>NZ_CP101443.1:0-5570563 GCF_059134155.1 Massilia sp. FBCC-B171 | reverse complement strand
CGACCGACAGGGTCACGTATTGTTCGATGCGTTGGGGAGCCTGCATGCAGAGCATCCAGCCGGCCACGGCGCCCCAGTCGTGTCCGACCACGCGCGCCTTGGCGATGCCGAGCTGGTCGAGCATGGCGAGGATGTCGGCGCAGATGTGTTCGAGGCGGTAGGCGTCGACGGCGAGCGGTGCGTCGCTGCCGCCATAGCCCCGCAGGTCGGGGGCGAGGACCCGGAAACCGGCTGCGACGAGCGGCGCGATCTGCTTGCGCCACACGACGTGGGTATCCGGGAAGCCGTGCAGCAGCACGACTGCAGGTCCCTGCCCCACGCTCTGGACTTGCATGCGCAAGCCGTTGACAGTGAGGAGCAGGGTTTCCTGTTTCATGCTACTTCCTTATGCCACTTCCCGGTCGGCCGGCGCCGCTACGGGCCTGGTAGCGGCCGGGGCTTTTTTGCCCAGGCGTTCGAACAAGGCGCCGATTTCACCGACGATACCGCGCCGGAACAGCAGCACGCAGACGATGAAGATCAGGCCGGTGACCATGCCGACCGACTCGCCAAGCGAAGTGAACCAACCGATGCCGGTGGTTTCTACCAAGAAGTTGCCGACTTCACCCAGCTTGTTTTCCAGCGCCACGATGATGAAGGCGCCAATGATCGGACCGGCCATCGTGCCCATGCCGCCGACCAGGGTCATCAGGACTACCAGGCCCGACATGGTCCAGTGCACGTCCGTCAGCGTTTCGAAGCCCAGCACCAGCGTCTTGGTGGCCCCTGCAAGGCCTGTAAGGGCTGCTGAGAGCACGAACGCGAGCAGTTTGTACCTATCCGCGTCGTAGCCCAAAGAAATCGCCCTGGGCTCGTTTTCCTTGATGGCTTTCAAGACCTGGCCGAACGGCGAATGCACGGTGCGGTTGATCAGCGCATAGCCGGCGATGGCAATGGCCAGCACGACGTAGTACAGGGTCAGGTCGTTGGACAGGTCGATCATGCCGAACAGTTTCCCGCGCGGCACGCCTTGCAGGCCGTCTTCACCATGGGTGAAGGGGCTGCGCAGGGCGGCGAAGTAGACCATCTGCGCCAGCGCCAGCGTGATCATCGAGAAATAGATGCCCTGGCGGCGAATTGCCAGCGAGCCGATCACCAGTCCCAGCACGGCGCTGGCGGCGACGCCGGCCAGGATGCCGAGTTCGGTCGGCAGGCCGACCGTCGACAGCAGGTGGCCGGTGACGTAGCCGGCGCTGCCGAAGAAGGCGGCATGGCCGAAGGAGAGCAGTCCCGTAAAACCGATCAGCAGGTTGAAGGCACAGGCGAACAGGGCGAAGCACAGCAGCTTCATCAGGAAGACCGGATAGCCGAAGAAGGGTGCTGCCAGGGCGACGGCAAAGGCCAGCGCGTAAATGATTTTCTTGTTCATCGCTTATTTCTCCTTACCGAACAGACCGGCCGGGCGCAGCAGCAGCACGATGACCATGACCACGAACACCACCACTTCGGAACCCTCCGGATAGAACACCCGGGTCAGGCCCTCGATCACCCCCAGCAGCAAGCCGGTGATGATGGAACCGAGAATCGAGCCCATGCCGCCGATGACGACGACGGCGAACACGACGATGATGAGGTTCGAGCCCATCAGCGGCGTGACGTTGATCACGGGCGCCGCCAGCACGCCCGCCAGGCCGGCCAGCGCGACGCCGAAGCCGTAGGTGAGCGTGACCATGCGCGGCACGTTGATGCCGAAGGCTTCCACCAGTTTCGGGTTTTCGGTACCGGCGCGCAGGTAGGCGCCCAGTTTCGTTTTCTCGATCACGAACCAGGTGCCGAGGCAGACCACCAGCGACGCGGCCACGACCCAGGCGCGGTAGTTCGGCAGGATCATGAAGCCGAGGTTGGTCGCGCCCTGCAGCTGCTCCGGCACGTTCAGGGTCTGGCCCGAGACGCCGAAGAAGGAGCGGAACACGCCTTCCAGCAACAGCGTGATGCCGAAGGTCAGCAGCAGACCGTACAGGTGATCGAGTTTATACAGCCAGCGCAGCATCGTCTTTTCGACGGCGATGCCGAACAGGCCGACGGCGAGCGGCGCCAGCACCAGCATCATCCAGTAGTTCAGGCCGTACTCGGTGACGCCGATGTAGGCCAGGAAGGCTCCCATCATGTACAGCGCACCGTGCGAAAAATTGATGACGTTCAGCAGGCCGAAAATGACGGCCAGGCCGAGCGAGAGCATCGCGTAGAAGGAACCATTGACCAGGCCCAGCAGAAGCTGGCTCATCATGGCCTGCAGGGGAACTCCGAAAATTTCCATAGATACCCAAAGCAAAAAGTCGGGATGGCGGTCAGCCGGGGCGGCCGGACCGGCCAAGGGGTGGTGAAGAAAAATTCAGGTTACAGAGAAACCGAATTCGAATTGCACGCGGTTGTTGAACGCGTGGGCGTAATTCCGGCCATTGGCCGAAATTACCCCGCCCACTACGTCCCTCCGTTTAACGATACCGCTCCGCAAGCCAACGTAGGGTGGGCAGGTCTCCTGCCCACGCGTTCAACTCACGGTGGCGTTATCGCACGGCCTTACTCACCTACGATTTACTTCCAGGCTGCGCACTTGGTTTCGGCCTTCTTGGTGTACGCCTGATCGCCCGGGATGGTGGCGATGACCTTGTAGTAATCCCATGGATACTTCGACTCGGCCTTCGTCTTGACCTGCATCAGGTACATGTCGTGCACCATGCGGCCGTCTTCGCGGATCACGCCGTTCTTGGTGAACATGTCGTTGATCTTGGTCGACTTCAGCTTGGCCATGATCTTGGTCGAATCGTCGGTACCGATGGCTTTCACCGCATTCAGGTACTGGGTCGCTGCCGAGTAGTCGGCCGCTTGCAGCATCGATGGCTCTTTCTTCATCTTGGCGAAATAACGCTTCGACCAGGCGCGGGTGTCGGCGTTCATGTCCCAGTACCAGCCGTCGGTCAGGTACATGCCCTGGGTGGCGTCCAGGCCCAGCGTGTGGACGTCGTTGATGAAGACCAGCAGGCCGGCGATCTTCATGCCCGGGGTGATGCCGAATTCCTTGGCGGCCTTGATCGAGTTGATCGTGTCGCCGCCGGCGTTGGCCAGGCCCAGCACTTGCGCCTTGGACGCTTGCGCCTGCAGCAGGAAGGACGAGAAGTCCGAGGCCGACAGCGGGTGCTTCACACTGCCGACGACGTTGCCGCCGTTGGCCTTGATCACCTCGGTGGTGTCGCGCTCGAGCGACTGGCCGAAGGCGTAGTCGGCGGTCATGAAGTACCAGCTCTTGCCGCCCTGCTTCAGCACGGCCGCGCCGGTGCCGCGTGCCAGCGCGACGGTGTCGTAGGCGTAGTGCACGGTGTACGGCGAGCACTGTTCGTTGGTCAGCTGGGCGGTACCGGCGCCGATCGAAATGAAGACTTTTTTCTTCTCGCTGGCGACTTTCGCCATGGCCAGATTGGCGCCCGAGTTGGTGCCGCCGATGAGCATGTCGACACCTTGCTGGTCGAACCATTCGCGCGCTTTCGAGGCGGCGATGTCCGGCTTGTTCTGGTGGTCGGCGACCACGAATTCGACCTTCTTGCCGTTCACGGCGCCGCCGAGGTCGGCAATGGCCATGCGGACGGCTTCAGCGCCGCCGTTGCCGTCGACGTCGGAATACACGCCGGACAGGTCGGTCAGCAAGCCGATTTTGATGGTGTCGCCGCTGATTTGGGCGGAAGCAGGTGCGGCGAGGCCGAACAGGGCGGCGCTGGTGGCGAGGGCGAGGGCGGTACGTTTCATTGTGGTGTCTCCGTTCTTGTGGTTGATAGTTCTATTGGTACTTAAACGCCGAGTAGTTCGGTCAGCACCGGCATCCGAGCATTGAGGTCTTGCGCCTCGATAGTCTCGACGATCTGGCCATGTTCGACAACGTGGAAACGGTCCGCGAGGGGCGCGGCGAAACGGAAGTTCTGCTCGACCATGATGATCGTGTAGCCCTTCGACTTGAGCATGGTGATCATGCGCGCCAGGCCCTGCACGATGACCGGCGCCAGGCCTTCGGAAATTTCATCGAGCAGCAGCAGGCGTGCGCCGGTGCGCAGGATGCGCGCCACGGCCAGCATCTGCTGCTCGCCGCCCGACAGGCGCGTGCCCTGGCTGTGGCGGCGCTCCTTCAGGTTCGGGAACATCTCGTAGATCTCGTCGATCGACATCGGCGTGCCGCCTACTTTCAAGGCTGGCGGCAGCATCAGGTTTTCCTCGGTCGAGAGCGAAGAGAAAATGCCGCGCTCTTCCGGGCAATAGCCGACGCCGAGGTGGGCGATGCGGTGGGTCGGCAAGCTGATCGCTTCGACGCCATTGATGCGGATCGAGCCGGTACGGCGGCCGGTCAGGCCCATGATGGCGCGCAGCGTGGTGGTGCGCCCGGCGCCGTTACGGCCCAGTAAAGTGACGACTTCACCCTGCGCGACCGACAGGCTGATGCCGTGCAGGATGTGCGATTCGCCGTACCAGGCTTGCAGGTCGGTAATTTCGAGTGCAGCGGTCATGCGTGCCCCGCTTCGAGTTCGCCGCTGGTGGTGCCCATGTAGGCTTCCATCACCTGCGGGTTTTTCGAGACCTCGGCATACGTGCCTTCGGCCAGCATGGCGCCGCGCTGAAGCACGGAAATGCGGTCGCAAATGCCGGAAACGACGTTCATATTGTGTTCGACCATCAAGATCGTGCGTCCTTGTGACACTTTTTTAATCAAGGCCGTCACGCGGTGCACGTCCTCATGGCCCATGCCCTGGGTCGGTTCGTCGAGCAGCATCAATTCCGGCTCCATGGCCAGGGTCGTTGCGATCTCGAGCGCGCGCTTGCGGCCATACGGCAGGTCGGCGGTAATGGTGTCGGCAAAGCCCGACAGGTCGACTTCGTCGAGCAGCGCCATGGCGCGTTCGTCGAGCGAACCGAGCGAGCCTTCGCTGCGCCAGAAGTGAAAACTCGTGCCCAGCTCGCGCTGCAGGCCGATGCGCACGTTCTGCAGCACCGTCAGGTGCGGGAACACGGCGGAAATCTGGAAGGAGCGGATGATGCCGCGGCGCGCGATCTGCGCCGGCTTGTCGCCCGTAATGTCGCGCCCGTTGAACAGGATCTGGCCCGAGGTCGGGACCAGGAATTTGGTCAATAGGTTAAAGCAGGTGGTTTTACCGGCCCCGTTCGGGCCGATCAAGGCATGGATGTGCCCGCGCTGGACGCGCAGGTTGACATCACTGACTGCCGTGAAACCCTTGAACTCTTTGGTCAAGTTTTTTGTTTCGAGAATGACGTCTGCCATCGTGTCTCCAAATGCGTGGATGTACTGCGTCGGGGATCAACTTGGCAAATATTACACAGATCAGTTGATTGCACAATACGGTGGAAATACTGTGCAGGAACGCACATCGGGTGCGCGCGCGCAAGCCCGTTGTGCAGAAATGAACAGCCGGAACTCAGGCGTGTGCAACCTTGATCAGTTCGGCCGCCTTTTCGGCAATCATCAGGGTCGGCGCATTCGTGTTTCCCGACGTAATAAACGGCATGATCGAGGCGTCGACCACGCGCAGGCGCCCCACCCCTTTTACGCGCAAGTCGCTGTCGACCACGGCCTGCGGGTCATCCGGCCGGCCCATCTTGCAGGTGCCGACCGGGTGAAAGATGGTCGTGCCGATCAGGCCGGCCGCTTCGGCCAGTTCTTCTTCGGTGCGGTAATGAATGCCGGGCTTGAATTCCTGCGGCTGATAGCGCGCCAGGGAAGGCGCGGCGACGATGCGGCGCGTCAATGCCAGCGCGGCCGCCGCCGTTTGCCGGTCTTCCTGCGTGCTGAGGTAGTTGGGCGTGATTTTCGGCGGCGCATAACTGTCGTGGGTGGACAGGCGCACATGCCCGCGCGCGCTCGGGCGCAGGTTGCAGACACTGGCGGTAAAGGCTGGGAAGCCGTGCAGCGGGTCGCCGAATTTTTCCAGGGACAAGGGTTGGACGTGGTATTGCAGGTTGGGCGTGGGCTGCTCCGGCCCCGACCTGGCGAACGCGCCCAGCTGGGAAGGCGCCATCGACATCGGGCCGCTGCGCATGAAAGCGTATTCGAGCCCGATTTTCATTTTGCCGAACCAGCTGGCGGCGCTCGTGTTCAGGGTTTTGACGCCCTGCACCTTGTAGACCATGCGCAGTTGCAGGTGATCCTGCAAATTCTCGCCGACGCCCGGCAGGTCGACCACGGGCGTGACGCCATGGCGCTGCAAATGCCCCGCTTCGCCGATGCCCGACAGCTGCAGGATGTGCGGCGAGCCGATCGCGCCGGCGGCGAGCAGGGTTTCGCGCTGGGCGCTGGCGCTGTAGGCACGCCCGCCGCCCGTAAACTGCACGCCGCGGCAGACGGTGCCGGCTTCGGTCGATTCCAGCAGCAGGCGCTCGACGTGGCAGCCGGTCATGATGGTGAGATTCGGCCGCTGGGCCGCCGGTTTCAGAAACGCTTTCGCGGTATTCAGGCGAATCCCGCGCCGCTGGTTGACCTCGAAATAGGACGAGCCGGCATTGTCCCCGGTATTGAAATCGTCGACTTTTTGAATTCCGACCTCGGCGGCGGCATCGCGGAAGGCGTCGAGGATTTTCCAGGACAAACGCTGTTTTTCGACGCGCCATTCGCCGCCGGTGCCGTGGACCTCGCTGGCGCCGCGGTAATGGTCTTCGCTTTTTTTAAATAGCGGCAGCACCTGGTCCCAGCGCCATGAACTATCGCCACTCACCTCGGCCCAGCGGTCGTAATCCTGCTGCTGGCCGCGCATGTAAATCATGCCGTTGATCGAGGAGCTGCCGCCCAGCACTTTGCCGCGCGGGTAGATCAGGGCGCGCCCGCCCAGGCCCGGGTCGGGTTCGGTATTGAACAGCCAGTCGGTGCGTGGATTGCCGATGCAGTGCAGGTAGCCGACCGGAATGTGGATCCACAGGTAGTCGTCGCGCGCCCCGGCTTCGATCAGCAGGACATTGACGTGTTTATCCTGGGTTAGGCGATTCGCCAGAACGCAGCCCGCGGTACCGGCCCCCACGATGATGTAGTCGTATTCTCCAGCCGATTCCACGTTCGATGTCTCCTCAGGTCTGCAATTCGGATGCGAGTAATTCGATCAACTTTCCGGCCGCCATCGGCCGGGCACGGGCAAAGCCGGCGCCAGCCCACATCGACATCAATTCGGTATCGCCTGTCTTGGCTGCCGCGGCGCGGATGCTGCCGGTCAGCGCATTCTGAATCGGATAGGGCGGCACTTGCGGCTCGACCGCTTCCATCTGGCGCATGAATCGGTTTTCGATGCCGCGTGCATAGCGCCCGGAAAAACTGCGCGTCAAGCGCGTGCGCCCTTCCCCGCTCAGGATGCGCGCCTTGTAGGCCGGGTGGATCGCCGCTTCCTCGGTGACGAGGAAGGCCGTGCCCATCTGCACGGCACGCGCGCCCAGCGCCAGCGCCGCCTTGATGTCGGCGCCGGTCATGATGCCGCCGGCCGCAATCACGGGAATGCCGACGGCCGCCACCACCGCCGGCCAGAGTTCGGCGGCCGTCATCGTCGCGTCTTCCTGGCATCCGATAAACGTGCCGCGGTGGCCGCCCGCCTCGACGCCGGACGCGACGACCGCATCGGCGCCGATCGCTTGCCAGGCCAGCGCTTCAGCCACCGTGGTGACGGTGCCGATCACGCGGATACCGGCGCCATGCAGGCGTTCGACCTGCACCGCCTCCAGGATGCCGAAAGTAAAACTGACGACCGGCGGACGCAGCCGGATCAGGGTTTCGAACTGGGCCTCGAAATCCTCGCACCATTTGGCGGGCAGCGGCAGGCTGTCCCAGCCCAGGCTTTCCCAGACCGGGCGCAGCAGTTCGACACCCTTGGCGACCTCGGCCTCGCTGGGGGCAGGCTTACCCAGCACGAAAAAATTGAGCATGAACGGCTGCGTCGTCAGGCTGCGGATGCGCGCCACCTGCTCTTCGATCGTCTGCGGACTGAGGAGCGAACACGGCAGGCTGCCCAGGGCGCCCGCATTCGACACGGCGGCTACGAGTTCTGGCGTGCAAGAGCCGCCCGCCATCGGGCCCTGGATGACCGGTATCTGGAACAAGCCGTCGATTCCCATGTCGCCTCCTCAATTCGGTTCGGTTTTCAATTCACCGAGGCAAGCTTACCAGATCGTAAACTTCGCGCCAGTGGCTCATCTGTGGATAAGCTTCTTGATATCCACAGGGATGGATTGTGCAAAAACGCGGCTTTGACGCTGCCGCAGAATCTTGTCCAGATTTGTCACGGCAGCGATACAGCCGCCATCACAGGCTTATACCGCGTGTAAGCCGATGATTTCTCATCTGTTAACAGGCTTATCCACAGAAAAGGGCTGTTGTTAACACTACTACTATTCTTGTATACCTATCTTGGTTGTAAACCTGAAGAGGGAAAGCTGCAGGGTGCAGAAATTTTTTTTTTCGTCCTGGACGCGCTTGTGGGCGACAAGCCTCGGATCCGGCATCAGGCAGGTTGATCGGCTTTTTTTTTGCTTGCCAGCCAGGTTCGGTGTGAAAGCAGGCTAGCCAGCTGGGAAACAGGGTGTGGACAAACCCATGCATATCCACAGGAGCGAATGTGCAGAAGCCGGGGAAATTCGGCAGTGCCTGAAATCTGTACACCTTCGGTGCAAGCGCGATACAGCGCTTGTCCAGCACATCGAAAAGCACGTAAACCCTTGAGCTTGTGGAGAAAATCGGACTTGTCCACAGAAAACGGCGGCGTTAACTACTACTACTATTTTGTATACAACCCTTTTAAATAAATAGATGGAGAACGCGTTCTGTGAAAAACCCGGCTCGCGCAGGGTGCTGAGGAAGAAAGTCGTGCGCTTGGCAAATGCTGTAAAAAAAACGGGACGCATGCGTTGATGACCAGGGAGACGCTGCAGACTTTCGGCTGGTGAATGGTTTGGCAGGAAAACGGAGTGCGGAAGATGGAGGTGAAGAGCCGTTTGCTGATTGCTCGACTTTGTTGACCGACGAACTTGGTAGCAGAGATGAAGTTCGCCGGGTTTCGGCTGGTGAGACCGGGTGGGCTCGAGAGCCAGTGTTTTAAAGGTCAGTTTCTGTAGCGCAGCTGCAATAGCGTGGCACTATTATCGGTCGATGGCATCCAAGGGGTACGGGAGGAATGTGCCATGTTGATGAACGAGTTAATAGAGCATTGCGCCAAGGGCAGCCCAGTGACCGTGATGGCACGACTGGCGCTGCAACATGCGTTGGAGCCGGCCTGGCTCAATGACTTATTCAAGCGCAAGCGTGGGACACAGCATGAAAGAGAGCTGTTGTTCTCCACAACAGTAGAACTGATGTCGTTGGTGGCGCTTGGAGTGCGGGCCTCGTTGCATGCTGCGGCCAAGGAATGCCCAGGGTTGCCGGTGTCGATACAAGCACTCTACGACAAGGTCAACCATACCGACCCGCACCTGGTCCGCGCATTGGTCACTGAAAGCGCGGCCCGTCTTGGCAACGTGCTGGCGCCGATAATCAAGGACAAGCCGCCCATGGTGCCGGGCTACCGCCTGCGGATCGTCGATGGCAGTCATTTGCCAGCGACCGATAAGCGGCTCAAGCCATTGCGTGGCTTTGGTGGTGCATCTCTGCCGGGCCACTCCTTGGTGGTCTACGATCCCGACCTGGAAATGGTGATCGATATTGAGCCGTGCGAAGACGCTTATACGCAGGAGCGGGCCGTGATGTCGTCATTGCTGGAGCGAGCAGAGCCTGGCGAGTTATGGATCGCGGACCGCGCTTTCAGCACCCGACCTATCCTGGGTGAATGGGATCGCCGCGGTTGCAATTTCATCGTGCGTGAGCACGGCAGCACGCCCAATCCGACTGCGCTCGGAGAGACGTCTTATCAAGAGCAGATTGAAACAGGAGCCGTGTACGAGCAAGCGGTCGAGTTCGTAGACGAAGCAGGACGTACGCTAACGCTACGGCGCATTGAACTGCACTTGGATGGGGCGACCGGCAGTGGCGAGAAGATCATCCGGATCCTGACGAATTTACCCAAGGAAGAACAGACGGCAGGTGCAATAGCGCGTCTCTATCGGCAGCGCTGGAAAATCGAGTCGATGTTCCAGCGTCTTGAATCCATTTTGCACAGTGAAGTCAAAACGCTTGGCCATCCCCGCGCAGCCTTACTGGCTTTCGGCGTGGCGATCATGGCCTATAACGTTCTCTCCATGCTGCACGCCGCGGTCTCGGCAGCGCATGATTTATATAAGAGTGGCATTGCGCTGTCAGCGTTTTATGTCTCCTTTGAAGTGAAGAGCACTTACCCCGGCATGATGATGGTGACCACCGCCGCCGCATGGACGCCCTATGACGCCATCGACGCCCCGCAGCTAAGCCGCCTCCTACTGGAAATCGCAGCGAACGCCAGAATCAAGTCGCTGCGCAAGAACCCATGGAGCCCCAAAAAACCGAAGGGCAAATCCACCGTGACGGCCGCTGAAAAGCGCCGCCATGTATCGACAGCGCGTGTCCTCAAGGCTGGGTTCGTTAGCTGACCTTTAAAACACTGGCTCGAGAGCCCACCCTACGGTGCGCGACGGTTCCGATTCTCGAAAAAGCGAACTGGCCGGCAAAAAATCGGTTAACGGCTAGCTCGGCTGTGGACAAGCCACTGCATATCCACAGGACCCCTTGTGCAGAACATCGTTTACTGAAGACAAGCCGTTTATTCTCCACCATCCGTGCAAGCTCGATACAATCCTTGTCCAGTTCGTTTGTGATGCCGTAAACCGCTGATCTTGTGGAGTAAACCGATCTTATCCACAGAAAAAGCGTCGTTTACTATCACTACCAATCTGTATACATACCTTTATTACTGTAAACAGAGAACAGCGGGAAAAGCGGGGACAAGCCGGTTCTGGGCCTCTTCAACCCGTTTGGCAAGGCATTCCTGGCCCTTTAACACCTCTAAATTACTCAAAATATGCGTCTCGGGATCATCAGCGCACTGGCGGAAGAACAGCAGGGGCTCGTGGAGGCCATGCAGAGCCCCTACAAGCTCATCCATGGTCAACGAGAGTACTGGGTCGGACAGCTGTGGGAAATCGACGCTGTGTGCGTCCTGTCGCGAATAGGCAAGGTCGCCGCTGCGGTGACGACCACCACGCTTGTGGAGAAGTTCGGAGTTACCCACATCCTGTTTACGGGTGTCGCCGGTGCCGGCGACAAAACGATCCAGGTCGGCGACATCGTGGTGGCCGAATCGCTGGTCCAGCACGACATGGATGCCAGTCCCCTGTTTCCGCGTTTCGAAGTGCCCTTGACGGGCCTGACCCACTTCCCGGCCGACCACCGGCTGGCGGCGCGCCTGGTCGACGCGGCCTATGCTTTCCTGGACAGCGATTTCGAAACGGCGATCGACCCAAGCGAAAAAACGGTGTTTGGTTTGCGCCAGCCGCGCATCCACCGCGGGCTGATTGCCAGCGGCGACCAGTTCGTGAATGACCGCGCCCACATCAATGGCTTGAATGCGGCTTTACCCGGCCTGGTGGCGGTCGAAATGGAAGGGGCGGCGGTGGCCCAGGTGTGTCACGAATTGGGCGTGCCCTGCGCCGTGATCCGCACGATTTCCGATAACGCCAATGAAAACGCGGCCACTGATTTTTTACGTTTCGTAAAATCGGTGGCCGCGCAATATGCGTATCACATCGTCCGGCGCTTTTGCCTGCAGGACGAGGCGCTAATGGAAGGTCAAGCCAGCAGGGAATCGGCCGGCACGTAGTCGTAGCCCAACGTCTGGGCCACGGCTTGATAAGTCACCTGGCCCAGGCAGACATTCAGGCCCTGGCGCAAATGAAAGTCGTCGAGCAAGGCGCGGCGCCAGCCTTTAGTCGCCAGGGCCAGCGCATGCCCGATGGTCGCGTTGTTCAGCGCAAAGGTAGAGGTGCGGGCCACGGCGCCCGGCATGTTCGCCACGCAGTAATGCACGACGCCATCGACAATGAAGGTCGGGATGGCATGGGTGGTGGCGCGCGAGGTTTCGAAACAGCCGCCCTGGTCGATCGCCACGTCGACCACGACTGCCCCCTTCTTCATCTTCGCGATCATGCCGCGCGTGACCAGCTTGGGCGCTGCCGCACCCGGCACCAGCACGCCGCCGATCACGAGGTCGGCCGCCAGCACCGCTTCTTCGATCGCGTGCGCGGTCGAATACACGGTGGCGATGCGATTTCCGTAAACCAGATCCAGCTGGCGCAGGCGTTCGATGTTTTTATCCAGCACCGTGACCCGGGCGCCGGTGCCGACCGCCATCTGTAAAGCGTTGGTGCCGACCACGCCGGCGCCGATGATGACGATGTGGCCCGGCGCCACGCCCGGCACGCCGCCGAGCAATAAACCCATGCCGCCCTTCGACTTTTCCAGGTGCGCGGCACCTGCCTGGATCGACATGCGCCCCGCCACCTCGCTCATCGGCGCGAGCAGCGGCAAGCCGCCGCCCTGGCCGGTGATCGTTTCGTAGGCAATGCAGACCGCCTTCGATTTGACCAAGGCCGCCGTCTGCTCCGGGTCCGGCGCCAGGTGCAGATAGGTGTACAGGATCTGGCCTTCGCGCAGCATCGCGCATTCGCCCGGCTGCGGTTCTTTTACTTTGACGATCATCTCGGCACGGGCAAAAATTTCTTGCGCCGTGTCGACGATGGTGGCGCCGGCCGTCACGTACTGGTCGTCCGACAGGCCGATCTCCAAGCCGGCGTCCTTCTGGACAATCACTTGATGCCCCCGTGCGACCAGCTCGTGCACGGAAGGCGGGGTCAGGCCGACCCGGTACTCATGGTTTTTGATCTCTTTTGGAACGCCAACTAACATGTCTTCCTCCAATTGAACTGCTAAAAGTTCTACATGATTACAGCCCCAGCGTCATCAGGCTTGCGTTGCCGCCAGCCGCGGTCGTGTTGACGCACACTGCCCGTTCCGCCACCAGGCGCCACAGGGCGACCGGCGAGGTGGCATCGGTACCGACAATCCCGACGATGGCGCCGCTTCGCGCCGCCAGCTGCGAACGCAGGCTGCCTTTCAAGCCGGCTTCGACCAGCGCGATCCCGAATTCGCACTCCTTCACTTCCGCTTCGCCAATGAAGCGGATGCGGTCCTTGACTTCCGGCGGCAGGTCTTCCGGCACGAGCGCCTGCGAAGTAGCCAGCACGAAGGCGCGGTTGCCGGTCGCCAGCGCCGCGGCCAGCTGGTTGAGCATGCTCTTCAGGGATGACGCTGCGCACAGCACGACGCCGCGCGGAACAAACGCCAGGCTGTTCTTTTCGCCGGTTGGGCCCGGCAAGGCGATCGTGGTGCCGTTCAGCTGGGTGCGGGCATAGTTTTCGGCCAGGCTGACAATATCCGTATGGCCGTTGTTGCGCGCCCAGACCAGCAGTTCGGACAGCGCCGCATAGGCAGGATTTGCGTGCGCGAGCAGCGGCGCCGCATTTTTTTGCAGGCGCTTGATGTAAAGCGGACCGCCCGCCTTCGGACCGGTACCCGACTTGCCTTCGCCGCCAAACGGCTGCACGCCGACGACGGCGCCGACGATATTGCGGTTCACGTAGATATTGCCGACGTGGGCGCGGCCAGTGATGAAATCGATGGTTTCATCGATGCGCGAATGCACGCCCAGGGTCAGCCCATAACCGGTGGCATTGATCGCCTCGACTACCTTGGCCAGGTCGGCCCGGCGATAGCGCACGATGTGCAGCACCGGGCCGAAGACTTCCTGTTTCAGCTCTGCCAGCGAACCGATTTCCAGCACGGTCGGCGGGACAAAAGTGCCTTGCGACGTCACCGAGGCCGGCAGTTCGAGTGCGAAATGCTGTTTTGCGGTCGCGCGCATGCGCTCGATGTGATTCAACAGGTTGCGCTGGGCTTCGGCATCGATCACGGGACCGATGTCGGTTGCCAGGCGGTCCGGGCTGCCGACGCGCAATTCTCCCAGCGCGCCTTTCAGCATGCGGATCGTTTTATCGGCAATATCTTCCTGCAGGAACAAGACGCGCAGGGCCGAGCAGCGCTGGCCGGCGCTATCAAAAGCCGAACTCAACACGTCCTGCACCACCTGCTCGGGCAGCGCCGAAGAATCGACGATCAGCGCGTTCTGGCCGCCGGTCTCGGCGACCAGGGGAATATCGATGCCTTCGATTTCGCCGCGTTTCGCCAGCGTGCGGTTGATCAATTGCGCAACCTCCGTCGAACCCGTAAAGATCACGCCCTTTACACGCACGTCGCTGGTAAGCGCGGCGCCGACGACTTCACCGCGGCCCGGCAGCAATTGCAGGGCCGCACGCGGGATGCCGGCTTCATAGAACAGCTCGACGGCGCGGTGCGCGATCAGCGGCGTCTGCTCGGCCGGTTTCGCCAGCACGACGTTGCCGGCAGCCAGGGCTGCGGCGACCTGGCCGGTGAAGATGGCCAGCGGGAAGTTCCACGGGCTGATGCACGTGACCGGACCCAGCGCCTGTGCCGCCGGGGCGTCTTTGACTTGCGCGCCGTAGTAGCGTAAAAAATCGACGGCTTCGCGGATCTCGGCGATCGCGTTCGGCAAGGATTTGCCGGCTTCGCGCACGGCCAGGGCCATCAGCTCGGCGCAATTGTCTTCGAACAGGTCGGCGACGCGGTCGAGGATGGCGGCGCGATGGAGGTTGGCGCTGGCGTTCCATTCGCCGGCGAAGGCGGTGGCGGCGCCCAGTGCGGTTTCGACGTCGGTTTTCGACGCTTCCCGCACCTGGCCGACCACATCGGCGTGCTGGGCGGGATTCTGGATGGCCAGCGTGTCGGCGCCTTCCACGGTTCCGGCGATCAGCGGCGCCGCGTTGAACGTGCGCTGGCGCGCCAGTTCCGACCCCAGCGTGCGCAGCGCATCTTCATTGGTGAGATCGATGCCGGCCGAATTCTTGCGCTCGAGGCCGAACAGCGCGCGCGGCAGGGCGATGCCCGTGTGCGGTGCGCCGCCGCTGGCGCGGGCGATCTCGAAGGGGTCGTTCAAGAGGGTGTCGATCGCCACTTTTTCGTCGACGATCTGGTTCACGAAGGACGAATTCGCGCCGTTTTCCAGCAGGCGGCGCACCAGGTAGGCGAGCAGGGTTTCGTGCGAACCGACCGGCGCGTAGATGCGGCAGGGCTTGCCCAGATTTTCTTTACCCACCACCTGGTCGTACAGCGTCTCGCCCATGCCGTGCAGGCACTGGAATTCATAGTTCTCGATGCCGCGCTCTTTGGCCCAGGTATAAATCACCGATAAAGTGTGCGCGTTGTGGGTCGCGAACTGGGCGTAGATGACGTCGGTCGCAGCCAGCAGTTTTTCGGCGCAGGTGAGGTAGGACACGTCCGTGTACACCTTGCGCGTGTAGACCGGGAAGCCGGGCATGCCGTCCACTTGCGCGCGCTTGATCTCCGCATCCCAATACGCGCCTTTTACTAACCGCACCATGAACTTGCGGCTGCTGCGCTTGGCCAGGTCGACCACGTAATCGATCACGAAGGGGCAGCGTTTCTGATAACCCTGCACCACCAGGCCGATGCCTTCGAAGCCGGCCAGGTCCTTGTCAAACGCCAGCGCTTCGAGCATGTCGAGCGAGATTTCCAGGCGGTCGGCTTCTTCCGCATCGATGTTGATGCCGATGTCGTACTGCTTGGCCAGCAACACCAGGCTGCGCACGCGCGGCAGCAGTTCGCTCATCACGCGGCTTGCCTGGGCGCGGCTGTAGCGCGGGTGCAGGGCCGACAGTTTGATGGAAATGCCCGGGCCGTTCTTGATGCCGCGTCCGTTCGAGGCCTTGCCGATCGCGTGAATAGCTTTTTCGTAGGAGGCGTAATAGCTTTGCGCGTCGTGTTCCGTCAGCGCCGCTTCGCCCAGCATGTCGTAGGAATACTGATAACCGCGCGCTTCGTTGGGCTGGCTGTTTTTCAGGGCTTCGTCGATGGTCTGGCCGGTGACGAACTGGTTGCCCAGCATGCGCATGGCCAGGTCGACCCCTTTGCGGATCAGCGGCTCGCCGCCCTTGGCGATCAGGCGCGTCATGGCCGAACCGAGACCGCGCTCGCTGTTGCTCGAGACGAGTTTACCGGTGATCAACAAACCCCAGGTGGCGGCGTTCACGAACAGCGAAGGCGATTCGCCCAGGTGGCTGCGCCAGTCGCCGCGGCTGATCTTGTCGGCGATCAGGCGGTCGGCGGTGGCGCTGTCGGGAATGCGCAGCAGCGCTTCGGCCAGGCACATCAGGGCGACGCCCTCTTCCGACGACAGGGAAAACTCATGCATCAGGGCGTCGACGCCCGAGGCGCGCGTGCGTTTTGCGCGCACGGCGGACACCAGGCGGTGCGCCAGCGGTTTCGCGTCCGCGCTGGGGCGTGCGCCCTGGGCCAGCAGCCATTGCACAGCCTCGACTTCGTCGCGCCGGTAGGCCGCGGTGATGGCGGAGCGCAAGGGTGACTGCGCCGGTTTGATTTCCGATTGAAAAGCGTCGAAGGGGACAAAGGTGGTGGCCGGAGTGGCGGCGATCTGCATGGCGAGTCTTTACTGAAGAGAAGAGGATAGGGAATGCGGCACAGCAAAACGCGCCGGTCTGTGTGACAGCCGGCGCGCGTTTTGGACCATGCTTCAATCGTTTGATTGTAAAAGGATTTCTTCTGGATTAATTCTGTTTTTAACGGGCACTAGCAATAGATAGTTTTTGGTGCGAGAATTCGACCAAATAATATTTACGTCTGGGAGACGGGCATGCTGGACAAGATTTCAAAAAAAATTCTCGCCGAGTTGCAAAACGACGGCCGCATCAGCAACGTCGAGCTCGCCACCCGGGTGAACCTGTCGCCGGCAGCCTGCCTCGAGCGCGTCCGCAAACTGCACGAGTCCGGCTACATCATGGGCTATACGGCCCAGTTGAACCCGCAGCTGCTGGACGTGTCGCTGCTGGTCTTCATCGAGGTCGTGCTCGACCGCACCACGCCGGAAGTGTTCGATGCGTTTAAACAGAGCGTGCAGCTGATTCCGGAAGTGCTGGAATGCCACATGGTAGCCGGTGGCTTCGACTACCTGGTCAAGGCGCGCGTCAAGGACATGGCGGCCTACCGCGAATTTTTGGGCAAGACCTTATTGCAGAAGGGTGTGCGCGAGACGCATACCTATGCGGTGATGGAAGAGGTCAAGAATACGACGAAGTTGCCGATTCGGTAATCAAGGCGCAATGTTGGCCCACTCCGGCCGAAAAACGATGCAGGGGACGTAGGGTGGGCGGGTTTGTTTGGCCGGGGGACATAGGTAACACTTGTCGGGAGACATGGGTAACACTTCTTTTATGATTATTGCACCTCAAGAACTGGGAGCGTGCGATGCCTTGGAAGGAGTCCTCTACCATGTCAATGCGACTGGAGTTTGTCCGGCTTGCGAGCGCTCCGGGCGCAAACGTTCAAGCCATCTGCGCGGCTTACAAGGTCAGCCGGAAGACGGGCTACAAGTGGCTCAAGCGCTTTGTTGCGGAAGGGGAAGCGGGACTGGCAGATCGATCGCGCCGCCCGCATTCTTCGCCTGCTCGCTCCAGTGACGAGCTTGAGGCGAGCGTCCTGCGATTGCATGATCAGTATGACTGTTGGGGTAGCCGAAAACTGCATGCACTGCTTCCAAAGGAAGCCAGCTTGCCCCATCCCAGCACGATCGATGCCATTTTGCGGCGTCACGGCCGACAAATACATGGCAGCATAAAAGGCCCAGATGCCGCTACAAAGCGCTTCGAGCACGCCGAGCCAAACATGCTTTGGCAGATGGACTTCAAAGGTCACTTCGCCTTGAGTGACAGTCGGGCAGGACGGTGTCATCCTTTGACTGTGCTGGACGATCACTCCAGATTCAACCTGTGTTTGGCAGCCTGCAGCAACGAGCAGACCAGCACCGTCAAGGCTGCGCTGACCGCCACGTTTGAGCGCTATGGGTTACCAGACCGGATTACAGCCGACAACGGTCCACCCTGGGGGCTGCCGCGTGGCATGGGAATATCAACGCTTGAAGCTTGGTTAATTCGGTTGGGTATCCGCGTCGGCCATAGCCGTCCCTATCACCCGCAAACGCAAGGCAAAGATGAACGGTTTCATCGGACATTGAAACTCGAAGTCATTACCCGCCACGGTTTCCCATCGATTGCCGACTGCCAGGCGGCGTTCGACGATTGGCGCGCGATTTACAACCACCTTCGTCCACATCAGGCCCTGGGTCACGCTACGCCCATGGACCGCTACCGTCGCAGTGGCAGGGAGTTCCCTGCCGTACTTCCGCCAGTGGAATACCTATCGGAGACCGAGTTTTGAAAGTGAGAGGAAACGGCCACGTCATGCTCAAGAAGCACGAGTGCTTCATCGGCGAAGGGCTCATAGGACATGAAATTGCGCTGCGGGCGACCGATATCGATGGCGTCTACAAGGTCTATTTCTGCGGCACCGAATTGCATGAAATTGACACGACCAAGTTCGGGTAACATGGCCAAAATAGTGTCACCTATGTCTCCCGACAAGTGTTACCCATGTGTCACGGCCAAACAGGGTTCACCGCCCACGCGTTCAAGCGTCATATGCAAGATCGAAGCGCTCGTTAATCCCAACGATCGTTGAACGCGTGGGCGGGAGACCCGCCCACCCTACGACCTACGCATCAGTTCTCTCATCCTGAACCGCCACAGGATCGAACAAGAATTAATCTCACGCCGCGGCGCGTTCGCCCTTCGGCGCCGTCGCGATCGCCGCCGTCGTCTCCAGATTATTGCGCAGCCAGCGGTGCGCCGGGCTGCGGCCGTCGCGCTCGTGCCAGAGCATGTCCAGGTGCACCGCCGGCAGGGCGAAGGGCAGTTCGCGCCAGACCAGCGAATCGGTCATTCCCGTCGAACTCATCAAATGCTTCGGCAGCACCGTGATCAAATCGGAATTCGCCACCACCCGTCCCGCCGTAAAGAACTGGTTCACGGTAAGTAAAATGCGGCGTTCGCGTCCGATTTGCGCCAGCGCTTCATCGACCAAACCGTGGGCGCGGCCCGAGAAGCTCACCAATAAATGGTTTGCCTTGCAATAGGTGTCGATGTCGAGCTTCTGGCCGGCCAGCGGGTGGCTCTTGCGCATCACGCACACGTACTGGCCGGAATACAGGCGCTCGTGGCGGATCGGGGAGCCGGTTTCGTAGGACAATTGCGCCGCCACGCCAGGGAAGAAGCCGACGGCCAGATCGATGTCGCCGCGCAGCAGCATCGGCCGCGGTTCGCGCGTGGTCAGCGGCACCATGCGGATGTTCACGCCCGGCGCTTCGCTTTCGATCGAGCGCATTAAGGATGGCAGCCAGTAGGCGGCGGTGGCGTCGGCCATGGCCATGCGGAAGGTTGCCTGCGCCTTTGAAACGTCGAAAGTTTCCGGCATCACGGCCGCTTCCAGCGATTGCAGCGCGGCGCGCACGGCGGGCCACAGCGCTTCGGCGCGCGGCGTCGGTTTTACGCCATAGGCGGTGCGGATCAGGAGTTCGTCGCCCAGACTTTCGCGCAGGCGTTTGATGGCGTTCGAGACGGCCGGCTGGGTCATGGCCAAATGGCCGGCAGCGCGCGTCAGATTTTGCTCGGTCATGACTGCGTCGAACACGCGCAGCAGGTTCAGGTCCAGCGTCAGGAAGCTCATGGCAGTGTCTCGGTAACGATGTTGGTCTGCATCAAAGTGTACTCCATTTCATTCACGATCAATATAAGGCTCATCAGAAAACGGAATTGGATTTATATGTTGCGGCGCACTATAGTTAGTAAAAATATCGTCGTCTCATCTAAAAATCATGCCGCTAGCCGAAGCTTTTACGTTTATCCCACTGCTGCCGATCGCGGACCTCGCGATTGGCGCGCTGGTATTGGTGCTGCTCGCCGGCCTCGTGCTGTTTTTCTGGCCCCTGCTCTCGGGCCTGGTGCGCGCCCTGGTGTTGACCGTGCGCCCACGCCGCATTGCAAAGAACACGCCGCGCGCCGCCTGAGTCTGCGCCTGCCCCACCCGCCATAAAAAAAACGCGGCGCCCGGTTACCTGTGAACTGACCCCATAAAGTTGGACGGTTAAATCTAGTCAGCTGCAAAGGGCTGGGTTCTGTATTGAACAGGACTCAGCCCTTTTAGCTTCATCTTGATGCGGTCGTAATTGTAGTAGCGGATGTAGTTCTTGAGACCGGTTTGCAGTTCGTCGACGCTGCTGAATTTGTTCAGGTAGAAAAACTCCGACTTCAGCACGGCAAAGAAGCTTTCCATGGCGGCGTTGTCCAGGCAGTTCCCCTTGCGTGACATGCTCTGCTCGACGCTCTTCTGCCTTAAGGCCCGTTGGTAGGCCGACATTCGATACTGCCACCCTTGGTCCGAATGCAAGATCGGCTGGTCTCCCGGGTTGAGCTTTTTCAGCGCCTTTTTGAGCATGCTGCCTACCAGGCTAAATTCAGGCCGCTTGGCGGTCTCGAAAGCGATGATCTCGCCGTTGTACAAATCCATGACCGGGGACAAATACAATTTTTCGCCGGCCACATTGAACTCGGTGACGTCAGTCACCCATTTCTGATTGATGCACGTGGCCTCGAAGCGCCTTTGCAGAACATTTGGCGCAGCACTGCCCACTTCTCCTTTGTACGAGCGGTATTTCTTGGGTCGAACCAGTGACTTCAGGCCGAGCTTACCCATCAGGCTTTGCACCGTCTTGTGATTGACCTTCGTACCAAGCTGTCGAATGGCTGCCGTCACGCGCCGGTAGCCATAGCGCCCTTTGTGGCGGGCGAAGAGCGTACCGATCTGCGTTTTCAAGGCTTCGTACTTATCGCCCGTCTGAGCTATTTTCTGTTGATAGTAGAAGGTGCTGCGCGCCAAACCAGCCAGCTTCAGCAGGCCGGCAAGAGGGAAGTGTCGCCTCAGTTCAATGACTACTTGCGCTTTTTGCGCGTTGTCGTCCGCTGCTGTTGCTGCGCTTGAACCAAGGCTCTCAACTTTTTTAGGTAAGCTACCTCCATGCGCAGCTGGTTCACCTCAGCGACCAACTCTTCATGGGTACGGCCAGCTGCATCAGGCAGCGCTTCTGTTTTTGTATCCGGCACTTGAGGCATTTTCTTTGAACGGCCGCGCTTGCGCGGCGTCAGCGTTTCTAGACCGCCCGCATCATAACAGCGCTTCCATCGTCCGATGCATCCAGCGCTGCGAATATTGAATAACGCAGCAGCCTCCGCATTAGAAAGCTCATCGGCCCGCATGCGCTGTATCACTTCAAGTCGGAACTGTGCACTGTAATGGCTGAACTTCTTCTTCAGCCCATCAGCCCCATGGGCGCGGTACAGCTTCACCCAAGTCTCCAGGCTCTTGCGTGGGACATCGTGCAACTCGGCCAGCCGCTGATACCCCATCGTCCCGTGCAGATACTCGCGGACGACTTTGAGCTTGAGTTGCTCATCGTATTTCGTCATGAAAAACCCCCAAAAGTTGTGTCCAACTTTTGGGGGTCAGTTCACCCGGCGCCGCGTTTTTCATTTTATTTATCGACGCGCTTTTTAGCGTGCGTCGCCCAGCAGGGCCGGTTTCAGCGAGCGGTCGACCGGCTTGTCGCCCAGCCAGATGCGCAGCACGGCATTATAAAAATTCACGTCCGCCACCGGCTCGCCGATGCGCTTGCCGTTCAGTTCGCAGACGGTGCCCGTGCCCGGGATCCAGTCCATGTGCATCACGTCGCCCTTCTTGATGGCGTCGACGTTCGCGAACATTTCGCCGAACTTGCCGATCTGGCCGACGATCTTCGATTTTTCGCTTTTATCCAGATTCTCGTTGATGCCGTCCATAAAAGCTTTACCGAGGTCTTCGGCGGCGAGGTCGCGCGCCATCACCAGGGTGACGCGGCGCGGGCCTTCGAGTTTAAGGATGTCGGCCACGGCCGTCTTCTTTTCGGGCAAATACAGCCCGGCCGCATATACCTTGATGACGAGCTTGGTGCGCATGCCGGCGCCGTTGAGTTTCAATTCCTTGCCGCCGACCTTGTTCGTGTCTTCGAACTTGATGCCGTTGACGTCGATGGCGGCCTGGGCGCTGCAGGCGAAGGCCATGGCGAGGGTGGCGGCCGTCAGGGTGGTTGTAGTGTGTTTGATGAGGGTCATGCTGTCTCCAGGGTAATGATCGTTCAGCCGTTCTGTGCGGCTGGTGCGGGTAAAAGTGCTGCGTTTGTCTGCGCCAGCGCGGGACCGGCCGCTGGCGTCGCCAATTTGAAAATGCTGACCGCGCGCGCCAGTTGCGCGGCCTGCTCCTGCATCGATGCTGCGGCCGCGGCCGCTTCCTCGACCAGGGCGGCGTTTTCCTGGGTGGTCTGGTCCATGTCGACCACGTTCCGGCTGACCTGGGCGATGCCCGCGCTTTGCTCGGCGCTGGCGGCCGTGATCTCGGCCATGATGTCGGTGACGCGGCGCACGCTGTCAACCACTTCGCGCATGGTCGCCCCGGCCTGCTCGACCAGGACGCTGCCGGCGCGCACCTTGTCGCTCGAGTCGCCAATTAAGACCTTGATTTCCTTGGCCGCCGCCGCCGAGCGCTGGGCCAGGCTGCGCACTTCGGCCGCAACCACCGCAAAACCGCGCCCCTGCTCGCCGGCGCGCGCCGCTTCCACCGCCGCATTCAAGGCCAGGATATTCGTCTGGAAGGCGATCGAATCGATGACGCCGATGATGTCGACGATGCGTTGCGAGGAGGCCGTGATCGAGCCCATGGTGTCGACCACTTGCGCCACCACGGCGCCGCCGCGCGCGGCCACCGTCGAGGCTTGCGCAGCCAGGGCATTTGCCTGGCGCGCATTGTCGGCGTTTTGCTGGACGGTACCGGTCAGTTCGCGCATCGACTCGGCCGTGTCGCCGAGGGAAGCGGCTTGCTGCTCGGTACGCGAGGACAGGTCGATATTGCCGCTGGCAATTTCGCTTGATGCGGTCGCCATCGCTTCGGTGCTGACGCGCACGTCGGCGACGATGCGCTGCAGGCTGTCGTTCATGTGGCGCAGGGCGTGCATCATCTGCCCGGTTTCATCCTGCGTGTCGACCCGGATCTCGCTGGTCAAGTCGCCATCGGCCACGCGGCGCGCGATTTTCACGACGTGGCGCAGCGGCCGCACGATGCTGCGCGTTGCCAGCCAGGCCACGCCCAGCGAAATGCAGGCGGCCACCGCGGCCAGGGCCAAGACCAGCAGTTGGGTGCGCCGGGTCACGGCGGCGGCGGCGTCGCCGGCGGCGGTCATGGCGGCGTTTTGATAGGCGATGAATTTGTCGAGCTGTTCAAAATATTTTGCTTGCTGCGGCCGCAGCGAGAACATGAATTTCACCATCGCCTCGTCCTTGCGGTCTTCCAGCACGAGTTTGGTGAATGCCGCCTGGGCCGGCAGGAATTTATTCTGGATCGTGGCCAGGCTGGCGAGAATTTTCACGCCCTCGGGGTCGCTGGCGCTGCGCGCCAGATTGGCGACGGCGGCGCTGGCATTGCCGCTTTTTTGCGTGGCGTTGTCGAGTTCCTTGCGCACCTGGTCGGGATCGGTCATCACCAGCACGCTGAGCATGCCGCGCGTGGCTTCGTTGACGTCGGCTTTGATCGCATTCGCGCTGACCGTATTGGCGTAGCGCAGGTGGATCAGCGCCCCCATTTCATCGTTCAGGCTGGCAAGGCGGGTATACGACAGGCCAGCCAGTATGACCAGCAAGGAAATGACCACCCCAAAACCAATGGCCAGCCGCTGGCCGATGCGCAAGTTATTGATATTCACCGCACTCCCCGTTCTTTCGAAAAAAGTATGATCGTGCTAAAACAGCAATATCAATATAGCACCGAAATCTTGTCGAAAATCAAGATGTACGGACTATTTCAATGCTGCAAGAGCACAATACAACGGGAAATTATTTGGTCTGGCGGTCGATCGCTTCGAGGACGGACGTGGTGTCGGCCGGCTTGGCCAGTTCGTCGGCCTGGGCGTCGTGCTTGTTGGCGAGATTCGGGGATTCGCGCCGTATGTCTTCGAGCATGGCGATGATCTTGCTGGTCTTTTCGTCGGACAGCAGGCTGATCTGCAAGTCGAGATGGGCATTTCGTTCGGCCAGCTTCGACATCCGGTTTTGCCGGATCAGCACGGTCGTGGAAATGATGAAGGCGTTCAGGGAAACGAAACCCTGCAGCCAGAAGAAAGGCGGCTCGTCCGGTTGCGTCAGGTCAAAGACCGGGGCAAGGGAGTTCCAGGCGATCCAGCAGACGATGAACACCGCATTCGCCGCAAAATAGCCGGGACTACCGAGGAAGAAACTGATTCTTTCGACGAGTTTCTGGGCCGGCGTGGCGCGTTGCTCGTGCCGTTCGCAGTATTCGGCAATGGTGCCGATATTCTCGTCGATTGTGGACGGCAGTGCTTCTTGTGAGGATGGGGAGCGTGGATTGGCCATGGGCCGAGCATAGCAGGCAGTACAAACCGCCGTCGCGCACGCGCTCCGGCGTTCAGGCGGCGTTTTTATCGGCCGTCAGGCGTTCGTACTTGGCCAGCAGTTCTTCGCGCGTTTCGCGCCAGGCCGGGTCGAACGGAATACAGGCGACCGGGCACAGCACCTGGCAAGTCGGTTCGTCGAAATGGCCGACGCATTCCGTGCATTTATGCGGATCGATCACATAAATCTCTTCGCCCATCGAAATGGCGTCGTTCGGGCACTCGGGCTCGCACACGTCGCAATTGATGCATTCGTCGGTAATCAGTAAGGCCATGGTGCTACTTGAATCTCAATGCCAGGTCAGGCTTGCGGCGGGGTCATGGATGCAATTTTGCTTTGCAGCCAGCGGTCCACCGATGGGAAAACGAATTTCGACACGTCGCCGCCGAGCATCGCGATTTCGCGCACGATGGTGCCGGAGATGAACTGGTACTGGTCGGACGGGGTCAGGAACAAGGTCTCGACGTCCGGCAGCAAATAGCGGTTCATGCCGGCCATCTGGAACTCGTACTCGAAGTCGGACACGGCGCGCAGGCCGCGCACGATGACGCGCGCATCATGTTTGCGCACGAAATCTTTCAGGAGGCCGGAAAAACTCTCGACCTTCACGTTCGGGTAATGGCCCAGCACCTCGTTGGCGATCTCCAGGCGCTCCTCGAGCGAGAAGAACGGTTTCTTGTTCTTGCTGTCCGCGACACCGACGACGAGCGTATCGAACAGACCGGATGCACGGCGGACCAGATCTTCATGGCCGCGGGTGAGCGGGTCGAAGGTACCTGGATAAACGGCTACTACCATTGCGGCTCCCTGGAGGGTTGAACACCTGTGTTGAACGCGCATTATGCCTGAAAATCCAGCAGTTGCCCCAGCGCGGGGCCCGTTTTGCCCGACAATTGGGCAAACATAGGGCGTTTAAGCCTTGTTTTCGTGCAAGTTGTCGTGCAACTTCAGCAGGTGATAGAAGACCATGCCGGCTTTGTCGGCCCGCACTTGCTCCCACGGCAATAACCAGTCCGGGGCATCCTCCCCCTGCGGCAGCGCGTATTCCGCTTCCGCATAGACCATGCCGTCTTGCTTGAGCAAGTCGACGCACAGCGGCAATGCTTTGCCAATGAAATCCTGCTGGTAAGGTGGATCGAGGAAGATCACGTCATAGCGCTGGCCGCGCAAGGCCAGGTCGCGTGCCATCGTCAACGCGTCGCCACGCAGGACGGTGACGTTCTCGGCCTTAAGCAAATCCTTGTTTTCCTGCAGCTGGCGCGCGACCGGTGCATAGGAATCGAGCATGGTGACCGAGCGCGCGCCGCGGCTGGCCGCCTCGAAGCCAAGCGCGCCGCTGCCGGCGAACAAATCGAGGCAATCGACCTGCTCCCAGTCGCCGCCGACCTGGTGGCGGATCCAGTTAAACACGGTTTCGCGCACGCGGTCGGGCGTCGGGCGCAGGCCCTGGGCATCGAGCACCGGCAGCAGGCGGCGTTTCCATTCACCGCCGATGATGCGGACCTGTTGCGGCGCCAGGCGCGGACGCCCGTGCTGGCCCTGGGGTTTATTCGCTGGCTTTTTTTGCATGGCGCGCACTATAACAGAGCTTGCATTTCCCTATTTCGCTTCCTTCGCCAGCACATTCAACTCATTGATCCAGCCCTGGATGCGTTTATGGGCATGCGCTTTCTGGGCCGGCGTCGCAATCCGGATCGCCGTCAGGATGTAATTGATCGTCGCATTGGTATAGCTGTCATAAAAGCCTTTGCGGTCGGGCGCGTCCATGCGGGCGAAGAATTCGCGCAGCATCGAGGTGATCATGGCACTCGTTTGTTCCTTGCTCGGCTTTTCTTGCTGAATCTTGCGCGCCAGGGTGAGGATTTTACGTTGGCGCAGCATGCGTTCTTCCAGCCAGGTGGCGCTGTCCAGGGGACGGGCGTCGGAAGCGCGGCGCAAGACCTTTTCCTGCTCGTCGCTGAAACCGCCGAACCAGAGCTTGAATTGGTCCATCGATTTGTCGAAGCGGGCGTCGTTGCGTTTTTCGACGCTGCCACTGACGAATTTGCGGCGGTATTCGTCGTTTTTCTTCTTGAACCGCTCTTCCATCTGCTCGATCTGGTCGGGCGTGAGCGAACGGGCCAGGTCGACCATGTCGGGCACGGCCTTCATGGCCAGGATTTCGGTGTGGCTGCGTATGGCGCGGTAATCGGCCAGCAGGTCGGCCTGGGTCGGATTGCCGGCCAGCTGACTCTGGAAGGTGCCGAGCAGGGCCGCATAGTCGTCGAGCTGGGTTTTGCGGTGCCATTGAAACAGTTCGCCAATGTCGCGTTTGACGCCGTCGGCCTGTTCGCCTTCAAAATCGACATAGGCGTCGAGCCACCAGTACAGTAAGGTGTCGCCATGGTTGTAACTGAAGCGGATCGTGCTGCAGGCGGCGGTTAAAGCGAGCAATACAATCAAGAACAACGCACGCGTGCGCTGGAATACGGTGTCATGCGTGATAAACTTTTTCATCTTATTAACTCTTATTGAATACGGCTTATGAACGTTGTCATCCTTGCCGCCGGCATGGGAAAGCGCATGCAGTCCGCGCTGCCTAAAGTGTTGCATCCGCTGGCTGGGAAGCCGCTTTTGCAGCATGTGATCGATACCGCCCGCCTGCTGCGGCCGAGCAAATTATGCGTGATTTACGGACACGGCGGCGCAGCGGTGCCGGAGATGGTGGCAAAACTGGCAACATCCGGCGAAGCGCCGATCGATACCGCGCTGCAACAGCCGCAGTTGGGCACCGGCCACGCCGTGATGCAGGCCGTGCCGCAGCTGGACGAAACCGTGCCGACGCTGGTGCTGTACGGCGACGTGCCGCTGACGACGTCCGACTCGCTGCGCCGCCTGGTGGAGGCTGCCGCTAGCGACAAGCTCGGCATTCTTACCGTCGAGCAGGCCAATCCCTTTGGCCTGGGCCGCATCGTGCGAGAAGATGGCCGCATCGTGCGCATCGTCGAAGAAAAGGATGCGAGCGAGACCGAACGCGCGATTCGCGAAATCAACAGCGGCATCCTGGTGGTGCCGACGCGTCATTTGAAGCGCTGGCTGGCGGCGCTGTCGAATAACAACGCGCAGGGCGAGTACTACCTCACCGATATCGTCGCGCAAGCCGTGGCCGATGGGGTGGAAGTCGTGTCCGCCTCGCCTGCGGGCGAATGGGAAGTGGCCGGCGTGAACAGCAAGGTGCAGCTGGCCGAACTCGAGCGCCGCCACCAACTGAATATCGCCAACGCGCTGCTGGAAAAAGGCGTGACCCTGATGGACCCAAGCCGCATCGACGTGCGCGGCGACCTCATTTGCGGGCGCGACGTCACGATCGACGTCGGCTGCGTGTTCGAGGGTCGGGTGGAATTGGCCGATGGCGTGACGGTGGGGCCGCATTGCGTGCTGGTGAACGCTCACATCGGCGCCGGCGCCCAGATCAAACCCTTCTGCCACATCGAACAGGCAACGGTCGGTCCTAAATCGCAGATCGGCCCATATGCGCGCCTGCGCCCGGGTACCGAACTGGGTGAAGACGTCCATATCGGTAACTTCGTGGAAATCAAGAACAGCCAGGTCGCTGCGCACAGCAAGGCGAACCACCTGGCTTATGTGGGCGACGCCACCATCGGCTCGCGTGTAAACATCGGCGCCGGCACCATCACGTGTAATTACGACGGCGCGAATAAATTCCGCACGGTGATCGAGGATGACGCCTTTATCGGCAGCGACAGCCAGCTGGTGGCGCCGGTCACCGTCGGCAAGGGTGCGACGCTCGGCGCCGGTACCACGTTGACCAAGGATGCGCCGGCAGGCAAGCTGACCATTTCGCGGGCCAAGCAAATGACCATCGAGGGCTGGAGCCGTCCAGTGAAAAAGCCGAAGTAATCCACCGGTTTTACACGGGCTATTCACCGCCAATTCACAGGGGTATCCACTGGCTTATGCACGGGATACCCCTTGTTATTTCACAGGCTTATCCACAACCATTTATACGGCGATGCGGGTGTCGAATTTACTCCGGAACGTCGAAAAATAGGCTTTTACGTTGCGCACATTAGCATGGGTGGCAAACAGGCGGTGCGCCAGCGCGTGGTAGGCCGGCATGTCGGCCACCTGGATGATCAGGACGAAATCCGGACCCGGCGCGACGCGATAGCACTGCATTACCGCGTTTTCATTGGCGGCCAGTTTTTCGAACTGCGCCATCCGCTCGGCCGCCTGGACGTCGAGCGTGATCTCGACAATGGCAGTCAGGCGCGCGCCGACCTTGTCGGGGTCGACAATTGCTACTTGCCGTGAGATAACACCGTTCTCTGTTAACTGCTTGACGCGGCGCAGACAAGTCGGTGGTGACACATGAACGTGCTCCGCCAGCTCGGCATTCGTCTGCGATGCGTCAGTTTGCAGGACATTCAGGATGCGACGATCAAGCTCGTCGAGCGTGTTGGGGTCAAGTGTCATGAAATTTCCGATAACTATTTAGTCATAAATGAAAGAATATTTCATTTGTGTTGCGTCGTGAAATTTTATAACAAAAATAGGTGGATTCTGTACGCATATTTCATGGCTGTTGCCATAGGATACGCTTCATTGCTAATTTTTTATAACGAGGTAAGTTCATGTGCGGTATTGTCGGCGCAGTTGCTCAACGTAACATCACCCCTATCCTGATCGAGGGTCTGAAGCGCCTCGAATACCGTGGCTACGATTCCTGCGGCGTTGCGCTGCACGTCGAAGGCCGCCTGGCCCGTTCGCGCAGCACTTCGCGCGTGGCCGACCTGGAAACGCAAATCGCCGGCAGCGGCCTGCAAGGTTTCACCGGCATCGCCCACACCCGCTGGGCCACCCACGGCGCCCCGGCCTCGCACAATGCCCACCCGCACTTCTCGCCGAACGAAGACAGCGCGCGCATCGCACTGGTGCACAACGGCATCATCGAAAACCACGATGAACTGCGCGCTGAACTGACCGGCCTCGGCTACGTCTTCACCAGCCAGACCGACACCGAAGTCATCGCCCACCTGGTCGACCACATGTACAACGGCGACCTGTTCGACACCGTCCAGCAAGCCGTGAAACGCCTGCACGGCGCCTATGCGATCGCCGTCTTCTCGCGCGAAGAACCGCACCGCGTCGTCGCCGCCCGCCAGGGCTCGCCGCTGATCCTGGGCGTGGGCGAAGGTGAAAACTTTGTCGCCTCGGACGCCATGGCGCTGGCCGGCACCACGAACCAGATCATCTATCTGGAAGAAGGCGATGTCGTCGACCTGCAACTGTCGCGTTACTGGATCGTCGACGTCGACGGCAAGCCGGTCGAGCGTGAAGTCAAAACCGTGCACGCCCACACCGGCGCGGCCGAGCTTGGTCCGTACCGCCACTACATGCAGAAGGAAATCTTCGAACAGCCGCGCGTCATCGGCGACACCCTCGAGGGCGTCACCGGCATCATGCCGGAACTGTTCGGCGACAACGCCTACAAAATCTTCAAGGACATCGACCGCGTGCTGATCCTGGCCTGCGGCACCAGTTATTACGCCGGCCTCACCGCGAAATACTGGATCGAGAGCATTGCCAAGCTGCCGGTCAACGTTGAAATCGCCAGCGAATACCGTTACCGCGATAGCGTCCCGCACCCGAAAACCCTGGTCGTAACGATTACCCAGTCCGGCGAAACGGCCGACACCCTGGCCGCGCTGAAACACGCACGCAGCCTGGGCATGCCGCACACGCTGACCATCTGCAACGTCTCGACCAGCGCCATGGTGCGCGAATGCGAACTGGCCTACATCACCCGCGCCGGCGTCGAAGTCGGCGTCGCCTCGACCAAGGCATTTACCACCCAGCTGGCCGCCCTGTTCCTGCTCACGCTGACCCTGGCGCAAGTCAATGGCCGCTTGAGCGACGAAGAAGAAGCCGCGCACCTGAAGCAAATGCGCCACCTGCCGGTCGCAATCGCCGCCGTGCTGGCGCTGGAGCCGCAAATCATCGCCTGGGCCGAGGAATTCGCCCGCAAGGAAAACGCCCTGTTCCTGGGCCGCGGCATGCACTACCCGATCGCCCTGGAAGGTGCGCTGAAACTGAAGGAAATTTCGTACATCCACGCTGAAGCCTATCCGGCTGGCGAATTGAAGCACGGCCCGCTGGCCCTGGTGACCGAAGAAATGCCGGTCGTCACCATCGCCCCGAACGATGCGCTGCTGGAAAAGCTGAAGTCGAACATGCAGGAAGTGCGCGCCCGCGGCGGCCAACTGTATGTGTTTGCCGACGTCGATTCACGCATCACCTCGGGCGAAGGCCTGCACGTGATTCGTCTGCCGGAACACTATGGCGAGCTGTCGCCGATCCTGCACGTGTGCGCGCTGCAGCTGCTGGCGTATCACACGGCGCTGGCGCGTGGGACTGACGTGGACAAGCCACGCAATCTGGCGAAGTCGGTGACGGTGGAATAAAGCGGTTGAAGTAAGTCTGACCCCAGATGTGGCGCACTAAGAAGGTGCGCCACAAAATAAAAAAGATCACCACAAAACAAAAAAGATAGCCATCTGACTACACTGGATGGCTAGCTTCACGGTTCAAAGAAAAAGGGCGACTGGTCAAGTCGCCCTTTTTTCGCAATTTAGCCGGTGAAGAACTTCTTCAGCTTCACTAAAATACGCCGAACAGTGTCCGTAATACCTATTGGTCCGTTGTTAGTAGCCGGGTCCAACTTCTTTTCGTTGGAACGACTCGTTGTTGAAGTCGAGCCATCGCGCCTAGATCTGCCCGGATCGGGCATTGTCTGGAGGTCGATGGCAACCCGTTGCTGCACACGCTTTATCTTGTGTGCACTTACCTTCTGTACCCAGCGGACGCGATTCTCTTCGATGTAGTAATGAGACTTGCAATCGTAGTTCCAGTTGCCGATAGAAGGATAAAGAGACACCAACTGCCCATCTCGTTCGAGGCGCCACTCTGCCTTAGATAGCGGTGTGACGTATAGGTCGCGTGCCGTGGCCACATATTTAGACAAATACTTGCCCCCGGTGTCAGAATAGTTGTCGCGTCACTTGATGAAGTAAAGCCATACCGGGGACGGGCAAGAGAGAGCGTGTGAAGCAGTATTCAGCAGAACGAAAAGAAGCGTTACTACGGCAGATGATGCCGCCCCAGAACCGGGTGGTGTCGGAACTGGCCCGTGAGAGTGGGATCACCGAGCAGACGCTTTATACTTGGCGCCGTCAACTTCGTAATCAAGGAACGCCGGTGCCAGGTAGTGGGAAAAATGCTGAGGAATGGACTTCGGAGGACAAGTTCGCGGTGGTGCTCGAAACAGCAGCGCTGAACGAAAGCGAGCTGTCGGAGTATTGCCGCCGCAAGGGGCTTTTCGCAGAGCAGATCGCCACGTGGCGGGCTGCGTGCATGGCGGCTAACGTGAACGTGGCGCAGCAGGTGCGCGGTCAGCAGACGCAATCGAAGGAAGACAAGAAACGCATCAAGCAGCTGGAGAGGGACTTGCAGCGCAAGGAGAAGGCCTTGGCCGAGGCGGCAGCGCTGCTGATCCTGCGAAAAAAAGCCCAGGCGATCTGGGGGGACAAAGAGGAAGACTGATCAGCGTCCCAGATCGCCTGTCGTGTGTTGCGTTGATCCGCGAAGCAGAGGCAGCAGGTAGTCGGTTGTCACCGGCTTGCCAGGAGCTCGGCATTACCCTGCGTACGTTTCAGCGGTGGGTGCGCGACGGCGACGCTGCTGTAGCTGCCGACAGCCGCCCGACGAGTGCGCGGCCAGAGCCTGCCCACAAGCTCAGTGAGGACGAACGGGCCGAGATTCTCGCTGTCGCCAACAGCGAGGAGTTCGCCAGCCTGCCGCCAAGCCAGATCGTACCGACGCTGGCCGATCGCGGCGTTTATATGGCATCGGAATCGAGTTTCTACCGCGTGTTGAAGGCGGCTTCGCAGCAGCAGCATCGCGGCAAGGCAAAGAAGCCAAGTGCTCGCGTGCTCACAAGCCATTGCGCCGTGGCGCCGAACCAGGTTTGGAGTTGGGATATCACGTGGCTGCCGGCCGCGATCAAGGGCAAGTACCACTACTGGTACATGGTGCTCGACATCTACAGCCGGAAAATCGTCGGTCACGAAGTCCATGAGGCGGAATCGGCAGAGTCGGCAGCGCGGCTGATGCGCCGGGCCAGCTTGGCCGAAGGCCTGGCGGGCCGGCCGCTGGTTCTGCACTCGGACAACGGCAGCGCAATGAAGGGTTCGACAATGCTGGCCACGTTGGAACAGTTAGGCGTTGCACCGTCGTTCAGCAGGCCCCGCGTGAGTAACGACAATGCGTTCGCCGAGTCGCTGTTCAGAACCTGCAAATATCGCCCGGATTACCCAAGTAAGCCGTTCCAGACGCTGGAGGACGCACGCGCATGGACGCAGAAATTCGTGCGCTGGTACAACCAGGATCATAAGCACAGCGGCCTGAAATTCGTGACGCCGGCACAGCGCCACGGTGGTCAAGCCGGAGCGATCCTGGAACATCGCGAACAAGTGTATCGACAGGCCAGAAGCCGCCATCCGCAGCGCTGGTCGCGGGGTGTCAGAAACTGGAATCTGGACGATCATGTCTGGTTGAATCCGGAACGGATTCGGCCAGAAGAATCAAAGCAGGTTGCGTGAGATGACGCGACAACTACGTTGACAAACACCGCCTGCTGGAACCGCTCGGCTATATACCGCCGGCCGAAGCTGAGGCAAACTATTACGAGCAACTGAGCAGTCAAGCCATTCCGGCCTGACTCACACTAACCGGCCTCCATGAAAGCCGGGGCGATTCAGGCTGAGTAGCCGCGCGGTCTCGACACTGCGCACGCCCAACACCGGTAGCTTCGCGGGATGGGCGATGGCGCAGGGCCTTGAAATTATCCGTAGCGTCGGTGGGAATAGGGAGAATTTTCCCTAATGTTTGTCACTTAAGGACGCTTGAAAAACCTAGATTGTGTTCGTCAAACATAAATTAAGTTAGTCAAACTGTGGATCATGTTTGTCAATTTCGGCGGTGAACATTAACAGCATCCATCCCGAGCACTGAATCGCTTAGCCGATGAGCCCATCGCTATCTCCGGAGAACGATGGGCTTGTTTTTTTGTTGGGCATACTTCGCTATTAGGCAGCTGAACAGTTAGAACCTCTGAGTGTGCCGATGAGCTCCACCGACCAGAAGACCGGCACGTAGTCGGCTCGACCAGGTCCTAGAAGGCGCCTCGGTGTTCTTTCCTTAAGCGATGCTGGCAGTAGAATAAAAACTAGACGCATCCAGAAACTCGCCATATACTTTTGGCAATAAATATCGGTCCGGGAGGTCCGTGTGAGCTGCGGCGAAGCCAGTGAAGCAGTGAGGAGAGCGCCTTGAAGGCCCTTCGCGGTGCTTCTGCCCTCCGCAATCTGCGCGAGCAGCCGCTGTGGCGTCTGCTGGCGGCCACAAAGGCGCCGGCGGTCATCGCGATGCTGCAGTCGCTGTTCGCGGATACCGAGAAGGCGCTCCCAAGTTCGGTGCTCCATGAACGGTTGACCCGGGACCTTGAGTCCCTACGCTCCGCAGGCGAGGACCTTCCGCAGACGCCACAGGCCTATGTCGCGGAGTGGCTTACCCAAGGCTGGCTGACGCGCCGATTCCCTGCGGGAGCCCCCGAGGAAGAGTACGAGCTTTCGGCAGACACGCTGACGGCCCTGCGCTTTGTCATGGGCCTTCTGAAACCGCGAACCACCGCAACGGAAAGCCGACTGTCAGTAGTCATCCATCAGCTGTCGCGGCTCGCCGACGAGACCAATATCAGCCCCTCGGCGCGCTTGGCCGCGCTGCATGCGGAGCGCGACCGAATAGACAGGGCGATTGCCGAAGTGCAGCGGGTTGGGGTGAGGACCTTGCCTAACGACCGCGCCATCGAACGCGCCCGCGAGGTCATCGCACTGGCGCAGGAACTTGCATCTGACTTCAGGAGCGTCCGCGATGAGTTCGAGCGGCTCAACCGCGGCCTGCGCCAAAGCCTGATGGAAAACGAGGGCAGTCGCGGCGACGTTCTGGAGCAGCTGTTCGCCGGCGTCGATCTCATCGGGGAGAGCGATGCCGGACGTACGTTCAACGCCTTCTGGCGGCTGCTCACGGACAGTGAGCAGGCTGCTACGCTCCGTGAGTCACTTGACGACGTGGCGAGTCGGCCCTTTGCCCGGGAGTTGGAGTCGCACGAGCGGAAGTTCCTGCTTGGCTTGACCGGCGCTCTCTTGAACGAAGGGCGAGGCGTGCACGACGTGCTCCAGCACTTCGCGCGCAGCTTGAAGAGCTTCGTGCAGAGCCGGGAGTTCCTTGAGCACCGGCGCCTGCATGGCTTGCTCAAGGAGGCAACCCAGGCGGGGCTTGCGGCCAAAAACATGGTCCGCCCGAACACGCAGGTCGGCTTTGAGCTGATGCAGTCAAGCAGCCGCATCCGTTCGGTGTCGCAATGGGTACTGTTCGACCCGGCACAGCGGGTTACCAACTCTTCGATGCTGGCTGCGGAGCCGTCCGAGCTTGACCTCGAAACCGTCAGCGAACTCGTGCGGCAATCGGAAATCGACTTTCGCACATTGAAGCAGCATGTGCGCTCGGTTCTCGAGCGCCAATCCCAAGCCACCATTGGCCAGGTGCTGGCTGAGTTCCCTGCCGAGCAAGGACTTGGCAGCGTTGTCGGCTACGTCGCGCTAGGTGCGAAGCACGGCGAAGTCACCGAAGGTTCCGAAGTCGTCAAATGGCGGGGCGAGGACGCCGCGCAGCGTAGCGCCAAGGTGCCTGCCATCTATTTCATGAGGGAGCGCTATCTTGAGCTCGTGGACTGAAGCGGTCGATGAGGCTGGGAACGACACTGCTTCTGACAACGACGCTGCTGTCGATGCGGAGCGCAAAGAGTCTGCCACCTTCCTCGGAGATACCGGCTCACTGCCCATCGACACTCGGCGAGTACTAGTGCAACTGCTGCTTGGTCCCTCGGTCGATGCACGGCGCCAATCGAAACTGTGGCCAGTGCTGCTGCGCGATGAAGCAGTCATCCGCTCGCGTCTGCATGAACTTTTCCTCGAGGTGGTCATCGACCACGAGCAGCAGGTGGCGTTCACGCGCCAGGTGGTCTCGGATGAACTCGAAGTCCCCATCCTTCTTCGCAAGGCCTCATTGACGTTCCTGGAGACCGCACTGCTCCTTTTCCTGCGACAGCGCTTGACCCAAGCGGACGCCCAGGGCGAGCGCGCGGTGGTGTCGCTGTCGGACATGCAGGAGTACCTCGGAGTCTTCGAGCGCGACAACAACCCGGACCACGCCAAGTTTGGTCGTCAGGTGGTCAACGCTGTGGACAAGGCCAAGAAGCTGAGCCTGCTCCAGCGCATCCGTAGCTCCGACGAACGCTATGAAGTCGCACCGACCCTGAAGCTGCTGTTCTCGGCCGAGGAGATTCAGCAGCTCACTCGAACCTATGCACAGCTGGCACAGGCGCCGCAGACGACGAGTGAACCGGACGACTCTGTTGCGGTTGATGTGGCCGACGAAGATGAGGAGGGCATGTGAATCCCTTTCAACCGTCACTCGCACTCGATGGCGCGAGCGACCAGTTCCGCCTGGCACGCATCCAGACCTTCAACTGGGGGACGTTCTCGAACGTCTTTGACTTTCCCATCCCGCCACAGGGCTACCTCTTTGTCGGTCCTTCCGGGTCGGGAAAGTCAACTGTCCTCGATGCGCATGCGGCCTTGATGACACCGCCGAGGTGGGTGGACTTTAACGTTGCTGCACGTGAGGCCGAGCGGCACGGCCGCGACCGTAATGTCATGACCTACTTGCGTGGTGCATGGGCTCAACAGACAGGTGACGGCGGCGAGTACGTGTCGCAATACCTGCGCAGCGGTACGACTTGGTCCGCCATCGCCGAGACCTACCGCAACGAGCAGGGGCGTATCGTGGTGCTCGCGCAGGTTCTGTGGGTAAGGGGGAACTCGACTGCGCCAGCAGACGCGAAGCAAGTGTTCCTCACGCTCGAGCGTGAGTTCGATGTCCAGGAGTTGGAGTTCTTCGCGAAGAACGAGTTTGACGCGCGTCGCTTCAAGCATGACTTGCCGGATGCGAAGGTCCACACGGAGTTCAGCGCCTACCAGGAGCGTTTTCGTCGGCTGCTGGGCATCGACAACGAGCGCGCGCTTCGTCTGCTGCACAAGACGCAGTCGGCGAAGAACTTGGGCGACCTGAACGTGTTCTTGCGCGACTTCATGCTCGACGAGCCCGAGGCCTTCGGCATTGCCTCCAGCCTCGTCAACGAGTTTGGCGAGCTCAACGAGGCACACCAGGAGGTGGTGGCTGCTCGCAAGCAGATTCAGACGCTCAAGCCGGCGCGCGACGAGTACATGAAGCTTGACCAGGGCAATAACGAACGCAATGGCCTCCAAGCCATCGAGACAGCCATCGACCAGTACCGCGAGCATCGGCGCAAGCTGCTCGTTGATGAACGGATTGCGGAGCTGGAGGTGGATAAGGAAGGCTCAAGGCAGGAGGCCCTGCGCCTGACGCAGATTGCCAACGACGAATTCGTCAAGCTGACGGACCTGCAGCGCCAGAAGTTCAACCTCGGCGCGGATGTTCTTGACCGGCTCGAAGAGGACATCAAGGCGGCGGAAGCAGAGAAGCCGGGACGAATGGCCAGGCGCGACCAGGCCGCAGCCGCATGCCAGGCCATGGGGTGGGCAGTGCCTGACAGCGTCGTGTGGTTCGTTCAGCGTGTGGAGGCAGCCAAGCAACGTGTGTTGAAGGCGCGGGAGTTAAAGATGGAGGTCGAGGATCGCAAGGACCAGCTCAAGACCGACCATCGGCTGGCTAGCGAAGAGTTCGCCAAGACGGTGGCCGAAGTCAGAGCACTTGAACGCCAGAAGTCGAATTTGCCCGCACGACTCGTAAACCTGAGGGAGCGTATGGCGCGCGACCTTTCACTCCCCGAGGAGAAGCTTCCGTTCGTCGGTGAATTGGTCGAGGTGCGGCCCGACGCCAGCGAATGGCGCGGAGCCATCGAGCGCGTTCTGGGCGGGTTCGCACGGTCTATCCTCGTTGACGATAAGGACTACCCGGCTGTCTCGGCGTACCTGAACGAGCGCGATATCGGCGAGCGGCTGGTGTACTTTCGGACCGTCCAACATTCTCAAGGACGGACGCCTGGACCGAATTCGCTGGTGCGCAAGCTGAACTTGGCCGGAGGAAGCTTTGGCGACTGGGTGCGAGAGGAGCTGAAGCATTCGTTCGACCTCGAGTGCGCTGACACATTGCAGGCGTTTCGCAACGCCTCCCGTGCCGTCACTCAGGAGGGCTCTGTCAAGCACAACACGATGCGGCACGAGAAGAACGACCGCCACTCAGTCAATGACCGCAGTCAGTGGGTGCTGGGCTTCGACAACAAGGAGAAGTTGACGTTCTACAAGAACAAGGCGGCAGAGCTTGGTGGACGCATCTCCGAATTGCAGACGGCGCTGGACAAGATTCGAGACGAAGAGGATCTCCAGCAGAACCAGCTGCTGCACTGCCAGACCCTGTCGAACTTGACCTGGAACGATGTCGATGTTGGCTCCCTGCTCACTCGCATCGACGACCTGAAGGCGCGTTTGAAGGCGGAGCGGGAGGCGAGGCCCGACCTCGCGGTCCTGGACGACCGCATCAAGGCGCAGGAAGGTGTCCGCGCAACCGCTATCGACAAGAAGAATGAAGAGGACGCCAAGGGACGAGGAATCGCCAAGGAAATCGACCGGCTGCACGGCAAGCTCGACGATCTTGCGCGCTTGTGGCCCGGCTGCGACCGGCCGCCAGCGTTCGCAGAGCAAATTTCCGCACGCTATATCGCGACCGGTAAGGAATTGATCCTCGAAAATATCGACCAGGTGACGGGGCTAGTAGAGCGAGCTCTCAACGCCGAGCTCCGTGCGCTGGAATCCAGTTTGGCCGACCTGCGGAATGCCATTGTGCAGCGCTTTGTTGAGTTCAATCGGCTTTGGCCGGCAGTTGCTGGAGGCCTGGACGCCACGCTCGCCAGCGCCGAGGACTACCTGGCCAAGCTCAAGCGTCTGGAGGACGACAACCTGCCTGCGTACGAGGACAGATTCTTCGCGTTGCTACGTGAGCAGAGCGACCAGAACCTCACGTTGCTGGCGACCAAGCTTGATGAGGAGCGGTCGGCCATTCGGGCGCGGATGGAGCTCGTCAACGAGAGTCTGCGAACTGCACCCTTCAACGCGGGCACGCACCTGGTCATCGACACGACTGACAAGTCGCTCGAAGACGTTCGGCTCTTCCGCGCCAGCTTGAGGGAGTCACTCAGCCACTCGTTCTCGAACGACCGCGACCTGGCCGAAGAGCGTTTCAAGGCGCTGGCCGCGCTGGTGAAGCGCCTCGCGAGCCAAGAAACCGTGGACAAGAACTGGCGCAACCTCGTGCTCGATGTGAGGCAGCACGTCGAATTCGTAGCCCGCGAGCTCGACGAGGCTGACATCGAGGTCGAGGTCTACCGCAGCGGCGCCGGCAAGTCAGGCGGGCAGCGCCAGAAGCTTGCGGCCACCTGCCTGGCCGCAGCACTTCGCTATCAACTGGGTGGCCAAGACCGGGCACTTCCGAGCTACTCCACGGTCGTGCTCGACGAAGCGTTCGACAAGGCGGATGCCGAGTTCACTGCGATGGCGATGAACATCTTCAAGACCTTCGGGTTCCAGATGATTGTAGCCACGCCCTTGAAGTCGGTGATGACACTCGAGCCCTTCATTGGCGGTGCGTGCTTCGTGCACATCAAGGACCGCAAGAAGTCAGCCGTCATTCCCATCGAGTACGACGGCGAGACTCAGCGCCTAAAGTTGACACAGGACGTGCGCCATGCCGAAGAAGCTTCTGTCTCCTGAAGCTGCGCGCGAGTTCCTGATTCGCCGCTTCAATAACCAGCACCAGACCTGGGTAGCTGGGGGCGGGAGCTGGCCACTGGATGTTTCCTTGGGCGCTCCGACGCAGAAGGACATTGCCGAAAACCCGGTCGCGGTCAGGCGCTGGGCGAGCGCGTGGCAGTCCCGGACCGGACCAGGCGAGGTCGCCTTCGAAGAGCGGCAGTTCGCTCTGTTCGGAAAGCATCGGCTGCCGGTAAGCCTGACCTTCTCCGATGCCAGCCAGGTTACAGCGGCCGTTGGCCAGGGCAGACGCTGGTCAACAGCCGTGGAACGCTATCAACGGATGCTGCGCCGCTGGCCTTTGCTCGGACAGGAGAGTGCGCTGGCGTCGAAGTTCGATGTCCTTGCTGACTATGGGAATGAGGACTTCGAGCGCTTGATGTCCCTGCTGGCGTGGCTGGAGTCGAACCCGAAGTCTGGCCTTTACCTTCGCCAGTTGCCGGTGGAGGGCTTGGACACAAAGTGGCTTGAGAAACGGACTGGCTTGGTTGCCACGCTTCTTCGGGCTTTGCGCGCGGCGGCCCCGGACGACGAAAGCGACTTTCACGAGCTGTGCGGACTACGCAAGCCGGCGCATCGCGCTCGCGTCCGGCTTCTTTGTCCCTTCCTGCGGACGCTCGTCGGCGGTCTGTGCGACATCGAGGCGCCGGTAGGCGAGCTAGCAAAGCTGCCTATCGCTCCGAAAGCGGTGGTCATCGTTGAAAACCTGGAGACAGGGCTTGCGCTTCCGGACCTGCCGGGTGTGGCTGTGGTCATGCGTCTGGGGAACGCAGTCAGCGCGCTCGGCACGCTGCCCTGGCTACAGGAAGCCGACGCAGTGTACTGGGGTGACATCGACACGCACGGCTTTGCCATCCTGGACCGTGCTCGCCGAGCGGTGCCGCATTTGCGGTCCGTGCTGATGGACGAGGCTACGCTGCATTCCCATCGAGCGCTATGGGTGCAGGAAGCATCCCAATGCCCCAACCTATCGTTGGAAGCACTGACCGCCCAAGAGCGGTCCTGCTACGACCACCTGCGAGCGCATGCCTGGGGTCAACGTGTGCGCCTTGAGCAGGAACGGTTGGGGTGGCGTAAGGCCATGGAGACGTTGATGGAGACGCTCGGCACGTCGACGCTTAGCGGGCTGAACGGGGCGCCATCAGTTGAATCGCTTGAATTGGCTCTTACTGACTACTCTGCGTCACACAGCGAAGTTTGAAAAACAATGACAAGCGGGTAACATACGTAAGCTATTGATTTAATGGACGTGGAGTTGACAAACTTAATCTACGCCTTTCAACGCTCTTGTCAGCAACTAATAAGTTCGCCACAAACTAGTAAAGTTAGCCGCGAGCTAATCAAGTTTGCTACAACCTCACAGGCCCGGCGCCAGGCGCCGGGCCTCCTCGCAAAGCCCGCGCAAGCCTATTTTTTTCCACCACAGCCGTGCGCCATGTTGCTCAGGCCAGGGCTGATGATGGCATCGGTCCGACCGCTGCAGGCGGCGCTTTGCCTGGCTGGCCATGGCCCGTTTCGCCATCTGGCGCGCTGCAGCTTGTCATACGGTTCAGCCGTTCATCTGCACGATGCCGTCGACAATCTTGACATGGTCACCGTTACGCCATTCAGGTTGCGTTGCCTGTGCGACAGTGCGCGTCGAGCCATTGTTCATGTGGACCCTGATTTCATAGCTCCGCGTGGCTCTTGCCTTTTTCTCGATCTGGTTTCCGGCGAAGGCACCACCGATCGCGCCGACCACGGTCATCGCCTGCTTGCCGTGGCCGCCGCCGACCTGGTTGCCCAACAGGCCGCCAACAACGGCGCCCCCCCGCAGCGCCTAGCCCGCTACCCTCGCCGCCGGTGCTAATTGTACGGACCGATTCGACGGTGCCGCAATTCTGGCAAACCAGCGTTTGGGCCCGGCGTACCGGCTCGGCACGGGATGGGTGGTAAGCAACCTGCTTGGGCGCCACATGCCGAGGCGCTGCATGGATCGCCTGCGGGGCAGGGTTAGCAGGCACCGCAGCCAACGCAGGTTGCACCAGCGTTGACGCAGCAGTCTCGGCGTTGGCGCCCGCTGAAGTCGGAATTCATCCCATGAGGGCGGCGGTCCCGGTCAGGCAGACCAGCACGACGGCGCTGCTGGCAGCGATCAGCATCGGATGGGCGCGACTCTTCGAAGCGCTATTGACGGGCATGTTCATGATGATTCCTGGTGGGATGTGAATCTGGGGGTGACAGGGAGCGGCCCATGCGGGCGTGTTCGATTTCTTTTTTAACCGCTTGTACGAAACACATTTTTTCTTGTTGGCACCGTTATCCGCTTTTCGAAGCGTGCCTCCCGTGGCTTGCCGTACATAGCCCAAAATCAATGCGCAAGCGCTGAGCGTCCGAAATGCCGATCCCATCCGACTCCAGGGATGCATCCGCATGGGCAATACCGAGTTGCCAGGAATAATAAAAAAGCCCGGACAGCAATGCCCGGGCTTGTTGATCATGGGTGACGCCAACCTGGGTCCGTTATCGGGTCAGCTTGACCAGCTGTTTGCCGAAGTTCTTGCCCTTGAGAAGGCCCAGGAATGCTTCGGGCGCGTTGGCCAAGTCCTGCGCGATCGTTTCGCGGTACTTGAGCTTGCCGCACGCGACGAGCATGCCCAGTTCGTTCAGGCCCTGGGGCCAGAACTCCATGTGCTCGCCGACGATGAAGCCGCGCATGGTCAGGCGCATGACCAGCACCGCGCTGAAATTATTCACCGGAACGGGCTCGCCGTTATACCCGGCGATCAGGCCGCAGACGGCAATCCGGCCGAACGGATTCATGCGTGCGAGCGAGGCGTCCAGCACTGGGCCGCCGACGTTTTCGAACACCGCGTCGATCCCGTCCGGGGTGGCCGCGGCAAGGTCGGCCACCAGGTTGCCGGCCTTGTAGTCGACGCATGCATCGAAGCCCAGTTCGTTGACCACGTAATCGCACTTCTCCTTGCCCCCCGCGATGCCGACCACGCGGCAGCCCTTCAGCTTGGCCAACTGGCCGACGACGCTGCCGACCGCACCGCTGGCGGCCGATACCACCACGGTTTCGCCGGGTTTCGGGACCATGATCTGGTTCAGGCCGTACCAGGCGGTCATGCCCGGCATGCCCACCACGCCCAGATAGGCCTGCAGCGGAACCTCGCTGGTGTCGATCTTGCGCAGGGTGCTGCCGTCCGCGACGCCCATTTCGGCCCAGCCCAGATAGCCGACGACCTTGTCGCCGACGGCGAATTCCGGGTGCCTGGAGGCGACCACTTCGCCCACCGTGCCGCCGGCCATGGTGGCGTTCAGTTCCACCGGCGGCATGTAGCTTTTGCCCTCGTTCATGAGTGAGCGCATGTACGGGTCGACCGTCAAGTACTCGTTGCGGACCAGCACTTCGCCGTCCTTCAGTTCGGGAACCTCGACCGTTTCGAGCCGGAAGTTGTCTAGCGTGGCCTCGCCCGTGGGACGCGAGGCCAGCACGATGCGTTGGAATGTCGTCATGCTTCTATCTCCTGTAGCGCCGGGACGCCGCCGTCTATCGCCAGCGCCTGTCGGCCGGTGTGCTTGCCTGCGGCTTTACTCGCATGCCAGGCGTACGCTGCGTACACAGCGACGACGACTGAAAGGCTGGCAACCCGCGCAAACAAAAGACCTAGAGTGGCCGCCCGTTCGCAGGCTGTCAAGCTGCGCAAGGCAAAGACCAGCCTGCCATCGAAGGCAAGGACAGCCAGTTGGCGGATATGCACGCGCGGACCGAGCGCACTATGGCGGCGTCGGCGGCGCTATCCGAACCCGCCTTCAAACTAGAAAACGTCAAAAGCAAAAAGGCCCCAACATTGTTCGGGGCCTTAATTGTGTTCAGCTTGGGGCTAAACCATAAAAGCGCTCAGACCGACTTGCCCAGGTAGGGAATCACATTCCCCAGCATGCGCTCCACGTATTCATCCTTCTCCCCCACCGGCGCCACATAGTGCATCGCCCCTTTCGCCGCTTCGATCCCTTCAAGCCGTGCAATCACCCAGCTGGCCAGATACTGCGATGCCAGGCATCCGCCGGCAGTGGCGATATTCCCTTTTGCAAAAAACGGCTGGTTGAGAATCTCGATGCCCGCCTCTTGCACCCAGGGTTTGGTGAGCAGGTCGGTACAGGCCGGAATGGACTGCAGCAATCCGAGCTTGGCCAGCACCAGCGTGCCAGAACACTGAGCGCCCAGTAACTGCCGTGCCGGATCGAGTTTTAATTGCGCCATCAAGGCGGCGTCTGCGACCACTTCGCGCGTCTGCATGCCGCTCCCGATCAGCACCGCATCGGCCTGTGCCAGCTCGGACAGGGAGCACTGCGCTTCCACGACGACGCCATTCATCGACCTCACGCGCGGCGACGGGCAGGCAATCGACACCCGCCAGCTTGGCTTCTTGATCCGGTTCAGGATGCCCAAGGCGATGAACGAATCGAGCTCATTAAAACCTTCACAGGTCAGGATCGCGATATGCATGGTGGTGGGATCTTTATGTTGGATTCGGATAGGAAATAATAGGCAAATCATTTTTTCGATTGCCAGGCCGGAGATGTCGGCTTCTACTTCATCAATTTCTCGATATGCGGATCAAGCGGCAGGCGCTTGAACATGCTGATGTCCGTGCCGCCGGTATTACCCAAGGGGACAATGCCGATCGCCGATCCGACGATGCCGAGGACGATGCGGATGGCCTGCCCCCATACCTCGCGCAGAGAGCGGCGTTGTATCCCGATTTTGAGCATCCAGTAATGCGTCCTGGCATGCGCCACAACCTGGTGCTGGCCCAGCACATGGGCAATTTCGAGATGGCGGAAAGACTGTGCGAATTCGCCGGAGGCATACAGCTTGGCCGCCGCAGTCATTTCGGCTTCATACGCTTGCCGCAGTTCAGGATGCATGGCGCTCCTAAGGAAACTCAAAACAGTGTCGAGACGCTCAAGGTAAATCCCTGGCGCACGTGTTCCGGCTGGGCGATGGTGCCTGCGAACTGGCCCATGCGGGTGACCGGGGCATCCTCGCTTCTTGCAATCTTCATCCAGTCAAAGGACGCACGCAATTCCAGGGCTGGCGCGAACGCCGGACGATGGCGGGCGCCGATGCGCAGGCCCGGCGCGCTTTTGGTGCGCAGCGAGGCCTGGTCGAGCGCGCCGGAAAAACCGACGCGCATGCGCTCCGGCGTCGAGAACAGGACGGCGATGTCGGCCGTCACCATCCCGGCGGCAGGATGCCAGGTTTTACCTAGACCGGTCACCAGGCGTTCCGACCGATAACGCTCCTGCAGCCCGACGCTGGCGCCGCTGCCGAGGATGTCGCGCTTCCAGTAATCGCCCTCTAAAGCCAGGCTGGCCGAATAACCGTTTTGCAAGGCGTAGGTGGCGCCCAGGTGCAGGGTTGCCAGTGCGGTTTCCGTGGTCGAGGTCGCAGAGCTGCCCGCCTGCGTCTGGCCACGGTAGTCGATGTCGCCCCGGTACCAGTCCAGCGCGGCCGACCAGGTGAGCTTGCCGCTGGTGTAGGCGGCGCCGAGCGCGACGCCCGGCAGCCAGCCGCTTTCCCGCACCAGTCGGCGCCCGCCGCTGTCGTTTTCGGTATGGCTGAGCTCACGCAGGCCGGCGCCGGCCTTTCCCTGCCATTGCGCGCTGGCCGGGTGGATCAGCATCAGGGATAGAAACGCGCCCAGCCCGGCGCGAAAAAGCAGTGTCATTGAATGCCCATACGGAGGTGCCGCCGGTCCAGCGGCACGGTCTGCCGATCAGATTGCCGCGAGCAATTCCGTCCAGCTCAGGTTGTTCGTTTGCGTGATCGCGCCATCGCCTTTTGCGCTGAGCTCGACACGCACCGTGCTGTTTGAAGCCACGCTGAGCGTCACCGACGAGGCGTTGCCGGTGACGAGCATCGAACCGGCGTGGGGCATGGCGCTGCCGTTGCTGACGAAAGGCTGGAGATTCTTGACCGTGTACGAGTACTGGCCCAGCGCGCTGGAGCTACCGGCCATGGTAAAACTGGCGGCGCTGCTGACGGTCGCGCCGTTGGTGCTGCCGGTCATCGCATAATTGGTCATGGCGAAGCTTTCCAGGGTCACGCCGCCGCGCTGCAGGCTCGCTTGCAGGGACTTGCCCGACAGCGACATGGAGTGCGTGGAGTAATTCGTCTGCGTGATCGCGATTTTCATGTCGCCGTTCACGCTCGCCGTCTCGTTACCGCTCGTCACCCCGAAATTGGTGAAGGTGGTGTCGAGCGTGGCGCCCCAGGTGTACGTGTTAAAGACGTCGCCGCTCACGTTCGACAGCGTCGCCGACAGGGTGCCGTTGATGGTCATGCCGTCTTCCACGCAACGTTGCGCCGACACGATGATCGTGTCGCCATTGCTCGCCATTTGCTCGTTGCGCACCCGGGCATCGATGGTCACGCTGCCGCCGCCGGAACAGGCTTCGGTCATGACCACGCCGGTCAGCAGCTGTCCTGCCGGACGCGGGTACACGTTGCGGATCAGGTTCAGGGCCGGCCTGACCACGCCGATGTTGCCGCCGCCCACGCTCACGCCGGTCAGCATGCTGCTGAAGGACGAAGACGATTCGCTGATCGCGGTGGTGCCCGCATAGGCATTGCCGGCCACCTTGTTCGCGTTCGCCGAGGTGATCACCGAGGCCGTAGATACCGCCGGCGCCGCCGCGCCACTACCGCCACTACCACCGCCGCCGCCGCCGCAGGCGGACAGGACGAGCACGGAACAAAGGGCCAGCGGCAAATTACGGTTTTTCATGGTGTGCTCTTTCAAGATAGTTATTTATTCAAATTATTCTGACCAGATGGATTCGCTTCCAGCCGGGCATGGGTCCATCGGCATCAGGGGTGCACGCACGCTGTACCAGCTGGTTTTCCGGGCCCGGAATAGTCAGGCAGCGATCGCATGGTAACTGTTGCCTGTAGGCTAAAAACTATCGAAGTGTCACAACTGGACAGCAATGTCCGGTTCTGTTGCGAATAGGCATCATTCAAGCGGAGAGAACAAGGTGCAGCTGGCGAAAGATAAAAAAATGCCGCTGTGGTCAGCGGCATGGATGATGGTGTCGCCGTGTTTGGCGACATGACCGGCTCAGCGCGACGCAGCGCCGTCCGGTTCTTCCGGGTCTGGCTCGGCCGATGTGTCGCGAGTTGGCTTCTCGCCCGCAACGGTTCCACCGGCACTGCCGCGGCTGCTTTGCGGCGCCCCTGCCGGCCCGACATTGCTCTCCGGCGGCGCCTTGACGATGCCGCCCGCGCGCTCGTCCTGTGCGCCTGATGCGGCGTAGTGACCGGCGTCCTGCTGGCGCTGGCCGGTATCCGGATCGGCCGGGTCCGAGCGGCCCGACAGCGAATCCGGTCCGCGCGTACCCGGGTTATGGGTGCCGTTGTTGTTGGCACCGATATCGTATTGCTTGTTTCCAGCCATGATCGACTCCTGGGTGATTGAACCAGAGGATCGATGCTAACGGTTTATGCAGATAGTCCAATAGGAGCGCGGGCTGACGCCGTGTAGGCGGCTTCGCACGGCGCGTTCATGAAGTCCGGTTTTATGCAGGCAAGACCGGCGCCGGCGGCGGGCCAACCAGGGCCATGTGGCACACGAAGGGATCGTCGTTGCTTACAAACAGCACCGGTGCATTGCCCGCCAGTGCCGCGTGGCGCGCCAGCGCCAGGGCCGTGATAAACGGGACGGCGCCGCAGGTGCCGGTGGTGGCGCCGGTGCGCAGCACGTCGGCGCTGGCGTCGAGCTGCGGCAGCGCCAGCGATGCCAATCCCATCAGTTCCAGTCCTCGGCTGTTGCGGTGATCGGTATCGGCGGCCACCTGGGCGACCTGCGCCAACTCCAGGCCGCCCGCGTGGACGGCGCGCTCGGCCAGGTCGGTAAAACGTTTGGTTTCCGGACGCTTGGCGCTGTCGCTCGAGACTTCGCGCCGCGTTTCCAGCAGCGGATACAGCTGGGCAAACAGGGCGTCGGGATGGTGGCGGGCATGCTCCGGGCTAGTCAAGAGCATGCCGGCCGCGCCTTCGCCCGGAATGCAGCCCTGGGCGCGCGCCGCCGTGCAGAGCAGATTGCCGGCCGCCCACTTGTCGACCGTTTCCTGCGCGATATGCGAGTCGCAGGCCAGCACGATCGTGGCCAGGCGCTTGTGCGGCACCTGGCTGTCGAGCGCGCACTGGCCGAGAATGGCGGCGGGCGCAGCGTCCGGCGCCACATCGATCCGGGTCAGGTGATCCACCGGCCAACCGAACTGCGCCACCGCATGCTTGAACCAGAGGCCGGCCGCATGGCGCTGCTCGACCGTCCAGCTGGCGGGCAGGATCGGCAGCAGGCGCAGTTGCGGTGGTGTGCCTTCCTGCGGCATCAATTGCATGAAGGCCTCATTGGCCAGGTCGCGCAGCACGGCCGTACCGAGGGTCAGGGCGCGCCACTGCGCCTCGCCCAAATGCAGCTCGCCCAGGCCGTGCAGCACCAGCCACTCGCTGAATTCTTCCTGCAGCGCTTCGTCGACGGCGTCCTCGCTGCGTGCGCTCATAATGGGAAAACCGTCGTCGTCGACCAGTTCGGGATCGAGGTCGGGGCGCGCCTTGTTGCCTGCGATGGCCGCTGCCAGTTCTTCCGGCGAGGCGCCGTGCGGGGCGCGCAGGGCGGCGGCCAGGATGGCCAGGGGCGGCGCGGACGGCATGGCGCTGGCTGCCGGCTGGGCGGCGCTTGCCGCGTTGGCGGTAGGGGCGGGCTGCGGGCGTGCCGACACGGCTTTCTTGCCGACCCAGAGGAGGCCCAGCAGCGCGAGCGGCGCGGCGAGCAGCGCCAGCAGCAATTCCGGGGTGGCGGGGGTGGTCGAGGAGCTGCGCCAGTAGGCGATGGCCCCGGCCCAGCACAGGACGAAGATGCCGGCGGCGAGCACGGTGGTTTTCAGCCAGGCGGGCAGCGGGCGGCCGGTGGGTGCGGTGGTCGAAGTCATCGGTGTCACTTCTTAAATGTTGTCGATGGTGGCTTGCTGGCTGGCGATCAGGGAGGCGCCGCAGGCGGTTTTATCGCCGTGGCGGGCGGCGGGTTTGCCGTCGATGATCAGGGTGGCGTCGCCGCTGATGATGGGGCTCGGGCCGTGTTTCGGGCAGACGGTCTTGTCGCCCATGCGCGCGATGGGGACGCCTCCGCTGTCGCTGTGGGGGGAGGCTTCGATGACGGCGCCGCCGTGGGAGGTTTTGTCGCCGAGTACGATCAAGGGGCCGGACATGGGTGGTCTCCAAGCGGGCAAGTCGCCGGACGTGGGGCTGTTGCCTGCACAGTTATTGGTAGGTTGAGTCCGCGTGGGCACGGGGTGCCCACCCTACGGGATACGCCAGCGGCAAGATCGGTCTTACGCTGCCACTGCCAGCAACTCCAGCTTCAGCTCTTTCATCCCCGCCGGGACATAGATCGAAATCGATTGCGCCTTGAGCATGCGCTCGTACATCTGCCCTTTCGATTCGAGCATGAAATAACAGGTGTCGGGCCGCACGGCCAGCGCCGCCGGCGGTTGCGGCGTGTATTGCAGGCGCACGCCGGGCAGTGCCGAGAGGACGAATTTCTCGACGTCGTCGGGAGCCCCTACCTTGAAGCGCAGCGGTACGACGTCGACCAGCTGCACGGCGGGAATATCGGCGGAGACGGAAATATAAAAGGTGGTCTTGTCGTCGATCTTGCCCGAGTCGAGGGCGCCGATGTGGTACGAAGGCCGCACTTCGCTGAGGGCAATCGCAAAGTATTTCGACGAAATTACCGTGTCGAGCAGTTCCCGGATGATCGTGTGCAGCTTCGTAAAACTCGGGCCCGGGTCGCCGTGCTGGTAGGGCGGCAAATCGGCCAGGGTCCAGCTTTTCGAAAACGTCATCAGGCCGCCGGCCACATCGAGCAATTGTTCATACAGCCGCTCCGGATGCAGGTTCGGATGATGAAAATGGTGGGTCAGCGTCGCGTAGGCGGAGCTGGCCGTGTGCAGCAGCCAGAACGAAGACATGTCGCCCGAGCGGAATTCGATCACGTTGCGGCTGGGCTCGCGGTGGTGGCCGTACAGGGCGCTCACTTTCGCCTGCAGGGCGTCGAGCAGGCGCCGCAGTTGCTGGAACAGCGGCGGCGCGGCGCCGATCGACAGGCTGGGCGGCACGAAGCTTGGGTCGAGCTCGAAGCCGCCGGCCGCCGCGCGGCGCAGGCGCAGCAGGGGGAAGTGGATGTAGGCGTCGCGCGGGTCCGATTCAGGCACCAGGCGCACCGATTTTTTCAGGTAGGCCAGCTGCACGGGCGCGGCTTGCGTAAATAAATCCGCCGTTTCCTGGTTGGCCTGGACGAAGCGCGCCGTGTTGGCTGCCTGGCCTTGCGTCGCGAAATTGCCGCTGAACGGTTTCAGGCCGGGCAGGGCCGCGTAATAGGTGACGGTTTGCTGGGCTTGCCCCAGGAGGCTGAGGTCGACCGTGTCGGGCAGGGCGTCCAGGTTGGGCGCGTCGACCAGTTCGCCGTCCTGGAAGCGCAGCGCCAGGTCGAGGATGCGCAGTACGTTATTCGCCAGCGCCTCGCGGTCGACCTGCAAGCGTTCCACGCCCCAGGCATACGGGTGCACGGACTTGATGCCCTTTTGCAGGCAGTGCTCGTGGTACTGATCCTGCCGCTGGAAATGCTGGGGGCGCAGCAGTAAACCCTCGCCCCAGAGTACTTTGCTGGTCATGTCCGCCCTCATCCCTGTATGTGGTTTTTCGTTGCGCGCAACTTTTTCCAACGGAAACAGTAGCACTGCCCTCCCTGTACGGGATTTGCGTTTCCTCAAACGTCGGGTTTGCACAACGCCACGACGGGCGATGCCGGTTCCTTATCTTTTTTCAACATTCAGGCTGGCGCGCGCGGTAACACTACGAAGCTAAATTAAGGGGAATGCGATGAAAGGAAGCACGCAAGGCTTGTTCGACCGCCTGCTCGGGGTACCGCTGCGCGGCGGGCGCATGTCGCTCGAGGACATGAAGGATGCCGTGGCGCGCGACCTGGAAGCGCTGCTGAATACGCGTGCGGTGCTGCCGGAAGATTATTTGAAGGATTACCCCGAGTGCGCGCGCTCGATCGTCAGCTATGGCATGCAGGACTTTGCCGAGCTGTCCCTGTCGAGCCCCTCGGACCGCGCCTTTATTTGCATGTGCATCGAAAAGACGATCGCCTGCCATGAGCCGCGCCTGCGCAAGGTCAAGGCGTCGTTGGAGATGCGCCAGGGCGCCGTGAACCGCCTGGATTTTTCGATTACCGGTGTCCTGGTCGGCAGCGCCTCGCAGGAAGCCGTCAACTTCGATGCCGTGCTGCAGCCATCGACCCTGAGTTACAGCATCAGCAAGGCCGGCCGCGCCGCGCCGGCGGGAGCATAGAATAGTGGAACAATTACTGCCGTATTACGAAAGCGAGCTCGGCTACCTGCGGCGCAACCTGCGCGAATTCGCCGAGCGCTATCCGAAGATCGCCGGCCGCCTCCTGATCAGCGGCGAAGTCTGCGAAGACCCGCATACCGAACGCATGATCGAGTCGTTCGCCCTGCTCAATGCGCGCATCGCCAAGCGCCTCGACGACGACTACCCGGAATTCACGGAAGCCCTGTTCGACGTGCTGTACCCGCATTACCTGCGCCCCTTTCCTTCCTGCTCGATCGCACGCATGGATTTTACGGGCGCGGCCAAGCAGCAGACGGCGGCCGCCACCATCGCGCGCGGCACCCAGCTCGCCACGCGCCCGGTGCGCGGCGCCGCCTGCACCTTTCGCACCGTGTATCCGGTGGCGATCGCCCCGCTGGCGCTGAGCGAGGCCCGCTTTTCCGAGATCCTGCGCGCACCGGAAGCGCTGCGCCCTCCCGCCGGCGCCACGTCCAGCATCAGCCTCACGATTGCCGGCAGCACCGAGCAAATCAAGTTCGGCGCGCTCGAGCTGCCGCGGCTGCGCGTCTTCATCGATGGCGAGCCCTCGTTTTGCGCGGCCTTGCGCGACGCCCTGTTCATGCGCGCGGTAGCGGCCTATGTCGAAGCCGACGGCAGCGGGCGCTGGCTGGCGGTCCCCGTCATTCCGCTCCATCCCGCGGGCTTTGACGAAGACGATTCCCTGATCGATTTTCCGGCGCGCTCGCATGCCGCCTACCGCCTGCTGACCGAGTATTTTTGTTTTCCCGAAAAATTCAATTTTTTCGATATCGACCTGGCCGCCATCGGCGCCCTCGCCCCCCACGCGAGATCGGTGACGCTGCACCTGGCATTGAGCGGCATCCGCAGCGATTCGAACATGGCGCGCATGCTCGGCACCCTGTCGACCAACAACGTGCTGCTCGGCTGCACGCCGGTCATCAACCTGTTCCACCAGCGCGGCGAGCCGATCCGCCTGACCCACACCACGGCCAGCTATCCGGTGCTGGCCGACGCCCGCCGCGCCTTTGCCTTCGAAGTGCAATCGATCGATTCGGTGAACCTGGTGCGCCAGACGCCGCAAGGCGAAAGCGTGGTCGAATTCCGCCCCTTTTATTCGCTGCAGCATGCCCAGACGGCCGAACAGAACGGCCATTACTGGGCGATGCGGCGCGACGAGACCCTGGCCGAACGCAGCCCCGGCTTCGAGACGCAAATCGCCATCGTCGACATCGATTTCGATCCGGCGGCCGTCGAGACCGACACCCTGAACCTGGAACTGACCTGCTCGAACCGCGACCTGCCCGCCCTGCTCGCGTATGGCCAGGCCGGTGGCGATCTGTTCCTCGAAGGCGGCTCGAGCGTGCGCACCATCAGCTTCCTGCGCAAGCCGAGCACCTCCTGGCGCTTTCCCAGCGGGCGCAGCGCGCACTGGCGCCTGATCTCGCACCTGGCCCTGAACCACCTGTCGATCAGCGCCGGCGGCGTCGAAGCGTTCAGGGAGATGCTGGCGCTGTACGACCTGCCCCGTTCACCCTCCTCGCAGCGCCAGATCGGCGGCATCACCGGCATCGAACAACGCGCCACCAGCGCCTGGCTGTCCGGCAATCCCTTCAATTGCCTGGTGCGCGGGGTGCAGGTGCGCTTGTGCATCGATGAGGAGGCGTTTATCGGCAGCGGCATCCACGCCTTCGCCCACATCGTCGAACGTTTCCTCGCCTTGTACGTGCACGCCAACAGCTTCACGCAACTGGTGATGGTCTCGGCGAAAACCGGAGAAGAGTTATTCACATGCCTACCCAAAAGCGGCGATTTGAGCCTGCTGTAATCGAGCGCCTGTTCCGGGAACCCTACCGCTTCGAGTACTTCCAGGCGGTGCGCATGCTCGAACTCTGGCTGCGCAAGCACGGCACTCCCCAGCACGGCCTGGTCGCGAATTTTCTGCGCTTTCAGAATTCGACCTCGCTGCGCTTTCCGGCCAGCCAGCTGGAAGCGATCCACGTCGAGCCGCGCACGATCGAGCCAACCGCCGCCTCGCTCGGCGCGGCGCTGCAGGCGTCCACCCTTCAATGGATTCGGGTGACGCCGACCTTCATGGGCCTCCTGGGCGGGCATGGCGTGCTGCCGCCGCATTACACGGAGCGCGTCGCCGAGCAGCAGTTCAACGACAAGGACGAGGGCGCGCGCGCCTTCCTCGACACCTTTTCGAACCGCTCGCTGGCGCTGTTTTATGAAGCCTGGCGCAAGTACCGGCTGCACCTGAAATACGAGTTGGGCGGCAAGGACAGCTTCCTGCCGCTGCTGCTGGGATTGGCGGGCCTGGGCAACCCCGCGCTGCGCCGGCGCCTGGGGCAGCCCGAGAACGGCGCCGTGCTCGACGAGTCGCTCGCCTATTTCGCCGCCTCGATCCGCCAACGCCCGGTGTCGAGCGTGCAGATGGCGCGCGTCTTGAGCGAATATTTCGGACAGCCTGTAAAAGTCGAACAATTCGTCGGCGCCTGGTATGGCGTGCCGCCCGCCCAGCAAAGCACCCTCGGCTGCGACAGCGCCACCCTCGGCACGCGCGCGATCGCCGGCGAACGGGTCTGGCAGCGCGACCTGCGCCTGCGCATCGTCGTCGGCCCGCTCGACCGCGCCGGCTTCGAGACCTTCCTGCCGGGCGGCCTGGCAGCGCGTGCCCTGCAAAGTTTCACTGCCATGTTTACGGGAGTGGCGCTCGAATACGAAGTGGAGCTGGTGCTGCGCGCGGCCGACGTGTGCGGCGCGACCCTGTCCGGGGAACGCCATGCCGGCCGCCTGGGTTGGGGGACTTATCTGGTGAGCGGCCCGCAGCAGGAAGACCGCAGGGACGTGCATTACGACTTGCGCATGGACTAAGGCTTACACAATCCCGCCATTCACCCGCAGCGTCTGCCCATTCACCCATTCCCCCTGCGGCCCGACCAGGAAAGCGACGGTGTTGGCGATATCTTCGGGCGTGCCGAGCCGCTCGAGCGGCGCGGCTTGCGCCAGGCGCTCGACCAGTTCGGCCGGCTTCCCGTCCAAAAATAGTTCCGTCGCGGTCGGCCCCGGCGCCACGGCCATCACCGAAATGCCTTTACCGCGCAACTCCTTGGCAAAGATATTCGTAAACGTTTCGACCGCTGCTTTCGAGCCTGCATACACCGCATAGCCCGGCAGCGCGAGGCCAATGACGCTGGTCGAGAAATTCACGATGCGTCCACCCGTGCGCATGCGCGTCGCGGCCAGGCGCAGCATATTAAAAGTGCCGCGCGTGTTGATCGAAAAGATGCGCTCGTACAGGGCGTCATCGGTGTCGGCCAGCATGGTGGTGCCGGGCTGGATCACGCCGGCATTGTTGATGACGACGTCGACTCCGCCAAAGGCTTGTTCGGTTTGGTCGAACAGGCGCGCGCAATCCTGCGCACTTGCGACGTCGCCCTGCAGCGCAATGGCCCGTCCGCCCGCCGCCACGATCTCGTTCACGACCGCATTCGCATCGTCCGCGCGGCTCGCGTAGTTGACCGTGACCGCAAACCCATCCTGCGCCAGGCGCAGCGCGATCGCGCGCCCGATGCCGCGCGAGGCGCCGGTGACGATGGCGGCTTTTTCGTTCGATCGTTTCATCTGGGTGCTCCGCTCAGTTCCACTTGCCGCCGCGTCCCGCCAGGCTGTAGCGGCCCGCGCCCAGCAGGGCCACCGCGATCGCGGCAAAGAAGTACATTCCCTGCAGTTCGAGTGCCCAGCCGCCGGTCTGCGACATGGTGAAAAACTCCTTGGTGTGGACCAGCAGCACGGCGACCATCATGTTGCCGGCCACGATCAGGGCGGCCAGGCGGGTCCACACGCCGACCAGGATCAGCACGGGCGCGATGACTTCGCCCACGTACACCAGGTAGCCGATCGCCCCGGGCAGCCCCATTTTTTCCAGCATGCCGGTAATGAAGCCGACGCCGCCCATCAGTTTCGAGACGCCGTGAAACAGCAGCAGCAAGGCGAGGGCGACGCGCAGGACGAGCCGTCCGAGGTCTTCGCGCGAGGAGTCGAGCGTGCCATTGGTGACGGGGATGGTTCTCATGGGGAGCTCCTGGTGGGTGGGTAATGTTGGATCGCGTCAGGGTCCGCCGGCGCCAGGCTGGAACCAGCCGTATTCCCAGGACCAGGGCATGTCGGTCTCGCCGAGCACGAGGCGCGCGATCTCGGGGAAAAGGTGTTCGGCGCGCACGTCATTGGCCAGCAGGACCACGCAGCGCTGGCCGTTTTCCAGGCACAGCACCATGTTCCCGGTCGAATCGTTGTGGCCGCCCTTGAACCACCCGGCGCCGCTGCGGTCGCGGAAGGTAACCAGGCCCAGTCCGGCGGCCAGTCCCGCCGGCGCTGCGCCGTCCTCGCTTGCCAGCGTTGGGAACTGGTGACGCGAGCGGATCGGCAGCTGGGCCCGGGTCAATTCGGCGCGCGAACGGGCGGTCAGCCCCTCGCCGCGCAGGATGCCGCTCCACAAACGTGCCTGGTCGGCAATCGTCGTGTCCATCGAGCCGGCTGCGCTCACGCGGCTACGCTCGTCGTGCGGTTCCATGCTGCCATCGGCGCGGTAGCCGTCGGCCAGCTTGTCTGCAAAATCAGGCCGCCACATCATGCCGGTCGTGCGCATGCCGAAGCGGTCGAACACGCGGCGCTGCATTTCGCGGCCCGCATCGAGTCCCAGCCCCTGTTCGACGATCAGCTGGAGAAGATAAAATCCTTCGCCCGAATAGGCGTAGCGGCTACCGGGATCGAAGTGGATACGCAGGCGTCTATCCGGTTCCAGCCGCCTGAAATTGGAGAAGCCGGCGCTGTGGGTGAGCAGGATGCGGGGTGTGAGCGACCGCCAGCGCGGGTCCGCGGCGAGATCGGTGTAGTCATTGTCCTTGCCACGGTAGGCGGGCAAGGCTTGCGGGAGGAGGGTGGCAACCGACGCATCGAGATCGAGTTTGCCTTCGTCCGCCAGCTGCAGCAGCATGTAGGCAAAAGCCGTCTTGGTCAGCGAGGCGCCGTACATCACGGTATCGGTCGTGAGCGGCAGGCGCCGTTCGCTATTCCTCCAGCCGTAACTGGCCACCTTGATGACCTGGCCCCGGTCGATCACGGCCAGTGCCAGCCCCTGCACGTGTTCGCGCGCCATCAGGCGCGTGATCACCTCGTCCCGCGGCACGGATGCCGCGGGCGGCAGCTGCGCGCAGCCCACCAGCAGCTGGCTTGCCGCCAGAGCGCTGCATGCCGCGCGCAGGGTCTTCATACCGGCCTCACGGCCCGCCGGCCAGCACCTTCTCCGGCGTGATCGGCGTACTGCGGATGCGTTTACCGGTCGCGTGATAGATCGCATTGCTGACCGCCGCCGCCACGCTCACCAGGCCGATTTCGCCCACGCCTTTGGCGCCGAGGCGGCTGACGATGCGGTCATCCTCCTCGACGAAGACGACGTCGATATCGTGGATGTCGGCATTCACGGCCACGTGGTACTCGGACAGGTTGTGGTTCATGAAGCGCCCGAAGCGGTGGTCGGTATGGCTTTCCTCGTGCAGCGCCTGGCTGATGCCCCACACCACGCCGCCGATGATCTGGCTGGTGGCGGTTTTCGTGTTCATGATGCGCCCGGCCGCAATCGCACTGACCACGCGCGTCACGCGCACCACGCCCAGTTCCTCATCGACCCGCACCTCGACGAACACGGCCGAGTGCACCATGCGCCGGAATTTCCTTTGCTTGAGCACGGCGGGCAGCATCAGATACTTTTCCTCGATCCGCTCGCGGCCCGCGCGTCCGACGATGGTGCCGAGCGAAATGAACGTGTTCGGGTCTTTCTTGAGGCGCATGACGCCGCCCGCGAATTCGACGTCTTTTACACGCTTGTCGCGGAACGGGGAATCGGGGTCCGACTGGGCATAGCGCAAGAGCGTCAATTGCAGCTTGTCGCAGGCGCCCGCCACGGCCGAACCGACGGTGGCCACGTGCGAGGAACCGCCTTCGATGGGCGCGGCCGGCAGGGTCGAGTCGCCCAGCTGGAAGGTCACGCGCTCGAGCGGCAGGCCCATGGCTTCGGCGGCGATCGTCGCCATCACGGTATAGGTGCCGGTGCCGATGTCGGTCGCGGCACTGGACACCACCAAACGACCGTCCGCATGCATCACAGCGCTGGCGCGCGCGAACATCTGCAGCGCATCCCAGGCCCCGGTGGCCATGCCCCAGCCGACGTATTCCGTGCCTTCCTTTTTCGCGCGCGTGGCCAGCGGACGCTGCGACCAGCCGAATTTTTCGGCGCCCTGTTCATAACAGGCGCGCAGTTCCTTGCTCGAATACGGCTTGTCGTCGGCCGGCGAGCGCTCGGCGTAGTTTTTCAGGCGCAGCGAGAGCGGATCCATCTTGAGTTCATAGGACAGCTCGTCCATCGCCACTTCCAGCGCATGCATGCCGTGCGCCGCGCCCGGGGCGCGCATGTCGAGCGGCGTGTACTGGTCCAGGCGCACCAGTTTGTAATCGAGCTTGATGTTCTCGCAGGCGTACAGCAGCCCCGACCAGTTCACCACCACTTCGACGTAGTCCTCGATCTGCGAGGTCTCGGCAATCGCTTCGTGCTGGATCGAGGTCAGGGTGCCGTCGCGCTCGGCCGCCAGTTTCACCCACTGCACCGTCTCCGGGCGATGGCCGAAGCTGAACATCTGCTGGCGCGTCAGCTGCACGCGCACCGACTGCTTCAGGTGCAGCGAGGCCATCACGGCCAGCGTCAGCTGGTATTGCGGGCGCAGGCCGGAACCGAAGGCGCCGCCCACGTACGGATTACGCACGGTGACCTTGTCTTTCGAGAGGCCGAACACGTGCGAGACGTACCAGCGGCTGTTCTGCGAACTTTGCGTCTTGTCGTAGATGGTGAGATGGCCATCGTCCTCGCGGATCACGGTCGAGGCGAACAGCTCGAGCGGATTGTGATGCTCGACGCCGTGATAGAACTCGGACGCGATCTTGACCGGCGCTGCCTGATAAGCCTTCTCGGCATCGCCCTTTTCCTTGGGCGGCGGCTCGTAGCCGGCCTTTAGTGGACGCGGCGTATAGGCGCGGTCCAGGTTCGCCACCAGGCGGGTGTCGTGCTCTTCCTCTTCGTAGCGCACGCGCACCAGGGCGGCGCCGCGGCGCGCCGCTTCGAAACTCTCGGCCAGCACCAGCGCCACCGGCTGGCCGCTGTAGAGGATGCGGTCGTCGTAGAGCGGGCGGAAGGGCGAGCCGGCCGGCGCCGTCATGTCCTTGTAGGAGATGTCGAAGGAACGCACCTTCGGGCGGTTCAGGTGGCTCATCACCTCGACCACGCCATGGAGCAGCATCGCTTCCTCGATATCGATGTCGAGGATGCGGCCCTTGGCGATGGTGCCGCTGACGACCACGCCATACAGCATGTCGGGCGAGGCGTATTCGGCGGCATAGCGGGCGTCGCCCGTGACCTTGGCGCGGCCGTCGACGCGCGAGACGGCGCCGCCCGTGACGACCTGGCCGGTGCCCGGCTCGGCGACAGGGGTTTTCAAAGCCTGGATCAGGTCAGTCATTCGGCTCTCCGGTATTGGTGACGGTGCCTTGCACCGCGGTCTGCAGCGCACGCACGATGGCCTTGCGCGCCAGTCCTATCTTGAAATCGTTGTGGCCCTGGCCGACGGCGCCCTCGAGCAGCAGGTCGGCCACGCGGCCGAACAGGGCCGCATCTTCCTTCTGGCCTTCGAGCAGCGCTTCGGCTTCAGGCTTGCGCCAGGGTTTATGCGCCACCGAGCCCAGTGCCAGGCGCGCGCTGCGGATGATGCCGTCCGAACCGATGTCGAGCGCCACGGCGACCGACACCAGCGCGAAGGCATACGACAGGCGCTCGCGGATCTTGATGTAGGCCGAATGGCGCGCGTAGCGGCGCGCGTCGGGCAGGGTAAGGTGGGTAATCAGTTCATCGGCTTCGAGCACGTTGTCGTACTGCGGCGCGTCGTCCGGCAAGCGGTGGAATTCCGCAAACGGGATCGCGCGTTTTCCGCGCGCCGATTCGACGTGCACGGTCGCTTCGAGGGCGGCCAGCGCCACGCACATGTCGGACGGGTGGGTCGCGATGCAGTGGTCGCTCCCGCCCAGGATGGCGTGCTGCTTGGTGATGCCGCCGATGGCCGAGCAGCCGCTGCCCGGATCGCGCTTGTTGCAGGGCGTGGCGACGTCGTAAAAATAATAGCAGCGGGTGCGCTGCAGCAGGTTGCCGCCGTTGCTCGCCATGTTGCGCAGCTGGGGAGACGCGCCCGCGAGAATGGCAGCGGTGAGCAGCGGATAGTGTTCGCGTACCAGCGGGTGGTAAGCCGTGTCGGCATTGCGCGCCAGGGCGCCCAGGCGCAGGCCGCCGTCTTCTTCCTCGATTTTATCGAGCGGCAGGCGGTTGATGTCGACCAGGCGGCTCGAGACCATCACGCCCTCTTTCATGAGGTCGATCAGGTTGGTGCCGCCGGCGATGAAACGCACGGCTTCGCCGGCGAAACTGGCGTTACTCGCCACTTGTGCCAGCGCCGCTTGCGCGTCGCCCGGCTGGGAAAAGGTGAACGGGTTCATGCGGGCACCGTGCCGGTAACGACCGGGCGGTCGGCATTGTCGCCGCCCTCGATCTTCGCGACCGCGCAGACCGCCTTGCGGATGCCCGTATAGGCGCCGCAGCGGCACACGTTCCCGCTCATCAGTTCGCGCACTTCCGCCACCGTCTTGGCCTGGCCTTCGTTGATCAAGCCGATGGCCGAGCAGATCTGGCCCGGCGTGCAGTAGCCGCACTGGAAGGCGTCGTTGTCGATGAAGGCCTGCTGCATCGGGTGCAGTTTATTACCTTCGGCCAGGCCTTCGATGGTGGTGATCTCGCGGCCGTTCTGCATCACGGCCAGGGTCATGCAGGAATTGATGCGCTTGCCGTCGACGAGGACGGTGCAGGCGCCGCATTGGCCGTGGTCGCAGCCTTTTTTCGAACCGGTGAGGTCGAGGCGCTCGCGCAACACATCCAGCAAGGTCACCCAGGCTTCGAGTTGCATGTCGTGTTGTTGGCCGTTGATGCGCAGCGTGAGCGGATAGCGCTCGGGAGCGGTCATGGTGAATCCTTTCTGGATGGTGTCGGGCGGAGCCGCTTTACACGCGCATGGCGAGGCAGCTCGGAATGCTGTTGTCATTCCGCTACGCCCATCTTAGTAGCAAGCGCCCGGTAACCGGCGCACAATTAGATGGGAGAAGCCGGCGGCGCCAACCCGCTATCTCGCTAACTTGCCGGGTCGAATTGGTCGATTAATTCCAGCAACGAAAAGGGGGGCGCCGGCGCTGAACCTGTGCGCGCATTACACTGCTCTCATCCCATCCAATACGAGGTTCACCATGAAAGCCATCGCCGCCTTCGCATCCCTGCCCGCCGAAAACGACGACGCCCTGCAGGACATCCTGCTCCCCGACCCGGTCGCCACCGGCCACGACCTGCTGGTCGAAGTCCACGCGGTGTCCGTCAATCCGGTCGACACCAAGGTGCGTCGCGGTTTGCCGCCCGATATCCAGGCCGACCCGCGCGTGCTTGGCTGGGACGCGAGCGGCATCGTGCGCGCCGTCGGCCCGGAAGTGACGCTGTTCCGGCCCGGCGACCGGGTCTGGTATGCGGGCGCCATCAACCGCCCGGGCAGCAACAGCGAACTCCAATTGGTCGACGAGCGCATCGTCGGGCGCATGCCGACCACGCTCGGCTTTGCCGAAGCGGCGGCGCTGCCGCTGACGGCCATCACGGCCTGGGAATTGCTGTTCGACCGCCTGGGACTGGAATTTGGCGGCCACGCAGGCGAAAAGCTGCTGGTGGTCGGCGCCGCCGGTGGGGTTGGTTCGATCCTGGTGCAGCTGGCGCGCCAATTAACCGGCATTACCGTGATCGGCACCGCCTCGCGCCCGGAAACCCGCGAGTGGGCCCGCATCTTCGGCGCCCACCACGTGATCGACCACAGCACGCCGCTCGATACGGCCTTGATCGACGCCGGCCTGGGCGAAGTGAACTATGCGATCAGCCTGACCCACACCGACAAGCATTTCACGGCGCTCGTGAATGCCATCAAACCGCAGGGCAAGCTGGCGCTGATCGACGACCCGGAACCGATCGACGTGCGCCTTCTGAAGCGCAAGAGCATCTCGCTGCACTGGGAATTGATGTTTACCAGGTCGCTGTTCAACACGCCGGACCTGCAGGCCCAGCACCGGCTGCTCAACGAAGTGGCGCAGCTGGTCGACGACGGCCGAATCCGCACGACCCTGGCCCAGAACATGGGCGCGATCAATGCCGCCAACCTGCGCCGGGCGCACGCGTTTATCGAAAGCGGCGCGGCCAGCGGCAAGGTGGTTCTTGAAGGTTTTTAAAGCGGGGTTTTCAGGGTTTTAAATTGTCTTTTGGCATCTTTGGGGCAAGGTAAAAACTGCCCTGAAATACGGCAAAACGAACGGTAGTATCGTTTATATGATTCATACAAAATAAACGATATATACCGTATGTTTTATCGGTTTGCGGAAGGCGCCGTCTGGCTTTGCGTGGGGCAGTTTTCGGTGATGATCATGGCGTTGATGCTGCGCTTGTGATCCTCCAGCGTCGGCAAGCCGAGCCGCTTGCGGCGCGCTTCGACCCGGGCCAGGTCGTCCAGCAGGTGATAGTCCCAGCTGCAGGGGCCGACCTGGCGCAGCTGGGTGCCGTAGCGCTGGGGCTGTCCTTCCCTGACAGCCAGCCGGTCCGCGGCGGTGGCCAGGTGCATCACCGAGGCTTCGCCATCGAGGGCCGCCAGTTCGAGCTGGCGCACGGCCTGGCGCTGGAAGGCCATGTCCTCGCTGCGCTGCTGGACCACCAGCCAGGCGCGCTGCGCGGCCTCGACGCCCTCGACGCTGCGGCGTGGCCAGCCGCAGGCGGCCAATAAAGTGCTCAGGCGCGCCGCGTTATCGCGCTCGACCAGGTCCAGCTGCGCCAGGTGATTCGCCGCCACCCGGTCCTCGGGCAGCGCCAGGTAATCCACACGGCTGCGCACGGCGTCGGCCGCCTCGACCATGATGGCCAGTTCGCGCCCATAAGTGGCGCACGCGGGCGCGGCCTGTGCCGGCGCCGCCAGGGCCGTGGCGACGCAGAAGGGGACCAGGACCTGCATGCTGCGTAAACTTCCCATCATCTCATTCTCAAAAAACAATGAATAAAGCCTAACATAAGCGGCGCGCCGCGCCAGCAAATCTGGACGCATACTGCCTGGCATACACCCGACCGGAGCTCCCATGAGACTGCGTTTTTGCCTGTTACTGGTCACGCTGGCCCAGCTGCCGCTGCACGCGGCGCCGCTGAGCGAGGATGCGCTCTGGCAGGCCTTGCGCGGCGGCGGCGTGACGGTGCTGATGCGCCATGCGACGACCAACCCCGGGATCGGCGACCCGCCCGGTTTCAAACTGGACCAGTGCGCGACCCAGCGCAACCTGTCGGATGCGGGCCGTTCGGACGCGCGCGCGATCGGCGCCGCCTTCCGGCGCCAGAAAGTCAGCCCTGGCGCCGTCTGGTCCAGCCGCTGGTGCCGCTGCCTCGACACCGCGCGCCTGGCCTTCGGCAAGGCAGAGCCGGAGCCGAGCCTCGATTCGATGTTCAACGACGAGTCGAACCAGTCGGCCGCCAAGCTGCGCGAGCTGCGGGCACGCCTGGCTGCGCGCCAGGAGAGCACGCCGCTGGTGCTGGTCACCCACGACGTCAACATCCGCGCCCTGACCGGGGAATCGCTGGCGCAGGGAGAAATGGTGCTGTTGACTGAGCGCGGCGGCAAGCTCGAGACCCTCGGGCGCCTCGCGGTGCCACGCGAAGAAAAAGCCGCGGCACGATAGGCGAGCGCCACCTGTCTCGTTAAATTCGGGCGTAGAATCGGCACGGTTGTGTAACGGGAGACTCGTCATGAAAAAACGCCTGATCCTGCTTGCCGCCGGGCTGATATTCAGTACCGGCACCGTCCTTGCCCACCACGGCTGGAGTGAATACCAGGCCGACAAGCCGCTCGACCTGCTTGGTACCATCGAACAGGCCGGCTATGAACAGCCGCACGGCTTCGTCCGCCTGAAAACGGCCGATAACAAAACCTGGTTAGTGGTCCTCGCGCCGCCCTCGCGCATGGAAACCCGGGGCCTCGCGCGTGAAAAGCTGGTGCCGGGCCAGAAGGCCACGGTGCACGGCTACCCGCACCGCAGCAAGGGCGACGAATTGCGCGCCGAAAACATCACGATCGAGGGCAAGAAGACGGAGCTGCGCTGATGGCGCCGGAGGCCGGCGTCCTGCATACGCTGGCGGCGACACCCTTATCAACGGCCATGCGCGAAGGCGCCTGGCTGTATCCGATCGTCGAAATTGTCCATATCGCCGGCTTTTCGGTGCTGGTCGGCAGCGTCGTGCTGTTCGACCTGCGCGTGCTCGGTTTTGCGCGCATGCTGCCGGTGGCCGCCCTGGGAAACCACCTGTTGCGCTGGGCGTTGGCCAGCGTGCTGCTGGTGGTGCCGGCCGGGCTGCTGCTTTTTTCGGCACACCCGGTCGAGCTGGCGAATAATCCGGCGTTTATTTTAAAACTGGTGCTGATGGCGCTGGCCGGCATGAATGCGCTCGCCTTTCACTTGCTGCCCTACCGCAGCGTCGCCGGCTGGGACCGCGAGCGTCCGGCGCCGCCGCTGGCGCGCGCGGGTGCCGCGTTGTCGATCCTGCTCTGGCTGGGCGTGATCAGCTGCGGGCGCATGCTGGCCTACCTGTAGCCGGGACTGCGGCCGCCTGCGCTGCATGCTAGAGTAGGCTTCTCGATTAATTGCGACCGTTCCCGCATGCTGAAACCCTCCGCCCTCGCCGCCTTCGTCCTCGCCGGCTGCGCCTGCAATGCCGCCGTGGCCGCCATTCCCGTCTACGGCTTCATCGTCAAGAACACCTATCCACACGATCCGCAAGCGTTTACGCAGGGCCTGTTCTTCCGCGACGGCCACCTGTTCGAAACGACCGGCATCACCGGCCGCTCGACCCTGCGCCGCCTCGACCTGAAAACCGGCAAGGTGCTGCAAAAGGCCGACCTGCCGCCGAACGTGTTCGGCGAGGGTTCCACGGCCTTTGGCGACAACATCCTCGGGCTGACCTGGCAGTCGAAGACCGGTTATGTGTTCGACGCCAAGACCTTCACGATGAAGGGCAAATTTCCCTATGAAGGCGAAGGCTGGGGACTGGCCAGCGATGCGAAAAACGTCTACATGAGCGACGGCAGCGCGACCATCCGCGTCCTCGATCCTGTCAGCCTGAAGGAAGTGCGGCGCGTGCAGGTGACGGCCGAGGGCAAGCCGATCGACTCCCTGAACGAACTCGAAATCGTCGACGGCGAACTGTATGCCAATGTCTGGGGCACCGACGTCATCGCCCGCATCGACCCGGGCTCGGGCAAGATCACCGGCTGGATCGACCTGAGCAACCTGCTGCCGCGCGAAAAACGCGGCACCAGCTCGGCCGACGCGGTCCTGAACGGCATCGCCTACGACGGCAAGCGCCGCAAGCTTTACGTCACCGGCAAGTTCTGGCCGAAGCTGTTTGAAATCGAACTGGTTCGCTTCGAGGGTCGCTAGATCTTACGCCGTGACGGCGATCACGACCTTGCCGAAGTGCGAGCCCGATTCCATGTAGCGGTAGGCGTCCTGGGCCTGGTCGAAGGGGAAGATGCGGTCGACCACGGGTTTTATCCCGCTGGTGGCCGTAAAGCGCATCACCTGTTCCAGCATCAGGCGGCTGCCGACGAAAATGCCGACCATGCGCTTGGCGCTGCCGAGTAAAGTCGCCGGATTGACTTCGCCGCCGAAGCCGCTCACGCCGCCGATGATGGCGACGCTGCCGCCCATCGCACATGAGGCCACCGAGCGGGTCACGGTGCCCTGCCCGCCCACTTCCAGCACCACGTCCGCGCCCGTGCCATGGGTTGCGCGCAGCACTTCTTCCTGCCACTCCGGCGTGGTCCGATAATTGATCGTGTGATGCGCGCCCAGTTCGCTCGCGCGCTGGAGTTTTTCGTCGGAGGATGAGGTGATGATGGTGCGCAGGCCGGCCGCCTTGGCCAGTTGCAGGCCCAGCACCGAGACGCCGCCGGTACCGAGCAGCAGCACCGTATCGCCCGGCTTGACGCCGTTGCTCGACTCGAACATCGCATTCCAGGCGGTGACGCCCGCGCAAGGCATGGTGGAGGCGTCCACATAGCTCAGCTGCGGCGGGATTTTCACGAGCGCATCCTCGTGCAGCACGACTTCCTCGGCCAGCATGCCGTCGATGTCGCCGCCCAGCGCATGGCGGATCTTGGTGGGCGAGGTGCGCCCATCCTGCCAGTAGGGGAAGAAGGAGGCGGCGACACGGTCGCCCACCTGCAAGCGGGTCACGCCATGGCCGACGGCCAGCACTTCGCCGGCGCCGTCCGAGCAGGGAATGATGGGGTTATCCACATTCACCAGATAATTGCCGCTGGCAACCATCAGGTCGCGGTAGTTCAGCGAGACCGCATGCACGCGGATCCGCACTTCGCCGTTCGCCAGTTCGCGCTGCGTCGCATCCACGCACCGCAAGCCATCGATATTGTCGCCCGGCAGAATCTGGTAAGCCCGCATCGCGTTCTCCGTAAGGTAGTCAGGTGCAGGCCATTCTACTGCGCCCGCCATGCTGGCCGGTTCCGCTAGGCCGGTTTCGCCACCATCAGCCAGAAGATCGCCAGGAAGGCAATAAAGGCCGGCACGCCAAGCGCGACCCAGGTCTTAAAGAGACGCCAGTACTGCCGCGGCAGGTCGGTATTCGTGCGCACGGCTTCGGCAGCCAGGTCGCGCAAGCGCATCTGGATCCAGACCACCGGCAGCCAGCAGGCGCCGGCCAGCACATACAAGGCGATCGACCACATGATCCAGCTGCTGTGCAGTGGGTAGCCGGCCAGGTGGATCATGTAAAAGCCGGTGGCTGGCTGGATGATGATGGTCGTCGCGGTGAACACCCAGTCGGCGATCACGACGTTGCGGCTGACGACGGCAATCGCCCGCACGTCGCGGCTGAGACTGGTCGACAGCATGTACCAGGCCGAGCCAATGCCGGTGCCAAATAAAAAGGTCGACGACAGGATATGCACCCACTTAATAATGAGGTAGTCCATTATTCATCCAGTTCATAAAGCAGCCAGATCGCGGCCAGCATTGGCAGGTTCTTGGTCAGCGGCCCGTAGGGATGGAGCAGGAATTCCGGCAGCTTCCAGGCAATGACGACCGTATAAAAGCCGATCAGGCCCAGTTGGGCCAGCCACAGTGGGCGCCGCCGCGGTAAGAACGCAATGCCGAGACCGAGCAGCAGATCGAAACTGGCCGCCCCGTACAACATCAGCGGCTGCAGAGCGGGTTCAATGCCGGTGCGCGCCAGCAGCGCGTAGCTCTGTTCAACGGGGTACAGGCCGAAGGACACGATGGCAGTGGCGATCCAGACCGCGACGATGCTCCAGCGTAGCAGCGGCAGCAGCCAGCCGAGTTTCGCGAGGCTGCGTTCGGCGCGCGGATTGCCGATAAACGCGGCGATCGGCCTGGGCGAGCGGCCCAGCAGCCGGGTGATGGCGGCGGGGTCGCCCGTGTTGCCCCGGTTGAGCATGCGCAGCGCGTCCTCGTCGAGCAAGGCGCCGGGCAGCCAGCGCCCGGCTTTCGCCAGCAGCCGCGCCGCGGCATCGGGCAGCGGCAGCACCAACTGGCGCTGCTTGATCCCCATCGCGCTGCGCAGGCGTGCCAGGTAATCGGTGAACGGCAGCGCCTCGGGTCCGACCAGGGGCAGGCACAGTGCCGCCGTGCCGGACGGCGTCCCGTCGCGCAGCAGGGCGAGGACGGCCGCCACCAGGTCGTCGATATGCACCGGCTGCACCAGCTGCGGCGCGCTGCCGAAGCGCAGCGCGACCGGCATGCTGGCCAGGGTTTTAAATAGGCGCGCACTGGCGCCGTCGGCGCCGTACACCAGCGAGGGCTGGACGATGCAGGCACGTAGCGGCAGGCTCGCCAGGTAGTCGTCCGCCGCTTTCTTCGACAAGTGATACGGCGTGTCCGCTTCGGCATCGGCCCCCAGGGCCGAGAACTGGATCACCAACCGCAGGTCCTGTGATTCGGCGCAGGCGGCGAACAATGCGCACGGGGCCAGGGTATGCAGGCGCTCGAAGCTTTGACGGCCCGACGCGCGAAAAATGCCGACCGCATTGATGACGGCCTCGACCCCGGAAAGGCGCGCCAGCCAAACCGATTTGTCGGTATCGTTGGCGAAGTCAGCATGCACAAAGCTCAGGCGCGGATGGCCGCTGTTCGTCGCGCTGCGTCCCGCGCACACGACCTGGTGGCCTTCGGCCAGCAAGGCCGTGACCAGGTGCCGGCCGATGAAGCCGCTGGCGCCGGTGAGCAAGATCCGCATGCAGTTCCCTTTACCGATTCAACAAGGATAATCACTATGTCAGATTGGACCACATCATTGCAACGCGGCCTGGTCGGCGGCGCCACCTCGAGCATCGTATCGACCGCCGCCCTGGCCATGCTGGGTCGTACCGAAGCCGGCAGCGCCTTCGCGCCGACCAACGCCATCAGCCACTGGATCTGGGGCGACGAGGCGGCCGAGCACGATGGCTTTTCGCTGAAATACACGATTACCGGCTATGCGATCCACCACGTCAGCGCAACCTTCTGGGCGGTGCTGTTCGAAAAGCTGGCCGGCGAAAAGCTCGACCGCAAGGATTTGCGCGTCACCCTCGCCACCTCCGCCGCAACGTCGGCCATTTCCTGCTTCGTCGACTACAAGCTCACCCCCGAGCGGCTGAAACCGGGCTTCGAGAAGCGCCTGTCGAAAAAGTCGCTGGCCGGGGTGTATGCCGCCTTTGCGGTCGGCATGGCGCTCGGCGCGATCGCCCTGCGCCGTAGATAAATCCCGCTGCAGGCCCGGCGAGGAACATCATGCCGCCCTATCTCTATGTGCTCCTGCTGCACGGCGTGCTGGGCTTTCTCGACATCGTCGTCAGCCATGAGCTGCTGGCCAAGCTGCCGCAGCGGGGCAACGCCGCAGCCGAAGAGAGGCTGCACGCGGCGCGCGAAACCATCTCGCCTGCCTGTTCGCCTGCCTGGCCTGGTTCGAGTGGCACGGCGCCTGGGCCTGGTGGATCGTCGCGCTGCTGGCCTGCGAGCTGCTCGTCACGACGCGCGACGTCATCGTCGAAGGCGATACGCGCATCCTGGCGGTGGCCGAGCGCGTCATCCACCTGCTGCTGTTCATCAGTCTTGGCGTGCTCATGACCCTGGTCGGCTATGCCCTGCTCTGGTGGCATGCCGGGCCGACGGCCGTGGTCCCCGTCGATTACGGCTGGGGGAGCTGGGTGCTGACGGCGATGTTGGTGCTGGCGTTTATCTGGGCGGTGCGCGATGGCGTCTCGGCCGGGCGCCGCGAGAAGATCCCGGCCTCGTAATCAACGGCGCTGCATGAAAAAACGCGCCCGGGAAGCGATCCCGGGCGCGTTGTTTGTTGGTTCGGCGCTTAATGCGCTGCGGCCGTTGCCGTCTTGCCGCGCATTTTGTTCACCAGGGTCACCACCAGCACCACCAGCACGCCCACCGCGATCCCGACCAGGGCGTCGAAGATGACCGGGCCGAGGAAGTGCAGCACGCCGCCGACGACCGGCACCGTGCCCATGGCCTCTGCCATGCCTTCGGAATAATGGTGCAGCAGTTCCCAGTTGTGGCTGATGATGCCGCCGCCGACCATGAACATCGCGGCGGTGCCGACGACCGACAGGAATTTCATCAGGCGCGGGGCCAATGCCAGCAGCATGCGGCCCAGGCCTTGGGCGAAACTGCTCGTCTTCTTGGTCAGGTGCAGGCCGACGTCGTCGATCTTGACGATGGCGGCGACCAGGCCATACACGCCGACCGTCATGATCAGGGCGATCAGGACCAGCACCGCCACCTGCTGCATGAAGGGCATCTCCGATACCGTTCCCAGCGAGATGACGATGATCTCGGCCGAGAGGATGAAGTCGGTGCGCACCGCGCCCTTGATCTTTTCTTTCTCGACCGCGACCATGTCTTCCTTGCCCGCCAGCGCCGCGGCCAGGCGTTCCTTGTGGGCCGCGTCTTCCTCCGGGCTGTGCAGGAATTTATGGGCCAGTTTTTCGGCCCCTTCGAAGCACAGGAAGGCGCCGCCGATCATCAGCAAGGGAATGATCAGCCAGGGCACGAAGGCCGAGATCAGGAGCGCCGCCGGCACCAGGATCGCCTTGTTCCACATCGAGCCCTTGGCCACCGCCCAGACCACCGGCAGTTCGCGGGAGGAGTCGACGCCCGTCACCTGCTGGGCATTGAGCGCAAGGTCGTCGCCCAGCACGCCGGCGGTCTTCTTGGCCGCCACCTTGGTCATCACGGTGACGTCGTCGAGGACGGTGGCGATATCGTCGAGTAAAGCGAGCAAACTGCCTGCGGCCATGGAACTACTCCTGAAATTAGCAATATTGCAGCATCTTAACCGAGCGCAGTGGCGGCAGGCACACGGTTCAGCGCGATAAATTGCGTTCCACGCCTGTAAATCTGCAGCTCGTCGCTTTCAGCGGGTGGTCCTGGCGCGGCATACGTATAGTCAATATCGAAGGCTGCGGTACGCCAGCCTCGCCCCCGCCGACGGAGACCATGATGATGACACCGAACCAGACCTCGCCCTCGACCTCGCCGTCGACCCTCAACCCGAGCGCGGCCCCCATGCGCCGCACCCGCCCGCCAAAACGGAAAACGCGCATCACGATCTATCTCGACGACGAGGTGCTCGACGAATTCCGCAACCTGTCCGAACGCTGCGGTACGGGTTACCAGACCCTGATCAACGCCGCCCTGCGCACCCGCCTCGCCGCGGCCGGCGCCGAAGCGAGCCTGCTCTGACGGGCGCGGATTAAAACACCCGGCCTCCTGCCGGCCAGTTAAAGGGCGCGAGAAAGTTACAAGTGGCAAACATTTGTGCTACTCTTTCCGCTCTTTCAACCCCGGAGGCACCATGAAAAAAGGCGAACTGATCGCGGAATTTGCCAAGCGTACCGAAATGTCCGGTACCGCTGCCAACAGCGCGGTCAACACGATCATCGAGATCATCACCGAACGTCTGAAAAAAGGCGATACCGTCGGTATTACCGGCTTCGGCACGTTCTCGGTCACCAAACGCGCTGCGCGCAAGGGCCGCAACCCGGCAACGGGCGAGGTCATCAAGATCGGCGCATCGAAAACCCCGCGTTTCTCGGCCGGCGCCACGCTGAAGGCTGCCGTCAATCCGCGCAAGAAGTAATCCAGAGCTGCACCTGGGGTGGCGCCGTGGCATGCAGCTGCGCGCCATCACCCTCCCCCTCTTCCTCCTGTTGTTCCCGTTTCCCGAGTTTCCCCCATGTCCTTCGCTACCTGGATTGCCTTCGTCATCGCCGGCACCGTGATCGCCGTCTCTCCCGGCTCGGGCGCCGTGCTGTCGATGTCGCACGGCCTGGCTTATGGCGTCAAGAAAGCCAGTGCGACCGTACTCGGCCTGCAGCTCGGTTTGGTGTTGGTGCTGGCGATCGCCGGCGCCGGCGTCGGCACGCTGCTGCTCGCCTCGCCGACCGCCTTCTTCGTCGTCAAGGTGATTGGCGCGCTGTACCTGATTTATTTGGGCGTGTCGCAGTGGCGCTCGAAGGCGCAGACCGGCCCCATGGCCAGCAGCGCCGGACTGGCCGCCCACCCTTCGTTCGACAAGCGCGTGCTGACCGGGTTCCTGACGAACGCAACAAATCCGAAGGGCATCATCTTCATGGTTGCGGTGCTGCCCCAGTTCATTTCGAAAGATGCCGCCCTGCTGCCGCAACTGCTGATCCTGGGCGTGACCATGGTGACCATCGACAGCATCGTGATGCATGGTTATGCGGCGCTGGCTGCGTCGATGCAGAGATTGTTCCGCGATCCGCGCGCGATGCGCATCCAGAACCGGTTTTTTGGCGCCGTGCTGGTCGTGGTCGGTTCCATGCTGTTCTTCGTTAAACGCGCCGGCACTGCCTGAGCTTTCGGTTTGTTTCGGTTGTTCAGTATTTGCAACCGTCTGTAATTCCGGTTGCCCTGGCCTCGTCCCTTGCGGTGTAATCAGGTCGACGCATTCCGTCCCACCCTCCTGGAGCCTTCGATGCTGCTGCCTGCCCTGAAAACCGCAACGCTGCTGACGCTGGCGGTCTGTTCCACCCTGGCGCTGGCGATGGACGCGCCGGCCCGCGTCGGCCGCGTCGCCCTGACCCAAGGCCAGGTCAGCATCAGCAATGCCGGTGAAACGGCGAATGCGGCGCTGGTCAACTGGCCGGTCACCTCGCAACAGACCATCTCCACGGCGCCCGGCGCGCGCACCGAACTGCGGATCGGCTCGACGGCGATCCGCCTCGATGGCGACTCCGCCCTCGAAGTCACCGAGCTCGACGACGACAAGCTGCGCCTGCGCCTGCACTATGGCAGCGCCAGCATCCGCGTCGTCAACGAGGAAGTCGCAGGCAGTTTCGAGTTGACCACGCCGCAGGCGCGCGTGCTGCTGCAGGGGCCGGGACGGGTGCGCGTGGACGCCGAGCGCGTGCGGGACACCAGCAGCGTCCGCGTATTCGACGGCGTCGCCGTGGTCGAAGGCGGCGGCGAGCGCCTGACTGTGCGCCCCGGACGCAGCGCCGAGATGCAGGGCAATGATTTACGGATGACGCAGGCCCTGACGGACGCCTTCGACGAGTGGGCCCTCGTGCGCGACCGCGAAAGCGAGGCGGTGCGCGCCACCCGCTACGTCCCAAGCGAGATGACGGGCTATGAAGACCTCGACCGCTACGGCAGCTGGCGCGACGACAGCGAATACGGCGCCCTGTGGCTGCCCACGGTCGCGTCCGACTGGGTACCCTACCGCGACGGCCGCTGGACCTGGATCGCGCCCTGGGGCTGGACCTGGGTCGACAACGCGCCCTGGGGCTATGCGCCCTCCCATTATGGCCGCTGGGTCCACGTCAACCAGCGCTGGGCCTGGGCGCCGGGCCGCCTCGAGCGCTATCCGGTCTGGGCGCCGGCCCTGGTCGGCTGGGTCGGCGGCGCCGGCTGGAGCGTCAACATCAACGCCCGGCCCTCGACGGCGCTCGGCTGGTATCCCTTGTCGCCCTACGACCGTTTCGTGCCCGGCTACCGCCTGTCGGACAAGCACCTGCGGCGCCTGAACGCGCACGACGGCAAGCGCGATGGACGCCATGACGGCAAACCCGATTACCGCCAGCGCGGCCTGACCGTGGTGCCGCAGGAGCGCTTCGGCCAGCGCGGCGAAGTCGTGGTCCGGCATGAGGGGCGCGTGACGCCGCCCGCCAACTGGCAGCGCGCGCCGGGCGCCCAGCCGCCGGCGCCGGGCAACTGGCGCGACAGGAACCAGGACGATGCGCGCCGTGGCGACACCCGCCTGGAGCGGCGCGACCGCGATGGCGATGGCCGTCCGGACGGCAGGCGCGAGGGCAGGTACGATGGCACTGAGGCCTGGCGCCGCGATGGGCGCCAGGCCGCCGGCGCTGTGCAGCCGGCCGCCCAGCCGGCACCGGCGATGGCGGCCCCGGCCTTGACGACGGCGCCGCCGGCCGTGCTGCAGGCGCCCCAGCCGGGTTTCGTGCGCCAGCCGGGCGTGATCACGACGGCGCCGCAGCCGAACCCGCAACGCGACTGGCGGCGCGAAGGACGTGACGGCAACGACGCCTTCGAGGACAGGGTGCGTCATCGTGCCTTCGAGCAAAGACGCGAGGCTGCCATGCAGGCCGGTGGTGCGGGCGCGGCAATGGAAGCCGTCGCCGCACGGGCCCATGCCCAGGCGCAGATACAACGGCAGGCCCCCACGGCCGTGGCGCCGCCGGCGCCGCGCGCGATGCCGAGCCCGCCGCCCGCGCCGGTTGCCGCACCGGCCCAGGCCGCTCCGCGCGAGGCGCCAGTACGCCGTCTCAATGATGCCGTGCGCCAGCGCGATGGCACGCGCGTGATGGAACGTTGATGCGCTAGCGGCCGGCAAGCCATCTTCTGCCGGCCGGCAATTTCACGCGCCAGTCGCGCTTTGGCTACAATGGCGTTTTGCACAGGAGCCGTCATGGACCCGAAAGACTCCCTCATTGAATACCCGAGCGACTTCCCGATCAAGGTGATGGGCCCGACGCACGATGCCTTCGCCACCACGATCACCGAAGTGGTCATCGGTTTCGACCCGACCTTCCATGATGGCCGCATGGAAGTGCGCCCCTCCGGCAAGGGCAATTACACCGGTCTCACCTGCACCGTGCGCGCCACCAGCCGCGCCCAGCTCGACGACCTGTACCGCGCGCTGTCCGCGCACCCGATGGTCAAGATCGTCATGTAATGTTGTCAGGCAGCATCCCCACCCGCCCCGCCAGCCCGCTGATTCGCGCGCTGGGCCGCGCCGACTACGAACCCGTGTTTGCCGCCATGCGCGCGTTTACCGATGCACGTACGCCCGACACGCCGGACGAGCTCTGGATCGTCGAGCATCCGCCGGTGTTTACGCTCGGCCTGGGCGCCGACCGCGGCCACCTGCTGGCCGGACCCGGCGTCCCGGCGCACGAGATTCCCGTGGTGCAGACCGACCGCGGCGGTGAAGTGACTTATCACGGGCCCGGCCAGGTTGTTATATACCTGCTGATGGATCTGCGCCGCAACAAGCCGGGCGGCAAGTTGTACGCCCGGCAATTTGTGGAAAAAATCGAACAGGCGGTCATCGACGTGCTGGCGGCGTATAATCTCGGCGGTGAACGCGTTGCCGGCGCGCCCGGCATTTATATTGCAGCCGGCGCGCGCCGCGGCGCGAAAATCGCCGCGCTGGGTTTGAAAGTGCGCGGCAATGGCTGCACCTACCACGGGGTCTCGCTGAATGTGGCGATGGACCTGGCGCCGTTTTCGTGGATTAATCCCTGCGGCTATTCCGGCCTGTCCACCGTCGACATGCGGACCATGGGCATCGAGGCAACGCTGGAAGACGTGCAAACCGCACTGGCACAGGCGCTCGTGCAGCACCTCGCCCCTGCCGAACCGAACAACTCCAACTGAGGCCTTCCCGGGCCCCGTGCTATGACTACCGACACCGATACCGGTCTGAATCCCGCCTACAACGCCCTCGATAAACAAAAGGGCGCCAGCAAAACCTCGCGCATCCCGATCAAGATCGTGCCGATCGCGGACGCCGAACGCCTGAAAAAGCCGGACTGGATCCGGGTCAAGGCGGCCACCGCCTCGTCCCGTTTCTACGAGATCAAGGACATCCTGCGCGCGAACAAGCTGGTGACCGTCTGCGAAGAAGCGAGCTGCCCGAACATCGGCGAATGCTTCGGCAAGGGCACCGCGACCTTCATGATCATGGGCGACAAGTGCACGCGCCGTTGCCCGTTCTGCGACGTCGGCCACGGCCGTCCGGATCCGCTCGACGTCAACGAGCCGGCCAACCTGGCGAAAACCATCGCCGACCTGCGCCTGTCGTATGTCGTGATCACCTCGGTCGACCGCGACGATTTGCGCGATGGCGGCGCCGGCCATTTTGTGGACTGCATCAGCAAGACCCGCGCGTTGAGCCCGAACACCAAGATCGAAGTGCTGGTGCCGGACTTCCGCGGCCGCCTGGCCAAGGCCCTGGCCATCTTCGCCGACGGCTTGCCGGACGTGATGAACCACAACCTGGAAACCGTGCCGCGCCTGTACAAGGAAGCCCGTCCCGGCGCCGACTACAAGCACTCGCTCGAACTGCTGCGCGATTTCAAGGCGCTGTACCCGAACGCGGTGACGAAATCCGGCATCATGGTGGGACTGGGCGAAACCGACGACGAGATCCTGCAGGTGATGCGCGACATGCGCGAGCACAACGTCGAGATGCTGACCATCGGCCAGTACCTGTCTCCATCGAACTCGCACCTGCCGGTGCGCCGCTACGTGCACCCGGACCAGTTCAAGAAGTTCGAGGAAGCCGCCTACGAAATGGGCTTTGTGCACGCGGCGGTCGGCGCGATGGTGCGCAGCTCGTATCACGCGGACGTGCAGGCGCACAGCGCGGGCGTGGCGGCGTAAGCTGCCAGCAGCACCAAAACGAACGGCCTCCGAGGAGGCCGTTTTTTCATGGTGCGGCGCTTTGCGCTCAGTGCAGGCGTGCCGCTCCCTGGAGCTTGTTGTTCACTTCCGCTTCCGTGCGCTGGACGCGCTCGATCGTCTGCGTGTCTGTGCCGGTCGGGTGGTTCGGCACGATGCGCGGCGTGATCAGGACGATCAGCTCGGTCGAGCTGCCGGTCTCCTCGTTGTTCGAAAACAGCTTGCCGAGGCCGGGCACGTCGCCCAGCAGCGGCACGCCCGTACGGCGCAGGCCTGCCTGCGCCTTGATCAGGCCGCCGATCAGGATGGTCTGGCCGTTTTCCGCCACCAGCTGGGTATTCACCTCGGTCGTCTTCTTCGACGGGATTCCGCCCAGGAAGGAGCCGGAGCTCACCTCCGGCCGCACCCGCATCGCGATGCGCCCGTCGGTGTCGACCGAGGGCGTCACGCGCAGGATCACGCCGGTTTCCAGGAACTCGATGGTCTCAGTCGTGATGTTGTTCAGGGTGGTGGTGACGCGGTAGCCGAGTTTGTCGCCGATATTCGTCGTCGCCTCCTGGTTTTCCAGCGTCAGCAGCTTGGGCGTGGCCAGCGTGCGCACCCGGCCCTTGTTGCTCAGGGCGTTCAGGTAGAGGTCGACGTTCTTGTTGACGAAGTTGAAGACCAGGCCAGGCGCCGTGCGCGAGACCAGCCCGGTGGTGCCGATGCGGTTCGCGGTCGCACCTTCTCCGCTGAAGATCTTGTTCCACTCGATGCCGAAGTTTTCGCTATCGTCGAGCGTGATTTCGAGGATTTTCGCTTCGATCATGATCTGCTGCGGCTGGGTGTCGATTTCGCGCAGCAGGGCGGCGATGCGCTTGACGCCCTCCGGCGTGTCCTCGACCACCACCATGCGCCGCGCCGGCAGCACGGTGACCTTGCCGCCGCGGCCGACGTGCTTGCCGAGGATGTCGGCCACCAGCTGCGGCTCCGAGTACAGCACTTTCATAGCGCGCACTTCCATCTGCGCGGCCGCCGCAGGATTGGTGCTCGCTGCCTGCGCCGGGTCGATAATCACATAGCCGTTGTCGCGCGCGAGCACCTGGTAGCCGCCCGCCTCCGCAATCGCGTAGATCGCCTGGCGCGGCGTCATGTCGTACAGGCTGACGGCCACGTTGCCGGTCACGCCTTTGCCGAGCATGATGTTGACCCGCTCGTGGCGCGAAATCATTTCGAACAGTTCGGCGATCGGGGTATCGCGAAACACGAACGAGGTCGGCGCGCCGGGCGCCGGCGTGGTGCTCGAGGACACCGCCGTGGCGGGCTGCGCGGGTTTCGATGGCGTGCGCTGCGCGGCGCCGGCGCTGTAAACTGCGCCAAGCAAGGCGCCCATGACTGCCAGATTCAATACGCTCTGCTTCAATTGCGTCATTTGCGGCTTGCCTCGTTCAGTACCAGAATGCTTTTCACGCCACGTTTATTCAGCGTGACGCCGCGTTCTTCTACCCTGATCAGTTGATAGTCGCCATACCACTCGCCGACGGCGAGGATCTGGCCATTGATGTTCGCTAGCGCGCGTCCCGGCGCGACCATGACGGCGCGCAGCTGCGGCAGCACTTGCGGTGCATCGATTTCCGGCTCGACGCTGCGCAGCGGCGCCGGGCGCGCGAACGGATCGCGCAGGGGCTGGACCTGCGCGCCGGCCAGCAGCGGCGCCAGCGCCAGGCAGGCGGTCGCGATGTATTTCATGGTGTGCTTTCCTGCGGCCGGAATGCGGCGATACGGATTTTCATGGCGACCTGGCCCGGCGTGTCGGCGGCGCGCATCTCGAAGCCGGCAATGGCCAGGTTCGGCTGCGCTTGCTCGATCGCGCCCATCCAGGCCAGCAGGCTGGCATACGGGCCGCTGGCCTCGGCATTGAACCCGGTCTGGGTAAAGGCGAGCACGGTTTCCTCGGGCGCCGGCGTGACCCCCTGCAGGGTGACGCCCTGCGCCTGGGCCAGCGCGCCCAGTTCGCCCACCAGGCGCACCAGCAGTTGCGCCGGCGCGGCCGTGGACGCGGCGCCGAGGCGCTTGGCCAAGGCCTGGTTATCGTTCTCGAGCGCCGCCAGCTGCGCCGCCAGCAGGCGCGGGTCGCTGCCGCTCAGCGCCAGTTGCGCCTGCTCGGCGCGCACCGCGCGCAACGCTGCCAGCGGCGCGCGCAGCGCATAGAACCAGAGCGCGGCGCCGACGACCAGCAGCAGGCCGGCGCCCATCAGGTGCAGCTGGCGCGCCGGCAGCGCCGCGGCCTTGCGGATCAGGGTGGGGTTCATGGCTGTTCCTCGCGTTTGACGAGCGTGGCGGCGGCGTTGAAGCTGACGGCGCCGCCGTCCTCCAGGGGCGCCATGCTGCTGTTCAGGAAGCGCACGTTGGCGAGCTTGGGGTTGGCCGCCAGCGCCGACAGGAAGCCGGTCATGGCGCCATTGTCCTGGGCGCGGCCGGCGATCTCGACCTGGGTGCCGAGGCGCCAGGCCTGCACCGTGCCGGGCTGCGCGCCGCGCGCCTGCAGGGTGCCGGGCGGCAGCGGGGAGGGCGGCACCGCCTGCAGCAATTCCTGGGTGCGCGTAAAGCGCAGCTGCTCGAACCAGACCTTGTCGCTCAGGGCGCCATTGACGATCGATGCCAGCGCCGCGACTTCGCCGGCGCCGCGCAGGGCGGCGAGGGCGCTCACGTTTCCGGATAGGCCATCCTTGCGCGCCAGGGCGTTGACCAGCTGGGCGCGCATCGCGCCGGCCTGGGTCGAGGCGCCGCGTTCCTGTTCCAGGCGCGGCGTTTCCAGCGCCAGGCGCCAGTGCAGCAGTGCGCTGGCGCCGGCGCCGGCCACGACCAGCACGGCCAGGGCGCCGCCGTAGATGGCCAGCGTACGCCGTACGCGCAGTCCCTCGCGGTAGCTGCGCGGGATCATGTCGATATCAGCCATGGGCTTCTCCCCGTAATGCCAGGCCCGCCGCCAGGGCGATGCCGTGGGTGTCGCTGCCCACCGGCACCGACAAGGCGCCGCCCTCGAAGGCCTTGAATGGATCGAGCAGCTCGACCGGCAGGCGTACCAGTTCCTCGACCCGCTGCTGGATGTGGCGGTAACGCGCCACGCTGCCGTTCAGGTAGACGCGGCTGACCGCGCTGCCGCGCGTGCGCGACGCAACATAGACCTGGGTGCGTACCAGCTCCTCGGCCAGCGCCGCGAATTCCTGGTACAGGATTTCGCGCACCGTGCGTCCGATGTCGGGCGCGGCGCCGGCGCCATGCGGCGCACCGGCCGGCGTGCCGATCCCGTGCTCGCGCAGCAGCGCCAGCGCCACCTCGGTCGACAGCCCGAGCGCGCGCGACAGGCGGTCGACCAGCTGCATCTCGCCGAAGTCGATCTCGCGGTCGAGCATCAGGCGCCGGCCCCAGATCACGGTCAGATAGCTCTTGCTGGCGCCGAAATTGATCAACAGGACAGACTGGTCGAAGTCTTCCTGCATCGCCGCCAGCAGGCGCGCGATCGCGGCCGGGCCGATGTCGAGCGCCACCGGCTCCAGGCCGGCGCTGCGCAGGGTCTCGAGGTAGCCTAGCACGCTGTTTGACGCCGCCACTGCCGCCAGCACCTGCTTTTCCGGCCCGGCCGCCTCGACGCTGCGCACCTGGTAGTAGTCGACCACCGACTCGGCGGCCGCGGCGCCCAGCTGCTCGCGCACGGCCCGGGCCACCGCCTGCGGCTCGCTCTGGCCGCCCGGCACGTGCACCGTCAGCGGCAGGATCCGCACTTCGCTCGGCGCCAGCACCGAGACCACGCGCCGTCCGGCGAAGGGGGCGCTGGCCAGCGCCTCGCGCACGAAGCTTTTCAGGCGGCGCGGGTCGGCCAGCAGCTGGGCGCGCTCGACCGGGTAGGGCAGCGACAGCGCGGCCCGCACGACCAGGCCCCCGGACGCGGGCACGGTTTGCAGCATGTTCAGGCGCTGGGCGGCGAAGTCGACGCCGATCGGCGCGGGCGCCGCGCCGGCTTTTCCTGTGAGTGAAGCGAGCCAGGACTTCATGCTGCCGCCTTTGCCGGGCTGCTGGCCCGGATCGCGTTGCCGCCCGCATGCTTGGCCTCGTACAGCAGTTCGTCGGCGAGTTTATAGGCGGCGTCGAACCCCAGGCCGGCCGGCAGCTGCACCAGGCCCAGGCTGACGGTCGGCGTCACGCCGCCGGGTAATGGAGACGCCATCTTCGACGAGATCGACGCCAGCGCCGCTTCCACGCGCGCCGGCACGTCCGGCCCGCACATCAGGAGGGCGAACTCGTCGCCGCCCAGGCGCGCCAGGTATTCGACGTCGCCCGGCAAGCCGGCAAACGCCGCCTGCACCGCGCGCAGCACTTCGTCGCCGCAGCCATGGCCGAAGGTGTCGTTGATCGATTTGAAGCGGTCGATGTCGAACAGGCCGAAATAACAGGGAACGCAGGCGCCATGGTGGTGCGCCACCACGCGCTCGAAATCGCGCTCGATGTGGCGCCGGTTCCAGGCGCCCGTCAGGTGGTCGCGGTTGACCAGTTCGGTTAGTTCGCGCTGGGCGCGTTCCAGGTGAAAGCGCATCGCCAGGTCGTGCTTGCGCAGGCCGAGCGCACGGGCGACGAGGGCCAGCGAGATCACGGCCGCCACCAGCATCAGGCATTGCAGCACCCACAAATCGAGCGCCGCGAAGCGAAAACGCGACAGATAGGTCGAGGCGGTAAACATCAGGTAGATGGCGCCCGTCGTCGCCGCCGCTTCGCGCAGGCCCCAGGGCACGACCGGCACCAGCATGATCAGGACCGCCACCGAGAGCAGCAGCATCGCATGCAGGTGGCCCGAGCGCTGCGCCAGCAGCACCAGAGACGAGCCGCACACGACCAGCAGCAGCATCGCCAGCAGGTACAGGGCGCGCAGCTGTTCCACTTTTGCGCTCGACAGGTAGACGTGCAGGGCCAGCAGGCACAGCACCGAATAGGTGTAGGTATAGGAGGTGCCCAGTTCGAACACGGCCGACATGGCGGTGGCCAGCGCCAGGAACAGCAGGGCGACCAGGCTCAATAAGGCGACCCCGCGCCGGGTTTCGCGCGTGATCACGGGCGTCGCGTAGTCGCGCAGCTCGCCGGCGAAATCGAGGCAGGACCAGACCTTACCAAGGTCGCTGATGAAGGTGGAGGCAGTTGTTTTCATGGCCTGTTGTTGTTAAGTACAGCGCAGGTAGTAACGCACGTCGAGTTCGGGCTTGTTCGAGCCGTCGAAACTGATGAACTTCGTGTTGAGCAGGCGGGTCGGCTTGAGCAGCATGCCGTAGTTCGGCAAGGACTTGTCGGCCCAGCCTTGCACCAGCACCGGGACGGGCAAGGTATAGACGCCGTTGAACTGGGTGGGGGCGTCCGGATCGATCGTCACGCTTGCAGCCGCCGTGGCCACGTAGTCGCCGCCGTCGCTCACCCAGGGGTGGGTCCAGGTCACGTTCTTCTCGTCCCATGAAGTGGTGATACGGTGAACGCTGAGGGAACGGTTGGCCTGGGTCGAATTCGACGATTCCTTGGTCAGCTTCAGGTTGGCCTGGAAAATCAACGCCTTGTCCATTTCGCCAGGCAGCTCGAAGTAGACCAGGGGGTGCGCCGTGCCGTCGGTCGCCTCCAGCGACTTGGCGACGACGTCGTTCTTGACGGTATCGCGCACGATCGAGATATCGTCGTCGCCGCCTCCGATCAGGGTTTTTTGCTTCGGGTCGCCGAGGCTGTGCACCCACACTTCCTTTGCCAGCACCTGCGCGGCGCCGCCCTTGGTGGTAGCGCTCACGTCGATCTGCAAGCGCCCCTTGTCCCACTTCGTTTTGGTGACGGATACCTTTCCGCCGTCGTTATGCAGATCGAGATTCGAGAAACTGGCCTTTGCGCCACTGTTGCACTTGTCTTTACCCGTGCGCCATTTGGAGAGTTGAATGCCGCTGGCGGCCAGGTAGCGCGCCTGCTCGATCTGGTATTGTGCGTCCACTGCGGCGACGTTCATGCTGCCTTCGTGCGTCATCGTATAGGCGAGGGCGCCGATCACGGCCAGCGTCAGCGCCACCGGAAGCAGCAGGATGCCCTGTTGATTGCCATGCGTCATAGTGCCGTCCCCAGGCGAACGGTTGTCACGGCGGTTGTGCTGGCGCCGTCCCGCTCCAGGCTCAGGGTAGCCGTGATGCGCGGCGCGCCACCGGCGGCGGACGCACTGAGGTTGAAAGCGGTGACCGATTCGGCCAGTGGATAGGTGTCCGCGCCCTGCTGTTCACGCAGTACGCCTCCCACCACGCTGTACACGGCCGGCTTAAGCCACTCTGTGGACGGTTTCGACAGGTCTTCGGAGGACGCGGTGACGCGGATGCGCGCGGCGATCCGTGCAAGGGCGAAATCGGCTTCCTGCTCGAGCGCGATCTGGTTGCGGGCCATGCGGCTGGCGGCCGACGCCGTCTCCAGCAGCGGCACCAGCGGCGCCAGCACCAGCGCGGTGATGGCCAGGCCGAGCAGCAATTCGACCAGGCTGATGCCCCGTTCCTGGAAAGCGCTGTGCCGGCTCATTGCGCCACCAGGGTTTTGAAGGAATACGTTTTGTCCGACATGAGCTCGATGTACAGCAGGGCCGATTCGCGCTCGACCTGACTGGCGTCGGCCGCCAGATAGGTCGGCGTCTGGCCCGTCCACGCATACAGTGCGATATACAGCGTGCGCGTGAGCCCTTCGCAGCTCGGATCGTCGGGTAGCTGATAGGTCGACAGCACGTCCTTGCCCTTGGCGGCAGCCCACAGCGTGGGGTAGGGCTCTGCCAGGATGGTTTCCATCGTATTTTTCATGCAGCGCAGTTCGCGTGCCTTGCCCACGCCAATCGTCGACGCCTGCAGGCCGTTGCGGATCGCTTCGCCCATTGGCACGGCGCAGACGGCCAGCAGCACCACGGCGACCATGATTTCCACAAACGAGAAACCATGCTGGCGGGCCGCAGCGCTCAAAACGTCACCCGGCCTGTGACGGGCGCCACGCGCACCACGCGCTCGATGTTCCCGTAGCGGATCGTGATCTTGCCTTCTTCCTTCAGCGGGTCGATGTCCTTGGTGCCGAACAGCAGGCTGGCGAGTTGGCCGAGCGCGCCCGTATCGACGTAGGCGGGGGAGCCATCCGGTCCGAACCCGGCGATATAAGTGGTGGGTCCGCCGTCGTACTTGAAAACGGAGCTGATGATCGTCGCACGCGGCATGGCGGTTCCGGCAAAGCTGATCTGGTAGGGACGTTTGTCGACGGGGTGGGTCGCGGTGTCGCCGCTCGATGTATTCGGCTGGTAGACCCGCAGCAGTTGGGTGGCGGGATCCACGCTGATGTACTGGAAATTGCCGGTCCGGACCGCTTCGCGCTGGGCGAAGCGGATGGCGCGGGCGATTTCGGCGGCGGCGGCATCGGCTGCGGCGGGGGCCAGCGAACTAGCCCGTGGTATGGCAATGGCCGCTACCACGCCAAGAACGGCAATGACGACCAGCATTTCCGCCAGCGTGACGCCCATTTGCCGCAGGGCAGGATGATGCGTCACGGTGGCCCTGCCGAGCTTACTTGTTGGACAATAAAGTCGTGCCGTCGCGTGCCAGGCGGGTGGTATTGATTTGCAAGGTACCGGTCGTGTTCACGAAACGCCAGCCGGTCGTGTTGGCGCCTGGCGGCGTCGTTGCCGGGGCGGTGACGACGGTGACCGCGCCAATATTCGTGACCGGTTCGACCGGAATCGTACGCAGGTAAGGGCCATAGCTGTAGCCAGCGGCGCCCACGCTGCAGACGCGGCCGGCCGCGTCGGTGAACTGCGTCAGCTGTTCGATGAACGCGGCTTCCGTGTTCACCGCACCGGTGCCGGCAACGCCGCCGGTACAGGGTGGCGCAGCAGCCGCGCCGGCCTGGAAGGTCGACGGATACGTATTGTTGTGCTGGACACGGTACAGCTCGATGGCCGAACGCATCGTGGTCAGGTTAGCGATCGAGGCCGATTCCTGCGCGTCACCCGAGGTATTTGAAAACTGAGGAATCGCAATCGCCGCCAGAATCGCAATGATGATCACGACGATCAGGAGTTCGATGAGCGTGAAGCCTTTGGCGGCGTGGCGGCGGAAATTAGAGTTCATCATCATTTTAGGTAGTTAGCGACAGACGGTTTGCATTTCGGCAAATTTTGACGCCGAGAAACGAAGAGTAGCATGAAGCCCGGACTCATTTGTTGCCAGTGCGCATTAACTTGGCGAAATGTGGTTTTTTAATGCACAGCCCGTGACATTTTGAAAATGGGAAGAATGATCGAGGTCACGATGGTTCCCACCAGGACTCCCATCACCAGTAACATGACCGGTTCGGCCATCTTCGCCAGGCTGTTCAACTGGCGCGTCAGGTCGCGTTCATAAAAATCGGCGACGCGTCCCATCACGCGGCCCAGGGTGCCGGTTTGCTCGCCGGTGTCGATCATCTGCTTCACGCTCACGGGAATCAGGGGACTGTCGCGAAAGCCCGCTGCGATCCCGCGGCCTTCGGTCACCTGCACTTCGAGTTCGCCAATAAAACGCTGGAACTCGGCGTTCGGAATCACGTTGCGGCAGGCGCCCAGGGTGGCCAGGATGGTCACGCCGCGCTCTAGCGAAATGCCCATCACGCGCATCAGGCGGGTCAGGTAGATCTTGATGAAGATGTCTTTTACGTACGGCAGGCGCAGCTTCATGCGGTCGAGCCATTCGCGCACGTCGGGCCGGCGCAGCGCCAGCAGGGCCGCCGCCGCCAGCGCCAGCGTGCCGATGCCAAATAGCGCGCCGTGTTTGGTCAGCACGTCGCTGGCGAAGATGAACACCTTGGTCGTGAGCGGCAGTTCGTCGTAGATCGCGGTGAACATCACCGAGAATTTCGGGAACACGGCCACCAGGATGAAGATCACCACCAGGATCGAAAACCCGATCAGGAAACCCGGATACGACAGCGCCGACACGATCGTGCTGCGCAGCCGTTCCTGCTTTTCGTCCATGTCGACAAGCTGCTCGAGCACTTCGGGCAGGAAGCCGCCTTCCTCGCTGGCGCCGATCAGGTTGATATAGGTCGGCGGGAACAGGTCCGGGTGGCGCGAAAGGGCTTCGGAAAAACGCTGGCCGCCGACGATGTCGTCCGCCACTTCGCCGATGATCGCGCGCAGGCGCGGTTTGCCGGCCTGCTCGTGCAGCGCGCGCAGCGCGTCATGCAGGGGAACGCCGGTTTCCAGCAAGAGGGCCAAGCGTTCGGTGAACATGGCGCGGTCGGCAGTGCCGAGGCGCGCTTCCGTGCTCAAGCTCCAGAACGGCTTGCGCGCCGCCGCGCTTTTCGCTGGCCCCGCCAGCTCGGTTGCCGTGACCGTCGCCGGCAAATCATCCCATTCGAGTGCCATGGTGCTTCCTTACAGAGAGTGCACGACGCGCGCGATTTCCTCGGGCGTGGTGTCGCCGCCGAAGGCGCGTTCCATGCCGTCGGCATACAGGTCGCGGTGGCCGCTGTCCGCCACGTGCTGGGCCATCGCATCCTTGCTGGCATTGGCCACGATCATGCGCGCCAGGTCCGGCCCCACTTCGAGCAGCTCGTAGATGCCGAGCCTGCCCTTGTAGCCGGAGTCGTAGCAGGACGGGCAGCCGCGCCCTTTTAATAGCTTGAGGTTGCCTTCTCCCTTGTAGCCATAGGCGGCGGCCGCGTCCGGCGGCACCAGGTAGCTGGTCTTGCAGCCCGGGCAGATGCGGCGCACCAGGCGCTGCGCCATCACGCCGATCAGGGCCGACGACAGCAGATACGGCTCGACCCCCATCTCGACCAGGCGCGCCACCGCGCCCAGCGTGTCGTTGGTGTGCAGGGTCGTCAGGACCAGGTGCCCGGTCAGCGCCGCCTGCACCGCGATTTCCGCGGTCTGGCGGTCGCGCACCTCGCCGACCATGATGATGTCCGGGTCCTGGCGCAGCACGTGCTTCAGGATTTTCGGGAAAGTCAGTCCGATCGCATCGTTCACCTGGTTCTGGTTGATGATGTCGAGCTGGTATTCGACCGGGTCCTCGATCGTGACGATGTTCTTTTCGATACTTTTCAGGTAGTTGATCGCCGCGTACAGGCTGGTCGTCTTGCCGCTGCCGGTAGGCCCCGTAACGAGAATGAGCCCGTGGCTGCGCCCGAGCAGGCGTTTGAAGGTGTCGACCGCGCCGCCGTTCATGCCGAGTTTGTCGACGTCGAGGATCGACTGGTTTTTATCGAGCACGCGCAGCACGACCTTTTCGCCGTAGATGCCGGGCAGCGAAGAAAAACGCAGGTCGACCGTGCGGCCCTGGGTCATGACCTGGATGCGGCCGTCCTGCGGCAAGCGGCGTTCGGCGATGTCGAGGTGCGCCATGACTTTCAAACGCGAGACGATCGCCGGGTGCAGTTCGACGCGCGGCGACATGACTTCGTACAGGATGCCGTCGATGCGCAGCCGGATACGCGACTTGTTGCGCGAGATTTCGATGTGGATGTCGCTGGCATTGTCGTGGATCGCGCGCTGGATCACGGCGTTGACCATGTTGATCACCGGGCTGGCGCCGGCCATCTGGTCGATCTGCGTGTAGTCGTCCGGGATCTGGTTTTCCACCAGCTCCAGGTCGTTCGCCTCGCTGTGGATAAAGTCCGGCATGGTGCCGCCGTAGGCATCGTCGCGCACGCGGTTGATGTCGGCCGGCGGCGCCATCGCCACGCGGATGCGGCAGCCGGTACGGGCGCGGATCTCGTCGATGCTGTGCACCGCCTGCGGTTCGCCGGTCGCGATCGTCAGCGTGTTCTCGACCACGAACAGCGGGATCACGTTCAGGCGCTTGGCCACGTCGCGCTCGAGCAGCGAGACGGCCACCGGGTCGTACAGGCCTGCGCGCAGGCTGACGAAGGGCAGGTCGAGCTGCTCGGCCAGCGCCTGGAACAGGGCGGACTCCGACAGCCATTTTTTCTCGACCATGATAAAACCCATGCGCTTGCCGGTCTGCTCCTGCAATCGCGCCGCTTCCGCGACCTGGCTTGCCGTGACGATGCCGTGTTCGACCAGGATGTCGCCGAGTTTCAGCTGTCCGCTGGGGCGGGCCGCTTTGGCCGCCTGCGGCGCGTCGTACAGCGCGACCTGGTCGGCCACGCCCGTCACGGTCAGGATGTCGAGCAGCAGCGGGCTTGGATAGGCCAGTTTCAGCCAGCCGCCGAGCGTCCCGAGCCGGCTGGCCGCGCGCGTCATCAGTTCCAGCGCGCGCCCCGACAAGAGCGGCACCTTGCCCAGGTCGAGCACGATGCTGACCTGGTGCTGGGTGATGCATTCGGCGATCGCGCCTTCCAGGGCATCGATGGCCTCGCTTGCCACCAGCGCCATCGACGGCGCCAGATAAGTCATCGAGCCGATCCGGCTGCGGGTTACTGCATCGCTCATTTAGGCTGCGGCCTTTACGCTGTTGTCGACAGCATCACGGGCGATATTGAAGCGCGCGATCCATTCCGGCTCGCTGGCGCAGACTTCCTCGAACACCTTGATGATGGCCGGGTCGAGCTGGCTGCCGGCGACGCGGACGATTTCCGCCATCGCCACTTCGTGGCTGCGCCCGGCGCGGTAGGCGCGCGAGCTGGTGATCGAATCATAGGTATCGGCCACCGCGATGATGCGCGCATGCAGGGGAATGTCGTTGCCCTTCAGGCCGTGCGGATAGCCGGTGCCGTCGTATTTTTCCTGGTGGTGGCGTGCGCCCGGCACCGCCCCTTTCAGGCGGTCGATGTGGCGCAGGATTTCGTAGCTGCGCTCCGGGTGCACTTTAATGAACGTAAACTCGTCGGCCGTCAGGCGGCCCGGCTTGCACAGCACCGCGTCAGGAATGCCGATTTTACCCACGTCGTGCAGGAGCGAGCCCCAGAACAGGTCTTCGGTGTCGCGCGTGCCCAGGTTCAGCGCCGCGCCGATCTGCATCGTGATGTGGTGCACGCGCTCGGAGTGGCCGCGCGTGTACGGGTCCTTCGCTTCGACCGCTTCGATCAGGGCGTTCGCCATCTGGTCGTTGAATTTCTGTGTTTCGGCCAGCATGCCGTACATCTTCGACAAGCCCGACAGCTGGTTCGCCAGCAGTTCGCCCAGTTTGCGGTCGCTGTTCGAAAAATCGGGTTTGGCCAAGTGGTTGGCCAGCACCAGGATCGCCACCACGCTGCGGTCGTGGATCACCGGGCAGCACAGCAGTTTGAAAGGGAGGTCGGTAAAGATGTAGGCGCGGCGCGGATCGGCAACGTCGTTGATGACGATCGGGGCGCGGGCCGAATGGGTAAAGCGGTACAGGTCGCCGCGCATCTCGACCAGCACCAGGTCGAGGTTGTGGATCGGCGCCGACAGGTTCGTCGCATGCACGCACAGGTTCTCGCCCGGTTTCACAAAGGCGGCGACGTCGGCGTCCATGTGCTCGGCCCAGCTTTGCAGCAGGCGCTGGAACAGGTTGGCGCCCGGTTCCAGCTGCTGCACCTGCTTGTCGATCGCGTACACCAGGTGCAGTTCTTCGTAGCGCTCGGACAGTTCCAGCGCCATGTTGTCGAGTTCGCGCTTGGCGGCAACTTCGTCGGCGATGCCGGCCGCGATGTCCTCGAAGGTTTCGGCCAGCGCATCCCAGGCCAGCGGGGCCTCCGCCTGGCTGGCGACGCGCACTGCCAGGTAGCCGAGCAGACCGGTCTTGGCGTGGATCGGCATGTACAGCAGCGTGAGGCCGTCGGCATAGTAAGCCTGCATGCCGTCGCCGCTGCACGGCCAGGCAAAGCCGCCTGCACACTGGGCGCCGAGCCAGGCGCCGATGCCGCTATCGGGCAGCGCCGCCCAGGCCACCAGGCCGGACGCCTCGCACACCGCGAAGTCGTGCTCGACGCCGGTGATGCGGCGCAGCCAGCGCGCGTAACGGGTGACATCGAGGCCGTTCAGGATATCAGGCTGCATGGGTCGTCTCCTGTCGGGTGGCGGCGTGTGCAAAATGCGTGGCCAGGCGCGCAACCAGCTGGCGCGGGCTGAGCGGCTTCTCGAGGAAGTCGACATTGGCCAGTTCGCGTACCCAGTCGCGCTCGCCCGAGGCCGTCATCGAGGTCATCACGAAGATAGGGAAGAGGTCGTCGGGATAGCGTTCGCGCACGGTGCGGCACAGTTCGCGCCCGTCCATGCCGGCCATCTGGATGTCGCTGACCATCACGTCGGGGCGGCGCGCGCCGATCCTGGCCAGCGCTTCGGCGCCGTCGTTGGCGCTGGCGACCTCGTAGCCTTCGCGCTCGAGCATCAGGCGCAGGACGCGAATTACGTGCGGCTCGTCGTCGACGAGCAGGATGGTGCGTTTGTTCATAGGACTTGGCCTCCTTCGGCCAGGGCCGGCATTTTTTTCAGGTGGACCGAGAACACGCTGCCGTGTCCCAGCTCGCTGTCGATCGTCAGGCGGCCATGGTGCAGCTCGACGATCTGGTTGGTGAGATAGAGCCCGAGGCCGTGGCCGCCGCGCTGTTCAGGACCGGTTTCGCGCACCCGGAAGAATTTCTCGGTCACGCGCTCGCGGTCCTCGGGCGTCATGCCGATGCCGCTGTCGCGCACCGCGATGACGACGTCGGTATCGCTTTCGTCGGCGGCCAGCACCACGCTGCCGCCGGCCTGGTTGTACTTGATGGCGTTGTTGATCAGGTTATTCAGGGCGATGCGGAACAGGTCCTTGTCGACCGAGACCGCGGCCAGGTCGCGCGCCACCTGCAGCTCGAGGCGGATGCCCTTGCTGTCGGCGCGCGAACGGGCTTGCTGGTAGGTGTCGCGTAACAAATCGTCGAGTTTGACGCGGTGGCGTTCCGGACGCATGCTGCCCATCTCGAGCTTGCTGACGTTGAGCAGGTTGTTCACCAGCGAATTCATGCGCTCGACTTCGTCCTGGATCACGTTGATCGCTTCGACCCGCACCGCCGGATCGTCGACGCCGGCATCGGCCAGCATCTCGCCGTACATGCCGATCACGTTCAGCGGCGACTTCAGTTCGTGCGCCACGTGGGCCACGAAGTCGTTGCCGGCCTGGCGCGCCAGGTGTTCGCGGGTGGCGTCGCGCAGCACCACCAGGGTGCCGTAGCCCATCGAGTGGCCGAGCAGGGCCTGGGCGGTGGCCCACAGCCGTTTATCCGGCACGCCGGCCGGGTTGAATTCGATCGTCATCTGGCTGCGCGTGTCGAGCCCCGCACTGCGAAAGCGCGCGAGCATCGCACGCAGCTCCGGATCGCGGCACCAGGCCTCGACCGGCTGCGACAGGACGTCGGCGACCGACACGCCGAGCAGCGGCTCGATTTTGCCGGTCGCAAAAGTGACTTCGCCGGCCGGATCGAGCACCAGCAAGCCATCGGGCAGGCATTGCAGCACCGCCTGCATCTTGTTGCTGCCGTATTCGAGCAGGCGCCCGCTGGCCATGCTGGCCACGCTTTCCTGTTCCAGTTCGCGGATGCGCGTGCTGGCCTGGTCGAGATAGCGGTTCAGTTTATTCGCCAGCCCGCGCACGTCGGCGTCCTCTGCCTGCGGGACAAGCGCGACCGCCTGGCCGGGCGTGGCCTGGGCGGCCACGCTGCGCAGCTGCTCGCCGAGCGCGGCCAGCGGCGCCATCTCGCGCTTGATCACCAGGTAGATCAGGGGCACCAGCAGGAACATGGCCAGCGCGATCAGGGCATAGAAGGGCAGGTCCTTCATGGGGAAGGGCGTACGTGGCTCGAAATAGCCGATGCGCACCTGCGTTTTTTCGTCGGCGCTGGCCAGCGGGCCGTGGAATTCGCGGATCGCGCGTCCGTTCTGGCCGGCGGGAATGGCGCGCTCGGCGAAGCCGGTGAACGCCAGCGGTGCTGCGGTCGGCACCAGGGCGCCGGCGCTGGCCACTTCGGCCAGGCTGCGGCCATCGGCGGCGCTCACGGCCGCGTAGGCGAAATCGGGATTGTTGCGGTAAGCCAGGATCGAATCGAGCACGCCCGGTTGTCCCTTGGCCGGCACCAGCACCGACGCCGGCAACGCGGCCAGCGAGCGCACCATGCCCAGGCCTTGGGCGCGTACCTGTTCGGCGTGTTCGGTCTGCTGGCGCTGCAGCAGCAGCGTCACCACCAGGGCGATGACCGCCAGTGAGGACACCACGAGAATCAGGCCGATCCGGTTATTTTTCATTGTTGGCGGGCTCTTCCGGGCGGTAAATGCGCAGGTTGACAATTAGTGATGGGGGAGCGTCAGACTATAGTGGAAAATTTCTTTCAGGAAAATAACATTCTGCTTGCACCGCCTGTCGGGTCAAACTTTTGTAGATACCGGGACACACTTCGGGACGAAACGCGAAGTTTGGAGGACGCCGGCGCGCTATTGCGGAACCGGAGCAGCGCCCCATCCGCGTTATAGTGATAACAAGCAGACATCATCTCCAAGACACATGAGCAATCCACGCAACGACGCTTCCGACAACGACACCGGCGGCGAAGACGCCTTCCTCGAACGCGAACTCGACCTGGCCGCGCGCGGCATTGAACTGGTCAAGATGGAAGGGCGGGTCTTCCTGCGTTTTTCCGGCGAAGTAAGCTATGAAGGCTTGCGCGTGCCCTACGCGCTGGTGCCGTCGCGCGGCGTGCTGGCCAAACCCAGCAAATGGCGCAAGCTGGACTTGATTGCGCGGCGCGCACTGATCGAGGAACGCACCGGCGACAAGGCCCTGGCCGAACTCCAGCTCGACACCGAGGAGTTCGTGCGCGACATCGCCGAGCAGGCCGACGACGCCGGGTTCGATCCGCGCCTGTTCCTGGGCGTGCTGGACGAACTCGAAACCTCGGAGCCGGCCGACTACGTGTTCGAGCGCATCCGCCAGCGCGTCGAGCACGCGATCGAGCGCGAGCAGGAAGAACGCCACGCCGCCCGCACCAAGGAAAGCATCAACCTGGCCGAGTACCCGGAATCGTTCGAGGTGGCCAGCCGCATGCAGCGCAAATTCATCGCCCTGCTGGGGCCGACCAATTCGGGTAAAACCCACCGCGCGATGGAAGCGCTGGCGAAAGCGGCCAGCGGCGCCTATCTCGCCCCGCTGCGCCTGCTGGCGCTGGAGAACTACGAACGCCTGCTGGCGGCGCGCCCGCACGGCGAGCCGTTAAAAGTGAGCCTGGTCACGGGCGAGGAGCGCCGCATCGCCCCGGGCAGCACCCACGTGGCCAGCACGGTCGAAATGCTCGACAGTAAAACCCCGATCGAAGTGGCCGTGATCGACGAGATCCAGATGCTGGCCGACCGCGACCGCGGCGCCGCCTGGACCGCCGCCGTCTGCGGCGCCCCGGCCTCCACCGTTTATCTCGTCGGCGCCCCGGAAGCGCGGCGCGCGATCGAGGCCCTGGCCGAACGGCTGGAAGTACCGCTCGAGGTGCACCTCCTGAAACGCATGGGGCCGCTGGCGATGGAAGCGGGGCCGGTCCGTAAACTGTCGAACCTGCGCCGCGGCGACGCGGTGATTGCTTTCTCGCGCCGCGAAGTGCTGATGTGGCGCGACATGATCACCGAGAAGGGTTTATCGGTCGCCACCGTCTACGGCAATCTGTCGCCCGAAGTGCGCCGTGCCCAGGCCGAGCGTTTCCGCGAAGGGCAGGCCGACATCGTGGTCGGCACCGACGCCCTGGCCATGGGCCTGAACATGCCGATCGCGCGTATTGTCATGACCACCGCGGTGAAATACAACGGGGTCGAGGAAGAAGAAATTTCGGCGGCGCTGGCGAAACAGATCGCCGGGCGTGCCGGCCGCTACGGCGTGCACGAAGAAGGGTTCGTGGCCGGCTACGACGACGACACCCACGAAGTCATGCGCGCGCTAATGAAGGAAAAGATCCCGCCGGTGCCGGCCACTGGCTTTGCGGTGGCGCCGTCGCTCGAGCAGCTGCACCGGATTTCCTCGGTGACCCGGGAAACCTCGCTGGTAAAGCTGCTGCGCCGGTTCGTGCACAACATCGACGTGCCGGACGGCTTTTTTTATCCGCGCATCACCGAAGACCAGAACGAGCGCGCCGAATGGCTCGACACCCTGGACCTGTCGGTCGCCGAAAAATTCATGCTGTCGCTGGTGCCGATCTCGAGCCGGGTGCCGATGCTGCAAAGCGCCTGGGAGCACTGGGCCCTGGCGCTGGCCAAGAAAAAGATTTCCCGCTTGTCGCCGCACCCGGAAGGGCTGCTCTGGAAAAACCTGCAGGAAGTCGAAGACACCTGCCGCATGTATTCGGCCTATGCCTGGCTCGGCTACCGTGAACCGGAATTCTTCCCGAGCATCGAGGAGGCGCAGCAGCTGGCGCGCGAAGCGTCGGAGCGGGTCGATTCGCTCTTGCAGCAGCAGAATGCGGCCACGCGCAAGCGCCAGGGTAGCAGTACCAGTAAACCGAACAAGCACAAGCGCCGGGCTTGATGTGCCGCCCCGCCGGCGCCATTCATTCACCCGGTGTACGATATCCAATTCGCCACTGGACAACCTGACATGACCACCCAACACAGCTTAGAAAGTTTTAATCAGCGCGGCATCGGCACGCTGCCCGGCTACCTCGGCATCGAGATCATCGAGGTCGGCCACCAGAGCATGACCGCGCAGCTGCCGATCAAGCCGCACCTGCTGGCGCCGAACGGCTACCTGCACGCGGGCAGCGTGGTGACGCTGGCCGATACCGCCGCCGGCTATGCCTGCATCGCCAACCTGCCCGAAGGCGCGCAAAGTTTTACTACCATCGAACTGAAGTCGAACCATTTCAGCACCGCACGCGAAGGGACGATCGTCGCCGTGGCGAACGTCGTGCACATGGGACGCACGACCCAGGTCTGGGATGTGAAGGTGACGGACAAGTCGAACGGCAAGACCATTGCCCTGTTCCGCTGCACCCAGATGATCCTGTATCCAAAAGGCGCCTGAGGCCCGCTGCCGGACGCTCTAAATATCAGGGCAGCGGCGGCACGCAAGCCGCCGCCACCCCGCCCGCGCTGCCGCCCACGGCCGGCAAGTCCGAGGGCGGCTTGCCGTTGCCGGACAGGATGACCGGCTGCCCTTTATACGTGAGCGCCAGTTCCTCGCCGGCATACTTGGTCAGCCCTTTCGGCACGAAGACCGCGAAGCGGTAGTTCAGGTCGGGATAAAAGCCGCTCTGGAAAATCTGCTCGGGCGGGCCTTCCTGGATTTCGGCGGCGACGGCGTCGAGGATCGGCATCGTGTCGCCGGCATTGTTCAGGTCAACCTGCCCCTGGTAACGCAGCGAATAGGGCGGCAGGCCGCCGAATTCGCGGCCATTGTGCAGGACGCGGAATTGATGGACGTTGTAGTGAAAGCCGCGCCGCGCCTGCTCGGTGACGTCGGCATTGCACAGGACAAAAATGGCCCAGAATCCCTGCGCATCGACCGGCGACAAATGGCCCACGCGATACAGCGCGGCCGACAAGGCAATCGGGTTGGTGAAACGGATTTCGTGGGCATTCGCGACATGCTGGTATTGCAGCACGGCGATCGCCTTCGGCCGCGGTGAGGCGCAAGCGGCCAGCGCGAGCAGCGCGGCGCCTATGCCTATCCTGCGAAAGTAATGAACCATTGCATCTCCTTTGCGCGCATGGCCTTGCGTGCGAGGCCAGCGAATGCATCAAGCTTGGCCCGTCCCGGCGCTGCCTGTTTGCGCTAAGTCAGGCGTGCTGTAGCATTCCCGCCGCCAAGGCGCCCTGCCATGTGGTCAATCCAGTGTAATGACAGATCGTCATCGCGGCAAGGCGAGCACGGCCGCAGCGCTGACTAACCGGCGGCCAGCGCCTTTTGCAGCAGGGCGTGTACCTCGGTGAAATCCGGTTCGCCGACGTAGCGCTTGAGGATGGTGCCGTCCTTGCCGATCACAAAGGTGGTGGGCGTGAGGGTGACGTCGCCGAAGGATTTGGCGATGTCGCCGCCCGAGTCGAGGGCAACGATGAAGGGGAGCTTGCGGGTCTCGGTGAAGTTCAATACGTAATTCGGCGGGTCGTACTGCATGGCGACCGCCACGAATTCCAGGCCTTGGCCCTTGAACTTGTTGTAGGTATCGACCATGGCCGGCATTTCCTTCACGCAGGTGGTGCAGGAAGTTGCCCAAAAATTGACCATCACGACCTTGCCGCGCAGCTTGGCCGTATCGATCTTGTCGCCGGCAATGCTGATGAAGGTGACCTGGGGCGCCTGTTCGCCCTTGGAGAAGCTGGCATAGCCGACGCCCGCCAGCGCCAGCACGAGCGCGCCGATGGCGGCGGGTTTGATCCAGGAACGTTTATGAGCAGTCATGGCGCAGGCGAAAAAAAGGCGGGGAGAGCCCCGCCGGGATCTTACAGGGCGACCGAGGAGGTCTTCGGATACTGGGCACGCAGTTCTTCTTCGCTCAGGTACTCGAAGATTTTCACCACGCGCTGCACGCCCGAGACGCTCTTGGCGATGTTCGCGCCCAGGTCGCCTTCGCGCTGGGTCACGCGTCCCATCAGGTAGACGGTGCCGCGCTCGGTCACCACCTTGAACGAGGTGGCCGAGATCGTTTTCATTTCGACCAGGCTGCCCTTGACGTTGCCGGTGATGATGGCGTCCGACGAACGCGAGGTATAGCTCGAAGGGCCGGCGACGACCAGTTCGTTGATCACGGTGACGACGTTCTCGATGCCGCGCACTTCGCGCTCGACCGCCGCTTTCATTGCCTCGTCGCGCACTTCGCCGGTGAGCAGAACCTTGCGGTTGTAGCTGGCGATGTTCACGTGGCCGGCGCTGCCGACCAGTTTCGGTACCTGCACCTCGGCCTTGACCGTGATTGCCTTGTCCTCGGTCTGCGCGCCCAGCGTGCGGCGGTCCATGGTGGCGGCCGCACTCATCGCGGCGCCGCCGATGACCAGCGGCACGCAGCCCTGCAGCGAGCCCAGCAGGGCTGTGAACAGGACGGCTTTTGCCAGGGAGCTTGTCAGGCCGGGTTTATTCATTCTCGTCTCCTCCGAATAGCGCGACGTCGATGCCGTCGCAAATAGCGTGAATCGCGACCAGGTGCACTTCCTGGATACGCGCGGTACGGCTGTGCGGCACGTTGATGTGGACATCGGCGTCGGTCAGCATCTTGCCCAGCGCGCCGCCATCCTTGCCGGTCAGCGCCACCACGCGCATTTCGCGCTCGAGCGCGGCTTCGACGGCGGCCAGCACATTGCCCGAATTGCCCGAGGTCGAGATCGCCAGCAGGATGTCGCCGGCCTGGCCGAAGGCCTGGACCTGCTTCGAGAAAATTTCGCGGTAGCTGTAGTCGTTGCCGACGGCCGTCAGGATCGAGGTGTCGGTGGTCAGCGAGATGGCCGGCAGCGGGAAGCGCTCGCGCTCGAAGCGGCCGACCAGTTCGGCAGCGAAGTGCTGGCAGTCGGCGGCGGAACCGCCGTTACCGCAGGCCAGAATCTTGTTGCCGTTGGACAGGGCGCCGAACATGAGTTCGATTGCCTGCGAAATAGGTTGCGAAAGAGCCGCGGCCGACTGCAGTTTCAGGTCGGCGCTCTCCTGGAAGTGAGCGAGGATGCGTTGAGTATTCATAGCCGAAGATTATAGTGCAGTAGAGCGCGCGGACGGCAAAGCGATGTAAACAATGCTTACAACCAGCGCGATCCGCTATTTCCGTTATCAAACCTGAATCGCGTCACGCAGCCAGTCGAGTTCGTCGCCGTCGATGGCGACGACGTCGAAACGGCAGGGCGGCAGGGTGGGCAGGCGCTGCAGGTAGACCTGGGCGGCGCGTACCAGTCTGCGGATTTTACTCGGGGTGATGCTGGCGGCGGCCCCGCCGTGGCGGCGGTCGGCGCGCTGGCGCACTTCGACAAACACGAAGGATTCGCCATCGCGCATGATCAGGTCGATCTCGCCGCCTTTACAGGTGAAATTGGCTTCGATCAGGACCAGGCCGTGGCGGCGCAGGTAGCGCAGCGCCGTTTGCTCCCAGTCGCGGCCCTGGGACTGCTTCTCGGACAGCCTGGTGGGGGCCATGTCACTTCCCGGCCACCGTTTCGTAACCGATGCCGTCGCGGTAGACGGCGGCCGTCTCGGTGCGCTGCAGGGTCCAGCCGCCATTGCTGCGGCGTACCGACAGGCGGCCCGTGACGCCATCGAGCTCGAAATCCGTGCCCGGCTGCTGCACCAGGGTGCGCGCCACCTGATAGGCGTCGATGCCGAGTGCATACAAGCGCTGCATGTCGAGCGAATCGGTGTCGACGGGGCGCGGATACACCATCACTTGCGGGTGATCAGGCTGGATGGTCCAGGGCAGGTCGACCAGGCGCACGCCATCGAGTTCCGGCACCGACAGGCCGGGCGCGCGGCCCGGATTGGCCACCGAGATGGCGTAGGTCGGCAGCGAGGTGCCGAGGGCGCTCCTCACCTGGCGCAGGGCGCCGGCGTCGAGCGCGGCAAAGACGAGTTCGGGACGGTCGGTTTCCATGCGCGAACGCAGTTCGGCCAGCGCATTGGCGTCGACATAGCCGTCCTGGCTCGGCAGCTCGACGGTCGCGTTGTTGCGGCCCTGGCGCGACCAGCGCATGGTGAACGCGCCGGCGGCGCGCTGCTGCCAGGCGGCTTTCCCGCCGAGCACGAGGGCGCGTCCGGCCGGATGTTCTTTCGCGGCCCAGTCGGCCACCTGCTTCGCTTCTTCCTCGAGCGACAAGCCCACCACCAGCAATTGCGGCGGCAAGGGCCGGTCGGTCTGCGGGTGGTTCAGGGCCAGCGTCGGTTTCGTCACGGCATTGCCGGCAATCAGGGCGGCGACGCTCGAGCGCGCCAGCGGGCCGACGACGATGTCGTTCTGTGCGGCGGCGCTGGCGTAGGCTTGCAGGGTCGATTCGGGCGAATCTCCGCTCGGCACCACGGTGACCTCGATTCCCGCACGGTCGCGTTCGTGCCCGGCCAGGAAACCGGCACGCACGGCTTCGGCCGCCTGGCCCAGGCCCGGCGACTGCAAGGGCAGCAGCAGGGCGATGCGCGCCGTGCCGGTGCCTGGCTGGGCCTGCGATTGCGGCGTGCCGGTGCCGGGATACAGTTCCACGGGCGAGGTGCGGGTTTCGGAATCGGGCGCTTCCGGCGGCGGTGGCGTCGCTGGAGGAAGCGCACTTGTGTTTGGCTCGGCGGGCGCGCACAATCCGCCCGGTACCCCGCAACCCCGATCGGGCGGCAAGGGCGTGCTACTGCATCCCATCAAACCGGCGAGCATGCCGATATGGGCGGTGGCAATGACGCCTTTCAGACTTTTTACGAGCATCGTATCCTCAACATGACCGACAACCAGACCATCGATATCGCCCAGCTCCCCGTGATGGCCGAGGCAGCTCAACAGTCTTATCCTACAGCAACATTGTACGTGGTGGCCACCCCGATCGGGAACGCCACCGACATCACGCTGCGCGCGCTGCACCTGCTGGCGCTGGCTGACGTGGTCGCTTGTGAGGATACGCGGAAAACCGGCGCCCTGCTCACCCGTTACGGCTTGAACAAGCAGATGCTTGCGGCGCACCAGCATAACGAGCGCGAAGTGGCCGACAAGCTCGTTGCGCGCCTGCAGGCCGGCGAACGTGTCGCTTTGGTGTCGGACGCCGGCACGCCCGCCGTCTCCGACCCCGGCGCGCGCATCGTCGACGCCGTGCGCGCCGCCGGCCTGCGCGTGCTGCCGCTGCCGGGCGCCTCTGCCTCGGTCACGGCGCTCTCGGCCAGCGGCCTGGTCAACGACCGTTTCAGCTTTGTCGGCTTCCTGCCTGCGAAACCGAAGCAGCGCGAAGCGGCTTTGCTGGAACTCGTGCGCGAGCCGGCCACCCTGGTCATTTACGAGGCGCCGCACCGGATCGTCGATTGCGTCGAAGCGCTGGTTGCCGTCTTCGAGCCGGCGCGCCAGGTGGTGTTCGCGCGCGAGCTGACCAAGATGTTCGAGGAAATCCACCGTTGCCCGCTGGGCGAGGCGCTGGCCTGGGTCAAGGCCGACCAGCACCGCGAGCGCGGCGAATTCGTGGTGCTGGTCGAAGGTGCGACGGTCGAGACCGATGCGCAGGACGCGGAAGCCGAGCGCATCCTGAACATTTTATTGAGCGAATGCAGCGTCAAGCAGGCGGCGAACCTGACGGCGCAGATTACTGGTAGAAAAAAGAATGCGCTGTATGAGCGGGCGCTGCAGATCAAGGGCGAGTAAGGAAGGTGCGGCATTTGTAGGGTGGGCCGGGCGGCGAACCGCACTTGTGCCCACGCGGTCTCATCGCGCGATCTGTGGCTCACCACTTGCAGCCACTATCTTTCTTGTCTGCCAATATCAACAAGGGCCCCAGCAAACCGCCGGGAAGACCATCTTTGCAATGCGTCCGCTTGGCCGCCCCGATCGCACGGGCGGCGCGCGACTCCGTTTCCAAAGGCGGCTCCGGGAACTGCCCGATTGCCGTGCCTTCCTTGGCCGGATCGCGGATATTGGCCAGCGAGCGCGCCATCTTGCGCGCCGCTTCACGGTCGAAGCGCGGCGTCTCCGGCTCCGGTGCCGGTTCCGGCGCCTGCTGCACGGTAAACGGATCGGGCTCGCTTGGTGCCGGCGCAGGATCGACGGCGATCACGGGCGGAGGTTTGTTCTGCCGTGCACGGCGCGGCGGACGCGGCGCAGGCACAGGTGCGGGCGCCGGCGCCTGCTCGACACGCGGCAGGGGCGGCGGCGGTGGAGGCGGGCGCAGGCGCACGGCGATCGGGCGCGGCTCCTCCAGCGCAGGGCGCGCCTGGTCCCGCTGGAGCGAGAGCACGAGCGCGTGCACGGCCAGCGAAACCGCGACGGCGGCCAGGATGCGCCGCGTTGCCAGTCCCGCATCGCCCTGGAAGACCTTGTCACCGCTTGCTGCGAAGGTCGCTACCCCATCCCGATGCATGAAAAATCCAGAAAATGAAAACCCGACCTTGACCAAAGGAATCTCAACCGCTATGATGCGTGTCTTCGGAGTGTAGCGCAGCCCGGTAGCGCACCTGGTTTGGGACCAGGGGGTCCAAGGTTCGAATCCTTGTACTCCGACCAGTATGAAGAGAAAAGCCGACAGCGAAAGTTGTCGGCTTTTTTCGTTTACATCGCCGAACAAAGAAAAAAGCGCCCGTCGAACAAGCTTCGACCGGGCGCATTTTATTTTGGTTCAACCCAGGCGTTTGGCCGCAATCGCATTGCCGGCGCGGCTGGCGCCTTTTCTTCCCAGCTGCTGCGAGATGAACTGGCCGGCGTCGACCACCTGGTCCAGGTCGATGCCCGTCTCGATCCCCAGGCCATGCAGCAGGTAGAGCACGTCTTCGGTGGCGACGTTGCCGGTCGCCCCCTTGGCATACGGGCAGCCGCCCAGGCCCGAGACCGAGGAGTGGAAAATCTGCACGCCCATTTCCAGGCTGGCATAGATGTTCGCCAGCGCCTGGCCATAGGTATCGTGGAAGTGGCCGGACAGCTGCTGCAGCGGGAATTCACGCGCGGCCGCCAGCATTACCTCTTGTGTTTTGCGCGCGGTCGACACGCCAATGGTGTCGGCGATGTCGATCTCGTCGCAGCCGAGGTCGCGCATGCGGCGCACCACGTCGGCCACCGCGTCCAGCGGCACCTCGCCCTGGTAGGGGCAGCCAAAGGCGGTGCTGATGCTGCCGCGCAGGCGCAAACCCTTATCCTTGGCCGCTTTCGCCACCGGCGCGAAGCGCGCGATCGATTCGGCGATCGAGCAGTTGATGTTCTTTTGCGAAAACGCTTCCGAGGCCGATCCGAAGATCACGACTTCATCGGCTTTCGCCGCCAGTGCCGCTTCAAAGCCCTGCATATTGGGCGTGAGCGCCGAATAGATCGTGCCCGGCAGGCGCGTGATGCCGGCCATGACTTCGCTGCTGGTGGCCATCTGCGGCACCCATTTCGGAGAGACAAAGGACGCCGCTTCGACATTGCTGAAACCGGCGCGCGACAGGCGGTCGACCAATTCGATCTTCACAAGCGCGCTGATGGTTTCCTTCTCGTTCTGCAGGCCGTCGCGCGGACCGACCTCGACGACCTTCACTTTTTTCGGCAGGCCAGCTTGGTGGTTCATCTCAGTATCCCAGGTTGCGGTCGACGATATCGTCCACCGGGTTGCCCGCCTCGAAGGCGGCGATTTTCTCGGCGATCTGCTTCACCGCCTCGCCACGGATGGTAATGGCGGAGATATGCGGCGTGATCGTGATGCGCGGCTCTTCCCAGAACGGGTGCGGCGCCGGCAGCGGCTCGTTGCGGAACACGTCGAGCGTGGCGCCGGCGATGTGCTTGGTGCGGATCAGCGTCAGCAAATCCGGTTCGGCCAGCTGCGCACCGCGCGCGACGTTGATGACATAGCTGCCGCGCGGCAGCGTGGACAGGCGCCGCCGGTCGAGCAGGTTGTTCGTTTCGTTCGTCAGCGGCAGCAACGAGACCAGCACGCGCGTGCCGCTCAGGAAGGCATCGAGTGCCTCCATGCCGGCGAAGCAGTCGACGCCCGTTAGCTCCTTGGGCGTGCGGCTCCAGCCGCGCACGGGGAAACCAAAGCTGCGCATGGTCTCGACCACGCGCAGGCCGAGTTTGCCCAGCCCCATCACGCCGACCGTAAAATCTTCCTTCGCGTGGGCGGGCAGCGGCGCCCACAGGCCATGGCGCGCCTGCTCCTCGTATTCGTCGAAGCGGCGGAAGTAGCGCAGCGTCGCATAGGCCACATATTCGGCCATCTGCACCGCCATGCCGGTGTCGCCCAGGCGCACGATCGGCACGTCCGGCAGCGCGTCGCCAAACTTCAAAATCGCGTCCGCGCCCGCGCCCATCAGGAACACCGCTTTCACCTGCGCCAGTTGCGGCAACAGGCTCGGTGCCGGATTCCACAGCACCGCGTAGTCGCAGGCCGGCAGCGTTTCTCCCTCCTGCCAGCCGACGGTTTCGGCGCCGGGCAGCGCGCGTGCCAGATCCTCGGCCCAGGCGCCAATCTCGCCGTCGCCCCGGTACAGCAGGATGCGCATTACGCCGCCTTGAACGCCAGCAGCGGCGCGCCGTCCGCCACCTGGTCGCCGACCGCGTACAGCACCTCTTCCACCAGGCCGTCGGACGGCGCGCCAATGGTGTGCTCCATCTTCATCGCTTCCATGATGACGAGGGCATCGCCTTTTTTCACTTCCTGGCCCGCCTCGACCATCACCGCGACGACCTTACCCGGCATCGGCGCGGTCAGGCGGCCGCCTGCGGCCTCCGCCTCGCCGGCATGCGCCATCGGGTCGTTGTAGGCCAGCGTGTGGTGTTCGCCATTGGTAAATACGTGGAACAACTCGCCGTCGCGGCGCACGGTGCCGTGCATCGACTGCTCGCCCAGGCGCACCGACAGCGTGGCGCCCGCATGGCCGCTGACCGTCAGCGGCTGCTTGACGCCATCGACCTCGAGTTCCCAGCCCTGCGGGTGGTACACGAGGCCGACCCTGTAGGCGCCACCAATCAGGCCGGCTGCGTACTCGTCGCCGAAGGAGAGCTGGCGCCGGTAGTCGCCGTTCAGGCGCCAGCCTTGCGCCTGGCCCCAGGGGTCGGCGGCATTCGCCGACGCGGCGGCCGAGCTGCGCTTTTCCGCTTCGATCAGCGACACGGCAGCCAGGGCCAGCGCACCGGCCGGCGCCGGGCGCAGCGGCGGGAACAGGGTCGCGCCATTGCGTTCGATCAGGCCCGTATCCAGGTCGGCCGTCGCAAACGCCTGGCCTTCGACCAGGCGTTTCAAGAATGCGATGTTCGTGGCAAGACCCACGATCTGGAATTCGGCCAGGGCCTGCGACAGGCGCGCCAGCGCTTGGGTGCGGTCCGCGCCCCAGACGATCAGCTTGGCGATCATCGGGTCGTAGAAGGGAGAAATCGCATCGCCCTCGCGCACGCCCGAATCGATGCGCACCGCGGCCGGTTCCACGCCCGCCACGCCGCCCAATTCAAAGTTCACGGCCTGTGGCGTATCCATGTGGCGCAGCGTGCCGATCGACGGCAAAAAACCCTTTTCCGGATTTTCGGCATAGATGCGCGCCTCGATCGCGTGGCCGTGAATGGCCAGTTCACTTTGTTTTTTCGGCAGCGGCTCGCCGAAGGCGACGCGCAGCTGCCACTCCACCAGGTCGGTCCCGGTGATCATTTCGGTGACTGGATGCTCCACCTGCAGGCGCGTGTTCATCTCCATGAAGTAGAAGGAACCGTCCTGGTTGGCGATGAATTCCACGGTACCGGCGCCGACATAGCCGACGGCGCGCGCGGCGTTGACCGCCGCTTCGCCCATCGCGGCGCGCCGGTCCGGCGGCATGCCGGGGGCCGGCGCTTCTTCCAGCACCTTCTGGTGGCGGCGCTGCACCGAGCAATCGCGCTCGTGCAGGTAGACGCAGTTGCCCAGCTTGTCGGCAAACACCTGGATCTCGATGTGGCGCGGGCGCTGCAGGTATTTTTCGACCAGCACCTTGTCGTCGCCGAAGGAGCTGATCGCTTCGCGCTTGCAGGAACCCAGCGCTGCGACAAAATCTTCGCTGCGCTCGACCACGCGCATGCCCTTGCCGCCGCCGCCGGCGCTTGCCTTCAGCAGCACCGGGTAACCGATGCCGTCGGCTTGTTGGCGCAGGAATTCGGGGTCCTGGTTTTCGCCATGGTAGCCCGGCACCAGCGGCACGTTGGCGCCTTCCATCAGTTGTTTCGCAGCCGACTTCGACCCCATCGCGCGCATCGAGGAACCCGGCGGGCCAATGAACACGAGGCCGGCTTTTTCGCAGGCTTCGGCGAACTCCGCGTTCTCGGACAGGAAGCCGTAGCCCGGGTGGATCGCCTGGGCGCCGGTGGCCAGTGCGACTTCGATGATCCTGGCGCCGCGCAGATAGCTTTCCTTGGCCGCAGCCGGCCCGATCCACACCGCCTCATCGCAGACCGCAACGTGTTTCGATCCTGCGTCCGCGTCCGAATAGACGGCAACGGTGCGGATACCCATGCGGCGCGCGGTGGCGGCGACACGGCAGGCGATTTCGCCACGGTTGGCGATGAGGATTTTGTTGAACATGCGTGTGTCTCGCTTTATGTTTTTTAATGGTGATCGAAGAAGAACGCGGCTTAGCAGCCGCAAGCCTCTTTTGGTGCCGATTCCAGCGTGGCCGAGCGCGTTTTGAGGCCCAGTTTCGCCAGCATCACGCGGTCGTCCTCGGCTTCAGGATTGCCGGTGGTGAGCAGCTTGTCGCCATAGAAAATCGAATTCGCGCCGGCCATGAAGCACATCGCCTGCACTGCTTCACCCAACTGACGGCGCCCTGCCGACAGGCGCACGCGCGCTTCCGGCATCGTGATGCGGGCCACGGCGATGGTGCGCACGAATTCGAGCGGGTCGAGCGGCTCCAGGCCATGCAGCGGCGTGCCTTCGACCTGCACCAGGTGGTTCACCGGCACCGACTCCGGATACGGATTCAGGTTCGCCAGCTGGGCCAGCAGGCCGGCGCGCTGTTCGCGCGTCTCGCCCATGCCGACGATGCCGCCGCAGCAGACTTTCAAACCGGCCTGGCGCACGCGGCCCAGGGTGTCGAGGCGGTCCTGGTATTCGCGGGTCGAGATGACGTTGTTGTAGAAGTCGGGCGCGGTATCGATGTTGTGGTTGTAAAAATCGAGGCCCGCTTTTTTCAGCTGCTCGGCCTGTCCTTCTTCGAGCATGCCCAGCGTCGCGCAGGTTTCCATGCCCAGTGCCTTCACTTCGCGCACCATCTCTTCGACCTTCTCCATGTCGCGCTCTTTCGGGCTGCGCCAGGCGGCGCCCATGCAGAAACGGGTGGCGCCATTGGCTTTCGCCTGGCGCGCGGCGTCGAGCACGGTGTCGATGTCGAGGATTTTTTTCGCTTCGACGCCGGTGTCGTAGCGCGCGGCCTGCGGGCAGTAGCCGCAGTCTTCCTCGCAGCCGCCGGTTTTAATCGACAGCAGGGTCGCCAGTTCGACGTCGCCGTCGGGGAAGTGGGCGCGGTGGGCTTCCTGGGCGCGGAACATCAGTTCGTTGAACGGCAGTTCGAACAGCGCCAGCACGTCGGCCAGCGGCCAGGTAGCGTCGTGGCGTTCGGTGATGGCAGCGCCTGGGCGGTGCAGGGCGACGGTTTGGGGTGCATTCATGATCTATCCTTCAGTTGGTGCCGACCCCGCGCGACGGCCAGCCTGGCAGTCCCGCGAGATCGATGAATTGGGCCGCTTTGGCGGCGGTTGCTTGTTCCAGGCGCGGCACGATGCCCAGCATCGGGGCCGGGATGCGTGCGGCCAGCGCCTGCAGGTTTTCGTCGAAATAAGCCATGTCCGGGTCGACCGTGTTGGCGACCCAGCCGGCCAGCACCAGGCCGCGCGCGACGATGGCTTCCACGCTCAAGAGGGCATGGCTGATGCAGCCCAGGCGCATGCCGACCACCAGGATTACCGGCAGGTTCAGCTGCGTCGCCAGTTCGGCGCTGTCAAACGTGTCGGAGAAGGGCACGCAAAAGCCGCCCACGCCTTCGACCACGACCGCGTCCGACGCCGCCAGGATCTCGGCATAGGCCGCGATGATCGGCACCGGCTCGATGCTGACCCCTTCCAGGCTCGCGGCGATATGCGGCGCGCAGGCGGCGCGCAGCATGTAGGGAGTCGTGATGTTTTGCGGCAGGTGCACGTTGCCGGCGGCGGCCAGCATGTCGGCGTCTTCATTATGCAGTTCGCCGTCGACCAGCTCCGCGCCGGCCGCGACCGGCTTCATGCCGCAGGCGCGCTGGCCGCTTTCCACCAGCCTGTGCAGGATCGCGCTCGAGACCAGGGTCTTGCCGATCTCGGTGTCGGTGCCGGTGACGAAACAGCAGAAGCGCATCGGGATGCCTTCCGCGGCCAGCGCCTCGGCGGGAGCGGCGACAGGCGCCGCCGCCGGCTTGGGCAGCGTGGCGGTACGCCCGGCCACGATCTCGCCTGCCGGTTCCTGCGGATCGTTCAGGTTCGTGATCACATGGCCTCCAGTTCGTTGAGTGCCGTCGCCAGTTGCGCGACTTCGTCATGGGTGTGCGCCGCCGACAGCGTCACGCGCAGGCGCGCGGTGTCTTTCGGGACCGTGGGCGGGCGGATCGCCGGCACCCACAGGCCGCGTGCATGCAGCGCCGCGGCGATGCGCAGCGCCTCGTCGTTCGGGCCGATGAGGATCGGCTGGATCGGCGTGGTCGACGCGACCCGCTGCCAGCGCGTCAGGCGCAGGTCGGCGTCGAGCTGGGCGATCAGCAGTTCCAGGTGGCTGCGCAGGGCCGCGCCTTCCTCGCTGGTGATGATGTCCAGGCTCGTCAAGAGCGCATGCGCCAGCGCCGGCGGCGCCGCCGTCGTGTAGATGTAGGGGCGGGCACGCTGGATCATCAGTTCGATCACGCTGGCGTGGGCCGCGATAAACGCGCCGCTCACGCCCGCCGCTTTGCCGAGCGTGCCGACATACACGATGTTCGGCGAGCGCAAATTAAAATGTTCGAGGGCGCCGCGGCCCTGGGCGCCGAGCACGCCGAAGCCGTGCGCATCGTCGACCACCAGCCAGGCGCCGTGGCGCTCGCACAGGGCCAGCAGCGCCGGCAGCGGCGCCAGGTTCCCGTCCATGCTGAAGACGGTGTCGGTGGCCACGATTTTGGTGCTGGCGCTGCTGGCGGCCAGCAGCGCCTCGAGCGCGGCGATGTCGCCATGCGGGTAGACGCTGACGCTGGCGCGCGCCAGGCGCGCACCGTCGATCAGCGAGGCGTGGTTCAGCGCTTCGGAAAAGATGGCCGCGTCGGCATCAAGCCCGAGCGCGGTCAGCACGGCCAGGTTCGCCATGTAGCCGGTGCTCAGGTAGAGGGCGCGCGCCTCGTCGATATGGGGCGCGGCGAAGGCGGCCAGGCGTTCCTCGAGGATGGCGTGGGCGCGGCTATGGCCGCTGATCAGGTGCGAAGCGCCGCTGCCGGCGCCGTACAGCTGGGCGCCGGCGCGCAGCGCTTCGACCACGCGCGGGTGGGCGGCCAGGCCCAGGTAGTCGTTGCTGCAAAAAGCCAGCATGGCGCGCCCGTCGACCACCTGCAACGGCGTGCAGCGGGTGTCGGCCACGCGGCGCCGGCGGATCAGGCTTTGCTGGTCGAGTGCGGCCAGCTTGCGGTTGACGCTGTCGATCAGGTCCATCATTGGCCCGCGATCACGGATTCGAAGACCGAGCGCACGCGCGTGCCGAGCAGCGCGATCTCTTCCTCGTCCAGCACATACGGCGGCATGACGTAGACGGTGCGGCCGATCGGGCGCAGCAGCAGTTCGTTCTCGACGGCGGCGCTGAAGAAGCGCCGCGAGAAGCTCGCTGCGCGCGCGGCGTCCGGTTCGATCGCATCGAACGCGAAGATCATGCCGCGCTGGCGGAAGTGGTGGGTGCGTTCGTGTTCGGCCAGCGGCGCCATGGCAATCGTCAGTTGCGTGGCCAGCTCGCGGTTGCGGTTCAACACGTCATCCTCGCGGAAGATCTGCAGGGTCGCCAGCGCCGCGCGGCAGGCCAGGGCGTTGCCGGTGTAGGAATGCGAGTGCAAAAAGCCGCGCGTGATGTCTTCGCTGTAGAAGGATTGATAGATCTCGTCGGTGGTGAGCACCAGCGACAGCGGCAGGTAGCCGCCGCTGATCCCCTTCGACAGGCATAAAAAGTCCGGCCAGATGGCGGCCTGTTCGCAGGCGAAGAAGGTGCCGGTGCGCCCGCACCCGACCGCGATCTCGTCGGCGATCAGGTGCACGTGGTGACGGTCGCACAGTTCGCGCAGCAGTTCCAGGTACAAGGGGTCGTGCATGGCCATGCCGGTCGCGCACTGCACCAGCGGCTCGACGATCATCGCGGCGATTTTAGTAGCGCGCTCTTCGAACAGGCGCTCCACATCCTGAATGGCGCGCCGCGCCACGTCCTGGGCCGACTCGCCTTCGACGGCATGGCGCGCGTCCGGCGAGGCCACCACGTGGGAAGCGCGCAAGAGCGGGCCGTAGGCATCCTTGAACAGCGGAACGTCGGTGACGGACAGGGCGCCGATGGTCTCGCCGTGATAACTGCCCTGCAGGCAGACGAATTCCTGCTTGTCTGAAAAGCCTGCATTGCGCCAGGCGTGAAAGCTCATCTTCATCGCGATTTCGACCGCCGACGCGCCATCCGACGCGTAGAAGGCGTGGCCGAGCGCGTGGCCGGTGAGGGCGGCCAGCTGCTCTGACAATTCGATCACCGGCTCGTGCGTAAAACCGGCCAGCATCGCGTGCTCCAGCGTGTCGAGCTGGTGCTTCAAGGCCGCGTTGATGCGCGGGTTGGCGTGGCCGAACAGGTTCACCCACCACGAGCTGATGGCATCGAGGTAGCGTTTTCCCTCGTGGTCGTACAGCCAGGGGCCCTTGGCCCGGGCGACCGCGATCAGCGGCACCTGTTCGTGGTGCTGCATCTGCGTGCACGGGTGCCACACGCTGCGCAGGCTGCGTGCGATCCAGTCGGACGATGTCTGGTGCTTCACTTTGAATCCTGTTGCTGTTCTAGTTGAGCCAATTCGGCTTGCGCTTCTCCAGGAAGGATGCCACGCCTTCGCGTCCCTCGTTCGATGCGCGGATCGCCGCGATGCGCTCGGCGGTGTCCAGCAGCAGCGCCTCGGTGACCGGCTGGCCGACGACGTCGCGCACCAGCTTTTTCGCTTCCAGCACCGCGTTCGGGCTGTTCGAGACCAGCGCTTTTACAATGCCGGCGACAGTCGTGTCGAGTTCTTCCTGCGGCACCACTTCGTGCGCAAAACCGATGCGCAGCGCTGCCGTGGCGTCGAAACGCTCGGCCGTCAGGAAATAACGGCGCGCGGCCTGCTCGCCCATCGCCTTGATCACATACGGCGAAATGGTGGCCGGGATCAGGCCGAGTTTGACTTCCGAGAGGCAGAAGTTTACTCCTTCGGCGGCAACAACGATATCGCAGGCCGCGGCCAGGCCCATGCCGCCGGCATAGCAATCGCCCTGGATCTTGGCCACCGTGGGCTTCGGACACAGGTAAATCGTGCGCAGCATGTTCGCCAGACGGGCGGCGTCAAACGCGTTTTCGTCCTGCGAATAGCCGGCCATCTTCTTCATCCAGTTCAGATCCGCGCCGGCGCAGAAGGACGGGCCGTTCGCGCCCAAGACGACCGCGCGCACCAGTTCATTGCGTCCGAGTTCATCGAAGGCCAGCGCCAGCTCGGCGATCGCTTGTTCATTAAAAGCGTTGCGCAGTTCCGGGCGGTTCAGGGTGACGGTGGCGACCTTGTCGGCCACGGTAATGGTCAGGGTGTCGTAGTCCATTTTTTACTCCTTACATCCGGAAGACGCCGAACTTCGTCTCTTCGATCGGCGCGTTCAGCGCAGCCGACAAACCGAGGCCCAGGACCATGCGCGTGTCGGCCGGGTCGATCACGCCGTCATCCCACAGGCGCGCGCTGGCGTAGTACGGGTGGCCCTGGTGTTCGTACTGCTCCTTGATCGGCTGCTTGAAGGCGGCTTCTTCGTCCGCTGTCCACTGGCCGCCCTTGCCCTCGATGCCGTCGCGTTTGACGGTGGCGAGGACCGATGCCGCCTGGTCGCCGCCCATCACCGAGATGCGCGCGTTCGGCCACATCCACAGGAAGCGCGGCGAGAAGGCGCGGCCGCACATGCCGTAGTTGCCGGCGCCAAACGAGCCGCCGATGATGACGGTGAATTTGGGAACCGAGGCGGTGGCGACTGCCGTGACCATCTTGGCGCCGTTGCGGGCGATGCCTTCGTTTTCGTATTTGCGGCCGACCATGAAGCCGGTGATGTTCTGCAGGAAGACCAGCGGGATCTTGCGCTGGCAGCACAGTTCGATGAAGTGCGTGCCTTTCAAGGCCGACTCCGAGAACAGGATGCCGTTGTTCGCGATGATGCCGACTTTCACGCCGTAGATATGGGCGAAGCCGCAGACCAGAGTGGTGCCGTAGCGCGCCTTGAATTCGTCGAACTCGCTGCCGTCGACCACGCGGGCGATCACTTCGCGCACGTCGAAGGGTTTACGGGTGTCGACCGGAATGACGCCGTACAGCTCTTGCGAAGGATAGTTCGGCTCTACGGCTTCGCGGGTCGCGCCTTGCACCAATTTGGTGCGATTCAGGTTCGAGACGATGGTGCGCGCCAGCGACAGCGCGTGTAAATCGTTCTGGGCCAGGTGGTCGACCACGCCGGACAAGCGGGTGTGGACGTCGCCGCCGCCCAGGTCTTCGGCCGTGACGACTTCGCCGGTCGCCGCTTTTACCAAAGGCGGGCCGCCCAGGAAAATCGTGCCCTGTTCTTTCACAATGATCGACTCATCGCTCATTGCCGGGACGTAGGCGCCGCCCGCGGTGCAGGAGCCCATGACGACGGCGATCTGCGGGATGCCCTTGGCGGACAAATTCGCCTGGTTGTAAAAGATGCGGCCGAAATGGTCGCGATCCGGAAAAACGTCGTCCTGGTTCGGCAGGTTGGCGCCGCCCGAGTCGACCAGGTAAATGCAGGGCAAATTGTTTTGCTCGGCGATTTCCTGGGCGCGCAGGTGTTTTTTGACCGTCATCGGGTAGTAGGTGCCGCCTTTAACCGTGGCATCGTTGCAGACGATCACGCATTCCTGGCCGGCCACGCGGCCGATGCCGGTGATGATGCCGGCGGCAGGGGCCGCGCCGTCGTACATGTCGTAGGCGGCCAGCTGGGAGAACTCGAGGAAGGGCGTGCCCGGGTCGAGCAGCATCTGCACGCGGTCGCGCGGCAGCAGTTTGCCGCGCGCGACGTGCTTCGCGCTGGCCGCTTCGCCGCCGCCCTTGGCGATTTGCCCGACCTTGTCGCGCAGGTCGTCCACAATCAGCTGCATGGCCGTGACGTTGGCCTTGAAGTCTTCGCTGCGCGGGTTAAGTTTGCTCTCGATCTGGGGCATGCTGTCCGTCCTCTATTCTCGTTCTTGCTTGGGGAATGTTCCGTCCAGATAGAACCAGCGCGGCGCGCCGCCCAGGGCCGGGTCGGGTTCGCGCAGGAAACGGCTGAGCTCGTGGAGCCGGTGCGCGCGGCCCGCCAGCTTGAAGCGCGCGACGAATTCGACGGTATTCCGATCGCTGTCTCGATCGCTATCTGGATGATCCGGCAATTCTGCTTTACGTTGACGTAAACGTAAAGCAGATTTTATCTCGAGGCCGAGCCAGCGCAGGTTCTCGTCGGGGTCGATGATGGCGTCCAGGGGCCGGGTGCGCGGGTGCCAGGTCGCACGCAGGTAGGCCTCGTTGCGCTGGACGTAGGCCGTGTAGCGCGAACGCATCAGCGCTTCTGCCGTCGGCGGCAAGGCCTCGCCGGCAAGATAGGGCCCGCAGCAAGCCGCGAGCGAGGCGCCGCCGCAGGGGCAGGCGCCGGAAGAAGAGGGCGTGGACATCCCGCGATTATCCGCGATTTTGGCTCGCCCCGACGCTCCCTGAACTGGCTGGAAGAACTATCTCTGCTTAAATTATTTGCAGCGATACCATAAACGTGCTGCCCGTGCCCGGTCCGTCGCTGTGCGCCGTCACCTTGCCGCCATGCAGGTTGACGACGTTTTTGACCAGCGCCAGGCCGATCCCGAGCCCGCCTTGCGAGCGGTCGGGCGTGCGTTCGGCCTGGGTGAACAGGTCGAACACCTGGGGCAGCAGCCCCTCGTCGATGCCGATCCCGTTATCTTGCACGCGGATGTGCAAGGTATCGTGCTTGCGCTCGACCGCCAGCAGGATGCGCCCGCCGCGCGGCGTGTATTTCGCGGCATTGTTCAACAAGTTGGCGACCACCTGCACCAGCCGGTTCGGGTCGCCCATGACGGTGCTGCCCGCCGGGTCTTGCTCGATGATCAAGGTGTGTTCGCGCGCTTCGATCAGGGGCCGCGACTGCTCGACGGCGCTGCGGATGGTGGCGCCAATGTCGACTTTGACGTTGTCGAGCTGGATCAGGCCGCGGGTGACGCGCGAGATGTCGAGCAGGTCGTCGACCAGCGAGGTCATGTGTTTGACTTGCCGGCTGATGACTTCGCTCGAGCGGCGCACCCGCTCTTCGCTGGCGGTGCCGATCTTGAGCAGTTCGGCGGCCGAGGCGATGGGCGCGAGCGGGTTGCGCAGTTCGTGCGCCAGCATCGCCAGGAACTCGTCCTTGCGGCGGTCCTGCTCTTTCAGGGAACTGTACAAACGGGCATTTTCGAAGCCGTTGGCGGCGATCGAGGCCAGCTGCACCAGGATGGCTTCGTCCTGTTCCGTAAATTCTCCCGCGAACTTGTCCGAGGCCTGGATCAGGCCGATATTCTTGCCGGTGCGGTCGACCAGCGGCACGGCCAGCCAGCCGCGCATCGCCGGGTGCTGCGCGGCATGGGCGCCGAAGCCCTTGAAGGCCGGATGGGCTTCCAGTTCCTGCTGGGTCAGGCGCAGCACCTGGTTGGTACGGCAAACCTCGGCATAAATGCCGCTGCCGTCCGGTTTCACGGCGTAGCTGCGGTAGCGCGCATATTTGTCCGACATCGACACCGCATTGATTTCCTGGGTACCGCCCATGCCCAGCGACACGACCGCCTGGTGCACTTCGAGGATGGCGCGCACTTCCTCGACCAGCCCGGCGGCGATGTCCTCGCTCGACAGGGCGCTGTTGAGCGTACGCGACGCTTGCGCCACCTTGATCAGGAGGGCCGAATGGCGGCGTTCGCGGTCGAGCCGCTCGGCCAGTTCGGCTTGCGCCATGACTTTCTCGTGAATATCGGTATTCGCCCCGATCCACTCGCGCACGGCGCCCTGGGCGTCGATCAGCGGAATGCCCTTGACGGCCGTCCAGCGGTACACGCCGTCGACCCGGCGCAGGCGGTATTCCGTCTCGAAGACCGAGCGGCTGGCAACGCAGGCGATCCAGACACAGCGGGTGCGTTCGCGGTCGTCCGGATGCAGCGCGTCGAGCCAGCCGAAGTCCTTCCATTGCTCGTAGGACTGGCCGGTGAAGGCGCGCCAGGACGGCGAATCGTCGAGCACCCGGCCTTCCGGCGTGTTGGTCCAGATAATCTGCGAAGTCGCCATCACCAGCGAGCGGAAGCGTTCTTCGCGCTCGCGCAGGGCCGTTTCGGCCTTCACGCGGTCGGTGATGTCCTCGTGTATCAGCATCACTTCGACGGTGCGTCCCGCCTCATCCTTGACCGGATGCGCGCGCGCGGTGACCCAGCGCGGCCGGCCGGTGGTGCCCAGCTCGCCGACGTCATAGTAGATCGCAGGGATTTCCACCGATTCGCCATCCAGCGCCCGCTGCAGGCAGCGGGCCACCCCGCTGGCCACCAGTTGCGGGTCTTCCAGCAGGCAGTAGCCGGGGCTGTGGACAAAGGCGTGCAGCGCCGTGCCGGTACGGATGTGCCACAGGTCTTCCCACGCCTGGTTGACGCGCAGCGTGTAGCCGCCCGGTCCCAGGATCTGGATGCTGGTCGGCGCCTGCTCGAACAATGCCTGGAACCGCGTCTCGGAACTGGCGTGGTGTTCGATGCCGGATAGGGTGGAGCTTGGGTCGGGCATGGGGTCGAGGAGCGAGCGTAGGGGGGCCGGCGATTTGGCCGCGTGAATAGTTACGCGCGGCATGATGTCATAGTTTTACGCTGATTGCTCGACTATCACACCCTGCCCGGGACCTCTTGTCAATGCAACTGGAATTCCTCGGTAGAGACGAACAAGTCCCAGCAGGCGAGGAACAGCGCCGCGACGACGGGCCCGATCACAAACCCGTTCAGGCCGAACAGGGCCATGCCGCCGATGGTCGACAAGAGCACCAGGTAGTCCGGCATCTTTGTGTCCTTGCCGACCAACAAGGGGCGCAGCACGTTGTCGACCAGGCCGATCACGATCACGCCAAACGCAATCAACACCACGCCCTGCCAGATGGCACCCGTGACCAGGAAATAGATGGCGACCGGGGCCCAGACGATGGCCGCGCCGACGGCCGGCAGCAGCGACAGGAAGGCCATCACCACCGCCCACAGCAGCGGGCCTTCGACGCCGAGGAACCAGAAGATCAGCCCGCCCAGCGCGCCCTGCGCCGCCGCCACCAGCACGTTGCCCTTGACGGTGGCGCGGATCACGGTCGTGAAGTTGTTGAACAGGCGCTGCTTGTACTTGCTGCCCAGCGGGAAGGCGTGCTTGATGCGGGTCGCCAGCGACTGGCCGTCGCGCAACAGGAAGAACAGCAGGTACAGCATCACGAACAGGCCGACCAGGAAATCGAAGGTCTTGCCGCCGATATTGATGGCCTGGCGCGCCACCGTCTGGCTCAGCTGGGCCGCGCCTTCCGACAGTTTCTGCTGCAGCGATGCCAGGTCGGTCAATTCGAACCGTTCGAGCAAATTGACCATCCACTGCGGCAGCGCGTGCATGATGCGTAAAAAATAGGCGCCGAAATTGATCTGGCCCGAGTTGATCATGTCGTACACGGCAGCGGCCTGCTTCACCAGCGAGGCCGTGATCATCGACAGCGGCAGGATCACCATCACGATAATCAGGGAGAGCGTGATCAGGGCCGCGACCGTCTGCTTGTGCTTGGTCTCGCGCAGTACGCGCCGGTGCAGCGGTGCAAACAGGATGGCCAGCACCACGCCCCAGAAGATGGCCCCGGAATACGGCAGCAGGATGTAGATGAAGGCCAGGGTGACGAAGGCCAGGAGAAGCAGGAAGAATTTTTGCTGCAGGTTGTACTGGATCATGGTGCCAATGGTCTTTTTATAATGTTGGAATCATGATAGTGCATTCAGGCCAGTACCACGCGTTGCCCAAGACACAGGCAAGAAAAAACCCTCCGTGGAGGGTTCATCGTCAAGCGCGTCGAGAAACGGCGTTTCAGCACCTGAGCGCCAGCATGTCCAGCGCAAACGGCGGCGCTTTCCCCTGCATCAGGTCGGCCAGCACGCGCGCGGTACCGGCGGCGAAGGTAAAGCCGAGCGGGCCATGGCCGACGTTCAGCCACAGGTTCGACAGGGGAGTCGCGCCGATGATCGGGGCGCTGTTCGGCGTGGCCGGGCGCAGGCCGGCCCAGGCCGAGATGTGGTCGTAGTCGGCCGCATGCGGCATGGTGTCCTTCACCTGTTTCGTCAGGCTGGCGATGCGCTTCGGGTTCAGCGTCAAGTCTTCGCCGACGATGTCGACCATCGCCGCCACGCGCAATTTATTCCCGATGCGCGCATACAGCACCTTGCGCTCGAAATCGGTCACGCTGATGTCGGGCGCGGTATCTCCCGGGCGGATCGGCGCCGTCAGGCTGTAGCCTTTTAATGGATAGAGCGGCAGCTTGATGCCGGCGTGCGCGGCCAGGTTGCGGCTGTGGATGCCGGCGGCCAGCACGAAAGCGTCGCCGCCGATCGTGCCGACCGTCGTGTCCAGCCCCACCACCTTGCCGCCGTTGGCCGCGATGCGCGTCACGTCGGCCTGCACGAAGCCCTGGAAGCGCGGATGCGTGCGCACACGTTCGGCAAGCGCGACGCAAAAGGCGTGGCAATCGGCGACCGCCTCGCCACGGTTATAGATGCCGCCGGCCAGCTGGGAGCGCGCTGCTGCCAGCGCCGGCTCGCGCGCGGCGCATTCGGCGCCGCTCCAGATCTCGCCGGCCGTGGCCTTGCCGGCCGCCTGCTCGAACACTTTCGAGGAGCGGTAGACCACGAGTTTGCCGGCGTCGCGCCAGGCAAAATCGTCGGGCGAGACGATATGATCGAGCTGCTTCATGCCGGCGCGCGACCACTCTCCCAGTTCCAGCAGTTTCGCCGTCGTGCGGCGGTTCGCGCCGGCAGTGCACTGGCCCAGAAAACTCGCCAGCCAGGTCCACTGGCGCAGGTCGAATTCGGGTTTGAAACGCAGGGGGCCGTGTTCCTGGAACAGCCAGGCAATGGCCTTGAACGGTACCCCGGCGTCGGCCAGCGGAGAGACGTAGCGGTAGCTCAGCTGGCCGCCATTGCCATAACTGGCGCCGCTGCCCACGGCGGGCGCACGTTCGACGACGGTCACGCCAAAACCGGCCTCGAGCAGCCACCAGGCCGAGGTCAGGCCGACGACACCGCCACCGATGACAATTACTTGCTGCATTCCGAAACACCGTGTTTGACTGAACTAAAGGAACAGCTTAGGGGCTGGCAGCGCTCAGGGCCAATGAAAGTGGCAAGCCAGGCCATAACCAACGGTCATGTGAATTTTTGTGAGAATGTCGGACATTAGCGCAGGATCGCATGGCGGAACATGCTCGTCAGTATCGCTTCCTCGAAGCGCGCCAGTGCCGAGTAGGCGCCTTGCTGCAGGCCGGGGTCGCTCGATGTGCCGCCGACCAGCACGATCATGCCGTTGCGCTTTTTCAGGTCCAGCGCGAACACCGAGCGCAAACCATAGGCGTCGCCCAGGTGGCCCACCGCATCGAAACCGCCGTCGACCAGGCGCCGTCCAGGCTGATCGGGGAACTGGGCATTGCCCAGGCCCCAGGCAGTAAACAAGCCGTTCAGGGTGTCGCCGTTGCCGCCCCCGTCGGGCGTCCACTGGCGCGCGAACATGCGCGCGAGCGTGGCGCCTTGCAGGATGTGTTTGCCCTCATGCAGGCCGCCGTTCATCAGCATCAGCATCACCGTGCCCAGGCCGCGCGCCGAGATGCGCAGGCCGCCCGTCGGGCTGAAGGGGGTGGCGTTTTCTCCGATGACATAATTTTCGATCCCGGGCGGCGGCGCCGGCGGCGTGTTGCGGTAGTCGTCCACCTGGGCGATCCAGGGGCCGGTGGCATCCCAGACTTCGGTGTCGGTCGTGCGCTTGCGATACAGGGTGGCCAGATTCTCCAAGGCAGGCGCCGGCAGCGTCGACGGGTGATAGCCGCCTGTTAAACCGAGCGGCTGGAGCAGCAAACGCGCCATCAGGCGGTCAAAACGCTCGCCCGTGATCCGCTCCATCAGGGTGCCGATCAGGCCCCAGCCGAGATTGCAATAGGTGAAATACTCGCCGGGCCCTGCGCTGGCCGTCCACATGGCGCCCACGTCGTACAGGCGCGCACCGGGCGTGACGAAGTCTTTCAAGGCGGTACCGGCCGGGAAGGAATAGCCGGCCTCGTCGCGCAGCGAAGAACGGTGGGTGAGCAGGTGGCGCAGGGTAATCGCCCGGGTCGGGAAATGGGGATTGCGCAGGCTGAAACCAAGATAGCCCGAGACGTCGGCATCGAGATCCGCGCTACCTGCTTCGACCAGGCGCATCAGGCCCAGGGTCGTCATCAATTTCGAGACCGAGGCGATCCGGTACAGGGTGTCCCGGTTCGCCGGCAAGTCTGATTTCGCCCCATTGCCGATCCAGCGCCGGCCGAACTGGCCCTCGTAGCGGATGCTGCCGCCGCGGATCGCCAGCACCGACAGGCTCGCCAGTTCGCAGGCGGGGTCACGGACGATGGCGGCCAGCGCACGGTCGAGCGCCGCGTCGGAGGCGCCGCGACCAGGCCCAGCCGCCAGCACCGGCTCGAAGGCGCCCAGCAAGGCCAGGCCCAGCACCGTTCTCCGATGTCCATTCATGCGCGCTCCCCGTATCAGCTTGTTTGCCACATCATAAACGATGTCATCGGCATAATTTTTAGTCTGCCGGGCCCGCACTCGCCTTACACTGGCGGTCATGAACCAGGCCACCATCGACCTCGACATCGATCTCAACGACAATTCGCCGCTCTACCTGCAGCTGGCGCGCAAGCTGACCCGCGACGTGCGCGAGGGCCGCTACCAGGCCGACCAGGCGCTGCCCTCGGAGCGTACGCTGTCCGAGCAGCAGGGCGTCTCGCGCGTGACCGCCCGCAAAGCCATCGATCAACTGGTCGAGCAGGGGCTGGTGGTGCGCCGGCGCGGCTCGGGCAATTACATTGCGCCGCGCATCGAGCAGCCCTTGTCGACCCTGTCGAGTTTTTCCGAACAGCTGCAGCAGCGCGGCTACACGCCCAGGTCGCGCTGGCTGCGGCGCGAACTGGTGGCGGCCGATGCCGACGAGCAGCTGGCGCTGGGCCTGTCTCCCGGCGCCCGCGTCGCACGCCTGGAGCGCCTGCGCCTGGCCGACGAGGTCGTGATGGCCTATGAAACGAGCGTAATTCCGGCCAGCGTGCTGCCGCGTCCGCAAGAGGTTGACCATTCGCTGTACGCCTACCTGGAACGCGGCGGGCAGATGCCGGTGCGCGCGCTGCAGCACATCCGCGCCATGAACGCGCCGGCCGCATTGGCGCAGCAACTGGAGGTGGCGGAAGGGCAGGCGGTGCTGTTCATCACGCGCGTGGGTTATCTGGAATCGGGCGTGGCGGTGGAGCTGACGCATTCGTATTGCCGCAGCGATTACTATGATTTCGTGGCCGAACTGCGCCGGGCGCCGGCATAACTTTTTGGCATGCGCTTGTCCCTGAGTTTCATGGCAGGGCTTGCTCAATTGGACCTACACTGGTTTTATCGAACAAATCTGCCAGAACTTTGCCGCCATGCTGAAAACCGAAACCCCGGCCCAGGACCACGCCCTGCTCGACCAGTATCCGACGACGGAACTGGTGAATGTGCTGGTGGACGACCAGGTCAATGCCGTGAACGCCGTGCGCGCCGCGGCGCCCCGCATCGCCGCCGCCGTGACGGCCGCGCTGCCGCGCATGGAAGCGGGCGGGCGCCTGGTGTATGTCGGCGCCGGCACTTCGGGCCGCTTGGGCGTGCTCGACAGCGTTGAGCTGTATCCCACTTTTTCCTGGCCGCATGAGCGCGCCGTGGCCCTGCTGGCCGGCGGCAAGGAGGCGATGTTCGCCGCCGTCGAAGGCGCCGAGGACGATAGCGTGCAAGGCGCGGCCGACCTGCGTGCGGTGAACGTGACAGCCGGCGACGTCGTGCTCCTGATCGCCGCCTCGGGCGCCACGCCCTATGTGCTGGGCGCCCTGCGCGCCGCGCGCGCCATCGGCGCCCTGACCATCGGTTTCGCCAACAACGTCGACGCCCCGGTGGCGAACGAGGCGGAGATCGGCGTCACCCTCGACACCGGCATGGAAGTCATTTCCGGCAGCACGCGTTTAAAGGCCGGGACCTCGCAAAAAATTGCTTTGAACACTTTTTCGAGTGCCTTGATGGTGCGTTTGAACAAGGTTCATGGCAACCTGATGGTAGACTTGAAGGCGACCAACGCCAAGCTGGTCGGGCGCGCGATTCGCCTGACCGCCTTCGCCACCGGCGCCGACGAGGCTGCCGCGCGCGCGGTGCTGGAACAGTGCGATTTCCACGTCAAGACCGCGATCGTGGCCTTGACGAGAAAAACCACTGTCGAGCAGGCTCGGGCCTTGTTGGAGACTGCGCACGGCAGCGTGCGCCAGGCACTTGCATTCGCTTCGTAAGCCGTGATTCGAGAGGCTTGCCGGCCTTGGTAGTTCTCTCATTCACGAAAGTCTTATGAACAAGTCTGAAACGAAAAGCCCGTGGCTGTGGGTGCCATCGCTGTACTTTGCCCAGGCCATTCCCTATGTCGTCGCGATGCACCTGTCGGTCATCATGTACAAGGACCTGGGGGTGTCGAATTCCGACATCGCCTTCTATACCAGCCTGCTGTACCTGCCCTGGGTCATCAAGCCGCTGTGGTCGCCCGTGGTCGACATGTTCGGCACCAAGCGGCGCTGGACGGTGCTGCTGCAACTGGCGGTGGCCGCCTCCTTGGTCGCGGTCGGCACGGTGCTGCACCTGCCCGCCTTCTTCGCCGTCAGCCTGGCCGTCATGTGGCTGATGGCCTTCTGCTCGGCCACCCACGACATCTCGGCCGACGGCTTTTATATGCTCGGATTGCGCCAGAAAGACCAGGCGGCGTTTGTCGGCGTGCGCAGCACCTTCTACCGCCTGGCCTCGCTGGCGGGGCAGGGGCCGCTGGTGGTGCTGGCCGGTTATCTCGCCATCTCGCTGGGGGACGCACACCAGGCCTGGTCGATCGTGTTCTTCGTGCTCGCGGCCATGTTCACGGCCGCCTTCGCCTGGCACCAGCTGGTGCTGCCGACGCCGAAGGAGGACCATGCCGTGGCCGCTGGTGCGAATCCGCTGCGCGAATTCTTCGGCACTTTCGGTTCCTTCTTCCGCAAGCGCGACATCTGGCTGATCCTCGGTTTTATTTTGACCTTCCGCCTGGGCGAAGCGCAGCTGCTGAAACTGGTCGCCCCCTTCTTGAAAGATCCGCTGGCCGAAGGCGGCCTGGGCCTCACTACCTCCCAGTACGGCTGGGCCTACGGCACCATCGGCATCATTTCGCTCACCATCGGCGGCCTGGCCGGCGGCTACCTGATTTCGCGCCTGGGACTGAAACGCTGCCTGTGGCTGATGGTCTTTGCCGTGCACCTGCCGGACCTGGTGTTCGTGTATTTATCGCAGGCGCAGCCAACCAGCCTGGTCCTGATCTCGGCCTTCCTCGCCATCGAGCAGTTCGGCTACGGCTTCGGTTTCACGGCCATGATGCTGTACATGATCATGGTTGCCGATGGCGAACACAAAACCGCGCACTACGCGATCTGCACCGGCCTGATGGCGCTGGGCATGATGGTGCCGGGCATGTGGAGCGGGGATTTGCAGGAATACCTGGGTTATAAAAACTTCTTCATCTGGGTATGCATTGCGACGATTCCGGCCTTTGTGATGGCGGCGCTGGTGAAGATCGATCCGGAGTTCGGCAAGAAGTAAGCCGCGTGGGCATCCACATGCCCGCCCTCCTATTGTTTCCTGCTAACAGGCTCGGCTTTGCTACTATTCAGCGCCTTCGCCTGATAGGGCGGCATAAGGGCTTGTCAAAGTATAACGATCAACACGATGCAGGAGTGGTAGTGGCAGATATGAAAAAACGGGCGCTGGCGCTGGCCGGCGTGGCAAGTATGTTGTCCCTGAGCGGTTTCCTGGCAAGCTGCTCCACCCCGCAAAAGGGCGAGGCGACGCCGAAGGGCACGATTGTCGCCACCGGCAAGCTGCCGCCCGCCGCCCCGCGCGAGTTCCGCGCCGCCTGGGTCTCGACGGTGGCGAATATCGACTGGCCGAGCCGGCAAAACCTGAAGGCTCCGCAGCAGCAGGCCGAGGCGATTGCCATCCTCGACCGCGCCAAGGCCATGAACCTGAATGCGATCGTGCTGCAGGTGCGGCCCTCGGCCGACGCCATCTACGCCTCGCCCATCGAGCCCTGGTCGGAATACCTGACCGGCGCCCAGGGCCAGGCGCCGCAGCCCTGGTACGACCCCCTGAAATTCTGGGTGACCGAAGCGCATGCGCGCGGCCTCGAACTGCACGCCTGGTTCAACCCCTACCGCGCGCGCCACGACGGCGCCCGTTCGCCGGCGGCGAGCAACCACATCACCCGCTCCAACCCCTCGGCGGTGCGCCGCTACGGCAAGTTCATGTGGATGGACCCGGGCGAGGAAGCGGCCTCGAAGCAGACGCTGGACGTGGTGCTCGACGTGGTGCGCCGCTACGACATCGACGGCGTGCACATCGACGACTATTTTTATCCCTACCCGATTGAAGCGACTCCTGGCGTGGCAGGCAACGAGGCCGCGCTGGACGGCAGGCCCGGCGTCAAGGCCGAGCTCGATTTCCCGGATACGCCGGCCTGGGAGCGCTATCTCGCCCGTGGCGGCAAGCTCGACCGCCCGTCCTGGCGCCGCGAGAACGTCAACGAACTCATCAAAGACATGTACCAGGGCATCCACCGCGAAAAGAGCTGGGTGCGCTTCGGCATCAGTCCTTTCGGCCTGGGCCGTCCTGACCGCCGCCCGCCCGGCATCGTCGGCTTCTCGCAGTACGACAAGCTGTACGCGGACGCCGAACTCTGGCTGCAAAAGGGCTGGCTCGACTATTTCACGCCGCAGCTGTACTGGGCGCGCAGCCAGGCGCCGCAGGCGTACGACGTGCTGCTCGACTACTGGATCGGCCAGAATACGCAGGGCCGCCACATCTGGCCCGGCCTGTTTACGAGCCGCATCGGGGCCGCGACCAAGGAATTCCAGCCCCAGGAAATCCTCGACCAGATCGCGTCCACCCGTGCGCGCCCGCAGGCGGGCGGTCACGTACACTTCAGCATGGTCGCCCTGATGCAGAACCGCAAGGGCATCGCCGACCAGCTGCGCACGGGCTCGTACGCGACGCCCGCGCTGGTGCCGGCCACGCCCTGGCTCGGCAACGTGAAACCCGGCCTGCCGCGCGTCAAGGCGGTGAAAAACGGCAAGGGGATCGATCTGAAACTGGCGGCCGGCAAGGCGAATGCGCTGTACACGGTGTGGGCACGCCATGGCGACGAGTGGAAATTTACGGTGGTGCCGGCGACGAAGGTGGACTGGACGGTGCCGGACGACGCAAGCCTCGGCGATGTGGATGCGGTGTTCGTCGGCGCGGTCGACCGTTTGGGGATCGAAGGCGAGCGCGTCCAGGTGTGGGGCAAACCGTAAGCATTTGTCCGGGAATATATTAAATACGCTCATGTATTTACAGTTATTCATAACTTCTGCTCATGCAATGATGGCCAGCTTTCATTCGCCTCCTGCGGCGCCAGGATTTACACTCGCCCCATGTTGAATTTTCAAAATGAAACAGGCATCGGCCTGGGCATCGACGCCGGCGGCACCCAGACCCGCTGGGCGCTGGCGGGGCCGGGCGGAGACATCCTGGCCGAAGGCACGGTCGCCGGCCTGTCGGCCCTGCAGATGGGCAATCCGGCTGGCCGCGCCAGCGTGCAGGCCACCTTCGCGGCGTTGGCCGCTGCCGTGCTGGCCCATGCGCAGCCAGTGCGCGTGCGGGCCGGGTTGACCGGTTTCGGCGGCGACGGCGAACAGTTGACGCACTGGCTGGCCGGGCTGCTCGGCATCGCGCCTGCGGCGATTTCCATGTGCAACGACATCGAGATCGCCTACCGCGCCAGTTTTGCGCCCGGTGAAGGCTACCTGGTCTATGCCGGCACCGGCTCGATCGGCGCCTTCATCGATGGCGACGGGGTTTTTCACCGGGCCGGCGGGCGCGGCGTCGTATTGGACGATGGCGGCGGCGGCTTCTGGATCGCGCGCGAAGCGCTGCGCCAGATCTGGCGCCGCGAGGACGAAGCGCCGGGCAGCTGGGAAGCGTCGGCCATGGCGCGCGCCGTGTTTGCGCAGGTCGGTGGCTCGGACTGGGCGTATTCGCGCCAGTTTATTTATGGACAAGAACGCGGCGAAGTGGGCAAGCTGGCGCTGGCCGTGGCGGCGAGCGCCGGGAAGGATCCGGCGGCCGACGCCATCCTGCTCGAAGCCGGCCGCGAACTGGGCCGCCTGGCGCGGGCGCTGATCGCGCGCTTCGGGCCGCGCCCGGTGGCGCTGGCGGGGCGCGCCGCGCAGCTGCATCCGTCGATCGCGGCAAGCATGCGCGCCAGCCTGGCGCCAGTCTGCATCATCACGCAGGGCGCGATGCGCGCACACCACGCCGCCGCGCGCCTGGCCGCCGGCGACGGCGTCCCGGCCTGAACAGTGACCAATTTCTGATGTTTTAATGTAAACGGACCACCATGAAATCCCTAGCAGCTACCCTCCTGATCGCCTTGCTGGCAGGTTGCGCCACCGCACCGGGCGGCATCGACAAGACCTATACGGCCAAGGGCCAGGCCAGCCGCGTGCGGTTCCTGGTGCTGCACTATACGGTGGCGAACAAGCCGGCCTCGGTAAAAATCCTGACCGAGCAGCAAGTAAGCGCCCACTACCTCGTCACCGACGATGCCAGGCCGACCATCTACGGCCTGGTCGACGAAACCCGGGCCGCCTACCACGCCGGCAACTCGAGCTGGAAGAACTACACCCAGCTCAACAACAGCTCGATCGGGATCGAAATCGTGAATGCCGGCTGGGTCGACACGCCCACCGGACGCGTGTTCGCGCCTTTCCCGCAGACCCAGATCGACGCCCTGATTCCCTTGGTAAAAGGGATCGTCGAGCGCCACGGCATCCTGCCGGAGAACGTCCTTGCCCACAGCGACATCGCCCCGTTGCGCAAGCAAGACCCGGGACCGCTGTTCCCGTGGTACCAGCTGGCCCGGGCGGGCCTGGTGACGTGGCCGGATGCGAACCGGGTCGCCGCGGTGCGCCAGGTATTCGACATCCAGACCCCGGATGCGCCGTGGTTCCAGAAAAAGCTGGCCAGCCATGGTTTTGCGCTGGCCCAGAGCGGCGTCTTCGACCAGCCGACCAAAACCGTGATCGCCGCCTTCCAGATGAAATACCGCCCGGCCAACATCGCGGGCGAACCGGATGCGGAAACCGCGGCCATGCTGGAAGTGCTGACCACGCCGGCCAACGCGCCGCTGCCGCCGGTGCCGCCGCGCCCGATTCCGGAAATGCGTCCGGTACAGCCGGAACAGCCGATACAGCCGGAACAACCCCTGCCGCCGGTGGAGGTGCCCACGCCTGTGGCGCCGCCGCCGGTACCCGAGATGCCGCCGAACACGCCGCCGGTTGTATAGGACCCACAGTGACGGTCGCCGCGCCCTGCGTTTCCCTGTATCCTTCGGCCTGCCCGCGCCTCGCACGGGCGTCTTGAAGGATTGAACATGCGCCTGCGCCACATCGAAGTTTTCCACGCCATCATGCAGGTCGGCACCATCAGCGGCGCCGCCCAGGTCCTGCACATCTCGCAGCCGGCCGTCACCAAGGTGCTGCAGCACGCCGAGCTGCAGCTGGGCATGCCGCTGTTCGAGCGCGTGCGCGGCAAGCTGTATCCGAAGCCGGAAGCGCACCGCCTGTTCGCCGAGACCGAAAAACTCAACCGCGACCTGCAGGGCATCCGCCGCCTGGCCGCCAGCCTCAAGGGCCGCGCGGTCGAAACCGTGCGCCTGGTGTCGACCCCGACCCTGGCGATCAGCGTGCTGCCGCAGGCGATGACGGCCTGGCGCCGCGATTTCGAACAGACCCGCTGCGAACTGGCGACCTATCACACCAGCGAGATCGTCAACGCGCTGCGCCTGGGCGAAGCCGACCTCGCGCTGTCGCTGCAGGACCCGCGCCATCCCGGCATCGTCGCCGAACCGATCGCGCAGGGCATGCTCACCGTGATCGCCCCAAGCGGCACCTGGTCCGCGGCCGAATGCGCGCAGCCGATCGGGCCCGAAGGGCTCACTGGCGAGCTGATCGGCCTGGCCGACAACGATCCGATCGGAGAAATTGTCGTCGCCGCCTGCGAGGCGCAAGGCGTGCAGCCGGTGTTTCGCACCGTGGTGCAGACTTATCAGATCGCCCGGTCCCTGGTCGAAGCGGGCGCCGGCACGGCCGTGGTCGATCCGTTCACGGCCGCCTCGGCCGCGTCAAGCAAGGTCCAGCGCCGCCCCTGGGCGCCCGCCATGCCGGTCCAGCTGTTCCTGCTGACGGCGAACCACGCGCCGCTCTCGCACGGCGCGCGCGAACTGGCCAATTGCATCGGCGCGACGGCGCGCGCCTGCCTGGAGCAGGGAGGCGTGTAGGCATGACCGTTTTACCCTTGACGCTGGCCAGCGAAGACATTGCCGGCTGCGCACAGTTTCGCCATCTGTCCTCGATCGCCGGGATTGCGGTCGACCTGCGCTACGCCGGCCCGAATAATTTCGTCGGGCGCGACCTGTATTCGCCCTTCGATTGCGCCTGGCTGCACGTCGAGGCGGCCGCGGCCCTGGAAGCGGCGGTCGCCTGGCTGGCCGCGCGCGCACCTGGCCACACCCTGCTGGTGCTCGACGCCCTGCGCCCGCAGCGGGTGCAGCAGCAGTTGTGGGATGCCCTGGACGGGACCGGCCTGCAGATGTACCTGGCCAATCCGGCGCGCGGCTCGATCCACTCCTACGGCATGGCGCTCGACGTCACCATCCTCGACCCGCAGGGACGCGAACTCGACATGGGCACCGGCTTCGACGACATGACCGATGTCTCGCACCCGGCGCTGGAACAAGGTTTCCTGGCTGCCGGAACCTTGAGCGAACAACAGATCGAGAACCGCCGGCTGCTGCGCGGCGCCATGTTCGGGGCCGGCTTCCTCGGCATCAATACCGAATGGTGGCATTTCGACTGCGGCGAGCGCGAGCGCGTGCGGACCACCTTCCAGCGCGTGCTCTGATCCATTCTGCGCGTGCCGCGCGCACACTTGAGTTTTCTCAGCCTTTACCTCTCTTCTGACCCGGACAATCTGCTGGTAAGGACGAGAGATTGATGTGATGGCTTGACGAGTCCGCTTCTTCCCTCTCGCGCAATACCCATTCTTCCAACGGACAGGAGAGGTGCGCAATGAAACGATTGATGATGGCGGCTGCCGTGGGAACGGCACTGGCCGGCTGCAGCACGGGCGCGGGCGACAACATGTTTGCATCGCGGGACCGGACGGTCGAGTATGTCCGGGTATTCGATATCAAGACCGATGCGCCGCCTCCCAGCGTGGCGCGCGCAGCCAGCGAGGGCATCAGCCGCAACATCCAGAACGCCACGCTGGCCACGCCCCTGCCTGAAACGACGGACGTGCTCGACCAGCCGGGCAGGTTCAAGATGGCCGACACCCCCGGCGCCGCCCGCGGACCGAGCTGCGACGGCGCCAGCTGGACCGCGAAAGCACGCCCCGACGTGCGCGGCGGGCAGGACATGCACATCGTCGCCTGCCTGTACCAGTATAAAACCGGCTACCACCTCGACATGTATGCCGGGTTCACCAAGAAAGAAGGGGGCTGGCTCCACTGGCCGCGGCGCGCGACCGGCATGGTGCTGGGCACACCGGAAAAATTCGTCGAAAAAACGATGCTCGACGTCGTACGCACGATTCGCGAAACGACGAAGGCGCAGGTGGCGCTGGTCGAGGCAAAGCCCGACGTGGCCGGAGCCCCATGGCTGGAGCCGGCGGGAGCGGGCACGCAGACGTCGAAACCCTGACGCTGCGTGCCCGGTGTGGCTAGCCTGGGCTAAGCCTTAAAAAGCCCAGTCTACCCTGGCGTACATTTGACGGCCGTTGATGCCGATCGGGCAGGTTTCCCAGCAGTGCTTGAAGCCGATGTGCGGGAAGTCGCCGCCGCGCGGGCTCTTGTCCCATTCCGTCGGGTAGTTGTCGAACAGGTTGTTCGCACCGACGGCGAGCGACAGGCGCTTCGTGAAGGCATAGCGCAGGCTCAGGTCGACCAGCCACTCGGAACCCCAGGTCTGGACATAGTCGCCCGTGAAGCCCTGGCCTTGTACCTCGCCGAAGTAATTGGCACGGGTGTTCACGTTCCACGGGCCGGACGTGTAGTCGGCGGCCACCACGTGGTGCTGGCGTGGCTGGCCGCGTTCGATCAGCGTGACCTGGGCGTCGTCGAAGAGCTGGGCGCCGGTCAGCACCGGCGACTGCGAGCGGCGCGCCTTGACTTCGGTCTTGTTGAAACCGAGCTGGCCGGACAGCACCAGGGTCGAGCCGGTCCAGCGCGTGGTGTGCTCGGCCACCAGGTCGAAGCCGTCGGTCGTGGTGTCGATCGCGTTGGTGAAGAACTGCGCCTGGCCGACCTTCAGCGGGTCGAGGATGGCGCGGATCGGGCCGGCGCCGGCTTCCGGCGCGATGTTGCTCGAGAAGACGATGCGGTCGTCGATATCGATGCGGTACAGATCGGCCGTGACCGAGAAGTTCTGCATCGGGCGCAGCACGATGCCGACGCTGGCGTTCTTCGAAGTTTCTTCCTTCAGCGGCGCAATGCCGAAGGCGCGGGTGACGGCGCTGCCTTCGCGCGCGGTCAGGGTTTCGGTCAGCACGCCGGCCGCGTTCAGGTTGGTCGAGACCGAGCTGTAGAACTTCTGCTGCACCGACGGTGCGCGGAAGCCGGTCGAGACGCTGCCGCGCAGGCCGACCGTGCGCGTCGGGTCGTAACGCATCGAAAGCTTGCCGGTCGTGGTGCTGCCGAAGTCCGAGTATTTTTCGTAGCGAACGGCGCCAGCCACCATCAGTTTCTCGGTGATATTGTGCTCGGCGTCGATATAGAACGCGATGTTGTGGCGGCCATCGTCGACTGCGTTCGTCGGCGTATAGCCCGGGAAACCCTGGGCGCCGGATGCGGCGATGCCGCCATTCTGGTTGAAGATGGCGATGGCTGGATTGTTGGTACGGCCGTACTGGTAGGAGACCGGGTCGCCTGCTTCGATTTCGTAGTTGTCGGTGCGGTATTCGAAGCCGGCCGCCAGCGAGACCTTGCGCCCGCCCAGGTCGATCGGGCCGCGCACGTCGGCATTGAAGGTGGTCTGGTTGAACTTCAGGGTGCCGGTATCGGCGTCCAGCGGCGACTCGGCGTAGATGCCGCCACCCGGTTTCGGTTCGTACCAGTAGCTGACGTTGATCGACTCGCGCTCACGGAAGCCGAGCTGGCTGCGGCCGTGATTGACGCTGGTGTCGAACTTCCAGTCATTGGCAAGATCGCGCCGGTAGCCGACGGCGAAGGAGGCGTCTTTCACCGTCGTCATGATGTTCGGCAGGAAGCCATTCGGGTACACGGCCGGCACGTTGCGGCCATCGCCTGCGGAGCGGTAGAAGCCGGCCGAGTCGCCGGTGCGCTTCGACACGCCGCCGAAGGCATAGAATTCGCTGTCCTTGTCGATCGGCAGGCCGGCATTGACCCACAGGAAGGCATCCTTGGCCAGGCTGTCGCCGATGCGCTGGGTGACGCGCGGCGGATCGACGCGCAGGGTATCGACGCCGGCGCGGTTGGTTTCGCCGCGGCGGCGTCCTTCGACCGACAGGTTCACATAGCCGCCGTCGCCGATCGCAAAACCGGTATTCGCGCTGGCCGAGACCATGTCGCCGTCGCCCTCGGCGGTGGTGCCGACCGAGGTGCTGGTTTGGGTTTCCTTGACCTGCGATTTCAACACAATGTTGATCACGCCGGCGATTGCATCGGAGCCGTACTGGGCGGCGGCGCCATCGCGCAGCACTTCGATGCGGGCAATCGCCGACATCGGGATCGCATTGATGTCGGTACCGGCCGAACCGCGGCCAATGGTTTGCTGGACGTTGACCAGGGCTTGCTGGTGACGGCGCTTGCCGTTCACCAAGACCAGCAGCTGGTCGGGGCCGAGGCCGCGCAGGGTGGCCGGACGGATGATGTCGGTACCGTCGCTGATGAAGGTGGTCGAGAAGTTGAACGATGGATCCAGCGTCTGCAGCAATTTACCCAGTTCGAGCGGACCTGCAGTCTGCATGTCCTTGATATTGATCAGTCCTACCGGCGCAGCCGTATCGAGCGAGGTCTTGGCACTCGAGCGCGAGCCGAGCACGACGACGCGGGCCGTATCGCTGTCGGCGGCGCTGGCGTCGGTCGTGGTTTCCTGTGCGGCGGCGGGATACAGCGCCGCCAGCAGGGCGGTCGCGAGCAGGGTTTTTCGGAATGGATGGCTGGCAGGGTGAATCGTCATGTTCTCTCTTTTCTTGGTAGCGAAGCGGATTGCCTCGGAATACACGCCATAACGTCTGGATATGTTTCCATACGCGCAATTCATCTTAACCATTGAAGTGAGTACATACAACGCACAGAAACGGTGCGTTGTTTTTGGGTGTTATCCCAGCAATATTACGTGCGAAACAATAGAAAAGGCAGTAAGCTCGATTGGTTGAGCCTGCGCAAAGTGCGGGGTTTGAGAGCCGGGATTCCGGCTTTTAGATGGGAAAAGGAAGGCCTACCTATTGCGCAGCTACCACGGCCGGCGCAGCCACCGCCCCTGACTTCGCCACCCAATCCACCAGCGCATCGACCACGGCCCGCCCGCGCCCGTCGCCCGCCAGCTCGTCATTGACCATCGCCACCACCACGTGCTGCACGCCGGCCGCATCCGGCACATAGCCGGCCACGGCCACCACATTGCGCAGCGTCCCCGTTTTCAAACGGGCGCGGCCGGCCGCCGGGCTGCCGTTCAAACGGCGGCGCATGGTGCCGTCCAGCGCTGCAATCGGCATGCTGGCCATGAATTCCGGTGCCCAATGACTGTGCAGGCCGGCGCGCAGGACGCCGCCCATTTGCACCGGGCTGATGCGCTCGATGCGCGACAGGCCGGACCCGTTGTCGATCACGAAACCGCTGTCGTCGATGCCGCGCGCGCGCATCCAGTTGCGCACGGCGCCGTCGGCCCGGGTGTAAGTGGTCTGGCCGGCGACCGGCGGCAGCGGCCGGCTGCCCAGCACCGGGTCCGCCTCGAGGGCGCCCAGGCTCAGGAACAGGGTGCGCGCCAGCGCGTTGTCGGAGGGTTTGTTCGTATCGCGCACCACTTCCGGCAAGGCCCGCGCGCGGTGCTCGGCCAGCAGGCGGGCATCAAACGGCGCCGTCCCCGTCACCGTCTTGCCATTGAGTTTGCCGCCCAGCTGCTTCCACTTCAGGCGGAACAGGCCGTCGATATAGTCGTCGCGGTCGAGCACGTTGATGCTGTTGCTGCGGGCGCAGTTCTTCGGATAGGTCCCCTGCAAGACCAGCTTGATCTTGCCCTCACTGCGCTGCGCCTGCGGCAGCTTCCAGCCGTTTTCCCAGGTCGCGCAATCGGCATCGATCAGGGTCATGTTCGAGGAAATCGTCACGCCGCTCAGCGCCGGCTGCATGTCGAGCTGCAGGCGTTTATCGGTCGAGCGCATGTCCAGTTGCAGCATGTTCTTGTTGATCAGGAGCGCGTCGGGAATGACGTTGTAATACGCTTCGGGCGACTCGTCGAAGGGCGGCAGGCCGACGTCGACACGTGGCGGATTGAACAGGCTGCGGTCGAGCACCAGGTTGCCGGTGACCCGGCGGATGCCCCCATTGTGCAGGGCGCGCAGCATCCCTTCCAGCACTTCGCCGGACAGATCGGCATCCGCCCCGCCGCGCAGCACCAGGTCGCCCTGGAGCACGCCATTTTTTACCTCGCCGTTCGTCAGCAGCTCGGTACGTCCACGAAACACCGGTCCCAGGTGTTCCAGGCTGACCAGGGTCGTCACCAGCTTCATGGTCGAGGCCGGCTGCATCGGCCGTTGCGCCAGGTGGCTCAGCACGACCTGGTCGCCGCGCAGCACCAGGGCGCTGACCGATTCCGGGCTTATGCCTTGCTGCGCCAGCAATTGCGTTACCGGTTCCGGCAACTGGGCCCTGGCGGGTGCGCAGGCAAGGAGGACGGCGGCGGCGAGGGTCAGGTGGCGCAACATGGGGCTCCTTATCGATTAAGCGCAGCGATTAACCGAAGAACAGGTAAGCGACGAAAATGGCGGCGATCACGCCCGCGAGGTCGGCCAGCAATCCATACCCGATCGCATAACGCGTCTTGCGGATACCGACCGAGCCGAAATACAGGGCGACGATATAGAAAGTGGTGTCGGCTGCGCCTTGCAGGATCGAGGCGAGGCGGCCGACGAAGGAGTCGACGCCGTAGGTCGTCATCGCGTCGATCATCATCGCGCGCGAGCCGCTGCCGGACAAGGGCTTCATCAGGGCGGTCGGCAGGGCGCCGACGAAGTCGGTGCGCAGGCCAAGCTGGGTGAACACCCATTCGAAGGCGTTGACGATCAGGCCCAGGATGCCCGAGTTGCGCACCACGCTGATGGCCACCAGCATGCCGACCAGGTAGGGAATGATCTTCAGCGAGGTCTCGATGCCGCCTTTCGCGCCCTCGATGAAGGCTTCGAACACGTTGACCCGCTTGCGCAGCGCCGCCACCATGAAGGCGGCGATGATGGAAAACAGGATCAGGTTGGCGGCGACCACCGATACCAGTTCGATTTCCGACTTGGCCAGGTAATTGGTGAGGTAAAACACGAGGGCGCCGATGATCGCCGTCAGGCCGCCGATCCAGCCGAACACGACCGGATCGAGCAGGTTGATGCGTTGGCGCAGGCTGACGGCAACGATGCCGGTGAACGTCGAGCAGAAGGTGGCGATCAGGGTCGGAATGAAGATATCGGCCGGATTGGCCGCGCCGAGAATGGCGCGCTGGGCCATGATCGCCAGCGGAATCACCGTCAGTCCCGAGGTCTGGATGACCAGGAACATGATCTGGGCATCGCTCGCTTCATCCTTGCGCGGGTTGAGCGTTTGCAGGCTTTCCATCGCCTTCAGGCCGAACGGCGTCGCGGCATTGTCGAGCCCGAGGATGTTCGCCGAAAAATTCATGACCATGTGGCCATTCGCGGGGTGCTCGCGTGGAACGCCTGGAAAGATGCGGGAGAAGAAGGGCGCGATGATGCGCGCAAACAGGTTGATGGCGCCTGCCTTCTCGCCGATGTTCATGATCCCCAGCCAGAGCGTCATCACGCCGGCCAGCGGCAGGGCGATGTCCATCACCGCCATCTTGGCCGAGCTGAAGGTGCCGTCGATGACGCGTTTGAAAATTTCCGCGTCGCCCAGGAACAGCCATTGGGCAAGTGCGGCGATGAAGCCGACGAGGAAGAAACCAGTCCAGATGTAATTTAATGCCATGAGTCAGTCCGATATGCGGGCGGCGTCATCAGGCCAGTGCGTGGAACGACGCCGCTTGTTCAACAGCCGCAGACGAAGTCACGGCATTCATGCGCACGATTGTGCAGCGGAGAGTATAGGCGCAGAGCAAGCTGCAAGGATGAAAGAATGCAGCCATGCCATGCAGAAAAGTGATGGGTGCGGCTTTTTGTTTGCCTGCTCCCGGCGCCGCGCCTATGATACGCAACGCTCAACCAGGACTTGCCCCCATGACACTTCGCGCCGCCTTTTTCAGTTTGCTGCTCGCCGCCGGCGCCACGCTGGCCGCGCCTGCCACAGCCCCGGCAGCGGGCGAAAAAGTGCTGCACATGTTCCTGTCGACCAGCGAAACCGGCCTCGATCCGGCCGCCGCCTCGGACATCGCCACCTTGTCCCTGCTGGAAAACCTGTTCGACCCGCTGCTGCGCTACGACTACCTGGCGCGCCCGGTGAAACTGCGTCCGAACACGGCCAGCGCCATGCCGGACGTGAGCGCCGACGGCCGCACCTATACCTTCCGCATCCGCCCCGGCATTTATTTCACGCCCGACCCTGCCTTCAAAGGCGTCAAGCGCGAGATGACGGCGCAGGATGTCGTCTACAGCATCACGCGCCTGTACGACCCGGCCATCAAGTCGCCCTGGTCGTACATGTTCGACGGCAAGCTCGCGGGCGACGAGGCCCTGAAAAAACAGTTCAGCCCTGACCAGGCCATTCCCGGCCTGCAGGCAATCGACCGCTTCACCCTGCGCATCCGCTTAAAAGAGCCGGATAACAATTTTCTGTTTTATATGGCGACGCCGGCGTCGAGCACGGTGGCGCGCGAAGTCATCGAGGCTTATCCAGGCCAGGCCGGGAACCACCCGGTCGGCACCGGCCCCTTCATGATCGGCGAATGGAAGCGAAGCGACCGCATCGTGCTGCTGGCGAACCCGTATTCCAGCGCCGTGTTCAGCGCCACGCCCGGTGCCGACGCGGAAGATCAAAAAATTGCCGCCGCCCTTGCCGGCAAGCGCCTGCCGCGCGTGGACCGGGTTGAAGTAAAAATCGCCGAGGAATTCCAGGGCCGCATGCTGGGCTTCCTGAACAGCGAATACGACTACCTCGAGCAGGTGCCGGAATCGATGACCGACATGGTGATCCGCGATGGGCGCCTGAAGCCGGAGCTGCAGCAACGCGGCATGCAGCTGTCGCGCTTCCCGGTGCTGCAGACCTATTACATGTGGATGAACATGAAGGACCCGGTGCTGGGCGGCTATACCAAAGACCGGATCGCCCTGCGCCGCGCCATTGCACTGGCCTACAACAATGCCGAAGACATCGCGCTGTTAAAAAAAGGCTTTGCGATCAAGGCCGAGTCGCCGCTGCCGCCGAATGTGCTCGGCTACGACCCGGCCTACCGCAGCCCGGTGCCCTACGACCCGGCGCTGGCCAACGCCTTACTCGACCGCCACGGTTACGGGCAGCGCGACGCCGACGGCTTTCGGCGCGCCCCCGGCGGCAAGCCGCTGACCCTGACCATGCACAGCGAAGCGACGGTTGCCGGACGCCTGCGCGACGAGCTGTGGAGAAAATGCCTCAATTCCATCGGGCTGCGCGTGCTGTTCAAGTCGGACAAGAAGACGGAGATCATCAAGGCCTCGCGCCTGGGCAAGGTGACCATGTTCGAAAGTAACTGGATCGCCGACTTCCCCGACGGCGACAATTTTTATCAGCTGTTGTACGGCCCGAACGCCGGCCGCGCCAACTATGCGCGTTTTGATTTACCGGCTTACAACAGCCGCTACGAACAGGCGCGCCTGCTGTCCGACGGGCCGGCGCGGCAACGCCTGTACTTCGAAATGAACCAGCTGATCCACGCCTACAACCCCTGGGTACCGCTGACCCATGCGGTATCGGCCGATATCCGTCATCCGTGGCTAAAAAACTACAAGCGCCATCCGGTCGAATTCACATCCTGGCGTTATCTGGACATCGATGTTGCGCAAAGGGCACGTTTATTAGAACTGCGCCGTTAGATTCGTCGAAGTTCGATTTATAAACATTCCTGGAAGTTATACTTCCCGCCAGATATTTCATTGGATGAGGCCCCTTGCGCGGGCGTACTCTCGAAACAATCCATGCCGTAATGGAATGAGATTCCGGCAACAAGGCGACACATCGCCATACCCATTCAAGATCGCCCAGAACACTCCAGGAGACACGCGTGAAGCTCAAGAAAATTGCCCATCTGATTGCCCTGATCGGGGTGGTAAGCCCGGCCGTTGCACAGGAAATGCAACAAAATGCCCCGATGGCACGCGTCGAGATCACCGGTTCCAGCATCAAGCGGGTGGCCAAGGAAGGCGCCCTGCCAGTGCAGGTGATCAGCTTCGACACCCTGCAAAAACAGGGCATCACCTCGGCCGAGCAGCTGATGAGCATGATCTCGGCGAACGGCACCGGCGCCGACAACCCGACCTCGGGCAATAACGTATTCGGTTCGGACGCCGACCGCGTCGTCGGCGGCGCCTCGTTCGCGTCCTTCCGCGGCCTCGGCGCGAACAGCACCCTGGTCCTGATCAACGGCCGCCGCGCACCGACCCACGGCAAGAGCGGCAAGGCGGTCGACCTGAATTCGATCCCGATGGCGGCCATTTCGCGCATCGAGATTCTGAAGGATGGCGCCTCGGCCATCTACGGCACCGACGCGATCGGTGGCGTGATGAACATCATCCTGAAAACCGACTATGAAGGCGCGGAAGCGTCGGCCTATACCAATGTCACCGAAGCGGGCGGGGGCAACATCCACCGCGGCTCCCTGATCGTCGGCCACGGCAACATCGACACCGACGGCTTCAACGTGATGGCGACGGCGTCCTTCACCAAGAACGAAAAGCTCGCATCGCCCAAGCGCGACTTCGCCAACGGCTTCCAGCCGGCGCGCGGCCTGTCGCCGGACACCACCGGCACGCCGTATGCGAACCAGCTGACCGGCGCCAATACCGCGCTCGGTACCGGTTTCACGCGTCCTGGCGATGCGACGACCTACCTGCAAGCGAACCCGCTGAGCTTCCAGGGCAAGTGCGACACGGTCGAAGGCATGGCGCAATACCAGACCGAGCTGTGGAAGAACGTGACTTCGCCGCAGCGCTCGACCTATTCCTGCACCTATGACTACGGCGCCGACTACATCATGCAGTCGCCGTCGGAACAGACCAACCTGCTGGCACGCGGCAGCATCAAGCTGGCCCCGAACCACACAATGTTCGTCGAGGCGATCGGTTCGCGCTCGAAAGTCATCTCGATCCTGACGCCGGCCCAGATCTCGACCTCGCTGGCCAACCGGAATGCCTATCCGGTCGGCGGCCAGTACTACCAGGACCTGTCGGCCTTCATTCCGAGTTTCGACAAGACCAAGCCGATCATCTACAAGTGGCGCGCCAACCCGCTCGGCAACCGTACCCAGGACAACACGACCGAGAGTGCGCGCCTGCTGGCCGGCTTCGAAGGCGCCGTCGGCAAGTGGGATTACAAGGCCGGCGTGTCTCACGCCCAGAGCAAGACCCGCATGGAACTGCTCGACGGCTACGCCAAGATCCCCGATTTCTATAACGTGCTCGGCAGTGGCATCGTCAACCCGTGGTCGCTCGATGGCAGCCAGACCCAGGCGGCCATGGATGCGCTCGAAGCGGTCAAGTACCGCGGCGCCTTCCAGACCGGCAAGACGACCATGACCCAGGTCGACGGCACGGTGTCCGGCGAAGTGTTCCAGCTGCCGGCCGGTGCGGTGGCCATGGCGGCCGGCATCGACCTGCGCCGCGAGAGCTACCTGTACAACCAGGACGTGCCCGCCGAGCCGATTTTCCTTTCGCCGGGCAATGCCAACCTGCCGAAGAAGACGCGCGACGTGAAGGCGGTGTTTGCCGAATTCATCGTCCCGGTCACCAAGGACCTCGAACTGCAACTGGCGCTGCGCCGCGATGACTACACCGGCTTCGGCGCGACCACCAATCCGAAGGTCGCCTTCCGTTACCAGCCAAGCAGCTGGCTGCTGCTGCGCGGTTCGGCCAACAAGGGCTTCCTGGCGCCGAGCTTTGCGCAACTGTACACCGGCACGCTGTCGCAGGAACTCTCGAGCGGCGTGGTCGACACCGTCGGCTGCGCAGCGCATCCGGGCGACGCCCGCTTCTGCGCGCCGGACCGCTTCGACTACCAGACCGGCGGCAACGCGAACCTGAAGCCGGAAACTTCGAAGCAGGGCACGCTGGGCGTCGTGGTCGAGCCGTTCAAGGGCTTCTCGGCATCGATCGACTGGTGGGCGATCAACATGCAGAACCGCATTTTGAACCGCAGCGCGAGCTTCGTGCTGAACAATCCGGTCCTGCTGTCGGACAGCATTGTCCGCAACGCCGACGGCACCATCAATTACGTGCTGGCGCGTTGGGAAAATGCGGCCGGCGCGAAAACCCGCGGCATCGACCTCGGCCTGCGCGGCGACGGCAAGTTCGAGGGCGGCATCAAGTGGAGCGCCACCCTCGACGGCACCTGGACCGACAGCTTCAAATTTGCCGAGATCCAGGGCCAGCCGTACAAGGAATACGTCGGCCAGTTCTTTACGCGCGACCTCTACCTGCGCTGGAAGCATGCGGCCACCTTCAACCTGACGCGTGGCGACTGGAATGTTTTGGTGAGCAACAACTTTGCCTCGGGCTACAAGGATCAATTGCCGAACGCCGGCCGGAGCGCGCCGCCGGCCGGTTTCGATCCGGACGTGTCGAGCTACACCCGCTTTGGCCTGGCGACGACGTATAAAGGCTTCAAGGACACGTCGATCACCTTCGGTATCCAGAACCTGTTCGACCGCGATCCGCCGTTCACCGCGCACAACGTCGACGATGTCGTTGGCGCCGGCTGGGATCCTCGGGTGGCCGATCCGCGCGGCCGCGCCTACACGCTGAACCTCACCTACAAGTTCTTCTGATTCACCGGGCGCGCGCCGTATGAGCACCAGCCGGCGCGCCTTCGCGGCCGGTCTGGGCGCCGCCGCCTTGCTTCCCTGGGCGGCAGCGGCCGCTCCACGCCGGCGCCGCAGCGCGCCATCGACCATGACACCGCTGATCAAACCTCCGCGCCTGCAGCCGGGCGATACCGTCGCCCTGATCGCGCCGGGCGGCTATGCCACCGAACAATCGATCGCCAAGGCACGGCGCAACATCGAAGCGCTGGGTTTGAAGGTGCGCGAAGGCGCCTCCCTGCGCGCCGTGTACGGCAACTACGGCGGCAGCATGCCGCAGCGCCTGGCCGATCTGCACGCCATGTTCGGCGACCCGGAAATCAAGATGATCTGGCCGATCCGGGGCGGCTCGGGCTGTATTTCTCTGCTGGCCCACCTCGATTTCAAGCTGATCCGCGCGAATCCAAAAATTTTATTGGGCTATTCCGACATCACCGCGCTGCACCTGGCCATCTACAAGCATGCGGGCCTGGTCACCTTCCACGGCCCGGTGGCCTCGTCGACGCTGACCGATTACGGGATCGAACACATGATGGCGGTGCTGTCCGCTCCGCAGCCGACCTACACCATCCCGATGGCGCTGGAAAACAGCCGGCGCGCGCTGGAAAAACCCCATTTCGGCATCCGCACCGTGCACCCCGGCGTGGCGACCGGCCGTCTCATCGGCGGCAACCTGAGCCTGGTCGCGGCGCTGGCCGGCACGCCGTATGCGGCTGATTTCAAAGACAGCCTGCTGTTCCTGGAAGAAGTGAACGAAGCGCCCTACCGGATCGACCGCTGGCTGACCCAGCTCGACCTGTCGGTCGGCTTTGAAAAAGCGGCGGGGGTAATGGTTGGTATTTGCGACGACTGCGGGCCGGAACACGAAGAGATTTCGCTGACCCTCGACCAGACCCTGGACCTGCACCTGCAGCCGCTCTCGATTCCGGCGGTGACGGGCTATTCGATCGGCCATATCCGCGACCAGTTTACGATTCCGATGGGGATCCGCGCCAGGCTCGATACGGATCGCCAGACGGTGACGCTGCTCGAGCCTGCGGTCAGTTGAACGGCTGGGGTCAGGTCTGACATTAAGACACGACCTCATCCATATTCTGAGACCTTCCGATATTGCCTTGGGTGTTACGGCAGAGGACGTGTCCGAATGTCAGACCTGACCCCAGCTGTCATGTAGACATAGCCGTGCTGCTCGCCATCGATGCGAAACAGGTCGGGCAGTTCGCCGGCGAAGGCAAACCCGCAGCGTTCGTACAGGCGGCGTGCCGGCCCGTTCGAGGACAGCACCTCGAGGTCGACCCAGTCGAGCGCCGCCTGCGTGCCTGCCCAGCCGAGCGCGGTCGCCATCAGCTGCTCGCCCAGGCCCTGGCGGCGCCAGTCGCGGTGCACGCCCATGCCGAGCAGGCAGCGGTGGCTGGAGGCCCGTTCCGGTCGCGCGCGCAGGTCGACGTGGCCGCAGATGGCGCCATCAATATCGAGCGCCATCCAGGCGCGGCGCCAGCCCGGCGCGCCCACCTCGGCGTGAAGGCCGATGGCGAATGCGGCGCGCTTGTCGACCGGGAAGCGTGAATCGGCGCGCGCCATCGGCTGGAACAGGGGTGTGCCGGCGCGCCCGTTGTCCTGCAGGTGGTCGTCCAGGTAGACGAACAGGGCGGGCAGGTCGGCGGGCGCGACGCTGCGGATTGCAGGCACGTCAGAGAGCCCGTGCAATCAGGATTTTCTGGATATCGCTCGTGCCTTCGTAAATCTGGCAGACGCGCACGTCGCGGTAGATGCGTTCGATCGGGAAGTCGGCCACATACCCATAGCCGCCGAAGACCTGGATCGCGCTCGACACCACGCGTTCGGCCATCTCGGAGGCGAACAATTTTGCCATCGCCGCTTCCTTCAGGCAGGGCAGGCCCGCATCCTTCATCGAGGCCGCATGCAGGATCAGCTGGCGCGCCGCTTCGATCTGCATCGCCATTTCCGACAGGCGGAACTGCACGGCCTGGTGTTCGAAGATGGCTTTGCCGAAGCTCTCGCGGTCCTTGGCGTAGGCCAGCGCCGCCTCGAAAGCCGCACGCGCCATGCCCACCGATTGCGAGGCGATGCCAATGCGCCCGCCCTCCAGGCCGGACAGGGCGATCTTATAGCCCATGCCTTCTTCGCCGATCAGGTTGGCGGCCGGGATGCGGCAGTTTTCGAACACGATCTGCGCCGTGTCCGAGGAATGCTGGCCCATCTTCTGTTCGATGCCGGCGACGATATAGCCGGGGGTGTTCACCGGCACCCAGAAGGCGCTGATGCCCTTTTTACCTGCCGCCTTATCGGTGACGGCCATCACGATGGCGACATCGCCGTACTTGCCGCTGGTGATGAACTGCTTGGTGCCGTTGATGACGTACTCGTCGCCATCGCGCGTGGCCGTGGTGCGCAGGGCGGCGGCGTCGCTGCCGGTGTGCGGTTCGGTGAGCGCAAAGGCGCCGAGCAGTTCGCCCTGGGCCAGGGGAACCAGCCACTGCTGCTTTTGCGCTTCGCTGGCGTACATCATGGCGATGCTGCAGACCGGGCAGTTGTTGACCGAGATGATGGTCGAGATGCCGCCGTCGCCGGCCGCGATTTCTTCCAGCACCAGCGCCAGCGACACGTAATCAAGGCCCGCGCCGCCGTACTGCTCCGGCACCGCCACGCCGAAGGCGCCCAGCTGGGCCAGTTCCTTCAGTTCGGCTTTCGGGAAATAGTGTTCCTTGTCCCAGCGCGCCGCTTGCGGGGCCAGGCGTTCCTGCGAAAAGCTGCGCAGGGCGTCGCGGATCATCTGGTGTTCTTCGGTCAGGATCATGGTGTCTCTTGTCTTGTGGTCTTGGGATCGGCTTACCAGGGAATCGGCTCGCCGTCGTGGTTCAGGAAACTGCCGTTCGCGGCAGGGGTGGCGTTCGCCAGCGTCGCCCGTAAATCGCGCACGCTGTGCTCGGCGCTGATGGCCGCCGCGCTGCCGCCCATGTCGGTCTGGACCCAGCCGGGGTGGAAGGCGATGCAGGTGGCGCCTTGCGGGCCATGGGTGATGGCGGTGTCGCGCAGCACGGAATTCAGGGCCGCCTTGCTGGCGCGGTAGAGCGAACCGTTGGCGCCATTGCGCCCGCCGATGGACGCCATGCGCGACGAGAGCACGCCGAGTTTGCCGCGCGTCGATGCCACCAGGGGCGCCACGATCGGCAGCAGGCGCATCGCGGCCAGCACATTGGTGTGCATGACGCTGTCGAAATCGTCTTGCGTGGGGAAGCCCTCGCTGCGCGGGCCATAGACGCCGGCGACCAGCCAGGCGGTGTCGATTTTTTCGCCGTCGAGTTTCCAGCCAAGGCCGGCGATGGCATCGAGGTCGGTGACGTCGAGTGCGTGCGCTTCGGCGCCGAGCCGGGTCAGGCTGTCGATGTCTTCTGGTTTACGCGCGGTGGCGATCACGCGCCAGCCGTCGGCGCGGTATTGACGCACCAGTTCGTGGCCGATGCCGCGCGAGGCGCCGATGATCAGGGCAGTAGGCATGTTATTCCCTTCGGTTGGGGTTCAACCGCGTGGAGTAATTCAGGCCAGTGGCCTGAATTACAACTCCACGCGTTACAACGTCAATTACACCATCTCGATCGCCATTGCCGTGGCTTCACCACCGCCGATGCACAGCGCCGCCACACCGCGCTTGCCGCCGGTCTTTTTCAGGGCGCCGAGCAGGGTCACGACGATGCGCGCGCCGGAAGCGCCGATCGGGTGGCCCAGTGCGCAGGCGCCGCCGTGGATGTTGACCTTGTCGTGCGGGATGTCCAGGTCGCGCATGGCGGCCATCGGCACGGCGGCAAAGGCTTCGTTGATCTCGAACAGGTCGACATCGCCAGCCGTCCAGCCGGTCTTTTTAAAGAGCTTGTGCATCGCGCCGATCGGGGCGGTGGTGAACAGGTTCGGTTCCTGGGCGTGGGTGGCGTGGCCGACGACGCGCGCGATTGGCGTGAGACCGAGTTCCTTGGCCTTCGATTCGCGCATCATGACCAGGGCCGCGGCGCCGTCGTTGATCGACGAAGACGAGGCGGCGGTCACGGTGCCGTCCTTCTTGAAGGCAGGACGCAGCGTCGGGATCTTGTCGATCTTGGCCTTCAGCGGGCCTTCGTCTTTCTCGATGACCACGTCACCGCTGCGGGCAGCGACGCTGACCGGTGCGATTTCCCAGTCAAACGAGCCGTCGCTGTTGGCGGCCTGGGCGCGCTTGACGGAGGTGATGGCAAAGTTGTCCTGCTCTTCGCGGGTGAAGTTGTACGAGGCGACGCACTCTTCGGCGAAGGTGCCCATCGAACGGCCTTCGCCAGTCTTCTCGTTGCGCGAATAGGCGTCTTCCAGGCCGTCGAGCATCATGTGGTCGAACATCGGCGCGTGGCCGATGCGGTAGCCGCCGCGTGCCTTCGGGATCAGGTAAGGCGCGTTGGTCATCGATTCCATGCCGCCTGCAACGACGACGTCGGCGCTGCCGGCAACGAGCTGGTCATGCGCGAAGATCGCCGCCTGCATGGCCGAGCCGCACATTTTCGACAGGGTGACGGCGCCGGTCGAGAGGGGCAGGCCGGCCTTGATCAGCGCCTGGCGGGCCGGGGCCTGGCCCTGGCCGGCCATCAGGCAGTTACCGAAATAGACGTGTTCCACGGACTGCGGATCGACGCCGGCGCGCTCGACGGCGGCCTTGATTGCCACCGCACCGAGGTCGCTTGCCGTTTTCGAGGAAAAATCGCCCTGGAAGGCGCCCATCGGGGTACGGGCGGCGCCGACGATAACGACTGGATCATTCATTCTTGGTTCTCCAAAAGGGATGGCGCTGTTTCAAGTGAAAGCGCCGGGGTGGTGATCGGGTGGTGAAAACGGATCTGCTGCGGGTAAGGAAAAATATCGTGCACCTCGCCCGCCAGGATGCGGTCCTTGTGCGCCTGCCACCAGGCGCGCGTCAAGAGGTCCGCGTGATGTTGTAGAAAATGGTGGCGGATCTTCGAATTTCCAAGCAAGAAATGGCCGAACTGTTCCGGAAAGACGTCGTGTTTTCCAATGGGGTACCACGGCTCGGCCGACATTTCCTCTTCCTCGGTGCGCGCCTCGGGAATATCGCGGAACACGCAATCGGTCAGGTATTCGATCTCGTCGTAATCATAGAACACGACCCGGCCCTGGCGCGTGACGCCGAAATTTTTGTACAGCATATCGCCGGGAAAAATATTCGCAGCGACCAGGTCGCGGATGGCATTCCCGTATTCGCGCACGCCGTGCTCGATGCGCGCGTCGTCGCCCGCCTTTTCGGCCTCGGCCAGGTAGATATTCAGCGGCACCATGCGGCGCTCGATATACAGGTGCTTGAGGATGATGTAATCGCCCTCGATCTCGATCAGCGAGGGCGCATGATGGCGCAGTTCGGCGAGCAGCTCGTCACTGAAGCGCGCCAGCGGAAAGGCGACGTCCGAGTATTCGAGCGTATCGGCCATGCGCCCGACGCGGTCGTGGTGTTTGACGAGCAGGTATTTTTCCTTGACCTGGGCGCGCGTCGTGTCTTTCGGCGCCGGGTAAAAATCCTTGATCACCTTGAAGACATAGGGGAAGGAGGGCAGCTCGAACACCAGCATGACCAGTCCGCGGATGCCGGGCGCGCTCTGGAAACAGTCGGAGCTGTGCTTCAAATGCTGCAGGTAATCGCGGTAGAACAGGGTCTTGCCCTGTTTTTGCAGGCCGAGCAGGGTGTAGATTTCGCTCTTCGGCTTACGCGACAGCATGCTGCGTAAAAATTGCACATAGGCCGAGGGCACTTCCATGTCGACCAAAAAATAGGCCCGCGTAAACGAGAACAGGATGGCGATCTGTTCCAGGTCGGTGAGTACCGTGTCGAGGAAGAGTTCGCCGCGCCCGTCGTGCAGCACTGGAATCACGAACGGATAGTCGCGCGCGCCGTTGATGGCGCGCCCGACGATATAGGCGCCCTTGTTCCGGAAGAACAGGTTCGACAGCACCTGGAATTGCTGGTTCGGTTCGCGTTTTTGCAAGCCGAAGGCTTGCGTCATGCACGCTTCGACCAGGGCGATATCGCGCTCGAGATCGGCGAAGGGGCAATCGAGCTGGAAATTGGTGACGATGCGTTTCAATGCAAAGCGCAGGCCGTCGGCGGCCGGGTACACCACACGGTAAGTCGGCAGCAATTCTTCGGTGTCGATGTATTCGGTCGAAATGACCGGGCGCACGAAGATGAAATCGTTGTGGTAATAGGTGCGGTGCAGGATCTGGCAGCTGACCGAATTGAAAAAGGTCTCGGCCAGTTCCGGCTGCTTGTGGCCGGACAAGAGGCCAATGTAATGCAGCTTGATTTCGCGCCAGACGTGGTCGGCCAGTTCCTCGGGCGCGTACTCGTCTTCCAGGGCGCGCACGGCTTCCTGCACGCGCTGGTCGTAATAATCGATGCGCTCGCGCGCGGCGCGCTGGGCGACGGGCCAGTCGGCGGTTTCGAAATGGCGTTTGGCGGCCTGGCTGGCCTCGCGGAACAGGCGGTAGTGCTTGTCGAAGCCGTCGAGGATGCTGCGCGCGATGTCGAACGCTATCTGGGAAGACAGCAGTTTGGGGAACGCAACTTGGGTCATCGTTCGTCTCGCGCCTGGGCTTGGGTATCGGCTATTTTAGTGCAGTGTTGGGTATGCAGCAGGAGGTAGGGTGGGCGGCTTTGCCGCCCACGCGTTCAGCCAGCACTAGATCAAGCGCGCGGGCATTTCAAACGTGATTTGAACGCGTGGGCGGGAGACCCGCCCACCCTACATCCCTACGGCACAAGCTAACTCTATTTACATCGTCTCGCCAAACAGTTCACGCCCGATCAGCATGCGGCGGATTTCGCTGGTGCCGGCGCCGATTTCGTAGAGCTTGGCATCGCGCCAGAGACGGCCGACCGGATACTCGTTGATATAACCATTTCCGCCCAGGGTCTGGATCGCTTCGCCCGCCATCCAGGTCGCCTTTTCGGCGCTGTACAAAATGGCGCCGGCGGCGTCCTTGCGCAGGGCGCGGATGGCGGCGGCATTGGTCGCGCGGTCGCAGGCCTGGCCGACGGCGTACACATAGGCGCGGCAAGCCATCATGGTCGAATACATGTCGGCCACTTTACCCTGCATGAGCTGGAATTCGCCGATCGCCTGGCCGAACTGCTTGCGCTCATGGATGTAAGGAACAACCGAATCCATACAGGCCGACATGATGCCCAGCGGGCCGCCGGAGAGCACGGTGCGCTCGAAATCCAGGCCCGACATCAGCACGTTGACGCCCTTGCCGACGCCGCCGAGCACGTTTTCGACCGGCACTTCGCAATCCTGGAACACCAGTTCGCCCGTGTGCGAGCCGCGCATGCCGAGTTTGTCGAGCTTTTGCGCGATCGAAAAACCTTTATAGCCCTTCTCGATCAGGAAGGCGGTCATGCCGCGCGCGCCCGCTTCGAGGTCGGTCTTGGCGTAGACGACCAGGGTGTCGGCGTCCGGACCATTGGTGATCCACATCTTGTTGCCATTGAGGACGTAGTGGTCGCCCTTCAGGTCGGCGCGCAGCTTCATGCTGACCACGTCGGAACCTGCATTCGGCTCGGACATGGCGAGCGCGCCGATGTGTTCGCCCGAAATCAGCTTCGGCAGGTATTTCTGTTTTTGTTCTTCGGTGCCGTTGCGCTTGATCTGGTTCACGCACAGGTTCGAGTGGGCGCCGTAGGACAGGCCGACCGACGCGGAGGCACGCGAGATTTCTTCCATCGCGATGATGTGGGCCAGGTAGCCCATGTTGGCGCCGCCGTATTCCTCGCTGACGGTGATGCCGAGCAGGCCGAGTTCGCCCATCTTCTTCCACAGGTCCATCGGGAACTGGTCGGTGCGGTCGATTTCGGCAGCGCGCGGCGCGATTTCGGCTGCTGCAAACTGTTGGACTGCTTCGCGCAGCGCGGCGATGTCTTCGCCATGGTCAAAGGTCAAGCCTGGAAGATGCAGCATGTCGTCCTCTCGGTGAACGGGTATGGAATGGGCACGTCGAATCATACTCGCGTGTGACGTTAACGTAAACGTCAAGTAGCGGGTAAAGCTCGTCGTCGTGCTGCCTGAAAATCAGGCAGCTTTGCTGGCGTCGATTGCGTCCGGGACGCCGCCCGGCGTGTTGCTGTCGGCCAGCAGGCGGCGGCATTCTTCCTCGTGCGCGGAAATTTCCTCCAGGGCCATCTCGATGTCGGCACGTTGCTGCTCCAGGGTTTCGCGCTGGTGCGAAAGCACGCCCAGAAAGCGGTTGATTTGCGCCGCCGTGTCCTTGGGCGACTCGTACATGTCGACGATGCTCTTGATTTCCGACAGCGTCAGGCCGAGGCGCTTGCCGCGCAGGGTCAATTTCAAGCGGGTACGGTCGCGCGGCGTGTAGACGCGGCTGCGCCCGCCGACGCCTTCGCGGCTCGGGCTTAATAAACCCTGGTCTTCATAGAAGCGGATGGCACGCGCGGTGATGTCGAATTCGCGGGCCAGTTCGGCGATGGTGTAGGTCGTGGGCATGGAAAAGCGGCTGAAAGTGGCAGATCGTAGAATCGCTTAGAATTCCCTGGTGTTTCCGTTTACGTCAACGTCAAACACATTGTAGCGCGCCCGCATTGCATAACCACGAAAGATTGTCGAACATGAATCCGCTCGAATCCCAGCTCGTTTATCCCTTCGCCGACGAATTGCCGCCACCGGGCGGCGTGCGCGCGCTGGCGCCGGGTCTGGCCTGGCTGCGCATGCCGCTGCCGTTCGCCCTCGACCACATCAACTTGTGGCTCTTGACAGACGAGCGGGAAGGGAGGAGCGGCTACACCGTGATCGATTGCGGCGTGGCGACCGACGCCACCCGCGCCAACTGGGAACAAGTGCTGGCGGGCCCGATGGCAGGTGCGCCCGTGCTGCGCGTGCTGGCCACGCACTGCCACCCGGACCACGTCGGCCTGTCCGGCTGGCTGTGCACGCGTTTCGATGCGCCGTTCTGGCTGACGGCCGGCGAATTCGGCTTCGCGCGCATGATGGCCGCGGCCCTGCCGGGCGTCGACGGGCCCTCGGCGATTCCCCATTTCGAGCGCCACGGTTTGAATGAGCCGGCCATGCTCGAGCAGATGCGCAGCCGCCGCAATTATTATCCCTCGCTGGTGCCGAGCGTGCCGGACGCCTATACCCGGCTGCAGGACAATGATCTGGTGTCGATCGGCAATGCGAGCTGGCGCGTGATCACCGGTTTCGGCCACTCGCCGGAGCACGCCTCCTTGTACTGCGAAGAACGCAATGTGCTCATCTCGGGGGACATGGTCTTGCCGCGCATTTCGACCAACGTTTCCGTGTTCGCGGTCGAACCGGAAGGCAACCCGCTGCAGCAATACCTCGATTCGCTCGACAAGTTCGCCGACCTGCCGCAGGACGTGCTGGTGCTGCCCTCGCACGGCAAGCCCTTCCGCGGCCTGCACACCCGCATCGCGCAGCTGCGCGAACACCACGTGGCGCGCCTGGCCGAAGTGCAGGAAGCCTGCCGCGTGCCGTGCAGTGCAATGGACATCGTGCCGATCATGTTCCGGCGCCAGCTCGATGCCCACCAGCTCAGCTTTGCCCTGGGTGAGGCGCTAGCCCACCTGCATAAACTTTGGAATGATGGTATGTTAAAGCGTGTAACTGGCGTCGATGGAATCATCCGCTTCCACCTGACCTGACCGCTTTTCCCGCCGGATCCGCCCGGGGCGTCCTGCCCCGCCCGCATCCTGTGCAACGGCCTTCGGCCGGCTTGCCTGTCGCGCACGCGATACATATTTATTTCTGCTCAGATACGGGTGAGATACATTCATGCTTCTTGGAAATTTTGTGGCATGATTTCGCGTTGCACGAAAAATCTCATCAATTTCCACTTCTTTGTTAAGTCTTCGGCCTGAAAAGTGTCACAAGCGGTCTTTTTGGACGCTTAACTGACTTTTATGGTCGAGCATGAAATAGTGCCATCATGAATTCCACGAACGAACGGGAGAGCTTTAGTGAGCGTCTCCAGCAAGCGCTGAAAAACGCACATTATTCACCGGACAGCCCGACCCGCCTGGCGCGCGAATTTAACATTCGCTTCGAAGGCCGTCCCATCACGGTGCATGCCGCCCGCAAATGGCTTGTGGGCGAAGCCATTCCGACCCAGGAAAAGCTGCGCATGATCGCCCAGTGGCTGGGCGTGCCGGCCGACTGGCTGCGCTTCGGCGGAACCGAGACGCCGGGTGCGCAAGCCGAAGGCGGCGCCAGCGCGCGTTTCGAATCGGCCGACGTCAAGCTGATCGCCGACCTGCAGCGCCTGGACGAACATCACCGCCAGCTGGCGCGCGAGTTCATCCGGATGCTAGTACGGATGAACCACCAACCCACCCCCAAGTAAGCCCGCGCCTTCTTCACGACTGCGTTTCCGCTTACAAATTTTCTTCCGAGTCGGGCAGTACAAATTGTCCGGGTTGGCGCATAATCAAATTCTCACAGCCGAGGAACGTGCGCCAATGAAAAGCAATTACATGAACACTGCCCAGCTGAAAGAACTCATGACTGCGCCGCCGATGACGGCCGCGCGCCATGCGGAGGTGATGCGCAAACGCATCGCCCAGCGGCGTATGTTGGAAGAAGCACGGGAATTGAAAAAGGCCGGTGACAGCGACCATTTCATGAAACGCTGAGTTCAGCTGGCTGGAGCGTCCGGCGTGCCCCGCATGCCGGTCCAGCGTGGCGCCGCCACGTTGTCGATGCCCAGCAAATCCAGCACCCGGTCGAGCGTATGGTCGACCATCTCGTCGATACTGGCCGGGCGGTGATAAAAGCTCGGCAATGGCGGGAAAATAATCCCGCCCATTTCCGTGACCGCCGTCATATTGCGTAGGTGCGCCAGGTTCAGCGGCGTTTCGCGCACCATCAGCACCAGTCTGCGCCGTTCTTTTAATATGACGTCGGCCGCGCGTGCGACCAGATTATCGGCCAGGCCATGCGCTACGGCGGCCAGCGTCTTCATCGAGCAGGGCGCGATCACCATGCCATCGGTCTGGAACGAGCCGCTGGCAATCGATGCACCGATTTCCCGATTTTTATGCACGACGTGGGCCAGCGCCTCGACGTCGCGCCGCTGCATTCCAACTTCCTGGTGCAGGGTCAGGGAGGCGGCATCGGAGACCACGAGGTGGGTCTCGACGCCGGGAACGAGCGCCAGCCTTTGCAGCAGGCGCACGCCATAGACCGCGCCGGTCGCGCCGGTGATGCCGACGACAATGCGGCGCGATCGTTGATCAGGCATTTTTCGGGAACATGGCCTGCAGTTCGCCCGACGCGTACATCTCGTTCATGATGTCGGTGCCGCCGATGAATTCGCCGTTCACGTACAGCTGCGGCACGGTTGGCCAGTTCGAATAGTCCTTGATACCCTGGCGCACTTCCGGATCTTCCAGCACGTTGACGGTGGCGATGTTATCGACGCCGCAGGCTTTCAGGATCTGGATGGCGCGGCCGGAAAAGCCGCATTGCGGGAACTGCGCGGTGCCCTTCATGAACAGCACGACCGGGGTGGTGGTCACGGTCTCTTTGATCCAGGATTGTACGTCGCTCATGTGCTTGCCTTCGGTGAGAAAATGGGGGATGGCGCCATTCTATAAGAAATCGACCGCGGCGGTGCGGCGCAAGCGCCCACTTCGCCTGCTGCCAGGCAGGCCGGCGATTGCGGTATGATCGCCCGGTTTCTCTTCTGCCAACGATCAGGATTTCCCATGCTACAAGCTCCCAAGGTCGCACCCTCAGCCGTTTTCAACCTGGTACTCACCTTCGTGCTGGGCTTTGTCGGACTCTACGACATTTACAGCGGCATCACACGCGACGGCGCCGGCGTCATCATCACGGGACTGGCCCTGACCATTTACGCAGCCGTGCTGCTGCGCGACGCCCTGCACATCAGGAAAACCGGCCAGCCTGCGATGAGCCGCAAGCGCATGAACCAGATCGGCCTGGCCTGCCTGGCGCTGTATGTGTTTGGCATCCTGGTCAAACGCGTGCCGGAGATGGCGCAGTTTTTTAGTTAAACCGAATTGCCGGGAACGATGGTGGCTCATGGGTAACGTACGGTCCGCCACTTTCATCGGCTATCGCTTAAGCCATGCGCTTGCCAAGGCAAACCGATGCTTCGCGCCCTGCATACCTGCCGTAATTTTCGACCGGCAGATAGCCGTGCCGCTCATAAAACGCGAGCGCCCGCAGGTTGATTCTCCTGGTCGACAGCCACACTTCCCGATACCCGAACGCCAGCGCCTGCGCTTCCAGCTCGCCCAGTAAAAAGCGCCCGGCGCCAGTGCCCGGCCTGGCATACATCCGCTTCAGTTCCGCCACGCCCGGCGCCAGCGGCCGCAATGCGCCGCAGCCGAGCGCCGCGCCGGCGCCATCGCGCGCCACCAGAAAAACCGCACCCGGCCCGCGCACGTCGTTCGGGTCGAAGGAACCCGAGCCGCTGTCGCCGCAGATCGCCGCCAGCGCCGCCTCGAGTTCCGCAATTAAGGCGCGCGCGTCGGCACTGCTTGGGTCGAGCGGCGCGCAGACCACGGCTTATTTGCGCAGCTTGGCAAAAGCCGCCGCCATCGCGCCTGCCGCATCCTGCGCGGCAGGGCGTTCCTGGCGCTGGTGCTGGGCCACGCGTTTGCGGTCGTCGCGGTCGCCGCGCTGCTGGGGCTGCGATCCCGGCTGCGGCGCCGAATCGCTCAGGCGCATCGTCAGCGCAATGCGTTTGCGTTTCGGATCGACTTCCAGCACTTTTACTTTGACCACCTGGCCCGCTTTGACGACCGTGTGCGGATCTTTCACAAACGTGTTCGACAGCGCCGAGATGTGCACCAGGCCATCCTGGTGCACGCCGATATCGACAAAGGCGCCAAAGGCGGCGACGTTGGTGACCACGCCCTCTAAAATCATGTCCGGGCGCAGGTCGCTGATCTCCTCGACGCCTTCCTTGAAGGTCGCGGTGGTGAATTCCGGGCGCGGATCGCGTCCCGGCTTTTCCAGCTCTTTCAAAATGTCGGTGACGGTCGGCACGCCGAATTTGTCGTCCGCATACTTGGCCGGATTCAGGCTTTTCACCAGGGCGCTGTCGCCGACCACCGCCTTCATGTCGCGTTTTACGTCCGCCAGGATCTTTTGCACGACCGGATAGGATTCCGGGTGCACTGCCGAAGCATCCAGCGGGTTTTCTCCGCCCATTACGCGCAGGAAGCCGGCGGCCTGTTCGAAGGTTTTATCGCCCAGGCGCGGCACGGCTTTCAAGGCCGCGCGCGAAGCAAAAGCGCCCTTCATGTCGCGGTAGCTGACGATGCTCTGGGCCACGCTGCTCGATAATCCCGACACCCGCGCCAGCAGCGGCGCCGAGGCCGTGTTCACGTCCACGCCGACCGCGTTCACGCAATCCTCGACCACGGCGTCGAGCGAACGCGCGAGCTGGGTCTGCGAGACGTCGTGCTGGTACTGGCCGACGCCGATCGATTTCGGGTCGATTTTTACGAGTTCCGCTAAAGGGTCTTGCAGGCGGCGCGCGATCGAGACGGCGCCGCGGATCGAGACATCCATGTCCGGCAATTCGCGCGAGGCGAATTCGGAGGCCGAATACACCGAGGCGCCGGCTTCCGAGACGACGATCTTGGTGAGTGTGAGTTCCGGCCGGGCTTTAATGAGATCCTGCGCCAGCTTGTCGGTCTCGCGCGAGGCGGTGCCGTTGCCGATCGAGATCAGGGAGACGTTGTGCTTCGCGGCGAGCTGGCCCAGCACATGCAGCGAGCCGTCCCAGTCGTTCCTCGGCTGGTGCGGGTAGATGGTGGCCGTGTCGACCACTTTGCCGGTGGCGTCGACCACCGCCACTTTCACACCGGTACGCAGGCCCGGGTCCAGGCCCATGGTGGCGCGCTGGCCGGCAGGGGCGGCCAGCAGCAGCGCTTTTAAATTGCGCGCGAACACGTTGATGGCGTCGAGTTCGGCTTTTTCGCGCAAGGCCCCCATCAATTCCGTTTCGATATACATAAAACTTTTCACGCGCCAGGTCCAGCGCGCGGTGTCGAGCAGCCATTTGTCGGCCGGGCGGCCTGCGCTCTTGATGCCGAAACGGGCGGCGATGCGGCTTTCGCACGGATTGTGCGGGGCGTCCCATTTTGGCTTTTCCGCCTCGGTGTCCAGGCGCAGCACGACGTCGAGGATGCCTTCGCGGCGCCCGCGCATCAGGGCCAGCGCCCGGTGCGAGGGGACGCTGGCGAGCGGCTCCGAGTAATCGAAATAGTCGGCGAATTTTTCGCCTTCGTCTTCCTTGCCGGCGACGACTTTCGATTCGACCACGCCGTGATCCTGCACGTATTCGCGCAGTGCCTGCAGCAGGGTCGCGTCTTCAGCAAAGCGTTCCATCAGGATCTGGCGCGCGCCGTCGAGCGCAGCCTTGGTGTCGGGCACGCCCGGGTTGTTCACGCCATCGGCATTGCTGAACGCCTCGCGCAGGTATTTGGCCGCTTCTTCTTCCGGATTACGCGCCGGGTCGCTCAATAAATCGTCGGCCAGCGGGGCCAAGCCGGCTTCGACCGCGATCTGCGCCTTGGTGCGGCGCTTCTGTTTATATGGCAGGTATAAATCTTCCAGGCGGGTTTTGTCTTCGGCCAGCGCGATTTGCTGCAGCAGCTCGGGCGTCATCTTGTTCTGCTCGGTGATCGAGGAGATGATCGCGCTTCTCCGGTCTTCCAGCTCGCGCAGGTAGCGCAGGCGCTCTTCCAGCAGGCGCAGCTGGATGTCGTCGAGGCCGCCGGTGGCTTCCTTGCGGTAGCGTGCAATAAACGGGACGGTGGCGCCTTCATCCAGCAAGGCGATGGCGGCGGCAACTTGCGCCGGCTTGGCGGCCAGTTCGATGGCGAGGCGTTGTTCGATGGAAGGCAGCATGGGGCAGTAAATCCGTGAGTCAGGCGGGCAGTGTTACGCAAACGGGAGGAATGCGCCAGTCTTGACAAGGGATTTTCAGCAAGCGGCCATGCCGCCCGCCATCGATCAACCGGCCGGCGCCGCGCGAATCTGGCGTATGCGGCGCAGCAAGCCCACGATCGTGTACGGCACCAGCAGCAGATACACGGTGAATATGATCCCGATGATCACGCGTCCCGGCATCGATACCTCGGCAAACAGGGCCTGTTTGTCCGAGTTCATCATCGCGATGAAAGCGGGCACGCCGGTGCAAATCAGTATTGCCAGCACCACCTGGAATTTCTTCGTTTTCGAGACGCTGTCGGTATAGATGTCGGGCGCGCGGCCATTCACGACGGGGGTGCACCAGTATTCCCAGCCGATCGTCGTGGCGGCAAGTTTCCAGCCTGCATCCTGCATCAACTGGTGGAAGTCGGCCTTGCCGGCGGCACTCGAATAATCCACGCGATAGGCGACGTCGGCCGGTGCGCCGCGGCGAAAGGTCCAGAAGCTCAGCGGGTTGACGTCCACCAGGTGCAAGCCCTGGTTTGCCATCGCGCGCAGCCAGGCTTCCTGCTCCTCGTCCTGGTGCGCCAGGAAAAATTTAAAGATTCTGACCATCGCCTCCTTCATGCCGCTTCTCCTTTTCCCATTGTCGACAGTGCGAACTGCCCGTTGCGCACCATGATGGCCAGGCGCCTTACCTGTTCGGCCAGCACCAGCCTGCCTTTTTCCGTCAGCGCATAAGTCTTGCGCCGCTCCACTTCGCTCACCTTTTCGATCAGGCCCTGTTTTTCCAGGGTGCCGAAGGCGCCGTACAGCGTGCCGGGACCGATGACGACCGCCCCCTGGCTCATGCTTTCCACCTTCTGCATCAATGCGTAGCCGTGCAGTGGTTCGTCCAGCGCCGCCAGCACGTAATAGGTCGCCTCCGACAGCGGCAACAGCTTTGCAAAATTGATGTCCATACCAGCTCCCCGTTGTATTGCCCCGGTATATCGAGTGACGACATATCGTTTATCGATATAGTAGCAGCGCCGATTCGCGTGTCAATGACTTTTTTGAAAGCCAGCAATATGCCATGATGGGAGGCCATTCTTTCGCAAAATAAAGATTTCTCAGGTACGTGCGATCACGAACAAAACTGAAGTGCCCGTATGAGAGATAATGGTGTTTGTTGTTTTTTTTCATACAGGTTCAAGGACCCAATGCACACAGTTGATTACCCACGCGAACACGCGAACGATGCCCCGGCCCCGCGCGCGACGCCGGCACGCGCGCCCGCATTGCCCGCACCGGTGACAACCTGGCTGCAACGGGTCGAGGCAGCGGCGCATCCGCAGCCCAAGCTGACCCTTGAAGTCGCCGATCCGAAGGCAGTCCAGTACAAATTCGTGTATGTGATGGCGCCCACCAGCGGCGGGCGCCACGTGGCCATCTGCCTGTGCAAGGCGCGCCTGCGCCCGAATGGCGAAGTCGCCGCCGCCAGTCCCGTCAACGAAGTGTTTTCGCTGCTGTCGGCCCCGCCCGCCTACCTGGAAGGCGAGGACGAAGACCTGGTGCGTTTCTTCATCGCCATGCGCAGCGGTTCTTCGCAAAGCACCAGCGCAACCGAGCCCAAGGGCAAGGTCGGCGCCATCCTGCTCGATTTGTTGCTGCGCCAAGGCAAGCTGCTGTGGGCAAATTCTTGGGCCGACATGGCGAATGGCCTGGTCTATCCGCTGCAAGGCGGCCCGACCCGGCAAGCCAATCTCGCCTGGCGCGACGAAGGCCGGGCGGCCAAGCTCGGCTGGTCGGTGGAGCCGGCCAATGGCGCGAACCACCCCGGCGCCGACCTGATCGACTACATGCTGCCGACCGATCCGCCGTGGTATATCGACAACTTGTCCTGCGGCCCGCTGGCCCTGAACCGCGGCGGCGTCGACATCTCGCTGGCCGAACTGCAAGCCCTGGTGGCGCAAGCGCCTGTGCTGACCGGCAACGATAAAAAACGCGTCTCGCAACTGCTGCTGGCGCATGGCTTGCAAGAATTGATGCCGCTGCCGCAGCCGCTCACCCAGCGCCTGCGCAATGACGTCACACCGCAACCCTTCCTGCTGCTCGATTCGGTGGCGCTGGCCGACACCGGCGCCCAGCGCTGGCACGATTTCGCCGTGCTGTCCTTCGATTACGACGGCCAGCGCGTCTCGTTCGACCCGTCCCAGCGCGTGGTGCGCCAGATTGGCGACGTTACCGAAATCATCGACCGCGATGCGGCCGCCGAAGCCACGGCGCTCGAGAAACTCGCCGAACTCGGTTTTAAAAAGCCGGCAACCACGCCGCTGTCGGGCGTTCCCGGCGCGGTGCAGCTGGAAAGCCAGGCGCACTGGCTTCGCTTTGCCGAAAGCGACCTCGATGCGCTGTCGGACGCCGGCTGGCACCTGCAGAAGTCGTCCAAGTACCGCTACGACGTGGTGCCGGTGGAAGACTGGTATGCCGAGATCGACGAGCCGGAAGAGGCGGGCAAGGCCTGGTTCGAGCTCGAGCTCGGCATTGTCGTGAATCGCCAGCGCGTGCCGCTCTTGCCGGTGCTGGTGCAGATGATCCGCAACGCGCCGATGGACTTCGATCCGGCGGTGCTGGCCGCCCATGGCGAAACCGACCAGATGCTGGCCACCCTGCCCGAAGGCCTGCGGGTTGCCCTGCCATGGGCACGCGTAAAACCGATCCTGGCGACGCTCGGCGAGTTGTATTTCAATGACAAGATCAAGCAGCGCGTGCGCCTGTCGACGCTGGACGCGAGCCGGCTCGAGGAACTGGCGCGCGGCGTCGAGATGCGCTGGTTCGGCGGCGAGCAGCTGCGCGAGACCGGCCGCAAGCTGAGCCAGTTCGGTTCCGTGAAAAAGGTGGCCGCGCCCGCCGGCCTGCGGGCGACCTTGCGCGACTACCAGCTCGACGGCTTGTCGTGGATGCAGTTCCTGCGCGAATACGACCTGGCCGGCATCCTGGCCGACGACATGGGTCTCGGCAAGACCGTGCAGACCCTGGCGCACATCCTGACGGAAAAAGAGGCAGGCCGGTTGACCAGCCCGGCGCTGGTGATCGCCCCGACCAGCCTGATGACCAACTGGCAGGAAGAAGCCGCCCGTTTTACGCCCGACCTGCGCGTGCTGCTGCTGCAAGGCAAAGAACGCATGGACCTGTTCGACCAGATCGAGCAGGCCGACATCGTGCTGACCACCTACGCATTGCTGCCGCGCGACGAAGAAAAGCTGCGCGAACACCACTATCACCTGGTGATCCTGGACGAATCGCACTACATCAAGAACACGCGCTCGAAAGCGGCGCAGACGGCCGGTTCGCTGAATGCCAAGCACCGCCTGTGCCTGACCGGCACGCCGCTGGAAAATCACCTGGGCGAACTCTGGTCGCAGTTCCACTTCCTGCTGCCGGGCCTCTTGGGCGAGGAAAAAGCCTTCAATACCCAGTTCCGCCACCCGATCGAGCGCCAGGACGATCCGGTACGGCGGATGTTATTGAACCGCCGCATCCGTCCTTTCCTGCTGCGCCGCACGAAAGACAATGTCGCCAAGGAATTGCCGCAAAAGACAGAGATGGTACGCCGCGTCGAACTGACCGGCCCGCAGCGCGACCTGTACGAAACCGTGCGCCTGGCGATGGACAAGAAGGTACGCGAGGAAATCGACCGCAAGGGCGTGGCGCGCAGCCAGATCGTGATCCTGGAAGCGCTATTGAAACTGCGCCAGGTCTGCTGCGATCCGCGCCTGGTCAAAGCCATGCCGTCGAAAAAGAACACGGCCGCCATTTCCGCCAAGCTGATCGACCTGATGCAGATGGTCGACGATTTATTGGAAGAAGGCCGCAAGATCCTCGTGTTCTCGCAGTTCACCAGCATGCTGGCGCTGATCGAAGAGGAACTTGCCGCACGCGGCATCCGCTACGCCATCCTGACCGGCGAAACGCGCGACCGTTCGGCCCAGGTGGCCGCCTTCCAGCAGGGCGCCGTGCCGATTTTCCTGATCAGTTTAAAGGCCGGCGGCGTCGGCCTGAATCTGACCGCGGCCGATACCGTCATCCATTACGACCCATGGTGGAACCCGGCGGCGGAAAACCAGGCCACCGACCGCGCCTGGCGCATCGGGCAGGATAAACCGGTCTTCGTCTACAAATTGATTGCGAAAGGCACGCTGGAAGAAAAGATCCAGCTGCTGCAGCAAAAGAAATCGGAGCTGGCGAACTCGATCCTGGCCGAAGGCGAATCGCAAAAGATGGCGCTGACGCAGGAAGACCTGCAGGCAATTTTTGCGCCGCTCGCGGAACAGTAAAACGTTGTCGCAAGAAGCCACAAAGGCCCGCCGCGCGCGGGCTTTTTTTCGCCTGCCGCGCCAGTTTCTATGCGCGGTGAACAGGATTTCGCACGAAACTGGCGTGATTCGAAAGATATTGAACACATTTGTAAATACAGGGCCACTTTCGCTGCAACGCTTATCTATACAGAAGGGCGTGCGCGGCGATATACTCTTCCGCGGCCTGCGTTCCGGCCGATGAATTTTCCCTATTCCTGGAAGGTATTTGGATGAACCGCAGCGCCAGCACCGACGGTTCCGGCAGCACCGGCTTGGCGCTGGCCGAGCAATTTCGCGTCATTGCCGAAATCGGCGGCGATATCGCTTTCAGCATCGATTGCGCCAGCGGCGAGCTGCGCTACGTCAGCCCATCCATCGAACAACTGGTCGGCTATACCCCGGCCGAGGTGGCCGCCGGCATCGGCCCTGGCGCCAACGGCCCGCTGGCGGCGCTCTGCGCCGGCTTGCCGGAACGTCTGCGGCGCCTGCGCGCGGGCGACCGCAGCCGCCTGCGCCTGGTGCGCGAAGCGGAGTTCCATGGCGCGCACGGCTACCCGGTACCGGTCGAGATCATCTCCTCGGTGCTGGTCGGCGACGACGGCCGCCCGCAGGCATTGGTGGGCCTGGTACGCGACCTGTCGCCGCGGCGCCTGCGCGAGGCCGAGCAAAAGCGCTTCGCCAGCATGCTGAACCACGAATTTCGCACGCCCCTGTCGACCATCGACGGCGCCGTCCAGCGCCTGGAAGCGACTTGCTCCCATGCCGACGAGGCGACGCGCGCCCGCTACCGCAAGATCGCCCTGGCCACCGACCGCCTGATCGCCATGCTCGACGACTACCTGTCGCCCGAGCGCATGGCCGGTATCGGCAGCGAACGCCAGCCGACGACGCTGGCGCCGCGCGCCTTGCTGGAAGAAGGGCTGGCGCAGCTGCGTGCCGCCGGCCGCGTGGCCAGCATCAAGACGCGCGAACTGCCGGCCAGCCTGCGCTGCGAGCCGGAAGGCCTGCGCCTGGCGCTGAAGGTGTTAATTGACAATGCGGTCGCCTACTCGCCGCCGACCTCGCCCGTGGTGCTGAACGGGCGCCTGGCAGCGAGCGGCGTCGAACTGGCCGTGCGCGACCACGGTCCCGGCGTGCCGCAGGACGAGCAAGTCCGCGTGTTCGACAAGTTTTATCGCGGAAGCAATGCCGCCGGCATGCCGGGCAGCGGCCTGGGCCTGTACATGGCGCGTTCGATCGTCGAAGTGCACGGCGGCATGCTGAGCCTGGTCACCCCGGCCGGCGGCGGCGCCGAGTTCCGCATCTGGCTGCCGGTGGCCGGTGCCGCGAAGCACCTTGCGCGGCAAGCCGCCAGCCCTGATAATCCGGCGCTGACCGGGACACCGTCGGCCGCAATGGCCCTGCCACCATCTGGCAACACCTAAACAAAAAGATGGCTTACCGATGACGCAGATATTGATTGTGGAAGACAACGGCGACTACGCCGGCGACATGGCCGATTTCCTGCGCGAACTCGAGCATGAGGTCACGATCGCCACCTCCGCCGGCGAAATGTGGGCCGCGCTGACGCGTACCCCGGCCGCGGTCGTGGTGCTCGACCTTGGCTTGCCCGACGAAGACGGCTTTACGGTGATTCCGCGCATGCGCCAGCTGTATCCGGAGATTGGCCTGCTGGTGCTGACCGGACGCGTCGCTTTTGATAACCGCATCCTCGGCCTGCAACTCGGCGCCGACCATTATTTAACCAAACCAATTAAATTCCCGGAACTGGCCGCCCACATCGAAGCCCTGGGCCGCCGCGTGCGCCCGGCCGAACCGGCGCCGGCGCCCGTGAAATGGACGCTGCGCGTGAGCGCGCGCCAGCTCGAGCTGATGGGCAAGGTGATCGATTTGACCGAAAAGGAATTCAATTTCCTGCACCTGTTGACGATCAACACCCGCCCGGTCCCGCGCGCCACCATCGTGGCCGGCATGGGGGGCGACGATCCGGATGCAAGCCGGCGCGTCGACATGCTGGTGTACCGGCTGCGCAAGAAGACGCGAACGGTGTTGGGGCAGGAGTTGCCGCTGCGTAGCGCGTATGGCGAGGGGTATAGTTTGTCGGCAGGGTTCACGCTGGCCTGACGGGTTTCGTAGGGTGGGCTCTTGAGCCCACGCGGTGCGGCGTGGCGGTTCGAAATGCATTTCGATTACGGAAACGTTGCACCGCGTGGGCACAGGTGCCCACCCTACGAATTGCTCGGTTCTCCTGTTGCGTATAAAACGGGACAGAGTCGTCGACGATATTAGACGGCGCAAAATAAATCAGGGACACGGTCCCTCGCGCCGCGCTAGAATACCGCCATCCGCCTTCACCGCCCGCGACCATGGCCCGCCAACCCCGCCTCATCCTCCCCAAGCAACCGCACCACATCCTCCAGCGCGGTAACGACCGCCAGCTAGTCTTCCGCGAACCGGAAGACTACGCGCGCTTCCTGGCCTGGTTGCTCGAGTCGGCCCGCTTCTACCGCGTCGCCATCCACGCCTACGCCTTGCTGCCGACCCACCTGCACCTGCTGGCCACGCCCGAGACCGAAGAAGGTTTGGCGGCGATGATGCAAAAGCTCGGCCGCTTCTATGTTCCCTGGTACAACAGCAAATATGGGCGCGCCGGCGGCCTGTTCGAAGGCCGTTTTCGCACGGCCGTGGTCGATACCGATGCCCACTTCCTGATGTGCAGCCGTTTTATTGAACTGGCGCCGGTGCGCGAGGGAGAGGCGGGCGAGCCGGCGGCTTATTCGTGGTCGAGTTACCGCCACCACGCCGGCATTCACGCCGACGCCGTCGTCACTGACCACGCCCAGTTCTGGCGGCTGGGGAATACCCCCTTCCAGCGCGAGGCGGCCTATATCGACCTGGTGGGGCAGGGCATTGGGGCCGATGAACTGGCGCACATCGCCGGCGCCGTCCAGAAAGGCCAGCCGCTCGGCAGCCAGGCGTTTAAATTGGATCTCGAACGCCAGACCCAGCGCCGTATCCTGCCGGCCAAGCGCGGCCGCCCGTTCAAGACCGCGCCTACCAACGCGGCTTAGCAGTTAATTGCTTAATTGATGGGCAGAAGCAATTTTCTGCTACTGCGAAGCCCCGCGTGCAAATTTTGAACGGTATCGAACGCGAATATTTCAATAAATTTAACCTGTCCCTATTTATTCAATCCGTATGGAATAGTGGATTTAATTCGACTCCGACCCTCATTGTTTCGCTTGCCGTCTTTGTTGCATTGCACTATTCTCGACCTTCACCCCTGAAAAAGCTGTGGAGAGTCCCGCATGATTGCCCAAGGTTTATACGATCCCGCCAATGAACATGACGCCTGCGGCGTCGGTTTTGTTGCCCATATCAAAGGCAATAAAAGCCATTCCATTATTGATCAGGGGTTGTTGATCCTGAAGAATCTGGATCACCGGGGCGCCGTTGGCGCCGATCCCCTGATGGGCGATGGCGCCGGCATCCTGATCCAGATTCCCGACCAGTATTTCCGCGACGAGATGGCCAAGCAGGGCGTCGAGCTGCCGCCGCCCGGCGAATACGGCGTCGGCATGGTCTTCCTGCCGAAGGAACACGCCTCGCGCATCGCCTGTGAACAGGAAATCGAGCGCGCCGTGCGCATCGAAGGGCAAGTCGTCCTCGGCTGGCGCAATGTGCCGGTCGACGAAGCGATGCCGATGTCGCCCACCGTGCGCGCCAAGGAACCGGTGATCCGCCAGATTTTCATCGGCCGCGGCCCGGACATCATGGTCACCGATGCACTCGAACGTAAGCTGTATGTGATCCGCAAATCCTCGGGCCACGCGATCCAGGCGCTGAAACTGTTACATGGCAAGGAATTCTTCGTGCCCTCGATGTCGGCGCGCACGATCGTCTATAAAGGTTTGTTACTGGCCGACCAGGTCGGCGTCTATTACAAAGACCTGCAGGATCCGCGCTGCGTCTCCGCGCTCGCCCTGGTGCACCAGCGCTTCTCCACGAATACCTTCCCCGAATGGCCGCTGGCCCACCCGTACCGCCTGATTGCGCATAACGGCGAGATCAACACGGTCAAGGGCAATTTCAACTGGACCCGTGCCCGTGAAGGCATGATGAAGTCGGCCGTGCTGGGCGACGACCTGCATAAGCTGTTCCCGCTGATTTACGAGGGCCAGTCCGATACCGCCTGCTTCGACAATGCGCTCGAACTGCTGGTGATGGCCGGCTATCCGATCGCCCAGGCGATGATGATGATGATTCCCGAAGCCTGGGAAAACCACACCTCGATGGACGAGAACCGCAAGGCCTTCTACGAATACCATGCGGCGATGATGGAGCCGTGGGACGGCCCCGCCGCCATGGCATTTACCGACGGGCGTCACATTGGCGGCACGCTGGACCGCAATGGCTTGCGTCCGGCGCGCTATGTCGTGACCGAAGACGACCTCGTCGTAATGGCGTCGGAGTCGGGCGTGCTGCCGATTCCGGAATCGCGCATCGTCAAGAAATGGCGTCTGCAGCCGGGCAAGATGTTCCTGATCGACCTGGAAGCAGGCCGCATCATCGACGACAAGGAATTGAAAGACACCTATTCGAACGCCAAGCCGTATAAAGCCTGGATCAAGTCGGTGCGCATCAAGCTCAATGAAATCAAACTGAGCGAGTCGCAGCTGGCGCAAAACCGGCTGAAAGACACCCCGGCGCAGGGCGAAAAAGCGGCAATCTCCCTGCTCGACCGTCAGCAAGCCTTCGGCTACACCCAGGAAGATTTGAAATTCCTGATGGCGCCAATGGCGGTGCTGGCCGAAGAAGCGACCGGTTCGATGGGCAACGACTCGCCGCTGGCGGTGATGTCGAACAAGCTCAAACCTTTGTACAACTATTTCAAACAATTGTTTGCTCAGGTGACGAACCCGCCGATCGACCCGATCCGCGAAGCGATGGTGATGTCGCTGGTGTCCTTCATCGGTCCGAAGCCGAACCTGCTGGACACCAACAACGTCAATCCGCCGATGCGCCTGGAAGTGTCGCAGCCGGTACTCGGTTTCGACGACATGGCGCGCCTGCGCAACATCAGCCTGCATACCGGCGGCAAGTTCAAATCGTATGAATTGAACATCTGCTACCCGGTCGCCTGGGGCAAGGAGGGCATCGAAGCCTCGCTGGCCTCGCTCTGCGCGGAAGCGGTCGACGCCGTGAAATCGGGCCACAACATCCTGGTGATCTCGGACCGGAATATCTCGACCGACGTGGTCGCCATTCCCGCCCTGCTGGCAACCTCGACCATCCACCAGCACCTGGTGATGCGCGGCCTGCGCGCCTCGACCGGCCTGGTTGTCGAAACCGGTTCGGCCCGCGAAACCCACCACTTCGCACTGCTGGCCGGCTATGGCGCCGAAGCCGTTCACCCCTATCTTGCGCTGGAAACCCTGGCCGACCTGGCCCAGCACCTGCCGCACGAAATGGCGCCCGACGTCGCCTGCTACAACTACACCAAGGCGATCGGCAAGGGCCTCATGAAGGTCATGTCGAAGATGGGCATTTCGACCTACATGTCCTACTGCGGCGCCCAGATCTTCGAAGCCGTTGGCCTGAATAAATCGCTGGTCGACAAATACTTCCGCGGCACCTCGTCGACGGTGGAAGGCATCGGCCTGTTCGAAGTGGCGGAAGAAGCGCTGCGCCTGCACAACCTGGCCTTCGGTCCCGATCCGCTGCTGGCCAATGCGCTCGATACCGGCGGCGAATATGCCTTCCGCGTGCGCGGCGAAGACCACATGTGGACGCCGGACGCGATCGCCAAGCTGCAGCACTCGACCCGTGCCAACAATTTCAGCACCTATAAAGAGTACGCCCAGATCATCAACGACCAGAGCCGCCGTCACCTGACGCTGCGCGGCCTGTTCGAGTTCAAGATCGATCCAAGTAAAGCGATTCCGCTGGGCGAAGTCGAGCCTGCGAAAGACATCGTCAAGCGTTTTGCTACCGGCGCCATGTCGCTCGGCTCGATCTCGACCGAAGCGCACGCCACGCTGGCGATCGCCATGAACCGCATCGGCGGCAAGAGCAATACGGGTGAGGGTGGCGAAGATCCGCGCCGCTACCTGAACGAATTCAAGGGTATTAAAATTTCCAAGGGCGAGACCCTGGCCTCGGTGCTGGGTGCCGACCGCGTGGCGATCGACCTGCCGCTGGAAGAAGGCGATTCGCTGCGCTCGAAAATCAAGCAGGTCGCCTCGGGCCGCTTCGGCGTCACGGCGGAATACCTCAATTCCGCCGACCAGATCCAGATCAAGATGGCGCAGGGCGCAAAACCGGGCGAAGGCGGTCAGCTGCCGGGCCACAAGGTGTCGGAATACATCGCGAGTCTGCGCTTCTCGGTGCCGGGCGTGGGCCTGATCTCTCCGCCGCCGCACCACGACATCTATTCGATCGAAGACCTGGCGCAGCTGATCCACGACCTGAAAAACGCGAATCCGCGTGCCTCGATCTCGGTGAAACTGGTGTCGGAAGTGGGCATCGGCACGGTGGCTGCGGGCGTCTCGAAAGCCAAGGCCGATCACGTGGTCGTCGCCGGCCACGATGGCGGCACCGGTGCTTCGCCGCTGTCGTCCGTGAAACATGCGGGCACGCCGTGGGAACTGGGTCTCGCAGAGACCCAACAAACTCTGGTCCTGAATGGCTTGCGCAGCCGCGTGCGGGTGCAGGCCGACGGCCAGATGAAGACCGGCCGCGACGTCGTGATCGCCGCCATGCTGGGCGCCGACGAAATCGGTTTCGCGACCGCGCCGCTGGTGGTCGAAGGTTGCATCATGATGCGCAAATGCCACCTGAACACCTGCCCGGTGGGCGTGGCCACGCAAGACCCGGTCCTGCGCGCCAAGTTCCAGGGTAAACCTGAACACGTGGTGAACTACTTCTTCTTCGTCGCCGAAGAAGCGCGCCAGTTGATGGCCCAGCTCGGCATCCGGACCTACGACGAACTGATCGGCCGCGCCGACCTGCTCGACAAATCGAGCGCGATCACGCACTGGAAGGCGCAGGGCCTGGATTTCTCGAACATCTTCTATCAGCCGAAGACCGATTCGCTGCGCAACCTGTTCCATACCGGCGAGCAGGACCACGGCCTGGACCGCGCGCTCGACCATAAACTGATCGCGCAGGCAAAAGCGGCACTCGAAAAGGGCGAGCGCGTTTCCTTCATTTCCCCGGTGCGCAACGTCAACCGCACGGTCGGCACCATGCTTTCGGGCGAAGTGGCCAAGCGTTACGGCCACGCCGGCCTGCCGGACGACACCATCCACATCCAGCTGCAGGGCACCGCCGGGCAATCGGCGGCCGCCTTCCTGGCGGCGGGCATCACGCTCGACCTGGTGGGCGAAGGCAACGACTACGTCGGCAAGGGCTTATCCGGCGGACGCGTGATCGTGCGTCCGAACACGGAATTCCGCGGCTGGGCAGTCGACAACATCATCGTCGGCAACACTGTGCTGTACGGCGCGATTTCCGGTGAAGCCTTCTTCAACGGCGTGGCCGGCGAACGTTTCGCGGTGCGTAACTCGGGCGCGACGACCGTGGTCGAAGGCTGCGGCGACCATGGCTGCGAATACATGACCGGCGGCACGGTCGTGGTGCTGGGCGAGACCGGACGCAATTTCGCGGCCGGCATGTCGGGCGGCGTGGCCTATGTCTACGATCCGAAGAACGAGTTCGAGACGCGCTGCAACACCACCATGGTGAACCTGGAACGCGTGGTCTCGACCAAGGAGCAGGGCGATATCTCCGGCTGGCACAGCCAGAGCCGCGAAACGGACCGGGAATCGGATGAAGTCATCCTGCGCCGCCTGATCGAACGCCATTTCAAGTACACCGGCAGCACCCGCGCCCGCAATTTGCTGGATGACTGGGCCAACAGCCGCGGCAAGTTCGTGAAGGTCTTCCCGACCGAGTACAAGCGCGCGCTGGAAGAAATGCACAACAGCAGCATGGAAGAAGCGAACGACAAGATCGAGCTCGCGGCGTAAAGCAGCAAAGTGTAGCGTGGGCGGCTCGTAATTCAGGCCACTGGCCTGAATTACCCCACGCGTTCAACCAGCGCTAAAGCAGCCGCGCTGCACCAAGATTAAAAGGAATAAAACGTGGGCAAAATCACCGGCTTCATGGAATTCGAACGGCAGGAAGAAGATCACCTGGATCCTGCCGCACGCGTCAAGAATTTCAAGGAATTCACCATCACCCTGACCGACGGCCAGGCCAAGGTGCAGGGCGCGCGCTGCATGGATTGCGGCATCCCCTTCTGCAACACGGGCTGCCCGGTGAACAACCAGATCCCCGACTGGAACGACCTGGTCTATCACAACAATTACCGGGCCGCGATCGAGAACCTGCACTCGACGAATAACTTCCCTGAAGTGACCGGCCGCATCTGCCCGGCGCCCTGCGAATCGGCCTGCACGCTGGGCATCAATGACGAGCCGGTCGGCATCAAGTCGATCGAACGCAAGATCGCCGACGCCGGCTGGGAGCACGGCTATGTCGTGCCGCAGCCGCCGTTGGTAAAAACCGGGAAGAAGGTTGCCGTGGTCGGATCCGGCCCTGCAGGCCTGGCCGCCGCCCAGCAGCTGGCGCGCGCCGGCCACGAGGTGACGGTGTTCGAAAAAAGCGACCGCATCGGCGGCCTGCTGCGCTACGGCATCCCCGATTTCAAGATGGAAAAGGGTTTGATCGACCGCCGCATCGAGCAGATGCAGGCCGAGGGCGTGACCTTCCGCACCAGTGTCCTGATCGGAAAGGATTTCCCTGCCGCGGTCAGCAATATGGCGCGCGACACGATCTTCCCTGAAGATTTGAGCGCCGCATTCGACGCCGTCGTGATGGCCGGCGGCGCCGAGCAGCCGCGCGACCTGCCGGTGCCGGGGCGCGAGCTGAAGGGCGTGCATTACGCGATGGATTTCCTGCCGCAGCAAAACCGCGTGAATGCCGGCGATAAATTGAAAGACCAGATCAAGGCGACCGGCAAGCACGTGGTCGTGATCGGCGGCGGCGATACCGGTTCCGACTGTGTCGGCACCTCGAACCGCCAGGGCGCGGCGACGGTGACCCAGTTCGAACTGATGGCGATGCCGCCGGAACACGAGAACAAACCCCTGGTCTGGCCTTACTGGCCGACCAAGCTGCGCACCTCGTCCTCGCACGAAGAAGGCTGCGAACGCGATTTCGCGGTGGCCACGAAACGTTTTGAGGGCAAGAACGGCAAAGTCGAAAAGCTGATCGCCTGCCGCGTCGAGTGGAAAGACGGCAAGATGATCGAAGTGGCGAACAGCGAATTCGAGATGAAGGCCGATCTCGTGTTCCTGGCCATGGGTTTTGTGTCGCCGGTGCAGCAGGTGCTGGACGCTTTCGGCGTGCAGAAGGATGCGCGCGGCAATGCACGCGCCACGACCGATGGCGAAACTTGTTACCAGACCTCGGCGCCGAAAGTATTCGTGGCGGGCGACATGCGCCGCGGCCAGTCGCTGGTGGTGTGGGCGATTCGCGAAGGCAGACAGTGCGCGCGCGCGGTGGATGAGTTCCTGATGGGTACTTCGGTACTACCGCGGTAGCAGGCGTCATCTTTATGTAGGGTGGAGCGGGTCGCCACCCGGTCCACCCTACATTGTCTTGGCGCATGCTGCTGGGAGGTAATATTGACGTAAAACAATGAATTGCAATGTTGACATATATGCATATCTCAACAAAAACAATGACTTGCGGAATGAAATAGCTGACTCTTCGGTTATTAGTGTTGTAGCAATACGTCGGAAGCAAGTGTGAAACGGGGCTGTCCCAAGCAAGGATTGCAGTTTCTGCACTACAATACGAGATTCCCAAATCCGACTATCGCCTCTGTGTCTAACCTTGTAGAAATACGTGATCTCGAGTTCGCCTATGGCGATCGCAAGATTCTGTCGAACCTGCGCATGGATTTCCCGCGTGGCAAGCTCATTGCCGTGATGGGTGGTTCCGGCTGCGGCAAGACCACGGTACTGCGCCTGATTGGCGGACAGATTCGTCCGCAACGCGGCGAAGTCCGGGTCGGCGGCGAAGTCGTGCACAAATTGAACACCGAAGGCCTGTACCGCCTGCGTCGGCGCATGGGCATGCTGTTCCAGTTCGGCGCGCTGTTCACCGACCTGACCCTGTTCGACAACGTCGCCTTCCCGCTGCGCGAGCATACTGACCTTGCGGAAGAGCTGATCCGCGACCTGGTGCTGATGAAGCTGAACGCCGTCGGCCTGCGCAACGCCTCCAAATTAAAGCCGCGTGAAATTTCGGGCGGCATGGCGCGCCGCGTCGCCGTGGCCCGTGCGATCGCGCTCGATCCCGAACTGATCATGTACGACGAGCCGTTTGCCGGCCTCGATCCGATCTCGATGGGCCTGACCGCCAGCCTGATCCGCAACCTGAACGACGCCCTCGGTTCGACCTCGATCCTGGTCTCGCACGACGTCCACGAAACCTTCGCCATCGCCGACTACGTTTATTTTATGTCGGCCGGCAAGATCGTTGCCGAAGGCACGCCGGCCGAGCTGCGCGTTTCGACCGATCCCTACGTCAAGCAGTTCGTCAACGCCGAGCCGGACGGCCCGGTGCCCTTCCATTATCCGGGTAAGTCGCTGGCCGACGACCTGGGCCTGGGAGTGCCGCGATGATCCTGCGTTTCCTGGAGTCCGCCGGCGCCACCGCGCGCGAATCAGTCGAGAGCCTCGGTTTTGCAACGCGCGCTTTCTTCAACCTGCTGCGTTTTTCGCCGGGGGCCTTCCGCCGTCCGACCCTGATTTCCGAGCAGGTCCATTTTATTGGCAACTACTCGCTGCTCATCACCATCGTGTCCGGCCTCTTCGTCGGTCTCGTGCTGGGCCTGCAGTTCTATGTCAACCTGATCCAGTTCGGCGCCGAAGACAAGCTCGGTTCGCTGGTCGCCCTGTCGCTGATCCGCGAACTCGGTCCGGTCGTGACCGCGCTCCTGTTCGCGGGCCGTGCCGGCACCTCGCTCACCGCCGAAATCGGCCTGATGAAGTCCAACGAAGAGCTGTCGGCCATGGAAATGATGGCCGTTAACCCGGTGCAGCGCGTGCTGGCGCCCCGTTTCTGGGGCGGCGTGATCGCCATGCCGGTGCTCGCTGCCGTGTTCTCGGCCGTCGGCATCATGGGCAGCTACCTGGTCGCCGTCAAAATGCTCAGTCTGGATGAAGGCGCGTTCTGGTCGCAGATGCAGGCCGGCGTCGACGTCAACCGTGACGTGGTCAGCAGCGTCATTAAAAGTTTCGTGTTCGGCATTGCGGTGACGTTTACTGCAGTGTTCCAGGGTTATCACGTCAAGCCGACCCCGGCCGACGTGGCACGCGCCACCACGCGCACTGTCGTCATCGCTTCGCTGCTGGTACTGGGCCTGGATTTCGTGATGACGGCCCTGATGTTCGCGCAGTAAGCAAATAAATAAGAATCGTTTCGTTTGGCCGCGCACAGACGGCCTGAATACTAGGAAATACTATGCACCGTAAAATCATCGATGTCTGGGTCGGCCTGTTTGTCCTCTTGGGCGCTGCCGCTGTCTTGTTCCTGGCGCTGCAGGCAGGGAATATGAGCTCGCTTTCGTTTGCCGAAACCTATGCCGTCGTTGGCAAATTCGACAACATTGGTGGATTGAAGCCGCAGGCGCCAGTCAAGAGCGCCGGTGTCGTGGTCGGCCGGGTGGGCGACATCAGTTTCGACGACAAAACCTATCAGGCCAATGTGCGCCTCGATCTGGATCCAAACTACAAGTTCCCGAAGGATTCGTCGCTCAAAATCTTGACCGCGGGTCTGTTGGGTGAGCAATACATTGGCATCGAGCCGGGCGGCGACACGAAAAACCTCGTCGACGGCGATCGAATCAACCGTACGCAATCGGCCACCGTGCTGGAAGACCTGATCAATCAGTTCATCTACAGCAAGGCGGCCGAAGGAAAGGAAGGCAGTGAATGAAAAGCAAGAACATGAGTACCCTGCCGCGCTGGCGTGGCCTGGCACTGGCGGCAGCAAGCTGCGCCGCTTTGGCCGGCTGCGCAACCCCGAGCAACCCGCAGGACCCGCTGGAAAAGCTTAACCGCGCCACCTTCGCATTCAACGACACCGTCGACCGCGTGGCCCTCAAGCCTGCTGCGACCGCTTACCAGAAGGTGCTGCCAAGCTTCGTGCAAACAGGCGTGAGCAATTTTTTCGGTAACTTGTCGGATGCCTGGAGCTCGGTGAATAACGTGCTGCAAGGCAAGGGTGCGGACGGCGCGACCGATTTCATGCGCTTCGCCCTGAACTCGACCTTCGGCATTGCCGGCATCCTCGACATCGCCTCGGAAGCCGGCCTGCAGAAACACAACGAAGATTTCGGCCAGACGCTGGGCGTGTGGGGTGTTCCTTCGGGTCCCTACTTGATGTTGCCACTGTTGGGCCCATCTACGATTCGTGACACCGCGGCCTTGCCTGCCGACATGTGGGCCGATGCCTGGACCACCGTCACGCCGGTCAGCACGCGCAACATCGGTATCGGCGTGCGCGCCATCGACCAGCGCGCCGCGATCCTGGACGCATCGAGCCTGATGGAAGATGCCGCCCTCGACCGTTACGAATTCATCCGTGACGGCTTCATGCAGCGCCGCGAAAGCCGCGTGCGTGATGGCGAATCGGCGCCGCGCGAGGATGCGCCGGCAGCCGATGCGCCAGCCGCGCCGGCATCGAACACCCAGGTGGTGCCGACGCCGGCCTCGAGCGAAGCCGAACAGCCGCGGAAGTAATAGTTCGTAAAACAGCTCGCGGGCTGGATGAAACGCCTGCAAGCTGTTTTCTTCAAACATTAAAAAAGAGAGCTCATGAAACCAATCGCCCAACTCATCGCCACCGCCGCAACCCTCGTGTTCGCGACCAGCGTCATCGCCGCGCCAGCCCCGGCCACCAATGAGGCACCGGACGTGCTCGTCAAGCGCATCAGCGCCGACGTCATCGACACCGTCAAGGCCGACAAGGACATTCAGTCCGGCAACCGCAACAAGATCATGGAACTGGTCAATTCGAAGATCCTGCCGTATGTCGACGCCGAGAAGATGACGGCCCAGGCAGCCGGCCGCTTCTGGCGCCAGGCCACCCCGGAACAGCAAAAGCGCCTGTCGGAAGAATTCCGCACGCTGCTGGTGTACACTTATTCGGGCGCGCTGTCGCAGATTAAGAACGAAACCGTCGAATTCAAGCCAATGCGCTCGCAACCGACCGACACCGACGTTGAAGTGCGTTCGCAGGTGAACGTTGCCCGTGGCGAGCCGATCACCCTGAACTACCGCCTGTCGAAGGAGAGCGGCGGCTGGAAAATCTACGACATCAACGTGCTGGGCGCGTGGCTGGTCGAGACCTACAAGGGCACGTTTGCCGCCGAGATCAACAAGTCGGGCGTCGACGGCCTGATCACCAAGCTGGCCGACCGCAACAAGCAACTGGCCAACAAGCCACTGAAGGCCCCGAAGTAAACATGGCTGAAGCAAATCCGATGCTGTCGCTCGACGCACTGACCTTCGAGACCGCGCAAGCGGCTCTGGACCAGGGCTATGTTGCGATCAAGGCCGGCGAGACCGTGTTCGACCTGGGCGGCGTGCATGCCGCCGATTCGTCCGGCGTGGCCCTGCTGCTGGCCTGGCAGCGCCACGCACGCGATGCGGGGCAGAAGCTTACGTTTATTAATGTGCCCAGCAATATCGATGCGCTGACGCATTTGTATGGGCTCGACGGCTTGCTGGCACGAAGCTAAATCGCGCGGCATCGCAAGGGACGTATCGTGGGCGACATTGCCGTCCGCGATACGTCCCTTTCCTTTTGCGGGCATCCAATGCCGCCAGGCTCTTGCATTCCCGATTTCCCCTATAATGGGCAGTTTCCCCGCCCGGTTTGCGCACGCCTGTGCTGCGGCCACATCGAAGAATAATGACAGCGATCCAGATTAATAGCGTCGAGAAAAGCTACAAGGCCCTCAAAGCCCTGAAAGGCGTTTCCCTGACCATCGAGCAGGGCGAATTCTTCGGCCTGCTCGGGCCGAACGGCGCCGGCAAGACGACCCTGATCTCCACCATCGCCGGCCTGATCCGGCCCGATGTCGGCAGCGTCAAGATCCACGGCCACGATGTCGTCACCGATTTCCGTGAAGCGCGCAAGAAACTTGGCGTGGTGCCGCAGGAACTCGTGTTCGATCCCTTCTTCACGGTGCGCGAAACGCTGCGCCTGCAGTCGGGCTATTTCGGCATCAGGAACAACGACAAGTGGATCGACGAGGTCATGCACAACCTCGATCTCACCAACAAAGCCGACGTCAACATGCGCGCCTTGTCCGGCGGCATGAAGCGGCGGGTGCTCGTGGCGCAGGCGCTGGTGCATAAACCGCCCGTCATCGTGCTCGATGAGCCGACCGCCGGCGTCGACGTCGAATTGCGCCAGACCCTGTGGAAATTCATTTCGCGCCTGAACCGCGAAGGCGGGCACACGGTCGTGCTGACCACCCATTACCTGGAAGAAGCGCAGGCCATGTGCCAGCGCGTGGCGATGCTCAAATCGGGCCAGGTGGTGGCGCTCGATACGATGAGCGCGCTGCTGCGCCGCGTGTCGGGGTCGCAGCTGATCGTGCACCTGAAAAGCGGCGATTTGCCCGCCAGCCTGCGCCATTTGGTGTCGCATGACGAGCATGGCAATGGAAGCGGCAACAAATACAGCCTGCGCGTGAACGACTACGCGGAAGTCGAGCCGATCCTGGCGCGCCTGCGCGAGAGCGGGGCGGTCATCGACGAGATGCAGCTGCAGCAGGCTGACCTCGAGGATATTTTTATCCAGATTATGGGCGACGGGCAATCCGGAAAGGGCGCGCTGTGAGTTTCGTATCCGTGGGTTTCCGCACCCTGTTCTTCAAAGAGACGCTGCGCTTCTGGAAAGTCGCGACGCAAACCATCGCCGCGCCGATCCTGACGGCCATGCTCTACCTGCTGATCTTCGGCCACGTGCTCGAAGGCCGGGTCGAAGTCTATCCAGGGGTCAGCTATACCGCCTTCCTGGTGCCGGGCCTGGTGATGATGAGCGTGTTGCAGAACGCTTTTGCGAATGCGTCCTCGTCGCTGATCCAGTCCAAGATTACCGGCAACCTGGTGTTCATCCTGCTGCCGCCGCTGTCGCACTGGGAAATCCTGCTCGCCTATGTCGCCGCGTCGGTGGTGCGCGGCCTGGTGGTCGGCGCCGGCGTGTTCGCCATTACCGCCTGGTTCGCCCATCTGTCGTTCGCAGCGCCCTTGTGGATCATCGTGTTCGCCGTCCTGGGCGCGGCCATCCTCGGCACCCTGGGTGTGATCGCCGGTATCTGGGCCGATAAATTCGACCAGCTCGCCGCGTTCCAGAATTTCCTGATCATGCCGGCCACCTTCCTGGCAGGCGTGTTCTATTCGATCCACTCGCTGCCGGCATTCTGGCAGGCGGTCTCGCATTTCAACCCGTTCTTTTATATGATTGACGGGTTCCGCCACGGCTTCTTCGGCCAGTCCGATATCTCGCCGTGGACCAGCCTTGCCATCGTCTCCGCCTTCTTCGCGGTGCTCGCGGCAGTGGCGATCAAGCTGCTGCGCGGCGGCTATAAACTGCGTCATTGAAAACCTTAGGAATTATCGTGTCGACCACTCCAGAACTGATCCACAGCTACATCGAAAACGGCCTGCAATGCACGCATTTGCAGGTCGAGGGCGATGGACGTCACTTCTCGGCCCTGATCGTCTCGCCTGCCTTTGCCGGCAAGCGCCCGATCCAGCGCCACCAGCTGGTGTATGCGGCGCTGGGCGACCGCATGCGCGAAGAGATCCACGCGCTGTCGATGAAAACCCTGACCCCTGAAGAATACGGAGGCTAAATGGATAAGCTGCAAATCGTTGGCGGCAAACGCCTGAACGGCGAAATTTCGGTATCGGGCGCCAAGAATGCGGCGCTGCCGATCCTGTGCGCGGGCCTGTTGAGCTCCGGCGACGTCGAGCTGTCGAACGTACCGCGCCTGCACGACGTCAAAACCATTCTGAAGCTGCTCGAGCAGACCGGTTTGAAGGTGACCCAGGACGACGAAAACGTCACCCTGAACGGCGCCAACATCACCAGCCTCGAGGCACCTTACGAGCTGGTGAAAACCATGCGCGCATCGATCCTCGTGCTCGGCCCCCTGCTGGCGCGCTTCGGCGAAGCCAAGGTGTCGCTGCCGGGCGGCTGCGCGATCGGTTCGCGTCCGGTCGACCAGCACATCAAGGGCCTGCGTGCGATGGGCGCCGAGATCACGATCGAAGGCGGCTACATCTACGCGAAAGCCAAGAAGCTCAAGGGCGCGCGCATCCTGACCGACATGATCACCGTCACCGGCACCGAGAATTTGCTGATGGCCGCGACCCTGGCCGAAGGCGAGACGGTGCTGGAAAACGCCGCGCGCGAGCCGGAAGTGACCGACCTGGCCAACCTGCTGGTGGCCATGGGCGCGAAGATCGAGGGCATCGGCACCGACCGCCTGGTGATCCAGGGCGTGAGCGAGCTGCATGGCGCGAAGCACGCCGTGATTTCCGACCGCATCGAAGCGGCGACTTTCCTGTGCGCCGTGGCGGCCACCGGCGGCGACATCCTGCTGACCAATACCCGCACCGACATTTTCGATGTCGCGCTCGACAAGCTGCGCGAAGTCGGCCTGCAGATGGACGTCGGCACGAACACGATCCGTGCACGCATGGATGCGCGTCCGCACCCGGTCTCCTTCCGCACCACCGAATACCCGGGCTTCCCGACCGACATGCAGGCCCAGTTCATGGCGGTGAACACGATCGCCGCCGGCCCGAGCCGCGTGACCGAAACGATCTTCGAGAACCGCTTCATGCACGTGCAAGAGATGAACCGCCTCGGCGCCGCCATCTTCACGGAGGGGAATACCGCCTTGATCAAGGGCGTCGAGCGCCTGGTGGGCGCGCCCGTGATGGCGACCGACCTGCGCGCCTCGGCCTCGCTGGTGATCGCCGGCATGGCGGCCGAAGGCACGACCGTGATCGACCGCATCTACCACCTCGACCGCGGCTACGACCGCATGGAAGTCAAACTGTCGAAGGTCGGCGCGGACATCGTGCGCATTAAATAAGGTCGTCATGAGCATCGCAATTCAATCGACCGAGCCTGGCCTGATCCTGGCTTTGTCCAAAGGCCGGATTTTCGAGGACACGCTGCCGCTGCTGGAAGCGGCCGGCATCACCGTGCTCGAGAACCCGGAGACCTCGCGTAAACTCATCCTGGCGACCAACGACCCGGGCGTGCGCGTGCTGATCGTGCGCGCCTCGGACGTGCCGACCTATGTGCAGTATGGCGCGGCCGATTTCGGCGTGGCCGGCAAGGATGTGCTGCTCGAGCACGGCAGCGAAGGTCTATATCAACCGGTCGACCTGAACATCGCGACCTGCCGCATGTCGGTGGCGGTGCACGCGGGTTTTGACTACGAGAGCGCCGTGCGCCAGGGCGCGCGGTTACGCGTGGCGACCAAGTTCGTCAACACCGCGCGCCAGCACTTCGCGTCGAAAGGCGTGCACGTCGACCTCATTAAACTGTACGGCTCGATGGAACTGGCGCCGCTGGTCGGTTTGTCGGACGCCATCGTCGACGTGGTCTCGACCGGCAACACCCTGCGCGCCAACAACCTGGTCGAAGTCGAGAAGATCATGGAGATCTCCTCGCGCCTGGTCGTCAACCAGGCGGCATTGAAACTCAAGCGCGAGCGCCTGCAACCCATCATCGAAGCCTTCGAACGGGCTTCGAAACAATTTACGTAATAAGGCTGACCCATGGCTGTACAGATCCGCATGCTCGACTCCACCCACGACGGTTTTACCGAACAGCTGCATACGCTGCTCGCCTTTGAAGCCGGAACGGACGACGCGATCGAAACGGCCGTGACGCAGATTCTCGCCGACGTGAAAAAGCGTGGCGACGCCGCCGTGATCGAATACACCAACCGTTTCGATCGCGTCAGCGCGACCGGCATGGCCGCCTTCGACTTGTCGCAGGACGAATTGAACGCTGCGCTGGCGGCACTGCCCGAAGCCCAGCGCAGCGCGCTGCAGACGGCGGCCGAGCGCATCCGCGCCTTCCACGAACGCCAGAAGCAGGAACTCAAGGGTTTCAGTTATACCGAGCCCGATGGCACGGTGCTCGGCCAGCGCGTGACGCCCCTGGACCGGGTCGGCATCTATGTCCCGGGCGGGAAAGCCGCGTATCCGTCGTCGGTGCTGATGAATGCGATTCCGGCGCAAGTGGCTGGCGTGCAGGACATCGTCATGGTGGTGCCGACCCCGGACGGCGTCAAGAACCAGATGGTGCTGGCCGCCGCCGCGATTGCGGGCGTGACGCGCGTGATCACCATCGGCGGCGCCCAGGCCGTGGCCGCGCTGGCCTACGGTACCGAAACAATTCCGGCGGTCGATAAAATCGTCGGTCCCGGTAACGCCTATGTCGCCGCCGCCAAGCGCCGCGTGTTCGGCACGGTCGGCATCGACATGATCGCGGGCCCGTCGGAGATCCTGGTGCTGTGCGACGGCAGCACCGATCCGGACTGGGTCGCGATGGACCTGTTCTCGCAGGCCGAGCACGACGAGCTGGCGCAAGCCATCCTGCTGTGCCCGGACGCCGACTACATCGCCAAAGTGGAAGCGAGCATCCACAAGCTGCTGCCGACCATGCCGCGCCAGGACACCATCGTCACTTCGCTGACCGACCGCGGCGCCCTGATTAAAGTGCGCGACATGGACGAAGCCTGCGCCATTGCCAACGACATCGCCGCCGAGCACCTCGAGATCTCGGCCGAGAACCCGCAGCAGTGGGCCGATAAGATCCGCCACGCCGGCGCCATGTTCCTCGGCCAGTTCTCGTCCGAGGCGCTGGGCGACTATTGCTGCGGCCCGAACCACGTGCTGCCGACTTCGCGCACGGCGCGTTTTTCTTCGCCGCTGGGCGTCTACGATTTCCAGAAGCGCTCCTCGGTGCTGCAGGTGAGCGAGGCGGGCGCCCAGACGCTGGGTAAAGTGGCCGCCGAACTGGCTTACGGCGAAGGCCTGCAGGCGCACGCACGCAGCGCCGAGCTGCGCATCAAGCCCAAGCAGCAGCCATGACGGACTGGGTCAACCAGGTCTTCTGCGAGGACGCGCTGGCGGGACTGGCGCGCATCCCCGATGGCGCCGTTGACCTGATCCTGACCGACCCGCCCTACAACCTCGGTAAAGACTACGGCAACGGCTCCGACCAGCAAAGCGTCGAAGCCTACCTGGCCTGGACCGAGCAGTGGATCCATGCCGCGCTGCCGAAACTCAAACCCAACGGCAGCCTGTACATCTTCCTCACCTGGCGCTTCGCGCCCGAGATCTTCGTCATGCTCAAAAAGCGCATGACGATGATGAACGAGATCATCTGGGACCGGCGCGTGCCCTCGATGGGCGGCAGCGTGCGCAGCTTTAGCTCCGTACACGACACCATCGGCTTCTTCGTCAACCGCAAGGATTATTATTTCGACCTCGACGCGGTGCGCATCCCCTACGACGCGGCGACCAAGAAGGCGCGCTCGCGCTCGATTTTCATCGGCGCCAAGTGGCTGGAGGTGGGCTATAACCCGAAGGATTTGTGGAGCGTGTCGCGCCTGCACCGCGAGCATCCGGAGCGCGCCGACCACCCCACGCAAAAGCCGCTCGAAATCATCGAGCGCATGATCAAGGCCTCCTGCCCGGCGGGCGGCGTCGTGCTCGATCCCTTCATGGGCAGCGGCACCACGGCCATTGCAGCGCGCAACCTGGGGCGCCAGTTCGCCGGCTTCGAGCTGAACCCGGAATACTGCGCGATTATCCAGGCGCGCCTGGCCGCACCGGCACCGAGCCCCACCATCAAACAACGCAAGAGCATTGCGCGCGCAGCGAAAGCCGTGATCCGCGCCGCCAGTGCCACCAGCGCCACCGCCACCGAGGAGGAAGCATGAGCTTCATCGACAACCTGATCGCCAACGTCATCCGCGAGGATATCCGCGCCAACAGCGCCTATGTCGTGCCGGATGCGAGCGGTTTCATCAAACTCGATGCGATGGAAAATCCCTACGAGCTGCCTGCAGAACTGCGCGAAGAGCTGGCGCGGCGCCTGGCCGAAGCGGTGCTGAACCGCTATCCGGTGGCCTCGTATGCCACCCTCAAGGACAAGGTATGCAGCACGCTCGGCATCCCGGCCGGCTATGATGTCCTGCTCGGCAATGGCTCGGATGAGTTGATCCAGATCGTCACGACCACCGTCGCCAACCAGAAGCGCCGCGCCGCCGTGCTGGCGCCGGTGCCGGCCTTCGTCATGTATTCGCGCTCGGCCCAGTTCGCCGGCGCAGACTTCGTCGGCGTCAAGCTGAAAGACGATTTCACGCTCGACATGGACGCCATGCTGGCCGCGATCGCCCTGCACCAGCCGGCCGTGGTCTTCCTCGCCTACCCGAACAACCCGACCGGCAACCTGTTCGCCACCGAGGACATCGAAGCCATCCTGCGCGCCCTGGGCGACACCGGGATCGCCGTCCTGGACGAGGCTTACCAGCCCTTCGCCCGTGAAACCTTCATGGACCGTCTGGCCGAGTTCGAGAACCTGGTCGTGATGCGCACCGTGTCCAAGCTGGGCCTGGCCGGCATCCGACTCGGCTACATGACGGCCGCGCCCCAGCTGCTGGCCGAATTCGAGAAGGTGCGCCCGCCCTACAACGTCAACGTGCTGACCCAGGTGGCGGCCGAGTTCGTGCTCGACCATATCGAGGTGCTCGACGCCCAGGCCGCCAGCATCAACGCCGAGCGCGAGCGCTTGATGCCCGAACTGGCGGCGCTGCCGGGGGTCGAAGTATTTCCATCGTCGGCGAATTTCATCGCGCTGCGCGTACCCGATGCGGCCGCTGTCTGCGCAAAACTCCTGGATGAAAAGGTACTGATCAAAAATTTGAGTAAAATGCATGGATTGCTGGCCAATTGCATCCGTGTCACGGTCAGCACCCCGGACGAAAATTCCGCATTCCTGAATGCCTTGAAGGCGGCCCTTGCGGCTGCCTGACCCGACGAGCACCCTTTCATGACCCGCACCGCAGACATTACCCGCAATACCAACGAGACGCAGGTTCGCGTCTCGATCAATCTCGACGGCACCGGCCGCCAGAAGCTCAACACCGGCGTGCCCTTCCTCGACCACATGCTCGACCAGATCGCGCGCCACGGCATGTTCGATCTCGAAGTCGAGGCCGTGGGCGACCTGCACATCGACGCCCACCACACGGTCGAGGACACCGGCATCACGCTCGGCATGGCGGTTGCCAAAGCCGTCGGCGACAAGAAGGGCATGACCCGCTATGGCCATTCCTACGTGCCGCTGGATGAAGCGCTGTCGCGCGTGGTGATCGATTTCTCGGGCCGTCCCGGCCTGGAAATGCACATCCCCTGGACGCGCGCCATGATCGGCACCTTCGACGTCGACCTGACGGGCGAATTCTTCCGCGGCTTCGTGAACCACGCCGGCGTGACCCTGCACATTGATAACCTGCGCGGCGTGAACGCGCACCACCAGTGCGAGACGGTCTTCAAGGCCTTCGGCCGCGCGCTGCGCATGGCGACTACCTTAGATGAACGCGCCGCCGGCATCATCCCTTCGACCAAAGGCAGCCTGTAAGATCATGGCCAACAAGATCGTAGTGGTCGATGGGCTGGGCAACCTGCGCTCGGTGGCGCAGGCGCTGCGCGCCGCCGCGCCGGAAGCCGACATCCTGGTCTCGAACCAGGCGCACGACATCAATGCGGCCGACCGTATCGTGCTGCCGGGGCAGGGCGCGATGCGCGACTGCATGGCCAGCCTGCGCGAGTCCGGCGCCGAGGAAGCGCTGCTGCGCGCCGTGAAAAACCGCCCGGTGATGGGCGTGTGCGTGGGCGAGCAGATGCTGTTCGACGAGAGCGAAGAGAACGGCGGCACGCCGGGCCTGGGCCTTTTCCCGGGCAAGGTAGTGCGCTTCCAGCTGGACGGCAAACTGCAGGCCGACGGTTCGCGTTTCAAGGTCCCGCAAATGGGCTGGAACCGCGTGCAGCAGACGCGCGCCCATCCGCTCTGGGACGGCGTCGACGACGGCAGCTATTTTTATTTCGTGCACAGTTATTATGTCGCGCCGGAAGTGGCCAGCGACACCATCGGCGAGGCCGACTACGGCGGGGCCTACACCTGCGCCGTTGCGCGCGACAACATCGTCGCCACCCAGTTTCACCCCGAAAAAAGCGCGGCCGCCGGGCTGCGCCTGTACCACAACTTCATCCACTGGAATCCCTGAAACTTCACCGTTTCCGTTCACTTAACCGACAACGACCATGCTGCTGATCCCCGCCATCGACCTGAAAGACGGTCACTGCGTTCGCCTCCAACAGGGCGATATGGACCTCGCCACCGTCTTCTCCGAAGACCCCGCCGAAATGGCCCTGCATTGGCTGAAGAAAGGCGCGCGCCGCCTGCACCTGGTCGACCTGAACGGCGCCTTCGCGGGTAAACCGAAGAACGAGCCGGCCATCAAGTCGATCCTGAAAATCGTCCAGGAATATGCCGAACAAAACGGCATCGACGAGATTCCAGTCCAGCTGGGCGGCGGCATCCGCGACCTCGACACCATCGAGCGCTACCTGGACGACGGTATCTCCTACATCATCGTCGGCACCGCCGCAGTAAAGAACCCCGGCTTCCTGCACGACGCCTGCGGCGCCTTCCCGGGTTCGATCATCGTCGGCCTGGATGCGAAAGACGGCAAAGTCGCCACCGACGGCTGGAGCAAGATGAGCGGCCACGAAGTGATCGACCTGGCCAAAAAATTCGAGGGCTACGGCGTCGAATCGATCATCTACACCGACATCGGCCGCGACGGCATGATGGGCGGGATTAACATCGAAGCGACCGTGCGCCTGGCGCAGGCCGTGCGCATCCCGATCATCGCTTCCGGCGGCCTGCACAACCTGGCCGACGTCGAAGCGCTGTGCGCGGTGCAGGACGAAGGCATCGAAGGCGTGATTTGCGGCCGTTCGATCTACGAAGGCACGATCGACCTGGCCTCGGCCCAGGCGCGCGCCGACGAACTGACCGAGGGCGAACAGGCTTAAGCAGCCTCACTACTATGCTGGCAAAACGCATCATTCCCTGCCTGGACGTGACCGGCGGGCGCGTCGTCAAGGGCGTCAATTTCACCGAGCTGCGCGATGCCGGCGATCCGGTCGAAATCGCGCGCCGCTATGACGGGCAAGGCGCCGACGAAATCACTTTCCTCGACATCACCGCCTCGTCCGACGGGCGCGACCTGATCCTGCCGATCATCGAAGCGGTGGCCTCCACCGTCTTCATCCCGCTGACGGTGGGAGGCGGCGTGCGCAAGGTCGAAGACGTGCGCCGCTTGTTAAATGCCGGCGCCGACAAGGTCAGCATGAACACCTCGGCCGTGCAGAACCCGCAACTGGTGTTCGACGCCTCGCAAAAACACGGCGCCCAGTGCATCGTGGTGGCGATCGACGCGAAGCAGGTCGCGCCCGGCAAGTGGGAAGTGTTCACCCATGGCGGGCGCAACGCCACCGGCATGGATGCGGTGGAGTGGGCCATCAAACTCGAACAGCTGGGCGCGGGCGAACTGCTGCTCACCAGCATGGACCGCGACGGCACCAAGTCCGGTTTCGACCTGGGCCTGACGCGTGCGGTGTCGGACGCGGTCGGCATCCCCGTGGTCGCCTCGGGCGGCGTCGGCGGCCTGCAGGACCTGGCCGACGGCGTGTTAAAAGGGCATGCCGATGCGGTGCTGGCGGCGTCCATCTTCCACTACGGGCAGCACACGGTCGGGGAAGCCAAGCGCTTCATGGCCGAACGCGGCATCCCGATGCGCCTGGAGTAAGCATGCTTCACTCGACGACCAACAATGCGGCCTGGCTGAAAAAAGTGCGCTGGGACGAACACGGCCTGGTACCCGTCATCGCCCAGGAAGCGGCCACCGGCGACATTTTGATGTTCGCCTGGATGAACCGCGACGCCCTGGCGCGCACGGTGGAACTGGGCGAAGCCGTGTACTGGAGCCGCTCGCGTAAAAAACTCTGGCACAAGGGCGAAGAGTCCGGGCATACGCAAAAAGTGCTGGAAATGCGCCTCGACTGCGATGAAGACGTGGTGCTGCTCAAGATCGAGCAGACGGGCGGCATCGCTTGCCATACCGGGCGCCATTCCTGCTTCTACCAGAAATTCGATGGCGAAGACTGGCAGGCGGTGGAGCCGGTGCTGCAGGATCCGGAAACGATTTATACGAATACCAAGAAGACCCCATGAGCACGACCCTCGCCCGCGTGGCCGCAGTGATCGAATCGCGTAAACCTGAAAACGGCGGCGACCCGGCGACCTCGTATGTCGCCAAGCTCTTTGCCAAGGGCGATGACGCGATCCTGAAAAAGATCGGCGAAGAAGCCACCGAGACCGTGATGGCGGCGAAAGACGCGCGCGTCTCCGGCGACCCTTCCGGCTTGCTGTATGAAGTGGCCGACCTGTGGTTCCATTCGATGGTGCTGCTGGCCAAGTTCGATCTCACGCCGCAGCAGGTGCTCGACGAACTGGCGCGCCGCGAAGGTTTGTCCGGCCTCGACGAAAAAGCCGCCCGCAAGGATTGATGGCGCGCGGCGTCATTGCCCCGTCATCGTTTCCAGATAAGATAATTCGATTGCCCTTGGAGACAACATGGATAACTGCATTTTCTGCAAGATTGCCGCTAAACAAATCCCCGCCAGCGTGGTCTACGAAGACGACGAAGTGCTGGCATTCAAGGACATCAATCCGGCCGCGCCGGTCCACTTGCTGGTGATCCCGAAGCGCCACGTCGACACCTTGTCCGACCTGACCGAGGAACACACGGCGCTGCTGGGCAAGATGCTGGCCCTGGTGCCGAAGCTTGCCGCCGAGCACGGTGTGGCGGTAACGAAAGGTGCTGACGGCAAGCCAAGCGGCGGCTACAAAACCCTGATCAATAGCGGGCCGAACGGCGGGCAGGAAGTCTATCACCTGCACATGCACGTGTATGGCGGCGCGCGCCCCTGGCGCGGCCTGGGGACCTGAAACACTTGCTAAGCTGTTACTAAGCATCGCCAGCGCCTGCATGGCTTATACTGGTGCAGTACGTTTCAACTACGCTTCACTGATTGAGGGCGCCTGCGCCCACTGAGGAGATCAAGATGGGTTCGATGAGCATTTGGCACTGGGTAATCGTGCTGGTCGTGGTGGTGCTGCTGTTCGGCACCAAAAAGCTGGGCAATGTCGGCTCCGACATCGGCAAGGCTGTGAAAGGTTTCAAGGATGGCGTGAAGGGCGACGAAGAAAAATCGGCCGCCAATCCGGCCACCCCTGTGCCGCCGGGCCAGGTAGCGGACAAGTCGACGATCGACGTCGAAACCCGCGAAAAGCACCGTTCGTAATCCGGTCGCGGCCTCATGATCGACCTGGGACTATCGAAGATCGCCATCATCGGTGTGGTGGCGCTGATCGTGATCGGCCCTGAAAAGCTGCCGAAGGTGGCGCGCATGGCCGGTACCTTGTACGGCCGCGCCCAGCGCTACCTGCACGAGGTCAAGTCCGAGGTCAGCCGCGAGATCCAGCTCGACGAGCTGCGCAACCTGCAGAAGGAAGTGGCCGACAGCGCCGCCGAGTTCCAGTCGGATGTCGAGCACCATATGTCGAGCAGCATCGGCGAAGTCGAAGCCGCCTGGCGCGGCGACATCCAGCCGAGCGCCCCGGCCCCGGTTGCCAGCATGGATAACCTCGAGCGCAAGGCCAAGGACTTCCGGCGCAAGAAGCTCGTGCGCACCTCGGCCGTGCCGGCCTGGTACAAGCACCGCAACGGCAGCAAGACCCGGGTCTTGTCGGGCGCCGCACGGGTGCGCAAGTTCCGTCCGGGCGTGAAAACCAACGCTTCCTTTTTCTAGATTTAAGACCGAATGACCGAAGAAGCGCCAGTCGAAGAAACCTTCATCTCCCACCTCGTCGAACTGCGCGACCGCCTCGTCAAAGCCCTCATCGGCGTCGCGCTCGTCTGCATCGGCTTGATGATCTGGCCGGGACCGAAGGAAATCTACGACTTCCTCGCCATGCCGATGATCGCCTCGCTGCCGCCCGGCGCGCAGATGATCGCCACCGGCGTCGTCGCGCCCTTCCTGGTGCCGATGAAGGTCACGCTCATGTTCGCGCTGATCGTCGCGCTGCCCTGGGTGTTTTACCAGATGTGGGCCTTCGTCGCCCCCGGCCTGTACGCCCACGAAAAGCGCCTGGTGCTGCCGCTGGTGTTCTCGTCCTCCCTGCTGTTCATGGGCGGCGTCGCGTTCTGCTATTTCTTCGTCTTCGGGCGCGTGTTCCACTTCATCGCGGCCTTCGCGCCATCCTCGATCGCGGTGATGCCCGACATCGAAAACTACCTCGACTTCGTCATGTCGATGTGCCTGGCCTTCGGCGCCACCTTCGAGGTGCCGGTGGTGGTCGTGATCCTGGTGCGCATGGGGATCGTCAGCATCGAAAAACTCAAATCGATTCGTCCCTACCTGATCGTTGGCGCCTTCGTCATTGCCGCCATCGTCACGCCGCCGGACGTGGTCAGCCAGCTGGCCCTGGCCATTCCGATGTGCCTGCTGTTCGAACTGGGCCTGCTGGTCGCGCCGCTGTTCGTGCGCATGACGCAGGCGCCGGAAGAGCCGGCGCAGCCATGAAGAAAGCCGGGCTAGCCCTAATGCCAGTCAGTTAAGCTGACTGGCATTTTTCATTGGAAACTTGGATCTGGGCTGTTTGACGACTCTGGGATAGGAGCGCCTTCGGCGTTCTGGCAAAAGATAAGCGCGTGCCTGCTCACGCAGCCATGCCAGGCGCCTGGGGAAGGTGCCTGGCGTTTGCAAAGGCCAGTGATACAGGGCCGTGGTGATGGCCAGGGCCAGCCACTGGAAACTCAGGCGCTGTGGCGGGACGTGCAGTTCGTCGGCCATCTGGGCGATTTCATGACGTAGCAGGTTGTAGGCGATGAGCGTGCCCCAAACTTCCTGGCGTACCAGCGTAGGCAATCTGCTACGCAGGGTCGTCATGTTCTTTTGCATGCCCTGCTTAATTTCCCTGAAGCCCAGTTCAATCTCCCAGCGCTGCGTGTAATGCGCCACGATCTCGCGCGCCGGAAAGCGGTGCGCATCGCACAGGGAGGTAAGGTACTGCCGCGGCTCTCCGCCGACCATGCACTTGATGAGCCGCGCTTGCCAATGCGACGGCAGGTCCGGCCGTTGCCTGCGTGCCTGTGGCGACACTGAAAAGCTCACCAGACAGTCGTCGGGGGCAAATTGGCATATCACCTCATAACGCAATCCCGCTCTGGCCCGCATAAGCCAATGCCTTTGTTCACCTGCATGCTGCCAGTCCAGAAGAAGGGCTGCAGAGAGATAGGCACGATCGAAAATCGTCAACGATTGATCCGGTACCTTGTGCATGAGTGACTTGGCAAAGCTCACCTCCCCCGTACCGTAATCACCAAACTCGGTTGCGCGGATCAGATGGGTGTAGGTATCCATCAAGCAGACTGCACGTAATTGAGGCCAGGCGCCATTGCTCTTGTCGTTGAAACCCCGCCCAAATTTCTCACAGTTGGCCGGCGTATCGGGAAGCGACCACACGACACCATCAACGGCATAGCTTCGCAGCCCATGAAAGAGACCATGTTCAGGTATGGCAGCGCTTGTCCAGCAGCTTGCCAAGCGTTCGAATAGCCATGCCATCGGTGCTTCACCCAAGCGTTCGCGGCCTGCCACTGCGGCACTGGGAACGGGTGCATTTGGCATTGGCCCATCGGCCAGATCAAGTTGCTGGACGATATGCCAGATTGGTTCGTTACGAAACAGGGCCAGGCCGATGACCAGCCAAACCATGCGCTCAGCCGGCAGGCGCCGTCGGCGCAACGACACGGTTCCGGTTTGTTGCAAGGCTTCGTCGATCCAGGCCGGATCGATCAGGCTGGCGAAACGCTCGAACTCATGCGGTGCCAGCTCAGCCGCATAGTCCATGTCAAATTGAAGGGCCATAATAAAAAACGGATTCACGTTGATCGTGAATCCGTTTTAGCTCAAACCGCCGGCTGGTCAATGCCTTAAGTGACTGGCATTAGGGCTAGCCCGGCTTTTTTTTATCCGCCGCGCGCCCCTCAAGGCTTCATCGAACGGACCTGCTCCAGCACCTCACGCTCGCGGCCTGCGCCGACCAGCGCGGCCGGCGTCTTGCCGTCGAAGGCCGCCAGCGGCGCCTCCATCCAGCTGCTTGCCGCCTCGTCGCTGCCCAGCACGCGCTTCGCTTCGTGCATGACGGCGTAATAGGCCTGCGCCTTGCGCGACTGGGCCTCGAAGCGATCGCGCAGGGCAGTGAGGGAATCGGGAGCGAGTGGTCCGTCTTGGGTCATGACTATTCAGTATAAAAATGGTTAATGGTCGTTCGCCGGCGTCACCAGCGCTGCCGCGACGGCGCGCAGCTGGTCTGCCAGCTTGGCATCCAGGCCAGGGATCGAATCTGCCAGCACATCGAGCGCCAGCGAGATTTCGTGCGCGCGTTCGGCCAGCAGCGCTGCGCCGGCGCCGGCCTGGGGCAGGGCCAGTCCGCTGCGCGGCAAGTGGAAATTCATGCCTGCGTGCGGGGCCGGGTCGCTGCCCGCCGGGAGGGTCGTGAGCAGGACACTCAGGCCGTTCAGCACATGCATCAGGCCGACGGCGCCGTCGATCTCGCTGCGGCGCGCCGCCACGCCCTGGGCCGTGCCGGTGCCGCTGGCCAGCAAGCGCAGCATCAGGCCATAGGTTGCATTCGCCAGGTCGAGCACGCGCGCGCTGCCGGGATCCGTGACCTGAACGCCAGGCGCGTCGCCGATCGGTGCGAACATGAGCGGGTCGGATGCGGCGGGGCGGTGCGGCGTGAATGCGGGATCGGCGCGCAGGAAAGCGTCGTACTCGGCGGCCATCGCCTGAAAGCGCGCGAAGTGCGAAGCCTCGTTGTCGTGGCGGCTGCCTTCTCCCTGTTCGACGATCACATCGACCGCCTGCAGCGCGCTGGTGAGATCGGTGACCGTCACCAGGCCGGGCAGCGTCATGATGTCCGGCCCCAGCTGCGCCTCCGGTGCGCCGACGAACAGGACGCGCTCGCTCAGGCGTTCGGCCAGGGCCTTGAACCCTGCGCCGATACCGCGGTACAGGTGGCCTACCGTGTCGAACTCCTCGGCCGTCGGCGTCAGGCGCGACGCCCGGGGCCGGCGCTGGTAGGAAACCGGCATCTCGAAGCCCGGCGCCTGCGCCATCTCCATCCCCTCGGGACGCTCGAGATAGATGAAATGGGCCAGGGTGTTGCGGTTCAGGGGCGCCAGGCGCACCACCAGGCTGGCCGGGTGGTAGCCGGCCGGGACGGGAAAATTCTGGCGCCGGAAATGGGGCGGCGAGCCAATGCTCATCAAAAGATTGTTGACGCTGGCCAGGTGCGCCATTTCTTCCATGGCGACGCTGCGGATTTCCTTGCGCCAGCGATCGATGGCCTCCAGCTGGGCCGGCGTCACGCCTTCGGCCGCCGCTTGCTTCAGGCTCCAGCCGGCATACAGGTAAGTGCACATCAGGCCGTGTTCAATTTCGGCCGCTTCGGTCAGCAAATAGATGAGCTGCTCGCGGTCGTTGACGCGGACGTCGTGCCGGTCGGGCGGGATCGGTCGGTTCATTGGATCACTATACCGGAAGCCAGAATGCAAGCGCGGCACGGCATTCCTTTCTCGCATGTGCAAAAAAACATCATCGTGCGGAAATTGCGTAAAGACAGGATAACGCGTTGATATAATTCCGTTTTCGCAATTTTGCCCAAGCGTTAATCAAACAGCGCCCCTGCACACATTGCCGCCGGTTTTCTCTGCTACCTAAGGAACACAATGAAACGCTCCCGCCTGTCGCTCCCAAGCTGCCGCACCCTCATGTTCATGGCCGTCGCCGGCACCTTCCCGGTGCACGCGGCGCTGGCGCAGGACACCACTGCGGCGCAGCAAGCACCTGCCGCCCAGGCGGCAACGAAGGACGGGCAGCGTCTGGACGTCGTGATCGTGACGGCCCAGCGCCGCGCCGAGAACATCAAGGACGTGCCGATGGCGATCACCACGCTCAGCGGCGACCGGCTCGAAGCCGTGACCGCCGGCGGCCAGGACATCCGCTTCCTCGCCAGCCGCTCGCCGAGCCTGAACGTCGAATCCGACTACGGCCGTTCCTTCCCGCGCTTTTATATCCGCGGCCAGGGCAATACCGACTTCGACCTGAACGCGTCGCAGCCGGTCGGCCTGGTAGTCGACGACATCGTGCAGGAAAGCCCGATGCTCAAAGGCTTCCCGGTGTTCGACGTCGAGCAGGTCGAAGTCCTGCGCGGCCCGCAGGGTACCCTGTTCGGCCGCAATTCGCCGGCCGGCGTCATCAAGTTCGATTCGGTGCGCCCTGTGCTGGGCAAGACCGAAGGCTATGTCACGGCTGGCCTGGGCACCGACGGCGCCATGAATGTGGAAGGCGCCTACAACCTGCCGATGGGCGACACGGTCGCCGCGCGCGTCTCGGTGCAGACCCAGAACCGCGACAACCGCGTGCACAACCCGCGTCCGACCGGCACCCGCGAATTCGAAGGCTACAGCGACAACGCCGGCCGCTTCCAGCTCTTGGTGCAGCCGAATAAAGCGTTCAGCGCGCTGCTGAACTTCCATGCCCGTGACCTCGACAACAACGCCACGCTGTTCCGCGCGAACATCATCAAGCAGGGCACGAATGAACTGGTCGACGGTTTCGACTACGACCAGTACCCGACCGACGGCGTCAACGAGCAGCGCCTGAAAACCCACGGCGCCAACATGCGCCTGCGCTGGAACTTCGACCGCGTGACCCTGCACTCGATCACCGGTTACGAGACGGCCGAATTCTACAGCCGCGCCGACGTCGACGGCGGCTTCGGCGCCGTCTACGCGCAGCCGATGGGCCCGGGCTTCATTCCCTTCGTCGTCGAGACGGCCGACCTGCTGCCGGAGCACAAGCAGTACTCGCAGGAGTTCCGCGCCGAGTCGAACGTGCCGGGTCCGCTGCAATGGATCGGCGGCCTGTTCTTCTTCAAGGAAGACATCCGCATCGACAGCATCAGCTTCGATTCGCTGGCACCGGGCAATCCGCAGAACCCGTTCTACGCGACCCAGGACCAGTCGACCAAATCGTGGGCGGCCTTCGGTTCGCTGAACTACACGGTCTCCGAGAAGCTGAAACTGCGCGCCGGCCTGCGCTACACCAGCGACCAGAAGGACTTCTCGGCGCGCCGCGTCGAAGCCACCACGGCCGGCCCCTTCGTCATCAATAACGACTCGAACAACGTCAGCTGGGACCTGTCCGGTACCTACGCCCTGGACAAGAACACCAACCTGTTCGCACGCATCGCCACCGGCTACCGCGCACCGAGCATGCAGGGCCGCCTGAACGGCCTGGCCGACCGTCCTTCGTTCGCCGACGCCGAGAAAGCCCTGTCCTACGAGGCCGGCATCAAGCAGGAACTGTTCGACCGCCGCGCCCGCGTTTCGGCCAGCGTGTTCCAGTACCGCGTGAACGACAAGCAGCTCACCGCCGGCAGCGGCGTGATCAACATGAACCAGCTGATCAACGCCGACAAGGTCACCGGCCAGGGCGTCGAGCTCGATTTGCAGGCCGTGCTCTCCGATTCGCTGCGCATGACCCTGGGCGGCAGCTACAACGATACCGAGATCAAGGACGGCGGCCTGTTCGTCCAGCAGTGCGGCAACTTCGCCAACACCGGCGGCCTGGCCGGCTGCACGGTGACCGATCCAGCCGGTCCGTTCGCGGGCACCGTGCGCATCGACGGCAACCCGATGCCGCGCGCGCCGAAGTGGCAGGGTAACTTCACCCTGCGCTACAGCGTCCCGATGGGCAATGGCGACTTCTACGCCTACACCGACTGGGCTTACCGCAGCACCTACAACATGTTCCTGTACGAAGCGCGCGAGTACAAGGCCAAGTCGCTGGTCGAAGGCGGCCTGCGCGTCGGCTACAAGTGGGGTGACGGCAAGTACGAAGTCGCTGCCTTCGCACGTAACATCACCGACAAGGTGCAAGTGGTCGGCGCCATCGACTTCGACAACCTGACCGGTATCCTGAACGAACCACGCACCGTGGGCGTGCAGGCCAAGGTCAACTTCTGATCTGTGCTTGAATTGAAAAAAGCCGGCCCGAGTCAGATCGGGCCGGCTTTTTTTTGCGCTTTTTTCCCCGCCGCCGCTCAGAACCGGAAATTCGCGCGCGCGTAGTAATACCCGCCGTTGATCCCGATCGGCGAGAACGATGGATAGATCGTCACCGCCGAGTTGTCCAGGTTGGCGCGCTGGATGGCCAGCACTTCCGGATTGATCCCGTCCGGGTACTTGTTGAACAGGTTGTTGGCGCCGAGCGCCAGCGTCCAGTTATTGTTGATTTTATAGGCCACCTCGAGGTCGGTCACGGCCAGGGTGCCGATCTCGGTCTCGTAATAGGTCGCACCGCCGTCCGGCGACTGCATCTCCGACGACTTGCCGTAGATCGACTCGCGCAGGTTCACCGTCCACGCACCGGCCTTCCACAAGGCGCCCAGATTCAGGCGCATCTTCGGCGAGGCCGTCTCGATGTCCGACAGGGCCGTCTGGTCGAGCAGCAGCTGCGGCTGCAGCTGGGTCGGCGCCTGGTTGATCTTCATGACCTTCACCACGTTGTAATTGGCCGCCGCCGACCAGTCCACGCGCCCGTAGTTGCCGTAGTTGCTGCTCTTGGTGGCCACCAGTTCCAGGCCGCGGCTGCGGGTGTCGATCGCGTTCGAGAAGATGTTGATGCCGGTTTCGACGACGGTCGGATCGAGCACGTTGCCGTTGGCGAGGATGGCCGCCGTCACCGCCGGCGAATTGACCGCGCCGCCCGAGCCGTACAAGGCGCCGCTGCCGACGATGCGGTCGCGGATCTTGATCTGGTAGGCGTCCAGCGTCACCGTCAGGCCGGGAGAAGGATTGAGCACGATGCCGGCCGACAGGTTGGTCGACTCTTCCGGCTTCAGGCCGTCGATCCCGACCAGGCGCGCACCCGGCGAATTCGGCGCCAGCTGCACGAAGGCCGAACGCGGCGAGACGTTGGTGGCCGAATAAAAGGACTCGGCCAGGGTCGGCGCGCGGAAGCCGTTGCTGACCGTGCCGCGCACGGCAAAGGCCGGCGAAAAGTCGTAGCGCGAGGTGAGCTTGCCGACCCTGGCATTGCCGAAATCGCTGAAGTGCTCGTAGCGCGCCGCCAGGTCGACCGTCAGGTCCTTGACCGGCTGCGCCGAGACGTTGACATAGAAGGCTTCGTTGTCGCGGTCATGCTTGCCGGCGTCGGTCAGGAGAAAACCCGGATACGACTGCGAGCCTTCCTTGTAGCGCGACGCCGGCTCGCCCGCCACGATCTCGTAGGTGTCGCGCCGCTGCTCGAGGCCGATCGCAAAGTTCAGGGGCGTGGCCCAGCCGAGATCGAACTCGCGGCTGATATCGAGGTTGTTGGTCCACTGGCTGGCGCGGAACTGGCCCGCCGCAAAGGTGGTCGGCGAGAAGCCGGTGTCGGCCAGCAGCGAGACGTTGATCGAGGTGTCGACGCCGATCTTCGTCACGTCCTTGCCGTAGGTGCTGGACAGATCCCACTTCCAGCCGCCTATGCTGCCTTTCACTCCGGCCGTGAGGGCGAAGTCGGTCTCGTCGAAGGTCTCCAAAGGCGAAAAGCCGAGCGGGTAGGCCAGCGGCACGCGGCTCGGCATGCGGTAGTTTTCGAATGCGCGGGCGCGTTTTTCGCCATAGGTGGCGAAGCTGTAGACGCTGGTGTCGGCCCCGAGGTCGAAACCGAAGTTGGCCGCCATCACGTGCTGGCGGTACTGGGCGTCGCCCTGGATCTTGTTCAGGTAGGGGTAGCCGGGCGACTGCAGCAGTTGCGGCTGGGCCGCGAGGGTGGCCGGGTCGTTGACGCGCGGGTCGATCCCGCCGCGGTTGGAAAAACCGTGGTATTTCGATTCGACCGTCAGGCTCAGGAAGGCCGTCTCGAAGGGCGCGAAGCCGATGTTGGCGCTGCCGTTGCCGGTATGGCCGCCGCCATCGTAGTAGCCGCCGCCATTCACGTTACCCGTCAAGCCGCTGCTGTTCGATTTCAGGATGATGTTGATGACGCCGGCAATGGCGTCGGTGCCGTATTGGGCCGCGGCGCCGTCCTGCAGCACCTCGACATGGTCGATCGCCGCCAGCGGGATGTAGTTCAGGTCGGCCGCGGCCGCGCCCTGGAAGGCGCCGCCCAGCACGGCGAGGTTGGCCGTGCCGTGGCGGCGCTTGCCGTTGACCAGCACCAGCGTGTTGTTCGGGGACAGGCCGCGCAGGCGGGCGGACAAGGTCATGGCCGCCATGTCGGAACCGAAGGCCTGGATCGTAAACGACGGCAGGTTCTGGCCGAGCGCCTGGCGCAGGTCGGCCTGGCCGGTGCGGTTCAGCGAAGCGGCGTCGAGCACCTGGATCGGAGAGGCGCTGTTTTCGACCTTGAGGCCGGAGGCGCGGGTGCCGGTGACGATCACGACGCCGGAGACCGTCGGCCCGGCTTCGGCATTCGGCAGCAGCGCCGGGACGTCGGCCATGGCGACCTGCGTCTCCTGGGCAAACGACAGGCCTGAATGCAGCAGGATGATGGCGGCGGCGCCTTTTTTGAGTTTTGCCTTGAGCATGTGTTACCCCTGAATTGAATGGACTGCGAATCGAAGCGACGGCGATGTAAAAAAACGATTATTTTTTGGCGGCGACCACCTCGATCTCGATCAGCCAGCCCGGATTCGACAGTGCCGCCACCTGGAACACGGCGCGCGCCGGCAGGTTCGGCTGGGCGCCGCCGAAGAACTGGGTATAGCCCTCCATGAAGCCGGCCACGTCGCCCTTGTTCCCCTTGGTCGGGTCGCCGACGATGAAGACCTGCATCTTCACGACGTCGCCCATCGTCAAACCCATGCCGGCGAGGATGTCGCGGATTTTGTTCAGGACGCCGACGGTCTGCTGCTTCGTGTTGCCGAAGGCGGCCAGCGAATCGCCGGGGGCGGCCTTGTCGACGACGGGCGGGACCTGGCCGCTGATGAAGTGGATGGTCGCGTTGGGCGGCAGGGTCACGGCCTGGGCGATCGGAAAATCGGAGCCGGGAATTTTGTGGCGCACGATCTCCTGGGCGCTGACCGGCAGGACGGTGGCGCACAGCAGGGCGGCGAAGAGGGTAGTGAGGCGTGTTTTCATGGGGCGCTTTCCTGGTTAAATAAGGGGTTCAATGCTTGTTGCTCAGGCGTGCGGTGCCGGCCTGCGCGGCCTGGAGCGCCGCGCGCAGGGTGGCCACTTCCGTGTCGGGCACGGCGCCGGCCTTGTTGCCCCAGCTGGCGCGGGCATAGGTCAGCACCTGGGCGATGTCGGCGTCCGACAGGCTGGCGCTGAAGTCCGGCATGCCGCCGCGGCCCTTGAGCAGCACTGTGGTCACCTCGGCCGGCGCGCCCTGCACCAGCGCATTGCCGGCCAGGGCAGGGAAGGCGCCCGGGATGCCTTTGCCGTTGGCCTGGTGGCAGGCGGCGCAGTTCTTGGCGAACAGCGCCTTGCCGTCCATGGCTTGCGCGCCGGCGTTCATGGATGCGCCACCGAGCAGGATGCCGATGAAGAGTGACTGGATGTTCATGCCTGCGCCCTCGCGTGGATGCGTTCGATTTGCTGCCAGCTCGATTCGATGGCGCCGGCCTGCCAGCCCGTCAGGTAGCTGAGGTGTTCGCCGGCCAGCAGGATGCGGCCCTCGCCTTCGTTGAGGATCGGGTAGGCCGCCTTGCGGCTTTCCTCGGTCCACTCGGCCCAGCCGCCCAGGTTGTACTGGACGCGGTGCCAGGCCACCGAGAAGGACGATTCAAACGAGCTGCGGTAGGCCGGGAAGATCTGCTGGCCGGCGGCGAGCGCGAATTCGGCGCGCGCCGGCGGGCTCAATGCGCTGACCTCGATCGCGTCGAGCATGTAGTTGTAGTAGCCGAGCAGGACGCCCTTTTTCTGCTGCCAGTTCGAGGAAGGCACCGAGATCGTGTTGATGCCCTTGATGTCGGTGACGATGTGGCCGCCGTAGATCTGGTCGTCCTCTTCCCAGAAGCGGCGCTTCATCTGCAGCCCGATCTTCCCGACCGGCATATAGGTCACCGCCTTCACCGCGTCCTTGAAGCGTGGCGAGAAATCGGTGTCGAGCATGCGCAGCACCGACAGGGGAATCGTGCACAGGCAGTAGTCGGCGCTGATGCTGGCCAGCTTGCCGCTGGCCTTGTCCTTGACCGTGACGGTCACCTTGCTTGCGTCCTGGCGCAGGGTCTGCACTTCGCTGTTGTAGCGGATGCGGCGGCCGACGCGTTTTTCGAAGGCCCGTGCGATCGCGTCCATGCCGCCGACCGGCTGGAACATGGTCGCCTGCATCGGGAAGTCCTGCACCGCGCTGTAGACCTTGCCCACCTTCGAGGCCAGCAGGTCGCGAAAGCCGAGCGGATCGGAGGCTTCGCCGGGACCCGGGCTGACGCCGGCGCCGGGATTGGTCTTGAAACCGCGGCCGCTGCGGCCCTTGTAGCGCAAATCTCCGGCATCGAGGTGGCCTTCGTTGGCCAGGTAGTCGAGCAGCAGGGCCTTGTCGCCGGCGTTCATCTGGGCGTCGAGCCGGTCGTTGCTGACCGATTTCGCCAGCAGCTCGGCGACGTGGCCGCGCATGTCCGATTTGACCTGGGCGCCGCGCAGGCGCCGCTTCGCCAGCGGCCCGCCCTGCTCGAGATAGATCAGGGCGTTGTCGTTATCGTTGACCATGACCTCGAGCGGCACGTCGAACAGGCGCGTGTAATGCAGGGTCGACTGGTGGTGCATCGGGATGCGCCAGGGGCCGTGGTTGATGTACTGCCCGGCGTCGAAGCGGCATTCCTGCATCTCGCCGCCCAGCTCCTGCAGCTTGAAACCCTTGCGCGCTGTCTGGCAGCGCCCGCCGGCAAAGCCGCGCGCTTCGATGACCTGGCAGTCGTAACCGAGCTTGCCCAGTTCATAGGCCGCCGTCATCCCGGCCAGGCCCGCCCCGAGGATCAGGACCTTCTTGCCCTTGCCGCTGCCGCTCAGCGCCGGCGGCACTGCTGCCCGGGACGCAATGCCCATGCCCCAGGCGTTCATCGTATTGAGTAACAGTGCCGAGCCGCCGACCGCCGCTGCCCGGTACAGGAATTCGCGCCGCGTACCTGCTGTGTTCGAACTACGCATACCTCACCTCTTTCCGTGTTGTTACAAGGAAAGACATAGCAAGCGGCGTGCCAAAATCGCTGCTGAAGCCGGCTCCGGCCACTGGAAAAACAATGTTGTTTCGGCCAGAAAGGCAGCGCGCGACCGCCGTGAAAAACAATGTATTTATGCCAAAGGGTCCAGGCGGGCGAGGCGGTGGCGGAGGGCCCGGGGCGGCAAACAGACTCTATTTTGCGGGGTACACTTTGTTTTTCAGGACGTTCCAGGCGCTCTGGGATGGCCGCACGCTACCCGCCTCGGCTGTTAAATGATGCGCTGCACCAATTTGATTCGCCCCGCACCGGGATAGCATTTTTTTGCGAAAACGCATCATCGAAGAACAGAGCGCCTTCCGCCGTGCGAGGCACGTGGGAAGGCGCTCGGGACTGCTGGAAAAGAAATCAGCTGGGGAGCAGGGCGTCGCGGTCGAGCCAGTAGCTGAATTGGCCGTAGCTGGGCGCGGCGTGGCGGCTGGCGCCGAAATAATCGTCGAGCATCTGGCGGTAGGCGGCGCGCCGGGAAAAGCGCTCGTGGGTGGCGGCGTAACGCATGGCGGCGGCGCGCATCGTGTCGCGCAAGGGGCCGTCGGCGTTCAGGCCGGGCGCCCCGGATTTGCTGGGCCGGCCGCGTTTGACGCCGGCGTTCGCGCCGCGGGTCTTGCCGGGTGCGCCCGAGTTGGCATAGTCGGGCAGCAGGGCGTCCGGATGCTGGCCGCGTTCCCAGTAGCGCCGCAGGTAGCGGTAAACGGTGGGCGCCGAGACGCCGTGCGCCAGGCAGCAGGCCGCAATCAGCCGGCCGCGCCGGCGCGCCTCATATATGGCCGGCTCCTCGCGCGTGAGCATGCTGACGATGGCCCAGGCATTCTCGCGCAAGGCCAGGTAGCTGGGCGGCAGCGTGGCGGGATCGACGCTCGTGCGCCAGGCGTCGCTTGCGAGCAGGCGTGCGCGCCGCTCGCGCAGGTCGGCGGCCAGCACGTCGAACGACGCTTGCTGCGGGCTGGCGCTGACCACGCCCAGGGCAAAGGTGTAGACCAGCTTGTGGTTCGGGTCGATCCACAGGATCCGCAACGTGCGCGCATCCCCGGCGTATTCGAGTAAATCGTTTCGAAGCAGCATTCGACGATCCTTTTCGCGTTCGGTCGTCTTTACTGATGCAAGTTCCGAGCCAGCGGCGGATCAAAAAAAACGCCGGCGTCAAAGCCGGCGTTCAGGGTTCACAAGGCAGCGTGCGTCAGGTGCCACTGCACTGCGGCAGCGTCCTCCTCGTGTTCAGCAGGTTGGCGCTGTCGTCCGGGGAAGCGGTGTTGTCGCTGAATTTGCAGCCGTACTTCGGATCGGCCACCACCGACGGCGTCAGGACGTCGTCGCCTTCGGGTTTCACACCCTGCTGCTCCCATTTGACCATGGCTTCGAAGGCCGAGACCTGCTCGGCGATCGTGAAGTCGCAGTGACTGATGCCGCGGATCGCACGCTGCACCAGCAGGCCCGAGGTGCCGTTGGCGTCGGCCCGACGCTTGTAAATCTGCTCCATCTTGAAGGGCACGTACATGTCGCCCAGGGTGTGAATGGTCACCACCGGCACCTTGATCTGGGCGTTCGTCTTCGGAATCCAGCGCAGGCCGTCGCGGCGCAGGCGGTTGGCCTCGGGCGCCGCCTGGACGCGGAAGATGGCCGCGTTATAGGCCTGCTCTTCGGCGCTGAGCGCCGGGTCGGCATCGAGCTGGAACACGATGTCGCGGGTGGACACCGCGTCCTCGTTCAGGATGCCGTTGACCTTGCCGTCGCGCCCGAAGGTGCCCCAGACGGTGTTCTGCAGCGGGCCGGCGTAGGCGAAGTCGAACAGCGGGCGCGGTCCGCCGGTCAGGTTCTGGACGATCTGCTTCAGGCGCAGTCCCTGCGCGGTCGGCACGGCCGGCCCGTTCGGGGTGCCGCCGGGGAAGCTGGAGAACAGCTTGGCCTGCACCTGCGGCCCGACGGTCGCCCAGTTCGCCACCGGCCAGCTGGTCGCAGGCATGCCCGCTTCCACCTGGGCGGCGGTCTGGTAGGCGGCAAAATAATCGAACAGTTCGGTGTCGCCCAGCACGCCGCACATCGGCACGGCGCCGTTGTAGCGGATGCGGTTGACGGCGGTGGCGATGTTTTCCTCGTCGACGGCGGCGGCCGTGATGTGCCCGCCCATCGACACGCCCGTAATATAGGTTTTGAAGGGGGCCGCCAGCGTGCGGCCGTTCTGGCGCGCGATGTCGACAAAGGCGATCGCCAGCGCATTGGTGTCTTCGACGCCGGCGCGCACGTCATAGTAATTCTTGCTGTAGCTCGAGGCTGCCCAGGCATACCCCTGGCTCAGCAGGTGGCGGCGCAGCGCCGGCGTTTGCACCGCCAGGTTGGCGCCTTCGCCCGCATACCCGTGGGCGTACATCACCAGCATGCCGTTCCAGTTCTTCGGCACCTCGACCTGGTAGGCAGCGTTGTTCAGGACGCCCGCCCAGCGGTCGGTGGCGGGCGTGCCGGCCAGGGCCGCGAAGGTCGTCGCGCTCCCGACCGTGGCGAAGGTACGCCCGTCCTGGGCGCGGGTCGATTCGGGGGCGACGGTGGTGGGAACCGGGGTAACGCTGGCCTGGGGCGGGCGTGGCGCGGAATCGTCGTCGCCGCCGCAGGCGGTCAGGGCGAGCGCCGCCACCAGCGGCGGGATGAATCGACGTGCATGGAACATGCTGGACTGCTTTTTCATCGAAGGTCTCCTAAAATTATTGTCTTGCACAGCGAAACCAGAGTCCGCGTGGCGGTTTTATTCTAGAGTTAAATGGAAAACAATAAAAGGAAAGCCTGCGGCAGTGACCGGCTAGCAACGGATTACGGCAACCGGCAGGTACGGGCATAAAAAAAGGCGCTGTTCGCGTTGAGTGTGGAATTTCCCGGAACGGCTGAGGTCCAACCTCAACCGTAATCAGACCGGAGAAGCCATGCAAGCACGTCCGTTCGATCATTTTCTCAAGCAACTTCCCGCGCTGACCCGGCGCCAGCGCGAGCGCTTGCTTGCGCTGCTGGTGCCGGCGGCCAAACGCGACCAGGCCGTCGACCTCATCGAGCAGGCCGCGGCGCAGCGGATCGCCTGTCCAGGCTGCCATTCGCGCCAACTCCACCGGCACGGGCGCGCGCACGGCCTGCAGCGCTATCGCTGCAAGGACTGCGGACGCACCTGCAACGCGCTGACCGGCACCGCGCTGGCGCGCCTGCGCCACAAGGAGAGATGGATCGATTACCTGGGCGGCATGCTCGACTCGCGCAGCATCCGGCGCACCGCCACCGATCTTGGCGTGGCCGGCGCCACCAGTTTTCGCTGGCGCCACCGCTTCCTGAAAGTGAGCAAGGACGACCGGCCGCAGTGCATGGGCGGCATTGCCGAGGCGGACGAAATGTATGTACTGGAGTCGCACAAGGGATCGCGCACGCTCGATCGCCCACCACGCAAGCGCGGCGGCAAAGCCACAAAACGAGGAATATCGAACGAGCAGGTGTGCGTGCTGGTGGCCAGGGACCGGACCGGTCAGACCCTGGACTGGGTTCCCGGCAAGGGAGCATTAACGTTGGCGCAATTGCACCAGCACCTGCTGCCGCGCCTGGAACGCGATGTCCTGCTGGTCTCCGACGGCCATCCCGCCTACCGGACCTTCGCACGGCAGGCCGGCATCACCCACGAAGCGGTCAACCTGAAAGCCGGAGTCCGGGTACGCGGCGCAATTCACGTGCAGAACGTTAACAGCTACCACAGCCGGCTGCGCGGCTGGCTGCTGCCGTTTCGTGGCGTGGCCAGCCGTTATCTGAGCAATTATCTGGGTTGGCGCTGGGCGCTCGATGGCGGGCGCATCGCCACGGCCGATGGATTGCTGCGGGCGGCGCTGGGCATTGGGCGCAAGGCGGATTTCCACACTTAACGCGAACAGCGCCTAAAAAAACGGCGCCGCAGCGCCGGTCTTGGGACAATCATGACCGCCTGCTCGCCCTGTCTCAGGCCTTGTCGCGTTTAAAAAATTTGCCGAAGGCCATGACCAGGCCGAAGCCGGCGACGGCGATCAGTTTCGCAAACTTGGCCAGGAAGGCCGCCATCAGGGCGAACAGGCCGAGCTTCTTGGCGGCGACGCCGGTGACCAGGGCGGCGATGCCGTATTCGGCCACCTTGTCGGTCGACGCATTGAAGTCGGCATAGGTCTGGCCGGCGTTGAAGCTGGTGTGGGCCAGCAGGGTCTGGGCAAAGGGTTTATTTGCCGCCAGCGCATCGAAGCTCGACACCAGGTTCATCGACAGATAGCCTTCGCGGCCCAGCACATAGGTGTTGTAGTTGGCGCCATGGTCACCCTTGTCCGTGCCCTTGTCCCGGGTCTCGATCGACCAGACCAGGCGGTGCGCGATCTTGTCGTAGGCGGGCTTCTGGTTCCAGCCGACGATCTCCATCTGCGCCATGCCGCGCGCCGCGCGCTCCTTGTTGTTTTCCTCGGTGCCTTCCTTCAGGCCCGTGAGCAGTTCGTCGGCCTTCCAGTCCGCCGCTTCATCGTCCTTGATATAGCCGGCGTCGATAAAGCGCGGGACCACGAAGCTGTCGCTGTCGGGCGGAACGATGATGCCAAGGCGCGTCGGATCCTCGCCATTGCCCATCGCCTTGAGGAGCGCTCCCGCCTGCGGCTGGGGAATGAAGGAATACCCTTGCGGCAGTTTCAGCGATGCCCGGCTGCCCAGCGCGATGTCGGCCGGTCCCGTCTTGGCCGCCGCCCTGGCGGACGTCAAGGCGGCAGTCATTTCCGCTTCCGGGTCGATCTTCGCCGATTGTGCGTGGACCTGGGCGCATGCGGCCAGCAGGACGGTGGCGCATACGCGCGCAAACAAGGTCTTCATGACTTCCTCGTGGATGGCCGCAGCCGGCCGCTGATGGTGAAAGAGGGCGCCGCAGCGCCAGGCTCCGCGCGCAGCCTGCACGTCCGGATCCATGCCGGCAGTTTACGCGGCTGAAGTGGCCAAAAGTCTCTCCAATTGTTGCCTCTGTGAAAAATATTGAGACGGGTCAATGCAAGCAGGCGAAAAAAAACCGGGGCATCGGCCCCGGCGAAGTACGGCATTTGAGCGTTACGGGCAGCTGCCGATGATGTAGTAACCGGCCGCCGTCTGCGCCAGCGTGGACGTGTAGAAGGTGTTGTTCAGCCCCATGTTCTGGTTCGAGCCATTGGCCAGCGCATAGCCGCCGCTGTTGTGGGCGCGACCGGCAGTCACGTGGGCGTAGTTGCTGGCGGTCGTCGCGGTGCACACGAAGCCGGACGTGGTGCTGCCCGTCACCGTGGCCGAGCGCGCGCTCTCGACGCCGCCGTTGCCGACCGCCGAGACCTGGTAGCTATAGCTCGTTGCCGCCGCGAGGCCCGTATCGGTGTAGCCGGTGGCGGCGACCGCCGCGCCATTGACCTTGCTGCCGTTGCGGTAGACGTTGTAGCCGGTGGCGCCGTTCGACGCGTTCCAGGTCAGCGCGATGCTGCTGGCGGTGCGCGTGCCGACCGCGAGATTGGCTGGGGCCTGCAAGGCCGGCGGGCTGCCGACCAGGAACTGGCCGATGTTGCAGGCGGCCGAGGTGAGGCCGGTGCCGCTGTCGGTGGCCGTCACGCTGCCGCTGTAGTAGCCGTCGGCGCGCGCAGTATAGGCTTTACTGAAGCTTGCGCCGCTGCCAGCGGCCGCATCGTTCACCGGGGTCGGGCCATTGAGCACGACCTTGTAGCTGCCGATGCTGCCGCCGCTGTTGCTCACACCTGCGCCGTTCACCGTGACGGTGGAACCCGAGACGCTGGCGCTGCAGGACGTCATCGCGGGCGGCGCCACCTGCGCCACGCGCAGGTTGTTCTTGAACCAGAAGTCCATCACGAAGGCCGGATAATTGACCTTGCTGGCGTCGACATAATTGCTGGCCTGGCCGCCGGTGCCGGCGGGCCAGGCGTGGCCCATGCCGGTGACGGTGATCTCCGAGGTGCGTACCTTGCCGTTGGCGTCCGTGTACGGGATGTTGCTGCCACCGGTCGGCACGCTCACGGCCGCGCCTTTGGTAAACGTGCCGCCGTAGGCGATGCGCATTGCCGCCGCGTCGAGCGGGCCGTAGCCTTGCGCCACCGTGTAGTCGTTGGTGCCCCAGATGACGCCGGCCACCTGCGTGGCGAATTGGGAGACGTTGGTGCCGGCCAGGTTCTTGCAGTTGTTGGCGGCGGTGGTGGCCGTGTACCCCGAGGGCACGGCACCGATTTGGAGGGTCGTCACGCCCGGCGGCGGGCCGGCATTGATGCCGACTCCGGCGAAGATGTCGGGCGCCAGGCAGCCCATCACCATGGTCTGGGCGCCGCCCGAGGACAGGCCGGCGACATACACCTGCTTCGGATCGATCGCGTACTGCGGATTGCTGACGAAACGGTTGATCAGGTCCAGCAGCACGCCGGAGTGACCGGTCGTGCGGCTGTGGGTGCTCTTGGCCCAGTCCCAGCAGTGCGAGCCGTACAGGTTGCCGGTGGCGTTTGGCGCCACGATCACCGCGCCGTACTGGTCGGCCACGCCTTTCCAGTTATAGCCTTTGTCGCTGGTGCCGTCGATGACGTCGCCGGCCGCGCTCTGGGAGCAGCCGTGCAGCACCAGCACCAGCGCGCGCTTTCCCGCGAGCGTGGGGTTGGAGGCTGGCCAGTAGTAGTAGCCGGTCAGGGCGCCGCCGTTGACCGTATCGGTGGCCCAGGTCTGGTTGCCGGACCAGGTGCCGGGACCGGCCTGCACCTGCGCCTGGGCGCCGATCCAGGGGAGAAGCGCGGCGAGGAATACGGCCTGGCGGGCCGCGCTTGAAAAGGAAAATGCCATGGTAGAGCCTCCGTTGCATGACGCACGTGGATGAGCCCGGGCGTGAGGACGCGACGGCGTCGCAAGGAAAGCGCCGGGATTGGTGACACGGGAGAGCAGGCAGCTGCGCGGACGGCGCTAGGAGGCAGGCGAGGGAAGGAAGGTCATGGCTTGTCTCCGCTGTCGGTATAGTTTTATCGCGACGGGAAGTCGCCAGGGTATTCTAGACCTGGACGGAAACCGCACAAGCGGCGCGCAGGCACGCTGTTTGTGCGGTTTGCACAGCATCGGTGCGGCAGGGCGTGAACGCGCCGGGCATAAAAAAACCGGGGCACATGGCCCCGGTTCGATCGTGCTGATAAGGCCTGCGCTCAATCGCGCATCAGCTCCGCGATCATCTTCACCGGCGCATTGCCGTAGCTGAGGAACTGGTCGTGGAACTGCTTCTGGTTGAAGCGTTCTCCGAGTGCCTGGCGCCGCTGCTCGCGCAACTCCATGATCTGCTCGTAGCCGCTGAAGTAGCTGGTCAGCTGCACCGACGACAGCTGCACCCGCCGCCATTTTTCCGTCGCTTCCTGGCGCGTCTGGAAAGCCTGGCGCGTCAGCAGGTCCAGCGCTTCCTCGCGCCCCATGCCGTTCACGTGCACCGAGTAGTCGAGGATGGTGTTGGTGACGCTTCGCAGGTTCCACTTCGAGTACATCAGCCACATCTCGGGGGCGTTGCCGCCATAGCCCGATTCCAGCATCATGCGCTCGCCGTACACGGCCCAGCCTTCGACCATGGCGCCATTGCCGAACAGGGACTTGACCAGCGAAGGCGAACGGTTTGCGTGCACCAGCTGGGCGTAGTGGCCGGGGATCGCCTCGTGGATGTTCAGGATCTGCAGGATCCACTCGTTGTACTCGCGCAGGCTGCTCTCGGCCTGCTCGGCGGAGAGCCCGTCGAGCGGCGTCACGTTGTAATAGGTTTTGTCCTTCGGGCGGTAAGGGCCCGGCGCGTCGATGCTGGCGCCGGCCACGCCGCGCTGGTACATCGGCGTTTCGCGCACTTCGAGCGGCTTGCCCGGATCGAGCGTCAAGAGATCGTTCTTGATCACCCAGTCCTGCAGCAGCGGGATCTGGCGCCGGATCTCGGGGAAGAAGTTTTCGCGCGCGACGTGGCGCGTCGAGAGCCGGTCGATCAGCATGCCGATCTTCTGGAAGCGCTCGTTCGGCTTGGTTTTATCGGCCATATAGCGCGGCCAGAGTTCGTCCGCGATCGTATTCATGCGCGTGAGGAGTTCCTCGCGCGCGGCCAGCGCCTTGCGGTAGGTCTGCTCGGCGCTGCTGGCCGACTGGATCTCGAGCGCGAACTTTTGTTCGTACAGCGCCTTGCCGAGCCTGAACGGGCGCGCGGTGCCGATGGCCGATTGCGTCTTTTCCAGGTTGCTCAGGAAGTCGACATACCCGAGCACGGCGCTGCCGGCGGCGGCAACGCGCTGCGCGAACTGCGCCTTTTCCTGCGCGTTCAGGATCGAGCCCTGCGCCGCCTGGCCGAGGTCGGCCAGCACCACCAGCGTGCCCGGCGCCTGCGCGATCGCCAGCTGCGTGTGTTCGCGCGTCGGATTCACGATGCTGCTTTGCGCCGCCTGGTAATAGGCCGGCACATTGGCCAGGCGCTTCAGGATCGTGCGCAGGCGCTGCGGTTTCGCCGCGTAGTCGGTATTGAGGACCAGGTCGAGCGGCTGGGCGATGTTGTACTGCGATGGATTCCATTCGAATTCGCGCAGCGTCGTCAAACGCCAGCGGTCGTTCTCGAGCTTATTGATCAGGAGGGCGAGATCGGTGCGCTGGCGCGGCGACAGCTGGCGCGTGTCGATCTTGCGGAATTTTTCCAGCCACTCGCCGGTGAAGGCAAGCTTCTTGGCGCGCGTGGCGGCATCGGGAATGGTGAGATTAGCAGCGGCGTCGAACTTGCCGACCGCGATACCGCCTTCCGGATCGACGCGCCACAGCGCCGTCAGGTACTGCATGCTGAGCGAATCGGCGCGGCGGTCGAGGCGTTTCTCGTTCGATGCGGGGGCTTGCGCCTGCACCGGTTCCGGTTTGGCCGTGGCGACGGCGGCGCCGGCAGCAACCGCAGCAACAGCGGCGGCCTTGCCTTTGCCCTTGCCCGGTTTACCCTTGGCGCCTGCCTTCGCGACAGGAGCGGCGACGCGCTTGGCGGACGCCTTCGATTTGACGACCTTGGCCGCTTTCGGCTTGGAGGTCTTGGTTTGCTTGGCGCTGGCCGGCGCCAGCGCGAGGCTGGCGATCATGGCTGCCAGCGCGAGTTTCGTTTTCATCATCGTATTCGGCCCGTAAAGACATGGAGCGGCGCGGCTTGTTTACAACGCGACAGCGCGCCAGATTAGCATTTTTAGCGCGGGGTGCGCTTGCCCGGCTTTGTAACGAATGCAGGGCCCAACGCGGCCAGTGCAGCGTTTGGGTCCAGCGTGGCCGCCTCTTCCAGGACTTCGGCGCTCAGCCAGTCGGGGAAGGGCGTTTCAATGTTTTCATGATGACCATGGGCGCTATGCACCTGCATCACCCGCGCCAGGCGCGCCGAGTCGAAGGCCGGCGCGCTCGCTGCCAGCGCCGCCCACAGGCGCCGGTGCACCAGCGTGATCTTGTTCTCGACCAGCCGGCAAACCAGGATCTCGGCCTCGCCCTGTACCGCTTCGAGCACAGCGAAAATCTGCTTGCCTGCGGGGCGGCCCCACCAGCTGCCCTTGATCGCTTCGCCCGCAATCGCATGGGTGAGTGTTGGCGCCGGCCAGCGCGCCGAGACCAGCACGACGCCGTGTTCGCGTACAAAGGCCAGTGCCGCCTGCGCATCCATCAGTCGACCACGCCTGCGCGGATCAGCGCCTGGTGGCGCGCATTGACGATCGATACCGCCTCCTTGCCGCGCGCGATATTCGTCAGCACGATCTCGCTTTCTTTGGTAAACCGGTGCCCGATGCGCACCGTGTACGAGCGCGTGGCCCAGCTTTTAAAACCGTTCACGAAGGTCGCTTCATCCATGTCGCGCCATTTGACGCCGCTCACGCCCTGCTTCCAGGGCAGCACCCCCGAATGCACCCAGACGCCCAGGTCGTCCATATACAGCTGCACGCTGCGTACCAACAGGAATTCATAGCCGACCAACAAGGCCGACAGGATCAGCACGGCCAGGGCCGCCATCTCGTGCCACAGGAAGGACAGGGGCAGCAGCACGCCGAACAGGATCACCGCCAGCGCCGCGACGCCCGCATAGGCCAGCCAGGACTTCAGGCCGATGACCTGGGCCTTCGAAGGAGCGGGCGCGTTCTGTTCTTCCATGGTGCTGTTCCGTGACAAAAGCGGAATCATCACATGGAATGCGCGGCAGCGCCAGATGGCCTAGCCGCCCAGCCCCTGCTGCAGCATCGCCAGCATCTCGCCCGGCGCCATGCGCGCCGACAGGTCGCCGCCTTCCAGCAGGCTGTCGGCCAGGTCGCGCTTGTGGCGGTGCAGGTCGACGATGCCTTCCTCGATCGTGTGGCGCGCCACCAGGCGATAAATCGTCACCGGCCGCAGCTGGCCCATGCGGTGCGCGCGGTCCGAGGCCTGGTCTTCCACCGCCGGGTTCCACCACGGGTCCATGTGGATCACGTAGTCGGCGGCCGTGAGGTTGATGCCGACCCCGCCCGCCTTCAGGCTGATGAGGAATAGATCTCCTTCTCCGGCCTGGAAGGCATCCACGCGTTTTTTCCGTTCCTGCATCGGGGTGGAGCCGTCGAGGTACTGGTAGCGGATCTCGCGCGCATCCAGGTGCTTGCGGATCAGGGACAAATGGTCGACGAACTGGCTGAAGACCAGCACCTTGTGGCGGTTCTCGAGCAAGCCCTCGACCAGGTGCGCAAAGGTGGCCAGCTTGCTGCTGGCAATGCCAAGGCCGGGCGCCACCAGCTCCGGATTGCAGCAGGCGCGGCGCAGCCGCATCATCTCGGCCAGGATCGCGATCGACTTCTGGCTTTGCGGCGCTTCCAGCGAGGCCAGTTTATCCAGCGCTTCACGGCGCAGCGATTCGTACAGGGCGGTTTCTTCGGGACTGAGTTCGACCGGCAGCACGATCTCGGTACGCGGCGGCAGTTCGGTCAGCACCTGGCTCTTGGTACGGCGCAAAATGAACGGCTGCGTCAGCCGCTTTAACCGCGCGCGAGCCGCGCTTTCGGCGCGCTTGTCCTGCGCCTTTTCGATCGGGCCGGCAAAGCGCAGTTGAAACTGGTCGGCGGTGCCGAGCAGGCCCGGGTTGATGAAACGGAACAGGTTCCACAACTCTCCCAGGTGGTTTTCCAGCGGCGTGCCGGTGGCGACCATTTTAAAGTCCCCTTGCAGCGCCATCACCACCTGCGAACGCCGCGTCGCAGCGTTTTTGAAGGACTGGGCCTCGTCCATCACGATCGTGTGCCAGCGTTTTTTGGTGAACTGCGGCGCTTCGTTCTGCAGCAGGCCGTAGCTGGCGACGATCACGTCGAAGGCGCCGGCCTGTTCGATCATGTCGGCGCGCTCGCCCGGCCCGAACAGTTTGATCTTCAAGGTTGGCGCGAACCGTTCGGCTTCCGCGATCCAGTTGGTGCAGACCGAGGTCGGCGCCACCACCAGGGTCGGGCCGTTCGGTGCGCGCAGCAGGATCAGGGCCAGCGCCTGCAGGGTTTTACCGAGCCCCATGTCGTCGGCCAGGCAGGCGCCGACGCCCCAGTGCGCCAGGCGCGCCAGCCATGTAAAACCGTCGCGCTGGTAGTCGCGCAGTTCGGCCTGCAGGGTCGAGGGCAGCTGCGGTTCGTAGGCGGCGTTGTCCGCCATCTTCTTGATGTGCGCGCGCCAGGCTTTATCCGCCTCGACCCCGCCGGCGCCCAGCGCCAGTTCTTCCAGCGCGAAGCTGGCCAGCGGATGGACCCGTAAAACCTCGCCGTCGGCATCGGTGAAGGCGGCGACGTCGAGCAGGCGCCGGTGCAGCTCGTTCGTCAGCGCCAGGAACTGGTTGTCCCCCAACGCGACAAAACGCCCGTCTCCGGCGCGCACCTTGTCGAGCAGCGAGCGCAGATCCATCACGCGGCCCTCGTCGACGGTCACTTCGCCATTCGCGGCGAACCAGTCCTTGTCGCGCTTGATGTTGATGCGCACCGATTGCGAGGCCACTTTTTTGCTGACGCGGAAAGGCTCGCCTTCGGGCCAGCCGATCACCACTTTCAATGGATCGAGTTCCTGCAGTTCGCTCACCAGTTCCAGGCAGGCGATCGGCTGGCCGAGCAGCCATTCGCCGTGTTCTTCTTCGGCGCTTTCGAGTGCGCGGCAGTTCGCCACCAGCTGGCGCTCGGCTTCGCGCTCGGCGTTCAGATCGCGCCTGGCTTCGGTACGGATGCCGTTGAAATCGGCGATCACGCGTTCGGCGCCGCTGCCCGGCGTGTAATAGGCGCCGGTTTCCGGCAGCGGACGCACCAGGATGCGCATGCGCAGGCCGTGCTGGTAGGGCAGCAGGTGCACGTGCAGGCGCGCGTCGGCGGCGATTTTTTCGATGTCGGCGGCGCTCGCGCCAATGTCCGACTGCACGGTGACGATCGAGGAAATCGCGCCGATCGCCTGCAGCACGCGTACCTCCGCTTCCAGCGGCACCACCAGGGCTTCGCCCACGATCGCGCCGATGCGGCGGTGCTCGTCGCGCACGCGCACCACGCGCAGGCGGGTGGGCGTTTCGCGCGAGACGACCACGTCGCCGCTGTTTTCATGGATCGGCGGGCGCAGCGAAATCGTCACGTGCTCGCGCGCCGCTTTCACCAGCAGTTCCGGCTCGCCCGGCAGCAGCTCGACCCGGGTGCCGGGCGCGTCGAACCAGAACAGCAGCGGGTGGCCGATCAGGGCGGCCAGGGTCTTGCCGATGTCGAATTCGTAGCGCAGGCCGCTGCCGTAGTACTGGCGGGAAGCGCCGATGTTCGATACCGCCAGCACGTCCTGCGCGCTGAGAAAATCGAGCGTGGCCGCATCTTCCGTCAGGCGTTTCAGGCCCATCGGACGGCCGCGGCTCCAGGCGCCTTGCGCGTCGCGCTTCTGTTCGCGCGGTTCCAGCTCCTGCACGCCCAGGTGTTCATCGTAGCGGATCAGCCAGACCAGGCGCGACTCTTTCACCACTTCCACGTTCACGGCCGGCTGCAGGTTGATCAGGGCATTCAGCTGGCGCTCCCACGGCTGCTCGCGTTCGAACCAGTGGGTCATGTCCGTAAAACGGTGCTGCTGGCGCAGGGCGATCGCGCGCTGCTCAAAGCTGATGCCGCCCAGTTGCCCAAGCAGGCCGGCCAGCTGGGCGCTCAGGAAATCGAAGCCGGCCGCTTCCGACTGCGCCAGTGCTTCTTCCAGCCGGGCGCGCTGGCTGGACAGCTGCGGCATGCCCAGCCACCAGTGCAGCAGGGCGCGGAACAGCACCGGCTGCAGCGCCGTTTCCCAGTTCCGCGAGGGCAGCACCTCGGCGTCGACCGTGCCGCCGCGGATCTGGCGCAGCATGGAGAGTTGTTGATAGACCGCCGTGTCGTGGCTCTGCACGGCGCGCGTGGCACTGTCCAGGTAGCCTTCGACCGCCTTCTGGTGCTTGGGGTCGCCGCGGCGCAGCAGGGCGGCGACGTACAGGTGGCCGCCGATCCCCGCGAACACCTGCTTGCGCTTACCCGTTTCGCGGCGCAGCAGTTTCAAGGCCGCGTCGAAGCCGGCCAGGGCCTCGTCGATGTGGTCGCGCAGGAGCAGCAGCACGCTACGGTAGAACAGCGCGGCCGAGTCGTCCATGTCCTGCAGTAGAACGCCTGCATCGTCCAGGCGTCCACACAGGATCAAATGTTCGGCCAGGGCGACCCGCAACTCCATCGACGCGCCGCCCTGCGCCACCAGGGCTTCGGCGTAGGCGCGGACTGCCGGTGCTGCCGCAGGTTCGCGCTGGGCGTGGTTGATCAATACCGACAGTACCTCGTCGCGCAGCGCCGGATTGATGTGGTCAATCAGGTCCGGCTCGAATGGGCGGGCGCAGATATCGACCAGCGGGTGCAGGTAGGCCGCTTCGTGGCAGCGCAGGCAGGCGTTCAACAGCGGCGCGATCGATTTCGGGCCGTCGCCACCGATCAACGCCATGCGCAGCAGTGCCACGCCCTGGCGATAACTGCGCAGCACAGGGCCGCCTTGCCAGTCGCGCCGGAGCGGGTTGAAGACCTCGTAGATCTCGCGCATTTCATTGAAACGGCCGCTACGCAGCAGGAACTCGATCGCGGGCCACGCGGCCTCCGGCTTGATGATGGTGCCGCGCCCGGTCACCATGCTGGTCAGGCCGCGCTCCTGCAGGATCGCCAGGCAGTCGGCAAAGTGCTGATCCGAATCGAGCACGCTGAGCGCATCGAGCTGCTCGCCCAGGCGGGTGCGGCCAAGTGGCTCGCCCGCCAGCGCCAGCACGGCAAGGATGGTCTTCGGGACCGCCGAGCATTGCTCGAACTGATGAAGCAGGGATGCGTCGCTCATGCAGCCAGGTTCTCGATCTCCAGCCGCGGCAGCCCCTCAGGCAGCGCGATGCCGAACACGCGCAAATAAAACGCCAGCTCCGCTTCCAGCGTGCGCACCACGCTGTCCGCCTTGCGGAAGCCGTGGCCTTCGCCTTCCAGCGTGAGATAGGCCACCGGCACGCCGCTTGCGCGCAGGGCGTCGACCATGGTCTCGGACTGCTGCGGCGGCACGACCTTGTCGTCCAGGCCCTGGAAGAAGATCATCGGACGCTTCAACGCATCGGTATGGTGGATCGGCGAGCGTTCGCGGTAGACGGCTTGCGCCTCTGCCTTGGGGGCGATCAGGTATTCGTTGTAGTGCGATTCGAACTTGTGCGAGTCCGCGTCCAGCCCGGCCAGGTCGGACACGCCGTAATAGCTGGCGCCGGCTTTGAAGACGTCGTGGAAGGTGAGGGCGCACAGGGTCGTCAGGCCGCCGGCGCTGCTGCCGCGAATGAGCAGGCGTTCCGGGTCGACCAGGCCTTGTTCGGCCAGGTGGCGCGCCCCGGCCACGCAATCCTCGACGTCGATGACGCCCCACTGGCCCTTTAACAGGTCGCGGTAGTGGCGCCCGAAACCGGAGCTGCCGCCGTAGTTCACGTCGAGCACGGCGAAGCCGCGGCTGGTCCAGAACTGCGTGGCGAGCTTCAAGGTGCTGGTGGCCATGCTGGTCGGTCCGCCGTGGCCGATGACGATCAGGGGCGGCAGTTCGCCGGCCGGGAGTTCGACCTCGCGATTCGCCGGCGCATAGTAAAACGCATAGGCGGTGCGGCCTTTCATGCTTGGGTAGCGGATGCTTTGCGGGACCGACAGATAGGCTTCGTCCGGCAGCTCGGCGATCGATTGCACCAATATGGTGCGTTTTTCAGTGTCCGGGTCGATCAGTGCGAGCTCCAGCGCGATCGTCGGCGAGCCGGCCAGCACCAGCACCCGTTCCGGCGAGACGCGCAACTCCTTGATCTCCTGGTAGGGCGTCTCGATCGGGCTCAAGCTGCAGCCGCGCGTGGAGAGGCGTCCCAGGCGGCTGATGCCGTCCTCGATATAGGTGCAGATGATTTCGTCTTCCGAGCGGAAGCCGTACATCGAGCCGCCGAAGTTCCACTGCGGCCCGCCGAACTCGGCGTCGCGCGGGCAGAGCGGATGCACGACGCCGTGTTCGAAGCGGTACAGGTTCCACCAGCCGCTGCGGTCCGAAACAAAATGCAGCAGGCCGCCGGGCGACCATTCCGGCTGGCAGATCGATTCGTCCATGCCGCCGGCGACCAGGCGGCCATCGACCAGGCTGCCGTCTTCCAGCACGTCCGCGACCCACAATTCGGTGCCTTGCCACGGCATGCGCGGATGGTCCCAGCACAGCCAGGCCAGGTGACGGCCATCCGGCGACAGGCGCGGCGCTGCATAGAAATCGTTGCCGTCCACGAGCACGGTCTCGCTGCCGTCGAAGCCGACCGCGCAGATGGTATTCACGGGATGGGCTTCGCCTGCCAGGTGATCCTCGCGCACCGCGATCAAACGCGAGCGTGCGCGGTCCGGCACGAAGTCGGCGTAGCGCACGGCTTCTTCGCGCGTGATGACGACCGGCTCGCCGCCGTCTTCGACCTGATAGATACGGTTGTCGGCGAAGTGCGAAAACCAGACCGTGCCGCCATCGACCGCATACGCGCCGCCGCCGTACTCGTGCACGCGGGTGCGCACGTTGAACGGGCTTGGCGTCGGTTCCTCGGTGGCGCCGTCACGCAGGCGCTGCAGCGTGGTGCGGCCCGCTTCGCTGGCGCGGCCCGCCAGCCACAGCACGTCGAGCCCATCGAGCGCGATCTGCGACAGCGGCACGGCGCCGGCCGCCACCACGGCGGCGCTGATCGGGGAAGTCCAGGTGCCGCTGGGGGCGGCCTGCTTGCGGGTCGGCTGGGTCATGGCGTCGGCATTCTCGAAGAGGGGAACCGTATTATAAGAGCGCCGCCGCGCAGGCAGAGCCGCGCTGGCGCGTGCCGAACCGATCGCGCCATACGCGGCTGCCTAGCCATGCCTGCTTTTATTTTCCCGTCGATGCCTGCGCCGGCTCCACCTTCAACGCCAGGGCCTCCGTGTACACCGCCTGCACCTGGTCCCCCTTCTTGACCAGCTTGAGCTGTTCCGGATCCGGTACGCTGAGATCGACCAGCTTTCCCTCCGGCCCGCGCAGCCTGACCGACTGGGTTTTTCGGTTAACGGCGACCACATCGGCCACCACCGTCACCGCTGCGCCTATCGTCGCGCCTGGATTGGGATCGCCTGGCGTGCGCGACACGGTCGGCGGCGACTCGATACGCTTGGCCGCGCCGGCCGGCCCTTTTTTCAATTCCAGCGCCAGTGCCTGCTTGTATTCGGCCGTCACCTTGTCGCCCACCTTGATCTTGTCGAAATTTTTCACCTCCTCGCCCGCACGGACATCGACAATCCGCCCATCGGCCCGTTTCAGGCTGATGACCCGATTGGCCGGATCGATGGCGGAGACTGTCGCGCTTGTTTTAGTCGACTGCATGGCCTGCGCCGCGCCGGGCGCCGTGGTCACGGTGGCGGTCGCCCCGGTAGTCTGTGCCGGCGCGCATGGCGCAACGGCGAGCAGGGCGGCAAGAACGGGAAGATAGAGCGGCTTCATCGTGACACCTCGGCTTGTTGGGAAGTTCGGGCCGCGCGCGGACACCGCCGCTTGCGCGGATCAGCGGTAAGTCAGCATATGCCGCGCGCCCGCCAGCTCAAATAGGACTTTGGGCCTAAGAGCGCCTGTCAGGACTGCCATGGCGGCGCGCGGAAAGGCCTCGCCACGCTGCCGGGCGCGCCAGTCCCCGGCGCGTCCGGAGGATGCGATAATAGCCGTCCTCCGACGTCCACTATTGTCAGCCATGCCACAATTTGCTCCGCTCAAGAACGACACTTTCCTGCGTGCGCTGCTGCGCCAGCCGACCGAGTACACGCCCGTCTGGCTGATGCGGCAGGCGGGGCGCTACCTGCCGGAATACCGCGCCACGCGCGCGCGCGCCGGTTCGTTCCTGGGCCTGGCAAAGAACCCCGACTACGCCACCGAGGTGACGCTGCAGCCGCTCGACCGCTTCGCGCTGGACGCGTCGATCCTGTTCTCGGACATCTTGACGGTACCCGACGCGATGGGCCTGGGCCTGTACTTCTCCGATGGCGAAGGACCGAAGTTCGAGCGCCCGCTGCGCACCGAGGCCGAGGTGATGGCCCTGAACGTACCGGACATGGAATCGCTCGACTACGTGTTCAAGGCCGTCACCCAGATCCGCACCGAGATCAACGGCCGCGTGCCGCTGATCGGCTTTTCCGGCAGCCCGTGGACGCTGGCCTGCTACATGGTCGAAGGCCAGGGCTCGCGCGAATTCCACACCATCAAAAAGATGCTGTACGCGCGCCCGGACCTGATGCACCGCATCCTCGACATCAACGCCACCGCCGTCGCCCAGTACCTGAACGCGCAGATCGACGCCGGCGCCCAGGCCGTCATGATCTTCGATTCCTGGGGCGGAGCGCTGGCCGACGGCGCCTACCAGGAATTCTCGCTGCGCTACATGGAACGCGTGCTGGCCCAGCTCCAGCGCGAAAAGGACGGCGTGCGCATTCCCGCCATCGTCTTCACCAAGGGCGGCGGCATCTGGCTCGATGAGATGGCAAACTGCGGCGCCGACGCGCTGGGCCTGGACTGGACCGTGAACCTGGGCCGCGCCCGTGCCCTGGTGGGCGACCGCGTCGCCCTGCAGGGCAACCTCGATCCGGCCATCCTGTTCGCCGCGCCCGAGCAGATCCGCGCTGAAGTGGAGCGCTCGCTGACGGCTTATGGCGCGCCCTCGGCAGGCTCGGGCCACGTGTTCAACCTGGGCCACGGCATTTCGCAATTCACGCCGCCGGAGTCGGTCACGGCGATGGTCGAAGCTGTCCACACGTTCAGCCGCCAGCAACGCGCCGCCTGAGTGAAAATGCTGCGGCGCCGCACTGGCGGCGCCCCGGCAAACGCAGCAAACGCCCGAGCAATCTCACACTTGTTCACATCTTGCGAAACAGTGCAATTTGGACCTGTGGACAGGTACAGTGCCGGCGGGGAAATTGTAAGTGGTTGAAATTGCTGGGATTTATCTTTAAATCCGTGGGCACATGACCAACTGGAAGCTATTCTTCCTGCATAGAAATCGCAGTTCCTCGCGCCTTGTTCACAAAGTTATGCACAGGCTGAGCTGGCTCAAGGATAAAAATTCCTGTACCGACAAGCACTTACGTGCGCCATCGCAGAGTCTTGTTTAAATCCTCATGCAGCTCAAGGATTTACAAAAAGAAAAAACGCACTTATACACAATCCTTGCACTGCGGGAAACGAGTTGCTGTGGACTACTCGCTTATTCGCAAGTCATTGAATACAAATGGTTTATTCTGGCTTGATTTTGACTGATCCGTACATCATTTGACTTAACGTAAACTTCTCCACCGGTCAAGCGGATCATTCTCCACAAAGTTTTCCACAGCTTTCAGACAAGGTTAGACATTGGCGCACTGCATCCTTCGGATTGCCCTCGATACACCGCTCAACAGCGTGTTCGACTATGGCTGGCCGCATGAAGAGGGCGCCACGCCCGAGGTCGGCCAGCTGGCGCTGGTCAGTTTCGGACGGCGCGAAGCCGTCGGCCTGATCGTCGAGATCGCGCACGACACCGAGGTCCCGGCGGACAAACTGAAAAACGCGATCGCCGTGCGCAGCCAGTTGTCACCCCTGTCGGCGCAATGGCTGGCGCTGGCCGGCTTCGCGGCCGATTACTACCAGCGCCCGCTGGGCGAAGTCGCGCTGCCCGGCATGCCGAAAAATTTGCGGGTCTCGACCACTGTCGCCCTCGACCGCGCCTTGAAAAAAATGGCGAAGCTGGCGCCGCCCGGCGATCCGGCGCCGACCGGCATGCCGCCGCTGAACCGGGAACAGCAGGAAGCGGCCGACGCCATCGGCGGCGCGGTGGGCTTCACGCCGCTGCTGCTGTACGGCGTCACCGGCAGCGGCAAGACCGAGGTCTACCTGCAGGCCTGCGCCCAGCTGCTGGCGCGCGATCCGCAGGCGCAGATCCTGATCCTGGTCCCCGAAATCAACCTCACGCCCCAGCTCGAAGGGAATATCCGCGCGCGCTTCCCGGGCCTGATGCTGGCGACCCTGCACAGCAGCCTGTCCGAAGGCGAGCGTATGCTGCACTGGCTGGCGGCGCACCAGGGCCAGGCGCGCATCGTGCTCGGCACCCGCCTGGCGATCCTGGCCTCGCTGCCGCATTTGCAGCTGATCGTGATCGACGAGGAACACGACCCCTCCTACAAACAGCAGGAAGGCTTAAGGTACTCGGCACGCGACCTGGCGGTCTGGCGCGCGCGCCAGCTGGCCATTCCGATCGTGCTCGGCTCGGCCACGCCTTCGCTGGAAAGCTGGCACCACGCCTCGACTGGCCGTTACCGCAAGCTCCAACTGCGCGAGCGCGCCGTGCGCGACGCCGTGCTGCCGACCGTGCGCCTGCTCGACATGGAACGCGACAAGCCGAAGGACGGCCTCACCGCCGGTCTGCTGGGAGCACTCCGCCAGCGCCTGGAACGCGGCGAGCAGTCCTTGTTATTCCTGAACCGGCGCGGCTATGCGCCCGTGATCACCTGCGAGGCATGCGGCTGGATCAGCAACTGCACCCGCTGCACCTCCTTCATGGTGCTGCACAAGCCCGAGCACCGGCTGCGCTGCCACCACTGCAGCCTCGAGCTGCGCATTCCGCGCCACTGCCCGACCTGCGGCAACGTGGATTTGCAGCCGCTCGGACGCGGCACCCAGCGCTTCGAAGAGGGGCTGTCGGCGATGTTCCCGGAGGCGCGCATCCTGCGCATCGATGCCGACTCCACGAGAAAGAAGGGCAGCGCCCAGGAAGCCTTCGACACCGTGCACCGCGGCGAAGTCGACATCCTGATCGGCACCCAAATGGTCGCCAAGGGCCACGATTTCAAAAAGCTCACCCTGGTCGGCATCCTGAACCCGGACACGGCCCTGTTCTCGCAGGACTACCGCGCCAGCGAGCGCCTGTTCGCCCAGCTGATGCAGGTGGCGGGGCGCGCCGGGCGTGCCGGTCTCGCCTCCGAAGTGCTGATCCAGACCCGCTACGCCGCGCACCCGCTGTACTCGGCCGTGGTGCGCCACGACTACGACCGCTTCGCCGCGACCCTGCTGGAGGAACGGCGCCAGGCCGCGCTGCCGCCCTACATGTACCAGGCGCTGCTGCGCGCCGAGGCGCCGGAACTGGCGACGGCCATTGCCTTTCTCGAAGAAGCGCGCGACATCCTGCCCTTCGAGAGCGTGACCATCAACGACCCGATCCCGATGACGATGACGCGCGTGCATAACGTCGACCGCGCTCAGCTGCTGGTCGAATCGCCTTCGCGCCCGGCGCTGCAGGCGTTTTTGAAAGAATGGCTGGCGCTGCTGCGCGCGATGAAGAGCCGGGTGCGCTGGTCGCTGGAAGTGGACCCGCTCGACATTTAAATCGCAAACGGCGTATCGTCTCGGTAGCATTTTATGGAGAACAGCATGAAGAAATTGCAAGTCGACGTTGCCGTCATCGGCACCGGCACAGCCGGCATGTCGGCCTATCGCGCCGCGGTCGCCCAAGGGGCGCGCACGGTCGTCATCGAGAGCGGCCCGTACGGCACCACCTGCGCACGGGTTGGCTGCATGCCGAGCAAACTGTTGATTGCCGCCGCCGACGCCGCCCACATGCTCGACCTCGCGCCGGGCTTTGGCGTGCATCCCGGAGAAAAACGCATCGACGGGCGCGCCGTGATGGCGCGCGTGCGCGGTGAACGCGACCGCTTCGTCGGCTTCGTGCTGGAAAGCGTCGAGAGTTTTCCGATCGAGGACCGCATCCGCGGCCATGCCCGTTTCACCGGCCCGCACACCCTGCAGATCGACGACCATACCGAGATCGAAGCGGCCCGCATCGTGATCGCCACCGGCTCGACGCCGGTGATCCTGCCGCAATTGCAGGACGTGGGTCCCGGCATCGTCACCAGCGACGACGTGTTTTATTGGGACGATTTGCCAACGTCGGTGGCGGTGATCGGCAGCGGCGTGATCGGGCTCGAACTGGGCCAGGCCCTGAGCCGCCTGGGCGTCAAGGTCAGCGTCTTCGCGCGCGGCGGCAGCGTCGCCCAGCTGAGCGACCCCGAGGTACTGAATGCCGCCCGGCGCACGCTCAGCCAGGAACTCGACCTGCGCTTCCAGACCGAAGTGGTGCGCGCCGAGCAGCAGGGCGAGCAGGTGCTCCTGACCACGCGCGACGCACTCGGCAAGGAGACCAGCGAGTCTTACCAGTACGTGCTGCTGGCCACCGGCCGCTCGCCCAACGTGCACGGCATGGGTCTGGAAGAGACCGGCCTGGAACTGGCGGCCAACGGCGTGCCCGACTTCGACAGCCGCACCATGCAGTGCGGGACCAGCCATATTTTCATCGCCGGCGACGCCAACAACGAGCTGCCGCTGCTGGCCGAAGCGGCCGACCACGGCAAGATCGCCGGCGAGAACGCGGGCCGCTATCCGGACGTGCGTCCAGGCCTGCGCCGCACGATGCTCGGCATCGCGTTCACCGAGCCGAACATCGCCACGCTCGGTAAAAGTTATAAGACGCTGTGCGAGGGCGGGCGGCCGAAATTCGCGATCGGCCAGGTCTCCTTCGAGAACCAGGGCCGCAGCCGCGTGATGTTGCAGAACAAGGGGATGCTGCGCGTGTATGCCGAGTACGGCTCCTGCCGCTTCCTCGGTGCCGAGATGATCGGCCCACGCTGCGAGCACATCGCGCACCTGCTGGCCTGGGCCGTGCAGGCGAACCTGACGGTGCCGCAGATGCTTGACATGCCCTTCTACCATCCCGTGATCGAAGAGGGCGTGCGCACCGCCCTGCGCGATTTGGCGGCGAACCTGGCCAATGCAACGAATCACACCGATGCGGCCGATTCGGAGCCGGGGACGTAGGCCGCGTCTGTTCGTAGGGTGATACCGCGTGGGCGGAGCCCACCCTACGAACGGCACACCATCTGTGGCATCAGTTCAAATAACTCGCATCCAGATTCCCCTGCTCGGCCATCTGCCGCACGATGCGCATCGTGTCGATATCGGCTTCCTGGTAGGCCGACTTCTTGAATTCCTCGTACATCTTGGTCGCGCCGTCGGTCGACTCTTCCATGCCGTCGTCGTAGCTGAAACGCACGTACAGCATGTGCTCGGACGGCGCTTCGATCGTCATGGTGAGCAGCGAAGCGCTGATCTCGCCCTGGGCCGGAACCTCGTAGCGCACTTCGTGCAGCGGGCTCAGGACGACGGTATCTTCGACCACCAGGTCGCCATAGCGCAGGCGGCGCTTGAAACTGCCGGCTTCGCGCGCGCTGATGTCGCAGTCGTCCAGGTGCGGGATGAACAGCTTCGGCGACTCGGCGCGGATCACCAGGCCGCGCCATACCTGCTCGCGGGTGAGCGTATCCATCAGGGGATTGAGCGGGTCGTTTACTTCGATCAGGTGTTCAAATTTCATTGTGGCGTGCTCGTAGCGTAGTGTAAGGGGGCGATGGTAGCCGATTTGGCAGCGGTCAGTTGGACAGCAGGATCGCGTTCTGCCGGCGCTGCAGGAAGGCAATGCCGATCAGGATGGCGAACGAAATCGCCAGCAATACCAACGCATATGCGTGCGCCGTCCCATAATTCAACTTCTGCGCTTCATCATAAAGCGCGATCGAGGCCACCCGGGTCTGCCCCGGGATGTTCCCGCCCAGCATCAACACGACGCCGAATTCGCCCATCGTGTGCGCAAAGCTGAGCGACACGCCGGTCAAAATGCCGTGTTTCGACAGCGGCAGCACGATGGACCAGAAGGTCTGGCGTTTGGTGAGGCCGAGCGCCAGCGCCGACTGCACCAGGTCGCGCCCGACCCCGCGAAACGCCGCCTGGAAGGGCTGTACGGCAAATGGCAGGCTGTACAGTACCGAGCCCGCCACCAGGCCGGCAAACGAAAACGGCAGCGGATGGCCGAAGACCGACATCCAGGCCGCGCCGACCGGTTGCTGCGGCGCCATCAGCATCAGCAAATAAAAGCCGATGACCGTGGGCGGCAGCACGATCGGCAGGCTGACCAGGGTTTCGACAAAGATAATGCCGCGCATCTTGCTGTTGTTGAGCCAATTGGCCAGCGGAATGCCGACGACCAGCAGCACTGCCGAGGTGACGGCGGCGAGGCGCAGCGTCAGGCCGATCGCGTCCCACAGTTCGGGCGGAAACTGCCACTCCGTCATTCGGCCGCGCCCGCGGGCAGGCTGAAACCGTTGCGGGCAAGAATTGCGCGCGCTTCGGGCGAGGCCAGGAAGCGCACGAAGCCGCTTGCGTGCGGATTGCCGGCGCCGGCCTTGGTGACGATCGCGCCTTGCTCGATCGGCGCCAGGCCGGTGCTTGGCACCAGCGCATGGCGCCCGACGCCTTTTAATTTGGTCGCGTGCAGGGTGGCGAAGGAAATAATGCCGACTTGGGCGTTGCCGGTCTGGACGAATTGCGCGGTCTGGGCAATATTTTCGCCAACCACGAGTTTCGGCTGGACCTTGTCCCACAGCCCATCGCGTGCCAAGGCCGCCCTGGCCGCGCGGCCGTAGGGCGCCGTGACCGGATTGGCGATCGCGATCCGCTTGACGCGCGCGTCGGCCACCAGGGCGGCCAGGCCGCGCGCCGGATCGATCTGCGGGTCGAGCGACCACAGGGTGATGCGGCCGATGGCATACGGAACAGGGGTGGCGCTCTCGGCCGCGCCGAGTTTGATCAGCTGGCGCGGGTAGTCCATGTCGGCCGACAGGAAAACCTCGAAGGGAGCACCGTTGCGAATTTGTGCAAAAAAGTTGCCGGATGCGCCAAGCGAGACCTTCGGCTCGACGCCAGGTGCGGTTTTCCGGTACGCGGCAACCAGTTCATCGATACAATAGCCGAGATCGCTGGCGGCAGCGACCAGCAGCGGGCGCGCCAGCGCCGGCATCGACAAGGTGGCCGCCAGCAACAGAATTAGCAATTTTTTCATGATGAACATTGTAGCGCGGGGCGTGGCTGCTTTCGCTCCCGCTCGTTACAATGCTCTGCTGTCTTCCAGAATAATTCCCATGTCCAATGCACCAAAGTTCGGCCTGAACGGGCCGCAAAGCGAAGCCGCGCTGTATCTGGACGGCCCTTGCCTGGTGCTGGCCGGTGCCGGCTCGGGCAAGACGCGCGTGATCACGCAAAAAATCGCCTACATGATCGAACATTGCGGCTACGATCCGCGCACGATCGCCGCCCTGACGTTTACAAATAAAGCCGCGCTCGAGATGCAGGAGCGTATCGCCAAGCTGCTGAAACAGCCGAAGCAGGCGAAGCAACTCACTGTGTCGACTTTCCACTCGCTGGGCGTGAAAATCCTGCGCCAGGAAGCGGCCGGCGTTGGATTAAAGGACCGGTTTTCGATCATGGACAGCGACGACTGCTACACGATCGTCTCCGACCTGGGCCTGACGACCGACAAGCAGGAAATCCGCCGCATCCAGAATTCCATTTCGCTGTGGAAGAACGGCCTGGTCGATCCGGAGGACGCGATCAAACAGGCCAAGGACGAAGACGAAGCCCAGGCCGGGCGCATCTACCGCAGCTATGTGGCAACCCTGTCCGCTTACCAGGCGGTCGACTTCGACGACCTGATCCGCCTGCCGGTGGAACTGTTCCGCAACAACGATCCGATCCGCGACCGCTGGCAGAGAAAATTGCGCTACCTGCTGATGGACGAGTACCAGGACACGAATACCTGCCAGTACGAACTGGTAAAACTGCTGGTGACGGGCATCGGCAAGAAGCCGATGTTCACCGCCGTCGGCGACGACGACCAGGCGATTTACGCCTGGCGCGGCGCCTCGGTCGAAAACATCAAGACGCTGCAGACCGATTTCCCCGACCTGCGCGTGATTAAACTCGAGCAGAATTATCGTTCGACGACGCGCATCCTGCAGGCGGCGAATGCCGTGATCGGCAACAACCCCAAGCTTTTTGAAAAATCGCTCTGGTCGGAACACGGGCTGGGCGAGCCAATCAAAGTGCTGGGGATGCAGAGCGACGAGCAGGAAGCCGACCAGATCGCGATCATGATTTCGGCCGACCATTTTCAGCGCAAAAATAAATGGACCGATTACGCGATCCTGTACCGCGGCAACCACCAGGCCCGCATCATCGAGCAGGCGCTGCGCAAGGAACGCATTCCGTACACGATTTCCGGCGGCCAGAGCTTTTTCGATAAAGCCGAGATCAAGGACATCATCGCCTACCTGCGCCTGATCGCCAACGAAGGCGATGATCCGGCCTTCATTCGCGCCGTGACGACGCCGAAACGCGGGGTCGGCATGGCCACGCTGGAGGTGCTGGGCGAATTTTCGAAGCAGTGGAATTGCTCGCTATTCGAGGCGGCCCTGAAAGGCGGGATCGAAGGCAAACTGGCGGATCGCCAACTGCATCCGCTGCGCGATTTCTGCCATTTCATCAATGACCTGGAATCGCGCGCCAGCCGCCCGGGACCGTCGGGCAGCGGCGAAAATGCCGCCGAGGTGCTCGACGACATGATGAAGGAGATGAATTACGAGCATTACCTGTACGAGAATTTCGACGACCGCGCGGCCCAGTCGAAATGGCAGAACGTGATGGAGTTCACCAACTGGCTGAAGGAACGCGGCAAGGGCGGGCGCGACGGCACCGGCGAAGAAAAGAATTTGCTGGAACTGACGCAAATGGTGGCCTTGATGTCGATGCTCGAAGGCCAGGACGAAGAGCAGGACGCGGTGCGCATGTCGACCCTGCACGCCTCGAAAGGACTGGAGTATCCGCACGTGTTCCTGGTCGGCGTGGAAGAGGGCATCCTGCCGCACAAGGGCGACCCGGACGACCCGATCGAAAAGATCGCCGCGCGCATCCAGGAAGAGCGGCGCCTGATGTACGTCGGGATCACGCGCGCCCAGCGCACCCTGCAAGTCACCTGGTGCAAGAAGAGAAAGCGCGCCGGGGAGCTGGTGCACTGCGACCCGTCGCGCTTCATCAAGGAGATGGCGCTCGACGAGGGCATCGCGGTGCCGCTGGAATCGGAAGTGATCAGCCCGAAGGACCGGCTGGCGAGTTTGAAGGCGCTGCTGAACACACCGAAGCCGGATGCCGGCAAGCTGATGTCATAATGCCGCCCATTCAAGAAGACCTGCCAGGAACCGCCGTGGAACACGAAGACCGTTTTGTCGATATCGAAATCAAGCTGGCGCACATGGAAGACCTGGTCGACTCGCTGAACCAGACCGTCTACCAGCAGGCGCGCCGTATCGATCAACTGGAAGCCATGGTGCAGCAGCTGGCCGAGCACCTGCGCGCGCAGCGCGAGATGGGGCGCCAGACGCCGGTGAACGAGCGGCCGCCGCATTATTGAGCCACGGTGCCTGAACAGCATCGAACCGTAGGGTGGGCTCTTGAGCCCACGCGGCGCGGCGTGTGCAAGTCGAAAATGCGTTAGGTTTTGCCAGCGGCAGTAGCCAAATAGGCCCCAAGCCGTTTGCCCAGACACAGCAGCGTCAAAGTCGGCGGCAGCCCCCACGGCTCCGGAATCACCGACGCATCGCACACGTACAGCCCCGGCGTGGACGTTTGCAAATCCGCATCCACCCCCTCCCCAATGCGCACGCTGCCACCCGGATGCGCCGCGAAGTGCCACGATTTAAAGATGTGATGCGCCCCCGCTTCGCGCAGGATCGCTTTCGCCATCCCGACCCCATGCTTCAACTTCTGGCGGTCGCTTGCCTGCAGCGTCTTGTCCGCCCAGCGCGGCCCGATGCGGCCGCCGATCTGGTCGCGGATCTTGACCATCATCGACAGGGTGCGCCCGTGCGCAAATAAACGGTCGACGCGCCCGACCTGCAGCGCAAAGGCCTGGTACATCGGCTGCGGCAGGGTCAAGTCGGCCAGCGCCACGCCCTCCTCGTGCAGGTGCAGGCCGCCCGCCATCGGCACCTCAGCGCCGCCCGCGATGTCGTCGACGCTGCCCATCACCGCCACCACCGGGTCGCTGAAGAAGGGAGACTCGCGCGGACCCAGGCTTGAGGCGTGCAGCAGCCGCGGGCTGCCCAGGCCGCCGCCGGACAGCACGACGAGGGGCGCGGCAATGCTGCGCAGCTTGCCGCCCACCTCCACCTCGACCCCGGCCGCGCGGCCATCGGCCACCAGCACCCGCTGCACGCGGGCACGGTCGACCAGCTGCGCGCCGTGGCGGCAGGCCTCGTCGAGAAAATCGCGCGCCGTCCACTTGGCGCCGAAGGGGCAGCCGTACACGCAGCGCCAGCAGCCGCTGCGGCACGTGTCGGGACGGATCATCTTGTCGAGTTTCTGCCAGTCGAGCGAGAGGGCGCGCGCGGCCTGCGCCATGCGCGCCGCCATCGGGCCGATCAATTCGTCGGGCAGCGGCGCCATCGGCAGTTCGGCGCGCAGCTGCGCCAGCGCCGGTGCCAGATCGATGCCGTAGCGCGCGAACAGCGCGGTCGGCGGCGCGGCGGCGGTGGCAAAATTGATGGCCGAGCTGCCGCCCGCCGTGATGCCGGCCACCAGCAGGGAAGCGTCGCGGTGCAGGTAGGCGCCCTTGCCGGGCACGGCCGCCATGCTTGCCATCTGGCCGATGGTGCCCTTCAAGGGGTCGGCGCCGCCCTGTTCCAGCACCAGCACGCGCATCCCGGCTTGCGCCAGCGTGCGCGCCGTGCTGGCGCCGCCGGGCCCGCTGCCGACGACGACCGCATCATACGAGGACCGGAAAATGGGGAGCATCAGGCCCGACGCGGCAGCTTCCAGTCTGGCCGTACGAAGTGGCAGGTATAGCCGTTCGGAATCCGTTCCAGGTAATCCTGGTGCTCTGGCTCGGCTTCCCAGAATGGGCCGGCGGGCGCGATTTCGGTCACGACCTTGCCGGGCCAAAGGCCGGAGGCGTCGACGTCGGCGACGGTGTCCTCGGCCACGCGCTTTTGCTCGTCGTTGAGATAATAAATGGCGGAGCGGTAGCTGAGGCCGCGGTCGTTACCCTGGCGGTTGGCTGTGCTCGGGTCGTGAATCTGGAAGAAGAATTCCAGGATCTGGCGGAAACTGATCTGCTCGGGGTCGAACACGACTTCAAGCGCTTCGGCGTGCGTGCCATGGTTGCGGTAGGTCGCGTTGGGTACGTCGCCGCCGGAATAGCCGACGCGGGTGGACAGCACGCCGGGCCGGCGCCGCAGCAGGTCCTGCATGCCCCAGAAGCAGCCGCCTGCCAGGATGGTGGTTTCAGTGTGCACGGTCATGGTCGGTTCTTTCATGATGGTAGAGGGCCGCGTCAATCGAGCGGTAGCACTTCATGATAACGGCTCCTGTGTGTTGCACGCGCGCGCACCTGTAAAGACGTGCTGGCGGCGGGCGGGCACGGCGACGCATGCATACAATTCGCCTGTCGCTTTTCGCTGTGCTGGCACAACAATAAGCCTGCTATGATCTGGCGCGACCTGCCGGCGGCGATCCCGCGGGCAGCCTTTTTTGCGTGTCCGTGAGAGAGACCATGAAACGCCCACAATTGCTTATCATCGCAGCCAGCCTGGCCTTCGCCGGCGCGGCTTTCGCAGCCCCTGCCGGATCCGGCACCGTTCTCGACGCATCCAATCCCTTCGCCAAGCCGAGCGCGCTGCCGTTCAATTACCCGGCCTTCGACAAGATCAAGGACGAGCATTTCCTGCCTGCCTATGCCGCCGGCATGCGCGAGCAGCTGCGCGAAGCGGCCAGCATCGCCAATAACCCGAAAGCGCCGACCTTCGAGAATACGATCGTGGCCATGGAGCGCTCGGGCCAGATGCTCTCGCGCGTGTCCGCCGTGTTCTCGAACCTGCAGACGGCGAACACGAACGACCGCCTGGACGCCGTCGACCGCGAGATGTCGCCGAAGCTGGCCGCGCACAACGATGCCATCTACCTGAACCCGAAATTGTTCAAGCGCATCGAAACCCTGCACGCCAAGCGCGGCAAGCTGGGCCTGGATGCGGAAGCGAAGTTCCTGCTCGAGCGCTACTACAAGGAATTCGTGCGCGCCGGCGCCAAGCTGTCCTCGCTTGAGAAGGAAAAACTCAAGGGCTACAACGGCCAGATCGCCTCGCTGCAGTCGGAATTCTCGCAGCGCGTGCTGAAAGAAGCGAATGCCTCGGCCCTGGTCGTCAACACCCGCGCCGAACTGGCGGGCATGTCGGAGGCCGAGATCACGGCCGCCGCGACGGAAGCGAAAAAGCGCGGCCTGGACGGCAAGTACGTCATCGGCATTGCCAACACCACCATCCAGGCGCCGCTGGCCAGCCTGACCAACCGTTCGGTGCGCGAGCGCCTGCAGGCCGCATCGATGAACCGCGGCAGCCGCGGCGGCGAATTCGACACGCGCGAGCTGGTGCTAAAACTGGTCAAATTGCGCGCCGAACGCGCGACCCTGCTCGGCTACGCGAACTACGCTGCTTATTCGCAGGAGCTGGAAACGGCGAAGAACCCGGCGGCCGTGAACAAGCTGCTGGCCGAGCTGGCAAAGCCGGCGATCGGCAACGCGCGACGCGAAGCGGCCGAGATGCAGAAGATCGTCGACGCCGAGAAGGGGGGCTTCCAGATCGCCGCCCACGACTGGGCCCACTACACCGACAAGGTGCGTGCGGCGCAGTACAATTTCGACGAAAACCAGCTGCGTCCCTACTTCGAACTGAACAACGTGCTGGTGAACGGCGTGTTCTTCGCCGCGACCAAGGAATACGGCATCACCTTCAAGGAGCGCAAGGACTTGCCGGTGTACGACCCGGACGTGCGCACCTTCGACGTGATCGATAACGACGGCAAGCAGCTGGCGATCTTCCTGTTCGATCCGTATGCGCGCTCGAACAAGCAGGGCGGCGCCTGGATGAACGAATACGTGTCGCAGTCGCATTTGCTGGGCAAGCATCCGGTCGTGGGCAACCACCTGAACATTCCGAAGCCGCCCGCGGGCGAGCCGACGCTGATGACCTACGACGAAGTGCGCACCACTTTCCACGAATTCGGCCACGCCCTGCACGGCATGTTCTCGAACGTGAAATACCCGCACTTCTCGGGCACCAGCGTGCCGCGCGATTTCGTCGAGTACCCGTCCCAGGTCAACGAGATGTGGGCGATCTGGCCGGAGGTGCTGTCGAACTACGCCAAGCACCATAAAACCGGCGCGCCGATGCCGAAGGAATTGCTGGATAAAGTCGTCGCTTCGAAAAAATTCAACCAGGGCTTCATGACCAGCGAATACCTGGCCGCCTCCCTGATCGACCAGCGCTGGCACCAGTTGACCCCGGCGCAGATCCCGACCGATGTGCTGGCCTTCGAAGCAGCCGCCCTGAAGGATGCCGGCGTCGATTTTGCGCCGGTGCCGCCGCGCTACCGCACGACCTATTTCTCGCACTCGATGAACGGCGGCTACTCGGCCGGCTACTACGCCTATCTGTGGAGTGAAAAGCTCGACGCCGATACGGTGCAGTGGTTCACGGAAAACGGCGGCCTGTCGCGCAAGAACGGCGACCACTTCCGCAAGACCCTGCTCTCGCGCGGCGGAACCACCGAGGCGATGAACCTGTTCCGCGATTTCCGCGGACGTGATCCTGTGATCGAGCCGCTGCTGGAGCGTCGCGGGTTGACCGGTAATTGATGAACGCGTGGGCACGAGTGCCCACGCGTAATGCTGCACAGCGTCAGCCAACCATTTGTCCGCGCAGGCCGCGTCCCTGCGCACTTCTGCAACAAAAATTAAAGAGACTCCATGAACCGTCCCCACCTCCTGCTACTTGCTGCCAGCGTCGCCATGGCCAACCTGGCTTACGCCCAGCCAGCCACGCAAGCCATGCCCGCCACCCACGCCCAGTCGGCCATGCCCTTCGACGCGTCCAACCCGTTCGCCGCCCAGAGCACGCTGGCGCTGCAATACCCGGCCTTCGACAAAATCAGGAACGAACACTTCGCCCCGGCCTACATGGAGGGCATGCGCCAGCAGGCGGCCGAGATCGAGAAGATCGCCAATAACAAGGCCGCGCCTACTTTTGAGAACACCATCGTCGCCATGGAGCGCTCGGGTCAGCTCTTGAGCCGCGTCGGCATCGTCTTCGGCACCTTGTCCGGCTCGTACACCAACGACGCGCTCAAAGCCCTGGACAAGGAAATGGCGCCCAAGCTGTCCGCCCACGGCGACGCGATCCGCCTGAATCCGAAACTGTATGCGCGCATCAAGTCGCTGTACGACAAGCGCACCAATCTGAAACTCGATGCCGAGTCGGTGTACCTGCTCGAGCGTTACCACACCGATTTCGTGCGCGCCGGCGCCAAGCTGTCGAACGCGAACAAGGAAAAGCTCAAGGCCTACAACAGCGAACTGGCAAGCCTGCAAACCAGCTTCGCGCAAAACGTGCTGAACGAATCGAACGCCTCGGCCCTGATCGTCGACACGCGCGCCGAGCTGGCCGGCATGTCCGACAAACAGATCGACGCCGCCGCGGCGGAAGCGAAGAAGCGCGGCATGGACGGCAAGTTCGCCATTCCTGTCGTGAACACGACGCAGCAGGCCGGCCTGTCGATATTGACCCACCGCGCCACCCGCGAAAAACTGCTGGCGGCCTCGCTCGGGCGCGGCGCGCGCGGCGGCGAATTCGACAACACCGAAGAAGTGTTGAAAATCGCGAAGCTGCGCGCCGAACGTGCAGCCCTGCTGGGCTATCCGAACCACGCGGCCTACATGCTGGAAGACCAGACCGCGAAGAACACGAAAGCGGTCAACAGCCTGCTGGCCGAATTCGCCAAGCCGGCCGTGAACAACGCGAAGAAGGAAGCGGCAGAGATCCAGGCAGTCATCGACGCCGAGAAGGGGGGCTTCCAGCTCGCCGCCCACGACTGGGCCTTCTACAGCGACAAGGTGCGCGCCCAGCGCTACGCCTTCGACGCCGCGCAGCTGCGTCCCTATTTTGAACTGAACCGCGTGCTGGTCGACGGCGTCTTCTTCGCAGCGACCAAAGAGTTCGGCATCACCTTCAAGGAACGCAAGGACCTGCCAACCTATAACGAAGACGTGCGCACCTTCGACGTGTTCGACGCCGACGGCTCGCAGCTGGCGATCTTCACGTTCGACCCGTACGCGCGCTCGAACAAGCGCGGCGGCGCCTGGGCCAATGCCCTGGTGGGCCAGAGCACGCTGCTGGGCACGAAGCCCGTCATCGCGAACAACCTGAACGTGGCGAAACCGGCCGCCGGCGAACCGACCCTGCTCACCTACGACGAAGTGCGCACAACCTTCCACGAATTCGGCCACGCGCTGCACGGCATGTTCTCGAACGTGAAATACCCGCGCTTCTCGGGTTCGCGCGTGCCGCGCGATTACGTCGAGTTCCCGTCGCAGGTGAACGAGATGTGGATGGCGTATCCGGAAGTGCTGGCCAACTACGCGAAGCACTACCAGACCGGCGCGCCGATGCCGAAGGAGCTGCTGGACAAGGTGCAGGCCTCGCAGCAGTTCAACGAAGGCTTCCGCACCACCGAGTACCTGGCCGCCTCGCTGCTCGACCAGAGCTGGCACCAGCTGAGCGCATCGCAGATTCCGGCCGACGTGCTGGCCTTTGAAGCGGCTGCGCTGAAGAAGGCGGGCGTCGATTTCGCACCGGTTCCGCCACGCTACCGCACGGCCTATTTCTCGCACGTGTTCTCGGGCGGGTACTCGTCGGGCTATTACGGCTACCTGTGGGCGGAGAAGCTCGATGCCGATACCGTCAACTGGTTCAAGGAGAATGGCGGCCTGACGCGCAAGAATGGCGACCACTTCCGCAAGACCTTGCTCTCGCGCGGCGGTACGCTCGATGCGATGCAGATGTACCGCAATTTCAGCGGACGCGATGCGCAAGTGCAGCCGCTGCTGGAGCGGCGTGGGTTGACGGGGCAGTAAGCGTCTAGAGTAATCAAACGTTGTAACGCGTGGAGTCCTGACTCCACGCGTTTTTGTGTCCAAGCACACCCCACCATCTCCTCCATCCGGTGTATAAACTGCACCTGATCCCATTCTCAAAATTCTCTATAAACGATGAGTGTTCAATCCCTTGAAGGTATTACTTTAGAATCCCTGTTAACCCGCCTCGTCGAGCACTATGGCTGGGAGGGACTCGGCCGCCGGATCGACATTAATTGTTTCCAAAAAGATCCGAGCATCAAGTCGAGCCTGAAGTTTTTGCGCCGCACCCCGTGGGCGCGTGAGCAGGTCGAGGCCTTGTACCTCGACACCCGCTTCACCAACTAAGTGAGAACCGACATGCTGAACGAGAACGATTCGAACCTGAAGGCGCACCTCAAAACGCTGCACCGCAGCCTGTCCGAGACCGATGCCGTCGATGAAGAACTGCAAATGCTGCTGCGCCAGCTCGACGGCGACATCAAGCAGGTGCTCGAGCGCCGCGCCGACCAGGACCTCGACGCCAACACCTATGGCCTCGGCTCGCGCACCCAGGAGCTGAGCGCCCGTTTCACAGCCCGGCACCCGAACGTGGCCTCGGCCTTGCGCGAGCTTGGCAACATGCTATCGAGCATGGGCATTTAAAGTGTCTGCTCATCCACAAGTCATTGAAATGTAAGCAATTTTTCAAGGGGCCGGCAGCCGTCCACACCGTTTTCCGGTAAAATGTCGGCCAATGACCCCAGCCAACCTCTTCGCGAGCGTCGCAAAACGCTCCAGCCGCGCTCCTGCCGCGCCTTTCCTTCCCATGACCCGCGCCGAAATGGACGCGCTGGGCTGGGATTCGTGCGACGTGATCCTCGTCACCGGCGACGCCTACATCGACCACCCGAGCTTCGGCATGGCGCTGGTCGGCCGCCTGCTCGAGGCGCAAGGGTATCGCGTGGGCATCATCAGCCAGCCGGACTGGCATTCGGCCGAGCCCTTCCGCGCGCTGGGCAAGCCGAATCTGTACTGGGGCATCACCGCCGGCAACATGGACTCGATGGTCAATCGCTACACGGCCGACCGTAAAATCCGCTCCGACGACGCCTATACCCCGAACGCCGAGCCGAATAAACGCCCGGATCGTGCGGTGACCGTCTACGCCCAGCGCGTGCGCGAAGCCTATCCGGGCGTGCCGGTCGTGATCGGTTCGATCGAGGCCTCGCTGCGCCGCATCGCCCACTACGATTACTGGTCCGACAAAGTGCGCCGCTCGGTGCTGTTCGAATCGAAGGCGGATTTGCTGATCTTCGGTAATGCCGAACGCGCGCTGGTCGACGTCACGCGCCGCATCGCGGCCGGCGAGTCGATCAAGGAGATCCGCGACATCCGCGGCACCGCCTTCCTGGTGCAGCCGGGCTGGCTGCCGGACGCCGAATGGTCGGTCCACAATTCCACGCGCGTGGACGTGCCGGGCCGCATCGACGTCCAGCCGAACCCGTACGCCATGGCCCAGGAAGACGTCAAGGCCTGCGCGACTGAAAATGCGCAGCCCGAGCCGGTGCTGAAACCGGTCATCATCATGACGCGCGAGGAGCGGCAAGCCGCCGCCCGCGAAAAAGCGATGAAAACGGTGGTGCGCCTGCCCTCATTCGAGACCGTCAGCGAAGACCCGGTGATGTATGCGCACGCCTCGCGCGTGTTCCACCTCGAGTCGAACCCGGGCAATGCGCGCGCGCTGGTGCAGTCGCATGGCGACCGCGACGTCTGGCTGAACGCGCCGCCGCTGCCGCTGGCCATGGACGAGATGGACAATGTGTATGACCTGCCATATGCGCGCAATCCCCATCCGAGCTATGGCAAGGCCCACATCCCGGCCTGGGAAATGATCCGCTATTCGGTCAACATCATGCGCGGCTGCTTCGGCGGCTGCACCTTCTGCTCCATCACCGAGCACGAAGGGCGCATCATCCAGAGCCGTTCGGAGCCGTCGATCCTGCGCGAGATCGAACTGATTCGCGACACGACCAAGAATTTTGGCGGCACGATTACCGACCTCGGCGGCCCGACCGCGAACATGTACCGCCTGGCCTGCAAGGACAAGACGATCGAGGAATCCTGCCGCCGCCTGTCCTGCGTGTACCCGACCATTTGCAGCAACCTGGGTACCGACCACAGCAAGCTGATCCAGCTGTACCGCAAGGCACGCGCGATTCCGGGCGTCAAAAAGATCCTGATCGGTTCCGGCCTGCGCTACGACCTGGCCGTGCGCTCGCCCGAGTACGTCAAGGAACTGGTCACCCACCACGTGGGCGGCCTGCTGAAAATCGCGCCGGAACATACCGAGGCGGGCACGCTCTCGAAAATGATGAAGCCGGGCATCGGGGCGTACGATGAGTTCAAGCGCCTGTTCGACAAGTATTCGCTGGAAGCGGGCAAGAAGCAGTATCTGATTCCATATTTCATCGCCGCCCACCCGGGCTCGACCGACGAGGACATGCTGAACCTGGCCCTGTGGCTGAAGAAGAACAATTTTAAATTGGACCAGGTGCAAACCTTCACGCCGACGCCGATGGCGATGGCGACGACCATGTACCACACGCGCAAGAATCCGCTGAAAAAAGTCACCGAGGATTCCGAAGTCGTGGAAACGGCGCGCAGCGGCAAGATGCGGAAGGCGCATAAGGCATTCCTGCGCTACCACCACCCGGAAAACTGGCCGATCCTGCGCGAGACCCTGGTGAAAATGGGCCGTGGCGACCTGATCGGCAATGGCGAGCGCCACCTGGTGCCGGCCTGGAACGCGTCCGAGGACAACGGGACGGCAATCGCGGGCGACCGCAAGCGCCAGGGCGGCATGCCGGCGCCGCAGCCGCACCAGATCGCCGCGGCCAAGCGCGCCACCCCGGCACGTGGTCCTGCCGGCGCCGGGCGCGCTGCAGTCGCCGCCGCACCGGAACGCGCGCGGCCGTCGATCCTGTCGACCATCAAGGCCAAGCCGAAGGGCGTGCGCAAGTAATCCCGCATCGTCAAGTTCGGCAAAAAGCCGGTCCCCGCAGCAATGCCGGGACCGGCTTTTTTTCGTCAACGATGTCTTGTTGCACATTGACGACGTAACATTGTCTGCCTTGCACGGCTCTGTTGTTTTGCTTACCGAGCATACCCACTAATCGAATGGTAGGTACGAACGTATTTGACGAAACACTGTAAGATAATTCCTTTGGGAAACACCTGTTAGCTGCTTAATAACATTTCAATCGCATATCCGGGTTGGAGAAAAATAGCCGGCGCCAAGCGCCGCCGCAGCCCACAAGGAATACGCAGTGATTGAACATTCTACTTTTATGCTGGCAGTCGGCATCGGCAACATTGCGTTTGCCGTGCTGATGGTCGCCTATGTGCGCGGCGCCAGTTCAACTCCCGGTTTGCCGATGTGGATGTGGGCGCGCATGGCGTTCGGCGCGACCCAGCTGCTGGCCTGGGCCCGCCCCGAGGCCGGCCTGCCCCTGCTCGCCATCATCGAATCGGCAGGCTGGGTTGCCGGCCTCACGCTCGAGGCGGCGGCGTATGCCATCTTCTTCGGTTATCCGCAGCTGCGGCGCTACCTGGTGCCGATGGCCTCGCTGGGCGTGCTGCTGGCCTGCGCGGCCTTCCTCAACGGCCTGCCGCGCACGCAGCTGATCGTCTACGTGTCGCTGACGATGGGCCTCGGCGCGTTCACGACCGGCGCCATCCTGATGCATCCGCGCTTGCCGGGTGCGACCGCCCTGCAGCGCCTGATCGGCGCGAACGACATGGGCTGCGGCGCCATCCTCGCCGTGTGGGCGCTGATCGAGATCCTCGGGTCGGGCATCACGCCGGCGATGGAATCCGTCGCCTATGTTGCGGGTTACCTGCTGCTGATCGTGAACGGTTTCGGCTTCATCCTGATGAGCAAACAGCGCGACGACGCGCGCATGCAGCGCCTGGCCACCACCGACGATCTGACTGGCCTCCTGAACCGGCGCGCCTTCTTCGCCCGCGCCGAGGCGGCGCGCCTGCTGTCGCTGCGCCTGGACCAGCCGATCACGCTCTTGATGCTCGACATCGACCATTTCAAGCAGCTCAACGACCGCTTCGGCCATGCCACCGGCGACGAGGCGCTCGTCAAATTTGCCGCCACCTGCAACGACGCGCTGCGCGAACACGATATCCTGGGGCGCCTGGGCGGCGAGGAATTCGCGCTGGCGCTGCCGGGAACGGACCTCGACGGCGCCCTGCACGTGGCCGAGCGCCTGCGCCAGGGCGTGGTCGACACCCGCCTGCTCACCTGCGGCAACCACTACACGATGACGGTCAGTATCGGCCTGGTGCTGGTCGACCCCGACGAAGACCTGGCCACCGCGCTGGCACGCGCCGACCACGCCCTGTATGAAGCCAAGCGAAACGGGCGCAATCGTATTGAAGTGGGTACCGCGGTCCGGCGCCGGGCCTAGAACTAGTTCTGTGTGTACGCCACGCCCACCAGCAAGTCCTGCACCGCGCTCAGCTGGGCCGGTTTGGTGAGATGGTGGTCGAAGCCGGCATCGCTCGAGCGCATGCGGTCGCCTTCCGCGCCCCAGCCGGTCAGGGCGACCAGGGTCATGGCTTCCAGGCCGGCGATGCGGCGCATGGCGCTGGCCGTTTCATAGCCGTTCAGGCCCGGCATGCCGATATCGAGGAAGGCAACCTGCGGCAGGAATTCGCGGGCAGCGGCGAGGGCGGCGATGCCGTCGTGGACCACGCGCGTCGCATGGCCGTCGGCCTCGAGGATCATCGACAGGGTCAGCGCCGCATCGACGTTGTCGTCCACCACCAGGATGCGCAGTCCCTGCGCCCGGTTCGAGGCCGCGCCGCGCCCGGACGGGTCGTGCTGGGCCGCCTCGAAGGCCTCGCCCGTCGCCAGCGGCAGGCGCACTTCGAAGCTGCTGCCCTGGCCCGCGCCGGCGCTGCTGGCCTGCACGGCGCCGCCATGCATCTCGACCAGGCGCCGCACCAGCGACAGCCCGATCCCGAGGCCTCCCTGGGCGCGTTCCATGTGGCGGTCGACCTGCTTGAACATGTCGAACACGCTGTTCAGGGAATCGGCGGGGATGCCGACACCCGTGTCGGCTACCGTGATGACGGCCATGCCGTTTTCCGCGTGCGCCGACAGGTCGATGCGCCCGCCGGCCGGGGTGTACTTGGCGGCGTTGTTGAGCAGGTTGGCCACGACCTGGGCGATGCGGGTCACGTCGGCATCGATGTTCAGGGCGGCGTCGGGCAGCGTCAGGTGCAGCTGGTGGCGACCGGCGTCGATCAGGGGCGCGCTGGTCTCGACCGCGCTGGCCAGGATGCGCTTGAGGTCGGCCCGCTCGCGCTTGAGTTCGAGCTTGCCGCCGCTGATGCGCGCCACGTCGAGCAGGTCGTCGATCAGGTGCACCATGTGGCCCACTTGGCGCTCCATCATTTCGCGCACCTTGCGCACGGCGTTGGCGTTGTCGCCCGCGAGGCGCATGACGCCCAGGCCGCTGCGGATCGGCGCCAGCGGGTTGCGCAGCTCGTGCGCGAGGGTGGCGAGGAATTCGGTCTTGCGGCGGTCGGCGTCGGACAGGTCGGCCGCCAGCTGGCGCAGCTGTTCTTCGTTATTCCGGCGCGCGGTGATGTCGGTAAACAGCAGCGCCACCTTGCGGCTGTCGCTGCCGCCGATGCGCGTGGCGTAGACGTCGAACCAGCGTTGCATGGCCGGCGCTTCGCTTTCGAAGCGCACCGCTTCGCCGGTCGAGGCGACCCGGCCATAGGTATCGAACCAGAAGCGGTCGAGATCGGGCACCAGCTCGCGCGCCGTCTTGCCGGTGGCGCCGGCCAGGCCCGTGTGGCGCTCGAACATCGCGTTCATTTCCACGAACAGGTAGTCGGCCGGCTGTCCGTCGGCGTCGAAGATCATCTCGATGATGCCGAAGCCCTGGTCCATCGACTCGAACAGGGCGCGGTAGCGCTCTTCGCTCGAGCGCAGCGCCTGCGCGGCCCGCTGGCTTTCGGTGGTGTCGAGCACGATCGCGACCAGGCCCTGGAATTCGCCGGCGGGGCCGCGCAGCGCATTGACGCTGCTGGTGGCGGACATCAGCGAGCCATCCTTGCGCAGGTAATGCTTGTCGATCACGAAGCCCGGCCCGCCCGCCTTGAGGTCGCCGATCCGGAGCAGGCTCTGCTCGAGCGAATCGGGTGCGGTCACGTCGGCCACGCTCGCGCCGATCAGCTCGGCCTCGGTATAGCCGAGCATGTCGCAATACTTCTGGTTCACCAGGGTGATGCGGCCCTGCTGATCCATCTCGACCACGCCGGTGGCGGCCTGGCCGACGATTTTCGCGAAGCGTTCGCGGCTTTCGAAGAGTTTGACTTCGGCCAGCTTGCGGTCGGTCTGGTCGACGCCATGGGCGAGCAGGCCGGTGATTTTGCCGTCGGCATCGCGCAGGGCCATGTAGACCAGGTCGACGAAGCGCTGTTCCTGCGGCGCGCCGGGATGGCGCTGCAGCGTCACCGGCAGGTCGGTGCCGAAAAAAGGTTCGCCCGTCTGGTAGACACCGTCCAGCAGTTCGAAAAATCCCTGGCCCTCGACTTCGGGCAGCGCCTCGCGTACCGTCTGGCCGGCCAGGTCGCGGTTGCCGACCAGCTGCAGGTAGCGCTCGTTGACCAGCTCGAAGCGGTGCTCCGGCCCGTTCAGGACGCACATGAAGGCCGGCGCCTGGCGGAAGATGTCGCTCATGCGCGCATTGGCCGCCTGCAGTTCCTTGAGCAGGCGCTCGCGTTGCACATCGGCCTCGTGCGCCGCGGTCACGTCGCGCGACACCGCCAGCAGGTTCTGGACCCGGCCGTCGTCGGCATATACCGGGGTGACGATGACGTCCCACCAGCGCGGCGTGCCCTTGGCGGTCGGGCAGAAAGCCTTGAACTGGCCAGTGCCGCCGCTGTTCGCCAGCGCGATCGCGGCCTCGACCGCGTCCCGGCTTTCGGTGGGCCAGAACGTGCTCCACAGCCTGCCTGCAAAGCGGGTGAAATCGTCGATCTGCATGATGCAGATGCCGTTCCTGTTCATCGCCACGACCTTGCCGTCAGTGCTGAGCAGCTTGAGGCAGTCAGGGCTGCTTTCGAACAGTTGCAGCCCAAGGGCGTTGGTATCGAGGAGGGGAGAGGTATCGGCGTATTGCTGCATGCGGGAAGCGTCTAGTGGGCCAGGGAGGGCATCGTGAATGCTGAGAAGCTTACCAATACCATGGAAGGCAAAGGCTGACTGTTCGTTTGGTAACGTCCACGCACACGAAGCAGGAAAAGTGAAACGGAATGGAAAAAGGGCCCGACGAATCGGACCCTTTAACTTTAATGCTGGCGGAGCGGACGGGGCTCGCCCACGTTCCGCGGGCCGCGGATTCCCTTGCAAGGGAATCCCTTCGAGCCCCAAACCGTACTCCCCGCAGGGGGAGTACTCCTGCGCGGAAAAAGAAAAAAGGCCCGACAAGTCGGACCTTTTTTCTTTAATGCTGGCGGAGCGGACGGGGCTCGAACCCGCGACCCCCGGCGTGACAGGCCGGTATTCTAACCAACTGAACTACCGCTCCGTTTTTACTGATCGGTTCCTCGCTTCGAACTGAATCTGGTGGGCGCTGAGAGGCTCGAACTCCCGACCTAATCCTTGTAAGGGATCCGCTCTACCAACTGAGCTAAGCGCCCGGCTCACCGTATTCTGTTCGTCTGACGCTTGTCACTGCGTCTGAAGAGGCCCGAATCATAGCGTAAGGCTTCGCGAATGTGCAAGAGTTTTTCTGAAAATATGCAAAACCCGTTTCCGGCGTATTTTCCGGATTCAGCTGCCGAGAGAGCCCGGCAGTGGGGAATTTAGAGTAACTATTAATTACAGGAGGCTGACAAAACACAATTCAATGTCAAAAACTGCAAGCACAGCCGAACGAACGCCCCCCTGCACGGTCTTTTTCATGCGTGATTCATAAAGTTAAGTCTTGCCTTATATGCAAAGTAATGGTTGTTGTGACGATGATAATGAAATCTTGCCGTACGTTATTTGGTGTACATACGAACCGTGCAAATAAACGATGGTTTTGTTAAAACAGCGGTTCAAAACGTTGCAGAATTGCCGCACTTGATTCGAAATACCCGACAAACATTTTTTCTCCGCAGTACATTTTCCGAGCCGCCAGTTCGAGGGCACTTCGGACTTATCCCGAAGACCATAAACCAAGGCATTGCCTTGACGGAAAACTACACAAAGGGCTCAACATGAAGTCGACGCATTCGATTCACCCATGTTTGTTGAAAGTCGCTGTAGCAGTCTCCATCGCCACCGGTTCGCTGGCTTCCGCCTCCGCCGCTGGCACCGCTCCTGAAGCACAGGCAGCGGGCACCTCCCAGTTCATCCTCAATACCGACCGCCTGATCGTCAAGTACAAGGACGCCAATGTGGGCGGCGCCCAGGCCCGTGTCGCGACCGCGATGACGTCCGGCCGCCAGGCCATCGCCGACCGTGCCGGCCAGCAGCTCGGCCTGCGCCTGCAGGCGCTGCGCACGACCGCCACCGGCGCGCACGTGTTCAAGATCGACCGCAAGGTCTCGGTAAAAGAGGCCGATGCGCTGGCCAAGGAGATGATGGCACGCGACGCCACGATCGAATACGCTGAGCCCGACCGCATCATGACCAAGATGGCCACGGCCAACGACCCGATGTACGCCCAGCAGTGGCACTACACCGAAACCACCGGCGGCCTGCGCCTGCCGGCCGCCTGGGACAGCTCGACCGGTACCGGCGTGAAGGTTGCCGTGATCGACACCGGCATCCGTCCACACGCCGACCTGTCCGGCCAGTACGTCGGCGGCTATGACTTCATTTCCGACGCCGCCATCGGTAACGACGGCAATGCCCGCGATGCCGATCCAAGCGATCCGGGCGACTGGACCGCCGCCAACGAGTGCGCCGCCGGCGAACCGTCGTCGACCTCGAGCTGGCACGGCACCCACGTGGCCGGCACCATCGCCGCCAAGACCAACAACAGCCTGGGCGTGGCCGGCGTTGCCTATAACGCCCGCGTGGTTCCGGTGCGCGTGCTCGGCAAGTGCGGCGGCTACACCTCGGACATCGCCGACGCCATCATCTGGTCCTCGGGCGGTACCGTCTCCGGCGTGCCGGCGAATGCCAACGTGGCCAAGGTCATCAACATGTCGCTCGGCGGCGGCGGCGCCTGCGGCACCACCACCCAGAACGCGATCAACAGCGCACGTTCGCGCGGCACCGTCGTCATCGTCGCGGCCGGTAACGAGAACATGAACGCCAGTAACTCGAATCCGGCCAACTGCGCCGGCGTCGTGACGGTCGCTGCCACCAACCGCAACGGCGCCCGCGCACCGTATTCGAACTACGGCACCGTGGTCGACGTCGCAGCCCCAGGCGGCGACGCCAACGGCTACATCCTCTCGACGCTCAACGCCGGCACCGCCGGTCCGGGCGCCGACAACTACGCCGGCTACCAGGGCACCTCGATGGCGACGCCGCACGTCGCCGGCGTGGCCGCGCTGATGCTGGCGAAGAACAGCGCGCTGACCCCGGACCAGATCGAGGCTAAGCTGAAAAGCACGGCACGCGCCTTCCCTGGCACCTGCTCGCAGTGCGGTACCGGTATCGTCGACGCGGCAGCGGCAGTGGCTTCGGCCACCAGCGTGACCCCGGTCGGCCCGACGATCTCGGAAACCGAGTCGAATAACACGATCTCGACCGCGAACGCCATCAGCACCACCGGCACCACCGTCAACGGCACCATGAGCGCCTCGACCGACAACGACTACTTCGTGCTCCAGCTGCCAGCCGGTAAGACGCTGTCGGCAACGCTGACCCCTGGCCTGTCGACCTCCGACTATGACCTGTACATCTACAACAGTGCAGGTACGCAGCTGGCCCTGAGCGAAGCGGGCGCCGGCGCGACCGACTCCGCTTCGGTGTCGAACACGACCACCGCCACTGCGGCCCGCTATGTGCGCGTCAAGTACTACGGCGGCGGCACGGGGGCGACCAATGGCAAGTACACGCTGAAACTGAACTGGTAATCAGCGGTTTTTGTAGTTCGCTTGATCTGACGCGCGGCTTGCCGCGCGTCTTTTTTTGTCTTGCGCTTGCCCTTGCACCAAATCCGAATTGACGAGATACTGTACGGAATTACAGTAGTCGGCCCCCGGCCGCCGCCAGAGTGAACGCCCCCGCACGTAAAATCATCCATTGCGATTGCGACTGCTTCTATGCGTCGGTCGAGATGCGCGACGACCCAACGCTGCGCGGGCGTCCGCTCGCCGTCGGCGGGCGCGCCGACCAGCGCGGCGTGGTGGCGACCTGCAATTACGAGGCGCGCCGCTATGGCATCCATTCGGCGATGGCCACCGCCCAGGCCATGAAACTGTGCCCGGAACTGATCGTCATTCCGCCGGCCATGGAAAAATACCGGATCGCCTCGCGCCAGATCATGGAGATCTACGCCGACTACACCGACCTGGTCGAACCGTTGTCTCTCGACGAAGCCTATCTCGACGTCTCGAATTCGCCGCACTGCAAGGGCAGTGCGACACTCATCGCGCAGGAAATCCGGCGCCGCATCGTGGAGACGGTCGGCATCACGGCCTCGGCCGGCGTCGGCCCGAACAAATTCGTGGCGAAGATCGCCAGCGACTGGAACAAGCCCGACGGCCTGTTCCTGGTGCGGCCGGAAGAAGTCGATGCCTTCGTGTCGGCGCTGCCCGTGAAAAAACTGCACGGGGTCGGCAAGGTGACGGCGGCCAAGCTGAACAAGCTGGGCGCGCAAACCTGCGAAGACCTGCGCGGCTGGACGATGCAGGAGCTGCAGCACCACTTCGGCAGTTTCGGCGCGCGCCTGCACGACTTATGCCGCGGCATCGACAACCGCGAAGTCAGTCCGGAGCGCGAACGCAAGTCGGTCAGCACCGAGGAAACCTATACCAATGACGTGCCGGACCTGGCGGCCTGCCTGGCGCTGCTGCCCGATTTATATGAACACCTGCTGGGCCGGATCAAACGTGCCAGTGCCGAAAAATTCATCAACAAGTTATTCGTCAAAATTAAATTTTCGGATTTTCAGCAGACCACCGTCGAGTGCGTCGGGTACGCGCCGCACTTGCCCACCTTCGCGCGGCTGATGGAAACCGGCTGGCTGCGCGCCAGCCGCCCCGTGCGCCTGCTGGGTGTGGGTGTGCGGCTGGGCGATACCGAATATGTCGAACAGCTGCGCCTGTTTGACGAACACGCAACACATTAAAAAAGCGTTTGTTGCCACCCGAAAATACGGGGGCTGCAGCGTGTAAAATGTCGTTCCCCTGAAATACTGAGACAACAGAAAGCAACTATGTGGTTCAAGAATCTTCAGATTTACCGTCTGCCCGCACCGTGGGCCTTTACCCCTGAACAGATGGAAGCGGCGCTGGCGCCGATGGCCTTCACGCCTGCCAACAGCAATGAGCTGCTGCGCCAGGGCTGGGATGCGCCGCGTCCGAACGGCGGTCTGGTTCACGTCGTCAACAAGCAGATGCTGATGATGCTGGGCACCGAAAAGAAGCTGCTGCCGAGCTCGGTCATCAACCAGGTCGCCAAGGCCAAGGCTGCCGAGATGGAAGAGGCGCAAGGTTTCCCGCCAGGTAAAAAGGCGATGAAAGAACTGAAGGAACGCGTGGCCGAAGAACTGCTGCCGCGCGCGTTCACGATCCGCAGCAACACCTGGACCTGGATCGACCCGGTCAACGGCTGGCTGGTCGTTGACGCCGCCAGCCCGGCGAAGGCCGATGAAGTGGTGAAACTGCTGCTCAAGGGCGTGGACCGCATGCCGCTCGAGTCGCTGCGCGTGCAGCGTTCGCCAGTGGCCGTGATGACCGGCTGGCTGGAAGCCGATGAAGCGCCGTACAACTTCACGATCGACCAGGACACGGAACTGCGCGCCACCGGCGAAAGCCGCGCCGCCGTGCGTTACGTCAAACACTCGCTCGACCCGGACGACATCCGCCGCCACATCGCCGCCGGTAAACAGTGCACGCGCCTGGCGATGACCTGGAACAGCCGCGTCAGTTTCGTGCTGACCGAATCGCTGGCGATCAAGGGCGTCAAGCCGCTGGACGTCATCAAGGAAGGCGAGAGCGTCACCAACAGCGACGACGAGCGTTTCGACAACGACATCATGCTGATGACCGGCGAGCTGGCGAAGATGCTGGCCGACCTGGTGGAAGCACTGGGCGGCGAAGCGAAGGCCTGATCGGCCTGTGGTGGCCACCTTGCCATCGATATAACAACGGACCCTGCTGGGTCCGTTTTCATTACAGCGGCTGGAACACCCCCGCCGTGCGATTCTTCGTCACATTATCCCAGGCGAACACTTGTCCGTTCATGCCGACATACACGCCGGGCGCCAGCGTTTGCGCCACACCGCAGGCAAAGCCGAGGTTGAAAAGTGCGTCGGAATTGGCGATTTCGTAGGGGATCATCGCGCCGGTCAGGACAATGGTCTTGCCGAGGTTTGCGGCGCCCAGCACGGCAGCCGTCTGCGGCATGGTGTCGGTGCCGTGGACGATGACGATTGCTTTTTCAGCGGCAGCCTGGCAGGCCTCCAGCACGCGCTGGCGGTCGGCATCCTGCATGTCGAGCGAATCGAGCAGCGGCAGCACTTGCAGCTCGACCGGAATGGTCAGGCGCGCGCGCTTGACGACGTCCGGCATGTGGCTCTCGGAAAAGCCGAGTACGCCCGTCAGTTCGTTGTAATGTTTGTCGAAGGTGCCGCCGGTGGCGATGAGTCGCAAAGTCATATCGGTTTATAAACGCAGAAAAAAAAGGTGGGTCATCATAGCGCCAAACGGGTGTGTATCCATATGTGACTGCGCTAGAATCGGCTGGATCGGATGAGTAGACTGATCTCTTTTTCAAGCAAGCCCAACAGAATTGTATGAAAGCCCTTGCTCCAGGAACCGTTATTTTCCACCGCCACCGCGGGTATGGCGTGATCACCCATGTCAACCTGCTGACCGGCTGGATTTCCGCCCGCTTCGGCAACGAAGCGCGCACGCTCGACCTGAATTTATCGAGCGACGAAGTCCAGCACGCCGATGGCGAACCCATCCTTTTCAGGCGCGCGCCGCCCGACCGCATGCCGCATGCGCGCCTGATGGCCGCCGTGCGCGCGCTGCACCAGGCCGGCTACCAGAAGCTGTATTTGTATTCCTGGCCCAAGCCGTCCGGGCTGCACTGGCGCTGGCATCTGTTCACCGGCCAGCGCAACTGGATGCAGCGCTCCTGGCGCGAAGGCTGGTACGGCTCTGGCGCCGAGTACAACAACAATCCCGTCATGGGATGGGGCGACACGCCCGGCGCCACGACCGACGAGCTGATCCACGCGCTGGCGAAATTCGATCCGCAAGGCCTGGCGCAAGCGCTGGGCCGCGACGAGGACCACACGGCCTGGTTCGCCGACACCTGCGAGGCGCTGCTGCCGGGCTACATGTACAGCCTGAACGTCGAGCGCCCGCCGGGAGGCGGGCTGATCGAGGCGCCGCCGGTGCCGGTGGTGGCAGTGCGGGCCGGCTTGCCCGCGTATGCCGGACCGGAAATCGGCTGGCCGCCGGGCTGGGCCGGCATGTGGACGCGTTCGCACGTGATGCCGGCGCGCAAAATCAATCTGACGGGTGAGCCGGAGTTGCGTTGAACGGATCGATCACGCTGCACAGGATGTAGGGTGGGCGGGTCTCCCGCCCACGCGTTCAAATCATGTCCGATCGGCCTGCGCGACAGATCTTGCTCGGATTGAACGCGTGGGCAGGAAACCTGTCCACCCTACGACCCTAACGCTTCAGGGTTCAGGATATTCGTCGGGTTGCCCGCCGCGAAATTGGCAATGTTCTCGAACGCCGCCCTGAAATACATCTCGTAGCTGTCCTGCTCGACATACCCCAGGTGCGGCGTCGCCAGCACCGTGGGAATGCGCAGCAGCGGCGCATCAACCCCCAGGGGTTCCTCGGTGAACACGTCCAGCGCCGCCATTCCGGGCCGCCCGGCATGCAGCGCCGCCTCCAGCGCGCCTGGTTCCACCAGTTCCGCACGGCTCGTGTTCACAAATAAGGCATCCGGCTTCATGCGCGCCAGGTCGGCGGCGGTGACGATCCCGCGCGTGGCGTCCGCCAGTCGCAGGTGCACGCTGAGCACATCGGCCTCGGCAAAGAAGGCCTCGCGCGACGCGGCCATGTCGCAGCCATCGGCAGCCGCCGCGGCGCGGCTGGCGTCGCTTCCCCAGACCAGCACGCGCATCCCGAAGGCCTTGCCATAACCGGCCAGCAGCTTGCCGATCTTGCCGTAGCCCCAGATCGCCAGCGTCCGTCCGCGCAGCACGCGGCCGAGTCCGTTGAGTTGGGGATTCACGGACGCCGTCTGCCACGCGCCTTCTTTCAGGCCGGTGGCATACGGCACGATCTTGCGGCTGGCGGCCATGATCAGCGCCCAGGTCAATTCGGCCGGCGCGACTGGCGAGCCGGTGCCTTCGGCAATCGCAATCCCGCGCGCGCTGGCGGCGGCCACGTCGACATGCCCGCTGACCTTGCCGGTCTGCGAAATTAATTTCAAATTCGGCAACTTGTTCAGGAGGGCGGCAGACAGGCTGGTCCGCTCGCGGATCAGCACCAGTACCTCGTAGGGCGCGAGCCGGATCGACAGCTGGCCGAGGCCGCGCGCAGAATTATTGAACACTTTGACCTCGTGACCGTCCAATATTTTGTAACAGTCGAGCGCCGGCACCGCGTTCTGGTAGTCGTCAAGAATGGCAATTTTCATCGGAGTTGGACGAAGTTATTGATGGGCACGTAAAGGAATAACGCGTTCCCGCAGAATCCAAGTAGCCTACTATATTAGTCAACTATATTTCCTACATTTTTCGATCCGAAGAGCTTGAATCGCAGTTTAGGGGGTGTACAATCGCCCGAATATTAAGCGTTTGACAGCACGGAAGTGTATAACAGACCAGGCTTCACCCCCGTTCCAACGCCTCGTGAATGAGGCCGTCGACACGACCGCCGTACCGCCGCTCCACAGTGAGCCAGGGATTCCATAGCGCAGTCCCATGCACCTACGACGATCCTGCCCATGCCGGGACCACACAGAATTCTTAATTGTTGGAGGTACCATGAACCAGCCCGTGATGAGCGGTGTCGCCGCCCTGAACGTTCCCGCCCACATCAAACACCAGAAGCTCATCAATTGGGTGGCAGACATTGCCGCCCTGACCAAGCCTGACGCCATCTACTGGTGCGACGGCTCGGAAGAAGAGTACGACCGCCTGTGCGCACAGATGGTCGAAGCCGGCACGATGAAGCGTCTCAATCCTGCACTGCGCCCGAATTCCTACCTGGCCCAGTCCGACCCGTCGGACGTGGCGCGCGTCGAAGACCGCACTTATATCTGCTCGGCTACCAAAGAGCAGGCCGGCCCGACGAACAACTGGACCGACCCGGCCGAGATGCGCACGACCCTGAACGGCCTGTTCGACGGCTGCATGGCCGGCCGCACGATGTATGTGGTGCCGTTCTCGATGGGCCCGCTGGGTTCGCCGATCGCCCACATCGGCGTCGAGCTGTCCGATTCGCCTTATGTCGCCGTCAACATGCGCATCATGACGCGCATGGGCAAGGCCGTGTACGACGTGCTGGGCACCGATGGCGATTACGTCCCGTGCGTGCACAGCGTCGGCGCACCGCTGGCCAGCGGCCAGAAGGACGTGGCCTGGCCATGCAACCCCACCAAATACATCGTCCACTATCCGGAAACCCGCGAAATCTGGTCCTTCGGTTCCGGCTACGGCGGCAACGCGCTGCTGGGCAAGAAGTGCTTCGCACTGCGCATCGCCTCGAACATGGGCTACCAGGAAGCTCAAGCCGGCGGCACCGGCTGGCTGGCAGAACACATGCTGATCCTGGGCGTGGAGTCGCCTGAAGGCGCCAAGAAGTACGTCGCCGCCGCTTTCCCTTCGGCCTGCGGCAAGACCAACTTCGCCATGCTGATCCCGCCGACCTCGTTCAACGGCTGGAAAGTCACGACCATCGGCGACGACATCGCCTGGATCAAGCCGGGTCCTGATGGCCAGCTGTACGCGATCAACCCGGAAGCGGGTTATTTCGGCGTCGCACCGGGCACCAACGACAAGACCAACTCGAACTGCATGGCCTCGCTGCGCGAAAACGTCATCTTCACCAACGTCGCGCTGACCGACGATGGCGACGTCTGGTGGGAAGGCATGACGAAAGAAGCCCCAAGCCACCTGATCGACTGGCAAGGTAAAGACTGGACGCCTGCCTCGGGCACCAAGGCTGCCCATCCGAACGCGCGCTTTACCGTCGCCGCCACCCAGAACCCGGTGATCGACCCGGCCTGGGACGATCCGGCCGGCGTGCCGATCTCGGCCTTCATTTTCGGCGGCCGCCGCTCGACCACGGTGCCGCTGGTCACCGAAGCGAACAATTGGGTCGAAGGCGTCTACATGGCCGCGACCATGGGTTCGGAAACGACCGCTGCCGCTGCTGGCCAGATGGGCGTCGTGCGCCGCGATCCTTTCGCGATGCTGCCGTTCATCGGCTACAACATGAGCGACTACTTCCAGCACTGGCTGGATCTCGGCAAGAAAGTCGAAGCCAAGAACCCGCAGGCGCTTCCAAAAATCTTCTGCGTCAACTGGTTCCGTACCGACGAGTCGGGCAATTTTGTCTGGCCTGGTTATGGCGACAACATGCGCGTCCTGAAATGGATCCTGGAGCGCGCCGACGGCAAGGCTGCCGCCGGTACCCCGCACCTGTTCGGCAGCTCGCCGAACTACGCCGACCTGAACTGGGAAGGCATCGAGTTCACCGAAGTGCAATTCCAGCAGATCACATCGATCGACGGCGACGCCTGGCGTGAAGAGCTGAAACTGCACACCGAGTTGTTCGAGAAGCTGGCCTACCGCCTGCCGCAAGAGCTGGTGGAAACCAAGCAAAAGCTGGAACAGCAGCTGGCGTCGTAACGTTTCTGAGGAGGGCGGCCGTTTGATAACGGCTGCGCGTAAAAAGGGCAGTGCCGTGTGGCGCTGCCCTTTTTTGTGTGGAACAGCTTGCGTCAGCGCTCAACGGTGCGGCTGCTCAGCCGCTTTACCGCGTGGGCGGAGCCCACCCTACGATTCTTTGCTCTCAAGTACCGTGACTTCGGTTTTATTGCCGCCAAACCCATCGAATAAACGCCGGTGCCGCGCATACGACATCGCATCGTCGCGCTCGTAATATCCACCGACCCAGTCGAGCAGGAAAGCGAGTTTGCTCTGCTGCGCTTCCATCGAATCGTATTTGTGCGGTTCCCACGGGCGCCTGCGATTGTTCTCCAGGCACACTTCGCGTCCCGGGTTCATGAACACCAGCTCCGAGCAATACGGCAGCGCCGCTTCCACCAGATCGCCGTAGCAGCCTTCCGCCACCGAGGCCTCATTGCCGGTCACGAAGGCGAGCAGCTCGGCGCGCACCTGTTCCGGCGGGCGCGGCACCGCGATCTTCCCCGGCTCCCAGACGATGGTGTCCAGGTCCAAGTGCACCAGGCCGTGCTGCGCCGCCAGCGCGCGGGCACGGCAGGACTTGCCGGAACCCGAGTTGCCCATGATGAGTATTCGCATATCGTTTGGATCCAATTTCCACGAAGTATTAATATTAGCCGTTTTAAAGTAAAGCTTGACCCTCACGCAGCGTCAGGCTCCAGCATGGCTGCACGCATGAAGATAGAGAGGACACGATGCTGCTGAAAATCGGCGAACTGGCAAAACGGACGGGACTCACCGTGCGCACGCTGCACCATTACGACGACGTCAAGCTCCTGTCTCCTTCGGCGCGTTCCGATGCCGGCTACCGGCTCTATAACGAAGCTGACATCGCCCGGCTGCACCGCATCCTGGCGCTGCGCAGGTTCGGGATGACGCTGGCCGAGATCGGAACCTATCTCACCGGACCGGACCTGCCGCTGACGGAGCTCGTCGAGCGCCAGATCGGCATGCTTGATCGCCAGATCGAGCAGGCCAGTGCCTTGCCCAGCCGTCTCGCGCGCCTGCGCGGGCAGCTGATTGAGGAGCGGCAACCGGATCCGGCCGACTGGCTGATTACACTGGAGCACATGACCATGTACGAAAAATATTTTACGCAACAAGAATTGCAGGAACTGCCGCTGTACACGAAAGCAGAGGAGGTCGAGAGCGAATGGCGGACCCTGGTCACCGAGGCGCACCAATTGATCGGCGCCGGCGCCGATCCTGCCGATGAACGCTCGCGCTCGCTGGCAAAGCGATGGATGGCGACGATGGCGCGCGATACCGGATCGAATCCGGTCCTGTTCGCCAAACTGAATGCGATGCACGAACAGGAACCGTCGGTGCAGGAACGCACTGGCGTCACCTCGGCAGTGATGGCCTTCGTGCTGGCCGCCTCCAAGGAAACCCAACTGGCAGTCTACGCGCGCTACCTCGATGCCGACGAGTTCGCATTCGTGCGCGCCAATCTCGGCAAGCGCAACGCCGAATGGCCGCCGCTGATCGCCCGCGTGCGCACGGCCATGGACGAGGGCAGGGCGCCCGATTCGTCCGAAGCGCAGGCGCTCGCACGGGAATGGTTCGACCTGTTCCGCTCGTTCGCCGGCGACAATCCTGCGACCCAGCAAAAGATCCGCCAGGCGCTGGAGAACGAGCAGGAACTGAAGCAGCCGGGCATGGTGGACGAGCGCATGATCGGATTCATCCGGGCGGCGATGCAATCGCTGCAGCGTACTCAGCCTGCCCCGTAACCGACGCCGCGCGCCATCATCGCCGCAAAAATCGGGATCAGCGCGAACGCGTGGATCTCGATCAGCAGGGTCTTGCGCAGCTTGCCCACTTCCTCGAGCGGCGGCATGAAGGCGGCATCGGCCTTCAAGCTTTTTTGCCAGGCGGCGATGCGCATGGTCGGCTTGATCGAGAGCAGGCCGACCACGGCAAACGCCGCGATCTTGGCCCAGAACGCGTGGTTGTGCAGGTAGAAATCCGCGCCCTTGGCGCCGTACATGACCCGAATGGCCCCCGCGGCCAGGATCGCCAGCGACAGAAAACCGTAAGCGGCGTCGAAGCGACCCAGCAGTTTGACGGTTTGCGGCGACATGGCGGCGGGACGCATCAAGGCCAGTTCCGCAGCCAGCACGGCCGCCAGGCCGAAGACGATCAGGTGGTGGACGATGGCAAGGGCAAGGTCGGTCATGATGGCGGCTCGGCGGTGGAGGTGTGCCTACTCTAGCGCATCCGGATTCACCCCACAAAAATAAAAAGGCAGAGCCGCGGCGCTGCCTTTTTTCGTCCATCCATGCAGACGCTTATTGCACCAGCAAGGGCTTCAGGTACTTGCCCGTCACGCTGGCCGGATTGTCCGCCACTTCTTCCGGCGAACCGGTGGCGACGATCTTGCCGCCGCCGGCGCCGCCCTCGGGGCCGAGGTCGACAATCCAGTCCGCCGTCTTGATCACATCCAGATTGTGCTCGATGATCGCCAGCGTATTGCCTTGGTCGCGCAGGCGGTGGATCACTTTCAAGAGCAAGTCGATGTCGGCGAAGTGCAGGCCGGTGGTCGGCTCGTCCAGGATGTACAGGGTGCGGCCCGTATCGCGCTTCGACAGTTCCAGCGACAGTTTTACACGTTGCGCCTCGCCGCCCGACAGGGTCGTCGCGCTCTGGCCCAGCTTGATGTAGCCGAGGCCGACGTCGAGCAGGGTTTGCAGCTTGCGCGCGATCACCGGCACCGGCTTGAAGAACTCGTGCGCATCTTCGACCGTCATCTCCAGCACTTCGGTGATGCTCTTGCCCTTGTAGTGGACTTCGAGCGTCTCGCGGTTGTAGCGCTTGCCGTGGCAGACGTCGCACGGCACATACACGTCCGGCAGGAAGTGCATCTCGACCTTGATGACGCCATCGCCCTGGCAGGCTTCGCAGCGCCCGCCCTTGACGTTGAACGAGAAGCGGCCCGCCGAATAACCCCGTTCCTTGGCCGTCGGCACCGTCGCGAACAGGTCGCGGATCGGGGTGAACAGGCCGGTGTAGGTCGCCGGGTTCGAACGCGGCGTGCGCCCGATCGGCGCCTGGTCGACCGAGATCACCTTGTCGAAATGCTCGAGGCCGAAGATCGCGTCGTGCGGCGCCGGTTCGGTCTGCGAGCCATACAGGTGGCGCGACAGGGCCGGGTACAGCGTGTCGTTGATCAGCGTCGATTTGCCCGAGCCCGAGACACCGGTGATGCAGGTCATCAGGCCGACCGGCAGGTGCAGGGTCTCGCCGCGCAGATTGTTGCCGGTGGCGTTCGTGATCACCAGCTGGCGCTCGGGGTTCGACTTGGTGCGCTTCTTCGGCACCACGATCTTGCGCCGGCCGTCGAGGTACTGGGCGGTGATCGAATGCTCGTTGGCCATGATCTGTTCTAACGTACCCTCGGCGATGATCTGGCCGCCGTGCACGCCCGCGCCCGGACCCATGTCGACGATATAGTCGGCGGTACGGATCGCGTCCTCGTCGTGCTCGACCACCAATACACTGTTGCCGATGTCGCGCAAGTGCTTCAACGTGCCGATCAGGCGGTCGTTGTCACGCTGGTGCAGGCCGATCGACGGCTCATCGAGCACATACATCACGCCCGTCAGGCCGGAACCGATCTGCGAGGCCAGGCGAATGCGCTGCGCTTCGCCGCCCGACAGGGTATCGGCGCTGCGGTCGAGCGACAAATAATCGAGGCCGACGTTGTTCAGGAATTTCAGGCGCGCGATGATTTCCTTGATCACGCGCTCGGCGATTTCCTTCTTGGCCCCGGTGAGCACCAGGGTCTCGAAGAATTCCAGCGTGTCGCGCAGGGGTTTATCCGACACCTCGTAAATCGCGCGCTGCTGGGCGCCCTGGCCGATTTTCACGAAGCGCGCTTCGGTGCGCAGGCGCGCGCCGTCGCAGGAAGGACATTTTTTCTCGTTGATGAATTTCGAGAGTTCTTCCTTCACCGCCATCGAATCGGTTTCACGGTAGCGCCGCTGCAGGTTGTTCACGACACCCTCGAAGGTGTGCTCGCGAATCACCGTGCGGCCGCGCTCGTTCACATAGGTGAACGGGATCGATGTTTTACCGGAACCGAACAGGACGGCGTCCTGCGCCGGTTTCGGCAATTGGTCGAAGGGTTTGTCGAGGTCGAATTCGTAATGGGTCGCCAGGTTCGACAGCATCGTGAAATAGAACTGGTTGCGGCGGTCCCAGCCTTTGACGGCGCCGGACGCGAGCGACAGGTTCGGGAAGGCGACGATGCGCTTCGGATCGAAGAACTCGATGTGGCCCAGGCCGTCGCACTCAGAGCAGGCGCCCATCGGGTTGTTGAACGAGAACAGGCGCGGCTCGAGTTCCTGCAGCGAATAGCCGCAGACGTTGCACGCGAATTTGTTCGAGAACACGGTCGCCTGCTCGGTGTCCATTTCGAAAGCGACGGCGCGGCCATCGGCCAGGCGCAGGGCGGTTTCGAAACTCTCGGCCACGCGCTGCTTGATCTCCGGGTTCACCTTGATGCGGTCGATGACCACGTCGATCGAGTGCTTTTCCGTCTTTTTAAGCTTCGGCAGTTCGTCGATCTCGTAGATCCTGGCCGGATTGACGCCGCTCTGGATGCGGAAGCGGATAAAGCCCTGGGCCTGCATGCCCGCAAACAAATCGCTGTGCTCGCCCTTGCGGCCGGCCACGACCGGCGCCAGGATCATCAGCTTGGTGCCTTCGGGCATGGCCAGCACGGTGTCGACCATCTGCGAGACGGTTTGCGCGGCCAGCGGCTCGTGCGGGTGGTCCGGGCAATAGGGCGTGCCGACGCGCGCGTACAGGAGGCGCAGGTAGTCGTGGATCTCAGTGACGGTGCCGACGGTCGAACGCGGATTGTGCGAAGTCGCTTTCTGCTCGATGGAAATGGCCGGCGACAAGCCTTCGATCAGGTCGACGTCCGGCTTTTCCATCAGCTGCAGGAACTGGCGCGCGTAGGCCGAGAGCGACTCGACATAGCGGCGCTGGCCTTCGGCATACAGGGTGTCGAAGGCAAGCGAGGATTTACCTGAGCCCGACAGGCCGGTAATCACGATCAGCTTGTTGCGCGGCAGGTCGAGATTGATGTTCTTCAGATTGTGAGTGCGGGCACCACGAATACGAATTTCTTCCATTAAATTTGGCAGGCTTTCAATAAGTTTGCGGGGCCGGCGCACGATACTGTCGCGTTGGCGGGCCAATCGAGGGGGAATCTGCTAGTTTAACGCGTTTTTGTTGCGGCTGTACATTCATCCAGTACTCTTGTGTACCAGCGATGCCAGACTGATATGCTGTTCCGACACGTGCATTGAAGTCGACAATATCAGTTTCGTCCCTATGTGAGCCGTTTGGCCCAGGCTTCAATGTCAAACCGTTCAGAATCCGAAAATAAATTTTGCGGCGGGGCGTAGGGTGTATTCGGCGACAAGAATTTGCTGTTTTTGCGCCGCCCGGAATGCTGACTGATCCCAACAAAATCTGCTTTGAGTGGCGCCGCTTCGGCCCCATAATATCGTGCTGTATCACCTAGTTCCCTGGCGCTTAGAAACGTGCAGAGCCAGGGCTCACACCATCCTGAAGGAGTACCACCATGGCATCAGTTAACAAGGTCATCATCGTCGGCAACCTCGGCCGCGACCCGGAAATCCGCTACATGCCGAGCGGCGACGCCATCGCGAACATCGCGGTCGCCACCTCGTACAAGTCGAAAGACAAGAATACCGGCGAGCAGAAAGAGCTGACCGAATGGCACCGCATTTCGTTCTTCGGCCGCCTGGCCGAGATCGTCGGCCAGTACCTGAAGAAGGGTTCCTCGGTCTATGTCGAGGGCCGCCTGCAGACCCGCAAGTACACGGACAAGGACGGCATCGAGCGCTACGCAACCGACATCATCGCTGAAAACATGCAGATGCTGGGCGGCCGTGCGGGCATGGGCGGCGACAGCGGCGGCATGGGGATGGACGACGGCGGCGGCTACGAGCCACAACAGCAGCAGCAGCGTCCGGCGCCACGCCAGGCGCCACCAGCCCCGGCAGCACGTCCACAGCCGCAGCGTCCGGCACCGAACTTCTCGGACATGGATGACGACATCCCGTTCTGATCAGCACGCGCACCGACCGACAACCCGCAGCCTCGGCTGCGGGTTTTTTTTCGTCCCTACATATCCACCTTCATCTCGAACCCGCCATAAATCATGCGCTTGCCGTCGAAGGGCATGTTTTCCGGCTTCATGTACTCGGCCATGCGCGGGTCCTGCATGACCTTGTCGTTGACCTCGTCGCGCTTGGCACGCGAGGGGTAGACGATCCAGGAAAAGATCACGAGTTCGTTGTCTTCCAGGTTCACGCTCTGGGGGAAAGAGGTGAGCTTGCCGGGTTTCACGTCGTCGCCGACGCATTCACGGAATTCGGTCGCCCCAAGTTCGCGCCAGATGGCCGCGCATTTCCTGGACATGTCCAGGTAAGCCTCGAGTTTGTCCTTGTGGACGGGAATCACAAAACCATCGACATACGCCATGATTGTTCTGCTATCAAAAACGTGCGCAAAAGTACGCACCGCTCTCTTCCTGTCCCGAACCGCCCTGCTGACCGTGTTCGTGCCTGACAGGCGTGACTTTCCCGCCTGCTGCCGGAACCATTCCGGCAGCAGTGCCCGGCGTTGCCGCCGGACTCGCCACGGGTAGCGCAGTGCGCGCCGCAAGGGCGCCGGTTGCGAGCCGTTGTAGATTGATGGCCGCGTTCACATCACGGTCGTGCCGTACGCCGCAACTGCAGGTCCACACGCGTTCGGCTAACACTAGCAAACCATTCTTCCGACCGCAGGCGCAGCACAGCTTGCTGGACGGATACCAGCGGTCGGCCAGCACGATCACCGTGCCGTAGCGTCGGGCCTTGTACTGCAACTGGCGCCGGATCTCATGAAAGCCGACATCGGCAATGCTGCGCGCCAGGCGCGCATTGGCCAGCATTCCCTTGACGTGCAGATCCTCGATCGCCACCGCCTGGTTTTCGCGGCAGAGACGCGTGGTGAGCTTGTGAATAAAATCGGCGCGCACCCGGGCGATGCGCGCATTCAGGCGTGCGAGACTACGCGCGCCTTTGGTCTGGTTGATGGATCTCGACAGGCGTGTTCCCTTCGGAATGGCGCCGACGAACCCTGCAGCGGCCTTGGCCGCTTTCATTTTCCGCGACTGGCGGCGCGAACGAATGCGCAGGCGGCGCAGCGCCGAGCGTAAGGGGCGCGGCGCTGCGATCTTCTCGCCCGTGCTCAGCGTGGCCGCGGCGGTCACGCCCAGGTCGACGCCCACCGCCCCGTCGCCGGTGCGACACGTCAGTGCGACCCCGTCGGGCACTTCTACCTGAACCGCGAGGAACCAGTGGTCGCCCTCGCGGGAGATACTGCCCCCCATGATCTTGCCGGGAAACCGCAGCGCCTCGGCGAGGGCCACCCGCCCGACCTTCGGCAGGACGGCGCTGTTGCCCTCGACGCGAAACTTGTCGTTGGCAACATAAAAGCTGTCGCGGCAACGGCCTTTCTTCTTGAAGCGGGGCCGGTGGCCAGGCTGGCCTGCCTTGCGCGCCGTGAAATAGCGGGTCCATGCCTTGGCCAGGTGCGCGAATGGCTGCGCGTGGGCGTCGCGGTGGATCGTGCGCAGCCAGGGCTGGCCCTCGCTATCGAGCCAGTCGGGGTGAGCATACTTGATTGCATTGAACTGCTTTTTCAATGCCATCGCATTGGGCCGCAGGTTAGCGGCAATCTGCCGTTGCCACTCGGCCAGGGCCCAGTTCCAGACCCGGCGTGCGGTCCCTGCCGCGCGTGCGAAGTATTCGCACTGTTCCGGAGTGGCAGCGAGGCGGATGCGATGGGTCAGGAGCATGTCGGGGTGGCGTCGGTGAATCGATGTTCGACTACCGCGGGCGCAGACGGTTCGACCGCAGCTGGAATAGTTTGTGTACCTTCAAACCACTTTCGAGCACCTTTGAGCACTTCCTTGGCGACCAGAGTCTAGCTCCTTTTTAAATGGGTAGAGATGAGACCTCGACAACGACGCAAAATTCCTTATTGCTTGCCAGGCGCCGGACTGGACGGTGTTTCCTCTTCGACGATCGTGTACACGCCGCCCGCGGTGGCGCCGGCGTCCTTCTTCCTGGCGCGCAAATCTCGGTAGACCGCGGCGCGCATGATCAGCATCGACACCACGGGCGCCGTCATCAGGAGGAAAGCGGCAATGATGACTTCGTGAATGACCAGGCGCGCCTGCGCCACCGTGAAGTACAGCATCGATGCGATCAGGATGCAACCGGCGCCCAGCGTGATCGTGATCGCGGGACCGTGGATGCGCTGGTAAAAAGTGCGCAGGCGCAGCAGGCCCAGGGCGCCGATCAGGATGATGGAAGCGCCGACAAACAGCAGCAGCGCGACGATCAGCGCGGCCCAGGCCGGCAGCTCGGCGATCCCGCTCATTCGATGATCTCCCCGCGCATCAGGAATTTCGCCATCGCGATCGTGGACACGAAGCCGACCAGCGCGATCAGCACCGCCACTTCGAAATACACCTGGGTGCCGAAGCGGATGCCCAGCACCAGCGCCAGCAGCATGCCGGCCATCCATAAGGTGTCGAGGGCGAGTACACGGTCGTGCGCGGATGGGCCGATCAAGAGGCGCAGCGCGCACAGCACCATCGCCACCAGCACGCACACCAGTGCATAGCCTATCGAGAGTTCAAGCAAGGTCGCCACGGGTACTCCCAGGTTCAAAAATGTCGATCAAAGGGCGCTCGTAGCGCGTCTGGATGGTGTCGATCCACCATTGCTCGTCGTGCAGGTCGAACACATGCAGCGACAGTTCGTGCCGCTCGGGCAGGATCTCGACCCAGACCGTGCCCGGCGTCATGTTGATCAGGCAGGACAGCATGGCCAGCCCGTACGGATCGCGCATCGTCAGGGGTACCCGGATGAATTCCGACTTGACGGCGCTGTGACGCGTGAACAGGATGATGCGGCAGACGTTGAAGCAGGAGCGGACGATCTCGACCGAAGCCATGCCAAGCAGGCGCAGCAGCGTCAGGGGCGCATGCAGGCGCGGATAGCCGCGCGGCTGCAGGCGTCGCAGCAGGAGCGGCAGCGCGATGCCGAGTATGGCGCCGAGCAGGATGCTGGCGGCGTCGAAGGCCTGGTTCAGCAGCAGCCACAGCCCGCACAGCGTCAACGACACGACGGGGTAAGGCAAATAACGCATCATGGCGCCTCCGGCCGGCTGGCGGGACCCGGGACCACCGGCTCGCCCAGTACCCGGCGCGCGTACTTGCCGGGTTCGTGCAGGTCGGCGCTGGCGCGTCCCAGGTAGTCGAACAGCGGGCGCGCCTGCACCGTCATCGCCAGCGACAGCAATAACAAGGCCGTCACCGGCGCCACTTCCGATATCTGGAGGCGCGGCGGCGTGACCATTTCAGCGGCCCAGAAGGTGCGCACGCCGAAGCGCAGCATCGAAATGATGGCGATCAGGCCGGAGGCGAATACCAGGACCATCAGCGTCCAGCCGGTGGCGCCGATCGCGCCGCTGCCGGGCTCCGGATTGAGCAGCGCGTGGAACATGCTGAACTTGGCGACGAAACCGGACAGCGGCGGCAGGCCGGCGATCATCAGGGCGCAGGCGGTAAAGGCGAGCGACAGGAAGGCCATCGCCGCCGGCACGCCTTTGCCGCGCGGCTCGTCCGGGGTGTCCTCGACGGCCCAGGCTTCCATGGTCAGCGCCAGGATCGCCGCGCCCGGGGTGCGGATGCGGTCGATCAGTTCGATCAGCAGCAGGAAGGCCGCCACCGCCAGGGTCGAGCCGATCAGGTAATACAGTCCGGCCGTGATGAGGGATGGCTGGCCGTAGCCGATCACGGCCAGCAGGGTGCCCGAGGACACCACGGCGCTGTAGCCGGCCATGCGCCCGGCTGAATCGGTCGAGAGCATGCCGGCCGCGCCGAACACGATGGTCGCCATGCCGCCCCAGACCAGGGCGTCGTAGCCGAAACCGGCGGCGGCGCCTGATTCGTCGCCGAACAGCAGCAGCCACAGGCGCAGGATGACGTAGGCGCCGACCTTGGTCATCAAGACCAGCATCGCCGCCACCGGGGGCGAGGCGGCGGCATAGGTGGTCGGCAGCCAGAAGCCGAGCGGCCACATCGCGCTCTTGACCAGGAAGGCCAGCGCCAGCACGGCGACGCCGACTTTCAGCAGGCCGACCTGGTCTGGCGTCATGGCCGCGATGCGCAGGGCCAGGTCGGCCATGTTCAGGGTGCCGGTGGTGGCGTAGATCAGCGCGGTACCGAGCAGGAACATCAGGGCGGCGGCCAGGTTCACGGCGATGTACTGCATGCTGGCGCGCAGGCGCTCGGCGTTGTAGCCGTGCAGGACCAGTCCATACGAGGCGGCCAGCATGACTTCGAAGAACACGAACAGGTTGAAGAGGTCGTGGGTCAGGAAGGCGCCGTTAATGCCCATCAGCAGGAACTGGAACAGCGAATGGAAATGCACGCCGATCCGGCTCCAGCGCCCCATCGCAAAATGCAGCGAGGCCAGCGCCAGCAAGGCGGTCAGGAGCAGCATCAGCGCCGCCAGGCGGTCGGCGACCAGGGCGATGCCGAAGGGCGCGGACCAGTTGGCGGCGAGGTACACGCCGATGCCCTCCGGCCAGGCGCCGCCGTCGGCATTGACCATCAGGGCGCAGGCCGTGACCAGCAGGCCCAGCACCGAGGCATAGCTCAGCGCGAAGGTGAAGCGGTGCCGGCCCTGGGTGAGCGGTACCAGTACCGCGCCGCACAACAGCGGCAGCAGGATCGGCAGGATGACCAGGTGTTGCGGCGTCATAGCTCGGGCTCCTCGCCGTCGACGTGGTCGGTACCGGTCATGCCGCGCGCACCGATCATCACCACCAGGTACAGGGCCGTGGTGGCGAAGCCGATCACGATCGCGGTCAGCACCAGCGCCTGGGGCAGCGGGTCGGCCAGGATGCGCGCGTCGGGCAGGCTGCCGGCGGGCGTGAACGGCGGCTCGTCGAGCCAGACGCGTCCCATGATGAAAATGAACAGGTTGACGGCATACGACATCAGCATCAGGCCGGTCAGCACCTGGAAGCTGCGCGGGCGCAGCAACAGCCAGATGCCGGCCCCGAACACGATGCCGATGGCGAGCGAGAGTACGAGTTCCATCAGGCGATCTCCTCGGCCGGTGGCAGGGCGGCGCGGGTGGCGCCGGGCGGTGCACGGTGGCTGCGCAGCGACTGGTGGGCCAGGGCGACGAGGATCAGCATGGTGGTTCCGACCACGACCAGGAACACCCCGAGGTCGAAGACAAAGGCGCTCGGTACGTGGATCTTGCCCAGCAGCGGCAAGTCGAGGTGGGCGGTATGGCTGGTGAGGAAGGGGTAGCCGAACAGCCAGGCGCCGAGCCCGGTGACGCAGGCGGTGGCCAGGCCCCAGGCGATCCAGCGGTGCGGCCGCAGGCGCAGGTGCGATTCGACCCAGTCGGTCCCGGCGATCATGTACTGGACGATGATGGCGGTGGCGAAGATCAGCCCGGCGACAAAGCCGCCGCCCGGCAGGTTATGCCCGCGCATGAAGAAGTAGACGGCGATGATGCCCATGAAGGGCAGCAGGAAGCGCAGGTAGACGGCCGGCAGCATCAGGTAGCCGGTCGTGGCCTGCTGGAACGGCGTCTGGGCGACGGCCGGATCGACATCGCTGGCCTGCTGCACCGGGATGGCGACGCTTTCCGGCGCCGGGCGGAAGCGGCGCAGCAGCGCATACACAGTCAGCGCGACGGCGGAGAGCACCGTGATTTCGCCCAGGGTGTCGAAGCCGCGGAAGTCGACCAGCAGCACATTGACCACGTTGGCGCCGCCGCCTTCGGGCAGGGCGCGCTCGATGAAGAAGTCGCTGATCGTGGGCGGGGCCTCGGTCGCCAGCAGCGCGTAGGTGGCGGCGGCCAGCCCGAGGCCGCCGGCCACGGCCACCATGCCGTCGCGGCCGCGCCGCAGCCAGCTGCCGAGCGGCACGCGTTGCGCGAGGCCAGGCGGGGGCAAGCGCGGCGGCAGCCAGCGCAGGCCGAGCAGGATCAGGACAGTGGTAACGGTTTCGACCATCAGCTGGGTCAGCGCCAGGTCGGGCGCCGACATCCAGAGGAAGGTCAGGCTGGTCACGACACCGACGCCGCCGACCAGCAGCAGGGCCACCAGGCGGTGGTATTTCGCCTGCTGTGCGGCACCGAGCGCGCAGGCCGCGCCGATCAGCCACAGCAGCGCAAACAGGGGATCGAGGTCGGTCGCGCGCAGCGGCGGCATGGCCGGCAGCGGGTCGACCAGCAGCAGCGGGATGGCCACCATCGCCGCCATCAGCACCATCAGCTGCAGCTGCAGGCGCCGCGTGCCGGTCCAGCGCAGCAGCCAGGCGGCGGCCTGCGACAGCGCCAGCAGGGCATTTTCGTACATCTGGGCGCCGTTCAGGCGGTGCAGCAGTGGCACCCGGTCCGCTCCAGACAGGCCCGCATAGCGCCGCAGCAGCACGTAGAACAGCAGGCCGCCCGCCAGCGCCGCCACGCTCATCAGGAGCGGCAGGTTGAAACCGTGCCAGATGCCCAGGTTGTATTCCGGCAGCGCGCCACCCAGCACCGATTGCGCCGCCACCGCCAGCACCTCGCCGACCGCACGTTCGGGCATCACCCCGACGGCGATGCACAGCACCACCAGGCATTCGACCGGAAAGCGCATCCAGCGCGGCGGCTCATGCGGGTGCTGCGGCAGGTCGGTCGCGAGCCGGCCAAAGAAGACGCTGATGAAGCGCAGCGAATAGGCGACGCTGAACACGCCCATGGCGACGGCCGCATACGACATCGACCAGTCTTCGGTGCCGCCCACCTGCATGGTCTCGGCAAAGAACATTTCCTTCGACAGGAAGCCATTGAGCAGCGGCACCCCGGCCATGGCGGCGCTGGCGACGACGGCCAGCGCGGCGGTATACGGCATGGCCCGGCCCAGGCCGCGCAACTGGCGCATGTCGCGGGTGCCGGTCTCGTGGTCGATGATGCCGACGGCCATGAAGAGCGAAGCTTTGAAGATCGCATGGTTCATCGTGTGGAAGATGGCCGCGACCACCGACAGCGGCGAGCCGATACTGAGCAGCACGACGATCAGGCCGAGGTGGCTAATCGTTGAATACGCCAGCAGGCCCTTCATGTCGTGCTGGAAGATCGCGAAGAACGAGCCGATGAGCAAGGTGCAGACGCCTGCGGTGCCGAGGATCCAGGTCCATTCCTCGGTGCCGGACAGGGTCGGCCACAGGCGGATCAGGAGGAAGACGCCGGCCTTGACCATGGTCGCCGAGTGCAGGAAGGCGGACACCGGCGTCGGCGCGGCCATCGCATGCGGCAGCCAGAAGTGAAAGGGGAATTGCGCGCTCTTGGTGAGCGCCCCCAGCGCAACGAGCACCAGCGCCGGCAGGTACCAGGCATGGGCGCGCACCTGGTCGCCCGCGGCCAGCACGGTGTCGAGGTCGTAGCTGCCGGCGATGTGGCCGATGATCAGCACGCCGGCCAGCAGGCACAGGCCGCCGATGGTGGTCACCGTAAACGCCATGCGCGCGCCGCGGCGGGCGTCGTTGCGGTGCTGCCAGTAGCCGATCATCAAGAAGGAGGTGACGCTGGTCAGTTCCCAGAAGATGACCAGCTGGATCAGGTTGCCCGACAGGACGACGCCCAGCATCGATCCCATGAAGGCCAGCATGTAGGCGAAGAAACGCGCCACGGGGTCGCGCCGCGACATGTAGTAGCGCGCGTACAGGAAGACCAGCAGGCCGATGCCCAGCACCATCACCGTGAACACCCAGGCCAGGCCATCCATGCGCAGTGCAAGGTCCAGGCCGAAGGCGGGCAGCCATTCGTGGCGCTCGCGCAGGATCTCGCCGGTACTCACGGCGCCAAACGCGCGAATGGCCAGCGCCAGGGCAGCCAGCGTGACGATGCCGGCCACCGCCGCCGGGCGGTTGCGCGATCCGGACGGCATGCAGGCGGCGATCAGGGCGCCGACAAAGGGGAGCAGGACGAGCAGGGACAGCATCGGCATCAACCCGGACGCGGGGGCGCAGGCAGCGATCTTGGCAACCCTGTCGCATCAATGCTGTCGTTCACGCGCGCCTCCACCAGGTCCAGGACTCAAACCCAGCTACTTTACCTGTTTTGTGGCAAAGACGGCAACGCGTTAGCCCGACCGGGCCGCTGGCTCAGCCCAGCGCCGCCTCGATCGCCGCCACCAGCGCAGGATCGTCCGGTTTCACGTCCGGTGCAAAGCGGGCAATCACTTGCCCGTCGCGTCCGACCAGGAATTTCTCGAAATTCCAGGTGACGTCGGACGCATTCTTCGGGCTCAGGCCGTGCTGGGCCAGCTTGTCCGTAAACGTGCTGCCGTCGGCCTGGCGCGCCTGCGGCTGGGCTTCGATGAGTTCGCGATACAGCGGGTGGCGTGCGTCGCGGTTGACTTCGACTTTTTCGAACATGGGGAAGCGCACGCCGTAGTTGCGCTGGCAAAAATCGGCGATCTCCGCTTCGCTGCCCGGTTCCTGGGCGCCAAAATCGTTGCAGGGAAAGCCCAGCACGACCAGGCCGCGCTCTTCGTAGCGCTCGAACAGTTTTTCCAGGCCCGCGTATTGCGGCGTGAGGCCGCATTGCGATGCGACGTTTACGATCAGCATGACTTTGCCGCGGTACTCGCCGAGGGTGGCGTCCTGGCCTTCGAGGCGGTGCAGCGGGATATCGAATAGCGTGCTCATGCGGTCAGTCCTCATGGTGGCGTAAAGAACTATCCTACCGCACGCCGCGCACGCGTGCTGGCGCCGCTGTTGCGCTCGGAGCGATCAGCGTCCGGCCGCCGCGTTATCGAGCTCGGTCAACTGTTTCAGGCGGCGCGCGGTGAGCAGGGCGCGCCAGCCGGAACCGGGCACCTGCGGATGGCGGATGGCCCCATATAACTCCATCGCATCGCGGTAGGCCAGCCAGGCGCGCTGCGCCTTTTCCACGCCGGCCTTGCGGATCGTGCCGAGGTAAGAGGTGCTGGCCGGGCGGTTCTGCATGAACTGGCTGTAAGTTGCATTCATTTTCTGTTCCAGGCTATCGAACTCGGCTTCCGAGTAGCGCGGCGCCTTGCCGGCTTCGGCCTCCAGCACATCGGCCGCGAACTGGTCGAGCTCGAAGGCCTGGACGTCCAGCTGCAGCGAGCGGGTCGACGCGCTGCTGGCGTCGGTTTCGTAGTCGACCCGGTGCTGGGCAAAATAATGCGCGGCCTTGGTCGCCATTTCCAGGCCCAGCTGTTCCTTCGCATTCCAGCCGCGTGTGAGGTCGGCGAGCTGGGCGCCGCGCGATTTGTCGCGCTGGCGCTCGCGCATCGCCGCACATTCGCCGCGCATGCCGGCGCTGGCGTCGTCGCAGACATCGACCGCGGCGCGGTCGTCGCCGCTGGCGCGCCGGCGCAGGTGCTGGACCCGGCTCTTCATTTCGTCGACCGGGCTCTGGATGCTGCAGGCGTGGCGCAGGGCCAGGTCGAACTGCGGAATCGTCCCGGCCCCGTTCGCATACAGCATCATCAGCACGCCATGCGCATTCGTGCGCGCCGCGCAGGCATGCACGCGCTGCCAGTCGGCGTTGGCCGCGTCCGGCTGGTTCAGGGTGTCGTAGTACATGGCGGAGGCGTCGCAGCGTCCCTTCGCGCTCGCCGCGGCGGGCGGCGCCTGGCGCGGCTTTTCGTTTTTTACGCGCAGGCACTGGCGATACCAGTCGGCACTCCGCAGCACTTCCGGCGGTGCACCGTAGACGTTCGGATAAGGCGCAGCCTGGGCGGCGCCGGCAAGCAGGCTCGCAAATAAATAAGGCCAATACGCACGGGGCATCGCAGTCTCCTCGAAAAGTTTCCGAATGGAAGCTTTAACGCTAACGCGAGCGGCTTTGCCCGGTGGTGAGATGGCGCAATTTATCTATGAGAGAGGCTTCCGAATTTCCTGAGCCAGCGCACGTTCAACAATCATTTTTACACTCGGTAACCCGTTCATTTTCGCTTTCCTAACGAAAATTAATTGTCGACATGCAAGGGCGACCATAGTCGATATGGCCCTGCTAATTACTTGGTATTTCGACTGTGAACCTGACGCAACGTGCATAAATTTTTTCCGTGTGGAAAGCGAAAAGCCCGATTCGTTTGCGTAAAATTGCCACCCATCATTTCTTGACGCCAGCCACTAGGGTTGGCGTTTGCTTTTCAGACCCCCTGTAGCAATCAGTCAAGAACGGCACGAGCAGTCGCAAAGACGCCACCGTTCCAACGCGATCCCGACGAGTGGAGCCTCCCGGACGCACTGAAGCACAGGCTTATTTATTTCGATTTGAAAATAATGCACACCACTGTACCTGCTGTATCCGCCCCGATCTCTTCGTCGCGCAGCCCGGTTCTCGTTCAAGCTCAACAATATGCCCTGCCCATCATGTTCGCCCTGTTTGGCGTGATCATGGGTTCCTGGGCGGGCCGCATTCCGGCCCTGGCCGAAGGCGTGCGCGTTTCGCACTCGGCCCTGTCGATGGTGCTGCTGTGCGGCGGCGTCGGCGCTCTGATGTCCTTCCCGGTGTCCTCCTTCCTGATGGGCAAGTTCGGCGCCCGTAAATCGCTGCTGATCTCGGGCCTGGCCCTGCTGTGCGTGCTGGTGTCGATCGGCATGGCGCCAACCGTCTCGCGCCTGATGATGGCCGTGCTGATGCTCGGCATTACCGCCAGCACCTATGACGTGGCCATGAACGCCGCCGCAGCCAAGCACGAAAAGCAGACCGGCAAATCGGAAATGTCGATGCTGCACGGCCTGGCCTGCGCAGGCGGCCTGGCCGGCGCGACCCTCGGCAGCCTGATGGGCAGCCTGCACATCGCCCCGGCCACCCATTTCGTGATGGTCGCCATGCCGCTGGCACTGGCCCTGTACGGCGCCTACACGATGCTCGACGCCGATGACGCTGTCGAAAAAGTCGAAAAGAAGAAATTTGCCCTGCCGCGCGGTCCGATGGCACTGCTCGGTCTGCTGGGCTTCCTCGGCTCGATGTCGGAAGGCAGCATCGCCGACTGGAGCGGCGTGTTCCTGAAAGAGCACTTCGGCGCCACCGACGGCCTGGCGCCGCTGGCCCTGACCTGCTTCTCGGCGATGATGCTCATCTCGCGCCTGGTGGGCGACAAGCTCAAGGCCCGCTTCGGCGCCCAGCGCCTGGTAAGCACCGGCGCGCTGGTATCAAGCGCCGGCCTGTTCTTCGCCGTGCTGTCGCCGAATGCCTATGTGGCCCTGGGCGGCTTCGCAATTGCCGGCCTCGGCCTGTCGCTGCTGTTCCCCTTCGTGTTCAGCGCCGCCGGCGCCCAGGGCCCGGTGGCCCTGGCCGGTGTGGCCAGCATGGCCTACAGCGGCACGCTGATGGGGCCGCCGGTGATCGGCGCCATTGCCCACCATGTCGGGATGCAAATGGCGATTGGGTATGTGGGTGGGCTGTCGCTGGTGATTGCGTTTGTGGCGAGCCGGACGCGTTTATTGAAGTAATTTTGGCGGACGTGGCGCTGTTGCGTGGGGCGTTAGTGGTTGGTTTGATCCGCGTGGGCACGGGTGCCCACCCTACTTAGATAGGTAGCGTGTCCCGTAGGGTGGGCTCTTGAGCCCACGCGGATTCAACCCACCACTAACAGTGCAGGCAACAGCCCCACGAACGCACGCGCGTCAGGCCGGAGCCGCCGCCTCCTTCAACCACTGCCGCGGCGACGCCCCCACCATCGCCGTAAACGCCCGCGTAAATGCGGGCGCACTGGTATAGCCGGCCTGGCTGCTGACCACTTTCACCGGCATCCCCTTCCTGAGTAGATTCTGCGCCATCCCGATGCGCCAGCGGGTCAGGTATTCCCCCGGCGGCATGCCGACCACGTTGCGGAAGTGCTCGGTAAACCGGGCGCGCGACATGCAGGCTTCGCGTGCCAGCGTCTCGAGCTGCCAGGGTTCGTGCGGACGCGCGTGGATTGCGCCCAGGGCGGGCGCCAGCTGGCGGTCGGCGAGTCCCGCCAACAAGCCCACCGACAAGGTCCCGGTCTCGAATTCGTGGCGCAGCACCTGGATCATCAGGACATCGCACAGGCGGTCGAGGATCACGTCGCGCCCCTGTCCCTTGGCCGCCGCTTCCGAGAACAATAACTCCAGGGTGTGCTCGAGCGCGGGCATGCCGGCCAGCGGCAGGTGCAGGCAGGCGGGCAGGGCGCGCGCCAGCGGATTGTCGCCGCCGTCCTCGAAGCGGATGTGGGCGCACAGCAGGCTGGCGCTGGCGCCTTCCGGAATCTCCAGCACATGGGCGGTACCGCGCGGATAAAACACCATCGCCGGCTGGTTCACCCGCAGCGCCGGGGCGCCGTCATGGCGAAATACCACCGGGCCGCTGCGCACCAGGTGCAGCTGCCCGGCCGATTTGTCTTCGGCAAAGGCGTTCGAATCGCAAAAGTCTCCGTTAAAAAATACCTGAGCCCGAAACGAATAGCGGCCGACCAGCGACGAGATCTTGTCCATAAGCTCCATTATTGAGGATTGGCAGCCTATTCTGGACGATTTGCTATTTTTTAGGAAGAGAATTGACGAAATTGTTGAGGGCGTGGGCATAGTCACGCATTCGGCCAGAGCTGGCGGTGCAGCGCCGCGACCTGTTCCGGGGGCAGGCGCGGCACACGGCCGGCGGTCAGTAAACCGTTCTGTTCGTGCTCGACGTCGGTCAGCTGGGTGTAGCACAGCCCGGCGAGGAAGGGCAGCGAGGCCAGGCCTTCCATCAAGGTGCGGTAGCGCTGCGCCAGTTCGTCTTCGTTGCGCACGTTGCCGTAGGCGTCGTACAGGCGGTCGCGCCGGCGCTCGGGCTGGTCCGGCGCCAGCAGGTAGCCGCCCACTTCCGAAAACACGATCGGCTGGCCGCGGTACTGCGCCCCTTTCAGGAACAGGGCCTTGCCCTTGTGCCAGCCGGTGTCGGGCGGCAGGCCGGACAGGCGGGTGCTGGCATAGCGTTCCAGCAGCGCCTCGACCGGATGCGAATAGTCGTGGATGGTGCAGACGTCGGTGACGTCGGTATGCTGCCAGCCGTCGTTGTCGATGACGGGACGGGTTGCGTCGACCATCCGCGTGCGCGCCACCATCCGCTCGAGGAAGTCGTGCTGGTGCGGATGGCGCACCAGTTCGGGAAAGCCGAAGCTTTCCACCACCGGTACCCAGGCCACGATGGACGGGTGGTTGGCGTCGCGCGTGACGGCGCGCAGCCATTCGATCTCGAGCCGCTCTTCGGACTCCTCGGACCAGGAGCGCGCGTTCGGCATCTCTTCCCATACCATCAGGCCGAGCCGGTCGCACCAGTAGAGCCAGCGTTCGTGCTCGATCTTCTGGTGTTTGCGCACGCCGTTGAAGCCGAAGCGCTTGGCCCACAGGACGTCTTCGCGCAAGGCCGCGTCGTCGGGCGCGGCCAGCAGCGTATCGGGCCAGTAGCCCTGGTCGAGCGCCATCAGGAGGAAGATGCGCTCGCCGTTCAGGTGGAACCAGCCGTCTTTCAGTTCGATCGAGCGCAGGCCGGTGTACGACTCGACGCTGTCGATCAACTGGCCGCGGTGCAGCAGGCGCACCCGCAGCGGATACAGGTGCGGGTCCTTCGGCGACCAGGGACGCGGGTCGGCAAGCTGGGTGCGCAGTTCGATGCAGGCGCTGCTGCTGCGGCTCCTGGCCTGGGCGATGACCTGCCCTGATTCGAGCCCGTCGAGCACGTCGAGTTCGGCCTCCCAGTCGCTCGAGGGCCCGTGCAGGTGCACGTTCAGGGCCAGCGTACCGTCGGGCCGGGACTCGGTGATGCGCAGGTAATCGATGCGCAGCGCCGGCACCGGTTCGAGCCAGACGTTCTGCCAGATCCCGCTGGTGCAGTAATAATAGATGCGCACCGGCGTGCCCGACGAAGACTGCTTGCCGCGCGGCTGGTACGGGTCCTGGCGGTCTTCGACGCGCACCGTCACGCGGTTGGTGCCGGGCTTCAGGTAGGGCGCGATGTCGAACGAGAAGGGCACGTGGCCGCCGCGGTTGCGGCCCGCCACGCGGCCGTTGATCCAGACGTCGGCGCGGTAGTCGACGGCGGCGAAGTGCAGCAGCAGGGCGCCGCTGTCCCACCCTTCGGGTACCTCGACACTGCGGGTGTACCACATGACTTCGTGGATCTCGCGGCTGCCGATGCCGGACGTGCTGGATTGGTAGGGGAAAGGGACCAGGATCCGCTGGGGCAGTTCGCGCCCGTCGAACCAGCGTTCGGACAAGCCGGCGTTGGCATCGTCGAAGGCAAACTCCCACCAGCCGTCGAGGCTGGCCCACTGCTGGCGCACCATCTGCGGACGCGGATGGAGCGTGCTCGGGGTGTCATCGCTGCGCATGATATGGGTGAAACCTGTGGTGGAGGGGACTGCTGTTTGTTTTGCGCCTTGCATAAAAGTGTACACCCTATGCACGGCGAATATTCAAGGTGTCGCCCGCTTACGACACGCGTTTTCAAACCTACAAATACGGCCACAAGCCGGCCCTGCGCTGCCGGCTGGGGTCGGTGCCGGCCAGCAGCGCGCGCGCATGCTGCAGCACGGCCGCCGAACGCTGGGCGTCGGGGTCCCAGATGCAGCGGTGCTTGTCGCGGTCGAGCGGCGCCCAGCGCGCGATGTCGGCGCGGCTGAAAATGACCACGCTTTTCAGGCGCAGGCCGGCCGCGATATGCGACACGCCGGTGTCGTTGCAGACCAGCAGGCGCGCGTTTTTCATCAGCGCCGCCATGGCCCCGATCGAGAGCGGCGCGGCGGCATGCACCGCGCGCGCCTGCATGTGGCTCGCCGTTTCGCTGACCAGGTCCGCCTCGTCGGCCGATCCGGTGAGCGCGATGCCGACGCCGAATTCGGCGGCCAGGCGGTCGGCCACTTCGGCGAAGCGCTGCGGCGGCCAGCGCCGGTCGCGCTTCTTGGCCCCCGGATGAACGCAGATGTAATTGCCGGGGACGAGGCCGGCGGCAATGCCGCTGGCCTCGAGCTCTTCGCTGTCCTCCGGCGCCATGGGAAACTCGAGATGGTCGCCGGCGGCGCTGGCGCCGAGCCGCTCGAGCAGGCGCAGCAGGCGGTCCGGCTCGGCCCCCACCTCCGGATACGGGAACAGGACCGTGCGCTCGCTCGCGACCGCTTTCCCGTCGCAGTAGCCTGCCATCGCACGGGCGCCGAAGCCGGCCACGATTTCGTTGGTGACCGCGCCGTTGCCGTGCAGTTGCAGCGCCAGCGAGAAGCGGCGCGCGCACAGGCCGCCATAAAAGGCGCTCAGCTCTTCGTGGCGGGTTTCCTGTTCGGGCAGCAGGGGGTGGCCGGGAAAGGATACGAAGTCGTCGACGTAGTGCTGGAAGCGGCGCGCGAACTGGCGCGCCCAGGGCAGGCCGACGAGCGTGATCCGCGCTTTCGGCAGCGCGGCGCGCAGCGCGCGCAAGGCCGGCACGGCGCACAGCATGTCGCCCAGGTGCAGCGCGCGGAACACGACGACGGATGCGATATCGAGCCGGTGCAGGAGCGGTCGCCGGGACATGGTTTCCTCCATGGGGTGAGGTCGGAGAACGGCTGCCATGGCTGCAAGGGCGCTAGTGGCGCAGCAGGCGGTCGAGGACGTTGCGGGTGATGCGTTCGACCTGGCGGTCGCGCCCGTCCGCCAGCACTTGCGCCCAGTCGCTGGTCCCGGCCGCGAACACGGTGCCGCCGCGTTCGTAGAGGCCAAGCGTGGCGGCGTGCTTGCCTTCGCCGGCCGCATGGCGTGCGCGGGCGGGCAGCGCCTGCCAGCGGCGGTCGAGGGGACAGGCGGCGAGCAGCTGGTAGCCGTCGGGCGTGCCGTCGCCGTCGGCCCAGGCAGATAGAAGCGCTTCGCCGCTGGCGTGATCGAACGTGTCGAGCGGCGCGCCGTCGCAGGCGTAGCCGGCTAGCGGCGGCCAGCTGGCGGCGCCGAAGGCCTCGAAGCGCCGCAAGCCGGTGCCGGCGAAGACCCAGTGGTCCGGCTGCTGGACGATGAAGCCGCGGGTCTGGCGCGCGCCCTCCCACCAGGCGCCGCCGTGGCGATGGCTCACGCCCGTGATCCGGTCTTCGGGCCGCCCGGCGCCGCCGGCGGGCCACCAGCGATCGAATGCGCCGTGCGCGCCGCCCTGGTGGCAGACCAGGAAGCGGCCGTCGACCAGGTGCACGCGCCAGCGGCACAGCCTGGCGGCGAACCAGGCGGCATTTCCGCCGGCGGCGATGAAATCCTCGACCGCCTCGCGCGCGGCTTCGGTCCAGTATTCGTCGGTCCCGGCAGCGACCAGCAGCCGGTAGCGCAGCAGCAGCGCCGGATCGGCGTCGAGGTCGAGGTCGGTGCAGAACTCCGGCGCATAGCCCTGGCGCGCCAGCCAGCCGATGAAGCGCGCATCCCAATGGGCAAAGCTGTGGCGCCGGCTGGCGGCATCGTAGTAATCGGGCGCGCCCCAAACCGGGCCGCCGATGCCGCCGCCGGGACGCAGCAGCGACACGCGTGCGCCGGGCGGCGCGGTCGATTGCGGCGGCCTGGCGTAAAAGCAGCCGCCGCCGCTGAGGTTGTAGGCATGCCAGGTAGCGAGCGGCAGTTTATAGAGCATGCCGCCGTGGCGCGCGCCGCGTACCACGAACAGCACCGCCGCCGAATCGAGTGCGGGCGAGAAGGCCGGTCCGCCCTCGGCTTCTTCAAGATGGGCGATGTAGACCGCCGAGGTCCAGTGCGCGGGAATGGAAAATTCGTAGGCCGGCCAGTCCCAGTCCTCGCCCGCGCCTTTTTCGCGCGCGCGTTCGCCGGGGTGCCAGGGCGAGCTGTGCATGGCGGTGGGGCCATCGCCCCAGCGGTAGAAATGCACGCGAAAGCGCCGGCTGCTGGTGGCGACATGGAGCACGAGGCGCTCGCCGGGCAGCACGCTGGCGCGGCCGGGATAGGCGCTGATCATGGCCGCCCCGGTACGACGCGCCGGCTCAAGGTGGTGCCGCGCATGACGGATCCCGCGTTCATCGTCTTCTCCTGTTCTGGCGCAGCGAAGGAGCGAATCGTCCCTCTTTGAGCAGGATGAGTTGCCGTTAGTTCGGCACGCTGAACGCGGCTGACGCAGGTTGGATCTGCTGACGAATCAGGAAACCTCGGCGCCCGAAAAGGGTCTGAGGGAATGTGGCGGGGTCAACAATGCGGCCAATCGTGGATCGGCCGCGGCCTTTGCGCCCGGCGGCGCCAGCCGGAGTATGATGGGCCCTCTACTTTTACCGCGACCCGACGATGCTGAAAACGCCTCCGACCTTCACGCCGCTGATGGCGCCGCAGGACCATGCCGACCCGCTCACCTTCGTCTTCCATGGCGGGCGCCTGCTGCTGCGCGAACACGACCTTGCCTTGCCCGATGCCGCCGCCCTGGCCGCGGTCAAGCTCGACCCGGCCAAGGTGCAGCCGGTCGGGCTGCTGGGCGAGCGCTACTGCCAGGCAGGCTGGATCGAGAGCGATGCGCTACCGGAAGGCTATGCCTGGCGCGGCCTGCGTTCGCTGCTGTTCGAGCTCGACGAATCGATGCTGGGCCTGGCCGGACGCGCGGCGCAGATTGCGGAATGGGCGCGCACGCACCGCTTCTGCGGCGCCTGCGGCCAGCCGATGGCGCGCGTGGCGCACGAGCGCAGTTTTAAATGCGGCAGCTGCGGACACCTGGCCTATCCGCGCATTTCTCCGGCGATGATGGTCCTGATCCGCAAGGGCGACGCCTTCCTGATGGCGATGCACGTGGCCTCGCCGAGCAAACGGTTTACGCCGCTGGCCGGTTTCCTCGAGGCGGGCGAGTCGATCGAGGAAGCGGTGCACCGCGAGGTGTTCGAAGAGGTGGGGCTGCAGGTCACGAACCTGCAGTATTTCGCGAGCCAGTCCTGGCCCTTCCCGCACTCGCTGATGATCGCCTTTACGGCCGATTACGCCGGCGGCGAGATCCGCGTCGACCCGCTCGAGATCGCCGAAGCGCGCTGGTTCGGCCCCAACGACGAATGGCCGGAGCGCGTGCCGCACATCTCGGTCTCGAGTGTATTAGTGGACGCGCACCGGCCGGCGGGCAGGTAAGTTAATTGATTGCTGCCGGCAGCGCCGGCGTGGTGCGCACTTCGATCGCTGCCGGACCCGTCGACGATGCCGCCACCTGCACATGCGCGCCGTCGTCCGGCCGCGTGCCCGTGCTGCGCAGCTGAACCGCGCGCTGCAGCAGGTCGAACCAGAAGGGCGCACCGAACAGCGTGGTCGACGCCGTGACGATCCAGCCGGCCGCCTGCAGGGCAAAGGCGGCGTCCAGCCTGGGCGGGAAAGCCTGCCAGCCGATCGGCAGCGCCCACAGCTGGCGCAGGGTGTCGGCGTCGAGCGCAGTCGGGACCGCACCGATGTGGGCCGCCAGCTGCGGCTGCTGCCAGAGGGTGCGGAACAGGGCGATGCTGTCGATATTGAACAGGATCGCCAGCAGCAGCGAGATCAGGAAGGAGATCAGCAGCTGGCGCCGTTTATAACTACCGGAAAGGCGCTGCATCGCATTGTCGAACCAGCCGGCGATCAGGTGCTGGAAGCGCTCCAGGTCGCCCCCGGCGCGGGCATATAAACCCTGCAAGGCGCGCCGCACCTGCGGGTCGGCCACCGCGTCGATATCCAGGCCCAGGCGCGCGAAATTGCCGGGGATGTGCTGGATGCTGTCGATCAGCGCGATCGCAAAATAGCCCGGTTCGATATACGATGGCTTGCTGGCGAGCGTGCGCTCGTCGGCCGCCTTGCCGTCGCTGTGCGGATTGACCAGCGGGTGCGCATACACCATCTGCGCCAGCGCCGTGAAGCGCGGATCGTTGAGCATGCTTTTGATCCCTGCCAGCAGGGTGTTGGCACGCAGACGAAATGCCGCCGCCAGCGCTTCCTGGACGGTCGCCACAATCAGCGCCACCGTGCCGTAACAAAACGTCAGACCGATTGCCAGTTCCAGTACCGAGCTTCCGAACATAGGCCGCCTCCATCGAGTAGTGAGCGAGTCCACGCTAGCGCATCGCTACAACAGATGAGTCTGGTTTGCTCAAGAAAGGAGCAGCTCCCGGCCCTCTTCGTCCATTTTCTATATACTGGCGGCAATCGTATTTTTAGGGCTTCTCCCATGTCTTACAAAGAAGAATTTACCGAGAACGACTGGCGCCGTTTGCTGGCCAGCCTGGGTGAAGATCCGAACCGTCCCGGCCTGCACGAAACGCCGGCGCGCGTGACGAAAGCCTGGAAACACTGGACCTCGGGCTACGGCCAGGATCCGGTGACGGTGCTGAAGGCCTTTGAAGACGGCGCCGAGCAGTACAACGAACTGATCGTGGTGCGCGGCATCCCCGTCTACAGCCATTGCGAGCACCATTTGGCGCCCTTCTTCGGGAAAGCCACCATCGGCTACCTGCCGAACGGGAAGATTGTCGGCCTGTCGAAACTGACCCGCCTGGTCGACATCTTTTCCAAGCGCCTGCAGGTGCAGGAACGCATGACGATGCAGATCGCCAACGCGCTGATGGAAGTGCTGGAGCCGAAAGCCGTCGGCGTGGTGGTGAAATGCCGCCACATGTGCATGGAAAGCCGCGGCATCCGCACCCAGGGCGAGGAAACGATCACGTCCTGCATGCTGGGCGAATTGCAGCCGAACCTGGCGCTACGTACCGAGTTTCTCGCTTTGGCACGCGACTGATCGACCCTTAGTCAACACCCGCCGGGAACCTGTTCCGGAACTCTCCCCTCAAAGCTAATTTGGGGAGAACCACATGGCCAGGCCCGAATTCCCCAGCGACATCGGTCGCGAGCATTTCGAGCTCGTGCGCGGCATGCTCGAGGCGGCGCGGCGCAAGACGCGTCCGCGCAAGCACGATCTCTATGACGTGTACTGCGCGGTGCTGTATTTCCTGCACACGGGGGCGGCCTGGCGCAGCCTGCCGCGCGACTTTCCTCCCTGGCGCACCGTCCACGAATATTTTACCCAGTGGACCATGTTGCGCGACGGCGAACGCACCCTGCTCGAGCAGACGCTCGACAAGCTGGGACGCGATGTCGAACTGGCCCAGCTACACCGCCTGCTGCGCCCGCGCTGACGCGTTTGTGCGACGTTTAAGCAAAAAGTTCAGTCCTGCCAGTGAGGGGGACTGATACTGAGCAGGCATTCGTCGTTACCCCTTACGTCTTGTCACAATCTGTTGCGATTTCGAATCGTGCGCGTCAAACAGCTGAGCTACGCTGGGAGATTGTTCTCTTTTCATCCCGGCGCCATGTTCGACTACCTGAACCATTACCTGTTTTCCCTGTTCAACGCAGCGCCCGGCCTGGCCGGCTGGCGCCTGCACGGGGCGATCTTCGCCGCCGAATGGGTGATCCTGGTGGTGCCGGTCGGCCTGGTGCTGATGTGGACGAACGGCGTGGCGGACCGGCGCGAAGCGGCCGTGCACGCCTTCCTGGCCGCGGTCGTGGCGCTGACGATGAGCAAAGTGATCGGCCTGATCTGGTTCCATCCGCGTCCCTTCATGGTCGAGATCGGACAGACCTTCCTGCACCATGCACCCGACAGCTCCTTCCCGAGCGATCATGCGACCAGCATGTTCTCGGTGGCGCTGGCGCTGGCCTTGAGCCGCCTGCGCGAGGCGCGCCGCTTCGGCCAGGCGCTGCTGGTGCTGGGCGCCGTGGTGGCCTGGGCGCGCGTCTTCCTGGGCGTGCACTGGCCGCTCGATATGGCGGCCGCCTTCATGGTGTCGGCCGTGGCTGCGCTGCTGGTTCACACCCGCGCCGGGGAGGCGCTGGCGGTCATGCTGGTGGCGATGATGCAGACCGTCTACCGGCGCGTATTGGCCGCGCCGATTGCCCGCGGCTGGTTACGGCCCTGATTCACTGCTTCGGCGTTTCCGGTTCCGCCTTTTCAAACACCAGTTTCTTGTTCTCGTCGAAGTGATACAGCCCAAGAGGCTGGCCAGTCACCTGTTCCGGCGCCTCCAGTTCGCTGCAGCGATCCGTCTCGACGCGCCAGGCCTGGTCGCCGGCGCGCAGCGTGTAGGTGTTCTCGCCTGACGCGAACAGCTCGATGTCGACGTCCGCGATCGGCAGCTGGCCCAGCGGGATGCGGCGCTGGCAGTCGGGCATGCGCGAGGCGAGCAGGTCGAGCGTGACTTCCTTCTTCCAGAAATACTCCTGCATCGCGCGCACCGTCAGCGCGTGCTGGTTGCCGTCGATGTAATAGGTGGCCGAGGAGTCGACGCAGCCGGCGAGCAGCAGGGGAGCGAGCAGGAGAAGTGGGCGCATGCAGGGGTTCCAGGTTGGGGCGCGACCCTTGCCGCGCCGGGGCCAGTATAGAACGCGGCTTTCCAGCCGTGCAACTGTGCTACAGCGTCGCGATCTCCGCCAGCGAGGCCGGCAAGTCGAACTCGTGGTCCGGATCGGCCTTGCGCAGCACCTCGATCGGCGCATAGCCCCAGTGGACGGCGGCAAAGGCAACCCCGGCGCGGCGCGCGGCGTCGGCGTCGAGCGCCTGGTCGCCGATATACAAGGCGGCGTCGGGCGCGACGGCTGCGCGTTTCAAGACTTTGCGGATGCGCGCGCTTTTCCCGAAGACCGACATCCCGCATTCGTACTGGCTGATCAGGCAGGACAGTTCCGGCCCCAGCACCTGGCGCACGTTGTCTTCGGCGTTCGACGAGACGATGGTCAACTGGATGTCGCCGCGCGCAAGTTCGCGCAGGACAGTGTCGACCTGTGGAAACAGGCGCACCTGGCCGGCGTTCTCGCGCATCAAGGTTTTGAAACTGGCGGCGGCCAGCGGCAGCTTCCAGGGCGGCATGCCGACATGGCGCATCATCTCGCGCGCACCGTAGTGGCGCAGGCGTTCGACGTGGGCCAGGTCGATGCGCCGAAAGCCGTGCTCGTCAGCGATCCGGTTAAAGACGCTGAGGAGGAACGGGAACGAATCGGCGAGGGTGCCGTCGAAGTCGAAGATGGCGAGGCGGTAGCGCATGGGTCCCGATGATACACAAGCTGAGAAAACGCTCGATCACCGGTGGTGTCAAGCTGCGGCGGCGCGCTCCGGTACCACGAAGGCCAGGCTTTCCTCGAACGAGCGCAGCACCATGTCGACGTGTTCCTGCACCACGTCCTGGTTGGCCGCGGTTTCGCCGAACGGCAGCCTGATCGTTACCAGCAGCGCGTTCGGCAGGCCCGCGCGCAGCTCGTCGGCGACGCGCTGCCACTGCTCCAGCGTCGATTCGACCGGATAGATCAGGAACACGGTGGAGATCAGGTCGGCCTTGTCCGGGCCCGGATTGTCCTGGTCGGCGCCGGTCACCACGCTGCGCGCATCGACGTCCAGTTCGCGCAGCGAGCGCACCAGCAGTTCCGTCAGCAGGTCGTCGCGCTCGGTACCCAGGCCCGCGCACAGCACGATCGAGTGCGAGGGCACGTCAAGCGAGCCCTGCCAGCGGCCCAGGCGCGCTTCGCGCATCTTGCGCAGGTGGGCGCCCACATTCGCGTCGAGCAGCGACACCCGCCCGCGTCGGCGCTTCCTCATCGGTTCGCTCGATACGGGCGTCAGCGTCGCGGCGACCTCGGCGATCGTGCTGCGGATGTGGGCCGCCTGCGCATTCTCCAGCTGGCCGGTGCGCTGCTCGGCGGCCACCATCGAGATCCCCGGCAGCAGGATCTGGTCGCAATAGCGCGCGAAGCTGTGGCGATCGAGATAGGTGCGCGCGTCGGAAATAATACTGTGTGTCTCACCTGCCAGTACGCGCTGGTAGAAGCGCTGCGCCACGTTCACGTTCGGCACGTCGCCCAAGAGGATCGTCACCGGCTCGAGCGCCCGCACGTGGCGCCCGGCCACCACCAGGCACAGCGTGAGCGGCGTCGACAGCAGCAGCCCGACCGGCCCCCACATCGCGCCCCAGAACAAGGCAGACACGATCACCGCCAGCGGAGACAGGCCCGAGCTGTGCCCATACACCTTGGGTTCGACCACATGCGCCACCACCAGTTCGAGCGAGACGAACAGCGCCAGGCAGGACAGCGCCATCGACCAGCCCGGATCGATGGCGGCGACAAAAATCGCGATCAGGACGCCCGCCACCATGATGCCGAGGTAGGGCACGAAGCGCAGCAGCCCGGACAGGGCGCCCCAGAGCGCCGCATGCGGCACCCCGAAGGCCCACAACAACACCCCGACCAGCGCCCCGAAGGTGAGGTTGACGGCAAACTGGGTCAGGAAGAAGCGCGACACGCCGCGCGTCGCGTCCGACAGGGCGCGCACCGTGCGGCTGACCTCGGCCTGGCCGGCGAGGCGGATTACGCGGTCGCGCAGGGATTCGTGTTCGAGCAGGATGAAGATCAGGAGCACCAGCACCAGGCCGGTTTCGCCGATCGGCCCCCAGGCCATGGCGAACAGGCGCGACAGGGTGTCGCGGGTGGTTGCGCGCGGTGCCCGGATTTCGACCGGCAGCGGTTGATTCGCGCCGGTGGTGAGCGTACCGCGGCGCACGGTGACGGGCGGTGGCGGCGGCAGTGGAGATTGCGGCGCCACCGCGCTCAGTTCAGCCTCCAGGCGCGCGAACGGGCGCTCGGTGATTTCGCGCACGCGCTCGATCTTCGAACGGATCGCGGCCCGGTATTCCGGCAAATCGCGCGTCACGGCGACTAGCTGGAACGCGAGGATGGTGCCGACGCCCACCACGCAGGTACCGGCCAGCAGCACCGACACCAGCGTGGCCGGCAGGCGCGGCAGGCCGATGCGGCGCAGGGAGCGGATCAGGGGCGCCAGCACCAGGCTCAGGATGGTTGCCAGGGCCAGCGGTTCGAGCACGTCGCGGCCGAAATACAGCAGGCCCAGGATGCAGGTGGCGGTGACGACCGAACTGGCGGTGAGGTTGTTGAACAGGCTTGATTCGCGCATTAAGGACTTAACGTTAAGGGCTGTGCATCGAGCGCGGCAAGCAGGCGCGCCGCCTCGACCGGCTTGACGAAGTGGTGATCGAATCCGGCCTGGCGCGACGATTCGCGGTCGCTGGTCTGGCCGTAGCCGGTCAGCGCGACATACACGGCGCCGGCCAGCGCCGGCTGCCCGTGCAGCTGGCGCGCCAGTTCGTGGCCGTCGATCAGCGGCATGCCGATGTCGAGGATGAACACGTCCGGCGGCGCAGCCAGCGCCGCCCCTACCGCCTCGCGCGGGTCGTTGATCGTCTGTACCGCGTGGCCGGCCGCATCGAGCAGGGCCGAGAGGGTGGAAGCCGCATCGACATTGTCGTCGACCAGCATGATGCGCAGCGCGCGCTTCGATGCCTCGAAGCCTGGCGCCGGCGCGGCGGGACGCGGCAACTGTGCCACGGCCGGCAGTTCCACCGTAAACGTGCTGCCCGCACCTGGCCCTGCGCTGTGCGCGGCCACCTGGCCGCCATGCATCTGCACGATGTTTTTCACCAGCGCGAGCCCAAGACCGAGGCCGCCCTGGGTCCGGTCCGGCGTGCGCTTGCCCTGCACGAACAGGTCGAACACATGCGGCAGCAGGGATGGCTCGATGCCGTTGCCGTTGTCGGTCACGGCGATGCGCACGCTGCCTTCCTTGACATCCATGGCCAGCGTGATCTGGCCGCCGGCCGGCGTGTACTTGGCGGCATTGGCCAGCAGGTTGGCCGTCACCTGGATCAGGCGCGCGCGGTCGCCCAGCACGCAGGCCGGGGCCGAGCCGAGCTGCAGCGCCAGCGTGTGGCGCCCGGCTTCGACCAGCGGGTGCACCTGTTCGGCGGCGCTGGTAACCACCGCCTTCACGTCGACCGGTGCCTTTTCCAGCTGCACCATGCCGCGCGTGACGCGCGAGACGTCGAGTAAATCGTTCACCAGCGTCGTCATGTGGCTGACCTGGCGCGAAATCACCTCGCTGTACTGGCGCACTTTATCCGCGTTGTTCGGCGCCAGGCGCAGTACCTGGGCCGCGGCGCTGATCGGCGCCAGGGGATTTCTCAGCTCGTGCGCCAGCATCGCCAGGAATTCGTCCTTGCGGTGGTTGGCCGCCTGCAGCGCCTCTTCGTTCAGCTTCGCTTCGTGGATGTCGGTATCGGTGCCGAGCCATTTGACGATCTCGCCGCTTTCGCTGCGCAGCGGCAGCGCGCGCGCCAGCACCCAGCGGTAGCCGCCCGCGTGGTGGCGCATGCGCAGGGTAATTTCGTAGGGTTCGCCGGTGGTCATGCTGTGGACCCAGCGGGTGAGTGCACACTGGCGGTCGTCCGGATGCACCAGGTCTTGCGCCCAGGTCGCCCCCGAGGCCACGCCCGCCTCGCAGCCGATGAACTGGTCGAACTGCTCATTGTGGTAATCGACCGTACCGTCGGGGAGAGCCGTCCACACCATCTGCGGCATCGCATTCGTGATCGTCCGAAAACGCAGCTCGCTGTCCTTGAGCTCCTCTTCGAAACGCTTGCGGTCGGTGACGTCGCGCGTGGTACCGGCCACCGCCTCGACTTCGCCGTCGGGCCCGAGGATAGGCACGAAGATGTAGTCGTAGATGCGCCGTCCAAAAGCGCCATCGAAGGGCACTTCGCCGCGGATCGGCGCCCTGGTCGCCTTCACTTCCTCGATTTCGCGGTCGTGCATTGCCGCGTGCCAGGGCTCGTAGCCCAGTTCCCAGCAGGTTTTACCGACCGCTTCCTCGAAGGTCTTGCCCCACATTTTCAGCAGCACCGCATTGGCATAGGTGAACCGGTGCGCCAGGTCGAACACGTAGACCAGGTCGGGGGTATTCGACAACACGGTTTCGTACAGGCGGCGCTGGCGTTCGGAGTCGCCGGCCATGGCGGCCAGCTCGCGCGCGGCCTCTTCGTGGCGCACCGCGTTTTCCTGTTCGCGCAGGTGGCGTTCGGTGAGCAGGGCCAGCAAGTCGGTGAAATAGCCGATCTCGCCGACCAGTTCATCGCTCGGGGCAAGCTGGTTCGCATGGAAGAACGCGAGCGTGCCGAGGATCCTGCCGCCCGCCGAATGCAGCGGGAAGGACCAGCACGAGCGGATGCCGTGGGCCTCGGCGATCGGAAGATAAGGCCCCATCAGCGGCTCGTTGCGCAGGTCCTCGACGATGACGATGCGCCCGGCGTGGGCGGCGCGCCCGCACGGCGGGCCGGCCGGGCCGACCGGCAGCTCCCGCAGCGCCTCGGTCAGCGCCGCCGGAATCCCGGTGGCCGCCGCCAGGCGCAAGTGCTGTCCCGCCTCGTCCATCAGGTAGACCGAGGCCCAGCTTTGCGCGTTGATGAGCAGGCGCGCTTCGTCGAGCAGGCTTTGCAGGATGACGTCGTAGGACGCGCCACGTACGGCATCCGACAGGATGTGTCGTAGTCCGTCGAAATCGCGTCCTGCTGGTGGGGACTTCATCGTGTGCGCGCCATGAGTATCGTAGAGCCCGATTCTAGCGCAGGGAGCGGCGCACCGCCCGCGTTTCCTTGTTACGCAGCCTGCTGCAGCGCCTCGATCAGGGAGCGGTGCGCCGCCACGCCCGCCATGGCGCCATCGGCCACCGCGAAAGCGACATTTCCGGCGCCGCGCGCCATGTCGCCGCAGCAGAACACGCCGGGCACGCTGCTCGCCTTCATGGCGTCGGTGCGCACGAACGACCCCATCGGGCCGTCCTCCATTGCGCAGCCGAGCTGGCCGGCGATCGGGCTGGCCGCGTGCATCGTGCTCGCCACGAACAGGCCCGCCATCGGCAGCACGCGTCCGTCCACCAGCACGACGTCGGCAGTGCCGGCGATGCGCGCCACCGCGCTGCGCTCGATCCTGACGCCGCGCGCAGCCAGGGCCGCCAGCTGGTCCGCATCCGGCGCAAAGGCGTCGTTCAGGAAGAAAGTCACCGTGCCCCAGTCTGGCAGCATCAGCGCGTGGTGCATCGACAGCGGCCCGACCGCCAGCACCCCGATCTGGCCCGCATCGAGCTCGTAGCCATGGCAGTAAGGGCAATGAAAGACGCTGCGCCCCCAGCGTTCGGCCAGCCCTTCCACGGGCGGCAATTCGTCGGTCACGCCGGTGGCCAGCACCAACGTGCGTCCGTGGAAGCGGCTGCCATCGGCCAGCGTCACCGCAAAGCCCCCGTCCTGCGCGTGCACGCCGGCAGCGAGGCCCTCGGCCCAGGTCACGTTCGGATACTGCAGCAGTTGCGCGCGGCCGGTGGCGGCAATGGCGGATGCGTCCGTGCCGTCCTGGGTCAGGAAGCCATGCGAGTGCTGCGCGAAGCGGTTGCGGCGCTGGCCGGCATCGATCACCAGCACCCGGCGCCGGGCACGCGCCAGCTGGGTGGCGGCGGACAGGCCGGCATAGCTGCCGCCGATGATGATGGCGTCAAACGCCGGTGTCGCTGCGGTGTGCATGGTGTTCTCCCAGGTGCTGCGCGTACTGCGCATTGAAGCGTTCGGACAGTTCGGCCAGCGAGACGTCGCCCAGGCGTTTGACGAGCAGGGCCTCGGCTTCGTCGAAGGCGCTCGCCAGCGACTGGTTCACGACTTTCTCGACCAGGCAGGACGGATGGTCGACCCGGTTACCCATGGCGAAGACGGTAGGGGAACCCACCGCCTCGTAGATGTCGCGCAGGGACAGCTGGCGCAGGTCGGCCGTGACGGTCCAGCCGCCGCCATGGCCCTTGCCCGAGCCGACATAGCCGCGCTCGCGCAGGCCGGCGAGCGTGCGCCGCACCAGCACGGCATTCGTGTGCAGGAAGCCGGCCAGCTCCTCCGACGTAAGCGGGCGGTCGCTGTGGGCCATGTGCAGCAGCAGGTGCAGGACGGAGGAAAGGCGGGAATCGGGTCTCATGTAACTTATGATAGTACAAAATATGGCGCGCTGCACGAAACGCTTTATTTGTTTTCGCGCGGCGCCTCGTTCAATAGTGCGTTTATTCGGGGTGAACGGCCTTACAATCTTGCTACCTTTATATCTTGTGAAGCCCCGACCCATGGCCCAGATCCATCCTGCCGGCTGGCGCGAGATGTCCGTCACCGGAAATGCCGCGCGCGAGATCGAAACGCTGGCCCTGCTCGAGCAGCGCCTTTCCGACGCGCCCTACAGCATCTACCACGGCGTCCACTGGACCAATGTCGAAAACGGGTATTCGGTGTACGGCGACGTCGACTTCATCATCCTCGCCCCGAACGGGCGCATGCTGCTGATCGAGCAGGTCGCGGGTTTCCTCAACGAGACGGCGGACGGGCTGCTGAAGAACTTCCAGGGCAAACCACGAAAAATACGCGCCCACATCCTGCACACGATCGAGGGGCTGACCAGGCGCTACAACGGCGAGCTGTCGATCGACTACCTGCTGTACTGCCCGGACTACACGGTGCGCGATCCGCACCTGGCCGGCATCGACCCAAGCCACATCATCGACGCCACCAACAAGGGGCGGCTCGGCAAAATCATCCGCGAAGCGCTGCCCATCACCGATAAAACCGACGACTTCGACAAGGTGACGCGCTTCCTGGGCGACACCCTGAGTTTACGGCCCGACCCGAGTTCGATGATCGGCTCGGCCACCAAAATGGTGACGCGCCTATCCGGGGGCCTGGCCACCTGGGCGCGCCGGCTCGAATTCGAACCCTTCCGCCTGCGCGTGGTCGGTACTGCCGGCAGCGGCAAGACGCAGCTGGCGCTGGCCGAATACACGGCTGCGATCGACGCCGGCCTGCGCCCGTTATATGTCTGCTTCAACCGTCCGCTGGCCGACCACATCGAGCAGCTGGTGCCGCCGGGTGGACGCGTCTCGACCTTCCACATGCTGTGCGACGCCTACATGCGCGCCCAGGACGTGACGCCCGATTACTCCTCGCCAGACGTCTGGGACGACATCGAAAAGGCGCTGGCCGCGGTCAGCCTGCCCGAAACCTGGCAGTACGACGTGCTGATCGTCGACGAAGGCCAGGATTTCTCGACCGCCTGGCGCGACATCGTGCTCGGCATGGTCAAGCCGAACGGCCGCGCGGTCTGGCTGGAAGACCCCGACCAGAATTTATATGGCCGCCCGATGGTGGCGCTGCCCGGCTGGGTCAAGCTGCACTCCGACACCAACTACCGCAGCCCGCGCCAGATCGTGCAGATGTTGAAATCGATCGGCGCCGCGCGCGACCCGGTGGAGGCGGGCAGCCCCTTTAAAGGTGGCGACATCGAGGAGCTGACTTATCCGGAAGGCGACCTTGAAGCGATGCTGGCGCAGACCCGGCGCGCGGTGACTTCCTGCCTGGCGGCCGGCTTCGGGCGCCACGACATCGCACTCTGTTCGTTTCGCGGACGCGAAAAATCCGCCATCCTGAACCTCGACAAACTGAGCGACGCCCATACGCTGCGCTCGTTCACGGGTGCCTACGACCTGTTCGGCAATCCGGTGTTCCGCGAAGGCGGGCTGCTGGCGGAATCGGTGTATCGCTTCAAGGGCCAGTCGGCGCCGGCGCTGATTTTTACCGAGATCGATTTCGAGGACATGACCGATCTGGTGCTGCGCAAACTCTTTGTCGGGATGACGCGCGCGCGATTGAAGCTGGTGCTGGTGATGAGCGACCGGGCCTCGTTGCAGCTGCTGGACCGGATGTAGGGGCTGGAAAAGTTACCAAGAGTACAGTACATTGGAGGGCGCACGCCGCTCATCCGATCGCTGTCCAACTTGCCGCCCCATGAAACTCAAAGCACCGTTCTACCTGTGGTTCGTTCTCGCTTTCCTGATCACCAACCTGTTGCACGAATCCGGCCACTGGCTGATGGGCACGGCACTCGGCATCGACGTGCGCTTCGGCCTGAACGGGGTGCCCTACCTGTCGGCTACCGAAGCCTGGCAAAGGGCGCTGGCCGACGCGGCGGGCCGCTGGTGACGATCGTACAGGCCATCATTGCGTATGTCGTCGTCCAGCGCAGCGCTTCCCTCAAGGCCTTCGCCTTCCTGTATGCGGCGGCCTTCATGCGCCTGGTGGCGGGCCTGGTGAGTGTGATGCATCCGAACGACGAGGCCCGCCTGAGCATGTACCTGGGGCTGGGCAAGTGGACCTTGCCGGTGCTGGTGGCGGCCGGCCTGATCGCGCTGGCGCTGCATGGCGCCCGACGCTTCAATCTGACCTGGAAGGACCACCTGCTGTGCTATGTGGTGGCTTCGCTCGCGGTATCCGCCATCGTCGGCATCGACCGTTTTATTCTGTAGGGCCGCTTCAGATCCCGGCCGCGTCGTCCTGCGCGTTCGCCGCCGGCATGTGCTGCGGATCGCACTTCGCCACCCGTGTGCAATTGCGGCCGCCGTGCTTTGCCTCGTACAGCGCAAGGTCGGCCGCGTGCACCAGCGCCTGTATGCTGCTGCCATGCTCCGGATACGAAGCCACCCCGATCGAGGCCGTGGCGCCAATCGGTTTACCCTGGTGCAGCACGTCGTTGGCGGCAATCGCCAGGCGCAGCGTTTCGGCGCGTTTGATCGCGTTCTCGACACCGCATTCGGGCAGCAGCACCACCATCTCTTCGCCGCCCATGCGGCAGGCGACGTCGCCGGAGCGGATGTTTTCGCGCAGCGTCAGCGCCACCTTGCGCAGGATGGCGTCGCCAGCCTCGTGGCCGAAAGTGTCGTTGATGCGCTTGAAGTGATCCAGGTCGAGCACCAGCACCGACAAGGGCGCGCCGTTGCGGCTCGAGCGCGCCAGTTCGCGCTTGAGCACTTCGTCCATGTAGCGCCGGTTGTAGAGCTGGGTCAGCGGATCGATGATCGACTGCTGCCGAAGTGAGACACGTAGTCTCACATTGCTCAGGGCCAGGCCAAGCTGTTCCGCCAGCTGGCCGATCCAGGCGCGCTGGTCCTCGGCGCCGTGCACGAGGCCGGGACCGGTGACGGTCAGGCAGCCGATCACGTCGCCCTGCGTCACCAGCGGCAGGCACAGGCGGTCCATGTCGAGATTGTGCACGTGGCGGCAGGCCAGGCCGCCGTCACCGCCCGTAAATGCGTGCGGACTGCCGCGCCGCAGCGCCCAGCAGTCGAGCGCCTCGATGACGATTGGCTCGCCTTCGACGCTGCCCCAGCCGGCTTTGCGCTCGAGGATGTCGCGCGAATTGTTGTACAAATACAGGCTGCCCGACAGGTTGGGCAGCAGGCGCGGCAGGTAGCTGGCGATCACGCCGGCCGATTCGTCGGTGGACTCGGCCAGCTCCAGCGCGTGCATCAGCTCGGCGCTGCGGAACAATAAATCGTTCTGCAGCGAGATGCGCTCGTTCGTCTGGTGGGTCTCGAGGGCCGCCGCCTTTGCCTTGTGCTCGGCCGCGTCGCGCTGGCGCAGCACGCTCAACGCCGCAACCAGCACGCCGCCCAGGAACAGGATATTCGTCAGCGTCGCCACCAAACTGGCCGTGGCCGCCGAGTTCGAAGTGTCCAGCAACTGGTCGCCCAGGTCGTTGCGCTGCTGCGCATAGATGGCCAGCTCCTTGCCGATCAGGTCGCGCAGCAGGTCCATCTGCGCCTTGCCGGTACCGCCGGCAATGAAGCGCGACGCCTCTGCCAGACCCTGCGCGCGGCGCAGTTCGATGGTACGCGCCACGGTCTGCATCTTGGCGCTGCTGGCACGCTCGATGGCGGCGGCGCGCACAGCCTCTTCGGAACTGGCCATCTCGCGCCGCAGTGCTTCCTGGGTCGCCGGAATGCCGTTCACGGCCGAGTGGTAGGGATCGAGGAAACGCTCGTCGCCGGTCACGACGAAGCCGCGCTGCGCCGTCTCCGCATTGAGCAGCATGTCGAGCAGCGTCAGGTGCAGGCGCTCGACGCTGGAGGCGCTGCGCAATTCCGACATCACCAGCGTCACCTGGCGGTTGACGAGCATCGGCAGCGCAGCCACGGTCGACATGACGAGAATGATCGCAGTGGCGGCGACCTTGATCTTTGTTTCAAATTTCATCGAATGCAGCCGGCGAAATGGCGTGGATAGACCGCATTCCGCGTGCGGCAGTGCCGGCGGCGGGAAGGGCATCGGAAAGGCGCAGGTTACCATAGGTAAAGAAGAGCCGATTTTTGCTTCCCCACGGCCTCAAATGTTTCAAACTGTATAGAGAGTGGTAACAATCAAACAAGCTCGGCTATGATGGCGCCCGGTCGGCAATATCCATGGCAATTTTGCTTCGGTAGGGTCGGAAGCATGGTTGTTGGTATGGGATGTCGATGCAAGCAGGTAGTCGCACAATGCCTCCCCTGGTGGGAGCGCCACAAACACAATTCGGTCTGATCAATCTGTTGAAGGCGGGCGCGGCGCAGCTGATTGTCCTGCACCACCTGGCTTTCTATGGGCCGATGGCGGACCACGCGCGGGTATTGATGCCCGACCTGTTCGACTGGCTCGCGGGCGACGCGCGCATTGCCGTCCAAATCTTCCTCGTCATCGGCGGCTTCCTTGCCGCCAAATCGCTGGCGCCGGATGGCCTTGCCAGGCCGGGCAATCCGCTCGGCACCGTGTGGCGCCGCTACGTGAAACTAGCGCCTCCCTTCATCGTCGCGACCCTGCTCGCAGCCGGGGCGTCTTATATTGCATCCATGTGGATGACGCACGATTCGATCTCCGCCGCACCCAGCGTCCCCCAGCTGGCCGCGCACGTGCTGTTGCTGCATAGCGTGCTCGGCTACGAATCCCTGTCCGCAGGCGCCTGGTATGTCGCCATCGATTTCCAGCTGTATGCGGGTTCCGTGCTGCTGCTGTGGCTGTGCGGGCGCTTGTCTGGCGGCGTGCAGCGGCCTTGGCTGGCGCCGGTTTTCACGATGGTTGTGGTTGTGTCGTCGCTGTTTTACTTCAACCGCGATGCGGACTGGGATGTGTGGGCGCCGTATTTCTTTGGCAGCTATGGGCTCGGCATGCTGGCCTGGTGGGCGGGGGATCCGGCGCGGCGGCCGCGGGCGGTGGTGTTGCTGTTTTTGATGATGGCGGTGCCGGCGCTTCTTGCGTTGACGCTCGACTTTCGTAGTCGGATTGCGGTGGCGCTGAGTGTGGCGTGCGTGTTGATGTTGCTGGGGCGGGTAAGGGTGCGGTCAGGGGCTGGGTGGGCGGTGGCGAACTGGCTGGGGAAGAATTCGTATTCCATCTTTCTTGTGCACTTTCCGGTGTGTCTTGTGGTGACTGCGTTGTTTATTCGCTATATAGCTATAGCGCCGCACTTCTATGCCTTCGGCATGCTGTTGGCTTGGGTTGGTAGTGTGGGATGTGGCGCAGTTTTCTTCCATTGGGTCGAAAAACCACTCGGCCGCGTGACATTCTTCTTTACATTCCAAGCGGTTAGTGTTCATGCAGCAGGTTCACCCCAGGCCTATGCGATGACCGAGAAGGCCTCAGTTAAATGTGTATCACAAGCGTGAAGGGCGCAGGATGACACAGTATTTTGACAAGACAACATGCCTGACATCGCGAATGAAGATTCGCGTAGTCTAGCTGGGCATTGGCCATGCATATGTTCATATCAGGTGGCTGCAACGACTAGGCTAAACCTCTTGGCGAACGACATAGCATGCGGTCTTTCGAGATAGGGCAATGGGAGACCAACCCAGACACGGGTTACGGGAGCATTGTCGTTACCATACGTGAACTGCTGGCCGTGCCGGCATGGGCTTGGGCCTACCTGACGTGGTCATTTTTCATCCTGCGCCCGAGCGTTCACCCAGCACAGCAAAACGTGACTATTGTTTATTTGTCACTTGTGGTTCGCTGTGCTTCCTCGATGTGTCTCCCCTACAACACACCTGGGCACGGGACCTGTGCGCCTGCTGTTCCGAAAAGAAATATCTCATCGTTACCGCAACTACGGATAGAATTTCTGGCCTCATCGTTTTGAGTTGAGTTTTTGTTGTCCGATTGCTTAGCCTCTTTGTGATGAGTCAAGCAGCAGACAGCAGACCTGGTCGGGCGCGCAAAAGGACAGTATACTGGATGCATATACAGTACTTTCGCTTACGTACTCCCACTTCCAGGGTCACCATCGCTTAGAAGATTTAAATCTGCTTTGTTGGCTACGCTTAAACGCGGGGGAGCTGATGAATTAGTTTTTCGGAGAAATAATATGACACGTCCCGTCGGAATAGACCTTTTCGCAGGAGCAGGTGGGCTATCGTTAGGGTTTGAGCAGGCTGGCTTCGATATTGCGGCTGCGGTCGAAATCGATCCAATTCATTGCGCGACACATGAGTATAATTTTCCGAACTCAAAAACCATATGTGCGAGTGTTGTTGATCTTACTGGTAAAGAAATTCGATCATTAGCTAGTTTGGATAATAAGGAAATTGACGTGGTTTTCGGTGGCGCGCCATGTCAAGGTTTCTCAATGATCGGAAAACGTGCTTTTGACGATCAACGAAATCAGTTGGTGTTTCACTATGTACGTCTAGTGAAAGAACTTCAGCCAAAGTATTGTGTTTTTGAGAACGTAAAAGGGCTTACTCTCGGTAAGCACGCGCAGTTCTTAAGTGAACTCATAGAAGCGTTAGGTCATGCTGGCTACCGTGTATCGTTGCCATACAAGGTACTAAATGCCGCTAAATTTGGCGTCCCTCAGGCACGGGAACGTCTTTTTCTGATGGCAGCACGTAGCGACCAGAAACTTCCTGAGTATGGCGAGCCTCCGCAGAATGCCTCTGTCTCTGTCAGTGACGCAATTGCGGATTTGCCAAATGCCGATGACTTCGACGTATTGAAAAAGCTCGACTGCGTTGAGGTGCAATGGGAAACTAAATCTCAATATGCTCAGCGATTACGTGGTTTATTGGATGATCCAAAGGACTATAGCCATAAGAGGTATTTCAACTATAATTTGTTGACGTGTAGCCTTGTAACTGAGCATACGGAAAAATCGAAGAACCGTTTTGCTGATACTCCGCCAGGGAAAACAGAGCCAATTAGCCGTTTTCTTCGGCTAGATCCCGCAGGAGTTTGCAATACGCTCCGCGCTGGTACTGATAGTGCACGCGGCGCTCACACATCGCCGCGTCCAATTCATCCTTTCTACGCGCGTGTTCTAACAGTGCGTGAAGCAGCACGACTGCATTCTTATCCCGACTGGTTTAGACTCCATGCAACAAAGTGGCATGGATTTCGACAAATCGGCAACAGTGTTCCACCTCTGCTTGGAAGAGAAGTTGCTTCATACGTCATGCGTGCACTCGGAATAAATCCTGTAAAACCGCAAATACCAATTGAGCCTGGGGACCCGAGCTTGCTCTGTATGAACATGGGCCAGGCAGCTGCTTATTTTTCAGTTGCCAAGAACGTCATTGCACAGCGAGCGCGGAAGCAAACATTGCGAGATGATTTAACTCTTCCCGATTTGTTCGCGGTATAGTATTCATGCTTCTAATCTGGCGACTTGATGAGCTTGGCGTCTAATTTGACATCAGGTCGCCACAGGGCTTCATTAAATATTTCATGACAAAAAAGTTAAATCGATATCAGGCAATCATCGCGGAAATCTTCTTTAACCACCATACCGAAAACATTATGGAGTTCGAGTTCAGTCGCGATGAGGTTGTTGAGACTGCTGAGATTTTAAAGATTCAGTTGCCAAAGAACTTGGGTGATGTGATTTATTCTTTTCGCTACCGGACGGAACTTCCTAGCGTAATTACCGCATCTGCGTTAAACGGACATGAGTGGATTATTGAAGGCGCAGGTCATGCGCGATATCGATTTAAACAGGTTCAGCTGAACCGTATTGTGCCGAGGGAAAATCTCGTTACAATAAAAATACCTGATTCTACGCCGGAGATTATCGCCGCTTATGCATTGAGCGACGAGCAGGCCCTGCTCGCAAAAGTCCGTTATAACAGGCTTATCGATATATTTTTAGGAATAACTGCATATTCATTGCAAAATCACTTGCGAACTACCGTAACTGGCGTCGGACAAATTGAGATTGATGAAATATATGTCGGGATTAGCCGAAGCGGTCGTCAATTTGTGGTGCCTGTCCAAGCGAAAGGCGGGAGCGATAAGCATGCTGTAGTTCAGACGCAGCAGGACATACTTTGTTGCAGACAAAAATTTCCTGAATTAATGTGCCGGGCTGTTTCGGCGCAGTTTATGGCGGGAGGTAAAATCGCGATGTTTGAATTTGTGGTTCAGGATGGCGGGGTAAAAGTTGTCGATGAAAAGCACTATCAATTGGTGTCAGCCTCCTCCATCAGCGCGGATGATTTGAAGATGTACGCTGCCACGGAAGAGTAATAACTCGAGTGAAATGGCGTTCTTACACTTTGGAGGAAAATTAGGTTGATGCGACTAAAGGTTCTTATATTGGTGGTGAAGAAAGAATTTTTTTAAGTTTTTCTTCTAATGCATTCATGTCTTTAAGCTCGCATTGCCAAATATTTTCCACTTTCCAACCTAGATCCGTGAGTTCAACTTCCCTCCGGCTATCTCGATCTTTATTTCCCTGTATTTTTGGCATCCAGTAATCAAGGCGAGACTTTGGGAGGCGACCAATAGGACAGCCGTGCCCATGCCAAAAACATCCATGCACAAAAATAGCCAAATGCCTCGAGGGTAGTACGATGTCTGGCGTTCCGGGAAGATCTTTTCGATGTAGTCGGAAGCGGTAACCTAAACGATGAAGTAAAGACCGAACAGTTTTCTCTGGTCCCGTATCTTGACGTTTAACCTTACGCATTAAGTCGCTACGACGTTCTGAATTTAAGCGATCCATTTGATTTGAAACAGTGCGGCGGGGAAAATGATTATCGGTATGTATGGTGATAGGAGGATGGATTAGGACATGTGGCGCGTCTGTACGAGGTCGCACATATATGAAATTCTTCAATCCGGATGCTGCGGAACACTTCCTAGTCGATATCCTTCGTATCGCCGCTTTGGAGCAGCTTACCTAGACCTTTATTAACAGCGTCGACGCAATGTTCAACTGCTCCAAGTAGCTGGATCATATTGCTTATGGGAAATTGACCTAGACCTAGAATTTCTTTCGACCCTACAACGTTCCTTTGGTAGCATCTCGCCATGAACGCTACCTCCGACTACGAAACTATCCCTCCCCGCATCCGCCGCCGTCAAACCCTGGCCCTCGTGCTATTGGTCCTCACCGGCGTCATCAACTACCTTGACCGCGCCACCCTGGCCGTCGCCAACGAATTCATCCGCGCCGACCTCGGCCTGTCGCTCGGCCAGATGGGCCTCCTGCTATCGGCCTTCTCCTGGAGCTACGCACTCTGCCAGCTCCCCGTCGGCGCGCTGGTCGACAAGATCGGTCCGCGCTGGCTGCTCGGCATGGGGCTGGTCGTGTGGTCGCTGGCACAGGCTGCGGGCGGGCTGGTTTCGACCTTCGGCTGGTTCGTGGTCGCGCGGATCTTGCTCGGGATCGGCGAGGCACCGCAGTTCCCGGCAGCGGCGCGGGTCGTCAGTAATTGGTTTCCATTGCGGGCGCGCGGTACGCCAACCGGTGTCTACAACTCGGCCTCGCCGCTGGGTGTCGCGCTCGCGCCCCTGCTCCTGTCGCCGCTGATCGCCGCCACCAGCTGGCACTGGGCCTTCTTCGTAACCGGCGGCATGGGCTTGGTGGCGGCGGTGATCTGGGTTGCCTTGTACCGCGATCCGGTGCGCAGCCAGATGTCGGCGGACGAGATCGCCTATCTCGACGCGGGGCAGAGCGCCGAGGCGGCGCCGGCAACGAGTTTCGCCTCCTGGCGCGCGCTGTTCCGGCACCGCGCCACCTGGGGCATGCTGTTTGGCTTTTCGGGCTCGGTCTATTTGAACTGGGTGTATCTGACCTGGCTGCCGGGCTATCTGCGCACCGAGCGCCACATGGACGTAGCCTACGCCGGGCTGGCAGCTTCGGTTCCCTTCGCCTGCGGCTTCGCCGGTGCCCTGATCGCGGGCTGGGCCTCGGACCGCGTGGCCCGCAGTTCGGCGTCGCCCCTGTCCGGCCGGCGCCGCGCGGTCGTGGTGGCCATGCTGGGCATGGTGGCGTTCACGATTCCGGCAGCGCTGGTCGAGAGCAATACGGTTGCCATTGCCTGCATTTCGATCGTGATCTTCCTTGCCAATGCGGCCTCGGCCTGCTCCTGGTCGCTCGTGACCGTGGTGGCGCCGCGCAGCCGGATTGCCTCGTTGGGCGCGATCCAGAACTTCGGCGGCTTTATCGGCGGCGCGCTCGCGCCCATTCTCACCGGTTTTATTGCGCAGACCTGGTCTTTCGTGCCGGCCTTGCTCACGGGCGCCGGCATTGCCTTCTGCGGGGCAATGGCGTATCAGTTCTTAGTTGTTCGGGCGATCCCAGAGAAAGAGCAAGCTTTATAAATTCCCTAGGACAGGAAAATAACACGGGCTTGGTGCAGCCGCGTGGTGTGTATCGACCGCCTTTCAATGTACCGCCTACGTGCGCCCACTTCATGCTCGGCGACTTTTACAATACCTTATATAACCCGTCGAGACCCGGCAGAGCAAGAAATTGCGACGGCCGGCCCTGCTTAGTCTCGCCGTTTGAGTTGATTCTTTCCGTTGACGTGACGAGAACACATGCTTTCCTCGCACGCGTTACACCGACATAATGGAGGTTCAGACATTGCTCCCAATTTTCGAAGTGTTCGTCGTAGTTCCCTTGGACGAAAGTACGCTTCGGGAGTACCCAGTCATACAGATCAAGGTGAATAACGACATCGAACTCTAAACCCTTGGATTTATGAAGAGTCATCAGTTGCAATTCGTCGTTGGTTGGCGGTGAAAGGGCTTCTATTTGCTTCTGGTCGTTGAGGACTGCAGCTAGCTCTGTTAGTGCGTCCGAAGTCAGAGGACTTCCATGAATAATATTCATTGCCCCCGCCACAGCTGCTGTGAGCGACTTGGCCGGCCCGACCTTGCATTGCTTTAGATAATGGCGAAGCAGGGTTTTGTTCGCTCTGTCCCCTTGGAAGGAAATTTCGTCGAGCAGCCCTTGAACCGTCGACGACTTGTCGAAACGCATCCGCAGGATTGAGGCGATTTGAGCTGCGGCACGCACCGGCGAGTTGTCTAGCAATGAGTCTACCGGTATTTTTGACGGCGTTTCTAGGTTTTCCTGAATAGCCGATGCCGTTGCGTATGTCTTCGTTAGTATGCCGATGTCACGTAAGTCTGATACTTTGAAAACGCTACTTATCTTTTCTATATTTTTGTCAAGCCATTCTGCAATCGCCGCAGGGTCACCAGAGACGGTTTTACGATATACCTGCAGTTTTTCGGAAGATAGCAGCTCCGCATTTTTATCCAGAAGCCTGTTCGCATAGTTGATAATCGACGAATGTGATCGATGATTTTGCGTCAACTCCTTATGCGTAAAGCCGCTACCCGGCTCACACAATTCACGTAAGAACTTCGGATCTCTTTGTGCGAATGCATAAATTGACTGTCTAGCATCGCCCACTGCCGTTGCTATAAGTCCCAGATCTTTAAGTGCTAGAAATAGCAAGTGTTGAGCAGCGCCGGAATCTTGGTACTCGTCAATGTAAACGTGAGAGTAGCGAGCACGTAGGTAGGCACGGCACGCCGTCGAGGAGGACACGATTTCATACGCGATATCGCCCACTGATTCCAGGACCAATTTCCCGCTTTTATAAAGTGCAATAGTATTGGCGACAAAAGCGTCCTTGTCACCTGATCCATTATCATATATCGCACCTTCAGCAGAGCTAAGTAATGACCGCCTTATTACATCAACAGCTATTGGGGTGCCGTCGAAGTAATGTGGTAAAAATGGAATGATAATTTCGGAAATGCAGAATTTATCAATCGTCCCGAAAAATGATCGTTTAACGTCGTTGGCGTCTTGCGTGCAGCGCTTTTTCAGTTCTGCGCTCGCCTTGTTCGTGTACGAAATTGCGATGACACCCTTATACTCGGGAAGGCTTGGTAGAATGCGCCTTACCTTCGCACTTACAACTGCTGTCTTGCCGCTGCCAGGACATGCTGTAATTACCATGGAAACGTCATTTTCAATTGCATTTTTCTGTTCCATGGTGGGATTGAACGTACTCATGCAACAACCTCGGCTTTTGCAAAATCGACACTGCAATTTAAAGGTCGAATAAGCTCGCCTGATTTCAATATAGGGAGATCTTTATAATATTTTGCCAAAAATTCGCGCATACGTAACGCTTTACTTCCTTGAAGATATTTTATGGTTGCTGAGACAGAACCTTTAAAATCTACAAATTGCGCTTCGAGTTCATGCGCCAGATCGTTTTCAAGGTCAATCCGAGCGATAAAAACGCCATTTGGTTCAATCAATTTAGTTACTGAGGCTCGTGTCCCGTCAGCTAGGCATTCCGTTTGAGTATAGGGAGCGCTACGGTGTGGCAATGGCTTTTTTCCGATCAAACTCAGGCATCGATTAAGCCCGGCTAATTGCCGCTTTGTTTCCGGAGATTTTTTCCCACCGGTCGCGATATCTGAAATGTCGTTATCCGTCCGAACTACAAAGGGGATTTCCATTGCTTTCAAAATGGTCGCGTAAACTTCGAACGAAACACCATCCACAGATAGTATCGAGACATTGTAATAGTCTAAGTCGATGGCTAGCTGTCTAGCCAATTCCCGATAGAAAAGTAGTTCAGACGGGCCCTCGACGAGTAGCACGGCACTCGCGAAAAATGCTTCTGCTGGAAGAATGCTCATCCGGTAGCCCATGTTATCCCAAGCGTCGCTTATGCAATCTGATGCGCCGCCTGAGGCAGCTACAGTGGACTGCAGAGTGCGCTTTAATCGGATAATTGAATCTGGCGAGTAACCTGAAACGATCTGGGGAGAGTGCGTAGAAACGATCGTTTGACCTTTTAACGTAGACGTTAGATACGTTGCCAATTTCCTTTGCTGGTGAGGATGAAGATGCGCTTCTGGTTCTTCTACACAGTAAATCACTACCTCATTCTCTTGATCGAATTCTCTGGTAGCCTTGGCTTTCCAGAGAGCCAGCAAAATTTGGTTGTTTCGCCCATCGCCACCCAAGCTAACGGTGGAGCCGTTGGTTGTGCCCGATAGCTCCAGCTTTTCGACAAATTGCGTAACATCGATGGCTGTGCTGTTTAGGCTTACAGCATAATTGACGTTATGGTGAGCCAACGATTTAAGTTCGGTGTTTACTTCGTTTGTGGCTTTTGCGACATAATGAAGTTGGCTAACTAATGCGTTGACTTCGTCAAGCTTCGACGACAAGCTCTGCATTGTCGTTTCGTCAGCAGCTGCCTCGACAGTTGTCCGGAGCTCTTGTGCAATCTTAAGAAGATACTTTTTCTCAGATTGAATGAACTTTGTCAGGTCGCGACGAGAGTCAACCACCTTCATGCATAAATGTCTCAGATAGAAACGAGAAGGAAGTTCCTCTAAATGGGTATCATTGCGGCCGGCCAATACCTTATATGTAAGGTCTTTGCGCACTGCTTTGAGCGCAAGTAGCATTTCTCCGCCCGCCGTTATCTTTCCCGGGAACGTCGCTAAGACAGAATCTTCTGAAATTTCGGAGAAATGGATCGTAATAGAGAATTCCGCAGCAATATCACCGCTCTCGTTGATGTGGAAGTCAGATTCGGTCGGCTCGATGTCAAGTTCCGATAATCCACGATCAAGAAGTTTACGTAGTCCCGCAATGAGGTTTGTTTTCCCGATATCGTTCGAGCCTATGATAAGGGACTTTTCCGCAAAATTGATTTCTGAATTAGCGAAATTTCGGAAACCTGCAACGTTAACTTTTTTAATGCGCAAAGCTGGCCTCTTCTATTTGCGGTTTGGATCGGAGGAGGCAATGTTACCATCACGAGAGCGTGATGCCAACTGAGGAGCAAGCTGGGAGATTTTTCTTTTGCTAATAATGAATAATTTTTACCCAATCTGGGTTATTAATTTTAGTCATTTGGCAGTGCTGCGCGAACAGCACAAAGTTAACTGCCATGAAAAAGCGGCCGTCTAAACGGCCGCTAGTATTTTTGTAAAAAAATTAGCTATTTACGTTGGAATCTGATCAAACGTCAATATTCCCCGCCTGCAGCGCATTCGACTCAATAAAGTTCCTGCGCGGCTCGACGTCGTCGCCCATCAGCGTGGTGAAGATCTGGTCCGCGGCAATCGCGTCTTCGATCTGCACGCGCAGCAGGCGGCGCACTTTCGGGTCCATCGTGGTTTCCCACAGCTGCTCCGGATTCATCTCGCCCAGACCCTTGTAACGCTGCTTCGACACGCCGCGCTCGGCTTCTTCGCGCAGCCAGATCATCGCTTCGTGGAATTCGCGCACGGCGAATTCCTTCATCTTCTCGCCTTCGCCGCGGCGCATGATGGCGCCTTCGCCCATCAGGCCCTGGAAGGTGGCTGCGGCGTTGGCCAGCACGGCGTAGTCGTTGCTGAGCACGAAGTCGGCGTCGATCGAGGTCACGTACACGTTACCGTGGCGCATGCGCTCGATACGCAGCGAATGCTTTTCGCTGAGGTCGTCGGAACGCACCACCACGCGCACGGCCGGGTCGCCGATCGCGGCTTCCATCGCCTTGGCCGAGGCTTCGGCCGCGTCCAGCGTTGCCATGTCGAGCGTCGTGCCGCTCATGATCGCGGTCAGCGCGGCGCGGTCGATCACGCGGGTCAAACGCATCATGATGGCGTTGGCCAGGTTGTACTGGCGCACCAGCTCGGCCAGGGCGTCGCCGACGATCGGCTCGGCGCCTTCGCGCGGAATCAGGGAGGCGCCATTGAGCGCCACCATCATCATGTAGCTCGCTTCTTCGACGTCGTCTTTCAAATAACGCTCGTCGCGGCCGGCTTTCACCTTGTACAGCGGCGGCTGGGCGATGTAGATGTGGCCGCGCTCGACCAGCTGCGGCATCTGGCGATAGAACAGCGTCAGCAGCAGGGTGCGGATGTGGGCGCCGTCGACGTCCGCATCGGTCATGATGATGATGCGGTGGTAGCGCAGCTTGTCGACGTTGAATTCGTCCGGGCCGATCGAGGTGCCGAGGGTGGCGATCAGGGTCGTGATCTGCTCCGACGACAGCATCTTTTCAAAACGCGCCTTTTCCACGTTCAGCACCTTGCCGCGCAGCGGCAAAATGGCCTGGAACTTGCGGTCGCGGCCCTGCTTGGCGGAACCGCCTGCCGAGTCACCCTCGACGATGTACAGTTCGGCCAGCGCCGGGTCGCGTTCCTGGCAGTCGGCCAGTTTCGAGGACAGGCCCAGGCCGTCCATGATGCCCTTGCGGCGCGTCAGGTCGCGCGCTTTACGTGCGGCTTCACGGGCGCGCGCGGCTTCCACGATCTTGCCGCAGATGATTTTCGCGTCGTTCGGCTTTTCGTTCAGGAAGTCGGTCAGCGTCTTGGCGACGATTTCCTCGACCGGGCCGCGCACTTCCGACGACACCAGCTTGTCTTTGGTCTGCGACGAGAATTTCGGCTCAGGCACTTTGACCGACAGCACGCAGGTAAGACCCTCGCGCATGTCGTCGCCCGAGATTTCGACTTTCGCCTTCTTGGCGAAATCGTGCTCGTCGATGTATTTGTTGATCACGCGCGTCATTGCCGCACGCAGGCCCGTCAGGTGGGTGCCGCCGTCGCGCTGCGGGATGTTGTTCGTGAAGCACAGCACCTGCTCGTTGTAGGCGTCGTTCCACTGCATCGACACGTCCACCGAGATATTCGTGTTCTGGTCCGACAGGCGGTCGCCCGTGGCCTGGAACACGGTCGGGTGCAGGACGGTCTTGGTCTTGTTGATGTATTCGACGAAGCCGCGGGTGCCGCCTTCGAACGCGAAGATTTCTTCCTTGCCGTTGCGGTGGTCGGAGAGGCGGATGTTGACGCCGTTGTTCAGGAAGGACAGTTCGCGGATGCGCTTCGAGAGGATCTCGTAGTGGAATTCGACGTGGGTGAAGATTTCCTCGTCGGCCCAGAAATGGACTTCGGTGCCGCGCTTGTCGGTGTCGCCGATGACCTTCATCGGGGAGACTTCGAAGCCGTCGACGATTTCGATCAGGCGGTCCTGGGGAACGCCGCGCACGAATTCCATCTGGTGAATCTTGCCCTTCTGGCGCACGGTCACGCGCAGCAGTTTGGACAGTGCATTCACGCAGGACACGCCCACGCCATGCAGGCCGCCCGACACTTTATAGGAGTTCTGGTTGAACTTGCCGCCGGCGTGCAGTTCGGTCAGGGCGATTTCGGTGGCCGAGCGCTTTGGCTCGTGCTTGTCGTCCATCTTGACGCCGGTCGGAATGCCGCGGCCGTTGTCGGCGATCGAAATCGAATTGTCGGCGTGGATCGTGACATGGATTTCGGTGCAATAGCCGGCCAGCGATTCGTCGATCGAGTTATCCAGCACTTCGAAGACGAGGTGGTGCAGGCCGGTGCCGTCCGAGGTATCGCCAATGTACATGCCCGGCCGCTTGCGCACCGCTTCCAAGCCTTCCAGAATTTGAATCGAGGCGGCGCCGTAATCGTCCGACATCATCGGCGATTGGGGCATTTCATTGGTGGTATCGGACATGGACTGCTTTCTCAAAAAACTATGTATTCAGACTGCATAATCCCCGAAGCAGGCACAGGCCAGTCCGGGGATCCACACACTTCACGACAAGGCGCGATCAAATCCGCATCGGCATGACGACATATTTAAAGTCGCCATTCTCGGGAATCGAGATCAGGGCCGACGAATTCGAGTCGCCCAGGGCGATGTTCACTTGGTCGCATTTCAAATTGTTCAGCACGTCGAGCAGGTAGGTGACGTTGAAACCGATGTCGATCTGGTCGCCGCCGTAGTCGATCTCGAGTTCTTCGACCGCTTCTTCCTGGTCGGCATTGGTCGAGCTGATCTTCATGCTGCCCGGGGTGATGATGCAGCGCACGCCCTTGAACTTGTCGCTGGTCATGATCGCGGCGCGCTGCAGCGAGCGCAGCAGTTCGTCGCGGCTGATCGTGAAGTCGTTTTTATAACCCTTCGGGATCACGCGGGTATAGTCGGGGAATTTGCCCTCGACCAGCTTGGACACCAGTTCGATGTCGGCGAAGGTCAATTTGACTTGCGAGGCCGCGATGTCGAGCTGGACGGTTTCGTCGCTTTCTTCCAGCAGGCGCTGCAGTTCGATGATGGTCTTGCGCGGGATGATGACTTCCTGGCGCGCGAATTCCTGCTCGGCTTCGACCTGGCAGAAGGCGAGGCGGTGGCCGTCGGTGGCGACCGCAATCACCTTGTTACCGTCCAGCACCAGCAGCAGGCCGTTCAGGTAGTAGCGGATGTCCTGCTGGGCCATCGAGAAGTGCACCATGTTAAACAGGTGCTTCAGGGTCTTTTGCGGCAGGGTGACGGTGGCGTTGTAGGTGTCCGCGACCGAGACGGTCGGGAATTCCTCGGCGGCCAGGGTCTGCAGCGCAAAGCGCGACTTGCCGCTCTGTACCGTCAGGCGTTTATTGGCCAGCGTCATCGTCACATCGCCCGATTCCGGCAGCGCGCGCAGGATGTCCAGCAATTTACGGGCGGCCACCGTGGTGCCGGTGACGTCGTCGCCGGAGCCGATGTTGGCCAGCGTCGTGATCTGCACTTCGGTGTCGGTCGACAGGAAAGAGACGCTTTCGCCGTCCTTGCGGATGAGGATATTGGCCAGAATCGGCATGGTGTGCCGACGCTCGACAATACCGCTCACGATCTGCAGTGGCCGGAGAAGGGTATCTCGGGTGGTTTTGACCAATTGCATATTTGTCCTCAGAAGGGTTAATACTTGAAAGTGTTGCTACTACTATTTTGCCGTGTACCGGGGGTAATTGCCACCCCCGGCTGAGCTGGTCCGGATTACCCCTTCAGGGTCTGTTCCAGCACGTGCAATTCGTGATTGCACTCCGGGTTTTTCTGGCGGTCGCCGGCGATCTTGCGCACCGCGTGCAGCACGGTGGTGTGGTCGCGGCCGCCGAACAGCTCGCCGATTTCCGGCAAACTCTTTTGCGTCAGTTCCTTGGCCAGGTACATGGCGATCTGGCGCGGGCGGGCGATGTTCGCCGGGCGCCGCTTCGAATACATGTCGGCGACCTTGATGTTGAAGAAGTCGGCGACCGTTTTCTGGATGTTTTCCACCGAAATCTGGCGGTTCTGCACCGACAGCAAATCTTTCAAGGCTTCCTTCACGACGTCGATCGTGATGTCCTTGCCGTGGAAACGCGAGTAGGCCAGGATTTTACGGAGCGCGCCTTCCAGCTCGCGCACGTTCGAGCGCAGGTGCTTGGCTACGAAGAACGCGACGTCGTCCGACAAAGTGACGCCTTCGGACTGCGCTTTTTTCAGCAGGATCGCGACACGCATTTCCAGTTCCGGCGGTTCGATCGCGACCGTCAGGCCGGAGTCGAAGCGCGAGATCAGGCGGTCATCCATGCCAGTGATCTCTTTCGGATAAGTATCACTGGTAATGATAATCTGCTTCTTCGCGGCAATCAGCGCCTCGAACGCATAGAAGAACTCTTCCTGCGTGCGGCTTTTGCCGCCAAAGAACTGAATATCATCGATCAGCAGCATGTCGAGCGAATGATAGTAATGCTTGAAGTCGTCGAAGCCCTTGCGTTGATAGGCGGTGACGACGTCACGCACGTACTGCTCGGCGTGGATGTAGCGGATGCGCGCGCCAGGATTGTCGATCATCACCTGGTTGCCGATGGCGTGAATCAAGTGGGTCTTACCCAGGCCGACGCCGCCGTAGAAGAACAGCGGGTTGTAGGACACGCCCGGGTTGTTCGCCACCTGGATCGCGGCGGCGCGCGCCAGTTGGTTGGCTTTACCGGTCACGAAGCTGTCGAAGGTCAGGTCCGGGTTGATGCGGCTCTGTTCGCGCTTCGGCGAATTGGCGATGTTCAGGTTCTGCTGCGGCTCGGCCGGCACGGAGGGGCGCAGCTGGCCCGGTTCGACGTGGCTGGTCGGGGCAGGGCGCACGGCGTCCGGCAGTTTTTTGTTCTGGCTCGGGTCGAGCACGAACTGCACCTCGACCGGGGCTTCCCAGTATTGGCAGGCCAGCGCCGTGATGCGGTTGGCGAACTGCGACTTCACCCAGTCGAGCTTGAACCGATTGGGCGCAGCCATGCGCAGCTTGCCGTCCTCGTAATCGAGGGCGACGAGCGGTTTGATCCACGCGCTGTATTGTTGCGGCGTCAGCTCGAGCTCCAGTTGCGCGGAGGCGGTCTGCCAAAAATTTTCCATTTGTGCGGCTTCGTGATACGTAACACGCTATTTTACCTGTCTCCGCGTAAGTTATCCACAGGTTGCCCCAAGTTTTTCGGCGGCGCTGGGGATAAAGACGAAGTTATCCATACGTCACGCGGCGACCGGAAACAACAGTCGCCTTGACAGTTCGGGTTGAAATCGAGTCTAATTCAGGGTTCCCTGTCCGCCTACCTGTCAGCCAAGCAATTGATGGTTGAGAAAATGCGGACTTAGCTGTGGCGTGACGCTGGCTTAACGACTGCGAACTGTCATTGCGCCGATTCCTGACGAGAGACGTCAGACCCGATTTTGCATCCTATTTTGCTTTAAGCGAGACCACCATGAAACGTACTTACCAACCTTCCGTCGTTCGTCGCAAGCGCACGCACGGCTTCCGCGCACGTATGGCTACCCGTGGTGGCCGTCAAGTCCTGAACGCACGCCGCGCCAAGGGCCGCAAGCGTCTGGCTGTCTAAGCCAGTTCGCCTGCTTTCCTGCGGTCGGCCATGACAGGCGAAGGTTCGCACGACTTCGCGCGCGCTCGGCGCATTTTAAAAACGGATGAGTTTTCATCCGTTTTTCGTTTGCGGCCAACGCAAAAATCCGCGCATTTCGTGTTGTACACACGTCCCAGCCCGCTGCCCCATGCGCGGCTGGGCATCGTCGCGGCCAAGCGCTTCGCGCCGCGCGCCGTCACCCGCAATACCATCAAGCGCATCACGCGCGAACTGTTCCGCACGAACGAGATCCAGTCGGTCGACTGCATCGTCCGCCTGGCGCGTCCGGTGAATACCAAGGCGGGTCCGGCAACGAACAGCGCCTTGAAGCGCCTGCTGCACGCCGAACTGTCGCGCCTGCTCGCTTCGCAGCGTCCACGCCGTCCTACAGGGCCGGCACCAGCGCCGCCGTCGCCATGAAAACCCTGCTCATCTGGATCGTGCGTGCCTACAAGCTCGTACTGTCGCCGATGCTCGGGCAGAATTGCCGCTTTTATCCGTCCTGTTCCAGCTATGCCATCGAGGCGCTCCAGACCCATGGTGCGCTGCGCGGCAGCTGGCTGGCCGCGCGCCGCCTCGGCCGCTGCCATCCCTGGAACGCGGGCGGCGTCGATCCGGTGCCCCCACGCGGGCACAAAGATTCCCACTCAGCCGCTTGCGGTTGCAACCACTCCTGATCAATACCTCAATGGAAATCAATAAACGTACCATTCTGTGGATTGTCTTCGCCGTCTCGCTTGTCGTCCTGTGGAACAACTGGATGATCTCGACCGGTAAGCCATCGATGTTCTCGCCGACGCCACCGGCCAAAGTTGCGCAGGCACCGGCGAACGCCACCACCACGACCACCGGCGTTCCTGCCGCCGCCGCCCAGCCGGGTGCGGTGCCAGGCGCCGTCCCGGGTGCGGTACCCGGCCAGCCGGCCGCGCCTGCGCCCGTGCGCGCCGAACGCATCGTCGTCACGACCGATGTCGTAAAAGCCGAGATCGACACCGTCGGCGGCGTGATCCGCCGCCTCGAGCTGCTGAAATACCCGGACCACTTCGACAAGACGAAGAACCAGGTGCTGTTCGACGTGTCGGGCAATAACACCTACCTGGGCCAGACCGGCCTGATCGGTTCGACCCCTGCGGGCGTCCTGCCGAACCACAACACGCCATTCGTGGCGCGTCCCGGCCTGCGCAGCCTCGACGGCGGCAACACCGTGCAAGTGGTGCTCGACGCCGAGCAGGGTGGCGTCAAGCTGACCAAGACGCTGACCTTCAAACGCGGCGATTACGTCGTCGACGTGCGCCATGACGTCACCAACCTGACCGCCGCGCCCGTGCAGCCTTCGCTCTACATGCAGCTTCAGCACGACGGCAACAAGCCGCCGGGCGACTCGTGGTTCACCCCGAGCTTCACCGGTCCGACCCTGTGGACGCCAACCGAGAAGTACCAGAAGCTGACCTTCGAAGACATCGAAAAGGGCAAGGCCGAGCACTCGACCAAGGCGAACGGCGGCTGGGTGGCGATTTCGCAGCACTTCTTCGTGTCGGCCTTCATTCCGCTCGAGAACACCGCGCGTGAAATCTTCACGAAGAAGCTGGCGACGAACCTGTACGCCATCGGTACCGTCCAGCCGCTGGGCGTGGTTGCGCCTGGCGCCACCGTGTCGAACAGCGCGCGCCTGTATTCGGGCCCGCAGGACGAGAAGACCCTGGAAAAGATCACCCCGGGCCTGGAACTGGTCAAGGACTACGGCATGTTCGCGATTATCGCGAAGCCGCTGTTCTGGATCATCGACCAGATCCACCAGCTGCTGGGTAACTGGGGCTGGACCATCATCGCCTTCACCATCCTGATCAAGCTGGCCTTCTTCCCGCTGTCGGCTGCCGGCTACCGCAGCATGGCGAAGATGCGCGTTGTCACGCCAAAGATGCAGGCGATCCGCGAGCGCTACAAAGCCGACCCGGTGAAAATGCAGCAGGCCACGATGGAGCTGTACAAGGCCGAGAAGATCAACCCGCTGGGCGGCTGCCTGCCGATCCTGGTGCAGATGCCGGTGTTCCTGGCCCTCTACTACGTGCTGCAAGCCTCGGTCGAGATGCGCGGCGCGCCGTGGATCGGCTGGATCCAGGATCTGACCCAGCCTGACCCGTGGTTCATCCTGCCGGTGCTGTACGCGATCTCGATGTACGTCACCGCGAAACTGAACCCGCAGCCGGCCGATCCGATGCAGGCCAAGATGATGCTGTTCATGCCGCTGGCGTTCTCGGTCATGTTCGTCTTCTTCCCGTCGGGCCTGGTGCTGTACTGGGTGGTCAACAACCTGGTCTCGATCGCGCAGCAGTGGGTGATCACCAAGCGTTACGCGCCGGCGACCAAGTAAGCGTCTCCGCGCAGCAGACGAAAGCCCGTGGATTCCACGGGCTTTTTTTATAGTTTACTGTAGGGTGGGCAATCCTTGCCCACGCGGAATGAGGCACCACGTTAGCGCGCCCATATGCCGATGCGCGCGCTTTACGTCGACGCATCGGGTAGCGTCAATGCGGCTCGTCATCCGCGCTTCGAAAAGCGCCAACATGCCGCGCCATTTCGCGTGGGCACGGAGTGCCCACCCTACGAGAATATCCACGCAGGCAGGTTCCTGCTTTAAATCATCTACAATTCGCGCATGAAGCTAGACACCTCACCTATCGCGGCAATTGCCACCGCACCTGGCCGCGGCGGCATCGGCGTGGTCCGCGCCTCCGGCAAATCGCTCGCGCCCCTGATCGCCTCGCTGTTCCCGGACGCGAAGCTGGCGCCGCGCCACGCAACCTATATTCCGTTTACATCGGGCGACGGTTCCGTCATCGACCAGGGCCTCGCGCTGTTCTTCAAGGCACCGCATTCCTATACCGGCGAAGACGTGCTCGAACTGCAGGGCCACGGCGGCCCGGTCGTGCTGCAGATGCTGCTGGCGCGGGTGCTGGAAGCGGGCCGCGAACATGGCCTGCGCCTGGCCGAACCCGGCGAGTTCACGCGCCGCGCCTACCTCAACGACAAGCTCGACCTGGCCCAGGCCGAAGCCGTGGCCGACCTGATCGACGCCTCGACCGAAGCGGCGGCCAAATCCGCCTCGCAGTCCCTGTCCGGCGCCTTTTCGCAGGTCGTGCACCGGCTGGTCGAGCAGACGATCAATTTGCGCATGCTGGTCGAAGCGACGCTCGACTTTCCCGAAGAGGAAATCGATTTTCTGGAAAAATCGAACGCGCGCGGCCAGCTGGCCGGCATCATCGACTCGCTCGAACACGTGTTCCGCCAGGCCGCGCAAGGCGCGCTGCTGCGCGAGGGCCTGAATGTGGTGCTGGTGGGGCAGCCGAACGTCGGCAAGTCCTCGCTACTGAACGCGCTGGCCGGCGCCGAGGTGGCGATCGTCACGCCGATCGCCGGCACCACGCGCGACAAGGTCAGCGAGACGATCCAGATCGAGGGCATTCCCTTGAATATCATCGACACCGCCGGCATCCGCGCGATCGACGAGGGCATCGACGTCGTCGAACGCATCGGCATCGAGCGCACCTGGGGCGAAGTCGGCAAGGCCGACGTGATCCTGCACCTGCTGGACGCCAATCTCGGCCCGAGTGCGGCCGACGAGACCATCGTCGCCGCCTTTCCAATCGGGGTGCCGGTGGTACGCATCTGGAACAAGATCGACCTGTCCGGCCATCGCGCAGTGGTCGAAGGCGCGGCCGACGCGACCCACATCTATTTGTCGGCCAACGAAATGCTCGGCATCGATTTGCTGCGCGCCGAATTGCTGCGCATCGCCGGCTGGCAGCAGACGGGTGAGTCGCTGTATCTGGCGCGCGAACGCCACCTGATCGCCCTGCGCGCTGCGCGCCAGCACCTCGACGTGGCGGCCCAGCACGCGGCCCAGGACGACCAGTCGCTCGACCTGTTCGCCGAAGAGCTGAGATTGGCGCAGGAGCAGCTCTCCAGCATTACCGGGGAATTCACGCCGGACGATTTGCTGGGGGTGATTTTCAGCCGGTTCTGTATCGGGAAATAGGGGCCGGCCATGCTACCCTTGAGCTGAACCCAAGGAGCAAGAATGGCTGATCAACGAGCTTTCCGCGCGCGGCGCGCTTTCATCATCGCATCTGGCCTGGTGGCGGCCGCAGCCTTGAGCTCCTGCGCCAGCCTGGTCGGCCCGCGCGACGTCGATATCCCGCTGTCGAAACTTCAGTCGGGCCTCGACCGCCGCTTCCCCGTCGATAACCGCCTGCTCGCGCTGTTCGACGTGCGCCTGTCGCGCCCGCAGCTGGCAATCTTGCCGGACGACCGCATCGCGCTCACCGTGGAAGCCAGGGTCGCCCAATCCCTACTGCGCACACCCTTCGCCGGCAGCCTGGCCTTCTCGGGGCGGCTGTATATCGACCAGGCCAAGACCGGCGTCTTCCTGGCCGAACCGCGCCTGGAGCGCTTCTCCATCACGGGGCTCGACGAGTCGGTGAGCCGCCAGCTGTCGCGCGCGGCGAACGGATTGCTCGACCAGGCGCTCCTCGATATTCCGGTCTACAGTTTCCGCATGGACGAGCTGCGCTACGCGGGCGTGCAGTATGTGCCGACCCGGATTACCACCACCGCCACGGGGCTGCGCGTCTCGCTGGAGCCGGAAGCACCACGCTAGGTCGCCTTGCATCCTGTTACAAAATCCCCCGCCTGAACCAACCCCGCACGATTGGAATGCTGCTGGAATGCGTTGTCAATACTGCTATGATTTCCGCAGATGACGTCGCCTTTCACGGCTGCCTGCGCGCTGTCTGACGATCTGTTGCAGGCTTGCCGCAACGGGTGTGTGCCATCGACGACGCCGTTGCGGCAGCGCCGGGTTGGGCGCACACTGGATCTCCAGAACGGCTGTGGCAGCGCTGCTGCACCGGAACACCCCCATTGCGATTGCTCATGTCCGGGATGTTCCACTACAGTAATCTTGCTTGACGACTTGATGTGCTGCCGGTAGGGGGTGGACCTTGGAAACGATACAAGACAGTGTGATGAACGACGGTGGGGCCTCCGATGCGTCGCCCGCCGCCACCGCACAAACGAGGCCGTCGCGCGTCAGCCTGCCGCCGAAAGGCTCATGCTGGTACTGCGACAAACCGGTCGACAGCGTGCGCCGTTTCTGCGGCAAGGACTGCACCGACGCGTTTGACGAAGAAGCCGAATTTACGCGCTGAGCGCCTGCCGGTGCGTTGCTTGCTAGCCTAGTTGCGCGGCTGGTCGAGCAATTCGAGGGCGCGTTCGTAGTCGAAATCCGCTACCGCCGCGCGCAAGGCCGCATATCCCCGTTCCCCCAGATGCATGCTTAGTTCGCTGTGCGCCGCGGCAGCCAGTTCGACCGCCGCGCCGTCGCCGATGTCGAGCATGGCGCGCAGGTCCGCCAGCGCGTTGTCCGGCGCCGGCACCGGCGCGGGCGCTGGCGTTGGCTGTGTCTCCCACGCCATCGCATCGAGTGCGCGCAGTACCCCGGCCAGCGCGGCGTCGAGGGGCGCCAGCAGTGACTGCGCGTCGCGCTTGCCGCCACGCAGGACATCTTCCAGCGCCAGCGCCGCCGCATGCAGGGCCTGCGCTTCGATCATGCCGGCCGCGCCCTTGAGCGTGTGCGCCAGGCGCTGCGCCAGGTCCGTGTCATGGGCTTCGAGCGCATCCCGGATCGCACCGGCACTGCCGCGGTAATCGCTGCGAAAACCCGCAAGGACGCGCAGATAGAGGGCGCGGTTGCCCATCAGGCGTTCGATCCCGGCTTCGGTATCGAGCACCTGCACCGTGTGCGGGTCTGGCGGCAGCGCTGGGAGGTCGTGCCGGGTCATCCGTTCAGCGGGTCGTGAACGACCACGTGCGCGAGACCGGCGTGGTGCCGGTACGGCCTGTGAAACCGCTGAAGCTGACGTCGTAGACCGTGTTCGGCGCCAGCCGCGTCAGCGGCACGATGGCGGCCGAGGATGTCCCGGTGTGGGAATCGTTGGCATTGCTCAGCAGTCTAACTGCCATATCCGCGCCGCCGCGTGGACGGACCGTGAAACTCGTCACCTGGATCAGCATGTCGATGTTCGCATGCACGCTGATCGGATAGCCGACTTCATCGCGGTCAGGCACGGGATCGGGCTGTTCGGTATTGCTGAAAAAATTGCGCGGCACAAGGGTCTGGCCATTGAAGGGCCAGACGGCCAGCTGGTCGCTCGGCAGGCCGATGCCATAACCGTTATTAGCGGTGAAATTGGCCGTGAAGTAGTTGTAACCCTGGGCAGTGGTGGACGCGCCGGTGCCGATTTCCTTGAACACCGGTTCGAAGATGACGAAGCGGTGATAGACCGCCGTGATCAGTTCTTCCGCCATGTACTGCCCCGACGCGTTGCTGGTCGCCGAAATGACTTCGCCATAGGCGCGCGAGGCCATCGTATTGAAGCGGTAGCCGGCGGCGGTCAGGCGGTCGGCGACCGTGGCGCCGGTGAAGCCCTCCTTGCCCGGCACCTGGTCGTGCGTGATGCCGTGGATGCGCTGGTACTCGGAGTGTCCCTTGGCGGCGATGTCGATGACCGTGTTGTGCACGAGCGTCGACATGCCGACCTGGCCGCGGCGGAAATTGAGCCACTCGCGGCCATCGACGGCGATATTGCCGGTGACGGCGGGCGCGCCGGGGATGGCTGGGGTATCAGGCGCGGGCGTGACCGGCGTCAGCGGATCAGGGATGACCGGCGAGGTGGGGCCTTGCGTTGGCGGCGCAGGGACGGCCGGGACCTGATCGGCGATACTGGCGCTGCTACCGCCGCCGCCTCCACCGCAACCGGCCAGGGCCAGGGCGGTGACGCATCCCGCCACCATCATCCTCGCGCGCAGCAATTCGCTCATCCGTTACTCCTGATTCAAATCAACATCAAAAAGGCACATTCTAGGGTAAATCGAATATGCACGATGGCAGGGTCCGTGCGCGACCGTACCCGTGCGCACTGTAGAATAGGGCCACCTTCTCTAGCCCGGACCCGAATTGAACCGATCCCGCCCAGCGCGCCTCGCACGTGCCAAGTTTGCCCTGCCGAGTTTCGTGACCCTGCTGTCGATCGCCTGCGGCTTCGGCAGCATCGTCATCTCGGTCGACAATGCCCAGGTCGGCGCACCGGACGACTTCCGCCTCGCGGCGATTCTGCTGGTGCTGGCCGGCGTGTTCGACGCGCTCGACGGCTTTATTGCCCGCGCCACCAACACCCAGTCCGACTTCGGCGTCCAGCTCGATTCGATTGCCGACGTCATGAATTTCGGCTGCGCACCCGGTTTGCTGCTGTACTGCTACGGTTTCGCCCAGATGACTGCTGCACATCCCACCATCGTGCGCATGGGCGGGCTGGCCTGCTTCATCTTTGTCGCCTGCGGCGCGCTGCGCCTGGCGCGCTTCAATATCTCGGTCGGACGCACCGACCCGCGTTATTTCGTCGGCATGCCGATCACGGCCGGCGCCGCCTGTGTCGCCGCGGTCGTGCTCGCCTGGCCGGATCCGGTGGTCAACATGACCCAGGCCTTTGCCGTGATGGCGCTGATGGTTGCCGTCGGCACGCTGATGGTGTCGACCGTACGATTTCCTAGCAGCAAGCAAAAGCTGAGCAAGGGGATATTAGCCCTGATTGGCGTGGCCGTTCTGCTCCTCGTCATATTACAGACGCGCTTTTTCGTGTTGTTCTTCCTGTTGTACATCTGCGCCACGCTGCTGCTGAACATTGCATGGCGTTCCGGCTGGCGCGGGGTGGCGCCGCCGCTGGTCTACGCGGACGAGGAAGAAATTTAGGCGAATTTGTCGAGCAGCGCTGCCAATCTGGCAGCCACCGCACGTGCACCGTCGAGGTCTTCGGCGCCTTCGCTGTGGGTCACGACAGTGGCGGTGAGGAGTTGAACGAACGAGCGGTCGAGCGCTTTTCTCGCCGCTGCCATCTGCTGGGCCACCGCTTCGCAATCGGCCGGCTCGGCCGCGAGCGCGACGAGCCTCTGCACCCCGCGCAACTGGCCCTCGATGCGGGCCAGGCGGTTCAATAAATCCTTCTTCTGCTGCGGCGTCAGCGCAGTTCCCTCGACGATCTTGAGCGGCTCGGCCATGGCAGTCCTCATGCGACTTCGTGACCGCGCGCCGCGCGCAGGATCGCGAACCAGTCGCTGCGCTCGAGCGTGAAGCCGGTCGCGGCCACGGCGGCGGCGACGGAGGCGATCTTGCCGCTGCCGGTCAGCGGCAGCGGCCGGCTCGGCAGCATCATGATCCAGGCGAAGACGACGCTCGCAAACGACTGGCCCAGGCGGTCGGCGACTTCCTGGATGACGGCGCGCAAGTTGACGCTGTGATCGTCCGTGGCGCTGAACAGGCGGCCACCCCCGAATGGCGACCAGACCATGGGCGCAATCGCCAGGTCCTGCATGCCATCGAAGGTTTCATCGAACATCGGCGCCGTGTAGAGGGGCGAAAATTCCACCTGGTTGGTTGCCAGCGGCACGCGGCGATTCAGCGACTCGAACTGGTGGCGCGTGAAATTCGACACGCCGACATGGCGCACCTTGCCCGCCGCCTGCAAGCGGGTAAACGCTTCGGCGACCTCGTCGAAGTCCATCAGCGGATCGGGGCGGTGGATCAGCAGCAGGTCGAGGTGGTCGGTGCCGAGCGCGCGCAGCGAGGCCTCGCAGGAGGCGACGATGTGATCCTGGCTGGTGTCGTAATGCTGGATCGTGTGCGCCGGTCGGCTTGGGGAAACCAGCTTGATGCCGCACTTGCTGACGATTTCCATCCGGGCGCGCAGCGACGGCTGGGCGCGCAGCGCTTCGCCGAACAGGCCCTCGACGCCATAATCGCCGTAGATGTCGGCATGGTCGAAGCTGGTGACGCCCATCGCGATGCAGTCTTCGATGAAGGCAATGCGCTGCTCGACCGACATATCCCATTCGCCCAGGCGCCACATGCCGGCAACGACGCGCGAGAGCACCAGGCCATCCTTGCGGGTGGCGACGCGGGGGCAGGCGAGGGGAGAGGAGGCGGTCATGGCGGGGCTTTCTTGCTTGAAAAGTAACGCTGCATTATAGCGGTGCAATAGGATTTCGATCTGCCGCGAACGAAGCACAGACCCGTAGGGTGGGCGGCTCCACCCAGGCGCCTGCAAGCTTGCTGCCTCGTTCGCCGCCCACGCGTTCAACCGGCTGGAGATCTTTCGCGAGGCATCTCCCGCTGGTTGAACGCGTGGGCGGCGTCAACGCTGCAGGTACGCATGCTGCATTAGTGTAGCCGTCCACCCTACGTCCCTTGTCGGCAATATCGGTTTCGGTATGCCCGTAAAAAATGCCCGCCGGGCGCGAGCCGGGCGGGCATTGTCGATCAGCCGAAGCCGATGCTTACTTGATCATCAAGCGCATCGAATCCCAGGTGCGGCCGAAGATGCTCGCTTCCGGCACTTCTTCCAGCGCGACCACCGGCAGCACCAGCAGCGGCTTGTTGTCGACCATCATGCGCAGCGTGCCGACGCGGCCGTTGCGCGGCAGCGGGGCGACCAGTGGGTCCTTGCGCTCGAGCACAGGCTTGAGCTTGCCGGCGACGCCCTTCGGCACCGTCACCAGCACGTCATTGGTAAAGCCGATCTTCACGGTGCCTTGCGCACCCTTCCACACTTCCGGCGTGGCGATCGCCTGGCCCTTCGAATACAGTTTGACGGTGTCGAAGTTCTGGAAGCCCCAGTTCAGGAGCTTCTGGCTTTCCTGGGTACGCACGCCGTCCGAGCTGGCGCCCGAGACGACCGAAATCAGGCGGCGCTGGCCCGAAGCGCCGTTCGGGCGGCGCGCCGAGGCGATCATGCTGTAGCCCGAGGATTCGGTGTGGCCGGTCTTCATGCCGTCGACGGTCGGGTCCAGCCACAGCAGGCGGTTGCGGTTCTGCTGGGTGATCTTGTTGTACGTGAACTGCTTGACCGAGTCGATCTTGTAGAACTCGGGGAAGTCGCGGATCACATTGGTGGCCAGTTGCGCCAGGTCTTGCGCGGTCGAGAAATTGTCCGGGCTCGGCAGGCCGTGCGGATTGGCGAATTTCGTGTTCTTCAGGCCCATGCGCTGGGCTTCGCGGTTCATCAGCACGACAAAGGTGCCTTCGTCGCCGGCGACGGCTTCGGCCAGGGCCACGGCCGCGTCGTTACCCGACTGGACCATCAGGCCGTGCAGCAGGTCGTCCACGCTGACCGGGGTGGCCGGGTCGATGAACATCTTCGAGCTGCTCGAGTCGACTTTCCAGGCACGCGGAGAGACATTGACCATGGTGTTCAGGGCCAGCTTCTTGTCGCGGATCGCCTGGAAGGTGACGTAGGCGGTCATGATCTTGGTCAGCGATGCTGGTTCGATACGCGCGTTCGGGTCCTGGGCGGCGATGACCTGGCCGCTGGTGGCGTCGAGCAGCAGCCACGATTTTGCCGCGATCTGTGGGGCAGGCACGGTTTGCGCGCTGGCCGACATCACCAGCAGGCTGGCGGCGACGGCCGCAATCAGTTTTTTCATGGGAGCAGAATGTGAGTCAGTAGGGGTGGTGCGGATGCCGCAGGGGTGCATAAAGCATTGCCCAACGGCATGGATTCATTGAAGTGCCTAATTATAGGCCAGTGCCGCGCTCAATTGTCACGCCGCCACATTTGGACGACAAGATTTTTGATCGGGTTGAGACGCTTGTGGAAGAAATGGTCCGCGCCCGGGATCACGATCACCGGAATTTCCTGCGGCCGCGCCCAGTCGAACACCATCTGCAGGGTGATGGTGTCGTCCAGCTCACCGTGGATCAGGATGGTGTCTTCGGGGACGTTGGGCATCGGCCACTTGCCGGCGGCGCAGCCGACCAGCACCAGGCGCTCGATGGCGTCAGGCTTGCCCTCGTTCACCAGGCGCGCATGCAACTGGGCCTGCACAAAAGTACCGAAGGAAAAGCCGGACAGCGCCACCGGCAGGCCCGGGTACTCGGCCTGCATGTGTTCCAGCATGAAGGCCATGTCGTCGACTTCGCCGTGGCCGCGGTCATGCTCGCCTTCCGACTGGCCGACGCCGCGGAAATTGAAGCGCGCCGTCGCGTAGCCGAGCGTGACGAAGGTGCGCGCCAGCGTTTGCGTGACCTTGTTTTCCATCGTGCCGCCATACAGCGGATGCGGGTGGGCGACCAGTGCGATGCCGTGCGGCGCGCCTTCCGGCAGGTCGAGCATGCATTCCATCTTGCCGACGGGGCCGTCCAGGGTAAAACGTTTCGAAAACTTGTTCATGGTGCGAAAGCGGTCAGATTTTCAGGCGTTCGACGATCTGGCCGCCGAGAATGTGGGTGTCGATGATGTCGTCGATGTCGTCCGTATCGACATAGGTGTACCAGATGCCCTGCGGGTAGATGACGACGACCGGGCCTTCTTCGCAACGCTCGAGACAGCCCGCCTTGTTGATGCGTACCTTGCCCGGCTCGCTCAGGCCCAGCTTCTTGATGCGCTTCTTGGCATGTTTCTGCGCGATTTCGGCGCCGGACTTGCCGCAGCTCTGGCGGCAATTCTCGCCATCGCGTTCGTTCATGCAGAAGAACACGTGGTGCTCGTAATACGGTTTGGTGTCGCTCATGTCGGGTCTCGCTATCCGTGACGTGGTCAACCGCAATGATACGCGTTCTTAATGACGATTGAGTTTATGGGAGGGCAGCAAGAGGAACCACAGGGCGAAGAAGGGCCACAACAGCGATAAAAACTGGGCCGCCCCATTAAAGTTCAGGAATTTACCCTGCACCCAGCCCTGCAGCGTGAGCGTGAAATACGGGTTGGCCGGAATCGTATTCACCACGATCAGGCTCAGCACCAGCGTGACCACCGCCAGCCGGCGCTGCGCGATCTGCGGCGCAAACGCCAGGCCCGCCAGCATGATCAGCCCGATCAGGAAGCCGCCCTCGGCGCCCGGCGTCACCCAGACAAAGGCGTTATCGGGCCGGAACAGCAGCGAACTGGCCAGGGTCTTCATCACCAGCGCCGCGCCCAGCATCAGGAGCATGATCGTGTAGCGCGGCGCACCGCGGCGCAGCAGGCACAGCAAAGTGAGGGCGGCGCCGGTCATGCCGCAGGCGGTGATGATGGTCTCCGACAGCCAGTACTGTTCGACGCTCATGGCCGGTCCCGGGCGCAGCATGGCGATCAGGTCGATGTCTTCTTCGAACCAGCTGGATAACCAACCAGAGATAATCGGCAGCACCTGGCCGTGGCCAAACAGGAAACTCTGCGGATAGATTTGCGCCAGCGGCCACAGGGCCAGCAGCACCAGGCCCTGGCTGGCGTGCGGCGCGAACCAGCGCTTGCGCACGCGGTACAGGCGGCCCTGGTCGAGCAGGCTCTTTGCCATGAAGGGACCGATGCAGGCGCCGATGAAGCAGCCGGCGGCATTGGTCAGCAAATCGAGGTTCGACGGGACGCGGCTGGGCAGGAAGTTCTGCACGGTTTCCATGGTGCCGGTGACGAGAAAACCGAGCAGGGTCGCCAGCAGCGCCGCCCACACCCCGCGCACCAGCGGATACAGCGCCAGCGCCAGCAGGATCCCGAGCGGGACATAGCCGACGATATTCACCATCACGTCGAAGCCGGTGAAGTAACGCTGCTTGACCAGGTTCATGAACGACAGCAGCGGCAGGCCGTTGCTGCGCCAGCCCGTGAACGGGTACCAGCTGGCGTAGACGATCAGCAGCAGGTAGGCCAGCAGCGCCGCGCGCGCGACAGGCGAGCCGCGGCGCGGCGCTTCGTTCGCTCCTGCTGCGCCGTGACGGTCCCCGTGCGCGTCCGATCCGGTCATCGTGGTCGGTTGTTGAGGGCGAGCCAGGCAATGATGTCGGCGGCGACGGCGTCGGTGCTGGTGGCCAGCGCCCGTGCGCCGCCGGTGGCATCCGCGCTTGGCGCCGGCGTGATGCGCGTAAACGTCTTCTGATCGCGCAGGGCGCGGTCATTGAACAGCGAGGCGCGCAGCATCACCTGGCCTTCGCTGGCGCTGGCGCTGGCAAAGGCATGCGAGAAGTCGTCGATCTCGATGTGCAGGACCGGGATGCTCGGGCTCGAGTCGGTGGCCGACAGCACCTTGACGCCGGCCTGGGCCAGGCGCGATTTCACGCGCTGCGTCACCAGGAGCAGCGGGTTCGCGCTCCAGCGGCTGTTGGCATAGGTGCGCGCCTGCAGCGGGTCGTTGTAGTTCAGGCGGTAGACCATGCGCTCGTTCTCGAAGGTCGGCGAGCCGGTGGCGTCCATCACGATGATCGCCGCCAGGGGCGCCTGCGCCACCGGAGCCGATGCCGGGCCGAGCGGGCCGAAATCGAACTGGGTATTGAGGGCGCCGTTCTTGCTGCCCGAGGCGCAGCCGGTTACGAGCAGGACAAGGGCGGCGGCGCCAAGGAAGCGGTGCAAATTGGTGTTCAAGGTGATCCTCATTTGGTCGGGGCGACGAAGCCCGGTTCGCCGGGGCCGGGTTGGATGTTCGGATTGCCGAACAGGATACCTTGCGGGCGGTCCGACAGCGAATCGGCGGTGCGCCGTACCGAGCGCAATGCGTTGCGCGCTTCGTCCGTCATGCGCGTCAGGTGCGGCAGCGTTTCCGCTTCCAGGTCGCTGGTCACGCCCTGCAGCGAGCCGATCGCGCCATTGAGGCGGTTGATCGGGCCGTCCGGTGCCTGCAGGCTGGTGGCCAGGCTGTTGTAGTTGTCGGCGGTCGCCTTGGCGCTGTTGGAAAAGGCGCCGAAAGCGTCGGCGCTGCGGTCAACCTTCTCGACCAGGGCCGGCAGGCGGTCGATGGTCGGACCGAGTTTTTCCGGAATCGCGCCATAGGCGGCGGCCGCCTTGCTGATGTTGTCGAAGGCGCCGATGATCGTCTTCTGGTTCTCGTCGCTCATCAGGTTGTTGATGCGCGCCGTGATCTGCTCGGTGCGGTCGAGGATGGCGATGCCGCGCTTTTCCAGCTGGTCCAGCAGGCCCGGACGCAGCGGCAGGCGGCCCACGTGATCCGGGTCGGTTTTCAGGAGGGGCGAACCGGTGCGGTCGTCGTCGAGCTGGATGAAGGCGATGCCGGTCACACCCTGGTAGCCGAGCGAGGCGAAGGTGGTGGTCGTGATCGGGGAGCCGTCTTCGACCGACAGGCGGATCAGGATCTGGCCCGTTACTTTTGGGTCGAACACGATTTCTTCCACACGGCCCACTTCCAGGCCGCGGTAGCGCACCGTCGCCTGCGGGTTCAGGCCCGGAATCGACTGGGTGGTGACGATCTCATAGGGCGAGCGCTCGGTCTTGTCGCGGTTCAGCCAGAGGCCGGCCAGGATGGTGGCCACCAGCAGGGCAATCGTGAAGATGCCCGTCATTAGTGCATACGATCGATTTTCCATGTCACTCCTTTTGTTTTTCCTCGGCGGCTTCGTCGCGTTCCTCGTCGCGTTCGTCGAGCACTTCGAGTGCCCGTTGCCCGCGTCCGCCGAGGAAGAAATGTTTGATGAACGGATGGTCCACCCGCAGCACGTCGCGCGACGGCCCGACGGCCAGCACGTGCTTGTCGGCCAGGACCGCGATGCGCGAAGACAGCGCAAACAGCGTATCGAGGTCGTGGGTGACCATCACCACGGTCAGTTTCAGTTCCCGGTGCAGGGCCTGGATCAGCGTCACGAATGCGTCCGACGCATCGGGGTCGAGGCCCGCGGTCGGCTCGTCCAGGAACAGCAGCCTTGGTTCCAGCGCCAGCGCGCGTGCCAGGGCGGCGCGCTTGGTCATCCCGCCCGACAGGTCGGACGGCATCTTGTTGGCGTGTTCCGCGCCCAGGCCGACCATGTCCATTTTCAGCAGCACGGCGTCGCGGATCACGTCCTCGGGCAGGGCGCGCAGCTCGCGCATCGGCTGGGCGATGTTGTCGAACACGGTCAGCGCCGAATACAGCGCGCCCTGCTGGAACAGCATGCCCCAGTGGTTGCGCATGCGCTGCAGCTGCTCCGGTCCCGCTTCGCTGATGTCTTCGCCGAACACGCGCACGCAACCGCGCGACGGGTGTTCGAGGCCCAGCATCTGGCGCAGCAGCACGGTTTTACCGGTGCCCGAACCGCCCACGATCGACAGGATCTCGCCGGAATAGATCTCCAGGTTCAGGTCCTGGTGAATCACGGTCTTGCCGAACTTGGTCCACAGGCCGCGGATGTCGACCACCGGCGGGCCGACGTCTTCTTCCGGCTTGAGGTTCAGTTGCTGAGCTGCGCGCTGGTGTTCGGCCATCAGAATCCCACCCCGGAGAAGACGATTGCGAACACGGCGTCGGCCAGGATCACGACCGTGATCGAGGTGACCACCGAGGTCGTGGTGCCGCGCCCCAGGCTTTCCGTGTTCGGTTTGATGCGCAGGCCGAAATGGCAGGACACCAGCGCGATCAGCATCCCGAAGGTCATCCCTTTCAACAGGCCGATCGTGTAGTTCACCAGCGGCACCGCGTCCGGCAGCTTTTGCAGGAAGTAGCGCAGCGACAGGCCCAGTTCGATTTTCGCCGAGATGGCGCCGCCCAGCAGCGCCATGGCGTCGGTCCAGACCACCAGCAGCGGCATGGCGATCGCCAGCGCCACCACCTTCGGCATGATCAGGCGGTAGCCGTGCGAGATGCCCATCACCAGCATGGCGTCGAGTTCCTCGTTTACGCGCATCACGCCCAGCTGCGCCGTAATCGAAGAACCCGAGCGGCCGGCGACCAGGATCGCCGCCAGAAGGGGACCGAGCTCGCGCACCACGCTCATGCCGAGGATGTCGACCAGGTAGATGTCGCCGCCGAACTGGCGCAGCTGCTGGGCCGACAGGAAGGACAGCACCACGCCGATCAAAAAGCCGACCAGCGCCGTGATGCCCAGCGCCTGGAAGCCGGAGTGATAGATGTTGGCCGAGATCTCGCGCCACGGTCCCGTGTTCGGGCGGCGGATGAAGCGGCCCAGGTCCTGGATCAGGCGCCCGATCAGTTCAATGAAGCCGTGCAGGTGCTCGAAAAAGCTCATCAGGCCGGCGCCGAGCACGATGATCCAGTTCAGGGGGCTGACCTTGTGGCGCGGCAGGGTATGGCGGCTGGCCTCTTCGACGCGCGCGAACAGCTCTTCCTGGCGCGGGTCGAGCACCAACTGCGCGGGGCGCTTCTTGCCCCAGGCGTTCCAGAACATCTGGGCGCCGATGTGGTCGATGCTCTCGACGCCGCTCAGGTCCCAGGCCAGGTTCGGCTTCTTCTTCAGGCCGAGCAGGGTGCGGTTGATCTTCTTGAGCATGCCCTTCTGGCTCAGCGCATGCACCTGCCAGACCCCGCTTGCCATGACAGATTGCGCCGCGCCGCCGGCGGAGTGTTCGATGGTTAATGTTGGCGTATTTTCAATCTGCATTGTTGCAGTGTAAAAGGAATTTGCGGTCTCTGCCATTCAGGAGGAATTCGCGTGCTCAGGCGGCCAGGTGGCGCACCTGCCTGGCCGGCGCCGCCACGGCGCCTGTATTGACAGGGCGTTCCTTCTTGCCGGCGCCGTCCATGCTGCCCGCATAATCGCTCGCCACCAGGGCCAGTGCGCGTTCGCGCGCCATCCCCGTCACCTGCAGCCACTCGGCCACCAGCTTGGCCAGCCGCTCAAGGGCGATGCGGTGGGTGGCGTCAAGTTTGGTATAGATCCAGTCCGAGAAGGCCATGAAGTTCTCGAACGGGCGCACGCCCAGCAGTTCCGGCGTGGTGTTGGCGAAGCGCCCGGAGTTCGCCACCAGGTCCCAGTAGCGCGCAAAACGCACCAGGCGCTGCATGGCCGGGAAGTCGATCAGGCTGGTTGCCAGCACGGTGTAGGGCGGATACGGGTCGTACACCATTTTATACGGCTCGGTGTGGCGGATGATCGGCGTGCCGCGCAGGCGTTTCAAGATGCCGAACTGGATCTCGTGCGCGCCCAGGCCCACCAGCTGGTCGAAGCCGCGCGCAAAACTGGCGATGTCCTCGCCCGGCAGGCCGGCGATCAGGTCGACGTGCAGGTGCGCCTGCGAGTGCTGGCACAGCCAGCGGATGTTGTCCGCGGCCTTGGCATTGTCCTGGCGCCGGCTCACCAGGGCCTGCACCTCCGGATTGAAGCTCTGGATGCCGATCTCGAACTGCAGGGCGCCGGCCGGGAAGCGCGCGATCATCTCCTTCAGCGCTTCCGGCAAGTGGTCGGGCACCAGCTCGAAGTGGGCGTAGACCGGGTCCTCCGGAGTGGCTTCGAGCTTGTCGAGGAAGAACTGCATGATCTTCATGCTGGTCTTGACGTTCAAATTGAAGGTGCGGTCGACGAATTTGAACAGGCGCGCGCCGCGTGCATGCAGCGATTCCATCTGCGCGAGAAAAGCCTCCAGCGGAAACGGCCAGGCCGTTTTATCCAGCGACGAGAGGCAGAACTCGCATTTGAAAGGACAGCCGCGCGAAGCTTCCACGTACAGCGTGCGGTGCGCGATGTCTTCGTCACTATATAAAGAGTAGGGCAGGACGAGGTCGGCCACCGGCGGCTGCACGCCGGCCTGCACCTTCATCAGGGGCTGCGGTCCTTGCAGGATCTCGGCGCACAGCTTGGGGAAGGTGACTTCGCCCCAGCCGGTGACGGTGTAATCGGCCAGCTTGACGATCGCCTGCTCGTTCGTCTCGTACGATACTTCCGGCCCGCCCAGCACGATCGTCACCTCGGGCGCGACGCGTTTCAACATGGCGACCACGCGCGTGGTCTCTTCCACGTTCCATATATAGACGCCGAAACCGATGATGCGCGGGTGGTTTGCCAGCAGGCGCTCGACGACTTCCGTCGTCTTGGCGCCGATGACGAATTCCTGGATCCGGGTGTCCGGGCCGAGCGGGCCCATGTTCGCCAGCAGGTAGCGCAGTCCCAGCGAGGCGTGGGTATAGCGGGCGTTCAGGGTGGACAACAGGATGGTCATGGCGGGCAGCGTTTCGGGCAAAGGGACCATTTTACGCGCCCGCGCGCAATCCGTGCTGGCGCTTCCCGTTGTTGCCTGCTAGAATACGGCTCGGAATTCAGGGATCTGTTGCCCAGTTGTGGAACAGCCTCCCAGCAAGTTATGCCTGATGACCATAGCAAGTCGGTCCCACCCCTTCCCATCCCGAACAGGACCGTGAAACGACTTTGCGCCGATGATAGTGCTGCAACCAGTGTGAAAGTAGGTTATCGTCAGGCTAGTTATAAAGAAAAAACCCGCTCAGTGATCTGAGCGGGTTTTTTTTCGCCAGTGTCTTTATGCTTTCCTCATTGTAATTATTATTCAGGCATGACTAGAATGCATCTTCGATCAGGAAGGGACGTTCACCATGTTGATGAGTAATATTGAAATCATTCCCGGCAAAACCATCTCGGTCAGCCACGGCATCGTCTCGGGCAGCACCGTGCGCGCCAAGCACGTCGGGCGCGACATCATGGCCAGCCTGAAGAACATGGTCGGTGGCGAGCTGCGCGGCTATACCGAACTGCTGGAAGAATCGCGCGTCGAGGCGATCGCGCGCATGCAATCCCAGGCCCAGCAAATGGGGGCGAACGCCATCGTCAACGTGCGCTTCTCCACCTCGTCGGTGGCCGTGGGCGCCGCCGAGATCTATGTGTACGGCACGGCGGTGACGGTCGACTGACATGGAAATTTTCCTGTTCCTGATATGGATCGTGCCGATGTTGTTGGGCTTCGTCTTCGGGCAGATGGCCGAAAAACGCCACTACCGTTCGATCCACGCGCGCGAAAAGGTCATGCTCTACCTGCCGACGACCGCCGCCAGGCTTCCGATCTTGCCGGGCCAGGCGCTGCGCTGCGAACTCGTGACCGGCAGCGTGGTTGTCTCGGTCGACCATTTCAAGCGCGCCGCCGCAGCCCTGCGCAGCTTCGTGGGCGGCCCGGTCAAGTCCTATGAAAGCCTGCTCGACCGCGCCAAGCGCGAAGCGGTGCTGCGCCTGAAGGAAAGCTGTCCTGACGCCCACGAGATCGTGAACCTGCGCCTGGAGACGGCCCCGCTCGCGAAAAGCACGGAGGGTGGCGTGGCCGCCGTCGAGGTATTCGCCTTCGGCACCGCCATCTGGGTCGCTCCGGCGGCATGAAATACGCGCCCTCGCTGCCCCCGCAGAACGACAACGTCAGCCGCGAGCATCCGCTCAAGGACTTTCTGTGGCTGTTAGGCGCTTTGGCGGCGTTGGCGCTGCTCGGGTTTTTTCTGCTGGGCTTCCTGGTCGATGCAGTGGTCGATCGCATGGGGCCGGAAACCGAGGCCTCGCTGACGCGCATCGTTGCCCCCAGCACGCCACCCGTGCTTGGCGGGCTGGAGGGCGCGCGGGTCGCCCGCCTGCAGCAGCTGGTCGACAGCCTGCGGCCTTGCGCCGGATTCAGTGGGCCGGCGAATGTGCGCTGGACCGTGTCGCAGGTGCCGAACGCGATGGTGGTACCCGGCGGGACCATTTACGTTTTTTCAGGACTGCTCGACCAGGTGCGCTCGGAAAACGGCCTGGCCTTCGTACTGGCGCATGAGATGGCGCACCTGTCGCACCGCGACCACCTGCGCGCCCTGGGACGGGTTGTCGTGCTGTTCGGGCTGGCCGCCTTGCTGACCGGCGACGGTTCAGCGGTGGGCGGCGTGCTGGCCCCCGTGCAGCAGTTGGGCGAGGCCAGCTATTCGCGGGCGCGCGAGTCGGCGGCCGACGCCATGGCCTTGCGGGTCCTGGCCTGTCGCTACGGCCATGCGGGCGCCGCAACCGAGTTCTTCGAGGCACTGCGCGCAAAAGATGCGGACGCGCTACCCGGTTCCCACTATTTCACCTCGCATCCGGCAATGGGCGCGCGCATCGAGGCCATCCGAAGCGCTGCCAGCCGGGCCGGGATGAAAACGGGTGCGGTGTTACCCCTGGCCTTTCCGAAATAAGCCGAACCCATCAACTTTGCCAGCTTGCCTGGTATTGCCTGACGTTCAAACTGGTTCCCCCAGTCAAGATGGCCGTGCCTGCCATCGAGGAATCATTTGTCTTTCATTTCGCCAGGCGGGGATCCCGCAGAAAGCGCCCACATGAAACGTCAGTACGTCCCATTCCATCCATTTCCTGCGCTGCGCCATGGCGCCGCAATCACGCTGCTGCTGGCGCTGGCCGGCTGCAACAGCAATCATTCCGACGGCGAGGCGCCGGCCACGCCGCCTCCGGTGACCACCGCCTCGCGCATCGACGTCGACGTCGCCCGCACTACCCATGGCGTGCCGCACGTGCGCGCCAGGGATTTCCGCAGCCTCGGGTATGGCCTGGCCTACGCCTATGCGCAGGACAATGTCTGCATGTTCGCCGATACCGTGCTGACGGTGCGCGGCGAGCGCTCGCAATTCTTCGGCGGAGAGAAGCGCGCACCGCAGCGCAGCGGCGACGAATACGGCGCCGCCAGCGGCTTCATGGATTTGAAAAACGAAGACAGCGACTTCTTCTTCCGCGGCTATCTCGACATCGAGCAGCTGCGCGCCAACTACGCGGCCGGTGCCGCCGAGCCGCGCGAACTGGTCGAAGGCTATGTCGAAGGCTACAACCGCTATATCAAGACTTTCGCCGGCCAGTATCCGGCCGCCTGCAATAACGCCAAGTGGGTGCGCGCAATCACGGTCGACGACATGTATCTGATCATGGCCGAGAAAGCCCTGCACGCGACCGGCCAGGTATTTGCCAAAGAATTCGTGGCCGCCGGCAGGACGGCCGCCGCGACGGTCGCCGCCAGGAGCGCGCGCAAGTTCGATCCTGCCTTCCTGGTAGCGCGGCTGAATAAACTCCATACCCAGGGAATCGGCAGCAATGCGCTGGCCGTCGGCAAGGAGCTTTCCGCCAACGGACGCGGCCTCCTGCTGGGCAACCCGCATTATCCCTGGACCTCGGCCGACCGCTTCTACCAGGCCCACCTGACCGTGTCCGGCAAATATGATGCGATGGGCGTGATCATCGGCGGGATTCCCGCAATCGTGATCGGTTTTAATCGCGATATTGCCTGGAGCCATACGGTGACCACGGCGCTGCACTTCACCACCTTCCGCCTGGCGCTCGACCCGGCCGACACGAGCGGCACCACTTATATGGTTGACGGCGCGTCGAACAAGATGAGTTCTAAAACGGTCTCGGTCGACCTGTTGCAGGCCGACGGCACGCTTGTCAAGCGCAGCAAGACCTTCTGGTTCAGCCAGCAGGGCGCGGTGATCGTCAAGCCGGAGGCGGGCATGACCTGGACGGCGAACGCCGCCTATGTGCTGGCCGACCCGAACCGCAACAACACCCGCATGCTCGAGCAATGGCTCGGCATCGGCAGGGCGAACAATGTGCAGGCCATCAAGGCCTCGCTCGACAAGACGATCGGCCTGCCCTGGGTGAATACCCTGGCCGCCGACCGCGACGGCAACGTGCTGTTTGCCGACGCCAGCGTGGTGCCGCACATGGGCGCCCAGAAGTTCGGCAACGGGTGTTTGCTGCTGCAGGCGGCCCTGCTGTTCGACGGTTCGCGCAGCAGTTGCGCCTGGGGCCAGGATGCGAATGCCCCGGCCGGGATCTATTCGCCGGTCAACGGTCCCTGGACGATCCGCACCGATTACGTCGGCAACTCGAACGACAGCTACTGGCTGAACAATCCGAAGGCCCTGCTGACCGGGCCGGCGCCCTTCGGCTATTCGCCGCTGTACGGCCGCGCCGGCGTCGAGCAGAGCCTGCGTACGCGGATCGGCTTCCTCCAGTTCGAGGAGATGGCGTCGACCAAAAAGATCGCGCTGCCGGACATGCAGGCGCTGGCCTTTGCGAATCGCCTGCACGCAGCCGAGCTGGTCTTGCCGCAATTACTGCCGGCCTGCACCGGCAGCGGCGACGTCGTCCTGCTCCAGGCCTGCACCGCGCTTGCCGCCTGGGACCGGCGCGTGAACATCGACAGCCGCGGCGCCGTGCTGTTCCGCGAGTTCTGGAACAGCGCCGCCGCCATCCCCAACAAGTGGGCGGTACCGTTCAACCCGGCCGACCCCGTGAACACGCCGCATGGCGTCGCACCGAATGCCGTGCCGGCCATGCTCGCCGCCCTCAAGGCCGCCGCGCTCAAGCTGCAGGGCCTCGGTATCGCAGTCGACGCCCCGCTGGGCAGTTATCAGACCGAAACCAAGAATGCGGTGCGCATCCCGCTGCATGGCGGCATCGGCAACATCGACGGCTCCTATAACTCGCTGACCATGCGCAATCCTTTGAGCGCGACCGGGTATAACGGCGTGCACTGGGGGCAGAGCTATATACAGACGGTGACGTTCGACGACCAGGGGCCGGTGGCCCAGGCCATGCTGACCTATGGCCAGTCGACCGATCCGAAGTCGCCGCACTATGCCGACCAGACTGCCGTGTTTTCGCGCAAGGAGTGGCCGGTGCTGCCGTTTGCGGAGGACAAGATCAAGGCCGATCCGATGTACCGGACGACGACGCTCAAGGCCGATTGAGGAGCGGCCTTGTCGTAAAAACGCGGTCCGCAAGAAAGCACTTGCGGACCGTGGGGAGCCTTCGCTATAATTCGCCTCCGCCTACGCGGCCCGGCTGAAAACGACAACGAAATCAAGTAGTTGTGTTGACAGAAGGAACCGCAAAATTCTGCGGTGTAGCAAAAAAGAGGTTGACGAGAATCATGAAAAGCTTCATACTCTTCTTCCTCTGCTGCTGACGAACAAAACGATTCGCAGAACACAGCAAGGCAGTTCCAAACAAGTTCTTTAAAAATTAACAGTCGATAAGTGTGGGCGTTTGATGAAGGTGCCAGTGACTTCGGTCACTGATTACTTAAATTATCAAATGTTCACAAAAAAAGAAATACGTTGTCTCAGCAATGGGATAACGGTCAGTATTTTGAGTGAGCGAATCCGGACCAATGGGACGGATTCGAGGGCAGCAGTGTCCTCGACAAACAGAGATTAAACTGAAGAGTTTGATCCTGGCTCAGATTGAACGCTGGCGGCATGCTTTACACATGCAAGTCGAACGGCAGCGCGGGGCAACCTGGCGGCGAGTGGCGAACGGGTGAGTAATATATCGGAACGTACCCAAGAGTGGGGGATAACGTAGCGAAAGTTACGCTAATACCGCATACGATCTAAGGATGAAAGTGGGGGATCGCAAGACCTCATGCTCCTGGAGCGGCCGATATCTGATTAGCTAGTTGGTAGGGTAAAGGCCTACCAAGGCTACGATCAGTAGCTGGTCTGAGAGGACGACCAGCCACACTGGAACTGAGACACGGTCCAGACTCCTACGGGAGGCAGCAGTGGGGAATTTTGGACAATGGGCGCAAGCCTGATCCAGCAATGCCGCGTGAGTGAAGAAGGCCTTCGGGTTGTAAAGCTCTTTTGTCAGGGAAGAAACGGTGGGAGCTAATATCTCTTACTAATGACGGTACCTGAAGAATAAGCACCGGCTAACTACGTGCCAGCAGCCGCGGTAATACGTAGGGTGCAAGCGTTAATCGGAATTACTGGGCGTAAAGCGTGCGCAGGCGGTTTTGTAAGTCTGTCGTGAAAGCCCCGGGCTCAACCTGGGAATTGCGATGGAGACTGCAAGGCTTGAATCTGGCAGAGGGGGGTAGAATTCCACGTGTAGCAGTGAAATGCGTAGAGATGTGGAGGAACACCGATGGCGAAGGCAGCCCCCTGGGTCAAGATTGACGCTCATGCACGAAAGCGTGGGGAGCAAACAGGATTAGATACCCTGGTAGTCCACGCCCTAAACGATGTCTACTAGTTGTCGGGTTTTAATTAACTTGGTAACGCAGCTAACGCGTGAAGTAGACCGCCTGGGGAGTACGGTCGCAAGATTAAAACTCAAAGGAATTGACGGGGACCCGCACAAGCGGTGGATGATGTGGATTAATTCGATGCAACGCGAAAAACCTTACCTACCCTTGACATGTACGGAAGTCACGAGAGATCGAGATGTGCTCGAAAGAGAACCGTAACACAGGTGCTGCATGGCTGTCGTCAGCTCGTGTCGTGAGATGTTGGGTTAAGTCCCGCAACGAGCGCAACCCTTGTCATTAGTTGCTACATTCAGTTGAGCACTCTAATGAGACTGCCGGTGACAAACCGGAGGAAGGTGGGGATGACGTCAAGTCCTCATGGCCCTTATGGGTAGGGCTTCACACGTCATACAATGGTACATACAGAGGGCCGCCAACCCGCGAGGGGGAGCTAATCCCAGAAAGTGTATCGTAGTCCGGATCGCAGTCTGCAACTCGACTGCGTGAAGTTGGAATCGCTAGTAATCGCGGATCAGCATGTCGCGGTGAATACGTTCCCGGGTCTTGTACACACCGCCCGTCACACCATGGGAGCGGGTTTTACCAGAAGTAGGTAGCTTAACCGCAAGGGGGGCGCTTACCACGGTAGGATTCGTGACTGGGGTGAAGTCGTAACAAGGTAGCCGTATCGGAAGGTGCGGCTGGATCACCTCCTTTCTAGAGTAGCACCGGAGTCAGCCTCAAAACTGAACTCATCATTAAACGTCCACACTTATCGACTGTTGAACAAAGAACACAGTTTCGGGGCTGTAGCTCAGCTGGTTAGAGCACCGTGTTGATAACGCGGGGGTCGTTGGTTCGAGCCCAACCAGCCCTACCAGTCACACCCAGGGGGATTAGCTCAGCTGGGAGAGCACCTGCTTTGCAAGCAGGGGGTCGTCGGTTCGATCCCGTCATCCTCCACCATTCATTTGGTACCGAAATACTGAAAGTGCAAACGTAAGCCCGTGGGTTTAGGTTTGATCTTTTAGAGATTAACTGTTGTTCTGTTCTTTAACAATCTGGAAGAAGTAAAGTTTTATTGAGTACGCACGACAGTGCGTGCTCAGGGTAGTAGTACAAATCAACAAACATGCAACAAGCTGTACTCTTATTCTTATAAACGCTTCCTGGTTAGTCGCCAGGAGCTAACGTTATAGGGACAAGCGAATAAGTGCACATGGTGGATGCCTTGGCGATTACAGGCGATGAAGGACGTAGTAGCTTGCGATAAGCTGCGGGGAGCGAGCAAACACGCTTTGATCCGCAGATTTCCGAATGGGGAAACCCGGCCTTTTAGGTCATTGCATGCTGAATACATAGGTATGCAAAGCGAACGCGGCGAACTGAAACATCTAAGTAGCTGCAGGAAAAGAAATCAACCGAGATTCCCAAAGTAGTGGCGAGCGAAATGGGAAGAGCCTGTACGTGATAGTCGATTGGATAGTGGAACAACCTGGAAATGTTGGCCATAGAGGGTGATAGCCCCTTACACGAAATCCGAACGGTGATACTAAGCGTACGACAAGTAGGGCGGGACACGAGAAATCCTGTCTGAACATGGGGGGACCATCCTCCAAGGCTAAATACTCGTAATCGACCGATAGTGAACCAGTACCGTGAGGGAAAGGCGAAAAGAACCCCGGGAGGGGAGTGAAATAGATCCTGAAACCGTGTGCATACAAACAGTCGGAGCGGACTTGTTCCGTGACGGCGTACCTTTTGTATAATGGGTCAGCGACTTACATTCAGTGGCGAGGTTAACCGAATAGGGGAGCCGTAGAGAAATCGAGTCCGAACAGGGCGACAGTCGCTGGGTGTAGACCCGAAACCAAGTGATCTACCCATGGCCAGGATGAAGGTGCGGTAACACGCCCTGGAGGTCCGAACCCACTAATGTTGAAAAATTAGGGGATGAGCTGTGGGTAGGGGTGAAAGGCTAAACAAACTTGGAAATAGCTGGTTCTCTCCGAAAACTATTTAGGTAGTGCCTCAAGTATCACCATCGGGGGTAGAGCACTGTTATGGCTAGGGGCTCATTGCGAGTTACCAAACCATTGCAAACTCCGAATACCGATGAGTGCGAGCTTGGGAGACAGACGTCGGGTGCTAACGTCCGGCGTCAAGAGGGAAACAACCCAGACCGCCAGCTAAGGTCCCAAAGATTGGCTAAGTGGAAAACGAAGTGGGAAGGCTAAAACAGTCAGGATGTTGGCTTAGAAGCAGCCACCATTTAAAGAAAGCGTAATAGCTCACTGATCGAGTCGTCCTGCGCGGAAGATGTAACGGGGCTAAGCCAGTCACCGAAGCTGCGGATATCTAGCAATAGATATGGTAGGAGAGCGTTCTGTAAGCCTGCGAAGGTGTCTTGTGAAGGATGCTGGAGGTATCAGAAGTGCGAATGCTGACATGAGTAGCGATAATGGGGGTGAAAAGCCTCCACGCCGTAAGCCCAAGGTTTCCTGTTCAACGTTCATCGGAGCAGGGTGAGTCGGCCCCTAAGGCGAGGCAGAGATGCGTAGCTGATGGGAAGCAGGTTAATATTCCTGCACCGTCGTATGATGCGATGGGGGGACGGATCGCGGAAGGTTGTCTGACTGTTGGAATAGTCAGTTTCTGCTTCATAGAAGGCGCTTAGGCAAATCCGGGCGCGGAATTCAAGGGAGTGGGACGAGCGGCTTTATGCTGCGAAGCAATCGGAAGTGGTTCCAAGAAAAGCCTCTAAGCTTCAGTCATACGAGACCGTACCGCAAACCGACACAGGTGGGCGAGATGAGTATTCTAAGGCGCTTGAGAGAACTCGGGAGAAGGAACTCGGCAAATTGGTACCGTAACTTCGGGAAAAGGTACGCCCTTGTAGCTTGACCACTTTACTGTGGAAGGGTGAACGGGTTGCAATAAACTGGTGGCTGCGACTGTTTAATAAAAACACAGCACTCTGCAAACACGAAAGTGGACGTATAGGGTGTGACGCCTGCCCGGTGCTGGAAGATTAAATGATGGGGTGCAAGCTCTTGATTGAAGTCCCAGTAAACGGCGGCCGTAACTATAACGGTCCTAAGGTAGCGAAATTCCTTGTCGGGTAAGTTCCGACCTGCACGAATGGCGTAACGATGGCCACACTGTCTCCTCCCGAGACTCAGCGAAGTTGAAATGTTTGTGATGATGCAATCTACCCGCGGCTAGACGGAAAGACCCCATGAACCTTTACTGTAGCTTTGCATTGGACTTTGAACCAATCTGTGTAGGATAGGTGGGAGGCTTTGAAGCGGGGACGCCAGTTCTCGTGGAGCCATCCTTGAAATACCACCCTGGTTTGTTTGAGGTTCTAACCTTGGTCCGTTATCCGGATCGGGGACAGTGCATGGTAGGCAGTTTGACTGGGGCGGTCTCCTCCTAAAGTGTAACGGAGGAGTTCGAAGGTACGCTAGGTACGGTCGGACATCGTGCTAATAGTGCAATGGCATAAGCGTGCTTAACTGCGAGACCGACAAGTCGAGCAGGTACGAAAGTAGGACATAGTGATCCGGTGGTTCTGTATGGAAGGGCCATCGCTCAACGGATAAAAGGTACTCTGGGGATAACAGGCTGATTCCTCCCAAGAGTTCATATCGACGGGGGAGTTTGGCACCTCGATGTCGGCTCATCACATCCTGGGGCTGTAGCCGGTCCCAAGGGTATGGCTGTTCGCCATTTAAAGTGGTACGTGAGCTGGGTTTAAAACGTCGTGAGACAGTTTGGTCCCTATCTGCCGTGGGCGTTGGAAATTTGAAGGGGGCTGCTCCTAGTACGAGAGGACCGGAGTGGACGAACCTCTGGTGTACCGGTTGTCACGCCAGTGGCATTGCCGGGTAGCTAAGTTCGGAAGAGATAACCGCTGAAAGCATCTAAGCGGGAAACTTGCCTTGAGATGAGATTTCCCGGAGCCTTGAGCTCCTTGAAGGGTCGTTCGAGACCAGGACGTTGATAGGCTGGGTGTGGAAGTGCAGTAATGCATTAAGCTAACCAGTACTAATTGCCCGTACGGCTTGTCCCTATAACCTTAGCAGGTTATAAAAGTAAGATTACAGTGCTGTTTGTTGATACGCACCACTACCAAAAACCTACTTCTTCCAGATTCAGAGCCTTGTTCGCATCAGTGAACACAGCTCGTACAAGTTATGCCTGATGACCATAGCAAGTCGGTCCCACCCCTTCCCATCCCGAACAGGACCGTGAAACGACTTTGCGCCGATGATAGTGCTGCAACCAGTGTGAAAGTAGGTTATCGTCAGGCTAGTTATAATGAAAAAACCCGCTCAGTGATCTGAGCGGGTTTTTTTCTAGGACGGCACATTCCGCTTGTGCCGGACTTTTCTCTCCCGACCGTGGTCAAACGGACATGCATGAAGGAGAGTTGCCATGTCTGGACGCATTGCTCGTGATAACGCCGAAAGTGAGCACCGGCTCCCGGTTACCCTGACCCACTGCGCTGCATGCGGGCATGCGATGCCAGTGGCGTACACCAAGACGCGCAAGCTGATGACGATGAGCGGGTTGGTTCTGCTTCGGCTGCAGATTCGCCGCTGTCAAAACAGCTCTTGTGAACGATTCCACAAAGTGTGCCATCCCGAAGCTGAAGGGAGCTGGGCATTGCCTGATCAGGAATTCGGTCTCGATGTCGTGCTGCGTGTCGGGCAGCTGCGATACCGGGAACACCGATCCCGTGCCGAAATCCATCAACGCTTGCTGCAGGACGGCGTGACGCTGGGCGAGCGTAGCGTGTCCAATTTGCTGGCGCACTACGACATATTACTCAGCCTCTCTCTGGACACGCTTCCCGAGCGCGGCGCGAAGCTGGCGGCACAGGGACACGCCATTTTGGCGATCGATGGTTTGCAGCCCGATGTCGGCCATGAAGTGTTATGGGTGGTGCGCGAAGTGCTGTCGGGCGAAGTGCTTTGCGCACGCAGCCTTTTGTCGTCGGCCAAATCGGAACTGCAACCGTTGATCGAGCAAGTGGCTCGGGCGCTGCCGGTCCCGGTGATTGCCGTGGTATCCGACGGTCAGCGCAGTGTTCGGCACGCTGTCGCCGCTGCCCTGCCGGGTGTGGCACACCAACTATGCCAATTCCACTATCTACGAGAGGCAGCCAGCCCTTTGTGGGAGGCAGATCGGCATGCCAAGAAAGAGCTGAAAAAACTGGTACGGGGGGTACGCCCGCTCGAATGCGCCGCCGCTGATGGCGGCGCAGCAGCCGATGTGGTGACCGGCTACTGCGCCGCCGTGCGCAGTGCGATGACCGAAGACGCGCATCCGCCACTGGTGTTTGCAGGATTGCGCCTGCATCGACATCTCACTGATATCCATGCCAGTGTGCGGCGAAGCGCCGAAAAAAAGGGGCGCTGACGGCGCTCAGGCGCCTGCGCGATATGCTGGAGCGGGCGCTTCAACGTACTGCCACCTTGTGGCCCGACGTTGAGCTGGGCGCTTCTTGGGTGCACGCAGCATCGTCCATCCTCGCCAATAGTGACGCACTGCCAGCCGACCTTGTCGCGGGGCGCTATCAGGACTGGATCGGCCGCCTGGAACTGGAAAGTAGCGCTGCCGGTCTGTCCGCAGCACTGCGCGAGGCCGCTTCCCATTTCATCAGAGTGACCCGCGGGTATGGCCTGGATCTTTTCCATTGCTACCGGATCCCGGGCCTGCCGCGCACTAACAACGCCCTCGAACAAGCTTTTGGCAGCTTGCGTTATCACGACCGCCGCGCCAGCGGCCGCAAGGTCGCTTCGCCGTCCCTGGTACTCAGTGGGTGTGTGCGAATGGCCGCTGCCGTTTTTACTCGTACTCGCACGGTGACACAGGACATGTTGGCTGCCGTGTCGCATGCCCGCTGGTACAGCGAACGCGCCGCGCTCGAACGTCGCCGCCAGTCACGCTGCCTGCGGTTCCGTTTCAGGAAAAACCCTGCGGCCTATCTGACTAAACTAGAGTCAGCTTGTGACAAGCTAAATGTGCCGTCCTAGTTTTTTTTCGTCCCATGATTTGTGTTGTTGGTCACTAAAAAATCGACCTTCGATGATCAAAATGCTAATGTCCGGAAAGGGGTCACCAAAACCCTCCACTTTCAAGGACAGGCATGCGCGGCGTTCTCTTCATAATCATTTTCTTGGCTTCGACGGCGACCCACGCCGAAAGCCTGTTTAAATTCTCGAACACGCCGGGCATCCACGGAGTCGGTGTCCGCACCCTCAAGCAGTACGACTACACCCGATCGTATGCGCCGCAGCGCGGTGTCCTGGCTAGCGCGTTCTCGAAGACGGAAAATCGGGGCCGGCCCATTCAAACAGTCATCTGGTATCCGGCCGAAAAGGGCGGCCAGGGCATTACGTATGACAGCTACTTGCAACTGGTCGGATGGGAAACCGATTTTGAACGTTCGCCGCGCGAGCAAGCGCGGACGGTAGATGCCTGGCTGCAGATGGTCACCGAGGGTAAGCGTCCTGCGCAGGTCGAGTCCGAACGGCGCAAACCCATGTGGGCAGTGCAGGACGCGCTGCCGAAAGCAGGCAAGTTTCCGGTGGTGATCTACGCACCCAGCGTCAACAACACGGCATTCGAAAATGCCGACATCGCCGAATTCCTGGCCAGCCATGGCTATATCGTGATTGCCGGTCCCACCGTCGGCGAAACCAGCCGCTGGATCAAGCGCGACCTGAAGCACGCAGAACTGCAGGCCGCCGATATACGCTTCCTGATCGATTATGCGGGGACCCTGCCGCAGGCCGACATGACGCGTGTCGCAGTGGCGGGATTCAGCTGGGGCGGACTGAGCAATATACTGGCCGCGGCGAAAGACGAGCGCATCAAAGCGCTGGTGTGCATCGACGGCGCGGTACGTTACTACAATTCCGTCATGATGCAGGCGAAGTACGCCCAGCCCGAAAAGCTCACAACGCCACTGCTCTTCCTCGCACAGAGTCCGGCGTCGATGGAAACCAATATCCGCGACAAGGAAGACATGAGCGGAAGCTTCATCAGCGGCATGACCAATGCAGATGTCTACCTGCTGACGATGTATCCGATGGGGCATGTCAATTTCGGATCGTCTTACAACCGGCTGGACGATCCCGCCGAATACAAGGAATACACGGCTGAAGAAGTATCGTTCGCCTACAGCCTCGGGGCCAGGTATATCCTCAATTTCCTGAACGGTTACCTGAAGAGCGATCGCGCGGGACTGGCCTACCTGGTCAACAGGCCGGTCGCCAACGGCGCTGCACCGCATGCGCTGAGCATGGAATATATGCCTGCCAACAAAGGCAAGCGCTGATGCCCTGAACATATTGAACAGCGAAACTGCAGCTCAGGTGCGTTTTTCGGCATTTCGTCGCAAACGGCGCGCCGGCCATCCCCCTCGGGCCTAGGATCGCTTGATCAAAAACCAAAAGGGGACTGCGATGGACACACCTGCCGTGCGAGCGCCTTTGACGCCCGTGGTCGCAAATGAAAGGATTCAAGCGCTCGATGTCGTGCGGGGCTTCGCCCTGATCGGCATCCTGCTGATGAACGTCGAGTTTTTCAACCGGGCGATATCGCAGCTCGGTTCCGGCATGCAGAGCGGCCTGACCGGCGCCAACCTGTGGGTCAGCTATTTCGTCCAGTGTTTCGTGGTCGGCAAGTTCTGGACCATTTTCTCGCTCCTGTTCGGCATGGGCTTCGCCGTCATGCTCACCCGCGCCGAGCGCGCGGGCCGCAGCTTCCTCGTACCCTACCTGCGCCGCATCGCCGCTCTCGCTGTGTTCGGCGCATTGCACAGTATCTTCCTCTGGTCGGGCGACATCCTGTTCAGCTACGCGGTCGCGGCCGTCGCCCTGCTGATCGTCCTGTACGGCCGGCCTCGGTGGATCATGGCGGCAATCGCCGTGTCTGTCGGTTGCGGCTTCATCCCCGGCATGGACTGGTCCTTCGGCATCGCCGGCGGCCTGGCCTTCTTCAGCCTGGCTGGCTGGTGGCTGCGCGGAGACCAGCGCTTCAAAAAACGTTTTGGCCGCACGCCGGTCATTGGTTTCATTTTGCTGCTGGTTGGCGTCATCGCAATGATCGCGGGCGTGGTCATGTGGATTCTCCCCGGCATGCCGCCTGAAGCACGCTTCGGTCTCCCGATATTCGGTATTGCGCTGTGCTTGCTCGGCTACTTCACCAATAAATACCATCACGACAAACCGGCCCGCGCATGGCGCCTCGGTGTCGGCATCTATTGCTTCTCCTTCTTCATGATGACCGCGGCCGGCGCATCGATGTATTTCTTCCCCGAGAAGCCGGCAGCCGTGGTCACCAAAGCCGAAGCGAAGAAAGCCCAGGAACGTACGGCCGAGCGCGCCAAGATGCGCAAGGAACGCAACGCGGAAATCCAGAAAGAGACCCAGGTCCTGACCACCGGCACCTACAGCGAAGCCGTTACCCTGCGTGCCCAGCGCTGGGTCAAGCATGCGCCCGGTGAAGTCGGCTTCGCCACGGTCCTGATCGGCATGTTCCTGATGGGCAGCTGGTTCGTCCGCTCGGGCATCATGGAAAATACACGCGCCCACTTGCCGCTGTTCCGCAAGCTGGCGATGGTCGGGATACCGCTCGGCATCGGACTGAGTGTGCTCGGCGCGGCCATTGCCGTGCGCCCGATACCCGGCTCGAACGGCGCCGACGGCTGGCAACTCGCGTCGGGCCTGCACATGCTGGGCAATCTGCCTGCCTCGCTCGGCTACGTCAGCCTGGTGATCCTGATGCTGCACAGTGCCAGTGCCTTCAGCAAGATCAGCGTGCTTGCGCCGTTCGGCCGCATGGCCCTCACCAATTACCTGTCGCAGTCCCTGATCGCCTCGCTCTTCTTCTTCGGCTACGGCTTCGGCAACTGGGGCTTGTCGCGTGTCGACCAGATGCTGTTCGTCGCCGTCGTCGTCGTGCTGCAGATCGCCTTCAGTCACTTCTGGCTCGCCCGCTTCCGTTATGGACCGATGGAATGGCTCTGGCGCGCGGTGACCTACTGGACCATCCCGCCGATGCGCCTGCAGGCCGCCGCGCCGCTGACGGCAGCGGGGACGCCGGCTTGACGTCGCGTTTCCGGGTTGTGGCAGCCGCGCTGCTGCTGGGCGCTGCGCTGCCCGCGGCGGCGCAGCCGATCAAAACGGCGGGCCTGCTGCAACCGGCGCGTATCCTGGTCGACACCTGGGGCGTGCCCCATATTTATGCCGCGAGCCAGGACGACGTCTTTTTTGTCCAGGGCTTCAATGCGGCGCGCGACCGCCTGTTCCAGATCGACCTGTGGCGCCGCCGCGGCCTGGGGGAACTGTCCTCCGTCTTCGGTGAATCGTATGTGGAACAGGACCGCGCCACACGGCTGTTCCTGTACCGGGGCGACATGAACGCGGAGTGGAAGGCCTACGGCGCCGACGCGCGCAACACCAGCACCCGCTTCGTCGCCGGCATCAATGCCTATATCGATTACATCGGGCGCAAGCCCGAACTGCTGCCCTTCGAATTCCGTCAGCTCGGCTACAAGCCCGCGAAATGGCGCGCGGAAGACGTGGTGCGCATTCGCAGCCATGGCCTCACACGCAACCTCACCCAGGAGTTCGAGCGCGCGCATGTCGTGTGCCGCGCCGGCCTGGGCGCCGATGCCATCCGCGCGCAGTTGTCCCCGGCCTGGACCACGCGCGTGCCGGAAGGGCTCGACCCCTGCCTGCCCGACGAAGCGCTCGACGTTTTTACGCGCGCGACCGACAACGTGCGTTTCAGCCGCGAGGCCGTGCAGCTTGCGCGCGCCGCGCCGAATGCGGAGACGCTCGAAGGAAGCAATAACTGGGTGATCGCTCCCTCGCGCACCAGTACCGGACGGCCGATCCTGGCCAACGATCCGCACCGCGCCTATGGTGCGCCCTCGCTGCGCTACATCGTGCACCTGAACGCGCCCGGCCTGAACGTCATCGGCGCCGGCGAGCCGGCCTTGCCGGGCGTCTCGATCGGGCATAACGGCAAGGTGGCGTTTGGACTGACCATCTTCAGCATCGACCAGGAAGACCTGTACGTCTACGAGACCAACCCGGCCAATCCGATGCAGTACCGTTACCAGGGGGGATGGGAGACGTTCCGCGTGGTGAAGGAAAAGCTCACGGTGCGCGGCAAGCGGCCGGTCACGGTCGAACTGCGCTTTACGCGGCATGGGCCCGTGATCTATACGGATCCAGACAAGCGCCGCGCGCTCGCGGTACGCACCGCCTGGAATGCGCCCGGCATGGCGCCTTATTTCGGCAGCATCGACTACATGAAGGCCCAGGATTTCACGCAGTTCCGCAAGGCGATGACGCGCTGGGGCGCGCCGACCGAGAACCAGGCCTATGCGGACACCGCCGGCAACATCGGCTGGGTGACCGGAGGCCTGGCGCCGGTGCGGCCGAACTGGGACGGGCTGATGCCGGTGCCGGGCGACGGCCGCTACGAATGGAAGGGTTTCCTCGACGGCAGCAAGCTGCCCTACGTGCTCAATCCGAAGCAGGGCTGGTTTGCCTCGGCCAACGAGATGAACCTGCCGGGGAGCTTTCCGTATAAAGAGCACAAGCTCGGCTTCGAGTGGCCGGACAATGCACGGGCGCGGCGTATCGCCGACGTGCTGTCGCGCACGCCCAAGGCCAGCCTGGAGGACATGCAGCGCTTGCAGAACGACGTGGTCTCGCTGACCGCGCAACGCCTGGTGGCCTTATTGAAACCCCTGTCTTCGCGCGACCCGAAAACGCAGGCGGCCTTGACCCTGCTGCAGGGGTGGAACGGGGAAGAGGGTGCGGGCTCGGCCGCAGCTGCGCTGTATGAGGTGTGGTGGTCGCGTCACCTGGGCAGGATGTTCCTGGAAAAAATCCTCACGCCGCAGGCGGCCCAGGCTGTCGATGCGCCGCATGCGAGTGTGCTGGTGCAAACGCTCGAGCAGCCGGCGCCGCGCTTCGGTACGGACGCGCCTGCCAAACGCGACGCGTTGCTGCTGGCCAGCCTGGGCGCCGCCTGGGCGGACATGGAGCGCTTGCAGGGAGCGGATGCAAAACGCTGGGAATGGGGCAAGATGCAGTTCAGCTATTTCGTCCATCCGATGGCGCCCATTCTCGACCACGCCAGCCGTTCCCTATTGAACGTCGGGCCGCTGCCGCGGGGCGGCGGCGCTTATACGGTGAACGTGTCCGGCTATCACCCGCAGAACTTCTGGCAGGCCCACGGCCCGTCCTTCCGCATGGTGCTCGACGTCGGCAATTGGGACAATTCGCGGGCGATCAATACGCCTGGACAGTCGGGCGATCCGGCCAGTCCCCATTACCGCGACCTCGCTCAGAGCTGGTCAGAGGGCAAGTATTTCCCGCTGCTGTATTCGCGCAGTGCGGTCGAAAAGGCTGCGCAGCAGACAATCGAACTGGTCCCGGCGAAATAAGTGTGCGGCGGGCCTTGCCGCCGGCGCGGGGCTTTGCTATGATTCGCCTCCTGCTGAAAACGACAACGAAACACAGTGTTGTGTGGACAGCAGAAACCGCGGAAAACGCGGTGCACGAAAAGAAAAGAAGTTGACGATAAACGCGAAACACTGCATAATCTCATCTCTCTGCTGCAGCGAACAAAACGATTCGCACCAAACAGCAAGAAGCACCGAATAAAGTTCTTTAAAAATTAACAGTCGATAAGTGTGGGCGTTTGATGAAGGTGCCAGTGACTTCGGTCACTGATTACTTAAATTATCAAATGTTCACAAAAAAGAAATAGCGTTGTCTCAGCAATGGGATAACGGTCAGTATTTTGAGTGAGCGAATCCGGACCAATGGGACGGATTCGAGGGCAGCAGTGTCCTCGACAAACAGAGATTAAACTGAAGAGTTTGATCCTGGCTCAGATTGAACGCTGGCGGCATGCTTTACACATGCAAGTCGAACGGCAGCGCGGGGCAACCTGGCGGCGAGTGGCGAACGGGTGAGTAATATATCGGAACGTACCCAAGAGTGGGGGATAACGTAGCGAAAGTTACGCTAATACCGCATACGATCTAAGGATGAAAGTGGGGGATCGCAAGACCTCATGCTCCTGGAGCGGCCGATATCTGATTAGCTAGTTGGTAGGGTAAAGGCCTACCAAGGCTACGATCAGTAGCTGGTCTGAGAGGACGACCAGCCACACTGGAACTGAGACACGGTCCAGACTCCTACGGGAGGCAGCAGTGGGGAATTTTGGACAATGGGCGCAAGCCTGATCCAGCAATGCCGCGTGAGTGAAGAAGGCCTTCGGGTTGTAAAGCTCTTTTGTCAGGGAAGAAACGGTGGGAGCTAATATCTCTTACTAATGACGGTACCTGAAGAATAAGCACCGGCTAACTACGTGCCAGCAGCCGCGGTAATACGTAGGGTGCAAGCGTTAATCGGAATTACTGGGCGTAAAGCGTGCGCAGGCGGTTTTGTAAGTCTGTCGTGAAAGCCCCGGGCTCAACCTGGGAATTGCGATGGAGACTGCAAGGCTTGAATCTGGCAGAGGGGGGTAGAATTCCACGTGTAGCAGTGAAATGCGTAGAGATGTGGAGGAACACCGATGGCGAAGGCAGCCCCCTGGGTCAAGATTGACGCTCATGCACGAAAGCGTGGGGAGCAAACAGGATTAGATACCCTGGTAGTCCACGCCCTAAACGATGTCTACTAGTTGTCGGGTTTTAATTAACTTGGTAACGCAGCTAACGCGTGAAGTAGACCGCCTGGGGAGTACGGTCGCAAGATTAAAACTCAAAGGAATTGACGGGGACCCGCACAAGCGGTGGATGATGTGGATTAATTCGATGCAACGCGAAAAACCTTACCTACCCTTGACATGTACGGAAGCCACGAGAGATCGAGGTGTGCTCGAAAGAGAACCGTAACACAGGTGCTGCATGGCTGTCGTCAGCTCGTGTCGTGAGATGTTGGGTTAAGTCCCGCAACGAGCGCAACCCTTGTCATTAGTTGCTACATTTAGTTGAGCACTCTAATGAGACTGCCGGTGACAAACCGGAGGAAGGTGGGGATGACGTCAAGTCCTCATGGCCCTTATGGGTAGGGCTTCACACGTCATACAATGGTACATACAGAGGGCCGCCAACCCGCGAGGGGGAGCTAATCCCAGAAAGTGTATCGTAGTCCGGATCGCAGTCTGCAACTCGACTGCGTGAAGTTGGAATCGCTAGTAATCGCGGATCAGCATGTCGCGGTGAATACGTTCCCGGGTCTTGTACACACCGCCCGTCACACCATGGGAGCGGGTTTTACCAGAAGTAGGTAGCTTAACCGCAAGGGGGGCGCTTACCACGGTAGGATTCGTGACTGGGGTGAAGTCGTAACAAGGTAGCCGTATCGGAAGGTGCGGCTGGATCACCTCCTTTCTAGAGTAGCACCGGAGTCAGCCTCAAAACTGAACTCATCATTAAACGTCCACACTTATCGACTGTTGAACAAAGAACACAGTTTCGGGGCTGTAGCTCAGCTGGTTAGAGCACCGTGTTGATAACGCGGGGGTCGTTGGTTCGAGCCCAACCAGCCCTACCAGTCACACCCAGGGGGATTAGCTCAGCTGGGAGAGCACCTGCTTTGCAAGCAGGGGGTCGTCGGTTCGATCCCGTCATCCTCCACCAAAAGCCTAAACTTAAGTCGTTAGATTTACGTTTAGTCTTTTCGAGATTAACTGTTGTTCTGTTCTTTAACAATCTGGAAGAAGTAAAGTTTTATTGAGTACGCACGACAGTGCGTGCTCAGGGTAGTAGTACAAATCAGAAAACATGCAACAAGCTGTACTCTTATTCTTATAAACGCTTTCTGGTTAGTCGCCAGAAGCTAACGTTATAGGGACAAGCGAATAAGTGCACATGGTGGATGCCTTGGCGATTACAGGCGATGAAGGACGTAGTAGCTTGCGATAAGCTGCGGGGAGCGAGCAAACACGCTTTGATCCGCAGATTTCCGAATGGGGAAACCCGGCCTTTTAGGTCATTGCATACTGAATACATAGGTATGCAAAGCGAACGCGGCGAACTGAAACATCTAAGTAGCTGCAGGAAAAGAAATCAACCGAGATTCCCAAAGTAGTGGCGAGCGAAATGGGAAGAGCCTGTACGTGATAGTCGATTGGATAGTGGAACAACCTGGAAATGTTGGCCATAGAGGGTGATAGCCCCTTACACGAAATCCGAACGGTGATACTAAGCGTACGACAAGTAGGGCGGGACACGAGAAATCCTGTCTGAACATGGGGGGACCATCCTCCAAGGCTAAATACTCGTAATCGACCGATAGTGAACCAGTACCGTGAGGGAAAGGCGAAAAGAACCCCGGGAGGGGAGTGAAATAGATCCTGAAACCGTGTGCATACAAACAGTCGGAGCGGACTTGTTCCGTGACGGCGTACCTTTTGTATAATGGGTCAGCGACTTACATTCAGTGGCGAGGTTAACCGAATAGGGGAGCCGTAGAGAAATCGAGTCCGAACAGGGCGACAGTCGCTGGGTGTAGACCCGAAACCAAGTGATCTACCCATGGCCAGGATGAAGGTGCGGTAACACGCCCTGGAGGTCCGAACCCACTAATGTTGAAAAATTAGGGGATGAGCTGTGGGTAGGGGTGAAAGGCTAAACAAACTTGGAAATAGCTGGTTCTCTCCGAAAACTATTTAGGTAGTGCCTCAAGTATCACCATCGGGGGTAGAGCACTGTTATGGCTAGGGGCTCATTGCGAGTTACCAAACCATTGCAAACTCCGAATACCGATGAGTGCGAGCTTGGGAGACAGACGTCGGGTGCTAACGTCCGGCGTCAAGAGGGAAACAACCCAGACCGCCAGCTAAGGTCCCAAAGATTGGCTAAGTGGAAAACGAAGTGGGAAGGCTAAAACAGTCAGGATGTTGGCTTAGAAGCAGCCACCATTTAAAGAAAGCGTAATAGCTCACTGATCGAGTCGTCCTGCGCGGAAGATGTAACGGGGCTAAGCCAGTCACCGAAGCTGCGGATATCCTTTATTGGATATGGTAGGAGAGCGTTCTGTAAGCCTGCGAAGGTGTCTTGTGAAGGATGCTGGAGGTATCAGAAGTGCGAATGCTGACATGAGTAGCGATAATGGGGGTGAAAAGCCTCCACGCCGTAAGCCCAAGGTTTCCTGTTCAACGTTCATCGGAGCAGGGTGAGTCGGCCCCTAAGGCGAGGCAGAGATGCGTAGCTGATGGGAAGCAGGTTAATATTCCTGCACCGTCGTATGATGCGATGGGGGGACGGATCGCGGAAGGTTGTCTGACTGTTGGAATAGTCAGTTTCTGCTTCATAGAAGGCGCTTAGGCAAATCCGGGCGCGGAATTCAAGGGAGTGGGACGAGCGGCTTTATGCTGCGAAGCAATCGGAAGTGGTTCCAAGAAAAGCCTCTAAGCTTCAGTCATACGAGACCGTACCGCAAACCGACACAGGTGGGCGAGATGAGTATTCTAAGGCGCTTGAGAGAACTCGGGAGAAGGAACTCGGCAAATTGGTACCGTAACTTCGGGAAAAGGTACGCCCTTGTAGCTTGACCACTTTACTGTGGAAGGGTGAACGGGTTGCAATAAACTGGTGGCTGCGACTGTTTAATAAAAACACAGCACTCTGCAAACACGAAAGTGGACGTATAGGGTGTGACGCCTGCCCGGTGCTGGAAGATTAAATGATGGGGTGCAAGCTCTTGATTGAAGTCCCAGTAAACGGCGGCCGTAACTATAACGGTCCTAAGGTAGCGAAATTCCTTGTCGGGTAAGTTCCGACCTGCACGAATGGCGTAACGATGGCCACACTGTCTCCTCCCGAGACTCAGCGAAGTTGAAATGTTTGTGATGATGCAATCTACCCGCGGCTAGACGGAAAGACCCCATGAACCTTTACTGTAGCTTTGCATTGGACTTTGAACCAATCTGTGTAGGATAGGTGGGAGGCTTTGAAGCGGGGACGCCAGTTCTCGTGGAGCCATCCTTGAAATACCACCCTGGTTTGTTTGAGGTTCTAACCTTGGTCCGTTATCCGGATCGGGGACAGTGCATGGTAGGCAGTTTGACTGGGGCGGTCTCCTCCTAAAGTGTAACGGAGGAGTTCGAAGGTACGCTAGGTACGGTCGGACATCGTGCTAATAGTGCAATGGCATAAGCGTGCTTAACTGCGAGACCGACAAGTCGAGCAGGTACGAAAGTAGGACATAGTGATCCGGTGGTTCTGTATGGAAGGGCCATCGCTCAACGGATAAAAGGTACTCTGGGGATAACAGGCTGATTCCTCCCAAGAGTTCATATCGACGGGGGAGTTTGGCACCTCGATGTCGGCTCATCACATCCTGGGGCTGTAGCCGGTCCCAAGGGTATGGCTGTTCGCCATTTAAAGTGGTACGTGAGCTGGGTTTAAAACGTCGTGAGACAGTTTGGTCCCTATCTGCCGTGGGCGTTGGAAATTTGAAGGGGGCTGCTCCTAGTACGAGAGGACCGGAGTGGACGAACCTCTGGTGTACCGGTTGTCACGCCAGTGGCATTGCCGGGTAGCTAAGTTCGGAAGAGATAACCGCTGAAAGCATCTAAGCGGGAAACTTGCCTTGAGATGAGATTTCCCGGAGCCTTGAGCTCCTTGAAGGGTCGTTCGAGACCAGGACGTTGATAGGCTGGGTGTGGAAGTGCAGTAATGCATTAAGCTAACCAGTACTAATTGCCCGTACGGCTTGTCCCTATAACCTTAGCAGGTTATAAAAGTAAGATTACAGTGCTGTTTGTTGATACGCACCACTACCAAAACCTACTTCTTCCAGATTCAGAGCCTTGTTCGCACCAGCGGACACAGCTCGTACAAGTTATGCCTGATGACCATAGCAAGTCGGTCCCACCCCTTCCCATCCCGAACAGGACCGTGAAACGACTTTGCGCCGATGATAGTGCTGCAACCAGTGTGAAAGTAGGTTATCGTCAGGCTAGTTATAAGAAAAACCCCACCAGGTGATCCTGGTGGGGTTTTTTGCTTTGGGCGGCCGATCCTGTACCTGAGCCAGGCGCCACGCTACCTGAAGTTACGTTGAAAACTTTGTCCTGACGACTAGACTGAACCCATGTTCCCAGTTCGGAATGGACTGATCATGGACACGCAATGTAAACGCGGGGCAATCCGGTTCGTTGCCGCATTGCTGCTCGCTCTCGGACTTGGAGGCTGCGCATACGCGCCCTACGCCGCCTACGACCCCTATTACGCCGGCTACAGCTATTACGGCTATCCGACCTATGTCGGACCGCCTGTCTCGCTGAGTCTCGGCTTCAGCTATTTCGATCATCACCATTCCCATCACGGTCACCATGGCGGCTACCACGGCCGATATCATGGCGGTCACCGCAGCCACCATGGCGGCTACCGGCATGGCGGGTGGCACGGCCGCGGCCGGCATTGACACGCCGCGCTAGCACCTCAGGCATTCCTTCCCGCACTTACCGCATACCGGCCAGCCCTGCGAGCCGCGTGGCACGCCGCTTGCATTCTCCCCCTTCTGCGTGTGCCAGGCGCCGTCCGCACCATGCGTCAACGCAGACGGCGGAACACCACTGTCCCCCGATTGGAACAAGCGACGCAGCAGTGTTGCAGTTTCGGAGCGACAGCGCGCCACGGCACACTTGTTTCCAACCAGTCCGCCAGCACGGTGGACCTCATCGACCAGAAAGATGCCATGAAAACGAGAGCAGCCATTGCGTGGAAGGCCGGAGCCCCCCTGTCCATTGCCGAAGTTGACCTGGAAGGACCGCGCGCCGGCGAGGTACTGGTGGAGATCAAGGCGACCGGGATCTGCCATACCGATTACTACACCTTGTCCGGTGCCGATCCTGAAGGCATTTTCCCTTCCATCCTCGGACACGAGGGCGCCGGCGTCGTGCTCGAAACCGGCCCGGGCGTCACCTCGGTCCAGCGCGACGACCACGTGATCCCGCTCTACACGCCCGAATGCCGGCAATGCAAATTCTGCCTGTCGCGCAAGACCAATTTGTGCCAGTCGATCCGCTCGACCCAGGGCCGCGGCCTGATGCCCGACGCCACCTCGCGCTTCTCCCTCGATGGCCAACCCCTGTTCCACTACATGGGCACCTCGACCTTTTCGAATTACATCGTTGTCCCGGAAATTGCATTGGCCAAGATCCGGCCGGACGCGCCGTTTGATAAAGCCTGCTACATCGGCTGCGGCGTGACCACCGGCGTGGGCGCGGTCGTGTTCTCGGCCAAGGTCGAGGCCGGCGCCAACGTCGTCGTGTTCGGCCTGGGCGGCATCGGCCTGAACGTGATCCAGGGCGCGCGCATGGTGGGCGCCGACAAGATCATCGGCGTCGACATCAACCCGGGCCGGGTCGAGATCGCCCGTAAATTCGGCATGACCCATTTCGTCAATCCGAACGAGGTCGGCAACATCGTCGACCACATCGTGCAATTGACCGACGGCGGCGCCGACTTTTCCTTCGAATGCGTCGGCAACACGCAGTTGATGCGCCAGGCGCTCGAGTGCACGCACAAGGGATGGGGCCAATCCTTCATCATCGGCGTCGCCGCCGCCGGCCAGGAAATCAGCACCCGGCCCTTCCAGCTGGTCACCGGGCGCCAGTGGAAAGGTTCCGCTTTCGGGGGCGCACGCGGCCGCACCGACGTGCCGAAGATCGTCGACTGGTACATGGACGGCAAGATCAATATCGACGACCTGATCACCCATACCTTGCCTCTCGATCGCATCAACGAGGGCTTCGAGCTGATGAAGAGCGGTCAGTCGATCCGCTCGGTAGTGCTGTACTAACCAACCAGGGAGGCATCATGAGCACAGCAGTAAACATCCATCCGGCCGTCGACGGCATCAAGCGGGCAGAGGCCGGTTTTTCAGGCGGCACCTTGTCCTGCCTGTGCGCCAGCAATCCGGTGACGGTCGAGATCAAGGGGCAGGTCGCGCACAACCACGTATGCGGCTGCACCAAATGCTGGAAACCGGCCGGCGCCCTGTTTTCCCAGGTCGCCGTGGTCGGCCGCGAAAACGTCCGCGTCACCGCCAACGAAGACAAGCTGCAAGTGGTCGACGAGAGCGCCACGATCCAGCGCCATGCCTGCCGCGACTGTGGCGTGCACATGTACGGCCGCATCGAAAACACGGGCCACGCCTTCCATGGCTTGGACTTCGTGCATACCGAGCTGTCGAAGGAGCGCGGCTGGGCGGCGCCCGAGTTCGCCGCTTTCGTCTCGTCGGCCATCGAAGGGGGCGCACGTCCCGAGCAGATGGGTGCAATCCGCGCGCGCCTGAACGAGATTGGCCTGCCTCCCTACGACGCCCTGTCGCCGGCCCTGATGGATGCGATCTCGACCCATGTCGCCAAAACCCGCGGCGTGTTGAAAGACGCCTGACGCATACGCCGGCGCCGCCGGCAAGGGCGGTCCGCAGGCCGGACCGCTTGCCCGCAACATGGAGACAAGATGAAGCGACACCTTCTGCTGTTGGCTGTTTCAATCGCGCCACTCACTGCCCAGGCCAACGATTTCCCGACCAGCGGCCGGGTCGAGTACGTGCTCGAGTGCATGCAAAAACATGAGAGCAAGTACGAGTACCTCTACAAATGTTCCTGCGCCATCGACCACATCGCCAAACACATGCCCTATGACGAGTACGTGACGATGTCGACCGCCTTGCGCAACCAGACCCTGTCGGGGGAACGGGGCGCGCTGTTCCGCGACCCGGCGCCGGTCAAGGAAATGGCCAGCAAGTACAAGGCGCTGCAGGACAGCGCCAACAAGGCCTGCCGTGTGCCGGAACGCTGAGACCGGTGTGCCGCCGGGCGCTGCGCCACGGATGGCACAGGTTGCAGAACCACTGTCACGAATCCTGAACACGCTGTCACGCAGCACCGGCGGGTCCAGGGGCAGCGCGGCACGGCCGGCCCAGCCGGACGCACTGGCACGCTAAGTGCTGTGTTGATGGTGGGGCTACCCGCCTGTCGTCATTGGAAAGTTGAAGAGCGCTGGACCAGGTCGCACCGCATATAAAACCAAAGGAGACTTAACCATGTCATTTACCAAAAGACTCATCCGCTGGTGGCCGTGCCTGGCGCTGGCGGCCACCCCCGCATTTGCTGCCAGTTCCGACGTCGAACAGCTGACCAAGGATCCCAAAAACTGGGCCATGCAGTCAGGGAACATGGCAAACCACCGGTACAGCGAACTCAAGCAGATCACCAGCAAGAACGCCAAAAACCTGCAGGTGGCCTGGACCTTCTCGACCGGCGTGCTGCGCGGCCACGAAGGCGGCCCGCTCGTCATTGGCGACACCATGTACATCCACAGCCCCTTCCCGAACAAGGTGTTTGCCATCTCCCTGGAAGACCAGAGCATCCGCTGGAAGTACGAGCCTAAACAGGATCCGACCGTGATCCCTGTGATGTGCTGCGACACGGTGAACCGTGGTGTCGCCTACGCCAACGGCAAGATCTTCCTGCAGCAGGCCGACACCACCCTGGTAGCCCTCGATGCGAAGACCGGCGCCGAACTCTGGAAAAACAAGGTGGGCGATCCGAAGATCGGCGAAACCACGACCAATACCCCGCACGTGTTCAAGGACAAGATACTGACCGGCATCAGCGGCGGCGAGTTCGGCGTGCGCGGACGCATCACGGCGCACGACATGAACACCGGCAAGGTGCTGTGGAAGGCCTTCAGCACGGGCCCCGACAACGAGATGATCGTCGATCCCGCGAAAACCATGACCTGGACCGACGGCAAAATGGCGCCGATCGGCCCCGACTCTTCGCTGAAAAGCTGGAAGGGCGACCAGTGGAAGCTGGGCGGCGGCACGACCTGGGGCTGGTACAGCTATGACCCGGCCACCAACCTGGTCTATTACGGTACCGGCAACCCGAGCACCTGGAATCCACGCCAGCGTCCCGGCGACAACAAGTGGACGATGACCATTTTTGCGCGCGACCTCGACACGGGAATGGCGAAATGGGTCTACCAGATGACGCCGCACGACGAGTGGGATTATGACGGCGTTAACGAAATGATCCTGGCCGACATCAAGGTCAAGGGCACCCCGCGCAAGGCCCTGGTGCACTTCGACCGCAACGGCTTCGCCTACACGCTCGACCGCGTCAGCGGCGAACTGCTGGTGGCTGAAAAATTCGATCCGAAAGTGAACTGGGCGACCCACGTCGACATGAAGAGCGGCCGTCCGCAAGTGGTGGCCAAGTACAGCACCGACAAGAACGGGCCCGACTTCAATTCGAAGGGCATCTGCCCCTCGGCACTGGGCACCAAGGACCAGCAGCCGGCCACCTACAACCGCAAGACCGGCCTGTTCTACGTCCCGACCAACCACGTGTGCATGGACTACGAGCCCTTCCAGATCGAGTACACCGCGGGCCAGCCGTATGTCGGCGCGACCCTCTCGATGTACGCCGCGCCGAACAGCCATGGCGGTCTGGGTAATTTCGTTGCCTGGGACGCCGGCACCGGAAAAATCGTCTGGTCGAAACCGGAGAAATTCTCGGTCTGGAGCGGCGCATTGTCGACCGCCGGCGACGTCGTGTTCTACGGCACCCTGGAAGGCCACCTCAAGGCGGTCGACCTGAACGGCAAGGAGCTGTGGAAATTCAAGACCCCATCCGGGATCATCGGCAACGTCCACACCTGGGAATACAAGGGCAAGCAATACATCGGCGTGCTGTCGGGGATCGGCGGCTGGGCCGGGATCGGGCTCGCGGCCGGCCTGACCAAGGGTACCGAAGGCCTGGGCGCGGTGGGCGGCTACAAGGACCTGGCCAAGTACACCGAGCTCGGCGGCGTGCTGACCGTATTCGCCCTGCCTGACCGTTAAAGGTCCCCTAAGCGCCACGCATGATCGATGCTGTGTAACTGAATAGAGGGCGGTCGCCGGCCACGGCCCGCGGCCGACCCTCGCTTGCCAGGAATGGATATGAACAGACTCATGAAGAAAGCAGTCATCGTCGCCGCATGCTGGAGCGTGGCGGTGATGACCGGATTGGTGTCCGCATCCGCGCTGGCCGCCGATGCGGCGCCTTATAAGGTCGCCGAGGGCAACAAGGTCGATGCGCAAACCCTGAGCGGCTGGAAGACCTGGCGCGCCATGGCCTGCGAGCGTTGTCACGGCGCCGCCCAGGAAGGCATGGTCGGCCCCTCGCTGGTCAACAGTTTACGGGTGCTGAGCAAGGACGAGTTCAAGGCGATCGTGCTCAAGGGCCGCATCGAGAAGGGCATGCCGAATTTCGACAGCAGCAAGATGGTAAGCGAAAACATCGACAACCTGTATGCCTATCTGAAGGGGCGCTCGGATGGCGCCATCGAACCTGGCCGCCTGCAGGAGATCGGTAAATGAGGTGGCGCCCCAAGTGGGAGCCGCTGCTGGCGGGCGGGGCCTGCGTGCTCGCATTCTTCGGGGGCGCGGCCATCGCCCAGCCCACGCCCGCACCCGGATTCGACAAGGTGCTTCGGGTTTGCCAGGACCCGAATAATTTGCCGCTGTCGAACCAGGCGCTGGCCGGTTTCGAGAACAAGATTGCCGCGCTGTTTGCGCAGCAACTGGGCTGGAAGCTGGAACACACCTGGTTCCCGCAACGAATGGGCTTTATCCGCAATACCTTGCGCGCCAAGGAGGAGCATGCCGACCATTTCAAGTGCGACCTGGTCACGGGTGTTCCCAAGGGCTTCGACATGGCGGCCACCACGCGGCCGTATTACCGCTCCAGCTATGCCATGGCCTATGTCAAGGGCGAGGGGCTGGACCGGGTGCGCAGCCTCGACGACGTCATGGCGCTCGATCCCGAACAACGCAAGAAACTGCGCTTCGGCGCCTTCGCCGGCTCGCCCGTCACCGAGTGGCTGCTGCAGAATAACCTGATGGAGCAAGTCGCCTGGTACCAGAGCCAGACCGGCGACGCCGAACAGTATCCCGGCGAAATCATCGAAAAAGACCTGGCCAGCGGGAAGATCGATATCGCGTTTGCCTGGGGCCCGATCGCCGGCTATTTCGCCAAAAGTTCCCGCTCCGCGCCGATTGCCGCCATTCCCCTGGCATCGAAGCCGGGCATGAAATTCGATTTCGAGATCGCGATGGCGGTGCGCCACGCCGACAAGGATTTCAGGCAGCGCATCGATCAGCTGATCCTCGCCAACGAAGCGAAGATCCATGCGATCCTCGAGCAATACGGCGTGCCGCTGCTCGAAGCGCAAGTGGCCTCCCTATCGGCAGCACCCGCGGCAGCATCAGCGGCGCCACCAGCGGCGAAGTCGCCATGAGCCGCCTATTGCCAGGCCGCCCGGTCTCGCGCGCGGCGGCCGTGTGCCTTGCCTTCAACGTCCTCGCCGCGCTGTGCACCGGCACGGCCGGCGCACAGCCGGTGTCGCTCGCCGAGGTCTTGCTGTTCGAGACCGACCATCTCGCGACGACCGAGGCGCCCGCCACCCTGGTCTATGAATATAGCAAGCGCAGCAATGTCGAACCCGCATTCACCGACAGCGTCGAGCTCGATGTCTCGCGCAGCAAGGGGCAAGTGCATGCCGCGCTGCACTTCTTCAGCGGCAAGCGCCGGCGCGACCTGCCCGAGGTGAACGACGCCCATGGCAATCCGGTCGTGCTCGGCTTTCTCGAGCATGACATCGCCGAGATGAAGCGCCTGACCGGCGGCTCCGTCACCTATTTCCGCAAGCGCATCCGGATGGCGCTGGCCGAAACGGCGCAGGTGACAGCGCAACGCATTACCTACCAGGGCAAGACGGTGGAAGCCAAGATGGTGCGCGTCCAGCCCTACTTCGACGATCCCCTGCACGCGCGCTTCGAGAACTACGTGCGCAAGACCTATACCTTTATTTTGAGCGACAAGGTGCCGGGCGGGCTGTATCAGGTGAGCACCTCGCTGGCGAATACCGAAGGAAGCCGGCCGGCAACCGGGACGGTGGTGGCACGCACCGCGGCCCCGGGGCTCGGTGCGCCCGTCTCCGCCGCCGCGCCTGCTACAGCGCAACCCGGCACGGCGGCCCCGGGTAAGGTCATACCGGTCATCGAGGAGACGCTCACCCTGGTCAAGGTGGTCGCTCCCCGGCGCTGAGCCCGCTAGTAGAAGCTGCTGGACAAGGAATCAGCGGGAGACACACATGGCGCCCTTGAAAGTGTTTGCTTTCGATTATGTGATGGAGGGCGGCTGGACGACGCGCGTGCTGCCGCATGCCTTCACGCAGCAGGGCGCGATGCTGTTCGATGCCTTGCTGGCCGACCTGGCCGCCTTGCCGGAGGTCGAAGTGTGCACGATGGCGACCCTGTGCGCGCTTGATGCCGGCATCTTGCCGGTGCAGTCCTTTGCCGAGCGCTTCGCACGCTGCGTGCAGGCGGCGGACGCGGTCTGGCCGCTGGCGCCGGAATCGGAAGGGGTGCTTGAGGGCCTGTCGCGCGACATCCTGCGTGGCAAACGCATCCTGCTGGGCAGCGCGCCGGGGGCGGTGCGGGTCGCGGGGAGCAAGCTCAAGGTGGCACGGGCGCTGGCCGAGGGCGGCGTCGCCACCGTGCCGACCTACCGCCCGCATGCCGCCTTGCCGGACGGGGAGGGCGCATGGGTGGTCAAGCCCGAACATGGCGCCGGTTGCCTCGACACCCGCCTGTTCAGCAATCGCGCCGCCGCCCTGGCCTGGATCCGCACCAGCGCGGCCCAGGGCTATGTGCTGCAGCCCTTCGTTGCGGGCAAGCTGGGCAGCCTGTCGCTGATCTGCTGCGACGGCGCGGCGCGGCTGCTGGCGCGCAACGAGGAACGGGTGGCCGTGCGCGACAACCGGTTTCACTTCCTGGGCACCACCGTCAACGGCTTGCCGGACCCCGACGGCGCGCTCGAGCGCCTGGCCCAGCAGGTGGCCGCCGCCCTGCCGACCTTGTGGGGCTATGTGGGCGTGGACATCATCCTCGGCGAGCGCGGCGCGGTGGTCATCGACGTCAATCCGCGCCTGACCACGGCCTATGCCGGGCTGCATGCCTCGATCGGCTGCAACCCGGCCGGCCTGGTGATCGACCTGCTCAAGGGACCCGCGGCCATGCCGGCGCCGCCCGCCGGACGCCGTACGGTCAGCGTCGACGTCGCCAGCTTCGCGCCGGGCGCCGACGGTTGATCGAACCGGGGGAAGCGGCTGGCAGGCGGCCCCGGCTTTAGCGGATCACCACGCCCCAGGGCAGTTTGCCGACGGCGATGTCGCGCAGCTTGGTGCGGCTGGCGGTGTCGATCACGCTCACGTTGCCGGAGCGGCCATTGGCGACATACAGCTTTTTGCCGTCCGGCGTGAGCGCCATGTTCCAGGGCCGCTGGCCTACCGGCACGGTGGCCACGACCTGGTTGCTGGCCGTGTCGATGATCGACACATTGGCGTCGCCGCCGTTCGACACGTAGACGAATTTGCCGTTCGGGTGGACGGCGATGCCGTTGGCGCGCAGCCCGGCCTTGATGCGCGCGACGATGGCAAAACTGGTGGTGTCGATGACGAAGACTTCGTTGGCGTTTTCGGTCGCCACATAGGCGCGGCTACTGTCCGGCAAAAAGCCGATGCCGCGCGGGCGCGCACCGACAGCCACCTGGGCCAGCTGCTTGCGGCTCGTAAAATCGAGAATGTCGACGGCGTCGCCTTCCTCGGCGCTGACGAACACCAGGCGTCCGTTCGGGCTGAACACGGCGTGCTCGGGATTCTTGCCGCGCACGGGGATCGAAAAGGCCAGCGCGCGGGTTGTCGTGTCGAGGACGGCGATCTCGTTCTTGCCTTCGAGCGCCGCGATCACCCAGCGCCCGTCCGGGGAGATCGACACGCCTTCGGGCGACTCGCCCAGCGCCACCGTGGCGCCGAGTTTGCGCGTGCCGAGTTCCACCAGCTGCAGGCGGTTGTTCGGCTGGTCGCTGACGTACAGCCAGCGCGCGTCCACGCCCACGGCCAGGCCGCGCGGCTTGGAGCCGCCGGGCAGCTCGGCCACGACCTGGTCAAGGGCCGTGTCGATCACCGAGATCGTGCCCGACCCCTCGTTGGGCACATAGGCAAACGGCGCGGCAAATAGCGGCAGGGGCAGTGCCGCCGCGAAGGCGAGGGCGGCGGCAAGACGGCGCAAGGACGGGTTGGTCATCGGTTCTCCACAGGATGGCGGCCGGCTACCCGGCCGGGACGCGCACCGCGCTGCGGCCACATGCGCAGCAGCAGGCCGTCGCGGTCAATCAGCATGTGCTTGGCCACGGCCAGCACGTGGACCGCAACGAGCAGCGCCAGCAGCAGCGCGAACAAGTGATGGGCGCCATTGAAGAAGGCATACAGCGTCTTGTCGTCCGGTCCCCAGGGCGCCCAGCGCACGACATTAAAAAATTTCACGCCGTGCTTGCTGAAATTCGAAGCGAGATAGCCGGACAATGGCAAGGCCAGCATGCAGGCGTACAGCAGAATATGGCTGAGCCTGGCCGCGTGCCGCTGCCAGCGCGGCGTCGACGCCGGCAGGGGTGGCGGCGTGTGCGTCAGGCGCCAGCCCAGGCGCACCAGGATCAACAGGCCGATCAGGATGCCGCTGCTTTTGTGCAGGTTGACGAAATAGCCGCGTGCGGGCGTACCGCGCGGAATATCTTCGAGCGCGAGGCCGAAGGCAAACTGGCCGAGCAGCAGCAGTGCGATCAGCCAGTGCAGGGCGATCGCGGTAGCGGTATAGCGTGCGGTCATAAAAACGCTCTAATGAAACAGCGATTTATCGGGATGCTCGATGTTCAGGCGCTGCAATTTGCGGTACAGCGTATTGCGGCTGATATTGAGCTCGCGGGCGACGCCGCTCAGGTTCCACTGGTGGCGTTGCAATTCCTGCAGCAGCACCTCGCGTTCTGCGCATTCGAAGGCATTCAGGCCGCTATCGCGCCGGGCACCGGCCCCCGGCGTAGCGGCGGGCGGCGCAGTGCCGGCCACTGGCGCGCCCGCGGCCGGCGCCAGGTCCGCCAGGGTGTGCCGGTATTCGGGCGGCAAGTCATGCACGGTGAGGCGGTCCGCTTCGCGCAGGGCGATCATGGTGCGCAGCAGGTGGCGCAGCTGGCGCAGGTTGCCGGGCCAGCGCTGGCGCTCGAGCAGGGCCAGCAAGCCATCGTCGAGTTCGACCGGAGAACCGGGGTCGCTCTCTTCCAGGGCCAGCTGGCGCATCAGTGCGGCGCGGTCATGCCGCTCGCGCAGCGGCGGCAGGGTGAAGGTCACGCCTTGCAGGCGGTAATACAAATCTTCGCGGAAGGCGCCGCTTTCGATTTTTTTCTCGAGGTCGCAATGGGTGGCGCTCATCAGGCGAATGTCGAGCTTGACCGGCGCTTCTCCGCCCAGCGCGACCACCTCGCGTTCTTCCAGCACGCGCAGCAGCCGCGCCTGCAGGGCGACCGGCATGTCGCCGATCTCGTCGAGGAAGAGGGTGCCGCCATTGGCTTGCAGCAGCTTGCCGCGCTGCCCCTCCTTGCTGGCGCCAGTGAACGCGCCCGCGCGATAGCCGAACAGTTCGCTTTCGACGAGGGACTCGGGAATCGAGGCGCAATTGATCGCAACGAAGGGACGGGTGGCGCGGCTGCCGGACAAATGCATGGCGCGCGCAAAGCGCTCCTTGCCGCTGCCGGTTTCTCCCAGCAGCACGATGGCGACGTTGCGCTCCATGACGCGCTTGGCCGTCTCGACGTTGGCGCGCATCGCCGGGTCGCCCAGGTGCAGGGCGTCGAGTGCGCAGGCGGCGGGCAGCGCCAGCGTGTTGTCCGCACGGCTTGGGCGGCGCGCGCCGATCGTCGCCACCGGCTGGTAGACGACGGCGAAAAAGCGCGCATTGCTGCGCACTTCGAAAATCGGTACCGGGTGGTAGGCGCGCCGCACGCTGCTGTCGACCAGGCCGGAAAAGGTGATGTTGAACAGTTCGCAGACGTCGCGCCCGACAATCTCGGCGGGCGCCGTGTAGCCGAGCAGGGACAGGGCCGCGCGGCTGGCCGCCAGCACCGTGCCAGTTACGGAGAGCGCGATGGCGCCTTCGCTCAGGGTGCCGACGAATTCGGGCCGGTTATGAAAGCGCAAAATAAAATCGTGGCGGAACTGGTGCAGGAAGACCCGGTTCTCGATCATTTGCACCGACATGCTGACCAGGGCCAGCGTGTGCTGCTGGGCCAGGCGCGATTCGCCCGAGGCGTCGAGCACGCCGACCAGTTCGCCCTCGTGGTCGAAGATCGGGGCCGCCGCACAACTGAGGCCGATATTCCGGGACAGGTAGTGCTCGTCCTGGTGCACGGTGAGCGGGCGCCGTTCGACCAGGCAGGTGCCCATGCCGTTGGTGCCCTGCACGCGCTCGCTCCAGACCGCGCCCTGCATCAGGCCGGTCTTGGATGCGGCATGGGTGAAGGCGGGGTCGCCGAAATAATTGAGCAGCACGCCTTCGCGGTCGGTCAGCATGATGGCGTAGCCGGAACCGGCCAGCTGCTGGTACAGGTTCGCCATTTCGACCTTGGCGACGGCCTGCACGTCGGCCAGGCGTTCCTGGCGTTCCTGCAGTTCGCAGGGCGCGACGACTTCGGGCTCGGCGCAGCTGTCGGGATTGAGCTGGTACTCGTTGAGGCAACGGATCCAGGAGCGGGTGATCCGGTTGCCGGATCCAATGCGGTCGCTTCCAATGCGGTCGTGGACGACCGAATGGACGCGCTTGACGTGTTCCACGGCAAACTTCGACATGCTGTCTCCTACGTCCGCAAGGTGTACCGTTCAGAGCCCCTAACAAAACCGTCATGGCCGCGTTGCAGCGCCTCGTCCTGACGGTTTTGTTAGGGGCTCTTAGCCCGGCAACTATCGTTTGTGGACTGTTTTGTGAGATTGACACCCCATCTATTGTGCAGAATACACCGATCAACCGTCGGATTGTCGGTCACTTTCCACTATTTTTGAACACGCGGTGGTGCGCTATGCGGACCACATGAAGAACTACAGACCGGCATCAGCCGGCCTGTAATTGTCGGGAACATCGGCCGAGGTTGGAGGTCTATTTCGCGATCAGGAGCAGGGTGCCGCGGCCGCACACGCCGTAGCTGGTGTTTTCGCCGCCCACCAGCACCTCGGTTCCGGGCGCCTGCACCTGCGCCGCGCCCTCGGCCCAGCCGCAGGTATCGGTGACGCGGTACCAGGTCTTGCCGGCCCCCGGCCACGGCAGCGTGAAGTTCACCTGCGCGCTCCAGGCATTGTGGGCCACGTAGATGGCGGACGCCGTATCGCCGAACTCGGTGCCGTCGATGCGCCAGGCGATCGCGTGATTGGCCGCATTATTGAAATACGCTGCATCAGCCACGGCGCCAGTCGGAGTGAACCAGCGCAATTGCTCCATCACGTTGCCGTTGGTATCGGTGCTCGCGTAGAAGTTCGCCGGACGCAGGGCCGGGTGCGCCTTGCGGAAGGCGATCAGCGCTTTCGTAAATGCCTGGAAATTGCTCTGGTCCGTGGTGCGGCTCCAGCTAAGCCAGTTGGCCGAGGAATCGAGGTTGTACGGGTTGTTGTTGCAGTTCATGCTGCGCAGCGCTTCGTCGCCGCCGACGATCATCGGCACACCGGCCGACAGCATCATCAAGGCCATGCCGTTGCGCGCGGCCTTGCGCTGGTCGGCCGCGATGCCGCCCTGGTCCCAGCTGTTGTTATTGTCCTCGCCGCCATCGCTGACGCCATACGGCCAGACTTGACCATTGTTCTTGCTGTTGCAGCTGTACAGGTCTTTCAAGGTAAAGCCGTCGTGGGCGGTGATGAAATTGACTGAGTGCCAGGGTTTGCGGCCATCGTCGCCATACAGATCGCTCGAGCCGGCGAAGCGCGTCGCCATCTGGCCGGTCGTGATCGCTACGCTGCCGAGCTTGTTCTGGGCCTGGCGCACCACGTCGCGGTAGGCGCCGTTCCATTCGGCCCAGCCGCTCGGGAAGCCGCCGACCTGATAGGAGTTGCCGCCGATCGCCCAGGGTTCGGCGATCAGGTCGACGCCGCTGCCGCCGGCGGCCGGACGCGGCGGCAGTTCGGTGGTGATGCGGTTCAAGGCATTGCCGGCATCCATCTTGTCGAAGTTGAAGCAGCCGTGCTGGCAGCTGTTGCCGAGCACCGAGGCAAGATCGAAACGGTAGCCGTCGATGCCGAGCTTGTCGCGCCAGTAGGCGAGCGAATCGATGATCAGGTTCTGGGCCACCGTGTTGCGTGTGTTGTAGTTGCCGCCGACGCCAGTGTTGTCCCAGGAATTCTGGAAGTCGGACGTCAGGCTGTAATAGGTCGGGTTGTCGAGCCCGCGCATGCTCATCACGTTATAGGTCGTCTTGTCGGTCGGCGACCAGGCGCCGCCTTCGCCGGTATGGTTGTAGACGACGTCGACCAGCACCTTGATGCCGTTGTCGTGGAAGGCCTTGACCATTTCCTTGAACTCGCGGGTCGGTCCGCCCGGGGTCTTGTCGTAGGCATAGCGGCGGTCCGGGGCAAAATAGTTCAGGGTCATGTAGCCCCAATAATTGTCGCCCGTGGTCGTGGCCGGATCGTTGTCGTTGGTGTCGTTCTGGGTTTCCTGCAGCGGCAGGAATTCGATCGCCGTCACGCCCAGCGCCGCCAGCGCCGCCGCCTTCAGGCCCGCGCCTTTATAGGTGCCGCGGTAGGCGGCGGTGATGCCGGCGTCGTTCATCGTCAGGCCGCGCACATGGGCTTCGTAGACGACGTCGTCCTTCAAGGCGCGGGTCGGCTTGGTGCCGGTTACTTGCGTGTCGCCGGCTAGCACGATGCCTTTCGGCGCGGACGAACCGCTGTCGATGGCGCGGTAGGCCGCGCCGCTGGCGTAGATGGTGCCGTTGGTCATGGTCGGCGTGGTCGGATCGTGGCTCAGCTCGAGCGCATACGGGTCGCTCAGCAATTTGTTCGGATTGAAGCGGTTGCCGGCGGCATCGACGTCGCTGATGAAACCGAGGCTGGAGCCCTTGGTCCAGCTGGCGTTGTAGGGCCAGTTCGGGCCCCAGGCGCGGTAGCCGTAGTACAGGGTGCCGCTCAGGCCCTGGCCGCTCAGGGTCGCGGTCGGCAGGGTCACGCTCCAGACGCCGCCGGAATTGGTCATCACATAGCGCGCCTTTTCGGCCGTGCCGGTGGCGCTGCTGTACAGGTAGAGCTCGATGCGCGTCGCCTTGCCCGAATACACCTTGAACGTGACGTTTGCCTTGGTGGCGTCGTAGGCAGCGCCGAGTTTGTTGGGATTGATGGCGGCCCAGGCGGGGGCGCCGAGCAGGGCGCCCGTGATCAGGGCGGCCAGCAGTTTCTGTTGGAATGGCATGTCGGTCTCCGATTGTGTTTATATTTTTAATAGACTGTACTTTCGCTACCTCATGCGGGTGGCTCATCAGTGCAGCGAGGTGAAGCTACTCCCGAGTTCGCATGAAGTCAATCGTGTCCGCGTAGTTTTATTACGGACTGGGTGGCGTGCTGGGGCAGGAGGCGAATCTGGTGCACAATCACGTTTGTGATATTGCCAAATGAATAAAACACGGGACGAGCATGAATGAACAGGTTGCACGACGGGTCGTGCTGGTGCGCGCGATCGAAAGCGCCGATACCGGCCACCAGGTGCTGAGCGAGGACGACCGCAAGTACGCCAGCCGCAGCGCGCGCGAGCTGGCTGCCTGGCAGGCGGCCGACAGCAAGGCCGCGGCCACCCAGGAACATTTTCTCGAGCAGCGCTCGGAGCAGATCATCAAACGCCTGTCCGAGCGCACGCCGGCCTTCGCCAGCTTCCAGCGGCGCGGCCTCGGCCTGCCCGGCTTCTGGGCGGCGCTGCCCGTATTCGCCCTGGTCGCCGGGGCGCTGCTCGACCGCATCGCCGATCCGCACCGGGTCGACCTGCTGTCGGCGCCGCTGCTGTTGATCATCGGCTGGAATCTGCTGGTCTACCTGGTGCTGCTGGTCTGGGCGCTCATCCCGGGCCGCAAGACCGGCTGGGCCGGGCAGGGCTTGCTGAGCCGCCTGAGCGTCGGCAAGGCGGCCCTGCCGCGCAAACTGCCTGGCGCGCTCTCCACCGGCATGACCAATTTCATGGCCGAGTGGGCCGTGCTGAGCGAACCGCTCACGCGCGCGCGCCTCTCGCGCACCGTGCACCTGTCGGCGGCCGCCTTCGCCCTGGGCGCCGTGCTGTCGCTGTATGCGCGCGGCATGCTGACCCAGTACGTGGCCGGCTGGGAAAGCACCTTCCTCGACGCCCAGCAAGTTCACACCCTGCTGTCCTGGCTGTTCGCCCCGGTGCTGCTGCTGTTCCCGTTTTTACAGGGCTTTTCGCTGGCCGACATCGAATCGCTGCGCTTCAGCACCAACACCGCCATTGCCGGCACATCGGGCGCCGGCGGCGAGCGCTGGGTGCATTTGTATGGCGCGACCATCCTGCTGCTGGTCGTGCTGCCGCGCCTGGTCCTGGCAGCTTTCCAGGGCTTGCGCGCGCGGCGCCTGGCGCGGCGCTTCCCGCTCGAACTCGAACACCCTTATTTCCGCAAGCTGGCCGACAGCATCGGCGCCGGCATGCCCGCCGTGCTGCGCGTGCTGCCCTACAGCTTTACCCTCGACGAAGCGCGCGACCGCGGCCTGTGGACGGTCGCCGCCATGGCCCTCGGCGCCCAGGCCCGGGTGCTGCTGCGCCCGACGGTGCCGTATGGCGAAGAGCCGAAGGAGGCGCTGGGCGACACGGCGGCTGATGAAGCCGGCGTGACCGTCACCGCCGCCCTGTTCAGCCTGGCGGCCACGCCCGAGAAGGAAAACCACGGCGCCTTCCTCGACTACCTCGTCAAGCACAGCCGCCGCGGCGTGGCCGTGCTGCTCGACGAATCGAGCATGACCGAACGCGGCGCCGGCCAGGCCGGGCTGGACGCGCGCGTCAACGAACGCGTCGCCCTCTGGCGCCAGTTCTGCAGTTTTCACGGCACGGCCGCGACGCTGGTGAACCTGGTCGAGCCGGATAAACACCCGATTGAACTGGGTGCGGGTCTCGCCTTGCCGGAGCTGCGATGAGCGAAGTCCACCTCCCGGTAAAAATCCAGTTCGCGCTGGTCTCGCACACGAACAACGGCAAGACCACCCTGGCACGCACCCTGGTCGGGGCCGACGTGGGTGAAGTGCGCGACGCCGCCCACGTGACCACCTTCGCCGAAGCGCACCCGCTGCAGACCACGCCCGAAGGCGACACCCTGCTGCTGTGGGACACGCCCGGTTTCGGCGACTCGGTGCGGCTGCTCAAGCGCCTGGCGCTGGCGGGCAACCCGATCGGCTGGTTCCTGCGCGAAGTGTTCGACCGCTACCGCGACCGTCCCTTCTGGCTCAGCCAGCAGGCCCTGCGCGCGGCCAAGGACGAAGCCGACGTCGTGCTCTACCTGGTCAATTCCTCGGAGGCGCCCGGCGACGCCGGCTATCTGCCGGCCGAAATGAACATCCTCGAGTGGCTCGGCAAACCGGTGGTGGTGCTGCTCAACCAGATGGGGCCGCCCCGCCCGGGCGCCGCGGAAGGGCTGGAACAGCAGGAGTGGAAAAAGCACCTGGCGCGCTTCGGCGTCGTGCGCGAGGTGCTGGCGCTGGACGCGTTTGCGCGCTGCTGGGTGCACGAGCACGTGTTCTACGAAGCGGTCGCGCCCCTCATCCCGCCCGAAAAGCAGGAGGGCTATACGCGCCTGCGCACGGCCTGGGAAACGAATAACCGCCAGCGCTACCTCAGCGCCCTGCGCATCAGCGCCGAACAGGTGGCGGCGGCTGCGCGCGACAGCCAGCCGGTGTTTGACACGGGCGGCGGTTTCATGCGCAGCGCCCTGAAAGCGGTCGGCCTGAGCAAAGACCAGCAGGGGCGCCAGGAAGCGGCGATGGCGGCCCTGGTCGAACGCCTGAATGGAGAACTCAACAAGGCGACGATGCGCATGCTGGTGCTGCACAAGGTCGATCCGGGCGAAGCACGTACCGTGAACACCCGCGTGCGCGAAAATTTTGCCGTGCACGCGCCGATCGACAAGGCGCAAGCCGGGCTGCTGGGCGCCGTGGTCTCGGGTGCTGCCACCGGCCTGTCGGCCGACCTGATGGCGGGCGGCCTGACGCTGGGCGGCGGGGCGCTGCTCGGGGCCCTGGTCGGCGGCCTGACGGCGGCCGGCGCGGCCTGGGGATTCAATCAGAGGAGCGACAGCGAGAAGCCCGGCGTGCAATTCGCCGACGCCTTCCTGCAAACGCTGCTGGTGGGCGCCGTGCTGCGCTACCTGGCGGTGGCCCACTTCGGGCGCGGGCGCGGCAATTATGTCGAGAGCGAAGCCCCCGCCTTCTGGCAGGCCGAGGTCGAGGCGGCGCTCGCCGCCCAGGGCACGCCGCCGGCGGCGCTGTGGCAGGAAGTGCGCGCCGCGCCCGACCTGGCCGCCGCCAGCGCACGCGTCTTCGCCCTGGTCAAAGCAGCGGCCGATGCCACGCTGGAACGCCTGTACCCGGGCGCCGCTGCTGCGCTGCCGGCCAAGGAATTGCCCGCCGCCGTGTGACACCTGTTCCATTTTGATACAGGTGGGCGCTTCACAGGCGCTGTTGGGCCATGGCACGCCGTTTGCTCATGCTGGTAATCACTAGAATTCGATAACCAGCAGGAGACACCATGAAGCACCCATTCCGCATCCCCGGCGGCGCCCTCGCGCTGTGCGCCGCCATCCTGATCCCCGCCCTGGCCCATGCCCACGGCAACGTCACCCCGCAAAGCGTCGACACGCGCGGTTTGCCGGTCCTCGGCGACAAATGGCGCGACGAAAATCCCTACCGCACGAATGCCCTGGCCCAGAAGATCGGCGCCTCGGCCTATAACCAGAACTGCGCGCGCTGCCATGGCCTGGAAGCGGTCTCGGGCGGCATCGCGCCCGACCTGCGCCAGCTCGACCGCGACTGCGTCGGCCTGAAAAATGCCGCCAAGAAGACCGCCTGTTTCAAGGAAATGGACAACTATTACCTGGCCAGCGTACGCCAGGGAAAGGTGCGCAACGGGGCCGTCTACATGCCGCCCTTCGAGGGCGTGTTCAATCAGGAAGCGATGTGGGCGATCAAGACCTGGCTCGACACGCGCCGCGACACTAACTGACGTAGTTCACCTGAAAGCCGAGCGCATGCACCCATCCCGTTTGTATATGTTCCGCGTAGTGGCCGCCTTCCTGATGTTTGCCGCGCTGTCGCCGGCGCGCGCCGACTGGAACAAGATCCAGGGCAGCGGCGCCCTGAAGGTCGCGGTATATAACGAGTTCGCCCCGTTTTCCGACAAGGGCGCCGGCATCGACGTCGACCTGGCGCAGGCGCTCGCCGCGCGCCTCGGCCTGAAGCTGAACCTGATGCCCTTCCCGGCCGACGAGGAGGTGGCCGACGACCTGCGCAACATGGTGTGGAAGGGCCATTACCTCGGCTACGGACCGGCCGACGTGATGCTGCACGTCCCGGTCGACAACCGCCTGATCGCCGATAACCCGCAGGTGCGCATCTTCGCGCCGTATCACGTCGAGAGCCTGCGCCTGGTGCGCGCCGAGCGCAGCATCCCGCGCTTCGACGATCTCGACGCCCTGATCGGCAAGCGCATCGGCGTGGAAAAAGTATCGATCGCCGGCATGCTGATGCTGGGCGAGGGCAATGGGCGCTTTCGCGACCAGGTGCGCATCTTCCCCACTGCCGGCGAGGCGCTGCTGGCGCTAAAGAAGGGCGAACTCGATGCGGTGCTGGCCAAACGCGCCGAGATCGAGGCGGTATTGCGCGGCGATCCGGCCTTCCCCCTGGCCGAGGCGAGCTTCCAGCGCCTGCCGCGTTCCGGCTGGGCGGTCGGCATGGCGGTGCGCAAGGAGGACGAGGAACTCGGGCGGCGCCTGCAGGCGGCCCTCAACGACATGAAAGCGAGCGGCGAATTGAAAACCCTGTTCGCGCGCCACGGCGTGCAAGTGGTGACCCCATGAGCGCGCGCCTCGTGGCGGGCAGCGCGCTGCTGGCGCTGGGAGTAGAAGCGGCGGCCGCACCCGGGCTGGACGACGAGGGGCCGCCGATCGCGCGGGTGGAAGTGGTCGGCGTCGTGCCGTTTGCCGGCGGCGGCAGCGAGGCGCGCCTGCTGCCGTATGCCGTGCAAACCCTCGACCGCGAGGACTTGCGCGCGGCAGGGGGCGGCAACCTGGTCGAGACCATGGCGCGGCGCCTGCATGGGGTGAACGTCAACGAGATCATCGGCAGTCCCTTCCAGACCGACCTGACTTACCGCGGCTTTCGTGCGTCGCCCCTGCTCGGGACCGGGCAGGGGCTGTCCGTGTATCTCGACGGCGTGCGCGTCAACGAACCCTTCGGCGACGTCGTCAACTGGGACATGCTGCCGGAAGCGGCGATCGGGCGCCTCTGGCTGGTGCCGGGCTCGAATCCTTTATATGGCCTGAACACGCTGGGCGGCGCGATCGCGCTCGAGACCCGTTCGGGCCTGGCCGACCCTGGGGTGGAAGCCGCGCTCTCGTTCGGCGAACACGGACGCCGCCGCGCCGACCTGGCCTATGGCGTGCGCGGCCAGGATGGCTGGCATGGCTTTGCGGCAGCTACCCTGTTCGACGAAGACGGCTGGCGCGACCATTCCGCCGGCCGGCTCGGCAACCTGTTCGTGAAAGCGGGGCGCGAAGGGCGCGACACCGACTGGCAGTTCACGCTGCTGGGCGGGCGCAGCCGCATGCTGGGCAACGGCCTGGTGCCGAGCTACCGTGACGAGGATGGCGAGATCGAGCCGGGCCTGTACGAAGACGACCGGCGCGCCGTCTACACCTTCCCCGACCGCACCCGCAACCGCCTGCTGCAGGCGGCCTTCCGGCTCACGCAGCGGCTGGGACCGGGGAGCGAGCTGACCGCCTCGACCTATGCGCGCAGCAGCCGGCGCGACACCGTCGGCGGCGACGTCGGCGACGAGTATGGCGATTACGTCGAGGATTGCGCCGACGGTTTCCTGGCCGACGGTTCTCCCGTCGACGCGGACGAATGCGGTGTTACGCGCGAGGAGGGGCAAGCGCTGCACCCGGCCAGCCTGAACACCACCAGCACGCGCCAGCGCGGGCATGGCGCCAGCATCAACCTGGCGCAGACGGTGGGCAGCAACTTGTTCAACCTGGGCGCGACCTGGGACCGCAGCCGCGTGCGTTTCGCCCAGTTCGAGCAGGAAGCCTTCTTTACCCTTGAACGCGGCGTCGAGGCCGACGAGGAGGAAGAACGCGAGCCGATGTCGTCGGTCACGGGCACGGCGAACGCCTACGGCCTGTATGCGGCAGGCACCCTGGCGCTGGCGCCCGCCACCCACCTGACGGCGTCGCTGCGCTACAACCACGCGCGCGTCGGCAATACCCTCACCACCGAAGACGGGCCCAAGCCGGCCGAAACGTTTACCTACAAGCGCTGGAATCCCTCGCTCGGCATCACCCACGCGCGCGGCACGCTGACCTGGTTCGCCAACGCCGCGCAAAGCAACCGGGTGCCGACCGTGATCGAACTCGGGTGCGCCGATCCGGAGGAACCGTGCCGGTTGCCGGTCGGGCTGCAGTCGGATCCCTACCTGAAACAGGTCGTCTCGCGCACGGTGGAAGCAGGCCTGCGCGGCGGCGGGGAGCGCAACGGCTTCAGCGCCACCCTGTACCGGACGGTGAACCGCGACGACATTCTGTTCGGGCGCGCCGGACTCTCGCGCGCCGGCTATTTTTCGAATTTCGACCGCACGCGCCATGAGGGGATGGACCTCGGCATGCATGGCCAGCGCGGCGCGTGGCGCGTCAGCGCGGACTACAGCTACCTGCGCGCGACCTACGATGCCGATGGCACGCTGTTCACCGGCGCGCGCACGGTAACGGTCGGACCGGGCACGCCGATCGCGGGCCTGCCGCGCCATACGGCGAAACTGGGCCTGGACTGGAACCTGCGCCCCGGCCTGGTGCTGGGAGCCGACCTGCAGGCGGTATCGCATGCGGCGGTGCAGGGGAACGAGGATGGCTTGATTGCGGATGCCGACGAGGATGACGAGGCCCGCCGCGCCGACTGGAGCGTGCGCGGGCACGCCGTGCTGAACCTGCATGCGCGCTGGCGCCCGGCGCCGGGCTGGGAAGTCTTTGCGCGGGTGAACAATGTGCTGGACCGGCGCTACGAGAGTTTCGGGGCGATTGCGGTGGATATGTTCCCCGAAGGGCGCCTGCTGCAGCCGCATGCGGGGGCGGTGGAGCCGGCGCATGCGCGCTTCGTGGCGCCGGGGGCGCCACGCACGTTCAATGCGGGGGTGCGGTATCGGTTTTGACCAGGCAGCGCGATATTCAGGCTGCTGTTGAACGCGTGGGCGGGGAACCCGCCCACCCTACGTCCCTTTGATTCATGTTGGCGTTAAGCGCAGGGCCGTAGGGTGGGCGGCTTCGCCGCCCACGCGTTCAACCATCAGCGGCGCATCCCTAAAACTGATACTGCCCACTCACGCCCGCCACCCAATTCCTCCCCGGCGCACCTTCATAAAACCGCCGGTTCGCGTCCCCCACAATCACCGACCCCACATACTGCTTGTCGAACAGGTTATTCAGGCGCACGAACTGCTTGATCGTCCACCCGCCCCATTCCTGCCTGGCCTGCGCCCGCACATTGAAGATCGCATAGCCCGGCGCCGGCTGGGCCGTGTTGGTGTCTTCCGCATACACGCGGCCGTTGGCGATCGTCTCCAGTGCAGCCCCAAAGCGGCCGTTGGCTTCCTTCCAGCCGAACTCCCCGTACATGCTGGTCTTCGGCACGCCCGGCAGGTAGTTGCCGCGCGGGACCGTGCCAAAACCTTCGTCGTAGATCGCGCGCAGTGCGGACAATGCCAGCTTGGCGCCCCAGCCGCCGCCGAGGTCGGCGTCGAGCGACAATTCGCCGCCCTGGCGCAGCGTGGCGCTGGCGTTGCGGTAGCTGGTGCGTCCGCCGCTCGAGACGTCGACCACCAGTTCGTCCTGGGTCTTGACCTGGAACAGCGCGGCATTCACGCGCATGCCGCTGCCGATGAAGGTTTTGATGCCCGCTTCCAGGTGGGTGCTGGTGGCCGGCTGCAGGTTGAAGTTGAAACCGGCGCCGCTGCCCGAATAAAACAGTTCGTTCAGGGTCGGCGTCTCGAAGCCGCGCGCGGCGCTGGCGTACACGTTCAGGGTTGGCGTGAGCTTGTACAGGACGCCCACCAGCGGCGTCGTGTGGCTGTAGCGCACCTTGCCGCTGTCGTTGCCGTTCGAGAGGTAATCGTCGGCCACGTCGAACTTCACGCGGCTGTGGCGCAGGCCGCCCGTGACGACCCATTCGCCGCGTTCCCATTCCGCCTGCAGATAGGGATCGACGTTGCCGACCTCGTCTTCTTCGTCGCGGCGCAGGTTGCCCCGTACGCCGAACTCGTTGCCGATGAAATTCTCGAAGCCCTGGCGCTTGTCCGTGGAGCGCCCGGTATCGATGCCGACGGTGGTGCGCAGCGTGCCGCCGTTAAAATCGCGCACGTCGCGCCAGTTGACGTCGACGCCGAGGAAGTCGCGATCGAAGTCGACCACGCCGCCCGAATGGGTGGGCGGGGCCTGGAAGCCGCGCGAGAACGACTGGTACTGCACCACGCGGCGGTTGCCGCCATAGCCGGTCACCTGCAGCCGGTTGGCGCCGAAGCGCTGCTCCCAGGTCACGCCCAGCTGCTTGTGGTCGATGCTTTTGCGGGTGTTGTAGCGCTCGGCCAGGGTGCGCTGCGGCGAGACGGGATCGGTGGTGTCGATCTCGCCGGCACGCGGGTCGCGCTGGTAAGTCGCCCAGGTGACGCCGAGCGGGTCCTGCGTGTCGTTCTGCTCCAGGCCGCTGGCGGTGAACACCAGTTTGCCGGTCGGGGAAGTCGCCATGGTCAGCTTGGCATAGGCCTGGTCGCGCCTGGCGGCGCCATGGTCGCGGTAGCCGTCGGTATCGAAGCGCGAGGCGTCGATCAGGTAGCCGATGCCGTTGGTATTGCCCTGGGTGTTGACATCGAACTTGCGCATGCCGTAGCTGCCGGCCGAGACGCTCGTCTCGACCGAGGCCGGCCCTTTCGGTTCGCGCGTAAACAGCTGGACCACGCCGCCGGAATGGTTGCCGTACAGGGCAGAGAAGGGCCCGCGCAGCACTTCGATGCGTTCGGCCATGTCCAGATTAAACGTGGCGGCCTGGCCCTGGCCGTCGGGCATGGTGGCCGGGATGCCGTCGGCGATCAGGCGCACGCCGCGCACGCCGAAGGCGGAGCGGGCGCCGAAGCCGCGCGAGGAGATCTGCAAATCCTGCGCATAGTTCTGGCGGTCGCGTGCGACCAGGCCGGGCACGGCGGCCAGCGCCTCGGAGGCGTTCACGCGCGGCTGGGTATCGCGGATCTGCGCCGCATCGATCACGTCGATGGCGGCCGGCAGGTCGAAACTGGCGTGCTCGCTGCGGCTACCGGTGACCACGACGACGTTCATCGGGCCCTGCGGCACATCTGCCGACTCGGGGGTTGGGTTGCCGGCAGCAAGCGCCGCCAGTGGCCAGCAGGCGCACAGGGCGGCGATCGCGTTCAAGCGAAATGCATGGTGCGTCATCGTTTCTCCATTGTTGTTGTCGCGCCCTGAGCGCAGGGCAGTGATGATTCAATAAGCAATATACCTGCCATGCAAAAAACACGCCCACACCCCGGTGGCATGGCGCTTGCATTTCCTTCACCAGCTGCGCACCCCGCGCATGAACAGAAAGGACGTCGACCATGCAACTGCGCTCCCTGCGCCGCTTACTCGCCCTTGCGGCCGCGCTCACCGTTTCCTGTGCCGGCGCGGCCCCGCTTGGCTACGTGCCGAACGAAAAATCGGCCACCCTCAGCGTGATCGACACCGCCAGCGGCAAAGTGGTTCGCGAGATTGCCGCCGGCAAGCGTCCGCGCGGCATTGCTGCGGATCCGGCCGGACGCGTCCTGTGGGTCACCGATGCCGGCGACGGCGCGCTGCTGGCGTTTGATGCGGCCAGCGGCGCGCTCCTTGCCAGCGTCGCGGTCGGCAAGTCGCCCGAGGGCGTCAGCGCCTCGAACGACGGGCGCCTGCTGGCCGTCGCCGTCGAGGAGAGCAACAGCGTGGTGCTGGTCGACGCCGCCACGCGCGCCGTGCTGGCCGAGATCCCGGTCCAGGGGCGCAACCCCGAGCACGCAGTATTCAGCCCGGACGGGCGCTGGCTGCTGGTCAGCGCCGAGGATGCCGAACAGGTCGACGTGATCGATGTCGGCGCGCGGCGCCAGGTGGGCAGCGTGTCGGTCGGCCTGCGTCCGCGCGGCATCGGCTTTTCCCCGGACGGGGCGCGCGCCTACATCGCCTGCGAACTGGCCGGCGCCGTGTATGTCGTCGACATGGCGGCGCGGCGCACGCTGGCCACCATAGCGGCCGGGCGCAACACGGCCGGAATTGCGGTCCACCCCAGCGGCAAGCAGGTGTATGCCAGCAATGGCATCGACGGCACGGTCAGCGTCATCGACAGTGCAACCAACAAGGTCACGGCCACGATTCCGGTCGGCAAGCGCCCCTGGAACATGGCGCTTACGCCAGACGGGAGCCGCCTGTACGTGGCCAATGGCCGCTCGGACAGCGTTTCGGTGATCGATACGGCCAGCAGCACGCGCGTGGCCGATATTCCAGTCGGGTCGCTGCCTTGGGGTGTGCTGATTCGCTGACCAGTTGTGCTGTTCCAATCTGGAGCAGGTGTACCAGAAACAAGCGGCGCGAACGGGCTGGGCACCGGCTTTCCCGGGCAAGCGGGCTGGCACGGCGCTTGCGAAACCCCAGGGGTGCTTCGACACACCCGTTGCCAACGGTCATACAACCATCATGAAAAGAGGATGACATGAATCTCGCAGACATCAGCAAGCTCGGCGTCGCCAACCCGTTCAAGCAGCGCTACGACAACTACATCGGCGGCAAGTTCGTCGCACCCGTCAAGGGCGAGTATTTCCCGAACATCACGCCGATCACCGGCCAGCCCTTCTGCGAGATCGCCCGTTCCAGCGCCGAAGACATCGAGCTGGCGCTGGACGCCGCCCACGAAGCCAAGGAAGCCTGGGGCAAGACCTCGCCCGCCGAGCGCGCCAACATCCTGAATAAAATCGCCGACCGCATCGAGCAGAACCTGGCGATGATCGCCACCGCCGAGACCATCGACAACGGCAAGCCGATCCGCGAGACGATGGCGGCCGACATTCCGCTGGCGATCGACCACTTCCGCTATTTCGCCGGCGCCATCCGCGCGCAGGAGGGCTCGATCGCCCAGATCGACCACGAAACCTATGCTTACCACTTCCATGAGCCGCTGGGCGTGGTCGGCCAGATCATTCCCTGGAATTTCCCGATCCTGATGGCGGTCTGGAAGCTGGCCCCGGCCCTCGCCGCCGGCAACTGCGTGGTGCTGAAACCGGCCGAGCAGACGCCGGCTTCGATCATGGTGCTGTTCGAACTGATCGGCGACCTGCTGCCGCCGGGCGTGGTCAACATCGTCAACGGCTTTGGCCTGGAGGCGGGCAAGCCGCTGGCGTCGAACAAGCGCATCGCCAAGATCGCCTTCACCGGCGAAACCGGCACGGGCCGCCTGATCATGGGTTATGCGGCGCAGAACCTGATCCCAGTCACGCTGGAACTGGGCGGCAAATCGCCGAACATCTTCTTCGCCGACGTGATGGACGAGGATGACGACTTCTTCGACAAATGCCTGGAAGGCTTCGCCATGTTCGCGCTGAACCAGGGAGAGGTCTGCACCTGCCCCTCGCGCGTGCTGGTCCAGGAATCGATCTACGAGCGTTTTATTGAACGTGCACTGGCGCGCGTGGCGGCGATCAAGCAGGGTAACCCGCTCGATTCGAGCACCATGATCGGCGCCCAGGCCTCGCAGGAGCAGCTCGAAAAAATCCTGTCCTACCTCGATATCGGCCGCCAGGAAGGCGCCGAGGTGCTCGCGGGCGGCGCGCGCCACGCGATCGATGGCGACCTGAAAGACGGCTATTACGTGCAGCCTACCGTGTTCAAGGGCGACAACAAGATGCGCGTCTTCCAGGAAGAGATCTTCGGGCCGGTGGTTTCCGTCACGACCTTCAAAGACGAAGCCGACGCGCTGCGCATCGCCAACGACACCCTGTATGGCCTCGGCGCCGGCCTGTGGACGCGCGACGCTTCGCGCGCCTTCCGCATGGGCCGCGCGATCCAGGCCGGGCGCGTCTGGACCAACTGCTACCACCTGTACCCGGCCCACGCCGCGTTCGGCGGCTATAAACAGTCGGGCATCGGCCGCGAAAACCACAAGATGATGCTCGACCACTACCAGCAGACCAAGAACCTCCTGGTCAGCTACAGCCCGAAAGCGCTCGGGTTCTTCTAAGCATCCAGCGGAGTAGCAACACGGTCCGGGTCCTGCCTGCGCGGCAGGGCCCAGGACCGGCGCATCCCGCGATGCCAGAATCGCTACGATTTCGGAGTTAATTTAATACGGTTTCGGAGGTATGCCATGACGACTACGCTCGAGCGCGTGACCGCGACGCCCGCCGCCCTGGATTTCATCGAGGAGCTGCGCGGGCGTCACGGCCCGCTGATGTTCTTCCAGTCCGGCGGCTGCTGCGACGGCAGCGCGCCGATGTGCTACCCGGCCGGGGAATTCAATTTGAGCGACAGCGACGTCTATCTCGGCAACCTGGGCGGCACGCCCTTCTACATGGGAATCGAGCAGTTCGGCTACTGGGAACACACCCAGCTGATCATCGACGTCGTCGCCGGGAATGGCGGCATGTTCTCGCTCGATAACGGCACCGGCCGCCGCTTCCTGACCCGCTCGCGTTTGTTTACCGACGACGAATGCGCGCTGCTGCGCTCGCAGCCGCCGCGCCCCTCCGCCTGACCGCAGCACCCATCACAACAACAGGGAGACACACTGTGAAACACCTCATCCTCTGGCTGCTTGCCGGCCTGACGGCGCTCGGCCCCGCCTACGCCCTCGACGTCACCAATGCCATGCTCGCCGCCGACGCGAAAGACACGAAAAGCGTCCTCTCCTTCGGCATGGGCACCGAAGGGCAGCGCTATTCGCCGCTCACCAACATCAACACCCGCAACGTCAGGCAGCTGGTGCCGGCCTGGTCCTTTTCCTTCGGCGGCGAAAAGCAGCGCGGCCAGGAATCGCAGCCGCTGATCCACAACGGCAAGATGTTCGTCACCGCCTCCTACTCGCGCATCTTCGCGGTCGACCTGAAAACCGGCGCCAAGCTGTGGAAGTACGAGCACCGCCTGCCCGACGGAATCATGCCCTGCTGCGACGTCGTCAACCGCGGCGCCGCCCTGTACGGCAACCTGGTCATCTTCGGCACCCTGGACGCCCAGCTGGTCGCGCTCGACCAGGAGACCGGCAAGGTAGTGTGGAAGGAAAAAGTCGACGACTACGCGGCCGGCTATTCGATGACGGCCGCGCCCTTGATTGCCAACGGCATGCTGATGACAGGCGTCTCGGGCGGCGAGTTCGGCGTGGTCGGCCGGGTCGAGGCGAGGAACCCGATGACGGGCGAACTGCTGTGGATGCGCCCGACCGTCGAAGGCCACATGGGCTACCGCTACGACAAGGAGGGCAAGCCGATCGAGAACGGCGTCACCGGCACCGTCAACAAGAGCTGGCCCGGCGACCTGTGGAAAACCGGCGGCGCCTCGACCTGGATGGGCGGCACCTATGACGCCAGCACGGGCCTGGCCTATTTCGGCACCGGCAACCCGGCGCCCTGGAACAGCCACCTGCGCCCGGGCGACAACCTGTACTCCTCGTCGACCGTGGCGCTGGACCCGAAGACCGGCCAGATCAAATGGGCCTACCAGAACACCCCGAACGACTCCTGGGATTTCGATGGCGCCAACGAGTTCGTCACCTTCGACATGAACGGCAAGCGCTACGGCGGCAAGGCCGACCGCAACGGCTTCTTCTACGTGATCGACGCCAAGGACGGCAAGCTGCAGAACGCCTTCCCGTTCGTTCGAAAAATCACCTGGGCCAGCAGCATCGACCTGAAGACGGGCCGCCCGAACTTCATCGCCGCGAACCGCCCGAGCGACCCGACCAAGGGCAATGGCGACGGCAAGAAGGGGTCGACCGTCTTCTCGGCACCCGCTTTCCTCGGCGCCAAGAACCAGATGCCGATGGCCTACAGCCCGCAGACCGGCCTGTTCTACGTGCCGGCCAACGAATGGGGCATGGACATCTGGAACGAGCCGATCTCGTACAAGAAGGGCGGCGCCTTCCTCGGCGCCGGCTTCACCATCAAGCCGCTGAACGACGACTACATCGGCGCCCTGCGCGCGGTCGACCCGAAGACCGGCAAGATCGTCTGGGAAGCAAAGAACACCGCGCCGCTCTGGGGCGGGGTGATGACCACCGCCGGCGGCCTGGTCTTCTACGGCACGCCCGAAGGCTATCTGAAGGCGCTCGACGCGAAGACCGGCAAGGAGCTCTGGAAGTTCCAGACCGGCTCCGGCGTGGTGGCGCCGCCGGTCACCTGGGAAGAGGGCGGCGTGCAGTACATCGCGGTCGTCTCGGGCTGGGGCGGCGCGGTGCCGCTGTGGGGCGGCGAAGTGGCGAAGAAGGTCAACTTCCTCGAACAGGGTGGTTCGGTCTGGGTCTTCAAGCTGCCAACCCGGATCTGATGGCGTGCGCGGCCGACCTCCAACGGCCGCGTCCCATGTGGTGCCTTTGCCGGCGGCTGCGGCTGCCGGCTTTTTTTGCGCATTCTTGAACGCATTGTGAAACCATTGTCGACCCTGCGCTTACTGCTCTGGCTGTGGATGCTGGCGCTGTTGGCGCCGCCCGCGCTTGCGGGCGTCCTGTCCCGCGACGACCTCGCCCGCCGCTTTCCCGCACCCCTGACGGTCGGCGAGCGCGCCCCGGAACTCCCGGCCTGGCCCCTGTTCAAACAGAACGGCACCGCCACCGAACTGGTGGGCTATGTCTTCGAATCGGCCGACCTGGCGCCGATCCCCGGTTTCGCCGGCGTGCCGATCAACCTGCTCGTCGCGATCGATCCGCAGGGCGTCTTCCTCGATGTCGCGGTGCTCTCGCAGCACGAGCCGGTCTTCCTCGACGGCCTGGGCGAAGCGCCCTTGTTCGCCTTTGTCAGCCAGTACAAGGGCGCCGCGCTGGGCCAGAGCATCGAGGTCGGCGGTCCGGGCGGCGCAAACCGGGTGCGGCTCGACGGCGTCGCCAAGGCCACCGCCTCGGTGCGCATCATCAACCAGAGCGTGCTGTCGGCGGCCTTGATGGTGGCGCGCGCAAAGCTTGGCTTTGCGGCCGGGCGCGATCCGAGCCGCAGCGCCCGCATTCGCAGCGACCGCTTCGAGGCCATGGACTTGACGGCCCTGCGCGCGGCCGGCCTGCTCGCGCAGGTGCGTGTGTTGAACCGCGATGTCGAAGCGCTGTTTTCCGGCAGCGCGGGCGCCGGCCTCGATCCTGATGCCTTGGCGCAGCCGGACGGCGTCTTCATCGACCTGACCCTGGCCCTGGCCTCGGTACCCAGCGCGGGACGCAACCTGCTCGACACGCCCAGCTGGCGGCGCCTGTCCAACCGCCTCGACCCGGGCGACCATGCGCTGCTGGTCATGAGCGCCGGCCGCCACGGCATTTTGAGCGAGGACTTCGTGCGCGGCAGCGTGCCGGGCCGGATCGCGCTGCGCCAGGACCGGCTGCCGCTCGAACTGCGCGACCTCGATCTCGAGCTCAAGCTGGCGCCCGGCGCGCCGCTGCCGGTGACGGAACTCGTTGCGCTGCGCGTCATCGCCCAGGCCGGGCTCGATCCGGCCCAGCCGCTCGACATCGCGCTGCCCATCACGCGCAGCAAGGGCATCGTGTATCCGGAAAAGATCACGCGCGAACTGCGCCTGCGCTATCAACTGCCCGCGCGCTTTTATGTGACGCCGGAACCCGCCGCGCCGGCCTGGCAGGCCAGCTGGCAGCAGAGGCGGATCGATTTGCTCGTGCTGGGCGTGGCGCTCGCCCTGCTCGGCGTGGCGCTGGCCTTGCCGCGGCGGATGGCGCGCAATGTCAGGCGCCTGGCCTGGCTGCGCCGCGGCTGGCTGCTGTTCACCGTCGGCTTCATCGGCTACCACGCGCAGGCCCAGCTCTCCATCGTCAACATCACCGGCGTGCTGCAGGCGCTGCGCGCGGGACGCAGCCTGGGCTTCATGCTGTTCGACCCGATGACGCTGGCCTTGTCCGGGGTCGTGCTGCTGACGCTCCTCATCTGGGGCCGCGGCAGCTTTTGCGGCTGGCTCTGTCCCTACGGCGCGCTGCAGGAACTGGCATCCTTCGCCGGCAAGCTCCTGCGCCTGCCGCAACTGCGCATCCGGCGCCGTCTCGACCTGCAATTCAAACGCGTGAAGTACGGCGTGCTGGCGGCCATCGTGCTCGCCAGCCTGTTCGCGCCGGCCTTGTGCGACCGCCTGGTCGAGATCGAACCCTTCAAAACCGCGATCACGCTCGCCTTTGTGCGCGCCTGGCCCTTCGTGGCCTGGGCCTCGGGACTGCTGGCGCTGTCGATGGTCTCCTATAAATTCTTTTGCCGCTACCTGTGCCCCTTCGGCGCGGCGCTGGCGCTGCTCGGCAAGCTGCGCCGGTTCGACTGGATCGCGCGCCGTGCCGAGTGCGGCACGCCCTGCCAGACCTGCCGTCACCGCTGCGCCTATGGCGCGATCGACCCCGCCGGCAAGATCGAGTACGACGAATGCTTTCAGTGCCTCGATTGCGTGGCCATTTACGAGAGCGATGCGCTGTGCGCGCCGCGCATCCTGGAAAAGAAGCGGGCGCGTTCGATTCCGATCGTGCCTGCCGTGTGAGGGAGAAGAAGATGAAGCGACGGCGCTTTCTGGCAGCCAGCCTGGGCACGGTGTTCGTGGCGCCAAGCTTTAGCGCGGACCACGCGCCCCTTCACAGCGGGGCGGCGCTGGCCTTCGGCACGACGGTCAGCGTGAGTGTGCGCCATGCGGACGCACAGCTGGCGCGCCTGGCCATTGCCGACGCGCTGGCTGCGGCCCGGATGGTCGAGCGCTTGATGAGTATTTATGATCCGGCCAGCGAACTGGCTCGCCTGAATCGCGACGGGCGCCTGGCTCGGCCCGACCCGCATCTGCTGGCCGTGCTGCGCCATGCGCGCGCTCTCTCGCAACTGACGGGCGGCGCCTTCGACATCACCGTGCAGCCGCTGTGGCAGGCCAGCCGCCGCGCCGCCGACCAGGCCATGCTGCTCTCGCCGCGCGAACGTGCCGATGCCCGCGCGCTGCTCGGCTGGAACCTGGTCGACGCCGCGCCAGAACGGGTGGTGCTGCGCAAGCCCGGCATGCGCATCACCTTGAATGGCCTGGCGCAGGGCTATGCGGCCGACCTGGCGCTGCGCGCGCTGCAGGCGCGCGGCATCCGGCACGCGTTGCTCGACACCGGCGAATTCGCCGCCAGCGGCAATGCGGGCGAGCGCCCCTGGCAGCTGGGCGTGCCCGATCCGCGCGCGCCACACCGCATGGCGGCGGCGCTGCGGATCGACGGCCGCTGCGTCGCCACCTCGGGCGACTACGAAGCCACCTTCTCGAGCGACCACGTACACCACCACATTTTTGATCCGGCCAGCGGCGACTCGCCTCTGGAGCTGTCCAGCGTTACCGTGCTCGCGCCGAGCGGCATCGAGGCGGACGGACTGTCGACTGCTTTCATGGTGCTGGGCAGCCGCGCCGCCCACGCACTGGCCGCACGGCTGCCGGGTGTCGACCTGCTGACGATCGACAAGCGCGGCGCGCTGCGGCGTTCGCCCGGCTTCCCCGGATGAGGCCTTTATTTGGTTCATCACGGATTTCCGGGATGACCGTGTTGTAAACGCAAGAGAGCGGTAAGGAAGAGTTATTGTGTTTGTGCGACCAAACCCAACCAACTCAACCTACCGCTCTCATGCCAGATCATAGTCTCAGCCTCCCGTTCTGGGAAGGCTTTACCGCTACCAAATTGGATGTGAAGGACGATGTCGTGTGGATTACGCTGCGGCGGGATGCGAGCGCAGCGATGGTCTGTGGCGGGTGCGGCGTGCATTGCTACCAGGTGCACGATGGCGCGACGCGCATCATCCGAGAGCTGCCGATGCAGGGTAAGCCGGTACGGCTGCGGGTGCCACTGCGTCGTCTGAAATGCAGCACATGCGGCACCAGGGTCGAGCGCGTGGCGTGGCTCGATCGCCATGCCCGGGTGACCCGCTCCCTGGCCGAGTTTGTCGGCTTGTGGTGCGAGAAGCTTCCAGTTGCCCACGTGTGCAAACTGGCGCAGCTGCACTGGGAGACGGTGCGCACTATCGAGCTTGCCAAGCTCGAACGTGAACTGGCTGCTTTGCCCGCAGCGCAGCCAACGCGGCTTGTCATGGATGAATTCGCGCTGTTCAAGGGGCATCGTTACGCCACTGTCGTGCTCGATGCGGACAGCCGGCGGGTACTGTGGGTCGGCGAGGGCCGCAGCCGCGAGGCCATCCGTCCGTTCTTCGAATGGCTCGGCCCCGACCGCTGCGCCAACATCGAAGCCGTCGCAATGGACATGAATACCGCTTTTGACCTGGAAGTACAGCAGCAATGCCCGAAGGCGCGCGTGGTCTACGATCTGTTTCACGTCATTGCCAAGTACGGCCGTGAGGTGATCGACCGGGTACGGGTCGACGAGGCAAACCGCCTGCGCGACGACCGCCCTCAGCGCAAAGTCGTCAAGCGCTCTCGTTGGCTTTTGCTGCGCAACCGGGAAAACGTCCCGCCAGCCCAGCAGGCTAATCTGGACGAGCTGCTTGCCGCCAACCAGGCCTTAATGACGGTGTACGTGATGAAGACAGCACTCAAGGAACTCTGGCAGACATCGGGCGGCTGGCGGTGGCTTCTCGCCTGGCGCAACTGGCTCAAGATGGCGCGCGACAGCGGAATCGAACCGCTCAGAAAGTTTGCAGCAAAGCTCAAGCCTTACTGGCGAGGCATCGCAGCACGGCTGCGCTGGCCGATGCATACCGGCCAGCTCGAAGGCATCAACAACCGTATCAAAGTAATGAAACGGATGGCCTACGGCTACCGGGATAGCGACTTCTTCTTCCTCAAGATCAAAGCCGCGTTTCCCGGAAATCCGTGATGAACCCTTTATTTGAGGTGCGGCAGCTTGCGGTAGATGGTATTGCGCGACACGCCCAGCGCGCGCGCGGTGGCCGACACGTTGCCGCCATGCGCTTCGAGCGACTTCACGATGGCGCTCAGCTCCATCTCTTCCAGGTTGGCGCCGTTCGCGATCAATCGTTCGGCGGCGGCCAGGGGCGCCGCCGGGATAGTCTGGTCGATATCGTCGAGGAAGTCGTCGGGCATGTGGCGCAGGCCGATTTCTTCCTCGTCGCCGGCCATGATGACGGCCGTGCGCAGCAAATTCGTCAGCTGGCGGAAGTTGCCGGGCCATTTATGCTGGCGGAACAGGCGCAGCACTTCGTCGGATACTGCATAGCGCCCGCCGTCCGACTCGAGGGCAAGGATCTTGCGCACCACGGTCTCGAGGTCGGTGCGGTCGCGCAGCGGCGGCAGTTTCACCACCAGGCCGTTCAGGCGGTAATACAGGTCTTCGCGGAACAGGCCGCGCGCAATGCGCTCGCGCAGGTTGTGGTTGGTCGCGCAGATCAGTTCGACGTTCACGGGGACCGACTTGCCGCTGCCGAGCGGCGTCACCATCCGCTCCTGCAGCACCCGCAGCAGATGCGCCTGCAGGCCGACCGGCATGTCGCCGATCTCGTCGAGGAAGAGGGTGCCGCCGTTCGCCTGCAAAATCTTGCCGACCGCGCCCTTCTTGCGCGCGCCCGTAAAAGCGCCTTCCTCATAGCCGAACAGTTCGGACTCGATCAGGGTTTCCGGGATCGAGGCGCAGTTCACGGCCACGAACGGCCCTTGCGCACGCGGCGAATCGTTGTGGATCGCCTGGGCCAGCAATTCCTTGCCGGTGCCGGTCTCGCCCATGATCAGGATCGGTATGTCGCGCCCGAGTACCTTGTTCACCTTGGCGATGACTTGCGCCAGTTGCGGGTCGCCGGTGTCGAGGTAGCGCAGGCCGGACAGGCGGCGCGGCCGTTGGGGGGACGACGCCGCTGCGACTACCGGCGCCGCAGCCTCGTTCGGGCTGGTCAGCGCATGCACGCCGCTGCCCAGGCGCAGCTCGGCGCGTCCGCGCACCCGCACGCCGTTGTGCATGCACAGGTCGAGCAGGCCGGGGGCGGCAGTGCGGTAATGGTCGAACAGGGCCGCGACCGGGAGCCCGAACAGGGAGCTGAAGGTATGCGATTGCAGCGCCGCATACGACAGGCCGAGCTGGAACAGGCCATTGCGGTTCGCCGCCAGGAAGCGCCCGCCCGGGCTGAAGGAAGCGATTCCTTCCATCAGGGTGCCGATGAACTCGGGGCGCGCGTGGAAGTGCAGGGTGATCGCATGCTCGAAAGTGGCCGAGAACAGCTGGTTCTCGATCATCAGCGCGGACATGCGCACCAGGGCCATCGTGTGCTTGTGGTAGCTGCGCTGGTCGCCGCTGACATCGAGCACGCCGACCACGCGGCCCTGATGATCGGTAATCGGCGCGGCCGAACAGGTCAGGAAATGGTTCGCGGCCAGGAAGTGCTGGTCCGCATGGACCAGGGCAGGGGCTTTTTCAACGATGGCGGTGCCGATCGCATTCGTGCCGCGCCGCTCTTCCGACCAGGCCACGCCCGGCGTCAGGGCGACGCGGTTGGCTTTCTCGAGGAAGTCGGCGTCGCCCAGGGAATGCACGATGACGCCCTGGGCATCCGTCAGCAGCACCATATTATGGGTGTTGACGATCTGCTGATACAGCGTTTCCATGGCCGGCACCGCATGGGCATGCAGCATGCGGTTCTGTTCGACCAGCAGCGACAGGTCCTTGCGCGCCAGCGGATCGTAGTCCGGACGGGCGCCGGGACACAGGCCATAACCTTCGGAACGTCGGCGCGAGGTTTCGATGGCCGCGGCCATGTCCCCGTTCCAGCTGGCGCCGGGCATAGGCGCACCTGTACCGCCCAGCCCTGAAGCTGCATCGCGATGCATCATTCCATGTCTCCTTTGTGGCCCTGGCCGGCGGCTCTCGTGCTGGAACTTGACTGTCCCATAATGTATCACCTGTCCTGGAACTGAACAAACAATAGGCAGTTGCCCCACAGGCTGCGGGGCGGCAGGGACGGCGCTTGGGTGCTATCTGCTGACTTAGCAAGGTCGATGCCAGTACCCGGTCCGCAAAAAGGCCTTGCCGCCCGCAGGGGGCTTTGCTATGATTCGCCTCCTGCTGAAAACGACAACGAAACATGGTGTTGTGTGGACAGCAGAAGCCGCGGAAAACGCGGTGCACGAAAAGAAAAGAAGTTGACGATAAACGCGAAACACTGCATAATCTCATCTCTCTGCTGCAGCGAACAAAACGATTCGCGCTAAACAGCAAGAAGCACCGAATAAAGTTCTTTAAAAATTAACAGTCGATAAGTGTGGGCGTTTGATGAAGGTGCCAGTGACTTCGGTCACTGATTACTTAAATTATCAAATGTTCACAAAAAAGAAATAGCGTTGTCTCAGCAATGAGATAACGGTCAGTATTTTGAGTGAGCGAATCCGGACCAATGGGACGGATTCGAGGGCAGCAGTGTCCTCGACAAACAGAGATTAAACTGAAGAGTTTGATCCTGGCTCAGATTGAACGCTGGCGGCATGCTTTACACATGCAAGTCGAACGGCAGCGCGGGGCAACCTGGCGGCGAGTGGCGAACGGGTGAGTAATATATCGGAACGTACCCAAGAGTGGGGGATAACGTAGCGAAAGTTACGCTAATACCGCATACGATCTAAGGATGAAAGTGGGGGATCGCAAGACCTCATGCTCCTGGAGCGGCCGATATCTGATTAGCTAGTTGGTAGGGTAAAGGCCTACCAAGGCTACGATCAGTAGCTGGCCTGAGAGGACGACCAGCCACACTGGAACTGAGACACGGTCCAGACTCCTACGGGAGGCAGCAGTGGGGAATTTTGGACAATGGGCGCAAGCCTGATCCAGCAATGCCGCGTGAGTGAAGAAGGCCTTCGGGTTGTAAAGCTCTTTTGTCAGGGAAGAAACGGTGGGAGCTAATATCTCCTACTAATGACGGTACCTGAAGAATAAGCACCGGCTAACTACGTGCCAGCAGCCGCGGTAATACGTAGGGTGCAAGCGTTAATCGGAATTACTGGGCGTAAAGCGTGCGCAGGCGGTTTTGTAAGTCTGTCGTGAAAGCCCCGGGCTCAACCTGGGAATTGCGATGGAGACTGCAAGGCTTGAATCTGGCAGAGGGGGGTAGAATTCCACGTGTAGCAGTGAAATGCGTAGAGATGTGGAGGAACACCGATGGCGAAGGCAGCCCCCTGGGTCAAGATTGACGCTCATGCACGAAAGCGTGGGGAGCAAACAGGATTAGATACCCTGGTAGTCCACGCCCTAAACGATGTCTACTAGTTGTCGGGTTTTAATTAACTTGGTAACGCAGCTAACGCGTGAAGTAGACCGCCTGGGGAGTACGGTCGCAAGATTAAAACTCAAAGGAATTGACGGGGACCCGCACAAGCGGTGGATGATGTGGATTAATTCGATGCAACGCGAAAAACCTTACCTACCCTTGACATGTACGGAAGCCACGAGAGATCGAGGTGTGCTCGAAAGAGAACCGTAACACAGGTGCTGCATGGCTGTCGTCAGCTCGTGTCGTGAGATGTTGGGTTAAGTCCCGCAACGAGCGCAACCCTTGTCATTAGTTGCTACATTCAGTTGAGCACTCTAATGAGACTGCCGGTGACAAACCGGAGGAAGGTGGGGATGACGTCAAGTCCTCATGGCCCTTATGGGTAGGGCTTCACACGTCATACAATGGTACATACAGAGGGCCGCCAACCCGCGAGGGGGAGCTAATCCCAGAAAGTGTATCGTAGTCCGGATCGCAGTCTGCAACTCGACTGCGTGAAGTTGGAATCGCTAGTAATCGCGGATCAGCATGTCGCGGTGAATACGTTCCCGGGTCTTGTACACACCGCCCGTCACACCATGGGAGCGGGTTTTACCAGAAGTAGGTAGCTTAACCGCAAGGGGGGCGCTTACCACGGTAGGATTCGTGACTGGGGTGAAGTCGTAACAAGGTAGCCGTATCGGAAGGTGCGGCTGGATCACCTCCTTTCTAGAGTAGCACCGGAGTCAGCCTCAAAACTGAACTCATCATTAAACGTCCACACTTATCGACTGTTGAACAAAGAACACAGTTTCGGGGCTGTAGCTCAGCTGGTTAGAGCACCGTGTTGATAACGCGGGGGTCGTTGGTTCGAGTCCAACCAGCCCTACCAAGTTATTGGCATACCCAAGGGGGATTAGCTCAGCTGGGAGAGCACCTGCTTTGCAAGCAGGGGGTCGTCGGTTCGATCCCGTCATCCTCCACCAAAGTCTAAATATAAGTCAGCCATTGTTTGGTGAGATTTACGTTTAGTCTTTTCGAGATTAACTGTTGTTCTGTTCTTTAACAATCTGGAAGAAGTAAAGTTTTATTGAGTACGCACGACAGTGCGTGCTCAGGGTAGTAGTACAAATCAGCAAACATGCAACAAGCTGTACTCTTATTCTTATAAACGCTTCCTGGTTAGTCGCCAGGAGCTAACGTTATAGGGACAAGCGAATAAGTGCACATGGTGGATGCCTTGGCGATTACAGGCGATGAAGGACGTAGTAGCTTGCGATAAGCTGCGGGGAGCGAGCAAACACGCTTTGATCCGCAGATTTCCGAATGGGGAAACCCGGCCTTTTAGGTCATTGCATGCTGAATACATAGGCATGCAAAGCGAACGCGGCGAACTGAAACATCTAAGTAGCTGCAGGAAAAGAAATCAACCGAGATTCCCAAAGTAGTGGCGAGCGAAATGGGAAGAGCCTGTACGTGATAGTCGATCGGATAGTGGAACAACCTGGAAATGTTGGCCATAGAGGGTGATAGCCCCTTACACGAAATCCGAACGGTGATACTAAGCGTACGACAAGTAGGGCGGGACACGAGAAATCCTGTCTGAACATGGGGGGACCATCCTCCAAGGCTAAATACTCGTAATCGACCGATAGTGAACCAGTACCGTGAGGGAAAGGCGAAAAGAACCCCGGGAGGGGAGTGAAATAGATCCTGAAACCGTGTGCATACAAACAGTCGGAGCGGACTTGTTCCGTGACGGCGTACCTTTTGTATAATGGGTCAGCGACTTACATTCAGTGGCGAGGTTAACCGAATAGGGGAGCCGTAGAGAAATCGAGTCCGAACAGGGCGACAGTCGCTGGGTGTAGACCCGAAACCAAGTGATCTACCCATGGCCAGGATGAAGGTGCGGTAACACGCCCTGGAGGTCCGAACCCACTAATGTTGAAAAATTAGGGGATGAGCTGTGGGTAGGGGTGAAAGGCTAAACAAACTTGGAAATAGCTGGTTCTCTCCGAAAACTATTTAGGTAGTGCCTCAAGTATCACCATCGGGGGTAGAGCACTGTTATGGCTAGGGGCTCATTGCGAGTTACCAAACCATTGCAAACTCCGAATACCGATGAGTGCGAGCTTGGGAGACAGACGTCGGGTGCTAACGTCCGGCGTCAAGAGGGAAACAACCCAGACCGCCAGCTAAGGTCCCAAAGATTGGCTAAGTGGAAAACGAAGTGGGAAGGCTAAAACAGTCAGGATGTTGGCTTAGAAGCAGCCACCATTTAAAGAAAGCGTAATAGCTCACTGATCGAGTCGTCCTGCGCGGAAGATGTAACGGGGCTAAGCCAGTCACCGAAGCTGCGGATATTTTTCTCGTGATTTATCACTTGATCAATATGGTAGGAGAGCGTTCTGTAAGCCTGCGAAGGTGTCTTGTGAAGGATGCTGGAGGTATCAGAAGTGCGAATGCTGACATGAGTAGCGATAATGGGGGTGAAAAGCCTCCACGCCGTAAGCCCAAGGTTTCCTGTTCAACGTTCATCGGAGCAGGGTGAGTCGGCCCCTAAGGCGAGGCAGAGATGCGTAGCTGATGGGAAGCAGGTTAATATTCCTGCACCGTCGTATGATGCGATGGGGGGACGGATCGCGGAAGGTTGTCTGACTGTTGGAATAGTCAGTTTCTGCTTCATAGAAGGCGCTTAGGCAAATCCGGGCGCGGAATTCAAGGGAGTGGGACGAGCGGCTTTATGCTGCGAAGCAATCGGAAGTGGTTCCAAGAAAAGCCTCTAAGCTTCAGTCATACGAGACCGTACCGCAAACCGACACAGGTGGGCGAGATGAGTATTCTAAGGCGCTTGAGAGAACTCGGGAGAAGGAACTCGGCAAATTGGTACCGTAACTTCGGGAAAAGGTACGCCCTTGTAGTTTGACCACTTTACTGTGGAAGGATGAACGGGTTGCAATAAACTGGTGGCTGCGACTGTTTAATAAAAACACAGCACTCTGCAAACACGAAAGTGGACGTATAGGGTGTGACGCCTGCCCGGTGCTGGAAGATTAAATGATGGGGTGCAAGCTCTTGATTGAAGTCCCAGTAAACGGCGGCCGTAACTATAACGGTCCTAAGGTAGCGAAATTCCTTGTCGGGTAAGTTCCGACCTGCACGAATGGCGTAACGATGGCCACACTGTCTCCTCCCGAGACTCAGCGAAGTTGAAATGTTTGTGATGATGCAATCTACCCGCGGCTAGACGGAAAGACCCCATGAACCTTTACTGTAGCTTTGCATTGGACTTTGAACCAATCTGTGTAGGATAGGTGGGAGGCTTTGAAGCGGGGACGCCAGTTCTCGTGGAGCCATCCTTGAAATACCACCCTGGTTTGTTTGAGGTTCTAACCTTGGTCCGTTATCCGGATCGGGGACAGTGCATGGTAGGCAGTTTGACTGGGGCGGTCTCCTCCTAAAGTGTAACGGAGGAGTTCGAAGGTACGCTAGGTACGGTCGGACATCGTGCTAATAGTGCAATGGCATAAGCGTGCTTAACTGCGAGACCGACAAGTCGAGCAGGTACGAAAGTAGGACATAGTGATCCGGTGGTTCTGTATGGAAGGGCCATCGCTCAACGGATAAAAGGTACTCTGGGGATAACAGGCTGATTCCTCCCAAGAGTTCATATCGACGGGGGAGTTTGGCACCTCGATGTCGGCTCATCACATCCTGGGGCTGTAGCCGGTCCCAAGGGTATGGCTGTTCGCCATTTAAAGTGGTACGTGAGCTGGGTTTAAAACGTCGTGAGACAGTTTGGTCCCTATCTGCCGTGGGCGTTGGAAATTTGAAGGGGGCTGCTCCTAGTACGAGAGGACCGGAGTGGACGAACCTCTGGTGTACCGGTTGTCACGCCAGTGGCATTGCCGGGTAGCTAAGTTCGGAAGAGATAACCGCTGAAAGCATCTAAGCGGGAAACTTGCCTTGAGATGAGATTTCCCGGAGCCTTGAGCTCCTTGAAGGGTCGTTCGAGACCAGGACGTTGATAGGCTGGGTGTGGAAGTGCAGTAATGCATTAAGCTAACCAGTACTAATTGCCCGTACGGCTTGTCCCTATAACCTTAGCAGGTTATAAAAGTAAGATTACAGTGCTGTTTGTTGATACGCACCACTACCAAAAACCTACTTCTTCCAGATTCAGAGCCTTGTTCGCACCAGCGGACACAGCTCGTACAAGTTATGCCTGATGACCATAGCAAGTCGGTCCCACCCCTTCCCATCCCGAACAGGACCGTGAAACGACTTTGCGCCGATGATAGTGCTGCAACCAGTGTGAAAGTAGGTTATCGTCAGGCTAGTTATAAGAAAAACCCCACCAGGTGATCCTGGTGGGGTTTTTTGCTTTGGGCGCAAAATCCGCAATTCAGCGGCGTTTTTCTGCATTTCATCTCAAATCCCCAGCTCGCCATTCGACGCCGCATTAGGATTCCTGATCGATTCAAACAGGAGACCGGGCATGGGCGTGGCGAGAAAATGGAAATATCTGCTGATCGGCGCCCCATTGCTGCTGCTCGCAGCGCCGCTGGTACTGCTCGGCCTGTCGCGCCTTGAAATGACGCCGAACGGTGTCCATACCCGCCTGCTCGTGCCCGTCGGCCCCCAGGCCAATATCGGCGTTCACCTGTATGCCGGCAGCGGCGACGCACCGCGCCTGCCGCGCTTTCTCGACGGTCCCGTGGTTCGCCCACGCCAGAACGGCGAATGGCAGGCCACCTGGTTTTGCGAAGACAGGGTGCACGAACGAACCGGCAGCACGGACCTGCTCGAGATCGCTTGCGGCGGCAGCAATGTCAGCTATCCGGTACGCGCCGCGGCCGTGGTCCCCGCCGATACGATCGCAGCGCCCGCCAACATGGTCGTGCTGAGCGATATCGAAGGCAACGCCGCCTTCCTCGACGGTGCACTGCGCGAACTCGGCGTGCTCGATGCGCACGGCCGCTGGTCGTATGGCCGCGGCCACCTCGTCATCGCCGGCGATTCGGTCGACCGCGGCCGCGACGTGTTCGCCGTGCTGTGGCGCCTCTACGCGCTGAGCCTGCAGGCCGGACAGCAGGGCGGCGCAGTCCACGTCCTGCTCGGCAACCACGAACAGTATCTGCTGCGCGGGAATGGTACGCGCGCCAACCGCGAACACATTCATACGCTCGAACGCATGGGCGGCGCCGCCAGGGCCTTCGGCGCCGACACCGTGCTCGGCGCCTGGCTGCGCAGCCAGCCTGTGGTTCTGCAGGTGGGCAAGGTGCTCATCACGCACGGCGGCGTCAGCCCGCAGGTGGCGGCGAGCGGCCTGTCGGTCGCCCAGCTCAACGCGGCGCAGCGGCGCTACTGGCAGGGAGACAGAACACCGTCGGCGGCACTCGACGCCGTCATGGGACCCGCCGGCCTTACCCAGTACCGCGGTTACTTCGAGAATGCGGCCAAGGAGCAGGTGCGTGCGACGCCTGCCCAGGTGGACGCGGCGCTCAGGCGCTTCGGTGTGGAGACGATCGTCGTCGGGCATACCCTGGTCGAACAGATCCAGCCGCTATACCAGGGACGCGTTCACGCAATCGACGTCAATAGCAATACGGCCCGCTCCGAGGTCCTGGCATTCGAGCATGGCATAGCGCGTATCGTGCCGCTGCAGACGCGGCGCCAGCTGCCAGGCGAGCACCCTCCGGTGCGGACCCGGCGCCTGAACCTGGCCGATGCCGACGACTGGCGCATGCTCCAGCGCTTCCTCGCCAGCAGCCACGCCCTGTCGCAGCTTCCCCATCCTTACTAGACACCCGGGCCAGGCGGCAGCTGGCCTTACAATAGCGGCATGCGCATCCTCATCGTCGAAGACCATCCTGACATCCTGGCCAACCTGTACGGCTTCCTCGAGCCGAAAGGGCATGTGCTCGACGCGGCCCGCAACGGCTATGCGGCCCTGGGCCTGGCCTCGGAGCACAGCTATGATGTGATCGTGCTCGACATCGGTTTGCCCGGCCTGAACGGCCTCGAACTGTGCGAAAAGCTGCGCACCGAACTGGCCGTCACCACGCCGGTATTGATGCTCACGGCGCGCGACAGCCTGGCCGACAAGGTCGCCGGCTTCGACAGCGGCGCCGACGATTACCTGGTCAAGCCGTTTTCGCTGGTCGAACTCGAGGTGCGCCTGAGAGCCCTGGTGCGCCGCTCGGAAGGGCGCCACGCCGGCAGCGGCAAGCTGCGTGTCGGCGAGCTGGTATTCGATCCGGATACCCAGCAAGCCAGCCGCGAAGGCCGCCCGGTCAACCTGACCCGCACCGGCTACATCCTGCTGCGCGCCCTGATGAGCGCCGCGCCGCGCATCGTCTCGCGCGACACCCTCGAGCAGGCCGTGTGGGGCGAGGACCGCCCCGACAGCGACGCGCTGCGCACGCATATCCACGCGCTGCGCCAGGCCCTCGACAAACCCTTCGAACATGCCATGCTGCTCACCGTTCCCGGCGCCGGCTACCGGCTGGTGCTCCCCGATGCGGCCAAGTGACTCCCTGCGCCGGCGCATCGTCGTCGCTTTCGTCTCCTTCGGTATCGTCCTGTCGCTGTTCTTTGCGGTGATGGCCGCGGTCGCGGTCGAAGGCATCGAAGTGCACCTGGTCGACAATCGCCTGGCCGAAACCGCGCACTGGGCGCTGCCGCGCCAGGCGGCCGGGCTGGGCGTGGACCTGCCGGCGGGACTGCGCTTCCACCGCGGCGACGCCATCCCGCTGTCGCTGCGCAATCTGCCGCCGGGCGTGAGCGAAGTCGAGGTCGACGGCGTCGGGCTGCACGTGCTGTCGGGCGTCGACGCTTCCGGACCGTATGCCGTGGTCGACCACGAAAGCGATTACGAGAAGGTCGAACTGGTCGTGTACTCGATGTTTGTCGCCTTCTTCATCGGCTTCCTGGTGTTGGCCGCCGCCCTCGGCAGCTTCGTCGCGCGCCGCGTCGTCAATCCGATGAGCGAACTGGCCGACGCGGTGGCGCACGGACGATCGCCCCTGCCGCTGCAGGAGCGCCGTGACGAACTCGGCCTGCTGGCGCGCGCACTCGAAGCGCATACCGCCGAACTGCGCGTCTTCCTCGAGCGCGAACGCCTGTTCACGGGCGACGTCAGCCACGAGCTGCGCAGCCCGCTGACCGTGATCATGGGCGCGGCCGAGATCCTGATGACGAATGCGGAGGGCGAAACTACCCGTGCTCCAGCCGAGCGCATCTACCGCGCCGCGCAGGAGGCCGCCGAATGCGTCACGGTCCTGCTGCTGCTGGCGCGCTCGCCCGAGCTGGGCTGCCTGCCGCCGGTGTCAGTGTCCGCCATTGCCGCGCGCGAGGCCGAACGTTACCGCTCCCTGGGGGCCGGCAAGGCCGTGACGCTCGACTACCTGGGCGGCCCCGACTTCGCGATCCAGGCGCCGGCCGAACTGTGCGCCGCCGCCATCGGCAACCTGGTGCGCAATGCCTGCCAGTACACCGAGCAGGGCGCCATCACGGTAGCGCTGGCGCCAGGGCGTATCGTGGTCGAGGACACCGGCCCCGGCCTGCCCGCCGCGGTGCGCGCGACCCTGGCGCGCCCAGGCGTCCTGCCTTCCGCCATGCCCTCGCGCGGCTCGAACGGCACGGGACTGGGCCTGTCGCTGGTGCTGCGCATCTGCGAATACCTGGGCGCCACGCTCGGCTACGAAGAGCGCGCGCAAGGCGGCAGCCGCTTCACGATCGCGTTCAATAACGAGTTCACGCGCCCTTAACGCCGCCCTGACCGGGGCCTGACACCGTCCTCGCTATCCTCGCTGCATACGTGGCCACTCCGGCCGCGGCTTGCCTGGATCGCAGTTGGACAAACTACTCATGCGGCGCATCAGCGCGCCTTTCCTCACGCTGGCCGTGGCCCTGCTGCTGGCCTGCGCCGGCAACCTCACGTTCTGGAGCACGCTCACCCGCGCAGCCGGCGGCCTAACGCTGCACAGCCTGCCGCAGCTGGCCGGCGCCTTCCTCATCGTGGTCCTGTTCTTCAACGCCTGCCTGACCCTGGCCAGTTTCCGCTTCGTCGCCAAGCCGGTCCTGATCGCCCTCGTCATCGTCGCAGCAAGCGCCAGCCATTTCATCGCCCACTACGGCGTGGTGATCGACAAGGCCATGATCCAGAACGTGTTCGAAACCGACTCCCACGAAGCTTTCGAGCTGTTCAGCTGGCAGATGGTGGTGAGCGTCAGCCTGCTCGGCTTGCTGCCCTCGGTCCTGATCGCGCGCGTCGAAGTCGGTTTTCCGCAGGGCCTGCGCGGCCTGTTCACGCGCGCAGGCATCGCCGGCGGCTCGCTGCTGGTGGCGGCGCTGTTGCTGATGCTGTTCTTCAAAAGCCTGGCCCCCGCCGTGCGCGAGCACCGCGAACTGCGCTTCCTGCTCACGCCGACCAACACGATCCAGGCCCTGCACGGCTACCTGCGCAGCAAGTGGAGCACGCCGCAGGTGGTGACGCCTTTCGGACGCGATGCCATCAAGGGGCCGGCCTGGGCGCACCAGGCACGCCGCACCGTGACGATCCTGGTGGTGGGCGAGACCGCCCGCGCGATGAATTTTTCGCTGAACGGCTATGCGCGCGACACCAATCCGCTGCTGGCGCGCCAGGCGGGCCTGATTAATTTTTCGCAGGTGTCTTCGTGCGGCACGGCGACCGCCGTCTCGGTCCCCTGCGTGTTTTCGGCCCTCGGCCGTGAGCATTATTCGGAAGTGAAGGCGTCCGGCCAGGAAGGTTTGCTCGACGTGCTCGCGCATGCCGGCTTCCAGGTGCTGTGGCGCGACAATAATTCGGGCTGCAAGGGCGTCTGCGCCCGGGTCGGTTTCGAAGACCTGTCCCAGGCCGCGCCGGGCGAGCCCTTGTGCGATGGCGACGAATGCCGCGACGAGCGCCTGCTCGCCGGGCTGCCGGAATTGATACGAAAAAGCAGCGGCGACCTGGTCGTCGTGCTGCACCAGAAGGGCAGCCACGGCCCGGCCTATGCGCGCCGCTATCCGAGCGGTTTCGGCCGCTTCGGCCCGGTCTGCACGACCAATGAATTCGAACAGTGTTCGCGCGATGCGATCGTGGCGGCCTACGACAACACCATCCTGTACACCGATTATTTTTTGAGTAAAACGATCGACCTGCTGCGCCAGAGCGCGCTCGATGAAGGCGTCGACACGGCCATGCTGTATTTTTCCGACCACGGCGAATCGCTCGGCGAGAACAACATCTACCTGCATGGCGCGCCCTATATGTTCGCGCCCGCCGAACAGACCCGGGTACCGATGATGCTGTGGATGTCGGATGGTTTTAGCCGCCGCTTCGGCATCGACCGCACCTGCCTGAGGGCGCGCCGCGACCAGCCGATGTCGCACGATAACGTGTTTCACTCGGTGCTCGGCATGCTCGACGTGAATACGGCGGTGCTCAATCCCAAGCTCGACCTGTTCCGCGCCTGCACCCGGGATCCCGCCTGATGCGGGCCGCGTTCGCTACCGCGCCGCGCCTGCTCGCGGCGCGCCAGGCGCTCGTCCTGTGCGCCTGGCTGGCCGCTGCCGCCGCCGTCATCTTCTGGCTCGGGCGGGCCACCGATATCGACCTGCTGCTGGCCGACGCCGTCTACGATGTCGCCACGCGCAGTTTCCCCTGGCGCCACGCCTGGCTGGCCGAGACCTTCAATCACACGATCCTGAAAGGCCTGCTGACCCTGGCCGGCGGCACTTTCATGCTCGCCGCCATTGCCGACACGCTGCGCCCGCGCCCCGCACGCCTTGCCCTGGATCGCCTGCGCCTGCGCGTCGTCGCCCTCTCGGCCCTGCTGGTGCCCTTCGTGATCAGCACCCTGAAGCAGGCCAGCGTTGCCCACTGTCCCTGGGACCTGGCGCGCTATGGCGGCAGCGAACCCTATCTGCGCCTGTTCGAGGCCTTGCCCCCCGGCGTGGCGGCGGGCCATTGCCTGCCGGCCGGCCATGCATCCAGCGCGCTGTGGCTGGTGTCGCTGGGCGTGGTGTGGCTGCCGGCGCAACCCGGCCTGGCACGGCGCGCGGCGCTGGGGGCGCTGCTGTTCGGCGGCCTGGTGGGGTGGATGCAGCAACTGCGCGGCGCCCATTTCCTGACCCATACGCTCTGGTCGATCTGGTTAGCCTGCGCGGTGGTGCTGGCGCTCGTCGCCGTGTTGCAATGGCAAGCGCTGTGGCGCGGGAAGGCAACGCCTGCGTGCGCGGCCGTCGAAGACGCTGGCGGCTTGCTTTAGCTCAGCGCATAATATTTTCCAGGGGGCAAACTTTACAGCTGACCTTCCCTGGAGAATCCCATGCATGCGACCGACGATTCCGGCCTGAGCGACAAGCTGGCTGCCCCTTTCAATGCCATCGTGTCGCGCCACCGCGCCTCGCTCATGCCCATGTTGGGCGGTAGTGGCGCCACGGCACGGGTGGCCCTGGCCAACGACGAAGCCGTGCGCAAGGTCGCCACCTTCTGCTACCCGCTGCTGCCCGGGATCCTGCGCCTGGCCATCAAGGAACACAGCTTCGTCAGCTTCGTGATGAACAACCGCGAAAAGCTGCTGGCGCGACTGACTGTGGATGCGCCGCAGGCCACCGGCACCTGAAGCCCTGGAGCGCCTAACAAAATCGTCAGGGCAAGGCGCAGCGCCGAAGGCAGTACGCAGGTACGGCGAGGCGTTGCAACGCGGCCATGGCGGTTTTGTTAGGCGCTCCTTACTGGGCCACCGGCTCAGCCTCTTTGGCGACTGCACGGCCGCGGCTGATGCTGTCGCCGTCCTGGCGCCGCAGCCGCCAGAAAATCCCGGCCGACAGCACCGTCATGATGGCCAGCGCCCAGAACGCGTAGTGCAGGGCGCTGGTCACCATGACCTGGTTCGTTTGCGGCACCCGGCCCAGGAACCAGCCGGTGACGAGGGAGCCCGCCGCCAGCCCAAAACTCATCGACAGTTGCTGGAACGAGCTCGACATCGTGCTGGCCATGCTGGTGTCGCCCGCGTCGATGTCGGCATAGGCCAGCGTGTTCATGCTGGAAAACTGCAGCGAATTGAAGAAACCCTGCATCAGGCTGATGCAGACAATAAAGGCCAGCGGCGTGTCGCGCCCGACCATGCCGTACAGGGCGATCGTCACGCCGATGAACAGGGTATTAAAGACCAGCACCTGGCGGTAGCCGAAACGCGCCAGCACCTTGGGGGCGATCAGCTTCATGCCCATGGCGGCAGCCGCCGACGGCATCATCAAGAGGCCCGACTGCCAGGCCGGCAAGCCGAGCCCGAGCTGGTACAGCAGCGGCAGCAGGAAGGGCAGGCCGCCGACACCGAGGCGCGTAACGAAACCGCCCACCACCGAGATGCGGAAGGTGCGCACTTTGAGCAGCGCCAGGCGCAGCAGCGGGAATTTGATGCGGCTGGCGTGGAAGGCATAGCCGGCCAGCAGGCCGAGCGACAGCGCCAGCAGCAAGGCCATGCGCAACCCGCTCAGGGTGTGTTCGCCGAATACTTCCAGCAGCCAGGACAGGATGGCTGTGCCGGAACTGAACAGGATCAGGCCGACCACGTCGAGCGGGCGGCGCGCGTCGCCGTGGTAGTCCGGCATGTGGCGCCAGACCAGGTACATCGCGATCAGGCCGAAGGGCACGTTGATGAAAAAGATCGCGCGCCACGAGGTCCAGTGCACGATCAGGCCGCCCACGGTCGGGCCGAGCAGGGGACCGATCAGGGCCGGGATGATGACGAAGTTCATCGCGCCCAGCAGTTCCGATTTCGGGAAGGTGCGCACGATGGCCAGGCGCCCGACCGGCATCATCATGGCGCCGCCCAGTCCCTGCAGCAGGCGCGCGCCCGTCATGAGTTCGGCGCTCGGCGCCAGCCCGCACAGGACCGAGGCCAGGGTGAAAATGCCGATGGCGATCAGGAACACGCGGCGCGTGCCGAAGCGGTCGGCCATCCAGCCGCTGACGGGGATGCCGACGGCCAGGCCCAGGATATAGCTGGTGACGACCGACTTCAGGCTCAAGGGCGTGACGTTCAGGCTCGCGGCGATGCTGGGAATGGCGGTATTGACGACCGTGGCGTCGAGCTGCTCCATGAACAGGGCAGTGGCAACCAGCCAGGGCAAATAGGTCTTGACGGTGGAACTATCCAAACGGGCCTCATCCTTACCAGAGCGCGGTTGCGCATGCTTGTCTGGATTGTCACATAAATCATGCGATGCCGAATTTCAAGCGGACGCCGTCCATACGGCGCCGCCGCTGCCGCTGGTAACGCCTTAAAACTGGTAGCGAGCGCTCACAATAAGGAGATTGACGCCACTGTTCGGGCGCTTGATGCTGGCGTTCGAATAGTGCTGGAACTTCAGGGCGAGATCCCATTTACCAGGCGTGACATAGCCGATGCCGAGGTGGTCGCCGAACTGGAAGGCGGTCGACAGCTTGTCGTCGTTGTTGTCGTACAGCTCGGAAAACAGGTTGGCGCCGATGCCGCCTTCGGCATACCAGCCGAGCTTGTCGTCGCGCTGGTAGCGCAGCACCGGCGTAATACCGACCACGGCCAGGTTCTGGTGATCGCCCGGCACGTTGCGGTAGGCGTCGCCGCGCCAGTAAGCAGCCGACAGGTCCCAATAGCCCGACAGGTGACGCCCGTTCGAGGCCAGCCACTGGGCATCCCAGTTTTTCTGCACCGCCACGCGGGCCATGCGCAACTTCGAACTGGTGCCGTACTCGACCGAGGCCGAGTCGATCCAGCCCTTGTCGCCGGCGCTGGCCTGGCCCGTCAGCAGGGCAAGCGCGAGGCCCACGAGGGCCCCGATTTTTTGATTAGAGGACATAATTGCTTTCATAAGAAAGCGCCGGTCTATGCAGGCGCGTTTAATAATTGTACTAGTATCAACAAAAACGCGCGCCACGCAGCCTAATTCTCATCAAAACTAACGAGGGAACCTATGCCACATCCTGTTGTCGCCTTCCTTGGCATCGGCCTGATGGGCCGTCCGATGGCAGCCCGCCTGGCCGCGGCAGGCCTTGCGCCCCGCGTCTGGAACCGTACGTTTGCCAAGGCGCAGGCGCTGGCCGGATCGGGCGCGCTGCCCTGTGCGCTGGTAGAGGAAGCCGTGGCCGGCGCCGGCGTCGTGATCTCGATGCTGGAAGCGGGAGCGGCCGTCGGGGCGACGATCGACGCCGCGCTGCCCGCCATGGAGAAGGGGACGCTCTGGATCGACATGAGTTCGACCCGCCACGATGAGGCGCTCGCCTTTCATGCGCGGCTGGCCGGGCAGGGCATGCGCTTTCTCGATGCGCCCGTGTCGGGCGGCGTGGGCGGCGCTGAAGCGGGGACGCTGGCCATCATGGCCGGCGGCAGCCTGCACGACTTCAACGCGGCCGCGCCCCTGTTCGCCGCGCTCGGCAGTGCGCAGCTGGTGGGGCCGAACGGCAGTGGCCAGGTTGCCAAGTTGTGCAATCAATTGATCGTCGGCGCCACCATCAACATCGTGGCCGAAGCCTTATTGCTGGCGCAGGCGGCCGGCGCCGACCCGGCGGCGGTGCGCGAGGCGATCCGCGGTGGCTTTGCCGGCAGCCGCATCCTCGAGCTGCACGGCCAGCGCATGCTGGACCGACACTTCATTCCCGGCGGGCAGGTTAAAAGTCAGTTGAAGGACATGCGCAATGTGCTGGCGGCAGCGGGGGAGGCGGGGCTGGTGCTGCCGCTGACGGCGGCGGCGGAGCGCAGCTACGCATCGATCGAGGCGGATTTGGGCGGCGCCGATCACGCGGCGGCGCTGCTGGCGCTGGAGCGGATCAATCCGGGGCAGCGGGTGGGAACGGCACCGGACGTGTTGCCGTAATTGGCATTGCGGTATGCATGGGTACGACCGCGTGGACACAGGTGTCCACCCTACGAATAGCAACGGATCGTAGGGTGGACACCTGTGTCCACGCGTTCACGCTGTGAACATCAAGCGCCTTCGATCAAGCTGCGACCGGCAATCCGGTTTCAACGAGCTTCACCCAATAACTCGCCCCGATCGGCAACAGCTGGTCATTGAAATCATAACTTCCGTTATGCAACTGACATGGTCCGAGCCCATGTCCACCCGAGCGATGCTCGCCGTCGCCATTGCCGATAAAGACATAGCACCCAGGCTTGGCCTGCAGCATGAAGGCAAAATCCTCGGCCCCCATGGTCGGTTCGACCTCGGTGTTCACGTTGGCAGCGCCAACCACCGCGCGCATCGCCTCGATCGCGAAGGCGGTTTTTTCCGGATGGTTGATCAGCGGCGGATAGTTGCGCTTGAAGCCAAAATCGACGCTCGCATTGAAAGCAGCGGCAATGCCGCTCGCCATCTCCCCCATGCGGCGTTCGATCAAGTCCAGCACCTCGGTCGAGAAAGTGCGCACGGTGCCGATCATTTCGGCCTCGTCGGGAATCACGTTGGTGGCGCTGCCGGCGTGGATTTGCGTGATCGACAGGACGGCCGTTTCGAGTGGATTCTTTTCGCGCGAGACGATGGTCTGCCAGGCCTGCGCGATCTGCACCGCCACCATCACCGGATCGATGCCGCGGTGCGGCTGCGCCGCGTGCGCCCCTTTACCCTTCACCACGACACGGAACTCGTTACTGGACGCCATCATCGGCCCCGGAATCACGCCGAAGCTGCCCGCCGGCAGGCCCGGCCAGTTGTGCATGCCGTAGACCGCTTCCATCGGAAACTGGTCGAACAGACCATCTTCCATCATGCGGCGCGCGCCGGCGCCGCCTTCTTCGGCCGGCTGGAAAATCAGGTAGACGGTACCGTCGAAGTTGCGATGATGCGACAAATAGTGCGCTGCACCCAGCAACATCGCAGTATGTCCGTCGTGGCCGCATGCATGCATCTTGCCGGGGTGGCGCGACGCATGGTCAAATGTGTTGAGCTCCTGCATCGGCAGCGCATCCATGTCGGCGCGCAGGCCAATGGCGCGGGTAGATGTGCCGTTCTTGATGATGCCGACCACGCCGGTTTTGCCCAGCCCGCGCACGGTCGGGATGCCCCAGTCTTCGAGGCGCGCGGCGATGACGTCGGCGGTACGTTGTTCTTCGTAGCAGAGTTCCGGATGGGCGTGCAGGTCGCGCCGGATTGCTTCCAGTTCGGTCTGGAATGCCAGGATAGGTTCCACGAGTCTCATCTTGTTCTCCCGGTGTGCATGGATAGTCATACAAGTATGTAAACCATTGTAGCCCGCCTCAGCATGCGAAATCCATTCCCGGTAACGGGGTCGCTCACCAGACCCGGCCGAATCAGCTAAAGTATTGGTTTATCGACGTTTTTCCCGAGAATTGAACCCGATGTCCATCACCCAAGTCCGCGCCGCCTGCCCCCACGATTGCCCCGATACCTGTGCCTTGCTCGTCACCGTCGAAGACGGCGTGGCGACGGAAGTCCGCGGCGATCCGGAGCATCCGACCACGGCTGGCGTGCTCTGCACGAAAGTGGCGCGCTACGTCGAGCGCACCTATTCGCCGGACCGCCTGCTGTACCCGATGCGCCGCGTCGGCAAGAAGGGGGAAGGAAAATTCGAGCGCATCAGCTGGGACGCCGCGCTGACCGAAATCGCGGAAAAACTGACACCGATCGCCGCCCGCGATCCGGAAGCGATCCTGCCCTACAGCTATTGCGGCACGATGGGCCTGGTGCAAGGTGAGGCGATGTCGATGCGCTTCTTCAACAAGCTCGGCGCGTCCTTGCTCGACCGCACCATCTGCGCCACCGCAGGCTTTACCGGCTACAAGTACACGGTCGGCGCTTCGATCGGCACCGACATGGAGCAGTTCCAGGATGCCAAGCTGATCATCATCTGGGGCGGCAATCCGATCGCCTCGAACCTGCACTTCTGGATGCGCGCCCAGGAAGCCAAGCGGCGCGGCGCCACCCTGATCGCCATCGATCCCTACCGTTCGCTGACGGCCGAAAAATGTCATCAGCACATCGCGCTCCTGCCCGGCACCGACGCCGCGCTGGCGCTGGGCCTGATGCATGTGCTGATCAAGGAAGACCTGCTCGACCACGACTACATCGCCCAGCACACGCTCGGCTTCGCAGAGCTGAAAGAACGCGCGGCCGAATGGACGCCGGAACATACCGCCGTTACCTGCGGCATCAGCGCACAGGAAGTGATCGACCTGGCGCGCCTGTACGGCAGTACTGCGCTGGGTGGCGCGCCGGTCGCGATCCGCTGCAACTACGGCGTGCAGCGTGCGCGCGGGGGCGGCATGGCGGTGCGCAACATGAGCTGCCTGCCGGCGCTGGTGGGCGCCTGGCGCCACGCGGCCGGCGGCATCCAGTTGTCGACCTCCGGTTCCTTCCCGGCCAACCGCACGGCGCTGCAGCGCCCCGATCTTCTGGCCGGCCGCACGCCGCGCACGATCAACATGACGACGATCGGCGACGATCTGCTAAAACCTGCATCGCCGGAATTCGGCCCGCAGGTGGAAGCGGTGATTGTCTACAACGCCAATCCGCTGGCGATTGCCCCCGATTCGGCCAAGGTGCAGCAAGGCTTCGAGCGCGAAGATTTGTTTACGGTGGTGCTGGAACAGTTCCAGACCGACAGCGCCGATTACGCCGACATCCTGCTGCCGGCCACGACCCAGCTCGAGCACGTCGATGCGCACCTGGCCTATGGCCACCTGTACATGATGGCGAATAACGCCGCCATTGCGCCGATGGGCGAAGCGAAACCGAACAGCGAAATTTTCCGCCTGCTCGCTGCGCGCATGGGGCTGACCGATCCCTGCTTCCTCGAGTCCGACGACGAACTGGCCGCGCAAGCCTTCGACAAGACCCACACCCGCGCGATCCACTTCGACTGGGAGTCGCTCAAACAAAAGGGCTGGCAAAAACTGAACATGCCGGACGCGCCCTTTGCCGAAGGCGGTTTTCCTACGCCCTCGGGCAAATGCGAGTTCTATTCCGCCACGATGGCGAAGGACGGCCTCGATCCTTTGCCGGCCTATATCGCCCCCTACGAGTCGGTGGCCTCGAATCCGGTCTTGGCAAAGCGCTATCCGCTGGCGATGATTTCTCCGCCGGCGCGGAACTTCCTGAACTCGACTTTTGTCAATGTACAGAGCCTACGTGCAACCGAGGGCGAGCCGCACCTCGACATCCACCCGAACGACGCCGCAGCGCGCGGCATCGAACATGGTGACATGGCACGTATTTTTAACGACCGCGGCTCTTTTGTTGCCAAGGCGCGCGTGACCGAAAAAGCGCGTATTGGCCTCGTGGTGGGCCTGTCGATCTGGTGGAAGAAGCTTTCCAAGGATGGCAAGAACGCCAACGAAGTGACCAGCCAGCGCCTGACCGACATGGGTCGGGCGCCCACTTTCTACGACACCCTGGTGCAGGTCGAAAAGGCCACACCGCGACCCGGACATGAAAAATCCCTCCCCTAAACTTCCCCGTTTGTTCCGGCGCGCCCTCGCCATGGGCGCCGTCGCTTCCTTACTTGCCAGTTGTTCTACTCTGAATTACTACACCCAGGCCGCCCAGGGCCAACTCGAACTCCTCTCCGACGCACGACCCATCGATGAATGGCTGGCCGACCCGGCCACCAACACCTCGCTGCGCCACCGCCTGGAAGCGGCGCGCCAGATCCGCCGCTTCGCGGTCCAGCAGATGGGCCTGCCCGACAACGACAGCTACAAGAACTACGCGGCCCTGAAACGCCAGTACGTGCTGTGGAACGTCGTCGCCACGCCGGAACTGTCCCTGAAGCCGCTCCAGTGGTGCTTCCCGGTGGCCGGCTGCGTCAACTACCGCGGCTATTACAGCAAGGACGAGGCCCATGCCTATGCGAACGAGTTGCGTGCGCAAGGGCGCGACGTCGAAGTGGGGGGCGTGAGCGCCTATTCGACCCTCGGCTGGTTCAGCGACCCGCTGATTTCCACGTTTATCAATTATCCCGACGCCGAACTGGCGCGCCTGATCTTCCACGAACTGGCGCACCAGGTGACCTATGTGCAGGGCGACTCGCGTTTCAACGAGTCCTTCGCCAGCGCGGTCGAGGAGGCCGGCGTCGAGCTGTGGCTGGAGCGCTACGGCAATCCGGCGATGCGCGAGGGCTATGCGCGCTACTCGGTGCGGCGCAAGGATTTCCTGGCGCTGCTGCTGAAGTATCGCAAGGAACTCGAGCGCACCTATGCCGCCATCGTCCCGGACGAGCAGAAGCGCATCGGCAAGGCACGCCTGTTCATCGCCTTGAAGGAGGAGTACCAGGTCCTGAAAGCGAACTGGGGCGGCTATGCCGGCTACGACCGCTTCTTCGCCGAGCCGCTCTCGAACGCCCACCTGGCCTCGATCGCCACCTATAACGACTACGTGCCGGCCTTCCGCGCGATGCTGCGCAAAGAGAAAAGTTTCGGGGCGTTTTACCGCAAGGTGAACCGCCTGGCGAAACTCGACAAGACGGAACGCCAGCAAGCCCTGCGGCTGATCGACGTCGCTTCGCCCCCGGCAAATTTCATGGTGCAGCGCACCAATACCGCCATGCCGTAGAGTGCCCCTTCCAATCTCTCCAAAAGCGCTTGCTTATGCGGGCGCTGCCCGATAGCATCACATGCAGCAATAGCAAAGGCATAAGCACGCCATGGATTTCGCTATGCGGCGCCATGGACGATAACGACCTATTGGAGACAGAGGCACCTGATGGACAAAATTTGGCTGAAGTCGTATCCCCCTGGCGTACCTGCCGAGATCAATCCCGACCAGTACACATCGCTGGTGCAACTGCTGGAAGAGTCGTTCCAGAAGTACGCACAGAACAACGCCTACGTGTGCATGGACAAGTTCATGACCTATGCCGAGCTCGATGCGTGCTCGAAGCGCCTGGCTGCCTGGCTGCAAAGCCGCGGCATGGCCAAGGGCGCGCGCGTGGCCGTCATGATGCCCAACATCCTCCAGTACCCGGTCGCGATCGCCGCCATCCTGCGTGCCGGCTACACGGTCGTTAACGTCAACCCGCTCTACACCCCGCGCGAACTCGAGCACCAGCTCAAGGATTCGGGCAGCGAAGCGATCATCGTGCTCGAGAACTTCGCGCACACGGTCGAGCAGGTGCTCAAGAACACGCAAGTGCGCCACGTGGTCGTGGCCAGCATGGGCGAGCTGCTCGGCGGCGCCAAGGGCATGCTGGTCAACTTCGTCGTGCGCAACGTGAAAAAGATGGTGCCCGACTTCGCGCTGCCGAACATGGTGCGCTTCAAGGATGCGCTGGCGCAGGGCGCCAAAATGCCGTTCAGCCCGGTCGCGATCACCTCGTCGGACGTCGCCTTCCTGCAGTACACCGGCGGCACCACGGGCGTCTCGAAAGGCGCCACGCTCACCCACCGCAACGTCATCGCCAACGTGCTGCAGGTCGAAGCCTGGGCCGAGCCTGCGAACTCGCAGCCGCCGCATGTGGAGTTCCAGACCATCGTCTGCGCGCTGCCGCTGTACCACATCTTCGCGCTGACGGCCTGCGCCATGTGGGGCATGCGCGCCGGCGCCATGAACATCCTGATCCCGAACCCGCGCGACATCCCGGGCTTCATCAAGGAACTGGGCAAGTACAAGATCAACATGCTGCCGGCGGTGAATACGCTGTACAACGCGCTGGTCAACCACCCGGACATTTCCAGCGTCGATTTCTCGCAGCTGAAAACGGCCAATGGCGGCGGCATGGCCGTGCAGCAGGCGGTCAACGACAAGTGGAAGCAGATCACCGGCAAGAGTATCATCGAGGGTTACGGCCTTTCGGAGACCTCGCCGGTCGCCACCTGCAACCGCTCGGACGAAGCCGGCTTCACCGGCAGCATCGGCTTGCCGGTGCCGTCGACCGACATCGCGATCCTCGACGACGACGGCAATCCGGTTGCGCTCGGCGAGCGCGGCGAAATCGCGATCCGTGGCCCGCAGGTGATGGCCGGCTACTGGAACCGTCCGGACGAAACGGCCAAGGTCATGACCGCCGACGGCTTCTTCAAGTCGGGCGACATCGGCACCATGGACGAACGCGGCTACGTGAAAATCGTCGACCGCAAGAAGGACATGATCCTGGTGTCGGGCTTTAACGTCTACCCGAACGAACTCGAAGGCGTGATCGCCGGCCACCCGGGCGTGCTCGAATGCGCGGTCGTCGGCGTGCCGGACGAGCACTCGGGCGAGGCGGTCAAGGTGTTCGTGGTGCGCAAGGACCCGGCCCTGACGGAAGCGGCGCTGATGGACTACTGCAAGCAGCAGTTCACCGGCTACAAGAAACCGAAGTTCATCGAATTCCGCGACGAACTGCCGAAGACGAACGTCGGCAAGATCCTGCGGCGCGCGCTGCGCGACGAACAGCAGCAACCAAAGAAGGACAAGGAAGCAGCTTGATGCGCTAGTCGCAGCACGTGTGCTCCGTCCTGAGTATGAACCGCCCGGGTTTCCGGGCGGTTTTGCATTTATTGAACACACCGTTATTCAGAAGGCGAGGCATAGATGGACAAGTTTTGGCTCAAGTCGTACCAGGCTGGCGTACCGGCGGAGATCGACCCGACACAGTACCGCTCCCTGACCCATTTGCTGGAAGAGTCCTTCCGCAAGTACGCGGCCCAGAACGCCTTTGCCTGCATGGACAAGGCCATCACCTACGCTGACCTGGACCGCATGTCGGCGCAGATGGCGGCCTGGTTCCAGAGCCGCGGCCTGCAGCCGGGCGCGCGCGTGGCGATCATGCTGCCGAACGTGCTGCAATACCCGGTGGCGATGGCGGCCGCCCTGCGCGGCGGCTACACCATCGTCAACGTCAACCCGCTGTACACCCCGCGCGAACTGCAGCATCAATTGAAAGACTCGGGCGCCGAAGCGCTGGTGGTGCTGGAAAACTTCGCCCACACGGTGGAGCAGGTGATTGCGAATACGCCGGTGAAGCACGTCATCGTCGGCGCCATGGGCGACCTGCTGGGCGGCGTCAAGGGCACGATCGTCAACTTCGTCGTGCGCAAGGTGAAGAAGATGGTGCCGGCCTGGTCGCTGCCGGGATCGATCGGTTTCAACAAGGTGCTGGCCGAAGGCGCACGCCTGACCTTCAAGCCGGTGAAACTCGGCCATGACGACATCGCCTTCCTGCAGTACACCGGCGGCACCACGGGCGTCTCGAAAGGCGCCGTGCTCCTGCACCGCAACGTGCTGGCCAACGTCCTGCAGAACGAAGCCTGGTTCGCGCCCTCGCTGGGCCGCGCCAAGGCCGGCGAGCAGCTGCAATTCATGTGCGCGCTGCCGCTGTACCACATCTATGCGCTGACCGTCTGCGGCCTGCTGGGCATGCGCCTGGGCGCGATGAACCTCCTGATCCCGAACCCGCGCGACATGGACGGCTTCATCAAGGAACTGGGCAAGTACAAGATCAACGTCTTCCCGGCCGTGAACACGCTCTACAACGGCCTGGTGAACCAGCCGGCGTTTGCGAACCTCGACCACTCGAGCTACCTGGTCTGCCCGGGCGGCGGCATGGCGGTGCAGCAGGCGGTGGCCGACAAATGGCTCAAAATTACCGGCACCCCGATCGTCGAAGGCTATGGCCTGTCCGAAGCCTCGCCGGTCGCCACCGCGAATCGCTGCGACATCACCGATTTCACCGGCACCATCGGCCTGCCGCTGCCCTCGACCGAAATCCTGATCGTCGACGATGCGGACAATCCTGTCCCCTTCGGCCAGTCCGGAGAAATCGCCATCCGCGGCCCGCAAGTCATGGCCGGCTACTGGAAGCGCGACGACGAAACGGCCAAGGTCATGACCGCCGGCGGCTTCCTGAAGACCGGCGACATCGGCATCATGGACGAACGCGGCTACACGCGCATCGTTGATCGCAAGAAGGACATGATCCTGGTCTCCGGTTTCAACGTCTACCCGAACGAAGTCGAGAACGTCGTCGCCGCCCACCCGGGCGTGCTGGAAGTGGCCTGCGTCGGCATACCGGACAAGCATTCGGGCGAAGCGGTGAAACTCTACGTGGTGAAGAAGGACCCGGCGCTGACCGTCGAGATCCTGATGGAGTTCTGCAAGGACGAGCTGACCGGTTATAAACGCCCGCGCATGATCGAGTTCCGCGACACGCTGCCGAAGACGAACGTCGGCAAGATCCTGCGGCGCGAGCTGCGCGACGAGAAGCAGCCGGCTTGAGTCGCCGCGCTACCTTGTACCAAGGCCCCTGACGGGGCCTTTTTTACGCGCCGCGGCAGGTCCTTCGCCCTTCCGCACAGCGGCCACAAGCGTACTCCGTACGGGGTCATGGAGGCCAATGGCCTCCATGACGGGTTCACCGGGCACTCCGTGCCCACGCGGATTCAAAGCGCCACTAACCGCGCAGGCAACAGCCCCACGACGTCTCCGCATTGAAGGTAGCCAGCGTCGCGTAATCTTTCCGTGACCGCCCCAATGAAGCGCGCCGTCGGCATTTTCGCTCTTTCCACGCTGATGCGTTGACACATTCGCACGGTTTTGCAACACTCGATGCGCTGTTGACTTGGGCCAGACGCGCCTTCTGCGCGCCGCCGTAGGTTGGCAGCTTCCCTTCCGTGGAGCTGCCGATGCGTCCCTTGTACCGAGTGTTGTCCGCGCTGTTCCTGACCCTGGGTGCACAGGCCGCGATGGCGCAAACCGGCGTGCTCGCGTTTTCCCCTGAAGGCGCGGTCAAGCGGGTACGCCAGGTCACCGCGCGCTTCACCAGCCCGATGGTGGCCTTCGGCGAACCGCGCGCGCCCGACCCCTTCGCCGTCGACTGCGCCGAGAAGGGCACAGGACGCTGGGTCGACGGCACGACCTGGAGCTACGACTTCGAGCGCGACCTGCCGGGCGCCGTCGCCTGCCGCTTCACGCTGCGCCCCGAGGCACGCGACCTTGCCGGCCAGGCGCTGGCCGGCAAGCAGGCCTTCGCCTTCCACACGGGTGGTCCGTCGGTGCTGCGCAGCCTCCCGCACGAGGGCAGCAGGCAGCTCGACGAGCAGCAGGTGTTCCTCCTTGCGCTGGATGCGCCGGCGCGCGCGGCCAGCATCGAAAGCCAGGCCTGATGCCGCGCCGGCGGCATCAACGAAAAGATCGGCGTGCGCGTGCTTGCCGGGGAAGAGCGCGAACGCATCCTGGCGCTGCGCCGCGACTTCGTCGACCGTCAATTGACCATTTACTGGCGCGCGCGTGGCCAGGCCTGGAGCGCATCGGCGCCAGTCAACAAGCGCGATGACAGCCTCCCCATCGTCGCCCTGCAATGCCGGCGCACGCTGCCGGCCGATACGGATGTGACGCTGGTCTGGGGCAAAGGCATCGCCGCGTCCAACGGCGTCGCCGTCGAAGCCGACCAGGAGCTGGCCTACCGCACGCGCCCCGATTTTCACCTGACGCTGCGCTGCGACCGCGTCAACGCGAAAGCCGGCTGCGTGCCCTTCCTGCCGGTGCGCCTCGATTTCAGCGCGCCGGTGCCGCTGGCCGAGGCGCGCAAGATCCACCTCGAGGGACCGGACAAGCAGCGCTTCGAAGCGGCCCTTGGCGACGAAGCGAAAAGCGGCTTTGTCAGCGAGATGAATTTCCCTGGCCCCTTCCCGGAACTGGCGAGCCTGCAGCTGCGGGTGCCGGCCGGCTTGCAGGACGATGCGGGCAGGGCGCTCACGATCGGCAAGGCGTCTGCGCTGGCGCTGCGCGTCGACCGCCAGCCGCCGCTCGTCAAGTTCACCGCGCCCTTCGGCATCATCGAAGCGCGCGGCGAACGCCTGCTGCCGGTCACGGTGCGCAATGTCGAAGCCAGGCTGGCCACGGCCGTGCGCAGCAGCGGCGCCAGCCTGCGCCTTACCCAGGAGCAGGACGTCATGGCCTGGCTCGGCAAACTCAATCGCTATGGCGGCGCGGTCTCGACCCCGCCCGAGCAGTACGGCGCCTCCCTGCACAAGCAGGTGCTGGGCCAGCATGCAGGCGGCGCCATCGAACGCTTCGCGCTGCCCAAGCCGAACGGGCGGCGCGCCTTCGAGGTCATCGGCATCCCGCTGCGCCGGCCCGGCTTTTACGTCGTCGAGCTGAGCAGCCCGCAGCTGGGCCGCGCCATCAACGACAAGGGCCGCACCGCCTACGTGCACTCGACGGCGCTGGTGACCAACCTGGCGGCGCACTTCAAGCATGGCGCCGAATCGTCTCTGGTCTGGGTGACCTCGCTCGACAAGGGACGGCCCGTGGCAGGCGCCCAGGTCGCGGTGCGCAGTTGCGCCGGCAAGCTGCTGTGGAGCGGCGCCGCCGACGGCAATGGGGTGGCGCGCATCGGCAAGGCGCTGGCGCCGTCCTCCTGCCGTGGCGGCGGCGGTTACTTCGTCAGCGCGCGCAGCGGCGACGACTTCACGTTTACGCTGTCCGAGTGGCAGCAGGGAATCGAGCCCTGGCGCTTCAAGCTCAATACCGAGCCGCTCGAGAAGGACAGCCGGGTCGTGGCCACGGTGTTCGACCGCACGCTGCTGCGCGCCGGCGAGACGGTTCACATGAAGCACTTCCTGCGGCGCCGGGTTGGCGCCGGCCTCGCGCTGGTGGGCGCGCGCGACGCGGCGCCGCGCAATGTGCCGTCCTGGCCGGTCGAAGAGGCCGCCGCCGACAAGGCGCCGCGCCCGGCGCAAGGCTGGCTGCTGCACCAGGGCAGCGGCGACAAGCTCGCCTTCAGGCTGGCATGGGATGCGGCCGGCCAGGCGCACGGGGAATGGACGATCCCGCTTGATTCCAAGCTGGGACAGTACGACGTCGTCATCGGCGGCCAGGTCGCCGGCGCCTTTCGTGTCGAGCAGTTCCGGGTGCCGACCATGAAGGCGGTGCTGAAGGGACCGGCGCAACCCGTCGTGGCGCCGCGCAGCATCACCCTCGATGCGCAAGTCAATTATCTGTCGGGCGGCGCGGCGGGACTGGCGCCCGTCAAACTGCGTACCTTGCTGGAGCCGGCCGCGGTCGGCTTCGACGAATACGACGGTTTTACTTTCGCCACTGGCGACGTCAAGGAAGGCGTCGAGCAGGAAGGAGCGCAGGACCAGGACGGCGACTGGGCTGACGAGGACGAGGCGGCCGGGGAGGGCGGCGCGGCCGCGGAGCCGGCGCGCACCCAGCATCTGGCGCTGGACCGTGCCGGCGGCGCGCGCATCACGGTGCCCGAGCTGCCGCCCGTGGACCGGCCACGCGCCCTGCTGGCGGAGCTGAGCTACCAGGATGCGAACGGCGAAACGCTGACGGCATCGACCCGTGTGCGTTTGTGGCCGGCGCATCTGGTCGTCGGCATCAAACAGGACAGCTGGATCAGCAAGGACACGCTGAAATTCCAGGTCGCGGTGCTCGATGTGAAGGGCAAGCCGGCCGCCGGTATCCAGGCGCAAGTGGACGTGTTCGAACGCGTGAGCTATGCCCATCGGCGGCGCCTGGTGGGCGGCTTCTACGCCTATGAAAACAGCAGCGAGACCAAACGCGTCGGCGCCGCCTGCGCCGGCGCGACGGACGCGCGCGGCCTGCTGCTGTGCGAACTGAAAGCCCCGGCCGAGGGCAACCTGATCCTGCGTGCGCGCGTCCAGGACGCCGAAGGGCGCACGAGCGTGACGCGCAGCGAGGTCTGGGTCGCCGGCCGGCGCGATGCCTGGTTCGAGGCGTCGGACAATGACCGCATCGACCTGCTCCCCGTCAAACCGCGCTTCGAACCCGGAGAAAACGCCAGCTTCCAGCTGCGCATGCCCTTCCGCTCGGCCACCGTGCTGGTGACGGTGGAGCGTGAAGGCATCCTCGACACCTTCGTGCGCCGCATCACGGCGCAGGACCCGACCATCAGCCTGCCGATGAAGGCGAGCTATGCGCCCAACGTCTTCGTCTCGGCGCTGGTGGTGCGCGGCCGCGTGGCCGGCGTGCAGCCGACGGCGCTGGTCGACCTTGGCAAGCCGGCCTATAAGCTCGGCATGGCGCCGGTGCGGGTCGGATGGAATGCGCACGAGCTGAAGGTGCAGGTCGCCAGCGACAGGCTGGTCTACAAGGTGCGCGAGCGCGCCACGGTCCGGGTCAAGGTCACGCGCGCCGACGGCAAGGCGCTGCCGGCCGCCGCCGAGATTGCACTGGCCGCGGTCGACGCAGGCCTCTTGGAACTGAAGCCGAACGACAGCTGGAAGCTGCTCGAGACGATGATGAGCGAGCGCGGACTGCAAGTGCAGACGGCGACCGCGCAGATGCAGGTGGTCGGCAAACGCCATTTCGGGCGCAAGGCCGTCGCCCACGGCGGCGGCGGCGGGCGTGGCGCCAGCCGCGAACTGTTCGACACGCTGCTGCTCTGGCAGGGCAAGGTCAAACTCGACGCCAGGGGCGAGGCCGAGATCGCGGTGCCGCTCAACGATTCCCTGAGCAGTTTCCGGATCGTGGCGGTGGCCAGCGCCGGCGCCGGCCTGTTCGGCAGCGGCGCGCTCGAGGTGCGCAGCACGCAGGACCTGATGCTGATGTCGGGCCTGCCGCAACTGGTGCGCGAGGGCGACCGCCTGCGCGCCGGCTTTACCTTGCGTAATGCATCCGAGCGCGCGCAGCAGGTGCAATTGAGTGCAAGCCTGGGCGCCGACGCCGGCGCGCCGCAAACGCTGGCCGCGCAGTCGCTCTCGCTCGCCGCCGGCGAATCGCGCGAAGTGGGCTGGGACCTCGTGGTGCCGCAGGCGCGCACCCTGCGCTGGCAGGTCGACGCGCGCGCCAGCGGCGCCAGCGACAGCCTGCGCGTCGAGCAGCAGGTGGGCGCCGCGGTGCCGGTGCGCACGCTGCAGGCGACGCTGCTCCAGCTCGACGCACCGAAAACGCTGCCGGTGGCGCGCCCGCCGGACGCCCTGCCCGGCCAGGGCGGCGTGCGCACCACCTTCAGTGCCAGCCTTGGCGGCAGCCTGGCGGGCGTGCGCGACTACATGGCGGCCTATCCGTACACCTGTTTCGAACAGCGCACGTCGCGCGCGGTGGCGCTGGGCGACGCGCAGGCCTGGCAGGGTGTCGCCGCCACGCTGCCCGCGCACCTCGACGGCGACGGCCTCATTAAATATTTCGCATCGATGAACGAGGGCAGCGACAGCCTGACGGCCTATGTGCTGTCGGTCACGAGCGAAGCGGGTTTTGCGATCGCGCCCGAACAGCGCGAGCGCATGCAGGCCGGGCTGATCGCTTTCGTCGAAGGCAAGGCCGTGCGCGGCGCCAGCTTGCGCACCGGGGAACTGGCGGTGCGCAAGCTGGCGGCGCTCGAAGCGCTGTCGCGCATTGCGCCGGTGCGCGGTGCCTGGCTCGAATCGTTCACGGTCGCACCGGCCCTGTGGCCAAGCTCGGCCCTCATCGACTGGTACCTGGTGCTGGAGCGCTCGCCCGAGCTGGCGAACCGAGAGGCCCTGCTGGCGCAGGCGCAGCAGCTCCTGCGTACGCGCCTGAACCTGCAAGGCAGCACCATGGGCTTCTCGACCGAACGCAGCGACGACTGGTGGTGGCTGATGGCCTCGCCCGACGTGAACGCGAACCGCCTGCTGCTGGCCATGCTCGACAATCCGGCCTGGCAGGCCGACATGGGGCGCCTCGCGCGCGGCACGCTCGGGCGCCAGCGCAAGGGACGCTGGGGTACGACCCTGGCCAACGCCTGGGGCACGCTCGCGCTCGACAAGTTCTCGGCAAAGTTCGAAGCGCAGCCGGTGACCGGCAACAGCGTCGTGCAGCTGGCGGGCGCGGGCAAATCTGTGCGCTGGGGCGACGCCACGCCGGGCAGCGTGCTGCAGGCCTGGCCGCCGGGTCCGGCCCAGCTGACGCTGCGCCACGAGGGCGGCGGCAAGCCGTGGGCGACCGTGCAAAGCCTGGCCGCCGTACCCTTGACGGCGCCGCTGTCGTCGGGCTACCGCATTGCGCGCAGCGTCACGCCGGTCGAGCAGGCGAGGGCCGGTAGTTGGTCGCGCGGCGACGTGTACCGCGTCAGGCTCGATCTGGAGGCGCAGGCCGACATGAGCTGGGTCGTGGTCGATGACCCGATCCCCGCCAGCGCCAGCATCCTCGGCACCGGACTGGGGCGCGACGCGCAGATCGCCACGCAGGGTGAAGCGCGGCGCGGCTGGGTCCAGCCGGACTACGAGGAACGCACCAGCGGCGCCTTCCGCGCCTATTACGCCTGGGTCCCGAAAGGCAAGTGGAGCATCGAGTACACGGTGCGCCTGAACAACGAGGGCAGATTCAGCCTGCCGCCGACCCGGGTCGAGGCGATGTACAGTCCCGAGATGTTCGGCGAAGCGCCCAATCCGGCGGTGGTGGTGGGGCGCTGATGCGGCGCGTCCTGCTCCTGGTCGCCATGTGCTGCGGGACGGCGGCGGCCGCAGTGCCGACGCCGGCGCAGGTGCAGGCGGCCTGGCGCGCATCGGACGCGCAACTGCTGGACCGCCACGGCGTGCCGATCGACGCCGTGCGCATCGACATGCAGGTGCGCAGGATGGCGTGGACACCGTTGGCGGCCATCTCGCCGGCGCTCGGGGCGGCAGTGCTGCAGGCCGAGGACGCGCGCTTCATGGCGCATGGCGGCGTCGACCTGCGCGCGGCCGGCCAGGCTGCCTGGGACAACCTGTTTCGTGCGCGACCGCGCGGCGCCTCGACGATCACGATGCAGCTGGCCGGCCTGCTCGATCCCGGATTGCGCACCAAGGGTGCTGGCCGCTCGTGGGGGCAGAAGTGGAACCAGGCGCTTGCCGCCCGCGAGATCGAAGCCGGCTGGAGCAAGGGCCAGATCCTGGAGGCTTACCTGAACCTGGCGCCGTTCCGGGGCGAACTGCAAGGCGTGGGCGCGGCCGCACGCGCGCTGTTCGGCAAGGCGCCGTCCGGACTGGATGGCGCCGAATCGGCCATTCTCGCCGCACTCTTGCGCGCGCCCGGGGCCGCGCCGAGCGCGGTGGCGCGGCGTGCCTGCGCGCTGGCGCGCGAACTGAAATCGCCCAGCTCCTGCGCCGCCATCGAATGGCAGGCCGAGGTGGCGCTCGGCAGGCCGCAGGTATCTCCTGTGGACGCGGGCGCGCGCCAGGCGGCGCGCAAGCTGCTGGGCGAAGGCGGCCTGTCAGGTCGCAGCACGCTCGATGCAGGCCTGCAGCGCTTCGCCCTCGAGTCGCTGCGGCGCCACCTGCGCGCGCTGGCCGAACGTAATGCCGGCGATGGCGCCCTGGTCGTGATCGACAACGCCAGCGGCGAACTGCTGGCCTATGTGGGCAACAGCGGGCGCAGCGAAATCGATGGCGTGAGCGCACTGCGCCAGGCCGGGTCGACCCTGAAACCCTTTCTCTACCAGCTGGCGATCGAACGGCGCCTGTTGACGGCGGCCTCGCTGCTCGACGACAGCCCGCTCGACATCGCCGCGGGCGCGGGAATGTACGTGCCGCAGAACTACGACCGCCAGTTCCGGGGCTATGCCAGCGTGCGCACCAGCCTGGCCAGCTCGCTCAACATCCCGGCGGTGCGCACGCTCATGAACACGGGCCTGGAGCGCTTCCATGCGCGCCTGCAGGACCTCGGACTGAGCTCGCTGACCGAGGATGCGCAGTTTTACGGCCCGTCGCTGGCGCTCGGCTCGGCCGACGTTTCGCTGCTGGAGCTGGCCAACGCCTACCGCACGCTGGCCAACGGCGGCGTGCATGGCGCCGTCACCTTGCGTGCGCGTGCGCCTGAGAGCGGGCGGCGCGTGCTCGATGCCGGCGCCAGCTACATCGTCGGCGACATTTTGGCCGACCGCGGCGCGCGCAGCCCGACCTTCGGACTGCGCAGCGACCTCGCGACCGCGTATTGGAGCGCGGTCAAAACCGGCACCAGCAAGGACATGCGCGACAACTGGTGCCTCGGCTATTCGGACCGCTACACGGTCGGCGTCTGGGTCGGCAATTTCGACGGGCAGCCGATGTGGGACGTCTCCGGCGTTTCGGGCGCCGCGCCGGTCTGGCGCGACGTGATGGATTACCTGCACCGCGACCGTCCGGGCCGGCAAGGGGCGGCGCCGCGCGCACTGGTGCGGCGCGAGGTGCGCTTCCAGCCCTCGCACGAAGCGCCGCGGCTGGAATGGTTCCTGGCCGGGACCGACACCGCCCTGGTCGAAGCGGTGCCGCCGGCCCGGCGCGCGCCGCGGATCGCGTATCCGCCCGAGGGCAGCATCATCGCGATCGATCCGGATATTCCCGCGCAGCGTGAGCGCATCGTCTTGCGCGCGGAAGCGGGCGCGGGCCTGTTCTGGCGTCTCGATGGCGCCCGGATGGGAGCGGCGGACGCGCCGGCTGCCTGGTCCTTGATCGCGGGCGCGCACCTGCTCGAGCTGGTCGACGGCGCCGGCAAGGCGGTTGCCGCCAGCCGCTTCGAGGTGCGCGGCAAGCGCTGCGACGCGGACGTGGGGCGGGAGCCGCCCGTATCCGATCCATAAGCTTAGCTGATAAAGCCTGGTGAAATATCAGTCGGGCCGATGAATCCCGGTGGCACCGCCGTCAGCGGGTGCGCGTTGCGCCGCGCTGTCACTTCGTGCAGGATGGCGTGCACGTCTTCGAGCTTCGCCGGTTTCGTCAGGTGCGCGTCGAACCCTGCGGCGGACGAACGCTGCCGGTCCTCGGCTGCCCCCCAGCCGGTCAGCGCGACCAGGACCGCCTGGCCCATGCCCTCGATCCGGCGCAGCGCCAGCGCCACATCCAGGCCGCTCTGGTCGGGCAGGCCGATGTCGAGGAAGACCGCGTCGGGGCGTCCCTGCGCTGCCTGCGCAAGGGCGGTGGCGCCATCGTGCGCGAGCGCCACCGCGTGGCCGTTCATCTCCAGCAGGGCGCGCAGCATCTGCGCCGCATCGACGTTGTCGTCGACCACCAGGATCTGCAGGCCGGCCGCCTCAGGCGCATCGGGCGCCACCGCGGCTGCATCTGCGTTCTCGTGGCGCGGCGCCTGCATGGCCTCCAGCGGCAGCGCTACCGTGAAGCGGCTGCCTTGCGCCAGGCCCGCGCTTTCGGCGCGCACCTTCCCGCCATGCAGTTCGACCAGGCGCTTGACCAGGTTCAGGCCGACACCCAGGCCGCCTTGCGCCATGCCGGCGTTGTCGTGGACCTGCGCATACATGTCGAAAATGACGGGCAACATGCCGGCGGCGATGCCGATGCCGTTGTCGGTCACGCACAGCACCACCTCGCCGCCCTCCAACTGCGCCGCCACCTCGATGCGGCCGCCGCGCGGGGTGTACTTGGCCGCGTTGTTAACCAGGTTGCTCAGCACCTGGGCAATGCGGTGCCGGTCAAGGTAGAGCAGGACCGGCAGCGCCGGCAGCGCCAGCGACAGCTGGTGTTCGCCGGCGTTCACCAGCGGCATGCTCATCTCGACCGCGTCCTTGACCACCTCGTCGAGCCGTACATGGCTGCGACGCAGCTCGACCTTGCCTTCGGACAGGCGCGCCATGTCCAGCAAATCGTCGACCAGGTGCACCATGTGGTCGACCTGGCGCTTGATCATGCCCTGCACATTGCCGGACTGCGCCACGGACGGGTTCATCCGCATCAGTTCGAGGCCGGTGCGTATCGGCGCCAGCGGGTTGCGCAGCTCGTGCGCAAGCGTGAACAGAAACTCGCTCTGCATGCGGTTTTTCTCGGCCAGCGCCTGCGCCATGCGCTGCAGTTCTTCCTCGGCCTCGGTGCGCGCGTGCACGTCGGTGACGGTGCCGACATAGCCGTTCGGGCGGCCGTCATCGTCGAAACGGGGCGTGCCGGCATCGATGAACCAGCGGTACACGCCGTCGTGGCGGCGCAGGCGGTAATCGATACTGAAGGCTTCGCCCGCGGCGGCGGCGCCCAGGAAGATATCGCGTGTGCGCGGCAGATCTTCCGGATGGACGTTCTCGAGCCAGCCCAGCCCCTGGTCCTGCTCCCAGGTGCGGCCGGTGTATTCGTACCAGCGCCGGCTCAGGTAGGTGCACAGATTGTTCTCGTCGGTGGTCCAGAGCATCACCGGGGCGACGTCGACCAGCGTGTGGAAATACGATTCCCGAATGGCCACGGTCTGCAGCTGCAGGCGGCGCTCGCGGCCCTGGTGCAGCTGGCGCTGTACGCGCGCCAGCAATTCGCCGGCGGCGAACGGCTTGACCAGGTAGTCGTCGGCGCCCGACTGCAGGCCCTCGACCTTGGCTTCCTCGCCGGCGCGCGCCGACAGCAGCATCACCGGAAGGTCGCGCAGGGTCGCGTGCGCGCGGATTTGGGCGATGAGTCCGAAGCCGTCGAGTTTGGGCATCATTACGTCGCTCAGCAGCAGGTCGGGCCGCTCGCGCTGCAGGCATGCGAATGCGGCCTCGCCGTCGGCGCACACCGTCACGTCGGCATGCGGATCGAGCAGCGCCTTGAGGTAGGCGCGCATGTCGTTGTTGTCGTCGGCAATCAGGATGCGCGGCAGCGGTGCGGCCGGCTGCATCAGGGAGGGCGGCGCGGGCAGGCGCGCGCCGGCCTGCGCCGGTTCGTCCGGCAGCCAGCGCAGCGCTTCCTCGACAAATGCGGCGCCCATGCGCCGTGGCGCAGCCGGCGGGGTAGCGTCGCCGTCGACGATCCGGTCCTCGGGCAGGTGCGCACGGCCGAACGGCAGGTCGATGTCGAAGCGGGTGCCTTCGCCCAGGACGCTGTGCACGGCAATGACGCCGCCATGCAGGCGCACCAGTTCCTGGATCAGCGCCAGCCCGATGCCGGTGCCTTCGTAGGTGCGGCCGGGCGTGCCTTCGATACGGTGGAAGCGTTCGAACACGCGCGGCAGTTCGCTCTCCGGGATGCCGCTGCCGGTGTCGCGTACGGAGAGGCGCAGCATGTTCCCATGACGGCCGAGCGACACGCAAACGCTGCCGTCCAGGGTGAACTTGAAGGCGTTCGAGAGCAGGTTGAAAACGATCTTTTCCCACATGTCGCGGTCGACCCAGACCGGCTCGCCAGGATCGCGCAGGTCGAGTTCGTAGCGCAGGCCGCCCTTGGCCATGGCCGACTCGAACACGCTGGCCAGTTCGGCGGTCAGGCGCGCCAGGTCGGTCGCTACGTAAGTCGCCTGTACCCGGCCCGCTTCGATGCGTGAAAAATCGAGCAGCGAATTGACCAGCTTCAGCAGGCGCAGGGCATTGCGGTGGGTGACGTCGATGCGCTGGCGCTGGACTGCGCCGAGCGGCTCGAAGCAGTCGTTCAGGGCATCGTCGAGCGGACCGAGGATCAAGGTGAGCGGCGTGCGGAACTCGTGCGAGACGTTGGAAAAGAAGGCGGTCTTGGCGCGGTCGATCTGCGCCAGCTCCTCGGCGCGGCGCTGCTCCTTTTCGTAAGCGACGACATTGCCGACCGCGGTATTGATGGCCGCGCCCAGCAGCTCGTAGAAGCCCAGGTAGTCGGCGTCGAGCGCACGTGCCGCGCTGACGCCTGCTACCGCAAAACCGAACAGCGTTTCCTCGCCCGGCAGGGAGATCGGCAGCACCATGGCCGCGTCAGGCGGTGCCTCGTAGGCGCCGCAGGGCAGGGCGCCGAAGCGTGGCGCCAGGGCGTCGATCCGCTGCGCGGTGCCAAGCCGCGCGGCTTGCGCGAACGGCCAGCAGGCGTCGTCCAGAGGAAGGCTGGCCGGGGCCAGGGCGGGGTGGCCGTCGAGGCCTACGCCGCAGCACAGCGACAGCATGCCGCTGTCGGCGTCGAGCTGATAGACCAGCAGGAAGGGCAGGTCGAGCATCATGTGCGAATGCTGGGCGGCGATCCCGCGCCTGATCTCATCGAGCGTGCGGGCATCGCCAATGTCGACGCTCAGGTCACGCAGGCCCTGGGTACGGCGTGCGTTGAGCACCGTCGGCGTCGACTCCGTGATCGGGTGGAAGATGCCGCCCACTTCGCCCGACTCGTCGCGGATGGGCGAAAACGAGAAGGTCATGAAGGCCTCTTCGAGATAGCCCAGGCGGTCGAGGAACATGCGCTGGTCGCGGATGTAGGCGCCTTCGCCCTTGTGCGCGCGGTCGAAGGCATCGCCCACCACCGGCAGCGCGCTGGCCCAGATTTCCTTGAATGGCGCGCCCATCGCCTGCGGATGCAGGTCGCCGCAGATCGGGCGGTAGGCGTCGTTGTAGATCTGGATGTCGTCCGGCCCCCAGGCAACCAGGATCGGGAAGGTCGAGGACAGGCACAGGCTGACCGAGGTGCGCAGGCTTTGTGGCCAGCTTTCGAGGGGACCGAGCGGTGTCGCCGACCAGTCCATCGAGCGGATCAGGGTACCCATCTCGCCACCGCCCGCGAGCCAGCCAAGGTCATCGTTCAAGGCTGGCGGCGAGGAGGAAAGTGAGGACATAGCGACTGAGATTTTCTGGAAAATGATGGAAAAACGACATCATATTCTAAGCGAAGTTGATGTCGATACGCGAATTTGCTGAAATTGCGGATGAGCGGAAGTTTACGCGATGTTTCAGGCCCGCCGCACGCCGGCAAGACGGTCTGTCATGGCGAATGCGGCCACTTGCGCCTGGCCGGAGCGCGCATCGTGCACGTCGTCGAGCGCCATGAAGCGCGCCTGCGCCGACTGCGGCTTCACTTCCACCAGCATGTAGCCGCGCTTGTCGCTGCGCCCGTACAGCATGTGCGGATTGCGCTCGACGTTTTCCTGGGTGCGGTACTGCGGACGCGAACTCGAGGTCACCGAGGTGCCGCACAATTCGGCGGCGACGATCGGATTGTTTTTTGACGCCGGCCGGCCGAAATCGCGCCGCAATTCGCTCGCATAAAAGGTGTGCACGTCGCCGGCCAGCACCAGCGGGTTCTTCGCGCCGCTTGCAGCCAGTGTGTCCAGCAGGCGCCGGCGCGCCGCCGGATAGCCATCCCAGCCATCGGTCCAGAAGCGGCCGTCTTGCGGCGACTGCACCGGCACGCCGCTCGACTGCGCCATCGGCGTTTGCTGGGCCAGGATGTTCCACTGCGCGCGCGACGAGGACAGGCCTTGCGCCAGCCAGGCTTCCTGTTCGCCGCCGAGCATCGTTCGTGAAGGATCGCGCAGCTCGGCGCAGGCGCGCGCCAGCACCACGTTCGAGCCGCCGCGTCCCGGCTTCGAGCAGGGCAGCTTCGAGCGGTACTGGCGGTTGTCGAGCACGTGGAAGCGCGCCAGGCGTCCCCAGTCGTGGCGCTGGTACATGCGCAGGCTGCCGAAGCGGCCGCGCGGCGGCGGCGCCAGGCGCAGCGGCATGTGTTCGTAAAAGGCCTGGTAGGCCGCTGCGCGCCGCGCCGCAAAATCGCTGGATAAGCGCTCGTCGACGTCGCCGGCGTAGTCGTTCGCCACTTCGTGGTCGTCCCAGGTGACGAGCCAGGGCGCGGCATGGTGCGCGCTCTGCAGGGCCGGGTCGCTTTTGTATTGTGCATAGCGCGCGCGGTACTGCGCCAGCGTGAACGATTCGTCGCTGCGGATCGCCTTCTGCGGATGGCGCAGCTGGTAGGGACCCCACTCGTAGATGTAGTCGCCCAGGAAGGCGACCAGGTCGGGCGCGGCGGCGGCGATATGGCGGTGCGCGGCGTAGTGGCCGAATTCCCAGTGCTGGCAGGAGGCGACCACCAGTTTCAGCATGGCGGGGAGGGCGTCGGCCGCGGGCGCGGTGCGCGTGCGCCCAACCGGGCTGACGGCGTCGCCCAGCATGAAGCGGTACCAGTACCAGCGTGCCGGCCGCAGTCCCGCCGCATCGACGTGCACGCTGTGCGCGAGCTCGGGCGCAGCGACCGCGCTGCCTTGCGCGACGACTTTTCTGAACGCCTCGTCCTCGGCCACTTCCCAGCGCACCGTCAGCGCGATGGCCGACACCGATGCCGCGTTAAGCGGATCGGGCAGGATGCGGGTCCAGAGGATGACCGAATGGGGCAGCGGCGAACCGGAGGCGACGCCGAGCGAAAATGGATACGCTCTTTCGACTGCGCCCGCAGCCTGGCTGAAGGCAGCACCGGTCGTGGCCGCGGCCGCGAGGCGGGCCGCGTCGAACAGGAAGCTGCGGCGCGTGTTCAATTAGGGATGCGAGATCAGCGATTCGATCGGCGGCAGCTGGCGCGGCTTGCGGTCCGGGCCGGTAGCGACATAGGTCAGCGTCGCTTCGGTCACCTTGACGATGTGCGACTGCAGGCGGTTGCGCTCGGCATAGACCTCGACGTACACCGTGATCGAGGTGTTGCCGACCTTGACGATATCGGCGTAAAACGACAGCAGGTCGCCCACGAACACCGGGTTCTTGAACAGGAAGGAGTTCACCGCGATGGTCGCAACGCGGCCGTTGGCGCGGCGTGTGGCCGGCAGCGAGCCGGCGATGTCGACCTGGGCCATGATCCAGCCGCCGAAGACGTCGCCATACACGTTCGCGTCAGGCGGGCCGGGCATCACGCGCAGCTGCGGCATTTTCCCTTCCGGCAGACGGTTGGTGGGGACGGAAGCGGTGTTTTCTGGCGTGGTCATCTTGTTTTCTCGTGAAAAGCTACAATCGTCCCGAATTGAACCATAGATCCCGGATCCCTGCCATGCGACGCCATTCCACGACACCTCCTCCGCCTCCCGATGCGAAAGGCCGGCAGCGCACCGATTGGGCGACACTGAAAACCCTGTTTCCCTACCTCTGGGTCTACAAATGGCGCGTGATCGCCGCCCTCGGCGCACTGATCGGCGCCAAGATGGCCAACGTCGGCGTGCCCTTGGTATTGAAACAGCTGATCGACCAGCTCGCGATCGACCCGGCCAATCCGAAGGCGCTGCTGGTGCTGCCGCTCGGCGCCCTGGTCGCCTACGGCCTGCTGCGCCTGTCGACCACGATCTTTACCGAGCTGCGCGAATTCCTGTTCGCGCGCGTCACGCAGCGCGCCGTGCGCACCATCGCCCTGCAGGTGTTCCGCCACCTGCACGCCTTGTCTCTGCGCTTTCACCTGAACCGCCAGACCGGCGGCATGACGCGCGATATCGAACGCGGCACGCGCGGCGTGAATTCGCTCATTTCCTATTCGCTCTTCAACGTGCTGCCGACCCTGGTCGAAATCACGCTGGTGCTGGGCTACCTGGTGCTCAACTACGACAAGTGGTTCTCGATCATCACGGCCGTCGCGCTGGTCACTTACATCGTGTTTACGGTGGTCGTCACCGAATGGCGCACCCATTTCCGCCGCACCATGAACGACCTCGACTCGAAAGCCAATACCAAGGCCATCGACTCGCTGATCAATTACGAGACCGTCAAATATTTCGGCAACGAAGACTACGAAGCCAAGCGCTACGACCAGGGTTTGCAGAGCTACGAGAACGCCGCGGTGCGCTCGCAGACTTCGCTCTCGGTCCTGAACACGGGCCAGTCGCTGATCATTGCGACCGCCGTCACCCTGATCCTGTGGCGCGCGACCGAGGGTGTGATCGCCGGCACCATGTCGCTGGGCGACCTGGTGCTGGTGAACTCGTTCATGATCCAGCTGTACATTCCGCTCAATTTCCTGGGCGTGATCTACCGCGAGATCAAGCAGGCGCTGGCCGACATGGAGCGCCTGTTTGGCCTCTTGGACCAGAACCGCGAAGTGGCGGATTCGAAGGGCGCGCAGCCCCTGGCGACGAAGGGCGCACGCGTCGAGTTCTCGCATGTGGAGTTCAGCTACGAGAGCAAACGCCAGATCCTGTTCGACGTCGACTTCGCCATTCCCGCCGGGACCACCACCGCCGTGGTCGGCCACAGCGGCTCGGGCAAATCGACCTTGTCGCGCCTGCTGTTCCGCTTCTACGACGTGAACAAGGGCGCGATCAGCATCGACGGCCAGGACATCCGCAACGTCACCCAAGCCTCGCTGCGCTCGGCGATCGGCATCGTGCCGCAGGATACGGTGCTGTTCAACGACAGCATCGAGTACAACATCGCCTACGGCAAGCCGGGGTCGAGCAAGGAAGACATCGTCGCGGCGGCGCGCGCAGCCTCGATCCACGATTTTATTGAAAGCCTGCCGGATGGGTATGCGACCATGGTCGGCGAGCGCGGGCTGAAACTGTCGGGCGGCGAGAAGCAGCGCGTGGCCATTGCCCGTACCCTGCTGAAAAACCCGGCGATCCTGATCTTCGACGAGGCCACGTCGGCGCTCGATTCGAAGTCGGAGCAGGCGATCCAGGCGCAGCTGAAGGAAATCGCGCGCAACCGCACCACGCTGGTGATCGCGCACCGCCTTTCGACCATCGCCGACGCGCAGCAGATCATCGTGCTCGACCACGGCAAGATCGTCGAGCGCGGCACCCATCAGAGTTTGTTGGCGGCGCAGGGTTTGTATGCGCAGATGTGGGAGCGCCAGCAAGCGCGCCCCGATGAAGAGTTGGCGTCGCCGCCGTTGGAATTGCAGGGAGAGTGAAGCGAGATCCCTACGAAACCGGATACATGGCGTATCCCGTAGGGTGGGCTCTCCGAGCCCACGCGGATTCAAAACACCGATACCAGAGCAGGCAACAGCCCCCCGTACCGGTGCGCACCGCTTTTAATACGTCGAAAGCATCTTCTGAATATCCCGCGTATTGGTCGTCTTGGTCAAGGCCAGCATCAACAAAATGCGCGCCTTCTGCGGCGACAGGTTATCCCCCGCCACAAAGTCCAGCTCATCGTCATTGGCTTCGCCATTGCGTGCCACGATGCCCTGGCCAACCCGCGCCGAGCGCACGATGATCACGCCTTTTTTACGGGCAGCCGACAAGGCAGGACGCACCTTCGCCGGCAACGAGCCATTCCCCACGCCCGCATGGATCAGGCCCTTGGCGCCCGACCCTACCAGCGCCTCGATCGCCACCGGTCCCACGTTCGCATGCGCATACGCCACTTCCACCTGCGGCAGCACCGACAGATTCATCACGTCGAATTCGGTTTCCACCGTGTGACGGCGGATCGCCGTGCGATAGAAGTAGGGCTTGCCGCCCTGGATATATCCGAGCATGCCCAGTTCGGAGGCCTTGAAGGTGTCGGTCGTCGTCGTGTTCGACTTGGTGACGTCGCGCGCGCCGTTGATCTGGTCGTTCATCGCAACCAGCACGCCGCGTCCGATGGCCTCCTGCGAGCCGGCCAGCATCACCGCGTTGTACAGGTTGACCGGACCGTCGGCCGACAGCGCGGTCGACGGGCGCATCGAGCCGACCAGGATCACTGGCTTCCTGCTCTTGACGACCAGGTTCAAAAAGTAGGCCGTTTCTTCCAGCGTGTCGGTACCGTGGGTGATGACGATGCCGTCGACCGTCGGCTGCGCCAGCAGGGTGTTGACGCGCTTGGCCAGTGCCAGCCAGTGCTCGTTGCCCATGTTCTCGCTGGCGATCTGGAACACCTGCTCGCCGCTGATGTTGGCGATCTTCGTCATTTCCGGCACCGCGGCGATCAGGGTCTGGATGCCGACCGTGGCGGCCGTGTAGCCGACCGTGGTGGTGCTGGTGGCGCCGGTGCCGGCGATCGTGCCGCCGGTGGCGAGGATGGTCACGTTCGGCAGTTTGACAGCGGCGGCCTGGCTCTGGGCCTGCGCCGCAAAGGCGAGGCAGAACAGGAAGCCGAACAGCGCGGTGGCCGAGCGAGCGGTCTTTTGGAACAGCATATATATCTCCTTTAACTACAGCGTCTTTACAGTTGTTTGTAAACGACGCCGTCCTTCATCACGAATTTCACTTGTTCGAGCAATTTGATGTCGCGCAGCGGGTCGCCGTCGACGGCCACGATGTCGGCCGCAAAGCCCGGCGCCACCGCGCCCAGGCGCTGGGGCTGGTCGAGCAGGTCGGCGGCGTGCACGGTCGCGGCGCGAATCGCCTCGATCGGGCTCATGCCCGCTTCGACCATGTAGCCGAATTCCTTGGCGTTCTCGCCATGCGGGAAGACGCCGGCGTCGGTGCCGAAGGCGATTTTCACGCCCGCCTTGTGCGCGCGCGCGAAGGTCGCCTGCAGCTGCGGGCCGATCGCGGCCGCCTTCGGGCGCACCAGGGCCGAATAATAATTCGGGTCCTTCGCCTTGTCGGCGACATAGCGGCCGGCCGAAATCGTCGGCACGTACCAGTGGCCGGTCTTCTTGAACAGGGCGATGGTCTCGTCGTCCATCAGCGTGCCGTGCTCGATCGAGTCGACGCCGGCGCGCAAGGCGCGCTTCATGCCTTCGGCGCCGTGCGCATGCGCGGCCACGCGGAAGCCGTAATCCTTGGCGGTGCTGACGATGGCGCGCAGTTCGTCTTCGGTGTACTGCGAGTTCTGGCCGTTGGCCGCCTGGCTCAGCACGCCGCCGGTGGCGGTGATCTTGATCAGGTCCGCGCCTTCCTTGTAGCGGGCGCGTACGGCCTGGCGGCCCTGTTCCGGGCTGTCGATCACGCCTTGCTCCGGGCCCGGCGTGCCGATCTTCTCGTTCAGGAAGTGCGACAGGTTGTTGGTCGGGTCGGCGTGGCCGCCGGTGGTGGCGATCGATTTCCCGGCCGTGAACATGCGCGGGCCAGGCACGGCGCCGGCGGCGATCGCGCGTTTCAGCGACACGTTCAGGCCGTCCTGCGCGCCCAGGTCGCGCACGGTGGTAAAGCCGGCCATCAGCGTGCGCGCGGCATACTTCACCGAGCGGTAGGCCAGGTCGGCCGGATCGGCCGTGAGGCGGTCGCGGTAGGCGTCGATCGCCGGCGCGGTTTCGCCGGTGAGATGCACGTGCATGTCGATCAGGCCCGGCAGGCAGGATTTGTTCGACAGGTCGATATGGCCGGCGCCCGGCGTCATCGGACCGACCGACACGATGCTGCCGTTCTCGATCACGATGCTGACGCGCTCGCGCCAGGTGCCGCTTTTCACGTCGAGCAGGCGGCCGCAATCGACCGTCTGGGTGGCGCCCTGGGCGCTGTTCAATGCAAGCAGCATCGCTGCCGCGGCCAGCTGTTTCATCTTCCTGTCTCCATTTTTATGAAAAAAAGGCCTCCCATCGCTGGAAGGCCCTGTCTTCGTTTTCCCTGGCTGTCAGCGCAGCGGCGAGACGGCAACGTCCTTGTTCGGTACAGTCTCCTCGAGGTCGCCCTCCCACTTCGCCACGACGGCGGTGGCGATGCCGTTGCCGATCACGTTGGTGGCCGAACGCGCCATGTCGAGGAAGTGGTCGATGCCCAGCAGGAGCAGCAGGCCCGCTTCCGGGATGTTGAACTGGCCGAGCGTGGCTGCGATGACGACCAGCGAGGCGCGCGGTACGCCGGCCATGCCTTTCGAGGTCAGCATCAGCACCAGCATCATCATCAGCTGGGTCGACAGCGGGATCTCGATGCCGTAGGCCTGGGCGATGAACACGGTCGCGAAGGTGCAGTACATCATCGAGCCGTCGAGGTTGAACGAGTAACCGATCGGCAGCACGAAGGCGGCCAGGCGGTTCTTGACGCCGAAGCGCTCCAGTCCTTCCAAGGTTTTCGGGAAAGCTGCTTCGGAGGAAGCGGTCGAGAAGGCCAGCAGGGTCGGTTCGCGCAGTTCGGCGATCAGGCGCAGCACGCGCGGGCCGAGGAAGGCCATGCCGATCAGGATCAGGATCCCCCACAGCAGCGCGATGCCGAAGTAGAACTGGGCCATGAAGACGCCATAGGTCGAGAGCACGCCGAGGCCGCTCTTGGCGATGATGCCGGCCACTGCCGCGAAGACGGCGATCGGCGCGAAGTTCATGACGTAGCCGGTAAGCTTGAGCATGACGTGGGCGACGCCGTCGATGGCGTCGATCATCGGCGTGGCGCGCGCACCGACGGCGGCGGCGGCGGTGCCGAAGAACAGCGAGAACACGACAATTTGCAGGATCTCGTTCTTGGCCATGCCGTCGACGATCGAGGACGGCACCAGGTGGGTGATGAATTCCTTCAGGGTCAGGCCCGAGGTGACGATGCCCGAGTCGGCGCCGACCGGCGGCAGGTTGCCCAGCGCCGCCATCGCGTCGCCCGGACGGAACAGGTTCACCAGGACCAGGCCCAGCGACAGCGAGATGACGGAGGCGATGATGAACCAGCCCAGCGCCTTGACGCCGATGCGGCCCACTTCCTTGGCGTCGCCCATCTTGGCGATGCCCACCACCAGGGTGGCGAAGACGAGGGGTGCGATGATCATCTTGATCAGGCGGAGGAACAGCGTCGTCACCAGCGACATCGTCTCGGCGAAACCCTTGGGGTCGGCCAGGTTGGTGTTGGCGATGTAGCCAACGACGATCCCCAGCGCGAGGCCGATCAGGATGTAGGTGGTGAGGCGGTTTCGTTTGTCCATTGACTGCTTCCTGTGGTCGGCCAAGTGCGTTCTGAGTATATTGGCAAGTTCCGCAGTATCCTAGGGGCTGTTAGTGCTGTCAAGCACGCTCACAGGTGTGGGAAAGGTGTGGCAAAAAATGATCGAAATCGACAAGGTCAGTAAATGGTACGGCGCCTTCCAGGTACTCGCCGATTGCAGCACGCACGTGGCCCGGGGCGATGTGGTCGTGGTGTGCGGGCCCTCCGGTTCCGGCAAATCGACCCTGATCAAGACCGTCAACGGCCTGGAGCCGGTGCAGGAGGGCGTGATCCGGGTCGATGGCGTGACGGTGACCGACCGCCACACCGATTTGCCCAAGCTGCGCGCGAAGATCGGCATGGTGTTCCAGAACTTCGAATTGTTTCCGCACCTGTCGGTGCGCGAGAACCTGACGCTGGCGCAGATAAAAGTGCTGGGGCGGACCAAGGCCGAAGCCACCGAGCGCGGTTTGAAATACCTGGACCGGGTCGGCCTGCTGGCGCACCAGGACAAATTCCCGGCCCAGCTCTCGGGCGGCCAGCAGCAGCGCGTGGCGATTGCGCGGGCACTGTCGATGGACCCGATCGCGATGCTGTTCGATGAACCGACTTCGGCGCTGGACCCGGAAATGATCACCGAAGTGCTCGACGTCATGGTCGGGCTGGCCGAGGAAGGCATGACGATGATGGTGGTCACGCACGAGATGGGCTTCGCCCGCAAGGTGGCCGACCGCATCCTGTTCATGGACCATGGCAGGATCGTCGAAGACAGCCCGACCGCGGAGTTCTTCAGCGCGCCGCGCTCGGAACGGGCGCGCGAGTTCCTGGCCAAGATTATTCGTTAAGTTGTTTTTCGTGCATCGTGCAATTCCAGTGATATGATCGATCCGACTGCTCTGGACGTCATGACCGCTCTTTCCACCCTGGACCGAGGACATCATGAAACGAATCGCTTTCACTGCTCTGTTGGCGCTGCTGGGGGCCGCCGCCATCCCCAATACAGGCGCCCAGGAATCGACCGGCACCCTCGCCAAGCTCAAACGAACCGGCACCATTACCCTCGGCGTGCGTGACGGGTCCGTGCCTTTTTCCTATCTCGACGACCAGCAGCGCTACATCGGCTACTCGGTCGACCTGTGCCTGAAGGTGGTCGATGCGCTGCGCGCGCAACTGGCGCTACCCGGGCTGAAGGTGGCGATGAACCCGGTCACCTCGGCCAACCGCATCCCGCTCATCGCCAACGGCACCATCGACCTCGAATGCGGTTCGACCACCAACAACCTCGAGCGCCAGCAGCAGGCCGCCTTTGCGCCGACCATGTTCGTCGTTGCCAATCGCCTGCTGTCGAAGAAATCCTCCGGCATCCGCAGCCTGGCCGACATGAAGGGCAAGGCGATGGTCGTCACCGCGGGCACCACCGGCCAGAAGCTCATGACGGTCCTGAACGCGCAGCGCAAGCTGGGCATGAAGATCGTGGTCGGCAAGGACCATCCCGAATCCTTCCTCATGCTCGAAACCGGGCGCGCCCAGGCCTTCGCCAACGACGATGTCCTGCTCGCCGCGCAGGTGGCCGGCGCGCGCGCGCCGGGCGACTACCAGATCTCGGCCGAGGCGATGTCGGTGGAGCCGTACGCGATCATGATGCGGCGCGGCGACCCGCAGTTCAAACAGGCGGTCGACAGCGCGCTGCACAAGTTCTATCAGTCCGGCCAGTTGGCGGCCACCTATGCCAAGTGGTTCACGAGCCCGATTCCGCCACGGGGCATCAACCTCAATTTCCCCATGTCGCCGGAGCTGAAGGCCGTGATCGCCAAGCCCATCGATTCCGGCGACCCGGCGGCGTACGCGCTTAAATGACACATTAATTGCCGCTGCCGCCGAGGAGATAAAGCGATGCCCGGTGCCCGATGAACTACAACTGGAACTGGAACATCTTCTGGCAGATGTCGCCCGACGGTACCCATACCTACCTCGAGACGCTGCTCGCCGGCCTCGGCTGGACGATCGCCACGGCGCTGTCGGCCTGGGTCATGGCGCTCATCCTCGGCATTGCGGTGGGCGTCGTCCGCACCTTGCCGCAGCGCGCGCTGCGCGCACTCGGCAACGCCTACGTGGAACTGTTTCGCAACATTCCCCTGCTGGTGCAGATGTTCTTGTGGTTTTTCGTGCTGCCCGAGCTGCTGCCGGCGCCGGTGGGCGACTGGCTCAAGGCCTTGCCCGTTGCGCCGTTCGTCACCGCCGTCGTGTGCCTGGGCTTTTTCACGTCGGCGCGCGTGGCGGTGCAGGTGTCGGCCGGCATCGAAGCCCTGTCCGGCGGGCAAAGGTCGGCCGCCCTCGCGCTGGGGCTGGGCCTGGGGCAGGTGTACCGGCTGGTCCTCTTGCCGCTCAGCTTGCGCATCATCCTGCCGCCGCTGACCAGCGAATTCCTGAACATCATCAAGAACAGCTCGGTTGCCTTGACCATCGGGCTGGTGGAGCTGACGGCCAGCGCGCGCGCGGTGCAGGAATTCTCGTTCCAGGTGTTCGAAGCCTTCAGCGCCGCGACCCTCATCTATGTGTTCGTCAACCTGCTGGCGCTGTCGCTGATGCGCGCGGTGGAGCGCCGCGCCGCGCTGCCCGCGGCCGGGACCGGGGCCGCCTGACATGTTCACCGACTTCGACTTCGACGTCATCGCGCGCTCCTGGCCCTACCTGCTGCAGGTCGGGATGGTCTTCACGCTGCAACTGACGGCGCTGGCCATGCTGGGCGGCGTGGTGCTGGGCACCTTGCTGGCGCTGATGCGCACCTCGCGCATCCGGCCGCTGGCGATCGCGGCCGGCGCCTACGTGAACCTGGTGCGCTCGGTGCCGCTGGTGCTGGTGATTTTCTGGTTTTACTTCCTGGTGCCCTACATGGCGGCGTGGGCGATCGGCGCCGACGAGCCGGTGAGGGTAGGGGCCTTCTGGTCGGCGCTGGTCACGTTTACGCTGTTCGAGGCGGCCTACTACTGCGAGATCATGCGCAGCGGCATTGCTTCCGTGCCGCGCGGGCAGGTATGGGCGGCGCAGGCGCTGGGCATGGATTACCGCCAGACCATGCGCCACGTGGTGCTGCCGCAGGCGTTTCGCAACATGCTCCCGCTGCTGCTGACCCAGACCATCGTGCTGTTCCAGGACGTGTCGCTGGTGTACGTGCTGTCCATCCCGGATTTTGTCGGCGCCGCCAGCAAGGTTGCGCAGCGCGACGGACGGCTGGTGGAGATGTACCTGTTCGTGGCGGTGGTGTATTTCGTGATGTGTTACGCCTTGTCGCGCCTGGTCGGGCGCCTGCAGCACCGGGGGCGGCCGGCCGCGGCCGGGGCGACGTTGCCTGCCAGTGTCGTGCATCGCTACAAATAATCATCCTCGCACTGATCCCGCGCCGCCAAGATCGTCACCGTAATCTTGTCGTCAATGCTGAACAAGGCCACATATCCCGCGCCGCCAAACGGAATCACCAGCTCGCGCAGGAATGGATTACCCGCATCCGCCTTGCGGCAGGTGAATGGAAACTCCTTCAACACCTCAGTCGCTTTCGCAATGGTGTCGCGTGCCCGCTTTGCAGTAGGCAGGCTGTGATTCAATTGGTATGCGTACAACTCCTGCAAGTCCTCACGGGCTGCCCGCGTGTAGCGGACCTTGTAGCTCATTTTTGCGCTTTCGTCGCCTCGTCGAGCACGACATCCAGTTCGCGCAAAACGTCGTCGGAATCGAAATACTCGCCCGTACGCTCGGCTTCCGCAGCCGATGCCAGGCCGCGCGCAATGAATTCCTGCTGGGCTTGCCGGCGCTGGATATTCTGGCGCAGCGACTGCTCGACAAAACCGGACAAGGTTTCGCCTTCCTGCAGCACGCTTTCAGCCGCGCTGCGCAGCTCTGGTTTGACCCGGAGAGAAGGAATCGTCGAGGTTTTCATCATCAGCTCCGAAATGCATTGCAATTGCGATGCAGTCTCCCATATTCAAGACGTCGGTGCAAGCGCGCTCGCCAAGGCGGTGCGACATTCCCTATACAGGTAAAATGACGCCGTCCCGCAATCCGAGAGCCGCCATGTCCACCATCGAGATCCCGCAATCCATCACCATCACCCGTCCAGACGACTGGCACCTGCACCTGCGCGACGGCGCGGCGCTGGCCAGCGTGCTGCCGCACACCGCGCGCCAGTTCGCGCGGGCGATCGTGATGCCGAACCTGAAACCGCCGGTCACCACGACCGCGGCGGCGGCCGCCTACCGCGACCGCATCCTGGCCGCGCTGCCGGAGGGCATGGCGTTTGAACCGCTGATGACGCTTTATCTCACCAACAATACCGATCCGGACGAGATCCGGCGTGCGATGGACAGCGGCTTCATCCATGCGGTCAAGCTCTACCCGGCCGGCGCCACCACCAATTCCGATGCCGGCGTGACCGACCTGCGCAACTGCTACAAGGTGCTGGAAGTGATGCAGGAAGTGGGCATGCCGCTGCTGGTGCACGGCGAAGTCACCGACCAGGACATCGACCTGTTCGACCGCGAAGCCGTCTTCATCGAGCGCGTCATGCGCCCGCTGCGCCGCGACATGCCGGCGCTGGCCATCGTCTTCGAGCACATCACGACCAAGGACGCGGCCCAGTACGTGGCCGAGGCCGAAGGGCCGATTGCCGCAACCATCACCGCGCACCACCTGCTCTACAACCGCAACGAGATCTTCCGCGGCGGTATCCGTCCCCACTATTACTGCCTGCCGGTGCTCAAGCGCGAAGAGCACCGCCTGGCCCTGGTCACGGCCGCCACCAGTGGCGACGAGCGCTTCTTCCTCGGCACCGACTCGGCCCCGCACGCGATCGGCGCGAAAGAGTCGAGCTGCGGCTGCGCCGGCTGCTACACGGCCCTGCACGCGATGGAGCTCTACACCGAAGCGTTTGCGCAAGCCGGCGCGCTGGATAAACTCGAAGCCTTCGCCAGCTTCAATGGCCCGGCCTTCTACAACCTGCCGAGGAACGAAGGCACGATCACGCTGGTGCGCGAATCGTGGGAACTGCCGGCCACGGTGGCGATGGGAGAGAACGACCTGGTGCCGCTGAACGCCGGCGAAAAAATCGACTGGAAGATGCTGTAAGTGGCGGTGGAGCTGCTGCAGATCGACTGGGCCCGTCCCTGGTACGAGGCCGTGCGTCCGGCGTATGAGGCGCTCGGCCTGGAGGGCGAGCAGTTCGTCGATGCCTTCAACCGCCAGGCCGCGCGGCTGGCGCTGCGCAACCACCGCGATGCGCCGCTCAGCTTCGTGCCGCAGGAGGCGCTGCCCGAGGGGACGGCCTACGAGGCCTTCATCAGCGCCACCGGCCAGGTGCCCACGCGCGACAACCTGCACGACTTCTTCAACGGCCTTGTGTGGCAGAGCTTCCCGTTGATCAAACGGGAACTCAATGCCTTGCAGGCGGCGCAGATCGAAGCGGCCGGGGACACGAGCAAGGCGCGCGGCCCGGCGCGCGATGCCGCCACCATTTTTGATGAAAACGCGGCGCTGCTGCTGGTACGCGCTTCGACCGAAGGGCGGGCGCTGGTCGACGAATTGCGCGCCCACTGCTGGGAGGCGGCGCTGTTCGAAAAGCGCGGCATGTTCGGCCCTGATGCGCAGCTCTGGCTGTTCGGCCACGCGCTGATGGAAAAGCTGGTCGCGCCGCGCAAGGCGATCACCGCCCACACCCGCGTCGTGTTCGCCCCCGACGCTTACTTCACGTTCGACCGCGCCGCCCAGCGCACATGGATCGACGCCACCGTGGCCCAGCTGCTGCGCGACGAAGGCTTGAGCACGGCGAGCTTCACGCCGCTGCCGGTGCTCGGCGTGCCGGGCTGGTGGCCCGGGCAGGACCATGCCTTTTACATGGACACAACCGTCTTTCGCCCGAAGCGGGTGCCAAGCGCGGCTTGAAAGGAATAGCGATGCCTGAACCAATCCGCTGGGGCATCCTCGGCACCGGCAAGATCGCGCGCGCGTTTGCCACCGCGCTGCAGGAAGTGCCCGATGCCGTGCTGGCAGGCGTCGCCTCGCGCAGCCTCGACAAGGCTGAGGCCTTCGCCGCCGAGTTCCAGGGCGGCGCGGCCTATGGTTCGTACGAAGAACTGGCTGGCGCCGGCGGCATCGACCTGGTCTACGTCGCCACACCCCATCCGCAGCATGCCGCCAACGCACTGCTGGCGCTCGGCGCCGGCAAGGGCGTGCTGTGCGAAAAACCTTTTACGATGAATGCACGCGAAGCCGAGCAGGTCATCGACCTGGCGCGTTCGAAAAAGCTGTTCCTGATGGAGGCGATGTGGACGCGCTTCATGCCGGCCCTCGCCGAAGTCAAACGCCTCATCGCCGCCGGGGAAATCGGCAGCGTGCACCAGGTCGTGGCCGACTTCGGTTTTACGGCCAGCTTCGGCCCCGAGCACCGCGTCTTCAATCCCGAACTGGGCGGCGGCGCGCTGCTCGACCTCGGCATCTATCCGCTCTCGATCGCCGCCAGCCTGCTCGGTCCTGTGCTTGATGTCAAGGCGCAAGCGGAGATGGGGCCGACCGGCGTCGACGTGCAGACCGGGTTCACCCTGAAGCACGCAGGCGGCGGCATGTCGGTCTGCAACTGCTCCTTCCAGGCGCGCACGCCCGGCGAGCTGACGGTATCGGGGTCGCGCGGCCACATCCGCATGAACACCATGTTCCACCGCGCCCGTTCGATCACGGTGGCGCTGGACGACGGCAGCACGCGCACGATCGACACGCCTTATCTCGGCAACGGCTATGTGCATGAAGTGCTCGAGGCCCAGCGCTGTTTCAGGGAAGGACTGATCGAAAGTCCCGGCATGACGCATGCCGAAACCCTGGCGCTGATGGAGGTGATGGACGAGATCCGGCGCCAGATCGGGCTGACCTACGCAGCCGATCACGCGGAATAACAGCTGGGGTCAGGTCTGACATTCGGACACGAGCTCAACCTTGATTGGCGAGATCTGTGCGGCTAATGCCGAGGCCGTGTCCGAATGTCAGACCTGACCCCAGTTGTACAGTTGTATGCATGTTGACAACACATCGTGTCAGGCGAATACTCGGCGGGCCGTTCCGCATTCACTGTCTACCGAGAGCCTCCCATGCATATGCTGCGCACCGCCATCCTCGCCGCCTGTTTCCTGCCTTTTGCCGCGCAAGCCGCGCCGGTTCCCGTTCCCGCTGAAAAAATGGCCTATGTCGGCGACTGGCAGGGCAAGGACATGCGCATTCAACTGGCCAAGGACGGCAAGGTCAAGTACAAGCGCGATCAACCGAACAAGAAGCTCGACCTGAGCGTCGACCTGCAGGGTTTTAATGGCGACAATTTCGATGTCGGCGTCATGCTCGTGCGTTCCACCTTCGTTGTCAGCAAGCCGCCGCATCGTGTGGGCGACAAGTGGAAGATGACGGTCGATGGGGTGGAGTTGACCCGGGTCGATTGAGTAGACGGGAGCTTTTCGTAGGGTGGGCACTCCGTGCCCACGCGGAACGATGCACTGTGTTGGCCACCTTGAAGAGGCGGCGGCTGATCATTGATCAGGTTCCAACAGTGAGCCGTTAGCGTGGCACGGCGACGCGTTACCGATATGCGCGCTTCCGCGTGGGCACGGAGTGCCCACCCTACGACAGCGCCGCGGTTCAGACCTTCAAAAACTCTTCCTTGCCACCGAGCCAGCGCGCCAGGTGCGCATCGACGATCGCGATGTTCGCCGGCACCTCGTTTTCCAGCAAACTGGCCGCGATATCGCGCGCGTGCTCGACTAACCACTGGTCCGTCTCCAGATCCGCAAACCGCAGCATCGCCTGCCCAGACTGGCGCGCGCCCAAAAACTCACCCGGTCCGCGAATCTCCAGGTCCTTCCGTGCGATCTCGAAACCGTCGGTCGTCTCGCGCATCGTCAGCAAGCGCTGCTTGGCAACCTGCCCGAGCGGGCTCTGATACAGCAGCAGGCAGACGCTGGCCGCCGAACCGCGGCCGACGCGTCCGCGCAGCTGGTGCAGCTGCGACAAGCCGAAACGCTCGGCATGCTCGATCACCATCAGCGAAGCATTCGGCACGTCGACCCCGACCTCGATGACGGTGGTGGCCACCAGCACGTGGACCTCGGCCGCCGTGAAAGCATCCATCACCGCCTGTTTTTCCGCCGGCTTCATACGTCCGTGCACCAGCCCCACCTGCAGGTCGGGCAGGGCCTCGGCCAGGGTTTCGTAGGTCTCGGTGGCGGTCTGCAGCTGCAGCGCTTCCGATTCTTCAATCAGCGGACAGACCCAGTACACCTGCCGGCCTTCGAGCGCCGCCGCATGCACGCGCTCGATGACTTCATCGCGCCGGTTCTGGTCGATGGCGCGCGTGACGATCGGGCTGCGGCCAGGCGGCAGCTCGTCGATCACCGACACTTCGAGGTCGGCGTAATAGGTCATGGCCAGCGTGCGCGGGATCGGCGTAGCCGACATCATCAATTGGTGCGGCACCAGGCCGTCGCTGCCCTTGTTGCGCAAGGTGAGGCGCTGGCCTACGCCGAAGCGGTGCTGTTCGTCGACGATGACCAGGCCCAGTTTCGCGAACTGCACCGTGTCCTGGATCAGCGCGTGGGTGCCGATGACCAGTCTCGCTTCGCCCGATTCGACCATCTCGTTGGCAGCAAGCTTGTCCTTCTTTTTCAGGCTGCCGGTCAGCCAGGCGACTTTTACGCCCAGCGGCTCCATCCAGGCCGCGATCTTCCTGAAATGCTGCTCGGCCAGGATCTCGGTCGGCGCCATCAAGGCGGCCTGGTAGCCGCTGTCGATGGCCTGCGCGGCGGCCAGCGCCGCGACCACGGTCTTGCCGCTGCCGACGTCGCCTTGAAGCAGGCGCTGCATCGGATAGCCCTCGCGCAGGTCTTTGCGGATCTCCTGCAGCACGCGCTGCTGGGCGCCGGTCAGGCTGAAGGGCAGGGCGCCGAGCAGGCCCTCGGTCATGTGGCCGATGGCGCGCAGGTGGGGCGCGCCCTTGTCGCGGCGGGCACGCTGGGCGCGTTTCAGCGACAGCTGCTGGGCCAGCAGCTCGTCGAACTTCATGCGTGTCCAGGCCGGATGCGATTTTTCCATCATCGCGTATTCGTCCACATCCACCGGCGGATAGTGCAGCAGTTTCACGGCCGGCTCGAAGTCGATCAGGTCCATCTGGCGCCGGATCAGGGGCGGCACGGTGTCGGTCCAGTCCACGCGCCGCATCGCCTCCGCAATCGCGCGCCGCAGGATCGGCTGCGACAGGCCTTCGCCCGACGGATACACCGGCGTGAGCGAAGTCGGCAGCGGCGCGTTTTCGTTCACCACTTTATAAGTCGGGTGCACCATCTCGGCGCCGAAAAAGCCGTGCTTGATCTCGGTACGGGCGCGCACGCGCACGCCTTCCGAGAGCTGCTTGACCTGGCTGCCGTAGAAATTCATGAAGCGCAGCAGCAGCTCGCCGCTGTCGTCGGCGATCGTCACCAATAGCTGGCGCCGCGGTTTCAGGCTGATCTCGTTCTTGATGACGACGCCCTCGACCTGCGACACATGGCCGCCGCGCAGGCAGGCCTCGCGGATCGGCACGATCTTGGTCTCGTCCTCGTAGCGCAGCGGCAGGTGCAGGATCAGGTCCATGTCGCTGCGCAGGCCGAGCTTGGCGAGCCTGGTTTGTGTCGTTTTCGGGGCGGGTGGGGTCTTGGGAGCGGGCATAGATGCAGCAGTTTGGCGGGCTTCAGCGTAAAATAGAGGGTTCGCCGCACGTACTTGGGGCCATATTGTAAGGCTGCCAGCACCTATTTTCCCAGAATTGACCAGAATGTATTCGCTTTCCGACTTCGATTTCGATTTGCCGCCCGAGCGCATCGCGCAACTGCCCCTGCCGGACCGCAGCGCCTCGCGCCTGCTCCAGCTCGATGGCGAGCAGATCACTGACCGCCATTTCGCCGACATCCTCGACCAGCTGCAAGCGGGCGACCTGCTCGTGATGAACAACACGCGCGTACTGAAAGCGCGCTTCTTCGGCGTCAAGGAAAGCGGCGGGCAAGTGGAGGTGCTGGTCGAGCGTGTCCTGGACAACCGCACCGTGCTGGCCCAGGTGCGGGCCTCGAAGTCGCCAAAACCCGGCAACCGCATCCGCCTGGCCGATGCCTTCGATGTCACCGCAGGCGAACGCGCCGGCGAGTTCTTCACGCTTCACTTCGAAGGCGACGTGTTCGATCTGATCGAAGCGCACGGCCGCCTGCCGCTGCCGCCCTATATCGAGCACACGGCCGACGAATTCGACGAGCAGCGCTACCAGACGGTGTATTCGAAAGAACCGGGCGCCGTCGCCGCGCCCACCGCCGGCCTGCATTTCGATCAGCCACTGCTGGATAAACTGGCCGCCAAGGGCGTGAATTTCGCGTATGTGACCTTGCACGTGGGCGCCGGCACTTTCCAGCCGGTGCGCGTGGAAGATTTATCCGCCCACCAGATGCATACCGAGTGGTACACGGTTCCGCCGGAGACGGTCGACGCCGTGCGCGCCGCCAAGGCGCTTGGCCGCGACGTGGTCGCCGTCGGCACCACCAGCCTGCGCGCGCTGGAATCGGCTTCGCAGACGGGCGAACTGGTGGCCGGCAGCGCCGACACGGCCCTGTTCATCACGCCCGGCTACAAATTCAAGACGGTGACGCGCCTGATCACCAATTTTCATTTGCCGAAGTCGACCCTCTTGATGCTGGTGTCGGCCTTCGCCGGTTACGCCGAGATCCGCAAGGCCTATGCCCATGCGATCGCCAACGAATACCGCTTCTTCAGCTACGGCGACGCCATGCTGCTCACCACACAATCACGTCAATAATTCCCGATGCTCGAATTTACGCTCCTCAAAAAAGATACCAGCGGCCTGTCGCACGCGCGCCGCGGCCGTTTGAAAGTCAACCACGGCACCATCGAAACGCCGATCTTCATGCCGGTCGGGACCTATGGTTCCGTGAAGGCGATGGACCCGGTCGAACTGAAAACCGTCGGCTCCCAGATCATCCTCGGTAATACGTTTCACCTGTGGCTGCGCCCGGGCGTGGAAGTGTTCAACAAGTTCGGCGGCCTGCACGGCTTCATGGGCTGGGATAAACCAATTCTCACCGACTCGGGCGGCTTCCAGGTGTTTTCGCTGGGCGCGATGCGCAAGATCACGGAAGAGGGCGTCACCTTTGCCTCGCCGATCGACGGCTCGCGCAGATTCCTCTCGCCCGAAGTGTCGATGCAGATCCAGCGCGCGCTGAACTCGGACATCGTGATGCAGTTCGACGAATGCACGCCTTATGAAATCGACGGCCGCGCCGCAACCAGCGAAGAAGCGGCGAAGTCGATGCGCATGTCGCTGCGCTGGGCCCAGCGTTCGATGAACGAATTCAAGGGCGGCGAGAATCCGAACGCGCTGTTCGGTATCGTCCAGGGCGGAATGTACGAGCACCTGCGCGACGAATCGCTGGCCGGGCTGGAAGACATCGACTTCCCGGGTCTCGCCATCGGCGGCCTGTCGGTGGGCGAGCCGAAGGAAGACATGAAGCGCATCCTGGCCCACGTCGGCCCGCGCCTGCCGGAAAACAAGCCGCATTACCTGATGGGCGTCGGCACGCCGGAAGACCTGGTTGAAGGCGTGGCCAACGGCGTCGACATGTTCGACTGCGTGATGCCGACCCGGAACGCCCGCAACGGCTGGCTGTTTACGCGCTTTGGTGATGTAAAGATCAAGAACGCGCGCTACAAGGAAGACATGGGGCCGCTGGACGAGTCCTGCGACTGCTACTGCTGCAAGAATTTCTCGCGCGCGTACTTGCACCACCTGCACCGCTCGAACGAGATCCTGGGTGCGCGCCTGAACACGATTCACAACCTGCACTATTACCTGAACCTGATGCAGGAAATGCGCGACGCGATCGACGCCGACGGTTTTCACGCCTTCCGCCTGCGTTTTGCCGCCGACCGCGCGCGCGGGGTGTAAGCACCTTATTCGTAGGCGCCGGCGGAATAGGTCAGCTCGTAGCTGTGGCTGTAGATCTCGAGGATGTTACCGAACGGATCTTCCATATACACCATGCGATACGGCTTTTCCCCCGGGAAGTATTCGCGCACCGGCATGCGCTGCTTGCCGCCGGCGGCCACGATCTTTGCGGCGAGGCCTTCGACGTCCGGGTCTTGCACGCAGAAGTGGAACACCCCCGTCTTCCAGTATTCAAAATTGTTTTGTGGTTTTTCTGCATTCGGGAATTCGAAAATCTCGACGCCGACCCGGTCCCCGGTCGATAAATGGGCGATCTTGAACGAGCCCCAGCCGGCGCCGAAGACGTCGGTACACATCACGCCGATGGCGCTGTCGTCCTCGTGGATCGTGGTCGGCGCCATGATCAGGTACCAGCCGAGCACCTCGGTGTAGAACTTGACGGCACCCTCGAGGTTGGTGACCGAGAGGCCGATGTGGGAAAAGTTGCGGGGATAAGTGTTCAGCATGCGTACCTCCTGGACGTAAAAAGCCAGTCTAGGACGGTCTCCGCATGATGTAAACTAATGGATCCTTATCCCATCCATAAGAGATCGTGATGCTTAATCCGCAATGGCTACGCACCTTCGTCAAGGTGGCGGAACTTGGCAGTTTTACCCGCGCGGCGGAACGGCTCGACCTGACCCAGGCCGCCGTCAGCCAGCACATCGGCCATCTCGAAGACCAGCTCGGCCCGCTCCTGATCCGGCGTCCGCGCGCGCTCGAACTGACGCCGGCCGGGCGCGCCCTGGGCGATTACTGCGCCGAACTGGCCCAGGCCGATCGGCGCCTGCAGGCGCGCCTGTCCGACCCGAACGACGCCAGCGGCGAAATCAGCCTGGCGACGCCCGGCAGTGTCGGGCTGGCGCTCTATCCGCTGCTGCTCGACTTGCAGCAGGAACACCGCGGCCTGGCGATCCGCCACCGCTTCGCACCCGATCCCGAGGTCCGCGAGGCAGTGCTGGCCAATCGTTGCGAACTTGGCGTGGTCACCCTGAAACCCGACGACGCTCGCCTGGCGGCATGCTTGCTGGCCGAAGAACCGCTCGAACTGGTGGTGCCGGCCACCGAAACGGTGGCCGGATGGGATGACCTCGCGCGCATCGGTTTCATCGATCATCCAGACGGCCAGGCGATGGCCACCCGTCTCTTGAGCCGTGCCTGGCCAGACGGCCCCGGGGTGGGACGCCTGCCCTGCAGCGGCTTCGTCAACCAGATCGGCCTGATCCTGGAACCGGTGGCGCGTGGCCTGGGCTTCACCGTGATTCCACGCCATGCGCGCCAGGCTTTTTCCGACCCGGGCGCGATTCGTGTCGTAGCGCAGGCCATCCCTGTGCGCGACAGCCTGTGGCTGATCCACCGCGCCGAATGGCCCCTGTCGGCGCGGGCGGCGCGGGCGGTGGCTTATTTGCGCGCGCGCATGAATGTTCAGGGCGATGAAATACCCTGAAATATCACAATTTCCATCTTGCAATTCATTCTTGTCAACTCCATCTACCGCAAATGGCCGCTGGCTGTTCGCCGGTGCTAGAATACAGCGCAGTTTTTTTTATCTCACAATCGGAGTCCTTGTGTTCATTTCCAACGCGTACGCGCAAACTACCACCGCTGCCGATCCTGGCCTGATGGGCAACCTGACGACCTTCGCGCCATTGCTGATCATGTTCGTGGTCATGTATTTCCTGATGATCCGCCCGCAGCAGAAGCGCCAGAAAGAAATGAAGGCGATGATGGAAGCACTGGCCAAGGGCGACGAAGTCGTCACCGCCGGCGGTATCCTGGGCCGTGTCGTGCAAGTGAAAGACGCCTATGTCACCATCGAAGTGGCTGCCGGCACCGAGATGATCGTGCAGAAGAACGCAGTCACCACGCTGCTGCCGAAGGGTACGCTCAAGTCCCTGTAAGCCCGCGCCGCGGCCCTCCTATCAAGAGGGCCGTTGTCGCTCAACACCCAACGCTGGAACACTATGAATCGCTATCCCGTCTGGAAATACATACTGATCGCTGTCGCGCTCCTGCTGGGCGCGCTGTACACGGCGCCTAATTACTTCGGCGAATCGCCAGCGTTGCAGATTACGACCGGCAAGACGACAGTCAAGATCACGAGCGACACCGCCACCCAGGTCGCGGACGTGCTCAAACGCGAAGGTGTTCCAGCAAACCAGGTCACCCTGGATGGCTCGGGCAACTCGTCGGCCGTGCGCGCGCGCTTTGGCACGACCGATGCCCAGTTCAAAGCCAAGCTCGCGCTCGAGCGCCAGCTCAACCGCGATGCGGCCGACCCCGACTACATCGTCACCGTCAACCTGGTCAAGAATACCCCTGCCTGGATGCAATCCCTGCGCGCGCTGCCGATGAACCTCGGCCTCGACTTGCGCGGCGGCGTCCACTTCCTGCTGCAGGTCGATGCGAAGGCCGTGCTCGATACCAAGGTCAAAGGGACGCAAGCAAGCGTACGCAGCATCCTGCGCGACAAGAACGTGCGCCACGCCGGCATCGAGCGTAGCGGCAACACCGTGGAAGTCACCTTCCGCGACGAAGCCACCCGCAACGCCGCCCGCTCCGCGCTGTCGAACCAGGTCCAGGACCTGACGTTCGCCGACGCAGCCGACGGTACCGACCTGAAATTGCTGGTCACCCTCAAGCCGGAAGCGCTCAAGCGCACCGTGGAAGAAGGCGTGAACCAGAACATCACGACCTTGTCGAAGCGCATTAACGAACTCGGTGTGACCGAGCCGGTCATCCAGCGCCAGGGCGCCGACCGCATCGTCGTGCAGCTGCCGGGCGTGCAGGACGTTGCTCGCGCGAAAGACATCATCGGCCGCACCGCCACGCTGGAAATGCGCATGGTCGATTCGACCATCACGCCAGGCACCGAACTGTCGGCCGCCATTCCGCTGAACTCGGAACTGTTCACCGAAGGCCGCGGCGCCCCGGTCGTGGTATCGAAAGACATCATCATTACCGGTGACTACATCTCCAGCGCGGTTGCTACCTTCGACCAGAACCAGCAGCCTGCCGTCTCGCTCGACCTGAACGGCGACGGCGGCCGCAAGGTGCGCCTGGCCACCCGCGAGAACATCGGCAAGCGCATGGCGATTCTGCTGAAAGAAAAGGGTAAATATACGGTACCGACGGCCCCGACCATCCAGGGCGAACTCGGCTCGACCTTCCAGATCACCGGCATCGGCACGATTGAGGACGCGAACGAACTGGCGCTGCTGCTGCGCTCGGGCGCGCTGTCGGCACCGATGGAATTCATCGAAGAACGCGTGGTCGGCCCGCAGCTGGGCGCCGAGAACATCAGCCGCGGCCTGCATTCGACGGTGTGGGGCTTCGTGGCGATCGCGGTCTTCATGATCCTTTACTATCACATGTTCGGTGTCTTTTCCGCGCTGGCGCTGGCCGCCAACGTGATGTTCCTGCTGGCCCTGCTGTCGATGCTGCAAGCCACATTGACCTTGCCGGGTATCGCGGCAATCGCGCTGGCACTCGGTATGGCAATTGACGCCAACGTCCTGATCAACGAGCGCATCCGCGAGGAATTGCGTGCGGGCGCCACGCCGCAGATGGCGATCACGAACGGCTTCAGCCACGCCTGGGACACGATTTTCGACTCCAACGTGACGACCCTGATCGTCGGCCTGGCGCTGCTGATCTTCGGCTCGGGCGCGGTGCGTGGTTTTGCCGTCGTGCACACGCTCGGCATCCTGACCTCGATGTTCTCGGCAGTGTTCGTGTCGCGCGGCATCGCCAACCTGTGGTACGGCCGCCGCGGCAAGAAGCTCACCAAGCTGTCGGTGGGCACCGTCTGGACGCCGGGCCTGCCCGCTGAAAAGAAATAAAGACTAGGAATCGTCATGGAATTTTTCAAAATCAAGCGGGACATCCCGTTCATGCGCCACGCGTTGATCTTCAACGTGATCTCGGCGCTGACCTTCGTCGCTGCCGTGTACTTCCTGGTGACCAAGCAGCTGCACTTCTCGGTCGAGTTCACGGGCGGCACCGTGATGGAACTGCGTTACCCGCATGCGGCCAACCAGGAAAAGATCCGCGCCACGCTGCGTTCGATTGGCCATGAAGCGCCGGAAGTGGCCAGCTTCGGCACCGCCCAGGACATCATCCTGCGCCTGCCGCCGGTCAAAACCGCCGCCGGCGCCACTGTGTCGTCGGAAGCCTTCAATGCCATCTGCGCCTCCGAAGGCGGCACCCCCAAGCAGGTCACCGTGATGGAAAAGGGCCAGCCAGTGGCGCGCACCAGCTGCGCCAACGCGGCCGGTGCCGAACAGGTGACGCTGCAGCGCGTCGACTTCGTCGGCCCGCAGGTCGGCGAGGAACTGGCCACCGACGGCCTGAACGCGCTGATCATGGTGATCGTCGGCGTGGTGATCTACCTGGCCGTGCGCTTCGAATGGAAATTCGCCGTCGCAGCGATCCTGGCGAACCTGCACGACGTCGTCATCATCCTTGGCTTCTTCGCCTTCTTCCAATGGGAATTCTCGCTGACGGTGCTGGCGGCGGTGCTCGCCGTGCTGGGTTACTCCGTCAACGAATCGGTCGTCATCTTCGACCGGATCCGCGAAACCTTCCGCAAGCAGCGCAAGATGAGCGTGACCGAAGTCATCGACCACGCGATCACCAGCACGATCTCGCGCACGATCATCACCCATGCCTCGACCCAGATGATGGTGCTCTCGATGCTGTTCTTCGGCGGCCCGTCGCTGGAGCACTTCGCAATGGCCCTGACGATCGGTATCTGCTTCGGTATCTACTCGTCGGTCTTCGTGGCCGCGGCAATTGCGATGTGGCTTGGCGTGAAGCGGGAAGACCTGATCAAGCCGATCAAGGAAAAGGACGAAACGGACGGCGCCGTCGTTTGATGGTGCAGGGCGTGCCTGGCACGCCTGCGGTTCCAAAAAAAATGCCGCCCGGCTTTCAACCGGGCGGCATTTTGCATTCATGGGCCGTCGGTCTCCCGGCGCCGTGTCGATTTTCACAAAGGATATTGCCCTGATGTGACAATTCGTTCTGATGTGTGAGTTAACGCACAGAGAACGGGGAGGGCGGAACCTTATAGTGGAACTGTCTCTTTCAGGACATCCCTAGTTTTGGACTTCACCCGCTCCCCTTCGGAGCGGGTTTTTTTTTGCTTGGATCAGTCGAAAACAAAGCGGCCCCATTAAATGTCACAAGTGTGAACTGGCGCACAGAGTGTGCGGGAACCGGGAACTAATATGGAGCTGTCTCTTTCAGGACATCCCTAGTTTTGGACTTTGCCCGCTCCCTGAGCGGGCATTTTTTTTGCCAGTTCAATAGTAGATGGCCGCAAATGCGCGCCGAAGGGACGTAGGGTGGGCGGGTCACCCGCCCACGCGTTCAACGCACGCAAGCGCTGCCGCACAAGCAAGATAATGAATAGGGTGTAACGGTCATCGTGCTCGAATGCGCACGGGTTGAACACGCTGTAGTTGAACGCGTGGGCGGCAGAGCCGCCCACTCTACGTCCTGCTGCAAACGCTAAGGGAAACCAGCTTATATCAGGGCCGTGGTCAAACTCTGCACCTCATGCGCCGACTCTTCCATGATGCGCGCCAGCGTGCCGTCGCCCACCGCGAAATCGATCGTCGCGGCCGCCGCTGCCGTCGTCGCGCCCGGGCGCTCCAGCAGGGGAGACGATACCGGCGACAAATCGTTCGCCAGCAATAAAGTGTCGCCCAGCGTCTCCGGCGGCAAGGCACGCATGCCATTCCACATCGCCTCGATTGCCCCCATCACCGGCGCCGGTACGCCCAGGCGCAGCAAGACGCCGCGTCCGACCGCCACTTCGCCATGTTCCAGCCACTCGTCGGCGTCGCCATCGAGCAGTCCCGGAAACTCATGCGCGCGCGACAGCATGTAAAAGCCGCCGACCTCATGCACGATGCCGGCGAACATCGCCGTTTCCGGATCGACAAACGACACCCGGCGCGCGATGACTTGCGCCAACGCGGCCACGTGGGCCGAGTGGCGCCACAGGGCGTCGGCGCGCTTGCGCAGGTCGGGATCGGTAATTTCGCTGCTCAGCTGGCGCACGATGACGGAAGCCGCCAGCGCGCCCAACGTGCGGAAACCCACGCGCTGGACCGCCGCACGCACGTTCGTGACGTCGTTGCCGGAGCGGTTATAGGTAACGGAATTGGCAATGGCAACGGTGCGCGCCGCCAGCAGCGGCTCGGCCTGGACCAGGCGGGCCGCCATGTCGGCGTGGCATTCGGGATCGCTCAGGGCCTGCTGCAGGCGGAGCGTGGCATCGACATTCGTCGGAAAGCTGAGTTCGCCGCGGATGGCCTGGGCCGCGATACTTTTAAGGGCGTCGAGTCTGTCCATCGAAAAATTATACTCTCATGTACAGACCTACCCCAGGCAAAGTTTGCTCTGGGGCACTTTTACAACGGCCGGGGAGAGACGATCAGGGCTCGCTGAAGATGGCGTCGCAGCCATCCTTCGGCTCTTCCGTGTCTTCCAGTTCGTCGACCAGGCCCAGGTCAGCCAGTTCCTCGACCGCGTTCATGAAACTGTTGATTTTGGCCGCGCCGATCAGGCGGTAGATGTCGCCAGCCTCGTTGCGCACGCCGATCAGCATCTTGTGCTGGCGTACTTCGTCGACCGGAGCGACTTCCAGCAAGATATTGCCGATGATGTGCTTGTCGAAATGGGCAGGCGTCATGCCTTCGAGCAGGGTGGTTTTCAAGATTCTTCCTTTTGTTGAGGTAATGACGGGGAAAGATGCGGGGAAGGGCGCCCGGCCTGGCTGATGCGCTCGCGCAATTTGCGCAGTGCGTCATCCATCTCGTCGAATTCGGCTTCACTATACCCCGCAAACAATTGCTTGCCGTGGGCGATCACCTTCGGGAACACCTCGCGGAACACGGCCTCCCCCTCGGCGCTCAAGCGGACGTGGAAGGAGCGTTTGTCGTCGCTGCTGCGCTCGCGCAGAACGATGCCCTTTTGCTCGAGGCGGTCGATGACGCCCGTCAGCGTGCCCTTGGTGATGAGGGTGCGCTCGCCGAGTTCCTTGTAGCTCATGCCGTCGGTGTTGCCGAGCGTGGCAATGATGTCGAATTGCGCGTGTGTCAAACCGTACTGCCGCACCGATTCGCCCGAATACCGCTCGAAGCCTTGCAGGCATTCGGCCAGCAAACGGACACTCTTTAAATATCGTTCCCCCATGGGGTGGAATTATAGCTGCCCGGGAGGGTGGTACGCCTGACAAACCCTCCCGACACGCGCGCGCGACGGGGCAGGCCGAGGAATGCCGGCCCCCGTCACGTCCGCCAGGTGGCTCTGCTATAGTTGCCGGTTCCACATAATTGATCGGTTTGCTCGACAATGAACCCATTCTGGAGCCGCCACGTCGGCAATCTGACGCCGTATGTCCCCGGCGAACAGCCGCGCATCGAGCAGCTGATCAAACTGAATACCAACGAAAATCCCTATCCGCCGTCGCCCAGGGTGATTGCCGCCATCACCGCGCAAGCCGGGGACGGGTTGCGCCTGTATCCCGATCCACAATCGACCGCGCTGAAACAGGCGCTCGCGTCGTATCACGGTGTCGCACCAGGCGAGGTTTTTGTGGGCAACGGCTCCGACGAAGTCCTGGCCCACGCCTTTCACGCATTCTTCGTGCAGGACGCGCCGATCCTGATGCCGACGGTGAGTTACAGCTTTTACCAGGTGTACTGCCGCTTGTATGGAATCGAGGCGCTGCTGGTCCCCCTCGATGAAAAAATGCGGATCGATCCGAACCAATACGGAACACCGTGCGGCGGCGTGGTCATCGCCAATCCGAACGCGCCGACCGGCATTGCACTGTCGCTCGAACAGGTCGAACGGATTTTGCGCGCGCAGCCAGACCGGGTCGTGCTGGTCGATGAGGCGTATGTCGACTTTGGTGCCGAATCGGCCATTTCGCTGGTCCGCACGTATCCAAATTTGCTGGTGGTGCAGACATTCTCCAAATCGCGCGCACTGGCGGGACTGCGCGTCGGTTTCGCCATCGGCCAGTCGCACCTGATCGAAGGCCTGGAGCGGGTCAAGGACAGCTTTAATTCCTATCCCCTGGGCCGGCTCGAGATCGCCGGCGCCGTGGCGGCAATCGAGGACGAGGACTATTTCCAGCAACGCCGGGCGCAGGTCATTGCCACGCGTGAGCAGCTGGCAGAGCAGCTGCGGCAACTGCGTTTCGAGGTGCTCCCGTCGGCCACGAATTTCCTGTTCGTGCGCCATCCGGCGCACCGCGCAGCCGATCTGGCGCAAGCCTTGCGCGAGCGCGCAATCCTGGTGCGCCATTTCAAGTCCCCGGACATCGAGGCCTATCTTCGCATCAGCATCGGCACCGACGACGAGTGCACGCAACTCGCGGCCGCGCTGGCCGCCATCGTCGAAGGGTGAGCTTGCAAGCTCACCTGGCCGGCCGCGGTTCGCCTCTTATGGTCGAGGCGCGTACCATAAACGCTTTTGCTCATCCGCTTTCATGAACCCTCACCTCCACGGCATCCTCGCCCTGCTGCTCGTCACCCTGGTCTGGGGCACGACCTTCCCGGCCATGAAAGACCTGACCGGGCATTTCTCGGCGGTGTGGATCGTGCTGGTGCGCTTCGCCCTGGCGGTCGTGATCCTGGCACCTTTCCTGTGGCGCGCAAAACTGGACGACCTGCGTTCGGGCGCCATCCTCGGCGGCTTGCTGTTCTTCTGCTTCGTGTGCCAGGTCGAGGGCCTTGCGCTGACCAGTTCCAACCGCAACGCCTTCATCTGCGGCCTGAACGTCCTGGTGGTGCCGCTGCTCGGCGTGCTGGCGGGGAAACTGCCCGAACGCCGCATCGTGCTGGCCTTGATCATGTCGATCGCCGGTCTTGCCTTCCTGTGCTGGGACGGCGGCGCCTGGGGCTTGGGCGACTCGCTCGCCCTGATGGCCGCGCTGTTCTTTGGCGTGTACGTCAAGGTGATGGAGGTGCGCACCCGGCGCGCGACGCGCTTGCTCACCGTCACCGCGGCCCAGATCTTCACGGTTGCCCTGTGCGCGCTGATCTGGCTGCTGGCGCGCGAGATGCCGGGCGAGGCCGCCGTGCGCGCCGCCTGGCTGGACGACGTTGTCAAAGGCATCGGCCAGCACGGCTGGAACTTCGCCTACCTCGGCGTGGTCGCCACCGCCGCCATCATCTCGCTGCAAACCTGGGGCCAGTCGCGCACCACGGCCAATGAGGCGGCCGTGGTCTACGCCTTTGAGCCGGCTGCGGCCGCCTTCTTCGCCTATTTCTGGCTGGGCGAAGCCATGACGGCACGTGGCTGGCTTGGAGGCTTGCTATTGATCTCCGGTATGATAGTCAGCCAATGGAATTCCGAACGGCGGCCCGCCGCCGCCCTTGCCCCCGAGTGATGAGCTTCCCAATCCGCTGCGATGCCGCAACCTGAACTGTCCGTCCTGGCGCAGGAACGGCCGCTGCGCATCCTGCTCGTGAATGCGGGCGAACCGGACACGCTTTCCTGGTCGGGCCTGGTGCAACCCTTGCGCCAGGCCGCCAAGATCCTCGGCCCCGAACGCCTGCACGTCGACGTGCGCAGCCCCGACAAATTCGCCAGCGACGCCCAGCGCCACTGGCACCTGGTACTGCTGGCCGCCGACGAAGCGCAGGCAGGATTAAAACCCGCCAACTTCCGCGCCCTGGTCGAACGCTGCCGCGCAGCGCCCTTCTGGGGCGGCGTCGGCGCCGGCGTGCTGTGGTTGGCCGAAGCGGGCGCATTAAATGGCGTGAAAACCGCGCTGCCCTGGTCCCTGTATGCCGACGCCGACAGCCGCGCCGACCAGGCCGTGTTCACGCCGCATTTATACGAAATCGACGGCAACCGGCTGACCTGCTGCGGCGGCGCCGCATCCGTCGATTTCGCGCTGACCATGATCGACATCATTTTCGGTTCCAACGTCCAGGCGCCGGTGAAGGAGCTGCTGTGCGTCGACCGCGTGCGGGGCAGGGAGGAGCGGCAACGCGTGGCCTTGCAGGCGCGCTTCGGGACGCTGCAGCCGAAGCTGACCGAGGCGGTGACGCTGATGGAGGCGAACATCGAAGAGCCGCTGTCGACGGATGAGATTGCCCAGCTGGCGGGGGTCTCGCGGCGTCAGCTGGAGCGCTTGTTCAAGCAATATCTCGGCAGCCTGCCGTCACGCTATTACCTGGAACTGCGCCTGCAACGGGCGCGGCAGTTGCTGATCGATACGAACAATTCGATCGTGCAGGTGGGGCTGATGTGCGGGTTTTCGTCGGGGTCGCATTTTTCGACGGCGTTTGGGGCTTTGTTTGGGAATACCCCACGCGAGGAGCGGCAGCGCCGGCTGGCCGAGTAATTTCTATCGTCAACGCTTTAGCCGCCAGCGCGCTTCGGATCATGGCCGTGCTTGCGCAGCGCCTCCATGACCAGGTCACAGTGGTCGCCCTGCACTTCAATCACGCCATCCTTCACGGTTCCACCTGAACCGCATGCCGTGCGCAACTGTTTTCCCAGCAGGGCCAGTGCGGTGGCATCGAGCGCGAGTCCTTTGACGAGCGTGACGCACTTGCCGCCCCGGCCCTTGGTTTGACGTGAGACCCGCACGACCCCGTCACCCGTGATCATGGCCTTGGCCTTGCAGGTGCATTGCGCCAGGGGACGGCGGCATTCGGGGCACATGCGGCCGCTGTCGGTGGAATAGACGAGGCTGCTGTTTGAGCTGCTTTTCATTTCTTGGTCACGGATTTTTCGGTGTGAAGCACGCGAGTTTACCAGCGCCGGCTAGCGACTGCAGCTGACGTCGAGCACGCCCTCGGACGCAAGCCGGGATACCTGTTCGATCACGGCGCGCATTTTCGGCTGGTTCTGGGTGCGCATGGGGAAATACAGGAAGAGGCCGGAGGTGTCCGGGACGAATTGCGTCAGCACCCGGACCAGGCGTCCGGACCGCACGTCTTCCTCGATTTCCAGATCCGGAAGGTAGGCGAGCCCCATGCCCTGCCGTGCCCACTCGGCGAGCATCTGGGTATCGTTGGCGGTGAGAAGGGCTTTGGTATCGAATAACAGCTCCCCTTCGGCGCCACGCAATTTCCACGGAGGCAGGCGGCCGGAGGTCGAGAACCGGTAACGCAGCGTTTGATGATGCAGCAAGTCCTGCGGCAGGGCGGGGATACCCGCTTCTTCGAAATAGCTGGGCGCGGACACGATCGACCAGGACAGGGGACGGCTGAGCCGGACTGCCACCATGTCCTGGGCAATCGCCTGTCCCAGCCGGATGCCGGCGTCAATGCCGGAGGCCACCAGGTCGACCAGGCCATCGTCGAGCGACAGTTCGAAGCTGATGTCGGGGTAGGCGGCGCGCATGCGCGGCACCAGGAATCGCGCCACGAGAAATCCAAAGCTGCGTGGCGCCGTGAGACGCACATGACCGGACGGGCGGCTCTGGTAGTGCGCCAGCTCCTTGAACGCGTCGTCGATCTGGCTCACTGCCGGCGCGAGGGCAGCCAGCAGGCTTGCCCCGGCCTCTGTCAGCGACACGCTGCGGGTCGTCCTGACAAACAATGACACACCATGCGTCTTCTCGAGCGCGCGCACGCCTTTGCTGACCGCTGTCGGCGTAATGTTCAGCCGCATGGCGGCGCGCGTGAAGCTGCGCTCATTCGCCACGGCCAGGAAAAGTCGGATCAGATCGTAGGAGCCCATGTCTCTTCATTATGAACCATTGGTTCATAACCCATGTCCATTAACCTGATTTTTCTCGATGATGCCTGAACCTACACTGGCCTCCTACCTCAAGGAGATTGGACATGAACAAATTACCGCAGCTTATTGCAGGCTATATCGATGCCGCGAATGCGCAGGCGCCGCAGCGCCTTGCCGCCTGCTTTACGCCCGATGCCACGGTCGCCGACGAACACGCCCTGCACCGCGGCCGTGACGAGATCGAAGCGTGGGCCCATGAAACCGGTGCGCGCTACCAAGCCGTCATCGAACCCATCGACCTGGAAGAAGCCGGCGGGCGGCACAGGCTGCGGGCGGCCGTGCGGGGCACCTTCCCGGGCAGCCCGGTTACCCTGCACTTCGACTTCCGGCTCGCGTCCACGGGTATCGAATCGCTGGAGATCGCGCCATGAGCGCCTATCCATTCGCAGGCAAGCATGCGCTCGTTACCGGCGGCACGAAGGGCATGGGCGAGGCCATCGTCCGCAGGCTGGCGCAGGACGGTGCCACGGTGATCGCGACAGCCCGCCATCTGCCGCAGGCGCCGCTGGCCGGGGTCCGTTATCTCGAGGCGGACGTGGGAAGCGCCGACGGGGTGGACTATGTGGCCGATGTGGTGAAGCGCGAATTCGGCCACCTGGATTTCCTGGTCAACAATGTAGGCGGCTCTTCCGCCCCCAGCGGCGGCGCGCTCGCACTGACCGATGCGATGTGGGATGCGGCGATCCAGGTCAACCTGATGTCGGCCGTGCGGATCGACCGCGCCTTCCTGCCGGCGATGCTGGAACGGCGTACCGGCGCGATCATCCATATCACCTCGATCCAGCGGCGCCTGCCGCTGTTCGACGCGACGGTGGCCTATGCCGCAGCCAAGGCTGCGCTGGCGAATTACAGCAAATCGCTGGCCAACGAATTCGGCCCGCACGGGATCCGGGTCAACAGCGTCGCGCCCGGGTTTATTGAAACGACTGCCGCACAGGCCCTGATCGAACGAATGGCGGCGCACCGCGAAAGCAGCGAAGAAGAGGCGCGAGGGCTGCTGATGGCATCCCTGGGCGGCATTCCGCTTGGCCGCCCGGGAAAGCCGGAAGAGGTCGCCGAGCTGGTGGCATTTCTCTTGTCGCCGCTGGCCGCCTCGGTCCATGGCGCCGAGTTCGTGATCGATGGCGGCACCATGCCCACGGTCTAGAATAAGACGGGACCCTGTCTAGACGCCGTTCAGGTTCAGCACATTCCCGTCCGGATCCTTCAGCCAGGCCACCTTCATGCCGTCGGCAATGTGGATATCGCCTTCCAGCCGCATGCCCGGCATATCGTAATGTTCGAAGCGCACGCCCCCGGCGGCGAGCGCGGCGACGATGGACTCTAACCGGTTGCCGACATCCCAGGTAATTGCGGTTGCCTGGTTGGTTCCGGCAAACGTCGATTGATAGACCAGCACCGCCGTGGCGCCGCTGGGGTAGGTGACAACATCCGGGTACAGGCTCCGGGCGCTGTCTTCCTCCAGTCCCAGCACCTCGCCGTAGAATCTGCGTGCGGCATCGATATCGCGTACGCCGACCGTCGCGATCGCATCCGTGTTTGCGAGCATGTCCGCCTCCCTGGGTTAGGTAGGTACCTTACTCCCAACGTGCTGCGGATAGCGCCAGCTTGCACGCAAACATCAGGCCGAAGGCACCCAGTCGTATTCCATCTGACGCGCGGTAGCAGCGGCTATCCCGGCGCCCAGTACGCGCTGTACCAAGTGCAAGCTCATACCGATGCCCGTCGAAATGCCTGCCGACGTGACCACGCGCCCGGTATCGACGAAGGGCATGTTTTCTTTGACCTCGAGCTGGGGAAATTGCGCGCGCAGGTCGTCGATGTCTTCCCAATGGGTAGTGACAGGACGGCCCTCGAGCATGCCCAGGCTGGCGAGCAGGAAAGCGCCGGTGCAGACCGAGGCGATCAGCGCCGCCTCGTAGCTCATTCGCGTCACCCAGGTGCGCGTTTTTTGACAGGCCAGTGGCTGGGCCATCAGGCCGCCCGGCACAATCAACAGGTCCGCCTCTGGCGCATCGTCAAAACCGAAGTGCGGCAGGATTCGCATGCCGTGACGTGCTTCGATGGGTTCGCGGTCAGCGCCAATCAGCGAGACCCTGAATGCCTGCTCGATGCCGAGGTCGCGTTTGCAGACACGGGCGGCGACCGAGAACACTTCGAAGGGGCCGGCGAAGTCGAGGACCTCGACGTCAGGGAATACAAGGATGCCGACATGCAGGCTCTTCAAGCGGGCGTAACGGGTCACAACATCTTCACGCGGGTTGTTCATCTTTTTGATTGCTGCTCAGAAGTTGTTAGTCAACAATTAGCATCGTTCGGTCATGTCGAGTGACCTGATCAATATACTGTGTTCGAATGCGGGAACCTGCCGATTCCCATGCAGACGCTACAGATAACGGACAAGGGGTTCGGCTTCGGAAATCACGTTGAGACATGCGTTCGAGCTGACGATGAACCACTCTCGATAGGTGCCGACCGCACTAGTGACATTCAACATGCCACTCTGTTCTTCTTGCGCAAACCAGCCGCCAGCCTTGATTTCAAACACCAGATAGTTGGTGGTATCGAAGGCTTTGCTCCTCCAATATGGCAGCAAATCCCCTTCGTCAAGGTATCTGAACCCTCTCGGGGCTGTGAAAACAATCTCGACGAATCGATCATTTCCCTGTTCGTTCTCTTCCAAGTGAACCGCGGCACGCAGGCCAGAGAATCCAACTGACAGGTCGCACAGATCTGAATTTCCTAGCCGAGGGATCGGCGGACCGAAGGCCTCAACAATGTATTTCGGCGTCATTCATTTCCTCCAATGCGCTATCGGGTGTGCTCATCCCGGTACAGAACGCCGATTCTGGCGAATCGAAAACGTCTGCAGGCTTAGTGTACGAAATCTGTTGCTCAGATGGCAAGCTCGGTTTTTTGGGCGTTCTGGTGAGGACATTGTCAATCAATCCAGTCCCGGCCAAAAATGAAAATCCCCGTCGCACTTCCGCAAGAACTTGCCTGCCCCCCTCCCTATAATGTCCAGGTTCGGCGCCCGTGTCCCGGCGCGCCAGTCACTAACATTGGATGAGGAAAAGTCATGAACGCAAAGCTTGATTCGGGTGTCACAACGCGGCCTGTCACTCGGCAGACCTTCGACGAAGTCCTCGTCCCGACCTATGCCCCGGCTGCGATGGTGCCGGTGCGCGCGTCGGGCCTGGACGTGTGGGACCAGGAAGACAAGCATTACCTCGACTTCACCTCCGGCATCGCCGTCTCGAGCCTGGGCCACGCCAATCCGGTGCTGGTCGACGCGCTGACCAAGCAGATCAACACCCTCTGGCACCTCGGTAACGGCTACACCAACGAGCCGGTGCTGCGCCTGGCCACGGCGCTGGTCGAATCTACTTTTGCGGACCGCGCCTTCTTCTGCAACTCGGGCGCGGAAGCGAACGAAGCGGCCCTGAAGCTGGCCCGCAAGTACGCGCACACCAAGTTCGGCCCGCACAAGTCGCGCATCATTTCCTGCCTGTCGTCCTTCCACGGCCGTACCCTGTTCACCGTCTCGGTCGGCGGCCAGCCGAAGTACACCGAAGGCTTCGAGCCGCTGCCGCAGGAAATCAACCACGTGCCGTACAACGACATCGAAGCGGCGCGCGCTGCGATCCTCGATGACGTCGCGGCCGTGATCGTCGAGCCGATCCAGGGCGAGGGCGGTGTCATTCCGGGCAATGCCGACTACCTGGCGGCGCTGCGCGAGCTGTGCGACAAGACCGGCGCGCTGCTGATTTTCGACGAAGTGCAGTCGGGCGTGGGCCGTACCGGTTCCTTCTACGCCTACATGGATACCCCGGTCGTTCCGGACATCCTCACCAGCGCCAAGGCGCTCGGTAACGGCTACCCGATCGGCGCCATGCTGACGACCGAAGAAATCGCCCAGCACTTCAACGTCGGCTCGCACGGCACCACCTACGGCGGCAATCCGCTGGCGGCGACCGTGGCGCTGAACGTGGTCGGCATGATCAACCAGCCTGCCTTCCTCGCGCGTGTAAAAGAAGCGAGCAGCAAGATCTTCGCGAACCTGGAAAAGCTGACCGGCGACTACCCGCAGCTGTTCGGCAAGGCGCGCGGCCTGGGCCTGCTGATCGGCCTCCCGCTGGCCGACGCTTTCAAGGGCAAGGCCAAGGACATCACCAAGATCGCCGAGAAGATGGGCCTGATGCTGCTGATCGCCGGCCCGGACGTCATCCGCATGGCGCCGGCGCTGATCGTGTCGGACGCGCAGATCGCGGAAGCGGACCGCATCCTGCGCGCCGCAGTCGACGAGTTCCTCGCCGCCGCTTAAGAAGCTTGCAGCATCCCGGCCTGTCGCCTCGTGCGCGGCCGGGATTCGTTCGCACTGACCCTTCAAGGGAGTACACATGTTTGTTGTCCGTCCGGTTGAACTTGCGGATATCGGCGCGCTGGAGAACCTGGCCGCCGTGATGACGCCCGGCGTGCACACGCTGCCGCGCACGCGCGACACGATCGCCGCGTTCGTCGAGCGTTCGATCGCCTCGTTCGCCGCGCAAGTCGATATCCCAAGCGAAGAGTCCTACCTGTTCGTGCTCGAAGATGCAACTAGCGGCGACGTCGTCGGCACGGCCGCCGTCCACGCCTCGGCCGGCTCGAACGGGACGTATTTTGCGTTCCGCAACGACGTCATCGCCCAGGTCTCGCGCGACCTGAACATCTCGCACAGCGTGCATGCGCTCACGCTCTGCTCGGAATTGACGGCCTGCTCGCAGCTGGCCGGTTTTCACCTGCGCGACCGCGCCGCCGCCGGCATCGAAGCGGCCCTGCTGTCCCGTGCGCGCCTGCTGTTCGCGGTGCTGGCGCCGCACCGCTTCGGCGACCGGTTCTTCGTGCCGCTGGCCGGCGTGACGGACTCCAACGGCGAGTCGCCGTTCTGGAATGCGCTGGGCCGCAAATTCTTCAAGATGGATTTTCTGGATGCCGAACGCGTGATTGGCGGTTCGCGCAACCGCACCATGATCGTCGAGCTGATGCCGCACTACCCGGTCTACGTGCCGCTGCTGCCGGGCGACGCCCAGGCGGCGATGGGACAAATTCACCCGAGCGGCCAGCTGGCGTTCGACCTGCTGACGGCCGAAGGCTTCGAAGCGGACGAATATGTCGACATCTTCGACGGCGGCCCGATCCTGGCGGCGCATAAAATGTCGCTGCGCTCGTTCTGCGGCTCGCAGCAGCGCCGCGTCGAGAACGCGCCGCAAGTCATGCCTGAGAATCTCGTTACCTATGCGGTGGCGACGAATGCCGAGCGCTTCCGCGCCATTACCGTGGCCTGTCCACCTTGCGACACCTCCGACGCCCTGTGCCTGCCTCTGGCCGCACAAGAGGCGCTCGGTGTCGCGCCGGGCGACAGCGTCGTCTGCGTCAGAATCTGAGAGAGGCACCATGCTCGTCATTCGCTCCATAGCTGCATCGGACCTCGACCCGCTCATCGACATGGCGCGCGAAGTCGGCGGCGGCATGACCACCCTGAAACCGGACCGCAAGATGCTGGGCGACCGCGTCGCCTGCGCCGTGGCCTCGTTCCAGGGCACCATCCCGCCCGAAGAACGCGACTACATGTTCGTGATGGAAGACACCGACACCGGCAAACTGGCCGGGGTGTGCGCCATCAAGGCCGCGGTCGGCCTGAACGAACCGTTCTATAACTACCGCATCGGCACCCTGGTGCACTCCAGCCGCGAACTGAATGTGTTCTCTCGCATGGAGACGCTCTACCTGTCGAACGACCTGACCGGCGCCAGCGAACTGTGCTCGCTGTTCCTGCAGCCGGACTACCGCAAGGGCTACAACGGCAAGTGGCTGTCCAAAAGCCGGTTCATGTTCATCGCCCAGTTCCAGCAGCTGTTCACCGAAAAAATCATCGCCGAGATGCGCGGCTACCTGCTGGAAGACGGCACCAGCCCCTTCTACGAAGGCCTGGGCCGCCACTTCTTCAAGATGGATTTCGACCACGTCGACGGCCTGACCGCGTTGGGCAAGAAGTCCTTCATCGCCGAACTGATGCCGCGCCAGCCCCTGTACGTGGACTACCTGCCCGAGTCGGCGCGCGAAGTCATCGGCCAGGTGCACCGTTCGACCCTGCCGGCGCGCAAACTGCTCGAGCAGGAAGGCATGCATTACGAGGGGTATGTCGACATTTTTGACGCCGGCCCCGTGCTGCAAGGCCGCGTCAAAGAGCTGCGTTCGGTGCGCGACAGCGTGCTGCGCGTGGCGGTCGAGGGCAGGGCAGTCGGCGAGACCGAATGCCTGCTGGTGTCGAACACGAAGCTGGACGATTTCAGGATGGTGCTGGCCCAGGCCCCGCTCGATGGCGCCGAGATTGCGCTGTCGGCGCAGGAACTGGCGCTGCTGCGCATCCAGGCGGGCGAGCCGGTGCGCACGCTGTCACTCAACGTAAGGAAGAATAATGGCTAACCTGTCGAATTTTATTAACGGCGAGTGGATTGCCGGCAGCGGCGCGGAACTGGTCACGATCGACCCGTCCAGCGGCCGCCAGACCTGGAGCAGCAAGGAGTCCACCGCGGACGACGTCGCCCGCGCCGCGCAAGCCGCCCATGAGGCCTTCGAAGCCTGGGCCCTGGCGCCGCTGGAAGAGCGCATCGGCGTGGCGACGCGTTTTCGCGACCTGCTGAAGGAAAACGCGGAAGAACTGGCAAGCATCATCGCCGAAGAAGTCGGCAAGCCGCTGTGGGAAGCACGCACGGAAGCGGCGACGATGGCGAATAAAGTGGACATCTCTGTCCAGTCCTACGGCGCCCGCACGGGCGAATCCGCAGCCAAGGTCGCCGACGGCAACGCCGTGCTGCGTCACCGCCCGCATGGCGTGTTCGGCGTCTTTGGTCCCTATAACTTCCCGGGCCACCTGCCGAACGGCCACATCGTGCCGGCCCTGATCGCAGGGAACACCGTGGTCTTCAAGCCAAGCGAGTACGCGCCGCGTACTGCCGTCAAAACGGTGCAGCTGTGGGAGCAGGCCGGCTTGCCGAAGGGCGTGCTGAACCTGGTTAACGGCGGCCGCGAGACCGGCATTGCGCTCGGCCAGAATGCCTTGATCGACGGCGTGCTGTTCACCGGCAGCAGCCAGACCGGCGCCGCGCTGCATAAACAGTTCGGCGGCCAGCCGGGCAAGATGCTGGCGCTGGAAATGGGCGGGAACAATCCACTGGTGGTCTGGGACGTCCAGGACATCGACGCCGCCGTGCATCACACGGTGATGTCGGCCTTCATCTCGGCCGGCCAGCGCTGCACCTGTGCGCGCCGCCTGGTGGTGCAGGACAACGAACAGGGCCAGGCTTTTATCGATCGCCTGGTGGAAGTCGCCTCCAGACTGCAGGTCGGCGCCTCGAAGGCCGAGCCGCAGCCCTTCATGGGACCGGTCGTCTCCGCAGCCGTGGCAGCGCGCCTGGTGCAGGCGCAGGCCGAAATGGCCGCCAAGGGCGGCAAGGTGCTGCTGCAGATGCGCCAGCTCGACCCGAACGCAGGTTTTGTTACGGCCGGCATCGTCGACGTGACTGACGCACAAGGCATTCCGGACGAAGAGTGGTTCGGCCCCTTGCTGCAGGTGATCCGCGTGAAGAGTTTCGACGAAGCCCTGCGCGCGGCGAACGCCACCGAATTCGGCCTGGCTGCGGCGCTCCTGTCGCCGTCGGAAGAACTGTGGAAGCGCTTTGCGGTGCGCGCGCGTGCCGGCATCGTCAACTGGAACCGTCCGACCACGGGCGCGGCCAGTTCGGCGCCGTTCGGCGGCGTCGGCAAGTCGGGCAACCATCGCCCAAGCGCGTATTATGCTGCCGATTACTGCGCCTACCCGGTCGCCTCGATCGAGACGGCCGAACTCGAAATGCCGGCAAAGCTGTCGCCGGGACTGCGCTTCTAAAGCTGAATATTTAACTTATGCGTAACGCTCGCGAATACAATTTCGACGGCCTGGTTGGCCCGTCCCATAACTACGCCGGCCTCTCGTTCGGCAACGTCGCTTCGTTCAGCAATGTGCGCAGCGCCTCCAATCCGCGCCTGGCCGCGCTGCAGGGCCTGGCCAAGATGCGCGACCTGGCCGCACGCGGTTTTGCGCAAGCGGTGATGCCGCCGCAGGCGCGTCCGAATTTCCGGTTGCTGCGCAGCCTGGGCTTCTCGGGGACCGACGCCGACGTGCTGGCGCAAGCCTGGCGCGATGCGCCCGTGATCCTGTCCTGCGCCTGGTCGGCCGCGCCCATGTGGACCGCGAACGCCGCCACCGTCAGCCCATCGGCCGACACGCGCGACGGCCGCGTGCACTTCACCGCGGCGAACCTGAACAACAAGCTGCACCGCTCGGAAGAGCACGTGCAGGCCACGCGCACGCTGCGCGCGATTTTTGCGAACCACGATCATTTTGTCGTGCACGACCCGCTGCCGCCGACGCCGGCTTTTGGCGACGAAGGCGCGGCAAACCACACCCGTTTCGCCGCGGACCATGGCGCGTCCGGTGTCGAGTTCTTCGTGTACGGCCGCGTCGAGTTCGACCCGTCGGCGCCGTTCCCGAAAAAATACCCGGCACGCCAGACCCTGGAAGCCTCGCAGGCGGTGGCGCGCCTGCATGGCCTCGATCCGGCGCGCACCGTCTTCGCGGCGCAGAACCCGGACGTGATCGACCAGGGCGTGTTCCATAACGACGTCATCGCAGTCGGCAACGGCAACGTCTTGTTCTATCATGAGGAAGCGTTTGCCGACGAGTCGTCGACGATCGACGCGCTGCGGCGCTCGGTGGCCGGCGTCGGCGCCGAGTTCCTGCCGGTGCGCGTTGCCGGCGGCATGGTGCCGGTGGCCGATGCGGTGGCCAGCTACCTGTTCAACAGCCAGCTGCTGACTAAGCCGGACGGCAAGATGGCGCTGCTGGTGCCGCACGAATGCCGCGAGAATGCTGCGGTGGCGGCTTACCTGGCCGGCCTGGTCGCCAGCGGCGGCCCGATCGACGAACTGCTCGAATTCGACCTGCGCCAGAGCATGCGCAACGGCGGCGGTCCTGCATGCCTGCGTTTGCGCGTGGCGCTGACCGACGAGCAGGCGGGGGCGATGCACCAGGGCGTGATCATGACCGAGGCGCTGTATGCCCAGCTGGTTCAGTGGGTCGGAAAACACTACCGCGATCATGTGGAGCCGAAGGATTTGGCGGATCCGCAGCTGGCGATCGAATGCACGGCGGCGCTGGAAGCGTTGGAGCGCATTCTGGGCTTGCCAGGGTTATACGATTTTGGATGATCAAACGGTGTACCGCGTGGGCACAAGTGCCCACCCTACGGTGCACCGCCTTTGTAGGGTGGGCTCTTGAGCCCACGCGGTACGGCAGTAGAAACAAGTTATCGCGGCACGCGAAAGCGCCGCAACCAAGAGGGCAGCGCACAACGCGCTACCTGTTGAACACAACGAGTTACACGCTTCCGGGACAAGGAAGCCAAGGACCTTGGACGGGACAACCCTGCCCAATAAAACCGCTGTACGCGCAAAGCCACAAGCCGCAGCGCGCACGGGCGACAAACATTCGCTTTGGAGAAGCAACAATGAAAGACATGCCGCAAGATTTGCGTACCCAGACCCTGAACCTGGTGACCAGCCAACCAGCCGTTGGCGCGACCGAACAGGTGCGCGCCCTGATCAGCGCCTGGCTCGGATCGCTCGACGAAGAAGATCTGGCCGGTACCGCGCCGACCGCCCTGGCCCCTGTGCTGTGGGACGGCTTCATGCAGACCGCCAAGCGCACCAGCGCCGGTTGCCAGATCGCGCAACTGCGCTATACCGACACCAAGGGCGGCATGGCCACTGCGTTGTTGATTCTCAATGAAGACATGCCTTACCTGGTCGACTCCTTCGTCATGGCCCTGCGCAAGGAGCGCGTCCTGGCCGCCGGCGTGATGAACGCCGTGCTGCCGGTTCAGCGCGATGCGAACGGCGTCGTCACCAGTGTCGGCACCGCCGGTGCTCCGCTCGAGTCCTATGTGCTGGTGCTGCTGAACGACGAACTGGCCTTCGACGAACTCGATAAACTCACCGCGCGCATCCGCATGGTCGCCAGCGACGCCGCCACCGTGCACCGCGATGCCGTGGCCATGGGCGACCGCATGACCGCAGTGGCTGCCGCAGCAGCTGCCTCCGGCACCCCGGCCGGCCAGGAAGTGGCCGCCTTCCTCGAGTGGGCCAAGAACGAAGGTTTCGAACCCTTCGGCTACGCCTATTATGTCGTCCAGCCCGGCCAGACCGAACTGGCACGCGACATCCCGAGCCGCATCGGCGTGCTGAAGGACACTTCGCACCCTGTGTATGGCACCTGCCTGGCCAACATCCCGGGCGAACTCAATACCCTGGCCGGCCGCGCCGAAGACCTGTCGATCGTCAAGGCCGACGTCGAAGGCACCTTGCACCGCGACCAGCCGCTCGACTTCATCGGCGTGCGCCACACTGACGCACAAGGCAACATCCTGGGCGAGCACTGCTTCGTCGGCCTGTTCACCCGCGCCGCCACCTCGACCCCGCTGGCTCGCCTGCCGTTCGCGCGCGGCCGTGTCGCCAAAGTGCTGGGCTTGGCCGGTGTGCGCCAGGAAGGCTTCCGCGCCGAGAAATTCCTCGAGATCCTCGAGTCGCTCCCGCGTACCGAAGCGGTCGAAGCCGATCCGGAATGGCTGGCGCAGGTGTGCAGCTCGGTCGTGTCGCTGTACAAGCAGCCGCGTCCAAAAGTCTTTGCGCGCCGCGACGTGTACGGCCGTCACCTGAACGCGCTGGTCTACCTGCCGCGCGAGCGCTACAGCGCCGCCGTCGCCGCAAGCCTGGCCCAGGCCCTGAAAGACAGCTCGGGCGCACGTGACGTGCGTTACTTCACCCTGGTGGCCGACGGTCCGCTGGCCCGCGTCTACCTGATCGCCCACGGCGCGCGCAACCCGCTCGACCTGGAAACCGACATCCAGCAGCCGCTGCTGGCAGTGCTGGACGGCTGGCATGACCGCTTCGCCACCATGACCAATGGCGTCGAAGACCACACGCAGCGCAGCAACCTGCGTAAACTCGGCGCCAACCTGCCGGTGTCGTTTGTCACCGCGACCGCGCCGGACGTCGCCTTCCGCGACCTGCAGGCCATGCTCAACATCGGCCAGACCGACCGCGTCGCCGTACGCGTCGAACCTGGCACCGGCGTTGGCAACGCCGCCCGTGACGCTTCGATCCGCCTGTATTCGGGCGAGAACGTGCTGTCGCTGTCGCGCATTCTGCCGGCGCTGGCGAATGCCGGTATCGCGGTCGACCGCGAGCAGACCTGGTCGATCACGACCGCCGACGGCGTGCGCCACCACGTCACCGCCTTGGCGGTGGACGACGAAAGCGGCGACAAGCTGGTCAAGGCCGGCATCGCCCCGGTGGCCGAAGAGCTGTTCACGGCCCTGTTCAACAACGAAGCCGAAGACGGCCGCATGAACGGCCTGACGGTCGAAGGCGGCCTGTCGATGCGCGAAGTGCAGCTGGTGCGCGGTTACATCAGCTACTGGCGCCAGCTCGGCTCGAAGTTCTCGGTGCGCTACATGGCCGAAACCCTGCGCGCGCAGCCGGCCCTGGTAAAAGAATTTGTCACCGGCTTCGCCCAGCGTTTTGATCCTGCCCTGAGCGAATCCGAGCGTGACGCCGGCAGCGCGAAGCTGGCCTCGCTCAAGGCCGGCCTGTCGAGCGTGAACCACGCCGACACCGAAGAAATCATGGCCGCCCTGGTCGAGCTGGCGCTGGCGACCGTGCGCACCAACTACTTCCAGAACGCGGGTGAAAAAATCATCTTCAAGTTCGACACCAGCAACCTGTCGCTGGCGCCGGAACCGCGTCCTTACCGCGAGATCTACGTGTTCTCGCGCCGCTTCGAAGGCGTGCACCTGCGCGGCGGCCCGGTCGCTCGCGGCGGCCTGCGCTGGTCGGACCGCATGGAAGACTACCGCACCGAAGTGCTGGGCCTGGTGAAGGCGCAGATGGTCAAGAACGCGGTCATCGTGCCGGCCGGCTCGAAGGGCGGTTTCGTCTGCAAGCAGATGCCGAAGGACGCCGTGCGCGAGACCATCGCCCATGAAGGCGAATCGGTCTACCGCCTGTTCATCGCCAGCCTGCTGGAAGTGACCGACAACCGCGTGCGCGGCGCCATCGTCGCGCCAAGCAATACCGTGCGCTACGACCAGGACGATCCTTACCTGGTGGTTGCCGCCGACAAGGGCACCGCTACCTTCTCCGACATCGCCAACAGCATCGCAGTGCAGCGCGGCTTCTGGCTGGGCGACGCGTTTGCGTCGGGCGGCTCGAACGGCTACGACCACAAGAAGATGGGCATCACCGCCAAGGGCGCCTTCGAAGCCGTGAAGCGTCACTTCTACGAAATCGGCCACGACATGAGCACCACCCCGATCACCATGGTCGGCGTGGGCGACATGTCGGGCGACGTGTTCGGCAACGGCGTGCTGCTGTCGCGTCAACTGAAGGTGCTGGCCGCGTTCGATCACCGCCACATCTTCCTGGATCCGGCACCGGACGTCGCCGTCTCCTTCGCCGAGCGCCAGCGCATGTTCGCGCTGCCACGCTCGTCGTGGGAAGACTACGACAAGAGCCTGATCTCGGCGGGCGGCGGCGTCTTCCCCCGTTCGGCTCGTTCGATCGATCTCTCGCCTCAAGTTCGTTCTGCGCTGGACATCGAAGAGACTTCGCTGGCGCCGGAAGAGCTGATGCACCGCATCCTGCTCGCGCCGGTCGACCTGTTCTACAACGGCGGCATCGGCACCTATATCAAGGCCTCGACCGAGACCCACGCGCAAGTGAAGGACCGCGCCAACGACAACATCCGCGTCAGCGGCAATGAACTGCGCTGCAAGGTGGTGGCCGAAGGCGGCAACCTGGGTGCGACCCAGGCCGGCCGTATCGAGTTCGCGCTCGCCGGTGGCCGCATCTTCACCGATGCGATCGACAACTCGGCCGGCGTGGATTGCTCGGACCACGAAGTGAACATCAAGATCTGGCTCGACACCGAAGTCAACGCCGGGAAGCTGCCTGAAGCCGACCGTAACCGCGTGCTCAACGAGATGACCGGCGACGTCGAGGAGCTGGTCCTGCGCGACAACACGCAGCAGACCCATTTGCTGACGCGCGAAGTGCAGGCGCAAACGAACGGCGGCATCGTCGACAGCTATGCGGCCCTGATCACGAGCCTCGAAGCTGAGGGCGCCGTGTCGCGCGAACTGGAACAGCTGCCGACGGACACCGAACTGCAGCGCCGCAAGGCAATGGGCGCCGGTCTCACCGCACCGGAACTGGCGGTGGTGGTTGCCAACGTCAAGAACCGCTTCAAGCGCGTGCTGGCTGCGCTGCCGCTGACCGAGGAGCCATGGGCAGAGACCGTGCTGCGTCCTTACTTCCCGGCGCAGCTGGTCGCCACCCGCGATCCGCTGGATCATCCGCTGGCCAACGCCATCCTGGCCACCGTGCTGGCCAACGAAGCGGTCAACCGCTGCGGCCCGCTGATGATCCGCGACCTGGCTGCCGAACACCGCGTCGACGAAGCGGAAGTGGTCAAAGCCTGGGGCCGCGCCTGGTCGGCGCTGAACCTGGCGCCGGTGTTCGACGCGCTCGACGCCGATGCCCTGAACGTGCCGCGTGAAGTCTCGATCGCGGTCGATGCCCGCACCCGTGCACTGCTGCGTGCCGTGATCGAAGGCGTGCTGTCGCTGCCGCAAGGGACCGATGGCATGGCCGAACTGTCGCAACTGTTTGCCAACAGCGAGCAAGTACGCCAGCTGATGCCGGCCAAGTCGGAAGCCGACGGTCACGCCGGCCTGAACGCAGCCTTCGTGCAGGCCTGGAAGTCGGTCGAAACCATCGAGTCGCTGGCCACCTTCCTGTTCGCAGCCGTCTCGGTGCAGCGTCCCGCGGGCATGTCGCTGGCCCAGTTCCTGCAGGTCGGCATGGCGCTGCGCGAGCGCGCCGGCATCGACACGCTCGAGCGCGGCCTGAAGCTGCCGCCGCAGACCAAGTCGCAGGAACAGCTGCGCAACTACGCGATGCAGGCACTGCGCCGAACCCAGCAGCGCCTGCTGCTGCAGGTGATCGAGCGTGCCGGCAGCGGCGACGCGCTGGCGGCGGTCGATGCCGTCACCCGCGACATGGGCCTCACGGGCTACGCACCGGCGACCGACCTCGAACAGGCAATGCTGAACGTCTGGTCGCTGTCGGAAGGTTCGAACCCGGAACGCCTGGCGGCTTGAGGCAATGAGCGCACCCCTGACCCCCGTGGTGCCTGACGCGGTGCGCGCGCTGGCCGAGGCCGATTTCGGCACGGTCGCGCAGCGCTTCCGCGAGGCCGGCTTCGTCGTCGGGATGCCTGCCAGGGGCATCCTGACGGTGAAGGGTGTGCAGAGCGTGACCCGGCCGGCGGTGCTGCTGTCGGTGGGCGTGCATGGCGACGAGACCGGGCCGATCGAAATGGTCGCGCACGTGATCGAAGCCTTGTCGCGCGCACCGCAGGCATTGCAGGTGGACTTGATGCTCTGCGTCGGCAACATCGAAGCGATTGCCGCCGGCAAGCGCTTTATTGACGCCGACCTGAACCGCATGTTCAAGCCGGACCGCGGCGCGCTGGCCGGCACCGCGGAAGCGGCACGGGCCGACGAGATGGTCGCCGCCACCGATGCCTTCTTTGCCGGCACCGGGCCGGTGCGCTGGCACCTCGACCTGCACACGGCGATCCGCGCCTCGCACTACCCGATGTTCGCGATCGTGCCGGACCTGATCGCCGACCACGGCAAGGAAGCGCTGATCGACTGGCTGGGGCAGGCGGCCATTGGCGCCATCGTCATGAACCCGAAGTCGGCCGGCACCTACAGTTATTACTCGGCCGAGCACCACGCCGCTGCCGGCAGCACGGTGGAACTGGGCAGGGTGGGCACGCTGGGCCGCAACAACATGGCCCAGTTTGTCGACGCATCGCGCGCACTCGACGCGCTGCTGCGCGGCGAACAGGCCGAGGCGATGACCGAACCCCACGTGTTCAAGGTGGCGCAGGAGATCATCAAGCTGTCCGATGATTTCAAGATGGGCTTCAGCCGCGAGACGCCGAATTTTGCTTCGCTCAAGCGGGGGGATGTGATTGCCACCGATGGTGAGACCGTGTACTCGGTCTTCCATGAAGAGGAGATGGTGGTGTTTCCGAATCCCGACGTGAGGATAGGGCTGCGCGCCGGCTTGATGGTGGTGCGTGTGAATTAAAACGAAGCCGCGGACTCCGCGGCTTTTTTTAGGTTCATCACGGATTTCCGGGAAACGCGGCTTTGATCTTGATGAAGAAGAAGTCGCTATCCCGGTAGCCGTAGGCCATCCGTTTCATTACTTTGATACGGTTGTTGATGCCTTCGAGCTGGCCGGTATGCATCGGCCAGCGCAGCCTTGCTGCGATGCCTCGCCAGTAAGGCTTGAGCTTTGCTGCAAACTTTCTGAGCGGTTCGATTCCGCTGTCGCGCGCCATCTTGAGCCAGTTGCGCCAGGCGAGAAGCCACCGCCAGCCGCCCGATGTCTGCCAGAGTTCCTTGAGTGCTGTCTTCATCACGTACACCGTCATTAAGGCCTGGTTGGCGGCAAGCAGCTCGTCCAGATTAGCCTGCTGGGCTGGCGGGACGTTTTCCCGGTTGCGCAGCAAAAGCCAACGAGAGCGCTTGACGACTTTGCGCTGAGGGCGGTCGTCGCGCAGGCGGTTTGCCTCGTCGACCCGTACCCGGTCGATCACCTCACGGCCGTACTTGGCAATGACGTGAAACAGATCGTAGACCACGCGCGCCTTCGGGCATTGCTGCTGTACTTCCAGGTCAAAAGCGGTATTCATGTCCATTGCGACGGCTTCGATGTTGGCGCAGCGGTCGGGGCCGAGCCATTCGAAGAACGGACGGATGGCCTCGCGGCTGCGGCCCTCGCCGACCCACAGTACCCGCCGGCTGTCCGCATCGAGCACGACAGTGGCGTAACGATGCCCCTTGAACAGCGCGAATTCATCCATGACAAGCCGCGTTGGCTGCGCTGCGGGCAAAGCAGCCAGTTCACGTTCGAGCTTGGCACGCTCGATAGTGCGCACCGTCTCCCAGTGCAGCTGCGCCAGTTTGCACACGTGGGCAACTGGAAGCTTCTCGCACCACAAGCCGACAAACTCGGCCAGAGAGCGGGTCACCCGGGCATGGCGATCGAGCCACGCCACGCGCTCGACCCTGGTGCCGCATGTGCTGCATTTCAGACGACGCAGTGGCACCCGCAGCCGTACCGGCTTACCCTGCATCGGCAGCTCTCGGATGATGCGCGTCGCGCCATCGTGCACCTGGTAGCAATGCACGCCGCACCCGCCACAGACCATCGCTGCGCTCGCATCCCGCCGCAGCGTAATCCACACGACATCGTCCTTCACATCCAATTTGGTAGCGGTAAAGCCTTCCCAGAACGGGAGGCTGAGACTATGATCTGGCATGAGAGCGGTAGGTTGAGTTGGTTGGGTTTGGTCGCACAAACACAATAACTCTTCCTTACCGCTCTCTTGCGTTTACAACACGGTCATCCCGGAAATCCGTGATGAACCTTTTTTTATGGCGACGTAGGGTGGGCACTTGTGCCCACGCGGTACCACCGTGGCATGTACGCGACGTTCCCGGGTTCGTTCCCGGCGTGCCACAATGCCGCATTCCGCGTGGGCACGGAGTGCCCACCCTACAAAACCCGATCACTCCGGAGTCCGCATGAGCAAGCTCTTTTCCCCCTACGCGCTGGGCCCGATGGAACTGGCCAACCGCATCGCCATCGCCCCCATGTGCCAGTACTCGGCCGACGAAGGCCTGGCCACCGACTGGCACATGATCCACCTCGGCCAGCTGGCCCTGTCCGGCGCAGCATTGTTGATCATCGAGGCGACCGCCGTCACCCAGGAAGGCCGCATTTCCGCCGGCGACCTGGGCCTGTGGTCCGATGCCCACCGCGCAGCGCTGGAACCGGTGATTGCCGCAGTGCGCCGCCATTCTCCGATCAAGATCGCGGTCCAGCTGGCCCACGCGGGGCGCAAGGCCTCGAGCGCCGTGCCCTGGGAAGGTGGCGCCAACATCGCCCCCGATGAAGCGGGCGGCTGGCAAACGGTCGCGCCCTCCGCCGTGCCGCATGCCGAAGGCGAATCCGTGCCGCTGGCGCTGGACGCCGCCGGCCTGCAGCGCATCAAACAGGGCTTTGTCGCCGCCGCCCTGCGTGCCGAGGCGCTGGGCCTGGACGCGATCGAGCTGCACGGCGCCCACGGCTACCTGCTGCACCAGTTCCTGTCCCCGTTGTCCAACCAGCGTGAGGATGATTACGGCGGCTCGCTGGAGAACCGCATGCGCTTCCCGCTCGAGGTGTTCGACGCCGTACGCGCGGCGGTGCCAAATATGTGCGTCGGCATGCGCATCTCGGCATCCGACTGGGTCGAAGGCGGCTGGGACATCGAACAGAGCGTGCGCTTTGCCCAGGAACTGGAAAAGCGCGGCTGCCACTTCATCCACGTGTCGAGTGGCGGCGTGTCGCCGCAGCAGAAGATCCCGGTCGGCGCCGGCTACCAGATCGCATTTGCCGAACGAATCAAGCGCGAGACGACGATGCCGACCATCGGCGTGGGCCTGATCACCGAGCCGCAGCAGGCCGAGCACATCCTGCAGTCCGGCCAGGCCGACATGGTGGCGCTGGCGCGTGCGATGCTCTACAACCCGCGCTGGCCATGGCATGCGGCGGCCGAGCTGGGCGCGCAGGTGGCGGCCCCGCCGCAATACTGGCGCTCGCAGCCGCGCCAGTTCAAGACCCTGTTCGGCGAGACACGGCTCGGCCAGCGCTGATCCGTTCAATTTCACGCTTCGGGCTGCGAAATGCGCAGCCTGTCGCAGCGGGCAGGACGGATCGCTGGACCCGGACTAGAGTGGCATCATCCAAACCACGATAGAAAAGGTCCCTCCCATGCGTACCGTGCTCGCCCTCGCCTGTGTCGCCGCCCTCGGCGGCTGCGTCATCGTTGCCAACCCGTCCGGCAGCAACGGCAAGGATTTCCAGGTTTATACGCCCTTCAGCGGCACCACCGTCGACGGCAACGGCGTGCCTGCGCGCGATACGCGCAGCGTGGCTTCGCTGCCCGGGCTGGACGTGGGCGGTTCGATGATCGTCGACGTGCGCGTCGGCGCTGCGCCATCGCTGGTGGTCGAGGGGGACAGCAATTTGCTGTCCCACGTGACGACCGAGGCGCGCGGCGGCAGCCTGTACATCGGGACCGAAAGCCGCCTGCGCAGCACGACGCCTTTGAAGATCACCTACACGGTGCCCAGCCTGAGCCACCTGCACCTGGGCGGCTCGGGCCATGTGACGGTGCGTGACCTGAAAGGCGAACCGCTGTCGGTGCGCCTGGGCGGATCGGGTGTGACGCGTTTGTCGGGCGAGGTGGCGGAGCTGGACGCCAAGGTGTCGGGCTCGGGCAAGATCGAAGCGGGCGAACTGCGTGCGCGCAGCCTGAATGTGGAGGTCAGCGGGTCCGGCGGGATGGTTCTCGGCCAGGTGAACGGCGACAACGCGCGCGTCAAGATCACTGGTTCGGGAACGGTCCAGACCAAGGGCGTGGTGCGCACGCTGAACGTGCGGGTGAGCGGTTCGGGCAGTGCCGACCTGGCGGGCCTGAGCACCGACCAGGGCGAGCTGACGAGCAGCGGCTCGGGCGGCATCTCGGCCACGGTGCGCCAGTCGGTCTTTGCGCAGACCAGCGGTTCCGGCCCGATCCGGGTGTATGGCCAGCCGGCCCAGCGCAATACCAGCGGGCGCGGCGTGCAGATGCTGTGAGGCGGGCGCGCGGCGCCCGCCCCGCACTTACAGCAAGTGGTCCAGCAGATCCGGCCCGAATACTTCGCGGTGCAGGCGCGCCGCCGGCACGCCTGCGTCGAGCAGGGCCAGCCACTGCGCCTGCATGAAGGTCAAAGGGCCGCACAGCCAGACGTCGGTCTGCTCCAGGTCCCACTGCGGCAGGCGCGCGATCTCCATGCGTCCGGCCAGCACGCCGGCTGCGGCGCCCACGTCTTCATAAAAGGTCACCACGTGCAGGTTCGGCATCGCTGCCTGGGCGGCGGCGAGGTCCTCCTGCAGCGGGTGGTGCGCTGCGTCGCGCGCGGCGTAGGCGAAGATGACGCGGCGCTGCGGGTGGACCATGGCGATGCGGTTCAGGCTTGATACCATCGGCGTGATGCCGACGCCGGCCGACAGCAGCACGATCGGTGCTTCCGATTCGGTGTCCGGGGTGAATTCGCCGAAGGGATGCGTCACCTGCAGCACGCTGCCCGCCTTCACGTTCGCATGAATCCAGTTCGAGACTTCGCCGGCCGGCGACGCGTTCAGCGCATCCTCACGCTTGACCGAGATGCGCAAGCTGTCCTTGCCGGACGCATCGGACAGGCTGTACTGGCGCAGCTGGTGGCGTCCGTCCGGCAGGTCGACCGCAACGCTGACGTACTGGCCGGCCTGGAAGGGCGGCAGCGGCTTGTCGTCGGCAGCGACGAAACGGATCGACAGCACATTGGCGCTTTCGCGTTTTACCTCGAGCACGCGCATCGGGCGCGTTTCGCCCGGTTCGATGCCTGCGGTACTGTAGAGCTCGGCTTCCGCTTCGATCAGCAGCTTGGCCAGCGAACCGTAGGCCTCGGCCCAGGCGTCAAGCAGCGGCTGGGTCGCGGCCTCGCCCAGGGTCTGCGAAATGGCCGCCAGCAGGTGCCGGCCGACGATCGGGTAGTGCTCGGCGCGGATGCCGATCGAGACGTGTTTATGGACGATGCGCTTGACGACCGGGCCCAGCGCTTCCGGGGTGCCGATATTGGCCGCGTAGGCAAACACCGCCGAGGCAAGCGACTGCTGCTGCGCGCCGCTGGCTTGGTTGCCCATATTGAACAGGCGCGTCAGCTGGGGGTATTCGGCGAACAGGTTCTTGTAGAACAGGGTGGTGATGGCGAGGCCATGTTCGCGCAGGACAGGCACGCTGGCATCGATGTAGGGACGGGACGCGGCAGAAATCATTGTGTATTCCTCATTTGATGCATTTTTTATGCAACTTTAAAGTGTTAAAAAATGCCCGCAGGGCGGGCGCGCCAGAGTTGAAAGCTCAGGCCATTTCAGCTGTCGTTCCACTCCAGAACATCTTGTGCATCCGCACGATCTGCTCGCCGGTGCTGCCGCCGGTGATCGACGCCAGGCTGTGGCGGTCCATCTCCGCATAGAACGCGCGTATGCCGGCTTTCAGCAGGCCGCGCAGCTGGCAATCGAGGCTCAGTGCGCAGCGGGTCGCTTCGCAGTCGACGAGCTCGTCGTCGCCTTCGAGTTCGCGCAGCACCTGGCCGACGGTCAGCAGATGCGGATCGGCCGCCAGGCGCAGGCCGCCATTGCGTCCGCGCAGCGCACGCACCCAGCCGGCACGCGCCAGATGGCCGACCACCTTGACCATATGGTTGTGCGGGATGGCGAATTGCGAGGCGATCTCGGCAGCCGTGACCGGATGCGGCCGTTCGCCGGCGCGCTCGAGATAAATCAGCACACGCAAACCAATGTCGGAAAAGCGGGTCAGGCGCATAAGATGTCGTTAGGAAAGAACATGGCGATTGTAGCGCAGAAAACAGGCATAAGATATACCTATTTAGCCCAAACTATTTTCTCAACAACGCCGAACGGCTCTATGAATCGGCCCTATAATCGCGAACTTTGGCGGCGTTTCGAGCTCAGCCATTTCTCTATTTTTAGAGCGTTACGCGCTCTTAGTGACAAAGGAATCATCCGTGAATCTAACACTGGGCCAGAAGCTGATTCGTACCAAACCGGCTGAGCGCGCGCACGAAGACAGCCAGGCAGCCCATGGTGGCGGCCTGAACCGCACACTGGGCCTGTTCCCGCTGACGATGATCGGCGTCGGCGCTACCGTCGGCACCGGCATCTTCTTCACGATGGTCGAAGCGGTACCCAAGGCCGGCCCGGCCGTTATATTGTCCTTCCTGATCGCCGCGATCACCGCCGGCCTGACGGCCCTGTGCTACGCCGAACTGGCTGGACGCGTGCCGGCTTCGGGCTCGTCCTATTCCTTCGCCTACGCCACCGTCGGCGAATTCGCCGCCTTCGTCGTCGCCGCCTGCCTGCTGCTCGAATATGGCCTGGCCGGGAGCGCGGTGGCGATCGGCTGGTCGGATTACCTGAACAATTTCCTGCAAAACGCCTTTGGATGGGAAATCCCTGCCCACCTGCGCTCGCCCATGTTTGTGTCGGACCACAGCAACCTGTCGGTCCAGTCGGGCAATTTCAATTTGCCGCCGGTGCTGTTGATCATCATGTGCTGCATCCTGCTCATTCGCGGCACCAAGGAGTCGGCCACGACCAATGCCGTGATGGTGGTCATCAAGCTGGCCATCCTCGCCTTCTTTGCGGCGATCGCATTTTCCGGGTTCGACGCCGCCAACTTCCAGCCTTTCTTCAATACCGACGACAGCAAGGGCTTTGCCGGCATGGCCGGCGTGACGGCCGCTGCCGGTACCGTGTTCTTCTCCTTCATCGGCCTCGACACCATCGCCACCGCCGGCGAAGAAGTGAAGGATCCGCGCCGCAACGTGCCGATCGGCATACTGGCGGCGCTGGTGATCGTCACCGTGTTTTATTTGCTGGTCGCCCTGGCCGCCATGGGTGCGCAGCCCGCCCACCTGTTCGAAGGCCAGCAGGCCGGGCTGTCGGTGATCCTGCAGAACGTCACCGGCAAAACCTGGCCGGCGCTGGTGCTGTCGGCCGGCGCCGTGGTGTCAGTGTTCTCGGTGACCCTGGTAACGATCTACGGCCAGACCCGCATCCTGTACGCGATCAGCCGCGACGGCCTGATCCCGAAGACCTTCCAGAAGGTGAACCCGCGCACCGGCGCACCGGTGAGCAACACGCTGATCGTCTGCCTGGTGGTGGGCCTGATCGCCGGCCTGGTCGACTCGACCTTTCTGTGGGACATGGTCAGCATGGGTACGCTGACGGCGTTTATTGTCGTGTCGATCGCGGTGCCGGTGATCCGCGCCAAGCAGGGGCCGAATGCCGAGGTGGGTTTCCGCGTGCCCTTCGGCCCCTACGTGATTCCGGGCCTGTCGATTGCCGCCTGCCTGTACATCATGAAGGATCTCCCGCTGGCGACCTTCCGCGTGTTCTTCATCTGGATGGCGGCCGCGGTGGCGACGTATTTCTTGTACAGCGTGCGGCATAGCCGGCTGAACAAGAAGGCTTGAACAGCCACGGACTCTTAAAAAAAACGCCGCGCTTGACGCGGCGTTTTTGCAGGCGCGGCGGTGCGCTCCGGCTAAGGCTGCGCGGGCGCGCCCAGTAAATCCGTGATGGCGTTCGTGGTGAGGGCATCGATGTTCTCGAACCGCGCGCCCACTTTATAGCCCACCGGCACACCGGCGCTCGTCTGGTGCGCGATGTGGACGCTGGCGTGGTGCAACCGTGGGCTACCCGGCAGCCTGAAGCGCAGCTCGCGCATTTCGCCTTCCTGTACCACTGCGGGGGTGGCAAAGCTGAGGCCATGCAGCGAGATATCAAGCAGGAGGACGGGCGCCCAGGAGCTGACGTTCGCATCCGACAGGAAGGCCTGTTCCTGCATCAGTTTCCGAACATACGCTCGCTGTTCTCTCACGGTCATTTCTATGAATTGCAAATCGGCGAGTATAACTGCATTTATTGCATTAAGAGAACATATTGAAATTATCGATAAGCGGCATGACACAATTGCAGGCAGGCGAAAAAAAAGCCACGCGCCTTGCGGCAGCGTGGCCTTTCCAATTCAAACGTGCCTGATTACAGCGCGTTCATTTCCTTGAGCAGGTTGTCCGCCTTGTCCACATGCTTCATGTTCCACAGCATGTAGCGCACGTCGACCTGGATGTCGCGGGTGTTGGCCGCATTGAAGTCCCAGTCCGAGATGATCGAGTCCAGGGTGCCGTCGAAGGCCAGGCCGATCAGTTCGCCGCGCTTGTTCAGTGCTGCCGAACCCGAGTTGCCGCCGGTGATGTCGAGCGTGGCCAGGTAGTTCACGGGCACGGTCTTCAGGGCTGGGTCGACATACTTGCCGAAGTCCTTGGCTTTGATCGCTGCCAGCTGGGCGCTTGGGGCGTTGAACTCGCCTTCGCCGGTGTGCTTGGCGACCACGCCCTTGACGGTGGTGAACGCGGTCCAGGCGCCGGTGCCGTCGGCGCCGTGATCGCGGCCGGCGATCTTGCCGAAGGTCACGCGCAGGGTGCCGTTGGCGTCCGGATACACAGCCTGGCCCTTGCTGTTCATGTAGGCGATCTTTGCCTTCATGTAGCCCGAGTACGACTTCTGGATCTTGCCGCCGAGTTCTTCACTCTTGGCTTCGTCCTTCAGGTCGGCTTCATACATGGCAACGGCTGCCTTGATGAAGCTGTCGTTGCTGGCCTTGAAGTCGGCTGGCGACTTCTTGAGCCATGCGCTGCGCTCGTCCTTGTTGGCCAGCTTGGAACCGGCGTACATGGTGTCGATCGCCGCTTTCAGCTGATCCTGGCTCATGCCTGCGCGAATGCCGAGGGCCGAATTGAAGGCCGTGTCCTGTTCTTTCGCCGGCTGGGCCAGGTACTTGGTCAGGAAGTGCAGCACCAGTGCCTTGTCGACTTTTTCGTCGTAGGTACGGTCCTGGCCGGTGATGACCGAGGTCATGCGTGCCATGTCGCGTTCCTGGTAGCCCGATTTACGCGCCGCGTCCGGCTTGGTGCGCTCGTTGGCCAGGCGGTACAGGGTACGTGCCGAGCCAAGGAAGCGTGGCTGGGCGTAGCCCAGGTAGAAGCCTTCCTTGGTGTTGCTGTCGCGGTCGGCGATCAGTTTTTCGACGGCGTCGATGTCGCTGGCGAACTGCTTCTTGCGCGCGGCGTCGCTGTTGACCCAGGCCTTCAAGGCGGCGTGTTCCGCGGTCTTGCGTGACAGGAAATCGCTGTTCTCGTAGGAGGTCAGCATGCCCTTGCGGTTCTTGTAGTAATTGTTCACGCCGGCGATCTGGCCGGCGTACTTCAGCTTGGCGGCCGGATCGTTTTTGGTCTCGCGCTCGATGATGGCGAGCACGTCACCCGACGCGGCGACGAATGCAGGGTAGTTCCAGTCGAAGGTGTACTGCACTTCCGACGGCAGGCGGTGGCGGTTGGTACGGCCTGGGTAGCCTAGCACCATGATGAAATCGCCTTCCTTGGAACCTTCGGTAGCGATCTTCAGGTGATGTTTCGGTGCGTACGGCACGTTGTCGGTCGAGTAGTCGGCGGCCTTGCCGTCTTTCGAGACGTAGGCGCGGTAGAAACCGTAGTCGCCGGTGTGGCGCGGCCACATCCAGTTGTCGGTGTCGCCACCGAATTTACCCACGCCCGACGGTGGCGCGTGCACCAGGCGCACGTCGCGAATTTCCAGCTGTTTCAGGCGGTAGAACTCGAGGCCGCCGTAGTAGCTGGCCACGGTGCAGCGGTAGCCCGGCGTTTTTTCGCAGGCGGCAACCATTTCCTTCTGGTTCTTTTCGATCGCATCGATACGTGCCTTGCCGGTCAGCTTGGCCACTTTCGCGTCGATGATCTGGTCGCTGACGTTGGCCACTTCCTCGGTCACGAACACACGGCTGCCAGGCGAGGCCGGCACTTCTTCGGCCAGGGTCTTGGCCAGGAAGCCATTGGCCAGCAGGTCTTTCTGCGGCGTCGAGTTGACGGCGATGCTGTTGTACACGCAGTGGTGGTTGGTGACGACCAGGCCCTGCGGCGAGACGAACGAGGCCGAGCAGCCGCCCAGGCTGACGATCGCGCCCATCGGGAATTCGGTCAGTTTGGTCAGTGCTGCCGGATCGAGCTCGAGGCCGGCGGCTTTCAGTTGCTTGGCTACTTGTGGCAGCTGCTGCGGCATCCACATGCCTTCGTCCGCTTGTGCGGCGAAGCTGGTCAGGATGGCCAGCGAGAGGAGAGTCTTTTTCATTCGCGATCGATCAGAAGGGTTATCGGATACGTGTGCTCGAAAAGAGCATCCCGAGAGTATCGTTAATCCCTCACCAGCTCGTCAACCGATATTTCCTGCGTGCGTGCTGCGGCGTGCAAACGGTATTTACAGTTGCGAGCCGAACATGGCCGCGAACTCGCCGCCGATTTTTTCGGTCCAGGACCGGTTCTTCCAGGCAGTGAAGGTCATGCGGCGCGCCAGTTTCCAGTCATTGTCGAAGATCGCGTCCTGGGCGCGCGCGAAATCGGCGTCGAGCACGTTCAGGTTGGCCTCGTCATTGATACTGAACGAGCGGTTGTCGAAATTGGTCGAGCCCACCGAGACCATCAGCGAATCGACGATCAGCGCCTTCACGTGGTACATGGTCGGCTGGTATTCGGCGATTTCGATCCCGGCCTTGAGCATGTCGCCCCAGCGTTCGCGCGAGGCCAGGCGCACCAGGCCGGCATCGATTTCCTTGCCGGGCGTGATGATGCGTACTTTCACGCCGCGTTTGGCGGCCGCGACGAGGGCGCGCATGGTGAGGTCGTCGGGCACGAAATACGAAGCCGACAGGTTGATCGAGGTGCGGGCGGCAGTGATCGCCATCAGGTACATCAGGTGCATGCTTTCGCTGCCGCCGGTGGGCGAACTCGAGAACATCTGGGCGGGCATGCTGCCAACTGCTTTGTGAGCCGGGAAATAGTCTGGGCCGTCGAGCACGACGCCGGTGGACTTGGTCCAGTTATCGGCGAACACGGCCTGAATCTGGCCAACGACCGGGCCTTCGACACGGAAATGGGTATCGCGCCATTCCTTGTCGTTCGATGCATTCCCGCGCCACTGGTCGGCAATACCGACGCCGCCTGTGAAGCCGACGTTACCGTCGACGATCAGGAGCTTGCGGTGGGTGCGGTTGTTCAGGCGCGCCAATTTCCACCAGACCGGCTTGTGATAGCGCTGCAGCTGAATACCGGCATCGCGCATTTTTTGCATCGCCTCGTCGTTCATCTTCATGCTGCCGATGAAGTCGAGCATGACGTGCACCTTGACGCCGGCGCGCGCGCGCTCGATCAGGGCTGCCGAGAATTCTTCGCCGATCGATTCCGACCAGTAGATATAGGTCTCGAAGGTGATCGTCTTTTGCGCGCCGCGGATCGCCGCGAGCATGGACGGGAAGATCTGGTCGCCGTTGAGCAGCGTCTCGACCTTGTTGCCTTCGATGATGGGCGGACCCAGCAGCACGCCCATCGAGCGCCGGAACTGGGCATCGTGGATATCGTACTGGCGTGTCAGCTGGGTCTCGATCTGCTTTTCGCTCGGCATGAAATTGAGCGCCAAAAAGCCGACGACGAGCGTCAGGACGCAGGTGATGACGGAGACGCCGACTTTATTGGTGCTCATAAGATACTCACAGAAATTTCAGGCGAAAAAAAACCAACGCGTGGAAGCGTTGGTTATGTGGGGCATACCACTGATTAACGAACGCGGCCGCGACGCAGCAGGTTGACGATAGCCAGCAGAATCACAGCGCCCAGGAACGAAACCAGCAGCGACGACACGCTGAAATCATCCGAATTAATGGTGCCGGAACCGAACAGTGGGGAGAGCAACCAGCCGCCCAGGAAGGCGCCGATGATACCAACCACAACGTTCAGAATCATGCCTTGCTCAGCATCCGTCTTCATGACCATGCTTGCCAGCCAACCAAGGATACCACCGACGACGATCCAGATAATAAATAGCATTTTCATTCCTCCTCATAGTAATAGAAACCTACCCGAGGCCAATTGACTGCGTTGACCATGTAAAAAAGTCTACAGACCGAGAACAGGGCAGGTCGGTGCGGCAACGAACGTTAGACGATGAATCTGTAAATCGTGTTCCGCACCCCGATTTTTATTCTTGATTGCATTGCCATTTGGAATGTCCTGAAGTGAGTGCGTCAGCGTACAGAAGAGTGTGGATGCGACGCCTATTGTTAAACCACTGGCAACGCAATGTTGCAAGACCTGAACGCATTACACGATACCTTTGAAAGGGATACATCATGAGCTACGACACCAATAAGCAAAATTCGCGCATGGTCACCGGCCTGTTCCCGGACCGCGCCAGCGCAGAGCGCGCGTACAGCTCGGTCTCGGACCGTGGCTATAGCAAGGACGACGTCAACCTGATGATGTCGGATTCGACCCGCAAGACCCATTTCGGCGACACCGATACTGAACTCGGCAGCAAAGCCGCTGAAGGCGCCGGCATCGGCGCAGGTATCGGCGGCACCATTGGCGCCGTCCTGGCAGGCATCGCCGCCGTCGGCACCACCCTCGTGCTGCCAGGCGTCGGCCTGGTGGTGGCCGGCCCGCTGGCCGCAGCCCTGGCTGGCGCCGGCGCCGGCGGCATCACCGGCGGCCTGATCGGCGCGCTGATCGGTGCAGGCATTCCTGAAGAACGCGCAGCACACTATGAAGAAGGCATCAAGAGCGGCGGCATCCTGATGGGCGTGAACGCCCGTTCGGATGAAGACGCTGCCCACATCGAACGTTCGTGGACCGACCACGGTGGTTCGCACGTGATCGGCACCGGCGTCGGTGCTGTCGGCGGCGCGCTGGCCGGTGCAGCCATCGGTTCGGTTGCCGGTCCGATCGGTACCGTCGCAGGTGCCGCCATCGGCGGCATCACCGGCGGCATGGCCGGCAAGGGCGTTGGCGAAGTCGTCAACCCGAAAGCTGGTGACGACCTCGCCGAACACCACCTGGCCAAGGGCACTGGCGCCACCGCCGGTGCAGCCACTGGCGCCGCACTCGGCGCCGTCGGCGGCCCGATTGGCATGGCTGCGGGCGCTATTGTCGGCGGCCTGGCGGGCGGCGCTGCCGGCCGTGGCGCTGGCGAAGTCGTGAACCCGAAGGGCAACGACGACCTGAACGACCATAACCTGGCGCAAGGCGTCGGCGGCGCAAGCGGTGCGGTTGCTGGTGCAACCATCGGTGCGGTCGGTGGCCCGGTCGGCATGGCGGCAGGTGCGGTGATCGGCGGCCTGGCCGGCGGTGCTGCAGGCAAGGGCGCTGGCGAAGTCGTCAACTCGAAGCCTGACGACGACCGTAGCGACCACAACCTGGCCAAAGGCGTTGGCGCTGGCGGCGGCGCGGCAGCTGGCGCAGCCATCGGCGCCGTTGGCGGCCCGATCGGCATGGTGGTCGGTGCTGGTGTCGGTGCAGCCGTAGGCGGCATGGCCGGCAAGGGCGTCGGCGGCCTGGTTAACCCAGCCGTGGAAGATGCTCACTGGCGCAACACGTACCAGACCCAGCCGGAATACACCCCTGGCTACACCTACGACGACTACCAGCCTGCCTATGCGCTGGGCTACAACGGCAAGAGCCGTTACCCAGGCAGCTACGACCAGAACGAGTCCTATCTGGCCGACGAGTGGAACACCACCAAGGGCACCTCGCGCCTGTCGTGGGACCAGGCCAAGTCGGCCAGCCGTGCCGCCTGGCATAAAGTCGAGCGCGCCATTCCGGGCGACTTCGACCGTGACGGCCGTTAATCCCGACTGTTAAGCCTTGCAAAGTAAAAAGCCCCGCTGCCGAAAGGCAGCGGGGCTTTTCTTATTACGCGGTAAAAATTACTGCTTGACGGCTTCGACCTGGATCGCCAGCTTCACTTCCGGCGAGAAATTCGGCAGGCCGAAGTTGACGCCGTAATCGCTGCGCAGGAAGAAACCGTGCGCGTCGGCGCCGCAGACTTCGCGCTTGAGCATCGGGTGCTGGATGCACTTGAACTTGGCGATGTTCAGGGTCAGCGGTTTCGTGACGCCATGCAGGGTGAAGTTACCTTCGACGGCGACCAGGTTCTCGCCTTCGAAACGCAGCTTGTTGCCCTTGAAGGTGGCGGTCGGGTACTGGGCGACGTCGAAGATGTCCGGCTTCTTCGCGTGCGCGTTCATTTTTTCGTGGCCGAAATCGATGCTGTTCATGTCGACCGTGATGTCGAAGCTGCCGGTCTTGGCGGCGCGGTCGAGCACGATGGTGCCGTCGGTCTTGGTGAACTTGCCGCGCCAGACCGAGATGCCCATGTGGTCGGCTTCGAAACTCGGGTAGGTGTGGTTCGGCTCGATTTTATAGGTGTCGGCGGCGGCGCAGGCGAGGCTGGCGCTGGTGGCGAGGGTGGCGGCGATCAGAAGCTTCAGTTTCATGGGGTTCCTTGGTAGATGATTTAATTGATTATTGGCCCGCAGTGACGCGGAATTTGATGACAACTTCATCGGCGACCATGCTCGTGTCTTTCCACTCGCCTTCGCCGATATTAAAAGCCAGCCTGCGAATCGGCAACTGTCCTTCAAAAACTTGTTTTCCAGCATCGGTTTTGACCGTCAGGGGAAAGCTCACGTTGGCGCTGCGGCCCTTGATGGTGAGCTTGCCCGTCACGTTCAGCTTGCCTGGGCCGGCCGCCTTGATCGCGGTCGAGACAAAACTCGCTTTCGGGAATTGCGCCGTATTGAACCACTCCTTCTTGGCAACCTCGCGATTGTATTCGGCGTCGCCCAAGTCCATGCTGGCGGTATTGATGTCGACGGCCGCCTTGGCTGCTTCCGGGCGGGCGGCGTCGTAGTCGATCTGGGCCGTGAAGGACTTGAAGCTCGCTTCGACCGGCACGCCCATCTGCTTGAAGACGGCGGCGACGCTGCTTTTCGCCGGGTCGGTTTTCAGGACGGCAGCGCCGGCCAGGGCGCTGGCAAACAGGGAAGCGGCGATCAGGACGCGCAGAGGTTTCATTGATAGAACTCCTTATTTGGTCGAGAAGGGCAGCATGCGCCCCATGATGCCGTCGCGGTCGATCAGCAAATGTTTAAAAGCGGCCAGCACGTGCACCGCAACCAGGCCGGCGAGCAGCATGTTGAGCCAGTAGTGCAGGGCGCCGAGCACGGGTTTCAGGACCGGGTCGGCCGCGATGAAGACCGGCAGCGGGAACAGGCCGAAATACACCACCGGAACGCCGGCGGCCAGGCTGTAGAAATAGCCGGACAGCGGCACGGCGAACATCAACACATATAAAAGGCCATGCAGCAAATGCGAAACGCGGCCTTGCCAGGCGGGCATGCTGGCGGGGTAGGCCGGCGGCGTGCGGCGCAGGCGCCACAGCAGGCGCAGGGCGGCCAGCGCCAGCACCGTCACGCCGGCCCATTTGTGCCAGGAAAAATAGCGCAGCTTGGTCGGGGTCAGTCCCGGGATGTCGGTCATGACCAGGCCCAAGGTAAACGTGCCGATGATCAGAAATGCGAGCAGCCAGTGCAGGACGATCGCGGGAAGGGAGTAACGCTGCATGGTGACCGTAAAGTGTTAGTACTGATTAGAACTAAACTATAGCAAAAAAGGGGAAAGGGCGCTCGCCGGCTGCATGTTTCTTTTTGCACACTAGCATGGAATGTTAAACGTGCACAGCAGCATCCCGGGTGAATGTAAAATCGTAAGCAGAGCGCGTTCACAATAAAAGCGGGCCAGTTTCCCTGTCGAGGAGTCGTATGTACACTTGTTTCCCAAGCCGGCCACGCATTCCTCCATTGGTCTTGTTGCTCGCCACCGCGCTGGCGACGATTGACACCGAGGTCCGCGCCGCCGATCCGCAGACGGCCGATTTCGCCGACCTGTCGATCGAGGAGCTGGCGAACATCCAGGTGACGTCGGTATCGAAAAAGCCGGAACGCCTGCTCGATGCGCCGGCCTCCGTCTTCGTCATCACCGCCGACGACATCCGCCGCGCCGGCAGCCGCAACCTGCCGGACGCACTGCGCCTGGCGCCCAACCTGCACGTCGGCCAGAGCAGCAGCTACGGTTATGCGATCAGCGCACGCGGCCTGAACGGCTCGAGCAACAGCGCCCCGAACAAACTGCTGGTCATGATCGATGGCCGCTCCGTGTATGCGCCGCTGTTTTCCGGCGTGTTCTGGGACATGCAGGACGTGATGCTGGAAGACGTCGAACGCATCGAGGTCATCAGCGGACCGGGCGGCACCATGTGGGGCGTGAACGCGGTTAATGGCGTCATCAACATCACGACGCGCTCGGCGCATGCGACCCAGGGCAGCCTGGCGGTCGTGCACGGCGCCAGCGACGGCGGCGGCCTCGCCTTCCGCCAGGGCGGGCGCAGCGGCGATGCCAGCTGGCGCGTCTACGGCAAGGCGTTCAGCCACGAACACGGCGAGACGGCGGCGGGCGGGCGCGTGAACGATGCCTGGAAGCAGGCGCAGGTGGGATTCCGGGCCGACTGGGAGCGCGGCAACGATGTCTTCAGCCTCAACGGCAATGCCTACCGCGGCAAGCCGGAACAACCCGAGCCGGGCGCCATCTCCGTCACCGGCTTCGACCTGGTCCTGGACGACATCGACACCCACGGCGCCAACCTGACGGGGCGCTGGGAACGCGTGCTGGCCAATGGCGGCCGCCTCAGCGTGCAAGCCTACCTGGACCACACGCGGCGCGACGTGCCGCCGACCTTCACCGAGTCGCTCGACATCGCCGACCTCCAGTTCCAGCACACGCTGCCGGCCTGGGGCGCGCACAGCCTGGTCTGGGGCGCGAATTACCGGCACAGCTGGGACCACGTCACCAACAGCGAGGTCATCGCCTTCCTGCCGGCCAGGGACGAGCAAACCTGGGCCAGCCTGTTCGCTCAGGATGAAATCGCGCTGCGCCCCGACCTGTCCCTGACGCTGGGCGCGCGCATCGAGCGCAACGATTACACCGGCAACGAACTGCTGCCGACGGCGCGCCTGTCGTGGCGCCTGAGCCCGCGCCACGCGCTGTGGACCGCGCTGTCGCGCACCGTGCGCGCACCGACCCGGCTCGACGTCGATGCCTACATCCCGGGCCGTCCGCCGTATCTGCTGCGCGGCGGCCAGCAAGTGCGCGCCGAAGTGGCGAAGGTGTTCGAGCTCGGCTACCGCGGCCAGCCGCTGCCCGGGCTCTCGTATTCGGCAACGCTGTTCCACAACGACTACGACCACCTGCGCACCCAGGAAATCGACCCGAGCTTCACCTTCATCACCTTCGGCAGCCTGATGGAAGGCGAAGCGACCGGCATCGAGATGTGGGGCAGCTATCAACTGAGCGAGGACTGGCGCATGTCGGCCGGCTACACGGCCCTGCATGAGAACCTGCGCCTGAAACCGGGCAGCAACGATGCCGCCGGGCCAGACAACACCGGGAAAAATCCGGCGCACACGCTGCAACTGCGTTCGAACTACAGCTTCGACGACCAGCGCGAATTCGAAGTGGCGCTGCGCAAGGTGGCGGCGCTGGAAAATCCGGCGGTGCCGCATTACTGGGCGCTCGACGCGCGCTTCGGCTGGCGCTTGCAGCGCAATCTCGAGCTGTCGGTGACCGGGCGTAATCTGAATGGGGGCCATGGGGAATATGGGCCGATCGCGACCCGTGCGGAATTGGGGCGCGAAGTGGGGGTAAAGCTGGTCTGGCAGAACTGACGGCCATAAAAAAGGTTCATCACGGATTTCCGGGAAACGCGGCTTTGATCTTGAGGAAGAAGAAGTCGCTATCCCGGTAGCCGTAGGCCATCCGTTTCATTACTTTGATACGGTTGTTGATGCCTTCGAGCTGGCCGGTATGCATCGGCCAGCGCAGCCGTGCTGCGATGCCTCGCCAGTAAGGCTTGAGCTTTGCTGCAAACTTTCTGAGCGGTTCGATTCCGCTGTCGCGCGCCATCTTGAGCCAGTTGCGCCAGGCGAGAAGCCACCGCCAGCCGCCCGATGTCTGCCAGAGTTCCTTGAGTGCTGTCTTCATCACGTACACCGTCATTAAGGCCTGGTTGGCGGCAAGCAGCTCGTCCAGATTAGCCTGCTGGGCTGGCGGGACGTTTTCCCGGTTGCGCAGCAAAAGCCAACGAGAGCGCTTGACGACTTTGCGCTGAGGGCGGTCGTCGCGCAGGCGGTTTGCCTCGTCGACCCGTACCCGGTCGATCACCTCACGGCCGTACTTGGCAATGACGTGAAACAGATCGTAGACCACGCGCGCCTTCGGGCATTGCTGCTGTACTTCCAGGTCAAAAGCGGTATTCATGTCCATTGCGACGGCTTCGATGTTGGCGCAGCGGTCGGGGCCGAGCCATTCGAAGAACGGACGGATGGCCTCGCGGCTGCGGCCCTCGCCGACCCACAGTACCCGCCGGCTGTCCGCATCGAGCACGACAGTGGCGTAACGATGCCCCTTGAACAGCGCGAATTCATCCATGACAAGCCGCGTTGGCTGCGCTGCGGGCAAAGCAGCCAGTTCACGTTCGAGCTTGGCAAGCTCGATAGTGCGCACCGTCTCCCAGTGCAGCTGCGCCAGTTTGCACACGTGGGCAACTGGAAGCTTCTCGCACCACAAGCCGACAAACTCGGCCAGGGAGCGGGTCACCCGGGCATGGCGATCGAGCCACGCCACGCGCTCGACCCTGGTGCCGCATGTGCTGCATTTCAGACGACGCAGTGGCACCCGCAGCCGTACCGGCTTACCCTGCATCGGCAGCTCTCGGATGATGCGCGTCGCGCCATCGTGCACCTGGTAGCAATGCACGCCGCACCCGCCACAGACCATCGCTGCGCTCGCATCCCGCCGCAGCGTAATCCACACGACATCGTCCTTCACATCCAATTTGGTAGCGGTAAAGCCTTCCCAGAACGGGAGGCTGAGACTATGATCTGGCATGAGAGCGGTAGGTTGAGTTGGTTGGGTTTGGTCGCACAAACACAATAACTCTTCCTTACCGCTCTCTTGCGTTTACAACACGGTCATCCCGGAAATCCGTGATGAACCATAAAAAAGCCCGCACCATTTCCGGCGCGGGCTTTTTATAGTAATGCGACTTAAATCGCTTTTGCCAATTCCGCCGCCAGACCCGTGTAATTCGCCGGCGTCATTTGCAGCATCAAGTCTTTCGCTTCCTGCGGCACCGCCAGCGTGCCGATGAATTCGCGCAGCGCTTCTTTGGTGATGCCCTTGCCGCGCGTGAGTTCCTTCAGCTGCTCGTAGGGATTTTCGATGCCATAGCGGCGCATTACCGTCTGCACCGGCTCGGCCAGCACTTCCCAGTTCGCATCCAGGTCCGACTCGAGTTTCGCCGCATTGACTTCCAGCTTGTTCAGGCCGCGCAGGCAGCTGTCGTAGGCCAGCAGGGTGTAGCCGAAGGCGACGCCGATGTTGCGCAGCACGGTCGAATCGGTGAGGTCACGCTGCATGCGCGAGACCGGCAGTTTTTCAGCCATGTGGCGCAGCACGGCATTCGCCAGGCCCAGGTTGCCTTCGGAATTCTCGAAGTCGATCGGGTTGACTTTATGCGGCATGGTCGACGAACCGATCTCGCCGGCTTTCAGCTTCTGCTTGAAATAGCCCAGCGAGACATAGGTCCAGATATCGCGGTTCAAATCGAGCAGGATGGTATTGGCGCGCGCGATGGCGTCGAACATTTCGGCCATGTAGTCGTGCGGTTCGATCTGAATCGTGTACGGATTAAACGTCAGGCCAAGCCGCGACTCGATCACGTCCTTCGAAAACGCCGGCCAGTCGAAGCCGGGATAGGCCGACAGGTGGGCGTTGTAATTGCCGACCGCGCCATTCATCTTGCCCAGCACTTCCACGTCGGCGATGCGTTTCACCGCACGCTGCAGGCGCGCGACCACGTTGGCAAATTCCTTGCCGAGCGTCGTCGGGCTGGCCGTCTGGCCGTGGGTGCGCGAGAGCATCGGCAGCGCCGCGTTGGTGTGGGCGATCTCGGTCAGCTTGGCGATGATGGCGTTCAGCGAAGGCAGCATCACGGTGTCGCGCGCGGCTTTGAGCATCATGCCGTGCGAGGTGTTGTTGATGTCTTCCGAGGTGCAGCCGAAGTGGATGAATTCGCTTGCCGCCACCAGTTCCGGCACGTCCTTGACCTGTTCCTTGAGCCAGTATTCGACCGCCTTCACGTCGTGGTTGGTGACCGCTTCGATTTCCTTGATGCGGGCCGCGTCGGCTTCGTCGAAACCGGCCGCGATGCCATCAAGGTGGGCGCTCGCTTCGCTCGAGAATGGCTTGATCTCGTCGAAGCCCGCCTGTGCCAACGCCTGCAGCCAGGCGATCTCGACCATGACGCGGTGGTGCATGAAGCCGGCTTCGGACAGGATCGGACGCAGTTTGTCGGTCTTGGAAGCGTAGCGGCCATCGAGCGGCGACAGTGCCGACAGGGAAGAAAGTGGGGCGGTAGCGGTCATGGCGGGCGGTCCGTGCAAAAACGCGGATTTTACCACCGCAGCGCATTCGAGGCCTTGTTGCGGGCAGAGCGAAACGGGCCTGCATGGCCGTTTTCGGCAGCCGGGCCGATGTTATACTCTTATTAAATCCCTACTTCGAGCATCTATGAAACTCATCGGTTCGAACACCAGCCCCTATGTGCGCAAGGTCCGCGTCGTGATGGCGGAAAAGAAGCTCGACTACTCCTTCGAGCTCGACAACGTGTGGAGCGCCGAGACCCAGGTGCACCAGTCCAACCCCCTGGGCAAGGTGCCTTGCCTGGTCATGGAAGACGGCAGCGCCCTCTACGACTCGCGCGTGATCGCCGAATACCTCGACACCCTCACCCCCGTGTGCAAGCTGTTGCCGGCCAATGGCAACGGGCGCGACCGCGCCGATGTCAAAGTGTGGGAAGCGCTGGCCGACGGCGTGCTCGATGCCGCCATTCTGGTGCGCCTGGAAAAGACCCTGCGCCCGCAAGAGCAGCAGAGCCCGCAGTGGATGGCGCGCCAGCTGGGCAAGGTGCATGCGGGCCTCGCCGTCATGTCGGAAAAACTCGGCGAGCAGGCTTTTTGCATGGGCAAGGCCTACACGCTGGCGGACGTCGCCGTCGGCTGCACGCTCGGCTGGATGAGCTTCCGCTTCCCCGACATCGACTGGCGCGGCGACTATCCGAACCTGGCGAAGCTGCTCGATAAACTGAGCGAACGCCCCTCCTTCCGCGACACCGCGCCCTTCGAAGCATGAGCTGGCCGAACAGTACCGGCGCGACCATCGTCTTCGGCGAAGCCCTGGTCGACGATTTCGCCACCGAGCAGGTCGTCGGCGGCGCGCCCTTCAACGTCGCGCGCCACCTGGCCGCCTTCATGGCGCCGCAACTGATGATCACGCGCGTCGGCAACGACCGCAACGGCGAAACCATCGAGGGCGAATTCGAGCGCTTCGCCATGGCGCGCGCCGGCCTGCAGCGCGACACGATCGAAGAGACCGGCCGCGTCATCGTCGAACGCGGCCCGAACGGCCACCGCTTCGTCATCGTGCCGAACCAGGCCTACGACTACATCGCCCGCGAAGAAGCGCTGGCGGCCACGAAGACTTTCGAGGCCGGCGCCTTCTATTTCGGCACCCTGGCCCAGCGCGGCGAGCGTTCGCGCAGCACCCTCAAGGCGCTGCTGTCAAGCACGAGCGGCACGCGCTTCCTCGACGTGAACATGCGCGACGGCCAGGTCGATGAGCGCATCATCTCCGACTCGCTGCACGCGGCCGACATCGCCAAGGTCAACGAGGACGAGCTGCAGGCGCTGTTCGGCTGGTACTTCCAGCTTGGGCCCAACGACCCGCCGATGGCTGCCGCCGAAACCCGCTCGGCCTGCGCCGCGCTGCTGCAGATGTTCGGGCTCCAGGCGCTGATCGTCACGCTCGGCCACCGCGGCTCGGTGTATTTCGGCGCGGGCGGCGTCACGATCGACACGCGCGACACGCCGTCGCCCGCCTTCGTCATCGACACCGTCGGGGCAGGGGATGCGTTCTCGGCGATCTTCCTGCTGGGCCGCGCGCGCGGCTGGGAGCTGGAACTGACGCTGGCGCGCGCCAACGAATTCGCCGGCGCGATCTGCGCGATTCCCGGCGCCGTGCCGCGCGACCTGGGGTTTTACGATCAGTGGATGACGCGCTGGCGGTAATTCAAGGAAGGACGTAGGGCGGGCCTCGGCGGCCCCGTGGTCTCCCCGCCCACGCGTTCAACGAACCTTCGATAAAACGCGCCTTTCGATATCGACCCGTGCGTTGAACGCGTGGGCGGGAGACCCGCCCACCCTACAATCCGTAGCTGGCACCCGCCCCCATCAGCGTCGCCATCCCCAACCCCATAAAGATCACCGCCGCGATCCCGTGCACCAGCCCCAGCGGAATCCGGTTCGCAATCCGCTCCCCGAACAGCACCGCCGGTACGTTCGCAATCATCATGCCCAGCGTGGTGCCGGCCACCACCATCGCCATCTCGGCATAGCGCGCGGCCAGGGCCACGGTGGCCACCTGCGTCTTGTCGCCCATCTCGGCCAGGAAAAAGGCGAGCAGCGTCGTCATGAACACGCCGAACTTGGCGAGCGAGGCTTCGCTCTCGTCGATACGGTCCGGGACCATGACCCAGATCGCCATGCCGAGGAAGGACAGGCCGAGCACCCAGCGCATCACGGCGGGGCCCAGCAGTTCGCTCACCAGCGCGCCAACGGCGGCGGCAAAGGCGTGGTTCAGGAGCGTGGCGACGAAGATGCCGAGGATGATCGGCAGCGGGCGGCGGAAGCGGGCGGCGAGCAGGAAGGCGAGGAGCTGCGTCTTGTCGCCGATTTCAGCGAGGGCGACGATGCCGGTTGCGACAAGAAAGGCATCCATGGGGAGCAGCGGACGAGGCAGAAGAAAGCGGAGCGCGGATCATAGCAGAGTCGCTGTCGCGTTCGCGTCAATACGCCCTGCGCAGGCGCGCTTTCCCGGCTCTTCTTTAAGTGCTATTCTTCTCGCGCCTTCCGCTCAGCCTTCAAGACACACATGCACACCAGCTTCCTCCTGCGCGCCACTGCCTGCGCACTTCTCGGCTTGCACGGCGCCGCCGCTTTTGCACTCGACCCGCTCAGCTATGCCAATTACGACCAGGTCAAAACACGCGCCCTGCACCTCGACCTGAAAGCCGACTTCACGAAGAAGACGCTGGCCGGCCACGCCGAACTGACCCTCGACTGGCTCGACAAAGACGCGCGCCGCCTCGACCTCGACACGCGCGAACTGGCCATTTCGAAGATCGAAGCGCAAGACGCGCGCGGACGCTGGACGCCCGTTAAATACACGCTGGACAAATTCGACGAAGAGAAGGGCCAGGCCCTGCACGTCAATCTGCCGACCCAGGCGCCGAAGGTGCGCATCTTTTACCGCACCGCCCCCAGCGCCAGCGCCCTGCAGTGGCTGACGCCTGCGCAGACCCTGTCGGGCAAGCGTCCCTTCATGTTCAGCCAGTCGCAGTCGATCAACGCGCGCTCCTGGGCGCCGGTGCAGGACACGCCTTCGGTACGCTTCACTTACACGGCGCGCATCGAGGCGCCCGCCGGCCTGCGCGTGGTCATGAGCGCCGACAACGATCCCAAGGCGACCGGGAAGGGCGGCTGGAAGTTCAACATGCCGCAGCCGATTCCCTCTTACCTGCTGGCGATCGGCATCGGCGAACTCGAGGCGCGCACGCTGGGCGGACGCACCGGCGTCTACGCCGAACCGAAGCGCATCGAGGCCGCCGCCTATGAGCTGGCCGATACCGAGAAGATGGTGGAAGCCGCCGAATCGCTCTACGGCCCGTATCGCTGGGGGCGCTACGACATGCTGGTGCTGCCGCCTTCGTTCCCGATCGGCGGCATGGAAAACCCGCGCCTGACCTTCCTGACGCCCACCATGATTGCGGGCGACCGCAGCCTGGTCGACCTGATCGCGCACGAGCTGGCGCACAGCTGGTCGGGCAACCTGGTCACCAACGCCTCCTGGAAGCACTGGTGGCTGAACGAAGGTTTTACGACCTATGTGACGACGCGCATCCTGGAAAAGCTGTACGGCGAAGAGGTCGCGACCATGAACCTGCAGCTCGAGCAGGAAGAGGCGATCGAATCCTTGAAGGACCTGCCCTTGGCGAAGCAGGCGCTGCTCACGCGCGACGCGGATACCTCCTCAAACAGCTACACCGACGAAGGCCTGGCTTATCCGAAGGGCGCCTGGCTGCTGCGCACCCTGGAAGAGCGTGCCGGACGCGCTGCGTTCGATCCTTTCCTGCGCGGCTGGTTCGACGGCCACGCCTTCCAGAGCGTGACGACCGAGCAGTTCGTGGCCTACCTGCGCACGAACCTGCTGGCAAAGAATCCGCAGGTGATGAGCGAGGCGGAACTCGACGAATGGCTGTACGGCCCGGGCATCCCGGCCAGTGCAAAATATGCGAAGTCGCAGCGTTTGGTGGCCCTGGACGCGACCACCGCTGCCTGGCTCAAGGGCGAGCTGGCCACGGCGCAGCTTGATACCAAGGGCTGGACCGCGCTCGAGTGGATGAAGTTCTTGAACGACATCGACAACAAGGCCGACGCCGCGCGCCTGAAGGAGCTCGACGCCGCCTTCGCGCTGGCCAAAAGCAGCAACAACGAAGTCGCCTTCCGCTTCTACCGCGCCGCCGCCCATGCCGGCTACCGCGAGGTTCGCCCGCAGATGCAGGCTTTCCTGATGAGCGTGGGCCGCAAGAAGTTCGTGGTGCCGCTGTACACGGCGCTGCGTGCAAATAGCGCCGACCGCGCATGGGCGGAAACCGTCTACAAGGCGGCGCGCAATCGCTATCACCCCGAGACGCAAGTCGGTGTCGACAAGGCGATGAAGTCGAAATAAACACCAGGGCCGGGAGACGGCCAGACCAGCAAAGGAACCAGAAAGTGCACCACATGAAACGCATTGCAGCCGCGATCCTGATCGCGTTTTCCGCCACCGGCGCGTATGCCCAGGCGCCGACCGTAGCAAGCCCTGCACCGGCCGCAGCATCGGCCTTCGATCTGGAGCAGGACGTCAACCGCGTCATGAAAGCCTTCGACGTGCCGGGCATCGCGATCGCCGTCGTCAAGGATGGCAAAGTGGTCGCCGCGCGCGGCTTCGGCGTCCGTAAGCTCGGCGCGCCGGCGAAGGTCGATGGCCAGACCCTGTTCGAGATCGCCTCCAACTCGAAAGCCTTCACCGCTGCCGCGCTGGCGATGCTGGTCGACGAAGGCAAGCTGAAATGGGACGACCCGGTCGTGAAACACCTGCCGGACTTCCAGATGTACGACGCCTATGTCACGCGCGAGATGACGGTGCGCGACCTGCTGACCCACCGCAGCGGCCTGGGTCTGGGCGCGGGCGACCTGCTGTGGTGGCCGACGACGAACTTCAGCACTGACGAAATCATCGAGCGCCTGCGCTTCGTGAAGCCGGCGACGAGTTTCCGCAACAGCTATGCCTACGACAACCTGCTCTACATCGTGGCCGGCAAGATCATCGCGCAAAAATCCGGCAAGTCCTGGGGCGACACGGTGCGCGAGCGCATCCTCAAGCCGGTCGGCATGAACACGACCACCACCAGCCTGGCGGAAAACGCGGGCAACGCGAACGCCTCGCATGCGCACAGCAAGATCAACGACAAGATCGCGGCGGTGAAGTCGATGCCGGTCGATAACGCGGTCGGCGCGGTGGGCATCAACACGAGTGCCGAAGACATCGCGCGCTGGATGAAGGTGCTGCTCGACGGCGGGCGCATCGAGGGAGCGAAGGGCGCGGACGGCAAGGAGCTGCGCTTGTGGAGCGAAGCGCAGTCGCGCGAGATGTGGACCGCGCAGACACCGATGAAGATCAGCACGCCGAAGGGTCCGCTGGCGGCGACCAAGCCGAACTTCTACGCCTACGGCCTGGGCTTCCAGCTGCGCGACTACAAGGGCCAGCTGGTCGCCATGCACGGCGGCGCGCTGCAGGGCTTCTATTCACGCGTGCTCTTGGTGCCGGAGTCGAAACTGGGCGTGGCCATCCTGACCAACGCCGAAAGCGGCGGCGCCCTGAGCGCGCTGCAATACCGCCTGCTCGACCAGTACATGACGGGCAGCGCGCCGACCGACTGGATCAAGGCCATCGCCGACCTCGAGGACGAAGCGCACGCGAAGGAACTGGCGCGCCTGAAGGGCGCCTCGACCACCCGCGTGGCCAGCTCCAAGCCTTCGCTGGCACTCGCCGCCTACGAAGGCCAGTACACCGACCCGTGGTATGGCGCGATGAACATCAAGCGTGTCGGGGCGAAGATGATCCTGTCGTTTACCCGCACGCCGGACCTGACCGGCGAAATGGAACACTTCCAGCACGACACCTTCATCGTGCGCTGGAAAGAGCGTAACTTCAACGCCGACGCCTACGTCACCTTCGCGCTGGACCATGACGGCAGCATCGAGCATGTGAAAATGAAGGCGGTGTCCACCGAGACCGACTTCAGCTACGACTTCCACGACCTGCTGTTCACGCCGGTGAAGCCGCCGAAAGCGAAGCAGTAAAAGAAACGGGCCGCATCAAGCGGCCCGTTTTTTATTGACGACGCTTACTGTTTCACGAACTTGAGCGTCATGCGGTCGCTTTCTCCGATCGCCAGGTACTTCTCGCGGTCCTTGTCTTTATTCGCCAGCACCGGCGGCAGCGTCCACACGCCTTTTTCGTGATCCGCCTTGTCCTTCGGATTGGCGTTCACTTCCGACTTCGCCGCCAGCTTGAAACCTGCGCTCTCGGCCAGCTTGATGACATAGGCTTCGTGCACATAGCCGCTCGAGGCCTTCTCGTCCTGCTTCATCGACACCGGCAAACGGTGGTCGACCACGCCCAGTACGCCGCCCGGTTTCAGGACTTTATGGATTTCCTTGAAGGTCGTCTTCAGGGCCGCCTCGCCGTCGCCGACCCAGTTGTGCAGGTTGCGGAAGGTGAGGACCATGTCGGCGCTGCCTGCCGGCGCGATCTCGTAGCGGCTTGGAGGCTCGAACACGCTCATGACCGCCTTGCCGTACAGCCCAGGATTGGCGTCGAGCTTGGTGCGCAGGGCCATCGCGCCTTTTTTCTCGGGCGCTTGTCCGGCGGCGATGTACTTGCCCTTGTCGCGCAGGTAGGGCGCGAGGATCTCGGTGTACCAGCCGCCGCCCGGCACCAGTTCCACTACCGTCATGGTCGGCTTGATGCCGAAGAAGCTCAAGGTCTCGTACGGATGGCGCGCGCCGTCGCGGGCGGCGTTGGTGGCGCGGTGCTCGCCGGCGATGACGGCCTTCAGGGCGTCGTCGGCCTGCACGGCGCCGGCGGCGCTCGCGGCCAGCAGGGCGGCCAGTATCAGTCGTTTCATAAGTCGATCTCTCCGTAGTCCGTGGGTGTCGAATGGTCCCGGCTGTGCGGGACCGCCGCGCCGATGATCGAACAAGCACCCCGGCGCGTCAAGCGAATCCGGGGGGCTGTCCCGCATATGCACTGTCCGCACGGTGTCCGCAGCGGACACGCGGACAGTGCCTGGACAGCCGTTATGCAGTCTAAAAGGAGCCGGCACACGGGCCATGCCGGCAGGGCGGGCCTGGTATGAAGATTGCCTGTTCAAACGCTTTGGTTGCTGATAATGTTGGACGGTTTGCCATGTGGCTGGCTCGCGATGGCATCAGGAACTGACCATATACATATATGCGGCTGCGCCGCCCCCGAAGCAGGTTGAATTCAGGAGACACAATGGAACGTCGTACCTTTCTCAACATCAGCACCCTGGCCTTTGGCTCGATGCTCATCCCCGTCGCCGGGCGAGCGATCGCCGCCGAGGAATTGATGAGCCCCATGGCCGTCGCGGCCAAGAAAGCGCTGGCCGACACGGCGCTGAACGCCGCCACCAAGGCCGGCGCCAGCTACTGCGACGTGCGCATCGGGCGCTACCTGAACCAGTTCGTCACCACCCGTGACCTGAATGTCGAGAACGTCGTCAATACGGAATCGGCCGGCGTCGGCGTGCGCGTGATCTGCAACGGCGCCTACGGCTTCGCCGCCACCTCCGACATGACGCCGGACGGCATCGCCAACGCGGCGCGCCAGGCCGTCGCCATCGCCAAGGCCAACGCCAAGCTGCAGTCCGAACCGGTGCAGCTCGCACCAGTCAAGGGCGTGGGCGAAGTGAGCTGGGCGACGCCCTACAAGAAGGACTGGCGCACGGTCCCGATCAAGGACAAGGCCGAATTGCTCATCGCCGCAAACAAGGCCGGCATGGACAACGGCGCCAACTTCATGCAGTCGATGCTGTTCCAGGTGAACCAGCAAAAATATTTTGCGTCGACCGACGGCTCCTACATCGACCAGGACCTGCATCGCCTGTGGGCGCCCTTCAACGCCACCGCGGTCGACAAGGCCAGCGGCAAATTCCGTTCGCGTAACGGGCTCGGCTCGCCAGTGGGCATGGGCTACGAATACCTGGACGCGCGTCCGGAGCACAAGATCAAGGCCGCCGGCGGCGTCGCCACGCTCTACAGCGATTCCTACGACATGATCGAGGACGCGCGCGCCGCCGGCCGCGACGCCAAGCGCAAACTGACCGCCAAATCGGTCACGCCGGGCAAATACGACCTGATGCTCTCGCCGGAACACCTGTTCCTGACCATCCACGAATCGGTCGGCCACCCGACGGAACTGGACCGCGTGCTCGGCTACGAGGCCAACTACGCGGGCACCAGCTTCGCCACGCTCGACAAATGGCAATCGAAGAATTTCAAGTACGGCGCGCCGATCGTCAACATCGTGGCCGACAAGACCAAACCGGGTTCGCTGGGCGCGGTCGGCTTCGACGACGAAGGCGTGCGCTGCAAGGAGTGGAACATCATCAAGGACGGCATCCTGGTCAACTACCAGGCCACGCGCGACCAGGCCCACATCATCGGCGAGAAGGAGTCGCATGGCTGCTCCTACGCCGACTCGTGGAGTAACGTGCAGTTCCAGCGCATGCCGAACGTGTCGCTCGCGGCGGGCACGAAGAAGCTGAGCCCGGACGAGATGGTCAAGGGGATCAAGAAGGGCATTTATATCGTCGGCGACGGCTCGTTCTCGATCGACCAGCAGCGCTACAACTTCCAGTTCGGCGGCCAGCTGTTCTACGAAATCAAGGACGGCAAGATCGGGCAGATGCTCGAGGACGTCGCCTACCAGGCCAACACCCAGGAATTCTGGACGGCCTGCGCCGGCATCTGCGACGAACGCGACTGGCGCATGGGCGGTTCCTTCTTCGACGGCAAAGGACAGCCGCCGCAGATCAGCATTGTCTCGCACGGTTCCTCGACCGCGCGCTTCAACGGCATCAACGTGATCAACACTGCCCGCAAGATCGGCTAAGGACTCCTCATGACCATCCTGACCCAGGAACAAACCAAACGCATCTGCGACCGCGTGCTGTCGCTCTCGAAAGCCGACGAATGCATCGTCAGCATCGGCGGTGAACGCAACGGCAACATCCGCTTCGCGCGCAACGCCGTCTCCACCGCCGGCCTGACCGACGACACCACGCTCACCGTGCGCGTCGCCTTCGGCAAGCGCCAGGGCACCGCCAGCATCAACGAGTTCGACGACAAGTCGCTGGAAAAAGCCGTGCGCCGCGCCGAGGACCTGGCGCGCCTGGCGCCGGAAAACCCGGAGTTCATGCCGGCCGTCGCCAAGCAGCAGTACAAGGCCTCGAATACCTTTGTCCAGAAGACCGCCGACATCGACCCCGAGATCCGCGCCCAGGCCGCCGCCTACGCGATCGAGGCCTGCCGCAAGAAGGGCCTGGTCAGCGCCGGCTTCCTGAGCGACTCGACCTCGTTCCAGACGGTGGCCAATTCGAACGGCGTGTTCGGCCACCAGGCCCTGACTTCGCTCGACTTCACCTGCACCATCCGCACCGAAGACGGGCGCGGTTCGGGCTGGGTGCGGCGCTCGGCGCGCGACCTGGCGCGTTTCGATCCGCGCGAAGCGGCCGACGTCGCCATCGAAAAGGCGCTGCGCTCGGTCGACGCCAAGGCGCTCGAACCAGGCCGCTACACCGTCATCCTGGAGCCGGCCGCCACCAGCGACCTGATGAACTACATGATGAACGGCTTCGATGCGCGCCGCTCCGACGAGGGCCGCAGTTTCCTCTCCAAGCAGGGCGGCTTGAACCGCGTCGGCGACAAGCTGTTCGATAGCCAGGTCAACATCTGGTCCGATCCGTGGGACCCGCTGGTGCCGGTGCTGCCGTGGGACGCCACCATGCTGCCGCGCGAGCGCCAGCACTGGATCAAGGATGGCCGAGTGGCCGATCTCGAGTACTCGCAGTACTGGGCCAAGCAGAAGAACAAGCGCGCCATCGGCAGCGCCGGCAACTTCATCATGGCCGGCACCGACAAGACGACCGAAGCGCTGATCGCCAGCACCAAGAAGGGCGTGCTCGTCACCCGTACCTGGTACATCCGCATGGTCGACCCGCAATCGGTGGCCCTGACCGGCCTGACGCGCGACGGCACCTTCTATGTCGAGAACGGCAAGATCAAGCACCCGATTAAAAACTTCCGCTTCAACGAGAGCCCGGTGTCGATGCTCAACAATATCGAAGAGATCGGCAAGCCGGTGGTGCTCGGTGGCGACGAGGGACCGAACCCGATGGTGGTGCCGGCGATGAAGGTCAGGGATTTTAATTTCACGTCCTTGTCGGACGCAGTCTAAGAGATATACCCGTAGGGTGGGCGGGTCTCCCGCCCACGCGTTCAACGCACGCTCGCATGTCGAAACACGTGTCTGGGTGACCAAATTATTGTTGAACGCGTGGGCGGAGAATCCGCCCACGCTACGGGTCACGGCATACCGCGCGGATGATTTAACCGCGCAATGGAGACACAATGGAACGACGTAGCTTCTTGAAAATCGGCGCCGGCACGGCGGGCGCCATGGTCATTCCGGTGTTCGGCAACGCGATCGCCGCCGAAGACCTGCTCAGCCCCATGGCTGTCGCCTTCAAAAAATCCCTGGCCGACGCCGCCCTGAACGCCGCCACCGGCGCGGGCGCGTCCTATTGCGACGTGCGCATCGGCCGCTACCTGAACCAGTTCATCACGACGCGCGACCTGAACGTCGAGAACATCACGAATACCGAGTCGACCGGCGTCGGCGTACGCGTGATCGCCGGCGGCGCCTACGGTTTTGCCGCCACCAACACCATGACCCCGGATGCGATCGCCGCCGCGGCGCGCCAGGCAGTCGCGATCGCCAAGGCCAACGCCAGGCTGCAGCTCGAACCGGTGCAGCTGGCGCCGGTGAAGGGCGTGGGCGAGGTGGCCTGGGCCACGCCGATCAAGAAGGACTGGCGCGCGGTGCCGGTGAAGGACAAGGCCGAGATGCTGATCGCCGCAAACAAAGCCGGCCTGGAAGCGGGCGCCAGCTTCATGACGGCGAACCTCTTCCAGATCAACCAGCAAAAGTACTTTGCCTCGACCGACGGCTCCTACATCGACCAGGACATCCACCGCCTGTGGGCGCCGATCAACGCCACCGCCGTCGACAAGGCGAGCGGCAAGTTCCGCTCGCGCGGCGGTCTCGGTGCGCCCGTCAGCATGGGCTACGAATACTTCGACGTGGCAGCAGGGGGCAAGGTGAAAGCCGCCGGCGGCGTCACCACGCTCTATACCAAGTCCTACGACGTCGTCGAAGACGCGCGCCTGGCCGGCAAGCAGGCACGCGAAAAGCTCTCCGCCAAATCCGTCGAGCCGGGCAAGTACGACCTGGTGCTGGCGCCGGAACACCTCTTCCTCACCATCCACGAAGCGGTCGGCCACCCGACGGAGCTGGACCGCGTGCTCGGCTACGAAGCCAACTACGCCGGCACCAGCTTCGCCACGCTCGACAAGTGGGAGTCTAAAAAATTCAAGTTCGGCGCCGAGCGCGTGAATTTCATTGCCGACCGCACCAACCCGGGATCGCTGGGCCTGATCGGCTATGACGACGAGGGCGTGCGCGCCAAGGAGTGGGACATCATCCGCAACGGCGTGCTGGTGAACTACCAGGCCACGCGCGACCAGGCCCACATCATCGGGGAGAAGGAATCGCACGGCTGCTCGTATGCCGATTCCTGGAGCAGCGTCCAGTTCCAGCGCATGCCGAACGTGTCGCTGGCGCCTGGTAAAGCACGCTTGAGCCCGGACGAGATGGTCAAGGACGTCAAGAAGGGCATTTATATCGTCGGCCGCGGCTCGTACTCGATCGACCAGCAGCGCTACAACTTCCAGTTCGGCGGCACGCTGTTCTACGAAATCAAGAACGGCAAGATCACGAATCCCCTGGAAGACGTGGCCTACCAGTCGAACACCCAGGAATTCTGGAATGCCTGCAGCGCCATTTGCGACGAGCGAGACTGGCGCATGGGCGGCTCCTTCTTCGACGGCAAGGGCCAGCCGAGCCAGGTCAGCGCGGTCTCGCATGGCTCGAGCACGGCGCGCTTCAACGGCATCAATGTGATCAACACCGCACGCAAGATCGCTTAGGGTATAGACGAGGAAAAACATGAAACAGCTGAACCAGGAAGAAGCCAAACGCATCTGCGAACGCGTCATCAAATTCTCGAAGGCCGACGAGTGCAGCGTGTCGATCGACGGCAAGCGCGAGGGCAATGTGCGCTTCGCGCGCAACAGCATCTCGACCGCGGGCCTGAACGAGAACATGACCTTGAGCGTGCGCGTCGCGTTCGGCAAGAAGGCCGGCATCGCCCAGTTGAACGAGTTCGACGACAAGTCGCTGGAAAAGGCGGTGCGTCGCGCCGAAGAGCTGGCGCGCCTGGCGCCGGAAAACCCGGAATTCATGCCCGCCATCGGCAAGCAGGATTTTAAAGCCACGCCCACCTTCGTGCGGGCGACTGCCGACATCGATCCGGAATACCGCGCCCAGGTCGCAGCCTACAGCATCGAGGCAGCAAAGAAGGCGGGGCTGGTCGCGGCCGGCTTCTTCAATGACGGCAAGCGCTTCGAGGCCATCGCGAATTCGAACGGGGTGTTCGGCTTCCAGGAACTCACCGATCTCGCCTATACCTGCACCGTGCGCACCGAAGACGGGCGCGGTTCGGGCTGGGTGACGCGCTCGGCCACCGACGCCAACCGCTTCGACGCGCGTGAAGCGGCCGGCGTGGCAATCGAAAAGGCGCTGCGTTCGGTGGAGGCGAAGGCGCTGGAGCCGGGCCGCTACACGGTGATCCTGGAACCGGCGGCAACCTCCGAAGTGCTGGGCAATATGTTCAGCAGTTTCGACGCGCGCGACGCCGACGAGGGCCGCAGTTTTCTTACCAAAGCCGGCGGCAAGAACCGCCTGGGCGACAAGCTGTTCGACGAGAAGATCAACGTCTGGGCTGACCCGTGGAATCCGGACGTGCCGGTCGCACCCTGGGACGGCCAGACCATGCAAGCACGCCAGCGCACCGACATCATCAAGAACGGCCGCATTGCATCGCTCGACTATTCGCGCTACTGGGCGCAGAAGAAGGGCGTGGCCGCTACCGCCGGCCACGGCAACATGATCATGGCAGGCGGCACGAAATCGCTGGAGGAGCTGATCGCTTCGACCAAGAAGGGTGTGGTCGTCACGCGCACCTGGTACATCCGCATGGTCGATCCGCAGTCGCTGCTGCTGACGGGCCTCACGCGCGACGGCACCTTCTATGTCGAGAACGGCAAGATCAAATACCCGATCAAGAATTTCCGCTTCAACGAGAGCCCGGTGACGATCCTGAACAATGTCGATGAACTCGGCAAGCCGCAGGTCATTGGCGGCGATGAAGTGCCTTACCAGATGGTGCTGCCGCCGATGAAGGTGCGCGACTTTAACTTCACGTCCTTGTCCGACGCGGTGTAAATGGCGCGGTATGACTTTTACTTCACCCGCCTGCTGTACGAGTCGGGTGACTGGGATGTGGACATCCGCATGCCCAGCAATGTGCTCAATTCGCTCGTCGAGTACACGACCTTGCGCGTGGACCCGGCCGAGCGGATGATCGCGCTAAGCGATCCGAAGGTGCTCGAAGCGCCGTTCTGCTACCTGGCCGGCCACAAGCTGGTGCAGTTTACGCCTGCCGAACGCAAGAACTTCGAGCGCTACGTGCGCGGCGGCGGCTTCGTCTTCGTCGACGACTGCAACCACGACGTCGACGGCCTGTTCGCCAAAAGTTTCGAGGCCGAGATGGCGAAGATCTTCGGCGGCTCGGCATTACGAAAAATCCCGAACAACCATCCGGTGTATTCGAGCTTTTTCAAATTCGACGGCCCGCCCAACACCTCGGTGGAACTGAACGGTTGGGGCGACGACCTGGTACACGAATACCTGAAAGCCATCGAGATAGGCGGGCGCGTGCGCGTGCTGTACTCGAACAAGGATTACGGCTGCGAGTGGGATTACGACTTTCGCAATAAACGTTTTCTGGCAGTGGACAATACCCGCTTTGCGGTGAACATCATTCAATACGCGTTGGGAGCATGAAGTGGCAGAGCAAGATGCAGCAGCCTGGAGCGAGTCGGAAGTAGCCGATTTGGTGGCAAAAGTAGCGGCGCTCAAACACAGCATGGCGCGCGTGATCATCGGCCAGGAAGACGTGGTCGACCTGCTCGTGACCTGCCTGCTGGCCGGCGGCCACGCGCTGGTCGAAGGCGTGCCGGGCCTGGGTAAAACCCTGCTGGTGAAATCGCTGGCGCAGGCGACCGACATGCAGTTCCGGCGCGTGCAGTTCACGCCCGACCTGATGCCCTCGGATATCGTCGGCACCGAGATCCTGGAAGAAGACGCTGCCACGCGCCAGCGCTCCTTCCGCTTCCAGCCGGGCCCGGTGTTCACGCAAGTGCTGCTGGCCGACGAGATCAACCGCGCGCCGCCCAAGACCCAATCGGCACTGCTGGAAGCGATGCAGGAGAGGTCCGTGACCTTTGCCGGCCTCACCCACATGCTGCCGCGCCCCTTCTTCGTGCTCGCCACGCAAAACCCGATCGAGCAGGCCGGCACCTATCCGCTGCCCGAGGCCCAGCTCGATCGCTTCCTGCTGCGCATCGACGTCGCCTATCCGAGCGAAGACGAAGAAGTCATGATGGTCTCGAAGACCACGCACGCCGGCCTGGGCGACGCCGAACCGGTGATGGACCTGCAAAGCCTGTTGCGCCTGCAGCAGCTGGTGCGCGACATTGCGATTGGCGAGCACCTGCTGCGTTACGCGACGCGCCTGGTACGCGCGACCCGTCCGCAGGAGTCGACGGTGGCGGCGGTGAAAAAACACGTCGGTTGGGGCGCGGGGCCGCGTGCCGGCCAGGCGCTGGTGCTGGCGGCCAAGGCGCGTGCGCTGATGGCCGGGCGCCTTGCCGTCACGCGCGAGGACATCGCGGCCATGCTGCTGCCGGTACTGGCGCACCGCGTGCTGCGCAATTTCGAAGCCGAAGCCGATGGCGTGGCCATGGCCGACATCCTGAAGGCGATTCGCGCCGAGATCCGGGTCGAGTAGTTGGCTTTGGTTAGCTCCGCGCTGCTCGCGCACACCACCGACCTCGAGCTCGTCATCCGGCATGTGCTGGCGGGCCTGGGGCAGGGCGTGCACGCCGGCCGCGAACGCGGCGCCGGCGTCGAGTTCTCCGAGTACCGGGCCTATGCGCCCGGGGACGAATGGCGCCGCGTCGACTGGAAGCTGCTGGCGCGCGCCGACCGCTATTACGTGCGCGAGGCCGAGCGCGACAGCCATGTGGCGGTCTGGCTGCTGCTCGACGCCAGCGCCTCGATGGCCGAACCGAGCCGCAGCATCGCGGCCCTCGACAAGCGGGCCTATGCGCGCACGCTGCTGGCCTGCATCGCCGCCATCGCACAGCGCCAGGGCGACGCCTTCGGACTGGCGGTGTTGTCCGCTGGCCGGGTCCAGTTCCTGCCGGCCGCGCGCGGGCCACGCCAGCTGCAGCGCGTGCTGGCAAAGCTGAAAAAGGTACAGGCCGAGGGCGAGCTGCCCGATGCCGATGTGCTGCGCACCGGCCTGCGCTTCACGCAATCGCCTTCCCTCATCTTTGCCGCTTCCGATTTCCTCGACTGGCCGTCTTCCCTGTCGGAGGCACTGGTACGCCTGCGCCACATGCGCCATGACGTGCGCGCCGCCTGCCTGCAGACCGAGGCCGAGTGCGAGGGCAGTTTCGACAGCAAGCCGGCCTACCGCGACCCCGAGCGCGACACGGCCGTGTTTCGCTTCGGCGCCGACCTGCGCGAGGCGTATTTGCGCAATCGCGAGGCGCATTTCTCGCAAGTGAGTGCGGCCCTGCGCGCGAGCGACGTGCTGCAGGTGGCCGCCCGCATCGAGCAGGCGCCAGGCGACGTGCTGCGCGAATGGCTGCGTCCGAGGGGCCGCCGATGAACAGCCTCTGGTGGCTGGCGCTGCCGACCCTGCTGCTGCCGATCTGGTGGCATCGCAAGAAGCGCGTGCAAGTGGAGGCCGAGCCGCTCGCCAGCGCGCGCTTCCTGCCGCGCACGGAGCCGAGGCAGATGCGCGTCTGGCGCTGGTCCGACATCCTGTTGTTGATGGTGCGCTGCCTGCTGCTGGCCTGCGCCATCGCCTGGCTGGCCGATCCGGTGTTCCCGTGGCGCGGCGATACGGTCGTGGTTGCACAGGGAACCGATGCGCAGTGGGCCGAGCGCGAAGCGAAGGCGGCCGGCTTTGTGGAAGCGGCGCGCATGCCGCTGCCGGCCGGCGCAGCGCTGGCCTGGATCCGCGCCCACGAGCGCGAGTTCAAACCCGCCGCACGGCTGCTGGTGCTGGGCGATATTCCGATGCCGGCTGTGCAGCCGGAGTTCCGGCGTCCGGTCGTGCTGCGCAGCGTCGCACAACCGGCGCCGCGCCTTGACGCCCGGGTGGCGATCGTCAGCACACGGCCCGAAAAATGGCGCCGCATGTTCGCAGCGCTCGACGGTCCGTTGCGCGTAGTCGTCGACGATGCACCGGGACCGAAGACCGAATTGATCGTCTGGGACATGCCCGACGCTCCACCGGCAACCATGCGTGCGCCGCTCTGGTGGACGACCGACGCCGGCGCCTTCACGGAACTGGCGCAATCGAAGGCGATCGGCGGTATCCGCTACGCCGACGGCGCCCGTGGCCGCATCTGGGCCTCGAACGCCTGGCCGCCGGCCGACCCAAGCGCCGCACGCACCCTGCTCGAGACCTGGCGCGCGCTGCACTATGCGCCCGTTCCCTACACCGCGCCCGCGCAGACGTTTGCGGCTTCGAATACTGCCGCGCGCAGCGCCCCCAGTGGCGCCTTGCGCACCATGTTGATGTGGGCGCTGATCGCCCTGTTTGCGCTCGAGAGGATCATGACCCATGCACGGCGACGCTGATATCGTGCGGCGCCTGTGGCGTGCGGCCCTGCTGCGGCGTTTGCCGCTGTGGGTGCTGGGCATGCTGCCCTGGCTGACGCTGCGTCTCTTGCCGGGTTTGCTCGCCTGGGGCGCCTGGTGCCTGTGGGATGCGGCGCGCCTGCGCCAGCAGGTCGCGCGCGGCTGGACCAGTTGGCTCGACGCGGCCGTGCCGGGCATGGAGGACAGCAGCGCACTGCTGGTCGAAGCGGACACGCCGCTGGCCGCGCTGCAGCGCAGCCGCCTGCTGGCGCGCCTCGATGCTGCGCTGGACAAACCAGCCATCAAGCGCACGGTGCACCCGCAGGTCGGCACCGGCCTGGGCTGGCTGCTGCCCTGGCTGGCGCTGGCAGCGATTGCCTGGTTCTCCGGACAGCAGAGCGCTGTCCCCGCCCGCGCTGCGGCGCCCGCCATCCAGGCAGCCGGGGCGCCGCTCATCCCGCAACTGAGCGTCACCGCCACGCCGCCAAGCTACACGGGCGCGGCCCGCACCGCCGGCGCCCCGCGCGACATCAGCCTGCCCGAAGGCGGCCTGCTGTCCTGGTGCTTGACGAATCCCGAGGCCGGCGAGACCACGCTGGAACTGAGCGACGGCCGCACGCTGAAGGTGAATGAACAATGCGCGACGCTCGTTGCCAGTGAATCGCTGTTCTGGCGCTGGCGCGGGGTGCGCTACACGGTGAAGGTGACGCCGGACGCGCCGCCGGTCATCACGGTCTCGAAGCCGGCCCAGATGATCCAGGAACTGAACATTAACGCCACCAGCGCCGCCATGGCGCTCTCGGTACAGGACGACTACCGGGTGCAGCGCGCCACCCTGCACCTGACCCTGGCGCGCGGCAGCGGCGAGAACATCAAGTTCCTTGAGCGCGAAATGCCGCTGCCTGCCTCGAACAATCCGCGCCTGCGCAACTGGGCGAAAACCTGGACCCTCGCGGAGCTGGGCATGGAGCCGGGCGACGAGCTCTACTTCTTCGTGCGCGCGCTCGACAATGCGGCGCGCCCGCACGCGGTGCAGTCGCCGACCTACACGCTGCGCCTGCCGGCGCTTGAGGTGGAGGACAGCGAGGAGACGGCGGCCATGCCGATGCTGGTCAAACCCCAGAGCCTGCGCAGCCAGCGCCAGATCATCATCGACACCGAACAGCTGGTCGCCGACATGAAGTCGACCCGCATGAGCGCGGCGCTGGTGCGCGAGCGCAGCGAATCGATCGCTGCCGACCAGGGCCAGCTGCGGCGCCGCTATGGCCAGTTCCTGGGCGAAGAGTCAAGCCTGTTCGGCGGCGAGGAGCAAGACGACCACGCCGAGGAAGAAGGCGGAAAGATGGATGTGCTGCACCAGTTCGGCCATGCCCACGACGAAGCGGAGAACGCGACCCTGTACGACGAGGGCACGAAGAAAATCCTGCGCCGCGCCCTGGTGGCGATGTGGGATGCCGAAAAATCCCTGCGTGCGATTACCCCGAAATCGGCGCTCGCGCCCGAGTACAAGGCGCTGGCCGCGATCAAGGAGCTGCAGCAGGCCGACCGCATCTACCTGCACAAGACCGCGTTCGTGCCGCCACCGATCAGGGAAGAACTGCGCATGACGGGCGATGTCGTCGGTGCGGCCAGCTATGCGAGGGAGCAGGGCGGGGCGGACGAAGCGATTCCGCTTCAGTTGCGCGAGCTGGTGGCGGCGCTCTCGGGCGAGGCCGCGCTGCCGGCCCTGTGGACGCGCACCGCCCACGACTGGGTGCGCGCGCGCCTGAAGGATGACGAACAGCGCCTGGCTGCACAGCGCGCGGTCCAGGACGTGGCGGACGGCTGCCTGCGCTGCCGTCCCGCGCTGCGTGCCTGGCTGCGCGCCGGTATCGAACAGGCGCCGGTGCTGCTGCAGGCGCAACCGGTCACCAGCACGCCGTTCACGCGTGCCTGGCGTGCAGGAGACGGCAAATGATGCTTGCGATTGTCCTCATCGGCGCGGCCAGCGTGCTGCTTTACCTGTGGCGGCGCCGCTTCCTCGACGCGCTGCTGGCGCTGGCGGCCACTGTGGCGCTGGCGCTGCTGGCCTCGAATCTCGCCATGCCGGGCGAATCCGGCAGCACGCTGGCGATCGATGCGGGAAACCGTCCGCTGTCGCTCGACGGCGTGCGCAGCCTGAGCCTGAAGGGAGATGGTTTGCGCGCCGCGCAGTGGCAAGACCTGCCGGCCCGGCCGCTGTCCTGGACGGTCCCGGAAACTGAGACACTGCGTCTCGATTTTCCGCGCCGGCTGGCGCTCGGGCGCCTGTTCGCGCTGACCGTGCGCCGTGGCGGGGACATGCCCGGCCGCCTGCAGCTGCTGGCCGAGAATGGCCAGGTGCTGGCCGAGACGCGCGGCAAGGGCGACCTGACCGTGTCCTGGCTGCCGCCGCTGGCCGAGACGCTGCTGCTTAAAGCGCGCCTGCTGGACGACAGGGACACGCTGCTGGCCGAAGGGCCGCTGCCGGTGGTCGTCAGCGACACGCGGCCCCTGTCGGTGCGCGGGCGCTTTAGTGCGCCCTCGTTCGACATCCGGGTGCTGAACGATGTACTGGTCCAGAGCCGCGCCCTGGTCGACTGGCAGGTCACGCTCGGCAAAACGGTCACCCGCAGCGAAAGCGCCCGCGACAAGGTCGAACAACCCGATTTGGTGGTGGTGGACGCCGGCTGGTTCGAGCGCGCGCAGGCACCCGCACGCGCGGCCTTGCTGGCGCAGGTGAAGGCGGGCGCCTCCCTGCTGGTGCTGGGCGCGAACGCGAACGATGCCGGCGTCTGGTCGCGCAGTGTGGAGTTGCCGCTGCAAGCCCAGTCTGCCGACAAGCTCACCGGCGGCCCGCTGCCGCTGCCGGTGGCGCCCCTCAACCCGGCTACGCGCCAGGCCGGCGCCTGGAGCGGCAACGACGCCGGCGTCTGGGCGCGCCAGTGGGGGCAGGGTCGCATCGGCTGGCTCGGCGCGGCGGACTGGCACCGCCTGGCGATCAGTGAGCCGCGCGCGCTGGCCTTGTGGTGGCAGGAGGTGCTCGACACGGTGCGCATCGAACGCAGTGAAGACGTCGAATGGCTGGCGCCGCGCGAGATGCCGCTCCCCGGCCAGCGCCTGGAAGTGTGCGCACGCGGCGTGCGCGGCAAGGTGCGTTTCCCGGAGCTGGGACAGACCCTGGAATGGCAGCGCCGCAGCGACCGGGTCGATGCGTCCTGCGTCGCCGTCTGGCCGCGTGCGTCAGGCTGGCTGCGGATCGAGCCACAGGTTGCGAAACCGGCCAGCACCCAACTCTATGTGCATGCGCCCTCCGACTGGCCCCTGTGGCAAGCCGCCGAGCGCCGCGAGGCGACCGCGCACTATGCGGCGCGCACCCCGGCGCCGGCGACAATCACCCAACGCACGCTGCCGCAATGGCCGTTCGCGGTGCTGTTCGCGCTCGCGATGCTCGCGCTATGGTGGCGCGAACGGCGCTGAATGACCTGACGAAGAAAAAGGAAGCACGCACATGAGCGCCAGCGCGAACGACGCCTATTTCAATCTCAAGGAACAGCTGCGCAGCCTTGACGAGGACGAAGCGGTTGCGCTGGCGTGCAGTTTGATCGATCAACAGTGCGGCGAACTCGATGCCCAGTATCTGAAGCTGGTGGTCACCTCGACCGGGAGTGCTTCCCAAGACCTCACCCGTGACTATGCAGTACGCGGCAGCCCCGCCGCACAACTAGTGCTTGGCACCGCCCTGCTGCACGGGCACTTCATGGACAAGGACGCCACGCAAGGCCTGTTCTGGCTGCGCCGCGCGCACAACAACGGAAATTCGAAAGCGAGCATCGTGCTGTGTGGCGCCTATCTCGACGGAAAATCCCTGATACGGGATGCCACGAAGGCCGTCCATTACATCGTCGATGCCGCGCATGCCGGCGATCCTGCCGCGCAGTATGTGTACGCCATTCTCCTGATTGATGGCGATGGAACCGCGCAGGATGAAGAGCAAGCCATATTCTGGCTGCGGCAATCCGCCGGGCGATGTTACGAAAAATCCATCCAGCTCTTGCGTGAAAACGAGCTTCCCCTGGCGGACGAGTAAGCAGCAGGGCAGGCGGTGAATCAGGACCTACACTGCACCTCCATCTGCACAGCCAAAAATTCTGATTGCCCTCTCCGCGCAAATTGCTATACTAATGTCAGTCATCAGACGACTGACGACGAAAAGCAGATAAAACAGGCCAGGAGACAAGAATGAACGCTAAGAAACTGTTGTTGGGACTTGCAGTCGGGATGTCGGTCGCGCTGGGCGCGCAAGCGGCCTATCCTGAAAAACCGATCACCGTCGTCGTGCCCTTCCCGGCGGGCGGCTCGACCGATGCGATCGCCCGCGCGATCGGTCCCAAGATCGTGGCCCGCTTCGGCCAGCCGTGGATCGTCGACAACCGCCCCGGCGCGACCGGCGCCATCGGCGCGTCGATGGTCAAGCGCGCAGCGCCCGACGGCTACACCATCATGGTCGCGTCGATCGGCGTCTACGCCATGAACCCGTGGCTGCAGAAGGGCCTGACCTACGATCCGTCGAAGGACTTCGACCTGCTGACGGTGGCCGTGCGCGCGCCGAACGTGCTGGTCGCCAATCCGAACGTGCCGGTCAACACGGTGCAGGAACTGATCGCCCACCTGAAGAAAAACCCAGGCAAGACCTCGTTCGCTTCCTCGGGCAACGGCAGCTCGGACCACCTGACCTCCGAACTGTTCTGGCAGAAGAGCGGCACCAGCGGCCTGCACGTGCCGTACAAGGGCGGCGCGCCGGCCATGACCGACCTGCTCGGCGGCCAGACCGACGTCGCCTTCTTCAACATCAACGCGGCGCTCCCTTACATCAAGGCCGGCAAGCTGAAGGTGCTGGCCGTCACCGGCGAACAGCGCGCGGCGATCCTGCCGAAGGTGCCGACCCTGGCCGAAGCGGGCATCGCCGGCGTCGACATCTATTCGTGGCAAGCCATCGCAGCGCCGAAGGGCCTGCCGAAGGACGTCAAAGCCAAGCTGCACGGCGCCATCGTGGCCGCGCTGAACGAGCCGGACATCAAGGCCAAGCTGGTCGAGCAGGGTTTCGAGGTCGTCGCCAACGCGCCGGAGCAGTTCGAGAAATTCCAGCTGGCCGAATCGGCGCGCTGGAAGAACGTGATCGAAGTGGGCAAGATCACTGCTGACTGAGCCCCTGCATAGCGCGGGCATTCCAGCTAGACTAGGGGCATGACCCGCGACGCCGCTCCGCCCGATTCACCGCCGCCGCAACCTGCGCCGGCGCCGGGCGCGGTCTCGCTTTCGCCCTTTGCGCCGCTCGCCATTCCCGCCTACCGCAAGCTGTGGACGATCTGGCTGGCGGCCAACGTCAGCATGTGGATGAACGACGTGGCGGCGGCCTGGATGATGACCTCGCTGAACACCTCGCCGCTGTGGGTGGCGCTGGTGCAGACCGCCTCCACGCTGCCGATGTTCCTGCTCGGCCTGCCGAGCGGCGCCATGGCCGACATCCTCGACCGGCGCCGTTATTTCATCGCCACCCAGTGCTGGGTCGCCGCCGTCGCACTGCTGCTCTGCCTTGCGGTGCTGACGGACGTCATCACGCCGCCGCTGCTGCTGGCGCTCACCGCCGCCAACGGCATCGGCCTGGCGATGCGCTTTCCCGTCTTTGCCGCCCTGGTGCCCGAGCTGGTGCCGCGTGCCCAGCTGCCGACCGCGCTCGCGCTCAACGGCGTGGCCATGAATTCCTCGCGCATCGCCGGCCCCTTGATCGCCGGTGCGCTCATCGCCAGTGCCGGCAGCGTCTGGGTCTTCGTGCTCAACGCGCTGCTGTCGGTGTGGTCGGCCGTGATGCTGATGCGCTGGCGGCGCGAACACGTGCCCAGCGCCCTCGGGCGCGAGCGGCTGCGCAGCGCGATCCGGGTCGGCATCGGCTTCGTGCGCCAGTCCGGACGCGTGAAGCTGACGCTGGTGCGCACCATCGTTTTTTATTTCAGTTCTATTTCGATCCTGGCGCTGCTGCCGCTGGTGGCGCGCGGCTACGCCGGCGGCGCTGCGAGCACCTTCACGCTGCTGCTGGCCAGCATGGGCGCCGGTTCGCTGCTGGGCGCCCTGGTCCTGCCGCGGCTGCGCATGCGCCTGCGCCTGACCAACGACGCACTGGTGCTGTGCGGCGCGCTGCTGCTGGGGGCCTGCGTGGCGACTGTCGCACTGGCCGCTTCGCTGTGGCTCGCCTTGCCGGCGATGTTCCTGGCCGGGATGGGCTGGCTGATCGCGGCCAATGCGCTGACGGTCTCGGTCCAGCTGGCGCTGCCCGACTGGGTGCGGGCACGCGGCATGTCGATCTTTCAAATGGCGATGATGGGCGCCAGTGCCGCGGGCGCCGCGGCCTGGGGCCAGCTCGCCACCAGCGCCGATATCCGGACCAGTCTCCTGGTGTCGGCCACCAGCACCGTGATCGGCATGCTGCTGGTGCATTGGCTGGGGGACGACCGCAGCATCGAAGAAGACTTCACGCCCTCGAAGGAACTCAAGGCGCCGGTGGCCGCGGCGCCGCCGCGTCCCGGCAAGTTGCAGGTGATGATCGAATTCCAGATCGATCCGGCGCGCGCCGCCGAGTTCCATGCGGTGATGCAGGAGAGCCGGCGTACCCGCTTGCGCCAGGGCGCGCTCGCCTGGGAACTGCTGCATGACGCCTCCGACCCGGGGCGCTATATCGAATGCATCGTCGACGAATCGTGGACCGAGCACCTGCGCCGTTTCGACCGCGTCAGCCGCGCCGACGTCGCCCTGCGCGACCGCAAGTTCGCCTACCACCTCGGTCCCGACGCGCCACGTGTGACGCGCTATTTCATCGATCCCGCCTGAAACGAAAGCGCCGCCTGGAGGTTGCATTCCCCTTCATCCCACCTTATACTCAAGTCGTGTTGTACGACGACTGATAACTAACGGAGACATGAGATGGCCGACATCAACCAGCAAGCAGGGCGCCAGGGCGCACCCGTCGTCACCGGGATGCGCGTCGTGCCGGTCGCGGGACGCGACGGCATGCTGCTCAACCTGAGCGGCGCGCACGCGCCTTATTTCACCCGCAACATCGTGCTCCTGACCGACAGCGCCGGCAATACCGGCGTGGGCGAGGTGCCTGGCGGCGAACCGATCCGGCAGACGCTGGAAGACGCGCGCGAACTCATCGTCGGCCAGTCGATCGGCAACTACCAGGGCGTGCTGAACACGATGCGCGCCGCCTTCGCCGACCGCGATGCGGGCGGACGCGGCCTGCAGACGTTTGATCTGCGCATTGCGGTGCACGCCGTCACGGCGGTGGAGTCGGCGCTGCTCGACCTGCTCGGCAAATTCCTCGGCGTGCCGGTCTGCGCGCTGCTGGGCGAAGGGCAGCAGCGCACCCACGTCGAGATGCTGGGCTACCTGTTCTATGTGGGCGACAGCAAGCTCACCAACCTGGACTACGCCAGCGAGCCCGAACAGGCCGACGACTGGCTGCGCGTGCGCCACGAAAAGGCGATGACGCCGGAGGGCGTCGTGCGCCTGGCCGAAGCGGCCTATGCGCGCTACGGTTTCAAGGATTTCAAATTGAAGGGCGGCGTGTTCCAGGGCGACGAAGAGATCGAAGCGGTGACGGCCCTGGCCGAGCGCTTCCCGGATGCGCGCGTCACGCTCGACCCGAACGGCGCCTGGTCGCTGGCCGAGGCGATCCGCCTGTGCCGCGGCAAGGACCATATCCTGGCCTATGCGGAAGACCCGTGCGGCGCCGAGAACGGCTATTCGGGCCGCGAAGTCATGGCCGAGTTCCGCCGCGCCACCGGCCTTGAAACGGCGACCAACATGATCGCGACCGACTGGCGCCAGATGGGCCATGCGATCCAGCTGCAGTCGGTCGACATTCCGCTGGCCGACCCACATTTCTGGACTATGGCCGGTTCCGTGCGCGTGGCGCAGATGTGCAAGGACTGGGGCCTGACCTGGGGCTCGCACTCGAACAACCACTTCGACATTTCGCTGGCCATGTTCACCCAGGTTGGCGCCGCCGCCCCGGGCAAGATCACCGCGCTCGACACCCACTGGATCTGGCAGGACGGCCAGCGCCTGACGCAGGAGCCGCTGCAGATCGTCGACGGCATGATCGAGGTGCCGGCCAAGCCGGGCCTCGGCGTCGATATCGACATGGAGGCGCTCGAGGCTGCGCACCAGCTTTACCTCAGCAAGGGCCTGGGCGTGCGCGACGATGCGCAGGCGATGCAGTTCATTTTCCCGGGCTGGAAGTTCGATAACAAGCGGCCGAGTTTCGTGCGCTGATTCGGGCTGCATGGCTGAATGAAATAACCACCGGGTCGCCCCGGTGGTTTTTTATTGCGCCTTTCGTAGGTGGGCAATTGTGCCCACGCGGTGCAACGCTCGCAAATCGATACGCGTTTTCGACCTGCATACGCCGTACACCGTCATTCATGTGGGCGACAACTCAGAACGTGTGACGCACACCCATGTTAAACGCCCGGTCGCCGGTGCCGGCGTCGGTGTTGTTGGCCACCGTATAGCCGGCGCCGTTTTTGTTCACCGTGTGGCCGTAGACCGTGTAGATCGACGAGCGCTTCGACAGGCTGTACAGGTAGCCGATGCCCCAAGAACGCGCATCCTGGTCAAAACTGGTCCGGTCGTCCTTGCGCATCACCGTGGCGACGACATTGCCAGGACCGACAGGCGCAATCACGCCCAGCAGGACCTCGTTGCCGTCGGTCGACGCCGTCGGCCTGCGGAAGCCGTAAGGATTGTTGGCGTTACCGAGCGGCGAAGCATTGAAGCCCTTGTCGGCGCTGAAGGCGGCATACAGCTTGACGATCTTGAAGTCGTAGTTCGCGGCGATCAGCTTGTTGCTGGCGTTGCCGCGCACGACCGCGGGCACGCCGGGGGCGGCAACGACGTCCGAGTTCTTGTGGTTGTAGGCCGCGCGCACGTTCAGCGGCCCTTTGACATAGCCCACCGATGCGCCCATGTTGCGGCCGGCCTCGCTGTCGCCGGCCTGCTCGCCGAAGGCGTAGGCGATATCGGCCGTGAAGCCGCTGACGGTCGGCGTCGTGTATATCACGGTATTGCTGGTGCGGACGTTGGCGCCGAAGTCAGGGAACACGTTCTTCGAGCCGCCTGCATAGCCGGTATTGAACGGATCGCCGACCTGGGCCAGCGCCTGGTGCCATGGCGTGTACTGGCGGCCGATGGTGACCATGCCGGCCTTGCCCTTGATGCCGACGAAGGCCTGGCGGTTGAACATGGTGCCGGCCGCATCGACTTCGCCGGTGTCGATCTTGGTGCCGTTCTCCAGGGTGAACAGGGCCGTCATGCCGTTGCCCAGATCCTCGGTGCCGCGGAAGCCGATGCGCGAGGCCGAGCCGATGCCGCTGCCGATCTTGGTGACGCTGCCGGCCACGCCGCCGCGTTCGTGCAGCACGCCGGCGTCCACGATGCCGTAGATGGTGACGTTGGTCTGCGCATGGGCCGCACCGGTAATGAGTGCGAGGGCTGCTGCGGCGATGATGGTCTTGGTCATGCTGTCTCCTGGTTGTGGTGGCCGATGGCCTGTTTGTAATTCTATTGCACTTTGTTCCGGTTCAAGCCTGCGTCAATGCGCCGTCCCTTACCCGCCAGAGTGCCAGCGGGTTGGTGTCCTGCAGCTCGGGCGGCAGCAGCCAGGCTGGCAAATCCTGGTAGCTGACCGGGCGCAGGAAGCGGTCGATCGCGCCCGCACCGACCGAGGTGCTGCGGCTGTCCGAAGTGGCCGGGAAAGGGCCGCCATGAACCATCGCGTGCGCGACCTCGACCCCGGTCGGGAAACCATTGGCCAGCACGCGGCCGGCCTTGCGTTCGAGGACAGGCAGCAGCGCCAGGGCCGCGTCGCGGTCGGTCTCATTGAGGAACAGGGTCGCGGTCAGCTGGCCGTCGAGGTGCTCGGCGATCTCGCGCAACTGGGCGCTGTCGCGGCAGCGGATCAGCAGCGAGGCCGCACCGAAGATTTCGTCTTCCAGCGCCGGATTGGCGAGGAAGGTGGCGGCATCGGTGGAGAACAGCGCCGGCTGGCCGGCGCATGCGCCCGTGCCGCACGCGCCGCGCGCCAGCAGTTCCACGCCCGCTTCCTGAACTGACCCCATAAAGTTGGACGGTTAAATCTAGTCAGCTGCAAAGGGCTGGGTTCTGTATTGAACAGGACTCAGCCCTTTTAGCTTCATCTTGATGCGGTCGTAATTGTAGTAGCGGATGTAGTTCTTGAGACCGGTTTGCAGTTCGTCGACGCTGCTGAATTTGTTCAGGTAGAAAAACTCCGACTTCAGCACGGCAAAGAAGCTTTCCATGGCGGCGTTGTCCAGGCAGTTCCCCTTGCGTGACATGCTCTGCTCGACGCTCTTCTGCCTTAAGGCCCGTTGGTAGGCCGACATTCGATACTGCCACCCTTGGTCCGAATGCAAGATCGGCTGGTCTCCCGGGTTGAGCTTTTTCAGCGCCTTTTTGAGCATGCTGCCTACCAGGCTAAATTCAGGCCGCTTGGCGGTCTCGAAAGCGATGATCTCGCCGTTGTACAAATCCATGACCGGGGACAAATACAATTTTTCGCCGGCCACATTGAACTCGGTGACGTCAGTCACCCATTTCTGATTGATGCACGTGGCCTCGAAGCGCCTTTGCAGAACATTTGGCGCAGCACTGCCCACTTCTCCTTTGTACGAGCGGTATTTCTTGGGTCGAACCAGTGACTTCAGGCCGAGCTTACCCATCAGGCTTTGCACCGTCTTGTGATTGACCTTCGTACCAAGCTGTCGAATGGCTGCCGTCACGCGCCGGTAGCCATAGCGCCCTTTGTGGCGGGCGAAGAGCGTACCGATCTGCGTTTTCAAGGCTTCGTACTTATCGCCCGTCTGAGCTATTTTCTGTTGATAGTAGAAGGTGCTGCGCGCCAAACCAGCCAGCTTCAGCAGGCCGGCAAGAGGGAAGTGTCGCCTCAGTTCAATGACTACTTGCGCTTTTTGCGCGTTGTCGTCCGCTGCTGTTGCTGCGCTTGAACCAAGGCTCTCAACTTTTTTAGGTAAGCTACCTCCATGCGCAGCTGGTTCACCTCAGCGACCAACTCTTCATGGGTACGGCCAGCTGCATCAGGCAGCGCTTCTGTTTTTGTATCCGGCACTTGAGGCATTTTCTTTGAACGGCCGCGCTTGCGCGGCGTCAGCGTTTCTAGACCGCCCGCATCATAACAGCGCTTCCATCGTCCGATGCATCCAGCGCTGCGAATATTGAATAACGCAGCAGCCTCCGCATTAGAAAGCTCATCGGCCCGCATGCGCTGTATCACTTCAAGTCGGAACTGTGCACTGTAATGGCTGAACTTCTTCTTCAGCCCATCAGCCCCATGGGCGCGGTACAGCTTCACCCAAGTCTCCAGGCTCTTGCGTGGGACATCGTGCAACTCGGCCAGCCGCTGATACCCCATCGTCCCGTGCAGATACTCGCGGACGACTTTGAGCTTGAGTTGCTCATCGTATTTCGTCATGAAAAACCCCCAAAAGTTGTGTCCAACTTTTGGGGGTCAGTTCATTCCTTGCCGAGCTTCTCGACGCCGCTATTGAAAGCGCTGTGGATGCCGGGCGTGAGCATGGTGGCGCCGACCTTGCCCTGCAGGGCCGCGGCGGCCGCACTCGTAAAAGTGTTCAGGTCTTCGCCTTCGAGCGCGATCACGAGGCCGGGATTGGTGCAGAACTGGCCGGCGCCGAGCGTCAGCGAATCGACGAAGCCGGCGGCGATGCGCGCCGCGCCTTCGGCCAGGGCGCCGGGCAGCAGGAAGACCGGATTAATGCTGCTCATCTCCGCATACATGGGAATCGGTTCGGCACGTCGCGCCGCGGCCTGCACCAGCGCCAGGCCGCCCTGGCGCGAACCGGTGAAGCCGACCGCCTTGATGGCCGGATGCGACACCAGTGCCTGGCCGATGGTGCGTCCGTCGCCATGCAGCATCGAGAACACGCCTTCGGGCAGGCCGCATGCGGCAACCGCCGCCTGGACGGCCTTGCCGACCAGTTCCGAGGTGCCGGGGTGGGCGCCGTGCGCCTTGACCACGGCCGGGCAGCCGGCCGCCAGGGCCGAGGCGGTGTCGCCGCCGGCGACGGAGAAGGCGAGCGGGAAGTTACTGGCGCCGAAGACGGCCACCGGGCCCAGGGCGATCTTGCGCAGGCGCAGGTCGGGGCGGGGCGGGGCGCGTTCCGGCAGGGCCGCGTCGAGCGCGGCGCCGAGCCAGCGGCCATCGCGCACGACCTTGGCGAACAGGCGCAGCTGGTTCACGGTGCGGCCACGTTCGCCTTCCAGGCGCGCCTGCGGCAGGCCCGATTCCAGCGTCGCGCGCTCGATCAGCGCCGGGCCGATGGCGAGGATGTTCTCGGCGATCTGTTCGAGGAATTGGGCGCGCTGTTCGAGGCTCGTTGCGCGCCAGGTGTCGAAGGCCTGGTCGGCAAGCGCGCAGGCACGCTCGACGTCGTCGATGGTGGCGGTGCCGAAAGCCGGCTCGATCTCGCGGCCGGTGGCCGGATCGACGGCGCGAAATGGTGCGGCGGTTCCTGCCTGGGCAGAGGAGCCGATCAGGAGCTGGCCGGTGAGTGTGGTCGTCATAGCGTGTACCTCTTTTGATGCGGGAACGGCGCGCCAGCGGGAGTGCATGGCGCGCCGACAAGGATGCCGCGTGGCTTATTGCGGGCCGAGCTTCTTGATCAGCGCATCGAGCTGTTCGCATTCCTGCGGGTTCAGGTCGATCAGCGGCGTGCGTACCGGACCGGCCGTGTGGCCGACCAGGGTGGCGCCGGCTTTCACGATGCTCACCGAGTAACCCGCTTTCTTGTTGCGGATGTCGAGGTAAGGCAGGAAGAAATCGTCGATCAGGCGGCCCTGGGTGGCGAAGTCGTCGGTGCGAACAGCTTCGTAGAACGCCATCGCGGTCTTTGGAATGAAGTTGAACACGGCCGACGAATACACCGGCACGCCGAGCGCCTTGTAGGCCGCCGCATAGACTTCTGCGGTCGGCAGGCCGCCCAGGTAAGTGAAACGGTCGCCCAGCTTGCGGCGGATGGAGACCATCGATTCGATCTCGCCGATGCCGTCCTTGAAGCCGATCAGGTTCGGGCAGCGGTCGGCCAGTTTCAGGAGCGACGCGGCGTTGAGCTTGCAGCGGTCGCGGTTGTAGACGACGACGCCGAATTGCACCGAGTTGCAGACAGCGGCAACGTGCTCGACCAGGCCGTCCTGGCTCGCTTCGGTCAGGTAGTGCGGCATCAGCAGGATGCCGTGCGCGCCGAGGCGTTCGGCTTCCTGGGCGTAGGCGATCGCGGTGCGGGTCGGGCCGCCGGCGCCGGCCAGGATCGGCACCTTGCCGCGGCAGGTCTCGACAGCGACCTTGACCACTTGCGTGTAGTCCTCGGGCGTGAGCGAGAAGAATTCGCCGGTGCCGCCGGCGACGAACAGGGCCGAGGCGCCGTAGGGCGCCAGCCACTCGAGGCGGTCGGCATAGGCGGCCGGGACGAAATCGCCCTTGGCGTCGAAGTCGGTGATCGGGAAGGACAGCAGGCCGGAAGAGAGAATCTGTTTCAGGTCGTTAGGAGTAAACATGTCGGGTCCGCCATTGTTGATGTCGAGGAAGGGCAAAGCAGTCAATGGACAACCTCACCAGTTATCAGTCATCATACAACACAAAATAAGTGATCGCAACCGCCCAGTTCGACATCTACAAAAGAAACGACAGCCCCGGCGCACGCGGGGCGGCAGGCTTATTGGACAGTGCCTTCGATCAGTTCCTGCGCCCGGCGCAGGCGTTCGCGGCTGTTGCTGAGATGGGTGCGCATCGCGGCGCGCGCCGATTCCGGATCCTTGCGGGCAATCGCGCTGTAGATATCCTCGTGCTCGTTGATCACCCGCTCCATGTAGGCGACCGGATCGTCCTTTGCCAGGCGCGCGGAATTGACGCGCGAGCGCGGGATGATGTTCAGGCCGAGGTGGCTGAGGATGTCGTGGAAGTAGCGGTTGCCCGACGACTGCGCGACCAGCAGGTGGAACTGCAGGTCCGAGGGCACGGTTTCATCGCCGCTGCGGGCGCTGGCCTGGAAGCTGTCGAGCGCCGCGCGCAATTGTGCCAGCTGGTCGTCGCTGCGGCGGCTGGCGGCCAGCGCGGCCGCTTCGGTTTCCAGGCTGATGCGCAGCTCGAGGATGGCCACCAGGTCGCGCACCGTGATGACGGTATTCGGGTCGAGGCCGAGGGTATTCGCAGCGGCCGGCTCGAGCACGAAGGTGCCGATGCCGTGGCGCGTTTCGACCAGGCCCGCCGCCTGCATGTGCGAGATCGCCTCGCGCACGACGGTGCGGCTCACGCCCAGCAAACGCATGATCTCCGACTCGGTCGGCAGCTTGTCGCCCGGCTCGAGCGACCCGTCGCGGATGCTGTCGCTCAGGTGCGCGACCACGCCTTGGGCGAGGTTGCGATGCTTTTTCGGCGGAACCAGGGGGAAGGGCTGAGAAGTCATGAACGCCGGCGTCGAAGGAGTGTTTGGGGGTGGTGATTTCGTGCGCATTATACTATGACGTAGGTTGTCTGATGACAGATGTAAGGTGCTGATGAACGAGAGTTACCCAGGAGGCGGAAACGATTTTAAACTGAGCGGTTAAGACATAAGGCACTCCGGTCCATGATGGGCCAGAGGGTCTGGTGGAATGTAAAAACCTTAAAATCGCCCGTTTGGAGGAGCAACTGCGCGCACTTGCAGGCTTAGCACTACCAGCAGAGATCCTTCGTCCTGAATAGCACCAAACCTCATATACTGAGCATTAACGAACGGTCGCTATCGGCCAGAAGTGAACGCTTGACGTCGGAATTGAGGCTGGCGCCTCAGTTATGCAAACTCTTCAAAACCGGTCGGTAATCCGTTACTGAGCTGTCATCGAGCAGCGATATTACTTGGAGTCACGAATCCGAATGCAGCGCACACTCTTGGCATGGATACCGATCTTGGGATTAGCGCTAATTCAACTTATTCCTAGTTCATATTGGTGCGCACTCATCGAGCCTGGTAGCAAAGAATTCGCATGCGGCTACGAGTACGCCCACGTAAGGGTCAAGCTAGCTGTGGATGCGTACATGTTGTTTAGTGTGATCGCTTTTGTCGTGTCGATTTGGTATGCATATCAAAAGCGCCTGTCAAAGGTTGGGATCGTCGGCGTGGTTATTTCTGCTCTGCTCGCTGTCGTTCTTGTTTGGACCAAGATTTCCTATGGAAACATCGACTCACCTTGATTCAAAGATCGGCGGCGCATGCAGCAATGTCCGCAATGGGTCGCCAGGAGCGGACTAAAACTATAGACAACTGTGAGCGGCAAATGAGCGACTGGATGAAGTCTGGATGTTCCTCATGTAGGAGCGGAGTCCTGTCCGGGGCCTACTCGTCAGATGTGGCAACGCGGCATGGACAAGAGTTAAGCCCTCCGACATTTATGTACCGTTCAATCCAAGCACAAGCGGGCCTGTACAGGTGCGAACGATGTGGTTCGTGGTGGCAGTTCAACGTCCGCGAGGCACACGTAGTGAGTGAACAGGAAGCGCAAGCTGTATTCGCCGACTACTTCGGTTCGGCAAGCCGGGCATGACATCAACTATGTGAGGCGTCCGCTTCGGGTCGATAACGAACGCTCCCACTAGGTCGGCAACTGCGCCTACTTCGAAGTGCCCAAGCTTTAGCTCACCAGAAGCAGCACCCACTCGCCGCCGGTCCCCGCCTAAAACGCATACTCCGCCCGCGCATACATCGTCCGCCCATTCACCCCGAACGGACAGGTCTCCCAGCAATGCGTAAAGCCCCGCTGCGGGAAGGGCGCCGCGCCCGTCGTGTCCCAGCGCGTCGGGTAGCGGTCGAACGCATTGTCCACGCCCGCGCTCAGGCTCAGGCTGCGCGTGAAGGCGTAACGCAGCGCCAGGTCGATCAGCCATTTGCCTTCCCAGGTCTGCACGAAGGGCGCGGTAAACCCCTGGCCCTGCACCTGGCCATAATAATTGGCGCGCAGGTTGGCGCCCCAGGCGCCGCGCGCGTAGTCGGCCGCCACCACATGGTGCTGACGCGGCTGGCCGCGTTCGATCAGGGTTACCTGGGCGTCGTCGAAGAGCTGGGCGCCGCTCAAGACCGGCGACGAGGAACGGCGCGCTTTCACACGGGTACGGTTCAGGCCCAGCTGCCCCGACAGCTTTAGCGTGCCCGCGGCCAGGTGGCGGGTCGTGTGCTCCGCCACCACGTCCAGGCCCACCGTGCGCGTATCGATCGCGTTGGTGAAGAACTGCGCCTGGCCCACGCGCAGCGGGTCGAGGATGGCGCGGATCGGGCCGGCGCCGGCTTCCGGCGTGACCGTGCTGGAGAAGACGATGCGGTCATCGATGTCGGTGCGGTACAGATCCGCCGTCACCGAAAAGTTGGAGACGGGACGCAGCACCATGCCTATGCTGGCGCTGCGCGAGGTCTCATCCTTGAGCGGGGCGATCCCGAAAGCCCGGGTGACGGCGCTGCCTTCACGCGCGGTCAGAGTCTCGGTCAGCTCGCCCGCATTGTTCAAGTTGGTCGACACCGAGCTGTAGAACTTCTGTTGCACCGACGGCGCCCGGAACCCGGACGAGACGCTGGCGCGCACGCCGAAGGCGCGGCTCGGATCGAAGCGGGCGATCAGCTTGCCCGTCGTGGTGGTGCCGAAATCGGAATAGCGCTCGCGCCGCAGGGCCGAACCCAGCGTCAGCTGGTCGCTCCAGCGGTGTTCGGTGTCGAGGTAGAAGGCGGTGTTGTGGCGCCCCTCATCCACTTGGGTGGCCTGGGTGTAGCCGGGGAAGCCCTGGATGCCCGCCTGCGCAATGCCGCCGAGCTGGTCGCGGATGACGATCGCCGGGTTGTTCGTGCGGCCATACTGGTAGGAGACCGGCTCGCCCGCTTCGATCCGATAACTGTCGCGCCGGTATTCGAATCCGGTGGCGACGAAAATCGGCTGGCCCATGAAATACACCTGGCCCTTCAGGTCGAGATTAAAAGTCGATTGCTGGAAGCCGAGGGTGCCGGTATAGGCCTCGCGCGGCGATTCGCCGTTGACGTGGCAGGGGCAGGCGGGCTCGTACCAGTAGCTGACGTTGATCGAATTGCGTTCGTTGAATACCAGTTCGCTGCGCCCGTGATTGAAGCTGGTGTCGAATTTCCAGCCGCCGCCCAGATCGGCGCGGTAGCCGAAGGCGAGCGAAGCGTCGCGCACTTCGGTGCGGATCTGCGGCAGGAAGCCGTCCGGATACACGGCGGGCACGCTGCGCGCGTCCTCGCGCGGGCGGAAGAAGCCGGCTGCATCGCCCGTGCGTTTCGACGCGCCGCCGAACAGGTACAGCTCGCCGCCATGGCCAACCGGCAGCACGGCATTGGTCCACAGGTAGGCATCCTTGGCCAGGCTGTCGCCGATGCGCTGGGTGATGCGCGGCGGGTTGACGCGCGCGGTGTCGAGCCCGGCGCGGTTGGTCTCGCCGCGGCGGCGGCCCTCGACGGCCAGGCTGATGAAGCCGCCGTCCGCGCCCAGCGCGAAGCCGCGGTAGGCGCTGGCGCCGTAGGTATCGCCGTCGCCTTCGGCCGTGGTGCCGGCGCTGACGCCGGCCAGGCCACGGCCGGGCCCTTCTTTCAGCACGATGTTGATGACGCCGGCGATCGCATCGGACCCGTACTGGGCGGCGGCGCCGTCGCGCAGCACCTCGATGCGGTCGATGGCCGACATCGGGATTGCATTGATGTCGGTGCCGGCCGAGCCGCGGCCCACCGTTTGCTGGACGTTGACCAGCGCTTGCTGATGGCGGCGCTTGCCGTTGACCAGCACCAGCAGCTGGTCCGGGCCGAGGCCGCGCAGGGTGGCGGGGCGGATGATGTCGGTGCCGTCGCTGATGAAGGTCGTGCTGAAGATGAACGAGGGGTCGAGTTCCTGCAGTGCCTTGCCCAGTTCCAGCGTGCCGGTCGAGGTCAGGTCTTTGGCACTCACCAGGCCAACCGGCACCGCCGTGTCGAGGGCGGAGCGGGCGGCGCCGCGCGAACCCACCACGACCACTTTCTGCGCCGCTTCTTCATCGCTTACCTGCGCCCGGGCCTGGGGATAGGCCGCCAGCAGCGCGGCGGCAAGCAAACTTAATGGCAGCGTCTTGTGCATCATCGTGGTTCCCGTTGAAGAGTGTCAGTGATTGACGAATCTTGCCCGGCGTAACTCTTGCGGACTTGCGCGGCGTCAAGACCGCCGGGAACACCGCTCTGCATGTATCTAGTCGGCAACACTAAAGCAGGGAGGACGCGTATAAGCCTCGGCTACCTTCATGCGCCATGGGATCGACGGCATGGTGCATTTCAGTCCTCAGGCACTTTTATTATTGCGGCTAATACCCTTCGGCTCTTTTGCATATTATGCAAATATTATTTGCATTCAAATAACTAAACGCACCTACCTGAAATGAGGGTATATTTCCCCGCGTCAATAATGTACAGTTTCTATATTGAAATAAAAAATAGATATTGAAAGGGAGAATATGGATTTGGTCTACAAGAACGAGAAAACGCTGTTCGCGCTGATGCTCGTTTTATCGCTGCTGGCCTGGGCCGCACTGGTGGCCGGCATGGGGTTGGCGGTATTTGGCTATGCGCTGGCGTTTTTCCTGTTCTACTGTTTCGCGCAGTCCGCCCTGATTTCGTATATCAAGGGCACGGGCGTGCGCATCACCCACGAACAGTTCCCCGATCTCGAGCGCCAGATCGCGGCCTGCTGCGTCAAGCTCGGCCTGCAAAAGGAGCCGGACGCATATTTGATGCAGATGGGCGGCTCCCTGAACGCTTTCGCTACCCGCTTCCTGGGACGCGACTTCCTGGTGCTGTATTCGGATGTGGTCGATGGACTGCACGATAACCCGGACGCCCTGAATTTTTATATCGGCCACGAGATCGGCCACATCAAGCGCAAGCACCTGAACTGGGGCACGGTACTGCTGCCGGCCTCGATGCTGCCGCTGGTCGGCGCCGCCTATTCGCGCGCCCGCGAATACACCTGCGACCGCCACGGCCTGGCCGCCTGCGAGCAGCCGCTGAACGCCGAATTCGGCCTGGCCGCGCTGGCTGCCGGTGGCCGCCGCTGGCGCACGATGAATAAAAGCGCCTTCATCGAGCAGGCGCGCGAGACCGAGGGTTTCTGGATGTCCTTCCATGAACTGGTAGGCGACTACCCGTGGCTGGTCAAGCGCATGGCGGCCGTGCGTGCGCTGGCGGCCGGGCGCGAAGCCGAGCAGCCGCGCCGCCACATGCTGGCAACGCTGCTGGCGCTGTTCGTGCCGCGCCTCGGCGGCGGCGGCGCAATCGTCACGCTTGCCATCATCGGCATCCTGGCGGCGGTGGCGGTTCCCGCCTACCAGGACTATCAGCAGAAGGCGGCGGTGGCCGGTGCCTATTCGGCCGGCGTCGATGCCAGCGCCAAGGTCGAACGCTACCTGGCCGAGCAGGGCAAGATCCCGACCCTGGCCCAGGCCGGCGTGGCGAGCAGCAGCGGCAGCGTGCGCCAGGTGTCGATCGATGCGAACACCGCCGTGCTGCGCGCGGTCACCGGCATCGACGGCGACAAAGGCGCGGGCGTGCTGGTGTTCGAGCCGTCGATGGACGAGAACAAGCGCATCGCCTGGGCCTGCACGGCCGAGGGGATACGGCCGGCGGCGCTGCCGCAGGATTGCCGCTGATGGTGAAAGCACTGCTGATGGCCGCCTGCCTCTCAGGCGCATGCGGCGCCGTCCTCGCCGGCAAGGCGAGCGCGCCTCCCGCCGCGCGGGCTGTGGATGCCGATTTCGCGCGCGGGGAAGCTGTGGCAAAAGCTGATTTTGCCGCAGGGCGGGGCGGCTGGTATTTTCACTGGTATTCGAACATGCCGAACGGCCCGGATGATCCGGTGCTGGCACGGGAGCGCGATCTGTTCGTCGCGCTGCTGTACGAAAAGGGCATCGAACCGAAGAACTCCAGCACCGGCTGCATTCCGGACTCAAGCCTGCCCCGGTTCGCCGAAGGCTACAACGCGATCGCGGAGCCCCTGCTCAAGAAGAAATACGGCGCCGATTACATGATTCTGCTGAAGCAGGAAGTGGCGCGGCGCATGCAGGCGGCTCCCCAGGCTGGGTAAAAGTAAAGCTGGTAAAGCTGGGGTCAGGTCTGACATTCAGACACAAGCTCAACCATACTTTCGCCCCTGGCCCGCAACCGGGCAGTCAGTTGCCTTGGGCGGGCGGGATGTGCGGGGCCACGGCTGGGGTCGTGTCCGAATGTCAGACCTGACCCCAGCCGTTAGCCTTGCTGATCCCGCATCCACTCCTTCAACCCCTCCACCCACTTCTTGGCCGGCAGGTTCAGGCGCCGCTTGATCTCCCCCGCGCGCTCGTACAGCAGCGAGAAATCGATCTGCGGCGCATTCTTGAAGGCGATGACGACGATGTTCCCATCGTGTACCTCGGGCAGCCAGACGACAGCGTCGAAGACGTCCGTCATCGCGGCCAGGTTCTTGTCGTAGTTGCCGAATTCCCCGAACACGTTGGCGGTCATGATGCCGCCCTCGCGCAGGGAGTCGAAGCAGCCTTGATAGAACTCCGGCGTGTCGAGCACGGGGCCACGCGCGTCCTGGTCGTACAGATCGACCTGCAGGGCGTCGGCGCTGGCGTGGTTGCGTGGGTCGAGCACGAAGTCGAGCGCGTTCATCTCGCGTACGTCCAGGCGCGCGTCGTTCGGCGGCAGCTCGAACAGGGCGCGGCAGATGGCGATCACGTTCGGGTTCAGTTCGACGGCCGTGACGCGCGACTCCGGAAAGCGGCGGTAGCAGAATTTGGTCAGCGCCGCGCTGCCCAGGCCCAGCTGCACGATGTGCCTGGGCGCAGACTGGAACAAGTGCCAGGCCATCATCATCTGCACGTATTCAAGCTCGATCGCGTCGGGACGGGACAGGCGCATCGCGCCTTGCTCCCACGAGGTGCCCAGGTGCAGCGAGCGCACGCCGTCGAATTCGGTGATGGTGGCCGGCGGGTGGCCGGGTTGACTGAAGCGGGGATCGAAAGAGGACATGGCGGGGCGATCTTACCAGAGCGCCGCCTCCGCCGCGGTTCAGGGCACGCCGTTGGCGCACCATTCACGGTAGCCCGGCCGCTCGGCAAGGCGCGCCAGGTAGGCGGCCACCTGCGGGTAGTCCGGCCGCGCCATCGGCGTCATCGACCAGCGGTTCAGCGACAGGCCAATGACGATGTCGGCAAGGGTAAAACGCTCGCCCGCGACATAGGCGCCGGTGGCGGCAAGGCGTTCGTCGAGGATGCCGACGTGGCGGTTCCAGTTGCCGGCGCTCGCTGCGACCTGCGCCGGGTCGGCATGGGCGGCACTGCCGCGTACCAGCGCCATGAAGGCATAACGCCAGGCGTTGTTGAGTTCCGTGGCTTGCCAGTCCATCCATTGCTCGACCTGTGCCGCTGCGCGCGGCTCAGGCGGCAGCAGGGCCGCGTCTCCTGCGCGCCGGCACAGGTAGCGGCAGATCGTGTTCGATTCCCACAGCACGAAGTCGCCATCGACCAGCACCGGCACCATCCGGTTCGGATTGAGCGGCGCGTGTTCGTCGCTCCAGTCCTCGCGCGTAAAAGGCAGGCCCAGTTCGACACAGGTCCAGAGCACCTTGCGCACGTTGATCGAGGTGGGATTGCCGATAATCTTCAGCATGGCGTCCTTTCAGCTTGCGGTGAGTGCGGGCAGGATCATCGTCACCGCCAGGCCGCCGCCCTCGCGGTTCGACAATAAAATGCGGCCGCCGTGCGCTTCGGCGATTTCGCGCGCCAGCGCCAGGCCCAGGCCGGTGCCGCTGCGTTTGGTCGAATAGAAGGGTACCAGGGCGTTGGTCAGCACCGCCTCGTTCATGCCGCTGCCGCGGTCCAGCACTTCGATGCGCAATAGGTCCTGCACGCGCCGCACCTGCAGCTCGACCGCATCCGGGGCCGACCCCGATTCGTGCGCATTTTTCAGCAGGTTGAGCAAGGCCTGTTCGAGCTGGGCCTGGTCCAGCAGCGAGGCTTCAAGCGGCAGGTCTTCCTCCAGGCGGAAGGGGATCTGCGAAGCGAGGCGGGCGACGAAACCCTGCCAGTTGCAGCGTTCCAGGCGCGGCGTCGGCAGCTTGGCGAAGCGTGCGTAGCCAAGAATAAAACTCTCCAGGTGGCGCGTGCGCTCGCCGATGGTCTCTAAAATTTGCGGCAGGCGTTCGGTCTGGCCGCGCCGCACCAGTTCCGCGCCCGAGTGCGCCAGCGAGGCGAGGGGTGCGAGCGAATTGTTCAATTCGTGGCTGATCACGCGGATTACCTTTTTCCAGGTCTGCACTTCCTGGCGCCGCAGTTCGGCCGTCAGGTGGCGCAGCAGCAGCAGCTCGTGCTTGCGCCCGTTCAGGCTGAAACTGCTGCGCGCCAGGTGGTAGACCTGTTCGTCTTCGCCTTCGCCGGCCGTGAACAGGCCGTCGCCGCCGCGCGCCAGCGCTTCCCCGAGCGCGGGCGAGGCCTGGGCCAGCAGTTCGTCGAGCGAGTGGCCTTCCAGCTTGCGCCCGTCCGCCAGCAGCTGGCGCGCGGCCAGGTTAGCGTAGACGACGGCGCCGGCCCGCTGCGGCACGTCGGCCACCAGCAGCATCGCCACCGGGGTGTTCTGCACCATCGTGTCGAGCAGCAGTTCGCGCTGCACCAGGTCGCGCCGCTGCTCGCGCAGCACATTGCCCAGGTCATTGTGGGCGCGGATCAGGTCGGCCAGTTCGTCGTTTTGCGGCCAGTGCAGGCTGAACGAAAAATCGCCGTCGCGGTAGCTGGTGACCGTGCCCTCCAGGGCGCGAAACAGCGACAGGATCGGCTGGACCTGCGAGCGAATCGTGATTATGGCGACCGGCACCACGCAGGCCAGGCAGAGCGCGGCCGCCAGCAGCGGTCGGCCCGGGAGGAAGTGGTCGAGCGCAAGCGCGATGATGATGCCGACCGTGAGCAGGGTGCCGACCAGGGCGGAGAAGCGGGTGACGAGGGACAGGCGCATCGCGGTCGTCCGGCTTCAGGCGCGGCCGATGCCCAGGCGCTCCATGCGGCGGTATAAAGCCTGGCGCGACAGGCCGAGTTCCGCGGCGGCCTGGGAGACGACGCCGCCGGCACGGCTTAGGGCCGCAGCGATGGTCTCGCGGTCCGGCTCGGCCTCGGGCGCCTGCGGCGGCGCCGCCGCAGCCGGCAGGCCGAGGTCGGGCGCGCGGATGATGGGGCCTTGCGCCAGCAGGTTGGCGCGCGCCATCACGTTCTTCAGTTCGCGCACATTGCCCGGCCAGGCATGCGCCAGCAGGACGGCCTCGCTGCCCGGGTCGAGCTGCTTGCCGGGCGCGAGAAAATTCAGGGCCAGCGGCAGGATGTCGTCCGGACGCGCGGCCAATGGCGGCAGGCGCAGCTCGATCACGTTCAGCCGATAAAACAGGTCTTCGCGGAAGGTGCCGGCGCGGATCATCGCGGGCAGATCCGCATTCGTGGCGCTGATTACCCGCACTTTTACTTGCCGCTCGCGGTTCGAGCCGAGGCGCTCGAAGCGGCCCGTCTCCAGCACGCGCAGCAGTTTCATCTGGCCGGCCGGCGGCAGGTTGCCGATCTCGTCCAGGAACAGCGTGCCGCCATCGGCCGCTTCGAACTTGCCTTCCCTGGCCCGCGAAGCACCCGTGTAGGCGCCGGCGTCGGCGCCGAACAGCTCCGCCTCGATCAGTTCCGACGGCAGGGCGCCGCAGTTGAGCACCACGAAGGGGCCGTTCGCCACCTGCGAATTGGCCTGGATGATCTCGGCGATGCGTTCCTTGCCGGTCCCGTTCGGACCAGTGATCAACACCGGCACGTCGGCCCGTGCGACCTGGCAGGCCAGCTGCAGCACGCGCTCGGTGGCCGGGTCGGCCCAAACCAGGTTACGTAAATCGTACTGTTGTTCGAGCTCGCGCCGTTCGCGCCGCTCGCGCCCAACGCGCTGCGCCAGCGCGCGGTTCGCCTGGCCCAGTTCCACCAGGTTCGTCACGGTGGCGAGCAGGCGCTCGTCGTTCCAGGGTTTCGGCAGGTAGTCGGCGGCGCCCGCTTTCACGAGGTCGACCGCCGCATCGAGGTGGGTCCAGGCCGTCAGCAGGATCACCGGCAGGTCCGGGTACAGGCCCCGGATTCTCCGGAACAAGGCCACGCCTTCCTCGCCCGAAGTGGTGTCGGCCGTGAAGTTCATGTCCTGGATCACCAGGTCGACCGGGCTGCTGGCCAGCACGGCCAGCCCCTCCTCGGGCGAGGCCGCATGCAGCGCCGCGATGTCGTGCAGGGAGAACAGCACGTCAAGGGCGATGCCGACGGCGGCGTTGTCGTCGATGATAAGTACAGTAGGCATGGCCGTCAGGATACCATTGCTTGATTGCTTTTAGACAAGCTCAAGCGCTGCGGGTCGCCAGCGCCGGCGAGGTGCTCGCCGCGCGCCAGGCCGGCCCGTAGACGGCGATCACGCCCAACGCCCAGAACATCAGGCCGCCGGCCACCAGGTATTCCAGCGGCAGGCGCGACATCTCGAGCTTGGACACCAGCAGCTGGTTCAGCGCCACCCCGAGCAGCACGCCAGCGACCACGCCGGCGCTGGTGATCATGAAGTTCTCGGTCAGGAAGTAGCGCAGAATGTCGGTCTTCCTCGCACCGAGGGCGCGGCGCACGCCGATCTGCTTGCGGCGCTGCGTGACCCACAGGCTGGCCATGCCGACGATGCCGCTGGCGGTGATCAACAGCAGCAGCACGCTGACGGTGACGAGCATCCACGACAGCGCCACGTCGGCGCGGTAGCGCTCCTTGCGGTGCTGGTCGAGGGTGGTCGATTCCAGGATCACCGGCGTCGGCGAGGCTTTGCGCAGCGCCGCCTCGACGTCGCGGATCACGCGCTCGCGCTGGCCGGCTTCGGCGCGGACGGTGTACAGCGCGCCCGGATAACCGCCGTACATGCGCATCGGTGCAATGCTGGAGAATTCACCGCGTTCGGTCACTTCCGCGTTCTGGGTCTGCAGGCGCTCGACCACGCCGACCACGCGCACTTCGATCGCGTCCTCGCCGGTACCGAAGTACATGGTCTTGCCGGTCGCCGGCACGCCCGGCCACATCTTCTCGGCCAGTGCCTTGGTCACGATCACGTGTTTCGGGTGGAGGTCGGTATTGGCGTCGATGTCCATGTATTCGCTGGGCAGGAAGTCGCGCCCCTCGACCAGTTTCAGCTCCCAGGTTTTGACGAGCGAATCGGGCGAGAAGTAGAACGAGGACGGCGCCGTTTCGTCGATCTGCTTGCGGTCGACCGCGACGCTGTTGTTCCAGCCCGATTGCGACAGCGGGACCTGGTTGACGTTGGCGACCGCCGCCACGCCGGGCACGGCGCGAATGACTTCCGCTTCGCGCTTCTGGGTGGCCAGCTGCTGCTCGGGGCCGCCGGAAGACAGGTTGCGCACGCTGAGCGAAAACACCGATTGCTCGTGGGCGACGCCGCTCGGGCGCGCCGCGGCCTGGCGCCGCTCGCTGACGATGTGCAGCGCGTTGGCCAGGATCGCCAGGCTCAAAGCCACTTGCAGTGCGACCAGGAGCGCACCGGTCTTGTTGCGCAGGAGCGCGGACAGGATAGGACGGATTTCCATGATGTGTTCTCTCTCTTATTGCGACTTGAGTTGAAGGGCCGGCGTGACCTGGCAGGCGCGCCAGGTCGGCAGCAGCCCGGCCAGTACCGCGGCGAACACCGACATCGCAAAGGTAAAGGCAAGCATCGTCAGGTCCATGTGGGCGACCACCGCCACTTCGCTGCTCTGCATCGCGATCAGGGCCAGCGCGCCAAAGGCCAGCACCAGGCCCAGCACGCCGCCGGCCAGGCCCACCACCGCGCTCTCGATCAGGAACTGGCGGAAGATCTCGCGGCGCGAGGCGCCCAGCGCGCGGCGGATGCCGACTTCGGCGGCGCGCACCGAGAACTTCGCCAGCAGGAGGCCGATCGTGTTGACGAGGCAGAGCAGCAGGAAGCCGAAGGCGAGCCAGGCCGACAATTTGGTGTCCTTGCCGACGACCTTGCGCTCTTCCATCCATTCGTTCACGTTGAACAGGTGGTTGGGGGCGGCGCGCTTCATGCGGCCGAGTTTGCGCTGCTCGGCGGCATAGCTGTCGATATAGCTCTGCAGCTGGGCGCGCTCGCCGCTGGACGCGGTCTCGAACCAGAACTGCATCCAGGTGCAGTTCGAGCGCAGGGTACCCTGGAAGCCCGGGTCCGACCGTTCGGAGCAGTTCATGCCGCCGTTATGGGTGGTCTCGTGGCGGATCGCGCTCGCCAGGGGAATGAAGAACTCCTCGCCCTTGCCGAACTGTTCGCCGCCCACCAGCTTGTAGTAGCGCGGCTGCGGCGTCCACTTGTCGATCACGCCGACGACGGTGAACGGAAAGCCCATCACGTTGATGCGCTGCCCGACCGGGTTCGTTTCGCCGTACAGTTTTTCGGCAATCGCGCGGCTCAGCACCACCACATCGGCGCCGCGCTCGTCGTCCTGCGCGCTCCAGGCCTGGCCGCGGATGAAGGGCACATCGAACATGCCGAAGAAGTCGCGGGTCGGCGCCACGCCCTGGGCCGAGAAGGCGGGCAGATCCTTGCGCGGAGGCTCGATCGGCGCTGCGATGCCGTACAGACCGGTGCGGCGCACGCCCTGGCCGCTTTTCAGGAGGTTCATCACGTCCTGGTAGGTGACCTGGCTTTCGCGCAGTTTGTCGCCCGGCTTGTAGTTGTCGACCGGGGCCACGTCGAAGATCGGCACGAACAGGCGGTCGCTCTTGTGCGGGATCGGGTCGCCCGACATCATGTGCAGGATCGTCAGCGTCGACACGCTGGCGGCCACGCCGATGGCGAGCGTCAGCACCATCAGGGCGGTCAGGGCCGGGTTGCGGCGCAGGCTGCGCAGGCCGAGCTTGAAGTAGTAGCTGAACATGGCCGCTCCCTTATTTAACGGCAGCCACGCTGCTGGCGGCCAGGGTCGGACCCTTGCGCACCAGGTCCGACACCTGGCCGTCGATGATGTGCACGTTGCGGGTGGTGCGCACGGCCAGTTCCGGGTCGTGCGTGACCATCAGGATCGTGGTGCCGGCCGCGTTGATCTCTTCCAGCAGTTCCATCACGCCACGCGCCATTTGCGTGTCGAGGTTACCGGTCGGTTCATCGGCCAGCAGCAGTTTCGGCGAGCCGGCCAGGGCGCGCGCGATCGCCACGCGCTGCTGCTGCCCGCCCGAGAGCTCGGCCGGGAAGTGCTTCATGCGCGAGGCCAGGCCGACTTTCGCCAGCGCGTCTTCGATGCGTTCGCGGCGCTCGGCGGCATTGAAGCCGCGGTAGCGCAGCGGCACGTCGACGTTGTCGAACAGGTTCAGGTCGGGGATCAAATTAAAACCCTGGAAGATGAAGCCGAGCTTTTCGTTGCGCAGGCGCGAACGGGCGTCGTCATTCATGCCCTTCACGTTGACGCCGTCGAGCACGTACTCTCCGCTGGTGAATTCTTCCAGCAGGCCGGCGATGTTCAGGAAGCTGGTCTTGCCGGAACCCGAGGGGCCGGTGACGGTCACGAATTCGCCCTGGTTGACCTGGATCTCGAAGCCGCGCAGCGCGTGGGTCTCGATCATGTGGGTACGGTACACCTTGGAGAGGTTGGTCATGCGCAGCATGGGATGTCCTTTCAGGTTTTTGTTCGGATTGTTAATTGATCGAGACGCGATCCGCGTTCTCGAAGCTGTCGGTGCCGGCGACGACGACCTTGTCGCCGGGCTTTAAGCCAGAGACGATTTCGACGGCCGCGATGCTGGTGGCGCCCAGCTGGATCGGGGTGCGTACCGCGATGCCATCCTTGACCACATAGGCGAAGCGTCCGCCTTCGCTTTCCACGAAGGGACCGCGCGGCAGCATGAGGACGTTCGGCTTTTCTTCGATCAGGAGGCGCGCCGTGACGCGCTGGCTCTGGCGCAGGCCCTTCGGCTGCTCGCCGTTGAAGCGTACGCGCGCCAGCACCTGGTTCTTCACCACTTCCGGCGACAGGGCGACCAGCTTGCCGGCGGCCGTGCCCGAGGGCAGGGTGATTTCGGCGCTCATGCCCAGGCCCATGTCGGACACATAGGTCTCCGGTACTTCGAGTTCGACTTCCAGGCGCGACAGGTCGACCAGGGTCATCAGGGGCGCGTTGGCCGCGACCACCATGCGGTTCTGCACGTTCAGGGTGCCGATGAAGCCGTCGACCGGCGCACGCACGGTGAGCTCATCGACGCGGCGCTGGGCGTTCGCCATCGACAGGCGCGCACGCTCCATCTCGTTGCTCTTGGTGCGGATCGCCAGGGCCACGTCGTCGCCTTCCAGGCTGGCCGCCTGCGTGGCGTGTTTGGCGCGGATGCCGGCCGAGTTGAGGGCGTCCTTCGCCTTTTGATAATCGATCTTGGCGATCACGCCGACCTGGGCCACGCTCTCGTAGCGCTCCAGCGTGCGCTGGGCCGACAGGCGGTCGATCTCGGCAACGTCGGCTTCGCGCTGGGCCAGGAGTTTTTGTTTGCGCGACAGGATCTGCTGGCGCGCGACTTCGGCTTTCAGTTGTTCATACGTCGACTGCTCGCGTTTCAGCGCGTCGGACAGGTCGGGGGACTCGAGCACGGCCAGCACGTCGCCCTTCTTGACGGTGTCGCCTGCGGCCACTTTCAGGTTGACGGTGGCGGGGGCCGTGGAGAACAGGGTCGGGCTGACGGCGGCGACCACGCGCCCGTTGACGGAGGCGTCGCGCACCAGCGTGCCGCGGCCGACTTCGGCGATGCGCAGGCGGCTGGCGTTGACGGAGTGGGCGCTGTTGTTCCAGCTCGAGAACAGCAGGGCGGCGACGGCTGCCACTGCGACGGCGCCGCCGATCATGACGGCGCGGCGCCGGGTTTTTTGTCCTGGCGGGGCGGCCAGGACGGCGTCTTGTGAGGATGTATCGCGGATCATGGTGGTTTCGATAACGACGTGAATGGGGGCCTTATCGCAGGATCCGTGCCAGGAGGTAAGTGGTTGATTTGATTGATGACCGCGGGCGCGGACGGGGTGTCCGGCGTGTCCGGGGTGGGGAGGGCGTACGTACGCGGACACGGGCGTGTCCGGTTTTTTAGTGGCGGTGTGCGAGCAGGGTGGGGCTGTTGCCTGTGGCGGTAATGGTGTGCATGATCCGCGTGGGCACGGGGTGCCCGGTGAATCCGTCACGGAGGCCATTGGCCTCCGTGACCCCGTACGGGACACGCTACCTATCCGGGTTTCGTATGATCTCGCCGTTATCGGTGCCCGTAGGGTGGGCACCCCGTGCCCACGCGGATTCAAAACACCATTAACGTATCAGGCAACAGCCCCGCGAACAAACGGATTTACTTCTGCGGCCTCTGCTTCTGCCCATACTCACTTGCGCGGCAACGGTATCCCTTTATCAATCACCTCACGGCAATCGCCCTTGAAGCGCGCATTGTCGTAATCGGCCCAGCCATAACTGTCGACATAGCGTTTATGGCGTGTCAGTTGAGCGCTGGCGATGCTGCGCTCCAGGGTTTCGCCCGGATAGCGGATGTCGCCCAGGTCGACCAGGGTATGGAAGATGTTTTCGGTCGACAGAGGCGCGGCGCTGTGCGCGCGCAACTGGGCAACCTTGGCCGGGAAGCGCGCGCCATAGGCATCCGAATACCAGGCGAAGGCCGGCACGTGGAATTCGTGCTGGTTATTGTGGCCATGAAAAACCTGGCGGCAGGCGCCGTCGAACAGGGTCTGGCCGTGATCGGCCACGTACATCAGCGCTGCGGCCTGGCCGCCTGTTTTCAAACGCGTCACCAACTGGGCCAGGAACCAGTCCGTATACAGAATCGAATTGTCGTAGCTGTTGTTCAGTTGCGGCTTGATCGCGGTATCGGTCAGCACCGGCTTATGCACGCCCACCAGCGAGGGTTTCCACTGGTCGAAACGGGCCGGATAGCGGTGCGCGTAATTCCAGTGGCTGCCCAGCGTGTGCAGGACGATGAGTTTTTTCGGCGCCGGATCGCCCAGCGCGCGGGCGAAGGGCTTGAACAGCACTTCGTCGTAGTTCGAATTGTCGGTAAAGCCGCCCAGGTTCAAGAATTCGACCTGGTCCGCTTCCTTGGCGAATACCGAGACGGGGGTGTCGAATTTGCCGAACGAGATCTGGTTCGACAGCCAGAAGGTTTTGTAGCCTGCTTCCTTGAAGGCGGTGAGGAAGGATTTTTCGGTAAAGCCGTCCTTCAAACTCTGCATTGCCGGTTTGCGCGAAATAATCACGGGGATCGACAGGCGCGTGGCCGAGACCGAGGTGATCAGGTCTTTCATCGTCACCAGGTTCGCTTCCTGCATCAATAAAGGATTGGTCGGGCGCGCGTAGCCGTTCAGGCTCCAGCGGTCGAAGCGCGCCGATTCGCCGAGGACCATCACGATGACATCCGGCGCATTGGCCGGATCGGCCTGGGTCGCGTTAAAACGAAACGCGGCGCTGCGCTCGTGCAAATCGGCCAGATACACGCGCTCTTTATAGAAGTCGAGCCCGCGCGCCACCACACCGAAGGGCCAGGACTGGGCGAAGGATTTGATGTCGAAGGGGGGCTGCGCCCAGTGCGGCAGGCGCGGCAGGCTGGAAACGGGCACCAGCGGCTTGCTGCCGAGCGCCGCGAAACGCATTTTTGCTGCCGGGTCCGGCTTGGCCGGTGCGCCGGTGACGCCGACCTTCTGGCCATAGGCGAACAAGCCGGCGGCCGCCAGCACGATCCCCAATACCAAAAAACGCGAGCGGTCGTTCCAGTCGAGTTCGCGCGTCTTCAATGCGATCTTCCAGGTCGCCGCCCACCAGGCCACGACACCCACCATCACGCCCAGCATCAGCCAGGCGCGCGCCCCCAAAAATTCCATGGCCTCGAGCGGACTGGTTTCGGCCATGATCCCGAGGTGGTGGGTGGAGATGCCCTGGCCGTAATACAGATATAAGTACAGTTCCGCCGGCAGGGCGATGAAGGCCGGCAGCAGCAGCCAGTGGAAATACGCGGGACGCTTGAACAGGGCCCAGGCCGCGATCCAGGCGAACACGGCCATGCCGGCCAGCTGGGCCGGGCGGGCAAGGGGCAGGCCGAGCGCCAGCGGGAAGACGGGGACCACCGACAGCACCAGGTAAGTAAGCACGAGGACGAGGTGGGCCGGGCGCAGCAGAGTTTGCATCGAGAAAGGTGGGCGGAGGTAAGCCGGCCATTATCCGGCTTTTATTTCCTTTTACGCTAATTGTTGCAGAGCGAGCCCGGCTGGGCTCCTCGCCGTATGTGTCAGGACTACCACAGCAGTTCGCCTCTTCGGCGCCGGCGTTGCCCGTTAAATCAGCAAATTGGTTGACCTGGGATTGCGAGGAGTCTATACTCGCGAGTTCTCGATTTATTCTGCACAACGTATACGCATTCGCAGCCGCTCCTTCGGTGAGTGGCTTTCGGCGCCTGCGCTGTGGGACTTTCGGGACTAGGTTTCAGTCCCTGGGCAGGCTTGTCCGGGTTATCAACTGTAGTACTTTGTTGGATTAGGAACGATGCCAACCATCAATCAACTGATTCGCAAGCCGCGCGTTGCCGCGGTTGTGAAGAGCAAGTCGCCGGCACTGGAAAACTGCCCGCAAAAGCGCGGTGTCTGCACCCGTGTGTACACCACGACCCCAAAGAAGCCAAACTCGGCTCTGCGTAAGGTCGCCAAAGTTCGCCTGACCAACGGTTTCGAAGTCATTTCGTACATCGGCGGTGAAGGCCACAACCTGCAAGAGCACAGCGTTGTCCTGCTGCGCGGCGGTCGTGTCAAGGATTTGCCGGGTGTGCGTTACCACATGGTTCGCGGTGCACTGGATACCCAGGGCGTCAAAGACCGTAAGCAGGCTCGCTCGAAGTACGGCGCGAAGCGTGCCAAGGCTGCGAAGAAGTAATCATCTGCGGTCTCGGTCATACCGGGGTCACATTTAAACGTTAAGTTGAGCCGGCCGTCAGGCCGAGTAAGTGAGTGGTCATGATGGCCCTCGCGAGTGCTGAATCAGCACTCAACTGAAGATAAAGGAATTGAAATGCCACGTCGTCGTGAAGTACCCAAGCGCGAGATCCTGCCAGATCCAAAATTCGGCAACACGGATGTCGCCAAGTTCGTCAACGTTCTGATGCTGTCCGGCAAAAAGTCGGTCGCTGAAAACATCATCTACGGTGCGTTTGAACATATCCAGCAGAAATCGGGTAAGGACCCACTGGAAGTGTTCGCAGCCGCGATCAACAACGCCAAGCCGATGGTCGAGGTTAAGTCCCGCCGTGTCGGCGGTGCCAACTACCAGGTGCCAGTGGAAGTTCGTCCGGTTCGTCGTATGGCGCTGTCCATGCGTTGGTTGCGCGAAGCCGCAAACAAGCGCAGCGAAAAATCCATGCCACAACGCCTCGGCGGTGAACTGATGGAAGCGGCTGAAATGCGCGGTGGCGCCATGAAGCGTCGTGACGAAGTCCACCGTATGGCTGAAGCGAACAAGGCGTTCTCGCACTTCCGCTTCTAAGCAAAAAGTTGTAGTTGTTGTTCAGGCCGGGCACATTTTGATACCAAGATGCCGCCCGGTTTTGTCCATTAAAAGATTTAGGAAAAATTATGGCACGCAAGACCCCCATTGAGCGCTACCGCAATATCGGTATTTCCGCTCACATCGATGCTGGTAAGACCACCACCACCGAACGCGTCCTGTTCTACACGGGCGTGAACCACAAGATCGGCGAAGTGCACGACGGCGCCGCGACGATGGACTGGATGGAGCAGGAGCAGGAACGCGGCATTACCATTACCTCGGCAGCGACGACCTGCTTCTGGAAAGGTATGGCCAACAATTTCGAGCCGCACCACATCAACATCATCGACACCCCGGGCCACGTCGACTTCACCATTGAAGTCGAACGCTCGATGCGCGTGCTCGACGGCGCCTGCATGGTTTACTGTGCAGTCGGCGGCGTGCAGCCACAGTCGGAAACCGTGTGGCGTCAGGCTAACAAGTACAAAGTCCCACGTCTGGCATTCGTCAACAAGATGGACCGTACCGGTGCGAACTTCTTCAAGGTCTATGACCAGATGCGCGCTCGCCTGAAGGCAAACCCGATTCCTCTGCAGATCCCGATCGGCGCGGAAGAGAACTTCCTGGGCGTGGTCGACCTCGTCAAGATGAAGGCCATCTTCTGGGACGACGCGTCCCAGGGCATGAAGTTCGACTACCGCGACATCCCGGCCGAACTGGTTGATCAAGCCAACGAATGGCGCGAGAAGCTGGTCGAGACCGCTGCTGAAGCGAACGAAGAGCTGATGAACAAGTACCTGGAAGAAGGCGACCTCTCGGAAGAAGAGATCAAGGCCGCTCTGCGCCAGCGTACCATCGCGTCGGAAATCGTCCCGATGATGTGCGGCACCGCGTTCAAGAACAAGGGCGTGCAAGCCATGCTCGACGGCGTGATCGAATACCTGCCATCGCCAATCGACATCCCGCCAGTCGGCGGTACCGATGAGGACGACCAGCCGGTCACCCGCCGCGCAGCCGACGACGAGAAGTTCGCGGCGCTGGCATTCAAGATCATGACCGACCCGTTCGTCGGCCAGCTGATCTTCTTCCGCGTCTACTCGGGCACCATCAAGTCGGGCGACACCGTCTACAATCCGATCAAGAACAAGAAAGAACGTCTTGGCCGTATTCTGCAGATGCACGCGAACCAGCGTGAAGAGATCAAGGAAGTCCACGCCGGCGACATCGCCGCTGCGGTCGGCCTGAAAGATGCAACCACGGGCGAAACCCTGTGCGATCCAGCATCGATCATCACCCTGGAAAAGATGGTCTTCCCTGAGCCGGTCATTCAGCAGGCTGTCGAGCCGAAGACCAAGGCTGACCAGGAAAAGATGGGCCTGGCCCTGAACCGCCTGGCACAGGAAGATCCGTCGTTCCGCGTGCGTACCGATGAAGAATCGGGCCAGACCATCATTGGTGGTATGGGCGAGCTGCACCTGGAAATTATCGTCGACCGCATGAAGCGCGAATTCAGCGTCGAAGCGACCGTCGGCAAGCCACAGGTTGCCTACCGCGAAACCATCCGCAAGACGGTCACCGACGTCGAAGGCAAGTTCGTCAAGCAGTCGGGCGGTCGCGGCCAGTACGGCCACGCCGTGCTGACCATCGAGCCGCAAGAGCCGGGCAAGGGCTTTGAATTCGTCGACGCCATCAAGGGCGGCGTGATTCCTCGCGAATACATCCCTGCAGTCGAAAAGGGTGTGCGCGAAACCCTGACCAGCGGCGTGCTGGCTGGCTACCCGGTCGTTGACGTCAAAGTCACCGTGACCTTCGGTTCGTACCACGACGTCGACTCGAACGAGAACGCGTTCCGTATGGCCGGTTCGATGGCATTCAAGGACGGCTGCCGCAAAGCATCGCCAGTCATCCTCGAGCCGATGATGTCGGTCGAAGTGGAAACGCCGGAAGACTACGCCGGTAACGTGATGGGCGACCTGTCGTCGCGTCGCGGTATGGTGCAGGGCATGGACGAAATCCCAGGCGGCGGCGGCAAGATCATCAAAGCCGAAGTGCCACTGTCGGAAATGTTTGGTTACTCGACCTCGCTGCGTTCGGCGACCCAGGGCCGTGCAACCTACACGATGGAATTCAAGCACTACTCGGAAGCGCCTAAGCACGTGATCGACGCGATCGTCACCGCCAAGTCGAAGTAATTCAGTAATCAGTAATTGCGTTCTGGCGCGGACCTCACGGTCCGCGCCGACGCTTAAAAAACACAATAAATCGTTCTTTTAAAGGAAGATCAAAATGGCAAAAGGTAAATTCGAGCGGACCAAGCCGCACGTCAACGTCGGTACCATCGGACACGTTGACCACGGCAAGACCACGCTGACCGCAGCAATCGCAACCGTCCTGTCGAAGAAATTCGGCGGCGAAGCAAAAGCATACGACCAGATCGATGCAGCGCCGGAAGAGAAGGCACGCGGCATTACCATCAACACCGCGCACGTCGAGTACGAAACGGAAAACCGTCACTACGCGCACGTTGACTGCCCAGGCCACGCCGACTACATCAAGAACATGATTACCGGTGCTGCCCAGATGGACGGCGCGATCCTGGTGTGCTCGGCCGCCGACGGCCCAATGCCACAGACCCGCGAGCACATCCTGCTGGCGCGTCAGGTTGGCGTTCCATACATCATCGTGTTCCTGAACAAGTGCGACCTGGTCGACGACGCAGAACTGCTGGAACTGGTCGAAATGGAAGTGCGCGAGTTGTTGTCGAAGTACGAATTCCCAGGCGACGACCTGCCAATCATCAAGGGTTCGGCACGTATGGCCCTCGAAGGCAAGCCGGGCGAAATGGGCGAAGACTGCATCATCGCTCTGGCGCATGCACTCGACACCTACATCCCGACGCCAGAGCGCGCTGTGGACGGCGCCTTCCTGATGCCAGTGGAAGACGTGTTCTCGATCTCGGGCCGCGGCACCGTCGTTACCGGTCGCGTTGAGCGCGGTATCGTCAAGGTCGGCGAAGAAATCGAAATCATCGGCATCGTCGACACCGTCAAGACCACCTGCACCGGCGTGGAAATGTTCCGCAAGCTGCTGGACCAGGGTCAAGCTGGCGACAACGTCGGCCTGCTGCTGCGCGGCACCAAGCGTGAAGATGTCCAGCGTGGTCAGGTCCTGGCAAAGCCAGGTTCGATCAAGCCGCACAACCACTTCACCGGCGAGATCTACGTTCTGTCGAAAGATGAAGGCGGCCGTCACACGCCATTCTTCAACAACTACCGTCCGCAGTTCTATTTCCGTACCACCGACGTGACCGGCTCGATCGAGCTGCCAGCGGACAAGGAAATGGTCATGCCAGGCGATAACGTGTCGATCACCGTCAAGCTGATCAACCCGATCGCGATGGAAGAAGGCCTGCGCTTCGCTATCCGTGAAGGCGGTCGTACCGTCGGCGCCGGCGTTGTTGCCAAGATCCTGGCCTAATTAGCCAAGATCGCCGGCGGGACAGCGTTCCGCCGGCACAACAGAAGGGGGCAGAATTCCGGTTCTGCCCTCTCTGCGTAACGCGGATCGATGCTATACTCTCGCTCCTTTGCTGCACCGTAGTACCTGACAAATCATTGCCGGCCTCAAACCGGTTCGCTCTTTTCCAAGGAAATCGCATGTCCGCAAATCAAAAAATCCGTATCCGCCTGAAAGCGTTCGACTACAAGCTGATCGACCAGTCCGCACTGGAAATCGTCGACACCGCCAAGCGTACCGGCGCCGTCGTCAAGGGCCCAGTCCCACTGCCGACCCGCATCCAGCGTTTCGACGTGCTGCGTTCCCCACACGTGAACAAGACCTCGCGCGACCAGTTCGAAATCCGTACGCACCAGCGTCTGATGGACATCGTGGACCCAACCGACAAGACCGTTGACGCACTGATGAAGCTGGACCTGCCAGCTGGCGTCGACGTCGAAATCAAGCTGCAGTAATTTTTTCAGGCTGGCGCGGAGCAATCCGCGTGCCGAAATAAAATCGGGGCCGGGAGGGCCGCCAATTGGCGAACCTTCCCGGCCCCGGTTCCGTTTACGCTCTTTAATCCTTGCGGCCGGTCTTCCAGCAACCAACCGCTGGGGTCAGGTCTGACATTCGGACACGAGCTCAACCATCCTTGGCAAAACGATGGTTTTAATGATGAGGCCGTGTCCGATTGTCAGACCTGACCCCAGGTTTTTCATTTACGTTCGTTAATCCTTGCGGCCGGTCTTCCAGCGCAGCCCGAAGTTGTAGCGCCGGTCCATCATCTCGTGGGCGCTGGTCTGGCCCTGCTGTTCGAAATACTCGGTCATCTTGGTCACCTGCAGCTGGCCGCCCTGATTCTCGAGCATGGCGATCGCGCACATCATCTGGCTGCCGCCGCCATCGAGGCGCACTTCGATCGGCGCCTGGTTCGGCACCGCGATCGTGACCACGCCATCGGTGGCCGACCAGTTCGGCACACCCTCGTAAATAAACGTGAAGATGATCGCGCGCCGGATCTGCACCAACTGGTCGCCGTTGATGTACAGGTTCTCGCCGTTGTGCGAGGCGCCGGTACGGTCGTCGGCATCGAGCTTCATCCAGGGCGCGCCCTCGTATTCGCCCCAGGCATTGCCCAGCGCCTGCACCAGGCCCTTGCGGCCGTCGGCGAGTTCGAACATGCAGCCCAGGTCGAGGTCGATCCCGCCCGAGCGCCGGCGTCCACCCATTGCGCCGCCCATGGCACCGCTCATCGCGCCGCTCAGGCGTCCCAGCAGGCCGGTCTTTTCCGGGACCGGCGCCGGCGCAGGGGCCTGCGCCGTGCCCGAACGGTTCCAGTTCAGGTTGACGTGGATGCGGCCGAATCCGGCGCTGCCGCGCTTGTCGAGCGATACCTTGTCGCCGCGCTTTTCGAGCGTGACTTTCGACAGCGAGACTTTTGGTGTCGCCGGTGCGGGCGCAGACTGCGGAGTGGACGACGCCGACGGCGCCGCCTGCGTGCCGCCGAAGTGCTCGAGCAGCGCCGCCAGGCCGCCATTGAAACCCTGGCCGACGGCGCCGAAGCGCCACAGGCCGTCCCGCCGGTAGATCTCGGCCACGATTACCGCCTTCTCGTCGCCGAAGTCCGCGCCCGACCATGGGAAGCGCAGCGCGCTGCCGACGCTCAGGCTCGAAGCACCGAGCGCGCGCATGGTCTGGGCGCCGTCGATGGCGGCGACGAAGACGAGCTTGGCGATCGTGTTCGGCAGCGCATCGAGGTTGACGTTGAAGCGCGCGCCGCCCTGGCGCAGGTCCAGGCGCACGGCGTCGCCGGGGCTGGCCAGCTGGTTATAGAACACCATGTAGCGGTCGTCGGAGAGCTTGTCCTGCGCGTCGAGGCCGAAGCAGGACACGTCGAGCGACATGCCGGGCGCCTGGATGTCGAGGTCGACCGCGAAACTGCTGCCGACGCCCAGCTCGGCGAGCTTGCCCTTCTGGCCACGTGCGAATTGCGTCATCTGGTTTCCTTTTAAGGTTTCATCAGGGCGGCGCCATGGGCGCCGAACATATGCGATTGTGCGACCAGGCGCTCGGCCCAGGCGCGGTGGGTGGCCACTTCGCACATCGACTCGTGCATCTTGAAGACCGCCGGGCTGTTTTCGTCCAGGATCGCGTGCGCTACTGCCAGGTCGTGCGGCTTGACCTTGTAGTGCTCTTCGATCGGCAGGATCTGGCTCGGGTGGATCGCGGTCTTGCCGACCATGCCGTAGGCGATGTCTTCGACCACTTCCTGGTCCAGCAGTTCGGGCAGGTCGAGGTGTTCGAACACGGGCGCGGTGAGCATGAAGCCGTGCGGGCGGAAGATCGTCACCAGGCGCGCGATGACGGGCCCGAGCGGGGTGCGGTAGATCGTCATGCCGCGTGGACGGCGCAGGCCGAGCAGGGCCAGTAAATCGTTGCCGCCGATGCGCAGCGCCAGGATGCGGCTGCGTACGCCCGGGGATTGCAGCAGGTCGCGGAAGGCTTCCATCTCGCGCTCGCTGAACACGTCGGCCGTTTCCAGCGTCGGCATCAAGGCGTGGTCGGTGTCGCGCACCAGGCGGTAATAGGTTTCGAAATTGTGGCGCGTGGCTTTTGGGATCACGAAGCCGGTCAGTTTATGGGCGCCCGGCATGGCCAGCACGCGCGCCAGCACTTCGGGGCTACGCACGCGGACAAAACGCTCCGCCGGGATCTCCTCGAGCATGTTCTGCAGCACCACCGACAGGTTGAACAGCGCCCAGCCCAGGTCGCGGTCGGCCACCGAATCTTCGGTACACAGGATCAGCGAGCGGGCCTGCGGCAGTTTCTCGCCATTGGCAACCTGCAGCAGGTCTTTATGGGTTGTTGGCACGTACAGCGACGCGCCCATCGATTTATGCATCCGATGCACTCCTGATCAGCGATACAGCTTGGTAGGGCAATGCCGGGTCGATCTCGACCGGCACCTTCTTTTCTTCGGCCAGCAGGCGCAGGTGCGCCACGGCCGGATCATGCGGGTCGCGCAGCAGCAGCCTGCGCGGCACACGGCGCAGCAGCACGCGCGTGGCTTCGCCGATGCCGGGCTTGACCAGGTTGACGTCATTGATGCCGTAGCGGTGCATCGCGGCCTCGATATACGCGCGCGAACGTTCCGCGGCAGCGCACGTGTCCGCCGCCTGCACAGCGGCGCCGGTGTCGACCTGGGCCAGCGCCAGGCCTGCCAACAGGTCGACGAAGCTGCGCGAGCGGTCCTCGGCTGCAAACTGATCGTACAGCACGCAGCCGTGGAAATCATCGGGGCCGATGGCCTCGTTCAATACCGAACGGCTGATCAGGCCCGACACGGTCGCGTTCAGGATGCTCGACGGGATCAGGTAGTCCTCGCAGGAGGCGGCGCAGGCCGCGGCGCCGGCCAGGTCGGACAGGACGTACAGGCCGGCGTCGAGCGCCACGCCGGTATCGGCATTGAAGCGCGCGACCGACGCCGCCAGCTCGCGGGCGATCACGCCCTTGCCGGTCCAGCCGTCGACAAACACGATCGATTCCGGCGCGTGGCCTTGCGCCAGGATATGGCGCAGGGCATTGGCGTCGATGCCGCGGTCGCGCACGATCGAGACCGAATAATGCGTCGCTTCGCGAGCGTGCACCGTCTCCAGCAGGCGTTTGAGCACCACGCCGATGGGCGTGCCGCCGCGCGCCAGCGACACGAGCGTGACCGCGCTACTCCGGCGCGCCGCGATCAGGCTGGAGAGGCGCAGGCAGTCGCGCGCCATGCGCTCGCCGTTGACGCGGCAGGCCTCGTCGAACAGGGCCAGGTAGCGCGCCGAGGGCGCACGTTCAGGCGACAGCATTTCGCTGTAATGGCGCCGGCCCGACTGGATCAGCGCCTCCTTGTCCGCCACGTCGACGAAATCGGCCAGCGCCAGGCGCTTGAGCAGGAACCGGACATCCGCGTCCAGATAGCTGCCGGCGAAGCTCGAGGACAGAGTCAAAGCGTCTCCACCGTCAGTTTTGATAACTGGGTGCGGCGCGGGATGATCGCGTAGTCGCAGTCGGCCATGAAGCGCGCGTCGGAGCGGGAATCTCCCATGCCGAAGGTGACGATCTCGCCATGCTCGCGGCGAAGGCGCTGGGCGATCCAGGCGACCGCCTCGGCCTTGTCCAGCGTGCGCGGAAGAATCGCGAGATTGTTGCCGTTGCGGTGCACGCAGTAGTCGTTGCCGTCGTCGGCGAGCCAGGGCAGCACCACCTCGCGTTCGACGCGCTCCAGGTTCAGCGCGACCTTGTCCGGGTCTTTCACGACCACGAAGAAAGGCGTGCCGGCATCTTCCACCAGGCGTGGCCGCCCGCCGTAACCGGTTTGCGCGCACCAGTCTTCGATGTGTGCAGCGATCTCCTGCAAGCCGGGCAGGGCAATCTGCATGAGGTCATCCATGCGACCCTGCCAGTCCTGGTCGATGGCGCCATCCGGCTGCAGGATGATGCCGCCGAAGTTCAGGATCGCATAGCTGCTGAAGCCGAGGTTCACGCGTGAGAACGCGTCGAGGCTGCGCGCCGTCGTCGGGATCACCGTCATGCCTTCGCTGACCAGGGCGAAAAAGGCGCGCTGGGCGGGCGTAGTGTATGAACAGATGCTGCCATTGCTGTAGTAGGCGGCCGGCTCGAGCGCCTCGCGCACTGCGCATTTCTCGAGCGTCTGGAACAGGGTGTCGTCCAGGTCAGCGAACAGGAACTTCTTCAACATCGTCCTCGGTAAGGTAGTGGAACAGGCGCGCATTCAGCGAGCGCGCAAAGTCATGCAGGGCCGCGCCCGCAGGGGTTTCGTGGCAGACCAGCACGTGCTGGTACTGGCCGGGCGCGACGTTGTAGATGAAATTCGGGATGCCTTCGCCGTAGTTGTCCGGGAAGGTGAGGGCGTGCTGTACCGCGCCCCAGGTGAGAATGGGCGAACGGGTGGTCGACTGCACGACGACGTCCAGGCCGCGCGCTTCGAGGGCGGCGCCCAGCAGGGTCGAGGCGTGCATGAATTCGCCGGTGCCGAGTACCAGCACCTTGTCGCCCGGCGCGATTGTCGTGGCCAGCCGGTCGGCCAGCGCCTCGGGCCGGCGCAGTGCACGGGCCAGGCCCAGGCGCCCGAAGGCGGTACTCGCGCCGCGTTCGGCCTGGGCGTCGTAGCGCTGCGCCGGGGCGGCGTCGACTGGGCAATCGGCAGGCGTAAAACGGTAGGCGCCTTCGATCAGGGCGCCCATCGTCGTCGGCAGGCCGAAGCGCGCCGTCAAGGCCTTCGTGGCGGGGGCGCCCATGAAGTTGGCCAGCACCGCCAGGTGCACGCGCGCCAAGGCGGGATTGAAGCGCCGGCAGGCCTGGGTCAGGTTAACAAAAGTGTTGCCGGTACTGGCTTCGTCGTCGACCAGCACGATGGTGCGGGCGTTCCGCAGCAGCGCCTGTTCGTGTGCGTCCGCAGGCAGGTGCAGGAACTGGCGCGGCGCGTGGCTGTGCGCTTCCTCGAATTCGATGATGGGGCCCGTGCCGACGCGGTAGCGCGTGGTCTGCAGGTACAGCGCTTCCTGGCCGGGATGGGCGCGCAGCCAGGCTTCGAATACGCCCTGGCCGAGGCCCACGGCCGTTTCCGCCATGGCGATGAAGAGGACCGGGCCAGGGGCTTCGGGCACGCCGGCGGCGAGGCGGGCGTGAACCGCCAGCATGCCGCGTGGCCGCACCGGCCAGTGTTTGCCGAGCACCTTGCTCACAAAAAGGAAGCCGCGCTTGGCGTTCGCGCGCGCGGCAAAGCCGAGCAGCTCGTCGAGTTCATCGGCGCCTGCGTGCAGTTCGACTTCGAGCGCGCCCGTGGGCAGCTGTTTGGTAAAAGACAGCGGCAGGCTGTCGCCGCGCGCGTTCATGCCAGCTCCACGGCGCGCGCCACTTCCGCGACCCGGATGCCGTTGCGTACCGGCGCGATCTCGAGCCCTTCGTAGCCGTCGGCAAAGCCGCACAGGGCGATCCAGGGCAGGTTGGGGCCGGCCACGCAGGCCATGCCGATGCCGCCCGACATGCGCGGGTTAATCTCGAGCACACGCGGATGGCCGCCGGCTTCGCGGAACTGGACATTGAAGATGCCGTTCAGGCCATGCGTGCGGCATAGCTGGGCGGTCGCATCGAGGATGTCGGCGCGCTGGTCGATGCGCTGGCCGGCGCCGGCCTGGCTGGATTTGCGGCGCACCACGGCCGTCACCAGGCGCCCGTTGTCGCCCACGCAGTCGACGCTGTATTCGCGACCTTCCAGGTATTCCATCAGCAGCATGCTGCGAAAGGTGCCGAGTTTCGCCAGGCCGGCGCGGAAGTCGGCCAGCGAGACGTGGTATTCGGCGCCGGCCATCAGGAGTTCGGCGCTGTTGCGTTCTTCGTCGAGGACCGCAAAACCCAGGCCGTAGATCGAGTGCGAGGGTTTCACGCACAGTTTCGCGTGGCGCCGGCGCAGCGCGTCGTAGGCCGCTTCAAAACCGGCGGCGTCCTCGAAGTGGCGGAACTCGGCCACCGGCGCGCCGGGCAGGTCGGTCTCGGCGTAGAAGCGCGCCTTGTCGTGAATGAACAGCAGGGCCGCTTCCGAGCCCGCGCTCTGGACGCGCGTGCCGATCGCTTCGAAGCGCGCGTGGGCGCCGGCAATCGCGGTCGCTTCGCGTCCCGGGACGAAGATGTCGACCCGGTGCTGGCGGCAGAAGTCCACGCACCAGTCGATGTAGTCGTGCGAGGACAGGCCGGTCGGTTCGATCTGGAATTCGTGGGCCAGGCGGGCGGCCGGCGACTTCGGATTCGGATTGCTGTGGATGATCGTGAAACGCCGGGCGGTATCAGCCTGGCGGATCAGGTCGATCGCAGTGTTGACGGACGAGAAGCTACGGTTGAACCAGACGCGCATGAAGATTTTTCTGTTGCAGGGGTAAGAGGGTCCCGCCGGCGGGCGGCGGGACAAAGGACGGGTGTGCCGCCGCTCAGACGTTGACGCCGAACGAACGTGCGAGGGGGCCGAGGCCGCCGTTATAGCCCTGGCCGACGGCGCGGAACTTCCAGTCGGTGCCGGCGCGATATAGTTCGCCGAAGATCATGGCCGTTTCGGTCGAGCTGTCTTCGGACAGGTCGTAGCGCGCCAGCTCGGCGTTGCCGTTGGCGTTCAGGCAGCGGATGAAGGCCTTGCCGACCATGCCGAAGCTTTGGCGCCGGGTCTCCGCTTCGTGGATGGTGACGCAAAACGAGATCTTGTCGATGTCCGCCGGGACGCGTGCGAGGTCGACGGTGACGGTTTCGTCGTCGCCGTCGCCCTGGCCGGTGGTGTTGTCGCCGTTGTGAACGACCGAGCCGTCCGAGGACTTCAGGTTGTTATAGAAGATGAAGTCGTTATCGCCGCGCACCTTGGCATCGGACTTGAGCAGGAAGGCGGAGCCGTCGAGGTCGAAGGCGGCGCCATCGGTCGAGCGCGGATCCCAGCCCAGGCCGATGGTGACCTTGGTGAGATTCGGTGCTTCCTTGCTGAGGTTGACGTTGCCACCTTTTTGCAGACTGATTGCCATTGCAGCTCCTTTCGTGATTGAAACGGGTCGTGGGGCGCGGCGTGTGGCCGCGGCGAATGCGCTGGAGTGAATATAGCGCTAATTGACTAATTTTACACAGGTGGGCTTATGGAAGACTTAGGCTGGGGCTTGGGCAAGAGGGGCGAGGGGAGGTGGGGCTGTTGCCTGCACCGGTATCGGTGTGCATGATCCGCGTGGGCTCGGGGAGCCCACCCTACGGGAGGCGCCACGGACTGGCGGTCGCTGAACCCAGTCAGCGGCCTCATCCGTAGGGTGGGCATCCATGCCCACGCGGATCACGCGCACCGATAACCCAACAGGCAACAGCCCCACGCCCACCAGCACACCCAAACCAACTCAGCTATTGCAAACCTCCCGAACCCTTGGCATAATGCGGCTCCCCGGGCGGTTAGTTCAGTTGGTTAGAATACTTGGTCGACATCCAAGGGGTCGCAGGTTCGAATCCTGCACCGCCCACCAAAGACACACTTCAAATTATTCGCAGAATCCATCATGTGATTCTGTAGAGAAAAGGCGCACCAGTGCCTTTTCTGTGCTGGCCAGCCAGGCCAGATTCCTCTCTCTCCAAGACACTGCGATGAACTCGCAACAGGTATCGACATACCCCCGATTAACTTGTTGCGTCAAGCCCTTTTGCACGTTATACTAGCCGGCTTCGGTATGGACTCGTCGTTTCAGAGTCCGTACGTTTTAGTAGTTCAACTACCCCCGCCCAATCGTAGGTGGGAATGGAGAAAAAATGAGCTTGGGCCTTCTCGGTCGCAAGGTTGGCATGATGCGCATCTTCACGGATGACGGGGACTCGATCCCAGTTACCGTGCTCGACGTGTCGAACAACCGTGTCGCACAAATCAAAACTCCTGAAACTGACGGCTACGCCGCAGTCCAGGTCGCATTCGGTCAACGTCGCGCTTCCCGCGTGACCAAGGCAGTTGCGGGTCACCACGCAAAAGCAGGCGTCGAAGCTGGCACCATGCTGCGCGAATTCCGCGTTGACGCTGCCAAGGCAGCCGAACTGAAAACGGGCGACGCAGTCAATGTCTCGCTGTTCGAAGTGGGCCAGAAGATCGACGTGCAAGGCACCTCGATCGGTAAAGGCTACGCCGGTACCATCAAGCGTCACAACTTCGCATCGGGCCGTGCAACCCACGGTAACTCGCGTTCGCACAACGTTCCAGGCTCCATCGGTATGGCGCAGGATCCAGGCCGCGTGTTCCCAGGCAAGCGCATGACCGGTCACATGGGCGACGTCACCGTCACCACCCAGAACCTGGAAATCGCCCGCATCGACGCTGAGCGTCAACTGCTGCTGGTCAAGGGTGCAGTTCCTGGCGCGAAGAACGGTCAAGTGATCGTCAAGCCAGCCGTCAAAACCAAAGCACAGAAAGGAGCTTAATTATGGAACTTCAGCTCCTGAATGAGCAAGGTCAAGCCGGCGCCAACGTTGCAGCTACCGACGAAGTCTTCGGTCGCGAGTACAACGAAGCCCTGATTCACCAGGTCGTGGTCGCCTACGCTGCCAACGCACGTAGCGGTAACCGCAAGCAGAAAGACCGTGAAGAAGTCAGCCACACCACGAAGAAGCCATGGCGCCAAAAAGGTACCGGCCGCGCTCGTGCTGGTATGTCGTCGTCGCCACTGTGGCGCGGCGGTGGCCGTATCTTCCCGAACTCGCCTGACGAAAACTTCACCCACAAAGTGAACAAGAAGATGTTCCGTGCAGGTATCTGCTCGATCTTCTCGCAGCTGGCCCGTGAAGGCCGTCTGGTTGTTATCGAGAACCTGTCGATCGAAGCCCCAAAGACCAAGCTGCTGTCGCAAAAGCTGCAGGGCATGGGCCTGGAATCGGTCATGGTGATCACCGACACCATCGAAGAAAACCTGCTGCTGGCATCGCGTAACCTGCCGAACGTGCTGGTTGTCGAGCCGAAAGCAGCCGACCCGATGTCGCTGGTGTTCTACAAGAAAGTCCTGGTCACCAAAGCTGCACTGGCCAAGATCGAGGAGATGTACGCATGAGCACCGCAATCAAATTTAGCGAAGAGCGCCTGATGAAGGTGCTGATGGCTCCGGTCATTTCCGAGAAAGCTACCTTCGTCGCGGAAAAGAACGAGCAGATCGTCTTCAAGGTCTTGCCAGACGCGACCAAGCCGGAAATCAAGGCTGCCGTCGAACTGCTGTTCAAGGTCGAAGTGGAATCGGTGCAAACCGTGAACCGCGAAGGTAAACAAAAGCGTTCGGGCCGTTTCAACGGTCGTCGCAACCACACCAAGCGTGCTTTCGTGTGCCTGAAGCCAGGCCAGGAAATCAATTTTGTCGAGGAGGCTAAATAATGGCACTCGTTAAGATGAAGCCAACCTCCCCAGGCCGCCGCGGCATGGTGAAAGTTGTGACCGAAGGCCTGTACAAGGGCCGTCCGTTCGCAGCACTGGTTGAGAAGAAATCGAAGACTGCTGGCCGTAACAACAACGGTCACATCACCACCCGCCACATCGGCGGCGGTCACAAGCATCACTACCGTATGGTGGACTTCAAGCGCAACGACAAGGACGGCATTCCGGCCAAGGTCGAGCGTATTGAATACGATCCAAACCGTACCGCGCACATCGCTCTGCTGTGCTACGCGGATGGTCATCGTGCGTACATCATCGCCACCAAAGGCATGGCTGTCGGCGACAGCGTCATGAGCGGCTCGGAAGCGCCGATCAAGTCGGGTAACTGCCTGCCAATCCGTAACATCCCGGTCGGTACCGTGATGCACTGCGTCGAGATGCTGCCAGGTAAGGGTGCCCAGATGGCCCGTACCGCCGGCGCCGCCGTCGTGCTGATGGCCCGCGAAGGCACCTACGCCCAGGTCCGCCTGCGCTCGGGTGAAGTTCGTCGCGTGCACATCGAGTGCCGCGCTACCGTTGGCGAAGTCGGCAATGCCGAACACAGCCTGCGCAAGATCGGTAAGGCTGGCGCGATGCGCTGGCGCGGTGTTCGTCCTACCGTTCGCGGTGTGGTCATGAACCCGGTCGATCACCCGCACGGTGGTGGTGAAGGTAAAACCGCAGCTGGTCGTCATCCAGTGTCGCCTTGGGGCCAACAGACGAAGGGTAAGAAGACGCGTTCGAACAAGCGCACTTCTTCGATGATCGTTTCGCGCCGCGGCAAGAAATAAGGGATAACTAAATGACTCGTTCATTGAAAAAAGGGCCGTTCGTTGACGCCCACCTGGTGAAAAAAGTCGAAGCCGCGCAAGCGAACAAAGACAAAAAGCCAGTTAAAACCTGGTCGCGCCGCTCGACGATCACGCCTGACTTCATCGGTCTGACGATTGCAGTTCACAACGGCAAGCTGCACGTGCCGGTGTACGTCTCCGAGAACATGGTTGGCCACAAGCTCGGCGAATTCGCGCTGACCCGTACGTTCAAGGGCCACGCCGCTGACAAGAAGGCGAAAAAATAATGGAAACTAAAGCTATCCTCAAAGGCGTGCGCCTGTCGGAACAAAAAGGTCGCCTCGTTGCTGACCTGATCCGCGGCAAGAAAGTTGATGCAGCACTCAACATTCTGCAGTTCAGCCCGAAGAAAGGTGCCACCATCATCAAGAAGGTTCTCGAGTCGGCCATCGCCAACGCGGAACACAATGACGGTGCTGACATCGACGAGCTGAAGATCGTTCAGATCTACGTTGAAAAAGGCCCGATCCTCAAGCGCTTTACGGCACGTGCCAAAGGCCGCGGCGATCGCATCTCTAAACAATCCTGTCACATCTACGTGACTGTCGGTAACTAAGGAGTCACACGATGGGACAGAAGATTCACCCAACAGGCTTCCGCCTGTCCGTCACCCGTAACTGGGCGTCGCGCTGGTACGCCGGCAACGGCAACTTCGCTGAGATGCTCAACGAAGACTTGAAGGCCCGCGCTTACCTGAAGAAGAAGCTGAAGAACGCTTCGGTCGGCCGCATCGTCATCGAGCGTCCTGCCAAGAACGCGCGCTTCACCATCTACTCGTCGCGTCCAGGTGTCGTGATCGGTAAAAAAGGCGAAGACATCGAAGTGCTGAAGACGGCGCTGACGAAGATCATGGGCGTGCCTGTGCACGTCAATATCGAAGAGATCCGCAAGCCGGAAATCGATTCGCAGCTGATCGCCGATTCGATCTCGCAACAGCTCGAAAAGCGCATCATGTTCCGCCGCGCGATGAAGCGCGCCATGCAAAACGCCATGCGTCTGGGTGCCGTCGGCATCAAGATCATGTCGTCGGGCCGCCTGAACGGCATCGAAATCGCACGTACCGAATGGTACCGTGAAGGCCGTGTGCCTCTGCACACCCTGCGCGCCGATATCGACTACGGCACCAGCGAAGCATCGACCACGTACGGCATCATCGGCGTCAAGGTCTGGGTCTACAAGGGCGACCGTTCGGTCACCGGCGAAGCGCCAGTCATCGACACCCCGCCGGATGAGAAGAAGCCACGCGGCCCACGTCGCGACGACGGCAAGCCATCGCGCGGCCCACGTCCAGCCGGCGGCGCCCGTCCAGCCACTGCTGCACCAACCGTCCGTGCGCGTCCAGCCGTCAAGCTGGCGACCCCGGCCGCTGCTGCACCAGCTGAGAAAGCAGGAGAATAAGCATGCTGCAACCATCGCGCAGGAAGTATCGTAAAGAGCAGAAAGGCCGTAACACCGGCATTTCGCACACCCGCGGCACCGCGGTCTCGTTCGGTGAATTCGGTCTGAAGGCAGTTGCCCGCGGCCGTATCACTGCACGCCAGATCGAAGCTGCACGTCGCGCCATGACCCGTCACATCAAGCGTGGCGGTCGTATCTGGATCCGTATCTTCCCGGACAAGCCGATTTCGAACAAGCCGGCCGAAGTCCGTATGGGTAACGGTAAAGGTAATCCAGAATACTACGTCGCTGAAATCCAGCCAGGCAAAGTCCTGTACGAGATGGACGGCGTCGACGAAACACTGGCGCGCGAAGCATTCCGCCTGGCCGCTGCCAAACTGCCACTGGCTACCACGTTCGTCGTGCGCCAGGTCGGCCAATAACAGGAGTTGAATATGAAAGCAACGGAACTCCGCGGCAAGGACCAGGAAGCGCTGCAAAAGGAGCTGAGTGAGCTGCTGAAGGCCCAGTTTGGCCTTCGCATGCAAATCGCTACCCAGCAGCTGGGCAACACCGCGCAGCTCAAGAAAGTGCGTCGCGACATCGCGCGTGTGAAGACTGTGATGAACCAGAAGGAAGCCAAATGAACGACACCACTAAAACGGCGCTGAAGCGTACGCTGGTCGGCAAAGTCGTGTCCGACAAAATGGACAAGACGGTGACCGTACTGATCGAACGTCACGTGAAGCACCCGCTGTACGGCAAAATCATCGTGCGTTCGAACAAGTATCACGCGCACGACGAAACCAACCAGGCCAAGACCGGTGACACGGTCGAGATCGCGGAAGGTCGCCCGATTTCGAAGACGAAAGCTTGGACTGTGACGCGCGTTGTCACGGTTGCACAGGTACTGTAAGCACTAAAATTTGTCTTGCGTGGCCCGCTGGTATCTGAGATACTAGCGGGCTTCGTTCATGTGTTGCCGCAGTTTGTCCCCCTCGGTAAATGCGGCCTGTTCGAAGTAATTGGAAAGTCCAATCACCCAATCGTATTGCTCCAGCAGGGGCGGTGCGGCGGGACCAAGACTGACCGCAGGCCTACGGTTTTCCGTGGGATTTCTTCGGCTTAAGTTGGGAAAGAAAATACTATGATTCAAACTGAAAGCCGGCTCGAAGTGGCCGACAACACTGGTGCCAAAGAAGTTTTGTGCATCAAGGTGTTGGGCGGCTCCAAGCGCCGTTATGCGAGCATTGGCGACATCATCAAAGTAACCATCAAGGTTGCTGCGCCACGTGGCCGTGTCAAAAAAGGTGAAATTTATAACGCTGTGGTTGTGCGTACCGCTAAAGGTGTGCGCCGCCAAGACGGCTCCCTGGTGAAGTTCGACGGCAATGCCGCCGTGCTGCTCAACGCCAAGCTGGAACCGATCGGCACCCGTATCTTTGGACCAGTCACGCGCGAACTGCGCACTGAAAAGTTCATGAAGATCGTGTCCCTGGCACCTGAAGTTCTGTAAGGAGTCGTAATGGATAAGATTCGTAAAAACGACGAAGTCATCGTCTTGGCCGGTAAAGACAAGGGCAAGCGTGGCGTGGTTTCGCGTCGCGTCGACGCCGAGCACCTCATCGTCGATGGTGTGAACGTCGCCAAGAAGGCCGTCAAGCCTAACCCGATGACTGGCGTTCAAGGTGGTATCGTCGACAAGACGATGCCGATTCACGTCTCCAACGTCGCGCTGTTCAACGCCGCGACCGGCAAGGCTGACCGCGTAGGCTTCAAAGACCAGGACGGCAAGAAAGTCCGCGTCTACAAGTCTTCCGGCGAAGAAGTGAAGGTTTAAGATCATGGCCCGTCTACAATCGTTTTACAAAGAAAAAGTCGTCGCTGACCTGACCGAGAAATTCGGCTACAAGTCGGTGATGGAAGTGCCGCGCCTGACCAAGATCACCCTGAACATGGGTGTTGGTGAAGCGATCGCCGACAAGAAAGTGCTCGAGCACGCTGTCAGCGACCTGACCAAGATCGCCGGCCAGAAGCCAGTGACCACCAAGTCGCGCAAGGCAATCGCGGGTTTCAAGATTCGTGAAGGCTACCCGATCGGTACGATGGTCACCCTGCGTGGCAATCGCATGTACGAGTTCCTGGATCGTTTCATCACCGTGGCCCTGCCGCGCGTGCGTGACTTCCGTGGCGTGAACGGCAAATCGTTCGATGGTCGTGGCAACTACAACATCGGTGTCAAGGAACAGATCATCTTCCCTGAAATCGATTACGACAAGATCGACGCGCTGCGTGGCATGAACATCTCGATCACGACCACCGCTAAGACCGACGATGAAGCCAAAGCGCTGCTCGCCGCCTTCAAATTCCCGTTCAGGAACTAAGAGCAATGGCAAAACTTGCACTGATTAACCGCGAACAGAAGCGTGCAGACCTGGTGGAGAAATTCGCCGCAAAGCGTGCAGCTCTGAAAGCGATCATCAACGACCAGTCGAAGTCTGCAGAAGAGCAATACGAAGCACGCCTGGCCCTCCAGGCACTGCCGCGTAACTCGGCGCCGACCCGCCAGCGTAACCGCTGCGCAATCACCGGCCGTCCACGTGGCACGTTCCGTAAATTCGGCCTCGCCCGTACCAAACTCCGCGAATTCGCCATGAAGGGCGAAATTCCGGGTATGACCAAAGCCAGCTGGTAATAGGAGAATATGCAATGAGTATGAGCGATCCTATCGCCGATATGCTGACCCGCATTCGCAACGCACAAACTGTCCAAAAGACCACGGTCGCAATGCCGTCGTCGAAAGTCAAGGTTGCCATTGCCAACGTCCTCAAGGACGAGGGTTACATTGAAGATTTCGCCGTGTCCACCGAAGGTGGCAAGTCGGAACTGAAAATCGGTTTGAAGTATTACACCGGCCGTCCGGTTATCGAGCGCATCGAGCGCGTCTCCCGTCCTGGCCTGCGTGTCTACAAAGGCAAAGACGAGATCCCAACCGTCATGAACGGCCTGGGCGTGGCGATTGTCTCGACCCCGCAAGGCGTGATGACTGACCGCAAAGCCCGCGCCACTGGCGTCGGCGGCGAAGTCATTTGCTACGTAGCTTAAGGAGTAGACGATGTCTCGAGTAGCTAAGATGCCAATCGCAGTTCCAGCTGGCGCCGAAGTGGCGATCACTGCAGCAGCGATTACGGTAAAAGGCCCATTGGGCACCTTGACCCAGCCGTTGACCGGCCAGGTTAAAGTAGAAAACAACGACGGCACGCTGACCTTCGCCGTGGCAGACGATTCCCGTGAATCGAACGCCATGTCGGGTACCCTGCGTGCTCTGGTGAACAACATGGTGACCGGCGTGACCAAGGGCTTCGAGAAGAAGCTGAACTTGGTCGGCGTGGGCTACAAGGCAGCAGTGCAGGGCAACGCCCTGAACCTGTCCCTGGGCTTCTCGCACCCGGTGCTGCACGCGATGCCAGAAGGCATCACCGCAGTGACCCCAACCCCGACCGAGATCCTGATCAAGGGTATCGATCGTCAAAAGGTTGGTCAGGTTGCTGCAGAAGTGCGCGCTTACCGCTCCCCTGAGCCTTACAAGGGCAAGGGCGTCCGTTATTCGGACGAAGTGGTCAAGCTTAAAGAAACCAAGAAGAAATAATCGGAGCTGACGATGGACAAGAAAGAATCGCGTCTGCGTCGCGGACGCCAAACCCGCATCAAGATCGCGCAGCAAGGCGTGAACCGTTTGTCGGTTCACCGCACCAACCTGCACATCTATGCGAACCTGATCAGCCCGGATGCGAAGGTCCTGGTTTCGGCTTCGACGCTGGAAGCAGATGTGCGCGCCGAACTGGCAGGTCAAAGCGGCAAGGGCGGCAACGCCGCCGCTGCTGCCCTGGTTGGCAAGCGCGTCGCAGAGAAGGCATTGAAAGCAGGGATCACCGAAGTAGCGTTCGATCGCTCCGGTTTCCGTTACCACGGCCGTGTGAAGGCGCTGGCGGAAGCCGCGCGTGAAGCCGGTCTGAAGTTCTAAGGAAGAATCGTCATGGCAAAAATGCAAGCGAAAATGGCAAGCGACAAGCCGGATGATGGCATGCGCGAAAAAATGATCGCGATCAACCGCGTGACCAAAGTGGTCAAGGGTGGTCGTATCATGGGTTTTGCAGCGCTGACCGTTGTCGGTGACGGCGATGGCCGCATCGGCATGGGTAAAGGCAAGTCGAAGGAAGTTCCTGTCGGCGTGCAAAAGGCAATGGAAGAAGCCCGCCGCAACCTGATCAAGGTGCCCCTCAAGAACGGTACCCTGCACCACACCGTCACCGGTCGTCACGGCGCTTCGCGCGTCATGATGTCGCCAGCTAAGCCTGGTACCGGCGTCATCGCTGGTGGCGCAATGCGCGCTATCTTCGAAGTGATGGGCGTGACTGACGTGGTCGCTAAATCGACCGGTTCGTCGAACCCTTACAACCTGGTGCGCGCTACCCTCGACGGTCTGTCGAAGATGAGCACCGCGTCCGACATCGCCGCCAAGCGCGGCAAGTCGGTCGAAGAGATCATGGGCTAAGGTGAATACAATGGCAAACACCATCAAAGTACAACTGGTCAAGGGCCTGATCGGCACCCGTCAAGATCACCGCGCTACGGTGCGTGGTCTGGGTCTGCGCCGCGTCAACTCGGTTTCCGAGTTGCAGGACACCCCGTCGGTGCGTGGCATGATCAACAAAGTCTCGTACCTCGTTAAAGTAGTCGCGTAAGCCTTCGGGCTTACGTAACGGAGAAAACAATGGAATTGAATACCATTCAACCAGCTGACGGCGCCAAGCACTACAAGCGCCGCGTCGGCCGCGGTATCGGCTCCGGCCTGGGCAAGACCGCCGGTCGCGGTCACAAGGGTCAGAAGTCGCGTTCGGGCGGTTTCCACAAAGTCGGCTTCGAAGGCGGTCAGATGCCTCTGCAGCGCCGTCTGCCAAAGCGTGGCTTCAAGTCGCTGAACGCAACGTTCAAGGCTGAAGTGCGTCTGTCGGACCTGAACAACCTGGCCGTCGGCGATGTCGACATCCTGGTGCTCAAACAAGCAGGCATCCTGTCGGTGGTGGCGCGCGATGTGCGCGTGATCCTGTCGGGCGAGATCACCAAAGCGGTGAACCTCAAGGGCCTGAAGGCGACCGCGGGCGCGAAAGCGGCCATCGAAGCAGCTGGCGGTTCGGTCGCCTAAAGCGGCCGCTGCCTGATCGGAGCAAAAATTGGCGACTAATTCACAACTTGGTAAAAGCGCCGCTGCCGGCTTCCCCTGGAGTCGCTTGTGGTTTTTGCTTGGCGCATTGGTCGTGTACCGCCTCGGTGCTCACGTCCCGGTTCCCGGGATTGACCCGACGGCGCTGGCGTCGCTGTTCAAGGAGAATTCGACCGGCATCCTGGGCATGTTCAACATGTTCTCGGGTGGCGCTCTCGAACGCTTCACGGTGTTTGCCCTCGGGATCATGCCTTACATTTCGGCTTCGATCATCATGCAGCTGGGGTCGATCGTCTCGCCGCAGCTGGAAGCGCTGAAGAAGGAAGGCGAAGCAGGGCGCCGCAAGATCACCCAGTACACCCGTTATCTGACGGTTGGACTGGCTCTGTTCCAGGCGTTCGGCATTGCCGTCGCACTCGAGGGCCAGCAAGGCCTCGTGAACGATCCAGGCCTGGCCTTCCGCTTCGTCACGGTCGTGACCCTCTTGACCGGCACCATGTTCCTCATGTGGCTGGGCGAGCAGATCACCGAACGCGGCCTCGGCAACGGCATTTCGATCATTATTTTCGCCGGTATCGCAGCCGGTCTGCCGTCGGCACTGGGTGGCTTGTTCACCCTGGTCTCGAACGGTTCGATCCCAAGCTTTGCAGCGATCTTAATCGTCATCCTGGTGGCTGCGGTTACGTACATCGTGGTGTTCGTTGAGCGCGGACAGCGCAAGATCCTCGTGAATTACGCCAAGCGCCAGGTCGGCAACAAGGTGTACGGTGGCCAAACCAGCCACCTGCCCCTGAAGCTGAACATGGCCGGCGTGATCCCGCCGATCTTCGCCTCGTCGATCATCCTGTTCCCGGCGACGATCGTTGACTGGTTTGCAAAAGGCAAGGACGCCAGTAACCCGTTCATCGGGTTCCTGAAAGACCTGTCTGCTTCGCTGACGACCGGTGAGCCGATCCACGCGTTGCTGTATGCGGTGGCGATCATCTTCTTCTGCTTCTTCTATACCGCGCTGGTGTTCAACAGCAAGGAAACGGCGGACAACTTGAAGAAAAGCGGCGCGTTTGTTCCTGGCATTCGTCCAGGTGACCAGACCGCTCGCTATATCGACAAGATCCTGATGCGCCTGACCCTGGCTGGTGCGGTGTACATCACCCTCGTGTGTCTGGTGCCGGAGTTCCTGCAGTCGGTGTGGAAAGTTCCTTTCTACTTCGGTGGCACGTCGCTCCTGATCATCGTGGTGGTGACGATGGACTTCATGGCACAAGTGCAGAACTACGTCATGTCGCAGCAATATGAATCACTGCTGCGCAAGGCGAATTTCAAGGGCGGAATTCCGACGCGATAAGCGGAAGGTGCAGAAACCGAATGGCAAAAGACGACGTCATCCAAATGCAGGGCGAGATTCTCGAAAATCTCCCAAATGCGACATTTCGTGTGAAGCTGGAAAACGGACATGTGGTCCTGGGGCATATCTCGGGTAAAATGCGGATGAACTATATCCGCATCCTCCCGGGCGACAAGGTAACGGTTGAACTCACGCCGTACGATTTGTCCCGGGCGCGCATCGTATTCCGCACCAAGTAAAAAATATTAAGTAAACTCACCAGGAGTACAAAATGAAAGTTAATGCTTCAGTCAAGCGGATCTGCCGCAACTGCAAGATCATCAAGCGCAAGGGCGTGGTCCGTGTGATCTGCGTCGAGCCGCGTCACAAGCAGCGTCAAGGTTAAGAGGAATAACGAATGGCACGTATTGCAGGGGTTAACATCCCAAATCATCAGCACACTGTTATCGGCCTGACGGCGATCTACGGTGTTGGCCGTCCACGCTCGCAGAAGATCTGCGACGCGACCGGAATCGCGACCAACAAGAAGGTCAAGGACCTCGACGATAACGAACTCGAGAAGCTGCGTGACGAAGTCGCGAAGTTTGTCGTGGAAGGCGATCTGCGCCGCGAACTGTCCATGAACATCAAGCGTCTGATGGATCTGGGCTGCTACCGCGGCATGCGTCACCGTAAGGGTCTGCCAGTGCGCGGTCAGCGTACCCGCACCAATGCTCGTACCCGCAAGGGCCCGCGCAAGGCCGCTCAATCGCTGAAGAAATAATCTAGGAACCGACCATGGCCAAGCAACAAAGCAGCGCAGCAGCAGCGCGCGTCCGTAAAAAAGTCAAGAAGAACGTGGCTGAGGGCATCGCCCACGTCCACGCTTCGTTCAACAACACCATCATCACGATCACCGATCGCCAGGGCAATGCCCTGTCGTGGGCGACGTCGGGTGGCGCAGGCTTCAAAGGCTCGCGTAAATCGACTCCGTTCGCGGCTCAGGTCGCTGCTGAAGCAGCCGGCAAGGTCGCTCAGGAAAGTGGCGTGAAGAACCTGGAAGTGCGCATCAAGGGCCCAGGCCCAGGCCGTGAATCGGCTGTCCGCGCCCTGAACAACCTCGGCATCAAGATCACCGAGATCCAGGACGTGACGCCAGTGCCGCACAACGGCTGCCGTCCTCCAAAGCGTCGTCGTATCTAAATTCGACTGGGCTGCCTCGGTGGCCCGGTTGTATCGGTACAGCGTCGTGAGTAGTAAACGCCGGTGCAGTTATCCGATTTCGGGTATACTGCCCGGCTGTTGTCGCCTCGGCCTGGAGCGTCTAACAAAACCCTCATGGCTGCGTTGCATTCGTCTCGCCGTACTAGCGTACTGTCTTCGACGATGCGCCTTGCCCTGAGGGCTTTGTTAGACGCTCCTCTCGCGGCGTCATTTTTTTAGCCACGTCCGCTCATTAATGGGTCGGACTAGCGCCTGCCGCATCCTCGGGATGCCTCTGGGGCGTGATTAATACATCAAAGGATTCAACGTGGCACGTTATATCGGACCAAAAGCAAAACTGTCGCGCCGTGAAGGCACTGACCTGTTCCTCAAGAGCGCACGCCGCTCGCTCGACTCGAAGTGCAAACTGGACGTCAAGCCAGGCCAGCACGGTGTCAAGTCGGGTGCCCGCACCTCGGACTACGGCAACCAGCTGCGCGAAAAGCAGAAGGTCAAGCGCATGTACGGCATCCTCGAGCGCCAGTTCCGCCGCTACTTCGCAGAAGCGTCGCGCCGCAAGGGCAACACCGGCGAAACCCTGCTCAAGCTGCTGGAGTCGCGCCTGGACAACGTCACCTACCGCATGGGCTTCGGCTCGACCCGCGCTGAAGCGCGTCAGCTGGTGAGCCACAAGGCCTTCACCGTCAACGGTAACGTCGTGAACATCGCTTCGTACGCTGTCAAGACCGGCGACGTCATCGCCGTTCGCGAAAAGGCGAAGAAGCAAGTGCGTATCGTCGAAGCGCTGTCGCTGGCAGAACAGATCGGCATGCCGAGCTGGGTGTCGGTTGACGCCAAGAAGATGGAAGGCACCTTCCGTTCGTTCCCAGAGCGTAACGAAATCGCTGCTGACGTCAACGAAGCACTGATCGTCGAACTGTACTCGCGTTAATAGAAGCTTGTAAATTCGCCCGCTCGGAATCCGAGCGGGCGTTTGTGCTTTGTTTTACCTCATATCACCATGCCATCAGCCTTATCGGTGTAACGAGCCGAGGGTATTGAAAAGGACATTTCATGCAAAATAGTTTGTTGAAGCCACGTATCATCGATGTCGAAGCACTCGGTGCCGGTCACGCCAAAGTCGTGATGGAGCCATTCGAGCGCGGCTATGGCCACACGCTGGGCAACGCCCTGCGCCGCGTCCTGCTGTCGTCGATGATCGGCTACGCGCCGACCGAAGTCACCATCGCCGGCGTCGTGCACGAGTACTCGTCGCTCGACGGCGTGCAGGAAGACGTCGTCGACCTGCTGCTGAACCTGAAGGGCGTCGTGTTCAAGGTGCACAACCGTGACTCCGTGACCCTGACCCTCAAAAAGGAAGGCGAAGGCGCCGTCCTGGCATCGGACATCGATCTGCCGCATGACGTGGAACTGATCAACCCGGATCACGTGATCGCTCACCTGACCGCCGGTGGCAAGCTGGACATGCAGATCAAGGTCGAAAAAGGCCGTGGCTATGTCCCAGGCAACGTCCGTCGCCTGTCGGAAGACACGAACAAGACGATCGGCCGCATCATCCTGGACGCGTCGTTCTCGCCAGTGCGCCGCGTTTCGTACGCCGTCGAATCGGCCCGCGTCGAACAGCGTACCGACCTCGACAAGCTGATCATCAACATCGAAACGAATGGCGTCATCACCCCGGAAGAGGCGATTCGCCAGTCAGCACGCGTGCTGGTTGACCAGCTGAACGTGTTCGCTGCCCTGGAAGGCACGGAAGCCGCCGCCGAAGCACCATCGCGTGCTCCGCTGGTCGATCCGATCCTGCTGCGTCCAGTCGACGACCTGGAACTGACCGTCCGTTCGGCCAACTGCCTGAAAGCAGAAAACATCTACTACATCGGCGACCTGATCCAGCGTTCGGAAAACGAACTGCTCAAGACGCCGAACCTGGGCCGCAAGTCGCTCAACGAAATCAAGGAAGTCTTGGCTTCGCGCGGTTTGACCCTGGGTATGAAGCTGGAAAACTGGCCGCCTGCCGGCCTGGAAAAGTAATTTGTACCACCTGCCTGGGCAATGTTGTCCGGGCAGTTTTAACCCATAAGAACCGGCCCGCGGTCATGCATCACGCATGAACGATCGAAGAGCTGGAATTAAAAACCTCGAAAGGAATTACCATGCGTCACCGTCACGGCCTTCGCAAGCTGAACCGTACTTCGTCCCACCGTCTCGCCATGCTGCGCAACATGACCGTTTCCCTGCTGCGTCATGAAGCCATTAAAACCACCGTGCCAAAAGCCAAGGAACTGCGTCGCGTCATCGAGCCGATCCTGACCCTGGGCAAGACCGACACGCTGGCCAACAAGCGCCTGGCATTCGCCCGCCTGCGCGACCGCGAGATGGTCCTGAAGCTGTTCGCTGAACTCGGCCCACGTTACGCCAACCGTAACGGCGGCTACCTGCGCATCCTGAAAATGGGTTTCCGCGTAGGCGACAACGCGCCAATGGCGTATGTCGAACTGCTGGATCGTCCGGAAGTCACCTCGGCTGACGACGCTCCGACCGCTGAGTAATCGCTTCGTGCGAACGAAAAAACCAGGCCATGTGCCTGGTTTTTTTTCGCCTCGACGATCGCGCCGGCTGAGCATTTAAGCGGGGCATAACGCGGCCGTGCGCAGGCGGTGTACCATTCTGCTGCGCAGTTGCTACGTTGTCGCCATCAAAGGAAGTCATGTTCATCACCCGTATTCGTGAAGTCTCCGCGCGCTCGCTGGCCGCGCTGATGCTGTTGTTCGCCGCCTGCCTGCTGCTGGCCGCGCCAGGGCGCGCCGAAGACTTCCTCGACCCCGCCGTCGCCTTCAAATTTTCCGCGCGCATGGAGGGCGAGCGCACGGCCGTCGTCACCTACACGATCGCCGACGGCTACTACATGTACCGCGAGCGCTTCGCCTTCAAGGCCGACGGCGCCACACTGGGCGAGCCGCAGATCCCGCCCGGCAAAGTGAAGTACGACCAGACCTTCGAAAAAGATGTCGAGACCTACAAGGGCGTCGTGACGATCCGCATTCCGGTCGAAGGCGGTGCCGCGTTTACCCTGAATGCGACCAGCCAGGGCTGCGCCGACGCCGGCCTGTGCTATCCGCCGCAGGAACACAGCGCCCGCCTGAGCGCGGGCGGCGGCACGGCGGCGCCCGGCATTCCGTTCGGCGCCAATGCCCAGGCGCCGTCGACGATTGCGCTGTCGTCGACGCCAATGAGCGAAGGGCCTGCAAATCCAGCGGCGCCGATCGCTGCGCCTGCCGCCGCTCCACAGGCCGCACCAGCCAGCGCGCCGTCCGAACTGGCCGGCATCGACGCCATCCTGCAAGGCGGCCGCCTGCTCGCCATCGTCCCCGCATTCGCCTTGCTCGGCCTGGGCCTGGCATTCACACCCTGCGTGCTGCCGATGGTCCCGATCCTGTCCTCGATCATCGTGGGTGAGGGCGGCAAGACGAAACGCTCGCGCGGCCTGATCCTGTCGGTGACGTATTCGCTCGGCATGGCCATCGTCTACACGGCGCTGGGCGTGGCCGCCGGCCTGATCGGCGAGGGCCTGGCCGCGGCATTGCAGAACCCATGGGTGCTCGGCGCATTCGCCCTGCTGATCGTCACGATGGCGATGTCGATGTTCGGCTTCTACGAGCTGCAGGTGCCTGCTGCCCTGCAAAGCAAACTGGCGGGCGCCTCGAACCGCCAGGCCTCCGGCAAGCTGGCCGGCGTGTTCGCCATGGGCGCCATCTCGGCCCTGATCGTCGGCCCCTGCGTGGCCGCGCCGCTGGCCGGCGCCCTGGTCTACATCAGCCAGACGCGCGACGTCCTCATCGGCGGCGCGGCGCTGTTCTCGATGGCGGTCGGCATGAGCATTCCGCTGCTGCTGGTCGGCGTCTCGGCCGGCTCACTGCTGCCGCGCGCCGGCGCCTGGATGGAAACCGTGAAACGCTTCTTCGGCGTGCTGATGCTGGCCATGGCCCTGTGGCTGGTGTCGCCGGTGCTGCCGCCGCAGGTGCAGATGCTCCTGTGGGCGGCGCTGCTGCTGGGCTATGGCGCGTACCTGGCGAGCCGGCGCGGGCATTGGGCGAACCTCGCCTTCGGCGCCGTGTTCGGCATCCTTGGCGCGCTGCAGCTGGTGGGTGCTGCGACCGGCGGGCGCGATGCGCTGGCGCCGCTGGCGCACCTGACGGGCACGCCGCAACATGGGCTGAACTTCAAGCGCGTGAAAACCGTGGCGGAACTCGACGCCGTGCTCGCCGCCAACCAGGGCAAGACCGCCATGCTCGATTTTTACGCCGACTGGTGCGTCTCGTGCAAGGAGATGGAAAAGCTGACGTTTGTCGAGCCAAAGGTGCAGGCGAAGCTGGCCGATACGGTGCTGCTGCAGGTGGACGTCACGGCCAACGATGCGCACGACAAGGCCATGCTGAAACGCTTCGGGCTGTTCGGGCCGCCGGGGATTATTTTCTTCGACCGTAACGGTGCGGAGATTCCGGACAGCCGGGTGATCGGCTACCAGAACGCGACCAAATTCCTGGGATCGCTGCAGAAGCTGGAATAGCAGGGGCCACGCCCAAGAAGCAAAAAAAAAGGTTCATCACGGATTTCCGGGATGACCGTGTTGTAAACGCAAGAGAGCGGTAAGGAAGAGTTATTGTGTTTGTGCGACCAAACCCAACCAACTCAACCTACCGCTCTCATGCCAGATCATAGTCTCAGCCTCCCGTTCTGGGAAGGCTTTACCGCTACCAAATTGGATGTGAAGGACGATGTCGTGTGGATTACGCTGCGGCGGGATGCGAGCGCAGCGATGGTCTGTGGCGGGTGCGGCGTGCATTGCTACCAGGTGCACGATGGCGCGACGCGCATCATCCGAGAGCTGCCGATGCAGGGTAAGCCGGTACGGCTGCGGGTGCCACTGCGTCGTCTGAAATGCAGCACATGCGGCACCAGGGTCGAGCGCGTGGCGTGGCTCGATCGCCATGCCCGGGTGACCCGCTCCCTGGCCGAGTTTGTCGGCTTGTGGTGCGAGAAGCTTCCAGTTGCCCACGTGTGCAAACTGGCGCAGCTGCACTGGGAGACGGTGCGCACTATCGAGCTTGCCAAGCTCGAACGTGAACTGGCTGCTTTGCCCGCAGCGCAGCCAACGCGGCTTGTCATGGATGAATTCGCGCTGTTCAAGGGGCATCGTTACGCCACTGTCGTGCTCGATGCGGACAGCCGGCGGGTACTGTGGGTCGGCGAGGGCCGCAGCCGCGAGGCCATCCGTCCGTTCTTCGAATGGCTCGGCCCCGACCGCTGCGCCAACATCGAAGCCGTCGCAATGGACATGAATACCGCTTTTGACCTGGAAGTACAGCAGCAATGCCCGAAGGCGCGCGTGGTCTACGATCTGTTTCACGTCATTGCCAAGTACGGCCGTGAGGTGATCGACCGGGTACGGGTCGACGAGGCAAACCGCCTGCGCGACGACCGCCCTCAGCGCAAAGTCGTCAAGCGCTCTCGTTGGCTTTTGCTGCGCAACCGGGAAAACGTCCCGCCAGCCCAGCAGGCTAATCTGGACGAGCTGCTTGCCGCCAACCAGGCCTTAATGACGGTGTACGTGATGAAGACAGCACTCAAGGAACTCTGGCAGACATCGGGCGGCTGGCGGTGGCTTCTCGCCTGGCGCAACTGGCTCAAGATGGCGCGCGACAGCGGAATCGAACCGCTCAGAAAGTTTGCAGCAAAGCTCAAGCCTTACTGGCGAGGCATCGCAGCACGGCTGCGCTGGCCGATGCATACCGGCCAGCTCGAAGGCATCAACAACCGTATCAAAGTAATGAAACGGATGGCCTACGGCTACCGGGATAGCGACTTCTTCTTCCTCAAGATCAAAGCCGCGTTTCCCGGAAATCCGTGATGAACCAAAAAAAAGGGATGCCGAGCGAGGCATCCCTTTTCATATCAGCTAAACCATTTAGCTTTGCATGGCCGCGCCACGCTGGCCGTGGTGGCCGCCATGGCCGCCGCGATGGCCGCGGTGCTTGCCGTTAAAGCGCATGGCCTTGGTATCGAACACCTGCTTCTGCTCCGGCGTGAGCACGGCGTACAGGTTGTTCAGGGCGGCCAGGCGCGCTTCCATGCGGGCGGTGCGCTGCTTCTGGCGCTCGATGCGCTGCTGCATGCGCTGCGGTGCGGGCAGGGCGGCCAGGCTGGCGCGCTCGCCGCTGCGGGCGTCCGGACGCTGCATCGGCTTGCCGGCCGCCAGGAAGGCGGCGAAGGCCGGCTCCTGCTGGGCCGTGAGCTTGAGCTCGGCACGCAGTTTCGCCGCATGCTGGGCCTGGCGTTCGGCGCGCTTGGCCTGGCGCTCGGCCTTGTGGGCGGCGCGCTGCTCGACGCTGACGGCGTGGCCATGGCGGCCTTCCGGCGCCTGCACGGCGGCGGTCTGGGCGATGGCGGTGCCGGCGATGCCGAGCGCGGTCAGGGCGATGAAAACGTTCTTGCGGAGGATGTTCATTTCAGGTCCCTTGTAGTGTGTGAGTCAGTTGGCGTGTGCATCTGAACTGCTCGCTGCACAGGACCCATCATGGACACAAAATGTAAGCCCAGCGTGTCCTCTGCCAAGCACTTTGTATCAATATGTTTCCCCTGTTATTTCATATACATACGGATACAAATGCGCTGTTCATGCCCCATGTAAGCAAGGATAATCGCTGCCATGGACAATCCATCTACCATTCTCATTGTTGACGACGACCGTGACATCCGCCAGTTGCTGGCCGATTACCTCGAGGCGAACGGCTACCGTGCGCTCGCCGCCGGCGACGGCGTCGCCATGTGGAAGATCCTCGACGAGGCGCGCCCCGACCTGATCGTGCTCGACCTGAACCTGCCTGGCGACGATGGCCTGACGCTGTGCCGCAAGCTGCGCGCGACTTCGAGCCTGCCGGTGATCATGCTCACCGCCCGCAGCGAGCCGCTCGACCGCATCCTGGGCCTGGAGATGGGTGCCGACGACTACCTGCCGAAACCGTTCGAGCCGCGCGAACTGCTGGCGCGCATCCGCAGCGTGCTGCGCCGCTCGCACGCGATGCCGTCGAATGCGCCGGCGGAAAATGTGCAGCAGATGCGCTTTTCCGGCTGGACGCTCGACCTGACCGCGCGCCACCTGCTCAATCCCGACGGCATGGTGATCATGCTCTCGGGTGCCGAGTTCCGCCTGTTGCGCGTCTTCCTCGAACACCCGAACCGGGTGCTCAACCGCGACCAGCTGCTCAACCTCACGCAAGGGCGCGACGCCGATCCCTTCGACCGCTCGATCGACATCCAGATCAGCCGCCTGCGCCAGAAGCTGGGCGAAGACGCGCGCATGCCGCAAATTATCAAAACCGTGCGCAACGGCGGCTATGTGCTCGCCGGCCAGGTCACCGTGGAGCCCGCAACGTGAAAGCCTTCCTCGGCTCGATGACGGGCCGTGTCTTTGCGACCCTGCTCCTCGGTATTCTCATTTCGGCGGCGCTGACCCAGTGGCTGGCTGACGTCGAACGCAAGCGCGTGCTCGAGCGCCAGCGCGATCAGACCCTGATCGAGCGCGCCGAACAACTCATCATGGCGACCGAGATCGTGCCGGCCTCGAGCCGGCGCGCTTACCTGGGCGTGGCCAACCGTCCTGGCCTGCAGCTCGAGGCCGGGCCGCCGCACCCGCTGGCGCCCAGGTCGACCAATTTTGTCAAGACCTTGTCCGACCGGCTGGGCAAGCATTACCAGATCAGCGCCGCCGCCAACGCGCCGGACGCCTGTGCCCATCCGCCGCGCATGCCGCTGCTGTACGGCCTGCTCAGCGCCGAATGGCACGGCGCCTGCGAAAACCTGAACGTGCGCCTGCGCGACGGCGAACAGCTGCATCTCGCGGTGCTGCCGCCGCGCTCCCTGGTGGCCGCCGAGACCGACTACCGCGCCGTGCTCGGGCTGTTTTTCTTCAGTATCGCCATCCTCGCCTACCTGGTCGCGCGCATGACCACGCGTCCGCTCAAGCAGCTCGCGCAAGCCGCGCAAGACCTCGGCAACGACATCAACCGGGCCCCGCTCGACCTGACCGGCGCGAGCGAAATTCGCCAGGCCAGCGCCGCCTTCAATGCGATGCAGGCGCGCATCCGCCAATACATCTTCCAGCGCACGCAGATGCTGGCGGCCATCACCCACGACCTGCAGACCCCGCTCACGCGCATGCGCCTGCGCCTGGAAAAAGTGTCGGATAACGAACTCCAGGAACGCCTGATCGGCGACCTCTCGGCCATGCAGGCGATGGTGCGCGAAGGGCTCGACCTGGCGCGCAGCATGGACACGACCGAAAGCATGCAGGTCATCGACCTCGATTCGCTGCTCGCGTCCAGCTGCGACGACGCCGCCGACGCCAGCCAGGCCGTCACGCTGGCCGGCCGCTCCGGCATGGCGCTGCTGGGCCGTCCGCTCGACCTGCGCCGCTGCCTCGGCAACCTGATCGACAACGCGGTGAAATACGGCCAGCAGGCGCACGTCGTGGTGGACCGGGTCAATGGCGCGGCGCGCATCCGCGTGCGCGACGGCGGCCCCGGCATTCCGCCGTCGGAACAGACGCGCGTGTTCGATCCGTTCTACCGCGTCGAAACCTCGCGTTCGCGCGAATCGGGCGGCACCGGCCTGGGCCTGACGATCGCCCGCAACATCGCCGAGCAGCATGGGGGCAGCATCGCGCTGGCCAACCATCCCGATGGCGGCCTCGAGGTGACCCTGATGCTGCCGGAGTACTACCCCGGTAAATGACGCCGTCATATGCGACTGGCATACTGAATTTTATTTCGCTGATTTAATCGATAAAGCCGCCGGCACGGGCGGTACGGGACTTGAATGAAAAAGAATACTCTTGCTGTGATCGCCATCCTCGTGGCCGCAGGCGCCGGCGGCGCCTGGTACATGAAGGGGGGCGCCGAAGCGCAAACCGCGGAAGGCGGACAAGGCGGCAAGGGCGGCGCGCAGCCGCCGACGACCGTCAACGTGATCACCCCGACCCGCCAGGACGTGGGCGTCGACGTCGCCGCCAACGGCACCGTCACGCCGCAGCGCACCGTCGACCTGCGCCCGCAAACGACCAGCACGATCCGCGAAGTGCATATCAAGGAAGGCCAGTTCGTGAAAGCCGGCCAGATGATGTTCTCGCTCGACGACCGCAGCGACCGCGCCAGCGTGGCCCAGGCCGAAGCGGAAGTGGCGCGCGGCCGCGCCACGCTGGCCGACCTCGAACGCCAGTACAAGCGCAGCCAGGAACTGGTTGCCCAGAAATTCCTCGCCCAGAGCGCCGTCGACACCCTGCGCAGCCAGGTCGAAGGCGCGCGCGCCGCCCTGGCCGCCAGCAGCGCCGCCGTGCGCGCCAGCCAGGTCAGCGCCAGCTACACCAGCATCCGCGCACCGATGTCCGGCCGCGTGGGCGCGATCAACGTCTACCCCGGCAGCCTGGTGCAGCCGGCCACCTCGCTCACCACCGTCACCCAGCTCGACCCGATCGACGTCGCGTTTACCTTGCCGGAATCGACCCTCGGCTCGGTCTTGGCCGCCCAGAAGCAGGGCAAGGTGACTGTCGAAGCGACGACCGGCGGCGACGCCAAGCCGGTCACGGGCGAATTGTCGTTTGTCGACAACACAGTCGACCCGACCAGCGGCACGATCCGGGTGAAAGCGCAGTTCGGCAACAATGACGGCTTGCTGTGGCCGGGGCAATACGTGAATACGCGCGTGACCGTGCGCACGATCCCGAACGCCGTGGTCATTCCGCAGAATGCGATTATCATCAACGCCCAGGGCACCTTCGTCTACGTGGTGGAGAAGGATGGCACCGCGCGCCAGGTGCCGATTGCACGCCAGCATGCGTTTGGTTTGAATGCCGCCGTGACCGGTCTTGCCGGCAACGAGCAGGTGATTACCGAAGGCAAGCAGAACCTGCGTCCGGGCGGCAAGGTGCGCCTCGCTGGCGCCAAACCCCAGCGTGCGCCAGGCGCGCCTGCGGCGGGAAAGGATAAAGCGGCATGAATTTGTCCGAACTGTGTATCCGCCGCCCGGTGATGGCGGTGCTGCTGTCGATCAGCATGGTGCTGGTCGGCGTGCTGGCCTACATGCACATCCCGGTGGCCGCGCTCCCGAGCTATAACACGCCGGTCATCAACGTCAGCGCCAATCTGCCGGGCGCCAGCCCCGAGACCATGGCCTCGTCGGTCGCGCTGCCGCTGGAAAAACAGTTTTCCACCATCGCCGGCATCAAGCTGATCACTTCGACCAGCACCCAGGGCAGCACCAACCTGACGCTCGAATTCGATACCAAGATCGATGTCGACAAGGCCGCCGTCGACGTCCAGGCCGCACTGCTGGCCGCCCAGCGCCAGTTGCCGCTGGAAATGACCGACTTGCCGTCCTACCGCAAGGTCAATCCGGCCGACGCCCCGATCCTGTTCATGCACATGACCTCGCCCTCGATGGGCCTGGCCGAACTGAACGATTACGCCGAGAACATGATTTCGCCGGCGATCTCGACCTTGCCGGGCATCGCCCAGGTCACGGTTAACGGCCAGAAACGTTTCGCCGTGCGCGTGCGTGCCCGTTCCGACCTGATGAACGCGCGCAATATCTCGATGGATGAACTGGCGACGGCCCTGCGCGCGGCCAACTCGAACGCCCCGCTGGGCGTGCTCGACGGCCCGGCCCAGACGCTCACCATCCAGGGCGGCGCCCAGCTCATGAAGGCGGCCGATTTCGCCAAACTGATCGTCGCCACCCGCGACGGTTTACCCGTGCGCCTGCAGGATGTGGCCCACGTGGAAGACAGCTACCAGTCCGTGAAAGCGGCCGGCAGCCTGAACGGCGAACGCTCGATGGTGCTGATGGTGCAGCGCCAGCCGAACGCGAACACCGTGCAGGTGGTCGACTCGGTGCGCGCGCTGATGCCGAAATTCGAGCAGCAACTCCCGGCCTCGATCAAGATCCACCTGGTCAACGACCGTTCGATCTCGATCCGCGAAGCGATCCACGACGTCAACCTGACGCTGGCCGGCACCATCGTGCTGGTCATCCTGGTCATCTTCCTGTTCCTGCACCGCCTGACCGCCACCCTGATTCCGGCCGTCACCGTGCCGATCTCGCTGCTCGGTGCGCTCTCGCTGTTGTATGCCTTCGGCTATAGCCTGGATAACATTTCGCTGCTCGGCATCACGCTGGCTGTCGGCCTGGTGGTCGACGATGCGATCGTGGTGCTGGAAAACATCGTGCGCCACATGGAGCTGGGTAAAAAACCCTTCCATGCAGCCCTGGTCGGTTCGCGCGAGATGGGTTTTACGATTATCTCGATCTCGATTTCGCTGGTGGCCGTGTTCATTCCGATCTTCTTCATGCCGGGTGTGATCGGCCTGCTGTTCCGTGAATTCGCGGTGGTTGTCGGCCTGGCCGTGCTGGTTTCGGCGCTCGTCTCGTTGACCCTGGTGCCGATGCTGTGCTCGCGCCTGCTCAAGGGCGGCGGCCATCTCGAGCCGCATGAAATGTCGTGGATCGGGCGCCGCTTCGAAGCCATGTTCATGCGCGTGCGCAACGGCTACGCGCGCAGCTTGGACCGCGCGCTGCGGCACCGCTTCCTGGTACTGATGCTGGCCCTGGGCACCCTGGTGCTGACCGGCGTGCTGTATTCGACCATGCCAAAAGGCTTCTTCCCCGAAGAAGACCTGGGCCAGCTGCGCATCACCGTCGAAGCGGCGGAAGACACTTCCTCGGCCAAGCTGATGGAACTGCAGGGCAAGGTCGTGGACGTGATGCGCGCCAACAAGCACGTGCAGGACGTGACCTCGTTCACCGGCGGCGGCAACACCGGCCGCATGTTCCTGGTGCTGGTGCCGCGCTCGGAGCGTCCGGCCATGCCGGCCGTGCTCGACGAATTGCGCAAGGCCACGCGCAACATCGCCGGCGTGCAGGTCTATATGGCCCCGGTGCAGAACCTGCAACTGGGCGGACGCCAGAGCAAGAGCCGCTACCAGTACTCGCTGCAAAGCGTGTCGGGCGGAGAGATCGGCGGCTGGGCCGACCAGTTCCTCGAGCGCATGCGCGCCGATCCGAAGTTCCGCGACGTCACCAGCGACTCGCAGAACCGCGGCCTGCAAGCCACGCTCGACATCGACCGCGACAAGGCGGCCCTGCTCGGCGTCGAGATGGCCGACGTGCGCACGGTGCTGTACGCGGCCTTCGGCGAGCGCCAGGTCTCGACCATCTATTCGAGTGCGGCCAGCTATTACGTGATCCTGGAAGCGGCTGAAGCCGACCGCTATTTCGACGATGCGCTGGGCAAGGTGTCGGTGCGCTCGAACACGGGCGCGCTCGTCAAACTGTCGAGCTTTGCGAATGTGCGCCGCACGGTCGGTCCGATCGCGATCAACCACCAGGGGCAATTGCAGGCAATCACGCTGTCGTTCAACCTGGCGCCCGACGTGCCGCTGGGCGACGCCACCACCGCCATCGAGCAGATGGGCCGCGACATGAAGCTGCCGGCCTCGGTCATTACGCAGTATGGCGGCGACGCGGCCGTGTTCCAGGACACCCAGTCGAGCCAGCTCATCCTGATCATCACCGCGATCGGCGTGATCTACGTGCTGCTCGGCGTGTTGTACGAGAGCTATATCCACCCGTTGACGATTCTGGCCGGCTTGCCGTCGGCCGCGGTGGGCGCGCTGCTCACCTTGTGGATCTTCGACAAGGACCTGACCCTGATCGCGATGATCGGCATCCTGATGCTGATCGGTATCGTGAAAAAGAACGCAATCATGATGATCGACTTCGCCCTGGACGCCCAGAGGAATGCCGGCATGAAACCGGAAGAAGCGATCCGCGAAGCCTGTATCCTGCGCTTCCGTCCGATCCTGATGACGACGCTGGCGGCCATGATGGGCGCGCTGCCGATCGCGCTCGGCATCGGCGCCGGCGCCGAACTGCGCCAGCCGCTGGGCCTGGCCGTGGTGGGCGGCCTGATCTTCTCGCAAGTGATCACGCTCTACATCACGCCAGTCATCTACCTGTATCTCGACAAGTACAGCGGCACCGGACCGATGACCGACGACGACGTGGCGGCGGCCGAAACGGGCCTGGCGCAGCACGCGCCGCACGAGGCCGTGAAGCACTCGTCACGGGCTGTCTGAAACAAGTTGTAACAACTGTCAGGACACTGCACCTGTAAGCTCGGCGAAAAGGGAGCCCTGGCAACCGTAGCGAGCGGAAGGAGTTTTGGCTGAGAAGCGCAGCTGTACGAAAGTACAGCGAGCATCGCAAGCCAAAAATCCGACGCGCAGTAGGTTGCAAGGGCTCCCTTCAACGCGGCTGTGCGGGAGGGACCTAAACCGGGTAGACTTCCGCACTGGCAGCCGTTCGCCGATTTTAATTCCAGGAAGTGCTATTGAACTTGCGTGACGATCCCCATACCTGCACCAACGACAGCGATGTCTGCGCACACTGCGGCCAGCCCCTGCCTGATCGCGTCGTGCCGCAGTATGGCGACAAGCGCACGAGCCGCATTGGCCTGACCGTCACGGTCCTGCTCCACCTGTTGCTGGTGGCGCTGTATTTCTACCAGCCGGAAAAGCCCGAGAAAAAAGCCCGCCCGCCCGATGGCGGCGAAGTCGTTTATGTGGCGCCGCTTTCCAAGCCGGCCCAGCCGCCGCCGCAAAAATCCGCCACGCGCACCCCTACGAAACCATCGAAGACGACCCCGCGCCCGACGAGGCCGCGTGTCGAACGCTTGCCCGACACGATTACCTTGCCTGACGAAAAGCCGGTCGAGATCGCCAAAGAGCCGCCGAAGCCGGAAGCCAAGCGCGAGGAAATTCCGCCCGAGATGGACATGGCGGAATACATCGCCAAACGCCGCGCCGCACGCGGTGCGACCGACCCGAGCACCTCGACCGAAGAAAGCGAGTCCGCACGCGGCACCCGCACTGCGCTGGCCAACATCGCGGCGGTCAACCGGCGCGGCCAGGACGACGCCAACGAAAGCGGCGGCGTGTTCTCGATCTCGAACAAAACCTTCCACAGCATGGATTTGAAATTCCGTGGCTGGAACCCGAACTTCAAGCGCCGCTGGCTGACCTCGGTGACGGTGGAGCAGGGTAGCGAGCCGGACGTGGAAACGGCCGTGGTCAAGAAGATGATCGAGCTGATCCGTCGCGAGAAGACCGGCGACTTCGAATGGGATTCCCACCGCATGGGCAAGGTGATCACGATGAGCGCGCGGGTGAAGGATACGGCGGAGTTGCAGGCCTTCTTGATGAGGGAAATGTTCCCGGAGTACAGGCCGCCACCGCCGCCACGCTGACCGGCATTCCCGCCGGCACTGTCACGCATCACGGCCGCCATCGCGGCCTTTTTTTTCCTCGTAAAAACATCACGAATATAATGTCGCCGACGCGGCGTGCACCTTTGCGGTGCGCCATGGATGAGCTGTATTGACGCGTTAGGCTGGGAGCACATGCCCAGCCCTTCGTGCCCACCCCGGGTGCAGGCGGGGCGATCCTCTGCGGAGTATCCCATGACCAAGAAGCTGCCTCCTGCCTTCGATCCTTCACGCCGCGCCACCCTGATCAAGACCGGCGCTGCCCTCGGCGCCACCATGTTGCCGCTCGGCTTTTCTTCGGCACAGCAAGTCCTCCCCGCGCATCGCCCACGCAGTTACCGGCGCTACAATGCCTCGAGTCCCGCAGGCAAGAAGATGCTCAAGTTCTACGCGAAGGCCGTGCGCGCGATGCTGGCGCTGCCGCCCGAAGATCCGCGCAACTGGTATCGCCACGCTATCGTTCACACCCTCGACTGCCCGCACGGCAACTGGTGGTTCCTGCCCTGGCACCGCGGCTACCTCGGCTGGTTCGAGCAGATCTGCCGCGAACTGAGCGGCTACCCGCACTTTGCCTTGCCCTACTGGGACTGGACCGCGGAGCCGAAGGTGCCCGACGCGATGTTCGACGATGTGCTCGATCCGAATCACGAGGCCTACATCCCGACGGCGGCCGACTTCGACAACCGCCTGCGCGCGGCGATCGCCAACTCCGGCTACTGGACCTCGCCCGGCGGCGTCTTCAACCGGCGTTCGCAGTATGCCCAGCTGCTCGGGCGCAGCGTGCGTTTCGAGCAAGACCTGATGTTCGACATCCTGGACGATCCCTCGGGCCGCCTGTTTTATGAGCAGCCGGGCGCGCGCGGCTTGCGCCGCGAGCGTCCCGAGTTCAACGCCGCCACCACCGATTCGGTGGGCAAGGCCACGATCCTGGCCGCGCTCGCCGCGCCCGACTACCCGACCTTCGCCAGCCCGAAAAGCTCGAACCATGGCACCTCCGCCGGCTTCGGCATTCTGGAGGCCAAGCCGCACAATTCGGTGCACCGCTGCGTCGGTTCGCGCGACTGCAATTTCGTCGAAGCGCGCGGCTTCATGACCGACATGCTGTCGCCGGTCGACCCGATCTTCTTCCTTCATCACGGCAACATGGACCGCCTGTGGGACGTGTGGGAGCGCAAGCAGCAGCGCCTCGGCCAGCCGACGCTGCCCGCCGGCGTCGAGCTGCGCACCGACCTGCCGGAAGACAAGAAATCGGCCGAGGAAAAGGCGACCGACTACTACCGCTGGGCACGCGAGCCGCTGCTCTTTTTCGTCGACAGTAAAGGGGCGCCGGTGGCCAAGACCGCGGCCGGCGACTACGCCTCGATGGCGGCGTTCAACTACGACTACGAGCCCGGTTCCGGCGAAGAGGCGGTGCCGCGCACGAACACGCGGCCGCGTTCGCGTCCCGCCGGTCCACGCGTGTTCCCGGGCAAGATCATGCAGCGGCACCTGGCGCGCGAGCAGCCGGCCAGCGCCACGGTGGCGGTGCCGGCCGCGACGCTGGGCGATGCCGTCTCGACCGGCGCCACGCTGGTGGCCAACATCACGCTGCACTTCCACGAGATGGCGCACGACCCGTATGTGGTGGTCCTGAACGGCCCCGATGAACTGCACGAGATCGATGCCTCGAGCCCGTTCTATCTCGGCACCATCATGATGTTCGGCCACCACCGCCACAGCGGCGCGCTCACCTTTGCGCTGCCGCTGGGCCAGAAGCTGAGCGGCCCCAGCACCCAGCGCAGCGACGGCACGCTGCGTGTGCGCATCCTGCCGCTGCACGCGGCGATGGGGCATCACGGCATGGGCGACGCCGGTGCGGTCGAACTGGTGGGGGTGAACGTCGAGGTGTATTGAGTCTCCGCAGGCGTAAAAAAACCGTGCCTCGGCACGGTTTTTTTGGGGCACTTACCGCGTGGGCACGGAGTGCCCACCCTACGAAATGCTGCCCCTGGTAACGATAAAAACTCAGCCGCCAGCCTTCAGTTTGCGTGCCACGTCCAGCGCGAAATAGGTCAGCACGCCATCGGCGCCGGCGCGTTTGAAGGCCATCATCGATTCCATCATCACCTTGTCGTGATCGAGCCAGCCGTTCTGCGCGGCCGCCTTGATCATCGCGTACTCGCCGCTGACCTGGTAAGCGAAGGTCGGCACCTTGAACTCGTCTTTTACACGGCGCACCACGTCCAGGTAGGGCATGCCGGGCTTGACCATCACCATGTCGGCGCCCTCGGCAAGGTCCAGCGCCACTTCGCGCAAGGCTTCGTCGCTGTTGGCCGGGTCCATCTGGTAGGTGTTCTTGTCGGCCTTGCCGAGGTTCGCGCTTGATCCGACCGCATCGCGGAAGGGGCCGTAGAAGGCCGAGGCATACTTCGCCGAATAGGCCATCAGGCGCGTGTGGATGAAACCGCGTTCTTCCAGCGCAGTGCGAATCGCGCCCATGCGGCCATCCATCATGTCGGATGGGGCGACGATGTCGACGCCGGCTTCGGCCTGGGCCAGCGCCTGCTTGATCAGCATGGCGATCGTCTTTTCGTTGACGATGTAGCCGTTTTCGTCCGGCAAGCCGTCCTGGCCATGGGTCGTGAACGGGTCGAGCGCGACGTCGGTCAGGATGCCCAGCTGCGGGAAGTTTTTCTTCAAGGCCCGCACGGCGCGCGGCACCAGGCCGTCGGGATTGGTCGCCTCGATGCCGTCATAGGTTTTCAGCGACGCATCGATCACCGGGAACAGCGCCAGCACCGGAATCCCGAGCGCCACGCATTCTTCGGCCACACCCATCAGGATATCGACCGACACGCGTTCCACGCCCGGCATCGACGCCACCTGCTGGCGCTGGTTCTCGCCGTCGAGGATGAAGACCGGATAGATCAGGTCCGCGGCGGTGAGGGTGTTTTCGCGCATCATGGCGCGCGAGAACGGGTCGCGGCGCATGCGGCGCATGCGGGTGGCGGGGTACTGGCCGGTAATGATGGAAGACATCGTGGTCGCTTTCTTTCAGGATTGGTCGGGGGCCCTGCTGCTGTCGTCAGGTTCTTGTTGTTCGTCGCTGCCGCCATCGGTCGCATCGTCGATTTCCGGCTCTTCGATATCGAGTCCCACCAGCGACTGGATCTTGGCGTCCGCTTCCTCGATGCCGATGCGTTTCAAGGCCGAGAACAATTGCACCGTGAACGGGAAGCCTTCGCCATCCTCATCGACATAGCTCTCCAGCACGCCCTTGGCTTCGCGCAGCACATTGGCCTGCTCGTTGCGGTTGAGCTTGTCGGCCTTGGTGAGGATGCAGTGGATTGGTTTGCCGGTCGGGGCGAACCATTCGAGCATTTGCGTGTCGAGGTCGGTAAACGGGCGGCGCGAGTCCATGATCAGAACCAGGGCAGCCAATTGCTCGCGGCGCTGGACGTAGTCGCCCAGCAGCTTTTGCCAGTGCAGCTTGGCATTGCCCGACACTTCGGCATAGCCATAGCCCGGCAAGTCGACCAGCAGGCAGCGGATTTCATCGACGATGGTCGGGTCCTTGCGGTGCTGGCCCACATGGGCGCCGCCGATCGAGAAATAATTGATGTGCTGGGTACGGCCAGGGGTCTTGGACGCGAACGCCAGACCCTTCTGATTGGTGAGAATGTTGATCGCGGTCGACTTGCCCGCGTTGGAACGGCCGGCAAAGGCGATCTCGGGCACGACGGTGTTGGGAAGATCGCGCAGTTGATTGACGGTCGTGAAGAAGCGGGCTTGCCAGAGTTTGGACATGGGGGAGAGGTGAAAAAGGCAATGAAATGAAGCAATAAGGAAACAAAGCTATTGTACAATAAGGGGTTGTCAAGGGCGTTAGTAGGCCGCTATATATCAAATTGTTTTCGACTTTTTCAGGGTGCTCGAATGAATCGTGTGTCTGTTTCGTCCGCTAACGCGGTGTTCGTGAAATCGTTGTTGGTTGCAAGCCTGGCGCTGGGCGGCATTGCCGGCGCGGCCGAAGCGCAGCGCCCCGCAAAACCCGACGCCGCCAAAGGCGCCACCCTGTACGACAGCGGCGACGCCGCACGCGGCTTGCCGGCCTGCCTGTCCTGTCACGGCGCCAACGGCAATTCGACCATGGCGGCCAATCCCAAGCTGTCGAACCAGATCGAAGCCTATACCCACAAGCAGCTGGTCGACTTCACGACGCCGCAGCGTGTGAATCCGGTCATGACCACCTACGCCAAGATGCTCACCGACGAGGAAAAGCGCAATGTCGCCGCCTATCTCGCCGTGCAGAAAACCAAGCAGGGCGCCGCCAAGAACAAGGACACGGTCGAACTGGGCCGCAAGATCTACCGTGGCGGCCTTGCCGAGAAGGGCGTTGCCGCCTGCGCCAGCTGCCACGGCGCCGCTGCCAACGGGATTCCGAACCAGTACCCGCGCCTGGCCGGCCAGCACCAGGATTACACGACCGCCCAGCTGATGGCCTTCCGCGCAGGCGGACGCACCAACAGCGCGCAGATGACGACGCTGGCCCAGCGCATGTCCGACGCCGAGATGAAAGCCGTGGCCGACTACATCGCCGGCCTGCGTTAAATTATCGGCTTGACCTAAGTACCCGAAGGGCGACAGCGCAAGCTGGCGCCCTTTTTGCTGGAAGTTGGCAGAACCATGAGCACCACCGGAATCGAACTCAAGACCCGCCGCCGCAGCCTGGCCGACCTCGTCGAGCTGATCTCGTCGATGCGCTTCGCGATCAGCCTGCTGATGATCCTGGCGATCGCCGCCATCATCGGCACCGTGCTGCGCCAGAGCGACATCATGCCGAACTACGTGAACCAGTTCGGCCCGTTCTGGTACGAAGTGTTCCGCAAATTCGGCCTGTACACGGTGTACACCACCTGGTGGTTCCTGGCGATCCTGCTGGTGCTGATCGTCTCGACCAGCCTGTGCCTGATCCGCAACGCGCCGAAAATGATGAAGGACATGCGCAGCTGGCGCGATTCGGTGCGCGAAGAATCCCTGCGTAATTTCCACCATAAAAGCGAGTGGACGGCGCCGCTCGACGCCGCCGCGCTGGCCCAGCAAAGCGCGCTGCGCCTGGGCCATGACGGTTATAAAGTCAAAATCGTCGAAAAGGAACACGGCATCCTGGTGGCGGCCAAGAAGGGCGCCGGCAACAAGTTCGGCTATATCTTCGCGCACACGGCCATCATCGTCATCCTGTTGGGCGGCATGCTCGATTCCGAATTGCCGATCAAATTACAGCAATGGTTCCTCGGCAAAACGCCTTACAGCGGCGGCGGCCTGATTTCGGCCGTGCCCGTCCAGCACCGCCTCTCCGTCAACAACCCGACTTACCGCGGCAATATCCTGCTGGCCGAAGGGCAGACCGGACGCGTGGCTTCGATCGCGCAGGCCAGCGGCACGCTGCTGCAGGAACTGCCGTTCGATCTGGAGTTAAAGAAATTCCACATCGAGTTCTATTCGACCGGCATGCCCAAGCTGTTCGCCAGCGACGTCGTCGTGCACGACCGCGAGGAGAATAAAACCTTCCCGGCCACGATCAAGGTGAACGAGCCGCTGATCTACAAGGGCGTGGCCGTCTACCAGTCGAGCTTCGAGGATGGCGGCAGCCGCATGAAGCTGACCGGCTTCCCGATGGCGGGCAGCGAGATGAAGGCTTTTCCGATTGCCGGCGAAGTCAATGGCGCCACCGAACTGAAAGCGGCCGGCACCACGTATTCCGTCGAATGGTCCGGCTTCCGCCCGTTCAACGTCGAGAACATCGCCGGCAACGACGTGCGCGCGGTCACCAAGGCCCAGTCGCTCAACGAGCAGCTGAGCGCGACGCTGGGCAAGGCTTCCGGCTCGGCCGGCAAGCACGCCGACAACAAGGACCTGAAAAACGTCGGCCCCAGCGTGCAGTACAAATTGCGCGACCAGACGGGCCAGGCGAAAGAATTCCTGAACTACATGCAGCCGGTGACGCTCGAAGGTTCCCAGGTGTATCTGGCCGGCGTGCGCACCAGCCCTTCGGAGGCCTTCCGCTTCCTGCGCATTCCGGCCGACGACACCTATGGCGTGCGCGAATGGATGCGCCTGCGCGCGGCCCTCGCCGACCCGGCCTTGCGTGCCGAGGCGGCGCGCCGCTATGCCACACGCACCATGGCGCAGGGGCAGCAGGGCGGGGCGGGCTTTGCCGACCAGCTGCGCGAATCGGCCGAGCGCACGCTGGGCATGTTCGCCGGCGACGGCACGCCGGGCGGCTTTGTCGCGGTGGCCCAGTTCCTCGAAAAAATTCCGGCGGCCGAGCAGGAAAAGGCGGCGGCCGTCTTCATCAAGATGCTCAACGGCGTGCTGTGGGATTTGTGGCAGGCCGCGCGCGCCAAGGATGGCCAGGCCCCGATCGAAGGCAACGACACCCATGCGCGCTTCCTGCAACTGGCGACGAATGCCTTGTCGGACAGCTTCTTCTACGGCGCACCGGTCTATCTGCAGCTCGACGAATTTGTTGAAGTCAAAGCCTCGGTGCTGCAGGTGACGCGTTCGCCCGGCAAGAAGATCGTCTATCTTGGCTGCGTGCTGCTGATCGCGGGTATCTTTGCGATGTTCTATATTCGCGAGCGGCGCCTGTGGGTCTGGGTGCGCAATCAGGAGGGCGGCGCGCACGCCCTGATGGCAATGAGTACCCAGCGCAAGACGCTGGATTTCGAAAAAGAGTTCGCCGAGCTGGCAGCCAAGCTGCCGCAATCGGCGTAAGCTGGCAGCGCTGCCGAGACAACAAAGGTACTGGAGACTAAGCATGGAAGCAACCCAACCGAAACCAGGCGCGATCTACAAGGAAGCGCCCGGCTATTTCCGCCGCCTGACGGCAATCGACTGGCTCTTCGGCGCCGGCCTGCTGGCCGCGGTGCTGTTCGCCCTGAACCGCTACGCCGGCTACATGGACGGCTACGAGCGCGCCATCCTGCTGCTCACAGCCCCGACCTTCGCCGCGCTGGGCTGGCACTGGAAGCCGGTGCGCTGGCTGATCCCGGTCGTGGCCCTGCTGTCGCTGTGGGCCATTTCCCTGTACGGCGGTTCGCTGGCCGCTGCCGAACAAAAGTTTTTCCTCAAATACATGCTCTCGAGCCAGTCCGCCATCCTGTGGATGAGCGCGCTGTTCGCCTTCTCGACCGTGTTCTACTGGATCGGCTTGCTGGCACGCTCCGACGCGGGCACGGCGATCGGTTCGCGCCTGTGCTGGGCCGCCGTGGTGCTCGGCTTTAGCGGCATGATGGTGCGCTGGTTCGAAAGCTACCTGATCGGCGCCGACGTCGGCCACATCCCGGTCTCGAATTTGTATGAAGTGTTCATCCTGTTCGCGATGATCACGGCCCTGTTCTACCTGTATTACGAAGAGCGCTACGCCACGCGCCAGCTGGGCGCGTTTGTCCTCCTGATCATCGGCGCGGCGGTGGCCTTCCTGCTCTGGTACACGGTCTCGCGCGACGCCGCCGCCATCCAGCCGCTGGTGCCGGCCCTGCAAAGCTGGTGGATGAAGATCCACGTGCCGGCCAACTTCATCGGCTATGGCACCTTCGCCCTGGCCGCGATGGTGGGAACGGCTTATTTGCTGAAATCGCACGGCATCCTGGCCGACCGCCTGCCGCCGCTCGAAGTGCTCGACGACGTCATGTACAAGTCGATTTCGGTCGGCTTCGCCTTCTTCACGGTGGCGACCATCCTCGGCGCGCTGTGGGCGGCCGAAGCCTGGGGCGGCTACTGGTCGTGGGATCCGAAAGAGACCTGGGCCCTGATCGTCTGGCTCAATTACGCGGCCTGGCTGCACATGCGTTTGATGTCCGGCCTGCGCGGGCGTGTGGCGGCCTGGTGGTCGGTCATCGGCCTCTTGGTGACCACATTTGCCTTCCTGGGCGTGAATATGTTCCTGTCGGGCCTGCATTCCTACGGCGAACTGTAACGTGATGTAAAAAGGCGCATCCCGGGCAAGCCAATTTGACGAAATCGTGTATCTTTGACTAGTCAATTGCCTGGAGTTAGCGATGCTCATCAAATCCTCCCGCGACGGGGTCAATCCCCCGTCGTCGTCCGAAATCACGCCGCGCGAGGTGTACGAAGAGCGGCGCAAGTTCATCGCCCGCATGGCGCTGGGTGCCGCCGCCGGCAGCGCCCTGTGGGAAATGGCCAACCGTGAAGCCTTCGCCCAGACCCCGGCAGGGCAGAAGCTCGCGGCACGTGCCAATCCCGCCCTGTCGACCAAAGAGCCACGCACCGCATTCAAGGATGCGACCGGCTACAACAATTACTATGAATTCGGCCTCGACAAGGGCGACCCGGCCGACAACGCCCATACCCTGAAAACGCGGCCCTGGACGGTGTCGATCGAAGGCGAGATCAAGAAGCCGATGCGGCTCGATATCGACAGCCTCACAAAATTGGCGCCGCTCGAGGAGCGTGTCTACCGGCTGCGCTGCGTCGAAGGCTGGTCGATGGTCATTCCCTGGGTCGGCTATTCGCTGTCGAATTTAATCAAACACGTCGAGCCGAACGGCAACGCGAAATACGTCGAATTCACGACCCTGGCCGACCCGAAACAGATGCCCGGCCTGCGCAGTCCCGTGCTCGACTGGCCTTATGTGGAAGGCCTGCGCCTGGACGAGGCCATGCACCCGCTGGCGCTGCTCACCGTCGGCATGTATGGCCAGGTGCTGCCGAACCAGAACGGCGCGCCTGTGCGCCTTGTCGTGCCCTGGAAATACGGTTTTAAATCCGCCAAGTCGATCGTGCGCATCCGCTTTACGCGCGACCAGCCGAAAACGGCCTGGAACGTCTCGGCCCCCTCCGAATACGGTTTCTATTCGAACGTGAACCCGCAGGTCGACCACCCGCGCTGGTCGCAGGCGAGCGAACGCCGGATCGGCGAAGACGGCTTCTTCAAGAAAAAGCGCGCAACCCTGATGTTCAACGGCTACCCGGAAGTCGCGTCCCTGTATGCGGGCATGGACCTGAAAAAGTTCTTCTGAACGATGGCGTTCAATCCTTCGCCCAAGCAAATCTCATTGATCAAGAGCGCCGTGTTCATCGCGGCGCTGCTGCCTTTTCTGTGGGGCCTGTGGCTGGTGCTGCGCCAGGTGCCGGTCGATCCGCTCGAATACATCACCCACGAAACGGGCGACTGGGCTTTGTATTTGCTGTGCATCACGCTGGCCGTGACGCCGCTGCGCCGCCTGACTGGCTGGAACTGGCTGGTGAAACTGCGGCGCATGCTGGGGCTGTTCACCTTTTTTTATGCGCTGCTGCACTTCATCGCCTTCCTCTGGTTCGACCACTTTTTCGATGTCGCCGCCATGCTGGTTGACGTCGCCAAACGGCCCTTCATCCTGGTCGGATTTACTGCCTTCGTGCTCCTGATCCCGCTCGCTGCGACCAGCACCAACGCCATGATCAAGTGCCTGGGCGGCAAGCGCTGGCAATGGCTGCACCGCCTCATCTACCTGATCGCGCCGCTGGTGGTGCTGCATTTCTGGTGGATGAAGGCGGCCAAGAACAACCTGGCGCAGCCGGCGCTGTTCGCGGCGATCGTGATCATGCTGCTGGGGATGCGGGTGTACTGGAGCCGGGTCAAGGCACATGGGTAGTGCGCGCCTAGGGCGGCTGGCTTATACATACACGCGGAAACGTTTAGTAGCATTCCTTACCGGTGTGAGTGACCTGTTGAGTCCGATTCACGGTGTAATGGCCTCACTGCAGTCCCACCGCGACATCGAGAGGAAGCACCATGAAAACCAAACTGATCGCATCCGTACTGATCGCCCTGACCATGGCCGCCAGCGGCAGCGCTTTCGCCCAACGCGGCGACTACGGCAACGATCGTTACGATAACGACCGCAACGGCAGGACCGAGCAGCGCGACAATGACCGCGGTGACCGTAATGACCGCTACGACCGTCACGACCGCAATGACCGCTACGACCGTCACGACCGCAATGACCGCAACGGCCGTTACTACAACGCGCAGAACTTCCGGCGCGACGACTACCGCGGCGGCGGCCCCCGCCACGACCTGCGCCGCGGCCAGCGCCTGAGCCAGGAATACCGTGGCAACCGCTACGTGGTCAGCGACTGGCGCGCCCGCCGCCTGAGCGCGCCGCCGCGTGGCCATCACTGGGTCCAGGCCGGCAACGACTACGTGCTCGCCGCAGTTGCTACCGGCATCATTGCCCAGATCCTGCTGAGCAATTAAGCCACCGCCGTAAAAACAAAAGCCGTGCCATCGGAAGATGGCACGGCTTTTTCGCATGCCGCAGCGTGGGTACTCCGTGACCACGCGATTCGTACGTGTCTCGCATATGCGGCGCCGATTGGCCGGTTAGCGTACGAGCGGCGCGTCGGCCGTGGGTGAAAGCATGTGTAGATACTGTTACAGCGCCAAGGTGGCCAAGGTTTGGTCCGGGTGCCAGGGACTGCTGTAATGTCCACGGCCGATTGCGGATCTATGCCACCGGGCCTGCTCCATTCATCATCTCATGGGAACAGTGTTGAAATAGTGCTGCAGCACCAGGAGCACCGCTGCCAGGGTCAAGGCGCCGGCACAGAAATTAAAGATTTTCACGAGTCTGTTTGCGGTTTGCCGTTCTGGCCAAGTCGCACTGATAAACGTGATTAAGAAATGCAGCCCCATTACGATTGCGAAAAGCTTTACTGGCAAAGGCTTGGTAGAGACAAATCCAAATGCGGCGAACATTAGCACCAGCAAAAGCAGAAGGAAAGAAGTAAAAGCTGACCAGATGGTTTTCATAAAAATTTTCAATGTTCAGGCTACGAGAGTGCGCAGCAGTTGTTCTTAATGGTCGAGATGCAGGAGTACAGGGGGGCACGCTGTTGCGCCTGATCTCATCCTGAGAGAGCCAAGCAGGAGCTAGGAAGCGAAGGGTCAGCTAGCGCGGAAACCGGCTAAGGCTTTGGGGAAGCAACAATAGTCAGTTTTACGGATCGCGGCTTCCGCCTACCTGCACTTTTATAGCCGCTTTTTCGTTGACCTTCGTGATCAAGGTACTAGTACTTACAACACTTAAACCTTTGAACACTTTGCCGGCAAACAGTATACCGTGACGAGATCGGCCACTTCCCGCTTATGGTTGTGGTCTGTGGTAACAAAGCTAGAAACTATCCAGTAGATGGTAATCATCAGAGGAATTATCCCCAATAGCATGAGAACGTTTGCAGTTATAACTGTTTTTGTGTGGGTCATCGTTGCAAGAATACCAGCCAATGAAATGGAAAAATACGCACATAGTCACACTGGAAAAAAATGGTTATGAGGTGTCCGGTTCTGAACGTTCGCGCGCGACTGCCCCCGGTCCAAGGGGGATGTTCAGCGGAGGGGCGCGCGTGCCACGCCAAGCTCATGGCCTTGCTGCCGATTGCAGCAAGGCCGGCACTGCAGAAATACCTGCACGTGCTATGGTGGAAAGCGGTGTCCGCGTGCTTGACCAGGCAGCCCGGACACGTTCCGCCTTCAGCCTATCGTCCTCCGATAGAGTAGCCTGTGCCCCAGCCAGTCGCTCCGACAACTCTTCCGTCATCTTAGACGCTTGATCTTTCAAGACGAGAAGCAAAGCCAGTCCTCTTACCTTGTCGCTGGTGCCGGCCCGTGACAAATAATTTGCCAGATAAGCAGTCGATGGCGTGTAGCCCTGCTGTGAAGCCTTCGCCCACCAGAACGAGGCCTTGTCCATGTCCCCATTTTTTGCAAAATGCATTCCTACGTCGTGCTGAGCTAGATCGTAGCCAGCCTCGGCTGCACGGAGCTTGTAAGTTAACGCGGCTTGCTCATCCAGTGGGACGACACTCCCAAACTGCCCAGCATAATAGCAACCGACCTTGTACGAGGCGAGCAAGTGCCCGGCTTGCGCCGCTTTAGAGAAATATCGAAAGGCGGAGGCAGTGTCACGCTGCGTCCCGATTCCATTGTTATAGAACATGCCAAGGTTGTATTGCGCATCAGCGTTCCCAGTCTCGGCGAGCGCGACCAGGCGATCAAACATGTTCAATCCTTTGCCGTCCTCGGCCGGTGCATCTGTGACTGCAAGGTGCAACGGAGAAGTAATGCTAGACTCCGCCGATTGAGCGTCTGGAGTAAGAAATGCAAGCTGCACGCACAGTGCAAGTGACATCAAACGGGGCATCTTGTAATCACCTATTGTTCGTATCTGCATTATTGGTGTGGTCGTCTCGCTTGGCCGAAAGAAACGTCGACCAGCGACCAGTGTAAGAGTGAATTTGTCTCTAAATCAAGTGATGGATCGATGCACCCGGTAACGAAGCCATCGCCCTGAAAACAAAAACCGCGCCGTCGGGAGAGGGCGCGGTTTTTGTTCAGGCGGCACACCAGGGCAATGCGCCTACCTGATCATCGATTCCAGGGCAAACAGCTCCGCCGGATTCTCTCGCTGGCGAATCACATGCACCTGGTCGCCATCGACCATGATTTCGGCTGCGCGGCCGCGCGTGTTGTAGTTCGAGGCCATCGTCATGCCGTACGCGCCGGCGCTCATCATCGCCAGCAGGTCGCCGGGCTGCACGGACAGGGCGCGCTCGCGCGCCAGCCAGTCGCCGGACTCGCAGATCGGGCCGACGATGTCGTACAGGGCAGGCGCTTCGCTGCGCAGTTGCACCGCCTTCATGTCCATCCAGGCGCCGTACAGGGTCGGGCGCATCATGTCGTTCATGGCGGCGTCGATGATGCAGAAGTTTTTCTCGACACCCGGCTTCAGGAATTCGACTTTCGTCAGCAGCACGCCGGTGCTGGCGACGATCGAGCGGCCCGGCTCGAAAATCACCTTCACGGCGCGGCCGTCGTGGCGCTCGGCGCGCCAGGCGTCGATGCGCGCGAACAGGCGTTTCAGATAGTCGCCCACCGGCACCGGTGGCTCTTCGCCGGGCGCGCCGTAGTTCACGCCGACGCCGCCGCCGATGTCGAGGTGGTGGATGTGGATGCCCTCGGCGTCCAGGGTGTCGATCAGTTCGATCAGTTTATCGAGCGCCTCCAGCAGCGGCGCGTCGTCCAGCAGCTGCGAGCCGATGTGGCAGTCGATGCCGGTCACGTCCAGGTTCGGCAGGGCGGCGGCGGCGCGGTAGGTATCGAGCGCATCGTCGAAGGCCACGCCGAACTTGTTCGCCTTCAGGCCGGTGGCGATGTAGGGGTGGGTCTTGGCGTCGACGTTCGGGTTCACGCGCAGCGAGACCGGCGCACGCTTGCCCATGCTGGCCGCCACGTCGTTCAGGCGGTGCAGTTCCGGAATCGACTCGACGTTGAAGCAGAGGATGCCCTTGTCGAGCGCCAGGCGCATCTCGTCCTCGGTCTTGCCCACGCCCGAAAAGATCACCTTGCCCGGGTCGCCGCCGGCCGCGATCACGCGCAGCAGTTCGCCGCCAGAGACGATGTCGAATCCGGCGCCTTCGCGTGCCAGCAGGTCGAGGATGGCCAGGTTCGAATTGGCCTTCATCGCATAGCAGACCAGGGCGTCGCGGCCCTGGCAGGCGTCGCTGTAGGCCGCGAAGTTTTCCAGCAGCGCCGCTTTCGAGTAGACGTAAGTCGGCGTGCCGAAGGTCTCGGCGATGTTGGACAAAGGGGTGCGCTCGGCGTGCAGGACGCCGTCTTGGTACGAAAAGTGCGACATGAATTTCTTATTGAACGGGGGCGGGAGCGGGGACCAGGGTCTGGGCCGGCACGGGGGCGGTTTCCGAGGTCGGCGCGACCACGGGCGTCACGGGTTTTGCAGGCGCCGCGGCAGGTTTCGCGGGCGGTTTCGGCATGTAGAGCGGGCCGGTCTGGCCGCAGCCGGCGAGGGCCAGCAAAATGAGGGCAAGCACAGCAGGAGGCGCTGAAAGAAACGCGGTAGGTGACTTCACGATTAGAATCACGGTTTGATTAAGACCTTGGAGTGTAGCATGACCGAATCCGAATTTTTGGACCTGGCCGATTCGACCCTGAATCGCATCGAGACCTGTTTCGACAACCTGAACGACCAGGACGTGGTCGACGTCGAGTGCAAGCGCAACGGCAACGTGCTCGAGATCGAGTTCATCGACAACGGCTCGAAGATCATCGTCAACAGCCAGGCGCCGCTGCAGGAAATGTGGATGGCGGCGCGCTCGGGTGGCTTTCACTACAAGCGCGTGGGCGACGAGTGGCGCAATACGCGCGACGATTCCGAGTTCTTTACTGCCTTGTCGGATATCGCGACGCAGCAGGGCGGGGCGCCGGTCAAGTTGGGGTAATGCAGACGTAACGCGCATCGAACAATGAAAGAATATTTCACCGGATGAGCATCCGTGAAATATTCTTTCACATCAATCAGAACAACTCATTCCTTACCGCGTCCTGCTCCTTCTGCTGCGCCGGCGCCGGCGTCGTTCCCACATCCAGCGACTGCACGCCGGTCCCCGGCGGATTCTCGGCATAGTAGTACTCGCCATTGGCCATGATCAGCCCCGGCGGCACCGTGCGTTCCTCGACCGGCACGTTCTTCAGGACCGTCTGCATGTAGCCGATCCAGATCGGCAGCGCCAGGCCGCCGCCGGTTTCCTTGTTGCCCAGGTTTTTCGGCTGGTCGTAGCCCATCCAGGCAATCCCCACCACCTTCGGCTGGTAGCCGGCGAACCAGGCGTCGATCGAGTCGTTGGTGGTGCCGGTTTTACCCGCGATGTCGTTGCGCTTGAGGAGCTGCGAGGCTTTGGCGGCCGTGCCGTAGCGCGCCACGTCGCGCAGCATGCTGTCCATCAGGAAGGCGTTGCGCGCATCGATCACGCGGGTCGCTTCGGTGCCGGCGCGGTCGGGGCGCGCTTCCGACAGCACCTTGCCGGCGCTGTCGGTCACCTTCGAAATCAGGTAAGGGCTGACGCGGTAGCCGCCGTTGGCGAAGACCGCGTAGGCGCCGGCCATCTGCAGCGGCGTGGTCGCGCCCGCGCCCAGCGCCAGCGTCAGGTAAGGCGGGTTCTTTTCCGGATCGAAGCCGAAGCGGGTCGCGTATTCCTGGCCGTAGCGTGCGCCGATGCGGTTCAGGATGCGGATCGAGACCATGTTCTTCGACTTGGTCAGGCCGCGCCGCATCGTCATCGGGCCTTCGTATTTGGCGTCGTAGTTCTTCGGCTCCCAGGCCTGGCCACCGGTCTGGCCGGCGTCGAAGGAGATCGGCGCGTCGTTGATCATGGTCGCCGGGGACAGGCCGCGTTCGAGCGAAGCGGAATAGATGAACGGCTTGAACGAGGAACCCGGCTGGCGCCAGGCTTGCGTCACGTGGTTGAATTTATTCCGGTTGTAGTCGAAGCCGCCGACCAGCGCGCGGATCGCGCCGTCTTCGGTGCTGGCCGAGACAAAGGCCGATTCGACCAGCGGCATCTGCGTAATCTTCCAGTCCGAACCGCTGTCCTGCATGACGCGAATCAGCGCGCCGCGGCGGATGCGGCGGTTCGGCGCGGCCTTGGCCGACAACCAGCTCGAGGCGAAGGACAGGCCAGGGCCGCTGATCTTGATCTCTTCGCCCGAGGCCAGCACCGCGGTGACGCCGGTAGGCGATGCCTGCAGCACGACGGCGGCCACGATGTCGTCGCTGTCGGGCTTCTCGGCCAGTTCCGCTTCGATCGCCTCGTCGGCATCAAGCTTGTCCTTCGGGATCTCGATATACGATTCCGGACCGCGGTAGGGATGGCGGCGTTCGTAATCCATCACGCCGCGGCGCACGGCGAGGTAGGCCGCGTCCTGGTCAGCCTTGGTGATCGTGGTGAACACGTTCAGGCCGCGCGTATAGGTGTCTTCCTTGAACTGCTCGTACACCAGCTGGCGCGCCATCTCGGCCACGTATTCGGCGTGCACGCCGAAGGCGGTGCTGTCGGTCTTGATGACCAGCTCTTCGTTCTTCGCGGTCTCGAACTGGGCCGGCGTGATGTAGCCGAGCGAATGCATGCGCTGCAGGATGTACTGCTGGCGCGTTTTCGCGCGCGTCGGGTTGACCACCGGGTTGTAGGCCGACGGCGCTTTCGGCAGACCGGCCAGCATGGCCGCTTCGGCGACCGTGATGTCGCGCAAGTCTTTACCAAAATAGATCTGGGCCGCCGACTGGAAGCCGAAGGCGCGCTGGCCCAGGTAGATCTGGTTCATGTAGACCTCGAGGATCTGGTCCTTGGTCAGGTTCTTCTCGATCTTCCAGGCCAGCAGCGCCTCGTAGGCCTTGCGCTTCAAAGTCTGTTCGGAGGACAGGAAGAAGTTGCGCGCCACCTGCTGCGTGATGGTCGAGGCGCCCTGGCGCGAGCCGCTGGTGGCGTTGTGCAGGGCCGCGCGCAGCACGCCCCAATAGTCGACACCCCCGTGCTGATAGAAACGGTCGTCCTCGATCGAGAGCACCGCCTTCTTCATCACGTCCGGGATTTCCTTGAAGCGCACCAGGGTGCGGCGCTCTTCGCCGAACTCGCCGATGAGGACGTTATCGGCGGTAAAAATCCGCAGCGGCATCTTCGGGCGGTAGTCGGTGATGGTGTCGAGTGCCGGCAGGTTCGGGTAAGCCATCGCCAGGGCAAACACCACCAGCAGCACGCCAACCAGGGCGAGGCCGGCGAGCGCGCCGAAGGCCCACAGCAGCAGGCGTTTCGGGCTGAACTTGTTCGGCGCCGGCGTATTCGTCGTTTGGGAAGATTTCATTCTGGGATTCGCAGTGTTGATCCGCCTCATTATAAGGCACCCCCTTCCATGGTGGCGCAGACTCAGCCGCAAGCATGGAAAGCGCAGGGTTTGTAGCCTGCATGACAAGGGGTATTACCAATGAAGTATCAGAGTGTGGTGTCCCCGTGCGATTGTAATGTTCCAATGCAGAAATATCTTGTCGGAGCGCACTATTATCGCTACGATTTGATGTACTGCCTCATATATGAGCACCCAGTTTATTTTTTTGCAGAAGATTTTTCCCGCACGCGGGCGTTGGAACACATTGGCCTGTCATGCGGGCCGCAGCTGAGGAGTACGCGCGTGATCAATCTAGGTTCCTTGTTCGGAAAAACGAGCCCGCCGCTCGCCGGACTCGACATCAGCACCTCGGGCCTGCGCCTGGTCGAACTGGCCGATGCCGGCAAGGGCGTGCTGCGCCTGGAGCGCTACGCCTTTGAGGCGCTGCCGCGCGGCGCCGTCGCCGATGGTAACATCGAAAATTTCGACCAGGTCGCCGAGGCCGTGCGCCGCATCTGGAAGAAGAGCGGCACCCGCGCCCGCAACGTCGCGCTCGGCATGCCGCCGGCCGCCGTCATCACCAAGAAGATCATCCTGCCGGCCGGCATGGCCGAAGACCAGCTCGAAGTGCAGGTCGAATCCGAAGCGAGCCAGTACATCCCGTTCGCGCTCGACGAAGTGAGCCTGGACTTCGACGTGGTCGGCCCGGCCGCCAACTCGCCTGAAGACATGGAAGTGATGCTGGCCGCGGCGCGCCGCGAAAAGGTCGAGGACCGTGTGGCGATCGCCGAAGCGGCCGGCCTCACCGCCACCGTGATGGACATCGAATCGTATGCCGCGCGCGCCGCCCTGGAAAGGGCAGCGCCGAGCGGCAGCGACAAGATCGTCGCCCTGTTCCAGATCGGCGCCGGCATGACCCACGTGTCGGTGCTGCAGAATGGCGACACGATTTATGAGCGCGAGCAGCCTTTCGGCGGCAACACGCTGACCCAGGACATCGTGCGCACCTATGGCCTGGCCTACGAGGAAGCGGAAACGCGCAAGAAGTCGGGCGACCTGCCTGAAAACTTCCGCGCCGACGTGCTCACGCCCTTCCTGGAAAGCGCCGCGATGGAAGTCACGCGCGCGATCCAGTTCTTCTTTACGTCGACCCCGTTCACCCGCATCGACCAGATCTGGCTGGCCGGCGGCAGCGCCCAGCTGCCCGGCCTGGTCGAGCTGATCGGCGGGCGCACGCGCATCCCGACGGCCCAGGTGGCGCCGTTCGACAACATGCTGCTGGCGCCCGGCCTGCGCGAAGCGCAGCTGCGCGCTGAAGGCCCGTCCTACCTCGTTGCCTGCGGCCTCGGCCTGCGGAGGTTCGGCTGATGATTCGCATTAACCTGCTCCCGCACCGGGAAGCGAAACGCAAACAGAAGCAGGCGGCCTTCATCGCCATGCTGGTGCTCGGCGGCTTGCTGGGCGTGGCCATCGTGCTGGCGGTCGGCGGCTGGAACGCCAGCCGCATCGCGATCCAGGAACAGAGGAACGCCGTCCTCTCCACCGAGAACGCGGAACTCGACAAGAAGATCAAGGACATCGCCACCCTGAAGGAAGAAATCAACGCCCTGAAATCGCGCCAGCAGGCGGTCGAAGATTTGCAGGGCGACCGCAACCAGCCGGTCTACCTGTTCGACGAACTGGTGCGCCAGGCGCCGGAAGGCGTGTACCTGAAGTCCTTCGAGCAGAACGGCCAGAAGGTCATCCTGAACGGTTACGCCCAGTCGCAGGAACGCGTGGCCGAGCTGCTGCGCAACCTGTCGGGCAATTCGCCCTGGCTCGAGCGTCCCGAGCTGACCGAAGTGAAGTCGGCCACGCTGACCCAGAACAAGGTCGTGCGCAAGGCGGTCGAGTTCACGCTGGCCGTGGCCATCAAGCGCGCCCGCGAAAGCGAAGAAGGCGAGGACGGCAAGGACGGCAAAGTCAAAAACCCGCTGGCCGGCAGCATCAAGGCGGGAGGGAACGCCCCATGAACATCGACCTGAAACAATCCTTTGCCGACCTGTCGGCCCAATTCCAGGGCCTGCAGGGCCGCGCACCGGGCCTGTGGCCGCTGGCGCCGCGCCTGCTGTGCGCGGCCGGCGTGATGGCGCTTGTGGTCGTACTCGGCTATTTCCTGTACTGGAGCGGCCAGTTCGAAACCCAGGAAACCCTGGCCGGCCAGGAAGCAACGCTGCGCGAGGAATACCGCACGAAAATCGCGCAGGCGGTCAACCTCGAAGCACTGCAGGCGCAAAAGATCCAGGTCGACCAGTCGGTCGAGCGCCTGGAAAAGCAGCTGCCGAGCAAATCCGAAATGGCCGCGCTGCTGTCGGACATCAACCAGGCAGGCGTCGGGCGCGGCCTCGCGTTCGAACTGTTCCGCCCCGACCAGATCGTGGTGCGCGACTACTACGCTGAACTGCCGATCGCGATCAAGCTGACCGGCAACTACCACGACCTGGGCGCGTTCGCCGCCGACATGGCCCACTTGCCGCGCATCGTCACGCTCAACAACATGCGCCTGAAAGCCGAGAAAGACGGCAGCCTGAGCCTGGAAGCGATCGCGAAAACCTTCCGCTACCTCGACGCCGACGAACTGGCGACGCAGAAAGCGGCGCGCCTGAAGGCGAAGAAGAAGAAAGCCGAGGGCAGCACGCCATGATGACCAAGAAAAACAGTGCGCTGCTGGCGCTGGCGGCCCTGCTGCTGGCCGGCTGCGGCGACAGCGACGTGCGCGAAGTGCGCACCTGGATGGAAGAGACCAAGGCGCAAACGAAACCGGCGGTGAAACCCTTGCCGGCGCCAAAGGAATTCGTGCCCTACGCCTACAACCAGGCGCAGGCGACCGATCCGTTTTCCGACGCCAAGATGGCGGGGCCGGGCACGATGGCGCCGCAGCAGAACACGGCGCAGCCGGACCTGAACCGTCCGCGTGAAGCCCTGGAAAGCTTTCCGCTCGACACCATGCGGATGGTCGGTATGATGCAAAAAGGCGGCGTCAGCTTTGCCTTGGTTCAAATCGAACGCAGTGTCTACCGCGTGCGGGCAGGACAGCGCCTCGGCCAGAACTTCGGCCAGGTGACGCGCGTGACCCCGGTTGCGCTGGAAATCCGGGAAATGGTACAGGACGCAGGCGGCGATTGGGTCGAGCGGATATCGAAGCTGGAATTGCAGGAAAGTAAGGAGATCGGAAAATGACCCCATTCGCAACGAATAACCTGAAGCGCGCGGTCCAGGTGCTGCTGGTGCCGGTATTACTGGCGCTCGGCGGCGCCGCCCAGGCGCAGGTGCAGTCGGCCGATAACGCCATCGAGTCGATCAGCGCCAACCAGCAGGGCGCGGACGTGGTGGTCAACATCGCGATGAAAAATCCGCCGGCCAAGCTGCCGCTCGGCTTTGCGATCACCAATCCGGCGCGCATCGCGCTCGACTTCGGCGCCACGAGCAACGCCACCGGCAAGAACACGCAGGAGGTCAACCTCGGCGAAGTGCGCGGCCTGAACCTGGTGCAGGCCGGCGAACGTACGCGCCTGGTCATGAACCTGAAACGCCCGACCAGCTATTCCACGGCGATCGACGGCAAGTCGATCGTGGTGACGGTGGCCGGCGCCGCCGTCGCCGCCCAGAGCGCACCGGTGGCAGCCCAGGCTGCGCCCAACGTCCCGGCGATCCGCCAGGTCTTGCGCAACCTCGATTTCCGCCGCGGCAAGGACGGCGAAGGCCGGATCGTGGTCGACCTGCCGAACAATGCGGTGCCGGTCGACGTGCGCCAGCTCGGCAACAAGGTGCAGGTCGATTTCATGAACACCGGCCTGCCTGAAACCCTGCGGCGGCGCCTGGATGTCACCGACTTCGGCACGCCGGTTTCGCGCGTGACGACCAGCACCAATGGCGCCAACGTACGCATGATCATCGAAGCGCAAGGCCAGTGGGAACAGTCGGTCTACCAGAGCGATACCCAGCTGGTGGTGGCCGTGCGTCCGGTCAAGGAAGACCCGAACAAGCTGGTGCAAGGCACGCAGGGTTACCGCGGCGAGAAGATCAGCTTCGACTTCCAGAACATCGAAGTGCGCGCCGCGCTGCAGGCGGTGGCCGACATCTCGGGCCTGAACATCATCGCCAGCGACTCGGTGTCCGGCAGCCTCACCCTGCGCCTGAAAGACGTGCCCTGGGACCAGGCGCTGGACGTGATCCTGCAATCGAAGGGCCTGGACATGCGCAAGAACGGCACCGTCATCTGGATCGCGCCGAAAGAAGAACTGCTGACCAAGGAAAAGCTGGAACTCGAACAGCGCGCCCAGATTTCCGACCTCGAGCCGATGAAGTCGGAAGTCTTCCAGCTGAACTACCAGAAGGCCGAAGCCTTCCGCACCGTGTTCGGCCTGGACGCAAGCGGCGCGGCAACCACGAATACCGGCAACCGCGTGCTGTCCAAGCGCGGCAGCGCGATCATCGATCCGCGCACCAACCAGCTGTTCGTGACCGACATCGTCTCGAAACTCGAAGACATCCGGCTGCTGATCCAGAAGACCGACGTCGCCTCGAAGCAGGTCCTGATCGAAGCGCGCCTGGTTGAAGCGAACGACGGCTTCTCGCGCAACCTCGGCGCCAAGATTGGCTTTAACGACATGCGCGCCCTGCGCGGCGGCGACCAGGGATATGGCATCGGCGGAAACAACCGCGTTGCCATCGGCGGCAACCTGCTTGGCGTCGGCCAGGACACGCTGCAAACCCCGGACAAGGGCGACGGCTACACCAATACTACGATGGTGAACCTGCCGGCAGCCGCATTGGGCGGCATCTCCCCCTCGAGCATCGCGTTTTCCCTGTTCTCATCGGCCGACAACCGCTTTTTGAACCTGGAACTGTCGGCACTCGAAGCGGACGGCAAAGGCAAGATCATCTCCAGCCCGCGCGTGGTCACCGAAGACAAGATGGTGGCCGTGATCGAGCAGGGTGTCGAACTGCCCTACCTGATGGCCTCGTCCAGCGGCGCCACCGCGATCGAGTTCAAGAAAGCCAACCTGCGCCTGGAAGTCACGCCGCAGATCACGCCCGACGGCAACGTCGTGCTGGAAGTGGACGTGAGCAAGGATTCGAAAGGCGAAGAAACGCGCGCCGGCTTTGCCATCAACACCCAGCACGTCAAGACCAAGGTCATGGTCGAAAACGGCGGCACGGTGGTGCTGGGCGGGATCTACCAGCAGACCGAGCGCAGCAACGTCTCGAAGGTGCCGCTGCTGGGCGACGTGCCGGTGCTCGGCTACCTGTTCAAGACCCAGGGACGTGAAAACACGAAGACCGAACTGCTGGTCTTCATCACGCCGAAGATCGTCGCCGACCGCGTTGCGGCCGGACGCTGAGCCCCTTGCCAGGAAGCGCCACTTAACGCATTACCGCCACTGGAAACCACAGCGACGCACCGCAAGGCGCGTCGCTGTGTCGTTTCAGCGTCCGCAAACGATGCCGTTTGCATGAAGACCCCAACAATTAACAAGAACTGGACCTGTATGAAATCGACACGCATTCCTTCGGCCTCGTTTGGACGCACGGCCATCCTGACCCTGATCGCCGCGGCGGTCCTCTCCGCCTGCGGCGGGGGCGGCGGCGATCCCGGCGCGGTGCCGGCCGCTTCCGGCAGCACGGGCACGGGTACCGGCACAGGTACGGGCACCGGCACCGGCACCGGCACCACCCCCACGCCTGTCGCGACCGAAACCAGGGTCACGGTCGTGATGGTCGACGGCACCGGCAAGACGCTCACCAGCCTCTCGGGCGGCCAGAGCGCCACGCTCAGGGCCACCGTGCTCACGCCGGCCGGCACGCCCGCCGCCGGAGCGATCGTCCAGTTCGCCGCGGCGACGGCCGACCTGGTCGCCTTCACGCCGGGCACCGGTTCGGCGCTGACCAACGCCAGCGGGGTGGCGGTCGTGACCATCAAGCCGGCAACCTATTCCGCCTCGGGCGCCCTGGCGATGACGGCCACCGCGGTGGTCGACGGCAAGACCGGTTCGAACTCGGTGGGCATCGAAATCGGCGCGGCGCCCCTGACCGTGGGCCAGCTGGCCTTCGTGCCGGCGCCTGCGGGCCGCCTGCCAGCCTTCAGCACGCTGTCGCTGAACATTCCCGTCACCAGCAACGGCCAGGCTGCCACCGCATCGACCGGCATGAATCTGAGCTCGCTGTGCGAAGGCGACGGCACCGCCACCCTGGTGCTGGGCGCGATGAGCAATGGGGTCCAGCTGGCGACCTATACCAACAACGGCTGCGTGCGCGGGCGCGACGTCATCACCGCCTCGATCGGCAGCTCGAGCCAGACCATCGGCCTGGACGTCGGCGCCGCCAACATCGGCTCGATCCAGTTCGCCAGCACCAGTTCGAGCGGTATCTCGATCGTGCGCAAGGGTTCCGGCGGCCAGGGACGCTCGGAATCGGCCCAGGTCACCTTCCGCGTGGTCGACCAGCAGGGCAATGGCCTGCCTGGCGTCGACGTCGACTTCAGCGCCACCACTTATACCGGCGGCCTGACCGTCAGCCCGACCCGCGCCACCACCGACGGCTCGGGCAATGTCAGCACCATGGTTTCTTCGGGCACGATCCCGACCCCGGTGCGCGTGGTGGCTTCGGCCAACCGCAACGGCGTGAACATGACCGGCCTGTCCGATACCCTGACCGTCTCGACCGGCTTGCCGCTGCAGCGCTTCATGTCGATGAGTACCAGCAGCGCCAACATCGAAGGTCTGCAGTACGACAACGAAACGACCACCGTCAGCGTCCTGCTGGCCGACGAATACGGCAATCCCGTGTCGGACCAGGTGGCCGTCAACTTCGTCACCGAAGGCGGCGCCATCGGCACCGCGGCGCAGGGCGCCTGTACCACCGTGGGCGGCGAATGCAAGGTGGTCCTGCGCAGCCAGGACTTCCGTCCGGCGAACGGCCGCGTGAGCTTCCTGGCCTATGCCCAGGGCCTCGAAACCTATGTCGACCTGGACGGCAACGGCCAGTACAGCTGTACCGATTTCGTCGACCCCAACGGCCAGGTGCCGGCTTCCTACCGTCCGCTGATCGACACCTGCCGCAGCAATGGCGAGCCTTACACCGACATGGGCGATCCTTTCCTCGACACGAATCTGGACGGCGTCTACCAGGCGGCCCAGAACGACTTGCCGATTCCGTACAACCGCAGCAGCTACGCAGCGGCCGGCGACGGCAAGTGGGGCCTGAACTATATCCGCGCAACGAATGAAGTCATCTTCAGCGGCAGCTTCGCCACCACGTTCAAGCGCCAGGTCTGCAGCGGCGTCACTTGCCGCGACTGGACCCCCGCCGACGGCGCGGAGCTGAACATCGCCGGCCTGAGCGGCCCGGGCTGCTCCTCGAAGCAGCTGGCCGTGCGCATCGCTGACGTGAACAACAATCCGCTGCCTGCCGGGACCACCATGGTGGCCGCGGCGGTCAACAAGGTGGCGATCGACGCCGTGTTCCCGGACGTGGTCAATTCCACCACCGCAGTGGGCGGAACCATCCACTTCATGACCGTGAAACCGGACGCGAGCTGCGCTGCAGGCGACTTTACTCTCCAGGTGAAGACGCCAAAGGGTAATATTACGCAGTTACCGTTCACTGCAAACTGATGTGAAATCCGAAAATGTGTTTCTTGTCGGACTGATGGGGTCCGGCAAGACCACCATCGGCCGGATGCTGGCGCGCCGGCTGGGCAAGCGCTTTGTCGATTCCGACCATGCGATCGAGGCGCGCACCGGCGCCACGATCCCGTGGATCTTTGAAATCGAAGGGGAGGCGAGCTTTCGCCGGCGCGAAGCGGACATGATCCGCGAACTCACCAGCCAGCGCGGCATCGTGCTGGCCACCGGCGGCGGCGCCGTGCTCGACGCCGCCAGCCGCGCCCATCTCGCCGAACGCGGCACCGTCGTCTACCTGCGCGCCGGCATCGGCAGCATCCTGCAACGCACCTCGCACGACAAGAACCGCCCGCTGCTGCAGACGGCCGACCCGCGCAGGAAGCTCGAGGAATTGCTGGCCCAGCGCGAGCCGCTCTACCGCGAGATTGCCGACCTCGTCATCGATACCGGCCGTCCTAACGTACAATCGATGGTTCAGACAATTTTGGACCAGCTCGACGCGCTCAACACGGCGCGTTCGCGGCGTGCAAGGGCGGCATCGATGAATCAAACAGCAAACATCAATCTCAACGTCGAACTGGGCGAGCGCAGCTACCCGATCGCCATCGGCCCGGGCGTGCTCGACGACGCCGCGCTGCTGGCGCGCCAGATCGGCGGCAACAAGGTGGCGATCGTCACCAACACCACGGTCGCGCCCCTCTACCTGGACAAGGTCGCCGCGCCCCTGCGCGCGGCCGGCCGCGAGGTGGTCGAGATCATCCTTCCCGACGGCGAAGAGCACAAGCACTGGGGTTCGCTGATGCAGGTCTTCGACGCGCTGCTGGCCAACAAATGCGACCGCAAGACCACGCTCATCGCCCTGGGCGGCGGCGTGATCGGCGACCTGACGGGCTATGCGGCCGCCAGCTACATGCGCGGCGTGCCCTTCGTGCAGATTCCCACCACCTTGCTGGCGCAGGTCGATTCCTCGGTCGGCGGCAAGACCGGCATCAACCACCCGCTGGGCAAGAACATGATCGGCGCGTTCTACCAGCCGCGCGCGGTGCTGGCCGATACCAGCACCCTGTCGACCTTGCCAAGCCGCGAGCTGTCGGCGGGCCTGGCCGAAGTGATCAAGCATGGCGCCATCCTCGACGCCGAGTTCTTCGACTGGATCGAAGCGAACATCGAACGCCTGATGGCGGGCGACCCGGCTGCGCTGTCGCATGCGATCGCGCGCTCCTGCGAGATCAAGGCCGACGTCGTGCGCAAGGACGAACGCGAAGGCGGCCTGCGCGCCGTGCTGAACTTCGGCCACACCTTCGGCCACGCGATCGAAGCGGGCCTGGGCTACGGCGCCTGGCTGCATGGCGAAGCGGTCGGCTGCGGCATGGTGATGGCGGCCGACCTGTCGCGCCGGCTCGGCTTCATCGACGACGCGGCGCTCGAGCGCGTGCGCGCGCTGGTGCGGGCGGCCGGCCTGCCGGTGGTGGCGCCCGACCTCGGCATCGCGCGCTGGATCGAGCTGATGGAAGTGGACAAGAAGAACGAGGGCGGGGCGATCAAGTTCATCCTCCTCAAACCCCTGGGCAGCCCGAGCATCACCAGCGTGCCGCTCGAGCTGCTGCACGCCACCCTGGAAGCCTGCGTCCAACAGTGAGGAGCCGCGCATGATCGATTTCGACGCCCACCTGGCCCCGTATGCCGCGCATTCGAAGGGTTCGCGCGGGCGCCGTTTCGATGAGCCGGCGCCTGGCTCGCGCAGCGAATTCCAGCGCGACCGCGACCGCATCATCCACTCCACCGCTTTTCGCCGCCTCGAATACAAGACGCAAGTCTTCCTGAACCACGAGGGAGACCTGTTCCGCACGCGCCTGACGCATTCGATCGAGGTCGCGCAGATCGGCCGCACGCTGGCGCGCAGCCTGCGCCTGAACGAAGACCTGGTCGAAGCCTGCGCCCTGGCGCACGACCTCGGCCACACGCCTTTCGGCCACGTCGGCCAGGACGTGCTCAACGACTGCATGAAGGATTACGGCGGCTTCGAGCACAACCTGCAAAGCCTGCGCGTGGTGGACCACCTGGAAGAGCACTACGGCGCTTTCGACGGGCTGAACCTCACCTTCGAGACGCGCGAAGGCATCCTGAAGCACTGCTCGCTGAACAATGCGCGCACCCTCGGCGAGCTCGGCCAGCGCTTCCTCGACAAGACCCAGCCCAGCCTGGAAGCGCAGCTGACCAATCTCGCCGACGAGATCGCGTACAACAACCACGATATCGACGATGGCCTGCGTTCGGGCTTGCTGACGACCGAGCAGATGATGGAAGTGGATTTGTTCGCGCGCCACCGCCGGGCTGTGGAGGCCCAGTACCCCGGCCTGCCGGGCCGGCGCGCGCTGTACGAAACGATCCGCCTGATGATCACCGCGATGACGGCCGACCTGGTCGAGACCTCGGCCGCGCTGCTGGTCGATGCCGCGCCTTTGAGCATCGACGACGTGCGCGCCGCGCCGCCCCTGATCCGCTTTTCCGACACGATGCGCGCCGAGACGACAGCGTTAAAACGCTTCCTGTACGCGAACCTGTACCGCCACTTCAAGGTCAACCGCATGCGCGTCAAGGCCAGCCGCATCGTGCGCGAGCTGTTCGACGCTTTCATGACCGATCCGGTGCTGCTGCCGCCGGACTACCAGGTGGCATCAAGCGACGTGCACAAGCAGGCGCGCAAGATTGCCGATTACATTGCGGGGATGACGGACCGGTATGCGATCCGCGAGCACAAGCGGATTTTTTCGCTCGATGAGCTGTAAGGATTGGATGTTGTAGGGTGGGCACTCGTGCCCACGCGGTACGGCGGTCGATCATCGTTTCGGCGTCGTGCGGACACGTTTCGACCAATCACGCGCTCTACCGCGTGGGCTCGAGAGCCCACCCTACGTATAGAAATGTTCGCCGGCCGCGAGCCGGATGGCATCAGCTGAACAAGCTTGGCCGCGCCAGGTCGACGAGCAGCTTTTTCACTGGCGCGGGCAGGGCGGCATCACCGACCTCCGCCAGCTTCACCCACACGTAGCGCTCCGGCGTGACCCCGCGCGCGGCCAGCACCACCTTGTGCGGATAGATATGCAGTTTGTAGTGCGTGAACACATGCACCAGCGGCAGCAGCGCCTGCACTTCCTCGACCTCGCCAAACCCCTGCAAGCAAGCCGCCAGCGCCACGCCGCCATCGCGCGCGGTCTCGATGCCGACGTGTCCATCGACTTCCGGCAGCGACAGCAAGCCGCCCCAGATCCCGCTCGCCGGGCGCTGCTCGAGCAGCACATGGCCGTCGTGCACGACCACTAACATCTCGGCGCGCTTCTCGGGCGTGGCTTTCTTCGGTTTGCGCACCGGCAGTTCCTCGGTGCGGCCGGTGGCATAGGCCACGCAGCGCGCCTGCAACGGGCAGCGCGGGCAGTCCGGTTTCGAGCGCGTGCACAGCGTCGCGCCCAGATCCATCAGGCCCTGGGTGTAGGCTTCCATGCCCCCATCGAGCGGCAGGAGTGCCTCGGCGCGGCGCCACAAGCCGTCTTCGATGCGCTTTTCACCGGGATAGCCCTCGACCCCGAACACGCGCGCGAACACGCGCTTGACGTTGCCATCCAAAATGGCGGCGCGGGTGCCGTTCGAAAAGGCGGTGATCGCCGCGGCGGTCGAGCGGCCGATGCCGGGCAGGTCGGCCAGCAGCGCCGGGTCGGCCGGGAACTGGCCGCCGTATTCATCGACAACGCGCTTCGCGCAGGCGTGCAGGTTGCGCGCCCGCGTGTAGTAACCGAGCCCGCTCCAGTGCGCCATCACGTCCTCGATCGGCGCGCCAGCCAGATCCTGCACGGTCGGAAAACGCTCAAGGAAGCGCGCGTAATAGCCGAGCACTGCCGCCACCTGCGTCTGCTGCAGCATGATCTCGGAGAGCCAGACGCGGTAGGCGTCGCGCGTGTTCTGCCAGGGCAGGGCGTGGCGTCCGTGCGCGCGCTGCCAGTCGATGACGGCGCTTGAAAAGCTCGGATCGATCAGCTCATCGAATTCCGTCAAGCGCTTCACGCAGCCTCCCGCAGCGCCGGTTCGCCCAGTGCGGCGGCGACGGCGCCGTTCAGTGCCAGCAGGCGCCGGCGCTGCTGCTCGAGTTCGTCCTGGCTCCCTTCGAAAGCGGCGATCTTCTGCTCCAGGCTGTCGGTGGCGTCGTGGATGCGCTCGATGGATGACAGGCGGTGCCGCAGCTGCTCCTTGTGCTGGCGAATCTGCGTCTCGAGCGGTACCATGATCACCTTCAGCCAGGCCTCGACATCGGCGTTCGCGGCGCGGAAACTGCGGCGCACGCTCGAGACGATGGAGTCAAAAAAGCGTTCCAGCAGGGTGCTGCGGCTGGTCATGAAGAGGGTCGCGGTGCCGAACTGCTTGACGTAGAGCGCCTCGACCGCGGCGATCTCGTCGCGGTAGCGGGTCAGCGAGAGCGGCAGCGGCGGCGGCATGCTCAAGCCGTGTTCGGCGGCAAAGCCGCGCAGCATGGTGTCCATCAGGACGCCGATCTCGGCCACCTGTTCGCTGGCGGCCTCCAGGCTGATGCGGGCATTGTCGAAAAAGGCGCGGACCGGCGCGCGCATGCCGGTGGCAAAGCGCGAGGCCTGCAGCGCCAGGCGCACGGTCTCGGCCTGGCGCGCGACGGCATCCATGTCGAGCGTCGAATACAGTTCGGTCGACAGGCTGGCAAAGCGCGTACGCGCGCCCTGCAGGCGCATCAGGCCCGCATCGAAATCTTTTCGTTCGGCCTCGATGCGGCGCATCATGTGGGCCAGCACGTTCTGGTTTTTGCCGCGCAGGCTTTTCAGTTCCTGCAGCTGCTCGACCAGGCCGCGGCCGCGCGCAGCCAGGGCGCTAGCCTGCGCGCTTTCGAGTGCCGCCAGGTCGTCGCGCAGGGCGCTGCCGAGGATCGCTTTCTTTTGCGGGATCAGGCCATGCAGCAGCGCCGCTTCGAGTTCGCCCAGGCGGCTGCGTTCGAACAAATCCATGTCGCCCTGGATGCGGCCGACCAGCGCCTTTTGCGCCGACACCGGATACACCTGCTCCGGCGTCAAGCCAAGCTGCTGCGCCACGCTCCTTTGCTGGCGCGCGATCTCGGCTTCGTTTTCGGCCTCGCTGCGCAGCGCGTCCCACATCGCGTCGATCTTGTTGAGGACCACGATGCGGCCCGGCCCGGCGCCGATATGGGTGCGCCAGACTTCGATGTCGCTGCGCGTGACGCCGGTTTCGGCGGCGAGCACGAACAGCACCGCATGCGCGTTCGGGATCAGGTTCAGCGTCAGTTCGGGTTCGGTGCCGATCGCATTCAGGCCCGGCGTGTCGAGGATGACCAGGCCCTGTTTCAGCAGCGGATGCGGCAGGTTGATGATCGCATGGCGCCACTGCGAGATTTCGACCAGGCCGTCCTGGCCCAGCGCGTCGGCGAGCTCCGGGTCTTCCGGGTCGTACAGCCCGTAGCGCTGCGCTTCCTCGGGCGCCACGCGGCGCGTCATGCTGACCTGGCGGAAGCTTTCCGTCATGCGGTCGGGGGCGTCGAGGTCGAGCGGAATGACGGTCCAGGCGGAAGGGTCGTCGCGATAATCGCTGGTCGAGAGCTGCTGCGCGCGCGTTTCGATCGGCAGCAGGCGGATGCAGGGTTCCCAGGCGGCGTCGTACAGCAGCTCGGTCGGGCACATGGTGGTGCGGCCGGCGGAAGAGGGCAGGATGCGCTGGCCGTAGTCGGCAAAGAAGATCGCGTTGATCAGCTCGGATTTCCCGCGCGAGAATTCGGCCACAAAAGCCACCGACAGACGGTCGTCGCGCACCCGGGCAGCAGCCTGGGCGGCGCGCTGGGTGGTCGCCGCGTCCGACACGTCGAAGCTGGTGAGCGCGGCGCGGTAGTCGTCCAGCTTTGCAGCGATCGATGCGCGCCAGGCGCCGTATTCATTGATGTCTTGCATGGGTCCGCCTGCTTTCAAAATATAGCGTCTGGCCTTAGCGCTGGCAGGTGGCGCAGTAGAACGTCGACCGCTGCCCCTGCTTGATCTGGCGCACCGGCGCGCCACAGTTTCTGCAAGGCACTCCTGCACGATCATAGACGAAATACGTCTGCTGGAAATAGCCAGATTGACCATTCACGGCAATAAAGTCACGCAGTGTGCTGCCGCCCTGCACGATGGCGGCGGCCAGGATCTCGCGGATGGCGTCGGCGAGCTTGTCGTAGCGGGCGCGGCTGATGCGCGAGGCCGGCGTTTTCGGGCTGATGCCGGCCTTGAACAGGCTTTCGCAGGCGTAGATATTGCCCACGCCGACGACGATATCGCCCGCCAGCAGCACCTGCTTGATCGGCGCGCTGCGTTTTCGCGTTGCCTTGTGCAGCAGGGCGGCTGAAAAAGCGTCTTCCAGCGGCTCGACGCCGAGGCCGCGCAGCAGCACGTGCTGGTCGATGTCGCCATCGTCATGGGCGTGCCAGAGCACGGCGCCGAAGCGGCGCGGGTCGTGCAGGCGCAGTACCTGGGATTGCGCGCCGTCGCCCACGACCAGGTCGAAGTGATCGTGTTTCTTCAGCTCGGTCCCGAGCGGAAGCACGCGCAAATGGCCCGACATGCCCAGGTGGATGATGAGCGTGCCTGCGTCGAAACCGATCAACAGGTATTTACCGCGCCGGCCGACCTGCGTGATGCGCTGGCCGGCCAGGGAGACGGCCAGGTGGGCCGGGAAGGGCCAGCGCAGGCCCTCGCGCCGGAACACGACCTGTTCGACCACGCGGCCTTCGAGGTGGGGCGCGACGCCGCGCCGGGTCACTTCTACTTCGGGGAGTTCAGGCATGAAAATTTGACAAAATTCTTGTAAATCGTGGTGGGCTTGCGCACGCGCGACGGGGCTTGGGCGTAGAATCGAACATCATTCCACACCCTGGACTTGCCTTGAAAAACGCTTTCGTCATTGTAACCCTCTCCGGACTGCTGTCGGCGTGTGCTGTGGCGCCCCAACCGCAGCCTGTTGCAGGATCGGCGCAGACGGCTGCGGCGCAGGCCGAGGCCATGGAGCATGCGCAGGCCAAGTCCGAGCTCGACGCAAAAGCCGCGAGCGAGGCCGAACAGGCGCGCCTGCCGAAAGTCGAACTGACAAGCACCTTGCTGAACCAGCTGCTGCGCGCCGAATTCGCCTTCCGCCGCGGCGACTGGCAGGGCCCCTACCTGACGATGATGAGCCTGGCGCAGCAGACGCGCGATCCGCGCCTGGCACGCCGCGCCGCCGAAATGGCGCTGGCCGCGCGCCAGCCCGAAGACACCCTGGCCGCCGTGCGCCAGTGGCGCCAGATCGATCCGCAATCGGACGAAGCGACGCAGTACTATCTGGGGATGGTTATCCTGTCCGACAATATCTCGGACGCAGAAGAAATTTTCCGCAAGCGCCTGGAGGGCGCGCCGGCGCCGATGCGCGGCATCGTGCTTTATCAGGTGCAGCAATTGCTCTCGCGCGCCAAGGACAAGGAAGCGGGCGCGGCCATGCTGGAACGTGTGGTGGCGCCTTACCGAGGCACCTTCGAGGGGCATGTGGTGCTGGCGCAGGGCGCGCTCACCCGCGGCGACAAGGCAGGCGCAACGCGCGAGGCGCGCGCGGCACTGGCCCTGAAACCCGACTCCGAAATTGCCATCCTGACCCTGGCCCAGGCCGGCGAAAGCGAAACGCAGGTGCGCGACATGCTGGCGAAGTTCATCGCCGCCAATCCGAATGCGCGCGAAGTGCGGGCCGCGCATGCGCGCCTGCTCGTCAACGAAAAGCAGTTCGAGGCCGCGCGCACCGAATTCCTGCTGCTCGACAGCCAGCAACCCGACAACGTCACCACCCTCTACGCGCTCGGCGTGCTGTCGACCCAGCTGAACGACCCGGCGGGCGCGGAGCGCTATTTCACGCGCTTCGTCGACGTGCTCGGGCGTAATCCCGAGGACGAGCGCGATCCGTCGAAGGCGCTGTTCATCCTGTCGCAGCTGGCCGAAGAACGCGGCGACATCAAGGCCGCCGTCGGCTGGCTCGACAAGCTGCCCGAGGGCGACGAAAAATCCGCTTTCGGCGCCCAGTTGCGCCGCGCCCAGCTGCTCGGCAAGGGCGGCGACCTGCCGGCCGCGCGCCGCCTGCTCGCCTCGCTGAAACCGGCCGATCCGGGCGCCCAGGCCCAGGTGCTGGCCGCCGAAGCGCAGGTGCTGCGCGACGCCGGCCAGGCCGAGCAGGCATTCATATTGATGCAGGACGCCACCAAACGCTTCCCGGCCAACCCGGACTTGCTCTACGACTTCGCCCTGCTGGCCGAAAAGACCGGCCACCTCGAGGTCATGGAAAAGACCCTGCGCGACGTGATGCGCCTGGCGCCCGACAACCACCATGCCTACAACGCCCTCGGCTATTCGCTGGCCGAACGCAACGTGCGCCTCGAAGAAGCGCGCGCCCTGATCGAAAAGGCGCTGGGCATGGCGCCGGAAGATCCTTTCATCATGGACAGCATGGGCTGGGTGCAGTACCGCCTCGGCAACCTCGACGCCGCCGAAGCCCACCTGCGCCGCGCCTACGGCCTGCGCCGCGATCCGGAAATTGCGGTGCACCTGGGCGAAGTGCTGTGGCAGAAGGGCAAGCAGGCCGACGCCCAGAAGCTGTGGCGCGAAGCGCGCGCCAAAGACCCGCAGAACGACACGCTGCGCAGCACGCTGGCGCGCCTGCGCCTGTCGCTGTGAAATAATGGTCGAATAACACGGGCGGGCGTCGCCTTTTTTATTGGCCGCCTTTTTCATTTTTCCATTCCAGACCGATGCCGATCATTAATCGCTTATCCCTCCTCGTCCTTGCCGCCGCGCTCGCCGGCTGCGCCACCACCGCGACCGATTCGACCGGCGCCGCTCCTGGCGTTGCTGCCCAGGCCGCCGCCGCTTACCGCGACACCATCGAGCTCACCGGCCGCCTGCAAGTCAATTACCAGAAGGATGGCCAGCCGAACTCGATGAATGGCGGCTTCGAGTGGTCGCAGCGTCCCGGCCAGGTGGACGTCGCCTTCCTCAATCCTCTAAAACAGACGGTGGCGACGATCAGCGTCACGCCGCAGCAGGCCACCCTGACCGAAGCCGGGCGCGCACCGCGCAGCGCCGCCGACATCGACGCCCTGACGCGCCAGGCACTGGGCTGGTCGCTGCCGGTCTCCGGTCTGCGCGACTGGCTGCAGGGCTACGCGACCGACGCCGCCGGCAAGCGCTTCGCCGCCACGCCCGCCAACAACAGCGTCTTTACGCAAGACGGCTGGCGCCTGCGCTTCGTGTCCTGGCAGAACGGCAAGGACGGCGTTGCGATGCCGAGCAATATCGTGGCCGAACGCAGCGCCACCGCCAACAGCGACGAGCTGGCCTTGCGCATCATCATCGATCCGGCCGCGTGAAGATGCGGTCGTTGCACAATTGCCCGGCCCCGGCCAAGCTGAATCTGTTCCTGCACGTCGTTGGCCGCCGCGCCGACGGCTACCACTTGCTGCAAAGCGTGTTTCAACTCATCGAGCGCGGCGACACCCTGCATTTCGATGTCCGTGACGACGGCCGCATCCGCCGCACCAACGAGGTAGCGGGCGTGCCGGAAGAATCGGACCTGATCGTGCGCGCGCTGCGGCGCCTGGCCGATGCGTTCGAACAGCGCCACGGCCGCATGGCGCCCGGCATCGACGTCGCTGTCGACAAAATCCTGCCGATGGGCGGCGGGCTGGGCGGCGGTTCGTCCGATGCGGCGACCGCCCTGATGGCGGCAAACCACCTGTGGGATGCCGGCTTCGGCGATGAGGAGCTGATGGCGATCGGCCTGCCGCTGGGCGCCGACATTCCCTTCTTTATCTATGGCCGCACGGCCTTCGTCGAGGGCGTGGGGGAGGCGATGCAGCCGGTCGATGGACCCGACTGCTGGTATGTCGTGATCGAACCGGGCGTCTCGGTGCCGACCCCTGCAATTTTTACGGCAGAGGATTTGACGCGCGACACGAAGCCCGTTAGAATAGCGGACTTTCCTGCAGCACACTTATTAAGTGAGTTTGGGAAAAATGATTTGCAAGCAGTGGCGTCCCGTTTATTTCCGCCGGTAGCAGAGGCGATCGAATGGCTGGATCAGCACGGTGCGGCAAGGATGACTGGTTCGGGAGCGTGCGTGTTTTGCGCGGTACCGGATGAGGCACAGGCGGATCGGGTAATGGGGCAAGTTCCTTCAACCTGGCGAGCGTGGAAAGCCCGGTCCTTGCAGCGGCATCCGCTAAAATCGCTCTTGCAAAACAATGAGTTGTAGAATAAAATTTTGCCTGTTGCAGGGTTTGACGATGAGTTGAATGTTGCAGCAAGCTGTAAGTTGCGTAGGGGAATCGCCAAGCTGGTTAAGGCACTGGATTTTGATTCCAGCATACCAAGGTTCGAATCCTTGTTCCCCTGCCATTCGTTTTGTCCGACCTGTCGATGCGTATGTATCCAGCGGACGAATCGGGCGAGCCGCTCTCGCGGTCCAGCCTTTAAACGCATAGTCAGCCGGTACAGCCGGCTGATTGTTTTTCAAAAGTTTCAACGCTCTTCTCTCAGGACTCCCATGGCTTACGAAAACCTGATGGTTTTTACCGGCAACGCTAATCCGGCGCTAGCAGAAGGGGTCGCAAAAAGCCTCGGTATTCCTCTCGGTAAGGCAGTCGTCTCGAAATTCTCGGACGGCGAAGTCATGGTCGAAATCAATGAGAACGTGCGCGGCAAGGACGTCTTTGTCCTGCAGTCGACCTGTGCTCCGACCAACGACAGCCTGATGGAAATCATGCTGATGGTCGATGCCCTCAAACGCGCTTCGGCCGGCCGCATCACCGCCGCCATCCCATACTTTGGTTACGCCCGCCAGGACCGCCGCCCACGCTCGGCGCGTGTCGCCATCTCGGCCAAGGTCGTTGCCAACATGCTCGAAGAAGCCGGCGTCGAACGCGTCCTGATCATGGACTTGCACGCCGACCAGATCCAGGGCTTCTTCGACATCCCGGTCGACAACATCTACGCATCGCCTCTGCTGCTGGGTGACCTGCAAAAGCGCAACTACGACGACCTGCTGGTCGTGTCGCCCGACGTCGGCGGCGTGGTGCGTGCCCGTGCCCTGGCCAAGCGCCTCGGCTGCGACCTGGCGATCATCGACAAGCGCCGCCCGAAGGCGAACGTGTCGGAAGTCATGAACATCATCGGCGAAGTCGAAGGCCGCAACTGCGTCATCATGGATGACATGGTCGACACCGCCGGCACGCTGTGCAAGGCCGCCGAAGTCTTGAAAGAGCGCGGCGCCAAGAAGGTTGTTGCTTACTGCACGCACCCGGTCCTGTCGGGCCCGGCCATCGAGCGTATCTCGAATTCGCCGCTGGACGAGCTGGTCGTCACCGATACGATCCCGCTGAGCGCCGAAGGCCAGGCTTGCGGCAAGATCCGCCAGCTGACCTGTGCTCCGCTGCTGGCCGAAACGTTCAAGCGTATCGTCAAGGGCGACTCCGTGATGTCGCTGTTCGTCGACTAAGCAAGACAAGCATTAGCAAGCGGCGCGCCCGGCTCCCAGCCCGGCGCGCCGTTGTACCGTTCGAAGAATTCGTTTTTTCTTGAGTGCGTAATGTAGCGCTCAGCCAAGCCAGCCCCTGGTCGCGGGGGCGGGCACCACCGGGAAATCGGGCAGGAACGTCCTGCATGCGATCCCAAACTTATGGAGTTTCACATGAAAGTAGTTGCATTCAACCGCACCCTGCAGGGCACCGGAGCGAGCCGCCGCCTGCGCAAGGCTGGCCAGACCCCAGGCATCATCTACGGTGGCCCCGCTGCCCCGGTCCTGATCGCCCTGGACGGCAACGCCCTGTGGCACGCGCTCAAGAAAGAAGCATTCCACGGTTCCGTGCTGGACCTCGAAATCGACGGCGCCACCCAGCAAGTCCTGCTGCGTGACTTCCAGATGCACGCATACAAGCAACTGGTCCTGCACGCTGACTTCCAGCGCGTCGACGCTTCGCAGCCGATCCACACCAAGGTCGCCCTGCACTTCATCAACGCCGAGACCTCGCCAGCCGTCAAGCTGAGCGCAGCCGTCATCTCGCACGTGCTGAACGAGCTGGACGTGTCCTGCCTGCCAGGCAAGCTGCCTGAGTTCATCGAAGTCGACCTGGCCAACCTGGAAGCCGGCCAGTCGATCCACAGCGATGACCTGAAGCTGCCAGAAGGCGTGACCGCGCTGACCCACGGCCAGAACCTGACCATCGTCACCTCGTCGATCCCACGCGGCGCCATTGCTGCTGACGCTGCTGAGGCCGAAGAGAAGAAGTAATTTTTCATTCGCCGCGCAAGCGGCGATAGAAAGCCCCGTCACCACTGTGGTGCCGGGGCTTTTCTTTTTTTGTCCAGCGCGGCGCCCGGCCCTGCTTAACGCACGGGAACCAGTTTCACTTCCATATCGGAGCCCATTTTGGCGCCCCCAAGCCCGACCCACACTGTCGAGGGCTTGCCGGTCTTGCTTACGTTCATATATACGTCCGTATACAGCACGCCGGGTTCGCAGAAGTCGTCGGCCGGACAGCTCAGCTCGGCCGCCCGCTCCACTTTTCCGGTCGTAATATTCACTGCTTGGATCCGGCGCATGAGTACGCGTTCCTCATCCATTTCATAGATGCCGAGATACATGTGGCGCTCGCTGTGCTGCCACATCGGCACCTCCATCTTGCCGGTGAGCGTTTCCTTGCCGGTGTTGTCCATCCTGCCCACTGTCTTGAGCGTCACCTCGTAGCCTGCCTTCCCGTTCCGCCAAGTGCCCCCGAGGCCACCGGGGACGGGCTTCAGGGCGAACGGGCAGGGATCCGTGCGCAGCGCCTTGTTCATATCCGGATTGTGTCCGGTGATCAAGCGCAGGTCCTGTACCTCGCACAGGCGCAGGCTGCCGTCCGGCTGCTGCGTTCCGTGCAGCGCTATCGGGATGCGCCGGGCGTCGTAGTAATAGCTTCCGACCACCTTGCCGCGTTCCTGGGGGTCGCTCCAGCTACGTGCCTGGATCGACACGTGGATCGGGTAGCTTCCCAGCATGCCTTCGTAATTCGTCACCTGATACCACCCGGCCAGGGCAGGCGAGCTTGCAAGGCAGAGCGTGATTGCTGTGAGGGTGCGTTTCATCGTCATCGGCAGGAATGAATTGCTTTCAGGATACATCAACTTGCCGGCCTTACCTCGTTCACAGGCACTGGCCGACAACGCCCGCTCACTGGCGCTTTCGGCGATAATCCTCTTTTTCCTGACGCGACCGCTAATGTCTATCCGCCTCATCGTCGGCCTCGGCAACCCTGGCCCCGACTACGAACAAACCCGCCACAATGCCGGCTTCTGGCTGGTCGACAACCTCGCCAACAGCCTGCCGGGCTGCCGCCTGCAGCGCGAAAGCCGTTTCAATGCGCTGATGGCGAAAACCTCGATTGGCGGCAACGAAGTCTGGCTGCTCGAGCCCCTGACCTTCATGAACCGCTCCGGCCAGTCGGTCGGCGCACTGGCGCGCTTTTATAAAATCAACCCGGACGAAGTGCTGGTCGTGCACGACGAGCTCGACCTGATGCCGGGCGTGGCGAAGCTGAAAAAGGGTGGCTCCTCGGGCGGCCACAACGGTTTAAAGGACATCACCTCAGCCCTCGGCACCCAGGAATACTGGCGCCTGCGCCTGGGCATCGGCCACCCGCGCAGCCTGAGCCTGCAGCAGGGCGTGGCCGATTTCGTGCTGCACCGCCCGCGCAAGGACGAGCAGTCGCTGATCGAGGAATCGATCGACAAGGCGCTGCGCATCATTCCGCTCGTCGTCGACGGCAAACTCGATACGGCAACCATGCAGCTGCACACGGCCTGAGGCCAGGGACCCGGCCTGCGCCGTAGACGGAGCACGCTTCGTCGGCGCGCCCGGACGCACTGGGCAAACACGTAATCCATCACCTCGTGGCGCGGCGTGCAGCCGCCGGTCTTGTCGAACTGCCAGTGCCAATTCGGCGCTGCGTTAAAGTGCTCGACACCAGTCTCATTGCTGCAATATCGCCACGTCGACCTAATGCACCCAGCATGAAACAAAGGTTCGATAGCCGGCAACTGCCACCTCCGTTTCACGATTCTTCCGCTGCATTATCCTGCCAATGCCCGCCGATTATCGGTGGCCATAAACGGCAGGATCCATTCAATGTGAAGCAGGACGGCCACGGCGCCGCATTTGTTTCATCAGCCGACATAAATGCGTGAATTAATCCTGCCGTAGCACTAATAGCGTGTGCGTTGTTATTACCCGTTTCGGGTAACCGGCTTTGGAGCGCCTAATAAAACCGTTATGGCGGCGTTGCAACGCCTGGCCCTGAGGGGTTAGTCAGACGCTCTTTAGCCTGCGAAATTGCCGCAAACACGGCGGACGCGCTCCCCTAGCAAAAAGAACAGCTTGCCAATCCGTTCAAGGCGTGACCGGACCTTCGGTCGGCGGCCCGCGCCGGGTCCGGGGTGGCCGGTCGCGCCGGTACGCTGCACAGAGGGAGGAAGCTGCCTGCTTGCATTTCGACACTACGGACGTCGTTCCCGTCCCGCGGAGCTCGCTGGGGGTTAAAACAGCGCGCTTTCTAATAAGAAATGTTTTGTTGACAGGAAATTTATTGTAAATATATACTCCTTCGTATATTTATTCCAAAGCGAAAAAAGACCCAAGCCGTCGCTTGCGCGCCAGGCCCCGGCCAATAAGAACGAAGAATCGAGATTCAGTGACTGGCAGCGCGCTTTCGGTAATTCGCATTCCGCTGCCCAGATTATGCCGCACGCATTACCAGCACCACACATGCATTGAACAGAGTGGCAGCAAGCATCGGATCAAGTATTAAGGCTAGCGCCTGGGTATTACCAGGGCATCACCACCGCACCTGATCAGGTGCAATTCCTTTAATTTATTTGGATGCATCGATCTATGGACACAAGCGCCGCCCGGTTCGAACAATACTTGCTCGTACCGGCCAATCCGGGATTCGTTGGCAGACTCATCGCGATGTGCCGGCGGGTAATGCTCGTTGTCCTTCTTTGCGTCCAGTTGCCGGCGGCTGCGGGTGTGAATACCGGACTGGTCGGTGACGACGTGGCGGCCGGTCCGTTCCCGATCGGCTTTGCCTTCAATTATTACGGCACCACCCGGACCCAGTTCTACGCCACCACCAACGGTCTGCTGCAATTCGGTTCGCCGACCAATGCCTACTCGAACAGCTGCCTGCCAGGCTTGCCCAACACGATCCTGGCATTCTGGGACGACCTGCGCACCGACGTCAGCGGCCAGCCCAGCGGCAAGATCGAGTACCAGACCATCGGCGTCGCGCCCAACCGCAAGCTGGTGGTGCAGTGGACCAACCAGTTCTTCTACGGTTCGAACCTGCCGATGGGCACGTTCCAGGTAGTCCTGTTCGAAGGCTCCAACGAAATCAAGCTGCAGTACCGCTACCTGCGCGAAGCGCTGAGCACCGGCGGCAGCGCCACCATCGGCATCCAGGGCGCGGGTTTGCAGTCGGTCCAGCTGGGATGCAACACCGCCAATGCAATCGCGCCGGAGCAGGCGGTGTCGTTCACGCCGGACGCCACCGGCCAGAACTACCAGATGAACACGGCCGCCCCCTACGACTTCATCGACATCTCGGGTCTGACACCCGAGCCGCCATCGGTCATCGCCCGTTTCGTCAAGACGGCGCCAGGCTGGAGCTGGGCGCGCATCCCCGAGCTGACGACGTACCAGATCGAGATCCAGACCGACGCGGGCGAACTGGTGCGCACGGAAACCATCGGTGACGTCGGCTCCTACACGTGGAGTGAGGGTTTTGAAGCCGGCAAGACCTACCGTGCCCGGGTCAGGGGCAGCGTGAACAATGGCGGCACCTGGGAGCTCTGGTCGGGACTGAGCCAAGCCGTCACCATCGACCAGGTCCTTCCGGCCGGGCAGATATTCCCCGCGCTGCAGGTCGGGCCGACCTCGGTCGAGTGGCGCTTCAGCGGCAGCGATGCGCTCAGCGGCGTCGATACCATCCGCCTGCAGGTAGCGTCCAGCGCAGCCTTCGACAACCTGGTCCTCGACCAGGTGCTGTCCGCCGGTTCGACCAGCTATACCTATGCCGGCGCCGTTCCCGGCCAGCGGCTGTACGGGCGCATCAGGGTGACCGACAAGGCCGGCAACACGATCGAGTCCGCTGCCGTCGACCTGCTGGTTCTGCCACCACCGAGCGCGGATTTCAATCCGAGTACGCTGGGCGGGGAAGCGCCGCTGGACGTCACGTTCCAGAACACGACGACCGGGACCGCGACGGCCTACCTGTGGAATTTCGGCGATGGCCGCACCAGCACCGCGGCCAGCCCGGCGCTGCGTTTCCGCCAGCCCGGCACCTATACCGTGGTGCTGCGCGCCACCGGGGTGGGCGGCGTTACCGAAGCGACCAAGGTAGTGACGGTCACGCCCGACGTCACGGTCCCGGCGATCGGCCCGCTGGCCGTCAACGGGCTGCCGGCCGGCGCCACGCTCTCGGTGCTGCAGAACACGCTGCTGTCGTTCACCGCCAGCGACGCCAACGACCTGCAATCGCTCGCCGCCACCCTCTCCGGACAGGCGATTGCGCTCAGTAATCTCGGCAACGGCAGCTACCAGCTGACGATCGACCCGCTTCTCTACGCGAATGGCACCTATGTGCTGGTCGTGACGGGCAAGGACACGGCGGGCAACGAAGCCAGTGCCCAGCTCGAGGTGGTCATCAGCCTGCCGCCGCCCGCCGCACCAAGCATTACCGCGCCGACTCCCAACCTGCGCACCAACCAGCCTGTGTTGTCCGTCAGCGGCAGCACGCCGGCCGGTACCGAAGCGCAGTTATTGCTCAACGGCGTGGCGCAGGGCGAGTGGGTGGCAGTGGCCAACGGCCGCTTCACGGCGCCGCTGACACTCAGCGAAGGCGCCAACCGCATCAGCGCAGTGGTGCGCAACAACCGCGGCACCAGCGTCCAGAGCGCCGAGCTGCTGGTCACGCTCAATACATCGAAGCCGAATGGCCCGACCGGCCTGAATGCGGTCTCGCAAGCCCAGGGCAAGGTGCGCCTGACCTGGAGCGCTTCGGCCGACGCGGCCTCGGTCGGCAATGCCGTGTACCGTTCGGCTTCGCCGTTCGACTCGGCGGCGCAGGCCATTCGCCTGGGCACGACCGCGGCCGGCGCCACCAGTTTCGAGGACATCCCGGCTGCCGACGGCGCTTACTATTACCGCGTCGCCTCCGTCAACGACCTGGGCACGCTCAGTACCTTCTCCAACAGCGTGCAGGGCAGTGCAGATTCGACCGCGCCGCGCGCGCTCTCGATCGTCTACACCTCGCTGGGCAGGACCGATCCGGCCACCGGCCGTATGGGCCAGGGCCGCGTGGACCTGGTCGCGACGCTGAGCGAACCCTTGCTGGTGCCGCCTTACCTGTCGATCGTCCCGCAAGGCGGCACGCCGATCCCTGTCGAGCTGAGCAAGACGGGCGACACCACCTATGCCGGCAGCTTCCTGATCGATGCGAACACCCCATCGGGCACGGCCAATGCGCTGTTCTCGGCCCGCGACGGGGTCGGTAACCGCGGCACCGACATCAATGCCGGCGCCACGCTGAAGATCGAAACGGATGGACCGGCGCTGTCGAACATCGTCATCAATCCGGTGGCGCCGATCCGCAACGACAGCGCGCAAGCCGTCACCGCTACCTTCACCTTCAGCAAGGCGCCGGCCGCCGCGCCGCAGGTGCGCTACCTGCTTTCCGGCCCTGTGCGTACGCCCGTGGCCGTGGGCGCGCTGGCGCAAGTCAACCCGACCACCTACACCGCCAGCTTCACGCTGCCGGCCGACGCGGGCCTGGGCAGCCCGGAGTCGCTGAGCTTCAGCATGCAGGCGCGCGACGACCTGGACAATGTCTCGACCAAAGTCCCGGCCTTCAACCGCTTCCAGGTCTACCAGGGCGAGCTGCCACCGCTGAACGTCCCGTTTGCCCTCACGGCCAAAGCCCAGCCGGGCGGAAAAATCAAGCTCACCTGGCAGGCCGTCGACGAGGCGGCCAGCTATCAGCTCTATCGCCAGGCCCCGGGCCAGGACACGCTGCAGACGCTGGCCCGCACCGGCGGCGTCGACTACGTCGACCAGACTCCGCGCGACGGCCTGCATAAATACACGATCGCCACCGTGCGTACCTCGAACGGCCAGGAATCGGTCTCGGGCCAAAGTGCCCCGGTCGAAGCGACCGCGATCGCCAACGGCCCCGGCGCGCCGCAAAACCTGGCCTTGCAGGTGACCGGCCAGGGTATCTACGCCACCTGGCAGGCGCCGCTCGCCAGTAACGTCGACTACTACAACCTGTACCGTGCAAGCGGCAGCAGCATCACCAGCATCGACGGCCTGACGCCGCTCAAGACCCGCATCAAGAACCCGGTTGCCTACGACACCAGCCCGTCGCCTGCGCAAGGCGCGTACGTGGTAACCGCGGTCGACGCCGCGGGCAACGAGTCGGCCATCTCCAACTCGGCCTACCTGAACGCCAGCCTGCTGCCGGTACGCCAGCTGAAGGTCGAGCAGATCGGCAATGCGCTGCCGGTGATCAGCTGGAGCGCGCCGAACGGCAACGTCGCCGGCTACCTCGTGTATGTCGGCCCCGACAACGCCAAGGTCAAGCTGACGCCAAATCCGATCGGCGCCACGACCCTGACCGATACCGGCTACACGGCCGGCGAGCGGCGCTATACGGTGGCATCGGTCGACGCCAACGGGGTGGAACTGCCGCGCAGCGTCGTGCTGCCGCGTGTCGGCACCCAGATTGCAGCCGGCCTGCCGATCAAGCGCGGCATGATGAACAAGCTGCAGCTGCAAGTGGCCAACACCTCCGGCGCCGCGCTGGCCGAAGTGCGGGTCGTGGTGCGCCTGCCGATCGACCGCGACGCTACCCAGTTCAAGGACCACAAGTCGGAGCCGTTCGCGCTGGCGCCGAACGAAACCCGCCTGGTGCCGGTGATCGTCGGCGGCTATGCCGAGCTGGCCGGCGCGCCGCTGGCCCAGGTTGGGGTCGAGATCGTGCCGGATGAAGATGGCCTGGTCCGCATTGCCGCCAGCCAGAGCGTCGAGGTAACCGAAGGCGCCCTGGTGGTCGGCATGGCGACCGACGAATTCACCCGCGGCGGCACCGGCAAAGTAAAGCTGACGATCGAGAACACCGGCGAGGTGGATATCGAACTGCTGACCGCGACTGCGAATGGCGCCGGTAACTCGAGCGAGCTGCGCTTCAAGCTGCTCGACGCCGACGGCAACGTGCTGGCGACCCAGCCGTACAAGCAGGTATTCGGCGCCAACGTCGTGACCCTGCCGAACGGCCAGACCGTGGCCCGCATCCCGGCCGGCAGCAGCTATGTGTCGGACGTGTTCGAAGTGAACGTGCCGGCCTCGAGCCCGGCCGGCATCCGCGTCAGGCTTGACGTCGACAAACTGCGCTACCACAGCGGCCAGCCGGACGAAGTGCAGATTGCGGGACGTGGGTCGGAGCGCAGTGTGTCGCTGGTGGACACCGCCTACGTCGGCGACGTGACCGACGTAAGCCCGATCAGTTCGTTCGGCGACCAGGACGTGGTGATCACGGGACGCGCGCTCGACCGCACCGGCCGTGCGCCGCTGCCGAATACCCGCCTGAAGCTGATCCTCAACCAGCAGGGCTTCGAGCGCTCGTTCCAGGTGATCACTGATGGTGCGGGCAATTTCGTCTACACCTTCAAGCCGACCGTCACCGACGCCGGCCTGTACAAGGTCAGCGCAGTACACCCGAGCATTACCGACCGCCCGGAGCAGAAGGCCTTCACGATCAACCGCGTCACCATCGGCCCGACGCCGTTCCGCATCGACGTGCCGAAGAATTATCCGTTCACGGTGCCGTTCACGGCCAAGGCCGGCGCCGGCACTGCCGCCACAGACCTGCGCCTGACGCTCGACGCGGCTAGCCAGCCGACCGGCCAGATCCCGGCCGGCATCAACGTCCAGCTGCCGCCGCCGGTCACGCTGGCCGAGCGCCAAACGCTGAACGTGCCGGTGGTCTTCAGCGCCAACAACGACGCCCAGCCATCGGGCAGCCTGATCTTCAATGTGCTCAGCGCCGAGCATCCGACGTCGCCGCTGGGCCAGGTGACGCTCAGCTACCAGCTGTCGGAAGCCAAGCCTTTCCTGGTCAGCACCCCGAGCTTCGTCGAAACCGGCCTGGCGCAGGGCAGTACCCAGGTCGAGACGGTCACGCTGAAGAACAATGGCCTGCAAGAGGCGCTGAACCTGCGCCTGAGCTTGAGCCGCGCCGACGGCAGCCCGACGCCGGCCTGGGCGGCGATCGCCAGCCAGGCCAACGGCACGCTCGACATCGGCGCCAGCCGCCCGGTCGACCTGAACTTCATGCCGCCGGCCGACCTTGCCGCCGGGGTGTACGAATTCCGGCTCAATGTCGAAGGCGACAACCTGCCGCCGCAGGCCATCAACGTCTACGTCAGCCTCAGCCAGAGCGGGCAGGGCAGCGTGCTGTTCAAGGCGGCCGACATCTATACCGCCACCGTGGGCAAGGACGGCAACCTGATCGCCGGCCTGGCCGGTGCCAGCATCACGCTGCAGAACGAGGACGTGCCGACCATTAGCCACGAACTCGTGACCGACAGCCTGGGCGAGGCACTGTTCCAGAACATCCCGGCCGGCAGCTACAAGTTCCGCGCCCGCGCCACGAATCACCAGGAGGCTGGCGGCCGCCTCCTGATCAAGCCGGGCATCACGGCCAACCAGTCCCTGTTCATCGACTACAACCTGATCACGGTGGAGTGGAGCGTGCGCGAGATCTCGATCCAGGACCGCTACGAGATCACGCTCAACGCGACCTTCGAGACGGATGTACCGGCTGCCGTGGTGGTCATGCAGCCGGCCAGCGTCAACCTGCCGAAGATGAATGTCGGCGACGTCTACTACGGCGAGCTGACCCTGACCAACTATGGCCTGATCCGCGCCGACAACGTCAAGCAGCAGCTGCCGACCAGCGACGGCATGTTCCGCTACGAATTCCTGGTGGACGTGCCGCCGGTACTGGCAGCCAAGCAGCGCATCACGGTGCCGTATCGCGTGGTCGCCCTGCAGGCGCTCGACGGCAGCAGCAGCGCGAATGCCTCGGGCGGCGGTTGCTACAACTACAGCAACCTGCTGCGCGTGACCTGCGACTTCCGTTGCGCCAACGGTTCGACTTCCGGCTGCGGCGCCTCCACCGCCTGGTTCTCGGCCAGTAACAGCTCCTGCCCGGGCAGCGGTGGTGGTGCCTGGGGCGGCTGGGCCGGCTGGGGCGGCAGCGGTGGCAGCAGCGGCGGCTCGGGCAGCACGACGATCAAGCTGCCGGAAAAGAAATGCGTGTACGTGCCCAAGGGCGGAACCAAATGCGACTGATAAAAAAACCGATGAATAAACTGCATACTCCTGTCGTGGGCGGCGCCGGTTCGAACGGCGCCATCGGAAAACGCTTGGCGCGCGCGCTCCGCCCGCTGGCGTTGGCCCTGTCGGCAATCGCCATCCTGGTGCCGGCTGCGGCCGGGGTGGTGCGCACCGGCGCCGCCGTGACGGTGCCGAACGGCTACGCCAACATCGCGCAGGACGACCTGCGGGTCGCCAGCACAGCCGGCATGGTGCGCTGGATGCGCGTCTGGGACGGCCAGGAGTGGAAGTTCAACCCGCAATGGGAAAGCCTGTCGCAGTCGTGGAAGAATATGACGGGGAGCCAGACCGCGGACACCACGCTGGGCAGCGCGACCGGCGCCGGTAGCGGCGGTACGCTGGTCAGCAGCGGCGGCAGCGGCAGCGATGGCGGCTGCTGGGTCTGGGTCGACGAGAACTGGCAGCCGACGGCTGGCACGACCACGATCAGCGGCGTGCCGCAGGCAGGGCCGATGATGGCGGTGCGTACCACGCCGTTCAACCGGACGATGGGCGAGTCGCGCAGCGACTACGCGCCGGCGCAGCGGGTGTCGGTCGATTATGCCAGCCTGTGCGCAGGCAGCTCTAGCAGCGGCGCCAGCGCGGTACGCGACGTCGAAGGCATCCGCCGCGCCAACGAGCTGTACCTGGGCGAAGAGGGCCGCTACGCGTTCAGCAACCGCGCGATCCTGGAAAAGCGCGCGATCCGCCAGCTGCCGCCAGCATCCGCGGCCAGCCAGTACGCCAGCCTGGCCGCCGGCAGCATCGCGCTGGCACCGGTGGTCAACCAGAAGGGCTTCCGCTGGATCGACAAGGGCGGCGACTGGATCGACTACGACACCCAGGGCCTGGTTGCCGCCTGGGGCGACAAGAACGACAACATCGTCTGGATGCTGCGCGACAGCGACGGCGTACTGCGCGGCGTGGTCGATGCCAACGGCCGCGTGGTCTACAGCCTGCACTACACAGGCGACCTGATTACCGAAGTACGCGACTACGCCGCCGGCTCGAACGACCAGGCCCACGTGGTCAAGTACACCTATGACACGGCGAACCGGCTGACCGAGGTCACCGACGCGCGCGGCAACCTCACGAAATACGAGTACGACGCATCCAACCGGATCGTCAGGATCACCGACCCCGAAGGGCGCGTCGAGCAGTTGGCCTATGCCGGCGAGATGGTGAAAAAACGCACCACGCCCGACGGCGCGGTGACCGATTACGTCTTCGACTACGACGACACCAATAAGCAGTTCGTCAGCAAGATCACCGGCCCGGAAACGGCCGCCGGCCGCCGCGTCGAAGACTTCACCCACAACCGCGTGGGCAAGCTGGTGCGCGTGCTGACCAACGGCCGCCCCGACATCGAGGTGCGCTACGACACCGCCGCGCGCACCCGCGTCGAGACCAACGCACGCGGCTTCGCGACCCGGATCACGAACAACGAGTTCGACCAGGTGGTCGAGGTGGTGCTGCCCGACGGTTCGACCCGCAAGCGGGTGTATTCGGCGCAACACCTTGGCCTGACCGAAACGATCGACGAGCTAGGGTACAAGAGCCAGTACCAGCACGACGCCCGCGGCAACCTGGTCCGCCTGGTGCAGGCGGCCGGTACCCCGGTCGAGCGGATCACCGAGCACACCCGCAACGGACTTGGCCAGGTGGTGCAAGTCACGCGCAAGGGCGGCACCGAGGCCAACGGCACCGTCACGCCGGACGCGACCTGGAAGATCGAATACGATGCGCTCGGCCAGTTGAAGAAGACGACGGACCCGGAAGGCGCGGTGCGCCAGTACGCGTATGACCACGCCGGCAACCTGGTGAGCTTTACCGATCCGCGCGGGTTCACCACGCGATACCAGCTCGACGCGGGCGGCAACATGATCGCCGCGATCGATGCGCTCGGCCGCACCCGTACGTACCAGTACGACAAGGTCGGCAACGTCGTCACGATCACGGATGCACGTGCCAAGGTCGTCCAGTCGAGCTACGACGCGATGAACCGGCACTTGCGGACGGTGAATGCCGTCGGCGGGGTCTACCGGGTGCAGTACAACGGACAGGGCCTGCCTGTTTCGGAGACCGACGAAGACGGCCGGACGAGCATTGCCGAATTCGACAATTTCCTGCGCCTGTCGAAACAGGTCGACGGCATGGGCAACGTCACCCGTTTCAGCTACAACCTGCCCGACGGTTCGGCCGCAGGGGCGCTCGGCTCGCTGCAGGACCCGACCGAGATCGCCTACCCGACGTTCATCCAGCGCCAGCGTTACGACCAGCGCGAACGGCCCACGACCGATACCGTGCTCAATCCGAACAGCCAGGGCACCGAAGGCCTGGTCAGTGGAACCGAGTACACCAGGCGCGGTGAAGTGCAAAGCCAGACCGACGCCAACGGCAAGACGGCTTTCTTCGTCTATAACCCACTGGGACAACTTACCGAGTGGACCGATAGCCTCGGTAACAAGACGCGCGGACTGTACGACTTGCGCGGGAACCTGATCCAGATCACGGATGCCAAGGGCAACGTCAACAAGTTCGAATTCAACCGCAACGACCAGATGGTCAAGGAAGTGCTGCCGCTGGGACAGGCCACTACCTATGCGTTCAATGAAGCGGGCAACCTGAGCGAACGCGTCAGCGCCAACGGAGCGCGGCTGGTGCTGACCTATGACGGCGCCAACCGGGTCACCGAGGCGCGCCAGTATCGGCAGGGCAACATGCTCGCGCGTACCACCACCTATACCTGGGACGCGGAAGACAACCTGCAGGCCTGGACCGACACTGACCACGAGCGCGCCCAGACCAGCGGCAATAGCCGGGTGTTCGACGACGCCGGCCGCAAGACCGCCGAAACTGTGACCTACCCGGGCGGCTATAGCCTGAGCTACGGCTACACCTACAGCCCGGCCGGCAACAAGCTCGAGATCACCTGGCCCGACGGCATGCGGATCGGCTATGGCTACAGTGCGCACAACGAACTGCAGGACGTGACGATTCCCGGCGAGGGCAATCTGGCCGTGACGGCCTTCAAGTGGCTCGCTCCGGCCACGGTCCAGCTGCCTGGCGGCGCGATCCAGGAGCGCACCCTGGACGGGATGCTCAATCTGGAAGCCCTGCGGGTCAAGACGGCAGAGCAGCAGACGGTACTCGACCTGGCCAATACCTACGGCAAGGTGCTCGAGCTGAAGACCAGTGCACGCACCGACACTGCGGGCGGCGTCAGCAACGGCAAGTCGACCACCTTCAAATACGATGCAGCCACCCGCCTGACCGAGGCCGCCAGCACGGCCGGCGCAGTCTTCGGCAACGACACCGAAACCTTCACGCTCGACGCGCTCGGTAACCGGATCGAGCACAGCAAGATCAGCGGCGCCTGGGTCTACGATGCCAACAACCGCCTGGTCCAGCGCGGCAGCGGCGCCGCCGCCACCGCCTACCAGTACGACGCCGCCGGCAACCTGGTCCAGATGACCGAGCCGGGCAACAGGATCACGCGCTACGAATACGATACCCAGAACCGGCTGGCGCAGGTGACCGATGGCGCCGGCAACCTGGTGGCCCGCTACGGCTACGACCCGCTGGACCGGAGGATCTGGCGCGAGCAGTTCCGCGCCAGGGACGGCAGCGCCCTCGCGCAAGCGAAGCGCAGTTTCTACCTGTACGCCGACGAAGGACTGGTGGCCGAAGCGACCCAGGACATCGCCCTCGCGGACGACGGCAGTGTCGCCGCCGGCAGCAGTCCGGCCCTGGTGACGCAGTACGGCCTGCGCCCCGATGCCGAATTCAGCAGCGGCGTGCTGTTCGTCAAGACCAGGAACAGCAATGGTGCCGCCAGCGTCGCCTACTATCACAACGATGGGCTTGGTACGCCGCTGCAGGCGACCGACAAGGCCGGCAGGGTGGTCTGGGCCGCCGTCTACGACGCCTACGGCCGTGCCACGATCACGACCCCGGCCGCGAGCGCCGACGCGCCGACCATCGAGAGCAGCCTGCGCCTGCCGGGCCAGTTCGAAGACCCTGAAACCGGACTGCATTACAACTACCGCCGTTACTACGATCCGGCCACCGGCCGCTACACGACGCAGGACCCGCTCGGCATCGCCGGTGGCAATAACAAGTACCGCTATGCCGAAGCGAACCCGGTCAATCTCAGCGACCCAACCGGAGAATGCCCGATGTGCGCGGCGTATGCCGTCTGCGTGGCCGAGTGCATGCTGGAAGACGTGGCCGTCAATGCGCTGACCGGAGACTGCAACAATTTCGGCGACAGCGCCAAAGGCTGCGCGATGAGCTGCGTGCTCGGCCCGCTGGGACGCATGGGCAATTGGGGCAAGCGCGCCAAGGACGCAGCCTGCAATTTCAACAGCTTCCCGGCCGACACCGTGGTGCACGTCAAGCCGCTGGGCGCGGCCGACGAGCTGGCCATGACCGCCAGGAGCGAACGCAAGGCGATCAGCGAACTGAAGGTGGGCGACGAGGTGCTGGCCTTCTCCGAGTGGAAGGACAAGGGGGGACAGGCGCGCCATGACCAGCGCCTGAGCTACGAAAAGGTGACCGACGTCTTCACCAGCCTGAAATCGCATACGCTGGTGCACCTGACGCTGGCCAATGGCCAGACGCTCACCGCGACCCAGGGTCACCCGTTCCGTACCACCGAAGGCTGGCGTGATGCCATCCTGCTCAAGAAGGGTGGCCAGCTGCTGCTCAAGGGAGACCCCGACGCGCCGGCCGGCAAGACCGTGCGGATCCTGTCGGTGCGCACCGAGCAGCAGGTCATCCGCGTCTTCAACATCGAAGTCGCCAACGCGCATACCTTCTTCGCGGGCGACGACGGGCAACTGGTCCACAACTGCGGTCGCGGCAAGGGCGTCGAGTTCCCGCGTAAGATGAATCACGATAACCATCTCGCCAATCCGGACTGCGTGTACTGTGGCGTTCCGACCGTCAGGTCGCAGAAGCCGCAGCCGAACCGTTACAACGGCGACCACAAGACCTCGGTGAAGGACGGCGGCGGCAACGATGCAGGCAACTTGCAGACGACCTGCCAGGCCTGCAATCTCGACAAGGGCGGCTTGAGCGACGACGCCTACCGCCAGAAAAAAGGACTGTGATGACACAAGTGAAAGTAATGTTCGAATCGGACGAGGGCACCGAGGGCCTGTGGGCCACGCCCGTACCCGGCGGCTTCGTGCTCGATAACTACCCATTTTTCCTGAAGGGGGTGAATTTCGGCGACCTGGTCGAGGCCACGCCGGTCTCGCCGGGCATCTACCAGTACGTTCGCACGGTCGCCAAGTCGCCCCATTCCCTGTACCGGGTGCTGTTCGAAAACGCGCACGCGGCCCGCGCGCAGGCGCTGCTGGAAAGCCTGCGCGGCATCGGCTGCAGCTACGAAAGCAATCCGATGGACGGCGAGCAACTGGTGGCGGTGCATATTCCGGGGGAGGTCGACGCGGATGCCGCCTGGCGCATCATCGAGGCCGGACTGGATGACGGGACCTGGCATGTCCAGGAGGGCGAAGACCGCCACGCCTGCCCCGACGATGACCAGTGCTGATGCCGCCTGGGCGCGGCAGGCGCAGGCGCCCTGGAACGACGAATGAATTGAGCGATACGGACGAGCGATGATGACGACAACGATGCCCACCACGAAGCGCAGTGCCCGCGCCAGTTTCCAATCCGCGCGGCGGCTGGCGGCCACCTTGCTGCTGTCGCTCGCGCTGCCGACCGTCCAGGCCCAGGAAACCGTGTGCGCCAAGGTCAAGATCGAGATCAAGCAGGAGCTGACGCTCGAACGCCAGGCCTTCGATGCCGAAATGCGCATCAATAACACCACCGATACCGGCGTCATCGAAAACGTCTCGGTGGTGGTCAAGGTCACCGACGAGAACGGCACCCCGGTTGTGGTCAGCGACAATCCGAACGACACCTCGGCCAAGTTTTTCGTGCGTCTGTCGAACAAGCAGAACATCTCGGACGTGACCGGCACCGGTACCGTCAACCCGAAGACCACCAGCATCATCAACTGGCTCCTGATCCCGGCGCCCGGTTCGGCCGGCGTCAACCCGCTGGGCAAGAAATACCTGGTCGGCGCCACCCTCAAGTACAAGTACGGCGGCGAGGAGTCGGTGCTGGACGTGGCGCCCGACGTCATCACGGTCAAGCCGCTGCCGCTGCTCACCCTCGACTACTTCCTGACGCAGGACGTGCTGGCCGACGACCCGCTGACTGCGGCCATCGAGCCGGTCGAGCCGTTCACGCTGGGCGTGCGCGTCAAGAACAATGGCCTGGCGACCGCAAAAAACCTGAAGATCGATTCCGCGCAGCCGAAAATCGTCGAAAACAACCAGGGTCTCCTGATCAATTTCACCCTGACCGGCAGCTATCTCAACGACGCGCCCACGCAAAATTCGCTGCTCATTAATTTTGGCGACATTGCCGGCAATACCAGCAAGATGGGCCGCTGGAACATGGAAACAACCCTGGCAGGTAAGTTCACCGAATTCACCGCGCGCTTCAGCCATGCCGATGAACTCGGCGGTGCGTTGACCTCGATCCTGCAGGCCACCAATGCCCACTTCCTGATCCGCGACGTGCGGGTCGACTTGCCGGGCCGCGACTTCGTACGCGACTTCCTGGCGCGCGACGGCGACGTCGTCCGTGTCTACGAGTCCGACGGCGCCGACACCGAAGTGATCGACCGCAGCGGCGTCGCCACGCTCGCTGTCGACCCGGCGACCGGCAACTACCGCCTGGCTTTCCCGCCCACCGCCGGCTTTGCCTACGTCAAGCTGCGCGATCCCTTCAACGGCACCAAGGCACTCGGCAAGATAACCCGCTCCGACGCCAAGCAGCTGGCCGGCGAAAACGTCTGGCTCTCGCGCACGCGCAATGAGCAAACCAAGCAGTGGGAATACTGGATCAACCTGTTCGACGTCAATTCCAGCGGCGTGTACGCCACCGAGTTCACCGCGCCCTCGTCCGCCCCGCGGCCGCCGGTCCTGCAATTCATTCCCGAGCATGTCACCGAAGAGACCAAGCAGGTGTCCTTCATCGTCGAAGCCAGCAGCCCTGACGGCCGGCCGGTGACGCTGTCGGCGGCGCCGCTGCCGACCGGCGCCCGCTTCACGCAGCAGGCGGCTGATCCGCAGGCGCCCGGCCTGACGCGCGCCGTCTTCGACTGGACGCCGGCGAAGGGCATGGCGGGCAGTTACATGATCAGTTATTCCGCCAACGACGGCACCCTGGGCGCGGTGCGCGCCGCGAACATCAAAGTGGAAGTCGCGAAGCCGCCGCCAGGACCGGGCATGCCGGCCATCGCGGCGCCGCTGGCCGGCGCCCAGGTCACGCGCCTGAAGCCGGAACTGTCGGTGCAGACCCCGACCGCGCCGCAGGACCCGACTACCCAGGTCCAGTTCGAGGTCTACGCCGACGAGGCGGGTACCCAGCTGGTGGCCAGTGCCATGGTCGACCGCGCCGGACCGGCGCCTGGCAGCGACGGATCGACGGTGGCGCCAACCCGCTGGACGCTGCCCGACAACCTGAACGACAACACGCGCTACTGGTGGCGTGCCCGCGGCTTCGACGGCAGCCTGTACAGCGCATGGGTGAACGCGCACTTCTTCGTCAACACCTTCAACGACGCCCCGGACGCCTTCAACCTCACCAGCCCGGCGCCGAACGCGGAAGCCGCGAGCCTGAACCCGGTGCTGGGCTGGACCAACAGTGCCGACAAGGACGGGGACGCCATCACCTATGCCGTGACCGTGTTCGGCAATGAGGCGCTGACCGAGGTTGTGGCGCAGGCCGCCGGCCTGGCCGAGGACCCGTCGGGGTCGACCGGCTGGACCGTGCCGGTGGCGTTGACGAACCATGGCAAGTACTTCTGGCGCGTCGTCGCCCTTGACGCACTCGGCGCCCAGACCCCGACGCCGGCGCGCCCCTTCATTGTCAACACCGGCAACGTCGCGCCGTCGGCACCAATCCTGCTGAATCCGGCGATTGGAGGGCAGAGCACCACCCTGACGCCGGAGCTGGTGCTGCAGAACAGCGTCGACGCCGACAACGACCTGCTGACCTATGTGTTCGAAATCGATACCGTCAACACCTTCGATTCGGGCGACAAGCGCAGCTCCGGCCAGGTGATCGGCAGCGGCACCGGCAACACGCGCTGGGTCACGCCGGCGCTGGTGGAGAACAAACGCTACTGGTGGCGCGTCAAGGCGCAGGATGGCCGCGCGGAGTCGGCCTGGGTGGTGGGCGAGTTCCTGATGAACGCGGTCAACGATGCGCCGCCGGCGCCAACCGTGCGCAATCCCGGCAACGGTGCCTGGAGCGCGGCCCAGCAGCCTGGCCTGGAAGCGAACCCGGTGCTCGATCCCGAGAACGAAGCGGTGCGCTACCAGTTCGAGGTGTACACCGACGACGGCCTGCGCAACAAGGTGGCCGACGCGGTGTCCCCGAACACGGGCCTGATTGTGCCGGTGCAGCTGGCCGACAAGACGACCCACTGGTGGCGCGTGCGGGCACTCGACGTGCATGAGGCGCAGAGTGCCTGGAGCGCCCCGGCGGTCCTGTACGTGAGCACCGCGCCGTTCCAGGATCCGACCATCGCGGTGACCGCGCCGGCGGTGCCGATGGTGCCGGAGCTGGTGGGCGAGCGCAAGCAGGTCACGATCCGCTGGGAAGGTACCGACCCGAACATCGAGCCGACCGTGGCGCTGTACTACAGCGCCAGCCAGTCGGGCTATGCCGGCAGCCTGATCGTCGACGGCCTGCGCCAGGCCGCCGGCAGGCAGAGCGGCAGCTACGTGTGGGACGTGACGATCCTGCCGCCGGGCGCGTATTACGTGTATGCGGTGATCTACAACGCGAAGGGCGTGGGCAAGGCCTATGCGCCGGGCGCCGTGGTGATTCCTGCGGCGGTGCAGTCGGGCAGCATTGTCGTCACCGCCGGCAACAACCTGCGCACGTCGGAGGAGGGCAAGACCGCCGCTTTCAACCTGCGCCTGGGCCGCGCCCCGAGCGCCGACGTGGTGGTGCCGCTGTCGAGCAGCGACCCGCGCGAAGGCACGGTGTCGCCGGCAAGCCTGACCTTCACGCCGCAGAACTGGTCGGTCAGCCAGGCGGTGACGCTCACCGGACAGAACGACTGCGCACGCGACGGCAACGAGACCTACCAGGTCACGTCCGGCAAGGCGCAGTCGGTCGATCCGAACTATATCGGCCTGTCGGGCAAGCCGGTGAGCGTGGTCAATGCCGACAATGCCGACTTCCGCAATACCACCAACAATCCGAAGCTGCATATCTGCGGGCTGAAGGTGGCTAGCCAGCGCAAGGTCGATGCCGGCACCTGGGAGTACACGCTGGGCGCGGTCCTGACCAACGCGGGCAGCAGCGTCGGCGGTGTCAGCGCGGTGCTGCGCCAGCTGCCGCTGGGCATGCAGGCGGTGGACGACACGCTGTTGTTCGGCGCCACCGGCGAGGGCGACACCGCGAAGACGGCCGACACGATCGTCGTGCGCGCACGCTTCCCTGTGCCACAGGTGGTGTTCGAGCTGGGCATCGGTTTCAAATGGAATGTAGTGGTCCAGCCATGAGGCTGACGGCAAGCTCGAGCAGCCCGAGGGCTGGATTGGAACAGCAATGATGGGTGTGGATCGGCCGGCGGACAGCGCCGCCGCGCGCTTGCGGCTGAAAGTGCAGGGCGCGGACGGACAGGTGCAGGTGCTGGAGTTTGCCGACACCAGCGCCGCCGAGGCCACCCGCAAGGCGCAGGCGCGCGGCATGCGCGTGCTGGCGGTCGAGGCGGACACCCGCGCTGCAGCGCCTGCTTCGGCGGCGCATGCGCGCTTCCCGCTGATCCTGTTCAGCCAGGAGCTGCTGGCCCTGCTCGAGGCCGGCATGAACCTGGCCGAGGCCATCTCGACGCTGCACGCCAAGGAACGGGTGCCGGCGGTGCGCGCGGTGCTGGCCCGGCTGCTGCAGGCCCTGCGCGAAGGCCGCAACCTGTCCGACGTGCTGGCGGCCGCGCCGCAGCACTTCTCCGAGGTCTACGTGGCCACTGTGCGCGCCTCCGAGCGCACCGGCGACCTGCCGCAGGCGCTGGCGCGCTACATCGCCTACCAGTCCCAGTTCGAGTCGCTGCGCAAGAAGCTGGTGTCGGCCGCCATCTATCCCGCCATGCTGCTGGCCGTGGGCGGCTTCGTGACCCTGTTCCTGCTCGGGTATGTGGTGCCGCGCTTTTCGGTCGTGTACGAGTCGTCGGGACGCGAACTGCCCTGGATGTCGGCCATGTTGCTGGCCTTCGGAAAGGTGCTCTACCAGCACTGGCAGCTGGGGCTGGCCACCTTCGTGACCGGCTTCGCCGCGCTGGCCTGGGCCCTGGGCCAGGCACGCGGCCGCTCCTGGCTGCTGGCACAGGTACTGCGCCTGCCGTGGCTGGCGCAGCGCGCCGGCGAATTCCGGCTGGCGCGTTTCTACCGCGCCCTGAGCCTGCTGCTGGCCTCGGGGATTGCGCTGCCGCGCGCGATGGGGATGGTCGGCGGGCTGCTCGGCCCGCAGCAGCAGCAGTCGCTGCTGGAATGCCGCCAGGCGATCGAACAGGGCCACAGCCTGTCCGCCGCGCTGGTCGACGCCGGCCTGGCCGGGGAGGTGGCCGAGTCGCTGGTGAAGGTCGGCGAGCGCTCCGGCAAGATGGCCGAGATGCTCGAGCGCGCGGCGCGCTTCGCCGACGACGAGTTCTCGCGCTGGGTCGACTGGGCATCGCGCCTGCTCGAGCCGCTGCTGATGGTCCTGATCGGTTTGGTTGTCGGCACCGTCGTGGTGTTGATGTACATGCCGATTTTCGACCTCGCCGGCAGCCTGCAATGATCCTCGCTGCGCGCCGCTGCATATCTCCCGATAACCCGCCCGGCATAAGTTCTCGGGGCCTTGGCCGGTAAAGGTCGGATGGTAACAACAGGTTGTTGCCCACCGCTGTTTTTGTCTATTGTTATTACGCAAGATGCTCTATTATTATTGACATATTGCAACTGCAGTTGCTGTGTCGTTTGCGCAATCCGCTGTCACGGCCGGATTGGCGACGACGAGGTTTCACCCGGCGCCGCGATGGCAGTGGACCAGGTGGCACGGCCCGGGTGGGGATGAATCGCTTGATTGTTATCGTTGTGGTGTTGATGCACATACTCCTTCTTGACCTCGGCGGACACTTGCGATGACCCAGGCCGCCCCATCGCTCGAACTGACGCCGGCATTGATGGAACAGGCCCGCGCCGCCAGCGCACAGCAGGATGTAGCGTTGCTGCCGGCCCTGCAACAGGTGAGCGGCTGGCCCGCGGCGGTCCTGATGCCGATTGTCGGCCGCCAGTTCGGCTATCCGGTACTGGCGATGGACGATTTGCAGGCCTTGCAGCCGGATTTCGACCTCATCGCGTACACCGAATGCGCGCAGCGCGGCCTGCTGGCGGCGCGTACCGGCGACGGCGAACTCTTCCTGGTACTGTCCGATCCCTTCGACGGCGCGGCCGAGGACTGGGCGCTGCGCCGCTGCGCCGGCGTGCGTCCGGCGCCGACGGTCGCGCTGGCCCATCCCGAGGACATGCAGGCCTGCCTGGTCCAGCAGGAGCGCCTGCAGCGCGCGATGGACGGCTTCGAAACGGAACTGGCCGGCAGTAATGACGAAGAGGTGGCCGCCGTCATTACCCTGGCCACCATCAACGACGATGCCAGCGCCGTCGTCAAGCTGGTCAATTCGACGATCTACGACGCGCTCAAGCTGCAGGCCAGCGACATCCACCTCGAGTGCGACGCCGGCTGCCTGCACATCCTGTACCGCATCGACGGCGTGCTGGTCGCGATCACCCAGGTGCAGGGGCAGGACATGGCCGAGCAGGTCATCTCGCGCATCAAGATCATGGCCGAGCTCGATATCGCCGAGCGCCGTATCCCGCAGGACGGCCGCTTCAAGGTGCGCGTGAACGCGCGCGAGATCGACTTCCGGGTGTCCGTCATGCCGAACATCTTCGGCGAGGATGCGGTGCTGCGCCTGCTCGACCGCCAGTCGCTGACCGAGGAGGCGCGGGCGCTGCGGCTCGAGAACCTGGGCCTGGGCGCCCATCCGATCGCCGCTATCCGCAAGCTGGCGGCCAAGCCGCACGGCATGCTGCTGGTGACCGGTCCTACGGGTTCCGGCAAGACCACCACGCTGTACGCGGCGATCACCGAGATCCACACCGGGCGCGACAAGATCGTCACGATCGAGGACCCGGTCGAGTACCGCCTGCCGCGCGTGCTGCAGATCCCGGTCAACGAAAAGAAGGGCCTGACGTTTGCGCGCGGCCTGCGTTCGATCCTGCGCCACGATCCCGACAAGATCATGGTGGGCGAGATCCGCGACGACGAAACCGCGCAGATCGCGGTGCAGGCGGCGCTGACCGGGCACCTGGTATTCACCACCGTCCACGCCAACAACGTGTTCGACGTGCTGGGACGCTTCCTGCACATGGGGGTCGATGCCTACAGCTTTGCCGCGGCCCTGAACGGTATCGTGGCGCAGCGCCTTCTGCGCATGAACTGCGCCCACTGCGCAGTGCCGGTGACGCCCGGCGCGGCCCAGCTGGAGGAAGCCGGCTTGACCCCCGCGCAGGTCGCGGGCTGGACCTTCAAGGCCGGGCGCGGCTGCGGCCATTGCCGCGGCGTCGGCTACAAGGGACGCCGCGCGGTGGCCGAAGTGCTGCTGCTGGACGACGTCCTGCGCGAAATGATCGTGGCCCAGGCGCCCATTTCGGCGCTCAAGGAACGCGCCGCGCTGGCTGGCATGGAGCCGGTGCGCGAGGGCGCCCTGCACTGGGCCGCCTGCGGTGAAACCACGCTCGAGGAGGTGCTGCGTGTGGCCGGCTAGCTTGCTGCGCGGACTACGGCGCACGCCGGCGGGCGCGACCCTGCTGGTCGTCGTCGGCGCCTGCCGCGTCGACTGCGCGGTCGTGCGCGGCCAGGGCCAGTGGCAGCCGGACAGCCTGGCAGGCGCCGACATCGCCCTGGCCGATGGCGCGGCGCTGCCGCTGGCCGCGCTGGCTGGCGCCCTTCATGCCCTGCCGGCCTTGCCGGCCGGGACGGCAATGCGGGTCCTGGTGTCCGACCGCTGGCTCGGTGCCGTCACCATGCCGTGGAACCCGGCTGCGCAGGATCGCGACGCGCTTATGCTGGCGGCGCGCGGGAAACTGGCTGCGGCAGGTTTCGATACCGGCAGCGGCGATACCATCAAGGTGGCCGAGGCGCGGTTCGGAGCGCCGCGGCTGACGATCGATTACCCGGCTGCCCTGGTCAACGCCCTGGCGCAGGGCGCTGCCCGCCTCGATGCCCGTCTTGTATCCGTATTGCCGCTGTCGGTCGCCGGCTGGGCGCTGGCAAGGCGTCATGGCGCACTGGCGGCACTGGCGCTGGTCGAGGACGGACTGCTCGCGCTGGTGCGTGGGGGGTCCTGTCCCGACGAGCTCACCGTGCGCGCCGGCGTGGCCGGATCCGGGGCCGGCCACGCCGGCTTGCTCGCCTTCTGGCAGCGCCTGTCGCTGCGCGATCCGCAACTGGGCAGGCTGGCCCATGTCGGCCTGCTCGATGTGCGGGCCGGGCAGGGCGCACCGGCGCCGCTGCCGTTCGTGGCGCTCGCCGTCCCGCCGGCCCCCGGCGCGCTTTCGGTGCCGCCCGGCCTGCGCCTCGCTGCGCTGCTCCAGCATCTGCGCGATCCACTGGACGCTGTGGCCGGCGCGCCCCCCGTGTCGATGTCGCGGCTGGCGCTGGTGGCAGGTGCCGCCTTGCTGGCCGCGGGCGCGGCGGCGCAGGCAGTGCGCACGAGCCAGGAGGTGCATGCATGGGAAGAAGCGGCGGCGCGTGCCGTGCCGCGCACACGCCAGGCGCCGCGCGTCCTTCCCTGGAGCGCACAGGAGCTGGCGCGGGTGCAGGCGGTCAACGTCGCGGTCCGCGAACTGAACCTGCCGTTCGGGGCGATCCTGCGTACGCTGGCGCCGCCGCCCGAGCTGCGCGTCGCGGTCCTGAGCGTGAACACCGCCCCCAGCCGCTCGAGCACGCAGGCGTCGAGCGTGAAGATCGTGGCCGAAGCGCGCACCGGCGCCGAGATGGCACGCTATGTCGCCTTCCTCGCCGAGCGCAAGCCGTTCACGGGAGCCTACCTGGTGGAGCACGAGATCGACGAGACGGCGCCCGAACGGCCTTACCGGTTCACGCTGGAGGCCGCATGGAGCGACTGATCACTGGCCCCGGCATGCTGCAAGCGCTCGCGCGCGCCGGCTTCGAGCTGCGGCGGGCGGTGCGCCGCTTCACGTGGCGCTTCGGGTTCGCCGGCTGGGCCGTCCTGCTGTGCGCTGCCGGCGCCGTGCTGGCGCTGGCGGCCGAGCGGCAGCAGGCGGCGGCATTACATGCCTTGCAGGCCCGTGTGGCGGCGCAGCTGGCCAGCAATGCCGCTGCGGGACGAGGCGCCACCCCGGCAAACACGCCACCGGCGACGCAGGACAACCTGGCGCGTGCGCGCCTGCAGGCGTTCGACGACCAGCTGCTGCAGCACGGAGACCTTCCCTTCGTCGTGAAATCCCTGCTCGAGCTGGGCGAAGCGGAGGGCCTGTCGATGCAGCGCGGTACCTACCGGCCGCAGGCCGATATCGCGGGCGGCTTCATGCGTTACCAGATGAGTTTCCCGGTCAAGGGTTCGGGGCCGGCGATCCAGCGTTTCATGAAGGCCGCGCTGCTCAAGCAGGCCAACCTCGCGCTCGACAGCGTGCAGTTCAGGCGCGCCCATGTCGGTTCGTCCGACGTCGAGGCACGCATCCAGTGGGTCATGCTGACCCGCCTGCCGCATGGCGGTAACGCCGCGCGCGGGGAGCTGCGATGAGTTCGCGCAGCTCCCCGCGTACCCGCCGTTTTCTCATCGGCGCCGCCCTGCTGCTGACGCTGGGTGCGGCCTGGATGGCGCCGGACGACGACGGTTCCGCGGTGGCAACCAGCGAAGCCGCGCCGGCCCGTGCGTCCCGGGCACGCTCTGCCGCCGCCGCGCCCGCGGTCGAGGTGCTGGCAATCCGGCCGCGCAAGGCGGACGATACCGAAGACGCCCAGCTGTTCGGCTCGACGCAGTGGTCGGCGGCGCCGGCAGCGGCCCCGGCCGCCGCGCCGGCGCCGCAGGAGTCGAGCGTCCCGGTGCAGGCGCCGCCGCTGCCGTTCCGGGTACTGGGCAGTTACGAGCAAGCCGGCCAAAGCGTCGTCTTCCTGCAGCAGAACGACCGCAACCACGTGGTGCGCGCGGGCGACACCATCGAAGACACCTACAAGGTCGAGCGCCTCGATGGTGCCGTCCTGACACTGCGTTACCTCCCGCTGGGACAGGTACAGACGCTCGACCTTGGCCGTACGCTTAACGAAAAGTGAGAACATTGATGAAGTGGATGCGAACAGTCCTGCTGGCGGCAACGGCGGCGGCAATCCTGGCGGGCTGCGGCGCCACCCAGGCTTATCGCCAGGGGAATGCCTTGCTGGCGGAGGGGAAAACGGAACAGGGACTGGCCAGGCTGGAAGAAGCGGTCAGGCTCGATCCGAAGAATCCCGAGTTCCGCATCGGCCTGGCGAGCCGGCGTAGCTCGCTCGTCAATCAGTCCGTGATGGCCGGCGAAACGGCGCGCCGCGACGGCCGCCTGACGGATGCCGAGAAGGCCTACCGCCAGGTCCAGGCCATCGACCCGGACAACGTCATGGCGCGCCAGGGCCTGGTGTCGCTGGCGACGGCGCGCCGCCACCGCCAGGTCGTGGCCGATGCCGAGTCCCTGCTGAAGAATGGCGGCACGGCGAACCTCGCCGATGCGCTCGAGAGGCTGCGCCCGGTGCTTGCCGAAAACCCGAAGCAGAAGGAAGCGCTGAACCTGAAGGCGCGTGTGGAAGAGGCGCGCGCCAAGGATGCGCGTGCGGAAACGAAGCTGGCGGCGAAGTTCCGCCAGCCGATCTCGCTCGAATTCCGCGATGCCCCCCTGAAGGCGGTGCTGGAGGTGGTGGCCAAGGTCTCGGGCCTGAATTTTTACTATGACAAGGACATCCGCCCCGACCTGAAAGCGACCGTGTTCGCGAAGAACACGACGACCGAGGATGCACTGCGGCTGCTGCTGGTTACCAACCAGCTCGAGCAGAAGGTCCTGAACGGGAATTCGATCCTGATCTATCCGAACACGCCACAAAAACTCAAGGAATACCAGACCCTTGCGGTGCGCAGCTTTTATTTGACCAACGCCGACGTCAAGGCGGTGTCGAATTCGATCAAGACCCTGGTCAAGACGCGCGACATGGTGGTCGACGAGCGGCTCGGCATCATCATGCTGCGCGATACGCCCGAAGCGATCCGTATCGCCGAGCGCATCATCGCCCTGCAAGACCTGGGCGACTCCGAAGTCATGCTCGAGGTCGAGGTGATGGAGGTCAAGCGCTCGCGCCTGATGGAACTCGGCATCCAGTGGCCGAGCCAGCTCACGCTGTCGCCGCTGGCCATCGGCAGCGTGCCGCTGACGCTGGACGACCTGCGTGGCCTGAACAGCGGCACGATCCAGGCCTCGGGGCTGAACGCCGTCATCAAGGCCAACAAGGAAGATCAGGCCGGCAATATCCTGGCCAACCCGCGCATCCGCGTGCGCAACAAGGACAAGGCCAAGATCCAGATCGGCGACCGGGTGCCGGTGATCACGACCACCTCGACCTCGACCGGTTTCGTCTCCGAATCGGTGAGCTATGTCGATGTCGGCCTGAAGCTGGAAGTCGAGCCGACCATCTACCTGGACGATGAAGTGGCGATCAAGGTCAACCTGGAGGTATCGAACCTGGTGCGCGAGATCGTCAGCCGCTCGGGCACGCTCGCTTACCAGATCGGCAGCCGCGGCGCGAGCACCGTGCTGCGCCTGAAGGACGGCGAAACGCAGGTGCTGGCTGGCCTGATCAGCGACGAGGACCGCTCCACCGCCAACAAGCTGCCTGGCGTGGGCGAATTGCCGATCGCCGGGCGCCTGTTCGGCAGCCAGAAGGACGACACCCAGCGCACCGAGATCCTGTTGTCGATCACGCCGCACGTGGTGCGCAGCATCGGCCGTCCCGACATGGTCGATGCCGAATTCGACTCGGGCACCGAGACCAGCATCGGCAGCGCCGGCCTGCGCCTGTCGGATGCCGAGCCGGCGCCGGCCGAAACGAAGGAGGGCGCCGCCCCTGCGGCGCCGGCTCCGGCCGCGCCGGCTTCCGGAACGGCAGTCACGGTGCCGGTGGCGGCGCCGCCGGCTGCGGGTGTGTCCAGCGCGGCCAGCGTAACCACCGTGCCCGGTAGCGGCAGCGTGCGCCTGGCCTGGCAGGGGCCGGCCCAGGTCAAGGTCGGCGAGCAGTTCAGCGCGGTACTGCGCGTGGACAGCCAACAGGCGCTGCGCGGGCTGCCGGCGCTGGTCGGCTTCGATCCCCAGGTGTTCCAGCTGGTCAGCTTGCAGGAGGGTGACTTCTTCAAGCAGGGCAGTGCGAAAACCAGCTTCAGCCAGCGCGTCGATGCGGCCCAGGGCAAGGTATTCACGGCGCTGGTGCGCCAGAGCGCTTCCGGCAATGATGCCGGGATCAACGGCAGCGGCGCCCTGGTGACGGTCACCCTGAAGGCGCTCAAGGCGGCGCCCGCGGGCAAGCTGCAGCTGCTGTCGGCCACGCCCGAACCGGCGCCGGCCACGCCAGTCGGCCTGCCGGTCGAACATGTAGTGCGTGTGCTGCCGTGAAGCCGCTTGTCCGCGCGCGCGTTGCAGGCTTCACCTTCATCGAACTGATGATGACGCTGGCCATCATGGGCGTCATGGTGCTGGTGGCGGTGCCGCTGGCGCAACTGACGATGCAGCGCCAGAAGGAGCACGCCCTGCGCACGGCGCTGGCGCAAATCCGCGAAGGGCTCGACGCCTATAAACGCGCCTCGGACCAGGGCCGCATTCCAATGCGCCTGGGGGAATCGGGCTATCCGAAGTCGCTGGCTGCGCTGGTCGAAGGCGTGGACGACCAGCGCAGCCCGAGCCGGCAAAAAATGTATTTCCTGCGCCGCATTCCGGCCGACCCGATGGCCGGCAGCGGCCAGGAGCCGGAAGACAGCTGGGGCTTGCGCAGCTATGCATCGCCACCGGACGAGCCAAGCGAGGGGGAAGACGTGTTCGACGTCTATTCGCGCTCGGACAAGCAAGGCCTGAACGGCATACCTTACCGGCAGTGGTGATGGCCGACACGACCCTGCGCCGGCACGCCGGCTTTACCCTGATCGAACTGCTGGTGGTGATGGCGATCGTCGCCCTGCTGCTCACCATCGCGGTGCCGCGCTACTTCGGTTCGCTGCACCACTCGAAAGAGGCCGCGCTGCGCGAGAACCTGCAGGTGCTGCGCGTCACGCTCGACAAGTTCGCCGGCGACAAGGGCCACTTCCCGGAAACGCTGGACGAGCTGGTCGCCCAGCATTACCTGCGTGCGGTTCCGGTCGACCCCATCACCGAGTCGGCACAGACCTGGATCCTGGTGCCGGCGGCCGGCGACGTGCAGGGCATCGCCGACGTCAAGAGCGGGGCGCCGGGCGCGAGCCGCGGCGGAGTGGCCTATGAATCGTTCTGACGGCCGACACCGGCGTGCGGGGCAGGGCGGCTTTACCTACCTGTGGGTGCTGTTCCTGGTGGCCTTGCTGGGACTGGGCCTGACGGTGGCGGCCGAAATCGATTCCACCGCGGCGCGGCGCGAGCGCGAACGGGAGCTGCTGGCGATCGGCCGCCAGTTCCAGACCGCCCTGGGACGCTATTACGAGAGCCAGCTCACCGCAGGCAAGAAGGAATATCCGGCCACGCTCGACGATCTGCTGCAGGACAAGCGCGTGCCGGGACTGCGCCGCCACCTGCGCAAGGTCTTCGTCGACCCGATGACCCGCGGCCGCGAATGGGGCCTGGTGCTGGTGGGCGGGCGCATCGCGGGCGTGCATTCGCTGTCGGCCGAGGTGCCGGTCAAGCAGGATGGCTTCGCGCCGGAGCATACGGGTTTCCGCGGCAAGCAGAAGTATTCCGAATGGCTGTTCACTTACCCGCCGAACCTGATGGTCCAGGCGGAGGCGGGGGCCGCCGACGGCAAGGCGCCGTTGCCGCCCGCTGTTCCCGCAATACCGGCAGTACTCCCGGTGTCACCTGACGAGAAGGACTCAATCCGATGAACAGATTTGCCCTCCCGGGCACGCGCCGCCACCAGCTGCTGGCCGCGCTGGCCATGCTGGTCCTTCAGGGCGGCGCCGGCGCCGCCGGACAAGTCAACCCGGGCGGCACCATGCCCGAAGCGCTGAAAGGGATCCGGCAGGCGTCGTTGGCATGCCGCAGCGCCGACCTGCCGGCCGCCGCGGCTGCCGGCATCCCGGCCCGTCCCGACATGCGCTGCGCGATCGAGGTCAGCACGGTCCAGCAAAAGATGCAGCGGCCCGGCACGGTCCTGATCGACCTGCGTACGGCTGCCGATTACGAGGCCTACCACATCAACGGCGCGATGCAGGCGAGCCTGGCAGACCTGCACAGCAAGCCCTACTGGCGCGAGAAAACGACGCTCCTGGTCGGCAATGGCAAGGCCGAGCGTGAACTCTATGCCGAGTGCGCGCGGCTCAAGCAGATGGGTTACAAGGACGTCGGCGTGCTGCGCGGCGGGATGCCGGCCTGGCTGGCGGCCAGCCAGCCCGTGCTCGGCCAGGCACCGGCGCCGTCGCAACTGGGGCGGCTGGCGGCTGCGGAATTCTGGCAGGAGAGCCAGAGCCGCGACAACCTGGTCATCCTGAGCCCGGAACAGGCGACCCTGCGCACCGACCTCGCCTCGGCCGTCGTGCTGCCGCGGCTGGACGTGGAAGCGATGCGCAAGGCCGTCAAGCAGCGCACCGGTGGGAACAAGGACACGATGCTGGCCGCGGTCATCGTCGTGGCCGAGGCCTCGACCCCGCTGCAGCAGGTCGAACAGATCCGGCGCGCGCTGCAGCCGCTACCGGTGCTGATCTATACCGATACGCACAAGGCGTTCACACAGCAGATGGCGGTCCAGAAAGCCATCTGGACAGCGCAGGCGCGCGGGCCGAAACAGCCCGGCTGCGGCCAGTAGCACGCAATGGACCGGCGCCGCTTCCTCGGATGCATCGCCTCGGCCGTGGCCTGGCCGCAGGCGGCGCTTGCTGCGGCCGCATCGCGCCGCCTGCGCTTCACGCTGACATTTTCCAACCCGCTCGACCGTCCGCTCGAGCGCCAGGCCTTCTGGTGCTACCTGCCGGCGAGCCTGGCCCCGTCGCAGCGGCTGCAGGGCATGCGGGTATCGATGCCCCACGCCGTCCACAGCGACCCGCTCGGGCACCAGGTGCTGGCACTGGCCTTCGAGCACTTCCCGGCACTGGCGCAAAAAACGGTCACGCTGAACGCCGAGGTCGAGCTTGCACCGGAAGGCGCGGCCGGCACCGGCAACGCGCTGGCCGGGCGCGAAGCCTGGCTGGGCGCAGAGCGCTACATCGAGTCGGACGATGCCGGCATTCGCGCACTTGCCGCCGAGCTGCGCCGGCCGGCGCAGCTCGGCACCGCACGCGCCATCTACGACTGGGTGCGCACCAACCTGCACTACGCGGGCTACCTGGCCGACGACTTCGGCGCCGTGCACGCCTTGCTGAACCGGCGCGGCGACTGCACCGAATACGCCGACCTGGTGGTGGCGCTGGCGCGCGCCAACGGCATCCCGGCCCGCATGGCCGGCGGTTATGTGGCCGGCCGCGATGCCGCGCCGCGCGCCCAGGATTACCACAACTGGGCCCAGCTCTACCTCGACGGCACCTGGCGCACGGTCGATGCCCAGAAGGAGAGCTGGCTGGCACCGGAGAACGACTATATCGTGTTCCGGCTGTACCGCGACACGCCGACCAATCCCGTGGGCTCGGCGCACCGCTACCGCATCGAGGGTGACCTGCGGGTCGGGTTCTGAGCGCGCCCCAAAAATAAGGAGGAGTATCCGTATGCCTACCATCTGCCCCAAGTGCCACCACGTGCGGCCCGCGCATGCCGACAATCCGGAGTGGCAATGTCCGGCCTGCGGGGTCTGCTATGCCAAGGTCGGGCAGGGCGCACCCGTCCGGCGCGTGCTGCCGGCCGTACCGGAGCAGCCCCGGGCTATCCCGTGGGGCAAGCTGATCCTGCTCGCTGCGCTGGCATGGGGCGGCTGGTACGCCCAGCAGGCATGGCGCGCCCTGCCCCAGGCAGCGGCCGAGCCGACCGTGGACGACCTGAGCGCGCTGGCATCGACGGTCAGGCCGGGCGAGGTCGTGATGTACACGACCACCGAGTGCGTGTACTGCGCCCAGGCCAAGTCCTGGCTGTCGGGCTATGGATTCGCCTTCAAGGAATGCAACATGAGCATCCAGCCCGCGTGCGAGCGCGAGTTCCTCGCCTACGGAGCCAACGGAACGCCCTTCCTGCTGGTGCGTGGCCAGCAGATGAAGAATGGCTTCGACTCCGATGAGTTCCTGCAGCTCCTGGCGGCGAAGGAATAGCCAACGGACACGAGGACGACATCCTGAAGCACCCGCAGCACCGCCTGCACCCGCTGGCCGTGCGCGGCAAGGGCGCACGGGCAGAACCTGCGCACCGGCGCGCCGAGATGCGCGGCTTCGCGGCCGCCGCGCTTTCCGGGCTACTCCCCGGCAGTGCGGGTGCCACCATATTGTTAGCCCATACCAGGGCAAGCAGGCTTGCACCCGGATCTCACGGCGCCCCGGCCGGCGCCGCGCCGGGACGCACCAGACCGCGTGCGAAGATGTAGTCGGCGACCTGGTGGCTCAAGGCCACTCCCCGCGTTATGTCGAACTGCCAGTGCACGCCCAGGTAGATCCGGCTCTGCCCGTTTTCTTCTTCGGCCTGCGACAACGTGGCGTAGCTGCGCGGCAGGCGCGGCCTTACCCGGCCGTCATTGTCGCGCGTGATGCCGTTGAACTCGTCGGACACGAAGGTGAACGGCACCCGGTCGCCGTACAGGCGGCGCAGCATGTGGAAGGTGGCGCCGCCCAGGCCCGCGTGGCCCGACACATAGGCCGGGAAGGGCGGCGTGAAGTCCGGACCAATCAGGTTGCTGGCCGGCGCGCCCAGCGGCGTCCAGCCCGGATCGCCATGGGTGGCCGGATTGCCGTCGCCCAGGCCGGTGGGGCCGCTGCCGGGACTGGCTTCGCGGATCGCCGTCACCGGCCGCCAGAAATCGTAGTCGTACTTCGCCTGCCAGACCGCCATGGTCGTGTCGGCAATGGCCACGTTCACCAGCGCCATCACGCGTGCCAGTTCGAGTGCGTCGCTGCAGCGGCGCAGGGCCAGCTGCATGGCGACCTGGTTGTACAGGCGCACCGGTGTGCCGATCCAGGCCACGCCGTCGTAAGCCCAGTAAATGCCAATAACGGTTTGCTCACGCGTGCGCCGGGTAGGGGTGCGCACGCCATCGCCGCCCAGCTGTTTTACCTCGTTGAACGCGCGCGCATAGGCCTCGCTCGCCAGCGCCGGCGGCGGCACCCGGAATTGGGCGATCGAGGGCAGCACGAACGGCGTCAGCCGCTGCCAGTAGGCGCCCAGTGCGATCGGGCTGTTGCTGACCGGGTCGGGACGCCACACGCCCGGGACATAGCCGACTTCGTAATCTTCGCCGACGACGGGCTCCTCGTCATAAGTCCCGTCGCTCGCGCGCAATGTCAGGATCGCCGCCGCTGCGCGCCGGCCGACGTCGATGCCGGCCAGCCTGGTGCGTCCTTCCGGCAGGCGTGCCAGGTCCTCGCGCAGCCAGGCATCGAGCCGCGCGGCCTGGCGCGGATAGAGTGCGGCCAGGGTGTCGTGCGCCGCCTGGGCAATGGCGGCATCCTGCGAACTGTCGGCAAGCGCAGGCAGCTGGCCGGTATAGCCCGGATAGCGCCTGAGAATGGCATTCAGGGCGTCGTAGATGGCGATCTGGACAATCGCCATGACCCGGCTGGTGCGCGTCGGCCCGAGCTGCTCGGCGTCGAGCGCCGCGGTGCCCGCGATGGACGCGGTATGGTCGAGCGCATTGAGGCGCAGTGCCAGCTCGTTCCAGTAGGCCAGGCGCGCTTTCGCATTCGGGCCCGGCGGCGGCGTGTAGCGCGGCGGCAGCTCGCGCGTGCCGGGCTGGGTCTGGTAGGGCGGCCCGCCGCCAATCGGCGGATGCGAGCCGGCCAGGGCCGTAGACCCGAACAGGAAAGCCACGAGGGAACAGCAGAACAGCGAGCACAACAGCGCGAGGCGCGGCTTCATGATGACTCCTGTCGAAAGGAAAGGCGCGATGCGGGATCGGTGCGGCGCGACTTCAACGCATGCATCGAGCTTAGAAACGGATGAGCAGAAAGACAAGCGCAACGGCACCGGGCCTTGATATTGCCCAGCTTGAATTCTGCGCTGCATTAAAGTGCTCAGCGCAATTTTTTCTGGCATGCACCGTTGCGGTGCATGCCAGGGGAAGGGCACTGTCAGCACGCCCGCGCCTGTCCTGCCATAATTCAACACATGAGTGCACTTTCCTTCCACGCCGGCCCACGCGCGCTGGCCCGTATCCGCGCGCAGGGCTTGTCTGCCGCCGACATCGCCGTCATTCCCGCCGCCGCCGGCGGTCCCAAGGGCCTGATCTTCCAGGCGCTCGACCAATACGTGTTCGGCGAGTGGCTGCCCACCAGTCCGCGCGAGCGCAGCCTGATCGGCTCCTCGATCGGCGCCTGGCGCATGGCGGCCGCCTGCCAGCGCGACCCGGCGCGCGCCTTTGCCCGCCTGGGCGAGCTCTATACGGGCCAGCGCTACACCACCACCAAGCCGAGTCCCCGCCAGATCAACGAGACGGTGCAGGGCTTCCTGCACGAATTCATCCGCGGCCACGAAGACGACATCCTGAAGCACCCCCAGCACCGCCTGCACCTGCTGGCCGTGCGCGGCAAGGGCGCGCTGGCGGAACCCGCGCACCGGCGCGCCGAGATGCGCGGCTTCGCGGCCGCCGCGCTCACCAACTTCGCTTCGCGCGCGCGCCTGGCGCATTACCTGGAGCGGGTCGTGCTCGCCGACGCCAGGCATCAAGCCACTTGGCTGCGCGAAGGTTTCGACGGTTTTACGACCCACTTTTCCACGCTCACGCCGAATAACCTGGCGGCCAGCCTGCTCGCCTCGGGCACGCTGCCCTTGATCATGCCGCCGGTAACCGGCATCGAGGGCGCGCCGCCCGGGCACTACTGGGACGGCGGCATCATCGACTACCACCTGGCGCTGCCTTACTGCCGCCTGGAGCGCGAGGAACCCGATGCGATCGTGCTCTACCCGCATTTCAACGAGCACATCGTGCCGGGCTGGCTGGACAAGGCGATGCCCTGGCGCCGCTGCGCGCGCGGGCCGAACCGCGGCTGGCTCGACAACGTGCTGATCGTCGCGCCGTCACCGGCCTTCGTTAAAACGCTGCCGCGCGCCAAGCTGCCGGACCGGAGCGACTTCAAGCATTTCGGCCTGGACCACGATGGTCGCATCAAGGCCTGGTCGCAGGCGATGGGGGAAGGGCAGCGCTTGCGGGACGAACTGGCTGGCTTCATCGAGCGGCCTGACCTGTCGCGCCTGCGCGCCATTTAAGCGGCTTGCGGAATCAGCGCTTGCGCAAGGACTGCGCGATAGCCGCCGCAGGGGATGCTCCCGGTTCCGGCGCCATGAAGCGGGTCGACGGCCGGCCATCGGCATTGTGCTGCACGATGCGCACTGGCCGCCCTTGGGCGTCAAGCCATACCTGGCCGATGCCGGCGCCGTTCCAGACGCGCTCACCGTGCTGGCGCGCGTCGGGCAGATAGGGCGTGAGGGCAAGATCGCGGCGCTGGGTGAACCAGTTCAGCGGCGAGCGCGGAGAATACAGCCAGCGATTGAGGCGGTCGAGCCAGTCGAGCAGGCGGCGCGGGAATTCGTTCTTGATGCCGCTGCTGGAAATCTGCCAGATGTGCGGCGTGCGGTCCGAGTCGCGCACTTCGACATCGTAGGCGAACGAGTAGTGCACATCGCCCGACAGGACCACGTAATTGCCCGGGGTGCGCGAATGGCGGAAGATATTGAGCATGCAGCTGGCCGCGCCACGATGCGCCATCCAGTTCTCGGCGTCGACCGTCAAGGCCAGGCCGGCGAAGGTGGCGATCCTTTGCACCACCTCGATCAGCTTGACCCCGAACATCGGCGTCGGCGAGACGATGACGGCGGCCGTTTCGTCCAGCAGCTCGTGCTGCAGCTCGGTCAGCGATTCCCAATCCATCAGGCCCGAGGGATGGCCGGGCCAGCGCCGGTTGCGCCAGCGCCGGGTGCGGGTATCGAGCACGATGATCGTGGGCGTGGTGCGTACGACGAAACCCCACTGGCGGAAAGACAGCAGGCGCTTGATCAGCGCGTCCTGCTTCGGTGCGTCCAGCCGGTCGTCAGGAGCAGCGGTGACGGCCAGCGCCGCCAACTCATCCAGCGCCGGCGCGAATACATCGGGGCAGTTGCCCCAGCCTTGGCACAGCATATACGCGATCAGCGCATTGCCCACGATGCGGCGCGAGAACGGGTGCTCGTAGACGGTGGTTTCCCATTTGGCCGACAGGTTCCAGTCATCGGTGATGTCATGGTCGTCGAAGATCATCAGGGTCTGTACGTGCGCCAGCAGCCGCGCAGCCTGCGGCAGTTCGCGGCAAAAGCCCGCCAGCACGCTTGACTCGCGCCGCCAGCGCTCCAGATGCCTGGGCTCCAGCGCGGGCGCCGGGGCATCGGCCACCAGCTGCCATGGCACGGGCGACCAGACCAGCAGGTACATGGCCATCACCTCGGCCAGGGTGACCAGGTGGTTGTGCGCATTGGCGGTGGTGAAAATCGGCTTTTCCGCGCCGCCGAAAAAGCGGTCGCGCAGCGCTTCGTTGGACCTGAACGCAGGCAGCAGCTCCTGGCGCCGGTAGTAACTGGCAGGATGGCCGTACAGCGCCTCGCTGTCGGCGACGACAGCGCCCTCCAGGCATTCGCCATACAGGCCCAGGCGCCGGATCAGCGCGTGGACCGCCGCCAGCATCGGACCTGCCACATCGTCGGCATACACCTGATCACCGCACAGCATGAGCATGGCGGGACGTTCCTCGGCCCGTTCGACGTGCTCGGCCACCAGGGCGTCGGCGCGCGCCAGGCCGTCAGGCGCCGGATGGTGCGGCTTACGGCACGAGCCATACAGGATATTGTCGCTGCGGCTGCGCAGCACCAGGTTCGGCCGCGTCGCCCCGGTATGCAGCAGGTGCGGCGCCCAATCCGCGATGCCGGCCTCCTTGCCATCGCCCTGCGTGAGGAGCAGATCGTATTCGATGATCGTGTCTTGCGGCAGCGGTTCTGGCAGCGCGACATCGATCAGGTGCACGCAGGCGTGGCGGCCGACGCGGATCACACGACAGCGGCCCGCGTCGAGCACCAGGCGCCGTGGCGCGCCGGCAGTGGGCGCCAGCACCAGGGTCAGCTCGAGCGGCGCGCTGCCGACCAGCCAGAGCACCAGGCGGCCTGGCTCCAGGCGGCGCAGGACAGGACCGGCAAGCACGGGCGGCAAGCCGTCGGGGGCAGGAGGCTGGATCAATCGGGTGCGCTATGCTTGTTTAATGAACAAATCAGTGTAGCAGACACGCCCGGACGGCCTGAGCACGCTAACTGCTCATCCGTGCTGGCCCGGTGTGGCGCCGTGTCCCCGCCGGTCGCGCGCATGCGCCTGTTTTTGCGGCATTCAAACCCGTCCCCGGTTACAATGTCGGGTTTCGGGGCCGCAGCAGCTGGCACCACCATCATCGAATGAAAGAATTCCCATGAGTCTCCAATGCGGCATCGTCGGCTTGCCGAACGTCGGCAAGTCCACCCTGTTCAATGCGCTGACCAAGGCCGGCATCCCTGCTGAGAACTACCCATTCTGCACGATCGAGCCGAACGTCGGCGTGGTCGAGGTGCCGGACCCGCGCATGCAGGCGCTGGCCGACATCGTCAAGCCGGAGCGCGTTGTGCCGGCAATCGTCGAATTCGTCGACATCGCGGGCCTGGTGGCCGGCGCGTCGAAGGGCGAGGGCCTGGGCAACCAGTTCCTGTCGCACATCCGCGAGACCGATGCCATCGTCAACGTGGTGCGCTGCTTCGAAGACGACAACGTGATCCACGTCGCTGGTAAAGTCAGCCCGATCGACGACATCGAAGTCATCCAGACCGAACTGGCCCTGGCCGACCTGACTGCTGTCGAAAAGGCGATCCACCGCGAGAACAAGAAGGCGCGTTCGGGCGACAAGGACGCGGCCAAGCTGGTGGCGATCTGCGAGCGCATCCTGCCGCACCTGAACGAAGGCCAGCCGGTGCGCACCATGGGCCTGGACGCCGACGAGATGCTCCTGATCCGTGACCTGCACCTGATCACCGCCAAGCCGGCGATGTTCGTCGCCAACGTGTCCGACACCGGTTTCACGAATAACCCGCTGCTGGACCAGCTGACCGAGTTCGCGAAGAAGCAGAACGCGCCAATCGTCGCGATTTCCGCCGCGATCGAAGCGGAAATCGCCGACCTGGACGACGCCGACAAGGCCGCCTTCCTGGGCGACATGGGCATGGAAGAGCCGGGCCTGGACCGCCTGGTCCGCGCCGCCTATAAACTGCTCGGCCTGCAGACCTATTTCACCGCGGGCGTCAAGGAAGTGCGCGCCTGGACCGTGAAGGTCGGCGCCACCGCCCCACAGGCGGCCGGCGTGATCCACACCGACTTCGAGCGCGGCTTTATCCGCGCGCAGACGATTTCGTATGACGACTACATCGCCCTCAAAGGCGAAGCCGGCGCCAAGGAAGCGGGCAAGATGCGCGCCGAGGGCAAGGAATACGTGGTCAAGGATGGGGATGTGTTGAACTTCTTGTTCAACGTCTAAGCATGAGGTCGGAATCCGCTGGATTCTGATGGACAACTAAAGCCCCGGTTTCCCTATAGAGCCGGGGCTTTTTCTATCCATCTCTGTCCGGCAGAGGTCGTTGCAATCCTACCAGCCTGTACTTGGAGGGGAAGCCGAATGGCGTGAAGGCCTGGGAAGATACGACGAAGGTGCGCCGCTTAGATATGTTGGCGCGAGTGGTCTTGCCGAAGATCGGAGCATTGCCTGTCAAGAGTATCGCGCCTGCACAAATCCTAGACGTGCTGAATAGTGCAGCCAAGCGTGAATGATACGGGTGTGATACCCATTTGTGGACCACTCTTGCTGGAAAGGCTTCCCTGAATTCCTAACAAATCAATCACTTGGACGGATCTAGGGATGAAATACTGGTGCCGCTGACCGGAATCGAACTGGTGACCTTCGCATTACGAATGAGAAGTTGATTGTATATCGGGACATTTATGGATCGAGGCAAGGTGCACAAGCAAGCACGCTTCGTGCAGCGGACGCATGGGCCGGCTGTATCAGCGATGGGCATGAGGCGGAGTATATCGGTCCTGCTCACGTCCGGTCCCAGCGGCCCGTACTCCGGCTTAAGCCTCGAATTCAAGAGCGCCGTCCGCACGACTACGGGGCAACGCAGCAAGCGTTTCACTATGCTGCGCACGTCTTTGCGCTTCATATCGTGCGAGATCGGCGCCTCCGGTATCACGACGGACTCGGCAATCATGGCTCGCTCGGCACCTCCGTTGGCGGTGCTAGCAGTCTGCGCGCCGCGTCGCCGGCGCGACATCGAGATCAAAGCCGCTGCGATACATGCGTTCCATGCTCAGTTCCCGAAATAGGCATCGGCAACCTCTTCAGCCGGCCCGTCCATACGGATTTTGCCATGCTCGAGCCAGATCGCCCGGTTGCACGTCTCCAGCACCAGTTCGCGCGAGTGGCTCGCAATGACCAGGATGTTGGTGGCCTGGACCAGTTCACGCATGCGCTCCTCGGCCTTGTGCTTGAAGCCCTGATCGCCCACTGAGAGCCACTCGTCCATCAGCAGGATCTCTGGCCGCAGCGTGGTCGACACCGCGAATGCCAGGCGCAGATGCATGCCGCTCGAGTAAGTGCGCAGCGGCATGTCAATGAAGTCACCCAGTTCGGAAAACGCGACAATCTCTTCCATGCGATCTTTCAGCTCCGCCTTGCCCATTCCCAGCAGGGCACCGCGCAGATAGATGTTTTCGCGGCCGGTTGCTTCCGGGTCGATACCGAGCGAGATGTCGATCAGCGAACCGATTTCACCCTCGATTCGGGCGCTGCCGTGCGATGGCATATATACGCCGCTGAGCAGGCGCAGCAGCGTGCTCTTGCCGGCGCCGTTGTGGCCCAGCAGGCCCACGCGGTCACCGTCGCGAAGCGTGAAGGACAGCCCTTCGAGCGCTCGCACGACCACGCGGCCAAGCGGGTCTGCCCCAATCTGCCCGCCAGTGGCGGCCGAGATCAGGCGCTTCTTGAGTGAGCGTCCACTCGCGTTGTAGATCGGAAAATCGACGGCAACGTCTTTGAATTCAATAGAAGCCATAAGTCACTTCACAGCCAGTAGGCGATACGGCGCCGGTAGCGGCCGAATACGAACAGCACCACGATCCATCCGACGACCACCAACGCACCTGCAACCACCCAGTTGGTGACACTCGGCGCCACGCCGAGCAGGGGAGCGCGGATAATTTCGAGCAAATGGTAGAACGGGTTGAGGTCAAGCAAATAGATGCCGGCATCCTTCGGCAGCAGCGCGGGCATCCACATGACCGGCGTCAGGTAGAAAATTACCTGCAGTACGCTGGCCACCATTTGTGGCAGGTCGCGATAGCGTGCGCAAACAATAGCGAGCAGCAGGGCGATCCAGCTGAGGTTGAGAATGCCGAGCGCAAGGCCCGGAATGCTCAGCAGTGCAATCCAGCCGAGCGGCTTGCCGAAAATAAGAAGCACGATCGGAAAAATCACCAGGTTATGCAAAAGGATGAGCAGATTACGCCAGATCATGCGCATGATGTGCACGAACATCGGAATCGGCAACTGCTTGATGATGTTGTCGGCGTTGATGAAGCCAGTTGCGCCTTCGGTGATGAGGGCCGAGATGAAGCTCCACAGGATCAAGCCAACGGTCAAGAACGGCAGAAACTCGTGCATTGGAGACTTGAAAATCTGCCCGAACACGATGCCGATGGTGCCAATCATGATACCCATGCTCAGCGTGATCCAGAACGGACCCAGTGCCGAGCGGCGGTAACGGGCGCGCACGTCCTGCCAGCCGAGCACCCCGACAAGCGAAATGCGCTTGGCTGCTGCAACGATATCCAGCAACGCGCTTCCAGTAGGACTGTTATTCATTGTTTGAATGCAACGACCATAGATCAAGGGGTGGCATTTTAACCTATGGATTAGGCACTTGGATGAATTTATGTCAGCGAGTGTCTCGTTCTAGTCCCGATCCTGAGAAAGCTTGCGCCACGCCTGGAGCGCACTGTCGCGCCAGGAGAGGACTTCGACCAGATCTGCCATCGCTTCGCGCTCTGCTCGCCCAAGCGCGCAACCGTCGCCTTTGCGAGCGGCAGACAATAGCGGCAATGCCACGCAGGCGCGACTCTGTCTGGCATGGGAAAAGGTCAACGATCAGGCGCAATCGGTGATCGTTAATGGGAGGACGGCGGCATGCCGTGGTCGAGTTCATCGAGCAGCAGCGTCCTGACATGTGGACCGATAATATTGCTGGGTCAATGTCTCACGGCTCGACTGGCGCGCCGCTCTGACCCGCGCGATGCCTGAACGCAGCAGCGATTTTGCCCACCGTGGCAGAGACGCATGCCGCAGCGCCAGCGGACCAAGACAGCGGGGATAACGCTTTGCGAAGAGGAAATTTCAATTATAATGAACGCTTTGAAAACGGACGGCCCTTAGTGGCGGAATGGTCTTAAATGCAAGTCGGAAATACGTATGATGGCCTCACCCGCTCCCTCCGGCTATGTATAGCAGTTTCACTCGCTGTGCTCGCGAGTTTTGCTTTTCTCATAACGTCGGCGCAACCCACTTTACACGTTGCGCTAATCGCGAAGACCGATCGCAATTCACTCTCTAACGGCAATGACATATCTGTGACGTTGCCTGTCAGTGTCGCCAATTCTGTTGTCGCGCACGGGTGGAATCGTACGGGTAATACATTTACAACATCCGCATCAACCGAAGAAAATTCTCCGACTCTGCGTTGGGACGGACTTGTCTTCTCGCTCGACTATTTGATGCTTACCGCCACGTCAAAGAGCGGAACGCTGGATGTTGTCATTAACGGTAAGCTTACCCATCTCGATCTTTATGACCCATTCGGCAAGACTTTCTCCATAAAGTTGGTGTCACTGGCGCCATGGTCGAGCTTTATAGGGTTTGCGAATGCCGCTGCGGCGGTCGCAATCTTCATTGTTGTAGCTGGCATCGCGCTACTGGCTTTGCAATGGGGCTTTCCCAGGCAAGCCGCGCGGGCGAGCAGCCACGGCGCTCAAGTTAATACACTTTATCTCTCGCGCCTCGATCATCTGCGCTTCATGGCGGCGGCTCTCGTCGTTCTCTATCACTTCTTTCACGACTTTATTGGCAGTGGATATCGCTCGGCCAATCCGCTAATCGCGACTGTCGCTGACGGCCATACTGGCGTTGCGTTGTTCATGGTTTTGAGTGGATTCATCTTCGCACATATCGGTCGTGGGAAAGAAATCAAGTACGGGCGATTTATTCTTGCACGTGTCATCCGCATATTTCCCCTCTATATTTTTGCGCTGTTCATCGCGTTTAGCACTAAGCGCTGGGACTTTAAGCCGCTAGACATCGTGTTGTTCGCATTACCGATAGCTAATTTCTACTCGGCCCTGGTACTGCCTTATTTCGGACAGCTCTGGACTATAGGCGTTGAATTTCAGTTCTACTCAATCTTTCCTTTTCTCAATAAATTTGCCAATACGCGTGGTCCGCGTTACCTATTGGGTCTGCTTGGCCTCTTCATTCTTATCAAGGGCTGCTATTTCAATTTGTACGGCGATGGCCGGGACTTCGGATACTGGACCATCCTCGGCCGGATGGATCAGTTTATCATTGGCATGCTTGGTGCAATTGTTTATAACAAGCGGCATCGCTATTTTGGTAGCGTTGTTTCTTTTCCGCTGGCCGCCGCTATGATGTTGGGGCTGATGACGGCATTCAATCTGAAATTGGGGGGGTACAGCGGCACGGCCGGATCGCCGATATGGATTATCTGGCCGGCACTCGAAGCGCTGGCGTGGATGTTGTTTGCTGTAACTTATCTATCGTGGAACGTGCGTATTCCGGCATCCTTAGAAGACACACTAGCCAAGTTTGGTGCAGCCAGCTTTTCGGTCTACGTAATGCAGTATGTAGCGCTCCCACAACTCCAGCGCTACATCGGCGTTGTTCCTTTTACCGACAACTGGACATTGAACGTGCTGATGACGGCAACCTTTATGGGGTTGCCAGCTGTCTTGCTCTTTTCCGGGCTGACGTACGTTTTAATTGAAAAACCGTTCTTCGCGTTCAAAGTCCGCTATGTGTCTGAAACGGATCGTGATTCGCCAAAGCAATCAGAGTCCGAAGAAATGAGAAAACTGGCTGGTCAAGAAGCCGCTGTGCAGACTGCCCGATAAGGCCGTTCAGCGCATTTGTTTAACTAATACAAAAGAGAATCATGGAGCGTTTAGAGTTCGGCGGCTCGTCCCGCTATGTCGCGATCGAGGCAGCGATTCACATCGCTCGCTATCTTACTGCGAAAGAACATTGCGCAGACCGCAAGGTTTTGGATATTGCTTGTGGCGAAGGATATGGATCCTGGCTCATGGCTGAATGGGGGGCGCAGTCTGTCCTAGGCGTCGATGTATCTTCGAACGCTGTAGCCTCGGCAAACGAGCGCTTTTCGAACGAACGCGTACGTTTTGCTGTGAGTCCGGGGGAGCAATTGACGCAATTAATTTCCGAGCAGAAATTTGATCTGATTATTTCATTGGAGACGATTGAACATGTTGACGACCCGCAACTGTTCCTGAAAAACATTCGTGATGCTGCAGCTCCGAATGCAACGATTATCATTTCTGCCCCGAACGACTACTGGTACTACGATCTCGGTGGCCAGAATGAATTCCATAAACGCCGATTCACATTTGAAGAGTTCCAAGTTCTCGCCGAGAGTGTGCTTGGTAAGGCTGATTCCTGGAATTTGGGTACGTTAGGCATTGGCTTTTCTGTCGCGGGGCATGGGGGTAAATTGCTGAGCGGCGACGCTACGACGCCACTCGATGCAATGCTTGAATTCCAGCCTATCGATTCAGCCGTTTATGTTCCATCACAGGTCGAGAGTGATGTCACTCCTGCAGAGGCGGCATTTTATGTCGGCGTCTGGGGTGCAGAAGCGAAAAATAAGACAATCTTCGCGGGATATCCGGTATCAATGAATCTGGGGCGCCAAATACTCTTCCCGCGGGATGGGGTTTGGGCCATCAAACCTGATCCAACGAGCCACGCGAGTGATGTTTCGCCCCAGCGATCTGTTGCCAAGGAAGAGGAGGCTCAGAAGCTCCAGGATGCGCACAGCCGGGAACTGGCGTTGATCGATGAAATCGAATCGCTGAATGCAGCTCTGCTTGCGAGTAAGGAACAACTCGAGCAAGCGAAATCACAAGAAGTGGTGACAAACAATAAGTTGACTGTTCTGACGGATTCCGTCGCCAATTACAGCGAGAAACTGCATTTCACAGAAAGGGAAGTCGAGCGCTTGGGAATGTCCCGCCGTGCCGCGCAAGCTGAAGTGGCGCTGGCTTGGAGGGCGATCTATCGACACGAGCACGCGGCTTCGGAAATGCACGCGAGGCTCGATGCTGTATGCGGCGAACACGAGCACGCAGCTTCGGAAATGCAAGCGAGGCTCGATGCTGTATGCGGCGAACACGAGCACGCAGCTTCGGAAATGCAAGCGAGGCTCGATGCTGTACGCGGCGAACTTGAGTTGGCACGGAAGCAACTCAGCCAAATGCCCTGGAAAGTCATTAAAATCTGGTGGTTAATTCGCAAGGCCATTCCCACCCCGATCCTTCACTTTGTCGGTACTGCACTCAGTTCTATCCGTCGACGCCATGCAAGATAACATCCACAACCTGGAAAGCGGTCTCGAAACGAGGCCCTACATCACCCATCGGTATCACGAGTTCTTGAATGCAGACTCCGGACGGAGAGAGGGGGCAAACATCGGACTAAATGGTGAGCATCTCACCATTACGTTCTTGTCGCTGAATCGCAGCAAGCTGTCCATCAAGCTCTGTCGTTCCATCGCTGATCAGATTCCAAACTTCAAGGGCGAAGTCCTCGTCATCGATAACGGATCGAGCGAAGAGGAACTCGACGCGCTTCGTCGCTACTTGGAGGGAATGCCATTCCGCTGGCGTATCGAGATGCTTGGGCAGAACTACGGCGTATCCGGCGGACGGAACAGGACGATGCCCCACGTTCGCACCGATTGGGTGATGAGCTTGGATAACGACGTCTATCTCATCAAGAATCCGCTTCCGGACGTCCAGAACGACCTGGCCATACTCGGCTGTCATTTTATGACAATGGCCGTGCTCAACGAAGATGCCACCACCAATTTCATTCGAGGCGGGCATCTTTATCTTTCGTTTGACATGAATGAGTTCATCATCGGTGGCGGTACAGCCCATCGTCAGAACTACACTGGCCAGGACGGTCCAGGTTATCTAGGCACTTTCATGTCGGGATGCGCATCAGTGTTCCGAAAGGACACGTTTTTGGCGCAAGGAGGTTTCGATGAGGGGATGTTTGTTGGATTCGAAGACTTTGAATTTTCAGTACGCTTATTCCGCGCTGGGTTAAAGGTCGGAGCCAGCGATGTCAGAGCTTTAGTGCACGATCACCCGAAACCGGACAGCACCGACGACATCGATTACGAGCGAGCTCGATTTGCTCGTGCTCGGCTCGAAGCTGCCGCTACCCACTTTGAGAAGAAACACGGGTACAGGGTGTGGACGGAAGGTGTAGACACCTGGGTGGGCCAACGAGAGCGAGAGCTTGGATTGGACGTTCACAAAGGTCGCCAGAATAACACCGTTTCCACTGAGTCAGGTCCGCGTCGACCGCGTGTCGCCTTGATCGTGGATTCCGATAGTTGGGCTCTGGCGAACATCGCCCGTGAGATCATCAAGCACGTTTCGGATGAATTCGAGTTCGACCTCTTGACATCTCGTGATGTGGAGCAGCCGATGTTGCTGCTTGAAATGACCAAGGACTACGACTTGGTCCACTATCTTTGGCGCGAGCCTCTGTCGTGCATTTCTGAACCGTGGCAGCGCAATAGAATAGATCAGCTCTATGGCAGCTGGAACGATTTTGTGTCTCAGGTCATTTCGCCACGTCCGATCACATTCAGTGTTTTCGACCATTTGTTCTTGACCGAATCCGAGATTGCCCATCGTCTCCCGCTCTTTACGCAACTTTCGAAGGGGTACACCGTCAGTTCGCGCATATTGCAGCGCATCTATCAAGACATCCAGGGCTATCCTGATCCGGATATGGAAACACCCGATGGAGTCGATCTGACGAAATTCAAGCCGGCTTCTACGGCGCGTTTCATTGGGAACGAGCATCGGCCCCTGCGCGTTGGCTGGGCTGGTAACAGTGCGTGGAATGCGCATACTGAAGAAGGCCGTCTTCGAGATCCAAAGGGTTTCCACACTATCCTGCGGCCAGCACTGGATCTGCTGAAAGCGCGGGGCGTCGTCGTCGAAGAATACTTTGCAGATCGCGAAATCCGTCAGATATCGCACGCTAGGATGCCGGAGTACTACAACTCACTAGATATTCTAATCTGCTGTTCCGAAGGCGAGGGAACGCCCAATCCAGTGCTCGAGGCGATGGCCTGCGGTGTGCCAGTCATTAGTACCAACGTCGGCATTGTGTCCGAGGCATTCGGTCCGCAACAAAAGCACTTCATTCTCAAGGAGCGCAATCCCGTCCTTCTGGCTGACGCCATTGAGGAACTGGTGAAAAAGCGGCACTTGTTACATGTGCTTTCACAAGAGAACCAGCAATGGATTAAACGTTGGGACTGGAGCATTCGCACCGATGCTTACCGGCGTCTATTCCGACATCACATCAAGGCCAGTCGACCTGTCGCCATACCTTCCGAGCACGGTCACGCTGCGTAAATTACTCAGGAGGGGGTAAGTAGGCCACCAACATGGCGCGCTGCTGGTTTAGATAAAAGCGTTGAACGGTTGGATTGGAGTAAGTGAGCATGTGGGCCATCGCTGCCGCGAATGTTTCGTGGTATGCGTCTTGAGGTGGCCATTCAATTCAGCAAGCTGTGCGTGCTCTCTTTCTTGTCCTTCCAATGTAATAGAAACGTACCGGGCATGTGGCGCGCACACTGCGCGCGCGACAAGTACAGGTCTGCGCTTTTGATCAGAAAACCGATACAGAACCGGGTACGATCTTACGATATGGCCTGGAAGCGAGGCGGATTTCAGACCGAACTTCCTGTTCAAGGTCTGATTCGGCACCCGAATTCCAGCAGATTCCGGCAACCGAAGAATGCCTTGCATCTTATGGTGCAAGGCATTTTTTTTGCAGGCTGCCTGCTGACGCGCCACACCAGCACCTCAGCAGTTATCTAAACGTAAACTCGCATCGGCGTATTAATTCGCCATCATCTTTGACAGTAGGCAGGAGCTCCGCGTTCAAGCGCACGGCGACATTCAAATAAGTGCGCGCCTTCTCCCATTCACCCTGTGTGCACAGGATATTGATTGCGTTCAGCATGACGAGGCTGGCGAATCTTGCATCCGCTGGCCTGAGTTCAATGGCCCGGCTGATGCTGGCGTACGCATCGTCTGTATTCCCTTGCTGCAATCGTGCCTAGGCCAGTGCATTCCAGGCTTGGGCATCGTTGGGTGTTAGCGCGTTGGCATCGCCGAAGCTCGGTGCCCCCTCGGCGTAGTAGCGGGCCTCCGCATATTGGAAGCCTTGTGCCTTGTAGTCGAATTGGGCGCCACCTGCGCTGGTCTCCGGCGGTTCAGCTGCGCTGTCGTGGATGTGGCGGGCGTTGTTCTTGACGTCGAGCGCGTCGTCTCCTGTTGTGAAGCTGGCATCGATCAAGGCTTCCGCCTCGCGCATCGCACCGGGTTCGGACGAGGTCAGCAGAGCTATGTTCTTCTGCAGGAAATCCGCTTTCGCTGCTTCCCTGGCGCGCTGCATGTCGCTCTGCTTGTAGAACAGGTCGGTGTCCTTCTGATGCAACTCCCGTTTCTTGTCCGTCGACTGGTCCGCATCGCGCTGTTCGGTGGCGAAGTACGCACACACCCCGGTAATGCAGGCAACGATGACGGTGGTCTTAGTGAGCAGGTCCAATACTTTGGACAAGGGGGCAGCGGAGGAGGTGTCAGGGGCACTGGCCATGGTAAGGATGGGTGGAATCGATGGGGAGGCGATTCACCAATACCTCTGTGATATTGCCACACAGAAAAAATCGACGATGCGCAATTTGTATCGTACCAGGCTGTCATCAAGACGACATATGGCCCAGCTATTCTGCGCCTCCATGAACGCGGCAACCGCCGTGGCTGATCTTCACTGGAGAGACGACGCATGAACCCGATGCCCCCTGAACTGTCCCGCCGCCGCCTGTTACGCATGCTGGGCGCCGCCCCGATGCTGCCCCTGGGTAGCGTCGCCGCCGCGTCGCTGCTGAGCGCCTGCGGTGGCGGCAGCGACAAGGACTCATCAAGCGCGGTGGCCCCGGTCGCACCGGTCGCCACCCTGAGTTCCGTCAGTTTCAGCTCGATGGCCGCGCCCAACCTGGCCAATGCCGCGGCGATGGCGACCAACACGGTCGGCTCGACCATGACGGTGAACTTCAGCGACAGCAGCAAACTCGATTTCAAGCTGGCCTATCAAGCTTTCTTCATCACTGGCGACATGGTCCCGAACGGCAGCGGCGGCACGGTCCTGGCCGGCGGCTATTTCGATATCCGCAACCAGCCGATTGTCGACGCCACCGTGCCGGGCAAGGAGCGCCAGTTCTTTTCGGATGCGCCGGACGGCACCTCGCTGTTGACGGTCCCGATTGCGAGCGTGCCGGGCGTGAAGGGCAAACCGGTGTTCGCTGTGGTGCAGTTCGAGTACACGACCTTTGCCCAGGACGGCAAGACCGGGATGTACGGCCGCCTGCCGTCGCCGATCGGCGTGCTGACCCTGGACCAGGACCAGGCGACCGGCAAACTCACCCTCGTGAAATACCACAACGTCGATACCTCGGGCGTGGAAGGCCTGTGGATTACCTGCGGCGCCAGCCTGTCGCCCTGGGGCACCCATTTGTCGAGCGAGGAATACGAGCCGAACGCCTTCACGGCCGCCAGCGACGCCCAGTTCAAAGCCTTCAGCAAGAATTTGTATGGCAGCGAGACTGCGGCCAATCCTTATAACTACGGTCACATGCCGGAAGTGATGGTCAACCCGGACGGCACCGCCTCGATTAAAAAGCACTACTGCATGGGCCGCATCTCGCACGAACTGGTGCAGGTGATGCCGGACGAGCGCACGGTGCTGATGGGCGACGACGCCACCAACAGCGGCTACTTTGTGTTCGTCGCCGACAAGGCGAAGGATCTGTCGAGCGGCACCCTGTACGTGGCCAAGGTGGGCGCCGGCTTCTCGCTCGACCCGGCTGCGGCCGCCGCGCCGCTCAGCTGGATCAAGCTCGGTTCGGCCACCAGCGCCGAGATCCGCGCACTGGCCGCTTCGGTAAAGCCCCTCGACATCATGGACGTGAGGACAAGCGACCCGCTCGACCCTAGCTTCACGAAGGTCGCGGCGAACGGCGCCATCGAGTGGATCAAGCTCAAACCCGGCATGGAAAAGGCCGCCGCCTTCCTCGAAACGCACCGCTACGCGTCGCTGGTCGGCGCCTCGATGGGCTTTACCAAGATGGAAGGCACGACCGTCAACGCGAAGGACAAGATCGCCTACTCGGCGCTGCAGAACTGCCAGAGCTCGATGGTGGCGGGGAATGCGCTGAATGTGGCGGGCAATGGCGTCTCGATCCCGAAGGCCCTGAATGCCGGCGCCGTGATGGCCCTGAAACTGGCGGGCGGCCAGAAGGACCTGGGCGGCGTGGCGATCAACAGCGAATGGATGCCGGTCGACCTGAAGGCGCTCATTACCGGCGAAGACATCGCCGCCGACGCCCTCGGCAACACGGCCAATCCGGAGCGCATCGGTAATCCCGACAACCTGAAATTCTCGGAGAAGATGCGCACCCTCTTCATCGGCGAAGACAGCGGCCAGCACGTGAACAACTTCCTGTGGGCGTACAACGTCGACACGAAAGTGCTGTCGCGGCTGATGTCGATTCCGGCGGGCGGCGAGTCGACCGGGCTGCATGCGGTCGACGAGCTCAATGGCTGGACCTACATCATGAGCAATTTCCAGCACGCGGGGGACTGGGGTTCGATCCACAACGTGGTCAAGCCGACGCTCGATCCGCTGGTGCGGGCGAATTACAAGGACAAGTTCGGGGCGGCGGTGGGGTATTTGACGGGGGAGTTGAGCCAGACGAAGTTGGCCAAGGCGTAATGGTGCGTCGTCATTGAGGGTGTGCCGCGTGGGCTCGAGAGCCAGTGTTTTAAAGGTCAGCTAACGAACCCAGCCTTGAGGACACGCGCTGTCGATACATGGCGGCGCTTTTCAGCGGCCGTCACGGTGGATTTGCCCTTCGGTTTTTTGGGGCTCCATGGGTTCTTGCGCAGCGACTTGATTCTGGCGTTCGCTGCGATTTCCAGTAGGAGGCGGCTTAGCTGCGGGGCGTCGATGGCGTCATAGGGCGTCCATGCGGCGGCGGTGGTCACCATCATCATGCCGGGGTAAGTGCTCTTCACTTCAAAGGAGACATAAAACGCTGACAGCGCAATGCCACTCTTATATAAATCATGCGCTGCCGAGACCGCGGCGTGCAGCATGGAGAGAACGTTATAGGCCATGATCGCCACGCCGAAAGCCAGTAAGGCTGCGCGGGGATGGCCAAGCGTTTTGACTTCACTGTGCAAAATGGATTCAAGACGCTGGAACATCGACTCGATTTTCCAGCGCTGCCGATAGAGACGCGCTATTGCACCTGCCGTCTGTTCTTCCTTGGGTAAATTCGTCAGGATCCGGATGATCTTCTCGCCACTGCCGGTCGCCCCATCCAAGTGCAGTTCAATGCGCCGTAGCGTTAGCGTACGTCCTGCTTCGTCTACGAACTCGACCGCTTGCTCGTACACGGCTCCTGTTTCAATCTGCTCTTGATAAGACGTCTCTCCGAGCGCAGTCGGATTGGGCGTGCTGCCGTGCTCACGCACGATGAAATTGCAACCGCGGCGATCCCATTCACCCAGGATAGGTCGGGTGCTGAAAGCGCGGTCCGCGATCCATAACTCGCCAGGCTCTGCTCGCTCCAGCAATGACGACATCACGGCCCGCTCCTGCGTATAAGCGTCTTCGCACGGCTCAATATCGATCACCATTTCCAGGTCGGGATCGTAGACCACCAAGGAGTGGCCCGGCAGAGATGCACCACCAAAGCCACGCAATGGCTTGAGCCGCTTATCGGTCGCTGGCAAATGACTGCCATCGACGATCCGCAGGCGGTAGCCCGGCACCATGGGCGGCTTGTCCTTGATTATCGGCGCCAGCACGTTGCCAAGACGGGCCGCGCTTTCAGTGACCAATGCGCGGACCAGGTGCGGGTCGGTATGGTTGACCTTGTCGTAGAGTGCTTGTATCGACACCGGCAACCCTGGGCATTCCTTGGCCGCAGCATGCAACGAGGCCCGCACTCCAAGCGCCACCAACGACATCAGTTCTACTGTTGTGGAGAACAACAGCTCTCTTTCATGCTGTGTCCCACGCTTGCGCTTGAATAAGTCATTGAGCCAGGCCGGCTCCAACGCATGTTGCAGCGCCAGTCGTGCCATCACGGTCACTGGGCTGCCCTTGGCGCAATGCTCTATTAACTCGTTCATCAACATGGCACATTCCTCCCGTACCCCTTGGATGCCATCGACCGATAATAGTGCCACGCTATTGCAGCTGCGCTACAGAAACTGACCTTTAAAACACTGGCTCGAGAGCCCACCCTACGAGCTCACGCGGGCCGATTGGTGCGATACTGTCGCCCCTATGCCCACGCTCTCCCACCTCATCCTCTATCCCATCAAATCCTGCGCCGCGATGCCGGTCGAGGAGGCGATGGCCACTGTCTCCGGCCTGTCCGCCCACGGCGTGCACGACCGCGAATGGATGCTGGTCACGAACGAGGGCCAGTTCCTGACCCAGCGCGAATTTCCGCACATGGCGACCATCGTGCCGCGCGTCGCCGGCGATACGCTGCTCGTCACTGCGCCCGCGATGCCGCCGCTGCGCCTGCCGCTGGCGGCACAGGCGGACACGCACACGATGCGCGTGCAGATCTGGGACGACCTGGTCGAGGCCATCGACTGCGGCGACGCGGCCGCAGCCTGGTTCGGGCAGGCGCTCGGCACGGCTTGCCGCCTGGTGCGTTGCCCGCCCGATGCGGCGCGCCCGACCAGCGAAAAGTGGACCGGCGGCGCGGCGTCAAGCGCCCGCTTTGCCGACGCCTATCCGCTGCTCTTGATCGGGCAAGCCTCGCTCGACGAGATCAACGAACGCATGCTTGCCGCCGGGCGCGACGCGCTGCCGATGGACCGCTTTCGCCCGAACCTGGTGGTCGATGGCCTGGAAGCCTTCGACGAGGATTACACCGCGTCCTTCACGGCCGGCGACATCGTCATCCAACCCGTGAAACCCTGCGCGCGCTGCCCGATTCCGGCCATCGACCAGGCCACCGGGATTCCGGGGCCGGATCCGCTCGACATCCTGCAATCCTGGCGCGCCAGGGCGATCCTGGACGGCGCGGTGTGCGTCGGCATGAATTGCATCGTGGCGGGCGGGGCAGGGGGCATCCTGCGCGTGGGGCAGCCGCTGGCGCTCAGCCTGTCGTTTTAAGGCCGCGCTGCAGGGGCCGGGAATGAAAAAATCGGCAATCCCGTTTTCAAGCGTGTAAAGATCACGTAATGTAACGGGTATTGCTAAAAGGAATTCCCATGCACCAGCCGGATGCGCTATCGCCTGACCTGCGCGGCCTCACTGCCGAGAACGAAGCCCTGCGCGCGCGGATCGGCTATGTGATGGAACAGGCGCAGCGCAACCACGAGATCATGTGCCGCCACCAGGCCTTCGACCTCGAGATCGTCGGCGCCTCGAATTTTCCGGAACTGGTCGGCACGATCTTCCGCCTGCTGCCCGTCATTTCCGATCTCGACAGCGTGACCCTGTCGCTGGTCGACACCGACGCCGACATCTACACCGTCATGCACAAGCTGGGCGTGGACTTCGAAACGCTGCCCGACCTGCTGTTCTGCGAGCACGCGGTGGAACTCGGTTTCGATGCCGGCGAGTGCCCGCGCCCGCGCCTGGGACCGTATTCGCGCGCCGAACACGGCGCCGTGTTCCCGCATCCGCCCGAGGGCCTGGGCAGCGTGGCGCAAGTGCCGCTGCTGCGCAATAAACGCCTGATCGGCAGCCTGAACCTGGGCAGCCACGACCCGCAGCGCTTTACGCCGGCGCATGGCACCGATTTCATCGAGCACATGGCCTCGATCATCGCGATCTGCCTGGAAAACGTGATCAGCAACGAGATGCTGAAGTACATCGGCCTGACCGATCCGCTGACGGGCATCTACAACCGCCGCTACATCGACCGCCGCCTGGTCGAAGAGATCGCCCGCGCGCGGCGCCAGGGCTACCAGATTTCCTTCATGTTCATCGACGTCGACCACTTCAAGCAGGTCAACGACAAGGTGGGACACCAGGCCGGCGACGACGTGCTGCGCGAAATCGCGGCGCGCATCAAGATGGAATTGCGCGTGTCCGATGCACTGGCGCGTTTCGGCGGCGAAGAGTTCGTGGTGCTCTTGATTGATGCCGACCTGGCCTCGGCCGCCATAGTCGCCGACCGCATCCGCGCCGGCGTGGCCGACAAGCCGTTCGACCTCGCGGGCGGGCAGTACCTGAACGTCTCGGTCTCGATCGGCGTCGCCGCGCTCGACGATTACGCGCGCGACCATGCGATCGAGGGCGTGGCGCAGCAGCTGGTGGCGTCGGCAGATGGGGCGCTGTATCAGGCGAAGGAAGCGGGGCGTAATCGCGTCGTCACGGCGGCGTGAAATAAAATTTCACTGTAGGCGGTTCGATGAAATTTAATTTCACTGAGAGTGGCGAGTAGACACGTAGGGTGGGCGGCTCTGCCGCCCACGCGTTCAAGCGGCAGATGCAGGCCGCACGGCTATTCTTGCGATGGTTGAACGCGTGGGCGGGAGACCCGCCCACCCTTCTATGAAGACTGTCAAGGAGCGTGTGCGATCTTGCCTCTCCTGGTAGCTATCTGGTTGATGCTGCTGTCGTAAAGCTCTTGGTCATCTGTCCGTGAGACATTGGCGTCTCACCACCTTCTATCCGTTGGGCTGTTTGTCCAACTGAATCCTGCATGCGCGTTGCGCTCAGGTGACCTCGTTAAGGCAAGCCCCATCTACTAGCGTCGGCTGTTGGTTGACAGCCAGGGTGGGCCACGGGCTTGCAAGCTTCACACTGCAAAACTTCCTGCTCGTCATACTGCCGCTTCGATTATCTTGCCAGTCCTTGGTTTGAGCTCAGCGCCGTCGGGCATCACGCCGTCCTTCAGGTAACGCCAGAGGGCAATGGCCAATCGTCGGGCCACAGCCACGATGCAGACCCGCCGGCCACGCTTGCCCGCCGAAGGGGCGTCGGTGCCGCTGTTGGTTCGTCGCTTGAACCACTGGGCCAGCGCACTGTCGGGCTGGTGGCGCAGCCACATCCAGGCCATCTCGACGAGCAAGGCGCGCACCCGGCGATTGCCCTGCTTGCTGATGCCCTGGTCGACCCGGCGTTGCCCGCTGTCGTACGGTTGAGGTACCAGTCCCACGCAACTGCCGACCTGGCGGGCATTGTCGAACTGGCGCCAGAACAGTTCGAGGACCAGGCGCTGCGCGCCGACCGGGCCGACACCGCGCAGCTTCTGCAGCGTGGCGGCCGAGGACGCCGCAGCGGGGGGTAACAGCCGGGGCAACTGGGCTTCCAGTTCGTGAAATTGCTGGGTCACCAGCGCCAGCCGATCGCATTCCCTCATCAGGCGCTGTCGCAGGCACTGCGGCAGCGCAACGCCGTCATGGCAGATGATTTCGTTGCGTCCGAGCTGTTCGGCAAACTTCGGTCCGACTTCCATCCAGCAGCCGACGGTACGCAGCAACTTCGTGATGCGGTCCCGGTGCTGCGTGATTTCCTTTTGCAACTGGCCGCGGTCGCGTACGAGGTGACGCGTCGCTTCGTCCTCAGCCGCCGGCACCGATACTGCCCGCAGCCGGTCACGCTCGCCGCGCAGCCAGCCGCGCAGGCACGACAGCAGGCGCAACGCGTCGAGTCGGTCGGTCTTGGCGCGCCGGGCGTGGCGTTCCACGGGAATGCTCGCTGGATCGGCGACCACGACTTCGTATCCATGTTTCTGCAAGGCCCGGCAAATCCAGAACCCGTCCTGGCCTGCCTCATACAACACCACGACGCGACAGTCTGGGGGCAAGCCCCATTTCCCTCGTTCTGCTTCGATTAGCCCAATCAATTCGGCTAACCGGTTAGAGGCGCTTGCCTGCTTCGTGTTGTGCACTGAGGGCCGCTCGTGCGCATCGTCCTGCAACGCCACTTTCCAGTTCTTGCACGCAAGTTCGAGCGAGGCTGTCAGCGTCTGGTGGGTGAGCGTAATATCCTGAGTGTGAGCCGGTTGCATGTCGTTCTCCTAAATCTGCGTTTCGAACTCTCAGGTTAGGACTCGATCTGCAAATCGGCTCACTTTTTTTTCATCATAGGATCTACGTCCCTCCGATTAGCGTTAAGTAACGCCCATCACAACAACCGCCCCTCGGCCCGCGTCACCGCGTCCCCCGACCCGCGCAGAACCACCACATCCCCCGCCAGCAGCACCGTCTCCGGCACCGGCTCGATCCGCACCCGCGCGCGCCGGATGCCGCTGACCTCGGCCTGCAATTCCTCCAGCCCGAGTTCGTCGATGCGCCGTCCGACCGCCTGCGCTTCCTCGCCCAGCACCACCGAGTGCAGCCGCACATACATGTGCTCGGGATCGTCGATCAAATCGCTGGCCCCATGAAAATAGCCGCGCAGCGAAGCGTAGCGTTCGTCGCGCGCGCTTTGCACGCGGTGCACGACGCGGCGCAGCGGCACGCCGACCACGACCAGCGCGTGCGAGGCGAGCATCAGGCTGCTCTCGAGCGCTTCCGGCACCACTTCGGTGGCGCCGGCCTGGCGCAGCAGTTCCAGGTCGCTGTCGTCGTGGCTGCGCACGATCACCGGCAGCGAAGGCGCCAGCTCGTGCACCAGGTGCAGCACTTTCAAGGCCGCGCGCGTGTCGGCAAAGGTAATGACCAGGGCACTTGCCCGGTTGATGCCGGCCGCGATCAACGATTCGCGCCGCCCGGCGTCGCCATACGAGACGCTCGAGCCGGCCGCCTGCGCTTCCTGGACCCGCTCCGGATCCAAGTCGAGCGCATACCAGGGCAGCTTTTCGTCACTCAGCAAAGTCGCCACGCTCTGGCCGCTGCGCCCGAAGCCCGCAATGATCACGTGCTTTTGCGCGGCCATCGTGCGGCTCGCCAGCTGCGTCAGCTGGAGCGACTGCATCATCCATTCGTTGGCGGCGATCTTCATCACGATCTGGTCCGATTTCGCAATCACGAAGGGCGCAACCAGCATCGACAGCACCATCGAGGCCAGGACCAGCTGCATCAGGAAGGGGTCGATCAGTTTCGAGCCCGAGGCCATGTTCAGCAGCACGAAGCCGAATTCGCCGGCCTGCGCCAGCGCGAGACCCGTGCGCATCGCCACGCCGTCGGAGGAGCCGAATATCTTGGCCAGCAGCGCGATCAGCGCGAATTTCAGCAGCACCGGCACCGCCAGCAGGAGCAGCACCAGCCACCAGTGCTGCAGCACCAGCTGCACGTTCAGCAGCATGCCGATCGTGATGAAAAACAGGCCAAGCAGCACGTCGCGGAAGGGCTTGATGTCTTCTTCGACCTGGTGCTTGAACTGGGTTTCGGAGATCAGCATGCCGGCGACGAAGGCGCCGAGCGCCAGCGACAGCCCGGCGCGCTCGGTGATCCAGGCCGCGCCCAAGGTGACGAGCAGCAGGTTCAGCATGAACAGCTCTTGCGAGCGGCGCTTGGCGACCAGGGTGAACCAGCTGCGCATGAGCTTTTGGCCGAAGAACAGCAGCAGGGCCAGCACCGCCGCGGCTTTTACGCCGGCCCAGGCCAGGGTTTTGACGAGGTTCTCGGGGTCTTTCGCCAGGGCGGGAATCAGGATCAGGAGCGGCACCACGGCCAGGTCCTGGAACAGCAGGATGCCGATGATGCGCCGTCCATGTTCGCTTTCCATTTCCAGCCGCTCGGTCAGCAGTTTCACGACGATGGCGGTCGACGACATGGCCAGCGCGCCGCCCAGCGCAAAGGCGGCCTGCCAGCTGATGCGCAGCTGCGGCGCCCACATCGCGATCGCCAGGCCCCCCAGCATGGTGGCGACGATGGTCAGCACCACTTGCGCCAGCCCGAGGCCGAACACGATGCGCCGCATCGAACGCAGCTGGGCCAGCGAGAATTCGAGGCCGATCGAGAACATCAGGAAGACGACGCCGAATTCGGCCAGCGCGTGGGTCGAGCCGGTTTCGGCCGCCAGGCCCAGCGCGTGCGGGCCGATCAGGACGCCCACGGCCAGGTAGCCCAGCATCGGCGGCAGGTGCAGGCTGCGGAAAACGACCACGCCGAGGACGGCGCTGCCGAGCAGCAGAAGGGTCAGTTCAAGGCCAGATGCCATGCGTAGGAGTAACCAAAGGTAAATTCTGCGAACCGAGCGTTGTTTGATGCGTCTGGCAAGTTTTTTGCTTTCTCAATTCGTTTATACTTCCGGGATGAGTGTAACCGATGAAAAAACAATGCTGAACAGTTTTGACGAGAACCAGGCGGGGCGCGTGCTGGAACTGGCGCGCGAGACCCTCGCGATCGAAGCCGATGCGATTTCGGCCCTGCATGCACGCCTCGGCAATGACGACAGCCTGGTACGGGCCGTCGCCGTGCTGTACGCCTGCACCGGCCGCGTGGTCGTCTCGGGCATGGGCAAGTCCGGCCACATCGCGCGCAAGATCGCCGCGACCCTGGCCTCGACCGGCACCCCGGCCATGTTCGTGCACCCCGGCGAAGCCGCCCACGGTGACCTCGGCATGGTGACCTCGCAAGACGTCTTCATCGCCATCTCGAATTCCGGCGAATCGTCGGAGCTGATGGACATCCTGCCGGTCGTCAAGCGCATGGGCGCGCCCCTGATCGCCATGACCGGCAAGCCGCAATCGCGCCTGGCGCAGCTGGCCGACGTCCACCTCGACATCTCGGTGGCCAAGGAAGCCTGCCCGATGAACCTGGCGCCGACCGCCAGCACCACCGTCACGCTGGCCCTGGGCGATGCGCTGGCCGTGGCCCTGCTCGACGCACGGGGCTTCCGTGAAGAAGACTTCGCGCGCTCGCATCCGGGAGGCGCGCTGGGACGGCGCCTGCTGACCCACGTGCGCGACGTGATGCGCAGCGGCGACGCCATTCCCGCCGTCACGCCGGACACGCCGCTCACGCGCGCGCTGCTCGAAATCAGCCAGAAGGGCATGGGCATGACGGCCGTGGTCGACCCTGGCTTCAAGCCGCTCGGCGTGTTCACCGACGGCGACCTGCGCCGCCTGATCGAGCGCGTGCAGGATTTTTCGAACCTTACCATCCGCGACGTCATGCACCTCGGCGCGCGCACCGTGCATCCCGATCAGCTGGCGGTCGATGCGGTAGCGATCATGGAAGAATTCCGCATCAACCAGATGCTGGTGGTCGACGAAGCGGGCCTGCTGGTCGGCGCGCTGCACATCCACGACCTGACCCGTGCCAAGGTGATCTGATGAGCAGCTCAGCAACCACCCTCGTCACGCCCCTGGCCCACATCGAACGCGCCGCGCGCGTCAAGGTCATGATCTTCGACGTCGACGGCATCCTGACCGACGGCAGCCTGACGTATGGCCCGGACGGTGAAATTACCAAGACCTTCAACGTGCTCGACGGCCTGGGCATCCAGCTGCTGCAAAAGACGGGCGTGGCCACCGCCATCATCAGCGCCCGTAAATCGCCGATCGTGGTCGCGCGCGCGAAAGACCTCGGCATCACCCACGTCTGGCAGGGGTTCCACGACAAGCGCATCGCCTTCGCCGAACTGCTGGCGCAGCTGAGCCTGACCGCCGAGCAGTGCGGCTACATCGGCGACGACGTGATCGACATGCCGCTGCTCTCCAAGGTCGGCTTTGCCGTGACGGTGCCGACCGGGCACCCGGAAGTGCAGCACCGCGCGCATTACGTCACCAAGGCCGGCGGCGGACGCGGCGCCGTGCGCGAAGTGTGCGACATGGTGATGCGCGCTCAGGGCACGTACGAACAGGCGCTTGCGCCTTACTTCGCGTGATGACCGCATGGCGACCTACGTGAACAAACGCACCGCGCACCGCTGGCGTACGCTGGCGCTGATGCTCACGGCCGTGTTCTTCGCTTTCGGCAGCTTCTGGCTGCTGCAGGCCTTCGATTCCGACGACACGCCGGGCATTGGGAGCAGCCTGAACGAGCCGGATTACATCGTCGAGAATTTCAGTTTCGTGCGCATGACGGACAAGGGCGTGCCGCGCTATGTGATGTCGGGCGCGCGCCTGGCCCACCATCCCGAAAACGATGTTTCGGATGTCTCGAAGCCGATCGTCGAAAGCATGGACCCCAGCCGTCCGCGCATGACCATCCATTCGGACCGGGGCCAGGTCTACCATGGCGAGAACCGCGTCGAGTTGATGGGCAATGTCGACATCAAGCGTCCGGCCACGCCGAAAAGCGAGGCCCTGCACGCGCGCACCGAGGCGCTGACCCTGCTGGCCGACGAAGAGATCGTGAAAACCGACCGTCCGGTCCAGATGACCCTGGGCGCGGCCACGGCCAACGGAATCGGCATGGTTGCCGAGAACCCGACCCAGAAGCTGCACCTCGGCGGGCGCGGCCAGATCGTCTATCCGCCGCGTCCAGCGCAGGCGCCACCCAAATAACAGGAACGAGCTCAATGAAAAACAGCTTTCACAATATCGTCGCCGCCGCTTTCTTCTCGCTGCTGTCGCTGTCGGCGTCCGCCGAGCGTGCCGACTCGCTCAAGCAAGCCGTCATCTCCTTCGATTCGCTCGACGTCGACGAAGTCACGCAGACGCGCATCCTGACGGGCAACGTCATCCTCACGCGCGGCACGCTGACCATGAAGTCGGACCGCGCGCTGGTGAAAGAAACGCCGGAAGGCTATATGAGCGTCACGCTCACCGCGGGCCCGGGCCGCGTCGCCACCTTCCGCCAGAAGCGCGACGGCGGTCCCGACCTGTGGATGGAAGGGCAAGCCGAACGCATCGAATACGACGAGCGCGTGGAAGTGGTCAAGCTGTTCTCGAAGGCGGTGGTGAAAGAGCTCGAAAATGGACGCCTGACCAACGAACTCGATGGCGCCTACATCTCCTACGACAGCCGGCGCGAAGTGGCGAGCGTGCGCAACGACCCGAGCGGCGAGAGCAAGGTTGGCGGCGGACGCGGCACCCTGATCATCGCACCGCGCCGCACGGCGCCCGCCGCCGCGCCGGCCGCCGCTCCCGCGGCCGCCACGCCGGCGCCGAGGGCGGCTGCCCCTTCGACTTCAGCGGCGGGCAAGCAATGATGATGAAAGACGTTGCCGACACCCGCAGCACCCTGGTCGTGCGTGGCCTGCAAAAAAGCTACGGCAAGCGCCTGGTCGTGCGCGACGTGTCGCTGGAAGTGGGCTGCGGCGAAGTCGTCGGCCTGCTCGGCCCCAACGGCGCCGGCAAGACCACCTCGTTCTACATGATCGTCGGCCTCGTGCCGTCGGACGCCGGCACCATCGAGATCAACGGCGCCGACATTTCGAGCCTGCCGATCCACCGGCGCGCGGTGATGGGTTTGTCTTACCTGCCGCAGGAAGCCTCGGTGTTTCGCAAGCTGACGGTGGAAGACAATATCCGCGCCGTGCTCGAACTGCAGCACGACGAGAACGGCAAGGCCTTGAGCAAGGCGGCGATCAACGAGCGGCTCGATTCGCTGCTGGGCGAACTGCAGATCGAAAAGCTGCGCGAGAACCCGGCGCTGTCGCTGTCGGGCGGTGAACGCCGGCGCGTCGAGATCGCGCGTGCGTTGGCCACCAACCCGCGCTTCGTGCTGCTCGACGAACCGTTCGCCGGCGTCGACCCGATTGCCGTGATCGAGATCCAGCGCATCGTGCGCTTCCTGAAGGAGCGCGGCATTGGCGTGCTGATCACCGACCACAACGTGCGCGAGACGCTGGGCATCTGCGACCGCGCCTACATCATCAACCAGGGCGCGGTGCTGGCGTCGGGACGTCCCGACGACATCATCGCCGACGAGTCGGTACGGCGCGTCTACCTGGGCGAACACTTCCGCATGTAGTCTACGAACGGGCCATGAAACAATCCCTGCAACTCCGGACTTCGCAGCACCTGGCGCTCACGCCGCAGCTTCAACAGTCGATCCGGCTGCTGCAGCTGTCGACGCTCGAACTGCACCAGGAGATCGAGCAAATCCTGTCCGACAATCCGCTGCTCGAGCGCCTCGACGATCCGCTCGACCACTCGGTGCGCCTGCTGGCCGACGGCGCGATCAACGACGCGCCGCCGCAGGCGCCCGAAGCGCCCGCGCCCAACGGTGAAGACGCGCCCCCCGCGCCGGACGCGGGCGAAGGCGCGGAGGGCGGCGGCGAGGTCGAACGCGCCGACGCCGACGCCGACTGGGGCGAGGGCACGCGCAGCGCCGGCAGCGAGAACGACGACGACGGGCGCCCGCAGCTGGGCGGCATCGGCGTCACGCTGCGCGAGCACCTGATGGAGCAGGTGCGGGTGACGGGCGTGACCGACCGCGACCGCGTGCTGGCCGAGCTGGTGATCGACGCCATCGACGACAACGGCTACCTGGAAGAGCAGTTGGATGAGATCCACGCGCGCCTGCCCGAGGAACTCGAGATCGAGATGGATGAGCTGCGCTGCGCGCTGGCGCTGGTGCAAAGCCTCGATCCGGTCGGCGTCGGTGCGCGCAGCGCCTCCGAATGCCTGGCGCTGCAGATCCGCAGCATGCCGGGCGTGCCGCTGGTGACGCGGCGCATGGCCCTGAAAATCGTCGAGGGCTATCTCACCTGGTTCGCGCAGCGCGAATTCAACAAGCTGAAAAAGGCGCTCGACTGCGACGACGAAGACCTGCGCGAAGCGCAAGCGGTGATCCGCCAGTGCAATCCGCATCCCGGCGCGGCCTTTGCATCGAGCGTGTCGGGCTATGTCGTTCCGGACGTTATTGTCCGCAAGACGAAGGGCGGCTGGGCCGTCACGCTGAACAACGAAGTCATGCCGCGCCTGCGCGTGAACAACGTGTATGCCAACCTGCTCAAGGGCGGAAAAGGCGAAGGCCAGATGAGCGCGCAGCTGCAGGAAGCGAAGTGGCTGATCAAGAATATGCGCCAGCGCTTCGACACGATCCTGCGTGTTTCGCAGGCAATTGTGGAGCGTCAGCGCAACTTTTTCAGCCATGGCGCGGTTGCGATGCGTCCCCTTGTGCTTCGCGAGATTGCTGATACACTGGGTCTGCACGAGAGCACCATTTCTCGTGTAACAACTCAGAAATTCATGCTGACCCCGCACGGCATGTTTGAGCTGAAGTATTTCTTCGGAAGCCACGTCGCCACCGAAGCGGGGGGCGAAGCATCGTCTACGGCGATACGGGCGCTTATCGCGCAGCTGACAGGAGCAGAGGACCCAAAGAACCCATTATCCGACAGTAAGATCGCGGAAATGCTCGGGGAACAAGGCATGGTCATTGCGCGCCGCACGGTTGCCAAATACCGCGAGGCACTCAAGATTCCTCCCGTCAGTCTCCGCAAATCCTTGTAACAGCGGCCCCAGGCGCGACCCAAGCGCGAATGCGGCGCCGCGCATTTATCTAAGGAGTGTGTATGAATCTCACCATCAGTGGCCACCACCTCGACGTCACCCCCGCCATTCGTGAATACGTACAGAACAAGCTCGAACGCATCACCCGCCATTTCGATCAAGTGATCGATTCCCACGTGATCCTCGCCATCGACAATCTCACCGAAAAAGACAAAAGGCAAAAAGCCGAGATTAACTTGCGCCTGTCCGGCAAGATGGTGCACGTGGAAAGTGTGGCGCACGACCTGTATGCCGCCATCGACCTGTTGATGGACAGGCTGGATCGTCAGGTGATGAAGTACAAGTCGATTCTGAAAGACCATGGTCACGAGGCGCTCAAGCGCCGTCCTGAAGGCGGAGAGGCCGCTGCTGCGTTCTGATCAGCACTGAGCACCGTCTGAACGAGGGCGCCGCAAGGCGCCCTTTTCAATTGCGCGTGCGGGTAAAATGCATGTCTCTTCAACCATGCTACCCACCATGACCGATCACGTCCTGACCCGCGTTGCCAACGGCACCGGCATCATCACCCTTGACCGTCCGAAAGCCCTCAATTCGCTGTCGCTGGCGATGGTGCGGCGCCTGACCGAGATTTTGCTGGCCTGGCGCGACGACGCGTCGGTGGCCGCCGTTGTGCTCACCAGCAGCAGCGAAAAAGCGCTGTGTGCGGGCGGCGACATCCGCTTCTTCCACGAAGCCGGCCACGCCACGCCAACCGGCGGCAGCGCGCTGCTGGAAGATTTCTTCACCGAAGAATACGCGCTGAACCATTTAATTTACTTCTATCCGAAGCCGTATATCTCGCTCATGGATGGCGTGGTGATGGGCGGCGGCATGGGCATCGCCCAGGGCGGTCCCGAGACGGGCCTGCGCATCGTGACCGAGCGCACGAAGATGGCCATGCCGGAAGTGAACATCGGCCTGTTCCCGGATGTCGGCGGCAGCTATTTCCTGTCGCACGCGCCTGGGCAGCTGGGCAATTACCTTGGCTTGACGGGCTTGACGATCAGCGCGGCGGACGCGCTGTATGTGGGCCTGGCCGACGTCTTCGTGCCGGGCGCGCAGGTTCCCGAACTGAACGCGCTGATCGACACGACGCCGGGTGCGCAGCTGGCGGACGCGATCCGCGCGTTTGGCGCACGCTTTGCCGCCGATGCGGGCGAGAGCGTATTGCAGACGCAGCGCGCTGCGATCGACAGTCATTTCGGCGCCGCTTCGGTAGCCGCCATCATGACCTCGCTCGAAGGCGACGAGACGCCGTTCGCACAGAAGGCCTTATCGGCGATGCGCCAGCGTTCGCCGCTGATGATGTGCGTGACGCGCGAGATGCTGCTGCGTGGCGCCGCGATGAACGTGGCCGACTGCCTGCGCATGGAGCGCTCGCTGGTGCGCCGCAATTTCGAACACGGCGAAGTGTTGGAGGGCGTGCGCGCGCTGGTGATCGACAAGGACAATGCGCCCCAGTGGAAGCCTGCCAGCCTGGCAGAGGTGACGCCCGAGATGGTGGACCAGTTTTTCGCGCCGGTGTGGCCGGATCACGCGCATCCGCTGCGGCATTTGGATTGAACGTCGGTTGGGCACGGAGTGCCCACGCGGTACGGGCGCTACCTTACGGCCCGCGGCCCCGCCGTCATCCAACACGCGGCGCCTGAAAAAATCACCCTGACCGGCACGCGAACGTTGTACCGCGTGGGCACAGAGTGCCCACCCTACCCAACCCAAAATGGCACGGTGGGTCGTTACGACTGCTCGCGATGCCTCAGCACCACGCGCTCGGTCTCGTTGAAATAAGCGGCGAGTCGCTCGGCCATGTAGACCGAGCGATGCTGCCCGCCCGTGCAGCCGACCGCCACCGTCAGGTAGCTGCGGTTATCGGTCTTGAACGAGGGCAGCCACTTTTCCACGAACTTGCAGATATCCTGCAGCATCTCGGTGGCGCTCGGCTGGGCGTCGAGGAAGGCGATGACGGGGGCGTCCTTGCCGGTCAGCGGGCGCAGGGCGAGGTCGTAGTACGGGTTCGGGATGGCGCGCACGTCGAACACGAAGTCGGCGTCGAGCGGCACGCCGACCTTGAAGGCGAAGGATTCGAAGAACAGGGTCAGCGGTGCGTGCTGGACTTCCGCCAGTTCCTTGATCCAGGCGCGCAGCTTATTCGCCGAGGCTTCGGAGGTGTCGATCACGTGACCGAGCTGCTCGATCGCGCCGAGGCGCTCGCGCTCTTCGGCAATACACTCGATGAGGGTGCGGCGCGCGGCCGGATTCTGGCCTGGCAGCAGGGTGTGCGACAACGGATGGCTGCGCCGCGTTTCCGAAAAACGCGCCACCAGCGAGTGGGTGCTCGAGGTCAGGAACAGCACCTTGACCTGATGGCCTTCATCCTTGAGCGTACGCACCGTGACGGGCAGCTCGGCCAGCGATTCGGCGCTGCGCGCGTCGACCGCGACGGCCAGCTTGGCCGTGGTGCCGGAGACGGAATCAACCAGCTGCGGCAGCAAGGCCGGCGGCAGATTGTCGACGCAGTAGTAACCCGCGTCTTCCAGGACATTCAGGGCAACCGACTTGCCCGAGCCGGAGATACCGGTGATGAGAACAATGTGCATGCCCCGATGATACCGCAACAGGGCATTCCTTGTCGTCGGTGCCTTGCCAGAATCGGCGGGTTCAGCGTCATTACGTTCCGATCGTGCCTGTTGCAGGGGAATGCCGGGGTGTTTTATTCAGGCTGTTTGGAACACTCAATCCCCGCTCATCGCTTGTCTCTGCCGCTCCATGAACTCCTGCAGCGTATCGATCCCGCGCAGCTGCAAGATGGTATTGCGTACCGCGGCCTCGAGCAGCACCGCGATGTTGCGGCCGGCCGCCACCGGAATGACGACTTTCCGGATCGGCAGTCCCAGCACTTCCTCGGTCGGGAAGTGGAAGGGCAGGCGCTCGACTTCTTCGTCGAGCACGCCGCGTTTGACCAGGTGGACGATCAGCTTGAGCCGCATTTTGCGCCGCACCGCCGTCTCGCCGAAAATCGCCTTGATGTCGAGCAGGCCCAGGCCGCGCACTTCCAGCAGGTTCTGCAGCAGCGGCGGGCAGCGGCCTTCGATCATGTTCGGGGCGATGCGCGAGAATTCGACGGCATCGTCGGCCACCAGGCCGTGCGAGCGCGAGATCAGTTCCAGGCCGAGCTCGCTCTTGCCGAGGCCGGAGTCGCCGGTGATCAGCACGCCCACGCCGAGCACGTCCATGAAGACGCCGTGCATGATCACGCGCTGGGCCAGTTTTTTCGACAGGTAGACCCGCAGGAAGTCGATCACCTGGGCCGCCGGCAGCGGGGTCGAGAACAGGGGGATGTTCTGCTCGTCGCAGATGGCGAGGATGTCGGGGGGCGTTTCCAGGCCTTGCGCGATGATCAGCGCCGGCGGTCCGCCACCGATCAGTTCGCTGATGACGTGGCTGCGCGAGCTCGATTTGAGGCGGTGGTAGTAATCCAGTTCCTGGTGCCCGAAGACCTGGATGCGGCCCGGGTGGATCAGGTTCAGGTGGCCGACCTGGTCGGCGGCCGAGGCGACGTCGCCGGAAATGAGGCGTTCGCCGCCGGGAAAGCCGGCGAACCAACCGAGTTGCAGGCTGTCGCGGTTATCGTCGTACAGCCGTTGGATGGTAAGCGGAGTCTGCAGCATGGCGTGAGTAAATAAGGGGGAGGGAACTCCCCCGAGTTTAACCCAAGGCCTGCAGGCTAGGTTGCCAGTTGATAATGCGTTCGTGGATCGAGCGCGGGTCGCGGTCGGTGGCCAGTGCCGTGCGGATCGCTTCGTCCGAGAACAGTTCGGCGATTTCCGACAGGATTTCCAGGTGCTGCTGGGTCACGTGGTCGGGAATCAGGAGGAAGAACAGCAGGCTGACCGGCTGCCCGTCCGGCGACTCGAACGGAATCGGCGCTTTCAGGCGCACGAAGGCGGCGATCGGCTGTTTTAAACTCTTGCTTCCCTTGATGCGGCCGTGTGGCACGGCCACGCCATGCCCGAGCCCCGTGGAACCGAGGCGCTCGCGCGCGAACAGGTTTTCGGAGACGGTCGAACGTGCGATCCCGCAGTTGTTCTCGAAAATCAAGCCGGCCTGTTCAAAGGCCCGCTTCTTGCTCGACACTTCGATGTCGAGCTGGACGTTTTCGAGAGAAAGAATTTTGCTGAGGTTGGTCATTTCACGCTTTTCATATTGCGGCACCGGGCCGACTTGCGGTGCGGAATTATAGGCCTGTTTCCTGGCCCTGTAATTCGATTCGCGTCGAAAATCCTACGCTTGTCATCGCCACATTTCGAGCCCTAGCCAGCAGTGTCGTGAGCGCTGTTTGCGCTTCCACAAGAGTTCGCGCAATTTCTGTAACGAAAATCAATGCGCCCTAAACGAAACGGGGGAGGGAGGCCATGTTTTCCGTGCTTTCCCCGTCTTTGCCTAAAATTCATGCAGCTCTGCAGCATGGGTTCACTGTTGTTTTTCCGTCAGTTTCTGTGGCTGGAAAGGTACAGCCCAGGGCGGCGAATTTACTGACGCGCGCCGCGCAGGTTGTGCGGACGCCCGGTGCTGAAATTCGCACGCCATGGATTGATGTCGAGCCCGCCGCGCCGGGTATAGCGCGCGTAGACCGCGAGCTTGCTCGGCTTGCACTGTCGCAGGATGTCGATGAAGATGCGCTCGACACATTGCTCGTGGAATTCGTTGTGCTCGCGGAAGCCGATCAGGTAGCGCAGCAGGCCTTCCTGCTCGATCTGCGGGCCCACGTACTCGATCTGCACGCTGCCCCAGTCCGGCTGGCCAGTCACCAGGCAATTCGACTTCAGCAGGTTCGACATCAGCGTTTCCTCAACCGGCGCTTCATTGAAGTTGGCGGTGAGCAGGTGCGGCGCCGGCGAATAATCGTCGACTTCAATGTCCAGGCGGTCGAGCGAGCGGCCTTCGAGTTCGCCCATTTTCAGCTTGCCGAAATTTTCTGGCTCAACGATCGTGATGTGGACCGGCGCGCCGAACGCGTTCGACAAGTCCTCGCGCAGCAGCGACTGCAAGGCCTCGATTCCAGCGACGCGCGTCTGGTTGAAGGAGTTCAAGTAGAGCTTGAACGACTTCGACTCGACGATGTTGGGCGAATCGGCCGGCGCGCTGATGGTGGCGATCGCCACTTGCGGCTTGCCGCGCATGTTCAGCCACGACAATTCGTAGGCGTTCCAGATGTCCATGCCGAAGAAGGGGAGCGTGCCGGTGATGGCCAACTCGTCGCGCTTTTGCTGGCGCGGAATCGGGAACAGCAACTCGGGTGCGTACTCGGTCTGGTAGGCCGAGGATTTGCCCAGTGGCGATTGATCGGGGGTATTGTTCATAATCTCGTCTCAAAGCGCCGGCGCTGCGCGACAGGATCTCTTGATCGCTATGAATGCCGGGCCGGCGGCGGCAAAGCGGCGTATCGTACACCTTTCCGCAGGGGTGTGCGCGCTCGGTCCGCTTGGGGGATTGTCGCGAGGTTTCCGGGGCTGGTTGAACGCGTGGGCGGCTCCACCCGGCAATACGATCAAACGCGGCTTGAACGCCGCCCACGCGTTCAACGCACGTCCTCACCAACCAGATTACAAGAACAGCTTATAAACCGGATTCGCCGTCTCATCCCAATACCGGTACCCCAGCGTCGCCAAAAACTCGCGGAAGGCATCCATCTCGCCCGCCGGCACCTGCAAGCCGACTAAAATGCGCCCCACGTCCCCGCCCTGATTCCGGTAATGGAACAGCGAGATATTCCAGTTCGGCGCCATGCTGTCGAGGAAGCGCATCAGGGCGCCCGGGCGCTCGGGGAATTCGAAACGGTACAGCAGCTCATCCTGCGCCAGCGCGCTCTTGCCGCCGACCAGGTGGCGGATGTGCAGCTTGGCCAGTTCGTCGTGGGTCAGATCGAGCGTGCGGAAATCGTGCTGCTCGAAGGTGTGGGCCAGCAGGCCCGACTCGCCGCGGCTGCCCACCTGCACGCCGACGAACACGTGCGCCTCGCGCGCGTCGCTGATGCGGTAGTTGAATTCGGTGACATTGCGCGCGCCGACCAGCGAACAGAAACGTTTGAAGCTGCCGCGCTGCTCGGGTATCGTCACCGCGAACACGGCTTCGCGCGCTTCGCCCAGTTCGGCGCGCTCGGCGACAAAACGCAGGCGGTCGAAATTCATGTTGGCGCCGCAGGCCACGGCCACCAGGGTCTCGTTCTTGACCGGCTGGCGGTTCATCTGCGAGCGCTCCACATAGGCCTTGGCGCCGGCGATGGCCAGCGCGCCGGCTGGCTCAAGGATGCTGCGCGTGTCCTGGAACACGTCCTGGATCGCCGCGCAGATCGCATCGGTGTCGACCAGGATGATCTCGTCGACCACTTGCTGGGCCACACGGAAGGTCTCTTCACCCACCAGGCGCACGGCGGTGCCGTCCGAGAACAGGCCGACGTCCGGCAGCGTGACGCGTTCGCCGGCCTTCAGGCTCCTGGCCATCGCGTCCGAGTCGATCGACTGCACGCCGATGATGCGGATATCCGGCCGCACCGCTTTCACATAGGCGCCGATACCGGCGATCAGGCCACCGCCGCCGATGGCGATGAAGATCGCGTGGATCGGGCCCGAGTGCTGGCGCAGGATCTCCATGCCGATCGTGCCCTGGCCGGCGATCACGTCGGGATCGTCGAAGGGGTGCACGAAGGTGAGCTTCTGGTCGCGCTCGAGGGTGATCGCGTGGTTGTAGGCGTCGGTGTACGAGTCGCCATGCAGCACGACCTCCACCGCGATGCCGCCGCGCGCCTTGACCGCATCGATTTTAAGTTGCGGGGTCGTGGTCGGCATCACGATCAGGGCGCGGCAGCCCAGGCGCGCGGCCGACAGCGCCACGCCTTGCGCGTGATTGCCGGCCGAGGCGCAGATCACGCCGCGGTTCAGGGCTTCGGCGGACAAGTGCGCCATCTTGTTGTAGGCGCCGCGCAGCTTGAAACTGAACACGCTCTGCATGTCTTCGCGCTTGAAATAGATGCGGTTGCCGAAGCGATGCGAGAGGGTCGGCGCCAGTTCGAGCGGCGTTTCCTGGGCGACGTCGTAGACGCGGGCGGTCAGGATTTTCTTCAGGTAGTCGGTGGTCATGATCAAGAGAGGAGGGTGTGTGGCCAGTGTCCTGGTTCCTGTGACGTGAGACTGTAAACCTTGGCGGATGACCGGGCTGCAGTGCATACGAAGGAGCCTGGGTTGCAAGCTCATCGTATCGTGTCGGGGCGATGTGTTTTCCTCATTATAATGGACGCCTTCTCCTCTCGAACCTTCACCGATGATCGAAACCGCTGTTCTCTGGCTGCTCAAGGTTCTCGCCGCCCCCACAGTCGGGCTCACCTCAGTCTTCGTCATCGCCTTCGTCTCCGCCACCCTGGTCCCGCTCGGCTCCGAGCCGGCCGTGTTCGCCGTCATCAAGGCCAACCCGGCCATGTTCTGGCCGGCGATCATCGTCGCCACCATCGGCAACACGCTCGGCGGCGCGGTCGACTACCTGCTCGGCTACCGCGCAAAGATCGCGTTTGCCAAAGAGCGCCAGAGCCGCTGGTTCGGCTGGCTCGCCAAATACGGCGCCAAGACCATGCTGCTGTCCTGGCTGCCGGGCATCGGCGACCCGCTCTGCACGCTGGCCGGCTGGCTGCATTTGCCGTTCTGGCCCAGCGTGGGCTACATGATGATCGGGAAGTTCGGGCGCTATCTCACCATGACCCTGGTGCTGCTGTATGTACCGGACGATTTCTGGCGTAACCTGGGCGAGATGATCACGCGCATCACCGGCTGAGCCTGGCGCGTCATTCGATTTGGATGGGATCGGCTGCAGGCAGATTTTCTGTGCCTGCAGGCCGTTTTATGCAAACGTAATTTGCATAGACAGGCTCCACTGCAAATTTTGTTGCTTAGTGGGCCGTTTGCGAATTCGTCCGCCCCAGCGTTGTGCGGCGCAATAAGCTAGAATGGTTGTCCTTCGGGCCAGTCCAAACGTCGATCATCCATGAACGCCCCAGTACACATCCAGACCCTGCTCGCCGATAACGCACCGGCGCGCCTGCGCGAAATCCCCTATAACTACACCTCGTTCTCTGACCGCGAAATCGTGATCCGCCTGCTCGGCGAATCCTCGTGGGAACTGCTCGACCAGCTGCGCGGTGCGCGCCAGACCGGGCGCTCCGCACGCATGCTCTACGAGGTGCTGGGCGACATCTGGGTGGTACGGCGCAACCCCTACCTGCAGGACGACATGCTGGACAACCCGAAGCGGCGCCAGAAGCTGATCGACGCGCTGCATCACCGCCTGGCCGAAGTGGACAAACGCCGGATGACGGTCGACACCCTTGATGCCGGCGACGAGGCCACGGTCGCCGCGCGCAGCAGCGCGGTCGAACAGCTGCTCGCTGCCGCCACCCAGGCCGTCGACGACTTCGGCCGCGAGTTCCGCGAGATGTACGACCTGCGCAAAAAGGCGCGCGCCGTGCTGGGCGCCTACACGGATAAACGCAACATCCGCTTCGACGGCATGCACCGCGTCTCGCACGTGACCGACGCCACCGACTGGCGCGTCGAATACCCCTTCCTGGTGCTGGTGCCGGACAGCGAAGAGGAGATGGCAGGCCTTGTGAAAGGCTGCATCGAACTCGGGCTGACCATCATCCCGCGCGGCGGCGGCACCGGCTACACCGGCGGCGCGATTCCGCTGACCGCCATGTCGGCCGTGATCAATACCGAAAAGCTGATCGGCATGGGCGAAGTCGAAATGACGCGCCTGCCGGGCCTGGACCGCGACTACGCGACCATCCACACCGGCGCCGGCGTCGTCACCCAGCGCGTCTCGCAGGCGGCAGAGCAGGCCGGCTTCGTGTTCGCGGTCGACCCGACCTCGGCGCACGCCTCCTGCATCGGCGGGAACATCGCCATGAACGCAGGCGGCAAGAAGGCCGTGTTGTGGGGTACCGCGCTCGACAACCTGGCCTCCTGGCGCATGGTCGACCCGAACGGCGACTGGCTGGAAGTCACGCGCATCGACCACAATCTGTCGAAGATCCACGATGCGCCGACGGCTGTGTTCAAACTCGAATGGACGCATCCGGCCACGAAAGGTGCGCCGAAGGGCGCGCCGTTCCGCACCGAGACGCTGACCATCGAGGGCAAAAAATTCCGCAAGGAGGGACTTGGCAAGGACGTCACCGACAAATTCCTCTCCGGCCTGCCGGGCATCCAGAAAGAGGGCACCGACGGCTTGATCACGTCCGGCCGCTGGATCCTGCACAAGATGCCGAAGTTTACGCGCACCGTGGCGCTGGAATTCTTCGGCCAGGCGCGCGACGCGATTCCATCGATCGTCGAGATCAAGGATTACCTCGACGGCCTGCCGAAGAGCGGCAAGCCCGAGTTCGAAAGCCTGCGCCTGGCGGGATTGGAACACCTGGACGAGCGCTACCTGCGCGCCGTGGGTTACGCCACCAAATCGAAGCGCGGCACGCTGCCTAAAATGGCGCTGTTCGGCGACATCGTCGGCGACGACGAGAACGCCGTCGCCATCGCCGCCTCCGAAGTGGTGCGGATTGCGAACACGCGCGTCGGCGAAGGTTTTGTGGCCGTCAGCGCGGAAGCGCGTAAAAAATTCTGGCTCGACCGTGCCCGCACCGCGGCCATCGCGCGCCATACCAACGCCTTCAAGATTAACGAAGACGTCGTCATTCCACTGAACCGGATGGGCGAATACACCGACGGCATCGAGCGCATCAACGTCGAGCTGTCGATCAAAAATAAACTGCAGCTGGCCGGCGAACTGCGCACCTATCTCTCGGGCGGCCACCTGCCGCTGGAAAAGAGCGACGACGCCGGCAACAGCGACAGCGTCGCACGCGACGAGATCATGGGCGACCGGCAGGAAGCCGCCGTGGCCCTGGTCGACGCCGTGCAGGCGCGCTGGACCTATGTGCTGGCGAACCTCGACCAGAAGCTGGTCGACGTCCATCACAAGCTCGATGAACTGGGCCTGGGCCATCTGTCGAGCGCATTCGATCTGCGCATCGGCAACCAGCCCGACGCGCTTCTCTTCGACGTGGTGCAGGACCACATGCTGCGCGTCTCCTGGAAACAGGACCTGCGCGCGCCGCTGCGCCAGATCTTCAACGGCGCGGCCTATAAATGCATCCTCGACGAGACGACCGCGATCCACAAACGGGTATTGCGCTCGCGCGTCTTCGTGGCGCTGCACATGCATGCCGGCGACGGCAACGTCCACACCAACCTGCCGGTAAACTCGGACGACTACGCGATGCTGCAGGACGCCCATAAAGCGGTCGAGCGCATCATGAAGCTGGCGCGTTCGCTGGACGGCGTGATCTCGGGCGAACACGGCATCGGCATCACAAAACTGGAATTCCTGAAGGACGAAGAGATCCAGGAATTCCGCGACTACAAGCTGCGCGTCGATCCGGAAGGGCGCTTCAACAAGGGCAAGCTGCTGAACCTGGAAGGCGCGCACGCCGACCTGCGCAACGCCTACACGCCGTCCTTCGGCCTGATGGGCCACGAGTCGTTGATCATGCAGCAAAGCGATATCGGCGAGATCGCCAACAGCATCAAGGACTGCCTGCGCTGCGGTAAGTGCAAACCTGTCTGCACGACCCACGTGCCGCAGGCGAACCTGCTGTATTCGCCGCGCGACAAGATCCTCGCCACCTCGGCCCTGATCGAAGCCTTCCTGTACGAAGAGCAGACCCGCCGCGGCGTCTCGATCCGTCACTGGGAAGAATTCGAGGACGTCGCCGACCACTGCACCGTGTGCCACAAATGCCTCACGCCCTGCCCGGTGGACATCGACTTCGGCGACGTCTCGATGAACATGCGTAATCTGCTGCGCAAGATGGACAAGCGCAGCTTCAAGCCGGCCAATCGCGCGGCCATGTTCTTCCTGAACGCGACCGATCCGACCACCATCAACGCCACGCGCAAGGCGATGGTCGGCGTCGGTTTCAAAGCCCAGCGCCTGGGCAACCAGCTGCTGCGCAAATTCGCGAAAGACCAGACCGCCGCGCCGCCGCCGACCACCGGCAAGGCGCCGGTGCGCGAGCAGGTGATCCACTTCATCAACAAGAAGATGCCGGGGAACCTGCCGAAGAAGACGGCGCGCGCGCTGCTCGATATCGAGGACGACAAGGTCATCCCGATCATCCGCAATCCGAAGGCGACCAACGCCGACAGCGAAGCGGTGTTCTACTTCCCTGGCTGCGGTTCCGAGCGCCTGTTCTCGCAAGTCGGTCTCGCGACCCAGGCCATGCTGTGGGAAGTGGGCGTGCAGACCGTGCTGCCGCCGGGTTACCTGTGCTGCGGCTATCCGCAACGCGGCGCCGGCCAGTACGACAAGGCCGACAAGATGATGACGGATAACCGCGTGCTGTTCCACCGCATGGCGAACACCCTGAACTACCTCGACATCAAGACGGTGCTGGTCTCCTGCGGCACCTGCTACGACCAGCTCGCGACCTACGAGTTCGACAAGATCTTCCCGGGCTGCCGCATCATGGACATCCATGAATACCTGTTGGAAAAGGGCGTGAAGCTGGAGGGCGTCGAAGGCACGCGCTACATGTACCACGACCCTTGCCACACGCCGATGAAGATGCAGGATTCGATCAAGACCGTCAACGCCCTGGTTTCGACCATCGACAACGTCAAGATCGAAAAGAACGACCGCTGCTGCGGCGAGTCGGGCACCTTCGCCGTGACGCGTCCGGACATCGCGACCCAGGTCCGCTACCGCAAGGAGAGCGAGATGGAGAAGGGCGCGGCGAAACTGCGCGAAGACGGCTTCAAGGGCGACGTCAAGATCCTGACCAGCTGCCCGTCCTGCCTGCAGGGCCTGTCGCGCTACGACGGCGACGCCAACACGACGAGCGACTACATCGTCGTCGAGATCGCGAAGCACCTGCTGGGCGAGAACTGGCTGCCGGATTACGTGGCGCGCGCCAATAACGGCGGCATCGAGCGGGTGCTGGTATGACGATCGTCCAGGGTTGCGAGCTGTGCCAGTTCGCCGCGTCGACGGTGCACGCGAACGAAAAGTTCTCGGTCATCTTCGCCGACGAGGCGAATTACCCCGGCTTCTGCCGCGTCATCTGGCGCGACCACGTGCGCGAGATGAGCGACCTGGACCAGGAAGACCGTCTGCTGCTGAACGAGGCCGTGTACCAGGTCGAGCAGGCCGTGCGCGAGACGATGCTGCCCGATAAGATCAACGTCGCCAGCCTGGGCAATGTCGTGCCGCACCTGCACTGGCACGTCATCCCGCGCTACACTGACGACGCGCACTTCCCGTCGCCCGTGTGGGCCGGCGCGGTGCGCGAAACGCAGGCTGGCGTGCTCGAAGCGCGCCGGGCGCTGCTGCCGCAACTCGCCGACGCCATCGCGCGGCGCATGAACCAAGGATAAAGAGTCACCATGCCGATTCCGACCGAACTGACCGTTCACCAGAAGTCCCGCCTGCTGGACATCGCTTTCGATGACGGCAGCGCCTTCTCGATCCCTTTCGAACTGATGCGCGTGTACTCGCCCTCGGCCGAAGTGAAGGGCCACGGCCCGGGCCAGGAAACCCTGCAAGTGGGAAAACGCGAAGTCGGCATCAAGGGTGTCGAGCCGGTCGGTAATTATGCGGTCAAGCCGCTGTTTACCGACGGCCACGAGAGCGGCATCTTTACCTGGGATTATCTCTACAAGCTCGGTAGCGAGCAGCAGGCGCTGTGGCTGGATTATATGAATCGGCTGCAAGCGGCCGGCTTTGCAGGCGATAGCGGGCGCGAGACGGGTACGGTGTTGCCGGGTGCATTGGTGCGTGGTGGTGTTTGCGGAAGCGGCCATAGTCATTAACGCCGCGGGGCCTGCAGGCGCGCTGTTATCGGTGCGTGCAATCCGCGTGGACACGGAGTGCCCACCCTAATGTGATGGACTCCACCCTCCTGCTAACGGCATCATTGTGCCAAGCGTGCCAGATTGGGCTGGCAAGCAAAGACAAGAGGGGGAGTCACTGTGAATGCTAACGCAAAAGTAGCTGGCTTGGATATCGCCAAGGACGTATTTGTCGCGGTGGCGCAGGACCGTAACGGCAAACGGATCTGGCAGCGCAAGTGGAAACGCAGCGAGGTGCTGCGGGCGTTCAGGGAGTTGCCGCCGATGGCAGTCGGTATCGAAGCATGCGCAGGTTCCCACTATTGGGCCCGGGAACTGATCGCGCTGGGACACGACGTCAAGCTGATCGCTGCCCAGCACACCCGGGCCTTCGTGACTGGCAACAAGAATGACACCAACGACGCTGCTGCAATTGCTGAAGCCCGATCGCGTAGCTCGACCAAGTACGTCCCGATCAATACCCCGGCCCAGCAGGATTTGCAGATGCTGCACCGTGCGCGCAGTGCGCTGATGACGGAGCGTGTCGCGTTGATCAACCGCCTTCGCGCCTTCGCCGGCGAGTACGGCCAGGTATTTGCAAAGGGTGTTGCCAGGTTCCGCGATGGGCTCATGGCTTGGCTGGCCGATCCCGAGAACGGCCTGTCCGGCTCGGCGCTGACGACGTTTCGGGAACTGAAGGAACAACTCGACGACAAGGAGCAACGGATCCTGGCGTACGAACGCAGGTTGAACCAGGCAGCCAAAGCGGAGACGGCTCAAAAACTGATGGAGATACCGGGCGTCGGTCCGATTATCGCGACGGCAGTGATTGCCAGCGTGGCTGACCCGCACCACTTCCGTAGCGGCCGCGATTTTGCAGCGAACCTGGGGTTGGTGCCACGCGAGCACAGCAGCGGAGGAAAGCAGCGCCTGTATGGCATCACGTGCAAGGGCGACAGTCACCTACGAACGTTCTTAATCCATGGCGCGCGTAGTGCGCTGCGCAGCGCGGCTAACAAGCCTGATCGCCAACTTTGCTGGGCCAGGAAAGTCGCCGAGCGTCGAAGTTTCAATGTGGCCGCAGTTGCATTGGCCAACAAAATGGCCAGGGTGATCTGGGCACTGTTGGCACATGGTCGAAGCTATGTTCCGGTCTGGTCGAACATCACGACCAGACCGGTCTGAAATACCGAACGAATAGAAGGAGCAATACCGCCAAGTTTGCGATGATGAAGAACGAATGATGCCAACAGGTCGGACCGGCGTCGGGCGAATCCGAGAACCGTAACGGCCCTCAAGGCCGGCACCCTATATGGATCCCGACGCGCGTATCACATCAGGGCCAGAGCACGAAGAGCGCTCACCGAACAGGCCGAATAGATACACGCAACTCTTCCTAACGGCAGAAATTCAATCTTCTTCTTGCAAAACGGGTGGAGTCCATAGATACGGGTACCGTTATCGGCGAGATCATACGAAACCCGAATTGGTAGGGTGGGCACCCCGTGCCCACGCGGATTCAACCACCCAATAAGGTCTCACGCAACAGCGCCACGAACGTCGATTAAACAAATAAAAAAAGCGCCCCGAACAGGCTGTGTAAAAACGCAAAACGGGCAGCACGCCGGCGACACTCGGCCTCTTAAAACGCTCTCCACAGGCTGTGTAGATAGTCTGCAGAGTGACGAGCAGTAAAAAACAATGCCCCGCGTCTTGCGGGGCATTGTTTTTTTGGGGAGACGTAAAAGCCCTCAGGCCCTGATGGCAGCCAGGGTCCAACCAGCGCCCTTCCAGTTGGTCACGCGTTTCAGGTTATATGCAAGCACCGCCAGGCTCAGTTCGCCTTTAGCGCCGCTCAGACCTCGCATCAACAGGCGCGCGTTGCGCAGGATTTCGTGTTTGATGGTGCCAAATGGGTGTTCGACGGTTCGGCGGCGCAGCTTCATCATTTCCGGTTGCTGTGCGACACGGCGTGCATTGGCCTCGACGGCATCAGCATTGAGTAACCGCGATACAAAGCGCTGCTTGGCGCCAGTGCACTGCGGCTTGAGGATACAGACCCTGCAGCGTTCGGCCGGGGCTGCGTACACCACGGTTTTCTCCTTGCGCAAGACCTGTCTGCGCTGCAAGAGTTCGTTGGCTGGGCATACATAGCAGTCGCGCTCGCGGTCGTAACTGAAGGTCTCGAGGCGGTAGTATTGTCCTTTGCCCCGGGGATTGCCGCTCTCGAGCGTAGCGACGAATGCCTTTTGGCCAGCCTGGTCCAGCAATTGCAAGTGGTCTGCGTTAGCGTAGCCGGCATCGGCTACCACTGCGGGAACAGCGTCCAGCACCTGTGTTGTTGCCTGCGCCATCGGAGCGAGTTGCTTGATGTCGGATGTGTCGTTGCACACTTCGTGATGCACGATCAGATGGCTGTGGGCGTCAACCGCCGTTTGAAGGTTGTAGCCGGGAGCCCCGTGCAACGATTTCATGGCCCGTGCCTGCGGTTCACCCTGCACCGACAGCGTCGACTCGCTGCCGTCCATCCGGTCGATCTCGCCGTGGATTTCCGTTTGTCGCTGCTGCAGTCGCGTCAAGGCAGCCTGCACAGCCTTGCGGTCCGTTGTCTCACCGAGCTCGTCCTGGTCTGTATTGTCCAGCCGCGACAGGTAGCCGGCGATCTCCTCGGCAATGGCCTGCTGCGTGCGTTGCAAATCGACCTTGCGGGCCAGGGCTTTCTTCGATGCTACTGCACGAATCTTGCTGCCATCGATCGCAACCAACTCTCCCTGGATGAGTCGTGCCTGGCGTGCGAACTGGACGAAAGAGGCCGACACGGCGACCAGGCCGGCACTGTTCTCGCGCCGGAATTCTGCGATAGTCTTGTGATCCGGGGCCAGTCGGCCAAGAAGCCACATCACTTCGACGTTGCGATGGCACTCTCGTTCCAGAGCACGGGACGAGCGCACACCATTGAGGTAACCGCATACGTACAGCTTGAGCAGATCAGCCGGATCATAGGGTGGACGGCCCATGCGCTGTGCCTGGGTCTTCGAAAAGCCCAGCGCCGTCAGATTCAGGCGCCCGATCCAGGCGTCGATAACCCGTACCAGCGCATCGGGCCCTACCAGATCATCGAGCATGACGGGAAACAACGCCGCCTGTGTCCTGCTTTCACCTCTTCGATGTGCCATCTGCCCCCCCCCCGGAATGAACAAAGCCTCCCGAGTTTGACCTCGGGAGGCTTTGTTGGTTTACCTTCGACGCAGACTATTTACACAGCCTGCGAAGGGCGCTTTTTTATTGATCAGGTCACGTCAGCCACCGAAGCGGCCGCGCAGTCCGAACATCACTGCGGCTGGATGTTGGCAGCCTGTTTGCCCTTCGGGCCAGTGGTGATCTCGAAGCTCACGCGCTGATTCTCAGCCAGGGACTTGAAGCCCGGTGCGTTGATTGCCGAGAAGTGCGCGAACAGGTCTTCACCGCCGCCGTCAGGCGTGATGAAACCAAAACCTTTTGCATCGTTGAACCACTTAACAGTGCCAGTCGTCATTTTTATTCCCCAAAAGTTATTTTAATGTGCCTTGTTTCGGCCTGTCGGTGAAGAAAACGAATGACGCCAGCGACTGTCTTAACAAAGCGAAATTATTATAGGCAGAAATTTGTCTTCGTGAAGCACATTAACTGCAGTATTTACTGTTGAGTTGGCCCGAAACGACATGCCCCAGTCCATTTAACGCAGCCTTCGTTCTGGCCCGCAATGAATGTTGTCCATGGCTCAGAATATCCTCAGCTGACGCTGCTTTTCGGCAATGATTCTCTCCGCCTGGAACACGCATGCGCGGGCGATTAGCGATGCAAGGTCAAACCGACGAGACGCCGCCCACCGCTTTCGACAGTACCGCCACCAGGCGCTCGATCGCATACGGCTTGGCCAGCACCTGCACACCGGGCACGGAAATCTGCTGTTCGGTATAACCCGTCGCCAGGATTACCGGCAGGCCGGGATAGCGCTGGCGCAGGATGTGGGCCAGGTCGATACCGCTGACCGAGCCGGGCATGACGACGTCGGAAAACACGATATCCGGCCGGCGTGCGCCGTCCTCCAGCAGGCGCAGCGCCGCTTCCCCGTCTTCCGCGACCAGCACCTCGAAGCCGCTTTCCTGCAGCGCGCGCATGACCGCTTCGCGCACCAGGGCGTCGTCTTCCACGAACAGGACGGTGCCGCTGCCTTGCACCAACGGCGTGTCGGCGTCGAGCCCCGGCGCCGCCGCGACGGCGGCCTGGGCGCGCGCAAGGTACAGGTCGACGCGCGTGCCGATGCCGGGAATGCTGTCGAGGATGAGCGTGCCGCCGGCCTGCACCGCAAAAGCATAGGCTTGCGGCAGGCCCAGGCCCGTACCCTGGCCTGGCGGCTTGGTCGTGAAGAAGGGATCGAGGGCGCGCGCCATGACGTCCGGCTTCATGCCGCTGCCGCTGTCGATCATGCTTACCAGCACGTAGTCGCCGCGCGCCAAGTGACCGTCGGCGCCGTCGATGGCGACGTTGCGCGCTTCCAGGCGCAACGAGCCGCCCGTGGGCATGGCGTCGCGCGCGTTCAGCGCCAGGTTCAGCAGGGCGACGTCGAACTGCAGCGGCTCCAGCGTGACCGGCCACACGTCTTCGTCGCAATGCACCTCGACCGCGACGTCGCCGCGCAGCGAGCCCTTCATCAGCTGCACGGCGCTACGCAGCTGATCGCAGACCTCCACCGTCGTGACGCGCGCTTCCTGCAGGCGGCCGAAGGAGCCGAGCTGGCCGGTAAGGGTGGTCGCGCGCGCCACCGTGCGCTGGCAGGTCTGGATCAGGCTCTTGACCTTTTCCTCGCGCGTGGAAAACGCGGCCAGCTGGAGCGCCGTGGTCAAGGTCTGCAGCAGGTTGTTGTATTCGTGGGCGATGCCGCCGGTCAGGCGTCCCAGTGCTTCGAGCTTCTGGTTCTTCAAGAGCGCGCTCTGGGCCCGTTCGGTGGCGGCAATCGCCGCGGCCACGCGCGCTTCCATCTCGGTCTGGCTGTGGCGGATGCGCGTGCTGGCGTCGGCCAGGTGATGCGCCACGCTGTCGAGCTCGGCCCAGCCGGCGGGGGCATAGGCCACCTCGGCCCCGTCGCCGAGCGCCTTGGCGCTGCGCCCTAGGGCTTCGATTGGTGCAATGGCGCGGTTGGCGAAGCGATGTGCGGCGGCCAGCCCCAGCAGGAGCAAGAGCGCGATCAGCGCGCCGAGCAAGGCGGCGGCGCGGCGCGGCGCTTCGCGCAGCGTGTCCACGGGCAGGCTGAGCAGCACCTTCCACTCCGCCCCCGGCACCGTGCTGACAAACACGCGCGACTGCACGTCATCGAGTGTGCGTGATTCGTAGACGATTTCGCGGGCGTCCCCGATCAAGCGGCGCGATGCCGCCAGCATCGGCTTGCCGACGAAGCGCTCGGGGTGACGGGTACGGGCGACGACGACCCCGTTCCGATCGACCACGGTGGCCAGCCAGTCCGCAGGCAGGTGCTGGCGCATGAGCAGCGTCTGCATGGTGTCGGCGCCGACGCCCATGGCCAGCATGTAGCGCACCGAATTGTCGATCGTGACGGGGACCTGGATCGCGAAATCAAGCCGCTTTGCGACGCTTCCAATGAACAGATCGGACACAACGGCGCGCGTGGGGCCGTATTGCTTGCGCAAGGCTGCCACGTTCGAAGCGGTGCTTGTCGGGAGGACGCTGCCGAAAGGACGACGCGTGTTGAACAGCTGGCGCGACTCGAGGTCGAACAGGACGACGGTCGCGTTTGGCGGCGGCACGACCGTCCTGGCATGTTCGTAAAAGTTGAGCATGCGCCCTCCTGCCACGGCCGGGGAAGCCGCCAGCGCACGCAGTACTTCTTCCTTCTTCTCCAGTTCGTTGGCCACCAGCATTGCCAGGGCGCGCGAGGTTTCCGCCATGCTGCGGTTCTGGGCCTTCTGTGCGTCGTGATAGACGTAGGCGACTGCCAGTGCCGCTGCGATAAAGGAGGGAACCAGTACGGACAGCACAAGCAACAGGAAGCGGGTCCGGGTTCGCATTGAAATGATTATTGCCAGTGGGGAAATATCTCGAGGAGGAATAGATTATACAAGATGCAACAAAATTCAGTTGCACCGCTGAACCTGTTTCCTGCAGGCGAGCTCGGCGTGCGACTGGTCGACAAGCGTTCGCCTGGTTAGCGTTTGCAGCGCGCCAGCAGGTGCCGGGACAGGAAGCCGCCTTCGGATTGCGTGCGCGGCGTCTCCGTCGAGTCACATGCCTCCGAGATCTCTTGCGCTTCGGTATCAGAATCGAACTGCTCCAGGGTGTCGCTCGGCTTATCCGCTTTCATTGCCGGCCTGCGGGCGCCATGCTGCCTGAAAAAAGCATACACGCCGGCGGCCCTGGATCCGGGTTCCCATTTGTCCAGCAGGCGCAGGTTGCGCTTGTTGGCATCCCATACCATGATCCGATAGCCCGGCATGGATGGGTAGCTGACGTGGCGGCTATAGAACGCCGTGATGAAATAGTTGGTGTTGCTGGCCGCGTTGTGGATGACAGAAATATCCTCGCCAAACAAGTATCGCTCTTGTTCCTCCATCGTCTTGCCAAAGCCAAGTTCGTCTGGCCGGTTGCCTGGTACCGCTGCGCCAATCCGTAGCCAGCCGTTCTTGCGGCCGAGATAGATCGTGTTGATGGAATCGCGATCGCCCCCTGTCGACATTGGTGCGCTGGCATTGAGATACCAGTCGCAGTAGCCATCGTTGTCGATATCGGTACGGTAGAAATGGAGCCAGCTGTACATCTCGGATCCGTCTGCACGTTCTCCGCCCTTGCCGCTGACGCTATCGTCGCCAGGTTTTATGTTTGCCAACCAGGCATATCCCTTCTGGGTTTTCGCCAGCCTCACGTATTTTTCTGGCAGGACGGGTCCGGGAAAAGGACGGCATGCCGGCACGTCGGTCGTCAATTGCAGGGCCTCGCCTTGTGCAAGGGCGCTCGCCAGGACGAGCAGGGCCGCTGCGGAATAACGATGTAGTTTTTGCATGGTGAATAGTATATTCAGTGGTGAGGCGGCGGCGGGATACGCTCGTCCAGCTCGGCAGCTTCGAAGAGCAGGGAACGGATGCGGTGACGCTCTGCTGACGTCTGCTCGTCCGCCGGTGTACCTTGCGCCAGCTGGGCGGCGAGCGCGCGGAAGATGCGGCTTTTTCCTTCGCTGACCGGCAGCAGCGAGTAGCTGTACATGCTGGTGGGGTCATCGGCCAGCCATCCGCCGCGCACATAAGCCTCTGGGCTGATCGCGCCGGCGATCATATCGATGTCCTTATCGGGAGCGACGACGAGGTAAGCCTCCCCAGTGCCAGGCGAACGGAGCAGGAAGGGCGGAAGTCGCAAACTGGGATTGAAAGGCACCCATCTTTTGCCGACGGCGCGCAGGAATCGGTGATTGAGCGTGCGCATGCCGGGCGAATCGCTACCGCTCAGCCGCTCGACCCAGAAATCCATCAGCACGCAGGCGCCGCTGCCATCGAGGTCGATGTAGCGCCTCTGGAACTTGTAGCGTTCGTAACTCTCCTTGACAGGCGGCGGTGGCGACAGGTGTGGCTTCCTGCAGGCTGTCGCGTCGGCCAGGACCAGGTCGTCCGGGACAGGGGCTGCCTGGACGTCGATGCCGATCAGCAGGGAAAAGCTGAGCAGGGCAAGCAAGTGAACAATGTGCGGCCGCATTTTTACCCGTGTCATTCGCTCCCCTTGCGTGACCCTGACGCCGCTGGCGGTATCCGTTCCCAGCCTGGCTCCACGATCTTGCCGTTGAAAACCTTGTCCTCGCGGAAGTCGCCGCCGGCCATGTAGTGGTGAAAGCCGCTGTCGCCGTCGCCCGGCTTCCAGCCTTCGACCGGGACATATTTCTCGACATCCCAGCCGACCAGCACGGCGCCATCCACGACACGGAGCTTCAGGCGCAGCGAACCGCCGTGCTGGCGCATGTAGTCGAAGACTTCGTGTGGGATGCGTTCGGCGACCGTCGCAGTGTAGTCGCCCATGACACCGCCTCCGGTCCAGGTGCCGTCGTCTGCAAGACGGTACTCGCCGGTGCGCCAGGTGGCCCGGATGGATCGCGGAATGGCGCGTGAGCCGGTGCTGATCGTTCCGCTTACTTTCTTGCTGAGCACTGCCGCCGCAGCCAATCGCGCTCCCTTTTCGTCGTAGATCGTGACGGCTGTTTTTTCGGGGTTCGCATCCAGCCTGAGCGTGCCGAACCCGGGATGCTGGCCGGGCTCCTGACCAGTGCCGGAAGCGGGCACCGCACATGCACTCGGCAGGCAAAGGCTGAACAGGCCAAGCAGGTGAAAAATGTGCGGCCGCGCTTTATTAATTTTCACCAGTGTTATTCGCTTTCCTGGCGCGTACCTGACGCCGCCGGCGGTTTCCGTTCCCAGCCTGGCTCCACGATCTTGCCGTTGTAAACCTTGTCCTCGCGGAAGTCGCCGCCGACCATGGCGTAGTGAAAGCCGCTGTCGCCGTCGCCCGGCTTCCAGCCTTCGACGGGGACGTATTTCTCGACATCCCAGGCCACCAGCACGGCGCCGTCCACCACCCGGAGCTTCAGGCGCAGCGAGCCGCCGTGACGGCGCATGTAGTCGAAGACTTCGGTCGGAATGCGGTCCGCGACCGTAGCGGTGTACTCGCCCATGACGGTGCCGCCCGTCCAGGTGCCCTGCCTGGTGAGGTAAGGCCGGCCAGTGCGCCACGTTGCCCGGATCGAGCGCGGTATGGCGCGTGACCCGCCATGGTCGTTCACGACGACGTGTTTATTGAGCCGCGCCGCGCCGGCGAATTGCCGGCCTTTGTCGTCATAAATGACGACAAAGGTTTTTTCGGGATTGGCGTCGAGCCTGAGTGTGCCGAACCCGGTCGCCTTGTCTGCCGGCCTCTCCCGGATGTCGACAGACAGTGCGCCACATGTGTCCAACGCAGGCACACCTGCCAATCCAATCGTGTACAGGATTCGCCTGCGCATGCGATCTGCTTTCATTGCTGGCTCCGTCATGGAAGAGTGAGCGTGATGGTATCGCCGTGCCGCTTCAACGACTGCAGCACATTTCTTTATTTCTTGTTGCTATACGAGCTCTTGCCCGTCTGTTCCACAACCTGACTGAAACCTTCAAAGGTATTTCCTTCCAACTGCACGTTGTGCGAATCGATCGATCGGATCGCCGCTGGCGCCTTCCCGGCCGGGCCTTTGAAGATGAAGTGGTTGTTGCGGATGACAGCAACTTGAAAATCTCACGTGCACACCGGCTTCCTTTTTGCTATTTCAGTAGGGTATCTCGTTCTGATTTGGCAACTGCTTCGCAGCCCAGTCGTATATATTCCACGCTTGCGGACACAGCCTCACTAAAACTGACGCCGCAGCGCGATGCTCCGATACCTGCAGTCCGTACTTGATCGACTCACACGTAGCGAACTCCTTGAGCTTATTCTGCCATTGCATCATGGTGTCTTGGCTTGCCAAGACGGGCCGATTTTCGCCAGATACCGTGAGCGGAATATAAGGCACCACAACAGTGCTTCCCTCCATGTAGTTACGATACGCATCTACCAGGCGAAACTCCCCTCTTGGCAGGCCACGGAACAGGAACATGCGGTCAACTGACTTCATCCCTCCGATGCCAGCAGAAGCAGTAAAGTCACAGATGCCGTCGCCGTCAAAATCCATCCAGGTCACGACGCTGTCCTGACCATCCGGGTAATGAAAACCATCTTCAACGAGCCCCTTTTTAATCGCCTGAATTTCGTTTGGTGCCCACGGCGTTTCGTCCGTACTGTTTTCCTTCGGATCATGAGTAGCGTCATATTGAATCAGATATTTAGCCAGTTCCTTTCCTGAACGATGCGAGCCTATACACTTGACTGGCTTTGCCATCGTCAGTTGCCTTCCGTTGATAACTAGCGCATTTTCTACAGCGCCGACATTAGCTGAGGCAGAGCCTGCGGTAAGCAGAGCCAACAATATCTTGGATAAGCATATGTTGGCAATAATGAATGGCCTGAAGCAGAACAGCATTGTCCCGGGCCGGTCGGTACGCATCCCCGTCTGCCGCTTCGTGACCCAGGAAAAGTACGGCATGCGGGAATGTCGGTCGTCAGCTGCAAGGTCTGTGCTTGCGTCAAGGATCTGGCGAGGGCGAGCAGGGCCACCGTCGAATAACGGGCAATTCTTTGCATGGCGAATTAGTCGTCGAGATGACGATCGAAGTGCTGCTTCACTTCCGCCTTGCACGGGCCCAGTCGGCGCCCCTTCAGTTCATTGGTGCCGAGTGGCGAGACGATAAACTGGCGGTAGCTGTAGGGATTCGGAACGATAAGTGTCACGTTCATTTCCTCGATACCGCGTCTTGCCGGGCAGCTCACCGTGAAGCGCACTTCGGTGTCGGCAGATGAAACCGGCACCGTCTTACAGCCGCGTTTCTCGAACTGCGCCAGGTCGCGTTGCATGTTGCGTGTCGGCTGAATGCAGGCAATGGCCGATTCAGGCGTCCTGAAAGTCTGGCCGTCGCTGGTAACGGCGACGGTGGACATGGTCCATTCCCCTTCTTGAAGCGTGGGCAGGCGGAGGGTGTCGCCCGCCAGGCAGGGAAGGCTTGCCAGAACAGCGGAAAAGAATACGTAATAGCGGTCGTTATTCATTATTCCTCAACAGGCGTGCCACATACCAGATGTTGGCAATAATAAATGGCCCGAAGCAGAACAGTATTGTCCCCGGCCGCTCGGCCAGCATACCCATCTGCCGCTTTGTCACGTCAAGCAGGCCCGGAATGCTTTTCAGGTATGACGGAACTGCGACCAGGGCTGCAAATCCGTAATGCAGTGCAAACAGGATCAGGCCAACGCGCCTCAGCCTTGCCAGTGCCACATAGGCATATAAGGTGTACATCGTTGGCACGGCATAGATTGACAATGATGACATAAATGACATGTAGCTGAAAAATACCGCCCCGACGAGTTCATTGCCGACGTTGTCGTGGCTCGAGGGGTGGGCGCCGGCAGGGATTGCGATATACGCTACAAACAGGTAGAGCGGGAAAATCACTCCAACCGGCATTGAAATCAACAAGGTCTTGGGGGTTGCTTGCATCGTTTGCTGTTTGTTCAGGTGGTGTATGACGTTGGCGTTTCGCGTCTCGCGGTCCGCTATCTGCACGCAGCGGCAACCTGCGCTTGCGTCGCCGTTTGGCTTGGCAATATGGTGCCGTCGTAACTGCTTTGATTTAATCCACCCAGATAGGCCTGGCGCTTGACGGTGGCGCATACGTTGTCGAAGGTAGGCAAGGGGCCCAGGCCAAAGCTGTCGAGCTTGGCGCGGAGCGCACTGATCTTGGCTCCTTCGTCATGGATTTTATTCCAGTCTTGCAGGAAATCCGCGATATCCCTGAAGCGGATCGGCTGGCCTGTATGCATGTTCTTGCCAGTGGTTCCGCCGAACTCGCGCATTTTGACAAAGACCTCGTATTCCATCTGGTAGGTGCGCGCTTCGTTCTGGTTCCAGGTTCCTATCGAAGCCACGAAGGGAGAAAAAGTGACGACGTGGTTGTACGTCAGGTCCGGGCTGTGGCCCCACGCCAAATGGCCGGTATTCGCATTCAGCCGTATGGGCTCGTTGGTTTGGTTACGGTGCGTAAACGAATCTTCGAACGCATGCAGGAATTCGCCAAAAAACTGGGCTCGCGCACAGGGCGTGGGCGCATTCGTCGAGGCATTCATCAACCTGGTCAGTTGAGGATTGGTCGGGTTCTTGTAGCGTCTCTCGATATAGCTTTGCGCTTCAGTGCCGAACGCCAGGAAATACGCTTGTTCGGCGAATGTGCGGGAAGGATCGTAATCGAAAGGGTTATACCAGTCCTCGCTGGAAGTGGTGAAATGGTATTTCGACAACTTGTTCCTGGCGTCGCTGGTGAGCGGATTGTTGCTTTCAATTGGGTGGTCTGCATCCAGGGGCCAAGTGTCGGGATTTTCGTCGATGTGCTGGGTCGCCTGCGCCATTGTCAACGCGGTTTGCAGGTCGACACCGGCAACGCGTGCCAGGAACAAGGTCATGTAGTAGTGCACATCGACCGAATACAGCCCCAGGGGATCCGCCTTGGAGAGCGGGTCCGCATCGGCGTACAGATAAGGATTCAGGCCGCCCTCCAGGCCCATCGGATCAGGCGTCGTATAACGTCCCAGCTCCGGATCGTAGTCTCGGAAATAGTTCTGGCTGAGGCCGGTCTCAGCGTCAAACACCTGTCCGGGCAGGCGCAGCCTCATTTCGAACGCCCTGCCAGTGGCGACAGACAGGCTGGCATGCGCGACCGTCGCCTGGCCGAACGGCGAGATACGGGCTTGCCAGACGATGTCCCCGTGTTCATCCGTTACTGCCTGCGGCGTGCCCAGGTGGTCGGTGTGAATCGCATGAATCGTCGCGACGCTGGCCGAGGCAGGGGGCTGCTGGCCTGGCGTAGCGCCGACGGCGCGGATGGCTTGCCATAGCCGTCCGGTCAGGCTGTGATCCTGCGTCATGTCGATCCTGGCCACGGGCTTGCCGTCGAGGTAGATGTAGTGGGCGACAATCCGGCCTTCGCCATCGGCTTCGGCCGCCAGGCGCCGGTCGCGGTACAGGCTATAGGTTGTCGTGCCTTTGCCCGCGTCGGCCACGACGGTTCGGACCGGTCCGTTTACGGGTTGCGCATGTGTGAACACCGTCTTGGCGAAACGCTCACCCTGGGCATTGTACGCATACGCGGCGACCGGACGGCCGTTGGCGTCGTAGACGGCGAGCGCGCGATTGGCGCCGTCGTAGACGATGTGCCGGCTGTCCGGGCCCTGCTGTGGGGCGGCTGCCGCGGATCTGGGCGCCGCGAACCCGATGCGTGCGAACGGGGCCCCGCCCGCGCGGTACAGCCAGGCGCTGTCGAAGCGGCTGTCCGTCAGATCGACTGCATGGTTTGCGTTGCTGCCGGTAGCGGCGTCCGGCGCCGTGTGCGTGAGACCGATCAGCCGGTTGGTGCCTGATGCGTATAGATAACTGCGTGTACCGCTGTTGGGCGAGGCATTGGAGGAAATTTTTGCCAGTGCGGGCATGGGTGTGCGCGTTTCGAGCGTACGGTTGCCGCCCTTGTCGTAGGCGTAGCGGATATGCGGACCATCGCTTGCCTGCACCTGCGTGAGCCGGCCGATTACGTCGTAGCCATAGCTTTCCACAACGGGGCGCGAAGCCAGGGCGCCGGCCTGGCCGAGTTCGCGGCCGATCTTTGTCAAGCGCCCGGCCGCATCGTAGTGATTGCCTTGCGCATAAATGGTACGCGCACCCGACTTTGCCTTGCCGCCGAACCAGACGCGCAGCCGCTCAAGCCAGCCGCGCGCGGGCGCCGGCGACCCACTCGCCCGCACCGCCGTGATCCGGCCGCGCAGGTCGCGTTCGATCAGCTCGTTGACGCCATTGCTCCTCGTGAATCCGGCGACCGCGCCCGCGGCACCATGGCGAATGCCTGACACGACAGGTTCATCGTCGAACAGGATCCCCGCCAGGCCACCGCCCGCCGCGGCATACCTGTACTCCAGCCGGTGTCCGTCCGGCAGTATCCGCGTGCTCAGGCGACCGTTCTCATCGTAGGTGTTGGTGGTGACGAAGCTCAGGCCTGGTCCGGCGCCCTTGGCGTCCACCCGCGTAAACCAGCGTTTTTCTTCGAGTACCTGGCCCAGCGCATCGTAGCGGTAGCTGGTACGTTCGGTAGCGTGTTCTTGCTTGCCGTCGCGTGTCGCCAGGATCTCGACCAGATGCGGACCGGCGTAGCGAAAGCGGGTCAATTCCGGCATGGCGGAGGTGCCCACCGCTATCAGGTGATTCTGCAAGTCGTAGCGGTAACGGGTATCGGTGCCGCGTCCATCGGAACGCACGAGCATGCGGCCGGCGGCGTCGTGGAAATACAGGGTAACGCCGCGATCGGGATTCACTTCCATCACGGGACGGCCAAAGTCGTCGAAGCGGCGCAAGGTCGTCACGCCGTTGGCATCGGTCAGCTGAATTCGCCGGCCATGCGCATCGTAGGCAAAGCCGATCGATGCAGCGTCCGGCGTGTCGGGAGCGCTGGTCTGGCCCGCAAGCACGCCGGTGTCGTCGTAGTCGAACCGGGTCGTGATGCCGAGTGCGTTGGTGATCCTGGCAACGGCACCCGCGGGAGTAAAGGCCGCCTGCGCCACCATACCGAGATCGTCAGCCATGCCTGCCACGCGGCCGGCTTCGTCGACGCGGAACTGCGTGGCACCTGTGCGGTGGTTCTTGCTGTCGAAGAGGGCCGCGGATGTGCGTCGTCCTTCCGTGTCATGGATCGCCGCCATGCTGCTGCCATCGGCCAGCAGCTTACGCGTCATGCGCCCAGCCGCATCGTAGGCGAAGCGGGTGACCTGTCCATCTGGCGACGTAACCCCCATGAGCTTGCCGTTGAGATCATAGATGTAGCGTATGGTTTGCGACAGCGCGGGGCCGCCGTCCGCCGGCGTTCCCTCGACGCGCAATTCCTCGGGTTGCCCACGCCAGTTATACCGCGCGCGCACCACATGAACGCCGGCGCCATCGGTAAAGCGCGTCGCGGTCGGGCGCAGGGCCGCATCGCGTTCCAGGATTTCGCTCACGCCGCCGCCGGGCATTTCGGTACGCACCGGCAGCTTGGTCCGGTCATCGTAACGGGTCAAGGTGATGTCGCTGTTGGCCGGACCGGGTTTTGAGGGGGCGTTCGGCAGCGGCCCGTCGATCTCGACACGCTGGCCGTAATGGTCGTAGCGGTAGCGCATGGTGCGTTCGATCGTGCCGGCCGATCCGGTTCCTTCCAGCGTCGGCATGTAGCCCTGCTCGCCGACCTCGACCGGCAAGCCGGCGAGCGCGGGGTTTTCCGCGTATTTGAAGGAGGTCACATACAGGCGTCCCGGCACCACGCTGGGGCGCAGGATGCGTGCCGGATAAGCGCTGTCGCCTTCGTATTCGTAGCCCAGTTTCAGGCGCGCGGGCAGCGCCTTGCCGCGTGCATAGGCGATGTCGCTGACCTCCGCGAGGCGTCCACGCCGGTCGTATTCCTGGCGCTCGCCTGACAAGGGCGCGCCGTCGGCCGACAGGCGCGTCGTCGTCTGCAGCCGCCCCAGGTCGTCGTAGTCGTAGCGCACATTGGCTTCGCCGCAGCCCGAGCAGCCGGCGCCGCGCACTTCGAGCAGGCGATACTCGCCTGCCAGGATCGCATGGCGGTAAAAGGTCTTGCGGCCGGTGCTGTTGGCCACGACCGTCTGGCCGGCTTCGTAGTCGAGCGTCACCTGGCCGATGCCTGTTCCGTCCACCAGGCGCGCGGGCTGCAGCGGCTTGCCGTCGGCGCCGCGCGCCAGCCGGGCCGGCCAGCCGCGCACGGAGAGATTCGCCTTGCCGTTGCCGTCATAGGCATAGGTGGCGATGCGTTGCCACGCCGGCTTGCCCTGGCTGTCGTTGGCCAGTTCGCTGATCCCGGTGAGCAGCGTTGGTTGATCCGCCTGTTCGTAATGGTAGGTGCGGGCGCCGCTTGGCATGTCCACCTTGACCAGGTTCGCCAGCAGCAGGCGCTTGTCGATGGTGGCGTCAGCGGGTGTGGGGCTGCCGTAGTGGTAAGTGAAGCGCCCGACCGGGCTGGCGATGCTTTGCACGCCGCGGAAGGCGTCGCGGGAGCGTGCCTGCTCCTTGCCTGGATAGCGCAGTTCGAGGCTGCGGCCTTGCGGATCGGTTACCCGGGTCAGCAGGCCGGCCGGGTCGTAGCGCAGGCTGACGAACTGGCCGCCCGGCGCCAGGATCTGCACCAGTTTGCCCTTGCTATCGAAGCTGAGCTGGCGGCCATTGGTCCAGCGCCACAGGTATTCGTCGCCTCGCCGCGTCTTGACGATGCTGATGGTGCCGTTGGCCGGATCGGCGCTGGCGCACAGGCTGGGGTCGCGCGGGTCGCGGTTGAAGATGATGCGGCTGCCGTCGGCCTGGACCACCTGCAGCGTGCGGCCCGTTACGTACAGCGCCGTCTCATACGACAGCTTCCAGCCGCGTCCCACCAGGTTGGTCGATGACCCCGGCCGGCTGAGCGAGCTGTTGTAGTGACGGACGATCTCCAGGCCGAGGGTACCGGGCAGTGGCGCCATGTCGACTTCGCGCTGGTACTTGTTGCCGTTGATGATGTTGATCGGGTTGCCGGCGCCGACATTGATGCCGGTTGCGCTGCCGGTCGAGGCCGGGCCGCCTGTACCGCAGGTCGCGCCGCCGGGGCCCGGGCCGCAGGTGCCGGGCGCGCTGGGCGGCGTGCCCGGCGGTGTGCCCGGCGCGCAGCTGCTGTTCGGCGGGCAACCCGGCGTACCGATAGGCGGGAGTTCCGCGTGCGCGGGTGCTGCCGCAATCGACAGGAGCCACCAGCTTACGAGCGCGGCAAGCTGCCGCAGGGATGAGTGGCGCATGGATGTCTATCCTCCTTGACCATCGAGGCAAATCGGGCAATCTGGCCCCGTGCAGGGCGCATTCGGATCTACCGGTGTTGGCGGCACTTCCTGGTTGCAGGCAATCCCCGTGCAAGGCGGCGAGGGGTTGTTGCTCACCGGCGGGTCGCCCGGATTGGTCGGGTTGCCGTTGTTGCCGGCGCCCGGCGCACTGACGGTCCTGCCTTCGATGGCGTCGGACTGCATGTGCAGCGTCACGTTCGTGACCACCGGGATGTGGCCCGCCTGGACGATCCTGGTGTACTGCGCATCGTTACCCGGGTCGCTGGCTTTCAGATAGGCGCTGAACACGGTCCTGGCGAGGGGGATCGTGGGGGTGTAATCGTGGACGATGCGCAGCTTGATCAGGTTGGCGTCCTGGATGCTCTGGCCGGAATTGCCCTTGACCGTCTGGTCCTTGAAGGCGAGGTTGGCGTTCGGGATCACGCGTTTGCCTTTGGTGTCGTATTTGGCCTGCAGGTTCGGGTCGTTCCAGTCCTGGAAGCTCTCGGCGGTCGGGTTCAGCAGCTCGATGTGACTTGCGCTAACGGCCTTGAACGCCTTGCCGCGCGATTCGGCCAGCTCGGCGGTATTCGTGCCGCCGCCGTACAGCGGAATCAGCGCGTTCGTGTATTCCGTCTCGACGGTACCAAGGTTGGCATGGCCCAGGCTGCCGGCACGGGCCGCCATGAAGCTGGCATGGTTGATCTGGTTCTTGGCGAAGAACAGCATGGCGTACTGCAGGATGGACAGGCCGATCAGGGCCAGCATCGGTCCCACCACGACGAATTCGACCATCGCCAGGCCGCCCTGAGCATGTGCGCATACCCGCGGCGTGCGGCGCGCCAGGCTCGGGTGATCGAAGCGGTCGCCCGGCTTGACGCCGAGGCGCTCGATGGCGCCGGCCGCCAGTTCCAGCGTGTGGCGTGCTCCAGGGCCAGCGCTGGCGCGCCAGGGCTTGAGCCGCGGCACGCACTTGAGCACGGTGCCGGCGGCGTCAAGGTAGACCACGTCGATGGCCTGGCGCATGAAGGCGCAATGCACGCTGGCGCAGCGGGTCAGCAGCAGGCCCGCGTCGGGCGCCAGCGGCGGCGCCAGCATCAGGCCGCGCAGGCGCGTCCAAAAGCCGTCGGCCAGCGCCACCCGCATGGGGTGGGCGCCGCTGGCGGTGTGCAGGAAGATCCGGTTCATAGGCCGTCGTGGATGAACTTCATCGCGATCGGAAAGAACAGGACGATGAAGGTGCAGGGAAAAATAAAGGCGATCAGCGGGAACAGCAGTTTCACGGGCGCCTCCATCGCCAGCTTTTCGGCGCGCAGGAAGCGTTCGCTGCGGCGCTGGTCGGCCTGGGCGCGCAGCACCGGGCCCAGGTTCATGCCCATGCTTTCGGCCTGGATCACGGTGCCGGTGAAGGTCGTCACGCCCGGTTCGTTGAGGCGCTCGGCCATGCCGCGCAGCGCGTCGGCGCGGCTCTTGCCGGCGCGGATGTCGCGCAGCACGCGCTGGACCTCGTCGCGCAGCACGCCCTTGGGACCGCCGTTCACGGCCTGGCTGAGGGCGCCCTGAAGGTTCAGGCCGGCTTCCACGCACAGGGTGATGATGTCGAGGTAGAACGGCAGGCTTTTCAGCAGTTCGCTGCGGCGCTTGACCAGGCGGTCGCGCAGCCAGATCGCGGGATAGCCGTAGCCGCACAGGGCGCCGCCGCAGGCGGCCCACAGGTAGGCACCCGGGCCGGCTCCGTGCGCGAGGCCGCCGGGCCGGTCGAAGGAGCCCAGAATCCAGCAGAACAGCAGCGCCAGCAGCACGGCGGCGACCAGGCGCGCCGCGAGGAACTGGCTGGGCGTCAGGGAAAAGTCGAGCCCGGCCTTGCGCAGCCTGGTTTGCGCCTGGCGGTGCGCCTTGTCCGGTATCAGCGGGTCGAGGAAATGGGCGAGCGCGTGAATCGGCCACCACATCAGGCGAAAGCCGAGCGGCGGCGGGTCCTTGTAGGCGCGGTCCTCGCGCGGCACGCTCGCCACGGCGCGGGTCGCCAGCCAGCCAAGCAGCGCCGCGGCCAGGCCGATCAGGATGGCCAGCAGCATGAACACGGTATCCGAATGGGCAAACAGGAAGTTTTGCATGGCGGCCCTTATACGTCGATGGCGACGATCCGGCGGATCACGTAGACGCCGAGGAATTCGAGCACGCCGATCACCGCCAGGGTGGCCCAGCCGATGCGGTCGTGCCACAGGTAGGACATGGCTTCCGGCTCCATCTTGTTCAGAATTAGCATCAGCACCAGCGGCAGGGCGCCGACCACCCAGGCCTGCAGCTTGCCCTGCGCGGTCAGGGCGCCGATCTTGCCCTCCATTTGCAGGCGGCTGCGCACCGTGTGCGCGGTGCGTTCCAGCGTTTCGGCCAGGCCGCCGCCGGTTTCGGTGGCGATGCGCATGGCCGATACGACCAGCGTGGTGGTCTGGGTCGGCACCCGGCGCGCCAGGTTCGACAGGCTTTGCTCGAGCTGCAGGCCGAGGCGCTGCTCGCGCAGCAGCAGCGAAAATTCCTGGCCGAGCGGGGCCGGCGCCTCGGCCACCAGCTGGGCCATGGCGGCGTTCAAGCCGATACCGGCGCGCATGCCGCCGGCCAGCATCATCAACGCATCCGGCAGCTGTTCCTCGAACTGGCGCATGCGCCGCTTGCGCATCCAGGCGTACAGGGCGCGCGGGAACAGGGCCATCATCAGCAGCACGGGTATGCCGAGCACGGCGCTGCCGGTCAGGATCGATACCAGCAGCGGCACCAGCGCCATGCCGGCCAGGTTGGCGGCGAACAGCTTGCGCGGGTCGACGAAGAGGAAGAATTCGCGCGCCTTGAAGCCGGCGCTTTTGGTGAAACTGGTGCGGTAGCGCTTGAGCGTGACGGTGCCCATGTCGATCAGGAACCAGGCCAGCACCGCGCTCGAGAGGGCGACGACGACGGTGTACGACAGCAGGACGGTGGAACTCATCATCGCCGCACCTCGTCATGGCCGCGCACAGCCGCCAGTTCGTTCGGGTGCTGCGTGAACAGGTTCATGTCGAGCGCGTTGCCGGCGGCGCGCAGCTCCTCGTAGAAGGTGGGCACCATGCCGCAGCCGGTGTAATAGCCCTGCACCTTGTGCTCGCCCTGTTCGCCGGCATAGCCCTTGTGGACGAAGCGGAACACGTCCTGCAGCTGGATCTTGCCGCTTTCCATGCCGGTGATCTCGGTGATGCAGGTCACCTTGCGCGAACCGCAGGCGAAGCGGGTCTGCTGCACGACCAGGTCGACCGCCGAGGCGATCTGCTCGCGGATGGCCGTCAGCGGCAAGTCCATCCCGGCCATCAGCACCATGGTTTCCAGGCGCGCCAGGCCGTCGCGCGGGGTGTTCGCGTGCAGCGTGGTGAGCGAGCCTTCGTGGCCGGTGTTCATCGCCTGCAGCATGTCGAGCGCTTCGGCGCCGCGGCATTCGCCGACCACGATGCGGTCGGGCCGCATGCGCAGCGTGTTCTTGACCAGGTCGCGGATCGCCACCTGGCCCTTGCCCTCGGCGTTGGCCGGGCGCGATTCGAGGCTGATCAGGTGCTCGTGGTGCAGTTGCAGCTCGGCCGCATCCTCGACCGTGATGATGCGCTCGCCGCTCGGGATGAAGTTCGACAGGATGTTCAGGAGCGTCGTCTTGCCCGAGCCGGTGCCGCCCGAGACGATGATGTTCTTGCGCGACTCGACGCAGACCTGCAGGAAGGCGGCCATGTCCGGGCTCAGGGCGCCGAAGTCGACCAGGTCGGCGGCGGTCAGCTTGCGCTTGGCGAACTTGCGGATCGTGAGGGTCGGGCCTTTCAGCGCCAGCGGCGGGATGATGGCGTTGACGCGCGAGCCGTCCTTCAGGCGCGCGTCGACCATCGGCGAGGATTCGTCGATGCGCCGTCCCAGCGGCGCGACGATACGCTCGATCACGCCGAGCACCGCGCGGTCCCCGGTGAAGGTCAGCGCATGGCGCTGCAGCCGGCCGTTGCGTTCGACATAGATCTGGTCGTAGCGGTTGACCATGATCTCGGAGATGCTGTCGTCGGCCAGCAGTTCCTCGAGGGGGCCGAGGCCGATGGCTTCGTCGAGCACCTGTCGGCTCAGCAGGGCCGGGTCGAGCTCGCGCGGCAGTTCGGCGCCGAGTTCGCCCATGATCTCGGCGATCAGGGTGCTCGTTTCGCTGCGCAGCTGGGCATCGGTCATGGCGGAGACGTCGCGCCGGCGCAGGTCGATGGCGTCGAGCAGCTTGTTGTGGATGCGTTTGCGCCACTCGAATTCGAGCTCCTTGATCGGCGTCGCGGACAGCACCACCGGGTAGCCGTCGCGCACCGGTATGTCGGCGCGCATGCGCAAGGCCGCTTCCTGCGCCTGCGTGGCGATGGCGCGCGAGCCGTTCACGGCATCGGTGGCCTGCTGGTTGCGGTGCGGCGCGGCGTTCGAGCGCGATCCGGGCGCGGCGGCTTGCACCTGCACCCCGTGCTCCTGTTCCAGCACGCGCAGCTTGTAGGGGCCGACGCCGATGATGTCGGCGCCGCGCAGCGGCCCGTGCTGGGCGTCGATGCGTTCCTCGTTGACGAACACGCCGCCGAAGGCGCCCATGTCTTCGAGCAGGACGCCGCCGGGAGTGCGGAACAGGCGCGCATGTTCGCGGCCGACGCGCCAGCTGTCGAGCCGGACCTCGTTGTCGCGGCCCTTGCCGATGACGCAGTCGTCCGGCGCCTGCAGCAGGCGCTGGGTGCCGTCGGGATCCGTGATTTCGATTTGCAGCATGGTCTCTCCTTCGGCTTATGGCGCCGTGCGCGGCGCGGCGGCCGGCGGCATGCTGCCGGGACGCTGCGAGTCGCTGCCGGGCTGCAGCGGATCGCTCAGGTAGGGCGAACGGTCCAGCCGTTCCGACAGGCGCCCGGTGGTTTTCTCGACCCGGTCCACCAGGCCAGGGCTGCGCGAATCGACCACGGTCGGGGTCACGAACACCACCAGTTCGGTCTCCCGGTTCTGGTAGCGCTTGGAACGAAACAGCGGGCCCAGCACCGGCAGGCTGCCCAGCAAGGGCACCTTGTCGACGTCGCTGCTGATATTGCGCTGCAGGAGGCCGGCCAGGACCATGGTCTCGCCGTCGCGGGTATTGAATTCGGTCTTGGTGCGGCGCGTCAGCAAGGCCGGTCCGGCCGGGGTCGAGACCGAGGGGTCGATCGAGCTGACCTCGGATTCGATCACGGCGCGGATGATGCCGTCGCGTCCCACCCGCGGTTCGATGTCGAGCTTGATGCCGTACTGCTTGAACAGGATCGTGACGCCGTTCTGGTTCGCCACCGAATACGGGAACTCGCCGCCGGCCAGGAAGCTGGCCTTGACGCCGCTGCGCGCCGACAGCTGCGGCTCGGCCAGGATGCTGGCGGTGCCGTTCTGCTCGAGCAGGTTGAGCTGGGCCGACAGGCCCAGGTTGACCCCGCTCAGGATGTTCAGGGAACTCGGGAGGGTCGCCGTGCCGTTGCCGCTGCCGCTGCCGCCCGAGCCCGGCGGCGGGGCGTCCGAGATCGGCAAGCCGTTGCCGCTGCCCGGGATGCCGATCGAATAGGGGCCGTCATTGCCGCGCCGGAAAGGGGCCCAGACGGCGGCGAGCGCGGCGCCGCCGTTGGCGGTCCATTTCAGGCCGATCTCGCGCAGCTCGGACTTGGGGAACTCGACTACCTTGACGTCCATCATGACCATCTTTTCCCAGCCGATCGCGCTGGTGAAATTGACGATCTGCGGATAGCGCTTGGCCAGTTCGGCCACCTTTTCGCGGTCCTCGTCGGACAGCGCATTGCCTTCGACGATGACCTTGTCGCCGACGATCGAGGTCCTGGCATTTGGAATGCTCGCCATGAAGGACGCCACTTCGCGCGCCACGCGGGTGGTATCGCCCTGCACGATGTTGACCTTGATGCGCTGGTAGCGGCCGTCCTCGTTCCAGATGAACAGGGTCGAGGTGCCGGGGCCGTTGGCGAACAGGATGGTTTCCTTTCCGTCGAGGGCGGCGGCCGACAGGATCCCACCATTGCCGACCGCGATACGCGCCACGCCCGGTGTCGGAAACACGCGCGACTCGCCCACGAACATGTCGATTTCCGGGATCTGGCTGTCGTCATCGAGCTTCTTGACCGGCGCGTAGGGCGTGTTCCTCGCCGCGTCGCGGCGCGCTCCCGGCCTGGCGCGCAGGATCTCGCCGGCCGTGTCGCGGCGCGCCATCGCAGCGCTTGCCGTCACGGCTGTGGGGGCGGGCGCCGCCTGGGGCGCGACCGCTTGCGCCGTGGAGACGGAGGAAGTGCCGGTGCAAGCCAGGGCCAGGCAGGCGGCCAGGACGCTGCGCAGCGGAGCGCCCGATGGCCGGGTGATGATCAGGATGGTCGATGTCATAAGGGGCGGGTGAATGAGAGTGATCGCCGCGGCCGTGCTGCCCGGCCGCGGCCCGGAATCAGTAAGCGGCATTGGCCTGGGCCACGACGGGCCGGGTGGCCGGCGCGGCGGGTGCGGCGGGCGCCGCGGGTGCCGCTGCTGGTGGCTCGGGAGATTCCGGCGCCGCCTGGCGCCCGAGCCGCAGGGCGCCCGGCGGCGCCGAGTTCAGGGTGCCGCCGTACAGCACCGGCACCTGGCGCGCTGCGCGCACGCGGCGCACGCCCGCCGGCGCCGTCCCGCCCAGGCCCAGCAGCGCGGCCACGTCGTACTGGCCGGCGATCGCCGCCTTGTCCTGGGGGTGGCGCAGCAGGGCGGTCAGGCGGCCGGCGTCGCGCGCCGCGATCAGGTACCTGGCCTGCTCGGGCGTGGTGTCGATGGTGACGGTCGAATACTGGCGTGCGTCGCCCGATTTCGGATCGTTCTGGGAGCGCTGGCCGGTGGCCATCACGGACACGTTCTGCATGACCGGAAAGGTCGATTTTTTTCCATTGCGGTCGATGGTCGCAAGCAGGTCGATCGTGTCGCCGGGTTCGAGCATGCCGGAGATCGAATTGATCTCGTCGACCGGCACCGTCATCGCGCGGCGCCCGGCCGCGACGTGGGCCGAGAAGGTCGGCACGCGCGCCGTTTCCATCAGGCCCCACAGGATCATCTCGCCGCCCTTGACCGGATAGGCCAGGCGCTGCCCGTCGACCCGCTCGAAATCGTCGGGAGAAAGCGCCACCGAGTGCGCGAATTCGGCGGGAATCGGGCGCAGCGCCATGTTGTCGGCCGAGAGCAGTTCGCCCTTCGGGATATCCTGCTTGGCCACGATGACGGTGACGGTCTTGCCCTTGGCGCTGGCCTCGATGGCCTCCATCTGGCGGGTGAGGTAGCTGCGCGCCGACATTGCGGCCAGGCCGCCGATGGCCAGGGCGATCAGCAGCAGCGCCCAGGTGCGGTTGGGCCGCAGGCGGCGGAGTTGGGTGACGCTGGCGGTGGCTTTTGCGCTGAGGTTCATGCTCGAATTCCTGGTTACGAGGGCAGGGAAATGGAATGGGTAAACCGCTGGTAGGCCTTCTGGAAGCCGTCGAACAGGATCTCGACCACGCTGCGCGCGCCGCCGCCATCGCCGCTGCCGGGGACCGGGAAGAACAGGGCCAGGGCCAGGGCGGCGCAGACGACGACGTATTCCATCGCCGACTGGCCACGCTGGCGCGCGCGTCGCGGGCCAGGGCCAGGGTGCTGCTTCATTTGAGCTCCTGCACGAGGTTGACGGTCTGGATCACGATGGTGCTGCCCGCTTCCTCGGCGGGACGGATGACGGCCATGGCTTCCTTGTCCTTGCCCTTGAAGAAAAGGATGCGGCCGGCGGCCATCTGCGCCGGCAGGGCGCGCGCCTGCTTCGCATCGGGCATGGCTTCGCGTTCGAGGAGATAGCCTTCGGCTTCGAGGCGCCGGACCAGCTGGTCGCGGTTCAGTTGCTGGCTGTGGCCGTTCTCGGCCAGCACGTAGGCCGTGGCGCGGCCACGTTCGGTGGAGCTGAGCTGGTTGATCAGGCGGCTGCCATTGGGCAGGCGCGCCAGCATGCGCTCGTTGAGGACGCGCGTGGCCTCGCGTTTTTCGTAGGCCGATGCCAGGTTCGAGACAGTGACGGTGCCGCGCGTGCCGCCGCTTTCTCCCGGTAGCGCTTCGAGCAGCACCGAGACGTAATAATCGCCCTGGGCCCTGCCCAGCACCAGTTTGCCGAGCAGGTGGTTCTCGACCAGGGGCTGGCCCAGCTTGTTGCGAAACCAGGCTGCGGTTTCCAGCGGCGCGCCGCGGGTGACGAAACCCTGCAGGCGCATCGGGAAGCCATCGACCGACATCTGTTCGCCGATCGGGTAGGCGGTGGCGCCGGACGGGAGCGCAACGCTCGGCCAGGATGCGGCCGGGGCCGCGCGCGCAGGCAAGGCCGTGGCCAGCAGGGCCGCAAAGGCGCACCCGAGAACCAGGCCATGCACGGGAGCAAGCGCCGGGCGGAGGAAGCGCATCATGGCTGCCCCTGGCCTGGCCGCACGATACGGTCGGCCGGGACTACTTCTTTCCAGTAGTCGAGCTTGCCGAGCTTCGGGCCGCAGTTGGAGAAGCAGCCGGAGGGAATCTCCATCAACACGACCGCGGCCTCGACGACCGGCGGCACGAGATTGAACACGGGTAGATTGAAGGTCGATCCGGCGTTGATTTCGGCGCTGTCGATGCGGCTGGCGGTCTGGTCGGCATTGGCGGCGGTCCAGCCGTCCGGCACCAGGTCCAGGTGGCGCCGGATCACCAGGTCGAGCGACTTCAGCCGTTCATAGCTTTTGGTCGGCCCGGTCAGCGAGTCCGGCAGGTTGGCGACGCTGACGCTGACGTTGCCGCGGAAGATGCCGCGCGCACCAAGGTCCATCGCCTCGTGACGGATGAAGGGGCTGCCGTCGGCTGCGCCGCGGAAACCGGCGCCGCGGTCGGCGCTCGCGCTTTCACCGAAGCTGATGCGCACGTCGTCGTCGAAGCTGCGGATCAGCGCATTGTCGCGCGGGTCGCGCCAGAACAGGTTCTGGTCGGCCTTGAAGTCGCCCGGCGTGTCGTTGGTCTTGACGGGCGCCGTCGCATTGCTGAAGAAGCGGCGCCGCACTTCGCCGGCGAGCTGCCCGTTCGGCTTCCAGCCGCCCGTCGCATCGTTGCGTATCGTCGCGTCGAAGGCCACGTAGCGCGCCGCCATCTCGGTCGCGTGCGCGATGTCCTGGTACTTGGCGATCATCGGCAGCAGCAGCAGGAAGGGGATCAGGACCAGCGCCAGCACCAGGAACTCGACCAGGGCCTGGCCGCGCGCGGCTCCTGCAAGCGAAGGGCGGCGCGCCGTCATGTGCGCTCCGCCGTGATCGTATAGCCGCCGTTCAGGTAGGGCGCGAAGATGGCCGGATCGGTTTTCATGTCCAGCTTCGCTTCCACCGCGGTCGCGCTTTCCTTGCCGACGCTGCGCTGCAGCGTCACCCCTTCGACGCCGACCGCCGGGATAAAACTGCCGGCCTTGCTGACGCAGCCCTGGATGCCGGCGGTACCCTGAACCATCTCGCATTCATGGCCGGCAATGCTGCGTTTCGGGCCACCCGCCGGGGCCGGTCCGCCGGTCAGCCGGCGCAGTACCGCCATGCGTTCGGCCAGGCGCGGATCGGCCTCGAGCGCGGCCCTGGTTTTGTCCTGCTGGCCGCGTCCCGGCGCGGGTGGATGGGTCAGGGCATCGGCGTGGCCGCGGGGATCGCACACGCCGCGCGCCGTCTTGCCCACCAGGTCGATGTCGCATTCGCCCTTGGCCGAGCGCAGCACGGCGCGGCGTTCTTCGGTTTCCACCAGGCTGCAGTCTTCGGCCATCTGCACGACGTAGGCGACCGAATAAACGATTCTCCGGTTCGGCGCCGAATATTCGAACTCATTCACGCGCATGAATTGATCGGGGAACTCGGCAGGCGCGCGCACCGGCCGGCCGAGGCGGGGATTGGTCGCCACGCAGAATGCCACCTTCTGTTTCAGGTCCGCGAGATGGGATTTGAATCCCGGGCTGTCGCGGTAATCGTCCTTCAGGTGGGCGTAATGGACGGTGACCGGCTTGGCCCCCTGCTTGAGCGCCAGGTGCGGCGCCGATGCCGTATCGACGCGCCGTTCGACGGCGGTTACGGCCGATGCCGGCGCCGTCGCCAGCGACAGGCCCAGCGCAAGTAGCGGGATCAGGACCTTGCCTGCATACGGGCGGGGATAATTCATGGTGTTGCTCCTTGCAGCGCAACGGCGGCCGCCACGGACGCGGCCGAATTGCCGACCAGGCGGACTTGCCAATATGGGTTGAACAGACTGCCCAGTTCGGTGGAGCCGTCCGAGCGCCGGTGGTCGAAATACACTTCCGAGGTCGACACCGCGGCCAGCACCCCGCCGGCGGGGGCGCCGTCGAACATGTCCAGGCGCCCGGTTGGCTTGATGCCCGAGGTGCCGGCCGAGGTCTTGGTCTGGCCGTTCGCGCGCGTCAGGCGGATCGCGAACTGGACGCGCGGCTCGCGCTTGGCCGGGTCGGCATTCGAAGGCGTGTACTCAAGCGCCTTGTTCGACAGTTCGAAGAATTCCGGCACGCCGCTGTAACGCCATGCGCCCGCTGACGTGGTGCGGCGCTGGCCGGTGCCAAGGCCGTAGGTCCTGGTGGTCCTGCAGCCGAAGCTGAAGCCGCTGAGGCGCCACTGGCGCACCTTGAAGTTGGCCTGATCCTCTGCCTCCCAGCGGTTGTACCCGTTGAGCCGCGTTCGGCCGGTGCGCGTGGCTTCGCCGATTGGAATGCTGCACGGCCATGGCGACTTGGAATCCCAGGAACGGTCGTGGACGAAATCGTCGCGTGCCACGCTGGTCCGAATGACCTCGGCCATGCGCTCGCGCTCGTTGCCGTTGGTGCGGCGCTTGGCGATGAAGGGACCGCCTTCGAATATGTTCCAGTCGTCCTTCAAGGGCACGGTATCGACGGAGACGCTGCCGTCGCCGTTGTAGTTGGCGTTGGCGACATCGCGCATCAGGTCGGTGCGTGCGATCGTAAAACCGAGGGACATCGCCAGCTGCATGGCTTTGAGCTGCTCCTTGGCGACCTCGGCCCGCAGGACGATGGCAGCGCCGACGTTGGCGCCGTTGAAGGCGGTATTCGCATAATTCACCGCAGCGGCGCCCACGGGATAGGACAGCGCATAGCACAAGGGAATGTACTCGAGCGTGGCCAGGCCGACGGGGATCGAATATTGGCTATAGCAGGCCAGCGGCCGTACGTTCCGGACATGGCCCTGGGCATATTGCAGCCACGAAGAAATGCTGACCATCTGCGCGATGGCGGCTTCGTTGGCGATCAGGGCGCGGTTGGTATAGGCATCGAAATTCAAGGCGCGCGCATGCATGATGCCGGCGCTGTAGGCGACGGCATCGGCGGTGTTGACGAGCCTGGTTTTTTCAGCAGTCATCTGGCCGGTGTTAAACAGGAAAAAGGTGGCGACGGCCGCGCCAAGCAGCACCACGATGCCGAAAATGAGTGCCTGACCCCGCTGCCGCAGCGGCAGGCGCGGACGGCGCTGTGGCGAGATGAAGTCGATCATGGAGCAGGCGGTACCGGGGCCGTCATGGCGTCCGGGAACGCCATGACGGAGTGCGATGTGGCGCAATCGGCGCGATCGCTTACTGGGTGCCGGCCGAGCCAGTCGTTACCTGGTCGCCGTAAGTCGACAGCGAGCGTTTCTTCGCTGCTGCGGTAGCGGCCGCTGCACCGGCAACATTGGCCTTGGTGATGTCCGCCGACGCGTTGTTACCGCCGACTTCGCTGGCGATGGCGCCCATCTGGGTGCGCACCGTGGTGCCGAACAGCTGGGTCACTGCGATCGCCGCGACCGCGATCAGTGCCACGATGATGACGTACTCGGTCATGCCTTGACCGGATTGCTTGCGCGGCTTGCGCAGACGCAATTGAAGCGATGAAGTGAAGTGGTTTCGCATGAAGCCTTCTGGTTGAGAGAAATCAAAGGCTAGCATTTGAAACAATGGTACTCAACCGCATTAATTGCAATTATGAAAACCAAATGAAGCTATGGGGTAATTTCATTTCCCGCAAGGATTTAAATGGTGGATAAATAAATTCTTTAAGAAATGTAAAATTGATTTGAAAAAATTGTTAATGTGAAATTTCAAAAGAGATATTCTGTGACATTTGTTTTGGGTTGGAAATAATTTATGCGTCACAAGTTTTTTTGTTTCAAGATTTCCCAGAAAATAACAATTCCGTGAAATTCGGTGAGAATGTAACGAGGCTGCGGCTGCGCCTTTTTTAGATGCTCGCCAGGCTTTTCTCCCAGCGCGGGCGCACCGGTTTTTGCCGGGAAAAACCGAGAAAATATTTTCCGGCACCGTGTCGCGTACACAACAGTCGCGCGTGCTCCTTGCTAGCCCATCAATCTTGTGTCTTGCATATTTTGCTGCTCGACTCCCCCCAATCCGGGCCTGTCCGATAGCGCAGACCGCGCCGGGCGCCCCCGTGCATGTCGCTTGTATAATGTGGCAAGATCAAACAGCCATCTTCATATGACCAAGAGCACCCATTTCGGCTACAAGACCGTTTCCGAGGACGAGAAGGTCCACGAAGTCGCCAAGGTTTTCCATTCCGTCGCGGCCAAGTACGACGTCATGAACGACCTCATGTCCGGCGGCCTGCACCGCATCTGGAAGACCTTCACGATCGCCCAGGCAGGCGTGCGTCCGGGCTTCAAGGTGCTCGACATCGCCGGCGGCACGGGCGACCTGTCGAAGGCCTTCGCCAAGCAGGCGGGGCCGAGCGGGGAGGTCTGGCTGACCGATATCAACGAGTCGATGCTGCGCGTCGGGCGCGACCGTCTATTGAATAAGGGTCTCGTTACCCCCACCTTGCTGTGTGATGCCGAAAAGTTACCGTTTCCGGACAATTATTTCGACCGCGTGAGCGTGGCCTTCGGCCTGCGTAACATGACGCACAAGGACCAGGCGCTGGCGGAAATGCGCCGCGTGCTGAAACCGGGCGGCAAGCTGCTGGTGCTCGAATTCTCGAAAGTGGCGACACCGTTGCAAAAGCCGTACGACGTGTATTCGTTCTCGGTGCTGCCATGGCTGGGCCAGCGCATCGCGGGCGACGCCGAAAGCTACCGTTACCTGGCTGAATCGATCCGCATGCATCCGGACCAGGAAACGCTGAAAACCATGATGGAAACCGCAGGGCTCGAGCGTGTGCAGTATTTCAACCTGACGGCTGGCGTTGCGGCGCTGCATACGGGTATCAAACTTTAAGAGGCATGACGATGAAAAAATTCCTGGTCACGATGGTGCTGGCTTTGACCACCACGGCAATGATTTCGGAAGCGATCGCGCGTCCGATGGGCAGCAAGCGTTCGATCGGGCGCCAGTCGCAGCAGGTGCGCCAGATGCCGGCGCCGGCGCCAGCCCCGATGACGCCGATGAACCGCCAGGCGGCAACGCCGTCGCCTGCCGCACCGGTGGCCGGCGCCGCTGCCGGCGCCGCCGGCGCACGGGCCGCGCAGGCAGCCAAACCGAGCATGTGGAAAGGCCTGCTGGGCGGCGCGCTGCTCGGCCTGGGCCTGGGCGCCCTGTTCTCGCACCTGGGCATTGGCGGCGCCATGGCCTCGGTGCTGTCGACCATCCTGATGATCGCGCTGCTGGCGTTCGCCGTGATGTTCATCGTGCGCATGTTCCGCCGCAAGGACACCCCGGCCAATGCCCAGTTCAAGGGCGGCTTCAACCAGCCGGTGCCGGCCGGCGCCACGCCTGACATCGGCTCCGGCCTGAACCAGTACCAGCCGCAGGCCTATCAGGGCCACGGCACTGCCTCCAGCGTGTCGCTGAACAAGGGCGCGCCGATCGCGCCTGCCGCAGCCGGCCATACGCCATGGGGCGTGCCGGGCGACTTCGATACCGAGGCCTTCCTGCGCCACGCGAAGTCCTCGTTCATCCGCATGCAGGCAGCCTGGGATAAGGGCGATGTCGCCGACCTGCGCGAATTCACCACGCCGGAAGTGTTCGCCGAACTCAAGATGCAGATCACCGAACGCGGCGCGAACGCCGACTTCACCGATGTCGTCTCGATCGACGCCCAACTGCTCGGCATCGAAACGACCGCCAGCGATTACCTCGCCAGCGTCCAGTTCAACGGCATGATCCGCACCGCGCCGAATGCGCCGGCCGAGCCCTTCGCTGAAGTCTGGAACATGGAAAAGCCGCTGTCGGGCAATACCGGCTGGCTTCTCGCAGGTATTCAACAGCTGGCGTAATTGTTTTTTGCAAACTTTCTCGTGCACCCGGGTTTAGGCCCGGCAAACTGGTAAGATCAAAGCCGCCCGCGTCACACCGGGCGGTTTTGTTTTTTAGCGACCCATTCATGTTCCCAAGCCCTTCCTCATTCCTGTCGCCGCAGCGCGCCCTGACGACGTCCGCCGTCGCCACGATCAACCACTTGCTGGCGGACGAGGCCTGGGCGCGCGCATCGCTGCAGCGCCATGCCGGCAAGCTGGCCGTAATCGACACCGGCCATCTGGCGCTGCGCCTGCGCATCGGCGCCGATGGCCTGCTCGAAGCGGGCACGCCTGACGCCGTGCCGAACGTCACCATCCACGTCAAGCTGGCCGACCTGCCGCTGATCGCCCAACATCGCGACCGCGCGTTTTCCTACGTGCGCATCGAGGGCGACGCCGAGTTCGCCAACACCATTTCTCAGCTGAGCCGCGGCCTGCGCTGGGAACCCGAGCACGACCTGGAGCGCCTGTTCGGACCGATCGGCGCGGCCCGTCTTGCGGGCGGCGCGCGCAGTGTCGTCGCCAACGTGAATGCCACGGGCCGGCGCCTGGCCGAGAATTTGGCCGAATTCCTGGTCGAAGAACGCCCGGTGCTGACGCGCCCAGGCGATGTCGCGTCCTTCGGCGCCGACGTAGTGCGCCTGCGCGACGACGTCGAGCGCACCGCCAAGCGCATCGCCCGGCTCGAGCAAGGCCTGGCCCACAAGCCGGCGCCCACTGCCCTTATTCCGACAACCCGCCCGAGCGGGGACTCCACCCTGGATAGCTGATGATATTGAAATTCCTGCGCCTGCTTAAAATCTTCACGGTCGCAACCAAGTACGGCCTCGATGAAATCGCAATGTCCGGCTTCGATGCCCCCCGCACCGCACGGTTTGTCAGCGGGATGTTTTTCTGGCGCAGGCGCATCACGACTCCGCGCGCCATCCGCCTGCGCCTCGCGCTCGAGGAACTCGGCCCGATCTTCATCAAGTTCGGCCAGGTGCTCTCGACCCGGCGCGACCTGATGCCGCCCGATATCGCCGACGAGCTGGCGCGGCTGCAGGACCGCGTGCCGCCATTCCCGTCGGACCAGGCAATCGCCCAGATCACCCTCTCGCTCGGCGCCCATCCCGACCAGCTGTTCGCCAGCTTCGATCCGGTGCCGGTGGCCTCCGCCTCGATCGCCCAGGTCCACTTCGCGACCCTGAAGAACGGGAAAGAGGTAGCGGTCAAGGTGTTGCGTCCGGGCATGAAGAAGACGATCGACGAAGACGTCGCCCTGATGCAGCTGGCGACTGCGCTGCTGGAAAAGGTATGGGCGGAAAGCCGGCGCCTGAAGCCGCGCGAAGTCGTGGCCGAGTTCGACAAATACCTGCACGACGAGCTCGACCTGATGCGCGAGGCGGCGAATGCCAGCCAGCTGCGCCGGAATTTCGCCGATTCCGACTTGCTGATGGTCCCGGAAATGTACTGGGACTATTGCTCGAGCAGCGTGATTGTGATGGAGCGCATGAGGGGCATCCCGGTCTCGCAGATCGACCGCCTGGCAGCCGAAGGCGTCGACCTGAAAAAACTCTCGAGCGACGGCGTCGAGATTTTCTTCACCCAGGTCTTCCGCGATGGCTTCTTCCACGCGGATATGCACCCCGGTAACATCCTGGTCTCGGTCGAGCCGGAAACCTTTGGCCGCTACATCGCGCTCGACTTCGGCATCGTCGGCACGCTGAACGATTTCGATAAAGATTATCTGTCACAGAACTTCCTGGCCTTCTTCCGGCGCGACTACAAGCGCGTCGCCGAGGCCCACATCGAATCGGGCTGGGCGCCGAAGAACACCCGCGTCGACGAACTCGAATCGGCCGTGCGCGCCTGCTGCGAGCCGATCTTCGACCGTCCCTTGAAAGACATCTCCTTCGGCCAGATTTTATTGCGCCTGTTCCAGACCTCGCGCCGCTTCAATGTCGAGGTGCAGCCGCAACTCGTGCTGCTGCAAAAGACCTTGCTGAATATCGAAGGACTCGGCCGCCAGCTCGATCCGGACCTGGACCTGTGGAAGACCGCAAAGCCCTATCTCGAGCGCTGGATGGGCGAGCAGGTCGGCTGGCGCGGCCTGGTCGAACGGCTGAAAGCCGAAGCGCCGCGCTATGCCCACATCTTCCCGCAACTGCCGCGCCTCATGCACCAGGCGCTGGAGCATCAGGCGCATCCGCATTCGGCCACCAATCACGAGATGATGACCCAGCTGCTGGTCGAAGTGCGGCGCAGCAACCGGATGCTGGGCTTCCTGGCCTGGCTGGTCGGCGGCGTCGCGTCGGGCATCATCGTTGCCGCCGTGCTGGTGCACTACGGGCACACCTTCTGACATGCCTGAATTCGCCTTTCGCGACCCGCTTGCACCGGCCTTCTGGGACGAACGGTTCGAGCGCGACTTCACGCCCTGGGATTTGAAGGGCGTGCCGCAGGGGCTGCGCGATTTTATCGCGCGCGATCCCGCGCCGCGCACGGTCCTGATTCCCGGCTGCGGCAATGGCTACGAACTGGCCTGCATGATGGAGGCCGGCTGGGATGCCACGGCGATCGATTTTTCTCCCGCCGCGGTCAGCCGCGCGCGTGCGCAGCTAGGGCAGTGGGCGCCGCGCGTGGTGGAGGCCGACTTTTTCACCTGGCAGCCGTCCGAGGAGCTTGACCTGATCTACGAGCGTGCTTTCCTGTGCGCCATGCCGCCCGCCATGTGGCCGCAGGTTGCGGCGCGCTGGGCGCAATTGCTGGCGCCGGGCGGCTTGCTCGCCGGGTTCTTCTTTTTTGGGGTCTCGCCGAAAGGTCCACCCTTCGGCATCGCGCGCGGCGCGTTGGAAGCCTTGCTGACCCCACACTTTGCGCTGGTCGAAGAAGGGGAGGTCGCCGACTCGCTCCCGGTGTTCGCCGGACTGGAGCGCTGGATGGTGTGGGAGCGACGCACAGACCCGTAGGGTGGGCGGCTGCACCCGGGTGTATGCGTCACGATGGCCTGGGTGCCGCCCACGCGTTCAGCCACAATATGAACCCTCGCAACGACTCCTCCGCCGGTTGAACGCGTGGGCGGCGCAAATGCTGCCGAACCGCTTGCCTTAGAGTATAGCCGCCCACCCTACAGGTCTGTACGCCGTTCCCGGAAAATGCATGCCCCGCATTCGCCAGGCAAAAAAAAGCCCGCATTCGCGGGCTTTTAACTGCAGCATTCTTGTACGGCCATGCGGCGATGAGACATCGCGCCAACTTCTGTTTCTTAGACCTAGTCCCGCTGGCTTTCACCGCGGCAGCATGCGCTGTCGAAGATGCTATTTAAACAGGTGAGTTGATTTTCGGCAAATGAAACGCTCAGAAATGCTGAATAAAAACAACAGTTCATCGCCTTGCTGCTTTCGTGAGCAATCGCCTGTCTGGCCCGGCATGGCATCAATCCGTCAGAGCCCGCTAAAACCTTTATAATTCAGGGTTTTGAAGATTTTTGCGGAGTATCACAATGCCGATTTACGCTTACCGCTGCGATGAATGCGGTTTTACCAAAGATGTACTGCAAAAAATTTCCGACCCGGTTTTGACGACCTGCCTGTCCTGCGGCAAACCCGCGTTCAAGAAGCAGATCACCGCAGCCGGTTTCCAGCTCAAGGGTTCCGGCTGGTATGTGACCGACTTCCGTGGCGGCAAGACGCCGCCGACCGGCACCGCGCCGTCGACGACGGCAGCCGATGGCGCCGGCGCCGCCCCGGCCGCGCCGAGCACGACTGCCGAAAGTAGCACGCCGGCAGCCGCGGCGCCTGCCCCGGCGCCGAAGAGCGACACGAGCGCATCCTGATGCCTCCCTGCGGTCCCTGGGCCGCAGCAATAAGAACAATGAGAGTTTGATGCGCAAATATTTCCTGACTGGCTTGTTGATCCTCGTGCCCCTGGCCATCACGGCCTGGGTGCTGAGCATGGTCATCGGCACGCTCGACCAGTCGCTGATGTTCGTTCCCTACCGCTGGCAGCCGAAGACCCTGTTCGGCTTCGACATTCCCGGGATCGGCGCGATCCTGACGATTGCCATCGTCTTCATTACGGGCCTGCTGACGAACAACCTGGTCGGCAACTACGTGGTGCGCCTGGGCGAGCGGCTGTTGAAGCGCGTGCCGGTCGTCAGCTCGCTCTACGGCAGCGTCAAGCAGGTGTCCGACACCCTGTTTTCGTCGTCCGGCAATGCCTTCCGCCAGGCGGTGCTGATTCCGTATCCGCATGCCGATTCGTACACCATCGCTTTCCTGACCGGCACTCCCGGCGGCGACGTGAAGAACCATCTGGTCGGCGACTACGTCAGCGTCTACGTGCCGACGACGCCGAACCCGACCTCGGGCTTTTTCCTGATGATGGAACGCAGCAAGGTCGTCGAGCTGGACATGTCGGTCGACGCGGCGCTCAAATACATCGTTTCGATGGGCGTCGTCGCCCCGGAATAACTACAATACAAGCATGCATCAAGGCCGCCCGCGGGCGGTGCAACCCGATATACCAACCTGGAATAGAGAAAATATGTCCTCCATGCGTACTCATTACTGCGGCCTCGTCACCGAAGAACTGCTGGGCCAAACCGTCAGCCTGTGCGGCTGGGTACATCGCCGCCGCGACCACGGCGGGGTCATCTTCATCGACCTGCGCGACCGCGAAGGCCTGGTGCAGGTCGTCTGCCATCCGGATAACGCCGATGTGTTCAAGGCCGCCGAGCACGTGCGTAACGAGTACTGCCTGCGCATCACCGGCACCGTCACCAACCGCCTGGAAGGCACGGTCAACACCAACCTGAAGTCGGGCAAGATCGAACTGAACGCGACCTCGGTCGAAGTGCTGAACCCGTCGGTGCCGGTGCCTTTCCAGCTGGACGACGACAACCTGTCGGAAACGACGCGCCTGACGCACCGCGTTCTCGACCTGCGCCGCGGCCAGATGCAGCGCAACCTGCGCCTGCGCTACAAAGTCACGATGGAAGTGCGCAAATACCTCGACAACCTGGGCTTCATCGACATCGAAACCCCGATGCTGACCAAGTCGACCCCGGAAGGCGCACGCGACTACCTGGTGCCGTCGCGCGTCAACCCGGGCAATTTCTTCGCGCTGCCGCAGTCGCCGCAGCTGTTCAAGCAGCTCCTGATGGTGTCGAACTTCGACCGCTACTACCAGATCACCAAGTGCTTCCGCGACGAAGACCTGCGCGCCGACCGCCAGCCGGAATTCACGCAGATCGACTGCGAAACGTCCTTCCTGACCGAACAGGAAATCCGTGACCTGTTCGAAGACATGATGCGCGTCGTCTTCAAGAACGCCGCCGAGATCGACCTGCCGAACCCGTTCCCGGTGATGGATTTTGCGACCGCCATGGGCATGTACGGTTCGGACAAGCCGGACATGCGCGTCAAACTCGAGTTCACCGAACTGACCGAGCTGATGAAGTCGGTCGAGTTCAAGGTCTTCAACAGCGCCGCCAACATGACTGGCGGCCGTGTGGTCGGCCTGCGCGTGCCGCAGGGTGGTTCGATGCCGCGTTCGGAAATCGACGCCTACACCCAGTTCGTCGCGATCTACGGCGCCAAGGGCCTGGCCTACATCAAGGTCAACGAGAAGGCCAAGGGCCGCGAAGGCCTGCAGTCGCCGATCGTGAAAAACATCTCGGATGAGGTCCTGGCGCAGATCCTGGAACTGACGGGCGCGCAGGATGGCGACCTGATCTTCTTCGGCGCCGACAAGGCCAAGGTTGTCAACGACGCCATCGGCGCGCTGCGCGTGAAAATCGGCCACTCGGAATTCGGCAAGAAGGCCGGCCTGTTCGAAGAGACCTGGGCGCCGTTGTGGGTGATCGACTTCCCGATGTTCGAGCACGACGAAGAAGCGAACCGCTGGACCGCGACCCACCACCCGTTCACGGCCCCGAAAGACGGCCATGAAGACATGCTGGAAACCAATCCAGGCGCCTGCGTCGCCAAGGCCTACGACATGGTCCTGAACGGCTGGGAAATGGGTGGCGGCTCGATCCGTATCCACCGCGAAGAAGTGCAGAGCAAAGTGTTCCGCGCCCTGAAGATCGACGCCGAAGAAGCGCAGCTGAAATTCGGCTTCCTGCTCGACGCCCTGCAATACGGCGCGCCGCCGCACGGTGGCCTGGCCTTCGGCCTGGACCGCCTGGTCACGCTGATGACGGGTTCGGAATCGATCCGCGACGTGATCGCCTTCCCGAAAACCCAGCGCGCGCAGGATTTGCTGACCAATGCGCCGTCGGAAGTGGACGAGAAGCAGTTGAAAGAACTGCATATCCGCCTGCGTAACGAGCCGAAGGTAGGCTAAGCACTCAGCTGCATGGCTGGGTAGAATAGGGGCCGGAGTGTCGTCGTCGACGATGCTCCGGCCCTTTTTATTTGTTTCGGAGAAGCCTAGCGTGCACAAGATTCCTGAGTCGGTTCTCGTTGTCATTCACACGGTGGAGCTGGATGTGCTGCTGATCGAGCGTGCGGATCGGCCGGGGTTCTGGCAATCGGTGACCGGCTCGCTCGATGCACCCGATGAACCGCTGCTGGAGACCGCGCGGCGCGAGTTGTTCGAGGAGACGGGGATCGTGGCTGACGGCGTCGAGATTCGCCTGCATGACTGGGGACTGTCGAATATCTACGAAATCTATCCGACCTGGCGGCATCGCTACGCGCCTGGCGTCACGCACAACACCGAACACGTGTTTTCGGTGTGCGTGCGGCGCGATATTTCCATTACCCTGAGTCCGCGCGAGCACTTGCAATATGCATGGCTGCCATTATTGGAAGCGGCGGACCGCTGCTTTTCGTCGTCGAACGCGGAGGCGGTGTTACAGCTGCCGCGGCAGGTAGACAGCTGGGGTCAGGTCTGACATTCGGACACGGCCTCGGCCGTAATCCATCAACCTGTGAATTCTGGAACGCTGTCACCATTTGGCTGCAGCCAAGTTTGAACGAACGGTTGAGCTCGTGTCCGAATGTCAGACCTGACCCCAGCTTTGCTGCCCTTACTGCTGCAACTTGTAGCGCTGCTCGCGGTAGAGCAGCGACGGCAGCATCACATGCGCCATTGCCTTCGACACGCGCTCGGGACTCGGGATGCCTGCCTTTTCATCGAGCACGCCAGTTGCGGCGTTGTAGTTCGCCTGCAGCGGTGCTTGCCCCGGGCGCAGGATGGTGGCCGAGTTGCCTTCGAGCCAGGCGAAATAATTATCGAACTGCATCAAGGCGCGGCCAGGCGTCGTGCTGTCCTGGGCAAAGTCACGGCCGATCATGGGATGCTCGCTCGAGACGCCCAGCAGCGACAGCAGGGTCGGGGCGAGATCGATCTGGCTGGCGATGGTGCTGATGCGCTTGGGCTGGATGTCGGCGCCCAGGATCAAGCCGGGGATATGGAATTTCTTGATCGGCACCAGGCTGTTGCCGTACACCCGGTTGTCGTGGTCGGCCACGATCAGGAAGACCGTGTCTTTCCAGTAGTCCTGCTTCTTCGCTTCACGAATGAATTTTCCCAAGGCGAAATCGGCGTATTTGACTGCGTTGTTCACCGTCTGCTTGGCCGGGTCGTGAAGCTTGATTTTCCCGTCCGGGAATTCGAAGGGTTCGTGATTCGACGAGGTGAAAATCAGGCTGAAGAAGGGCTTCTTCTCGGCATGCAGGGCAGAGAGGCGTTCCAGCGACTTGTCGAACAAGTCTTCGTCCGACGCCCCCCAGCTCCCCGTGAAGACGGGCCGCATGTCGGCACTGTCGACGATTTTCTGGAAGCCGTTCCCGGTAAAGAAGCTGCGCATATTGTCGAAGTGCGCTTCCCCGCCATACACGAATTCCGTGTTGTAGCCCTGCTGGCCCAGACCCGCCGCCAGCGTGTAGAAATTTTGCTGGGCCAGCGACAGCTTGACGACGCTGCGTGCCGGCGTCGGCGCGTAGCCGGCGACGACCGCCTCGATGCCGCGCACCGAACGGGTGCCGGTGGCATACAGCTGCTCGAACCACCATCCCTCGTGCTTGAGCTTTTCGAGTTCGGGCGTGACCGGCAGGCCGCCGAGCGATTCCACGAAAGTCGCCCCCAGGCTTTCCTGCAGGACAATCACCAGGTTGAGCGGCCGTGCGCGCGCGACCGCGGCTTGCTGCCGGTGCAGGGTCGGCAGGCTCGGCGTGTCGAAGCGGGCGCCGCGCAGCCAGGGCGCCGATGTCACTTCCGAGATGACCTGTGCGCGCGGAATGCTGCCGTAGATTTCGGATGAAACCGCCTCATTGCGCATCGAGTTCATGGCGGAAAGTACCGACCATCCCGAGTTGATGACCAGGGAATTGACCATCGCGTCGCTCGAGAGGGCGAACATGGCCGGGTTGGCGGGGCGGTGTCCTGTCGTCGAGCGTATCTGCATGAACACAGCCAGGCAGCACAAGGGCCAGACCAGCAGCAGCTTCCGGCTGCGCCACATGCGCATATGGTCCGACGCGCGGCCCAGCAGCTGAAAAATCGCCGTGCCGAGCAGGACAGTCAACCCGACACCAACAATCAACGCGGTACGAAAGCCATTCCACAGGGTGGCGAACACTTCGCGCGGGTACGACAGATATTCGATGAAGAGGCGGTTCGGACGGATGTCGTACTGCGCAATGAATTGCGGCGACGACATTTCCATAAAGAGAATGAAGATCAGGGCAAAGGTGCCCCAGAGCACGCCCGCGCTTTTCCAGAATGCGGCGGAGCGCTGGTGCGCAACGAGGGGGGCGATCAGAAGCGGAATTGCGACGAAATAGCCCAGCAGAATCAGGTCGGCGCGCAGGCCCTGGACGAACATCGGAACCGCCATGCCGGTCACCTGTACCCGCTCCCACTGCCAGATGACAAGGCCGATGCGCGACAGGGACAGGAGAACGAGTCCGATCAGCAGCATCTGCAGGATTCCGGCATAGGGCCCGGCCCAGCGTGTGAGGCGTGCGAGGCGGGTCGCACAGGATTGGAATGTGATGCTGATGCCGGATGCGCTAACGACCATATATACCGTTTAAAAATACCTGGATTGCTGGGGGGGGGGACGAGCTGCCCGGCACCGTTTTTCCGAGGCCAGGGCACTGCTGTCAGCGGACAACGCCGGAAGGCTATGCTAAACGGATATGCATGGTTGTGGTGTTAACGGCGCGTTAAGAACGCGTTAAATTGCACAGAGGCTGCAGCCATGCCCAATTGGCTGCCAGGCAGGCCATGCCGGCCATGCCGGCTGGCAGCGTCAGTCCGATATAAGGAAGTGTGATTTAAATCGTTCGCTTTCCCCGTCGCTTGGAGTAGTCTGGTCAAATGGACAACTACGACACGGAGCAGGCCGGCTCCAGCCATTGGCACCTCGGCCCCATCATCGACGCGCTGCGCACCTCGCGCGAGTCGACCCACAACATCCGCCACCAGGGGCGCGTACGCGAGCTGCCGTCGCGCGAAGTGCTGCGCCAGGTGATCGAGGGGATCTGTGCGGCGCTGTTTCCCACGCATTACGGGCGCCCGGACCTGAACGACGAGAGCATCGACTATTTCGTCGGCGATACCCTGAACGTCGCGCTGGATCGCCTGGTCGAGCAGGTAAGGCGTGCGCTGCGCTTCAATCCGGAGCTGGAGAACATCGCCGAGCCCGAGCTGGCCGGGCGTGCGCGCCTCATCACGCGCAAGTTCGCCGCCAGCCTGCCGGAAATTCGCGGCCTGCTGGTGTCGGACGTGCAGGCGGCGCTGGCCGGCGACCCGGCCGCCAGCTCGGTGGCCGAAATCATGCTCTGCTATCCGGGCACGATCGCCGTGCTGTATCACCGCCTGGCGCACTGCCTGCACCGCCTCGGCGCGCCTTTCCTGGCGCGCCTGGCCGCGGACATTGCCCATACGCTGACCGGCATCGACATCCACCCGGCCGCGCAGATCGGCGCCAGCTTCTTCATCGACCACGGTACCGGGGTCGTGATCGGAGAAACCACGATCATCGGCCGCCATGTGCGCCTGTACCAGGCCGTCACGCTCGGCGCACGGCGCTTCCCGACCGACGACAAGGGTGCGCTGGTCAAAGGCGCGCCGCGCCATCCGATCGTCGAGGACGACGTCGTCATCTATGCCGGCGCCACCATTTTGGGACGCATCACGGTCGGGGCCGGGTCCACGATCGGCGGCAATGTCTGGCTCACGCAAAGCGTGGAGCCGGGCAGTAACGTGACGCAGGCGCAGATGAGAAATACCTTATAGACGGGAACTCCCGCTTCTTCCAAAGAGCGGTGCAGGTATTAATTAATGGAAATTCCGTTGCCGCACCTTAAGATCTGAAGGTGCGAAATTTTTTCTTGGGTGCAACAGATATATGGTCTTGACTCGGCTTTGACACGCCTAATTCGAAATAATCGATAGGTCAAGAAGAATTTGTTTGTAGGCGTGAATACAACATATTCCCGCCGTTTGTCCTACAAGCCAGCTTCATCCATACGTACAAATGATTTCTATCGAGAACAAAAGTCCGCAAAAAGCCACCAATAGTGATAAATGACTCAACGAAAGTTCGTCAGACTGTCGGGAAACCTCGGCTAATATGCATACAAATTGATACAAATAGCCGCTTAGGGTCAACAAATTATCTACGGCAACAATATCTGTTACAACTTGAAACAAGTTGCCTGAGGAAAAATTACCTAAGGAAATTTGCTATGTTAGCTGGCGCACAATAGAAACGGCGTTTGACAATCAGAAACCACTCGCCTATCTTCAGCGGTTCGCGTCGAGCGAGTTTGTGAACTGCAACACGTCCAACCAAGGATTCTGGGAGAAAAAAATATGGAACAATTCGAACCGAAGCACGAGGAAAAAGTGAAAGCAGTAAGCGTTGACGATGATTGTTTTTATATCGATCTGCTCTGCGGCCTGCGCCTGGCCGGGCCGCGCCTGGTTTCCGTTCCCTTGTCCGAGGCTGAGAACCTGGCGTCGCCCCGCAATGCCGCGTTGCGCCAGCACTGGGAAGCAGCCCCCGCGTTTGAATAAGCTGCCAGCGGGGTAGCAGCTCCCAGAGGCCGCACCCCGTGCCGCACGATTGGGAAAGCTTATAAAAATGAACACGGACTGATGGGGTTAGAATGTTCCCATGAAGATTCGTGTCGCAACCTACAATATCCATAAAGGTGTCACCTCATTGCGCAGTACCCCCCGGGTGCTGGCGCTTAAGAAGGCGATTGCCGAGTTCCACGCCGATATCGTTTTCCTGCAAGAAGTGCAGGGACGCCATGATCGCCATCACGCTCGTTACGGGCAGCACAAGCACGCCACCCGCATCTGGCCGGAAGCCACCCAGTACGAGTACTTCGCCGGTGAGTCGCACCACTCGCATTCGGCCTATGGCATGAACGCGATCTACGACCACGGCCACCACGGCAATGCCTTGCTCAGCTGTTTTCCTATCGAAAACAGCCATAACCATGATGTCTCCGACCATGCTTACGAGCAGCGCGGCATCCTGCACTGCGTGCTCGAGACGGCAGCCGGCAAGGTGCATTGCTATGTCGTGCACCTGGGCCTGTTCGAAGGCGGGCGCGGGCGCCAGACCGAGCAGCTGATCGAGGCGGTCAACAAGTCTGCGCCCAACGGCGAACCGGTGATCATCGCCGGCGACTTCAACGACTGGCGCAATACGCTCAGCGACCGCCTGCGCAATGCGCTGGGTGTAGTCGAGGTATTCGATGAGCTGGGACCGAAATCGGCCCTGGGCGACATGGTGCGCGGCTGGGCCGGCCGCCAGCCGCGCCTGGCGCCGGCACGTACCTTTCCCGCCGCGCTGCCGTGGTTCCGCCTCGACCGCATCTATGTGCGCGGTTTCAAGATCGATAATGCCCAGGTGATGGCCGGCCCGATATGGGCCAAGCTGTCCGACCACGCGCCCATCGTCGCTGAATTGCAGCTGGCCTGAGCGATGCGCAGCGTTACTTATGTAGCGAACAACGACGTCACCCTGCTTGAATCCGGGCAACAGCTGTTCCCGGCAATGATCGAAGCCATCGATGCGGCCAAGAGCGACATCCTGTTCGAAACCTATATCTTTGCCGAAGACGAAGTCGCGCGCGGCATCGAAGAGGCGCTGATCCGCGCCGCCGGGCGCGGCCTGAAGGTGCGCGTGCTGGTCGACTGGTTCGGCACCGGCCACCGCGCCTGCTGCCGCCGTGCCGAAGCCTTCGCCGTGGCCGGCGTGCACTACCGCGTCTTCAATCCCTGGTTCAAGCGCGGCATCGCCCGCACCCACCGCAAGATCACGGTCGTCGACGGCGAAACGGCGTTTGTCGGCGGCATCAACATCAACGACGACATGCTGTGCGACTACGAGCCGCACCGGCCCTTGCCCGCGCCGCGCTGGGATTTCGCCGTGCGCGTGCAGGGTCCGCTGGTGGCGCAGATCCACTTCGAGGCCAAGGCGCAATGGATGCGCGCCGGACGCCTCGACCTGTTCAGCCGCATCGAGCTCTACCGCGAAACGCGGCGCAGCCCGCCGACCGAAGGCGCGCGCCCCATGCGCGCCGCCTTTGTCGTGCGCGACAACCTGCGCAACCGCAGAACCATCCAGCGCGCCTACCTGCAGGCCATCGGCCAGGCCCGGAAAAGCGTGCTGCTGGCCAATCCCTATTTCGCCCCGGGCCGCAAGTTCCGCGAAGCCCTGGCGCAGGCCGCGCGGCGCGGCGTGTCGGTCACGCTCCTGATCGGGGTCGGGGAATTTCGCATGCAGGATGCGGTGGCCCGCTCCTTCTACCCGAAGCTGCTGGCTGCGGGCATCAAGGTCGTCGAATACCGCAAGACCCAGCTGCACGCGAAGATCGCCGTGGTCGACGACGACTGGGCGACGGTGGGCTCGAGCAATTGCGATGGCCTGTCGCTGTTCCTGAACCAGGAAGCCAATATTGTCGTGCGCAACGCCGAGTTTGCGCGCGCAGTGCGCGCCCACATCGAGCGCGGGATCGACGATGGCGAAATCGTGCACATGGAGGAGTTCGAGGGCATGGGATGGGTACGCCGGATGCGCTATGAAATGGCTTACCTTCTGTATAAACTGGCCATGCGCATTTTTGCAATTGGTTACGCATAAGGAAGAGCAACACATGGAGAACGTACGCATCGACAAGTGGCTGTGGGCGGCGCGCTTTTTCAAGACACGTTCGCTGGCGGCCGACGCCGTCGAGCGTGGGCGGGTGCGCATCGGCGGCGAACCGGTCAAGCCGGCGCGCGCCGTGAAACTCGACGACCGGATCGTGATCGATAACGGCTCGGACCGCTGGGAAGTGGTGGTGCTCGGCATTTCGGACAAACGCGGGGCGGCGCCGATTGCGCGTGCCTTGTACAGCGAGACGCAGGAGAGCATCGAGAAGCGCGAGAACGATTCGGAGGCGCGCAGGTTGTTTCCCGAGCCGGGCAGTACGATCAAGGGGCGGCCGACCAAGCGGGACCGGCGGGCGATTTCGAAGGCGGCGGGGTAGTTTGTCGCGGCTTAGCTGGGGCTGGTTGAACGCGTGGGCGGCGCACACGGCGCGTGGATGCGCCCCCCAAGGTATAGCCGCCCACCCTACGGCCCTCCGATTACCGATATCGTTCCGCGAGCCAACGTAGGGTGGGCGGGTCTCCCGCCCACGCGTTCAACCGACCTCTGCGCAGCAGCGCCACCCCCCATTCCCACAATAGAATCGCACCTCTAAGTTCCCGTTTGACATTCACCGCCCGATAGATAATAGTACGCTCGTTCGGATTTTTCGATTCACGCAGGGGAAACGTATCAACACTTCAGCAAAATTCATGCGCAAGGGCGAGCAGACGCGGGCGGCGATTCTCGACGTTGCGCTCGAGCTGGCCAGCCGTAATGGCCTCGAAGGCCTGACCATCGGCTTGCTGGCGGATCGCATGAACATGAGCAAATCGGGCGTCTTCGCCCACTTCGGCTCGCGCGAAGATTTGCAGATGGAAGTGCTCAAGCTTTACCACCACCGTTTCGAGCAGGAAGTGTTTTTCCCCAGCGTGAAAGAGCAACGCGGCTTGCCGCGCCTGGAGTCGATGTTTGCGCGCTGGGTCAAGCGGGTATCGGTCGAAATCGCGTCGGGCTGCATCTATATCAGCGGCGCGGTGGAGTACGATGACCGGCCAGGCCCGATTCGCGAATCGCTGGTGTCGATGGTGCGTGCCTGGCAAGGTGCGCTGTTGCGCGCCGTGCAGCAGAGCGTCGACTGCGGCGCGCTGCAAGAGGGCACCGACCCGCAGCAGCTGGTCTACGAGATGTACGGGCTGATCCTGGCCCTGCACCACGATGCGCGTTTCCTGCGCGTCCCCGGCGCGATCGACCGCGCCAACCGCGGCTTCGCGCGGCTGATCGAGAATTACCGCAATCCCGTTCAAAGCAATTAACAAAGCAGGCCTCACGCCAGCTCTTCAGTTTCAAAATACATCTTACCTTCGTCAGGAGAAAACCATGGGTCAGTACGTCGCGCCAATCCGGGATATGCAGTTTGTGCTGCACGAGTTCCTCAACGTCACCGAAGAGTTCAAGAACCTGCCTGCCTATCAGGAAATCGACGCCGACATCATCAACCAGGTGCTGGAAGAGGGCGCGAAATTCACCCAGGAAGTGCTGTTCCCGCTGAACCACTCGGGCGACCGCGAAGGCTGCCATTACGATGCCGCCACCAAGACCGTGACGACGCCGAAGGGTTTCAAGGAAGCGTATAAACAGTATGTCGAAGGCGGCTGGGCAGCGCTGGCCTGCGATCCGGAATACGGCGGCCAGGGCCTGCCTGTTTCGCTGAACAACTCGTTCTACGAAATGCTGAACTCGTCCAACCAGGCCTGGACCATGTACCCGGGCCTGTCGCACGGCGCCTACGAATGCCTGAAGGAACACGGCACCGACGAGCAGAAGAAGTTCTACCTGCCGAAGCTGGTGTCGGGCGAGTGGACCGGCACCATGTGCCTGACCGAAGCGCATTGCGGCACCGATCTGGGCCTGCTGCGCTCGAAGGCCGAGCCGCAGGGCGACGGCACCTACAAGATTACCGGCTCGAAGATCTTCATCTCGGCCGGCGAGCACGACGTTTCCGAAAACATCATCCACCTGGTGCTGGCGCGCCTGCCGGACGCACCGGAAGGCTCGAAAGGCATCTCGCTGTTCCTGGTGCCGAAGTTCCTGCCGAACGCGGATGGTTCGATCGGCGAGCGCAACCCGATCTTCTGCGGCGCCATCGAAGAAAAGATGGGCATCCACGGCAATTCGACCTGCCAGATGAACCTGGACGGCGCCGTCGGCACCCTGATCGGCCAGCCCCATAAAGGCCTGAACGCGATGTTCGTGTTCATGAACGCCGCCCGCCTGGGCGTGGGCATGCAGTCGCTGGGTCTGACCGAAGTGGCTTACCAGAACGCGCTGGTTTACGCAAAGGACCGCATCCAGATGCGTTCACTGTCGGGCGTGAAAGCACCGGACAAGCCAGCCGATCCGATCATCGTGCACCCGGACGTGCGCCGGATGCTGCTGACCGCCAAAGCCTATGCCGAAGGCGCGCGGGCCCTGACCTCCTACATCGCGCTGCAGATCGACCGCGAACTGAACCACCCTGACGAAGAAGTGCGCAAGGAAGCCAACGGCGAAATCACGCTGTTGACCCCGATCGTGAAAGCCTTCATCACCGACAACGGCTGGATCGCGACCTCGGAAGCGATGCAGGTCTACGGCGGCCACGGCTACATCAGCGAGTGGGGCATGGAGCAGTACGTGCGCGACGCGCGCATCAACATGATCTACGAAGGCACCAACACGATCCAGTCGCTCGATCTGCTGGGCCGCAAGATCTTGATGGACAACGGAGCCAAGCTGCGCGCCTTCGGCGAGAAGATCAAAGCCTTCGTCGAAGAGAACGGTCTCGATGAGTCGATGTCCGAATTCGTGACCCCGCTGGGCGAACTGGGTGACAAGGTCGGCAAGCTGACCATGGAAATCGGCATGAAGGCCTTCACCAACCAGGATGAAGTCGGCGCTGCCGCCGTGCCTTACCTGCGCGTCGTCGGTCACCTGGTGTTCTCGTACTTCTTCGCGCAGATGGCAAAGATCGCCCTGGCCAAGAAGGATTCGGAAGACAAGTTCTACGAATCGAAGCTGGCCACGGCACGCTTCTATTTTGCCCGCCTGTACCCGGAAACCGCGATGCTGATCCGCCAGGCACGCTCGGGTTCCGCCAACCTGATGGCGCTCGACGCCGACCTGTTCTAAGAACGCAAGGATAAAACCATGACCAATTTCACCGTCAAGAAAGTCGCCGTGCTGGGCGCAGGCGTGATGGGCGCGCAGATCGCTGCGCACTGCGTCAACGCCAAGGTGCCTGTCGTGCTGTTCGATTTGCCGGCAAAGGAAGGCCCGAAGAACGGCATCGTCCTGCGCGCCATCGAGAACCTGAAGAAGCTGTCGCCGGCCCCGCTGGGCAACAAGGATGACGCGTCGCTGATCGAGATCGCCAACTACGAAGACAACCTCGACGTGCTGGCTGGCTGCGACCTGATCATCGAAGCGATCGCTGAGCGCATGGACTGGAAGCACGACCTGTACAAGAAGGTCGCGCCGCACATTGCACCGAACGCGATCTTCGCGTCCAACACCTCGGGCCTGTCGATCAACAAGCTGGCCGAAGGCTTTGACGACGAACTGAAGGCGCGCTTCTGCGGCGTCCACTTCTTCAACCCGCCGCGCTACATGCACCTGGTCGAACTGATCCCGACCGCGGGCACCCGTCCTGAAATCCTCGACCAGCTCGAGACCTTCCTGACCTCGGTGCTGGGCAAGGGCGTCGTGCGCGCCAAGGACACCCCGAACTTCATCGCCAACCGCGTCGGTATCTTCGGCATGCTGGCCACCATCCACGAAGCCGAAAAATTCGGCCTGTCGGTGGACGTGGTCGACGACCTGACCGGCGCCAAGCTGGGCCGCGCCAAGTCGGGTACCTTCCGTACCGCCGACGTCGTCGGCCTGGACACGATGGGCCACGTCATCAAGACCATGCAGGACACCCTGCAGGACGACCCGTTCTTCGCCCTGTACAAGACGCCTGACGTCCTGGCGAAGCTGATCGAGAAGGGCGCCCTGGGCCAGAAATCCGGCGGCGGCTTCTATAAAAAGGTCGGCAAGGACATCCAGCGCCTCGATTTCGCCACCGGCGAGTACGTGGCGGGCGGCGCGAAAGCGGCCGACATCGTCGCACGCATCCTGAAAGAAAAGGATCCGGTCAAGAAGTTCAAGGCCCTGCGCGAATCGACCAACCCACAGGCGCAGTTCCTGTGGGCGATCTACCGCGACGCCTTCCACTACATCGCCGTGCACCTCGACACCATCGCCGACAACGCGCGCGACATCGATTTCGCCATGCGCTGGGGCTTCGGCTGGAGCGTTGGCCCGTTCGAGACCTGGCAAGCCGCAGGCTGGACCCAGATCGCACAATGGGTCAAGGAAGACATCGACGCCGGCAAGGCACTGACCAACACCCCGCTGCCAGCATGGGTCTTCGATGGCCAGGTTGCGGAGAAGGGCGTGCACACGCCTGAAGGTTCGTACTCGGCTTCCTCGAACAGCTATGTTCCACGTTCGACCCTGGCCGTCTACGAGCGCCAGGCCTTCCGTGCACCGGTGCTGGGCGCCGGCGGCATTGATGCCAAAACGTTTGGTACCACCGTGTTCGAGGACGAGTCGGTCCGCCTGTGGCACTCCGACGACGAAGTCCTCGTCATCTCGCTGAAGACCAAGATGCACGTCATCGGCGACGGCGTCATCAAAGGCCTGAAACGCGGCCTGGAAGAAGCCGGCAAGAATTTCAAAGGCCTGGTGATCTGGAATGCGGATGCCACCGAAGGCGGCGCCTTCTCGGCCGGCGCCGACCTGCAATCGGCCCTGCCAGCCTTCATGGCCGGCGGCGCGAAGGCGATGGACCCGATCGTCAAGGAACTGCAGGACTGCTTCATGCAGATGAAGTACTCGAACGTGCCAGTCGTCGCCGCTGTTGCCGGCCTGGCGCTGGGCGGCGGCTGCGAGATGGCCCTGCATGCATCCAAGCGTGTCGCTTCGATCGAGTCCTACATCGGCCTGGTGGAAGTCGGCGTCGGCCTGGTGCCGGCCGGCGGCGGCCTGAAGGAAGCGGCAGTGCGCGCTTTCACCGAAGCCAAGGGCAACGACATCCTGCAATTCCTGAAGACCGGTTTCACCAACGCGGCCACCGCTCAAGTGTCGAAGTCGGCACTCGAAGCGAAGGCGATGGGCTACCTGAAGGAAGACGACATCATCGTCTTCAACACGTATGAACTGCTGCACGTGGCGAAAGTCCAGGCGCGCGCGATGTTCGACGCCGGCTACCGCGCACCGCTGCAGCGCCCTGTGACCGTCACTGGCCGCTACGGCTGGGCGACGATCCGCGGCCAGCTGGTCAACATGCGCGACGGCGGCTTCATCTCGGCCCACGACTACAAGCTGGGCGACATGATCGCCGAGATCGTGACCGGCGGCGACGTCGACCAGGGCAGCGTGGTGTCCGAGCAGTGGCTGCTCGACATGGAACGTAAAGCTTTCATCGAACTGCTGAACAACCCGAAGACGCAAGAGCGGATCATGGGCATGATGCAGACCGGTAAGCCGGTGCGGAACTAATCAAGGACGACTGACATGAGCAAACAACTTCAAGACGCATACATCGTCGCAGCAACCCGCACCCCAATCGGCAAGGCGCCGCGCGGCATGTTCAAGACGACCCGCCCGGACGACCTGCTGGTCGCCGCGATCCGCGGTGCGATGGCCGCCGTGCCGAACCTCGACCCGGCACTGATCATCGACGCCATCATCGGCTGCTCCTTCCCGGAAGCCGAGCAGGGCTTCAACATCGCCCGTAATTCGGTGGTGCTGGCCGGCCTGCCGAACACCGTCGGCGGCGTGACCGTCAACCGCTACTGCGCTTCGGGCATCACCGCCCTGGCCATGGCGGCGGACCGCATCCGCGTCGGCGAAGCCGACGTGATGATCGCCGGCGGCGTCGAATCGATGTCGATGGTGCCGATGATGGGCCACCATCCATCGATCAACATGGATACGTTCAAGGACGAGAACGTGGGCCTGGCCTACGGCATGGGCCTGACCGCTGAAAAGGTCGCCCAGCAGTGGAAAGTCTCGCGCGAAGACCAGGACGCCTTTGGCCTGGAATCGCACCGCCGGGCGATTGCCGCCCAGCAGGCCGGCTATTTCAAGGACGAGATCACCCCGGTCGAGATCACCACCCGCACGCCGAACCTGGCCACCGGCGAAATCTCGGTCAAGCGCCGCACGGTCGATGCCGACGAAGGCCCGCGCGCCGACGCCAGCATGGAAGGCATGGCGAAATTGAAGCCTGTCTTCGCCGCCAAGGGCACCGTCACCGCTGCGACCTCGTCGCAGATGTCGGACGGCGCCGGCGCCCTGATCGTCGTCAGCGAGAAAATCCTGCGCGAGCACAACCTGACTCCGCTGGCCAAGTTCTCGTCGTTCGCCGTGCGCGGCGTGCCGCCGGAGATCATGGGCATCGGTCCGAAGTTCGCGATTCCCGCAGCCCTGGCCGCCGCCGGCATCACCCAGGACCAGCTGGACTGGATCGAGCTGAACGAAGCGTTTGCCGCGCAGGCGCTGGCCGTGATCCGCGACCTGGGCCTGGACACCAGCAAGGTCAACCCGATGGGCGGCGCGATTGCCCTCGGCCACCCGCTGGGCGCCACCGGTGCGATCCGCGCCGCGACCGTCGTGCACGCACTGCGCCGCAATAACCTGAAGTACGGCATGGTGACGATGTGCGTCGGCGCCGGCATGGGCGCGGCTGGTATCATCGAGCGCGTTTAATTTTTGATCGTGGCCGTGTCAGCCTCTGCGTTGATGCGGCCTGCACGTATCACCGCGTGGGCACGGAGTGCCCGCCCTACGGCGTTCGCACATCGTAGGGTGGGCACTCCGTGCCCACGCGGTCTTTCGTGCCCCCAAACACCCGGAGACCTGACATGACGATCCAGACCAACAAAGAAAACGGCATCCTCACCATCGAATTCAACCGCCTCGAACGCAAGAACGCCATCACCGGCGCCATGTATTCGACGATGGCCGAGGCCCTGCTGGACGCCGAACAAGACGCGCAAGTGCGCGCCGTCCTCATCACCGGCAAGCCCGAAATCTTCACCGCCGGTAACGACCTCGACGATTTCCTGAACAACGCCGGCGACGGCGCCATGACCGAAGACCGTCCTGTCTTCCAGTTCATGAAAGCGCTGGAAAGCTGCACCAAGCCGGTCGTCGCCGCAGTGGCCGGCGCCGCGGTCGGCATCGGCACCACGATGCTGATGCACTGCGACCTGGTCTATGCCGCCGACAACGCCAAGTTCTCGATGCCGTTTACGCAGCTCGGCCTGTGTCCGGAATTCGCTTCCTCGCTGCTGGTCGCGCAAAGCGCCGGCTACACCCGCGCCGCCGAAAAGCTGATGCTGGGCGAAGCGTTCAGTGCGCAGGAAGCCTTCGAGATGGGCATCGTGGCACGCGTGCTGCCGGCCGCGGAATTGCTTGCGTTCGCGCAGGGCCAGGCCGTCAAGCTGGTGGCCCTGCCGGCCGCCTCGATCCGCGCCACCAAGGCCCTGATGCGCCGCCCGCGTGCCGCCATCGTCGCCGAGACCATGGGCGTAGAGAACAAGCAGTTCGGCGCGATGCTGGTCGGCGCCGAAGCGAAGGAAGCGTTTACGGCCTTCTTCCAGAAGCGCAAGCCGGACTTCTCCAAGTTCGACTGAGCGAGGCCGCCGGCTGGGCGCTCAACGCTTCCAGGCAGGCGTGGTCAGGCGCTCGGCGACGAGTGCGGTAACGACCGCCTGCAGGACGTGAATCGCCCAGCGCTCGCCGGCCTTGCGCGGACCGGCCTTGAATTCGCCCTCGGTGATCCCGAGGACCGGTGCGATGGCGCCGATGTTGACGGCGTACAGGGCCGTGCCGTAGAGCGTGCCGAGTGCGACCGGAGACAGGGAAGGCGCAAGATCCCGCAGCGCCGGGAGGGCGGCGCCGAACGCCGCCGAGGCGCCCAGGTGATTCGTGAATTCGACGATGCTGGTGCCGGTGTCGCCGATCATGGCGCGTGAACCCGTCATCCTGTCGATCCAGTCGACGGCGTCGCGGTCGAGCGTTTTGGTCAGCACGCCGCTCTTGCGGCCGGTCACCATGACGGCCGTGGTCACGACCCCTGCAATTATTCCGCCCAGCATGGCGGCTTGATGTCGTTGCATGAAAACTCCAATAAAAGATAAACCGAGGACAAGGATGCCTAAGATGGGCAAGTGTCTCGCGACATTACCCTGCCGCGCGGCAGGCTTCGGTTAGATATCGTACGGAGTGGTGCGGCGCGACGCACGCGGCCGGAGAAGCGGCCGGCGTGCTTGCAGGAGGGAATCTGGTGCCGGTATGTTTCCCGACCGCCGGCGCCGGTAGGGCAGCAGCGCTGCCGTGTTCTTGCGAACGACACCATCTTCGCGCATGAATGTGACAGGCGCTTGACGTCTGTCTAAGAGCTTGCCGGCACTTACACCCGCTTCGGCACCGGCACCGGCCGTTGCAGCCGGTTGTCGCACAGGGTCAGCACGGCGCGCACCAGTTCCGCGGGCGCTACCGGCTTGGAAAGGTATTCGTCGAAGCCCGCCTCGAGCGAACGCAGGCGGTCTTCGCGGCGCGAGAAGGCCGTCAGCGCCAGGGCGCGCACGGTGGCGACGCGCGGGTTGCCCGATGCGCGTATGCGGCGTATCAATTCCATGCCGTCCATGCCGGGCATGCCGATGTCGCTCACCATCAGGTCGGGCTTGAGCTGGTCGATCATGCGCAGCGCCTCGTAGGCGGTCGACGCCGAGACGATGGTGGCGGCCATGTCGGCCAGCACGTAATGCACGATGTCGAGCGAATCGCGTTCGTCGTCGACCACCAGGATCGTCAGGCCGGCGAGGGCGCCGCGGCTGGCGCGCACGGCATCGAGGTCGTGCGGCTTGACCAGGCAGTCGGGGGTGGCCTGTGCGTCGGAATCGAGGCTTGGGAGCGGCATGGTCAGCGTGAAGGTCGCGCCTTCGCCTTCGCCGGCGCTGGCGGCCGTCAGCTGGCCGCCTTGCAGTTCGACCAGTTGCTGCGCGATCGACAGGCCCAGGCCCAGGCCGCCGTGGCGCCGCGTTGACGAGGCGTCGGCCTGGCGGAAGCGGTCGAAGACATGGGGCAGGAAGGCGGACTCGATGCCGATCCCGTTGTCGCTGACCTCGATCACGATGCTGTCTTTCACGCGCTTGGAACTGACGCGCACGATGCCGCCAGTGGGCGTGAACTTGATCGCGTTCGACAGCAGGTTCGTCATTACCTGCTGCAGGCGGCCGGCGTCGGCTGCCAGCGGCCCGGCGTGACTTTCGATCAGCATGTCCAGGCGCACGTTCCTGGCCAGCGCGGTGGGGCGCACCGTTTCCACGGCGGCGGCGATGAAATCGGAGGGCCAGGTGCGGCCGATCTCGATGCGGACCTTGCCGGCGATCAGGCGGCTCATGTCGAGCATGTCTTCGATCAGCTGCGACTGGGCGCGCGCGTTGCGCTCGATCGTCTGCAGGCCGCGGCGCAGCATCTTGTCGTCCTTGCCGCCGTCCATCAGCAGTTGCGCCCAGCCGAGCATTGCGTTGAGCGGAGTGCGCAGTTCATGCGACAGGGTGGACAGGAATTCGTCCTTCATGTCCGACAGGCGCTCGGCTTCGACCCGCGCTTTTTGTTCGTGCAAGTAAAGGGTCTGGCGTTCGGCCGAGGTGGCCAGCGACGCTGCCAGGATGCGCGAGCGGTCTTCCAGGCGCGAATCGTAGACGGCGACCAGGGTGGCGATCGTCAGCAGCAGCAGGGCCGTGACCGTCACCATGCCGGCCAATAAATCCTGGCTGATGCCGACGTTCGCTTCCAGGCAGATGCTGCCTGGCGAAAAATGCGCCGCTTCCATGCCGGTGTAGTGCATGCCGACGATGGCAAAGCCCATGACGACGGCGGCGGCAAGCTGGGCCAGCTTGCCGTGCTGCATGCGGTGGCGCAAATGGAAGGCCAGCCACAGGGCGCCGGCCGAAGCGCCGATGGCGATCAGGACCGAGATGGCAAACAGCAGCGGGTCGTATTCGATGCCGGGACGCATGCGCATCGCCGCCATGCCGGTGTAGTGCATGGCATTGATGCCGATGCCCATCAGCACCGCGCTGGCGATGAAATGGCTCGCTTGCGGGGCCGGGCGGCTGATCTGAGACAGCGCCAGCAGCGAGGCCAGCACCGGCAGCAGCCAGGAAACGAAGGTGATGGCCGTATCGTAGCCGACCGGGAAGGGCAGGCGGAAAGCCTGCATGCCGATGAAGTGCATGGCCCAGATGCCGCTGCCCATGGCGAACGCCCCGCCGGTCATCCACCAATAGGTGGCGCGGCCATGCGAGTGGCGCACCCGTTCGGCCAGGCTCAGGGCGGTGTAGGAGGCATAGATCGCCACCAGGATCGACACAACGACTAGGGTTGGTTCGTAATGGCCAAGCGACATGGCAAACCCGATAGCTCAGCGGGAGAAACTCACCCGCCATGTTGGAAAAAAATACAAGTGAGCCAGTCTACACGGCGACAGCTCAGCTCGCATTAACTTTCCCTCCGGCAACTAACGGTTGGCGCAAGGACGCAACAGCCAGAATGCCGAATGGTTTGCCTTCCGTCATGGTGAGCACGCCTGGAAAGGCATGCAGGCGCGGCACTAGCGCCGCAGGATGAAGGTCGCCGTGGCGGCGACCACGCCGGCCGCGGCCAGCGCCCAGGGTCCGATGCGCATGATCTCGCCGGACTGCCCGGCCTGCACCGCAAGCGGACCGCTGAGCGGGCGCCACTCCTCGCGCTTGGGGGCAGCGGCGCGGGCCGCGGCTGCCTCCTGTTCGTAGAGGGTGGAAAAACGTTCGAGGTCGAGCGGGTTGAGCGTGGCCATGTAGGCAACGATCTGGTCGTGCTGGTCGAGCCGCACCTGGTAGCGGTTGCGTCCGTTCGTCACGGCCTTCTGCAGGTGCTCGGCTTCGGTTTCGACCAGCGCGCGTACGCTTTCGCGCGTGATGGCGGCCAGCGCGATCCTGGGTCGTTCAACGCTTCGTCTGTCGGCTTGCACTTGCGGTCTCTCTCGGCATTCCATCTGAACGGGCAGTCTACGCCGGCCCCCGCTTGCGTGCCAACACACTTGGCGCCGGCATGAAGATAAAAGCACCAGCAGACGTCTCAAAATTTCTACAAAGAAAAATATATTTCGTATAGGTTATTAGAACGCCATTTAGTTTCTGTGTGCAAGTGCGTTAACCTGAGTGTCTCGCCGCATTCGGCGGGCGGACGCAGCGGTACATGGGAACTGATTTTGAACGACATGACAAACACGGCCTACCTGGCGCGGCTGGCCGAGGAAAACACCGCCCTGATTGAAAACTCGCTGGACCTGATTGCCCTGATCGATGCCGACGGCCGCTTCCTGCGCCTGAACGCGGCGACCTTCGACATCCTCGGTTACCGGCCCGAAGAGCTGGTCGGGCGCCGCTATTGCGAACTGGTGGGGCCGGAAGAACTGGCACGCTTCCAGGCCCTGCGCGCCGAGCTGCGCTCCGGCGAATCGGTGCGGCGCGATCTGCAGCACCGCTGGCTGCGCAAGGATGGGCGGGCGGTGATGGTGTCGATCTCGGTGCGCTGGTGCGCGCTGACGCAGGTGACGTATGCGACGGCGCGCGACGTGACCGAAGAGCATGCCGCGCGCGAGGCGCTGTCGAAATCGCAGCAACAGATGCAAATCATGCTCGAGAGCATAGGCGACGCCTTTTTCGCGGTCGACCGCGCATGGCGTGTCACCTACGCCAATCGCAAGGCCGGTAATTTCGTCAACGTCGACGCCACCCTGGCGATCGGCCGCAACCTGCTCGAGGTCGCGCCCGACCTGAACGGGTCGCCGGCGCTCGCGTTTTACCAGCAGGCCATGGAAAGCGGCGTCGCCTGCGCCTTCGAAACCTTCTGGGAGCCGTCCAGCACCTGGGTCGAGGTGCGCGCCTATCCGAGCGAGGACGGGCTGGCGGTGTATTTTCACGACATCACTTTCAAGCACCATGCCAGCCAGGCGCTGATGAAAAGCGAGCAGCGCTTTCGCAGCCTCTTCCAGCAGGCCGCCGACAGCATCGTGATTGCCGACCGCGAGCTGCGCATCGTCGCCGCCAACGGCCGCGCCTGCAGCAATTTCGGCTATACCGAGGCCGAGTTCCTGCAACTGCGCGTGCCCGACATCGACAGCGGCAGCTACCTCTATACGCCCGACCTGGAACTGGCGCTGGCCGATGGACAGACCCAGCTGCTGCGCATCACCAAGCGGCGCAAGGATGGCAGCACCTTCCCGGCCGACGTCCACATCTCGCGCTTCGAAGATGGCGGCAAGGAATACTTCCAGGCCCTGATCCGCGACGTCACCGAGCACGAGGAAACCCAGAACCGCCTGCGCGAGCTGGCCACCCACGACACGCTGACGGGTTTGCCGAACCGCGCGCTGCTCGGCGAGCGCGTGCAGCGCCTGTTCGATACCTGCCCCGCCGATGCGACGGTGGCGACGATGTTCCTCGATCTCGACCGCTTCAAGGAAGTGAACGATTCCTTCGGCCACGAGTTCGGCGACGTGCTGCTGTGCGAAGTGGCGGCACGCCTGCGCCGGGTGATCCGCCCGACCGACGTCATCGCCCGCCTCGGCGGCGACGAATTCGTGATCGCGGCCCACTGCGCCAACGGCAAGAATGCGGCCGCGCGCATCGGCGAGAAGCTGCTCGACGTCCTGACCGCCCCGATCACGATCGCCGGCCACGACGTGATCATCGGCGCGTCGATCGGGATCAGCCTGTACCCGTCGGACGGCAAGAGCAAGGAGCAGCTGTTCCAGGCTGCGGACACGGCGATGTACCGCGCCAAGGCGGCCGGGCGCAACCGCTACCGCTTCTTCGAGCCGGAGATGGCCTTCGCCACACGCGAACGGATGGCATTGGAAACGTCCTTGCGTCCGGCGCTGGCGCGCGGCGAGTTCGAACTGCACTACCAGCCGCGCATCAACCTGCGCAGCATGGAAATGGTCGGCGTGGAAGCGCTGCTGCGCTGGAACCATCCCGAGCGTGGCCTGGTCTCGCCGGCCCAGTTCATTCCGATCGCCGAAGAGACGGGCCTGATCGTGCCGATCGGGCGCTGGGTGCTGTTCGAAGCCTGCATGCAGACCCAGCGCCTGATGCGCGAATTCGGGCGCGAGATCTGCGTCTCGGTCAACGTCTCGGCGCGCCAGCTGGCGCATGCGAGCTTTGCCGGCGAGGTGCGGCAAGCTTTGCGCGAATCGGGCATCGCGCCGCATTGCCTGGAACTGGAACTGACGGAAAGCGCGCTGATCGCCGACATCGAGCGCACCGCACTGATGCTGCGCGAACTGCACGAACTGGGCGTGAAACTGGCGGTCGACGATTTCGGCACCGGCTATTCAAGCCTGGCCTACCTGCGCACCTTCCCGATCGACGTGCTGAAACTCGACCGCTCCTTCGTGCTGCAGGAAGACGAGCGCATCAGCGCATTCGACTTCGTCAAGGCCTTCGTCGACATGGCGCATGCCCTGAAACTGGCCGTGGTGGCCGAGGGCGTGGAAACGGCGGAGGTGGTGCAGTTCCTGCAATCGGCCGCCTGCGACGAGGCGCAGGGCTACCACTTTGCGCGGCCGCTGCCGCTGGCGGCCCTGCGCCAACGGCTGGCAGGCGAGGCCGCAACAGCCAGCAGGGCAGGCGAGCCAAGCTAGCCCGTCAGGGCGCGCCGCCGACGTCGTGCTCGCGCTCGTCGTCGTTTGCTTCCTCGTGCGTGGCCGTGAAGCGTTCCGCCGCCATGCTCTCCACAAGGTCAAATCCATCCTCGTCGCCCAGCTCGGGCGGATGGAGCATGTCGCGAATCAGCGCGGCCAGCTCCGGGGTATCCCATTCCAGGCCGGCGCGCTGGCGCGCCTCGATGAAATGGGTGATTTCGCGTTCCTGCTGCACGCTCAGGGGCAGGCCGCGAAACGCGGTGCCCGGGTTCGGCTCGTTCAACATATGGCCTCCTGCATCTGCGGTTATGCCACCCGCAGCACCGACTCTACGCGCATTGGGCGGCGCCTGGCGCGCGTGCGCGGGAATGCCATACCGGCCTTTTCATGCCGCAATAATTCATCAATGTTGCCAAAAGGCTACCGCGCGCTGGGATATGGAACGCGACGGTACACTGATTGTTGGCTTGACAATGCGCAGCCAGTTTCCTGCTGTGGACACGGCGAGGCCGGCGCGCAGGCAAGCCGAAGCATATCGAACAGGAGCGGCGCATCGGAGACATGATGCCGGCTCCTTCCACAATCCCCAGGAGAGCATCATGAAAAACAATAATGCGTTGAAAGGACTGCTCGCCATTTCGGCTGCAGCCGCCATGTTCGCCACCTTCGGCGTCCAGGCACAGACCGCCACTGCCCAGAATCCGAGCACCCAGAAGATGACGGACGCGAATCCGTCGACCCAGGTTGGCAAGACCAGCACCGGCACCACCGCCGGCATGGCCGGCCATATGGCCCACGGCCAGAGCGGCGCCGGCATGAGCGCCAGTACCAGCAGCACTGGCATCGCCCAGAATCCGAGCACCCAGAAGATGACGGATGCGACTCCGTCGAACAAGGTCGGCCAGAGCGGCGCCGGCATGAGCGGCAGCACCGGCACCGGCGCCACCGGCATGTCCGGAACCGCGGCGGGCACCATGAAAATGAACAAAGCCGACAGCAAGGCGATCATGGACATGGCGATGGTGAACATGGCCGAAGTCGAAATGGGCAAGATGGCACAGAGCAAGAGCCAGAATGCCGAAGTCAAAACCTTCGCTCAGCAAATGATCGACGACCACACCAAGGGCCTGGCCGAAGTGCAGACCGTGGCGCAAGCCAAGGGCATCACCCTGCCGACCGAACTCGACGCCAAACACAAGGCAATGGCTGCCAAGCTGGCCAAGCTCGAGGGCGAGAAGTTCGACCGCGAATACATGAAAATGGGCGGAACGGGCGGCCACAAGGAAGCGCTGGCCATGTTGAACAAGAACGAAAAGAATGCCAAGGATGCCGACGTCAAGGGCCTGGCAACGAAGATGAAGCCGACCGTGGAACAGCACCTCAAGGCTGCCCAGCAGATGCCGGCTGCCAAGCCGGGCACCACCTCGGGCAAGTAATCGCCAGTCAATAAGCTGACAAGGGCGCCACGGCGTTCCAAGACGCGCCCCGGAAGCAATTCCGGGGCGCGTTTTTTTAGGCAGGCGCGCACTGACGTATACTTCGCAGCATGACTACCCACCGCTGCAGCTGGGCCAATCCGGCCAACCCCCGCTACCTCGCTTACCACGACCATGAGTGGGGCGTCCCCTGCCATGACGAGCGGCGCCTGTTCGAGATGCTCAACCTCGAGGGCGCCCAGGCCGGCCTGTCCTGGGAAACCATCCTCAACAAGCGCGAGACCTACCGCGCCGCTTTCGACGACTGGGACGCCGACAAGATCGCGCGCTACGACGACGCCAAGGTGGCCGAACTGCTGGCCAATCCCGGCATCGTGCGCAACCGCCTGAAAGTGGCGGCCGCGATTACCAATGCGCGCGCCTATCTGGCGCTGCGCTCGGAAGGCCAGACGCTCGACACTTACCTGTGGGGCTACGTGGATGGCAAGCCACTGGTGGGAGAATGGCCGGATGGCACCCGCCCCACCAAGACGGCGCTGTCGGACCGGCTCTCGAAAGACCTGGCCAAACGCGGCTTCAAGTTCGTCGGCTCGACCATCATCTACGCCTACATGCAGGGCATCGGCATGGTCGACGACCACGATCCGCGCTGCTTCCGGTTTACAGGAACGGTGTGAACCCGGCACGCTTCTGGCAGGGCCGCGAACGCTATACGGTGTTCGACACCGCCTACGGCAAGGGCGCGCGCGCGGCGGCCCTGATCGAGGCATGGCGCACCGACCCGGAGCGTCCCGCCAGCCTGCACATTGTGGCGCTGGCCGATGGCCTGCTGCCGGGCGTACACCGCATCCCGCAGGTCGATCCCGCCGTCACGCTCGACCTGGTCAGTGCGCCGCTGGACACGGCGCTGGCCCAGCTGGCCGCGCGCATCGACTTCGTGCAATTGCATGGCCTGCGCGGGCCGAACACCGGTTTTGCGCGTGGGCTGGCGCGTCTGGCGGCAAGCGACGCCCGGCTTGCCTTCGATTGGCTGGAAGCCGAACAGGTCGCGGCCCTGATGGCGCAGGGCTTCGTGTTCGAAGGCGGCGGGGCGCGCTTCGCCAGCCGCAAGCCGCGCCAGCCTTTAGCCCCGGTGCCGGCGCGCCAGGCGGTGGTCATCGGCGCGGGACTGGCCGGGTGCGCGGCGGCCGAACGCCTGTGCGCGCGCGGCTGGGAAGTCACGCTGGTCGAACGCCACCCGAAGGTCGCGTCGGAGGCTTCCGGCAACCTGGCCGGCATCTTCATGCCGCTGCTCTCGAAAGACGATAACATCCCGACCCGCCTGACGCGCGCCGCCTACCTGTACGCGCTGCGCTACTGGGACACCCTGGGCGGCGTCGGCCAGGCGATCGAAGGCGCCGCCTGCGGCGTGATGCAGCTGGCGCGCGACGCGGCCCACGCCGAGGCTTCGCGCGCGATTGCCGCCGCCGGCCACTATCCGCCGGCGTTTGCGCAATGGCTGGAAGCGCCGCAGGCGGCGCGGTTGCTCGGCCTGCCCGCACCGGATGGCGCCTGGCTGTTTCGCCAGGGCGGCTGGGCGCGTCCGGGCAGCGTGTGCGAGGCCATGCTCGCCGCGTGTGGTGAACGCCTGACGCAGCGCTTCGGCGCCGGCAGCGTGCACCTGGCGCGCGTCGGCGGCGAATGGGAAGTGCGCGGCGCCGACGGCAGTGCGATCGCCCGCGCCGCCACCGTGGTGCTGGCGGGCGGCGCTGACTCGATCGGCATCGCCCAGGCGGCGCGCCTGCCGCTCTCGAGCCTGCGCGGCCAGGTGACCCACCTCGACGCCGCCACGCTGCCGCAGCTGCCCTTCGTGCTGTGCCGCGAAGCCTACCTGACCCCGGCGGCGGGCGGCATTGCCTGCGCCGGCGCCACCTATGACCTCGACACCGACCCGCGCCTGCGCGCGTCCAGCCAGCAGGAAAACCTGGAGCGTTTACGGGCGCTGGTCTCCGACCCGGAGGCGGGCGTGCAAGCGCCGCTGGCCGGGCGCGTGGGCTTTCGCTGCGTGGCGCCGGACCGGCTGCCGCTGGTCGGCGCGCTGCCCGATGTCGATGCCGCCGGCGGCACCGAGCGCCTGCGCGACGTGCCGCGCCATGCGGGCTTGTACGGCTTGCTCGGGTACGCCTCGCGCGGCCTGATCTGGGCGCCGCTGTGCGCCGAACTGCTGGTCTCGCGCCTGGAAAATGCACCGCTGCCGCTCGAGACCACGCTGGTCGACGCGCTCGATCCGGCGCGCTTCGTGTTGCGCGCACGCCGCACTGGGCGTATTCAAACGCCCTTTGCGCCGGAATAAGCGGGTCCACACCCGGACAGGCCAAATTGCCGCCAACTGCGGGCGTATAATTAACTCACGGAAACTTTTTGCGCCACCGATGGCGCGGCGCATGATGACACCCGTAGACGACACCGCACACTCCCAGGACTTGCTCCTGTTCCTGGCCTCGACGGCCCACGACATGAAGAATTCGATCAGCGTGCTCTCCGGAACCCTGGAGAGCCTGCTGGTATCGGCCGGCCCGCAGAACGAGGCGGCCTATCCGCAGATGGCGCAGATGCTGTACCAGACGCGCCGCCTGAACGACAACCTGATGCAGCTGCTGGCCCTGTATAAACGGGTCGGCACGCCCGACTACCCGTTCGACGAGCAGCCGATCGAAGCGGGACAGCTGTGCGAGCAGGTCGTCGCGCTCGGCCAGGTGCTGCTCAACGCGAAGGGCATCACGCTCGAGGTCGAGGTCGATCCCGGCCTGATCTGGCATCTGGACGAAGACCTGATCGTCGGCGTCGTGTCGCACGCGGTCAACAATGCCGCCCACTACACGCGCGACCGCATCCGCCTGGCGCTGGCCGAACGTGACGGACTGCTCGAGATCCGGGTCGAGGACAATGGCGCGGGCTATCCGCAGGCAATGCTGGCGGCCGGCGCAGCAGGACTGTCGGGTGTCTCGAGCGGCATCGATTTCCGCAATAACAGCGCGGGCCTGGGCCTGTACTTTTCGCGCGAAGTGGCGCGCATGCACCGCCACCGCGGGCGCGAAGGCAGCGTGCGCCTGGAAAACGGCGGCGCGCTGGGCGGCGGCTGTTTCGTTTTGAGCCTGCCATGAACGCGCTCGTTCAATCCAAGGCCGAGCCGATCGACTGGGCCGGCAAGAACTACCTGGTGGTCGACGATTTCATCGGCGTGCGCCAGCTGCTGCGCGAAAGCCTGCGCAGCCTGGGCGCGCGCAACATCGACCAGGCGGCCAGCGGCGGCGAAGCGATCGGCCTGCTCGCCAAGATCCGCTACGACGTGGTGCTGTGCGACTTCAACCTGGGCGACGGCAAGAACGGCCAGCAGGTGCTGGAAGAAGCGCGCGTGCGCAACCTGCTGCTGCCGTCCTCCGTGTGGATGATGGTGTCGGCCGAGAAAAGCGTCGAATCCGTGATGGGCGCGGCCGAGCACCAGCCCGACGCCTACCTGGTGAAACCGATCACCGAAGGCGTGCTGCTCACGCGCCTGAACCGCGCCTGGCACCGCAAGCAGGTGTTCCGCCCGATCGACCAGGCCTACGCCGAGAAGGACTACCTGCGCGCCGCGCGCCTGTGCGACGAGCAGATCGAAGCGAGCCGCGTGCACGAAGTCGAGCTGCTGCGCATGAAGGCGCGCCTGATGGAAAAGAGCGGCGAGCCGGAGAAGGCACGCGAAGCCTATGAGCGCGTGCTGGCCCAGCGCGAATACCAGTGGGCGCGCGCGGGCCTGGCCAAGATCCGCCTCGCGAACGGCGAATTCGAACAGGCGCGCCAGATGTTCCAGGGCGTGATTGCCGAGAACCGCTATTACATCGACGCCTACGACCAGCTGGCGCTGGCCTACCAGGGCATGGGCAAGCTGGAAGAGGCCTGCTCGATCCTCGAACGCGCCGCCAAACTGTCGCCCAACTCGGTGCCGCGCCAGCGCAACCTGGGCCAGGTCTGCCTGAAACTCGGCAACGTCGGCATGGCCGAGAAAGCCTTCCGCAAATGCATCGCGATCGGCGAATACTCGGTGCGGCGCACGCCGGACGCCTTCCTGGGACTGGCGCGCGTGTGCGGCCTGAAGAACGAAACGAAGGAAGCGCTGGCCTGGCTGCAGGCGGCGCAGCGCATGTTTGGTGAACTGAGCGGCGAGGCGCATCCCGACATCGACCTGCGCGCCAAGATCACCGAGGGCCTGGTGTACCACGAGAGCGGAGACTACCGGCGTGCGCGCAAGGCGGGCGACGAACTGGAAAGCCTGCTCGGCACGCGCGAGGAACGGCCCGACACCGCGACCTGCCTCGAGATGGCGACATTGCTGTTCGCGGTCGGCGTCAAGGAAGCGCCAAGCGATCTGCTCTGCTACCTCATCCGCAACAACCACGACAACGCGCTGCTGCTCGACGAAGTGCAGGCCATCTTCGATAAAGCGCGCCTGACCGAGGAAGGCGGGGACCTGATCCGCAGTTCGAAGAAGGAAGCCTCGGACCTGATGAACCAGGGCGTGCTGCTCTGGAAGACGGGCAAGCTGAAACAGGCCGTCGACTGGATGCGCGAAGCGCGCGCCAAACTGCCGAACAACCAGCGCATCCTGTTCAACGCGGCGCAGGTGCTGGTGTCGCACATGCGCGAAAAAGGCTATGACGACGCCCTGGCGCTCGAAGCGCGCGAGGTGCTGGCCCATGTCGACCGCCTGCAGCCGGGGCAGCAGCGCTTCGCGCAGCTGATGGGGCAACTGGCCGAACTGGTGCCGCAGCCCGAGGCGCCGGAAGCGGACGCGCCGGCCGTTGATACGACGGCATAACACGCGCCGGCCGCCGCGCCGCGGCTAACGATACTGTTCACGCACATCCTGGACGCTGCCGCCGGCGTTCGCCGGCGCTTGCGGCGGTGCAGGCGATGCCGGCACCTCCATCCCATGCCCACGCAGCAGCGTCTCGCACAGCGTCACCACGTCATGCCCTCCGCCCGCTTTCGCCGAAGCCGCGGCCGCCTTGGCCAGCGCCGCCTTCGTGATGTGGTAGCCGAGCGCGCGGTAGCTTTCGAACTGGGCTTCGTCGAACCACTGGTCGGCCGTGCTCTGGTGCGGATAGGCGGGATTGGCCTTGCGGTAATTGAGCACGTCGGCGTTTTCGGAGCCGACAATGGCCGGCTTGATGTAGAGGAGGGTGCCGTCCTGGCCATCCGGATCGACATGGCTGTAGCGGATCGCCCCCACCGCGCAGCTGCAGCCGCACAGGCCCGTGTCCTTCATGAGGTCCATCTTCGAGACGTCGAGGTCGATGCTGATGTGCAGGTCGGTGGCGCACTTGCGGATCGCATTGCCCAGGTCCTCGAAGGCCATCTGCTTGTCGCTGGCCACGTCCACCGCGACGACCAGGCGGCAGCGGCGGCGCACCAGTTCATAGATGCCGAGGTTCTCGAAGTGGCCGCCGTCGGACAAATACACGTAGTTGGCGTCGGCATTGGTCATGCCGAACAGCTCGGCGATCAGGCTGAACAGGCCAATCGCTGGCGAGGAATGGGTCCAGGCGGCCTTGCGCGGGTTCGGGCACCAGCGCCCGAGGCGCACGTTAAACATCGTCATCAGGAAGTTCAGCGGGGGCGAGGAGTGAGTACCCATGTTCGGGCTGGCCGCCGCGCCCGACAGGGCGATCGCCATCCCGAGGCGCACGGTGGCGTCGTCGTCGCCGCTGCGCTTGCCCGACGCGTACTCGCGCGTGGGGCGGTAGACGCCGCGCTGGGCGTCGCGCAGGCCGCCGTTCGCGCCCTGCGCCGGCATCAGCGGCATCTCGAAGCCGCAAAAGCGCGGGGTAAAGGCAAACGAGGCGGCCTTCCTTGTTTGCCAGGCCAGCTCTTCGCCGCTGACCAGGTTCAGGGCCGTGTTGACGATGTGGTAGGGGCGCTGGTTTTCCATCTCGGCCAGTTGCGGGTCGTCTTCGGGATCGAAGCCGGTGAAGGGGTGCGGCTTGCGGCGCGCGCTGCTGGCGCCGAAATAGGCGCGCACCAGGCGGTTCCGGTACAGCATGTAGAGTGAAAACTTGTTGATGTCGACGCGCCAGCCCAGCAGCAGCGCCGCGCCGAGGAAGCAGCAGAAGGCGATCAGCAGCGTGCTGCCGTCGCTGGCCAGCGTGGCGTTGGCGTGGGCGGCATACACGCAGGGCAGGGAGATCGGGGCCGGGCAGGCCACGCGCGGGGTGGCGACCACCAGCTGCACCAGGCTCGATAACAGGGCGAAGATGCCGACCGTGAAAAAATAGGGCGCCAGGCGCGCGGCGATCTCGCGCTTGGCGCAGTTGCCCTCGCGCGAGCCGGTGGCGCTGCCGCTGCCGGCTTTCAAGCCGATCCAGGTCATCACCAGCCAGCCAATCGCGGTGCCGGCGTTGGCGATCGGCTCGTAGGTCAGCCAGGCCCAGTGCAGCAGCGGCGCGCAAAAGAAGGCGACGCCGAACATGATCAGCCAGGCCAGGGAAAAGATCGAGGACCAGGCGCCCTGCCGGCTCCACCATTCGCGGCTGGCGTCGCTGTACAGGGGGCCGATCAGGCCGATCATCAGCGTCATGGTCACCGAGAACAGGGTCATCATCAGCGGCATGCCGAAGGTGGCCAGGGCAAGGGCGTTGTTCAGGATCGGGTGTTCCTGCGGATTGGGCAGCAGCGCCAGGCCCGCCAGCAGCAGCAGGGTGCCGGCGGCCAGCGCGCCGATGGCGCAGACGAAGTGGCTCAGGCCCTCGACGAGTTCGGCGCGCGAGATGTCGGGCGTGGGGCGGTGGCGGCGCAGGCGCTGTTCTAGCGCGAGTGCCGCGCCGTACACGGCCAGCAGGGCGGTCAGCGCCGGGCAGATGCGCCAGGCCAGCAGCTGCGCGGCCTCGATCGAGGCCAGGTGGGCCACCGCGCCGGGGGCGAATTCGAGCGCCGCCGACAGCGACAGGGTGAGGACAAAGGCCGCGCCCGCGCCGCACAGCACATAGCCGGCCGCGCGGTAGGCGCTGGTGCGGTCGTGCGCCAGGTACCAGCCGCTGGCCCAGACGATGAAGTACACGAGGCCGGGCACCAGCAGCCAGGCCGCGCCCCAGCCATGAAAGCGCGGCGGCAAGCCTTCTTCCCACAGCACCGGCAATGCGCCGCCATGGCGCCACAGGCCGATGCTGACCAAAAAGCCGGCTGCCAGCAGCGGCAGATTGATGCAGCGCAGGACCGCGCCCTGCTGCAGCGGAAAGCGGCGCAGGCCGTTCGAGCTTTCGGGTTTGCTCGAGATGGACAGCGCAATGCAGAACACGGCGAACAGGAACAGCAGTGTGCCTGCCAGCCAGATCGCATCCGCCCAACCCGCCCAGGGGCCGCCCGGCCCGACCACCCGGTGCACTGCCCAGACGGCAAAGCGCGGCAGGATCAGGAGCGCGCACAGCCAGGCCACCAGCATGGCCAGGTTCAGGCAGGTGTTGCGCACATAGGTGCCGATCAGGGTCCAGGTGTCGGCGCTGAAGGTGCCGCTGCGGGGCGAGAGGTAGTTGCTGTACTGGCGCAGGAACTGGATCTCGACCGGTTCGGCGGCCACCGCCTGGCCGGCCGCGCCGGGCGTGAGCATGGCTTCGACGGCGGCCACGTCGCCACCGCGTTCGCGGATGCATTTCGAGAGCCAGCCGCCGATGAAGCCGCCGCCCGAGACGGTGGACAAATAATCGAAGTCGCGCAGCAGGCGCAGCTCGGCCAGCGCCTGCAGGGCGCCGAGGTTGAAGGTGGCGCTGCGCACCCCGCCGCCGGAGAGGGCCAGGCCCGCCAGCTGCGCCCCGTGGGCGCGCGTGAGCAGGGCGCAGGTGGCGGCCGGCTGCACGTCCTCGGGGCCGCCGGTGGCCACGCCCGGGCCGGGGCGCAGCAGGCCGAGCTCGTTCTGGAACACTTCACTGAAGACGCTGCCGCTGCAGGCGTTCAGGCGGCGCCAGGTGGCCTCGTCGAGCGCGCCGCCGCCCGGGAGGCCCTGTTGCCTGCGAAAGGCGGCGATCGCGCCGGCCAGTTCATCGAGGCGGTCGGCGCTGGGCGGCACCGGGCAGCCGGCGCTCTCGAGCTTGCGCCGCACATCGGCCACCTGCTCCGCTTGGAGCGAGGAGAAATTGAGAGTGGACATGCCGGTCTCCAACAGGGGAACACGGCGGCGGGATGCCCCGCCGCGCTCTCAAGTTCAGCACGGCAGGGGCGGGTGTGATGCCCGTCAAATCAAGACATGGGCTCGGTAGGGCAGTTTATTTGCGCGGGAATCAAGCTTTGTCTGATTTTGTCCGAGGAGGTTTCTGCGAGGAAGTACCTGGCGTGCCGCCGGTGTCGCCACCGCCGGCCGCGCCCGGGGCTGCGGCCTTGGGCGGGCTGTCGGCCGGCTTGTCGGCCGTCTCCTTGCCGGCCGGCGCACCATCGGCCGGCATGGCACTGGCGACTGCCTTGCTGAACTGGTCTTGAAGCAAGTTCCACCAGGCCATGGCAGCCGGCATGGCCGCATCGGCGCCCATGCCCTCCAATCCGGGCTGGGCAGCGCCCGGGGCCGGAGCGGTGCCGCCCTGTTGGGTTCCGGCGGCATTGAAGAAGGCGGAGAAGGGCGGCAGCGCGGCGGTCTGCTCGCCTTTCTGGCCCATCGCCTGGGCCATGCTATCGCTCACCGACTTCAGGGCGGCCAGGGTGCCGCGCTGCACTTCCAGCGCCTGGATCGAGGTGCGCAGCATCGTCAGGTTCAGGTTGAGCCAGCTTTCGACGGCCTTCAGGTCGGTGATGCGCTTGTCCAGGTCTTCGGTCGACATGGCGGGCGCGCCCAGGCCGGGCGTGTTCAAGGCGGCCATGCCGGGCACGCCCATGCCGCCCCAGAGGTTCTTGACGAACTCGAGCGTATCCGTCATGCCGGGTACATTCTGCGAGGGTGGTTTCAGCATGGTGAAGTCTCCATTAAATTGTCGTCCTAGCGTAGCAGATAATTAACACCGTTAGAAGCGAGGCTCGACTCTGCTGGACGGCAGGCGTACACGTGGGCGGGTACACTAGGAGAATGGGTATCCTTTCCACCATTGCCAGGCAACGCCGCGCCTTTGTGCTCGGTGCACTGATTGTCCTTCTGCACATTGCGCTGTTCTCGTTCATCAGCGGGACGGTTGCCTTGCCGCGCATGCCCGCGTCGAACGGTACGGACTTCGTGCAGACGCGCTTGCTGCGCGAACCGGCGCCGCCGCCTGCCGAACCTGCGCCGCTGCCGCTGCCGAAGCCGGCGTCCCTGCCTCTGCCGCCCCTGCCGGTACTGGCCCAGGACAGCGCGCCGTTCTTGAGCGAAGACGCCATCGGCCCCGCGCTCGAAGCGGGCAGCGGCGGTACTGGCGAAGACCCGGCGCCGCAGGCAGTCGCGCCCGTGGCCGCAGTCGAGCCGCCGGCGCCGGCGCCGGCCGAAGCGGCGCCGCCGCCAGTGCCGGAAGCGCGCCGCTACAAGGTCGACATGCCGCCCGCGGCGAAGATCACGCTGGACGTCGCCAGAACGGACGCCGACGGCACGCGCTGGAACGGCGAAGCGCAGCTGGCCTGGAGCTTCAGGGACGACAGCTACCGGATCGAATTCGAAGCAGGCATCCGCATCGTCTTCACGCGCGTCAACCTGGCCGTGCTGACCAGCGAAGGGGCTGTGGCCGCCACCGGTTTCGCGCCCGTCAAGATGACGGAAAAACGGCGCGGGCGCGCGCTGACCGCCACCCATTTCGATTGGCAGCACGACAAGATCACCTTCTCGTCCTCGCAAAAGACGGTACCCCTGCTCGCCGGCGCCCAGGACAAGGCGAGCGTGCCGCTGCAGCTGGCCGCCATCGCGCGTGGCGACCCGGCGCAGCTGGCGGGCGACATCGACCTGCAGGTGGGCGAAGACCGCGACGCCGTCGTGTTCCGCTTCGTCGTGGTGGGGCAGGAAGAAATCGACACCAAACTCGGCAAGCTGCAGACGGTGCACCTGTCGCGCCCGCCGAAAGAGGGATCCTACCGCTCGCGCCTTGACGTTTGGCTGGCGCCAGGCCGGGGCTGGTATCCGGTGCAGATTCGCAATACGGAAGCCAACGGTGCAGTGACCACGCAAACCGTGAATAATATAAGCCTTACCGATACAGGAAAATGATAATGCGAATCAATCTTTTGAAGGGCAGCCTGTTGGCTGCCGTGCTGGCGCTGGGTTCCTTCGCCCAGGCCGCGGCCCCCGCCAAGCGCGCGGTCGAGTTGCCGCCGCCGGCCGACATCGCCTATGAACTCAATGCCCAGCACCGCGGCATCGCCCTCAAGGGCGATGCCCTGATCGCCTGGCGCGCCGGCGACGGCAAGTACGACGTGAACGTCGAAGCGCGCGTGCAGTTGCTCGGCAAGCTCACCGAATACCGCAGCCACGGCGTGATCGACAGCTTCGGCCTGGCGCCGGACGAGTTCTACGAAAAGCGCTACCGCAAGGACGCGACCACGACCCGCTTCGACCGCGACGCCAAGACCATCGCCTTGACTGAGGCGAAAGAGCCCTACGCCATGAAGGGCGGCGAGCAGGACCGCGCCTCAGTGACCTGGCAGCTGGCCTCGGTGGCGCGCGCGGCCGGGGAGGCGCGTTTCAAGCCGGGCAGCGAGTGGAGTTTTGTCGTCGCCGGCCGGCGCGATGCCGAGCCCTGGACCTTCAAGGTGGTCAAGCGCGAAAAGATCCAGACTGCCATGGGCGAACTCGATACCTTGCTGGTGACGCGCGAGCCGCGCAGCGACGGCAGGAACGAGGGCGTCGACATCTGGCTGGCGCCACGCCAGGAGTGGTATCCGGTGAAATTGCGCTTCCGCGATGACGAGCGCGAGACGATCGAGCAGACGGTCACCAAGATCACGCGCAAGTGATTGCTGGCGTGATGCAGGCTTGTCGATATTGCATCACGCAAAAATTTTTATCCCCAAGCCGGCCGCCGTCCGGCGCCAATCCCCTCCTAGTTGCCGGTTCTTAACTGTTATACTTGGCGCCCTCGCGGATAGGCAGACCCAGCCTGCCTGATGTTCCGCGCTTGCAAAACTGGTATCCCACATGATCGACTTACAGGCAGCCGCGGCACTCGGCGCGGAACCCCATGGCATGGCACACGACGAGCTTGACCCGCTCGCGGTGCACTTCCAGCACGGCATCGCTCCGGACGAAATCGAGCAGGTCTTCCACCTGAAACGCGCGCAGCCGATGCTGTCCGCGTTCACGGCGCTGTTCCACGGCACCCAGGACGGCGTGCTGGTACGCCTGCTGGTGCTGCGCGAACTGGCCGCCGACACCGGCAGCTCGGCGTTTTCGCGCGCCGACATCAATACCAAGCTCGCCTACCTGATCCCGGAAAGCCTGGAGACGGTCCTGAACCGCCTGCGCACCCATGGCCTGCTGGCCTGGGACGCGCCGTCGGCCGTCTACCGCATCACCCCCCTTGCTCGCAATGTGCTGTCCGCGCTCGACACCCTGATCGCGCTGGCCAAGCCCGAAGAAGACGACGCCGAAATGGGTTTCCTGCTGTCGCAGGTGGCCGGCGCCCAGGCGGTCGGCGGCATCACGGTCGAGCAGCTGCGGCACCTGCTGGGACGCCTGATCGAGCTGACCGAAGAATTCCGCGACGCGATCGCCTCGGGCTCCGAATTCAAGCTGCGCACCTCGCAGGCGAAGTGGCACATGGCCTGCGACTGGGTCGAGAAGGGCTCGGTCATCCTGCGTGCCATCACCTCGGACGAACGCGCCGACGCCGCCACGCACAAGGCGGCGCAGGCGATCGGCCGCGCCCAGAGCGCCCTGTTAAATATGCAGGGCATGTTCTCGCGCGCCCTGAACCAGATCGAACGCCAGCGCGTGCACCTGGGCCAGTCCGGCCTGTCGACGACCGACGTGAAACGCTGGCTGCTGGCGCACGAAGACCTGGCGAGCCTGGCCGAAGGCGCGATTGACCGCCCGGTGGTGCCGCTGTTCGGCACGCCGGCCGAGATGATCGACGTGGCCGAAACCGAAATCCTGACCGAACGCGCCATTGTCGTCGGGCCCAAGGGCCTGCCGAGCGGCGAAGACGCGCCCCTGACGATCAACGACAACCCGGCGATGCAGGGCGAATTGAACGACTGGATCAACAAGCTGGCCGACTTCGCCAACCTCGGCAACTTCCCGGAATTCTCGGAAACCGGCCCGAAGAAGGTGCAGCTGCACGAATCCTTGCTGCCGGCCGGCTTTGCCCTGGCCTCCTACCGCGCCTCGCTGCTGCCGCTGCTGGGCGACGCCAGCGAAGCGAGCCTGCAGGGCGCCACCGCCGAACTGGCACGGCTGCCGATCCGCTTCGAGCCGACCGACGAACTGGTCCTGCTGGACGATCCCGAGGTATCGGCCATGTCGTTTGCAACCCTCTCACTGAACCTGGAAGCTGAACCGGACAATGAATGACGACGCACAAATCCTGATCGCGCGCCTGCTGACGCACCAGACCCTGCGCCGCGACGACAAGATGGTCAAGCGCGCCCTGTCGGACGAGCAGTTCCGCATCGAAGTCGACAAGCGCTTGCTCGAATGCGGCATGAAGCTGCTCGACAACGTGTATGCCGACCACGTCACGATCGCATTGCACCGCAATGTCGAGCCGAAGATTTTCGGCGCCAAGGACATCTGGCAAAACAATAATTTCGGCCTCACGCGCGACGGCGTGGCCTTGCTGGTCGTGCTGTGGGCGCAGATCATCCTGCCCAAGCGCGAGCGCCAGGAAACCCATGTCACGGTGGCGGACGACCAGAACGACCTGTTCGACAAGGACAGCCCGATCCCGCGCGCGGAAGACACCTCGATCGGCATCTCCTACACGGCCCTGCTGTCGGACTTCGGCGATAAACTCGGCAAGAAGACGCGCATGGACATGAACCTGGGTCAGCTCTCGAAGCTCGGCTTCATCGAGCGCCGCGGCGACGTCATTTTGGAGGGCCCGCTGCTCGACCTGATGATGGACACCGACGTGCTCAAGGAACGCATCATCAACGGCGCCCTGTCCGACGTGTTCAAACGCGCCCCGCTGGCCACCGTGCCGCGCAAGGTCGATGCCGCCAACGACGCCGCCGATGCAGTTGAACCAATGGATTCACCGAACTGAGACACTATGTTCCACATTAAATCACTCGAGCTGGTCCACTGGGATTACTGGCAGCGCATCAAGAACATCCCGCTCGACGCCAAGATCATCACCATCGCCGGCCAGAACGGTTCGGGCAAGACCACGCTGCTCGACGCCTTGAGGACGCTGTTCGGCCTCGACTGCTCGATGGGCCGCACCTATAAACACTATGCGCGCCACTCGGGCCAGCAAAGCGCGTGGATTCGCGCCGTGGTCGACAACAAGGCAGTCGGCCGCCAGCTGTCGAACCGCCCGTTCCGCCATTCCGGCTTTTTCGCCGACGATGAAGTGACGCTCTTCTGCCAGGTGCAGAAGAACGGCGGCGACTGGAAGCGCCAGTACCTGATGCGCCCGGGGAACGTCAATATCGAGGAAGTCACCGAAGCGACCGACTGGCTCGGCGTCGAGAACTACCGGAAACGCCTGGCATCGGCAGGCCTGTCGCCGGCCATGTCGAAGGTGCTGGCGCTGGAGCAGGGCGAGACCGATAAACTGTGCGAATACGCGCCGCGCCAGCTGCTGGACCTGGTCTTTCAAGTTTTTGGCGACAAGGAAGTGCTGGACGCCTATGACGAAGCCAAGCGCCACCAGCGCGATACCGAGACCGAACTGAAACGCTTCGAAGCGGAGCTGGAAACCTCGCGCATCAACCTCGAGGGCCTGCGCCTGCGCGTGGCGAACTACCACCAGTGGGAAGACCTGCACAAGGAAAGGCGCGACCTGAAGGAAGAAGTACTGCCGAGCCTGGAATACCACGAGGCGCGCGAAAAGGCGGCGAACATCAGCCGCACCCTGCACGAGCAGCGCAAACCGATGGCGCAGGTCGACAGCCAGCTGGCCGAAAAACGCCAGCAGCTGGCCGCCCAGCAGCGCGCGCTGACCGAAGCGCAGCAGCAGGAAACCCTGCTCGAGCAAGAGGGCACCGTGCTGGCCAGCCGCCTCACGCAAATCAACAGCCGCATCAAGCCGCTGGAAAACCTGGTCGAGCAGAAGGAGCGCCTGCAAAAGCTGGCGGCGGAAGCTGGCGCCGACCTGGCGGAAGTGGCTACGCAGCTGGAAGAAAAAGAAGCCGAACTGGCGCGCCAGAAGGCCGCACGCGATGCGCTGGGCGCAAAGATCGCCGCCGAAATGGCGACCATCTCCGCGCTGCAGGGCAAGAGCGCCATGCCCGAACCCGAAGCCCAGCGCCTGATGCGCCGCGCGCTGCGCGACGAGGGGATTGCGCACGCGATGCTGTCGGATATCGTCGAAGTGACGGACCCGAAATGGCAGGGCGCGGTTGAAGGTGTGCTGGGTGGCTACGCCTCGGTCGTGCTGCTCGAGCGCGCCAAGGATGCGCCGGCCGCATATCGCCTGGCCGAAAAAGAACGCTATCGCCACTTCATCGTCCCCGACTGCATCGAAGCACCGAAAAAGAAGGACGACAGCCTGCTGTCGGTCGTGAACTTCTCTGCGCCGGCCCCTGGCTGGCTGATCGACCAACTGGCGCGCATCGACCGCGTCGACTCGGTCGATGCCGGCTTCAAATCAGGCACCGAGGAATGGATCACGCCGGACGCCTATCACCGCGAACGCCGCGGTGGCCGCTCGCTCTTCGTCGAGCCCTCGCGCTACCGCTTCGGTGCCGCCGGCAAGACCCAGCGCCTGGAAGCGATCCAGAAGTCCTTGCCAAGCCTGGAAGCGAAGGAAGACGCGCTGACCCTGACGATCAGCAAACTCGCTTCCGAGGTCGGCGCCCTGAAGGCACGCATCGCCGGTGTGGACGCGGCCAAGGAACTGGCGGCACGCCAGGCCGAGTTCGAGGAAGCAGCGCGTTCGATCGCCCCGATCAAGGCCGAGCGCCTGGAAGTGGGCGCCCGCCTGGGCGAGCTGCAGACGCTGACCAAGAACGCGACGGTTGCGCGCACCCGCGCCGACACCGTCTGGCAGAACGCACGCATGGCGCTGTCGGAAGCGGAAGCGGGCCTGCGCCTGAACTACCGCCGCCAGATCGAGCAGCGCGGCGAGCATGCCAAGGCACTGATCGAACTGCGCCGCGGCTGGCGCAACATCCCGGCCGCGTGGAAGCGCCCGGCACGGCGCGCGGCGCTGGTCGCGCAGCACCAGAACGCGCACCAGGTCAACCTGCGCGCCTCCTCGCTCGAGCACGCCCTGGCGCGCGACGACTGGGAACTCGACGCAACGGTGATCGACCAGTACGCCCGCCTGAACGACCAGCTTTCCGGGCGCCAGGTGGAAACGGAAGAACGCCGCTACCAGAACAACCGCGCGATCGAAGCCACCAGCAACGCGCGCGGCGCCTACATCGAGCGCCTGCGCTACACGATCAAGACCTATTCGAAGAACATCAAGGACCTGGGAGAATTGGCGGGCATCGACGTCCAGGCCGACCCGGTGCGCCTCGAAAACGACGACGTGCAACTGGCGCAAGCCGGCCTGCACGTGCGCTTCAAGTTCGACGGCAAGGACCAGATCGGCATGAACGACGGCGAAGCCTCGGGCGGCCAGCAGGTGATGAAGTCGCTGGTGCTCTTGATTGGCTTGCTGAAATCGGAAGAAGGTTCGGGCGGTTTCGTGTTCATCGACGAACCGTTCGCGCACCTGGATATTCGGAATATCCAGCTGGTCGGCGAGTTCTTGAAAAATACCGACGCCCAGTACCTGATGACGACGCCGCTGACGCACAATACCGACGTCTACGATCCTTCGGAACTGACGCTCATTACGAGCAAGAAGAAGAAGGACACGCAGTGGGCGCAGCCGATTTTCGTGCTGCAGCGAAGGAAGGACGAGGCGAAAGCCGCGTAACAGAAAGGGACCCGAGGGTTAATGCCAGTCAGTTAAGCTGACTGGCATTTTTCATTGGAAACTTGGATCTGGGCTGTTTGACGACTCTGGGATAGGAGCGCCTTCGGCGTTCTGGCAAAAGATAAGCGCGTGCCTGCTCACGCAGCCATGCCAGGCGCCTGGGGAAGGTGCCTGGCGTTTGCAAAGGCCAGTGATACAGGGCCGTGGTGATGGCCAGGGCCAGCCACTGGAAACTCAGGCGCTGTGGCGGGACGTGCAGTTCGTCGGCCATCTGGGCGATTTCATGACGTAGCAGGTTGTAGGCGATGAGCGTGCCCCAAACTTCCTGGCGTACCAGCGTAGGCAATCTGCTACGCAGGGTCGTCATGTTCTTTTGCATGCCCTGCTTAATTTCCCTGAAGCCCAGTTCAATCTCCCAGCGCTGCGTGTAATGCGCCACGATCTCGCGCGCCGGAAAGCGGTGCGCATCGCACAGGGAGGTAAGGTACTGCCGCGGCTCTCCGCCGACCATGCACTTGATGAGCCGCGCTTGCCAATGCGACGGCAGGTCCGGCCGTTGCCTGCGTGCCTGTGGCGACACTGAAAAGCTCACCAGACAGTCGTCGGGGGCAAATTGGCATATCACCTCATAACGCAATCCCGCTCTGGCCCGCATAAGCCAATGCCTTTGTTCACCTGCATGCTGCCAGTCCAGAAGAAGGGCTGCAGAGAGATAGGCACGATCGAAAATCGTCAACGATTGATCCGGTACCTTGTGCATGAGTGACTTGGCAAAGCTCACCTCCCCCGTACCGTAATCACCAAACTCGGTTGCGCGGATCAGATGGGTGTAGGTATCCATCAAGCAGACTGCACGTAATTGAGGCCAGGCGCCATTGCTCTTGTCGTTGAAACCCCGCCCAAATTTCTCACAGTTGGCCGGCGTATCGGGAAGCGACCACACGACACCATCAACGGCATAGCTTCGCAGCCCATGAAAGAGACCATGTTCAGGTATGGCAGCGCTTGTCCAGCAGCTTGCCAAGCGTTCGAATAGCCATGCCATCGGTGCTTCACCCAAGCGTTCGCGGCCTGCCACTGCGGCACTGGGAACGGGTGCATTTGGCATTGGCCCATCGGCCAGATCAAGTTGCTGGACGATATGCCAGATTGGTTCGTTACGAAACAGGGCCAGGCCGATGACCAGCCAAACCATGCGCTCAGCCGGCAGGCGCCGTCGGCGCAACGACACGGTTCCGGTTTGTTGCAAGGCTTCGTCGATCCAGGCCGGATCGATCAGGCTGGCGAAACGCTCGAACTCATGCGGTGCCAGCTCAGCCGCATAGTCCATGTCAAATTGAAGGGCCATAATAAAAAACGGATTCACGTTGATCGTGAATCCGTTTTAGCTCAAACCGCCGGCTGGTCAATGCCTTAAGTGACTGGCATTAACCCGAGGGTCCCTTTTTTATTGGTGTCGCTTTGACCTGCCGGATGCATCTTCTATACGTAGGGTGGGCGGGTCTCCCGCCCACCCTACGATCCCGGCAGCGCTTACGCCTTCTCGATCGCCTGGCGCAGCTTCCTGCGCCACAGCAGCAAGCCCACCGAATACGTCGCGAAATACCCGGCGCTCAGCCCCACGCACAGCATGGTCAGCGGGCTATCGGTAAACTTCGGCGTCGGCACATTGCTGCCTTGCTGGCTTGCATAGATCTCAACCCCCAGATACAGCACGCGCGCCACCAGGATCATGGCCATGACGATCCCGAGCCGCATCGGCGGCGTGAAGAAATAGCCGCCCTCGGTGTCTTCATATACCGTGCGCCGCAGCGCGAATACGCCCCAGAACACGCCCAGCGCCGTGCCGGCCGCGAGTGCACCCAGCGCAGCGGGCCGGCTCAGCACTTCCGAAAGCGACACCAGGATCATCCCGGCGAAGACCAGCACGCCCGTGTAATGGCGCGACATGATCGAGCGCTGGCGCGCCATCTGCGTCTTCAGGCGCGTGTAGATGCGCCAGACGAGGATGGGCGTGAGCAGGAGCAGGGCGAGCGTGGTGATGGTCATCGGCGCGGAAGGCTGGTTGAGTGAAGCGGGCATTGTAACCGGGCGTCAGGCGCGGGCGCGCCATGGTAAGGTGACAACACCGTTTTCAGGAGACCCGACCCATGTTTGCAGCCATCCCCATCCCCGTGCACGCCCACCGCGCGCCCGATCCCGTGCCGGCAGACGAGCCCCTGCCGGAACCCTTCGACGCGCCCCACCATCCGGGGCATCACCCGGTCCACACGCCCCAGAACGAAGAGCCGGTGCCGGACCCGAAGCCCAGCCTGCACTAAGCACTGAGTACAAAAAAAAGAGGTCCCCGCGGGGACCTCGTTTCGTTTCCAGGTTTCCAATAGCGTGGCTAGTCGAAGGCCCAGGCATACAGCACATCGAGCGCCGTATTCGTCCCTGCCTGGAACTGCAGCGTGAACTTCGGGGTCAGCTTGTAGCGCAGGCGCACCAGGCTCGAGGCTGTGGTCGCACCCTGTTCGAAGCTGACATAGGCGCGCGAGGAAATCCGCTTGCCCACCGTGACGACCGTATTGGCCAGGCCCTCGGCCTCGGTGTTTTGACCCTGGCCGATCCCCAGTTCGTCCACGCCGAGCGAATTCGCCAGTTTCGACTGGATGCCGCCGGTGCCGCCTTTGCCTCCCAGCAGGGCCCCGGCTGCGGCGCTAAGCACATCTTTCTCGTTGCCGCTGGTGCCTTCCATGCCGTGACCGAGCACCAGCCAGGACAGCTTCTCGCTGTCCGGCACGGTGGGCGTCGATACCAGCTTGGCCTGCGGCGAACGCGCCGTGCCGCGCACCTGCACGCCGGCTTCGACATTCGTCTCGCTCAGCTGTTCGCCTTCGGGCTGCTTGCGCACCGCCAGGACGTCGAGGGTCGGGTTATCGTAAGGGCCGGCGAAGGTGATGACGCCGCGCTCGATCGCCAGCTTCTGGCCATACGCGGCGTAATTGCCGCTGGCGACGCGAATCGAGCCGTTGACGCGTGGCGCGGCATTGCCGACCATGCGCACCCGGGCACTGCCCTCGAGCATGGCGTCGATGCCGAGGCCGCGCAGGTGGAAGTTGTCGCCAAGGTCGGCGCGCAGGTCGACCGACAGCGGCACCTCGGCATCCTTCTTTTGCGGCGGCATGGGTTTGCCGCGGCCGAGCACGATGACGTCGTCCGACATCGTCGGGCGGCCTTGCGGCGCGAACTCGATCAGGGCGCGGTCGACCTTGACCCGGCCCTCGAGCGAGAAACGGCTGGCGTCGCGCACCACGGCGGCGTTACCCGACAGGATCACGGTGCGGTCCGGCCGCGACAGGGCCTCCAGTTTGTCCGCCACCAGGTTCAGCTGCATGGCCGGGTCGCCCGCGCCGAAGCGGATCGAACCGTCGGCGGTAGCGCTGCCCGACACGCCTTGCAGGTAGAGCCGCTGCAGCACCAGGCGGTCGCCCGCGAGCTGGGCGCGCAGCTGGCCGCCCTGCAGGCGCACGCCCTGTTCCGGCCAGCGCACGGCGAGCGCGTCGCCATTGACCGTTCCATTCAGGGAGGGCGTGCCGATGGTGCCGGCGCCGGTCAGGGCAAGCTTCAGGCTGCCGTCCAGTTCCAGGTCGCGCTGGCCGGCGAAAGGCGCGAGCCAGGCGATCGAGGCCATGTCGGCATTGGCCGTCATGCGCAGGGGGCTGTCGCGGTTGACCCGCCCGCCGATCATCTGCACGGTGCCGTCGACGCCCGCGCTGCCGGTACGGCTGCCGTCGAGCACGAGCTGGGTGCGCAGCGAACTGCCCTGCACGTCGGCGCGCATGTCGAAGGTACGCAGGCCCAGCGCCACCGGGGTGCCGGCGCCCACCAGCGCATCGCCGCCTTCGCGGAACACGTGCACGGTGCCCGCCAGGGCAGGGGCGGCGCCGGCGCCGTTGCGCAGGTCGAGCGCCCAGTCCGCACCCAGCGTCAGGTTGCCCTGCACGTTCTCGCGCAGCGCCGCCGAAAACTGGCCGAGGTAGTTCAGCGGCACGCCGGCTGCGGCGCCGCGGCTGTTCCAGCGGGCGCCGGTCTTGGTCAGCGTATCGATGCGCACCAATCCTGCAGGCAGGCGGATCACGGCGCCATTGAAGGCGAGCGACTCGGGCTTGGCCAGGCCGGCGATGCCGGCGCCAGGCGCCACGCCGATGCGCAGCGGTACCGGCTGGGCCAGGGTCATCGCATAGCGGCCCTTGTTCTGCAAAGCGGCCAGGGTGCCGGCCCAGGCGTTGCCGCTCCAGCCGCCGCGCACTTCCGTGAGGGCGTCGAAGTCTTCGCCACGCGCCGCCGCGCGCAGCGTATGCGCCGCGCGCGTGCCGCTGCTTTGCAAACTGGCGGCCGCAATCCGGGTTTCGCCACTGGCGTACTCGAGGACCTGGATGTCGGCCACCAGCGGATCGGCGCCGCCGCGGCCCGCACCGAGATTCGCGTTGGCACGCAAGGACTTCAGGTTATGCGTGCCGAGCAGGCGCAGGTTCTGGCCTTCGAGGCTGGCCGTGAGCGACGGCGTGTCCATCGTGCCGCTGACGCTGCCCGCGCCGCGCAAGGCGCCGCCGTAGTCGGGGCCGAAGGCCCCCAGCTGCGGCGCGTCGAGGCGCCAGTCGAGGCGGTCGCCGGCGGCGCCGAAGCTGCCCTTGGCGGCGATGACGTTCGCGCCCACGTGCAGGTCGACGTCGGCGCCTGACACGTGGCGCTTGTCGGCCGCCAGGCGCGCATGGCCCCAGAGCGGCGACTTGGCCAGCGTCGATTCGGCCAGCTTCAGGTCGAGCGCGCCGCGCCAGTCGGCGCCGGAGCGGCCGCTGGCGTCGAAGGCGCCGTTGATCGAGCCGGGAAGCGGGCTGCCGAAGGCGGCCGGATTGAAGCGCGCCATGTTGCCGCTGGCCTTGGCCTCGACGAAGCGTGCTTCTTTCGTGCCGGCCAGCCAGGCTTCGCCGCTCACATGCAGGTTGCTGTTGTTGGCCTTGCGCTGGGCCGCGATCCAGCCGAGGCCATTCGCGTCCGCGACAAACGTGGTGCGTGGATTGTCCATGGTGCCGGTGACGACGCCGCTGGCATTCACGGCACCATACAGGTCGGCCTTGAGCGTGGCGAGATTGCCTCCGTCGAGACGCCAGGCCAAACGTTCGCCCGGCGCGCCAAAGGCGCCGTTCAGCTTGACCGTGTTCTGGCCCAGGGCCAGGCTGGCGTCCACGCCGCTGATGTGTTTTGCATCGGCGGCGAGCTTGCCTTTGCCCGACAGCGGCTGGTCGAACAGGCGGCTCGGACGCAGCGCGAAATCGGTGTTCACTTTCCAGGCCGGGGCCAGCACGCCATTCGCGTTGACGACGGCATTGATGTCGGCCTGCGGGTAGTCGCCCAGTGCCGCAGGATTGAAGCGGCTGGCATTCGCAGTGACCTTGAAGGCCTTGTCCTCGCCCAGCTTCATGTTGCCGGTGAGGGCCACGGTGCCGCTGCCCGCCGCCAGGCGCGCTTCCGAAATATCGACCACATTGTTTTCGAGCTTGGCCTTGGCCGTCAGGCGCAGGCCGGCTTCGACCAGGCGCACGTCGAGCGATTGCACACTGCCGACGTTGGCCACCGCGATGTCGCCGGCGATTTTGGTCGGCTTCATGCTGGCGTGGATGCCTTTTAAATCGAAGCGGTCGGTGTGCAGCGCGAAGCTGGCGGTGCCGGGGTCTTTTTCGTCCTTGCCGCGCTGGACGCTGCCGCTGCCGGTGAAGCGGCCGGCCGCGCCGAAGTCGAGCAGCACGTCGCTGATGCGCATGGCGTCCAGGTCGCCGCCCAGCTGGCCGCGGAAGGCGCGCAGCGGCAGGCGCTGCTGGTCGATGGTGCCGGCGGGGCCGTCGTTGACCAGGTTGACGTTGCCGGAAATGGCGCGCTGGTCGTCCAGCTTGGCGGCGATCGTCAGCGTCAGGTCGGCCGTCGGCAGCGAAGGATTGAAGAAGCCCGGGTCGATGTTGCGCGCATTGAGGTTCAGCGTGCGCAGCGGGATCGGCGCGAACGGAGAGAGCGTCATTTGTGCTTCGCCGCCGGCGCGGCCGGCATTGCCGGTGGCGTTCAGTGTGGTGAGATTCAGGTCGCCGCCGGCGCGCAGTTTCAAGGCTGCGGGTGTGGCGCCCGGGCCCACCTTGGCCTGCGACAGGCTCGCATTCGCGTCCAGCTTGAACGGCCGCGTTGCGCCGATCTTGCCGTCGGCCGCGACCTGGCCCCAGGGCGTGCCGGCGACGGCCTCGCGCAGCTGCCATTGCACCTTGTCGCCAAACAGGCGCATGCGCACATTCGTGATTTCAGTGGCGGCGCCCTTGTTCACGAAGGTCGCCTTGGCCAGGCGCGCATCGTCGAGCATGATGCGGAAAGGCGGGGCCAGTGAAACCGGCATCGTCGAAGGCTCCTTGCTTTCCTTGAGCGTTTCCATGCGCAGGTCGGCAACGTGCACCTTGTTGACCTCGATGCCTTTCGAGAGCAGCTGGCGCGGCGACCATTCGAGGTCGATGCTGGTGGCAATGGCGAGCTGCTCGTCGGTGCGCCAGACGATGCGGTCGATGTGCATGGCGCCGTAGATCGAGCCGCGGATGCCGGTCATGGTCAGCTTGCCGCCGGTCGAACGGCTGACGCGCTCGGCGATCATCTGCAACGTCGTTTCGCGCCCCAGGTACCAGAGCGCGCCGCCGACGACAAGGCCGGTGGCGGCCAGGCCGATGGCGACGCGGCGCGGCCAGCGCCGCGCTTTTGGCGCGGGCGCCTTGGCCGGGGTAGGAGTGGTGGTGGTTTGATCGTCCATCAGAACGTGAATCCAAGTGAGAAGTGCAGGCGCGCCTTGCGCACCGCCTCGCCATAGGCAAGGTCGACATTGATCGGTCCGACCGGGCTGCGCCAGCGCGCGCCGACGCCGACGCCGTATTCCGGTTTCAGGTCCTTGACCTTGTCGGCCGAGTTACCGGCGTCGACGAAGAAGGCCACGCCCCATGGCGGACGGAACCAGTATTGGTATTCGGCGCCGCCGGTGAGCAAATAGCGTCCGCCGACGATGGCATCGCCTTCGCGCACACCGAGTTGCTGGTAGCCGTAGCCGCGCACCGACTGGTCGCCGCCGGCGCGGAACAGGAAGGTGCTCGGCACGCCGATCTTTTCTTTCGAGGCCAGGGCACCGGCTTCACCGCGCAGGACCAGTGTACCGCTCGTTCCAACCGGGCGGTAGTAGACGCCGCGCGTATAGGCGCGAATGAATTTTTCGTCCGTCAGCACGGGCAGCGGCGCCACGCCGACCTGCCAGTTGAGCGCATAGCCGCGCGTCGGCGACAACAGGTTGTCGAGCTTGCGGCGGGTGACGGCGTAGGTGAGCGGCATGCTCTTGCTGCGCGTCGTTTCGACGCCCTCGACTTCGCGTTGTTCGGTCAGCACTTCGAGCGTCAGGCTGCGCTCGAGCTCGGGCGTACCCCAGGCGCGCCGTGCGGCCACGCTCACGGCCGTGGTCAGTTCGCCGCGCACGTCGGTGCGTTCGATGCCCCCGCCGACGCTGTCGTTGTAGCCGTCGGGCGTGGTCGGCCAGTAGAAATCGGCGCGCGCCGACTGGCGCTTCTGTTCGTAGATCAGGTCGCTCTTCATGCGCTTGCCGAAGACGGACAAGTCATCGTAGCCAAGCGAGGCACGGCCGCCGGTATTGGTCGAGAAGCCGACGCCAACCTCGACGTTTTTCTGCTTGTTCTCGGTCACGCGCACCAGCACCGGCAGCACCGTCGGGCCGGGGGCCGTGGGCTGCTTGACGCCGGTCGTGGCCTGGCCGGGGACGGCTTCGGCGCCTGCCGCGGCCTGGTCGGCTGGCGCCGCGCCGTCGTCGTCCTTGAGTTCCTGCAGCTCCGCATTGAGCACGGCGCGCATGTCGGCGCTCACTTCGACGGTGGCGAAATAGCCGGTTTCCTGCAGCTTGGCCTGCAGGGCTTGCAGGGCTGTTTCGCTGTACATGTCGCCCGGCTTGATGCTGTTCAGGTTGGTCACCACGTTGCGCGGATAGCGCTTCAGGCCGCGGATGCGCAGTTCGCCGAAGCGCATTTCGGGCCCGCTGTCGATCACCACGCGCAGCGAAGCCTTGTAGGCTTCCGGATCGACCGTGGCGCTCGATTCGACCAGCTGGGCGCGCGGGAAGCGCGACTGCATCACTTCGCGCAGCAGGTCGCGCTTGGCCGCTTCCCAGTCGCCCTGGCGGAAACGCGATCCGACCGGCAGCGACCAGCGGTTGCGCAAGGCGGCCGCATCGTAGGGCGCGCCGCCTTGTTCGAAGGGCACGAAACCTTGCAGCACGAGGTCGAGGTCGCTCACCAGCACCGGCTGGCCGGGATCGACGACGATGCGCGCCACCGGCGTGCCGCCGCTGGTGTCGAGGCCGGCGGTAATCTTGGGCGAATAATAGCCTTCGGTGGCAATCAGGGTCTTGGCTTCGTCCGGCGCGTCTTTCACCAGGCGCTGCAGCTGTTCGAGGTCGACGCGCGGATTGCCGCGCCAGCGCAGCAGGTCGAGGTTGTCCTCCAGCAGGTCGTCGAGCTGGCCGGGCGCGTCGATGCGCACGGTGTAATTGATGCCCTTGGGGCTGGTTGTTTGTACCTCCGGGGCCTGGGCGAAGGCGGCTTGCGCGCCCAGCAGGGCGTACACGGACAGCATGATTTGTGCCAAAATCCGTGATTGCCCCGGCCCCGCCACTGCGGTCCGTCTAGATGTTGCGAGAACCATGTGTCTCTGTCCCAATATAAAAGCTGGGCGAATCTTAACGGAATTGCAAAAATGATGGCGAACGTTTAACTTCTGGAAAACAACACATGCACGCTCCCGACACCGCCCTCGTTCTCTTCAGTGGAGGACAGGATTCGACCACCTGCCTGGCCTGGGCGCTGCAGCGTTATGCGCGTGTGGAGACCATCGGTTTCGACTATGGCCAGCGCCACGCGATCGAACTGACCGTGCGCCCGGCCGTGCTGGAACAGATGCGCGCGCTTTCGCCCGACTGGGACGCGCGCCTGGGCGAAGACCACATGATCGACTTGTCGCTGATTGCGCGTATTTCCGATACCGCGCTCACCAGCAATGTGGCCATCGAAATGCAGGCCAACGGGTTGCCGAATACCTTTGTTCCAGGCCGTAATTTGCTGTTCATGACGGTGGCGGCGACGGTGGCTTACCGGCGTGGCCTGACGGTGCTGGTGGGCGGCATGTGCGAGACCGATTTCTCGGGCTACCCGGATTGCCGCGACGATACGATGAAGGCGCTGCAGGTGGCCCTCAACCTCGGCATGGCGACGCGTTTGAAGGTCGAGACGCCGCTGATGTGGATCGACAAGAAACAAACCTGGCAGATGGCCGAGCAGGCCGGCGGTACGGCCCTGGTCGACCTGGTGCGCTTTGAAACGCACACCTGCTACCTGGGCGAGCGCGGCGCGCGCCACGACTGGGGCTATGGCTGCGGCACCTGCCCGGCCTGCGAATTGCGCGCACGCGGCTACGCGCAATTCGCGGCTGAAAAGGCTGCCTAGACAGCCGCCTTCTGCAGCACGCGGTTGCGGCGTGCCCGGCTGACCAGGTACCAGACCAGCACCAGCGGCAACAGCAGCGGCAGCAGGAAGGGCACGATGGCTGCCGCGACGGCCAGGCTGGCGAACGCGAGCGCGCCGATCACGACCACGCCGACCCCGGCGAACACCACCGCCAGCACCGCACCCACCACCAGCGTCACCAGGAGGCCGAGCAGCGTGCCGCCGCCGGCGAGCACGAGGCCGAACAGGGCGCCGAGCGGGCCGTCGAATTCTTCACCGTCGATGTGGAAGCTGGCGTCGCCAAAGCTGAAGAGCATGTCCCACAGCAGCAGGGCGCACAGGAAGAGGACGAGGTAGGGAGCAAACTTTTTCATGGCAGGTTCTCGGTGTCGTGATGGGATGGCTTTACTGTAGGCATGCTTGCCCTCGCGAGCCAGCCGTGTGCGACGGGCGGCAGTTTTGGCGGGCCGGAGCGCAATGGGGGCCGACGAACACCGGCCGTTTTCCGACCTTGCAAATGGCCCAGCGCCGCCTATACTGACAGCCTGCTCTGTTGTAGGAGGGACCCTCATGCATGTCGTCAGCTCAACGATGAAGGTGCATCGAAGCGCACCACTGCCGCGCCGGGCAGGTGGAGGACCGAAGGGACCGCCATCGGCCCCGCCTGCCATCCCGCCCATCATCATCAATCCGTTCGATCGCGAAGCGCCGAAGCAGCGCATCATCGACCCGCACCGCGCGCCGCCGCCACCCCCGGTTCGCCCGCCAGGGCTGCCTGGCATGCGCATCTGAAGCGCTCTACGCTTTGTGCAAAACAATGCAGCGTTCTTATACGTCTGCTATCGCCGAGTTGCGGCAATTTCCTCTATGATCTTGTCTTTAGGCGAGAGCCTGGCAGAAGGAAGTAGCGAGCAATGAACGACGACGTAACGAACCTGGAATCGGGCGACGACGATGGGCCGGTGCAGGAACCGCGCCTGTGGCAAGGCAATGGCTGGACCGCACGGGTGATCAAGAACGATGACGACGAAGGCTGGGCGGTCGCCATGTACAAGGATGGCGAACCGGAGCCGGCGCTGGTCGGTCCCTGGACCATGGGCCGCGACAAGAAGAACCCGAAGCCGCTCGACGTGAACGCCTTCAATACGCTGATCAAGACGGCCTCGGAAGTCATCCGCCGCCACGAGCAGCACCTGCACGCGATCCTGCACAAGAGCCTGTACGTCTGGACCGAAGCCACGGGCGAACTGAAGGTCACGCTCGACATCAAACCCGATGACGACGATCCGTATGCGATCCTGACCGCGACCGACCAGATGAGCGAACAGGTGGCGCAGGTACGCGTGGCAGCCAGCTTCAAGCTGTCGCCGAGCACGGCGACGGCCTGGATCGAGAACGATTTCAAGGCGCCGCGCTCGTAATCTGCCGCTTCCCTACGGAAACACCACAGTTTCCTCCATGGCGCGTGCGTTTCACCGCGCCCGCTGCTAATATTTCCCCTGGGAATTAATTTCAAGGGAAGCCATGGAACGTCTTGACCGGCTGGAAGCGGTCCAGTCAATGCTGCTCGAAATCGGGCAGACGTCGACCAGCTGCAGCGACATCACCGAATTCATCCGCGGCGTGCACCGCGCGCTGGGCCGCATCATGTATGCGGCGAACTTCTATGTGGCGCTGTCGGACCGCGACGAAGGCACCGTGCGCTTCGTGTACTTCGTCGACGAATCCGACGAGGGCCCGCCGCTGAACCATCCCGTCCAGCTTGCCTCGCCGGACGAGTCGCCCACCGCCTGGGTCATCCTGAACCGTCAGACCCTGATCGTCACCGCCGCCGATTTCAAGGCGCGCGAAGCGCAGGGGTCGAACTTCGGCGCCGGCAGCGCGGCCGAGCACTGGATGGGCTGCCCGCTGCTCGACCAGCAGCACTTGCCGCTGGGCGCGATCGTGATTCAGAGCTATAGCCGGGACAACACCTACGGCGCCGAGGACCAGGCCCTGTTCGGCGTGATTGCGAACCACGTCTCGGTGGCGCTGCAAAGCCTGCAGAGCATGGACCGGCTGGAACGCGCCGTCCAGGAACGCACCGCGCGCCTGGCGCACGAGGTGGCCGAACGGCGCCGCGCCGAGCAGGTGCAGCACGCGCTGTACCAGATCGCGTCCCTGTCGGCCAGCGCGGCCGATACCAATGTGTTGACGACGAGCCTGCACCGCATCATCGGCGAACTGATGGTGGCGGAAAATTTCCTGATCGGTTTGTACCACCCGGAATCGCAGGAAATCAGCATCCCGTATTTCGTCGACCAGAAGGACGCCAAGGCGCCGGTCACGCGTTTTCCTTACGGTAAAGCGATGTGTTCCTACGTGCTGGCCTCGAAGCAGGCGCAATTGCACGACGCCGGCAGCTATGCGCGCCTGGTCGCCAATGGCCTGGTCCAGGAACCCCTCGGCAATGCCGACATCGCCAGCTGGATGGGCGCGCCGATGCTGGTGCACGAGAAGCCCTACGGCGTGCTGGTCGTGCAGAGCTACGATCCGGCCGTGGTCTACACCAAGGCCGACCTCGACCTGCTCGCCTTCATGGCCAGCCACGTCGCCGTCGCCCTGGCGCGCATGCAGGCCGACCATCGGCTGCGCAAGACGAAAGACATGCTGCAGGAGCAGAATGCCGCACTGGGCACGGCGCTGACCCAGCTGCAGCAAGCCCAGGGCGAACTGGTGCGCCAGGAAAAGCTGGCCTCGCTGGGGCGCCTGGTGGCCGGGGTCGCGCACGAAATCAACACGCCGCTGGGCATCTGCGTGACGGCAACGAGCCACCTGGTGGAAGAACTGCGCCTGACGCGCGAGGAACTGGCGGCCGGCGAGATGACCGAGGACAGTCTCGAGTCCTTCCTTGACATCATCGACCAGTCGCTGCGCATCATGACCACCAACACCCAGCGCGCGGCGGCCCTGGTGCGCAGTTTCAAACAGGTGGCGGTGGACCAGTCCTCGGACGACATCCGCAGTTTTAACCTGCGCAATTACCTGAACGAAGTGCTGCTCTCGCTGCAGCCGAAGCTCAAGGGGCGGCCGGTGAAGGTTGAAGTCGACTGTCCGGCGGACCTGGTGCTGGAAAGCTATCCGGGCGCCGTCTCGCAGATCGTCACCAACATGCTGATGAATTCGCTGGTGCACGGCTTCGAGGAGCGCGAGCAAGCCGGTACGATCACGATCCGGGCCGCGCTCGACGGCGACGTCGTCGCGCTTTCCTACGCCGACGATGGCGCCGGCATGGACAAGGACACGCTGGATAAACTGTTCGACCCCTTCTTCACCACCAAGCGCGGCAATGGCGGCAGCGGTCTCGGCGCGCACATCCTGTACAACCTGGTGACGGGACCCCTGGGCGGCAGCGTGCACGTTGAAAGTGCGCCGGGCGAAGGCTTGCGGTATGCGTTGAGTTTCCCGCGCAGCCGGCGGGCGGAGAAGCTGGCGGCGTGATTAGCAGGACGTAGGGTGGGCCTCGGCGGCCCCGCGGTCTCCCGCCCACGCGTTCAACCAGCACAGGTTCGTCGCGAAGTTTCTGGTGATGTTTGAACGCGTGGGCAGGAAACCTGCCCACGCTACGTCCCGAGTTCATACACCCGGGTGTGCGAAGATCAGCGGATCAATCCGGCCACTGCCGATTGATCTCCACCGCCTTGTCCATATTCTTGATCAGCAAATCGACATACACCGGATCGAGATGGTGGCCCGCCACTTCGCGCAGGTAGTCGGTCACCTGCGCGATCGGCCAGGCGTCCTTGTAGACGCGTGCATGGCTCAGGGCATCGAACACATCGGCCACCGCGACAATGCGCGCATACGGGTGGATGTCTTCGCCCTTCAAACCTTGCGGGTAGCCGGTGCCGTCGTATTTCTCGTGGTGCTGGTGGGCGATGACGGCGGCCGCCTTCAGGATCGGGCGGCTCGAGCCGTCCAGGATCTGCAGGCCGACCGTCGGGTGCTGCTTCATGACTTCCCATTCTTCCGGGCTCAAGCGTCCCGGTTTCAGGAGCACGGCGTCGGGCGTGGCGATCTTGCCGATGTCGTGCATGGGCGCGGCGTGCATCAGCACCGCCGTTTCGTCTTCCGGCAGGCCCGAGGCCTGGGCCAGCAGGTGGCAGACCTGCGCCATGCGGCGCACGTGGTTGCCCGCTTCGTTCGAACGCGACTCGACCACGTCGCCCAAGCGCAGGATCAGCTCGGCCTGGGTGTCGGTGATTTCCTGGTTCAGCAGGATGTTGTCGAAGGCGATGGCGACACCGGAGCAGAACACTTCCAGCAGCTGCGCGTCGATGTCGGAAATTTCCTCGACTCCCTGCAGCACCAGCAGCGAAGCCTTGCCGCTGTTGTTCGGGAAGTAGCCGACATAGGTGTCGCCGTAGAGCTTCGAGATTCTGTTATGGCGCGCCTCGTCGAGCTGGGCCAGCAGAGCCGGATCGATGCCGTCGCCGAATTCGCCGATCTTGGCCAGCACTTCGTACTGGCTCTCGCCGCTGATCATGCTCGCGCCTTTCAGGCGCAGCAGCATGCTTTGTTCGAGGCGCAGCAGGGCGACCACTTGCTGCAGCAGGCCGCTGGCAAAGTCCTTCAGGTTGCGCTGCTTGAAAATGTGCGACGAGGCCGCCAGCACGCGCTCGAGGCCTTCGCGGTAGCTCACCTGCACGCGGCGTGCGTCCTCGACCTTCATGATGTCGCGGTAGGCGCGCAGCGCGGCGAAGGTCGTGGTGAACAGCTTGGTGCGGTCGAGCTCGGTCTTTTCCTTATAATCGTTGATGTCGTAGTCGACGATCACGCGCTCTTCCGGCGCCTGGCCCGGCTGGCCGGTGCGCAGCACGATGCGGCTGAACTGGTTGTCCAGGTCCTGCCGCATCCAGCGCGCCACTTCCAGGCCGCTGTCTTCGCGTTCCATCACCACGTCGAGGAAGACCAGCGCGATATCCTTCTCGCGACTCAGGATCTCCTTGGCCTCGGCGCCGCTGTAGGCGTGCAGGAAGCTCAAGGCCCGCCCGTCGAGGCGGAAGCGGTTCAGCGTCAGCTTGGTGATGTTGTGGATGTCCGGCTCATCATCGACGAGCAAGACTTTCCAGGGCGCGAGCTTGGGCGTGGCGGAGGACAAAAAAGACATGGTGCTTCCGATACCGTAATGGGTCGATTCAAGCGATTAGGGGAAACTACTTAAACATTCAAGCCTGAATCGATTGTATTACGGTGAAGCAGCATTAACAACAGGCAATATATTGGGACGCAATGCAATGATTACAGAATGTTGGGTGGATGAGTCACATTTCGTCAGGTATAGCGTTTCTGACCCTAGGCATCGCCCATCACGTCGGCGCGCCAGTCGTCCTGGCTGTCGAGCTCGGCTTCGATTTCGCGCACCGAACAGGCATAGAAGTTCAGGACCTCGCCCTCCGCGGTGCACAGGTAGAGGCGCGGTGGCTTTCCCTCGCGTTCTTCGTTCACCCGTAGGTGCCAAACAGCAGGAAGTGGATGCGGATCGCCATGTTCGGCAACTCGATCAGGAAGTGCTTGCCCCAGGTGCGCAGCGACACGATGCTTTGGCCGAGAAGGCGCGTGGGGTCGAGCTGTCCCGTATTGCCGCCGGCCTCGACGATCTGCTGGCCGACGAAGCGTGTTGTTTCTTCTTTCAAGATGACGAGTGACGGTCCTTCTGGCACGGTCGATCGTCCTTGCAGGCAAGTGTGCGTATGCATAGCTGCGACGGCTGTGCCATGACTAACAGAGCATGGAAGAAACAGACCAGTAGCCACTAACAATCGGATACAAAATTTACTTGCCGTAGATGCTGCCCCGATCGAAGCGGCGTATATTTGAACAATGTAATCAAGCTAACGAAAGTGAGGGATCACCATGAAGGACGTCATGCGAAAACTGGCCGTGAGCGGCCTGTTGGCATTGGCCGCCGGCGCCGCCTCGGCTGAGGTGGGCGTCAATTTTATCGAGCCCGGACGCTTTACCGACTTGCCGTTCACGGAATGGGACCGTAAGGAAGTGCTCAAGGAGCTGACCGAGCATTTCACCAAGCTTGGCGCCAGGTTGCCGCCGGGGCAAAACCTGCGCATCGATGTGAAGGATGTCGACCTTGCCGGCCGTATGTATCCAAGCCGCCGTGGCCAGGACCTGCGCGTGATTCGCGATGGGGCCGAGTGGCCGCGGATCGACCTGCATTACGCCATCGAAAGCAACGGCCAGGTCGTGCGCAGCGGCGACGCGCAGTTGCGCGACATGGCCTTCATGCAGCACATTGGCCGTTATTCCGATGGCGACAGCCTGCGCTACGAAAAGCAGATGATCGACGAATGGTTTTATTCGACCATCGCGCCGCGCGAACGGGCTGCGCGGCGCTGATGGGAATGCCGGCCGTTGCCGGCATTTTTTTATTCCCCGCTTTTCCCCGGCGCACGCCTGCCGAGCTCGCGCACCTGGTAATTCGACGGCACCGCGAACAGCGCCGCGTCGGGTTCGCCGCGCTTGATGCCCTCGAGGCGGTAGACGTAGTCGCCGCTGCGCGGGTCGCTGTGTTTCGAATACAGCGTCACCTGCAGTTCCGGCGAATACCAAGTCTCGTCGGCCACCACGATCGGATTGCGGTTGCCAACTTCACCGGCCGGGATCTCATAGCTGCGCAGCTTGCCTTCGGCCTTGACGCCGTCGAACTCGCGCGTGCCGAGATCGCGGCTGACCGATTTGCTGGCCCATTTCATGTCGCCCAGGGCGCCGGAGACGGCGCCGGCAATCATGGGGCCGAGCGGCGAGACGGGGCCGATCGGGGCGCCATCCGCGCCAGGCGCGCGCGGTGCGCGGATCACGCGCACGATTTCTCGTTCGCCATTGCGCTCGCCCTCGCGCCGGACATCGATACTGCGTTCGACATCGATCGCCACACGATCCCCCGCCTGGCGCTCCAGGGCCGGCAGGCGGCCGTCCCTGCGCATGCGCTCGACGTGGACGCGGGCCTTGTCGCGCGCGTCCTGGGCGATGCGGGCCAGCTCGGCGCGCGAGGGCAGGCGCTGCGCCGTGCGTTCCTGCGGATTCAAGATCCAGACCATGCCGGCGACCGGATCGTTGATCGTTACGGTACGCAATTCGCCCTTGTCGTTGCTCACTTCGTGACGCGTGCGGCCGGCGCTGTCGCGGTAGCTGGCGGACTGCGTGCGCCGCTCGATCTGATTGCCATCCGGCAGTTGCTGCAGCCGCTCCGAGACGGCCCTGGCGCTGTAGGGCGCATTCTTGATGGGCTGGGCATGGCCACGGTGCATGACGCGCAGTGCGTCGCCGTGGCCGTGGAGCAGGGTGGCGTGCGGCGCCGGGGCAGGGGCCGGCGCCGGGGCTTCCTCGGCCAGGGCGGGCGGCAGCAGGCAGGCGAGCAGGGCGGCAAGCAGCAGGCGGTTCGGGTTCATGGTGTCCTCGTGGTGGGTGATCAATCGATGGAAGTCAGGCGCAGCGCAAGCGGCTCGCCGCTCGAACCGACCAGCATTTCGGCGCGTACCGCGTCGCCTGCGTTTTCCGGCGTGACCGGCAGGCCGAAGGCGGCCAGCATGGTGCGCGGCACGCTGGTCTCGACCAGGCGCGGGGCAGGTTCTTCGTCGATGCGCTCGAAGGAATCGAGGGCGATGAAGGCGGCGCCATTGTCGATGCGCACCAGGGGACTGGCCCCGGGCAGGCCGTCGGCCAGCTGGGGCGGCATCAAGAGCAGCCCCAGCACGCCCGCGGTGACGGCAGCGCCCACGCCGGCCGCGCTCCATTCGAGCAGCCCGAGGCGGCGGTACCAGGGCCGTTCGCGGGCGAACTGTTTGCTGAACGCTTGCATCAATTCCTTTTCGACGCAGCGCGGCGTGTCGACGCCGGCGAGCGAAGTACGCAGCTGCGCCAGGCGGGCGTCGAGGTCGGGAGTGGGTTCGTGGTCCATGATCGGGTCCATGCTAGTGGGCGTCCAGCGCGTGGGCGCGCAGGGCTTTGGCCAGGGCGGCGCGCCCGCGCGCCAGGCGCGAACGCACGGTGCCGAGGTCGACCGCGCAGATGGCGGCAATCTCGAGATAGGACAGGCCGTGCATTTCATACAGGATGACGGCGTCGCGGTAATGCGGCGCCAGCCGGGCCAGCGCGCGGCGCACCTCCTCAACTGCCTCGCCGGCCAGCACCCGCGACAGCGGACAGGCGTCGTCCGGCGCCGGCGCGGCATCCATCTCGTCTTCTTCGGGCAGGGGCGTGTCGCGCCGGCGCGCTTCTTCGTGTTTCAGGATCATCAGGCGCGCCACCCCGAACAGGAAGTTCGGCAGCGAACCGCGCAGGGGATCGAAGGCAAGGCGCCCGGTGAGCAGTCCCATGAACGCTTCCTGCACCGTGTCGGCGGCGGTATCGGCCGAGCCGCAGCGCAGCAGGGCGAAGCGGTAGACGGGACCCTGATGGCGCCGGTACAGCGCGCCAAAGGCCTGGGCGTCGCCTGCGCGCATGCGGCGCAGCAATTCGTCGTCGGAAGTGGTCGGGGTGATGGTCATGGTCGTCTCTCACCCATATCCCGGCAAGGGACGCGAAAAGTTCCAACTATTTCTCAGTCGATCCAGTTCACCCGCTCGAACTTGCTGCGAAACTCGTCCGACATGGCCACGACCTGGCTGGTCTTGTAGTTGTAGAACACGAAACCGGACTTGGCCATGGCGACCAGGGCCTTGTCTTTCGGGCGCGTGATGCGGAAGGTGATGTCGCCGCCGTACTTGTTGAAATCCATGACGCCGACTTCGAACAGCAGCTGGTCGCGCGCGTGCGCTTCGGCGCGGTAGGTGGTGGCCAGGTCGGTGACGATGATGCCGGTGCCGTCGCGCTCGGTTTCGGGGACGCCGAACTCGAACAGGAAACGGGCGCGCGCCTCGGAAATCATCGAGATCATCGAGTCGTTGCCGAGGTGGTTCGCACCATTGATGTCGGTCACGCGCACCGTCAGCGGCGTGGAATAGTAATACTGGTCTTCAGGAAAGTGGAGGTGTAAGCGTGCCATTCCCTGATTTTACAGTGCCTTGGCAGCTGCCGCAGTCCCGGCTTCGCCAGCCCGCACCAGCCGGAAAATGCGGCCGCCGGCACTGACGACATACAGCTCGCCTGCGCCGTCGCGCCCGAAGGAGACGACCTGCCCGGCGGTCAGGTTCCAGTCGCGCTGCTCGCTGATGCCTGCAGTGCTGGCGAAGAAACTCCTGATGAAGCCGAGGCAGTAATCCGAATACAGGTAGCGTCCCGTCAGTTCCGGCAGCGCCGTGCCGCGATAGACATAGCCGCCGGTAATCGAGCAGCCGTTCACGTCGTTCGCGCCATGCTCGTATTCGAAGACCGGCAGCGTCAGGCCGGTACGGTTGCAGGAGCTGGCCCCAAAGCAGGCCGTGCCCTCCATGACGTCCCAGCCGTAGTTCAGGCCGCCCTGGCTGGCCGGGACAAGATTGACTTCCTCGCGCGTCGCCTCGCCGACGTCGGCGATATACAGCTGCTCGCCATCGAAGGCAAAGCGCCACGGGTTGCGCAGGCCGAGCGCCCAGACTTCGGCGCCGGCTGCCTGGCTGGCAAATGGATTGGTCGGCGGAATCGTATACGGCTGCTGGTTGGTGGCCGCGCGCACGTCGACGCGCAGCAGTTTGCCGAGCAGGACATTGGGGTTCCGGGCATTGACGGACGGGTCGCCGCTGCCTCCGCCGTCGCCGGTCCCGGCATACAGCATGCCGTCCGGGCCGAAGGCGACCAGGCCGCCGAAGTGGTTGGTGAACTGCGGATGGGGGATGCGCAGGATGATCAAGCCGGACGACGGGTCGCCCACGTTCGGCGTGGGCGAGCTGGCGTAGCGCGCGACGACGATGTTCTGGTTCAGGTCGGTGTAATACAGGTAGAACAAACCGTTGCCGGAAAAACCCGGATCGAAGGCCATCGACAACAGGCCGCCTTCGCCGCCGGTAAACACGTCCGCGCTGATGTCGAGCCAGGGTTGCGCCAGCGTCACGCCATTGAGCACGACGCGGACCACGCCGCGCCGCTCGAGCACGAACAGGCGCTCGTCGGCAGGCGGCGCGGCCACGAAGGTCGGGCTGTTAAAGGTGGGGCCGATATCGGCCAGCGCCAGCGCGAAGTCGCCGCTGGCGTACGCAATGCTGGCCGTGACGCTGGCGCCCGCCGTCACCACCGCGCTCTGGATGGCGGGGGTGGGCGTGTACAGGATGCCACTGGCATTGACGTTGGAGGCGGCCACGCTGTAACTGCCGGGCGCCAGGCTGGCCAGCGTTTGCGAGCCTGTGAGATCTTGCGAAAAATTGTTTGGACCGGTAACGCGCACGCTGGCATTCACGCCGGCCGGCAGGGCACTGACGGCCACCTGCAGCGAACCGGTGGTGGCCGCAGGCGGGGGCGGGGGCGACAGCGTACCCGGATCGCCGCCGCCGCCGCTGCAGGCGGCCAGCAGGAGCAGCAGCAGGGAAACGATGAGCATCCGTACGCGATCGACCAGCATGATGGGCCCCCACAGGAAACGGAACGTCTGTGAGGTAGATTCTGCCAGCGATGCTGAGCAGGCCGCGCACGCGAGCGCGTTTTACTATCTCAGGGAGTAGTCGGAGCGCGCTGGCGTGTTCTGGCGACGACGCCGGCAGGATCGATCAGCACGACGAATTCGGAAAAGCGCCCGCCGCCCGCGGGTGCCTGGTAGAGCCAGGCCTCGTAGCCGCTGTCGAACACCACGCTTTTGGTCTTGCCGAAGGTGGCCAGCAGTTCGGCCCTGGTGGTGCGCCCCGGCACGATCGTGCTTGCCAAGCGCTCGGCGGCGACCTGGGTGCCTTGCGTGGCCTGGCCGGTGGCGCAGCCGGCCAGCACCAGGCTGGCAAGAAGCAGGGCGGGGAGCTTCATGGGTTTGCCTGCGCCGCCGGGGGCGCGTCCGTCATGTAGGAAAACTCGACCAGCGTATCGTCGGGCCAGGCCTTGTCCCAGAGCGGCGCGTAATACGTGCGGTCGAGCAGCACCTGGCAGTCGCAAAAGCGCAGCATGTCGGGCGTTTGTTCGCCGCCGGCATACAGCATCTTGAAGGGCAGGTCCTCGACCCGCTCGCCGGAGCGCAGGCGCACCCCGAACAGCGCCCGGTCGGCAAAGAACAGGTAGTTGCCTTCGGGACTATTGCAGACCTGCTCGGCGCTCAGCAGCGCATTCGAGAGCCAGGCGAACATCTGGGAATTGTTCGACACCAGCCCGGCTTCGGTGCCGACCCGGCATTCGAGGCGCAGGTCGCCGAGGCGGCGCGTATCGAGCGGCAGGCCCGGGGTGCGGATCATCGCGCGCCAGGTCATGCTGGTGGTCTTGCGGTTGGCCAGCACGGCCGCGTCTTCGCGCAGGGCCTGCTCGTTGCGGGGAAGGACGAAGCTGTTGTCCGGTCCGATCGGTACCGGCACCGAGACCGTGTCGCCGGCCACGCGCAGCGTGATGCCGGTCATGGCGAGGTCAGGTGTGCGGGGAAGCAACTGGAAGCGCAGGGGGGCGTTGGGAGCCAAGGCATGCTCGCGTTCGAAGCGTTCCATGCCTTTGATCATCTTGCGGTAGGATTTGTCGACGGGGTCGCGTGTCGTGGAGACATTGACCCGAGTAACAGGTTCCTGCGCTGCAACCTCACCCGCCGCCGGCAATGCGGCGATGGCGAGGAGGAGGCAGCTCAGGAGGACGCGCATTACCAGTAACGGACGCGGCCGGTGTCCATGTGCACGAACTGCGAGTCCGGGTAATAGCCGACGCCGCCGCCCTTCATCGCCATGGCCGCCTTGTGCAGCTGGGCCAGGTTTTTGCCGGGCATGCGGATGTCGATCGCCTTGCCGTCCATGTGCATGCTGTGCTTGGCCACGCCGCCGGAAGCGGCAGCGAGCTTGGCATTCGATTCCGGCGAACGGTAGCCGGAAATGATGTGCAGCGTTTGTCCGGCGCCGAATTTGTCACTGACGTCGTTGAGCAGGACGATCAGCTTCGGATCCATTTCCGCAATCTTGTCGTTGCGGTGGTCGCGCAGCAGCTTGTTGATATCTTTCAGTGCATCGGGAATGAACTGGCCTTCGGCCCAAAAAACACTACGCAGGCTTTCACCAGTGTGGGTGTTGTACAGGCGCAGGGTGCGTTCGGCGGGAGCGGCCTGGGCAGCTTTGGCCAGGACCGGCATGCCGATTGCGGATGCGAGCACAACAGAGCTTTTGAGGAAAGAGCGTCGCTGGTTCATTGATCATCCTTACGCAAGGTCAGAAACAACGAGTATACCCCGATTTCGCTATCTTTGCAGTTTGCGCGCGACTTTTGCGCCACGATGAAGGTTAATTAACAGCTTTTACAGGAGGTTTGCATGCAATTCAGTCAACAGGTGCGTATCAAACGCACAATGTCAACTCTGGCGTTGCTGGCCGGCGCGGTCGTGCCGGCAATTGCCCAGGTCCAGCCCACGGGCGAGCCGCCTTCGGTCAAAGGCTGGCGCGCCGACACCGTGACCGACGCCCTGCCGCAAGCCTGGGCCATGGCCTGGCTGCCCGACGGGCGCATGCTCGTCACCGGCAAGGAGGGCACGCTGCACCTGGTCACGGGCGGCAAGGTGCAGGCAGTGCCGATGGAAGGCTTGCCGCCCGTCTTCGCAAGCGGGCAGGGCGGGCTGCTCGACATCGCCATCCACCCGGCGGACAAGGGACCGAATGTCCGCGTCTACATGACGCTGGCCAACGGCAGCAGCAGCGAGAACCGGACCATCCTGGTGCAGGGCAATTTTGACGGCAAGAAGCTCGGCGGCATCAAGACCTTGCTGCGCGCCTCGCCTTCGAAAAGCGGCGGCCAGCACTTCGGCTCGCGCCTGGCCTGGCTGGCGGACGGCACGCTGTTGATGAGCATTGGCGATGGCGGCAATCCGCCCCAGCGCGTGGGCAACATGCTGGCGCGCGACCAGGCCCAGAACCTGGGCAGCCACAACGGTTCGATCCTGCGGGTCACCAGCGAGGGCAAGCCGGCGCCCGGCAATCCGCTGGCCGCGCGCCCGGGTGCGCTGCCCGAAATCTGGTCCTACGGCCACCGCAACGTGCAAGGCCTGGTGGTCGATGCGGCGGGACGCGTGTTCGCCAGCGAGCATGGACCGCGCGGCGGCGACGAAATCAACCGCGTCGAAGGCGGCAAGAACTATGGCTGGCCGCTCCAGACCTTCGGCCTCGACTACAGCACGCGCGAACCGGTCGGCAAGGGCAGCGTGCCGGGCATGGTCGATCCGCTGGTGGTCTGGTCGCCCTCGCCGGCGCCCTCGGGCCTGGCGCTCTACACGGGTACGGCCTTCCCGCAGTGGCGCGGCAGCCTGTTCAGCGGCAGCCTGGCCGGGATGGACCTGCGTCGCGTCGAACTCGACAAGGACGGCAAGGCCGTGCGCCAGGAAAAGCTCGACATCGGCAAGCGCGTGCGCGACGTGCGCCAGGGGCCGGACGGCCACCTGTATGTGCTCACCGACGAGGACGATGCGCGCATCCTGCGCATCGTGCCGGACAAGTCCTGACGGTCCTCGCCTGCCTGCCGCGGCCGTGCGCCGCGGCAGCGGCGATTCGCCGATACTCGGTCGCACAAGGAGGCAACAATGGACGACTTTTCGATCGATCTGGCGGGCACGGCCCTGGTGCTGATTGACCTGCAAAACGGCAACATGGCGCGCGACTTGGCGCCGTATTCGAGCCAGGCCGTGCTCGGCAACTGCGTCTTGCTGGCGCAGGAGATGCGCCAGCGCGGCGGCATGGTGATTTTCGTGCGCGTGCTGATGAACGAGCTGCAGATGCCGCCGTCCGACGCGCCGCTGCGCGCACCGGGCGCGCCGGCGCCGCCACCCGACGCTTCCCATCTGGCGCTCGATGCCGGGGTGGAAGCGACCGATGTCGTGATCACCAAGCGCCAGTGGGGCGCCTTCTATGGCACCGAGCTCGACCAGCTGCTGCGGCGGCGCCACATCAAGACGCTCATTCTTGGCGGCATCGTCACGAATTTCGGCGTCGAATCGACGGCGCGCGCGGCCCATGACCGCGGCTATGCGCTGGTGTTTGCCGAAGATGCGATGAGCGGGATCACGGCCGAGGCGCACGAATTTGCGTGCAAGAACACCTTCCGGGTGATGGGCAAGGTGAGGACGACAGCCGAGTTGATCGATGCGCTGCAGGCGGGGACGGGCGAGGCGTAACGCGCGCCACGCGGCGCATCGCCTTCGAATGCCTTACGCCGCGTCCCGCACCTGCGCCGTAATCTCGTAAGACCGCAACCTCGCCGCGTGATCGAAAATCTGCGAGGTGATCATCAGCTCGTCCGCCTTCGTATGCGCCACGAAGGCCTTCAATTGCGCCGCCACCGTCTCCGGTGAGCCGATCGCCGAACACGACAGTACCGAATCGAGCATCATGCGTTCGCTCGGGCTGAGCGCCTCGAGGTAGCCGCGTAATGGCGGCTGCAGGCGCGTCGGACGGCCGCTGCGCAGGTTCACGAAGGCTTGCTGCATCGACGTCGCCTGGAAATGCGCTTCGTCGTCGGTGTCGGCGGCGAACACATTAAACCCCAACATCACGTGCGGCTTGTCCAATTGCGCCGACGGCTTGAAATTGGCGCGGTACAGTTCGATCGCCTGCATCATCATTTGCGGCGCGAAGTGCGAGGCGAACGCATACGGCAGGCCGAGGTGGGCGGCAAGCTGGGCGCCGAACAGGCTCGAGCCCAGGATCCACAGCGGCACGTTCAGGCCGGCGCCGGGAATGGCGCGCACCTGGCGTCGCGGCGAATCGGCAAAATAATCCTGCAGTTCAAGCACGTCCTGCGGGAATTCGTCGGCGTCCGACGCCAGGTTACGGCGCAATGCGCGCGCGGCGATGTGGTCGGAACCGGGCGCGCGGCCCAGGCCCAGGTCGATGCGTCCCGGGAACAGCGACTCGAGCGTGCCGAACTGTTCGGCAATGACGAGCGGCGCGTGGTTCGGCAGCATGATGCCGCCGGCGCCGACCCGGATGGTCGAGGTACCGGCTGCAACATAGCCCATCAGCACCGAGGTGGCGGCGCTGGCGATGCCCGGCATGCCGTGGTGTTCGGCCAGCCAGAAACGGTTGAAACCCCAGCGCTCGCCATGCTGGGCGAGATCGAGGGAGTTGTGGAAAGAAGCACGTGCATCGCTGCCTTCGGCGATGGGCGAGAGGTCGAGTATGGAGAATGGAATCATGCGTTTCATGATACGCCGAAGGATATTTTCTCGCTGGGCGCGGCCGAAAAACGGCGCGCTGCGGGGCGCCGGCACGGTCTGCCTGGCCGCGCTGGCGGGCGCCTGCGCACCGCTGCCGGAAGCAGCGGACCCGTCCGCCCGGCTCGACAGCGCCCAGTTCAGCCGCATCGACGCGGCCATGCACTCGGCGCTCGCCAAGCGCCAATTGCCGGGCGCAGTGTTTCACCTGGAACGCGGCGGCGCCATCTACCAGCGCGCCTACGGCAGCTTCACCTACGAGGCCGGCGCGGCGCCGGTCACCACCGGCACCGTGTTCGACGCTGCCTCGCTGTCGAAGGTATTGGCGACGGCGCCGGCGATCCTGCTGCTGGCGGAAGAGGGAAAACTCGACCTGGAAGGCAAGCTGGTCGATTATTTTCCCGAATGCTCCGGCGGCGGCAAGGAGGCCATCACCATCCGCCACCTGCTGACCCATACCTCGGGCCTGGCCGCCGGCCTGCCGGGCAAACCTGCCTGGCAGGGCATCGAGGCGGCCCACGCCAGGGCCTGCGCGCAAACGGTGACCGACGCGCCGGGCACTTATTTCCGCTATTCGGACATCAATTACATCCTGCTTGGCCAGCTGGTGCGGCGCGTGTCCGGCATGGGGCTGGACGCGTTTGCGCAGCAGCGCCTGTTCGCGCCGCTGCGCATGGACCAGACCGGCTACCTGCCGCTGCGCCGCATGGCGGCAGACGGCATTGCACCGACGCACCGGGCGAGCCGGGGCAGCGAAGCACCGGGCGCGCACGGCGACATCCAGGCCGGGGCCTTGCTGCAAGGCGAGGTGCACGACCCGACTGCTCGCCGCATCGGCGGCGTGGCCGGCTCGAGCGGGGTCTTCAGCACCGTCGGCGACGTCGCCCGCTTCGCGCGCATGCTGCTTGGCGAAGGCGAGCTCGACGGCGTGCGGGTGCTGTCCGCGGCCAGCGTGCGCTTGCTCACCACCGTGCAGAGCCCGCCGGGTATCGGCGCCCTGCGCGGGCTCGGCATGGACATCGACTCGCCTTTCGCCCAGCGTCCGCGCGGCCGTGTATTCCCGGTCGGCAGCTACGGGCACACGGGATTCACGGGCTGCGTCCTGTGGATCGATCCCGGGTCGCGCACGTTTTATGTCCTGCTGTCGAACCGCGTCTATCCGGACGACCAGGCCAGCATTCTCGAGCTCTACGACGCGCTCGGCACCCTGTCGGCACGGGCGGCGGGACTGGAAATTCCGGCCTCTTGACGGTGTCGGATATCTTTCCGACAGGCTAGCGTGCGCTGCTCCCGGAGCGACATCTCTACACTCGGCCACCTCAATTATGTCATTGATATTGTTGAGCTTTACTGGAACGCCCGAACAAGATCCGTCTTGCCAAGGCGTCCCAAAGCCCCCAAACATTAGGAGATGAACATGAAAATGCATAAACTCTTGAAGGGCCTGCTGGCCGCTTCCATCACCGCTGCAATGGCGACTTCGTTCAACGTCAGCGCGCAAACCACGAGCACCACGAGCACCACCGACCAGACCAGCTCGCAAAGCGGCACCCAGGCGAGCGACCAGACCTCGGGCAGCTCGACCAGCGGGACCACGAGTTCGAGCAAGAAGCAGAAGAAACAAAAGAGCAAGTCGCACAGCAGCAGCGGTTCGAGCGGCGCCAGCGGCACCACCAGCGGCACCTCAGGCACCAGCGGCTCGATGGATAGCGGCACGACCGGCACGACCGGAGCCACCGGTTCGATGGGCAGCGGCGCAAGCGGCACCAGCGGTTCGATGGGTACCGGCACCAGCGGCACGAGCGGCACCAGCGGTTCGATGGGCACGGGGACCGGTACCGGCACCAGCGGCAGCACGGGCACCACCACCGATCCGACGGGAACGAGCGGCAGCTCGGGCACCAGCGGCTCGATGGGTACGAGCGGCACCTCGGGGACGACCGGAACCACCGGCACGACGGGCACCACCGGCACCGGCACCACCACGACGGGCACCAGCGGCCGCTGATCCCGTATCCGCAGCACGCCTCGTGCGTGCAAACAAAAACACCAGCCCGCGGGCTGGTGTTTTTTTATGTCACCGTGTCTGAGGCTTACACCTTGCGCACGAATTCCGTTTTCAGGCTCATGGCCCCGAAACCCTCGATCTTGCAATCAATGTCGTGGTCGCTGTCGACCAGGCGGATGTTCTTGACCTTGGTTCCCTGCTTGATGACGCCGCCCGATCCCTTCGGTTTCAGGTCCTTGATGACGGTGACCGTGTCGCCGTCCTGCAAGATGGTGCCGGAGGCGTCGCGGTAGACGCGCGCCGTCTCGGTGGCGCCGGCCTGGGCCGACCATTCGTGGCCGCATTCCGGGCAGACCAGGTTGGGGCCGTCCTCGTAGGTGTAGGCGGAGTGGCAGGTGGGGCAGGGCGGCAGGGAGCTCATGGGGAAGGCGCAAAAGAGAAAGGGCAAGTATATCGCCCCAATGCCTGGCCGGCGTAAAAACGGCGCCCTGGGGCGCCGTGGGGGAGCAGCGGTTTGCGTCGGTCAAGCGTGGCGCAGGGATAGCACCGGGGCGCCGCGTGCGGCACGCCTTGGCGCGGCGGCAGGCGCGGCGCCGTCCTCAAAACGGAAGGTCGACACCAGCGCCGACAGCGCGCGCGACTGTTCGCGCAGGGCTTCCGAGGACGCCGCCGCTTCTTCGACCAGGGCCGCGTTTTGCTGGGTGACCTGGTCCATCTGGGCGATGGCCACGTTCACCTGTTCGATGCCGGCCGACTGTTCCTGGCTGGCCAGGGCGATGCCCGACATGATGGCGGTGACGCGCCCGATGCTGTCGACGATCTCGCTCATCGTGGCGCCGGCGTCGGCGACCAGGCGGCTGCCTTGCTCGACCTTGCCGGCCGAGTCGCCGATCAGGGCCTTGATTTCCTTGGCGGCGCCGGCCGAACGCTGGGCCAGCACGCGCACTTCGGATGCGACAACGGCAAAGCCGCGTCCCTGTTCGCCCGCGCGCGCCGCTTCGACCGCCGCATTCAGGGCCAGGATATTCGTCTGGAAGGCGATGCTGTCGATCACGCCGATGATGTCGGTGATCTTTTTCGACGCTTCCGTGATCGCATCCATGGTCTCGACCACGCGGCCCACGGTATCGCCGCCGCGCCCGGCCACGCTGGAGGCCGATTGCGCCAGGAGGTTCGCTTCGCGTGCATGTTCGGCGTTCTGGCGCACGGTCGCGGTCAGTTCTTCCATCGACGAGGCGGTTTCTTCGAGGGCGCTGGCCTGCTGCTCGGTGCGCGAGGACAGTTCCAGGTTGCCCGCCGTGATCTGGTCGGCCGCATCGGCGATCGTCGCGGTGCCGCTGCGTACCTGGCTGACGATGCCGACCAGGTTGTCGTTCATGTCCTTCAGTGGGCCCATCAGCACGCCGGTCTCGCTGCTGCCCTGCGGCGTGATGCGGCTGCTCAGGTCGCCTTTGGCGACGGTCTGCGCCACCGACACCGCCGTGCGCAGCGGCACCGCGATGGCGCGGCCGATGAAGTAGGCAAAGCCGGTGCCCGCCAGCAGCGCCAGCGCGGCCAGCCCGAGCAGCAGGCGGCGGCCGGCGGCAAAACCGTCGGCGATGTGCGCCGTGTCGGCGGCGACCGTGCGCAGCTGGTAGTCGAGCAGGGTTTGCAGGCTGGCGACGTAGGCATTGACCTTCGGCACCATGTCGGTGGTGAAGAAGGCGGCGGCGGCCTCGGCCTGGCCGTCGGCCTTTTGCTTGAACGCCGTCTTGCGCGCCTCGCGATAGGCTTCGCGGCTAGTCAGCACATTGCCAAACAGCGCGGCGGCGTCTGGATCGCCGGCGACGCTGTCCTTGATCGCAGCCTGCAAGTCGTCGGCGCGCTTCGAGGAAACGGTCATCGCATCGAGGAAGAATTTCTCGGCGGCCGGATCGCTCAGCTTGGCCACTGCCAGGGTGCTGGTGGCATTCGTCTCGATCACGCCCAGCCAGGCCTTTAATCGTTGCCGGAAGGCAAATTCGGCGCGATATGTAGCCTCAAGGCAACGAAGAGTTCAGCGCAGCCAGTACTGGACCGGCAGTAGCGGGGGCGGCAGGTCGGCGTCCCCGAGCGCATCGCGCAGGTCGATTTCGATGGCGCGGCAGAGGGCGTCGAGCGGCAGGTCGTTGGGCAACACGCCGAATGGCTCCTCGATCTCGTCGCCGAGCGCGTCGAGGCCATAAAAGGTATAGGCAACGATTGCCACCACCAGCGGCGTCAGGTAGCCGATCGAATCGACCAGGCCGAAGGGCAGCAGGAAGCAGTACAGGTAGGCGGTGCGGTGCAGCAACAGCGTGTATGAAAACGGCACCGGCGTGTTCTTGATGCGCTCGCAGGATGCGGCAGTGGCCACCATGGCCGACAGCGTGGCGTCGAGGGCGGCGGCGCGCACGCTGTCGAGCATGCCGGCGCGGCGGCAGCGCAGCAGGTCGGCGCCCATTTCCAGCATCAGCGCGTGGATCAGGTTGGGGCGGCTGCGCAAGGCCGTCCATTCGGCGCTCGCCAGGTGGGGCGCGACGTCGGCCGCCGGATCGCTGCAGCGCAGGTGGTGGCGCAGCGCGTGGGCATAGGCGATGGCGCGCCGGATCATGCGATCGCGCAGCATACCGGCGTCGCCTGCGGCCGCGCCCTCGTCGACCAGGCTCAGGCATTGGCGTGCGAAATTGCGGCTGCGCAGAACCAGCTCGCCCCACAGCTTGCGGCCTTCCCAGTAGCGGTCGTAGGCGGAATTGTTGCGAAAACCGAGGAAGATCGCCAGCGGCAAACCCATCAGCGTAAACGGGATGATCGTCAGCTTGATCTTGTGGTCCCACAGCTGGCCGTGGGTCCAGGTGACGGCAACGGCGAGCAGGGTCGTGATCGTGATGCTTTTCCAGATGCTCGGCAGGACCGAGCCGCGCATGATGAGGAACAGGCGCAGCCCATTGGGTCGGTCGCGCACGATCATGGAGGAGTCCGGTTATTGATCACGTAAATACCTGTTCGGTGACTATCACCGGGGGTGATTATTCCTGCGGCGTACGCACCAGCTTGCGCACATCGAAACCCTGTCCCGACAGGCGCGCTACCAGGGCATCGTAAGCCGGTTTGCTCACGGTCGGCGTGCGCGACAGGATCCACAGGTACTCGCGGCCCGGTTCGCTGACGGCGGCCAGGCCGTAATCGCGGTCCAGGTCGATGATCCAGTAGTCGCCCCACACCATCGGCAGGAAGGAGAGCAGCGCCGGCGCGAAGCGCACCTTCAGGCGCGGCGAATTGGCGGGGCCCACCTGGCGCGCCACGCCGATGGCGACGTCGACGCCGCCGTCGGCCAGGCGGCAGCGGTTCTCCACCTGCACCCGGCCGTCGGGCAGGGCGGTATAGGTGGCCTTGGTAAAACCGGCGCACTTGCGCTGGAAACGGTTCGGGAACTTGGCGATCTCGTACCACTCGCCCAGGTAGCGCGGCAAGTCGAGCGAGGCGATGGTGGCCAGGTCGCTGCGCGGGTTCGCCTCATTGCTGGCGGCCCAGGCCTTCATGCCGATCAGCACGACGGATGCCAGCAGGGTGCCCTTGATCAGGGTCGGGGTCAGGCGCTTGTTCATGGTAGTTCCTCTTTCATCGATACCGCCATGGTAGGGCGCAACGGCGAACGCGGCCGCACGAATCATCCGGCCGGGCCGCGCGCGCAGGCGAAAAAAAGCCAACCCTTGCGGATTGGCCTGACGGGCCTGGCCCGGTGCGGCCTTATTCTGCGGACTTGGCCTGGGCCGCCTGCAGCTGTTCGCGCAGCTGGTGGACGGGAACCTGGGTGTAGTCCTTGTTGAACTCCTGCTTGATCACCGCCTTGACGTGCGAGTCGAGGTTGTTGCGCAGGGTGCCGAGAAACTGCGGCGACGCCGAGATGACCAGGCTCTGATAGCGGCCTTCCTGCTGCGCCTTGAGCAGGTATTGCGAGAGGTCCTTCGCAAACAGCTCGGTCTCGTGCTCGGCCGGCGTCTGGTTCGGCTCGTATCCGCTGTTGGGCGCACCGGCGTTGGCATTGTGCTGTGCCCCGCCGCCTTGCGCACCGCCGATGGCGTGGCCACTCTTGCCCGCCGCCAGCGCGCCGATCCGGTCGGTGTTGATGTCCTGGTCGCGCAGGCGCGCGCCGTTGTTGACCATGTCTTCCAATTCTTGCAGTGGCTCTGCTGGACCGTCCTCCGAGAAGAACCTTGCCCGGCCTGCATTGGCCGTGATAATCCAGGTTGTTGGCATGCTACCCCCTGTCAATAATGAAGCGTGAATGATGTTCGCCCGCGCCGCCAGGCAATGTAGGCCTGGCGCGAGGGCAAACGCAAGAGACTGGCGATCGCATACAGATGAGTCCTGTCAGGGCTGGCCAACTTGCGCGCACACCCGGCATGGGCACTGCGCAGCACATCGGCCAACCGGCCGCCGTGACGGTGGGCGGGGCACGGACGGGCATGACCGTCGATGAAAACGGCCAGCGGCCCGATCAGCGTAACGCGATTCATCTGCATTCGATCGTCGCGTAAATTCAGTATAGCACCGGGGTTCGCTACCCCGACGCACCCCTCGCCGGCCCCGTGCACGCGCCGTCTTGCGGGCAAGCTGGGGCGGTGCGGCACTGTTGCGCCATTGCACCCAGTGGAATATTTGTTATCGGAAAGTTTATTTCGCCTATATAATTTTGTTATCTTTTTTCAATAACAAATAACAGGCGGAGACATGCGTTTCGTAACATCGGCAATGGCCACCCTGCTGGGCGCGGCACTCGTGACGGGCTGCGGCGGCGGCGGCGGTGGGGGCGGTGGGGGCGGTACGGGTACTGCGCCGGCAACCGGCGGCGTCGTCTCGGCCCCGGCCAGCGGGAGCTGGCTGACGCTGACCCCGAACCCGGTGGCAGTCAAATCCTATGAGGGCGAAAGTGTCCGCTTCCAGGTCAAGGCCAAGTCCAGCCGAACCTTCGACAAGCCCTTCAACGTGGCGGTCATCGACAGCAAGGGCGTCGTGGCGCCCAACATCACCGTGACTAAAATCTCCGACCTCGAGTACGCGGTCGAACTGCGCACCAATGCCGCGGTGGCAGGCACCTATGCGACCGACCTGCAGGTGCGCCTGTGCGAGGACGATCCGCTCGTGTGCCGCACGCCGCTGGCGGGCTCGCCATGGCAGGTTCCGGTCACCTTCACCGTGGCGACGGCCACGCAGGCGCAGGAACGCCTGAAGTTCTCGCCCGCGGCATTCGGCCTGGTCACCTACCAGGGCGAGCCGGCGGCGTTCTCTCTGGTCGCGAGCGCCACCTCGGCCTTCCCGCAGGCGGTACAGGTCGGTGTCTTCGACAGCAGCGGCGTATTGGCCGCGCCGGTGACGATGCGTGAACTGCCCGTCGGCCATTTCAGCGCCGACCTGGCCACCGCGTCCACGCTGGCCGTGGGCGAGCATGCGGCCTCGCTCGAAGTGCGCGTCTGCCTCGACGATCCGCGCACTTGCCGTTCTCCCGTGAGCGGCTCGCCCTGGCGCGTGCCGGTCAAGCTTGCCGTGAAAGCGTCGACCAACCTCAGCACCCTGGCCACCATCCCTTCGCTGTCGGCCTGGAGCACCACCAACGGCAACGCCGCGCAAAATGCCTGGCTGCCCGCCAGCTTCGATCCGGCAGCCTTCAACCGGCGCTGGAACAAGCCTGCGACGGCCGGCACGACGGTCAGTGCGCCGGTCATCGAGAATGGCCGCGTGTTCGTCATCCGCAGCAGCGCCGGCAAGTGGGAACTGTCGGCCACCAGCGAAGCGAGCGGCGCGCAGCTGTGGCAGGTCGAGATCGGCGCCGAGACCGGCATCAATGCGCTGGCAGCAGGCAATGGCCGTGTGTACGCGCGCGTGCTGGCCCCGGAAGGCGGATACCTGTGGACTTTCGACGCCGCCACCGGCCAGCTGGCCGGCAGGACGCGCCTCAGGCAGCCCCCTGAACTGCACCGGGCGCCCTCGGTTGTCGGCGACACGGTCTACCTGGGCCACTCTGGCGGCATGGAGAAGTTCAATGCGGCGACCGGCCTGATCGAATGGAAGAACGAGAGCATGCCGTTGGTTGGCGCCGGCTGGACGCCTGTGGTGGACAACGGCCGCGCCTACGCCTTCCTGCAGGGCCAGATGGTGGCGCTCGATACCGCTGACGGCAGCGTCGCTTTCAGCGTGACCGATCCCGCCATCGTGGGGACGACCGGCGAGCCGAAGTCGCTGGTGGTGGACGCTAACCTGGCGGTGGCAAAGATCGGCTCCAAACTGCTGGGAATCGACCTGCAGTCGCACGCGCGCACCTGGACCGCCGACAGCAGCACCGTTGGCCAGCATGTGCTGGCCAATGGCACCGTGTATTCGCTGGGCGAGTACGGCATGGTGCTCGAAGCGCGTGCAGCCGCCACCGGCGTGCTCCAATGGAAGACGGAGAAGCTGTTCACCAGTTCGGCCTCATCGGACAGCAAGCGCCTGATCGTCACCGCCAACCTGGCCTTCGTCAGCGGGCCGGCCAAGACGCTGGCGGTCGACCTCGCAACGCGCCAGGTGGTGTGGAGCACGCCCGTCGGCGGCGAGCTGGCGCTGTCGGACCGCGGCGTGCTGTATATCGTGACGGCGGGCGGCGGCCTGTTCGCCATCAATCTGCGCTGACCCAGCGTCGCAGAGAACAAGGCGCCACCTTCGGGTGGCGTTTTTTTTTGGTGCGCCCGGCAGGGCGCACTTACTTGGAGGTGAAAGTCCTCTACTCACCCGGCAAGGGGAAGAGTTAGCGGAAGGCAAGGGTGTCGTGGGCGACTGCGAATCTGGAGGAAGCCGGAAGCAAAGCGCTGGCCTGACGAACAGGAAGCGGATGAGGCGGCGCGGCGGGGTGAGATGTCCAAAATCATCAAAGCCCAATACTTGCACGGAACGCTGCGACGTAGATCCGACAGGCATAAGCGTGAAGGTGAGTGCGCAATACCCGGGGAGATCTGCATGCATGCCTAGTGCTACCGACATCGAGAGGTGTTGGGATGTGCATGCAGAAGTCAGCAGACGGCATAGTAGGTTGGGCCAAGGCGGTGAGCCGAAGAGAACCCGACCGAAGGCCTGAACATTGAACAACGCGATTAGGACATTCGACCTCGATGCAAATCGACGACGCAACAAGGCAGGCAACTGCGCCAGATACGGAAAGAGGCGGCCGGATGTCGTCAATGGCTGTGCCTGGTGCCGAGGTTGGCACGGCGGCGGATGGGCAAACGAAAGCGGAAGGACTGCGGCAGATGGATGCCGTGGTTGAACGTAACAACCTGTGGCGAGCGTATGAGCGAGTCATGCGGAACAAGGGTGCGGCAGGAGTCGACGGACTCACCGTGGCCGAATTCAAGGCATGGCTGCAACAGCACTGGCCAAGCGTCAGGGCAGCATTGCTAGCGGGCGATTACATGCCAATGGCGATTCGCAAAGTGGAAATACCGAAGCCGAATGGCGGGGTAAGAACACTGGGCATCCCGACGGTACTGGACCGTTTGATCCAGCAAGCGCTGCTGCAAATTCTGCAACCAGAATTCGAACCTGAATTCTCCGAGCATAGCTACGGGTTCCGACCGGGCCGCAATGCATGGCAAGCGGTGCAACGAGCGCAAGGCTTTATTTGGGAAGGCCGCCGCTGGGTGGTTGACCTCGATCTGGAGAAGTTCTTCGATCGTGTTAACCACGACATTCTGATGTCGCGGATAGCGCGCAAGGTCAAGGATGAACGGGTTTTAAAACTGATCCGGCGTTACCTCGAAGCGGGCATGATGTCTGACGGGATCGTCAGCGCGAGGACGGAGGGCACGCCGCAAGGCGGGCCGCTGTCGCCGCTGCTGTCGAACATCCTGCTGACTGACTTGGATCGCGAACTGGAACGTCGGGGCCACCTGTTCTGCCGTTACGCCGATGACTGCAATATCTACGTCAGGAGCGAAATAGCAGGGCAACACGCGATGGCTGCGATCACCGATTATCTGGAGCGGAAACTCAAGCTTCGAGTGAATCGGGAGAAAAGCGCCGTAGCGCGACCCTGGGCCAGGAAGTTCCTCGGTCACAGCTTCACTTGGCATAAGCAGGCTCGTCTGAAAATCGCCGACAGCAGTTTGAAGCGACTGAAAGACAAGGTTCGGGACATCGTCGTTGGGAACGCCTCGCGCAACCTCGTCGCCACGATCAACGAACTGAACCCTGTGCTGCGTGGCTGGACATCGTACTTCCGGCTGACCGAGGTGAAGGGTGCGCTACAGGATTTGGATGGATGGATTCGCCGCAAACTTCGCTGCCTGTTGTGGCGTCAATGGAAGTACCCGTCGACACGTAACAAGCGGCTGCAAACCCGCGGACTGGATGCGGCGCGGGCGTGGAAATCGGCAAGCAATGGTCGTGGCCCATGGTGGAACGCCGGAGCGAGCCATATGAACGCTGCGTATCCGAAGAGTTCGTTCGACGTGCTCGGGTTGGTTTCGCTGCTGGAGACCCAGCAGCGCTTCCAGCTTGTTAAATGAACCGCCGTATGCGGAACCGCACGTACGGTGGTGTGAGAGGGCGACGGGGGTGACCCCGTCCCCTACTCGATCGGCGGCGGGCCTGCCTCAAACAATCCGCGCCTTTTTGTCTGCCGGGCGGATGCCAGGCTTGGCGTTTTCATTCCTACCCACCCCGCATGAACACGAGCCGACAGCGCATCCTGGCAGGCCTGGTTTGCCTGCTTCTCCTGGCCGGCCTGGCGTCGGAGGTGGCGGCGATCGAGGAAACGGTGTCGCCGCAGGTGCTCGCGCTGATTGGCGACTGGGCCGCGCGCCAGGCGGGCAAATAAGCGCTAAGTACTCACCCAGAAATAAATGTGTTTTTGGCTGCCAGAACCGGCGCGGTGCGGCGTTGGCTCGCGCTTGCAGTGCTCGCACTGCGGCGCACTCGCCGCCTTGCACCGCATCCGATTCTGTTGCCAAAATTCACATTTATTTCAGGCTGAGTACTTAGCGCCGTGCGCCGAAGACTTGCGTCCAGTAGACAAAACCCGGCATGCGCGCGCGGCTGATGCCGTAGCCCGCGCCCATCTCGGTAAAGGCGGGATTCATCAGGTTGGCGCAGTGGCCCGGGCTGTCGATCCAGCCGGCGACGGCTTCCTGCGCCGACGTCTGCCCGGACGCGATGTTCTCGCCGACCAGGCGCCAGCCATAACCGGCACGCGTGGCGCGCGCCGCCGCGTCGCTGCCGTCCGACCCCTGGTGGGCGAAACGCCGCTGCGCCGCCATGTCGCGGCTGTGCGCCAGCGCCGCCGCGCCGAGGGCGTCGTTCCAGGCCAGCGGCGGGGCCGCGCCGAAAGCACGCTCGCCGCAGCTGCGGGCAACGGCGCGCGCGGCATTCACGGCGTCCAGGATCTCGCGTCCGACCAGGTCGGGCGCGGGCAGGGTGAGCGCCGGCAGCGGGCGCGCCAGCACGATCGTCCATTCGTCGCCCTGGCGGCTGGCGCCGATGTCGCGGTAGGCGCTGTCGAGCAGCACGCGGCAGTAGGGCAGGCGGATCAGGTCCATCACGCCGGCCGCGTCAAGCGCGCCGCGCGTGTTGATGATCTCGACCTGGGCCGCATGGTAGCCGACGCGTTCCAGTGCAAATTCGGGAAAGGTCCCGGCGCCGATGCGCACGCGTCCCAGCGCCGCTTGCGTCGTCAAGCGCGGCGCCGGCATGGCACGAAGGCCCCGGCATTCGCCCGGCGCCGCACGATAGGCATTCACCAGCGCAACCAGGCCGCTGTCGTTTTGCGCCTGCGCGCCGCCGGCAAGGGAGAAGACGGCAAGGGCGAGGAGGGGTATGAGGCTGAAACGTGGCATCGGCGGCAGGGTGGAAACAGGGTCGCCCACAGCATACCCGCCTGGCGCCGCGCTTGCTGCCCTGGTTGCCATTGCTAACAACTGAGGATGGTGGCATCTGTTGCGTCCGGGCAGGGAAAATGCAGGGAATTGCCGTTATGTCCGTTTCCGCACCGAACGGTCTCGTGCCGAGTCGTATGCTCAGTTCGTACCCGAGCCACCGACCGCAAGCGACAGAACATGAACACGCCCACCTCCGATACCACCGCCTCCGCAACCGCTGAGGCGACGGCGCCACCCAAAAAACGACGCCGCGCTCCGCCCTTGTCGCTCGCTGCATGGAAACAATTCGTCAACGTGGCGAAACCCTATTGGCTGGAAGAGGAAAGGAAGAAGGCGTGGTTCCTGCTCTCGCTCCTGATCGTGCTGATGCTGGCCGAGACCAAATTCGCCGTCATGCTCAACAACCAGGCCGGCGAGATGACCTCGGCGCTGGCGGGCAAGGATGGCGACCGTTTCTGGACCTCGGTGCGGGCCTGCCTGTACATCCTGGCCTTCGCGGTACCGATCTACGCCTTCTATTACTACATGCGCGACCTGTTCGCCAACCAGTGGCGGCGCTGGCTCACCAGCCGCTTCCTCGACAGCTACCTGAAAGGGCGCAAGTACTACGAGCTGGGATCGAACAGCGAGATCGACAACCCGGACCAGCGCATCAGCGAAGACATCAACACCTTCACGGGCCGCTCGATCCACTTCCTGCTGATCTTCCTCGGCTCGATCATGCAGCTGGTCGCCTTCAGCGCCGTGCTGTGGTCGATTTCGCATGTGCTGGTCGGGGTGCTGGCGGTGTACGCGCTGACGGGCACCGTGGTCGCCCTCTGGGTCTTCGGCAACCCGCTGATCCACCTGAATTTCTGGCAGCTGCGGCGCGAGGCGGATTTCCGCTTCAGCCTGATGCGCCTGCGCGAAAACGCCGAATCGATTGCCTTCTACCGCGGCGAAGCACAGGAGCGGGCCCACATCGACAGCAAGTTCGACAAGGTGATCCACAACTTCGCCAGGCTGATCAAGAAGCAGCGCTCGCTCAACCTGTTCCAGCGCACCTTCAGCCAGCTGACCCTGGTGCTGCCGGGCGTGATCCTGGCCGAGGGCGTGCTGTCGGGCCAGCTGGAAGTGGGGCGGGCGATCCAGGCCGCCGGGGCATTTACGGCCGTGCTCGGCGCCGTGGGCGTGATTGTCGATAATTTCGAGAGCCTGAGCCGCTTCGTGGCGGGCATCGACCGCCTGCAGGCCTTGTCCAGGCTGGTGCTGCCGGAGACCGACTCGAATCCGGCGCCCGGCAAGGCGCATCCGCGCATCGACAGGCGGCCAGGCGAGCATCTCGCACTGGACGCGCTGACCCTGCACCCGCCGCAGTCGGAACGGGTGCTCATCAAGGAGCTGAGCCTGGTGCTGAAACCGGGCGACGCGCTCCTGATTACCGGCGAGAGCGGCTGCGGCAAGAGTTCGCTGCTGCGGGCGATCGCGGGCTTGTGGCAGACCGGCAGCGGCGCGATCCAGCATCCGCCGCTGGAAGACTTCTTCTTCCTGCCCCAGCAGCCTTACCTGCAGCATGGCACGCTGCGCAGCCAACTGATCTACCCGAGCGCGAAGTCGAGCCTGAGCGACGAGCAGCTGCTGGGCATACTCGAGCAGGTCCATCTGCCCGACCTGATTGAGCGCGTTGGCGGCCTGGACGCCGTGCAGGACTGGGAAAAAATGCTGTCGGTCGGCGAGCAGCAGCGCCTGGCCTTTGCCCGCGTGCTGGTCCACGCGCCGCGCATCGTGATCCTGGACGAAGCGACCAGTGCGCTCGACAGCGGCAACGAAGCGTCCCTGTACGCGCGCCTGCGCGAAAACGGCACGACCCTGATCAGCATCGCCCACCGCGCCGCGGTGCTGCGCCATCACACCCATGTGCTGCAGCTCAAGGGCGAGGGCGCCTGGGAGGTGCACGAGGCGAACGGGTATCAGTTCGAGCGGCCGGCAGTTGAACCGGGCAGTAGCGGCGCCAACGCACCGATGGCGCCGCAAGTGCTGGTGGTGGCGGCTGCCGCCTGAGACCGGCCAGCCGGATCGCATCGAGCAAATGGCAAAACAGCCGCGCACTGTGAAGTGCGCGGCTGTTTTGCCATGACCTAGCCCTGAAATAATCAGCGGCGGCAGCTCAGGCGCATCGTGTCGCCCTGGCGTGCGACAGCACGCTGCGGCTCGTCATCGCTGCAACGGTAGACGACCTGCAGCCGCTTCACCTTACCGGGAGCGGCATCGCCACAGAGCTTGTCATTGGCGACGACGACACCGCGATTGCGCTCCATTGAATCGCGTACCGAGCGGCGCGCGTTGCAAGTGGAGCCGCGCACGCCATAGTTCGCTTCAAGAATGCGCAGGCTATCCCTGCCCGGACCGCCACGGTCGTCGCGGTCGTCACGCTGGCCGGCTGCGTAACCATCCTCGTAACCACGGCGGTAGTCGGCGCTCTGGGCAAAGGCGGAACTGGTCGCAGCAGTCAGGGCCAGAACGGCAGCGATGCGCATGATGTGTTGTTTAGCAATTCTCATTTGTTTCTCCTTGATTGAATTAGTGATCCAGAGTATCTCGGGACCCCGATCTGTTCTGTTCGCATGACCACAGTGTGTCAGCGAAAAGTTAGAAAGGCTGGCAATTGACTGTAAGTAAAGTTTCAAGGTGTAAGTACGAACCTGTTTCTCCTTGCCGGGCCTGTCGGGTATCTCTATACTTGTTTCCAATATGCAAATATCAAGGGAGTAAGAAATGCGTTCCAGTCAGCCTGCACCGCCTCGGCTTCCCCTCAGTTTCCGCTTCGCTCTCTGCCTGGCAGCGCTGGTCCCCGCTTTCTCGCATGCCGACGACGGTGCTGCCATTGCCCGTATCGAAGCCGGCCTGCGCCCGGTGGTGGCGCTGGCCGATGCGCCGGTCAAGACCGAGAGCCTGCAGAGCGTGATGGCGCGCCTGAACGTGCCGGGCGTGAGCGTCGCCGTGATCCGCGACGGCAAAGTGGCGTGGACGCGCGGCTATGGCGTCGCCTGGGTCGGCGGACCGGCCGTCACGCCGGGCACCCTGTTCCAGGCGGCGTCAGTCAGCAAACCAGTCGCTGCCATGGCGGCCCTGCGCATGGTGGAACAAGGCAAGCTTGGGCTCGATGCCCCCGTCGAGACCGCGCTGACCAGCTGGAAGCTGCCCGCCGGCGCCGGCAAGCCCAGCGTTCGACAACTGCTGTCGCATACGGGCGGCATGAGCGTGTCCGGCTTCCCCGGCTACGCCGCGGGCAAGCCGGTACCTGCGCTGGTCCAGGTGCTCGATGGCACAGAGCCGGCCAACACCGCGCCGATCCGGGTCGATGCCGCGCCTGGGGCCGCCTTCCGCTATTCGGGCGGCGGCTACACGGTCCTGCAGCAAGCCATGATCGACCGCGCCGGCCAGCCCTTCGATGTGCTGGCGCGCGAACTGGTGCTGGGACCGCTCGGCATGAAGGACAGTACGTTCGCCCAACCGCTGCCGGCCGCGCTGGCGGCGAAAGCGGCGCTCCCGCACGACCGCGACGGCAAGGCCTTCCCGGGCGGCGCTTTTACTCATCCCGAGCAGGCCGCAGCCGGCCTGTGGACCACGCCGCTTGACTTGGCAAAGTTCGCGATCGCGATCCAGCAGGGGGCGGCGGGACGCGCCAACGGCGTACTGACGCCGAACATGACGCGCACCATGCTCACGCCGGTGATGAACGACTACGCGCTGGGCCTGCAAATCCAGGACAAGGGCAAGGCCTTCGCCCATGGCGGCAGCAACATGGGCTTCAAGTCCTCGCTGGTCGCCTTCATCGAAGGGGGCAACGGCGCGGTGATCCTGACCAACGGCGACAATGGCAGCGAGATTGCCGCTGCTCTGCTGCGCGCCATCGCCCATGAATACAAGTGGACTGGCAACCAGACCCTGGTGCGTTCCTCGGTTGCCCTCACGGCGCAGGCGCGCCAGGCCCTGGTCGGCCAGTACAAGATTTCAAGCCTGGGCGACTTCCATGTCGCCGAGCGCGACGGCCAGCTGATAATTGCCATGCGCCCGGGCCAGTGGGAGCCGCTGTACGCCGAATCCGACAAGCTGCTGTTTGTCCTGTCGCGCAATCTCGAGCTGCGTCCTGTCGATGCCGACAGCGGCCATGCCGTGCTGGGATCGTCCTCGCGCAGCTACAGCCGCGTATCGGGTAACTGATCAGACGGCAGGGCTAGACCTCTGAGTCAACGCTTGCGAGCTTGAGCGCCTTGATGCTCGCACCCGAGGTCTTGCATTGGCCTTCGCAGGCCAGGTCGAAGCGCCAACTGTGGCGCGGACAGACCACGTTCATGTCCTCGTCGATGATGGCGTAGGACAGGTCCGCACCCTGGTGCGGGCAATAGCGGTTGATCTCGTATTTTTCGTTCCGGTGCTCGATGACGATGCGTTCGTTCGGCAGGTTCAGGTTCTGGACCAGCGAATCGGCCAGGTTCGATTCATCGGCGAACAAATAGATGTTGGCGATGGTGTTGTACACCTCGGGCTCGCGCCGTACGCTCGCCTGCATGCTCAGCGCAATGTCCTGCCAGCGCTCTTGCCCGCACATCAGTGAAAAATACCGGGTGCTGGCCTTGACGGTCAGGCAGGGCGCCTCGGTCGCGCTCGAGGCCGTGACCGATTTTTTTACCAGGTCCACCAGCAGCCAGTCGTCGTCCTTGTCGCCCCAGTTGAAGGCAAGCGTCGGGGTCCCTGCCGGCACGGCGATGTCGGCGATCAGGTCGAGCCGGCGCTGCAACGTTTGCGCAAAGCGCGCCTTGGTAAAAGTATCGTCGAGCTCGTTCCAGATGTTGCGGTGGGATGCGCGGTAGGCCTGGACTTGCTCCGCAGTCGGGCCAACGATCGGCGTGCGATTGGTCTCCTCGTCGATCCGGTCGCCAGGCCGCGGACACAGCATATTGCTCATCCGGTTCTGTTTGAAGAATTTTTCGAGCTCGTCCTGGTGGACGAAAATCGTTCCGGCGCCGGCGTTCAGGGCCGGGTCGAGGAAGGGAAAGAATGCCGGCCCGGCAGCCGGTATGAAGTAGCGGGGTTTCAGCAAGCGGGCGCCGCCCACCACATTACGCAGCTTGCTCGCCACCTTTTTCCTCGCCTCCAGCCGGCGCTGCTCCTCCGGCATCTCGAAGCAGGCCGGATGCCAGTTGGCACCGCTAAACTGGACCGAATAGTAGTCGATGGAGGGAAGTTCCTTCGCCAGCAAAGGCAGCCGGTCGAACAGCTTGCAGTCGTTCTGGTTGAAGAAGGTAAAGCCGGGCGCGGCGACGAAGATGGCACTGTCGTGGTTGATGCCGCTGTCGTCGATGAAGATCCGGAAGCGGATCCTTGACCCCATCGTCTGGCCTTCGGACAATTCGACCACGGACAGGTCCATGCCGCGCAGCGCTTCGAGCAGGAATTTGTCTTTGTACGCGGGGATGTAGACCGTGCATTCCGCCCGGCTCGACAAGGTCCGGAGCGTGGCCTGGTCGAAATGGTCCTGGTGTTCGTGGGTGAGAAAAATGCTCAGCACTTTCTCGGCGCAGCGTTTCTGCACGGCGCCGCGCAGGTGGCTATTCGGCGGCCACTGGTGCCAGCTGCCGAAAAAGGCACCGGTATCGCTCAGCCATGGGTCGATCAGCAAAGCTTCGTTGTCGGTGTCGATCAGGAAGCAGTTATGCCCCCAAAAGGTAAAGTCAGCAGTCATGGAAGGGTACCGGGAAGTGGCAAGGCGCTTTGAGGCTACCCGCCGGCTTCGCTCTACTCTTGATGCGGAATAAACGCCGGAATGGCCCGGCGATCAGGCTTGATGTACCGCATGTGCCTGTTCATTTTCGATCGCTTGCTGCAACAGCGCTGAGCGTGAAGGGCGGGCGCGATTCCGGCGGCCATTGCGGCCTGGGAGGATCAGTTCAGTTAACTGGGCAGGAAGAGGGACCTACATGGCCATGTCAAAATAAATACGTAACAACACAAACGCCGAGGCCAGTGCACCGACAATGGCACTGATTAGTGTGAAAGCGGGTCACGCAGCCTGTCGGGTGATGAGCAAACCGATTCCAACAAGCGACGAGACTGCGAGTGCGTGGCTGAAGGCGAATGTAAGAAACATGCCGATCACAACCAGACCCCAGCCAGCATCTGGGACGAGCGCGCCGACACCCCACGAGACGCCCGCCCACATTGCCAGAACTGCGATCGGTAACCACACCCCGACGATCGATATCCATCTCAAATAGCAGAGCATTCTCAATCCTGTGATCAAATGTTAACTCGTCAGCCCTTGCGCTCGAGTCGCTCACTTGGGGCGCCTGATAAGCAACGTTATAGCAAGAGCTTACCCGGTGTCGGGTCTGGCATTCAGACACGACCTCGAGATTAGTCACCTGCGTAACTGTTCGCTGTACGGTTGAGGTTGTGTCAAATTGTCATTAATAGGGCGCCGGCCTTACGTCATTTTCAACGGCCAAAACAGCTTGTGACGTGACCTGTACTTTGATGCTTCCGATGTAGTCGGGCTGAAGGTAGCAATCGATGATCAGACGGTGGTCATTTGAAAACCGCAGCTCGATGTGCGAATCACCGAGAGCATTCAGCTTGACCGTTTTGCTGCTGCCCGAAGGCAGGTCGCCGAGCTTATATGATCTGCCGGTAACGTCGACAATGACCGCGTGGAGCGCTTCAGATCCTGCATTGCTAAGCGTGAACTCTACTCCAGCGGCCTCCGCCCTTGTTACCAAAAACACGGTGACAAGTGCCCTTGTTACCCAATACACCGTGACTAGTGCTAACGCCGCGATTACCAGGGTCTTTTTTTTCATTGACTCAGTTCGGTAGCGACAAAAAACCAGTAAGTGGAGGTACTGTCAGGCGCTGCTTCCCAAAAATCCAGAACCTTGGCGCCCTCCAGCCTCATTCAAACGCCGGTTTTCGTCCGCGCCTTTTTCTGCTCTTCCTGGTACTGATGGAAGCGCTCGATCCGCACCTGGCGGCGCAGGAGTTTCGATTGCGGATCCAGCGTATAGTCCGCGCCCTCGGCCGCATTTGCCGGCAGGTCGACGCTGCCGCGCCCGTCCGCCATCGGGACGGTCACGGTGCGGCTGCCGACCCGCACCTCGACCGGCATCGGGAAGGGCGTGTTCTTTTCCGTTTTCCAGGCCAGCTGCAGCGTCGTGCCGCTCTTTGTCGCTTGCAGTTCCGGCAGCGCCGCCTGGTACAGGTAGGCCTGGAAGAACCAGTCCAGGTCGCGTCCGCTGGCGCGCTTGACGATGGCCATGAACTCCGGCGTGGTGCCATACCGTGGCGCAAAGCCGCCCGGGCGTGGCGTGTCGGTGCCGTAGACGAGCTCGCGCACCGAGCGGAAGAAGGCTTCGTCGCCGACCAGGGCGCGCAAGGTGTGCAGGATCAGCGCGCCCTTGTTGTAGATGTCCTGGCCGGGGCCGCCGCGCTTGGTGTCGTACACGTCTTCTTCCAGCTTGGGCTTGCCCGACACGATCGGCGCCTTGTTCTGGATGCCTGAGCGCAGCTGCATCAGCGAGGCGAAATATTCCTGGTCGCCGTGCAGGTATTGCATGTACAGCGGCTGCATGTAGGTGCCGAAGCCTTCGTGCAGCCACATGTCGTCCCAGTTGCTGTTGGTGAGCTGGTTGCCGAACCATTCGTGGGCGAACTCGTGCTGCAGCAGGTCGTCGTAGCCGTAGGCCGTCTTGGCGTACTTGTTGCCGTAGGCGTTCACGGTCTGGTGCTCCATGCCCTTGTGCGGGGTCTCGACCACGCCCATCTTTTCGTCGCCGAAGGGGTAGGGGCCGATCACGGTCTCGAAAAAGTCGAGCAACTTCGGAAACTCGGTAAACAGTTCCTTCGCACCCGTTTCGTTCTGGGGCAGATACCACAGCTGCAGCGGGATCGCGTTGCCGAAGCGGCTGCGGTAGCTGCCCGTCAGTTCCTTGTAGGGGCCGACGTTGACCGAAATGGCGTAGGTGCTCGGATTCTTGGTGCGCCAGTGATAGGTGCGCCATCCATCGGCCTCATCCATGCCCATGGCAATGCCATTGCCCGCGACGACCAGCGGGGCCGGCACTCTGATGTGCTCGTCGAGCAGCTTGGCCTTGCCGGTCGGGTGGTCGATGCAGGGCCAGAACAGGTCGCAGCCTTCGCCCTGCACAGCGCTGGCGACCCAGGGCTGGCCATCCGGCGTCTGCGACCAGACGAAGCCGCCATCCCAGGGCGCCTTTTTGGCCACGTGCGGTTTGCCGTGGTAACGCACTCGCACGGTGACCAGCTTGCCTGGCTCGAGCAGGCGCGGCAGGGCGATGGTCAGCTTGCCTTCGGGATTGCGCCACGCGCTGGCGGCCAGACGCTCGCCATCGACCTCGATGCCATCGATCGGGAGGTTACGGTCCAGGTCCAGCTCGATCTGCCGCAGCGGTGCGCGGGTGCCGAAGGTGAGCAATGCGTCGCCGCGGATGCTGCGGCTGGCCGGTTCGATGCGCAGCTTTAGATCGGCTTTCTCGAACTCGAGCGCCTGCTGCTCGCTGCTGCGCTCGGCGCCGCTGTTGACGGTGTAGTCCGTCAGGGGAGACTGGGTGGCGCAGGCCGTCAACAGGACGGACAGGCTGGCGAGGGCGGTTCTTTTCATGGTGTGCGCGGATGGGTGCTGTTGATCCCAAGGAATTTATCACATGGGCAGCCATCGTGGGATTGCCGAGGAGGCAAGGGCTGGGGTCAGGTCTGACATTTGGACACGAGCTCGTCCTTGATCAGCTTCTTTGCAGTTGAGGCCGTGTCTGAATGTCAGACCTGACCCCATGATTCGCTACGTCCTCGGTGCCGCCGAATAACTGCCGCTCAGCTTGCCCAGCGCAGCATGCGGCGCGCCGTCCGCCGCCAGCATCGGCGAGATATCCGGATCGCGCGCAAATTCTTCGGCAAAGAAGGAAACGAAATGGCTGATTTTCAGTGAGGGCCGTCGCGCCGGCTGGAATACGACATTCAGCGGCAGCGGCGGCAGGCGGTAGCGCGTCAGGATCGGTTTCACGCGGCCAGCGCGGATGTCGTCGCCATATACCCATTGCGGCGTGTAGCAGATCCCCAGGCCCTCGACCACCGCCTGGCGGATCGCTTCCGAACTGTTCGATTGCAGGTGGCCATTGATGCGCACCGTCTGCTGGCCGCCGTCTTCGTCCTCGAAGCGCCATTCGTTGCGCGTTGCCAGCCCTGTGTAGAGGATGCATTGGTGCGCGCTCAGTTCGGCAGGGGTTTGCGGCTCGCCGTGCTGGACCAGGTAATCGTGCGAAGCGAGCACCGCGCGGTGGGCGGTGCCGATGCGGCGCGCGATCAGGCGGCTGTCCTTGAGCTCGCCGACGCGGAAGGCGACGTCGATGCCGCCGACGACCAGGTCGACGAAACCGTCATCCAGCTGCAGGTCGATTTTCAGCTGCGGGTAGCGGGCAAAAAAGGCTTTCAGGCGCGGAACGATGTGCAGGCGTCCGAAGGAGACGGGCGCGGCCACGCGCAGCACGCCCGAGATTTCGTTTTCGGTGCGCTGGATTTCGACGCGCGCTTCCTCCAGCGTGTCGAGTACCTGAAGGCAGCGTTCGTAATAGCGCTTGCCCGCTTCGGTCAGCGAGTGGCTGCGCGTCGAACGCACCAGCAGTTTCGCGCCCAGCATGGTTTCCAGCGCCTGCACCTGCTTGCTGATGGCCGACTGGGTACTGCGCTCCTCGCGCGCAACGGCCGAGAAATTTCCGGTTTCCACTACCCGCACAAAGGTTTCCATCAAGCGCAGCCGATCCATGATTCCCGCCATCCATTCCTGTCAGGAATAAATCATATCATTCGTGCGGGCTACCCGCGCGCGCCAGGAATACCTATAGTGTCTCCTGTAGCGGCCGCCGGCGATGGCTCGTTTGACAGCTCAGCGACCGGCGGCCCGGAAATTCCCATCTCTTGAATAGAAACGGATCGAACATGACGCACAAACTTTTTGAGCCCACCCGCATCGGCGACATCGAGGTTGCGAACCGTGTCGTGATGGCTCCCCTGACCCGCAGCCGCGCCGACGAGGCCGCAGGCGACATCCCGGGCAGCCCGATGAACATCGAGTACTACCGCCAGCGCAGCAACGCCGGCCTGATCATCAGCGAAGGCACGCAAGTCTCGCCGGTCGGCAAGGGTTACATGGCCACGCCCGGCATCTATTCGGACGCCCAGGTCGAAGGCTGGAAGCCGATCACCCAGGCCGTGCATGATGCCGGCTCGAAGATCGTGGCCCAGATCTGGCACGTCGGCCGTGTGACGCACCCGAACCTGACCGGCGGCGTGCAGCCGATCGCCCCCTCGGCCGTGGCCGCGAACGTAACTGCCTACACCCACGCCGGCAAGGTCGAGGCGCCGGAACCGCGCGCACTCGATCTCGCTGAAATCAAGGAAATCGTAGCCGAATACCGCCGCGGCGCCGCGAACGCGATCCGCGCCGGCTTCGACGGTATCGAACTGCATGGCGCCAACGGCTACCTGATCGACCAGTTCCTGCGCGACGGCGCCAACAAGCGCACGGACGAATACGGCGGTTCGATCGAGAACCGCGCCCGCTTCGCACTGGAAGTGGTCGACGCGGTTGTGGCGGAAATCGGCGCCGGCCGGGTCGGCATCCGTCTCTCGCCCGTCACCCCGGCGAACGACCTGGCCGACAGCAATCCGCAAGCCGTGTTCGGCTACCTGGTCGAGCAACTGGACAAGCGCGGCATCGCCTTCATCCACTTCGTCGAAGGCGCCACGGGCGGACCGCGCGATGTGCCTGGCTTCGATTTCGCCTGGGCCCGCCAGGCCTTCAAGGGCACGTATATCGCCAACAACGGCTACGACCGCCAGATGGCGCTCGATGCGGTGGAGTCGGGCAGGGCGGACGCTGTCGCCTTTGGCCGCGCCTACATCGCCAATCCGGACCTGGTGCAGCGCCTGAAGTTGAATGCGCCGTTCAATACGCCGAACCCGCAGACCTTCTATGTGCCGGGCGAAGCAGGGTATATCGACTACCCGACGCTGGACCAGGCGGCGTAAGCCTCACACGCCGCCATATACAAAGCCAACCTGCGGGTTGGCTTTTTTACGTCCGTCGATTCGATGCACGATTGCTTTTTCGTCATCGCAGCGCTCGGCAGTACAATCGAACGCCCCGTTCACGGAAAACCCGCCATGCATATTCCCGCCATCGCCGCTGTCTCCTTGTTCGCCCTTGCCGCCGCGTCCAGCGCCAAGGCCCTTCAAGTGAAGATCGGCACCGCCTCGCCGCTGTCCGGCACCGGCGCCCACCAGGGCAAGGACATCGAAAACGGCGCGCGCATGGCCATCGACGATCTCAACGCCAAGGGCATCGTGCTGGGCGGGCGCAAGCTGCAGTGGGTCTTGCAGCCCGAGGATGACGCCGCCGACCCGAAAACCGGCGCGGCTGTGGCGCAAAAACTGGTCGACGCGAAAGTGGCGGCCGTGGTCGGCCACCTGAATTCGGGCACCACGGTGCCGGCCTCGAAAATCTATGCCAATGCCGGCATTCCGCAGATTTCGCCCGCCGCCACCACGCCGCTGTACACGAACCAGGGGTTCAAGACGGCGTTCCGGGTGGTCGCCAACGACAACCTGGTCGGGCGCACGCTGGCCACCTATGCGATCGGCACCCTGAAGGCGAAGAAGATCGCGGTGATCGACGACCGCACGGCATTTGGACAGGGCCTGGCCGACGAATTCGCCAAGGGCGTCAAGAAGGCCGGATCGGGCGCGGCGGTGGTGAGCCGCCAGTTCACCAGCGACAAGGCCACCGACTTCAATGCGATCCTGACCCAGATCCGCGCACGCGATCCGGACGTGATTTTTTATGGCGGCATGGATGCCGTGGCCGGCCCGATGCTGAAACAAATGAAGGCGCTCGGGTTGCGCGCGAAACTGGTCTCGGGCGACGGCGTCTGCTCGGAAAAAATGCCGCTGCTGGCGGGTGACGCGCTGGGAGACGACAAAGTGTACTGCGTGGTGGCGGGCGGCGTCGGCCCGGCGCAGGAAGCCGGCCTGAACGCATTCAACGCGCGCTATCAGCAACGCTACAAGATGCCCGTGCAAACCTATGCGCCCTATGCCTACGATGCGGTCATGGTATTTGCCAAGGCCATGCAGGCCGCCAATTCAAGCGACCCGGCAAAGTACCTGCCGGCGCTGGCCGCCGTCAAGCACGAGGGCGTCACCGGCAGCATCGCGTTCGACCCGAAAGGGGATTTGCGCAACGCCGCGCTGACGCTGTACACCTTCCGCAAGGGACAGAAGGTGAAATTGCAGGTACTACGCTGATCAGGCCAGGAGCTTGAGCAGCGCCTCGGCCGCCACTTCCGACGAAGCCGGATTCTGGCCGGTCACCAGCAAGCCGTCGGTGACGGCATACGGCTGCCAGTCGCCCGCCTTCGAATACATGCCGCCATTTTGCTTGAGCATGTCTTCGACCAGGAAGGGGACGATTTTCGTCAGTCCGACCGCCTCTTCCTCGGTATTCGTAAAGCCGGTGACTTTCTTGCCGCTGACCAGCGGCTTGCCGTCAGCACCTTTTACATGGCGCAGCACGCCCGGCGCATGGCAGACGGCCGCGACCGGCTTGCCGGCGGCGATCATGTCCTGGATCAGCGCGATCGACGCCTTGTCTTCGGCCAGGTCCCAGAGCGGGCCGTGGCCGCCGGGATAGAAGACGGCGTCGAATTCGCTCGCGGACACGCCGGCCAGTTTGCCGGTGGAGGCGAGCGCCGCCTGCGCCTCGGGATCGGCCTTGAAGCGGCGGGTCGCTTCGGTCTGGGCGTCGGGTTCATCGCTTTTCGGGTCGAGCGGCGGCTGGCCGCCCTGCGGCGACACCAGCGTCAGTGTTGCTCCCGCATCCTTGAGCGTGTAATAGGGCGCGGCGAATTCTTCCAGCCAGAAGCCGGTTTTCTTGCCGGTGTCGCCGAGCTGGTCGTGCGAGGTCAATACCATCAGGATGTTCATGTCGGATTCCTTTTATTGGCGTGCTGTTGTTGGATGACGGTGCGGCGTCAGGAAGTGACTACTCTAGCAAAGGCGCGCGTTTTGGCCTGTTCCGATGAACTGGCGGGAAAGCGGCATCTACCGTGAGTTGCCACCTTGCAACTAACCGTCGTCCGAGTTTCATTTCCGCAAGTAAATATCTCGACTTCGGAACACCTCTTCGGTAAAGTTTGTGCCGTTGCGCATGCTCATGCGCGCAGCGTGGCGCCCAGGCGGCGCCTGGCCATTTTGCGAACACGATGACGTACCAGACGCTTCAAGATCAGCCGCATGCATTGCCGGAGACGCCAGTCCCTGCGTCGGCGCGCGGGGAGTCGCGATGAAGATGTTGCGCCGTCTCGCCGTCCTGCTGTGCAGTACCGATCCCGGATTGCACCGCATGCTCCAGTACTGGGCCGCGACCTGCGTGCTGTACGTGGTCTGCATCGGCCTGTTGCTGGTGCAGGTCGAGCAGGGCGTGAGCGAGGCCGCCGCGGCGCAGGCCCTGAGCGTCTTTGGCGCATGCGGCGCGCTCGCATTCTATGTGCTGATCCGGGCGAACGCGCGGCTGGCGCTGGCGCCCGATCAGCTGGCGGTGGCGCAGGCCGTGTTCTCGCTGACCTGCGCCTTCTGGGCCTATGCCATCAGCGGACCGCTGCGCGCGGCCATGCTGATGATGACGGCCGTGATCATCGTGTTCTGCATGTTCGCCCTGCGTCCACGCCAGACCCTGATGCTGTCGACCTTTGCCCTGCTGGGCATGGGGGCGACCATGTGGTGGATGCAGGCCCACGACCCGCTGCGCTTCCCGCCCGAGACCGAAGCCATTACCTTCGGCTACCTGGTCGGCGCACTGATCTCGACTGCGCTCCTGAGCGGCGAGATGAGCAAACTGCGCTCGCGCATGAAGCGCCAGAAGCGCGAGCTGTCCGATGCACTGGAAACCATCCGGGTGCTGGCGACGGTCGACGAGCTGACCTCGCTGGTGAACCGCCGCCACATGAACGAAGTGCTGGAGGCCGAGGAGCGTCGCCACGCGTTTGGCGCGGACACCTGCATCGCCCTGCTCGACATCGATTTTTTCAAACAGGTGAATGACCGCTACGGCCACGCGACCGGCGACGCCGTGCTGCGCTGCTTCTCGGCCGCCGCGCGCTCCTCGCTGCGCGCCGACGACGTGCTGGCGCGCTGGGGCGGCGAGGAATTCCTGCTGCTGTTGCCGGACGCCGCCCCCGACGACGCGCGCGCCGTGCTGGAACGCATGGCCGAGCGCGTGCATGCCATGACGGTGCCGGGCCTCGATGGCGGGCGCATCAGTTTCTCGGCAGGACTGGCCGCACGCCGTGCAGGCGAACCGTCCGCCGAGGTCATCAGCCGCGCCGACAAGGCGCTGTATCAGGCCAAGCAAACCGGCCGCAACCGCATCGTGGCGGCGTGATGTCAGTGCGGGGCTGAGGCCTCTGCCGCCTGTTTCCCCGCGAGCGGATAGCACTGGAAGGCTTCGACCGCAACGTGCACGTCCATGAATTCGCGGAAGGCCGCGATCCGCCCGTCCTGCACCGTGAACACGTGCACCCAGTCGCTGTCGAAATCCTGGCCCGTTTCCTTCGCCGTCCAGGCGCCATGCCCGAGCACGATGACCTTGTCGCCCGCGGCGATGAATTCCCGTGGCGTAAATTCGCGCAGCGCCTGCTGTTCGCCGGCCAGCCGGAAGTATTCCGCCACCTGGTCGCAGCCGTGCCGCTTGCCGGTGAAGGACAGGGCGGGTACGGCCGGGATCTCCCAGTCGATGTCGGGCGCCATGCAGGCCAACACGTACTCGACGTCGCCGCGTCCGTAGGCGGCATAGGCTTGCTGGACCAGCTCGGTGTTTTGCTGCTCGCTCATCATCGTCTCCTGGGTAAAAGTGGTTGTCCAGATGGTTCAGACCCGCACCGCCGCGATCGGTTCGTGTTCCGGCGCCAGCCTGATTGACGCAGCGCTGGAACCAAGCATCTTTGCGCAGGTCTCAAGTCTGAGTGGCTTGGATGCAGGCACGGTGAGTTGCGGCATGTTGGCGAGGAGTTGGAACGAATGAGTCCGGGTGGGCGCGACGACACTATTTCGGCGGAACTGGAGAAAACCTGTGCGCAGGAGCCGATCCACCTGCTCGGCAGCGTGCAAGCCTATGGCTTCCTGATGGTGGTCGACCTCGCCACCCGCCGCATTGTCCAGGTCTCCAGTGGGATCGTGCGCCATTGGCCGGGCTTGCCCGACGCCGCCGCCCTGATCGGGCAGCCGCTGGCCGATTGGGCCGTTGCCGTCAAAGAAATCGATACGCTCGATATCGCCGCGCTGCCCGCGTCGCACCGCCTGGCCTTGCCCTGGCGCCTGCGCTTCGAGCAGACCTGCGCCATGCCGGCGGCCGCCGCGGCGCCGTGGGAATGCCTGGGCCACCGCAGCGGCCGCCTGGCGGTGCTCGAATGGCTGCCCGTCAACGCCAGCGCCGACGAGTTGCAGCGGCAACACCAGGTGTTCGCCGATTTCGCGGAAGTCATTGCCCGCTTGCGCAGGGCGGAGGGCCTCGACGCCTTCTTTCGCGAGTGCGTGAAGGTGATCCAGGAAGTCAGCGCATACGACCGTGTGATGATCTACCGCTTCATGCCCGACGGCTGCGGCGAAATCGTGGCCGAGCATACCGCGAAGGGCTACCGGCGAAAATACCTGGGACTGCGGTTTCCGGCTACCGACATTCCCGCCCAGGCGCGCAAGCTCTACCTGACCAACAGCCTGCGCGTGCTGGCCGATGTCGAAGCGCCGATGGATACGCTGGTGCCGCCGCAACTGCCGGGCGGGGAAGCACTCGACCAGAGCCAATGCATGCTGCGCGGCCTGTCCCCGGTGCACCTGTCCTACCTCCGTAACATGGGCGTGCGCGCCACCATGACCTTGTCGATCGTCTGCGAAGGCAAGCTGTGGGGGCTGATCGCCTGTCACCACCACAGCCCGCGCACGCCCCCGCACCAGATTCGGGACGGCATGCGGCAGGTCGCCGAACTGCTGGCGGAAATCGCCAACATGCGCATCGAGGCCCTGACCCATCTCGAAGCGGTGGGACACCGGCTGATGATGGACCGCTTGTTGAATCAATTTCACCAGGCCCTGATTCAGGACGGCGATATTCCCACGGTGCTGGAATTGTGGCTCCCCAGGCTGTTGCCGGCCTTCGACGCCAACTCCTTCGGCGTGCAGATCGGTACGCTCGCAATCGTCGGGGGACCGGGCACGCGACAGGGATCGAGCCACCAGATACTCGACGAGGTCAGCGCGCGCCTGGACCTGGAGGACCCGGGCCCGAACGTCCACATGTGGGACGATTTATTGATCTCCAGGAAGCGCTCGCTGATCTTCCTGCCGCAAGCGGCCGGCTTGCTGCTGGCGCAGCGCTACGACGAGGACATCATTTTCTGCTTCATGACGCGGCAGGAAGTGGTGCGGCAGGTGCGTTGGGGCGGCGAGCCGGTGAAGGACGTGGTCGAACTTCCCAATGGCCGGGTCCGGCTCGAGCCGCGCCGCTCCTTCGCGGTCTGGCAGCAGTCGGTGAAAGGCCATTCGAACGCCTGGCTCCCGACTGATGCCGAGGCCTTGCAGAACCTGCTGCGGATCCTGAGCGAGGTGAACAAGCTGCAGGTGAACCGCAAGATGCAGGAAACCCTGCACTGGCGCGCCCACCACGATCATCTGACCGGCCTGTACAACCGGCGGGCCATGGAAGACGAGGTGTCGCGGCGCCTGGACGACGGCCAGTACAGCACCGCGCTCATGCTGCTCGACCTGGACCATTTTAAAAAAATCAACGACACCTACGGCCATGAAACGGGCGACCTGGTACTGCAGCAATTGAGCCTGCGCCTGAAAGCGGTGATGCGCGAATTCGACCTGCTGGCGCGCCTGGGCGGAGACGAATTCATGCTCCTGCTGCAGCTGCCGCATCCGAATGCCGCCACGGCGCTGACCTTTGCCGAGCGCCTGCACCAGTCGGTCGCCGCGCCGTTCGACATCAAGGGACAGCAGTTCCGCCTGGGGATTTCGGTCGGCATCGCGATCCCGCCCGGCCACGGCCGCACCGTCAGCGAATTGCTGCGCCACGCCGACCTGGCGCTGTACCAGGCCAAGTCTTTAGGGCGCGGGCGCAGCGTGGTGTTCGAGCTGGCGATGGCGGCCAGCCAGCGCGACGTCTACCTGCTCGAGCGCGACCTCGACGAGGCCGTCGAGCGCAACCAGCTGTCGCTGGTGTTCCAGCCCAAGGTCGACCTCATTACCCGCAAGGTGATCGGCCTCGAAGCGCTGGTGCGCTGGAACCACCCGACGCGCGGGCAGAACAGCCCGGGCGCCTTCATTCCGATTGCCGAGAACAGCGACCAGATCATCCGCATCGACCGCTGGGTCATGCGCAGCGCCATCGCCGAGCAGGCGCGCCGGCGCAGCCATGGGCAGACGCACCTGCCGATCGCGATCAACCTGTCGATCGCCGATATCCTCTCGCCCAACCTGGTGGCCTACCTCGGCGATTTACTCGAGGAATTCCAGGTGCCGGCGGGGGCCATGGAAGTCGAGGTGACCGAGTCCTGTTTCATGCGCGAACTCGAGGAAACCCAACACGTGCTGCGCGCGCTGAACGAAAGCGGCATTGCGACCGCGCTCGACGATTTCGGCACGGGCTTCTCGTCGCTCAGCTACCTGCGCCAGTTGCCGCTGCAATGCCTGAAGATCGATCAATCCTTCACCCACAGCATGCTGCAGGACCCGAACGCGGAAAAGCTGACCCAGGCCATCGTCGCCATGGGGATTGCACTGAAGATGACGATCGTCGCCGAAGGGGTGGAGACGCGCGAGCAGATGAACTGGCTGGTGGCCCATGGCTGCCATGTCGGCCAGGGATATTACTTCAGCCCGCCGGTGCCGCCGGAACATGTGCAGCAGGTCATCGAGCGCCTGGAGATACGCCTGAACGCCTGAGCCTTGTCAGGCCGCCGGCGCCAGCCTTGCATCCAGGCTGGCCAGCAGCTGTTCCAAGGGCTGCGGGCGCGCGAACAGGTAGCCCTGCATCGCCGGGCAGCCGTTGGCATCGAGGAAATCGGCCTGTGCGCGCGTCTCGACGCCTTCGGCCACGACGCGCAGGCGCAGGTGGGCGGCCATCGCCAGGATCGAGCAGACGATGGCGTCGCCATCGGCGCCGTCCGGCGTATCGCGGATAAAACTCTTGTCGATCTTGAGCTCGTAGAGCGGCATGCGTTTCAGGTAGCCCAGGTTCGAATAGCCGGTGCCGAAATCGTCGATCGAAAAACGGATGCCGATCGCAGCGAGCGCATGCATGCGGGCGATCGTCGCGTCGCGGTCCTTGATCAGCAGGCCTTCGGTCAGTTCCAGGATCAGCTGATTCGCCGGCACCCCGGTCTGCGCCAGCACGGCGCGCACCTGCGCCACGAAGTCGCTCTGGCCGAACTGCAGGGGACTGACGTTCACCGACAGCGGCAGCGGGTGGCCGGCCGCGTCCAGGCGCAGCCAGGCCAGGCAGGTCTGGTGCAGCGCCCATTGGCCCAGCGGCACGATCAGGCCGCTCGCCTCGGCGATCGGGATGAACACGTCCGGCGGCACGAAGCGGCCGTCGGCGCGTTGCCAGCGCATCAGCATTTCGGCGCCGACCGGCTTGCCGCGGGTGTCGCATTGCAGCTGCAGGTAGAGCGCCAGCTCGCCGCGCTCGATGGCGCCGCCCAGGTCGCGCTCCAGTGTCAGGCGCTGCTCGACTTCGGCGCGCATGGTCGCCTCGAACAGGGCCACGCCATTGCGTCCGCCCGCCTTGGCGTGGTACATGGCGGTGTCGGCCTCGCGCAGCAGGTCGTGCGCGCTGCGTCCCGACGGCGACAGCAGCGTCACGCCGAGGCTGGCCGAGGCGTTGTAGCGGTTGCCGTCGACCTCGACCGCCTCGAGCAGGGCCTGGCGCAGGCGGTCGGCGCTGGCCAGGGCAGTGGCCGCGGCGCTCGCGTCATCGATGCCGATGCGCGGCAGCAGCACGACGAATTCGTCGCCGCCGATGCGTGCCACCGTGTCGCCTTCGCGCATCATGCCCAACAGGCGAGACGCCACGCTGCGCAGCAGGGCGTCGCCGGTGGCGTGGCCGCGCGCGTCGTTGACGTATTTAAAATGGTCGAGGTCGATGAAGACGACCGCGCCCCAGTCCTGTCCGGCCCGTGCCTCGGCCAGCAGCACCTCGAGGCGCTCGAGCAGGTAGCGCCGGTTCGGCAGGTCGGTCAGCACGTCGTAATACGCGAGCCGGTGAATCGCGGTGGCCGCTTTCTTGCGCTCGCCGATGTCGCGCGCCACCACGACCCAGTGGGTGTGGGCGCCGCATTCGTCGATGAAAGGCACGATCTCGATTTCGATCCAGCAGCGCGTGCCGCTGCTGGTATAGGCGACGATCTCGGCGCTGGCCGTTTCGCCGCGGCGCATGGCATCGGCCAGGCGCGCGGCGACGGCCGGGTCGGTCTCGGGCCCGCTGAACATCATCATGCCGCGTCCCAGCACCGCTTCGCGCGCGTAGCCGGTGAGTCGCACGAAGGCGTCGTTGGCGAAGATGATCGGCCAGGAGCCGCCAGGCGTGCCCGTATTCGCCACAATGATCACCATGTCGTTGAGCTGGGCTACCGCGGCAGCGCTCAGGCGCAATTCCGCATTCAGGGTGTCCAGCGCGTCCTTGCCGTCTTCGAGCGAGCGGGCAATGCCGTGCAGTTCGCCAAACGAGGTGGCCAGTTTTTGCAGCAGGGTGCTGCACGAGACCGTGATCAGGGCGCCGACGAACAGGAAGTTGAGCGCGACCATCAACGAGGACGCGAGGGACTGGCCCGGCAAGGCGCCGATTTCCGTCCTCACGTGGCCGCTGACGGAGAGGCCGAACACCAGCAGGGCGCTCAGGCCAAGCGCGGCGAGCGCCGTGCGCCGGCCCAGCAGGACCGTGGCGAAGACGGGCGGCGCGATCAGGTAGATCTGGGCCACCTGGCCGACGTTGACGATCATGCCCACCGAGACCAGGAACACGATCGCAATGAAATTGCAGACGCGCACCTGGTACGACCAGCTGCGCAGGCGCCAGATCGCGACCAGCCAGCCGATGGCGACGAGGTCGACCGCCACCAGCGGCCACAGGCCTTGCTGGGCGGCGAGCGCAATGCTGGGAATGGCCGTGCCGATGCCCAGCACCAGGACGATCGTCAGTAGCCGGGAAAAAATATGGGTGCGCCAGTGCGCAATATCGGTAAGGGGGGCCACGCAATGCCTTCGGATCGCCAGCGGTGCATTGCAAATTAGCACCAAAAATTTCTGCACAGCATCAGTGTAACGGAACAGCACCCGCCTGTCGTGAGATCGGCAGGAGGGTGTTGTGTAACGGCATCGGAGAGGGAAGCAATGGACAGGTTTTAAATATTGCCTAACGTCAACTACTTCCAGCCTCACTCCACGTACATTGTTTCTTGTTACTTTTCCCTGGACATCCCATGCTGCTCACCGCTGCCGCACGGCTCACCAAGACCAGGCTGGCATTCCTGGCGCTGTTGATGGTAGTGACCCTCGCTTTGCCGCTGGTTGATCCCGACTACTTCTGGCACCTCAAGGCCGGGGAATACATCGTCACGCATCGCGCGCTGCCCACAGGCGACGTCTTTTCCTTCACCCGCGCAGGCCAGCCCTGGGTGCTGCATGAATGGCTGTTCGAGGCGGTATTGTTCCTGGCGTATTCAAGCTGGGGGACTTTCGGCGTCCAGCTGCTGACGGCCTTGCTGGCCATGGCCACCCTCGGCGTGATCTTTGCCCTGATGCGGCGCCTTGGCCAATCGGCGCCCGTGGCCTTCATTCTTGCCGGCTGCGGCGGCTTCGTGTTCGCCAGCGGGTGGGCGCCACGTCCGCAACTGGCCACCTATCTCTTTTTCGCCCTGTTCCTGTCGATCCTGCTGCGCTTCAAATACGACGGCGCCCGGCGCGCCCTGTTCGCGCTGCCGCTGCTGATGGTGGTGTGGGTGAATGCGCATGGCGGCTACCTGATCGGGATCGCGCTCACTTTCCTGTTCACCGGCGCCGAATGGCTCAACTACCGGTTCGGCGCGGCGCGCACGGCGGCGCGCAAGGAAGGCCTGGTGCATCTGAGCTGGAGTGCCGCCGCCACCATGCTGGCCAGCCTGGCCAATCCCGAATTCGCCGGTCACTGGCTGTATCCGTTCCAGGTCCTCGGCATGGAGGCGAACCGGGCGATCCAGGAATGGCAGAGCCCGGACTTCCATGGGGACGGCCCCAGGATCTACCTGCTGCTGTGCGGCCTGTTCGTCCTGTCCTATATCCACGCAAGGCCGAAGCCCGACTTCACCGAACTCCTGATTCCCGGGTTTTTCCTGTTCAACGGGTTCATCTCGATCCGGCACGTCCCGCTGGCAGCGCTCACGCTCATGCCCTTCATCGCTCTGGCCCTCGCACGCGGCCCTGCGGCGGCCTGCGCCGCATGGTGGAAGGGCTCGACGCTCGGGCGCAGGTACGCCAATGCCGCGGGGAGCGGCACGCAACTGAGCGCGGGCGTGGAAGCAGGCCTGAACTGGCTCCTGCTGCTTGCCATCGCCCTTGTGCTGGCGCTGTTCCAGCCGCTGCTGCGCGCGAACGCGGAAAAGCAGGCCGCACTGCTGCCTGCGGCCGCAGCGGATTATGTGATCGCCCATGGGATCAAGGGAAACATGTTCAACGTCTTCGGCGATGGCGGCTACCTGATCTACCGGCTCGGGCCAGAGCGCAAGGTATTGATCGATGGCCGTGTCGATGTCTACGGCGATGCCTTCTTCAAGGACTACCGGGATGTGTACTTCGGCGCGGCCGGCTGGAAAGACAAATTCGACCGGCTCGCCATCGACTTCGCCATCCTCGACAGGGACGCGCCGATCCGGCAATTGCTGCTGGCCGACGGCAGTTTCAGGGAAGCCTTTCACGACGAGCGGCACTCCGTGCTGCTGCGTAGCGTGCCGCAGCGGGCGGCCCTGAGCCGCGCCGACCAGCAGGAGGCCGGCCATGGCCTCTGAAAGCGAACTGGTCGCGCTGCAGGAAACCCTGTACCGCTCGAGCAATCCGACCCGCCGCGCGCTGCATTGCGCCCGGCGCGAATGGATCATCGACGCCTTGCGCCGCCATGCGCCGGCCCCTCCTGCGCGGGCCCTGGAAGTGGGCCCGGGATCCTGCATCTACCTGCCGGTGCTGGTGCGCCTGTTCGATGAGGTGATGGCCACCGACGTCGAAGCTGCTTACCTGAAGCATGCCGCAAGCTTGCGCCACAGCCTGCCGAATCTGCAGCTGGCGCTGGACAACATCTGCGACACGGCCCTGCCGCCGGCGAGCTTCGACCTCATCCTCTGCACCGAGGTGGTCGAACACATCGCGGATTCCGCCGCCGCGCTGCGCGGCATGCGCCGCCTGCTCAAACCGGGGGGCGTGCTGGTGCTGTCGACCCCGCAGCGCTACAGCCCGCTCGAACAGGCTGCCAGGATCGCATTGCTTCCGGGCGTGATCGAGATCGTGCGGCGCATCTACAAGGAGCCGGTGCTGGAAACCGGCCACATCAATTTAATGACGGCGCGCACCGTGCAGCGCCAGTTACGCGAGGCGCGATTCGCCGTGCGCGAACAGCACCAGTCGGGCATGTACCTGCCGCTGCTGGCCGAATTTGGCGGCGCGGGCGCGCTGCGGCTGGAGCAGTGGCTGGAGCGCAAAGTGCGCGGCACCGTGGCCGGCGGTTTGCTATGGACGCAGTATTACGTCGCCCGCGCGGCTTAGGTTCCTGGCGATGAAGGCGGCGCTGGCCCGCTTCGCGCTGGTGGGCCTGGCCGGCAGCCTGGTGTATTTCGCGCTGCTCTGGACCATGGTCGAGCTGCTGGGCTGGCCGGTCTTGCCGGCAAGCTGCTGCGCCTTCCTGCTGGTGGTCATCGAAAATTATGTACTGCACCGGGCCTGGACCTTTCACAGCACGGCCCCGCATGGCCGGGCCTTGCCGGAATTTCTTCTCGTTAGCGCACTGGGCTTTTGCGTCAACGGGGCCGTCATGGCGCTCGGTGTGGAATGGCTGGGATTGAATTATCTGATGGTCCAGCTGGCGGCAATCGGTGCGGTGGTGGTCTGCAATTTCGTCGGCGCGCAGCGGATTTTCCGGGCGCAGCGATCGGTTTCTTACGGAAAGGACACGGCATGATGCGCGAAACACTGAAATACCATGACACCAGGCGGTCGCTGTCGGTGGTTGTGCCGGTCTATAACGAACAGGAAGTCCTGCCCGAATTCCACCGGCGCGTGTGCGCGGTACTCGCCACGCTCGACATGAACTGCCAGCTCATCTACGTCAACGACGGCAGCACCGACGCCACGCTGGACGTCATCCACGCGCTCGATGCGCAGGCGGCGCGCGTGCAGCTGGTCGACCTGAGCCGCAACTTCGGCAAGGAGATCGCGCTGACCGCCGGCCTCGACCATGCCGACAGCGACGCCGTCGTCGTCATCGACGCCGACCTGCAGGATCCGCCGGAACTGATCCCGGAACTGATCGAACACTGGCTGGACGGCTATGACGTGGTCTACGCCAAGCGCAGCCAGCGCGACGGCGAAGGCGTGATCAAGAAGGCGACCGCTTTCCTGTTCTACCGCCTGATGCGCAAGATGAGCCGGGTTGCGATTCCCGAAGACACGGGGGACTTCCGCCTGCTGAGCCGGCGCGCGGTGGACGCCATCAAGCAGCTGCGCGAGCAGCACCGCTTCATGAAGGGCCTGTTCGCCTGGATCGGCTATCCGCAAAAGGCCGTGCCCTACCGGCGCGCAGGGCGCTTCGCCGGCACCACCAAATTCAATTACTGGAAGCTGTGGAATTTCGCGTTGGAGGGCATCACCTCGTTCACGGGCGGCCCGCTGAAGGTCGCCACCTACGCCGGCCTGGTCAGCGCCCTGGGCGCGCTCAGCTATGGCGCCTATTTCGCGGTACGCACCCTCTTGCTGGGCAATCCCGTGCCCGGCTATCCCTCGCTCGTCGTGATTGTCCTCTTCCTCGGCGGCGTGCAACTGCTCAGCATCGGCATCATTGGCGAATACCTGGCGCGCATGTTCGACGAAAGCAAGAAGCGGCCGCTGTATTTTCTGAAATCCGGCCGCGGCACCCAGCCGTTCCGGCGCGCCACGCCGGCGGCCGTGGCCATGGTCGAAGCACAGGAGGAATGCATCGAAAGTTGAATGTCGTTCGCGCGCAGACAAGTGCCAGCCGGTTCCGCCGGCTGGCATTTTTTATTGGAGAATCGGTTGGCAGCGCTGTGCTAAGCTGGGCCGGGCAATATCATTTACACCATTTTATAAGGATAGCCATGGCGATGTCCGCTTCCCGCACGATGACGAAATGCAGCCTGGCGCTCGCCGCCGCGCTGCTGTTCAATGGCGCCGCACTGGCTGCCGGTCCGGTCAACAAGGATTTGTACGAGCGCGCCGGCCAGGCCAAGCCCGAGCTGATCAAGATGCTGGAGACCATGGTCAACATCGATTCCGGCACCGGCAGCGAAAAGGGCCTGGACCAGGTCGGCGCCATGATTGCCGATGAGGCGAAAAAGCTCGGCATGCAGGTGGAATTGTCATCGGCGGCCCCGGCGGCCGGGAAAAATCTCGTGGCCACCCTGAAAGGGAAGGGCAAGGCGAAGATCCTGCTGATGGCCCACATGGACACGGTCTTCCCCGACGGCACAGCGGCGGCCCGGCCCTTCCGCATCCAGGGCGATCGTGCTTATGGCCCCGGCGTGGTCGACGACAAGGGCGGCATCGTGGCGGCGCTGTTTGCCATCAAGCTGCTGCAGCAAATGAAATTTACCGACTTCAAGCAGATCACCTTGCTCGTCAACACGAACGAAGAGACCTTCTCGAAGGGGACCTTCCCCCTGATCGAGTCGCTGGCCAAGCAGCACGACGTTACCCTGAGCTTGGAGTCGGGACGCGCCGCCGATGGCCTCGTGGTCTGGCGCAAGGGCACTGCCGACCTGGCGATCGACGTCAAGGGCAAGTCCTCGCACGCCGGCGTCGCGCCCGAAGCCGGCCGCAACGCGGCCATGGAGGCGGCGCACCAAATGCTGCAAATGTCGAAGCTGGGCGACAGCGCCAAGCAAACCACCGTCAATTTCACGGTCATCAAGTCGGGCGAGCGTGCCAACGTGATTCCCAACGCCGCCCTCGTGCGCGGCGACATGCGCGCTACCGACGTGAGCGAATTCGACCGCGTCGAGAAGGAAATGGCGCGCCTGGCGGAGACGAAATTGATCGCAGGTACCGAGGTCAAGAGCAGCCTGGTGCGCGGCATGGCGCCGATGCCGGTCACGCCGCGCACCGAAGCGCTGGCCGCGCGCGCGCAAACCATTTATGGCGAGCTGGGCCTGAAGCTGACGATGGAAGGCTCGGGCGGCGCCGCCGACGCCAATTTCGCCAGCGGTGCCGGCGCGGCGACGCTCGACGGCTTCGGCATTGTCGGCGGCGCGATCCACTCCGAGGAAGAGTACGCGGAACTGAACAGCATCGCGCCCCGGCTCTACCTGTTGACGCGCATGATCATGGACCTCAGCACCAGGCCTCTGCCGCGCTAAATGAAAATCATCGACAGCGCCAGCACCCGCGCAGCACTGCCTTTCGATAACCTGATCGACGCGCTCGAACGCATGTTCGCCAGCGGCTGCCAGGTGCCGCCGCGCCACGTGCACACGGTCGGCGACGGCAAGGGCGCACAGGGCACGGTGCTCATCATGCCGGCCTGGCATGGCGGCTACATGGGCATCAAGACGGTCAACATCTTCCCTGGCAACGCCGCCCGTGGCCTGCCGGGCCTGTTCTCCACCTATGTCCTGTACAGCGCCGCGACCGGCGAACCCCTGGCCCAGATCGACGGCAACGAGATCACCTCGCGCCGGACCGCGGCCGCCTCCGCGCTGGCGGCGAAATACCTGGCGCGGCCGGGCGCACGGCGGCTGGTCGTGGCCGGTTCCGGACGCGTCGCCAGCCTGATTCCGGAAGCCTACCGGGCGGTGCTGCCGATCGACGAGGTGACGGTCTGGAGCCGCAACCATGCCGCCGCGCAGCGCATGGCCGGTGAACTGCGCCTGCCGGGATGCAGCGTGCAGACCAGCGCAGGCCTGGCGCAGGCCGTGTGCGCGGCCGACATCGTCTCCTGCGCAACGCTGGCGACCGAACCCATCATCCAGGGAGAATGGTTGGCGCCCGGCAGCCATCTGGATTTGATCGGCGGCTTTACCCCGGCGATGCGCGAAGCGGATGACGCCTGCTTCGCCGGCAGCCGCCTGTATGTCGACACCGTGGAAGCCCTGCAGAAATCCGGGGACCTGCTGGGACCGATGTCGCGCGGCGTGTTTGCCGCGGACGATGTCGCCGGCACCCTTGCGTCGCTGTGCCGCGGGCAGGGCGGCAGAAGGGAAGGAGAGCAGGGGCGCACCGTCTTCAAATCGGTCGGCACCGCGCTGGAAGACCTGGCCGCCGCGATCTTGGTCTATGAAAGCTAGTGCAATCTTTCTTCAAATAAAAAACGCCACCCGAAGGTGGCGTTGTCGTTTTCCGATGCCGGATTAGAACTGGTTCATCGTGTTGTGCTTGCCCGAGGCTTTCAGGGCCGCTTCGCCGCTGAAGTATTCCTTGTGGTCGTCGCCGATGTCCGAGCCCGACATGTTCTGGTGCTTGACGCAAGCGATCCCCTGGCGGATTTCCTTGCGCTGCACGCCGGCGACATAGCCGAGCATGCCCTGTTCGCCGAAGTAGTCCTTGGCCAGGTTATCGGTCGACAGCGCAGCCGTGTGATAGGTCGGCAGCGTGATCAGGTGATGGAAGATACCTGCTTCGCGCGCAGCATCGGCCTGGAAGGTGCGGATTTTTTCGTCGGCCGCAATCGCCAGTTCGGTGTTGTCGTACTCGACGCTCATCAGCTTGGTGCGCTCGTAGGCTGACACGTCCTTGCCTTCGCTCTGCATCTGGTCGTAGGTCTGCTGGCGGAAGTTCAGGGTCCAGTTGAACGATGGGCTGTTGTTGTACACCAGCTTCGCGTTCGGGATGACCTTGCGGATCTCGTTGACCATGCCGCCGATCTGGGCGATATGCGGTTTTTCGGTTTCGATCCAGAGCAGGTCGGCGCCGTTTTGCAGCGAGGTGATGCAGTCCAGCACGCAACGTGCTTCACCCGTGCCGGCGCGGAACTGGAACAGGTTGCTCGGCAGGCGCTTCGGACGCAGCAGCTTGCCGTCGCGCTTGAGCACGACGTCGCCGTTGCCCATTTCTTCGAGCGACACTTCTTCCACATCGAGGAAGGAGTTGTACTGGTCGCCCAGGTCGCCCGGTTCGCGGGTAACCGCGATCTGCTTGGTCAGGCCGGCGCCGAGCGAGTCGGTACGCGCCACGATCAGGCCATCTTCGACGCCCAGCTCCAGGAATGCGTAACGCACAGCGCGGATCTTGGCGAGGAAGTCTTCATGCGGCACCGTGACCTTGCCGTCCTGGTGGCCGCACTGCTTTTCGTCGGACACCTGGTTCTCGATCTGGATGCAGCAGGCCCCCGCCTCGATCATCTGCTTGGCCATCAGGTAAGTGGCTTCGGCATTGCCGAAACCGGCATCGATGTCGGCGATGATCGGCACGACGTGGGTGATGTGGTTGTCGATCTGCTCCTGGATCGCGGCCTTGGCGGCGCCCTCGGCGGCGTCGAGCTGGCGGAACAGGCCGCCCAGTTCGCGCGCATCGGCCTGGCGCAGGAAGGTGTACAGCTCGCGGATCAGGCCGGCGACGGCGGTTTTTTCGTGCATCGACTGGTCAGGCAGCGGGCCGAATTCCGAACGCAGGGCGGCGATCATCCAGCCCGACAGGTAGAGGTAGCGGCGGTCGGTGCTGTTGAAGTGCTTCTTGATCGAGATCATTTTCTGCTGACCAATGAAACCGTGCCAGCAGCCCAGCGACTGGGTGTATTTCGACGAGTCGGCGTCGTAGTTCGCCATGTCGTCGCGCATGATCTTCGCGGTATAGCGGGCAATGTCCAGGCCGGTCTTGAAGCGGTTCTGGGCGCGCATGCGGGCGGCGGACTCCGGGTTGATTGCGTTCCAGGCGCTGCCTTCCTTGTCCTTGAGTGCAGCGATGGCTTGGATATCGTCTTGGTACTGTGACATGTAAATCTCCTGGAGGTAAGCGAATAAAAAAAAGCGTTTCGTTTCAGCGCCGGGTCTGCCCATGACCTCAGGGGCAAGACCGCTACACAAAGCACAACGACATGGATAAATCATACCTGAATTGCCCGGGTTGGGTATGTCTTATATAAGACATATAACACAAACTTTTCACATCAAATTCAACGGCTTACAGTTTTAATTCCATGATATGAAATTATTTTTCGGAAAATGGAACCGCAGGCCTCCAGTTTTTTACTGCCCAGTTCACATTGTGAAACGCCGTTTTGGCAGTGGGAATGGCGCGTCCGCAGGCTGCCGGGTCGCGAGAACTGAAGACAAAAGGCCGATTGCTCAGCCATCCGATTAATGCAATACGTATTTAATCCGCAGGCAATTGATACCGATTATCGGGTAGCTGAAATACGCCGATGCGCAGATAAAGCTATTGCAGCAATAAGGAATGTCAATCCAGCGGCAATTCAAAGTTTGATAATCTGCGCTTGTGGTTGTTAAATTCTCACTAAACAGGAGCTCGCCATGGATACAGTACAAGCCGAAGCGAAATGTCCTTTCAGCGCGGCGGCCGGCGTTGGAAGGACCAACCGTGACTGGTGGCCGCATCAGTTGCGCCTGGATTTGCTGCATCAGCATTCCTCCAAGTCAAACCCGATGGGACCGGATTTCAATTACGCCGAGGCATTCAAAAGCCTGGACCTGGCAGCGGTGAAACAGGATCTCACCGCCTTGATGACCGATTCCCAGGAGTGGTGGCCGGCGGACTTCGGCCATTACGGCGGCCTGTTCGTCCGCATGGCCTGGCATGCCGCAGGCACCTACCGCATCGGCGATGGCCGCGGCGGCGCCGGGCGCGGCCAGCAGCGCTTCGCCCCCCTCAACAGCTGGCCCGATAACGTCAGCCTGGACAAGGCGCGCCGCCTGATCTGGCCGATCAAGCAGAAATACGGGGACAAGATCTCATGGGCCGACCTGATCATCCTGACCGGTAACGTTGCCCTGGAAACCATGGGCTTCAAGCCCTTCGGCTTCGGCGGCGGCCGCCCTGACGTCTGGGAACCGGACAACGACGTGTACTGGGGCCGCGAAGCCAAATGGCTGGGCGGCGACATCCGCTATTCGCAAGGCTCGCCCGGCGTGCAAGGGCATGGCGTGATCTCGAAGGATGACGACAGTGAAGTGCCGCACTCGCGCGACCTCGAAAATCCCCTGGCGGCAGTCCAGATGGGCCTGATTTACGTTAACCCGGAAGGCCCGGACGGCAAGCCCGATCTGCTGGCCGCCGCCGTCGATATCCGCGAAACCTTCAGCCGCATGGCGATGAACGATGAAGAAACCGTGGCGCTGATCGCGGGCGGCCACACCTTCGGCAAGACCCATGGCGCGGCGCCCAGCGAGCACGTGGCCGAAGAGCCCGAGGCGGCCGGTCTCGACGCGCAGGGCTTCGGCTGGAAGAACAGCTTCGGCAGCGGTAAAGGCCCCGACACGATCACCAGCGGCCTTGAAGTGACGTGGAGCAGCAAGCCCACGCAATGGAGCAACGATTACTTCGAGAACCTGTTTGGCTTCGACTGGGAACTGACGAAAAGCCCGGCCGGCGCGCAGCAATGGGAAGCCACTACCGGCGACGGGGTGATCCCGCATGCCTTCGACCCGGCCAAACGCCAGCGTCCGCGCATGCTGACGACCGACCTGTCCCTGCGTTTCGACCCCATCTATGAAAAAATCTCGCGGCGCTTCATGGCCAACCCCGACGAGTTTGCCGATGCCTTCGCCCGCGCCTGGTTCAAGCTGACCCACCGCGACATGGGCCCGCGTGCGCGCTACCTCGGCCCCGAGGTCCCGACCGAAGAACTGATCTGGCAAGACCCGGTGCCGGCAGTCGACCATGCGCTGGTCGACGACCAGGACATCGCCAGCCTGAAGGGCAAGGTGCTTGCGTCCGGCCTGACGGTGCCTGAACTGGTATCGACGGCCTGGGCCTCTGCCTCCACCTTCCGCGGTTCCGACAAGCGCGGCGGCGCGAACGGTGCGCGCCTGCGCCTCGAGCCGCAGAAGGACTGGGCCGTCAACCAGCCCCCGCAGCTGGCAAAGGTGCTCGCAACCCTGGAGCAGATCCGCGACGACTTCAATGCGGCCCAGCCTGGTGGCAAGAAGGTGTCGATCGCCGACCTGATCGTGCTGGCAGGTAACGCCGGCGTCGAAGAGGCGGCCCGCAAGGCCGGCTATACGCTCGCGCTTCCCTTCGCCCCGGGACGCACCGACGCATCGCAGGAGCAGACCGACGTGCCGGCCTTCGTTCAGCTCGAACCCATCGCCGACGGCTTCCGCAATTACCAGAAGACGCGCTACAGCGTCCCGGCCGAAGCCCTGCTGGTCGACCGTGCCCAGCTCTTGACCCTGACGGCGCCCGAGATGACGGTGTTGATTGGCGGCCTGCGCGTGCTGGGCGCGAATGCCGACGGTGGGCAGGAGGGCGTGTTCACCGGCCAGCCCGGCAGCTTGAGCAACGACTTTTTCGTCAACCTGCTCGACATGAACACGCAATGGCATCCGGCAACGGAGGCCAATGAGCGCTTCACGGGCCTCGACCGCAAGACTGGCCAGCAAAAGTGGACGGCATCGCGTGTGGACCTGGTGTTCGGCTCGAACGCCCAGCTGCGCGCCCTGTCCGAGGTGTATGCGAGCGCCGGTGCGGGCCAGAAATTCGTCGACGACTTCGGCGCTGCCTGGACCAAGGTGATGAACCTCGACCGTTTCGACCTCGCATAAAAAGAAGCTGCAAAGCGAAAACGCCAGCCTGCATGGGCTGGCGTTTTTTCTGGTGCGCCCGGCAGGGCGCACTTACTTGGAGGTGAAAGTCCTCTACTCACCCGGCAAGGGGAAGAGTTAGCGGAAGGCAAGGGTGTCGTGGGCGACTGCGAATCTGGAGGAAGCCGGAAGCAAAGCGCTGGCCTGACGAACAGGAAGCGGATGAGGCGGCGCGGCGGGGTGAGATGTCCAAAATCATCAAAGCCCAATACTTGCACGGAACGCTGCGACGTAGATCCGACAGGCATAAGCGTGAAGGTGAGTGCGCAATACCCGGGGAGATCTGCATGCATGCCTAGTGCTACCGACATCGAGAGGTGTTGGGATGTGCATGCAGAAGTCAGCAGACGGCATAGTAGGTTGGGCCAAGGCGGTGAGCCGAAGAGAACCCGACCGAAGGCCTGAACATTGAACAACGCGATTAGGACATTCGACCTCGATGCAAATCGACGACGCAACAAGGCAGGCAACTGCGCCAGATACGGAAAGAGGCGGCCGGATGTCGTCAATGGCTGTGCCTGGTGCCGAGGTTGGCACGGCGGCGGATGGGCAAACGAAAGCGGAAGGACTGCGGCAGATGGATGCCGTGGTTGAACGTAACAACCTGTGGCGAGCGTATGAGCGAGTCATGCGGAACAAGGGTGCGGCAGGAGTCGACGGACTCACCGTGGCCGAATTCAAGGCATGGCTGCAACAGCACTGGCCAAGCGTCAGGGCAGCATTGCTAGCGGGCGATTACATGCCAATGGCGATTCGCAAAGTGGAAATACCGAAGCCGAATGGCGGGGTAAGAACACTGGGCATCCCGACGGTACTGGACCGTTTGATCCAGCAAGCGCTGCTGCAAATTCTGCAACCAGAATTCGAACCTGAATTCTCCGAGCATAGCTACGGGTTCCGACCGGGCCGCAATGCATGGCAAGCGGTGCAACGAGCGCAAGGCTTTATTTGGGAAGGCCGCCGCTGGGTGGTTGACCTCGATCTGGAGAAGTTCTTCGATCGTGTTAACCACGACATTCTGATGTCGCGGATAGCGCGCAAGGTCAAGGATGAACGGGTTTTAAAACTGATCCGGCGTTACCTCGAAGCGGGCATGATGTCTGACGGGATCGTCAGCGCGAGGACGGAGGGCACGCCGCAAGGCGGGCCGCTGTCGCCGCTGCTGTCGAACATCCTGCTGACTGACTTGGATCGCGAACTGGAACGTCGGGGCCACCTGTTCTGCCGTTACGCCGATGACTGCAATATCTACGTCAGGAGCGAAATAGCAGGGCAACACGCGATGGCTGCGATCACCGATTATCTGGAGCGGAAACTCAAGCTTCGAGTGAATCGGGAGAAAAGCGCCGTAGCGCGACCCTGGGCCAGGAAGTTCCTCGGTCACAGCTTCACTTGGCATAAGCAGGCTCGTCTGAAAATCGCCGACAGCAGTTTGAAGCGACTGAAAGACAAGGTTCGGGACATCGTCGTTGGGAACGCCTCGCGCAACCTCGTCGCCACGATCAACGAACTGAACCCTGTGCTGCGTGGCTGGACATCGTACTTCCGGCTGACCGAGGTGAAGGGTGCGCTACAGGATTTGGATGGATGGATTCGCCGCAAACTTCGCTGCCTGTTGTGGCGTCAATGGAAGTACCCGTCGACACGTAACAAGCGGCTGCAAACCCGCGGACTGGATGCGGCGCGGGCGTGGAAATCGGCAAGCAATGGTCGTGGCCCATGGTGGAACGCCGGAGCGAGCCATATGAACGCTGCGTATCCGAAGAGTTCGTTCGACGTGCTCGGGTTGGTTTCGCTGCTGGAGACCCAGCAGCGCTTCCAGCTTGTTAAATGAACCGCCGTATGCGGAACCGCACGTACGGTGGTGTGAGAGGGCGACGGGGGTGACCCCGTCCCCTACTCGATCAGGGTAAAATGGTCCGCACTCATATCGTTCAGTTCGGGATGGTTCATGCACGTACAGACGCTGTTTCAAGAAACACGTGCACAGGTCATGCACGAACTCATGCAAGCTTATTCTCTCGGCTCGGTGACCTTCATGACGCCCGATGGAATGGAAGCCAACAGTCTTCCCATCGAGGTCGATACGTCCTGCGGCGAGTTCGGCACGCTGCGTTTCCACTTCGGGCGCAGCAATCCAGTGTGGAAGAGCCTGATCCCGGGCATGGAAGCGATGGCGGTTTTCCAGGGACCGAACGCGTATATCTCGCCGCGCTGGTATGTCGCCGGTCAGAAGAGCAAGAAAGTGCTGCCCAGCTGGAATTTTGCGGTGGTCCATGCCTACGGCACACCGCGTATTGTCGACGATGAAACCTGGATGCTGAAGCACCTCGCCGCGCTGACCGCCCAGAACGAATCCCGCCAGGCGCAGCCATGGAGTCTCGACGAAGCGCCCGTGGACTTCGTGCGGCAAGCGGCCACGCACCTGATCGGCATCGAAATCCCCATCCGCAGGCTGGTCGGAAAATGGTTCACCAGCCAGCAACGCACGCCCGCCGACCGTGCCAGTCTGGCGGGGTATTTGCGTGAGCGTCCACAGGACCTGTCGGCGGCGATGGCAAGCCTGATCGAGCAGGTCGATCGCCAGGGTCAATAAGCACAGCGATCAAAGCGACGACAGGGCCGGCCCCTCCGGCTTGCCCAGCCAGGTGGTTGCAAAGCGCTCCCGGGCAGCGGCCAGCGCGGCATTGTCGCCACGGACGCGGTACACCTCCATCAGCCCGCGCAGCGCCCAGCCGTTGCTCGGGGTGCGCGCCAGCGAGGTGCGGAAGACCTGCTCGGCGTTGTCGAGCTGGCCGGCGCGCAGCAGCGCCACGCCGAGCGACTGGCGCACCGGGTAATACCAGTAGGGCGGTTCCATGTAGGGCAGGGCGTCCTGGATCGCCACGGCTTCGCGGTAGGCGGCAATTGCCTCCTGCTGCTTGCCCTGCAGGTCGGCGATGCGGCCGCGCGCCACCGCCTTGGCGGTCTGGACAATTTCTTTCCCCGGAATCGCCCAGTCGGTAAGCGGCTTGAAATCGGCGCTGCGTTCGATGCGCTCGATGGCCGCCACCTCGCGGTTTGCGGCATCAAGCGCCCCTTTGCGCACATGGCCGATGGCGCGCGCGTAGTGCCACATGGCCTTGACCAGCACGAAATCGGATCCGGGATCGGGCAGCGCCACCAGCACGTCGGGGCTGCTGAACTGGACGTGGGCGAAATAGGGCGCCGACTTGACCGGCTGCAGCGCGCCGATGGCCTTGACCGCATCGGCCGGCACCGCCTTGTCGAGCTTGCCCGCGGCCTCGAGGGTCGTCTTGCCGTCTCCCCCCATCAGCGCGGACACCAGCACGAAGTGGATATTGTGCGGATAGTAGGCGCCGCGGTAGACGGGGTCGCTCGGAGAGGCCGAAAAATACTTCTCGTCGATGGCGACCGCCTGCACGTTCGACTGCAGCGCGTCGCGGTACATGCCGAGCCGGTAGTAGATGTGGGAAGGCATGTGCACGATATGCCCGGCCCCGGGAATCTGGCGCGCCAGCACGCGCGCGGCGGGGAGGGCCTTGTCGGGATAGGCCGAGGCTTCCATCGCATGGATGTAATAGTGGGCCGCGCCCGGATGGCTGGGGTTACGCTCGAGGACGCGCTCGAGCGCATCGACCGCTTCGGCCATGCGGTTCTTGGCCTGGGTGCCGCCGGGAGCCCAGTAATCCCAGGGCGCCAGGTCCATCAGCGATTCGGCGAACAGCACCTGGATGGTGTCGTTGTTCGGATGCGCACGCGCCGCCTCGGTCATCGCGTCGGCATAGGCCTTGTCGAGTTCGGGCCGCTCCACCTTCGGGTCGGCGCTGTAGCGGCGCGACACCGCGCGGATCAATGCCTGCTCGGCTGGTGCGGCCTTGTCCGCCAGCCGCATGGCGCTGGCAGCGGCCTGGACGGCCGGTGCGACCGCCTCGGGAAACATCGGCGCGTTGATGTTCGGCCCCAGCACCAGGGCTTCGCCCCAATAGCACATGGCGCACGCGGGATCGAGGGCCTGCGCGGCGCGGAACGACGCCGCCGCTTCAGCGTGGTTGAATGCAAAGGTCAGCCGCATGCCCTGGTTGAAATAAGCCTGCGCCTTGGAGTTCTTGGTCGTGACCGGCACCTGCAGGGTGCCGAGGTCCTCGTACAGCGGAGGCGGCCCGGCCTTGGCCGGCGGCGCCTTGGCGGGCGGCTGCTGGCTCGGCTGGAAGGGCTTGGTTTCCGCCTGCGCCAGTACCAGGTTCTCGAGCAGCGGCGGGCGCCCGGCCTGTGCCGGAGCGCACAGGCTGTTGCCGGCGAACAGGGGATCGAAGGCCGTGGGTGTGGGGGCGCGCTGGGCCTGCGTGGATGGCACGGCAAGCAGTACGAACGCTGCAGCGCCGGAAGCGACGCGTAATACGATTCGCGGTCTCATAACGCCCCCTCGGGTGTCGGCGTCCTGGTGCGCAGGGCGCGTGCCCTCTTGGAAGTATAAGTCAGGACTTCCAGGATTTATAGGCGAATTGCACTGCGCAAGCGCTGCGTTTCGGAGCGCTGGTCAAGACAGCAGCTTGACCAGCGCCTTCGCCGCCGCTTCCGACGAACCCGGATTCTGCCCGGTAACAAGCTTGCCATCGGTGAGCACGTAGGAAGCCCAGTCGGCGCCTTTCGAGTACACGCCGCCGTTTGCCTTGAGCATGTCTTCGACCAGGAAGGGCACGACCTTGGTCAGGCCAACCGCTTCCTCTTCGGTGTTGGTAAAGCCCGTCACCTGCTTGCCCTTGACCAGCGGGCTGCCGTCGGCCGCTTTCACGTGGCGCAGCACGCCTGGGGCGTGGCAGACCGTGGCCACCGGCTTACCGGCGGCGGCCATCGCTTCGATCAGGGCGATCGAGTCCTTGTCCTCGGCCAGGTCCCACAGCGGTCCATGGCCGCCCGGGTAGAACACGGCGTCGAAGGCCGCCGCGTCGACCTCGCCCAGCTTGCCGGTCGAGGCCAGCACGGCTTGCGCGTCGGTGTCGGCCTTGAAGCGCTTGGTCGCTTCGGTCTGCGCGTCCGGTTCGTCGCTTTTCGGGTCGAGCGGCGGCTGGCCGCCCCGCGGCGAGACCACCGTGATCCTGGCGCCGGCATCCTTGAGGGTGTAATACGGCGCGGCGAACTCTTCCAGCCAGAAACCGGTTTTCTTGCCGGTGTCGCCCAATTGGTCGTGCGAGGTCAAAACCATCAATACGTTCATGCGATTCTCCTGTGGTGAATGTTGATTATTCGGCGACGCGAACCACGAGCTTGCCGAAGTTCTTGCCTTCGAGAAGACCGGTAAATGCCTGCGGGGCGTTCTCTAGACCGTCCACGATGTCTTCGCGGAACTTGATCTTTCCTTCCTTGAGCCATGCGCTCATCTGTGCATGAAATTCGCCGTAGCGCGACCCGTAGTCGTCGAAAATGATGAAGCCCTGCATGCGGATACGCTTGGTCAGGATGGTGCGCGCGAGCAGGCCGAGGCGATCGGGACCGGCGGGCAGGGCAGTGGCGTTGTAGTCGGCGATCATGCCGCAAACCGGCACGCGCGCCTTGGTGTTGAGCAGGGGCAGCACCGCGTCGAACACGGCGCCGCCGACGTTCTCGAAGTACACGTCGATGCCGTCGGGGCAGGCCGCCGCCAGCTGCGCGGCGAAGTCGGGGGCACGGTGGTCGATGCAGGCGTCGAAACCGAGCTCGTCGACAACGTAGCGGCACTTGTCGGCGCCGCCGGCGATGCCGACCGCGCGCGCGCCCTTGATCTTGGCGATCTGGCCGACCAGCGAGCCGACCGCGCCGCTGGCGGCGGCCACCACGACCGTTTCGCCCGCTTTCGGCTGGCCAATGTCGAGCAGTCCCATGTAGGCGGTGAAGCCCGGCATGCCGAGCACGCCGAGGGCGCGTGAGGCCAGCCGTGGATCATCGTCGAGCTTGTTCAGGCCGGTCCCGTCCGAGAGCGCGTAGTCTTGCCAGCCGCTGTAGCTGAGCACCAGCTGGCCGACCTGGAAATCCGGGTGGCGCGACGCTTCCACGCGTGAAACGGTGCCGCCCACCATCACGGCGCCGAGTTCGACCGACGCAGCATACGATTTCGCTTCGCTGATGCGTCCGCGCATGTACGGATCGAGCGACAGGTACAGGGTGCGCAGCAGCACCTGGCCTTCCTGCGGCTGCGGCACCGGTGTTTCAGTCATGCGGAAGGTGTTGGCATCCGGAGCGCCGTGCGGGCGCTGTTGCAGCACCAGGCTGCGATTAACGTTGGCGGTTTGTGGCATGGTCTGTTCCTTGTCGATTAAAGGGCTGCTTCGAGAATGGCGCGGCTGACGGCGAGATCGATGTCGCCGTGTTCGCCGAGGCGGGTCATGCCGTGCGCGCCGAGCTGGCCGACGACGTCGTTGACGGCCGCCGTGCCCAGACCGTAGGCCGCCAGGCGGGTCGGGATGCCGAGGCTTTCAAAGAAATTGCGGGTGGCGGCGAGCGCGGCGTCGATGCGCTCGTCGTCGCTGCCGGCATCGATGCCCCATACGCGTTGCGCATATTGAAGCAGTTTCGCGCGTTTTTTGTCGCGCTGAACATCGAGCAGGGCCGGCAGCACGATGGCCAGCGTGCGCGCATGGTCGATGTCGTACAGGGCCGTCAATTCATGGCCGATCATGTGGGTGGCCCAGTCCTGCGGCACGCCGGCGCCGATCAGGCCGTTCAGGGCGAGCGAGGCGGTCCACATCAGGTTGCTGCGGGTGGCGTAATCCTCAGGCGCGGCGATCGCTTGCGGCGCGATCTCGACCAGGGTTTGCAGCAATCCTTCGGCAAAGCGGTCCTGCGCCAGCGCCTGTACCGGGTAGGTCAGGTATTGCTCGGTGATGTGGACAAAGGCGTCCACCAGGCCGTTGGCTACCTGTTTCGTCGGCAAGGTGTAGGTCTTGGTCGGGTCCAGCACCGAAAATTGCGGGAACACATGGACGCTACGGAATGGCAGCTTGCTCTGGGTGGCTTTCAGGGTCACCACCGAACCGTTGTTCATTTCCGAGCCGGTCGCCGGCAGCGTCAGCACGGCGCCGAAGGGCAGGGCGCTGGTGATCTGCGCGCCGCCGGTTTCCAGGATGTTCCACGGGTCGCCTTCATAGTGGGCGGCGGCCGCCACGAACTTGGCGCCGTCGATCACCGAGCCGCCGCCGACGGCCAGCAGGAAGTCGATGCTGTCATCACGGACCTGACCGACTGCGCGCATCAGGGTTTCGTAGCTGGGATTCGGTTCGATGCCGGAAAACACGCTCACGCTGCGCTCGCCCAGGGCGGCGCGCACTTCGGCCAGGGTGCCTGTCTTCTCGGCGCTGGCGCCGCCCACCAGGATCAGCACGCGGGCCGCCGGCGGCACCAGCTGCGCCAGTTGGGCCACGGTGCCCTCGCCAAAGACGATACGGGTCGGATTGTAGAAGTCGAAATTCAGCATGGGTTCTCCTGTATTAGACTGGTCGTCTAGAAATTGTGTTAAAAAACGCGGCGCAGGTTTTCCAGGCGCCGCTGGTGTTCTTCAATGCGCCGCCGGCATGCCGAGCATGGCGCGGGTGGCGCGCAGGGCGCCCTGGAGGGCGCTCGGCTCGCGCCGCAGCTTGGTCAGCAGGGCGGCGCCCAGCCACATTTCGTACAAGGCGAGGGCGCTGTGCTGCGGGTCGGCGCCGGCGGCGATCGAGCCGTCGGCGACGCCTTCCTCGATGCAAGCGGCCAGCCGCTGCACGATCTGGTTAGTTCCGCGCAAGAGTACGTCGCGCATCGCCGCCGACATGTCGGCCACTTCACCGCTCAGTTTGACCACCAGGCACCTGCTGCCGGCGCAACCATCGGCCGAAAGCGTCAGCCAGCTATCCCAGTAACGCATCAGCCGCGCGCTGGCGGGGGTGCCGTCGGCGGCCAGCAGCGCATCGAGTTCCGTCAGGTAGGCGCCGACATAATCGTCGAGCAAGGCCTCGCCGAACAGTTCCTTCGACTTGAAGTAATGGTAGAACGAACCCTTCGGTACACCGGCGGCCGACAGGATCTCGTTCAGCCCCACGGCCGAGTAACCCTTGCCGGTGAGGATGACTTTTCCGGTGTCGAGGATGTGTTGTCGTACGCTGTGCTGGTCAGTGCTCATGGAAGCAGTATAACGCATAATTAGACCAGTCGTCTTGGATGTCAAAATTGCGCCCGTTTGCCAAGCGCAAACAGAGTGGGCAATGTCGTTTTAGAAACGTTATGATGCGATCAGGGTATTTACAGTACGTTTTTTGGTTGGGAGTGAGGTATGAGGGTAAAGCTGATCCACGCCTGGCTGGCCGCGGCCGGCGCGCTGTCGATGCTGGCCCAGGCCGCCCACGGCGCTGCCGGCGTCGATTACGCGCAGGCCCTGCGCCAGTCGCGCGCCAGTTCGGGAGCCGTGAATGGCGCCCGCCTCGACGCCCAGGCCAAGACCTTGCAAGCCGAGGCGCTGCGCCGCATCGATGGGCCGGACGTGCGCCTGTCCGGCTTTGCCGGGCGCGTCTCGACCACCCTCAGCGTGGACACCGGCAACGTCGCGCAGCTGGTCAATCCGGTGCTCGATTCGCTGCCGCCGCTGCCGGGACTGAACCTGCCGGACATTCCGCCGGCCTTGACCGTGGACCGCGTGTTCGACGTGCGTTCGCTCGGCGTGAGCTCGGTCTGGCCGATCTACACCGGCGGGCGCCTGGACGCGGTCAAGCAGATCGCCGCCGGCCGCGCCGACGAGGCCGGCGCCGCCGTGCAGGCGGCCCAGGACGAAGCCGCCACCCAGCTGGCGCAGCGCTATTTCACGGTCCAGTTGGCGCGCAAGGCGGCGCAATTGCGTAGCGCCGCGGTCGACGTGGCCAGGGAACACCAGCGCGCGGCGCGCAAGATGGAAGGCGCCGGCCTGATCGCCAAGGTCGAACGCCTGAAGGCCGACGTCGCCGTCGACAACGCCCAGCGCGAAGCGGCCAAGGCCGGCAGCGACCTCGAGCTCGCGCAGCTGGCCTTGCGCCGCCTGCTCGACGCGCCCGCAGCCATCGATCCGACGACGCCGCTGTTCGTGCATGCCGAGGCGCCCGGATCGCTGGCCGCCTTTGTCGATGCGGCGATGGCCTCGAACGCGGCCTGGAAGCAAATCGAGAGCAAGCGCAAGCAGGCCGCGGGCGCCTTGCAGCTGCAAGGCAAGGCCTTCAGCCCCACCGTGATCGGCATCGCCAACTACAACCTCAACCGCGGCAGCTCGGCGCGCGCCAACTGGCTGGTCGGCGTCTCGGTCAGCGTGCCCCTGGTCGAGCGCATCGACCGCGCGAAAATGCAGTCGGCCGCGCGCCTCGAGCAGCAGCGGGTAGAGGCAGCCGCCGAGCAGGCCGGGCGCGACATCCCGACGCTGGCCGAGAGCCAGTGGCGCGCCATGGAAGACGCGCGCCTGCGCTACCTGTCGATGGATTCGGCGATCGAACTGGCGTTCGAGACGCGGCGCCTGGCGCAGGTCGCCTTCCAGAACGGCCAGGCGACTTCGACCGAGGTAGCTGACGCCTCGCTCAATTACACCAAGACGGCGCTAGAGCGCGCCCAGGCGGCCTACGAGTACGTGCTGGCGCTGGCGCGCCTGCTCGCCACCACGGGCGACCCGGACCGGCTCTATGCGCTGTCAAAAAACGCGACCTACGTCGTCGACCTCACGAAAGACTGAGCACCATGGCCACCTCTTCCTCCAAACGCCCGTTCGCGCTTGCCGCCGCCGCCATCGTCCTCGGCCTGCTCGGCTGGGGCGTGTACCAGGCCTTCCAGCCCACGCGCGACCCGGTGCAGGGCCAGATCGAAGCGCAGGAAGTGAATGTGGCCTCGAAGGTGCCGGGGCGGGTCGGCCGGGTGCATGTTGAGCTTGGGCAGACGGTCGCGCGCGGCGCGCTGCTGTTCGAAATCGACAGCCCGGAAGTACGGGCCAAGGTGGCGCAGGCCGAAGCCGCGCGCGACGCCGCCCGCGCCACCAGCGAAAAAGCCGAGGCCGGTGCGCGGCCGCAGGAAATCGTCGCGGCGCGCGCCAACTGGGAACGCGCCGAGGCCGGCGCCCGGCTCGCGCGCCTGACCGCGCAGCGCATCGGGGCGATGTACGGCGAAGGCGTGGTGGCGCGCCAGAAACGCGACGACGCCGACACCCAGGCGCGCGCCGCCACTGAACTTGCCACCGCCGCGCGCGCCCAGTACGAGCTGGCGCGCCAGGGCGCGCGCAGCGAGGACAAGCAGGCCGCCGCGGCCCAGGTGCGCCAGGTGGCCGGGGTGGTGGCCGAGACCGATGCCGCGCTGGGCGAAACGCGCATCACGGCGCCCGGACCGGGGGAGGTGACCAAGGTCGCGATCCAGGCCGGCGAGCTGGCGCCGCAGGGTTTTCCTGTGATTACCCTGGTCGATTTGTCCGACATCTGGGCGGTGGTGGCGGTGCGCGAAGACGAGTTCAAGCCCTTCGCCAAGGATACGCTGCACCAGGCCAGCATTCCGGCCTTGAACGTCAAGGCGCAGTTCAAGGTCAGCGCGGTGTCGGCGCTGCCGGCGTTCGCCACCTGGCGCGCGGCGCGTCCGGGCGGCACCGACCTGCGTACTTTCGAGGTCAGGCTGCGCCCGACCGCGGCCGTGCCCGGGCTGCGGCCCGGCATGACGGTCGTCTTCGCGCGCTGAGCGTTCGCGATGCGCCGCTGGACCCGCTCATCCCTGCAGCGCGAATGGCGACGCCTGCGCGCCGATCCCTGGGATCTGGCCATGCTGGGCGCCATCCCGCTGGCCCTGTACCTGCTGACCTGGTGGATTTTTTCGAGCGGCGTGGCGCGCGAGCTGCCGCTGGTGGTGCACGACCGCGACGGGTCGGTGCTCTCGCGCAGCCTGGTGCGCATGCTCGACGCCTCGCCCGGCTTGCAGGTGGTGCGCGCGGTACAGAATGAGACCGAGGCCTTTGGCCTGATCCGCGCGCGCGACGCCTTCGGCCTGGTGACGATACCCGCCGATTTCCAGCAAACCGTGCAGGCCGGCGGCGCCGCGCGCGTGCAATGGGTCTATAACGCCCAGTTTGCCTCGCACGCCGGCGCCATGACGCGCGACGTGCGCACCGTGGTGGCGACGGTGTCAGCCGGCATCGAAGCGCAGGCGCGCGCGAAACGCGGCGCCGGACTGAGGCAGGCGGCTGCCCAGGTCGAACCGGTGCGCACGCGCACCACGACCCTGTTCAACGAAAGCGGCAGTTACATCCCTTCGCTGGCGCTGCCGGTGGCCTTCAGCCTGCTGCATATCTTCGTCACGCTGGCGGCGGTTACCGCGATCGGGCGCGAACTGCGGGCCGCCAGCGTGCCAGACTGGCTGGCGGCCGCCGGCGGCCGGCTCGGCCCGGCGCTGCTCGGCAAGCTCCTGATACCCGCGGCCGTGTTCGCCGTTCATGCGTTGCTGCTGCTCCTGCTCTTCGGCGTGCTGCTGGGCTGGCCGGTACTGGGCAGCGCCACCGCCATGCTGGCCGGCACCGCCTTGTTCATCACGGCCTACCTGGCGCTGGGCGCTTTCATTGTTGCCTTCACGTCGTCGCTGCGCGCGGCCCTGTCGGCCTGCGCCTTCGTGACGGCCCCGGCCTTTGCCTTTGCCGGCCAGGGCTTTCCCTTGCTGTCCATGCCGCTGGGCGCGCGCATCTGGGCCGAGGCACTGCCGCTGACCCACTACCTGCGCCTGCTGAACAACACCTGGGTGGCGGGCGCGCCGCTGCGTTTCAGCCTGGGCGCGCTGGCGGTACTGCTGGCCTTCACGCTGGTGCTGGGCGCCGCCGCCTGGCTGCGCCTGGCGCGCCGCGTGCGCCAGCCGGACAGCTGGGGCCAGTCATGAGCGCGCTGCGCGCGGCGGCGCGCTCCTTTGTCCAGACCTGGCAGGCGATCCTGCGCGACAAGGCCGCACTGCTGCTGTTCTTCATTTCCGGGATCATTTATTCGTTCTTCTATCCGCTGCCCTACAGCGCCGAGACGGTGCGCCGGGTGCCGGTGGCCGTGCTCGATCAGGACGGGTCGGCCCTGTCGCGCCAGCTGATCCGCTACGCCGGCGCTCATCCCGGCATCGTGATAGCCGGCGTGAGCACCCGGCTTGATGCCGTACAGGACATGATCTGGCGCGGCGAGGCGGCCGGCGCGCTGCTCATTCCCGAAGACTTCAGCCGCAAGATCCTGGCCGGGCAGGTACCCGAAATCGAGGTCGGCGGCCACGGTTCCTATCCGCTGCTGAACAAGGTGATCCTGAACGGCCTGGCCGAAGTCGGCGGCACCCTGTCGGCCGGCGTCGAACTCAAGCGCCTGGGCGCGGCTACGCCGTCGGCGGCGCAGGCGGAAGGAGCGCGCCAACCGCTGAGCGTGGAAGCCATTCCCCTGTTTAACGTGCGCGAGGGCTATGCCTCCTACATCGTGCCGGGCGTGGTGGTGCTGATCATGCAGCAGACTTTCTTGCTCGGCATCGGTCTGCTGTTTGGCAGCTGGTTCAGCACGCAGGCGTTTCCGTATGCGCGCGGCGCGGCCGCCTATTGCGGCGCCTTGAGCGCGTTTGCACTGGTGGTGGCCCTGAATGCGATGTATTTTTTCGGCTTCGTCTTTTGGTGGCAGGATTATCCGCGCGGCGGCAACCTGGCCGGCACCGCCGTGCTGACGCTGCTGTTCGCCTACAGCGTGGCCGCGCTGGGCATGCTGATCGGGATGTTCTTCCGCACGCGCGAACGCAGCATGCAGTTGCTGGTGGCAAGCTCGCTGCCGATCATGTTCTTATCTGGCCTGACCTGGCCCGCCAGCGCGCTTCCCGCGCCGCTGCAATTGCTGGCCTGGCTGCTGCCCTCGACCGCGGCGATCCAGGGTTTCATCGCCACCAACCAGATGGGTGCCTCGCTGCACGAAGTACGCACCGAACTGGCAGCGCTGCTCGGCCTTGCGCTGCTGTTCGCAGCCCTCGGCCTGCGCCAGTGGCGGCGCATGCAGGCGCCGCGCTAAGCGCGGCGCGTGCTCAATCGAGGGCCAGCCAGATCTCGTTGCGGCGCATGAACCAGGGCGTCATCGGGCTGTTGTAGCGCGACAGCACAGGCTCGCCCTTCCAGACGATGTTCGCCGTGCGCAATCCTTCCTGGAGAAGGTTCAGGTGCCTGCTGTAATTGGCCTCCGTCCAGAAGCCGGAGTAGCGGATCACCGCCACCCGCCTGGACGCCACCTCGCGCAGCATGACGCGCGGATCGAGCGGCTGCGGCGCATTCTGCATATTGATATCGTTCGGCAGGACAAACTGCACCAGCACGCCCTCGCTCCCCATCTGCTGGGTCACCGGCGCCGTCATCTCGAGCTTGACGGGGACCGGGGTCTGGGTCACCGGCGCGGTCATCTCGAGTTTGCGCTCGCCTTTGTTTTTACCGAAGATATAGCCGGCAAGGATGGGAAAGGCGCGGTTGCCGGCGTCGCTTGCCGGTGGCGGCAGCAGCACCTCGGCTACCGTGTAGGGCGCGTATTGGCGGATCTCGAAGGTCGCAAAGGTACGCAGGACGATATACGAAGGTTCTTCGACCGCATTGCCTGTGGCGGGCAGGATTGCCAGCAGCAGGGCCGGCAATCCAGCCAGCAGGCGGGCGCCGCTCTGGACGGGGGAAACGCGATGTGTCATGGCAAGGCGCTTGGCGGTGTGGAGGGTCGGTAAATCATATACCGGAAAGGTCGCCTGCGACATCCTGTCAGGGCGCATGGCATGTGCTGGCCGGGACATGAATAAAAAGACCAAGCTGCGTGCGATTCTTCGACTGCGCGGCTTTTATTGACTACCGCTCGGTTTCATCGCACACTTTGCAAATATGCAACCCTCTTCTGCACCGTCGAGCACAAGGCTCAAGGTCCGAACGGGATCCATAAAACGCGAACAAGAGGGACACCTGATGCGTCAACGTATGATCGGACTGTGCGCCGTGCTTTTGCTGTGCTGTGTTTCCCCTTTCCTCAACGCCAAGACACCGCCCGGCTTGGCGGTCAGGATCGACGTGCATCATGTCGCAAAAGACAGGTGGCGCGTCGACTACCGATTCGCCGAACCGGTCACCGCCGTCAAGTTTGATTCGGTTGGCGAAATGCGCAAGGAAGCCTGGAAAGTGCGTACGCCCGGTATGCGCATGAAGCCTGGACCCGACCATGACATCGTCGATGCCGTCGGCAAGCCATTCAGGTCGTCCAGCATCGAGATCCGCACCTTCGACGGCCTGGAACCGAAGGCCTATGCGCCCTTCAACCGCTTCTCGGATGGGGGAACGGCATTCTTCCTGGGCTTTCTACAAGGGGAGGCGCAGCGGGGGAAACGTCAGCTTCCGATGCTGGCCGATATCCGCCTGCATGGCCTCGCGCAGGAAAACGTGATCGCACCTCCACCGAACAAGCGTTTGCCAGGCGGCGAACGCGGCTACGCGTACTTCGGACCGGCCCGCGCCGTGCGCTCGGGTGCGACCGAATTTCTGATCGATCCGGCCACCCCGCCATGGATGCGCGAAACCTTCCTGGATGCAGGGGCAAAGGTGTCCGCCTATTATCAACGAGCCTACCAGCGCCCTTTGACGGACGAGTTGCTCATCATGTTGTCCATGTCGGGAGCCGACTTGCCTGAATTCTCCATGAAAGGCGGTGCGGTCACGGGTCAGCTGAGCTACCGCTTCGATGGCAAATCGACGCTCGCCGATCTCCCCAAATACCGCGAATATCTGGCCCAACTGGTCGCGCATGAACTGGCGCATATCTGGCAATTCAGCCTTGCCCGTGGCGGCGTGGGCCCGGACGATCCCTGGATCCACGAAGGAGGCGCCGAGGCGATGGCGCTCGATGGCCTGCTGCAGACAGGACTATGGACCCAGGAAGCGGTGGCGGCTTTTAACAAGCAGAAATTGGCCGTCTGCGACAAGCTCGGCAATGCGGTGGACTCGTACGATGGCATCTACGCTTGCGGCCTGGTCCGTTTCAACAAGTTCGGCGTCCCGATCGTGCCGCTGTGGCGCGCGATGATGGAAACGTCGGAAACCAAAGGCGATGTGTATTCGGCGAGCATGATCGACGCCATCGTGCCGACACTTGTGCCGCAGCCGCAGGCAACGGCTCCTTGATACGACAACGCCCACTTGCATGAGTGGGCGTTGCGTGAACCATGTCCTTGGTGGCCCGGGGCGGAATCGAACCACCGACACAAGGATTTTCAATCTTGGCGCGGCGCCTGCTGCTACACCATCGTTTGCCGGACCAAGGTTCCGCTACTGGGACGAGGTATCTTCCCAACGTGATGGTTTGGCCCTCGTCCCATCCTTCGCCGGGAATCATGCAGAAAACCGGCAAAAGACAAGTTGGCCAGCGTGCTCAGGCTGGAGCACCTGCCTGACGGCTCGGGGTCGCTTCGATGAACGCCGGATGCGCATCGCAGGCTGCCATGATGCGGTCGATCGTCGGCGTATTCGGAATCGTAATCTTAAAAATTCTCACCATCTCCACAATGCTGGCCAGACAGATGTCGGCCATCGTCGGCGTGTCGCCATGACAAAACACGCCGGTCTGAGGCTCAGTGGCAAGACGTTGCTCGAGCGCGGCCAAGCCGGTTCCAAACCACTGGATCTGCCATGCACGCCAGGCCGCGTCGTCCATTCCAGTATTGGCAGTCAAGTATTTTTTGACGCGCCCTGTGATCAGCGGATGCGTATCGGCAGCGAGCATTGCGGCGATTGAGCGGACGCGGGCGCGCCCATGCAGGTCCGGCGGCAGCAATGGCGGCGCTGGCTGGAATTCGTCCAGAAATTCCAGGATTGCCAGCGACTGCGTCAGCGGCGCATGTCCGGTCTCGACTAAAGCTGGGATCGCGCCAAGTGGATTGATCTTCAAAAATTTCTCGTCGCGCTGCTCCCCGGCATCGATATTGACAATCCGTTCGTGCGCCGTCAGCCCCTTCAGATTGAGGGCGACGCGCACCCGGTAAGTGGCCGACGTGCGCCAGTAAGCATACAGTTCGAACGTGGATTGCGTGGTCATTGCGGATTCCCTTCGGGGTCAAACGTACATGTGGACTAACTGATCTATAATTATAACCATGTCCAGACCTCCACGCCAATCAGCACACAGCCACACGCAGCCTTCCTCCCCGGTGATGGGGCGCCCACGCGAATTCGTGCCTGCCGAAGCACTCAGGGATGCACTGGAAGTGTTTTGGGAAAAAGGGTACCTGGCCACCTCTCTCGATGATCTGACCGCTGCCATGCACTTGAGCCGGTCGAGTTTTTACGCCTGCTTCGGTTCCAAGCACGCCGTGATGATGGCGGCGGTCGAACTCTACGCCGATGAGCTATTTGCCAGGCTCGAGGCCATGGCGTCGTCCATGCCTCCCGTCGAGGCAGTCCACGCCGTACTGGCGGCGATAGCAGGAGTCGATGCGGGCCGCCGTGGCTGTTTCTTCGTCAATTGTGTGACGGAACTTGCACCGCACGATGCGGCACTGGCCGCCTTCGGTCAGCATCACGTCGCCCGCACCGGTGCGCTGGTCGTTGGCTTGCTCGAGCGGGCCGGATTGACCCCGGAGCTGGCGCAAACGCGCGCCGCTGCCTTGTTGGCGCTGGTGCTCGGCACCATCACGCTGCGCAAGGCCGGCCGGCCGGCACCGGAGCTACTGACAATACTGAACCAGGCGCATCTGCTGCTTGCCGATACCACTTCTTCTACTTAATGGACCACCCATGTCACCACGCCTGCCCACGGTCTTCATTCCTGCCTTGCTGTGCGACGAAATGCTGTACCGGGATGTCATCGCCGCGCTTGGCGACGTCATCGAACCGCAAGTCTTGATGTCGCCGCAAGCGAGTCTGTCCGACAGCGTCGCCGATATTCTTGCGCGCGCGCCGCGCACGTTTGCGCTGGTCGGCACCTCCTACGGCGCCAATCTGGCGCTTGCCATTGCCCTCGCCGCGCCGGAACGGGTTTCCTCACTCTGGCTGATGGGCTGCGACGCCAGCGCCCCGGCCGCCGGCGGGCCCGATCTTGCAGCCGGACTCGCAGCGACGCCAGACGCGATCGTCGAGTTTTTGGCAGGAATCGTCGTACGCCCGGCTGATCACGCAGCAAGTGCCGCCTTCAAAGCCATGGCGCACCGCGTCGGCGCGCCGGCAGGCGCGGCGCAGGCGCGTGCGCTGGGCAGCCGGGACGATATCTGGTCCAGGCTGGGCGAGCTGCGCATGCCGGCGCTGATCGTGTCGGGTGACGAAGATCCGATAGCACCACCGGCGTGCGGGCAGCAGCTCGCGCAAGCGATGCCTCAAGCGCGCTTTGAACTGATGTCGCAATGTGGTCACTTGCCGACGCTGGAGCAGCCGGCGCGGGCGGCCGCGTTGTTCCGCGCTTTTCTCGGCGAGGACGCACTGCATCCGCATCCCTCCAGATAGGCAAAAGCGAACCGGGATTCGCAATTCGTTACCTGTTCGATTCACGCTGAAAAGCACCAGGGGAATATCGGGTCATGACCGGCGGGGCCACGGTCGATCGCTCCAGCCCGGGACGGTAAGGGCATGGGTACGTACGCCGACGACTTCGCTACGCTGATCGAAACGCTGGGCCTGAATGACACAACTATGCTCGGACATTCCACCAGTTCGGGCTGCGTCGGTGGGTTGGAACGTTCATACAGCGCGACCAGCGCTTGATTTGAGGTGAAGGCAGAAATCGCCGCATGGTCGGTCCGAAGCGCCACTTCGGTCATGGATGCAGATGTTCGGGGCGGTGCCAGCGGAAATAGTCCGGACACGAGGACGGCGAACCCCAGAAACGACAACGCCAATCACGATGGATTGGCGTTGGTTAAAGTATGTTCTTGGTGGCCCGGGGCGGAATCGAACCACCGACACAAGGATTTTCAATCCTCTGCTCTACCAACTGAGCTACCAGGCCAAGGCGGCGATTTTAGCATGAAGTGCTTGGTCGTCCATAGTTTTTGAGCGCAGAAGCGGTCAGCTCGCGTGCTGCATGCGGCGCCAGCGCGCAGGCGAGGTGCCGGTTTCGCGCTTGAAGGCGCGGGCAAAGGCCGCTTCCGATTCGTAGCCCACTTCCAGCGCCACCGACGCCACCGGAGCCCGGCCGCCGCGCAGCAGGCCGGCGGCCGCTTCCATGCGCCAGCGCGCCAGGTATTGCATCGGCGGCTGGCCGAGCAGGCGCAGGAAGCGGGCGCAGAAGCTCGAGCGCGAGAGGTTTGAAGCGCGTGCCAGGTCGTCGATGGTCCAGGGGCGGGCCGGGGCGCGGTGGATGAGGGCCAGGGCGCGTCCGATCTGGTGGTCGCGCAGGCCGGCGAGCCAGCCGGTGCTGCCGGCCGGCAGGCACTCCAGGTAACGGCGCAAGGCGTCGATGAACATGGTTTCGCTGGCGCGCTCGAGCAGGGCGGCGGCGCCCGGTTGGCCGCGGTCGGCGCGCAGGGCCAGCTGGCCCAGTTCGCCGTGCGCGGCCGCGCTGGACGAGGCCGGCAGGTGCAGCAGGCGCGGCAGGGCATCGAGCAGGGGATTGAAGGGGTGACGGTCGCAGGACAGGAACCCGCAGACCAGTTCCGTGTCGCCCGCCGGCGCGTGTTCGCCCCAGGAAAATTCGTACTGCGAATGGAATACGATGGGGATCGGTTTCGGCGCGTCGCGCGTGTGCGCCACCCAGGCCGGATCGATCCGCGCCGGCTGCTGGGCCGGGTCGCTCGAGAGCACGTGGGCGTCGCCATGGGGCAGGATGACGACGTCGCCCGTGCGCATGCGTACCGGCGCCATGCCGGCGACGCGGGCCCAGCCGTCGCCCCTGGTCAGCACATGGTATTCCATCACGTGCTCGGCGTCGGGAAACAGCAGGCGGCCAAGCTCGCGCATCGGCGGCGCCTCGACCGACCAGATCGCCGGGAAACTGATCTGGTAAAAGACGGCGCCGCGCAGGCGTACCGAGCGCAGCACATCGGAGAGGGTGTCGGTCTGCATCTTGTTCAGGATGCGCGGGCAAAGCGCGCCGACGCCCGGTCAAGCGGACTGCGGCCGCACGCACCATACTCAAAGTCTGGGATGCTCGAATCTTCAATCCTGTATTTGGAAGGATGACACCATGGACAAAACAACGCAATCGGGCCCGGCCGCAGCCAGCGCGCGCAGCGCGGCGCAGCCGGACTATGCCGCGATCAAGGCGCGCCAGCAGGCGGCCTGGGCCAGCGGCGACTTCGCCATCGTTGGCGTGACCTTGCAGATCGTCGGCGAGACGCTGGCCGAGATGGCCGACATCCGCGCCGGCGAGACCGTCCTCGACGTCGCCGCCGGCAACGGCAACGCCTCGCTGGCGGCGGCGCACCGGATGGCGCGCGTGACCTCGACCGACTATGTGCCGGCCCTGCTGGAAAAAGGCCGTGCCCGCGCCGCCGCCGAGGGGCTGGACATCGAATTTCGCGAGGCCGACGCCGAGAACCTGCCCTTCGCGGACGGCAGTTTCGACGTCGCCCTGTCGACTTTCGGCGTAATGTTCGCGCCCGACCATGGCCGCTGCGCCGGCGAACTGCTGCGCGTGGTGCGCCAGGGCGGACGCATCGGCCTGGCAAGCTGGACACCCGAAAGTTTCATCGGCCAATTGTTCAAGGTGATCGGCAAGGCGGTGCCGCCGCCGGCGGGCCTGATGTCGCCCTCGTTGTGGGGAACCGAGGCCTACCTGGGCGAATTGTTCGGCGACGCGTCGAGCGACATCCGCACCACGCGCCGCAACTTTTATTTCCGCTACAAGTCCGGCGCCCACTGGCTGCAGGTGTTCCGCGACTTTTACGGTCCGGTGAACAAGGCCTTCGGTGCGCTCGACAGCCATGGCCAGGCCCTGCTCGAGCAAGAGATCCTGGCGCTGCTCGATCGTTACAACATCGCCGGCAATGCCTCGATGGTGGTGCCGTCGGAATACCTGGAGGCGGTGATCGTCAAGCGCAGCGGCTGAGGAGCGCGCGCAATAAAAAACCGGGCGGTGACTTGCGTCATCCGCCCGGCTCAAAGTATTGCCTACCCGATGCTGTCGATTACCAGCCCAGATCCTTGAACAGTGGCAGCGTCAGGTCTTTCGGCGGCACCACTTCCAGGGTCAGGTCGGCGCTGATGTTTGGTTCCATCAGCAGGTTCGGCGAAGCCGACACGTCCCAGTGCGAGACCGACGAACCGCCGATCAGCGGGTTCGGCGTGTACAGCAGCGGACGGCCAGCCATGTCGGCGCCAGCCTTCTTGTTCGGATCGACCATCAGCGTGGCGAGCACCGTACCAGGCGCGCTGCGCGTGCCGTATGGCTTGGCCTTCTCGACGGCTGCCTTCAGGCGCGTGCCGTCTGCCAGCGAGACGCCGATCGACGGGATCGTCACGGTCGGATCCGAGCCGCCTGGGGCAATGGCGCCGGCCACGTTATTGACCAGTACCGCACCCACTGCGCCGGCGTTTTGCGCATTCTTCACCTTGACGGCGAAGCCACAAACACCGCGGCTGATGAGCGCAACTTTGCCTTTGACAGCAGCGGTATTGGCTGCATTGAACGGCTCGCAGCCAGGACCGGTTTGACCAGCCTGGTCAACGATGTTCGCCAGGGTGCCGAGGTTGCCGGTCGCTGGCACCGCAGGACCAAAGGCCGACGCGTTGTAGGTGATTGTCGGCAGCAGTTCAGCCGGGCTGCTGGTTTTCACGACTGGCAGGTTGCGCAGCATGGCGGCGCCGGCAACCGCGTTCTTGCCGGTCCATGCCAGTTGCAGCGGGTTGATCGCCGAGGCGCGGCGCTCGGCAGCGGTCATCTCCAGCCAGCTCTTCTGGGCCGTATTGTCGTACATAAAGCCTTCCCAGATGCTCGGCAGGCCGGAATACAAGCGGTTACCCGTCGAGGTGCTGACGGTCAGTACCGAGAAACCCAGGCCGTGGCCCAGTTCATGCAGCAGGGTCGCCGCAAAGTTCACGTTGCTGCCGGCATTGCCGTCCAGTCCGAGATAGAACGTCGATCCGGCGAGGCAATCCGGTTGACCGAGGCGGGCATTGAACTGGGTCTTGATGTCGACGTTGCCGAAGCCGGAGCCGTCATCCGGCTGACCGGCGCTCAGGTTTTCGCCAGCAAGCTTGTTGGCCAGCGCCTGTGGATACCAGGTGCCTGGTTTGGCGTTCGGGAAGTCGCGCCAGATGTTCCAGGCGCCGGCGCTGCCGAGGGTGGCCGAGTTCGCGGTGCAGGTCAGGTTTTCCCAGCCGGCCGAGACGACGATTTCGATATCGCTGTTGAGGTTCTTTTCCCAGATGTCGGCAACGTGGCGGTACACGATCATGCGCTGTTCGCCAAGCGTGGTGCCCATGTTGCCGCCCACTGGCTGAACCGGGGTCTTGTCGTCGAAGCCGTAGCCGGCAGGGTCACGGCTCTGGATCTTGATGGTGGCCGCTTCTGCAGCCAGGCAGGTCAGGGCACAGGCGGCAGCGATCAGCGAGCGCACGGCGGTACGCGAAAATTGAGTGGTGCGCATGTTTACTCCGTTTCAACCTTGGTGTTGTGGACGTGACCGGCTGCGACGGCCGAATTGGCCGCGCCGTGCGATTCAAAGCACTGCATTCCGATGCTGCCATCGGGGTTGCGCACTGCGACGGATGAGCTGATGGCTTCGTCGGTCAAACGCACGCCACGGGCGCCCTTGGCGTGGAACTTCTCCTGTGGGGCCTGTGCCGGCGCGACGCGCGCTGCGCGCATCTTGCTCGACGCTTGCGCTTGCAACGCGGCGTGCTCGGCAGCAGTAGCATTGCGCAGTTTGCCGGTTTCGGCATCGCGCACCACGGTCAGCGAATCGTTAGACGGTGCTGGCGCCTCCTGGGCGACGGCGCTCTGGCTGACGAGGCCCAGCAGGGCCAGGGTAATGCCGGCGGCGCGCAGCAGGCGCTGGCCGGACTGATGTTTCTGGGACATGACTATCTCCTGGTATTGGATATACGGAGCGCTATGCGCTCTGGCTTGCGAAAACGTGTCTTGATCAGCTGCGCTTGCGGCGGCGGGACATTGCCAGGCCCATTGCGCCGGCGAGCAGGATCGCCATGGTCGACGGTTCCGGAACGTCGGAGATGACCAGGCTGTCCAGGCCGACGTAATTCGACATATCAGCCGCGCCCGTGTACTGGAATGCGAAACGGGCCGTGCCTTCGCGGAAGGCGACGTTATAGATGTATTCGGTCCATTCGCCCTGTGGGACGACGAAGGCGGACTGGAAGGTGAAGTCGCTCAGCGCGGTGCCGCCCTGGCTGATGCCGAAGGCGATCTGGTCGCTGTAGGTGTCGTCGGCAGCGCCACGCAGCCAGAACGAAATAGTGTTGCCCCAGGTCGTCGTGAACTCTGGCGTAATGAGCAAGGCATTGAGCGTACCGCCGGCAGCGGCGCTGCTGTAATTGGCGCCGGCGAAACTGGTGGAGTCGCCCTGCTGGGCGCTGAAGGCCGCCGTCGTGCCCTGGGTCCAGCCATCGGTCGCGCCGCCGGTGGTGCTGGCATTCGTGAATACCCAACCCTTGCCTGGCAAGCTGAATACATTGTCAAAACCTTCCTGCAACATCACGTCGCCGGCCTGTGCCGACAAGGCCATGCTGGAAATTGCCAGTGCAACAAGTGCTTTCTTCATCATCTGATCCGCCCTCCAAAGTTTTAGACGTTGTGGCAGCGCTTTTAATTCGTGTTTTGCGCTACCTCAATATTTCGCGGCAATTAGCTCACCGACAACGGGCCACATGCATTTTGCGTGCCAGAAAACTATGTGGTTGATTTCCAAGGAGAATATTTTCTCAGTGAAAATTTTGATGAAGACATGTAAGAATTTTCGACAAAATTCGACAAAAACTCGACATGTAATTACATTTCGCACCAATTTGGTGCAAAAATTATAACTGTGTGATGTTCGGAAGTGGTTTATTTAACGATTTTAACCAGTCTTGCAGTCCACCGATGGCCTCTTCCTTGGACTTCGCTTCGATCTCGATCCACGGCGCAGCGGCGTAACAGGCGGGCATCGTATCGATCAAATCGGCATGCTGGCGGTCATTGAAACCGCTGCGCCCGTTCGAGATATGCACCAGCTGATGGGCAGGCTCGGCCCAGGTTGCACGGGCCTTGCGCAGCATTTCTTCGACACTCGGATCATCGTAGCTGGCCAGGTCTTCATGGACGATATGGTGGTGGGCGTCGAACACCATCGGCACGCCGCTGCGCAGGCAGATGGCGTGGATTTCTTCCGCGCTGTACGAGTACTCGTCGTTCTCCAGGCCCAGCCGGCAGCGGATCGCGTCGGGCAGGGTGGTGATGCACCTGACGAGTGCATCGGCCCGGTCTGACTTGCCGCCGTGGATTTCGAGCAGGGCCCAGGGCGAGCGCGGCTGGGCCAGCAAATCCATGATGTCGGCGTGCATCTGCAGGATCGTGATGCTGTTGGCGACCACTTGGGGCGAATCGGAGCTGAGCACGACGAACTGGTCCGGATGCATCACCAGGCGGATGCCGGCTTCCAGGGCGCGCTTGCCCGAGCGTTCCAGGCTGGTGGACAGTGTGCGCAGGATTGCCAGGCCTTCCGGCGTATCGGCGAAGGGAAAGATCGAGGACGGCATGCGGTACAGCGAAATGCCGTTCTGGACGCAATAGCGCAGGGCGCCGTCGAACGTCTGGAGATTATCGCGGTAGATGTCTCCCAGGATCTTTGCCTGGGCCTCGGGCGATTGCGCATGCAGGCGCGTGCGCGTGACGGTGCGATAGCGGATGTCTTTTGAAACGGTAATGCAGACCAGGCCAAGATGCGGCATGCGAACCTCGTGGAATCAAGTGTGAAAAAAGTAGTGGCCCAAGCAAATGGAAAACGCCACCGCCCGCGGAATGCGGAGCGGCAGCGTTCAAAGAGCCTAAGTCAGTTGCACAGCGCGTGCAACCCGCATCGGGTTACTTCGGCATAATTACCGAATCGATAACGTGGATCACGCCGTTATCGGCCGCGATGTCGGTTTTGACGACTTGCGCCTTGTCGACCATGACCGTGCTGCCCTTGGTGCTGACCTTGAACGAACTGCCTTCAACGGTCTTCACCATGCCCGGTTTGACGTCGGCAGCCATCACCGAGCCCGGCACGACGTGGTAAGTGAGGACCTTGGTCAGCGCGGCCTTGTCCTTCAGCAGGGCATCGAGCTTGGCCTTTGGAATTTTGGCGAAGGCGGCATCGGTCGGCGCGAACACCGTGAACGGGCCCGGGCCCTTGAGCGTATCGACCAGGCCGGCGGCTTGCACGGCGGCGATCAGCGTATTGAAACTGCCGGCCGCTTTGGCAGTGTCGACGATGTCGGCGGCCTGGGACGAACCGATGGCGAAGGCGAGGGGAAGTGCGAACAAGATTTTTTTCATGTGAGACTCCTGGCAGTGGTAGGCCGGTTCAGTATTGAACCGGTATGAGCGTAATTTAGGCGTAATAGCTTGCGCTGTCTAAGGTTTGTCGCTATATAATTGGACATCGACGGGACAATACAGGGACATAAGCCGTGAACTCACCACTAAAAACCGAGCAGGACCGCATCATGTACCGCAGTGGCGCGGCCGCCAGGCTGGCTGGGCTGCCGGTGGAAACCCTGCGCATCTGGGAGCGCCGCTACAGCCTGTCGGACGCCGAGCGCTCCGAGCACGGACAGCGCCTCTACTCGGCCGAGCAGGTCGCGCGGCTGGGTTTGTTGAAACAACTGGTCGACCAGGGTCATGCGATCGGGGTGCTGGCGGGCCTGGCGCGCGAACAGCTGCAGGCCATGCTGGCGGCCGGTGCGGGCGACGCCCGTGCATCCGGCGCGCCGGTGCGGATCATGCTGGTGGGGCCGAGCCTGGGGCGGCGCGTGGAGGCCGAGCGCCAGGGACTGGGACTGGACGTGCGCGCCAGCTGCGCCCGGCTCGAGCAGGTGAGCGAGTTGGCCACGCCGAGCGGGGCTCAGGTGCTGGTGGTCGAAGTGTCGGAACTTGACGACAACGCCTTGCCGCTGCTGGCGGCCGCGCGCGAGGCGGCCGGTGTCGCGGCCACCGTCGTGCTGTACCGCTTCTGCCCCAGCGCCACCATCCGCGCACTGCGTTCGATGGGCTGCCTGGTGGCGCGCGTGCTGGCCGATCTCGGCGAACTGGCGTTGCTGTGCCGCTCGGCCCTGGCCGGGCAGCGCCTGCCGATGCAGGAAGCAACGGCAGCGACGGTTGCGCCGCCCCGTTTCGACGAAGAGGCGCTGGCCACCATCGCGGCCGCGGGCACCCGCATCACCTGCGAATGCCCGCGCCACCTGACCGAACTGCTCTTGATGGTCGGCAGCTTCGAGCGCTACAGCGCCCAGTGCGCCAACCGCAATCCCGAAGACGCCCGCCTGCACGCCCAGCTCGAACTGGCGGCGGGCCAGGCGCGGATGGTGCTGGAAGGCGCGCTGACCACGCTGGCGATTGCCGACGGCTTGCCGCTGCCGCCGCCGCGCAACTGAAAGAGAATGTGGCCCGGCGCTGGCAGGCCGTGCCGCGCCTTGCTATGCTTCGGATGATCAGCGCCGGCCACTTCCGGCGCCCTTACTATTATGGAGCGCCGACAATGGCATCGTTGCAGGACCAATTCCTCAAAGCCGGCCTGGTGAACAAGAACAAGGCAAAACAGCTTCAGCAGGACAAGACCAAACAGCAGAAGATCGACCGCCGCACCGGCACCGAGAGCGTCGACGAGGCCAAGCTGGCCGCCGCCGAGCTGCAGCGCAAGAACGCCGAACGTGCGCGCGAACTGAACGCCCAGCGCGACGCCGCCGCCCGGCAGAAGGCGATCATGGCGCAGATCGTGGACCTGGTGCAGAAGAACCGCCAGAGCAAGGGCAATGGCGATGTTCCCTATAACTTCACGCACGGCACGAAAATCGAGCGCATCCACGTCTCGAACGCGGTGCAGGAGCACCTGATGGCCGGGCGCCTGGTCATCGTGCGCCTGGGCGACAAGACCGAGCTGGTGCCGCGCATCATTGCCGACAAGATCGCCGAACGCGATGCCGCGCTGGTGGTGCGCGTGAAGAAGAACGAGGCCGCGCTTGCGGAGGACGATCCGTACGCAGCCTTCAAGATTCCGGACGATTTGATGTGGTAAGGCGCCGGCCTTTTTCAAGGAGAGCAGCATGACGGACACATTCAAGGCCGGCGACAAGGTGCAATGGCATTCGCCGCAAGGCACGGTCCACGGCACGGTCAAGAAGAAACTCACCGCGCCCACCGAGATCAAGGGCCACCACGTCGCCGCTTCGAAGGACAATCCCGAATACCTCGTTGTCAGCGACAATACCGGGGCGGAAGCGGCGCACAAGGCCGGTGCGCTGAAAAAGGCCTGACTTTAAGATGCGCTTCATTTTGCCGGTGCAGACTGGCGGCTTCTGACCGCCCCTGTCCGGACATAAAAAAATGCGCATCCTTCTGGTCGAAGACGACACCTCCCTTGGCGAAACCATCCTCGCCTGGCTGCGCCTGGACCAGCACGCGGTCGACTGGGTGCGCCGCGGCGATTCGGCCCAGAGCGCCTTGCTGACCCACCATTACGACTGCGTGCTGCTCGACCGCGGCTTGCCCGGCCTGTCGGGCGACGCCCTGCTGGCTGAACTGCGCAAGGCCGGCAATACGGTGCCGGTGATCCTGATCACCGCCTTCAATGCGCTGGCCGACCGGGTCGAAGGGCTGGACCTGGGCGCCGACGACTACCTGGTCAAGCCGTTTGAACTCGAAGAGATGTCGGCGCGCATCCGGGCCGCCGTGCGGCGCGGCGCCAGCCAGGCCAGCAATGCGCTCCAGCACGCCGGCATCGCGCTGGACGTGGAGACGCGCCAGGCCAGCCTGCATGGCGCGCCGGTGGCGCTCACCGCCCGCGAATACCACGTGCTCTACGCTTTATTACTGCGCAAGAACGGCATCGTCACCCGCAGCCAGATCGAGGAAAGTCTGTATGGCTGGGGCGAAGAGGTCGAAAGCAATGCCATCGAGGTATATATCCATAACCTGCGCAAGAAGTTCGGCAGCGACAGCATCGTCACCGTGCGCGGCCTCGGCTACCGTTTGAGAGAAGATGCAGCGCCCTGAGGCGGCGCCCTGGTCGCTGCGGCGGCGCCTGCTGGCCGCCATCCTCGCCGCCAGCACGGTGCTGTGGCTGGGCAGCCTGGGAACGCTGACCGTGATCGCCTGGCAGGAAACGGGCGAGGTCTTCGACGATGCCCTGGAAGAATCGGCCTACATGCTGATGGCCGCCACTACCGACCTCGACACGCGCGGCCTGCTGGCGCCGCTGCCGCCGCCCGGGGGCGACGAGGTGCGCAAGGTCGACATGCAATACCAGGTCGTGGCCGCCGGCCGGGTGCTGCAGCGCAGTAGCGGCGCGCCGGCAGATCCCTTCGTGAGCGGCTTCGACGACGAGCATGGCTTTGTTGATCTCGACGTGGAGGGCGAGCGCTGGCGCGTGTTCGTCGTGCGCGACGAGGCGCGCCGCTTCGAAGTGCAGGTCGGCCAGCAAGCCGATAAGCGCTTCGAGATCCTGGAAGAGCTGGCCGAAGTGCTGTGGCTGCCGGCGCTGGGCTTCCTGCTGCTGCTGGCGCTGGTGTGCTGGTGGCTGATCGGACACGTTTTGAAACCGCTGCGCCGCACGGCGGCGGCGATCGGCGCCAAGACCCCGGACGACCTGGCCCGGGTCGAGACGCTCGGGCAGCCGCGCGAATTGCTGCCCATCGTCGGCGCCCTGAACGATGTCCTGGGGCGCCTGGACACGGCGCTGCAGGCCGAACGCCGCTTTACTGCCGACGCCGCCCACGAACTGCGTACGCCCCTGGCCGGCCTGCACATGCATGTGCAGCTGCTGCAGCGCCAGCACCCCGCACTGGCCGAGCCCTTCCAGAAGCTGCGCCAGGACATCGGCCGCCTGACGGCGCTGGTCGACAGCCTGCTCACGCTGGCGCGCCTCGATCCGCTGGCGCGCGCCCAGCTGGGCAGTCAAACGGTGGCGCTGCAGCCCCTGTTCGCGCGATTGCAGGATGAATATGCCGCTGAGGCGGCGCAGCGCGGCATCGCCCTGTCCCTTCACTGCGAGCTGGGTGAGCTGCGGGCCGACCCGCAGATGCTCGGCATCATGCTGCGCAACCTGCTCGGCAATGCCTTGCGCTACTGTCCCGCGGGCAGCCGGGTCGTGCTGGAAGCGCGCCGCCATGCCGGCCACGACCGGATCGCCGTGCGCGACGATGGCCCCGGCGTGGACGCCGCCAGCCGCGAGCGCCTGACCGAACGTTTTTTCCGGGTGCTGGGGCAGGAAGAGGGCGGCAGCGGACTGGGCCTGTCGATCGTCCAGCGCATCGCCGACCTGCACGGTATCGCGCTTGCCTTCGGTCCCGGACTCGATGGGCGCGGGCTGGGAGTAACGCTCGACTGGCCTTAAGATCGGGTTAATGTCCGGGAGGTGTAATGCGTCTGTACCTGCGGTCAACCGCGCGGACATCCACCCATCACGACAAAGGACCGACCATGAAACGCATCCTCCAGATCTCCGGCATCACGACCCTCTTGATCGCATCGAGCTTCGCCCTCGCCCAGACCGGCGCCTACACGGGACCGTCGAACAAGGCGGCCCCGGCCGGCTATACCGGCCCGACCAGCGTGCCGCTGATGAAGGCGAAGGACTTGCTGGACAAGGGCAAGGACGACCAGTACGCGCGCCTCCAGGGCAAGCTGGTCAGCCACAAGGGCGGCGACGACTATGAATTTGCCGACGCCAGCGGCAAGATCTCCGTCGAAATCGAGGCCGAGCATTTCCCGGCGGGCGTGACCGTCGACCACAACACGCTGGTCGAACTGACCGGGGAATTCGACAAGGAGACCTTTGGCGAATCGAGCTTCGAGGTTAAGCAGTTGAAGGTCGTCACCAAGTAAGCATAAAAAACGCCACCCCCGCGGTGGCGTTGTTGCCGGTGCATCCTGCTTCCGTGGGCGCATCGGCTGTGCGGCGGTGGCTGCACCTTCCGGTTCACATGAAATGGCGATGTGGGATTGGTTATACTGAACGCAGGTCACGCGGCCTTGTCAAAATCAGCCGTGGCGGCGATGTCTTACTCGCTCAGAAAGATTGTTCAGTGGTAAGCTTTTGATACTTCAACCTGAAAGAATCTCATGAAACCGCTGTTCTCCTCCGACGAAGAAGCGAACGCAGCATCCACGAAGCCTGTGGCGCCCGCGCCTGCCATGGCGCCGCTGCTCGACCCTGCCTTGACGCCGGACATGCTGCCGGCAGCGCGTCCTGAAGCGAGCGCGGCTCCCCTGGTCCGTGCCGATATCTCCGGTATCGACGACAAGGCCATCGAGACCCTGGGCGGCAACACCGGCGCGGCCGTGGCGAAGGTGTCGGCCAAGCTGCTCGGCACCGTGCGCGCTTCGGACGCGGATGTGTTCGGCACGCAGCTGAACGAACTGATCGCCACCTCCAAGGGCCTGGACCCGGCCAAGCTGCGTTCGGGCGGCTTGCTCTCGCGCGTCACGAACATGTTCGGCTCGGTCAAGGAAAAGATGCTGTCGCAGTACCAGGTGGTCGAATCGCGGATGGACACGCTGGTGTCGGAAATGACGCGTCATGCTGGCGTGCACCGCGGCCGCATCCAGGATTTCGACGAGATGTTCAAGGGCCTGGAAATCTATTACCAGGGACTGGACGCCGATGTGAAGAAGGGCGAAGCCTGGGCCGAGAAACTCCGGCAGGCGGTCGCGCAGCAGACGGCCCCAAGCAATGCCTTCGAGGCGCAGCAGTCGACTGAACTCAAGCGCCGACTCGAGCGTCTCGAAAAGCGCATCGACGATCTGCGCCGGGCCATGCTGATGGCCACGCAAATGGTCCCGCAAATCCGCCTGTCGCAGGACAATGCCCGGGCGCTGACGGACACGTTCACCGACATCGTCAATGTGTCGATTCCGGCCTGGCGCAACGTCTTCTCGCTGTACTTGCTGCAACTCGAAGCCAAGCAGAGCGCGGCGGTGGCGAATGCCGCCTACGACGCCACCGACGCGGCTTTCCGCGCCCAGGCCGACATGCTGCTGGAAAATACCGAGACCGTGGCGCGCGCCAAGCAGCGTTCCCTGGTCAGCCTGGAAACCGCCCAGCACGTCCAGACGCAGCTCATTACCGCCTTCGACAAGCTCGAGCAGATCTCGAACGAAGGCCAGCAGCGCCGCAAGGAAGAGCTGCCGAAACTGCAGGCGCTGGAACGCGAGCTCATCGAGCGCTTCTCGCCGTCTGCATCGTAAAATACCATTCTCACCATACAAGGAAAGTCCATGTCGACGACGCTCGAAACTGGCCATCGCATCAATCTGGAAAAAACCGCCCCGGGCTTGAAGCGTGTTCGTATCGGTCTCGGATGGAAGGTCAACGCGGCCGAAGGCCAGGCCTTCGACCTCGACTCGTCGGTATTCCTGTGCAAGAAGGATGCGAGCGACCATCCGCTCATGATCAGCAACGCCCACTTCGTCTATTACAACCACACCACTTCGCCCGATGGGGCAGTGGTGCACTCGGGCGACAACCGCACGGGTGACAAGGATGGCGACGACGAAGTCATCACCGTCGACCTGGCAAAGGTCGACGCGGCCGTCGTGGAAATGCCGATCGTGGTCACCATCCACGAGGCCGAAGCGCGCAAGCAGACCTTCGGCCGCGTGACCGATGCCTACGTCAAGGTGTACAACGACGACACCGGCGAAGTGATCGCCCAGTACGACCTGGACGAAGACTATTCGGACAAGACCGCGCTACAGTTCGGCTCGCTCTACCGCAAGGATGGCGAGTGGCGCTTCCAGGCCGTCGGCGCCGGCTTCAAGCTGAACCTGGCGACCTTCATCCGTAAACTCGGCGGCACCGTCTGAGAACGGCCAGGCGCTCCTGCCGCGCAGCCCGGCGCCCACGGCCGCCCAAGCGATGACGAACCAGACGCCCAAGGCCTTCGATTTCGGCGCGGAGCCGGAGCCTGCTCCCGCGCCAGGCGAGCGTGCGGCCGTGCCGCGGGTGTTCGACTTCGGCGACGCGCAGGATTCCGCGCCGCCGCCGGCCCGCAGCAGCGCGCCCAAGCCGCTGTCCTTCGACGCGCTGCCCGCAGCGCCTGACCTCGCCGGCGTCACCCCGAAAACCGTGTCCAAAGCGCTGTTCGAGAGCGAGGACCATCCGGCGGTGCGCGATGCCCTGGCGACGGCCGCCGTCGACTATCCCGTATTGTTCGAACACGCCGAGCAGCGCCTGGCTGCCCTGTTTCGCCGCATCCTGCCGGTCAGGCTGGCGCTGGTGACTGGGTGGGCGGAGGCGCCCCTGATGGAACAGGCCGCCCTGCTCGAGCCGATCACCGAGCTGGTCTTGAAATTTGCGCAGATGGCGGTGCCGGCCCTGCTCGACGACGCGCTCGAGAGCACCCGGGCGCCGACGGGCATGTTCGATCGGCTGCTGCGCCGCAAGACCTCGCCGGCCCAGTTCAAGGCGGCACTGACCGCTAGCCGGGCCCAGCTCCTGCAGCTCATGGCCGACAGCGAAGTTGCCATGCGCGAGCTGGAAGAGTCGGCGCGGAACCTGAGCCTGCATGGGGCGGTGCTGGCCGTGGTGGCGAAACTCGCCGGCGGCGCGCTGGACGTGACGGTGTCGGACGCGCTCATTCAGCGCCGCACACTGATCCAGCAGGCGGTGCGCCAGGCGGAGCTGTCGATCTTGCAGATGGGGCAGGTGCGCCAGCAAGCCGCCGACCTGATCGGGCAAGTGTCGTCTTTCCTGACCGTGACCTTGCCCGCACTCGAGATGGCGCAGGCGCAGGGTGGAAACTAAGGCAGGGGAGCGCGCTGTTAGAATTCGCAGCAGCCTTCCCGTCCCATTTTTGCAGGAGTACACAAATCCTACCTTACCTAATCACAGCGGCCTTGCGTATGCCAAGGCTGACCTTGGCAGTCGTCGTATTGGTGCTGGCAGCCCTGGCCAGCACGATGACCTACACCGGTTTCCTTGTCATCGGCGTGTTGGCTGAATATCTCGGCACCAGCCGCTTCATCGCCGGACTGCTGCTCGGCGCTCTTTTCGCGCGATTTCCCGCGATCCGCAATGGCAAGCTGCGCCTTGTGGGCCTGTTGCCGAAACCTGTGCGCCGGCCGCTCATCGTCAGCATCCTCGCACTCTGCCTCTTGCATTTCCTGTCGCAAGGCGACTATGTGCCCGCGGCATTTACAGGTTTCGTGACGGCGTTTGTTCTCACTTTCCCTTGGCTGAGGCGCAAGATTTTCGATCGAATCTTGTCGTCCGTTTTCAAATTCACTGGCAAACAGCCTCCCCAACGTGCTGACGACACGGTGATTGAGGGCGAATTCAGGGAAAGAAAAGAATGACAGAAACGAAAACGCCAACCTGCATGGGTTGGCGTTTTTGTTTTACGTACGATCGAACAGGCTAGCAGGCCAGGCCGGTGGATGCTGGCAGCAGCAGGCTTGAGGATTGTTCGGGAAGATCTCCATGGACCTCGTGCGAGAGCCCGACTGACGCACCGGCAAGCGCACTCAGAATCAGCTGTGCGGTCTCCCGTGGCGCATCCCAGTGCGGAAAATGGCCACAGCGATCGAACCAGTGCAGCTTGGCATCCGGGAACAAGGCCAGCGCGCGCCTGGCCTGGCGCGGGAAGCAGACCCTGTCCCGCCGTCCCCAGCCGATGACGAGCGGATGCGCGATGCTGTTGCGCGGCGCCCCTAGTTGCTCCTCACCGTAGGCGAGCTGGGCCAGTAGTTCATCAAAGGCCGGCGAGGCCACATAGCTGCACAATTCATCGCTCACGGTGCTTGGGTCCAGCTTTGTCGGCCTGGCGGAAAATTGTGCCAGCAACAAAGCGCGGCCAAGCGGATTGGCGCAGACCGCCGGCAATATCGGCCGCAGCAGGCGCAGCAGCCGGATCGACAGGTAGATCGAGCTGAAGAACGCGTGACGCTCCCACCCCTGCCAGAAACCACCAGGATTAAGCGCTACCACGCCGCCGACGCTCCCACCGCGCCGCGCCAGCTCCAGCGCCAGCCGCGCACCCATCGAGCTGCCGACTGCATCGATGCCGCTCAAGCCCTGGGCATGGAGGAAGGCGGCGGTCTCATCGGCCAGGGTGCGGATCGAGGTTTCACCGGCCAATTTCGGCGTCTGGCCAAAGCCGGGCAGGTCGACCGCGATGACTTCGCGTTTTGTGGCGAGATCAGCCAGAATGGGATTCCAGCTCTGCCAATGGCCGCCAAGGCCATGAAGTAGTAGCAAAGGCTTGCCGGTGCCGCAACGAATGTGATGCATGGTCGATCCTCCTATCGCACGGGCGTGCGTATGGTGCAAGCCTACCGCAGCGGGCACAACGACTGCGTTCGTTAGGAATCCTCGTCCAGAACAACAACGCCATCCCCGCTCATTTTCGCGACCGGGGGTGGACCGGCTGGGCCGGCCGCTGCTTGCGTTGTAAGAAAGCTTTGCGTTAGCACAGCTTGTGAGTAACATATGTTCAGAAAGTAACAGCAGAGCGGCTGTGCCTCGGCGCCGCCTGCCTGCTGCGATCGAGCGAACTGCCGACAGGACGCGTCTGTCACGCAAAGGATATGATGACAACACAAGTGACTGCACAGAAACCGGGCGGATTGAACCGGATCCTGAATTTCATCGAGAGGGCCGGCAACAAGCTGCCCGATCCGGCGATCTTGTTCGCACTGCTGCTGGCCCTGGTCTGGGCCCTTTCCTGGGCCATGTCCGGCCTGGTTTTCCATGAGATCGATCCGCGCACGGGCGCGGCGATCCAGGTCAAAAACCTCCTGGCGCCCAGAGCACTGACCGAATTCACGGCAAAAATGGTCAACATCTTCGTTACCTTCCCCCCGCTGGGAGTGGTGCTGGTGGCAATGCTGGGATTGGGCGTGGCGGAATATACGGGTTTCATCAATGCCGGCCTGCGCAAGATCCTGGCGGTCACTCCGAAGGTGTTGCTCACCCCGGTCCTGATCGGCGTGGGCATACTGAGCCATGTCGCCGTCGATGCCGGTTACGTGCTGGTCATCCCGCTCGGCGCCGTGATTTTTTATGCCGCGGGACGCCATCCGCTGGCCGGTATCGCGGCTGCCTTTGCCGGCGTGTCCGGCGGCTTTTCCGCCACCTTCTTTGTTCCGTCGAGCCTGGACCCGCTCCTGGCCGGCCTGACCCAAGTTGCCGCACGTCTCTCGTCCGACCCGGCCGCCGCGTCGATCGTGATCAACCCACTGAACAATTACTATTTCACGACGGCGTCGACCTTCCTGGTGATTCTTGTCGGCTGGGTCCTGACCGACAAGGTCATCGAGCCGCGCCTGAAAAAAACGCTGGTCGACGGCGATCCTGCCGGCTTGCCCAAGATGGATGCCTTGCAGCCGAATGAGATCAAGGGGTTGCGCTGGGCCGGTGTCGCCATGCTGGCCAGCCTGGCGCTGCTGGTGTGGTCCGTCCTGCCGGAAGGTTCGGCCTGGCGCTCGCCGGACACGCGCGAACTGACGCATTCCTCGGCGCCACTGATGCAGTCGATCGTCGCGCTCATCTTCATCTTCTTCCTGATTCCCGGGGTGGTCTACGGCTACGCCGCCGGTACCGCGAAAAGCCACCGCGACATCGTCAAGGGGATGAGCCACGCCATGAGCGGCATGGGCTACTACATCGTCATGGCCTTCTTCTGTGCGTTGTTCATCTATGCCTTCGGCCAGTCGAACCTGGGGGCGCTCATCGCGCTCAAGGGCGCATTGTGGCTTAAGGAGATGGCGTTTCCGATGGGTGTGACGCTGACGGGCATCGTGCTCCTGTCGGGCACGGTGAACCTGTTCATCGGTTCGGCTTCCGCCAAGTGGGCCCTGATCGGCGCGGTCATGGTGCCGATGCTCATGGAGCTGAGTGTGTCGCCGGACATGACGCAGGCCGCCTACCGGGTCGGCGATTCCTCGACCAATATCATCACGCCGCTGTTGCCTTATTTCCCGCTGATTATCGTCTTCTGCCGCAAATATGTGCAGTCGACCGGCATCGGCACCCTGATCGCGCTGATGCTCCCGTACTCGCTCAGCTTGCTGGTGGTCTGGACCTTGTTCCTGCTCGGCTTCTGGGCACTCGATATTCCACTCGGGATCGGCTCGACCTATAGCTACCCGGCCGCGGGCTGACCGGGGGGCAGGCACATGAAACAGGAGTGAAAATGAACAACGCCAACCTGCAAGGTTGGCGTTTTTTTTAGACATTCCTGGTGGCCCGGGGCGGAATCGAACCACCGACACAAGGATTTTCAATCCTCTGCTCTACCAACTGAGCTACCAGGCCAAGGCCCGGGAGTGTACCAAAGCGCGCCGCTGCAGTAGATTCCGGTCACGCGTCGGTCGCATGCAGTGCGGCAATGCGGACGGTGACGCGGTCAACCGGCGGCAATCGCCCGCAGGGAGATACCCGTAATGTAGGCGCCGTAGGTGCCCAGCGCATACCCGAGCACGGCCAGCAGCACGCCGACTGGCGCCAAGGCAGGGTGGAAGGCGCTGGCAACCACCGGCGCCGAGGCAGCCGCGCCGATGTTCGCCTGCGACCCGACCGCCATCATGAACAGCGGTGCGCGGATCAATTTGGCCATCAGAATCATCAGTCCGCCGTGGAAAGCAATCCATATCAGGCCCAGCAGGAACAGCCAGGGACGATCGACCAGGGCGCTCAGGTCCATCTGCATGCCAATCGTCGCGACCAGCACGTACAGCATCACCGAGCCGATGCGTGAGGCACCGGCACCTTCAAAAGTGCGGGCCTTCGTAAAGCTCAGCAGCAGGCCGATGGTCGTGGCGATCACGACAATCCAGAAGAAGCCCGAGGTCAGGCTGTAGTCCTGCAGGCGCCACTCGGCCGGCAGCGATGAAATCCACCCGACCAGCAGCTGGCTCAGGAAATGCGACAGGCCGGTCGCGCCCAGGCCGATCGCCAGGATGACCATGATGTCGTTCACGGTCGGGATGCGCGCGTGCTGCGCCTGGTATTGTTCGATGCTGTCACGCAAGCGGTTCAGCGCCGTGAGGTCGGCGCCAGTCCAGCGATCGAAGGCCTGTGAACGGCTGGCAAGGAACAGTAACACCGCCGTCCACAGATTGCCCACCAGGACATCGACCGCCACAAACTGGCCGAACATCGTCGCCTCTACGTTGAACACTTCGCGCATGGCGGCCTGGTTGGCGCCGCCACCGATCCAGGCACCGGCCACCGTGGTCATGCCGCGCCAGGTGTCGCCAGCCACCGATTCCGGATGGATCACGCGCATTGCCTCGAACGCCACCAGGGCGCCGAGCATGACGCCCACGGTGCCGGTCAGGAACATGATGATCGCTTTTGGGCCAAGTCGCACGATCGCCTTGAAGTCGATCGCGACGCACAGCAGCACGAGAGAACTGGGCAGCAGGTAGTCGCGCGCCATCGGGTAGAGCTTCGAGGCCGCGCCGTCGATCACGCCCAGCGTGTTGAGCAGCGAAGGCAACAGGTAGCACAGCAGCAGGGCCGGTACATAGCTGTAAAACTTTTTCCAGAAACCATCCGGGCGCGATGCGGTCCACAGCACGCTACCGAGAATGACGGCAATCATGCCGAGGATGACGGCATCGTTCGTAATCATGGGAACTGATACAGGGGGCATGCTGACTCCAGGTTTATTTCGGATCAGGACCGATGGAGGGCGTGCATCGTGCAGCTCAGCAATCGAGGAGCAGCGAGTATCGCCGGGCTCCACTGCAGAGTCAAATTGGATGGACATCAGGACTGTGGAGTCCGGAAACGACAACGCCAACCTGCATGGGTTGGCGTTTTTGATGTATTACTGAATTCTTGGTGGCCCGGGGCGGAATCGAACCACCGACACAAGGATTTTCAATCCTCTGCTCTACCAACTGAGCTACCAGGCCAAGAGAGGCACGATTATAGCCAGCCGGCGGCGGCTCTGCAAGTCCCGGCTGCAACTTTCTTCCGGCGCTGCGTTCCGCGCAAGCCAAATAGGTGCAGGACATGCCGCTATAATGCCTCGTATGACGACCTCCACTTCCTCCACCGCACACACTACAAGCGACGTCTGCATCGTCGGCAATGGCGCCATCGCCAAGACGGCGGCGCTTGGCTTCGCCCAGGCCGGGCATAGCGTCACGCTGCTGGTTCCCAACCCGGCCGCCGCGCAGAACGAGGGCGCCGCTGCCACTGGCGGCGAACGCCCCTGGGACGTGCGCGTGTACGCGCTGAACCATACCGCGCGCGACCTGCTGGGCGCGCTGAAGGTATGGGATGCGCTCGATGCAAGCCGCGTGGCGCCGGTCGATGCGATGGCGGTCAATGGCGACGGCAAGAATGGGGGCAGCCTCGGCTTCGACGCCTTCGGCGCGCATACCGGCGCGCTGGCCTGGATCGTCGAGGACAGCAACCTGAACAGCGCGCTCGACGCGGCCCTGAAATTCGCCCACAAGGTCGAGATCGTCAAAGGCTGCGGGACGCGCCTGACCTGTGGCCCGGAAGGGGCGGCGGTCACGCTGGAAGACGGGCGCCGGATCGACGCGGCCCTCGTCATCGGCGCCGACGGACGCGATTCCTGGGTGCGCGGGCAGTGCGACATCGGGATCGACTACCGGCCCTACCACCAGAAAGCCATCGTCACGAATTTTTCCTGCGAAAAGCCGCACCATGGCGTCGCCCACCAGTGGTTCACCTGCAGCGAGGGCATCATCGCGCTGCTGCCGCTGCCGGGCCAGCGCGTCTCGCTGGTCTGGTCGGCGCCGGAAACCCTGGCCGCGACCCTGATCGAAGAATCGATGGGCGAGCTCGCGGTGCGCCTGGGCGAATATGCCGACGAGGCGCTCGGCACCCTGAAACCCCTGCAGCCTGAATCCGTGAAGGCCGTGCCGCTGGCGCTGGTGCGCCCGCATGCCTTGACCGCCCCGCACGTGGCCCTGATCGGCGACGCCGCGCACGCGGTGCACCCGCTGGCGGGACACGGCATGAACCTCGGCTTCGGCGACGTGGTCGACCTGCTGCGCGTGGTGGCCGGGCGCGAGGAACACCGCGCCATCGGCGACGAGCGGGTGCTGGCGCGCTATGCACGTGCCCGCAAGGAAGATGTGTTTTTGATGCAACTGGCGACCGACGGACTCGAGCGTTTGTTCGGCGCCAACCTCGAACCCTTGCGCGTTGCCCGCAATTTGGGATTAAACTTGCTCGATAAGTTGCCCTTCGTTAAGCGTCGCCTGATGGCGCACGCGCTCGGTCGTCCGTAATCTTTAAGGAATTAATAGTGATGTTGAAAACCAAGATCGCCGTGCTCGCGGCGACCGGCCTGATGGCGTCGTGCGTTGGGGCCGAAAATACGGTCGAAGCAAATATCCGCAAGAACATCGAGCCGCGCCTGGGCGGCGCCAAGATCGACACGATCACCGCCACGCCCTACAGCGGCCTGTACGAACTGCGCATCGGCGGCGACATCCTGTATGCGGACAAGAAGGGCGAATTCCTGTTCATCGGCCAGGTCTACGAGGCGAAAACCTCGCGCAACATCACCAAGGCCCGCATCGATGACCTGAACAAGATCAAGTTCTCCGACCTGCCGCTGGCCTCCGCGCTCAAGCAGGTGAAGGGCGACGGCAAGCGCGTGATCGCCGTCTTCGAAGACCCGAACTGCGGTTACTGCAAGCGCCTGCGCCAGACCACGCTCAAGGACATCGACAACGTCACCATCTACACCTTCATGTACAACATCCTGTCCGAGGATTCGTTCACGAAGTCGAAGAACATCTGGTGCGCACCGGACCGGGTCAAGGCCTGGGACGACTGGATGATCAACGGAAAGGTGCCGGCAGCGACGCCCGCCAACTGCGAGACCCCGAACCAGAAAATCGTCGAACTGGGCCAGAAACTGAAAATCCAGGGCACGCCGGCGATCTTCTTCACCGACGGCACCCGCATCCCGGGCGCGGTCGATTTGCCGGCGCTGGAAGCCAAGCTCGACTCGATCAAATAAACCCACGGCCATGGTCCAGCTGAACATCAACGGGCGCGCTACGCAGGTCGACGCCGACCCGGCCACGCCCATCCTGTGGGCGCTGCGCGATCACCTGAACCTGACCGGTACCAAGTTCGGCTGCGGCGCCGCCCTGTGCGGCGCCTGCACCGTGCACCTGGACGGCGCGCCGGTGCGCTCCTGCATCACGCCGATCTCGAGTGCGGCCGGCCTGAAGATCACGACCATCGAAGCCATCGGCGAGGATGCGGTCGGCAAGATCGTGCAGGAGGCCTGGATCCGCCACGACGTGCCGCAGTGCGGCTATTGCCAGAGCGGCCAGGTGATGAGCGCCACCGCGCTGCTGCGCACCAACCGCGCACCGAGCGACGCCGACATCGACAACGCCATGAGCGGCAACGTCTGCCGCTGCGGCACCTACCAGCGCATCCGCGCCGCGATCAAGGATGCGGCCAGTACGCTTGCCTGAGCCGGGTCCCCGCGCATGAATGCCGTCGGCATCCTGCTGGCGGCGGGACGCGGGCGCCGCTTCGATCCGCTCGGCCAGCGCAATAAGCTGCTGCAGCCGCTCGCCGGCGGCGAACCCGTTGTCGTGGCCAGCGCGCGCCATCTGCTGGCCGTGCTTCCCCGTGTGATCGCCGTCGTGCCGCCGCAGGATGGCGGCGTGGCGCAGGCCCTGCGCGCGCTCGGCTGCGAAGTCACCCTGTGCGAGGATGCCGACAGCGGCATGGCGGCCTCGCTGGTGCAGGCCATTACCCATTCGCTCCCGCAGGCAGACAGCTGGCTGGTGGCGCTGGGCGACATGCCGTATGTGGCGCCGGCGACGCTGCGCGCGCTGCTCAATGCGCTGGGCAGCGGCGCGGACATCGCCGCACCGGTATTCGAAGGGCGGCGCGGCAATCCGGTTGCGTTTGGCGCCGCTCACTTGCCGGCCCTGCTGGCGCTGCGCGGCGAACACGGCGCGCGTGCCTTGCTCAAGTCGGCGCCGGTGACGGAAATCGCCGTGAACGACCCCGGCATCCTGCGCGATATCGACACCCCAGCCGACCTGGCATAGCATCCGGCGTACCCGTAGGGTGGGCGGCTCCACCTGGATATTCGATCAGGTGCGACACCTCGCGCCGCCGACGCGTTCAACCGGCTCCGGCATCCTCGCGACAATGCAACTGTGCGTTGAACGCGTGGGCGGCGTCCGAGCTGCGTCTGTCCGCATATCCGGGTGGAGCCGTCCACCCTATGGGTCTTAACGAGAGCGAATCCGTTACACTACGAGAATCGCCCGACTCACTTCGCCATCATGAAAAAAACAGCCCAGAAAAAGCAGCCCGCGATCCACTACACCATCGTCCCGAAAGACCTGGCCGGCCACCTGTTCAACGTGACCGTCACCGTGCCGTCACCGGCACAGGATGGCCAGGTGTTCGCGCTGCCGGCCTGGATCCCGGGCAGTTACATGATCCGCGAGTTCGCGCGCAACATCGTGCGCATCCGGGCCGAGTCGAATGGCGCCGCGGTGGCGCTCACCAAACTCGACAAGCACTCGTGGCAGGCGGCGCCCGTCGACGCGCCGCTGACCCTGCACTACGAAATCTATGCCTGGGACTTGTCGGTGCGCGCCGCCCATCTCGACCAGACCCATGGCTTCTTCAACGGCACCAGCGTCTTCCTGCGCGTGCTCGGCCAGGAAGAGGGCGCGCACGAAGTCGACATCCAGCGCCCGGGCGACCCGGCCGCCAAAACCTGGCGCGTGGCCACCGCCATGCAGGAGCTGGGTGCGAAGCGCTACGGCTTCGGCACCTATGTCGCCGCCAATTACGACGAACTGATCGACCACCCGGTCGAAATGGGCGACTTCGCACTGGCCAGCTTCAAGGCGCATGGCATCCCCCACGACATCGTCATCACCGGCCGCGTGCCGAACCTGGACATGGCGCGCCTGCAGGCCGACCTGAAAGCGATCTGCGAAGCGCAAATTTCCTTCTTCGAGCCGCAAACGCGCCGTGCGCCGCTCGATCGCTATGTCTTCATGACGATGGCTGTGGGCGACGGCTACGGCGGCCTGGAACACCGCGCCTCGACCGCCCTGATCTGCTCCCGTGCCGACCTGCCGTGCAGCGCGACCCCGCAGCCAGGCGAGCCGGGCGAGGGCTATTTGAAATTCCTGGGCCTGTGCAGCCACGAGTACTTCCACACCTGGAACGTCAAGCGCATCAAGCCGGCCGTGTTCGCACCCTATGATTTGCAGGTCGAGGGCTATACGCCGCTGCTGTGGCTGTTCGAAGGTTTTACCAGCTATTACGACGACCTGATGCTGGTGCGCGCTGGGATCATCGGCGAGCCGACCTATTTCAAGCTGCTCGGCAAAACCATCGGCAGCGTGCTGCGCGGCAGCGGGCGTTTGAAACAGAGCGTGGCCGATTCGAGCTTCGACGCCTGGAGCAAGTACTACCGCCAGGACGAGAATTCGCCGAACGCCATCATCAGCTATTACAGCAAGGGTTCCCTGATCGCGCTGGCGTTTGACCTGACGATCCGCGCCAGGACCGGCGGCGCCAAGACCCTGGACGACGTCATGCGCGCGCTGTGGCAGCGCTACGGACGCGATTTTTATCCGAGCGCCGGCCGCGGCGTCACCGAGCAGGAAGTCGAAGCGCTGTTCGACGAAGTTAGCGGTTTGAAGCTGCGCCCCTTGTTCGACAAATTCGTGCGCGGCACGGACGACCTGCCGCTGGCTAAACTGTTCGCGCCGTTTGGTGTGAAGCTGGCGGACGAGCGCAAGAGCGGCAAGCCTTCGCTGGACGCCGGCATCGGGCGCGACCCGCTCGGCGCCAAACTGACGCAAGTGCACGAAGGCGGCGCGGCGCACCAGGCCGGCCTGTCGGCACTCGACATCCTGATCGCCATCGACGGCCTGCGCGTGAACGGCAACCCGGCCAATGTCGACGCGCTGCTGTCGCGCTACCGCGTGGGCGACAAGCTGACGGTGCACGCCTTCCGGCGCGACGAGCTGATGGCGTTTGACCTCACGCTGCAGGGCGACCGGGTGCCGGGCGTGACCTTGTCGCAGGCGGTGGCGGGGAAGAAGTCGTCGGCCTTGCCGCGGCCGAGCGCGGGTTGATTGCGTACATGGCACCGTGTGCGGATGATCCGCGATAACGTGTCCGGGGTGATGGCGTCATCGCCGCGTTTATCGGTCAACACGGTGCAAACGTTCGCGTGGGCACAGGTGCCCACCCTACGTTACGCTGGCGCCACGTATCCCGTAGGGTGGGCACTCCGTGCCCACGCGGATTCAAGGCCCCACGAACAGTGCAGGCAACAGCCCCACTAACGGCGACGACCCATTCACTGCGGCCCAGCCAGGCTCCGCAACTGGAACCGGTACTGGTGATCAAACAAGAAGGTCTCCGAAAACGTCAGCGCATTCATGTTCGTGGCCAGCAGGCTCTCCGGGCGCGGCAGGCGGCCGGTGCGGCGCATCGATGCCAGCGCCACCTTCGACGCATCGGGGTCGCGCGAGCGCTGCACGGCGACATCCTGCAACTCCCCATCTTCGCCCACCGTGATATTCACCACCACGATCGCCGGCAGCATGGGCGGCAATTGTCCGCTGAAGGTCTGGCCGCTGTTGGCGCGCATGACGTGCTGCGCCACTGCGGCCTTGTAGGCGTCCAGGCTGGCCGAGGGCGGCGCCACGGGCGCTTCGGTTTTGGGGGTAGGGAGAATGGCGGTGACGAGGCGCTTGGCCGAGGAAGCGACGGGCTGGACAACACTGCATCCGCCCAAGGCTGCCAGTAGAAGGAGGAGAGCGGCCCGGGTGCGGATGGTGGTTGTCATGTCAGTCGAATAATCGTCGAAGTTCGGCGCCAGGGTCCGGCGCTCGCATGAACGCCTCGCCCACCAGGAACGCGTGCACGTTCGCCTCGCGCATGCGCCCTACGTCTTCCACCCCCAGGATGCCCGACTCGGCCACGACCAGCCGCTCGCTGCCGATGCGCGGCAACAGGCCAATGGTGGTGTCGAGCGACACCTCGAAGGTGCGCAGGTTGCGGTTGTTGATGCCGACCAGCGGCGTTTTCAGTTTCAGGGCCGCGGTCAACTCATCGCCGTCATGTACTTCGACCAGCACATCCATGCCAAGTTCCTGAGCACAGGCTTCGAGTTCGGCCATCAGGCCGTGATCGAGCGCCGAGACGATCAGGAGGATCGCATCGGCCCCCATCGCGCGCGCTTCGTACACCTGGTACATGTCGATGATGAAGTCCTTGCGGATCACCGGCAGCTCGACGGCCGCACGTGCCTGCTTCAGGTAGTCGACGCTGCCCTGGAAGAAGTTCACGTCGGTCAGTACCGACAGGCAGGCAGCGCCCCCTTCGGCATAGCTTTCGGCGATGTTCGCCGGCTTGAAATCCGCACGCAGCACGCCTTTCGAGGGCGAGGCCTTCTTGATTTCTGCGATCACGCCGGCGCGGCCGGCGGCGATGGTCTTGCGCAGGCTCGCTTCGAAACCGCGGATGTCGGCGCGCAGCACGGCATCGCCTTCGACTTCGCGGCGCAGGCTGGCCAGGTCGCGGTATTTTTTGGCGGCCGCTACTTCATCGGCTTTGACGGCGAGGATCTTGTTCAGGATGTCGGACATATTTAAGCTTCTTATGCGCTCGCGCCCAGCTGGCGCGTGACGTTGACGAATTGTTCGAGCTTGGCCAGGGCCGCGCCGGACGCGATGGTCGCACGCGCTTTCGCCAGGCCGTCCTCGATCGATGCGGCCACGCCCGCGGCATACAGGGCGGTGCCGGCGTTCAGGGCCACGATGTCGCAGGCCGGTCCCGGCTCGCCGCGCAGGGCTTCGAGTACGCGCGCCTTCGATTCCTCGGTGTTCGCCACTTTCAGGTTGCGGCTGGCGATCATCGGCATGCCGAAGTCTTCCGGGTGGATTTCGTATTCGCGGATTTCGCCGTTCACCAGTTCGCCGACCAGGGTGCCGGCGCCGAGCGAGACCTCATCCATGTTGTCGCGGCCCCAGACCACCATCGCATGCTGGGCGCCGAGGCGCTGCAGGACGCGCACCTGGATGCCGACCAGGTCGGGGTGGAACACGCCCATCAGGATGTTCGGCGCGCCGGCCGGATTGGTCAGCGGCCCGAGAATATTAAAAATGCTGCGCACGCCCAGCTCGCGCCGCACCGGCGCCACGTGCTTCATGGCCGCGTGGTGGTTCGGTGCGAACATGAAGCCGATGCCGGTCTGGGCGATCGACTGCGCGATCTGCTCGGGTTTCAGGTCGATGTTGGCGCCAAGCGCTTCGATCAGGTCGGCGCTGCCCGAGGACGACGAGACGCTGCGCCCGCCGTGCTTGGCCACGCGCGCGCCGGCCGCTGCCGCCACGAACATCGCCGCGCTCGAAATATTGAAGGTGTGCGCGCCGTCGCCGCCGGTGCCGACGATGTCGAGCAGGTGGGTGGTGTCGGCCATCGGCACCTTGGTCGAGAATTCGCGCATGACTTGCGCGGCGGCCGTGATTTCGCCGATGGTTTCCTTCTTCACGCGCAGGCCCATGGTGAGGGCCGCGACCATGGTCGGCGACATCTCGCCCGACATGATCTGGCGGAACAGTGACAGCATCTCGTCGTGGAAGATCTCGCGGTGTTCGATACAGCGCAGCAGCGCCTCTTGTGGGGTGATCGGCATGGTGGTTCCAATAATGGTGGATTCAGGGCCGCGTCTTCGCGTAGCGCCCGAGGGCGCGCCGCTACGACGCTCAGCAGCCTTCGAGGAAGTTCTTGAACAGCGCGTGGCCGTGTTCCGACAGGATCGACTCGGGGTGGAACTGCACGCCCTGGATGTCGAACTCCTTGTGGCGCACGCCCATGATCTCGCCGTCGTCGGTCCAGGCGGTCACCTCGAGGCAGGCCGGCAGCGAGGCGCGCTCGATCGCCAGCGAGTGGTAGCGGATCACCGTGAACGGGCTCGGCAAGCCTTTGAAGACGCCTTCGCCGGTGTGCGCGATCATCGAGGTCTTGCCGTGCATGACCTGCTTGGCGCGCACGATTTTGCCGCCAAAGGCTTCGCCGATGGCCTGGTGGCCGAGGCACACGCCGAGGATCGGCAGCTTGCCCTGGAAATGTTTGATGACCTCGACCGACACTCCCGCGTCAACCGGCGCTTTCGGGCCGGGCGAAATGCAGATGCGGTCGAGTTTCATGGCCGCGATCTCCTCGATCGTGACTTCGTCGTTGCGCACCGTACGCACCTCTTCACCAAGCTCGCCGAAATACTGGACGATGTTGTAGGTGAAGGAATCGTAGTTGTCGATCATTAGCAGCATGTCAGAACTCCCCATCCAGACCGTCTTGCACTTGCTCGGCCGCGCGCAGCACGGCGCGCGCCTTGGCTTCCGTTTCCTGCCATTCCAGCTCGGGTACCGAGTCGGCAACGATGCCGGCCGCGGCCTGCACATACAGGTTGCCGTCCTTGATCACGCCGGTGCGGATCGCGATGGCCACGTCCATCTCGCCGCCGAACGACAGATAGCCGCAGGCGCCGCCGTAGATCCCGCGCTTCACGGGTTCGAGTTCGTCGATCACTTCCATGGCGCGCACTTTCGGCGCACCGGTGAGCGTACCGGCCGGGAAGGTCGCACGCAGCACGTCCAGGTTCGACATGCCGCCTTTCAGGGCGCCTTCGACGTTCGAGACGATGTGCTGCACGTGCGAGTATTTTTCGATGACCATGCGGTCGGTGACCTTCACCGTGCCGGTGTCGGCGATGCGGCCGATGTCGTTCCTCGCCAGGTCGATCAGCATCACGTGCTCGGCGATTTCCTTCGGGTCGGCCAGCAGCTCGGCGGCCAGCTCGGTATCGCGTTCCGGCGTCGCGCCGCGCGGGCGGGTGCCGGCGATCGGGCGCAGCGTGACCTTGCGTTCGCCCGTGGGCGAAGTCTCGTTGCGCACCAAAATCTCGGGCGAGGCGCCGACGATCTGCATGTCGCCGAAATTGTAGTAATACATGTAGGGCGACGGGTTCAGCGAACGCAGCGAGCGGTACAGCGAGAGCGGCGAATCGACATAGGGCTTGCGGATGCGCTGGCCAATTTGAACCTGCATCAGGTCGCCGGCCATCACGTACTCATGGGCTTTGGCCACCGCCGCCAGGTAGTCTTCTTTCGAGGTTTCGCGCACGGCTTCGGTACGCACCGAAGCAGTCGTCACCGGCGCGTCGACGCTACGGCGCAGCATGACGCGCAAGTCCTTCAGGCGCTGGCGTGCTTTCGAAAACGATTCCGGCTGCGCCGTGTCGGCATACACGATCATGTAGAGCTTGCCCGAGAGGTTGTCGATGACGGCCAGTTCCTCGGTCACCATCAGCTGGATGTCGGGCAGGCCGAGCGTGTCCTTCGGTGCCTTGCCGGCCAGCTTGCGCTCGATGTGGCGCACCGTGTCGTAGCCGAAGTAGCCGGCCAGGCCCCCGCAGAAACGCGGCAGGCCAGGGCGCAGGGCGACCCGGAAGCGCGCCTGGAAGGACTCGATGAAGTCGAGCGGATTGCCTTCATGGCTTTCGACGACAAAGCCGTTGGTGACGACTTCGGTCAGGTTGCCGCTGCAGCGCAAGAGGGTTTTCGCCGGCAGGCCGATGAAGGAATAGCGTCCGAAGCGTTCGCCGCCGACGACCGACTCGAGGAGGAAGGTGTTCTTGCCGGTGTTCTGGGATTGCGCGAGCTTCAGGTACAGGGTCAGCGGCGTTTCGAGATCGGCAAAGGCTTCGGCGATAAGCGGAATGCGGTTATAGCCCTGGTTGGCCAGCGATTTGAATTCGAGTTCGGTCATGTTCTTCTCCGGGCCGCCAGCGTTCGAGTTGGAGGATGGGCGGCGGTAGTCTAAAAAACCTGCCGGATGCGTGTGCAGCCGGCAGCAATCGAGTGGGTTCAGTTAGCCCAGGATTGCCAGCGTCGCCAGACCCAGGCCTCAGGGGCGCCGGTCTGGTTGACGGAGAGTTTTTTAATGGAGAACATGTATAGATGAGTTAGTTTTCGGTGCTGTTGTGCGCACGAACGAGCTCGGCAGCATCTAGTAGCGAATTAACTATACCATCGGAATCGATGTCTTGCACAGGCCTTCCGTGGTTATAACCATATGGCACTGTGAGCACAAAGCAACGTGCTGCGCGCGCTGCTTCGGCGTCGTTCGAGGAGTCGCCGATGGCCACCACCTGCGGCGGCGCCAGGTCGAAATCGGCGCAGACCTGCAGCAGGGGCATCGGGTCCGGTTTCTTCCTCGGCAGCGAGTCGCCGCCATAGACCAGCTCGAAGTAGGGCGCCAGGCCCTTCTGCGCCAGCAGCGGCGTGGCAAAGGCGATCGGCTTGTTGGTCACGCAGGCCAGGCGCAGGCCCATGTTTTTCATGGCTTCCAGTCCCTCGATCACGCCCGCGTACAGCACGCTGCGCTCGCCATTGATCGCCAGGTAATGCCGCTGGTAGGCGGCCATCGCCTCGTCAAAGACGGCATCGATGCGCTCTTGCCCGAAGTCGAGCGCGAGCACGTCGCGGATCAGCTTTTCCGAGCCTTTACCCACCATGGGCGTGATGACGTCCTGTGTGATCGGCGCGAGGCCAAAGCCGGCGCGCATGCCGTTCAGGGCCAGTTCAAAGTCCGGCACGGTGTCGAGCATCGTGCCGTCGAGATCGATGATGGCGGCCTTGATCGCCGCGGCGCCGGGACGCACCCTTACTTCCCGACCGTGGCCAGTTCGGCGCGCATGGCGTCGATCACGGCTTTATAGTCGGGCTTGCCGAAGATGGCCGAGCCGGCCACAAACGTGTCGGCGCCTGCGGCGGCGGCGGCTGCGATGTTCTCGGCCTTGATGCCGCCGTCGACTTCCAGCATGATGTCGCGGCCCGATTCGTCGATCAGGCGGCGCGCGATCGCGATCTTCTTCAGCGCTTCCGGGATGAAGGACTGGCCACCGAAGCCCGGGTTGACCGACATAATCAGGATCATGTCGATCTTGTCCATCACGTGCTCGAGATAGTGCATCGGCGTGCCCGGGTTGAACACGAGGCCGGCCTTGCAGCCGTGGTCGCGGATCAGCTGCAGGGTGCGGTCGATGTGCTCGGACGCTTCCGGGTGGAAGGTAATGATGTTGGCGCCGGCCTTGGCGAAGTCGGGGATGATGCGGTCGACCGGTTTCACCATCAGGTGGACGTCGATCGGCACCTGCACGTGCGGGCGGATCGCCTGGCAAACCAGCGGGCCGATGGTCAGGTTCGGCACGTAATGGTTGTCCATCACGTCGAAGTGGATGATGTCGGCGCCTGCCTCGACGACGTTGCGGACTTCTTCGCCCAGGCGGGCGAAATCGGCGGACAGGATGCTGGGAGCGATGCGGTAGGTGGTCATGAAGTGGCCGTGCGGTTGGGTTGAAGCCGCTATTTTACGCCGAGCCGCGATGGAGGCGCGCAGCCCGCTTTTGCCGCACGGGGTATCATGCCTCATTGCGCATACGCGTCACTACCAATAATAGAAGAGGGAAGCCGTGGCTGCCTACGATTTTACTGTCACCGTCCGCACCAAATACCTGGCCGAGCAAAGCAAGCCGGACCAGGACGAATATTTGTTTTCCTACACAATCAACATCAAGAACACCGGCGAGGTCCCGGCTCAGCTGATTTCGCGCCATTGGGTGATCACCGACGCCAGCAACCGCACGCAGGAAGTAGCGGGCCTGGGCGTGGTCGGCCACCAGCCGCTGTTGAAGCCGGGCGAGCAGTTCGAATACTCGAGCGGCACGCCGCTGGCCACGCCCCAGGGTTCGATGCACGGGGAGTACTTCTGCGTGGCCGAGGACGGGCACCGCTTCGAGGTGAAGATTCCGGAGTTTGTCCTGAACGTGCCGAGCATGCTGCATTAATGTTTATGGCTCGCGCGGTGGCTCCTGCTGCTGCGTTTTTTCCTCGCGCAGGGGCCGCTTGCGCTCCTCGGGACGGCCATGGAACATCGTCCACCAGACGATAAACACGAGCAGGAAGAATGCCACGCCCGCTTCCAACATCAAGATCCACATAGACTTCCTTATGCAAACGATACGCCGCAGTGTACCTGCTTCGCTTTCTCTTGTGGCCCTGTTGCTGGCCGCCTGCGGCACGCCGCCGCCTGCACCGTCCCCCAAGCCCCAGCCTGTTCCAGAGCCGTCGAAACAGCCCGACATCGTGATGCCGCCGCCGGTCGGCCCGGTCGGCATTCCTGCCGACTTGCCGAAGCCCCCGCCAACGCCGCCGATGACCCCGGTCTCCTTCGAATCGCTGCCCGGCTGGCAGCAGGACGACCTGCGCCAGGCCTGGCCGGCCTTCATGGCCTCCTGCCGCGTGCTGGCGAAAAAGCCGCAGTGGACGGCGCCCTGCGCGGCGGCGCCAAGTGTCGATACGGGCGATAGCGCCGCCATTCGCCGCTATTTCGAGACGTATTTCGTACCCAACCAGATGCGCATGCCCGATGGCGCCGACACCGGCCTGATCACGGGTTATTACGAGCCGATGCTGCGCGGCGCGCGCAAACGCGGCGGCGCTTTCCAGACCCCGCTGTACCGGGTGCCGGACGATTTGATTACGGTCGACCTGGCGTCGGCCTATCCGAACTTGAAGAACATGCGCCTGCGCGGGCGCCTGGTCGGGAAGACCGTGGTCCCGTACAGCACCCGCGCCGAGATCGAGCGCGCGCCGCTCTCCGGCAAGGAGCTGGTCTGGGTCGACGATCCGGTCGAAGCCTTCTTCCTCGAGGTGCAGGGCTCGGGCCGGGTGCGTATCGACGAGAGCGGCGAGACCGTGCGCATCGCCTTCGCCGACCAGAACGGCCATCCGTATAAAGTGATCGGCCGCTGGCTGGTCGAGCAGGGCCAGCTGCCGGCCGATGGCGTATCGGCGCAAAGCATCAAGGCCTGGATCGCGGCCAATCCGGCGCGGCGCCAGGAACTCCTGAACGTCAACCCGAGCTATATCTTCTTCCGCGAAGAGCGCCTGCCCGACCCGAACGTGGGGCCGAAGGGCGCGCTGGGCGTGCCTTTGACGCCGGAGCGCTCGGTGGCGGTCGACCCAACGATCGTGCCGCTCGGGGCGCCGCTGTTCCTGTCGACCACGCATCCGTCCGACGGCGCCCCGATCCAGCGCCTGATGATGGCGCAGGACACCGGCGGCGCCATCCGCGGCGCGGTGCGCGCCGATTTCTTCTTTGGTTTTGGCGGCAATGCGGCCGAGTATGCGGGGCGCATGAAGCAGCGTGGTTCGACCTGGGTGCTGCTGCCTAAATAAACGCGCTCAATCGTTTACATGGCGCAGGCGGGTGCCGGCCACGGCCGCCACCGCCAGCAGAACGGCGCCTGCCGCCACGCACACCAGCCCTGTGCGCACGCTGAAACGCTCGGCCAGCGCGCCGGCCGCCAGTGCGCCGAGCGGGGCGGTCGCCACCGTCAGCGAGCGCATCGTCGCCACCATCCGGCCCAGCACGGCGTCGGGCGTGACGCGCTGGCGCAGGGCGATGTAGGGAACGAAGAACAGGGTCGCGCCGCAGTCGAGCAGGAAGACCACGATGCCGTAGGCAAGCGCGGTCAGCGCCGGACTGCCGAACAGGCTGGCGGGAATGGCCGGCATCAGCGCGAAGCCCAATGCGGAGACGCACAGGCCGACCAGGATCGCGCGTCCGGTGCCGTAGCGCTTCGAGAGCGGCTTGATCAGGATCGAGCCGGCCAGGATGCCGGCGCCGCCCAGCATTTGCGCCGTTCCCATCACGCCGGGCGTCATGCCCAGCACGCGCGTCGCGAACAGCACGTGCAGGGCCAGGTAGCCATAAAACAGGAAATGCCAGCTGCCCGCGGTCCAGGCGAGCGTGCGCAGCACGCGCTGGTTCCACACAAACGCCAGGCCTTCACGGATATCGATCAGGGGGTGGGTGTTCGACGGCACGGGCTGCGGTTCGCGCGCGCGGATCCGGCGCAGGTTCGCCAGCGAGACGACGAAGCCGGCCACGTTGCACAGGATGGCGACCGGCGCGCCGAGCAGCTGCACCATGGCGCCCGCCATGCCGGGCCCGAGCAGGCGCGCGGCTGATTCGGTGCCCGCCATCTTGGCGTGGGCATCGACCAGGCGCTCGCGTCCGACGACAAAGGTGAGAAACACCTGCTCGGCACTGCCGCCGACGACGAGCCCGGTGCCCAGCACGAAGCCGACGGCGTACAGCCAGTGGATGGTCAGCGCATCCATCCACCAGGCCAGGGGCACGCTGGCCAGGGCGGTGGCCACCATTACATCGCTGAACATCATGATCGGCAGGCGCCGGCAGCGGTCGAGCAGCACGCCCGAGGGCAGGCCGAGCAGCAGGAAGGGCAGGGATTCGAGCGCCGCCAGGGTGCCCATCTGGGCTGGTGTCGCATGCATCAGCAACACCGCGCAGATCGGCAGGGCGAGCAGCGTGATCTGGGAGCCGAACTGGGTCAGCGTGCTGCTCAGCCACAGGCGGCGGAAGTCGGCGCTGCGCAGCAGCCCGTCTGCCGTCATGCGAATCAATGTGTGGCGGAGGGTCGAAATGGCGGACTCGTTGCGAACTTGCTTAAAACGCAATGATACCTGCCTTTCCTGGCCGGGTTGGCGCTACAATCGCGGCACTGATCAATCCCTATATATAAAGGTGCCCCATGGAATACGCAGACCTGCTGATCGAAAACCACGGCAAGGTAGCCGTGATTCGCCTGAACCGCCCGAAGGCGATGAACGCGCTGAACGACAACATGATGAACGAACTGGGCGACGCGCTCTACAAGTTCGATGCCGACCCAGGGGTCAATGTCATCGTCCTGACCGGCAGCGACAAGGTCTTCGCGGCAGGCGCCGACATCGCGGCCATGGCCAACTACACGTATGCCGACACCTACCCGGGCAATTACATCGGCCGCAACTGGGAACACATCCTGAACGTGCGCAAACCTGTCGTCGGCGTGGTCGCCGGCTATGCCCTGGGTGGCGGCTGCGAACTGGCGATGATGTGCGACTTCCTGATCGCCGCCGACAGCGCCAAGTTCGGCCAGCCCGAAATCAAGGTCGGCGTGACCCCAGGCGCGGGCGGTACCCAGCGCCTGCCGCGCACGATCGGCAAATCGAAAGCGATGGACATGCTGCTGACCTCGCGCATGATCGATGCGGCGGAAGCGGAACGCACCGGCCTGGTGTCGCGCATCTTCCCGGCCGAGCAGCTGATGGAAGAGGCCCTGAAAGTAGCGGCGACCATTGCCGAGATGCCGGTGTCGGTGGCGATGGCGATCAAGGATTCGGTGAACCGCGCGTTCGAGACGACGCTGACCGAAGGCGTGCGCTACGAGCGCCGCTTCTTCCACGCCGCTTTCGGCACGCCCGCGCAGAAGGAGGGGATGGCCGCCTTCCTCGCCAAGCGCAAAGCCAACTTCGAAGGCATGTAAGCGATGCGCGCCCGGGCCTTCTCGAGAGGGGGCGCGGCGCTCGTCATCGTCGTGGCGACAGGCGCCGGCTGCGTCTCCCTGCCGCCGCCAGGGGAGCGCACCGTCACGCAGGCGCTGGCCGACACCGGCAGCACCCGGCTGGGGCAGGCGATCGCGCCGCTGGCCGCGGCGCATCCGGAACGCTCGGGTGTGCTGTCCTTGCCCGACGGGCGCGACGCCTTTGCCGCGCGCGTGCTGCTGGCGCGCAGCGCCGAGCGCAGTCTCGACGTTCAATACTATATCTGGCGCGATGACCTCACCGGCGTGCTGCTGCTCGACGAGCTGCGCAGCGCGGCGGCGCGCGGGGTGCGCGTGCGGCTGCTGCTGGACGATAACAACACCGCCGGGCTCGATCCCATGCTGGCCGCGCTCGATGCCGAACCGAATATCGAGATCCGGCTCTTCAACCCGTTCAGCACCCGTGCCTGGCGCAGCCTGGGCTTCGTGTTCGAATTCAGCCGCCTGAATCGGCGCATGCATAACAAATCCTTCACGGCCGACAACCAGGCGACGATCGTCGGCGGCCGCAATATCGGCGACGAGTATTTCGGCGCGGCGGGCGACGTGCTGTTTGTCGACCTGGACGTGCTCGCGGTCGGGCCGGTGGTGCCTGAGACCTCGCGCGATTTCGATCGCTACTGGAACAGCGCCTCCGCCTATCCGGTAGCAGACCTGGTCGACGCCCGCGACGCCGAGCCGGGCGGCGCTCTGGCCGGGCGCGCGGCGCAACTGCGCGGCCAGGCTGAAGCGCAGCGCTATATCGAGGCGATCCGCAGCTCCGCGTTTGTCGCGCAGATCAACGCGGGACAGGCGCCACTCGAGTGGAACACGGTCAGGCTCGTCAGCGACGATCCGGCCAAAGCGGCCGGCACCTCCAGGCCTGAGGACCGCCTGGCAGTAAAGCTGCGGCGCCTGTGGGGCAGGCCCGCGCATCAGCTCGACCTGGTGTCGCCGTATTTCGTGCCGGGTAAAGACGGCGCCCAAGCCCTGGTCGATCTCGCCCGTAGCGGCGCCAGGGTCCGTGTGCTGACCAATGCGCTGGAGGCGACCGACGTCGCTGTGGTTCATGCCGGCTATGCAAAATGGCGTCACGACCTGCTGCGCGCCGGTGTTTCCCTGTTCGAGCTGCGGCGCAGCTGGGGCGCCGACCTTCCCGACAGCGGGCGCGGGCGCTTTGGCAGTTCCGCGTCGAGCCTGCATGCCAAAACCTTCGGCGTCGACGGCCGCAGTGTCTTTGTCGGCTCGTTCAATATGGACCAGCGTTCGATCGACCTGAATACCGAGATGGGCTTCGTGATCGACAGCCCGCGCATGGCGCAGCAATTAAGCCAGGTGCTGGACACCCGCATACCGGAACGGGCCTACGAGGTGCGCCTCGATGAAGCGGGCAGGCTGTTCTGGATCGAGCGCGCCGACGGTAAAACCCTGCGCCATGACGCGGAACCGGGAACCAGCATCTGGAAGCGGGCAGGGGTGAAGATCCTGTCCATCCTGCCCATTGACTGGCTGTTGTAGAAAGTTCAGAACGGGCCTTGCCAACATCGCACCCGGTTCGCTATAATTCGCCTCCTCGGAAAAACGACAACGAAATCAAGTAGTTGAAGATGCAACGAGGGCCGCAGACTCTGCGGTGTAGCAAAAAAGAAGTTGACGAGAAACAGAAATTGCTTCATACTCTTCTTCCTCTGCTGCTGACGAACAAAACGATTCGCAGAACACAGCAAGGCAGTACCGAACAAGTTCTTTAAAAATTAACAGTCGATAAGTGTGGGCGTTTGATGAAGGTGCCAGTGACTTCGGTCACTGATTACTTAAATTATCAAATGTTCACAAAAAAGAAATAGCGTTGTCTCAGCAATGAGATAACGGTCAGTATTTTGAGTGAGCGACCCCTTAGCAATAAGGGTGGCAGCAATGCCAACAAACAGAGATTAAACTGAAGAGTTTGATCCTGGCTCAGATTGAACGCTGGCGGCATGCTTTACACATGCAAGTCGAACGGCAGCGCGGGGCAACCTGGCGGCGAGTGGCGAACGGGTGAGTAATATATCGGAACGTACCCAAGAGTGGGGGATAACGTAGCGAAAGTTACGCTAATACCGCATACGATCTAAGGATGAAAGTGGGGGATCGCAAGACCTCATGCTCCTGGAGCGGCCGATATCTGATTAGCTAGTTGGTGAGGTAAAGGCTCACCAAGGCTACGATCAGTAGCTGGTCTGAGAGGACGACCAGCCACACTGGAACTGAGACACGGTCCAGACTCCTACGGGAGGCAGCAGTGGGGAATTTTGGACAATGGGCGCAAGCCTGATCCAGCAATGCCGCGTGAGTGAAGAAGGCCTTCGGGTTGTAAAGCTCTTTTGTCAGGGAAGAAACGGTGGGAGCTAATATCTCTTACTAATGACGGTACCTGAAGAATAAGCACCGGCTAACTACGTGCCAGCAGCCGCGGTAATACGTAGGGTGCAAGCGTTAATCGGAATTACTGGGCGTAAAGCGTGCGCAGGCGGTTTTGTAAGTCTGTCGTGAAAGCCCCGGGCTCAACCTGGGAATTGCGATGGAGACTGCAAGGCTTGAATCTGGCAGAGGGGGGTAGAATTCCACGTGTAGCAGTGAAATGCGTAGAGATGTGGAGGAACACCGATGGCGAAGGCAGCCCCCTGGGTCAAGATTGACGCTCATGCACGAAAGCGTGGGGAGCAAACAGGATTAGATACCCTGGTAGTCCACGCCCTAAACGATGTCTACTAGTTGTCGGGTTTTAATTAACTTGGTAACGCAGCTAACGCGTGAAGTAGACCGCCTGGGGAGTACGGTCGCAAGATTAAAACTCAAAGGAATTGACGGGGACCCGCACAAGCGGTGGATGATGTGGATTAATTCGATGCAACGCGAAAAACCTTACCTACCCTTGACATGTACGGAAGCCACGAGAGATCGAGGTGTGCTCGAAAGAGAACCGTAACACAGGTGCTGCATGGCTGTCGTCAGCTCGTGTCGTGAGATGTTGGGTTAAGTCCCGCAACGAGCGCAACCCTTGTCATTAGTTGCTACATTTAGTTGAGCACTCTAATGAGACTGCCGGTGACAAACCGGAGGAAGGTGGGGATGACGTCAAGTCCTCATGGCCCTTATGGGTAGGGCTTCACACGTCATACAATGGTACATACAGAGGGCCGCCAACCCGCGAGGGGGAGCTAATCCCAGAAAGTGTATCGTAGTCCGGATCGCAGTCTGCAACTCGACTGCGTGAAGTTGGAATCGCTAGTAATCGCGGATCAGCATGTCGCGGTGAATACGTTCCCGGGTCTTGTACACACCGCCCGTCACACCATGGGAGCGGGTTTTACCAGAAGTAGGTAGCTTAACCGCAAGGGGGGCGCTTACCACGGTAGGATTCGTGACTGGGGTGAAGTCGTAACAAGGTAGCCGTATCGGAAGGTGCGGCTGGATCACCTCCTTTCTAGAGTAGCACCGGAAGCGAAAGCTTCATCATTAAACGTCCACACTTATCGACTGTTGAACAAAGAACACAGTTTCGGGGCTGTAGCTCAGCTGGTTAGAGCACCGTGTTGATAACGCGGGGGTCGTTGGTTCGAGTCCAACCAGCCCTACCAAGTTATTGGCATACCCAAGGGGGATTAGCTCAGCTGGGAGAGCACCTGCTTTGCAAGCAGGGGGTCGTCGGTTCGATCCCGTCATCCTCCACCAAAAGCCTAAACTTAAGTCGTTAGATTTACGTTTAGTCTTTTCGAGATTAACTGTTGTTCTGTTCTTTAACAATCTGGAAGAAGTAAAGTTTTATTGAGTACGCACGACAGTGCGTGCTCAGGGTAGTAGTACAAATCAGCAAACATGCAACAAGCTGTACTCTTATTCTTATAAACGCTTCCTGGTTAGTCGCCAGGAGCTAACGTTATAGGGACAAGCGAATAAGTGCACATGGTGGATGCCTTGGCGATTACAGGCGATGAAGGACGTAGTAGCTTGCGATAAGCTGCGGGGAGCGAGCAAACACGCTTTGATCCGCAGATTTCCGAATGGGGAAACCCGGCCTTTTAGGTCATTGCATGCTGAATACATAGGCATGCAAAGCGAACGCGGCGAACTGAAACATCTAAGTAGCTGCAGGAAAAGAAATCAACCGAGATTCCCAAAGTAGTGGCGAGCGAAATGGGAAGAGCCTGTACGTGATAGTCGATCGGATAGTGGAACAACCTGGAAATGTTGGCCATAGAGGGTGATAGCCCCTTACACGAAATCTGAACGGTGATACTAAGCGTACGACAAGTAGGGCGGGACACGAGAAATCCTGTCTGAACATGGGGGGACCATCCTCCAAGGCTAAATACTCGTAATCGACCGATAGTGAACCAGTACCGTGAGGGAAAGGCGAAAAGAACCCCGGGAGGGGAGTGAAATAGATCCTGAAACCGTGTGCATACAAACAGTCGGAGCGGACTTGTTCCGTGACGGCGTACCTTTTGTATAATGGGTCAGCGACTTACATTCAGTGGCGAGGTTAACCGAATAGGGGAGCCGTAGAGAAATCGAGTCCGAACAGGGCGACAGTCGCTGGGTGTAGACCCGAAACCAAGTGATCTACCCATGGCCAGGATGAAGGTGCGGTAACACGCCCTGGAGGTCCGAACCCACTAATGTTGAAAAATTAGGGGATGAGCTGTGGGTAGGGGTGAAAGGCTAAACAAACTTGGAAATAGCTGGTTCTCTCCGAAAACTATTTAGGTAGTGCCTCAAGTATCACCATCGGGGGTAGAGCACTGTTATGGCTAGGGGCTCATTGCGAGTTACCAAACCATTGCAAACTCCGAATACCGATGAGTGCGAGCTTGGGAGACAGACGTCGGGTGCTAACGTCCGGCGTCAAGAGGGAAACAACCCAGACCGCCAGCTAAGGTCCCAAAGATTGGCTAAGTGGAAAACGAAGTGGGAAGGCTAAAACAGTCAGGATGTTGGCTTAGAAGCAGCCACCATTTAAAGAAAGCGTAATAGCTCACTGATCGAGTCGTCCTGCGCGGAAGATGTAACGGGGCTAAGCCAGTCACCGAAGCTGCGGATATGCGTAAGCATATGGTAGGAGAGCGTTCTGTAAGCCTGCGAAGGTGTCTTGTGAAGGATGCTGGAGGTATCAGAAGTGCGAATGCTGACATGAGTAGCGATAATGGGGGTGAAAAGCCTCCACGCCGTAAGCCCAAGGTTTCCTGTTCAACGTTCATCGGAGCAGGGTGAGTCGGCCCCTAAGGCGAGGCAGAGATGCGTAGCTGATGGGAAGCAGGTTAATATTCCTGCACCGTCGTATGATGCGATGGGGGGACGGATCGCGGAAGGTTGTCTGACTGTTGGAATAGTCAGTTTCTGCTTCATAGAAGGCGCTTAGGCAAATCCGGGCGCGGAATTCAAGGGAGTGGGACGAGCGGCCTTGTGCTGCGAAGCAATCGGAAGTGGTTCCAAGAAAAGCCTCTAAGCTTCAGTCATACGAGACCGTACCGCAAACCGACACAGGTGGGCGAGATGAGTATTCTAAGGCGCTTGAGAGAACTCGGGAGAAGGAACTCGGCAAATTGGTACCGTAACTTCGGGAAAAGGTACGCCCTTGTAGCTTGACCACTTTACTGTGGAAGGGTGAATGGGTTGCAATAAACTGGTGGCTGCGACTGTTTAATAAAAACACAGCACTCTGCAAACACGAAAGTGGACGTATAGGGTGTGACGCCTGCCCGGTGCTGGAAGATTAAATGATGGGGTGCAAGCTCTTGATTGAAGTCCCAGTAAACGGCGGCCGTAACTATAACGGTCCTAAGGTAGCGAAATTCCTTGTCGGGTAAGTTCCGACCTGCACGAATGGCGTAACGATGGCCACACTGTCTCCTCCCGAGACTCAGCGAAGTTGAAATGTTTGTGATGATGCAATCTACCCGCGGCTAGACGGAAAGACCCCATGAACCTTTACTGTAGCTTTGCATTGGACTTTGAACCAATCTGTGTAGGATAGGTGGGAGGCTTTGAAGCGGGGACGCCAGTTCTCGTGGAGCCATCCTTGAAATACCACCCTGGTTTGTTTGAGGTTCTAACCTTGGTCCGTTATCCGGATCGGGGACAGTGCATGGTAGGCAGTTTGACTGGGGCGGTCTCCTCCTAAAGTGTAACGGAGGAGTTCGAAGGTACGCTAGGTACGGTCGGACATCGTGCTAATAGTGCAATGGCATAAGCGTGCTTAACTGCGAGACCGACAAGTCGAGCAGGTACGAAAGTAGGACATAGTGATCCGGTGGTTCTGTATGGAAGGGCCATCGCTCAACGGATAAAAGGTACTCTGGGGATAACAGGCTGATTCCTCCCAAGAGTTCATATCGACGGGGGAGTTTGGCACCTCGATGTCGGCTCATCACATCCTGGGGCTGTAGCCGGTCCCAAGGGTATGGCTGTTCGCCATTTAAAGTGGTACGTGAGCTGGGTTTAAAACGTCGTGAGACAGTTTGGTCCCTATCTGCCGTGGGCGTTGGAAATTTGAAGGGGGCTGCTCCTAGTACGAGAGGACCGGAGTGGACGAACCTCTGGTGTACCGGTTGTCACGCCAGTGGCATTGCCGGGTAGCTAAGTTCGGAAGAGATAACCGCTGAAAGCATCTAAGCGGGAAACTTGCCTTGAGATGAGATTTCCCGGAGCCTTGAGCTCCTTGAAGGGTCGTTCGAGACCAGGACGTTGATAGGCTGGGTGTGGAAGTGCAGTAATGCATTAAGCTAACCAGTACTAATTGCCCGTACGGCTTGTCCCTATAACCTTAGCAGGTTATAAAAGTAAGATTACAGTGCTGTTTGTTGATACGCACCACTACCAAAAACCTACTTCTTCCAGATTCAGAGCCTTGTTCGCACCAGCGGACACAGCTCGTACAAGTTATGCCTGATGACCATAGCAAGTCGGTCCCACCCCTTCCCATCCCGAACAGGACCGTGAAACGACTTTGCGCCGATGATAGTGCTGCAACCAGTGTGAAAGTAGGTTATCGTCAGGCTAGTTATATGTTGTAGAGAAAAACCCCCACCAGCCTATGCGCGCTCAAGATCGCGCATAGTGCAGATGGGGGTTTTTTTTCGTCTCGAGCTTTTGCTTATGGGCTGGGCGAGCACTCGCCGTCCTCGCATTCCCCCCGATTAACGGAACCTCGGATGGACAAGTGCCGCCCAGTTCTGGCATGTTCGTCGCGCCCGCACATACTGCTGGCTACCATACGACAGTCAGAAAACGCGGCAGTTCCTCTCAGGCGAACAGCTGGTCCCAGCCGAGACCGAAGCGCGCCAGGTATTTCTTGAGCCGGTCCGCGTCGTTCGGCTTGCTCTTGGCGCCACGCGATACGCCGAACAGCTTGCGGCCCGCATCCGACAGGCTTTTCGATTGGCGGCAGACCTTGACCACTGCCTGCAGCTGCATGGCGTCGAACAGGTCGAGCCGGCTGGCCGCCTCCGCGCCGATCAAGTCTTCCAGCACGACCTCGTCCGGACCGCTACGTCCCGCATGCGGCCGCCACAAGCGCTGCAGGCGCGCGGTCTCGTCGTCGACGATCGCTTCGGTGATGCGCCCCGACTGCGCCAGGGTCGCCATGCGCGTGACCGATGCCCACAGGTCGCGGAAGTTCCCCGTCCACAGCGCTTCGGGGGCACGGGCGAAGCGCATGTAATGTGCGCGCGCTTCGCGGTTGAAGCGCACCATCTGGCCGTTCTCCGCGCCGTACTGGGCAAGCAGGTAATCGAGGTTCGGCTCGATATCCTCGGCCCGGTCGCGCAGGCCGGGCAGGGCATAGGTCCACAGGTTGATGCGCGCGTACAGGTCTTCGCGAAAACGCCCGGCCACGACTTCCTGCGCCAGGTCGCGGTTGCTGCCGGCGATCAGCTGGAAGTCGCTTTGCGCCTCGTTGTCGCTGCCGACCGGCAGAAAGCGCTTCTCCTCGATCGCCTTGAGCAGCATCGCCTGTTCGTCCGCGCCGAGTTCGCCGATCTCGTCGAGAAAGAGCACGCCCTTGTGCGCGCTCCTGAGCAGGCCTGGCCGATCCGAGGCCGCGCCTGTGAACGCCCCTTTGATATGTCCGAACAAGGTCGACGCCGCGCCGTCGCCATGCAGGGTCGCGCAATTGAGTTCGACGAAGCGGCCGTCGACCTGGTGGCGCGCCTTTTTCCAGTTCATATACGCGGCGCGCCAGGAAGGACTTGCCGGCGCCGGTTGGGCCCATGAGCAGCATGGGCGCGCGCGAACGGATCGCAACGCGCTCGATCTCCTCGATCATGGCGTTGAAATCCGGATTGCGGGTTGCGATGCCCGACTTCAGGAAGGCCACGCCCTCCATCTGCTCGCGCGTAAAACGCTGGGCAATCTGGTCGTAGCGCGACAGGTCGAGGTCGATCAGCGCATAGCTGCCGGCCGTGCCGGCACCCGGTGAGCGCGGCGGCGAGGTCTGCACCAGGCGGCCGGGAAAGAAGCGCGCTTCGGTCATCAGGAAGAGGCAGATCTGGACCACGTGGGTGCCGGTCGTGATGTGGATCCAGTAATCCTCGTTGTCCGGATCGAAGGGATAGGCTTTTGCGAAGTCGAACAGCGCGCCATACACTTCCTCGAAATCCCAGGCGTCGCGCATCTCGAGCGCATGCGCGACGACCTGCGTTTCCGGCGACACCGCGGCAATGTCGGCAGCGACCTGGTTCACCAGACTCTCCACATTCCCGTTGTACATCAGCTCGAAACGGGCGATGGAGACATCGGGCTGCTGGGTCAACGCGATGCTGGGCCGCCACTTGTCCCAGCGCGACTGGCCGCGGTAATTGTCGAGCTTGGTACCGATGAAACCGAGGACGACGATTTTCTTCTTTTTCATATTCATATAAATATTTATATAGCTGGATAACTTATCAGCAAATCGTATTCCGGTCGAGACGAGGAGAAAATTCCGCAAATGTCGTAAATCCCCGCGAAATCAGCCACTTGGTGCAAGCTGCAGGCAAGCCGCCGCTCCTGGCACGCCGCTTGCAATAGAGTAGGCAGCAACGAGACGATGATGAACCCGATGGCGCGGCCATTCCACTTCAGAAAAATGAAAACGATGAACAAGCAAACCTACGATGTCATGGATATCCCCGACGGAAGCCGCGTGAAAATGTGGACGCAAGGCGTGCCGGTGGAAGAGTCTGCCAAGCAGCAGCTGGCCAATACCGCGAAGATGCCCTTCGTGTACAAGCACATCGCCGTCATGCCGGATGTCCACCTCGGCAAAGGCTCGACCATCGGCACCGTCGTGCCGACGCTCGGCGCGGTGATTCCCGCGGCGGTCGGCGTCGATATCGGTTGCGGCATGATGGCCGCGAAGACGACCCTGAGCGCAAACGACTTGCCGGACAGTCTGGGAATCCTGCGTAGCGCGATCGAACGCGCCATTCCGCACGGGATGTCGCCGAAGACGCGCGGCCACCGCGGCCGCGACGAAGGCTCCTGGCAAAACCCGCCGGCGCCGGTCGATGCCGCATGGACCCAGTTAAAAGGCGAGTTCGATGCGATCTGCCTGAAGACGCCCAAGCTGCGCAACACGAACAACTACCGCCATCTCGGAACGCTCGGCAGCGGCAATCACTTCGTCGAAGTCTGCCTGGATGAAGTCGGCTTCGTCTGGTTCATGCTGCACTCGGGTTCGCGCGGCGTCGGCAACGCAATCGGCACCTATTTCATCGAGCTGGCCAAAGAGGACATGCGCCGTCACTTCGTCAACCTGCCCGACAGCGACCTGGCCTATCTGTCCGAAGGAACGCAGCATTACGACGACTACATCGAAGCGGTGAGCTGGGCGCAGAAGTTCGCGCGCATGAACCGTGAGGTCATGATGCAGAACCTGATCGCCGCCGTGCGCACGGTAATCAAGAAGCCCTTCGAGACGCATGTGGAAGCGGTGAACTGCCACCACAATTATGTGCAGAAGGAGCGCCACTTCGGTAAGGACGTGCTGGTCACCCGCAAGGGTGCGGTCTCGGCGCGTGCCGGCGAGCTGGGGATCATTCCGGGTTCGATGGGCGCGAAGAGTTTTATCGTGCGCGGTAAAGGGAATCCGGAGAGCTTCAATAGCTGCAGCCATGGTGCGGGCCGGACCATGAGCCGCACCGAAGCCAAGCGCCGTTTCACCCTGGCGGACCAGGTCAAGGCGACCGAAGGCGTGGAGTGCCGCAAGGACGCCAACGTGATCGACGAGATCCCGATGGCCTACAAGGATATCGATGCGGTGATGCACGCGCAGCGCGACCTGGTCGAAGTCGTCCACACGCTCAAGCAGGTAGTGTGCGTGAAGGGCTGATCCCTGCGCACCCAAAAATAACAAGAAGAAGGAGGGACGATGATCGAACTCGATGGCGCCGCCGGCGAAGGCGGCGGCCAGATCCTGCGCAGCGCGCTTGCGCTGTCGATGATCACCGGGCAGCCATTCCGGATCACCCGCATCCGTGCGAACCGCGCGAAACCAGGACTGATGCGGCAGCACCTGGTGGCGGTGCAGGCGGCCGCCCGGATATCCGGTGCGACGGTCACGGGGGCGGAACTCGGTTCATCGGAACTGGGTTTCATTCCGGGCCGCGTGAAGGGCGGCGACTACCATTTCGCCATCGGCACGGCCGGCAGCTGCACGCTTGTGCTGCAAACGATCGTGCTGGCCTTGCTGTATGCGGAGCAGCCATCGACCATCCGCATTACAGGCGGCACCCACAATGTGATGGCGCCCCCGGTCCAGTTCCTGCAGCAGGCATATCTTCCACTGCTGGCGCGCATGGGTGCGGAGGTCGACGTCAAATTAATTCGTTATGGCTTCTATCCGGCAGGCGGAGGCGAAGTTGTCGCGACCGTCAAGCCCTGTGCGCAGCTGCGGCAGATCGTATTAAACGAGCGGGGCCGGCTCGTCGCCGGATACGCCGACGCTTTTGTCGCAGGGCTGCCGCCAAGTGTCGGCACGCGTGAACTCGGCTGCATCGGCACCGCGATGGGATGGGAAGAAGCGCAGCTGCGCATGCATCGCCTCGCCGGTGAGCAGGGGGCGGGCAACGCAGTGCTGATCACGCTCGAGCATGAACAGGTCACCGAAGTGTTTGCAGGATTCGGCGCCAAGGCGCTAAGGGCGGAGGCCGTTGCGCAGGAGGCGATCGGCCAGGCGCTGGAATATCGCGCCTCCGATGCGGCGGTCGGCGAACACCTGGCGGACCAGCTGATGTTGCCGATGGCCCTGGCGGGCGGTGGCAGTTTTACCGCGTCAACGGTGTCGTCGCATGCGGAAACGAATGCCGCAGTGATCGCCCGTTTTTTGCCGGTCGTTATCGTTTTTGAGGCGGGAGAGAAACATTATGCATGCGCGGTGAAAAGCACTTGCCAAGCCGGATAGGCCTTGGCTATAATTCGCGTCCGCTTCGGCGCTGTCTGCAAAAGGTTAACGTAATCAAGGTGTTAGATACGTAATTTCTTTGCTAACAGCAACGAAGTAGAAAAAAAAGAAGTTGACGACGCAAACGAAACACTGCATACTCTCGCTTCTCTGCTGCTGACGAACAAAACGATTCGCAGAACACAGTAAGGCAGTTCCAAACAAGTTCTTTAAAAATTAACAGTCGATAAGTGTGGGCGTTTGATGAAGGTGCCAGTGACTTCGGTCACTGATTACTTAAATTATCAAATGTTCACAAAAAAGAAATAGCGTTGTCTCAGCAATGAGATAACGGTCAGTATTTTGAGTGAGCGAATCCGGACCAGTGGGACGGATTCGAGGGCAGCAGTGTCCTCGACAAACAGAGATTAAACTGAAGAGTTTGATCCTGGCTCAGATTGAACGCTGGCGGCATGCTTTACACATGCAAGTCGAACGGCAGCGCGGGGCAACCTGGCGGCGAGTGGCGAACGGGTGAGTAATATATCGGAACGTACCCAAGAGTGGGGGATAACGTAGCGAAAGTTACGCTAATACCGCATACGATCTAAGGATGAAAGTGGGGGATCGCAAGACCTCATGCTCCTGGAGCGGCCGATATCTGATTAGCTAGTTGGTAGGGTAAAGGCCTACCAAGGCTACGATCAGTAGCTGGTCTGAGAGGACGACCAGCCACACTGGAACTGAGACACGGTCCAGACTCCTACGGGAGGCAGCAGTGGGGAATTTTGGACAATGGGCGCAAGCCTGATCCAGCAATGCCGCGTGAGTGAAGAAGGCCTTCGGGTTGTAAAGCTCTTTTGTCAGGGAAGAAACGGTGGGAGCTAATATCTCCCACTAATGACGGTACCTGAAGAATAAGCACCGGCTAACTACGTGCCAGCAGCCGCGGTAATACGTAGGGTGCAAGCGTTAATCGGAATTACTGGGCGTAAAGCGTGCGCAGGCGGTTTTGTAAGTCTGTCGTGAAAGCCCCGGGCTCAACCTGGGAATTGCGATGGAGACTGCAAGGCTTGAATCTGGCAGAGGGGGGTAGAATTCCACGTGTAGCAGTGAAATGCGTAGAGATGTGGAGGAACACCGATGGCGAAGGCAGCCCCCTGGGTCAAGATTGACGCTCATGCACGAAAGCGTGGGGAGCAAACAGGATTAGATACCCTGGTAGTCCACGCCCTAAACGATGTCTACTAGTTGTCGGGTTTTAATTAACTTGGTAACGCAGCTAACGCGTGAAGTAGACCGCCTGGGGAGTACGGTCGCAAGATTAAAACTCAAAGGAATTGACGGGGACCCGCACAAGCGGTGGATGATGTGGATTAATTCGATGCAACGCGAAAAACCTTACCTACCCTTGACATGTACGGAAGCCACGAGAGATCGAGGTGTGCTCGAAAGAGAACCGTAACACAGGTGCTGCATGGCTGTCGTCAGCTCGTGTCGTGAGATGTTGGGTTAAGTCCCGCAACGAGCGCAACCCTTGTCATTAGTTGCTACATTTAGTTGAGCACTCTAATGAGACTGCCGGTGACAAACCGGAGGAAGGTGGGGATGACGTCAAGTCCTCATGGCCCTTATGGGTAGGGCTTCACACGTCATACAATGGTACATACAGAGGGCCGCCAACCCGCGAGGGGGAGCTAATCCCAGAAAGTGTATCGTAGTCCGGATCGCAGTCTGCAACTCGACTGCGTGAAGTTGGAATCGCTAGTAATCGCGGATCAGCATGTCGCGGTGAATACGTTCCCGGGTCTTGTACACACCGCCCGTCACACCATGGGAGCGGGTTTTACCAGAAGTAGGTAGCTTAACCGCAAGGGGGGCGCTTACCACGGTAGGATTCGTGACTGGGGTGAAGTCGTAACAAGGTAGCCGTATCGGAAGGTGCGGCTGGATCACCTCCTTTCTAGAGTAGCACCGGTCTTAACTGACCAGTCATCAAGCGCTCACACTTATCGACTGTTGAACAAAGAACACAGTTTCGGGGCTGTAGCTCAGCTGGTTAGAGCACCGTGTTGATAACGCGGGGGTCGTTGGTTCGAGCCCAACCAGCCCTACCAGTCACACCCAGGGGGATTAGCTCAGCTGGGAGAGCACCTGCTTTGCAAGCAGGGGGTCGTCGGTTCGATCCCGTCATCCTCCACCATTCATTCGGTACCGAAATACTGAAAGTGCAAACGTAAGCCATCGGGTTTAGGTTTGATCTTTTAGAGATTAACTGTTGTTCTGTTCTTTAACAATCTGGAAGAAGTAAAGTTTTATTGAGTACGCACGACAGTGCGTGCTCAGGGTAGTAGTACAAATCAACAAACATGCAACAAGCTGTACTCTTATTCTTATAAACGCTTCCTGGTTAGTCGCCAGGAGCTAACGTTATAGGGACAAGCGAATAAGTGCACATGGTGGATGCCTTGGCGATTACAGGCGATGAAGGACGTAGTAGCTTGCGATAAGCTGCGGGGAGCGAGCAAACACGCTTTGATCCGCAGATTTCCGAATGGGGAAACCCGGCCTTTTAGGTCATTGCATACTGAATACATAGGTATGCAAAGCGAACGCGGCGAACTGAAACATCTAAGTAGCTGCAGGAAAAGAAATCAACCGAGATTCCCAAAGTAGTGGCGAGCGAAATGGGAAGAGCCTGTACGTGATAGTCGATCGGATAGTGGAACAACCTGGAAATGTTGGCCATAGAGGGTGATAGCCCCTTACACGAAATCTGAACGGTGATACTAAGCGTACGACAAGTAGGGCGGGACACGAGAAATCCTGTCTGAACATGGGGGGACCATCCTCCAAGGCTAAATACTCGTAATCGACCGATAGTGAACCAGTACCGTGAGGGAAAGGCGAAAAGAACCCCGGGAGGGGAGTGAAATAGATCCTGAAACCGTGTGCATACAAACAGTCGGAGCGGACTTGTTCCGTGACGGCGTACCTTTTGTATAATGGGTCAGCGACTTACATTCAGTGGCGAGGTTAACCGAATAGGGGAGCCGTAGAGAAATCGAGTCCGAACAGGGCGACAGTCGCTGGGTGTAGACCCGAAACCAAGTGATCTACCCATGGCCAGGATGAAGGTGCGGTAACACGCCCTGGAGGTCCGAACCCACTAATGTTGAAAAATTAGGGGATGAGCTGTGGGTAGGGGTGAAAGGCTAAACAAACTTGGAAATAGCTGGTTCTCTCCGAAAACTATTTAGGTAGTGCCTCAAGTATCACCATCGGGGGTAGAGCACTGTTATGGCTAGGGGCTCATTGCGAGTTACCAAACCATTGCAAACTCCGAATACCGATGAGTGCGAGCTTGGGAGACAGACGTCGGGTGCTAACGTCCGGCGTCAAGAGGGAAACAACCCAGACCGCCAGCTAAGGTCCCAAAGATTGGCTAAGTGGAAAACGAAGTGGGAAGGCTAAAACAGTCAGGATGTTGGCTTAGAAGCAGCCACCATTTAAAGAAAGCGTAATAGCTCACTGATCGAGTCGTCCTGCGCGGAAGATGTAACGGGGCTAAGCCAGTCACCGAAGCTGCGGATATCCTTTATTGGATATGGTAGGAGAGCGTTCTGTAAGCCTGCGAAGGTGTCTTGTGAAGGATGCTGGAGGTATCAGAAGTGCGAATGCTGACATGAGTAGCGATAATGGGGGTGAAAAGCCTCCACGCCGTAAGCCCAAGGTTTCCTGTTCAACGTTCATCGGAGCAGGGTGAGTCGGCCCCTAAGGCGAGGCAGAGATGCGTAGCTGATGGGAAGCAGGTTAATATTCCTGCACCGTCGTATGATGCGATGGGGGGACGGATCGCGGAAGGTTGTCTGACTGTTGGAATAGTCAGTTTCTGCTTCATAGAAGGCGCTTAGGCAAATCCGGGCGCGGAATTCAAGGGAGTGGGACGAGCGGCTTTATGCTGCGAAGCAATCGGAAGTGGTTCCAAGAAAAGCCTCTAAGCTTCAGTCATACGAGACCGTACCGCAAACCGACACAGGTGGGCGAGATGAGTATTCTAAGGCGCTTGAGAGAACTCGGGAGAAGGAACTCGGCAAATTGGTACCGTAACTTCGGGAAAAGGTACGCCCTTGTAGTTTGACCACTTTACTGTGGAAGGATGAACGGGTTGCAATAAACTGGTGGCTGCGACTGTTTAATAAAAACACAGCACTCTGCAAACACGAAAGTGGACGTATAGGGTGTGACGCCTGCCCGGTGCTGGAAGATTAAATGATGGGGTGCAAGCTCTTGATTGAAGTCCCAGTAAACGGCGGCCGTAACTATAACGGTCCTAAGGTAGCGAAATTCCTTGTCGGGTAAGTTCCGACCTGCACGAATGGCGTAACGATGGCCACACTGTCTCCTCCCGAGACTCAGCGAAGTTGAAATGTTTGTGATGATGCAATCTACCCGCGGCTAGACGGAAAGACCCCATGAACCTTTACTGTAGCTTTGCATTGGACTTTGAACCAATCTGTGTAGGATAGGTGGGAGGCTTTGAAGCGGGGACGCCAGTTCTCGTGGAGCCATCCTTGAAATACCACCCTGGTTTGTTTGAGGTTCTAACCTTGGTCCGTTATCCGGATCGGGGACAGTGCATGGTAGGCAGTTTGACTGGGGCGGTCTCCTCCTAAAGTGTAACGGAGGAGTTCGAAGGTACGCTAGGTACGGTCGGACATCGTGCTAATAGTGCAATGGCATAAGCGTGCTTAACTGCGAGACCGACAAGTCGAGCAGGTACGAAAGTAGGACATAGTGATCCGGTGGTTCTGTATGGAAGGGCCATCGCTCAACGGATAAAAGGTACTCTGGGGATAACAGGCTGATTCCTCCCAAGAGTTCATATCGACGGGGGAGTTTGGCACCTCGATGTCGGCTCATCACATCCTGGGGCTGTAGCCGGTCCCAAGGGTATGGCTGTTCGCCATTTAAAGTGGTACGTGAGCTGGGTTTAAAACGTCGTGAGACAGTTTGGTCCCTATCTGCCGTGGGCGTTGGAAATTTGAAGGGGGCTGCTCCTAGTACGAGAGGACCGGAGTGGACGAACCTCTGGTGTACCGGTTGTCACGCCAGTGGCATTGCCGGGTAGCTAAGTTCGGAAGAGATAACCGCTGAAAGCATCTAAGCGGGAAACTTGCCTTGAGATGAGATTTCCCGGAGCCTTGAGCTCCTTGAAGGGTCGTTCGAGACCAGGACGTTGATAGGCTGGGTGTGGAAGTGCAGTAATGCATTAAGCTAACCAGTACTAATTGCCCGTACGGCTTGTCCCTATAACCTTAGCAGGTTATAAAAGTAAGATTACAGTGCTGTTTGTTGATACGCACCACTACCAAAACCTACTTCTTCCAGATTCAGAGCCTTGTTCGCACCAGCGGACACAGCTCGTACAAGTTATGCCTGATGACCATAGCAAGTCGGTCCCACCCCTTCCCATCCCGAACAGGACCGTGAAACGACTTTGCGCCGATGATAGTGCTGCAACCAGTGTGAAAGTAGGTTATCGTCAGGCTAGTTATAAGAAAAACCCCACCAGGTGATCCTGGTGGGGTTTTTTGCTTTGGGCGGCCGATTCAGGCCTGCATGCCCAGCCGCATCTCAGCCGCGCCATTCTGCGCTTCATCGTAAACACCGTTCCCTTTTTCGCTCATCGCCTTAGGATTGCAGGCTTGAAGACGAGATAAGGAACAGCATGTCCACCAGAGCGGCAGGTCGCGCATTGCTCACCGCATTATTGCTCACGCTGCTGGTACACGGGGCCGCCTGGCCGGCACGCGCCGCAGCCGCCGGTCCGGCCAGTCAGCTGGATTCCGGCGGGACCTTGCAAGCCGAGATGGCCCATCAACTCGAGTCAGAAAAACTCAATGGCGCGGTGTGGGCACTGGTGACGCCCGACGCCGGCATCCTGACTGGCGCCGCAGGCGTGAAACACGCCGACACGGGCCAGGCGATGACGCGCACGGCCCGCGTCCACGTCGGCTCCGTGGCGAAAACCGTGTTGGCCACCGGCGTGCTGCGCCTGGTTAGCACCGGCAAGCTCTCGCTCGACGCCGAGCTTGCGACCCTGCTGCCGGCGCTACAGTTGAATAATCCGTGGTCGGCGACAGATCCGGTTCGCGTGCGCCATTTGCTCGAGCACACGGCGGGCGTCGAAAACTTCCGCTTCTATCAGATGTTCACCTTGCGCGCAGGTGCCGACACGCCCTTGTCGGCAGCGCTGGGCGCATCACCGCTGACCATCAGCTCGCGGCCGGGAGCGCGCTACGCCTACTCGAATATGAGTTACCACCTGCTGGGCATGGTGATCGAGGCGGTGACGCGCAGCCGCTACGAACACCATCTCGATACCGAACTGCTGCAGCCGCTCGGAATGACGGACAGTACCTTCGCGTTTACGGTCCAGACCGGCCCTGGCGCCGATCCGCGCCTGGCGATGGGGCATTTCGAGAATGGCGTTGCCCAGCCGGCCGTTCCGATTTACGCGCGGCCACCTGTCCAGTTCACGACGACCGCGGCCGACATGGGACGCCTGGCGCAATTTCTGATGGGCGACGGCACAGTCGCAGGCCGGCCCTTCATCGCCGCCCAGCTGCTGGCCCTGCTGGGCGGCGCACATGGTACCGACGCCGCGCGTGCCGGCTTGCCTGTCGGGCACGGCCTCGCGCTGGCGACGCGCGACCGCCATCAGGTCATCGGCGATTGCCACCCCGGCACCAGCATCGGCTTTCGCGCGATGTTTTGCCTGTATCCACGCGAGCGCAAGGCATTTTTTGTCGCGGTGAATGCAGACGTCGAGGAAGCCGATTACGACAAGCTCAACCAACCCCTGATCGGCGCGCTGCGGCTGGCGCGGCCGGGGGAGCCGGGTATTGCGCCGCCACCGCCGGACGGAATCGCGGACTGGAACGGCATCTACGTGCCCGCATGGAATGCGGTGGCCAGCCTGGCCTGGGTCGATACCGTGTTCAACACTGTCGACGTACGCTGGGACGGCAAGCTGCTCCAGCTCGCGCCGCTGCAGGGCAAGCACGCCAGTCTGCGCCCGGCCGGCGGCATGCTGTTCCAGGCCGGCGGCCGGATCGCGCCTTCGCATGTCCTGTTCACCGTCGACGGCGAACGCCGGCTCAGCGACGGCCTGCGCACCTACCGCAAGGTGCCGCTCGCAACGATGCTGTGGCTGTGGAGCAGCGCCGCGCTGGGCGTCGCCGGCCTGTTGTATGTCCTGGTGAGGGGAGGGTGGCTGCTGGTGCGCGGCCGCTTACGGACAACGAGCACGCTCAGCCTGCCCCTGGTGGCAGCGCTCCTGCTGTTCGTTCCTATCCCATTCTTTCTCCGCCAGTCCTTCCTGGCCCTGGGCGACCTGACCATGGCGAGCGGACTGCTTGCCTTTGCTACCGCTGCGCTGCTTCCAGCCATGGTGTATGGCCAAGTACGGCTCTTGATGCGGCCCGCGACGATCCGGCGCCCGGCGCTCGACTGCGCCGCCTTGCTCGCTGTGACGCAATGGACGATCGTGCTTGCCGCGTGGGGAATGCTCCCCTTCGTCATGTGGCGATAGGGGCGCAGCCACTGGCCTGGACGCCGCGTGCGAAGCTGTCCCACAGGCGGTCGTGTACCGGCAACACGAGCACATTGCACACCGGTTCGAGCAGCGCGGCGATGCCACCCAGCGCTGCCGATCCGGTCGCGACATACATGACGCCGAAGGCGACGCCCGCATGCAGTCCCGTCTGGCTGAATTTTTCGGCCGCGAGGACCAGGTAACGCGCGCCTGCATTGGCTGCCTTGCCGCCCCATCGCGCCCACGCCGCTTCATGCAGGGGCAGCAGCAACACATTAATCACCGGTTCGACCAGCACTGCGAGGCCACTCAAGGCTGCCGACCCGGTCAGCGCGTAGGCAAGCGCATAGGCAATGCCCATGTGGGTGGCAACCTGGCTGACTCTTTTTGCTGCGGTAATCATCACTGCTCCCGTCCTCGACACTCAGGAGCCAATGATAGTGATTCTCATCCGCGCACGAAAGCAAATTGATTTTACTGTTTCGATAAATAAAAACTATCTGTTTCCTGGCGACGTAAAAATCTATGGTCACCCTCCTTTTTGCAACCCTGATTTTTGTATGATGTAGTGGCTTGCTCAAATCTATCCGGCGTCTGTTTGGAGACTTGCTCCGCGCCACGATGAGAGTCGCGCCTGTCGGTCCTAAAAAACCGCTCGGCTTGCAAGAGCCGGATTTTTCGTCAGGTTATCCGTCAGGCCGGTGTGCCGTTCACGTCATCCAATTTCAGCAGTCGCAAAACCAGGTAGGTGTTCAAAAGCAAGTGCAAGAGGCCGTCATGATGGCATGACGGCCTCTTGTCGTTTAAATTCCGTGTGATGTGCAGCGATCGCCCAGGCCGTGCGCGCCAGCTTGTTGGCCAGGGCGCAGGCAACGACATTCGAGTGCCGACGCATCAGCATGGAGCGTACCCAAGGCGCCATGCGGTCGGTCTGGCGCTCCAGGCGCTGCATGTACGCTCGGGCGCATTGCACGAGCAGGCGCCGGATGTTCTTGTCGCCGCGTTTGCTGATGCCGAGCAGGCTATTTTTCCCACCCGTGCTGTACTGCCGCGGCACCAAGCCGATCGATGCGGCGAAGTCGCGGCCACAGTGGTAGTGCTTGCCATCGCCCACTTCGGCAGCAAGTACGCTGGCCGTGATCGGACCCACGCCCGGTATCGACATCAGGCGCTGCCCCAGGTCGTCGTCCTGCAGTTGCCGGCCCAGCTCCTTCTCGATATCGGCGATCTGCTCGTCGAGATATTTGAAATGGCTGTGTAGCCGCTCGAGCAAGGCCACCAGCCGCGCTGGCAGAGCTTGCTCCGCCAGCGCGGAAGGCAGATGTCGAATCGCGGCATGGCCGACCGGCAGGCTAATGCCGAACTCGAGAAGAAATCCATGAATCTGGTTGCTTGCCTTGACGCGCTCGCGCACCAGCGTTTCGCGCACCCTGTGCAGTGCCGACAGGCATTGCTGGGATTCGGTTTTCGGTGTCACGAAACGCATGGAAGGACGGCAGGCAGCCTCGCAGATAGCTTCGGCGTCGATGAAGTCGTTCTTGTTGCTCTTGACGAAGGGACGCACGAATTGCGGCGAGATCAGTTTGACCTCATGGCCGTAACCAGCCAGCAACCGGGCCATGTGATGGGCGCCGGCGCACGCTTCCATCACGACTGTGCAAACATGGAATTTGGCAAGGAACTCGATCAGCTGCTTGCGGCTGAATTTCTTGCGCAGCAGGGCTTTACCTTGGCGATCCTGGCCATGCACATGAAAGCTGTGCTTGCCGAGGTCGATGCCGATGAGCGTGACGTCTTGCATGATGGCCTCCGTCCAGAAAGAACAACACCCTACAAGTCTAGTAACTTATAGGGTGGAGGGTGACCATCTCATTAACCGCCTCGGCTTGCGCCGGGCGGTTTTTTGAAGGAAGGCTGATTTAACGGGTAACGGTACGGGTGCCGACCACTTCGATCGTCACACGGCGGTTCTTCGCGCGGCCTTCGGCGCTGGTGTTGTCGGCGATCGGCTGGGCTTCACCCTTGCCTTCGGTGTACAAGCGCGCCTGGTCCAGTCCTTTCGATACCAGGTAAGCCTTGACCGCATCGGCACGGCGCAAGGACAGCTTCTCGTTGTAGGCGTTCGAGCCGACCGAGTCGGTGTGTCCGATGGCGATCATGACTTCGGTGTTCATGCCCTGCAGCTTCGCCATCAAATCGTCGAGCGCCGCCTTGCCATCCGGTTTGACGACCGCCTTGTCGAAATCGAACAGCGCCTCGGCTGCGAACGACACCTTTTCCGACACGGGCGTCGGTTGCGCGACAGGGGCTGCCGGAACAACGCGCGCTTCTTCCTGGACAGCGACCGGCGCCGCCGGTGCAATGTAGGCCCTGGCCGGAGGACGGCCAAACTTGTAGACCAGGCTGACGGAGGCGAGGTCGACCTCGCCACGGTTACCGACCGCGTCATTCAGGCGATAGCGCTCGACTTCCCCGCGCACTGCCAATGCTTCGCTCAGCTTGTATTCCAGTCCCAGCCCGACCTTCGCGTTGCCCCGGCTTTCACGCGCCGGATTCGGATTGCTGACCGCATTGAGGCGGTTACCGCTGAAGTGCGTAGTAGTCCTTGCATACTGCACACCCGCGCGGCCCAGCAGCGACAGGCGTTCGGTCAGCGGCAGCTGGCCAACGAGGTCCAGGTTCACACCGCGGAACCCGGCTTCGCCGCGCAGTACGCCGTTGCCGGACGTCGTCGCTGCGAAATCGAACTTGCCGAGGTCAAAATATCCGGCTTCAACCGCGAAATACCGGTTCAGTTGCTTGCCGGCGAACAACTTGACGCCCAGTTCGCGCTCGTCAGCAGTAAAGCTGGTCACGCTGGCGCCGTTTGCGCTCAGGCTGCGGCGCAGGCGCGCCTCATCGATATTCGCGCGTGACTGGCCCACGCCTGCACCCATGTACCAGGCGCTGTTGGCCCAGTCGGGATTGATGAAAGTTGCATCTGCGGGTGCCGTCTCCGGGCTTGCCGCCTGGGCCGTCATCATGGTCGCGCAGGCGAGGGCGACCAGAGTCGCGAGTTTGATTGAAGTTTTCATGATCCTGTTTTTCTCGGATAAGCCGGATTATTTTGTGATTTGGTTATTGCGCAGGGTGACAGCAGCGCCCGACAGCACGCGGCCGTTCAGCAGCGTGGTGTTGTCGCCCACCGTAATGGCGGCGGACTTGCCCAGGATCGAACCTTTGAAGGCGCTGTTGGCGCCCAGCGTGCTTGGGCCAACCGGCACCCAGATCACGTTGTCGGCGGTCGCACCGTTGGTCAGGGCAATGGTCGAGTTGGCCGTGGTGTTGAGCGTCAGTGCCGTACGGAACAGGAACAAGCCTGGACCGTTCAGGGTCAGCGTTCCGGTCACACTGATCGCACCGCTGTAGCAATACACGCCTGGAGCGAGCACCAGGCCGCCGAGGTCGATGTCGCCGGCGAAAGTGACGTCGCAGATGCGGCTTTCGGCATCGGTAATCGCGGTCTGCAGGTCGGCCAGTGCGTTGGCCAGCACGGCGCCCGACTTGTAGTTCGTGAAACCAGCCGCCTGGACAGGATCGGTGGTCTGCGAAGGCGAACCGACGTCGCCGGTCACAAAGGTCGTGCCGCCCGAATTGTTGGTCAGCGAGGTACCAGCCAGCACGCCGAAGGTCGCTGCGCTGCGCAGGTCGATCGATGCCGAGACCGGTGGCATCGCAGTCGCCGTCACCGTCAGGTTTGCGCTGGCAGATTGCCCGCGGCTGCTGGCCGTGATGGTGGTCGTGCCGACAGTGACGCCGGTTGCCGCACCAGTGCCCAGCACGGTAGCAATGCCGGTATCTGCCGAGGTCCAGGTAGCGGTGTTAGTAATGACCACGTTCGAGTTATCCGAGAAGGTACCGATCGCGACAAACTGCTGCGCGGCGCCGATGGCAACCGAGGCGTTTCCAGGTATCACCGCAATGCTCGACAGGGTGGCAGTGTTGGTCGTGGCCGTCGCCAGCGCGGTCTTGCCGGCAAACGTGGCGGTGATGGTGGAGGTACCCGGAGACACATAGGTCATCAGGCCGGTGCTGCCGACGGCAACCAGCGCCGGTGTGGCGGACACAAACGCGCTGCTGGCCGTCACGTCGCGCACCGATCCGTCCGAATAGGTGCCGAACGTAGCCAGCTGGCGTGTGGCGCCGGCGGGGAAGGTCGTCGTTGCCGGCGTGACTGCCAGCGACATGAGTGCCGCAGGAACGACGGTCAGGGTTGTGTTGCCCGTCTTGCCTTCGAAGGCAGCCGCGATGGCCGCGCTGCCCTGGGTGACGCCGACAGCGATCCCGCTGGCAGCGTTGACAGTAGCGACTGCAGGCGTTGCCGAGGTCCAGGCAGCGCTGCGGGTCACATCGCGCACCGAGCCGTCGGAATAGGCGGCGGTTGCAGTAAATTGTTGGGTGAGGCCAATTGCCACCGACGGGGCTGCAGGCGTTACCGCGATGCTGACAAGGTTCGCAGCAGGAACCCCGAGGATAGGATCACGGCCCTGGTCGCCGCCGCCGCAACCGGCGACGAGCGCGGCGCCGATAAATCCGGCGGAGCAGAGCAGTATGTTTGTGTAGCGTTTCAAGATATTCATCTTTTACTTTCGTGTTGGGTACCGTTTTCGCCGCTTGCCCGCATGGGTTTATGCAGACAGGTAAAAACATGGGAGGGCGCATGCCTCAGCGCTTCCGGGATGAACTATTACCGTTCGGCATCTCGCACTCCGTTCGGTAGCGCGCATAGCAACCGATACACAACGCATTGCGACAGATATTTTCCAGAGCGCAAGATATAAAAAATGTTTACATCTAACCGTGCTACCCTTTCCGGCTATCTGCAGCGAGTCAGCAAGAAAATTACCAAATGCCACATATGCAAGACCCAAACCAAAACCACCTGCTCGCTGCCTTGCTCGACGCCGAGTTCGACCGCCTTTCTCCTCATCTTGAATCGATACCGCTGCGCCTCGGCGATGTGCTGTGCGAATCCGGCGGCACACTGGACTATGTTGTCTTCCCGACGACGGCGATCATCTCGCTTCACTACCTGCTGGAAAACGGCGGTTCGTCCGAGGTTGCCGGCGTCGGCAACGAAGGCATGCTGGGCGTGGCACTCTTCATGGGCGGCGGCAGTACCCCAAGCCGGGCCGTGATCCAGACCGGCGGTTATGGCTATCGCCTGCCGGTGCGCATCCTGATGGAAGAATTCAACCGCGCCGGCCCGGTCATGCGCCTGTTGCTGCGCTACACGCAGGCGCTGCTGACCCATATGTCGCAGACCTCGGTATGCAACCGCCACCACACGGTGGAACAGCAGTTGTGCCGCTGGCTGCTGCTGACGCTCGACCGCCTGGGGTCGCACGAACTGACCATGACCCAGGAACTGATCTCCAACATGCTCGGCGTGCGCCGCGAGGGCGTCACCGAAGCCGCCGGGCGCCTGCAGGCACGTGGCCATATCAGTTACCGGCGCGGCCACATCACGGTGCTCGACCGCGCCGGCCTCGAGCAGCATGTGTGCGAATGCTACGGCGTGGTGAAGAAAGAGTTTGGCCGCCTGCTGTCGGACGTCCGCAATCGCCAGCCTGCGCCGCTTGCTGCCCGCACGGCCTGAGGCGCGGCTCGCCGCCACCTGTCGCGCCAGGGTGGCGCTCATTGTTCGATCATCGGATCAAGGTCATGTCGGTCATTAAAAATTATTCGAGCGAGCGGCTGGTCGCGATCGGCTTCTCCGCGACCTTGCTGGTCTTGCTGTGGGTCGGTGTGCTCGCCCTCCTGCACGAGGACAGCGGCGATCGCCTCGCTGTGCTCATCCTTTCCAGCATCGGCTTGTTACTGTGCTTTCTGAGCGGCTTGCTGCTGCTCGCGAAGCGCCAGGCACGCCTGCAGGCGGCACGGGAAGCGGCGGCAGTGCCGCTGATGAAAGCCGGCGCCTTGCAGGACGCGATTTTCAACAGCGTGAATTTTTCAAGTATCGCGACCGATGCGCAGGGCGTGATCCAGATCTTCAATGTCGGCGCCGAGCGCATGCTGGGCTATCGCGCCGCCGACGTGGTCGACAAGCTCACGCCTGCCGATATTTCGGATGCCCAGGAGCTGATCGTGCGGGCGGGAGCGCTCAGCGACGAGTTCACCACGACGATCCGTCCCGGCTTCGAAGCCCTGGTGTACAAGGCCATGCGCGGTATCGAAGACATTTACGACCTGACCTATCTGCGCGCAGACGGCACGCGCCTGCCCGCGCTGGTATCGGTCACGGCCTTGCATGGCCCGGATGGCCGGCTGATCGGCTTCCTGCTGATCGGCACCGACAACACGGCGCGCAAGCAGGTGGAAGCCGAACAGGCCTTGCTCGACCAGCGCCTGCGCGACCAGCAGTTCTATACCCGTTCGCTGATCGAATCGAATATCGACCCGCTGATCACGACGGATCCGCGTGGCACCATCAGCGACGTCAACCAGCAAATGGAAATGCTGACCGGGCGCACCCGGGACGAGCTCATCGGCGCGCCCTTCATGAGCTGTTTTACCGAGCCCCAGCGTGCCGATGAAGCGATCACGCGGGTACTGCACGAAAGCAAAGTAACCAACTACGAACTGACGGCACTGGCACGCGACGGCAAGCAAACCGTGGTGTCGTTCAATGCCACCACTTTTCACGACCGCGACCGCAAACTGCAGGGTGTGTTTGCCGCCGCCCGCGACGTTACCGAGCGCAAGCACTTCGAACACGCGCAACAGGAGACCAATGCCGAGCTGCAGGCCGCGCGTGAAGCGGCCGAGAAGGCCAACCGCGCCAAGTCCGAATTCCTGTCGAGCATGAGCCATGAGCTGCGTACGCCGCTCAATGCCGTGCTGGGCTTTGCCCAGCTGATGGCGTCCGAAGTACCGGCGCCACCGGCGCGCCAGCAGCGTTCGATCGACCAGATCCTGAAAGGCGGCTGGTACTTGCTGCGCCTGATCAACGAAATTCTCGACCTGGCGATGATCGAGTCGGGGAAGGTGACGATGTCCCAGGAGCCGATGTCGATGACCGACGTGCTGCAGGACTGCAAGGGAATGATCGAGCCCCAGGCAAGCAAGCGTGGCATCTCCATGACCTTCCCGAGTTTCGACAAGGTCTTCTACATCCACGCCGATCGCACGCGCGTCAAGCAAGTGATGATCAACCTGTTGTCCAACGCGATCAAGTACAACGCCAGCGGGGGCAGTGTCATCGTCCAGTGCATGGCGCGCGGCAGCGACCGTGTCCGCATCTGCGTCAAGGACACGGGCACGGGATTGTCGGCGGACCAGCTGGCGCTGCTGTTCCAGCCTTTCAACCGACTCGGCCAGGAAGATGGCGGCGAGGAGGGTACCGGCATCGGCCTGGTCGTCACCAAGCAGCTCGTCGAACTGATGGGTGGGCAGATTGGCGTCGAGAGCGCGGTCGGAGTCGGCACGGTGTTCTGGGTGGAGTTCGCGTCGGCGCAGGTGCCGGCACTTGAAAACATCGAGGAAGCGGTGCTGGAGCGCCGCCAGTTGCTGACGCCTGACGCGCACGAACAGCCGACGCTGTTATACGTCGAAGACAATCCCGCCAACCTGGCCCTGATCGAACAGCTGATCGCACGCCGCGGCGACCTGAAACTGGTCACGGCGATCGATGCTTACCTCGGCATCGAACTGGCCCGCGCCTACTTGCCCGATGTGATCCTCATGGACATCAACCTGCCCGGCATGAGCGGTTATGGCGCACTCAAGGTATTGCGCGACGATCCTTTGACAGCCCATATCCCTGTGTTGGCGCTCTCTGCCAACGCGGTCCCGCGCGATATTGAAAAGGGGCTCGAGGCAGGGTTCTTCCGTTATCTCACCAAGCCTATCCGTGTACGCGAGTTCATGGACGCGCTTGACGTCGCATTGCATCACGCAGCCGAACACGACTCAGGTCGACCCGCACGACTGGCTAGCCCAGTACCCCAGCACACAGAGGAAACGCCATGATAGAAGTCTCCGAGTTACTCAACGCCAGCATCCTGATCGTCGACGATCAGGAAGCCAATGTCACGCTGCTTGAACTGATGCTGCGCAATGAGGGCTATACCAACATTACGACCACGCAGGAGCCGCGTGAAGTGGCCGGCCTGCATGCGGAGAAGCAGTTCGATCTGATCCTGCTTGACCTGCAAATGCCGGAGATGGACGGATTCGAAGTCATGGAGGCGCTCAAGAAGGATAAGGCCGAAAGCTATCTCCCGGTGCTGGTGCTGACTGCCCAGCCGGCCCACAAGCTGCGCGCCCTCCAGGCCGGCGCGAAGGATTTCGTCAGCAAGCCCTTCGACTTTGTGGAAATACAGACCCGCATTCGCAACATGCTCGAGGTTCGCGTGCTGTATCGCAAGCTCGGCGACCACAACCTCGTGCTCGAGCAAAAGGTTCTCGAGCGCACGGCCGAGCTGCGCGAGAGCATGGAGCGTTTCCAGCGCTTTACCGAACTGTCGTCCGACTGGTACTGGGAGCAGGATGCCAGCGGCAAGCTGACCCAGTTCTCCGGTCCGGTCGAAGAGATGCTTGGTATTGGCCACAACGCGACGGTGGAGGAGCTCGAGGCGGCCGGCTGGAATGTGCAGCAGCGCGCCGAGCTGGGTGAAAAAATCGCCAATCGCGAGCCCTTCCTCGATTTCATTTACAGCCGCACGCTGAGCGACGGCAGCGTCCAGTACATGCAGGTGAGCTGCGAACCGATCTTCGACAGTGCCAGCGCATTCGCCGGCTACCGCGGTATCGGACTCGACATCACCCACCGGATGGCGCGCGAACAGGAGCAGGGTAAGGGATCGTCGCAGCCCTCTTGCGAAATGCAATCGCTTTTGCTATAGTTCGCCTCCTGCTGAAAACGACAACGAAATCAAGTAGTTGTGTTGACAGAAGGAACCGCAAAATTCTGCGGTGTAGCAAAAAAGAGGTTGACGAGAATCATGAAAAGCTTCATACTCTTCTTCCTCTGCTGCTGACGAACAAAACGATTCGCAGAACACAGCAAGGCAGTTCCAAACAAGTTCTTTAAAAATTAACAGTCGATAAGTGTGGGCGTTTGATGAAGGTGCCAGTGACTTCGGTCACTGATTACTTAAATTATCAAATGTTCACAAAAAAAGAAATACGTTGTCTCAGCAATGAGATAGCGGTCAGTATTTTGAGTGAGCGACCCGCTAGCAATAGCGGTGGCAGCAATGCCAACAAACAGAGATTAAACTGAAGAGTTTGATCCTGGCTCAGATTGAACGCTGGCGGCATGCTTTACACATGCAAGTCGAACGGCAGCGCGGGGCAACCTGGCGGCGAGTGGCGAACGGGTGAGTAATATATCGGAACGTACCCAAGAGTGGGGGATAACGTAGCGAAAGTTACGCTAATACCGCATACGATCTAAGGATGAAAGTGGGGGATCGCAAGACCTCATGCTCCTGGAGCGGCCGATATCTGATTAGCTAGTTGGTAGGGTAAAGGCCTACCAAGGCTACGATCAGTAGCTGGTCTGAGAGGACGACCAGCCACACTGGAACTGAGACACGGTCCAGACTCCTACGGGAGGCAGCAGTGGGGAATTTTGGACAATGGGCGCAAGCCTGATCCAGCAATGCCGCGTGAGTGAAGAAGGCCTTCGGGTTGTAAAGCTCTTTTGTCAGGGAAGAAACGGTGGGAGCTAATATCTCCTACTAATGACGGTACCTGAAGAATAAGCACCGGCTAACTACGTGCCAGCAGCCGCGGTAATACGTAGGGTGCAAGCGTTAATCGGAATTACTGGGCGTAAAGCGTGCGCAGGCGGTTTTGTAAGTCTGTCGTGAAAGCCCCGGGCTCAACCTGGGAATTGCGATGGAGACTGCAAGGCTTGAATCTGGCAGAGGGGGGTAGAATTCCACGTGTAGCAGTGAAATGCGTAGAGATGTGGAGGAACACCGATGGCGAAGGCAGCCCCCTGGGTCAAGATTGACGCTCATGCACGAAAGCGTGGGGAGCAAACAGGATTAGATACCCTGGTAGTCCACGCCCTAAACGATGTCTACTAGTTGTCGGGTTTTAATTAACTTGGTAACGCAGCTAACGCGTGAAGTAGACCGCCTGGGGAGTACGGTCGCAAGATTAAAACTCAAAGGAATTGACGGGGACCCGCACAAGCGGTGGATGATGTGGATTAATTCGATGCAACGCGAAAAACCTTACCTACCCTTGACATGTACGGAAGCCACGAGAGATCGAGGTGTGCTCGAAAGAGAACCGTAACACAGGTGCTGCATGGCTGTCGTCAGCTCGTGTCGTGAGATGTTGGGTTAAGTCCCGCAACGAGCGCAACCCTTGTCATTAGTTGCTACATTCAGTTGAGCACTCTAATGAGACTGCCGGTGACAAACCGGAGGAAGGTGGGGATGACGTCAAGTCCTCATGGCCCTTATGGGTAGGGCTTCACACGTCATACAATGGTACATACAGAGGGCCGCCAACCCGCGAGGGGGAGCTAATCCCAGAAAGTGTATCGTAGTCCGGATCGCAGTCTGCAACTCGACTGCGTGAAGTTGGAATCGCTAGTAATCGCGGATCAGCATGTCGCGGTGAATACGTTCCCGGGTCTTGTACACACCGCCCGTCACACCATGGGAGCGGGTTTTACCAGAAGTAGGTAGCTTAACCGCAAGGGGGGCGCTTACCACGGTAGGATTCGTGACTGGGGTGAAGTCGTAACAAGGTAGCCGTATCGGAAGGTGCGGCTGGATCACCTCCTTTCTAGAGTAGCACCGGAGACGAAAGTCTCATCATTAAACGTCCACACTTATCGACTGTTGAACAAAGAACACAGTTTCGGGGCTGTAGCTCAGCTGGTTAGAGCACCGTGTTGATAACGCGGGGGTCGTTGGTTCGAGTCCAACCAGCCCTACCAAGTTATTGGCATACCCAAGGGGGATTAGCTCAGCTGGGAGAGCACCTGCTTTGCAAGCAGGGGGTCGTCGGTTCGATCCCGTCATCCTCCACCAAAAGCCTAAACTTAAGTCGTTAGATTTACGTTTAGTCTTTTCGAGATTAACTGTTGTTCTGTTCTTTAACAATCTGGAAGAAGTAAAGTTTTATTGAGTACGCACGACAGCGCGTGCTCAGGGTAGTAGTACAAATCAGCAAACATGCAACAAGCTGTACTCTTATTCTTATAAACGCTTCCTGGTTAGTCGCCAGGAGCTAACGTTATAGGGACAAGCGAATAAGTGCACATGGTGGATGCCTTGGCGATTACAGGCGATGAAGGACGTAGTAGCTTGCGATAAGCTGCGGGGAGCGAGCAAACACGCTTTGATCCGCAGATTTCCGAATGGGGAAACCCGGCCTTTTAGGTCATTGCATGCTGAATACATAGGCATGCAAAGCGAACGCGGCGAACTGAAACATCTAAGTAGCTGCAGGAAAAGAAATCAACCGAGATTCCCAAAGTAGTGGCGAGCGAAATGGGAAGAGCCTGTACGTGATAGTCGATTGGATAGTGGAACAACCTGGAAATGTTGGCCATAGAGGGTGATAGCCCCTTACACGAAATCCGAACGGTGATACTAAGCGTACGACAAGTAGGGCGGGACACGAGAAATCCTGTCTGAACATGGGGGGACCATCCTCCAAGGCTAAATACTCGTAATCGACCGATAGTGAACCAGTACCGTGAGGGAAAGGCGAAAAGAACCCCGGGAGGGGAGTGAAATAGATCCTGAAACCGTGTGCATACAAACAGTCGGAGCGGACTTGTTCCGTGACGGCGTACCTTTTGTATAATGGGTCAGCGACTTACATTCAGTGGCGAGGTTAACCGAATAGGGGAGCCGTAGAGAAATCGAGTCCGAACAGGGCGACAGTCGCTGGGTGTAGACCCGAAACCAAGTGATCTACCCATGGCCAGGATGAAGGTGCGGTAACACGCCCTGGAGGTCCGAACCCACTAATGTTGAAAAATTAGGGGATGAGCTGTGGGTAGGGGTGAAAGGCTAAACAAACTTGGAAATAGCTGGTTCTCTCCGAAAACTATTTAGGTAGTGCCTCAAGTATCACCATCGGGGGTAGAGCACTGTTATGGCTAGGGGCTCATTGCGAGTTACCAAACCATTGCAAACTCCGAATACCGATGAGTGCGAGCTTGGGAGACAGACGTCGGGTGCTAACGTCCGGCGTCAAGAGGGAAACAACCCAGACCGCCAGCTAAGGTCCCAAAGATTGGCTAAGTGGAAAACGAAGTGGGAAGGCTAAAACAGTCAGGATGTTGGCTTAGAAGCAGCCACCATTTAAAGAAAGCGTAATAGCTCACTGATCGAGTCGTCCTGCGCGGAAGATGTAACGGGGCTAAGCCAGTCACCGAAGCTGCGGATATCCTTTATTGGATATGGTAGGAGAGCGTTCTGTAAGCCTGCGAAGGTGTCTTGTGAAGGATGCTGGAGGTATCAGAAGTGCGAATGCTGACATGAGTAGCGATAATGGGGGTGAAAAGCCTCCACGCCGTAAGCCCAAGGTTTCCTGTTCAACGTTCATCGGAGCAGGGTGAGTCGGCCCCTAAGGCGAGGCAGAGATGCGTAGCTGATGGGAAGCAGGTTAATATTCCTGCACCGTCGTATGATGCGATGGGGGGACGGATCGCGGAAGGTTGTCTGACTGTTGGAATAGTCAGTTTCTGCTTCATAGAAGGCGCTTAGGCAAATCCGGGCGCGGAATTCAAGGGAGTGGGACGAGCGGCTTTATGCTGCGAAGCAATCGGAAGTGGTTCCAAGAAAAGCCTCTAAGCTTCAGTCATACGAGACCGTACCGCAAACCGACACAGGTGGGCGAGATGAGTATTCTAAGGCGCTTGAGAGAACTCGGGAGAAGGAACTCGGCAAATTGGTACCGTAACTTCGGGAAAAGGTACGCCCTTGTAGTTTGACCACTTTACTGTGGAAGGATGAACGGGTTGCAATAAACTGGTGGCTGCGACTGTTTAATAAAAACACAGCACTCTGCAAACACGAAAGTGGACGTATAGGGTGTGACGCCTGCCCGGTGCTGGAAGATTAAATGATGGGGTGCAAGCTCTTGATTGAAGTCCCAGTAAACGGCGGCCGTAACTATAACGGTCCTAAGGTAGCGAAATTCCTTGTCGGGTAAGTTCCGACCTGCACGAATGGCGTAACGATGGCCACACTGTCTCCTCCCGAGACTCAGCGAAGTTGAAATGTTTGTGATGATGCAATCTACCCGCGGCTAGACGGAAAGACCCCATGAACCTTTACTGTAGCTTTGCATTGGACTTTGAACCAATCTGTGTAGGATAGGTGGGAGGCTTTGAAGCGGGGACGCCAGTTCTCGTGGAGCCATCCTTGAAATACCACCCTGGTTTGTTTGAGGTTCTAACCTTGGTCCGTTATCCGGATCGGGGACAGTGCATGGTAGGCAGTTTGACTGGGGCGGTCTCCTCCTAAAGTGTAACGGAGGAGTTCGAAGGTACGCTAGGTACGGTCGGACATCGTGCTAATAGTGCAATGGCATAAGCGTGCTTAACTGCGAGACCGACAAGTCGAGCAGGTACGAAAGTAGGACATAGTGATCCGGTGGTTCTGTATGGAAGGGCCATCGCTCAACGGATAAAAGGTACTCTGGGGATAACAGGCTGATTCCTCCCAAGAGTTCATATCGACGGGGGAGTTTGGCACCTCGATGTCGGCTCATCACATCCTGGGGCTGTAGCCGGTCCCAAGGGTATGGCTGTTCGCCATTTAAAGTGGTACGTGAGCTGGGTTTAAAACGTCGTGAGACAGTTTGGTCCCTATCTGCCGTGGGCGTTGGAAATTTGAAGGGGGCTGCTCCTAGTACGAGAGGACCGGAGTGGACGAACCTCTGGTGTACCGGTTGTCACGCCAGTGGCATTGCCGGGTAGCTAAGTTCGGAAGAGATAACCGCTGAAAGCATCTAAGCGGGAAACTTGCCTTGAGATGAGATTTCCCGGAGCCTTGAGCTCCTTGAAGGGTCGTTCGAGACCAGGACGTTGATAGGCTGGGTGTGGAAGTGCAGTAATGCATTAAGCTAACCAGTACTAATTGCCCGTACGGCTTGTCCCTATAACCTTAGCAGGTTATAAAAGTAAGATTACAGTGCTGTTTGTTGATATGCACGACTACCAAAAACCTACTTCTTCCAGATTCAGAGCCTTGTTCGCACCAGCGAACACAGCTCGTACAAGTTATGCCTGATGACCATAGCAAGTCGGTCCCACCCCTTCCCATCCCGAACAGGACCGTGAAACGACTTTGCGCCGATGATAGTGCTGCAACCAGTGTGAAAGTAGGTTATCGTCAGGCTAGTTATATGTTGTAGAGAAAAACCCCCACCAGCCTATGCGCGCTCAAGATCGCGCATAGTGCAGATGGGGGTTTTTTTTCGCCTCATGGTTTCTGGTGCATGGATTTTTTTTGGCTTGCTCCAAGTACAGATAGCGAAATGAAATTCCAGTAGTGGACTTCGCATGGCGTTTTCATGTTTGAGATCCACTTCATCAGCATCCTTCCCGCCTGCCGTAAAAATCGCGCTCGAAAGACGCCCATGCCTGCATGGCTGTTGAGCTAAGCCAGTGGCCGGCTATGCCTTCGGCATAGTCTGGGCTTACACATTTGCCTGGTCTTCTCCAATAAATCCAGGTCGAAAATGTGTCCTGTGCTAACTACGGAGGAAGGTATGTGCATACATACCGGCATTCGCGCCAAAGGCAATTTCTGGCAGCGAAACCTCGTGCATTTACTTACTGCGCTGTTCAGCTACGCCCTGGCAGCGCTGGCAGCGCCGGCAATGGCGGCCCCCTCTACGTCGCCTGTTTTACCGGCGACAACGTATAGGGTGATCCCCTTATCGAATGAACTCGTCTTCGGACTCGCTATCAATGCCAAAGGGCAGGTGGCATTCACGGAGTTCACGAATGTCTCGCGTGCCAGATTCTACGACGGTAATACGTTTCACGACATTGGCGGACCAGATACCGATGCCCAGGCGCTCAACGATCGCGGACAGGTCACCGGCCGGTCTCAAGACCGCACATTCCGCTGGAGCCTGGCGACCGGCCTGGTCAACCTTGATACATCGCCCCAGGGCAGTTCTTTCGGTCTCGCGATCAATGAAAAGGGGCAAATCGCCGGCGAGGCCTTGCTAGACGTTGAGCGCAATCAACATTACGCCGTCTTGTGGCCTTCGCGAACCGGCCTGGTCAATCTCGGCAATCTCGGCGGACGGTCACGCGCCCTTGCACTCAATGAATCCGGCACAGTGGTTGGCTTTTCGCGCACTGGTCCAGGGCTGGATAACACCATGAGTATTGCGTTCAGGTGGACGGCGGCCGAGGGAATGCGCCCGCTCGGCACCTTGCCGAGCGCGGCTTCGCAAGCGAACGACGTGAATGAGGCGGGAATATATCGTCGGCGCTACGCCGCTTGTGCCGGGCGGACCCGAGCATGCGTTTTTGTGGACACCCAAAACAGGGTTGCATGACCTCGGCACCGGCACCGGCATTCGCTCGAACGCCACACACATTAACGACAAGGGAACGGTCATCGGCAACATCGTCGGCAGAATGAGTGGCGCTTTCTTCACGCATGGTTTCGTTTGGACCCGGGAGCACGGCCTCATTGAAATCGGGCTCGGTTTGTTCAGCGCCAACGCCAACGACGTGAATGCGCACGGCCAGGTGGTCGGCCGCATTGATTCGAGTGCCTATGTGTGGACGCGCGCCACTGGCGTCGTCGACCTGAATACCCGCATTTCCGATGCGCCTCCAGGCTTCAGGGCGTTCGAGGCACGCGTCATCTCCGACAACGGTTCGATCGTTGCCAACTCGAACGCGGGATTGGTCCTGCTGGTGCCGAACGCGCCCGCTTCCCATCAGGCGCCGGTGCTGGGCCCGCTTACCTCGACTGGAACCGCCTGCGTTAACGGCCTGCTCTCCTTCTCGGCCAACTTCACGGACGTCGACCGCAACGATGTCCACAAGGCCAGCTGGTCCTGGGGTGACGGTAGCCAGGAAACGGGCGCCGTGAGCGAAAAATATGGAAGCGGCAGCGTGAGCGGCCAGCACGTGTACCGCAAAGCCGGCAAGTACACGGTCAAGCTTACCGTCACCGACAGCAGCGGCAAGAGTAGGGCTGTGCAGCGCACCGTGGACGTGTGCTGGTGTCCGCATGGCAGGTGACGTGAAAAAAGCCCGGCAGCTGTGAACTGACCCCATAAAGTTGGACGGTTAAATCTAGTCAGCTGCAAAGGGCTGGGTTCTGTATTGAACAGGACTCAGCCCTTTTAGCTTCATCTTGATGCGGTCGTAATTGTAGTAGCGGATGTAGTTCTTGAGACCGGTTTGCAGTTCGTCGACGCTGCTGAATTTGTTCAGGTAGAAAAACTCCGACTTCAGCACGGCAAAGAAGCTTTCCATGGCGGCGTTGTCCAGGCAGTTCCCCTTGCGTGACATGCTCTGCTCGACGCTCTTCTGCCTTAAGGCCCGTTGGTAGGCCGACATTCGATACTGCCACCCTTGGTCCGAATGCAAGATCGGCTGGTCTCCCGGGTTGAGCTTTTTCAGCGCCTTTTTGAGCATGCTGCCTACCAGGCTAAATTCAGGCCGCTTGGCGGTCTCGAAAGCGATGATCTCGCCGTTGTACAAATCCATGACCGGGGACAAATACAATTTTTCGCCGGCCACATTGAACTCGGTGACGTCAGTCACCCATTTCTGATTGATGCACGTGGCCTCGAAGCGCCTTTGCAGAACATTTGGCGCAGCACTGCCCACTTCTCCTTTGTACGAGCGGTATTTCTTGGGTCGAACCAGTGACTTCAGGCCGAGCTTACCCATCAGGCTTTGCACCGTCTTGTGATTGACCTTCGTACCAAGCTGTCGAATGGCTGCCGTCACGCGCCGGTAGCCATAGCGCCCTTTGTGGCGGGCGAAGAGCGTACCGATCTGCGTTTTCAAGGCTTCGTACTTATCGCCCGTCTGAGCTATTTTCTGTTGATAGTAGAAGGTGCTGCGCGCCAAACCAGCCAGCTTCAGCAGGCCGGCAAGAGGGAAGTGTCGCCTCAGTTCAATGACTACTTGCGCTTTTTGCGCGTTGTCGTCCGCTGCTGTTGCTGCGCTTGAACCAAGGCTCTCAACTTTTTTAGGTAAGCTACCTCCATGCGCAGCTGGTTCACCTCAGCGACCAACTCTTCATGGGTACGGCCAGCTGCATCAGGCAGCGCTTCTGTTTTTGTATCCGGCACTTGAGGCATTTTCTTTGAACGGCCGCGCTTGCGCGGCGTCAGCGTTTCTAGACCGCCCGCATCATAACAGCGCTTCCATCGTCCGATGCATCCAGCGCTGCGAATATTGAATAACGCAGCAGCCTCCGCATTAGAAAGCTCATCGGCCCGCATGCGCTGTATCACTTCAAGTCGGAACTGTGCACTGTAATGGCTGAACTTCTTCTTCAGCCCATCAGCCCCATGGGCGCGGTACAGCTTCACCCAAGTCTCCAGGCTCTTGCGTGGGACATCGTGCAACTCGGCCAGCCGCTGATACCCCATCGTCCCGTGCAGATACTCGCGGACGACTTTGAGCTTGAGTTGCTCATCGTATTTCGTCATGAAAAACCCCCAAAAGTTGTGTCCAACTTTTGGGGGTCAGTTCACTGCGCTGGCGGGCTTTTCGTCATGTAGCGGCCGTCACGATCGTGAGGGCATGGAAGTAATCAGGAGCTGCTTCCACCGATGGGACGAGGGTCACACACCCCAGAGGATGTCGCACTTGTGGTCGCGCGCAGCACGCAGCATCTCGAGCATCGGGTAAGCCCGCGTCGAGAAGGTGACCATTTGCACTTGCTCGTGATCCGGATCGTCGTCGTCCTCGCCGCGATGCGCCTTGATGTCCTGCTCGACTGCTTCAGTCGGCGCGTGCTTGCGGCTTTCTTCGATCTCGTGCTCGAGCAATGCCACGGCACGCTCGGCTTCCGCCGAGGTGATGACACCCATCTCCGGCGCCTTGTTGAGCAGGTCCAGAATGCGCTTCGCGTGATCCTGGTACATCATCACGTCGGGGGACGCTCTACTTTTGAAAGTGATTAACATAATGAGGCCTCGTGGTTTTTCGTCATAACTAAACGATAACACGAGTGGGGAGTGCGGTCACCTTGCGCACGCTATTAGCGCATGCGTTGTCGCAGCAGCCAGGCCAGGACCAGGGACCCGAGCGCAAGCGCTGCGGCGGCGCCCAGGCCGCCGGCAAGGCCGATACCGATCGGTGCGGCAGTGAACGCGCGCGGCAGGAGCAGCGCCAGCGCCCCCCAGGAGAGCAGACTGCACAGTTCGAGCAGGCGCGTCGAAACACTGCGGCTGTTGCGGTTCTTGAATTCACCACGCACTGCCGGCCGCCCCGTCCAACTATTGACCAGCGCCGCGCCCAGCACGGCGCCGCAGACGGTCGCCACCGTCAAGGCGCCGGCCAGTGGCGCGCGCACCGTCAACCACAGCAGCGGCAGGGCAAGCAGTGCAAACACCGGCAGCACGGCGGCGGCCAGTTTCGCCCTGCGTACCGTGCCGGCCTTTGCCGGCGCGCCTTGCAGCAGGTCGGGCGCATCTTCCGCCAGCAAGATAATCCAGGCCAGCGAGGCACTGAGCGAGCCGGCCAGCATCGTCAAGCCGCCCGCAACGGCCCACAGCTGCACGGCATCCTTCCGGAACACGATCAGGGATAGCGGCAGCAGGTACAGCAGCTGCAGCAGTACTTGTGAGATCAGGTGCGGGTCGCGCCGGACCAGGCGCCACTCCTTGACGATGACGGCCGCCGCCAGGCTGCGGTCGAAGCGATAGGGTACCGCGCCGGTGCGCCTGGACACGCGCGCGCTGCCCGCCGCCAGCTGCAGGCCGCGCACGAAAAAACGGTGCGTCGAGTGAACCGTCAACAGCGCCGCGAACACGCCCATGGCTGCGATGACGCCAACCGCGGCCGCGTCACCCAGCGCCGCGCGCGCCGGCAGCAGCAGCGCGCTGCCCGCATCGAGCGACTGCGCTGCCGCCATTACGCGCGCCATGGCCGAGGTCGCCGGACCGTTCTCCTGCGACATGAGGGTTCCGGCTTGCGACAGCAGAAACAGGAAGGCCCCGGCCAGGGCGCCAAGCACCTGGGCCACGACGCGGGTGCGGCGCGCACCAAGCAGGCGCACCAGCGTCAGCGTGAGCAGCATCGCCAGTGAGGCCGCCAGCACCGCCATGGCGAACAGGACGGGATAGATGGACAGCCAGCGCAGTTGTCCCAGCACCAGGCCTGCGTGCGCGAAGGGTGTCAGGAAGAACAGGTAGAAGCCGGCCACACCAAAGGCCATGCCGGCCAGCTTGACGCCGAAGATGCTGCGCGAAGGCAGGGGCGAGGACAGCAGCAAGTCAAGGTCGCCCCGGTCGAACAGGGTCTCCACGCTTGCCTTCAAGGCGCTCGACAACATGAACAGGAAGGTTGTCAGCAGGAGCGCGCTCACCACAACCACGAACTGCTGCGGCGCGAGACCGCCGGCCGGGCCGACGGCGCGCAGCAGGGCGAATACCGCGGCGTGCAGGCCGAGCCAGACCAGCAGGGCGCCGCCCAGCACGCGCCAGTTCGCCTTGCGCGGCGCGCCTCCCTTGCCCGCAGCCAGGGTCGTGAACCAGAACAAGCGCAGTTCGTGGCGCAGCAGCCAGAGCGTAGAGCCGGGCCGCAGCTTCACCCCGGCCCCGTCAGGCGCAGGAAGGTCTCTTCCAGCGTCGCGCCGGGCGTTGCCACGCGCAACTCGTCGAGTGTGCCCTCGGCAATGAGCCGCCCATGCTGGATGATGCCGATCCGCTGCGCCAGCCGCTCGGCTACTTCCAGGATATGCGTCGTCAGGATCACCGTGCCCCCGCCGGCCACGTGGGACAGCAGCAGATCCTTTACCTGGCGCGCGGCGCCGGCATCGAGCCCGGTCAATGGTTCGTCGAGAATGAGCAGCTCCGGCGCGTGGATCAGCGCGCCTGCCAGGGCCAGCTTTTGCTTCATGCCGCGCGAAAAGCCTTCGGTCAGTTCATGTGCGTGCTTGTCCAGGTCGAGCCAGGCGAGCAGCTCGCGCGCACGCGGCTCGGCCGAGCTGGCATCGACGCCCCACAGTCCGGCGACGAATTCCAGGTATTCGACGGGCTTGAGCTTCCCATACAACATCGGGTCGTCCGGCAAATACGCCATCCTGCGCTTGGCCGCAGCCGGGTCGAGCGCGAGGTCGATACCCAGCACCTCGATCCGGCCCGCAGTGGGCGCCAGCAAACCGGCAACCATGCGCAAGGTCGTCGTCTTGCCCGCACCGTTAGGCCCGAGCAGCGCATACAACTCGCCGCGCTTCACGGTCAGGTCGAGGCCATCGACTGCCGGCCGTCCGAAATGCTTGCTCAGCCCGGTCAGTACCAGCGCAGGACCCGCCGCCATCACAGCAGTTTGAACGACGAAATGAACTGGTCGGTGTGTTCGGACGACATGGCATTCGCCTTGCCCATCACGATCACCTGGTAGAAGCGCGTGCCGTGCGCCTCGAAATGGCCGCGCAGCTTCATCGGCTGGCCATTCGCGGTACCCACTGCATCGACGTCGACGGCGGCGTCACTGCCGGTGGCGGCCGCGCTTTCGCGCTCGACCTTGGCGCCGATGTTGCGCACGAGTGCCGTCTTCATGGCGCCGACTGCCGCCTGGGCACGCGCCGCGTCGGGTGCGACCCCGGTGCCGACGGCGAAGATCACGCCTTCGACCTCGGCGGCCGTCATCGTGATGTCCACCTGCATGCCATCGAGGTCGACGCTGCGCGTGTGCGTCGCCGGCTTGGCAGGGAACATGACCCGGTAGGGCGCATCGGTACTGCTGTAGTCGCGCCAGTTATAGGTCGGGTTGCAGCCGGAGAGAAACAGCGCGACAGCAAACGGCAGCGCACAAAATAATCGTTTTTGCATGGATCGATGGTAGCAGGGCGGCTGCCCGGGCGCTAGCTGAGCACATCTCAGCGTTCCTGCAAGCCGCGCCGGTACTGCACCGCTTCGGCCATGTGCGCGCCCCCGATCGCCGGCGCGCCGGCCAGGTCGGCGATCGTGCGCGCCACCTTCAGCACGCGGTGATAGGCGCGCGCCGACCAGTTCATCAGCGACATGGCCGAGCGCAGCGTCCGCTCGCCCAGCGGGTCGAGCGCGCAATGGCGTTCGATCTCGTGCGTGTTCAGGCGCCCGTTCTGCTTGCCCTGGCGCTCGAGCTGCCTGGCATGGGCACGCGCCACCCGCTCGGCAATGCCGGCACTGCTCTCGCCGTCGGCACGCGCACTCATCGCGTCCGGCGACATGGCGTTCACTTCGATCTGCATGTCGATGCGGTCGAGCAAAGGACCGGAAATACGGTCGCGGTAGCGCAGGGCAGTCTCATTGGTGCAGTGGCACTTGCCCGATGGATGGCCCTGCCAGCCGCAAGGGCAGGGATTCATCGCGGCGATGAGCTGGAAGCGCGCCGGAAAATCGGCCTGGTTCGCCGCCCGGGAGATGGTGATGCGCCCGGATTCGAGCGGCTGGCGCAACACCTCGAGGACCTTGCGGTCGAACTCCGGTAATTCGTCCAGGAACAGGACGCCGCAATGCGCGAGCGAGACTTCGCCGGGACGCGGAACCCCGCCCCCGCCCACCAGGGCCACGCCCGAGCTCGTGTGGTGCGGGCTGCGAAACGGCCGCACGCGCCAGCGCTCGACTGAAAAGCTGCCGTTGAGCGATTGTACGGCGGCAGCCTCGAGTGCTTCCTCGTCCGTCATCGGCGGCAGCAAGCCGGGAAAGCGCGCCGCCAGCATGCTCTTGCCTGCACCAGGCGGCCCCATCAGCAAGAGCGAATGGTTGCCGGCCGCGGCAATCTCGAGAGCCCGCTTGGCATGCTGCTGGCCCTTCACGTCGGAAAAATCGGGATAGCGCGCCGCTTGCCCGTGCCGCTCGTTGCGGTAGCGCTCGAGCCGCGCGCCAGCGTCGCTTGCCGCGAAGTGGGCGCACACCTGCAGCAGCGTGTCGGCCGGGTAGATGGCGGCGTCGGCCACCAGCGCGGCTTCGTCGGCATTCGCGCGCGGCAGGATGAAGGCGCGCGGCTTGTCCACGCTGCCGCGCCCGATCGCAAAGGTCATCGCCAGCGCGCCGCGAACCGGACGCAATTGTCCGGAAAGCGAGAGCTCGCCCGCGAACTCGTAGCAATCAAGTTCCTTGGCGGGAATCTGGCCGGACGCGGCCAGGATGCCCAGCGCGATCGGCAAATCGAAGCGGCCCGATTCCTTCGGCAAGTCGGCCGGCGCAAGGTTGACGGTAATGCGCCGCGACGGCATCTCGAAGCCGACGTTCTGCAAGGCGGCGCGCACCCGGTCTTTCGCTTCGCGCACCTCGGCATCAGGTAGCCCGACGATCGTTAAGCCGGGAAGGCCGTTGGCAAGATGCACTTCGACGCTCACGGCGGGCGCTTCCATGCCGGCCAGGGCGCGGCTTCTCAGGACGGCTAAACTCATCTGGGGCCTTTGCAGGAGGAGGCAAGGCCACATGGTAGGGCGGGGATGCGGTTGCGGTTTGAGGCTGAGCAGGCGTGCGCAGGGCGATGGACCAAGGCCATGAAAGTGCCGCATCAGGCCAGGGCGCATCGACGAAGGATGGCCGATTGCCAAGCGCCTGGCGACTGAGGCATCATGCTCGTCAATATCCACGTCGCGGAAAGCCCGACCATGCAAGCCTGGAAAAGATGTGTCGTACTGTTGGCCGGCTTCCTGATGCTGCAAGGACCGGCATGGTCCAGCGAAACCGAATACAACCTTGGCGTATATGCCTACCGCCCGAGCGCGATGTCGTGGAAGCCTACGCGTGGTATCGATGTGCAGTGGCTGGCATGCAGTCCGAAGCGCAGGACGAGGAAGACAGGGCCGTGATGACGCGTGCGAGAAACGACATGATTCGGGTATTGGGTCGGCTGCCGGAAGACAGGGTGACTGAGGCGGAAATGCGGGCCAGGGATTACGTCAGACGCTTCACTGCCCAGGACGACGCGAGCGAGCAGGGCGGTGCTGTCAAATAAAGGCAGCAATCGCATTTCGGCACGTAACGACCGGCCATATTCAAGCGTTGTAACCACCATCCACCAAATCGCCACGCTGCTGGCGTCGATGTATCTTTCTTGTAAGCCCATTCGCATAGTTCAATTTGATATTGACTTCCAGTAAGCCGGGCTTCATTGTTCAAATTCAAATTAGGGAGCGGGACGGTTATGCCTATGTGCATCGCATATATGCATATTCCGCCGATCCATAAAAGAATAAACGGTGTACTAACCGTTTTCTACATATGTATAAATAAATCGGGATACAAACAATTGAAAACTCTCGTTGCGTTGATGATCAGTGCCGGCATCCTGTCGCCGGTATTTGCTGCAGGAGCGACCGCCGCATCCAAGCCGGTCCAGGCCAAATCCGCCACCCAACAAGGCCCGGCCCGGGTCGCATCGGTGGAGGGCATTACCGAATACCGCCTGGCCAACGGCTTGCGCGTGCTGCTGTTCCCGGACGCCTCCAAGCCGACCCTGACGACGAACATGATCTACATGGTCGGGTCGCGTCACGAGAACTACGGCGAGACTGGCATGGCGCACTTGCTGGAACACCTGCTGTTCAAGCCGACGAATAACTTCGGCGTCAAGAAGGGCACGCAAAGCCCGGTCGAAGTGCTCAACGGGCTGGGCGCCGACTTCAACGGCACCACCTGGTACGACCGCACCAATTACTACGCCACCTTCCCGGCGAACGACGCCAACCTGCGCACCATGCTGGCGCTGGAAGCGGACCGCATGGTCAATGCCCCGATTTCGCAGGACGACCTGTGGAATACGAAGACCAACAAGGGCGAGATGACGGTCGTGCGCAACGAGTTCGAGATCGGCGAGAGCGATCCGATCAACGTCACCACCGAACGCCTGCAGGCTGTTGCCTACGACTGGCACAACTACGGCAAGTCGACCATCGGCGCCCGTTCCGACATCGAACAGGTGAACATTCCGCGCCTGCGCGCCTTCTACAAGCATTACTACCAGCCGGACAACGCGGTGCTGATCGTGGCCGGCCGCTTCGACGAAGCCAAGGTGCTGGCCCAGGTGAACACCCTGTTCGGCAAGCTTCCAAAACCGTCGCGCGTGATCCAGCCGACCTACACGCTCGAACCGGTACAGGACGGCGAACGCTCCGTCACCGTGCGCCGCTCCGGCGGCACCCAGTTCGTCGGCGCCGGCTACCACGTCGCGCCGAGCGGGCACCCGGACGCCGCGGCGCTCGAAGTGCTGGCCCGCGTGCTGGTCGATGCGCCGTCCGGCCGCCTGCACAAGGCCCTGGTCGAAAGCAAGCTGGCGACCCGCCTCGACGTCTCCGCCGTCAGCAACCTCGAACCCGGCTACCGCATTTTCGGCGCGGTGGTGCCGAAGGGCCAGCCGCTGGCGCCGACCCAGGAAGCGCTGCTCAAGGTGCTGGAAGACCTGAAATCCAATCCCGTCACCGAAGAAGAAGTGGCGCGCGCGCGCCAGGCGATCGGCAAGAACATCGAGCTGGCGATGAACGACAGCGCGCGCCTGACGATCGCCCTGACCGAAGCCATGGCCGCCGGCGACTGGCGCCTGTTCTTCGTGAACCGCGACCAGGTCGAAAAGACCGATGCCAAGGGCGTGCAGGCAGCGGCCGAAAAATACCTGAAGGCCTCGAACCGCACCCTGGGCGTGTTTGTCCCGACCGATGGCGCGGACCGCACCACGGTGCCTGGCACGGCCGACGTCGCGGCCCTGGTCAAGGACTACAAGGGCCGGGCAGTGGTGGCGCAGGGCGAAGTGTTCGACCCGAGCCCTGCCAACATCGAAGCGCGTACCCAGCGCTTCAAGCTGGCTAATGGCCTGAAGGGCGCACTGCTGCCGAAGAAGACCAAGGGCGGTCTCGTGACGGCGACGATCCGGCTGCGCTTCGGCACCGAAGAAGCGCTGCGCAACAAGGCCACCGCCGGCAACTTCGCGGCCGGCCTGCTGAGCTATGGCACCCAGGACAAATCGCGCCAGCAGTTGAAGGACATGTTCGACAAGCTCAAGGCCCAGCACCGCATCTCCGGCAGCGCTGAACACCTCAGCGCATCGGTCACGACCACCCGCGAAAATCTCCCGGCCGTGATGGACCTGGTGGCGGAAATGCTCAAGAAGCCTGCTTTTGCGGCGACTGAATTCGGCGAGTACCAGCGCGCGAACGTGAATGCGACCGAGCAGTCGATCCCGGAGCCGACGCCGCAGGCCAGCGCCGCGCTCTCGCGCCTGCTCGACACGACGCCGGAAGGCCACGTCAAGCATGCGCTGACGCTGCAGGAGCGGCTGGCCGCGCAAAAAGCGGCGACGGTCGACGAGGTCAAGGCCTTCCACGCCGCCTTCTACGGCGCGGACAACGCCACCTTCGCCGCGGTCGGCGACTTCGATCCGGCCGCGCTCAAGGCGCAGGTCGAACGCCTGTACGGCGGCTGGCAGGCGCAGCAGAAGTTCGTGCGCGTGCCGAGCAGCGTCAAGCTGGTGACTGGCCAGAAGCTGGCGCTCGACACGCCGGACAAGGCGAGCAGCTTCCTGCTGGCGGTGCATCCGATGCCGATGAAGGACGATGCCAAAGCCTATCCCGCGCTGGTGATGGCGAACTACATGCTCGGCGGAGGCGCGCTGCGTTCGCGCCTGGCCGACCGCATCCGCCAGAAGGAAGGCCTGTCGTATGGCGTCGGTTCGCAGCTGAGCGTGCCGAAGCATGATCCAGCCGGGGTGTGGATTGCGTACGCGATGAGCGCCCCGCAAAACACGGCCAAGGTCGAAGCGGTGCTGCGCGAAGAACTGCAGCGCGCCGTCAGCGAGGGCTTTACCGAAGCGGAACTGGCCGAAGCCAAGAAGGGCTGGCTGCAGGGCGAGGAAGTCTCGCGCACCTCGGACGAAGCCCTTGCCGGCGCCCTGGCCGACTACCTGACCCTGGGCCGCACCATGGCCTTCGATGGCGCGGTCGAAGAGCAGGTACGCAAGCTCACGCTGGCCCAGGTGAACGCAGCGATGCGCGAGTTCATCAAGCCATCGGCGGTCTCCTTCATTGCGGCGGGCGACTTCGAGAAGGCGGGCAAGGAAGGCAGCGGCGTGAAGTAAAACGCGGCCGCACCTGCGTCATGCAAAACGCCCGGTCATTGGCCGGGCGTTTTTTTATGGGGCGTGCGCGGCGCCGAACGCCGGCCCGGCCAGCGCCAGCAAATGCTCCCGCACCCCAGGCGGCCAATCCGCCACCAGCGTGGCAAAGCGTTCGCCATCGCCCGCAAACAGCGCCCGCGATGCCTCCTCGAAGCCCGCCGCATCGCCCATCAGTTCATGCATGAAGCGATACGCCGCATCGCGCGCTTCGCGCATGGTGTCGGCATCGCGGGCATCGCGCGAGGCGTGTTCGACCAGCTTGCGCAGCGCCACCGAGGCCCCGCCGGGTTGGCCGGCCAGCCATTCCCAGTGGCGCGGCAGCAGCGTCACTTCGCGCGGGACCACGCCCAGCTTGGGGCGGCCGGCGCTGCGCACGGGGGGGCGCGGGATGCGCTGCAAGACTTCCTCTTCGGTACCGGTGAAATTGATCTCGACGGGGCGGCTGGTGGCGGCATCGAGCAGCGCGACCGAACGGTCGGTGCCCTGGTCGAGCGCCGCCTTGACGGCGCGTACAACGTCGACGAGTTCGCCCTTGGCCAGCAGCTCGGTTCCGGCAAAGGCAATGCAGTGGCTCGGCAGCATGGAATTCTCCTGAAGTCGCGCATCCGAATGGCAGCGCATGCGGAGATATTACCCGGATAAAAATAAAAGCGCAATAATATCCGGGTAAAAATAGGCGCGAGGCGCCACGCTTACCGGTCCAGCACCGCTTCCACCTTGTCGGTGACGTCGATCTGCGCGCGGTGCCAGACCGTGCGCGTCAGGACCACGTCCGCACCCTGGCGGGCGGGAAGGCTCTGCACGATGTTGTGGATGCGCGTGGCGAGGGCGGCGCGCTCGGATGCGCTGCGTTCGGCGAAGTCGTCCTTGATCCGCTCCTGCGCGCGCCGCACGGTGCGTTCGAGTTCACCGACGGCGCGCGAACGCAGCAGGCGCTCGCGGTCGTCCAGGCGCGGGGAATCCTGCGCCAGCTTCTCCGACATCTCGCGCAACTGGCGCAACTGCGCCTGGACCTGCTGGCGCCGCGGTGCGAACTCGGCCTCGATCTTCGCGGCCGACGCGCGGGCGCGCTTCGAGTCGACCAGCAGGCGCTCGACATTGACGACGACGACCCGCGCTTCGAGCGCCTGGCCGGTGTCCTGGGCACGGGCGGCACCGGGCAGGGCCAGGCCCAGCGCGCAGCAGGCCGCGGCCGCAAGGCGATATCGGCGCGCGCTGCGCCAATCAAACGACATCATGTGTTTCCTTCAGTGATAGGACGGCCTGTCCATAATACCGCCGAGGCATCGTCGGCGCTTTTTACCGCACTCGTGCCGCATGCGCGCGCTGTTTCGAAGGCGCGTAACTCGTCCATCAGGACGGCCAGCCCTTCGCTGCGGCAGCGCTGCGCCAGTTGTTCGATCGAATGCAGGCCATAGGGATCGACCAGCCGGTAAAAGCCATCGGTCATCGCCAGCACCGACGCATCGCGCGCAAGGCGCAGCCGATATTCGCGCGCCTTGAACGCGCCCTGCGGCGCCAGGCACAGCACTTCCGGCGCCGCCGCGCCGTGCTGGAACTCGCGCCGCGCCCGCAGCATCGGCAGCAGTCGCGCGCGGCGCAGCACCGGATCGCTCACGCTCGCCAGGCCCAGCGAGGCCATGGCTTCCAGCAGCACCGCTTCGTGCGGGTTCACATACGGATCGAGGTCGTGCACGGCGCCATCGGCGTCGAGGGCAAAGACCTTGCAGTCGCCCAGGCAGTAAAGCGACAGCGCGAGATGGTCGCCGTTCTCGTGAATGCGGATCCAGGTGAGGGCGGCCAGCGGATGGGCGTACAGGGGAACCGCCGCCGCGCCGGCCTGCGCATCCCAAGCCTGGCGCACGGAATCGGCCGCAATGCGCACCGCGCTGCCTTGCGTGACATCGGGCGCGATCGCCTGCGCCAGCGCCGCGGCGAAGGCTTGCACGAACCAGGCGACGTCGCCTTGCACCGGGTCGACATAGTCGGCGTCCGCCACCGAGCTCGCGCCATCGAACACCAGCAGGTCGGTCACCCCCTCGTGCTCGAACAGCGCGATCAGGTCTTCATTGCTGGCGCTGCCGGGGGCGCAGGAAATTTGGTCGGTCGTCATTTACATCGGTAGTGGTCGGCGGATCCCATGATGGTATCACCGCACCGGCCCGCTGGAACGACAACTCAGCCGCATTCCCCGACATATTGGCAGTTGTCGCAGCGCGTGCAGCCTTCCGCCTTGTGCAGCGCCCGGGCGCCGCATTCCGGGCATTTCGCGCCCACGCTCGTGGGCTGCGCAACATCAGGCATGGCCGGCCCATCGGCGGGGGTGGCGTCCACCAGGGCGCTGCGCGCGGCCAGCTGGCGCGCCAGCTGCGCTACCGGCACCCCGTTCCCCTGCGCGTCGAGGAAACCACGCTTGATCAGAATCCGCTGCAGCATGAAGCCGACCGCCGCCGCCTCCGAATCGTGGAACACGGGCACCTGGATGCCATCCTCGCGGGTGAGAAAACCGCAGCGTACCGGTCCCTTTTCCCAGACCACCTCGCGCATGTCGGCCAGGGCTTTGGCGATTGGCCCGCCGGCACGCGCCAGCATCGACAGCAGGCGCATCGAGGAGGTGATCCACTGCTGGCCGTCGCTGCGCTGGTTGGCCGGCATGAAGAATTCGAAGGGGCGCTCGATCGTCACCGGCAGGCCGTCGGCCACGCCCGCGGCCCGGATGAAGCTCACCGTCAGGTACAGGGTCTTGCGGCCTTCCTGGGTCGAATACTCGACTTTCGAGGTGACCGAATCGAGTTCGCCCAGCGGCCGGCCCTCGAAGCGCTTGCGCAGCGGGTCTTCATCGGGGCCGCCGGGGTTGTCGTTCGCGGCCACCATACCGAGCACGCTGCCCAGCACCGTATTCGGACGGTAAGTCGCGAGCCCTTTCAAACCGGCGCGCCAGGCTTCCAGGTAGAGGCCGCGAAAATCGGCGTACGGATAATCGGCGGGGACGTTCACCGTCTTCGAAATCGAGGTGTCGATGAAAGGCTGGACCGCTTCGAGCATGCGCAGGTGGTCGTCGGCGCTCATTTGCAGGGCGGTGACGAAGGGCGGCGGCAGCGGGCCGCCAGGCCTGGCCTCGGGATACAGGCGCAGGTACAGGCGCCAGGCATGGTCCTGCACCTCGTAGGCGCGCATCGAATCGTCCGGCATGCGCTTCTTGCGCTGGTAAGTCCAGGAATAGGCCGGCTCGATGCCGTTCGAGGCATTGTCGGCGAAGGCCAGCGCGATGGTGCCGGTCGGCGCGATCGAAAGCAGGTGCGAGTTGCGGATGCCGTGCTGGCGGATCGCGTCGCGCAGCGCCTGCGGCAAGCGCGTGACGAAGCCGCCTTCCAGGTAGCGCTCGGGATCGAACAGGGGAAAGGCGCCTTTTTCGCGCGCCAGGTCGATTGAGGCGGCGTAAGCGGCGTCGCGCAGGTGCTGCGCGATCGCCGCGGCCAGCGCGCGTCCTTCGGGCGCGTCGTAGCGCAGGCCCAGCATGACGAGGGCGCTGCCCAGGCCCAGGAAGCCCAGGCCGATGCGGCGCTTGGCTTGGCTTTCCGCCGCCTGCTGCGGCAGCGGCCATTCGGTCGCGTCCAGCACCAGGTCGAGCATGCGCACCGCGACGGCGGCGACCTCGCGCATGCGTTCGAAGTCGAAACGGGCGTCGCCGCTAAAGGGCTGGTCGACGAAGCAGGTGAGATTCACCGAGCCGAGGTCGCAGCAGCCGTAGGCGGGCAGGGGCTGTTCGCCGCAGGGATTGGTGGCGCGCAGCTGCTCGCAGTACCAGAGGTTGTTTTCCAGGTTCATGCGGTCGATGAACAGCACGCCCGGCTCGGCATGGTCATAGGTCGAGGCCATGATGCTGTCCCACAGGCTGCGCGCGCGCACCTCGCGCCAGACCCAGAGGCCGTCGTCGGTCTGGCGCGCGCCGGCGCGAATCAGTTCTTCGCCAGGTTCGGCGCGGTGCACGAGGGGGAACTGGGCATCGGCTTCCAGCGCGTGCATGAAGGCGTCGCTGACGCCGACCGAGATATTGAAATTGGAGAGGGCGCCGCGGTCCTTGGCGGCGATGAAGCGTTCGATGTCGGGATGGTCGATGCGCAGCACGCCCATCTGGGCGCCGCGCCGGGCGCCGGCCGATTCGACCGTGCGGCACGAGGCGTCGAACAGTTCCATGTACGAGACCGGGCCGGAAGCGCGCGAACGGGTGCCGTGGACGACGGCGCCGAAAGGGCGGATGGCACTGAAGTCGTAGCCAACCCCGCCGCCGCGGCGCATCGTCTCGGCCGCCTCGGCCAGCGCCGTATAGATGCCGGGCAGGCCATCCTCGACACCGGTGACCGAGTCGCCCACCGGCTGGACGAAACAATTGATGAGGGTGGCTTTGAGGTCGAGGCCGGCGGCGGAGTTGATGCGCCCGCCGGGAACGAAGCCCTGTTCCTGGGCCCAGAGGAAGCGCTCGGCAAATTCGGCGCGGCGTTCGGGCGCCTCGCGCGCAGCCAGGGCGCGGGCTACACGCAGGCGGACGTCGGCGACCGTGGTTTCGTCGCCTTTCGCATATTTCTCGCGCAGCACGTCAATCGAGACCTCTTGTGGAGGCATGACCGTGCCGAGCAGTTTGTCTGTTGCATTCATGGCGCCGCCTCTAAAGAGACTACACCGGCAGCGCAATTACAGCTTGGGAGCCGTCTCCGTCAGCCGCGCTTCCAGCTCGGCCACGCGCAGCTCGAGCGCTTCGAGCTTTGCGCGCGTCTTTGCCAGCACCTGGGCCTGGATGTCGAATTCTTCGCGCGTCACCAGGTCGAGCTTGGAAAAGCCCTGGGTCATCATCGCCTTGACGTTCTTCTCGATGTCCTTGGCAGGCGCGCTGTCCATCGCCTGGTTGATCTTGCCTTGCAAGTCATTGAAGAAATTATTCATGTCCATCAGTCCTGGTCAGCGAGGCGGCGCACCACGGTGGTGCGCGGCGACCTCGTTTAGTGCATGGCGGCCGGTTTTCGCGGCGCCGCGCACTCAATTTTGTTGATTACCTACGAAAGTGGGGCAGGTGGGCGAAAAATCAAGCACATGAGATGCCCCTGTGAGCTGGCACGCATTCTGCTACAGGATGAATAAAGCTGCAACTCAGGCTAACCGAGACACCACATCCATCCAAACAAGGGGAATCGTCATGAAGAGCAAGTTTGCAGGTAGTGCAGCGTTAGCGCTGGCAATGATGGGCAGCGCGCAGGCGCAAGAGACGCCGGCTCCCGAGCACCAGCTCAGCTACAACGCGGCGCTGACCAGCGAATACCGCTACCGCGGCCTGTCGCAGACCCGCTTCGACCCGGCCCTGCAAGGCGGCGCCGACTATACCCACAGCCCGAGCGGCCTGTATGTCGGCACCTGGCTCTCGACCATCAAGTGGACCAAGGACCTGGGCGGCGACGGCAATGTCGAAGTCGACGTCTACGCCGGCAAGCGCGGGCAGCTGACAAGCGAGATCAGCTACGACGTCGGCGGCCTGTACTACTGGTATCCATCGAACGACCTCAATCCGAACGCGAACACCTTCGAGCTCTACGGCCAGCTCGGCTTCGGTCCTGCCTATGTGAAGTATTCGCATGCGACCACGAACCTGTTCGGCACGGTCGACAGCAAGCAGAGCGGCTACCTGGACGTGGGCCTGAACCTGCCGATCACGGCCGTCGAGGGACTGACCCTGAACCTGCATGCCGGCCGCCAGCGCGTGAAGAACAATGGCGCCCTGTCATACAACGACTACAAGATCGGCCTGACCAAGGACCTGGGCTTTGCCAGCGTCGCGCTGGCCTGGGTCAAGGCTGACACCGACGCGTATCTGAGCCCAACCGGCCGCAACCTGGGCAAATCGGCGGCAGTGATTTCCATCTCAAAAACTTTCTGAAAGAGGCCATGCGATGAAACTGATTACCGCCATTATCAAGCCCTTCAAGCTCGACGAAGTGCGTGAGGCGCTGTCGGAAATTAACGTGCAGGGCATGACGGTCACCGAAGTCAAAGGCTTCGGGCGCCAGAAGGGCCATACCGAGCTCTACCGCGGAGCCGAGTACGTGGTCGACTTCCTGCCGAAGATCAAGATCGAAGCGGCCGTCGACGACGCCGTCGTCGACCAGGTCATCGACGCCATCCAGAGCGCCGCGCGCACCGGCAAGATTGGCGACGGCAAGATCTTCGTGTCCGACCTCAACCAGGTCATCCGTATCCGTACCGGCGAGACCGGCAACGACGCACTGTAAGGGGATTTCAAAATGAATCGAACAATGACAAAAATCCTGGGCGCCGCACTGGCGTTGGGTCTTGCACTGCCGGCCTGGGCCGCCCCTTCCATCAACAAGGGCGATACCGCCTGGATGTTCGTCGCCACCCTGCTCGTGATCATGATGTCGATCCCGGGCCTGGCCCTGTTCTACGGCGGCCTGGTGCGCGCCAAGAACATGCTGTCGATCCTGCTGCAAGTTTTCATGGTGTTCTCGATCATCATCGTGCTGTGGTGCCTGTACGGCTATTCGCTGGCCTTCACCGGCGGCAGCGCCTTCATCGGCGGGTTCGACCGCGCCTTCCTGAACGGCATCTACGATCCGGCCGCGGGCGTGTTCAGCATGGCCGCCACCTTCAGCAAGGAGACGATGATCCCCGAGTTCATCTTCGTCGCCTTCCAGGGCACCTTTGCCGCCATCACCTGCGCCCTGATCGTCGGCGCCTTCGCCGAGCGCGTGCGCTTCTCCGCGGTGCTGGCCTTCGTGGTGCTGTGGTTCACCTTCGGCTATATCCCGGTCGCCCACATGGTCTGGTTCTGGGCCGGTCCTGATGCGATCACCGACGCCGCCACCCTGGCAACCGTGACCGCCGACGCCGGCTGGCTGTGGCAGAAGGGCGCCCTCGACTTCGCGGGCGGCACCGTGGTGCACATCAATGCGGCAGTGGCCGGCCTGGTCGGCGCCTATGTGATCGGCAAGCGCGTCGGCTACGGCCGCGAATCGATGGCCCCGCACTCGATGACCATGACCATGATCGGCGCCTCGCTGCTGTGGGTCGGCTGGTTCGGCTTCAATGCCGGCTCGGCACTGGAAGCGGGCGACATCGCCGCGCTGGCCTTCATCAACACCCTGCTGGCCACCGCTGCCGCGACCGTCTCCTGGACCATGGGCGAGTGGATCACCAAGGGCAAGCCATCGATGCTGGGCGCCGCCTCGGGTGCCGTCTCGGGCCTGGTGGCCATTACCCCGGCCTGCGGTTTCGTCGGTCCGATGGGCGCGCTGGTGATCGGCCTGGTCGGCGGCATCGTCTGCCTGTGGGGCGTGAATGGCCTGAAACGCCTGCTGCGTGTCGATGATTCGCTCGACGTGTTCGGCGTGCACGGTGTCGGCGGCATCGTCGGCGCACTGCTGACCGGCGTGTTCGCCGCGCCGCAACTGGGCGGGCAGGGCATCTGGGATTACGTCACCAACAAACCCTCGGCTGACGTGTATTCGATCGGCCACCAGGTCTGGGTGCAGGCCCAGGCGGTCGGCGTGACCATCGTCTGGTCGGCGGTCGTGGCCTTCATCGCCTTCAAACTGGTCGATATCGTGATCGGACTGCGCGTGCCGGAAGAGCAGGAACGCGAGGGCCTGGATATTACCAGCCACGGCGAATCGGCGTACCATTCGTAACACCGCGACCCGTTCAGCATAAAAGGGCGCCCTGCGGGGCGCCTTTTTTGTTTTTGCAGTGCAGCAGAAGCCTTTAAAATAGGGCTCGTTGCCCCAAGATACGGGCATTCATCGCCAAGAAGCCAATAAGGACGTCCACTTTCATGGTTCCGCACCTCGCCACCGCCTTGACCGGCCCGCTGCTCGATTTAGAAAAAAAGATCCTCGACGCCACTCCGGCGATCGAGCGCTGGTTCCGCCTCGAGTGGCAGGAGCATACGCCGCCGTTCTATTGCTCGGTCGACCTGAGGAATGCCGGCTATAAACTGGCGCCGGTCGACACCAACCTGTTCCCGGGCGGCTTCAACAACCTGGCCAGCGAGATGCTGCCGCTGACGGTGCAGGCGGCGATGGCGGCGATCGACAAGTATTGTCCCGACGCGCGCAACCTGCTCCTGATTCCGGAAACGCACACGCGCAATCCGCATTACCTGCAAAACGTGGCGCGTCTGATGCAGATCTTCCGCCAGACCGGCCTGCACGTGCGCCTCGGTTCGCTGTCGCCGGACGTCACCCAGCCGACTCCGCTGGCGCTGCCGGACGGAAACATGCTGGTGGTCGAACCCCTGGTGCGCTCCGCCAACGGCCGCCGCCTGGGCCTGGCCGACTTCGATCCGTGCACGATCCTGCTGAACAACGACCTGTCGGCGGGCATTCCCTCGATCCTGGAAAACATCCACGAACAGTCGCTGCTGCCGCCCGTACACGCCGGCTGGGCGGTGCGCCGCAAGAGCAACCACCTGAAGGCGTTCGACGAGGTGGCCAAGAAGTTCGGCAAGCTGATCGACATCGACCCATGGCTGGTCAATCCGCTGCATGCGAAGGTGGGCGAGATCGACCTCGAGCACGACCAGGGCACCGAAGCGCTGGCTGACGCGGTCTCGGCGCTGCTCTCGAAGATCAAGAAGAAGTACAAGGAATACGGCATGAAGGAGCAAAAGCCCTTCGTGATCGTGAAGCCCGACGCCGGCACCTACGGCATGGGCGTGATGACGGTGAAGGACGCGAGCGAAGTACGCGACCTGTCCCTGAAGCAGCGCGCGAAAATGTCGGTGATCAAGGATGGCGTGGCCGTAACCGACCTGATCGTGCAGGAAGGCGTGCCGACCTTCGAAAAGATCGACGACGCGGTGGCCGAGCCGGTGGTCTACATGATCGACCGCTACGTAGTCGGCGGTTTCTATCGCGTGCACGCCGAGCGCGGCATCGACCAGAACCTGAACGCGCCGGGCTCGCAATACGTGCCGCTGGCGTTTGCCCAGCAGCACGCGGTGCCGGACCTGAAGGCGAAACCGGGCACGGCGGCGCCGAACCGGTTCTATGTGTACGGCGTCGTGGCGCGCCTGGGTTTGCTGGCGGCTTCGCTGGAGATGGAACGCACTGATCCGAACCCGGAAGTCTATTGATTGTTTGCCGCTGCGGGTGGCGGATGCAGGGAAAGGGGCCAAGTGGTCCCTTTTCTTTTGGGTTGGTGGGGCTGTCGCCTGTGCGGCTGATGGTTTCTTTATTCCGCGTGGGCATGAATGCCCACGCGGATCAAACACCCCGTTAGCCGCACAGGCAACAGCCCCACTAAGCACGCACACGATTTTTCAGGCCCGTCCCCGCGGTCAACGCTCCTTCTGCACCATATAAATGAAATGCGAACGCAGCGGCGGCACCAGGCCGGCCAGCGCTTCGCTCACCAGCGCGGGCAGGGCGGCCAGTGCGCGGCCGACGGGCGGTGCGAGCAGCATGGTCTGGTAGTGCGGGCGGTGTCCCGGCCAGTAGCCGTGGAGCTCGGCGCGCGTCACCTTGCGCACGTGCGGATTGCGCGGGTTGTTGTAGCGGAAGTCGACCACGAGGCACCAGCCGCCGGGTTTGAGCACGCGCCACATGTCGGCCGCGAGGCGTTGGCGCAGCTCCGGCTCCAATAGCGAGGACAGCACGGTGTGCGCGCTGACCAGGTCGGCACTGGCAGCCGGCAGAGAGCTCAGCGAACCGCAATGCCATTTCACCTCGGGCGCCGAGCGCGGGCGCGCCAGGTCGAGGCGCTCCTGCTGCATTTCGGTACCGGTGAGATGCGCCGGCGTTGCTCCCCAGTCGATCAGCTGGCGCAGGAAGGCGCCGCTGCCGCAGTTGACGTCGACCACGCGCACCTTGCCGAGATCGGTGCCGACGGTGCTGGCCAGCACGCGCGAGAGCACCCGCATGCGCATGGCGTGCTGGTACACGATGTCGGGCCGGTGCCAGGCATAGCGGGCCAGGGCGGCGCCGCTATGCCAGCCGCGGTACACGCCGGCGATGCGGTCCTGTTCCGCTTTTTGGTCGAATTGAGCGCTCATGGCAGAATCGTCGCCCAGGCAACCGCGCCCCGGTTTGCGGACGCTCAGGCGTTTCGACGATCGCGCGCAATTTGCTCATCAGCACTATGTGCTTGCAGGAATCATCCGGCCGGGCCCGCCGCCCGCGCGAATATGGGATTCCGGCTAAAATCAAGGGCATTACCCAGACAGGACCCTCCATGAAAATCGCCTTCCTCGCCGATCCGCTCGATGGCTTCAAGATCTACAAGGACTCGACCTTCGCAATGATGCGCGAAGCGGCGCGGCGCGGCCATGAGCTCTACTTCTTCGAGCAGCGCCACATGGCGCTGGAGATGGGCGTGGTCAGCGCCGAGGTGGCGCGCATCCATCTCACCGGCGAGCAGGATGTCTGGTACCGGGCCGACGAAGCGCGCGATCTGCGCCTGTCCAGCTTCGACGCCATCATCGAGCGCAAGGATCCGCCTTTCGACATGGAATATGTCTACGGCACCTACCTGCTGGAGCTCGCCGAAAAGCAGGGCGCGCGCGTCTTCAACCGCCCGTCGGCCATTCGCGACCATAACGAAAAACTGGCGATCGGCCAGTTCAGCCAGTTTACGTCGCCGACCCTGGTCACTTCGTCGGAAAAGCGCCTGCGCGCCTTCCACGCCATGCACGGCGACGTGATTTTCAAGCCGCTCGACGGCATGGGCGGCACCGGCATCTTCCGCGTGAAATCGGACGCGATGAATCTGGGCGCGATCATCGAAACGCTGAGCGACAACGGAAAACGCACCATTATGGTGCAAAAATACATTCCTGAGATCGTCAAGGGCGACAAACGCATCCTCGTCATCGGCGGCAAGCCGGTACCGTTCGCGCTGGCCCGTATCCCGCAGGGAACCGAAGTGCGCGGCAACCTGGCGGCCGGCGGCATCGGCGTGGCCCAGCCGATCACCGAGCGCGACCTCGAGATCGCCGAGGCCCTCGGGCCACTGCTGGCCGAGCGAGGCCTCTTACTGGTAGGATTGGACGTGATCGGCGATTTCCTGACCGAGGTGAATGTCACCAGTCCGACCTGCTTCCAGGAGATCACCGACCAGACCGGTTTCGACGTTGCGGCGATGTTCATCGACGCGGTCGAGCAGGCAACAGGGAAATAACATGGTAGGTATTTTGCTCCTGACCCACGCACCGCTGGGCCAGGCATTCATCGCGGCAGTGGCCCACGTGTTTCGCGGGCCGACCGAGCGCTTCGAAGCGATCGACGTTGCGGCCGATGAAGACACGCAGGCCGTCAACCTGCGCGCGCGCGACGCGATCGTGCGCCTGGACGACGGCGACGGCGTGCTGGTGATCACCGACATCAAGGGCGGCACGCCGGCCAATTGCTGCAATTCGCTGGCCGTTGCCGGGCGCGTCGAAGTCATCGCCGGCATCAGCCTGCCGATGCTGCTGCGCGCGATCACCTACCGGCGCGACACGCTCGACGTGGTGGTGGAGATGGCGCTGGCGGGCGCCCAGAATGGCGCGGTGCGCGTCGATAACAGGATCAGAGTAGGCCCCGGTTAGGAGTGTCTGAAAAACCCCTCATGGCGGCGTTGCATCGTCTCGCCGTACTAGCGTACTGTCTTCGACGATGCGCCTTGCCCTGAGGGCTTTTTCAGGCACTCCACACCGGATTGTAGTGGGACGCGCAGTTCTGACGATTGAAAAGAAAACGAGAACATGATTCAACAAGAACTTGAAATTATCAACAAACTGGGCCTGCACGCCCGCGCCTCCGCCAAATTCACGCAACTGGCTGCGAAGTACAAAAGCGAAGTCTGGCTCACCCGCAATGGCCGCCGCATCAACGCCAAGTCGATCATGGGCGTGATGATGCTGGCTGCCGGCAAGGGCGCGAAAGTCACGCTGGAAGCCGATGGTCCGGACGAGAACGACGCCATTACGGCGCTCTCGGGCCTGGTCAACGACAAGTTCGGCGAAGGCGAGTAATGCCGGAATCGGGCCGCTACCGTTCGGGACCCTCGATGGCGTCGTTCACGCTCCATGGCATCCCCGTCTCGCGCGGGATCGCGATCGGGCGCGCGCACCTGCTCACGCCCGCCGCGCTCGACGTCAAGCACTACCTGGTTCCGGTCGAGCAGATCGAAGCGGAAGTCAAACGCCTGAAGGACGCGATCGCCGAAGTGCACCGCAACCTGCAGGAGCTGTGGACCGACCTGCCAAAGGACGCCCCGACCGAACTGGGCGCCTTCATCGACGTCCATGCGCTGATCCTGTCCGACCCGATGATTTCGGAAGCGCCGCTCGACATCATCCGCACGCGCCACTACAACGCCGAGTGGGCGCTGGTGACCCAGATCGACGAATTGTCGAGCCAGTTCGACGAGATCGAAGACGCCTACCTGCGCGAGCGCAAGCACGACATCCAGCAGGTCGCCGAGCGCGTGCTGAAAGTCCTGATGGGCACCGCCTTGTCGGTGCCGCCGCTGCTGGCCGGCGACGAGGGCTATGCGCCGCAAATGGTGGTCGTCGCCCACGACATCTCGCCGGCCGACATGCTGGCCTTCCGCGACCGTTCCTTCATCGGTTTCGTCACCGACGTCGGCGGCCAGAACTCGCACACGGCCATCGTCGCGCGCTCGCTCGACATCCCGGCGGCGGTCGGCATGAGCCAGGCTTCGCGCCTGATCGAGCAGGACGACTGGATCATCGTCGACGGCGACGCCGGCGTCGTGATCTGCAATCCGAGCCCGCTGGTGCTGGAGCAGTACCGCGCGCGCCAGCTCGCGCTGACCAAGGCCAGGAAGCGCCTGCAGAAGCTGAAGAAGACGCCGGCCGTCACCAAGGACGGCACCGCCATCAAGCTGATGGCCAACATCGAGCTGCCCGACGACTGCCCGCATGCGCTCGACGCCGGCGCGACCGGCATCGGCCTGTTCCGCTCCGAATTCCTGTTCATGGGCCGCGGCGCCCCCGGCCTGCAGATCCCCGACGAAGACGAACAGTTCGAGCAGTACCGGCGCGCCGTGGTGGCGATGAAGGGCCGCCCGGTAACGATCCGCACGCTCGACGTCGGCGCCGACAAGCCGCTCGACCCGACCGAGCACACGGCCCTGAACCCGGCGCTCGGCCTGCGCGCGATCCGCTACTGCCTGGCCGAGCCGCAGCTGTTCCTGACCCAGCTGCGCGCGATCTTGCGCGCGTCCGCCTTCGGCAAGGTGCGCATCCTGTTCCCGATGCTGGCGCACGCCTTCGAGATCGACCAGACCCTGAACATGCTCGAGCAAGCAAAGGCGCAGCTGAGCGAACAGGACATCAAGTTCGACCCAGCGGTGGAAGTGGGCGCCATGATCGAGATCCCGGCCGCCGCGCTGGCGCTGCCGATGTTCGTGCGGCGCATGAACTTCCTGTCGATCGGCACGAATGACTTGATTCAATACACGCTGGCGATCGACCGCGTCGATTACGAAGTGGCGCACCTGTACGACCCGCTGCATCCGGCGATTTTGCAGCTGATCGGCATGACGATCGAGGCCGGCCGGAAGGCGGGCATCGACGTCGCGGTATGCGGCGAGATGGCGGGCGACACCAGGCTGACGCGCTTGTTATTGGGAATGGGCCTGCGCGAGTTCTCGATGCATCCGGCCCAGCTGCTGTCGGTGAAGCAGGAAATCCTGAACGCCGACCTGACCCGGATCGCGCCCCGAATGCGGCGCATCATGCGCTCGATGGAGCCGGGCGAGATCCTCGAAGCGGTCGAACAGCTCCAGCGCAATTAGCAGAAATTCAGTACCAGCGCGGCCGGGCGTGCCGCCATCTACACAGTCAAAGAAAGTCTCATGGGATCCATTGGAATCGTTTCACCATCAGCGATGCATTTCGCCGAGCCGCTGCTGCTGCAAAGCGGCGCGCAGCTTGCCGACTACACGCTGATGTATGAAACCTACGGCACATTGAATGCAGAGCGCTCGAACGCGGTGCTGATCTGCCACGCACTGAACGCTTCGCACCACGTCGCCGGCACCTATGCCGATGCGCCGAAAAACCTCGGCTGGTGGGACAACATGGTGGGACCGGGCAAACCGGTCGACACCGACCGCTTCTTTGTCATCGGCGTGAACAACCTCGGTTCCTGCTTCGGCTCGACGGGCCCGATGCACGTCAATCCTGCTACCGGCAAGCCCTACGGCGCGGCCTTCCCCGTGCTGACAGTGGAAGACTGGGTCAGCGCCCAGGCGCGCCTGGCCGACCGCCTCGGCGTCGACCAATTCGCCGCCGTGATGGGCGGCTCGCTCGGCGGCATGCAGGCCCTTTCGTGGAGCATCAAGTTTCCCGAGCGCCTGCGCCACTGCATCGTGATCGCCTCCACGCCCAAGCTCTCGGCCCAGAACATCGCCTTCAACGACGTCGCGCGCCAGGCAATTCTCACCGACCCGGACTACCACGGCGGCGATTTTTACGAGCACAAGACCGTGCCGAAGAACGGCCTGAAGGTCGCGCGCATGGTCGGCCACATCACGTATTTGTCGAACGACGACATGGCGGAAAAATTCGGCCGCAAACTGCGCAATGCCGCCGAGACGAACGACTACAAATTCGACTTCGGCGTCGACTTCGAGATCGAATCCTACCTGCGCTACCAGGGCGACAAGTTTTCGGAATACTTCGACGCCAATACCTACCTCCTGATCACCAAGGCGCTCGACTATTTCGACCCGGCGCGCGAGCACGGCGGCGACCTGACCCGCGCATTGGCAACCACACAGGCCCAGTTCCTGATCGCCTCCTTCAGTACCGACTGGCGTTTTTCGCCCGAGCGCAGCCGCGAGATCGTGGAAGCGCTCATTTCGAACCGGCGCCAGGTGACCTATGCCGAGATCGACGCGCCGCACGGGCACGACGCCTTCCTCCTGGAAGACGCACGCTACATGGGCGTTGTGCGGGCTTATTACGACCGCATCTGGGAAGCCACTGCAGGGGAGACGGCATGAATTTCGACGACCTGAACGCTTTGCGCCCCGACCTGGCCTTCATCGCCCACTGGGTAGGCGACAGCGCGCACGTACTGGACGTGGGCTGCGGCGACGGCGCCATGCTGCGCTACCTGGAAAAGGGCAAGCGCTGCACCGGCTACGGCATCGAGATCGCCGACGACAAGGTACTGGAGAGCACCCGCCGCGGCATCAACGTCATCCAGCACGACATGGAGCAGGGCCTGGGCCTGTTTGGCGACAACTCCTTCGACACGGTGCTCTGCCTGTCCTCGCTGCAGATGATGCAGCACGTCGAAGCGCTGCTGCGCGACATCGTGCGCGTGGGCGCCGAGGCCATCGTCTCCTTCCCCAACTTCGCTTACTGGCCGCACCGGGTTGCGCTATTGAAGGGCCGGATGCCGGTGTCGCGCTCGCTGCCCTACCAGTGGTACGACACGCCGAACGTGCGCTGCGCGACCATTGTCGACTTCAAGGAGCTGGCGGAAGAGTGCGGGCTCGAGGTAATCGAATATGTGGCGCTGGCCGACGGCAAGCCGGTGACCTTCCTGCCGAATCTGCGCGGGAGCCTGGCGGTGTTCAGGCTGCGCAAGAAGGCCAGGCGCGCCTGATACTGCGATTCCCCCATATCGTGCGTACCCCATCCGCCCTTTTCTGCGACGATGTTGTTGACAAAAACAGCACACCGGCCACTCACATGAAAAACATGAAACAACTTGCCGCGTCCATCGCGGTCATCGCCGCCCTCGGCGCCATGCCGCTGCAGCAGGCACACGCGCAGAAGGAGCAAGTGGTCCAGGACGGCATCGTCGTGAAGCCGCTCTCGCGCGTGCGCGTACTGGTTCCGGAGGCGCAGCTCAACGAGGCTGCGGCCCAGCAGTACCAGCAGATGATGTCGCAGGCCCAGCAAAAGGGCGCGCTGGTGCCGGCCACCGATCCGCAGGTCAAGCGCCTGCGCGGCGTAGCCCAGCGCCTGATTCCGCACACGCCGCGCTGGAACGCCTCGGCCAAGGACTGGAAATGGCAGGTCAACCTGGTCGACCATCCCCAGGTCAACGCGTTTTGCATGCCAGGCGGGCGCATCGGCTTCTTTACCGGCATCATCAACCAGCTGAAACTCACCGACGACGAAATGGCCGCCATCATGGGCCACGAAATCGCCCACGCGCTGCGCGAGCATGGCCGCGAGCGCATGGCCAAGTCCGGCATTACCTCGGGCGTCGCGCGCGTGGCCGGTGCGCTCGGTTCGGCCATCTTCGGGGTCGACCCGAGCATCACGAATACCGTCACCGGCATGATCGGCCAGGGCGTGGTGCTGAAATTTTCGCGCGACGAAGAGCGCGAGTCGGACCTGGTGGGCCTGGACATCGCCGCCCGTGCTGGCTACGACCCGCGCGCCGGCATTGCGCTGTGGCGCAAGATGGCGATGCTGAACAAGGGCGCGCCGCCCGAGTTCCTGTCGACCCACCCGGGCGGCGAAACCCGCATCAGGGACATGGAAAAGCACATGAACGTGCTGCTGCCGCTGTACGCGCGCGCCAAGGGCACCACGGTGAACCGCTTGCCGGAATATCGCACCAACGTCGCACTGAGATAAATGGGACGGCAGGCAGACGCGAATGCTTTCGTGCCGCTGCCGGTACGCGGCGGCGTCGCGCCCAGCTACCTGTGGCTGACCGAGACGCGCCCCGGCGGCATGCTGCGCTTCCTGGCCGAGCGCTTCCCGGACGTGCCGGCGGATTCCTGGGCCGCGCGACTGCAGCGCGGCGAAGTGGTCGACGCGACCGGCACGCCATTGACGGCCAACAGCCAGGTCCGCCAGGGCATGCGCATCTGGTATTACCGCGAGCTCGACGAGTCCGAGACGCCGATCCCGTTCAAGGAACGCATCCTGTTCCAGGACGACCACCTGCTGGTGGTCGACAAGCCGCACTTTCTGCCGATGATCCCGACCGGGCGCTTCCTGCACGAGACGCTGCTGGTGCGCCTGAAAGCCCAGCTCGAACTGCCGCACCTGACCCCGATCCACCGCCTCGACCGCGAAACGGCAGGCGTCGTGATCTTCTCGCACAATGTCGAGACGCGCGGTAAGTACCAGTCGATGTTCCAGAAGCGCGTCGTGAAAAAAGTGTACGAGGCGCTGGCCGGCCCGATTGCCGGACGCGACTTCCCCTTCACCTACAGGAGCCGGATGGTCGACGGCGACAAGTTCTTTGTGATGACGGAAGAGGAGGGCGAGCCGAACTCGGAGACCCTGATCGAGGTACTCGAACGGCGCGGCGACATCGTGCGCTACCGCCTGCACCCGCATACCGGCCGCAAGCACCAGCTGCGCCTGCATTTGTCCTCGCTCGGCGCGCCGATTTTGAACGACGCGTTTTATCCGGTCGCGCTGCCCTGCAAGGGCGACGACTTTTCGGCGCCGCTGCAGCTGCTGGCGCGCTCGATCAGTTTTGACGATCCGCTGACGGGTGCACAGCGCACGTTTACGAGCGAACGCACGCTGGACTGGCCCTAGCGATCAGAGGTGGTAATCGATGATGAGCGGCGCGTGGTCCGAAAAACGCTCATCCTTGTAGACCGCCACCGTGTGCGCCTTGGCTGCAATGCCAGGGGTCGCGACGTGGTAATCGATGCGCCAGCCCACGTTCTTCGCCCATGACTGGCCGCGGTTGCTCCACCAGGTGTAATCTGCCGCATCCGGCGCCACCACGCGGTGCACGTCGACCAGGCCCAGCTCGTCGAACAGGCGCGTCATCCATGCGCGTTCTTCAGGGAGAAAACCCGAGTTCTTCTGGTTGCTCTTCCAGTTTTTCAGGTCGATTTCCTTGTGCGCGATGTTCCAGTCGCCGCAGATGACGACTTCGCGGCCTTCGGCTTTCAATTCCTGCAGGTGCGGCAGGAAGACTTCCATGAAGCGGAACTTGGCCAGCTGGCGTTCGGGCGAGGACGAGCCCGACGGGCAGTAGACCGAGATCACGGTCAGGTTGCCGAAGTCGCAGCGCGTGTAGCGGCCCTCGGCATCGAATTCCTGGCAGCCGAAGCCGATGCGCTTGTTGTCGGGCGCTACGCGGCTGTAGACGCCGGTGCCCGAATAGCCCTTCTTTTCGGCGTAGTGGAAATGGCCGTGGTAGCCGTGCGGACGCAGGAATTCCTCGGTCATGTCGGCTTCCACTGCTTTGAGTTCCTGCACGCAGATGAAGTCGGCGTCGACCGTGGCGAGCCAGTTGAAAAAGCCTTTTTTGTGGGCCGAACGGATGCCGTTCAGGTTGGCGGAAATAATTCGTGGCATGGGATCGAAGAGAAGGGTGGCGCGGCCCGGCGGACGCGGCGATGGCGCTGGCGGTGTCCGGGGATTAAAATACAGCCACTTTTTTAATGTGGGGTCATCGTGAACAATTTGCGCCAACAGTTTATCGCTTTTTCGGTCTCGACGGGAGTGCTCAAGTTCGGCGAGTTCACCACCAAGGCCGGGCGCCAGTCGCCTTACTTCTTCAACGCCGGCCTGTTCCACGACGGCGCCACCCTGGGCCAGCTGGCGCAATTCTATGCCCAGACCCTGCTCGACTCGGGCGTCGAATTCGACATGCTGTTCGGCCCGGCCTATAAAGGCATCACCCTGGCCAGCGCCACCGCTGTCGCGCTGGCCGGCAAGGGCCGCAATACCTCCTACGCCTACAACCGCAAGGAAGCCAAGGACCACGGCGAAGGCGGAACCATTGTCGGCGCCAAGCTGCAGGGGAAGGTCGTGATCGTCGACGACGTGATCTCGGCCGGCACCTCGGTGCGCGAATCGGTCGACCTGATCCGCGCCGCCGGCGCCGAACCGGCCGCCGTGCTGATCGCCATCGACCGCATGGAGCGCTCGGGGCAGGAGGGCGCGCTGTCGGAGGGCTCGGCAGTGCAGCAGGTGGCGAAAGAATTCGGGATTCCCGTCATTTCGATCGCCAACCTGGACGACCTGTTCACCTATCTGTCGGGTGAGGGCGCGGGCGCGGAGCTGGGGCAGCACAAGGATGCGGTGTCAGCGTATCGGGCGCGCTACGGGATCTGATTGCACTCCATAAAGCGATCAAAGTAACTCGGCAGGAACCTTCACCGCTGCGCGCGCAAGTTCCGCCAGGCGCTTCGCTTGGCGGCGGACGAGCTCCACCAGATTAAGGACGACAAAGGCAAGTTCCTCGTCTCGGTAGTTACTGGCGTACGCCAGTTCGATAGCCACCCTGGAGGCAGCATCTCCCATGCGTTGTGCCTCGCGCTGCATCAGTCTGCGGTCGATGCCGCAGCGGATGGCAAAGTCGGCCAAAGCAAATGGCGTGACCTCGTCGTAGGTGAACGCATCGCCGTATGCCATTGCCAGGTCGGTATCGAAATGCGCATACTGGACTGCGCTGACCAGGTCATACCAGGGTGTTGGTTCGAGGTAGCCCCCAGGACCGACAAAAAACGAGAAGTTTTTGCCGTGCGCATCGCTGTTCCCGATCAGGAACTGGAAGAGTGCCCAGCGCAGCATCGTCAGCTTTGCCTGAGCCTTATTGCCTGTCAGTTCGCCAAGACCGAACAGTCGCTCGAAGCTCATGCCTTCTCGAATGTCGCGTACTGCTTCACCTTTCCCATAATTACGCTCGTACTTGAAACTGACTGGCAGATCGCAGGCCTGGCAAGCGTCGATCATGTGTCGCCGCTCGACGCGCACGTCGTTATCCTGCGTGTGGAGGATGCGATCGAAACGGCGGACGACAAGCACCGGACGAGGCGTGCGCAGTAATTGGACTTCGGCGGCCGGCAAGCCAATGCGGCGCGCAAGCGTCATGCAGAAGTTTTCGTTTATCGCGAGATGCGGCATTTTCGGATGACCAAAGTCGGGCTTGAGAATATGCGTCGATGCAAGGCGTGGGCCCTGGACCAGGAACACGCGCCCTCCTTGGTCGAGCGGAGCGTCGATATAGACCAGAAGCTTGTCCTGCACGCCCGCGACCGACATGCGGACCTTGCCGTCCCAGACCATGAACGGTATGTCATGGCCGGCAATGCGCGCATCGAGTTCCTCAACCGGGATTTCCCGCATCTCATGCGCGACATGGGCGTCCATCGCAGCCTGCGCGTCTCGAAAGCGCAATACACCGGCGGTTTCCGTGCCGAGCGCATGGATCAGGCCGAACACGTTGGACTTCGCTAGCCCATTGGCCTTGATGGCGACATCGAGTGCATTCCCTTCAGGCAGCAAGTGCTCGATAAAGCGCTTGATCGAATGTGAATCGTAGCCGCGCTCGCCTGGGGTCAGCGGTAACGACGGCGACAAGGGGTAAGCGTCGGGAGCCTCAAGCCAGTTATCGAGGTAAGTCAGAGACCACGTATCCGGAATTGCATCATGTCCAATGGTCGCCATTGGGCGCTCTCCAGCGAAGACTTCGAGCACCAGGTTCACTCGGTTTCTCCAGATGCCCGTGGCACGGGCATCGCGTGGGAGCGGCGCGCCCAGGGATGCTCCTTTGGTACGACGAGCAACGCCAAGCCTAACCCGTCAAGGACAGCCATTGCCTTGTCCAGACGGACGCTACCTTGGCCATTTTCGAGCCGCGACATCAGGTCGACCGACACGCCAAGAAGTCCTGCGGCGTCATCGATTCGCAAATGCTGTGCACGTCGGCGCTGACGTACTATTGGTCCTAGTGTATGCGGCGCTGTTAGAAGGGTAGGCGTCGATTCCATGGTGGCCTTGTTTCGGAAATTCAGAAAATATAATCGATTATACGCACCGACATTAAGATATTTCCGAAATTCCGAAATTTTCACTAAAAACACTAAGGAATGTCACGAATTTCTTAAATTACGAAACATTGAGCTTATCACGACTTGATTTCTTGAATTTTCTGATATTCCGAAATAGGCAAAAATGCACTATGCGCCTGCGAATAAAAAACCGGAGCATGCTCCGGTTTCTTGTTCAGCCAGACTGTATCAACCCGCCAGCTTCTTCTTGAGCAGCTCCGTCACTTGCGCCGGATTCGCCTTGCCCTTCGAGGCTTTCATGGCCTGGCCGATCAGCGCGTTGATCGCCGCTTCCTTGCCGGCGCGGTACTGCTCGACCGATTTGGCGTTCGCGGCCAGCACCTCGTCGACGATCGCTTCCAGAGCGCCCGTGTCCGAAATCTGCTTCAGGCCCTTCTGTTCGATCACGAGGTCGGCCAGGTTCTCGTCCAGCGATTTGGCTTCCCACATCGCGGCGAAGACTTCCTTGCCGGCCTTGTTCGAGATCGTGCCGTCGGCGATGCGGCGGATTAAGAGCGCGAGCTGCGACGCCTCGACCGGCGACTCGGTGATCTCGACGCCTTCGCGGTTCAGGGTCGACGACACGTCGCCCATCATCCAGTTGGCGATGGTCTTCGCATTTTCCTTGCCGGCTTTCGCCACCACGGCTTCGTAGTAGTTCGCCATCGGCTGCGACGAGGTCAGGATCAGGCTGTCGTACTCCGGCAGGCCGTAGTCGCCGGTGAAGCGTGCGCGCATCGCTGCCGGCAGTTCCGGCATGTCGGCGCGCACGCGCTCGATCCAGTCTTCCGAAATCATCAGGGGCGGCAGGTCCGGGTCGGGGAAGTAGCGGTAGTCCTGCGCATCCTCTTTCGAGCGCATCGAGCGCGTTTCCTTGCGGTCCGGGTCCCACAGGCGCGTCGCTTGCTGGACCTTGCCGCCGTCTTCGATCAGCTCGATCTGGCGCGCCACTTCGTAGTGGATGGCTTCTTCCATGAAGCGGAAGGAGTTCAGGTTCTTGATTTCGCAGCGTGTGCCGAATTCCTTTTGGCCGACCGGGCGCACCGAGACGTTGACGTCGCTGCGGAAGGAACCTTCCTGCATGTTGCCGTCGCAGACGCCCAGCCACATGACCAGCGAGTGCATGGCTTTTGCGTAGGCGACCGCTTCGGCGGCGCTGCGCATTTCCGGCTCGGAGACGATCTCGAGCAGCGGCGTGCCGGCGCGGTTCAGGTCGATGCCCGTCATGCCGGCGTAGTCTTCGTGCAGCGATTTACCCGCGTCTTCTTCCAGGTGGGCGCGGGTCAGGTTGACGGTCTTCGTCTCCAGCTTGCCATCCTTCTCGTAGCCGAAGGTGATCGTGCCGCCCTGGACCACCGGGTCTTCGAACTGGCTGATCTGGTAGCCCTTCGGCAGGTCGGGGTAAAAATAGTTCTTGCGCGCGAAGACGGACTGCGGGGCGATGGTTGCGCCCACTGCCAGGCCGAAGCGGATCGCGCGCTCGACGGCGCCCTTGTTCATCACGGGCAGCACGCCCGGCAGCGCCAGGTCGACCGGGCTCGCTTGCGTGTTCGGCTCGGCGCCGAACTGGATCGAGCTGCCACTGAAGATTTTCGAATTGGTCGTGAGTTGGACGTGGTTCTCAAGACCGATGACGACTTCCCATTGCATGGTGTTCTCTCTTTGTATTCTGTGCGCGCGTGGACGTTAGACCCCGTCAGGGGCGCGTTGGTGCCAGTCGGTCGCCAGCTGGTACTGGTGGGCGACGTTGAGCAGCTTCGCTTCGCTGAAATAATTGCCGATGATTTGCAGGCCGACCGGGCGCTTGCCGTTCTTGTCACCGGCACCAAAACCGCACGGGATCGACATGCCGGGCAGGCCGGCCAGGCTGGTCGAGAGCGTGAAGATGTCGGCCAGGTAGTTGGCGACCGGGTCGTTCGTCTTCGAGCCCGCGTCCCAGGCAACGGTGGGCGCAACCGGGCCCATGATCACGTCGCACTTGCCGGCAAAGGCGGCCTGGAACTCGTCGGCGATCAGGCGGCGGATCTTTTGCGCCTGCACGTAGTAGGCGTCGTAATAGCCATGGCAGAGCACATAGGTGCCGACCATGATGCGGCGCTGGACTTCGCGGCCAAAGCCTTCGGCGCGCGTTTTCTTGTACATGTCCTGCAGATCCTTGTACTCGCCGGCGCGGTGGCCGTAGCGCACGCCGTCGAAGCGCGACAGGTTCGACGAGGCCTCCGCCGGAGCGATGATGTAATAGGTCGGGATCGAGAGCGCCGTCTTCGGCAGCGAAATATCGACCAGCACCGCGCCCAGGGCCACGAATTGCTCGAGCGCGGCGCGCACGGCGGCTTCGACGTCGGCGGCCAGGCCTTCGCCGAAGTATTCGCTCGGCACGCCGATGCGCAGGCCGTTCAATGGCTTGTCCAGGTCGCGCGTAAAGTCTTCGTGCAGATTGCCCTGGTCAGGCGTGAGGCTGGTCGAGTCGCGCTCGTCGTGGCCGACCATTTCGTTCAGCAGCAGGGCGCAGTCTTCGGCGGTCTGGGCCATCGGGCCGCCCTGGTCGAGCGAGGAGGCGAAGGCGATCATGCCGAAGCGCGAGACGCGGCCATAGGTCGGCTTGATGCCGGTGACGCCGCAAAACGCTGCCGGCTGGCGGATCGAGCCGCCGGTGTCGGTGGCGGTCGCGGCGGGCGCCAGGCGCGCGGCGATCGCGGCGGCCGAGCCGCCCGACGAGCCGCCCGGCACGGCCAGCGCGTCCCACGGGTTTTTCACCGGACCGAAGGCCGAGTTCTCGTTGGCCGAGCCCATCGCGAATTCGTCGCAATTGACCTTGCCCAGCGTGACCATGCCGGCCGCGTTGAAGCGGTCGACGACGGTGGCGTCGAAGGGGCTGACGTAATTGGCCAGCATCTTCGAGCCGGCAGTCGTGCGCCAGTCCCGCGTGACGAAGATATCCTTATGGGCGATCGGCACGCCGGTCAGCGGGCCGGCCGTGCCTTCCGCAAGGCGCACATCGGCAGCCGCGGCCTGGGCCAGCGAGAGGGCCGGATCGACGTGCAGGAAGGCGTTGTGGCCGCTTGCGGCGATGCGGTCGAGGAAGTGGCGGGTCAGTTCGACGCTCGACACCTGCTTCGAATGCAGCAGCGCCGACAGTTCTTTGATGGTCTTGTTATGCATGGTGCTTACGTTTCGTGAATGCGTCTCGTGGAGGCGGGGTTACTCGATGACCTTCGGCACCAGGTACAGGCCGTCCTGGGCTTTCGGCGCAGGCGCCTGGTAGTCGTCGCGGCGGTTTTCTTCGGTGACCACGTCTTCGCGCAGGCGCAGCGGCAGCGAGGACAGGATTGCGGCCAGTGGATGCGACAACGGCGCAACACCGGTGGTGTCGACCGCCTGCATCTGTTCGGCCAGGGCGAAGATGCCGTTCAATTCACCCAGCGCGGTCTCGGCGTGGGCCTCGTCCATATCGAGCTGCGCCAGGTTGGCGATCCGTTTTACGTCTGAAAGAGTCAGGGACATGGCAATCAGCGCGGCGCGCGCCGCGTTCAAAATGTGGTTGTGCGAATAACGGAATGGCGGTACGCGCTGTTGAACAGCGTGCTACGGTCGATAAAACCTTGCTAATACCGTCGATCTCGCTTCATGAACTAGGGGGTAAAACCCCCTGTTTTCAGCGTTTAATCGGCAAATTATAAGGTAGAATGGCGGGCTAATGCGTGGTCGGCGCCGAATGAGCGCGGCCACTGCACCAAGAGCCTGTCCCAGACAGGTTGTACTAAAAGACCGCCGGGCGCAGGCAGGGCCGACGCGGCGAGGACTCCCGATCAATAGTTTAGGCGCGGTTTCGCGCATCAGGACACACATGTTTGGTTCTTTACGCAGTTACTTCTCGAACGACCTGGCCATCGACCTGGGTACCGCCAACACGCTGATCTATGTGCGCGGCCAGGGCATCGTGCTGGACGAGCCATCGGTCGTCGCGATCCGCCAGCAGGGCGGCCCGAACGGCAAGAAGACGATCCAGGCGGTCGGCAAGAAAGCCAAGCAGATGCTCGGCAAGGTGCCGGGCAATATCGAGGCGATCCGCCCGATGAAGGATGGCGTCATCGCCGACTTCACCGTCACCGAAGAGATGCTCAAGCAGTTCATCCGCATGGTGCACGACTCGAAATTCTTCCGTCCGTCGCCGCGCATTATCATCTGCGTGCCTTGCGGTTCGACCCAGGTCGAGCGCCGCGCGATTCGCGAGTCGGCGCTCGGCGCCGGCGCCTCGCAGGTCTTCCTGATCGAAGAGCCGATGGCCGCGGCCCTCGGCGCCGGCCTGCCGGTGTCGGAAGCAACCGGCTCGATGGTGGTCGACATCGGCGGCGGCACGACCGAAGTGGGCATCATCTCGCTGGGCGGCATGGTCTACAAAGGTTCGGTGCGCGTGGGCGGCGACAAGTTCGACGAAGCCATCGTCAACTACATCCGCCGCAACTACGGCATGCTGATCGGCGAGCAGACCGCCGAAGCGATCAAGAAGGCCATCGGTTCGGCCTTCCCTGGTTCGGAAGTGAAGGAAATGGAAGTCAAGGGCCGCAACCTGTCCGAAGGCATTCCGCGCGCGTTCACGATCTCGTCGAACGAGATCCTCGAAGCGCTGACCGACCCGCTGAACAACATCGTCTCGGCCGTCAAGAACGCGCTCGAGCAGACCCCGCCGGAACTGGGCGCCGACATCGCCGAGAAGGGCATGATGCTGACCGGCGGCGGCGCGCTGCTGCGCGACCTCGACCGCCTGCTGATGGAAGAGACCGGCCTGCCGGTGCTGGTGGCCGAAGACCCGCTGACCTGCGTGGTGCGCGGCTCGGGCATGGCGCTGGAACACAATGACAAGCTGGGCTCGATCTTCTCGTACGAATAAAACAGTCCACGGCCCTCTGGTGAAAGACCCTGGGCGGGTGGCCGGTGCAATGCCGGCTGCCTGCCTGCGCTGATTGTCCGCGGCTTAAGTACTCGTATTCACGCCGTCAACACTGAAATTCATGGATTACAGTCCTCCGCCGCTTTTCAAACAGGGCGCCTCCGCGCGGGTGAAGGTGACGGTGTTCGCGCTGGTCTCGCTTCTGCTGTTGCTGGTCGACGCGCGCATGCATGTCCTCGGCACCGTCCGCCAGGTCGCCGCCACCGTACTCTATCCGCTGCAAATGGCGGCGCTCATGCCGCGCGATGCGGTGTCGAGCATGGGCGGCTATTTTTCCTCGCTCTCGAGCCTGCAGAACGAACTGCGCGACCTGAAGAACCACCAGGTGGCGCAGGCGCAATCGATGCAGCAGGCCCAGCTCCAGATGGCCGAGAACGCCCACTTGCGGCGCCTGCTCGACGCGCGCGAGCACCTGCCGGTGCAGTCGATCATGGGCGAGATCCTGTACGACGCACGCGACCCCTCGACCCGCCGCATCGTGCTCGACCGCGGCCTGCGTAACGGCGTGCAGCTCGGCCTGCCGGTGATCGATAACGCCGGCGTCATCGGCCAGGTCACCCGCGTGTTCCCGTTCACGTCCGAAGTCACCCTCCTGACCGACAAGGAGCAGGCCATTCCGGTGCAGGTGCTGCGCTCGGGCCTGCGCAGCATCGCCTATGGGCGCGGCCGCTCGGGCCTGCTCGACCTGCGCTTCGTCGCGCCCGACGCCGACATCCAGGTCGGCGACGTGATCGTCACCTCGGGCCTGGACGGCATGTATCCGGCGGGCCTGGCCGTGGCCAAGGTCACCCAGGTCGAGAAAGTCGCGGCCGGCGCCTTTGGCCGCGTGGTCTGCCAGCCGCTCGGCGGCGTCGACCGCAACCGCCAGCTCCTGATCGTGATGTCGACCGTGGCGCGCGCACCGCGTCCGGCCGAGCCGCCGGCGCCGCCCGCGCATGGCGCCAGCCGCCGCAACCTGCCGAAGATGGAACCGGTGCCGGCGCCGCCGCTCGCGGCCTCGCCGCTGCCGGCGCAAGGCTTGCCGACCCAGCCGGGCGCCAACACGCCGGCCGGCACCGGCGCCGCAGCTGTCAATGGCGCAGGCACCCCGGCCGTACGTCCCGCCGGCGCCGGTGCGCAGCCGGCTGTAAATCCGCCGGCTGCAACCGGAGCGGCGCCAGCCGCAACGCAGCCTGCCGCAGCACCGGCCACAGGAACGCCGGCCGCCGGAGCGCCGGCCGCCGGTACGCCGCCTGCCACTACCCGCAACGCGCGCCCGGCAACGCCGCCCGCGGCCGCCATCACCCCGCCGGCCGCACCGGCACCCCGCAAGGAGGACGCGTGATGCGCGGACGTCCGAACTACATCCTGCTGCCGGTCAGCCCGCTGTTCATCACCTTCAGCCTGACCTGCGCCTTCATGCTCAACCTGCTGCCCTGGGGCCAGTGGACCGGCGCTCCCGATTTCGTGGCGCTGGTGCTGGTCTTCTGGGGCATCCACCAGCCGCGCAAAGTCGGCATCGGCGTCGCCTTCTGCATGGGCCTGCTGATGGACGTGCACGACGCCACGCTGCTGGGCGAGAACGCGCTGGCCTATACGCTGCTGTCGTATGTCGCCACGATGATCCACCGCCGCGTGCTGTGGTTCCCGGTGCTGACCCAGGCCATGCATGTGTTCCCGTTGCTGCTGCTGGCGCAGGCGATCCAGTCCATGGTCCATGTCGTCGCCACCGGCCGTTTCACCGGCTGGCTCCACTTCATCGAAAGCGCGGTGGCCGTCGCCCTGTGGCCGGTGATCACCTGGCTGCTGCTGGCGCCGCAGCGCCGCGCTGTCGACCGCGACCATACGCGCCCGATCTGATGTCCCTGGCAGTGCAATGACCGAAATTAAAGACAGCGACCGCGAGATCCACCACTTCCGCCTGCGCCTGACGGTGCTGTTGGTGCTGGTGTTCGTCTGCTTCGGCATCCTGGTGGCCCGTTTCGTGTGGCTGCAAGTGATCCAGCACGACAAATACCACGCCCAGGCCGAAGACAACCGCATCGCGCTGGTGCCGATCGTGCCGAACCGCGGCCTGATCGTCGACCGCAACGGCGTCGTCCTGGCGCGCAACTACTCGGCCTATACGCTCGAGATCACGCCGTCGAAACTGCAGGCCAGCATGGACTCGGTGATCGACGAGCTGGCCAAGCTGGTGGTGATCGAGGCGAAGGACCGCAAGCGTTTCAAGCGCCTGATGGAAGAGTCGCGCACCTTCGCCAGCGTGCCGCTGCGCACCCGCCTGACCGACGACGAGGTCGCGCGCTTCACCGCCCAGCGTTTCCGCTTCCCGGGCGTCGAAGTCCAGGCGCGCCTGTTCCGCCAGTACCCGCTGGGTGAAGTCGCCTCGCACGTGGTCGGCTATATCGGCCGCATTAACCAGCGCGAAGCCGAAGTCCTGGCCGAAGGCGACGATGCCGCCAACTACAACGGCACCGACCACATCGGCAAGGAAGGACTGGAAAAGCGCTACGAACGCCACCTGCACGGCACCACCGGCTACGAGCAGGTCGAGCGTTCGGCCGGCGGGCGCGCAATCCGCACGCTGGCGCGCCGCCCGCCTGTCCCGGGCAGCAATTTGATCCTGTCGATCGATATCGAACTCCAGAAGGTGGTCGAGGAAGCCTTCGGCGACCAGCGCGGCGCCTTCGTCGCGATCGAGCCCGAAACCGGCGACGTGCTGGCCTATGTGTCGCGTCCGGGCTTCGACCCCAACCTGTTTGTCGACGGCATCGACACGCAGAGCTGGAACGAACTGAATACCTCGCTCGACAAGCCGCTGATGAACCGTCCGCTGTCGGGCACCTATCCGCCCGGCTCGACCTTCAAACCCTTCATGGCGCTGGCGGCGCTCGAGCTGGGCCTGCGTCGCCCGTCCGATGGGATCCGCGACCCGGGCTTCTTCATGCTCGGCGGGCACCGCTTCAACGACGACAAGCCGGGCGGGCATGGCTTCGTCGACATGTACAAGTCGGTGGTTGAGTCCTGCGACACCTATTACTACCAGCTCGGCAACGAGATGGGGGTCGACCGGCTCTCCGCCTTCATGCGCCCATTCGGCTTCGGCGAGCCGACCGGCATCGACCTGGACCACGAAAAGACCGGCGTGCTGCCTTCGAAAGAGTGGAAGGCGAACCGCTTCAAGCGTAACCGCGCGGCCCAGAAGTGGGTAGGCGGCGACACCATCTCGGTCAGCATCGGCCAGGGTTTCAACAACTACTCGATGATCCAGCTGGCGCACGCGGTGGCTAACCTGGCCAACAACGGCGTGGTCATGAAGCCGCACCTGGTCAAGCTGATCGAGGACGGCGCCACGCGCCAGCGCACCCTGACCGTGCCGAAGGAAAGCCGCCGCATTCCGCTCCAGCAGGCGAATATCGACTTCATCAAGAGCACGATGGTCGGCGTGACCCAGGATGCCAACGGCACTGGCCGCCGCGCCTTCGCCAACGCCGGGTATGTTTCGGCCGGCAAGACCGGCACGGCCCAGGTCATCGGCCTGAAAGGGCAGAAGTACAACGCCAGCGCGATCGACGAGCGGCACCGCGACAATGCGCTGTATACCGCGTTCGCACCGGCCGACAAGCCGCGCATCGCGATCGCGCTGGTAGTCGAGAACGCCGGCTTCGGCGCGGCCTCGGCGGCGCCGATCGCACGCAAGGCGCTCGACTACTACCTGCTCGGCAAGCGTCCGGTGCCGCCGAAACCCGGCGCCGTTCCCGTCAAGCCGGCCGCACCGGCCCATCACTAGGAGTCAGAAGATGGCGTATTATCCCGAGCGGCGTTCCCTCAGCCGCCGCCTGAAGCCGTATTTCACCGTTTTCGACTGGCCGCTGGCGATGATCCTGTTCATGCTCGCCACCACCAGCCTGATCACCATGTCCTCGGCCGGCGCCGAGTTCCCGGGCCGGGTCGAATCGCAGATGCGCAACTTCATGCTGGCCTTTGTCGTCATGTGGGTGGCCTCGCTGATCCCGCCGCAGACCCTGATGCGCCTGGCGGTGCCGATCTATACAGTCGGCATCACGCTCCTGATCGCGGTGGCCATGTTCGGCATCATCAAGAAGGGCGCACGTCGCTGGCTGCACCTGGGCATCGACATCCAGCCGTCCGAGATCATGAAGATCGCCACGCCGCTGATGATCGCCTGGTACTTCCAGCAGCGCGCCAAGGTCGGCGAGTGGAAGTCCTTCCTGGTGGCGGCCGTGCTGCTCCTGATTCCGTTCGTGCTGATCGCCAAACAGCCCGACCTCGGCACCGCGCTGCTGGTCGGCGCCTCCGGTTTCTACGTGATCTTCCTGGCCGGCCTGTCGTGGAAAGTGCTGATCGGGCTGGCGGTGGCCGCCGCGGCCAGCATGCCGGTGGCCTGGTCGATGCTGCACGATTACCAGCGCGAGCGCGTCATGACCCTGATCGACCCGACCTCGGACCCGCTGGGCAAGGGCTTCCACATCATCCAGTCGGTGATCGCGATCGGCTCGGGCGGCGTGACGGGCAAGGGCTATACCCAGGGCACCCAGGGCCAGCTTGAATTCGTGCCCGAACAGACCACCGACTTCCTGTTCTCGGTGTACTCGGAAGAATTTGGGCTGGTCGGAAACCTATTTCTTTTGGTAATCTACCTGTTGCTGATCGGGCGCGGCGCGATGATTGCCGCGAATGCCCCGAACATGTTTTCGCGCCTGCTGGCCGGCGCGATCACGATGATTTTCTTCACGTATGCCTTCGTCAACATGGGCATGGTGAGCGGGATCCTGCCCGTGGTGGGAGTTCCGCTACCTTTCATGAGCTATGGCGGTACCGCGTTCATCACGCTGGGTCTCGGCACTGGTATATTGATGAGCATACAACGGCACCGGAAACTGGTGCAGACTTGATAGGAGTAGGATGCGATGACCGCTCCGAGACATCTCCCAGCGGTCATTGCCCTTGCGGCATTGTTGACCGGATGCGGATCGACTGGCGAACACAAAAGCCTGATCCCGCTGCCCTGGAACCATAAAGTCACGGCCAAGCACGACGACGTGGCGCTGCCGGCGGCCGGCTCCGGCCGCGGCGGCTATTACAAGGACGACGGCCCGGGACGCAACATTCCGCCCGGCCTGGAACTGGTGCCCGACGCCATCGTGCGCGCCGAACCCTACGCGAAGTGGGCCAACCGCCCGTATTCCGTGTTCGGCCGGACCTACAACCCGATCCTGCACGAAGAACCGTTTACGCAGCGCGGCGTGGCCAGCTGGTATGGCGTGAAATTCCACGGCCAGCGCACCTCCTCGGGCGAGCCCTACGACATGTACAAGATGACGGCCGCGCACCCCACGCTGCCGATCCCGTCGTATGCGCGCATCACCAGCGTCTCCAGCGGCAAGTCGGTCATCGTGCGCATCAACGACCGCGGGCCTTTCCACGCCAGCCGCATCGTCGACGTCTCGTACACGGCGGCCCTGAAACTCGGCCTGCTCGGCAAGGGCAGCCACGAAGTCGAGCTCGAGCGCCTGTTCCCGAACGACCCGAGCCGCCTCGCCACCGTGCGCCGCGCCGCCACGTCGCAGGCGCAAACGCTGAACGTGACGCCGGCGCCGCCGGACATTGCTTCGCTGATGCTGGAGGACCGGGTGCAGGGCGATAGCGCGGCCGTGGTGCAGACCGCGCCCGCCGCTGGCTTTTACCTGCAGCTCGGCGCCTACGGCCGTGCCGACAAGGCGCAGGAAATGAGCCGTTTGCTGGCCGACGCGGGTGTCGCAGTCGGTAATCTCGAAGTCGCGCCGTCGGGCTCGGTGCATCGCCTGTATGGCGGGCCCTTCGGGTCGCGCGCGGAAGCGCAGCAGGCGGCGAAGGCGCTGCCGTCGGGTCTTGGGTTGAAGCCGATTGTAGTGAAGCGGTAGGGTGAATTAACGCCTGTTGAACGCGTGGGCGGGAGGCCGCGGGGCCGCCGAGGCCCACCCTACGTCCCTTTGGATGGCGCCCGTGGGAAGCAAGCGCCGGAAACCCTCACCGGCAAATATGCAGCACTGCCGCCGGCATCCCACGCCCGGCCTCGACGATCTGGTTGCGCAGCTCGCCATCGATGTCGCGGAAGCGGTAAGCAAAACGCTGCGATTGCGGGCCGCGCGGCAGGATGCGCGCATTGGCCACGCCCTGTTTGGCGAGGCGCGCCTGCTCGGTGCGCGCCGCCGCCTCGGTCTTGAACACGCCCAGCGAAATCGCCCAGCGCAAGGGCGACTCCCCCTGCATCACGAAGGAGTTGGTGATGCCGCGTTCGCGCAGCTCGAGCGTGCGGCGGTCGGCGCCTTCCTTGCCGCCCTGCGGCGGCAGGTAGACCATATAGCTGCTCACTTCCTGGAAGGGCACCGTCAGGCGCGTCTGGCGCGCGCCCAGGTCCAGGCGCGCCAGGCGCGTTTCGAAGCGGCGCGCATCGAAGGCGGTAAACGCGTCGGTTTCGACGCAGGCCACGGCGGGCGAGGCCGCCGCCGGCGCCGGGACCGCCGGCAGTACAGCCACGGGCGCCTCCAGCGCCGCCTCGGCCGGCGCGGCGGCTGCCGCAATCGCCTGCGCCTGCGCGCCCGTCATCAGGACGAGCTTGTCGGCGGCGAGCTGGTTGCGCAGGCGCGAAGGTTCGCGCGTTTCCAGCTCCAGGCTGCCCAGCATGCCCCGGCCATACGCGAACAGCAGCGCGTTCGCGCACAGCAAAGCCCAGAATACGAATCTCAACAAGTGGTGTCTCCCATTGGCGTCTCCGTCAGCGCTACCGCGTGCAGCCCGACCAGCACGATATTATCGGCCAATTGATAGGCGCACTTGAGCGCCGGTGCGATATACGGCGCGGCCCCGCCCGACAGGATGCACAGCGCCCCGTCGTGGGCGGCGACTGCACGTTCGATCGCGCCGGCCTGGGCCGACAGGCAGCCCGACACGATCGCATCATGCGTATTGTCGGCAAACTGCGGCGGCGGCGCGGCCCCGGGCAGGGCCTGCGGCAGCTGCGCCGTATTGCTTGCCAGTGCGCCGGCCATCAGCGCCAGGCCGGGCAGGATCATGCCGCCGATGAAGCGGCCGTCGTTCGATACCGCATCGACGGTGGTCGCCGTGCCGCAGGTGGCCACGACCAGGGCCTGGCCCGGCGCCAGCGCGCGCGCGCCGATCGCCGCGGCGAAGCGGTCGCAGCCCAGGCGCTCGGGTTCGCGGTAGCCGTTGCTAAGGCCCGCGCGCCGGGCGCTCGAAGCAAACCACTCGGTGGGAATCGGCTGCAGGAGGGCGGCCAGGCGCGCGCGCACGGCCGCGCCGGCCACGTTCGAGACCAGCGCATTGGTCACGCCCTGGCCGTGCCAGCCGGCGGCGGCTGCGTCGAGCTCGGCATGCAGGGCCGCGCCAACAGAAAGCCATTCGCCGGCAGGCGCACCTGGCGCCGCCAGGGCCCATTTCACGCGCGTATTGCCGGCATCGATCAGGAGCAGCATCATGCGCCTTTCACGCGCAGCGACACGTCGCCGGCCAGCACCGCGATGCGCCCGTCAAGCGTATCGAGCAGCAGGCGGCCCGCGTCGTCGACCCCGGCGGCACTGCCCTCGTGCAGCACGGCGCCGCCATCGAGGATGGTGACCAGCTCGCCCTGCCAGGCATGGCGCCGGTTCCAGCGCGCGGCAAAGGCGGCAAAGCCGGCGTGTTCGAATTCGCGCAGCGCGCCGGCCAGGCCGGCCAGCAGTGCCGCCAGCAGGGCATCGCGGTCCATCCGTGCCAGCCAGGGGAGCGAGGCCACGCTGCGCCCGATTTGGGCTTCGAGTTCGTCCGGCATCACCAGGTTCAGGCCGATGCCGATCACGGCCCACACGCCGCCGGCGGGCGCCGCCTGGGTTTCGATCAGGATGCCGGCCAGCTTGTCGCCATCGCGCAGCACGTCGTTCGGCCATTTCAGGCCGACCTGCACGCCAAGACGCTCCAGGGTCTCGGCCAGTGCGACGCCGACCGCCAGCGGCAGGCCGCTCAAGCGCGGCAGGCCGCCGTCAAATTTCCAGGCCAGCGAAAAGGTGAGCGAGCCTTCGCTCGAGGACAGCCAGCTGCGCCCGGCCCGCCCGCGCCCGGCGGTCTGGTTGCGGGCGACGAGCAGCAGCGGCGCGCCCAGCGTCGCGGCGCGTTGCAAGAGGTCGGCATTGGTCGAGCCGGTTTCTTCAACGACCTCGACGTCGACGCCCACGTTCGCCAGCGCGGCAATCGCGGCGCCGTTCATGCGGCCTCCTTGCGCGGCTTGGTCGGCGCGCGTGCGAACAGCAGGTCGAAGACGCTGTTGGGCAGGGCGCGCAGCAGCTTGGCGACGACGCCCATCTGCCACGGGAGCACGCGGTAGCTGTCGCCGCGTGCGATTGCGCGCGCCGCGCTGGCGGCAAAGCGCTCGGCCGGCATCAGGAAGGGCATGGGAAAACGGTTGTTGCGGGTCATGGGCGTATCGATATAGCCGGGCGCGATCGTCACGACGCGAATGCTGGAAGATTTCAGTTCGAGCCGCAGCGATTCGCAGTAGGCGTGCACCGCCGCTTTTGAAGCGCAATAGGCGCCGGCGCCGCGCATGCCGCGCACACCGGCGACGCTGCCGATCGCCACCAGGCGGCGCCTGCCGCTTTGCGCTTTCATGGGGCCGATGAAGGGGGCGAAGGTGGCGACGGTGGCGTTGACGTTGGTGGCGAACACGGATTCGAACACGGCCAGGTCTTCAGGCCGCTCGGTGAGGGTGCCGTGCGAGATGCCGGCGCAGGCGATGACGATCTCGGCGCCGCCGGTAGTAGCGAGGAAATCGCGCGCCGCCGCGGCGAGCGCGGCATGGTCCAACACATCGACCGCATAGCAGCGGTGACGTTCGGGATGGGGCAGGGAAGCGCGCAGCGCTTCGAGCAGCTCGCCGCGCCGTGCGGCCAGGCCGAGGATCGCGCCGCGCTGCGCGTATTCGCGCGCCAGCGCCGCGCCGATGCCGCTCGAGGCGCCCGTAATGAAGACCCGGTCGGCTTGAGCCGCCGCGGTCATTTTTTGTCCGCTTTGGCTTTTGCCACCAGTGCGTCCATCACCTGCAGGGCCACTTGCTGCTGTTCGAGTTCGCTGTGCCCACCCGGGCCATGGCTGTGCGACTCTTCCGGGTTCGCCATCGAAGGCGAGGTGATGAAGCGGCCATCGATGGCGACCATCGGCCAATGATCGATCTTGTAGTCGTTCATCATGCTGGCGGCGCGGCGTACCCGCGACTGCACGCCCATCGAGCGATACGTTTCCGTGAAACGGGCGCGGTCGATGCCGGCCTTGGCGACCCAGTTCAGCACTTCCTCGTCGTCGGCGAAGCGCACGCCTTGCTGGTGCATGGCGGCGAACAGTTTAGTGTGGTACTGCTCGACCAGGCCCAGCGCTTCGAGCGTGCTGTAGAGGCGCAGCTGCGGCAGCGCGCGCGCGCCGCCCGCCACGTGGACGCGCTTGAACACGATGTTATTGCCCTGCTTTTTCACCCAGTCGGCCAGGAGCGGCTCGAACACGTTGCAATGCGGGCAGGAATACGCAAAGAACTCGATGACTTCGACCTGCTTGCCGCTCGGGGTCTCGAGTTTCTGCGGCAGCACCTGGTAGTGCACGCCTTCTTTCGGCGCGACAGGTGCGGCACAGACCACGCCACTCAAGGTCAACAGGGCAGCAGTGCACAGCAAACGGCGGACGAGTTGCATCGAATTTTCCTTATTTCTGGTTACGGACAATAGCGACATCGATGCCGCTATCGAGGAGTTTGGCACGCGCCTTGTTCACGGCTTCGACCTGGCTGAAGGGCCCGAGGCGCACGCGGTGCAGCGTGCCGCTGTCGCTGGCGCGGTCGCTGATCGCGGCTTCAAATCCGAGCAGGGCCAGCTTGGCGCGGGTGTTCTCGGCGTCCGACATTTCGCGGAAGGCGCCGGCCTGCAGGTAGTAGATGTACTTGTCGTCGCCGCCGGCCGCAGATGCGGCGGGCGCGGCCGGTGCGCCGGCAGGGGCCGCGGCCGGCGCCGGCGCGGCAGGCGCGGCGGCCTGTTTCGGCTCGCTCGCAGCACTCATGCCGGCGATCGCCTGGCCCAGCGGATCGACGTCTGCGGCAGGCGCACGCGCCGGTGCGCGCGGTGCCGCGGCAGCGGCGGCCTGGTCGGCCGCCTTCTTCGCTTCGCGCTCGGCCAGCTGCTTGGCCGCTTCGCGCGCGGCGTCGCGGTTGCCGTACATCGGCTTGTTCGGGTCGTTCGCGAGGCTCGGTTCGAGGTCGGCCGGACGGCCCATCTTGTTCGAACGGTCGGTGAAGGGCGAAGCGCCCTTGGTGATCATCAGCGCCACGACGACCGCGATGCCCAGGCCGATGATCAGGCCGATGATGATCCCGGTCAGGGTGCTGCCGCGCTGGCGCGAAGGGAAACGAAGGATGGCGGTCATGGTTACCTGGCTTATGCTTGGGGTTCGTCTTGTACGTCGGCGGGAGCGCGTTCCATCTTGTTCGGCGCCGAGACGCCGATCAGGGCCAGGCCGTTGCGCAGCACCTGGCGGGTAGCGGTCGCCAGGGCCAGGCGTGCGAGCTTGAGGGCTTCGTCGTCGTCCAGCAGCCACTTGTGGGCGAAGTAGTAGCTGTGCAGTTCGCCGGCCAGTTCGCGCAGGTAGAAGGCGACCTGGTGGGGTCCCAGCTCGGCCTGGGCGCGCTGCAGCACTTCCGGGTAGGCGGCGAGCTTGGACAGCAGGCTCGCCTCGTGCGGCGTGTTCAGAAGCGACAGGTCGACGTTCGCCAGTTGGGCTTCATCGCCGCCCCAGTTGGCCAGCGCCGAGCAGATGCGCGCATGGGCGTACTGCACGTAATACACCGGGTTCTCGTCCGAGGTTTTCAGGGCGACGTCGACGTCGAACACGAATTCGGTGTCGGCCTTGCGCGAGATGAGGAAGAAGCGCACCGCATCGCGTCCGCGCGTGATGTCGCCATTGCCCGACCATTCGATCAGGTCGCGCACCGTGACGTAGGAACCGGCGCGCTTGGAGATTTTGACTTCTTCGCCATTCTTCATGACGGTGACCATCTTGTGCAGCACGTAATCAGGGTAGCCCTGCGGCACGCCGATGTTCACCGCCTGCAGGCCGGCGCGCACGCGCGCGATCGTGCCATGGTGGTCGCTGCCCTGGATGTTGATGGCCTGGTCGAAGCCGCGGCGGAACTTCTGCATGTGGTAAGCCACGTCCGGCACGAAATAGGTATAGGTGCCGTCGGACTTGCGCATCACGCGGTCCTTGTCGTCGCCGTAGTCGGTGGTTTTCAGCCAGAGCGCGCCATCGAGTTCATAGGTGACGCCGGCGTCGACCAGGGCCTGGACCGCGTGTTCGACCTTGCCGTCGGCGTAGAGCGAGGACTCGAGGTAGTAATTGTCGAACTTCACGCCGAAGGCTTGCAAGTCCTGGTCCTGCTCGTTGCGCAGGTAGGCCACGGCAAAGCGGCGGATCGATTCGAGGTCGTCGGCGTTGCCGCTGGCGGTGGCCGGCTCGCCATCGCTGGCGGACACGGTTTTACCGGCCAGGAAATCGTTGGCGATGTCGGCGATGTAGTCGCCGTTGTAGGCCGACTCGGGCCACTGCGCGTCGCCCGGCTTGAAGCCGCGTGCGCGCGCCTGCACCGAGTTGGCCAGCGTGGCGATCTGCACACCGGCGTCGTTGTAGTAGAACTCGCGCGTGACTTGATGGCCTTGCGCTTCGAACAGCGAGGACAGCGCGTCGCCGAGGGCCGCCTGGCGGCCGTGGCCGACGTGCAGCGGGCCGGTCGGGTTGGCCGAGACGAATTCGATGATCGCGTGGTGGCCTTCGCCCGCGCTGCCGCGGCCGTAGGCCTCGCCCTGCTGCAGGATGGTGTGCACGACCGCCTGCTTGGCGCCGGCGGCCACGCGCAGGTTGATGAAGCCGGGACCGGCAACGTCGGCCGCTTCCACCAGGCCGGCGGCCTGCGGGTCGGCCAGCAAGGCCGCGACCAGGCGCGTGGCCAGTTCGCGCGGGTTGGTCTTGAGCTGCTTGGCCAGCTGCATGGCGATATTGCAGGCGACGTCGCCGTGGCTCGGGTCGCGCGGGCGCTCCAAAACGATATTCGGGGTCAGATCGGTGCCGGCGACGATCGGCGCGAGGGCGGCCTGGAAGAGGGCAACGATCTCTTGTTTTTGTTGAGCGAGCATGGGTGTATTCGGTAAGTTCGGTGAGGCGGTGGCGCGGCCACGGGAAAACAGAGCTTCATTATACTGGTTTGCTGCAGCGCCGAACACGGCCCGGCAGCAGCGGCTGCGCCGTAGTGTAAAGCGCCTGAGAAACTGTCAGGGCAAGGCGCATCGTCGAAGACAGTACGCTAGTACGGCGAGACGATGCAACGCCGCCATGACGGTTTCTCAGACGCTTTTAAGCTCGGCCAAAGGCGTAACCGGTAGAATGCGCACTTTCTTCCTGCACGACCGCCATCATGACCGACAAGCGCCGCACGCTCTCCATCGCCCCCAAGGCCGCCAGCCCCAAGCCAGCCAAGCCCGCCGGGAATCCGGCTGCCCAGTACGCCCGGCCGAAGGCGCAGGCGAAACCGGCGGCCAAGCCGCAGCGGCAGCCTGAAGCGAAGCCGGCGCCACGCCAGAGCGCGCCGGCCGCGCGCCCGGCCCACGAGGTCAAGCCCCAGTTCCAGCAGGCGTTCAAGCCTAACCTGCCGGGCGACTCGCTGGCCCTGGCCATGCTGGGCGCAGCCAGCGCCGTGGCGCAGGTGGGCGCCGGCACCGCGCTGCCGCAGGCCCTGTCGAACGTGTTTGCCGCCTTCGAGGTGACGCCGCAGAGCCGCGGCGCGATCCAGGACCTGGCTTACCGCACGATGCGTGGCCTTGGCCGCGCAGAGACGCTGCTCGGCCTGATGACGACCAAGGCGCCGGACGTGCCGATGCTGGTCGGCCTGATCCAGTGCGCGCTGGTGCTGCTCGATCCGCCCGAGGGCGACAAGGCGACTTACGAACCGTTCACCGTCGTCGATCAGGCCGTCACGGCGGCAAGCAAGCACCCTGACCTGGCCCACGCCAAGGCGATGGTGAACGCCGTGCTGCGCCGCTTCCTGCGCGAGCGCGAGGAGCTCGTGGCGACGGCCCTGCAGCAGCCGCTGGCGCAGTGGAATTATCCGCAATGGTGGATCGACGCCACGCGCGCGGCCTACCCGCGCGACTGGGAAGCGATCCTCGCGGCCGGCAACCGCCAGCCGCCCCTGACCCTGCGCGTCAATACGCGCAAGACCAGCGTCGAGGATTACCTGCGCCTGCTGGAAGAGGCGGGCATCGCGGCCGACCTGGTCGGCCCGCAAGCCTTGCGCCTGAAGCAGGCGACGAACGTGGCGCAGATCCCCGGCTTCCACGAAGGCCTGGTGTCGGTACAGGACGCCGGCGCCCAGCTGGCGGCTGCGCTCCTGGACCTGAAAGACGGCATGCGCGTGCTCGACGCCTGCGCCGCACCGGGCGGCAAGAGCGGCCATATCCTGGAAATGGCCGATGTCCAGCTCACCTCGGTCGACTCGGATGCGCAGCGGCTGGCGCGCGTGGGCGACAACCTGGGCCGGCTCGGCCTCTCGGCCACGCTGGTGACGGGTACGGCGCAGGCGCAGTACTGGTGGGACGGCCAGCTGTACGACCGCATCCTGGCCGACGTGCCGTGCACCGCGTCCGGCATCGTGCGGCGCCACCCCGACATTCGCTGGCTGCGCCGCAAGACCGACACACGCCAACTTACAACACTTTCCAGTGAGATACTCGACAATCTTTGGCAGATGCTAAGCGCCGATGGTAAATTGTTGTTTGTGACATGTTCGCTCTGGCCCCAGGAATCGGAGGCACAGGCGGCCGCGTTCGCGGCGCGCCACAACGACGCCGTCCGCCTCGATGCGCCAGGGCAGCTGCTTCCCTCCAGCGGCGCCGGGCTCGATCATGATGGACTGTTTTACGCTCTGTTCCAGAAGAGACCGGCGTAACGTTCCCGCACAATATGCTCATCGCACCATAGCTCAATTTACTTAGGTTCCGGCCCCTTGTGACTTTACGATTTTTCCGCCTCCTCGCTTGCCAGCTCCTGCTGGTCTTCGCGTGCGCAACGGCGCAGGCGGCCGACGGGATCGATATCACGCTGGCGAAAATCGAGTCTACCGACGAGGGCTACCGGCTCGGCGCCAACTATGCGTTCGACCTGAACCGCGACCTGGAAGACGCCCTGCAGCATGGCGTCAAGCTCTACTTCACGACCGAAATCGAACTCACGCGCCCGCGCTGGTGGTGGCGCGACGACCGCGCCGTGTCGTCCAAGCGCACCGTCAGCATTTCCTATGACGTGCTGCTGCGCCAGTACTACGTGTCGATGGGCGGCAGCGTCCAGCAGACTTTCCAGACCCTGGACGAAGCGATGTTCCAGATCCGGCGCCCCGGGCGCTGGGTGATCGCCCCGAAGGGCGCGCTGAAACACGGCGAAAGCTACGAAGTCACCCTGCGCATGTACATGAACCGCGACCTGCTGCAAAAGCCGCTGCAGGTCAACGCGTTCAGTAACTCCGACTGGCACCTCGCCTCGAACAAGAAGACCTTCACCTACCGTGCGGAGTAAGGCGTGAATCAGGCCATGCGCTATGCGCTGGTAGTCGGCGGGGCGGTCGTCTCGATCCTGCTGTTCCTGCTTGCCTCGGCCTCCGACAACTCCGGCTTCTTCGACCGCTACTATTCCTGGCTGCTCGGCCTGAATGCGACGATCGCGTTCCTGCTGCTGATTCTGGTGGTGGTGGCCCTCGGCCGCCTGTATTCCCGTTACAAGGCCAAGCGCTTCGGCTCGCGCCTGATGGCGAGACTGGTGCTGCTGTTCGCCGGCATCGGCATCCTGCCGGGCCTGGTCATCTTCATGGTGTCGGTGCAGTTCGTCTCGCATTCGATCGAATCCTGGTTCGACGTGAAGATCGAGGCGGCCCTGCAATCGGGCCTGAACCTGGGCCATGCGGCGCTCGACGAGTCGCTGGCCGAACTGTCCGCGAAAAGCCAGACCGTGGCCGCGACCCTGTCCGGCCAGGACGACAGCGGCGCCCAGCTGACGCTCTCGCAGCTGGTCTCGACCACCGACGGCATGCAAAGCGCGCTCCTGCTGGACGCCACCGGCAAGCTCGTGGCCAGCGCCAGCGAGGACCGGCGCGCCGACCTCACCAGCGACCTGCCGAACCCGCAGATGGTGCGCCAGGCCGTCATGCCCGGCGGTTATGCGCGTGCCGAGGGCGGCATCGAACTCGACTTCCGCGAGAATTCAAACGGCGCCAACTCCAGTGCGCTCGACGCCGCCACGGGCTTGCGCCTGCGCGTGGTGATGGCCGTGCCCGAACCGCCCGGCGCCGCGCCGCGCTACCTGCAGCTGATGCAGACGGTGCCGGTGAACCTGGCCTCGAACGCCGAGGTGCTGCGGAGCGCCTTCAGCGAATACCAGCAGCGCTCGGTGGCGCGCACCGGCCTGCGCCGGATGTACATCGAAACCCTGACCTTGACCCTGCTGCTGGCCATTTTCGGCGCCATCGGCAGCGCGGTGCTGATCGCCGGGAACCTGGCGCAGCCGCTGCTGGTGCTGGCCGAAGGCACGCAGGCGGTGGCCGAGGGTGACCTCTCTCCGCGTCCGATCGTCGAGACCAATGACGAACTGGGCACGCTGACCCAGTCCTTCAATGCCATGACCGGCCAGCTGTTCGAGGCCAGGAGTGCGGTCGAGCGCAACCGCGCCGCGCTGCAAAGCGCCAAAGCCCACCTGGAGTCGGTGCTGGCGAACATGTCGGCCGGCGTGCTGGTGCTCGACGCCGAAGGCACGGTGGTCAATTCGAACGACGCCGCCTGCCGCATCCTGCAGATGGAGCAGTGCCAGCTGAACGGGCCGCTGTCGAAAATCGAGGGCCTGGAAAATTTCGCCGCCACCGTCACGCGCGCCTTCTCGACGCAAAGCGCGCAGTCGGCCGCCGGCACCGCGCGCCAGCGCACCCACTGGCAGCAGGAAATCGAAATCCCGCGCCGCGCGGCAGGGGAGGACCACGACACCACCTTGCTGGCGCGCGGCTCGCGCTTGCCGGTGGGGGTGGGCAGCGGCTTCATCGTGGTGTTCGACGATATCTCCGACGTGATCTCGGCCCAGCGCTCGGTCGCCTGGGGCGAGGTTGCACGCCGGCTGGCGCACGAAATCAAGAACCCGCTGACGCCGATCCAGCTGTCGGCCGAACGCCTGCAGATGAAACTGGAAGGCAAACTCGACGCGCCGGACGCGGCCCTGCTGGCGCGCGCCACGACCACCATCGTCAACCAGGTCGACGCCATGAAGCGCATGGTCGACGACTTCCGCGACTACGCGCGCACGCCGCCGGCCGTGCTCGAACCGCTCGACCTGAATGCCCTGATCGGCGAAATCCTGACCCTCTACCTGGCCGAGGACGCCTCCGACATCATCCACGCCAGGCTGGCGCCGAACCTGCCGCACGTGATGGGCGACCCGACCCAGCTGCGCCAGGTGATCCACAACCTGCTGCAGAATGCGCAGGATGCACTGGTGGACCGCGGCCCGGATGCCGGCGCGCCGCGCATCGATGTGGCCACCGAGATCATCCGCTACACCGGCGCCGACGGCACGGCAGGCGAGGCCGTGCGCCTGGCGATCCTCGATAACGGCCCCGGTTTCGCGCCGAAAATCCTGGCGCGGGCGTTTGAACCGTACGTCACCTCGAAGGCGCGCGGCACGGGTCTCGGCTTGCCGATGGTGAAGAAGATTATCGACGAGCACGGCGGCCGGATTGATGTTCAGAACCGTCCGGACGGAAGTGGCGCGTCGGTATTCATTTTGCTGTTAAAGTTAGCACAAGAGGCAAACTTGGCTGAACTGTAAATCAGGCATAGAATCACGACTCGAATCACAACTGCAGTGAACTGTTAAACGCGGGCGGAGACGGAAGAAAACGATGGCAAACATACTCGTAGTTGATGATGAAATGGGCATCCGCGAGCTACTCTCGGAAATTCTGGGAGACGAAGGCCACGCAATCACGCTGGCCGAAAATGCACAACAGGCACGCGAAGCGCGCGCCGCCGGCGCACCTGACCTGGTCCTGCTCGATATCTGGATGCCCGATACCGACGGCGTCACGCTGCTCAAGGAATGGCAGCGCGATGGCTTGTTGACCATGCCGGTGATTATGATGTCGGGCCATGCCACCATCGACACCGCCGTCGAGGCCACCCGCATCGGCGCGCTCAATTTCCTCGAGAAACCGATCGCCCTGCAAAAGCTGCTCAAGGCCGTGCAGCAGGGCCTGACGCGTGCCCAGGAAGTGGCGCGCGCCCCAGTGCCGCCGCCGCGTCCGGCGATGCCGGCGCCGGTCGTCGAGGCGGCGCCGATCAGCAACCCGATGTACGCGGCCCAGCCCGTGCCGGCGCCCCTGAACGGCGCGCGCGTGGGCGTCATCGGCCATGGCGAAACCCAGGGCTATACGCTCTCGTTCGACCTGCCGCTGCGCGAGGCGCGCGATGCCTTCGAGCGCATGTATTTCGAACACCACCTGGGCCGCGAAGGCGGCAGCATGACGCGCGTGGCCGAAAAGACGGGCCTCGAGCGCACCCACCTGTACCGCAAGCTGAAGCAGCTCGGCGTCGAACCGGGCAAGCTCGGCAAGCGCGGCGGATGAACCAGCCTGGTCAGGCGTCCCCCGGGGGCGCCGGACCGTTCTCATCCGGCTCCTCTTTGCGTCATCCAATTCCTACGGCACTCGTGCTTGGCCCCAGCGCGGCAGCGCGCGAGGCGGCCATCGCCCGTGCCCTGCAAGACCCCGCTACGCCCCGTGACGACGGCGCCGCCATCATTCTCGAGGGCCTCCCGGACGGCAAGCTGGTCCTGGAAAATTCCGACAAACTGCTGATCTCGCGCATCGCGCCCGGTTGCCTGTGCTGCGCGGGAAATCTGGTGATGCGTGTTACATTAAATCGTCTGTTGCGCCAGCGGCCGGCGCGCCTCTTCATCGGCGTCGCGGACACTGCGCATCTGGATCAGTTGCGATCATGGTTAACCAGCCCGCCATACGATCAACTGCTGGCTTTCACGCCCGACCTGCACTCTTGAAATTGGTCCGGCGAGCCCCACCTCTTCACTAAGTTAAAGCCAGTCGCCCGCCGCCGCGCGATCGGTACACACTCTGCTAGAGAGAAGGAGTCACCATGAACATGATCTACAACAGCGAACAATACAGCGTGGTCGAATTTGGCGTCGATCGCGACCTCGAAGCCCTGCGCTTCGGCGGTTACGAAATCGTCGACAAGGCCGGCCGCCGCGAAGCGTTCATTGGCGGCAAACTGGCGCAATCGTTCCGCCGCGACGTCAACAACCTCATCGCCAGCGAGCCCACCATGGAAGAAATCGACGATTTCCTCGGCTCCTACGACACGATGATGAACCAGCCGGTGGTGCTGCACTAAGCCCATCCTTTTAGCTGGAGGATTAATCCAACAGACGGCCAGGGACACAACAGGATGCAGGCACGGGCATTAGCCTGTGCTGCGTCCGCCCTGCGCCTCGTTCTACCCCGGCGGCATGGTAAGCTTCCTGCCATGTGCCAACTCCTCGCAATGAACTGCAATGTCCCAACCGACATTGTGTTTTCCTTCACCGGTTTCGCCCACCGCGGCGGCCGTACCGATACCCATCACGATGGCTGGGGCATTGCCTTCTTCGAAGGCGCCGGCGTGCGCCATTTCGTTGACCACCAGGCCGCGATCGACTCGCCGATCGCCGAGCTGATCAAGCGCTATCCGATCAAGTCGACCAATGTCATTGCCCATATCCGCAAGGCCACCCAGGGCCATGTCGCGCTCGAGAACTGCCATCCCTTCGTGCGCGAGCTGTGGGGCCGCTACTGGGTGTTCGCCCACAACGGCGACCTGAAGGAATTCAAGCCGCAGCTCGACGGCGCCTTCCGCCCGGTCGGCACCACCGACAGCGAGCATGCCTTCTGCTTCCTGCTGCAGGAACTGCGGCGCCGCTTCGGCGACAGTCCGCCGCCGCTGCCGGCCCTGCGCGCGGCGCTGGGCGAACTGGTGGGCGCCGTCGCTGCCTACGGCACCTTCAACATGATGCTTTCCGACGGCACGGCCCTGTTCGCGCATTGCTCGACCAAGCTCAGTTACGTGGTGCGCCAGTACCCGTTCGTGACCGCCCGCCTGTCCGACGAAGACCTGTCGGTCGATTTTTCCCAGGTGACGACACCGAAGGACCGGGTCGCCATCATCGTGACCGAACCCCTGACCACCAACGAGACCTGGACCGCTTTTGCGCCCGGCGAACTGCTGGTATTCATCGACGGTGCACCTTTTTAGCTTCTAGGCATCTTTTTTAGCGACAAAGTGATGCCGAAAATCCACTAATTGCTGAGAATGGAGTAGAGTGGGCGGCTTGAACGTGACCACGGGACCGCGATGACCGATACCGCCAGCCTAGACCAGGCATCCCAGCCTTTGCAGCTGCGTAATTTCTATCTTGCGCGCCAGCCTATGCTCGACCGCAACCAGGCCCTGTTTGCCTACGAGCTGCTGTTCCGGCATACGACGGATAACCGCGCCGAGATCGACTCGGACCTGTCGGCCACGGCCGCCGTGCTGGCCCACGCGGCCCAGCTCGGCTTGCCGCGCGCGGTGGGCGATGCGGTCGCCTTCCTGAACGTCGACACCGAAGTGCTGATGAGCGATATCTTCGCCTTCCTGCCGCGCGAGAACACCGTGCTCGAACTGGTCGGCTCGGTCGAAGCGACGGAACCGGTGCTCTGGCGCCTGGCGGAACTGTCTGGCCACGGTTTCAAATTCGCCGCCGAAGCGTCCGCCCACGGCAGCCGCCTGGGCCGCCTGCTGCCGCTGCTGGACTACGTAAAAGTGAACCTGCGCGCCATGCCGGTGGTGACGATGTTGTCGCTGGTGCCGCGCCTGCGCGGAACAGGCAAGCGCCTGATCGCCGAGAAGGTCGAGAGCCAGACCGAATACAAGACCTGCCTCGACCTCGGCTTCGACTACTTCCAGGGCTTTTATTTTGCGCGCCCGTCGGTCATCGCGGGGCGCAAGCTGTCGCCCTCGCAGCTGGCCGTCGTCGACCTGATGAACATGGTCATGTCGGACGCCGAGAACAGCGCGATCGAGCGTGCGATCAAGCGCGACGTGACGCTGTCGATCAACTTGCTGCGCATCGTGAACACCCCGGCCGCCGGCCTGCGCCAGCGCATCGATTCGCTGAGCCAGGCCCTGATCGTGGTCGGCCGGCGCCAGCTGCAGCGCTGGCTGCAGATCATGCTGTATGCCGAACCGGGCAACCACGGCCACACCCAGACCCCGCTCCTGATGCTGGCCAGTACCCGTGCGCGCCTGATGGAGCTGCTCGCCGGGCGCCTGCGTCCGGGCCAGCGCCACGTGGCCGACATGGCCTTCACGGTCGGCATCATGTCGCTGATGGACACGCTGTTCTGCGTGCCGATGGCCGACCTGGTCGAGCAAATTCCGGTGAGCGACGAAGTGTCGAGCGCGCTGCTGCGGCGCAGCGGCTTCTTCGGCGAATTGCTGCGCCTGGCCGAATCGTTCGAGCGGATGGAAGAGGGCGACGACATGCTGCCGGCCCTGTCGGAACTGGCCAACAGCGGCGACGACCTGGTGGAGCTGGAAATGGCCGCCTTCGAATGGAGCGGACAGGTCGTCCGCAGCGCGCTGTAGGCGGATCGGCCCTTCACACCACCGGACCCGGGCAAGCCAGGTCCGGCGCGCCGATGTGACTTACGATGTGCCGGCCCACTGCTGATGCAGGTCGGGGTCGGTGCGCAGTTCCCACAAGCCGAGTACGACGGTCAGCAGGCCGACGATCAGCAGGCTGGCGCTCATCGGCAGGTCGCGCATGACGTCGACCAGCCATGGCGAGACCGCAACCCAGACGCCGACGATGATGTTCAGGAACACGGCCCAGGCATAGGTCTTGTACAGGTCAAAGGCGGCGAGCACCGCCATGATGGCGCCTGCGATATAGGCGTTGACGGCGGGCGGCGAATCGCTCGGGTAACCCATCACCCAGGGCGACACGAAAAGCCACACGCCGAGCAGCAGGATGACCTGGTCCTGCCAGCGCCGGGTCGAGAGATGCATAGCCATGACTGTCTCCTTCAATATGGGACAAATCCCATGTGAATTAGGCAATGGCGCAGGCAGGAAGTTCATGGTGTAAACGGACAGAGCGCTCGCCGGAGGGACGTAGGGTGGGCGGGTCCCCCGCCCACGCGTTCAAATCACGTTTGAAATGCCCGCTCGGCTGTTCTGGTACTGGTTGAACGCGTGGGCGGGGAACCCGTGTATAGCACAGACACATAGGTAACAGGTGTCTAGACACATAGGTGACACTGCCGGGTTAAATTTTAGCGCCTTGTAAGTTGAATTTGGGTGACCTCTCGGTTACAGAAAATCACTTGGAAGAGCCCGTCTTCGTTGGCTGGACGGATGGCTACGTGCTCACCTGTTAAACCCTCGCCGACGAAGTAGTCGTGTCCTTTGAAGGTGAGCTGGCCATGTTGCCGGACCCGGCGCACGATGTCTTCATGGTCGTATTCAATAGCCGGTGGCTGAGCCGGAAGAGCCCTGGCACTGCGATGGTATCGCGTAATCGGTGGTTTCTGTCCTAAGGCTTCGTGGGGGCGTATCAGGTTGTACTGGTCACGCCATTCATCGAAAGCGACCTGGCATGCCGATATCGAATTGAAGCCGAAGCGTGCGAGCAAGTCGCGCTTGAGCGTACGGTGAAAGCGCTCGTCCTTGCCCTGGGTTTGCGGGTGAAGCGGCCTGCTATGGCTGACGCGAATTCCAAGACGAATGAGCCAGACTTCCAGGCGCGATAAGGTCTCGTGTCCTGACGTTCCCCATGGCGGGCCGTTATCACAGGTAATTCGTTCGGGTAGCCCATACAACTGAAATGCCCGCGTCAGCGCGCTGCGCACCTCGTCGCCAGTCTCGCCCGAGCAGGCAGTCAATGCGATGGAAAAGCGCGAATAGTCGTCCAGAACAGTCAGCGGGTGGCAACGGCCGGCACGTGGATCGGTCAATGCGAAATGACCTTTGAAATCCATTTGCCAAAGCTGGTTAGGCGCCTCATGCTCGAAGCGCTTCGTTGCCGGCCTGGTTCGATCGGATTGCGGCACCAGTTGGCAACCATGCCGACGCAGGATCGCGGCAATCGTATTTGGGTGCGGCGCAATGTCGTCAGGCAGCAAGGCACGCAACTTGCGCGCTCCCCAGCACGGGTACCTCTTATGCAATGCCAATACCTGTTCCTCGACTCTGGCGCTGCAGCGTCGGGGCATTGATAACGGACGCCTGGAACGGTCGTTCAGGCCCTCCTTGCCGTGTTCGAGGTAGAGATTGCGCCACTTGTAGCCTGTCTTTCGGCTGACGCCGAAAGACAGGCACAGGGCCTGCATGTCCGTGTTGGGCTCTGCCGCCAACATCGCAAACTCGAGTCGAGAAGACATTTGGTTACTCTCTTTCCAGGGCATCGCACACTCCATTTGTAGGCTGTGCAATGATCATAAAAGTGTTACCTATGTCTCTAGACAAGTGTTACCTATGTCCCTGTGCTGAACAACCCGCCCACCCTACGGCCTGCTGCGAACGTTACGACAATGCGTACAGCGGCGCGCTAACCCTTACGACAAATTCGGCGCCAGGTGCCGCTCGACTTCACTCTTGTCCATCCCGCGGCGCTGGGCCATGTCGACGACCTGGTCGTCGCCGATCTTGCCGACCACGAAATACTTCGATTCCGGATGGGCCAGGTAGAAGCCCGACACCGCCGCACCCGGGTACATGGCGTAGGACTCGGTCAGCTGCATGCCGATTTCCTCGGCCTGCAGCGTCTCGAACAGCTCCTTCTTGACCGTGTGCTCCGGGCAGGCCGGGTAGCCTGGCGCCGGGCGGATGCCGACGTATTTTTCGGCGATCAAATCCGGGTTGCTCAGCTCTTCGCCGGCGGCATAGCCCCACAGGTCGGTGCGCACGCGTTCGTGCAGGTATTCGGCGAAGGCTTCGGCCAGGCGGTCCGCCAGGGCCTTGAGCATGATCGACGAGTAGTCGTCGTGCGCCTCTTCGAAGCGCTGCTCGTACTTCTCGATGCCGAGGCCCGCCGTGACGGCGAACATGCCGATGTAGTCCGCCACGCCCGATTCTTTTGGCGCGATGAAGTCGGACAGGCACTGGTTCGGACGCTGCACGCCGTCGACCACGGGCTTCACACCCTGCTGGCGCAGGCCGTGCCAGGTGAAGGCGACCTTCTCGCGCGATTCGTCGGTATAGATCTCGATGTCGTCATCGCGCACGCTGTTGGCCGGCAGCAGGGCGATCGCGCCATTGGCCGTCAGCCAGCGTCCGTCGATGATCTTCTTGAGCAGGGCCTGGCCTTCCTCGAACACTTTCGAGGCCGCTTCGCCGACCACGTCATCGCTCAGGATGGCAGGATAGGGGCCGGCCAGGTCCCAGGTCTGGAAGAACGGACCCCAGTCGATGTAGCGCGCGAGCGTAGCGAGTTCGACATTCTTGAAGACGCGGCGCCCGATGAACTTCGGTTTCTTCGGCGCGAAGGCCAGCTTGGCCTTGTTGCCGCGCGCCTGCTCGAGCGTCAGCATCGGCAGCGCCTTTTTATTGGCGTGCTGCTCGCGGATGCGTTCGTAGTCGAGCTTGATCTCGGCCATGTACTGGTGGCGCGATTCCTCAGTCAGCAGCGACTGCCCGACCGCGACCGAACGCGAGGCGTCCGGCACATAGATCACCGGGCCGTCGTAATGCGGCGCGATTTTCACGGCCGTGTGGGCGCGGCTGGTGGTAGCGCCGCCGATCAGCAGCGGAATGCCGCGCTCGCGGAACCACGGGTCGCGCTGCATCTCGCGCGCGACGTGGGCCATCTCTTCCAGCGAAGGCGTGATCAGGCCCGACAGGCCGACGATGTCCGCGTTCTCGGCCTTGGCCTTGGCCAGGATGTCGGAGCAGGGCACCATCACGCCCATGTTCACGATCTCGAAGTTATTACACTGCAGGACCACGGAAACGATGTTCTTGCCGATGTCGTGCACGTCGCCCTTGACTGTGGCGATGACGATCTTGCCCTTCGGTTTGGCGACGATGCCGGTGCGCGCTTCTTCGCGCGCCTTTTCTTCTTCGATGAAGGGAATCAGGTGGGCCACGGCCTGCTTCATGACGCGCGCCGATTTGACCACCTGCGGCAGGAACATCTTGCCCTGGCCGAAGAGGTCGCCGACGATGTTCATGCCGTCCATCAGCGGGCCTTCGATCACGTGGATAGGGCGGCCTTCGGCTTTTAATACGGCCTGCCGCGCTTCCTCGGTGTCGTCGACGATCCACTGGGTGATGCCGTGCACCAGCGCGTGCGCCAGGCGTTTTTCGACGGGACCGTTACGCCATTCGAGGTTCTGTTCCTGCTTGCCGCCGCCGGCTTTCAGGCTGCCGGCAATCTCGATCATGCGTTCGGTGGCATCGTCGCGGCGGTTCAGCACCACGTCTTCGACGCGTTCGCGCAGTTCCGCCGGCAGGTCGTCGTAGACGCCGACCATGCCCGCGTTCACGATCCCCATCGTCATGCCGGCCTGGATCGCGTGGTACAGGAACACCGTGTGGATGGCCTCGCGCGCCGGGTCGTTGCCGCGGAAGCTGAACGACACGTTCGAGACGCCGCCCGAAACTTTCGCGTACGGCAGGTTCTGCACGATCCAGCGCGTCGCGTTGATGAAATCGACCGCGTAGTTGTTGTGTTCTTCGATGCCGGTGGCGATGGCAAAGATGTTCGGGTCAAAAATGATGTCTTCCGGCGGGAAGCCGACTTGTTCCGTCAGCACCTTGTAGGCGCGCGCGCAGATCTCGATCTTGCGTTCAAACGTGTCGGCCTGGCCCTGCTCGTCGAAGGCCATCACGATCACGGCGGCGCCGTAGCGGCGGCACAGGCCCGCCTGGCGCAGGAATTCTTCCTCGCCTTCCTTCATCGAAATCGAGTTGACGATGGCCTTGCCTTGCACGCATTTCAGGCCCGCTTCGATCACGCTCCATTTGGAGGAGTCGATCATGATCGGTACGCGCGAAATGTCCGGTTCGGAGGCGATCAGGTTCAGGAAGCGCGTCATGGCCGCCTGCGAGTCGAGCATCGCCTCGTCCATGTTGATGTCGATGACCTGGGCGCCGTTCTCGACCTGCTGGCGTGCGACAGACAAGGCCTCGTCGAACTGCTCGTTCAGGATCATGCGGGCGAAGGCCTTGGAACCGGTGACGTTGGTGCGCTCGCCGACGTTCACGAACAGCGACGATTCGTCGACGGTGAAGGGCTCGAGGCCCGACAGGCGCAGCGCGGTCGGGATTTCCGGCAGGGCGCGCGGCTTGGCCGTCGACAGCAGTTCGGAAATGGCCGCGATGTGCTCGGGCGTGGTGCCGCAGCAGCCGCCGGCGATGTTCACGAAACCGGCGTCGGCGAATTCGCGCAGAAGCGCGGAGGTGTCGCTAGGGAGCTCGTCGAAGCCGGTGTCGCTCATCGGGTTGGGCAGGCCGGCGTTCGGGTAGATGCAAACGAAGGTATCGGCGATTTGCGACAGCTCTTCGGCGTAGGGGCGCATCAGCGCCGCGCCCAGTGCGCAGTTCAGGCCGATCGTCAGCGGCTTTGCGTGACGCACCGAATTCCAGAAGGCGGGCACGGTCTGGCCCGACAGGATGCGGCCCGAGGCGTCGGTGACGGTGCCCGAGATCATGATCGGCTTGCGCACCACTCCCGGGTGCTCGGTGAAGTACAGGTCGATCGCGAACAGCGCCGCCTTGCAGTTGAGGGTATCGAAAATGGTCTCGACCAGCAGTACGTCAACGCCGCCTTCGACCAGGCCCGCTACCTGCTCGTGGTAGCTCGTGACCAGCTGGTCGAAGGTGACGTTGCGCGCCGCCGGATCGTTGACGTCGGGCGAGATCGAGGCCGTCTTCGGGGTCGGGCCGAGGGCGCCGGCCACGAAACGCGGCTTGTCGGCGCTGGTGTATTTGTCGCAGGCGGCGCGCGCCAGCCTGGCGGACGCGAGGTTCATCTCATGGGCCAGGTGGCCCATGTGGTAATCGTCCTGGGCCACGCTGGTGGCGCCGAAGGTATTCGTTTCGATCAGGTCGGCGCCGGCCGCCAGGTAGCGCTCGTGGATTTCCTGGATGATCTGCGGCTGGGTCAGCGACAGCAACTCGTTGTTACCCTTGACGAAGAGCTCGCGCGCGCCGCTGTCCGCGGGCGCGGCGAAGTGAGCGAAGCGCCCCGCGGGGCCGCCGCGGTAGGCGGCTTCATCGAGTTTGTATTGCTGGATGATGGTGCCCATGGCGCCATCCAGGATCATGATGCGGCGCGCCAGGATCTCGCGCAGCTGGATTTCGATCGGGGATGGGGAGGAGGTGGGGGCAGTCATCGGTCACTTTCTGGATGCGGGCAAGAGGTGTGCGCAAGGCGCTGGCACGGGAAGGGCGGTCTGAAATTATACGTCAATGCCGTGCTATCCCGCCCGCCTGGGTCAAGCCTGGGAAGATTGTATCGTTATGTGTTTATGCATCCCCTTGTTACACGGCGTTACAAAACCTGCCCGTTTAGCAATTTTACGGATACATACAGCGACGACAATAAAAGCACAGGCCATGAGAACGTGGCAGATTTGAACGGGATGGATAGCATGAACAAAGAGTACGAACCAGATTGGGACCAGTCTTCGATGCAGAGCCATACCATGGTTGCAGAGCCAAAAGCAGTGCCGGCGGGCGCCAAGCAGATCGTGACGATCCGCCTGGACGTCGACATGCTGGAATGGTTCAAGGGCGCCGGCCCGGGATACCAGACCCGCATCAACCAGGTCTTGCGTGAGCATATGGATGCCCAGCGCACGGCGGAGCTGGACGGGGACTGAACCCTGCGCCAGTTGTGACAACGCGCCCGATGGGCGCGTTTTTCATTACTGATCAAGCGAAGCTGAGACCTTCCAGCGGGAATCCTTTCAGGAACTCCGCCGCCGCCAGGCGCTTGCCGCCCGGTTTTTGCAACTGCTGCAGACGGAGCGCACCCATGCCGCAGGCAACCACGATGCCCTGCGCATCGGCCGATAACACCTGCCCCGGCTGCCCGCTGCCTTCGGCCAGTTGCGCTTCCCAGATCTTGATCACGGTCCCGTTCACGCTGCCTTGGGCACCGGGGAAGGGATTGAAAGCACGCACCTTGCGCCACAGATCGACTGCCGGCAGCGTGAAATCGAGCTTCGCCTCCTCCTTGCTGATCTTGGCCGCGTAGGTCACGCCTTGTTCCGGCTGCGGCTCGGACGGCAACGCGTCCTGTTCCAGGCGGCGCAGGGCCTCGACGATCATGCCCGCTCCCAGCGCGGCCAGCTTGTCGTGCAGGCTGCCGGTGGTGTCGAGGTCGGCAATCGCCACGCGTTCGATCAGCATCATCGGGCCCGTATCGAGTCCTTCTTCCATGCCCATGATCGTCACGCCCGTCTCCACGTCGCCGCTTTCGATCGCGCGGTGGATCGGGGCGGCGCCGCGCCAGCGCGGCAGCAGGGAACCATGGATGTTGATGCAGGGCGCGATGTCGAGCGTGCTGCGCGGCAGGATCAGGCCATAGGCCGCCACCACCATCACGTCGTAGTCGAGCGCAAGCAGGCGTTCATGCGCGGCACTGGCCTCGAGCGCGCGCTGCGGATCCTTGCTGTCGGTGCGCAGCGACAGCGGCTGCAGCACCTCGATGCCGTGTTCCAGCGCGACCTGTTTGACTGCGGAGGCCTGCAGCTGCATGCCGCGCCCGGCCGGGCGGTCGGGCTGGGTCAGTACCAGCGGGACTTTGATGCCGGCATCGATCAGGGCGCGCAGGGCGCAGGCGGCAAACTCCGGCGTGCCGGCGAAAACGACTTTCATCGGCGCCTTAGTAGCGGCGGCCGGCGGCCTTCAGGGCCGCTTCGCGTTCCAGGCCGCGCTCTTCCTTCTGCAGCTTGGCCTTGATGCGGTTGCGCTTCAGGGGCGACAGGTATTCGACAAAGACCTTGCCCATCAGGTGGTCCATCTCGTGCTGGATGCAGACGGCCAGCAGGCCTTCGCACTCAAGCTCGAAGAATGCGCCTTTGACATCCTGGGCGCGCACTTTCACGCGCGCCGGGCGCTCGACGCCGTCGTAGACGTTCGGCACCGACAGGCAGCCTTCGTCGTAGACCTGCTTTTCGTCGCTGGCCCAGGTGATTTCGGGATTGACGAACACCAGCAGCTCGTCATGCGTTTCGGTGGTGTCGATCACGACCACGCGCTCGTGCACGTCGACCTGGGTCGCGGCCAGGCCGACGCCGGGCGCGTCGTACATGGTCTCGGCCATATTGGCCACCAGCGTGGCCAGGCGCTCGCCAAATTCGGTGACCGGCACGGCGACCTTGTGCAGGCGAGGATCGGGATAGCGCAGGATGTTCAGGAGGGCCATATCAGCGTGTTCAGTAATAGTTATATAAGGTTTGTCTGGGAACGTGCCGTAGATCGGCCAATTGAGCACGGCAGAGGAGCAGGAATGCAACACATCGCCCAACTGGCAAGACGCGGTTTGTCTTGCTAGTTCGTGGATTTATGTGCAGAATTTGATTCAGTAGGGCAACCCTTTTCGATCCGCAGTGCGGGAAGGGAGTGACCATCGTGCTGTTCTCTTGCGCCGCGGCTGGCCAGGATGACGGGCACAGCCAGCAATTCCGTTGTCAATGCCGCATTTTACGGACGTCTTCAATGAAAAATTTTAGCACAGTCGCGACCCGCGCTGCAGCCGCGGCGCTCTTCGCGTGTGTTGTGGCCGGCCCCGTCCAGGCCGCTGAATGCAGCTTCAAGCCAAATGCCCCTGACCAGCATCGCGTCGTCAAGGGCGATACGCTGTGGGATATTTCCGGCGCCTTCCTCGAGCACCCCTGGTGCTGGCCCCAGGTCTGGGGCATGAACCGCGAAGAAATCCGCAATCCGCACTGGATCTATCCGGGCCAGATCGTGTATTTCGACCGCGTGCGCGGCCGTCTCTCGCTGACCAAACCCGGCAGCGGCGATGGCGACGGCGGGCTGCCCGTGCTGCGCCTGTCGCCCCAGGTCAGGAGCGAAGGTTTGGAGCGCGGCGCGATCGACACGATTCCCGCGAACGTGATCGAACCTTTCCTTACCCAGCCGCTGGTGGTCGAAAAGGATGCCCTCGAAGGCGCGCCGCGCATCGCCGCCTCCGGAGAAAGCCGCCTGTATCTGGGCACCGGCGACAAGGTGTATGTGCGTGGCAACTTGCAGGGCGCAACCGAATTCCAGGTCTTCCGTCCGGGCGGTCCCTTGCGCGACCCAACGACCGGCGCCGTGCTGGCGCACGAGGCCACCTATGTCGGCACCGCCAAGCTGGTCAAGGCGGCGGTACCCGGCGTCGACGTGCACACCATGCTGGTCTCGAGTTCTGTGACCGAAATGGGTGTCGGCGACCGCCTGATCCCGGCGCCGCCGCCGGCCGTGCGCAATTACATGCCGCATGCGCCGGCTTCCGTCATTGACGCGCGCGTGATGTCGATTTACGCCGGCGTGACCCACGCCGGACAGAGCCAGGTCGTCACTGTCAACCGCGGTTCGATTGACGGACTCGATGTCGGCTCGGTACTGCAGCTCTATCATTTCGGGAAGACGGTGGCCGATCCGGGAGCGAGGAAAGGCTTCTTCGGCATGAAGCAACCGACCATCAAGCTACCCGATGAGCAGTATGGCAGCCTGTTCATCTTCCGAGTGTTCGGGCGCGTTTCGTACGGCCTGATCATGCAAGTGACGGCGCCGGTGGAAGTCGGCGACGTGGCGAAATCACCGGAGTAAATCCACCGTGCAGGACACGGACCCCATCCCCGCCAGCCGCGTCAACCATCTCACCGACTGGCTGCGCCTCGAGGCCGCACGCGGGGTGGGGCTGCGCACCGCGCACCTGCTGCTCGGCGCCTTCGGCTCGCCGCGCGCCATCTTTCAAGCCGGCCATGCGGCGCTGGCCGCCCACGCCGGCCCCGCACTGGCATGCAGCTTGTCTGCGCCGCCGTCAAGCACCACACGCGCACTGATCGACGCCACGCTTGCCTGGCTCGACGACCCTTCGCACCATGTGCTGGTGCTGGGCGACCCCGCCTATCCGCAGGCGCTTGCGAATATTCCCGATCCACCCCTGCTCCTCTATATAAGAGGGCGCATCGATCTGCTCGCGCGCCCGGCGCTGGCCATCGTCGGCAGCCGCAATGCCACGGTGCAGGGAAAAGCCAATGCGCAGGCCTTTGCGACAGCGCTGTCGCATGCCGGCGTGTGCGTGGTGTCGGGCCTCGCGCTTGGCATCGATGCTGCGGCGCATGAGGGCGCATTGCGTGGTGCGGGCTCGACGATCGCCGTGGTCGGCACCGGCGCCGATCTGTCTTATCCGGCGCGCAACCGCCTGCTCGCCGAACGCATCGCCAATGAGGGCTGCATCGTCAGCGAATACGCGCTCGGCACGCCTCCCACCAGCGGCAATTTCCCGCGCCGCAACCGGATCATCAGCGGACTGTCTTCAGGCGTACTGGTGGTCGAGGCGGCGGCGCAATCGGGTTCCCTCATCACCGCACGCGTGGCGGGCGAACAGGGCAGGGAGGTGTTCGCCTTGCCCGGCTCGATCCATGCGCCGCTGGCCAAGGGCTGCCACCAATTGATCCGCGATGGTGCGCGGCTGGTGGAAACAGTGGGCGAAATATTCGAAGCGATGCACGTGTCGCCATTGATATTCCTGCCGCCGTCATCGGCTGCATCACCTGATGCATTGCCAACTGAAACAGACTGCACCGATTTGCTCATGCAACTCGGACACGAACCGCTCGATGTCGACGAATTACTGGAACGCAGCGGCAGCAATATCGGTCAATTAAGCATGGGCTTATTGGCACTTGAAATGGCGGGCATGATCGAGCGTTTACCAGGCGGAAAAGTGCAGCGCGTTCACACTTAAAGCACCTGACAAAGCCCTCATGCTGCGTTGCATTCGTCTCGCCGTACTGGCGTACTGTCTTCGACGATGCGCCTTGCCTGAGGGCTTTCTCAGGCGCTTATATGCCAGATGAATGGGATGTTAAAAAAGCGCATCATATCGATAATTACTCACAAGCCTATATGAACCGATAAGGCCGAAAAACGACGATTTCTGTTCCCCGCTTGCGCACGCACGCAGCAAGCTTGTACCTGTACGAGCTTAGCTGCTACAGTAGCGTCACTATGTTCGACATCCTGGTCTACCTCTACGAGACGTACTATCGTCCCGAAGCCTGCCCCGAGCCGGCTGCATTGGCACGCAAACTCTCCGCCGTCGGTTTCGACGACTTCGAGATCTGCGAGGCCATCGATTGGCTTACGGGTCTTACCGAAATGGCCGGCGAAGAGCTGGCAGACGTGGTCGCCTCTACCGGCACGCGTTATTACGTGGACGAGGAATATAACGAACTCGGCAGCGCCGCGATCGGCTTCATCCAGTTCCTCGAGAGCGCCAAGCTGCTCACGCCTTTGCAGCGCGAGATCGTCATCGAGCGCGCACTGGCAGTGGACGAATCGCCTGTCACCCTGAGCAAGCTGAAGATCATTGTCCTGATGATGATGTGGAGCCAGAACAAGGAGCCGGACGCACTGATCTTCGACGACCTGTTCGGTTCCGACGACGAGCAGATTCCCCGTCAGCTGCATTAAAGAATCGCACCTGCCGCCCGCCGGCAAGGACAATAAAAAAACCTGCCCGATTGCGGCAGGTTTTTTTTCGTGCACCGCGGTTGTAGTAATGCCCGCAGTCAAAATCTTTTAAACAATATTGAGCGTCACGTCGATGTTGCCGCGCGTGGCGTTCGAATACGGGCAGACCACGTGCGCTTTTTGCACCAGCGATTCGGCCAGCTCGCGCGCCAGGCCTGGAACTGAGACATTGAGTGTCACTTCGATGCCGAAGCCGTTTGGAATCGGACCGATGCCGACATCGGCCGCGATCGAGGTATCCGCCGGGAGCGCCACCTTTTCTTTTGCTGCCACGACTTTTAATGCGCCGATGAAACAGGCGGCATAGCCGGCCGCAAACAGCTGTTCCGGATTGGTGCCTGCGCCGCCCGCGCCGCCGAGTTCACGCGGCGTGGCCAGTGCGACATCGAGTTGCTGGTCGGACGAGACGGCGCGGCCGTCCCGGCCACCGGTGGCAGTTGCGTGAGCGACATACAAGGTTTTTTCGAGGGACATGTTTTTCTCCAAGGTCGTGGGAACAAGAGGACAGCGCCTTACCACGATAGATCGCTGTCGATTAAATCGCGCACTATATAAATGCGCGTATTTCATAAGTTCAGTTAATTAATAGATGCACTGCCTACGTTACGTATGTTCCGCCAGGCGCGCCCGTAACTGTTCCAGGTCGCGCCGGATCGCCTGCAATTGGTCCGGCTTGCAGCCCGTGGCGCAGAACGCATTCTCCGGCACGGCGCGCGCCTTGCTGCGCAGTGCACGGCCGGCCTCGCTCAGGCTGACCAGCACCTGGCGTTCGTCGTCCACGCCGCGTTCGCGCAGCACCAGGCCGGCTGCCTGCAAGCGCTTGAGCAGGGGCGTGAGCGTGGCCGAGTCGAGGAACAAACGCTCGCCCAGTGCCGAAACCGTCACGCCATCGGCTTCCCACAGCACCAGCATCACCAGGTATTGCGGATAGGTCAGGCCCAGGTCGGCCAGCAGGCGCCGGTACACCTTGGTCATGGCCAGGTTGGCCGAGTAGAGGGCGAAGCACAGCTGGCTGTCGAGGCGCAGCAGGGCGTCGGTCTTGGCGGATTTGCTTGTCATGGGCGCACTTTATGTCGTGCGCTATCTAATTGCAAGCGATTCATGTGCGATGCGCGCGACGGACACGCTGCTGGACGTGAGAAACGCATCGTTGCGCATGCGCCACGACCGTGCAATCGTGAGGCTGTCGATGTCGCGCCGCACAACGCAGGTGCAGAGGCTACTTGCGAACAGCACAATAACGCGCTTATCATTGGCCGCTCATTCAGGACTGTTACCACTAAGACACTTGGCCATGGCCACGGCCCCGCCGCCAAAGCATGTATGATGCGCAGGCCAAACACCTAATATATAAGCACGACGAGAAACCCTATGACCAAAACCCTCATCATCGCCGAGAAGCCGTCAGTCGCGAACGACATCGCCAAGACGCTGGGCGGCTTCACCAAGCACGATGAGTATTTCGAATCCGACGAATACGTCCTTTCGTCCGCCGTCGGCCACCTGCTGGAAATCGCGGTGCCCGAGGAATACGACGTCAAGCGCGGCAAGTGGAGCTTTACCCACCTGCCGATGATTCCGCCTTATTTCGCGCTGAACCCGATCGCGAAGACCGAGTCGCGCCTGAAGGTGCTGAACAAGCTCATCAAGCGTAAGGACGTCACCGCCCTCATCAACGCATGTGACGCGGGGCGCGAAGGAGAACTGATCTTCCGCCTGATCGCGCAGAATGCGAAAGCCAAGCAGCCCGTGAAACGCCTGTGGCTGCAGTCGATGACGGCCAACGCGATCAAGGAAGGCTTCAAGCAGCTGCGCACCGACGAAGAGATGCTGCCGCTGGCCGACGCCGCGCGCTGCCGTTCGGAAGCGGACTGGCTGATCGGTATCAACGGCACCCGCGCCATGACCGCGTTCAACTCGAAAGAGGGCGGGTTCTACTTAACCACGGTAGGCCGGGTGCAGACGCCGACCCTGTCGATCGTGGTCGAGCGCGAAGAGAAGATCAAGAAGTTCGTCTCGCGCGACTACTGGGAAGTGCGCGCCGAATTCGTCTGCGCCGCCGGCGTCTACGAAGGGCGCTGGCTCGACCAGAAATTCAAGAAGGACGAGAACGATCCCGAGAAGCGCGCCGAGCGCCTGTGGAGCAAGCTCGCCGCCGACTCGATCGCCGCCGCCTGCCGCGGCAAGCAGGGCGTGGTCACCGAAGAATCGAAACCGACCACCTCGATGGCGCCGGCCCTGTTCGACCTGACCAGCCTGCAGCGCGAGGCCAACGGCCGCTTCGGCTTCTCGGCCAAGAACACGCTGGGCCTGGCCCAGGCCCTGTACGAGAAGCACAAGGTGCTGACCTACCCGCGTACCGATTCGCGCCACCTGCCGGAAGACTACATCCAGACCGTCAAGGAAACGATGACCGCGCTGGCCGACACCAATAACTACAACCAATTCGCCAAGCAGGTCAGCAAGAACGGCTGGGTCAAGCCGAACAAGCGCATCTTCGACAACACCAAGATCTCGGATCACTTTGCGATCATCCCGACCGGTGTCGCCCCAAAAAACCTGTCCGAGCCGGAACAAAAGCTCTACGACCTGGTCACGCGCCGCTTCCTGGCCGTGTTCTTCCCGCCGGCCGAGTTCCTGGTCACGACCCGCTTCACCGAAGTGACGGGCCACCAGTTCAAGACCGAAGGCAAGGTCATGACCAACCCGGGCTGGCTCGCCGTCTACGGCAAGGACACCACGGGCGACGACAAGGATGGCGCCACGCTGGTCCCGGTCGCAAAGGGCGAGAAGGTGCTGACGGATAAAATCACCGCCAACGGCCTGGTCACCAAGCCGCCTGCGCGCTACAGCGAGGCAACCTTGCTGTCGGCCATGGAAGGCGCCGGCAAGCTGCTCGACTCGGACGAGCTGCGCGATGCGATGGCCGGTAAAGGCCTCGGCACGCCAGCCACGCGCGCGGCCATCATCGAGGGCCTGCTGACCGAGAAATACCTGATTCGCGAAGGACGCGAGCTGATTCCAACGGCAAAGGCGTCGCAGCTGATGACGCTCTTGCGCGGCCTGGGCGTGAACGAGCTGACCGCGCCGGAACTGACCGGCGAATGGGAATACAAGCTGTCGCAGATGGAGAAGGGCAAAATCTCGCGCGAAGAGTTCATGCTCGAAATTGCGCAGATGACGCAAATCATCGTCAAGCGCGCCAAGGAGTACAGCAACGATACGATTCCGGGCGACTACGCCACCTTGACGACGCCGTGCCCGAACTGCGCCGGCGTGGTCAAGGAAAACTACCGCCGCTTCGCCTGCACCAAGTGCGAATTTTCGATGAGCAAGACGCCGGGCAGCCGCCAGTTCGAGATCCATGAGGTCGAAGAACTGCTGGAAAAGCGCACCATCGGACCGCTGCAGGGCTTCCGCTCGAAAATGGGGCGTCCGTTCGCGGCCATCCTGCGCATCGTGCGCGATGAAGACATCAGCAACTTCAAGCTCGAATTCGACTTCGGCCAGGATCAGGAAGGCGGAGAAGACGGCGAGGGCGTCGACTTCACCGGCCAGACCGCGCTCGGCCCCTGCCCGAAATGCTTCGGCGGCGTCTACGAGATGCCGCTGGCCTATGTTTGCGAAAAGAGCGTGGCCAAGCCGAAGACCTGCGACTTCCGTAGCGGGCGCATCATCCTGCAGCAGGAAATCCTGCCCGAGCAGATGGCCAAGCTGCTCAACGACGGCAAGACCGACCTGCTGCCGGGCTTCGTGTCGCAGCGCACGCGCCGCTCGTTCAAGGCCTACCTGGCGCGCGCCAAGGACGGCAAGATCAGCTTCGAGTTCGAGGAGCGCAAGGCCAAGGCGCCCGCCAAGGGCAAGGCCGCAGCCCTTGAGGCCGCGCCTGAAGGCGAGGGCGGCGACGTCGCCGTGGCGGCCAAGGTAGCGAAGAAGCCGGCCGCGAAGAAAGCCGCAGCCAAGCCGGCGGCGAAGAAAGCGCCGGCCAAGCGCGCAGCCGCGAAGAAGTAATATAGGGGATACCGCGGGAGACTGCGGTCCCCAACGAAAAAAACCGCGGCCCTCGGGTCGCGGTTTTTTTATGCTCGGTTACCTGGTATTCGGTTTATACCGTTACCCGATCAGGGTAGCGCTGGCAGCGTGCAAGCGGCGCGTACGCCGCCGCAGCTCACTCCTGCCAGTCTTGCAGGGCGCGGATAGCGGCTTCGCCGTTACGGATCGCCTTCACGCGGCGCACGACTTCGTCGCGCCAGGCCTCGTCGGCATCCTGGTCGGCAAGACCGTCGATATCCTGGAGCAGGACGCGCAGCACCTCATGCTTTTCCTCGGCATTGAGGAGCTGAATTTTTTCGCAAACTTCGGCAAGCATGGTCGACATCGATAAACCCCACTGAAATAGTAACTCGATGATATCGTGAGTTTTAACGGTTGTCGACTACTACCATGTTATCCGTCGGCTTCTTGTCGATGAGTTTATAGTCGGGATCGATGCCGGCGCGTCCCGGACGGCCCGCCACGACGAAGGTAATGGTCTGCACGCCGCTGCTTACGCGCCGCCGTTCGCGTGCCAAGGGGTTGCCGGCGCGGTCGTCGACGCCGAACTCGATGTAGTCGGCCAGCGCCAGGTTTTGCTCGTTTGGGGCGCCGGCGCGCACCTTGGCGGCGCTGGCCTGCAGCGTGACTTCGTACTTGCCGTCCGGGCGCAGGCGCGCGCTGGCGCTATCGGCCCGGTTCTCGTACAGCACGATGTCCTCGAACAGGTCGCGCACCAGATAGGCTTTGTCGGGCGGCGCCGCCGCGCGCAGGGCGGCGGCCAGCGCCGCCATGTCGGGCGCCCGGGCGCCGGCCTGCATGACGAGGCCGCGCAGCACCGTGTTCACGCGCTCTTCTCCCAGCAGGTCCTGCAGCAGGTAGAGCGCCAGTCCTCCCTTGCGCTGGCGCAGCCAGGGCTCGTCCACGGTTCCGGTCAGGGGCTGTTCGCGCCGGGTGGCCAGCGCGCGGCCAAGCAGGTAGGCACGCTGGTCTTCGCGCAGGTAGCGCCGCATCGCGGGCGCGCCGCTGCTGGCGCGCACCGCCATCAGCGCGGTGTATTCGGCCAGGGTATCGGCCAGCAGGGCGCCGCCGGGCTGGCGCTTCCACCACTGGTGCGCGGTGGTCCAGGCGCCCATGTAGAACGGGTAATCGATGCTGCCGCGGGCGCTGCCGCCCGCGCCTGGGTCCAAGCGCGCGATGAAGGCGCCGTTTTCAGGCAGGGCCAGCATGCCGGGGAAGCCGCGTGACGGCCCCGTGCCGCGCGGCGTCTCGACCAGGCGCAGGTCGTGCTGGCCGTAGGGGCCGAACTGGCGCGTGCCGTAGTCGAGGACGGCGCCGGCGCCGCGCACCAGGCGCTGGGCATTGTCGGCATGCGCCGGGTCGAAATAGGCGTCGATGGCGACGTCCTGCCAGCGCTCGTTGCGCACCGCATAGCGCGCCGATGCGATCGCGTACTCGTTCGGGACCGCGCCCTCGGAGCGGTAATGGAAGTAGCGCCGCTCCTGGGCGATCCACTCGCGCTCCAAGGTGCCCGGGGCCACGGCCACCTGGTCGGGCGTGGTGCTGACGATGGCGCTGAAGGCGATGCGTTCGATCGGCGCGGCCGGCTGCGGCGCGCGCCGCGCCAGCCCGTGGCGGCGGCGGTCGCGCGTATCGGTCAGTTCGACCGCATTCTGGTAGCCGATGCGCGGCAGCGCTTCGTGCGTGAAGAAGCTGCCGTTGCCGGCCACCGGCGTATCGCTGCCGATGCCGAGCAGGCCGCCCGGCGCGGCGCTCAGGTCGAAAGCCAGGGCGATGCGCGCCTGCGGCGCCAGGGGCGTGGCCAGGCGGTAGTGGAAGAAGCCGCGCTTGCGGTCGGCGCTCACGAGCCGGGCCGGCTGCGACAGGCGGGTGACCAGGTCGACGCCCGGCTGCTGGTGCAGGATCAGGTCCGACAGCGCTGCGCCGGTCTGGTTTTGCAGCTGATAGTGGCCCTGCACGGCCAGCACGCGGCTGCGCGGATGCAGATCGACCTGCAGGTCGACGTTGGTCACGCGCGGCTGCGGCAGCTGCGCGAAGCGGCGGTAGCGCGTTTCGTAATCGGCGCGGCGCAGCTCCTCGGCGTGCGCGCTGCGGTAGTTGCCGGCGACGTCCAGTTCGTACCACAGCAGGGCGCCGGTCGCGCCAAAGACCAGCAGGCCCGCGCCGAAAGCGCCCAGGGCCGGCAGGGTCAGGTTGCGGCGCGCCATGCGCAGCCGGCTTTTGAGTTCGGCGTTCACGCCGCGCGGCCACAGGACCACCGTCAGCACCAGCAGCATCAGGGCCGCACCGCCCCAGTACAGCGCCAGCATGCGCTCGCGCAGCAGGTGGTGGCCATAGCCGTTCATGTTTGAATAGTCGAGCTCGGGGAAGGCGGCGTAGTGCAGCAGCGGATGATCGAAGCCGCGCCCGCGCAGCGCGAACGAAGCCACGCCGATCGCCACGAACACCGCGTAACCGAGGTATTTGCGGCTGCACAGCGCCTGCACCGCGATCGCCAGCAGCGCCAGCAGGGCGTATTCCGGCAGCAGGATCGTAAACAGGGTTTGCAGGTAGAGTCCCGGCTCGAGCGCGAAATAGCCGCGCACGAGCTGGCACAGCATCGCCGTCAGCATGGCCAGGAACAGCAGCAGGGCCTGCAGCGCCACCAGCGCCAGCGTTTTCGAGAGCGGCGCCAGCCAGCCCGGCACCGGCAGCGCGTCGAACAGCTGGTAGGTCGCCGCATCGCGCTCGCGCCAGACCAGCTGGGCCGCGTAGAAGATGGTGACGACCGGGATATACACCGCGAACACCTCGCGCATCAGCTCCAGCATCTGCCAGGTTTGCGGCCAGGTGAAGGCGCCGTGCAGCTGGCCGAGGTCGAAGCTGCTCACGGCCAGCAGGGCCATGCCCACCAGCGCGATCAGCGCGAAGGGTAGCGTTGCCACCGACTGGCGCAGGTGCAGCGCCGCTTCGCGCACCAGGAGCGCGCCCAGGCTGCGGCGCGCGAAGTCGGGTTGCTCGCGCGTGTTGACCGCCGTTTGCGAGAGTGTCGGCGCCGGCTCGCCCTGGCCGCGCGGGTCGCTGCCGCGCGTCTCCAGCAGGCCGACCAGGTGGAAGCGCCAGTAGCCCAGCAGCAGGACCACGAGGCCGAAGCCGCACCAGATCAGGCGGTTGGCGAGGTAGACGCCTTCGAGCAGCACCGGGCGCGCGTTGCGTTCGGCGGTCGGCCAGTATTCGGTCAGGCGCACCAGCGCCGTGGTGCCGAAGGGGTCGATCAGCGCGGCCAGGGTTTTGTAGTCGAAGTCGCGCGCCAGCGAAGGCGCGACCGTATAGCCCACCATCAGGACGATGCTGGCCACGTAGACCGGCAGCATGCGCCGCGTCAGCGCCGCCAGCACGAAGAAGATGGCGCCGAAAATGAACAAATTCGGCAGCAGCGTGAACAGCCAGGGCAGCAGATAGACGTGCAGGCTGGCCGCGCCCACGCGGTCGGGATCGATCCCCGGCAGCAGGCTGCCCAGCCAGGCGCCCAGCGGAATGGCGGCGAAGACGAAGGCCAGCGTGATCCAGGCGCCCAGGAAGCGTCCGAACACATAGCTGTACTTCGGAATCGGGGCGCTGAAGAAGAAGTGGTGCATGCCGTGCTCGAAGTCCTGCTGCACGGCGCGGCCCATGATCGCGGCCACTACCACCACCGCCGCGCAGCCGAGGAAGGCCACGGACAGGGCCACCTGGCGCGGCCCGTCGATCAGCACGCGCGAACCGAAAGCGACGACGGTATCCTTGAAAACGCCGCCGGCGGCAGCCGTCCACAGCACCGTCAGGGCGGCGAAGGCGAAGAAGCAGACCCAGGTCGATACCTGCCTGGAGCGCCCGCTCAGCTCGAAACGGGCAATGGAAAGAAGCGCCTGCATCGGTCAGCCGTTCCCGGCCTGGAAGTCGTGGCGTCCGGCGATGGTGGCGAAGTACACGTCTTCGAGGCTGGCGCGGGTCTCCTCGAAGCCCATGCCCGGGTCGCCCTCGGCATACACGTGAATCAGGGTGCGGCCGGCGCGCAGGCGCGTCGAGATCACCGTGTGCTGCTTCTGGAACAGCGGCAGGTCGGCCTTGTCGATGAAGCGCGCCCAGATGTGTTCTTCGATGTCGTCGATCAGGCGCGCCGGCTCGCCGCACAGCAGCACGTGGCCCTTGTGGATGATCGCCATGTTGGCGCACAGGTCGGCCACGTCGGACACGATATGGGTCGACAGCAGCACGGTCTTGTCGGCGCCGATGTCCGACAGCAGGTTATGGAAGCGCACCCGCTCCTGCGGGTCGAGGCCGGCGGTCGGCTCGTCGACGATGATCAGTTGCGGGTCGCCGATCAGGGCTTGCGCCACGCCGAAGCGCTGGCGCATGCCGCCCGAGAAGGTACCCAGCTTCTGGTGGCGCACCTCGAACAGGTTGGTTTGCTGCAGCAGGCCGTCGACCACTTCGCGCCGCCGCCCCTTGCCGGCGATGCCCTTCAGCTGGGCGAAGTGGTCCAGCAGTTCGTAGGCGGAGACCTTCGGATACACGCCGAAATCCTGCGGCAGGTAGCCGAGCATGCGGCGCACCTCGTCCTTTTCGTCGAGCACGTCGATGTCGCCCGCGAAGACCGAGCCGGCATCGCATTCCTGCAGCGTGGCGAGGATGCGCATCAGGGTCGACTTGCCGGCGCCGTTCGGCCCCAGCAGGCCGAACATCCCGGGCGGGATGTTCAGCGTGACCTTGTCCAGCGCCACGACACCGTTGGCGTAAGTCTTGGACAGATTGCGGATGCGTAATTCCATGCGGACTCCAGATGAACTTTTGCATGGCGATTACTTTCATTTCCGCCAAGCCTTTTTTGACGAGTGCATTGTATGCCCTAATGGCTGACTCGGGCTGTCCGGTGCGACGCACGGCGCGATGCGCCGGCCAGGGTGTCGAAAAGCGGGAACAGGGCGCGACGCCCGGCCCGGGCCAGCAGGCGCGCGGCAACCCGCCTGCACGGCGCATATAATGTGGTTTTACCGCGACTATTCAGGGATCCTATGCGAGCCAACCGTTTCATCAGTCCACTCGACGACCTGATCGTCGGCTTCGACAAGGCCTTGCGCGTGGTCGGCGGCGTGGCCTCGGCCACCCGCGCCAACCCGGCGGCGCACGCGGTCGACTGCCAGCTCGACGAGCGCGAGCAGCGCCACAGCGCCGGCCTGATGCGCGTGAACCACGTCGGTGAAGTCTGCGCCCAGGCGCTCTACGATTCGCAGGCGCGCCACGCCCAGAGCCCTGGCATGCGTGTCCAGTTCGAGCAGGCCGGCCGCGAAGAGGAAGACCACCTGGCCTGGACCGCAGAGCGCCTGACCGAACTCGGCTCGCAGCCGAGCGTGCTCAATCCCCTCTGGTATGCCGGCGCGTATGCGATGGGTACCGTGGCCGCCAAACTGGGCGACGCGCGCAGCCTGGGCTTCGTGGTCGAGACCGAGCGCCAGGTCGAAGCCCACCTGAACGCCCACCTCGAGCAGCTGCCCGCCGGGGACGCCAAGTCGCGTGCGATCGTCGAGCAGATGCGGGTCGATGAAGTCGCCCACGGTAACGCCGCCCAGGCGCTGGGCGCGGCGGAGATGCCGGTGCCGGTCAAGCTGGCGATGCGGGCGATGTCGAAGGTGATGACGACGACGGCGTATTATTTATAAACGCGGCCGTCGTGGGTTGTAAAACCGCGATCACGCCGCTTCGACGATCTCAACCGAATGCGTGATCTCGACGGTTGCCGCCAGCATGATCGAGGCCGAGCAGTACTTCTCGTGCGACAGCTTCACTGCGCGCTCGACCGCCGCCGGTTTCAGCTTGCGGCCCGTGACGATGAAGTGAAAATGAATCTTGGTAAACACCTTCGGGTCGACCTCCGCGCGCTCGGCCTGCAGCGTGACGTCGCAGCCGATCACGTCCTCGCGTCCGCGCTTCAAAATCAAAACCACGTCGTAGGCGGTGCAGCCGCCGGTCCCGAGCAGCACCATTTCCATCGGCCGCGGCGCCAGGTTGTGGCCGCCGCCCTCGGGCGCGCCGTCCATCGCCACCATGTGGCCGGACCCGGTCTGGGCGCGAAAACTCATGCCCGAGGGGCCGTTCCAGCTGACTTTGACTTCCATGTGTGATTCTCCGCGGGTGACAGGTTGGCAGGTATTGTAAAACAGCCCTGACCGGTTCGCCGGGCAGGGCTGTTTTCGTCAGGGCGCCATCGCTGCCTGCGTTTACACCGCCAGCACGTAGCGCTCGCTCTTCATGCGCCAGCTGGCAAAAGCCACGATGGCCAGCGCCGGCAGCGCCGCGCTGAAGAAGGTGAGCACGTAGGGCAGGGCGCTGATCTCCACGCCTTTCGATATTTCCCGCAGCAGCGTCTGGTTCGACAGCATCGGCACCGCATACATCCAGGTCGCGGTTTTCAGGTCCATCATCGAGACGACCGCGCCGGGCAGCAGCGGCAGCATCAGCACGATGCTGAGCAGGCTTTGCGCTTCCTTGAACGACTTCGCGTTCATCGCCAGCGCGATCTGCAGGGCCGCCGCCAGCAGCGACAGCGGCAGTGCGACGATGCAGACCATGGCCACGTCGGACCAGGTCAGGGCCCAGGACATGCCCAGTTCCTCGAGCGGCATCCAGGACAGCACGAGGTGCATCAGGATCAGTTCCAGCGTCAGGCCGAAGATGGCGAGCGCCCCGGCCATGAGCCACTTGCCGGCCACGATTTCCCAGGCCCGCGCCGGTTGCGCCATCAGCACTTCCATGGAGCGCCGTTCGCGCTCGCCGGCGGTGCTGTCGACCGCGGCCGACATGCCGCAGAAGAAGGCAGGGAAGAACAGCATGCTGAGCATGCTGCCGATGAACAGGGCCGAGCGCGAGGCGTTGGTGCCGGTGTCGTAGCGCTGCACTTCGATCGGCGCCAGCGCCGCCGGCGACACGCCGTGCGCCAGCAGGCGCGCACTGGCGACGTTGGCGGCATAGGCGTCGAGCACTTCCTCGACCTCGCGCCGCTGCGCATTCTTCTCGGCCGCGGAGTCGTACCACAGCTCGACGCGCGCCGGGCGCATCGCCGTGTAGTTGTCGGTGAATTTGTCCGACAGGCGCAGCACGCCGGCCACTTTGCCCTTGTGGAGCAGGGCTTCGATGGCCGCATCGTCCAGCGCCGCGCTCTCGGTGACGGTGATGTTCTTCTGCTTGAGCTGGGCCATCAGCGTGGGCGCCTTCTGCGCGCCGATGACGGTCAGCTCGATGCCTTCGCGCTCGGCCCGGGTCGAGCGGTCGATCAGGTGCTGCATCAGGAAGCCGGTCAGGACCGGGTACATCAGCGTCACGAGCAGCAGCAGCCCGATGGTGCGCTTTTCGCGCAGGGTCTCGCGCATTTCCTTGATGAAGATGGTGACAAATGCTGGCTTCATGCGGCAATCCCTTCTTCGCCCACCAGGCTGACGAAGGCGTCTTCCAGGTTTTCGATGCCGGTGCGCCGGCACAGCTCGAGCGGCGTGCCCTGGGCCACGGTGTGGCCCTTGGCGATCACGATCACGTCGTCGCACAGGGCGGTCACCTCCTGCATCACGTGGGTGGCCATGATGACGCAGCAGCCGTCGGCGCGTAGCGCCGTCAGGGCGCGCCGCAGCGCGCGCGTGCTCATCACGTCCAGGCCGCGGCTCGGTTCGTCCAGCAGCAGGTTGCGCGGGCGGTGCAGGAGCGTCCTGGCCAGCGCCACCTTGATGCGCTGGCCCTGCGAGAAGCCCTTGGTGCGGCGCTCGAGGATGTCGTCCATCGACAGCAGCTCCGAGACTTCGTCGATCCGCGCCTTCAGTGCGGCGCCGCCCATGCCGTTCAGTTCACCGAAATAACTCAGGTATTCGCGCGTCGAGAGGCGCTCGTAGAGGCCGAACTGGTCGGTCAGGAAGCCGATGTTGCGGCGCACCGCCAGCGGATCGGTTTCCGGGTCGACGCCGTCGACGGCGATGCTGCCGTGGTCGCGCTTGAGCAGGCCCACCAGGGTGCGCAGCAGGGTGGTCTTGCCGGCGCCGTTCGGCCCGAGCAGGGCCGTGATCTGGCCGTCGCGCGCGCTGAAGCTGACGCCGCCGAGCGCCTGCACCTCGCCGAACTGTTTACGTACATCGTGGACTTCGATCATGGGGAGGCTCGATTCAGGGTTGCGGCCCGGCGCTGCCGAGCTGGAAGGTCGGGGGCGGGATCTCGGCCAGGCATTTGGCGTCGAGCGCGGCGCCCGGGTTGTCGAGGAAGGTGCGCAGCAGGCGCGGCGTGCAGCCGAGCTGCGACACGTTATGGCCGGCATTCGCGACGACCAGGTGGCGTGCATTGCGCATGTGGCGCGCAGCCGCTTCGGCCCGGCGCGGCGCCGTGATCGGGTCGAGCGCGCCCGACAGCAGCAGGGCCGGCGCCTCGATCATGGTCGGCGCGACCCAGGGGACGGCGGGTACCTTCATGTGCTTGCACATGGCCGGAATGCGGTCGACCAGCGGGCGCGTGAGCATGGCGGCGTCGTCCTTCATCAGGCTCGGGGTCATGCGCGGCACATCCTCGGCGCAGACGATGGCCAGGTACAGCAGGGTCGCATTGCCGCCGTCGCCGGCAAAGTCGCCGACCACGTTCTGGCGCGCGACGAAGGGCTCCCAGCGGCCTTGCGCGGCACTGTGGATCAGGAAGGGCAGGCGGCGCGCGTCGGCCGGCGAATACAAGATGCTGTGCACGGTGCCGTTAAAGCGCGCGCCGCTCATGGTGAAGCTGAGCGGCTGCGCGGTGCGCGGGTCGGTGAGCGAGAGCTTGATGCCCGATTCGGCGCGCGCGGCCAGGTTCTCGAAGTCGGCGCGCAGGTTCGGATAGGCCTTCTTGCAGCCTGCATCGCGGGCGCAGTGGTCGAACAGCTTGTCGAGCGCGGCCTGGGCATCGCGCCCGCCGGCCGGGATGACCTGGTCGGGGGCGGCCACGCCGTCGAGGATCAGCGAACGCACGCTGCCCGGGTAGGCGCGCGCATAGGCCTGGCCGAGCCGGGTGCCGTAGGAGACGCCGTAGACGTTGACCTTGGGGTAGCCGAGCGCGCGCCGCACCGCCTCGAGGTCGCGTGCGGCGTTGGCCGTGGTGTAGGCGGCGAAGTTGACCTTGCTGGTGCTGATGCAGCGATGCGCCTCGGCTTCGAGTGCGGCCTCGCTCATGGTCTCCTGGCCGGGCACGTCCTTGCATTCGAGCTTGCCCGACAAGCCGGTCCCGCGCTGGTCGATGAAGACGATGTCGCGGGTGGCGCGCACGCGGCTGAACGCGGCCGAGAGCAGCCGGATCACTTCGCTGCCGCCCTGGCCGGGGCCGCCGGCGAGCACGAACAGCGGATCGCCCCGTGCGCCTTCGCGAAACGCCGGCGCGACGGCGACGTGGATCTTCAGGCTGCCGCCGGCGGGCCTGGCGTAGTCGAGCGGCACCGGGACGGAGTGGCAATTGAGTGCCCCTTCGGTCCCGGGCAGGTGGCAGGTACGGGCTGCGGACGGTGCCGCAGGAGCGGCGGCTGCGGCGGCGCCCGAAAACAGCAGCGCCAGCAGGGCGGGCGGGATGAAACGTGTTTTCACGAAGACTCCTCAGATAGTTGACCAATAGTAATTTGCTACCGTTTCGCCGGTCAACAACTCGTTTCGTTTGAGAATGATTGAGCCGAGTCTAGCCTCGTACGCAACAGATTGATTGTTCCATGTCATCTCAGCGGCCTGAAATACTGAACAGCCGGGTGCGGATGCGACAGGACTCGCAGCGGCGCCTTGACCCATGGCAGTGAAATGCAGTATCATCGCTGGCTTTCCATTTGCTCTGGAAAAGACAATAAGGCAGAGTCCGCAGTAACCATTGCGGAACCACCATTTGAGCAATTTACCTATTAGGAAGTCAACATGAAAACTTTTTCCGCTAAGGGCCATGAAGTCCAGCGCGACTGGTTCGTGATTGACGCGACGGACTTGGTCCTCGGACGTGTTGCCAGCGAAGTGGCACTCCGACTGCGCGGCAAACACAAACCAGAATTCACTCCGCACGTCGATACCGGTGACTACATCGTCGTCGTCAACGCAGGCAAACTGCGTGTGACCGGCACGAAAGCCACCAACAAGACCTACTACCGTCACTCGGGCTACCCGGGCGGTATCTACGAAACCAACTTCCTGAAAATGCAACAGCGCTTCCCGGGCCGTGCCCTGGAAAAAGCTGTCAAAGGCATGCTGCCGAAGGGCCCACTGGGCTATGCAATGATCAAGAAGCTGAAAGTGTACGCGGAAGGTTCGCACCCACACGCAGCTCAGCAACCACAAGCACTGACCCTCTAAGGAACTGACATGATCGGTAACTACAACTACGGCACCGGCCGTCGCAAGAGTGCAGTCGCTCGCGTGTTCATCAAAGCCGGCTCTGGCCTGATCATCGTGAACGGCAAGCCTGCGAACGAATACTTCTCGCGCGAAACCGGCCTGATGGTCATTCGCCAGCCGCTGGAACTGACCGGCAACGTCGAGCGTTTCGACATCAAGGTCAACGTGCACGGCGGCGGTGAGTCGGGCCAGGCTGGCGCCGTCCGTCACGGCATCACCCGCGCTCTGATCGACTACGACGCAGGCCTCAAGGGCGATCTGGCACGTGCCGGCTTCGTTACCCGTGACGCCCGTGAAGTCGAGCGTAAGAAAGTCGGCCTGCGTAAAGCACGTCGCGCGAAGCAGTTCTCGAAGCGTTAATTCGTTTCAAGCAGTCTACGGACTGCTTACTGCTGGACAAGAAAGCCACCTTCGGGTTAATGCCAGTCACTTAAGGCATTGACCAGCCGGCGGTTTGAGCTAAAACGGATTCACGATCAACGTGAATCCGTTTTTTATTATGGCCCTTCAATTTGACATGGACTATGCGGCTGAGCTGGCACCGCATGAGTTCGAGCGTTTCGCCAGCCTGATCGATCCGGCCTGGATCGACGAAGCCTTGCAACAAACCGGAACCGTGTCGTTGCGCCGACGGCGCCTGCCGGCTGAGCGCATGGTTTGGCTGGTCATCGGCCTGGCCCTGTTTCGTAACGAACCAATCTGGCATATCGTCCAGCAACTTGATCTGGCCGATGGGCCAATGCCAAATGCACCCGTTCCCAGTGCCGCAGTGGCAGGCCGCGAACGCTTGGGTGAAGCACCGATGGCATGGCTATTCGAACGCTTGGCAAGCTGCTGGACAAGCGCTGCCATACCTGAACATGGTCTCTTTCATGGGCTGCGAAGCTATGCCGTTGATGGTGTCGTGTGGTCGCTTCCCGATACGCCGGCCAACTGTGAGAAATTTGGGCGGGGTTTCAACGACAAGAGCAATGGCGCCTGGCCTCAATTACGTGCAGTCTGCTTGATGGATACCTACACCCATCTGATCCGCGCAACCGAGTTTGGTGATTACGGTACGGGGGAGGTGAGCTTTGCCAAGTCACTCATGCACAAGGTACCGGATCAATCGTTGACGATTTTCGATCGTGCCTATCTCTCTGCAGCCCTTCTTCTGGACTGGCAGCATGCAGGTGAACAAAGGCATTGGCTTATGCGGGCCAGAGCGGGATTGCGTTATGAGGTGATATGCCAATTTGCCCCCGACGACTGTCTGGTGAGCTTTTCAGTGTCGCCACAGGCACGCAGGCAACGGCCGGACCTGCCGTCGCATTGGCAAGCGCGGCTCATCAAGTGCATGGTCGGCGGAGAGCCGCGGCAGTACCTTACCTCCCTGTGCGATGCGCACCGCTTTCCGGCGCGCGAGATCGTGGCGCATTACACGCAGCGCTGGGAGATTGAACTGGGCTTCAGGGAAATTAAGCAGGGCATGCAAAAGAACATGACGACCCTGCGTAGCAGATTGCCTACGCTGGTACGCCAGGAAGTTTGGGGCACGCTCATCGCCTACAACCTGCTACGTCATGAAATCGCCCAGATGGCCGACGAACTGCACGTCCCGCCACAGCGCCTGAGTTTCCAGTGGCTGGCCCTGGCCATCACCACGGCCCTGTATCACTGGCCTTTGCAAACGCCAGGCACCTTCCCCAGGCGCCTGGCATGGCTGCGTGAGCAGGCACGCGCTTATCTTTTGCCAGAACGCCGAAGGCGCTCCTATCCCAGAGTCGTCAAACAGCCCAGATCCAAGTTTCCAATGAAAAATGCCAGTCAGCTTAACTGACTGGCATTAACCTTCGGGTGGCTTTTTTTACGCCTGTCCGGCTTGCACAGAATATTTGCAAGATTGGCCAGCGATGCAAATATTCTTTGCATGGGCCGGGCAGCACGTCCCCGGCACCGGTTATTGGTCAGACTGTTAAAATTGCACCTCGTTTTACTATCACCATATTCAAAGGAAAGAACATGATCAAAGTTGGCATCGTTGGCGGAACCGGTTACACGGGCGTGGAATTGCTGCGGCTGTTGGCAACTCACCCCGGCGTGGAGCTGACCGCGATTACCTCGCGCAAGGAAGACGGCCTGCCGGTGGCCGACATGTTCCCGTCGCTGCGCGGGCGCGTGAACCTCGCCTTTTCGGCGCCCGACAAGGCCGACCTGACGCAATGCGACGTCGTGTTCTTCGCCACCCCGCACGGCGTGGCCATGGCGCAAGCGCCGGCCCTGCTGGCAGCCGGCGTGAAGGTCATCGACCTGGCTGCCGACTTCCGCCTGAAGGACCGTGCGAGCTTTGAAAAGTGGTACAAGATCGAGCACACGGCGCCCGAACTGATCGAGGAAGCCGTGTATGGCTTGCCGGAACTGAACCGCGAGGACATCAAGAAGGCGCGCCTGATCGCCAATCCGGGCTGCTACCCGACCACGATGCAGCTGGGCTTCGTCCCCCTGCTCAAGGCCGGCCTGATCGACGCCGGCAGCCTGATCGCCGACGCCAAGTCGGGCGTGTCCGGCGCCGGCCGCAAGGCCGAGATCGGCACGCTGTTCTCGGAGTCGAGCGACAACTTCAAGGCCTACGGCGTGGCCGGCCACCGCCACACTCCGGAAACCTCGGCCCAGCTGCAGCGGTTTACGGACGACAAAGTCAGCCTGATCTTCACCCCGCACCTGGTGCCGATGATCCGCGGCATGCACGCGACCCTGTATGCACGCCTGACCAAGGACGTCGACGACGCCCAGCTGCAGGCCCTGTTCGAGGAAACCTACAAGGATGCGCCTTTCGTCGACGTCATGCCCTTCGGCTCGCACCCGGAAACGCGCTCCACCCGCGGCTCGAACATGCTGCGCCTGGCGCTCCACCGTCCGGATGGCGGTAACACCGTCGTGATCCTGGTGGTGCAGGACAATCTGGTGAAGGGTGCGTCCGGCCAGGCCGTGCAGTGCATGAATCTGATGTTCGGCTTTGACGAGACCACTGGTTTGCAGCAGATTGCCCTGTTGCCGTAAGCGGCGTTGCAGGAAACCGACTACGCGAAAAACAGGCGCCTTCTGAAGTTTCCTTTGTGCATTGTCTGATAAGAGCTAGATCAAGGTGGCAACCGTTGAGAACGGTAAATTGACCGGTGCGCTGATCGGTTTTTACGATCAATTCATCTATCTCACAGGGGTGCCACCATGTTTGGTCGCAACGCGAAAAGCGAAATTGACAGCCTGATCGGCATCGCCGCCCGGATCGAGGGCGACCTGTGCTTCAGCGGCGGCTTGCGCATCGATGGCGAAGTACACGGCAACGTGATCGCCAGCGAGGGCAACGACAGCGTGCTGATCGTTTCCGAGCATGCGCGCATCGAGGGCGAAGTGCGCTGCGCCAACCTGGTGGTGAACGGTTTCATCGCCGGGTCGGTCCATTCGACGGAACTGCTTGAATTACAGCCGAAAGGCCGCATTCATGGAGATGTCCATTACAAACTGCTGGAAATGCATGGCGGGGCCCTGGTAACCGGCAAGCTGACACACCAGCCGAGCGGCGAACCGGTGTTTCACCTGGCAGTGGCGGAGGCATCGGAAGCGTGACCGTCACTAACAGTCTATAATGGAATAAATTTGAATCCAATCAGGAGTTTATCCATGACTGCAGTGGCCGAAGTAGTTGACTTTGACACCATCCCGACCCCCATCGTCTTCACCGATAGCGCCGCTCAAAAAGTGGCGCAATTGATTGAAGAAGAGGGCAATCCCGACCTGAAACTGCGCGTTTTCGTGCAGGGCGGCGGCTGTTCGGGTTTCCAGTACGGCTTCACCTTCGACGAAATCGTCAACGAAGACGACACCACCATGGAGAAGAACGGCGTGCAACTGCTGATCGACTCGATGAGCTACCAGTACCTGGTCGGCGCCGAAATCGACTACAAGGACGACCTCGAAGGCGCCCAGTTCGTCATCAAGAACCCGAACGCCACCAGCACCTGCGGCTGCGGTTCGTCGTTCTCGGCATAAGTTGACGTACAGCCCGGCTTGACCGGGCGTTGAGATCAGATCCGGGCCATGCCCGGATTTGTTTTTTGTGCGCTTGCTGCCGGCGTTGGGCTGCTTTACTATTTATTCATGAACAAGCGCCGCCTGTCCTCGACTCGCATGATTGCCGCCATTCCAGCAATGGCGGCTTAGCTCGTTCATCAGCGACCCGCCCACGAGGCGGGTTCTGCTGCATGCCCGTCTCTTCATTCACACAGGAGACCAGCATGCCATCCCACCCCCTCGCAGCCCTGATCCAGTCCGCCGATGCCGCCATCACGGCGGGCAACTTCAACGCCCTGATGGATTTCTATGCCGACGACGCCACGCTGGTCATCAAGCCGGGCTTGAGCGTGCGCGGCAGGGACGACATCCGCCAGGCCTTCATCAGGATTGCCGCGCATTTCCGCCACACGCTGGTGGTGAAGCAGGGCAGGATGGAGGTGGTCGAAGGGGCCGGCACGGCCCTGGTGATCATGGAAACGCTGCTGGACTACCGCGACGAGCAGGGCGAGAGCGTCCACGTCGCCCGCCGTGCGACCTATGTTTTCCGCTGTGAATCCGATGGGAACTGGCTGTGCGTGATCGATAACTCGTACGGGACGGATTCGCTGGACCTATTGGCCGAGTCCTAGCCCCTGACGTCGAGGTAGGGTGGACACTCCGTGCCCACGCGAAAGTCAGCGTCGTGTTAACGCTACTTCTACCGCTATGTACGCCTTCCGAGACGGGTGACCTGATGACGGGATAGCGCCTCAGGAACCGCGCTCATGGCGGTGCGTCGTTCCGCGTGGGCACGGAGTGCCCACCCTACGAACGGCGTTTCAGGCGGGGTAGAGTGCGCCCAAAATACGCGGGCCCTTCGCTCCCGTCACCGCCGGCATATTCCCCGGCTGGCGCTGCGTGAACCGGTATCCCAGCCAGGCAAAGGCCAGCGCCTCGACCCGGTTCGGCGCAATCCCCAGCGCCGCCGTCGATTCCACCGGCACCTGCCCGCCGAGCGCAGCCGCCAGCGCCCGCAGCAGGGCGCCGTTATAGGCCCCGCCGCCGCAGACATAGACCGCATCCACCGCCACGCCCTCGTCGAGAACGGCGCGTGCGATCGTCTCGGCCGTGAGCGCGGTCAGCGTCGCCTGCACGTCCGCCGCGGCCACGTGGGTAAAACCAGCCAGGTGGGCATCGAGCCATTCCATGTGGAACAGGTCGCGTCCCGTGCTCTTCGGTGCTGGCTGGTGGAAATAGGGTTCGCGCATGAGTGCCGACAGCAAGCCGGCGTCGACCGTCCCGCTCGCGCCCCAGGCGCCGTCGGCATCGTATTGTTTGCCCTGGTGGCGCCCGATCCAGCCGTCGAGCAAGACATTGCCCGGCCCGGTGTCAAATCCCGTCACGCGGCCGTCGCCGTGCAGCACGCTGATATTGCCGATGCCGCCGATGTTGACCACCACCCGCGTCGTGCCGGCGGCGCCGAAGGCCGCCGCATGGAAGGCGGGTACCAGCGGCGCGCCCTGGCCGCCGGCGGCGACGTCGCGGCTGCGGAAGTCGGCGATGACGTCGATACCGGTCAGTTCGGCCAGCAAGGCGGGGTTGTTGGTCTGGCGCGTAAAACCGAGTTCGGGCCGGTGGCGCACGGTCTGGCCATGCACGGCGACGGCCGCCACCGGACCCGGGGCGATCAGCGTCAAGGCCTCGACGCAGGCGGCGTAGGCCTGCGCCAGGCCGTTCGCGGCGATGGCTTCGCGTTCGATCTCGTTGGGGCTACTTGCCTGCAGCGCCATCAGTTCGGCGCGCAGGGCGGGCGGGAAGGGGATGAAGGCGGCTTCGAGGGTGCGGATCGCGCCGCCTGCGAAATCGGCCAGGACGCCGTCTACGCCGTCGAGGCTGGTGCCCGACATCAGGCCAATAAAGAGGGAAGAAGTCATCATGTGCCCATCATAATCGAGACCCACGTAAAAACGCCTTCCGTGCGGTTAAGCAACGGAAGGCGTTGATGGGAGCAGGGTGCGCTTAGCGGGCGGCCATGGCGTTGCCGCCCGGGGTCATCAGCGAGAAGCGGTGGTTCATTTCCGCGGCAGCCATCTTGAAGCGGGCCATTTCGCCGTTGGTCAGCGGTGCGGCCATCAGGTTCTTCAGCGTGTTCGGATCGCGTGCAACATTGGCGACGCGGAACTCATAGTGCAGGTGGGCGCCGGTGGACCAGCCGGTCGAGCCGACATAGCCGATGACCTGGCCCTGGCTGACCTTGGCGCCTTTGCGCAGGCCGCTGCCGAAACGGCTCATGTGGGCGTAGGCGGTGCTGTAGTTCGACCAGTGCTTGATGACGACCATGTTGCCGTAGCCGCCAGAGACACCGACGGACTCGACCGTGCCGTCGCCTGCGGCGCGGATCGGGGTGCCAGTCGAGGCTGCGTAGTCGATGCCCTTGTGCGCTTTCCACTGGCCGGAGATCGGGTGCACGCGGTTCGAGAAGCCCGACGAGACGCGCGAGAATTCCAGCGGCGACTTGAGGAAGGCTTTTTTCAGCGATTTGCCGTCGAGGCTGTAGTAGCCGCCTTGCTTGGTGACCGGGTCTTCGAACCACACGGCCTGGTGGCTGGTGCCGCGGTTGATGAATTCGCCTGCCAGAATGCGGCCGGTCTTCACCAGTTCGCCGTCGAGCCAGAAGGTTTCGTAGACGACGTTGAAGCGGTCGCCGCGTTTCAGGTCGCCGCGGAAGTCGATGTTCGTCGAGAACATTTGCACGATTTCACCGACGATCGAATCCGGGATCGAGCCGCCGTCGACGTTCGCGTCGGTGGCCGAGTACAGCGAGGAACTCTTGATCTCGCGCGAACGCATTTCGACGCGGCGCTCGAGCTTGGCAGGGGCTTGGGAAGCCTTGAAGCCGTCGCCATCGCGTGCGATGGTGAGCGTCATCGGCGCGCTATTCTTGTCGGCCAGGGTGGCGCGCAGCGACAGCAGCTGGCCGTTCTCGTCGGTCTCGGCCTGCAGGCGCTTGCCGTTTTTCAGCGAGAGGATGCGGCGGGCGAGCTTGTCGGAGCGGATGAAATTCTGCGCCTGGGCATCGTTCACGCCGAGACGGCTGAGCATGGTGCCCACCGAGTCGCCCGAACGGACGCGCTCTTCGTGAATGAATTCCTGCTCGTCCTGCTGGAGGGCGGCGATCTGGTCGGAAAGGTTGGGCAGGGCCAGGGTCTCCGCGACCGACACGACGTTGACGTCGCTGTCGTCCTGGGCGACTGGCGCCGTCGCAACGGCGCCGAAAGCGCACAGTGCGAGGGTCAGGGCGCCGGCGCTGACGACACGGGTCTTGCGACTCATATTCGTCAGGCGGGACAGGCTGCTATTGGTGATTTTTTGGATTGGGTTCATGCAATCAGTTAAAATTTACCGCTTGAACTTAGGACCACTATTTTTCTTGTTGTTTTAAAAAGTTTTCATGCGGCAAGATTGATGGGATCGAGCATTGTACCAAAATATCGCGTCCTACAACCGTTTTAGCCAAACTCCTACAAAGAATTTATGACAGACTCCGCGTCTTGCAGTACTAACAACTCTGTTTCCAAGACCCAACTGCCGTTGTCGGACAAGGTCCAGGAAGCGCTCGCCATCACCAAACGCGGCGTCGACGAACTCCTGATCGAAAGCGAATTCGTAAACAAGCTGGTGCGCTCGGAAAAGACCGGCACCCCACTGCGCATCAAGCTGGGCCTGGACCCGACCGCACCCGACCTGCACCTGGGCCACACCGTGGTGCTGAACAAGCTGCGCCAGCTCCAGAACCTGGGCCACCAGGTGATCTTCCTGATTGGCGACTTCACCTCAATGATCGGCGATCCGTCGGGCCGCAACGTGACGCGCCCGCCGCTGACCCGCGAACAGGTCGAGGAAAACGCCATGACCTATTTCCGTCAGGCTTCCCTCGTGCTCGACGCCGAGCGCACCGAAATGCGCTACAACTCCGAATGGTGCGACCCGCTCGGCGCGCGCGGCATGATTCAATTGGCCTCGCGCTACACCGTTGCCCGCATGATGGAACGCGACGACTTCACCAAGCGCTACAAGAGTGGGACTCCCATTGCTGTGCATGAGTTCCTGTATCCGCTCATGCAGGGCTACGATTCGGTCGCTTTGAAATCGGATCTTGAGCTAGGTGGAACGGATCAGAAATTTAACTTGCTGGTTGGACGCGAACTTCAGAAGGACTACGGGCAAGAGCCACAGTGCATCTTGACCATGCCGCTGCTGGAAGGCCTGGACGGCGTCGAGAAGATGTCCAAGTCGAAGAACAATTACATCGGCATCACCGAAGCGCCGAACACCATGTTCGCCAAGCTGATGAGCATTTCCGACACGATGATGTGGCGCTATTTCGAGCTGCTCTCGTTCCGTTCGCTCGAGGACATCGCGGCATTGAAGGCAGCCGTCGAAGGCGGCGCCAACCCGCGCGACGCCAAAGTGGCGCTGGGCCAGGAAATCGTGACCCGCTTCCATTCGGCGCAGGCGGCCACCGACGCGCTGGCCGACTTCGTCAACCGCTCGAAGGGCGGCGTCCCGGACGACGTGCCGGAAGTGGCGGTGTCCGGCGCGCCGCTGGGCGTGGCCCAGCTGCTGAAGGCGGCCGGCCTGTGCGCCTCGACCTCGGAAGCCATGCGCATGGTCGACCAGGGTGGCGTGCGCATCGACGGCGAGGTGGTGTCGGACAAAAACCTGAAGGTCGAAGCGGGCAGTTTCGTGATGCAGGTTGGCAAGCGCAAGTTCGCCCGCGTGAATTTCACCGGATGATCGGCCTGCTGCAACGCGTCAGCCACGCCGGCGTCGTGGTCGACGGCGCCACGGTCGGCGCGATCGACGCCGGCCTGATGGTGCTGGTGTGCGCCGAAAAGGGCGACACCGAGCGCGAGGCCGACGCTTTACTCACCAAGCTGCTCGGCTACCGCGTGTTTTCGGACGAGGCCGGCAAGATGAACCGCAGCGTCACCGATACGGAAGGCGCGCTACTGCTCGTGCCTCAGTTCACGCTGGCGGCCGATACCCGCTCCGGCACCCGTCCTTCGTTTTCGCCCGCGGCCAGTCCCGACGATGGCCGCCGCCTGTTCGATTATTTCGTGCGCCAGGCGCGGGCGCGACATGGCAAAGTTGAAACCGGTCAATTTGGCGCCGACATGAAAGTGAGCCTGACCAACGACGGTCCGGTCACCATCTGGCTGCGTGTTGATCCTGTCGTTGTTTCGCGTTGAAACCCGTACCGCAGCGCGCGGTCAATACTTAAGAGGGAGGCCCAGTGGAGTCGAAGATGAAGATCTGGAGTGATTCGTTTACCGAGGGCGGGGCGATTCCACCCGAGTGTGCGTTCGCGGTCATCGATCCGGCGGCGCATGTGCGCCTGTCCAGCAACCGCAATCCCCACCTTGCCTGGGACGACGTGCCGGCCGGCACCCAGTCGCTCGTCATCCTCTGCGTGGACGTCGACGCCCCCACTGACGGCACCGACGTCAACAAGGAGGGCAGGAGCGTGCCCGAGTCGCTCAAGCGCGCCGATTTCCATCACTGGGCGCTGGTCGACATCCCGGCCAGCCTGAAGTCCATCAGCGAGGGCCAGTTCTCCGACAAGGTCACACCCGGCGGCAAGAGCGGTCCGAACGTGTCCTTCCTCGTCAAGAACGGTACCGAGCACCAGCTGCGCCAGGGCGTGAACGACTATACCGGCTGGTTCGCAGCCGACCCCGGCATGGCCGGCGAGTATTTCGGCTACGACGGGCCGTGTCCGCCATGGAACGACGAGCGCGTTCACACCTATGTGTTTACAATCTACGCACTCGACATTCCCGAGTTTCCGCTCGACGGCAGCTTCAGCTGCGCCGAAGCGCGGCTGGCGCTGACCGGCCACATCCTCGACGAAGCGCAGATCTTCGGGGTTTATTCGCTCAATCCCGCGATCGCGCCCACGCTTTCCACATGATTACGCCCGCAGCCGCGGGCGATTTTGAAAACGCATGCACAACGACACCCCGACCCGGATCGTACTGATCCGTCATGGCGAAACTGCCTGGAACTTTGAGCGCCGCCTGCAGGGCCACCTCGATATCGATTTGAACGAAGAAGGGCAGCGCCAGGCGCGCGCCCTGGCCGCCAGCCTGGCCGGCGAACACTTCGACCTGCTCGTCTCGAGCGACCTGTCGCGTGCCAGCCAGACCGCCAAGGCGCTCGGCGAGGTCAGCGGCCTGCCCCTCTATATAGATGGACGCCTGCGCGAGCGCTGCTACGGCGGCTTCGAAGGCTTGCTGTACGCCGACATTGCCGAGCGTTTCCCGCAAGAGTTTGCTGCCTGGCAGGCGCGCGACGTCGACGCCCAGCTGCCGCCAGGGCAGAACCGCGGCGAAAGCTTCCGGGAATTCTACGAGCGGGTCACCAGCGCCATCCTTGGCTGGGCGTCCGACAATCCTGGACAATCGCTGGCCATCGTCGCCCATGGCGGCGTGCTCGAGTGCATCTACCGCGCCGCGCTCGGCCTGTCCCTGGACACCCCGCGCGACTTCAAGGTGCTCAATGCCAGCATCAACCGGTTTATCGTGCGCGACGGACAATTCGAACTGGTCAGCTGGGGCGAAGTGGCTCATCTGCAGCCAGCCGTCCTCGACGATATTTGAACGCAACCCCGCGCATGCGCAGCCGATTCCCCGGTCTGCGCATGCCTGCCGGGTAAGCCCCTAAAGCATTCCTTTCCCTTCTGTCCACACCGGATTATCCCGTGCGCGACAGTTTCGGAAAAATATTGCCCTTAATTTGAGCAGTAGTTCAGGTAAAATAGCGGGTTCCCATCCATTCTTTACCTGGTTCCGCTGTGCAAATCGGCCCCTATACACTGCGCAATAACGTCTTCGTCGCCCCCATGGCGGGCGTGACCGACCGTCCGTTCCGGCAGCTGTGCAAACAGCTCGGAGCGGGCTATGCCGTGTCCGAGATGGCCGCCTCCAATCCGCGCCTGTGGGCCAGCGAAAAGACCAGCCGCCGCACCGACCACGAGGGCGAGATGGAGCCGAAAGCGGTGCAGATCGCCGGCGCCGACCCGCAAGACCTGGCCGACTGCGCACGTCACAACGTCGAGCGCGGCGCCCAGATCATCGACATCAACATGGGTTGCCCCGTGAAAAAGGTGTGCAACAGCTGGTGCGGGTCGGCCTTGCTGCAGCACGAAGACCTGGTCGAGCGCATCTTGAACGCGGTGGTGCAGGCGGTGGACGTGCCGGTGACGCTGAAATTCCGCACCGGCTGGGACCGCCAAAACAAGAATGCCTTGACCATTGCGCGCATGGCCGAACAGGCCGGCATCCAGATGCTGACCCTGCACGGCCGCACGCGCGCGGACGGCTACAAGGGCGAGGCCGAATACGACACGATCCGCGCCGTCAAGGCGGCGGTCGGCATTCCGGTCGTCGCCAATGGCGACATCACGACGCCGGAAAAAGCGAAATTTGTGCTGGACTACACGGGTGCGGACGCCATCATGATCGGTCGCGCGGCTCAGGGCCGGCCCTGGATCTGCCGCGAGATCGACCATTATTTGCGCACCGGCGAACACCTGCCGGCGCCCATGGTGGAAGAAGTGCGCGCGCTCATGAACGAACACCTGCCGGCGCATTACGCCTTTTATGGCGACTACATCGGCGTGCGCAGCGCGCGCAAGCACATAGGCTGGTATGTCGAGGATTTGCCGGGCGGAGAAGTTTTCCGTCAGCGGATGAACCTGCTGGAAACGACCGCCGAGCAGCTCGCGGCCGTCGATAATTTTTTTGAATCGCAACTTCGTCATGGCGAACGGTTACAATACCGGCCCGCAGTTCCTGCCGTCGAACCGATGGCAGCGTAAATAACAAAAGCACGTAAAACTACAAAAACGATTTGGGGACACCGCCGGCACAACTGGCGGAGCAATCACTAACCAGGATGAAGCAGCAGACATGAGCAAAGAGAGTATCCAGGAAGTTGTCCAGAAAAGCCTCGAGGACTATTTCAACGACTTGGGCGAGCAAAAGCCGACGAACATCTACGACATGATGGTCATGACGGTCGAAAAGCCGATCCTGGAAGTGGTGATGACGCGCGCCGACGGCAACCAGTCGCATGCGGCCCAGATGCTGGGCATCAACCGCAATACCTTGCGCAAGAAACTGCAAGAGCACGGACTGCTCTAAGCTTCACCGGCACGCGTGGCCGCGTGGGCGCGGCCAACATGGCGCGCCGGGAATCCGTACCGAATTCTCATCAACTGTGGCCACCCCATGATCAAACAAGCTCTTATTTCCGTCTCCGACAAGACCGGCGTGCTCGATTTCGCGCGCGCCCTGTCCGCACTCGGCGTCGATATCCTGTCCACCGGCGGCACCGCCAAGCTCTTGCAAGACAATGGCGTGCCGGTGACTGAAGTGGCCGACTACACGGGCTTTCCGGAAATGCTCGATGGCCGCGTCAAGACCCTGCACCCGAAGGTCCACGGCGGCATCCTCGCGCGCCGCGATTTCCCTGAGCATGTGGCCAAGCTGCAAGAGCACGGCATTCCGCAGATCGACATGGTCGTGGTCAACCTGTATCCCTTCCAGGCGACCGTCGCCAAGGATGACTGTTCGCTGGAAGACGCGATCGAGAACATCGACATCGGCGGCCCGACCATGCTGCGCTCGGCCGCCAAGAACCACCGCGACGTGGTCGTGGTGTGCGATCCGAGCGACTATGGCGTGGTGCTGGCCGAAATGAAGGGCACGGGCGCGACCGCCGGCGCGGTGAGCTACGACACCAAGTTCCGCCTGGCCAAGAAAGTCTTCGCGCACACCGCGCAATACGACGGCGCCATCACCAATTACCTGACCAGCCTGGGCGAAGACAAGCAGCACGCGACGCGCTCGAGCTATCCGGCAACCATCAACATGTCCTTTGAAAAAGTGCAGGACATGCGCTACGGCGAGAACCCGCACCAGGGCGCGGCGTTCTACCGCGACATCGTCACGGTCGATGGCGCACTGGCGAATTACCGCCAGCTGCAGGGCAAGGAACTGTCGTACAACAACATCGCCGATGCCGATGCGGCCTGGGAGTGTGTGAAATCGCTGGGCGGTTTTGCGCAACCTGCTGGTTGCGTGATCGTCAAGCACGCCAACCCGTGCGGCGTGGCCATCGGCACCGACGCATTGGATTCCTACACCCGCGCCCTGCAGACCGACCCGACCTCGGCCTTTGGCGGCATCATCGCCTTCAACGTCGAAGTCGACGGCCGCGCGGCCGAAGCGCTGGCCAAGCTGTTCGTCGAAGTGCTGATCGCGCCATCGTTCACGCCGGAAGCGCGCCAAATCATGGCGGCCAAGCAGAACGTGCGCCTGCTGGAGATTTCGCTCGGCAAGGGCCAGAACCCGTACGACGTCAAACGCGTCGGCGGCGGCTTGCTGGTGCAGGCGCCGGACGCGAAGAACGTCAGCATTGGCGACTTGCGCGTGGTGAGCAAGAAGCAGCCGACCCCGCAGCAGCTGCAGGACATGATGTTCGCCTGGCGCGTGGCCAAGTTCGTGAAGTCGAACGCGATCGTCTTCTGCGCTAACGGCATGACGCTGGGCGTCGGGGCAGGGCAGATGAGCCGAATCGATTCGGCCCGCATCGCGTCGATCAAGGCGCAGAACGCCGGCTTGTCGCTCGCCGGTTCTGCGGTGGCGTCGGATGCCTTCTTCCCGTTCCGCGATGGCCTCGATGTCGTGGTCGATGCCGGTGCGACCTGCGTCATTCATCCGGGCGGCTCGATGCGCGACCAGGAAGTGATCGACGCGGCGGACGAGCGTGGTGTCGTCATGCTCTACACGGGCACGCGTCACTTCCGTCATTGATTTGTAGGGTGGACGGGTTCCCCGTCCACGCGTTCAACGCACGTGTGATAATCGTGCAGACCGATTATCGATGCGTTATCGAGTCAATCATTGTCGCGTTACCACGACGCATCGTTCCGCGTGGGCACGGAGTGCCCACCCTACCTGTGTTTTTACACAGTATTTTTCCCACGAACGTTGCTGGCCGGTATAACATTCGTCCATGATTATCCTCGGCATCGACCCGGGCCTGCGCACCACCGGCTTTGGGGTTATTGAAAAACACGGCAGCAAACTGCGCTATATCGCCTCCGGCACCATCAAGTCCGGCCTGGAAGGCGCCTTGCCGCCGCGCCTGAAGATCATTCTCGACGGCGTGCGTGAAGTGGTCGCCATTTATGGCCCGCAGTGCGCGGCCATCGAAAAAGTGTTCGTCAACGTCAACCCGCAGTCGACCCTGCTGCTCGGCCAGGCGCGCGGTGCGGCGATTTGCGCGCTGGTCGGCGCCGATCTCGAAGTCGCGGAATATTCGCCCACCCAGATCAAGCAATCCGTCGTCGGCACCGGCAAGGCCGCCAAACCGCAAGTGCAGGACATGGTCGCGCGCCTCCTGAAACTGCCGGGGCTGCCCGGGAGCGATGCGGCCGACGCGCTCGGTGTCGCCATCTGCCACGCCCACACGCACGACACGCTGGCGCTGCTCAACGTGCTCAGCCCGCAAAAGACCACGCTGCGCATGAAGAACGGCCGTCTCGTCTAATTAAAAGAAAGGTCCACCATGATTGGTCGCATCTCCGGAATTCTGCTGGAAAAGAACCCGCCGCAACTGCTGGTGGACTGCCAGGGCGTCGGCTACGAAGTCGACGTGCCGATGAGCACCTTTTATAACCTGCCGCATACGGGCGAAAAGGTGGTGCTGTTCACCCACCAGGCGATCCGCGAGGATGCGCATTTGCTGTTCGGCTTCGGCAGCGCCAGCGAGCGCGCGCTGTTTCGCCAGCTGATCAAGATCACCGGCGTCGGTGCGCGCACGGCGCTGGCGATTTTGTCCGGCATGACGGTGGCCGACCTGGCGCAAGCCGTGACCTTGCAGGAATCGGGTCGCCTGGTGAAAGTGCCCGGCATCGGCAAGAAGACCGCCGAGCGCCTGCTGCTGGAACTGAAGGGCAAGATCGGCGCCGACCTCGGCATCGTCGGCGGCGCGCCGCGCGACGATACCCAGTCCGACGTGCTCAACGCACTGCAGTCTTTGGGGTATTCTGACAAGGAAGCACTGCTGGCCATCAAGAACCTGCCGGCCGGTTCGACCGTGTCGGACGGCATCAAGTTTGCCCTGAAGGCGCTGTCCAAGGCCTGACCTGTTTTACAAAGATAATCCATGAGCATCCAGACCGACAATTTCACCGAGCAGCGGGTCATCGACGCCGCCCCAAGCTCGCCCAACGAGGAGGCGATCGAGCGCGCCTTGCGCCCGAAGCAGCTCGACGAATACGTCGGCCAGGAAAAGATTCGCAGCCAGCTCGAAATCTTCATTTCCGCTGCCCGCAAACGGCGCGAAGCGCTGGACCACACGCTCCTGTTCGGCCCGCCGGGCCTGGGTAAAACCACGCTGGCCCACATCATTGCGCGCGAGATGGGCGTGAACCTGCGCCAGACCTCGGGTCCGGTACTCGAGCGCCCGGGCGACCTGGCCGCCATTCTGACCAATCTCGAACCGAACGACGTGCTCTTCATCGACGAGATCCACCGCCTGTCGCCGGTGGTCGAGGAGATCCTGTATCCGGCACTCGAGGATTACCAGATCGACATCGTGATCGGCGAAGGGCCGGCCGCGCGTTCGGTAAAACTCGACCTGCAGCCCTTTACCCTGGTCGGCGCCACCACGCGCGCCGGCATGCTGACCAATCCTTTGCGCGACCGCTTCGGCATCGTCGCCCGCCTCGAGTTCTATAACGTCGCCGAGCTGACCAAGATCGTCACCCGCAGCGCGGCGCTGCTCGAAGCCCCGATCGATCAGGAGGGCGCGCATGAAGTCGCCCTGCGCGCGCGCGGCACGCCGCGTATCGCGAACCGCCTGCTGCGCCGCGTGCGCGACTATGCGGAAGTCAAGGGCAATGGACAGATCACGAAAGAGATCGCGGACCTGGCCCTGATCATGCTCGACGTCGACTCGGTCGGCTTCGACGTCATGGACCGCAAGCTGCTGGAAGCGGTGCTGTTTAAATTCGGCGGCGGGCCGGTCGGCATCGGCAACCTGGCCGCGGCCATCGGCGAAGCGGCCGACACCATCGAAGACGTGCTGGAACCCTATCTGATCCAGCAGGGCTATCTGCAGCGCACGCCGCGCGGGCGCATCGCCACGCCGGCGGCGTACATGCACTTCGGCGTCGCCGCTCCGCGCATCAGCCCGACCGGGGACTTGTGGGACCCGCTGCGGTGATGGAGATCTGGGTCGACGCCGACGCCTGCCCCGCCGTCATCAAGGACATCCTCTACCGCGTCGCCGAACGCACGCAAATCCAGGTGACGCTGGTGGCGAACCAGCTGCTGCGCGTACCGGGTTCGAAATTCATCCGCTCGGTGCAGGTGCCCAGCGGCGCCGACGTGGCAGATGCCGAGATCGTCGAGCGCTTGAACCCGGGCGACCTGGTCGTTACCGGCGACATCCCGCTGGCGGCGCTGGTGCTGGAGAAGGGCGGCTTCGCCCTCAATCCGCGCGGCGATTTTTATACCAAGGACACCATCGCCCAGCAGCTGACGATGCGCGCCTTCATGGAGGAATTGCGCAGTGGCGGCGTCGACACCGGCGGCCCGGCCGCCTTCAGCCAGTCCGACCGCCAGCAGTTCGCGAATTCGCTCGACCGCCACCTGGCGCGCCACGCGCCGCGCAAGACCCCAAGCTGAGATCGGGCGCCGGGCCGCCCCGTGCGCCGCCGAGCCCGCTAATCTGTCATGATCTTCGGAAATCTGACAGGAGCGACTACGTGTGGTGGCAACAAAGCTGGATGACAATACAGCAGGAATTCTCGGACCTGGGCGACGTCGAATCGATCACCCGGCTGGTGGTACGGCTGCTGGTGGCGATCACGCTGGGCGGGATCCTCGGTTATGAGCGCGAGTCGGTCGGCGCCTCGGCCGGCCTGCGCACCCACATGCTGGTCTCGCTCGGCTCGGCCCTGTTCGTGCTTATTCCGCTGCAGGCCGGCATGAGCATCCAGGACTTGTCGCGCGTCCTGCAGGGCGTGACGGCAGGCATCGGTTTCCTCGGCGCCGGCGCCATCCTCAAGCAAAACAACAAGAACGACATCAAAGGCCTGACCACCGCCGCCAGCGTCTGGCTCACGGCCGCCGTCGGCATTGCCGCCGGCATGGGACGCGAAGCGACCGCGGTGGTGAGCGCCCTGTTTGCGCTGGTGATCCTGGCGCTGGTGCGCAGCACGGCCAGGAATAACGGCGACGCCTAAGCGCGCGATGAAGCCTGGGGACGCTGGAAGTGCTGCTATCGAAAACGTGCGCAGAAGTGTGCAGCGTTCTCTTCCTGCCCCGAACCGTCTATATGGACGCCCCCCCTTTTGCAAGGTATTTTCAGCTTTGTTCAGACGAGGAAAGTCGCAGTTCTATATCCGGCCTTGCACGGCGGACGCCGCTGGCCCCGATGAAATCCGCTGACCCACGCCTCATTCCTGCTGCGGGCTGTTAGCCCAGACGGTTCGTCAGGCTTGATGGGTCCCGGTCTAACCTGTCTGTCATCGCTGTCTACACCTGTCGCAACTGGTGACGTGCCATCCTTTCAAAAAATCGATTCGTCTCACGTCGTTGCCGCTGCCTGCGGCATCGAGCTGACATATTCCTTGTCGTACTTGCGCCCGTGGGCCAGCATCGCCCAGATCGTGCGCGCGATCTTGTTGGCCACGGCCACGACGACCACGTTGTATGGCCGTCGCGCGCTGATCTGCTGCAGCCACGGACTCGGTGTTTTGCTGTGCTCGACCACCGACCGCGCGCCGTTTATGATCATCTTGCGCAGGTAGGTGTCGCCACGTTTGCTCATGCCCAGCAACTTCACCTTGCCCCCGCTCCCGGTCTGGCCAGGTATCAGGCCGACATAGGCCGCAAACTCACGGCCAGACCGGAACGCCTTGGCGTCGCCCATGGTGGCCACCGCCGCGGTAGCGGTGATCAAGCCGACACCTGGGATGTCGGCGATGGCCTTCGCGGCGGAGTCCTGGCGCATCCATCCCTGCAACGATCGCTCGATATTGGCCATCCGCTCGTCCAGCCGGGCCACTTCGTTCCACTGGTCGCGCAGCGCATCGATCAGCGGCGCCGGCAGCCGTTCCGCCAGCCGTTCGAGCGCCTCTTTTATGCCCTCGTCGAACGATTTTCGTCCCTTCCCGAACACTTCGCCGTATTCCGCCAGCAGGCCGCGCAACGCGTTGATCGTCGCCGTACGCGCCTTCACCAGGCCTTCGCGGATGCGGTGCAGTGCCAGGATCGCCTGTTGGCCTTCGGTCTTGACCGCCACAGCTTTTATGCCCGGCTGCTGCACGGCCAGGTAGATTGCATAAACGTCGGCCGCGTCGTTCTTGTTCCCGCAGACGAACGCCTTGACCATTTTGCCGCCCATCAGCTTCACTTCGTGTCCCATCTCCTGGAGCTGGCGCGCCCAATGCTGGGACCCGCCGCATGCTTCCATCCCGATCAGGCAGGGCGCGCGGTTGGCGAACCACTCCAGGAACTTTGCGCGCTTGATCTGCTTGTTGAACACCTCCCCGGTCCCCTTGTCTACCGTGTACACCTGGAACACGTTCTTGGCGATGTCGACACCGACCACCTGCTTGTCCGTCGCTTTCATGATCTGGCCCCTCCGGCTCAACGGGATAGCGGAATGCTTCCCCTGGAACAGCTTCAGATACCACCGGCTGCCGGTGGTTCACCCGTCAGCCAAACCTACCGACTCGCGGACTTCGCCTATGCGGTAGAGGTGGGGGCGTCCATTTCATTCCTGCTGACCGTGTTCGTGCCCTCGAAATGCAGAAGCTGTCCGAGTGAATCGCCCAGCCCCAACGCAAAAAACCCGCCGATGGCGGGTTTTTTGCTTCAGCCTCGCCCGCGCTATCTGCGTGGTGCGCGCCGATTATTTAATCGTGTCGATTAGATAGCGCAGATACTGCCGGCTTTTTCGCCTTTAGGACCGGTCGAGCGCACGAACGAGACGCGCTGGTTTTCGGCCAGGCTTTTGAAGCCTTCGGATTGAATATCCTGGAAGTGCGCGAACAAATCGCCGCCGCCTGCGTCAGGGGTAATAAAGCCGAAGCCTTTAGCATCATTGAACCATTTGACGGTGCCGGTTTGAGTAGTCATTTACATTTCCTTTAAATTTGCATGGGCAACAGCGCCCGGGATGCACATTCGACCAGAGAGGGTGTAACGGGAGGAAATCAAACAGGCTGCCGAGAGGCGATGCGGGAGAGAAAGACCAACAATAACAACGACTTGATGTAGTGCGAGATGGAAGATACAGGGCTTTTTCCAAATATCCTAATGATTTCGGATTTAATTTCAAGCGTCGTGTTTACGGGGTCAAGAATAAATAAGCCGGAATGGCTGTTAGTATCCGGAAGCCGTGCGATGCGAATTTCGTTGAAGCGGAAAACGCAAAGGTTTTAATGACAATGAAAACATCCCGACTCGGCAGCTTTATCCACGACAATATGGAGAAAATACTCCAGGCCTGGGAAGATTTCGCGCGCACCATCGAGCCGCCGGCACTGACGATGGACGATATTGAATTGCGCGACCATGCGCGCCAGATGCTGGCCGCTTTTGCGGCAGACCTGGGCACCTCGCAATCGGCGCCGGAACGCGCCGCCAAGTCGAAGGGCCTGGGCAAGCGGGGCGAGAACGACACCGCCGCCGAAACCCACGCCGAAGCGCGCCTGCTGTCGGGCTATACCGTCGTGCAGCTGGTCTCGGAATACCGCGCCCTGCGCACCAGCGTGCTGACGCTCTGGGCCGCCGATATCGGGGATACCCAGCCCGTGCACCTGGCCGACGTGACCCGCTTTAACGAAGCGGTCGACCAGGCCCTCGCCGAGTCGGTGGCGCGCTACGAATACATGGTCAAGCAGTCCCAGAACATGTTCCTGGCCATCCTCGGCCACGACCTGCGCAATCCGCTGGGCACGGTGGTGACCGGATCGAGTTTCCTGATGCAGGCCACCGACATCCCGCCAAAATATGTGCTCGTTGCGACGCGCATGTTCAACAGCGGCAAGCGCATGAGTAAGCTGATCAACGACCTGATCGATTTCACGCGCACCCACCTGGGACCCGGCATTCCGATCCGGGTCAAGCAGGGCAGCCTGGTGGCCGTCTGCGAAGAGATGGTCAACGAACTGCGCACCTTTCATCCGGAGCAGCAGATCGACCTGCTGGTGCCGCCGCAGCTCGATGCCATCTTCGACGACAGCCGCATCGCCCAGGTGTTGTCCAACCTGGTCGGCAATGCGATCCAGTACGGCTGTCCCGACACGCCCGTCACGGTGCAGGTCACGGCCGACGAATGCGACCTCGCCATCGCGGTCAACAACCGGGGCCCGGCCATCGCAGCCGACAAACTGTCGAGCATTTTCGATCCGATGGTACGCATCGCGGCGAACGTCAGCAGTGCCAGCGGCGACTACACCGAACGCACCAGCCTTGGCATCGGCCTTTTCATCTCACGCGAAATCATCCATGCCCACGGCGGCAAGCTCAGCCTGACATCGACCGAGGGCGAGGGCACGACCTTCACGGTGACCATGCCGCGCATGCCCGTCGGCTTTGCTGGCGACGAGACGCAAGCCGGCTCGGCTTGAGGCGCGCCAAACTCTTTCGCGCACGCCAAGCGCGCGCCACGTCCGCCGTCGTTTGCTAGGATGCCGCTAGTAGGTGGATGTAGCGAGGCTATTGAATGTCTGGAAGCGCCAATTCCGATCCGCGCGCGAATGCCTATCTGGCAGCGCGGGTCGACGACGCCTTGAAGTTGCTCAGCACGGATGGCATGTCCCCCGCGCTCGAGTTCATGCAGCTCGTCGGGGTACCGCGCAAGGTGGCACTGCGGGTGTTATGTTCGCCGGCCCAGCAGCGTACCTGCGACCGGCGCCGCGCGCCGCGCCCGGACGGCTGACGCCAATTGCCACCAGGGAGACCCCCATGTTCAGCTTCGACGATTTCGCCCAGCTTCATTTCCTTGAAGGCTACTGGAAGGGAACGAGTGCCGACGGCACCGAATTCTACGAACAGTACGACCGCCCCGAGCCGGGCATGTTCCGCTCGCGCCGCTTCCCGGACGAAGCATTCGACCAGCATACCGACGGCAGCCACATCACCTTCCAGGATGGCGAGGTGCGCTCGACCTGGGGCGACTTCACCTGGCGCGCCACGCGCATCGGCAAGGACTTCGCCGACTTCGAACCGGTCAACGCACCGAGCCATTTCAGCTGGCGCCGCATCGACGAATCGACCCTGGAAGCGCTCCAGCGCTGGCAGGCCGAAGGCAAGGAGCAGCAGCACACGATCCGGATGACGAAAATCACCCGGATCGTCTAGCGCTAGTGGTCGACGCTTTTGGAAAACAGGTTAATTACCAGCACTCCCGCGATGATCAGCGCGAGCCCGAGCAGGGCCGGCAGGTCCAGGCGCTGCTGGTAGACGACCCAGCTGACGATCGAAATCAGGACGATCCCCACGCCCGACCAGATTGCGTATGCAATCCCCGTCGGCAGCACCTTCAGGCTGAAGGTCAGCAGATAAAACGAGGCGGCGTAGCAGACGACGGTCAGCACGCTTGGCCACAGCCGCGTGAAATTGTCGGTGGCTTTCAGGGCCGTGGTGGCGATCACCTCGACCACGATGGCCAGGCCCAGGAACAGATAGCTTTGGAATAGGGTCATCGAAATAGCGAAATAAAAAAAGCGGCCACCCGGGCCGCTTCGATGGATCAGGAACTGGTTACTGCTCGCGCTGCCAGACTTGCGAACGGCCGAACATCGGGGCGCCGATATAGCCGCGCACTTCGAGTTTCTGGCCGCCGTCGCGCAGGGTCGCCTTGCTCTTGTAGACCTTGCCCTTGGCCGGGTCGAGGATCTCGCCGCCGGTGTAGTCGTTGCCGTCCTTTTTCAGGCCGGAGACGATGGTCATGCCGACCAGCGGCTGGTCCTTGCGCGAATCCTTGCACTCGCCGCACTTCGGATTCTGGTCTTCGTTCGGGCCGCGGAACAGCTTTTCGATCTTGCCCTGCAGAGCGCCGTTTTCCTCGGTAATGCGCACCAGCGCCTTCGGTTTGCCGCTCTCGTCGTCGATGGTCTTCCAGAGGCCGATCGGCGACGTATTTTGCGCCCAGGCGGCGCCAGCGAACAGCATGGTGGCCAGCAGGCCGGCTTTGATCAGAATTCGCATGGTGTGTCTCCGTTGTTGTGGTTGCGTTAGGGCCAGTGTAGCAAACCCTGCGTGCTCCTTGGCGATAAAAACGTTGCCGGATGTTTCAGGCGGCCGGCAGCTCGTGACCGACCATCAGGCGGTGGCCATCGGCCGTGCGCAGGCCGAATTCGCGCATGTCCCAGGGTTCGTCGCGCAGCGCCTTCGTGATCTCGGCGCCGGCCGCCACCGCCCGCGCATGCTCCGCATCGGCGTCCTCGACCACGAGATAAGCGAACCAGGAATGAAAACCGGTCTCGGCCGGCGGCATGGCGTCCTCGCAACGGCCCGCCATGATGCGGCAGCCATCGCGCACGAACATGCGCCAGCCCGGGTCGCCCATGTCCTGGGCCGTGAAGCCGAGGGCGTCGCGGTAAAACGCCTCCGACACGTCGAGGTCGTGGACGGCCAGCACGTACATGTGGTCCCGGATCATGGTGTTCCTCCCGATAAGGTCAGGTCAAAAAAAACGCGGCCAGTGGGCCGCGTTTCGTGTGCAGCGGGATCAGCCCGCAGCGAGTTTGCCCAGCTGCTCGCGCATCTTCTCGATCGTGGCCGAGAAGTTCGCCAGGCGTTCCTTCTCTTGCGCGACCACCGCCGCCGGCGCGCGGGCGACGAAGCTTTCGCTCGAGAGCTTGCCGTTGGCTTTCGCGATCTCGCCCTCGATGCGCGCGATCTCCTTCGACAGGCGCTCGCGTTCGGCGGCGACGTCGATCTCCACCTTCAGCATCAGCTTGGTCGTGCCGACGATCGACACGGCCGCCGGCGACTCCGGCAAGGCCTCGACGATCTGCACTTCCGCCAGTTTGCCGAGGGAAGCGATGAAGGGCGCAAAGCCCTGCATGTTGGCGCGGTCGCTGTCGTTGCCCGGCTCGACGATCAGCGGCACGCGCACCGACGGCGACAGCTTCATTTCGCCGCGCAGGTTACGCGTCGCATTGGTCAGGTCTTTGAGCTGCGCCATCCAGGCTTCGGCGCCTTCATCGATCAGCGCTTCGTTGGCGATCGGGTAGGGCTGCAGCATGATCGAGTCGCCTGTCTTGCCGGCCATCGGCGCGATCGCCTGCCACAGGGCTTCGGTCACGAACGGAATGATCGGATGCGCCAGGCGCAGGATCACTTCCAGCACGCGCAGCAAGGTGTGGCGCGTGGCGCGCTGCTGGGCTTCCGTACCTTGCTGGACCGTGACCTTGGCCACTTCCAGGTACCAGTCGCAGTACTCGTCCCAGACGAATTTGTAGATGGCGCTGGCGATGTTGTCGAAGCGGTAGTCGGCAAAGCCTTTCGCCACTTCGAGCTCGGCGCGGTTCATCAGCGAGATGATCCACTTGTCGGCCTGCGACAGGTCGGCGTCATCCGGCTTGCCGCAGTCTTTGCCTTCCGTGTTCATCATCACGAAGCGGGTCGCGTTCCACAGCTTGTTGCAGAAGTTGCGGTAGCCCTCGGCGCGGCCCAGGTCGAAATTGATGTTGCGGCCGAGCGAAGCGTAGCTCGCCATCGTGAAGCGCACGGCGTCGGTGCCGAAGGCCGGGATCCCGGTCGGGAACTCTTTACGCGTGGCTTTCGCGATCTTCTCGGCGGCGCGCGGGTCCATCAGGCCGGCGGTGCGTTTCGCCACCAGCGACTCGATGTCGATGCCGTCGATCAGGTCGATCGGGTCGAGGGTATTGCCCTTCGACTTGGACATCTTCTGGCCCTGCGAATCGCGCACCAGGCCATGCACGTACACGGTCTCGAACGGCACTTTATTCGTGAAGTGCGCGGTCATCATGACCATGCGCGCGACCCAGAAGAAGATGATGTCGAAGCCGGTCACCAGCACCGAGGAGGGCAGGAACATCTTCATGTCCGGCGTTTCTTCGGGCCAGCCCATGGTCGAGAAGGGCACCAGCGCCGACGAGAACCAGGTGTCGAGCACGTCTTCGTCGCGGCGCAGTTCGCCGGTGATGCCTTGTGCTGCGGCCTTGGCTTTCGCTTCTTCCTCGTCGCGCGCGACGATGATGTTGCCGCTTTCGTCGAACCAGGCCGGGATGCGGTGGCCCCACCACAGCTGGCGCGAGATGCACCAGTCCTGGATGTTGCCCAGCCACTGGTTATAGGTCGTGCTCCAGTTCTCGGGCACGAACTTGATCTCGCCATTGGCGACCTTTTCCAGCGCCACTTCGGTGATCGACTTGCCGGGATTGAAGGTGCCTTCCGGCGCCGGTTTCGTCATGGCGACGAACCACTGGTCGGTCAGCATCGGCTCGATGACGACGCCGGTACGGTCGCCGCGCGGCACCATCAGCTTGTGCGGCTTGACTTGCTCGAGCAGGCCGAGCGCCTCTAAGTCGGCGACGATCTGCTTGCGCGCGGCGAAACGGTCCAGGCCCTGGTACTGGGCCGGGCCGTTCTCGTTGATCTTGGCGTCCAGCGTCATGATCGTGATCGGCGCCAGGCCCGCGCGCTGGCCCACGGCGTAGTCGTTGAAGTCGTGCGCCGGCGTGATCTTCACGCAGCCGGTACCGAATTCCTTGTCGACGTAGCTGTCGGCGATGATCGGGATCTCGCGCCCGGTCAGCGGCAGCTTGAGCATCTTGCCGACCAGGTGGATATAGCGCTCATCGGTCGGGTCGACCGCCACGGCCACGTCGCCCAGCATGGTTTCAGGACGGGTGGTGGCCACCGTCAGGCTGCCGGAGCCGTCGGCCATCGGGTACTGGATGTACCACATCGAGCCGTCTTCTTCGACCGAATCGACTTCCAGGTCGGAGACGGCGGTGCCCAGCTTCGGATCCCAGTTCACCAGGCGCTTGCCGCGGTAGATCAGGCCCTGCTCGTACAGGCGCACGAAGACTTCCGACACCGTCTTGGAACGCGTCTCGTCCATCGTGAAGTATTCGCGCTGCCAGTCGGGTGAGGCGCCCAGGCGGCGCATCTGGCCGGTGATCGTGTTGCCCGACTGTTCCTTCCACTCCCAGACCTTCTTGATGAACTCGTCACGGCCGAGGTCGTGGCGCGAAATCTTCTGGGCGTCGAGCTGGCGCTCGACGACGATTTGCGTCGCGATGCCGGCGTGGTCGGTGCCCGGGATCCAGGCGGTATTGAACCCGCGCATGCGGTAGTAACGGGTCAGGCCATCCATCACGGTCTGGTTGAACGCGTGGCCCATGTGCAGCGTGCCCGTCACGTTCGGCGGCGGCAGCTGGATGCTGAACGCCGGCTTGTCGGCGTCCATGGTGGCGGCGAAATACCCGCGCTGTTCCCACTCGGCGCGCCAGTATTGTTCAATGTCGGCGGGCTCGAAAGACTTGGCTAATTCCATGATGTGATGGCGTTTGAATGTACGAAAGGACCATTATAGAGGAGGAGGGCGGGTATGCGGACGTGGGGGGTTGCCAAAACCGCAGCACGGGCTATAATTCGCCCGTTGCCGAAATGGCAGCACACGCTAGGGGTCCTGCGCATCGTTTGATGCGCGGGTGAGAAATACCCTCTGAACCTGATCTGGATAATGCCAGCGAAGGGAAGCTTCGAGATGTTCCACCGGCGGCGCGCATGCGTCGCCGGTCTTCTCCGACTCCTTTGCTGGCTCCTGCCCAAAGGAGCCGCATGAATGCACCACTGAAGTTCGACGCCGCCACCGCCACGGTGGACCTGGCCGCCATCGCACCGTTTCCCAATTCGACCAAGGTCTTCCTCGAAGGCAGCCGCCCCGACATCCGCGTGCCGATGCGCGCCGTCGCGCAGAGCGACACGCCCGACAGTTTCGGCGGCGAGGCCAATCCCCCGGTCTTTGTCTACGACACCTCGGGTCCCTACACCGATCCGGCCGTGCAGGTCGACATCCGGCGCGGCCTGGCGCCGATGCGGGCCAACTGGATCGCCGAGCGCGGCGACACCGAACAGCTGATTGGTCCGAGCTCGCACTTCGGCGCTGCGCGCCTGAATGACGCCAGCCTCGACGCCCTGCGCTTCGAGCTGCAGAGCAAGCCGAGGCGCGCGAAAGAGGGCGCCAACGTCACCCAGATGCACTACGCCCGCCGGGGGATCGTTACGCCCGAGATGGAATTCGTCGCCCTGCGCGAAAACCTGCGCCGCAAGGAGTACCTGGCGCAGCTGGAGGAAAGCGGGCCGATGGGACAGCGCACGGCCGCACTGCTGGGCCGCCAGCATCCTGGCCAGTCCTTCGGCGCCGCCATTCCCGGCGAGATCACGCCGGAATTCGTGCGCGCGGAAGTGGCCCGCGGGCGCGCCATCATCCCGGCCAACATCAACCATCCGGAAAGCGAGCCGATGATCATCGGCCGCAATTTCCTGGTCAAGATCAACGCCAACATCGGCAACTCGGCCGTGACCTCCTCGATCGGCGAGGAGGTGGAAAAGATGACCTGGGCGATCCGCTGGGGCGCCGACAACGTGATGGACCTCTCGACCGGCAAGCATATCCACGAGACGCGCGAATGGATCATCCGTAACAGCCCGGTCCCGATCGGCACCGTGCCGCTCTACCAGGCGCTGGAAAAGGTGAACGGCAAGGCCGAGGACCTGACCTGGGAGATCTACCGCGACACGCTGATCGAACAGGCCGAGCAGGGCGTCGATTACTTCACGATCCACGCCGGCGTGCGCCTCGCGTATGTGCCGATGACGGTGAAACGCCTGACAGGTATTGTGTCGCGCGGCGGCTCGATCATGGCCAAGTGGTGCCTGGCGCACCACAAGGAGTCCTTCCTCTACACGCATTTCGAAGAGATCTGCGGCATCATGAAAATGTATGACGTCGCCTTCAGCCTGGGCGACGGCTTGCGGCCCGGCTCGATCTACGACGCCAACGACGAAGCCCAGCTGGCCGAACTCGCAACGCTCGGCGAACTCACGCAGATCGCCTGGAAGCACGACGTGCAGACCATGATCGAGGGACCCGGCCACGTGCCGCTGCACCTGATCCGCGAAAACATGCGCCTGCAGCTGGAACAGTGCGAAGAAGCCCCGTTCTATACGCTCGGGCCCCTGACCACCGACATCGCGCCCGGCTACGACCACATCACCTCCGGCATCGGCGCGGCCCACATCGGCTGGTACGGCACCGCCATGCTGTGCTACGTGACGCCGAAGGAGCACCTCGGCCTGCCCGACAAGGGCGATGTGAAAGACGGGATCATCACCTATAAGATCGCCGCCCACGCGGCCGACCTTGCCAAGGGCCATCCGGGTGCGCAGATCCGCGACAACGCCTTGTCGAAAGCACGCTTCGAATTTCGCTGGGAAGACCAGTTCAACCTCGGGCTCGACCCGGACAAGGCGCGCGCCTTCCACGACGCCACGCTGCCGAAGGAATCGAGCAAGGTCGCGCACTTCTGCTCGATGTGCGGCCCGCATTTCTGCTCGATGAAGATCACCCAGGAAGTGCGCGCCTACGCCGCAGCAGGGGGAATCGACGCACACCAGGCGCTGGCGCAGGGCATGCAGGAAAAGGCGATCGAGTTCGTGCGCGGCGGTGCGAAGCTGTACCGCGAGGTATGACCATGCTCGACATCGAACTCAATGGCGCGCCCTACCGCCTGCCGCAAGGCCAGACGCTGGAAGACCTGGTGCGTGCGCTCGGCATGGGGAGCCAGGCGCTGGCGCTGGCCGTGAACCGCCAGGTGGTGCCGCGCCAGCAGTGGAGCGAGCGGCTGCTGGCGGGCCAGGACCGGGTGGACATCGTGCGCGCCATCGGCGGCGGCTAACTGGAGACGACAATGAACCACGACTTACTCACCATCGCAGGCAAGACCTACCGTTCGCGCCTGCTGGTCGGCAGCGGCAAGTACCGCGACCTCGACGAAACGCGCGAAGCGACCCTGGCCGCCGAAGCCGAGATCGTGACGGTGGCGATCCGGCGCGTAAACATCGGCCAGGACCCGGGCGTGCCGAATCTGCTCGACGTGCTGCCGCTCGATCGCTTCACGATCCTGCCCAATACCGCCGGCTGCTACAACGCCAGGGACGCCGTCTACACGCTGCAGATGGCGCGCGAGCTGCTGGGCGGGCGCAAGCTCGTCAAGCTCGAGGTGCTGGGTGACCCGCAAACCCTGTTCCCGCACATGCCGGAAACCCTGCGCGCGGCCGAGACGCTGGTGCGCGACGGTTTCGACGTGATGGTCTACTGCAGCGACGACCCGGTGCAGGCGCGCATCCTGCAGGAGATCGGCTGCGTGGCCGTGATGCCGCTGGCTTCCCTGATCGGCTCGGGGATGGGCATCCTCAATCCGTGGAACCTGTCGCTGATCATCGAACAGGCCACGGTGCCGGTGCTGGTCGACGCCGGCGTCGGCACGGCCTCGGATGCGGCCATCGCCATGGAACTGGGCTGCGACGGCGTGCTGATGAACACGGCCATCGCCAGTGCCGGAGACCCGGTGCGGATGGCGCGCGCGATGAAGCTGGCGGTGCAGGCCGGGCGCGAAGCCCGCCTGGCCGGGCGCATGCCGAGGCGCTTCGCGGCCTCGCCTTCGTCGCCGGTCGCAGGGACGGTGACGTGAGCACGCCTTGCGTACTGGTCTTCGCCGGGCTCGATCCCGGCGGCGGGGCGGGCCTGGCGGCCGACGTGCTGGCGGTCGCCGCGCAAGGAGCCCATGCGATGCCGGTGGCCACCGCGCTCACGGTGCAGGACAACAACCGGGTGCACGCCGTGGCCCCGGTCGACACCGCCCTCGTGCTGCGCCAGGCCGAGGCCTTGATGGGCGTGTGCGACATCCGCGCGGTCAAGATCGGCATTCCGGGCAGCGGCGAGAATGCGCGCGCCATCGCCGGCCTGCTGCAGCGCTTGCGTGCGCGCGATCCGGATTTGCCGATCGTGCTCGACCCGATCCTGGCCAGCGGCCGCGGCGACGCCCTCGGCACCGGCGACCCGCTGGGCAGCGTGCACACGCTGCTGGCGCTGGCCACGATCGCGCTGCCGAACGAACCGGAAGCCTGCGATATCGGCGAGGTTCCGTGCCGCCACCTCCTGATCACCGGCGGCCATGGCGAAGGCAGCTTCGTCGTCAACCGCTGGTATTGCGACGGCGAGCTGGTGCAGCGCTGGCGCTGGCCGCGCCTGCCGGGCCAGTTCCACGGCAGCGGCTGCACCCTGGCCGCCGCCCTGGCCGGACGGCTGGCGCTGGGCGAGGACATGCTCGGCGCCCTCGGCGCGGCCCAGGCCTATTGCCATGCCGCGCTGGCCCAGTCGTTCGCGATCGCAGCGGGGCAGCGCATTCCGCGCCGCTTCCTTCAACCCACCCTGTAAGGAACACCATGCGCGGCTTATACCTCGTCACCCCGAACTGGGTCGATACCGACCGCCTGCTCGATGCAACCGGCGCCGCCCTGCGCGGCGGCGCGGTGTTGGTGCAGTACCGCCAGAAAGACGCGGCGCCCGGCCTGCGCCTGGAGCAGGCCACGGCGCTGCTGGCGCTGTGCCGGCGCTACGGCCGCCGGCTGGTCATCAACGACCACGTCGAGCTGTGCATGCGCATCGACGCCGACGGCGTGCACCTGGGCGCCGCCGACGCCGCGCTGGCGCAGGCACGCCTGGCGCTCGGCCCCACAAAAATCGTCGGCGCCTCCTGCTACGGCGACCTGGCGCTGTCCCAGGCCGCGCAGGCGGCGGGCGCCAGCTACGCAGCCTTCGGCGGCTTTTATCCTTCTCCCGTCAAACGCTATGATTTCGTCACGCCGCCGGCGCTGCTGGAGACGGCGCGCGCGGCACTCAGGCTGCCGCTGGTCGTCATTGGCGGCATGACGCCCACCAACGCCGGGCCGCTGGTGGCGCGCGGGGCCGACATGGTGGCGGCCATCACCAGCATCTATGCCGACCCGGCGCCGGAAGACGCAGCGCGAAGGATGAAGGCCTTGTTCGACCGACCAAGGCCAGCATGAGGTCTCGTTGCAGGAGCGAGACAAAACAGGCTTTCGGGACGCTTCGCTATTTATTGCTGTACGGCAAAAATATATAATCCCGGTATTCTCTTCTTTAGTACTCACTCACTACCATGGACAACATGCTGATGAACGACGGCGTGCTCGAAGCGCTCGCCTTTAAACTCGGCAACGAGGAATACGGCATCAAGATCCTCAAGGTGCAGGAAATCCGCGGCTACGAATCGGTGACGCGCATCGCCAGCGCGCCGGAACACGTCAAGGGCGTGGTCAACCTGCGCGGCACCATCGTGCCGATCGTCGACATGCGCATCAAGTTCAAGCTCGGCGAGCCGACCTACAACCAGTTCACCGTCGTGATCATCCTGAACATCCAGGACCGCGTGGTGGGCATGGTGGTCGATTCGGTCTCCGACGTGATCACGCTCACCGCCGAGCAGATCAAGCCTGCGCCGGACATGGGCACCTCGTTGAACACCGACTATGTCGTGGGCCTGGGCACGGTCGACGAACGCATGATCATCCTGGTCGACATCAACCGCCTGATGTCGTCGGAAGACATGGGCGTCATCGACGCGGTAGCAGCCTGAGAACGCTGCGCAACGCCGCCCCCTGAAACCCGCCCGCGAGGCGGGTTTTTTCATGCCAGGCTCCTGCGTGCCGCGCGCGCGCCGCGCTTGTGCATACAATAGCGGATCGACCATTCTTATTGAGACAACGATGCGCCTGCTTCGCCTGATCGTCCGTACCCGGCGCCACCCGTCGGCCATCCTGTTGCTGGCCCAGCTGCTCGGCATGCTCTTGTATCCCTTCCTCGAACAGACCCGTTTCGGTCACGTGGCCTTCAACGCCTTCGGCATCGTGATCCTGACCTTCACCATCCGCATGGTGCGGCGCACGCCTGGCCATACCTGGTTTAGCGTGGCGATGGCTATTCCGATCGTCGCCCTTCTGACGGCGCAGATGTTCTTCGACTTGCCTTACCTGCAGGTCTGGTCCTCGGCGATCGAGGCTGTCTTCTATTTCTATGCCGCGGCGAGCCTGATCGCCTACATGCTGGCCGACCGCCACGTCACCACCGACGAGCTGTACGCCGCCGGCTCCACGTTCACGCTGCTGGCCTGGGGTTTCACCCACCTGTACATGGTGGTGCAGGCGTTGGCGCCGCATTCGTTCGGCGCGGCGGTGAACCCCGAACTGCCGCGCACCTGGACCGAACTCAATTACCTCAGCTTCGCGCTGCTGTCCTCCACCGGCATCGGCGACGTCATTCCGCTCACCGTGCACGCGCGTTCGCTGGCCAGCATCGAAATGTTCGTCGGCCTGATGTACCTGGCCTCGGTGGTGGCGCGCCTGATCGGCCTGACGATGCAGCCGTCGTCGAAATAAGGCGCTGTCGCCGCCATAAAAAAAAGAGGACGCCGAGGCGTCCTCTTCTACATTCCACCTGCTACCGCATTACATGCCGCAGCCCAGCGACTTGATGCGGTCGTAAGCAGCTTTCGCCTGCACCAGGCCGAAACCGTACTTGGTGTCGCGGCCGGCGGTGCCCAGGTCCAGCGCGCTCTTGCCGAGCGAGGTGCGGATCTGCTTGCCGGTACAGGTCGGGAAGTAGCTCCACACCAGGGCGGCAACGGCCGACACGTGCGGCGTGGCCATCGAGGTGCCGTCGAAGTAAGCGTAGTTCGATGCCTTGATGCCGACGGTGGCGCTCTGGCCGAGCTGCGCCTTCATCGCGGTGCCATCGACATCGGTCGCGGTGACCGACGGGATGTTGGTCACGACGGTGCCCAGCGTGCCGCCGAAGGCGCCTGCCACGTTGTTGTACACCACGGCGCCGACGCCGCCGCTGTTCTGGCAGTTGCTGACCTTGACCGCGAAGTCGACCGTGCCGCGGGCGATCAGGCAGACCTTGCCCGAGACGGCGGTGTTGACCTTGTCGCCGATGCCGAAATCGGCCAGCGGCGCGGTCGCGGTGGTGACCGGCGAACCTTCCATCGCGCCCGGTGCATAGGTGCTGGCGCCGACCGACAGGACCGCTTCCTGGCCGCTGCCCATCGGGACGGTCGAGAGCACGCCGACGCCGGGACCGGCCAGTTCGACCTTGCTGTTGTACTGCGAGAAGGTGGCCCAGGCCTTGTTCTCGTCGACCGCGCCGACCGAGACCACGCTGGCATAGCCGGCAGGGTAGGAGGCACGGGTATTGCCGTCGTTGCCGGAGGCGGCGATGCTGAGGATGCCGGCCGTTTCCAGCGAAGCGAAGGTGTTCTTCTCGGTGTTGTTCGACATCGAGCCGCCCAGCGACATCGAGATCACGTTGGCGCCTGCCGCTTTACACTTGTTGGCAGCCGAGGCCAGGCTCGACGAATAGGCCCAGGCGTCCGGACCGAAGACCTTGACGATGTGCAGCTTGAGCTGCTTGTTCGAATTCACGCCGACCACGCCGGTGCCGCTGTTGTTGATCGCGGCGATGGTGCCGGCGACGTGGGTGCCGTGGTGGTTCTCGTCGGTGTACCACCAGCCGGTGCCGGCGTCGTACTCGCCGGTGACGTTATTGGCCGACAGGTCTTCGTGGTTGCGGTCGTAGCCCGAGTCGATGATGCAGACCTTGCGGTTGGCGGCGACCGAGTCGCTCAGCAGGTCGGCCTGCACCTGCTTGATGCCGTATGGGACCAGCTGGCCGGCGGTGTAGGGCGTGCCGGTCGATGGGCTGGTCAGGGCCAGCGGGTAGCGCTTCGCGTCTTCTTCGATGTATTCGACGTTCGGGTTGTTTTCCAGGCCTTTCAGGGCCGCGCGCGGCACTTCGATCGCCATGGCATCTTCATTGAAGATCTCATGCTTCACTTTGCCTTTGAGATTGCCGACCAGCGATTTCAGCAGCGCTTTCTGGCCCTTCTTGAATTTGACGATGACGCGGGTGGTGTCCGAATCGACCACAGGAGCGGCGCTGGCGGTATTGCAGAGAATCCCGACCGCGGCAGCGGCGAGGCAGAGGCGGAAGGTCTTTGAAGCACGAGCGGTACGCTGAACCATGTTTACTTCTCCGTATAAAAGCCTATTGAAATGCCGCGATTCTGAGCTCGCGTGCACGTTTTTTATAAACGCATTGTTCGCCGTGGGTGAGGCAACTGCACCGGCTGAGATCAGTGTAGTCACGGAATGTATGTATGGGCAATTGACAAATCAACCGTGCTCAGCCGTGTTGCAATGTTGCACACGTGCACAGTTGAAAACGGTATAGGTGGTTTATTTAGTGATATATTTTTGGCCCCGGGCATTGTGCATGTGCAGCAAATTTGCGGAGTGCATAGGCGACGTTGTTTTCCTGCGCTTGGTATGATGGCAAACACTTTTCATACCACTTCACAGGAAACCCCATGAAAACCAAGGCAGCCATTGCGTGGAAAGCGGGCCAGCCGCTCACGATCGAAGAAGTCGAGCTCGAAGGCCCGAAGGCCGGCGAGGTACTGGTCGAAGTCAAGGCCACCGGCATCTGCCACACCGATTACTACACGCTCTCGGGCGCCGACCCGGAAGGCCTGTTCCCGGCCATCCTCGGCCATGAAGGCGCGGGCGTCGTCGTCGACGTCGGCCCGGGCGTGACCAGTTTGCGTAAAGACGACCACGTCATCCCCCTGTACACGCCGGAATGCCGCCAGTGCAAATTCTGCCTGTCGCAAAAGACCAACCTGTGCCAGGCGATCCGCTCGACCCAGGGCCGCGGCCTGATGCCGGACGCCACCTCGCGCTTTTCGATCGACGGCAAGCCGATCTACCACTACATGGGCACCTCGACCTTCTCGAACTACATCGTGGTGCCGGAGATCGCGCTGGCCAAGGTGCGCAGCGACGCGCCGTTCGACAAGATCTGCTACATCGGCTGCGGCGTCACGACCGGCATCGGCGCCGTGATCTTCACGGCCAAGGTGGAAGCGGGCGCCAACGTCGTCGTGTTCGGCCTCGGCGGTATCGGCCTGAACGTGATCCAGGCGGCGAAGATGGTCGGCGCCGACAAGATCATCGGGGTCGACCTGAACCCGGCGCGCGAAGCGATGGCGCGCAAGTTCGGCATGACGCATTTCGTCAATCCGAGCCAGGTGGAGAACGTTGTGGACAGCATTGTCCAGATCACCGACGGCGGCGCCGACTACAGTTTCGAATGCATCGGCAATGTGACCACCATGCGCCAGTCGCTCGAGTGCTGCCACAAGGGCTGGGGCCAGTCGATCATCATCGGCGTGGCCGAGGCGGGCGCGGAAATTTCGACCCGTCCGTTCCAGCTGGTGACGGGCCGCGTGTGGAAGGGTTCCGCTTTCGGTGGCGCGCGCGGCCGCACCGACGTGCCGAAGATCGTCGACTGGTACATGGAAAACAAGATCAACATCGACGACCTGATCACCCACCACCTGCCGCTCGAACGCATCAACGAAGGCTTTGATCTGATGAAGTCGGGCGAGTCGATTCGCTCGGTCGTGGTCTATTAAGTAATCCGCGTTGTTTTTGTCGCCTGTTCCGCGAAAGCGACCGTTCGTCGCATCGGGCGGGCAGGCGGCACTCTGTTCTTCTACAGTCACTCCATCGCCAATCGGCTTCTGGAGGACACCATGTTCGCATCCCACACCATCCGTAACGCGCTCCTGCTGAGCGCCGCTGCTGCCGCCTGCGTCGCCCCCTTGCTCAGCGTGCACGCCGCGCCGCCGTCGGACGGCGTGCAGGCCGTGCGCGGCATGCACCGCGTCGAAGGCGGCGACCCTTACGCCCTGGTGCGCGCCGGTTCACGCCTGGACATCAGCGGCAACAACGTGCGCGAGGCAGAGATGGCGGCCATCAAGCGCGCCGTGGAGGGCGAATTCTTCTGGTTCCGCAAGGACGGCAAGGAATACATCGTGCAGGACGCAGCGCTGCTCGAGCGCGTGCGCCAGGCCTGGGCGCCGATGGAAAAGACCGCCGCCGAGATGGAAAAGCACGGCAAGGAAATGGGCCGCCATGGCGAAGTCATGGGCAAGTACGGCAACCAGATGGCGCTGGCCTCGGTGACCCTGAACCGCACGAAGATGGAAACCCTCGGCAAGCAGATGGAGGAGGCCGGCAAGCCCATGGAAGCGCTGGGCAAGAAGATCGAAGCGCTGGGCGAGCACATGGAAGCCCAGCAGAAGGAGGCCGACCGCACCACGCGCGGCATCATCACGGAGGCCCTCGCCGGCGGCAAGGCGCGGCCGGCGCCGAAACGCAGCTGATCTTCACGCCTCCCGGGCAGGGGTCAGGTCTGACATTCGGACACGGCCTGAAGCGTACATGCTGCAGAGCTCGTGTCCAAATGTCAGACCTGACCCCAGCTGTCCAGGCCGTAAAATAGGTGCATGAAAGATCACCATGCATCGTTTCGCCGGATGGGGCCGCGCGCCCTGGGGCCGCGGGCAGGGGTCAGGTCTGACATTCGGACACGGCCTGAAGCGTACATGCTGCAGAGCTCGTGTCTAAATGTCAGACCTGACCCCAGCTGTCCAGGCCGTAAAATAGGTGCATGAAAGATCACCATGCATCGTTTCGCCGGATGGGGCCGCGGGCAGGGGTCAGGTCTGACATTCGGACACGGCCTGAAGCGTACATGCTGCAGAGCTCGTGTCTAAATGTCAGACCTGACCCCAGCTGTCCAGGCCGTAAAATAGGTGCATGAAAGATCACCATGCATCGTTTCGCCGGATGGGGCCTCGCGCCCTGGATGCCGCCTTGCAGGACGCGCGGCAGCGTACGCTGGCCCTGTACGACGCCCTGGCGGCGGCCGGCTACGACCAGCCGGTCCGGCTGCCGCGTCTTGCCATCCTGAACCCGCCCCTGTGGGAACTGGGGCATATCGCCTGGTTCGCCGAGTGGTTCGTCCTGCGCGAGGCCAGCGGCACCCAGCGGGACGAGGCCAGCGGCCCGTCGCGGCTTGCGCACGCGGACGACTGGTTCGACTCCGGCACGGTGCCGCACGAGGCGCGCTGGACGCTCGATCTTCCCGCCACAAGCGCGCTCAAAACCTATTGCCGCGAGGTGCTGGACGCGATCCGCGCCCGTCTTGCCGGCAGCGGCGACGATGACGCCTCGCTCTACCCCTATCGCCTGGTGCTGGCGCACGAAGACATGCACGGCGAAGCCCTGCTGTACACCTTGCAGACCCTCGGCGCCGCGCCGCCCGTATCCGGCGCGCTCACGGCCGGTGCGGCAGGCGGCGTCGGGAGCGCGGGCGAGATCGCCCTTGCCGGCGGCAGCCTGCTCCTCGGCGGCGAGCAGTCGCGCGGTTTTGTCTTCGACAACGAGCGGCAGCCGGCCGTTTGCCATGTCGCCCCGTTCGCGATCGACGCCGGCCTGGTGTCGAACACGGCCTATCTTGCCTTCGTGCGCGAGGGCGGCTACCAGAGCCCACGCTATTGGAGCGAAGCCGGCCGTGCATGGCTGGCGCACAGCCGGCGCGTTGCGCCGCGCTACTGGGAACAGGACGTGACAGAAGGAGAATGGACGACGCTGCGCTTCGGCAGCCCCGTCGCACTCGATCCCGCCGCGCCGGTGCAGCACGTCAGCTTGTACGAGGCCGAAGCGTATTGCCGCTGGGCCGGACGGCGCCTGCCGCTGGAACACGAGTGGGAATATGCTGCGGTGTCGGGCGCCCCCGGCTTTTCCTGGGGCCAGCTATGGGAGTGGACGGCCTCGCGCTTCCTGCCGTATGCCGGTTTCGCTGCCGACCGCTACCGAGAATACTCGGCGCCGTCGTTCGGCAATTGCCAGGGCCTGCGCGGCGCCTCGTTCGCGACGCCAGCACGCCTGCGCTCTGCCCATTTCCGCAATTTCTTCATGCCCGGGCGCGACGACGTGTTCGCGGGCTTCCGCACCTGCGCTCTTTGACGGCGCAATCAACCTGGCCAGTCGCCCGGCACCGGGCGCCATTTTTACGCCGCGTTTACATCTCCCCCCAGGCTTTTTAGAAAATTTTTACGGCTGGCTTGATACGCTTCTCCGGGTCGATCAGACATCCCCGAAGGACGCCTGCTGCCTCACGCCCTTGCGCCGGCTGGCGATGCTCCGCTCGAACAAGTTCTGGCCGAAAAACCCGGTTTCCTCAACATGTACGTTAGAGAGTCTCTTCATGAAAACGACCTTACCCGCTGCAATCCTGATGACCTTCTTTGCCGCCGGCCATGCGCTGGCCGACGAAGCGAAGGCAGCGACGGACCTGAGCTTTAATGCCGCTCTCACCAGCGACTACCGCTACCGCGGCATCTCGCAAACCCGGCTTGGGCCTGCCCTCCAGGCCGGCGCCGACCTCGTCCACAACGCGTCCGGCTTGTATGCCGGCGCCTGGGCCTCGACGATCAAATGGACCACTGATGCGGGCGGCGACGGCGATATCGAGATCGACCTGTACGCGGGCAAGCGCGGCGACCTGGGCAAGGGCGTCGGCTACGACATTGGGGTGCTGACCTATGTCTATCCTTCGAACGGCCTTTCGGGCGTGCCAGGTTTCGCCAGCGCCGACACGACCGAGCTGTATGCGCAGCTGTCCTTCGGTCCGGCCCTGCTCAAATATTCGCAAGCCGTCACCAACCTGTTCGGCTTCGTCGACAGCAAGAACAGCGGCTACCTCGACCTGGCGGCCAATGTCGAGGCCGGCGGCAGCCTGGTCGTCAACCTGCATGCCGGGCACCAGCGCGTGGCCAACAACGCCGCGGCCAGCTACACCGACTGGAAAATTGGCCTGACCCGCGATTTCGGCGTGCTGACCGGCGCGCTCGCCTACATCGGCACCGATGCCGGCAAGACGGCGTATGCGTCGCCTGCCAACGGCAAGTTCCTCGGCAAGTCGGCCCTGGTCGTCACGCTTAGCAAAACCTTCTGATTTTTACGCCGCGTTTACATCGGCCGCGCGCATTTTTACAAAATCTTTAGGCGGCGAGCGCTAGGCTTGCCGTATCGCAGAACATCACACAAGAGGGGTGAAATGGACGCAATCTTTATCGGCGCGCTGGCGCTGTTTTTCGCACTGACCTGGGCCTTCGCGGCCGGCTGCGACAAGTTGAAAGGCAAGTGATGGACATCCTGTACATCGGCGCGTTCGTTGCCGCCGGCCTGCTGGCCTACCTGATCCGCGCCTTGCTGAAAGCGGAGGAGCTGTGATGACCATGCAATCCGTGGCGCTGCTGTGCGCCTTCCTGGCCGTGCTGCTGACGCTGGCCTGGCCGCTGGGCCGGATTCTTGCGCGCGTCGGCGACGGCGGCGCCGTGCCGGGCCTGCACTGGCTGGCGCGCATCGAGCGCCTGCTTTACAGGGCTGCCGGCGTGGCACCCGAATCGACCATGGGCTGGAAGGGCTATGCCCTTGCCTTGCTCGTCTTTAACGGCATCGGCGCGCTGTTCGTGTTCGCGCTCCAGCGCCTGCAGGCCTGGCTTCCGCTCAATCCCCAGGCGCTCGGCAACGTCAGCCCGGATTCCTCGTTCAATACCGCGGTCAGTTTTGTCGCCAACACCAACTGGCAGGGCTACAGCGGCGAACAGACGATGAGCTACCTGACCCAGATGCTCGGCCTGACCGGCCAGAATTTCTTCTCGGCCGCCACCGGCATGGCCGTCGCTTTTGCCCTGATCCGCGGCTTTTCCGCGCGCTCGGCCAGCACGATCGGCAACTTCTGGGTCGACCTGACCCGCTCGACGCTGTATGTCCTGTTGCCGCTGTCGCTGCTGATGGCCGTCTTCCTGATGGGGCAGGGCGTGATCCAGAATTTCTCGGCCTACCAGGAAGTGCAGCTGGTCGAGCCGGTCACCTATTCGGTGCCCGCCACCGGCGCCGATGGCCAGGCCGTGAAGGATGCGCAGGGCGCGCCCGTAATGCAGAGCACCGTCGCAACCACGCAGTCGATCGCCATGGGCCCGGTCGCCTCGCAGGAAGCGATCAAGCTGCTCGGCACCAATGGCGGCGGCTTCTTCAATGCCAATTCGGCCCACCCGTTCGAAAACCCGACCCCGCTGTCGAACTTCGCGCAGATGCTGGCGATCTTCCTCATTCCGGCAGGGCTGTGCTTCGCCTTCGGGCACATGGTCGGCGATATCCGCCAGGGCATTGCCGTGCTGGCGGCGATGGGCTTGATCTTTGTCGCCGCCACCCTGGCCGTGATGGGCGCCGAGCAAAGCGTTCATCCGCAACTGGCGGCACTCGGCGTCGACCAGGCGGCCGGCGCGTTCCAGGCCGGCGGCAACATGGAAGGCAAGGAAACGCGCTTCGGGATTTCGGCATCGAGCCTGTTCGCCGCCGTCACCACCGCTGCCTCGTGCGGGGCCGTGAACGCCATGCACGACTCCTTCACGCCGCTCGGCGGGATGGTGCCGATGCTGCTGATGCAATTGGGCGAAGTCGTGTTTGGCGGAGTCGGCTCGGGCTTGTACGGCATGCTGGTGTTCGCCATCCTGGCCGTCTTCATCGCCGGCCTGATGATCGGGCGCACCCCGGAATACCTGGGCAAGAAGATCGGCAGCTACGAGATGAAGATGACCTCGATCGCGGTGCTGGTGACGCCGGTACTGGTGCTGGCCGGCACGGCGATCGCCGTCTCGCTCGACGCCGGCAAGGCCGGCATCGCCAATCCCGGTGCGCACGGCTTTTCCGAGATCCTGTACGCCTTCAGTTCGGCCGCCAACAACAACGGCAGCGCGTTCGCCGGCCTGTCCGCGAACACGCCTTTCTATAACACCATGCTGGCCATCGCCATGTGGTTCGGGCGCTTCGCGGTGATCGTGCCGATCCTGGCGATCGCCGGTGCGCTCGCCGCCAAGCCGCGCCTGGCCGCCAACCCGGGCACCATGCCGACCCACGGACCGGTCTTCATCGGCTTGCTGGTCGGGGTGGTGCTGCTCGTCGGCGTACTGAACTACGTTCCCGCCCTGGCCCTGGGCCCGGTGGTGGAACACCTGCAGCTCTACACGGAGTAACGATACATGGCCCCGGAGTCCACGATGTCCCAAGCAAAAAGCCTGCCGCCGGCAGCCGCGCCACGCAAGGCGCTGACCCTGTTCGACGCCAGCCTGGTCGGGCCGGCGATCGGCGACGCCTTCCGCAAGCTCGATCCGCGCACACAGGCGCGCAGCCCTGTCATGTTCGTCGTCTATGTCGGCAGTATCATGACGACGCTGATGGTTGTCCTGTCGCTGGCCGGCCCCGGTGCGGCCGACAGCGGCTTCATCCTGGCGATCTCGGTCTGGTTGTGGTTCACCGTCCTGTTCGCCAATTTCGCCGAGGCCCTGGCCGAGGGACGCAGCAAGGCCCAGGCCGCGTCGCTGCGCGGCCTGAAAACGGCGGTGATGGCCAAGAAGCTGGCCACGCCCAAGCACGGCACGCCCTGGTTGCCGGCGCCCGGCACCGATCTGCGCAAGGGCAATGTCATCCTGGTCGAAGCGGGCGACGTGATCCCGATCGACGGCGAGGTCATCGAAGGCGTGGCCTCGGTCGACGAGAGCGCCATCACCGGCGAATCGGCGCCCGTCATCCGCGAGTCCGGCGGCGACTTTTCCGCCGTCACCGGCGGCACCCGTGTGCTGTCGGACTGGCTGGTCGTGCGCGTGAGCGTCAATCCAGGCGAAACCTTCCTCGACCGCATGATCTCGATGGTCGAAGGCGCCAAGCGCCAGAAGACCCCGAACGAGATCGCGCTGACCATCCTGCTCGTGGCCCTGACCATCGTGTTCCTGGTCGTGACCGTGACCCTGCTGCCGTTCTCGCTGTTCGGCGTCGCGGCGGCCGGCGCCGGTTCGCCCGTCAGCGTCACGGTCCTCATCGCGCTGCTGGTGTGCCTGATCCCGACCACCATCGGCGCCTTGCTGTCCTCGATCGGCGTGGCCGGCATGAGCCGCATGATGGGCGCCAACGTGATCGCCACCTCGGGCCGCGCGGTCGAGGCGGCCGGCGACGTCGACGTCCTGCTGCTCGACAAGACCGGCACCATCACGCTCGGCAACCGCCAGGCCGCCGGCTTCTTCCCGGCGCCCGGCGTGACCGAGCAGCAGCTGGCCGATGTCGCACAACTGGCTTCGCTGGCCGACGAGACGCCGGAGGGCCGGTCGATCGTGGTGCTGGCCAAGCAGCGTTTCAATATCCGCGAACGCGAGATGGGCGCGCTGCATGCCGTATTCATCCCGTTCAGCGCGAATACCCGCATGAGCGGCGTCGACATCGGCGAACGCCAGGTGCGCAAGGGTGCGGCCGACTCGGTGCGCAAGCATGTGGAAGCGCTCGGCATGCCGTATCCGGCCGAGATGGGACGCCTGGTCGACGATGTGTCGCGCCGCGGCAGCACCCCGCTGGTGGTGGCCGATGGCGCCCGCGTGATGGGCGTGGTCGAACTCAAGGACATCGTCAAGGGCGGCATCAAGGAGCGTTTCGCCGAGCTGCGCCGCATGGGCATCAAGACGGTCATGATCACGGGCGACAACAAGCTGACGGCGGCCGCGATTGCCGCTGAAGCCGGCGTCGACGATTTCCTGGCCGAGGCGACGCCCGAAGACAAGCTCAAGCTGATTCGCGATTACCAGGGCGAGGGCCGGCTGGTCGCGATGACCGGCGACGGCACCAACGACGCGCCGGCCCTGGCTCAGGCTGACGTCGCGGTGGCGATGAATTCGGGCACCCAGGCCGCCAAGGAAGCGGGCAACATGGTGGACCTCGATTCGAATCCGACCAAGCTGCTCGAGATCGTCGAAATCGGCAAGCAGATGCTGATGACGCGCGGCTCGCTGACCACCTTCTCGATCGCCAACGACATCGCGAAGTATTTTGCGATCATTCCGGCCGCCTTCGTGGGCACCTACCCGCAGCTGAAAGCGCTCGACATCATGGGCTTGAGCAGCCCGGACTCGGCGATCATGTCGGCCGTCATCTTCAATGCCCTGATCATCATCGTGCTCATTCCGCTTGCCCTGAAAGGCGTACGGTACCGCGCCATCGGCGCGGCTGCGCTGCTGCGCCGGAACATCCTCATCTACGGCGTGGGCGGCATCGTGCTGCCGTTCGCCGGCATCAAGCTGATCGACATGGTCCTGTCGGCACTCCATCTCGTTTAAAGGAAGACCATCATGACATCCCTATTGCGTCCCGCCCTGGTGCTGTTCGGCGCGCTCACGCTGATCGTCGGCGGCCTGTATCCGGGAGCGGTCACCGGCATCGGCCGCGTCGCCTTTCCCGAAGCAACCGCCGGCAGCCTGGTCGCGGGGGGCGGCAAGGTGGTCGGCTCCACGCTCATTGGCCAGTCGTTCACATCGCCGCGCTATTTCTGGGGCCGGCCGTCGGCCACCGGGCCGATGCCCAACAACGCCGCCGGCAGTTCCGGCTCCAACCAGGGGCCGCTGAATCCGGCCCTGAAGACAGCCGTGGAGGGCCGGATCGCCGCCCTGCGCGCGCTCGATCCCGGGAACACGGCGCCGGTGCCGGTCGACCTGGTCACGTCCTCGGCCAGCGGACTCGATCCGGAGATCAGCGTGGCCGCCGCCCGCTATCAGGCCGGCAGGGTCGCGGCAGCGCGTAAAATGCCACGTGCCCAGATCGACGAACTGGTGGCGAAACACACGGCCGGGCAGGTCATGGGCTTCTTCGGCGAAGCCCGGGTCAATGTCCTGGCCCTGAACCTGGCGCTCGACGGCGAGCCGCTGGAGACGCGTTGACCTCCCAAGGAGCAAGCTGCCGATGACCCCGAACGACGACGGACGCCCCGATCCGGATGCGCTGCTGGCCCAGGTACAGGACCAGGAACGCAGGAGTGCGCGCGGGCGCCTGCGCATTTACTTCGGGGCCTCGGCCGGGGTCGGCAAGACCTGGGCGATGCTGGCCGCCGCGTGCAAGCTGCAGGCTGAAGGACGGCCGCCCCTGGTCGGCGTGGTCGAGACCCATGGCCGGGCCGATACCGCCGCCATGCTCGACGGGCTGGAACTGCTGCCGCTGGCGCAGATCGGCTACCGCGGCAAGTCGCTTGCCGAATTCGACCTCGACGCCGCCCTCGCGCGGCGTCCTGCGCTGATCCTGGTCGATGAACTGGCGCATTCGAACGTGCCCGGCTCGCGCCATCCGAAGCGCTGGCAGGACGTCGAGGAACTCCTCGACGCAGGCATCGACGTGTTCAGCACGGTCAACGTGCAGCACCTGGAAAGCCTGAACGATGCGGTCGGCGGCATCACCGGCATCCGCGTTGCCGAGACCGTCCCCGATACCGTCTTCGACGCGGCCGATGAAGTGGTGCTTGTCGATATCCCGGCCGACGAACTGCTGGCGCGCCTGAAGGGCGGCAAAGTGTATGGCGCGCCCCAGGCCGAACGGGCGGCGCGCAACTTCTTCCGCAAGGGGAATTTGATCGCGCTGCGCGAACTGGCCCTGCGCCGCACCGCCGACCGCATCGAGGACGACGTGCGCGCCTACCGTGTCGAGCAGTCGATCGACACGGTCTGGAAGACCGCCGGCGCCTTGCTCGCCTGCGTCGGTCCGGGAGCCGGCAACGAGCATGTGGTGCGCGCGACCGCGCGCCTGGCCGGGCAGCTCGGCGTCGACTGGCATGCGGTCTATGTCGAAACCCCGCCGCTTTCGCGCCTGCCGTCCGGCCGGCGCGAAAGCACGCTCCTCACGCTCAAGCTGGCCCAGGACCTGGGGGCCAGGACCGCGGTGCTGGCCGGGGCCGACGTCGGCGCTGCCATCGTCGATTACGCGCGCGAGCACAACCTGTCGAAGCTCGTCCTCGGCCGCGGCGGTGGCCGCGCCGTCTGGCACTGGCGCAAGCCGCACGGACGGCGCATTGCGGCCATGGCGCCCGATATCGACCTGATCGAAGTCGGCGCGGTGTCCGGCGCGGCCGTGCGCGCCGCGCCGGCGGCCGCCGCGCCGGCGCCGCGCTGGGGCCGGCGTCAATGGAGCGCCGCCGCCGCCGCTGCCGCCGCCAGCCTGGCGACGGCCTTGCTGGCCACGCCGCTGTTGCCTTACCTCGACCTGGCCAATATCGCGATGCTGTTCCTGCTGGTCGTGGTGCTGGTGGCGGTGCGTCTCGGGCGCGCGGCCTCGGTGGTGGCTACCTGCGTCGGCGTGGCCTGCTTCGACTTTTTCTTTGTTCAGCCGCGTTTTTCGTTTGCCGTCTCCGACCTGCAGTACCTGGTGACCTTCGGCGTGATGCTGGCGGTCGGCCTGATCACCGGCCACCTGACGGCGGGGCTGCGCTTCCAGGCCCAGGTCGCGGCGCACCGCGAGCGGCGCTCGCGCGCGCTGTACGAATTTGCCAGGGAATTGTCCGGGGCCTTGCAGACCGAGCAGGTGGTCGAGGCCACGCGCGACTTCGTCGGGCGCACCTTCCGCGCGAAGGCGCTCCTGCTGGTACCGGGGCCGGACGACCGGCTGCAGGCGCCGGCGCCTGCTACGGGTATGGACGCGCCCGACCTTGGGATCGCACAATGGGCCTACGATCACGCCGAAAGTGCGGGGCTGGGCACCGGCACCCTGCCGGCCAGCCCCCTGTTCTACCTGCCGCTGGTGGCGCCAATGCGCACCCGGGGCGTGCTGGCCATCGCGCCCGAGAGGCAGCGCTGGATCCTCATTCCGGAGCAACGCGAGCAGCTCGACACCTTCGCTGCGCTGGCGGCGATCGCGCTGGAACGGGTGCATTACATCGATGTGGCGCAAGCAGCGCTGGTCAATATCGAAACCGAACGCCTGCGCAACTCCCTGCTGGCGGCGCTCTCGCACGACCTGCGTACGCCCCTGACCCTGCTGGTCGGGCTGTCCGAATCGCTGGCGCGCGCGAAGCCGGCCCTGCCGCATTCGCAGCTGGTACTGGCCCAGGCGCTGCACGACGAGGCATTGCGCATGGGTGCCCTGGTGGCCAACCTGCTCGACATGGCGCGCCTCCAGAGCGGCCCGGTGCGCTTGAACCTGGAGTGGCAGGCGCTCGAAGAGGCCGTCGGCACGGCCTTGCGCCTGTGCGCCGCGCCGCTGGCCGGCCACACGGTCACGACCGCCATTCCGGCGGACTTCCCGCTGGTGCGCTTCGATGCCGTGCTGCTCGAACGGGTGCTGTGCAACCTGCTCGAGAACGCCGCCAAGTATACGCCGCCCGGCTCGGCCATCGACATCGCGGCCGCGCTGCACGGGGACTGGGCCACCTTGACGGTGGCCGACGACGGCCCTGGTGTCCCGCCGGGACGCGAAGAAGAGATGTTCGATAAATTCACACGCGGCGAGAGCGAGTCGGCGCGGACCGGGGTGGGACTGGGACTGGCGATCTGCCGCGCCATCGTCGAGGCGCATGGCGGCCGGATCAGCTACGCCAGGTCGGCGCTTGGCGGCGCCTCGTTTATCATCATGCTTCCTTTGGGTCAGCCACCCGCCACGACCGACCTCGACATCGAACCGGACACGCTTTCATGACAGATTCCGCACCCTTGGCCCTGCTGGTCGAAGACGAGCCGCAGATCCGCCGTTTCGTGCGTGCCGCGCTTGAAGAGGAGGGCTGGCAGGTGCACGAGGCGGCCACGGTCAAGCGCGGCCTGATCGACGCCGGGACGCGCAAGCCCGACCTGGTCATCCTCGACCTTGGCCTGCCCGACGGCGATGGCATCGACTTCATCGGCGAGGTACGTACGTGGTCAGGCGTGCCGGTGATCGTGCTGTCGGCGCGCACGGGCGAAGCCGACAAGATCGGCGCCCTCGACGCCGGCGCCGACGACTACCTGACCAAGCCGTTCAGCGTCGGTGAACTGCAGGCGCGGGTGAGGGCGGCCCTGCGCCGCCGGCGCCAGCCCGATTCCGGCAACGCGGGACTGTTGCACTTCGGCGACGTAACGCTCGACCTGAAGGACAGGCGCGTCACGAAAGGGGGCGTGGCGGTGCACCTGACCCCGACCGAATACCGCCTGCTGGCGGTCATGGCGGCAAGCGGGGGCCGGGTCCTGACCGCGCCCCAGCTGCTGCGCTCGGTGTGGGGACCGTCGCATGCCGAGGATGGGCATTATCTGCGCATCTACATGGGCCACTTGCGCCACAAGCTGGAAGACAATCCTGCCCAGCCGCGCTATCTGCTCACCGAAACCGGGGTCGGCTACCGTCTCCTGAGCGGCGCCGCCTGAAACAAGCTGTTACCACAATCAAGACATTCGGCGCGGCCCGGCGTGCGACAATTGCAGTTGATCAACTCTGCAATGCCGACGCCCTCATGCCCGCCCACCAACGTTCATCGTTCTCGCCTGTCCTGCCGCGCCTCCATCCCCTGCATGCGCTCGTTCTCGGAACCCTGATCGTCTCCGCCTCGGCCGCGGCGCAGCAAACGCCGCCAGCCCCGGTGCAGGTTCCGGCGCCGGAGCAAAGCCAGTCCACGCCCGACACCCCGGCCACCGTCACCGTCACCACCAAGCGCAACTCGAACCGGATCGACCGCCAGGTCTACGACGTGAAAGCCGACCCGGCCAGCTCGAACGACACCGTGGCCGACACCCTGAACAAGGTGCCGTCGGTGGCGGTCGATGCCGACGGCGGCGTGACGCTGCGCGGCAAGAGCAATGTCCAGATCTATGTCGACGGCAAGCCCTCGGCCATGATGCAGGGCGATAACCGTGCCGCCGCCATCAGCGCGCTGCCGGCGGCCGACCTGGAATCGGTCGAGGTCATCAACAATCCGGGCGCCCAGTTCGGCAACGAGGGCGGGGGCGGGCCGATCCTGAACCTGGTGATGCGGCGCGACCGCACGCCCGGCGGCTTCGGCTCGGTCAATGCCAACCTGGGCACCGAGGGCCGCTACAACGCCAACAGCTTCGGCAGCTACACGACCGGGCGCATGAGCGCGCAGGGCGGCGTGTTCGTGCGCAGCGACCAGCGCGGCTCGACCGGCGAGACGGTGCGCGAGCGCATCGATCCGGTCACGGGCGCCGTGGCGCGCAGCACCCAGGCGTCCAGCAGCGAAACGGAAAACAAGACCGTCGGCGTGAATGGATCGCTCAGCTACAACCTGGGCGACAAGGATGTGGTGGCCGTCGCGCTGATGGCATCGGGCAGCGAGAACGATGCCGTCTCCAGCGAGCGTTATCGGGGCACGAACACCGCCAACATCGTCGACAGCGACTACCTGCGCATGGCCCGGCGCGAGGGCAGCAACCGCAACTACAGCCTGTCGACGCGGCTCGACCACAAGGGCGATACGCAGGGCGAAGTCTTCAAGATGGACCTGCGCCTGTCCAGCGCGGAAAACCAGGGCGACAGCCGCAACGCCACCGACTACGCGGTACGCCCGTTCAATGCCCAGGCCGCCCGCACGCGCCAGGACAACCTGACCGAGACCCGGATCGCCGACTTGACCGGCGACTACGAGCTGCCGGGCGGGAGCGGCATCCTGAAAATGGGCTACAAGCTGGCGCGCACCAGCAGCGTGTTCGACAACGCCTATCTCGACGTCGACGCGGCCACGCTGGCCGAACGCATCAATACAGGGCGCACCAACCGCTTCGAACTCGACGAGACGACCGCCGCCTTGTACACCTCCTACCAGTGGCGCATCAACAGCCAGTGGGGCGTGCTGGGCGGACTGCGCGCCGAGTACACCGATGTCGACATGTTCCAGGCGACCACCAATCTGCGTGCCCGCACCAACTATCTCGACGCGATTCCGAGCGCCTTCATCACCTATGGCTGGTCGGACGACACCACCTGGCGCCTGAGCTACGCGCACCGCATCCGCCGTCCCGGTGCAGGGGACCTGAATCCCTTCGTCATTTACCAGGACGAGTTCAACGTTTCCTCGGGCAACCCGGACCTGGAGCCGAGCAATTCGGATTCGCTCGAGCTCGGCATGGAGACCAAGCTCGGCAAGGTCGACACGAATGTGCGCCTGTACGCGCGGCGCGATACCGACCTGATCTCGGAGCGCCGCTACTTCCTGGATAACAACGTCCTGCTGACCACGCGCGAAAACGCCGGCAGCAGCAATTCCGGCGGCCTGGAATTTTCCTTCGGCGGCAAGCTGAGCGAAAAGCTCAGCCTCAACGCCAGCGGCAACCTCGGTTATTCCGAACAGACCGTGCTCGGCACCACCGGCGGCGACAAGCGCTCCGCGACCTCGCTCAGCGGCCGCGCCCGCATCGGCTACCAGTTTGATCGCAACAACCAGTTCCAGCTGATGCTCAATGCCCAGGGCAAGACCCTGCTCGGCGAAGGCTATCGCGAGCCCTCGGCCACGGCGGATGTCAACTACCGGCGTACCTTGACGCCGGCGCTGTCGCTGGTGGTCAACGTCAACGACATCTTCGATTCGCAAAAGATGGATGTGATCACCGAGACCGACCGCCTGCGCCAGACCAGCATCCGCCGCTTCGACGGACGCACGGTGTTCGTCGGCCTGTCCTACCGCTTTGGCAGTTTCGGCGGCAACGGCCAGCGCCAGATGCGCCAGGGCGGCGGACCGGGCATGCGCGGTCCCGGCGGCGGCGGTGGCGGGCCGGGTGGTCCAGGTTTCTAAACGGGCTGTGCGGCGCCATGGAAAGCGCGCCTGTGCCAGACTGGGCGCGTTCAATCCATGGCAAAGGAGCAGCGCATGAGCACAGAAAAAATCACGCAGGACGATCAACAGCAAGAGCAGGGCGGGCCGGCGTCGCACGACGGCTTCGACGGCCTGTCGAACAAGAAACCGGAAGACCTGACCCCGGAAGAACTGCGCCTGATGGCCGACACCATGCCCGGCGAAGGGCCCGGCGACTAAGCGCGGGGCTGCAGGGCAATCACCGCCATCCCGGCCAGCGCCAGCGCGGCGCCGGCCGCGTCCCAGCGGCTCAGGCTCACGCCGTCGACAAAGCGCAGCCACAGCAGCGCCACCACGATGTACATGCCGCCATAGGCCGCATAGGTGCGGCCGGCGGCGCTCGGATGCAGGGTCAGCAGCCAGGCGAACAGCGCCAGCGACAGGGCGGCGGGCAGCAGCAGCCAGTGCGACTTGCCTTGCTTCAGCACCAGCCAGGGCAGGTAGCAGCCGACGATCTCGGCCAGGGCCGTGAGGGCGAACAGGAAAGTGAGTTTGATCAGTTGCGGCATGGCGTGGCTTGCGTGATGGTTGCCCGATGATACTTGAAGCGAGCTCAGCTTCGCCCGCGCTGATCTGTATTGCCTTCGGCAATGCTTCTATGTCAGCATGGGGCATCACTTTCCGGAAGCTCATCCATGCACCAGATCACCCGTCTTGCCGTCTCGGGCGCGCTCGCCTGCGCCGCCACCTTCGCTGCCGCCCAAAGCACCCCGCCGGAACGCCCGGCCACGACTTTCCCCTACACCCCGGGCCTGGACGTCAACGCGATGGACAAGAAGGCCGACCCCTGCGTCGACTTTTACCAGTACGCCTGCGGCGGCTGGAAGAAGAACAACCCGGTCCCGGCCGACCAGGCACGCTGGTCGGTCTACAGCAAGCTGGCCCAGGACAACCAGCGCTACCTGTGGGGCATCCTGGACGGCCTGGCGAAACAGAGGGAAGGCCGCAGCAGCACCCAGCAAAAGATCGGCGACTATTTCGGCGCCTGCATGGACGAAGGCGCGATCGCGCAGCGCGGCGCGGCGCCGATGCAGCCCTGGTTTGAGCAGATCGATGCGCTGGGCTCGAAGCGCGAACTGCCGCGCCTGCTCGCTGCCTTGCACCTGACCTTGTCGAGCGAGGATTTCTTCTTCGGCTTCGGCGCCAACCAGGACTTTGCCGACTCGACCCGCGTGATCGCCTTTGCCAGCGGCGGCGGCCTGGGCTTGCCGGACCGTGACTACTACCTCAAGAACGATGCGCGCTCGAAGCAGCTGCGCGCCAAATACCTGGCCCACATCACGACCATGTTCACCCTGATCGGCGAATCGCCGCGGGTGGCGAAACGTTCGGCGGCCACGGTGCTGCGCATCGAGACGGCGCTGGCCAAGGCCACGCTGACGCGCGTCGAGAAGCGCGACCCGTATAAACTCTTCAACAAGGCCGACCTGAACGCCTTGCAGCGCATGACGCCGGGCTTCGACTGGAAGACCTACCTGGCCGAGATCGGCCAGCCGGGCTTGACTACCTTTAATGTCACCGAGCCCAAATTCTTCCGCGCCTTCGGCAAGCAGCTGGCCACTGCCGACCTCGCCGCCATCAAGACCTATCTGCGCTGGCATGTGCTGGAGGCCATGGCGCCGGCCCTGTCGCCCCAGTTCGACGAGCCGCATTTCGCTTTCTTCAGCAAGACCCTGCGCGGCGTCGAGAAACAGCAGCCGCGCTGGAAACGCTGCGTGCAGCTGGTGGACGCCCAGTTGGGCGAAGCGCTGGGCCAGGAATTCGTCAGCCGCGCTTTTTCTCCGGAACTGAAGGCGAAATCGCTGCACATGACGCGCCAGGTGGAAGAGGCGATGGCCAAGGATATCGAATCGCTCGACTGGATGAGCCCGGCGACCAAGAAGCGCGCCCGCGAAAAACTCGACGCCATCGTCAACAAGATCGGCTACCCGGACACTTGGCGCGATTATTCGCAATACGACGTACGCGGCAACGACTTCGCGGCCAACGTCGTGCGCGGCACCCTGTTCGAGAACCGGCGCCAGCTGGCCAAGATCGGCAAACCGCTCGACCGCAGCGAATGGCTGATGACGCCGCCGACGGTGAATGCCTATTTCAATCCGCAGATGAACGACATCAATTTCCCGGCCGGCGTGCTGCAGCCGCCGCTGTTCGACCCGAAGATGGATGACGCGCCCGGCTATGGCAACACGGGCGGCACCATCGGCCACGAGCTGACCCATGCGTTCGATGACGAGGGGCGCCAGTTCGATGCCAAGGGCAATCTGAAGGACTGGTGGACCAAGAAGGACGGCAAGGAATTCACGGAACGCGCCCAGTGCATCGTCGACCAGTATGCGAAGTACACCGTGGTCGACAACATCAAGATCAACAGCAAGCTGACGCTGGGCGAGGACGTGGCCGACCTGGGTGGCGTGATCCTGGGCTGGATGGCCTGGCAGTCGCAGATGGCGAGCATGCCCCAGCAGGCCCAGCCGCTGCGCGATGGCCTCACGCCCGAGCAGCGCTTCTTTGTCGGCTACGCGCAATGGGCTTGCGAAAACGATCGTCCGGAAAACCTGCGCGTGACGGCCGTGACCGATCCTCATTCGCCGGGCAAGTACCGGGTCAATGGGGTGGTGGTGAACATGCCGGAATTCGAAAAGGCGTTCAGCTGCAAGCCGGGGCAGCCGATGGCGGCGGTCAAGCGTTGCCGGGTTTGGTAAGGGAAGCGGCGTGATCTTGTGAAACTTTGCGCCGGCTCATACGTGCGTTGAACGCGTGGGCGGCGCGCACTTTACGTCTGTGCTAAGGGTAGGGTGGAGCCGCCCACCCTACGAGCATGTGAAAAGATCCGCCATGGCTGCGTTGCATCGTCTCGCCGTACGAGTGTACTGTCTTCGACGATGCGCCTTGCCCTGGCGTTTTTTTCACACGCTCTACGTCGCGACGCAGATCAGTGCTGGTCGATCTTGCCGCGCCAGCCGCCGGTTTCGGCGCCGCGCTTCTCCAGCATTTCCTTGTAATTCGTCAGGTTGGCGCGCGTTTCCATGCGCACCGCGCCGAGCGCGTCGCCGATGGTTTCCAGCACGCCGTCCGGCTGGTAATCCATTTGCAGGGTCACGCGGGTGACGTTGTCGGAAATCTTGTGGAAGGTCACCACGCCGGCATTGTGCACGCCGCCGATGCTGCGCCAGGCGATGCGCTTGTCCGGGATCTGCTCGGTGATTTCCGCATCCCATTCCTTGTCTTCGCCGGCGACATTGGCTTTCCAGTGCAGGCGCTTGTCATCGAGCTGGCGGATTTCCTTCACGCTTTTCATGAACTGCGGGAAGTCTTCGAACTGGGTGAACTGATTGTAGGCGGTGCGCACCGGAACGTTGAGTTCGATCGATTCGATGATCGACGAGTCACCATTCTGGGTGCGGTTCTTCTTCATTTGTTTCGACAGCATCATTCCGCCAACTGCAAGTGCGGCGACAGTCACGACTCGGTTCAACATAGATTTCTCCTTTTACAATGAGGCGGCGTACACGCCACAACAGCGTGCATGGCACCGCTGGCTTGAAGTACGCATCGACATAGGCGCACTGCGGCGCCGATATTTGTCTATAAGTTAAGCGAATTTTTGAACGGGTGACGCACGCTAGGATACTGATGAGTTACTGGTAATTGCCGCAAGATGGGATGTGGTTGCTAATTTTTAGATGGAAATTAGACGATATTCGATCAGCATAAAATTGCCGGGGTCGGCATCGATGCGCTGCGGGACGAGAAGGGAGGCCGACATTAGCCAGGCTGATTCGATGAAATAATATTTCACCCATTTATTGTTTCTGAAATTTTCTTTCACCACTGCAGACTTTCTGCGCGAGACTGGATGGGCATACAGTAAATCCCGGCGGTATAATGGCCGCATGAATCTCCTTCACAACCTTAATCCCGAACAATTGGCAGCTGTTACGCTGCCCTCGCAAAGCGCGCTGATCCTTGCCGGCGCCGGTTCGGGCAAGACCCGCGTACTGACCACCCGCATCGCCTGGCTGCTGTCCACCGGGCAGGTAAGCCCCGCCGGCATCATGGCGGTGACCTTTACCAACAAGGCGGCGAAGGAGATGCTGACCCGCCTGTCGACCATGCTGCCCGTGAACACGCGCGGCATGTGGATCGGCACCTTCCACGGCCTGTGCAACCGCCTGCTGCGCACGCATTACCGCGACGCCGCGCTGCCGCAATCCTTCCAGATCCTCGACTCGCAAGACCAGCTGTCGATGATCAAGCGCCTGCTGAAAGCGGCGAACGTTGACGATGAAAAATATCCGGCCAAGAACCTGATGTACTTCATCAACAACGCAAAAGACCAGGGCTTGCGCGCCAGCCAGGTCGAAGCCTACGACCCGATCGAACGCAAGATGGTCGAGCTGTACGAGCTCTACGACCAGCAATGCCAGAAGGAAGGCGTGGTCGATTTCGCCGAGCTGCTGCTGCGCTCCTACGAGCTGCTGTCGCGCAATGCGCCGCTGCGCCAGCACTACCAGATGCGTTTCAAGCATGTGCTGGTCGACGAGTTCCAGGATACGAACGACCTGCAATACAACCTGCTGAAACTCCTGGCCGGCCATGGCGAGCAGGTCGGCGGCGCCATATTCGCCGTCGGCGACGATGACCAGAGCATCTATGCCTTCCGCGGCGCGAACGTCGGCAACATGTCGGCCTTCGAGCGCGATTTCCGCGTCCAGAACCTGATCAAGCTCGAGCAGAACTACCGCTCGCATGGCCACATCCTGGACAGCGCGAACTACCTGATTGCCAACAACACGAAGCGCCTCGGTAAAAACCTGCGCACGGATGCGGGGCAGGGCGAACTGGTGCGCATCTACGAAGCCTCGTCCGATCTCGAAGAAGCGCAGTGGATCATCGAGGAAGCCAAGAGCCTGATGGGCGAAGGCCTGGCGCGCAAGGAAATTGCCATCCTCTACCGCTCGAACGCGCAGAGCCGGGTCATCGAGCACGCGCTGTTCGCTGCCGGCATTCCCTACACGGTCTACGGCGGCCTGCGCTACTTCCAGCGCGCCGAGGTCAAGCACGCGATTGCTTACCTGCAGCTGATGGACAATCCGCACAACGATTCAGCCTTCCTGCGCGTGGTCAATTTCCCGACGCGCGGCATCGGCGTGCGCTCGATCGAGCAGCTGCAAATGGCGGCCGACACCTATGGCGTCTCGCTGTATGCGGCCGTGCCCTACATGACGGGCAAGGCCGGCACTTCGCTCGGCGCTTTTGTGAAGCTGATCGAAGGCGCGCGTTTCGAGACCCAGCAGCTGGCGCTGCCTGAAATGGTGCGCGTCGTGCTCGAGCGCAGCAATTTGCTCACGCACTACGGCAACGAAAAAGAAGGCGCCGACCGCATCGAAAACCTCGAGCAGATGGTCAACGCGGCCACCCAGTTCGTGCAGGAAGAAGGTTTCGGACAGTTCGCGCCCGCCCACCTCGGGCCGGCCGCGACGGTGCAGGCAGGCGAGGCGGTTGTTTACCAGGACGGCATCGAAATCATGGATGCCGACGCGCCGCTGCCGACGGTGATGTCGCCATTGTCCGCCTTTCTCGCGCACGCGTCGCTGGAAGCGGGCGACGCACAGGCCCAGGCCGGGCAGGACGCGATGCAGCTGATGACGGTGCACTCGGCCAAGGGCCTGGAATTCGACGCAGTCTTTATTACCGGACTCGAAGAAGGCCTGTTCCCGCACGAAACCAGCGCCCGCGAGCTTGACGGCGTCGACGAAGAGCGGCGCCTGATGTACGTGGCGATCACGCGCGCGCGCAAGCGTTTATACATGAGCTTTACCCAGCAGCGCATGCTGCACGGCCAGACCCGCTTCAACATGAAGTCGCGCTTCTTCGACGAGCTGCCGGAAGAAGCCCTGAAATGGCTGTCGCCGCGCGTGCAGAGCCACTGGTTCGGCAACAAGAAGTCGGCCACCGCCTGGGACGACGCCACTTTCCGCAACGCCGGCAGCGACAACAAGATCGCCCAGCAGATCACGCAGAAATCAAGCGGCAACGGCTCCGGCTGGCGCATCGGCGAGTCCGTCGCGCACGCCAAGTTCGGCGAAGGCGTGATCGTGAATATCGAAGGCGGGGCAGGGGCGGCGCGTGCGCAGATCAATTTCGGCGCGGCCGGGATGAAGGTGCTGGATTTGTCGGTGGCGAAGCTGGAGCGGATTTCGCGGTAGGCTTCGTAGGGTGGGCACCCTGTGCCCACGCGGAACGATGCGCTGTGTTGGCGGAATTTTGGCTGATCGGTACGCATTGTGATGCGGCGTGCCATGATCGACCCGAAACGTTTTTAACACCGTTAACACGGCGGCGCGTTTCGCGTGGGCACGGAGTGCCCACCCTACTTGTTGAGGTTGACCTTGCCGCTACCCACATCCACCGGCTTGCCAAAAATCTGCCGATACCCCGCATACATCGCGCACTGCAAGAGCAGCACGAACAGGAAGATCAGCCACATGATCGCCACCCGCGCCATGCTCGAGCCGCCCAGCACCAGCGCGACGATGAAGCATACCCCGAAGAAGATCGCAAACCACGCCAGCAGCAGCACGATGAAGACGCGTGCGTTTTTCAGGACGGCGAAGAAGCTGTAGAAGGTCGCCTTGCCCAGACTCATCTTCTGCCAGTAGGTGAGAGGCGCGGCAAAGGCCAGCGCGATCAGCACCGCCACGTCCAGGATGAAAATGCCGAGCATGGCCAGCAGGTCGGAGGCTTGCACCTGGGGCGGCGCGTTTGGATCGACCGGCTGCGACACTTGCTGCCAGAAGCTCGGGTCGATCGCCACCTTGGTGAGCATGGTCAGCAGCAGCGAAGCGCCGAGATAGATCAGGCCGATCTTGGCCAGGGCTGGGAACACGGGCTTCTTGAATCCCGTCAGCAGCACGGCGGGCGTCACGCGCTCGCCGTTCTCGATCATCAGGCAGGCCTTCATGAAGGCCATCGAGAACGACGGGATCAGGACCACGGCCACCATCTTGCCCAGAAAGGGCACGGCGCTGATCAAAAGACTGAACAGGATATTGGCGAACAGCAGCGTGGTCAGGGCGGCAGGCTGTTTGCGGAACAGGCCGGTGCCTTCCTTCAGCCAGTTCCAGCCGGTAATTGCGGGCATGTTATTCATTCTTGGTGAGCCAGACTCGGTGCCGGTGTGGCAATACGTTCGCGCAGGATGCGCTCGAAATGGGTGGGATCGTGCGGCGTGAGCATTTCTGCTTCGCGCGGCACGTAAAAGTCATACAGGCGCGACAGCCAGAAGCGCAGCGCCGCGGCGCGCAGCATCGGCTGCCAGGCGTGCTCTTCTTCAGTCGTGAACGGCCGCACCGCGCGGTAGGCCGCCAGCAGCGCATTCACTCGCGCCTCAATCAATTGTCCGCTGGCCAGGTCGATGCACCAGTCGTTGACCGTCACGGCCAGGTCGAACAGCCAGGTGTCGACGCCGGCAAAATAAAAGTCGAAGCAGCCGGTCAGGCGTTCGCCGACGAACATCACGTTATTGCGAAACAGGTCGGCGTGGACCGGGCCGCGCTGCAACTGCGCATAGACAGGGCCGGCAGCAAATGCGGTCTGGAACGCCACCTCGTCCTGCAACAGCCGCGTATTCTCGGGCGACAAATACGGCAGCACCTGCGGCATGGTCGCCTGCCACCAGTCGAGTCCGCGCAGGTTTGGCTGCTGCAGCGGGAAGTCCCGCGCGGCGAGGTGCATGCGCGCCAGCATCGCGCCGACTTCGGCGCAATGCGCCGGCTGCGGGTCCATCTGCGAGCAGCCGTCGAGTTTGCTGACGATGGCCGCCGGCTTGCCGTGCAGGGACACGACCAGCTCGCCCGCGGCACTCGCCACCGGCGCCGGCACCGGGATGCCGCGCTCGGCCAGGTGGCGCATGAGTTGCACGTAGAAGGGAAGCTGTTCGAAACTCAGGTTCTCGAAGACGGTGAGCACATACTCGCCGCGCTCGGTCGTCAGGAAGAAATTACTGTTTTCGATGCCGGATGCGATGCCCTGGAGCGCCACTGCCTGGCCAAGGGGAAACTGCTCCATCCACTGGGTGAGCTCATCCAGTGTGACTGCGGTGAAAACTGCCATTATGCGGGGATCGGTGAGGGGTCTGGGCGTGCGGGCGCATGCGCCCGCCTGGCGGCGGCCTGGTCGGCGGTTAGCGGGTGGACGGCATTGGCGGCGGTGGCGGAATGTCGGCGCGCTTCGTCATCGGGACCGTTGCTGCGGGAATATTGCCCGTAGCAGGAGCCCGATTCGCCGCAGCCGCAGCGTTCGCCGACGCAGTGACCGGCGCGGCAGGGGTGGCGCCCGCTGCGGCCGCGGCTGCTGCCGCTTCGGCATCGGCCGCCGCTTTTCTCTTGCCGTTCAGGTCGAATTCCATGACTTGCCATTGCGGCGCGCGGATGCCGCTGCTCTGGGCGTCGCCCGCCTGCGCATTGCCGACCGGCTGCCCCGATTTCATGACATACCGGCTGGCGCCGCTCTGGACTTCGACTTCGGTGACCTGGCCGCGGTTGTCGCGCTTTTCGCGGATTTGCGTGCCACGGCGCGATTCGATGGCCGTGGCCGGCGTTTCGCTTTGCGGCTCGATGCGTTCGGTCGCCGGCGTCTGCCCGGTGGGCGCGGCTTGCGGCGCCGGTTGCGGCGCAGTTGGCGCCGTCGTTTGTCCATACGCTGCACCCGCGCCGGAAAGCAGCGCGATCGACAGGGTCAAGCGGGGGAATGTGCGCAGCATGATGGTCACCTAGGATCGTTTGAACCATTGTAACAAACACAGTGCTTCGCTGTGAAAAGTGTGCTGGTCATCTTCGCCCCGCGACGCCATATTGACCCGGCGCGCCGCGCTTGCCTTGTGCTTTTTCCATGCCGGATTCTGCGATAATGCCTGTCACTTTGGCTCATTGCCGGCTTCACCCAACATTCCTATGCAAAATACCCTGCTGCTCGTCGACGGTTCCAGTTACCTCTATCGCGCTTTCCACGCGCTGCCCGACCTGCGCGGTCCGGATGGCCACCCGACCGGGGCGATGCACGGCATGGTCAACATGCTGCGCCGCCTGCGCGCCGACTATCCGGCTGCCTACATCGCCTGCGTGTTCGACGCCAAGGGTAAAACCTTCCGCGACGACATGTACCCCGAGTACAAGGCAACCCGCGCCTCGATGCCGACCGATCTGTCCAAGCAGATCGAGCCGATCCACGAGGTGGTGCGGCTCATGGGCTGGCCGATCCTGATGGTCGAAGGCGTCGAGGCGGACGACGTGATCGGCACCCTGGCCGTGCAGGCCGCCGCCAAGGGCATGAACACCATCGTCTCGACCGGCGACAAGGACCTGGCCCAGCTGGTGAACGACAAGGTCATGCTGATCAATACGATGAGCAACGAAAAGCTCGACGAAGCCGGCGTGCTTGAGAAATTCGGCGTGCCGCCCAACCGCATCATCGACTACCTGACCCTGATCGGCGACACCGTCGACAACGTGCCGGGCGTGAGCAAATGCGGCCCGAAGACGGCCCTCAAGTGGCTGGCCTTGCACCGTTCGCTCGACGGCGTGATCGAGAACGCCCACAGCATTGGCGGCGCGGTCGGCGAAAACCTGCGCACGGCGCTCGAATGGCTGCCCCAGGGCCGCCAGCTGATCACCGTGAAAACCGACTGCGAACTGATGGGCCATCTCGTCTCGATCGAGGAAAGCCTGGTCGCCCGCCCGGAAGACAAGGACGCCCTGCGCGACTTCTTCTCGCGCTACGGTTTCAAGACGATGCTGCGCGAACTGTCCCAGGGCGGCGCTCCGAACGGCGGCCCGGCCATGAATTCGCCGGAAGGCGCCCAGGACACGCTGCCTGGCATGCCGATCATCAAGGGCGACTACGAACTGGTGACGACCTGGGAGCAGCTCGACAAATGGCTGGCTTTGGCCGAAGCGGCCGAGCTGACTTCGGTCGACACCGAAACGACCTCGCTCGACCCGATGACGGCGCAGATGGTCGGCATTTCACTCTCGGTCGAGGCTGGCAAGGGCGCCTACATCCCGGTCGCGCACCGCTATGCCGGCGTGCCGGAGCAGCTGCCGCGCGAAGAGGTGCTGGAGCGCATGCGCGCGTGGCTGGAAAATCCCGCCAAGCCGAAGCTGGGCCAGAACCTGAAGTACGACATGCACATCTTTAACAACCATGGTGTGACCTTGCAAGGCATCGTCCACGACACGCTGCTGCAGTCCTACGTGTTCGAGTCGCACAAGCCGCACGACATGGACACGATGGCGATGCGCCATCTGGGCTATACGACGATTCCCTTCGTGGACGTCTGCGGCAAGGGCGTCAACATGATCTGCTTCGACCAGGTGGAACTCGAACGCGCGACCGAATACGCGGCCGAGGATTCCGACATCACCCTGCGCCTGCACCAGACCATGCTGCCGCACGTGGAAAAGGATGCGGGCCTCACCTATATCTATAAAAACATCGAGCTGCCGACCCAGATCGTGCTGCAGAAGATCGAGCGCAACGGCGTGCTGATCGACGCCGAAAAGCTCAATGCGCAGTCGCGCGAACTCGGTGCGCGCCTGGTCGAACTCGAAGCCAAGGCCTACGAGATGGCCGGCGGCCCGTTCAACCTCGGCTCGCCCAAGCAGATCGGCGAGATCTTCTTCGGCAAGCTGCAGCTCCCCGTGATCAAGAAGACCGCCACCGGCGCGCCGTCGACCGACGAGGAAGTGCTGCAAAAGCTGGCCGAGGACTTCCCGCTGCCGAAGGTGCTGCTGGAACACCGCAGCCTGTCGAAGCTGAAGTCGACCTATACCGACAAGCTGCCGAAGATGGTGAACCAGAACACGGGCCGCGTGCACACCAATTATGCGCAGGCCGTGGCGATTACCGGGCGCCTGGCCTCGAACGATCCGAACCTGCAGAACATCCCGGTGCGCACCGGAGAGGGGCGCCGCATCCGCGAAGCCTTTGTCGCCTCACCGGGCTGCAAGATCGTCTCGGCCGACTATTCGCAGATCGAGCTGCGCATCATGGCCCATATTTCGGGCGACGAAGCGATGCTGCGCGCCTTTGCCGAAGGCGTCGACATCCACCGCGCGACCGCCGCCGAGATCTTCGGCGTGGCGCCGGACGAAGTCGATTCCGAGCAGCGCCGCTACGCCAAGGTCATCAACTTCGGCCTGATCTACGGCATGAGCGCCTTCGGCCTGGCCGCGAACCTGCAGATCGAACGCGCCGCCGCCGCCAGCTACATCGAGCGCTATTTCGCGCGCTTCTCGGGCGTGAAGCAGTACATGGACGAGACGCGCGTGGCCGCCAAGGCCCGCGGCTATGTCGAGACCGTGTTCGGCCGCCGTTTATGGCTCCCCGAGATCAACTCCCCGAACGGCCCACGCCGCGCCGGCGCCGAACGCGCCGCGATCAACGCGCCGATGCAGGGCACGGCGGCCGACCTGATCAAGCTGGCCATGATCGCGGTGCAAGGCTGGCTCGAGACCGACAAGCTGGCCACGCGCATGGTGATGCAGGTGCACGATGAGCTGGTGCTGGAAGTGCCTGAGTCGGAGCTGGAGTTGGTGAAGGCGAAGCTGCCCGAGTTGATGGCGGGCGTGGCGACGCTCAAGGTGCCGCTGGTGGCGGAGACGGGCGTCGGCGGCAATTGGGAAGAGGCGCACTAGGTCGGGCGTTTCGATGGCGGGGATGGTGTACCGCGTGGGCTCGGAGAGCCCACCCTACGAAAACCATCGTCTCGTGCCGGAGGGACGTAGGGTGGGCGGCTCCACTCGCATGTTTGCGGCCACGCTGCGGGGACGCCGCCCACGCGTTCAACGCACAGACGCATCATCGCGCGCCCGAGCGGAGCGACATCACGTCCCTCCCAGGTGCTTCTCCAAAAACTCCACACACACCCGCACCTTGGCCGAACTGGCCAAACGCTGCGGATACACAGCCCACACATTGGCTTCCTGCGTGTACTCCGGCAGCACCTGCACCAGCGTGCCCGCGTCCAGGTAGGGCTGGGCGTCCCAGCGCGAGCGCAGCACGATGCCGGCGGCGTCCAGGGCCCAGCGCAGGGCGATCTCGCCGTGATTCGTTGACAGCGCACCCGATACCTTCACCGTTTCCTCGCCGTCGCGGCCGCGCAGGCGCCAGACGCCGAAGGGATGGTCGCGCTCCTTGATCGGCAGGCACTGGTGGCCGGCGAGGTCCTGCAGGTTTTTCGGTGCCGGATGGCGCGCCAGGTAGGCGGGCGCCGCGCACAGGATCCGGTGGTTGGCCAGCAGGCGCCGCGCGATCAGCTGCGGCGCGATCTCGTCGCCCACGCGCACGTCGAGATCGAACCCTTCGGCCACGGTGTCGACCAGGCGGTCGAAGACTTCGAAGCGGATCTGCAGGCCGGGATAGGCCGCGACCAGCTTGGCAATCACGGGCGCGACCAGGTTGCGGCCGAAGCCGAAACTGCTGCAGATGCGCACCTGGCCGCTCGGCTCGCGGCGCTGCTGCGAGACTTCATCGAACAGTTCGTCGAGCTGGTCGAGGATGGCCAGGGCGCGCGCATATACCTGTTCGCCTTCGCCCGTGATGACGACCCGGCGCGTGGTGCGCTGGAACAGGCGCACGCCCAGCGTCTCCTCCAGGATGCCGATGCGCTTGCTCACATAGGCCGGCGACATGCCCAGCGCTTCGGCGGCTGCGGCGAAGCTGCCCGTGCGTACGACGGTGACAAAGACGCTCAGGTCGGCGTTTTCCAGTTGATTCATCATGATTCGTGTTGTCTGAGACTACATTTGGCATGATTATAAACGCGCTGTAATTGGTTATCCTGACGCTATCCATTCAGACCACACAGGACAGCCCCATGAAAACCCATAAAATCGCAGTCATCGCCGGCGACGGCATCGGCAAGGAAGTCATGCCCGAAGGCCTGCGCGTACTGGAGGCAGCAGCGCGCCGTTTCGACATCGATCTCGAATTCACCACCTTCGCCTGGGCCGATTGCGACTATTACGCGCAGCACGGCAAGATGATGCCGGATGACTGGAAGGCCCAGCTGGACGGCTTCGAAGCCATTTTCTTCGGCGCCGTCGGCTGGCCCGACACCGTGCCCGACCACATTTCGCTGTGGGGCTCGCTCTTGAAATTTCGCCGCGAGTTCGACCAGTACGTGAACCTGCGCCCGGTGCGCCTGATGCCCGGCGTGCCTTGCCCGCTGGCGAACAAGAAGCCGGGCGACATCGATTTTTATGTGGTGCGCGAGAACACCGAAGGCGAGTACTCCTCGGTCGGCGGGCGCATGTTCGAAGGCACCGACCGCGAGATCGTGCTGCAGGAAGCGGTCTTTACCCGCCACGGCACCGACCGCATCCTGAAGTACGCCTTCGACCTGGCCCAGCGCCGCCCGAAAAAGCACCTGACCGCGGCGACCAAGTCGAACGGCATCGCGATCTCGATGCCCTACTGGGACGAGCGCGTGGCCGCCATGGGCGAACACTATGCCGACGTCAAATGGGACAAGTACCACGTCGACATCCTCGCGGCCCGCTTCGTGCTCTCGCCGGAACGCTTCGACGTGGTGGTGGCCTCGAACCTGTTCGGCGACATCCTGTCGGACCTCGGCCCGGCCTGCGCCGGCACGATCGGCATCGCGCCCTCGGCCAACCTGAACCCGGAACGCACCTTCCCCTCGTTGTTCGAGCCGGTGCACGGCTCGGCGCCCGACATCTACGGCCAGAACATCGCCAACCCGATCGCGATGATCTGGTCCGGTGCGATGCTGCTCGACTTCCTGGGGCAGGGCGATGCGCGCTACACCGCCGCCCACGACGCCATCGTCAGCGCCATGGAAGCCTGCCTCGTGAACGGTCCGCGCACGCCGGACCTGGGCGGCAGCGCGAGCACGGGCGAAGTCGGGCAGGCGATCGCCGCGCTGCTCGCCGCCGAGGCTTGAGGCAAGGGACCCGCGAATCGCGCGTCCAGGGGGCCAATATTGCAGTCCATCGCAAAACGGCCCCCTTGCGGCGCACCTGGCGCTAGGATGGTTTCATTCTCACGAAAGGAAATCACCATGCGCACTTTCACTCCCGTCCTCCCAGTCGTTCTCGCTCTCGCCTTGACCGCCGGCGCCGCCCATGGCGCCGACCAGGTGCGCAATGCCGCACCCTTCACTTCGATCAAGGCGCAGGGCCCGTTCAGCGTGACGGTCGACGCCGGCGCGGGGCAGCAGTCGGTGCTGGTACGCGGCAGCGACAAGTTCATCAACGGTTTGACGAGCGAAGTCGTGAACGGCGAACTGCGCCTGCGCATGCGCGACAAGACCCTGAACAACAATGTCGGCGACAACCGCATCGTCATCAAGGTGGCCCAGCTGCGCGCCTTCGATGCCGAAGGCGCGGGCGAAATCCTGCTCAATAACGTGCGCGGCGAGCGCCTCGACGTCAACTACCGCGGCGCCGGCCGCATGGAAGTCAATGGCCAGGTGAAGTCGCTCAAGATGACGGCCGAAGGCGTCGGCGAAGTCGATACCAAGGCCCTGATCGCCAACAACGCCGACATCCGCTTCCAGGGCGTGGGCGACGTCAAGGTGTATGCCAAGGACAGGCTGGATGCGAACGTGCAGGGCATGGGCAGCCTGAGTTACTACGGCAAGCCGCGCACCGTCAATAAATCGGTGCAGGGGATCGGCTCGGTCAGTGCCGGCGATTAATGGTCTATTGTAAAGTTGCGTAAAGACAACGGTTAAATGTTTCAGTTGTAATGAAACGTTTCAAGGTTGGCTGGCTAACATAATGTTGCCATGTGGAATGTTATTGTCCTTTCAGCGCCCCACCGGGCGGTCCATTTTCTGAAAGGTCTTCCATGCATTCCACGTCCATCCGTTCCCATCTTCTTCTTGGCGGCGCCATCGTCGCGGCAAGCCTGAGCGCCTGCGGCGGCGGAGGCGGCGGCGGCAGCGCTGCGGGTCCTGCGCCGGCGTCGACCATGGGTACCTTGAGCGTGGCCATGACCGACGCGCCGGCCTGCGGCTTCGACGCCGTCAACGTCACCGTCACCAAGGTGCGCGTCAACAAGAGCGGCACGGCAGGCGAGGGCGATGGCGGCTGGACCGACATCACGCTGGCCACGCCCAAGAAGGTCAACCTGCTGAACCTGACCAACGGCGTGCTTGAAACGCTGGGCCAGACGACGCTCGAAGCCGGCCAGTACAACCAGCTGCGCCTGGTGCTCGACGCCAACACCAGCGGCACGGCCAACACCGTCGTCGTCAGCGGCGCGAAAACCGAACAGGCGCTGGAAACACCGAGCGCGCTCCAGAGCGGCATCAAGCTGGTGGGGAATTTCACTGTCGAAGCGGGCGCGCGCGCCGACGTCGTGATCGACTTCGACGCCTGCAAATCCGTCGTCACGCGCGGCAAGGGCGCCTTTGCGCTCAAGCCCGTCGTGAAGATGCTGCCGAGCGCGATCAATGGCATTTCGGGCGTGATCAGCCCGACGCTCCTGGGCAGCAACGTGACGGTATCGGCGCAGCAGAACGGCACCATCGTCAGCGCGACCACGCCGAACGCCAGCACCGGCGAATTCTTCCTGTCGCGCCTGGCGCCGGGCAATTACGACGTCGTCATCACGGCCGACAACAGCGCCGCCGCCGTGATCGGCGCCGTGCCGGTCGCATCGACCACCAGCACCACCTCGCTCTCGACTGCCGCCGCACCGCTGACGCTCGCCGCCGGCACCATGGGCAGCATCGGCGGCACGGTGACCATGACGCCGCCAAGCGCCACGGAAGTCGCCTATGTCGCAGCGAAGCAGACCGTGGGCGCCGGCCCGGTGACGATTAAATACCAGGGTGCGGACCTGGCCGGCGGCGCCTACACGATCGCCAACCTGCCTGTCGCCGCGCCGCAGTATGTGGCCTACAGCGCAGCCCGTCCCCTGGTGCTGGCGCCTGCCGCCGGCGTCACCGCGGGCAGCTACCGGGTCGAAGCATCGGCCACTGGCTACGCCGCCAAGGGTGTCGATGCGGTGAGCATCGCTGCGCAGAACCAGACGGCGGTGAACTTCACGCTGACCCCGTAATCAGTTTGGTCAGCGCCCCAGCTTGAAGACCTGCACCACGTTTGACAATTCGTCGGCGCGGCGGTGCAGGTTTTCGGCGGCCGCCGCCGCTTCTTCGACCAGTGCGGCATTCTGCTGGGTCATGTCGTCGAGGCTGCCGACCGACTGGTTCAATTCTTCGATGCTGCTGGTCTGGGCCTGGCGGCCCGCACTCATCTCGGCCATGATCCCGGCCACGCTGCTTACCGACTCTAACAGGCTGGTCATGGCCACGCCTGCCTGGTCGGCCAGCTTGCTGCCCTTATCGACCTCGGCCACCGAGACCTTGATCACGGCGCCGATATCGCGCGCGGCTGTGGCGCTGCGCTGCGCCAGGGCGCGCACTTCGGAGGCCACCACCGCAAAACCGCGCCCGTGTTCACCGGCGCGCGCCGCTTCGACCGCGGCGTTCAGCGCCAGCAGATTGGTCTGGAAGGCGATCGCCTCGATGGTGCCGATCATGTCCGCGATATTGGCCGAGGCCTGGCGGATCGCCGTCATCTTGCCGGCGACTTCCGCCACCGCCTTGCCGCCCGCCGCCGCCTCGTCCGCCGCCGACGTCGACAGGGCCGTCACGTGGGACGAGCGCTCGCTGTTCGCGCGCACCGCCACCACGATGGTCTCGACGTTCGATGCGATCTCCTCGAGCGCGCCGGCCTGGGTTTCGGTACGCGTGGCCAGGTCCGCATTGCCGCTGGCGATCTCGCCGGTGGCCAGCGCGATGCTGTCGGAGCTGCTGCGTACCTTGCCGACGATGTCGGCCAGTCCCTGGCTGATGCCATTGATGGCCTGCATCAGCTGGCCGATCTCGTCGCGCCGCGCCACGTGCATCTGGGCCGAGAGGTCGCCCTGGGCCAGCTTCTGCGCCGCTTCGCGCGCCTGGACCAAGGGCCGGGTCACCATGCGCCGCACGCACTGGTCGACCAGCACGCCCAGCCCGAGCAGGGGCCAGAGCATGGTCAACAGGTACTGCAGGCGCAGTCCCGCCTGCTCCATGGCCGGGGCCTGCGCCGTCATGAGCCAGATGCCGGCGGCACCGGCAGCGCCGGCCGCCAGCGCGGCAATCAGGGCCAGCTTGACCGAGACCGGCAGCTGGCGCATCCCGCCCACGTCGACGCCGACATACAGCACGCCGATCACGCTGCCGCTGTTGTTGAAGATCGGGTCGTAATGCGTCATGTACTGGGTGCCGAACAAGGTGGCGTAGCCGACATAGGCGCGGCCGGCCATCAGTTCCTTGTAGCCGGGATGGGCGCGGTCGAGCGGGGTGCCGAGGGGACGCTCGCCGTTCGGGCGCTTGACCGAGGTGGTGACGCGCACGAAGTCCTGCGCCACGCGGACAAAGAAGGTCGAGGTCGCGCCTGTTTTCTTTTGAAATGCGTCAGGCAGCGAAAAATCCAGGTTCAGGACGGAGGAGCCGCTCCTGAGCACCGGCGTCGGCGTTCCCTTGATGTCGATGCTGTGCGCGTGATCGACCGTCACCGCGCCCGGCAACTGGCCGTGCAATTGCCTTGCCAGCGCATTGATATGCGCTGTGAGCGGCTTGAAAAAACGCATCCTGTCCCCCGAATTATTATGCCAGCGGTGTATTTATTGTTTGGATCGATCTTACCGCAGGTCACAAAATATTGCGATAAATCAAGAAACAATGTGGCCAGCATGAAACGGGAGAAAGTGGTGACTCAGTCCGGCTTGTCTTCGTCGTAGGGGAAGCCGTAATCGGGGGCGCGGTTGACCGGCATCCAGGGCCAGTGCGCGTGGCGCTCGATGCTGCGGCGCGCCGCATGGAACTGCTCGTCGGACAGGAAGACGCCAGCCAGGTCGTTGCCGCCGTAGAGGGCGTAGAACTTGTGGTCCGCCTGCGCCAGGCCGGCATTGACGATGTCGAAGAAGGCGATCGTGGCCAGCACCCAGAGGTCGCCGCGCGCTTGGGGACCGCGGATGACATAGCTTTTGCCGTCGGCGAGCACGGTGTAGGCACCCGTCTCGGCGTCGTATTCTTCGGCGACGTCGATATCGGCCGCATTGTATTGACGCAGTTGCGGATGCAGCTGTTCGAAGGCCTGCAGGATGCCGCCGTCGGCCAGGTCCTCGGCATCGAGCAGCACGACCTCGTCTTCGTCGAAGGGCGCCAGGGTGGCGGCATCGTGCCCGCTGTCGTGTGCGAAAAAGTGTTTGAAGCTTTCAAACATGGCAGACCTTCCGTTCCAGGAGCTCAATGGTAGCGTTACTCGTGCACCCGATTTTCAGCCCATACCACCGCCTTGGCAATCGAATTCTCATTCGCCGCGTCGACGCACCAGTGAGCCCATGCGCAGGGCACGATGTCGCGGTAAGATAATCATCCTGATAATTAACGACCGGAGGGATGCACATGAAGGATCTCGTACAAGACGGCGGCAGCCTGGCAGGCGCCAGCCGCTTCGAAGACGGCGTCGACCGCCGTGTATTCCTGAAGGCGGCGATCGGCACCGGCTTCGCGGCCGCGGTGCTGCCGGTCGAGGCGCAAACCCTGGTCAAGACCGACGTCACGGGCTTGTCGAGCGGAGACCACATCATCGTCGTCAACGGCCAGGACGTGCCGGTCTACCGCGCCCAGCCCGAAGGTAAAACCAATCCGCCGGTGATCCTCGTGATTTCCGAGATCTTCGGCGTGCACGAATACATCAAGGACGTGGCGCGGCGCCTGGCCAAGCAGGGTTACATGGCCGTCGCGCCCGACCTGTTCGTGCGCGCGGGCGATGCAAGCAAGGTACCGAACATCGCCGACCTGATGCGCGACATCGTCGGCAAGACCCCGGACGCGCAGGTGATGTCGGACCTCGACACCGTCGTCAGCTGGGCCAAGCAGCGCGGCGGCGACACCGAAAAACTCGGGATCACCGGTTTCTGCTGGGGCGGCCGCATCACCTGGCTGTACGCGGCGCACAACCCGAAGGTCAAGGCCGGCGTGGCCTGGTACGGGCGCCTGGTGGGCGAATCTACCCCTAATTCGCCGAAGCACCCGATCGACATCGCGCAGAACCTGAAGGCGCCGGTGCTGGGTCTGTACGGCGGCAAGGACACCGGCATCCCGCTTGACTCGGTCGAGAAGATGCGCGCCGCGCTCGATAAGGGCAATAGCGGGTCCGCCTTCCAGGTCTATCCGAATTCGGGCCACGCCTTCCACGCGGACTACCGTCCGAGTTTCAACGAGCCTGACGCGAAGGATGGCTGGCGGCGCGCCCTGGACTGGTTCCGGACGCACGGCGTCGTGTAAGCAAAGCGCACACGCGCGCAAGCAAGCCGGGCGCTGTACAATGCCCGGCTTGCCACGCCCAGAAGAACAAGAGGCTTCACATCGACCCGATTCTCATCTCCATCCTGCTGGCGACCCTGGTCGCCGGCGCGCTCAGCATCTCGGCCGCGGCTGTATTCTCGTTCACGCTGCTCTCCAAAATGGTGGAGCGGCTGGTGAGCCTGTCGGTCGGCATCATGCTCTCGACCTCGCTGCTGCACGCGCTGCCCGAGGCCTTCGAATCGGGCGCCGACACGCACAAGCTGTTCGCGACCCTGCTCGCCGGCCTGCTGGCCTTCTTCCTGCTCGAGAAGCTGGCGCTGCTGCGCCACTCGCACCATCACGAGGGCGACGGCCACCACCACGCCCACGGCCACGATGCGCGCGAGGCAGGCAAATCGGGCTGGATGATCCTGATCGGCGACGGGATGCACAATTTTACGGACGGTATCCTGATCGCGGCGGCCTTCCTGGCCAACCCGGAGCTCGGTATCGTCACCGCACTGGCGATCGTCGCGCACGAGATCCCGACCGAGATCGGCGATTTCATTGTGCTGCTCAACGCCGGCTTCTCGCGCATGCGCGCCTACGTGTTCAACCTGCTGTGCAGCCTGTTGTCGGTGGCGGGGGGCTTGCTCGGGTATTACACGCTCGATCGCGCCAGCGGGCTGATTCCCTACGTGCTGGTGTTCGCGTCGTCGGGGTTCATTTATATCGCGGTGAGCGATTTGATGCCGCAGATGCAGAGAAGGGCGACGGTGAAGGATTCGGTGCCGCAGGTGCTGTTGATCGCGCTGGGCGTCATCATCGTCCTGTTCCTGACCGCGCGCTAGGCGCCAGGCTGCCCGTCCAGCCTGCCACGACGTATCAGCGGCGTTTCCTCCCACGCCGGCGCTTGGCCGGCTTCTTCCTGGCGGTTTTCCTTGCCTGCCAATGCAGCGCGCCGATCGCCACGGCGAACAGCGCCAGATAAGCCAGTATTGTCCACCAAATAACTTCTTGCTGCAGGTCGCTCATGGCGTGCGCGTGCGCGTATCCGGCGCCGTGCGGGTGCGCGTGCGCACCGGTAAATACAAGACGGGTCATCTCCAGGCTCCAACAACGTGATCATCGGCCGGCATGCGGCAGCCGCAGGCGGGCAGAACAGCTCTTGAGCGTCTAATGATAATGGATTATCATTATCAAATCCGGCCGCGGCCATGTGCTTTTGCCGGCGCCATGCGCAACTCTCCACGACAAGGACCTTCAACATGCCCCTTCCTACCTGCAAACCGACTCCCCTCACGCTGGCGCTCCTGTGCGCGTTCGGCGCGCCGCTCGCCCACGCCCAGTCGGGCACCGCCAGGCCGCATACCGATCCGGACAGCATTCCGACGGTGGTGATCTCGGCCAGTGCACTCGGCTTGCTGGAAGACGACATGATCACGCCGGTCACCTCGCTCTCCGGAGGCGAGCTGGTGCGGGCACGTGAATCGACCCTGGGCGAGACCTTGAACAACCAGCCTGGCATCACCTCGAGCCATTTCGGCGCTGGCGCCAGCCGCCCGGTGATTCGCGGCATGGATGGCCCGCGTGTGAAGATCCTGTCGGACGGAGCAGAGATCCAGGACGCGTCGACGATCAGCCCCGACCACGCCGTGGCCTTTGAGCCGGTACTGGCCGAACGGATCGAGGTGCTGCGCGGTCCGTCCGCGCTGGCCTATGGCGGCGGGGCGGTGGGCGGCGTGGTCAACATCATCGACCGCAAGATCCCGACCCGGCAGCCGGACAAGGCGTTCGAAGGCAGCATGGAACTGCGCGCCAATTCGGCCGCCCGCGAAAAGACCGGCGCCTTCGAGGCGACCGGGGCGCTTGGCCGCAACCTGGCGATCCATGCCGAGGGCGTCAAGCGCGACGCCGGCGCCTACCGTGTCGGCGAGGGCTGGGAAGAGGGGCGCCGCGTCGGTGGCAGTTTCAAGCAATCCGAGTCGGGCAGCGTCGGCCTGTCCTGGGTGGGCGAGCGCGGCTTCCTGGGCGCGGCGTTTACCAAGGAGCGTAACGAATACGGCATCCCGGGCCACAATCACGAATTCGGAAGCTGCCACCCGCATGGCGACCACCTGCATTGCGGGGGCCATGGGGACGAGGCGGAACACGGCCATGAAGGCGAGGAGCATGGGCATGAGCACGGGACCGAAGACGTCCCGATCGTCAAGCTTGACAGCGACCGCTGGGACCTGCGCGGCGAACTGCGCAATCCGGTCCCCGGCATTACCAGGGCGCGCCTGCGTGTATCGTTGACCGATTATCGCCACGACGAAATCGAGGACGGCGTCATCGCCACCAGCTTCTTCAACAAGGGGCGCGACGCGCGCGTCGAACTGGAACACGTGCCGCTCGGCGGCTGGCGCGGCGTGCTTGGCGCCCAGAGCTCGCACCGCGATTTCAATACCGCCGGCGAAGAAGCCTACGTGCCACCGACGGTCACGAAAAAGCATGCCGTCTTCCTCACCGAAGAGTACAAGCTGGGCGACTGGCGTTTCGAGGCCGGCGCGCGCCACGAGTGGCAGAAGATCGCCGTCGACAGCCCATCGCAGAGCGATACCAGCGCGCGCGGCACCTCGCTGGCCCTGGGCGCCGTCTGGAAGTTCAGCCCCGACTATTCGCTGCGCGCTTCGGTGGCGCGCAGCCACCGCCTGGCGACGGCCGAAGAGCTGTACGCGGACGGCGCCCACCTGGCCACCAGCACCTGGGAGATCGGCAACCCGAACCTGGACAAGGAAACCTCGAACAACCTCGACCTCACCTTGCGCAAGTTCGCCGGCGCCACGACCTTCTCGCTGAGCGCCTTCCACAACAAGATGGGCGATTACATCTACGCCAGCACGCTCGACAACCACGACGGCTTCCAGCTGGTCGAGTACGCGCAGCGCGACGCTACTTTCCGCGGCCTGGAAGGGGAGGTGCGCCATAAGTTCTCGCCGAACCTGGAAGCGACGCTGTTCGGCGACTATGTGCGCGCGCGCTTCGACCAGGGTGTCGACGGCGGCGCCGGCAGCCGCAACATCCCGCGCATCGCGCCGCACCGCATCGGCGCGCGCGTGAATGCGCACTGGCAGGCCTGGCACGGCATGGCCGAGTTGTACCGCGTCGGCACCCAGGACGACGTGGCCGCCTTCGAAACGCCGACGGCGGGCTACAACATGCTCAATATCGGAACCCACTACACGACCCGCATCGGCGGCGTGCCGGCCCAGCTCTATGCGCGCCTGAACAACCTGACCGACGAACTGGCTTTCAGCCACACCTCGTTCATCAAGCGCGCGGCGCCCCTGACGGCACGTAACCTGACGGCCGGCGTGCGCTTCATCTTCTGATGCGAGGGCTGATCCGCGTCGCCGATTACGCCGGCATGGCGGCGTCGGCCTTGTGCCTGGTGCACTGCCTGGCCATGCCGCTGCTGCTGGCGGCATTTCCCCTGCTCGGGCTGGGTGGGGAGCACCACGCCTTGCATGACGCGCTGTTGCTGGGCGTCACCGTGCCGGTACTGCTGGCGCTGGTGCCGGGCTACCTGGCCCACCGCGATCCGGCACCCCTGCTGCTGGGCGGCAGCGGGTTGGCCATCTTCCTGGTGGCAGTGCTGGTGGCCGGCCCGCGCCTGGGTCATGCCTTCGAGACGGCGCTTGCGGTGGCCAGCAGCTTGCTGCTGCTGGCGGCGCACCGGCGCAATCACGCCTTCTGCAGGCGCTGCGCAAGCGGCCACTAGGCCGATGCGGCTCCGGGCCGGCAATCGCTGCACAGGCCGTACAAGGTCAATTCGTGCGATTCCAGCGCGAAGCCGTCCGGCGCCAGCTTTCGCATGTCGCCAGGGCAGGCGTGCACTTCAAAAACGCGGTCGCAGGACCGGCAATGGAAGTGATGATGGTGATGGTGGCCGGCGATCTCGTAGCGGTCGCTGCTGCCCGGCAGCGACACCGTGATGATCTCGCCCGCCTCGAGCATCGACTTGATGCTGCGGTAGATGGTCGCCAGGCCGATGCCCGGTACCACGCCTTGCGCGTGTTCGAGGATTTCCTGCGGGGCGAGTGGACGCCCGGCATCGAGGATGCACTGGTGGACTGCCTTGCGCTGTCGCGTGTTTCGTTCCATGACTCAGGCCTCGCCCCTGGCCACCGGCCGCTTCGGATCCGCACTCCACTCGCTCCACGACCCCGGATACAAGGCCGCCCCCGGCATCCCCGCCACCTCCAATGCCAGCAAGTTGTGGCAAGCCGTCACCCCCGAGCCGCACTGCATGATCGCGTCCTTCGGATCATCGATCACGCCTGCAAACTCCTCGCGCAGCTGCTCCGGCGCCTTGAAGCGCCCGTCGTTGTGCAGGTTGTCCTTGAAGAAGCGGTTCTTCGCGCCCGGGATATGGCCGCCCACCGGATCGATCGTTTCGTTCTCGCCCCTGAAACGGTCGGCCGCGCGGGCGTCGACCACGGTGCGCTGTTCGGTCTCGATATTTTCCAGCACCTCGGCCACTGTCACCGTCGGCACGAAAGGCGCGCGCACGGTAATGGTGCCGGCGCTGCGCGGCTCGGGCGGATCGGACGACAGGGGCTGGCCCAGCGCCTGCCAGGCCGGCAGGCCGCCGTCGAGCACCGCCGCGGCCTCATGCCCGAGCCAGCGCAGCAGCCACCACAGGCGCGCCGCGTACATGCCGCCGTGGGCGTCGTAAGCGACAACCTGCGTGCCGTCGTTGACGCCCCAGCGCCGCAGCACCGCCGCCAGCGCTTCCTTTTCCGGCAGCGGATGGCGGCCGCGGAAGGCGCCGTCTTCACCACGCTTGGCGCCGGACAGTTCGGTTTCCATGTCCGCGAACACGGCATGCGGCAGGTGGCCGGCGGCGTAGGCTTCGCGGCCGAAGGCCAGGTTGACCAGGTCGTGCCGGCAGTCGACGATCACCCAGCCGGCGTCGTCGATGTGTGTGGCAAGGTCAGGGGCGGAAATCAAGGTCGTGTACATGTTGCTCCTCACAGTTCGCTTGCGATCGGGTCGGTCTTTTCCAGCGCGGCGCCGCGCGCCGTTTTGCGCGTATTGTAGAACGTCGCCGCGATGCCGGACGCCAGGATCACGCCGATGCCGACCCAGACGGTCCAGTTGAAGCGGTCGCCCCAGAGCGCCAGGCCCCACAGGCTGGAAAACACGATGCCGGTGTACTGCAGGTTCGCCACCACCAGCACCTTGCCGACCCGGTAGGCGCGCGTCATCGCCATCTGCGCCATCAGCGCGGCCGCGCCGATGCCCAGCAGGAGCAGGGCGCTGCCTGTGGTGTGGCCATGGAAGGGCATGCCGGTTGCCTGGCCGTCGCCGGCCAGCACGCCGGCAAGACCCGCCAGCATGGTCGTCAGCGAAAAATAGAACACGACCCGGTATTCGGGCTCGCCCATCTGGCCGAGTTTGCGCACCTGCATATAGGCCATCGCCGAGATCACCGAGGAGCAGACGCCGGCCAGGCCGCCGAGCCACTGGTTGCTTTCGACCGCCGGCTGCAGCACCAGCGTCACGCCGAAGAAGCTCGCGCCCACGGCCAGCACCAGCGGCCATTCGACGGTACTGGTGCGCGACCACCAGCCGGCGACGAACAGCCCGGCGGCCATCCAGATCGGCGCCATGTAGTTCAGCGTCATGGCGGTAGCAAGCGGCAGTTTGCCGATGGCGAAGAACCAGAGCCAGAGCGAGGTCACGCCGACCGCGCTGCGGAACAGGTGCTCTTTCGGGAAGGTGGTGCGGAAGGTGCCGCCGCGGTGGCGCACCAGGGCGAACAGGATCACGGCGCCGATCAGGCCGCGGTAGAACAGCAGTTCGGAGGTGGTGTAGAACTCGGAAGCGAGCTTCACGCCGGCGCCCATGGCGGCAAACGCGAAGCTGGCGAACAGCATCCAAAGTGAAGGCATTACATTCCTGGGGTGACTGAAAAACTGGATAGACGATACAGCAGCTTGCGGTGGCGCGCAGGGCCGGGGGGCGGAAAGCAGGGAAGCGCGGGCGCCGAAATGCAGCGTGGCCCCGGTCGGGGCCACGCGTCGGCATGTCGCCTACAAATCGATCTTGCTGCGGTACCACTCGTGGAAGTGCTGCATCCCGTCTTCCATCGGCGACTGGTAAGGGCCGACTTCGTTGACGCCGCGGTCGAACAGGATCTTGCGTCCGGCATCCATGCGCTGGGCGATCTCGTCGTCCTCGACGCAGGTTTCCATGTAGGCCGCGCGTTCGGCTTCGACCAGTTCGCGCTCGAACAGGGCGATCTCTTCCGGATAATAGAACTCGACCACGTTGCGCGTCTTTTGCGGCCCCATTGGCCACAGGGTCGACACCACCAGCACGTTCGGATACCACTCGACCATGATGTTCGGATACAGCGTCAGCCAGATCGCGCCCTGTTTCGGCGCCTGGCCGCCGTTGAACTTCAGCACCTGCTCCTGCCACTTTTTATAAGTCGGCGAGCCGGCCTTCTGCAGGCCGCGGTTCACGCCCACGGTCTGCACGCTGTAGTCGCGGCCGAATTCCCAGGTCAGGTCTTCGCAGCTGACGAAGTTGCCCAGGCCCGGGTGGAAGGGCTCGACGTGGTAATCCTCCAGGTAGACTTCAATAAACGTCTTCCAGTTGTAATCGACCTCGTGGATTTCGACGTGGTCGAACAGATAGCCCGAGAAGTCGAGGTCTTTGGTGACCGACATGCTATTCAACTTGTCCATCACGTCGTAGCCGTTCTGCTCGAACAGCAGGCCGTTCCAGCTTTGCAGCGGCGTCTTCGACAGGTTCAGGCAGGGCGTCTCCGCGAAATGCGGGGCGCCGATCAGCTCACCCTTGAGGTCGTAGGTCCAGCGGTGCAGCGGGCAGACAATGGTGTTGGCGTTGCCGCGGCCATTGAACATCAGCGCCTGGCGATGACGGCAGACGTTGGACAGCACCTCGATGCCGTTGGCGTTGCGCACGAGCATACGGCCTTCGTTTTCGGAAGGCAGGGTCGCGAAATCGCCAGTCTCCGGCACCATCAGTTCATGGCCGACGTAGCGCGGGCCCTTCTGGAAGAGTTGCTGGATTTCGCGCTGCAACAGCGCATTGTCAAAATATACATTTACCGGAAGCTGAGCGCAGGAGCGCGCCAGCTTGGCGTGGGTAGCCAGATCGGACATCCCAACCCCCCTTTATAAAAGCATCACCGCAAGGAAGAGAAAGAATCCAAAGACCAGTATTTTTAGTTAAGGAAATACGGTATTTCGGACAGAACCGGAGATTATATCTCCTGACGAGCTCTAGCGTCGCGGTCCGTCGCGAGATTGTGGGGAGGAATGGCACAGGTCGTGCCGAAATCGCATCGTTTTCATGGAAATGCAGACAGTTGGAATGTAGAGGAACTTACCTATTAAGAAACTCTGCATTCGCGCAGGCCACCCCTGGAGTGTGGATTGTTTTAAAATACGCGATTAGATTCCCCTGCGGCGCACCCTAAGCGCATATGGGAATCGCCAGCCCAACAGAATAAGACATTATGGCAAATATTACTAACGCGGGAGCGGCGACGGCCCCAGCCTCTTTTGAAGAGGCAATGGCCGAGCTGGCCCAGCTCGTCACCCAGATGGAAGGCGGCCAGTTGCCGCTGGAAGCCTCGGTCGCTGCCTATGCGCGCGGTTCGGAGCTGGTGAAGTATTGCGCGGCCCAGCTCGAAAAAGTCGAGTCCCAGGTCAAGGTACTCGAGGGCGACATGCTCAAACCCTTCAGCGCCGACGGCGCAGGCGAGGCGATGCAATGACGGAGATGCTGCCGTTCGCAGCCTGGATGACGAGCGTGCAGGCCGAAGTCGAGGATGCCTTGTCGGGCTTCCTGCCGGCCGCGCACCAGGTGCCGTTCAAGCTGCACGAAGCGATGCGCTATACGGTGCTCGGCGGCGGCAAGCGCGTGCGCCCGCTGCTGGTGTATGCCAGCGGCGCGCTGTTCAATGCCGACGCCGCTGCGCTGGCGCGTGCCGCCTGCGCCCTCGAGATGATCCACGCCTATTCGCTGGTGCACGACGACATGCCTTGCATGGACGACGACGCCCTGCGCCGCGGCAAGCCGACCGTGCACGTGGCCTACGACGAAGCGACCGCCCTGCTGGTCGGCGACGCGCTGCAGGCCCAGGCATTTCAAACGCTGGCGGACGGCGCGTCGCTGCCCCCGGCGCGCCTGGTCGCCATGCTGCGCCTGCTGGCGCAAGCGGCAGGTTCCGGCGGCATGTGCGGCGGCCAGGCGATCGACCTGGACAGCGTCGGCCTGGCGCTGAACCTGGAACAGCTCGAGCGCATGCACCAGCTGAAAACCGGCGCGCTGCTGCATGCCGCGGTGCTGCTGGGCGCGATGTGCGGCAAGGATTTGAGCACAGCGGAACTCGAAGCCCTGGGCGCCTACTCGAAGGCAGTGGGACTGGCCTTCCAGGTGGTCGACGACATTCTCGACGCCACGGCCGATTCGGCCACGCTGGGCAAAACCGCCGGCAAGGATGCGGCCGACAACAAGCCGACCTATGTGTCGATCCTCGGCCTGGAAGAGTCACAAGCACTGGCGCAGCAATTGCGGCGCGACGCGCATGATGCGCTGGCGCCATTTGGAGAACAAGCACTGCGGCTGCGCGAACTCGCGGACCTGATCGTGCAGCGGAAGGCATAAATGAAACTGCTAGAAACCATCAACGACCCGTCCGACCTGCGCCAGCTCTCGCGCAGCCAGCTCACGCCCCTGGCCAGCGAGCTGCGCCAGTTCCTGCTCGACTCGGTCTCGAAAACCGGCGGCCACCTGTCCTCGAACCTGGGCACGGTCGAACTGACCATCGCGCTGCACTACGTGTTCGAGACGCCGCACGACCGCATCGTCTGGGACGTGGGCCACCAGACCTATTCGCACAAGATCCTCACGGGCCGGCGCAACCGCATGGGCAGCCTGCGCCAGCTGAACGGCCTGTCGGGCTTCCCGAAGCGCGACGAAAGCGAATACGACACCTTCGGCACCGCCCACTCGTCGACCTCGATTTCGGCGGCGCTCGGCATGGCCGCCGCCGCCCGCATCAAGGGCGAGCACCGCCACGCGATCGCCGTGATCGGCGACGGCTCGATGACGGCCGGCATGGCCTTCGAAGCGCTGAACAATGCGGGCGTCGAGGAAGACTGCAATTTGCTGGTGGTCCTGAACGACAACGACATGTCGATCTCGCCGCCGGTCGGCGCCCTGAACCGCTACCTGGCGCGTTTGATGAGCGGCCAGTTCTACGCCGCCGCCAAGACGGTCGGCAAAAGCGTGCTGCCCGGCCCCTTGCGCGAACTGGCCAGCCGCCTGGAAGAACACGCGAAGGGCATGGTGGTCCCGGCCACGATGTTCGAGGAATTCGGTTTCAATTACATCGGCCCGATCGATGGGCACGACTTGGACTCGTTAATTCCGACGCTGGAAAACATCAAGAAGCTCAAGGGCCCGCAGTTCCTGCACGTGGTCACCAAAAAGGGCCAGGGCTACAAGCTGGCCGAGGCGGAGCCGATCCTGTACCACGGCACGGGCAAGTTCAATCCGACCGAGGGCATCATCCCGGCCACCAGCCCGAGCAAGATCACCTACACCGAAGTCTTCGGCAACTGGCTGTGCGACATGGCTGCGATCGACCCGCGCCTGGTCGGCATCACGCCGGCCATGCGTGAGGGTTCGGGCATGGTGCGCTTCCACCAGCAGTACCCGGAGCGTTACTTTGACGTCGGCATCGCCGAGCAGCACTCGGTGACCTTCGGCGCGGGCCTGGCCACCGAAGGCATGAAGCCGGTCGTCGCGATCTACTCGACCTTCCTGCAGCGCGGCTACGACCAGCTGATCCACGACGTGGCCCTGCAAAACCTGGACGTGACCTTCGCGCTCGACCGCGCCGGCCTGGTCGGCGCCGACGGCGCAACCCACGCGGGTAACTACGACCTGCCTTTCCTGCGCTGCATCCCGAACATGGTCGTCATGGCGCCGTCGAACGAGAACGAGTGCCGCCAGATGCTCACGACTGCCTACCACTATCCCGGCCCGGCCGCGGTGCGCTATCCGCGCGGCGCCGGCGTCGGCACGCCGATCGTCGAAGAGCTTAGCTCGATCGAACTCGGTAAAGGTGAAATCAAACGCCAGGGCAAGGACATCGCCATCCTCGCCTTCGGTTCGATGGTCGCGCCGAGCCTGGGCGCAGCCGCCGACCTGAACGCGACGGTCGCCAACATGCGCTTCGTGAAACCGCTCGACGTCGAACTGGTGAAGAAGCTCGCTGAGGACCACGCCTGCTTCGTCACCGTGGAAGAGGGCACGACCATGGGCGGCGCCGGTTCGGCCGTCGCCGAAGCGATGGCCGCTGCGGGCATCGTCAAGCCGCTGCTGATCCTGGGCTTGCCCGACAAGTTCATCGACCAGGGCGACCCTGCGGCGCTGCTGGCCTCGGTCGGGCTGGATGCGAAGGGCATCGCCGCATCGATCCGCGCGCGCTTCGGCGCGGCGGGGGAGCCACGGCTTGTAGTCAACAACACGTAAACGAAGGGACGTAGGGTGGGCGGGGAACCCGCCCACCCTACGTGTCACCGCCCCCGCGTACACACATACACCGCCCCCGCACACACCACGAATCCCGCCACCGACAGCCACCCCAGCCGCTCGCCCAGCACCGCATACCCCATGAAGGCGGTCACGCCCGGAATCAGGTAGAACAGGCTCGCCACCTTGCTCGCCTCGTTCTTGCGCATCATGACGAACAGCAGGCTAAAGCCTCCGATCGAATTGACGATCGACAGCCAGGCCGTTGCGAACAGCAGCCCAGGCGTCCAGCGCACCGCAAAATCCTCGACGCCAAGGGCCAGCACCAGGGCCACCGCGCTGGCCGCCGTCAGCTGCACGAAGCTCCCCGTGCGCAAGTCCATCCCGGTACAGAACTTCTTCTGGTACAGCGTGCCGAGCGTGATGCCGGCCAGGGCCAGCACGCAGGCGCCGTAGCCGGCAAGGCCCGCCGAGCCGGTCCCGATCCGCTCGACTACCACCAGCGCGACGCCGCACAGGCCCGCCGCGAGGCCGATGCGTTGGCGCACGCCGGTGCGCTCGCCGAGGAAGACGCTGGCGCCCAGCGCCGTAAAAATCGGCATGGTCCCGACGATCAGGGCCGACACGGCCGCCCCGACGCCCAGCTTCAAGCCTGTATACAAGCCGCCGAACTGCAAGGCCTGGAACAGCAGGCCGACCACGACCAGGTGGCCGACCTGGGCCGCGCTGGACGGCCAGGGCGCGCGCGTGATCAGCGCCACCACCAGCAGCACCAGCGCCGCCACCGCAAAGCGCAGGAAGAGCAGGGTGAAGGGGCCGGCATACGGCAGGCCGATCTTGCCGACCACGTAGCCTGTACTCCAGAGCAGCACGAACAGGACGGGCAAGGAAAACAGCCCGGCGCGCAGGTTGCGCGTGGCGGGAAGGCTGAGGGTGGTCATGGTGGTCTCTCTCGTTGTCGATCGTTCGAGCTTAGTCCGTTGGCGAATTGGATACAATGTGCCAACTGAGCAATACATTGTTTCCGGATTGGATACCATGAGTGAACTAGCATGAGAGAACTACAGCCCCGCGACTTCAGCGACCTCTGGGCTTTTGTGCGCATTGTCGACAGCGGCAGCTTTTCCGAGGCCGCGCGCCAGATGGGCACGACCAAGGCCAACATCAGCAAGCAGCTCACCCGCCTCGAGCGCGCCCTGCAAACGAAGCTGCTGAACCGCTCGACGCGGCGCCTCGGCACGACCGAAGCCGGTCTCGAGATCTACCGCCACGCGGTGCGCATGATCGACGAGGGCCGGGCCATCGAAGCGGCGATCGCCGGCATGCAGAACGGCCCGGCCGGCACCCTGCGCGTGACGACCTCGATGGCCTTCGGGAATACCCAGCTGGCGCGCCTGCTGCCCGGCTTCATGGAACGCTACCCGGAAGTGAACGTGGTGCTGCACCTGTCCGACCGCGTGGTCGACCTGGTGGAAGAGGGCATGGACGTCGCGCTGCGCCTGACGCCGCAAGTGACCCTGAACAGCGCCGTGGCGCGCCCGGTCGGTCGCCTGCGGCACGTGCTGGTGGCCTCGAACGCCTACCTGGCACGGCATGGCCGGCCGGCGTCGATCGCCGAGCTGGAGAAACACCGCTGCCTGGCCTTCGGCGAGTCGCGGGCGGGCAGCTGGAATTTCATGATCGACGGCGCGAAGCAGCAGCTGCGCTTCGAGAGCGCCCTGACGGCCAACAGCAGCCAGTCGCTGCGCATGGCGATGCTGGGCGGCGTCGGCATCGCGTTGTTGCCTACCTATATAGTCGGCGACGATATCGCCGGCGGGGCCGCCGTGCACCTGCTGCCGGAGGCCGCGCCGCTCGGTCCTTTCGGCGACCGGCTCTACGCTATCTATATGGAGAACCGCTTCCTGCCGCAAAAGACCCGCGTGTTTATCGATTACTTGCTCGAAAGAATCGGCGATACGCCGGATTGGGATGCATTTCTTAATTAATCAGGGAAATGTTTAATTGCATTGGGACACTTTAATTACTGAATTATCATCGGTTAATAGGATAAATTAATCGGGATTCTTTACATAATACTCAAATGCAATATATATTATTTAGTTAAGTCTTTGATTTTAAAGAGATTGTTGTATGTGGCACGCATATTGCTAATACATGCTTACTTGTCCCCTCAATCGCTTTAACGAATAAGAGCTTAATATGAAATTTCTGAAAAAACTTGCTTGCGCCGCTGCTGTTGCTGTTTCCTTCGCTGGCGCCGCTAACGCTGCTACCGTGATGAATGACTGGGTCTTCAATCCAGTCGGCACCGGTTTCTCCGCTGGTCAGCAAGTCAACGAATACCTGGACGTGAACGGCAGCGCCTTCATCCAGATCAACCCAACCGGCGGTTCGAGCTTCTCGTTCACCGAGCACGCTGCCTTCAACATCGTCCAGGCTGACAGCAACGGCGCGCTGTTCCCAGTGAACTTCACTGGCGGCAACATCACCGCAACCTTCGAAGCGACCGGCAGCGGTAACTTCAGCGGCGCCTTCACGTTCAGCAGCGGTACCATCCGCATGTACCAGAACCCAACGAACGGCCAGTACGGCAGCACCACCGGCATGTACGGCGCCAACCTGGGCAACGAAATCGCTACCTTCACCGTGATGGCTGGCGGCGGCGGCATGGTCGATGCAAGCGGCTCGCCAACCAACAACGGTCAAGTCACCGTGCTGGCACGCGCCGACATGGGTTCGCTGGATTCGGGCTACTTCTTCCGTGAAAACGGCGACGACCTGTCGATGGAATCGATCCTGGCCTTCGCTTTCACCAACGCCAACACCATCTCGCAGCCGACCGCGAACCAGGTGTCGGAAATCGCTTGCGAATTCAGCGGCTACTGCGCAGCTGATGCAGGCACGAATTCCCCGCGTCACTTCTTCGTTGGCAACAACGGTCAGTTCAAGCTGGCTGAAGTGCCAGAGCCAGGTTCGCTGGCCCTGTTCGGTATCGCTCTGCTGGGCGCCGGCGTCGTGAGCCGCAAGCGCGCTACCAAGGCGTAATCAGGCTTCGCATACTGCTGGCCCTGTCTAACGACAGTGGGCAGCGGAAAAAGCCGGTCAGCGAAGCTGACCGGCTTTTTTCATTGGGAAACGGCAAACCTGCCTGCCGCCCTCAGCCTGCTGGCTTGCCGAACAATTCTTCGGCGCGGCGGAACAGGATCCAGGACGTCGCGATCAGCTTGTCGCCGCTGACCGGCACATGCCCCTTGTGGGTATGCGTGAAGCCGGCCGGCGCGATGATCAGGCGCCCCTTGCGCGCCGCCACCTTACGCTCCTGGTAGAGGAATTCGGTCTCGCCGCCCTCGCGCACATCGTTCAGGTAGAACTGGAACAGCAGCACGCGGTGCAGGGTCTCGCAGCTGGCGTTTTGCGGATAAATCTCGGAATGCCAGTGGTGGTAGCCGCCGGTTCCCTGCAGGTATTTTTGCAGGTTGATGGGGCCGCAACGGTACATCGACTGCAAGAGCGCCGCCAGGTGCGGCCTGCCGCATTCGTCAAAATTCTCCAGCGACAGCGCCACCGGCTGCCCGGTCTGCGGATGCGCAACCATCGGCGCCAGCGCGCCCAGCACCAGCGCGCGGTACTGGTCGATATACGTGGCGAGATGCTGCGCCACGGCGCCCATCATCAGGTTGCCCACGTCATGCCATTCGGGGTGGGGACCGATGGTGAGGTCCCAGCTGTCCTTCTTGCCGGTGTCGACGCCGTTGCCGGTGCGCCCGCGCGCGACCTTGTCGCTGGCCTCGAAGCGGGCCAGGATGGCGTCGCATTGCTGCGGCGTGAGGGCATCGTCGTAGATGCCGATGAAGTCGTTCAAGGCTGATCCTTTACGCTGTGCGCTTCTGTTCATTTCTCGCTCAACAGTGTACCTGCTGGCAGGTCGGGCCGGCCCGGCTGATGCTGTCCAGTGCTTGCGTCAATTTCCCCGAAAAACTCAGCAATAAAATAACAATATGCCATCAATATGTTGCGCAAGAACAACGCTTTCGCCGGCGTGTCAATACGCCCGCCCGGTGTGATTTTCGGCGAAAACGCTGCGATCGATACGTAAATGACCACGTATATACAAACAACTACGCCGATACCCATCACACATACTCACTCAAAAATATTTCCTTCTTCTAAACCTTGTGGTTTTTAGTGCATTTTGTAAATACAATTATTTATTCCCTTGTGTCATGCATACGCGTGGGGCAGGCCTGGGGAAAAAGAGACTGTCTGCCGACTTGTCGGCTGGCTCAAAAAAAATATTGGGAGATGATTTTTATGGCAGCAAAGACAAAACTGGCTCGTGCGCTCACGCTGGCGTTTGGCGTGACCGCACTGAGCTTGGGAATGAGTTCGACGGTGCTGGCCCAGTCGAATACGACAGGTAATGTGTTCGGCGCGGTGGACAGCCCTGCCGGCGCGACGGTCGTCATCGAGAACCTGGACACCAAGCTGCGCCGTACGACCTCGGTCGAGAACAACGGCCGCTAGCAGGCAACCTCGCTGCCGCCTGGCCGCTACTCGGTCCAGCTGGTGCGCGACGGTAAGGTGATCGATACCCGCAAAGTTGAGGTGCTGATCGGCCAGGGCGCCGAAGCTGCCTTCACAACCCAGAAAGTCCAGGTTTACCGGCCGCCGCCGCGCGATCGACGTCACCAATACCAACAACGGCGCCACCTTTACTGCCGCCCAGCTGCAAAAACTTCCCATCGCACGCAACGTCGAATCGATCGTCCTGATTGCGCCGAACACGACCCAGGGCGACAACCGCTACCCGGGCGGCGCCAACAGCTTCGGCGGCGGCGCGGTGTCGGAAAACTCGTACTACGTCAACGGCTTCCCGGTCACCAACCCGCTGACCCAGCTGGGCTACATGGAACTGCCCTTCGGCGCGATCGGCCAGGCCCAGATCCTGACCGGCGGCTTCGGCGCGGAATTCGGCCGTTCGGTCGGCGGCGTTGCCAACATCACCACCAAGAGCGGTACCAACCGCTGGGAAGTGGGCGGCGTCGTGCAGTGGGAGCCGAAACAGCTGTCGGCCAGCCAGGAAGACATCCGCTATCCGGTCGTCGGCGGCAGCAACACGGTTGCGACGGACGGGACCCTGTACCGCCTGCGCTCGCAAAACGAGACCGATCGCAAGCTGGTCGGCGTCAGCGTCGGCGGTCCGATCGTCCAGGACAAGCTGTTCTTCTTCGGCTCGCTGGAGTCGTCGCGCACCGACTTCGAGGGCACGAATGCGGTCAACGGCCTGCGTACCAACACCTCGTCGGGCATCCGCGGCTGGGAAAATTCGCAGACCGATACCACCCGCTACCTGGTCAAGCTCGACTGGAACATCAACGATAACCACCGCCTCGAGTACACCGGTTTCGGCGACACGTCGAAGAAGGATAAATTCTTGTCCGGCTTCAACTACGCCAACGGTGCGCGCAACGGCACCACCGGCGCCAGCGAACACTACAAGAACTTCCAGAACGAAACGCCAGTCGGCGGCATCGTCAACATCGCCAAGTACACCGGCAACCTGACCGAGAACCTGACCTTGCTGGCCCTGTATGGCCGCTCGACCACGAAGCACGAGAACCGCTACGGCAGCTACGCCGGCGTGAACCCGAACGTGTACCAGGTGACGTCCGCGCCCGCGAACCGCGTCCCCGCCATCGCCGCCAACTATGTGAATCCGAATCCTGTCAGCGGCAACGTTCCAGTAACGGGCGGCAAGGATACGGTCGAGTCCGCACGTCTGGACCTGGAATACAAGCTGGGCAGCCACACGATTCGCGCCGGTATCGACGAGAACCGACTCAGTTCCGAAGACGCCGGCCTGTTCCGCGCAGGCGGCGGGCTGTGGGCCTACGGCCGCAGCTCGCAGCCGGCCACCACCGCGATTCCGCTGCAAAACGTGGTCGTCGCACCGGCCAGCGGCGGCGGCTACGGCGCCCAGGGTTACTACGTGACCGAAACCAAGTTCACCTCGATCACCGATGCCTATTCCGACCAGTCGGCGCAGTACATCGAAGACCGCTGGCAAGCTACCCCGAACCTGCTGCTGACCCTGGGCCTGCGTAACGAGCAGTTCGAGAACCGCAACGGCGACAAGCAGAAGTTCATGGACATGAAGGACCAGATCGCGCCGCGCTTCTCGGCCGCCTGGGACGTCAACGGCGACGCATCGATGAAAGTGTTCGGCAGCGCCGGCCGCTACTTCGTGCAGGTGCCGACCAATATCTCGGTGCGTGGCGCATCGCGTTCGCTGTTCACCAGCCAGAGCTTCACCTACACCGGTGTCGACCCAGCCACCGGCGCCCCGCAAGGCCTGGTGGCCCTGGTGCCGGCCCCGTTCTCGACCAACAACGAGTACTTCCAGGTCAAGCATCCGCAGACCGTCGCCGCGCAAAACCTGCAGCCGACCTACCAGGACGAGCTGACGCTGGGCTTCGAGCGCGCGCTCACGCCTGACCTCTCGTTCGGCGTTCGTGCGACCTACCGCACCCTGAAGTCGACCATCGACGACATGTGCGACAACCGTCCATTCCTGGCCTGGCTGGCACGTAACCCGGGCGTGAACACGTCGAAGTGGACCGGCTTCGGCTGCGCGGCCTTCAATCCGGGTGAGGACAACACCTTCCTGGTCGACTTCGCCAACACCGGCACCAACCTGACGGAAGTCAAGCTGAGCAAAGCCGACCTGGGCTTCGACGAAACCAAGCGTACCTACAAGGCCGTGGACGTGTTCCTGGAGCACCCGCTGCGCAATGGCTGGTACGGCAAGGTGAACTACACCTGGTCGAAGAACTACGGCAACACCGAAGGCCAGACCCAGTCGGATATCGGTCAGCTCGACGTGTCGCACACGGTCAGCTGGGACAAGCCTGAGCTGATGCGCGGCAAGTACGGCCCGCTGCCGAACGACCGCACCCACCAGCTGAAGGCGTTTGGTTTCTACCAGATCACGCCTGAGTGGATGGTGGGCGGTAACATGCTGGCGCAATCGGGCCGTCCGAAGAACTGCCTCGGCGCCGACCCGACCGTGCCGGCCGCACACAGCTATGGTTCGTACTACGACACCTGCTTCGGCCGTCCTGCTCCACGCGGTTCGGAAGGCCGTCTGCCATGGACGACCCGCGTCGACCTGAACGTGGCCTACATGCCGGCCTTCGTGCCAGGCCTGTCTGCGAAAATCGACGTGTTCAACATCGCGAATCGCCAGACCCCGCAGTCGATCCAGGAACAGCTCAACAGCGGCTCGACCCAGACCCTGCTGGACAGCTACCACCGTGTCCTGTCGACCCAGACGCCACGGTATGGCCGCTTCACGGTGGAGTACAACACCAAGTTCTAAGCAGGTGTTTGCCTGACCGCCGGCGCAAGCCTGCGCTCAATGCAGTGATCACCGTGCACCCCGCAAGTCGCGAGACTTGCGGGGTGTTTTCGCTTTGAGGCCTATTCGACCTTGCCGATCTTGTGCACGGCTTCCTTGAGCTTCTTCGAATCCTCGGCGATATAGGCCTGGAATTCCGGCGTGTCGAGGTATTGCAGCGGGCTGCCCGCCGAGCTGATGGTCTGGCGCACCTGCGGATCGTTGGCGGCCACGCGCGCCGCTTCACGCAGCTTGGCGACCACCGCGTCCGGCGTATCGGCCGGCACGAACAAGCCGGACCATTGCGCGAATTCGACCGGATGGCCCGCCTCCTTCAGGCTCGGCACGCCAGGGAAGGCGGCCAGCGACTCGTTGCCCCAATGCCCCAGCACGCGCAGCTTGCCCGCCTTGACGTGCTGGGCCACGCTGGCCGGCCCGGTCGATAAGGCATTCACCTGGCCGCTCAGCAGCGCCATCACAGCCGGCGCGGCGCCCGTGTAGGGCACGTGGAGCAGGTTCAGCTTCGCTTCCGACTTGAGCATCTCCATCGGCACGTGCATGGTGCCGTAGTTGCCCGAGGAGCCGAAGCTGTAGGCGCCCGGCTTGCTGCGCGCGGCGGCCACAAACTCGGCGATCGTTTTCCACGGACTGTCGGCGCGCACCACCAGCACGGTCGGGTCGGCGGTGAAGCGGGCGACGGGTTTGAGCTGCGCCATCTGGTACAGCGGCTTGCGGCCGGTGATCTTGTCGGCTTCGGGAATGATCGAGATCGAGGACAGCGCCAGCAGGATGGTATAGCCGTCCGGCGTGGCGCGCGCCACTTGTCCCATGCCAATCGCGCCGCCGGCGCCGCCCTTGTTTTCGATGATGATGCTTTGTTTCAGATGGCGCTCCATGGCCGCGGCCACGGGACGCGCCACGGTATCGGCGACGCCCCCGGGCGGGAAGGGGACGACCATCGTGATGGTCTTGGAAGGCCAGGCATCGGCGGCGCCGGCCAGGTTCGAAACGACGCCACACAGTAATCCGGCGACCAGGACTGGCATTTTCATGAAGTGCATTTTTTTCATCGTGCTCTCACTTTGAATTCGGTTGGTTCAAGCGGCGCTGGGCTCAGCGGACCGTGTTGTTGATCGTGCCGATGCCGTCGATCGAAATGCGCACCACGTCGCCGGCCTTCAGGAATTTGGGCGGCTTGAAACCAATGCCCACGCCGACCGGCGTGCCGGTGACGATGACGTCGCCCGGGTGCAGTTCGATCCCGGCGGAGATGGTTTCGATCAGGGTGGGAATGTCGAAGATCAGGTCGGCCGTATTCGCATCCTGGCGCAGTTCGTCGTTGACCCAGCACTGCACGCGCGTATTGGCCGGATCGATGGCGTCAGCCGTGACGATCCACGGGCCCATCGGGCAGAAGGTGTCGAGCGACTTACCGAGGAACCACTGGCCGTGCAGCTTTTGCAGGTCGCGCGCGGTGACGTCGTTGACGACCGTGTAGCCCCAGACGTGGGAATAGGCGTCTTCCTTGCGGATGCCGCGGCCGCCTTCGCCGATGACCACGGCCAGTTCGGCCTCGTAGTCCATCTGCTGCGTCACTGCCGGGTGGGACTGGATGTCGTCATGCGGCCCGACGATGGTGCTGGCCGGCTTGGTGAACACGTTCGGCGCCGATGGCGTGACCTGGCCCGACGAATCGAAACCCGAGCCGCTGAATTCCTTGGCATGCTCGTGGTAGTTTTTCCCGACCAGGAACAGGTTGCGGTCGAGCCGGCTCAAGGGCGCCTTCAGGCGCATGCCTGCCAGCGGCTGTGCCGCGCCGACGGGTTTGAGCTGCTTGGCCGGGTCGCGCATGGCCTTGATCAGGTCGAGCATGTCGCCCTTGAACCCGGCAATCTCCTGATACTGTTCGCCGGCCTCGTCGACGATGACGACCCGGGATTCGTCGTTGACTTCGATGGTTGCTATGCGCATTTGATCCTCGCTTTGGTTTTAAATGGTTTGTCTCTAAAACCAATTTACAACGAGAGATAGGCACCCGTCAAAGGAAAAATTGGTTTAAAATTGAACCAATCGACACCGTAAAGCAGACCTGATGAAAGATTCGAATGGCGCCCTTGCGCTCCGTACAGCACTGCTGGCGAACATGCGCTCCGGCCACTGGCGTGCCGGCGAAAAGCTCCCGACCGAACGCGCCCTGAGCGAGACCTACCAGATCGGCCGCGCCGCGGTGCGCCAGATCCTGGCCGAAGCCAAGGAACGCGGCCTGATCACCCAGACGGTCGGCAGCGGCACCTATGTATCGAAGGAAGCCGGCGCGCTGCTCGCAGCCACTCCCACCGAGGCGCCCGGCATGCACACCAGCCCGGCCGAGCTGATGGAAGCGCGCATGGTCATCGAACCCATGATCGCCCAGCTGGTCGTGCGCAACGGCACCAGCGCCGATTTCCTGCGCATGGAAGAGTGCTGCACCCGCGCCGAACAGGCCGACTCGATGGAGCAGTTCGAGGTCTGGGACGGAGCACTGCACCAGGCGATTGCCGACGCTACCCACAACACCTTCATTCAGGAGGTCTTCCACCTCATGAACAAGGTGCGCGAGCAGGGGGATTGGGGATCGCTGAAAATGAAGAGCCTGACGCCGCAGCGGCGCGAGGTGTATGAGCAGGAGCACCGGGCGCTGGTGAATGCGCTGAAGGACCGCGATGAGGAGCGCGGGCGGTTATTGATGATGGAGCATTTGGTGAGGATTCGGCAGAATTTGCTGGGGTATTAAAAAGGGATGGTCGGGGTCCTGAACGCCATATTGCTAACAAAACTATGGCTGGTCGTGAGGCTGAGATTACTCGTACACTGGGCTGCAACCGACTTCTACTTTCGGCCAGAAGCGGCCATACGTCCAGAGAATCTAGAGTACCCATCAGGAGAGCATAGTGAATATTCCGCCTATCGGAGATGTGGAACCCCACGCTGATGTTAGCGAATGGCTCATATCACCACCCCATCCGATCAAACCTCTCCTAGGGCACGTGGTTCAATTTGTCTTCGAGGATTACCGCCCTTCAAGCCGAATCTTGCAAGGCCGGTGCTGACTATTTCAGCGGAGGCGACAGAAAAATCGGCAATGGAAAAGCTGAGTGGCACAACCCGGCACAAAGTGGAGTTGACTGGTCGCCTTGAATTCGGCCACGACGCGGCTGGAGGTAGGACCGATTTTGTAAATGGTAACGAGTATTATCCGATCCGCTATGGCTGGCAGATTTCGGAACAGGCGAATGAGCAGATTTCGAAGTGGGAAGAGAGCAACGAGTACGTCCTCATCCGGGGCAGCCTGGTCACGCTGCCAGACGGGACAAGGCGCTTTGACGACCAGGCTACCATTGAAATTTTTGCGCAGTAGACAATTCCGCCTCAACCTGCCCTGGACGCGCGCTCGGCCACGACTGAGGAGAGCAGCAGGTTTGTAGTAATCTTGGTAGCGTCTGCAACCGGCCAAGAGTAGACATCGGTACTTCGAAATTTTTTTGAGACAGACGCTATGTTGATCCTCGCAGGAATCGTGGTTTCTCTACTGTTCTCAACCTTGGCCGCCGCGCAACCGACCTCAGCCTCCAATCCACTTCTGATATCCGTATTGCCTTCTCATTTCGATGAGGAATTGGCGGGGTGTAGTTGTTCGTTCGAGCAAACTACGCGATCGCAAGGCCATATTGCTTCGGTGATCGCCTGGGCGCTGCCGGAAGAGGTCGCTTACATAAAGATTAATGGGATCACCGAGCGTATTCCACTGTCGGCAAAACGTGATAAACGGCTCAAGGGTGCGAACGGGGTCGGCGATACGGCCGTATGGATTTTTGAAAGACAGGGAATCATCGCGACGGTCTCGTGTAAGCAGCTGACGAGAGATTGCATGGCAGAGTCCGAATGTGAGGGAGCTGCCTATGCGGGTACGTTAGTGGTATCGACGCCCTCAGCAAGCAAACGTATCCCTATTGAGGGCTCATGTGGATGTTGAGTAGTTCCGGGCTTTGTTGGGTTGTCCGTAGTCCGTCCGCTTTGGGTTGCGAATTCAACCGGTGAGCGCAACACTCTTTATGAAGGGCGTCTGTGACGCGGTAGTGTTCTCGAAGAAGCTTTTCAAACGGTATCCGCGCAATCTGAGTGAAGCTTGCCAAGCCTCTCGACTTTGCAAAAGTAACCGATGGATGCAGAACCTGTTCGCCGCCTGCATGTGCAGCGCTGGCGCCCCCCCACCGCAGGTGAAATCGCCATGGCCTCGCTACTGTTTCGCGATGCCATCGACTACGCCCGCGTGCGCGTGTTCAACCGGCGCTACCGGCCGTTCCAGGCGCAGAATTGCGCGATGGCGCCAAACGGCAGCATCGATTTTTCACCAGTCTTGCTTCCTCGACGATTACGCCGAGGCCAATTTCACCGGCCAGCACTAATTCATGCACGAGATGGTCAACTTGTGACAGTCTGTACACCGACAATCTACGTGCTTGCGACCGAAACGAACCAGGGCTGCGTCTAACAGCACTTCTTGCTTGTCCTGTGAGTAACATCGCCATACACTGAGGCATTCTGACCGTCGGGTATCGGCCAGAAGCGGACGCTGGCGTCGAACAGTTTGTAGGAGGTGTCGTGTTATTTGAAGTGGAGAAAAAGGCCCCCAAGCAAGACCCAACTACGGCTCAGGTAAGCGCTGCGATCACAAAGTTGCGCTCCTATGGCCCGTCATCTTTTGCGTCGCTCACCGATGAGCACGGGAATTACCTGCAGGTTGCCGGCGGAGGGCTAACCTGTCTGCTTGAAAGGCGAGCTGTGGCAAGTGCGCAGCACTTCCGGGCATATCTGGAAACGCCACGCGGCATACATCCGGACGGTACCATCCTTGCCTTCAGTGGTGGCCAAGTAGAGCTCCGAGCCGACGAGTGGATATCTGCCCCGCTTGTCATTGAAGCTTTTATCGCATTCTTGCAAGGTCACGAGCTTCCTCAGACAATCCGGTGGCGAGATATCACCTCATTATTCGGCAGTTGAAGGTCCGCTTCGGGTCGCAAGCGGACGCTACCGAATTAGCAGAAGCGGCCATGATCGGACATTCAACCATCTATGTGAGGTGTTCAATGAAATTAAAAGCAACGTCTGTTTTGACTGCGGCAATGCTGGCGGGCGGTGGAAGCGCGTATGCAGATCAGCCAAAGCCCGCTGTTGTGGCTGTTCGCTACCTGGTAACTGAACAGTTTCCTGAACGTCTGGAAAAGGCCGTGATCGATCCGCTGGAACGCATTCTTGTTACGCTTCCTCGGGTATCTGAGGTTACTTCCACAGCAGAACATGGTTCCGTTAATCTCGAGATCCAGTTTGAGGGAGGTGCATCGGAACAGGATCTTGAGACAGTAACCAGGCGGGTTGAGGAGTTGGCACTCGGTAGCGAGATTGTGGTCACGTCCCGTATTGTAAGCCTTGCATCGCCACGCTTATAGCGACTGCATGGGCTCAGGGGCGAGCGTCTGCTTCCGGCTGCGCATTCAACCAACTGCTGACGCCGGGAGGTGAAGACGCGTCGTGTCCAAATATCAGGCCTGACCTCGGGCCTCTGACTCCGGGCTTTCCGGGCCTCGTACGGCACACTGCAGCCATGCCTGTGTCAGCATTACTGTTATCCTCGCCATTCATACCCTTGGGAGTATCAATGACGAATCCGCACCCTCAGTTCGACCGCCTCATCGACGCAGCACGCCGCGTCGGACCCGTGCGCGTCGCCGTAGCGCATCCCTGCGACAGGTCGTCGATCGAAGCTGCGCTGGACGCTTTCAAAATCGGACTCATCGTTCCCGTCCTGATCGGGCCGCGCGCCCGCATCCTGCGCGCCGCGGACGAGGCCAAGCTCGACATCGGTATGCTCGAGTTGATCGATACGCCGCACAGTCACGCCTCGGCCGCGCGTGGCGTCGAACTGATCAGGGCAGGGCAGGCAGAGGCGCTCATGAAAGGCAGCCTGCATACGGATGAGCTCATGGGCGCCGTGGTCGACAGCGCTACCGGCCTGCGCACCGCGCGGCGCCTGAGCCATTGCTTCGTGATGGAGGTGCCGGGGCGCGAAGAACCGCTGATCATCACGGATGCGGCGGTAAACATCATTCCCACCCTTGCCGACAAGGTCGACATCGTGCAAAACGCCATCGACCTGGCCCATGTGCTGGGGTTCCCAGAAGTGCGCGTCGCCATCCTGGCAGCGGTCGAGACGGTGAATCCCAAGATGCCGGCCACGCTCGACGCTGCGGCGCTGTGCAAGATGGCCGATCGCGGGCAGATCACGGGCGCCCTGCTGGACGGGCCACTGGCGATGGACAATGCGATCGACCCTGAAGCGGCTGCCATCAAAAACCTGGTGTCGCCTGTCGCCGGCCGTGCCAACGTGCTGGTCACCCCTGACCTCGAGGCCGGCAATATGCTGGCGAAAAGCCTGAGTTTCATGGCCGGGGCGGGCGCCGCCGGCATCGTGCTCGGTGCCCGCGTGCCGATCATCCTGGCAAGCCGCTCGGACTCGGTGGCCACCCGGCTCGCTTCGTGCGCGGTCGCGGTACTGGTCGCACATCGAAAGCTGGCGGGCGAACGTCTGCTGGGCGCCTGACGCGATGGCCGCCGACCACATCCTCGTACTGAACACGGGTTCTTCCAGCATCAAGTTCTCCCTGTTCGGGAGCGGCGCGACCGAATTGCTGCTCAAGGGACGCATCGAGAACCTGTTCAGCGGGCCGACACGTTTCCTGGTCCAGGACGCAGCGCAGCGCCCCGTTCACGAACAGTCCTGGCCGGAAGCGCTCGATCACGCTGCGGGCATGACGGCCTTGCTGGCCTTCCTCGATGCCAGGAGCAGCGGAGAGGGTCTGCGCGCGGTCGGGCATCGCATCGTGCATGGCGGCTCCGTGTACAGCGGACCGGTCGAGCTGAACGAGTCGGTCCTTGCCGAGCTGGAGGAGCTGATTCCCCTGGCGCCTTTGCACCTGCCGCACAACCTGGCGGCGGTCCGGGCGGCGATGCAGATGGCGCCAGGGGTGTTGCAGGTTGCCTGCTTCGATACCGCCTTCCACCGCTCGCAACCCGCGCTCGCGCAAGCCTTTGCGCTGCCGCCCGACATCACCGACCGTGGTATTCGCCGTTATGGCTTCCACGGCCTGTCGTATGAATACATAGCCAGCCGCTTGCCGGAGGCAGACACGGCGCTGGCCGGCGCCAAAGTCGTGGCGGCGCACCTCGGCAATGGCGCCAGCATGTGCGCGATGGATTCAGGGCGCAGCGTCGCCAGCTCGATGGGATTCACTGCCGTTGACGGCTTGCCGATGGGGACGCGTTGCGGGGCGGTCGATCCGGGCGTGGTGCTCTATCTGATCGACCAGCTCGGGATGGATGTGGCGGCGGTCCAGGACCTGCTTTACCTCCGCTCTGGTTTGCTGGGGGTGTCCGGCATCTCGGCCGACATGCGGGAGCTTGAGGCAAGCGACTCGCCGCGCGCCAGGCTGGCGATCGACCTGATGGTGTACCGGATCGGACGCGAGCTCGGTTCGATGGCGGCGGCGCTCGGTGGCCTTGACGCACTGGTGTTCTCCGGCGGCATAGGCGAAAACAGCGTCGCGCTGCGTGCGGCCGTGTGCCGCGACGCGCGCTGGCTGGGCGTGGAACTCGACCAGGCGGCAAATGCGGATCCGGGCAGGGGCGTTGCGCGCATCAGCGCGCCAAGGAGCGCGGTATCAGTGTGGGTGGTACCCGCGAACGAAGAGCTGATGATCGCCCGGCACACCCTGGATGTCCTGGAGGGGCGGTGACACATAGCGGATATCGGTCGGCTGCATACAGCACGCCGAATCGCCGCTAGCCGCCTTCCTTGCCCGATTCCGGCATCAGCCAAATCGCCGCCAAGACCACGTGCACCACCGCCCCCAGCGGCGGATACACGAGCGCCAGCCCCACCGCCAACGCATACAACCCAATCGACACCCGATTCTTGCGGCTCCCCCAGCTGACCGCATGACCTGTCCCCGCTTCCGCGTTCAGCCGCCACGACAGCAGCAGGAAGGACACGGAGCACAGCAGCAGCACGACGCCATACAGCGCGACCGGCACCGGCGCCATCGGATGCTCGCCGGCCCAGGCGGTGACGTACGGGATCAGCGACATCCAGAACAGCAGGTGCAGGTTGGCCCACAGGACGGCGTGGTCGACCTTCGCCACGCGCGCCAGGAGCGCATGGTGGTTGACCCAGTAGATCCCCACGTAGACGAAACTGAGCGCGTAGCGCAGCCAGCCGGGCAGGACATCGGCGAGGCCGGTGGCGTCGGTCGAATGCGGGGGCTTCAGTTCCAGCACCATGATCGTGATGATGATCGCGATGACGCCGTCGCTGAAGGCTTCCAGGCGGTTCTTGTTCATGCTGGTTCCGGCTCGGGCAGCCACATGTGCCAGAACAGGATCGCGCAGGGCAGGGCCAGCGCGGCGAAGCCGAAGGCGCGGTAGGCAAACGCGGCGGCGGCGCAGCCCAGGGCGAAGGCCAGCACCGGCCAGAAGAACTTGGCGCAGCGCGCACGGGTGGCTGCATCGGCGGTGCCGCGCAGGCGGTCGACGGTGTCGATCACGAGCTGGGTGACGTTCCCGGTCATCATCGAGGTCGGCGCCAGGTTGGCCAGCAGCAGCTTGCTCGCTGCGCTGTGGGCGCCCATCGCGCCGGCGCCCAGCAGGCCGGAGGCGAAGGCCAGCGATCCGGTCTGGCCGCCAAGCGGCTCGGCCAGCATGCCGCAGGCCATAAAGCCCAGCAGCAGGACCAGCTGCAGCAGGTAGACCGGCCGGATGGCCGGCGTGCCGCGTCCCTCGCAGCCGGCCACCACCAGCCTGGCCGCGGCCACGCCGAAGATGAAGGCGGGGAAGGCCAGCAGTTTCAGCAGCGACGGTGTCTGCGCCGGATCGGCCAGGGCCGCCGCGATCAGGACGAAGTTGCCGGTGACATGGGCCGTGAACAAGCCGAACAGGGCAATGAAGCCGAGGGTGTCAACATAGCCCGCAAGGAAGCCCAGGCTGGCGCCTTGCAGGCGCTGGAATTGTGGGGTCTTCATGGTCAGAACGCGAAGCAGCTGCAGCCGAAAGCACCCCAGAAACCGCCGAAGTCGCGTACCGGAACAGTCGATTTGCGGGCCCGGTCGTGGCTGTGCGCGTGCACGCCGCACGGGCCGCTGCACTGGTGCGGCAGGGCGATGTGCTGTTGCGGAGCGGCCGCGCGGTAGTGGCCGGGCACCTTCTGCACCGGCGACCATTCGGGCAGCACCGGAATCGGCGGCGGCCCCAGGCTCGTGTACTCGGCGGCGCCGTAGACGACCTGGCCGCCGACGACCGTCAGCACCGATTCGATCGACTTGATCGCCTCCTCGTCGACGCTGAAGAAATCCATTGATAACACCGCCAGGTCGGCCAGCATGCCTTGCGCGATCCGGCCCTTGCGTCCCTGCTCGTTCGAGAACCAGGCGCTGCCCGAGGTCCACAGCTCCAGCGCGACCTCACGCGCCAGCAAACCGTTCTCGCCATACAGCGGCAGGCCGCCGACCGTGCGGCCCGACACCAGCCAGTACAGCGCCGTCCACGGGTTGTAGCTGGCCACGCGGGTGGCGTCGGTGCCGGCGCCGACCGGCACGCCGCTGGCCAGCATGTGCTTCACCGGCGGCGTGGCGCTCGCCGCTTGCGCGCCGTAGCGCTCGACGAAATACTCGCCCTGGAAGGCCATGCGGTGCTGGATCGCGATGCCGCCGCCAAGCGCCTTCACGCGTTCGATATTGCGCTCGCTGATGGTCTCGCAATGGTCGAACATCCAGTGCAGGCCATTGAATGGGATCTCGCGATTGACCTTCTCGAAGACGTCGAGCATGCGCGTAATCGACTCGTCATAGGTGGCATGCAAGCGGAAAGGCCAGCGGTTTTCCACCAGGTGGCGCACCACTTTTTCGAGTTCGTCTTCCATGCCGGCCGCCAGTTCGGGGCGCGGCTCGAGGAAGTCTTCGAAATCGGCGGCCGAAAACACCAGCATTTCGCCGGCACCGTTGTGGCGATAGTAATCGCTGCCTTCGCCGGGTTTCACCATGCCGGTCCAGCGCTGGAAGTCTTCCAGCTCGCGGCCCTTGTTCTGGGTGAACAGGTTGTAGGCGATGCGGATGGTGAGCTGATTGTTGCGGTCGAGCTCTTCGACGACGGCGTAGTCGTCCGGGAAGTTCTGGAAGCCGCCGCCGGCGTCGATTGCGCTGGTCAGGCCCAGGCGGTTCAGCTCGCGCATGAACTGGCGCGTGGAGTTCACTTGCAAGTCGCGCGACAGGGACGGGCCCTTGGCCAGGGTCGCGTACAGGATCATCGCGTTGGGACGGGCGATCAGCATGCCGGTCGGATTGCCGGCAGCGTCGCGCTGGATCTCCCCGCCCGGCGGGTTCGGCGTGTCCTTCGTGTAGCCGACGGCGCGCAGGGCGGCGCGGTTGAGCAGGGCGCGGTCGTACAGGTGCAGGATGAACACCGGCGTATCGGGCGCGGCAGCGTTGATTTCTTCGAGCGTCGGCATGCGCCGCTCTGCAAACTGGAATTCGCTCCAGCCGCCCACCACGCGCACCCATTGCGGGTGCGGGGTGCGCTCGGCCTGGTCCTTGAGCATGCGCAGCGCGTCGGCGAGCGAGGGCACGCCTTCCCAGCGCAGCTCGAGGTTGTAGTTCAGTCCACCCCGGATCAGGTGCATGTGCGAGTCGTTCAGGCCGGGGATCACGGTGCGGCCGTTCAGGTCGATGACCTGGCTGCCCGCTTCGCGTAAGCGCATCACGTGCTCGACGTCGCCGACGGCGAGGAAGCGGCCATCCTTCATCGCCACCGCAGTGGCCTGCGGCTGTTCGCGGTCGAGCGTGGCGAACTTGCCGTTGATGAGGATGAGGGCCGGCGCGCTGTTCGGGGTGGACTGGGTTTGCATGATGTTCGCTCCTCGTGGTGTTCAGCGAACGGGTGCAGGGACTGGCGCCAGCACTTCGTTGCTGCCCTGGTTGCGGGCGGGGGCCTTGTGCACCATCGTGTAGGCGTAGTCGACGCCCATGCCGTAGGCGCCGGAGTGCTCGGTGACGATCTTCATCACGGCGTCATAGGTGTCGCGGTTCTTCCAGTCGCGCTGCCATTCCAGCAGTACCTGCTGCCAGGTGACCGGGACCACGCCGGCCTGCACCATGCGCTGCATCGCGAAATCGTGCGCATCCTTCGAGGTGCCGCCCGAGGCGTCGGCCACCATGTAGATCTCGTACTCGCCTTCGAGCATGGCGCACAGGGCGAAGGTGGTGTTGCACACTTCGGTCCAGAGGCCGGCGACGATGATCTTCTTGCGGCCGTTGGCGGCCAGCGCGTCGCGCACTTTCTGGTCGTCCCAGGAGTTCATGGAGGTGCGTTCGAGGATCGGGTGGTCGGGGAAGACGTCCAGGATTTCGGGATAGGTTTTACCCGAGAAGGAGTCGGTCTCGACGGTGGTGATCACGGTCGGGATGCCGAAGGCTTTCGCGGCCTTGGCCAGGCCGACCACGTTGTTCTTGAGGGTCTGGCGGTCGATCGATTGCACGCCGAAGGCCATTTGCGGCTGATGGTCGATGATGATCAGCTGCGAGTTATGCGGGGTCAGGACTTCGAGTTTAGGGTTGTTCATGGTGTGCTCCTTCAGGTAGTTGGCCGCGCATCCCGCGGCGGGTGAAATATCGGTTCAGCCGTGACCGCGGTCATTGGCGGCATCGTCTTTGGCATCGTGGGGAACGCCGGTGATCTTCGGCTGGCATTCGCCGGCAAACCAGGCCCTGGTCAGTGGCGCGCCATCGATCATGCGTTTTGCCACCGGCACGATCTGTTCTCCGACCAGCATGCCCAGCAAACCGATTAGGGCAATGGCCGGCGGCGCCGGCGAACGCACGTTGATCAGGCCGTAGAGCAGGCCGGCCAGGATGCCGGCGCCAAGTGAAATCAGGTACATTCTTCGCTCCCCATTTAGCTGAAGCATCGAAGGCGTCGAAGTAGTCAGGCGTGCGCTTGCTGCCCGGTGCTGCGTCGTCGTTGATGCGATGGAGTCATTATGTCCGGCTCCAAACGATATGGAAAACGGAATATTTGCGGATGTTCAATCGAAATTTTCGATGATTGGGGAGGGGAGGTGTGGCAGCGTTCATTCTGCCGCTGGCGATGCACAGACGTGTAGGCTGGGCGGCTATACCCAACGGCCAGTTTATCAACGGCGCAAGCGCCGCCCACGCGTTCAACCAGCATGCGAGTCGTCGCGGGGTTTCAATATGTGGTTGAACGCGTGGGCGGCGTTTAAGCAGCGGGCAGCATACGTCCAGGTACAGCCGCCCACCCTACGGGTCTTAGCCCTGCCGCTGTTCCGGCAAATGAATCGACCGCGCCAGCAGCAGCCCCGCCAGCCAGCCGCCGACCAGGCCGCCGATGTGGGCCGCATTGTCGGTGTGCGGATACACGAAGCCCATCCACAGGCTGAAGAGCAAAAACGGCACGAGCGAGGAGCGCAGTTCGGAGACGACCGTGGGCGGCACCCCGCTGTTGGGGCGCGAGAGGAAGGCCAGCAGGCCGCCGATGATGCCGAAGATCGCGCCCGAGGCGCCGACGCTGTTCACGTGCGGATTCCACAGCACGCTGGCGATGCTGCCCGAGACGCCGGCGATCAGGTAGAGGGCGGCGAAGCGCGTGCTGCCGAAGATGCGCTCGGTGAGGCGCCCGACCTGCCACAGCGCCAGCATGTTGAACAGCAGGTGCCAGAAGCTCCCGTGCAGGAACATCGAGCTGACCAGGCGCCACCATTGGCCGCCGCGCGTCAGGCGCCCGACGTTCGAGCCCCATTCGACCAACTGCTGCGCGTGCAGGATCGCCGACGCGTTCGGCTGCAGCGCGAACAACTGGCGCAGCGGCCCCACCAGTTCGGACTTGAAGTGCTTGAGGGCGAGCCACATCAGCACGAAAATGCCGATGTTCGCCGCCAGCAGGCCCCAGATCACGGGCGTGGACGGGCTCCAGTAATCGATCCGGTCGTGGAAGACTTCGTTTTCCTCGTGCTCGCGCACGAAGGCTTCAAGCTGGCGCGTGGGCAGCAGGCTGACGATGCGCGCCGCCGTCTCGCGGTCAGGCGCGGAAAAGCCGATCGTCATGTCGCCCTTCACGCCGAGCACGTCAAACCAGACATCCTGGCCGCTCGCATAGGCGTTGACGATGTCGACGCGGCGCAGCTTGTGCTCTTCGCGCAGGGGCATGCGGAACGAGCGCTGGCTGGCGCCGCGCACGAACACGAAATCGGGCTCGATGGCGAGCTCGCCCTCGCCGCGAAAGCGAAAAGGGTTGGTCGGCCACTTGCTGCCCGCCGTGTAGAAACGGACCCCGAAGACGGTACTGGTGCTGGTCGTGCTGCTGGTACTGCCTGGCATCGGCACGCCCTAGCCGCGCTGGCGCTCGTGGTTCCAGAGCACGTCGCTGCCGCCGGCGAAGCGGTTCAGCACGCGCGCCAGCACGAACATCAGGTCCGACAGGCGGTTCACGTATTGACGCGGCTGCGGGTTGATGGTGTCTTCTTTCGACAGCGCGACGATGGCGCGCTCGGCGCGGCGGCAGACGGTACGGCAGACGTGGGCGGTCGAAGCTGCGCGCGAGCCGGCCGGCAGGATGAATTCCTTGAGTACCGGCAGGTCTTCGTTGTACTTCTCGAGCAGGCCGTCCAGGCGCGCGACGTGCTCGTCCTTGATCATCTGGTAGCCGGGGATGCACAGCTCGCCGCCGAGGTCGAACAGGTCGTGCTGGACCGAGACCAGCTCTTCGCGCAGCTCTAGCGGCATGTCTTCGCACAGCAGCAGGCCGACGAAGGAATTGAGCTCGTCGACTTCGCCCAGGGCGTGGATGCGGGCGCTGTCCTTGCCGGTCCGGCTGCCGTCGCCGAGGCCGGTGCTGCCGTCGTCGCCGGTGCGCGTGGCGATTTTGGAGAGTCGATTACCCATGATGATGTCCTGCCTTGAAAAAAAGATAGCCCGAGGATACGACAAATCGATGTGATTGTGCTTACAATCGGAGGATGAGCGCCCTCCTTGAAGTCCCCATCGAACGCCGCCGGCAAGTGGCGGCTGCCCTGCGTGCACGGTTGCCGGAGGGCGTTGTCCTGTCCGATCCGGAAGACACGCGTCCCTACGAATGCGATGGCCTGGCCGCTTACCGCCAGTTGCCGATGGTCGTCACGCTGCCGCTGAACGAAGAGCAGGTGCTGGCGATCCTCGACGTCTGCCGCGAACTGAAGGTGCCGATCGTGCCGCGCGGCGCCGGTACCGGCCTGTCGGGCGGGGCGCTGCCGATTCATGACGGCGTGGTGCTGTCGACGGCGCGCCTGAACCGGATCGTGCGCGTCGACGACTACGCCCGCACGGCGGTCGTGCAGCCCGGCGTGCGCAATCTCGCCATTTCGGAGGCGGCGGCCCAGTACGGCCTGTATTACGCGCCGGACCCGTCCTCGCAGATCGCCTGCACCATCGGCGGCAACGTGGCCGAGAACTCGGGCGGCGTGCATTGCCTGAAATACGGCCTCACGGTGCACAACGTGCTGCGCGTGCGCGTGGCCACCATCGAGGGCGAGATCATCGAACTGGGCAGCGAAGCGCTCGACGCGCCGGGCCTGGACCTGCTGGCCGTCTTCATCGGCTCGGAAGGCATGCTCGGCATCGTGACCGAGGTGACGGTAAAGCTGGTGCCGAAGCCGGCGGCGGCCCAGGTGATCATGGCCAGTTTCGATGACGTCGTCACCGGCGGCAATGCGGTGGCCAGCGTGATCGCGGCCGGCATCATCCCGGCCGGCCTGGAAATGATGGACCGCACCTCAGCGCGCATGGTCGAGCCCTTCGTGCACGCCGGCTACGACACCGACGCCGCCGCGATTTTGCTGTGCGAGGCCGACGGCACGCCTTTGGAGGTGGCCGAAGAGATCGAGCGCATGACGCAAGTGCTGGAAGCGGCCGGCGCCAGTGCGATCGCGGTCTCGCAAACCGAGGCCGAGCGCATGCGCTTCTGGTCCGGCCGCAAGAACGCCTTCCCGGCGGCGGGGCGCATTTCGCCCGATTATTACTGCATGGACGGCACCATCCCGCGCAAGCACCTGGCCAAGGTGCTGACCGGGATCGAGCAGATGGAAACGACCTACGGCCTGCGCTGCGCCAACGTGTTCCACGCGGGCGACGGCAACCTGCACCCGCTGATCCTGTTCGATGCGAACCAGCCCGGCGAATTCGATCGCGCCGAAGCCTTCGGCGCGGCGATCCTGGCGCTGTGCGTCGAAGTGGGCGGCACCATCACCGGCGAGCATGGCGTCGGCATGGAAAAGATCAATTCGATGTGCGTGCAGTTCGGGCGCCCGGAACTGGACATGTTCTTCGCGGTGAAGCGGGCCTTCGACGTGCCCATGCTGCTCAACCCCGACAAGGCGATCCCGACCCTGCAGCGCTGCGCCGAATTCGGCAAGCTGCACGTGCACCACGGGGCCGTACCCTTCCCGGACCTTCCGCGCTTCTAGAAAGTTTTCATACCATGCAGGCGATTGAACAATTCAGGGAGCAGGTCCGCAAGGCTGCTGCCGATAAAACGGGGCTGCGCATCCGCGGCGGCGGCACCAAGGACTGGTACGGCGGGCCCTTGACGGGCGAAATCCTCGACACGCGCGCGCACGCCGGCGTCGTCGACTACGAGCCGACCGAACTGGTGATCACGGCGCGCTGCGGCACGCCGCTCGCCGAGATCGAGGCCGTGCTCGCCGCGCAGCACCAGATGCTGGCCTTCGAGCCGCCGTATTTCGGAGAGGGCGCAACGCTGGGCGGCGCCATCGCCGCCGGCCTGTCCGGGCCGCGCCGCGCCAGCAGCGGCGGCGTGCGCGACTTTGTGCTGGGCGCGAAGATCATGGACGGGCAGGGCGAAGTACTGAACTTCGGCGGCCAGGTCATGAAGAACGTGGCCGGCTACGATGTGTCGCGCCTGCTGGCCGGCTCGATGGGCACGCTCGGGCTGATGCTGGAATTGTCCGTCAAGGTGCTGCCGCGTCCCGTGCTGGAAGCGACGCTGCGCTTCGAGACCAGCGAGATCGAGGCAATCCGCATGCTCAACGTCTGGGGCGGCCAGCCGCTGCCGGTGTCAAGCAGCTGCTGGCACCAGGGCGTGCTCACCCTGCGCCTGTCCGGCGCCCGCGCCGCGGTCGACGCCGCCGTGCGTTCGCTCGGCGGGCAGGTGGTAACCGATGCTGCCGGCTTCTGGACCGATCTGCGCGAGCAGCGCCACGCGTTTTTCGCGGGCGATGCGCCCCTGTGGCGCCTGTCGGTGCCGTCCACCACCAGCGCCATCGTGATGAATGGCGACCAGCTGATCGAATGGGGCGGGGCACAGCGCTGGCTGCGTGCGCCCGCCGGCGAAGCCGATACCATCCGCAGCAGCGTGCGCGCCGCCGGCGGCCACGCGACCCTGTTCCGCGGCGGCGACAAGACTGGCGGCGTGTTCCAGCCGCTGGCGCCCGCCGTCGCCCGCATCCACGAGCGCCTCAAGACGGCCTTCGACCCTGCGGCCATTTTTAATCCTGGACGGATGTTCTAGCATGCAAACCAATCTGGCCGATTTCATCAAGGGCACCCCGGACGGCGACGAGGCCGAAGCGATCCTGCGCGCCTGCGTGCACTGCGGCTTCTGCACCGCCACTTGCCCGACCTATCAACTGCTGGGCGACGAGCTCGATGGCCCGCGCGGGCGCATCTACCTGATCAAGCAGGTGCTCGAAGGCGCCGAGCCGACCCGCAAGACCCAGCTGCACCTGGACCGCTGCCTCACCTGCCGAAACTGCGAATCGACCTGTCCGTCGGGCGTGAAGTACGGCCGCCTGGTCGACATCGGGCGCCGCGTGGTGGACGAGCGCGTGCCGCGCCCCGCCGGGGACCGCATCAAGCGGACGATGCTCAAGGAATTCCTGCCGAGGACCAGCCTGTTCAAGCCGGCGTTCAAAACCGGCACCGCGCTGCGCCCGCTGCTGTCGAAAGAGCTGCAGGACAAGCTGCAGCGCGCGCGCCCGGCCGGCCACTGGCCGACCCGGTCGCACGCGCGCAAGATGCTGGTGCTGGACGGCTGCGTGCAGCCGGCGATGGCGCCGAACATCAATGCGGCCAGCGCACGCGTGTTCGACGCGCTCGGCGTGCAGCTGGTGCTGGCGCCGAAAGCCGGCTGCTGCGGCGCCGTGCGCTATCACCTGAACGACCAGGCGGGCGGGCTGGACGACATGCGCCGCAACATCGACGCCTGGTGGCCGTATGTGGAACAGGTCGAGGCGATCGTGATGACGGCCTCGGGCTGCGGCGTGACGGTCAAGGAATACGGCCACCTGCTGGCCCACGACCCGGCCTATGCGGCGAAAGCGGGGCGCATTTCGATGCTCACGCGCGACCTGTCGGAGATCCTGCCCGAGTTCGAGGAGCAGCTGGGCGTTGCGATGCGCGGCAAGATCACGGAGCGCGTCGCCTTCCATCCGCCGTGCACCCTGCAGCACGGCCAGCAAATCCGCGGCAAGGTCGAAGGCGTATTGCGCGCAGCGGGCGTGGACGTCGTGCTGTGCGCCGACAGCCACCTGTGCTGCGGCTCGGCCGGCACCTATTCGGTGCTGCAGCCGCAGATCGCGCACGAACTGCGCGACCGCAAGCTGGCCAACCTGGAGGCGACGGGGGCGAAACAGATCGTCTCGGCGAATATCGGGTGCATGACGCATTTGCAGTCGGGGACGGAGACGCCGGTGACGCATTGGATCGAGTTGATTGATCGGGCATTGCGGGATTAGAGGGCGCTCGGGTGGGGTGACGACGCGTCTCGCCCACCCGTGATAGCATTTCGTCCCACCCAATCCACCCGCACACTTAATGAGTTCAGTCTTCCGCCTCGTGCGCGACGAAGGAGGCCCTGAGCCGGTCGTCGTCTTCGAGGACTCCACCACCCCCGGCTTCGTCCCGCTGTGGGAAGAAGTCGGCGTCTACGATGCGCTCTACAACAGCGACGGCCGCCAGGGCCGCGATGTCTCGCGCGCGCTTGCCTATGGCCTCGACCGCGTGGCGAGCGAACCTGGCCTGAACCGCCTGGTGCCGGCGTCGGCCCTGATGGCCGAGGCCATCCGCTTCCTGGAAAACGTCAACCGCGGCTGCGTCGTCCACGCATCGGCCGAGATCCAGACGCGCTGATCCTCTTCAAACTACCCATGACACGCCCCACCATCACCTTGAGCGGCGAGTCGATTGACCGCGCCCGCATCGAACAACTGCTGAAGGACGGCGCCATGCTCGTCTTCGACGACTGCGACCTGTCCGGCGCCGACCTCTCGCGCCTGGACCTGCAGGAGAGCAGCTTTCTCAATTGCGCCCTGGGCGAGACCTCGTTCTATGCCGCCAACCTGTCGCGCACGCGCTGGCAGCGCTGCCGCGCCGGCCACGCCGACTTCGAGTCGGCCGACCTGGTCGACGCCCGCTTCGAGTCCTCCGACCTGAACAACACCAGCTGGCGCCGCGCCAAGCTCGCTTCCTGCCTGTACCGCAGCTGCAAACTCACCGGCGCAGCCTTCGAGCAGGTGAGCTACCTCGGCCTGGCCTTCGAAGACTCGCTGCTGATCGGCGCCGACCTGCGCCGCATGTCGTTTCGCAAGCTGACCCTGGTGGGCCTGGATTTCGCCGATGCCGATTTGTCGGGCTGCGATTTCCGCGATGCCGTCTTCGAAGGCGGCAGCCTGCGCGAAGCCCACATCAAGGACACGCGCTTCGAAGGCGCCGACCTGCGCGAGGCCGACCTCGGCGGCGTCAAGCTCGTCAACGCCAGGCTGTTCGCGGGCGCGACCATCTCGCCGCGCCAGGCCGCCGAGATCGTGCGGGCGATGGGGGTGAACGTGGCGTAGGCCGCTGCCGCGCAAGCGTGAAGCGTTGCCTTACTTGTAAGCAAATGCCACGAATGTAAGGGATTGTTAAGTTCGTCAACAGCTTGGGGACGGTCGGCGTTGAAGGCTTAGTGACATGCAAGACGTGCACTGCCAGACAACCACCGAGAACCAAACGAGGAGCTACACCATGAAGAAAATCACCGCTGCCCTGATCGCCGGCCTGTTCGCTACCGCTGCCTTCGCACAAACCACCACCACGTCGGCAACGTCTGCAACGCCTGCCGTCTCGGCAACCCCAGCCGCGCAAGCGAGCGTGGATGCCAAGACGCCGAAAGCCGCGTTCGTGGATAACAAGGACCTGAAGGCCAGCACCCAGACCGATGGCAAGCTGGTCAAGAAGGTCAGCAAGGCCGACGCCAAGGCGGCTGCGAAAGCGGACAAGGAAGCCAAGGACGCTGCCAAGGCCGAAGTGAAAGCCGACGCCGCGGCGGAAACGAAAGTGCCAGTCAAGTCGTCGGTCAAGCCGCCAGCCGAAGCCCACACCGGCACCCACGGCGCCACCGTCTCGGCAACTGCCCAGACCAAGTAAGCCCGGCCATGCCGAACAAGCCCGCCTCGTGCGGGCTTTTTGTTTTTCAGTGCGCCAGCAGCTGCTCGATATCCGCGGCGATCGCCTCGGGCTTGGTTTGCGGCGCGTAGCGCTTGAGCACGTGGCCATCGGGCCCGACCAGGAATTTGGTGAAGTTCCACTTGATGCGCTGCGTGCCGAGCAGGCCCGGCGCTTCGCTTTTCAGGTGCCGGAACAGCGGGTGCGCATTCGCGCCGTTGACGTCGACTTTCGAAAACAGAGGGAAGCTCACCCCGTAGTTCTTTTCGCAGAAGGCGCCGATCTCTACTTCGCTGCCGGACTCCTGCTGGCCGAACTGGTTGCAGGGAAAGCCCAGCACTTCGACGCCGCGCTCGTGGAACTGGCGGTACACCGCTTCGAGCCCCTTGTACTGGGGCGTGAAGCCGCAGGCACTGGCGGTGTTGACGATCAGGAGCACCTTGCCGCGGTAGCGCGCCAGGTCGGTGGGGGCGCCGTCGAGCGCCGTGGCTTGGAAGTCGAAAACGTTCATGCAGCGATGATACCAAGACAACTGGTATCACCCCGCACGCGCGTCAAACGAGGCCGAGGTGCTCGGTCCCGCTCGAGAAATCGCGGTCCTTCGTGTTCTTGCCGTTCAACTTGATGTTCAGGCGCAGGTCGTTCACCGAGTCGGCATTGCGCAGCGCATCTTCGTAGCTGATCTTGTCCGCCTCGTACAGGTCGAACAGGGCCTGGTCGAAGGTTTGCATGCCCAGCTCGCGCGACTTCTTCATGATCTCCTTGATCTCGTGGACCTCTCCCTTGAAGACGAGGTCCGAGATCAGCGGCGAGTTGAGCATGATTTCCATCGCCACGACGCGGCCCTTGTCTTCCTTCTTCGGGATCAGGCGCTGCGAGACCAGGCCGCGCAGGTTCAGCGACAAATCCATCAGCAACTGCTGGCGCCGCTCTTCGGGGAAGAAGTTGATGATGCGGTCGAGCGCCTGGTTGGCGCTGTTCGCGTGCAGCGTGGCCAGGCACAGGTGGCCGGTCTCGGCGAATGCGATTGCATGCTCCATCGTCTCGCGGTCGCGAATCTCGCCGATCTGGATCACGTCCGGCGCCTGGCGCAGCGAGTTCTTCAAAGCTGCTTCGAAACTGTCGGTGTCGACACCCACTTCGCGCTGGGTGATGACGCAGTTGCGGTGCGGGTGGACGAATTCGACCGGGTCTTCGATCGTGATGATGTGGCCGTAGCTGTTCTCGTTGCGGTAGCCGACCATGGCGGCGAGCGTCGTCGATTTGCCCGAGCCGGTCGCGCCGACCATGATCACCAGGCCGCGCTTGGCCATGACCACGTCTTTCAGCACGGAGGGCAGGGCCAGGTCTTCGAATTTCGGGATCTGCGTCGTGATCGTGCGCAGCACCATGCCCACGCTGCTCATCTGCACGAAGGCCGAGACACGGAAGCGCCCAAGATCGCCCGGGCTGATCGCGAAATTCGCTTCCTTGGTCAGCTCGAAGCCGGCGGTCTGCTTGTCGTTCATGATCGAACGCGCCAGGTCCGAGGTGTGCGTGGCGGTCAGGGGTTGGTTCGACACCGGCGTCATCTTGCCGTCGATCTTGATCGCCGGCGGGAAGCCCGCGGTAATGAACAAGTCCGAGCCGCCCTTGCTGACCATGAGGCGCAGCAGGTCGAACATGAATTTTGAAGCCTGGTCGCGTTCCATGGCTTAACCCGGGAAGTTTTCAGGAATTTTAGCGGCGGACCTGGCGGCGGCGGCCGAGATGACATTGCGCCGCACGAGGTCCGTCAGGTTCTGGTCCAGCGTCTGCATGCCGACATTGCTGCCGGTCTGGATCGACGAATACATCTGGGCGATCTTCGCTTCGCGGATCAGGTTGCGGATTGCCGGGGTGCCGAGCATGATCTCGTGCGCGGCCACGCGGCCGGAACCGTCCTTGGTTTTCAGGAGGGTCTGCGAGATGACGGCCTGCAGCGACTCGGACAGCATCGCGCGCACCATCTCTTTTTCTTCGGCGGGGAACACGTCGACGATACGGTCGATGGTTTTTGCCGCCGACGAGGTGTGCAGGGTGCCGAACACCAGGTGGCCGGTTTCGGCCGCCGACAAAGCGAGACGGATGGTCTCGAGGTCGCGCAGCTCGCCGACCAGGATGGCGTCCGGGTCTTCGCGCAGCGCCGAGCGCAGCGAATTACTGAAGGAGAGGGTGTGCGGGCCCACTTCGCGCTGGTTGATCAGGCATTTTTTCGACTCGTGCACGAATTCGATCGGGTCCTCGATCGTCAGGATGTGGCCGTATTCGGTTTCGTTCAGGTGGTTGACCATCGCCGCCAGGGTCGTCGACTTGCCCGAGCCGGTCGGGCCCGTGACCAGCACCAGGCCGCGCGGACGCAGCGCCAGTTCGGCGAAGATTTTGGGGGCGTTGAGTTCTTCGAGCGAGAGGATTTTCGACGGGATGGTGCGCAGCACGGCGGCCGCACCCCGTTCCTGGTTGAACGCGTTGACGCGGAAACGGGCGAGACCGGGAATGGCGAACGAGAAGTCGATTTCGAGCATCTCTTCGAACTGCTTGCGCTGGCCGTCGTTCATGATGTCATAGATCATGGCGTGGACGTCCTTGTGCTCCAGCGGCGGCAGGTTGATGCGGCGCACGTCGCCGTGCACGCGGATCATCGGCGGCAGGCCGGCTGACAGGTGCAGGTCGGAAGCCTTGTTCTTCACCGAGAAGGCGAGTAATTCGGAGATGTCCATTTATAATCCCTTAGCGGTGAAGGGCGCTTCCTCGCGCCACCTCGAATATTTCCCATAGAAAACGATTATGTCCACAATCGCCGCCAACTTGCAAGCTGTCGAAGCGACAATCGCCGCCGCCGCACAGGCCGCCGGCAGGCCCCGTTCGGGCGTCCAGCTGCTTGCCGTATCGAAGACCTTCCCGATGGAGGATGTACTGGAAGCCATCGCCGCCGGGCAGCGCGCCTTTGGCGAAAACTATCTGCAGGAAGGCGTCGAAAAGATCGCCGCCGTGGCGCGCGCGCAACCGGCGCAGCTGGAAACCCCCGTCGAATGGCATTTCATCGGTCCGATCCAGAGCAACAAGACGCGGCCGATCGCCACCAGTTTTCATTGGGTCCACACCGTCGAGCGCCTCAAGATCGCCCAGCGCCTGTCCGAACAGCGTCCGCCCGAGCTGGGGCCGCTGAACGTCTGCTTGCAGGTGAATATCAGCGGCGAGGCGACCAAGAGCGGCGCCACGCCCGCCGAACTGCCTGAGCTGGCGCGCGCCGTCGCGGCGCTGCCGAACCTGGCATTGCGCGGGCTGATGGCGATCCCCGAAGCGCAATCCGACCCGGCCTTGCAGCGTGCCGCCTTTGCCAAACTGCGCGCGTTGGCCGACGCGCTGCGTGCGAGTGGCTTGAAGATCGACACGCTGTCGATGGGCATGTCGGGCGACATGGAAGCGGCCATTCTGGAAGGCGCGACCATCGTGCGCGTCGGCAGCGCCATTTTCGGTGCACGGAATTACGACTAAGGGACATACATGAAGATCGCATTTATCGGCGGCGGGAATATGGCAACGGCGCTGATCGCCGGGCTGGTCAAGGATGGTTCAGGCACGCAGGTGCACGTCGTCGACCGCAATCCGGACGCCCTGGCGCGCCTGGCCGCCGACTACGGCGCCACGACTGCCGGCGCCATCGACGCTGCGGTGGCCGGCGCCGACGTCATCGTGCTGGCCGTGAAGCCGCAGCAGATGCGCGAAGTCGCAGGTGAGCTGGCGCCGCATTTGAAGGGCGGGCCGCTGGTGCTGTCGATCGCGGCGGGCATCCGCGGCGTCGACCTGGCGCGCTGGCTGGGCGGGCACCAGGCGATCGTGCGCGCGATGCCGAACACGCCGGCCCTGATCGGCATGGGCGTGACCGGGCTGGTGGCTTTGCAAGGCGTGAGCGAAGCGCAGCGCGCCGCTGCCGACAGCGTGCTGCGCGCGGTCGGGCAGACCGTGTGGCTGGATGATGAAGCGCTGATCGATCCGGTGACGGCGGTGTCGGGCAGCGGCCCGGCCTATGTCTTCTATTTTCTGGAAGCGATGCAGGCGGCGGCGATCGAGATGGGTCTCAGCGCGGAGCAGGGCAAGCAGCTGGCACTGGCCACGTTTGCCGGCGCCACCGAGCTGGCGGCGCAGTCAAGCGAATCCCTGGAGGTGTTGCGTCAGCGCGTGACCTCGAAGGGCGGCACGACACATGCTGCGATTACCAGCATGGAAGCGTCACAGGTAAAGGAATCGATCGTCGCGGCGATGAAGGCGGCCGCTGCACGTGGCCGCGAGCTTGGCGACGAGTTAGGAAAGGATGAGTAGCCAGGGTGGACGAGGGACCCGTCCACCCTGCGATCATCTTCCTAGCCGCTCCCTGACCATCGGCAGCATCCGCTGCACCGTCGGCAGCATCCTCTGCACCATCGGCAGCGCGCGCTGCGCAAGCTGCCACAGCGAGGTACCGGCGGCGGCAACGGCGAGCACCGGCTTGGGCCGCGCAATCATCACGCCCAGCACCACGCCGGCGCCGGCCAGCAGGGACTTGCGGTGCGTACGCATGAAGCCCGCCGCGCCGCTGATCCGTTCCACCGGCGCCTTCAACAGATTGAGTTCATCGGCCAGGTCGCCGCGCTGGCGCGCGCATTCGGCTACCAGGTGGGCACGGCGTACCGCCAAAGGCGTCGTTTCACTGTTCATGCTGCGCTCCCGTGCCCTGGATGAAGGCGATGTCCTTGCCCAGTTCCGCGCGCGTGGCGGCCAGCATCGGGCCGCGTGCCGTAAAGCCGGCACGTACCTTCGCCAGGATCAGCAGCGCTGCCAGCGCGAACACGCCGGCCATGGCGCCAATGGCGAGCAGCCGGTGTTCGTCCCAGAACAGCACGATCACGAACAGGGCAACCAGCAGGAACGCAAAGGCGCCGAGGAAGGCCGCCAGCAGCGTCCAGGCCGCATAGCCCAGCACTGCTTGCGCTTCCTCGCGCGCCTCGACGGCAGCCAGCTCCAGGCGCGTGCGCACCATGGCGACCAGGGTCGAGCCGATGCGGCCGACCGTCTCGGTGAGCACCATCAGCGACGATTGATCAGCATGCCCAGCACGACGCCGACGGCGGCGCCGATGCCCACTGCCTTCCACGGATTGTCCTTGACATAGGTATCCGTGGCCTTGGCGGCGGCTTTCGACTTTTCGACCACTTCCAGGTTGGCCAGGCCTTCCTTGGCGCTGGTGATGGCGCCTTCGAACTTGGCTTTTGCGTTTTTCAGCTCTTCGCCGGTCAGCGAGCTGCCGTGGCGCAGCCAGGCTTCGGCGTCCTGGATGACGGTTTTCAGGTCGGCCATCAGTTGATCGCGGGCGCCGGTCTGGGTCGGGATTTTTTCCATCATGGGGTGGTCCTCTTCATGTGAGTGTGGGTCGCGGCCACGCGGCCGCAACAGGTCGTGCATTTCGGACAATATTATCCTAATGCATAGTCTAACGCGACACCGCAGAATAGTGCCGCACCCAACCAATTGTTGTGGCGAAACGCCGCAAAGCAGCGCATCCGGTCCCGGTCGCGGATCAGGGTGTAGTGGTAGAGCGCGATGCCCGCCGCGACGACGACGCCGCCAACGAACCACCAGCGCAGGCCCAGCAGCCAGCCGCAGACCAGGTCGATTGCGAGGGCGACGCCATAGCACAGCATGACGGCGGCAACGTCGAAACGGCCAAAGGTGATGGCCGAGGTGCGGATGCCGATCTTGATATCGTCGTCGCGGTCGACCATCGCGTATTCGGTGTCGTAGGCCACGGCCCAGAAGACATTCGCCGCCAGCAGCCACCAGGCGACGGCCGGCACCGTGTCCTGCACGGCGGCAAAAGCCATCGGAATGCCGAAGCCGAAGGCGATGCCGAGATAGGCCTGGGGAATGGCGAAGAAGCGCTTGAAGTAGGGATAGGTGCCGGCGACGATGACGGCCAGCACCGACAGCTGCTTGGTGAGCGTGTTCAGCGGCAAGATCAGCAGGAAGGAAACGAGCGCCAGCACGACCGCGACCATGACTGCTTCCCAGCTCCTGATGCGCCCGGAGGTGAGCGGCCGGTCGACCGTGCGCTTGACGTGCTTGTCGAAATCGCGGTCGGCGTAGTCGTTGATCGCGCAGCCGGCCGAGCGCATCAGGGCGGTGCCGAGCACGAAGATCACCACAATCATCGGATCGGGTTTGCCGCCGGAGGCCATCCACAGCGCCCACAGGGTGGGCCAGAGCAGGAGGAGAATGCCGATCGGCTTGTCAGCGCGGACCAGCCGGAAGTAGAGCGCCAGCTTGTTCATGAGTCGCTTCTTGTCGCGCAAGAATTATTGTGTACAAGACAGCGATTTTACCGGATGTAGGGTGGGCGGGTTCCCCGCCCACGCGTTCAGTGTAGCCAGCGCAGTGGCACACATCGCAGTAACGTAGCGCCCGTTGAACGCGTGGGCGGGAGACCCGCCCACCCTACGTCCCTCCAGATGCGTCAGGCGTGAGAGGCGCCCATCAAAAAATCAGGCCGCCTTGTCCAGCGCCAGCATATCCACCCCCGGCAAATCGCACTGCGCCACCGCATTGCACACCGCCTCGATCGCCGCGCGTCGCGTAAAACTCTTGCGCCAGACGATCACCACGCGGCGCGACGGGGCCGGCGCCGCGAAGGGGACGAAGGCGAGCAGCCCGTGCGGATCTTCCATGTCGCGCACCGAGGCGCGCGGCAGCACGGTCAGGCCGATGCCGCTGGCGACCATGTGGCGGATCGTTTCCAGCGACGAGCCTTCGAAGGTACGCTGCATGCCATTGCCCGGCGACGAGAAGCGCGCCATTTCCGGGCAGACTTCCAGCACCTGGTCGCGGAAGCAGTGGCCGCTGCCCAGCAGCAGCATGGTTTCCGCTTTTAAATCGTCGGCCGGGATTTCACGCCGTTTCGACCAGGGATGGGTGCGCGGCGTGGCGACCACAAAGGGTTCGTCGTACAGCGTCTGCATCATCATGCCGTGGTCGGGCAGGGGCAGGGCCATGATGGCGGCGTCGAGTTCTCCCTGGCGCAGCAGTTCCAGCAATTTGACGGTGAAATTTTCCTGAAGAATGAGCGGCATTTGCGGCACGTTGTCGATCAGGTTTTTCACCAAGGGCGGCAGCAGGTAGGGGCCGATCGTGTAGATGACGCCCAAACGCAAAGGACCCGCCAGCGGATCCTTGTTTTGCTTGGCCAGCTCCTTGATCGCGGCCGTCTGCTCGAGCACGCGTTCGGCCTGGGCCACGATCTGGGCCCCGACCGGCGTCACCGAGACTTCCGAGCCGCCGCGTTCGAACAAGGTCACGCCGAGCTCGTCTTCGAGCTTCTTGATGGCGACCGAGAGGGTAGGTTGCGCAACAAAACACGATTCGGCGGCGTGGCCAAAATGTTTGGCACGCGCGACGGCGACGATGTATTTCAGCTCGGTGAGTGTCATAGGAAGATGGTCAGTTAAATTGCAACGGTGCAATAATAATCCTGCCATGCTCGGCGTGGTCAGCCGAGAAATAGTATTTTAACCAGAATCTTAGTCGATATAATTGCCTCGCGGGCGATATCGACAGTGAATAATCGCCTGCCCGATTAGAAAGGCTTGCATGTCTACACCCTTTGGCCCGGCCGAAGCCCTCGCCTACATCCAGAAACTGCTCACCGTGATGCACCAGCAGGGCGGATCGGATCTCTTCATTTCCGCCGACTTCCCGCCCAGCATGAAGCACCAGGGCGCGATGAAACCGATGAGCCAGCAGCGCCTGACGGGCGAAGTCACGCGCGCGCTCGCGCTGTCCCTGATGAACGACCGCCAGCGCGCCGAGTTCGAAGCGCAGATGGAGTGCAACTTCGCCATTTCCTTGCCGAACGTTTGCCGTTTCCGCGTAAACGTTTTCGTGCAGCAGCAAAGCGTCAGCATGGTGGTGCGCACGATCGCCTCGGAAATTCCGAACTTCGAAAAGCTCGAGCTGCCCGAAGTACTGAAGGACGTGGTCATGACCAAGCGCGGCCTGGTGCTGGTCGTTGGCGGCACGGGGTCCGGTAAATCGACCACGCTGGCGGCGATGATCGACTACCGCAACAGCAATTCGGCCGGCCACATCATCACGGTGGAAGACCCGGTCGAATACGTCCACAAGAACAAGAATTGCCTGGTGACGCACCGCGAAGTCGGCGTCGACACCCATTCCTGGCACAACGCCCTGAAGAACACGCTGCGCCAGGCGCCGGACGTGATCCTGATCGGCGAAATTCGCGACACCGAGACGATGGAGCACGCGATCGCCTTTGCCGAGACCGGCCACCTGTGCCTGGGCACGCTGCACGCGAACAACGCCAACCAGACCATGGACCGGATCATCAACTTCTTCCCGGAAGAGCGCCGCAACCAGTTATTGATGGATTTGTCGGCCAACCTGCGCGCCATCGTCTCGCAGCGCCTGGTGCGCACCGAGGATGGCAAGGGCCGCAAGGCCGCGATCGAAATCCTGCTGAACACCCCGACCATCAGCGAGATGATCCTGAAGGGGAATTTCCACAGCATCAAGGAGATCATGCACAAGTCGCGCGAACTGGGCATGTGCACCTTCGACCAGGCGCTGTACGAGCTCTACAACAATGGGCATATCAGCTACGACGAAGCGATCCGCAATGCCGACTCGGCCAACGGCCTGCGCCTGCAGATCAAGCTGTCGGGCGAACGGCGCGAGCTCGACGAAGGCCGCGCCACCAACACGTCGGAGCTGTCGATGATGCTCGAAGAAGAGCCGCAGGATCCCGCCAACCCAACTTGAACCACCATGCCGAATTTCGAAAATAAAATCTGCTCGCGCGCCGAGCTCAAGGCGCGCGTCGCCGCTCTTCCGAAACCCGTGGTGCTGACCAACGGCGTGTTCGACATCCTGCACCGCGGCCACGTGACCTACCTGGCCCAGGCGCGCGAGCTGGGCGCTTCGCTGGTGGTTGCCGCGAATACCGATGCCTCGGTCAAGCGACTGGGGAAGGGCGATGACCGGCCCCTGAACACGCTGAACGACCGCATGGCCGTGCTGGCGGCGCTGGAATCGGTCAGCCTGGTCGTGGAATTCGACGAAGACACTGCGCTGGAAACGGTGCTCGAGGCGCGTCCGGAAATCTATGCCAAGGGCGGCGACTACGAGATGAGCGCCATTCCGGAAGGGCAGGCGGTCATCGCTTACGGCGGCCAGGCGATTGCGATCGATTTCGAGCATGACCGCTCGACGACCAAGCTGTTGACCAAGGTGCGGGCAGGGTGATTGTGAAATTGTAGTCGCCGTGTCGATTTTGGATGCCGTCGATCGTCGTCAGGATGGGACAGCCCATTCATTCGACCTGGAGATACCGTGAACAAACAAATCATCATCAACCTGCCCGTCCAGGACCTGGACAAATCGAAGGCCTTTTTCTCCGCGCTCGGCTACCGGCTCGATCCGCAAGTGAGCAACGAGCACGCGGCCATGCTGATCATTGCGCAGGACAGCATCCACGTCATGCTCACGACCGAGCCCTTCTTCCAGTCGCTGATCGACAAGCCGCTCATGCCGGCCAGGCAAGCCAACGAACTGGTCCTGTGCCTTAGCTGCGAGAGCCGCGAGGAGCTCGAAAGCCTGATCGCCAGGGCGGCCGCCGCCGGCGCCCGCATTCCCCATCCGCTCGAGGACCACGGGTTCATGGTGGACCAGGGTTTCGAAGACCTGGATGGCCACCTGTGGAACCTGGTGTGGACGGCGCCGACAGCCTGAGGCGATCGATCATGACAAAATTTCTCATTTCATTTCCGGCCAGTGCCATGGAGGTTCCGGCCGAGGACATGCCAGCCGTGAGCGACGCTTCGCGCGCGGTGATTCGGGAGGCAAAAGCGGCCGGCGTCTATGTGTTTGGCGGCGGAATCAACGCCGGCATCGCGCCGGTCATGGTTGCCGCGGACGGAAGTATCCGAACGGAGACCTACCGCCAGACGAGAGAGTTTGACGGGGGCTTTTGCGTCCTCGAACTGCCGTCCAGGGAAGCTGCCGTTCACTGGGCGGCGAAGTTGGCTGCGGCATGCCGCTGTGCACAGGAACTGCGCGAGTTCTACTACGACGGCGAAAGCTGAAGCGCAGCAGTCCTGCCAAGGCGATGCAAAAAAACCTCGGCTTCCTCTTTTTCATCCTGGCCGTCTACGCCTGCGCCTGCCTCGCTTTGTTCCTCGCGCAACGCAGCTTCATCTATTTTCCTCCCGCCACGGCCGCGATCCAGGCACCAAACACCTCGACCATGGCGGTACCCGGGGCAGTCGTAAAAGTGTCCGAGCGCCCCCACCCGGGCAGCAAGGCCATCGTCTACCTGGGCGGCAACGGCGAAGACGTGAGCATGAGCCTGCCCCTGCTGGACGCAGCCTTCCCCGAGCACGCCCTCTATTTGCTGCACTACCGCGGCTACACCGGCAGCACCGGCAAGCCGAGCGAGCAGGCGCTGGTGGCCGACGCCTTGCTGCTGTTCGACCGCGTCGCCGCCCAGCACGCCGAGGTGCTCGTGATCGGCCGCAGCCTCGGCACCGGCATCGCCCTGCAGGTGGCCAGCCAGCGGCCTGTGCACAAGCTGGTGCTGGTCACCCCCTATGACAGCCTGGCGGCGCTCGCGGCCAGCCAGTTCCCGTATTTTCCCGTGCGCTGGCTGCTGCAAGACCGCTACGACTCGCTGCGCCATGCGCCGCAAATAAAAGTCCCGACCCTGATCGTGGCGGCTGAACACGACGAGATCATTCCCGCCGACAGCACGGCGCGGCTGTTCGCGCGCTTCAGGCAAGGCGTTGCGACCCGGACGGTGATCGCCAGGGCAGGGCACAACTCGATCTCGGACAGCGCCGCGTATATCCAGGCGCTGCAGTGGGCGCGGTAGCGTTATGCACCGCATTCATGCATAGCGAATAAAGCCTTATTACATTCATATCGCACACGCTGAACAGTTGTTCGCCGCCCACGCTATCGCTTCAAGAGACTGTTTCCCCGAGGCACGAACTGATAAACTCTTCAGTTAACGTCTACATCGAATAAATAGGGGAATGCATGTCCAACCGCCAGGTTCGGTCGAACCGCACGTCGTTGGCGGTTGCCGTCGCAACCATCGTCTGGAGCGCTGCCGCGGCAGCACCGCGTCCGGCGAGGCCGGCGTGAGCGCGGACATGGCGGAACCCTCCGCCGCCGACCCGCGCCTGCGCGCCGATCCGCTGGCCGACGACACGATCGACCGCATTCTCGGCGAGACGGCCGGCACGCTGCTGCTGCCGCGCTGGGAAGCCGTCGCCCTGGTCGAGGATGCGCTGGCCAGCTGGACGACCAACGCCGCGCTCGATGGCTGGACAGCCGCCGAAGGCACGCCGCTGCCGATCGCCGCGGCACTGGAACACTACGTGCGCCAGGCGCGCCAGCTGCCCGCCTGGGCGGACTCCGGCAAGATCGGTTGCGCCGAGGCGGTGTTCGCCGAGATCGGCCTGCTCTCGCCCACGCTGCTGGCCTGCGCCGTCCTGCCCGAAGCCGATGTCGCCGTCGACCCGCTGGCGCAATCGCTCGACGAGCGGCTGCGCGCGGCAATGGCGCTGCAGTGTGCAGTGCTGCTGCAGGGCGGCATGCTGGACCCTGCCGGCGCCGGCCTGGCCCAGCTGCTCAAGGCGCGCCTCACGAATGCCCTGATCCGCCACCTGGTCGTGCGCGGCAACCCGGCCGAGGCGCTGGCGCATGGCGCGGCGATCCACCCGCTGCTGCCCGAAGGCCCGCAGCGTTACCGCGTCCTGTTCGCGCAGGGCTGGAACGTGCGCGCCAACGGCTTGCCGCGCAACCAGCAGGAGCAGGCTTATGCGCTGCTCACCTGCCACTACGTGTTCCTGCGCAGCCTGCGCCGCCTGGGCCTGGGCCTGAATAAACAGGAGGAGGGCGCCTGGCTGCATGCCTGGAACGTGGCCGGCCACCTGCTCGGCATCGAAGAGGCGCTGCTGAGCGCCACAATGAAAGACGCGGCGACCCAGTTCGCGCGCCTGCAGCACAAGGCGCAGGCCAGCGCCGCTGCCCGCTACGCGGCCCCCGCACGCAAGGGCGCGGCGCCGGCCTACGGAAAAATCGCCGACCCGCGCCCGGCGCTTGGCGCAAGCCTGATGCACGCCCTGCAGGACGAGATCGGCACGCGCTCGCGCAAAGCGGTTCCGATCCTGCTGGCGCGCCGCCTGTGCGGTCCGGCGACGACCCGCATCCTCGGCCTGGACGGCCGGGTGAGCATGCGTGCGCGCGCCCTGTTCGCACTAGGAATGGCGGCGGCGCGCGTCGTCCCTGGACTGTCGGCCGGGCGCCTGGCCGGCCGCATCCTCGGCTACCGCCTGGCACAGCGCTACATGCTTGATCCGGCCCGTCCGCTCGAGCTGCCCGACGCCTTGCTGCGCCAGGTCGACGCCGCCGTGCGCGACTGGGACAGCGATGCACAGGCTCCGCGCTGGGTCAGGGCCATCGAACGCCGCTTCAGGCCGCAGCCGGCAAAAGGCGGCACGGGCGCGGCGGCTGCATGCTGACAAAGGCGTTTGCCGGGCTGCGCGCAGCCTGCGCTTTCGTCTTGCTCGCGCTGCTGCTGGCGCTCCTGCCGCGCTCAGCCGCCGCTTCCGCAGCGCTGGTGCTGGACGCGCGCACCGGCAGCGTCGAAGCCTGGCCCGCGCTGACCATGCTGGCCGACCCCGGCGGCACGCTCGGCATCGAGGCCATGCTGGCGGCCCCGCAGCGCTTTGCCGCGCCTGCCTCGGCCCGGTCCACGCTCGGCGTGCAGCACCATCCGGTCTGGCTGCGCATTCCGGTAACGGTGGCAGAGGGCGGTCCGGGGGCCTGGATCCTCCACATCGACTACGCACTGCTGAACAAGGTCGAGCTGTTTGTCACGCGCGCTGGCCGCGTGAGCCAGCGCGCGCTGGCCGGCAACCTGCAGCCGGTGGCGCCGAACGTGCAGCGCGTGCGCACGCCGGCCATGCTGCTCGACCTGGCGCCGGGCCGGCACGAGATTTATTTGCGCATCGAGACCAGCGGCGCCATGGTGCTGCCGCTGCGCTTCTCGACGCCCTCGGTCTTTCACGCCGAAGCCGTCCACGAGCAGATGCTGCAGGGCCTGTTGCTGGGCCTGGCCCTGTGCCTGCTGCTCTACAGCCTGGGCCAGGCCGTCAACCTGCGCGAGCCGCTGTTCGCCAAGTATGCCCTGATGCTGGTCGGGATGGCCCTGCTGTCGGCCGAGGTTTTCGGGGTCGGCAGCCAGTACGCCTGGGGCAACAACGTTTGGCTGAACCTGCATGCCGGCGGCCTGGCCGCGCTGATGTCCTCGTGCGGCGCCTACCTCTTCGTCGAACAGGCGCTGGCGCGACCCGGCAAGGACCACACCTTCAGCCGCCTCATGAAAGCCGGCGCCGCCCTCTGCGCGCTCGCTGCCCTGGCCTTCGGGTGCGATGCGATCGACGGCGCGCAGATGGTGGCCGTCGCCAGCACCCTGGGCATCATGCCGATGCTGCTCGGCTTGCCGGGGGCCTGGAAGCGCGCGCGCGGGGGCGACCCGGTCGGCTTTTATTTTCTCGGCGGATGGGCGCTCACCTTCGTGGGTTCGCTGGTGCTGAGCCGCACCTATGCCGGCGCGCTGCCGGCCAATTTCTGGACCATGCACGCGTTGCAGTTCGCGACCTCGATCGACATGGTGATTTTCATGCGCGTGCTCGGCCTGCGCACGCGCGCAATCCGCACCGCCATGCTGCGCGCCGAAGCGGCCACGCGGCTGAAGTCCGACTTCCTGGCCAACATGAGCCACGAAATCCGCACCCCGATGAACGCGATCATCGGCATGAGCCGCCTGGGCCTGATGGCCGACCCGGCGCCGCAACTGCGCAACTACCTCGGCAAGATCCTGGGTGCGGGCGAGCACCTGCTCGGCATCGTCAACGACATCCTCGACGTGTCGAAGATCGAAGCCGGCCAGCTGCGCCTCGAGCGGGTCGGCTTCGACCTCAACGAATTGCTCGAACGCTTGTCCAGCCTGACCGCTCTCAAGCTCGATGCGCGCCGCGTCGAGCTCGTGTTCCGGGTGGGACCGGACGTGCCGGCGCGCCTGGTCGGCGATCCGCTGCGCCTGGGGCAAGTGCTGATCAATCTCACCAGCAATGCCGTCAAGTTCACCGAGCGCGGCGAGATCGCCGTCGCGGTCGACGTGGGCGCGCGCGGCGCCGGCGGCGTCACCCTGCGCTTCTGCGTCAGCGACACCGGCATCGGCATGGACGCCGGCCAGCTGGCGCGCCTGTTCCAGTCCTTCAGCCAGGGCGACGACTCGGTCACGCGCAAGTACGGCGGCACGGGCCTGGGCCTGGCCATCTCGAAGCAGCTGGTCGAACTGATGGGCGGCGCGATCGCGGTCGCCAGCACACCCGGTATGGGCAGCAGTTTCAGCTTCAGCGTCACGCTGGGGCAGGAGGAGGGCGCGCCCGGCGTGCTGGCCGCACCGGAACGTGCGCAGCGCGGCGCACCCGGCTGGCGCGAGTTCGAAGCGCGCCGCCTGGCGCCCCTGCGCGGCGCACGCATCCTGCTGGTCGAGGACAATGCCAACAACCGCGAGGTGGCGCTCGATTTCCTGGCCGCGGCGCCGGTCCAGGTCGACGTCGCGACCCATGGCGGCGAAGCGGTCGAGATGGTGCGGCAGTTCGATTACGACCTGGTCCTGATGGACATCCAGATGAGCGAGGTCGACGGCCTGAGCGCCACGCGCCGCATCCGCGCCATGCAGGACCGCGCTGCGCTGCCGATCGTCGCCATGACCGCCTACGCGATGGCGGGCGACCGCGAACGCAGCCTCGCCGCCGGCATGAACGACCATATCGCCAAGCCGATCGACCCGGATGTCCTGTTCCGCACCCTGCTGGCCTGGATCGACCCGGCACGCCTGGCCGGAGGCGCCGTGCCGGCGCCGGATCCGCAGGCATCCCCTGGCCCTGACACGCTCTTGCTGCCGCAGGTGGCAGGCGTCGACTGGGAAGCGGCGCTGCTCGGCGTCGAGCACCAGCATGCGCGCCTGCTGCGCCGCGTGCGCAGCTTCGTGCAGGAATACCGCGCGGCGCCCGGGCAGCTGGCCGCGGCGCTGGCCTGCGCCGACACCGCGCCTCTGCTGGCTCTGGCGCACAACCTGAAGTCGAGCGCGGCCTATATCGGCGCGCACGCGCTGGCAGCCGATGCGCAGCAACTCGAAGAACTACTCCGCGCCGGTGAGCACGGACAGGCGGCCGCCCTGGTGCCCGGCCTGATCGCCGCGCTCGATACGGTATTGGCGGGCATCGCGCCGCTGGCCGCCGCGCGCGGCCTGCCGCCGGTATCAACGGATGCACTGCCGGCCGTCTTCGAACGGCTGGCCGCCTACCTGGCGGCCGACGATGCGCGCGCCTGCGACGCCCTGGCGCAGCTGCAAGCGCTGCTGCCGGAGAGCGCGCATGGCGCGCTGCTGGCGCAGGTCGCGCATGCCGTGGGCGAGCTCGAATACGCGGCCGCCGTCGCGCCGCTGGAAGGACTGGCGCGCCAGCTCGGCCTGAACCTGGAGGAAACCGCATGACGCCCGCCGAACCGCAGAAAGTCCTGATCGCCGACGACGACGCAATCAACCGCGATGTCTTGTGCGAGCTGCTGCAGCCCGAATACACCGTGCTGCTGGCGAAAAACGGCGCCCAGGCCATCGAGCGCGCCACGCGCCATGTGCCCGACCTGATCCTGCTCGACGTGATGATGCCCGACATGAGCGGCTTCGACGTGCTGCGCCGCCTGCGCGCCGCCGCCCCGACCGAGCACATCTCGGTGATCTTCATCTCGGGCCTGAACCATCCCGAGGACGAGGCGGCCGGCCTCAAGATGGGCGCCTCCGACTACATCGCCAAGCCTTTCAATGCGACCGTGGTGCTGGCGCGCGTGGCGCTGCACCTGCAGCTGGTACGCCAGCGCCGCCTGCTCGAACACCTGGCCCACGTCGACGGCCTGACCGAGCTGGCCAACCGGCGCCGTTTCGACGACGTCTACGACCTCGAATGGCAGCGTGCGCGCCGCAGCGGCCAGCCGCTGTCGCTGGCCCTGCTCGACATCGACTCGTTCAAGCAGTTCAACGACCTGTACGGCCACCCGGCCGGCGACCGCGCCCTGCGCGCCGTCGCGCGCCTGGCCAGCACGCACATGCGCCGCCCGGCTGACCTGGCCGCGCGCTACGGCGGCGAAGAACTGGTACTGCTGATGCCCGACACCGACGCCCTCCAGGCGCAAACGATCGTGCAGACGCTGCGCGAAGCGGTGGCCCAGCTGATGATCGCGCACGCCGGATCGAGCGCCGCCGCCGTCGTCACGGCCAGCATCGGCGGCGCCACGCTCGACCCGGCGCAACCCGAGAGCTCGGCCGCGCTGTTCGAGGCAGCCGACGTGCAGCTGTACCGAGCCAAACAGGGCGGGAGGAATCGCGTGATGTGGCGGCAGGAAGCGGACGAGCGCGGCGGCCTGCGCGCCGATGGCTCCGCGTGTTAGCGAAACGCTATCGCTGGAATAGGCACTATTGATCGGTACCTCTTGGTTTCTGTTAGTTGGCTAACGTAGCGCCCGCCGCTGGTCGGTTAAGGTCTTTGTTGAATTCAAGACAATTGATCAACCAGCGAGGATAGAATGCCTGTAAGCAAAAACAAACCCGGTTCCACCGATGGCGCCGGCTCCGTACTGAGCACCGTGGCAGGGCCGTCCGTCAGCACGCCGCCTTCCACCCTTGGCAGCAAGGAAGCAGTGCCCGAGCGCCTGCTGGAAAAAACCAGCGCCGAAAAGCAGCTGGCCGCCGCCGCGCCCTTCAATCCGAACAAGCCGGGCGAGTACGGCGACGCGTCGCGCACCCCGCAAGAAGGCGACCATCACCAGCCGTCCACGCCGGCCGCTACCGGCAGCACCAGCACCGAAATCATCGCCTCCGACAAAGTCGGCAGCGGCGAGCCGCCGGTCGGCCAGAATCCGAGCGCGGCGCCGCTCGACCGCGTGCGCGTCGACTCCAGCAACCAGGTGCTGACCACGAATCAGGGCGTGCCGGTTGCCGACAACCAGCATTCGCTGAAAATCGGCCTGCGCGGACCGACCGCGATGGAAGATTTCATTCTGCGCGAAAAGATCACCCACTTCGACCACGAGCGCATTCCCGAACGCGTCGTGCACGCGCGCGGTTCGGCCGCACACGGCTTCTTCGAGTCGTATGGCGATTTCTCGGAGCTGACGCGCGCTACCCTGTTTTCCGCCAAGGACAAGCGCACCCCGGTCTTCGTGCGCTTCTCGACGGTTGCCGGCGAACGCGGTTCGACCGACACCGCGCGCGACGTGCGCGGCTTTGCGGTCAAGTTCTATACCGAACAAGGCAACTGGGACCTGGTGGGCAATAACATCCCGGTCTTCTTCATCCAGGACGCCATGAAATTCCCGGACCTGGTGCACGCCGCCAAGCCGGAACCGCATCACGGCATGCCGCAGGCCGCCACTGCCCACGACACCTTCTGGGACTTCGCCTCGCTGTCGCCGGAAATCGCGCACATGCTGATGTGGGCGATGTCGGACCGCGCCATCCCGCGCAGCTACCGCACCATGCAGGGCTTTGGCGTGCACACCTTCCGCCTGATCAACGAAGCCGGCGAGTCGCGCTTCGTGAAGTTCCACTGGACGCCGAAGCAGGGCACGCACTCGCTGGTGTGGGACGAAGCGGTGCGCATTTCCGGCGCCGACTCCGACTTCCACCGCCGCGACCTGTGGGAAGCCATCGAATCGGGCAATTTCCCGGAATGGGAGCTCGGTTTCCAGGTCTTCACCGAAGAGCAGGCCGAATCCTTCCCCTTCGACATCCTCGACCCGACCAAGCTGATCCCGGAAGAACTGGTGCCAGTGACCCCGATCGGCCGCATGGTGCTGGACCGTAATCCGGACAACTTCTTCGCCGAAACCGAGCAGGTGGCCTTCTGTACCGCCCATATCGTGCCGGGCATCGATTTCTCGAATGACCCGCTGCTGCAGGGCCGGAATCACTCCTACCTCGACACCCAGATCAGCCGCCTGGGCGGCGCCAATTTCCACGAAATCCCGATCAACTCGCCGATCGTCCAGGTCCAGAACAACCAGCGCGACGGCATGCACCGCCAGGCCATCAACCGCGGCCGCGTCAATTACGAGCCGAATTCGCTCGGTGGCGGCTGCCCGTTCCAGGCCGGAAAAATGGGCTTCACCAGTTTCCCGCAAACCTTCGCCAGCGAAGACAAGGTACGCGGCAATCCTGAACTGTTCGCCGAGCATTACGGCCAGGCGCGCCTGTTCTATCACAGCCAGAGCGCAGCCGAGCAGACCCACATCGCCAACGCCTTCCGCTTCGAGTTGAGCCGGGTGCAGACGCTCGCCGTGCGCGAGCGTGTGCTGGCCCTGCTGGCCAATGTCGACGATGGGCTGGTGGCGAAAGTGGCCGAAGGCCTGGGCATGGACGTGCCGGCGCCGCTGCCGCTGGCCAGCCCGAACCCGATTCCGGCCTACGAACCGTCGCCGGCGCTGTCCTTGCTGGCGCGTCCAGGCGAAACCGGCATCCGTACCCGCCGCGTCGCGATCCTGGTGGCGCATGGTGTCGACGGCAAGAAAGTGCGCGAGCTGTACTCGGCGCTCCTGAAGGATGGCGCCGTGCCTCGCCTGGTCGGCAACATGCTGGGCAAAGTGAAAACCAGCGCGGGCGACCCGCTGGACGTCGAGATCTCGCTCGAAGCCGGTCCGTCGGTGATGTATGACGCGGTGATCGTGCCCGATGGCGACAAGTCGTCCGACCTGCTGGCGCGCAATGCCCAGGCAATCGACTTCCTGCGCGAGCAGTATCGCCATTGCAAGCCGATCCTGGCCCTGGGCAGCGGCGCCGATTTGCTGACCAAGGCGATGGTTCCGGCAACGCTGCCGGATGGCTCGGATGATCCGGCGCTGCTGATCGACGGCAGCCTGGATGCCTTCAAGGAAGCGCTGGCGGGCCACCGTTCGTTCGCGCGCGAGACCGATCCGCCGATGGTGTAAGCCATCGTCCTGCAATGCAAAACGGCCGATCGTTTGATCGGCCGTTTTGTTGTTGCTGCCTGGCGGGCGGCCAACAGGTGTGACGGCTTCTCAGCCGATTGTCGCCACCCCGTCAGCGCCCGATTTGATTCCCCAGGTATTCGTTGCCAGCAGGAGTAATGCGAGCTCGCCATCGGCCAGCTTCTCGTCCGCGTAGGACATTTGCCACATGGCCTTCCAGACGCGAAGGCGCAGGTCGGGTTGCACGATCTCGGCCAGCATTTGGTCGATCATTTCCTTCTCGACCTTCAGCAGACCGTCGGGGGTCGTCATCAGATCGGCGCGCATCTCATGCAGCACCTGGTCGAACACCTCTTCCGCAATGCCCGCTTGGTCGAGAATGCCCAGGCGGTAAGAGGCGGCGATCTCGAGCGGCGAGCCGCCACCGTCGGCAATGACGGTCAGAACGAGTAGTCGGGATACGGCTTGCGGGCTGTCCGGCGGGTAGGAGCGCATCGTTTAATCCTTCTTGAACGTGGTGATGACGTGCCCGTGCCAGGCATGCGGACGCATCGATGATAGGGTGGTGTCCGACAGTATGCCGATTTTCCGACCGCCATGCGTTTCCAGCTAACCGACCCTTGCCCGCTCACACGCCGCCTGCATACCCGTTCTGGCGCCAGGCCTCGTACACCACCACCGCCACCGTGTTCGACAAATTCAGGCTGCGGTTATCCGGCATCATCGGCAGGCGGATGCGTTGCGCGGGCGGGAACGTCTCGCGGAAGGCCGGCGCAAGCCCGCGCGACTCCGGGCCGAACACGAACACGTCACCCGGCTCGAAAGCGGCATCGGCAAACGGCGCCGAGCCATGCGTGGTCAGCGCGAACATGCGCGCCGGGTCGGGCTGGGTATCGGCCATGAACGCCTCCCAGTTCTTGTGCACCTTCATCGTCGCGTAGTCGTGGTAATCCAGCCCGGCGCGGCGCATCTTGGCGTCGTCGAGCGGGAAGCCGAGCGGCTCGATCAGGTGCAGCTGCACGCCCGTGTTGGCGCACAGGCGGATGACGTTGCCGGTATTCGGCGGGATTTCCGGTTCGACCAATACGACGTGAAACATTCAAACTCCATTCATTGTAAAGCGCCTGACAAAATTGTCAGGGCAAGGCGCAACGCCGAAGACAGTACATTGGTACGGCGAGGCGTTGCAACGCAGCCATGGTGGTTTTGTCAGGCGCGTTAGTGGGGCGGCGTGCGCGCGAACACCAGGTTCGACACGCGCGCCGCGCCGGCCGCCTTCAGTGTCGCGGCCAGCGCGTTCAGGGTGTGGCCGCTCGTCATGACGTCGTCGACGACGCCGACGTGACGGCCTTCGATCAGTTCCGCCATGCCGGGCGAAAGCGCGAAAGCGCCGCGGATGTTGCGGGCCCGTTCGTGCGGGGTGACGCCCGACTGGGCCGCCGTCTCGACCGCGCGCACGGCCAGGCGCGGTTGCAGGGGCAGGCCGGTCATGTGCGCCAGGGGCCGGGCAATCTCGAGCGCCTGGTTGAAACCGCGTTCGGCGAGCCGGCGCGGCCCCAGCGGGACTGGGCACAGCAACTCGGGCAGGGGCCAGTTCGATTGCGCCAGCAGGGCGTCGCGCATGCGGCCCGCGAACCAGGGCGCGAGCGGCAGCCGCGCGCCGAATTTCAGGCCGAGCACCAGGCCGTCGAGCGGCGCGGCGTAGTCCACCGCCGCCACCGTGGCCTCGAAAGCGGGCGCGGCGGCGAGGCAGGCGGCGCAGCTTTGTCCGGCGCTTTCGCCCAGGCCGAGCGGGTTGGCGCAACAGGGACAGCGCGGCCCGCCGGCGCCGGCGTAGCGCAGCGTGCAGGGCGCACACACGGCCTCATGCGCCAGCTCGCCGCACAGCGCGCAGGACGACGGCAACAGCGAGGGCAGCAGCGTGCGCATCAGCGCGCGCGGCCAGTGCAGCGTGAACGATCCCATCGGCTCAAGTCTCCGCGAACATGTACACTCCCGCCATTATCTCATTTGAACGCAACTGAACAATGGCTTCTCCCTCGACTCCATCGAAAATGAGCGCGCCGATCGACGCGCTGCGCGTGCGCGCGCTGTTTGCGCAAGCACAGCGCGTGGCAGGCGCCGATTTCCTGCGGCGCGAGGTCGCCGAACGCATGCATGAGCGCCTGAGCCTGGTCAAAATCGTGCCGCAGCGCGTACTTGACGCCGGCTGCGGCGCCGGGCCCGACCTGGGGACCCTGCAAAAGACCTATCCGGCGGCCCAGATCGTCGGGCTCGATGCCTCCAGCGCGATGCTGGCCGGCGCCCGGGCCGCGGCGCCGGCACTCGGTGCGCTCAACCAGATGCTCAGCCGCCTGATGCCGGCCAAGGCCGGCGTCGATCTTCTGTGCGGCGACTTCGGTACCCTGCCGTTCGGGCCGAACTCGATCGACCTGGTGTGGTCCAACCTGGCGCTGCACTGGCATCCCCAGCCCGACCGTGTGTTCGCCGAATGGCGCCGCGTGCTGCGCGTCGACGGGCTGCTGATGTTCTCGAATTTCGGACCAGACACTTTCAAGGAGCTGCGCACGGCCTTCGCCGCGCTCGACGAAACGCCGCATACCCTGCCTTTTGTGGACATGCACGACTTCGGCGACCAGCTGGTGGAAGCTGGCTTTTCGACGCCCGTCATGGATGCCGAGCGCATCACGGTGACCTACGGCACGGTCGAGGCCTTGCTGGCGGACGTGCGCGCAATCGGCGGCAATCCGCTGGCCACGCGCCGCCGCGGCCTGATCGGGCGCGCGGCCTGGCAGCGCATGGTTGACGCGCTGGAGGCGACGCGCGGCGCGGACGGCAAGATCGCGCTGACTTTCGAGGTAATTTATGGACACGCGTTCCGGCCGGTGCCGAAAACGACGGCGGCAGGGGAGTCCATCGTGCAATTCCGGCCGCGCAAACCGTGACGGCGTAACGAAAGTAGGAGGAAGCCAAACTCCCTTCTGCCTGTGCTTACGACTTACGCTTTGTCATCCTTCTCCCGGCCGTCGGCCTCGGCCTTTGCATCCGCCTCGACCTCGGCCAGAATCGCCGCTATACGTTCTGGCGACATCGGCCGTGTTTCGATGATGAGGTTCGGGTAGGCCGCGAACTTTTCGGTGTTCGAGCGCTGCAGCACCCCGAGCACCATCTTGCCAATCATGGCTGCTGATTCCTCCAATCCTCTCTCATTGAAAGATTCGAGCGTTCCGAAAGTGTCCTCGAATACCAGGCCACGCGCCAGACGACCTCGGTCAAGCAAGGTCATATGCAGAGCATCATCACCTTCCTCGAAGTGGAAAGCGATGTACGGTACTCCTTCTCGCATGGCAATCTCCTTGTCGTAAAAGTTAATGTGCGATCAGGGCCACTTCGCTGCGGCCCTTCCGCGGCAATTTGACCATTCTTGTGCTACTTTTTTCAGGCAGGCGCTGTACTCGTTCTTGGCATCCTTGAGTTTCTTGCGCTCGCCCGGGGTTAACTTTACCCCCTGTTCAACCATGTCGTCGTGGATAGACCCGCCGTGAAGAGTGTATCTGAGGCCGCAGAGCTGATCCTCGTCACGCATTTTGTCGGCGTCGCAGTCGTCGAGGTCCATCTGATACTGCTTCTCCTCCCATGCATCACGCGTGATGGGATCAGGCCGGACCGGAGGGTCGATGATTTCCAGCGGTGGTGGCGCCACGGGCGCCGGCGCCGGCTCGAACCGGCCACAGACCCAGCTGAATGGCGCATAGTCGCATATCGAAGTAGGCGGCTGGCTCGGCGGCAGCCGCTGTCCCGTTTCCGGGTCAGTGGTGTTCGGATCCGGCGCTGGGGCCGTGCCTTCGCAGATCTGCGCGCCAGGTTCACCCCAGCAATTCCAGCCCCCGGGCGTTGGCAGAACTGGAATCGGGATCGGAATTCCGCCGGGGCCTGGTACTGGAACCGCATCGGGAGTATCGGGATACCCGCCGCCATCAGCGCTACCATCAGGGAATGTTTCTCCCGATTCAGTTCCCCAGTCGTCTCCGCTGCCGTCGTCTGGCGCAGGAACTTCGTCGGGCCAGTAGCCACCTCCGCCACTGTCGCCGGCGCCGCCTTCGCAATAACCGTAGTCGTGGCAGTAGCCGTCACCACCTCCGCTGTCAGCGAGCATGGGCCGTTGGAGGCCGAGCGTCGCTTTGCCGCCTTGCTTCTTGGCAGCCGCGTTGATTGCCGTGTGGCGAATGGCGCGCTGCGATAGTAGCTTAGTAGCTCTGGTCTGTGCTTCTTCCAGTGCTCGCATGAAGCTTGCAGTCGCAGCCTGCGCTTGCCCGGGCTTCATCGACTTGAGGTACTTGTCGTCGATGGTGATATCGAGGTATGTTTTGAGCTTCGGGTTCTCGATGGCCTTGATGCGGCCTCCCTTGATGATCGGTGCTTTGATCGGGAAGCATTCAAACGCCGCAGTGTTCTTCAAGGTCGGCAGGTAGCACAAGCTGTAACGCCTGTTGGACACGACGACTGCGCTAACCGGAGCCAGTCGTTCGTCGAGGAACCGGCCTCTGGTGATGGCAATCGGCTTGCCCGTCTGCTTCGGCAAGGCACGCCGGATGCAGGAGCCGGTTTTCGAGCATGCTTCCAAGGAGGAGCCATGGCGCCAAACAGCTTGCTGCTGTCAGGTGCGACACCCAGCTGCGGTGCATAGTTGAAGATGGGTGGTCTTGGTTTCGGTTTCAGCCTTTCAGACCCCCCGAAATTTGATCGACCCTGGCGCAGGTGCGATGGGCGTTGGCGCGGGAGTGAGCTTGGAAGCTCCCGATTTCCCTGGTGGTATTGGTTCTGGTTTTGTTGGAGCGAACCCAACTTGGGCGGAGGCGGAGCAAGCCAGGGATGCAAGTAGTGCCACAAAAGCATCACGTTTGTTCATTTTTCACCTTTTCGTAGAATGAAAAATGATGCTTTCTCAGCAGTTACGTATGCTGATCTGGTTCAAACGTGTGGCCGTGTACACGGCGATGGTACGGTCGTCCACCCTAAGGGGACGTGCACGTGATGCCGATCCGGTGCCATCGGCAACAAGTGTGCTAGCACGGTGTTGCTCCCACAGCAAGGCCTTTACAGCAACGCTCGATGCCATAACGCACGAAACAACACAGCCGTGGCAAGGATTTTCCTTGAATAAAAATTAGCGATTTGAGTATAATCAATAACTATTTTTTCGTCCCAGGCCCTATAAGCGTTGAAAAACGGGGCGTAAAGATGGAACAATTAGAAAGAAAAGCAACATCAGCAAGTTTCGCGCCCCCCAGTGTGTTTTTGCAGTTGCTGGTGGGCGAGCATGGTTTCAACCCGTTGCGCGTCTACAAGCCGCGCCGCCGGGAACCAGCTTGCATTGGTTTCGGAGCGGCGGCGTTTCGTTCATGGAAATTGCTGACCGTTTAAAAATATTCTTATTTTGGGTGGTTGGGGACAATTCATGACATATGCAAAGCGACTTCACGCCATGGTGCTCGGTCTGGCAGTATTGACCAGCATCCCGGCACTGGCAGCGCCGGAAATCACGGGGCGGCCGGTGGAACACCAGTTGAACATGCAAACTCCGGTGACTGGGATCGGCGCTGACATCTACGGCTTGCACAACGCGATGATGCTGGTCTGCATCGTCATCTTCCTCGGCGTCTTCGCCGTCATGTTCTACTCGGTGTTCAAGCACCGCAAATCCCTCGGCCACAAACCGGCCACCTTCCACGAATCGACCGCTGTCGAAATCGCCTGGACCATCGTTCCCTTCCTGATCGTCATCGGCATGGCCCTGCCTGCCACCAAGACGGTCGTGGCACTGAAAGACACCTCGAACGCCGACATCACCATCAAGGCCACCGGCATGCAGTGGAAATGGGGCTACGACTACCTGAAAGGCGAAGGCGAGGGCATCAGCTTCCTGTCGAACCTGTCGACCCCGCGCAGCCAGATCGGCGAGCCCGGCGTCGTCAATACCGAAAAACGCGGCGAAAACTACCTGCTCGAAGTCGACAACGAAATGGTCGTCCCGGTCGGCAAGAAGATCCGCATGGTCCTGACCGCGAACGACGTGATCCACGCCTGGACGATTCCGGCCTTTGCCATCAAGCAGGATGCGATTCCCGGTTTCGTCCGCGACGGCTGGTTCAAGGCCGACAAGATCGGCGTCTACCGCGGCAACTGCGTCGAGCTGTGCGGCAAGGACCACGCCTTCATGCCGATCGTCGTGCGCGTTGTCTCCGCCGAGGATTACACTGCCTGGGTCACGGGCGAGAAGAAGAAAATGGCTGCGCTGGCCGACGATCCGACCAAGGTCTGGACCATCGACGAACTGAAAACCAAGGGCGAAGCCGTTTACGCCGCCAACTGCGTGGCCTGCCACCAGGCCAACGGCAAGGGCGTGCCGAACGCGTTCGCGCCGCTCGACGGTTCGCAAGTCGTCAACGGCGACAAGGTCCACCAGATCGACGTCCTGCTCAAGGGCCAGGATACGCCGGCCTACCCGGGCGCCATGCCGGCCTGGAAGCAGCTGTCGGACTCGGACATTGCAGCGGTGATCACCTATACCCGCAATACCTGGTCGAACAAGGCTGCGGAAAACATCGTTCAACCGGCCGAAATTCTGGCTGCACGTAGCAAGTAACGGAATTCCAGGATACTGACATGACTACCAGCACTCTCGACCACGCCCACGACGACCATCACGGCCACGACCACGCGCACCACGACATGCCGACCGGCGCGCGCCGCTGGCTGTTTGCCACCAACCACAAGGACATCGGTACCCTGTACCTGTGGTTCTCGTTCATCATGCTGCTCTCGGGCGGCGTGCTGGCGCTGATGATCCGCACCGAATTGTTCCAGCCCGGCCTGCAGTTCTTCCGTCCCGAGTTCTTCAACCAGCTCACCACCATGCACGGCCTGGTGATGGTGTTCGGCGCGATCATGCCGGCGTTTGTGGGCTTCGCCAACTGGATGATCCCGCTGCAGGTGGGCGCGTCGGACATGGCCTTTGCGCGCATGAACAACTTCTCGTTCTGGCTGCTGCCGCCTGCGGCCCTGCTGCTGGCCGGTTCCTTCTTTGCACCGGGCGGCGCCACCGCAGCCGGCTGGACCCTGTACGCACCGCTGTCGACCCAGATGGGCCCGGGCATGGACATGGCGATTTTCGCGATGCACATCATGGGTGCCTCGTCGATCATGGGTTCGATCAACATCATCGTCACCATCCTGAACATGCGCGCGCCCGGCATGACCCTGATGAAGATGCCGATGTTCTGCTGGACCTGGCTGATCACCGCCTTCCTCTTGATCGCCGTGATGCCGGTCCTGGCAGGCGCCATCACCATGACCCTGACCGACCGCCACTTCGGCACCTCGTTCTTCAACGCCGCCGGCGGCGGCGATCCGGTCATGTACCAGCACATCTTCTGGTTCTTCGGCCACCCCGAGGTCTACATCATGATTCTGCCGGCCTTCGGCATCGTCTCGCAGATCCTGCCGGCCTTCGCGCGCAAGCCGCTGTTCGGCTACGCTTCGATGGTCTACGCGACCGCCTCGATCGCCGTGCTGTCCTTCATCGTCTGGGCGCACCACATGTTCACCACCGGCATGCCGGTGACTTCGCAGCTGTTCTTCATGTACGCGACCATGCTGATCGCGGTGCCGACCGGCGTGAAAGTGTTCAACTGGGTCGCCACGATGTGGAAGGGCTCGATGACCTTCGAGACCCCGATGCTGTTCTCGGTCGGCTTCATTTTCGTGTTCACGATGGGCGGCTTCACCGGCCTGATCCTGGCTGTGACCCCGATCGACATCATCGTGCACGACACCTATTACGTGGTGGCGCACTTCCACTACGTGCTGGTCGCCGGTTCCCTGTTCGCGCTGTTCGCCGGCTTCTACTACTGGGCGCCGAAGTGGACCGGCCACATGTATCCGGAAGGCCGCGGCAAGATGCACTTCTGGCTGTCGCTGATCACCTTCAACATCACCTTCTTCCCGATGCACTTCCTCGGGCTGGCAGGGATGCCGCGCCGCTACGCCGACTACGCCATCCAGTTCACCGACTTCAACATGCTGGTCTCGGTGGGCGCCTTCGGTTTCGGCCTGTCGCAGGTGTACTTCCTGTTCGCAGTCGTGCTGCCGACCATCAAGGGCGGCCCGAAAGCCGACGCCAAGCCATGGGAAGGCGCGGAAGGCCTGGAGTGGACCGTGCCGAGCCCGGCGCCGTTCCACACCTTCGAGAACCCGCCGCTGGTGAAGTGATGAACGCGCACAAGAAGAATCAGGGTCCAAACAACGGCAAGCTTGCCCTGGCCCTGTGCGTGATCGCCGCCTTCTTCTTCGCGGCGGTGATCGTCAAGCGGCTCTGGTTCATGTAATGAGCTATTCGCCAAATGAGCGCCTGCGCCTGAACCGCTCCACCCTCGGCAAGCTGGTGGTGGTGGCGGTGGCGATGTTCGGCTTCGGCTATGCGCTGGTGCCGGTCTATCGCCAGATGTGCGAGGTGCTCGGGATTAACGTGCTGACGCAGCAGGACGGCACGGTCGAGCGTCCGGAAAATACCCAGGTCGACAAGACGCGCCTGATCACGGTGGAACTGGACGGCAATGCGCAGGGACCATGGCGCTTCCGTCCAACCACGCGCTCGATCCAGGTGCATCCTGGCGAACTGGCCACCGTCGTGTACGAGGTGGTCAATACCCAGGCGCGCGCCGTGAAAGCGCAGGCGATCCCGAGTTACGCGCCGCAGTCGGCGACGCCGCATTTTAAAAAGGTCGAGTGCTTCTGCTTCCGTGAGCAGATGATGAAACCGAACGAAGCGCGCCAGATGCCGGTGGTATTCTTCATCGATCCGAAGCTGCCGAGGGAAGTAAAGAACATCACGCTGTCGTACACCTTCTTCGAAATTTCGGGCGCGGTGGCGGCGAACTGATGGAAGCGAATGAGCCGCCGAAAAGAAAGGCCTCGTTTTTATCGTCGATGAAGGCAGTGTTCTGGTCCTTCTTCGGCGTGCGCAAGCGGCGCGATTACGAGGACGACGCAGTCAATTTGAACCCGTTCCACGTCATTGTGGCGGCGCTGCTGGGCCTGGCGATTTTCATCGGCGTGCTTTTGTTCCTGGTGAAATTGGCAGTCTCGCAGTAGAAGTTTTAGCTTTTAAATTAACGCATTAGAAAAACGATCCAGGAGATGAAGATGAGTGTGTCAAAGACCGCGCCGCATTATTTCGTGCCGGGCCCCTCCATGTGGCCGATGGCCGGCGGCATCTCGATGCTGGTGACCATGCTGGGCGCCTCCGGCTGGGTCAACAGCGCCTCCTGGGGACCTGCTGTCTGCCTGGCCGGCATCGTGGCCATGCTGGTGGTGCTGTATTTCTGGTTCGGCGACGCCATCAAGGAGTCGGAATCGGGCCAGTACAGCCGTAACATCGATTCGTCCTTCCGCTGGTCGATGAGCTGGTTCATCTTCTCGGAAGTGATGTTCTTCGCCGCCTTCTTCGGCGCGCTGTTCTACGCCCGTGCGATCTCGATGCCCTGGCTGGCCGATCTCGACCACAAGGTCTTGTGGCCGGACTTCGCAGGCCACTGGGGCAACACGGGTCCTGCCGGCGTGGTCGATTCGTTCAATACGATGGGCCCGTTCCCGATCCCGACCATCAATACGGCTTTGCTGCTGTTGTCGGGCGTGACGCTGACGATCTCGCACCACGCGCTGCGCGCCGGCCACCGCCGCAACACGGCGTTCTGGCTGTTCGCCACCATCCTGCTGGGCGCGATCTTCATGGGCTTCCAGGTCTATGAATACATGCACGCCTACCAGGAACTGAACCTGAAGCTGACCTCGGGCATCTACGGCTCGACCTTCTTCATGCTGACCGGTTTCCACGGCTTCCACGTGACGCTGGGCGCGATCATGCTGTCCGTGATCCTGTACCGCGTGCTGCGCGGGCACTTCACGGCGGACCACCACTTCGGCTTCGAAGGCGCCGCCTGGTACTGGCACTTCGTCGACGTGGTGTGGCTGGGTTTGTACGTGGTCGTGTACTGGCTGTAATTTGATTCAGGCTGGGATAGCGAGGGACAGCCGGTGGCTGTCCCTTGTCACATCTGAGGATTAAGTGATCAGCGAATACCGGTGGGCTGGATCCAGCCCATCTTGTAGGAAGCCAGCAGGATCAGGAACAGCGTGATCGACAGGCCGACGCGCATCGCCAGCGCGTGCACCGTGCGGTTGCTGCGGCCCTTGTCTTTCATCAGGAAGAACAGCGCCGAGCCGAGGCTGGCGATGATCAGGATGAAGGCGATGGCGACGAAGATTTTCATGTTCTGGCCGGCAGTGGAGTAAGGGTTAATTGTAATGGCGTTCCGGTTCAGGGTCATACCATTTGTGGCGACGGTCGCCTTGGTCGTGCTCGGGGTTTTGTTGGGGAACTGGCAGACGAGGCGGGCCGAGGAAAAATTGAGCATCGCCGCGCGCCTGGTCGAGCGTGGAGCGATCGCGCCGGTGGTGTTGGGGAGCGGTGGTGGTTTGCCGGTGGATATCGAATATCGGCGGGTGCGGGTGACCGGCGAGTGGGTCGCGGCCTGGCCGCTGTTCCTCGATAACCGGCCATTGAATGGACGGGCCGGTTTCATCCTGGCGATGCCGTTTAAAATAGCAGGCGCCAACCAGAACGTGCTGGTGCTGCGCGGGTGGCTGCCGCGCGATGCGCGCGAGTACGGGAAGCTGCCGGACTTCGCGACGCCGGCCGGGCCGACGACGATCGAAGGGGTGGCCACGCTCAGCGCCGGTCACGTGATGCAGCTCGGTACGCCGGGTGCGCTGAAACCAGGTGCGCTCGTGCAGAACCTGACTGTCGATGAGGTGGCGCAGGCCAGCGGCCTGGCGCTGCAGCCTTTCTTCGTGCAGCAGTCGGGAGCGGAGCAGGGCGACGGCCTGGTGCGCGACTGGCCGGCCCCGGCGACGGGCGTCGACAAACACCGCGGCTACGCGTTCCAGTGGTATGCGCTGGCATTGATGGCCGCCTTATTTTTTGTGATTACGGGATTTCGAAGTGGAAGAAAACAAGGTGGTTAAGGGAGTGTCGGACAAGACCCGCTGGCATGGGCGTCTCAAATTGCTGGTCCTGCTGCTGATATGCGCGGCGCCGATCATTGCATCGTACGTGACCTATTACGTCATCAAGCCGGAAGGGCGCACCAATTACGGCGCCTTCATCGACCAGCGCGCGCACCCGATGCCGAAGATGACGAGCACCACGCTCGACGGCCGCCCGGAGACCCTGGAAAACTACGCCGGCAAGTGGATCATGGTGAAGGTGGGCGGTGGTGCCTGCGACGAAGCCTGCCTGAAGCAGCTGTTCGCGATGCGCCAGCTGCGCACCATGCAGGGCAAGAACATGGAACGGGTGGAGCGTGTCTGGCTCATTACCGACAACGAGCCGGTCGACACCATGGTCGTCCGCCAGTACGACGACATGCACATGCTGCGCGTGCCGCGCGAGCAGCTCTCGCGCTGGCTGCCGGTCGAAATCGGCACGAAGCTCGACGACCACATCTTCCTGATCGACCCGCGCAGCAACCTCATGATGCGCTTCCCGAAGGACCCGGACCCGCGCAAGGTGCACAAGGACCTGGCCAAGCTGCTGCGCGCCTCGGCGATCGGTTGAGCCGAGGGTGAGCAAACCATGAACATGAACGCGTCGACCCTGTTCCAGCTGGCGCTGATGGGTATTTTCATCGCCAGCATTCCGCTGACCATGGTCTGGCTGTCGTCGGACGCCAACAAATACCGCAAGCTGGTCTGGATCATGGCCTTCCTCACCTTCGACCTGATCGTGTTCGGCGCCTTCACGCGGCTGACCGATTCGGGCCTGGGCTGCCCGGACTGGCCGGGCTGCTATGGCGCGGCCAATCCCTTCATCGCGCACGAGCAGATCGCCGCGGCCGAGGCCCTGATGCCGACCGGGCCGGTCACCAAAGTCAAAGCCTGGATCGAGATGATCCACCGCTACCTGGCGATGGGCATCGGCGTGTTGATCATGGCCTTGATGTTCCAGTCGCTGCGCCAGTGGAAGAAGACCCGCCGCGAGGCCTTTGCGCCGGCGCTGCCGGTAGCCCTGTTCCTGTTCGTCTGCGTGCAGGGCGCCTTCGGGGCCTGGACCGTGACCCTGAAACTGCAGCCGGTGATCGTCACCATCCACCTGCTGCTGGGCATGGGCTTGCTGGCGATGCTTGCCTGGCTCGGCGGGCGCGAGGACTTCCTGCTAAAGCCGCCGGCGCCGGGCACGGACCTGGCCGGCCTGCGCGCGCTGCGCACGCTGGCGCTGGTCGCCGCCGTGGTACTGACCGTGCAGATCGCGCTCGGCGGGTGGGTAAGCACTAACTACGCGACCCTGGCCTGCGACGAATTCCCCCTGTGCGACAGCAGATTCATCCCGGAGATGGACTTCGAACACGGGTTCACCTTGTGGCGCGAACTGGGCAAGACGGCGGCCGGCCACTACCTGCAATTCTCGGCGCTGGTGGCAATCCACTGGGTGCACCGCAATTTCGCGATTGTGGTGACGCTGGTGCTGGGCCTGGCTGCCTGGCGCGCCAGCCGCCAGCCGGCGCTGCGCCGCACCGGCGGCCTGATCGCGCTGGTGCTGCTGGCCCAGCTGTTCACGGGCGTGGCGACGGTCTTTTTCGACTTCCCGCTCGCCATTGCTGTGTTGCATAACGCAGGGGCGGCGCTCCTCGTCCTGCTGGTGACCATGTTAAACTACAAGGTCAAGCACCTGCTCGACGTGTCGCAGCGCACCCCCGCGCAAGTCCACGCTCCCGCGAATTCGTATCGATGACCACCCAGACCGCCCTCCAACCGACGAGCCGCATCTCCCAGTACTGGACGCTGACCAAGCCCCGGGTGACCCAGCTTGCCGTGTTTTGCGCCATCATCGGCATGTTCCTGGCAACCGACGGCTTCCCCGGCTGGCGCGTGCTCATTGCCGGCACGGCCGGCATCTGGCTGCTGGCCGGCGCCGCCTTTGCCGTCAACTGCCTGATCGAAGCGGAGATCGACTCGCGCATGGCGCGTACCGCACGCCGGGCCACCGCACGCGGCGAACTGACGCGCAACCAGACCCTGGTCTTCTCGGCCATCATCGGCGGCCTGGGCATGTTCGTGCTGTACGCCTTCGTCAACGCGCTGACGATGTGGCTGACCTTCGTTACCTTCGTCGGCTATGCCGTGGTTTATACGATTTACCTGAAGCCGGCCACGCCCCAGAACATCGTCATCGGCGGCCTGTCCGGCGCGATGCCGCCGGCCCTGGGCTGGGCGGCCGTGGCCAACGAAGTGCCGATGCAGGCCTGGCTGCTGGTCCTGATCATTTTCGTCTGGACCCCGCCGCATTTCTGGGCGCTGGCCATGTACCGGCGCGACGACTACGCGCGCTCGGGCCTGCCGATGCTGCCGATCACGCACGGCATGGACTATACCGGCCAGCAGGTCTGGCTGTATTCGCTGGCCCTGTTCGCGACCACCATGCTGCCCTTTGCGGTGCGCATGAGCGGCCTGATCTACCTGGCGGCGGCGATCGTCCTCAACCTGCTGTTCCTGCGCCATAGCTGGCGCGTGCACAAGCACTATTCCGACCAGGCCGCGCGTAAGGCCTTTGCCTATTCGATCCTGTATCTGTCGCTGCTGTTCGCGGCGCTCCTGGTCGACCATTATTTTCGGTTTTAATTCGCAGGGTCCGACATGAAACGACTGATCACCGCCGGCATGCTCGCGCTGGCCTTGCTGGCCGCCGGCTGCGACAAGCTCTCCTCGAAGCCGGCCGCCTTCCAGAACACCGACCTGACCGGTCTCGACTACGCCAAGGGCTTTTCGCTGACCGACCATACCGGCAAGGCGCGCACCCTGGCCGACTTCAAGGGCAAGCTGGTGGTGCTCTTCTTCGGCTACACCCAGTGCCCGGACGTGTGTCCGACCACGATGGCCGAAATGGCCGCCGTGCTCAAGGAACTGGGACCGGCCGCAAGCGAAGTGCAGGTGCTGTTCGTCACGCTCGACCCGGAGCGCGATACCCAGGAACTGCTGGCGTCTTACGTGCCGGCGTTCGACAAGCGCTTCCTCGGCCTGCGCGGCACGCCGGAACAGACGGCGGCCACCGCCAAGGAATTCAAGGTCTTCGTCGCCAAGGTGCCGGGCAAGGAGCCGGGCAGCTATACGGTGGACCACACGGCCGGCAGCTATGTGTTCGACAAGGATGGACGCGTGCGTCTGTTCCTGCGTCATGGACAAGGTCCCGCGCCGATCGTCCACGACCTGCGCCAGCTGTTATGATTGTCCTGTAAAGACAACTCATCACGCCTGGAATGGAACCACGCGCCGGCAGAAACTACACCCGCATCGCCACGGTCGTCCTGCTGACGCTGGGCTGCCTGTTCGTCCTCAAGCCTTTTCTCCCGGCGATCCTGTTCGCGGTCGCCGTCGTCATCTCTTCCTGGCCGCTCTACCTGCGGCTGCTGCGCGCCATGCGCGGGCGCCGCACGCTGGCGGCGCTGACGATGACGCTCTCGCTCACGCTGCTCGTGATCATCCCACTCGCGACCGTCGCCTACAACCTGGCCGACGACGTCGCCACCACCTTCGGCCAAATGCGCTACGCGCTCGAGCATGGCGAACTGCTGCCCCCAGGCTGGGTGCGCAACCTGCCCTTCATCGGCGGCTCCATCGATACCTATCTGCGCGAACTCATTGCCAGCCGCGAGCAGATGCTGGCGCTGGCCCAGCGCATGCTCGAGCCGGCGCGGCATGCGCTGATGACGGGTGGCCTGGTGCTGGGCACGGGCGTGCTTCAGATGAGTCTTGCCGCTTTTGTCAGCTTCTTCGTCTACCGCGACGGCCACTCGCTGATCGCCGTGACGTCCAGCATGATGACCAAGGTGATGGGCGAGGGCGCCGAGTCGGTCGCCGACATCGTCAGCCAGACCACGCGCGGCGTCATGTACGGCCTGCTCGGCACGGCCCTGGCCCAGGCGCTGCTGGCGGCGATCGGCTTCGCGCTGGCCGGGGTGCCGGCAGTGCCGCTGCTGTCGGTGATGGTGTTCGTGACCTCCCTGGTGCCGTTCGGTCCGCCGCTGATCTGGGGCGCGGCGGCGATCTGGCTGTTCGGCCAGGGCAGTACCGGCTGGGGCATCTTCATGGTGATCTGGGGGACCTTCCTGATCAGCGGCGTCGACAACGTGGTGCGGCCGATGCTGATCAGCCGCGGCACCAGCTTGCCCTTCCTGCTGACGCTGCTGGGCGTGCTGGGCGGGGTGATCGCGTTCGGCGTGGTGGGGATGTTCATCGGGCCGGTGCTGCTGGCGGTCGGTTATTCGCTCATGAGCGAATGGACCGGGACGCGGGATCCGATCGTGGTGCAGAAGGGCGACCTGCCGCCGGCCTGAGGCGTTTCGATCACGCCGATGTTGTAACGCGTGGGCTACGCCATGACGATCAGGAGCCGACCTTCTTGCGGCACTCCGCCGAAGCGGCCTGCAGGCGGATCTGCAGGTTCTTTTGCATGTTCGGAGGCGCCGGCGTCCCCAGGAACATGTTGTTCTTTTCGGCCTGGGTGAAATTGTCGTAGTAGGTGTCATACACGCAGGTGCAATAAGGCTTCGCCAGCTTGGGATCCTTGGGCGCGTTTTTGTCCAACTCGATCACCGTCATGCATCCATCGGCATTCATCTTCTTCAGGCCGTCCAGCCTGTCGTCGGCATGGGCCGAAAAATGCAGGGCGATGGCAGCGATCATGCCGGCGAGTTTCAATCCGTGTTTCATGTCATTCCTTTGCGTGATGGATGGTTTCTACAATGGTCGGGCGTGCCTTGTCCGCCCACGCCTCAGGTACGCTTGACCAGCTCGACGCGCCGGTTTTTGGCGCGTCCCGCCTCGTCCTTGTTATCGGCCACCGGCTTGGCATCGCCCAGACCCAGGGTACTGAGACGCTCCTTGGGGATGCCCGCGGCAATCAGTGAACCCATCACGGCGTCCGCCCGCTGCTGCGACAGGGCCTTGTTGTGCGCCGGATCGCCGACATTGTCCGTATGGCCTTCGATGGTCAGCTTCAGGGAAGGGTCCTTCTCCAGGAGCTTGGCGATCTCGTCCACGGCCGGCCTGCCATCCGGGCGAATGCCGGCCTTGTCCGTATCGAAGTTGATATACAGCGCGACGTGGCCGGCCGACGCCAGCTGGCTTTGCATGGCATCGGCCGTGACAAAGGCGACTGTCTGCTTGAACGGCTGTTCCGCCACCGCGCGTGTGATGACGTAGCTGTTGTTCGACATGAGCACGATCCACACCAGCTGGTCGGGTTTCCGTACCAGATAGACGTCGTAAGTCGTGCCCGAGTCAAAGCGGGTTTTCTGCTCGTTTGCCGAGGTTTCTTTGCTCAAGGCGGGAGCCAGTTCGGAAGGTGCCGCATCGTTGACCTTCACACCACCCATCTGTGCGATCAGGTTTTCGTAATTGCGCCGCGCTTCCGCTTCGCTCATATGTGCATCGCTCAGGTAAAACTTATGTGACTCGACACGGCCTTCCACTTTCCTGAGTTGCTTTCCGGTGACCACGTAGAGCGAATCGAAATTCGCCTTGTCCGTAAAGCGTCCCCCCTCGCCAATGCCTGGAGGGTATTCCAGATAAGGGAAGGGTGGCAGCACGCCATTACTGACCGGGATTTTTTCGATATCGAACTGTGCCCTGGACGCCTGCGCGCCGCCGTTAGTCGGCGCAGCACCCGCTGCGGTCGACTCTGGCGATGAGATCGCGGTAGCGGCCGCGGTGTCTGGGTGCGGTGCGGGGGCTTTTGGTTTACAGGCAGCCAAGCAAAAGCTCACGGCTGCCAGAACGATAGCTGCAGGGTATTGGCGCATGTTCGTTTCAAAGAATTGAGATGTGCAAGATTTTAACGGATGTTATTAAAACCGTTATTGAAAGTAATTCAAAGTGTTTAAAAAATTCACTTGGGAAACTTTAGATAAGGTATATGTTTTCCTGTTTTAAATCTTCCGGTTATCGTCAGTTACTCAACAGGAATCCGATGCCGAAGGATACGGCGCTGGCAGCAACTAACCAGTCCAACCTGCTCGCCGATATCCTGCCCGGGGCGGTGCCATCGAAAGGACCCGTCCTCACCAACGGCGTCGTCGTCGGCGACAGGGTACGCGCCAGACGATTGTGCTCACGCCCGACGCCGGCAAATGCGCGGAGGGTGGTCCGGCCACGGCAAAGGGTTCGACGGTCGTGACGATCACGACCCCGCTGGGCACCGTGACGAGCTTGCCGGTCACGCTGACGTATCCGGTAGCGGCTCCTTGATCGCGCGGCACGGCAATGGGCGCGCCAGGTGACGCGCAGGCGGCCGCTGGTGCGCCGCCATTCCACACCCTCGACCGGCGCTGGCTGCTGGTGCTGTATGCGGTAGTGCCGTTTGCCCTGGGCGTCATACTGCTCGACCAGCTGGTGCTGGACAGCTATCTGCGGCAGGCGGTGCTACCGGTGGCGCCCGAAGAATGGCCGGCGTGGACGATCCTGTTCGGCATGCCGCACGTGATCGCCGGATTGCTCACGATGGCCGACCGCGAATACCTTGGCTATTACCGGCGCCGCTTGCGCTGGCCATTGCTGGGTTTCGGCGCGATCTCGATCGCGGCGGCAACCGGGCCGGGCCAGCTTACTTTCAGCGTCGCGCTCTGGCTCGGTTTTTACACGGTCACGCATTTGCTGACCCAGCAGATCGGCCTCGCCTTCACGATGCTGCGCAAGCCGCCCCTGGGCTGGATGCGCCTGTGGAAATGGACAATGCTGGTATTCGGTGTGCTCGTGTACGCGGGACTGTATCTCGACACGAACCTCCCTGCCGCGTCGCTGGGCGGCCTCGATCCGCATGCGCTCGTAGTGCTGGGCGGGGCGGCGCTGCTGGCGCCCCTGCTGGTGTCGACGGCGTTCCTGGCGCGCTGCGCGGTCGACCGCTGCGCCGTCGTTTATGTGTGGAGCAACTGGGCCATGATGGCGGCGGTCCTTGCCGCTTTCGTCTGGCGCTATCCCGTATTCATTCTCCTGATTCCGCGCATCATCCACGACCTGACCGCCTACCTGGTCTATTTCAACCACGACAGCAACCGCAATGCGCAGCACGGCCATAACCTGCTCTACCGGCGCGCGCGGCAGGGGCGCACGGTGGCATTCTGGATCTTGCCGACAGTATCGGTCGGGCTGGCATATGCGCTTCAAATCAATGAGCTTCCGCTCTTCATCGGCATTAATTTTTTCCTGACTTTCATGCATTACCACATCGAATCGGTCGTGTGGCGCCGTCCGCACCTGCACCGCCAGTTCATGGTGCTGTCATGAGCGCAAGCCTCCCGGCCAGCGGGGTGGTGGCGCAGCATGTCCCGGGACTGGCCGGGGCCGGGGCCTTGCTGCTGAAATCCGGCCTGGGCCTGGTGTTCGGCGTGGCGCTGACCATGGCTTTCGCGCCGGCCGAGGCATGGTGGTTCGCACCGTATTGCGTGGCTGGCCTGATGCTGCTGGTGAGCGGGCAGGGGCGCAGCGCCTTCGCCATCGGCGGCTGTTTCGGACTGGGCTGGTTCGGCGCGGGATTCTGGTGGATTCTGCCGGCGCTGGACAGCTTTTCGGACGCGGGCATGCTGTTCAGCTTCCAACTGACGGCGGCCCTCGTCGTGTACCTGAGCCTGTTCCCGGCCTGCGCCGCCGTCGTGCTTGCCCGGTGCCGGCAAGCGGCCAAGCCGGGCTTGCGCGGCCGTTTGTGGAGCGCTACCCGGATGGCGCTGGTATTCGCGATGGCGGAGTGGGCGCGCGGGACGCTGTTCGGCGGCTTTCCGATGCTGTCGACGGGCTATGTGCACACCAGCGGCCCGCTGGCCGGATTCGCGCCCATCGTCGGCGTTGTCGGGCTGGGCTTCGTGAACGCGTGGATCGCGGCGCTACTGGCATGCGCGTGCTGGCAGGTGCGCGCAAACCAGAGCCTGCGCTTGTGGCTGGAGACGGGGATAGCTGTCCTGCTCGTGCTCGCCGGCGGCGCGCTGTTGCGGCAGATCGACTGGAGCACGGATACGGGACGCACCCTGGCCGTGAGCCTGTTGCAGGGCAATCTGGGGCAGTCGGAAAAATTTACCGATGCCGGCTTCGCGCGTGCCGTGAACGTCTACGGGAACATGGCGGCGTCGGCCCGGGGCCAGCTGACGGTCCTGCCCGAAACCGCGTTGCCGCTCGAATGGTCGATGATGCCTCCTGCAGTCGGGCAGGCCTTCCAGGATATCGCCGACACAACAGGTTCAACCATTGTCATCGGCAGCGTCGTGCACAGCGCCGGCAGTGCCGGCGCCGAGGGCCAGCTGATGAACAGCGCCATCGCCCTGCGCCCGCGCCGTGCCGGCACAAACGCCACGCCCTACCGCTACGACAAGCACCACCTGGTGCCCTTTGCCGAATCGCTGCCGCGCGGCAGCGGATGGATTGGCGAGCGGCTCGGCATGGCGGGCAATGGCCTGACGCCGGGCCGTCCCGGGCAGCCGCCGCTGATGGTCGATGGCGCCCGTGTCGCACTGAGCATCTGCTTCGAGAATTTGTTCGAGACGGCGATCGCGCGCCAGGCCAGCGACGCGGACGTCATCCTTAACCTCACCAACTTCGCCTGGTTCGCCGGCTCCTACGCGCCGGTGCAGCACCTGCAGGTGGCGCAGATGCGCGCCCTGGAAAACGGGCGCTGGTTCATCCAGGCATCGAATACGGGGGTAACGGCGCTGATCGATGCCCGCGGCCGCGTACAGGCGCGCCTGCCGGAAAACGAGCCCGGCGTGCTGGCTGGACGGGTGCGGCTACTGGCTGGAAAGACGCCATTCATGGTGCTTGGGAACTGGCCGCTGTTGCTGGCGTCAGCGCTGTGCCTGCTGTGGCCGCTGAAGCGCTGGACGCAAAAAAGGCGTCACGATCGCGCTTGACCGGCCAGCAAGGCGCGCAGCTTGTCGAAATCGATCGGCTTGGTCAGGTGATGGTCGAACCCCGCCGCGAACGCCAGCTGCTTGTCCGATTCCTGTCCCCAGCCCGTGGCCGCGACCAGCAGCAGGCCGGCGCCGCCCGGCAGCAGGCGCACGCGCCGGGCCAGTTCGTAGCCGTTCATGTCGGGCAGGCCGATGTCGAACAGGGCGACCTCGGGCGCAAATCCTGGCAGTGCGTCGAGTGCCGCCGCCGCGCTGTGCACTGCGCGCGCGCTGCAGCCGTAGAGTTCCATGAACATGACCAGGGTTTCGGCGGCATCCTCGTTGTCGTCGACGATCAGGATCCTGCGTGGCTGAACGGCTGCAGCAGGCGATGCCGTGGCCAGCGCGCGTGCAGGCGCCAGCGCCAACGGCAGGCGCACCGTGAAGGTACTGCCATGGCCTTCGCCCGCGCTGGCCGCGCTGATGCTGCCGTCGTGCAGGGCGAGGATGCCGCGCACCAGCGCCAGGCCGATGCCGAGTCCGCCCATGGAGCGGTCGAGCGCCGGCTTAAGCTGGGAAAACATGCCGAACACGCTGTCGAGTGCGTGCGCCGGGATGCCGATGCCGTTGTCGCGCACTTCGATCAACGCCTGGCCGTCCTCGTGCCAGCAACGCAGCGTGATCATGCCGCCGTCTGGCGTGTACTTTGCCGCGTTCGTCAGCAGGTTGACGACGACCTGGGTCATGCGGGTGACGTCGGCGTCGACGATCACATCGGGCATTGGCAGCGTGACGCTCAACGTGTGCCCGGCGGCCGTCATCTGGGGGGCCGCGTCGTGCGCGGCGCTTTGCAGGATTGCGGCAAGTCCGATCGGGCTGCGGCGCAGCTCCATCCGGTTCTGCGTGATGCGCGAAATATCCATCAGGTCATCGACCAGATGCGTCAGGTGGTGCAGCTGCCGGTCGAACACCGCCAGCAGCCGTGCCGGCGGCGGGCCGTCGGCGCGGCCCAGCTTGAGTACCTCGATCGCGCTGCGCATCGGCGCCAGCGGGTTGCGCAGTTCGTGCGAAAGGGTCGCAAGGAATTCGTCCTTGCGGCGGTCCGCGTCGGACAGCGCCTCGTTCAGTCCACGCAGTTGCTGCTCGGCTTCCAGCTGGGCCGCCAGGGCCTGTTCGGCGCTTTTGCGCGCTGCGAGCAGTTCGCGTTCGTAGGAGCGGCGGTCCCTGGCGACAAACAATGCCCATTCGTCGAATACCTGGTCGCCGTGGCGGCGCCGTGCGATGTTCGCTAGCATCGGCACGCGCTGCCGCTCGCGGTCGAACAACTCGACCTGCAGTTCGGCCACCGAACCTTGCATCTGCAGGATCGGCTCGCAATGGGTCTGGTGGAACAGGCGCGCCCCGACGGGCAGCCGGTCGTGGATCCGCACCTGGTTGACCAGTTCGTGCGCCTCGAAGCCCAGCCAGCGGCACAGGGTTGTGTTGACCCGCAGGATCAGGCCCTTGGTATCGGTGACGAGGAGGCCGCAGCCGGCGTGTTCGTACAGGACCTCGAGCGCAGGAAGACCCGCGTCGGATGTCATTTTAGTTGGGTGGCGAGGAAGTCGTCGATGGCGCGCGTGCTGGCACACGGGGCGCTCATGTGCGGGCAGTGGCCGATGTTCTCGATCACGTGCAGTGCGTTGTGCGGCAGGTGCGCGTGCAGGTAGTCGCCAACCGTGCGCGGCGCGATCATGTCGTCGCTGCACTGCAGGATCAGCGCCGGGGTCGTCGACTGCGCGACGTCCGCGCGATGGTCCGACAGGAAGGTGACCTTGGCGAAGTGCCGTGCAAGCTCCGGATCGTTGCGGCAGAAGCTGCTGGCCAGTTCTTCCGTCAGCTCCGGCTGGCCTGGCGCGCCCATGATGGCCGGTGCCAGGTTGCTCGACCAGCCGAGATAGTTCGAGTCCATGGTGTCGAGCAGTTCGTCGATGTCGCCGCGCGAAAAACCGCCGACATAGTCGCCGTCATTGATGTAGCAGGGCGAGGGGCCGATCATGATCTGGGCCACAAAACGCTCTGGCGCCCGAATCGTTGCCAGCATGCCGATCATCGCGCTCACCGAATGGCCGACGAAGATAACCGGCCCCTCGGCACAGGCGGCGATGATCTCGAGCAGGTCCTGGGCATGGCCGTGCAGGCTGCCATACTTCGTACGGTCATAGCCGGACAGGTCGGAGGCGCCGCTGCCCATCAGGTCGTACTTGAGGACCCGGAAGCGGTCCTCGAAGGCCGGCGCCATCAGCCGCCACATGTCCTGGTTGCACCCAAAGCCATGCGCGAAGACCATGGTCGTGTTGCCGCTGCCTAAAATGGAAACGTTATGGCGAGTATGTACAGGCATGCTGTTTTCCAAAGTCAGAGGACTCAGACGCTTATCAATTAAATATTATAACGCCTAACAGCCTAGCCAAGATCATCATCGTCCTCGCCGCGGGCCAGGCGCGGGATCACCTTCACCAGCAGGATGCGCGGTCCATTGGTCTTTTTCACGACCACGTCGAATTTCGGGAATTCGATGCGCTGGCCTTGCTTCGGGATGTCGCCCAGCTTTTCCATTAACAGGCCGCCGACCGATTCGACGTCGTCCAGGCCCATTTCCTCGTTGTCGATGTCGATCCCGAGCAGGCGTTCCAGCGAATAGATCGGCAGGGACGCCTTGCCGATATAGGTGCCGTCCGACTGCGGCAGCCAGTCGTTTTCGTTCATGCGGAATTCGTCGCGGATCTCGCCGACCATTGCCCCCAGCAGGTTGTCGAGCGTGATGAAGCCGACCGGGCGCTTGCCCTTTTCGCCGATCAGCGCGAAGTGCGGTGCGCCGGTGCGGAAACGCCGGAAGATGTCCTGCGCCGGCGTACGTGCCGAGATGGTCTCGACCGGCCGCAGGAATTGGGTCAGGTCGCTGATGTCTTTCCCGGCCTGCTGGGCGAAGAACAGGTCTTTCAGGTGGATCACGCCCAGGACTTCTTCTCCTTCTTCGTCGAAGAAGGGGTAGCGCGAAAAGCGGTTGCGGCGCACGGTGTCGAGGTTTTCCTCGATCGACAGGTCTTCGTGCAGGGCGATCACTTCGTTGATCGGCCGCATCAGGTCGGACACGGCCATTTCGGAAAACTCGAGCGATTGGGCCAGGATGTGGCGTTCGTCGTGGGTGAATTTATCCGCGCCGGCGCCGGCGCCCGTGTTGGTGCTGGTGTTCGTGCGCAGGATGAGTTTCAGTTCGTCGGTCGAATAATGGGTGTCGTGGCTGCCGCTGCCGGCCAGGCCCGCCAGGCGCAGCACGCCGTTCGCGCTCTTGTTCAAGACCCAGATTGCCGGGTACATGGCCCAGTAAAAGCCGAAGAGCGGCAGTGCGCACCACAGCGCGACCGATTCCGGCAGCCGGATTGCCAGCGTCTTGGGCGCCAGTTCGCCGACCACGATGTGCAGGAAAGAGATGACGCTGAAGGCGACGACGAAGGAGACGCCGTGGATCAGTTCCGGAGAGGTCACGCCGACGAGCGCGAACAGCGGCTCGAGCAGGCTGGCAAAGGCAGGTTCGCCAACCCAGCCCAGACCGAGCGAGGCGAGGGTGATGCCGAGCTGGCAGGCCGACAGGTATTCGTCGAGCTGGCCATGGACCTTGGCCAGGATGCGCCCGCGCAGGCCGGAGGTTTTGGCAATCGCGCGCACGCGGGTCTTGCGCAACGTGACGATACTGAATTCGGCCGCCACGAAGAAGCCGTTCAGGGCAACCAGGAAGATCGCCAGAACGACAAATAGAATATTTTCCATATAAAAGCAGAGTTAATAAAAGGCAAAGCTGATGAGCATTGTACAAGGTTCCCTTGCTTCAACCTCCGGCAAGCGTTCCCTGATGCGCCGCCGCCAGGATCGCCTCGACCGCCGGATGGACGATCTTGCGTTCGTTGGAGATGGCATAGAACTGCTCGCGCACCTCGGGTACCCGTCCCACCAGCACCGCCTGCAGCTGTTCCAGCAGGTCGCCGGCGAGCGCCGCCGGCGCAAAGAACAGGCCCAGGCCGCGCCGGCCGAAAGTATTCAATAGCGCGTTGTCCTCGAACTCGCCGACCACGTCCGGATGTACGCCGCGCAGCTCGAACCATTCGTCGATCTTGCCGCGCAATGCATTATTGCGTGTCGGCAGCAGGAAAGGCGCGCCATTCAATTTCTTCGGGAAATCTTGCGCATAGGTCGCCGCCAGCTCGGCCGTGCCGACCACCGTCATCTCGCTTTCGAACAGCATGTGGCTGAACACGCGCAGGGTACCGCCTTGGGGCAGGGCGCGGTCGGTCAGGACCAGGTCGAGTTTATGCAGGGCCAGGTCGGCCAGCAGCGACTCGTACTGGTCTTCCGAACAAACCAGGCGCACCGGCGTGGCCAGGCGCGTGGTCGCTTCCAGCAGGCGGTAGGCGGTCAGCTTCGGGAGCGAATCGGAAATGCCGACCGACAGGCGCGTGCGCAGGGTCGAGGTCTGGTCGAGCGCGTCCTGCATCTGCTCGCCGAGAAGAAAGATCTGGTCGGCATAGGTGAGGGCAAGGCGGCCCGCTTCGCTCAGCACCAAGCGCCGTCCCTGCTGGGTAAACAGCGACTTGCCCACCGACTGCTCGAGCAAGGTGATCTGGCTGCTGACGGTCTGGACCGCAAGATGTAATCGTTCGGCCGCCCGGGTGATGCTACCCTCCTTGGCAACGACCCAAAAGTAGTACAGATGCCGAAAATTGGTGCCTGCGTGTTTCATGTCTTCCGTTTTCTCGAAGTAATCCTTCGATTATCTTCGCTTTTTCAATAAGCCGTATAGCCGTACACTGCGTTCTATCAATTCAAGATTGAAGGAACAACAATATGCCGAACTTTTTAATTGAAAGGAAATCAACATGAAGCACTTTAGAGGATCTTTCCTCGTTACGGTTATCTGCCTGACGCTGGCAGCCTGGTGGGGTTACGAGCATGGCGGCGTATCAGGCGCGCTGACCGCGCTGGGTATTGCCACCATCCTGTCGGTGATGGAAGTGTCGCTGTCGTTCGATAACGCCGTGGTCAACGCCTCGGTCCTGAAGGGCTGGAACGAGTTCTGGCTCAAGCTGTTCCTCGGTCTTGGCATGATCATTGCCGTGTTCGGCATGCGCCTGGTGTTCCCGCTGGTCATTGTCGCGGTCGCAGCCGACCTCGGCATGACCGAAGTCTGGAACCTGGCGCTGAACGATCCGAAAGCGTTCTCCGGCCACCTGACGGCGCACCATGCAGAAGTGGCGGCCTTCGGCGGCATGTTCCTGATGCTGGTCTTTCTGAACTTCCTGCTCGACGACGAAAAGGAAACCCACTGGCTGGGCAACTTCGAGAAGAAACTCGGCACCTTCGGCAAAGTGTCGTCGATTTCGGTGATGCTGTCGCTGGCGGCGTTGTTGTTCGCCTCTACTTTTGTGGACGATGCCCAGCGCATGATCGTGCTGGTCGCCGGTATCTACGGCATCCTGGTTTACGTCGGCGTGGACATGATCAGCAGCTTGCTGGAAAAGAGCGAGTCGGATGAAAACAGCAATGTCGGCGACATGGTCAAGACCGGCGGTATCGGCGGCTTCCTGTACCTCGAAGTGCTCGATGCATCGTTCTCCTTCGACGGCGTGATCGGCGCGTTTGCCATCACCAGCGACGTCGTGATCATCATGCTGGGCCTGGCCATTGGCGCGATGTTCGTGCGTTCGATGACGGTCTACCTGGTGCGCAAGGGTACGTTGGACGAGTTCGTGTACCTGGAGCACGGCGCGCACTACGCGATCGGTATCCTGGCCGTGATCATGCTGGCCAGTATGAAGTTCCACGTGCCTGAGCTGGTGACCGGCTTGACGGGTGTGGCCTTCATTGCCGCCTCGCTGTGGTCGTCGATCCAGTACAAGAAGAAGCATGCTTTGCTTGAGGCGCACGAAGGTGCCAAAGAGCTGGCGTAAGTAGGGCGGGCGGTGGCGATGGTGGCCACCGCCTTGATAGCGGACGCGTCGTACCGCGTGGGCACGGAGTGCCCACCCTACGGTGCGCCGCGGCCAACGGTTGCATGATCTTGCTACGCACGGTCGTGCACCGTAGGGTGGGCACTCCGTGCCCACGCGGTACACCGCAAAAACAGCAGCACAGAATTTCGCGAGAGCGCCGCAAAGCGAGCGCCTTCGCACAACGAACCGCACGGCGAATGGCAGAACACCAGTTCGCTGAGCGTCTTACCCCGGTGTTCAAAAAAGTAGCACTCACAAGGAGATACACATCATGGCAATCAGTCTGCAAAAAGGCGGCAACGTCAACCTGTCGAAAGAAGCCCCTGGCCTGTCCAACCTGAAGGTCGGCCTCGGCTGGGACACCCGCGCCACCGACGGCGCCGCCTTCGACCTCGACGGCGCAGTGTTCCTGCTCAATTCGTCGGGCAAAGTCCGCTCCGACGCCGACTTCATCTTCTACAACAACCTGAAATCGGCCGACGGCTCGGTCGTCCACTCGGGCGACAACACCACCGGCGCCGGCGAAGGCGATGACGAATACGTCAGCGTCGACCTGAGCAAAGTGCCGGCCGACGTCGACAAGATCGTGCTGGCCGTGACCATCCACGACGCCGAGACCCGCCGCCAGAACTTCGGCATGGTCGGCAAGGCCTTCATCCGCTGCGTCAACGCCAGCGGCGACGCGGAAATCGCCCGCTACGACCTGTCGGAAGACGGCTCGACGGAAGCGGCCATGATCTTCGGCGAGGTGTATCGTAACGGCGCCGACTGGAAGTTCCGCGCCATCGGCCAGGGCTTTGCAGGCGGCCTGGGACCACTCGCCAAGAACTACGGCGTCAACGTCTAATTAAAAGTAAATCAACAACCTGCGGGCGGCATCCATCAATGGAGGCTGCCCGTCAAAAGGAAGCCATCTAAACATGCCAACTTTTACCGTGACCGGGGATGTCGATCCCTTCCTGCATGTCTCGATGCGTCAGGGCGAAACCATCTATTGCGAATCCGACGCGATGGTGATGATGGAATCGACCCTCGACCTGAAAGGCAAGATGCGCGGGGGCCTGGGCAGCGCGCTGATGCGCACCTTCGCCAACGGCGAGTCCTTCTTCCAGCAGCACATCGAAGCCACGCGCGGCGCAGGCGACTGCCTGCTCTCGCCGACGCTGCCGGGTGCCATGCAGATCGTCGACGTCGGCCCGAACCAGTACATCCTCAGCGACGGCGCCTTTGTCGCGGCATCGTCCGGTGTCGAGCTGAAGGTGCGCACCCAGAACATCGGCAATGCGCTCTTCGCCAACAGCGGCGGCTTCTTCGTCACCGAGACCGGTGGCCAGGGCCAGGTGGCGGTGTCGGGTTTCGGGTCGATGTCGGTGCTCGACGTCGAGCCGGGCAAGGACGCGATCATCGACAACTCGCACGTCGTGTGCTGGGACAGCACGCTGCGCTACGAGATCTCGATCACGACCGGTACCAGCGGCGGCTTCCTCGGTAACCTGATCAACAGCCAAACCAGCGGCGAGGGCATGGTCCTGCGCTTTTCGGGCAAGGGCAAGGTCTACGTGTGTTCGCGTAACCGCGCCGCCTTCAAAGCCTGGATGCAAACCCCCGCCAAATAAGTTCGCTCACAAGGAGTAACGCAATGTCAGTCAGTCTGCAAAAAGGCCAGAAAATCTCGCTCTCGAAAGAGGGCGGTGGCGCATTGACCCGTGTGACCATGGGTCTCGGTTGGGACGCCATCAAATCGAAGGGCTTCCTCGGCTTCGGCGCCAAGACCGAAAGCGTCGACCTCGACGCCTCGGTCGTCATGTTCGACGAATCGAACCGCCCGGTCGACACGGTCTGGTTCCGCCAGCTGAAAAGCAAGGACGGCAGCATCGTCCACACCGGCGACAACCGCACCGGCGCCGGCGACGGCGACGACGAGCAGATCAACGTCGACCTCTCCGCCGTGCCAGGCAACATCAAGTCGCTCGTGTTCACGGTCAACAGCTTCACCGGCCAGAACTTCTCGCAAGTGCAAAACGCCTACTGCCGCCTGTTGGATGCGTCCGGCAACAAGGAAGTGGCGCGCTACGACCTGTCGGTGCAGGGCGCCCACACCGCGCAGGTGATGGCCAAGCTGTACCGCCATAACGGCGAGTGGAAGATGCATGCGATTGGCGAGAATGCCAGCGGCCGTACGTTTGATGATTTGATGCCGGCGATTACGCCGCATTTGTAATCGTTTTTCGTAGGCGTTAGATAAAACCGGGGATGCGTGAACTGACCCCATAAAGTTGGACGGTTAAATCTAGTCAGCTGCAAAGGGCTGGGTTCTGTATTGAACAGGACTCAGCCCTTTTAGCTTCATCTTGATGCGGTCGTAATTGTAGTAGCGGATGTAGTTCTTGAGACCGGTTTGCAGTTCGTCGACGCTGCTGAATTTGTTCAGGTAGAAAAACTCCGACTTCAGCACGGCAAAGAAGCTTTCCATGGCGGCGTTGTCCAGGCAGTTCCCCTTGCGTGACATGCTCTGCTCGACGCTCTTCTGCCTTAAGGCCCGTTGGTAGGCCGACATTCGATACTGCCACCCTTGGTCCGAATGCAAGATCGGCTGGTCTCCCGGGTTGAGCTTTTTCAGCGCCTTTTTGAGCATGCTGCCTACCAGGCTAAATTCAGGCCGCTTGGCGGTCTCGAAAGCGATGATCTCGCCGTTGTACAAATCCATGACCGGGGACAAATACAATTTTTCGCCGGCCACATTGAACTCGGTGACGTCAGTCACCCATTTCTGATTGATGCACGTGGCCTCGAAGCGCCTTTGCAGAACATTTGGCGCAGCACTGCCCACTTCTCCTTTGTACGAGCGGTATTTCTTGGGTCGAACCAGTGACTTCAGGCCGAGCTTACCCATCAGGCTTTGCACCGTCTTGTGATTGACCTTCGTACCAAGCTGTCGAATGGCTGCCGTCACGCGCCGGTAGCCATAGCGCCCTTTGTGGCGGGCGAAGAGCGTACCGATCTGCGTTTTCAAGGCTTCGTACTTATCGCCCGTCTGAGCTATTTTCTGTTGATAGTAGAAGGTGCTGCGCGCCAAACCAGCCAGCTTCAGCAGGCCGGCAAGAGGGAAGTGTCGCCTCAGTTCAATGACTACTTGCGCTTTTTGCGCGTTGTCGTCCGCTGCTGTTGCTGCGCTTGAACCAAGGCTCTCAACTTTTTTAGGTAAGCTACCTCCATGCGCAGCTGGTTCACCTCAGCGACCAACTCTTCATGGGTACGGCCAGCTGCATCAGGCAGCGCTTCTGTTTTTGTATCCGGCACTTGAGGCATTTTCTTTGAACGGCCGCGCTTGCGCGGCGTCAGCGTTTCTAGACCGCCCGCATCATAACAGCGCTTCCATCGTCCGATGCATCCAGCGCTGCGAATATTGAATAACGCAGCAGCCTCCGCATTAGAAAGCTCATCGGCCCGCATGCGCTGTATCACTTCAAGTCGGAACTGTGCACTGTAATGGCTGAACTTCTTCTTCAGCCCATCAGCCCCATGGGCGCGGTACAGCTTCACCCAAGTCTCCAGGCTCTTGCGTGGGACATCGTGCAACTCGGCCAGCCGCTGATACCCCATCGTCCCGTGCAGATACTCGCGGACGACTTTGAGCTTGAGTTGCTCATCGTATTTCGTCATGAAAAACCCCCAAAAGTTGTGTCCAACTTTTGGGGGTCAGTTCATGCGTCCCCGGTTTTTTTTCGTTTATTGGAAGCGTCTGAAAAACTCCTGCTTGTTACCCATTAATGAGTCCGAACCACAGCGGGGATGGCCTATTCTAGAGCGGCCAGTGGTCGTATGCGATGGCGGCAGCAGCTTCTGGGGAGTGGTCTACGACCCAGAAACCGGAAGATTTGAAGAGCCGCAATTCAACGGTGTCGCGTAAGGACGGGGGCAGGTCTGGCTTCAAGGCACGACCTCAACCCTACATCGTAAGATCACGCAGGTGACTAGTTAATGTCGATGTCGTGTCTAAATGTCAAACCTGACACCGAGTACTCGTGGAATAGAGAAAGCCATGAATCTTACAGTTGCGAAAACACTTGTCGTCCATAACAGCGAGCGTCAGCTCTGCCAGCCATGTTTGAGTATCGTGCTGTTTGGCAGGGCTATGGATGCAGCCCCAGGTCTCACGGCGCCATTGGATGCTTTCGTTGGCCGCTTTGGCAAGGACATAGGCTGGTATCGCAACGGCTTTCATCAAGCCAACCCGAAACGCTGGCCGAAGGAAGGTGGTGCAGCTGTTCTCGAGGCGATGCGCCGGGAAATGACACTGTCCAGGGGAGCGGTTGCGGAACTGCTCGCACCATCGAAAAAAGGGGAATGGCTGGCTCCAGCGTTTTTGTACTGGAAAAGGGCGCGCGTTTCCGAGCCATTTGCGGCGATTTCCCTGCCACTCGCGTATTTGGAGGAATGTGGTTCAGGGGGTATCGATGGGATTCTTCAGGAAATTTTGGCGGCCGATTTCCCCTTGGCGTCGGGCTATGTTGGTTTGAGCTTGTTGTGGAATCACAGCTTCCCGTCCGATGAGGTATGGCTGGCCGACTTCTTCCGACGCTGCCTTGCCAACTATCCGGGACTCATGCACCCGAATTTTCTCGCGCAATTAGAGCCTGCGCGCGCAGGATTGGTCGACGTCGGATGGTACACGCTGCTCGGTCCGGAATTGGCTGCCAGGGCGGGCGGTATTGAACAAGTGTCGGGCCGTCTACCGGCAACGCTACGGAACATGATCACGTTCGATGCGCTTGCCAGAGGGGCAATGGTCATCAAGGCGGGACCGGCACCGGTACTCGGAGATAGGCAAGCGGGTGAGGCCGCACCCCTGCAAAGCGCGGTCGGCTCTGCATTGGCAGCGCTGTGTGATGTCGAGAAAAACGGCAAACAGCTTGTATCGGGATTTGCGCCGGACGGCGAGATGGAGGAGCGGCGGCGCTGGGCCAACCGATTTTTTGTAGCGGGTGGCTAATCGGTTCTGCATGGGCGGGGTTTGCTTGCTATCCGATCGCCTTGCGCATCAGCACAAGCGGCAAAGACACCTGTCCGCCCGCGAGCGACAAACTCAGGTCGTGCACGGACACGAAGCCATGTGCCGTGTAAAGCGGCACGCCCGGCATGGTCGCCGTCAGTTCAAGCCAAGTGAAACCTGCCGCCAGTGCGTGTTCGGTGCAGTGCTGCATGAGCATCGAGCCAAGCCCCTGGCGCTCCATGCCCGGATCGACAAAGAAGGCACGGATCTTCGCCGGCTCGGTGGCCGGATTCAAAAGGCGGTCCGGTGCGGCCTTGTGCTGGTCGCCGCCGTAGGGCGTCGAGCGCTTGCTCCAGCCACCGCAGGCGACGATACGTGTGTCGTCTTCGATGGCGAAATAGGTGCCGTCGCGAACGAGCTGGGAGTCGACGCCGAACACCTCGCGCGTTACCGCGTGCGCCTGTGCAGGCGTGTAGAAACCGGCCGACAGTGCGATACCGGAACGTTCGATCAGCTTTTGCAGCGCTGGTATGTCCGCTGCCGTGGCGGCGCGTATCTTGAAATAAGTTCGCATCTGGCCATTCTATAGGCAGACCCGATGCCGGCCATGACGCCGCTTTTTTCTTTTACGTGCACGTATAAACATCTCACGCAAGGCTGGCAGGATCGTAAAAAAACCCGCCTTGCCACGATGGGAGGCGGGTTTCGGTGCTCAATACGGCGAGCTTAGCGCATTCCGCCGGTGCTCACGAAATGCTGGCGCGCGTACGCCAGCAACTGGCCGTCCGTCGGATGATCGACGGTTTCGACCGCCTTGATCCGGGACGCGATGTCAGGCAGCGAGCTGGTCACATAGGTCACGAATGCCGTTTTTTCTTCGGCCGGCCCGACCACGAGGATCTGCTCGCTCTCCATCAGGGCGCCAGCAATATCTTTGTAAAAACGGGTGTTGTCATCGCCATCGGCATGGCTGTCGCCGTGCTTCTGGTGCGGGTGCGGATGGGTCGAGTGGGTCTTTAGGGACTCCGATTCCGACGCGTTTTTATCGAAGTGGATGACTTGTGCTTTTGTATGGTCGAGCCAGACGACTGCGTTATTGAATGACATGGGTACTTTCGTGGAAGTGCATAGCGACGGGTGGGCCTGTGGCGCTGCATGGAGCGGCAAGACATATCGTCGAAAGGAGGCGCAGTCAGCCAAACTGACTGCAGCGAGAGAATGAAGCAGGTAGGCGCCGGGATTGGGGCAGGCTACAACCAAATCAGCATACCGCATGTTCGGCTTGCACTAGGTGCGGTACCACACTGAGCATGCGTGCGCGGCCGGTATTCCCTGTCGCTTTTCCGACCACTTCGCTTTCTCATCCCGTTTGTTTTTTGCAACAATGCATCCGGCAGGGCGGGGTAGGCGAAGACGCCCGCCAGGCGCGATCCTCAGTCCTCGCTCGCCGAATCCACCGGCAGGCACACCCACGGCTCGTACATGATCAGCCCGTCACGCACCACGCCCGGCTGGAAACACACCTCGCCGCGTGTGACCATGTTCTCCGGCACGTCGGCGCTATACCCTCCGTCGTCGGACAGGTCGCCGTACTCGGTGCGATAGCTGGACGAATCGCCGATTTTTCCGGGCCGATAACGTACCAGCGGCGTGGCGTTCGCCGGCATGGGTTGATCGAAGCGCAGCGCAACGGCGTAGCCGTCATCCAGCTCGACCAGGCTGCCACGCGGCCGCGGCAGCTTTGCAATCTGGCGCGCATGCTTCGACTCGAGCTGCTTCAGGTGGCGCGCATAATCGTCGAGCACAAGGTCGAGATCGAAGCGGGCCAGCTGGAAGGCGGTCTGCCACAAGGCATAGCCCTCGAGATCGCGCGGGAAGTCCTCGCTTGCCATGGCCAGCAGCAGCGTTTTCGGCGCCGCCGACCCGTAGCGCTGCACCAGGCGGTCGATAAGAATCGCGCCGAGCGGGTACTTGAGGTTTTCGTCGACGGCGCTGACGAAGGCGGCTTGATCGGTCAGCTGGCGCGGCGTGACCAGCCGGCGTGCCGAAACCAGGGCCGCCGCGAATTCCTGCGCCTCGGTCACGCCTGCCTGCTTGCCGAGTTTGCCCTCGACCCATTCGGCCAGACCTTCATTCAATACCATCATGTTTTGCAGCTGGCGCCCGCGGGCTCCACCGGCCAGGCGCGTGGCGAACACGTGGGCGGTTTCATGCGCCAGGGTCGACACCGCGCTGTCGTCGCCCACCCGCATGCGGATGCGGTCGAGATAGGCCGTGCCGGCGTGGTTCTCGGTGGTGCCGGAGAGGTCGACGTCGATCGGCGTCCCGCCTTCGATACCGAGCAGGGCCGCGACTGCGCCGAAGGTCGCGTCGGCCTTGTCGATCAAGGCGCGCGCCCGCGCCGCACTCAAGGCCGGATAGCTGAACGTGTAGTGCCTGGTGGTGGCATGGCCGCTTGCAACGGGCAAGAACTCGAGGGCGTCGGCGCGATCCTTGCCGGTACCAGCGCCTCCATCCTTGTCATGCTTGCTGTGCTCTGCCAGCCGCGCGATCCCCGCCAGCACGGCGAGCACCATCAGTGCGATACCAAGCCTGAGCAGCCAGCGCCGCAGCCTGCCGCTACGCTGCACCCGCGCGCGCACCTTGCCCGCGCTGCAGAACAAAGCGAAGGCCATCGAACCGAACAGCAGCGCCGCTCCAAGCTGGGTCCAGACGGTCGCCATCGGCAGTTGCCAGGCTGTCCCGGTGAAACGCAGGGTCAGCAGGTCGGCGGTGTTCAGGGCTGCCGCTGTCGACGGCGCCGTGTCTTCGAGGAGCTTGATCCCGATCGCGCACAGCGCCAGTACCAGCCAGGACACATAACGCAGGAAGCCCAGCAGCATGCCGGCCGTCAGCGCAACGGCCGAGACCAGGGCGCACAGAATGAACATGGTCAGCAGCAAGGACGGCCGCATTGCATGATCGAGCGATCCGCGCGTCGCTGCGTGCAGGGCCGCGTTCAACAGCAGCATGCTGGCGGGGAAAACGAGCAGCACCAGCATCGCCGCCTGGAATTTCGCCGCGAAGATGGCCCCGCGCCTGAGGGGCAGGCCATCGAGGAAATTCAGGGTGCCGTCGTCGATTTCGCGCACGAGCAGGTTGGCGCCCAGGGCGAATCCAAGCACGATCTGCAGGATCGCCAGCTCGTCGGACAAGGTCAGCAGGCGATGGGGGAAGGAGCGCGCGCCGAAGGGGGCCAGGAAGGCGTCGACCAGATCGAGCAGCGACAGCGTCAGAACGACAAACACGAAGGGGCGCAGGCTGCGCATTTCCTTGCGAAACAATGCGCCGTTCATTTCACCTCCCAGCGGCGCGCCGCCAGCCTGACGCTGCAGCCGAGCAGTGCTTCGCGCCGCTCCACCGCGGTGAACACCCGCGTGCCGCGCGCGAACGAGGCCGGCAGCACACCGGCGCGGATGGCGTCGACCCTGGCGAGCGCCTCGGCCGGAAGTTCCCCATCCCACGGCCCCAGGGCGACGTACAGGACCGAAAACGGTGGAACTTCGCCAGCCGATGCGCCCAGCTGGTAATGCACTTCATAGGTCTTGCCCGCCATGCGCTGCGCGGTGAAGCGCGCCTGCGGTATGGCGATCCGGCCGAGCGTGCCCGCCATGCGCGCCTGCTCGGCGCCGAACAGCTGGTCGAACTGCTGCGTCAACATGGCCTGGTCCGGCGCGCCCTGTTGGGCCAGCAGCCGGGCAAAGCCGGGGTCGAACAGCGAAGCGCGCGCGTCGCCCGGCGGGCGTTCCGCCAATGCCGAGCGGCTCAGTGCCTGGAAGCGGGGCTCGCCCATCTGCTGCGCGAGCGAGGCCACCATCCGCCAGGCCAGCGCATCGGCCAGGCAGGGGCCGAGCTGTTCGCGCACGCTGAGCCACTCGTGCACCGCGCGCCTCGCGCCGCCGGGCCCGGCCTGCAACAGGCGCGCCGCAAAGGCCGCACGCAGCGCCAGCTTCTCCTGCTGCTGCGGCAGCTCGCGTGCGACCAGCCACTGCGCAGTGCCATCGAGCAGCCAGCGCCGGTTTTCCTCGGCGGCGCGGCCACGGGAATGCCATTGCAGCCACGACGCCAGTGCGTAGGCGCGGAATCCCTCGCCGTCGAAGGCAGTGTTGTTGAAGGCCGCGCGCACCACCACGCCATCGGCATTGGGCAAGGCGGCGCGCTGGAAGGCGTCGCCATCGAGGTTGTCGTCAGGCAAGGCCGTCAGCGCTGGGGGACTCTGCAGTGCCAGGAAAGCCTGCATGCGCGCCAGGTCGGACCCCAGTGCATTGGCCAGCTGCTGCGCTTGCTCCGCAGGCCCGGCGATGCCGACCACAACGGCCGGGCCGCTCGCGCTGCGCACGGCGTGCGTCAGCGCGAAGGGCGGCTTTGGTTTGCGCGCTTCGATGACCGTAAACGCCATGAGCAAGGCCAGGAAGCTGATGGTGACGCCGGATTTTTCGCGCGAGCTCATGCGGCGCGACAGGGCCACGACGAGCGAACCCTCGGCCGACAGCGCAAGCGCGAAGGTGGCGGCAACCAGCGCCGCGGCGATGGCACAGGTGGTCAGTACCGCCGGCAATGGCAGGGTCAGCCGTTCGTAGACCATGGCTTCCTGCACCAGGTAGAAGGGCGCCCAGTTCTGGATGTCCGACTGGCCGGCCGCGTTCCCTGTGACGATGCAGACGAACAGCAAGCCCCAGATGACGTAACGGTAGCGGCCGGTCAATCCGACCGCGAAGGCGAGGGCGTAGCTGAGGAAAACGAAACTGGCGCTGCGGATGGCAACCATGGCGACGTAGTGCGGCGTCAGCAGGACCTTGCCGCGCGCAACGAGCAGGGCGGCGCCGAAACAGGCCGCCATGGCCAGCAGCAGCACGGCAAGTCCGAGCAGCCATTTGATTGCCAGCACCTGGGTGCGGCTAACGGGCAAGGTCTCCAGAAACAGCTGGGTACGGCCCATGTATTCGCGCACCACCAGCCGGTTGGCCAGCACCAGCGCCATCAAGGGCACCATGAGCACGAGGATTTTCTGGAAAGCCACCATGGGGCTGCCCATCATCGCCGCACCCCGCAGCGCCACGGCCTGGGCCAGCGCCAGCAAGAGCAGCATGGCCAGCAGCACCCAGCGGTGTTCGCGCAACTCCTTGTAGAGCAGGGCGCGCATCAGGCAAGCACGCGGTCGGTGCGGGCGAAGGCCAGGAAGATGTCTTCCAGCGACAGTGTCTCGATGACCGTCCCGGGTGACCAGCTGGCCTGCTCCCACAGGGCAGGTTCGGCTTGCCAGATATCGCCGCGCAACTGCGTAAAGCCTTCGCCGGGCAGCAGGGCGGCGTCAAAGGCGATCCTGCGCACGCGTGCGCGCAGTGCACCGACTTCTCCCTCGAAGCGGCAGCGGCCGCCCTGGACGATGCCGACGCGCTGCGCCAGCTGCTCGACTTCCCCCACCAGGTGCGAGGAAAACATCACCGTCGTGCCCTGTTCGCGCTGCAAGGCCTGCAACTGATCGTTGAATTCGCGCCTGGCCACCGGATCGAGCCCGGCGGTCGGTTCGTCCAGCAACAGCAACTGGGGCCGCGGCGCCAGTGCCAGCGCCAGGCCCAGCTTGGTTCGGGTTCCGCCCGACATCTCCGATGCGCGCCGGTCGCGCGGCACGTCGAGCATGCGCAGCAGCCGCTGGAATTCGGGCCCGTCCCAGGTCGGATAGAAGCTGCCGACAAAGGCGCCCAGCTCGTCGGCCGTCATCCAGGGATAAAAATTCGGCTCCTGGCAGACGTAGCCGATGCGCTGCTTGAGCGATGCCGGCATGCGTTTCACCGACCGGCCCAGCACGGTGATGTTGCCATTGTCCGGACGCAGCAAGCCCATCAGCAGTTTCAGGGTGGTGGTCTTGCCGGCGCCGTTGCGGCCGAGGAAGCCGAACATTTCGCCCTGCCGGACGGTGAGATTGAGACCGTCGAGGGCTTGAACCTTGCCATAACGGTGGGTGACGGAATCAAGCTCGACAGCGTTCATGTTGTTGGCTGGAAATTTAATCGACTGCTCATAGTAGCGGAAATTTGTATTTTGGCAATCTTTGTAACCAGATTTCAGCCCCTGCCGCAACCTGGACGGCAGCACTGTCGTAAAAAAACCCGCTTTGCCATGACGGCAAGCGGGTTTCGGCGTGCGATACGCTGGGCTTAGCGCATGCCGCCGGTGCTCACGAAATGCTGGCGCGCGTAGGCCAGCAGCTGGCCGTCCGTCGGATGATCGACGGTCTCGACCGCCTTGATCCGGGATGCGATGTCAGGCAGCGAGCCGGTCACATACGTGACGAAGGCCGTTTTTTCTTCGGCAGGCCCGACCACGAGGATTTGCTCGCTATCGGCCAGGGCGCCAGCAATATCTTTGTAAAAGCGGGTGTTGTCATCGCCATCGGCATGGTTGTCGCCGTGCTTCTGGTGCGGGTGCGGATGGGTCGAGTGCGTCTTGAGGGACTCCGACTCCGACGCATTTTTATCGAAATGGATGACTTGTGCTTTTGTATGGTCGAGCCAGACGACTGCGTTATTGAATGACATGGGTGCTTTCGTGGAAGTGGATAGCGACGGGTGGGTCTGTGGCGCTGCATTGAGCGGCAAGAGAAACCGTCGAAAGGACGCGCAGTGAGCCAGGCTGACTGCAGCGAGAGAATGAAGCAGGTAGGCGCCCGGGGTGGGGCAAGCTACAACGAACCCAGCATAGCCCATGTTCGGCTTGCACTAGGTGCGGTACCACACCGAGTTATCCGATCGCCTTGCGCATCAGCGTCAGGGGCACCGTGACCTGTCCGCCCGCCAGCGGCAAACTCAGGTCGTGCACTGGCACGAAGCCATGTGCCGTGTACAGCGGCACGCCCGGCATGGTCGCCGTCAGTTCAAGGGATGTGAAACCTGCCGCCAGTGCCTGCCCGGTGCAGTGCCGCATGAGCATCGAGCCGAGACCCTGGCGCTCCATCCCCGGATCGACGAAGAAAGCGCGGATCTTCGCCGGCTCGGTGGCCGGATCGAGAAGACGGTCCGCCGCGGCCTTGTGCTGATCGCCGCCGTAGGGCGTCGAGCGCTTGCTCCAGCCACCGCAAGCGACGATGCGGGTTTCGTCTTCGATGGCGAAGTAGCTGCCGTCCCGAATGAGCTGGGTATCGACGCCGAACACTTCGCGCGTGACCGCCTGCGCCTGTTCCGGCGTGTAGAAACCAGCCGACAGTGCAATGCCGGAACGTGCGATCAGTTTTTGCAGCACGGGCAGGTCAGCCAGGGTGGCGGCGCGTATTTTGAAATCGGTTCGCATCGGATGATTGTATCGGTCAGCAAGATTTGACAAACATGGGCGCAAAAATAACAACACAATGCGCTGCATACGAAGAGAGAGGCGTTGCGCAGCGCCCGACGAATTCGAAACGGGTTGCACTGGTAAACCACAATGTTTTGGAGAGAACATGAATCAGTTGATGGCACGGCGGGAGTACAGGGTTACGGCAATCGCCAGCGCGGTGATGGTGCTGGCAATGACGACGGCAATCGAGGCGCGCGCCCAGCAGGCCGAGGGCGGGGAAGCCGGCATGCAGCAAGTGGTCGTCACCGGCGTGCGCGCCGCCCTCGAACAGTCGCTGCGCCAGAAGCGCGGCGCGGATGCGGTGGTCGAAGTCGTCACCGCTGAAGACATCGGCAAGATGCCCGACAAGAACGTCGCCGATGCCATCCAGCGCCTGCCCGGCGTGAACACGCAATCGTCCGCCGGCGGCGAAGGCGGCTTCGGCGAGAACGACCGCGTCAGCCTGCGCGGCACCAGTCCCAGCCTGCAGCAGACCCTGTTCAACGGCCACGCCATCAGCACCGGCGACTGGTTCCTGCTCAATCAGATCGGCGGCAACGTCGGCCGCTCGAGCAGCTTTTCGCTGCTGCCGTCCGAACTGGTCGGCTCGATCGTCGTGCAAAAGAGCGCCAGCGCCGACCTGGTCGAAGGCGGCGTCTCGGGTGCGATCAACGTCATCACGCGCCGTCCGCTCGATTTCCGCAAGCAGCTCACCGTGGAAGGCTCGGTGCAGGCCAACTACAACGACTTGTCCGATAAAGCCAAGCCGCACCTCTCCGGCCTGGTGGCCTGGAAGAACGCCGCGAACACGGCCGGCTTCCTGATCCAGGGCTTTTCCGAAAAGGCGGCCGTGCGCCGCGACGGCCAGGAAATCCTCGGCTACACGCCGATCAATGCCACGAGCAGCGCGGCGGCCGCCAATCCTGCCTTGGCCGGCGTGCTGGTGCCGACCTTCATCGGCGCGACCCTGTTCGAACAGACCAAGAAGCGCAGCGGCGGCGCTTTCGATGTCGAAGTGCGGCCCCTGCGCGCCCTGACGCTGGACCTGAACGGCTTCTATTCCGAACTCAAGGCGCCGCACCAGAACACCAACTGGCTGGCCGCACCCGCCAACTCGATCAACAGCGCCAACCAGATTCCGCAAAACCCGCTGGTGCGCAGCAATACCCTGGTCGGCGCCGGCTTTGCCGTGAACAACGGCGAAGTCGACAACATCTACCGCCCGAACGCCGGCGGCGAATCCTGGTACCTCGACTTCAATGGCAAGTTCAAGGTCAGCGACGACTTGAGCCTCTCCGGTAAGCTCGGCAAGACCCACGGCGTCGGCTATGACCGCGACGATGTTTTTTATCAGAACAATGTCGACGGCGGCATGGTGTATGCGCTCAATGGCCTGTCGCCCGCGAGCGTCAGCTACCCCGGCGGGAACACGCTCACGCCCGGCAGCACCGCCTGGGCCGGCGGCGGCGAGGCGCAGTCGGTCGACCAGGAAAAGTATGCGCAACTCGACGCCGACTGGCGCGTGCGCGATTCGCTGGTCACCGCGCTGCGCTTCGGCGCACGCTTCACCGACCACCACCGCACCGCCGAACACCCGCTGGAAACGCGTCCCGGCCCGCTCGGCTTGACCAATCCCGGCCCCGCCTGGAACGGCCAGAAATACCCGTCGGACTTCGCCAATGACCTCGGCGGCAACCTGTCGTCGGCCTATTTCAAGTACGACGGCGCGGCGCTTGGCGCCTGGGGCGCGGTGCCGGGCAACCGCCTGCTCGACTACACGATCCGCCACAACTGGATGGACGAATTCCAGGTCGGCGAAAAGACCTCGGCCCTGTACGGCATGCTGGAACTGGGCGGCGAGCGCTGGAGCGGCAACCTCGGCCTGCGCGCGGTCGAGACGCGCCAGAGCACGGTCGTGAACCTGCCGGGCGGACCGGCGCCGATCACCGGTTCGGCCTTCGGTCCCTACACGCCGACCACCTTCAAGCGTACCTACCGCGACTACCTGCCGAGCGTGAACCTGAAGTTCGATGCGCGCGACGACCTGGTGCTGCGCGGCGCCGTCGCCAAGACCATCGCCCGTCCCGACTACTCGGCGCTGGGCGGCTCGGTCTCGCTCAACGACGACGCCCTGAGCGGCAGCGGCGGCAACGTCAACCTCGATCCGGTGCGCTCGACCAACTTCGACCTTTCGGCCGAATGGTATTTCGCACCGAAGGCGCTGCTCTCGGCCGGCCTGTTCTACATGGACCTGCGCTCGATCGTGGCCCAGGGTACGAGCACCGGTACCTACTACAACAACAAGCGGAGCGCCCTGGCCGAATACCAGATCACTTCTCCCTTCAACACGACCGGCACCAACAAGGGCGTGGAGCTGAGCTGGCAGCAGCCCCTGATGAGCAACTTCGGCTTCCTCGCCAACTACACCTACGCCGACGGCGAGCTGGACGACGGCGGCGAGCTGCTCAATTCCTCGAAACGCACCTGGAACCTGACCGGCTATTTCGAGAACGAGCGCTTCAGCGCGCGCCTGGCCTACAACTTCCGCTCGGCCTACAAGGCAGGCGTGGACCGCGGCGCCAGCCAGCACGTGGACGACATGCCTTCGCTGGCGGCCTCGGTCAACGTCAAGCTGAGCGAGCAGCTGACGCTCACCTTCGATGCACTCAACCTGTCGAACGAGACCATCAAGATGTACGCCGAGAACAAGGACCGCCCGCGGGCCTTCTACTCGAACGGCCGTACCTTCTACCTGGGCCTGCGCGGCAAGCTGTGATCCGGTCGACGATGCCGACAACTCCTGCGCTGGAGATCGACTGGGAATGCGTGGCCAACGGCATCGACGGCGAGCGCTTCGCCGCCCGGCTGGCGCTGCGCAACCAGTCGAATGCAGCGATCGCCCCCGGCTGGGCGCTGTACTTCAACACCTGCCGCAAGGTGCTGCCGCAGACGGTGAGCGCAGGCTTCACCATCGCGCACGTGAACGGCGACCTGTTCCGGCTGGCCCGGCTGGACGCCGCCCCCTGGCTGCCGGGCGAGGCCTTCGAGATCGCCTACCAGGCGCGCTTCTGGGCGATCAGCCTCACCGATGCGCCGCTCGGCTTTTATTTGGTCACCGCCGGCGGCGTGGCGCTCGACCTGGGCGATCCGCGGATCCTGCCCTTTACGCGCCCGGCGCAGTTGCAGCGCCACAGCGAGGACCGCATCGCGCCGATGGATGCGGCGCACCGGTTCGAAGAAAATCGCGCCGTGTCGCTGCTGCCGCTGGAGGAGGTGGGCCGCATCACGCCGCGTCCGCTGTCTGCTGATTTCAGTGAGGAGCAGGTGCGTATCGGCTGCAACACGCAGCTGCGTCACGCGCCCGGCCTCGAGAACGAAGCGGCCTTCCTGCGCGCGCTGCTGGCCGGCCTGGCGCCGGCGCCGGAAGGCGAGATCGTGCTGGACACCGGCCCGCTGGAGTTTGATACGCCGGCTGCCGGCGAAGCCTATCTGCTCGAGATCGAGACCGGCAGGGTGCGCCTGCGTGGCGCGGACGGCCACGGCGTGTTCAACGGCCTGCAGACGCTGCGCCAGCTGCTCGATCCGGAGGGACGCTTGCCGCTCGGGCGCGTAGGCGATGCGCCGCGCTTCGCCTACCGCGGCATGATGCTGGACGTGGCGCGCCATTTCGCCGATGTGGAAACGGTGCTGCGCCTGCTCGACTGCATGGCGCTATATAAACTGAACCGTTTTCACTTCCACCTCACCGACGACGAGGGCTGGCGCCTGCCGATCAGCGCGCTGCCCGAATTGACCGAGGTCGGCGCGCGCCGCGGCGTGCCGGGGGAAGGCAGCAGCTGCCTGCCGCCGTCCTTCGGATCCGGCGCAGACGTCGATGCATCGGCCGGCAGCGGCCATTACAGCCATGCCGATTTTATTCGCATCCTGCGCTACGCACAGGCGCGCCACATCGAGGTCATCCCCGAATTCAACATGCCCGGCCACGCGCGGGCGGCGGTGCAGGCCATGCGTGTGCGCCACGAGCGGCTGCTGGCCGCCGGCGACGCGGCCGGCGCCGACGCATTCCGCCTCGACGACCCGGACGATACCTCGGTCTACGAATCGGTCCAGCTTTGGCACGACAACGTGATCTGCATCGCGCGCCCCTCCTGCGACCGCTTTGTCGACACGGTGGTGGGCGAGGTGGCGGCGCTCTACCGCGAGGCGGGCGTACCGCTACGGACGGTCCACCTGGGCGGCGACGAGGTCCCGGCCGGCGCCTGGCTCGGCTCGTCCATCTGCCGCGCACGCATGGCGCAGCAGGGCTGGCACACCGTGCACGAACTGCGCGCCGATTTCACTGCCCGCTGCCGCGCCATCCTCGCGCGCCACGGCCTGGGCTTTGCCGGCTGGGACGAGAACGCGCTCGCCGCCTCGGCAGACGGGGGCGTGGTGGCCGACCCGCGCTTCGCCGGGCCAGGCTTCCAGGTCTATGCCTGGAACAACGCGACCGGATCAAGCCAGGAGGACTGCGCCTGGCGCCTGGCCAACGCCGGCTACGAGGTCGTGCTGGCGAACGCCGCCCACCTGTACTTCGACCTGGCCCATGCCAAGGACCCGCAGGAGCCGGGCTATTACTGGGCCGGTTTCGTCGACACGCGCAGCGTCTTCGCTTTCCGTCCGCTCGACCTTGATCCCTTGTCCGGCGCGGACCAGATGGGCCGGCCGCTGTCGGCCCAGGCCGCGGCCCGGCTGGTGGGACTGTCCGCGCCGGAGCGCATCCTCGGCCTGCAAGGCCAGCTGTGGGGAGAAAACGCCCATTCTCGCGCGCGCATCGAATACCTGGCCGCGCCGCGCCTGCTGGCGCTGGCCGAACGGGCCTGGAGCCCAGATCCGGAATCGCAAGACGGCGCCGGCGACCCGGCGCGCGCGTGGAACGAATTCGCCAACCGCGTCGGCCAGTACGCGCTGCCCCAGCTCGACCGCACGCTGGCCTGGGGCTACCGCCTGCCGCCGCCGGGCGCGCTGGTGGAAGACGGGCGCATTCACGCCAACGCCGCGCTGCCCGGCCTGGCGCTGCGTTTTACTTTCGACGGCAGCGCGCCGCACGCGGGCAGCCCGCTGTATGCGCAGCCGCTTTGCGTGCCGCCGGCTGCCGCCACGTTTAGAATTGCCAGTTTCGATACGCGCGGCCGCGCCGGCCGCGTCGTCACCCTCGCCCTGAAGGATGTTCCCGATGCCTGATGCTTCCCTTGCCGCGGCGCCTGCTGTCGCAACGCGCCATCCGCTGGCCTGGGTGCCGACCCTGTATCTGGCGCAGGGATTGCCGTTCTATGCGGTGGCGCTGGTCGCCGGGCTGATGTTCAAGAGCATGGGCGTGCCGAACGAGCAGATCGCGCGCTGGACCGGGGTGCTCGGCCTGGCCTGGGTGTTCAAGGCGCTGTGGAGTCCCTTCCTGGAGCTGGCGCGCAGCAAGAAGCGCCTGGTCGTGATTTTCCAGATGCTGGGCGGCGGCGCGCTGGCCGCGGTCGCGCTTGCGTTGCAGCTGCCTGGCTGGTTCGCGCTCGCCATCGCGCTGCTGGCGCTGGTCTCGCTGGCCTCGAGCACCCACGACATTGCCGCCGACGGCCTGTACATCGCCAGCCTGTCGGCGCGCCAGCAGGCGGCCTACGCCGGCTGGCAGGGCGCCTTCTTCAATGCCGCCAAATTCCTTTCGCTCGGCGGCCTCGTCATCCTGGCGGGCTTTCTCGAAGCGCGCATCGGCACGGCCAGTGCCTGGACGGTGGTGTTTGGCCTGCTCGGCGCCGCGCTGGTGGGCCTCGGCCTGTATCACAGCTGGGCGCTGCCGGGCACCCTGAACGCGCCCTCGGGCGACAACTCGGCGCGCGACATCGCCCGCACGCTGGTGGATGTCGTCAAAGTCTTCTTTGCGAAAGAGGGCATTTGGCTGGCGATCCTGTTCATCATCCTGTTTCGCGCCGCCGAAGGCCAGATCCAGACCATCGGCCCGCTGTTCCTGCGCGACGCTCGCGCCGTCGGCGGCCTGGGCCTGAGCACGGCGCAGGTGGGCGCCGTGTACGGCACGGCCGGCACGGTCGCCTTTTTGGCCGGCAGCATCGCCGGCGGCTATTTCACGGCCTGGATCGGCTTGAAGCGCGCCATGCCGGTGCTGATCCTGGCGATGAATTTGCCGAACCTGGTCTTCTACTACCTGAGCGCGGCGCAGCCCGATTCGCTGACCGTGATTGCGGCGTCGCTCGGCCTGGAGATGTTCGGCTACGGCTTCGGCTTCGTCGGCATCATCCTGTTCATCATGCAGGTCGTCGCCAGCGGCAAATACCAGACCGCCCACTATGCGCTGGGCACCGGCTTCATGCAGCTTGGCTTCGTGCTGTTCAAGGTGATCAGCGGCGACGTCCAGGCAGCCCTCGGCTACCGCGCCTTCTTCCTGTGGGTGCTGGCGTGCGCGCTGCCGGTGCTGGTGCTGAGCTGCTTCGTGCGGCTGGAGAGCCCGAAGAGCGCCGCTAGCGCTTCTTGACAGGCAGCGCGAGCCAGCCGCGCCAGGCGCCGTCAAGGCCGCGCTCGACGCGCTGGATGTGCGGACGCGTGCTGTCGAGGCGCCAGAAGGTCTGGCGGTCGAGCCAGTCTTCGTACATCGAGCGAAAGCGCGGCCAGTCGCCGCAGAATTCCAGCACGCCATAGCTGCCGGCGGGGAGCACGCGCAGCCCCAGGCTCGGGTCCGGCCGCGTGTCGCCCGCGTAGCCGAAGTCGTAGCAGTATTCGCGCTCGCCCGTGAAACCCGGGTCTTCGTCGAAGACGCCGTACCAGGGCGTGCCCGGTACCGTATCGCCGCGCCGCTCGCGTTCGCACAAGAACACATTGCAGGCCATCGAGAGGGCAGCGCCGGACTGGCCGAAGAAGCGCTGGTAGCGCAGGTGAATCGCCGGCAGCGCCTGGACCCGGATGCGCGCGGCCACGCTGCCCGGCTCGGGCGGGCAGTAGGGAGCCAGGATGACGGCCAGGTTGTCGGGTTCGGCGACAAAGAAGCTGACGTCGCTCTCGCGCCCGACCTGCTGGTCCATGTAGGTGCGCCAGCCGCCTTCGCGCCAGGCCTTGGCCGACATCGCGAACTGCTGCTTGAAGGCCTTGGCGAAGGCCGCGTTCGACGGGAAGCCGCAGTCCTGGGCAATGCGCAGGATCGACACGTCCGGCTCGTGGCGCAGCAGGTGGGCCGCGCGCCGCAGGCGGCGCTTGCGCTGGTAGTCGACGGCGGAAAAGCCGGTCAGCTCGCGGAAGATGCGGTCGAAGTGGAAGGACGAATAGCTGGCCGACGCGGCCAGGTTCTTCAGCGCCAGCGGGTCGCCCACCGAATCGAGCATCAGGTCCATCACTTCGTACAGGCGCGAGGCCCGCAATTCGCGTGAATCCGGCTTCATGCGCCTGCCTCCCGCTGCCCGGCTGTCGGAGCAGGGGTACGGACGAGCGAAGCAGGAAGGCGAAAGCGCGGCATCGAAGGCATCCAGGAGGAAGGTGAACCCATTATGGCTGAAGTCGCGGGTGATGGCGACCGGCGGTGGATATGCATGCGATCAGGCAGGTAGCCGTGGTAAAGCAAGCGCCGATTATGTAGAGTTACGTGCGGCTAATTCGATAGGCGCGAAGTCAAACCAATTGAGGCAATCTTGATCCGATACCGCATTCCCATGTTGAAGCACGTACTCGTTCTCGTCGCATGGTTTGCGATCAGCTGCCCCGCATTGGCCCAGTCAGCGCTCGATTGTTCAAGCCTTCAAGGCAAAGCCAGGGCGTCAGCGGAAACACAGGCAATGCTGGCCTCTTTGATGGAAGCGATGGGCCGGCAACAGGCTGAGTTGGAAGCCGGCCTGGCCACAGCACGGGCGACGTGGAGTGAGCAGGACAGCGCCAGGTTTTCTGAAACCGTGTTTCAGTCGAAGCGGTACGCGGACTTCAACAAAGAGATCGCGCTGCTGCTCGCGGAGCTGCGGAGCGGGTGGCAAGCTTTGCAGCGGGGCGAGATCAAGGAACCGGCGGCCGGTTGCCGGTATGTCGCGCGCTTGCAGGAACTCGTCAGGAAGCTTGGGTCGGTTTATGCGCGGCAGTCCGTTTATATGAACGAGCAGCTGCGAAAGGTGAAACCGGCGCAAGCGCGCTAGCGCACCGGTGCGCCCCGCGCATCACCCCAGCTTTGCCTTGAAAAACCCCACAGTCCGGCTCCACGCCAGCTTGGCCGCAGCCTCATCGTAGCGTGGCGTGGTGTCGTTATTGAAGCCGTGCTCGGCGCCTTCGTACACGAAGTGCTGGTACTCGACCTTGTTGGCTTTTAACGCCGCTTCGTAGGCCGGCCAGCCGGCCAGGATGCGCGCGTCCTTGCCCGCGTCGTGGATCATCAGCGGCCCGCGGATCTTCGGTACATCGGCAGCGGCTGGCTGGCTGCCGTAGAAGGGCACGGCAGCAGCCAGGTCGGGGATCACGGTGGCCAGGTAATTGGCGATGGCGCCGCCGTAGCAGAAGCCGACCACGCCGAGCTTGCCGGTGGACTGCGGGTGGGATGTGAGCGCGCCCGCCGCTGCGACGAAATCGGCGCGTGTTTTCGCCTGGTCCAGGGTCTGGAACAGTGTGCGTGCCTTTTCTTCGTCGCCCGGATAGCCGCCCAGTGGATGCAGCGCGTCGGGTGCGAACGCGAGGTAGCCTTCCAGCGCCAGCCGGCGCGTCACGTCTTCGATATGCGGGTTCAGGCCGCGATTCTCGTGGACCACCAGGATCGCAGGCAGCTTGCCCCTGGCATTCGCGGGAACGGCCAGATAGCCGCGCAGCGTGCCATAGCCTTGCGGCGACGGGAACTCCACATAACTGGTCTTCAGGCGGCTGTCGGACGCTGCGACCAGGGGAGCCGCGAAGGAGGGCGACAGCTGCGCCAGCAAGCCGGCCGCGGTCACGCCGCCGACGGCATAGCGGGAAGCCGCCGACAGGAATTCACGGCGCGAGAGGCGGCCGTGGACGTAGCCGTCGAACAGTTGCAATACTTCGGGATCGAAATCGTTTGCTGTCAGTCTGGTCATGGTGGTCTCCGGGAGTGGGATGGCTGCGCCAGCATACGCCTGCTGGGTCGGGGCGATGATGGTTGCCGGGATCGATAGCGGGTCAATCGTGTTCAATATTCTTGTTGACACCGCGCCAAGCTGCGTCTACTGTATTAATCAACTAATACACTAGACGCCATGTACACCCACACTGCCCAGCTGTTTTCGATCTCGACCGGCTCCTCCGAACCCATCTACCGCCAGCTCGTCGAGCAGGTGCGCCGGCTGGTTGCCGCCGGCCAGATGGCGCCCGGCGACGGCATGCCCTCGGTGCGCGAAGTGGCGCAGTCGCTTGCGCTCAATCCCATGACCGTCTCCAAGGCCTACAGCCTGTTGGAGATGGAAGGCCTGCTGACGCGCCGGCGCGGCATGGGGATGGTCGTAGCCGAACGGGCGGGCAGGGAGCACAGCAGCGCCGAACGCGCCGAACTCCTGCGTCCCATTCTCGAACGCGCGGCAATCGAAGCGCGCCAGCTGGAACTCGATCCCGAGACCGTCCTCTCCCTCTTCACCCACATCCTGAAGGAACTAGCATGAGCACCCCGATCGTCCGGCTTACTTCGATCCGCAAGCAATTTGGCAGCGAGCTCGTCTTGAATGGCGTCGATTGGCAGGTGATGCCGGGCCAGGTGATCGGCCTGCTGGGGCGCAACGGAGCCGGAAAGTCGACCCTGCTCGAATGCCTGCTCGGCCTGCGCGAGACGGATAGTGGGTCGGTCACACTCTACAGCGAAAACGTGAATGCCCTGACGGATGCCACCCGCGCCCGGATCGGCTATGTGCCGCAGAAGTCGGATTTGTTCGACTGGATGACGCCGCGCCAGATGCTGGACTATTTCAAGGCGCTTTACCCGCGCTGGAACGAGGCCAAGGTCAACGGGCTGCTCGCGCGCTGGGGCTTCGACCAGGCCAGGCAGAGCACGGCGATCGGCAAGCTCTCGGGTGGCGAGCAACAGCGCCTGTCGATCGTGCGCGCGCTCGGGCCCGACCCGGACCTGCTGATCCTCGACGAGCCGGTGTCGAGCCTCGACCCGGTCGGGCGGCGCGACTTCCTGCGCGAACTGATCGACGGCGTGATCGAGCGCGGCACCACGGTCGTCTTCTCGACCCACATCCTGTCGGACCTGGAAAGGGTCGCCCTTGATGTCGCCTTCCTCAAGGACGGCAAGATCGCGCTGCAGGGCCGGCTCGACGAACTGATCGAGGGCGCCCGGCGCGTGGTGGGCCCGGGCGCCGTGCTCGATGGCGTAAGGGTAGCCGGCGAAGTGCGGCGCCAGCGTGGCCGTGACGGCTCGGTCAGCGTCGTCACGCACGGCGGCGCGGCACTCGGCGCGCTCGCCTCGCAAGCCGGCGTGCGCGTTGAAAGCCTGAGCCTGGAAGACCTGTTCATCGAGGTGACGCAATGAGTTCCGCGCTGAGGGACTTCGCCCTGTTGTGGCGCGCGGCGCTGACAACGCGCCATCCGTATGCGAATGTCTGGGTGTCCATATCCGCGCTGCTGTTCGCGCTGTTCGTGGGCGCACTGGTATTCGTCAAGACGGGCGACATGCTCGAGACGCTGGTGTACGCACTGCGTGCCGCGTCGTTGCTGCTGGTGTTGGGCGTGCTGATGTATTTCATTCCCGGTGCGATCAAGCTCAATACGCCTGCCAATGCGGTGCTGGTGCCACGCATGCGCTGCCGCGCCAGGCAGTTGACCGTATCGGTCTGGGTATGCGCCACCCTGTTGGGTGCGATGCTGACGCTGGGCACCCGGATTCCCGCCCACCTGGCTTTTTTCGGCATCGGCCTAGGGCTGATCGCACAGGGCATGGCACGCAGCGGTCACCGCGCCGGCCCATGGCTCCAGTTCCTGCTGCCGATCCTGTTCGTGATGCAGCCGGTCATTCCGGCGCAGTGGCTGGCGCTGCTGGCAACGCCTGTTGTCCTTGTGGTGCTGGCCATGCTGATGCTGGCCCTGGGCACTTACACGCTCGACATGATGTTTGCGCAGGGCGGCGAGCGCCATTTCAGTCTGCGCAATGCGCAGAAACAGGCTAGCGGTCAGGCAGGCAAGGAAGGGCAGTTAAAGGCAGCGCACCTCCCGCGCGTGGGCGAGTGGTTGTATGGGGCCGCGCTGCGCCGCGATGTCGCCCGCCATCATGGCGGCGCGCTCCTGATGCACGTGCTCGGCCCGGCCGTGCACTGGACGCAGCGCTGCCTGGCGTTGCTGACGATCGTCGGCGGCGCGGCCGTCGCCATGGCCCTGTTGCGCGAGCAGGCGAGCGCCGGCACGCTGGCGACGATCGCAGGTGGCAGCTGGGTCGGCATTTCCTGGGCGCTGATTTTCCAGTTACGCGATCAGGAACAGCGTCTCATGCGTGTGGCGGCCACGTACGGCGAGCAAAACCTGGTGCGGCTGGCGCCGCTGATGCCGGGCGCTGCGGACGCGTTCAACCGCCGTTTGGCCGCGCGCATGCTGTGCACCGGGCTGATCGACTGGGCGGGCACCTCGGCCATGGTGCTGGCGCTTGTTGCCATCAGCGGGGCTTCCGGCACCACCCTCTGGATGCAGGCCTGCATGTGCTGCCTGACCCTGCCGATTCTCGCTTCGACCCTGCGCGATTACGGCCGTGACACCCGCAGCGGCAGCGACGTGTGGGGGCTGTTCCTGTGGCTGCTCGTCTCGATCGGCTTGTGCTTTCTTGCCGGTGCGGTCGCAGGCTACTTGCTGGGTACGCCGGTGCTGCCGCTGGCCGCGCTGGCATCGATGGTGCTGGCGCTCGGCGCGGTATCATGGCGCTGGCGCCGGCTTCGTGGGACCTCGCATGCTTTCCCTGTGGGACGCCTGGCCTGAGCTTCAGTGGCCCTTGCGCTGTACCAGCGCCGTGCCGACGCCGTGGCGCTTGCCTTCGCTGACCGCGGTCACGGTGCCATCGGGATTGAAGACGATGGCATTCGCCGCGCCGATTTCCTCGGGCGGCGTTTCCCATTTGTGGCCGAAGGCTTCCAGGCCGCGCGCCTGGCTCGATGCGGCGAAGCCTGGTTCGACCGAGGTCGTTGCGCCATTGCGTTCGGACAGGCGCGGCGCATTGATCGCGGCATCCATGGTCATGCCGAAGTCGACATAGTTCACGATCGTCTGCAGGACCGTGGTGATGATGGTCGAACCGCCCGGGCTGCCGATGGTAAAGGCCGGCTTGCCGTCCTTCAGGGCGATGGTCGGCGCCATGCTGCTGCGCGGACGTTTACCGGCTTCCGGCACGTTCGGGCGCGGGCCGGAAAAATCGAAATCGGTCATCTCGTTATTGAGCAGGAAGCCGTAGCCCGGCACCACGATGCCGCTGCCGCCCCAGGACTCGATGGTGAAGGTGTAGGAGACCACATTGCCATCCTTGTCCGAGACCGTAAAGTGGGTGGTGTGGGCGTTCTCCCTTTGCAGCGGGCGCGCTTGCGGACGCAGGGGAATGCTCTGGTCCTCCTGGTACGCGTACGGGTCGCCGGCCGCGACAATCGCTGCGGCGCGCTGCGGGTCGATCGACGCACGGCGCTGCGCCGCGAACTGTTTCGAGAGCAGGCCGGCGACCGGCGCATCGACGTATTCGGGATCGGCGAGATAGGCGTTGCGGTCGGCAAAGGCGAGGCGGCTCGCTTCCAGGTACAGGTGCTCGGCCTGCGCACGCGGCATGGCCTTCAAATCGTAGCCTTCCAGGATATTCAGCGCCTCGGCCACCGTCACGCCGCCGCTGCTCGGCAGCGGCATGCCGTAGAGTTCATAGCCGCGGTAGGTGCTGGCGACGGGCTGGCGGATGCGCGCTTCGTAGTTGGCCAGGTCGGCCAGCGTCATGCGGCCGGCGCGCACGCTGGCGCCGTTGGCGACCGGCGGCTGGTTGACGGCGTCGACGATCGCGCGCGCCATCGGGCCTTCGTAAAAGGCGCGCTGGCCGCGGGCGGCGATCTCGCGGTAGGCCTTGGCCATGCCGGGGTTGCGCAGCACGGTGCCGGCCGGGAGCGCCTTGCCGTTCTTCAGGTAGAGCGCGCTCGTCGGGGCGAACTGCTGAAATTTCCTTTCATTTTCACGCGTTAAATGAGAGAAAATTTCACTCGTCGTAAAGCCTTTGGTGGCCACGTCGATGGCCGGCGCCAGCACCTGCTTGAAATTCATGCTGCCGTAGCGCTCCAGCGCCTCGTGCCAGCCGCGCACCGTGCCGGGAACGCCAACGGCTGCGCCACTGGCCACCGCCAGCTCGAAATCGATCTCTATACCGTTGTTCAGGAATGCCGCCGGGGTGAAGGAGTTTGGCGCCGTTTCGCGGTGATCGATCGTGATCACGCGCTTGTCCTTGGCCAGGTAAATCACCATGAAGCCGCCCCCGCCGATACCGCAACTGAACGGGTCGGTTACGCCCAGCGTCGCCGCCGCGGCCACCGCCGCATCGATCGCATTGCCGCCCTTGTTGAGGATGGCGAGCGCCGATTGCGAGGCCTGTTCGCTGATGCTGGCCACCGCGCCGCCGGTGCCGGTGGCAACGGGCGTTTTGGCGAGCGCCAGCGGCGCGTGCAGGATGATGGAAAGGGTAAGCGTGCAGGTGAGGGCGGTCGCGGATCGGGTCATGGAGTGGTGGGCGAGTTGGAAGGGACGATGCGGATGGTGGCGCGGTAGACAAGCGAGGCGCCGGGCGCGGGCGGGGCGGGGATGGTCGTTTCATCGAGCACGATGCGGCGCCCGTCGACCGCCTTGGGTGTGGCACCGGGCGCGGCGGGCGAGAGCGTGAAGGTTTCAGGCGCGGCGCCAGCGCGCCGGATGCTGAAGCGGTAGCTCAGCTTGCCGGCCCAGACGCACTGCACGCCCGGCGGGCAGCGGCTGTCCTCCACCTCGTCGAAACGCAGGCTGAGGCCGGGCGCCAGGTCCACGGCTTGTCCCCGCTCGAGCGTGAAGCTGCGCTCGGGGAGCGGCGCGGCCGGCGCGGCGCAGGCGGCGAGGGTGGCGCAAACGATGGGAAACAGCAGGTGGCGCATCGCGGTGAATGGTCGTGTCGGTAGGGCGAGCATAGCAAAAAGGCTGGGGTGCGGGCGCGTGGGAAGGCGTCACATTGCCGTCATATTCGGTGGCTAGACTGCGTCCATCACTTACCCACCCTGAGCGACGACAAAATGAAAACCAAGCACATGTTCAAAACGATGATCGCCGGCGCCGCTGCCATGATGATGATGGCTTCAAGCTTCGCCGCCGACGTGACGGGCGCGGGCGCGACCTTCCCCTACCCGATCTACGCGAAGTGGGCCGAGATGTACAAGGGCGCCACCGGCAACGGCATGAACTACCAGTCGGTCGGCTCGGGCGCCGGCATCAAGCAGATCAAGGCGAAAACCGTCGACTTCGGCGCCTCCGACATGCCCCTGAAAGCCGCCGAACTCGAAGAAGCGGGCCTGATGCAGTTCCCGGCCATCATGGGCGGCGTGGTCGCGGTCGTCAACGTCGAAGGCGTGACGCCGGGCCAGCTCAAGATGACCGGCCCGCTCATCGCCGACATCTACCTCGGCAAGATCACCAAGTGGAACGCGCCTGAAATCGCCGCCTTGAATCCCGGCGTGAAGCTGCCGGCCGATGACATCACCGTCGTGCACCGCGCCGACAGCTCGGGTACCTCTTTCCTGTTCACCGACTACCTGTCGAAGACCAGCCCGGAATTCCAGTCGAAAATCGGCGCCGGCACGGCCGTCAAGTGGGCCACCGGCGTAGGCGGCAAGGGCAACGAAGGCGTCGCCGCCAACGTGCAGCGCATCAAGGGCTCGATCGGCTATGTCGAGTGGGCTTACGCCAAGAAGAACAAGCTGTCGCACACCCAGCTGAAGAACAAGGACGGCCAGTTCCTGCAGCCTGACGACGAACATTTCAAGGCCGCCGCCGCCAGCGCCGAGTGGACCAAGACCCCGGGCTTCGCCGTGGTCCTGACCGATACTGCGGGAAAAAACAGCTGGCCGATCACGGGCGTGTCCTACATCCTGATGCACAAGGCCCAGGCTGACGCAGCCAAGGGTAAGGAGGTCGTGAAATTCTTCGACTACGCTTACAAGAACGGCGACGCCGCAGCGGCGGAACTGGACTACGTGCCGATGCCCGAGTCTGTCGTCAAGCTGGTGCAGGGCGCATGGAAAGCCCAGCTGAAGGATGGTTCGGGCGCGGCGATTTACTGATACGCAGGCGGACCGGGACGCGGCGGGCATTCACGTATAATCGTGAGCCGCCCCTTGTCCTCTACGCCGAATGACCGATCTGTGCATCCAGCCCTCGCCCGCGCCGCTGTCGTTTCTCGATAACACGGGCGAGCTCGGTGCCCTCATTGCCCGCCACGACTGGTCTGCAACCTCGCTCGGCGCCATCGACACCTGGCCGCAAAGCGTCAAAAGCACGGTCTCGCTGATCCTTCACTCTCCGTTCCCGATCGCCACGATGTGGGGCGAGAGCGGGGTGCTGATCTATAACAGCGGTTACGCGGAGATTGCCCGCGACAAGCACCCGGCCCTGCTCGGGGTCGAGGTGCGCGACGCCTGGCCCGAAGCGCGTGCCTTCAACGACCAGGTCATGCATGTGTGCATGTCCGGCAAAACTCTGCACTACGCCAATCAGGAACTGACCCTGCACCGCGAGGGCCGCGACGAGCAGATCTGGTTCAACCTGCATTACTCGCCCATCATCGGCGAGGACCACGTGCCGGTGGGCGTGATGGCCATGGTGGAAGACACCAGCGACGAGGTGCGCGTCGAGCGCTTCCTCAAGAGCGAACACACGCGCCTGCAGGCGATGTTCGACCAGGCACCCGGTTTCATGGCAATGCTCGAAGGCCCGCAGCACCGCTTCGCCCATGCCAACCAGGCCTACCTGACGCTCGTGAACCGGCGCGATGTGGTCGGCAAGACCCTGGCGGAGGCGTTGCCGGAAGCGGTCGCGCAAGGCTTCGGCGACCTGCTCGACAGCCTGTACGCGAGCGGCGAGGCCTCTGCCGGCGTCGCCACGCCGTTTTCCGTCGGTGCCGCGGGTGACTTGCCGGCCAGGGAGTGCTTTGTCGACTTCGTCTACCAGCCTTTGCGCGACGAGGCCGGCGCTGTCTACGGCATCTTCGTCCAGGGTGCCGACGTCAGTGACCGGGTATTGGCCGAGCAAGCCATGCGCGCCAGCGAAACCCTGTTCCGCACCCTGGCCCAGGCCTTGCCGAACCAGGTCTGGGCGGCGCCGCCGGACGGCGTCCTGGACTGGTACAACGAGCGCGTGTACAGCTATTCCGGCTACCAGCAGGGAGAACTCGATGGCGGGCGCTGGACCAGCATGGTGCATGACGACGACATCAAAGCGGCGGCAGCGGCATGGGGGAATGCGCTGGCCAGCGGAAGCACCTACGAGATCGAGTTTCGCCTGCGCGACCGCGATGGCAGTTACCGCTGGCACCTGGGGCGCGCTTTGCCGATTCGCGACGAGACCGGCGCCATCACGCGCTGGGTCGGCACGAATACCGACATCGAAGACCAGAAGGCGGCCGCCCGTGCGCTGGCAACCCTGAACGACACCCTGGCTGACCAGGTCAGCCAGCGCACGGCGGAGCGCGACCGCATCTGGCTGCTCTCGACGGAACTGATGCTGGTGGCCGATTTCGAATCGAACATCGTCGCGGTCAATCCTGCATTCACCGCGGTGCTCGGCTGGAGCGAAGCGAGCCTGGTGGGCAGCCCCTTCCTGGCGCTCGTGCATCCCGACGACGTGGAAGCGACGCTGCGCGAAGTGGGCGGGCTGAGCGGGGGCCAGACCACCTTCAGTTTCGAGAACCGCTACCGCCACCGCGACGGCAGTTACCGCACGCTGGCCTGGTCCGCAGCACCGGACGCCAGCTTCATCCATGCCGTCGCGCGCGATGTGACGGCCGAGCGTGAAGCCGCCGCCGCCATGCGGCGCACCGAACAGGCCTTGCAGCAATCGCAGAAAATGGAGACGATCGGCAAGCTGACCGGCGGTGTCGCGCACGACTTCAACAACCTGTTGCAAGTCATTGCCGGCAACCTGCAGCTGCTCGGCACCGACGTGGCCACCAACCCGCGGGCGCAGCGCCGTGTCGAGAATGCGATGGGCGGGGTGCTGCGCGGCGCCAAGCTGGCCAGCCAGCTGCTCGCTTTCGGCCGCCGCCAGGCGCTCGAACCGAAGGTGGTGCGCATCGGCCGCAACGTCGCCGCGATGGACGACATGCTGCGCCGCGCACTGGGCGAGGAAATCGAGCTCGAGACAGTGATCCAGGCTGGCTTGTGGAATGCCTTCGTCGATATTTCGCAAGTCGAAAACGCCATCCTCAACCTCAGCATCAATGCGCGCGACGCCATGGACGGCGTAGGCAAGCTGACCATCGAGGTCGGCAACGCCAAGCTCGACGACGATTACATCAGGACGCAGCCGGACGTGACGCCCGGCCAGTACGTGATGATCGCCGTCAGCGATACCGGCTCGGGCATGCCCCCCGAGATCATTGCGCAAGCCTTCGAACCGTTCTTTTCGACCAAGCCGGAAGGAAAGGGCACCGGCCTGGGCCTGTCGATGGTGTACGGCTTCGCCAAGCAGTCCGGTGGCCATGTAAAGATTTATAGCGAAGTCGGCTTGGGTACGACCGTCAAGATGTACCTGCCGCGTTCGCTCGAAGTGGAAGACGCGCTCGATCCGGTCGACTTGCGCGAGCCCACCGGCGGTACCGAAACCATCCTCGTGGCCGAGGATGACGAGGGCGTGCGCGAGACCGTGGTCGAATTGCTGGGCGAGCTGGGTTACCGGGTGCTGAAGGCGGCGGACGCCGCCAGTGCAATGGCGATCGTCTCGAGCGGCATCCCGATCGACCTGCTGTTTACCGATGTGGTCATGCCGGGCCCCTTGCGCAGTCCCGACCTGGCGCGCAAGGCGCGTGAAGCGATTCCGAACCTGGCGGTGCTGTTCACCTCTGGCTATACCGAGAACGCCATCGTCCACGGCGGGCGGCTCGATCCCGGCGTTGATTTGCTGGGCAAACCCTATACGCGGGCCGCGCTCGCGTCGAAAATCCGCCATGTGCTGGCCAACCGCGACCAGCGCAGCGGCGCCGCGCGCGACCTGGCCCAGGCACGCAGCCAGGCCAGGCATGAGCGCACGGCGCCCGCCGCGCTCAGGATCGTACTGGTCGAAGACGACGAGTCGCTGCGCGCTACGACCACCGAACTGCTCGAACTGCTGGGCCATTCGGTGAGCGCGGCGGCCAACGGCGAGGCAGCGCTGGCCCTGCCAGCCCTGGCCTCGGCCGACGTCCTCATGACCGACCTCGAATTGCCCGGCATGTCGGGCGAGCAGCTGGCCGCTGCTGCGCGCGCGCTGGCGCCGGAGCTGGCCGTCGTCTTCGCATCCGGGCGCAGCGCCACGACCAGCCTGGAGCGCTCGGTCATGCTGAGCAAGCCCTACGACGTCGATGCACTCAGTGCCGCCCTGGCGGGCAGGAGTTCCTAGGCCGCAGCGCGGCGGCGGTCGGCCAGGGGCAGGGCGACCGTGAACCGGCTGCCTAGTCCCAGGCCTTCACTGGCGGCGGTCACGCTGCCGCCATGCAGGTCGACCAGTCCCTTGACGATGCCCAGGCCCATGCCGATGCCCGAGCCCTTGCGGTCGGTACCGGCTTCGGCCTGGGAAAACAGATCGAAGAGGGTCGGCATCATGCCGCCGGCGATGCCTTTCCCGCTATCCGACACCGCGACGATGGCGTGTTCTTCAGTGACCGTGACGGCGACCTCGATCGGCAACTGGGGCGGCGAATAACGCGAGGCGTTGGCCACCAGGTTGCCCAGCACCTGACCCAGGCGCATGCGGTCGCCCCTTACCCGTGCCGGCAAGGCCGGGACCGCGACCCGCAAGGCTTGTCGTTTGGACGCCAGCATCGGTTCCAGCTGTTCGCGCACATCATGGACGATATCGCGCACATCGACTTCTTCCAGCTGCAGGTTGATCTGCCCGCGCGTAATGCGCGACACGTCGAGCAGGTCCTCTGTGAGCCGCCCCATGACGCCGACCTGACGCTCAATCAACTGGCTGATCTTGCTCAGCTGGGGATTGCCGCCATGCGTGGTCTCGAGCACTTTGGCCGCCATGGCCAGCGCGGCCAGGGGATTGCGCAATTCGTGCGAGAGCGTTGCCAGGAAGGTATCCTTCTGCGCGTTGACACGCACCAGTTCTTCCCTGGCCTGGACCAGTTCCGTGACATCGCGCGAGACCACTAGCAATCCCGCCATGTCGTGCGCGGCGCCCTTGATGGGCGTGACCACGACATCCCACCAGCGCGGCGTATTTTTCGCGGTCGGGCAGAAGGCGAGCAATTGCGTACGCTTGCCCATGCGTCCTGCGGCAACGGCCTGTTCCACCCTTGCTTGTTCGCTGCCCGGCCATAGACTGGACCAGCTCATGCCATCGAGTTGCGCTGCATGCTCGAGCTCCAACGCAATTTTCCCACCGGCATTCAGCGATCTGATGGTGCCGTCGAGATGCAAGATCTTGATACAGTCGGGACTGTTCTCAAATAGTTCGAGATCGACAGGCTGGTCCCGCTCTGCGCGTGAAGAGGGCATGATGGCATCCAGATGAAGTAGGTTGTGGACCACACTGAGTCCGGCAAGCCGGCCTCGATGTAAGCATTATCCTACGTAAATTTGGATGCGAGCCTAAAATATTGACGAAATTGATGAATTTTCGAAATTCTGTCTCTTCCCAGCGGGGTAGCAACGACCGACGCCTCAGTTGTGAATGTATTTGACGAACACGTCGCTGAAATCGCGCTTCGTGTGGGTGTCTAACATGGCCGTGTTCAAGGCCGCCAGCAGTTCGCCGTATTGGCTCACCAGGCTGCCCGCGCCCGGGGCGATATTGAGCTTGTGGACGGACGCGGTGGCGTCGAGCGTGCGCAAGGCATTGTCGCGGCAGACGGCATCGCGCTGCTGCTGTTTTCCAATCGAGATCAAGGCTTTGTAGATGTCCTTGAGCTGCTCGATGAAGGCCTTCTTGACGTCGATCGAGAACACCGTGTTATCGAGTTTGAATTTGAGCTCGATGTCCATGTCCAGCGTGCCTGCCGTTTCGATGCTGACGCTCGACACCAGGTGCGATGCGTAATCGTAGCGCTTGATCGAGCGCTTCGACGACACTGCCGAGTCGCCGTCCACATGGATCAGCGCGAGATTGGTGAAGCAGTACTCGTCCTTCTTGCTTTTGATGAGAAAGAAGATCTGCTCGCCGTCTTCGCTGAACAGGTAATCGTCGGCATCGACCTTGCTGTATTCAGCCGGTCCGACGATGACGCCGATATCGCTGATGCCCAGTGCTTCCGCCGCCAGTTTCTTGAACATGATCGTCCTTGTGTGAGGGAAAGTAGTGACATTAGCACTAATTAGTTAAGGGAAACAGGAGGAGGGCCATCCCGATCCGCGACACTGCTTTGCGCATGCAAGGGTGTCATGCGTTATAGTCATCATTGCGACGCGTGCAGCCTGGCGTGCCGGATCGAGCAGAAACATCGTGCATCCACCATGGATACAGGTTGATTTTATGAAAAATCGTCACCACGGCAAGCGCCGCCTGATTCTTTCTCTCGGCCTGGGGGCGCTGGCCTTGCCGGTGTGTCCGCAGTGGGCGCTCGCCCAGGCGGCCGGCACGTCCTGGAGCGCATTGCAGCAGGCTCACTTCCCGGGCAAGACACTGCAGGAGGCGCCCTTCATCCACTTGACCGCGCCCTCGCGCGCGCCCAGCGGCGAACAGGTGCCCTTCGCGTTCAGCATCGACCACCCGATGACGGCGAGCCGTTACATCAAGTCGGTCACCCTGTTCGTCGATGAAAATCCGGTGCCCCTGACGGCGGTCTTTCACTTCAACCCGCAGAGCGGCAAGGCCGAGCTGTCCACCAGGATCCGCTTTGAATCCGATTCGCTGGTACACGTCGTTGCCGAAGCGAGCGATGGCAAGCTGTATGTGAATTCAACCACCGTGAAAGCCTCCGGCGGTTGCGGCGGTCCGGTCGGGGGAGACAATGCGGCAGCGCTGGCCGCAGCAGGGAAAATGAAGATCGCGCTCGACGGGCCATTCAGGCGCGGACAGGTCAGCAAAGCCAGGCTCCTGATCAAGCATCCGATGTACACGGGTTTGCAGCGCGACCTGAACACGCACGGCTACCGACCGGCGTTTTATATCGACAAGATCGACGTCAGCTTCAACGGCAAGCCGGTACTGGCGGCCGATACCGCAATCGGCATCAGCGAAGATCCCTTCATCCAGTTCGGCTTCCTCGCCGACCAGCCCGGCGACCTGCAAGTCGTGATACGCGACAACCGCGGCGCCACCTTCCGCCAATCCTTCGCCGTCGGAGGCTAGATGCGCTGGCTCCTCGTGGCCTGGCTGTTGGCCGCTGTCGCCGCGCAGGCCGGCGCGGCGCCGCTGCGCGTCGACCAGGTCGCACCCGGCGTGTACGTGCACATCGGGAAGCATCAGGATTTCGAGGATGGGTACGATGGCGATATCGCCAACATCGGCTTCGTGGTCGGCAGCGAGGCGGTCGCCGTCATCGATACCGGCGGCTCCTACGCCGTCGGCATGGCCCTGAAAGAAGCGGTGCGCGCCGTCACGCGGCTGCCGATTCGCTATGTGATCAATACGCATGGACACCCCGACCACGTCTTCGGCAACGCCGCCTTCATCGATGCCGCTGACGGCATGCAGCCGCAATTCATCGGCCATGCCATGCTGGCGCAGGCGATGGGCGCACGCAGCGACGCCTATATGCGCAACCTCAAAAAGCAGCTGGGAGAAGCGGCGGCGCACCAGAGCCGGCTGGTCCCGCCGAGCATCGCCGTGCAGGACCGCCTGAGCCTGGACCTGGGCCGGCGCAGGCTCGAGTTACAAGCCTGGCCGAACGCGCATACCAACCATGATCTCACCGTGCTCGATAGCGCCAGCGGCACCCTGTGGACGGGCGATTTGCTCTTTATCGAGCGTACCCCTTCCATCGACGGCGACGTCAAGGGCTGGCTCGCTGCGATCGAGCGTTTGCAGCAGCTGCCGGCAGCGGCCACCATTCCCGGACACGGCCCCGTCACCCGCGATAAAAACGGGGCGCTGGCCAGGCAGCGCGACTACCTGGCGGCCTTGCTGCGCGACGTTCGCGCCGGCATAGGACAGGGCAGCGGCATGAGCGAGACGATGGAGAAAGCCGCCGCCGCCGAACGCGGGCGCTGGCAATTGTTCGACGTCGTCAACCGGCGCAACGTCAACCTGCTGTATCCCGCCCTGGAATGGGAATAAGGATGCGCAGGCGCGAGGTGCTTGCATACGCCCTGGCCGGAACGGCCTGGCCAGCGCTGGCCGGGGCATTCGGCAAGCGCGGCCGATCCGGCCATGCGAGGCTGGGGCGGGTGGTTGTCGTGGGCGCCGGGTATGGCGGCGCGACCGCGGCCAGGTATCTGCGCAGCCTGAGTGGCGGGCGCATCGAGGTCATCCTGGTCGACCAGAACGCCGCGTTCACCTCTTGCCCGGTGAGCAACCGCGTGCTGGGTGGCCAGAGAACGCTCGAGCAGCTGACCTTTGGCTACGATGCGCTGCGCCAGCAGCATGGCATCACATTCCTGCGCGGCAGCGTGACGGCAATCGATGCAGATAAACAGCGCATCGTCCTGGCAAGCAAGGAAACGCTGGCCTACGACCGCCTGGTCCTGGCCCCCGGCATCGACTTCATCTACGACGACTTTCCGCAGCTCGCGGACGCACAGCAGCAGATCCCGCATGCCTGGAAAGCGGGGCCGCAAACGCGCAACCTGCACCGGCAGCTGCTCGCCATGCCCAATGGCGGCGTGTTCACGATCGTGGTGCCGCCGCAGCCCTATCGTTGCCCGCCCGCGCCGTATGAGCGTGCCTGCCTGGCCGCGTTCTACCTCAAGAAGCACAAGCCGCGCTCCAAGGTCATTGTGCTCGATGCCAATCCCGTGATTACGTCGAAACGCGCGCTGTTCGAACGGGCATGGCGCGATCTGTATCCGGGCATGATCGACTACATGCCCGGCAGCGAGTTGCAGCAGGTCGAGGTGGCGAACAAAACGGTGAGGACGGCCTTCGATACGGTCAGGTCGAACGTGCTGAACATCATTCCGCCCCAGCGGGCCGGCAGGATTGCGCTTGATTGCGGCCTGGCGAATATCGAGCGGCGCTGGTGCGAGGTCGACTTCCTCACCTATGCATCGGCGGTCTCGCCGCACATTCACGTGATCGGCGACGCGATCGACTCCGGCTTGCCCAAGTCGGCGCACATGGCCAATGCCCAGGCGAAGATCTGCGCGCGCGCCATCGTCGACCTGATGCTGGGACAGGCGCCCGACCCGGCGCCGGCCTTTGCCAACACCTGCTACAGCTATATCGACGACAGGCAGGCCATGCACATTTCGACGCTGTATCGCTACGATGCGGCGAAAAAGAGCATGCAGGCGGACGGCGCAAGCAATCTGTCGGAGCACGCGTCGGCGCGGGAAGGGATCGATGCCGATGCCTGGGCGCAGCGGATCTGGAGCGATGTGCTCGGCCCATAAAAAAGGCGCTGTTCGCGTTAAGTGTGGAATTCCGCCTGGCGCCCAATGCCCAGCGCCGCCCGTAGCAATTTCTCTGGCGTGCCGATGCGCCCGCCATCGAGCGCCCAGCGCCAGCCCAGGTAATTAGTCAAATAGCGACTGGCCACGCCACGAAACGGCTGCAGCCAGCCGCGCAGCCGGCTGTGGTAGCTGTTGACGTTCTGCACGTGGATGGCACCGCGCACCCGGACTCCGGCTTTCAGGTTGACCGCTTCGTGGGTGATGCCGGCCTGCCGTGCGAAGGCCCGGTAGGCGGGATGGCCGTCGGACACCAACAGGACATCGCGCTCCAGGCGCGGCAGCAGGTGCTGGTGCAATTGCGCCAGCGTTAATGCTCCGTTGCCGGGAACCCAGTCCAGGGTCTGGCCGGTGCGATCCCGGGCCACCAGCACGCACACCTGCTCGTTCGATATTCCTCGTTTTGTGGCTTTTCCGCCGCGCTTGCGTGGCGGGCGATCGAGCGTGCGCGATCCCTTGTGCGACTCCAGTACATACATTTCGTCCGCCTCGGCAATGCCGCCCAGGCATTGCGGCCGGTCGTCCTTGCTGACTTTCAGGAAGCGGTGGCGCCAGCGAAAACTGGTGGCGCCGGCCACGCCTAGATCGGTAGCGGTGCGGCGGATGCTGCGCGAGTCGAGCATGCCGCCCAGGTAATCGACCCATCTCTCCTTGTGGCGCAGGCGCGCCAGCGCCGTGCCGGTCAGGGCGTTGCAGGTGCGGCCGCAGTCCTTGCAGCGATAGCGCTGCAGGCCGTGCGCGCGCCCGTGCCGGTGGAGTTGGCGCGAATGGCAGCCTGGACAGGCGATCCGCTGCGCCGCGGCCTGCTCGATCAGGTCGACAGCCTGGTCGCGTTTGGCCGCCGGCACGAGCAGCCCAAGCAGGCGCTCGCGCTGGCGCCGGGTCAGCGCTGGAAGTTGCTTGAGAAAGTGATCGAACGGACGTGCTCGCATGGCTTCTCCGGTCTAATTACGGTCGAGGTTGGACCTCAGCCGTTCCGGAAAATTCCACACTTAACGCGAACAGCGCCAATAAAAAGGCGGCCCTCGCGGGGCCGCCGTGTCCTGCTCGATGCCTGGCTGCTTACACAAACGCCGCCAGCGCACCTTTCATCTTTTTCAATGCCGCCGACTCGATCTGGCGAATCCGCTCGGCCGACACGCCGAACTCTTCAGCCAGCGTGTGCAGGGTCGCACCCGAGCCGTCGTCATTCGCCAGCCAGCGCGCTTCGACGATGCGGCGCGAACGCGGGTCGAGCTTGCCCAGCGCCGTTTCCAGGCCTTCGGACTGCAGGCGCGTGACCTGCTCGGCTTCCAGCACCTTGGTCGGCTCCTGCATGTCCGACGACAGGTAGGCAATCGGCGAGAACTTGTCGTCTTCGTCGTCGGTCGGCGCTTCCAGGGCGATGTCGCGGCCCGAGAGGCGGGTTTCCATCTCGATCACTTCTTCGCGCTTGACGTCGAGCAGCTTGGCCAGGTCGTCGACCTGGGTCGGGGTCATCGCGTCCAGGCCCACCTTGTTGCTGCGCAGGTTGAAGAACAGCTTGCGCTGGGCCTTGGTCGTGGCGACCTTTACCAGGCGCCAGTTCTTCAGGATGTATTCGTGCATCTCGGCCTTGATCCAGTGCATGGCGTACGACACCAGGCGCACGCCCTGGTTCGGGTCGAAACGCTTCACGGCTTTCATCAGGCCGATATTGCCTTCCTGGATCAGGTCAGCGTGCGGCAGCCCGTAGCCCAGGTAGCCACGCGCAATCGACACCACCAGGCGCAGGTGCGACAGCACCAGTTTTTGCGCGGCGTCCAGATCGTTCGCGTCCCGCAGCCGCTTGGCCAGCGAGACCTCTTCCTCGTGGGTCAGCATCGGCAGACGGTTGACGGCGGAAATATACGCGTCGATATTACCGAGCTGCCCAGTGAAACCGAGGTTCAGGGCACGATTGCTGGTCGGAACCAATGCGGATTGTGCGGACATCATTTTTCCCCGTAGAGTAATCTTTACTGCATCCATTCAGTCGACCGGGACATCCCGGAAGCTGTGCGCGACGGCGCGCAGGATACGTTGCAAACCTTGTTTACCTTCGCTTGAGCACATATATTAGCACTCCCCCTGTGAGAGTGCCAGCGACCCCCCGGAAACGGCAGGGCGTTTAAGTTTCGTCAAAGTATTTCTTTTGAGAATCGAAAACCTGCGATTTACTGTAGAGCAGAGCCCTGCATAACTGTTGAGATAGATCAAATGTGCCGGGCTTGCGGCAGCGGACAGGGCTCAGGTTACGGGTTCAAGACGACCGTTTTCTGTTAGTTGGCGCACCGAGGAGGGCGATCGTCAGGTGCGTGCGCCGATGTCTGGCGTGATGGCGGCGCGTATGCCTACAAACGCGGGCGTGAAAAATTGTGGAAATGCACCATATGCGCCGGCGGCGTTCAAGCCCCCATTGAAAACGGGCGATACAGCCTGCGCCATATCGCCCGTCGCTTGCATTCGAAAAGAAACGTTCAGCGCATGCGCGCCAGATGCCGTTGCACCGATAGCAAGGCGCCGGTCAAACCCAATCCCGCGCTGATGGCCAGCAAGCCGCCCGCCTCGAGCGCGCCCAGCGGCGCCAGCTGGAATTCCGAGGCATACAGCCGCGCAAACTCGGCAATGGCGCCGTTCAGGGGATTCAGGCCCAGCATGACCGCGCCCAGGGCCACCGCGCCGGCGCACAGGCCCAGCAGGGCGCCCGTGTAATAGAAAGGCCGGTGGATGAAATTATCGGTCGCGCCCAGCAGCTTGGAGACGGCGATTTCCTCGCGCTGGGTCAGCACCTGCAGGCGGATCGTGTTGAACACGACCGCGATCACGACCACGCCCAGCGTGATGGCCAGCAGCAGCAGCGCCAGGCGCAGGATGCCGAGCAGGGCGGCCAGGCGCTTGACCCAGGCCGAATCGACCTGCACGGTATCGACCTGGGGCAGGGCGCTCATCTGCTCGACGATGCCGTCGACGCGCGCGGCGTCCAGCGCGGTGGTGAAGCCTTCCAGCCGCATCACATAGCTGTCGGGCAGCGGATTGCCGCCCAGCGCATCGAGCGCGTCGGACAGGCCACTGCGCTCCTTCAGGTCGTCGAGCGCCTGCTCGCGCGGCACGAATTCGATGCGGGCCTGGCTGCCCTGCAGGATCTGGCGCAGCTGCGGCTCCAGCGACTGCGCTTCCTCGCGCGTGGCCTCCGGTTTCACGAACAGGCTCACTTCCGGATCGACCGAAAGCTGTTCCGACATCGGGCGTACGTTGTCGAGCAGGGTGATGCCGGCAAACGGCAGCGCCAGCGCGACGGCGACGACGACGACGTTGAAAAGGAAGCTGCCCGGCGCCTTGCGCACGGTGGTGAGCGCCGAGCCGAGCGCGAAACGGTGCTCGCGTAACCACGGGCTCATGCGGCGCTCCCGACACGGTCGCCAGGGACGAGCTGGCCATGTTCGAGCCGGATCACGCGTCCCGCGCGGTCCAGCACTTCTTCGTCATGGGTCGAAATCAGGCAGGTCACGCCCACCGAGTGGAAGGCGCGCAAGGCGTCGAGCACCTTGTCCGCCGCCACGCGGTCGAGATTGGCCGTCGGTTCGTCGGCCAGGATGATCTGCGGCCGGTTGACGATGGCACGGGCGATCGCCACCCGCTGCTGCTCGCCGCCGGACAGTTCCAGCGGATACGCTTTCGCGCGGTCGAGCAGGCCGACCTTGTCGAGCGCGGCCCGGGCGCGCTGTTCGGCGCCGGCTTTTGGTGCGCCCGACACCAGCAGGGGCAGCATGGTATTGGCCAGGATGTTGCGGTCGTTCAGCAGGCGCTGGTGCTGGAAGATCAGGCCGAGCTTGCGCCGCAGGAAGGGAATACCGGGCCGTGTCAGCTTGCCGATGTCCTGGCCGAACACGATCACGCGCCCGCTGCTGGGACGCTCGATGGCCGCGATCATTTTCATCAGGGTCGATTTGCCGGCGCCCGAGGGACCGGCCAGGTAGACCAGCTCGCCCTTGTTGATGTTCAGGGACACCTCGCGCAAGGCGGTGGCGTCGACGGAGTATTTCTTGGAAACGGAGTGGAATTCGATCATCGCCGTTTATCCCAGCAGCGCTTCGACGAATTCTTCTGCACTGAACGGCTGCAGGTCGTCGAGCTTTTCGCCGACACCGATGAAATACACCGGCACCGGGCGCGTGCGCGCAATCGCGGCCAGCACGCCGCCTTTCGCCGTGCCGTCGAGCTTGGTGATCACCAGGCCCGTCAGCTGCAGCGCATCGTCGAAGGCTTTTACTTGCGCCAGGGCGTTCTGGCCGGTATTGCCGTCGATGACGAGCAGGATTTCGTGGGGCGCGGCCTCCATGCCCTTGCCGATTACGCGCTTGATCTTTTTCAGCTCTTCCATCAGGTGCAGCTGGGTCGGCAGGCGCCCGGCCGTATCGACCATGACGACGTCGACGCCGCGCGCCTTGCCCGACTGGACCGCGTCGAACGCCACGGCCGCCGGATCGCCCGAGGCTTGCGAGATGACGGTGACGTTGTTGCGCTGGCCCCAGACCATCAGCTGCTCGCGCGCCGCGGCGCGGAAGGTGTCGCCGGCGGCCAGCAGCACCGACTGATCGGAGCGCTGCATGTGCTTGGCGAGTTTGCCGATGGTGGTGGTCTTGCCGGCGCCGTTGACGCCGGCGAGCATCATCACCAGCGGCTCATGGCGGCCCAGTTCCAGCGGCTTTTCCAGGGGCGCCAGCATCTCGATCATCAGGCTTTTCAGCGCGGCCTTGACGCCGGCGGCGTCGAGCAGCTTGTCTTCCTTGACCTTGCGGCGCAGGGAATCGAGCAAGAACTGGGTCGCGTCCATGCCGGCATCCGACATCAGGAGCGCGGACTCGAGTTCCTCGTACAGGTCTTCGTCGATGCGCGCGCCGACGAACAGCAGGGACAGGTTGCTCGAGGTTTTCGACAGCCCGGCCTTCAGGCGCGTCATCCAGGACCGTTTCTTTTCCGCTTCGCTGACCGGGCGCTCGGCCGTCTCCTCGATGAAGAGTTCGGCTTCAGGCAGGGGCAGCGGCGCCGGGGCCGGCGTCAACGCAGGAGCAGGAGCGGGAGCAGGAGCACGGGCAGGCGCACGGGCAGGCGCGGGGGCGGCGGGCGCAGGCGCAGGCGCAGGCGCAGGCGCAGCGGGTGCCTGCTCCAGCGCTTCCGGTGCCGGCGTTTCGGGGGCGGCTTTTTTTCTTTTAAAGAAACTAAACATGGGTATCTGGTGGAGGTAGTGCATGCACATGCCGGGTTCGGACACCGGCACGACGAAATGGGTCGCGCGTATTTTACCAGAGGGACGTACTGACGAAACGGCAACGAAAGGGAGCTTGCGGAGGCGCTTGCAGCGTGCGCAAACGCGACAGTTCGGCGGACGGCTGCGCCTGTTGTCCAACAGCCTGGAGGGCGTCAAACGTGCGCACTGGCAGGCCCGTGCGGGGAAGTCTACAGTAAGAGGGAATCGAATCCTGCAGAGGAAGGAAAGCCATGAAACTGTCCACGCTGTTCCGGCGCCTTATCGATGGCGAGCTTGCGCCAGGCGCCGCCACCACGCTGCGCCAGGTCGTCGCCTGGGCTTTCATTGCGTTGGTCGCCTTGTTTCTCACGCAACCCACGGCCGAGCAGCAGAGCGTGTTCGACGGGCCGCTGTCCTTGCCGGCAGAACTCGAACCCCTGCTGCCTCCGTGAGCAAAAACGTATTTACTGGCGGTTGCGCGCCCACCAGTTGCCCTTCTTTTCCGCTGCCACCGGGCTCAGGCGCCAGGCGCCGTAGGGGTTGTTGAACAGCGAGCCTGGGCCGTAGTCGATCGCGGGAACCTGCTCGACCCGGTACACCTGCTTGCCTTCGCTGACCGAAAAGGTATGGCCGTCGGCCAGGGACGGCGCGTGTTCGAGCAAATAGCGCGTAAAAAAGCGCAGCATGTCGGCCGCCTGCGCCTTGTCGCTGGCGCTGGTAATCGCTTCCGGCAAGCCGAAGTTGTGCATGCCGCAGGAGTACACGTCGGCGCCGGCCACGTACACCACCAGCGCCCGGTGCGCCGTCAGCTGGTCGAGCTGCTCGCACATGTCGATCCAGTAGGCGGGGGCGTGGGCGATGCCGCTGCTGTCCACCTTCACGCCCATGCCGCCGGCGTCGATGAGGGCCGCACCGGCGCGCATCATGGCGTCGGCCGCTTCGCGCGAGCCGCCCGGCGCCATCAGGTAGGCGACGGTGGCATGCAGGTCGATATCGGCCATCGCTTCGGTTTTGGCCCAGTGCGGGCCGGCCCGGGCGAAATCGTCGGCCAGTGCGGGGTCGGCCGCCTGCAGCACGAGTTCGCAGGCAAAGCCGGTGTCATGTTCGCGCAGCATGGTCCCGTCCAGGACATAGCCGGTGCCGCTGGCGGCGATTTCGTCAACCAGGGCCTTGTTGCTGTCCCATGGGCCGGGAATGCACAGGACCACTTCTGGGGTGTTGCTCACGGTACTAGCTCTCCTCGTTATTCTGCTTCGGCGCCCCGGGGGACGCATGATTGCCGGCGCAAGGGCTGCGTAAAGCAGCCTGTCCGCCGAGCAGCATAGCCTGTTCGGCAAAATGGTGCTTTTGGCAATCATGCAAGGGTGTGCGGGCATGCGGGAGGCATTGCGCCGGAAACGAAAAAGCCCCCGCAGGGCAGGGGCTGTCGGTGGAGCGGCGTCGGGTCAGGCCTTGGCTGCCTGCGCCACCTCGCGCATCGCGTCCAGCGTCAGGTTCGGCGTAATCAGGTTGCCGTCATAACGCAGTTCGATCAGTGCCGGCAGCTGCTTGCCGTTCGCGTGTTCGAGCGCCCGCGCCAGGGCCGGGGCGAAATCGGCCGTCTTCTCGACCACTTCGCCATGCGCGCCATAGGCTTGCGCCAGCGCCGCGAAATCCGGATTGTGCAGGGTGGTGCCCGACACGCGGCCCGGATAGGTTTTTTCCTGGTGCATGCGGATGGTGCCGAACATGCTGTTGTTGAAGACGATGATGATGACGCCGGCGCGGTACTGCACGGCGGTGGCCAGTTCCTGGCCGGTCATCATGAATTCGCCGTCGCCCGCGAAAGTGACGACGGTGCGCCCCGGCTCGACGATTTTCGCGGCCACGCCCGAAGGCACGCCATAGCCCATCGCGCCATTGGTCGGCGCCAGTTGCGTGCGCATGCCGCCGTAGCGGTAGAAGCGGTGCGCCCAGGAGGCGTAGTTGCCGGCGCCGTTGGTAATGATGGCGTCGTGCGGCAGCGCGGCCATCAGGTCCTGCACCAGCTGCCACAGGTCGAGGGGCGCCGTGCCATCTTTAAAAATCGGCGGCTGCTGCTGGAAGGCGGCGAGATCGGCTTTTGCCTCGGCCACCGTGTGGCGCCAGGCGAGAGCATCGACCGGCGCCATGGCAGCGAGCATGGAAGTGATTTGCGGTGCGCCGCTGGCGATCATCAGGTCGGCCTGGTAGACGCTGCCCAGCTCTTCGGGGTCGGCGTGGATGTGGACCAGGCGCTGCTTCGGGACCGGAGAAGCGAGCAGGGTATAGCCGCCGGTCGTCATCTCGCCCAGGCGCGGGCCGATGGCGATCACGAGATCGGCATCCTTCACGCGCGCGGCCAGCTTCGGATTGATGCCGATGCCGACGTCGCCGATGTAGTTCGGATGGTCGTTATCGAGTAAATCCTGGAAGCGGAAGCTGCAGGCCACCGGCAGCGCGTTCGCTTCGGCGAAGCTTTGCAGGTCGGCGCAGGCTTGGGCGTTCCAGGTGCCGCCGCCGAGCAGCACGATCGGGCGCTGGCTTTCCACCAGCATCGCACGCAGGGCGTCGATCTGGGCGGCTGCGGGCGCGGCCTGCACCGGCTGGTAGCGGCGCGTATCCGCGACGATCGCGGTCTCGATCAGCATGTCTTCGGGAAGCGCCAGCACCACCGGGCCCGGACGGCCACTGGTGGCGACCTGGAAGGCGCGGGCGATGTATTCGGGGATGCGGTCGGCGCGGTCGATCTGCGCGACCCATTTCGCCATCTCGCCGAACATGCGGCGGTAGTCGATTTCCTGGAAGGCTTCGCGGTCGACGAAGTCGTTGCCGACCTGGCCGATGAACAGGATCATCGGCGTGGAATCTTGATAGGCCGTGTGCACGCCGATCGAGGCATTCGTCGCACCCGGGCCGCGCGTGACGAAGCAGATGCCGGGCTTGCCGGTGAGTTTGCCGTAGGCCTCGGCCATGAAGGCCGCGCCTCCTTCCTGGCGGTTGATGATGAAACGGATGCTAGAGTCATGCAGCGCGTCGAGCACATCGAGATAGCTTTCGCCGGGCACGCCGAAGGCGGTGTCGACGCCGTGGATGTGGAGTGCATCGACCAGGATCTGGCCGCCGGTGCGGGAAGGGTGCGTCATGTGTCGGGTGTCCTCTAGGTTGGGCATCGTGGCATTCTATGCAATCGATGCGGGCGGGGCTTTTCAAATGGCGACACCAAATTTCAGAAATCGCGATCCTTACCCCCCATCGGTTACAATGGTCCCCGTGAAGCAGGCCAGACAGCCGCTGGCTGGCACTCTCAAGGTGCTGGCGGGAGGAAGGTCCGGACTCCATAGAGCAGGGTGACGGTTAACGGCCGTCCGCTGAAAGCCTGCTCGGCGCAAGCCGAGGAGGTATAAGGCGAGGAATAGGGCCACAGAGACGAGCGTATTAAGTTACGGTGAAACGCGGTAACCTCCACTCGGAGCAATTCCAAATAGGCACGCGTTGATGTTGCTCGCGGAGCGTGCGGGTAGGAAGCTTGAGCGCCGGAGTAATTCGGCGCCTAGAGGAATGGCTGTCATAGGGGCGTCCCGCAAGGGAAACCACTACACAGAATCCGGCCTATCGGCCTGCTTTACACTGAATACCAGCAGGGGGACACGTGCCTCGATATATCCTTGCTCTTGACCAGGGAACGACCAGTTCCCGCGCCATCCTGTTCGACCGCCAGGGTCAGGTCTTCGCCTGCGCCCAGCAAGAATTTCCCCAGCATTTTCCCCAGCCCGGATGGGTCGAGCACGACGCGCTCGACATCTGGAACAGCCAGCTCGCCTGCGCGCGCACGGTCCTGGCCGACAGCCGGGTCAGTGCAGCGCAAGTGGCCGCCATCGGCATCGCGAACCAGCGAGAGACAACCCTCGTGTGGGACCGGGCCACGGGCGAACCGATCTCCCGCGCCATCGTCTGGCAGGACCGGCGCACGGCCGGCGCCTGCGACCGATTGCGCGAAGCGGGCCATGCGCGCCAGATCAGCCGCAACACCGGTCTCGAGCTCGACGCCTATTTCTCCGCCACCAAACTGCAATGGCTGCTCGAGAACGTACCGGGCGCGCGCGAACGGGCGCAGAAGGGCGAGCTGTGCTTCGGCACGGTCGACAGCTGGCTCGCCTTCAAGCTTTGCGGACGCCACGTCACGGACGTGAGCAATGCCTCGCGCACGATGCTCTACAACATCCACACGATGCGCTGGGACCCCTTCCTGCTCGACCTGTTCGGCGTGCCCGAGGCAATGCTGCCGGACGTGGTGCGCAGCTCCGAGCGCGTCGGCATGGCACGCGAAGAATGGTTCGGGGCGCCGATCCCTTTATCCGGCATCGCCGGCGACCAGCAGGCCGCCACCTTCGGCCAGGCCTGCTACGACAAGGGCATGGTCAAAAACACCTACGGAACCGGCTGCTTCATGCTGATGCACTCCGGCTACGTGCCGCCGGTCTCGCGCAACCGCCTGCTCGCCACCATCGGCTGGAAGGTCGACGGCCGCACCGACTACATGTTAGAGGGCAGCGTCTTCATGGGCGGGGCAACCGTCCAGTGGCTGCGCGACGGCCTCGGCATCATCAAGGATTCCAGCGAAGTCGAAGCATTGGCCACCTCGGTGCCGGACGCCGGCGGCGTGATGCTGGTGCCGGCCTTTGTCGGCCTGGGTGCGCCGCACTGGGACCCGTACGCGCGCGGCACCATCGTCGGCATGACGCGCGGCACCACGGCAGCGCACATCGCGCGCGCGGCCGTCGAGGCGATCGCCTACCAGAGCGCGGAATTGCTGGCGGCGATGCAAAAGGACGCCGCCTGCCCGGTGATGGAAGTGCGCGCCGACGGCGGCGCATCGCGCAACGATTTACTCATGCAGTTCCAGGCCGATTTATTGGGCGTGCCGGTGGTGCGCCCCCTGGTCACGGAAACCACGGCGCTGGGCGCGGCCTACCTGGCCGGCCTGGCCGAGAATTTCTGGGCGTCGCGTGAAGAAATCGGCGCGCTCTGGTGCGCCGAGCGGCGCTTCGAGCCTGAGATGCCGGCCGAGCGCCGCGCTGAGTTGCGGGCGCGCTGGGCGAGGGCGGTGGAGCATGCCAAGGGGTGGGTGGAGCATTGAAGGCTTGAATCGCGGGCTTCGTAGGGTGGGCACTTCGTGCCCACGCGAAAGTATGCGTCGCGTTGACGCTATTAGCGCTGCAAACGCAGAGCAACCGACGGCGCACTAAATGAGCCGCGTCAGCGCATCGTTCCGCGTGGGCACGGAGTGCCCGGTGAACCCGTCATGGAGGCCATTGGCCCCCATGACCCCTACGGTTATTCGACGATTTCGAGGTCGAATTCGTCGACGCCAGCCACTTCGCCATGCACCCGGTCCCCCGGCTGCAATGCCCCAACCCCGCCCGGCGTCCCCGTAAAAATCAAATCCCCCGGCGCCAGCGTCACCAGCCGCGACAGGTGGCTGATGATGTCCGCAATCGGCCAGATCATCTCGGACAAAGCACCATCCTGGCGCACCTCGCCGTTGACGGAAATACGGATGCAGGCATCCTCGCTCGGATGGCCGAAGGCGCTCACCGGGCGCAGCGGCGTGCAGGGCGCGGAAGCGTCGAAACCCTTGGCCATGTCCCACGGCCGGCCCGCGTCCTTGGCCACTGCCTGCAGGTCGCGCCGCGTCAGGTCGATGCCCACGCCATAGCCCCATACCTTGGCCAGCGCCTCGTCGGCCGGAATGTCGGTGCCGCCCGAGCGCAGGGCGACCACCAGTTCGATCTCGTGGTGCAGGTCTTTTGTCGCCGGCGGATAGGGCAGGGCGCCTTCGGCCGGGACGACGGCATCGGCCGGCTTGGTGAAGAAGAAGGGCGGCTCGCGGTCCGGATCGCTCCCCATCTCGCGCGCGTGGGTCGCGTAGTTGCGGCCGACGCAGAAGACGCGGCGGATCGGGAAGCGAGCGCTGCTGCCGAAGACGGCGAGGGAAGGGGTGGCAGGCGGCGTGAAGGCAAACTCGGTCATGGGGCTCTCTGGTTGACGATATGAGCTCATTCTAGCGCCCGGCCGCGATCCGTGGAGGATCCTCTCAAAAGCCCATCCGCCCCCGTCCCGGGACCGCCCGCAAGCGCACGTCGCCAGGGGCGACATGGGCGCGGCCATCGGCCACCGCATAGCCCAGGCTGTCGAGCAGGAGCTTGCGCAGGTCGCGCGGCGGGACCGGCGCCAGCTTGTCGAGGACAGGATCGGCCAGGCGCGCATCGAACCCGGACAGATTGAGTTCCACCAGCAGCGCCGCATACATGCGCTGGGCGATGCCGGCCGCCTGCTCGAACGTCGGCGCCGGTACCTCGTAGACCGCCATGCGGTTCAGCAGCGGCGCCGGAATGCCGTCGGTCGAGTTGGCGGTCAGCACCCAGAAGATCTGGCTGGCGTCGATCTCGACGTCGATGAATTCGTCGCGGAAGGCCTTCGAGGTTTCCGGTTCCAGCAACTGGTACAAGGCGGCCAGCGGATCGGACTGCGAGGAGCCGCTCGCCTTTTCGACTTCGTCGAGTACGACCACGGGATTGGCGTACTGGCCGCGCACCAGGCGCTCGGCGACCTTGCCGCATTTGGCGCCGCGCCAGCTGGCCGAGCTGCCGGTGATAACAAAACCGGCGGAAAGGGCGTTCATGCTGATCAGCTCGCAATCGGTGCCCATGGCGCGCGCCAGGCGCTTGGCGAAATGGGTCTTGCCGACGCCAGGGTCGCCCAGCAGCAGGATCGGCATCACATTGAACCCCTTGTTGCCGGCGTGGGCCAGGCGCAGGTAGCGCGCCAGGTCGTCGAGCACGGCGTCGAAATTCGGGCATTCCTCGAACAGGGGTGCGAGCGCGTCGGTCGAGGAGGGCGTGGTGACGAAGCGCTCGGGCCCGGTATCGAGCATGCGCTCGTAGAAGGCTTCGAGCTCGGGCGAGCGGCCGCGGCTGCGATCAAGGGCGTCCTGTACGTCGAGCAGGTCGTACACGGCACGGGTGCGGGCTAGTGTAAGACTCACGTTGATCTCCTTGCCACTAAAGCAACTTCTACGCTCCCCTTCGCCGAACTGCGGGGCGATGAGAAATCCTAACCGTTCTTCCAAACTTACGCAAAGCTGGCCGTTACTGCTCAAACCTAACCTTGCTGCTGGATTTCTGCTTCGCCGGGACCGGTTTCACCCTGCGCATACGCACAAGGCCAGGGCCTTCCCCTCCACAGGCAGACGCGGTCGAACTGACCGCCATGTTCTTTAGGTTGATTGCCGCGTTGTGGTCGCGGTCATGGACGGCGCCGCAGCTCGGGCATGTCCACCGGCGCACGCCCAGCCCGAGCGTAGCCAGCCGATCACCGCAACACGAGCACATCTTGCTGCTTGGGTACCAGCGATCCGCCACCACTACCAGGCCTCCACGCCAGGCCGCCTTGTAGTGGAGCTGGCGCCGCGCCTCACCAAACCCCATGTCGGCGATCGCCCGCGCCAGCCTGCGGTTACCGAGCATGCCCGAGACATTCAGGTCCTCGATGCCGATTGTGTGGAAGCGCCGCGTGATGCCGGTGGTCAGTTTGTGTAGGGCGTCGCACCGGCGGTTGCCGATCCTGGCGTGCAGCCGTGCCAGTTTCAGCTTCGCCTTCGCCCGGTTGCGCGAGCCCTTTACCTTGCGCATCAGGGCGCGCCCCAGCCGGCGCAGCCGGTCCAGCATGGTGCGCAGCGCCTTCGGCCCGGTCACGACCTCGCCGGTGGACAGCGTGGCCAGCGCCGACACGCCCAGGTCGACCCCGACCGCGCCTTGGTTTTCGGCGAGCAGCAGGGACCGGTCAGGTGCGTCGACCGTGATGCTGGCATACCAGTGGCCGGCGGTGCGCGACACGGCGGCCGACACGATCCGCCCGGTAAAACGCAGGGTCTCGCGCATGCGCACCCAGCCGAGTTTGGGAATGCGAATGCGCCGGTCGTCGACCGTGAACTGGTCGTTCGACAGGGTGAAACGGTCGTCGCGGCCCTTGCGGCGGAAAGTGGGGTAGCGCGCGCGTTTGGCAAAAAAGTTCTCGAAGGCGCGCCCGAGCTGGATGATCGCCATCTGCGGCGCGTTCTTCGTCACTTCGAGCATCCACGGGAACTGTTCGCGCTTGATGGCGTTGAGCTGGCGCCGCAGCGACAGCTGCGACGGCGCCGGCAGCGCCGGGTCGGCTTTGTGGGCAGTGTACTGCCGCTGCCACTCGGCTAGAGCCCAGTTGTAGGAGAAGCGGGCCGCGCCGGCGGCGCGTGCGAGGTGCGTCGCCTGCACCCTGTTCGGATCGAGCCGGATGCGATGCGCTACGAGCATTGCGCCTCCTGCACGGCCCGTTCTACCCCTTCGATCAGCCGGCGATTCCGGTGGCTGCGGCTGCCGTAGAGTCGGGCGGAAAAGACGGTGATGATCTCGAGCACATCGCTGGCGAGCTCCTCCTCGAACGTTGCGTCCTCGCCCTGGTTGATGATCACGACCTCGACCTGTTTAGCCTCGCACAGCGCGAAGACGAGTTCGGCGCCGAAGCGCAGCAGTCGGTCCTTGTGCACGAGCACCAGGCGGCCGATGTCGCCGGCCAAGACCGCCTCGAGCAGCCGTCTCAAGCCTTTCTTGTGGTAATTCATCCCCGAGCCGAGCTCGGCAATCACCTCGAAGGTCCAGCCCTGGCTGGCGCAGTACGACTCGAGCACTTGCTTCTGGCGTTCCAAGTCGCCAATCTGGTCGCGACTCGACACCCGGGCGTAGGCGATTGTCCGGTGGGGCGCCAGCACTGCACGCACCAAGTCCGGACGCAGCGCGGCGAGATCGTAGCGGCGCTGGCCGCCAGCAGTCCTGGACGGGACAAGCCGGCCCGACACCTCCCAGCGGCGCAGGGTGCTGGTCGAGACACCCAGGGCATTGGCCGCCGCAGCGATGGGAACGAGCTTGCTCATATTGAGTAAGACTGCTTAGAGAAGAGCAGGTTCCTTCTTTACTGTAAGAACCCGTCCTACATGAATCCGCAATTTCCCGCTGTGCAGTGCGGTACCTGCCGAAAAACGCTGCAGACCTACCAGCGCAGAAATAATTTTCCAAAAAGCAACGATGTCCCGGGTCTGTCCAGATGAGGTAAGACTTTCACACATTTACCTAAGTGCTTAATTTTCCGAGATATTTTGTCTTGACGCTACTTCAGCGATGCGCGCTAAGTCCTTCATTTCATTAGAAAAATTCGGGTTTTTCCTACTGGAATTCGCTTGACCAGCAACAACGCTTCCTCTAAAGTGGGAAACAGTGTGAAAAAGTGTAGTTTTGTGGGAGAAATTCAGGTCTCCCGGCGCGCAAAACAATTAAACTGATAACTCTCCAAGCTAGGCTTCTACGTGTTCCAAGGCGCGTCTGCGATTAATCTCGATGCGAAAGGCCGGATGTCAATCCCGGCAAAGCATCGTGACGCCCTCGCGCTTCAATGCGAAGGCCGCCTCACGCTGACCCGGCACCCGCACGGCTGCCTGTTGCTGTTCCCCCGTCCCGTCTGGGAAACCCATCGCGACCAGATCGCCGCCTGGCCCATGTCGGCCCGCGCCTGGCAGCGCATTTTCCTTGGTAACGCCTGCGATGTCGAGATCGACAGCGCCGGCCGTGCCCTGATCGCGCCCGAGCTGCGCGCCGCCGTTGGCCTGGAAAAAGAAGTGATGATGCTCGGCATGGGTACCCATTTCGAAATCTGGGATGCCGCCAAGCTCGCCGCCGATGAGGCATCCGCCGTCGCCGGCGGCATGCCCGATGTACTTTCCAATTTCTCTTTCTGAGGCACGGATGACGATTGACACTCCGGTGCCCGAACTATTGCATCGCACGGTGCTGCTTGATGAAGCAGTCGATGCGCTCGACCTGACGGGTCCGCGCGCTTCCGGTCTCTATATAGATGGCACCTTCGGCCGGGGCGGCCACAGCCGCCTGATCCTGTCGCGCCTGAGCCCGGCCGGGCGCCTGGTCGCCTTCGACAAGGACCTGCAGGCCATCGCCACCGCCGAACAGATTGGCGATCCACGATTCTCGATCGTCCACGACAGCTTCGCGACCATGGGCTCGGCACTCGCCGCCCAGGGCGTCTCGCACGTGGACGGCATCCTGCTCGACCTGGGCATCTCCTCGCCCCAGGTCGACGACGCCGCACGCGGATTCAGTTTCCGCAACGACGGCCCGCTCGACATGCGGATGGACACGACACGCGGACTCTCGGCCGCCGAATGGATAGCCACGGCGACCGAACAACAACTGGAAAAGGTTATACGTGAATATGGGGAAGAACGGTTTGCTTTTCAGATTGCAAAGGCGCTTGTTGCTCGCCGGGCAGTCGAACCAATTTCAAGCACACGCCAGCTTGCCGCAATCGTGGCAAACACGGTCAAGACTCGGGAAAAAGGCAAGGATCCGGCCACCCGTACCTTTCAGGCTATCCGGATTTTCGTCAATAAAGAGCTTGAGGACCTCGAGGCTGGGCTGACGGCTGCCTACGCCATGCTCGCGCCCGGCTCGCGCATGTCCGTGATCAGCTTCCACTCGCTCGAAGACCGCATGGTCAAACAATTTTTCGCCAGTAAAGCCAACGTGCCGCAGCCGGACCGCCGCCTGCCGATCCGCGCCGTCGACCTGCCGCAGCCGCAAATGAAACTGATCGCCAAGATCAAGCCATCAAGCGAGGAAGTCTCCGCCAATCCGCGCGCCCGTTCGGCGGTGCTGCGCGTGGCCGAGCGCCTGGAGGACGTGGCGCGATGAGCAACAAGCTCAACATCATGCTGGCGGCCGGCCTGATCGCCTGCGGCCTGACGCTGGTGAATGCGCGCTACCAGGCGCGCCATCTGTTCATCGAGCTCGAGCGCCTGCAGCAGACCTCGCGCCAGCTCGACATCGACTGGGCCCAGCTGCAGCTGGACCAGTCCACCCTCGGCAAGAACGAACGCATCGAACAGATCGCCCGCACTGAACTGAACATGACCCCGCTGACCCCGGCCCGTACCCAGTACCTGATGGCGGAGGGTGCGCGATGAAACGCGACAAGCCGTTCACCACCGGGCGCGTCGCCGCGTCGAAGGGCATGGCCTTTTCGAAGAGCCCGGTGCTGGCCGTGCGCCTGCCCGACTGGCGCTCGCGCGTGGTGCTGTTCGTGCTGTTCGCGGCCTTCGCCGCGCTCGGCCTGCGCGCGCTCTGGCTGCAGGGCATGTCGACCCAGTTCCTGCAAAAGCAGGGCAAGAGCCGCTACGAGCGCACGCTGGAACTGCCCGCCACGCGCGGCAAGATCATGGACCGCAACGGCCAGGTGCTGGCTTCGTCGCTGCCGGTGAAGGCCGTCTGGGCGATTCCCGAAGACGTGCTGGCCTCGCCGCCGGAAAAACTGACCGAACTGGCCCGCCTGCTCGAGATGCCGGAAGCGGAGATGCGTAAAAAACTCGATTCCGACCGCACCTTCGTCTACCTGAAGCGCCAGGTCGAGATGGACGTCATCGCGAAAATCGAAAAGCTCAAGATCACGGGCCTGGATACGCGCAAGGAATACAAGCGCTTCTACCCGCAGGGCGAAGTCATGACCCACATGGTCGGCTTCACCAACGTCGAAGACGTGGGCCAGGAAGGCATGGAGCTGGCCCAGCAGAAGTCGCTGGTCGGCGCGCCGGGCAGCCGCCGCGTGATCAAGGACCGCCTGGGCCGCATCGTCGAAGACCTGGGCTTTTCGCGCGAGCCGCACGACGGCAAGGACTTAACTTTATCGGTCGATTCCAAGCTCCAGTACATCGCCTTCACCAGCGTCAAGAACGCGGTCGAGAAGTTCAACGCCGATGCCGGCGGGGCCGTCGTGCTCGACGTGCACACCGGCGAAGTGCTGGCCATGGCCAACTACCCGACCTATAACCCGAACGACCGCAAGAAGCTCACCGGCGCCCAGCTGCGCAACCGCGTCATCACCGACACCTTCGAGCCCGGCTCGACGATCAAGCCGCTGACCGTCGCGCTCGGCCTGGATACGAAGCGCATCACCCCGAATACCGTGTTCGATACCGGCTCCGGACGCATCGTCGTCGGCGGCCGCCCGATCCGCGACCTGCACCCGAAGCCGATGCTGACCACCAGCGGCGTCATCCAGAAGTCGTCGAATATCGGCGTGGTGAAGATCGCCCAGATGATCCCGCCGCAGGAAATGTGGGAGCTCTACACCAAGGTCGGCTACGGCCAGGCGCCGCGCTTCGGCTTCCCAGGCCCAACCGCTGGCCGCGTGCGCCCATGGAAATCCTGGAAGCCGATCGAATACGCGAACATGGCCTTCGGCCACGGCCTGTCGGTGTCGCTGCTGCAGATGGCGCGCTCGTACATGATTTTCGCCCGCAACGGCGACATCATTCCGCTGTCCTTCGTGAAGGTGAATGAGGAGCCGGTCGGCCAGCAGGTGATCTCGCCGAAGACCGCGGCCCAGGTGCGCACGATGCTCGAATCGGTGGTCGGTCCGGAAGGCACGGCGTCCAGGGCCCAGGTAGCGGGCTACCGCGTGGGCGGCAAGACCGGCACCGCCGAGAAGATCGTCAACGGCCGTTACTCGCGCACCGACAACATCGGCTATTTCGTCGGCATTGCGCCGATGTCCAAGCCGCGCTTCATCATCGCCGTCATGGTCGACAACCCACGGGGCGCGCTGCGGCAAGGCGGAAACGTCGCCGCGCCGACCGCCGCCGACCTGGCGGCCAATGCGCTGCGGGCGGCGAACATCCCTCCGGATTCGTCGGTCACCGACATCATCATTCCGGAAGAACCACTCGAGGAGGGCCTGTAATGGCAGCAAGCCAGCATGAGATCTGCCAATGGGTCGTTGCCGCCGCACCAGGCGGCAGGCTCGTTTCCGATTCGCGCCAGGTGGAGCCGGGCGACGTCTTCTTCGCCTATCCCGGCGAAACCGCGGACGGACGCCGCTTCATCGCCTCCGCCGTCAGCAATGGCGCCGTGGCCGTCGTCTACGAAGAGCGCGATTTCGATTGGGACGACGCCGTCGCCATCCCGCACCTGGCGGTGCCAGAGCTGAAAGCCCAGGCCGGCCTGATCGCGCACGCCTGCCTCGGCCAGCCCGACGCCGACATGTTCACCGTGGGCGTCACCGGCACCAACGGCAAGACCTCCTGCGCCGTCTGGCTCGGCCAGGCGTTCGCGAAGCTGGGCGAGACCGCCGCCGTCATCGGCACCCTGGGCGTGGCCATGTTCAAGGGCCATGCGGAACCCGAATTCAACGTCACCGGCTACACCACGCCGGACGCCGTGCTGCTCGCCAGCCGCCTGGCCGCGGTGCGCGAAGCGAAAGCGCGCGTGCTGGCCATCGAGGTGTCCTCGATCGGCCTGGTGGAAGGGCGCACCGCGGGCCTGCATTTCGACGTCGCGATCTTTACCAACCTGACCCGCGACCACCTCGACTACCACGGCGACATGCAGGCCTACGAAGCGGCCAAGATCAAGCTGTTCGAGTGGCCGGGCTTGCGCACCGCCGTCGTCAACCTCGACGATCCGGCTGGCCAGCGCCTGGTGTCCCACCTGCGCGCGACCAATCCTGCGCTGGCCATCACGGGCTACACGCTGCACGATGCAGCCGCGCAGCCGGACATCGAAGGCGTCACGATCCTGCGCGCCTCGAATAAACGCAGCCGCCCGGCGGGCAGCGAATTCCAGCTCGACGCGCTTGGTGCCAGCCTGCTGGTGAAGACCCAGCTGGTCGGCCACTTCAACATCAGCAATGCGCTGGCCGTGCTGGGCGCGCTGCTGGCCAAGGGGTTCGCGCTGAAAAACGCGGTCGAGGCGATCGAAGCCCTGCTGCCGGCCCCGGGCCGCATGCAGCAGGTCGGCGGCCAGGATGCGCCGCTGGTCGTGATCGACTACGCACACACGCCCGACGCGCTGGAAAAAACCCTGGGCGCGCTGCGTCAGGTCGCGACCGAGCGTGGCGGCCAGCTGTGGTGCGTGTTCGGCTGCGGCGGCGACCGCGATCCGGGCAAGCGCCCGCAGATGGGCGCGATCGCGCAAGCGGCCGACCAGGTCATCGTCACCAGCGACAACCCGCGCAGTGAAGAACCGAATGCGATTCTCGAGCAGATCGTCGCTGGCATGGACCCTGCGGGTGCGCCGCACCAGGCGATCGAGGACCGCGCCACCGCCATCCTGGCCGCCGTGAAGCAGGCGAATAAACAGGACGTGATCCTGCTGGCCGGGAAGGGCCACGAGCCCTACCAGGAAATCAAGGGCAAGAAGCTGCCGTTTTCCGACGCCGACCACGCTGCGCTGGCCTTGAGCGCGCGGCTCACCATGATGAGGACCCACTAGCATGCGCGGTACGCTCGCCCAATTGATCGCGTCGATGCCCGGCTCGCAGCTCACTGCTGACGCCAGTTTCGACAAGGTCACGACCGACAGCCGCACGGCGAATGCCGGCGCGCTGTTCGTCGCATTGCGCGGCGAAATCCATGACGCCCACGGCTTCCTGGCGCAGGTGGCCGCCAACGGCGCCGCCGCAGTCGTCGTCGAGCGCCTGCCGGAAGGCTGGACCCTGCCGGCCATTGTGGTGCCGAACACCCTGACGGCACTCGGCCAGATCGCGAACCAGTGGCGCCGCGAATACGCGATTCCCCTGATCGGCGTCACCGGCAGCAACGGCAAGACCACGGTCAAGGAAATGATCGCGGCGATCCTGGCTGCCGCTTTCGGTGAAGAAGCGCGCCTGGCCACGCAAGGTAATTTGAACAACGAGATCGGCGTGCCGCTGACGCTGATGCGCCTGGAAGCAGCGCACCGCGCGGCCGTGGTCGAACTGGGCATGAACCATCCGGGCGAGATCGCGCGCCTGGCCGCGATTGCCCAGCCAACGGTCGCGATGGTCAACAACGCCCAGCGCGAGCACCAGGAATTCATGCACACCGTGGAAGCGGTGGCGCTCGAAAATGGTTCGGTCTTCGCCGCGCTGCCAGCCGATGGCGTCGCCGTCTACCCGGGCGACGACACCTACACGGCCCTGTGGCAGGGACTGGCAGCGCATTGCCGCAGCCTGACTTTCGGCCTGAACGAGGCCTGCGACGTGTACGCGTCGTATGAAAGCACCGGATTCGGTAACAATTTGAAAGTAACGGTCCCAGGCGGCGAGTTCACGCTGAAACTGGCGGCGGCGGGTGAGCACAACGTGCGCAATGCCCTGGCCGCAATCGCCTGTGCGCTGGCGGCCGGCATCGGGCAAGACGTGATCGTGCGCGGCCTGGAAGCCTTCGCGCCGGTGGGCGGGCGCCTGCAGCAAAAGCGCGCCGCCAACGGTGCGCTCGTGATCGACGACACCTATAACGCCAACCCGGATTCGATGCGCGCCGCGATCGACGTGCTGGCCAGCTATCCGGCGCCACGCATCCTGGTGGTGGGCGACATGGGCGAAGTCGGCACGCAGGGACGCGAGTTCCACGAAGAGATTGGCGCTTACGCGCAAAGCCGCGGCATCGAAACGGTGCTGGCAACGGGTGAGCTTTCGCGCCACCTCGTCGCAAGCGGTGCAGTACATGTAGAGCAGTTTGACGATTTATTGGCAGCACTGGACAAGCAACTGGGCGGCAATTCTGAGGCAACTGTGCTGGTGAAGGGCTCGCGTTTCATGAAGATGGAACGCGTCGTCAATCACCTGACCGGATCCACACCTATCAGCAAGGACGCCCACTAATGCTTCTCTGGCTCGCACAATACCTGCAGGACTATATCGGTCCGATGCGTGTCTTTAACTTCATCACCTTCCGCGCGGTGTTCGCCACGATCACCGCGACCGCGCTCGGCCTGTTCACCGGTCCGGCGGTCATCCGCAAGCTGACCGAGATGAAGGTGGGGCAGGCAGTGCGCACCCAGGGCCCACAGACCCACCTGAAAAAACACGGCACCCCGACCATGGGCGGCGTGCTGATCCTGATTTCGATCGCGATTTCGACGCTCTTGTGGTGCGACCTGTCGAACCGCCTGATCTGGCCGGTGCTGATCGTCACCCTCGGTTTCGGCGCCGTCGGCTGGGTCGACGACTACCGCAAGGTGGTCCATCAGGACCCGGAAGGCATGCGCTCGCGCGAAAAATACTTCTGGATGTCGCTGGTCGGCATCATCGCTTCGCTTTACCTGGCCTTCTCGGTCTCGGCGAAGACCCCATGGGGCGTGGCCCAGCTGTTCCTGGCCTGGGTGCAGTCCGGCTTCTCGCTCGACCTGCCGCCCAAAGCCGACCTGATCGTCCCCTTCTTCAAGACCATCAGCTATCCGCTGGGCGTGTGGGGCTTCATCGCGCTGACCTATTGCGTCATCGTCGGCACCTCGAACGCGGTCAACTTCACCGACGGCCTCGACGGCCTGGCCATCATGCCGACCGTGATGGTGGGCGGCGCGCTGGGCCTGTTCGCCTACCTGACCGGCAACGCCACCTACGCGAAATACCTGTTCATCCCGCATATCGCGGGCGCCGGCGAACTGCTGATCTTCTGCGGCGCGATGGCGGGCGCCGGCCTGGCCTTCCTCTGGTATAACGCGCACCCGGCGCAGATGTTCATGGGCGACGTCGGCGCGCTGGCCCTCGGCGGCGCGCTCGGCACCATCGCCGTCATCGTGCGCCAGGAAATCGTCCTGTTCATCATGGGCGGCGTGTTCGTGGCCGAAACGCTGTCGGTGATCATCCAGGTGGCCTGGTTCAAGTACACCAAGAAGCGTTACGGCACCGGCAGGCGCGTATTCCTGATGGCGCCGCTGCACCACCATTTCGAACAAAAAGGCTGGAAGGAGACCAAGGTTGTGGTCCGCTTCTGGATTATCACGATGGTCCTGGTCCTCATCGGCCTGTCGACCCTGAAGCTGCGCTAATGAACTACGACGGCAAACTCGCCCTGGTCCTGGGGCTCGGAGAATCCGGGCTCGCGATGGCGCAATGGCTCGGCCAATGCGGCGCACGCGTGCGCGTGGCCGATACGCGGGGCGAGCCGCAGCGCCTGGGCGCCTTGCGCGAAGCGGTACCTGGCGCCGAATTCATCGGCGGCGAGTTCAATGCAACGCTGGTCGAGGGCGTCGACTTTGTCGCCGTCAGCCCGGGCCTGGCGCCGAACAAGGAACTGGCGAGCATCATGCCGGCCGCGCAGGCAGCGAACATTCCTGTCTGGGGCGAGATCGAGCTGTTCGCGCAAGCGCTCGCAAGCCTGAAGCAGGAGCGCGCCTACGCGCCGAAAGTCATCGCCATCACCGGCACCAACGGCAAGACCACCGTCACCAGCCTGACCGGCCTGCTGTGCCGCCGCGCCGGTTTCGAGACCCGCGTGGCTGGCAACATCAGCCCGGCGGCACTCGACGTGCTGCGCGAAGCGCTGGCGGAAGACAAGCTGCCGCAAGCCTGGGTGCTCGAGCTCTCCAGCTTCCAGCTGCACACCACCTTCAGCCTGAACGCGGACGCCGCGACGGTGCTGAACATCACCCAGGACCACCTCGACTGGCATGGCGACATGGCGGCCTATGCGGCGGACAAGGCGCGCATCTTCGGGCTTGAGACCACGCGCGTGCTGAACCGCGACGACGCCACCGTGATGGGCATGGCCGCACCTGGCGTGCCGCAGCTGACTTTTGGCACGGGCGAGCCGCAGGAAGCGAACAGCTTCGGCATCGTCAACGAGCGCGGCGTGCTGTGGCTGGCGAATGCCGTCGCCGCCGAAGCAGTCGAAAAGAAACTGAAAAAGGGCGAAGTCGCGCCGCCGGTCGAAACCACGGTGAACCGCCTGATGCCGGCCGATGCGCTGAAAATCCGCGGCCTGCACAATGCCTCGAACGCGCTGGCCGCGCTGGCCCTGTGCCGCGCCGCCGGCCTGCCGCTCGCGCCGCTGCTGCACGGCCTGCGCGAATACGCGGGCGAACCGCACCGGGTGGAACTGGTTGCCACCATCGACGGCATCGATTACTACGACGACAGCAAGGGCACGAATGTGGGCGCCACTGTCGCCGCCTTGCTCGGCCTCGGTAAAGCCTTCACCGGCGAAGACCAGCAGATCGTCCTGATCGCCGGCGGCGACGGCAAGGGCCAGGACTTCACGCCGCTGGCCGAACCCGTGTCGCGCTATGTGCGCGCCGTGCTGCTGATCGGGAAGGATGCCCCGGCCGTAAAGGCGGCGATTGAACCGTCGGGCGTGCCGTGCTTCGACCTGGAAGACCTGCCGCAGGCCGTGCGCCGCGCTGCGGGTCTCGCACGCGCGGGCGACAGCGTGCTGCTCTCGCCGGCTTGCGCCAGCCTCGACATGTTCACCAACTACGCGCACCGCGCGCAGGTGTTCGTCGAGACGGTGCGCGAGATCGCGCTCGACAAGGGAATGGAGCTCTGATGGCCTTCCAGCTTCCCTTCAAATTTTCCGGCTCCGCCAGCGAAGCGGCGATTGCCGAACGTTCGCGCCCATCCAAGATGATGGACTACGACCAGCCGCTGGTCTGGGTCACCCTGATCCTGATGCTGTTCGGGATGGTGATGGTGTATTCGGCTTCGATCGCGCTGCCCGATTCGCCCAAGTTCGCGCACCTGCTGGGTCGCCACGAATACTTCCTGTACCGCCAGATGGCCTTCATCGTCGCTGCGATCACGGCGGCCTGGGTCACCTTCCGCATCCCCATCGCCGTGCTGCAAAAGCTCGCCCCGATGATGTTCGTGGCGACCCTGGTGCTCTTGATGCTGGTGCTGATTCCCGGTGTCGGCGTGGTCGTGAACGGCGCGCGGCGCTGGTTATCCTTAAAGGTGTTCAACCTGCAGCCGTCCGAGATGATGAAGATCGTCGCGGTGCTGTACGCCGCCGACTTCACGGTGCGCAAGCAGCAGTACATGCACAAGCTGACCAAGGGCTTCATGCCGATGGCCTTTGCGATCGGCGTGGTCGGCCTGTTGCTGCTGCTCGAGCCCGACCTCGGCGCTTTTGGTGTCATCGTCTGCATCGCGATGGGCATCCTGTTCCTGGGCGGCTTCAACATGATCTGGTTCGGCGGCATCGGCGCCATCCTGGTCGTGATCTTCACCTCGATCATCGCGCTCTCGCCATTCCGCCGCGCGCGCATGTTCGCCTACCTCGACCCCTGGCAGGAAGACAATGCGCTGGACAAGGCCTATCAGCTGACGCACTCGCTGATCGCCTTCGGCCGCGGCGAGATCGCCGGCGTGGGCCTGGGTAACAGCGTCGAGAAGCTGCATTACCTGCCGGAAGCGCATACCGACTTCATCATGGCCGTGATCGGCGAAGAGCTGGGCCTGGTCGGCGTGCTGGTCACGCTCGCGCTGTTCTACTGGTTAGTAAAGCGCGCCTTCGACATCGGCCGCCAGGCGATCGCGCTCGACCAGTTCTTCGCCGGCCTGACCGCGAAAGGAATCGGCATCTGGATCGGCGTGCAGACATTCATCAACATGGGCGTGAACCTGGGCCTGCTGCCAACCAAGGGGCTGACCTTGCCCCTGATGAGCTATGGCGGCTCGGGCGTCGTGATCAACTGCGTGGGTCTTGCGATCCTGTTGCGCATCGATTACGAGAACCGCGTCCTGATGCGGGGAGGGCGGCTATGAAAAAGCTGATGATCATGGCAGCCGGTACCGGCGGCCACATCTTCCCGGGCGTGGCGATTGCGCAGACCATGCGCGCGCGCGGCTGGACCGTCACCTGGCTCGGCACCGCGCACGGCATGGAACGCGAGTTCGTGCCCAAGCACGGCATCGAGATGGACACCATCGATTTCGCCGGCCTGCGCGGCAAGGGTCTCAAGCACACGATTTCCGGCGCCTTCAAGATGGCCGCCTCCTTCGGCGCCTGCCTGCGTTTCCTCGGACAGCGCAAACCCGACGTCGTGCTCGGCATGGGCGGCTATGTCACTGTCCCGGGCGGCTTGATGGCGCGCACGCGCGGCATTCCGCTGGCCCTGGTGAATGCCGACGCGGCGCTGCTCTTGTCGAACAAGACCCTGGCCCCGCTGGCAAGCCGCGTGCTGTTCGGCTTCCCGGCCGACTTCGGCAATGCAGCAGGCAAGGCGGTCGTCACGGGCAATCCGGTGCGCCAGGCGATCCTCGATTTGCCGGTCCCAGCCGAACGCTTCGCTGGCCGCACGGGCCCGCTGCGCGTGCTGGTCGTCGGCGGCAGCCTGGGCGCGAAAGTGCTGAACGACAGCGTACCGGCGGCCCTGGCCCTGATCGACGCCAATGTGCGCCCGGTCGTGACCCACCAGTCGGGCAAGAAGAACATCGAAGCGCTGCGCATGGCCTACAAGCAGGCGGGCGTGGAGGCGAACGTGGTCGACTTCATCGACGACATGGCCGCGGCATATGCGGCAGCGGACCTGGTCATCTGCCGCGCCGGCGCGATCACCGTCTCCGAACTGACGGCGGCGGGCGTGGCCAGCGTGCTGGTGCCTTTCGTGGCGAGTACCACCAGCCACCAGCGCGACAACGCGCTCTGGATGGCGCAGCAAGGCGCGGCGGTCCACCTGGCGCAGGGCGATTTGTCGGCGCAGCGGGTCGCCGAACTGCTGCAGGGGACGAGCCGCGTGGCTTGCCTGGCAATGGCGCAGGCGGCGCATGGCGTCGGCAAGCGCAACGCGAATAACGAAATTGCAGACGTGCTCGAACAACTGGCTCAGAACAAATAAAAACAATGAAACACAAGATCAAACACATTCACTTCGTCGGCATCGGTGGCAGCGGCATGAGCGGCATTGCCGAAGTCCTGCTCAACCTCGGCTATAAGGTGTCGGGCTCGGACCTGGGCAGCAATGTGGCCAGCGCCCGCCTGAAGGACCTGGGCGCGCGCGTCTACCTCGGCCACGCGGCCGACCACATCCTCGGCGCCGACGCCGTCGTGACCTCGACCGCCGTCAACGAAGCGAACCCTGAAGTCATTGCCGCGCGCAGCGCGCAGATTCCGGTGGTGCCGCGCGCGATCATGCTGGGCGAACTGATGCGCCTGAAGCGCGGCATCGCCATTGCCGGCACCCACGGCAAGACCACGACCACCAGCCTGGTGGCCTCGGTGCTGGCCCAGGGTGGCCTGGATCCGACCTTCGTCATCGGCGGCAAGCTCACCAGCGCCGGCGCGAACGCGAAGCTCGGCACCGGCGACTACATCGTGGCCGAAGCCGACGAGTCGGATGCTTCCTTCCTCAACCTGTCGCCGATGATCGAAGTGATCACCAACATCGACGCCGACCACATGGAAACCTACGAGCACGACTTCGAAAAACTGAAGGCCGCGTTCGTGCACTTCACCCACCGCCTGCCGTTCTACGGCCGCGTGATGCTGTGCATCGACGACCGCCACGTGCGCTCGATCCTGCCGCAGGTGACCAAACCGGTCACCACTTACGGCTTCTCGGAAGACGCGCAAGTGCGCGCCCTGGACGCCTACGCCGAGGGCGTGCACATGCATTTCACGGTGCGCCAGGACGGCTATGCGGACACCAAATTCGTGCTGAACCAGCCGGGCATGCACAACGTCCTGAACGCCTGCTCGGCCATTGCGATCGCACGCGAGATCGGCATCGACGACGCCGCCACCGCGCAGGGCCTGCTCGAATTCCGCGGCGTCGGCCGCCGCTTCACGCGTTACGGCGACGTCAAGCTCGAAGGCGGCGGCAGCTTTACCCTGGTCGACGACTTCGGCCACCACCCGGTCGAGACCGAAGTCACGGTCGCCGCGGCGCGCGCGGCCTACCCGGGCCGGCGCCTGGTGCTGGCCTTCCAGCCGCACCGCTACAGCCGCACGCGCGACCTGTTCGAAGACTTCGTCAAGGTCCTCTCCGCACCGGACGTGCTGCTGCTGTCGGAAGTGTATCCCGCAGGGGAAGCGCCGATCGTCGCGGCCGACGGCCGGGCCCTCGCGCGCTCGCTGCGCGCCGGCGGCAAGATCGAACCGATTTTCGTGGAAACGATCGCCGAGATGCCCGCCGCGATTCTCCAGGCGGTACGGGACGGCGACGTCGTGCTGACCATGGGCGCGGGCTCGATCAGCGGCGTTCCCGGTCAATTAACTGAGCAACTGAATTCTGAAAAGGGTGCATCGTGAGCGACACCATCACCAATTTTGGCAAGGTCGGCGTGCTGTTCGGCGGCCGTTCGGCCGAGCGCGACGTTTCCATCATGTCCGGCACCGGCGTGCTGCATGCCCTCAAAAGCCGCGGCATCGACGCGCATGCTTTCGACCCGGCCGAGCGGACGCTGGCCGAACTGGCCGCTGAAAAATTTGACTGCGTCTTCATCGCGCTGCACGGCCGCTACGGCGAAGACGGCAGCCTGCAGGGCGCCCTCGAGCAGCTCGGCATTCCCTACACCGGCAGCGGCGTCATGGCCTCGTCGGTCGGCATGGACAAGATCACGACCAAGATCATCTGGCTGTCGAAAAACATCCCGACCCCGCGCTACGCCACCGTCACCCCGGACGACGACCTCGACGCGATCGTGCAGGACCTCGGCCTGCCGCTGATCGTCAAGCCGCCACTCGAAGGCTCGACCATCGGCATCACGAAAGTGGAAGCGGCCGAGCAGTTCGAGGCCGCCGTCGCGCTGGCCCTGGGTTTTGACGAGACCGTGCTGGCCGAGGAATTCGTCACCGGCCGCGAGTTCACGGTTGCGGTGCTCGGCTCCGGCAAGCATGCACGCGCACTGCCGATCGTCGAGATCGTGGCGCCGGAAGGCAATTACGACTACCAGAACAAGTATTTTACGGACGACACCCAGTACCACTGCCCGGCCAAGCTGGACGCCGCATTGACCGCCGAGATCCAGAAGCACGCGGTCGACGCCTACCGCGCGCTCGGCTGCGAAGGCTGGGGCCGGGTCGACGTGCTGGTGCGCGAGAGCGACATGCGCCCCTTCCTGTTGGAGGTGAATACGTCGCCGGGCATGACCAGCCACTCGCTGGTGCCGATGGCCGCGCGCGCCGAAGGGATCAGCTATGAAGACCTGTGCATCGAGATCCTGCGCTCGGCGCGCTGCAAGATGGTAAAGGCACAAGGCTGAACGATGTGGCATGACGCACGCGCCCTCAACGCCACGGCCAGCACGATGCTGGCGGCGACGCTGCTTGCCGGTATCGCGACGGGGGTGTGGTGGTTGTCGCAGCGGCCGATGTTCACCCTGCGCGAAGTGCGGGTCGAGAGCATCTACCGCCTCGACCTGAAGCATGTGAACGAACTGACGGTCCGGAACAGCGTGCTTGGCAAGATCCGCGGGAATTTCTTCACCACGGACCTGGAGCAGGTGCGCACGACTTTCGAAGCCGTGCCCTGGGTGCGCCGCGCAACGGTGCGCCGCGAATGGCCGAATGGCCTGATCGTGGAAGTGGAAGAGCACGAAGCGCTCGGGACCTGGGGCGAGGGACGCCTGCTGTCGGTGAAGGGCGATGTCTTCACCGCCAACCTCGCCGAGGCCGACGACGACCACGAGCTGCCTGCCTTTGTCGGGCCTGTCGGCAGCGAGAAGGACGTGCTGGCGCGCTTTTCCGAACTGCGCTCCTGGTTCGCGCCTGTAAAACTGGTGCCGCAGGAACTGGCGCTGTCCTCGCGCTACGCCTGGACCGTCAAGCTGGACAACGGCATGAGCGTGGAGCTCGGCCGCGAGCACGACAAGCATTCCGTCAAGGCACGCGTGCAGCGCCTGGTCGGGGTCTACCCGCAGCTGGTCGCCCGGCTGCAGGAAGGCCGCATCGATACGATCGACATGCGCTACCCGAACGGGCTGGCGCTGTCCTCCGCGGCCTTGAGTGTGCCGGCGGATGCCACCAAGCCTGTGAAGGCCGCGGCGAAGAAAAAGAAACCTCCCACTAACAAGACAACAAAGAACATCTAAGCAGGCGAGCAATGACAAAAGACGCGAAAAACCTGATCGTCGGTCTCGACATCGGCACCTCGAAGGTGGTGGCGGTCGTGGCCGAGGTGATGTCCGACGGACGCCACGAGGTCATCGGCCTCGGTCAGCACGAGTCGAAGGGATTGAAGAAAGGCGTTGTGGTCAACATCGAGGCCACCGTCGAATCGATCCAGCGCGCGCTCGAGGAGGCCGAGCTGATGGCCGACTGCAAGATTCGGAATGTCTATGCGGGCATCGCCGGCAGCCATATCCGCTCCTTCAATTCGAGCGGCATGGTGGCGATCAAGGACAAGGAAGTCACGCAGACCGACGTGGCGCGTGTGATCGAGACGGCCAAGGCGGTCAACATCCCGACCGACCAGCAGTTGCTGCACACGGTGCCGCAGGAGTTCATCGTCGACAACCAGGAAGACGTGCGCGAGCCGATCGGCATGAGCGGCATCCGCCTGGAAGTGCGCGTGCACATCGTCACCGGTGCGGTGTCGGCGGTGCAGAACATCGTCAAGTGCGTGCGCCGCTGCGGCCTGGAAGTGTCGGACCTGATCCTGCAGCCGATGGCTTCGGCCGACGCGGTGCTGACGAACGACGAGAAGGAACTCGGCGTGGTCCTGATCGACATCGGCGGCGGCACGACCGACATCGCCGTGTTCAGCGACGGTGCGATCCGCCACACGGCCGTGATCCCGATCGCCGGCGACCAGATCACCAGCGACATCGCGATGGCGCTGCGCACGCCGACTGGCGAAGCCGAAGAAATCAAGCTGCGCTACGGCGTGGCCAAGCAGGTGCTGGCCGATCCGGGCGAGACCCTGGAGGTGCCGGGCCTGGGCGACCGCGGTCCGCGTTCGCTCTCGCGCCAGGCGCTGGCCGCCGTCATCGAGCCGCGCGTCGAAGAGCTGTTCGCGATGGTGCACCAGGTGGTGCGCGAGTCCGGCTACGAGGGCGTGCTCTCGTCGGGCATCGTGCTCACCGGCGGCACCTCGATGATGCCGGGGATGATCGAGATGGCGGAAGACATGTTCCTGAAACCGACGCGCCTCGGCACGCCGGATTATCGCGGCCAGCTGGCCGACGTCGTGCGCAGCCCACGCTACGCGACGGTGCTCGGCCTGTTATTGGAAGCGAAAAAACAGTATTTGCGGGGCCACATCGTGACTAGGCAGGATGGCTCGGTAAAGGCGGTGTGGCAGCGTATGAAGGAATGGTTCTTGGGGAATTTCTAAGCAGCAAGCAGCAGACTCAAATTAGCGTCTTCGATTCGATACAAAACACATATTTTTTATAATACTAAGCAGTATCCATGCGCTAGGCCTGATAACCTTGTGAGGTTTGGTGCATGGATATAGCACTTTGAAAATTAGGAGTCACATCATGGAGTTCGATATGGTCGATAACGCAGCACTGGGAACGGTGATCAAGGTCGTCGGCGTGGGCGGTGCAGGCGGCAACGCGGTGCAGCACATGATCAACAAAGGTGTGTCCGGCGTGGAGTTCATCGCCGCCAACACCGATGCCCAGGCGCTCGCGGTTTCGGGTGCGCACAACATCATCCAGATCGGCGAGTCGGGCCTGGGTGCAGGCATGCGTCCTGAAGTCGGCCGCCAACTGGCCGAGCAGACCCGTTCGCGTATCGAAGATTCCCTGCGCGGCGCGCACATGGTCTTCATCGCGGCCGGCATGGGCGGCGGCACCGGCACCGGCGCCGCACCGATCGTGGCCGAAGTGGCCAAGACGATGGGCGCCCTGACGGTGGCCGTGGTCTCGAAGCCGTTCTCGTACGAAGGCCAGAAGTGCATGGACATCGCCGAAGCGGGCCTGGAAGAACTGTCCAAGCACGTCGACTCGCTGATCATCATCCTCAACGAAAAGCTGGAAGACATCTACGAAGATGAATCGATGCTCGACTGGATGAAGCATGCCGACGACGTCCTGAACAACGCGGTTGCCGGTATCGCCGAGATCATCAACGTGCCGGGTCACATCAACGTCGACTTCAACGACGTGAAGACCATCATGAGCGAGCAGGGCAAGGCCATGATGGGCACCGCGACCGCGTCGGGCGTGGACCGTGCGCGCCTGGCCGCCGAACAGGCAGTCGCTTCGCCGCTGCTCGACGGTATCGACCTGTCGGGCGCCAAGGGCGTGCTGGTGAACGTCACCGCAAGCCGTGGCCTGAAGGGTAAGGAAATCAAGGAAGTCATGGCCGCCGTGCGCGCCTTCGCCGCTCCCGACGCATCGATCGCGCAAGGCATCGCCTACGACGACGCAATGGGCGACGAGATCCGCGTGACGGTCGTGGCGACGGGCCTGGGCAAAGCCAAGAAGATGCAGCTGGTGCAGCCACAGCAGGTGCTGCGCACCGGTACCTACAACGCGCCGATGATGGCCGGTACCGCCGCCGTCACCGCCGGCGTCACCATGGGCCAGGCCAGCGTCGGCGGCGACGCCGGCATGAAGCAGCCAGCCGTGTGGCGCCGCGAGCAGGCATCGGAGCAGGTGCAGGCAATGCAGCGCAATGGCGTCGAGACCTACGACATTCCGGCCTTCCTGCGCAAGCAAGCCGACTAAGCTTAAAGGCTTGAGTAAAAAGCCGGGATCGGAGCATTGCTCCGGTCCCGGTTTTTTTATGTCTACAGAACGTGTGCGATATACCCTACGGGTCAGCGGCATGCTGATCTGGTCCACCCCGTGCAAGCCGGCGGCGCATCAGGCATACTGGCGGGATTCCAAAACAACATCTGAGGAAGACATCATGACCATCAAGATTGGCGACCGCCTGCCGGAAGGCACCCTGGCCGAATTCATCGAAACCGAAACCGAAGGCTGCGCGCTCGGTCCGAATACCTTCCAGGTCACCGAACTGGCCAAGGGCAAGAAGATCGCGATCTTCGGCCTGCCAGGCGCCTTCACGCCGACCTGCTCGGCCAAGCACGTGCCGGGCTATGTCCAGAACGCCGATGCACTGAAGGCCAAGGGCGTCGACGAAATCTGGTGCATCTCGGTGAACGACGCCTTCGTCATGGGCGCCTGGGGCCGCGAACAGAAATCGACCGGCATCGTGCGCATGATGGCCGACGGTAACGCCGCGTTCTCCAAGGCCCTCGGCCTGGACGCCGACTTCTCGAAGCACGGCATGGGCACGCGCTCGCAGCGCTACTCGATGCTGGTCGAGGACGGCGTCGTCACCCAGCTGAACGTGGAGCAGGGCGGCAGCTTCGACGTGTCGAATGCCGAAACGATGCTGTCGCAACTGGGCTGATCTTCCGGCTTTGTTTTACCCCAACGGCGCTGCGGCGCCGTTTTTCTTCTGTACGCCCATGCATATCGAACCCGAATCCCCCGACCAACCTGAGGTGGCTGCCTTGCTCGCGCAGCTGCGTGCGCTGCACACCGCCCTGTATCCCGCATCCGCCCATGCGCCGCTGCCGCTCGCCGCTTTCCAGCAGCCGGACGCGCGCTTTCTCGTCGCACGCGATGACGCCGGCCGGGCCGTGGGTTGCATCGCGCTGAAGCGGCGTGAGGGCTATGGCGAAGTCAAATGCATGGTCGTCGATGCGCTCGCGCGCGGGCAGGGCATAGGCGGCGCGCTGCTCGACCAGCTGGCGCTGCACGCGCTGGCGGCCGGGGTGCACGAACTGAAACTCACCACCGGAACGCGCCAGCTTGAAGCGATCGCCTTGTACGAGCGCTTCGGCTTCACCCGCTGCGCGCCCTACGACGGCGCCATCGGTGCGGACGACATCTGCATGGAAAAGCGCCTGTGAGTGGTGTCACCGGCAACCTGCGCAGCATCTACGCGATGCTGATCGCCGTCTTCATGTTCTCGCTGATGGACACGGCCATGAAGCTGCTCGCCGCGCATTATCCGTCGATGCAGGTAGCGGCCCTGCGTTCGCTCTCCTCCCTGCCGCTGGTGTGCGCCTATGTCGCCTGGCGCGGCGGCTTCGGCACCATGCTGCGCGTGCGCTGGCCGCTGCACCTGCTGCGCGGTGGGCTCGGCATTGCCATGCTGTCGCTGTTCGCCTTCGGGCTGAAAAAGCTGAGCCTGGCCGAAGCCTATTCGATCTTCTTCATCGCGCCGGCCCTGATCACGGCGATGTCGGTATTCTTCCTGAAAGAGACCGTCAACCTGGCGCGCTGGATCGCGATCTTCGTCGGCCTGGGCGGCGTGCTGGTCGTGCTGCGCCCGGAAGGCGAGGGGATGCTGACCCTGGGCGGGCTGGCGATTCTCGGTTCGGCGGTCTGCTACGCCATCTCGGCGATCGCCGCGCGGGTCCAGGCCCGCACCGACAGTACGCGCCAGATGATGTTCTGGCTGATGCTCCTGATGTCGATCGGCGCCACCACCCTGGCCGCGCCGAACTGGGTCGCGCTCGACCCGGCCCATGTGTGGCTGCTGGTCGGCCTGGCCATCTCCGGCTTTTTCGGCCAGCTGGCGATCACCGAGGCCTTCAGCCACGGCGAAGCTTCGGTGGTCGCGCCCTTCGAATATTCGGCGCTGGCCTGGGGCGTGGCGATCGACTGGCTGCTGTGGCAGGCGCTGCCCGACCAGTACACGCTGGTGGGTGCGGCGATCATCATCGGCAGCGGCATTTATTTGATTCGGCACGAGAAGGTGCACGTCGAATCGGAACATCCCTGAGCCAAGGCTGAGTTGCTGTCCTGCAAGGGCCGAGCCCGGCACCGATTTTCAAGCGGCGATATAATCGTTCCATGCTCAAACAACGAACCATCAAAGAACTGGTGCGCACGGTCGGCGTCGGTCTGCACTCGGGCCGCAAGGTCGAACTGACGCTGCGCCCGGCCGCGGTCGATACCGGCATCGTGTTCCGCCGCGTCGACCTCGACCCGGTCGTCGAATTCCCGTCGAGCGCCGAAGTCGTGGGCGACACGCGCATGGCCTCGGTGCTGATCAAGGGCGGGGCGCGCGTCTCGACCGTCGAACACGTGATGTCGGCCTGCGCCGGCCTCGGAATCGACAACCTGTACATCGAAGTCACGGCCGAGGAAATCCCGATCATGGACGGCTCGGCTTCGTCCTTCGTGTTCCTGCTGCAGCAAGCCGGCGTGCAGGACCAGTCAGCGCCGAAGAAATTTATTCGCGTATTAAAAGAAATCGAAGTGCGCCATGGCAGTGGCAACAACGAAAAGTGGGCGCGTTTGAAACCCCACGACGGCTTCAAGCTCGATTTCTTCATTGAATTCAACCACCCGGCGGTGGACGGCACGATGCAGAACGCCACGGTCGATTTCGCCCACGTGTCCTATGTGCACGACGTGGCGCGCGCACGCACCTTCGGCTTCATGCAGGACGTGGAAAGCCTGCGCGGCATGGGCCTGGCCCGTGGCGGTTCGCTGGAAAACGCGATCGTGATGGACGAATACCGCATCCTGAACGCGGACGGCCTGCGCTACGACGATGAATTCGTGCGCCACAAGATTTTAGACGCGATCGGCGACTTGTACCTGATCGGGCATCCCTTGCTGGCGGCCTACGAGGCGCACAAATCGGGGCATGCGCTGAACAACGACCTGCTGCGCGCCTTGCTGGCGCAGCCGGATGCGTACGAGATCGTGTCCTTCGATGGGGCGGAAGGGGCGCCGGCGTCGTATCTGAAGCAGATGCGCCAGGAATGGGCGCAGACGTAATTTCGGGTTTTTCTAAACCTGCGACGCGTCTGGCATACCCGTAGGTTGGGCGGGGAACCCGCCCACCCTACGTCCCTCCGCTCGGCGTCGCGGTGTTAACCGCCGCGGCGCTTCGCCGCCAATCGTTTGACCGCCGCCACCAGCGCCGCATTCTGCGGCGTATCCGCCAAACTATCCCCCAGCTCCTCGAATGCGTCGACCGCCGTCGGCGGCAGTTCCAGCACGCGCGTTTGCACCTGCGGCGGCATGGCGCGCGTGACTTGCACTTTCAGGCGCAGCATCGTCACCTGCCAGCCGCGCGCCGATAGAACACTTTGCAACTTCGGCAAGTTCTGCTTCAGGCGCGCAGCCACAGCCGAGCTCGGCACGGCAAGGATCAGCAAGCCATCCTGAAAGGAGAGCACGTCGCAATTGTCCCCAATGGCCGGCAGGGCAACCCCGACGTCGCGCTGCAGGTCGGCCATGCGCATGGCGGTCGGCAGCAGGCTGGCCATGCGGTCGTTTGCGCGCAGGAAGTCCGTGACGCCAAACGAGGTGTTGCGGTTGCGGGTGCCGTAGATATGCATCGGGGGAGGGAAAAAGTATGGACTACAAGGCCGCAACATACCATAAGCACCCCAAGGACGCGCCATTCGCTGCCGGGCAAGGCAATTTGACAACATTCTTTCGCGCATGACACTTGTTATCATGCCTATCATCCCCAAGTGTGGCCGCATCGCATGATAAAATCACTCGCTTTATGCCACCGTCGGTCTTGAGTAGGTATCTCGTTTGATATCACCCCTGGCTCTTTTTGCGGCGTCTTTTTAAGAAACTTAGCATGTCATTACTGACCCAGATTTTCGGTAGCCGCAACCAGCGGCTGCTCAAGCAATATCAAAAAACCGTGCGTCAGATCAACGCGCTCGAGCCGCAGATGGAAGCGCTGTCCGACGCCGACCTCCAGGCCAAGACCCCCGAATTCAAGGACCGCGTCGCCAAGGGCGAAACGCTCGACGCCATCCTGCCGGAAGCCTTCGCCGTCTGCCGCGAAGCGGCCAAGCGCGTCCTCAAGATGCGCCACTTCGATGTCCAGATGATCGGCGGCATGGTCCTGCACGAAGGCAAGATCGCAGAGATGGGCACGGGCGAAGGCAAGACCCTGATGGCAACCCTGCCGGTCTACCTGAATGCGCTGTCCGGCAAGGGCGTGCACGTCATTACCGTCAACGATTACCTGGCACAGCGCGACGCCGACTCGATGGGCCGCCTGTACGGCTGGCTCGGCTTGACCACGGGCGTGAACCTGTCGCAGATGGACCATGGCACCAAGCAGGGCGCCTACGGTTCCGACATCACCTACGGTACGAACAACGAATTCGGTTTCGACTACCTGCGCGACAACATGGTCTACGAAGCGCGCGAACGCGTGCAGCGCGGCCTGAACTTCGCCGTGGTCGACGAGGTCGACTCGATCCTGATCGATGAAGCGCGGACGCCGTTAATTATTTCTGGCCAGGCCGAAAACCATACCGACCTGTACCACAGCATCAACGAAGTGCCGCCGCAGCTCATCCTGCAGGTCGGCGAAGAGACCTCGGACGGCAAGGGCGTCATCGAAGTCCCGGGCGACTACATCAAGGACGAGAAAGCGCACACCGTGCTGCTGACCGAGGCGGGCCACGAGAACGCCGAAGCCATCCTCACGAAAATGGGCTTGCTGCCGGAAGGCGCCTCGCTGTACGACGCGGCCAACATCACGCTGATCCACCACCTGTATGCGGCGCTGCGCGCCCATGTCCTGTACCACAAGGACCAGCACTACGTGGTGCAGAACAACGAAGTCGTGATCGTCGACGAATTCACCGGCCGCCTGATGACGGGCCGCCGCTGGTCCGACGGCCTGCACCAGGCTGTCGAAGCCAAGGAAGGCGTGCGCATCCAGAACGAGAACCAGACCCTGGCCTCGATCACCTTCCAGAACTACTTCCGCATGTACGCCAAGCTGTCCGGCATGACCGGTACGGCGGATACCGAAGCCTACGAATTCCAGGAAATCTACGGCCTCGAGACCGTCGTCATTCCGCCGAACCGTCCTTCGCAGCGCAAGGACCGCCAGGACCAGGTGTACAAGTCGGCGCAGGAAAAGTACAACGCGATGCTGATCGACATCCAGGATTGCTACGAGCGCGGCCAGCCTGTGCTCGTCGGCACCACCTCGATCGAGAACTCGGAACTGCTGTCCGGCATCCTTACCAAGGCCGGCCTGCCGCACAACGTCCTGAACGCCAAGCAGCACGCCCGTGAAGCGGAAATCATCGCCCAGGCGGGACGCCCGAAGATGATCACCATCGCGACCAACATGGCCGGCCGCGGTACCGACATCGTCCTGGGTGGCAACGTCGAGAAGCAGATCCAGATCATCGAAGCGAACGACACGCTGTCGGAAGCGGACAAAGCGTCTCAGTCGCAGCAGCTGCGCGACGAATGGCAATCTCTGCACGACCACGTCGTGAACGCTGGCGGCCTGCACATCGTCGGCACCGAGCGCCACGAATCGCGCCGCGTCGACAACCAGCTGCGCGGCCGTTCGGGCCGCCAGGGCGACCCGGGCTCGTCCCGCTTCTACCTGTGCCTGGACGACACGCTGCTGCGCATCTTCGCGGGCGACCGCGTGCGCGCCATCATGGAACGCCTGAAAATGCCGGAAGGCGAGCCGATCGAGGCGGGCATCGTCACCCGTTCGATCGAAACCGCCCAGCGCAAGGTCGAAGCGCGCAACTTCGACGTCAGGAAGCAATTGCTTGAATACGACGACGTCGCCAACGACCAGCGCAAGGTGATCTACACCCAGCGTAACGAGTTGCTGGAAGCGGCCGACATTTCGGAACTGATCGCATCGCTGCGCGCCGGCACCTATACCGACGTCGTGCGCGCGCACGTGCCGGCCGAATCGGTCGAAGAGCAGTGGGACATCAAGTCGCTGCAGTCGACCCTGGCCTCCGAATGGGCGCTGGACCTGCCGCTCGAGCAGATGCTGGTCGACGAGCCGAACCTGAACGACGACGACATCCTGGAAAAGGTGCTGGCCGCGGCCGACGCTTCGTACAACGCCAAGATCGACGTCGTCGGCAAGGATTCCTTCGGCGGCTTCGAGCGCAACGTCATGCTGCAGAGCGTCGACACCCACTGGCGCGAACACCTGGCGGCGCTCGACCACCTGCGCCAGGGTATCCACCTGCGCGGCTATGCGCAGAAGAACCCGAAGCAGGAATACAAGCGCGAAGCCTTCGAGCTGTTCGGCAGCATGCTCGACCAGATCAAGAACGAAGTCATTCGCACCGTGATGACGGTCCGTATCCAGTCGCGCGAAGAAGTCGAGGCGGCGGAAGCGGCCATGGCGGCGCAGCAGGCGCACCTGGAAAACATCAACTACCAGCACGCCGACTTCAATCCGTCGGCTGCGCCCGAAGAGTTGCTGGCGCCGGTCGCCAATCCGGGCACCACGCCGGTCACGGGCGAAGACCACAGCACCTACATGGGTGTGAAGGTCGGCCGCAACGATCCATGCCCTTGCGGCAGCGGCAAGAAGTTCAAGGCTTGTCACGGCAAGCTGGCGTAAGCCGGTTGTCATGAGTCGAAGAGGCGCCCTGCGGGGCGCCTTTTTTTTAAGCTGTTCAGGTGTTCTTGGGGAGCGCACTCACGTCGGATGCCGGGGTCAGGTCTGACATCTGGACACGGCCTCAACCATACAAAACCAAGCAAGGCAGAGGTCGTGTCCGAATGTCAGACCTGACCCCAGGTTTTCTTGGCGCGCACCCACGGGGCGGGGCGCAGTACAATATCGGATTCGAAATCTTTCCACTGAGACCACCATGGCCGTGAATTCCCCCCTGCCTGTCGCCGCCGACCTGAAACCAGTCGCCGGTATCGAGATCGGCTTTGCCCAAGCCGGCATCAAGAAGCCCAACCGCAAGGACGTGCTGGTCATGCGCCTCGCCGAAGGCGCGACCGTCGCCGGCGTGTTCACCCTGAACCGCTTCTGCGCCGCGCCGGTGCAGGTCAGCAAGGCCAACCTGGCAGCGGTCCAGAGCGGTGGCAAGCCGATCCGCGCGCTGGTGGTCAACACCGGCAACGCCAATGCCGGCACGGGCGAGCCGGGCCTGGCCAATGCGCAGGCCACCTGCGCCGAAGTGGCCAAGCTGCTCGGCTGCGACGCGCAGCAGGTGCTGCCGTTTTCGACCGGCGTGATCCTCGAGCCGCTGCCGGTGGCGAAGATCGTCGCCGGCCTGCCGGCCGCGGTGGCCAACCTCACGGAGGACAACTGGTTCAACGCCGCCGAAGCGATCATGACCACCGACACCCAGCCGAAAGCGGCGTCGCGCACGGTGAGCATCGGCGGCCACACCGTCACCATGACCGGCATCAGCAAGGGCGCCGGCATGATCAAGCCGAACATGGCGACCATGCTGGGCTACCTGGCCTTCGATGCAAAAGTGGCGCAGCCGGTGCTCGACGAACTGGTGAAGTACGCGGCCGACCGGTCGTTTAACAGCATCACGATCGACGGCGACACCTCGACCAACGACTCTTTCATGCTGATTGCCACCGGCGCCGGCAGCCTGGCCGTGAACGAAGCGTCCGGTCCGGATTACGAAGCCCTGAAGGAAGCAGTTACCGACATCTCGCGCAACCTGGCGCAGCAGATCATCCGCGACGGCGAAGGCGCGACCAAGTTCATCACCATCACGGTGGAAGAGGGTAAAACCCTGGAAGAGTGCCGCAAGATCGCCTATGCGATCGCCCACTCGCCGCTGGTAAAAACCGCCTTCTTCGCTTCCGACCCGAACCTGGGCCGCATCCTGGCCGCCGTCGGCTATGCCGGCGTCGACGACCTCGACGTCACCAAACTCGACCTCTACCTGGACGAGGTGCTGGTGGCAAAAGCGGGCGGACGCAATCCGGCTTACCAGGAAGCCGATGGCCAGCGCGTCATGAAGCAGGCCGAGATCCTGGTGCGCGTGACCCTTGGCCGCGGCGACGCGAGCGCTACGGTGTGGACCTGCGACCTGTCGCACGACTACGTCAGCATCAACGCCGACTACCGCTCGTAAAGTTCGCATGACGCCGCTCGAACAGTTCCTGCACCGCGCCGAAAGCCTGCTGGCGCGGGTCGAGGCGATCCTGCCGCCGGCGTCCGGCCGCGAGCCGGACTGGAAGCGGGCGACCGCCTTCCGCTGGCGCCGCCGTGCCAGCGGCGGCGGCAATTACCTGCAGCCGGTGCTGCATGCATCCACCATCCGCTTCGAGGACTTGCAGCACGTCGAGGCGCAAAAAGCGCAGCTGGAGCAGAACACGCGCCAGTTCGTGGCGCGCCGGCCGGCCAACAACGTGCTGCTGACGGGCGCGCGCGGCACCGGCAAATCCTCGCTGATCAAGGCTTGCCTGAACGGTTTTGCCGGCCAGGGCCTGCGCCTGATCGAAGTCGACAAGGCCGATCTCGCCGACCTGCCCGACATCGTCGACCTGGTCGCCAGCCGTCCCGAACGCTTCGTGATCTTTTGCGACGACCTCTCGTTCGAGGAGGGGGAGGCCGGCTACAAGGCGCTGAAGGTGGCGCTCGACGGCAGCATCGCGACCCAGTCCGACAATGTGCTGATCTACGCCACCTCGAACCGGCGCCACCTGATGCCCGAGAAGATGGCGGACAACACCGGCTACAAACACGGCGACGACGGCGAGCTGCATCCGGGAGAAGCGGTGGAAGAGAAGATTTCGCTGTCCGAGCGCTTTGGCTTGTGGCTGTCGTTTTATCCGTTCCGGCAGGACGACTACCTGGGAATCGTGGCGCACTGGCTGGCTAGTTTTGGCTGCACGTCGGAGCAGATCGAGGCAGCGCGCGGCGAGGCGCTGCAATGGGCCTTGGGGCGCGGCTCGCGTTCCGGGCGCGTGGCGTGGCAGTTCGCCAAGGATTTCGCGGGCAAGCTTCCAGGCGCGGCTGATCCAGCTTGACCTATCACCGCGTGGGCGGGAGACCCGCCCACCCTACGTCCCTCCGCTTGAAGCCACGATACATAGTTAGCAGGATGTAGGGTGGGCGGGTTTCCCGCCCACGCGTTCAACCGGTCTATGCATTTGAGTTATTCCCACTCTCCTTTTTGTATCGCACACAGCGACGCTGCCCATGCTTTAAGCATCAGCCTGGCGTACAATATCGGATTTTCCGGACGGACCCGCCATGCAGGAAGTCACTCCCCGGCCGATCGATGTGGCGGTCGGCATCTTGATGCGCGCGAACGGCGACGTGCTGCTCGGCCAGCGCCCGGCCGGCAAGCCCTATGCGGGCTACTGGGAATTCCCCGGCGGTAAAGTCGAAGCGGGCGAGGCGATCTTTGCCGCCCTGCAGCGCGAATTCGTCGAGGAACTGGGCGTCCAGATCCAGAGTGCCGAGCAGTGGTGCTGCGTCGAACACGTCTACGAGCACGCCCATGTGCGGCTCCATTTTTATATCAGCCGCGACTGGCGCGGCGAACCGCAAAGCCTGGAAGGCCAGGCCTTTGCGTGGCAAGGGACAGTCGGCCTTACCCCGCTGCTGCCCGCAACCATCCCCCTGCTCGCCTGGCTCGATCAGCTGCGCTATGCGGGGCAAGAAAGCAGTCAACCAATCTGTTGAAGGATCCCTGTGAAAATCATCGTCTTGGGTAGTGGTGTCATCGGCACCACCACGGCGTATTACCTGGCCCAGGCAGGGCACGACGTCACGGTCGTCGACCGCCAGCCGGCCGCCGGCATGGAAACGAGTTATGGCAACGCCGGCGAAATCTCGCCCGGCTATGCATCCCCGTGGGCCGGCCCCGGCGTGCCGGCCAAGGCCGTCAAGTGGCTGATGATGCAGCACAGCCCGCTGGTGGTGCGCCCGAAACTCGATCCGAACCAGTGGCGGTGGATGCTCTCGATGCTGGCCAACTGCAATCACAAGAGCTACGCCATCAACAAGGGCCGCATGGTGCGCCTGGCCGAGTACAGCCGCGACGTGCTGGTCCAGCTGCGCGCCGACACCGGTATTAGTTATGACGAGCGCAGCCAGGGCACCCTGCAGCTGTTCCGCACCCAGAAGCAGCTCGATGGCGCCGCCACCGACATCGCCGTGCTCGAGCAGTATGGCGTGCCCTATAAAGTGCTCGATCCGGCCGGCTGCGAAGCCTATGAACCGGCGCTGGCCAATGTGCGCGGCAAGTTCCTCGGCGGCCTGCTGCTGCCGAACGACGAGACCGGCGACTGCTTCAAGTTCACCCAGAAGCTGGCCGAGATGGCGAAAGAACTGGGCGTGAAGTTCCGCCACGGAGTCGAGATCAAGCGCCTCTCCATCGAAGGCGACAAGGTCACCGGCGTGGTGACCTCGCAAGGCGAGCTGAAGGCCGATTCCTTCGTGCTGGCGCTGGGCAGCTATTCGCCCTTCGTGCTGAAACAGATCGGCATCCACATCCCGGTCTATCCGGTGAAGGGCTATTCGATCACGGTGCCGATCACCGACGCCGCCGGCGCCCCGGAATCGACCATCATGGACGAAACCTACAAGGTGGCAATCACGCGCCTGGGCGACCGCATCCGCGTCGGCGGCACGGCCGAACTGGCGGGCTACGACCTGACCCTGCACCAGGCGCGCCGCGACACGCTGGAGCATTCGGTGACCGACCTGTTCCCGCGCGGCGGCGACGTCAGCAAGGCCGAGTTCTGGTGCGGCCTGCGCCCGATGACGCCGGACGGCACCCCGGTCGTCGGTCCGACGCCTTACCGCAACCTGTTCCTGAACACCGGCCACGGCACCCTGGGCTGGACCATGGCCTGCGGTTCCGGCCGCGTGCTGGCCGACATCGTCTCGGGCCGCCAGCCGGAGATCGGCCTGGAAGGCCTGTTCATGGACCGCTACGGGCGCCGCAACAAACCGGTGCTGGTGCCGGGCGGGATTACGGTCACCGCGTAATCCGTCCGAAACCTGTGGACCGATCGCCGTTGTAGGGTGGGCACCCCGTGCCCACGCGGATCGTCGCGTCATGTTTGCTACGCCGCGGCCACGCCCGCGGCACAATGGAGACGGGTCTGGATGATCCGCGATAGCGTATGTGGTGTGCTGGTTTGATGGCCGCGTTCACCGGCTGACACGGCGCGAATGTCCGCGTGGGCACGGAGTGCCCACCCTACGGTAAATCAGTGGGGGCCAGGTCAGTGCTTGTCTTCGTCGTTCAGCGGATTGTCCTGCAGCTCGTTTGGCGCAGCACCCGGAATGGTGTATTTCTCTTCGGCCCAGGCGCCCAGGTCGATTTGTTTGCAGCGCTCGGAGCAGAAGGGACGGAATTTGTTTTCCGGGGTCCATTCGACTTTCCTGGCGCAGGTGGGGCAGGCTACAACGGTCATGGCGGTACTTTGGAACGTTAAAAATTACAGAGGGTGAGCTCGAAGGGAACGTCTTCTTCCAGCGACTTGGGCTTCAGGTCGCCGCCCTGGGTGGTAAAACGCACCCACAGCATATATTTGTTGGCCGAGATCTCGGGAATCGCGCCGAGCGTCTCGTCCAGGCCCAGGCGCAGCATGTGGTAGACCTTTCCTTGCAGCATTTGCTGGTAGCTGCCGGAGGTGGCGACCATCCTGGTCGGGCGTCCCGAATCGCGCAGCAGGCGCAGCACCAGGGCCAGCGCATCGCACAGCGGCGTCAACGGGCCGAACCAGCCCATGATCTCGGCGTAGCGCTGCTCGAACGGACGTTTCTGCCAGGCGTAATAGGAGGGCAGGTCGAATTCGCAGGCGCCGCCGGGGATGATGGTGCGGCCGCGGATGCTCATCAGCCATTCATTGTCGCGCACGTTCTGGCCGGTCTTGCCCTGGCTGGCCGCGAGGGCGCTGCTGACCTGGTCGAGTTCGGCAAGGATGGCGTCCAGCGCTTCGGGCGCGACGTTCGGGTTGCTGCGGTAGGCCAGCAGGCTTTGCTTCTGGCGTTCGAGTTCCTGCAGCAGGTCGGATTTCAGGTCGGCGCGGCCGGCCACTTCCAGCATGTCGAAGATCGTCGAGAGCGCGACGTGGTGCTGCATGGGATGTTCCTGCCGTACGAAAAACTTGAATTTCTCGTACAGGTCTTCCAGCCGCAACAAAGTACGAATGCGCTCGTTGAAAGGATATTCGTAGACGATCAAAGTGACATTCCCCTGAATGTGGGCTGGCGAGCAACTCCGTGATTCTGAACCATGCGGAGCAAAATTACAAACCGTTCATCGTTGAAGCGGCCAGGCGCTGGCTTTCGGCCAGATAAAACGCGTGCAGGCGCTCGACCTGGGGCTGTAAAGCGGCCAAACCGTCGTCGTTGAGCACGACATCGTCTGCCGCGGCGAGGCGCTGTGCGCGTGTCACCTGGGCCGCCATGATGGCGCGTACCTGGGATTCCGACAGGTTATTGCGTGCCATCACGCGCGCGACTTGCGTCTCCTCCGGGCAGTCGATCGCCAGCACGCGCGTGACGCGCTCGCGCCAGCTGCCGGACTCGATCAGGAGCGGCACCACGAAGATCACGTAGGGACCGGTGGCGATCGCCGCTGCCGCCGCGGTCGCTTCCCGGATGCGCGGATGCAGGATCGCTTCCAGGCGCGCGCGGGCGCCGGGGTCGGCAAACACCAGCTCGCGCATCTTCGCGCGGTCGAGGGCGCCGTCGGGCGTCGCGAAATCCGCGCCGAATTCGGCAACCAGGGCCGGCATGGCGGCCCCGTGCGGCGCGGTGAGGGCGTGGGCGATGGCGTCGGTGTCGACCAGCGAAGCGCCGAGCGCGCCGAACATGTCGGCCACCGTCGTCTTGCCGCAGCCGATGCCGCCGGTCAGGCCGACGGAAAATGCAGGTGTCTGGCCTGGTTCCATGTGCTTATCCGAAGACGCCCTGGAAAATGCCGCCGATCTGCTCGCCGTAGAGCAGGGCGATCATGCCGGCGGCGGCCAGGTAAGGGCCGAAGGGAATCGGCTTGTCGCGCCCGCGGCGGGCGAACACGATCAGGCTGATGCCCACCAGGGCGCCCACCACCGAGGACAGCAGGATGATCGTTGGCAGCATGGCCCAGCCGAGCCAGGCGCCCAGGGCGGCCAGCAGCTTGAAGTCGCCATAGCCCATGCCTTCCTTGCCGGTTGCGAGCTTGAAGATCCAGTACACGGCCCACAGCACCAGGTAGCCGGCGGCTGCGCCGATGACGGCGTCCTGCAGCGGCACGAAGGTGCCGTTCAGGTTGACGAGCAGGCCGGCCCACAGCAGGGGGAAGGTCAGGTCGTCCGGCAGCAGCTGGGTGTCAACGTCGATGAAGGTCATCGCGACCAGCAGCCAGGCGAACAGCAGGGTCGCCATGCCGGCCACGCCGCTGCCGAATTTCCAGATGAGCAAGGCCGACAGGGCGCCGGTCAGCAGTTCGATCGCCGGGTAGCGCGCCGAGATCGGCGCCTTGCACTGGCTGCACTTGCCGCGCAGGGCGAGCCAGCTGACGACGGGGATGTTTTCCATGGCCGTGATCTGGTGCCCGCAATGCGGACAGGCCGAGCGCGGGACCATCAGGTTGTAGCGCTCGGTGTGCGGCAATTCCTTGCCGCTTTCATGGGCCACATAATTGTCGGACTCGCGCTGCATCATCTTCGGGATGCGGTGGATCACCACGTTGAGGAAACTGCCGACTAACAGGCCCAGCAGGCCGGCAACCAGGGTAGGACCGAGCAGGCCCGGTGCGGCGAAAAGTAAAGTTTCCAATGCAGGCTTCCGAAAGTGATAAATGGTTCCGTAGAACAACCTATTTTAGGGGGTTTCGGGTGATTTTGCGAAGGAAGCTTGCGTTGCAGGCTAGTCTGCTGCCAGGTTTGTTGTTAGTGCAGGCTTCCAAGCCAGCTTTGATTGACGCCAGTACCCGCGCTGGCACAAGCTGGTTATATGGGTTATTATGAATTCGTCCAACCCAATCTAATCTCAGCAGGAGGCAGCATGCGCGTCATGGAATACGGAGTCCCCGGTATTTCTACCCTTGCCGGCAAGCCTGGAGAGGTCAGCAGGGGTCTGGACGGATCGGCTGCCGAACAGGTGGTGGCAGTGAGCATCGCCCACGCCACGCCGCGCGAAGCGGCTGCGATGGCGCAAACCTTTGCCAGCATCGCCGACCTCGTCAAAACCATCGTCGGCAAGCACCACCGCGAATCGCTCGAAGCGATCGTCGACGCACTGGTGCCGAAGGTGCCGCCCACGCCCAACGAACTCAAGGAAGCGGCCATGCTGGCGCGCGCCCGCACCGCCGTCATCGACAGCGGCGACTGGATGACGGCGGCCGAGATCGCCTCGGCAGCGAATTTCAGCGCCAGCAACCCCAGCGCCCAGCCCAACAAATGGAAGCGCGACGGCGCCATCTTCGCCATCCGCCACAACGGCATCGACTATTTTCCCAGCTACGGACTCGACCCCCAGGCCGGCTACCGCCCGCGCAAGCCGCTCGCGCAGCTCATCAAGACCTTCGGCGACATGAAAGACAGCTGGGGCCTGGCCTACTGGTTCATGTCCACCAACAGCTACCTCGGCGGAAAAACGCCGCGCGAGCTGTTCGCCCTCGCGCCCGAGCGCGTGATCGCCGCCGCCGCCGACGAATGCGAAGGCGTGCTGCATGGTTAAGGCTTCGGCCGAGAGGCCGGACGCAGCCCTGCCACCGCCCACGCTGCACATCACGACCACCCGCTGGCCGAAGGGATTGACCATCCACCGCGTCCATCACCTCGACTATGGCGCGGTCCAGTTCAATCCCGGCCTCAGGGGCAACGCGCGTTTCAGTCCCATCGCCGATGCCGGCGGCACGCCCATTCCCACGCTCTACGGCGGTTCCACGTTCGCCTGCGCCGCAATGGAAAGCGTGTTCCACGACGTGCCGTTTGCCGCCGGCTTCAAGTCCTGGGACAAGGGCAAGCTCGCCGGGCAAGGGCATTCGCAGTTCAGCGCAGGCCGCGACCTGCTGCTGGCCGACCTCGGCAGCAAGGCCTTGCGCAAGCTCGGCGTCCCGCGCAACAGCCTGATCGATACCGAAAAGGACCAGTATCCGGTCACGCGGCAATGGGCCGTGGCGATCCACGCGCAGTTCCCGGCAGTGCAGGGCCTGTGCTGGATTTCGCGCCAGGACAACAGTGCGCTGGCGGTGGTCCTGTTTGGCGACCGGATCGCGGACGGGGTCTTGAGCCCCGGCGCGCCGACGCGCAGCCTGCTCAGTGATCCGGTGGCGTATGGCGAGCTGCTGGCGCTGGCCGAGCAGATCGGGGTGGATATCGTGCCGGGCAGGAGCTGAGAATGGCGTCGTTTGCTGTGCTGCCGGCGCGGGACCTATAGAATCGTCAGAACCAGCCGCCACTATCGAACGAGCACCATGAAAATTTCACAACGCGCCCAGTCGGTCGCCCCCTTCTTCGCCATGGAATTCGGCAAGCGCGCCGCCGCGCTGGAAGCGCAAGGCATTAAGGTCATCAAGCTCAACCTGGGAGAGCCCGATTTCGGCCCGCCGCCCGCCGTGCTGGAAGCGGCGCGCACGGCCGTCGGCGGCCCGTTGCCGTATACCGGCGCGCTCGGTACGGCGGCCTTGCGCGAGGCGATCGCCGGTTTCTACCTGCGCGAGCATGGCATCGCGATTTCTCCGAACCGGATCATCGTCACCGCCGGCGCGTCCGCCGCGCTGCTACTGGTAACCGCCGCGCTGGTCGATGCCGGCGACGAAGTAATCGTGGGCGACCCTTCCTATCCCTGCAACCGCCAGTTCCTGAGCAGCTTCGGCGCCCAGGTCAAGCTGGTCGGCACCGATGCCGCCAGCCGGTTCCAGTTAAGTGTCGATAGCGTGCGCGCCAACTGGACGGCGGCCACCCAAGGGCTGATGATCGCGACGCCCTCGAATCCGACCGGCACCTCGGTGCCGCCGGGCGAGCTGCGCGCCATCTGCGACTGGGCGCGCGAGCAGGGCGCCTGGCGCATCGTCGACGAGATCTACCTGAACCTGGGCGACCGCGATGCCGCGGGCAGGCCGCCGCAGACGGTGCTGGCTGTCGACGATGGCGCCATCGTCATCAACAGTTTTTCGAAGTATTTCGGCATGACGGGCTGGCGCCTCGGCTGGGCCGTCGTGCCGGAAGAACTGGTGCCGACCATGGAGCGCCTGGCCCAGAACTACTATATTTGCGCCTCGCACCTGTCGCAGCAGGCGGCGCTGGCCTGCTTCACGCCGGCCTCGCTGGCGGTCTGCGAAGAGCGGCGGGTCGAATTCGGACGTCGCCGGGAACTGGTGTTAAAGGGCCTGGCCGGTATCGGCCTGCCGGTTCCGGTGCCGCCGGATGGCGCCTTCTACGTCTACATCGATGTCGGCGCGACGGGCCTGAGCGCATGGGAGTTCTGCGAGCGCGTGCTGGAGGAAGCGCACGTCGCGCTCACGCCGGGCAAGGACTTCGGCCGTTGCGGCGCGGACCGTTACGTGCGCCTGTCGTATGCGGCCAGCGCCGGGCACCTGAAAGAAGCGCTCAGGCGGCTCGGAATCTTCATGAAGGATGTGGCGCGCTGACGTCAAACGGGTCGCCCCCGTTTTATTTACGCATTACAATGCTCGACCTCAGCTTTTCCTGACCGTCATGTCGAATTTGCACACGTTTCGTACCCGCCTTCTCTTTATCGGCAACTGCGCCGCCGTCCTGGTCGCCTTGTCGCTCGGCGGCGCGGCGGGCGCGGCCGCGCCGGTGCCGGTACGGGTGGGGCTGGACGCCGAATTCGGCCTCGATAACAGCACCTCGGCCCAGGCGGTGGAACTGGGCCTGCGCAGCGCCATCGGCGAGATCAACCGTGCGGGCGGCGTGCTGGGCGGCAGGCCGGTCGAACTCGTGACCAAGGATCATCGTTCGATCCCGGCGCGCGGCATCCGCAATATCGAAGAGTTCGCGCGCATGCCCGGCCTGGTCGCCGTGTTCGGCGGCCGGTTCAGTCCGGTGATCATCGAAGAGCTGCCGACCCTGAAAGCGACGAAAACCCTGTTCATGGCCCCGTGGTCGTCGGCCGACATGATCGTCGATAACGGCATGCGCCCGAATTACGTCTACCGCCTGTCGCTGCGGGACAGCCTGGCCATGCCCAAACTGCTCGAAACGGCAAGGAAGCGCGGCCTGGGGCGGGTCGGGCTGCTGCTGACGAATACTTCCTGGGGGCGCAGCAACCTGGCAGCTGCGGAAAAATTCGTCGCCTCCAGCAAGGGCGTCAAAATCGTGCAGAGCGCCTGGTACAACTGGCGCGACCAGACCCTGGTGGCCCGCTACCAGGCACTGCGAAATGCCGGGGCCCAAGCGATCATCCTGGTCGCCAACGACGATGAAGCGGCGGTGCTGGTGCGCGAAGTGGCCGCCTTGCCGCAAGCCGAACGGATACCGGTCCTCAGCCATTGGGGCGTGACGGGCGGCGAATTCGTCAGGCAGGCAGGGCCCGCGCTGAACCAGGTCGATTTTTCCGTCATCCAGACTTTTTCTTTCTTCAAGGCGGACAAACGAGCGCTGGCGCGCTTCATGGCAAGCCTGGCGGCGGTGTCGCCAATCCGCAAGGTCGAGGACATCGATGGGCCGGTCGGCGTGGCGCATGCCTATGACCTGATGCACATCCTGGCGCGCGCGATCGACCTGGCGGGCAGCACCGACCGCAAGGCGGTGCGCGACGCCCTGGAAAAACTGCGCCAACACCGGGGACTGGTCAAGGTCTACGCGCCGCCGTTCGCGCCTGGCCGCCATGAAGCCCTCAGCGCGCGGGAACTGCTGATCGCCCGCTACCGTGCGGACGGCGTGCTGGTTCCCACGGCCGATTGATGCGTTACTGGACACGACTACGCGCAGGGAGCCTGAGCCAGCGCTTTGCGGTCGCATCGGCCGTCATCACGGCCGTCGCCGTCTTGCTGGTGGCGGCCGCCTCGTTCTGGCTGGTTAACCGCCAGCATGAAGCGGCCGTCGCACTGCTGCAGCAGCGCGAGGCCGCGTTCAATGCGCGCACCGTCGGCAACAACCTCGCCACGCTGGCCGCGCGCATGGACGAAGTGGCCGACAGCCCGATCCTGGCGACCGCCCTGGTCGACAGCGCTGGGCGGGAAACCTATCTGGCCCCCTTCCTGAACGGCCTGCGCCAGATTAACGGCATTCCGGTGCAGGTGTTGTTTACCGATTTCGAAGCCAAGCCGATCGCGGGCAACGGCGTCGAGCGCTTCGATCCGTCCCAACTGGCCTGGCTGCGCTCGCTCATCGACGAGGGGCTCGAGAGCGCGGCCATTTTCGGCGCGGGCGAGGATGCGGAACTGGTCGGCGTCAGCCTGCTGCGCTACTCGCGCACCAATACGCCGGAGGGCGCGCTGGTCTACAAGATGCGGGTGGCCGACCTGCGGCCCACGCCCGCATCCGCATTGACGTGGAAAGGCAAGGCGCCGGCGGCCACGCGCGTGGCTGGCCTCGACCTGCCGGTGACGGTGCCCCAGCCATTCCGCCACCTCGGCCTGAACCTGCATACCGAACGGTCCGTGAGCCACGCGATACTGGAGACACCCTGGTCCCAGTACGGCCTGATCGGCGGCATCGCGGCGCTGCTTGCCGCGCTCGTGTTCCTGCTTGGTTCGCGCTTTTCGTTGAACCTGACCCAGGACCTGCGCAAGCTCGAACAGTTCGCGGCCAGGCTGGGCGAGGATGGCATCGGCGAGCAGCGCGCCGAACTGGCCGGCAGCAGCGAAACGATCACCCTCGCAAAATCCATCAACCAGATGCTCGACCGACTGCACCGCCAGCAGGCCCACCAGCAGCGCGAGCACGAGCGCAAGGACGAGTTCCTTGCGATGCTGGCGCACGAGCTGCGCAATCCGCTGGCGCCGATCAGCAGCGCCGCCCAGCTGCTGCGCATGCTGTACGCGCATGAACCGCGGATCAAGGAGGCCAGCGAAGTGATCGGCCGCCAAGTCCGGCACATGACCCACCTGGTGGACGACTTGCTGGACGTCTCGCGCGTCACCCGCGGCCTGGTCACGATCGAGAAGACCAGGGTGGAACTGGGCGCCGTGCTGCGCGAAGCGGTGGAACAGATCGTGCCCGTGATCAAAGCGCGGCGCCACACGCTGACGCTGGACCTCGCGCCGCAGCCGCTGCTGGTATCGGGCGGGCGCACCCGGCTGATCCAGGTGGCGGCCAACCTGCTCAACAACGCAGCGAAGTACACGCCCGAGGGCGGCGAACTCCATGTGTCGCTGCAGCGGCAGGGAGAGAGCGTGGTACTGCAGGTGCGCGACAACGGCATCGGCATCGCGCCCGACCTGCTGCCGGTCGTGTTCGACCTGTTCACCCAGGGCGAGCGCACGCCGGACCGCGCGCAGGGCGGGCTCGGGCTGGGCCTGGCGCTGGTGAAGAAGGTGGTCGAGCTGCATGATGGTTCTGTCGAGGCGCGCAGCAGCGGCGCGGGCCAGGGCAGCACTTTCATCATTCGCCTGCCGCTGATGGCCGATGCCGGCCAGGCGCTTGCTGCCGTCCCTGCCGCTGCCGCGCCGGCCCTCGCACAGGCAAGGCGTATCCTGGTGGTGGACGACAATGTCGACGCGGCGCGCACGCTGGCCATGGTGCTGGAGACGGCCGGGCATCGGGTGACGGTCGAACATTCGGCGCAAGCCGCGCTGGCGCGCGCGGGGCAGGACGGCTTCGACGTCATCCTGCTCGATATCGGTTTGCCCGACATGAGCGGACACGCGCTGGCCGCCGCCCTGAAGGACTTGCCGTGCTGCGCCGAGGCTGCCCTGGTTGCGGTCAGTGGCTATGGGCAGGAGCAGGACCGGCGCATGTCGCGCGAGGCCGGCTTCGCGGCGCACCTGGTCAAGCCGGTGCGGGCGGAGGAACTGACCGATACCATCGCGCGGATGCACGGGGCAACAGCAGCCGAACAGGAGCAATAACAAGCAGTCGACGGGCAGCATCGACATCAACAGGCGCGCGGCCGCGCCGCCACGGGTCAACTTTCCACAATCTGCCCGCCGGCGCAAGGCCGCGAACAGCACACGTACTTCCAAGCCTGTAATTCGATACGAGTTGTAGAGCAAGGCAGTGATCAATTGCGCTATTGCTTTTGCGCACCGCATAACGCGTACATACAGCCTTGGACTCCGCCAGTGAAAAATATGACAGCGAATAATCCGTGACGCGGATCGCCATGCTGCGCGAACAGGTGGATCCAGAGTTCCTCATGACCGATGTGTCCGTCCTGATGAGCGAGTCACGCGAGGGCATCGAACGGATGCGCAAGATCGTCCAGAACCCGACGGACGTCTCGTACACGCTTCGAGCGAATTCGGTGTCAGTTTGCTGGCCTGCAGCCGCCAGCCTCGCCCTGGCCCTCGCCCAGGGGCACCGGATTGCGAAGATCCGGCTGCTGCTCGATGCCTGCGTATTGTGCGAGGATGACGCGCTCGTTTCCGAGGGACTCGACAATTTCCCGCGCCGCTGCCTGGCCAAGTTGACCAATCTGGAAGACTGAAGCCTGGTTAAATCCTTGGTTAAATATTAACTGTTCCGTTCGGCAACGCACTGAAGAAGTGGAGAGGAGCCGTCAAGATGGGTCATGGGCTACAGGCACCGGGTAGTTTGCCCAGGCTGCAGTCACTTACCCGCCTTCCTACTTTCAGAAAGTTAAAAATGCTCTATACCATCGCTATCGTGCTCATCATCCTGTGGCTTCTCGGCATGGTCACTTCCGTGGCTGCCGGTGGACTGATCCACATTCTCCTGGTCGTCGCCGTGATCGTCATCCTGGTGCGCCTCATCAGCGGACGCAAGGTACTCTGACCAGCGCGCAGCAGCGCCCTGTGGCCCGATCCGCATGGCGGCGGGCGCAGGTTCTGGTCGATCCATTGGACCAAGGGGCAATGGGCGCCTCGGCTTTCCGGTGGCAGACTGGCGGCCTTCGTTAGTGGGAGGACTCCATGAAAACCCGGATGCATCGCGTCGCTATTGCCGCGGCAGTGCTTGGAAGCCTCGTACTCGCAACGCCCATTCACGCGCAGGTCGAGGACCTGCTAAAGCCGGGACAACAATCCGGGAAGGCGAGCGGGCTGGGGAAATTGGACGGCCTCGGCAGCGCGCTCTCTGGCGGCGCACTGCCCGGGAGTACTGGCAACATTGCCGGCCTACTGCAGTTTTGCATTAAGAACAGTTTCCTCAAAGGCGAGGAATCGTCCTCGGTCAAGGACAAACTGATGGGCAAGCTCGGGGGAACGCCTGCGCCCGACAGTGGCTACGCCGAGGGCGCGCAGGGTTTGCTGAAAAGCGGCGACGGCAAGCAGCTCGACTTGAGCGGAGGCGGCCTCCAGGCGCAGGCCTCGAAGCAGATATGTGACCAGATACTCTCCCAGGCCAAATCCCTGCTGTGAGGGGCGATGACTTCCGGGAGGGCAGGCCAACACATCCGCTTTGTGTAGGAACTCAGAGAATCCTGCAGTAGCATCCCCCGCTCCATAGACACTTCTCCGCCATCCTGCAGTAGCTTTTCTCATAAAACTTCGCAGTTTCTACGGTGCGACTGTGACGCTGCTGCCAGCGTGAAACAGTGTACTGATGCACTGCGTTTAATTGAACGCGCAGTCAAGAGTGGACACTCGTATTTAAGCAGTTTTAGGCGCTCGCAAGTTGTGGACTCTCTCCTAGGCCGCCGTTCGCGCCTTAGGCCGGTGGTCTTGAGCCATGGCCGTGCCGGCCGGAACGCCGTGACATCGAGCAGCGAGGATGGCCGCTGCCTCCCGTCGAGCGCAGATCGCTACGGCCGGGCGCACGAAGCCATACAGCTGGTCCAGGTGCTATGGGATCGACCTGTGAGCTCATGTGAGAAGCGAACGGCAGGCGAAGCTCAACGTACCGAGTTCTGTTGAAGTAATTCGGACCCATAGGCAAGCAACAAAGGGGCCACCTTGGGGAGGAAATCCTTGCAAGACATTAGATAAACCTTAGGCTTCGATCCAGTTAAAGAGATCTTGTTCGTGGGGCCTTTTCTTCTCTCCCCTACAAGTCCCGGTGCGAATCTCCATTCGCTTCCTGTAAGCACTGCCCATAGCCAAATTGCCGCATACATGTTTCTGATACCGGCCCTACCAGAATTGATGCCTGCGTCATGGCAAATCGTTATCCAGTGTTCATATGGAATTTCGATAAGGCTCGAGAGGACATCTCGACGTGAGGCATAATCGATCCGATCCGGATCGTTGGACAGACGTTGGGCCACCTCGCGCAGCGCTTTGGCAAATTCTCGAAGAGCGCCCGTCTCGCGTAGGGCCTCCAAGCCACAACCGGATGTAAATTCGGAATTCTCAGTTAATTTGAGTTGGCGTGCTGACTCTGCCCAACTATATTGACCACAAAGCTTCACAAGCGCCATTGAACAAAAACGTCTTGCTATTGTTGGCTTCATGTGTGGGAAGAATACTGCAAAGCTCCGGTTAAAGTCGTCCAGCCAAAGCAATGGGGGGACATGCTGCGGTCCAAACGAAATTGGCATCTCACGTGCTTCTGCTGATTTAAAGCCAACGGTGTAGTCGAAAATACCGGTTGCTCCCATATTCCTACTAATTACCGAAGCTAAGCGCTCACTAAATCCATATGCTCTAAATCCAATCCACCGATGTCGCAGCTTTGCGCAAAAGCGATCAGTGAGCGGTTTTAGCGATACCGCCATTGTGGCAGCGTCTGACGCTAAAATCGAGGTGGTGAGTCGTGTGAGGGCAGCCATTAATTCTGGACTTTCCGGGCTTGCCTCGCGACGGCCATAATCTGATGTTGCGGCCGCTAAATTTTTCCGCTCATCTGCAAATTTTTCGAAAGCCGATTTTTCATAGGGAGGAAGGAAGTCAAAGTCTTCCATTTCCACACAAAAGAGCATGAGTTGACAAAGAGCGCGCAAGTCACGAAAGTATTCTAACGGTGAAACGCAGCTACCGAACGCCTTTGCATCCTTTCCACTCAAATATCCGTTCAAGAGGTTTTGAACTTTTAGCGTTGAGTTGCTTGCGTGTATCGTCGGGACATTCGTCAAATCACAATTGCACAGCGAAATACTCCCATCAGTGGTAACGCGATGGGAGTTATTGCAATAGCCAGCTTGGGGTATATGCTTTAACCAAGACCTAGATGGAGCCGCCAAAGCACGTTCGCCCAGTGCTAATCTTAGTCCACACGCCGGGCAATGTGATATTAGGTAGCATTTGTGCTTGACGCAAGCGAACGTCCACGGAAACTTCCATGCTAGTTGCCATGCTCCGTGTTTCTCGCGCAGGCAATGGGGGCATGCATGGGACCCGGAAAAATATACCCATTCGTAGACAGGAAGGACGCGTAACGTATCCGACGAGTTAAGATCGATCTTTGATAAATCTAGCGCAAGCCCCTTATAAGAGGCGAGTTGCATTTCTCCTACAATATGTTGGGGCATTTGCGTAGCAGTGCTAAAGCGTTCCAACATAGCATTGTCGAGTACGACACCGAATCCGCGAATGTAGTAATATCGCCCTTCCTCGAAGAAACCTAGCCATTCGAGCATTACTGCGCGGGTCACCTTGTGGAGATCGGCTAACCGATCGATGTAACTAGCAAACGCCTCTCCTCGGACTGGGGTGAGGAGCCTCGTTAGTGCCCTGACAGGCTTCATATTGCGGACCTTCCCATCGAAGCTTGCTCCTTCATCCTATGACTGCGCGTTGATGCTCGACTGTGGGCGCCAAATGGTGGCGTTGTGCATGAATTGACCTCACCCTAAGGCCATTGCGCGAGACTAGGTGCGTCTTACGATTCCTCTTGAGGCCTGGTTGGACAATTGCATTGCTGCGGTATGCTCAGCTAAGCTGTGTCGGCGCTTGTAGTAGAGATGAGCCGTAGGCGCTTAGCTGCCGCGCTAATCGGGGCATCATTGTCACACTCAACCTGTTATAGACAGTGCGCGCAGATTTCGTGTTCTCGCCTGCTAATCCTGGCGCCAGTCTCCAATCGCCACCTGTCAGCTCACTCCACAGCCAAATGGCCGCATATTTGCTACGGCGGCCAGGATGTCCAACTGTGATGTCTGCGGCACGGCAAATTTCTGACCAGATTTCGGTCGGAATATCGGAAAAATTCGAAAACATCTCTCGACGTACGCGGTAATCCACAATGTCTTGTCTCTTCGACAGACTGATTGCAGTGTCGTGTAACGCTTTCTTGAATTCTTCCTTGAGCCCGCTAGCTCCTAGGATTGTCATGCACTGGTTGGCCATCTTGACTCCTGCTTTGACTGGTAACTGGAGTTCCAGTGCTGACTGCTCCCACGTATGCTCGCCGCACAACTTCACTAGCGCCATAGCGCAAAAGCGCCGCGCAGAACCTTCTTGTACGTGTGGAAAGAAATCTTTGAACCTCCGGCCAAACTCATCTTCCCACAGCAATTGGGGAACGTGCTGCGGCCTGAACGAAGGCAAAGTTTCGCGTGAGGTAACCGCCCTAAATCCAATAGCCCGGTCGAAATGGCTGCCTGACGCTGTGTTCTTTTCAATTAAAAGAGAGAGACGGTTGCTGAAACCGAAGAACTTGATAACTTCCCATCGCTCCTTTGTTCTCGCGATCAACCTCTCGGAAAGTCTTCGTAAAAATGCTGCTGTGGCCGGGGCCTCCGTGAATTCAAGAATTCCGGTAGCATGTCGAGCAATGGCGGCCATGAGCTCAGGGCTCTCCTGTCGCGCAAAAACCAAACGGGTTCGTTCGCTATTGCGCGGGGTTGGAGACTCCTTTCGAGCAACCAAAATTCGCTCTCGTTCCTCAGCGAAAGTCCTGAACGCAAGCTCCTCCGGCGCGGGATGATCACCAAGGTCATCAGGCTCTGCGCAATAGAGTATGAATGCGCAGAGTGCACGCAGGTCACGAAAATATTGCAGTGGTGAGATCTGTAGACCAGAGAGAACTACCGGTTCCCCACTAAGGCGATCGTTTAATAGCAATTGAACGCGCAGGGTGTCTAAACTTGGCGCTAGTGTTGGAATGTTGGTCAGGTCATAGCCGCAAGGAAGTGAGCCGCGGCCCAAGCGACCAATTCCATCCGGTGGCGGATTATTGCAACGTCCTGGCTCGGGTACCCGGCGGACGAACAGCGGCGTAAGCGTTCGATCGCGTCGTCCGCTTGCTAATCTTCGTTTGCAACTGGGACATCGTGGGACAAGGTAGCACTGATGTTTCGCGCAAGCGAATGACCAAGGGAGCTTCCATGCAAGTTGCCACGCCCCTTCGTTTTCTTGGATGCAGTGCGGGCATGCGTGGGACCCGTTAAAGTAGGCCCACTCTGAAACCGCGCGCCGGCGTAGTAGTTCTGGAGCATTAGGGGCCACCCCAGTTAAGTCGATTGCAACACCATCGTACGAAGACAGAAGCATTCCGGTGACAATAGGGCAGGGCAGTTGAGTTGCAAAACCAAAATTTTGCAATCTGTCCTCATCTAGAAGGATGCCGTACCCGTATATGCGCTGGTGTCGTTCCGCACCAATTAAGCCTAGGTACCGTAACATCACGAGGAGATCCACTTTATGGAAAGCTGCAAGACGATCAATGTAACTCGTGAACGATTCCCCGGGCAACGGTGGCGTCAGCCTAGTTAGTGGGCGTAATACGCTCATGCTTGCCTTTACTTGCCGGAGGAGGGTAAATAGTACCGATCCATTTTCGCTACTGCCCGCTAGTTAGTACCGCCAAGGTTCGGTTGTAAGATAGCCATCACTCTTGCGACCGTTGCCCAGAAGCTCGGTATTTCTTCATGTTTAATTTGAACTGCTGCTCTGAGTCAAAATCAAGCTTAATATCCTCAAGAAGATTTATTGTTATTCGCTCAGTTTTCCGTTTGATCGCAAGCGCCGCCCCCTCTCGGATCAAGGCTGACATTGGGCCAATGAAGCCACCAGTACGATCCCAAATGTATTCTGCGGTAATGCTGACAAGCGACCCCTTGGTCTGTTCGAAAAGCAGTAAATTATCTTCAAATGATGTAAGTACTTTAAGAAAATCTCCCCTCGACTCTGTTTGATTGTAGTCGAAAGGAAGTAGTTCGAATCTCTTAAAGCGATGAGCTGTCTGCGAAAGTATCTTGTTTTCAGGCTTATTTCCTTCAGAGAGCAGGCCGCTCCCTTCCACGTTAATTCCTGCATAGACGAATGTTGCAGAAATGGAATTTGCTAAGTGCTTGAAGTGGTTGTTAACTGTTTCGTGGGAGCGGTTCTTAACCCGCAGGAAATGTATGTCGTCAAGAATAACCATCGAAGTGCAGCAATCTGCAGCGTGCTCTTTAATGCGATCAGTAAGCTCGCCTTCTTTTACTTTTTTGGAAAAGGGGATATTATAAAATCGGGCGAGCAAGTAGTTGAAATTCATAATGCTAACTTCGCCTGGCAGGTTGACGAATGCAACTGGAAGGAAAACATTACCAGTTGGGGTGCGCGTAATAGTATGATTTTTAGTCAGAAGCCGTTCGTAGCGCCTGCCTAACTGCATGGCTATCGTAGATTTGCCAACGGTGCTAATTCCATCCAGGATCAAGCCGGGCCGGGCCCCGGGCTGCGCTCGTAAGTTCTGGCGGGCAAGCCGGAGTGCAGCCTCATGAATCTCCTCCATGTCCGGTACTAGTAGTGGCCCAAAGCCCTCGTGATATACCCTTCTTATCTGGTTGAATTCTCTTCTTTCTGCGCTCGACATCGAGCCGATTGCAGCACGTGTAGGCATCATGGGTTTGGCCGGCTCCGACTTCGTCGCGTACGCGTGCCAGTCTTCATACGTTCGGATCGAGCGTTCGGGAAATGGTGAAAATTCGGACTTTGAAAGATATGAGATCTTAGCTGTCGATCTTGCCGACACAGATTTAGGGTGCATAGTTGGATCAGGCAATAGTATTAGAAACCAAGTTCGTCATCGTCGTCTTCCATCGCCTCGTCGACGGTACGGAGCGGGACAATCTCATCCCTGGTGCCGACCTGCGTTTTCTCTTCCATGAAAATGGTCCTATTTCCCTCGATTGGGCCATTTGATACCAGCAGAACTTCCTCGTCCGGTGCGGTTTTTTCTCGTTTGAGGGTGGGCTGGTCTCGCTGCACTTGCTGGCTATGCATCACGTTAATCGCCGCGAGCCGACGCTCCTTTTTGTCGCTCTCGCTTGGAATAGACCTGCGATCCAGAAGTCCGTTCAGTGCTTCGGCCAGTTCGTCAACATCGGACGTGTTGCCACCGCGTCTGATAAGTAAAGCCTTTGCAAAGCTTAGTGTCGCTTCGTTGAATGGCCGTTCTTCGGCGAGCTCATGGATCCATGGGAGCTCGCACCACTGTGATGAGGGTTCGTCAAAAAAGAAGACCCGCGAAAGGTCGCGGGGATCGTATCGGATCGGCCATTTGCCTGCGTGCACTCCTCCCCATGAAGATTGTGTATTCCGGTAATCGTGCAGAATGTCGGCGTTGTAGCGCAGCCCGCGCAATTCCACCCCGTAATGCTGGACGGTTCGCCATTCAGTTGGCAGAAGCTCGTAATACATGAGTTCACTCGAGACTACGTGGACAAAACCAGCCCGAGCAAGACCTTCCTCGTACATCTCATTTGGACTTATCTTCAGTAGCGGCACCGCTGGGATCGACAATCCTTTGTGTGGCTTTCGCTGGTATCGGATGGCTACCCAGCCCGCAAATTTCGCATCTATTTCGTCAACGAAATAAAATGCATCGTCTTCGATGTTCACACCACGGGAGTACAAGTCCGGGCCCTTATACCCAGGTAGGGTTTCAATAAAGTCCTCCCGGATCCTACGGAAGATGCGTTCGACCTGAGACTTGTCGGTCGGTGTGTATACTCGTGCTAACTGCAGATTAATGCCGAGGCGAGCACAAGCATCCTTGAAAGCGTTCGAAATGAAGGCCTTCCCATGGTCGACTACAATAGTCTCAGGGTGGAGCAGGGGTACCCCGGCAATTCCGGCCTCGGGTTCTTTCTCAACTAGCTTGACCACGAGGTTTTCAGGCACACCTAGATAGGCCCATCGCGCCTCTTTTGGCCAGCCCGGCTGCATCAACTTAGGACGAATTATGTCGTAGAGTAGAAGCGCAGCGTCAACTGCCTTCGTGCTAACAGGTGTGAAACGCCACCCAACGATTGACCGCGAGAACAAGTCGATTGCGATGGTAAGTTGCAGTTGTATCCATTTGAACGTCACTGGGTCAAGCGCAAATGCATCAAATGGCGTTGAGTCAATCAGAACGAACTCGCCGGGGCGGGTCGCTACTTGATGCCGATACGTGCTCTCTGGACGGTTGGCATCGTTTCGTCGCCGCTTAGCTGACTTGGAAGCTGCGCGCCCCCGCGGGTCGCGAGCAAGTAGTCGATACATGGTCTGCGAAGATGGGAAACGAATCTTTTCGTCCGGGTAGAGGTCGTGTAGGCGTTCCTCCGTTAATGCAATAAGCCGCTTGTCGGTGACATTTGATTTGTCACGGTGCTCCTCAAGCACCTGATGCAGGGCGGTTACCACACGATGGTCCGTGACGTTATTCCGGCCGGAACTGACCTGGCGTTTGTCTACTAGTGCGTAAAGGCCACTGCGTTTGTATGCGGCCTTTAGCTCCCAAAGAGTTCGAGTGGAAATGCCAGTTTCTTGAGACTTCGCTTCCATCCGCTGGCTAAGTGTGCTGCCGACAGGGTCGTATTCCAAGCGCGGCTCTTCAGGCTGTGCCGTTTCCTGATTTCCCGATTTGTAACCACACTCGACTTCGTTCAAATGCCCCAAAAGCGTTTCTGCTTGACGCAATGAGGCTTTGGCGACGTTGTCTGGGAAGGTTACTAGTGCGTTCGCTGCCGGCAGCTCTACGTCGTCGAGAACTCGGAACCCCGGAGATGCCACGAGGAATGCAATGTCATGAACCGCAGTCTTGCCCTGTTGGTTGCGGCACTGAACGGTCGAGCCGAAAAAGCTGCCTACGGTCCACGGTTGACCGTCAAACTGGATGCGTGAGCCTACAGCGAGGGGCGCCGTCAGATTCATGATGGCCCGATCGGTTTCGAAACCCAAACCAGACTCTGTTTCGACAAGCGTTTGTATAGATCGGAGGCAAGCCAACCGGTCCATAGCAGATGGTACAAGACGGGCTGAGCTAATGCGGTGTTGGCTTCGACGCGAGCAAGCACTTCCTGGATTGGTGTCTGGCCTTCGATAGCGTTAACGATTGACTCAACGTAAATTTCTAGGCCTGCAGGAGGGCGGCGGTAGCCTGCCAACCATCCGAGATTTGCGAGATATATGGCCTCCAACTCGGACCGGGTGCTGTATGCGCATCCCATTTCGATCGCGGCGCTACGACATGCCTCAAAGGCGCGTACGTTTTTTTCCCTTTGGACAAATTGTCTGGGTTTAACATTCACTACTTCGCCGTTGCCATCACTGTATCTGACGAAGAAATCAGGCGTATGCCGGTAGATTTTGGTTTCGTGTTGATAATGCAGGACGAAAGGTTGCGAGGTCACATGCGAAACTGCTTTGTTGAAATCTAACTGCAACAATATCGTCATCTCGAGCCTGCTCTCGTAGGCCACAAGCGCATTCATTCGGGACATCCATTGATAGCCGGGAAGATGCCGTTGTCCCTTGTAGGCAGTAGGAAGGCGTACAGCTTGGATATCATCGTCGAGAGCGCGCGTGATGAACTGCCGAGGTTTGTGCTGAGTAAGCAGTCTACCGGCGCCCGTTTTATACGTGATTCCGAGAGTTGCCATGGGTGCAGTTGTGACGATTGGCCGATGGATTGTCGAGATACCGATCCACAAAGCTGAGCCTTCGAAACCGTATTTTCGAAATTAAACATCGTCAGCCCACTTGTTTGCTGCTCCTCACCGTGGCCTTTGGGTATCGAGTACTTGTTTCAGCTTAGACGCTTACATTGTGATGACAAGAAGTTTTTCATTAAATTTTACCGAGGGCTGGACATTACCGGGAGGCCAAAAGCAGTCGTTCGATAGTCGATTCGATGTTGGGGAAATGGGAAATGGGTAATCGTACGCTGAGGATTTTAGGCCGCTAGTGTTATATGAGCTCGCTACGGCTGCCAGCCCTGCCCAAAGTAGACGAATGAACAGCTTGCAATCAACGCCGCTGGCTCGGCATCTTGCCCGTGTTGTTCGCATCACGATGCCGCGCTGGCATGAAGAGCCTCTCGACGCATGAACGTCCAGTCAATCAGACACTCAATCGACGACCCGAGCGCCAGCCCCATGTCGCTAAGTGCATACTCGACCCTGGGCGGCACCTGCGGATAGATTTCTCGTATGACGATCCCGTCCTTTTCCAACTCCTTGAGTTGTTGGATCAGCATTTTTTGATTTACGCCTTCAACGCGGCGCTGAAGTTCTGAGAACCGCAGCGGCTGCTTTGCGGCGAAGAGCTGGAAAATGATTACGATCTTCCACTTGCCCTCAAGCACACGTAGCGCTTCGCTCGTCGCGGTGGCCCACACAAGCTGCTGCTGGGGTCATCACATTTCCAATCGCGGATCGACATACAGTTACCTTTTGGTGCATTACCCACGGTTGGCCTTCTACCCCGGGTTAAACGTCCGGTTTGGGTCTTGGATTCAACCGGTCGACGCAACACACTAAACTCTGCGTAAGCAGAAGGAGTGTTGCAGATGAAGCAAAAACCGAGGATTTATTATACGGAAGCCCAGAAGGCGCTCATGTGGGAGCGCTGGAAGAAGGGTGAATCACTTCAGCAAATTGCCCAGCTGTTCGATCGAAACCACTCGTCGATACAGCGAATTCTTGCCGAGTCTGGCGGCATCCGGCCTGCACAAAGGCAGCGCTCAAGATTGGCTTTGACCTTGGCTGAGCGGGAAGAAATATCGCGCTCGCTAGCCACTGGTCAACCCATCCGTCGGATTGCTCAATCACTTGGACGAGCACCTTCTACTATCAGCCGCGAGATCAGTCGCAATGGTGGCAAGACGAGCTATCGAGCTGGTTGTGCCGACGCCGCTGCCTGGAAGCGAGCCCATCGTCCCAAGTGCTGCAAGTTGGTGGACAATCCCGTGTTGGCGCGCGTTGTGGCTAGTAAACTCCAACTACAGTGGTCGCCAGAGCAAATTGCCGGGTGGCTCAAGCATACGTTTCCAGGCAACGAGGATTACCAGGTGTCGCATGAAACGATTTATCGCAGCCTCTTCATTCAAGCCCGTGGTGCGCTGAAGAAGGAGCTGCTGGAGCATCTTCGGCGAACCCGGGTCATGCGCCGATCGCGTCATCATACGCAAAAGAAAGATAACCACGGCAGGATCAGGGATACGGTATCGATCAGCGAACGCCCTGCCATGGTGGAGGACCGAGCTGTACCGGGCCATTGGGAAGGAGACCTGATGTTTGGAGACCGAAACAGCCAGATCGCCACCCTCGTCGAGCGCCATACTCGTTACGTGATGCTGGTAAAAGTCGCGAGCAAAGATACCGAAACAGTAATCAACGCATTGATTGATAACGCTCGTCAGCTACCCCAAGAGCTCTATCAATCACTGACTTGGGATCGTGGCAAGGAGATGGCCGACCACAAACGCTTTACGATGGCAACCGACATCGATGTCTACTTTTGCGATCCGCACAGCCCTTGGCAGCGTGGTAGCAATGAAAATACCAACGGACTGCTGCGCCAGTATTTCCCCAAAGGCATCGATATCTCCGAGTACTCGCAGGCCCAGCTTAACGAGGTAGCCCGCAAATTGAACGAACGGCCAAGGAAGACTTTAGAATACCAAACACCCGCTGAACGATTCAGCCAACTTGTTGCGTCGACCGGTTGAATCCAAGGCCATAAGCGGTCATTCGTCCGTTGGCATTTGGGAGCGTGCGTATCAAGCGGGAGGCATCGAGGCGCTGACCTTACGCCGGAGGGGAACACAAAATTCTATGGCAATCGTAGTGCCAAATGTAGATACTCCACCAAACAAATATCAGCGCAGCCGCGAAGAGTTGGTGGCCGAGGTAGATCAGCTGCGAATGGAGCTGGCATACCTAAAAAAGTTACAAGCCTTAGTTCAAGCCTAACCAAAGCAAGCGCTAAAGAAGAAGCGCAAGCAGTGCAAGAACTAAGGCAGTTGTTCCCTACGGCTGGTTTGCTGACCTGTACAACGGCGAGATCGTCGCTTTCGAAATAGGCAGACGTCCTGCTTTTGAACTAGTGGACTCAATGCTAAAAAAAGCGCTGAACAAGCTTGCACCTGATGAGAAACCACTGCTGCATTCGGATCAGCGATGGCATTACCGGATGCCAGCCCTTTAGCTCCAACTTCGAGAGCGCCAACTTGTCCAAAGCATGTCCCGCAAGGGGAACTGTCTTGACGACGCGGCCATGGAGAGCTTCTTCGCCGTGCTCAAGTCCGAGTTGTTTCACCTCGAGAAATTCGATAGCGTAGATGCGTTACGCGACGCCCCGTTAATTACATTCATTACTATAATCACGACCGAATCAAACTCAAACTAAAAGGTTTGAGTCCTGTTCAATACAGGACTCAGGCTCTGGCTGCTTAGAAACTTAAGCTTGCCGGCTTATTGCATGCTCATCAGCACCGCTTTGCCCGGATCTGCGGGCACATCGCCTTCCATGACTAGAATGCGGCTGGCCGTTCCCTGCTTGGCGGAAAGGTTTCCGACGACTTCGCGCATTGGTCCGATGGCCGTGCCATTGGCCATGCCTTTCGGATTTGTCCTAAAACTGGCTACCGGCGTCGCCTGGCCGCTGGCGTACACCTTGTACACAGTTTCCGGCTTGAGCTTGTGCAGCGTTACCTCTAGCGCATCGGTAACGCCCAAGTTGCGTGCCACGACCGATCCTGCCGCATCCCCGTTGGCCGGCTTGAGCGCGATGTTGAGTGGCTCGCTATTCGCGCGCGGACTGAGGTTGGCCTTGCCCCCCCCGTCGGGTGCTGCCTTCGAAACATAGACCAGTGCCTGTGGCGCTTGTCCAACCGGCACGCGCGCGATGACCTTGTTACTAGCGCTGTCGATGACCTCGACGGCGTCGCCATTCTCGAGGCCGACGTAGAGACGGCTACTATCATCTGAGCTCCAGATTCCGTGAGGCAGAGCGCCAGTGGGGATGCTCGCCACCAGTGCCGGCGCGTTGCCGGTAGTGAAGACCTTAACGACGTTTTCGCCGCCCACCGTTACATAGGCATGCGTGCCGCTGTCGGTCTTGACGAAGGCCAGGTGATTGGTGATGAAGCCGGTGTCGATCACGCCTTTGACAGCAAGCGTAGCGGTGTCAATGCGGGTGACCTTGCCGACGTCCTTATGGGTCATCCAGACTTCTTTGTTGTCCGGAGTGAACTGCAGGAAGGGTGAGAACGGGCTCGTCACCGGAATGCGCTTGACGACCTTGTGCGACTTGACGTCGATGACGTCGACGGTCGGGTTGAAGCTCGACACTACGAACGCGAGCTTACCGTTCGGATGGAACAGCACCATCCCGGGTCCGCCAGTTGTTTGGATACGGCGCTTTTCCTTGAACGTGGCTGGGTCGATCACCGAGATGTAGTCTTCGCCGCGCACCACGACCCAGACCTCACGCCCGTCGGCCGTGAAGAAGCCCTCGTGCGGCGAGCGGCCGATGTAGGTCACGCCCTTGACCTTGTTGGTCGCGGTATCGATGAAGGTGACTGAATTGGAGCCATTGGACACGACGAGCAGTGTCTTGTGGTCAGGCGAGAAGCCCAGCCCGTGCACGTTGATCTCGCCCTTATACAGTGGCGAGAGCACGTCGGGGCGCTGGTTGCCCAAGCGGATCTGGCCCAGCAGGGTATTCGTGGACGGGTCTATGACCGAGACAGTATTGCTGTTCTGGTCCGCGGTGTAGACACGATCCTGGGGGCCGGGAAGCGCGTAGGCGGGCGTTGCCAGCGCGACGAGAGAAGCGAGGGCAATAGCAATTGAGGCGCTTGTGCTCGCTCGGCGGATTTCATTGGTGTACATGTGAGTCCTTTTCGGTGGAGGTCTTTTGCGGCTTGCTACGGGAGGCCTGGTAGCGTTGTAGCCAGGCCTGCATGATCTTGATTTCGTTTTGCTGTTCGACAATAATTCCTTGGGCCAGGTTACGAAGTCCTGGATCTTTGCTATGCACCAGGATGGCTTTGGCCATGTCGATGGCGCCTTGGTGATGCGGAATCATCATCGTGACGAAGTCGTGCTCTGGAACCCCATTGGTATTCGCGCGCCGCATGCCCTGGTCCATAATCGCCATGGCGTCGCCCGCCAGCGCCGCGTAGGGCCTGTCGCTACTGGCGACGAAGTAAGGTGGTGCGCTCCCACCATGATTGTGAAGTGGCGCTGGCTGGCCCTGAGCCGCCGCCGCAGTGCTCCAGAGTACTGCGGTAAACAGTTGCGAGAATTTCATACGGGTGTCTCCAGTTGTTCGTAGACGGCGCTTGCCACCCGCGCTAGTTCTCCCTTGTCGATGCCGGCAGAGAGCGCATAGCCAAATTTGCCGTCGATCCAGTAGAAGACGTTGACGGGACCTTCTGCAGCAAAACGGAAGCCCGTATCGCGGTTGTGCGCCTGCTCGTTAGAAACATACAGCGTGAGGCGCTGGCCAGTGCGGTCATGGTACATAAACTGGGCCACCGGGCCGCTGGTACCAGGCAGCAGGCGTCCGCCGATGAGCTCGTAGCCCAGCTTGCCGAGACGCGGTGGATGAATCTTGCTGCCAAGCCGTTTCGATAGCCATGCGACCAACTGATCTTCCTGTTCTGCGCCGATTTCAACCGGGCGACGCACGTCGGGGCTGTACACCACATGAGCAACAGCGGCCTGATGCGCCAATCCCCTGGCTGGCTGGCTGAAGGCGGGACGGGTGTAATCGGACGCGAGCCGCGGGTCGTGGTCGGCTGCGCCGCGCAGTCCCCAGCCCGCGCCGCCGCCGAGCACGGCGATAGCCAGCCCCGCGGCCAGGTTTTGCCACCGCCACTGCCACCCAAGGCGCACTGGCGCACTAACGCGCGACGGCACGATTTCCTCGAGCACTGGATCGAACAGGGCGTGCAGGGCTGCGTTCTGGGCCGCGTAGACTTGCAGCCGATCTGCTTCATCCGGGTGCGCTGCAAGATAGGCTTCGACTTCGGCCATGCGGGCAGAAGGGAGGCGGCCATCGACATAGGAGTGCAGGTCGGCTTCAGTAATGGGGAAGATACTCATTTGACGACTTTCAGGCCAACGACGGGGGCGCGGCCTTCCATCAATACACGCAGTTTCTCGCGGGCGCGCGACAGCCGCGACATAACGGTCCCGACCGGGAGGCCCAAGGTCAGCGCCACGTCCTCATAGCGCATTTCTTCGAGTCCAACCAGCAGCAGAATCTCCCTATGCTCCTCCGGCAGCAGGCGCAACGCGGCGCCCAGGTCGCGCAGCTCGAGGCCGGCAGAGGCGCGTTCCGGCCCAGCGGTCTGGGGTGTCTCGTCGTCCAACGGCTCGGTTGGCACTTTGCGCCGCCGCCCCTGATCGATACGCACGTTATGCATGATCGAGAACAGCCAGGCCCGCATGTCGCTGCCCGGCTGCCACGCAGCGAGCTGGGCCCAGCCACGTTCCACCGTGTCCTGCACCAGGTCGTCGGCGTCGGCGCGATCCCCGGCCAAGGCGCGGGCATAGCGCCGCAGCCTCGGGATACAGGCTAGGAGCTGCTCGCCGGCGTCAGGTGGCAAGGTTCGCATCGTTTCGTGGATCAGTTGGCGGCCGGTTTGGGATCGACCTGCCAGGTTTCGTTCACAAGCTTGCCGTCGCGGTAGGTCAGCACGTAGCGTACCTTGACCTGGATTTTCCCGTCGAAGCGTACGGTGGCAACCACTGTGGCGCCCTTCGGGTTGGCCGTTTCGTCGATGCCCATGACGGTCACGCGGGCCGGCCCGGCCGCAGCGCCGAACTTGTCCCAAACCGCGCCGATGGCTACGGGGCCGGTATAGGTGCCGTCCAGCGGGCCGCCTACCCAGGTCAAGCGCGCGTCGTCGGCGTAGTCGCGCACGATGGCGGCACGCTCGCTGGCGCCGACTGCCGCAATATGTGCCTGGGCGGCGTCGAGGGCCGGTCCTGCGAAGGCCGGATGTGTGACACCAGCAGTGATGGCAAGTAGAAGGGCAAGAGGTGCAGTTTTCATGGTGGGCTCCCTGGGTGGATGTGATAGAACGAGCTGTTCCTACTTGGGTGAACGGATCTGCAGCTGCTTTATTCCATTTCAGCGCATTTATTTTTTCGTCTGCCCGCTAGAGCAGCAGCCTGCCGTGATTTCACGTGCACGAATTACGTTTTCGAACGTCGCGGTGGCACGACTACGGTAGCGCTCCGGATGGCGCAGCATAGAAAACGTGCGCGCCGCGAGGTCACGCTGGACGCGCCAACAGTCGGGCATGCAGGTCCGCAGCGGCCAACAGTTCCGACATTACGGTGGTGAGCAGGCCAGACATCACAGCGCTGTGTATGGCAGCGTTCAACGCGAGTTCAACGACGATCTGTGGCACTAAAGGGGATACGGGGTGCGTACACGGCGGCTTTCGAAAGTCCAGCGGATGTCGGCGCCGGCTTAAACTAGAAATACCTGTGAGTGTGCTGGTACGAATGCTGTACGCCGGCGTTACATACAGAGCTCGAATACGTACAACAGACCGACCGTCGGGTCAGCCCGATGCTAGCGTGTCCGATGGAGCTACTAACTCTGGTAGGACCGGCTGTCCACCCATTGCGGATCAATGCCTCGCCTTGGGAAGTCGTTCAACAACCTCGCGCAAGGCGATGCAACGATTCGAATAGCTTTGATCTATGTCGAATGTGGATTAATACTCTTCAGGCGACGGGCAAGACGTTATTTTTGTTTCCATCTCAACTGCGTTTAGAGTCCGCGCAATGAGGTCAGTTCATTTTTTCGATACGCTTTTAGTACGAGGGAAGACCTCCGTCGGCGGCTCATGCTTCCGGTAGAGGTGCAGAACTAGCTGAAGCTTTGTTGTCTCGACATCGTGCATAAGGTCTGCTTTGGGTCTTGGATTCAACCGGTCGACGCAACACACTAAACTCTGCGTAAGCAGAAGGAGTGTTGCAGATGAAGCAAAAACCGAGGATTTATTATACGGAAGCCCAGAAGGCGCTCATGTGGGAGCGCTGGAAGAAGGGTGAATCACTTCAGCAAATTGCCCAGCTGTTCGATCGAAACCACTCGTCGATACAGCGAATTCTTGCCGAGTCTGGCGGCATCCGGCCTGCACAAAGGCAGCGCTCAAGATTGGCTTTGACCTTGGCTGAGCGGGAAGAAATATCGCGCTCGCTAGCCACTGGTCAACCCATCCGTCGGATTGCTCAATCACTTGGACGAGCACCTTCTACTATCAGCCGCGAGATCAGTCGCAATGGTGGCAAGACGAGCTATCGAGCTGGTTGTGCCGACGCCGCTGCCTGGAAGCGAGCCCATCGTCCCAAGTGCTGCAAGTTGGTGGACAATCCCGTGTTGGCGCGCGTTGTGGCTAGTAAACTCCAACTACAGTGGTCGCCAGAGCAAATTGCCGGGTGGCTCAAGCATACGTTTCCAGGCAACGAGGATTACCAGGTGTCGCATGAAACGATTTATCGCAGCCTCTTCATTCAAGCCCGTGGTGCGCTGAAGAAGGAGCTGCTGGAGCATCTTCGGCGAACCCGGGTCATGCGCCGATCGCGTCATCATACGCAAAAGAAAGATAACCACGGCAGGATCAGGGATACGGTATCGATCAGCGAACGCCCTGCCATGGTGGAGGACCGAGCTGTACCGGGCCATTGGGAAGGAGACCTGATGTTTGGAGACCGAAACAGCCAGATCGCCACCCTCGTCGAGCGCCATACTCGTTACGTGATGCTGGTAAAAGTCGCGAGCAAAGATACCGAAACAGTAATCAACGCATTGATTGATAACGCTCGTCAGCTACCCCAAGAGCTCTATCAATCACTGACTTGGGATCGTGGCAAGGAGATGGCCGACCACAAACGCTTTACGATGGCAACCGACATCGATGTCTACTTTTGCGATCCGCACAGCCCTTGGCAGCGTGGTAGCAATGAAAATACCAACGGACTGCTGCGCCAGTATTTCCCCAAAGGCATCGATATCTCCGAGTACTCGCAGGCCCAGCTTAACGAGGTAGCCCGCAAATTGAACGAACGGCCAAGGAAGACTTTAGAATACCAAACACCCGCTGAACGATTCAGCCAACTTGTTGCGTCGACCGGTTGAATCCAAGGTCGTAAGCGGACGCTACCGAACCGTCCGTTATGGGGCATTAGCGGACATCGCAATAGATCAGCAATCGGTCAGAAGGTGATTTTTTTCAGCCTCGTAATTATCGGTCAGCGAAGAATGTTCGTGGAGAAAGGTGCTAGGCAGTAGCTCTACGTCAGGTAGATGTAGAGCTACTGCGAACTACATAAGAACACCGCGAACTCACTGCGAAGTTTTCTGAGACACTGCGAAGTATTCTGAGAACCTACACTTTGGGTTTTACACCACCGAACCGAGCTTGAAGATCGGCAGATACATCGCCACCACCAGCCCGCCGATGAGGACGCCCAGGATGACCATGATCATCGGCTCCATCAGCGAGGACAGGGCGGCGACGGCTTCGTCGACCTCGTCTTCGAAGAAGTCCGCGACCTTGCCCAGCATGCCGTCGAGCGCGCCGGATTCTTCGCCGATCGCGACCATCTGGGTCACCAGGCTGGGGAAGACGTTCACGTTCTGCATCGCCACCGTCAGGCTGGTGCCGGTCGAGACTTCGGTCTGGATGCGGCGGGTGGCGTCGAGATAGACCGCGTTGCCCGAGGCGCCGCCGACCGAGTCGAGCGCTTCGACCAGGGGCACGCCGGCGGCGAACATGGTGGCCAGGGTGCGGGTCCAGCGCGCGATGGTGGCCTTGCGGATCACGTCGCCGAAGATCGGCAGGCGCAGCAGCAGGCGGTCCATGGCCTGCTGCATTTTCAGCGAGCGGCGCCAGGACTGGAAGAAGAAGTAAATGGAACCGAAGATCGAGCCGAAGATCAGGTACCACCACTCCACGAAGAATTCGGACATTCCCATCACGATCAGGGTCGGCGCCGGCAGGTCGGCGCCGAAGCTGGCGAACACGGATTTGAAGGCCGGGACCACCCAGATCATGATCACGGCGACCACGATGAAGGCGACCGCCAGGATGGCGATCGGGTAGGTCAGGGCGGACTTGATCTTCGATTTCAGCGCCAGCGTCTTTTCCTTGTAGACGGCCAGGCGGTGCAGCAGGTCTTCCAGGATACCGGCCTGTTCGCCGGCGCCGACCAGGTTGCAGAACAGCGGATCGAAATAGCGCGGGTACTTGCGGAAGGCGTTGTTCAGGCTGGTGCCGGTCTCGATGTCGGCGCGGATATCCAGCACGAGTTTCGACATCGACGGATTGGCGTGGCCCTTGCCGACGATATCGAAGGCCTGCAGCAGCGGCACGCCGGCCTTCATCATCGTCGCCAGCTGGCGCGTGAACATGGTCAGGTCTTTGTCGGTGATCTTCTTGCCGCTGCGGTAGACCCGCTTCTTGACCTTGGTGACCATGATGCCCTGGCGGCGCAGGGTCACGTTGACGATCGCCTCGCCGCCGGCGCGCAGTTCGCCGCGCACGGTCTTGCCGGACTTGTCCTTGCCTTCCCAGGCGTAGACCGCTTCCTTGATTTGCGCGCCGCCGCGGCCGCGGGTGGTGAGGGAGGTAGCCATCTGAATCCTATTCGTTCGTGCAACCAAGCACTTCTTCGAGGCTGGTCAGCCCCTGTTTTACTTTCAGCAGGCCCGAGCGGCGCAGCGAATTGACGCCATCCTTCTCGGCCTGGGCGGCGATCTGCATCGAGTTCCCGCTGGCCAGGATCAGCGCCTCGATCGCGGGCGAAATCGGCATGATCTGGTAGATACCCACGCGGCCCTTGTAGCCGGAGCCGAGGCAGCGTTCGCAGCCGACCGGGCCATACGGCTTCCAGTCGGAATCGAGGTCGCCTTCGCGGTAGCCGGCCGCCAGCAAGGCGTCGCGCGTCATCTCGAGCGGCTGCTTGCAGGTGCACAGGCGGCGCGCCAGGCGCTGCGCCGTGATCAGGATCACCGAGGAGGCGATATTGAAACCCGCCACGCCCATGTTCATCAGGCGCGTCAGGGTCGACGGCGCGTCGTTGGTGTGCAGCGTCGAAAACACCATGTGGCCGGTCTGGGCGGCCTTGATCGCGATGTCGGCTGTCTCCAGGTCGCGGATCTCGCCGACCATGATGATGTCCGGATCCTGGCGCAGGAAGGATTTCAGCGCAACCGGGAAGGTGAGGCCGGCGCGGTCGTTGACGTTGACCTGGTTCACGCCGGGCAGGTTGATCTCGGCCGGGTCTTCCGCGGTCGAGATGTTGATGCCGGGTTTGTTCAGGACATTCAGGCAGCTATATAAAGAGACCGTCTTGCCGGAACCGGTCGGGCCGGTCACCAGCACCATGCCGTAGGGACGCGAGATGGCGCCGAGCAGCAGTTCGCGCTGGTCGGGGTCGTAGCCGAGGGCGTCGATGCCCATTTGCGCCTGGGTCGCGTCCAGGATACGCATGACGGTCTTTTCGCCGAACAGGGTCGGCAGGGTGCTGACGCGGAAATCGATGGTGCGCGTGGCCGACAGGATCAGGCGCATGCGGCCGTCCTGCGGCACGCGCTTTTCCGAGATGTCGAGCTTGGCCAGCACCTTGATGCGCGAGACCAGCTTGTCGCGGATCGACAGCGGCGGCATCGCGTGGTCGCGCAGCACGCCATCGACGCGCATGCGGATCCGGTAGTATTTTTCGTAGGGCTCGAAGTGGATGTCCGAGGCGCCCAGGTTCACGGCGTCCATCAGGATCTTGTTCAGGAAGCGCACGATCGGCGCGTCTTCCACTTCGTTGGTCGCTTCCAGCGGCGTGGCGGTCTGCTCTTCTTCGGCGAACTCGATGTCGCCTTCTTCGCCGGCCAGGTCGCCCAAAGCTTGCTCGGCGCTCTTGGTCAGGTTCGCGAGCAGGGCCAGCAGGGCGTCGTGGGCGACGATCACCGGCTCGACCGCGGCCTCGCTCTGGAACTTGATCTGGTCCAGGGCCTGGGTATTGGTCGGGTCGGAAATGGCCACCGAAAGCCGGTTGCCGCGCTTGGCCAGTGCCACCACGCGCTGGGCCGCCATCAGTTTGGCGTCGATCGCGCCGGCCGGCAGCGCCTCGATGCTGAAGGTGGCCAGGTCGAGCAGCGGATAGCCGAAGGTCTCGGCGCAGAAGGCGGCCAGCGAGGCCGCGTCGAGCGCCTTGTCGGCGATGATGGCGTCGATGAAGGCGGTGCGGTCGCCCGCGGCCTTCTTCTGCAGGGCATCGGCTTGCGCCGCCGTCAGCCGTCCGGCCTGCACCAGCGCGCGCGCCAAACCTGACATCGGTGTGCCTGAAGTCGGGTTCGGGAGGACTGCTGCCATATGCGCCGTGTAATTAGAGGTACAACAAGAGGGCCGCACCAGGCTGTTTCGAGGCGGCAGACTCCTCGGATGATGCCTACAGGCATCAACTTTGTAAAGCGTTTCAACTTGACTTAGATGCGTACGCGCCACGTAGTCGAAAAGCCATGACGCCCCGTGTGCCGGGTTTGTTGGCGCGGGGCTAACAGCTGTTGTCGGCGTGTATAGCGTTGGCTTTAACAGTCTTGTTTTAATGCCACGGCTTCACGCCCCGGTGACGGTGAACCGACCCGTAGGGGTCATTGAGGCCAAGGGCCTCGATGACGGGTTCACCGGGCGGGTTTCCCGCCCACGCGTTCAACCGGCTCTTGATCTGTCGCGATTGATCTGCCGTGCGTTGAACGCGTGGGCGGCGCAACCGCAGCGTGATCGTTAGCCACCCGGGTAGAGCCGCCCACCCTACGTCCCTTCGGCAAGCACAAAAGAATACCGGCGCCCTCAGGCGCCGGTATGGACTTCACGCAAGCGTGCGCGGGTGGTTCAACGCAGTGCCAGCGGCGCCGGGCGGGTGTTGATCGCGTGGCTGCCTTGCTCGGCCAGCTTGAACACCGACAGCGCGCCGTTCAACTGGCCGGTCTGTTCGGTAAGCGATTCCGCCGCCGCCGAGGCTTCCTCGACCAGGGCCGAGTTCTGCTGGGTCATTTCGTCCATGCTGTCGATGGCGCGGCCGATGTCTTCGATGCCTTCGCTCTGGCGCTGGCCCGCAAGCGTGATCTCGGCCATGATGTCGTGCACCTTCCTGACCGAGTCCACGATCTGGCCCATCGTCACGCCGGCCTGGTCGACCAGCGCGCTGCCGGCGTTGACCTTCGAGACCGAGTCGCCGATCAGTTCCTTGATTTCCTTGGCTGCCGCTGCGCTGCGCTGGGCCAGGTTGCGCACTTCGCCGGCCACGACCGCGAAACCGCGGCCCTGTTCGCCGGCACGCGCCGCTTCGACCGCCGCGTTCAGCGCCAGGATGTTGGTCTGGAAGGCGATGCCGTCGATGACCGAGATGATCTCGACGATCTTCTTGGCCGAGGTATTGATGTCGCCCATCGTGTTGACCACGCCGCCCACCACTTGTCCGCCGCGGGTGGCGATGTCGGTCGCCGAGACCACCAGTGCGTTCGCTTCGTTGGCGTTGGCCGCGTTCTGGCGCACGGCGCCGGTCAGGTCCGTCATGGCGCGCGCGGTGCGCTCCAGGCTCGAGGCCTGCGATTCGGTGCGGCCGGCCAGGTCGGCATTGCCGCTGGCGATTTCGGCGCTGGCGACAGCAATGGTCTCGGCCGAGCTCTTGATCTCGGCGACCATCGTCGCCAGGCGCGCGCGCATGTCCTTCAGTGCGACGAGCAGGCTGGTGCTGTCCTTGGCGTCGGTATGGATCTCCATCGCCAGGTCGCCGGCCGCAACGGCGCGGGCGATTTCGCGGGCATATTCCGGCTCGCCGCCGAGCTGCTGCCAGATCGTGCGCACCACGAACCACGACACGATGGCCAGGCTCAGGATGACCACCAGCGCGGTCAGGATCATGGTCCACATCACGCGGTCGACGTTCGCGGCGCTGCTGGCGATGCCGGCGGCGAACTGCTCCTTGGCTTTCGCCTGGGTCTGGTCGAGATCCTTGGTGAGGATCGCGAGGGTGCTCTGCATCTTCGGCACCACGGCTTGCGGGTCGCCCTGTTCGAGTTCGAGCATGATGCGCGCGGCCGACAGCGCCGGCGCATAGTAATCGTTGAATTCCTTGAGCAGGCGCGCGCCGTTGCCGGCCTGGCCGTCGATCGCGCCGAACTGCTTGAGGTGGGCGCGGATGGCCTCGGCCTGCTTGCCGACGACCTCGATGCGCTCCTTGTCGCCTTCGGTGACTGCGTCGCGCAGGCCGTCGGTGATCTCCTTGACTTCGAGCGTGAGCGTTTTCGATGCGTCGAGCACCGGATAATCGGTGCGCTCGGTGGAATTGATCGACTTCAGGGCGTCGTTCGCGATGGTCGCGGACAGGCCAACGCCGAGGCCGAAAATCAGGGTCGAAATGACCGGTAGTGCCCAAATCCTGCGTTTGATGCTCATGTTCTCGTCTCTCTCCACGTGCTGCTGACAATGACAACCGACTGTGCGTACTGTTTCAGCTAAAAAGCCCTGCCGGCTGGGGAGCGGGCAGGGCTGGACTTCAGCGATAACGCTTCTCGTCTTGTTTACGGCGCGGTGAAGACAACCTTGACGGTCGCGTCGACAGCGCTTTTCTCGATATAGCCGATGGCTTTCGGGTTGGCGGCGACGGCGGCCTTGACGGCGGCGCTGTTGGCGACTTCCTTCGGCATCGTGGCCTTGCCGGTGAAGACCAGCTTCGACCACAGGGCCTTGGCCTGCGAGGCTTCCTTGTCGGTCACCTTCTTGTAGAACTCGCCACGGATCGGCGCGTCTTCAGGCTGGTCGATCGGGGTCATGCTGCTCGACTTACCGAGGAAGAACTGGGCGATCTGGTCTTTCGACATGGTCGCTTCAGCAGCCTTCGGGTTGACGACGACGACGACTTCGGCCAGTGCCGGCATCGAAACGGCGAGGACGGTGGCGGCGACAGCCGCTTTCAACAGTTTGTTCATGGCGTGTCCTTAGAAAACGAAGTCGATGGCGACGGCGCCAACGGTCACGTCACGATTGAAGCCGTCGCTCGGGTTCAGCATCAGGCCGCTGCCGATGGCTGGCTTGACGCGATCGATCTGCGCCTTGAATGCCAGCGAACGGTAGAAGTCCCAGCGCACGCCGATCGAGGTCGAGCTTTGCGCACCCTGGCCGAGGCCGGTGTACGGCAGGCGGCTGGCGCCGGCGCTCAGTGCGGCCAGGGTCGGGGTGCAGGCTGCAGGGTAGCCGGCAGGGCAGGCAGCAGGCACGACATTGGCCGGGTAGCCGTCGATCGAGATCTTGCTCTGGATGAAGTAAGGCAGGACCTTGCCGATACGATAGCCGCCCATCACGTACCAGGAGCTGGTGTCATTGATATAGGCATCGACCTTGCGCTTGGCGAATTCGGTCTGGACAACGATGTTGTTCCAGTCCATGCCCAGACCCACCGAGGTGAACGAGGCTTTCTTCTCGGTCGGGTCGAGCTGGTCGGCCATCGCGTTCAGTTGCGGGAAACGGTAGCCGGTGCCGGTTGCGCGCAAGCCAGCGAGCAGCGTGTTGAGGCTGGCCGAGCCGCTGATCGAGACCGTCGAATCGACGCGGCCGACGCGGGCGGTGAACGCGCCGTGTTCGGCAACGATGCTCAGGGCCGACATCTTCTTGCTCTTGGCGGTCACGCCGCCGGCGATCGGTGCTTCGGTGCTGCCGTAGGCCAGCTGGCCGGTGACGCTGGTGTCGCCGAAGCTGTGCTGGTAGGTGGCGTCGATACCGTCCAAGCCGTTGAACGGCACTTGCGAGTACATCTCGACCGGAGGACGCAGGAAGGTGTTGGCATAGCCGACGTTGCGGTAATCCGAAATCATGAATGCCGGCAGGCCGATACGGCCGACGCGCATGCTGAACTGGTCGTTGAAGCGGGCCTTGGCGAAGGCCCAGGCCAGTTCAGCACCGAAGTCGTCCTCAGCGTCGCGGCGTACCAGGCCTTGCGCGGTGAACGAGAGCCAGCTGTTGATGCCGACGTCAGCCTGCAGGCCGAGGTTCGAGTCGACGCCGGTGCGTGGATCCTTTTTGGCGCCGGTGGCCTGGTTTGGACGGCCGAACTCGGCTGCGTCGGTGTTGGTCCACGTCAGGGCACCAGTGCCGAAGCCGCTGATCTTGACTGTTGGGCCTTGCGCTTCTTGCGCGAAGGCCGAGGAGAGTGCCAACGGCAAGGCCAGTACGGCGGCGAAAATCTGCTTATTCATAAGACAACCTGTAACAGATGCTGCGTTTATAAGATTTACTTCTTGTTTGAAGCACTTGCACGCGGTTGCATGAAGTGACGGAAATGATTCTATCCATGCGGCAAAAGTACTGACAAGAAAAAGCGCGCTGATGTAGGATAAATACCCGTACATACATCGCGCGCTGTTGTTTTGTAGAAACAGAAAATCCGGTAACGATAGTCTATTAACAAGATTTCATAAACAAATATTATTTAATTCCACCAATGCGAAGTCGCCCCCATTTCGGGCAGGCGGGCCTGCACGGCTTCATCAATCAGCCCGGCGCGCACGGCCTGCTCAGCCGTGTAAATCCGGGCATTGCCGAACAGGTGAGGGCGGATATCATGGGTTTCGGCCGCGCCCTTGGTTGCCTCGTCGAAAATGGCCGCATAGCGTTCGGCGTCGAAATCGAGGCATTCGCGCCACTCCGAGACGCGCGAATGGTCGGCCGCCACGAGGTTGCCGAAGCCCCAATGCAGTGGATGGACCAGGAAGCGCGCGCCCGGACAGGCATAGCGCTTGGTTCCTGCCAGAAAGATAACGACGCCGACCGATTCGACGCTGCCGATATTGAAGGTGGTCAGCGGAATCGGCAAAGATTTGAGGAAAAAGTAGAGTGCGAAGCCGGCCGTCATGTTGCCGCCTTCGGTCGACATGTGCAGCTCGATCTCGGTCGCGCCGTTTTGAAGTGCCTGCAGGCACAAGTTGCGGACGTTACAGGCCGAGTTGTGATTGATCGGTCCGATGAAATGAACAATGTGCAAAGCCATTGGCCCTCCTGTCTGAAGGCTCAGGATAGCAATTTTTTGCAGGCAAGGGCGTTCAGCTGCCCCGGTAGGTGGAATACGACCAGGGCGTGACCACCAGCGGCACGTGGTAATTCTGGCTTGGGTCGGCCACGCCGAAAGCGATCGTCACGCGGTCGACGAAACGCGGTTCCGGCAAGGCCACGCCCTGGGCCGCGAAATAATCGCCGGCAGCAAAGACCAGTTCGTAGCGCCCGGCGGCCAGGAAAATGCCCTCAAGTAGCGGCGCATCACAGCGGCCGTCCTGATTGGTTGTCGTCTGCAGCAGCAAGGTGCGGCTTTCCCCGTCGACGCTATACAACTCGATGGCCACTCCGGCGGCCGGCCGGCCGTGCGCGGTGTCGAGTACGTGGGTGCTGAGTTTGCCCATGGTTCCCCTATACGAAGGTGGTGAAAGTGTCTATCTTCCTGATCATATACCGATGCTGTTGCGTCAATATATGATCGGCGATATATCCCTCATCCTCGAGAGCTCCATGGCACCAGACTATCCGCGCGACCTGATCGGCTACGGCCGCACCCCACCGCATGCCCAATGGCCCGGCGAAGCCCGCATCGCCCTGCAGTTCGTGCTGAACTACGAAGAGGGTGGGGAGAACTCCACCTTGCACGGCGATCCGTTTTCGGAGACTTTTTTATCCGAAATCATAGGGGCGCAGGCTTTCCCGATGCGCCACATGAGCATGGAGTCGCTCTACGAATACGGTTCGCGCGCCGGCCTCTGGCGCCTGCTGCGCATGTTCGAGGAGAGGAAACTGCCGCTGACGGTGTTTGGCGTGGCGATGGCGCTGCAGCGCAATCCCGAGGCGGTGGCCGCTTTCCGCGAGCTGGGCCACGAAATCGCCTGCCACGGCCTGCGCTGGATTTCGTACCAGAACGTCGACGAAGCCACCGAACGCGCCCATATGGCGGAGGCGGTCGATATTCTGCGCTCATTGACTGGCGACGCGCCGCTGGGCTGGTACACCGGGCGCGATTCGCCCAACACGCGGCGCCTGGTCGTCGAGCACGGCGGCTTCGCATACGACGCCGACTATTACGGCGACGACCTGCCGTTCTGGCAAAAGGTCGCGCACACCGGGCCGGACGGTGCGGCGATCGAAACCCCGCACCTGGTCGTGCCCTACACCCTCGACACCAACGACATGCGCTTTGCCGCCATGCAGGGGTTTAATTCCGGCACCCAGTTCTTCGACTACCTGAAAGACGCCTTCGACGTGCTGTATGCGGAAGGCGACCCGAATGGCCTGAACGCGCCTAAAATGCTCTCGATCGGACTGCATTGCCGCATCGCCGGCCGCCCGGCACGCGCTGCGGCGCTGGCGCGTTTTCTCGATTACGTGGTGCAGCACAAGCACGTGTGGGTCACGCGCCGCATCGACATCGCCGAGCACTGGAAAAAGACCCATCCGTTCAGCGGCTGATATATGGAATCGATGATAATCAAAATCCATTATTCGATATAGTTTACCGGGGCCGCGAGGGAGTATCCTTCACGCTGGGCACAATCCGAGACAAGCATGGCCGAACCGATCCGCTTTTATTTCCGCAACGCCGTCCACGCCGTGACCGATGTGGCGCCGACGCAAACCATCCTGCAGCACCTGCGGGAGGACTTGCGCTGCACCGGCACCAAGGAAGGCTGCGCCGAGGGCGATTGCGGCGCCTGCACGGTCGTCATCGGTTCGCTCGAAAACGGGCAACTGGAAATGAAAGCGGTCAATTCCTGCATCCAGTTCATGCCCACGCTCGACGGCAAGGCCTTGTTCACGGTCGAAGACTTGCAGCTGCCTGATGGGCGCCTGCACCCGGTCCAGCAGGCCCTGGTCGACTGCCACGGCTCGCAATGCGGCTTCTGCACGCCGGGTTTTGCGATGTCGTTGTGGGGCATGTACCTGAAACAGGAAGGGCAAGCTCCCTCGCGCTGCCAGGTCGACGACGCCCTGTCCGGCAACCTGTGCCGCTGCACCGGCTACCGCCCGATCATCGAGGCGGCCGGGCGCATGGTCGAATTGCCGCGCGCCGAGTTCGACCGCGGCGCGGTGCGTGAGGCGCTGCTCATGCTCCAGCGCAGCGAAGGCACGACCTACATATATGAAGGCCGCAGCTTCCATGCGCCGCGCACGCTCGCTGAACTGGTGGCGCTGCGCAGTGCCCATCCGCAGGCACTGATCCTGGCCGGCTCGACCGACGTCGGCCTCTGGGTCACCAAGCAGATGCGCGAACTGAACGACATCATCTATATCGGCAACGTGCTTGAATTGAAGGCCGTGCGCGAAGCCGATGGCATGCTCGAGATCGGCGCCGGCGTGACGCTGCAAGATGCTTACGCGGCTGTGTGCCGTCACTATCCGGATGAATTGAGCGAGATGTGGCAGCGCTTCGCCTCGCTCCCGATCCGCAACGCCGGCACGCTGGGCGGGAATGTCGCCAATGGCTCGCCCATCGGCGATTCGATGCCCTGGCTGATCGCCCTCGGCGCGCGCCTGGTATTGCGCGGCGCAGGCGGCGAACGCGAACTGGCGCTCGAAGACTTTTATCTCGGCTACCAGAAGAAGGATATGCAGCTTGATGAATTCGTCGCCGCGCTGCGCGTGCCGCTGCCGCAGGATGGCGTGCGTTTTCGCACCTATAAACTGGCCAAGCGCTTCGACCAGGATATTTCGGCCGTCTGCGCCGCCTTTGCACTCACGCTCGATGGCGTCGTCGTGACCGAAGCGCGTATCGCTTTCGGCGGCATGGCGGCCACGCCGAAACGCGCCGCGCAGGCCGAGGCGGTGTTGACCGGCCGCGCTTGGAACGAAGCCGCATTGGTGGAGGCGATGGCCGCGCTGGCGCAGGACTACGCGCCGCTGTCGGACATGCGCGCCTCCAGCAGCTATCGGATGAAGACCGCGCAAAATCTGCTGCGCCGCTTCTGGCTCGAGACGCGGCTGGAGAACCCGCTGCCGCCAAGCGCAGTCAACGCATTCGCAGCCGCGTAAGGAGATCAGCATGAACGACGCAGGCGCACCAGCAATCAAGGCGGCGGCGTGGAGCGCGATCGGCCGCGCCCGGCCGCACGAATCCGCGACGCTGCACGTGTTAGGGCAGGCCACCTATACCGACGACATTCTCGAGACGGCCGGCACGCTGCATGCGGCGCTGGGGCTGTCGAGCAAGCCGCACGCGAACATCCTCTCGCTCGACCTGGCGCCCGTACGCGCGGCGCGCGGCGTGGTGGCCGTGCTGTCGGTACGCGACATCCCCGGCACCAACGACTGCGGCCCGATCATCCACGACGATCCGATCCTCGCCGATGGCAAAGTCGAATACGTCGGCCAGCCGATTTTTATTGTCGTCGCCGACACCCACGACAATGCGCGCCGCGCCGCGCGCCTGGCCCAGGTCGAGTACGAAGAACTCCCGGCTATCCTCACGCCGCAGGAGGCGCACGCCGCCCAATCGTACGTCGTGCCGCCGATGCGCCTGGCGCGCGGCGACGCCGAAACCGCCTTCGCGAACGCGCCGCACAAGGTCGCGGGCAAGCTGTATGTCGGCGGCCAGGAACAGTTTTACCTGGAAGGCCAGATCGCCTACGCCATTCCCGGTGAGGACAATGGCATGCTGGTGCAATGCTCGACCCAGCACCCGAGCGAGATGCAGCACGTGGTCGCGCATGCGCTGGGCCTCAATTCGCATCACGTCGTGGTCGAATGCCGCCGCATGGGCGGGGGCTTCGGCGGCAAGGAATCGCAGTCGGCGCTGTGGGCCGCCGCCGCCGCCATTGCGGCGAACAAGCTGAAACGTCCCGTCAAACTGCGCGCCGACCGCGACGACGACATGCTCGTCACCGGCAAGCGCCACTGTTTTTACTATGAATACGAAGTCGGTTACGACGAAGCGGGGCGCGTGCTGGCCGCAAAAGTCGACATGGTCTCGCGCGCCGGCTACTCGGCCGACCTGTCCGGCCCGGTCGCCACGCGCGCGGTCTGCCACTACGACAATGCCTATTATTTGTCGGACGTCGACATCCGCGCCGCCTGCGGCAAGACCAATACCCAGTCGAATACGGCCTTCCGCGGCTTCGGCGGCCCGCAGGGCGCGATCGCGATGGAATACGTGTTGGATGAGATCGCGCGCGAACGCGGCGTCGATACGCTCGACATCCGCAAGGTCAATTTTTACGGCAAGCTTGATCGCAACGTCACGCCTTACGGCCAGGCCGTGGTCGACAACGTCATCCACGAACTGGTGGCCGAACTCGAAACCTCGAGCGACTACCGCGCACGGCGCGAGGCCATCACCGCCTTCAATGCCACTAGCGAAGTGCTGAAAAAGGGCCTGGCGCTCACGCCCGTCAAATTCGGCATCGCCTTCAACGTCACCCACCTGAACCAGGCGGGCGCGCTGGTGCACGTGTATGTCGACGGTTCCATCATGGTCAATCACGGCGGCACCGAGATGGGGCAGGGCATCAACACCAAGGTGATGCAGGTCGTCGCGCACGAACTGGGCGTGGACATGGACCATGTGCGCGCCACTGCCACCAATACCAGCAAGGTCGCGAATACCTCGGCCACGGCGGCGTCGACCGGGGCCGATTTGAACGGCAAGGCGGCGCAGGATGCGGCGCGCCAGATCAAGGAGAGACTTGCCGCCTTCGCCGCCGCCCAGTACGGTGGTGAAGCCGGCGACGTGCGCTTTGCAAGTGATACAGTCTTCGTCAACGAGATGGAAGTGCCGTTCCCGGCGCTGGTGCAAAAAGCCTATCTGGCGCGCGTGCAGCTCTGGTCCGACGGTTTCTATGCCACGCCCGGGCTGTCCTGGGACGCCAAGACCATGAACGGCCGCCCGTTCTCCTACTTCGCCTACGGCGCGGCGGTGTCCGAAGTCGTGGTCGATACGCTGACCGGCGAATGGAAGCTGCTGCGCGCCGACTGCCTGTACGACGCCGGCAAGTCGCTTAATCCGGCGATCGACCTGGGCCAGGTCGAAGGCGCCTTCATCCAGGGTATGGGCTGGCTCACCACCGAGGAACTCTGCTGGAACGAGGGCGGCAAGCTGATGACGCATGCCCCCTCGACCTACAAGATCCCGGGCGTGTCCGACTGCCCGCAGGATTTCCGCGTGCGCCTGTTCGAGAACAGCAATGTCGAAGACAGCATCCACCGCTCGAAAGCGGTGGGCGAACCGCCGCTGCTGCTGCCGTTCTCGGTGTTCTTCGCAATTCGCGATGCCATCTCCAGCGTCGGCGGCCACAAGGTCAATCCGCCCTTGAACGCGCCGGCCACGAGCGAAGAAATCCTCGACGCCATCGCTGTCGTCGTAGCCGCCGTCAGCGGCCAGGCCTGATGGACGACTGGCTGCAAGCTGCGCTGCGGGCGCCGGCCGTGCTGGTCACGGTCGCCATCGTCGAAGGCTCGGTGCCGCGCGAGCCGGGCGCGAAGATGCTCGTCATGCAGGACGCCTTTGCCGGGACGATCGGCGGCGGACACCTGGAGCACCGGGCGATCGAGATTGCGCGCAGCATGCTGAAAGAGGGCGGGGCGCCGCGGCTGGAGCGCTTCGCGCTGGGGCCGAGCCTGGGCCAGTGCTGCGGGGGGATTGCGCACCTGGCGTTCGAGGTGACGGACCGGGATCAGTGCGTCGTGCTCGACGGCCGGCGCCATACCGATACATGGCGCGTCATGCCCGTAGGGTGGGCGGCTTTGCCGCCCACGCGTTCAACCGGTGCTGGCATTGACGGGCAATCCGATGTTCATGCGCGCGCTGAACGCGTGGGCGGGGGACCCGCCCACCCTACGTGGGCGTTGTTCAAGGCCGATGGCGTGCAACTGGCGGGGGCTCCTGTTCCACCCTTCGACCGCGCCCGCGGCACACACGTCTTCACCGATACCGACGGCCGCCGCTGGCTCGTCGACGCCATCCTCGCCCCGCGCGCACACCTGATGCTGTTCGGCGCCGGCCACGTTGGCGCGGCCATCGTGCGCGCGCTCGCCGAGCTGCCCTGCCGCGTCACCTGGGTCGACGAGCGCGAGGACCTGTTCCCGGCGGACGTTCCCGCCAACGTGACGATAGAGGCCACCGACATTCCCGAGGCGATGGCGGAAGAGGCCGCGCCCGGCACCACTTTCCTGGTGATGACACACAGCCATGCACTTGACCTGCGCTTGTCAAACGCGATACTGTCCCGTCCCGGCCATGACTGGTTCGGCCTGATCGGGTCCGATACCAAGCGCCGCCAGTTCGAGCACCGCCTGCGCGAGCGCGGGATCGCCGGCCATAAAATCGAGGCCATGGTCTGCCCGATCGGCCTGCCCGGCATCGCCGGCAAGGCGCCGGCCGTGATCGCCGCCTCCGTCGCGGCGCAATTGCTCACCGTCTGGGAGGGCCGTGAGAACGGCGCCCCCAGCCACCCTGACGTTTCTCCGGAATTGAACTGATGTCCACCGTACCGACTACCGTGCAAGCCTACCGTGCGAGCTTGCTGCATTTTCACGCCGACCCGGCCTTTGCCGCCGATGCGTACTCCTGGTTCGAGGATGGCCTGCTGGTCGTCGAGGACGGCCGCATCAAGGCCGCCGGCGACTATGCGCAGCTGGCGGCGACGCTGCCGGATGGCGTCACGCCGCACGACTACCGCGGCCAGATCATCACGCCCGGCTTCATCGACACCCACATCCATTATCCGCAGACGGACATGATCGCCTCGCCGGCGCCCGGTTTGCTGCCCTGGCTCGAGACCTACACCTTCCCGACCGAGCGCCAGTTCGCCGACCCGGTCCACGCGCGCGCCACCGCCGAGTTCTTCCTCGACGAGCTGACCCGCTGCGGCACCACGACCGCCGTCGTCTACTGCACCGTGCACCGCGAGTCGGTCGACGCCTTTTTCGAAGCCAGCGAAGCGCGCAACCTGCGCATGGTGGCCGGCAAGGTGCTGATGGACCGGAATTGCCCGGACTTCCTGCGCGATGCGGACGGGCAGATCGGCGAGAGCGAGGCCCTGATCAACAAGTGGCACAAGCACAAGCGCTCGCTGTACGCGATCACGCCGCGCTTCGCGCCCACATCGAGCCCGGCCCAATTGCAGGCCATCGCCGAACTGGCCAAGGCTTATCCGGACACCTTCATCCAGACCCACGTCTCGGAAAACCAGGACGAAGTGAACTGGGTGCGCGAGCTGTATCCGCAGGCGCGCAGCTATCTCGGCGTGTATGACGGCTATGGCCTGATGCGCCCGCGCGCGCTCTTCGGCCACTGCATCTGGCTGGACGACGAAGACTTCGCGCGCATGGCGGCCACCGGGTCGGCCCCGTCGGTATGCCCGACCTCGAACCTGTTCCTCGGGAGCGGCCTGTTCGACTTCGAAAAAGCCGACGGCGCCGGGGCGCGGGTCACGCTGGGCACCGACGTCGGCGCCGGCACCTCGTTCTCGATGCTGCAGACGATGAACGAAGCCTACAAGGTCGCGCGTTTAAAGGGCAGCTACCTGCCGGCGCTGCGCATGTTCTATCTCGCGACCCTGGGCGCGGCGCGGGCGATGGACCTGGAAGGCACGATCGGCAGCTTTGCCGTTGGGGCGGAAGCGGACTTCATTGTCCTCGATCCGAAGTCGACGCCGCTGCTGGCGCGCCGCAGTTCGCATTGCAATTCATTGGAGGAACAGCTGTTCGCGCTGGCGCTGTTGGGCGACGACCGGGCGATTCGGGCGACGTATGCGGCGGGTGTGAAGGTACATGAGCGGGGTGGGGCTGTTGCCTGATACGTTGTTGGTGCCTTGAATCCGCGTGGGCACGGGGTGCCCACCCTACGGTCACCGTCAACGGCGAGATCATACGAAACCCGGATACGTAGCGTGTCCCGTAGGGTGGGCACCCCGTGCCCACGCGGATTCAAAACACCGATACCGCCACAGGCAACAGCCCCACCTCCGCCAGCATACCCCCCGCATTGCCAATCTTGAACGAAGCAGTTAGAGTTGCGCGGCACCTTCAACCCACCACGAAAGTCCCGTCATGCAGAACAATGTCAGCCGCCTGCTGATCGCCCTGGCCATCGCCGCGCCATCCGCCGCGATGGCCAAAGAGCCGGTCACGGCCTCGCGCCAGGCCAATGAAGCGGCCACCGCCCGCCATTACGCAAGCCTGATCGCAGGCGCCGAGCCAAAATTGGCCGAGCTGACCATGTTCTTCACGCAGATGCCCAAGGGCGGCGACCTGCACCACCATTATTCGGGCGCGATCTATGTCGAGCAATACCTCGACTTCCTCGACCGCCAGGGCCTGTGCGTGAACAAGTCGACCTACCGCGTCGAAACCGACAAGGCCGTCGTCGCCACCGAGCGCGCCAAGCCGGCCAAGGAACGCACCTGCCTCTCGAGCACCGAGGTGTACGCCGACGACTACACCTGGCGCGAACTGGTGCAGCGCTGGTCGAACAAGGACTTCGACAACCACGGCGCCCTCCAGCCGCCGCCGGACCGCCTGTTCTTCCAGACCTTCGGCTATTTCGGCCCGGTCTCGAACGCGAACTTCGCCGAAGGCCTGCAGGCGTTGAAAAAGCGGGCGATCGCCGAGAACGTCGGCTATATCGAAACCATGTTCAAGATGGCGCCGGCCGTGGCGAATGCCGAATTCGACGCGCGCGCCTGGCAGCTGGTGAATGACGACGCGGCCCTGGACGTCGAGCTGCGCCGTGCGATGGAAGGCCTGGACCGAGATCCCGCGTTTGCGAAAGCGATCGCCGATTTCGTCGCGAAGATCGACGAAGCGGCCGCCGGCATCGACGATGAAAACTTCACGATGCGCTACCAGACCTATGTGCTGCGCCTGCTGAACCCCTCGCAGGTGTTTTCCTCGATGGTCGCCGCCTTCAAGTCGGCGGCAGGCGGCGGCAAGGTCGTGGGCGTGAACATCGTCGGCCAGGAAAGCACCAATGTCTCGATGCGCGACTACACGCTGCACATGAAGATGTTCGGCTTCCTGAAAAAGGTCTATCCGGACGTCAAGGTGGCGATGCACGCCGGCGAACTGGCCATGGGCGAGGTGCCGCCGGAAGGCCTGAAGTTCCACATCGACCAGGCCCTGATGGTGGCCGGCGCCGACCGCATCGGCCACGGCATCGACCTGGCGCACGAGGCGAATGCCACGGCCATCCTGCGCAAGATGCGGCAGGACGACATCCCGGTCGAAATCAACCTGACCTCGAACGCCTTCATCAGCGGCATCAAGGGCGAGAACCATCCGGTGACCCTGTACCGCAAATATGGCGTGCCGTATGTGATCTCGACCGACGACGCCGGCGTTACGCGCCACACGCTGTCGCAGGAATACGTGCTGTTCGCCAGCCGCTACAAGCCGGACTACGCGGAAATGAAAAAGACCTCGTACAACAGCATCCGCTACGCTTTCCTGCCGGCTGCCGAGAAGACGCGCCTGACGCGCCAGCTCGATGCGCGCTTCGCCCGCTTCGAAACCGAGGTGGCGGGACTGGTCAAAACCGTTGTGCCGGCACGACGCACGGCCAGGTAATGTGCTCAATCAACAACGGCGGCGCAAGCTGCCGTTGTTGATGCTCCACAGTGTACGCACCATGCGCTGCACCATCGTGGAACAGACGAAAGTTAGTGCAATGCTAATGTTTGTGGTCAAGTCGCCACAAATCCCCGCGGCCTGTGGGGCGAATGTCGAATTTATTTATCAAAATATTTCAGCTAAGAATGCCTTCCGTATAATTCCGCCTTGTGATTTTGCTCGGTGAACACCATGCAAGGCGCGCCAAGCCCGTTTTTGGGGCGATTTATAGGCCATCACTATAAATACGCAAGCAAAAAGGAATTTGTCTGAGGCAGGAGGCTCATGCATATTTGATTAGTTGGCAAATGTGCTTGTTGTTTTTTTAAGGGCGGTAATGGGGATGACATATTTCCTCCCTACAATCCGCCCGGCTTCACCAAAGGCTGTGCCTGCGGCCGGGCAATCAGGGTTGCAGTACGTGTAAAGAAGGATGCCCTTCGGGCGTCCACATAACTATTAAGTCTATTTTGGGGTTTTAATAATGATCACTCAAAAACAGATCCGGCTCACGAAGCTGGCGCTGGCTTTGTCGATTGCACTGTCGGCCGCGCCGACTTTCGCACAGAACACTACCTCCGCCATTGGCGGCCGCGTCGCTGGCGCAGATGGCAAGCCGGTTGCGGGCGCACAGGTTCAAATTCGCCACGCCGAGTCGGGTTCTGTCAGCACGGTCACGACCGATGCCGAAGGCCGTTACGTTGCGCGCGGCCTGCGCGTCGGTGGTCCGTACACGATCACCATGACCAAGGATGGCGTCGTCGAAAAAGTCGACAACGTGTTCACCAACCTGGCTGAAACCTCCAGCGTCGATGGCACCCTGGGCAACGTCCAGGTCGTCAAAGTCACCGGCCAGGGCGTCTCGAGCAAGTTCAACACCTCGAACATGGGTTCGGGCACGAACATCGGCCGCGCCGAGCTGGTTGCCCAGGCGTCGATCGCACGCAGCCTGGCGGACTACGCACGTAACGACCCACGCCTGTCGCAGACCGACAAGGAAAACGGTGCGATCTCGGCCGGCGGCCAGAACTCGCGCTTCAACTCGATCACCATCGACGGCGTCTCGATCAGCGACACCTTCGGCCTGGAATCGAACGGCCTGCCGACCAACAAGCAGCCGATCTCGATCGATGCGATCCAGTCGGTGCAGGTCAATATCTCGAACTACGACGTGACCCAGAAGGGTTACACCGGCGCGAACATCAACGCCGTCACCAAGTCGGGCACCAACGAGTGGCATGGCAGCGTCTATCATGTGTTCCGTAACGAAAAGATGGTCGGCGACCGTTACAACGTGTCGAACGACACGTACACCGAGCCTGCGCCGTTCAAGGAAACGACGACCGGCCTGACCCTGGGCGGCCCGCTGATCCAGGACAAGCTGTTCGTCTTCGCCAGCGCCGAAAACTCGAAGAGCACCAAGGCCACGCCTGACTTCGGCCCGATCGGCAGCAGCCTGACCAATGTCGGTCTCCGCCCTGAAACCATCGCCTCGGTGCAGCGCATCGCCAAGGACAAGTACGGCATCGACATCGGCAGCACCGAGGTGCCAAACGGCGCGACGGAAGTCGAAGACCGCCTGCTGAAGATCGACTGGAACATCAACGACGACCACCGCGCAAGCTTCCGCTGGCAGAAGACCGACCAGGTCGAGCCGTTCTACCCGAACTTCAACGCCACCTCGCTGGCGCTGTCGTCCTACCTGTACACCGAAGACAAGCGTTTCGAGTCGTCGGTCGGCCAGCTGTTCAGCGACTGGACCCCGAACTTCTCGACCGAAGTGAAACTGTCGCGCCGCGACAGCGGCAAGAGCTACACCACCGGCTCGAACCTGCCGTCGATCCTGATGATCTTCCCAGGCACGCTGCCAGCCGGCGCGCCACAGGGAACGTCCACGGGTAACCGCAACCTGTACTTCGGTACCGAGCGCGCGCGCCACATGAACGAACTCAACACCACGACCTGGGACGCCTACACCGGCGCCACCTGGGTCAAGGGTGACCACGAGCTGAAGTTCGGCGCCGATTACGCGCGCAATGAGATCTATAACAGCTTCCTGCAGGACACGAAGGGCCGTTATGAGTTCAACTGCGTCAATTCGAACCCCCAGTACACCTATAACTTCGCCGCAACCGTCACCTGTACCGACCCGACCGTCGTCGAGAAGGCCGTGCTCGAGAACTTTGAGCGCGGCCGTGCAGATCGATACCAGGCGCAGGCAGCACGTCCGGGCCGCAACCTGGGCGAAGCGACTGCCAACTGGACGCTGGTCAACACTGGTCTGTTCCTGCAGGATACCTGGTCGTTCAACAAGAACCTGAAGATGACCTTCGGCGTTCGTTACGACCGTGCCTCGACCGACGACCGTCCGCTGCGCAACGCTACAGTGGCGGGCCCGAAAGTTGCCGGTACCTATAACACGGTGCCGAACCGTATCGTGCGCGAAACCGGCGGCTTCGGCCTGGACAACACCGTCACCATCGACAGCGACGACCTGATCCAGCCGCGCTTTGGTTTCAACTACCGCTTCGATACCGCACGTGCCACGCAGCTGCGCGGCGGCATCGGCCTGTTCTCGGGTTCGGCCCTGAACGTCTGGCTGGGCAATCCATTCGCCAACAACGGCATGGTCACCACCCTGGTCGGTTGCGGCTTCGTCGGCAGCGCCTGCACGCCAACGAACAGCGTGTTCAGCCCGGATCCAAACAACCAGGCGCCAATCCCTGGTTCGACGCCTGCCGCGGCGGTCGACGTGCTGATGCCTGGCATCAGCCAGCCGTCGGTGTGGAAAGCCAACCTGGCCGTCGAACATGAACTGCCGTGGTACGGCATGGTCATCGGCCTCGAGTACATGCGTACCGACGTGAACAAGGGCGTCTACTTCCAGCACCTGAACCTGGGCGCACCGACCCGCATCGGTCCGGACGGCCGCCAGATGTTCTGGACCGAAACCGGCTACACGCCAAGCTGCTTCCAGACCAACGGCAGCTTCTCGAGCAGCGGCGCCTGCGCAGGCCATCGTCCGAAGGCACTCAGCAACGCTTCGTTCGCCAATGTGATCGCAGTGGCCGAGACCGACAAGGGCGGCGGCAACACCGCGACCATCCAGCTGAGCAACAGCCGTGCGCGTGGCCTGCGCTGGTCGGCAGCCTACACCTACACGGACGCGACTGAAGTCAGCAACGCCGGTAACTCGACCTCGGGTTCGAACTACGGCGGCCGCGCGACCTTCAATCCGAACGAAGACGTGGCTGCCAACTCGGCTTACCTGGTCAAGGACCGCGTGAATGCATCGCTGAGCTGGGAAAAGGCGTTCTTCGGCACCCTGAAGACCACCTTCGGCGTGTTCTATGAAGGCCGTGCCGGCAAGCCATACAGCTGGACCTTCCGTAACGATGCCAACGGCGATGACTACCAGGGCAATGACCTGATGTACATCCCAACGGCCTTCGGTTCGGGCGAAGTCATCTTCCGTGGCGACACCGCGACCAGCAAGGTCAACGAGCAGCGCTTCTGGGACATCGTCAACGACAACAAGGACCTGAAGAACGCGGCCGGCGGCGTGACGAAGCGTAACAGCGGCTTCTCGCCATGGACCAACAGCTTCGACATGCGTATCCAGCAAGAAGTGCCTGGCCTGTTCAAGGGCAACAAAGGCGTGCTGGTGTTCGACTTCATGAACGTTGGTAACATGATCAACAAGCGCTACGGCCGTATCCGCGAAATCGGCTTCTTCAGCGGTGGCGGCGCCAACCAGCGCGACTTCGTCGAGTACGCAGGTATGCAAGACGGCAAGTATGTCTACAACGTCCGCGACGCGGTCGAAGACTACATCGTCAAGCAGAACAAGGGCGAATCGCAGTGGGCAGTCCAGGTTACCGCGCGTTACGAGTTCTAACTCGTTCTACGCGGTAGCAAGCTAGAAACGGCCGGTGGCAACACCGGCCGTTTTTTCGTTTGAAGGTTGGACGGGGAGAGGGCGTAAAGATGGCCTTCAACGGTCCTACGTGCAATAATTCGGCAGCCTCAACAGGGCGATTTTCCGACTTCCTCAGCAAAGGTTTTCCATGTCCGTTCTTTCGCGCGCCCGCGCACCTTTCGCCCTGGCGCTGGCCGTGCTGGCAGCCGGTTGCGCCACCCCGGCGTCGGGTCCGGTTACGCTCAACCTGGTTGCGATCAATGACTTTCATGGCAACCTGGAACCGAGCAAGTACACCTATACCAGCGCCGTCAGCGGCAAGACCGAGACCCTGCGCGCCGGCGGCATCGAAGCCCTGAGCGGCGCGCTGGCCGCCTGGCGCAAGGAAGACAAGGACCTGCTGTTCATCGGCGCGGGCGACCTGATCGGCGCCAGCCCGGCGCTGTCCTCGATGTGGGCCGACGAGCCGAGCATCGAAGCGATGAACCTGCTCGGCCTGCGCCTGTCGTCGGTGGGCAACCATGAATTCGACCAGGGCCGCAAGGAACTGCTGCGCCAGCAGGCCGGCGGCTGCGATTCGCCGCGCCCGGCCAAGGCCTGCAAACTGATGCCGAACTATGGCGGCGCGCGCTTTACCTATCTCGCCGCGAACGTGCTCGACAGCGCGACGGGAAAACCCTTCATGCCGGCCTACCGCGTCGAGGATGTAAAAGGCGTCAAGGTCGGCGTGGTCGGCGCCGTGCTGCAGGGCACGGCCTCGGTGGCGGTTGCCTCGGCCATTGCGGGCCTGGACTTCATCGATGAAGCCGACGCCATCAACAAGGCCCTGCCGCAGATGCGCGCCGATGGCGCCAAGGTGTTCGTCGCCCTGATCCACGAAGGCGGCAAGACCAGTGAAGCGCCGGACCAGCAGGAGTGCAAGGGCTTGACCGGCGGCGTGGTCGACATCGTGAAAAGGCTCGATCCGGCGATCCGCCTGGTCATTACCGGCCACTCGCACCAGGGCTACCTGTGCAAGGTCGACGGCCGCGTCGTGACCCAGGCCGACGCGGCCGGGCACCTGCTGTCGCGTATCGCCATGCAGGTCGATCCCGTCAGCGGTACGGTGGCCAGCATCGACGTGCGCAATATCGTCATTAACCCGGAACTGTTCCCGGCCGATCCGCAAGTGAGCGCCTACCTCGCCAATGTTAAAGAGCGCAGCCGCGCCGCGCTGGCCCGTCCGCTCGGCAAGCTCGGGGAGGCTAGCGTCGTGCGCAAGGCCAGCGAGGCGGGCGAGTCGCCGCTGGGCAACCTGATCGCCGACGCCGTGCTGGCCGCGACCCGTGCGCAAGGCGCGCAGATCGGCTTCATGAACAATGGCGGCATTCGGAAGGACCTGGAGACCTCGGATGCGGCGCTGACCACCAATTTCGGCCATGCCCAGGCCGTGCTGCCTTTCGGGAATACCCTGGTCGTGCTGGACCTGACCGGTCTTCAACTGCGCCGCCTGCTGGAGCAGCAATGGCAACGTCCGAGCGCCTCGAGCGCCACCATCCTGCAAGTCTCGCAAGGCCTCGCCTACACCTGGGACGACAAGCGTCCGCTGGGCCAGCGCATCGTGCCGGGCAGCCTGAAGTTCAATGGCGCGCCGGTCGACGACAACAAGATTTACCGCGTGGTCGCCAACAACTTCCTGGCTGAAGGCGGGGACAATTTCCCGGAGTTCGCCAAGGGCACGAACCGGGTCGACACCCAGATCGTCGACCTCGATGCGCTGAGCGACTACATCGCCAAGAATCCGGGTGCGGGCGGCAATGCAACCGCGCTGGCGCCCTCGGTGCGCATCGACAAACTGCGCGCACAACCATAACGCTGTACCGTCCTACTACGGAGAATCCATGAAAAAACTAGCCTGTGTCCTCGCGCTTGCCGGCGCCTTCACGTCGATCGACGCCCTGGCCTGGGGCGGCGACGGCCACCGCGCGGTTGGCGCCATCGCCGACAAACTGCTTAAAGGCACGAAAGCGGAAAAGCAGATCGCCGCCTTGCTGCTGCCGGGCGAGTCCCTCGAGTCGATCGCCAACTGGCCGGACTGCGTGAAGGGTACCTATTGCGGCCCGCAGTCGCCGGAAATGGTCGACTACACCACCGCCAATCCGAAGCACAGCGAATACCACTACACCGACGTGCCTTTCCAGCTCGAGCGCTACCATGACCACGGCGTCGGCACGAGCGAAGTCGACATCGTCCAGACCCTCAAGCAAGCCATCGCCGTCTTGCAGGGTAAAACCGACCCGGCCCTGAACCCGCACAAGTTCACCAAGCGCCAGGCGCTGATTTTGCTCACCCACATGACCGGCGACATCCACCAGCCGCTGCACGTGGGCGCGGCCTTTGTTTCCAAGGAGGGCAAGTTCGTGGTCCCGAAGACGCATGCGGAAGTCGACGAAGCCGCGATCTTCGATTCGCGCGGCGGCAACAACCTGCTGCTGGACGACGAAAAGCTGACCCAGCTGAGCGCGAACCTGATTCCGCCGGGCGAGCCGAAGCCGATCCGGGAAGGGGTGCCGAAGTCGCTGACCAAACCCTTCCACTCCTACTGGGACAGCACCACGGTCGACTACGCCTTCCGCCGCGTCCAGATGAAAACGCCCGGGCAGTTCGCCCAGTTCGCGATCGACAGCAAGCCGGCGATCAAGGCCAACAGCGGCGACCCGGCGACCTGGCCTTATCAGTGGGCCGACGACTCGCTGGTGGTCTCGAAGTTCGCCTACGCCGACGTGGTGCCTGGCAAGATCACGCCGCAGGTCAGTAAAAAAGGCGAGACCTATTACACCTTCTCGCTGGAAGTGCCGGCTAACTACCCGGTGCCGAGCTCGCAGATTGCCAAGGAACAGCTGATCAAGGGCGGCTACAAGCTGGCTGAAGTGCTCAAGGCCATCTACGGTTAAGGAAGGCGGGCGCACCTTTGCGCCAGATCAGACGAAGGGGGAGACCCCGTTCGAGAATGGGGCCGCAGCGGAGTGCTGGCGGCTCCATTTTTTTGTCCGGCGCGTTCGTCATTGATCCTTGCCGTCAAGACTGTCCCGCTGCGGCGGCAGGGGGGGAGAGGATTGTGACTATCAATACTGTCATGTATTCCTGGAAGCGCTCGCTGCCTGGGAGGGAAAGCCTCAGTGCGCGTCACTATCCTGAGTTCGTCGCCTATCTCGAGGGCTTGCGCGCCGACGGCCTGATCGAGTCCTTCGAGCAGGTACTGTTGTGGCCGAACGGCAGCCAGGTGCATGGCCTGTTCCTGCTGCGCGGCGAGGATGCCAAGCTGGCGCAGGTGCTCGACAGCCCGGCCTGGAGCGCGCATATTTTGCGCAGCATGATGCATCTGGAAGAACCGGTGCTGGCGTATGGCTTCAGCGGCGACATGGCGGCCGAGCGGCTGCGCGACTGGGCCGGCCATATTCCATCCTGATGTGCGGCTGAGTAGCCCGGCCACGGCTAGAATGGCGGTTCCGGCGCGCCGCGCCGATTTTTCCGGATACCGCATGAAACGCCATCTCCTTGCCAGCCTGGCCTGCCTGGCCGCGACCACTGCCCACGCCCAAACTTCGGGTGCGCCTGCACAGCCGCTGTGGGAGCTGGGCGTGGCCGGCGGCGCCGTCAGCACGCCCTCGTATCCGGGCGCCGAGGACCGCGAGACGCGCGGCCTGGCCCTGCCTTTATTTATCTATCGCGGCAAGGTATTTCGCGCCGACCAGAGCGGCATCGGCGCGCGCGTATTCCGTACCGATGCCGCCGAGCTCGACGTCGGCCTGGCCGCCTCGCTGCCCGCCCGTTCGGACGACGTCGCCGCCCGCGCCGGCATGCCGGACCTGGGAGGACTGGCCGAGTTCGGTCCCCGCCTGAAGCTGCGCCTGGCGCGCTTCGATGCGCAGAGCAGCCTGCGCGCGGACTTGCCCCTGCGCGCGGTGATCGAAGTGCGCAGCGGCCTGCGCCACCAGGGCTATACCTTCGAACCGCGCCTGGTCTACGAGCGCCGCAGCGCCGACGGTAAATGGCTGTTCGACACCCACGTCGCGGCAGTCGTCGGCGACGGCAAGATCAACCGCTATTTCTATGAAGTGCGGCCGGAGTTTGCCACCGCCACGCGGCCGGCCTATGGCGCCGACGCCGGCCTGATCCTGGTGCGCGCCGGCGTGTTCGCGGCACGCGTCGTGAACCCGGACTTGCGCGTCTACGGCTTCTTGCGGGCGGAGAATTATGGCGTCGGCAGCAACAAAGACAGTCCGCTGCACCTGCGTAACAACGGCCTGTCGGTCGGTTTCGGCTTGTCCTGGACCATCAAGCGCTCGGCCGCCCTGACCAGCAACTGAGACGCACTGAGGCGCCAAGTAGACCCTTCTCGCTAGACCTTGTTCCTTCGCAAGCCGCCAGGCCTGCTGCACGGAAGAATGGGCTGTTTTCACTTCCTTTTAGGAAACGAACATGCGCATTCGAACCCTGTATCTTTGCTATTGCCTGGCGGTGGCCGGCGTGCTGTGCGCACTGCCGGCCGTCGCCGCGCCCGACCCTTACCTCGACCATAACGGACGCCTGCCTGCGCCCGCCGACTACGCCGGGCCGCTGTTCAAGCTCAGCCACGACTACCCGTCCGGATTGCCGGTGCCGCACATGCCCTGGCGTACCGCGATCGGCAACCTGCCGATCAGCAGCGCGAATGCGCCCGCCTATACCCAGGCGCTGAAGGACCACGTCGCGCGCGACATGGTGGCGCTGCTGGCCGGCGACGGCGAGTGGGACGCCGGCCGGCGCGGCTGGTACAACGATCCCTGGCTGGGATCGCAGCGCGAGCCGATCAGGGGCATGCTGGTCGGGGTCGAACGCATCGAGGACAGCCTGTTCCCGAAGAGCGGCCTGAGTAAACCGTTCACCACCTACGTGCTCACCTATTACAACCGCACCGCTGCGCAGACCATCGGCGCCATCTGGCGTGACCCGCACGCGCCCCAGCTGGGCGGCAAGGCCACCCAGTACGCCGAAGGATCGATCACGGTGAAGCTGGCGTTTGCCACCGCCGGCCCCGCCGAATGGCCGGCGATGCGCGGGGCGCTGGCCTGGCCGATGATGATGACGGCGAACGCCACCACCGGCGAATTCGACCGGGCGACGCTGGGCAAGGGCTACCTGATGCAGGTCGATATCGTGGTGAAGGACACGCAATCGGCGCCGCAGACCGGCTGGGTCTTCACGACCCTGGTCTACGACCGCGCGACGCGTCCGGGCAGCCGCGGCGTGTGGGACCAGATGGTGCCGCTGGGCGCGCAATGGGGCAACGACCCGCGCGTCGACAGCGCCGCCAATCCGGGTGCGCCCCTGTTCGAAACCTGGATCAATCCGAACGCGCCGCTGTACGCCACCGAAACCCTGGGTTGGGGCGGGCGCCTGTCCGGCCCGAACGACCATGGCGTGAACGACATCTCGTTCGTGGCGGGAGGGCGGCGCAGCCTGCTGCGGCGCGCCGCCAATTCGTCCTGCCTGAGCTGCCATGGGGCCTCGCAGTGGAATGCCGCCAATCCGGCGAAAGGCATGAGTTCCTTCCTGCTGCCGCTGATGCCGCCCGAGCGTGAGGGCGCCCCGAACGCCGGCGCGCCCTACCTGAATTCGCCGGCGCCCGGGTCCGCCGCCTGGCTGCGCTGGTTCCAGAACCGGCTTGGGGACGAGCCGATGGACACCGGCAGCGTCGCCGGCGACTACGACCTGGCGCTGACCTTTCGCGTGCTGCCGGCCTGGCATGCGGCCAGGAGCGGCAAGCAGCACGTGCTGCAAAAGCTCGATGCCGGCGGCACGGCGCTGAAGCAGGCCACGTCGACGCCCTGAGCCAGGAGTTTATGAAAGAGGCGTCAACCCGTCAACCTATTGAAGGACAAGTCACGTACGCTGGCAAGGACGGCGCCGACCTGCAGGACGCCACCTGGGCTCCTGCGGCAGGCTTGACGTCCAGCCTCGAACCGCGTGTGGCGCGCCAAGAACTGCCGTTCCTCGTGACGATTCCGGTCCCCATCTGCTTGCGCTGCTGTTGAGCGTGACCGGCATCGTTGCGGGCCGTTCCGGAACCGTGGCGTGATCGACTTGCACGATGCTGCTTGTGTTCCATGTCGCTCGGCATATCCCATTCATATTGGCGCTTCCGCCTTCCGGCGAAACGGCCGGCGCGTGTGACGTACCACGTCAAAAACGTAACTAACCAGTACGAAAGTCAAACCGAGTCAGATAATCAAGCGCTGACAACTTCGGAAGAAATAACAATCATCTACCCAGGCTTCCAGGGAGGGGGCACTGTCGGCGATGCGGCCGCCGGAGCACGCACCAGCAGCAGGTCATGTCTTCCCAGCCTGTCCACGAGCGCGCCGAACTGCCGTCCCTCCCGGTTCAGCGTCTCCATCAGCCAGCGTACTCCGGACTCCGGGGCCGCGTTCGCCCGAAAGTGGCGGGTCTGGGTGGCCGTCATGGCAAAGCGCGTCAGTCGGCCCTCGTCCAGTGTAGGGAAATACATGAGCGCCAGGTCGCCCCGGAATCGTTCGTGACCGCGGATGCCTTCATAGTCATTCAGGAAGTCGCCGCAGCCATAGAGGATGGGCTTGTCGCGGTAGATTTCGATCCCTTTCACGTGGTGCGACGAGTGGCCATGGACCAGGTCCACCGCGGCCGTGTCGATCAGGCCGTGGGCGAAATCGCGTTGCCGCCGCGAGATGCCGAAGCCCCAGTTCCCGCCCCAGTGAATCGATGCCAGCACCAGGTCGCCGGCCTGCTTTGCGGCGCGTGTCTGTTGCGCAATGGACTCGAGGCTGCGCGCGCTGAGGTCGGGCAGGATGTTCACGCCAGCGCGGGACGGACCCGCACGCCAGTCCGCGGGCACGCCGCTGTCTTCCATGGCCCACGCGAACACCCATACCCGGCCCTTGCCCGGCACATCGAGCAAGGCCGGAGCCGCGGCACCGGCCGCATCGAGCCCTGCGCCGGCCGTCGCGATGCCGGCGCTGCGCAGGCTGTCGAGCGTTTCCTTCAGACCTTGCGTGCCCCAGTCCAGCACATGGTTGTTGGCCAGTACGCAGCAGTCGATGCCGGCGGCGGCGAGGCAGGGCAGGTTAGCGGGGTGCATGCGGTAATGGATGCCTTTGCCGGGCCAGGCATCCTCGCTGGCGGTGACCGCGGTCTCGAGGTTGACGATGCGCAGGTCCGGCCCGGCACGGCGCAGGGCATCGAGGGCATCGCCCCAGATGTAGGCAAAGTCGACCGGCCGGCCGATCGGGCCGTTTGTCTCCTCGGCAAGCTGCACATAGCCGACTGCCGAGCGCACCCCGGGTTCGAGCAGGCGCGGCTTTCCGGGGTGCGGCAGGATCTGGTCGATGCCGCGCCCGGTCATGAGGTCGCCACACAAGAACAGGGTGATGCGGCCAGAGCGTGCTTGCGTTGGCATGACGATGCTCCTTCATGGATACGCCGGCCCTGGATCGGCCGCATTGGAAGTGTGACACGAGACGTCGGCGAATGCGACGCATTGCCGGCCACGCCCGCCATGCGGCGAGGCTGTCAGGTCTGGACGGAAGGGCGATACCGGGCGGTGACCGGGCAGTATGACGCTCAACGTCTTGCGCCACAGCCGGGTGCCGGTGCTGGTCCACAAGCCTGCTCCGCGGCCAGGCGCGCCCGGCGCCGGGCCGTGACGACGACGGCCGCAGCGGCCCTGCGATTTCGCGCTGCATCCGGCCCTGCGCGCTTGCGAACCCGGAGACTCAGGGAAGAAGTCCGGCTTCGCCGGCCGCCGGCTGTGCGCTCGCCGTACGGTACATCGAACAGCCCTTGAGGCCCTGGCGCCATGCATCGTCGAACACTGCGCCGCAGTCCTCGACGGACAGCCCGGCGGGAATGCGCACGGTGTTCGAGATGGCCTGGTCGACCCAGGGCTGGAGGGCAGCCATCATATCGAGCTGGGCGGCGACGCCGGCCTCGCTGGCGCGCGCCAGCGCCGGTGGAGGCGGCGTCTGCGCGCCGCAGCGCTCGCGGAAGACGGTCCACGCGTAATCCTGCACGGCGACGCTCGGCTGGCCGGGGAGGGAGCGCTCGCCGTGCAGCATGCGCATGGGCTCGATGCCGCATGAGGTGTTATTGGCCAGCAGGCTGATCGACCCGGCGGGCGCGATCGCCGTCAGGTGGCTGTTGCGCAACCCATGGCGGCGGATCTCCTTGTGCAGCTCGTCGGGCAGGCACCGTACGAAGGGCGCCTGCAGGTAGCGCTCCAGGTCGAATGCGGGAAAGTGTCCTCGTTCGGCCGCGAGCTGGATCGAGCTGCGGTAGGCGGCCAGGCAAACGCGGCGCATCGTCTCGGCCGCGATCGTGCGCGCCTGCTCCGACCCATAGTCCATACCCAGCATGGCGAGTGCATCGGCTAGTCCCGTGATGCCCAGGCCCAGCCGGCGTGAGGCCAGGGCGGCGTGCTTCTGCGCCTGCAGCGGGAAGGGAGTGAGCTCGTAGACGTTGTCGAGCATGCGCGCAGCCACGGCCGCAGTGGCGTCGAGCGCCTGCAAATCGAGCCGGGCGTGGGCACCGAAAGGATCGCTGACATGGGCGGCGAGGTTGATCGAACCCAGGCTGCAGGCGCCGTGCGGCGGCAGCGGCACGCCGCCGCACGGATCGGCGGCGGCAATTCGTTCGTCGTAGTACAGGTTGTCCTGGCGCTCGATGCGGTCGATGAACAGTACGCCGGGATGGCCGGTGTCGAAGGCCGCGGCCTTGATCCGGTTCCAGAGTGCGCGGGCGTCGACGGTGCGCTGCACGACGCAGGTGGTCGCGCCGGCGCCGCCGGGGAGGTCGCGCTCGCAGAGCGCCGTGCCTGGGGGCAGCGCGCCCGGCGCGGACGGGAATACGAGCGGCCACGGCGCGCCGCGTTCGGCCGCATCGAGGAAGGCGTCGGTGATCAGTACCGCCAGCGTGAAATGGCCCAGGCCGTTGCCAGGCCGGCGCGCGTCGATGAAGCGTTCGATGTCGGGATGGTCGCAGCGCAGCAGGGCCATCATTGCCCCTGGGCGCTCGCGCGTCGAACCCATCACCGCGCAGGCATGGTCCCAAATGCCCATGAAGGGAAGCGGGCCGGAGGCCACGGCTGTGCTGCCCGCTACTGGCGTGCCATGCGGGCGCAGCGGAGAGAAGTCGCAGCCGACGCCGCCGCCGGACTGTAGCGTGAGCATGGCTTCGGTGAGTGCGCCGAAGATGCCGCCGACCGAGTCGTGCAGGGTGCCGCACGCGAAACAGTTGAGCAGGGTCTGGGGGCGGGCGCTGCCCGCATTGGCCAGGATCCGTCCTGCCGGGAGGAAGCGAAAACCGTGCAGGATATCGAGGAAGCGGCTGCGCCAGCCGTCGCGGTCGTGGGTTTCCGCCGCCGCCAGGGCCAGGGCGACGCGTTCCCAGCCAGCTTCGATGGTGGGCTCGACCGCGTGACCGTCTTGTGCCAGCCGGTATCGCTGTTCCCACAGCATGCGGCTGATCGGCTCGCGCAGGATGGTGTCGTCGTTCATGGCGGCAGGGGTGTCACGTCGACACGCAGCAGGTGCTCTCCCTTGGCGTACGCATACTGGGCCTGGGCATGAAAGCTCTGTTCGATGCCCACGCCGAGCGCACGAGCGAGGTGCGGGTCGGTGGTCGTGATGCGCAACATACCGCCAGGCTTGCCGGTCTCGTCGACGGAATCGATCGCCATGATCCGTTGCAGCGGATGTTCGCGATTCTCGCGCGCTTCCAGGTTGCGGGCGTGCGCGACGATGGCGGCGCCGTCCCGTCCGGCGAGCGCGGCATCGATGGTGACGTAGCCCGCCGGCTGCCGGTCGCGGATCCGCAGGCAGGCAGGACAAGTCTCTGTGGCGGCGCCGGGCGGCACCTGCGCCCACTGCCAGCGCCCATCGGCATACAGGGCGCCGCATTCCCCGCAGACGGTGGGCGAGGCCAGTTTGAGGCGCGCCTGGTAGGGGTCGTGGATCGGGTCGTCGAGGATCTCGAGATGCTGGCCCGGCCGAAAGCCGGATGATGGCTGGTTCATGACCAAGCTCCTTCGTAAAGACAGTTCTGGCATCGTGCGCTCACAGCCGCCATGGCGCCTTTGCGTTATCTCAAAGCGTCACGCATGCTTTTCTGGATTTGCCCTGCACATGAAAGTGCTGGCCGCCGTCTTCCTGGTCTGACCCGGGAAGCTCGGGTTGTATAAATTGCGGACTTCTCCTTGCGAACGGGGATGCAAGCGGAGTCAGCGATCGAGGTCGCGCCGGGCTTGCCAACCTTGTCCGAAAGCCTGGATGAACGCGCTTAACTGGTCGCGCGCAAGATGATTGATGCCTCCGGCTGCGGGACGGCCTCCGCCCCCTGGAAACAGGCGGCAGAGACGGTCCGCGCCGCGCATGGTTGCCAGCGGCGCGCGGACGCTGACGGTGTAGTCGCCGTGGGCATCCGGCGTGAGGATGGCATGCGCGCGGTGCGGGTGGCGCGTGGCAAGCGCGTTGCCGTAGGCGCCGCGCACGCGCCGGCTCCACGCCGTGTCGGGGAGGATGACGATCTCCCCATCCGGGCAGGACGCGTAGGGGCGAACGTGCAGTGCCAGTTCCAGGTCCTGCCTGCGCGCCTTGCGCAAGAGCTGGAACACCGGTTCCGTGTCGATGAAGGTGAACGGATCGGCGTGGCGATGCAGGATGGCATACAGAGCGGCGGGGTGTATCATCAGGTCGGCCTCGCGCTCGCCATAGGCATTGTAGTTCAGGCACTCACCGAGTTCCTGCAGGCGCCCGATCTGCTTCGTTTGCAGCGCCAACGGCTGCGCCAGTTCCACTGCCGCCTGGGCCAGGTTGTCCCCGAAGGCGGCGACGACCGCTCAGACCCGGTATCGGCCGCCCAGCCAGCAGTCGACGATGCTGCCGGTGCAAGCGTCCGGCGCGGTATCGATGAGTGCCTGCAATCCCGGGTGAACCGGTATGCTGTTGCAGACGTGATGATCGGCATACTGCACCGACACCCCGCGTTCCAGCAACGACAGCAGTGCCTTGCGATTGGCGTCGATCGATACATCGAGCACCGTCACCGAGTCTCCCGCCTGCGCATCGACGCACCCGAGCAGGGCAATATCGCGCTTGACCCCGGTGACCAGGGTCGCGGCGCAAGGTGCGGCGAGCCGTAGCTGGTGCAGCGCGCACAGGCCATCGGCGTCGCCGTTGAACACGTCGAAGTGGGCCATGGGACGGTGTGCGCCTTGCAGGCCGTCATTGCGTCGGTAGCGAATGCAGGATGTCCTTGAAGCTGTTCCAGTCGGTGGCGCCCCATACTTCCGAGTGCGCGCGGCCGAAGCTGCGGATGATCGCAGACACCTTCAGCGCCGCATGCATGTCCGGCGCCGTAAATATGTCGAGATAGTCATACGGCCCCATCAGCGCATAGTTGTGCAGCCATTTGACGTCGGGGCACGCTTGCTCGATGCGCCGGACAGCCTGTTTCTCGACATCTTCCATGGACGCGGGAGATTTCAGGGCTTCTGGCGACAGGCGGGTCAGGAGTATGAAGGTTTGCACGGCGTTTCTCCTTCAGACAGGTGTGGTTCGATCAAGTCACGTTAGCCATGCAAGATGCGGAAGGTTTGCGTGTGCTCAAACGCGTTTTTGAACGCCAGTCTTTCTTTCGTCTCCGTGAATCGCATCAGGCGGGAGAAGCGAACTCGCCGCAGAGCGTCGCCATCGCCGTGCGCGCCGTCAGGCTGAGGCTAACGGCAGCACGCCAGCCAGGGCCGGACGGTGCCAGCACCGGACCGACTTCGAACGCGATGGGAACGTGGTGTGGCCACCATGTTCCGTCACGCAAGGCAGCCCGTGTGCCCCGCAGGCCAGCCACCACAAGCGGCGCCGCAGCCAGGGCCGCGGCCATGAATGCGCCCGCATGAAAGGGCTTCAGGCCCGCCTCGCGGCTGAAGCTTCCTTCTGGGAAGACGACGAGGTTCTCGCCGCGCCGCAGCGCCGCGGCCATGCATTCCACGTCTTGCGCTCCACGCCTGGCATCGATGCGCTCGACAAACACGGCGCCGAGCCCGCTCAAGAGCTTGCGCATCGCCGGCTGATCCGCGAACTCGCGCTTCGCGGCATAGGTGTACCCCGGCACCGCCGGCAACAGTGCGGTCAGCGCGATGGCATCGAGGTAGCTGGCGTGATTGACCAGGAGCACGTGCGGCGCGCACGGCAGGCGATCGGTCCCCATAACCGACAGCGGCGTGCCTGTCAGGCGGAACAACAGGCGCGCGCCGAAGCGGGCGATGCGCCGGCCCAGCGCCGGCCGCTGGAGCAGGATCACCGCCGCACCGCAAGGCAGCGCCAGCGCGGCCAGGACGGCCCACGCATAGGCGCCGTAGGCCCATGCCGCCAGGCGCCGCGCGCCGACCCGGGCCCGGGCGGCGGCCACGCGCGCGCCGAAGCGTGGGGCCTGCAGCCACGGCATGGCGGCGGGCCGCTCTGCCGCGCCGCGCTCATACGCCTCCCGGCTGGCGAGCCGGCGGATCTTGCCGCTGGACGTCTTGAGCACCGCATGCGGCGGCGCCAGGACGATGTCGTCCGCAGGCATGCCGATCACGTCGATCGCGGCCTGGTTGATCGCGCGCCGCAAGCTCGTGCGCGCGGCGGGGTCGCGCTCCCGGGTCTCGGCCATGGCCACCAGGCGCTCGCTGCCGGTAGCGGGGTCGGGGCTGGCGAACACGGCCACGCATCCCTTGCGGATGCCCGGCAGCTTGCCGATGGCTTCCTCCAGGTCGTAGGGATACAGGTTGCGTCCGCCGCGCTTGATCAGGTCCTTCACGCGGCCCGTGATGTAGACCTCGCCCTGCGCCATGTAGGCATGGTCGCCCGAATCGAGCCAGCCGCCGCGCACCAGGGCGCGCGTTGCTTCGGGATGGCGGTAGTAGCCCGCGGTCGCGGAAGGCCCGCGAAACTCCAGGAGCCCGATCCGGCGTTCCGGCAGTTCGGCGCCGGCCGCGTCGACGACCCGGATGTCGTGCCCGGGCAGGGCGCGGCCGCAACTGGCAATGGCAAGGGTGGCGACGTCGTCGCCGGCCTCGGGCTCGGCCATGCCCAGGCGTGTGAAGGGCTCACGCCGGATGAGGTCGATGCGCGGCCCACGCTCGAGTGGCGGAAACGCCAGCCCGACCGACGATTCGGCCAGGCCGTACACGGGTGTGATCGCCTGCCGGCGCAGCCCGCAAGGCGCAAAGCGCGCGGCGAATGCGTCCAGGGTCGCCGGACTGACCGGCTCCGCGCCGTTCAGGGCGAGGCGCCAGCTGGACAGGTCCAGCCCGGCCAGCGCGTCGTCGCCGACATGCCGTACGCACAGCTCGTAGGCGAAGTTCGGCGCGGCGGACAGGGTGCCGTGGTGGTGGGTAATGGTTTGCAGCCACAGTGCCGGCCTTGCGAGAAAGGAAAGCGGCGACATGAGCACCAGCGGGATGCCATGGTACAGCGAGCCGAACCAGGCGCCGATCAGGCCCATGTCGTGGTAAAGCGGTAGCCAGGAGACGAAAATGTCGCGCGGCGTCACCTGCGCCGCCTGCCCCAGCGCGCGGATATTCGCCAGGAGGTTGGCGTGGGTCAGCATGACGCCCTTGGGATCGCCCGTGCTGCCCGAGGTGTACTGGAGGAAGGCGATGTCGCTGCCTTGCGGGCGATAGCGCGATGGCGCCGGCGCTGCGTGCAGGTCGGCCGGCGTCAGGATCGCCGCCAGGCTCGGCACCGCGGCCTGCAGCATGAGGGCGGCCGGCCGGGCCTGGTCCACGGTGACGATCAGCGCCGCCTCGGCGTTGGACAGGATGCGCGCATGCCGCCGCAAATGCTCTTCGATCCGGGCCATCCGCGCCGGCGGATAGATCGGCACCGGAATGCCGCCGGCGATCATCACCCCGAAAAAGCATGCGAGATAGTCGCGTTCGGTAGGGAGCATCAGGGCCACGGTTTGCCTGGGCTGGAGTCCTCGCGCGGCAAGGCCCGCTGCGACGCCGGCCGCTGCATCGAGGAGCTCGCGGTAGCGCAGCGGATGCTCCTGGTGCCGCTCGTCATGCAGCAGGATGTGGACCTGGTCCGGTTGGCGCGCCGCGTGCCATTCGAGCACATCGACCAGGGTCCGTGCGGTATCGGGCAGGCCCACGGCGTGCGGGCCGGGCAATGCCGCCAGGGTTTGCGCCGCCTGCGCCTGGGGCGAGGTTCCCAGGTAATGCAGCAGCGCCAGCGGCGTGTCGGCCTCGGACAGTGCTGCGGCCGGGAGTTCCGAACCGAAGGCCTTGCCCACCCGCTGCATCAATTCCACGCGCGCCAGGCTGTCGAGCCCCAGGTCGCGCTCGAACGAGGTGCGCAGGGTGACGGTGCACGGGTGGCCGGGATGCGTCTCCTCCGCGAGCTGGCCTACGATGGTCAGCAATTGCTCGTGCGCAGGCCTTGCGGCGAGAAGGGGGGTGTCGCTCACGTCAATGCGACATGTCGGAGCAGGGCAAAGTTCCGCCCCGCGCGCTTGCGGCTGGGCCGCGCATCCTATTGACACGACCGGCCGGCGCGCCGCACAATGATCCCGAGTTTGCGAGTACGGAGGAAGTCGTGTCACGGCCTTCGATCATCCGCAAGGACAATGCAGCAAACCAGGTCACGCCCAACTGGACCGACTACGACGATCTGCGCGCCGCGTTCTCCTGGACCGCGGCGCAGCGCGAACTGGCGGGCCTGCCGCACGGCGGGCTGAACATCGCGCACGAGGCGCTCGACCGGCACGCAAGCGGTCCCCTGCGCGACAAAGCGGCGTTCCGCTTCCTCGGGCTCGCGCAGCACCATGCGCTGAGCTACCTCGAACTTTCCCTGCTGACCAACCGCTTCGCCAACGTGCTGCGCACGCTCGGCGTCGGCAAGGGCGAGCGCGTGTTCGTGCTGGCCGGTCGCATCCCCGAACTCTACATCGCCGTTCTCGGCAGCTTCAAGAACGGCAGCGTCGCCTGTCCGCTGTTTTCCGCGTTCGGATCGGAACCGATCGCGACCCGCATTACCATCGGCGACGCGCGCGTGTTGGTCACGACCGAGTCGTTGTACCGACGCAAGATCATGCCGATCCGCGCCCAGCTTCCGGCACTGCGCCACGTCCTGCTGGTGCGCGAGGAAGGCAGCGGCGAACCGCTTCCCGATACCGGGGACCTGGCGAAGTTGCTTGCGGCGGCATCGGAGCGCTTCGAGATCGCGCCGACCGATCCCGAGGATCTCGCTTTACTGCACTTTACGAGCGGCACCACAGGCACGCCCAAGGGCGCCCTGCACGTGCACGGCGCGGTGCTCACGCATTGGGTCAGCGGAAAATACGCGCTCGACCTGCATCCGGACGACATCTTCTGGTGCACGGCCGATCCCGGCTGGGTCACGGGTACCTCGTACGGCATCATCGCGCCGCTGCTGCACGGCGTCACCTCGATCGTCGATGCCGCCGACTTCGATGCCGAGCGCTGGTACGGCATCCTGCAGGATGAGCGGGTGAGCGTCTGGTACACGGCGCCGACCGCGATCCGGATGCTGATGAAGGCGGGCGATGCCATTCCCCGCAACTATGCCTTCCCGGCCCTGCGCTTCGTCGCCAGCGTCGGCGAGCCGCTCAATCCCGAGGCGGTCTGGTGGGGCCAGGAGGTGCTGGGCCTGCCGATCCACGACAACTGGTGGCAGACCGAGACCGGCGGCATCATGATTGCCAACACGCCCGGCTTCGACATCAAGCCCGGCTCGATGGGGCGCCCGCTGCCAGGCGTGGAGGCCTGCATCGTGCGGCGCGACGACGCAGGCGAGGTCGCCGTCGTCTCCGAGCCCGACGTCGAGGGCGAGCTCGCCCTGCGCCGCGGCTGGCCCGGCATGCTGCGCGGCTACCTGAACAACGAGGAACGCTACCGCAAGTGCTTCGCCGGCGACCTGTACCTGACCGGCGACCTGGCGCGGCGCGACGCCGACGGTTACTTCTGGTTCGTCGGCCGCAGCGACGACGTGATCAAGTCGGCCGGGCACCTGATCGGTCCGTTCGAGGTCGAAAGCGCGCTGATGGAGCATCCGGCGGTTGCCGAGGCCGGCGTGATCGGCAAGCCCGACCCGACCGCCGGCGAAGTCGTCAAGGCCTTCGTTTCGCTGCGTGCCGGCCACGTCGATTCGGAGCCGCTGCGCAAGGCGCTGCTCGGCCATGCGCGCGCCCGGCTCGGCGCGGTGATGGCCCCGAAGGAAATCGAGGTCGTCGCCTCGCTGCCGCGCACGCGCAGCGGCAAGATCATGCGGCGCCTGCTCAAGGCGCGCGAACTGGGCCTGCCGGAAGGCGACACCTCCACCCTCGAGGCCAATTCATGAACCCGGCCGAGGCCGCCCTGTCCACCGCCTGGCCGCCCAGCGCGCCACGCGAACGCGCGTTCTGCCACGCGCTGCTGGCCGACATGCAGCGCATCCGCAGGATGGAGGAAAAATCGGCCGAGCTCTACGGCGCCGGCAAGATCCGCGGCTTCCTGCACCTGTACGTGGGGCAGGAGGCGGTCGCGGCCGGCGCCCTGCATGCGCTGGCGCCCGAAGACAATGTCATCGCGACCTACCGCGAGCATGGGCACGCCCTGGTGCGCGGCGTGCCCATGAACGCGATCATGGCGGAGATGTTCGGCAAGCTGGCCGGCTGCTCGCACGGTCGCGGCGGCTCGATGCACCTGTTCGACCGCGACCGCCATTTTTATGGCGGCAACGCGATCGTCGGCAGCGGCATCGCCCTGGCGGCCGGGCTGGCGCTGGCCGACAAGATGCAGGGGGCGGCGCGCGTGAACGCCTGCTTCTTCGGCGAGGGCGCGATGGCCGAGGGCTTGTTCCACGAAACGGCGAACCTGGCCGCGCTGTGGAAGCTGCCGCTGCTGTTCATCTGCGAGAACAATTTTTACGCGATGGGCACGGCGCTGGCGCGTTCCGAGTCGCAGACCGACCTGTGCGCCAAGGCGGCCGCCTACAACATGGCGGTGCGCAAGGCCGATGGCATGGACGTGCTCGCGGTGCACGAGGCGGCAACGCTCGCCGCCGGCCAGGTGCGCGCCGGCGCGGGGCCGTTCTTCCTCGAATGCCAGACCTACCGCTTTCGCGCGCATTCGATGTTCGACCCCGACCTCTACCGCGACCCAGCCGAGATCGAAGCGTGGAAAGAGCACGGCCCGCTGCACGCTTTCTCGGCGCGCCTGAAGGGCGAGGGCAAGCTGAGCGAAGACGAGTTCCTGGCGCTCGATGCCGCGGCGCGGCGCGAAGTCGAGGCGGCGGTTGCCTTTGCCGAGGCCGCCCCTTGGGAGCCGGTCGAGGACCTCGAAAAAGACCTGCTCGGCGGGGGCGCGCCGCCATGAAGATGAGCTACCGCGAGGCGATGCGCGCGGCTCTGCACGAGGCGCTGCTGGCGGACCCGCGCGTGTTCCTGATGGGCGAGGATGTCGGCAAGTATGGCGGATCGTACGCCGTGTCGAAAGGCTTCCTCGACGAATTCGGGCCCGAGCGGATCCGCGACACGCCGTTATCCGAACTCGGCTTCGTCGGCGCGGGGATCGGGGCGGCGCTGGGCGGCATGCGCCCGGTCGTCGAAATCATGACCGTCAACTTCAGCCTGCTGGCGCTGGACCAGATCGTCAACACCGCGGCCGCGATGCGGCACATGTCCGGCGGCCAGTTCGGCGTGCCGCTGGTGATCCGGATGGCGACCGGCGCGGGACGGCAACTGGCGGCCCAGCATTCGCACAGCCTGGAAGGGTGGTATGCGCACATCCCCGGCATCCGCGTGCTGGCCCCGGCCACCGTGGCCGACGCGCGCGGCATGCTGGGGCCTGCGCTGGCCGACCCGGATCCGGTGATCATCTTCGAGCATGCGCAGTTGTACAACATGGAGGAAGATTTTGGCGACGCGCCGCCGCCGTCGTCGTGCCCCATCAGCGGCGCCGCGGTGCGCCGCGCCGGCCGCGACGTCAGCCTGGTCGCCTATGGCGGCTGCCTGCCGAAAGCCTTGCAGGCGGCCGAACAGCTGGCCTCCGCCGGCATCGAGGCCGAGGTGATCGACCTGCGCGTGCTGCGGCCGCTCGACGCGGACACGATCCTCGGGTCGGTGCGCAGGACGCGGCGCGCGGTGGTGATCGATGAAGGCTGGAAGAGCGGCTCGCTTTCCGCCGAGGTGGTTGCGCGCATCATGGAAAACGCATTTTATGACCTCGATGCGCCGGTCGAGCGCGTGTGCGGCGCCGAAGTCCCGGTACCGTATGCCCGCCACATGGAACTGGCCGCCTTGCCGCAAGCCGAGGGCATTGCGAACGCGGCGCGCGCACTGGTGGGGCGGGCATGATCGAATTCAAGCTCCCCTCGCTCGGCTCCGACATGGACCAGGGCAAGCTGCTGTCCTGGCAGGTCAAGCCCGGCGACGCTGTCCACAGCGGCCAGGTGGTGGCGGTGGTCGACACGTCCAAGGCCGCGGTCGACGTCGAAGCCTGGAACGACGGGACGGTATTCGAGCTGGTGGTGCAGCCCGGCGAGACGGTGCCGGTCGGCGCGGTGCTGGCGACCCTGCTGGAGCCGGGCGAATCGGCGGAGCATGCGCGTGCAGCGCAGCGCAGCGGTGCGGCGGCTGCGCAGGCAGCGCCCATGCCGGCAGCCGCCGCGGCGGCTCCGGCTGTGGCGCTTCCGGCTCCGGCTGCGGCGGGCCGGCGCCCGGTATCGCCGGCCGCGCGCCGGCGTGCCCACGAGGCCGGCATCGACGTCGACGCCGTGGCCGGGACCGGTGCCGGCGGCGCGGTCACGCTGCAGGACGTCGAACGCGCGATCGCGGCCGCCCCGTCCGGGCAGGCGCCGGCGGATCGCCAGCGCGAGATGCGCAAGTCGATCGCAGCCGCCATGAGCCGTTCCAAGCGCGAGATTCCCCACTACTACCTGAGCGAGACCGTGCCGATGCGCCGTGCCCAGGAGTGGCTGGCCGAAGCCAATACCAGCCGCCCCGTCACCGAGCGCCTGCTGATGGCCACGCTGCAGCTCAAAGCGGTCGCGCTCGCGCTGCGCGACTACCCCGACCTGAACGGCTTTTTTCGCGACGGCGCTCACCAGGGCTCGGATCAGGTGCACGTGGGCGTGGCCATCGCCTTGCGTCAGGGCGGCCTGGTCGCGCCGGCGCTGCACGACGTCGCCGCCAAGCCGCTCGAACAGCTCATGCGCGAACTGTCCGACCTGGTGCGCCGTGCCCGCGCCGGCTCGCTGCGCAGCTCCGAGATGTCGGAGCCGACCGTGACCGTCACCAACCTCGGCGAGCAGGGCGCCGAGGCGGTGTTTGGCGTCATCTATCCGCCGCAGGTGGCGCTGGTCGGTTTCGGGCGGATCGTGGAGCGGCCCTGGGCCAGCGACGGCGGCCTGTCCACGATGCCGCTCGTCACCGCCAGCCTGGCGGCCGACCACCGGGTGTCGGACGGCCACCGCGGCGCGCTGTTCCTCGTGAACCTGCGCGAGCGCCTGCAGCGCCCGGACCAACTGTGAGGAGCAGGAACCATGAACGAGCAGGATGTGCTGGCGGGCGTGATGGCGGAACTGACCTCGATCGCGCCGGAAATCGACCCGGCCGCCCTGGAGCGCGCCCGGCCGCTGCGCGAGCAGGTCGACCTCGACTCGATGGACTGGCTCAATTTCCTGATCGCCTTGCACGGCCGTTTCAAGGTCGACATTCCGGAATCCGATTACGGCCGCCTGCGCACGCTCGACGACCTGGCCGGCTACCTGGGCGCCAGGCTGGGCTGAGCAGGCTTGGGGGACAATGCGATGAATACTTTGACGAAGATGGCGCTCGGCAAAATGGGGCGCTTGCGGCCCAGGCCGGCGCTGGGGGAATCCGCACCGGCTATCGCGCTGCCGGCGCCCCAGTGCAAGGGCGGCATGCCGCTAATGGAGGCGCTGGCGGCACGCCGTTCGTCGCGCGCGTTCGCGCCGCACGAACTGGCGCTGCCGCTGCTGTCCGCGTTGTTGTGGGCCGGCTATGGAGTGAACCGGCCGGACGGCGGGCGCACCGCGCCGTCGGCGATGAACGCGCAGGAGATCGACGTCTTCGTCGCGCTCCCGGGCGGCGCATACCGCTACGACCCGCAGCGGCACCGCCTGGAACTGGCCGCGCCGAACGACCTGCGCAGGGTCACCGGCTATCAGGACTTCGTGGACGACGCCCCGCTGGACCTGGTGTACGTGGCCGACCATGCCCGCCTGCGGCTGGTTCCGGTGGAGAAGCGCGCCGCGTACGCGTACACGGCGGCCGGCGCGGTGGCGCAGAACGTCTATTTGTTCGCCGCCGCGAACGGCCTGGCTACGGTGATCCGGGCCTGGATCGACCGCGAGGCGATCGCCGAAGCGCTCGGCCTGACACACGATCAGGAAGTGCTGCTGTCGCAGACGGTTGGCTATCCGAAGTAGATCGGTTCCCCCGCGTGTGCATGCCACCCGCGGGCAACTGTATGTGTACAAGGCCCAGGAGAGCAGGACGACCACTTCCTGGCTTTCAAGAATCCGGTCAAGTTCACGAACGAGCTGCATACCTTCCTGGCACGTTGTCCGACACCGCCGCCTTCGACATGTCGAGCGTGCGGGTGGCGCCAACGCCGGTCATGCGTCGAAATGTGCGACGGCCAGTCATTCGATGCGGTGCACCGGTCGTCTGTAGCATCTGACTTGCGGGTAACGAAAAAGGCGTCGACCCGTCAACCTATTTAAGGACAAGTCATACGCTTGAATCAGCGCGACTTCACGAAGGGCTTGCCGATCGCCTTCGGCGCCACCGACTTGGCCATCAGGCCCGCCAGCACGATCACGGTGACCACGTAGGGAATCATCTGGATCAGCGAACCCGGGATGCGGCCGACGACCGGCAGGTCGACGCCTTCGAGCTGGATCTGCACCGCCGTGAAAAAACTGAACATCAGGCAGCCGAGCACCGTGTGCAGCGGACGCCAGTTGCCGAACACGAGGGCGGTCAGCGCCAGGTAGCCGGCGCCGGCCGACATGTCGCGCAGGAAGAAGCCGCTCTGGACGATCGACAAGTAGGCGCCCGAGAACGAGCACAGGACGCCGGCGGCAAACATCGCCATGTAGCGCGTCTTTTCGACCGAGACGCCGGCGGCATCGGCCGCATGCGGGTTTTCGCCACAGGCGCGCAGGCGCAGGCCGAAGCGGCTGTGGTAGACAACCCAGTGCACCAGCGGCAGCAGGGCAAAAGCCAGGTAGACCAGCGGCGTATGCCCGCCCAGCACGTCCTTGAAGAACCAGCCGAGGAAAGGCACATCGGCGACCAGCTCGGTGCCCGGCACCACCACCCGGGACAGGCGCGCCTCGCCCAGGTCCGGCGTGCGGCCGCCCTGCTGGAAGATGTACTGGGCGACGACGAAGGTCAGGCCGCTCATGGCGATGTTGATGGCGATGCCGGCCACCAGCTGGTTGCCCTTCTGGGTGATCGAGACAAAGGCCTGCACCATGGCGATGGCCACCGAGACGGCAATGCCGGCGGCGATGCCGAGCCAGGGGTTCTGGGTCGTGTAGCCGACGGCGGCCGACACGAAGGCCGAGGCGAGGATCTTGCCCTCGAGGCCGAGGTCGACCACGCCGCTGCGTTCGGCGAACAGGCCCGCGAGCGCCGCAAACATCAGTACCGGCGCGCTGCGGATCATCGAGACGATGATGGCGCCCGCGAAATCGAAGAATTCCATGGCTTATCCCTTGCGTGTTGCGTTGATCAGTTTCAGGAGCGGCCTGGCGTAGAAGTTTTCCATCGCGCCGCAGAACAGGATGATCAGTCCCTGGATGAAGACGAAGGTCTCGACCGGGATGTTCGGTTTTTCCAATGAGAGGTCGAACCCGCCCTGGATCAGCGCGCCGAACAGCACCGAGGACAGGAAGATGCCGACCGGATGCTGGCGCCCCATCAGGGCGATCGCGATGCCGACGAAACCGGCGCCGGCCGGGAAGTTCAGGCTCAGGTAGTGGGTCGAACCCATGATCGAGTTGACCGCGGCAAGACCGGCCAGCGCGCCCGAGATCAGCATCGCGACGATGATCATGCGGCTGATGCGCACGCCCGCGTAGTGGGCGGCGTGCTGGTTCAGGCCGGTGGCGCGCAGCTCGTAGCCCCAGCTCGAGCGCGAGACCATGACGCCGTAGACCGCGAGTGCGACGATCGCGATCGGGAAGCCGATGTTCAGGGGCGAGTCGCCGAAGAAGGAGAACCAGGTGTTCAGGGTGGGCAGGGCGGCGCTGTCTGCAAACACGCGGCTGGCCGGGTTCTGCTCGCCCTCGGGCAGCAGGGCCTTGACGATGATGAAGTTCATCAGGTTGGCGGCGATGAAGTTGAACATGATGGTCGTGACCACCACGTGGCTGCCGCGCCTGGCCTGCAGGTAGCCCGGCAGGAAGGCCCACAGGGCGCCGAAGATCGCGCTGCCCAGCATCGCCAGCGGGATCAGGAGCCAGGGCGAGAGCGTGGCGTCGAAGGCGAGGACGGCCAGGGTCAGGCCCAGGCCGCCGAAATACATCTGGCCTTCGGCGCCGATGTTGAACAGGCCTGCCTTCATCGCGATCGAGACCGCCAGGCCCGTGAAGATGAAGGTGCTGGCGTAGAACAGCGTATAGCCCAGGCCTTCCGGATTGATGACGGCCGAGTCGATCAGGATCTTCATCGATTCGGCCGGGCTTTCGCCCAGCAGGTGGATGACGAGCGCGGCGACGAGCAGCGCCGACAGCAGGTTCAGGAGCGGCAGGACGAAGCCCGTGGCCCAGCGTGGCAGTTCGGTGGTTTTCATCTGTTTCATGACTTGTGCATCCCGCCCATCAAGAGGCCGATGCGGGTGGCGTCGAATTCGTCGATATTGAGTTCGCCGGTGATGCGTCCGCTCGACATGACGACGATGCGGTCGGCCAGCGCCCGCACTTCTTCGAGTTCGACCGACACCAGCAGGATGGCCACGCCTTCGTCGCGCAGGCGCAGCAGCTGGGTGTGGATCGATTCGATGGTGCCGATGTCGACGCCGCGCGTCGGCTGGCCGACCAGCATCAGTTTCGGCTGCGCCGAGACTTCGCGCGCGATCACGACCTTTTGCTGGTTGCCGCCCGAGAGCAGGCCGATGCGCAGGTCCGGATTGTTCGGGCGCACGTCGAAGGCCTGCAGCAGGTGTGCGCAGCGTTTCGCAATGGCGTCGAAGTCGAACAGGCCCCAGCGGTTTTTCACGCGCTCCTGGTAGCCGAAGACGGTGTTTTGCAGCACCGAGAAATCCTTGATCACGCCATCGCGCAGGCGGTCTTCCGGCACGTGGCCAATGCCGAGATTGCGGAAGGTGGCGGGCAAGCCGTCGGCATGCGTGCGGCGGCCGAAGGGGAGGGGTTTGCCCTCCAACTCGACCTGGCCCGAAGTGGGCAGGCGCATGCCCGCCAGGATTTCCATCAGTTCGCTCTGGCCGTTGCCCGAGACGCCGGCAATGGCGACGATTTCGCCGGCACGCACGTTCAGGTCGATGTCGGCCAGCAGCTGGACGCCGTTCGCGTCTTTCAGCTGGAGGTTCTTCACGTTCAGCACGGAAGCGCCCGGGCTGAAAGCTTTGCGTGGCAGGTTGCCCTCGATCGGGCGGCCCACCATCATGTTGGCCAGCTGCTCTTTCGAGGTCTGGCTGGTGGTCACGGCGCCCGACACGCGGCCGGCGCGCAGCACCGTCACCTGGTCGGTGATGTCCATGATCTCCTGCAGCTTGTGGGTGATCAGGATGATGGTCTTACCCTGGTCCTTGAACAGGCGCAGGATTTCGAACAGCGAGGCCGTTTCCTGGGCAGTCAAAACCGCGGTGGGCTCGTCGAGAATCAAAATGTTGGCGCTGCGGTAGATCTGCTTGAGGATCTCGACGCGCTGCTGGGCGCCCACGGACAGATCGTGGATGGTCGCGAGCGGATCGACGTCGAGGCGGTAGCGGGTGCAGATCTCGCGCAGTTTGGCTTCGACTTCGCCGCGTTTATTCGCCAGCCTGACCCCGCCCTCGGCGCCGAGCATGACGTTGTCGAGCACCGTCATGTTCTCGACCAGCATGAAGTGCTGGTGCACCATGCCGATGCCGAGGTCGATGGCTTCCTGGCTGTTCCGGATCGAGCGCGCCTGGCCGTCGATCAGGAGCTGGCCACTGTCGGCATGGTAATAGCCGTACAGGATGCTCATCAGGGTGGATTTGCCGGCGCCATTTTCCCCGATGACACCATGGATGGAACCCTTGGCGATCGTGAAGCTGACGTCAGCGTTCGCTTGCACCGGCCCGAAGGCCTTGCTTATGTTGCGAAATTCTACGGCTGGCTGCATAGCGATGTGTAGTGAAGAAGAAGTGAATGCATTCATTTAAAAGCGCGCCGGACCGGAAAACCCGGTGCGGCGCGCTCTTTGTTTGATACGTTGAAGCTTAGACCGGGCAGCTGCTGCCGGCGCGGTAGTCGATGACCTTGATCTTGCCGTTGATGATGTCGGCCTTCACGCCATTGACGCGCTTTTCCATCTCGGGCGAGACGACCTTGCGGTTGTCCTTGTCCAGCACCCAGTCGACGCCGCCTTCCTTCAGGCCTTTGTAGGTGGTGCCGGCCTTCCAGGTGTTGTTCTTCACTTGCATGAAGGAGTCATACACGGCCAGGTCGACGCGCTTGACCATCGAGGTCAGCATCGAACCCGGGTGCAGGTAGTTCTGGTTCGAATCGACGCCGATCGCCAGCTTGCCTTTTTCCTTGGCCATCTGCAGTGCGCCCATGCCCGAACCACCGGCGACGGCGAACACGACGTCGGCGCCGCGGTCGAATTGCTGGCGTGCCAGCTCGCCGCCCTTGGCCGGGTCGTTCCAGGCAGCGCTGGTGGTGCCGACCATGTTCGACATGATCTCGATTTTTGGCGCCTGGGCTTTCGCGCCCTGGCTGTAGCCGCATGCGAAGGCGCGGATCAGCGGAATGTCCATGCCGCCGACGAAACCGACTTTCTTGGACTTCGAGGCCATGGCCGCGGCGACGCCGACCAGGTAGGAGCCTTCCTGTTCCTTGAACATGATCGAGTTCACGTTCGCGCCGGGCGCGATCGAATCGATCAGGACGAATTTCACTTTCGGGAATTCCTTGGCGACCTTGGCCACGGCCTGGGTCTGCGAGAAGCCGATCGCGGCGATCAGGTCGATTTTCTTGCGCGCGAGGCCGCGCATCACCTGCTCGGCCTGGGTGTCGCTATTGGCCTGGACTTCGATAAACGGGATGTTGGTCTCTTTCTTGAAGCGCTCGGCGCCTTCGAAAGCGGACTGGTTGAACGACTTGTCGAACTTGCCGCCGGCGTCGTAGACGATGCCCAGCTTTGGCGCGCCAGCCGGGGCGGCAGCGCTCGCGCCGCCGAACACGCACAGTGCCGCAATCGTCACACTAAGTTGCTTGAATTTCATGAATGAGCTCCTGGAATTTCGATATTGTACCCGGCGCAACGGCTGCGTTGGGAGGGACGGCCTAGAGGCAAGGCTCGGCGCGCCATGCATTTCATTGCGGGCGCGGCAGCGATGCCGTGCGGATTGTGTCAGTCCCCGACATTTCATGTGGTTACGATTTGTATCGTTCTGCCTTCCACCGAGGCGTTGCGCGCGCGAATGTCGCGTCATCACAACAGCAAAATCGGAGGAGATCGGCCATGCGCCACGCGATCCCGGGGTCAAAAAAACCGGGCGCAGCTTAACCTGTCAAATATGCATCAGCCTGCCGATGCAAGGCAAATACGATTTTACTTGGCAATTTATTCGGTGGAAATATAAATGCCGACAAGTTTCGGCATTTTTTCCATCACGCCACAGTCTGGATGAGCTCCGGAGGCGGCAGGGGCTGGCTGAAGCGCTGTGCCAGGAAGCCGGCGATGCGGCTTTGGGTCGCTTCGAGGTAGGGGATGTTCATGTGGTCGGAAGCGGGCACGACATCGTCGAGGATGAGGTTGGCGAGCTTTTCGCACAGCTGGTCGGTATGCGAGTGCGGCACGATATCGTCGCGCTCGGCGCGCAGCACATAGGTGGGCACCTTCAGCGAGGGCGCGTGCTTGATCGACTCGAAGCGGTGGCGCAGCATGTACTCGATCGGCATGGCGCGGAATTTTTTCTTGGCGATGGCCAGGATCGAATCGTAAGGCGTAATCAGGACCACCGAGTGCGCCGCGCGCTCCTTGGCCACCTGCACGGCCACGCCCGAGCCGAGGCTGCGCCCGATGACGGCGATGCGGCGCGCATCGACCTGGCCCAGGGCGGCGAGCCAGTCGAACAGGGTGCAGCCGTCTTCGACGAGCAGGGTTTCGTCGGGAATGCCGTGCGAATTGCCGTAGCCGCGGTAATTGAGCGCCAGCACCGTCATGTTCGGGAACATGGCGCCGGCGTCGCGCACGACCCAGGAGACTTCTTCGGAGCGGCCGCCGAAATACAGCACCGCCGGGCGCGGGCCGGGCGTACGCGGCGTCATCAGCCAACCGCACAGGCGGGTGCCGTCTTTGGCGCGCAGCACGATGGGACGGGTACGGTGGCCGCTGCTGCGCGGGCTGTTTACTTCGGGGACGATGGTCGGGTTGAACACCAGCCGGCGCTGGTTCGCGGCAACCGCGGCCGTGAGCCCCAGCCACAACACGCTGGCAAACCCTGCCATCCCCGCCGCCATTTTTTTCGATGTGTTCATGGCGACAGTCTACCTCGTCGGTTCGAGATGTTCTGTGCGCCATTTCGCCATGCATTGCAGCATGCGTGTTGGTCGGCGGGAAAGTATGTTTTTCGCTACAAACGGGCCGAAGCAGCATCGGGTAACATGGGCCGCTCGGCTTGCCTATCCAACAATGGAGGAATTCCCGTGCATTTCCTGCTCACCTACGACCTCGCCCCCGATTACCTGGAGCGCCGCGCCGAATTTCGCAATGCCCACCTGAAGCTGGCCTGGGAAGCGCAGGAGCGGGGCGAGCTCGTGCTGGCCGGCGCGCTCGATGAGCCCGCCGACCGCGCCCTGCTCGTGTTCAGCTGCGACACGCCGCAGACGCCCCAGATGTTTGCCGCCACCGATCCCTACGTCATCAATGGCCTGGTGCGCGCTTTTCATGTGCGCCGCTGGAATACGGTGGTGGGCGACCTGGCCGCCACGCCGGTTCGCCCGGATTAAGCTCCCCGCCGCTTAGGCTCTTAGCGCGGTACCGTCTTGAGCACCAGGTTCTGCGCGGTGACCGCCAGCGCCCCGGGGCCGAATACGGCTATGCCGCGCGGCATGTTCAGGCCGCCGGGCAGGGGGCCGAGCACATTGTTCTGGTTCCCCGGCACCCCGACCACGGTGCTGACGGCGTTCGAGATGGTGATGCGGCGGATCGTGCCGTTGCCGGTATCGGCCACGAACAGGCTGCCGCTGCCATTGAGCGCGAGTCCGGCCGCGCGGCACAGGCGCGCATTGCCTGCAGTGCCGTCGGCGCTGCCGCATTGTCCCGCCGCGCCGGCGATCGTGCGCACCTCGCCGGACGGCGAAATTTCGCGGATCGTCGAATTGGCGGTGTCGGCGACGTAGACGTAGCCGGCGGAGTCGACCTCGATGTCCTGCGGCTCGCAAAAGCGCGCCGCACTCCGGTTGCCGTCGCTGCTGCCGCAGGCGCCCGCCACTCCGGCGATCGTGGTGACCACGTTCGCGCGGTCGATGCGCCGGATCGTGTGGTTCTGCGTATCGGCCACGTACAACACGCCCTGGCGGTCCATCGCGATGCCTTGCGGAGCGCAGAAGCGCGCCGTGCGGGCGTCGCCATCGACGCTGCCGCACTCGCCGGCGGCGCCGGCAAGGGTGGTGACCGCGCCCGCCGCGCTGATGCGGCGAATGAGGGAGTTGCCGGTATCGGTTACATACAGGTTGCCGTCGGCGTCGGCTTCGAGCCGGGAGGGCTCATTGAAGCGCGCGCCGCTCCCGGCGCCGTCGCTGCTGCCGGCCGCGCCGGCGCTGCCGGCGAAGGTCGTCGCCACGCCCTGGGGCGAGACCCGGCGGATCGTGTTGCTGTTTCGTTCGGCCACATACAGGTTGCCGTCGGGCGCGTTGACGATGCCGTCAGGGCCGTCGAAACGGGCGCTCGAGCCGGAGCCGTCGAGCGAGCCTCCGCAGGTGGCACACAGGCCGCCGGCGATCAGGAAGACGCCGGGTTCCCCGTTGGGCGGGGGCGGCTTGTGCGGATGGTCGTCGTCGTCGTCGTCGAAATCGGAATAGCCGACGCCAATGGCCACACCGCCGCCGCAGGCGGCCAGTCCCGCGCACAGGGCCAGGGGACCCAATCGTTTGGCAAGGCGCTGCAAGGCAGGCAAGAAGTCGGGAAGGCGCATGATGTCTCCTGATAGTGGGAGGGCTTCCTGCCCTTTGTGCCACGAGATTAATCCCGGATCAAGCGCTAACCATGAGCGCGATCAAGCGTGCATGGGTGCATATGCCTGAGTTGGCGAAGCTGCGGCGCGCGCGCCACAGTGTCCATGTCGGTGGCGATAGCGGCCTACCCACGCTGGTTGGACAATACGCTGCCACTCCTGCTGTAATGGCTGCCATCGGGGCGGCAAGCATCGTCCTCTACTTCCTGTGAAGCGATCGCCATGAAAAAAACTGTGCTGCTGACGGGTTTCGAACCATTCGACGGAGCGACGATTAACCCGGCCTGGGAAGCGGTGCGCAGGTTCAGGGGCTGGGTGGACGAAGACTATATGGTCGAAATCCTGCAACTGCCCTGCGTATTCGGCCAGGCTACCCGGGTCCTGTGCGGCGCGGTCGACGAGATCCGGCCCGGCATCGTGCTCTGCGTCGGCCAGGCGGGCGGGCGCGCCGAGCTGACGGTGGAACGCGTCGCAGTCAATTGCGACGATGCGCCGATTCAAGACAACGAGGGACAGCAGCCGGTCGATACGCCGATCGTGATCGACGGCCCGGAGACCTATCTCGCGACGCTGCCGGTCGACGCCATGGTCGATGCGCTGTGCGCGCGCGGGTTGACGGCCTCGGTATCGGAGACGGCGGGAAGCTTTGTTTGCAATCACGTGTTTTATGGCTTGATGCATCACCTGGAGGGGAAAGCGGTGACTGGCGGCCTGATGCACGTGCCGTATTTGCCGGAGCAGGCGGCGATGATCGACGGTGCGCCGTCGATGGCCCTGAGCGAGATGATCGAAGGATTGCGTATTGCGATGGAAGTAGCGGTGCGTGGTTAACGCATCGCCTCAACCCCCGTCCGGCTTCAAAATTTTCAAGAACGCCCGCACCACCGGCGCATCGTCCTGGCTGGTGTAGCTGATGTACAAATTCGCCGACGGCGCATTGTGCCGGATCGGCACGAACACCACGCCCGGCCAGCCGATGCGGCTGGTCGTCTCCGGCATCAGCGCCACGCCCAGGCCCGCGCCGACCATCGCCAGCAGGGTCTGCGGCTCGGCCGCTTCCTGGAAAATCGTCGGCTGGAAGCCGGCGTTGATGCAGCACTGGATCAGGTAGCGCGGTTCGGCCGACTGGCTCAGGTGCAGGGTCAGCATCGGCTCGCTGGCGATGTCGACCAGGTCGATGAATTCGCGGCGGGCCAGCGCGTGGTTCTTGTGCACGGCCACGCAGACGTTCTCGCGGAAGCACAGCTCCTGGTGCAGGTGCGCGTTCTTCAGGGTTTCTTCGTCCAGGCGCGGCTCGCGCCAGAAGCCGACGTCGATCTGTTTCGAACGCAGCGCTTCGAACTGCTCGTCGGGCCCGAGTTCGTGGATGGTCCAGGTCACCTTCGGAAACTCGCTCTGGAAGCGCTCGAGCAGGCTCGGGATCGGCCCCCACATCGCCGAGCCGACGATGCCCACGCGCAGGCGGCCGACTTCGCCGCGGTCGATCTGGCGGATGGTGTCGATCGTCATGCGCATGCGGCCCAGCAGGTCCGACGCTTCCACCATCAATGCCTTGCCGGCGACCGTCAGCTCGAAACTGCGGGTGGTGCGCGCGAACAGGCGCACGCCCAGTTCCGCTTCGAGCTTCATGATCTGCTGCGAGAGGGGCGGCTGCGAGATGTGCAGGCGTTCGGCGGCGCGGCTGAAGCTTTTTTCCTCGGCCACGGCGAGGAAGTATTTCAGCTGTTTCAGGTCGATCGACATGGTGGCTGGCTTATTTCGCTTGTGCGTTCAGGGCCACGGCCAGGCGCGCGCCGACCAGGGCGTTGTGCTCGACCAGCGCGATATTCGTGGCCAGGCTGCGGCCCCCGGTCAGCTCCTTGATGCGCGCCAGCAGGAAGGGCGTCACCATCTTGCCGGTCACGCCTTGCTGGCCCGCTTCCTGTAAAGCCTGTTCGGTGATGCGGTCGATCTCCTCCTTGGGCATCGCGAACTGCGCCGGCACGGGATTGCTGACCACGACGCCGCCCTGCAGGCCGAGTTGCCACTTGGTGCGGATGAAGTTGGCCTGTTGTTCGGCGCTGTCGAGCTGGAAGTCGGCGCTAAAACCGCTGTCGCGCGTGAAGAAGGCGGGGAAGCCGGCCTGGCCGACGCTCACCACCGGCACGCCGTGGGTTTCCAGGTATTCGAGGGTGAGGCCGATGTCGAGGATGGATTTCACGCCGGCGCAGACCACTGCGACGCTGGTGCTGGCCAGTTCCTGCAAATCGGCCGAGATGTCGAAACTCGTTTCGGCGCCGCGGTGCACGCCGCCGATGCCGCCGGTCACAAAGACCTCGATGCCGGCCAGCTGCGCGCAGATCATGGTCGCCGCGACCGTGGTCGCGCCCAGCAGGCGCTGCGACAGCACATAGGCCAGGTCGCGCCGGCTCACTTTGATGGCGTCCGGTGCGGTGCCAAGCTGCTCCAGCTGGTCTTCCGAGAGGCCGATGCAGATCTTGCCGTCCATGATGGCGATCGTGGCCGGCACGGCGCCGGCGTCGCGGATGATCTGTTCGACCTTGCGCGCGGTTTCTACATTCTGCGGATACGGCATGCCGTGCGAGATGATGGTCGATTCGAGTGCGACGATGGGCAGACCGGCGGTGCGTGCGGCAGCCACTTCGGGCGAGAGCAAGAGGAAGGAATGCATGATGGTTCCGATACTTTTAGATAAGGGCGCCGAAGGATTCGGGCGCCAGTTGCGGGCAGACGGTCTCAATGCAGCCGATGGTCATTTTTGATAACTCCAGGCCGCGGCGGCAGGCCAGGGCCAGGTCGGAGCCGCCGCTGTGCAGCGACAGGCAAACGGCGGCGGCGAAGGCGTCGCCGGCGCCGGTGACGTCGACCACCTCGGCCGGTGGCGCGTCCAGGCGTTCGACCGTGCCGTTCGCGCCGGTGATCAGCACGCCGCGCGCGCCGAGGGTGACGATGAGGTCGCGCGCGCCTTGCGCCTGCAGTTCGGCGCAGGCGGCGGCCAGTTCCGCGTCGCCGTTCACGCTGCGGCCAAGGCGCGCAGCGAGCTCGCCTTCGTTCAGGATCAGGAGGCGCACCCCAAGCAGCGATGCCGGCAGCCGGTTCATCTTCGGCTCCGACACCGCGACGATGACGAGGTCGACGCCGTCGCGCGCCGCGTCCTGCTGCAGGGTCTGGATCGCCTCGATGCTCAGGTTCAGGTCGGCCACGATCAGCGAGCAGGTCGCGCGCTGCTGCTGGCGCAGGGCGAGGAAGGCCGGGGTGATGCGGTCGTACAGGGCCATGTCGGCCAGGGCCACGGCCATCTGGCCGTCGCTATCGAGTACCGCGGTATAGGTGCCGCTGCCGGCATCGTCGAGCCTTAATGCACCGCGCGTGTCGATGCCAAGTTCTTCGGCGTGGGAGAGCAGGGCGCGTCCCGACGAATCGCTGCCGACCGCCGTGATCAGGGCCACCGCCGCGCCCATGCGCGCCAGGTTCTCGGCGATGTTGCGCGCTACCCCGCCGAAGGATTCGACGGCGCTGGCCGGATTCGAGGTGCCCATTACCAGCGGGCTTGACGTGCGCAGCTTGCGGTCGAGGTTGGCCGCGCCGACGCACAGGATCGGCCGGTCGTCGGGCAGCACGTAGGCGCGCCCGAGGAGGCGCCGCTCGCGCACCAGGGTGGCGATATAGCCGGCCACGGCCGAGCGCGACAGGCTCAGTTCGGCGGCGATCTCCTGCTGGGCGATGAACGGGTTGGCGCGGATCAGCGCGTACAACTGTTCTTTTTTCGAGGATTCGGTCACGGTCGGCGCACTATTAAACAAATGTTTGTCAATGATAGACAAATGTTTGGATCGAGTCCATCGCTAATCGGCGTCGCAGCGAAGTGTAGCGTTCTGACTACGCGCTCCAGACTGAATACAAGTCGATTTATTCGACCCTCATATAAATGAGCAAGCGAAATGGTATTTGCCATACATATCCACGATAATGCATAGTTCTAATAATTATTTGGCCCCGCTCGCCCCTCATCGGCGCCGGGCCGACGCTTCTTCCGCAAGCCCGCACGACCGCTCCCACTTATCAGATACACGCCAAGGAACCCTCATGTCCAGCAATACCCCATTCGAAGCCGCCGACATCATTCGCGCCCGCAAACCTGGATTCGCCCCGCGTGTGGCGATGATCCTCGGTTCGGGTCTCGGCGTGCTCGCCGAACAGATGCTGGACGCGGTCTCGATCAGCTATGCGGAACTGCCTGGCTTCCCGATCAGCACCGTCCATGGCCACGCGGGCGAACTGGTGCTGGGTACCCTGGCCGGCGTGCCGGTGGTGTGCATGAAGGGCCGCGGCCACTTCTACGAAGGCTATGGCGCCAACGTGATGACCTCCGCCGTGCGCACCTTCAAGCTGCTCGGCTGCGAAATGCTCTTGGTGACGAATGCCGCCGGTTCCCTGCGCGTTGAAGTCGATGCCGGCAGCGTCGTCGTCCTGAACGACCACATCAACATGCTGCCTGGCAGCCCGATGGCCGGACCGAACGACGAGCGCTTCGGCCCGCGTTTCTTCAGCATGGCCAATGCCTACGATGCCGAACTGCGCGAACTGGTGAAAGCCACCGCGCTTGATAAGGGCATTACCATCGCCGAAGGCGTGTATCTCGCCGCGCCGGGTCCGAACTTCGAGACCCCGGCCGAAATTCGCGCCTTCCGCACGATGGGCGCCGACGTGGTCGGCATGTCGGTGGTGCCGGAAGTGATCTCGGCGCGCCACTGCGGCCTGAAGGTCGTCGGCATTTCGGCCATCACCAACCTGGCCGAAGGCTTGAGCCCATTCGCGCTCTCGCACGAGCAGACCCTGAAGTACGCGGCCATCGCCGCCAAGGACCTGGTCACCCTGATCCACTCGTTCACCGAGCGCCTGGGTTCGATCCCGCGCGCTACTGCCGCTTAACTCACGTCGAGGACATCCATGTCACGCGCATTCATCCTCCTGCTTGACTCCTTCGGCCTGGGCGCGCTGCCCGATGCCGACAAATACGGCGACACGGGCGCCAATACCTTCGGCCACATCGCCGAGTGGGCCGCGAAAGAAGGCAAGCCGATGTCGCTGCCGAACCTCGAGCGCCTCGGCCTGGCCGCAGCCGCGCACAAGGCGAGCGGCGAATGGGCCGCCGGTTTCGAGCAGCGCGACGGCTTCACGGGCGCCTGGGGCGTCGCGCGCGAGCAGTCGACCGGCAAGGACACGCAGAGCGGCCACTGGGAAATCGCCGGCGTGCCGGTGCTGTTCGACTGGGGATATTTTCCAAAGACCGTGCCGTCCTTCCCGAAAGAGCTGACCGATAAACTGCAGGAACTGACGGGCGTTCCCGGCTGGCTGGGCAACTGCCACGCTTCAGGCACCACCATCATCGACGAACTGGGCGACGAGCATGTCGCGAGCGGCAAGCCGATTCTCTACACCTCGGCCGACTCGGTGCTGCAGATCGCCGCGCACGAAGAACACTTCGGTCTCGATCGTTTGTACGAAGTCTGCGAAGCGGCGTATGAACTCGTTAAACCCTATAACATCGGCCGCGTGATCGCGCGTCCTTTCCTGGGCGAGAAGGGCAAGTACAAGCGCACCTCGAACCGCCACGACTACGCCGTGCCGCCGATTTCGCCGACGCTGCTCGACCACGTTGCTAACGAGGGCGGCGAAGTCATCGCCCTTGGCAAAATCAGCGACATCTTCGCCGCGCAAGGCGTGACGCGCCTGATCAAGGGCGTCGACAACATGGCGCTGTTCGACCGCCTGCTGGAAGTGGCCGACGAAGCCCCTGAAAAATCGCTGTCGTTTGTGAACTTCGTCGACTTCGACATGCACTTCGGCCACCGCCGCGACGTCGCCGGTTATTCGAACGCGCTGCACGAGCTGGACGCGCGCATGCCCGAATTCATGGCGAAACTGAAGGACGGCGACCTGGTCGTGATCACCGCCGACCATGGCTGCGACCCGACCGCGCCGGGCTCGGACCACACGCGCGAACACATCCCGATGATCTTCTTCGGCCCGAACGTCGCGCCGCAGGAACTCCCGATCGCACCGACTTTCTCCGACATCGGCGCCACGCTGGCCAAACACCTCGGCGTCAAACCTCTCTCCAACGGAACCGCACTGCTATGACCCAGAACCTGGACTTCAAACGAAACACCGCCGTCGGCCTCGACCTCGGCTGGGTAAACAGCATCAAGGTCAACCGCAATGCGGCCGACCGCCGCGCCGCCAGCCTGGCGAACCGCCGTACGGTCAAGAAGGAATACCAGGCCGCCTGGCTGATCCGCGCCGTGCAGTGCATGGACCTGACCACCCTCGGTGGCGACGACACCCCGGGCCGCGTCGAGCGCCTGTGCATGAAGGCGATGCGCCCGCTGCGCGCCGACCTGATGCAAGCGCTGGGCCTAGAAACCCTGACCACCGGCGCCGTCTGCGTGTACCACGAGATGATCACGCCGGCCGTCAAAATCCTGCAAGGCCGCTTGCCGATCGCCGCCGTGTCGACCGCTTTCCCGGCCGGCCTGTCGAGCCTCGAGACCAAGCTGCGCGAAATCGAACTCTCCGTCGCCGCGGGCGCGACCGAGATCGACATCGTCATCACCCGTCAGCATGTGTTGACCGGTAACTGGCAGGCGCTGTACGACGAGATGCTGGCCTACCGCCAGGCTTGCGGCGAAGCCCACGTGAAAGCCATTCTCGCCACCGGCGACCTGGTCACGCTGGACAACGTGGCCAAGGCCTCGTGGGTCTGCATGATGGCCGGCGCCGATTTCATCAAGACCTCGACCGGCAAGGAAGGCGTCAACGCCACCATCCCCGTGTCGCTGGTGATGACGCGTGCGATCCGCGAATACTACGAGCAGACCGGCTTCCAGGTCGGCTACAAGCCGGCGGGCGGCGTGAGCACCGCGAAGAGCGCCTTGCAGTACCTGACCGTCATGAAGGAAGAGCTGGGCAACGACTGGCTGCAGCCGCACCTGTTCCGCATCGGCGCATCCAGCCTGATGACCGACATCGAGCGCCAGCTCGAGCACTACGTGACCGGCGCCTACTCGGCCGCACATCGCCACGCGCAACCTTAAATACCGAACGGATTCGTCATGCCAACAATTAACGAGATTTTGCAAACTATGGATTACGGCCCCGCACCTGAAAGCACCAAAGAAGCACAGGCGTGGCTGGACCAGCATGGACGCCGCTTCGGCCTCTTCATCGAAAACGCGTGGACCGACGCGAACCAAACCTTCGCCACCACCAACCCGGCCGACGGCGTCGAGCTGGCCCAGGTAACGCAGGCGACTTCGGACGACGTGAACCGCGCCGTCGAAGCCGCGCGCCGCGCGCAGCCGGGCTGGGTCGCACTGGGTGGCCATGGCCGCGCCAAGATCATGTACTCGATCGCGCGCCTGCTGCAAAAGCATTCGCGCCTGTTCGCGGTGCTGGAAACGCTCGATAATGGCAAGACCATCCGCGAAACGCGCGATGCCGACCTGCCGCTGGCCGCGCGCCACTTCTACCATCACGCCGGCTGGGCCCAGCTGCAGTCGGAAGAATTCGCCGACTACCGCGCCGTCGGCGTCGTCGGCCAGATCGTCCCCTGGAATTTCCCGGTGCTGATGCTGGCCTGGAAAATCGCGCCTGCGCTGGCCGCCGGTAACACCATCGTCTTCAAGCCGGCCGAGTACACCTCGCTCACCGCGCTGCTGTTCGCCGAGATCTGCCAGCAGGCCGGCGTGCCGGCGGGCGTGGTCAACATCGTCACCGGCGACGGCAGTGTCGGCGAAGCGATCGTGAACCATCCTGGCATCGACAAGCTGGCCTTCACCGGTTCCACGGAAGTGGGCCGCATCATCCGCAAAGCGACCGCCGGCAGCGGCAAGAAGCTGTCGCTGGAACTGGGCGGCAAGTCGCCGTTCATTGTCTTCGACGACGCTGATCTGGATGCAGCCGTCGAAGGCCTGGTCGACTCGATCTGGTTCAACCAGGGACAAGTCTGCTGCGCCGGCTCGCGCCTGCTGGTGCAGGAATCGGTCTACGACCGCTTCATCGCCAAGGTCAAAACCCGCATGCAGAACCTGCGCGTCGGCTCGCCCCTCGACAAGTCGAACGACATCGGCGCCCTGGTCGACCCGGTGCAGCAGCAGCGCATCCACGGCCTGGTGGAAGCCGCCCGTGCCGAGGGTTGCGAAATCTGGCAACCAAGCTGCGAAGCGCCAGCAGCCGGCTCTTGGTACCTGCCGACCCTGATCACCGGCGCCTCGACCTCGGCCGCCGTGGCCCAGACCGAAATCTTCGGCCCGGTGCTGGTCGCGATGAGCTTCCGCACCCCGGGCGAAGCGGTCCAGCTGGCGAACAACACCGTGTACGGCCTGGCCGCCTGCGTATGGTCGGAATCGATCTCGCTGGCGCTGGACGTCGCGCCGCAGATCAAGGCCGGTGTCGTGTGGATCAACACCGCCAACCAGTTCGACGCAGCCTGCGGCTTCGGCGGCTACAAGGAATCGGGCTTCGGCCGCGAAGGCGGCAAAGAGGGCATGTACGAGTACCTGACGCCGCTGTCGGAAGATGCACGTCCAGCCGCACCGGTCCATGCCGAAAAAGGCAAAGTGAAGTCGTCGGAAGCCGGCAGCCCGTTCGCTGTCGACCGCACCGCCAAGCTTTACATCGGCGGCAAGCAAGCCCGCCCTGACGGCGCCTACAGCCGCGCAATCAACGGCGCGAACGGCGCCTTCCTGGCCGACGTTGGCGAGGGTAATCGCAAGGACATCCGTAACGCCGTCGAAGCAGCACACAAGGCCGCCGGCTGGTCGAAGGCGACCGCGCACAACCGCGCGCAGGTGCTGTACTACATCGCCGAAAACCTGGCCATCCGCGCCGAGGAATTCGCAGCCCGTCTGGCCGCCATGACCGGCGTGCGCGACCCGCAGCGCGAAGTCGCCGCCTCGATCGAACGCCTGTTCTACTGGGCGGCCTGGGCCGACAAGTACGATGGCGCGGCCCACCAGCCGCCGATGCACGGCATCACCGTCGCACTGAACGAACCGGTTGGCGTGATCGGCGTGATCTGCCCGAATGAGAACCCGCTGCTGGGCTTTATCTCGCTGGTCGCTCCGGCGCTGGCACTGGGCAATCGCGTTATCGCCGTGCCGTCGGAAGCGCATCCGCTGGCCGCCACCGACCTGTACCAGGTGCTGGACACCTCCGACCTGCCGGGCGGCGCACTGAACATCGTCACCGGTTCGGCCGACGAACTGGCCCGCACGCTGGCCACTCACGGCGACGTCGATGCGCTGTGGCGCCACGACGGTTCGGCGGAAGGTTGCGCCGAAGTCGAGCGCCTGTCCTCCGAGACGCTGAAGCGTACCTGGGTCGGCGGCGCCAAGGGCCGTGACTGGTTCGATGCGAAGCAGGCCTGCGGCCGTGTCGTGCTGCAGCACGCGAGCCAAGTCAAGAATGTCTGGATTCCGTACGGCGTCTAAATTTGTATGAATACCGTTGCGCGTGAAACGTAACGGGTAGGGTGGGCGGGTCTCCCGCCCACGCGGTGATAGTTAAAGCCTCCGATCGCGTGCTCGGTCCGGCATACGCTAACGATCACCGCGTGGGCGGGGAACCCGCCCACCCTACGTCGTTTAACGAAGCGTTCGCAGCCGCGCACCACCAAATTCGAAAGAGATCACCATGTTCCTCCCCCAAGAAATCATCCGCAAAAAGCGCGACGGCGGCACCCTGACCGCCGAAGAAATTCAGTTCTTCGTGCGCGGCATCCCCGGCGGTGAAGTCACCGAAGGCCAGATCGCAGCACTCGCCATGGCCGTCTACTTCAACGACATGAACATGGACGAGCGCGTCGCCTTTACGCTGGCGATGCGCGATTCCGGCCAGGTGCTGGAATGGAAATCCATGAACCTGCCAGGCCCGGTGGTCGACAAGCACTCGACCGGCGGCGTCGGCGACGTCGTCTCGCTGATGCTCGGACCGATGATCGCTGCCTGCGGCGGCTTCGTGCCAATGATCTCCGGCCGGGGCCTGGGCCACACCGGCGGCACGCTCGACAAGTTCGACTCGATCCCCGGCTACAGCACCGTCCCCGATCCTGAACTGTTCCGCAAGGTAGTGAAAGAAGTCGGCGTCGCCATCATCGGCCAGACCGCCCAGCTGGCGCCGGCCGACAAGCGCTTCTACAGCATCCGCGACACCACGGCCACCGTCGAATCGGTGGCCATGATCACCGGCTCGATCCTCTCGAAAAAGCTGTCGGCCGGCCTCGATGCGCTGGTGATGGACGTGAAAGTGGGCAGCGGCGCCTTCATGCCGAGCTACGAAAAATCGGTTGAACTGGCCGAGAGCATCGTCAGCGTCGGCAATGGCGCCGGCACCCGCACCTCGGCCATCCTGACCGGCATGGACGAGTCGCTCTGCCACGCCGCCGGCAACGCCGTTGAAGTGCGCGTCGCGATCGACTACCTGACCGGCAAGGCACGCCCGGCACGCCTGCACGAAGTGACGATGGCGCTGTGCGCCGAGATGCTCGTCATCTCGGGCCTGGCATCGAACGACGCCGAGGCACGCGCCAAGCTGCAGGCCGCGCTCGACTCGGGCGAAGCGGCCGAACGCTTCGCGCGCATGGTCGCAGCACTCGGCGGCCCGGCCGACCTGATGGACAAGCCGGACGCCTACCTCGAAACCGCGCCAGTCATCGTGCCCGCGCCAGGCCTGCAAGCCGGCTACGCCACCGCCGTAGACACCCGCGGCCTGGGCCTGGCGGTTGTTGCACTGGGCGGCGGGCGCGTGCGTCCGCAAGACACGATCGACTTCGCCGTTGGCCTGACGGGTCTCGTTGAACTGGGCGACAGGATCGCCGTCGGCCAGCCGCTGGCAATGGTCCACGCCCGCACCCAGCAAGCTGCCGAGCAGGCCGTGCGCCAGGTGCAGGCCGCCTACCAGATCGGCGCTGAAAAAGTCGCCGCCGCGCCGATGATCCACCGCACCATTCGTCCCGCATAAGGACCGCCATGAAATATCAAAAACTGATCGACGAAGCCCGCGCCGCCCGCGAGCTGGCCTACACGCCTTACTCGAAATTCCAAGTCGGCGCCGCCCTGGAATGCAAGGACGGCCGCATCTTCCGCGGCTGTAACGTCGAAAACGCCTCCTACGGCCTGTGCAATTGCGCCGAGCGTACCGCCTTCTTCAGCGCGATTGCCAGCGGCTACAAGCCAGGCGACTTCACGGCCCTGGCCGTGATCGGCCAGACCGACGACCCGATCGCCCCCTGCGGCGCCTGCCGCCAGGTCATCCTTGAGCTGGGCGGCAATGCGCTGCCGGTCGTGCTGACCAACCTGACGGGCGACGTCTTCGAGACGACGGCGGCGGCCCAGCTGCCGAACGCGTTTGGCGGGCGTGATCTGAACACCTGATCGTTTGATCGCCAGACCCTGGAGAGCGCTGCACGGAAACGTCGCAGCGCTTTTTTTATATCGAATTCGGATCATTCCGAACTCCCACCTTCCATCTTCCCGAATCCGCTGTGGTGTCAGCGGCGCATCGCATTCCCGGCGGCAAACCGCCTGATCTTCCTCAAGAGCAAAACCACGATCTCGGCGTGTAATCGGTAGGTTCACTTGCGCCTACGCAGGACGCTTGCACTGCCGCCCTGACGTATGCGCTCTTCATGGGAGAGATCAATGCCGGACCAACCCGACGCCGCCGGTCTGTTCGCGTCGTTCAACCGTTTTACCCAGGACACGCGCCTGCTCAGGCTGACCACGCCAGCCGGCGCGGATTTGCTGGCCGAGTGCGTGCGCGGAGAAGAGGCCATCAGCCGCGGCTACAGCTTTCGCATCGATGCCTTGTCGCCGGATGCGCACATCCCCCTGAAAAGCCTGCTCGGCCAGCCTGCGCTGCTGCAACTGCTGACCGCCACCAGTTACGACGCACTTCGCCCCTTTCATGGCCACATCACGGCCGCCGAGTTGACCGGCGCAAACGGCGGATTCGCCCGTTATGTACTGACGCTCGCGCCATGGACCAGCTTCCTGGCGCTCGGCCGCGACAGCCGCGTCTTCCAGGACATGACGGTGCTCGACATCCTCGACGCCGTATTTCGCAGCTACGCCGGGCGCGGCACGCTCGTGCCTGCATGGCGCTTCGAGCTCGCCGACCGCAGCGTGTATCCAAAGCGCAGCCTGACCACCCAGTACCAGGAAAGCGACTGGGCCTTCGCCGAACGCCTCATGCTCGAAGAAGGCCTGTTCTACTTCTTCGAACACAGCGGCGCACCAGGCAGCCCCTCGCTTGGCAGTCATACCTTGGTAATCGCCGACCACAACGGCGCTTTTACCGCGAATACCCAGACCGTCGTCGACTTCACGCAACCAGGCGCGGTCATGCGCGCCGACAGCATCGACCGCTGGCGCTTTGAGTCGCGCCTGTCGACCAACGCGATCGAACTGGGCAGCTGGGATTACCGCACGGTGCGCCAGCGCCAGGCGAGCATCGGCGCCGGCAATTCCGACGCGCCCCTGCTCGCCAGCCGCGACGCGCCCGGGGTGTACGCCTGGTCCACGCGCGAACACTCAGAACGCATCGCGCGCAACCAGGTGCAGGCGCTGGAGGCGCAGCAGCAAGTGCATGTGGCGGCGGGCACGGTGCGCAGCTTCACCCCGGGCACGACGTTCACCTTGCGCGGTCACGCCATGCTTGATGAGTTGGACCACGACGATGCACGCACGTTCGCGATTGTCCGCACCGTTCACCTGATGCATAACAACCTGAGCGCCGACGTCCTTGGTAGCGTCGCCAGGCTGTTGGGCAAAGGTGCCGTGGCGCTTGCGGTTGCCCAGGAACCCGGCCTGCGTGCACAGGGGACGCAGGCCGAGGAGCGCCCGCTGTACCGGAATCGCATCGATGCCATTCCGGCCAGCCTGCCTTATCGCAGCAGCGGCACGGATGAGCACGGCCGCCTGCTGCATCCGAAGCCAACCGTGCGTGGCCAGCAGACGGCGATCGTCGTCGGACCGCCAGGCGCGACCATCCACACCGACCGCGATCACCGCATCAAGCTGCAGTTTCACTGGCAGCGCGGCGCCGCCAGCCACAGCCGCGCCCAGCATCCGCATCCCGATGGTCACACCGGCGCCCCGGGCGACGACACGGCCGGCACCTGGGTGCGTGTCGCGACGCCGCTGGCCGGCGCCAACTGGGGCAGCAACATGATCCCGCGTATCGGGCAAGAGGTGCTGGTCGACTTCCTCGACGGCGACATCGACCGGCCCGTCGTGATCGGCAGCCTTTACAACGGCCGCGGGCAGCTGGACGCCCAGCACAACCAGGTGGGCCACGGCGCAGGCGCCGCGACCGGCAACGCCATGCCCTGGTTCCCCGGCGAGAGCGGCGGCAACGCGCATCCGGCCGTCCTTTCCGGCATCAAGACGCAAGCCATGCAATCGAGCCAGGACGGCAGCGGCGCCTACAGCCAGCTGGTCTTCGACGACACCCCCGGCCAGTCGCGCCTGGCCTTGCAGCGGCATACGAAGGCACACGACGGCGCGGCCGAGCTGAACCTGGGGCAACTGCGGCACCAGAGCGACAACGTGCTGCTGGGTGCAGCGGGCTTCGGCGCCGAATTGAAGACAGCGCAGAGCGCCGCGCTGCGGGCAGGGCAGGGCTTGCTGCTGTCGGCCGACGCACGCAACGGGGGCAGCGGCAGCCAGCTCGACTCGCGCGAGGCGCTGTCGCAGATCGAGGAAAGCCTGCAGTTGCATACGGATCTGGCCACGCAGGCGCAGAAGCACAATGCCAAGCTGAAGGATGAGTCTGCGCCGGCCGAACTTGCGGCTATCAAGCAGATGGCGCACAGCGTCGAGGCCTTGAATGCGGTCGATGGCGCAGACCAGGGCAAGGCCGTGGCCTACAGCGCGCCGCATCTTCAGCTGTCGAGCCCGGCCGGCATCGTTGCCAGCACGCCGGCCGATGTCGTTCTTTCGGCGGGTACGACCGGCAGTATTGGTGCTGGGCAGGACATCAACTTCGCGGCGCAAGGCGGTTCATCCACGCTGGTGGTTGGCGGGATCAGCCTGTTCACCTATGGGAAGGCGTCGAACAAGAGTAAGCCGAACCAGGAGGTGGGACTGAAGTTGCATGCGGCGAGCGGGAAGGTGAGCAGCCAGAGCCAGGATGGGTCAACACACATCACTGCGGACAAGGCCGTTACCGTCGCCAGCATTGCTAAGACAATCAGCGTCGCTGCAGCGAAACATGTACTTTTAACAGCACAAGGAGCATATATCAAGCTCAGCGGCGGAGATATCGAACTGCATGCTCCTGGAAAAGTCGAGTTCAAGGCATCAACCAAAGAGCTTGCAGGGCCTAAAACCAGCTCCTTCCCTCGGACGAGCTTTTTCTCGAGCGTTCTCAAACCCAATTCCTTGGTGATTGAGCGCCGATATCACGACGACGAACCACTCGTCGGTGCTCCGTTTCTTGTTCGGTTCGCGGATGGAAGTAGTCGTTCCGGCCAACTCGACGGTGAGGGGAGCAGTCTCCTCAGTGATATCCCACCTGGTGCGGCCGAGGTGTGGTTTGGTTCAATGCCGGGACCGTATCAGCGGAAGGATATGACACCTACTCCCAATCATAAGCCTGCTCCTAATTCACGAGATATCGACAGCTTGATTGCCAAATATGCGCCAGACAACAAAGGTGAGGTATGAGAGATTCCTCATCTCCTCCCGGCGCTTTATCAGTTAAAGAATTCAAACTCGCTGCAACAGAAGTAGGGAGTTGGTTATGGGGAACCGTGCAGGGCGCGTTCAACGAAAAACAAACTGTTTCTCAAATAATTACTGATGCTGTAATCGGCATGATTCCGCTGGTCGGCGATGTTACCGCCGCCCGCGACTTAATTGCGGTTGGAAGTGGCCTGGCCAACGATCCGCAAAAACGTGAGGAAACGGCGGAGTGGGTTCTGCTTGTTATCCTGATCTTTGCCCTCATTCCGGTCGTTGGTGGCGTAATCAAAGGAGTTGGGCGTCTTGCGCTGAAGGTGGCGAACACGGGCGCAAAGAACAGTAAACTTGCCGCACAAGTGGCTACTGATATTGTTCATTTCCTTAATCGCATCGGTCATAAAAACGCAGAAGCCTGGTTTAAAAGTCTGAATGTCCTTTCCTATCAAGCTGAGATTCTGTCGAAATTTCGCGCGTTTTGTGACGTATTTATTGTTACGACGTATCGTTATGCATTGCGTTTCCATTCCGTTCTTCCTCAAAGTTTTGTTGCGAGGATGGAGCAACTTTCGCATAGTTTTGAACAGCTGAAGGTACTCGGGGAGAAGATGATCCCGCAGGCGCTGCGTGAACTTCACTCAAGCCTTCAACAACTGCAAACGCTGGTCCGGTCCGGCGGTAAGCCATTGCCGAGTCGATCAGAAGTTATGTTTGCGCAAACCGGCCAAAAGACCGTGACATATGTCGAGGAAGCGAGACTGCTGGAAGGTAAAACAACTAAGCTCGTAAGACATGCAGGTAAATATCCTCAAAACTTGGCGCCTGTATCGAATGCCAAGGAAATATCAAAGGTGTACAAATATGAGCCTGGATTCCCCAACCTCCTTGACCGGGTTTCAGACGATGGAATTTATTATCCAAAGGTTGCTGCCGCATCAGGGAGAATATCGAACGATTTGTTGAGTGGGACAACCGTGTACCGCTCATTTGGACCAGCCGGCATAACACACGGCGTTCCGGTCGGAGAATCCTATCCAGTGGGCGCATTTTGGGGGGTCGGGCCGCCCCCTTCTGCCGCCTCAGAGTGGCGTGGTCCCGCAGCGGTGCTTGATGAGTGGAATCACAACGGCTATCTGTGCATCATGCACATACCATCAGGTGTAAAGGTGCCGGCATGCACCAGTACGGTATCGGAACAATATAGTAAGTCGATCAGTGGGCAGTACCTAGAGGGTGGGACCCGTCAAGCAGTCATCGACTTCAAACAGCCAGTCTTCGGCCCAGGGGACTTCGACACCGTCAACAAATTGGCAAAATCCGGAGGCGGAAAGGTCCTGCTATCGAACGGCATAACTATCGAGGTACGTCCGAGTGGATGGAGCGGACACAATGGAGTTATCGGTTACGGGGAAACTGTTGTTCCGTCTGCCTCGGCTGTGGAGCGGCTTGGCGTGACTGAAAAGCAAAGTAAGGTTGCTCAACAAACGGCTCAAGCAACCGCCAAAAATGAACGCACAAAATAGCAGAGGGAATACAGTGAGTATCTTTGACATCTTCAAGTCGAAATGGACTGCAAAAGACATGGGCGAAAATGACCGTCGCAGGCTGTTTTGGTACCTCAAACGCAAAAGTAGTTACACGGCGTGGGAGGCCAGAGCGAGGGCATTCGATAATTTTGCCGGGATGTTCGAACTTCAAGTTAAAGAGGAACCGACTTTTTTGGAGCGTGGGGCGAATCCCGAATGGGCAACGCATTGGGATCAATTCTATATACAGGTGCTCAAGGCTCAGGTTTTATACGAACAGGGCCTGTCTCGACTACGGATCGGAGATCGTAGCGTATGGCGTTATTCCGATCGGGGTGTGCTTCATGATGCTCTAAATATCCAGAATTATTGGTGGACTGCTCTTGTTAATCACGGGCCGCAGGGCGACGTTTATTTTCAGGGGAAATACGTCAAGGAAATGACTAAAGCGATCGACGATGCGTCGGTATATGTAAAAGCAACCGCAGGCATCGTGGAGTCGATGCAGGCAGAGCCTCCAGCACATGATTTTTGGAGTGTGGAAGCTATGGATCGTCTCGATCGAACTGTGCCATTTCCAGTAAACCTCCCAGACGTCCCGATCCCGGTAAGAGAAGTAAGTGTTCATACCGGTCAACCCGTTCCCTGCTACGGAATCTTTGAACCGCAGGTGCCTGATGGCTGCATGAACTATTTGTTGGAGGGCGCCTCCGCCCCGAAGGTGGTGAATGTTGACGACGCTGATGGAGGCTTGATCGTTCGTCCCGCAGTATGGCGTCTCATTTGGGAAGACACGCGATATCTCGATGGGACAATACCCGTTGAAGAGAACTGCTACTTTCCGCCCATGGCACCCATGGAGGTCCCGCCCCCTGTGTTTGTTGACCATGATCCGCTTGTGCGGCAGAGCAGCGAACAGATGGCATCCAGGACGGGTTCATGGGCTCTTGCAGACCGACTGGACGTGCGACAACGCTTCCAACGCGGGGACAAGCTACCTCAACATGAAGGACGTGATGTCACTTGGATATGGGTAGGCAAGGACTGAGACGCAGGCGGGCGTTCCGTACAAAACAAGTGAGCTCGCGACGATGGCTTATCAAGAGGCCGCGCTACGTTCACCCCGCCCCCGCATCCATCTGCATCATCCCAAATATATTCCCATCCGGATCCTTGAAGTACGCCAGCCACCCCACCCCAGGAATCGCCATCTTCGGCACGCACAGCATGCCTGCCGCTCCTTGCGCCTTGGCCATCGCCGCATCCAGGTCGTCGACATCCACCGTAATCACAAACGCATTCGGCGACGCCATCGGCCCCGGTGCCGGTCCTGGCCGCGGCAACAGGCCGCCGTTGATGCCGGGCTGGCTGTCCGGTCCCGTCGTGATCATCCAGTATTCGCCAGTATGAAATTTGCTGAACGACCATCCAAATACATTGGAATAGAAATCGATCAGCGCCTGCGGGTTGGTGGCGTGGATTTCGAAATGTACAGCACGTGACATGACGGCTCCTTTCGACGGTTCAGCTTTCCTTGGTTTCGGTGGCGCGGCCCTTGATTGCCGTGCGCTCCGTGCGCGCCGGATATTTCAGCAAGGCTGCGGCCGGGCGCACGGGCCGCCGTACCAGTTCACCGCGACATTTTGGGCAGGTACCCGCAAGTTCGCCTTCGGCGCAGTCGCGGCAATAGGTGCATTCGAAGCTGCAGATGAACGCGTCGCGCGAATCGGGCGCGAGGTCGCGGTCGCAGCATTCGCAGTTTGGACGCAGGGCGAGCATCAGGCTTCCTCCTGCCACGCGTCGTACGTCCCAATACTCCAGATATGCCCGCCGGGATCGCGGCAGGTGAATCCGCGCCCGCCATACTCCTCGTCCGTCAGCGGGACGACGATCGCCGCGCCGGCCCGCACGGCGCGCTCATGCACGTCGTCGGCGTCGTTCACGGTGAGGTAAATCGTCTGGGTCTGGCGCCCGCCGATCTCGTCGGGCTGGGCGAGCAGGGCGCCGTAGGCGGAGTCCGGGCGTACCGAGCCAAGCATGATCATGCCGTTGCCAAAGGAGAGCTGGGCGTGGGCGACCGTGTCGTTCTCGCCATCGACGACCAGGTGGCGTTCGAAGCCGAATACTTCGCACAGCCACTCAATGGCCGCATGGGCGTCGCGGTAGCACAGGCAGGGAGTAACGGTGGCAATCGTGTTCTTCGGAATCACAGGCATCTCAGGCTCCGGTAGCGAAAAGGTCACTCATCCTACACCCGCCCAGGCGCAACATCACATCTGCTGGAACAGGTGCGAATGGTTCCGGCTTACCTCGAGTTCATGCGGGTAATTGCGCACCCGTAGCATCTGGCGTCCGCGCAGATCGCGCGCGACTTCGGCGATGGCGTCCACCCGCACCAGGGTCGAGCGGTGGATGCGCCAGAATTCGTCGGGGTCGAGTTCGTCGGCCAGTTCTTTGAGCGTTTTGCGGATCAGAAGTTCGGCCGTGGCCGTTTGCACCCGCGTGTATTTTTCATCCGACTGGAAAAACAGGATTTCGCGCGTGCTCACCATGCGCAGGCTGCCGCCCACTTGCGCCTGGATCCAGCGCAGGTAGCTGCGCTTGGGCGCCGCGCCCTGCTGGAGCAGGCTGCCCAGTTGCGCCAGCTGGGTGCCGATGTCCTGCGGCTCCTTCTGCAGGCGCTGGCGCAGGCGCTCGCAGGTGGTGGCGAGGCGCTCGGCGCTTACTGGTTTGAGGAGGTAGTCGATCGCGCCTTGCTCGAAGGCGTCGACGGCGTACTGGTCGTAGGCGGTGGCAAATACGATGTGGCAGCGGTCGTACAGCTGGCGCGCGGCTTCGATGCCGCCCATGCCGGGCATGCGGATGTCGAGGAAGACGATCTGCGGCTGGTGGCGCGCGGCCATGTCGACCGCTTCGATGCCGTTCGAGGCGAGGGCGACCACCTCGAGTTCCGGCCACACTTCAAGCAGGCGCGCCCGCAGCTGCTCGCGCATCGGCGCTTCGTCGTCGGCGATCAGGGCTGTTGGGCGGATCATGCACCCTCCATCATCTGGTAGGGAATGCGCACCGAGGCGCAGGCGCCGCCGCCGGGCGGGGCTTCGATCACCAGTTCGGCGCGGGTGCCATACAGCAGGTGCAGGCGTTCGCGGATATTCGCAAGACCCACGCCGTCGTCCGCATGCAGGTCGATGCCGATGCCGTCGTCGCACACGTCGACGATCAGGATGGCGCCATCGACCCGGGCCCGCACCGTGATGGTGCCGCCTTCGATCTTCGGCTCCAGGCCATGCTTGATCGCGTTTTCGATCAGGGTTTGCAGCATCATCGGCGGGAAGGGCGCGCTGCCGAGGAAGTCCGGCACCTCGAAGCGCAGCGCGAGGCGCTCCTTCATGCGCGCTTGCATGATCGCGAGATAGGCGCGCGACAGTTCGAGCTGCTTGCCGAGCGTGGCGCCGCCCGCGGAGCGCATTTGCGGCAGGCTCGAACGCAGGTAGGAAATCAGGTGGGCGTGCACCTTGGCCGCCTCTTGTGGATCGGTCTCGATCAGGCGGCCGATCAGCGCCAGGGTGTTGAACAGGAAGTGCGGTTCGACCTGGGCTTGCAGGGCCGCCATTTGTGCTTCGGTCAGGCGCCGCTCGAGCGTGGCGACCTCGGCCTTCAACGTTGCATCCTTCGCCACCAGGTCGGCACGGCGCTTGCCGCCGGCCAGCACCTTGATGCCGAAGGAAATGAAGATGTACCAGAGCGCCGGTTCCGGCGCGTTTACCAGGACGAAGAAGACGAAGGCGAGCAGCCAGGTGATGGCGAGCTGGCGCCATTCGACGACGGCCAGCCAGTCGAAAAAGGTCCAGCCGAGCTTGCTCGCCTCCCGGCAAGCATCGCGCGTGAAATCCAGGGCCCGGTTGATCTGGCTGGCTTGCATGGTCAGTCCTCGAGCGGGGTGGTCTTGTCGCCGTTGATTGCGAGCACCGCGTATTTGATCGCCAGGAAGATCGCGAACAGCACCAGCGCGGTCGGAATGACGGCGATGGCGCAGGCGGTCAGGATTGCCGCCAGCAGCAGGGCCGGCCAGGGCAGGGCGGAGAAGGTGCGCAGGCCGCCGCGCAGCAGGCGCATGCAGCGCTCGGCGGCATCTTCGAGTTCGGCGGCGAAGGATCGGAAGGTGGTCGTTTTCATGCGTGTGCTCCTCGTATGGAAGGTGAATGGAGACACTTTAATCGCCCTGAAACACCCCGGCGAGCCTACTGCGACGAAGCGCCGATTCCGGGGGCTAACCGGTCGTGCCGGGCGACGAACGGGACAGCGCGCGCTCGTCCCAATAGCGGCGGAGCAAGCCATAGAAGGCGGTATCGGCCTTTTCGCCATGGACGATCCAGCGTTCCGGCATATAGCCCTCCTGGCGAAAGCCGAGGCGTTCGAGCAGGCGCGCCGAGGCCTCGTTGCGCGGATCGATGTCGGCTTCGATGCGGTTCATGTCGAGCGCACCGACGGCGTGGCCGAGCAGGGCTTCCAGGGCCTCCGCCGCATAGCCGCGGCCCCACCAGGCGCTGCCCAGCGCATAGCCCAGTTCGCAGCGGCGGTTCTGCTCGAAGAAGCCGCGCAGGTTGCAGATGCCGATCAGTTCGTCCGTGTCGGCCAGTGCGATCGCATAGCGGTACAGGCCGCCTTCGCGGTAGGCGGCCAGGGCGTCGTCTATCATCGTTTGGGCCTGGGCGAGCTCGGTCCAGGCGCCAACCGACCAGAATCGGACGACCTCGTCGTCGGAAAAAACCCGAAACAGGGCCGGGGCATCGTCCTCGTTGAACGGACGCAGCCTCAGGCGGGCAGTGCTGAGAACGGGTGGCAGGGTGTCGGGCATGGCGGTCCTCCATCGGCATCGCGGTCCCTTACCCGCGATGGTTGAGTTTGCGTTAAATCAAAGGTGTTGGCATTCTTACACTGGCTGCATGCCGGGTGATTTAGCATGCTTGTTTGCCGCCGCTGACTTCGCATATAAGCGAATTGATATGACGGCATTGCGGCCTGCGTTTATATTACCGGATCAGCAGGATCTTTTGCATTTTTGCAACGATCAATATTTACGCCGGCGGCGTGAAGACTTTACATTCGCAGCCCCGGCGTGCACATTGTTATGATTGCCTCATCGTTTTCTGATTCAGACCAAAAACAAGGGAGAGCCTGCATGAACGAGTCCAGACCCGAATCAATGTCTGCCTTCTGGATGCCATTCACGAACAACCGCGACTTCAAGGCCAATCCGCGCCTGCTGGTCTCGGCTGAAGGCATGTACTACAAGGATGTCGACGGCAACCAGATCCTCGACGGCACCGCTGGCCTCTGGTGCGTGCCTTGCGGCCACGCCCAGCCGAAGATCGTGAGCGCGGTGCGCGAGATGATCGGCCAGCTCGATTTCGCGCCGACCTTCCAGATGGGCCACCCGGCAGCCTTCGACCTGGCCGAAAAACTGATGGACTACACCGGGCACAAGTTCGGCCACGTCTTCTACACCAATTCCGGTTCCGAGGCGGTCGATACCGCTCTCAAAATGGCGCTGGCCTACCACAAGGCGCGCGGCGAGGGCGGGCGCACGCGCCTGATCGGGCGCGAGCGCGGCTACCACGGGGTCGGCTTCGGCGGCCTGTCGGTGGGCGGCATCGGCCCCAACCGCAAGCATTTCGGCCCGCTCCTCACCGGCGTCGACCACCTGCCGCACACGCACAACCTGCTGAAAAACGCCTACTCGCGCGGCGAGCCCGACTTTGGCGTCGAGCTAGCGGACGAACTCGAGCGCCTGGTCACGCTGCACGACGCCTCGACCATCGCCGCCGTCATCATCGAACCGGTGGCCGGTTCCACCGGCGTACTGGTGCCGCCCAAAGGCTACCTGAAGCGCCTGCGCGAGATCTGCACCAAGCACGGCATCCTGCTCATTTTCGACGAAGTCATCACCGGCTTCGGGCGCCTCACCACGCCCTTCGCAGCCGATTATTTCGAGGTCGAGCCGGACCTGATGACGACAGCAAAAGGGCTGACCAACGGCGTCATTCCGATGGGTGCGGTATTCAGCAAAAAATTCATCCACGACGCCTTCATGGACGCCCCTGCCGGCATCGAGCTGTTCCACGGCTATACCTATTCGGGCCACCCGGTTGCCTGCGCAGCCGCGCTGGCCACGCTCGAGGTGTTCCAGGACCAGCAGGTGCTGCAGCACGCGAAGTCCGTGCAGGCGTACTGGGAAGATGCGGTGCATGCCCTGAAGGGCCTGCCGCACGTGATCGACATCCGCACCATTGGCCTCATCGCCGGCATCGAGCTCGAACCGATTCCCGGCAAGCCGGGCGTGCGCGCCTTCCAGGCTTTTAAAAAGGCCTTTGCCGACGGCATCCTGATCCGCACCACGGGCGACATCATCGCGCTGTCGCCGCCCCTCATCCTTGAGAAACAGCACATCGACGAATTGTTCGGCAAGCTGGCTAACGTACTGAAGACCCTGGACTAGAAGAGACAACACATGAACCAACTTGAACTCAGTTGCCCCGTTATCGGCCACTTCATCGGCGGCCAGGTCGTCGACACGGCGGGCGAGCGTTATGCCGACGTCTTCAACCCGGCGCTGGGCGAGCCATGCGCGAAGGTGACGCTGGCCAGCGTCGACGAAGTCAATGCCGCGGTGTTCGCCGCGCAAGCCGCCTTCCCGGCCTGGGCCGCGACGCCGCCGCTGGCGCGCTCGCGCATCCTGTTCAAATACCTGCAGCTGTGCCAGCAGCACACCGACGAATTCGCGGCCATGATCACGCGCGAACACGGCAAGACCTTCAGCGACGCCCAAGGCGAAGTCGCGCGCGGGATCGAGATCGTCGAATTCGCCTGCGGGATTCCGCAGCTATTAAAAGGGGAGTTCACCGACCAGATCGCGCGCGGCATCGACGCCTGGTCGATGCGCCAGCCGCTGGGCGTGGTGGCCGGCATCACGCCGTTCAACTTCCCGGTCATGGTGCCGATGTGGATGTTCCCGGTGGCGATCGCCTGCGGCAATACCTTCGTGCTGAAACCGTCGGAACGCGATCCGTCGCCCTCGATGCTGCATGCGCGCCTGCTCAAGGAAGCCGGGCTGCCGGACGGCGTCTTCAACGTGGTGCAGGGCGATAAGGTGGCGGTCGATGCGCTGCTCGACAACCGCGACGTGCAAGCCATCAGCTTCGTCGGATCGACCCCGATCGCCGAATACATCTATGCCCGCGGCAGCGCCAACGGCAAGCGCGTGCAGGCCCTGGGCGGCGCCAAGAACCACATGGTGGTCATGCCCGACGCCGACATGGACATGGCGGTCGACGCACTGATCGGCGCGGCCTACGGCTCGGCCGGCGAGCGCTGCATGGCGATCTCGGTGGCCGTGGCCATCGGCGACGCCGGCGACAAGCTGGTGGCCACGCTGGCCGAACGCACGGCCAAGCTGAAAATCGGCGAGGGCATGGGCGCGGGCATGGAGATGGGGCCGGTGGTCACGCAGGCAGCGCGCCAGCGCATCGAACGCCTGATCGGCGAAGGCGTGGAGCAGGGCGCCACGCTGGTGGTCGATGGGCGCGGCCACAAGGTCGAAGGCTATGAAAATGGCTTCTTTGTTGGCGGCACCCTGTTCGACCATGTGACGCCCGAGATGAGCATCTACCAGGAAGAGATTTTTGGGCCGGTACTGTGCGTGGTGCGCCTGCCGGACGTCGGCAGCGCGGTCGAGCTGATCAACGCCAACGAATACGGCAACGGCGTGGCCGTGTTCACGCGCGACGGCGGCGTTGCGCGCGAATTCGTGCGCCAGATCCAGGTCGGCATGGTCGGCGTGAACGTCCCGCTGCCGGTTCCGATGGCCTTCAACAGCTTCGGCGGCTGGAAGCGCAGCATGTTCGGCGACCACCACGCCTACGGTCCCGAAGGCGTGCGCTTCTACACCCGCCACAAGGCGGTGATGCAGCGCTGGCCGAATACCGCAAGCTCCGGCGTCGAGTTCGCGTTCCCGCAGATGAAATAACCCGCATCGATAACGTTCGCATCTCGCGAACGTTATCGGAGGGGTAGGGTGGGCACCCCGTGCCCACGCGGTGATACGCGCAGCAAGATCAGCCGCACCACAAATCGAAGGGCAAGCAGCACCACAGCAGCACCCGCATGAAGCAGTCGAACACCAGCACTCCAACAAAAACCAGGGATGCACATGATCGAGACTCTCCAGCACCTGCCGCCGGCCGCCGACTCGCACGGCGCGCTCGCGGCGCAGTTCACGGACCTGGCGCCGCCGTTGACAAGCCGCCAGGCAGCCATCGAAGCCGCGCGCTGCCTCTACTGTTACGACGCCCCCTGCCAGCGTGCCTGCCCCACAGGCATCGACGTGGCCAGCTTCATCCGCAACATCCACGACCAGAACATCAACGGCGCCGCCGTCAAGATCCTGCAGCAGAATATCTTCGGCGGCAGCTGCGCGCGCGTCTGCCCGACCGAGATCCTGTGCGAAGACGCCTGCGTGCGCAATCACTTCGCCGAGCGCGAGCCCGTCAAGATCGGCCTGCTCCAGCGCCACGCGGTCGATAACGCGCGCTTCGACGGCCATCCCTTCGCCCGTGCTCCATCGACCGGCAAGACCATCGCCGTGGTCGGCGCCGGCCCGGCAGGCCTGTCCTGCGCGCACCGGCTTGCCATGCTGGGCCACGAGGTCGTCGTCTTCGAGAGCAAGCCGAAAGCCGGCGGCCTGAACGAGTACGGCATCGCCAAGTACAAGCTGCCCGGCGAATTTGCGCAGCAGGAAGTCGACTTCCTGCTTTCGATTGGCGGCATCGACATTCAGTACGGCCAGGCTCTCGGCGACAACCTGCAGCTTCACGACCTGCATGCGCGCTTCGACGCCGTCTTCCTGGGCATTGGCCTGGGCGCCAGCCGCCGCCTCGGCCTCACCGGCGAGGATGCGCCCGGCCTCATGGCCGCCACCGACTACATCGCCGCGCTGCGCCAGGCCAGCGACCTGTCCCTGCTGCCGGTGCCGCGCCGCGCCATCGTTATCGGCGCCGGCAACACGGCGATCGACATGGCGGTGCAGATGAAGCGTCTCGGCGCCGACGAGGTCACCCTGGTCTACCGCCGCGGTTTCGACGCCATGAGTGCGACCGGCCACGAGATCGAGATCGCCAAGCTGAACTTCGTGCGTATCAAAACCTGGGCCTCGCCGCTGGAAGTGCTGGTCGACGATGCGGGCCGCGTGGCCGGCATGCGCTTCGAGGAAACCCGCATGGACGAGGGCAGGCTGGCGCGTACCGGCGCCTTCATCGAAATTGCCGCCGATGCCGTCTTCAAGGCGATCGGCCAGGCGATGGCGGCGCCGTCCGAATTCGACACGCTGGCCCAGGGCCTGTGGCAGGAAGGCGAACGGATCGCCGTCGACGGCGCGCTGCGCACCAGAGTGCCCGGCATCTACGCCGGCGGCGACTGCGTGGCGCCCGGGCAGGACCTGACGGTGCAGGCGGTCCAGCACGGCAAACTGGCCGCGCTGGCGATCCACAACGACATCCTGGAGGGGGCAGCATGGCCGACCTGAGCATCGATTTCTGCGGCATCAAGAGCCCGAATCCCTTCTGGCTGGCCTCCGCGCCGCCCACCGACAAGGCCTATAACGTGGTGCGCGCCTTCGAAGCCGGCTGGGGCGGCGTGGTGTGGAAGACGCTGGGCGAAGATCCGCCGGCCGTCAACGTCTCGTCGCGCTATTCGGCCCACTACGGCAAGAACCGCGAAGTCATCGGCTTTAACAATATCGAACTGATCACCGACCGCAGCCTGGAAATCAACCTGCGCGAAATCACCGCCGTCAAGAAGGCCTGGCCCGACCGCGCGATGATCGTCTCGCTGATGCTGCCCTGCGAAGAGGCGCCATGGGCGGCGATCCTGCCGCTGGTGGAAGCGACCGGCGCCGACGGCATCGAGCTCAACTTCGGCTGCCCGCACGGCATGCCCGAGCGCGGCATGGGCGCGGCCGTGGGACAGGTACCCGACTACGTGCAGATGGTCACCAGCTGGTGCAAGAAGCACACCCGATTACCCGTCATCGTCAAGCTCACGCCGAACATCACCGACGTGCGTGCGCCGGCACGGGCCGCACTGGCCGGCGGGGCGGACGCGGTCTCGCTAATCAACACGATCAATTCGATCACCCATCTCGACCTCGATACCATGGTCGCCTTCCCGCAGGTGGGCGGCGCCAGCACCCATGGCGGCTATTGCGGTTCGGCCGTCAAGCCGATCGCGCTGAACATGGTGGCCGAGATCGCGCGCGATCCGATGACCGCGGGCCTGCCGATCTCCGGTATCGGTGGCATCGGCAACTGGCGCGACGCGGCCGAATTCATCGCCCTCGGCGCCGGCTCGGTGCAGGTGTGCACGGCGGCGATGCTGCATGGTTTCCGCATCGTCGAGGAAATGAAGGACGGCCTGTCGCGCTGGATGGACGAGAAGGGCTACGCGAATATCGCCGCCTTCTCGCGCAAGGCGGTGCCGAACACGACTGACTGGAAATACCTGGACATGAATTTCCAGACCATCGCCCATATCGACCAGGACAAGTGCATCGCCTGCGGCAAGTGTTTTGTGGCTTGCGAAGACACCTCGCACCAGGCCATCGGCCGCTCGGTGCTGGAAAACGGTGCCCGCCGCTACGAAGTGATCCGCGACGAATGCGTGGGTTGCAACCTGTGCGAAATCACCTGTCCGGTCGAGTCCTGCATCACGATGGTGCCGCAGGAAACCGGCAAGCCCTATATGAACTGGACCCAGGACCCGCGCAATCCGCGCGCGGAAATCCAGCCGGTGTTGAGCATCGTGGGCACGGTGGCGGCGATCGAAACGGCCTGAGCGGGGGCGGGTAGTTGCGGGCGGCCAGCCGCCGGCAAGTGCTCGCGACTGACATTTTGTTTGCGCTACACTGGGTTGCACCAGCAACCGCAACCTGTTTGGAGAAACCCGCTTGGAGAATCCTACCTTGACGCAACACCCCGTCAACACCGAACTCTGGAATCACGACCTGGCGCCGACCAGCGCCGCCCAGCGCACCTGGCGCTGGTACCACTTCGCCGCGCTCTGGGTCGGCATGGTGATGTGCATTCCCGCCTACACGCTCTCGGCCAGCCTGATCGAAGCCGGCATGTCGGGCTGGCAGGCGGTCTGGACGGTCTTCCTGGCGAATGCCATCGTGCTGCTGCCGATGCTCCTGATCGGCCACGCCGGCACCAAATACGGCATTCCCTACGCGGTGCTCGCACGCGCCTCTTTCGGCACTTCCGGCGCCAAGCTGCCGGCCCTGATGCGGGCGATCGTCGCCTGCGGCTGGTACGGCATCCAGACCTGGTTCGGCGGCAGCATGATCTACACGCTGCTGGGCGTGATGGCCGGCCATCCGGTGGGCGGCGAACCGATTGCGGGACTTGGCATCAACCTCGGCCAGCTGCTCTGTTTCCTGGCCTTCTGGGCGATCCAGTTCTATTTCATCGTGCACGGCATGGAATCGATCCGCAAGCTTGAGACCTGGACCGCCCCTTTGAAAATCGCGATCTGCTTCGTGCTGCTCGGCTGGGTGCACAGCAAGGCGGGCGGCTTCGGCCCGCTGCTCGACCAGCCTTCGCAATTTGTCGAAGGCGGCAAGAAAGCCGGCCAGTTCTGGGCCACCTTCTGGCCGTCGCTCACCGCCATGGTCGGTTTCTGGGCCACGCTGGCCCTGAACATTCCCGACTTCACGCGCTTCGCCAAAACCCAGCGCGACCAGATCATCGGCCAGACCATCGGCCTGCCGGTGCCGATGGGTTTATTGGCGGCGCTGGCCGTGATCGTGACCTCGGCCACCGTCGTCCTGTACGGCAAGGCACTGTGGGATCCGGTCGATGTCGCCAGCCGCATGACGGGCATCGCGGTGCTGATCGCCTTGATCGTGCTCCTGATCGACACCGTCAGCGTGAATCTCGCGGCCAACCTGGTCGGCCCGGCCTATGACTTCTCCGCGCTGGCCCCGAAACAGATCAGCTACCGCACCGGCGGCTACCTGACGGCCGGCATCGCGCTGGTGATGATGCCCTGGAAGATCCTGGAGACGACCCAGGGCTATATCTTCACCTGGCTGATCGGTTATTCGGCGCTGCTCGGGCCGATCGCCGGCATCATGATCATCGACTACTACTTCATCCGCAAGACCACGCTCGACGTCGACCAGCTGTACCGGAACAAAGGCATCTATTCGTATGGCAGCGGCTGGAACGTCGCGGCGATCGTCGCGTTTTGCCTGGGCGTGGCGCCGAACATCCCGGGCTTCCTGAACGCGGCCTTTCCGGCCTCGTTCCCGGACGTCGGCGCGACCTTCAAAACCATCTATACCTATGCCTGGTTCGTGGGCGTGCTGATTTCCGGCCTTGCCTACGGCCTGATGATGAAAGGGCGCAGCGTGCCTGCACTGCACCCGGCTGCCAATTCCTGACCTACTGGAGATGTCCATGACGACGATTATTCGCGGCGGCACCATCGTGAACGCCGACCGCGCCTTCCGCGGCGACGTGCTCTGTTATGGCGACAAGATCGTCGCCGTCGGCGAGCAGCTGGACGCCCCCGCGAACGCCACCGTCATCGATGCCAGCGGCCAGTACGTCATGCCGGGCGGGATCGACACCCACACCCACATGCAGCTGCCCTTCATGGGCACCGTCACCGCCGACGATTTCTTCACCGGCACCGCGGCGGGGCTGGCCGGCGGCACCACGACGATCATGGACTTCGTCATTCCCGACCCGAAGCAGTCGCTGATGGAGGCCTACCACACCTGGCGCGGCTGGGCGAGAAAGTCGACCGGCGACTACACTTTTCATGTTGCAGTGACCTGGTGGGATGAGTCGGTGCATGCGGACATGGGCACCCTGGTGCGCGAGCATGGCGTGAACAGCTTTAAACACTTCATGGCGTATAAAAACGCGATCATGGCCGACGACGAAACGCTGGTAAAAAGTTTCAGGCGTGCGCTGGAACTCGGGGCGATCCCGACCGTGCATGCGGAAAACGGAGAGCTGGTCTATCAATTGCAGCAGGAGCTCCTGCAGAAGGGCATTACCGGCGCCCGCGCCCATCCGCTGTCGCGTCCACCGGAAGCGGAGGCCGAAGCGGCGAACCGCGCGATCGCCATTGCGAACGTGCTCGGCACCCCGGTCTACATCGTCCACGTGTCCTGCGCCGAATCGCTCGAGGCCATCACCCGCGCCCGCGCCAAGGGACAGCGCGTGTATGGCGAAGCGCTGGCCGGGCACCTGGTGATCGACGACAGCGTGTACGCCAGCGAAGACGAAGACTTCGTGCGCGGCCACGTGATGAGCCCACCGTTTCGCAGCCCGCACCACCAGCAGGCGCTGTGGCAGGGCCTGCGCGGGGGGAATTTGCACACCACCGCGACCGACCACTGCACCTTCTGCGCCGAGCAGAAAGCGGCCGGCGCGGACAACTTCACGCGCATCCCGAACGGCTGCGGCGGCGTCGAGGAACGCATGGCGGTGGTCTGGGACGCGGGCGTGAATTCCGGTACCTTGACCCCGTCCGAATTCGTGCGCGTCACCTCCACCAACGCGGCCCAGATTTTTAATATGTACCCGCGCAAGGGCGTGATCGCCGCCGGGGCCGACGCCGACATCGTCGTCTGGGACCCGAACGGCACGCGCACGATCTCCAGTACAACCCAGTTCGCGAAAGGCGGCTTCAACGTCTTCGAAGGGCGCACCGTGCGCGGCATCCCGACCCACACGGTCCACGCCGGCAAACTCGTTTTCGAGCGCGGCGAGCTGCGCGCGGAAGAGGGCGCCGGCCGCCACATCGACCGGCCGGCCTTCGCGCCGCTGTAAACCGCCAACTCCACACCGGAAAAAAAACATGCCCGACACCCTGCGCATCAACGGCCAACGCCTGTGGGACTCCCTGATGGAACTGGCGCAAATCGGCGCCACACCCAAGGGCGGCGTCAAGCGCCTCACCCTGACCGATCTCGACCGCCAGGGCCGCGACCTCGTCGTCGGCTGGGCGCGCGAGGCGGGCATGTCGGTCACCATCGACAAGATCGGCAACGTCTTCATGCGCCGCGCCGGCCGCGACAACAGCCTGCCTCCGATCGTCACCGGCAGCCACGTCGACACCCAGCCCACCGGCGGCAAGTTCGACGGCAATTACGGCGTACTGGCCGGGATCGAGGTGGTGCGCACCTTGAACGACCACGGCATCGTCACCGAAGCCCCGGTCGAAGTCGCATTCTGGACCAACGAGGAGGGCTCGCGCTTCGTGCCGGTGATGATGGGCTCCGGCGTCTTCTGCGGCGCCTTCAGTCTGGAGACGGCCTACGCCGCCAAGGACGTCGACGGCAAGACCGTGCGCGAGGAGCTGGAACGCATCGGCTACCTGGGCGACGAGGAACCCGGTCGGCATCCGATCGGCGCCTATTTCGAAGCCCATATCGAGCAGGGCCCGGTGCTGGAAGACGCCGACAAGGTGATCGGCGTGGTGCCGGCCGTGATGGGCCTGTCCTGGTACGACTGCACGGTGTCGGGCATGGAAGCGCATGCCGGCCCGACCCCGATGGGCCTGCGCCGCGATGCGCTGCAGGTGGCCACCACCATCATGCAGGAAGTGGTGGCGATTGCGAACCGCTATCCGCCTTACGGCCGCGGGACGGTCGGCATGGTGCAGGTGTTCCCGAACAGCCGCAACGTCATTCCGGGCGAAGTGAAGTTCAGCATCGATCTGCGCAACGTGAACGACGAGTTACTCAATACGATGCACGAGGAAATGCTGGCCTTCGTCGCGAAGACGCGGCAGGAGTCGGGCCTGGGCATCGAGGTCGAACGCGTCTCCTACTATCCGCCTTGCCCCTTCCATCCCGATTGCGTGGATGCCGTGCGCGCCGCGACCGAAAAGCTCGGCTATTCGACGATGGACGTGGTGTCCGGCGCCGGCCACGACGCCATCTACACGGCGCGCGTCGCTCCGTCGGGCATGATCTTCGTGCCCTGCAAGGACGGCATCAGCCACAACGAGATCGAGGATGCCCAGCCGGCGCACCTGGAGGCGGGATGCAACGTGCTGCTGCATGCGATGCTGGAGCGGGCCAAACTCGCGTCCTGACGAATCCTGAGGGGGGAGGTGGGCATGCCGGCGTGCACGGACCTGGCGCAAACGCGGCTAAAATGCCCGCATGCCGAGCAAATCTCCTACCTTTCCCGGTCCGCTGACCGCGCGTGGCGCCGTGCTGGCCGTGCTGCTGTCCGACGAAGACCAGACCGGCGCCGAGCCGCTGCGTGGCCGCGTCACGCTGGCGGCCATCGTCCGCACCCTGAAACGCAAATACAACTGGCCGATCGAGACGAGCAGCTTTCCCTCGAACGGCGCCGATGGCCGCGCCACTTGGGCGACGGTGTACAGCCTGCCGCCGGCGGTCGTGGCGAAGGCGCTGAACGCGGGCGGGCGCGACTGGCTCAAGAGCCGCGCCAGCGCCAGGCGAGCGCCGCCGCCAGAGTACGAGTAAGCGCAGCGCCCTGCCTGCCGGGGAGCGATTCGCTGGCCAGGCGGCCGCTGGCGCGCCATGCTTGAACCCGCCGGCAGGCCGCATCTGGCGACGCTTGCCTTCACGGCAACCGCCATGCTCGCCTTTGCCGCCAATTCGCTGCTGTGCCGCCTGGCGCTGGCAGGCGGCGGCATCGATCCGGCCAGTTTCGGCGCAGTCCGCGTGGTGTCGGGCGCACTCGCGCTGGCGCTGATCGTGCGCCTGCGCGCCGGGAGCGGGCCGGCGGGCGGCGACTGGTGTTCGGCGGCGATGCTGTTCGCCTATGTCGCCTTCTTTTCGTTTGCCTATGTCAGCCTTCCCGCGGGGACCGGCGCGCTGATCCTCTTCGGCGCCGTCCAGCTGACCATGTTCGGCTGGGCGCTGCGCGGCGGCGAGCGTTTTACGATGCCGGCCTGGTGCGCTCTGGCGCTGGCGGCGGCGGGGCTGGTCTACCTGGTGCTGCCCGGCGTGAGTGCGCCGCCCTTGCTGGGCGCGGCGCTGATGGCGCTGGCAGGGGCGGCCTGGGGCGTGTATTCGCTGCGTGGACGCGGTGCGCCTGACCCGCTGCGCGCCACGGCCGGCAACTTCCTGCGTGCGGCGCCGCTGGCGCTGGTGTCGTGGCTGCCGTTTATGGGAGTCGCGCATGCCAATGCGGCGGGGATCGGGCTGGCGGTGGTGTCGGGGGCGCTGACCTCGGGTGTTGGGTATGCGCTGTGGTACACGGCGCTGCGCGGGTTGACGGCGATGCGGGCGGCGACGGTGCAGCTATCGGTGCCGGTGATCACCGCGTTTGGGGCGGTGCTGTGGCTGGGCGAGCCGGTGACAATGCGGCTGGTGCTGGCGTCGCTGGCGGTCCTGGGCGGGATCGCGCTGGTGCTGGCCAGGCGGGGTAAATAGTTTTACTGCTAGCGTGTAAATTTAAGCGAGCAGCTTCTCCATGTACACCGACGGAATCCCGATCCCCGACCGGTGCGGATACATCTCCTCGCGCACGGCAACAAAACTGGCGCGCTGGTAGAAGGGCACGGCATTCAGGGAAGCCGAGAGAAGCAAGCGCTCACTACCAGCCGAACGTGCCGCCTGCTCGACAGCCTGCATCAGCATGCCGCCAATGCCCCGCCCATGCTGCGCCGGTTCGACGAACAACCCGTCGACCTCGCCGCTGGCCGCATTCCATACCGCGTAGCCCAGCATCCTGCCATCCTCGATCGCGACAATGCCCCCGCCCTCAGCGAACAAGCCCGGCATGGAGTCGGGTACCGGGGAGGCGAGCCAGACTGCGAGTACATCCTCGCTGTAATGCCCCGCGCATGCATGCGCGACCGCGCGGGTACGCAGTGCCCAGAGTGCTTCTATGTCGTCACCGAGGGCTGGCCGCAAAGTGATCATGTGTGTTCCTTGACACAGCCAACGATGGCTTTAAGCTGGCAATGACAGCAATCACGGCCCCGACTTGCAGCCCACGTAATCTTTTCTTCGCGCATGACATCCCGATCGATGGAGGAGCGAACATGGACATGGTGTATTGCCCGGGTTGTGCCAGCGGCCCGCATGACGGCACCCCAGTCTGCCCGGTCTGCGGCGCACCGCAAATCATGCAGGCTGCATCGTCCGCGCCGCGCAATCCCTTCAAGCTGATCGCCTGCTGCCTGCTCTGGTCCATCGGATTCTGGTTTGGCTTTCTGATGCTGCTGGGAGGAGAGCGGCTGGCCGGTCCGCTACTGCTGGCGTCGATTGGCCTGTCCATCGTGCTGACAGTACGCGGCACGCTTCCCGGTACCGCCAGGCGCCCACTTACTCCTTGACCTCGAGCTGGCGCAGGAAGTCGAGCAGCACCTGCGCCGCCAGCTCGGCATCGTCCGCCGTCATCGTCTCGAGCCGATTGTGGCTGATGCCGCCATTGCCGCAGCGCGTGAACAGCATCGCGACCTCGGTCAGCTGCGCCATCTGCATCGCGTCGTGACCGGCGCCCGACAGCAAATCGAAGCGCGGCAGGCCCTGGCGTTCGACTGCCGCACCCAGCAAATCCATCAGGTGCGGCGCGCAGGGCGCTGCATCGGCCTCGACGATCTTCCACAGCTTTTCCTCGATCCCGCGCCGCGCACAGATCGCCGAGATCCCGGCCAGGATATCGTCGACGGCCGCCAGGCGCACGGCGTCATCGGCGGCGCGGATGTCGAGCGAAAGCTTGCAGGCGCCCGGAATCACGTTCACCGAACCGCCCGGCACTTCGAGCTGGCCGACGGTACCGACCAGGGAGGCGACCCCGCTGCAACGCCCCTCGACCAGCAGCACGATCTCGGCGGCGGCGGCGGCCGCATCGCGCCGCAAGCCCATCGGCGTGGTGCCGGCATGGCTGGCCACGCCCGTCAGTTCGACCAGGTAGCGCGAGCTGCCGGCAATCGCCGTCACCACGCCCACCGGCAGGCCGCGTTCGAGCAGCACCGGTCCCTGTTCGATATGGACTTCGACGAAGCCGAGCAGCTCATCGGGCTTGCGCGCAAGGGCGGGGATCGTGGCGGGATCGTGGCCCGTTGAGACGATCGCTTCGCGCAGGGTGACGCCGTCCGCATCGACCGCGTCCAGCAGCGCCGGATCGAACCGCCCGGTGATCGCACTGCTGCCGAGGAAGGTGCTGCGGAAGCGCACGCCTTCTTCTTCCGCGAAGCCGATCACGTCCAGGTGGAAGGGCAGGCGCTCGCCGCGCGCGTGCAAGTGCGCCGCGACCGCGATCGGCAGCAGGATGCCCAGGCGCCCGTCGTACTTGCCGCCATTGATGACGGTGTCGTAGTGCGAGCCCGTCATCAGCGATTTCGCATTCACGTCGAGCGCGGCGTAGCGTCCGACCACATTGCCCACCGCGTCGATGTGCGCGTCCATGCCGGCGTCGATCATCCAGTTGACGATGCGCGCGGCCGTGCGCCGGTGCGCGGGGGTCAGGTAGGCGCAGGTCAGGCCCGTCTCGGCATCGCTCCACTCGCCGATCGTTTCGCACCAGTCCATCACCTGCGCGCCCATGGAAGGCACGACATCGAGCAGGACGTTGAGGCGGATCTCGGCGATGCGGTGCACCTGGCGCAGGGCCTCGGCCAGCTCGCCGGCGCGGGCATTCTTCAGGCGCCGGGCGAAGGTGTCGATGATGGCGCTGCGCGTGAGGCCGCGCCCGGTCGGGCCTTTCACGGCCAGGATGAAGGGGAAGCCGAACTTGTCGTTGTACTCGCCGTTGAGCTGCTGCAGGCAGGCGTATTCCTCGGCGCTGCACTGGTTCAGGCCGGATGCGGCCTGTTCGCCCGTCGACTCTTCGGTCAGCTCGCCGGCAATGGCCGCCTTGCCCGCCAGCTCGGGGTGGGCGCGCAGCAGCGCCAGGCGCTCGTCCTCGCTGGCTGCGCCGACCACCTCCTGCAGCGCAAGCTTGAGCGCGGCGAGGGTGGCGAACGGACGCCGGCTTGCCGCGCGTTCGGCGATCCAGGGCGAGTGCTCGTAGATGCCGTTCAGGGCCGCGGCAAAGGCGGCATCGTCAAGAGAGTTCAGGCTTGCAAGCGTGGTCATGGTCGGCCTCGGGTGGTCAAGCGTTCGATGATAAATCCTGCGCGTGGTTCCATTATCAGGCTGCGGATATACCGCCTACTTCTGGATCAGCGCGCGCGCCGCCTGGCTCACCTGGTCGCGCAGCCATTTGTGTTCCGGCGACTGGTGCACGCGCTGGTGCCAGAGCTGGTAGAAGCGCATCGGCGGGAATTTCAATGGCATCGTAAACGTCTTGAGCGGAAGCGTCTTCTCGTAAAAGCGCATGAACTGGCGCCCGGTGGTGAGTACCAGGTCGGTCTGGGTCAGCATGTAGGGGATCAGGCCGAAATAGGGCGACTCGACCGCGATCTTCCTGTGCATGCCCTGGCGCGCGAGGAAGGAGTCGATCACGCCGTGGTAGCCCGGCAGCGTCTGCGAGGGCGCCACGTGCGGCAAACTGAGGTAGTCTTCGATGGTCATGGCGTCGGCCGCAGTGCGCTTGGCGTACGGGCTGTCGGCGCGCATGGTGCAGACGATCGGATCTTCGAACAGTTTCGAGATGTGCAGGTGCGCGGGCGGCTCGTCCCAGTTGGCGATCACCAGGTCCATTTCGCCGTCCGACAGCATGCGCAGGTAGTCGGCGCCCGCGCCCATGCCGTGGATCGCCACCCGGCTGTTGGGCGAGCCGCGCCGCACGGCGGCCACCACGTTGGGCAGGAACTGGGTGTCGAGGTAGTCGGGCGCGGCGATGTGGAAGGTGCGCGCCGCTTCCTCGGGCACGAAGGCCGACTTCTTGATGAACAGGCTCTCGGTCTCGTCGAGGATGCGCTTGGCGGGTTTGAGCAGGCTTTCCCCGTGCTGGGTCGGGACCATGCCGCGCGCACCGCGCACCAGCAGCGGGTCGCCCGTCAGTTCGCGCAGTTTGCGCAGCGAGGCCGAGATCGAGGGCTGCGGCTGGTTCAGTTTCAGGGCCACCCGCGAGACGTTTTTCTCGACCAGCAGCAGGTAGAGGATACGGATCAGGTGGATATCCAGGTGCTGGGGCAGGGCGGCCATGTTTGGTATATATGCAATTGGGTATGTCGAATATACGTCAAGTTTCATGTTGAACAAAATGAAATCGGGCTATCGTCAATGAAATACTGACAAGGACTATGCATGGACGTGTTCGGACACCTGGGGCCCTACGGCCTCGAATGGCTCAATCTGCTCGTGCGCTGGCTGCACATCATCACCGGCATCGCGTGGATCGGCGCTTCCTTTTATTTCGTCTGGCTCGACAACACGATCCGGCCGCCGGCGCCGGGGTCCGACCTGGCGCAAAAAGGCGTGGCCGGCGAACTCTGGGCCGTGCATGGCGGCGGCTTTTATAATCCGCAAAAATACCTGGTGGCGCCGGCCACGCTGCCGAAGGAACTGCACTGGTTCAAATGGGAAGCCTATTCGACCTGGCTGTCGGGCTTCGCGCTGCTGTTCATCGTCTACTACCTGAACGCGCAGGCGATGATGGTCGACCGCAGCGTGGCCGACCTCACCAGCTGGCAGGCGGTCGGCATCGGTCTTGGCAGCCTGGTAGTGGGCTGGCTGGTCTACGACCTGCTCTGCAAGTCACCGCTGGGCAAGCACGACCTGGCCTTCGGCGCCGTCATCTTCGTGCTGCTGGTGGCCGCGAGTTACGTTCTCACCCACCTGCTCAGCGGGCGTGCAGCCTATCTGCATGTTGGCGCGATGATCGGCACCATCATGGTGGCCAACGTGGCCCATGTGATCATCCCCGGCCAGCGCAAGATGGTCAACGCCATGATGGCCGGCCAGAAGCCCGATCCCGTTTACGGCATCCGCGCCAAGCAGCGCTCGGTCCACAACAATTACTTCACGCTGCCGGTGCTCTTCCTCATGATCAGCAACCACTACGCGATGACCTACCGCCACGAGCACGCCTGGGCGGTGCTGGCGGTGATCATGGCGGCGGGCGTGTTGATCCGCCACTTCTTCAACCTGCGCCACAAGGGCCGCGTCGAGTGGAAGTATCCGGCCGCCGGGGTGGCGCTGCTGGCCGTGCTGGCGGTGCTGATCGCGCCAAAAGCGCCCGTCGCGCAACAGCCGGGGCTGGACGCGGCGGCCCAGTTCACCCAGGTGACCGCCATCGTCGGCCAGCGCTGCGTCAGCTGCCATGCGGTCCAGCCGACCCAGCCGGGCTTTCCCGCCGCGCCGGCCGGCGTGATGCTCGATTCGCCCGCACTCGTCAGCCAGCACGCGGCGCGCATCTACCAGCAGACGGTCCAGCTGAAAGCGATGCCGCTGGCGAACCTCACCCACATGACCGACGCCGAGCGGGCGCAGGTCGGCGCCTGGTTCGAAGCCGGTGCCAAAACTGGAGCCAAGCAATGAGCACCTCCACGCAACAGCAACTGCTCGACTGGATCGATGCCCACTTCGACGAACAGGTCGCATTTTTACAGTCGGTGGTGCGCATCCCGACCGATACCCCGCCCGGCAATAACGCACCGCATACCGAGGCCGTGGCGGGCATGGTCGCCGGCTTTGGCTGGGAGGCCGAGCGCCACGCCGTGCCGGTGCAGCAGGTGCGCGACTACGGCATGGAGAGCATCACCAACCTGATCGTGCGCCGGCCGTATGGCGCGGGCGGGCCAACCGTCGCGCTCAACGCCCACGGCGACGTGGTGCCGCCGGGCGAGGGCTGGGTCCATCCGCCGTATGGCGCGGAGATCGAGGATGGCTATCTGTACGGGCGCGCGGCGGCGGTGTCCAAAAGCGACTTCGCGACCTATATCTTCGCCGTGCGCGCGCTCGAAGCGCTTGGCTTGACATTGAAAGGCGGCGTCGAGCTGCATTTCACGTATGACGAAGAATTCGGCGGCTTGCTGGGCCCGGGCTGGCTGCTCGAACAAAAGCTCACACAACCCGACCTGGTGATCGCCGCCGGCTTCAGCTACCAGGTCGTCACCGCGCACAACGCCTGCCTGCAACTGGAGGTGACGGTACACGGCAAGGCCGGCCACGGTGCGATGCCGGAGACCGCGCACGACGCGCTGCAGGCCGCCACGCGCATCCTGAATGCGATCTACGGCCAGCTGCCGGAGCTTAAAAAGATCAAGTCGGCGGTGGCCGGCATCGACTCGCCGACCATGCTGGTCGGGCGCATCGATGGCGGCACGAATACCAATGTCGTGCCGGGCAAGGTGGTGCTGAAAATGGACCGCCGCATGATTCCCGAGGAAGATCCGGCTGCGGTCGAGGCGGGCGTGCGCGCGCTGATCGAGGAGGCGGTAGAGGGATTGCCCGGGATCCGGGTCGAGATCCGGCGCCTGCTGCTGTCGCAGGCGCTGCGTCCGCTGGCCGGCGCCGCGCCGCTGGTGCAGAGCCTGCAGCGCAATGCCCAGGCCGTGTTCGGCGAAGCCATCCCCGCCGTCGGCACGCCCCTGTATGCGGACGCGCGCCTGTACGGCGAGCGCGGCATTCCGGCGGTGATGTATGGCGCCGGACCGCGGACCGTGCCGGAATCGAATGCGAAGAAGGCGGACGAGAAGCTGGCGCTGGAGGATCTGCGCAAGGCGACCAAGGTGGTGGCGCTGACGCTGTTCGATCTGCTGTCTGTGTAGCGCTGGCATCGCTCTGACCGCATTTTGTCGGGGACCGTGGCGTACCGTAGGGTGGGCACTCTGTGCCCACGCGTTACATGCGCACGCTTCACCTGCACCCATGACGAATCGCTCGTACGGTCTGACTGCCATTTAGCAGATGTACCTGGGCGCCGGATACCGTGCGAGCGAGCGGTCAGCGCAGTGTATGCCAGACAGGCACGTAACGCGTGGGCACGGGGTGCCCACCCTACGGTTCTATGTCTCTTCCCTGCGTCACCTGCCGTCAGCGCGGCACGATCGCGAACTGCGGACCCTCGCCATAATCAGGTTTCACGCCGCGCGCCATGAACACGGTCCAGGCCTTGCGGCCGGCGGCGCCGCCGGCGTCGGCGGCATAGGCGAGAGCAGGCTGCATGTTCGAGGGGAAGCCGCTGACGGCGGCCGCGTAGCCGCCCATGTCGCCGACCTTTTGTTTCAAGGCCGCCGCCATTTCGCTGCCGGTGCAGGGCAGCTCTGCCGCCTCGCGCCCGACCGTGGCGGCGAAGGCGTCCTTGATCGAGTCGAAGTAGGGCGCGCCAGGCGCCGCGCGCACCGTATAGGTGTAGTTCGCGCCAGCCATCCAGCAGGCGCCGTCGCCCACCATGCGGCCGATCGGGAAGCGCGCTTTCCAGCGCAGCAGCGGTTCGGCCTCCTTGAAGCCCAGTTCGGCCACGTGTCCCACGGCGGCGGTGAAGAAGTCGTCCTGCCAGGGCGCGAGCGCGGTTTTCTCCTTGTAGACCACGGCATAGCCATTGACGATCGCGCCCAGCTTGTTGGCCGCGGGGTTGTTGCTGTACTCGGCGTTGTACCAGGCCAGGTTGCTGTCCAACAGCGTGTTCAGGTCGCGCTTGAGCGGATCGGCGTCGGGCGTGATGTAGGCCGCCTGGCCGAGCGTGCGCAGGCCCCAGGCCTGGCCGCGCACCTGCTCCGGCGCCAGCAGTCCCTGGACATTCCTGCGGTAGCCGGGATTCGACGAAAACAGGTTGTACATGGCCCAGAACTGCAGCTCTTCCAGGTAGTAATGGTCGCCCGTGACGAGGTAGGGCAGGTAGGCGAAGCCTGGCTGGTGCGACACGTCCGGCTTGAGCGGCGTCTTGCACAGGTCCTTGCGGCAGGCCGGGAAAGCTTCCTGCTTGCCGGTTTTCGGATTGCGGGTGTCGGACTTGTTGCCCAGTAGTGTCATGTACGGATAGTCCAGCAGGCTGACCGGCCGGCCGGTGCGCTGGTCGCGGTAGTGGATGGGCCAGCTGCCGGCCAGTTCGGCGGTGCCGAGCGTGACCGTCTTGGCGCGTTCGTCCATGCTGAGCAGATAGGCCGCAGCCCAGCCGGGCAGAAGGCCGATGTCCTGGCGCCCGCCGGGGGCGGGCATCGCGGGTGCGGCCAGGCCGACGCCCATCGGTTCGGTCGTCAAGCCGCCCCAGTTCGACGCCAGCGTGGCAAGGGCACGCTCGCGCACGGCCACCGAGCGGTCATAGTTCGGCAGCGCGCGCGAGTCGATCAGGTAGGCCGTGTCATGGCGCAGGTGCAGGTCGGGCGCCTCTCCCAGCCAGGCCAGGCTGCGCCAGCGCGCATGGTGGTAGTGGGTCAGGCCGCGCTTCTCGTAGACCTGCTTGCCGCCCGCCATGATCGTCACGTCGTAAGTGATGTTCTGCGGGTCGGGCGCATAGGCCCAGTTGTTCTCGATGACGACGTCGACGCGCGCCTTCTTCGCCGCGCCATACCAGCGCAGCGCGAAGCGCGCCGCCAGGTGCGGGTGTTCGGCGCCCTTCGCGTCCACCAGGGGCGCGGCGCCCTGCAGTTCGGTGACGATGGGACCATGCAGCCAGGCCTGCGCCTGCGGGCCCTTCAACGCGGCGGCGCTCGAGGCGGTGTAGCGCGCGCCGTCGACGACGATGGTAACGACCGTGTCGGCGCCGGCGCCGGGTTTTGGCGCGCCTGGGTTCTCGGCCTTCTTCGCGCTCTTCACCAGCGCCAGGCCGATGTCCTTGCCGGCGCCCAGGCGCGGCAGGATGGCCGAGATGACGGCGTGGCGCACCGAGCCGTCCGGGTGGCTGGCCTTGACGTCGAGCTGCAGCGGCAGCACCGTGCCGTCGGCCAGCTTGCCCGCCAGCGCCGCGCCGCGCGGCAGGTCGCCCCTGGCGAATACCTGGCCGAAGCTGAGTGGCACGTTCGCCTGGTCCTCGCGCGCGGTGCTTTCGATGAGGACGCCGGTGATGCCGCCGGTGGGGATGGCGGCGCCTTTCGCGCGCGGACGTGCGGCTTTCTCCTGGCCCGTGGTCTTTTCCTTTGCCTCTTCCTTGTCCCGTCCGGACGCGCCATGGCGCTCGTCCAGCACACGGCTGGCGTCGAGCTGGCCGGTGGACGGCAGGCCGACGAAGGCCGGTGCCTCCTGGGCATGGGCGGCGCCGCAGCAGAGCGCGGCGAAGAGGGCGGAACGAAGGTAGAGCGGCAGGCGGGAAAGCGTCATGAAAGTCGATCGAAGCGGAAAACGAAACCGAACAGTAAAACAAAAAGCGCCCCGCAGGGCGCTCGTTTGTACCGCACTACTGCTTGAGCGTGCGCTCGAACAGCTTATAAATGCGGCGGTACTGGTCGAACCAGCTTTCCGGCTGGGTGTAGGCGTGGCGTTCGAGCGGGTAGCTGGCCAGCTCCCAGTTGTCCTTCTTCAGCTCGATCAGGCGCTGGGCCATGCGCACCGAGTCCTGGTAGAACACGTTGTCGTCGACCATGCCGTGCGCGATTAGGAGGTTCCCCTGCAGCTTGTCGGCGTATTCGATCGGCGACGAGATTTTATAGGCCTGCGGATCGAGGTCGGGCGTGTTCAGGATGTTGGCCGTGTACTCGTGGTTGTAGGTGGTCCAGTCGGTCACCGGACGCAGGGCCGCGCCCGACTTGAACATCTCCGGCGCGCGCATCAGGGCCATGAAGGTCATGAAGCCGCCGTAGCTGCCGCCGTAGATGCCGACATTGGCGGCATCGCCCTGGTGGTTGGCCACCATGTAGCGCACGCCGTCCTGATAGTCGACCAGTTCCGGGTGGCCCATCTGGCGGTAGATCGCGGTGCGCCAGTTGCGGCCATAGCCCTGCGAGGCGCGGTAGTCCATGTCGAGCACGATGTAGCCCTTCTCGACCAGCAGGTTGTGGAACATCTGCTCGCGGAAGTAGACAGGGAAGCGTTGATGGGTGTTCTGCAGGTAGCCGGCGCCGTGCACGAACATCACGACCGGGTATTTCTTACCCGGCACCATGTTAGCCGGGCGGTACAGCTTGGACCAGACCGGGTCGCCGCCGTCGCTCGAAGGCACGGCCACGTAGTCGGGCTGGATCCAGTTGCGCGCTTTATATTCCGCCGTGCGCGTATCGGTCAGCTTCACGGCCGCGCCGCCGCTGACGGGCACCGCGGCCAGCTGGGCCGGCATATAGCTCGACGAATAATGCACCAGCAGCTTGCGGCTGTCGGGCGAGAGCACGAAGCGCTCGACGCCCGACAGGGCGGTCACTTCGCGCGTGGCGCCGTCCTGGGCGTTCACGGCGCACACTTCATAGGTGCCCGGGGTCTTGCGGTTGCAGAGCAGGTAGGCGGTGCCGCCATCCACGCTCCACTGGATGTCGGTCGCTTCCCATTTGCCGCTGGTGAGCGCGCGCGCACGGCCGTCGAGCGCCTGGGTGTACAGGTGCGCGTAGCCGCTTTCTTCGGAGGTGAACCAGAGCGTGCGGTTGTCCGGCAGCCAGCCGAAGTCGCTGTTGTCGAAGTTGACCCAGGCCTCGTCGCTCAGGCGATGCTGGGGCTTGAGTTTAGCGGCGGCGAGGTCGATGGTGGCGATCCAGCGGTCCTTGTTGTCGACCGCGCGCAGCATGACGGCGGCCAGTTTGCCGTCCAGGCTCCAGCGCACGGCGTCGTCGCGGTCGGCGATGCGCAGCGGGCGGTTTCCTTTCAGGGGATCGAGCTTGGCCTCGGCGCGCAGTTTGGCCAGCGGATCGACCGCGATGCCGGGCAGGGCGTCGAAGGACAGGTCCTGCACTTTGCCGGTGGCCAGCTCGATCAGTTTCAGCGCGTGCGGCGCCGGATTGGTGCGCCCGACGCGGGTGCGCTGGTCGTCCATCTCTTCATAGCCCGATTCGGTGACGTAGCGCGGCATCTTGCCGACACGTCCTTTGTCCGTACCTTTGGCGGCGGTGACCACCACCAGGTAGCGACCATCCGGAGACAGGGCGCTGCCTTCGATGCTGACCTTGTCGCCCAGGTAGACCGGGCCTGGCGCGCGCGTCGGATCGAAGCGGCGCTCTTCCTCGCTGCGGGCGCGGGCGGCGTCGCGGTCGTCCCTGGCGCGCTTGAGGGTCGTGATCAGGCGCAGCTGCATGTCGCGCAGCGCGTCGGGATCCTGCACGGCTGGGTCCTTGGCCGCGCGGGGCAGGGCGATCGGCCCCTGCAGGCGACTGGCGCGGTCCCAGCCGAACCAGTCGTGGCCGACGCGGAACTGCACCGCGCGCTCGTCGCTGGCGTATTGCGGGTCCTCGGCTTTCACGCCGCGCGTGATTTGAACCAGTGCGCCGGTCTTCAGGTCGCGCTCGAACAGGTCGCCATTGCGCACCATAATGGTGCGTGTGTGCGCACGGTCATAGACCACGGCCGGGCTGTCGAGCGTTGCCAGTTCGGCGTCGGCGACTTTTTGCACGCCGTTCTGGCGCGCGAGAAAAGTGTCGCGCAGCTGCGAGCCGGTGCGCTTCTGCTTGAAATACACGTCCTTGCCGTTCCAGCCCCACCACGCCGCTTCGACCGGATTGCCGATCCAGTCCGGATGGGCCATGGCCTGGTCGAGGCTGATGGGCGTAGGCGCGGGCGCTGCTGCCGCAGCAGGCAGGATGGAAAGCGCAGCAAGGAAAGTCAGTGCAGGAAGTCGCATCGTGGGTATCGAGTGAGTGAAAGGAAGTGCTTTCTAGCCAGAAAAATGCGAATGCATTCTAGCGCAGCCAACATGTAGCAGGGATATTGAGCCGAGAAATTTCACAAGCACTTGGCGTCGGATGTTCAGTCCTTGGCCCGTTTCTTGCATGTTGCAGTGCATGAAACGAGCCGACCCATCCCCCAGCCTGCGCATCGTCGTCGTCACCAGCGGCGACAAACAGGCCGGCGACGCCGCCCTTGCCGCCCAGGCCTGCCGCAGCGCGGCGCTGCGCGTCGGCCTGCTCGAGTCCGGCTATGACATCGTCGCTTCGCTCCCGCCGGACATCTTCCTGCCCGAGCGGATCGCCCAGTTGCAGCCGGACCTGATCATCGTCGACAGCGAGTCCGACGCCCGCGACGTGCTCGAACACATCGTGATCGCCACGCGCGAAGAACGGCGCCCGATCGTGCTCTTCACCGAGGACGACAGCGCGGCGACCATGGAAGCGGCGGTGGCGGCGGGCGTCTCGGCCTATATCGTGGCCGGCCTGCGCGCAGAACGGGTGCGCCCGGTGCTCGACGTGGCGCTGGCGCGTTTCAGGCGCGAACAGAAGCTGCTGGGCGAACTGGCCGACACGCGCCAGAAGCTGGCCGAGCGCAAGGTGATCGACCGCGCCAAGGGCGTGCTGATGAAGCGCCATTCCCTGACCGAAGACGAAGCCTACGGCCGCCTGCGCAGCCTGGCGATGAACAAGAACATGAGACTGGCCGAGATCGCGCAGCGCATCCTCGACGTCGAGGACTTGCTGGGTTAGACCCGGCGAAAGGAACCGCATGACAGGCTTGGCAGGCAAGGGCGCATACAGCGTTGGATCGGACCGTCCCGAGAAGGAAGAACTGAAGATCGGCTTCATGCCGCTGGCCGACTGCGCGCCGCTGGTGATGGCCTCCATCCTCGGCTTCGACGAAAAATACGGCGTCAAGCTGGTGCTGGAAAAGCAGCACTCCTGGTCCGGCATGCGCGACCGCCTGACCAGCGGCGAGCTCGATGCCGCCCAGGCCTTGTACGGCTTGCTGTACGGCCTGCAGATGGGCATCGGCAGCGCCGCGCGCGACATGGCGGTGCTGATGAACCTGAATCAGAACGGCCAGTCGATCGTGCTCTCGCGCGCCATCGCCGCGGCTGGCGTGACGGACGGCGCCGGGCTGGCCCAACTGATGCGCGAGCAGCCGCGCCGCTACACGTTCGCCCACACCTTCCCGACCGGGAACCACGCCATGTTCCTGTGCTACTGGCTGGCCGCCGCCGGGATCGATCCGCTTACCCAGACCCAGCTCGTCACCGTGCCCCCGAGCCAGATGGCGGCCAACCTGGAAGCCGGCCACATGGACGGCTTCTGCGCGGGCGAGCCCTGGAGCCGGCGCGCGGTGATCGAAGCGAGCGGCGTGCTGGTCGCGCCCAGCAGCCAGGTCTGGCCCGACCATCCCGGCAAGGCGCTCGGCGCACGCGCCGATTTTGTCGCCCGCCACCCCAACACCTGCCGCGCCCTGGTCGCCGCCTTGCTCGACACGGCGCGCTGGCTCGACAGCTCGCCGACCAACCGCGAAGCGGCCGCCGAAGTGCTGGCCAGCCCCGCCTTCGTCCATGCCGACATCGACCTGCTGCGCGCCTGCCTGGTGCCGCGCCAGGCCGATTTTCCCGGCCTGCGCTTCTTCGGCGAGGGCGAGGCGACTTACCCCTGGCTGTCGGACGGCATGTGGTTCCTGACCCAGCAGCGGCGCTGGGGCCTGCTGCGCGAAGACCCCGACTACCTGGGCGTGGCGCAGGCGGTCAATCACGTGGACGTGTATCGCGAGGCGGCGCTGCTGGCCGGCGTGGACGTGCCTTCGGGTGAGATGCGCAGCAGCAGGCTGATGGATGGCAGGGTGTGGGATGGGAGCGATCCGGCTGGGTATGTGGAAGCGTTCGGCATTCACCAGCGTGACGCGCAGCCCGCCAACGCCTGAGCCGACCCTACGGTCTATCTCTTGCATCGCGATGATGCAGCAACCAGCGCAGTGCGGCGTTCCGCATCATTTCAGCGCATTGTGCACTGCAATGTAGCGCCCTCCCGAATCTCCTAAGCGCTCCGCCCCGCCTGGGGTCTGGCACGGCTCTTGCAACTACCCCGTCAGGATCAACGACGATCCCTTCAGCAGCACATTAGTTGGTCCAATGCTGGACCGGCCTTTCGGACAACGGCGTCCGCCTCCCTGGTGACCACCACGGGACGCGGACGCCGTTTTGTTTTCATGAACGAGGGATACCATGGCCAGCAAAGCAAGCAGCATCACACTCACCGATTTCCATACGCCCCAGATGCGGGCCTTCCACCTGACCTGGGTCGCTTTCTTCATCTGCTTCTTCGCCTGGTTCGCCTGCGCGCCGCTGATGCCGGTGATTAAAGGGGAATTCGGCCTGTCGGTGGCGCAGATCGCCAACATCAACATCGCCGCCGTCGCCATCACCATCCTGGTGCGCCTGATCGTCGGCCCGATGTGCGACCGCTACGGTCCACGCAAAACCTACACGGCGCTGCTGGCCTTCGGCGCCATTCCGGTGCTGGGCGTGGCCTTTGCGCAGAGCTACGAAACCTTCCTGCTGGCCCGCCTCGGCATCGGCGCGGTGGGCGCAAGCTTCGTCATCACCCAGTACCACACCTCGGTGATGTTCGCGCCAAAAGTGGTCGGCACCGCCAACGCGGCCGCTGCCGGCTGGGGCAATGCCGGCGGCGGCGCGGCGCAGGCGGCCATGCCGCTGCTGCTGGGCGCACTCGTCATGGCGGGCGTGAGCGAAACCCTGGGCTGGCGCATCGCGCTGATCGTGCCGGGCGTGGCGATGCTGATCATGGCCGCCGTCTACTGGCGCTACACCCAGGACTGCCCGAGCGGTAATTTCAGCGAGCTGCGCGCGGCCGGCATCCCCTTCGAGGGCGGCGGCAAGGGCGGCATGGCCAGCTTCAAGGCGGCCTGCCGCAACCACCGCGCCTGGCTCCTGTTCGTCACCTACGGCGCCTGCTTCGGCATCGAAATCTTCATCCACAACATCGCCGCCATCTATTACGTCGACCATTATGGCCTCTCGCTCGGCGCAGCCGGCATGGCGGCCGGCAGCTTCGGCTTGCTGGCGCTGTTCGCCCGGGCCCTGGGCGGCTGGCTGTCGGACCGCAGCGCAGCGCGCGGTGACCTCAACAGCCGCGTCACGGTCCTGTTCGTGCTGATGATCGGCGAAGGCCTGGGCCTGCTCTGGTTCGCGAACGCCGACGGCGTCGCCTTTGCCCTGCTGGCGATGCTGATCTTTGGCCTCTTCACCCACATGGCTTGCGGCGCGACCTATGCGCTGGTGCCGTTTGTTGCGCCCACGGCCCTCGGCGGCGTGGCGGGCATCGTCGGCGCCGGCGGCAACGTCGGCGCGGTGCTGGCGGGCTTTTTGATGAAGGGGACCGGCAACGTGCGCGAGACCCTGATGATCCTCGGCGGCCTCGTCGTCGTCGCCAGCCTGTGCGCACTCGGCGCCCGTTTCAGCAGTACCGCCACCGTCGCCGGCGCGGCGCGTGCCTAGTTGGAAAATGAGGAGAACAGCATGAACATCATCGTCATCGGCCACGGCATGGTTGGCCACAAATTTGTCGAGTCGCTCGCCGCAGCCGCGCCGCACCTGCACATCACGGTGCTTGGCGAAGAGCCACGCCCGGCCTACGACCGCGTGCACCTGTCCGAATTCTTCGCAGGTAAAACGGCGGAAGACCTGTCGCTGGTCGCACCGGGCTTTTTCGAACGCGGCAACCTGAGCCTGAAACTGAACGCCAAGGTGGTCGCGATCGACCGCGCGGAACGCAAGGTGACGCTCGCCAACGGCGAAGTTCTCCCTTACGACAAGCTGGTGCTGGCCACCGGCTCTTCTCCCTTCGTACCGCCGGTCCCGGGCCGCGAGCGTACCGACTGTTTCGTCTACCGCACCATCGAAGACCTGGAAGCGATGCGTGAATGCGGCGCCCGTTCGCGCACCGGCGTCGTCATCGGCGGCGGCCTGCTCGGCCTGGAATGCGCGAAGGCGCTGCGCGACCTGGGCCTGGAAGCCCACGTCGTCGAGTTCGCGCCGCGCCTGATGGCGGTGCAAGTCGATGATTCTGGCGCCGGCGTGCTGCGCCGCCGTATCGAGGAACTCGGCGTAACGGTCCATACCGGCAAGAACACACTGGCCATCGTCGACGGCGAAGAAGGCACGCACCGCATGGAATTCGCCGACGGCACCCACCTCGACACCGACATGATCGTGTTCTCGGCCGGCATCCGCCCACGCGACGAGCTGGCCCGCGCCGCTGAACTGACGCTCGGCCCGCGCGGCGGCGTCGCCATCGACGACGATTGCCTCACGTCCGATCCGCACATCTACGCCGTCGGCGAATGCGCGGCATGGAAGGGCCAGCTGTTCGGCCTGGTCGCCCCCGGCTACGACATGGCGCGCACCGCCGCCCGTCACGTGCTCGGCGCGCCGGGCGGCTTCGCCGGCGCCGACCTGAGCACCAAGCTGAAACTGATGGGCGTGGACGTGGCCAGCATCGGCGACGCCCACGGGGCGACTGCCGGCAGCCGCAGCGTCCAGTACCTGGACGAGCGCCGCCAGACCTATAAAAAACTGGTCGTCAGCGACTGCGGCAAGCGCCTGCTGGGCGCCGTGCTGGTGGGCGACGCTGCCGAATACGGCACGCTGCTGCAAATGGCCCTGAGCGGCATCGAACTGCCGGAAGCGCCGGAAAGCCTGATCCTGCCGCAGGCCAGCGGCGCGCCGAAGCGCGGCCTCGGCGTCGAGGCACTGCCGGACAGCGCCCAGATCTGCTCCTGTAACGATATCTCGAAAGGCGCCTTGTGCGCGGCCGTGCAGGATGGCGCGACCAGCATCGGCGCCCTGAAAAAGTGCACCACCGCCGGCACGGCCTGCGGCGGCTGCGTCCCGCTGGTCACGCAAGTGCTCAATGCCGAACTGGCCAAGCAAGGTGTGACCGTCAGCCGCGCGCTGTGCGAACACTTCAACCACACGCGCCAGGAATTGCACCATCTGGTGCGCGTCGGCCGCATCCGCAGCTTCGGCGAACTGCTGTCCAAGCACGGCACGGGCCTGGGCTGCGACATCTGCAAGCCGGTCGCCGCGAATATCCTGGCCTCGACCTGGAACGATTTCGTCCTGAAACCCGAGCACGCGAGCCTGCAGGATTCGAACGACTACTTCCTCGGCAATATCCAGAAGGACGGCACCTATTCTGTCGTGCCGCGCATGCCGGGCGGCGAAGTCACGGCAGACGGCCTGATCGCGGTCGGCATGATCGCCAAAAAATACAATCTCTACACCAAGATCACCGGCGGCCAGCGCGTCGACCTGTTCGGTGCGCGCGTCGACCAGCTGCCGCCGATCTGGGAAGAACTGATCGCCGCCGGCTTCGAGTCCGGCCACGCTTACGGCAAGTCGCTGCGCACGGTGAAATCCTGCGTCGGCTCGACCTGGTGCCGCTACGGCGTGGGCGACAGCGCGGGCTTTGCCATCGCGCTGGAACACCGCTACAAGGGCTTGCGCACGCCGCACAAGGTGAAATTCGGCGTCTCCGGCTGCACCCGCGAATGCGCCGAAGCGCAGGGCAAGGACGTCGGCCTGATCGCCACCGACAAGGGCTGGAACCTCTACGTGTGCGGCAACGGCGGCATGAAACCGCGTCACGCCGAGCTGATCGCCTCGAACCTGGACGAAGCGACGGTCGTGAAACTGGTCGACCGCTTCCTGATGTTTTACGTGCGCACCGCCGACCGCCTGCAGCGCACCAGCACCTGGCGCGAACACCTGGAAGGCGGCCTGGATTACCTGAAGCAGGTCGTGGTCGACGACAAACTCGGCATCGGCGACGAGCTCGAAGCCGACATGCAGGCGGTGGTCGATACCTATGCCTGCGAGTGGAAGAACGCGGTGGAAGACCCGGAAGTACGCAAGCGCTTCCGCCACTTCGTGAACAGCCCGGCGCAGGACGACAACGTCGTCTTCATGCCCGAGCGCGGCCAGGTGCGCCCCGCCACCATCGAAGAACGCCGCCGCACGATCCCGATCGCAGTCGTCAACTAAGGAGCACACCATGCACCGAGACATCCAACTCAATACCTGGAACGCCGTCTGCGCCTTCGACGAGATCGTTCCCGACACCGGCGTCTGCGCGCTGCTCAATGGCCGCCAGGTGGCCGTGTTCCGGGTCGGTGAAAAGCAGCTGTTCGCGATCGATAACTACGACCCGAATTCGAACGCGGCCGTGCTCTCGCGCGGCCTGGTCGGCAGCCTGGGCGAACGGATCGTGGTCGCCTCGCCAATCTACAAGCACCACTTCGATCTGGCGACCGGCGAATGCCTGGAAGCGCCGGCGCATTCGGTGAGCAGTTTTCCGGTGCGGGTCGAAAACGGTACCGTGTGGGTCTCGGCATGAAGCCGCGCCTGGTCGTGGTCGGCAACGGCATGGCCGGCATGCGCACGGTCGAGGAGCTGTTGAAACTCGCCCCCGAGCTCTACGAGATCACGGTCTTCGGCGCCGAACCGCACGGGAACTACAACCGCGTGCTGCTGTCTCCGCTGCTGGCTGGCGACAAGAACGTCGACGAGATCATGCTCCATCCGCGCGCCTGGTATGCCGAACATGGCATCACCCTGCATGCGGGCGACCCGGTGGCGCGCATCGACCGCAAGCGCCGCGTCGTCGTCGCCCGCTCCGGCATGGAAGCGCCCTACGACCGCCTGCTGCTGGCGACCGGCTCCACGCCCTTCGTGCTGCCGATTCCCGGTAATACGCTGCCGGGCGTGGTCGGCTTTCGCGACCTGCACGACGTCGATACGATGCTCGCAGCTGCGCGTCATGGCGGGCGCGCGGTCGTTATTGGCGGCGGCCTGCTCGGCCTGGAAGGGGCGCACGCGCTGATGCGGCGCGGGATGGACGTCACCGTCGTGCACGTCGCCGCGAGCCTGATGAACCAGCAGCTCGACGGCGAGGCAGGGCGCCTGCTGAAGGACTCGCTCGAACGCGCGGGCTTGCGCATCCTGCTCGACGCCCAGACCAGCGAGATCGCAGGCGAAGGCAAAGTCGAAAGCGTGCGCTTCGCCGACGGCAGCGAACTGAAAGCCGACCTGGTCGTGATGGCCGCCGGCGTGCGCCCGAACGTGGCGCTCGGGCGCGAGGCCGGCCTGCACTGCGAACGCGCGATTGTCGTCGACGACACGCTGCAAACCTATGATCCGCGCATCTACGCCGTCGGCGAATGCGTGCAGCACCGCCGCGCCACTTTCGGCCTGGTGGCCCCGGTGTGGGAGCAGGCCCGCGTCTGCGCGGCCCACCTGGCCGGCGCCGGGCACCGCCGCTATGTGCAGGCCGCCACCGCGACCAAGCTGAAGGTGACCGGCATCGACCTGTATTCGGCCGGGGACATCGCCGGCAGCGTGGGGTCGGAAGAGCTGGTGCTGCGCGACCGCAGCTCGGGCGTCTACAAGCGCCTCGTGCTCGAAGGCTCGCGCGTCACCGGCGCCGTGCTGGTGGGCGACGTCGGCGACGGTCCCTGGTATTTCGACCTGATCCAGCGCGGCGCCGACGTTTCAAGTTTTCGCGACCGCCTGCTGTTCGGCGAAGCGCTGTGCGCGCCCGCCCCATAAAAGAGGAATGACGATGGACATGACCCTGCCCGTGCAGACCGTGCGTACCACCTGTCCATATTGCGGCGTCGGCTGCGGCGTGACCGCCACTGTGCGACCCGGCACCATCCCGATCATCGCGGGCGACCCCGAGCACAGCGCCAGCCAGGGCCGCCTGTGCGTGAAGGGCGCGGCGCTGGGCGAAACCCTGGACCTCGACGGGCGCTTGCTGCACCCCATGTTGCGCGAGAACGGCGCCATGCGCCGCGCGGGCTGGGATGAGGCGCTGGCACGCGTGGCGGGCGGCTTTGCGTCCATCATTGCCGAGCACGGCCCGGATGCGGTGGCGCTCTACGTCTCCGGCCAGCTCCTGACCGAGGACTACTACGTCGCCAACAAGTTCATGAAAGGCTTTATCGGCAGCGCCAACATCGACACCAATTCGCGCCTGTGCATGTCATCAAGCGTGGCCGGCCACAAGCGCGCCTTCGGCGAAGACCTAGTGCCGGGCTGCTACGAGGACTTCGAACTGGCCGACATGATCGTGCTGGTCGGCTCGAACACGGCCTGGTGCCATCCGACCCTGTTCCAGCGCATCCTGCGCGCGAAGGAAGCGCGGCCGGGTGTGCAGATCGTGGTGATCGACCCGCGCCGCACGGCCACCTGCGAGTCGGCCGACCTGCACCTGCCGATCAAGCCGGGTACCGATGTCTGGCTCTTCAATGGCCTGCTCAGCTACCTGGCGCGGCATGGCCACGGCGATGCCGGCTTCGTTGCGGCGCATACCGAAGGCTTCGACGCGGCGCTGGCAACGGCCGATGTCGATTGCAGCGACCCGGTGCAGGTCGCACGCATCTGCCGCGTCGACCAGGGCAAGTTGCTCGCCTTTTACGAAGGCTTCGCCGCCACGAATACAGTCGTCACCGCCTTCTCGCAAGGCGTGAACCAGTCGACCAGCGGCACCGACAAGGTCAACGCCATCATCAACTGCCACCTGCTGACCGGGCGCATCGGCCAGCCGGGCATGGGCCCGTTCTCCCTCACCGGCCAGCCGAATGCGATGGGCGGACGCGAAGTCGGGGGTCTCGCCAACATGCTGGCCGCCCACATGGAGCTCGATAATCCGGCCCAGCGTGAAGCGGTGCGCAGCTTCTGGGACGCGCCCGATATCGCGTCGAAGCCGGGCCTGAAGGCGGTCGACCTGTTCCGCGCGGTGGAGGAGGGAACCGTTAAAGCGGTGTGGATCATCGCCACCAATCCGCTGGTCAGCCTGCCCGACGCCGACCAGGTCAAACGCGCGCTGGACAAGTGCGAGCTGGTCGTCGTCAGCGACATCGTGGAAGGCACCGACACGAATGTCCACGCCGACGTGCTGCTGCCGGCGCTGGGCTGGGGCGAGAAGGATGGCACGGTGACCAATTCCGAACGCTGCATCTCGCGCCAGCGCGCCTTCCTGCCGGCGCCGGGCGAAGCGCGCGCGGACTGGTGGGCGCTGTGCGAAGTGGCGCGGCGCATGGGTTTTTCCGGTTTCGACTACGAGGGCGCGCATGCGATTTTCGACGAGCATGCGCGCTTGTCAGGCTGGCGCAATGCCAGCGGCGAGGCTGGACGCCGCGCCTTCGATATCTCGGGACTAGCCGGCATGGGCCGCCAGGCCTACGATGCCCTTGAACCGATCCAGTGGCCGGTGCTGCGCGATCAGGCCGGCGCGCTGACGCAAACGATGCGCCTGTTCGGCGACGGCCGCTTTGCCCACGCCAGCGGAAAGGCGCGCTTCATCGCCACCGCCCCGCGTGCGCCCGCGCATGCGGTCAACGACGACTTCCCGCTGGCCCTGAACACCGGCCGCATGCGCGACCAGTGGCATACGATGACGCGCACCGGCAAGTCGCCGCGCCTGGCCAGCCACACGCCGGAGCCCTTCATCGACCTGCACCCGAACGACGCCTTGCTGTGCGGCGTGCGCGAAGGAGAGCTGGCGCGGGTCACCAGCCGCTGGGGCGCGATGGTGGCGCGCGTTACCCACAGCGGTGGCATCGCGCGCGGCAGCGTGTTCGCACCGATCCACTGGAGCGGCCAGACGGCGTCCGATGCGCGCGTCGGCGCGCTCGTCAATCCCTCGGTCGATCCGGTCTCGGGCGAGCCCGAGTTCAAGCACACGCCGGTGCGGGTCGAACCTTTTGTGGTCGAGTGGCAGGCCTTTGTGCTGAGCCGCACCGCGCTGGCGGTCGAGGGCGTGGCCAACTGGACGCGGGTGCAGGGCGACGGCTTCGTGCGCTATGAACTCGCTGGCCGCGGCCCGGCGCACGCCGACTGGGCGCGCACGGTGCTGGGGGTGGACCCGCAGGCCGACTGGATCGAATACGACGATGCCGGCGCCGGTGTGTACCGCGCCGCGCATCTGACGGAAGGGCGCCTGCAGGCCTGCGTGTTCGTGGCGCGCCGCGCCGCGCCGCTGCCGCCGCGCCAGTGGCTGGCCGGCCTGTTCCAGCAGGAGACGCTGGCGCCTCAGGACCGCGCCACCTTGCTGGCCGGGCGTGCACCGCAACTGGGACCGGATCCTGGCCCGACGGTCTGTTCCTGCTTCGGGGTCGGGCGCAACACGATCTGCACGGCGATTCGCAAGCAGGGCTTGCGCAGCACGTCCGCGGTGACCGCCTGCCTGAAGGCAGGCGGCAACTGCGGCTCCTGCCTGCCCGAGATCGCCAGGCTGCTGGTGGAGGAACAACTTGGCGGCGCCGCAGCCTGACGCCGCCAGGGGCCAGTTTCAAGACACGTGGTCCTTGCAAGGTCCGCCGGTGCCGGTACGCGAACGGTTCGCGCTCGTCTCGGTGCCGAACAGCGGCAGCTCAAGATAAGAACGTTCGGTGGCCGGCACCGCGAACACATAGCCTTGCGTCTCGAGCCGGTGACGCAGCACGATCTGGGCCAGATACACCGGCGCCAGCACGCGCTGCGCCTTGCGCTTGCCGAGGTCGAGGTAACCGAAGCGCATCGTCTGCGAAGCGATGACCTTGTCCGGCAAACGCTCCTTGGCCTTGCCAAGCACGCTGGCAAGGTGGCCCGCGATCTGGCGCGCGGCCACCTCAGGAGCCACGACCGCGGCGCTGTCGAGCTTTTCGGCCACGCCCGGACGGATGTTGAGCGCCAATGCATCCAGCCTGCCGTCGCCGGACAGGGTCAGCGCGACCGAGGCCGCACCCAGCACCGGGATGCCGCCGAGCGCGTGGCGCCAGGCGCCGGTGGCCCGGAACAGCACCGCTTCGGCGAGTCGGTCCTCGCGGTCCGCGCCCTGGCCCTTGGACTGGAACAGGCGTTCGAACGCCAGGCTCCCGTTCTCGCCCGCCCACTCGGCCACGCGCAGGCGCTGCGCCGCTTCGGTTACCAGGCGCGTGAGCACGGCGTGCTCTTCGACGCGTTCGAAGGGCGCCGTGAAGGGCGTCGTCCCGGCATGGAACTGGAGTGCGCCGGAAGCGTGATAGACCACGGCGCGCGCGCCGCCGGCCAGTTGCACCAGGGTGCGGTCGGCGCGGGTGACGAAATTGGCGCGGTCATGCGCGCAGTGGTCGACTTCTTCGATCAGCGACAGGAAGCGGCTGGCGCGGGCGCGCACCTCGTCCTGGGTAAAAGGCTGCAGCGCCAGGACATCGGCGCGGTTGGGGTAGCCTGTGCAATCGGAGGCCAGGCTGTCGATCAAGGTTTGCTCATTCATGGTTCAACCCTCCGTCCAGTACCACAGGATGCAGGCCTGCTGGGCCGGGGGCAGGTCGGCTTCGACGTTGCCGTGGCCCCACAGGTGATCGCGGTTCAGCGTCGACAAGTCCCAGCGGATGGCGCCGTTATTCCAGGTGGCCGCATTGCCGACGCAGACAGTGATCGGATGATTGTCGACATACCAGTCCGACACGCCGTTATGCCAGGCCTGGCAGACCGTGTCGCCGTCGGTCAGGTTGTCGGCGACGTCCTCGCCGCACTCGTCGGTGGTGATGCCGTCCCACATGGTTTCCCAGGCGCCGCAATAGATGTGCATGCGCGCGAAGATGTTCCACAGGCCCGTCACGCGGTCGCGCTTGACGGTCTCGCAGGAATAGGCCATTACCCATTCGTTGTTCCAGTCCTCGCCGAGTTGCCAGCGGTTCGAATACGTGCGCCATTCGGTGCGCGGCGCATCGTAGAGCATGCGCGCGCGGCCGTCTTCTTCATGGCCGCCATGCGTCTCCTGCCAGTAGAGGTCGACATCGTCGACCCAGCTGCGGTCGGCGCCGCCCTGGTCGACATCGCGGATGTCGTTTTCCCAGCAGTCGGTATTGGCCCAGTAAAACGCCCGGGTGTGGCCGGCCGCGCGCAGCTTCGCGTCGAATCCGTTACTTCGGTTGAACGTGTAGGTCAGATCTCCAGCCGTGCTCACGCCAGCGGCGCGCGCATGGTTGAAGTATCGGATCGCTTCGATTCCGAACCTTGCCATGGCAATCTCCTTTTTTTCAGCAGTCAATGTGCGCCGAGAAAGAGCACCTACGGCGGCAACAGCGCGTCGGTGCACGGCGCAGCACTCACCACAGTAGCGGCCGCTTTTTGGTCAGGCTCTGCTGTAGATCAGCCGCCTCAGGCGCTGCGGACAGCTTGATGGACGGGGCGCAGACAAAGCGGTGGCACGAGGAAAGGAAGGGGGAGGCGAGGAGAGAAATACGAAGGGGCAATGCAAAGCGGGCCGTGCTTGTCAGCACGGCCCGCTTGAAATTCATTCAGTTATCGGCGTTGCGATAACGGAAGCTGTTGCTTAACGGTTTGCCAGCCAGCGCAGTTCGGCGGCCAGGTTCGGCGAATGCTTGTCGGCGTCGGCTGCCAGTGCGAACAGTTCGGCGCGGCCATCGCGCTCGGAGACGGCGTAGGGCACGCGGTTGACGCCTGCCTGGCGCGAGACCAGCCAGCCGCCTTGTGCGGCGAACAGCTGTTCCGAGAAAGTGCGGAGTGCGGCGAACAGGTCGGAGAAGAGGCCTTTGTCTTGCGCTTGGGTGATCGTTGCTGCGTTCATGTGTCGCTCCAATAAATACTGTGATGTTGCAGTGCAGTATAAATTCCTTGGGGATATAAATATACTTTCAGTTCGTGATGTCCACGATAAGCAGAACGTATATTTATCAGGACACCAATCTTGCGTTATCCGTTCCGCGAATGACCGCCTGCGGCTGGAAGCGCACGCTGCTCGGTGCGCTCGAAGCGCCATTTCATCACAAGCACGCTCGACGCCAGCACCAGGGTGATGGCATTGTTGATGGCGATCGGCCAGGCCTCGATGGCGATGCCATAGCAGAGCCAGAGGAAGACGCCGAAGCAGAAGGCCGAGTACATGCCCATCGAAATGCCGCGTGCGCTGCGGGTGCGCCAGACGAGGACAACTTGGGGGATGAAGGCGGCGGTGGTGCAGAAGGCGGCCAGGTAGCCGACCAGGGTGATATCGAATTGCATGGGGCCTCTTGTGCTGTGAATGCAGCGTCTCTCTGACACAACATGGTACGGAAATAATAAATCACATTGATTTACTTAAGCTGAAAAATTATACTCGACGCTTCGCTTCGCTGCTTTCCTCCTCCCGCATGCTCACGCTCTTCCCATCAACGACGCCGGCCATCGATCCCGCTACGGCGCCGCGCATGCTCGGTTCGAACCAGACCGGCATGCGCGAGTTCAACGAGCGCGTCGTACTGCATGCGATCCGCCTGCACGGCAGCCTCCCGAAAGCCGAGCTGGCGCGATTGACCAAGCTGAGCACGCAAACGGTCTCCGTGATCATCAACCGGCTGCTGATCGAGGGCGTCGTCGTCAAGCGCGATTCGCTGCGCGGGCGGATAGGGCAGCCTTCGCAGCCGATTGCCCTGAATCCCGACGGCGCCTTTTCAATCGGCGTGCAGATCGGCCGGCGCAACCTGGACGTGGCCCTGATCGATTTCACCGGCGCGCCGCGCTACCGCAAGTCGATTGTCTACGGCGCGCCCTCGGTCGATGCCGTCTTCGGCGAGATCGGCGAGCACCTGGAGCGCATCGAAGACCAGCTGGGCGTGGAGAAGACGGCACGCGTGAGCGGCATCGGCCTGGCCGCGCCGCTGGCCTTCGGCGGCTGGCGCGAGCTGGTCGGCCTGTCGCCGCAGGACGCCGACGCCTGGACCCGCACCAACATGCGCGAGCGCCTGCAGGGCATGACGCGCCTGCCGGTGGTCTTCGCGAAGGACACGGCTGCCGCCTGCGTGGCCGAACTGGTGGCCGGACGCGGGCGCCACCTGAAGAATTATCTCTACGTGTTCGTCGACACCCTGATCGGCGGCGGCCTCGTGATCAACGGCCAGCCGCACGCCGGCGTCTACGGCAATGCAGGCGCGATCGGCTCGATGCCGCTCGGCGTGGCCGACGGTATTCGTCCCGGCGGCGTGCAGCAGCTGCTGGCCTCGGCCTCGCTGGCGACGCTGGAAGACATGCTGGCGGCGGTTGGACTGGAAAGCCTGCCCGCCGCCGACCCGCGCCTGCTGCAGGCGCCCTGGGCGCCGGTGACGCGGCGCTGGCTGGAGGAGGCGGCCAGTGCCATCGCCTTCTCGATCAACACCTCGAGCTGCCTGCTCGACCTCGATGGCGTGATCGTCGACGGCGCGGTCGGCGCGCCCTTGTTGGAAGCGCTGATCGACGCCGTGCGTGTGGCGCTGGGCAGCTACAGCTGGCAGGGGGTCATGCGGCCCGAGCTCATTGCCGGCGCCATCGGACGCGATGCAAAGGTGATCGGCGCGGCCTACCTGCCGCTGCATGCGAATTTCGCGCCGGGGCATGAGACCTTCCTGAAGGCGGGGAGATGAACACATGAACACAAGCATCGGACCAGATCCCGCCGTCGCGCATCCTGCGGCAATTGCACAGCGCGAGATGCAGCAGCAACTTGGACGCTGCATGTTGCGGATCCAGCAGTATGAACGCGCGTTAAAAGCGCTGGTCGCCAGCGGGTCGATCACGGCGCATCCAGAGCGATTGCCCGAAGCGCAATCGCGCAAGACCGCTGCGCAGCAAACCAAGACGCTCGGTCAGCTGATCCGCATGTTTACAGACGAGCACCTGTCCGACGGCAGCCTCGAAACCGCTGAAAGGCTCGATACAGATGAAACTGTTCAGCAACCGCTGTTCAGGAGTCAATTCACGATAGCGATGACGCCTGAACGGTACCGGCAGACCGTTGCCGGCCTCAACGAGTTGAAGGATATTCGGAACAAGCTGATTCACCATCTGGTCGAGCAATTCGATATATCGACCGAAGCCGACTGCCTGGCGGGAACGGCCTACCTGCGGGACTGCTATGCAAAGATCGATGCGGCCCTGCTCCAGTTGAAGGAATGGGCCGATGGTCATGCGAGGATGCAGGCAGAGGCGGCGGTAGTGCTGCGCTCGAAGGAATTCGAGGATGCATTTGTCTATGGAAAGGTAACAGGCGCGAAGCGTTGACGAGCACCTGTCCGTGGCTGCCCAGTGCGGTGTTCTGATGTGTTGCGTAAAGCAGAAAAACTGGTTGGAATGAGAGGATTCGAACCTCCGTGTTTCCAGGCATCACTGCCCGGTTGGCCCGTTTTGCCCGCTTTGTTTCTTCTGTCCGCTTTGTGTGCCTTGCTCGCCTTGCCCGCTCGACGTCGCCGCGCCCGCGCCTTGCGAAGATCCGACCATGCGCGTGTCCGTATCGCCAACGATGACCTGGGCACGCCGGTTTTCCCAGCGCCCGATGCCCGTGTCATTGGTGTTCAGCGGATTCTCTTCACCGTGTGACCGGACGGCAATGCGGCTGGAGTCGATCCCGCGGCTCACCAGGGCTTTACGCACCGCTTCTGCCCGTTTCAAGGCCAAGGCCTGGTTATAAGCGGGATCGCCGACATTGTCCGTATGCCCCTCGATCATGACATGTTGCTCGGGATTGTTTTTCAAGGTGGTGGCCAACTCATCGATCTTGGGCATGGCGTTGGCTGGGAGCTTCGCTGTTCCGGTGACGAAACCTGCAAGGCTCTGTTCGTCCTGCTCCGGGCTTGCGCCCGTTTTGCGACTATTTTCTGCAGCCGCAACCGACACCGCCTGATCCCGCTCCGCAACCGCAACCGCAACGGTCAGTGCTTCTTCCGCAGCGCGCTGGTTTGCAAGTTCTTGCGCTGTCGCTGCGCGTTGCTGCGCAAGGTAAGCGAGATGCGTGGTGGCGGGAAGGTCATGTTTGTCATTCCACGCAGTGGTGGCCTGGCGCAGTGAATCGCTTGCGCGTTCCAGTTCGCCTGGTGCGTATTTGGCCACGTGGGGATTGGCTGCCGCACTGTTCACAGCTTGTCCGGCATTGCCGATGGCTGTCTGCGCGGCCGCTACGTCGGACGCCGGCGGGGATGTCGAGCATCCCGCTACGATCATGCCGGCAACAATCGCGCCGGTAGTCGATCGGATGATGTGGTTCATCTCTCACCTCTACTGGTTCAGGTTGGCCTGGTTGCGTGTCTCGCGCAATATCCGATTACTCTTTGCCAGTTCGGCGGACGCAATCCTGGCTTGGGTCGAATCGGTCTTCGCGCGAGCCAGATTGGCGTCGACCTGGGCCTGCTGGGCCTGGCGCTTCGCATCGACCTCACGCCGCTCTTTGGCCGCGATGTTGGCGCGATTCAGTTTATCGACCGCGACATCGAATTCTGCAGGCGCGGTTTCCGCCGCACCTACCGTCTTCGCCTGATCGACGGCCTCCCGGCTGGTGGCGAGCTGCTGGTTCAATGCCTCGTTGGCACATCCGGTCAAGCCAAGAAGGAGGCATCCCGCCAACACCCGTGACGAATGATAAAAACGATGAGCGAGCATCATGTCGGACCTCCCGAGAGATCTGCATTGAAAATTTCATCATTATCGAGACATGACCGTTCTTCAATGAGACCAAAGGACTACTGTTCGAGGTCAGCGGCCGGATGTACGCGACGAATCAGGCGGTGAAGTGAAGTAGCGCTGCGGCCAAATGAAGCCCTGCTCGGCAAGAAACTGCCGAGTCCGGCATCATGGTGCGTCATTCACTTCACATAGAAAGAAATCTGCATGTCTGATCTCCTGCAAACCTTGCAGTGGCGTTATGCCACCAAAAAAATGGATCCTGCCAAAAAGGTCGCCAAAGAGAAGATCGACCGCATTCTCGAGGCGGTACGCCTGACGGCCAGTTCCAGTGGATTGCAACAGTACGAGATGTTGGTAGTGACGAACGATGCCCTGCGTGAACAGATCAGGCCGCATGCCTGGAACCAGGCCCAGGTGACGGAATGCTCGCATCTGCTTGTGTTCGCCGCGTGGGATACTTATACGGCAGAGCGCATCAATGCGATGTTTGATCTGGTGAACGCCGAGCGCGGCATCAGAAACGAAGGTTGGGAAGCCTACCGCCAGCAATTGCTGTCGACCTACCCGCAACGCGACGCCCAGACCAATTTCGAGCACGCCGCACGTCAGGCTTACATCGGCCTCGGCAGCGCGCTGATTGCTGCCGCTGAGGAAAAAGTAGATGCCACCCCGATGGAGGGTTTCGATCCGGCCAAGGTCGACGAGATCCTGAAGCTGCGTGAACGTGGATTGCGTTCGGTGGTCCTCTTGCCTGTTGGCTATCGTGCGGATGAAGGCGATTGGCTCGTCGACCTGAAGAAAGTGCGCCGTCCGTTGTCGCAGTTCGTCACCGAGTTGGCGTAGGCAACAAGCCATCCTGGATAGATGAAAAAAGCCAGACCGGCTGACGCCTGGTCTGGCTTTTCATTGTCTGGTCGGGGTGAGAGGATTCGAACCTCCGGCCTCTACGTCCCGAACGTAGCGCTCTACCGGGCTAAGCTACACCCCGACTGGTTCGAGGCACGCGCCTGACAACATCGCCATGGCTGCGTTGCATTCGTCTCGCCGTACTAGCGTACTGTCTTCGACGATGCGCCTTGCCCTGACGGTGTTGTCAGACGCTTTTAAAACCGGCGCCCCGGGAGATATAAATATAAATTTGCTCAGTGGTTCCTGTCAACAGCGAAGCTGCAGAGCTGCAACAGGCTCTGTTTGTACTCGCTGTCGGGCAGGTCGGCGATCGATTCCGCGGCGCGGCGGGCGGCCGTTTCGGCTTCGCGGCGAGTGTAGTCGAGGGCGCCGCTGGAGGTGACGGCGGCCAGCACGGCGTCGAAATGCTGCTCGTCGCCTTGCTCGATGCAGCTGCGCACCAGTTCGCGCTGTTCCGGGGTGCCGTGTTCCATCAGATAGATCAGGGGCAGGGTGGGTTTGCCTTCGCGCAGGTCGTCGCCGACGTTCTTGCCGATTTCGGCGGCGTCGCCGGCGTAATCGAGCACGTCGTCGATCAACTGGAACGCGGTGCCCAGCGAACGGCCGTATTCGCCGGCCGCGGCTACCTGGGCGGCGCTCGCGCCGGCGACCAGGGCGCCCAGCTCGGCGGCCGCTTCGAACAGCTTGGCGGTCTTCGAGCGGATCACTTTTAAATAGCTCTCGTGGCTGACGTCCGGGTCATGCATGTTCAGCAGCTGCAGCACTTCGCCTTCGGCGATCACATTGGTGGCGTCCGACAGGATCTGCATGACGCGCATGTTTTCCAGGCTGACCATCATCTGGAAGGAGCGCGAATACAGGAAGTCGCCCACCAGCACCGAAGCGGCATTGCCGAACAGGGCATTCGCCGTCTGGCGGCCGCGGCGCATCGAGGATTCGTCGACCACGTCGTCGTGCAGCAGGGTCGCGGTGTGGATGAATTCGACGACCGCCGCCAGTTCATGGTGGGCCGTGCCGCGATAACCATGCGCATTTGCCAGCAGCAGCACCAGCACGGGGCGGATGCGCTTGCCGCCGGCGCTGATGATGTACTCGGCGATCTGGTTGACCAGGCTCACTTCCGAATGCAGGCGCTGGCGGATCACCGTGTTGACCGCGTCCATGTCGGTTGCGATCGATTGGGTGATGGAGTTCTGTTGGGCGTGAGGGGTAGCGGCGGACAAGGCGAACCTGCTGTGATCGTTGAGCTGCGGTTGAGAGGCTGTTGAGGTGCTAGGGTGCGGCGATTATACGACATGCACGCATGAGTCGTGCCATTGCGCCAAGTATCAGGCGTGCGCCCGGCAGGGGCGCGACGTTGCCGAGATACCACGACAGAAGCGGGGCGATCCCGGCTTTTGACGCACGCGACCGAAGCGTGTATAATTCCCTGTTCCCCGGCACCAGAGAAGCACGGCACGTACGTCGCCGAAGGGATTTTTATTAAACAATTGATGAGGTTTTCAATCATGTATGCGGTCATAAAAACCGGTGGCAAGCAGTATAAAGTTGTCGCTGGTGAAAAACTTAAAGTAGAACAGATACCGGCAGACATTGGTTCCGAACTCACGATCGATCAGGTCCTCGCCGTTGGCGCGGGCGAGAGCATCAAATTTGGTGCTCCCCTGGTTGAAGGTGCTACGGTTCTGGTGAAGGTCGTTTCCCATGGTCGCCACGACAAGGTCCGCATTTTCAAAATGCGCCGTCGTAAGCACTACCAGAAGCGTCAGGGCCACCGCCAGAACTTCACCGAAATCCAAGTGGTTTCGATCAACGGCTAATTGCCCCTCTCTTCAAAGTCATCAAGGAGTACTTAAATGGCACACAAAAAAGGCGGCGGCACTACCCGTAACGGCCGCGACTCAGAAAGCAAGCGCCTTGGCGTGAAAGTGTATGGCGGCCAGGTGATCAACGCCGGCGGCATCATCATCCGTCAACGCGGTACCCCAGTGCGTCCAGGCACCAACGTCGGCATGGGCAAGGATCACACCCTGTTCGCGCTGGTCGACGGCACTGTGAAGTTCGTCAAGCAAGGCGTGGGCTCGAAGCAATTCGTGACCGTCGTCGCTGCTGCTCAAGCTGCTGAAGCAGTCGCAGCGTAATTGACGTAAAGCGCCGCTTCGAGCGGCGCATCCTTGTAAGGCGCAAGCCTTCCATCGAAAGGCTCTGCTTACAGTAGAGCCTTTTTAGTTTTTTGGCGGTCAAAAATGAAGTTTATCGACGAAGCAAGAATTGAAGTCATTGCGGGCGACGGCGGCAACGGTTGCGCCTCGTTCCTGCGCGAGAAGTTCCGTCCATTCGGCGGTCCGGACGGCGGCGACGGCGGCAAGGGCGGCTCGATCTGGGCGGTTGCAGACCGTAATATCAACACACTGGTCGACTTCCGCTATTCGAAAACCCACCATGGCCGCCACGGCGAACCAGGCCGCGGCTCCGATTGCTACGGCAAGGGCGCCGACGACGTTTATCTGCGCATGCCGGTCGGCACGCTGATCATCGATAACGTCAACGGCGAGATCATCGCCGACCTGACCGAACACGGCCAGACCGAAATGCTCGCCAAAGGCGGCGAGGGCGGCTGGGGCAATATCCACTTCAAGACCTCGACCAACCGTGCTCCGCGTCAAAAGACCGAGGGCAAGGAAGGCGAACGCCGCGAACTGCGCCTGGAACTGAAGGTGCTGGCCGACGTGGGCCTGTTGGGCATGCCGAACGCGGGCAAGTCGACCTTCATTACGGCCGTCTCGAACGCCAAGCCGAAGATCGCGGATTACCCGTTCACGACCCTGCACCCGAACCTGGGCGTGGTGCGCGTGTCGCACGAAAAGAGTTTTGTGATCGCCGACATCCCGGGCCTGATCGAAGGCGCCGCCGAAGGCGCGGGCCTCGGCCACCAGTTCCTGCGTCACCTGGCGCGCACCGGCTTGCTGCTGCACATTGTCGACATGGCGCCGTTCGAAGAAGCCACCGTCGACCCGGTGAAAGAAGCGAAAGCGCTGATCAAGGAACTCGAGAAGTACGACGAGGACCTGCTCAACAAGCCGCGCTGGCTCGTGCTCAACAAGCTCGACGTCGTGCCGGAAGAAGAGCGCAAGAAGCGCGTCAAGGACTTCATCAAGAAGATGGCCTGGAAGGGTCCTTTCTTCGAGATCTCGGCCCTGAACCGCGAAGGCTGCCAGGAACTGATCAACGCGATCTACATGCACCTGGAAGAAAAGCGCGCGCAGGATGTGCGCGTCGATGAAACGATGCAGATGACCGAAGAGGCACGCGGCATCGTCTCGATCGATCCGGACGATCCTCGCTTCAAGATCCTTGAAGACTAAGGGTTTTCGGCTCACCCGTGCGTGGGCGCGCGGCCAGCTCCTGCAGCTGGTCGCCACCGTCAGTTCGCTGGCGGCGCTCGTTGCCATGCTCGACCCGGACATGGTCGCAACGGCAATGGGCGTGTTTCTCGTTGGCGTGAACGGCTACAGCCAGTTCTACGCCATCTATGTCGGCGTCCGTCTCGCCACCGCGGGACTGGCACTGCTTGCAGCAAGGCGGGGCGACCAGCCCATCCTCGGCGATCTCGTTGCATTATTCCTGCTGGCCCAGCCGGCCGGGCGCCTGGTCGCGGCATTCGCGATCGGCCTGCCGCGCGGGGTTTTGTTCGTCGTATGCGGGATCGAATTGCTGGTGGGCCTGGGCCTGCTGGCCTTACGCCCGCGGAAGGTCGGACTTACACCATGAGACTCTCGCCATGAAATCCGTCATCCAGGCCGCCGGCCGCATCATCGTCAAGGTCGGCTCCTCGCTCGTCACCAATGAAGGCCGCGGCCTCGACCACGACGCCATCGCGCGCTGGGCCAACCAGATCGCCGCGCTGCGCGCCCTCGGCAAGGAAGTCGTGCTGGTCAGCTCGGGCGCGATCGCCGAAGGCATGCTGCGCCTCGGCTTCACTTCCCGCCCGCACGACATCCATGAACTGCAGGCCTGCGCCGCCGTCGGCCAGATGGGCCTCGCGCAAATTTACGAGACCAGTTTCAAGGCGCATGGGGTGAAGACCGCGCAGGTGCTGCTCACGCACGCCGACCTGGCCGACCGCGAACGCTACCTGAACGCGCGCGCCACCCTGACGACCTTGCTCCGGCTGGGCGTGGTCCCGATCATCAACGAGAACGATACCGTCGTCACCGACGAGATCAAGTTCGGCGACAACGACACCCTGGGCGCCCTGGTCGCCAACCTGATCGAAGCCGACGCCCTGGTGATCCTGACCGACCAGCGCGGCCTGTATTCCGCCGATCCGCGCAAGGATCCAGGCGCACAGCTGATCGAACGCGCCCAGGCCGGCGACGCCAGCCTGGAGGCGATGGCCGGCGGCGCCGGCAGCAATATCGGCAGCGGCGGCATGCTGACCAAGGTGCTGGCCGCACGCCGCGCCGCGCGCTCGGGCGCCCACACGGTGATCGCCTGGGGCCGCGAGCCGGAAGTGCTCACTCGCCTGGCGCAGGGCGAAGCCATCGGCACCGAACTCAACGCCGCCACCACGCGCCTGACCGCGCGGCGCCAGTGGATGGTCGACCACCTGCACACGGCGGGCGAGGTCGTGCTCGACGCCGGCGCCGTGCAAAAGCTGACGCAGGAGGGCAAGTCCCTGCTGCCGATCGGCGTGCTTGCCGTCAAGGGCGAGTTCGGGCGCGGCCAGGTGATTACCTGCGTCAGCGAAGCGGGCCTGCCGATTGCGCGCGGCCTGACCAGCTATACCAGCGGCGAAGTACGCCGCATCATGCGCCACTCCTCGCGCGAAATCGAAGCCATCCTCGGCTATATCGAGGGACCGGAACTGGTCCACCGCGACAATTTAGTCCTACTTTGAAAGTTTTTATGATCAATCCCGCCGCCGTAGTCCAGGCACAGCTCGACGCCTATAACGCCAAAGACATCGACGCCCTGATGCTGACCTATGCGTCCGACGCGCGTCAGTTCACGCTGCACGGACCGATGCTGGCCGAAGGGATCGATGCGATCCGGGCGCGCTATGTCCTGCGCTTTGCCGAAGCCGACCTGCACGCGCGCCTGCTCAGCCGCGTGGTGCTGGGGAATATTGTCACCGATCTCGAAATCGTAACGCGCAATTTACCCGACGGGCTGGGGACGCTCGAGATGTTGTGCGTGTATGAAGTCGTCGACGGGCGCATTCAGAATGCCTCGTTTGCGACCGGTTCGACGACCCTGCTCGAAGGCTGATCGCTCGCGCACTAATGTGGTGCATATTTGGTGAAACGGCCAAAACACCACATATAATTCGATTAACTATTGTTGTGGCCGATTGACATCCTCGTGTGATTGATGATGTCGATGGGAACTTGTCGTTGCCGCACTGCTATAACCCACTGTAGAGTGGTTATATCCGTCCTGACTATGCACTCTGCTTGCCGCAGATGCCGGTGCAGGACGCCAGCGCAACCTTTTCTCTGCACGGACCACAATGAAACTGAGCCGTAAACTCCCCCTCTGCTTCGCCGCCGTCGCCCTCGTCGTTGCCTGCGCCGGCTTTTTCGGCATGCGTGAACTGAATCGTTCGATTTCTACTTACCACGGTGCCGTGGCCAGTTACAGCCATGCCCAGGGTGTAGAGACCCTGCTGTCGACCTTTAAAACCCAGATCCAGGAATGGAAAAACACCCTGTTGCGCGGCAAGGACGACGCCCAGCGCCTCAAGTACTGGAAAGCCTTCGAGGAAAGCGAGGGCAAGGTTGCGCAACAGGCGAAGTCGCTGATCGCGGCGCTGCCGGCGGGATCCCAGCGTGAGCTGATCGCGCAGTTCGACCGTGCGCACACGCAGATGGGCCAGGATTACCGCAAGGGCTATGCCGCATTCGAAGCAGCCGCTTTCGATGCGAGCGCCGGCGACCAGGCGGTCAAGGGCAAGGACCGTGCACCTTCCGAACTGCTGGTAAAGGCGCGTGAGGAAATCGTCGCCAGCACCATGCAAAGCGTTGCCCACGCCGACGCGAGCAGCGAGCGCGCCACCATGCTGAGCACGCTGGCGATGCTGCTCGGTTCGGCCGCCGCGATCGCCGCAGGCTTCATGCTGTCGCGCTCGATCGTGCGCCCGCTCAACCACGCCGTGATGGTGGCAACCACGGTGGCAGGCGGCGATTTGCGTGCGCGGATCGATGTCAAATCGAATGACGAAACGGGCCAGCTACTGGGCGCCCTGAAAGCCATGAACACGAGCCTGACCCAGATCGTCACCCGCGTGCGCAGCGGCGCCGAGACAATCGGCGTGGCCTCCGGAGAAATCGCACAAGGCAATATGGATTTGTCCGCGCGCACCGAGCAGCAAGCCGGCGCCCTCGAGGAAACCGCCTCGTCGATGGAAGAACTGGCATCGACCATGAAGCAGAACGCCGACAATGCCCGCCAGGCCAACCAGCTCGCCATCAGCGCCTGCGACGTTGCGGTCAAAGGTGGGGCCGTGGTCGAACGCGCGGTCACCACGATGGGGTCGATCAGCGATTCGGCGAAACAGATCGTCGACATCATCGGCGTTATCGACAGTATCGCTTTCCAGACCAATATCCTGGCACTGAACGCCGCGGTCGAAGCGGCCAGGGCCGGCGAGCAGGGCCGCGGCTTCGCCGTCGTGGCTTCCGAAGTGCGCAACCTGGCGCAGCGCTCTGCCACGGCGGCCAAGGAAATCAAGCTGCTCATCAACGCCTCGGTCGAGCGTGTGGAGGCCGGCAGTGTGCTGGTGAACGAGGCCGGCGCCACAATGACCGAGATCGTCACCAGCGTGCAACGCGTGATGGACATCATTGGCGAGATCAGCACTGCCAGCGCGGAGCAGGGCGCCGGCATCGAGCAAGTGAACAGGGCCGTCACCGAGATGGATGGCGCGACCCAGCAGAACGCCGCACTGGTCGAGGAAGCGGCAGCGGCGGCGCATGCACTGCGCGAGCAGACCGTGGCACTGAACAAGGTAGTGAGCGTGTTCAAGCTCGAAGGCGATTCGGGCGCGTCTTACGCCGCCAACGATGCGCCGGCAACCTTCGCCCGCGGCGTGCCGCGCACCTTGCCTGCCGCCTGAGGAATCAGGCCTGGACCGGAGCGTCCGCCGGCAGCACCGGCGGCACCGGCGCCGGTGCGATCAACCCCTGCGGCGCCGGCGTCTTGGCGCGGAACTCGCACAAATCGTTGATGATGCAGTTCCAGCACTTCGGCCGGCGCGCCACGCAGGTGTAGCGGCCGTGCAGGATCAGCCAGTGGTGCGCATCCTGCAAAAACTCCTTCGGCACGAATTTCAGCAGCTTCATCTCGACCTGGTCGACGTTCTTGCCCGGCGCGATGTTGGTGCGGTTCGAGACGCGGAAGATATGGGTATCGACCGCCATGGTCGGCTCGCCAAACGCCGTATTCAACACCACATTCGCCGTCTTGCGGCCCACGCCCGGCAGGGACTCCAGCGCTTCGCGCGCGCGCGGCACCTCGCCGCCATATTGCTGCACCAGAATTTCACAGGTCGCGATCACGTTCTTGGCTTTGGTGTTGTACAGGCCGATGGTCGAGATATACGTTTTCAGCTCGTCGAGGCCAAGCTCGAGGATCTTCTGCGGCGTGTTCGCGACCGGATACAGGCGGCGCGTGGCCTTGTTCACGCCGACGTCGGTCGACTGCGCCGACAGCAGCACGGCAATCAGGAGTTCGAACGGCGTCGTGTATTCCAGCTCGGTGGTCGGATGCGGATTGGCGGCGCGGAAGCGCGTAAATATTTCTAAACGTTTGGCCGGGTTCATTAGTTTGTCTTATCCTCGGGAGGCGCCGCACGCAGCCGGGCACGCTCCATGGCGGCGGCGATGATGGCGCGCTTGCGCTCCTTCTCGGCCAGTTCCTCGGGTGTATTCGTCGCCTCGGCGGTGACTTCGCGCATCTTCTCGACCGCTTTGGCGGCCAGGCGCGCATCGTTTTCCTCGCGCTCGCGCTTCAAGCGTTCAGTGCGGAAGTCGTGGCGTGCGCGCGCCGCGTCGGCCGCCTGCTGCGACCAGGCGGCCCAGCCGGTGGCTTCGCCCGTCACCGGCACCATGCTGATGCAGTCGACCGGGCAGGGCGCCACGCACAGGTCGCAGCCGGTGCACAGGCTCGGCAAAATGGTATGCATCTGCTTGGCCGCGCCCAGGATCGCGTCCACCGGGCAAGCCTGGATGCACAGGGTGCAGCCGATGCACAGGGCTTCGTCGATGAAGGCGACCGGGCGTGGACGCTCGACGCCGTTGGCCGGGTTGATCGGGATGACCTTGCGTCCGGTGACGGCCGACAAGCGGCGCACGCCTTCCATGCCGCCGGGCGGGCACTGGTTGATCTCGGCTTCGCCGCTGGCGATGGCTTCGGCATAGGGCCGGCATGCCGGATAGCCGCATTTCGTGCATTGCGTCTGCGGCAGCTGGTCTTCGATCAGGTCGGCAAGGGTCTTGGTCACGGCGCGGAGGTGGGCTAAAGGCGTCATTATCCGACAAAAGCGCAGCCAACGCGAAGCGCCTTGGCGAGCTCGTCGCTTGCGTGGGGGAAGCGTACAGAAACATTGCCCGGACCATGGCTTACTGGAGTCCTTGCCGGCGTGCCTGTCGGCCCCAACCGCGGGAGTAAGCCATGAAGAAGAAGATGATTGCTCGGGCGATGATTGCCCTGATGTTTGCCGCCAGCGTCCCGGCGACTGCCCAGGACCGCGGCTACCGCGACGATCGCGCCCAGGAGCGCCGCGAAGACCGCCGCGAGTACCGCAACGAGCAGCGCGAAGAGCGCCGCGACTACCGCGACGACCGGCGCGAGGCGCGCCGCGATTACCGTGACGACCGCCGCGACGACCGCGCCCGCAACCGCGGCGCCGGCCCGCGCCACGACCTCTACCGTGGCCAGCGCCTGCCGTCGAACTACCACAACCGCCAGTATGTGGTCGACAACTGGCGTTCGCACCGCCTGAGCGCGCCGCCACGCGGACACCACTGGGTGCAGGTCGGCAACGACTACGTGCTGGCGGCGATTGCTACCGGCCTGATCGCCAACGTCTTCCTCGGTAACTGACGCGGCACAAAGAAATGGGGATGCTATTTGGTTAAGTGGCATATCGAACAGATGCGATCCGCTGCCGATGGCTTAATGTGGGCATGGGCTGCGTCACGCAGCCAACGCTCACAGGAGAACATATGAACGAATGGATTATCGCCCCCTTGCTTGAACCCGATCCTACCGGCATCGTGTCGCACACGCCGGGCGGGGGCGACAGCGCACCACAGGAAGAAGCCCTCGACGACCGCCGCCACGGCGACCGCCGCGATGGCCACGATGAAGAAGCCGACCCTGACTTCGCCCGCGGCGACGACCGGCGCGAAGACGCGGTGTAACCGGCCAACCGTAAAGCATCGGCAGTACAAAAAATGCCACGACATGTCGTGGCATTTTTATTTGGTAGTGGCCGCTTACTGAACCAGTGCCTTGCGGAACTCCGGATCTTCGAACAGCTGGCCGGCGAGCTTGCGGTACAGGCCCTGGTACTGGCCTGCTGCCAGCGGGATCGCGACCGCGCCAACGAACGAGGATTCCCAGCTGGCGTCGGCGCGCAGGGTGCGGTCATAAGCGACCGTCTGGCCGCGGGTGACGACGAAGCGCGCCCCAAGCTTGGCGGTGCCGGTGCCGATCGCCGCATCGGCATCGCTTTCGGTGAGGGTGCCGCTGATGACGGTGGGCGAGCTGGCATTGAGCAGGCCGGCTGCATCGAGTTCGACCCGCAGCGTTTCCTTCAGATACTGCGCGAAGGAGTCGTTGTAGGGCGAATGCACCTTCGAGCCGCGCAGGCCCACGCCCTGGTCGACGCTGGGGGACTGGCCCGGCGCCAGCGTGAAGCTGCCCAGGTTGGCCGGCGCCAGGCCGGCACCGCGCAGTTTGGTGGTGTTGTCGATGCTGGCCTGCGGCGCGCCCATGGGCGTGGCGCAACCGGTCAATTGCACCGCGATCAGGGCAGCAGTGAAGAGGGCAAACAGGCGAAATGGTGAACGCTTCATGTTGTTATCCTTGGTTGAAATTTAGTTGAAGGTGGTTTGCTGCGACAGGTCGTTCAGCACGTTCGCCACGACCTGGCGCGTCATGGTGCGGATCGCTTCTTCCATGCTGGCCGACTTGGCGGCATTGGCCGGCGCGGCGGTGTTGCCCAGCGCGGTGTGGATGGCGTGGCGCGCGGTGGTCACGACCGGCGTGCCCTGGCCCGCAGGCAGGTAGGTGACCTTGCATTCATAGACGTCGGTGACGACATTGCCGGCCAGGCCAAAGGTCAGGCCCGTCACGAAGCCCTTGCCTGCGGCGTTTTCGCCGGTCAGCGGCATGTTGTTGAGCTGCACATTCAGGCGCGCGCTGTCGCTGCCTGCGCCGAGCGTCGAGAACAGGCCGCTGTTGGCTACTTGCTCTTGCACCTGTGCTTGCAGGAATTCGGTAGCGCGCGCATTCGGTGCGCCGCGCGACTGGAATTCAAAGCTGAAGGCGACCGGTTTCGGCGTGCCGACTTTCTTGAACTGGGCAACCGGCACCTCGCGCGTGGCGGTGTCGACGTAAAAGCTGGCGCAGCCGGTCAGCAGCGCAGAGCCGGCCAGGAGCAGGGCGCTGGCGGCGCGGCGCAGCGGGCGTGCAAATGCAGTAGTCATCGTAGAAATCCCCTGAATAGTTTTTAGGCGGCAAAAAGCCGGTAGCCAGAGGATATCGTATTGCTAAGCTGCAAATCTCTCCCTTTGTCACAGACGAAAAAAAAGCCCCGGCAGCCGTGCAGGCTGGCGGGGCGTCGGCTGGGTCAGCCGCGGTTGGGAAAGATCAGCCGAATTCGCGGATGAACTCGCCCAGTTTCGGGCAGATCGTCTCGCGCCAGCGGCGGCCCGAGAAGATGCCGTAGTGGCCGGCCTTCGGCGCCACGAAGTCGCGCTTCATGTTTTCCGGAATGCTGCTGCACAGGTCATGGGCGGCCTGGGTCTGGCCGGCGCCCGAGATGTCGTCGAGCTCGCCTTCGATGGTCAGCAGGGCGACCGTCTTGATGTCTTGCGGACGCACCAGATTGCCGCCGACTTCCCAGGTGCCTTTTGGCAGGCGGAATTCCTGGAACACGGTCTTGATCGTGTCGAGGTAGTACTCGGCCGGCATGTCGAGCACGGCATTGTATTCGTCGTAGAACTGGCGATGGCTTTCGGCCGACTCGTCATCGCCGCGCATCAGGTGCTGGTAGAACTCGCGGTGCGACTGGGCATGGCGGCCCGGGTTCATGGCGATGAAGCCGGCGTGCTGCAGGAAGCCCGGATAGACCTTGCGGCCATAGCCTGGGTAGTTGCCCGGCACCGCGTAGATCACGGTGTTTTCGAACCACGAGAACGGCTTTTCGGTGGCCAGGTCGTTGACCGCCGTCGGCGACTTGCGCGGGTCGATCGGGCCGCCCATCATGGTCATGGTTTTCGGCAGCTTCGGATCGTTGGCGCTGGCCATCAGCGAGATCGCGGCCAGCACCGGCACGGTCGGCTGGCAGACGGAAATGACGTGCACGTCCGGGCCGAGGGCGCGGATGAAGTCCTGCACGTAATAGATGTAGTCATCAAGGTGGAACGGACCGTCCGACAGGGGCACCATGCGCGCATCGATCCAGTCGGTGATGAAGACGTCGTGGTCCGGCAGCAGGGCGCGCACGGTGTCGCGCAAGAGCGTCGAGTGGTGGCCCGACAGCGGGGCGACCAGCAGGACGGTCGGCTGCGCCAGTGCGGCAAACGCCGCCTCCGGCAGGTCTTTCTTGAAATGCACCAGTTTGCAGAACGGCTTGGTGACCGCTGCGTGCTCCTTGATGGCGACCGGCTCGCCCTTGATGGCGACGGTGTCGATGCCGAAGGCCGGCTTTTCGTAATCCTTGCCCAATCGGTACATCAGCTCGTAACCCGCGGCGATACGCTGCGAGAACGGTGTGTGGGCGAATGGGGAAACCGGGTTCGAGAACAGCTTCGACGACGCATCCGCCCATTGCATCAGCGGGGTCAGGAAGGAGCGTTGCATCTCGTGCAATTGATAAAGCATAGTAATTCCTTCGTATGGTGCGTGTTGTCCGGACGCGTTGCCCGGACCCTTGCGCCTCGTATGAACGCCGTGTTGGCTCCGTACTCAGTGCGCGAAATTTAATCAACCAATTATAGGATAACTTGCTTGACGGGTGGAAATATCCGTTTCCATCATAAGCTCATGCAAACCCTGTTTGGTCCACGCGTAATGCGGTTATACACCCGATTTTGCTAGGCCGTCGGTGATGCGGCACACATAAAAACAAATGCCCCGGAGGACCGGGGCACTGTCGTATTCCTGTAACTGAACGGTCGTGCTCAATCGAACACTGGCGTTTCGACACCGAGGATCTTGTGCAGTTTCGGCGAGGTCGTCGTGTACTGCATGTGGATCTTCTTGTCGGGGAAGATGTAGGGCGCCGCGCCGAAGGCAGCCAGGGCCGCTTCGTGGAAGCCCGACAGGATCAGCTTCTTCTTGCCCGGGTAGGTGTTGATGTCGCCCACGGCGAAGATGCCCGGCACGTTGGTTTCGAACTTCTCGGTGTCGACCACCTTCAGTTGACGACGTTCGATGTCCAGGCCCCATTCGGCGATCGGGCCGAGCTTCGGCGACAGGCCGAAGAAGACCAGCAGCATGTCGAGCGGCACGCGGCGGGTAACGCCGTCGGCGCCGGTGACTTTCACTTCCGTCAACTTGCCGTCGGTTTCGTCGAAGCCGGTGACCTGGCCGATGATCAGCTGCATTTCATATTCGTCGCACAGGGCCTTCATCTTGGCCACCGAAGCAGGGGCCGCGCGGAAGTCTTCGCGGCGGTGCAGCAGCACGACCGACTCGGCCTTGCCGACGAAATTCAGGGCCCAGTCCAGGGCGGAGTCGCCGCCGCCGCAGATGACCAGGTTCTTGCCTTCGAACTGGCTCGGATCCTTGACGCGGTAGTGCAGCTGGGTGTTGTCGAACTTGTCGATGCCGTCGACCTTGATCGTGCGCGCCTGGAAAGAACCGACGCCGGCCGCGATGAAGATGGTTTTCGTGATGAAACGGGTGCCGGCCGAGGTCTCGACATTGAAGCGGTTGTCTTCGCGGCGCTGCACGGTCGTCACTTCCTGGCCCAGGTGGAAGGTCGGCTCGAAAGGCTCGATCTGCTTGAGCAGGTTGTCGGTCAGTTCCTGGCCGGTGCACACAGGCACGGCGGGGATGTCGTAGATCGGCTTGTCGGGATACAGCTCGACGCACTGGCCGCCGACGGCTGTGAGCGAGTCGATGACGTGGGCCTTGATCTCGAGCAGGCCGAGTTCGAAGACCTGGAACAGGCCGACCGGGCCCGCGCCAATGATGACGGCATCGGCGTCGATGGCGCCGGCGAACGAACTGTTGGGGGCGATGCTGCCCGCATCATGGGTGGCACTGATAGTCATGCGCAATGGTCCTGTTGATTTTTGAATAGAGGGGCGCTGAAGCACTGCCCGTTCATGCGATGGCCGCTAGTGTGCCATGGATGACGCACGCTTGCTGACGGCGGTGAAAACCGGCCCCAGCAAGCGCAACAAAACCTGGATTAGCGGGCCAGCTGTTCCAGCTTGTTCTTGACGTCTTTCCACTGATCCGCGTCGGGCAGGGCCGCCTTGGTCTTGGTGATCGACGGCCAGTTGCGCGACAGGTCGGCATTGATCTTGATGAATTGCTGCTGGTCGCCCGGCACGTCTTCCTCGGCATAGATCGCATTCACCGGGCATTCGGCCACGCACACGGCGCAGTCGATGCACTCGTCAGGGTCAATCGCAAGGAAATTCGGGCCTTCCCGGAAACAATCGACCGGGCATACATCGACGCAGTCGGTATAACGACAGCTGATGCACGATTCGGTGACAACGTGGGTCATAACAGTCCTATCTATGGTGGGGTGCCGCAGCGTTAGGGCGCATCGAGGGGCCGCCAACATGGCAAAGCACTGTATTCTAGGGCAATTCGAGCTTTCCTACAAATCACGCTTAGACACAATATACATAAGCAAATGTGATGCACGACGCGCGATTTGGCCCTCGGCGGGCGGGGCAGGGCTGCTACGCTCAGGCCAGCGAGCGCAGATGGGCCAGCAAGGCCGGCCAGCCGGCCGCGTCCAGCGAACCGTCGTCGGCCAGCAGGACCGAATGGCAGCGCTGGCCATCCTCGACCGTGATGGTCCAGGTCGGCAGGTCGGCCCCGACCGCGTGCGGCGGGCTGGCGCCGAAGAAGTCGGCCTGGCGCACCAGCGCTTCCAGGGCGGCGCCGTCGTGGCGGCAGGCCGTGTCGATGTCGACGCAGCGCTCGATGCCGGCGAAGCCGCCGGCCATGGTGGCGTGGATCCTCATGGGAGCGCCGCGACCGGCGCCACGAGCGCGGCCCGGGACTGGTCCCCGGACGGTGGCGGGGCGTCGAGCGGCAACTCTTCGCCGGCCGGGCCGTTGCGTCCGCGCTCGGCGCACCAGCGCGCCAGCGCCTGCGCCTCGAGGTCGAGCACGCGTTCGATGTTGTAGTACTCGGCCAGGTTCATGGTGCCGCAGCAGGCGCGCCGGTCCTGCTGGGCGCCGGGTTCGTCGCAGACGACCGCGCTCAGGCGCTTGAAGCAGGGGGCCGCGGCGGCGGTCGGCCCGGCAGGCTCGGCGGGGACGGGCGTGTCGTCAGCCACTTCCTCGCCGACGACCTCGCGGATCGTGAACTGGTGCCGGATCGCGTCATGATAGGTGGCCGGCTTGCCGTCTTCCACGCACAGGCGCAGCATTTCGTTGACGACGTCGGCATAGGTGGCGGCAATGTCGGGCGCGGCCACCAGCGCGCGCAGCACCAGGCCGCGCAGCCAGGCGGCCACCCGGTGCAGGACGGCGGCGTCGTCCTCGAAGGCCGGGTTGCGCTCGAGCCCGAAGATGTCGGCCAGGATGTCGTAGACGCCGCCCGTGAACACCTGCGAGATCGCATGCACCTGGGTGCCGGCCTGGGACAGCGTCAAATCATTGTCGGCATTCCTCAGGCCCGTGGTGCCGCCGAGCGCGAGGCCGAACTGCTCGGCGATATCGGCAAGGAAAGTCTTGTCGTGCAGCCGCGCCTTGGTCTGGGCCACCACCGCTTCGCACTGGTCGAGCTGGGACAGGGCCAGGAAAATCGCGGTCAGGTCGCCGAAGGCTTCGTGCAGGCCGCCCGTTTGCGGCGGGGCATCGGCCAGCAGCCAGTGGGGTTTCAGGCCGTCGAGCACGGCGTGGCCTGTTTCGTGGGCGACGATGTCGAAGGAGCGGCAGGTGAAGACCCGCTCTTTCTGGCCGGAGGGCACGAAGTCGCCGAACTTCAGGCAGTTCTGGCTGCGGCTGTAGAAGGCGTTCATCACGTTCGGCAAGCCGTAGGGGAAGATGTGCAGCGGCGCCGTGTCGATGCTGCTGTTCCACTGCCAGGGCAGCGGCATCTCGGCCCCGGCGGACGATAAGGAGCGCTGGTACATGGTCAGCGTCTGGCGCACCACGGCAAAGGTGTGGACGGCGTCGAACTGGGGCGTGTCGGGCATGGTGACGAAGTCGCCGAAGGCGTTCGGCTCGACCGGGCTGATGCCGGGGTCCCCGGAAGCAATGCGGGCGTCGCGCGGGCCGGCCAGCACCACGCCGGGCAGGAAGGCTTTGCGGGTGCCCATGTCGAGCACCGAGGGATCCTGCTTCCACATCAGCACGCGTGCGCCGAAGGCATACGGCAGGGGCACGCCCGCATCGGGCGGCGCGCCGGTGCCGCGCGGGGCGCCGGGCTGGTCGAGCAGCTGGGCTGCCTTGCGGTGCTGGCGATAGGCGGCGCTCGGGGTGGGAACAAAGGCGACCGGCGGCTGATCGCGTTCGAAAGTAATGGGGTCATCCGGCAATAGTGCTCGTTGTTCCATGGCGCAATCCTCGCATGATTGAGATACCTCAACAGATTCTCGCGCGCCCCACGGAAGCGGTTTTGACTAGGATCAATTGCGTAGCGGACTGGTATCTGAGCGATGCAACTGGCATCATGGCGGATTGTCTAGCGCATCAGCAGAAGAAAGGAACACACATGGCCGACATTCAAATCGTCCAGGAACACAACCTGAGCCCGGAACGGGCACGCGCCGCGGCGCAGCAGGTGGCCGACAAAGTGGCCGCCGAATTCGGCATGCAGTGGCGCTGGGAAGGGGATGTACTGCGTTTCGAGCGCAGCGGCGTCGAAGGCGCCCTGACCCTGGGCGAACAGCGCGCGGCGCTGCAGATCAGGCTGGGACTGCTGATGAGTGCGTTTCGTCCCGCGATCGAGGCGAAGGTGACGGACAAGATGCGCCGGATTTTCGCGTCGGCGTGATCGGTTTCGTGGGTGGCCGGGACGCATTGCGCGGTCCCGGCCCATCACGAAAGGCTTAGCCCTTCAGTTCTTCGATCAAATCCACATACTGCTGCATGGCTTCCTCTTTCGAGGTGCCTTTCAAACCATCCCACGCGTCGAACTTGGCGCGGCCGACCATGTCGGTGAAGCCCGGACGCTCGCCCGTGGCGTCGCCCGTCGAGGCCTGCTTGAAGAGCGCGTAGATCTTCAGCAAGGTCATGTTGTCCGGACGTTCCGGCAGGTTCTTCGAATCGGCCTGGGCCTGGGTAAACTGGTCTTGCAAGCTCATAAAAACTCCTGTGTCTGGTTGCATGGTGGTGCGATGTCGGTGCATTGTCTGTAAGGCAATGCGCGCGGCCATATTAGCGCACGCGGCAGGAGATAGCGCGTTTTGAGGCGCCACTTTAGAGGGGATGCTCGACGCGCGGCGTCAGGCCCCGCAGCGCCGCCATCGGGGGGCGCGGCAGGGCGGGTGCTGCTTAGACGGCCAGCAGTTCGACGTCGAAGATCAGCGTCGCGTTCGGCGGGATCACGCCGCCGGCGCCGCGGGCGCCATAGCCCAGGCTTGCCGGGATCGTCAGGCGGCGCGCGCCGCCGACCTTCATGCCTTGCACGCCTTCGTCCCAGCCCTTGATCACGTGACCGGCGCCCAGTGGGAACTGGAACGGATCGTTGCGGTCTTTGCTGGAATCGAACTTGGCGCCGGCGGTGCCGTCGTCGTTGCGCAGCCAGCCGGTGTAGTGGACGGTGACGTAGGCACCGGCTGTGGCTTCGGCGCCTTCGCCGACGACGGTGTCTTCGTATTGCAGGCCGGAAGTGGTGGTAGTGGACATGTTGTTCCCTCGATAATCTGTGAACGGGGATTGTAGTGCATGCCCCGCAAAACTGCCATCCAGCGCGGCGCGGCGGCCCGCCCGCGAAACCCGTCTACAATGGTATTTTGATATTGGGACCTTCACGACCATGCCTGCATCCCACCTGAACGGCCCCTTTACCGCCTGGGCACGCGCCCTGCGCGCCGGATTCTCCCCGCGCATGATGGTGCTGTCGCTGGTGCCGCTGCTGCTGTCGCTGCTGGTCTGGGGCGGCCTGCTGTGGGCCTTCGGGCCGGCGCTGTTCGACTGGCTCGACGCCCTGTTCCGCGAATACGGCTGGTTCCAGGCCAGCGGCAGCTGGCTCTCCACGCTGGGCCTGGGCATGCTGAAGGTGGTCGTGGTGCCGCTGATGGCGATCCTGCTGCTGCTTCCCCTGATGATTGCCTCGGCCCTGTTGTTCATGGGCGTGTTCGCCATGCCGGCGATCGAGAAATACGTCAGCCGGCGCCAGTTCCCCAAGCTCGAACAGAAGGAGGGCGGCAGCTTCGCCGGCAGCATCTGGATGAACATCACCAGCGTGCTGGTGTTCGCGCTCTTGTGGGTGTGCACGATCCCGCTGTATGCGGTGCCGCCGCTGGCGGTCGCGGTACAGGCGGCGCTGTGGGGCTGGGTGTCTTCGCGCGTGATGAGCTACGACGCGCTGGCCGCGCATGCCAGCACCGACGAGCGCCGCGCCATCATGCACCGGTACCGCTGGCCCCTGCTCGGCATCGGCATGGTCTCGGGCGTGCTGGGCGCGCTGCCGGGAATCGCCTGGATGGGCGGCGCGGTGCTGGCGATGGCGCTGTTTCCTTTCCTGGCGATCCTGTCGGCCTGGCTGTATGTGCTGATTTTCCTGTTCACCGGACTATGGTTCCAGTACTACTGTCTGCAGGTGCTGGAAGACCTGCGCCGGCAGGATGCGAACGCGCCGCTGGCCGCTTGACGCCGCCTGAAAAAAAGGCCGTCCGTACCAAAAAATGGTGCTGTGTAGGGAGGCAATACCAATGCTTGTAGGCATCAATGCCATAGAGCTAACTCTGCCGTTGTTTTTTTGCGAAAAAGATCCGGGCAGGTCAAATTTCTTGAACAGGACTTCATGCAAAACCTGTTGATGTGGTGGAATGATGGCTTGGGAGCGCTGAAAAAAACGAGTCAAAATCGGGCGCTGACATAAGCATCACACAGTTAACAAAAGACCACCTCAATTACTCGAACAGACCGGCAGCAGGGATGGCGAGCAGGTTGACAGGGATTGCAGGAATTACGATTCAAACCGGTTGAGCCATCATGGAAAGCACCCGCCGTTTCAAACGGCCCCGTAACGTATTTCGCGCCTTGCGCGGACAAGCCGACGGCAATGCCGCGCCCGCCATCGATGCGGCAGCGGAAGCGCCGCTTCCTCACCTGTCGCTGGTGACGGAAGCCGCGACCTCGCCGGACCAGCTGCCCGAGGACGCCGCCGGCAGCACGGCCGAACCCGAGCACGAAGGCGAGCCGCCGAAAGGCAAGGGCCGCGGCAAGCTCATCCTGTTCGGCCTGCTGCTGGTGGTCGTCGCCGCTGGCTCCGTCTATGCGGTCTACGAAACGCGTACCTCGACGCTGCAGGCGAAAATCTTCGCCGGCATGATGAAGGACGTGCACTACCGCATGGAAAAGGGCACGAGCGATGCGATCCGCTTCCCGGCCGAAAGCCCGTACGACGCGCGCCTCGGCTATTCGCACCTGCCGGCCTTCCTCACCAAGCTGCAGACGCGCGACTACCTGATCGATTCCCAGGCACGCATGTCGCCCAAGATGCTCGAACTGGCCGACCGCGGCCTGTTCGCCACCTACAGCGAAAAGACCCGCACCGGCCTCGAGATCCTCGACTGCCGCAGCCAGCCGCTGTTCGCCTCGCGCTTCCCGGAGCGCTTCTACGAGCGCTTCGACGACACGCCGCAATTGCTGGTGCAGAGCCTGCTCTTCATCGAGAACCGCGAGCTGCTCGACCCGGCCTACCCGAAACGCAATCCGGCCGTCGAATGGGACCGCTTCTCGAAAGCCGTGTTCGACAAGTCGCTCAGTGCCATCGGCATCAGCAGCGGCGGGCGCGTCGCCGGCGGCTCGACCCTGGCCACGCAGATCGAAAAATACCGCCACTCGCCGGAAGGGCGCACCGCCTCGCTGGAAGACAAACTGATCCAGATGGCCTCGGCCACGCTGCGCGCCTACCGCGACGGCGAAGACACGACCGGTTCGCGCCGCCAGATCGTGCTCGACTACCTGAACACCGTGCCGCTGTCGGCAAAATCAGGCTACGGCGAAGTGAATGGCCTGGGCGACGGCATGTGGGTCTGGTACGGCCGCGATTTCAACACGGTGAGCCAGACCCTCAAGGGCCGCATGGACACGCCGGAATCGGTGCTGGTCTACAAGGAAGCGCTGTCGCTGATGATCGCGCAGCGCCGCCCGGCCTATTATCTGGGCGCCGGCGAAGCCGACCTCGAGACGCTCACCAACAGCCACCTGCGCGTGCTGGCGCAAGCCGGCGTGATCACGCCGCAGCTGCGCGACGCCGCGCTCGCCGTCAAACTGAAACCGGCGCTCGGCTCCGGCGTCGAAGCGCCGGCCGCGAACGCCTTCGTTTCGCGCAAGGCCTCGAACGCGGTGCGCAACCACCTCGGCTACCTGCTGGGCGAACCGCGCCTGTACAACCTCGACCGCCTCGACATGTCGGTCGTCTCGACACTCGACGCCGAAGCCCAGCAAGCCGTGACCGCGGCGCTGCGCCGCCTCACCACGCCGGAAGCGGCGGCGGAAGCGGGCCTGACCGGCAAGGGCCTGCTCGGCAACGGCGACCCCTCGCAAGTGGTCTACAGCTTCACGCTGATGGAACGCGGCGAGAACGTCAACTACCTGCGCGTGCAGACCGATAACTACGACCAGCCGCTCGACATCAACGAACAGGCCAAGCTCGACCTGGGCTCGACGGCCAAGCTGCGCACCCTCGTCACCTATCTCGACATCGTCGACCAGCTGCACAAGCGCTACGGCGAAATGGATCCGAAGTCGCTGCGCGAAGCGCGCATCGATCCGAAGGACCGCATGAGCCAGTGGGGCGTGGAATACTTCCAGGCGCTGCCGGCCAATGCCGACCGCGGCCTGACCCCCATGCTGGCCGCCGCGATGGCGCGCAAGTATTCGGCCAATCCGGGCGAAGGCTTCTTCACCGGCGGCGGCCTGCACTACTTCGGCAACTTCAGTAAACTCGACAATGCGAAGATCATGACGGTGCAGGAAGCGCTGCAGCAGTCGACCAACCTGGTCTTCGTGCGCATGATGCGCGACGTCGCGCGCTACTACATGTTCCAGCTGCCGGGTTCCTCGGCCGCCTTGCTGGCCGACGCCGACGATCCGCGCCGCGCCGAATACCTGGCCCGCTTCGCCGACGCCGAAGGCAAGACCTTCCTCGCGAAATTCTGGAACAAGTACAAGGGCAAGACCGGGGCCGAAGCCCAGGCCCTGCTGCTGGCGGGCGTGCGTCCGGCCGCTTCGAAACTGGCCGCCGTGCACCGCACGATCGCTCCCAACGCAACGCTGCAGGAATTCGGCGCCTTCATCGACGCCGCGCTGCCCAACGAGGTCGACCCGGAACGCATCGAGAAGATGTACGCGCAGTATGCCCCGGCCACCATGTCGCTGGCCGACCGCGGCTATGTCGCCTCGGTCCATCCGCTGGAACTCTGGCTGGTCGGCTACCTGCGCACCCATCCGAAACCGGGCTGGAGCGAAGCGGTAAAAGCGAGCGTCAAGGAGCGCCAGGAAGTCTATTCCTGGCTCTTCAAGACCAACCGCAAGAACGCCCAGGACAAGCGCATCGCGGGCCTGCTGGAAGTCGAATCCTTCCTCAAGATCCACGCCCAGTGGAAGAAGATGGGTTATCCCTTCGATTCGCTGGTGCCGTCCTACGCGACCACGCTCGGCGCCTCGGCCGACCGGCCGGCCGCGCTGGCCGAACTGATGGGCATCATCATCAACGGCGGCGTACGCAAACCCGTCGAGCGCATCGATTCGCTGCACTTCGCCAAGGGCACGCCTTACGAAACCCTGGTCAAGCGTGCGAAGAAGGTCGAGCATGAAGTCGTGCTGGCGCCGGAAGTGGCGCGCGCGGTGGCCGATGCGATTCGCGGCGTGGTCTCGGACGGCACCGCCAAGCGCGTCAAGACCGCTTTTGCCACGGCCGACGGCAACGTCATTGCGGTGGGCGGCAAGACCGGTACCGGCGACCAGCGCTTCGACGTCTATGCACGCGGCGGGCGCCTGATCGAGTCGCGCTATGTGAACCGCTCGGCGACCTTCGTGTTCAACATCGGCGAGCGCTTCTACGGTTCGATGACGGCCTATGTGCATGGTCCGCAATCGGAAAATTACGACTTCACCAGCGCGCTGCCCTCGCAGCTTCTCGTCACGCTGGCGCCAAGCCTGATGCCGATGATCGAACCGCCGCAAGGCAGCGTGGGCGCAACGCGCCAGTGCGTACGTTGAGTGCGGGTGACAAGGCGCGCCAGGCCAGCCGGCGCGCCGTTTCCAGCATCCGCAATTTTTCTTTCGTCTCGCTGCGCGACCTGCTGGTCGCCTCGGGGCCGACCATCATCCTCGTCACCGCGGCCTTTATCGCCGCCTACCTGCTGGTCGACCCGGCGCCGCCGCGCAGCGTGCGCCTGGCGACCGGCCAGGACAACAGCGCCTACCAGGCCTTCGGTGCGCAATACGCAGCTGCACTGAAGAAGGACGAGATCAGCGTCGCCCTCCAGCCGACCCTGGGCTCCCTGCAGAATCTGGAACGCCTGCGCAGCGGGCAGGCCGACATCGCTTTCGTGCAGAGTGGTTCGACCAGCGAGGAGGAGGCGGGCAAGCTCGGTCTCGTCTCGCTGGGCAGCCTGTTCACCGAACCGGTCTGGCTGTTTTTACGCGATAGCGTCAAAACGAACAACCTGACCGGATTGCGCGGCCTGCGCATCAACCTGGGGCCGGAAGGCACGGGCGTGCCGAACCTGTTCCGGCAAGTGCTGGCGGTGAACGGCGTCGAGCCGCAGGAGCTGACCATCAGCGCGCTCGAGAACACGTCGGCCACCGTCGAACTGCTGGAAGGGCGCATCGACGGTCTCGTCTTCAGCTCGGCGCCGGAAGCGCCGCTGATCCAGATGCTGCTGCAGACCCCGGGCATCCGCCTCTTCAATTTCTCGCAGGCCGACGCATATACGCGGCGCCTGCCTTTCCTCACGCACGTGACGCTGCCGCGCGGGATCGTCGATCTCGGGCGCGACATCCCGGCGCAGGACTACCACTTGATCGCACCGACGGCCACCCTGGTGGCGCGCGAGGACTTGCATCCGGCGCTGATCGACCTGTTCGTGAAAGCGGCGACCGACATCCACGGCGGGGCAGGGTGGTTCCAGCAGCAGGGCCAGTTCCCGTCGCCGAAATTCACCGAGATCCCGGTGGCCGAGGAAGCGGCGAAATACTACCGCGACGGTCCGCCCTTCCTGCAGCGCTACATGCGGTTCTGGGTAGCCAACCTGTTCGAGCGGCTCTGGGTCGTGGTGGTGGCGCTGGCCGCGCTGGTGATTCCGCTCTCTAAAATCGTGCCGCCACTCTACGTGTGGCGCGTGCGTTCGCGCGTCTACCGCTGGTATGGCGAACTGCGCGCGGTGGAACAAGCCTGGGAGCGGGTGGAAGAGGCGCAGCGCGAGACCGTGCGCGCCGAGCTGCTGCACCGGCTGGACGAGATCGAGGAGCAAGTGAACCACATTTCGATCCCGCTGGCCTATGCCGACGGCCTGTACGGCCTGCGCGGGCACATCAACATCGTGCGCCAGCGCCTGAAGGCGACGGCCACGGCCGACGACGGCTTGCCCGAATAACAATTTCCGTTCAAATACGATTACACTGGCGGCCCCCGTGTATTCGTTGCTGAAGGAAACCATGATCCGTCGTCCGCTTCCCCTCCTTGCGCTGTGCATGGCGCTCGCCTTTGGTCCCGCGCCTGCGCAGGCTGCCGGCTACGACGGCGCGGCGCAGGCACCGGTTGCCAAGCGCAACCTGCGCGAAACCTATACCAAGTACGAATACCGCATCCCGATGCGCGACGGCGCCCGGCTGTTTACGACCGTGTACGTGCCGAAGGACAGCAGCCGCAGCTACCCCTTCCTGATGTCGCGCACGCCCTACAGCGCCGGCGTCCAGGCGCAGGGAGAATTGCGCTATGGCGTCGACTGGTTCCCCGAGCGGATCGGCCCGTCGCGCGAGTTCGAGGACGCCGGCTATATCTTCGTGAGCCAGGACGTGCGCGGGCGCTATATGTCGGAAGGGAAGTGGCAGGAGATGACGCCGCATGCCCAGGCCAAACGGGCGGCGGGCGAAGGCATCGAAAGCCAGGACATGCACGACACCGTGGACTGGCTGCTCAAAAACGTCCCTCACCATAACGGCAAAGTCGGCATCCACGGCATCAGCTATCCGGGCTTCTATACGGCGGCCAGCATCATCGATTCGCACCCGGCCATCAAGGCCGCCTCGCCGCAGGCGCCGGTGACCGACCTCTACATGGGCGACGACTCCTATCATGGCGGCGCCTTCATGCTGGCCGCGAACTTCGATTTCTACGCCGCCTTCACCGACGCGCCGAACCCGACGCCGCTGCCCAAGACCTGGGCCGACTTCGATTACGGCACCACCAGCGGCTACGACTTCTTTCTCAAGCGCCTCACCTTGTCGAACATCGCCGCCAGCATGAGCGAGCAGCAGCGCGCGCTCTTCATGCCGAACATCGAACACGACACCTACGACGCCTTCTGGCAGTCGCGCGCCATTGCTCCGCACCTGAAGAACATCAAGGCGGCCGTGCTGACCGTGGGCGGCTGGTTCGATGCGGAAGATTTGCAGGGGCCGTTCACGACCTACAGCGCGATCGAAAAGCAGAACCCGGGCATCGTCAACAGCCTGGTAATCGGTCCCTGGGTGCACGGCGGCTGGGCGCGCGGCGAGGGCGCACGCCTCGGCCACGTCAGCTTCGACAGCAAGACCTCGGAACACTTCCGCAAGGAGCTGCAGTTTCCCTTCTTCGAGCAGCACCTGAAGGGCGCGAAACCCGAACGCGCGATCGCCGAAGTCACGGCCTTTGAAACCGGCAGCAATGTCTGGCGCCGCTACGCGGCCTGGCCGCCGGCACAGGCGAAACCGCGCACGCTGTATTTCGGCGCCGACGGCAAGCTCGAATGGAAGCAGCCGGCGGCATCAGGCGCCGCCTACGACGAATACGTCGCCGACCCGAAGAAGCCGGTGCCCTTCATCGCCTATGCGGCCACCGGCGTGCCGAAGGAATACATGGTTTCGGACCAGCGTTTCGCCGCGACCCGTCCCGACGTGCTGGTCTACCAGAGCGAGGTGCTGGAAGAAGACGTGACGATCGCCGGCCCGGTGACGCCGAAGCTGTTCGTCTCGACCACCGGGACGGACGCGGACTGGGTGGTGAAACTGATCGACGTGTATCCGGCGGCCTACCCGGAAACGCCCGTTGAACACAAGGGCGGCGACGTTGCGGCGCCCAAAGTGGAAATGGGCGGCTACCAGCAGCTGGTGCGCGGCAATCCGCTGCGCGGCAAATTCCGCAACAGCTACGAGAAGCCCGAGCCCTTCGTGCCTGGCAAGGTCGAGGCGCTCAGCTTCGGCATCGGCCAGGTCAACCACACCTTCCGCCGCGGCCACCGCATCATGGTGCAGGTGCAGAGTTCGTGGTTCCCGCTGGTCGACCTGAATCCGCAGACGTTTACGTCGATCCCGAAAGCCAAACCTGAGGATTTCAAGAAGGCGACCCAGCGCGTGTACCGCGCGCCGGATGCGGCGTCGGGGCTGCAGGTGATGGTGCTGCCCGCTAACTAACCGGGGCGACGTAGGACGTAGGGTGGGCGGCTAGACCTGAAAGGATGAATGCACGCTGCCTCGACGCCGCCCACGCGTTCAACCAGCCCAGGATCAGCCGCGACTATTCAACCGTGCGTTGAACGCGTGGGCGGCATAGCCGCCCACCCTACGGGTTTAAAGCATCGTTTGCCGGTTCACGCCCCAACCCAGGGCAATCCCGCCTTGCACCATCCACCGACCGTCTTGCGGTGCCCCTCGCCATCCTTGTCGCCCTCGAAGCCTTCCAGGATATCGAACGCATTCGCATACCCCAGTTCGGTCGCCACGCGCGCGCTGTGGCGCGAGCGCACGCCGGAGCGGCACAGGAAGAGCAGGATCTCGTCCTTGCCGGCGATGCCTTCCAGTTGCGCGCCGAATTGGGGATTCGGCTGGCCGCCCGGGTACGTTGCCCATTCGATGGCCAGGTGCTGGCCTTGCGGCACCGCCACGCGGCCGACCCAATCGCGCTCGGCGTTGGTGCGCACGTCGACCAGTTTTACGTTGGGCGCGGCCTGCAGCAGCATGAAGGCCTCGTCCGGGGTGACGGCGCCCGCATAGGGCTGGCCCGCGGTGCGCGCGCGTGCGGCGTCGAGAATGTCTTTGGTCGTTTTCATATCAAGGTCCTTGTCTGGTTCGCACCGCGCTGGCGCACGCTTGCCGAAACGGTGCGCGCTGCCTCAAAATGGTGCGCTTATCGTGATTTGCACCAAAATGGTGCAAATGGCGAGCGGGGCTGCACCATTGAATATTTGCATATCGAAGAAGATTTTATGGTTAAACTCACGGCTTTCCAAAGAACGATAGCGCATTTGCTCATGCCGGAAACGCTGGCATGGTTCCTGCATATATTCCTGCAAGCATGTCGCAGGCAGGTTGACGGGTCGGAAACGATCTCGCCTGAATCGGCACCCCATTTTATTTAGGAGAAACGCATGGCAAAGACAGCGGCAGATGTGATGCAGATGGTGAAGGACAACGAAGTGAAGTTCGTGGATTTCCGCTTTGCGGATACCCGCGGTAAAGAGCAGCACGTCACTGTCCCCGTGTCGCATTTCGACCTCGACAAATTCGAGTCGGGCCACGCCTTCGACGGCTCGTCGATCGCCGGCTGGAAGGGCATCGAAGCATCGGACATGATCCTGATGCCGGACCCATCGACCGCGAACATCGACCCGTTCATGGAAGAGACGACCATGTTCATGCAGTGCGACGTGATCGAACCGTCGGACGGCAAGGGCTATGACCGCGATCCACGCTCGATCGCCAAGCGCGCCGAAGCCTACCTGAAGTCCACCGGCCTGGGCGACACCGCCTTCTTCGGTCCGGAACCTGAATTCTTCATCTTCGATTCGATCCGCTGGAAAATCGACATGTCGGGCTGCTTCGTGAAGATCGATTCCGACGAAGCCTCGTGGTCGACCGATGCGACGACCGAGGGCGGCAACAGCGGCCATCGTCCAACGGTCAAGGGCGGCTATTTCCCGGTCCCTCCGGTCGACAGCTTCCAGGACATGCGCTCGGAAATGTGCCTGATCCTCGAATCGCTCGGCATCCCGGTCGAAGTGCACCACCACGAAGTGGCCGGCGCCGGCCAGAACGAAATCGGCACCCGCTTCTCGACCCTGGTCGAACGCGCCGACTGGACCCAGAACCTGAAATACGTGGTCTGGAACGTCGCCCACAGCTACGGCAAGACCGCAACCTTCATGCCGAAGCCGATCAACGGCGACAACGGCTCGGGCATGCACGTGCACCAGTCGATCTGGAAAGACGGCAAGAACCTGTTCGCGGGCGACGGCTATGCCGGCCTGTCGGAAACGGCGCTGTTCTACATCGGCGGCATCATCAAGCACGCCAAGGCGCTGAACGCGATCACCAACCCGGGCACCAACTCGTACAAGCGCCTCGTGCCTGGCTACGAAGCGCCGGTGAAACTGGCTTACTCGGCCCGTAACCGTTCGGCTTCGATCCGCATCCCGCACGTCCCGAACCCGAAGGGCCGCCGCATCGAAGTGCGCTTCCCGGACCCGCTGGCCAACGTCTACCTGTGCTTCGCCGCGCTCTTGATGGCGGGCCTGGACGGCATCCAGAACAAGATCCATCCGGGCGAAGCCGCCTCGAAGGACCTGTACCACCTGCCGCCGGAAGAAGACAAGCTGATCCCGACGGTCTGCGCATCGCTCGAAGAAGCCCTCGAAGCGCTGGACAAGGACCGCGAGTTCCTGACCCGCGGCGGCGTCTTCAGCGACAGCATGATCGACGCTTACCTCGAACTGAAGATGGGCGAAGTGCAGCGCATGCGCATGACCCCGCACCCGGTCGAGTTCGACATGTACTACTCGTCGTAATCTGTACTGTTGCGCTACGGCATCATAAGCTGTAAGCGCAGGTAACAAACGCGGGGAGGGCCGATGGCTTTCCCCGCGTTTTTTTATGGATGCGGTATATTCGGCTCAACTCCACCTCGCACACTTCTCAGTGCAGCTTCTACTGATGCGTATGACAACCAGTGTGACCCGGCTTGCCCTCGCTGCCGGCGTAATCTTCAGCGGCGCGGCCGAGGCACAAACCACGGTCTACAAATGCGTCGATGCGCAAGGCCGCGTCGAGTTCACCGATACCGGCAAGAAGGGCTGCAAGGCGCTCGACCTGCCGGGCTATATCCCGGCGCCGGTCGAACGGCGTGGCCCGGCCCCGGCCGCGGCGCGCACCGGCAGTGCGGCGCCGGCTGCCGCGCCCAGCCCGAGTCCGTCGAACTTCCCGCGCGTCGACACCTCGCAGCAGCGCGCCCGCGACGACGACCGGCGCGGCATCCTCAACGACGAGCTGCGCGCCGAAGAGGCGAAGCTGGCCAGCCTGCGCGAAGTCTTCAAGAACGGCGAGCCTGACCGCCAGGGCAATGAGCGCAATTACGCCAAATACCAGGAGCGCGTAGCCAGCATGCGCGACGACATCAGCCGCACCGAACGCAACATCGAAGCGCTGCGGCGCGAGATCGCCAACATCAAATGAGTCCCATGACCGAATTCGAGCGCGCAGCCCAGCCGGGCCGCTTTGCCGGCCTGGAGCTGCTTGCGTCGAGCGTGCTGCTGGTCGACCCGCACGACCGCGTGCGCTATGCCAATCCGGCGGCCGAGAACATGCTCGACGCCTCGCTCAAATCCCTGTCGCGCCAGACCCTGTCGGCTTTGTTCTCGAATGGCGACGAACTGGCCGCCCTGTGCGAGCAGACCCGCACCCACCAGTATGCCGACCTGCGCCAGGACCTCGCGCTCGAGCGCCAGGGCCGCGAAACCCTGCACGTGCATTCGATCGCCAGCAGCCTGGAGAACGGCGAAGTGCTGATCGAGCTGCGCGAAAACGTGCAGCAGTTGAAGCTCGACCGCGAGGAACGCTTCCTCGACCAGAGCCAGGCCAACAAGGAACTCATTCGCAACCTCGCGCACGAGATCAAGAACCCGCTGGGCGGCATCCGCGGCGCCGCGCAATTGCTGGAGCTCGAGCTGCCGCCTTTGCATCTGGGCGAGCTCAAGGAATACACGCAGGTCATCATCAAGGAAGCCGACCGCCTGCAAACCCTGGTCGACCGGCTGCTGGCGCCGCACCGCAAACCCCACATCGTCGGCGACGTCAACATCCACGAAGTCTGCGAGCGCGTGCGTTCGCTGGTGCTGGCCGAATTCCCGAACGGCCTGTCGATCCGGCGCGACTACGACGCCTCGATCCCCGAGTTCAGGGGCGACAAGGAACAGCTGATCCAGGCCGTCCTGAACATCGTCCACAACGCCGCGCAGGCGGTAGCAAGCCGGATTGCGGCCGGGGACGCGGAGATCGTTTTGCGCACGCGGGTGGCGCGCCAGGTCACGCTGGCGAAGGTCCGCTACGGCCTGGCATTAGACTTGCATATCATCGACAATGGACCGGGCATCGCACCCGAGATCCGCGACCGTATCTTCTACCCGCTGGTGTCGGGCAGGGATGGCGGCAGCGGCCTGGGGCTGACGCTGGCGCAAACCTTCGTGCAGCAGCACCTGGGGATGATCGAGTGCGAAAGCCGGCCTGGACTGACGGATTTCCGGATCCTGCTGCCGCTCCCATAAGGAGCGGGCAGCTGCGATTGGGCCGTGTCCACGACGAATCTACTGCGGAAAGCACGACCTACATGAAACCAATCTGGATTGTCGACGACGACGCATCGATCCGCTGGGTGCTCGAAAAAGCCCTGGCGCGCGAGAATCTCGAGACGCGCAGCTTCGCCAACGCGCGCGATGCTTTAGCCGCGTTCGAGAATGATGCGCCGCAGGTGCTGGTATCGGACATCCGCATGCCGGGCGAATCCGGCATCGACCTGCTGCAGGCCGTCAAGGCGCGCCACCCGGGCCTGCCGGTTATCATCATCACCGCCTTTTCCGACCTCGACTCGGCCGTCGCCTCGTTCCAGGGCGGCGCTTTCGACTACCTGGCCAAGCCCTTCGACATCGACAAGGCCGTCTCGCTGATCCGGCGTGCACTGGAGGAGAGCCTGCGCGAAGCGAGCGTCGAAGCCGCACCTGCCGAGACGCCCGAAATCCTGGGCCTGGCGCCGGCGATGCAGGAAGTCTTCCGCGCCATCGGGCGCCTCTCGCAGTCGAACGTGACGGTGCTGATCACGGGCGAGTCGGGCACCGGCAAGGAGCTGGTTGCACGGGCGCTGCACAAGCACAGCCCGCGCGCGCAGCAGCCGTTCATCGCCTTGAACACGGCCGCGATCCCGAAGGACCTGCTCGAATCCGAACTGTTCGGGCACGAGCGCGGCGCGTTCACCGGCGCGCAGGCGATGCGGCGCGGCCGCTTCGAGCAGGCCGAGGACGGCACGCTCTTCCTGGATGAAATCGGCGACATGCCTTTCGACCTGCAGACGCGTTTGCTCAGGGTGCTGTCGGATGGCCACTTCTACCGCGTCGGCGGCCACCAGCCGGTGAAAGCGAATGTGCGCGTGATCGCGGCGACCCACCAGAACCTGGAACAGCGCGTGCGCGACGGCCTGTTTCGCGAAGATTTGTATCACCGCCTGAACGTGATCCGCCTGCGCTTGCCGAGCCTGCGCGAACGCGTTGAGGACATCCCGCTGCTGGCACGCCACTTTTTGGTGCAGAGCGCACACCAACTGGGCGTCGAACCGAAGCGCATGAGCGAAAGCGCGATGCGTTTCCTCTCAAGCTTGGAACTGCCCGGTAACGTGCGTCAGCTGGAAAACCTGTGCAACTGGATCACCGTGATGGCGCCCGGCCAGACGGTCGAGGTCAAGGATTTGCCGCGCGACCTGACCCAGGCGCCGCCGGTGGGCGTGACGTACGCCGCGCCGCCGCTGGCCGAAGGGGGAACAGCGCAGCCCTTGTCGATGCCGCCCACGCCGGACGGCTGGATTGGCCTCCTGGAGCTGCAGGCGGCCAGCATGCTCAGCGCCGGCCAGTTCGAAGTGATGGACACGCTCGGCAAGCAGTTCGAGTCGGCCCTGATCAAGACGGCGCTCAAGCACACGCACGGGCGCAAGAACGATGCGGCCATGCGCCTGGGGATCGGGCGCAATACGATCACGCGCAAGATCGTGGAGCTCGGCATCGACGGCGCGCGCGAGGAATAAGGGCGCGGCGCAATGGACGGGCGCGATGGTGTAAGCTCTCGCATCGTTTTCCCATCCATTGCACCTCATGCTGATCAACTGCGTCGCCTACCAGGAAGGCAAAAAACTGTCCGATATCCCCGTTGAGGATATCAGCGAGTACCTGAAAGAACCGAGCTGCTTCGTCTGGGTCGCCCTGCGCGATCCCATGCCCGACGAACTGCTCAAGATGCAGGAGGAATTCGGCCTGCACGAGCTGGCGGTGGAAGATGCCCTGCGCGGCCACCAGCGCCCGAAACTGGAGGAGTACGGCGACTCGCTGTTTGCCGTCGTCCATACCGTGAACCTGAACGGCGACGAACTGACGTCGGGCGAAGTCGCGGTCTTCGCCGGCCCGAATTACGTGCTGTCGGTGCGGCGCGATTCGGCCCTGGGTTTTCTCGGCGTGCGCGCCCGCGCCGAGCGCGAGCCGCATCTTTTGAAGATGGGGTCCGGCTTCGTGCTGTATGCGCTGATGGACGCCGTCGTCGACCGCTATTTTCCGGTAGTCGACATGCTCGAGTCGGACCTGGAGGCGATCGAAGACCGCATCTTCGTCGGGCAGGGCGCCCAGCGTGACAACATCGAGCGTCTGTATGACCTCAAGCGCAAGACACTGGTGCTGCGTCATGCGGTCATTCCCCTGATGGATGCGATCGGCCGTCTCGATGGCGGGCGGGTGCCGACACTGGCCTGCGATACCCAGAATTACTTCCGCGACGTCCATGACCACCTGCAGCGCATTTCGGGGCGCCTCGACGCTATCCGCGACACCATCGCCACCGCGATCCAGGTCACGCTGTCGATGGTCACGATCGAAGAAAACGACGTCAACAAGAAGCTCGCCGCGTATGCCGCGATCTTTGCCGTGTTTACGGCCTTTGCGGGAATCTGGGGCATGAATTTCGAATTCATGCCGGAGCTGAAGTGGAAGTATGGCTATCCGACGGCGGTCGGCATCATGATCGGCGTTTGCAGTTATCTTTACTACCGATTCAGGAAGTCGGGCTGGCTATAGAGGCTCAAGCACGGCCCGCGGTCGCCGCGCTGCCTGCGGTGGCGACAACGATCATCCCGATCGCCAGCCACTGCGTCGTCGTCAACACTTCGCCCAGCACCAGGAAGCCCGCCAGCGCGCCCACGGCCGGGCCGGCGCTGACCAGGATGCCGAACACGCGGCGCGGCAGGCGCGACAGGGCCATCATCTCCAGCGAATAGGGCAGGATCGAGGAGAGCAGGGCCACCACCAGGCCGCCGATCAGCACCTGGGGCGCGAACAGCGCGCTGCCGGCCTGCGCGATCCCGACCGGCACCGTGCACAGGGCGGCGGCGAACATCCCCCAGGCCACCACATGCCCGCCCTTGAGCGTCGAGACGCGCTTGCCGAAGACGATGTACATGGCCCAGCAGAAGCCGGCGACCAGCGCCGCGGCCACGCCGACCGGGTCGAGGGCGGCGGCCCCGGGGCTTGTGGGCGCCAGCAGCCACAGGCCTAAGCCGGCGCAGGCCACCCAGGCGAAGTCGCGTGCGTGACGCGACGAGAACACCACGACCGCCAGCGGGCCGATGACTTCGATGGCGATCGCCACCCCGATCGGAATGCGTGCGAACGCCGCATAGATCAGCAGGTTCATCATGCCGAGCATGATGCCGTAGATCGCGACGTTGATCGCATCCTTGCGCCCGAGCGGCGCACGCCAGGGACGCCAGAAGGCCAGCAGCAGGATGCTCGCCAGTCCCACGCGCGTGGCTGTGATGCCGGCGCTGCCCACCAGCGCAAACATACCCTTGGCATAGGCCGCGCCCACATTCACCGAGATCAGCGAACCGACGATGGCGAGAAGGGGCGCGAGCCTGCCCGCGGGCGCCTGCATCAGGCTTGCAGGCTCGGGACCGGCACGCCCATGGCCAGCGCCACGGCTTCGGCCACGCGGATGCCGTCGATCGCCGCCGACATGATGCCGCCGGCGTAGCCCGCGCCTTCGCCGGCCGGGAACAGGCCGCGCGTGTTCAGGCTTTGCAGGTCGTCGTCGCGGCGCTTGATGCGGATCGGCGACGAGGTGCGCGTCTCGACGCCGGTCAGCACCGCGTCTTCCTTGTAATAGCCCTTGATCTGCTTGTCGAACGCGACAAACGCTTCGCGCATCGCGACGATCGCATATTCAGGCAGGGAAGGGGCGAGGTCGGTCAGGTGCACCGCCGGCTTGAAAGAAGGGATGACGGAGCCGAATTCGGTCGAGGCCACGCCGCGGACAAAATCGCCCATCAGCTGGCCCGGCGCGTCATAGGTGCTGCCGCCCAGGACGAAGGCGCGCGACTCGAGTTCGCGCTGGAAGGCGATGCCCGCCAGCGGATGTCCCGGGAAATCCTCGGGCGTGATGCCGACAACGATGGCGCTGTTGGCGTTGCGTTCGTTGCGCGAATACTGGCTCATGCCGTTGGTGACGACGCGGCCTTCTTCGGACGAGGCGGCGACCACCGTGCCGCCCGGGCACATGCAGAAGCTGTAGACCGAGCGCCCGTTCGAGGCGTGGTGCACGATTTTATAATCGGCAGCCCCCAGGATCTTGTTGCCGGCGTTCGGGCCGAAGCGGCAGACGTCGATCAGCGACTGCGGATGCTCGACCCGGAAGCCGATCGAGAAGGGCTTTGCTTCCACGTAGACGCCGCGCTCGTACAGCATCTCGAAGGTGTCGCGCGCGCTGTGGCCGACCGCCATCACCAGGTGGTGGGTCGGAATGTGCTCGCCATTGGCGAGCACAATGCCGCGTACCTGCCGCACGCCGTTGGTTTCGCTGATGATGACATCGTCGACGCGCGTCCCGAAACGGAATTCGCCGCCCAGGGACAGGATCTCGGCGCGCATCTGCTCGACCATTTTCACCAGGCGGAAGGTGCCGATGTGCGGTTTGCTGACGTACATGATCTCTTCCGGCGCGCCGGACTTCACGAACTCGGTCAGCACCTTGCGTCCGTAGTGCTTCGGGTCCTTGACCTGGCTGTACAGCTTGCCGTCCGAGAAGGTGCCGGCGCCGCCTTCGCCGAACTGCACGTTCGACTCGGTGTCGAGCTTGCGCTTGCGCCAGAAGCCGAAGGTGTCGACGGTGCGCTCGCGCACCACCTTGCCGCGCTCGAGCACCAGCGGGTTCAGGCCCATCTGCGCCAGGATCAGCGCGACGAACAGGCCGCAGGGACCGGTACCGACCACGACCGGACGCGGCGTGCCGGCTGGCGGGCGCGCGGCGTCGACGAATTTGTAGCCGGTATCAGGGGAGCGCAGGACGTGCTGGTCGCCCTTGAGGCGCCCCAGCACCGCCGCCTCGTTCTTCACCTCGACGTCGACCGCGTAGATCAGCACGATAGCAGCGCGCTTGCGCGCGTCATAGCTGCGCTTGAAGACGGTGAAATCGATCAGGTCGCCGACCGCGATGCCGAGGCGCTGGAGGACGGCGTCGCGCAGAGCGTGGTCGGGATGGTCGAGGGGGAGTTTGAGTTCGTTAATTCGCAGCATGGAAAAGTCCGGATGGGGCGGTAGCACTGTGCCGCATAGGGAGCGGCTGGCAAACGCGTATTTTAACCCGGCACTGGCTTCAGGCTGCACTTCGATCCACGGGCAGGGGCCGCTGGAATACAGTATTGACGCTCAGCTTTATTGCGATGCAATATCAGAAGGGCAGTCATCGCACCTTGGTCAGGTGGCAATCGAAAAATTCTTGCCATGCACCGCAAGGGTGCGCACGAGGAAGATCTTGGAGCGCTGCGGTGCTGCAACGCATCAGTTCAGGGAGAAGCATTTGTTGCCAATTATATGATTTTAGCAAAGTGTTGTTTCTATGCACGCTAAAAATAGTTGATCGTTGACATTGGTACTTTTGCTATGGTTTGATGTTTCGATCAGATAACGTTTGGGCGCATTCAACCGAAATTTGAGGTCAATCAATCTCTTGAGCAGAAAGATTGAGGAAGTATTGAGTATTTACAATGCCAAGTGATTTGTAGAAATCTGGAAAAAAAACGAGCCGATCCACAAGAGACGCTATAAATTGGGAAATCACATGTTGAAAAAAACTGTACTAGCACGTGCATTGTTCATCGCCTTCAGCGCCACGGCGCTCGGTGTTGCCGTTGCCCCGCCAGCGATGGCACAGTCGAACGCCACCGGTATCATCTACGGTAACGTTGAAGCACCTGCCGGCGCCACCGTCGTAATGACGAACACCGAGACGGGCCTGAAGCGTACCCTCGGTGTGGATGCATCGGGCCGCTACCAGGCGACCGCCATGCCAATCGGCCGTTACCGTGTCGACCTGGTCCGCAATGGCCAGGTTGCCAGCTCGACCGAAGTCGATGTCGTGATCGGTCAGGGTTCGGAAGCCACCTTCACCGCTGCCGCGCCTGCCGCCGGCACGCAGGTCGTCAAGGTCACCGGGACCCGTTCGCGCATCGACGTGACGAACACCAACAACGGCGCCGTGTTCACCGCGCGTGAACTGGCTCGCCTCCCAGTACAGACCAACCTGACCTCGATCGCGCTGCTGGCACCGAACACCACGCAAGCTGACGCTGCCTACGGCGGCGCATCGTTCGGCGGTTCGGGCGCGTCCGAAAACTCGTTCTACGTGAACGGTTTCCCTGTCACCAACCCGCTGACCCAGCTGGGCTCGATCGAACTGCCATTCGGCGCGATTGCCCAGTCGTCCGTGATCACCGGCGGCTTCGGCGCCGAGTTCGGCCGTTCCATCGGCGGCGTGCTGAACGTCACGACCAAGAGCGGTACCAACCGCTGGGAAGCCGGCGCGATGTACAGCATTAACCCGCAAGAACTGCGTTCGGACCGCGCCAACATCTACTATCCGAATACCGGCTTTGCTGATAACGAAGGCACCGACGGCACCCTGCACTATCGCCGCGACAACAACAATACCAACATCCATCAGGCTGGTTTCTATGTTGGTGGCCCGATCATCAAGGACAAGCTGTTCATGTTCGTCGCGGCCGACGCGACTGCAACTGACCGCGAATACCTGGATCTGGTGAGCGGCACCGAAAGCACCACGATCGGCCGCGATGGCTGGAACAAGCGTAACGCCAAGGATATTCGCTACACCGCCAAGTTTGACTGGAACCTGACCGACAACCACCGTCTCGAGTGGACCTCGATCGGCTCGGACAACCGCGAACGCCAGCGCCGTGTAGGCTATGTGCTCAATGCGGCCAATCCGTATGCGCTGGCAGACCTGGACGGTACGCCAAACGACACCGTGTGGAGTGACCTGAAGACCCGCAACCCTGGTGCCAACGGTGCAAACATCCACTCGCTGAAGTACACGGGCAACCTGACCGACGACCTGACCCTGACCGCCATGTACGGCGAGCTCAAAGGCAAGCGCGGCGTCGACTACAATACCTTCGGTGTGCCAGGCCTGCCGCCATCGGTTGGTGTTCCTACCGTGGCGCGCCGCGTTCCTGAACTGGCTGCTCAGAACCTGTACAAGAATATGAACCGCTACCCGGGCAACCTGACGGAGCCGGGTGAGTCGGGCGTGAAATCGCTGCGCCTGGACGTCGAGTACAAGCTCGGCGACCACACGCTGCGTGCAGGTATCGACCACAACGAAATGAACGTCACGAACGCCGGTGTCATTCGTTCGGGCGGATCGAGCTTCACTTACGGTAAAGTCCCTGCAGGCGACGAGTTCAACGAAACGCCGCTGGCATCGGGCCAGTTCGGCGCGCCAGGCGGCTTCGGCGGCTTCGGTCCACGCGGCTACTACGTCACGCAGACGATCTTCAGCAGTATCACCGACGCGGAAGCAACCCAGTCGGCGCAATACCTCGAAGACCGTTGGCAGGTCAACAAGAACCTGCTGTTGACGATGGGCCTGCGTAACGACCAGTACTCGAACTCGAACGGCGACGGCGAGAAGTTCATCGAGAAGAAGCGCCAGATCGCTCCGCGCCTGGCTGCTTCGTGGGACGTGAACGGCGACGCTTCGCTGAAAGTGTTCGGTAGCGCTGGACGTTACTTCCTGCAGCTGCCAACCGGCGTTGCAGCGCGCGCCGCATCGCGTTCGACCCTGACCCGCCAGGACTTCACCTACTCGGGCATCGATCCAGTCACCGGCGTTCCAACCGGCCTGAACGCGATCACCGCGCCGCTGTCGCCTGACTCGGAGTACGGCCAGGCCAAGAACCCACGCTCGGTCGTGGTCAAGGACCTGAAGTCCAACTACCAGGATGAGATCACCCTCGGCTTCGAGCGTGCCTACTCGCCGGACCTGAACTTCGGTGCCAAGGTCACCTACCGCAAGCTCGGCGCTGGTATCGATGACAGCTGCGACACCCGTCGCCTGTTTGTCGCTGCACGCGATCGCGGCATTCCTGTCGTGTCGAAGGACTTCATCAACTGCTACATCTTCAACCCGGGTGAAGAGGCAACGATCTGGATCGACGGCCACGACGCTGCAGGTAACCCGCTGGTCACCGGCAAAGGCCAGTACGTGACTTTCAGCCCTGCTGAACTGGGCTTCCCTGAAGCCAAGCGCAAATACGAGGCACTGGACCTGTTCCTGGAGCACCCGTTCCGCAACGGCTGGTACGCCAAGCTGAACTACACGCTGTCGCGCAATGCAGGCAACATGGAAGGCCAGACCCGTTCGGACACCGGTCAGACCGACGTCGGCACCTCGGCTGCTTGGGACTATCCGGAATTTGCTGCTTACTCGTACGGCCTGCTGCCGAACGACCGCAAGCACCAGTTGAAGCTGTATGGTTTCTACCAGATCAATCCGGAATGGTCGTTGGGCTACAACGCCCTGATGCAGTCGGGTCGTCCTAAGACCTGCCTGGGTACCAACGTCGATTCGGAAGAAGGTCTGAACGATCCGTTCGGCGCAGAATTCGGCGGCTCGCATTACGGCGCAGAATACTACTGGTGCAATGGCCGTCCAGCCCCGCGTGGCAGCCTCGGCCGCCTGCCGACTGAGAAACGCCTCGACCTGAGCCTGTCGTACAACCCGGCCTTCATCAAGGGCCTGGGCCTGAAGCTGGACGTGTTCAACGCGTTCAACTCGCAGACCGGCCTGGCACGCATCGAAACGTATGACGACGGTTCGGGCGAGACGGTTGAAGCCGACTACGGCGAAATCCGTACCACGGCAACCGAGCGCAACATGCGCTTCACCGTGGAATACCGCCATCAGTTCTAATAGCTGACCTGCCCACCGTCCTCGCGGACGGTGGCAGGATGCAGGAACACTCTCTTGGGAGTCATGCCGTTCAGTGCAAGCTGAACGGCATTTTTCATTGGCACCGAACAAAAAAAATGGCCGACCACACTGCGGCCGGCCCTCGCAAGTCCGTTTCAGCGGCGCTTCAGAGGCCACCCCAGGCCCCGGCCAGGACCGATAGCGCGGCGAGGCCCGCCGTTTCGGTGCGCAGGACGCGCGGCCCCATCGACATGGAGAGGGCGCCGGCCGCGAGCGCCGCGGCTTCCTCTTCGGGCGTGAAGCCGCCTTCCGGCCCGATCAGCAGCGTGGCCGCCTGCGGCCCGCTCTCCCGGGCCCAGCCGGCGAGGGAGGTGGTGGCGCGCGGGCTGAGCAGGATGACCGGTCCGGCCGGAGGCTGGGCCAGCCAGGCCGGCAGCTCGGCCAGCGGCGCGAGCTCGGCCAGCCGGTTGCGTCCGCTTTGCTCGGACGCCGCCACGATCACGCCGCGCCAGTGGTCCATGCGCTTTTCGGCACGCTCGGCGCTGAGGCGCACGACACTGCGCCGTGCCGCCAGCGGCTGGACCGCGGCGGCACCGAGTTCGACAGCTTTTTCGATGATCCAGTCCATTTTCGAGCCTTCAGGCAGTGCCTGGGCCAGGGTGATGCGGTATGGCGCCTCGACCTCGCGCGCGTCGAAGGCGTCGACCCGGGCCGTGGCGCGCTTGCGGTCGACCGAGAGCAGGGTTGCCTCGTACTGCCCGCCGCGGCCGTCGAACAGCGTTACCGCAGCATCGCTCTGCATGCGCACCACGTGCAAATGGTGGGCCACGCCTTCGGGCAGGTCGACGATGGCGCCGGCAGCGAGCGGCTGGGGACAGTAAAAACGGGGCATGGAATTCCTGCGCATGATAAGAGAGGCTGCATTGTAAAGCGCCTGCACGCGGCGACCAATTGCGCCGTTGCCATTCGTCGATCCGTGCCCCCGTCCGCCGGCGTGGGCGCATGAGCTTTTGTCTGAACGCGTTTTAAATAGGCAGCGGGGCTCTGGTAGAATACCGGGTTACGGCTTGCCGTACCGCCACCGCCTTCCAATTCAGACTTGCCAATTCAGACTTGCCAAACATGACATCTATGCAAACCACCACCCTGATGGCCAACGCAATCCGCGCGCTGGCAATGGACGCTGTCCAGAAAGCCAACTCAGGCCACCCGGGCATGCCAATGGGCATGGCTGAAATCGCCGTCGCCCTGTGGGACAAGCATTACCGCCACAACCCGGCCAATCCAGGCTGGATGAACCGCGACCGCTTCCTGCTCTCGAACGGCCACGGCTCGATGCTGCACTACGCGCTCCTGCACCTGGCCGGCTACGAGGTCTCGATGGACGACCTGAAGGACTTCCGCCAGCTGCACTCGAAGACCCCGGGTCACCCGGAAGTGGGCATCACCCCGGGCGTGGAAACGACCACCGGCCCGCTGGGCCAGGGCATCGCCAACTCGGTCGGCATGGCGCTGGCCGAATGGCTGCTGTCGTATGAATTCAACCGTCCGGGTTTTGACGTCGTCGACCACTACACCTATGCATTCCTGGGCGACGGCTGCCTGATGGAAGGCATCTCGCACGAAGTGGCCTCGCTGGCCGGCACCCTGTGCCTGAACAAGCTGATCTGGCTGTACGACGACAACGGCATTTCGATCGACGGCCGCGTTGAAGGCTGGTTCACCGACGACACCCAGAAGCGTTTTGAAGCCTACGGCTGGAACGTGATCCCGAAAGTCGACGGCCACAACGTGGCGGCAGTCTCGGCCGCGATCGAGGCAGCAAAAGTGTCGGACCGTCCGACCCTGATCTGCTGCAAGACCATCATCGGCAAGGGCGCCCCGAACCTGGAAGGCGGAGATAAAGTCCACGGCGCGCCGCTGGGCGACAAGGAAATTGCGGCCGTGCGCCAGCACCTGGTGTGGGACCCGATCCCGTTCGACATTCCTGGCGAAATCTACCAGGCTTGGGACGCGAAAGCGCGCGGCGCCGAACTGGAAAGCGCGTGGAACGCGAATTTCGCCGCTTACCGCGCCGAGCACCCGCAGCTGGCCGCCGAACTCGAGCGCCGCATGAAGGGCGAACTGCCGGGCAATTTCGACGATGTGCTGGCCGCGGCGGTTGCCGCCTGCGTTGACAAAAAAGAAACCATCGCTACCCGCAAGGCCTCGCAGAACGCGATCCAGGCGCTGGCCGCGACCCTGCCTGAATTCCTGGGCGGCTCGGCCGACCTGACCGGTTCGAACCTGACCAACTGGAAAGAAATCGTCGCCGTGCGTTCGGGCATTCCGGGCAATCACATCAACTACGGCGTGCGCGAATTCGGCATGGCCGCGATCCAGAACGGCGTCGCCCTGCACGGCGGCTTCATCCCGTTCGGCGCGACTTTCCTGACCTTCTCGGACTACAGCCGCAATGCGCTGCGCATGGCCTCCCTGATGAAGATCCGCTCGCTGTTCGTGTTCACCCACGACTCGATCGGTCTCGGCGAAGACGGCCCGACCCACCAGTCGGTGGAGCACGTCTCGTCGCTGCGCCTGATCCCGGGCCTGGACAACTGGCGTCCGTGCGACACGGTCGAATCGCAAGTGGCCTGGGGCGCGGCAGTCAAGCGCCGCGATGGTCCGTCGACCCTGATCTTCTCGCGCCAGAACCTGCCGTTCATGGAACGCGATGCAGCCCAAATTTCCGATGTCGCCAGGGGCGGCTACGTGCTGCGCGACGCGGCAAACGCGCAGGTCATCCTGATCGCCACCGGTTCGGAAGTCGAGCTGGCCGTGAAAGCCTTCGATGCGCTGGCAGGCGAGGGCATCGCCGCCCGTGTCGTTTCGATGCCATCGACCGACGTCTTCGACCGTCAGGATGCTGGCTACAAGGCCAGCGTGTTGACGCGCGGCACGCCACGTGTTGCCATCGAAGCCGGCGTGTCGGACTTCTGGTACAAGTACGTCGGCCTGGAAGGCGCGGTCGTCGGCATCGACACCTTCGGCGAATCGGCCCCGGCGCCGGTGCTGTTCAAGCACTTCGGCTTCACCGTCGAGAACGTCGTGGCCAAGGCCAAAGCTGTCATCGCTGGATAAGTATACATAGAGGTCGTGGCGGGAACCGGTCGTGGACCGGTGTCCCGCTACCTGCTAACGGTTTTTTTTAATCAGGAGCAAATAGTATGACCATCAAGGTTGCCATCAACGGCTATGGCCGTATCGGCCGCAACATCCTGCGCGCTTTCTACGAAGGCGGTAAACAGCAGGATATCCAGATCGTCGCGATCAACGACCTCGGCAACGCCGAGTCGAACGCCCACCTGACCCGCTACGACACTGCCCACGGCAAGTTCCCGGGCACCGTCACGGTCGAAGGCGACAACATGATCGTCAACGGCGATTCGATCCGCGTCTTCGCGCAGCGTAATCCTGCCGAAATCCCATGGGGCGAGCTCGGCGTGGACGTCGTGCTGGAGTGCACCGGCTTCTTCACCACCAAGGAAAAGGCTTCGGCCCACCTGAAGGGCGGCGCCAAGAAGGTCATCATCTCGGCACCGGGCGGCAAGGATGTCGACGCGACCATCGTCTTCGGCGTCAACCAGGACGTGTTGAAGAGCAGCGACACCGTCATCTCGAACGCTTCCTGCACCACCAACTGCCTGGCCCCGCTGGTCAAGCCGCTGAACGACGCGATCGGCCTGGAAACCGGCCTGATGACGACCGTGCATGCCTACACCAACGACCAGGTGCTGTCGGACGTGATGCACGAAGACCTGCGCCGCGCGCGTTCGGCCACGATGAGCATGATCCCGACCAAGACCGGCGCCGCCGCCGCGGTCGGCCTGGTGCTGCCTGAGCTGAACGGCAAGCTGGACGGCTTCGCGATCCGCGTGCCGACCATCAACGTCTCGCTGGTCGACCTGTCCTTCATCGCCAAGCGCGACACCACGGTGGACGAAGTCAACCAGATCCTGAAGACCGCTTCGGAAGGCGCCCTGAAAGGCATCCTGACTTACCAGACCGAGCCGCTGGTGTCGATCGACTTCAACCACAACCCGGCATCGTCGAATTTCGATTCGACCCTGACCAAGGTCTCGGGACGCCTGGTGAAGGTCTCCTCGTGGTACGACAACGAGTGGGGCTTCTCGAACCGCATGTTGGACACCACCGTCGCGCTGATGAACGCGAAGTAAGCTGCAGCAATCGCGACTGGAAACCCGCCGAAGCCGCGGGTTTTTTTTCGTCCGGCGCAAACGCATTCGGCAACCGGGCGGCGCGCCCATAAAAATCTATGGCCACCCTCCTTTTTGCAACCCTGATTTTTTGTATGATGTAGTGGCTTGCTCAAATCTATCCGGCGTCTGCTTGGAGGCTTGCTCCGCGCCACGATGAGAGTCGCGCCTGTCGGTCCTTAAAAAACCGTCGGCTTACAGGAGCCGATTTTTATGCCAGGTTATCCGTCAGGCCGGTGTGCCGTTTACGTCATCCAATTCAGCAGTCGCAAAACCAGGTAGGTATTGAAGTAAGCTCAAGAGGTCGTCATGCCACCATGACGGCCTCTTGTCGTTTGAATTCCGTGTGGTGCGCGGCGATTGCCCAGGCCGTCCGTGCCAGCTTGTTGGCCAGGGCGCACGCAACGACATTCGAGTGCCGCCGCATCAGCATGGAGCGCACCCACTGCGCCAGACGGTCGGTTTGGCGCTCCAGATGCTGCATGTACGCTCGGGCGCATTGCACGAGCAAACGCCGAATGTTCTTGTCGCCGCGTTTGCTTATGCCCAGCAGGTTATTCCTGCCGCCTGTGCTGTACTGCCGCGGTACCAATCCAATTGATGCGGCGAAGTCGCGGCCGCAACCGTACTGCTTGCCATCGCCCACTTCAGCAGCGAGCACACTGGCCGTGATCGGCCCGACGCCCGGTATCGACATCAGGCGCTGTCCCAAGTCGTCGTCCTGTAGCTGCCGGTTCAGCTCTTTCTCGATATCGGCGATCTGCTCGTCGAGATACTTGAAGTGACTGTGCAACCGCTCGAGCAGGGCTATCAGCCGTGCTGGCAGAGCTTGCTTTGCCAGCACGGAAGGCAAGCGTCGAATCACCGCATGGCCAACCGGCAGGCTGATGCCGAACTCCAGAAGAAATCCATGGATCTGGTTGCTTGCCTTGACGCGCTCGCGTACCAGCAATTCGCGCACCCGGTGCAGCGCCGACAGACATTGTTGCGCTTCCGTTTTTGGTGTCACAAAACGCATCGACGGACGGCATGCCGCTTCGCAGATGGCTTCGGCATCGATGAAGTCATTCTTGTTGCTCTTGACGAAGGGGCGGACGAATTGCGGCGAGATCAGTTTGACCTCGTGGCCATAGCCGGCCAGCAGCCGGGCCATGTGATGGGCACCGGCGCACGCTTCCATAACGACCGTGCAAGCATGGAATTTGGCGAGGAACTCGATGAGCTGCTTACGGCCGAACTTCTTGCGCAGCTGGGCTTTGCCTTGGCGATCCTGGCCATGCACATGAAAGCTGTGCTTGCCGAGGTCGATGCCGATGAGCGTAACGTCCTGCATGATGGCCTCCGTCCAGAAAGAACAACACCCTACAAGTTTAGTAACTTGTAGGGTGGAGGGTGACCATCTCATTAAAGCGGGCGCCGAAGCGCCCGCTCTTATTACTTTGCTACAACACGATCAGAAGCGGTATTCCGCGGTCAGGCGCAGGCTACGGCCCTGGACGTCCTGGACGCTTTGCGGGATGACGCCGCCACCGTCGCTCGAGAAGCTGCGCAGGTCGACCGGTGGACGGTGGTTGAAGACGTTGCGCACGAAGGCCGTCAGGGTCCAGCCCTTCAAGCCACGGTAGGCCATGGTGTAGTCCCAACGCACGTACGAACCGACGCGGCACTCCGACTCGGACCAGCCACGGGCGGCGCAACCCTCGACCGTGTAGCTTTCGTCGTAGAAGTCGTCGCGCAGCTCCGTGCTGCCTTCGTAGCTGGCGCGCAGGGCGTTCGAGAAGTTGCCGGTGTCGAGTGCGAAGGTCGTGTTGGCCACGACTTTCGGCGAGCCGTAGCGGCCTGCGAGGTTGTCGCCGTAGCCGCCCAGCGTAGGGCTGAAGTAGCGCAGGTCGAGCAGGTAGGTCAGGTTGGCATCGACGTTGACACGGCCAAGCGGGGTCTTGAAGCGGCTGGAAGCGGTCAGGTCGACACCGCTCGTCTTGGTCTTGGACACATTCTCGAACATGCCCGAGGTGCCGACCAGGGCGCCGGTGGTGACGCCGTACTGCGCGCGCTCGGCGGCGGTAAAGGTCTTGTCGTTGGCGAGTGCATCACGCTCGATGACGCCCGCAGCCTGGTCGGCTTCCGCCGCCAGCAGGTCGTCGGTCGACTTCAGGCCGATCTCGTCCTTGCGTTCGATGCGCCAGTAGTCGAGGGCGACGTTATAGCCCTTGATCGGCTCGAACACGACGCCCAGCGTGGCGCTACGCGAGGTTTCCGGCTTCAGGTCCGGGTTGTTGCGCACATTGCTGAACACGCCGGCGGCGCATTCGGCGCCTTCGACCGTATCGGCGCGTGCGTTGAGCAGCACGGTGTCCGGATCGTTGCTGCTGAGGGCATCGGCGCGCGCACGCAGGTCCTGGGCCAGGGCCAGGGCCTGTGGGCAGCGGCGCGGATCGACCACGCCGTTGTCGAAGGCGAACTTGCTCGACTGGGCGCTTTCCGTCAGGTTCGGGGCGCGGAATCCCGACTCGACGGTACCGCGCACCAGCACGTTCCTGGCCGCTTCCCAGCGGAATGCCAGCTTCGGCGAGACGTGGGCATCGAAGTCCTCGTATTTGTCGACGCGCGCGGCGCCGGTGACTTCAAAGGTCTTGGTCACCGGGACGCTGACCTCGGCAAACGCAGCGCCGGTCATGCGCTTGGCATCCGCGCTGGCTGCGCCGTTGCCGACGATGTCGCCGGAACGCAGGTTGGCGGTCGGGTTGATCACGAATTTCTCGTGGCGGATTTCAGCGCCAACCGCGGCGCCGATCGAGCGGTCGCCCCATTTTGCGACTTCGCCGCTGACCTTGCCGTCGAGGAAGGTCTGGGTGATCTTGCCGTCGTAGCCGTATTCAGGGAACAGGGTGTTGAGCGTCTGTGCCGAGTTCTGCTGGCCGATCTTGTAGTCGCGGTTGAAGAAGTTCGGGTCGAGCGGCGTGTAGTCCGCATCGAACTGCGAGTTGTCCCCAACCACTTGCTTGAAACCGCTTGCGCTGAAGGTGCCGCGGCCACGCGACTTGGTCTTGCTCCCCATCACGCCGACAGCGGTTTCCCAGTCATACTGGTTCCAGGAGCCCTTCAGGCCGGTCAGCACGCGATACTGCGAGCTCTTGATGGTCTCGCTGCCGCCCGCATCGGCGAAGCGGTAGCGCAGGGCAGCCGGTTCACCCAGGGTATTCAACGGGTGGGTTGCCGGGAGCGACAAATAAGCGAAGTTCAGGCGTTCGCCGGTCTGCGGGTTGCCCCAGACTGCGTCGGCGCCGGTCGAGTCGTAGGTCGGGAAGGCGCTCTGGTAAGTCGTTTCAGTGCGCGAGAACAGGGCCTCGGCGAAAGCGTCCACCTTGTCGTTGATGCGCAGCTTGCCCGACAACAGGGCGTTGACGCGTTCGGCTTCAGGGATGGCCTGGAAGCGCGAGAAGCGGTCGTACTGGCACAGGCCAGATGCGACCGTGGCGCAGCCGGCTACCGGGCCGCCGCCGCCGCCGTAGCCCAGGATGTTGCCTGGATAACTGAACGAGGACGGCGCGCCGCGGCTGCCGAACATGCGGCCACTGCCCGGTGCGACCGTGGTGAACTTCTCGCCGTAAATCGGGTTGATGTCGTCGACCACCGAGCGCCACATCACGTCGTCGCGCTTGAACAGTTCGACGTTGGCCAGGACATTGTAGCCGTCGGTGGCATAGTCGCCGATGCCGCCGGTGGCGCTGGCGGTGCGGGTCTTGAACTTGCTGTTTTCCAGCGACTCGCTCTGGCTGGCTTTCAGCTGGACGCCGCGGTAATCGTTGCGGGTGATGATATTGATGACGCCGGCGACGGCGTCGGAACCATAGACAGCCGAGCCGCCGTTGCGCAGCACTTCGACGCGCTCGATGGCATCCAGCGGCAGCGAGTCGAGGTTGGTGAAGACTTCGTTGTAGTCGGCCAGTGCATACGGCGCCACGCGGCGCGAGTTCAGCAGGATCAACGTCGACTGCTTGCCCAGGTTGCGCAGCGAAGCCGAGGAGGCGCCGCCAGCGAACGAGTTGCTGCCGCCGATGTCTGTCAGGCTTCCGGTCGAGGCTGTCAGCGTGTTGAGCAGTTCGGTGACCGAATTGGCTCCGGTGCGCACGATGTCGTCGCGGCGCATGATGGTGACCGGGGTCGCCGTCTCGGCATCGATCCTGGCGATGTTCGAACCGGTGACGAACACCTTTTGCATCGGCTGACCGTTTTCTTGTTGTTGGGCGGCTGCCATCTGGGAGCATGCGAGGGTGACTGCGACTGCCAGCACGGTTTTCTTGCTAACGCTATGTAATTTCAAAATTTCTCCAGTATTTTAGTGACGACCCATTTTGCGAGGCTAGACGCATAAGTGTCTCAGGCACTTAATCTGAAGAAATAAATTATTACAGTCAAGTGACACGCAGGTGCAATTCGAAAAATATTTTCTTTTGTGATGGATATACAACTAAAATGCTTTTTCCATATATTCAGGCGTATTTACATGCAGAGGACTGGGGGTATTGACAGGCGGCATGTTTGATTGATGAAAAAAAACCTCCCGCTGTGACGGGAGGCTTATGCGATGACAATTGCTGTCGGCGATTACGTCGGCCAGGGCGTCAGGATCTCGAACCCGTGCGAGGTCACCGCGATCATGTGTTCCCACTGGGCCGACAGCGAGCCGTCGCGCGTGATCACGGTCCAGCCGTCGTCCAACTGGGACACTTCGTCGTCGCCGGCATTGATCATCGGCTCGACCGTGAAGGTCATGCCTTCCTTGAGCAGCAGCCCGGTGTTCTGGCGCCCATAGTGCAGCACCTGCGGGTCTTCGTGGTAGACGCGGCCGATGCCGTGGCCGCAGTAGTCGCGCACCACTGAATAACCGGCGCTTTCCGCCAGCTTCTGGATCGCGTGGCCGACGTCGCCCAGGCGCGAACCAGGGCGCACGGTGCGGATGCCCGCCATCATGCATTCGAACGTCGTATCGACCAGGCGCTTCGCTTCCGGACTCGGCGTGCCGGCGTAGTACATGCGGCTGGTGTCGCCGTGCCAGCCGTCCTTGATCACGGTGACGTCGATGTTGACGATGTCGCCGTCCTTCAGGATGTCCTTCTCGCTCGGAATGCCATGGCAGACCACGCCGTTGACCGAAGTGCACAGGGTCTTCGGGAAGCCGTGATAGCCCACATTCGCGGGCGTGGCTTTCTGCACCTTGCGGATGTAGTCGTGGCAGCGCCTGTCGAGTTCTTCGGTGGAGACGCCCGGGACGACGTATTCCTTGATCATTTCCAGGACTTCGGCGGCCATGCGGCCGGCCACGCGCATTTTTGCGATGTCTTTGTCGTTCTTGAGTTTGATTGCCATTGTTCTCGTGCTTTCGTGTGGGCGGCCTTGCCGCGCAGTCGGCCATGATACCGTAGCCGGCAGGGTTGGCGGGCGCCTCAGGCGCCGAAGATCGCCTGCCACAGTTGCGTCACCGCGGCGGCGTGCGGCGCCACCACTGAGGCCTCGACCCGCGCTTCGCTGCCTTGCAGGCGCAGCTGGTGCTGGAGTTTGCGCATGGCGCGGTAGGCATCGGCCACGGCCCCCGCGCTGGCCGGGTCGATCAGTCCCAGCTCGGCGCTGCGGTGCAGCAGCGCGATGTTGCCGGCGTTCGCCGTGAGCTGCGGATGTTGCGAGGCGTGGCGCAGGACAAGGTACTGGACGATGAATTCGATGTCGATCATGCCGCCCGTGTCCTGCTTCAGGTCGAACAGCGTGCTGCGGCTCGGGTAGGCCTCGTGCATGCGTTGGCGCATTTTGAGCACGTCGGCCTTGAGCTCTTCGGCCTGGGCGCTGCGGTCGCGCCGCAGCACCGCTTCGCGGATCGCTTCGAAGCGCGCGCCGATGGTCTCGTCGCCGGCGCAGAAGCGCGCCCGGGTGAGCGCCTGGTGTTCCCAGACCCAGGCCGCGTTGTGCTGGTAGCGCTCGAAGGCGCCCAGCGAACTGACCAGCATGCCGCTGGCGCCGTCCGGGCGCAGCGCCGTGTCGATGTCGAACAGGATCCCGGCCGGGGTATGCGCGGTCATCCAGGTGATGAAGCGCTGGCCCAGCTTGGCGTAGTTCGACGGCGCCATGTCGTCCTCGTCGTCGTACAGGAAGATGACGTCGAGGTCGGACACATAGCCCAGCTCCTTGCCGCCGAGCTTGCCGTAGGCGATGACGGCGAAGCGCGGCACCTCGATGTGGCGGGTGGTGACCGTCTTCCAGGCCCAGCGCACCGTGGCGGCAACGATCACGTCGGCCAGGGCCGACAGGTGGTCGGCCAGGCGTTCGACCGAGAGTTCGCCGGCCAGGTCCAGGGCCAGCAGCCGGAACAGCTGGGCGTGGTGGTTCTCGCGCAGGATGTCGAGCTGGCGCTCGGTGTCGCCAATGGCTTCGCCGAGCTGGGCGTCGAGGCTGGCGCTGAGCACATCCGGCGCGTCGATCCCGGCGCCGCGGTCGTCCAGCAGTTCGTCGAGCAGGATCGGATGCAGGGTCAGGAAGGTGGCGGCCCAGCCGCTGGCATGCATCATGCGGATCACGCGCTCGAGCGTGTGCGGGTATTCGGTCAGCAGGGACAAATAGGCCGAGCGCCGTGCAATGGCTTCCAAAAAGTCGAGCAGGCGCCCGAGGGTTGCGCCATGGCTGCCGACACCGGCTTCCACCACCACCCGTGCCACCTGCGGCAGCGCCAGGTTGACCAGCGCCAGCAGGCGCACCCGGCTGGCGTCGGGCAGGCCTTGCAGGCGTGGCGCGGCCCAGGTGGCGGCCAGGCGCCGGGCGCCGCCGGCCGGATCGTCGTAGCCCAGCGCCGCGAGGTGGGCCTCGATCGCGGCCAGCGCTTCCGGGTCGGCCGCGATCGCTTCGAGTTCGGTGCCTTCCTCGCCGGCGGGCGCGCTCTTGTCGGCGAACATGTCGTCGAACTGGGCGGCCACGAAGGCGCGCTGTTCTTCCAACCGCTCGAGCAGGGTCGCGACGTCGGGCAGGCCCATCATTCCGGCCACGACCAGGCGGTCGGCCTCGATCGCGGGCAGGGTGTGGGTCTGGGCGTCTTCCAGGTATTGCAGGCGGTGCTCGAGGTTGCGCAGGAAGGTATACGCGTCCAGCAGCCGCTCGACGGTCTCGGGCGTCATCAGCTCGCGCTCGGCCAGCAGGCGCAGCGTGGCGCGGGTGGACCGTTCGCGCAGGGCGGGGTCGCGCCCGCCGCGAATGAGCTGGAATACCTGGGCCAGGAATTCGATTTCGCGGATGCCGCCGCGCCCGAGCTTGACGTTGTTGCTGCGGTCCGGGTGCAGGCGTTCCTGGCGCTTCACTTCGGCGCGGATCTGGGCGTGCATGTTGCGGATCGCGTCGATCACGCCGAAGTCGAGATAGCGCCGGAACACGAAGGGCCGCACGATCGCGTCCAGGGCCGCGATGTCATCAAGCGAGCCGGTGACGGCGCGCGCCTTGACCCAGGCATAGCGTTCCCATTCGCGGCCCTGCACGATCAGGTATTCCTCGACCATGTTCAGGCTTGCCGCCAGCGGCCCGGAGTTCCCGTTCGGGCGCAGCGCCATGTCGACTCGGAAGGTGAAACCGTCCTCGATCACTTCCGACAGCGCGCCGATCAGGCGCCGTCCGAGGCGGATGAAAAATTCGTGGTTCGACAGCTCGCGCTGGCCCGGCCCGGCGGCGGTCTCGCCGTCTTCCGGATAGACGAAGATCAGGTCGATGTCGGACGACACGTTCAGTTCGCCTCCGCCTTGCTTGCCCATCGCCAGCACCATCATTTCCTGGGGACGGCCCGATTCGGCGCCGACCGGCATGCCGTGGGCGGCGACGAGTTCGGCCATCAGGTCGGCCAGGTGGGTCTGGATGGCGAAGTCGGCCAGGCCCGTCATGGCGCTGACGACCTCGTCCAGGCTTGATGCGCCCGTCAGCTCGCGCCGGATCAGGGCTGCCAGCAAGAGATTGCGCACGCGCCGCATGGCGCGCGGCAAGGGAATGCCGGCCGCCTGCTCATGCTTCAATAACGCGCCGAAATCCGGGCAGGCCAGCGATAATTGAGCCAGCTGCGCGACGCGCTCTTCACGATCGGGGGCGGCGGCGATCCAGCGCTGGTAGAAACGCGAGGCGGAGGCAGGCGCGCAGGGCGCAGCGCTGGAGGCGGGAGCAGGGGTCATCAGGTGGTCCGGTACGAATGTAAAAGCGTTCCGACAAGCAGCATGCGGTAGAATTGCCCGCCGTGTTGCCCCGGTCAGCAGGATGGTAAGGTAGACGCCGCAATCCTAGCAAGCGCTCTTATATTAAAGAATTAACTACGGCGAGCCTTTTCTTATTAGCACCTTGATGCAAAATCCGGAACCGCAGGCGCCCCCGGCGGCGCCCGTACCGCTGGCCGAGCGCTGGCGGCGGTTGCGTGCCGCCTACCGTTATGCCAACCTCGCTTCGCACCATGTGCTCGGCTTCGTCGTCAAGCTGGCGCTGCTCGTGTATTTCGGGCTGGGCATCCTGTTCCTGGCGCTGCGCTACGCGATCCTCCCGAACATCGACCTGTACAAGGACGACATCGAGCGCGCCGCCAGCCGCGCGCTCGGCAACCAGGTCGCCATTGCCCGTATCTACGCCACCTGGAGCGGCCTGCACCCGGCGCTGTTCCTGGGCGACGTCACCCTGACCGACAAGGCCGGGCGCCAGGTGCTGGCGCTGCCGTCGGTGTCGGCGACCTTTTCCTGGTGGAGCGTGTTCGCGGCCGAGCCGCGCTTCGAGTCGATCGAGCTGATCCGCCCGCAACTGGACGTGCGGCGCAATCCGGACGGCGTGATCCAGGTCGCCGGCATCCGCGTCTACCCGAAACAGGACACGGCCGGCCCGGGCGGCGACTGGGTGTTCCGCCAGCGCGAGATCCTGATCCGCGAAGGGCGCATCGACTGGACCGATGCCCAGCGCGGCGCGCCGCTCCTGACCCTGCGCGACGTGGGCGTGGTGCTGCACAACCACTGGACCCGGCACCGCTTTGCCATGACGGCCACGCCGCCCCCCGAACTGGCCCAGCCGCTCGACGTGCGCGCGCAGTTCACCCATCCGCGCTTCGGCGGACAGGCGTCGGACATCGCCCGGTGGAAGGGCGAACTCTACGCCGACCTGCGCGCAGCGGACCTGGCCGCCTGGCGCCGCTACGTCGACTATCCGTTTTCGCTGACCCAGGGCCGCGGTTCGCTGCGCGCCTGGATGACGCTCGACCAGGCGCGCCTGGCCGGCTTCACCGCCGACCTGGCCCTGTCGGGCGTGGCCGCGCGCGTAAAACCCGACTTGCCGGCGCTGCGCCTGGCCCGGGTATCGGGCCGCCTGTCGGCGCGCGAAACCCTGGTGCCGGGCAAGGAAGACGGCAAGCCCACCTTCGGGGCCAACGGCCACACGCTCAGCCTGGATAACTTCATGGTCACGACCCATGACGGCCGGGCGCTGCCGCCGGCCACGCTGACCGAAACCTTCACGCCGGCGCGCGCCGGCAAGGCGCAGCAGGTGTCGATCCAGGCGCGCCAGGTCGACCTGGCCACGCTGGCCGAGCTGGCTGCGCAGCTGCCCTTGTCCAGCCCGCAGCGGCGCATGCTGGCCGACTTCGCGCCACGCGGGCGCCTGCTCGATTTCTCGGCTTCCTGGGAGGGCCAGTACCCCCAGCTGGCCGCCTACCGCGTCAAGGGCCGGGTCGCCGGCCTGAGCCTGCAGCCGCAGGCGGCGCGCCCGGCCCAGGCCGCGGGGGCAGGGGTTGCCGCGAGCCCGGCGCTGCCGGCCCTGCCGGGCTTCGACAACGTCTCCGGCACGATCGACGCCACCCACAAGGGCGGCAGCATTACGATCGATGCGAGCGCGCTGGCGCTGCGCATGCCGGCCTGGTTCGCGGAGCCCTCGATGCCCTTCGACCGGCTGGCGCTGGGCGCGCGCTGGACCTACCAGCCGCAGGAACAATTGCTGGTCGAAGTCGACAAGCTCGAGTTCGCGCAGGGCGCCTTGCGCGGCAGCCTGGCCGGGCGCCACCTGCTGCCGCTCGGCCCAGGCCATGGGCCGGGCGTGGCCGACATCACCGGCACCCTGGACGGCTTCCAGATCGACCAGGTCGGGCGCTTCCTGCCGCTGGCCACGCCGGCGGGCTTGCGTGGCTGGCTGAGCGCGGCGCTGCAGGGCGGCATGCTGAACGACGTGCGCCTGCGCCTGCGCGGCGACCTGGCCGAGTTTCCCTTCCGCGCCGAGAACGCGGCCGAGCGCGCGCGCGGCGAATTCCGCGTCGCCGGGCGCCTGTCGAATGCCGTGCTCGAATACGCGCCGGGCCACCGCACGCTTGAGAACCGGGTCCAGTGGCCCCTGGCGGAGGCCATCAACGGCAGCATCGTGTTCGACCGCGCGCGCATGGAAATCCATGGCGAGACCCTGCGCACGCTGGGCCTGAACCTGTCGAACGTGAAGGCGGTCATCCCGAACCTCGGTTCGCACGAGATGCTGCTCGATATCGACGGCAGCGCCGCCGGCGCGCTGCAGGACTTCCTGCGCTATGTCGCGGCCAGCCCGGTGCTGGGCTGGATCGGGCACTTCACCGAACCCACGCAAGGCACGGGCAACGCCCGTCTCGCCCTGAAATTGCAGATGCCGCTGGCGAACCTGGTCCAGACCAAAGTGCAGGGCGCCCTGCAGCTGCAGGACAATACCGTGCAACTCTTCCCCGACCTGCCGCCCCTGGTCGCGGCGCACGGCAAGGTCGAATTCACCGAGCACGGCGTGAACCTGAACGGCGTCGGCGCGACCGTCCTCGGCGGGCCGCTGGCGCTGTCCGGCGGCACCCAGGCGGACGGATCGATCGCGATCCGCCTGGCCGGCACCCTGTCGGCCGATGGCATGCGCAACAACGCGCCGGCGCCCGCGGTGGCGCGCCTGGCCACCCGCATGTCGGGCAGCACGCGTTATGGCGGCGCCATTACCGTGCGCGACCACCAGCTGGGCGTCACGCTCGATTCGAACCTGGCCGGCCTGGGCCTGGCGTTTCCGGCGCCGCTCAAAAAAGCCGAGTCCGACGCCTTGCCGCTGCATTTCGTGCTGAACGGCGCGCCCACCACGCCTGAGGGCGCCGGGCGCGACGAACTACGCCTCTCGCTCGGCAATGCCGTTGCCGCGCGCTATGTCCGCAGCAAGGCCCCGCGCGGGGCCTGGGTAGTCGAACGGGGCGGCATCGGCGTCAACCTGCCGGCGCCCGAGCCGGACGAGGGCACGATGATCAACGTCGACATGAAATCCCTGAATGTCGACGCCTGGCTGGCGACGGCGCGCGCGATTGCCGGCGAGGACGAGGCGGGCGCCGCGCCCGGCAGTCCCGGCGGACCGAATTTCGCCCAGTATGTGCTGCCGACAACGATCGCCGCGCGCGCCTCGGAACTGTTCATCAACGAGCGCCGCATGGCCGACGTCGTGGTCGGCGCCTCGCACCGCGGCAATGTCTGGCAGGCGAACATCCATTCGCGCCAGGCCACCGGCTACCTCACCTGGAGCGAAGGGCAGGGGCAGGGCGTGGGCAAGGTCACGGCGCGCCTGGCCTCGCTCGTGATTCCCGAATCGCAGGCGGCCGAAGTGAAAGAGCTGCTCGAGTCGAACCGCGGCGCCAGCGCCAGCATCCCGGCGCTCGACATCGTCGCCGAGCGCTTCGAACTCTTCAACAAGCAGTTCGGGCGCCTCGACCTGCAAGCGAGCAATGTGCAGGCGCTGGCCGGCAAGGAATGGCGCATCGACCGCCTGTCCGTGACCAACCCGGACGGCCAGCTGAAGGCGACCGGGCGCTGGCTGGCGAAGGATGGCAAGAGCAATACCGGCATGAATTTCACGCTCGACATCATCGATGCCGGGCGCCTGCTCGACCGCCTCGGTTTCCCGGACACGCTGCGCCGCGGCAAGGGCAAGCTCTCGGGCGACCTGTCCTGGAACGGCGTGCCGTATGCGCTCGACATTCCGACCCTGTCGGGCCAGATCGAGCTCAATGTCGGCGGCGGGCAATTCCTCAAGCAGGACCCGGGTGCGGCCAAGCTGCTCGGCGTGCTCAGCCTGCAGGCGCTGCCGCGCCTGCTGAAGCTCGATTTCCACGACGTGTTCTCGGAAGGACTGGCCTTCGACGGCATCAGCGCCAACGCCATGATCACGCGCGGCGTGGTCAAGACCGACAACCTCAAGATGCATGGCGTGGCCGCGACCATCCTGATGGAAGGCACGGCCGACATCGCCAACGAATCGACCGACCTGCGCGTGGTCGTGATTCCCGAATTTAACCTCGGCACCGGGCCGCTGGTCTACGGCCTGGCGGTGAACCCGGTCATCGGCCTCGGCTCCTACCTGGCGCAACTGTTCCTGCGTGCACCGGTGATGAAGGCGCTGACTTATCAGATGCGCGTTACGGGACCGTGGAAATCGCCTACCATAATCAAACTCGACAACCCGCCGCCTCAGGCGGCCGCCAAAGCGAAGGAATAACGATGACCCGCGTCGCCGCAGTCCAGATGGTGTCCACCCCCGATGTCGGCCACAACCTCGCCACTGCGCGCCGCCTGGTAGGCGAAGCGGCCGCCACCGGCGCCACCCTGGTGACCCTGCCCGAGTACTGGCCGATCATGGGCATGAGCGACACGGACAAGGTCCGCCATGCCGAGCCGGAGGGCGCGGGTCCGATCCAGGATTGCATGGGGCAGCTCGCGCGCGAACATGGCATCTGGCTGATCGGCGGCACGCTGCCCCTGGTGTCGAACGAGTCGGGCAAGGTACTCAACACGACCCTCGTGTACGACCCGCAGGGCGCCTCGGTCGGGCGTTACGACAAGATCCACCTGTTCGGTTTCAACAAGGGAAGCGAATCCTATGACGAGGCGCGCACCATCGTGCCGGGCGCGGCGGTGGGCAGCTTCGAGGCCCCGTTCGGACGGGTCGGCCTGTCGGTCTGCTACGACCTGCGCTTCCCCGAGCTCTACCGGGCAATGGGCGAATGCGCGCTGATCGTGGTGCCGGCCGCCTTTACCCACACCACCGGCAGCGCGCACTGGGAAGTCCTGCTGCGCGCCCGCGCCATCGAGAACCAGTGCTATGTGCTGGCCTCGGCGCAGGGCGGTACTCACGCCAACGGGCGCCGCACCTTCGGGCACAGCATGCTGGTCGATCCGTGGGGCGAAGTCAAAGCGGTGCTGCGCGAAGGCGAGGGCGTGGTGTCGGGCGAGCTCGATGCCGCCTTCCTGGACTCGGTGCGCGAGAGCCTGCCGGCTTTGCGCCATCGAAAAATGTAGCCCACCGTCCCGTCCACGAACGCCGTGCCCGCATCGGTGCGAACCGGTCGGATATGGCACAATGCCCGCATCCACACGAGACAAAACGCAAAATGACCCCATTCGAACCGAACCTCTCCTCCCTGGCAGTCGCACGCGATGTGCTGCTGACGCCGTTTGGCCTGGACGAAGGCAAGTTGCTGCGTACCCTGGGCACGATGTTCACCCACAAGGTCGACTATGCCGACCTGTATTTCCAGTTCACCAAGAGCGAGGGCTGGAGCCTGGAAGAGGGCATCGTCAAGACCGGCAGCTTCTCGATCGACCAGGGCGTGGGCGTGCGCGCCATCTCGGGTGAGAAGACGGCCTTTGCCTATTCCGACGAAATTTCCGAATCCGCGCTGCTGGACGCGGCGGCGGCCACCCGCACCATCGCGCGCGCCGGCGCCGGCCGCGTGAAAGTGGCGAGCAGCACGCTGCCGACCGGCGGGCGCTCGCTCTACCTGCCGCGCGACCCGCTCGCCTCGCTCGACGCCACCGCCAAGGTGAACCTGCTCGAGCGCGTCGAAAAGATGGCGCGCGCCAAGGATCCGCGCGTGGTGCAGGTGATGGCGGGCCTGGCCGGCGAATACGACGTGGTGCTGGTGGTGCGCAGCGACGGCGTGCTTGCCGCCGACATCCGCCCGCTGGTGCGCGTCTCGGTCACCGTCATTGCCGAGCAGAATGGCCGGCGCGAGACCGGTTCCTCCGGCGGCGGCGGCCGTTTCGACTACGGCTATTTCGACGACGAGATTCTCGACCGCTACGCCACCGAAGCGGTGAAATCGGCGCTGGTGAACCTGGAAGCGCGTCCGGCCCCGGCCGGCCCGATGACCATCGTGCTCGGACCGGGCTGGCCCGGCGTGCTGCTGCACGAAGCGGTCGGCCACGGCCTGGAAGGCGACTTCAACCGCAAGGGCTCGTCGTCGTATGCCGGCATGATCGGCCAGCGCGTGGCCGCCAAGGGCGTCACCATCGTCGACGACGGCACCCTGAAGGACCGCCGCGGTTCGCTGAACATGGATGACGAAGGCAATCCGACCCAGTGCACGACGCTGATCGAGGACGGCATCCTGAAAGGCTATATCCAGGACACGATGAATGCGCGCCTGATGAAGATGCCGGTCACCGGCAACGCGCGTCGCGAATCCTTCGCCCACCTGCCGATGCCGCGCATGACGAACACCTACATGCTGGCGGGCGACAAGGACCCGGCCGAAATCCTGGCCTCGGTCAAGAACGGCTTGTACGCGGTGAACTTCGGCGGCGGCCAGGTCGACATCACGAACGGCAAATTCGTGTTCTCGGCCAGCGAAGCCTACATGATCGAAGACGGCAAGATCAGCTATCCGGTCAAGGGCGCGACCCTGATCGGCAACGGTCCGGAAGTGATGAACCGCATCTCGATGATCGGCAACGACATGGCGCTCGACTCGGGCGTGGGCGTGTGCGGCAAGGAAGGCCAGAGCGTGCCGGTCGGCGTCGGCCAGCCGACGCTGCGCATCGACGGCGTGACGGTCGGCGGTACCGCATAACTGTTGCGCTTGCGCTGAACAATGCCCGGCACTGCCGGGCATTTTTTTTTGGCACACTCGCTGCAGCCAGTCAGAACTTGTAGGTCAGGCGCGCATATACCGTCCTGCCCAGCGGGTCGGCGTAGCGCGCATCGTAGCCCAGCTGGAAGTTGGTGACCTGGTTGGTGAAGGGCGGCTCTTCGTCGAACAGGTTCTTGATGCCGGCCGTCAGCTCGAACTGCTTGTTGCCGGTGTAGGTGGCCGACAGCGCCCAGGTCGAATAATGCTCGACCTTGTTGGCGAACTCGGGCGCCACGGCCGTGTTCTGGTCGTCGTAGTGCGACATGTAGCGGTTCGACAGGTTGAAGGCGTAGTCCCCTTTCACCAGCGTCAGCAGGAGGTTGTGGCGCCAGCGGAAGACCGGGTTGGCGTCGGCGTAGCGCCCGGCGTTTTCGGTGAACGGGCCGCCGCGTTCGTTCTGGTAGTCGTACTTGTTGACGTAGGTGCCGTCCAGGCTGAGGCTGACGTTGCCAAAGGGGTTGCGCGGCAGCCGGTACAGCACGGACAGGTCGAGGCCGCGGGTGTGCACTTCGCCCAGGTTGCTGGTGATGTCGAGCACGTATTCCAGGCGGTTGCCGGCCGCGTTGTAGACGAACAGGTCCTGGTAGCGCACAGGGTCGCCGAAGATGGTCTGCTCGGCCAGTGCGTTGATCTGGTCCTCGAGCTTGATGTTCCAGTAGTCGATCGACACGGTCAGCGCCGGGATCGGCTCGATCACGAGGCCGGCGCTCCAGGTGCGCGAGCGCTCCGGCTCGAGGTTCGGATTGCCGCCGCCGCGCACGTTCTGCTGCTGCCCGCAGACGATGTTTGGGTTGGCGCCGGGGATGGCCACGCCGCCCGGGCACAGGCGCGGGTCGTCGTAGGTGTCGGAGCTGTTGGTGGTCGACTGCGGGCCGAACAGGTCGAACAGGGTCGGCGCGCGGAAGCCTTTGTTGAACGAGCCGCGTACCAGGAGCTGGCGCGCCGGCTGGTAGCGCAGCGACACCTTCGGGTTGAAGCTGTCGCCGACGTCGGTGTAATGGTCGTAACGGCCGGCGAAGTTCAGTTCCAGGTCCTTGATGACCGGCACGTTAAATTCGGTGAAGATGGCGGCGATGCTGCGCTGGCCCGACTGGTCCTGGGCGTCGGCGAAGCCCGAGCTCGACGCCTGTCCGGCCAGATCGCGATTGATGAAGTACTTGGCGCGGTCGCGCCGGAACTCGGCGCCAAGGGCAAAGCCGAGCGGGCCGGCCGGCAGCGCCATCAGTTCGCGGCTGGCGCGTGCGTCGACCGCGCTGCTGTGGATGCGGGCGTGCAGGTATTCGCCCAGCAGCAGCGAGTCCTGCAGGAAGGTGGCACCGTCCGGGCTTTGCGGCCCGAAGGGATTGAGGATGCCGGCGCCGACGCCGTCGATGATGCGCTGGTCGATCACATAGCCGCCGCGGAAGGAACTGCGTGCCTGGCCCAGGGAGTGCGAGATCGCGGTGTTGTAGTCCCAGCCGGCCAGTACGCCTTCCAGGCTCGCCAGCAGGCGCACGGTGCGGCTGCTGTCGTAGTTCAGGCGCCCGCCGGTCTCGACAGGGCGCCAGCTGATGTCGAGGTTTTCGCCAGTCAGGCCAGGAAAGGCCGGCGTGATGCCGGCGCCCGGATAGTAGGGACTGGCGCCGGTCATGATGAGGCCGATGTTCGACAAGGGCGGCGGCGCCACATGCGACTCGTTGGTGCTGCGGCTCCACAGCAGTTCGACGCTGCCGGTGTGTTCGGGCGTGAACTGGCGGTTGAACTTGCCCATGGCGCTGTACTGGCGTGTTTCCGGCACGTTGTCGACATACTGGGTGTAATCGAATTCGCAGACCGGGTCGCCGTCGGTGGCGGGCAGCGTGTCCGGCGGGCGGCAGCCGGTGGCGAAATACGGGTTGCCGGCCACGCCCAGGTCGGAGAAAAAGTTGGCCGGGAAGGTGGTGCGGCTGACCTCGTTCATGCCGCGGTCGGGCCGCACGCCGGTGCGCGAGAAGCTGCGGTCGGTGGCGCGCAGCGCGCTTTGCTGGTGGTAGTCGAGCACGCCGAACATGCTGTAGCCGTCGCGGCCCAGGTTGCCCAGGCCGCTTGATAGGTTGATGCGCTGCTCGCTGCCGCCGCCGCGCCGCAGCGGCTCGTAGCCCTCGAGCGTGAGCGCGGCGCCTTCGACCGAGCGTTTGGTGATGAAGTTGATGACGCCGCCGATGGCGTCGGTGCCGTAGATGGCCGAAGCGCCGTCGCGCAGCACCTCGACCCGCTCGAGGGCGGCGATCGGGATAATGTTCAGGTCGACGGTGTCGGCGAAATAGGGGTGGTTCGCCAGGCGCCGGCCGTTGAGCAGCACCAGGGTCTTGTCGCCGCCCAGGCCGCGCAGGTCGGCACTCGAGCGCCCGCCGGTGCCGGAGCCCACCGCCGACGAACTGACGGTCTGGGTCTGGTTCATGGGAATGGTATTGAGAACGTCCTGGGCGGTGGAGAGGCCCTGTTTGGCGAAGTCGGCGGCGCGGATGGTGGTGATCGGCAGCGAGGTTTCCACCGCCAGGCGCTTGATCGACGAGCCCGTCACTTCGACGCGCTGCATCGGCTGGCCGCTCGTGTCCTGCGCTTGCGCAATCTGGCAGGCAAACAGGCCCAGGCCCGCAGCGAGGCCGCCGAACAGGCGGCGCAGGGTACGGGACAAGATGGTTTCATTCATTTCCGGCTCCTGGAATGGGGTTTATTTATTCCCCGCTCCTGGCCGGATCAACATGCATCGCTTGGGAAATTGATCGAGAGCATGGACAAGGTCCGGGCGCTGGGGTAGTCGGGACGAGTCTTGCATTTCACCCGGCGCTACGGCTGACTTCGATCAAGAAAGGCGGCGTTTTGCGTCGCCCGCATGCGGCGCGATAAACCGTGCGGATGAACGTGACGCGGGCGCCACACCATGCGATGTGGTGACCTCCGGCGCGGACCCGGCCGCGCACGCGATGCAGCCGGGTCCAGGTCTTGCAGTCCCGGTCAGAAGGTGTAGCGTGCTCCCAGGGAGAAGGTACGCCCGACGGCACCGGCGTAGTCGAGCGGGTTGTAGGCCTGGGCGCCGTAGGTCAGCGGATCGAGCGGCGCGACCTTGTCGAACAGGTTCTCGATCGTGCCGAACACTTCCCAGCCAGGCCGTGGTTTCCATTTCACGACCAGGTCGAAGGTCGTGAACGAGGCCAGTTCGCAGCCGCTGGGCGCATCCTGGCCGTTGGAGAAACTGCTGGCGCAGCCATCCGGGTCGCCCTTGAACAGCACGTTGTCGAGCGGGCCGCGGTAATTGGCGTTGAGGGCCACGCGCCAATCGCGATAGTCCCAGGCGGCGCGCAGGTTGATGCGGTGGTCCGGGGTGCCGATGCAGTTGGTGACGTCGCAGTTGCCGTGGGTGCCGGCGAAGTCGCGCTCGCTGCCGTCACGCTCGCTGCGCAGCCATTTGTCGAGGAAGGTCCATTTACCGTCGAGCAGGAGGTTGCCCCAGGCGTCAGGCAGGCGCAGCGTGTAGCGGGCGTCGACGTCGATGCCTTGCACCTCGGTCGAGGACGAGTTGACGTAGTTCGCCAACACCGCCGTGATCGCACCCGGGTCGCCGGGAATGCCGGCCTCGGCCGTGCTTGGGTCGCGTGCAACCTGGCCGTTGGCAATGGCGACGTCGATCAGTTCCTGGTTGATCTCGTTCTTGCGCTTGATCCGCCAGAAGTCGACCGAAATGCTGGCGCGCGGCAGCGGGTCCCAGATGATGCCGAAGTTATAGCTCTTCGAGCGTTCCGGCGACAGCGCCGGATTGGGGGAAGTGATGACGGCAATCGCGGCCGGGTCGCAGGCCGCTTCCACGCCGAGGCCGCAGCGCAGCGGATCGGCGGCGGTGGAGAAGGCTGCCAGGCCGCCGACCCCGTTTTCGGCGGCGCTCGGCGCGCGGAAGCCCTTGGCGAAGGTGCCGCGCAGGGCCAGCTGGCGCGAAGGCTGCCATTTGACGCCGACCTTGGGCGTGTACGAGCTGCCCACATCGGTGAAATGGTCCCAGCGCATGGCGCCGGTAATTTCAAGGCCGGGCAGCACGGGCGCGAGCGCTTCGCCATACAGCGCGAACACGTTGCGTGCGCCGCTATAGGCCGAGTAGCCCAGGCCAATCACGTTGCCGCGCTCGGTGCCGGTGGTCGGCTGCAGTTCGGTCTCCTCGCGGCGCCATTCCGCGCCGACCGCCACGCCGACCGGGCCGCCCTGCAGCTTGCCGAATTCGTGCGTGGCCTTGACGTCGCCCTGGATGATCTTGGTATGGGCGTCGTTCGAAATCGTCGGCGAGATCGCCTCGTAGACGCCGGGGCTGTTCAGACCCGCATTCTCGGCGATGCGCCAGACGGTCCCGATCGGCAGTGCCGCATAGGCCGGGCTGGTGGCCAGCGCCGCGGCGATGTTGGCGGCACTCGGGTCGAGCATGGCGAAGGTGACGTCGCGCTGCAGAAAGCCGTGGCGCGAGTTCTCCACATTGCTGCGCGAGAAGAGCAGGGAGCTGTCGAATTCCCAGCCGGCCAGGGTTCCCCTCAAGCCGGCCAGTGCGCGGATAAAGAAGGAATCGATTCTCGACTCGCGCGGCCCGACGTCGCCCGCCAGGTAGCGCAGGCGCGCCGGCGCGCCGAAGTAGGGGTTGTCCGGATGGGCGGCGCCGAACTGCACGCCTGCATTGCTGACCGGGCCGCCCGGGTAGCCGACGTTGGCGCTGACAGTACTGGGCGTGGTCGAGGAGGTGGTCTTGCTCGAGTACAGGTTCAGTTCGCTGTACGCCTCCATCTCCGGGCGCAGGCGCCAGGTACCGCGTCCGAACAGGCTGTAGTTCTCCTGCTGGGGCAGCATCTGGTTGTAGGTCAGGGTCGAATCGATCAGGCAGCCGCCGCCGGGGTCGCCCTGGGGATGGTCGGTGAGGTTCGCGCACGCCGCACCGGGGAAGGTTCGGGAGAAGCCGGTCGCCGGATCGAGGTTGCCGCGATTGAAATAATCGAGGGTGGTCGGGTTGCGCACGTTGCCGTTGATGGCGCTGCCGGAGGCGTTGTTGCCGGTGATGGCGCCGGTGCCGCCGAGCGCTTGCTGGGCCGAATAGCCCCACCGGCGCAGGTCGATGCGGCCGATGTGGTCGCGGCCGGAGCGCTCGCGCAGCCAGATGTCGTTCTGGCGCTTCATTTCGAAATTGAGCAGCCCGTTCCAGCCGTCGCGCTCGATGTCGCCGAAGCCGTGGGTGATGGCGAAATTCTGCTCTTCGCCATCCCATTCCTCCGTGATGCCGAGCGAGCCGCGCACGGCGGTACCCTTGAACTCGCGCCGCAGGATGATGTTGACGACGCCGGCAATCGCGTCCGAGCCGTAGATGGCCGAGGCGCCGTCCTTCAGGATCTCGACGCGTTCGACCGCGTCGGTGGGGATCACGTTCAGGTCGGCAAACACTTTCTGGCCGTCGTCGGCCAGGCCGTAGGGCGCGATGCGCCGCCCGTTGAGCAGCACCAGGGTCGAAGCGGTACCCAGGCCGCGCAGCGAGATGCCCGAGGCGCCGGCCGCGAAGCCATTGCCGAAGCTTGCGGGCACCGAGCCCTGGTTGTCCACCGACAGGGTTTGCAGCAGTTCGGCCACGGTGCTCTTGCCGGAGCGCTCGATGTCGGCCCGGTTGACGGTGAGCACCGAGGAGGCGGTTTCGGCTTCGGCGCGGCGGATGTTACTGCCCGTGACGACCACGCGCGCCACCGGCTGCGCGGCCGTGTCCTGCGCTTGTGCCGGCGGATGGGTCAGCAGGGCCAGGCCGATCGCGCCGCTGCCGGCGAACAGGCGGCGCACGGAGCGGGATAACAAGGTCTCAATCATGTCGAACTCCAGGGGTCGTGTGAAATAATCCCTGTCCGCATGGCCGGATCTTGCGTTGCCTCATGCCTAGGATCGAAGCGAGCTGATCCATTTCAAGGAAACTGCAATCGGACGGGGGCTTGCCCCGACTTTTGCATTGAAGGCAACACGACATCTGATATCTCTCAATGTTGAGCAGCGCGTTCAAAAAGCTGTCGGTTTGACGCAACCGCTTGACGGGTGCCCTGTAGAACAATCGGCAAATGACGCACTGCGACAAAATCCTTGCCAATCTTCATAGCCAGGGGTTATAGTCAATTCAACCTTTTCGGATTCCCCATGCGCCACGCTGCTTTCTTTACCCGCTATTTTTGGTTTAGCCATTCCAGCCTTCAGGCGGTGGAGTAGCGGCAGGTTCACGCATCAGCGAACACAGACCGAACGACACGAAACCGCCAGCGATGGCGGTTTTTTCATTTGCAGGCCAGATAAACGAACGGAGTAACGCATGCCACGTACCGACGATCTACGCATCCGCGAAATGAAGGAACTGACGCCGCCCTCGCACCTGATCCGCGAGTTTCCGGTGACGCCCGCGGCCGAGGAAACGGCCAGCGCGGCCCGAGTGGCGCTGCACCGCATCCTGCATGGCCAGGACGACCGCCTGATGGTGGTAATCGGCCCGTGCTCGATTCACGACCCGAAGGCCGCGCTCGAGTACGCGCGGCGCCTGGTCGAACAGCGGCGCCGCTTCGCCGGCGAGCTCGAGATCGTGATGCGGGTGTATTTCGAGAAGCCGCGCACGACGGTGGGCTGGAAGGGGATGATCAACGACCCTTACATGGACAACAGCTTCCGCATCAACGACGGCCTGCGCATGGCGCGCGAGCTGCTGCGCGACGTCAACGAGATGGGACTGCCCGCCGGCACCGAATTCCTCGACGTGATCAGCCCGCAGTACATCGCCGACCTGATCAGCTGGGGCGCGATCGGCGCGCGCACCACCGAGTCCCAGGTGCACCGCGAGCTCGCTTCCGGTTTGTCCTGCCCGGTCGGCTTCAAGAACGGTACCGACGGCAACATCAAGATCGCGGTGGAGGCGATCAAGGCCGCGTCCCAGCCGCACCACTTCCTGTCGGTGACCAAGGGCGGGCATTCGGCGATCGTCTCGACCGCCGGCAACGAGGATTGCCACATCATCCTGCGCGGCGGCAAAACTCCGAACTACGATGCGCCCAGCGTCGACGACGCCTGCAAGCAGATCGCGGCGCTCGGCCTGGCCTCGCGCCTGATGATCGACGCCTCGCATGCGAACAGCTCGAAAAAGCCCGAAAACCAGGTGCCAGTGTGCGCCGACATCGCGCGCCAGATCGCCGGCGGCGACGAGCGCATCGTCGGCGTGATGATCGAATCGCACCTGCTGGCCGGACGCCAGGACCTGGTGCCGGGCAAGGAACTGACCTATGGCCAGTCGGTGACCGACGGCTGCATCGACTGGGAAACCAGCATCGGGGTGCTGGAAGGGTTGGCGGCGGCGGTGCGCCAGCGGCGCTTGCGCGAGGACGCCTAAGGGCATGCGGCGCGGCTGTGCGGGTTGTGGTTGAACGCGTGGGCGGCGCTCCAGCTGTCGTGGTGCACGCGCTCGGGTGGAGCCGCCCACCCTACGGGTCTGTGCATGGGACGTAGGGTGGTCGGCTATACCGAGGTGCGTGCGCTGACGCAGCGCATGCGCCGCCCACGCGTTCAAACCCAACATGCACAGCGGCGACATTCCCGGTTATCGGACCACAACATAAGCTCATGGCCCGGCAACGCCGATTTGCGTTATCGTGAGCGTTTTCTTACGGCCGAGCGCGTTGTGACCCGCCGGCCACCAGGGAAGGTCCATGCTGGCTTACATAATTCGGCGGCTGTGGCAGATGCTGCCGACGATGGCGGGCGTCATCGTGCTCGTCTTCGTGCTGTTCAACTGGGTCGGCGGCGATCCGTCGTATCTGCTCGCGGGCAAGATGGCCGATGCGGCGGCGATCGAGAACATCCGCGCCCAGCTCGGCATCGACCAGCCCTGGCACGTGCAGCTCTGGATTTTCGTCAAACAAATCCTGAGCTTCGATTTCGGCAACGCCTGGAGCACGGGCGAACCGGTGTCGCAGATCATCGCCAGCCGGCTCGGCCCTTCGCTGACGGTGCTGGTGCCACTGACCCTCCTCGAAACCCTGTTCGGCATCGCGCTGGCGCTGGGCATTGCGTTCGTGCGCGGCTCGCTCACCGACCGCGCCGTGATGGTGGCCTGCACGGTCGGCATGTCGATCTCGATCCTGGTCTATATCTCGGTGTTCCAGTATTTTTTCGCTTACAAGCTGGGCCTGTTTCCGGTCCAGGGCTGGGGGAATAGTCTGGGTGAAAACCTGCTGCGCTATGCGCTGCTGCCGATCATCATTGGCCTGGCGGTATCGATCGCGCCGACCCTGCGCCTCTACCGCAGTTTTGTCCTCGACGAAGTGCACCAGGATTATGTGCGCACGGCGCGCGCCAAGGGTTTGAGCGAAACCCGCATCGTATGGGTCCACGTGCTGAGAAACGCGGCGATTCCGATCATCACCCATGTGATGGCGAACCTGCCGGCACTCCTGATCGGCGCCTTCCTGCTGGAGCGCTTCTTCGGCATTCCCGGCATTGGGCGCGAAGTCATCCTGGCGGTCGAGCGCAGCGATTTTCCCGTCATCAAAGCCATCACCGTGTATGTCGCGGCCGCGACCATGGTGTTCAACCTGCTGGCCGACCTGCTGTATGGCGCGGTCGATCCGCGCGTGCAACTCAAATGAGGGCGGCCGTGAACGAGAACGCCGTTTCTCCCGGCCTGTGGATGCTGGCCTGGCGGCGCCTCTGCGCCGACCGCGTCGCGATGGCGGCGCTGGCCGTGGTCGGCGCTTTCCTGCTGATGCTGGCGCTCTCGAGCGCGGGGCTGATCGCGAACGACTGGGAAGAGGAGGTGGCGGTGAATTACGCGCCGCCCGCGTTTGTGGGGCCCGACGCCGCCACCGCCGCGCTGGCGCGCCCGCAGGCGCCGGCGCCGCCGAATGCCTTCGATCCGCTCGCAGCCGAGCTCGAAGCGCTGGAGGCCGAGGTCCAGGCCACGCACCCGCCGCGTGCGAAAGCGCTGACCCTGCCGTTCGGGGCCGATAAATGGGGCCACGACGTGCTCAAGAAAACCATCAAGGGCGGCGAGACCTCGATCGTGGTGGGGCTGGTGGCGGCCCTGGTCGCGGTCGCGCTCGGCACGCTGTTCGGCGCCGTGTCGGGCTATTTCGGCGGCGTCGTCGACGACCTGTTCAACTGGTTCTACAGCATCTTTACGTCGATTCCCTCGATCCTGATGATCCTCACCGTGGCCGCCGTGCTGCAGCAAAAGGGCGTGACGACGATCGTGCTGATCCTGGGCCTGACCGGCTGGACCGGGCCTTACCGCCTGATCCGCGCGGAGTACATCAAGCACAAGGCGCGCGAATACGTGATGGCGGCCGACGCCATCGGCGCCTCGCACTGGCGCAAGATGTTTTCGCACATTTTCCCGAACGTCTCGCACGTGGCGCTGGTGCAGCTGTCGATCCTGGTGGTCGGCTTCATCAAGGCCGAAGTGATCTTGTCCTTCCTCGGCTTCGGCGTGCCGGTCGGCACCGTGTCCTGGGGCAGCATGCTCAACGAGGCGCAGAACGAACTGATGCTCGGCAAGTGGTGGCAGCTGGCGGCCGCGGCCGGGGCGATGGCGCTGCTGGTGACGGCCTTTTCGCTGTTCACCGATGCGCTGCGCGACGCGCTCGACCCGAAACTCAAATGAGGCAGGCATGAGTATTGAATCCGACCTGCTGCTGCAAGTGCGCGACCTGCGCATTGCGTTTCGCGTCGACAAGAAGAACACGGTCGAGGCGATCAAGGGCATTTCCTTCGATGTGCCGCATAACAGCACGGTGGCGCTGGTGGGCGAATCCGGCAGCGGCAAGTCGGTCAGTTCGCTCGCCATCATGGGCTTGCTGCCGCCGGAGACGACGCTGGTCGACCCGCGTTCGAGCGTGCTGTTCAATGGGCGCGAACTGCTGGGGCTGCCGGTGTCCGAGCGGCGCAAGCTGTGCGGCAAGGACATCGCGATGATTTTCCAGGAGCCGATGTCTTCGCTGAACCCGGTCTTCACGGTCGGCTTCCAGATCGGCGAAGTGCTGCGCCAGCACATGGGCATGAACACGCGCGAAGCGCGCGCCCGCACGCTGGCATTGCTGGAGGAGGTCGGCATTCCCGATCCGGCCAACAAGATCGACGCCTACCCGGGCCAGATGTCGGGCGGGCAGCAGCAGCGCGTCATGATCGCGATGGCCATTGCCTGCGAGCCGAAGCTGCTCATTGCCGACGAGCCGACCACCGCGCTCGACGTGACGATCCAGAAAACCATCATCGACCTGATCGCGGCGCTGCAAAAGAAGCACCGCATGGCGGTCCTGTTCATCACCCACGACCTGGGCCTGGTGGGGGAAATTGCCGACCGCGTGATCGTGATGCGCCATGGCGAAGTGCGCGAGGAGGGCAGCGCGTCGCAAGTGTTCAAGGACCCGCGCGATGCTTATACGCGCGCGCTGCTGCATTGCCGCCCGACGCTCGACAGCCGTCCGGTCCGGCTGCCGGTGATCGACGATTTCCTCAGTGGCCGCAGCGATCCGCTGGCCGCCTTGCCGCAGCGTGCGCGCGGGTATGCGGCCGGCGATGAAAACGTGCTGGTCGTGAACAACCTGGCCAAGAGTTTCAGCTTGCGCGAAGGACTGTTCGGCAAGCGCGTCTTTCACGCGGTCAAGGACGTGTCCTTCACGCTGGCGCGCGGGAAGACCCTGGGGGTGGTCGGCGAATCCGGCTCCGGCAAGACCACCGTTGGCCTGACCCTGCTGCGCCTGCACCGGGCCACCGGCGGCAGCGCCCTGTTCGATGGACGCGACCTGTTCGCCATGCCGGCGCGCGAGTATGCGGCCTATAAACGGCGGATCCAGATCATCTTCCAGAATCCGTATGCCTCGCTCAACCCGCGCTTCACGGTCGGCCAGATCCTGCTCGAGCCGATGCGCATCCATGGCATCGGAGAGGATGACCGAAAACGCACCAATATGGTGCATTCTTTGCTGGAACGGGTAGGCTTGCCAGCCCAGGCTTTTCACCGCTATCCGCACGAGTTTTCCGGCGGCCAGCGCCAACGCATCGCGATTGCCCGCTGCCTGACGATGAAGCCCGAGATCCTGGTCTGCGACGAGTCTGTCTCGGCGCTCGACGTCTCGGTGCAGGCGCAAGTGTTGAACCTGCTGCAGGACCTGCAGGACGAGTACAAGCTGAGCTATATCTTCATCTCGCACGACCTGTCGGTGGTGCGCTACATCGCCGACCGGGTGATGGTCATGCACCAGGGCAGGGTGGTCGAAATGGCCGATTCGGACGAGCTCTACCGCAATCCGCAGCATCCTTATACGCAATCCCTGCTGGCCGCGATTCCCGTATCGCGTAACTTGCCAAAAGCGCTGCCCCGCGCGCCGGGAAAGACGATTTGGGCTACCATGGGCGGATGTCCCAGCTCTCCCTCCTGATCCAGAACCACGGTGTCTTCCTCGTCTTCGGCACCGTGTTGCTGGAGCAGTTCGGCCTGCCGATTCCCGCTTTCCCGGTGCTGGTGCTGGCCGGTGCGATGGCGATGCAGGGCGGGGCCAGCTGGCAGGTGGCGCTGCTGGCCGTGCTGCTGGCCTGCCTGATCTGCGACTATTTCTGGTTCCGCGCCGGGCGCTTCTACGGCAAGCGCGTGCTGAGCCTGCTGTGCCGCATTTCCCTGTCGCCCGATTCCTGCGTCAACCAGACCGAAGACCGCTTCCGCCGCTACGGCCCGAAGTCGCTCTTGGTCTCCAAATTCATTCCCGGCTTTAATACGATCGCCGCGCCGATGTCAGGTGCGCTCGGCACCCGCACGCGCACCTTCCTCGGCTTTTCCGCCACCGGGGCGCTGCTCTGGGGCGGCACCGGGATAGCGCTCGGGGCGATCTTCCACGACAGCCTCGACCGCGTGCTGGTGATGCTGGAAACCATGGGCAGCGCCGCCCTGACGGTGCTGGGCGGGCTGCTGGCCTTGTTCATCGCCTACAAATATGTGGAGCGGCGGCGCCACCGCGCCACGCTGGCCGTGCCGCGCATCGCCATCGGCGAACTGCTGGCCCTGATCGACGGCGGCCACGATCCGCTCATCATCGACGCGCGCAGCGCCACCGCCCAGGACCTCGCAGCTGCCATTCCCGGCGCGCTCCTGTACAACGACTGCGAACCGGGCCAGCTGATGGCCAGCCTCGACAAGGACCGCCACATCGTCGTCTACTGCAGCTGCCCGAACGATGTCACGGCGGCCCAGGTCGCCAAGCAGTTCCTGGCCAACGGTTTTCACCGTACCCGGCCCCTGCATGGCGGGCTCGATGCCTGGCATGCCCAGCATCCGGACGCCGACAACGCCGCCGCCGCTTAGGCAGTTCCCCAGAAGACGTAGTCGTACTACCTCAATGCCGTGGATTTCCTGCGTCAATGGCACGGAGTCCTTGTACCTAAACTACAAAATCTTCTTGTAAGTCAGCAAAGAAATCCAGTAAGCTTGGACATCCCTAACGCCGTGTCCTGCGATGACTGCTTCTCTGCCTGCCCACCTCTCCACCGCCGTTCCCTTCGAAAGCGCACGCTTGCTGGCCGATGTCGGCGGCACCAATGCGCGTTTCGCACTCGAGCTGGCGCCGGGGCAATTCGAGGCGGTGCAAGTGCTCGCTTGCGGCGATCACGCGACTTTTGCCGACGCCATGCGCGCCTACCTGGCCTTGCCTGCAGTGCAGGCGGCCGGCAAAGTGGCGCACGCGGCCGTGGCGATCGCCAATCCGGTCGATGGCGACCAGATCCGCATGACGAACCACCACTGGCAATTCTCGATCGAGGCGGTGCGCCGCGAAGTTGGACTCGAGACGCTGCTGGTCGTGAATGATTTCTACGCGCTGGCGCGTTCGCTGCCCCACTTGCCGGAGTCCGGCAAGGTGCAGGTCGGCGGCGGCGCGCCGCGTGCCGGGGCGCCGCTGGGCCTCTTGGGCGCAGGCACCGGCCTGGGCGTCTCGGGCCTGATCCCCAGTGGCGACAGCTGGATTGCGCTCAACAGCGAAGGCGGCCACGTCACGTTTTCGCCCGCCAACGAACTCGAAGTCGCCGTGCTGCAATACGCCTGGCGCGAGTTCGACCACGTCTCGGCCGAGCGCTTCCTGTCGGGCGCCGGGGTCGAACTGATCTACCGTGCGCTCGCGCACGCGCAGGGGCTGGCCGCCGAACCCTTGCCGGCGCCGGAAATTTCGCGCCGTGGCCTGGCCGGGGAGTGCCCGCTGTCGGACCAGGTGCTCGACGTGTTCTGCGGCATGCTCGGCACCATCGCCGGCAACCTGACCGTCACGCTCGGCGCCCAGGGCGGCGTGTATATCGGCGGCGGCATCGTGCCGCGCCTCGGAGAACGCTTCGCTGCCTCCTGCTTCCGCGAGCGCTTCGAACAGAAGGGCCGCTTCGTTTCCTACCTGGCCCAAGTGCCTACCTACGTGATCACAGCCGAATATCCGGCTTTCCTTGGTGTGTCCGCTGTTTTGGCGGAAAAACTGTCGGCTTGAAGCCAACGCGGCCGCGCACCCCTTGCGCAAGTGGCCGCACCAGGGTTTTATCGGTTACAATGGCCCGCAGTTGAAAGAAACGATGTCGATGTTGTCATGGTGCGCCCACCTCAAGGCCGCATGCCAGATCCGCGTTTCGCTGAATAATCATCTGTAGAGCGTGTGAAAAAATTGTCAGGGCAAGGGATGCGGCCGCCCGACGCATCGTCGAAGACAGTACGTCGGTACGGCGAGACGATGCAACGCCGCCATGGCGATTTTTTCACATGCTCGTAGGCCGCCCGCCTGGCACGCGAGCAGCTCTGTGGCCGGGTCCTGTCCCGCCACCGTTATTCCGCCCGCCGCGTCCAAGCGCGGGCCCTTGATTCCTGTTTAAAGAAGTAGCTGCGCGAGCAGCACTGCGAACCGCGTTGGCATCGATGCCTGCGCTGCGCCGACGACGGCCAGCCGGTATCTGCCGGGCGCGTTATTGTTTGATAGCACGAGCCTGACGATATCGAGAATGAAGACTGATGAGGCCAAGCGGATCCTCGAGACCGCCTTGCTGTGCGCGCGCGAGCCGATGACGCTGCACGGCATGAAGAAGCTGTTTGCCGACGTCGACGCCAACGGGCGCGTGCTCGGCATCGGCGTCGGGGGCGACACCATCAAGCTGCTGCTCGAAGAATTGCGCCACGACTGGCAAGACCGCGGCATCGAGATCGTCAGCCTGGCATCGGGCTGGCGCTTCCAGAGCCGCCCCGAGATGAAACCCTATCTCGACCGCGTCACACCGGAAAAGCCGCCGAAGTATTCGCGGGCCACGCTGGAAACACTGGCGATCATCGCCTACCGCCAGCCGGTCACGCGCGGCGACATCGAGGAAATCCGCGGCGTCGCGGTCAATTCGCAGACGATCAAGATGCTGGAAGACCGCGGCTGGATCGACGTTGTCGGCCACCGCGAAGTGGTCGGCCGGCCGGCCTTGCTGGGCACGACGAGGCAATTCCTCGACGACCTTGGCCTGGCTTCGCTGGGGCAATTGCCTCCGCTAGATAGTATTGCCGACGCCCAGGACGGGCGCAGCCTGGAGGCGCTGGAAGCGGCGCTGCAAGAGAATTTTGACAAGGCCGAGCCGCCAGCGGCCGCCAACGACGAACAAGTTACTTCACCCGTTGAAGTCCCGATACACGACCCGCAACCGGCCTACGGCGTGGACAGGGTCAACAACAACGAAACGAACGATGAATCCAACTGACACCGATGCCACGCCTGCCCAACCGGGCAAGGACGAGGCGGCCAAGCCGAAGCGCCGCACCAAGGCAGCCGCAGCAGCAGCTCCCGCCGCAGCAGCAAGCGAGGCCGCACCGGCGGCCGACAAGCCGAAGCGCCGCGCCAAGGCCGCTGTTGCCGACGCGCCTGCCGGCGCCGAAGCGGCGGCACCAGCGGCCGCGGCCGCGCCAGCGGCAGAATTTGTACCGCCGCGCGTTTCCGTGCGCAAGCCGCGCGCCGCGGCCAAGGCCAAGCCGGCCGAAGCGGCAGCAGCACCTTCAACGGAAGCCGCGCCACAGCCGGCCGCCACGCCAGCCCCGGCCGCTGCCGACATGGCTGGCGCCGATGCACAGGGCCCGCGCAAGCCGCGCGGTCCGCGCCAGATGCGCGAACTGCGCGCCGTGCGCGAAGCACGCCAGCCGGTGCTTGCACCAGTTGAGGCAGCCGACGCGCAGCCTGCCGATGGGCAGCAGCCGCAAGCCCAGGACGAGCAGGGCGGCGAAGTCCGCCGCGAGCCGCGCCACGGTAAAGGCAAGGGCAAGAACGGCAAAGGCGCGCCGCACAGCGGCGCGTCGAATTCTGCGCCGCAATCTGCTGGCCAGGGCGCGCCGCGCAATGCGCAGCCGAACGCGCAGGGCGGCCGTGGCCAGGGCGGTAAACCCGGCGCCAAGGGCAAGCCCGGCGCCAAGCCGAGCGATGCCGACGCCGTGTTCTCCTTCGTTACCTCGGATGCCTTCGACGCCAACGAAGGCGGCCGTGGCCAGCAGGAGAAAGCCGTGCGCCGCGACCTGACCTCGGACGACGACGCGCCGAAGCTGCACAAGGTGCTGGCCGAAGCCGGTCTCGGTTCGCGCCGCGACATGGAAGACCTGATCGTTGCCGGCCGCGTGTCGGTGAATGGCGAGCCGGCCCACATCGGCCAGCGCATCCTGCCGACCGATGCCGTGCGCATCAACGGCAAGCTGATTCATCGCAAGGTCAGCAGCAAGCCGCCGCGCGTGCTGGTCTACCACAAGCCGGCCGGCGAAATCGTCAGCCATGACGATCCGGAAGGCCGTCCATCGGTCTTCGACCGCCTGCCGACCATGAAGGCCGGCAAGTGGCTGGCCGTTGGCCGCCTCGACTTCAACACCGAAGGCCTGCTGCTGTTCACGACCTCGGGTGACCTGGCGAACCGCCTGATGCACCCGCGCTACAACATCGACAGGGAGTACGCCGTGCGTACGCTGGGCGAGCTGGAAGAAGGCATGCGCCAGAAGCTGCTGGCCGGCGTCGAACTCGAAGACGGCCTGGCCAACTTTACAAAAATAGCCGACGGCGGCGGCGAAGGCATCAACAAGTGGTACCGCGTGGTGATCGGCGAAGGCCGCAACCGCGAAGTGCGCCGCATGTTCGAAGCCGTCGGCCTGACCGTCTCGCGCCTGATCCGCACCCGCTACGGCGCCATGACTTTGCCTTCGGGCCTGAAGCGCGGCCGCTGGGAAGAGCTGGAAGAAAACGACGTGCGCAGCTTCATGTCGGCCTTCGGCATCGAGAAGAAGGGTGCCGGCGGCGGCGACAACAAGGGCAAAGGCGGCAAGGGTGGTCCACCGGCCGATCCACGCCGTTCCGACGGCAACCGCATCGACCGTGCCGACGCCAACCGCAACGTCGATCCGTTCGGTCCGCAGGCAGCGCGCGTCGGCGCGCCGCCGCGTGGCGGCCAGGCGCCTGCGGGCCGTGGCCCGGCGGGTGGTGGTGGCGGCAAGGGCCGTGGCGGCAATGCCGGCGGTTTCGGCGGCGGCGCTTCCGGTCGTCCGGGCGGTGGTGGCGGTGGCGGTGCAAGCAGCCGTCCGCGCCAGCCGGACCCGCTGCAGACGACGTTTGGCTTCGGCAATGCCGGCGGCGCCCGTCGCGGCGGTGGTGGTTCGCGCGGCGCCGAGCCGGGTTTGCCGCGTCGCGGACGCCGGGGCTAGGAATGTGGCCGTTGCGTCGTCCGTTTTGCGGATGACGTAACGGTGACGCTGTTCCGGGGTGCCTTGTTTCCGGTCCGCGAGCCCTTGTGTTCCTGATACGACCTGTTTCGACTTTAATATCGTGCGCGGGCGTTGTTCGCTTGCTCATAAAATGGTATGTCGATTGCAGCGTGCCCTTGAATACGTTATAATCTGCAGCCTAATCGAAGTCCTTCCCGAGTATTAATTTGGTGCAAGTGCTTTCATCTGGTTGGGTTGTAAATACAAAAGATGGGCAGATGCCCATTTTTTTTTTGGTAAAACGCTTTAAAGCCCTTGGAGAAGTGTCGTGCAGCAGTTTGATTTGATCGCCAAGACAGTCGGTGGCCTCGGCTATGACCTCGTTGATGTCGAACGCGGCGAGCGCGGTGTGCTGCGCGTGTTTATCGATTTCCCGGCTGCTGTCGCGGAAGAGAAGGGCCTGATTTCCGTCGAGGACTGCGCAATGGTGAGTCGCCAGTTGTCGCACGTGCTGACGGTGGAGAACGTCGATTACGAACGTCTCGAGATTTCGTCGCCCGGGCTGGACCGCCCGGTGCGCACCCTGGCCGATTTCGAGCGCTTCGCCGGCCATGAATGCACGGTGAAGCTGCATGTCGCCATGCCGGGCGCCGCGAACCGGAAGACCTTCACGGGCATCCTGGTCGCGCCGGAAGGCGACAAGATCGGTCTGGAATTTGAAGGCAAAGATGGGCTGGCGTTGTTGGAATTTACGCTGGCCGAATTGGACAAGGCACGTTTGGTGCCGCAGGTGGATTTTAGGAGTCGCAAAGCATGAGTCGCGAAATTTTGTTATTGGTTGATGCGCTTGCGCGCGAAAAAAACGTCGATAAGGAAGTGGTGTTCGGGGCGCTCGAGTTCGCCCTGGCCCAGGCCACCAAAAAACGCTATGAAGGCGAGGTCGACATTCGCGTGAACATCGATCGCGACACGGGCGAGTTCGAAACTTTCCGCCGCTGGCACGTCGTTCCCGATGAAGCCGGCATGCAGTTGCCGGACCAGGAAATCCTGCATTTCGAAGCAAAAGAACAAATTCCCGACATCGAAGTCGACGAATACATCGAAGAGCCGGTTGAATCGGTCGACTTCGGCCGCCGCTTCGCCCAGGACACCAAGCAAGTCGTCCTGCAGCGCGTGCGTGATGCCGAACGCGAGCAGATCCTGCAAGACTTCCTCGAGCGCGGCGACTCTTTAGTCACCGGCACCATCAAGCGCATGGAACGCGGCGACGCGATCGTGGAATCGGGCAAGATCGAAGCGCGCCTGCCGCGCGACCAGATGATCCCGAAAGAGAATCTGCGTATCGGCGACCGCGTCCGTGCTTATATCCTGCGCGTGGACCGCAATATGCGCGGCCCACAGGTGATCCTGTCGCGTACCGCGCCGGAATTCATCATGAAGCTGTTCGAACTGGAAGTGCCGGAAATCGAGCAGGGCCTGCTGGACATTAAGTCCGCTGCCCGCGATGCCGGCGTGCGCGCCAAGATCGCCGTGTTCACCTCGGACAAGCGCATCGACCCGATCGGTACCTGTGTCGGCATGCGCGGTTCGCGCGTCCAGGCCGTGACCGGTGAGCTCGGCGGCGAGCGCGTCGACATCGTGCTGTGGTCGGACGATCCGGCCCAGTTCGTGATCGGCGCCCTGGCGCCGGCGAATGTCTCGTCGATCATGGTCGATGAAGAAAAGCACGCGATGGACGTCGTGGTCGACGAAGAGAACCTGGCAATCGCGATTGGCCGCTCGGGCCAGAACGTGCGCCTGGCGTCGGAACTGACCGGCTGGAAGATCAACATCATGACGGCCGAAGAATCGGCCAACAAGGTGGCCCAGGAAACGGCGTCGATTCGCACGCTGTTCATGGAAAAGCTGGACGTTGACCAGGAAGTGGCCGATATCCTCGTCGAGGAAGGTTTCTCGAGCCTGGAAGAAATCGCCTACGTGCCGATTTCGGAAATGCTGGAAATCGAATCCTTCGACGAAGAGACCGTGAACGAATTGCGTACCCGTGCCCGTGACGCTCTCGTGACCGAGGCGATCGCTTCGGAAGAGGGTCTGGAAGGCATGGAAGAGGAGCTGGTCAACCTCGAAGGCATGGACCGTACGACTGCAGGCAAGCTTGGACTGGCCGGCATCAAGACGGTGGAAGCATTCGCAGGTCTTGCCTACGACGAATTCGGTGCCATCCTGGCCCTGTCGTCGGACCGCGCCCGTGAACTGATCAAGAACGAATTTAATGATGTGACCGACGATGAGATGAAGCTGGTCGACAGTAAATATGATGACCGCGTCAAAGCGCTGCAGGCGAAAGCCTGGAGCCTGGCAGAAACGGCCAAGGCATAATTTGCAAATCTTTATCATCTCCGCGACACATAGAAAAGAGGACTGAATGGCGAGTAACAACGTAGCCCAATTTGCCACCGAACTGAAGATGCCTGCAGATTTGCTGCTGACGCAGCTGCGTTCTGCCGGCGTCGAGAAAAGCTCGACGTCAGATCCCTTGTCAAAGGATGATAAGGACAAGCTGCTCAATCATCTGCGCCGTACCCACGGGGCAGCTGATTCGACCGAGAAGAAAAAGATCACGGTCACCCGCAAGGAAACGAGCGAGATCAAGCAGGCAGATGCATCCGGCAAGTCGCGCACGATCCAGGTGGAAGTACGCAAGAAGCGTACTTTCGTCCAGCGTGACGACGTCGTCGCTACCCCTGCGGCGCCTGCCGCAGCGGTCGTCGACGAAGCCGAAATCGCCCGCCGCGAGGAAGAATCGCGCCGTCATGCCGAGCTCGTCGCTCGCCAGGAAGCGGACCTGCGTGAAAAGCAGGAACGCCTGGCCAAGCTCGAGTCCGAGCGTGCCGAGCAGGCTAAAGCTGCTGAAGACCAGGCCAAGCGCGACGCTGCGGAAGTAGCCAAGCGTGAAGCCGCCGCCACCGCTGCCGCCAGTTCGGCTGCAGGCGAGCAGGCCAAGCAGGCCGTCGCCGACGAAGCGAAGGCGAAAGCCACGGAAGCCGCCAAGGAAGCCGCCGAGCGCGCTGCCGCCACCGAGAAGGCACGCAAGGCCGTCGCCGACGAAGTGGCCCAGATCAAGCTGATGATGGCGCAGCCGCGCCGCGTCATCAAGGCGCCGGAACCAGTTCCAGCACCGGTCGTGGCCAAGCCGGCCGCACCTGCCGGCACGCTGCACAAGCCTGCCGACAAGAAGCCGGCGGACGGTACCGCCAAGCCGGGCGACAAGAAGCCGGGCGACAAGAAGTCGATCAAGTCGGCCAATGTGTCCTCGACCTGGTCGGACGACGCCAAGAAGCGTGGCGCGCCGAGCGGTCCGAAGGGCCGTGGCGGTCCGAGCGCGCCGAGTGGCCGTGACGGCTGGCGCAGCGGTGGCCGTAGTGGTGGCCGTCGATCGTCGCATGACGACCGCGAAACCAACTTCCAGGCGCCGACCGAGGCGATCGTCAAGGACGTCCACGTCCCTGAAACGATCACCGTGGCCGAACTCGCCCACAAGATGTCGGTGAAGGCCTCCGAGGTCATCAAGCAGCTGATGAAGCTGGGCCAGATGTGCACCATTAACCAGGTGCTGGACCAGGAAACCGCGATGATCCTGGTGGAAGAGATGGGCCATAAAGCCTTCGCTGCCGCCGAGGACGATCCGGAAGCGCTGCTGGCCGACCAGGGCGAACACGCCGAGTTCGAGTCGACCTCGCGTGCTCCAGTGGTCACCGTCATGGGTCACGTCGACCATGGTAAAACCTCGCTGCTCGATTACATCCGCCGCGCCAAAGTGGCTGCAGGCGAAGCCGGCGGCATTACCCAGCACATCGGTGCATACCACGTGGACACCCCGCGCGGCATGATCACCTTCCTGGATACCCCGGGTCACGAAGCGTTCACCGCAATGCGTGCCCGTGGCGCCAAGGCGACCGACATCGTCATCCTGGTCGTTGCTGCCGACGACGGCGTGATGCCGCAAACGAAGGAAGCCATTGCTCACGCAAAAGCTGCCGGCGTTCCACTGGTTGTCGCGATCAACAAGATCGACAAGCCGGGTGCGAACACCGACCGCGTGACGCAGGAACTGGTTGCCGAAGGCGTGGTGCCGGAAGAATACGGTGGCGATTCGCCATTCGTGCCGGTGTCCGCCAAGATCGGTACCGGTATCGAGGAGCTGCTGGAGCAGGTGCTGCTGCAGGCCGAAGTGCTGGAACTGAAAGCACCGGTCGGTTCGCCAGCCCGTGGCCTGGTGGTCGAAGCCCGTCTGGACAAGGGCCGTGGCCCGGTCGCGACGATCCTGGTGCAATCGGGTACCCTGCGCCGCGGCGACGTGGTGCTGGCAGGTTCCGCTTATGGCCGCGTTCGTGCAATGCTCGACGAAAACGGCAAGGCGATTTCCGAAGCCGGTCCATCGATCCCGGTCGAGATCCAGGGCCTGACCGAAGTGCCGGTTGCCGGTGAAGAAGTCATGGTCATGGCCGACGAGCGTAAAGCACGTGAAATCGGTCTGTTCCGTCAAGGTAAGTTCCGCGACGTGAAGCTGGCCAAGCAGCAGGCAGCGAAGCTGGAAAACATGTTCGAACAGATGGCCGAGGGCGAGGTCAAGAACCTGCCGCTGATCATCAAGACCGACGTGCAGGGTTCGCAGGAAGCCCTGGTCAACTCGCTCCAGAAGCTGTCGACCTCGGAAGTGCGTGTGCAGGTCGTCCATGCGGCGGTCGGCGGCATCACCGAGTCGGACGTCAACCTGGCAGTGGCATCGAAGGCAGTCATCATCGGCTTCAACGCCCGTGCCGACGCCCAGGGCCGCAAGCTGGCCGAAGCGAACGGCGTGGACATTCGTTACTACAGCATCATTTACGATGCGATCGACGAAATCCGCACCGCACTGTCGGGCATGCTGGCACCGGAGAAGCGCGAAACCATCACCGGCCAGGTCGAGGTTCGCCAGGTCATCCTGGTCTCGAAAGTCGGCGCGATTGCCGGCTGTCTGGTGACCGATGGCGTCGTCAAGCGTACCTCGTCGGTCCGCCTGCTGCGCAACAACATCGTCATCTGGACTGGCGAGATCGACTCGCTCAAGCGCTTCAAGGACGATGTCAAAGAAGTGCGCGCCGGCCTCGAGTGCGGCCTCTCGCTGAAGAACAATAACGAAATCCAGGTTGGCGACGTCCTGGAAGTGTTCGAAGTGACCGAAGTGGCACGTACGCTGTAATCCAAGCGCGAGTAAAAAGCGCCATCCGCCGGGCCCAGTGCCCAGCCGATGGCGTTTTTTTTTACCGTTGGCTGCAGCGCACGGTAGGGTGGGCACTCGTGCCCACGCGGATATCCGCTCGAACGCCCACCGTCGCCCAATCGATGTACCATCGTCAGAAAAACCAAGTTAATTACCATGGCTAAACACAGCAAAACCATCCCCCAGCGCGGCCTGCGCGTCGCCGACCAGATCCAGAAAGACCTGTCGGAACTGATCGCCTTCGAACTGAAGGACCCGCGCGTCGGCATGATCACGCTGACCGAAGTGCAGCTCACGCCCGACTACGCCCACGCCAAGATCTATTTCACCCTGCTCAAAGACAGCAAGGAAGAAGTCAAGCAGACGCTCGAAGGCCTGAACAAGGCCTCCGGCTACCTGCGCAACATGCTCGGCAAGCGCCTGCACATCCACACGCTGCCGGCGCTGCACTTCATGCACGACACCTCGACTTCGCGCGGCATCGAGATGTCGGCACTGATCGACCAGGCCAACGCCGTGCGCGCGGCCGACTTCGACGACGGCAGCGCCGCCGCCGCGCCGGAATCGGATACCGAGCCAAAGTGAACGCACGTCCGCCCAAAAAGCCGCGCGACCTCGTCGACGGCGTGCTCCTGCTCGACAAGCCGGTTGGCCTGTCCTCGAACGACGCCTTGATCCGCGCCAAGCGCGTCATGAACGCGAAGAAGGCCGGCCACACCGGCACGCTCGATCCTTTCGCCACCGGCTTGCTGCCGCTGTGCTTTGGCGAAGCGACCAAGTTCTCGCAAGACCTGCTGGAAGCCGACAAGACCTATGATGCGACGGTACACCTCGGCATCATGACCACCACCGGCGACACCGAAGGCGAAGCCATCGAAACGCTGCCGGTGGACGTGACGATCGAACAGATCGAAGCGGCGCTGGCGCGCTTCCGTGGTCCGATCCTGCAGGTGCCGCCGATGTATTCGGCTTTGAAGCGCGACGGCAAGGCCTTGTACGAATACGCGCGCGCAGGCATCACGCTCGAGCGCGACGCGCGGCCGGTGACGATTCACGGTCTGGAACTGGTCGGATACGAAGCGCCGATGCTGAAAATCCGCGTCACCTGCAGCAAGGGGACCTATGTGCGCGTGCTGGGCGAAGATATCGGCGCGGCCCTGGGCTGCGGCGCCCACCTGAACGCGCTGCGCCGGATCCAGGTCGGCGCCCTCACGGCGGAGACCATGATCTCGCTGGAAGACCTGCAGGCGCATGCCGAACCTTTATCTCTGCTGGCCCCGGTCGATGCCTTGTTGTCGACCTTCCCGGCGGTCGAGCTGACGCCGGAACTGGCGAAGCGCTTCCTGAACGGCCAGCGCCTGGCGCTGGGCAAGGAAGAAGTCATTATGCCGACCGAGCCGGGCAGGGTGCGCGTGTACTGCGAGGGCAAATTGCTGGGAACGGCGAATTTGCAGGAGTATGCGGTGCTGGCGCCGGAGCGCCTGATCGCGTTCACGCAATAAGCTTAGGGCTGAAAAACACGCCAACACAGCGGCACGTTCCGCGTGGGCACGGGGTGCCCACCCTACGGAACTCAGCAAGCTCTTGAAATTGCGGGCCTTTTCCGAAGAAAGCTCACATCCACGTGCTATACTACGCGGTTTCCGAAATTGGCAAGCTCGGACACATCCGTACCATCACGCACATCACGCTGAAAATACATGTCAAATACCAAACGCGCAATTCGTAATATTGCAATCATCGCCCACGTCGACCACGGCAAAACCACCCTCGTGGACATGCTGCTGCGCCAGTCCGGTACCTTCCGTGAGAACCAGGCGGTGGAAACCCGCGTGATGGACTCGAACGACCTCGAAAAAGAACGCGGCATTACCATTCTGTCGAAGAATTGCGCTGTCGAGTACGAAGGCACCCACATCAACATCGTCGACACCCCAGGCCACGCCGACTTCGGCGGCGAAGTCGAGCGCGTGCTGTCGATGGTCGACTCGGTGCTGCTGCTGGTCGATGCACAGGAAGGTCCGATGCCGCAAACGCGCTTCGTGACCCGCAAGGCACTGGCCCTGGGCCTGAAGCCGATCGTCGTCGTCAACAAGGTCGATCGTCCGGGCGCGCGCGCCGAGTGGGCCATCAACCAGACCTTCGAACTGTTCGACAAGCTCGGCGCAACCGATGAGCAGCTCGACTTCCCGGTCGTCTACGCTTCGGGCCTGAACGGCTACGCCGGCCTGACCGAAGACGTCCGCAGCGGCGACATGAAGCCACTGTTCGACGCCATCCTGCAGCACGTTCCTGTCCGTGATGACAATCCGGAAGGCCCGCTGCAGATGCAAATCACCTCGCTCGACTACTCGTCGTACGTGGGCAAGATCGGCATTGGCCGCGTCAACCGCGGTACCGTCAAGACCGGCCAGGACGTCATCGTCATGAACGGCCCTGACGGCGCCCCGATCAAGGGCCGCATCAACCAGGTGCTGAACTTCAAGGGCCTCGAGCGCGTGCTGGTCGACGAAGCCGTCGCCGGCGACATCTGCCTGATCAACGGTATCGACGAAATCGGCATCGGTTCGACCATCTGCGCACCGGACACCCCGGAAGCGCTGCCGATGCTGACCGTCGACGAGCCGACCCTGACTATGAACTTCATGGTCAACAACTCGCCACTGGCTGGCCGCGAAGGCAAGTTCGTCACCAGCCGCCAGCTGCGTGACCGCCTCGACCGCGAACTGAAAGCCAACGTCGCACTGCGCGTGGCTCCTACCGACGACGACACGATCTTCGAAGTCTCGGGCCGCGGCGAACTGCACCTGACGATCCTGATCGAAAACATGCGCCGCGAAGGTTTCGAGCTGGCCGTGTCGCGTCCGCGCGTGGTCTTCAAGATGGTCGATGGCGTGCGCCACGAGCCGTTCGAGAACCTCTCGGTCGACGTCGAAGAAGTCAACCAGGGCGGCGTCATGGAAGAACTGGGCCGCCGCCGTGGCGACCTGCAGAACATGGAATCGGATGGCAAGGGCCGCGTGCGTCTCGAGTACCTGATCCCTGCGCGTGGCCTGATCGGCTTCCAGGGCGAATTCATGACCCTGACCCGCGGTACCGGTTTGATGAGCCACGTGTTCCACGAATACGCGCCTGTCGACAACACCCGCGGTGAAATGGCCGGCCGCCGTAACGGCGTGCTGATCTCGCAGGATGACGGCGCCGCCGTTGCCTACGCCATCTGGAAGCTGCAGGACCGCGGCCGCATGTTCGTGTCGCACAACGATCCGGTGTACGAAGGCATGGTCATCGGCATCCACTCGCGCGACAACGACCTGGTCGTCAACCCGATCAAGGGCAAGCAGCTGACCAACGTGCGTTCGTCGGGTACCGACGAAGCCGTGCGCCTGGTGCCGCCGATCCAGATGTCGCTCGAGTACGCAGTCGAGTTCATCGAGGACGACGAACTGGTCGAGATCACGCCAAAGTCGATCCGCCTGCGCAAGCGCTACCTGAAAGAGCACGAGCGCAAGAAGGCAAACCGCGAGGGCTAATCCAACAGTAAATCAACAAGGCCCGGTGTAACCGGCCTTGTTCAGAAACCGCTGTCACCGCATGCGAATGCGGGCAGCGGTTTTTTTCGTTCCGGCGCCCGGTGCCCGTCTCATCCGTGTGCGGGCATTCGTTCGGGATTGCTAAGATGCCCCCATGCGCATCCTCTGGACCTACCTCAAACCGCACTGGCGCCTGGGCCTGCTGGCCCTGCTCTTCGCCGCCACCGCCCAGATCCTGGCCCTGGTCGACCCGATCATCTTCGGCACCATCATCGACCTCGTGAACGGCCCGCGCCTGCCCGACGCCGAGCTGATGCCGCGCGTGATGCGCCTGCTCGGGATTGCCGTGCTGGTGGCGGTGCTCTCGCGCCTGGCGAAAGCCTTGCAGGAATACGTGACGCGCCTGGTCGTGCAAAAGCTCGGCGTGGCCATCTTCAACGACGGCTTGCGGCATTTATTACGGTTGAAATTCCAGGAGTTCGAAGACCTGCGCAGCGGCGAAATGCTCTCCTTGTTGCAGAAGGTGCGCGCCGACAGCGAGCGCCTGATCAACACCTTCATCAATACGGCCTTTGCGGCCCTGGTCGGCGTCACCTTCCTGGCCTGGTATGCGATCAACAAGCACTGGCTGCTGGTGCCCGTGTTCCTGGTGGGAGTAGTCGTGCTGGGCGGGCTCACGGGTTTGCTGAGCCGCGAGATCAAGACCCAGCAGCGCTCGATTACACGCGAGACGAACCGCAACTCCGGCTTCATCACCGAGTCGCTGCGCAATATCGAACTGATTAAAAGCCTGGGGCTGACCTTTCCGGAGATCCGACGCCTGCGCAGCCAGACCGACGCCATCTTCGCGCTCGAGATGGAAAAGGTAAAGCGGATCCGGCTGCTCTCCTTCCTGCAAGGTTCGACGCTGAGTTTATTGAAGCTGGCGATCCTGTTTGCGCTCTTGTGGCTGATTTTCCGCGACGTGCTCACAACGGGTGAACTGATCGCGATGCAGTTCATTTCGGTGTCGATCTTCGCGCCGCTGCAGGAGCTGGGCAACATCATTCTCGCGCACCGCGAAGCCGAGGCGTCGCTCCTGAACTTCAAGACGCTGATGGACAAGCCGGTGGAGCGGCGCCCGCCTGATCCGGTCGAGATCGGGCCGCTGACCGAATTGAAATTCGATGAGGTACGCTTTCGCCACAAGGGGGCGCAGGAGGATGCGCTGGGCGGCGTTTCGTTCTCGGCCACGCTGGGACAGACGATCGCCTTCGTCGGGCCTTCCGGCTCGGGCAAGTCGACGCTGGTAAAACTGCTGGTGGGCCTGTACACGCCGAACGCGGGGGAGGTCTCGTACAACGGCGTGCGCACGACCGACCTGCGCTACAACCGGGTGCGGCGCCAGATCGGGTTCGTGACGCAGGAAACCTACCTGTTCGCGGGGACGATACGCGAGAACATCCGCTTCGTAAAAACGGACGCGACCGATGAGGAAATTGTGGCGGCCATGGAGAAGGCGTCCTGCGCCTATCTGCTCGAGCGTTCGCCCGAAGGGCTGGACACGGTCATCGGCGAGCGCGGGATGAAACTCTCGGGCGGGGAGAAGCAGCGCCTGTCGATCGCGCGCGCGCTGGTGCGCGAACCGGCGCTGCTGATTTTCGACGAGGCCACGTCGGCGCTCGATTCGATCACCGAGGAGCAGATCACGAACACGGTACGCGAGATCTCACGGCGGGCGGCGCAGATGACGATCCTGATCGCGCACCGGCTCTCGACCGTGATGCATGCCGATACGATTTTTGTGCTGGAAAAGGGTGTGATCGTCGAGAGCGGGACGCATGCGCAGCTGCTCGAGGTGAGGGGATTGTATTACGCGATGTGGCGCCAGCAGATCGGGGAGCGGCCGGCGCCTGCCGGCGTTGACGCCTAGCGTATCCCGAGCAGTGCCAACACGCGCTCGCGGCTCACGCCCACCAGCGCCGAGGTAATCGCCAGCAGCGACTCGTAATCGTGGCTCGCCGCCGTCGAAGCGAAATCCTGCGCGCCGAGCGCGAGATCCTCGGCTGTCAGTTCCGATTGCGCCGCGCGCAGCGTGGCCGCGCTCAGGGCCGCGCTGGCGGCGTCCTGCGAGCGGCGCACGCGTTCCAGGGCCTGCACGACTTCGCGCAGGCTCTGGCGCAATGCGTCGGCGTTGCCGCTGCCGACGTCCTGGAGGTTGACCTGGGGCGCGACGGTCTCGGTGGCCACACGTCCGCGGCCCGAGATGGCGATGCTGTCGCGCACCTGCGGCCAGTTCGCTTCCGGCGTCATGAATTCGATACGGCCCTGGTTGTCGAGGCCGGCGCGCACGTTGACCGGCGCCAGGGTGCGGTCCAGGCGCGCAGCGATCTGTTCCTGCGTCATGTCCGCTTCGAAGGCAGCCGACAGCTGCGGGCCGCCGGCGCCGCCGACCGAGAAGGCCAGCGACACGGGCGCGGCCGCCTGCAGCATGGCGGTGTCGAGGCCCGTGATGCGAAAGCGCTGCTGCGCCGGTATGCCGTCGGAGAAGGACAGCTGGGCGTCGACCGAGCCGCCGGCCTGGGCGCCGCGCGCGGCAATGGTCGCGCCGAGCTGGCGGGCACGCGCCTCGAGGTCGCGCGCGCCGCTCTTCATGCCGGCGATCTTGGCCGAGAGGGCCGCCTTCACCGATTCGAGCTGGGAGGCGACCTGGTTCAGGTAGTCGCGCGCCTGCTGGGCGCTGGCGACGTCGCTTTGCAGGCGCGTGTCCCAGTTGCCCTGGTTGCGGCGCAGTGCCGTGTGGGGCGCGGGGCGCACCGACTGGCGTATGCCGACGGCGTCGGGCTCTTGCTGGGGCTGGGCGCGCACCAGCGCCGGCGCGCTTTTTGCGGCGCCGGTGTTGACCGTTGTGTTGACTGGAAGCGGGGCGGGGGCGGTGCGCAGGGTGGTGTTCATCGATTACAGTGCGGAGAACAGGGACAGGGTGCCGATCCGGCCGTATGCCTTGTAGGTGGCTTGCAGGGCAGTCGAGTAGCCATTGAGTTCGGTCGCGGCCTTGCCCATGTCGAGCTGGCCGATGTCCGTGATGGCCATCTGGTTCGAGAGGCTGACGTTACCATGATTCGTGTCGAGCGTGTCGAGGATGTTCTGCTTGCCGCCGAGGACGGCGATCTTGCTCGTCACCATGTTCAGCGCCCCGTCGAAACCGACCAGGTTCGCTTCCAGCACCGTGCGGGTGGCGGGGTCGTTGACGTTCAGGGCAGGGTCGGCCAGCTTGGCGATGGTCGCGTCGAGGCGGTTGAGCAGCTGCTCCATGCCCTTCATGTTGTCGTTCGCGACCTGGGTCAGGCCATTGCCGACTACGACGCGCTGCTCGTTGGTGTTGCCGGCGTAGCTGTAGCGCGCGCCCACGGCGGCGGTCGCGTCATAGGCAATCGGCGCGGTCGAGGTCTTGGTGCCCGAGAAGACGTAGCGGCCTTCCTGGTCGACGGTATTGGCGCTGAACAGCAGGCTGTCGCGCAATGCCTGGAGCGGGCTGGCCATTGCCTGCAGGTCGGCCGGCGTGTTGCTGCCGTCGAGTGCCCAGACGAGCAGGTCGCGGCCGGCGACGATGTCGTTGACCATGCCGCCGAGGTAGCCTTCGTTTTTCGACAGGCGGATCTTGATCGACGCGATGTTGTCGCGGTACTGGGTAATCGCGGCTTCCTCGCGCTGCAGGCGCGACAGGCGCACGTTGTCGACCGGGTCGTCCGACGGCACCTGGATGCGTTTGCCGGTGGCCATTTGCTGGGTCAGCTTGCTGAGGCGCTCCTGGTTCAGCTGGAGCGACTGGTTCATGTTCGACTGGTACTGGGCGGTAGCGATGCGCATGATTCTTCCTTAACCCATCATCGCCAGCGTGGCGTCGAACAGGGAATTGGCGACCGACATGACTTTCATGTTGGCCTGGTACATGTTCTGGTATTCGACGAGATTGACGGCTTCCTCGTCCTGGTTCACGCCGCTGGTGGCCTGCCAGTCTTCGACCGCGTGGCTGCGCATGGTCTGGGCGGTGGCCAGGGCCGCCTGGTTCTGCTGGCTGACGACGCCGAGTTTGCCGACCAGCTGGGTGTCGGCGTCGGAGATCAGCACGTTGCCCAGGCCGGTGACGTTGATCGTCTGGCCATTGATGCCCACCAGTTTGAGCAGGTTGCCCGTGTCGCCCTGGGTGCCGTCGCTGGAAAACGCCAGGTCCGTCGGTTCGAAGTTGGCGGCGACGTTGAGCATGTTGGTCGCGCCCGCCGTGAAGGTGAACAGCGCTTTGCCGGCCGTGCCGTCCATCGCGTAGCCGGCCGTCAGCTGGGTGTTGACCTTCTCGGACAGCTGGCGTGCGATGTCTTCGGTCCCTTTTTGCATCGGGCGCAGCACGTCCTGTTCGTAGACGGTCAGGCCACCGAGCTGGCCGCCGAGTTTCGCGGCATCGAGGCCGAAGGTGGTCGAGGCGAAGGTGAGCGAGAAGGTCTGGGCGCCGACGCCGCCGATGGCCTTCAGGTCGCCGGCGACGTTGCCGATCACGAGGGCCTGGCCGGTTTTCAGCGAAACGTCGCGCACGCCGCCCGGCTGGTCCGACACTTCCAGCGCCATCTGGCCGCTCAGTTCGTCGATCGCCAGGTCGCGCGCGTCGATCAGGGCCGAGGCCGGCGCGCCGACCGCGTTCGCTTGCGTGATGCGGGCGTTCAGGGCGGCGATCTTGTCGATGTTGGTGTTGGCCGAGTCCACGATGGCGCTACGCTGCTGGCTGACCGACTGCTGCTGGGCGTTGTAGACGTTGTTGAGGCTGTTGAAGCGCTGGGCCAGCAGGTTTGACGCGGTGAGCACTTGCTGGCGCAGCGGGGTCGAGGTGGCGTTGTCGCCGGCGACCGCGTTGAGCGAGGAAAAGAACTGGTCGACCGCGCTCGATAAGCTGGCCGTATCGTCGCCCATCACGCGTTCGAGCTGGGTCAGGTAGGGCTGGGTCTGCGAATACTGGCCGGTTTCGGCCGCCGCGCGCCACATTTGCTGGCTTTTATAGCCATCCGAGAAGCGCAGCAGCGAGCTGACCTGCACGCCATTGCCCACGGCCTTGCCGCTGTTGTCGGCACCGACGGCCGACAGCAGCGCGGCCTGGCGCGTATAGCCCTTGGTCTGCAGGTTGGCGATGTTCTGGCTGGTGGCCGACAGCGCCATCTGCGAAGCAAGCGCGCCCGACAGGGCGTTGGTCATGATGGTCATGGAGATCTTTCTCGAGAAACTAGGGGCCTATACTGAACAGGCGACCAGTTACCAGCAATTATTAAGTGTTGCCGGGAGTAATTTTTGCGGGCAGCAGCTGGCGCAGGATTGCGTCCGCCACGCCAAAGGCACGCTGGCCGGCCATCTGCTTGGAGAAGAGACCGTCGGCCATGTCCTGCATGTCCTGGTTGACCTTGTCCTTGAAGACGCTGTCTTCGTCGGCCATTTCGCGCGTGGTCGAGCGCATGTCCTTCAACATCTGCGAGATGAAGAAGCTTTCGAACTCGACCGCGGCCTTGGTCGCCTGGGCCACGTGGGCGGCATCAAGCGCGGCGGGCGACACCGCATCCGGTTTCAGGACGCCGGGCTGGGCGAGGAAAGGGTTCAGGGGCGTGGCGCGGTCCATCAGATCACCACCAGTTCGCCTTCGATGGCGCCGGCCTGGTCGAGGGCCTGCAGGATCGCCATGATGTCGTCGGGCGAGGCGCCCAGGCTGTTGACCACGTCGATGATCGTTTGCAGCTTGGCGCCCGGCGGCCACTTGAACATCTGGCCCGAACCCTGCTGCACCGACAATTGCGACTGCGGCGTGACGGCGGTCTGGCCGCGCGAGAGGGGGCCGGGCTGGCTGACGTTCGAGCTTTCGGAGATGACGACCTTCAGCGCGCCATGGGTGACGGCGGCCGATTTCACGCGCAGGCCGTCGGCGATGACGACGGTGCCGGTACGCGAATTGAAGACGACTTTCGGCACTTCGATGCCCGATTCGACCACCAGGGCTGACAGCTTGGCGACAAAGGCCACGCGCTCGGTCGGATTGCTCGGGGCGATGACTTCGACGCTGGTGCCGTCGGCGGTGGTCGCGACCTGGCCGAAACGGCGGTTGATCGCTTCGACCACATTGGTGGCGGTTTCGAAATGCGGGTGGCGCAGGCGCAGCAGCACTTGCGGGCGGGTCGAAAAATCGGTGGCGATTTCGCGCTCGATCATGGCGCCGTTCGGGATGCGGCCGGTGGTCGGGGTGTTTACCGTGACCGAGGAGCCGCTCTTGCCGGTAGCCGACAGGCCGCCGACCACCAGGTTGCCCTGGGCCAGCGCGTAGACTTCGTTGTCGGCCGCGCGCATCTGGGTCATGAGGAGGGTACCGCCGCGCAGGCTTTTGGCGTCGCCCAGCGACGAGACGGTGACGTCGATCGCCTGGCCGCGGCGGTAGCCTGGCGGGAAGACGGCCGAGATCATCACGGCGGCGACGTTCTTGTTCTTGGCGTCCTGGCCTTCAGGCAGCTTGACGCCGAACTGCTTCAACATGTTCAGGACCGACTGGCTGGCGAACTTGACCTGGGTCGAGTCGCCGGAACCGTTCAGGCCCACCACCAGGCCGTAACCGACCAGGGGATTTTCGCGCACACCCTCGATGCTGACCAGATTGCGCAGCGCCTGCGCGGCCTGCGCGGGCACGGCCGCGGCAAGACCGAGCGCGGCGGCAAATATGATACGGGAAACGAGGGCAGTGCTTCGAAACTGAATCATGTTCTTCCTAGATTAGAACGGCATGAACGGGCCCGTAAAGAAACGGGTCAGCCAGCCTGGCGAGTTGGCATCGGCCAGCACGCCTTTCGCCGAATAGGCGATGCGGGCATTGGCCACGCGCAGCGACGACACCTGGTTGTCGGCGTCCACATCGGCGGCGCGTATATAACCCTTCAACCGGACGAATTCCTCGCCCTGGTTCAGGGTCATGTTCTTTTCGCCAGCCACACGCAGCAGGCCATTCGGCAGCACTTCCTGCACGATCACGGTCAGCGCGCCGGACAGGGCGTTTTGCTGGGTGCTGGTCGAATCGCCCGTGAAGCTGCGGTCGGCCGAGACGTCGATCGCGGTCTTGGCAAAGGTCTTGCCGAGCATGCCCAGCGGCGAAACACCCACCGACGAGCCCTTGCTGAAACTGGTCCCGGCACGCTTGCTGGCCTGGGTGGTCTCCTGCAGGATCACGGTGACCACGTCGCCGACGCGGTAAGCGCGCGCATCCGAAGTCAGCGACAGCGCATCGCTGCTGAACACGCCGCCCGAAACGCCGCGCTGCACGTTGCGGGTCACCGGCACGGCATCTTCATCCGGCGCTGCCGCGATTGGCGCGCGCGAGGCGCAGCCAACCAGCAACAAGGCCATGATAGTTGCCGCAAGGCTAGAACGGTTCATTATCGGGCCGCCTGCGCCAGGTATTGCAGCATATTGTCAGCCGCCGACAACACTTTGGTATTCATCTCATAAGTACGTTGTGCGGCGATCATGTCGACCATTTCTTCGACGACCTGCACGTTCGAACCTTCGAGAGCGCCTTGCTTGAGTTTACCGAGTGCGCCATCGCCCGGACGGCCTTCGGTCGGCGCGCCGCTGGCGCCGGTTTCCGCGAACAGGTTCTCGCCCAGGGCCAGCAGGCCGGCTGGATTGACAAAACCGGTGAGCGTGAGCGCGCCGATTTCGGTCGGAGCGGACTGGCCGGGCACGGTGGCCGAGACGGTGCCGTTTTCAGCAATGGTGATCGCGGTGGCGTTGTTCGGCACGGTGATCTGGGGGACGAGGGCCAGGCCCTGGGCATTGGTCAGGGTGCCGTTGGCGTCGATCTGCAGCTGGCCGGCGCGGGTGAAGGCGGCGTCGCCGTTCGGGCGGCGCACCTGCAGGAAGCCGTTGCCGGAAATGGCGACGTCGAGCTGCTGGCTGGTCGTTTGCAGCGAACCGTTGGTGAACACCTTCTGGGTGCCGACCAGGCGCGTGCCGTTACCGAGCTGGACGCCGTTCGAGACGGTGTTGTCGGCGCTCTGCGCACCCGGCTGGGCGTCGACCTGGTAGTGCAGGTCTTCGAACACGACGCGGTCGCGCTTGAAGCCGACCGTATTCACGTTAGCCAGGTTGTTGGCGATGGCTTGCAGCTTGGCGTCTTGCGCCTGAACACCGGTCTTGCTGATCCACATTGCTGGATTCATGAAATTCTCCTTGGGTAGTCGGCGGGCTTGATTAAGCGCCGAGTAAGCGGTTGCCCGCTTCATTCATCTTGTCGCCAGTCTGGAACAGCTTCATCTGCAGTTCGAAACTGCGGTTCAGGGCCATGGTTGCGACCATCTCTTCGACGGCCGACACGTTGCTGCCTTCGAGCGCGCGGCCGCGCACGGTGATGTTGGCGTCCGCCTGCAGCTGGTCGCCATTGCGGGCGACGATCAGGCCGGCTTCGTTCTTGGTCAGCTCCGGACCTTCGCCGGTCACCAGGCGCAGCTTGTCGATCACCTGCATCGTGGCCGCGCCTTCGGCCATCACCGAGATCGTGCCGTCGTTGCCGATTTCGACTGCCGAGTGGGGCGGCAGCACGATCGGGCCGCCTTCGCCCAGGATCGGACGACCGGACACCGACAGCGCGCCGTTCGCGTCGATGTCGATCGCGCCGGCGCGGGTGTAAGCTTCGGCACCGTTGAATTCGACCGCGAAATAGCCGTTGCCGTTGATCGCCACGTCCAGCGGACGGCCGGTCTCGCGCACGGTGCCGGGCTTGGTCGAGATGGCGTCGGCCTGGGTTTTCGCCATGTGCACGTCGTCGTAGCCGTAGCCGCCGAGCGACTGGGTCGTCACCAGTTCGAGGTTGGCGCGAAAGCCCGGCGTGTCCATATTCGCCAGGTTGTTCGCGTGGACCTGCTGGGCACGCAGCGTGTGCTCGGCGCCGGAGACGGCGGTGAAGATCAGTTTATCCATGGCGTCTTGTCCGCTTACAGTGCCTGCATCAGGGCTTGCATCATCTGGTTCTCGGTCGTGATGACCTTCGAATTGGCCTGGTAGTTACGCTGCGAAGTCATCAGGCCGACGAGTTCCGAAGTGATGTCGACGTTCGAGCCTTCGAGCGCACCGGTATTGAGTTTGCCCGCAAGGCCAGCGCCTGGGGTGCCCAGCAGGGCCAGGCCCGAGGCGGCGTTGGCCACCCAGCTGGTGTCGCTGGTGGCGGTCAGGGCGCCTTCGTTGCCGAAGGTGGCGAGGGCGATGGTGCCGACGGTCTGCTTTTGCTCGTTGCTGTAGCGCGCCACGACCGAACCGTCCGCCGCCAGCTCGACGCCGACGTAGTTGCCCGAAGCATAGCCGTCGGTGCTGTTGGTGGTGCTGGTCGCTTCGCCGGAGAACTGGGTGGTGCCGGCGTAGTCGACCGAGAAGGTGATCGGGGCTGCGCCGCCGGTCGGGGTCAGGGTCAGCGGGCCGCTGTTGGTCGCTGCCGGCATCTGGCCCAGCGAGTCGAAGCTCAAGGCCTTGGTGGCGGCCGGGGCCGCGCCGTCGAAGCCGTAGTGCACGGTGACGGCATTGCTGCCGGTCTTGACGAAGTACTGCGACACGGTGTGCTGGGTGCCGAGCGAATCGTAGAGGACCGATTGCTTGACCATGTTGTAAGTGGCCGGGTCGTTGGCGTTAAAGGCCGGGGTGGCCGGAATTGGCTTCCAGTCGGCCGACAGGTTGCCGACGAACTTCACGCTGGTCGAGGCCTTGGCCGCGATCTGGCCGGTCGGGATCTTGATGTCGCCCATGGTGCCGAGCGTGCCGTTGAGGGTCGGGCCATAGCCCTGCACCTTGCGGCCGGCGGCGTCGATCAGGTTGCCGGCGTTGTCGGCGGCGAAGATGCCGACGCGGCTGTACGACATCGAGCCCTGCGAATCGCGGGTCACGAAGAAGCCGCGGCCTTCGATGGCGGCGTCGAGCGAGCGGCCGGTCGATTCGACCGAACCGTTGGTGCCGATATTCTGGGTCAGCGAGCCGACCGCGACGCCGTTCGCCTGTTCGCCCGCGTACATGGCGGAGAAGTTGGCGCGGCTGCTCTTGAAGCCGTAGGTGCTCGAGTTGGCGATGTTGTTCGAAACGGCTTCCAGCTGCTCGTTGATGGCCTGGATACCGGAGAGGGCGATGTTAAAGCTCATGGCGTAATCCTTGAATATTTAGTTGGCGGCGACCGACGAGGCCTTGCCGTTGAAACCAGTGATGGCGGACGGGTCGACGTCGCCGACACCAGCCACCTGCAATACAACGGAACCGGACCCCGACAGGCGCACGCTGCTCACCGTGCCGGCGATTTCGACGCCCACGGCTGCGCCCTCGGCGGTCTTGGCCGAGATCGCATAGCTGCCTGGCGCGAGGCCGAGCGCAACCGGGTCGATCGTGAATGCTTGTGCACCGCCGTTGTGGAAGGGCAGGGCGACGCTGTGGTTCTGGCCATCGGCGCCGGTCAGCACGAGGTTGGCGCTGCCGGCGGACGGCAGGCTGATGCTGCCGGTCAGCGGCGTGCCGTCGACGCGCACACGGTCAGTGGCGACCGTCACTTGCGAGCCGACCTGGCCGCCCATCGCCAGTACCTGCAGGCTTTGCAGGACGCTGCCGCTGGCGCTGGTGGTTTTTGAGAGGCTTTGCAGCGCTTCGGTCTGCGACAGCTGCGAGAGCTGGTTCACGAACTGGCTCGGGTCGGACGGGGCCAGCGGATCCTGGTTGCGGATCTGGGCCACGAGCAGCTTGGTGAACATGTCCTTGGTCGCGCTCACGTCCGCGCTGGCCGACACCGATCCGGTACCGGCGGCGCCGTTGTTCGCGCTTGCGAGGGAATTATTGGTCAGCATGGTCAGCCTTCGCCCAGTTTCAGCAGGGAGGCCTGCATCGATTTGATCCGGCCCAGCACTTCGACATTGGTTTCGAAGGCGCGCGAGGCGGACATCATGTCGGCCATTTCGGCCACGGAGTTCACGTTGGAATAGACGACCATGCCTTCGGCATTGGCCAGCGGGTTGCCCGGCTCGTAGACCTTGCGTACCGGGTCGGCGCTTTGCACGACGTCGAGTACCTGCACACGGCCGCCGGCGTCGTTTTCCATGACGGCGGCGAAGACGGGCTTGCGTGCGCGGTAGGCTTCGGCTTCGGAGGGGGCGGCGGTATCGGCGTTGGCCAGGTTCGAGGCGATCGTGTTCAGGCGCACCGACTGCGCCGTCATCGCCGAGCCGGCGATAGTCGAGATGTCTTTGAAGCTCATATGATTAACGTCCGTCGATGGCTCTGGCCAGACCGCGCAGCTTCATGTTGATGAAGGTGAGGCTGGTCTGGAAATCGGAGGCGTTCTGCGAGAAGGCTGCCTGCTCGACGCCGATTTCGACGGTATTGCCGTCGGCGCTAGGGTGGAAGGGGGTGCGGTACAGGGTTTCGGCGTCCAGCATGGCCATCTCGCCGTTTTCCAGATCCGCACGTTCCTGCAGCATGGCGCCGAAGTCGACGTCGCGCGCCTTGTAGTTGGGCGTGCTTTCGTTGGCGATGTTCGCGGCCAGCACTTTGGTTCGCTCGGCGCGCACCTGCAGCGCATCCGCGTGAACGCCGAGTGCGTCCTTAAAATTAATCGTCATGGTCGATCTCCGTCGTGAACTGCAGTCTGTTTCGTTAGAATGGGTAACTCTTTAATGCCAAGGTTTCTTGCAATGACCGTTCGTGCCGCTCGTTTTCTTGTCCTGCCCATCGTGTTCGCATCCATGCCGGCCTTCGCTGCGCCGTCCATCGCCAGCCAGGTCGAGGACGCTGCCCGCACCCAGCTGGAAACCCAGGCCGCGGCTTCGGGCCTCGCGGACGCCCGCTTCGAGCTGACCGTGGTGCCGCCGCGCGTGGCCCCGCATTGCCCTGGACCGGTCGAGGTCGACACACTCGATACCCGGCAGGCAAGCCGGATGCGTTTTGCGGTTCGCTGTCCGCAGGCCGGGGCCAGCCGCCTGGAATACATCGTGCGGGCGCGTATTTCCGCGTCCGTGGTGGTGATCGCGACGCCGCTCGCTGCCAATGAATTGATTACCGACGCCCATCTTACCGTAGGGCAACGTGACATTACCAGCATTGCGGACCCAGTGGTCGCTCCAATTGATGCTGTAGGGCAAACCAGCCGCAGATCGTTGCGCGCTGGAGACGTTCTGCGTAACAGTTCGCTAACGGCACCGGTGCTGGTCAAACGGGGGGACGCCGTCGTGATGATTGCGCGGATCGAGGGAATCGAAGTCAGCACGGCCGGCGAAGCGCTCGATGCCGGTGCCAAAGGTGCAACGATCCGGGTGAAGAACAGCGCCAGCGGGCAGACGCTGCGCATGCGCGTCACCGCACCCGGCACGGTGGAACCGACCGATATGCCCCGCCTCAACCGTTAGATCCCTGCAGTTTTCCGGCCAGGCGCGCCAGCTTGGCGGCGTAGGCCGGGTCGGTGGCATAGCCGCCTTTTGCCAGGCCCTGGGCAAACGCATTGGCGTCGCTGCCGGCGCCGATCGCGCCCTTGTAGCGCGGGTTATCGAGCAGCATCTGGGCGTAGTCGCGGAAGGCGGCCGCGCCGTCCGGATAGGCGCGGAACCTGGCGCTGGTTTTGACCGCGGCGCCGCCCACGTATTCGGTGGTGGCCGTCTCGCTGGTCGCACCATCCCACTTGCCGCCGGCCTTGATGCCGAACAGGTTGTGGCTGCTGTCGCCGCCCGCGTTGCGGATCGGGCGCTGGCCCCAGCCCGATTCGAGCGCGGCGTGCGCCTGCACCAGCTCGGGTGCGACGCCCAGCTTGTCGGCCGCTTCCTTGGCCCAGGGCGCGATGTTGTCCAGGAATGCCTGCTGCTCTTCGCTGGTCGAGCCCTCGGCTTCCGGCGCGCCCAGCACCGCTGCCGCGCTGCGTGCGTGCCAGAGACTGCCTTCGGGCGTCAGGTCGGGCACCGAAGCGCCGCCGCCGTTCTGGATGAAGTCGGCGACTTCGCCCTGGACGTCGGCAAATGCGCGGCCGAAGCCGCTGCCGCCGCCGATGGCGGCCGTCGGCCGGGTCGATGCGGCCGGCAGCGTGGCCGAGATCGATGAGGTCGAAAAATCAGCGTGGCGCATAGGTACCGTCTCCGCCGTGCAGCACGCGCTGCATGACCGTGAATTGTTCCGCCAGCAGGTTGCCGTTGCGCGTCGTGGCCAGCTTGCAGGCCACGACCAGGCGTTCCAGTTCGCTCCAGGCGGCGGCCAGTTTGGCGCGGCCAGGTTCAGTCTGGGCGGCGATGAAAGCGCTCATGGTGCCGTCCTGGCCGTGCAGTGCGCGCACCAGGGCGACGCGCTGGTTGCGGCGCGCGTCCATTGCGTCCAGGGCCGGTGCGAGTTCCTCGGCCAGGGCGCCGATTTCAGCGCCCTGGTGGCGCAGCGCGGCCTGGAACTGGCGCTCGAGCAGGGCGTGGATGGCGTTGGCGGCGTCCAGGTCCTGGCCGATGCCCTCGGCCAGGGCGGAAACCGCCTGTTGACGGGTCATGCGGCTCATCCGCGTCCGCCGTGGAAGCGCTGGATCAGGCCGGCGAGACGGCCAGCGTCGAAGGGCAGCTCGCCCTTGGCCAGCGCGTCGCGCAATTCAGCCACGCGGGCGGCGTCGAAATCGGGCAGGGCGGCCAGCGCCTTGGCGGCCGGCTGCAGCACGTCGGACTGCAGCGGCGCGCTGCTTTCCGCGACCGCGGCAGGGGCTGCAGGCGCCGCGCCGGCGGCAGCGCCGCCGATCGCAGGCGTCATCGTGGGAGCGCCGGTTCCAGTGATTTTCATGCGGTTACCTCGGGTTTTCGATTGAATCGTCATGTTATTTCGCCATTTGGCCGCGCAGGGCTGTCGTATCGCCTGCCTTGCCGGCGCCGGGGGCGCTGACCGACACGCCGTCGAGCAGCGCCTCGGTGGCGCCCGGTGCGCCGAACATCGCCGCCACCGAGCGCGATTGGGCGCGCGTCAGGATCATCAGTTCGATGCGGCGGTTGATGCCGGCATCGGTACGCTTGGCGTCGAGCGGCGCGCGGTCGGCCATGCCGACCACCTGCAGCACGCTGTCGTTGCGCATGCCGCCCTGAAGCAGCTGGGCGCGTGCCGCCATCGCGCGGTTCGAGGACAGCGACCAGTTCGACATGCCGGTCTTCTCGGCAAACATGTACTGCACCGAGTCGGTGTGGCCGACGATCAGCATCTGGTTTTCCATCTGCGCGAACAGCGGCGCCATCTTCTGCAGCAGGCGCGCGAAACGCCCGGTCGGCAGCGCGCTGCCGCGCATGAACATGCCCTGGCGGTCGGTATCGTGCAGCATCACGCGCAGGCCGTAGGGCGTGATTTCCGATTGCAGGTTGGCCGCCAGGCCCGCGTCTTCGCTCATCTTTTCCAGCTTCTTCGACAGCTTGTCCAGGTCGGCGGGCGAATCGTAGGAGACGCGCGTGTCGCTCGTCGCGCCCGTGCCCTGGGCGGGCCCGATGCCGTCATGCTGCGTCGGGAAGCGCTCGATCAGGCTGCCGCGCGGGGCGGTCGCGATTTCGGGACGGTTACCCGGGCCCTCGAGCTGGCCGGCGGCGGCGTCCTTCGTCATGTTCTGGATCGCTTCCTTTTCGCGCGCGGCCATCAGCCACAGCACCAGGAACAACGACAGCAGGGCCAGGCAAAAGTCAGCGAACGCGACTTTCCAGGCGCCGCCGTGCTCGTCGTGGTCGTGCTTGCCGCCGCCACGCTTGATGATGGTCTGCTCGTGGTGCTTGTCGTTCAGCTTGGACACTGTTTACCCCGTCATGCGATCGCTGTTGCGGCGCCGCTTGTTCTGCGATTCGTCGTCGCCGCCCATTGCGTTGATCCATTGTTCCAGCTGGGCGAAGCTCGGCTTCGTGTTCAGCTGGATCAGGCGGCGGCCGGCATCGATCGCGAGCAGGGCAGGTTTGCCGGCCACGTGGGTGCACAGCACGACTTTCACGGTTTCCATGGTCGCCGCTTCGCCGTTGACGAGCTGCTTCATCATGTTCGAAATCGGGTCGAGCAGGCCGTAGCAGAAGAAGATGCCGATGAAGGTACCGACCATCGCCGCGCCGACTTTTTCCGCGATCGCGCCCGAATCGGCGCCTTCCGATACCGAATACATCGCCATCACGATGCCGAGAACCGCGGCCAGGATGCCGAAGCCCGGCATGGCTTCGGCGATTTTATGCAGCGACTTCGACGGCTGCATGAGTTCTTCATGAATCGCTTCCAGTTCCTGCTCGAGCACGCCTTCCAGTTCGTGGGCGTTGATCTTGCCCATCGCCATCAGGCGGAAGTTGTCGACGATGAAAGCCAGCAGCTTCGGCTCGTCCAGGATGCGCGGGTAGCGCTGGAAGATCGCGCTCTCGCGCGGCGCTTCGACGTGGGCGTCGAGTGCCTTCAGGCCGCCGGCGGCCAGTTGCAGCAGTTCGTACATCAACAGCAGCAGCTGACGCTGGAATTCGGAATCGTGTTTTTTACGCGACGCGATCTTTTTCAGCTGGTGCGCCATTTCCGCCAGCACGTGCTTTTCGTTGCCGATCACGAGGGCGCCGAAGGCGGCGCCGACGATGATCAGGATCTCGATCGGGTGCCAGATCGCAGTGACCGTGCCGCCCATCAGTGCAAAGCCGCCGAAGACGGAGCCGAGCACGATGAATAAACCTAGGAATTGCTGCATGACTGGCCTTTCTGGATGAAGATCATGATTGTTTCTTTTCTTTTCAACGGGCCCCGAGGGCCGCTTTCATCTTGCTGAGCGCGCTCTTGTTGAGCTGGCAGACGCGGGCGTCGGACAGGTCGAGCACGGCGGCGATTTCCTTGTAGCTCAGTTCGAACTCGTAAATCATCTGGATCACGCGCTGCTCGCGTTCGGACAGCGCGCCCAGTGCCTGTTCCAGGCTGCGCCGCACCATGAAGGCCTCCTCCGGGCCGGCCGTGCTGTTGGCCTGGTCCGTGGCTTCCTGCAGCACTTCGTCGAAGCTGAGCATTTCCTCGGCGCCGTCGTCGAGCAGGTGCTGGTAATAGGCTTCCTGGGTGATGCCGAGCGAATCGGCCGCTTCCTCCGGAGTCGGTTCGCGCCCTAGGTTGCGGGTGAGGGCGCGCAGGGCGTCACGCACGCGGTGCGCATCCTGGCGCACGGTGCGCGGACGCCAGTCCTGGCGGCGCAGCTCGTCGAGGATGGCGCCGCGGATGCGTAGCGAGGCGAAGCTGCCGAAGCCGGTGTCGGGCGCGCCGTAGCGGCGCAGGGCTTCGAGCAGGCCCATGAGGCCGATCTGCTCCATGTCCTCACGCGACATCACGCCCGATACCTGCGAATTCAACTGGCGCACGATGCGTTTGACCAGCGGCGTGTACGCCACCAGGTGCTGCTGCTCTTCGCGCGCGCTCATGCCGGCGGCCACGGACGCACCGTGGTATTCGCTGGCACCGGAGCTATCGGCGTAGTCGGCGTAGTTGTCTGAAAAGGCCACGTGGTCCCCAGGCGTTATTCGACGATCAGCTTGCCGATCATGACTTCGCCGAACGGTTTTTCCCGTTCTTCGCTGGCATAATTGGCATCAAAGGTGTTGTTCAGTTGCGCGGCGACCTGCTCGACCGTCATGCTCGAGGCTTGCGCCAGCGTGAGAGACGACAGCGAACGCACGGCAATCGCGCGCAGCAGCGGCAGGTGTTCCTTGGTCGGCTTCTCGCCCTTGGCATCGGTGGCCAGCACCAGGTCGGTCGACATGTAATGGGTCGTCGTCTCGTTGGGCGCGCGGCGCAGCATCACGATCACCTTGTCGAGCGTGACGTATTTGAGCGGTACATCCGACTTTTCCTTCTTCGGCGCCGCCTTGGCCGCCAGCTGCGCGCCATGCGGCGCTTCCTGCGACTTCATCCACCACATGGCGCCGCCGGCTGCACCGGCAGCGACCAACACGACGGCGAACACGCCGAGAATCATCTTGAGCTTGCTGTTCATGGTTTCGATCTATTAATTAGCTGCGGCCCTGGCCGCGTCCGTTCAGCGAGAACGGGGCGTTGCCGGTATTCGCTTCGGCCAGGGCATTGCCCGGGTCTTGTTCTGGTTGACGTCCATCCTGCTGGCGGCCGCGTCCTTCGCCGCCGGCGAACATCGGCGCCCCGTTGGCGGCGCGCGGTGCCGGCGCCACGTTGACCGAGACGTCGCTGAACTGGCGCTGGGCCAGGTCGTTGCGCAGGTTTTCGCTCACGCTCTGCAACTGGCGCAGCACTTCGCCGTGGGTTGCCGAGATATGCACCTCGAGCGAACCGGCGCTGTGGCGGATCGCGATCTCGACCTTGCCCAGCATCGGCGGCTCGAGGCGGATCACGGCCTGCTCGGCGTTCTTGCCGACCTGGAGCTGCAAGCGCTCGCCGAGCGCTTCCTGCAGGGTCTGGCGCCATGCCGTCGGTGGACCCGACAGCGTCACGGTGTCGGCCGTGCGCTGGCTGGCGGCCGCTGCCGGCGCGGCAATGCCGGCGGTATTCGAGGCAGCACGCTCGGTGTTCGGCGCCGCCTGGTCTTGCGGCGCGTCGGCGCGCGCTGCCTGCGTCTCTGCCGGCATCGGCAGCGCCGCGGCAGCGGCCTTCGGCGCCGCCGACGGCGCTGCCTGGAGCGGCGTGTCGGCCAGCGGCAGGGCTGCCGGGGCGGCGGCCTGTTCGGCGCGGCCTTCACGGCCCTGCGTCGCGTCACGAAGCGGCAGCGAAATCCCGGTATCGGCGGCCGGCGCCGATTCTTTTGCGTTCGGTACGCCCGGCAGCGCGGCGACGACGGCGGCCAGCGTCGCTTGTGCAACCGGCATCAGCGGCATCGACATCGACATCGCACCCAGCAGGGGGGCGTCGGCATGGTGCTGCTGCTCGTCGGCCGGGGCCTCGGCGTCGACAGGCGCGGCATCCGGCGCGGCGCTAGCGGCAGTGGCTTGTACGTTCACAGGTACCAGCTGCTCCAGGCCGAGCCACTGGGCGAATGCGAGCGCAGGCTGGGCCGCGGCCAAGGTCTGGGCCGCGGCCTCCGGTGCCGGTGCGGCACCAGCAGCCGCGTCAGGCGCGACAGGTGCGGCGGCATCGTTTGCGGCCGGCGCTGCGGTCTTGGCAGGCTGCGCCGGCTGGTTCAGGTTCGTCAGGTTCAGGTTCATTCTTGTTGTCCGGCCAGTTCGGTGTCGCCGGAGAGCGCATATGCGATCCAGCCATCCTTGTTGTGACGCATGTCGGCCAGGCGAGCGGCGAGCAGTTCCAGCGCGTCGGCGCAGGCTGCAGCGGCGCCGTCGTGGGCCGCGCGCAACTGCGCCAGTGCGGCCAGCTCAGTGCGGCTCCACGCACCACGTTCGCCGAGCGCCGACAACTGCGGCGCCAGCGCCCGGGCCAGTGCGCCCAGGCGCTCCCAGTCGCTTGCGGCGCCGGCTTCGGTGAAGGCGGCGGCCAGCTTGCCGATTGCAGCGCTCCTAGGCATTGCGTTCCTGGACGCCTTGCCAGCCCTGGCGAATCGTCGTCAGCACGCCGACCACTTCGTCGACCATGGCCGGATCCATCTTGATGCCGGCGCCTTGCAGGCGCGACGAGCAGAAGTCGTACAGGTTGGCCAGGTTGACGACCGTTTCGCCGCCGCTCTCGAAGTCGAGCGAGCTCGACAGGCCGTTGATGATTTCGCAGCATTTGTCGATGCCGACCGCCTTTTGTTCGTAACGCTTGCCGACGATGTGGCCGCGCACGCGCGCCAGCTCGTCGAGCAGGCCGTCGGTCAGCAGCAAAACGAGCTCGACCGGTGTTGCGCGCGAGGTCTGCGAGTCGAGGTTGACAGCGTGATAATTGCCGTAGGCTTCTTGATAGGACATGGCTATGAGTTTAATCTTTTGAGCTGCTGAACAAAGCGTCGAACAGCGAGGTGTTATAGGACATGCTGCTTTGAACGGTTTGCAGCTCTGTGAACTGTTTCAGGTAGCGTCCGTAGGCGTTGTCGAACTGGCGGTCGAGGGCGATCTGGCGATCCGCCAGGGTATCCTGCAGCTTGACGACTGCCGTTTTGCGGTTGCCGATTTGACCGTTGGTGCTGTTGGTCCACATCTTCAGGTAGGTGTCGAGCTTGCCGGCGATGCCAGTCGGCGTGGTGCTGCTGCTGCTGCCGATCAGGGTGTCGAGACCCGTCGGGTTGGCCGTCATGGCCTTGGTCAGCCGGGCGCCGTCGACCGCCAGCGTGCCCTCGCGCGTGGCGATGATGCCGAAGCCGGCGAGGCTGGTGGCGCCGGTGCCGCGCAACAGGCTGACGAGGCGGTCGCGCAGGGCGCGCACGCCGCTGTCGCCGGCAAAGGCGCCGCCGGCGGCGCCGCTCTTCGCGTCGGCCGGGTTCACCAGGGCGTCGACCGCCGACTTCAGCTTGTTATAAGCGTCCACGAAGGCTTGCACGTTGGCCGTCGTTTTCGAAGCGTCCGCCGCGACCGTGAGCGTCACCGGCGCGCTGCCGGCCGCCTGCGCTTTCGTGAGCGTCATGCTGACGCCATCGATCACGCTGAAGGTGTTGCTGGCCTGGGTGATTTTGGTACCGGTGCTCGAACCGATGCGCACGATCGCGTCCTGCGCCGCCGACAGCAGGTTCGGCGTCACGTTGATCTTCGTCTTCAAGGCGGCGTCCGCGCTGCCGCTGGTGCTGACGCTGATGGTGTTGGCCGCGCCGGTGGCGTTGGAGCTCAGCACGAGTTCCGAGGTGGTGCCGGTGGTGACGACCGAGGCCGACAGACTGGTGTTGCCGGTAGCGCCATTGATCGCCGCCGCCAGGTCGCGCACGGTCCAGGTGGCCTTGGTCGTGAGGTCGATCGTGAACGAGCCGGTGCCGACGCCGAGCGTCATCGAACCTTTGCCGGTGAAGTCGGTCATGCCGCCGTAGGACACCTTGTGCGACGCTGCGATCTGTTCGACGAAGAAGGCATAGGTGCCGGCCGCCGCGACGGGCGTCGCGGTGGCGCTGGCAATGGTGGTGTCGCTGAACACGGCGCTGTTGGCCGCCAGCGTCTTGCCGGTGCCGGTCAGGCTCGACAGGCTGGTCTGGAAAGCGGAGAGCGTCGAGCTGAGGCTAGCCAGGGCCTTCTGCACGGCGATGGCCGTATCGCTCTGGCGTTTCAGGGTCTGCTGGCGTCCCGCCGTGACGCTTTCCGCCAGTGCCTGGGCCGTCGTTGTCGGGTCGTAGTTGGTGCCGATGCTTGCCATTGGTTCTCCTTGTTTTCCGTGTTGCCGGGCTTATGCCCGTCCTGCCAGCCACGACTGGGTGGCGATTTCGTCTTCGCGCTTGCGCGCAGCGCGTTCCCGCTCGCGCGACAGTGCGTCGTGCTGCTGCTCGAGCACCTTGCCCAGCAGTTCGCGGCGCGTCCAGGCTTGCGCCAGGTTGCGCTGCGAGACCGCCATGTTCGCCTCGTGCAGCTGGAGGTCGGTACGGTGATGGTCGGCCATGGCAAACACGGCCTGCTTGTAGTGTCCGCAGTTCAGGGCCAGGGCCGGCGCCAATAGTCCGGCCGAGCACTTGCCCGATGCGCCGCTGCCCTCGGCCAGCGAATCGAGGCGTGCCAGGTTGGCCTGGTATCGCGCACGGGTCGCTTCCTGGCGTGCGAGCTCGGTCTGCAGCTTGTCGACCTCGAGGCTGCGCAGCTGGACCAGCGTATCGAGGCTCTGGATCTGGTCGCGCCGGTTCATGCCATCATCCCTTGCAGTTGCGGCACGCAGTCCTCGAGCGGCGCGCCTTCGCGCGTGCCCTGGCACAGGAAGGCTTCGATCTGCGGCTGCAGGCGCACCGCGCGGTCGGTTTCCGGATCGGCGCCCGGCGTATAAGCGCCCAGCGGAATCAGGTCGCGCACGCGCGCATGCTTGGCCATGGCAGCCTTGAGTTTGCGCGCCGCGTTCGAATGCTCGGGCGTAACCACTTGCGCCATGCAGCGGCTGATCGACTGGGCGACGTCGATGGCCGGATAGTGTCCGGCCTCGGCCAGTTCGCGCGTGAGCACGATGTGGCCGTCGAGGATCGCGCGTGCCGTGTCGACCACCGGATCCTGCTGGTCGTCGCCTTCGGCCAGCACGGTATAAATAGCGCTCATGCTGCCTTCGGCGTTCTCGCCATTGCCGGCCGATTCCACCAGCTGCGGCAGGTTCGAGAACACCGAGGGTGGATAGCCGCGCGTGGCCGGCGGCTCGCCCAGCGACAGCGCCACTTCGCGCAGCGCCATGGCATAGCGGGTCAGCGAGTCGACCAGCAGCAGCACGTTCTGGCCGCGGTCGCGGAAGTGCGCCGCGACCGAGTGGCACAGTTCCGTGGCCATGACGCGCATCATCGGCGACTCGTCGGCGGGCGCCACGACCAGCACGGCGCGCTTCAGGCCTTCAGGCCCAAGCGACTTCTCGACGAATTCGCGCACCTCGCGGTTACGCTCGCCGATCAGGCCCACCACGATCACGTCGGCCACCGTCTGGCGCGTGATCAGGCCGAGCAGCACCGATTTGCCGACGCCGGAACCGGCCATCAGGCCGACGCGCTGGCCTTTGCCCAGCGTGAGCATCGAATTGATCGCGCGCACGCCGACATCGAGCGGCTCGTCGACCGGGGTTTTACGCAAAGGATTGACCTTCGGCGGCGTGAAGTTCAGCGGCTGGTCGCCGCCGAGACGGCCCAGGCCATCGATTTCTTCGCCCAGGCCATTGACCATGCGGCCCAGCCACGACGGGCCGATCATCAGGCTGGCGGCGGTTTTTTCCGGCAGCACGCGCGCACCGGTGGCAAGGCCGTTCGCTTTTTTGAACGGCATCAGGTACGACACCTTGTCGCGGAAACCCACGACCTGGGCATCGAGCCAGCCGCCGTCATTGAGTTCGACGCGGCAGCGTTGGCCCGTGTGCAGCTTGCAGCCGACCGATTCGAGCAGCAGGCCCTGCGCACCGACCAGGCGGCCGGTTGGCGTCGCGACCGGCACGGCGCCGATATCGAGCGAACGCAGGGTGTCGAGCAGTGCTGTCATGCCTGTTCCTCTTCAGGGGCGGCGAGGGCCTCGCGCACCTGGTCCATGCAGGCGGCCAGGCGGCCCTGGCAGCCGGCGTCGACTTCATGGTCGCCCGCTTTCACGCGGATTTCGCCTGGGATGAGCGAAGGATCGGCCAGCAAATTCCACTTCTTGGCGCGCTTCGGATCGAGTTCGCTCACGCGCTTGAGTTCTTCCGGATTCATCAGCACTTCGATGGTGTCGCGTGCCGGCGGCATCGCGGCCAGCGCTTCGTCGACCAGGGCCAGCAGCTGGGTCGGCTGCAGGGCCAGTTCGGCGCGAATCACCTGGCGCGCGATCTTGCCGACCAGGTCGACCACTTCCTTGCGCTGCGCCGTCTTGAAATCGCTCTTCAGCTTTTTCAGCGCTTTCAGGGCAGCGTCGACCGGCTTGCCGATCTGTTCGAGATGGGCCAGCGCCTCGGCGCGGCCTTCTTCCAGCCCGGCGGCAAGGCCCTCGGCCTGGCCGGCGGCGTAACCTGCGGCGCGCGCCTCTTCGAAGCCGGCGTCATAGCCGTCTTGCTGGCCCTGGCGGAAACCGGCTGCCAGCGTGCTGTCCCAGTCTTCCTGCATCGGCGCTTCATGGCCGGTGCTCGACAGGGTCCCGTTCGCAGCGCGAACCTGGTGCAGGGGCGGGAAGTGGAAAGGCCGGAACTGCTTCATTCCGCGGTAGCCTCGGCGAACAGCTGCACGTCGATTTCGCCGGCATCGGCCAGCGCCTTCACGGCAACCATGATGTCCTTGCGCGTCTGCTCGATGCGCGACATCGGCACCGGGCCCGAACGGCGCATCAGGTCTTCAAACGACTGCGCCTGGCGCTTCGGCATCGCCGACAGGATCGCATCGCGCAGCGCAGGCTCGGCACCCTTCAGGGCAATCGCCCACTGCTCGAGCGGAATGTCGTCGAGCAGGCGGGTGATGACTTGCTCGGTCTGGCGCGACAGGATGAAGAAGTCGTACATCGACATCTCGATCTGGGACACGACGTCCGGATCGTGGGCGCGCAGCAGTTCGACCATGCCGGCGCGGTTGTTCGGAAGGCGGTTCAGGATCTCGGCGACCTGGCGCACGCCTTCAACGCTCGCGCTTTGGGTGTCGAGCGCGGACAGGCAGCGCGTGACCAGGTCTTCCAGTTCCTTCAGCAGGTCGCGGTCGATCTCGTCCAGGCGTGCCAGGTTCAGCAGCACCAGGTCGCGGCTGTTTTCCGGCAGGCCCTCGATGATCTGGCCGGCCAGCGCCGGCGGCAGGAAGGCGAGGAAGACCGCCTGCATCTGCACGTGTTCGTGCGAGATGAATTCGGCCAGCCATTTCGGCGAGGCGTACTGCAGGCGCGCCATCATCGGGCGGATCGCGTCGCCATAAATCGTGTTCAGGACGCTGTTGGCGATGTCGCTGCCCAGCGCCAGGTCGAGCGAGCGCTTGAGGTAGGTACGCGAGGCGCCATGCAGGCCGCTTTGCTCGCGGTAGTCGTCGAAGAAGTTCTGGACCGCGTACTTGACCGAGTCGACCTTGATGCCGCTCATGCGCGACATCACCTGGGTCAGTTCGATCAGTTCGTCGCGCTCGAGGCAGCGCAGCACGGCGGCGGCCGGCTCTTCGCCGATCGACAGCAGGACGATCGCAGCTTGCTCGACCGGGGTCAGGGCGGTGCCCTCGGCGTTATTGTTCAGTTCGGCCATGATTTTTCTTCTGCACCCATTGTTTGACGACTTCGGCAACGCGCTCCGGCTCTTTCCCGGCAAGCACCTTGAGGTGATCGACCATCACATCCACGGCGGAACCGGCCGGCGGCAGATCATAGTTTTCCAGCAGCGGCACGACGGCGGCGACACCGCTGCCGGCAGGCAGGGCAGCGACGGCAGCGTCGATCGGCGCGGCACCCGCGGCGTTCGGCAGCGCAGCCGCGCTTGCACCCGTGGTGCCAGGCGCCGGCAGGGCCGGGGCCATGCGCGCCGTGACGGTACGCAGCATTGGACGGGCCAGCAGCAGATAGGCGAGCAGGGCGCCGACGATCCAGAGGCCGTAGCCGGTGGCGTCGACGATGGTGTCGCGCTCCTGCCACCATGGCTCGATGGCTGCCGGGGCCGGGAAGGTGAGGCTCGACACAGCCAGCACGTCGCCGCGTTCGGCGTTGATGCCCAGGCCACCGGCGAGGATTTTCTCGATGTTCGCCAGTTCCGCAGGCGTGTAGCCGGTCTTGGCATTCGCGGCGCTGGCGTTGTTCAGCACCACGGCGACGGACAGCTTGCGCAGGCGGCCGCGCGAACGCTTGATCTGGGTGATCGCACGGTCGTAGGCGTACTGGCGGGTGGTCGCGTTCTTGCGCGAGTTGTTGTTGTCGCCCGCCTTGTCGGCGGCGGCATCGGCTGCTGCGCCAGGCGCGGCCGGATCGGCAGGCACCGGCGGACGGTTCGACAGCGTGCCCGGCACACCCATCGCGAGGCGGCTCTTTTCCATCTCTTCGCGCATCGCTTCGCTGGTGACCTTCGGCGCTTCGCCGTATTTTTCCTGGGTCTCTTCGATCTTGTCGTTGTCGATGTCGGCGGTGACGCTGACCTTGAAGTTGTTCGCGCCCAGCACGGGGCCGAGCAGCTCGTTGACGTTGGCGCGCACTTCGTTCGATACGCGCAGCGCGGCGGCATCGCCCTGGCCGGCGCCGTCGAAGCCTTCCGACAGGTCGACACGCGAGGACAGGTAGTTGCCGGCCTGGTCGACCAGCGACACACGCGCCGGCGACAGGCTGGCAACGCTGCCCGAGACCATGTTGACGATGGCCGCGATCTGCTCGTTGCCCAGCGTCTTGCCCGGCTTGGTCGCGATCACGACGGAGGCGGAGCTCTGGTCCGAGGCGCCCGCCACGAAGGAATTGGTCTTGGCGATCGCCAGGTGCACGCGCGCCGAGGCGATCGAATCGAGCGTCAGGATGCTTTGCGCCAGCTCGCCTTCCAAGCCGCGCCGGAAGCGCACGTCCTGCACGAACTGCGACACGCCCAGCGGATCGTTCTTGTCCATCAGCTCGAGGCCAGCCGGCAGCTGGGCGGCGACGCCCTTGGCCGCGAGCAGCATGCGCACCTTGCCCAGTTCGTTCGACGGCACCATCACCTGGCCGCTCTCCGGATGGATGCGGTAAGGGATCTGCTCGGCTTCGAGCACGGTCATCATGTCGCTCGCGGCGACTTTTTCGCGCGCGCCGAAGACCGGCTTGTAATTGGCCTGGTCCTGCCACATGAACATCATGACGGCGGCGGTAATGACGACAGCCAGCACCAGCAGCGGGGTCATGTTGTTGCGGAGCAGGGGAGGCAGGCCGGGCATCGCGCCGAGCCTTGCGCCGCCGAAGGCATTCTTGAGTTTCGAAATCACGTTGTGTTTTTCCGTTGAGTCAAACTGCGTCAGACCGGCAGCTTGATCAGTTCATCCATCGCGCCCATGACCTTGTTCCGCACTTGCATCAGCATGGAGAAGGAGAGGCTGGCTTCCTGGCTGGCGAGCATGGCGCCGACCAGGTCGTCGCTTTTGCCGCTGTCGACATCGGCCATCTTGACGGCCGCGGCTTGATCCTGCGCGTCGACACTCTGGATCGCATTCTTCATCGTCTGGGCGAAAGAGAAGTCGGTTTGCGCTGCTGGCGTTGCCATTTCGACAGATGGTGCAATCGCCAGGCGTTGCGCTTCGTTTGTCAGTGCGGCAAGGTCGGCTTTGATGTGGCCGGCTAATTCAATTCCCATTTGTTAAATCCTATGCGGTCGATGTTGCTTGTGGGTGACAGGCTTAGTAGCTTTTTTGCGACAATTGATGACTAAAATCGTGTTTCATTGCGTCAATTGTTAAATATTGCGCATGTAAAAGCTGCATCAAAGCTTTATTCAAACTCCGGGCAAGTTCACGATCCTCGCTCGTGGAGCAGTACTTTTCCCTAGGAAGCCGTGCAAATCAAGATACGATCTTACCGTAGGGCAATGGAGAATTCAAAGAGGAATATCAAGTGATCGGAAACATCGAAGCAGGTATAATTGTTGCCTTCGGGAATGAAATAAAAACACGCCCCTTTTAGCCCTCATCAATTCGTCATTTATGCCGATTAACAATTCAACTGTTCAAGCGCGTCCGCATCAAGTGCTCGATCCGGCTTTATTAGGCCGGCCCGTGCATTTGCTCCCGGCTTTCGCGGGCGCCTTTGCCGAGGACATGACGGCCATGCTGTCCGCTCCCGGCTGGCGCCGCTATTGGAGCAGCTTCGAACTGGCCCAGGTCGAGTTCGAACGGGCGCCCGAAAGCAGTGCCTTGCGTTGGCTCGGCATGAGTGGCCCGCATGGCAGCGCCGCCGTCGCCTTCGAACGTGCTCTGGTGGTAGGCCTGCTGGAAGCGCGCTACAGCGGCAAGGGCCCGGCCCGGGCGCTGCGCGATCCGGTGGGCGAGCGGATCACCGCCACCGAAGAACGCCTGGCGCACACGCTGACGCAGCAGTTGTCGGAAGTCCTGGCGATGCGCGTGCGCGTCGCCTCCAGTGCGGCCGGTGTCGAGCTGGCCGCGGCGCCGCTGTCGCCGGTGGCTTCCGCCGTGCCGGGCAAGAATGCCTGGGCACTGGCCATCACCCTGCGCGAACCGCAGGGGGGCAGCACGGCGCGCTGTTATATCGCGCCGGATGCGCGCATGATGGGCCTGATCCTGCAGGCGCTGCAGCCTGAGCGCCCGCAACGCGCGCCGCGTTCGGGCGAATCGATCGGCACCGGCCTGAAGGTCAAGCTCGACGGCCGCTTGGTGACGCATGAGATCACTCTCGAAACGCTGTTCGGCCTGAAGGTGGGCGACGTGATCCCGGTTTCCGTCGGCCGCGCCGACGTCCTGCTCGACGATGCGCGCCTGTTCACGGCGGCAGTCGCCGAGCACAAAGGCAAGCTGTGTTTAACCTCTTTTGAAGACGCTGAATAAATGGACATGAACCTCAACGAGCAACTGGCTGTCGACGTCCTCCTCGATGACAACGTGGAGATCGGCGCGCCCGCAGTGCGCAATGCGCGCCTGCCGCAGATGATGCGCCGCATCCCGGTCACCCTGACGCTGGAAGTGGGCTCGGCCCGCATCTCGCTGCAGGACCTGATGGACCTGGGTCCGGCGAGCGTGCTGCCGCTGGACGCGGTGGCCGGCGAGCCGCTGATCATCAAGGTCAACGGCACCCCGATCGGCCGCGCCGAAGTGGTGGTGTCGGGCGAACAGTACGGCCTGAAAGTGATCGATCTCGACGGCTTGAATCTCGACCTGATCACGGCATGATGTTGTTCAAGAGCGGCGCACTGCGCCGCGGTGCGACCGCTTCCCTGCTGGCCGGCGCCGCTCTCGCCATGCTAGCCGCGCCCGCTGGCGCGCAAGACCTGATGGCCGGCGTCATCCCCGGCGCAAATACCGGGATGAGCGTCAAGTCGCAGATCCTGGTCCTCATGACCCTGCTCGGCCTGCTGCCGGTGCTGGTCATGATGACCACCAGCTTCACGCGTTTCGTGATCGTGCTCTCGCTCCTGCGCCAGGCCCTGGGCCTGCAGCAAGGCCTGCCGAGCCGCGTCGTCACCGGCATCGCGCTGATCCTCACGATCCTGGTCATGCGCCCGATCGGGGTGCAGGTCTGGAACGAAGCCTTCCTTCCCTACGACCAGAACAAGATCGGCCTCGAGCAGGCGCTCAAAACGGCCGAAGTGCCGCTGTCGCGCTTCATGCTGGCGCAGACGAGCAAGAGTGCGCTGGCCCAGGTCGCGCACCTGGCCGGCGAAGCGCCGAACCTGAAGCCCCAGGACCGCGCCTTTACCGTCAAGCTGGCCGCTTTCGTGTTGTCCGAACTGAAGACCGCCTTCCAGATCGGCGCCATGCTCTTCATTCCCTTCCTGATTATCGACCTGGTGGTGTCGTCGGTGCTGATGGCGATGGGCATGATGATGCTTTCGCCGCTGGTCATATCGCTGCCGTTCAAGCTCCTGCTGTTCGTGCTGGTCGACGGCTGGACCCTGACCGTCAACACGCTGGTCGGCAGTATTCACGGCTATTAGGAGTAATCGATGAGTCCAGATGTTGCGGTGGACCTGGTCGCCGAAGCGCTGCGCGTAGTGATGCTGCTGGTGATGGTGCTGGTGGTCCCGGGCCTCTTGATCGGCCTGCTGGTGGCGGTGGTGCAGGCGGCCACACAGATCAACGAACAAACCTTGAGCTTCCTGCCGCGCCTGATGGTGACGCTGGTGGTGCTGATCCTGGCCGGCCACTGGATGACCGGCTACCTGATGGATTACTGCGTGTCGGTGTTCCAGCGCGCCGCCACGATCGCGAGCTAAATGGATTTCGTCAGCTACCTGATGCCGCTGATCGGCGCGCTGTGGTGGCCGTTCTGCCGCATCATGGCGCTGCTGTCCTCGGCCCCGGCGGTCGGCGACGGCATGGTGCCGATTCCCGTGCGCGCCTTGCTGTCGCTGGTGCTGGCCTTCCTGATGCTGCCGCTCACAAAGAACATGGTGATGCCGGATCCGTTTTCGCTGGCCGGCGTGGTCGCCATGTTCGAGCAGGCGGTGATCGGCGGCGTGCTTGGGTTTGCGCTGCAGTTCGCCACCTCGGCGATCTCGATGCTCGGTTTCCTGGCCTCGAGCCAGATCGGCTTTTCGATGGCGCAGATGAACGACCCGGTCAACGGCCAGCAGTCCGACGTGATCTCGAGCCTGCTGGCGCTGGTGGCGATCTTCGTCTTCTTCGCGATCGACGGCCACCTGGTGCTGACCAGCGTGCTGGGACAAAGCTTCCATGCCTGGCCGGTGGGACAGGGCCTGGGGTCGCTGGCGCTGCAGACGGTGGCGCTGAACCTGGGCTGGGTGTTCGCCGCCGCCATGCTGCTGGCCCTGCCGATCGTGTTCTCGACGATGGTGGTGCAGATCGGCTTCGGCTTCCTGAACCGCGTGGCGCCCTCGCTGAATTTGTTCTCGCTGGGTTTTTCGCTGGTGACCATCTTCGGCCTGATGATGCTGGTGCAGCTGGTGCGCTTCATCCCCGAGCACTACATCCAGCTGACGAATGCGGTGCTCGAAATGCTGCAGCAACAGATGAGGGCAGCCCGTGTCTGACAACGGCGACAAAACCGAAAAGGCTTCAGCCCAGAAGCTGAAGAAGGCGCGCGAGGAAGGGCAGGTCGTCCGCTCGAAGGACTTGTCGACCGCGATCGGCATCCTGGTCAGCCTCAAGATGTTCACGCTGATGCTGCCGGATTATCTGGAATCGTTCCGCTCCCTGTTCCGGCTCGTCTTCGTGCCGCTGGGCGAAACCGGGGCGATCGAAAATGCGATGTCGGTGGTCTTCATGGCCGCCGCCATGCTGTTCGTGAAGATGGTGCTGCCGCTGGCCGTGGTGCCGCTGGCGATCATCGTCGCCGGCCTGGTGCCGGGCGGCCTGATCTTCTCCGGCAAGAACATGGCGCCCAAGGCCGACCGCCTCAGTCCCATGAAAAACCTGGGCAACCTGGCCAGCCAGAAGCACCTGGTCGGGTTCGCGGTCTCGGTGGCCAAGGCCGTGGTGCTGGGCTTCGTGCTGGTGCATGTGACGCAGTCGAGCGTCTCGGCCTATGTCGACCTGCAGCGCCTGCCCCTGGGCGACGCCATCGTGCGCGGCGGGACCATGATGTTCGACGCCTTGTTCGCGCTGGTGGCCGTGTTCGTGATCTTCGCCGTGCTCGACGTGCCGATCCAGGCCTTCCAGTTCGCAAAAAACCAGCGCATGAGCAAGCAGGACCAGAAGCAGGAACACAAGACCAGCGAGGGCAGTCCCGAAGTGAAGGGCCGCATCCGCCAGCTGCAGCGCCAGCTGGCCCAGCGCAACGTGAACAAGACGGTGCCGACGGCCGACGTGGTGATCGTCAATCCCGAACACTATGCGGTGGCCCTGAAGTACGATACGAACCGCGCCGAAGCGCCCTATGTGGTGGCCAAGGGCGTCGACGAGATGGCGCTGTACATCAGGCGCATCGCCGCGAAACACAAGATCGAGACCGTGTCGCTGCCGCCGCTGGCGCGCGCGATCTATAACACCAGCCAGGTGCAGCAGCAGATTCCGGCCCAGTTGTACCAGGCCGTGTCGGCAGTGCTGAACTATGTGCTGCAATTGAATGCTTTCCGTGACGGCCGGCGCACCGCGCCCCCACGATTCCCCCTTGACGTGGCCGTGCCATCTCATTTGAGCGAGGTAACACCTTCATGAATTCCCTGAACGCCTTCGTCGCCGAGCTGCGGCGCCAGAAGTACGCCGCCCCGATCTTCATCCTGATGCTGCTCGGGATGATCATGCTGCCGCTGCCGCCGATCCTGCTCGACGTCCTGTTCACCTTCAACATCGTGCTGTCGCTGATCGTGATCCTGGTCGCCGTCTCGGCCAAGCGCCCGCTCGACTTCTCGGTGTTCCCGACCGTGATCCTCGGGACCACGCTGATGCGCCTGGCGCTGAACGTGGCCTCCACCCGCATCGTCCTGCTGCATGGCCACGAGGGCACGCACGCCGCCGGTAACGTCATCGAGTCCTTCGGCAACGTCGTCATCGGCGGTAACTTCGTGGTCGGCCTGGTGGTGTTCATCATCCTGATGATCATTAACTTCGTGGTCGTGACCAAGGGTTCGGAACGTATCTCTGAAGTGTCGGCGCGCTTCACCCTCGACGCGCTGCCGGGCAAGCAGATGGCGATCGACGCCGACCTGAACGCGGGCCTGATCAACCAGGAAAAGGCGACACAGCGCAGGAAAGACGTCGCGGCCGAAGCCGACTTCTACGGCGCCATGGACGGCGCCTCGAAGTTCGTGCGCGGCGACGCTGTAGCTTCTATCCTCATTCTGATCATCAACCTGATCGGCGGTATCGCCATCGGCGCGCTGATGTACGACCTGCCGCTGGGCGACGCCTTCCGGGTCTACGCACTGCTCACCATCGGCGACGGCCTGGTCTCGCAGATCCCGGCGCTGCTGCTGTCGTCGGCCGCCGCGATTCTTGTCACCCGCATCGGCGAAGCCGGCGACCTCGATAAGCAGGTCGGCAACCAGCTGCTGGCCCAGCCGCCGACCCTGTTCGCCGCTGCCGGCGTGATGATCATCCTGGCCCTGATCCCGGGCATGCCCTTCATTACCTTCGCCGTCTTCGCCGCGGCCCTGGGCTATGCCGGCTATCGCCTGCACACCCGCGTGCAGCCGGCCGATACCTCGGGCGTGGCCGCCATCGAGGCGGCGCTGCGCGACGACCGCGCACCGGACCTGGACTGGGAACAGCTGCCGGTGGTGCAGCCGATCTCGGTGGCGGTTGGCTATAAACTGGTCGGCATGGTCGACAAGGCGCAGGGCGAGCAGCTCACCAAGCGCATCAAGGGCATCCGCCAGAGCCTGTCCGAATCGATGGGCGTGCTGCTGCCCGCGATCGGCGTGCGCGACGACCTGGCGCTGCGCCCTTCGCAGTATTCGGTCAGCCTGTCGGGCGTGGTGGTGGCCGAGGGCGAAGTCCATCCCGAGCACCTGATGGCGATCCCGTCGCCGAACGTGTATGGCGAACTCGATGGCATCCCGGGCCTGGAGCCGGCCTTCGGCATGGCCGTGACCTGGATCACGCCGGACCAGAAGGGCCATGCGCTGGGCCTGGGCTACCAGGTGGTCGAGGTGCCGAGCGTGATCGCGACCCACTGCTCGAAGATCATCCGCGACCACCTGCACGAACTGTTCCGCCACGAAGACGTGCCGGCGCTGATGGAGCGCCTGAATGCGCTGTCGCCCAAGTTGTCGGGCGCGCTGGAAAAGGCGCTGAACCACACCCAGCTGCTGCGCGTGTACCGCGTGCTGCTGGCCGAGGGCGTGTCGCTGAAGGACATCGTCGTCATCGGCACGACGCTGTTGGATGCGTCGGAGACGACCAAGGATCCGATCCTGCTGGCGGCCGAAGTGCGCTGTGCATTGCGGCGCCAGATCGTCTCGACCATGTTCGGCAAGAAGAAGGACATGCCGGCCTTTAATCTGTCGGCCGAACTGGAGAACATGCTGCTCGGTTCCCTGAACCAGGCGCGCCAGAGCGGAGGCGGCAAGGTCGCGCTGGATAACTACCCGATCGACCCGCAGCTGCTGTCGCAACTGCAGATCAACATGCCGGTCGCGCGCGAGCAGATGAAGCAGCAGCACACGCCGCCGCTGTTACTGGTGCTGCCGCAGGTGCGCCCGCTGCTGGCGCGCTACGCCAAGCTGTTCGCGCCGGGCTTGAATGTGCTGTCGTATAACGAGATTCCCGAGAACCGGGAAGTGTCGATTGTGGGGACGGTGGGGTAAGGAGACGGTGTTACGCGTGGAGTCGTGACTCCACGCGTTGCATATGAACCGATAACGCCCGAATGAAATATCCTTTCACCGAAGCCGCCCTGGTGAAATAAAATTTCACCCCTGCGCCGGCAGCATCAAGGCCAGTTCCGCCACCGCCCGAAACACCGGCAAGGTCAGCACCTCCGCCGCATCCTCCGCCGCCAGCGTCGCGTGCGCCGACCCGGCCGGCGCGACGCCCGTCCTGAAACTCCAGCGCACCACCACCAGCCCGGCGCGTTCCACCGCCGCGTCCAGCGCCGGCTGCAAGGCGTGCAGGCGCGCCAGCACGGCCGCGTCGGGCGCCGCCATCTCGATTGCCACGCCACCCGGCGCCGGCTCGACCTGCACCGCGACGTGGCTGCCGTCGGCCAGCGCCAGTTCGAGGCGCAGCGCCGCGCGCGGACGGCGGCGCCGGCCCGCGCCGCCATCGGCGGCCTTGCGCAAGACCTGCAGATGCTGCGCCTGGGCGCTGCCCGCATGCACCGTGAAACGCCAGGCGTCGGCCGGCAGCTGGTGCTCCAGGGCGCGCTGCGGCACGCGGCCGTTCTGGCCGACCAGCATCAGGGTCGGGGGCAGGGCGCCACCACGGGCGCGCAGCTCGCGCTCGATCAGGCTGGCGCCGTAATTGCCCACCATCGAACGCCAGTTGCCGGCCAGGGTGCGCCCGTCGGCCTGCGCAAAAATCATCTGGCGCGACATGAAGACCTGGTCGGGACGCATCGCCGCGCCGTCCTGCTGCTCGGCGCCGTTCGCGGCAGGCTGAGGATTGACCAGCGGCTGCGACTGCGGCAGCGGCAGGTAGCTTTCAGCGGCTGCAAGGGCAACCGGCGCGATGGCGGCAATGGCAGTTGCCTGCAGCGGCGGCGTGACAGGGGGCAGCAGGGGAGCGGAGAGCGAGAGCGGGTTCATGGCGCGATCCAGGTATAAAAAAAGGCCAGCCGAAAATCGGCTGGCCCATGATACGCCCGGCTGAGTCAGCCGGGGGTAGCCGTGATTACTGCAGCAGCGACATGACCATCGACGACATGCTGTTGGTTTGCTTCAGCATTGCGGTGCCAGCTTGCATCAGCATCTGCTTGGTGGTCATGTTCGACGATTCGGTTGCGAAGTCGACGTCCATGATCAAGCCGGTTGCCGCCTTGGTGTTGCTGCTGATGTTCGACAGGTTGTTATACACGTGCTCGAGGCGGTTCGACGCAGCGCCGAGGCCCGAACGCACCTTGTTGACCGATGCCAGCGCAGTGTCGAGCTTGGTGATCGCGCCGTTAGCGGCGCCGGCGGCGGTCAGTTCGGTGCCGGTAGCGGCCGCGGCGTAGTTGGCCGTGGCCGAGGTCAGGGCGGTACCGACCGAGGTCATGTCAGCGCTCAGGTCGACAGCCATGGTTTCGCTGGCCGATGCGCCGATCTGGAAGGTCATCGAGGAAGCGACGGTGCCGGCGACCAGCAGGGTCTTGCCACCGAAGGTGGTGTTCTTCATGACGTTGCCCAGTTCTTTGCCAAGTGCATCGAATTCCGACTGCATCGCGGTCTGGTCAGCTGCGGTCGACGAAGCGTCGGCTGCCTGGGTAGCGAGGTCCTTCATGCGGACCAGCATGTTGGTGACTTCGTCCAGCGCGCCGTCGGCGGTCTGCAGCATCGCGGTGGCGTTCTGGGTGTTGCGCATTGCGACGGCCATGCCCGAGGTCTGGGCTTTCAGGCGCGAGGCGATCTGCAGGCCGGCGGCGTCGTCTTTTGCCGAGTTGATGCGGTAGCCGGTCGACAGGCGGGTCATCGAGGTCGACAGCGACGATTGGGTCTTGCCGATCGACGACTGGGCGGACAGGGTAGCGGTGTTGGTGTGCAGGCTCAGCATGGTAGGCTCCTAGGGATTCAGTAAAGTTCGGTTCGGCGGTGCGTTCGGTGAGATTTCAGTCGAGTTTGTCTCGCTCTCACAAGTACAAGACGACGGATTTCTTGAAGTCATTAAGTGCCGTACGGAAATTTTTTTAAATTTATTTTTAGGGCCTGTAAAAGTCTTGCCGGCGCGTCCCGCCATCCGCCCAAAAAAAACTAGGAAAGCAAAAGGGGCTTGGCTGGCACAACTTGATGCGTTGAAGGTCTAACGCGGATTGAGTTAGGGAGAACGCCATGTCCCGTGATACCGCCCGAGCCGAGCCGGTCGAAGAAGTCCGGCTTACCCCTTGCATGCTCACCTGTCCGGCATGTGGGCAGCCGATGTCGGTGGCGTACACCAAAAAGCGCAAGCTGATGACCCGACGTGGACTAGTGCGCCTGCACCTGTCCATTCGTCGCTGCGAGCACGCCGGCTGCACCTGTTTCCATCATCCCTACCATCCCGAGGACGAAGGCCACTGGGCCTTGCCGGCGCAGGAATTTGGCCTGGACGTCGTTTTGCGCGTCGGGCAGTTGCGCTACCGCGAGCATCGCTCATGCACGGAAATCCACGCGCAACTGGAACAGGAAGGCGTGTCGCTGGCGCTGCGCACGACACAAAACCTGCTGGCCCAGTACGATCTTTTGTTAAGCCTGGCTCTGGAGACGCTTCCGGAGCGCGCGTCCCAGCTGTCAGCGCAGGGACGCGTCATCCTCGCCGTCGATGGCCTGCAGCCCGATGTCGGTCACGAAGTACTGTGGGTGGTGCGAGACGTCCTGTCCGGAACAATCCTGTGCGCGCGCAGCCTGCTTTCGTCGGCAAGCACTGAACTGCGCGCACTCATCGAGGATGTCGCCGCCTCGCTGCCGGTGCCCGTGGTGGCCGTGCTCTCCGACGGGCAAAACAGCTTGCATATCGCAGTTGCCCAAGCCTTACCGGACGTGCCCCACCAGCTGTGCCAGTTCCACTATCTGCGCGAGGCAGCGCGGCCGATATGGGAAGCGGACCGCCACGCTAAAAAGGAATTGAAAAAACGCGTGCGCGACGTGCGTAGCATCGAGCGCTCGGCCGAGCATCAAACCGATGCCGGCGACGACGTGGTGCTGGGTTACTGCGCGGCCGTGCGCAGTGCCATGACCGACGACGCCCGGCCACCCTTGGCGTTTTCCGGATTGCAGCTGGCTGAGCGAATAGAACAGATCGAAACCAGCCTGGAAACAGCAGGCAAAAAAAGGGGGCGCCGGCCACGCTGAAGCGACTCCAAGGCATCCTGCAACGCGCCCTTGCATACTGCGCGCCGCTGTGGCCAGAGGTGAGGCGAGGCGCGCAATGGGTGCGCCAGGCCAGCACTATCCTGGACAATGCAGACGGCGCAAGCACGCAGACAGTACGGCGGCGCTACGACCAATGGTTGCAAGGGCTGGACGGGGCCGACGTGCCCGCAGCCCTACGCGCATCGGCGCAGCACTTCCTCAAGGTGACACGCAGTTACGGTGACAATCTGTTTTACTGCTACCGGATCGCTGACCTGCCACGTACTAACAATGCGCTGGAGCAGACGTTTGGCCGCGTGCGCTATCACGAGCGACGAGCCAGTGGGCGCAAAGTCGCGTCCCCCTCACTCGTGACCGACGGCAGTGTGCGCGTGCCGGCGTCACTGTACACGCGGGACGCCTTGGTGACGGTGCAAATGCTGGCCAGCGTGCCGCATGCACGCTGGCGCGCACGACGCGCCGAACTCGAACAGCGACACAACGCGCGCCGCCTACGCTGCCGCTTCCGCAAACATCCCGAGCACTACCTTGCAATGCTTGAGCTGGAAATCGACAAGCTGACTTTGCTTTCCTAGAAAAAAAGCCGGCATATAGCCTAATGCCAGTCAGTTAAGGGCTTGACGAGCTGACGGCAGCGACTAAAACGGATTCACGATCAACGTGAATCCGTTTTTCATTATGGCTCTCCAACTCGACATGGACTATGCAGCAACCCTGGCACCGCATGAGTTCGACCGTTTTGCCAGTCTGATCGATCCAACTTGGATCGATGAAGCGCTGCAGCAAACCAAGACCGTTTCAGTTCGACGCCGTCGTTTGCCTGCAGAGCGCATGGTTTGGCTAGTTATCGGCCTCGCCTTGTTTCGCAACGAACCGATATGGCACATCGTGCAGCAGCTTGATCTTGCTGAGGGTCCGACTTCAACTGCGCCCGTCCCTAGTGCCGCAGTGGCTGGACGGGAACGGCTGGGGGAAGCACCACTGGCATGGTTGTTCGAGCGGTTGGCAAGTACGTGGAGTAATCAGGACACGCCGAACCGAGAGCTTTTTCAAGGCCTACGCACCTACGCAGTTGATGGCGTAGTCTGGTCAATTCCCGATACGCCGGCCAATGCTGCACAATTTGCTCACCCCAATGGCGGCGGCGGCAGTGGTGCTTGGCCGCAGCTGCGCGCTGTGTGTTTGATGGATACCTATAACCACTTGGTTCGTGGTGCCAGTTTTGGCGACTTCCTTACCGGCGAACTTACTCTTGCAAAGCCACTCGTGCAAAAAGTCCCGGATAATTCGCTGACGATCTTCGATCGCGCCTACTTCTCTGCTGCGTTTCTACTCGATTGGCAGCAGGCGGGCGAGCAAAGGCATTGGCTCATGCGCGCCAAGACACCATTGCGCTACGAAGTCGTGCACGAATTTTCTCCGGACGACTACTTGGTACGTCTACCCGTATCGCAGCAGGCGCGCCAACTGCGCCCTGATCTGCCAACACATTGGCAGGCTAGGCTCATCAGATGCATGGTTGGTGGACAGCAGCGACAGTTCTTGACGTCTTTGTGCGATGCCCGGCGTTTCCTGGCTCGCGACATCGCCGCGCATTACATTCAACGCTGGGAAATCGAACTTGGATTTAGAGAGATTAAGCAGGGCATGCTGAAGACTGCCCCTGTCCTGCGCAGCAAGCTGCCAGAGTTGGTTCGTCAGGAAGTATGGGGAGTGCTCATTGCCTACAACCTTTTGCGCCATGAGATAGCCCAGATGGCCGATGAGCTAAAGGTACCGCCACAACGTCTAAGCTTTCAATGGCTAGCTCTGGCTATCACCACAGCTCTGTATCATTGGCCTTTACAAACGCCTGGCACCTTCCCTAAACGTCTTGCATGGCTGCGTAGCCAAGCTCGTGCCTATCTTCTTCCTGAGCGTCGAAAACGATCCTACCCAAGAGTCGTTAAACCCATGAGAGTCAAATACCCAACAAAAAATGCCAGTCAGCTTAACTGACTGGCATTAGGCATATAGCCGGCCTTGCCATCGGACAGGGTGATGTCCGGTCAGTCTGCCAGTTCGGACAGGTCTACCCGCAGCGCGGCAGGCGCTTCGCCCGCGCACCAGCGCTGCCACATCTTGCGCAGCCCCAGTTCGAGGCCGGCCGCGGCGACGTTCGGGTGGCCAACAGCCGAGTTCGCGAAACGCTCGCGCATCGAGGCGCGCATCGCGGCCAGGGCTCCCACATTTTGCGACAGGAATACACCGAGCTTGACGTACATCTCGTCGTCCTCGGTGATGAAGGTACCCAAGCCAAGGTGGTACATGAACGTCGCCGCCCCATGGCTCGGATTGGTTGCCCCCACGGTCGACAGGGTGGGCACACCCATCCACAGTGCGTGGCCAATGGTGGTCGACCCGGTGTAGGGGAAGGGGCTGAGGCAGATATCGACATCGTGGTGCTGCTGCAGGTATATCTGCATGTTGCTGCGCTCGCGCAGCAGCAGGCGCTCGCGCGGGATGCCTTCGGCCTCGAACCAGTCGACCAGTACGTCGTCGATGCCGGCCTGCAGGCCGCCCAGCAGCATTTTCGCGTCCGGTATTGCATGCAGGAGTTTGGACCAGTGTGCGATGACTTCCCTGCTGAGCTTGCTGGCGCGGTGGAAGCTGCCGAAGGTCAGGTGACCGTTCGACAGTGCCGGCAAATCGTTGACCGGCGGTGCGCCCGCAAACGGCAGGAAAGGTGCGCCCAGCGGCAGGTCGACGATCTTTTCGGTGAACTGGCTGTCGTAGCGGCCGTTCGGGGCCTGGAAACGGTCGAACAGGATGTAGTCCATGGCCTGCAGGCCGGTGGTGCCGGCGTAGCCGATCCAGGTAGCCTGTACCGGTGCCGGCTTGCGGGCAAACAGCGGCAGGCGGTTGAGGGCCGAGTGGCCCGACAGGTCGATCAGGATGTCGATGCCGTCGTCGCGGACCAGGCGTTCGACCGCGTCGTCGTCGAGATGCATGATCGGGTGCCAGGCTGCGGCCTCCGAGCGCAGCTTGCGCGTCGTCTCGTCTTCGACGTTGTTGTTGTAAAAGACGTGCAGGGCGAGCTGCTGGCTGTCCTTCAGGGCCTCGAACACTGGCGCCACGAAGCTCGTGACCGCGTGGCGGTAGAGGTCGCCCGACACGATGCCGATGCGCAGGCGGCGCAGCGGATCTCGCTCGTTGCCGTGCGGCTGGCGCTGCGCCAGCAGCGGGCGCTCCCAACGTTCGCCATAGGCAAAGTGTTCGCGGGTCAGCTCGTCGGCGTCAAGGCAGCAGTGGCTGAGGATGAAGAGCAGCATGCTGTGGATTTCTGGTGTGGGATTGGCCTCCATGGTCACGCGTGCCAGGCGCAAGGCCTCCTGCCATTCGCCGAGCGCGAAACGGGATTGGGTCAGTGCCAACAAGCCCATGCCGTTATGCGGTTCCAGCGCCAGTGCACGCTCCAGCACCTCCACCGCGCTCGGCATCTGGCCATCCATCTGCAGGGTGGCGCCGAGGTCGGCCAGCAGCTGGGCGTCGTCAGGGGCAAGGGCAATGGCGTTCTCGAACGCGGCAATCGCCTCGCTCCTGCGGCGCAGGCTGCGCAGGGACAGGCCCACGTAGCGGTGTGCCTTGACATGGCCCGCGGCGCGCGCGACCACCTCCTGGTGGCAGGCGAGCGCTTCCTCGTAACGGTGCATGCCATATAACAGGTGCCCGAGGTCGTAACGCGCATCGACGTTCCCCGGCTCGAGCGCGAGCATGCTCTGCAGTACAGCGACCAGTTCCTCGTTCTGCTCTCTGGCGTGCAGCACACTGGCCAGCGTCAGCAGGATGGTGGCATTCCCGGGCGCCAGCGCGACCGCGCGGCGCGCGCTGGCTTCCGCTTCGTCGTGGCGGCCCAGGCGCAGCAGCGTATCGGTCAGGCCCTGGTGCAGGTCGACGGCGTCCTGGAAGCGCAATGCCTGGCGGTAGGCCGCCGCCGCATCTTCGTAGGCCGCCATCTCGAACAGTGCGGCCGCCAGCACGGCGTGCAGCCCCTTCACTTTCGGATTGAGTTCGAGCGCGCGGCGCAGCCCGGCCACGCCTTCCGCCAGTTCGCGCTGGCGTAGCAGCGCCAGGCCGAGCAGGGCATGGGCATTCGCATCGCGCGGGTTGCGGCGGACGGCCTGGCGGTGCTGTTCGAGTTCAACGTTAGCGGCAGTGCGGGCCGTGGTGGAGGGGGACGGGACAGGTGAATTCATATTTTTGCGAGGAAATGGTGTCGGCCGATATTGTAAATCGCCAGGGACGCGATGATGCCGGCTTTGGCTGTTGCTGATGCAGGAATTGCCATGGAATTTATCGCAAAATGTGCGTTAAAAAATTCATTCGCCCGGTTGCGGCGGCGGACCGGCTTCGCACAGCAAAAAATGCTCGCGCACAGGTCGGGATACTGCTGGCCCATTGCGTAACAACCATCCAGATACTCAGCTGAGATGATGTCCGTTTGCAGCAAACGGTCCCACTGGAAATTGGCCAGCGCCTTGAAGAAGATCCCCGAGCGCTGCCGCACCACGAGCCCGGCGGCGACCGCGTCACGTTCCAGCGTGTCGAGGCTGTAGTTGCGCAGGTGGCCATGCTCGCGTTCGGCCGGCGTGACACTGCTGTTGTGCTCGATTAAACCCATCTTGACCGCAATCTGGCGCGACGGCGCGTTGGCGTTGGGGCAGACCAGGAACAGGCGACCTCCCGGTGCGAGCCATTCGGCGTTGATGCGCTTCAGTACCGCGACCGGGTCGTCGAGGTGCTCGAGGACATGGGTGAAGACGATGTTGTCGTAGCGTTGTGGCAGCTGCACATCCTCGAAACGCGCGTTGATGATGTGCACCCGCTGTCCCAGTTCGGCCCGCGCCCCCCCCTGATCGCTTCATCCGACGCTTCGACGCAGGTAATGTCGTCGGAGTGGGCGAGCAGGCGGCGCGTGAGCGCGCCCTTGAAGCTGCCCAGTTCGAGCAGGCTGCCCGGCCGGAAAAAGGGCTCGAAGGAGCGGATCATGTAAGGATGCATGACGTCGAAGTCGAAGCCATACGCGTATTTGCGGCCAGTGCTGTCCTGCATTTCGACGTTGTAGTCGCGTCCCTTACTCATGTTCATTCCTCGTGTATAGCTGCAGACTCATCTGGAGACTCCGTCCGCACGAATTGGTCGCGGCAAAGCCGTGTGTTTCATAGAGGCGCCGTGCGGCCTCGTTGCTGGTATCGACCTCGAGCCCGATGGCGCGCATGCCAGTCGCGCGGGCATGCGCCATGCCGGCGGCCAGCAGCGCACTGGCGATGCCGCGCCGCGCAAAGGCCGGCGCGACGCTGACGCTGGTGATGTAGGCGGTAGCGCTGGCCGGGTCGTTGCAGTACATGGCCAGCAATGCCACCGGCTCGGCGCCGTGCCATGCTTCCAGGCGCACCGCATGGCTCACGATCTTGTGCGCGTAGGCCGCCAGGTCGACCCGGCTGCTCAGCGGCGGAACGAAGCTCGCGTCGGTGTGGCGCAGCAGCGCAGTTACCTGCTCCAGGCTGGCAGCGTCGTGCCGGTAGGTGATCTCGGCGGTCATCGTCGCGATGCGCAAAGGTTCAAGCTGACCACCGTTTTGCACTGGATCATTGGTCAGAGCCACTCGACATGGGTTTGCACCCAGTGGCGGACCACATCGAGTGGATTGAACATCAGGACGTCGACGATAGACAGCCAGGGCACGAACGGGGCGCCGTCGAACTGCGGATACACGAGTGGTCTGGAGCCGATAAAGCGAAGTGCAATACCGCGTTGCGTAAACACCGCGGGTTGGTACAGGTCCATCCCGCCCCTGCTATTAATGTAAGTGTTCGCGCCGAGTGCTCCGCACAGCGCCAGTACCTTTTCCTGGCTCTTCAGTTGGTGGTCAATGTCGACGCTCGAGGAAACGCGGATCGGGGTGCGAATATCCAGGTGGGCGCAGGTCGCCAGCAGGGCATGGTGCAGGTAACTGAACAGATTGGCTTCCCGGCATTCGGCGATCTGTTCGAGCAGCGGCAGCGTTTGCGCGAAGAAGGGCGCGTGGCGATACGCTCCCTTAAGCTGGGCCAGCCATTTTGGCGGATCGGGCGCCGCCGCCAGCACACGCCGGTCGATGTCCAGGTGATCGGCGTCGTTTTGCAGCGGCAGGGAGAACATGACGTCCTGGCCATCACGCAGCATCCGGTTCCGGTTGATCCAGCCTTTCTTGGTGTACTTGATGTTGTCATATACAACAAACAGGTCGCACGCCGCGATCAGCTGAAAATATCCAATGTAAGGCAGGAAGTAGGGCTGCATGACTGCTAGCGTCAAGGGCCGCGTAGCTGCTGGGTCGCTTGACGGCGGCCTGGCCAACGTGTCTGGTTTCCTCAAGGTTGATTGCATGGAGCGAATTGTAACGTGGGTGGCCATGGGTTAAACTGCCGTAAGGAAATTTTTTTTGCTCCCGCTGCGGACGTCCCGGCAGCGGCACGCCACTCGCCGACGCATCTCTACAATAATCGTCCAGGAACGCAACTGGTTCACTATGTCACCTCATGCATCTAAACAGGAGGACGGGCAGCATCGCTGCTTGGTCTGTCAGTCCAATACCGAGTATTTTTTCTCGAAGAATTATTCCGGCTACCCGGGTAGTCCCTTTCCAGCAGGGTTGAAAGTCGATTACTGGAAATGCGGAAACTGCGGCTTTGTGATTTCGAAGACCCATCAGGAAATGACCTCAAGTGAGTGGTCGACTCTCAATTCGAGTTGGCATCATAATTGGGAGAATGATGTGGAGAGCCAAACAACCAACCAGCCCCCTTATGCGGAGCAGGCCTTGGCGCTAGCGATGCTAAGCAAGAACAACCTGGTGGATATCGACCGGACCCTCGACTACGCCGCAGGCTATGGCACATTGTCCAAATTTCTGGCCAAGTACCTGAATCTCCGGATCAAAATATTCGACCGCTATGTTCGAAGCGACGACGAAAACCTCGAGTATGTCGCGGACGAGGGCGGGAAGCACAAGCTGGTGATTAACAGCGCGATGTTCGAGCACGTGCTCGACCGGCAAGCCTTGGACGAGGTCAACAATCTCGTTGCAGATGATGGCGTTTTGATGCTCCACACGGTCGTTTGCGAGCGAGTACCGAAAGATCCAAACTGGTTCTACATCACTCCAATGGTCCATACTGCTTTCCATACCAATAGAAGTATGGCGTTACTGATGGAGCAATGGGGGTATACGGCGTCTGTCTACTCGCCGCAAGCGAAAAGCTGGTTCCTGTTCAAACAAGCTCACCCGCGCTCACAGGACCTGGAAGAGCAAATCGACAAGATAAACCGGGAGGTGCAGACCCGGTATTTCCATTATAAATCGGGCTTTGTCGATTATTGGAAAGGGTTCTGAGAACAGGTGCAGGTGACCTCGGCGCCAGCAAGCCTGGGACTTGCCCAAGGTTTCAGCGAGGTGAACACAGGTAGCAATGGCCACCCGTCCTTAACGCCGGCACCGCGCTTGCATTCCCACTGGGACGCCCGTTTCCATGGCGACGATGCTGCGCCGAAGACGCGCGCCGAGGTACTGGCGGCGATGGGCCCGTATATCACGGCACAGCTGGCGCAGTACGGCGGCCATGGCCTCAAGTTCAACAGCATGACGCGCCAGATGCTGGGCCTGACGGGCGCGCGGGCGTTCCGCCAGATGCTGTCGGATCCGAAGAAGCTGGCCGGCGCCGACCCGCAACTGCTGCTTGAGCCGGCTGCCCGGATTCGCTCGCTGTAATCCTCCTGCACGGCGGGCGGCCGCACGATCGCCGCCGGCTGTTTCTTTCCGCCCGCCGCTGCTGCCATGCCGGCATGCCAGACCGTACGCCTGATGCCTCCCGCACTACCAAGACTTCGCTGTCTTTCCGACTATTTTGTTTTCCATAGCCCACTTACTGCGGCGATCGCCATAAAAACGTTCGTTCTCTTTGCGTTCGTGTAGACAAGTCGAGTGCTTGCTTGCCCTGATGCAAGACCACCTCCAAAATTCGGAGCCATGGCGACGCACTGTTGATTATCTTGCGGAAACTTATGGCAATAGAATGCAGCTTCTGGTGAAGGGCATCCGGGAAGCAAATCCGATCAGCAGACAGGAAAGCGAATGATTTTATGGAAGACGAAAGTCGGCATACGGCTGGGAGTGGGCTTTGCCTTGGTACTGGTGCTGCTCGCTGCGATCACCGTGGTGGTCGTCCTGCGCATGGCAAGGATCCAGGGCCGTCTCGACCATGTGGTCAGCGTCTACAAGGTGTCGAGCCGTGCGGTCATCGAGATGCGCGACAACGTAGCCGACCGGCTCGTCTCGCTTGCTGACCCTGATCTGGTATTAAGTGAATCAGGTTTAAGGTAGCGCTTTCTCGCGCTCTCACCAGTACACGACTGGAACACGGCCAGCTTCGATCCCTTCCCGGGCGACGGCACGAGGCCCGAATTGCTCGGCAAGTTCAACCTGATCACCTCGTTCGAAGTGTTCGAGCACGTCCCGGACCCGGACAGCCTGATGACGAACTTGCGCACTCTGATGGACGAGGAATGCCTGGTGCTGTTCTCGACCGTCGTCAGTGACGGCAACATCGTGCCGCATGGGCGCCTGACCTGGTGGTATGCCGCGCCGCGCAACGGCCAGCCTGTTCTCGGCGCGCAGTCTGGCCCCGCTGGCCGAACGGCATGGCCTGCACCTCCACAGTTTCAGCCCGACTACCCACTGGTTTTATAACGTCATGCCGGCCTGGGCCGTAGTGCAGCGAGAAAAGACCCGTCCACGCGTCGGCGTAGTCTGGAGCGGCAACCCGCACCGCCGCCTGGACCGTTTCCGCAGCCTGCCGTTATCAGCGATTGCGGGTTTGGTCTCGGGGCGCGGGCTCCTTGAAAGCGATCGCAGAACGCTATTGCGACAGGGCGTTGCCGATCACGCCCTTGCGCGCGCCCTGATCGTGTCGCTTATTCCCTCGAAGTACTTGACGAAACTGAAGAGCGAGAAGTGGTGCTGATATTGCAGCGCGAAGTCGCGACACTGCGCCCGGTGGGCCTCGGGCGACTGCATGACGCGCTCTGCGCGGGCGCGTAACTCGCCGGCGGCGCCGTCGAAGAACAGGTTGCCGTAGTCGCCGCCAAGGAAGGTCTCGTACGACCAATTGGATCCCATCAGGAAGCCCGCCCGGTTGGAGACCGCACGAACGGTACGGTCGTGCAAGGCATCGTGAATCGGCGCCGCGTCGATGATGCCGTATTGGGACGCAAACTGGAACGCGTTGTCCGACATCGCGTCAAACTGGAGAAATTCGTGATGCGGGTTCCGCCTGCCACGGAAACGCTCCCAGCCCCTCCCGTAGATTTTGAGCGGCACATCCTTGAGATCGTTGACGACGTGCTCGGCAACCGCGTTGCGGTGAATTTTGTCGAGCTGCGAATGGATGTGAAAACGTATCGACATCTCCGAGCTATTCAGGTCCGCGCAGAGCGCCGCCATCATCTCCGGATTGAGCATGCCGTCGATGATGTCGTGATGACTCGTACGATTGCCGTTCCTGAATTCGCCGATGATCGCGTCCGCGGCCTCGAGCAGGAAGCATGTGACCAGGCGATCCGCTTGCCCGCGCCACCCGGTCAGCGTCGCGTCGAGATCATCGAGATTCTTGGGGAAGACGAAGAAATCCCCCTTGAATTCACCTTTGACGCCATTGCTATACACCGCAGGCACCGGAAAGAACGTTGCAGCGTTCTGGCGCGGAATGTGCGCATTCGCGAACATGGCGAACGAAGCCGCGCTGTAGATATGCTGCACCCAGGGCGACAAGGCCTTGTGATTGATCGGCATGTGGCATGGGTGGTCGCCGTGATAGCTGATTACCGGTATCTTCAGCTTGTCCCAGATGGTAGTGGGGTCGCTGTCCGTAGCGCCAAGCTGCAGGCCCAGGCCCTGCCATACAATGGCAAAATCGATACCCTTGTTGTCGAGTTCAATCAGCCTGGACGTCATCGAATCGTCGAGATTGACGACGTGCGTCGGACGCCCCATCCGCTCGAACGCCTGCTTCATGCATGTGCTGAAATAGGTGAAGGGATCGTTCTCCCCCCCTTGCCAGTTAAGTATTACGATGCTCATATTTATGGGGTAAAGTGGGGGGGGACGTGTCATGCCATCGATTTGCAAACACGGTATGGTCGTTCCAGGCCGCGTGTAGCTCCAGGCGTCCGCCGCGGACTTTCTCTGCGGCTATTTTAGCTGCAAGGAGACAGCGAGAGCAATCAGGCGATCCGAGTCAGGGTTGCCGCGCGACTTGCTCGCAGTCCGACGCAGTCGGGCAAAACGCCGGCTATCCAGGCAGATTTAACCGAAGCCTTTGGCTTTGCACGTAGAATTTCCGTCGGAAAATAGAAAAGCAGTAACAGGCATGAAGATACTCCTGTTTGGAAGAGACGGCCAGATCGGCTGGGAACTGCAGCGCGCGCTCGCGCCGCTCGGCGAGTTGCGCGCCCTTGGCCGCGCCGACGCCGACTTCGCGCATCCCGCAACGCTGCGCGCGCCAGTTGCCGCTTTCGGCCCGGACATAATAGTCAACGCCGCGGCTTATACGGCCGTCGACAAGGCAGAGAGCGAGGCGGCCACCTGTCACAATGTCAATGTGCTGTCCCCGGGCGTGCTGGCCGAGGAAGCCGCGGCCAGCGGCGCCTGGCTCGTGCATTATTCGACCGACTATGTGTTCGACGGCGCGAAAGAGGGTGCTTATGCCGAGGGCGATGCGACGAACCCATTGTCCGTCTACGGGCGTACCAAGTGCGAGGGCGAGCAGCGCATCCGCGCCAGCGGCGCTCGCCACCTGATTTTGCGGACCGGCTGGGTTTTCGCAGCGCGTGGCGGCAATTTCCCGACTACCATCCTGCGCCTGGCGAAGGAGCGTGACAGCCTGAACGTCATCGCCGACCAGTATGGTGCGCCGACCAGCGCCGAGCTGATCGCCGACGCCACGGCGCTGGCGCTGCACCGCCTGCGCGGCGCGGGCCCGGCAGCGAGCGCCATGTCCGGCACCTATCACCTCGCGGCGGCCGGCGCCACGACCTGGCACGGCTACGCGCAGCACGTGCTGGCCGAGGCGCTCGCCAGAGGTGCCCGGCTCCAGGCGACGCCGGAATCGGTGCTGCCGGTTACCACGCAGGCATGGCCGACGCCTGCCGCGCGCCCGCGCAATTCGCGCCTCGACACCCGATTGTTCGAAACCACCTTCAGTCTCCGGATGCCGTACTGGCGCGACCATGTCGATCGCCTCGTCGCCGAGCTGGCTGCAACTGGCCGGTTATGAGCCGCCGGACGGGAAGGGCTGATCCTGGCCCGGCCGAGGGGGCGGTCGCAGCGCCGAGCATCGAACTGGCAGGGTTTTCCCTTCGTGCTCCCCTTATAGTCGTGCGGCAATACCAGCGATAATGCGGTACTGCATGGCGGATGAGCGAACAGGGGAGCGGGTATGGAAGGCGACAGCGAGGCGAAAGTGATCATGAACGACCAGAAACCCATTTACGTCACCCAACCGTTCCTGCCTCCATTGGAGGAGTTCTATCCGTACCTGGAGCAGATCTGGGACAATAAGATCCTGACCAATGGCGGCCCCTTCCATCAACAGCTCGAGCGTGCCTTGTGCGAGTACCTCGGCGTCGAGCATCTGGCTTTGTTCAGCAACGGGACCATTGCCCTCGTTACCGCATTGCAGGCATTGCGCGTTACCGGTGAAGTCATCACGACCCCGTATTCGTTCGTTGCAACGGCTCACTCGCTACTCTGGAACGGCATCAAACCTGTGTTTGTCGACGTCGATCCGAACACGCTCAATCTTGACCCCGCAAAAATCGAAGCCGCCATCACGCCGCACACCACGGCGATCATGCCCGTCCATTGCTATGGCAACCCTTGCGATGTCGAAGCCATTCAAAAAATTGCCGACAACTACAACCTGAAGGTCATCTACGACGCCGCGCATGCATTCGGTGTGCAAGGGCAGGATGGAAGCGTGCTCAAGCACGGTGACCTGTCGGTGCTGAGCTTTCACGCGACCAAAGTCTTCAATACCTTCGAAGGGGGAGCCATCATCTGCCCGGACGCAAAGACGAAGTTGCGGATCGATCATTTGAAAAACTTCGGATTTGTCGATGAATTGACGGTCGTGGCGCCCGGGATCAACGGCAAAATGAGCGAAATCAATGCTGCGTTCGGCATGCTTCAGCTCAAAAGCGTTGACCGTGCCATTGCCCGCCGCGGTGAAATCGACCGCATGTACAGGGACATGTTGGCGCATATCCCTGGCATCCGGTGCCTGGGCACCGCTGGGCATACCGTTTCGAACTACTCGTATTTCCCGGTTTTCGTCGAATCCGGTTTTGCTCTCGACCGCGACGCGCTGTATGAGAAATTGAAAACGCGGGGCATCTATGCCCGGCGCTATTTCTACCCACTGATTACCGATTTTCCGATGTACCGCGGTATGCCATCTGCCCAGCAGGGCAACTTGCCAGTTGCGGCCAAGGCGGCGCGGCAAATCTTGTGCTTGCCGATCTATCCGAACCTGTCCGATGACGAGGTCCGCCGCGTGGTCGATGTCATTGCAGGGGCCGGCCAATGAGACTCGCCATCATGCAGCCCTACTTTATTTCCATATAAGGGTATTTCCAGCTTGCTGCGTTCGTCGACAAATTTGTCTTCTACGACGATGTCAATTTCATCAAGAACGGCTGGATCAACCGCAACCGCCTTTATCTGAACGGTACGGTGCCTTATTTTACGATTCCGCTATCCGGCGCGAGCCCGTTCCTTAAGATCAACCAGATCGACGTGCAGCCGGGCGAACTGTGGAAGGAAAAGATGGCGCCGTACGCCATGGCCGCAACAGCCTGGTGCCGGGTTTCAGCCGGGCCTCCGTCGCGACGAACAACGATTGGGGATTGAATTCCGGTAGCCAGGAGCAGGTCTGACATTCGGACACGTCCTCGGCAGTAGCCGAGATGGTGCAATACGCCTGGTGACCTGACGAACTCAGTGGTGGGGTGCACGACGTGCGACCATGGACGGCCGTGTCCGCGCGGCCCCTTGAGGCTGCGGTACAATACCGTTACCCCTACCGCATGCGCGGCGCATCGCTGCCGCCCTCGAACCCTTCTTCGCACCATGACTCTCGAAACAACTCTTACGCCCGTGGCCAGCGGACGCCGCCTGTCGGTTGCGCCCATGATGGACTGGACCGACCGCCACTGCCGCGTCTTCCACCGCCAGATCACGAAGCACACCTGGCTCTATTCCGAGATGGTGACCACCGGCGCGCTGGTGTACGGCGACGTCGAACGCCACCTGCGCTTCGACGGGATCGAGCACCCGATCGCGCTGCAGCTGGGCGGTAGCGAGCCGGCCGACCTGGCGAAAGCGGCGAAGCTGGGGCAGGAGTGGGGCTATGACGAGATCAACCTCAATTGCGGCTGCCCGTCCGAACGCGTGCAGCGCGGGGCTTTCGGCGCCTGCCTGATGAACGAGCCGCAGCTGGTGGCCGACTGCGTGAAAGCGATGCGCGACGCGGTCTCGATCGACGTCACGGTGAAGCACCGGATCGGCATCGACAAGAACGAGGACTACGGCTTCGTGCGCGATTTCGTCGGCATCATTGCGGATGCCGGCTGCCGCACCTTCATCGTCCACGCCCGCAATGCAGTGCTCAAAGGGCTCTCGCCCAAGGAAAACCGCGAGATCCCGCCGCTGCGCTATGAAGTGGCCTACCAGCTCAAGCGCGAGTTTCCCGCGCTGGAAATCATCATCAACGGCGGCATCAAGACGGACGACGAAATCGCGCTGCATCTGCAGCACCTCGACGGCGTCATGCTCGGGCGCGAGGCTTACCACAACCCCTATTCGATGGTGAACTGGGATGCGCGCTTCTATGGCGATACGGCAGTGCCGAAAACGCGCGCCGAAGTGCTGGCCGCGATGGTCCCTTATATTAGTGAGCAGCTCGCGCAATACGGCGGCTTTGGCCTGAAGCTCAACAGCATCACGCGCCACATGCTGGGCCTGACCGCAGGCCTGCCGGGCGCGCGCGTCTTCCGCCAGATGCTGTCGGACCCGAAAAAACTGGCCACGGCCGACCCGCAACTGCTGCTCGAGGCGGCAGCGCAGATCCGCAGCATGTAATTTGCAAGCAGGGCAGGGGCCGGCAAGCCGCCGCCTGCCTGGCTTTTTCTTCCTTTTCATCTCCCTTCTGAACGCCGGCGCACCTTGGTGGTGCCGCCATGTTGCCGCACGGTGCGCTCAACGCCTTGTCAGAGTCACCATGACGATTGCCCTGGGCCATAGACTGTGGTTGGCTAGACAAGTACGAACGTGCTGTTTATCTTGCGTGTAGGAAATTTACTACACGGAAATGACGATTTGTGTAGACAGGTCAATCCCGAGCTTGCTCTGCAGCAAGAGCCAATTCATAATTTCACTCGTGGGATTGAAAATTTGCAGCAGACGTATGCCGCCAGACAGCATTTTTTTGCTTTGCACAGTTTCGGAGCCTCGGCGGCCAGCTTTTGATTTATCCTAAGGGAAATAATTGCCGTTAGGAATGCAGCGTCGACCGACGGCCTTACGAAGCAATCAGATCAACAAGCCAGGGAAGCGAAATGAATTTATCGAAGATGAAGGTTGGCATGCGGCTGGGACTGGGGTTCGCCCTGGTGCTGGTGCTGCTCGTTGCGGTCACCACGGTCGGCATCGTGCGCATGGCGCAGATCCAGGACCGCCTCGACCACGTGGTCAGCGTCAACAATGTGTCGAGCCGCGCCGTCATCGAAATGCGCAACAACGTGCTTGACCGCCTGGCCTCGCTGCGCGTGCTGACCCTGATGACCGAAGCCACCGAGATGGAACCGGAACTCAAGAAGTTCAAGGAACAGACGGCCAAGTACGACGAAGCACAGAAAAAGCTGAGCGGCATCTTCGGCGCAAACGGCAGCGATGCCGAGAAAGCCCTGCTCGCTGAAATCAAGGGTCACGAAGCGGCCGCCATGCCGGCCATCGCCAAGGCTTCCGAGCTCTACCTGGCCAACGACGCCATGAGCGCGACCCGCGTCATGATCAAGGAAGTGCGTCCAGTCCAGAAGAAGTGGACCGAAGCGCTCGACAAGCTGGTCGCCATGGAAGACGCACAAAGCGCCCAGAGCCAGAAGGATGCCGAGTCCGCTTTCGCCAGCACCCGCGACTTCATGCTGTTCATGCTGGTGGCCGCCGTTGCCATGGGCGTGGCGGCAGCCTGGTTCATCACCCGCGGCCTGATCAAGCAGCTCGGCGGCGAGCCGGACTACACGGCGAAGATCGCCACCAGCATCGCCCACGGCGACCTGGCCATTGCCATCGATACCCGCACCGCCGATAAAGGCAGCCTGCTGGCCGAGATGAACGAAATGCGCAACAGCCTGGTCACGATCGTCGGCCAGGTGCGCCGCGGCACTGAAACCATCGGCACCGCCTCGCGTGAAATCGCCGCCGGCAACATCGACCTGTCTTCGCGTACCGAACTGCAGGCCAGCTCGCTGGAAAAGACCGCTTCGGCGATGGAAACCCTGACCACCACCGTCAAGCAGAACGCCGAACATGCCCGTGAAGCCAACCAGCTAGCGGCCAGCGCCTCGGACGTGGCCCGCAAGGGTGGCGACGTGGTCTCGCAAGTGGTCGGCACGATGGGCGAGATCAACAGCTCCGCCAACAAGATCGCCGACATCATCAGCGTCATCGACGGCATCGCTTTCCAGACCAACATCCTGGCGCTGAACGCCGCGGTCGAAGCGGCACGTGCCGGCGAGCAGGGCCGCGGTTTCGCGGTCGTCGCTTCCGAAGTGCGTAACCTGGCCCAGCGTTCGGCGGCCGCCGCCAAGGAAATCAAGACCCTGATCGGCGACTCGGTCGAGAAGGTCGAGCGCGGCAGCAAGCTGGTCGGCCAGGCCGGCGTGACGATGGACGAAGTGGTGGCGAGCGTGAAACGCGTGACCGACATCATGGGCGAGATCGCCAATGCCAGCGCCGAGCAGAGCGCCGGCATCGAGCAGGTGAACATGTCGATCATCGAGATGGACAGCATGACCCAGCAGAATGCGGCCCTGGTCGAGGAAGCGGCAGCCGCCGCCCAGAGCCTGCAGGACCAGGCCGGTGAACTGAGCCGCGTGGTCAGCATCTTCAGGCTGGTCGAAGGCGAAGCGCAGAACATCGAGCCGACCCTGGCAGCACCGGCAAAAGCAGCAGCACCGGTGGCGACCCTGCCGGCAGTGCGCACCCCGGCGGCACGCCCGGCGCGCCCTCCCGTCAAGAAGAGCGCAGCAGCAGCAGCACCAGCCAAGCCGAAGAAGGCACCGGTCACCGCCGGCACCGACGACTGGGAAGAATTTTAAATTACGGCGATCCGCCGGACTCACTGAAAGACCGCAAGCAGTCAGCGGCTGATTAACAAAACTTAACAGGAACGACAATCATGAAAAAAACTACCCTGAGCATCATCGCCTTCGCTTTCACCGCCTTCGCCGGTTCGGCCTTCGCCGCCGAAACCCCAGCGTCGTTCGACCCTTCCAAGTGCAAGGTCGAATACCCGAAAGCCTCGCTGATGAACGAAGAGCAGGGCACGACCTCGATGTCGTTCCTCGTCAACGCCGACGGCAGCGTCGCCGATTCGAAGCTGGACAAGTCGAGCGGCTTCAAGGGCCTCGACAATGCCGCCAAGAAGGGCCTGACGGCATGCAAATTCAAGCCGGGCATGAAGGATGGCGCACCAGCCCAGACCTGGGCCAAGGTCGACTACGCATGGAAGCTCGACTAATCTGCTGCCGTATCGCGCGTGAAGAACAGCCGGCCTTGTGCCGGCTGTTTTGTTTTGTGGAGGGGGCGCTACTGGCGGACTCGTCCGTGCGCTGGAAAAACGCCCGGCGGGGTAGCATAAGGTTTCCAGTTTGTTAATGGAATCCAGCCAAATGTATCGATTGTAAGCACTTGCATCAGTTCTATTGTGCGCCGGAACGTTTGGCTATAGTGATCTCACACCGAACCGAAAGGAGCACTACCATGAAAAAGATCCTCTTCACTGTTGCCGCCGCCATCATCAGCACGGCCGCCTTCGCGCCGGTTGCACAAGCTCAGCACAATCGTACCGAAGTCATCGTCGTACAAAAGGCGCCGCCTGCGCTGCGCCGCGAAGCAGTCCCTGCGGCACGCCGCGGCTATGAATGGATTCCGGGCTACTGGAACTGGAATGGCCGCCGCTACACCTGGGTCAAGGGCCACCACGAGCGTGTCCGTGTCGGCTACGTCTATGCCCGCCCTGAATGGCGCCGCGATGGCGACGGCTGGGTGATGCAGCGCGGCGGCTGGAACCGCGGCCCGAACGGCGACCGCGACCGCGACGGCATCCCGAACTACGCCGACCGCCCGAACCGCGACCGTGACGGCGATGGCGTGCGCAACCGCGACGATGCGCGTCCGAACAACCCGAATCGTTATTAATCGGGAAGGGCCGGCGCAAGCCGGACCCGGAAATGAAGAAGCCACCTTGCGGTGGCTTTTTTTTCGTTCCCGTTAAACCCGGGATTACTTGCGATAGTAACCGCTCGAGAAGACCATATCGTCGGCCTTTTCGAAGTACACGGTCTTGGCCTGGATTTCCTTGGTGACCGGATTAGGCCACTTGTAATCGGAGGTGCCCTTGCCGGCGGCCTTGGCCTTGCCCACGATGTCCTTGATGAATTCCTTGCCGTCCGCATCCTTCAGGGCCGACACGTCCTTGCCGATCAGCTTGCCGTTGGTGCCATGCGCCAGCACCGTGCCTTTCATGTCGTAGACCGAGATGTACAGGTCGCGATCGACGAACTGGCCCTTGTTGTTCGAAATCTCGGCCAGGGTCTTGTCCTTGCCGTTGGCTTTCAGATGGGCGACTGCCTTCTTGACCATCGCCGTGGCCTCTTCCTGAGTGCCGTCTGCAGCAAATGCCGGTGCCGCCATGATCAGAGCTGCCGACACGGCCAGCGTACGGAATAATGCTTTCATAGTCATCCTTTACGGGTAAAACGCTTGATTGCGTGAAGTAGGTATCGGCACGAACTCGTATCGCTGAAGGGGCAGTCGCCGAATCGCAACACTTATTTTGAATAAGGCCGAAGCAGCATGTAAGGCCTGATTCTTTTGCCCTGCATCAATATAGAATACAGAAAAAACTTACTTAGGGGCAAAATAAATGAACTTCCGAAACTTACGTATCGGCACTCGACTGGCGGCGGGCTTCGGCACGCTGCTGGCGCTCCTGGCCGTCGTTGTTTTGATCAATACCGTACTGAGCAATTCCAACCGCGACCGCCTGACCACGGGTATCGAGGCTGCCAACAAGAAGACCGTGCTGGTCGCCACGATGAAGAGCGCCCAGCTGCAAAGCGGCATCGCCATCCGCAATATCGGCCTGCAGAGCGATGTAGCGGCCATGCAAAAGCAAGAGCAGCGCATCAAGCAGTTGCAAACCGGCTATGACGGCGCACGCGCCGCGCTGTTGGCGCTCGAACTGAGCCCGGCTGAGAAGCAGCGCCTGGCCGAAATCGCCCGCATCGACGCCGCCCTGCAAAAGCCGTTCAAGGAAGCACTGGGCCAGGCAATGGCCTTCGATAGCGAAAGCGCCGTCAAGACCATCGTCACCCAGATCGACCCGCTGAACCAGGCCGCCATGGCGGAAATGGACCAGCTGGTCACGCAATCGAATGCTGCAACCGGCGCCGTGCTGACCGAAGCCGCCGGGCACGACCTGCAATTGAAACAAATCACGCTGCTGGTCAGCGCCCTGGCCATTGCCGCCGGCGCGCTGTTCGCCTGGCTGATCACGCGCACCATCGCCGGCCCCCTGCACGAAGCCGTCTCGATTGCCGAGCGCGTGGCCGAAGGCGACCTGACCTCGCAGATCGAAGCGAGCGGGCGCGACGAGATCACGCGCCTGTACGCGGCGCTGCGCAAGATGAACGACAGCCTGGCCACCATGGTCGGCGACGTGCGCACCGGCACCGACAGCATCGGCACCGCCTCGCGCGAAATCGCCGCCGGCAACCTCGACCTGTCGAGCCGCACCGAGCAGCAGGCCAGCGCCCTGGAAGAGACGGCGTCCTCGATGGAAGAACTGACCGCCACCGTGCGCCAGAATGCCGACAACGCCCAGCAAGCCAACCAGCTTGCCGAGTCGGCGTCGGGCGTGGCGCGCCGCGGCGGCGAAGTGGTGGCGCAGGTCGTGGCCACCATGGGCTCGATCAATGCGTCATCCAAGAAGATCGTCGACATCATCAGCGTCATCGACAGCATCGCCTTCCAGACCAATATCCTGGCGCTGAACGCCGCGGTGGAAGCCGCGCGCGCCGGCGAGCAGGGCCGCGGTTTCGCCGTGGTGGCGTCCGAAGTGCGCTCGCTGGCGCAGCGTTCGGCCACCGCCGCCAAGGAAATCAAGGCGCTGATCGACGACTCGGTGAGCAACGTCGGCGTCGGCAGCACCCTGGTGGCCGAAGCCGGCAGCACCATGAACGAAATCGTCTCGAGCGTGCACCGCGTTACCCAGATCATCGCCGAGATCCGCTCGGCCAGCGCCGAGCAGAGCGCCGGCATCGAAGAGGTCAACCAGGCCATCGGCCAGATGGACCAGACCACGCAGCAGAACGCCGCGCTGGTCGAGCAGGCTGCCGCGTCGGCCGAGGCGATGGAAGACCAGGCCGCCGCACTGGCACGTTTGGTGTCCGTGTTCAAGCTCGACGATACGCAGCCGCGCCTGGCGCTGGCTGCCCCGGCGGGTGCGAGGAAGGCGGCGCCTCTGCGCCAGCTGGCCATGGCGGGCGAAGAGTTCTGATCCGCGTCTGGGGATGGATTGGAGGAGGGCTGCTGCGGCAGCCTTTTTTTCGTGCGCGTTTCCGGAAGACGGCGCCGGAAATGAAAAAAGGGTTACACGCCGAAGCATGTAACCCTTTCTTTTACAACGAATTCTTGGGGTGGCTGATGGGGCTCGAACCCACGACAACAGGAATCACAATCCTGGACTCTACCAACTGAGCTACAGCCACCACTGGTCTTGCTTTTCTATCTCTGCACTGCCGAGACAGAGCAAGATTATACAAACTTCAAAGCAAACTGGCAAATCTATTTGTTCTGTTCGATCAAGATCTCGCCGCCAGGCTCCCGGATCACCTCGTGGGTGGGTGGATCGAGCCCGAGCAGGCTGGAGAAGGCGGCGGAAAGGGCAGTCGCGCTGGCGCTCGTGTAGCCGTCCAGGCGGGCAGGTGCGCCGCTTGCTTCACGCGCGATGCCGCCGGCGGCCAGCAGCCGCGCAAGGTGGCGTGCGACGGCTTCGCCGGTATCGATCAGGGTGACGGGACGGTCGCTATATGCGGCGATCACGCGTTCGATCGAGGCCTGCACCAAGGGGTAGTGGGTGCAGCCGAGCACGAGCGTGTCGACGCCTTCGGCCAGCAGGGGCTCGATGTAGCGGCGCAGCAGGGTGGTCGTGGTGTCCGAGTCGAGTTCGCCCAGTTCGATCTGGTCCACCAGGCCGTGGCAGGGCTGGAGCAGGAAGCGGGCGCCGGTGCTGTCGGCGATCTGGTCGCGCAGCAGCAGGAATTTTTTGCCGCTGAGCGTGACTTCGGTGGCCAGCACGCCGACCGTGTTGCTGCTTGATGCGGCCGCGGCCGGTTTCAGGCCGGGTTCGACGCCGACGATCGGCAGGGCCGGATAGCGCTCGCGCAGCAGGGCGATTGCAGCGATGGTGGCGGTATTGCAGGCCACGACGATGGCTTTTGCGCCTTGGCGGACTAGAAAATCGCCGATGGCGAGCACGCGCTCGGCCACCACCGGTTCCGGCTTGGGGCCGTAGGGGGCGAAGCCGGAGTCGGCGAAATACATCAGGTGTTCGTGCGGGAGCTGCGCGCGGATGTGGCGCAGCACGGACAGGCCGCCGACGCCGGAGTCGAAGATGCCGATGGGGGCGTCGGGGCGGTGTGCAGGGAGCATGAGTGGGTATGCCAACGTGCGTTGAACGCGTGGGCGGCGTAGCCGCCCACCCTACGGGTTAGATCGCGTTGACCGGAATGCCCTTCAGCGATTCGATCTTAGCCGCCCATTCCTTCGGCCCGGTGTTGTGCACCGAGGTACCGGTCGAATCGACCGCCACCGTCACCGGCATGTCCTGCACGTCGAACTCGTAGATCGCTTCCATGCCCAGGTCTTCGAAACCGACCACCTTGGCCGACTTGATCGCTTTCGAGACCAGGTAAGCCGAGCCGCCGACCGCCATCAGGTAGGCCGACTTGTGGCGCTGGATCGATTCGATCGCAATCGGGCCGCGCTCGGCCTTGCCGATCATCGAGATCAGGCCGGTCTGCTCCAGCATCATGTCGGTGAACTTGTCCATGCGCGTCGCCGTCGTCGGGCCGGCTGGACCCACGACTTCGCTGCCGACCGGGTCGACCGGGCCGACGTAATAAATCACGCGGTTCGTGAAGTCCACCGGCAGCGATTCGCCCTTGGCCAGCATGTCCTGGATGCGCTTGTGCGCGGCGTCGCGGCCGGTCAGCATTTTGCCGTTCAGGAGCAGGGTCTGGCCCGGCGTCCAGGAAGCGACTTCTTCTTTCGTCAGCGTGTTCAGGTCGACGCGCTTGGATTTCTGGGTGTCCGGCATCCACTGCACGTCAGGCCAGCTCGACAGTGCCGGCGGTTCGATATAGGTCGGGCCGGAGCCGTCGAGCACGAAATGGGCGTGGCGGGTGGCCGCGCAGTTCGGGATCATGGCGACCGGTTTCGATGCCGCGTGGGTCGGGTACATGTTGATCTTGACGTCCAGCACAGTCGTCAGGCCGCCCAGGCCCTGGGCGCCGATGCCGAGCGCATTGATCTTGTCGCACAGCTCGATACGCAGTTCTTCCGTCTTGTTCTGCGGGCCGCGCTGCTTCAGCTCGTACATGTCGATGTCTTCCATCAGCGACTCTTTGGCCATCAGCATCGCCTTTTCGGCGGTGCCGCCGATGCCGATGCCGAGCATGCCCGGTGGGCACCAGCCGGCGCCCATCAGGGGCACGGTCTTCATGACCCAGTCGACCAGCGAGTCGGAAGGATTCAACATCACGAACTTGGTCTTGTTTTCCGAGCCGCCGCCCTTGGCTGCGACTTTCACGTCGACCGTATTGCCTTCGACCAGTTCCATGTGGACCACGGCCGGGGTATTGTCCTTCGTGTTCTTGCGTTCGAAATGCGGGTCGGCCACGATCGAGGCGCGCAGCTTGTTGTCCTCGAAGTTGTACGCACGACGCACGCCTTCGTTGACGGCGTCGGTGACGGTGCCGCTAAAACCTTCCAAGCGCACGCCCATGCCGATCTTCAGGAAGACGTTGACGATGCCCGTGTCCTGGCAGATCGGACGCTTGCCTTCGGCGCACATGCGCGAATTGGTCAGGATCTGCGCGATCGCGTCTTTTGCTGCCGGGCTCTGCTCGGCCTCGTAGGCGCGCGCCAGGTGCTGGATGTAATCAGCCGGGTGGTAATAGCTGATGTACTGCAGCGCAGCGGCGACGGATTCGATCAGGTCTTCCTGTTTGATGACGGTCATGGGAATTCTCGTGTGTAGATGAATTAATGGTTCTTTGACTGGTGCGTCGTCATGACGATGCGATCGGTATAGGCAATCGCCATCGCCGACAGCAGGAACGCGCAATGGATGATGGTTTGCCACATCATCGTTGCCGGCAAATAGTTCGCCGCGTTGATGAAGGTTTTCAGCAGGTGGATCGAGGAGATGCCGATGATCGCCATCGCCAGTTTGGTTTTCAGCACCGAGGCGTTCACGTGCGACAGCCATTCCGGCTGGTCTGGGTGGCCTTCCAGGTTCATGCGCGAGACAAAGGTCTCGTAACCGCCGACGATGACCATGATCAAGAGGTTCGAGATCATGACGACGTCGATCAGGCCCAGCACGACCAGCATGATCGTCACTTCGGTCAGCTTGGTCGGCCGGGCCGCGCCGCTGACTGTGACGACGTCAAGGATGTGCGCGAGCGAGGCGGCATTGCCCATTGCGGCGCCGATCAGGTCCTTCAGTTCGACCCAGAAATGGAACACGTAGACGCACTGCGCCAGGATCAGGCCCAGATAGAGCGGCAACTGCAGCCAGCGGCTGGAGAAGATCAGCCGGTTCAGGGGAGTCAGCTTGGGTGGTCCATTGCTTGGGATTTGTTGCGACATCGGGTGCGGCTCCAGGGTTCGGACGAAATACAGCCCATCATTTTACACGGCTGGCGCGCGCTTGCAGATGGCCGCGTCGGTTTGCCTGAGGGTTGGTAAAATCGCACCTGAATAGGGCAGGTGGGCCGATCGATCTCCTGTAAGGGGGCAGTAAGCGGGCGCACCTATGGTGTCTGATAAAACTACTACGATGGAGACTAGCATGTCCGAGACCGAGACCAAGCAGGAAAACCATGGCTTGCAGGAACACCGCGTGTTCCCGCCGCCGCCAGCCTTTACCGCCAAGGCCGCCATTGCAGGCATGGACGCCTACGACAAGCTGTGCGCGGAAGCGGCCAGCGACTACGAAGGCTTCTGGGCCCGCCTGGCTAGAGAACACCTCGACTGGCACAAGCCGTTTACCAGCACCCTCGACGAGTCCGATGCGCCCTTCTATAAATGGTTCGCCGACGGCCAGCTGAACGCCTCCTACAACTGCCTCGACCGCAATCTGCAGAACGGTAATGCCGAAAAGACGGCCATCATCTTCGAAGCCGACGACGGCACCGTCACCCGCGCCACCTACCGCGAGCTGCACGCGCGCGTCTGCAAGTTCGCCAATGGCCTCAAATCACGCGGCATCAAGAAGGGCGACCGCGTCATCATCTATATGTCGATGTCGATCGAAGGCGTGGCTGCGATGCAGGCTTGCGCCCGCATCGGCGCGACCCATTCGGTCGTGTTCGGCGGTTTCTCGGCCAAGTCGCTGCAGGAACGCATCATCGACGCCGGCGCCGTGGCGGTCATCACTGCTGACGAGCAGCAGCGCGGCGGCAAGTCGCTGCCCCTGAAAGCCATCGTCGACGAAGCCCTGGCCCTGGGTGGCTGCGACACCATCCGCGACGTCATCGTCTACAAGCGTACCGGCGGTAACATCGCCTGGACCGAGGGGCGCGACCTCTGGCTGAACGAGCTGGTCGACAGCCAGAGCGCCGAGTGCGAGCCGGAATGGGTCGAGGCCGAGCACCCGCTGTTCATCCTCTACACCTCGGGCTCGACCGGCACGCCGAAGGGCGTCCAGCACTCGACCGGCGGCTTCCTGCTGTGGGCCGCGCTGACGATGAAATGGACCTTCGACATCAAGCCGGACGACGTGTTCTGGTGCACGGCCGACATCGGCTGGGTGACCGGCCACAGCTATATCGCCTACGGTCCGCTGGCGGTCGGCGCTACCGAGGTCGTGTTCGAAGGCGTGCCGACTTTCCCGAACGCGGGCCGCTTCTGGGACACCATCGCCAAGCACAAGGTCAGCATTTTCTACACGGCGCCAACCGCGATCCGTTCGCTGATCAAGGCTTCCGATGTGGACGAAAAAGTCCACCCGAAGAACTACGACCTGTCCTCGCTGCGCCTGCTGGGCTCGGTGGGCGAGCCGATCAATCCGGAAGCCTGGATGTGGTACTACAAGAACGTCGGCCAGGAACGTTGCCCGATCGTCGACACCTTCTGGCAAACGGAGACCGGCGGCCACATGATCACGCCGCTGCCGGGCGCGACGCCCATGGTGCCGGGCTCGTGCACGCTGCCGCTGCCGGGCATCATGGCGGCGATCGTCGACGAGGCCGGCGTCGATGTGCCGAACGGGCAGGGCGGCATCCTGGTCGTGAAACGTCCATGGCCGTCGATGATCCGCACCATCTGGAACAACCCGGAGCGTTTTAAAACCAGCTACTTCCCGGAAGAACTGGGTGGCAAGTACTACCTGGCTGGCGACGGCGCGATCCGCAACAAGGACACGGGCAATTTCACCATCACCGGCCGCATCGACGACGTGCTCAACGTTTCGGGTCACCGCATGGGCACCATGGAAATCGAGTCGGCGCTGGTGGCCAACCCGATCGTGGCCGAGGCGGCTGTGGTCGGTAAACCAGACGAAACCACGGGCGAATCGATCTGCGCCTTTGTTGTGCTGAAGGGGCCGCGTCCGACCGGCGACGAGGCGAAGAAGCTGGCCGCCGAGCTGCGCAACTGGGTCGGCAAGGAAATCGGACCGATTGCCAAGCCGAAGGAAATCCGTTTCGGCGACAACCTGCCGAAGACGCGTTCGGGCAAGATCATGCGCCGCCTGCTGCGCGTGCTGGCCAAGGGCGAAACGATTACCCAGGACGTGTCGACGCTGGAAAACCCGGCGATTCTCGAGCAGCTCAAGGAATCTGCCTGATTGTTGTTGCGGCGCGGCCTGCGTCCCGTACGCAGGCCGTTTTCGTTATACTTCAGGCATGACACGGATTTTTCGACATGCCCTGATTGCGTGGCTCGCCGGCCTGGCGATGCTGTTCGGCGCGCTCGCGCCGACGCTGTCGCATGCCTTCGTGCCTGCAAGCGCGCAGGCCATCGAATTTCCGATTTGTAGCGCCGTCGGCCATACCCTGACCGACGTGAAGAGCAGCACCATCGACCTCGGTCCCAATCCCTTCAAGCATTGCCCGTATTGCGCCGACCAGCATCACGCGCCTTGCCTGCTGCCGTCAACGCCGGCGGCGCTGGTCGCCATTGGCGGCGCCGTGCTGCCTTCGCTGTTCTACCAGGCTCCCGAGCCGCTGTTTCACTGGGCCGCAACCCGCTCGCGCGGACCACCCGTCCTTTCCTGATTTGCCTTGGTACCGTAGCGCATGCCAAGTGGCGTGTGCTGCGTTCGCATCGTACGAACAGGAACTCCCATGAAACGGAAACAAACTCCACTCGCGCTGGCCATTCTGGCTGCGTTCGCCGCCAATGCCCTCGCGCAGGACACGCTTGACGCCGCGCCGGTGAAACAGATGGGCACGGTCATCGTCACCGGCAACCGCCCGACCTCGCTGCCGACCCAGATCCCGACCACCATCGAGGGCATCACCGCCGCGGAAATTGCCCGCACCATCAACGCCCTTGATGCGGAAGACGCGCTCAAATACCTGCCGAGCCTGCTGGTGCGCAAGCGCTACATCGGCGACTACAACCACGCCGTGCTCTCGACGCGGGCCTCGGGCACCGGCAACAGCGCGCGCTCGGCCGTGTATGCGGACGGCATCCTGCTGTCGAACTACCTCGGCAACGGCGCCACCTTCGCGCCGCGCTGGGGCATGGTCACGCCATCGGAAATCGAGCGGGTCGACGTGCTCTACGGACCGTTCTCGGCGGCCTACGGCGGCAATTCGGTCGGCGCCGTGGTCGACTACGTGACGCGCATGCCGCGCCGCTTCGAGGCGCACGCGAAACTGTCGCTCTCGCATCAGCCCTTCCGGCTCTACAACACGCGCGAGGATTTCAACGGCCGCCAGGGCAGCGTGTCGCTCGGCAACCGGCAGGGCGCCTGGTCCTGGTTCATCGACCTCAGCCGCAACGACAGCGAGGGCCAGCCGCAAACCTTCGTCACCCGCCTGCCGGGCGCCGGCACGGCCACTGGCAACCCCGATAGCGTGCGCGGCGCGGTGCCGGGGCAGGATCGCAGCTATCGCGACTGGCTGATCCTGGGAACGGCCACGCAGTACAGCACGGTGCAGGACCATTTGAAGGCCAAGCTCGCCTACGACGTCTCGCCGACGCTGCGCGCGACCTATGTGCTGGGCCTGTGGCAGAACGATTCGGAAGGCCGGCCAGAGAGCTACCTGCGCAACGGCGCGGGCCAGCCGGTCTACAGCGGCCCGGTCACGATAGACGGGCGCACCTATACGCTCGGCCAGACCGATTTCAACGTCTCGAACGAAAAACTGCGCCACGTGATGCACGGCTTGACGGTCAAAAGCTATACCAAAGGCGAGTTCGACTGGGAACTGGCGGCCAGCCTGTACGACTACGACGAAGACAGCTTGCGCGCCGCGACGGTGGCGCTGCCGGGCGCGCTGAACGGCGGGGCGGGGCGCATCGTCGACGGCAGCGGCACGGGCTGGAACACCTTCGCCGCCAAAGGCATCTGGCGCCCGCAAGGAATGCATGGCGCCCACATCGTCGAGTTCGGCTACCAGCGCGAAGCCTACAAGCTGGAGAGCATCGAACGCGCCACCAGGAACTGGATCGACGGCGCGCCAGGTGCGCGCAACGCGGCTTTCGGCGGGCGTACGCAAACCCAGGCCCTGTATGCCCAGGACACCTGGCGCTTCGCCCCGCAGTGGAAAGTCGTGCTCGGCGCGCGCCTGGAACGCTGGGAAGCGAGCGACGGCCGCACGGCGAATGCCGTCACGACCGTGGCGCATGGCGGGCGCAGCGAGCACTACCTCTCGCCCAAGGCGGCGCTCGCCTGGCAGGCCACGCCCGACTGGACCATGAAAGCCTCGCTTGGACGCGCGGTGCGCATGCCGACTGTTTCCGAGCTCTACCAGGGCGGCGTGAACAATGTTGGCGTGCTGATCAATAACGACCCGGGCCTGGCCCCGGAGCGCTCCTGGACCGGCGAACTGACGGCCGAGCGCAAGCTCGAGACCGGATCGCTGCGCCTGACCGCGTTTGGCGAGCGCACCCGCGACGCCCTGTATTCGCAGGCCAACGTGCTGGTCGTGCCGAATGTCACCAACGTGCAGAACGTCGGCCGCATCGAGACCAAAGGGTTTGAGCTGGCCTATGGCGCGGCCGACGTGCGCTGGGCCGGCCTGGACCTGAACGCCAGCCTGACCTGGACCGATTCGACGATCGACGACAACCCCAACTTCCCGGCCAGCATCGGCAAGCGCCAGCCGCGCATTCCCGAGTGGCGCGCGACAAGCGTGGCCAGCTACCGCGTCAACGACAGGCTCGCACTGACGCTAGCCGCGCGCTATAGCGGCAAGCAGTTCTCGACCCTGGATAATTCCGACCCCAACGGCTTTGCCTACCAGGGCGCCAGCAAGTATTTCACCACCGACCTGCGCGCCACCTACCGCCTGAATGCCCAGTGGAGCCTGGCGCTGGGGATCGATAACCTGAACAACTACCAGTACTGGAACTTCCATCCTTATCCGCAGCGCACCTTCCTGGCGGAGTTGAAGTACGACTTGTAGGAATGAAAAAGGCCGTCCCGAGGACGGCCTGTTGATTGATTGATTCTCGGCTCAGGAGCCGGCGAACGGACTTCCCACCAGCCCCACGGCCAGCTCGGCCCAGACAAACACGAAGCAGAATCCGATCGCCGCAATGGCAATCAAACGCGACTTGCGCGTACGCAGTTTCGCCGAAGCCAGCTCGAACAGCAGGCCGGTGCCCGCCAGCAGGATGGCGGCAATCACGAAGTCGCTCGCAGTCCAGTTGACTTCGCGAGTGAACTGCATGGCGACGAACGGAATCAGCAGGATGGCCGCCGTGCCGAGGAGGACGCGCAGGAATTGCTTGCCGCCGATGTGCTTTGGTGCGTTGCCGCCTGCCATGGTGTTCATTGTCGTTCTCCTGGATGGAAGGGTGTGGCCAGCTGTCAGTTTGCCATCATTGGGGGACGGCTTCAACCGGTAAATATGAACTGTCGCTTCCTTGTTGCCAAGCCGTCGATCGCGCAGCAGCAAGCAATGGCATTTGTGCACGCGCAAGCGATTACAATGGCTATTTCTCAGCTGTGAGTTCCGCCTTGCCAACGTCTCCATCCCGGCCGCCACTGCTTTACCTGAGCGTGGCAGCCTGCCTCCTGCTCGGCATGGCCAATGCAATCGGCTGGGTGCTCGATATTCCCTTGCTGCTGTCGCTGTTCGAAAGCCTGCCCCGCATGGTGCCGGCGACGACCGTGCTGGTGCTGGCCAGCACCGCCAGCCTGTGGCTCCAGGCGCGCCATCCTGCGCCCTCCGGCGTGGCAGCCGCGCTCGGCCTGCTGGTCTGCGCCGGCAGCCTGTTCATGCTGGCATGCCACATCGTGGGCGCCGCGCCGGCGCCCTGGCTGCTCTCCTACGCAGGCGCGCAGTCGGCGCTCAGCCTGTCGGCGCCCCTGACCTCGAGCCTTTTCAGCATACTCGGCGCCGCACTTGCCCTGCTGGCGCGCGACCGTCACGTCGAGCTTGCCCAGATCGGGATCGTCGCCGTACTCCTTCTGGCTCTGCTCAATTTCGCCGGCTACTTTTCCCAGGAGACGAGCCTGTACGAGATGTTGCCGGGGAAGGGCGTGTCCTTGCCGACGACGGCGGCAGCCATCCTGCTTGCCTGTGGCGCCCTCATGCTGCGGCCCGGCGAGGGCATCATGATGGTCATCGGGGGCTCCTCGCCCAGCGCCCGCATCGCGCGGCGCCTGCTGTTCCTGGCGCTGGCCATTCCGGTGGTGCTGGCCGTCTGTGCCGTGATCGCCCTGCATGCCGGCCTGTACGACGCGGAAACGCTGCTGCCCCTGCTGGCGTGGGGCACCATCGTCTTGCTGGGGCTCCTGATCTGGCGCTTCGCCTGGCGCCTGTACCAGATCGACGTCGCCCGCACCCGCGCCGAGCAGGACTTGCAGAACGCGCTGCAGCAGCTGCGCGAGGAGCGCGACCGCAAGGACGTTTTCCTCGCCACGCTGGCGCACGAGCTGCGCAATCCGCTCGCGCCCATCCAGTCGGCGGCCGAGGTGCTGCACCACATGCGCGACCCCGACAAGACGCGCATCGACAAGGTCGGCAGCATGATCCTGCGCCAGGTCGACAACATGGTGCACCTGGTCGACGACCTGATGGATGTCTCGCGCATCGGGCGCGGCCAGCTGACGCTCGAGCAGCAAGCCGTCGACATCGGCACGGCGATCAACGATGCGTATGAACAGGTGCGCCCGGCGATCGAGCGCAAGGGACATGCATGCCGGCTCGAGCTGCTGCCGGAGCCGGTGGTCGTGCTGGGCGACCACAAGCGCCTGGTGCAGGTGATTGCCAACCTGCTCAACAATGCGGCCAAGTACACCCCGGAGGGCGGGGCGCTGGCCTTGCAGTTGACGACCGACGCGCAGCAGGTAGCGGTTGCGGTGCGCGATAACGGCATCGGCATCGACGCCGCCTTGCTGCCGCACGTATTCGAGACCTTTACCCAGGCGACGCTCACGCCCGACCGCCGCCAGGGCGGCCTGGGATTGGGCCTGGCGCTGGTCAAGCGCCTGACCGAACTGCACGGCGGAACGGTGCGGGCGGAAAGCAACGGTGCCGGGCAGGGAACGACGTTTACGGTCGTGCTGCCGCGGGCAGGCTAAGCCCGCAGTTTTTCCTCGGCGCGCAAGGTGAGCACGCGCACGCCATTGCGGGTCACGGCCACCGTGTGCTCGAACTGGGCGGACAGTTGCCCGTCGCGCGTGACGACCGTCCAGCCGTCGTCTTCGGTGCGTACCGCGCGCCGCCCCTGGTTCAGCATCGGCTCGATGGTGAAGACCATGCCTTCCTCCAGCACCAGCCCTGTTTGCGGCTTACCCCAATGCAGCACTTGGGGCGGCTCGTGCATTTCGCGGCCGATGCCGTGGCCGCAGTATTCCTTCACGACCGAATAGCCGTTCTTGAGGGCATGCCGTTCGATCGCATGGCCCACATCGCCCAGCCGCGCGCCCGGACGGACGGCCTTGATGCCTTTCCACATAGCCTCGTAGGTCACCTGCACCAGGCGTTCCGCCAGCGGGTTCACTTTGCCGATCAGATAGGTCTTGCTGGAGTCGGCGATGTAGCCGTTTTTCTCCAGGGTGATATCGAAGTTGACGATGTCGCCGTCCTGCAGGATTTCGGTCGGGGAAGGGACGCCGTGGCACACCACGTGGTTGCGCGAGGAATTGAGCGCGTAAGCATAGCCGTACTGGCCCTTGCTGGCGGGACGGGCTTCGAGTTCGTTGACGATCAGGCTGTCGACCAGGTCGTTGACCTGCATGGTCGACATGCCGATCAGGTTCAGTTGATCCAGGTGGCCGAACACGTCCGCCAGCAATTTGCCGGCGGTGGCCATCAGGGCGATTTCTTCGGGGCGCTTGGTCATGGCTAGGCGGCCGCCGTCATCGCTTGCGGTTCGACGCCGGCGTTTCTCAGTTCCCTGGTGATGATCTCGTTGAAGCTTTGGGTTGGGTTCATTTCGCAGAGCAGGCCGATCCTGATCCAGAACGCGGCCTGGGCGTTGATCGAGCGGTGGGTGACGGTGCTGGCTTTGCGAAGCTGGTCGTGCAGCTCTTCTTCAATGTTGACGATGCCCATTTGGCTCTCCGAATATATGAAACGTATACGAAGTATATATACTGGTTCGGTGGCATGGCAAGCGTAGTTTGCTGGTTTGCTGAACAACGACTCCTTGCCTGGATTTCAACAGCTCTCGTACACTGAGCCATGTCAAGGCCCGCAGCGGGCCAACTCCCTCTTCTGAAGAAAATGAAAAAGACACTGATCAGCTCCGGCTCGCGTTTTGAAGAACAAATCGGTTATTCGCGCGCTGTTGTGGCGGGGGACTGGGTATTCGTGTCTGGGACTACCGGGTTCGATTACAGCGACATGTCGATATCGGACGATCTGCTGACGCAGACGGAGCAATGCTTGCTGAATATCGAATCGGCCTTGCAGCAGGCGGGTGCCAGTCTGAAGGATGTTGTCCGCGTTACTTACGTGCTTCCGGATGCGGGCGAGTTCGAGCAATGCTGGCCGGTGCTGCGCAAGTATTTTGGGGATGTGCGGCCGGCGGCGATGATGATTTCGGCGGGGCTGGCGGATGCGCGGATGAAAATTGAGATTGAGGTTACGGCGCTTAGGAATCTGGAAGGGTAGCCAGTTACTGTGCGTACTCGTTCTGCCCTAAGGTCATGGTTTTTGGCACAAGCGAAGGGCAAGGCAGGTCTGCTGCCGGGTCGTAAGCGGACGCTGCAATAGGTCTGCAAGCGGCCAAGAGCAGTTCTCTACGACGGGTGAGATGGCCGCGGAATGACACTGTGTACGCGCAAACTGCAGTTTTTCTACAGCTACAGCAGTTTTGTAGCTATTCACAATCCAGGCGTTGGACAATGTCGCTAGACGTTCCTTTTGATTACGAGCAGATGGAAGAGCAACTGCACCTCCTTCTGGGGCGTTTTTTTGTAACCAGCTTGGTTAAAGAGGCTGAACTGGTCGACAAACAACTAACTAAAATTCTTTGGTAGCCGCGACCGCGATGGGCCAAAAGCAGTCTCCCCCTGTGCTTGTATTCGGCGGTCTAAACACCACGTACTGGCCATGGTTAAAAACAAACTTAATTGGAAGAGACCGCTGTTTTTCGCGCTTTTGCCAATCTTTTTGATTATGATTTTTCTTGGTTTTCCTATGCCAGTGGCCCCACCACCAGCGACCAAGCCGACTCAAGAGCAGACTGTCGTCGTGAAAAAGAAGAAGAAACGTATCGGATTAACTCTCGAGGCAGATCAACGAAGCGACAAGTCTGAACCTCTGTGACCAACTGCGGAACTGAATATCGTGCGTCTGCTTTGGGTCGGTCGTAAGCGGTCGCTACTGAAAAATTCTTACTCGGCCAGTTGCGGGCAGTAACAAGCAGTGCGCCATAAGGCCAGAGACGGGAACCCGCTTTTCTAATAAAGATGGGAATCCACATCGCGAGGATCAGCAAGCTTGATCAAACCCTTCGCGATACTCAGCACGATGAGAATGCCGACTATATCGCCGGTGATCATGGCGATAAGCGCAGTCCAGTCGACCAGTCCGGTATGAACCCACGTGAACGCATGGTGGAACACAGGGCTCATCAGGCCGCATAACAGGCCGGTGAACATGAGCCGCTGGGCGGTGAGATTTCTAAGGCGTGGGCCGAGGTCGAACCAGTGTTTTGCAAAAAGATAGGCCAGGTACGGTCCACCGGCTGCGGCGACTGCGCCGGTTACGGCACGCACGTTGTTTTCGAAGACGAAATGCTGGAAGTTGAGGTAGATGCTTGCCAGGAGCAGGCCTACGAAACCGGCGAATCCAAACAGCAGGGTTGCCAAAAGGCGGATGCCGGCCGGGAGGAATACCCAGTTGATGCCTGAATCGCCACGACTATCGTAGACACTCCTGAGCCATAATATCGGGCACAAGGAGAAGATATGAGCGGTAAGCGGTACACAGAAGAATTCAAGATTGCAGCGGTCAAGCAGGTGGCGCAGGGCGGTCACCCGGCGAGCGACGTAGCGTCCCGGCTCGGGATCAGCATCCATAGCCTGTACGCCTGGACAAAGCGCTACGGCGTGCCCGAGACGGAGCGCAAGGCTGTCGATGCTCAGTCAGACGAGATGCGGCGCCTGAAGGCCGAGCTCAAGCGCGTCACGGAGGAGCGTGACATATTGAAAAAGGCCGCGGTGTACTTTGCCAAGACGTCCGGGTAAGGTACACCTTAATTGCTCAGTTACAGGACCAATTCCCCGTGCGCCGGCTGTGCAAAGTGCTTGAGGTGCATCCGAGCGGTTTCTATGCCTGGCGCCTTAACCCTGAAAGCAAACGAGCCAAGGAAGACAAGCGCCTCCTGGTTCCCATCAAGGAGTCCTGGCTGGAAAGCGGCAGCGTGTACGGCTACCGCAAAGTCAGCGACGATCTGCGCGAGCTCGGTGAACAATGCGGCGTCAATCGTGTCCACCGACTCATGAGGTCGGCCGGGATTCGTTCACAAACCGGCTACGCCAAGCGCAAATACAAACGCGGCGGTGCTCCTTCGCTGGTGGCGCCTAATCATCTACAGCGCCAATTCGACGTGCAGGAACCGAACCGGGTATGGGTGACGGACATCACGTACATTCGCACTTACGAAGGCTGGCTTTATTTGGCTGTTGTACTGGACCTGTTCTCGCGCCAGGTGATTGGCTGGTCGATGAGTTCACGCATCGATCGCGAGCTGGCGATGAATGCGCTCCTGATGGCCGTCTGGCGCCGGCAACCCAAGAATACAGTGATGGTGCATTCCGATCAGGGCAGCCAATTCAGCAGCTACGACTGGCGCGACTTTCTGGACGAGCATAACCTGCAGCAGAGCATGAGCCGGCGTGGGAACTGCCACGATAACGCCGTGGCCGAGAGCTTCTTCCAGCTCCTAAAACGGGAACGAATCCGACGCAAGACCTACGGCACCCGGGAAGAAGCAAAGCAGGATGTCTTCGATTACATCGAGATGTTTTACAATCCAAAGCGCCGGCACAGCTTCAGCAATGACTTGTCGCCGGTCGAGTATGAAAAGCAGTATTTCAAGCGGCTCGCGAGTGTCTAGGAAACTCGTGGCGATTCATAACAAGCGGGTCGCAGAGGTCGCCCAGACGCTCAGTGACACGTTTGGTGGGGAGTTCAAACGGAAGCCTGAGTTGTTCTGGGAGGCTGTAAGGAAGTACAACAGCAATCTTACTGACCACTTCCTGAGGATGCACGGGATTGATCCCGAGGACTACCACTTCGATGAGCCTGAGGTGTCTGACGAGTTCTAACGGATGTGCGCCCTCAGGCAACCTTGAGGGCGTCAAAAAGCCTCAGGTAGTCAAGTGTTTAATCTGAGTCAAATTTAACTACCGGTGCCGGCTTGGTCTGACCGTCGAGGCTGTTGCTTTACAGAAAGCCATCCCAAATGATTGATATTAAGAAACGAATTGCACTGGTCGAAGAACTGATGGCAAACGGCAGTACACAGTCTCTGACATATGCCGCGCTGGAATGCCGCCTAACCATCGAACAAATCTGTTATGACAGGCTACTGAGCTCACATAACTACATTGCCCGTGCGGATTTGAAGAAATGGACTCCGGCACAAGTGGTCAAACAGATTGCTGAAGAAGCAAATGAGAACATCGCCACTGGACTGACCTTAAGCATATCAACAGAGTCCGTCCAAGAGGGCAAAGAACCGAAGACCCAAGCCGACTACGAAAAGTTTGAATACGTCAAAGTGGGGCAGCAGATTGGCTTCAACATCAACAAGGTTCACAGCCTCTGGCAAGCGTTATCCAAGGTTGCCCTTCACATCAGCCTCCCAGAGGAAAAGCAACCGCTATCAATGTATGGCAGGCCGGATGCCATCAAAGGAAAATTGGCAGAAGCGGTGAAGTTGTTCAAAACTTTCGAAGCGGAAACCCTGATCATGGGGTCAATAGGACCGGGAAACAGCTTTGAATGTCTTGGATGCGGAACACTGGTTGAATCGCCCCGGGTTTTGTAGAGGCTCCATTGTTTGAGAGAATGGAGCTATGAAAAAGCAACCCAAGTATTCCCCCGAAGTCATCGAGCGCGCCGTGCGCATGGTCAGCGAAGCCGGCAGCCAGTACCACTCGCAGTGGGCCGCAATCACGTCGATCGCTGCCAAGATCGGCTGCACACCGGAGACGCTGCGCCGTTGGGTACGCCAGCAGGAGCGTGATACCGGCCAGCGTCCCGGAGCTACTACCGCCGAAGATGAGCGCGTCAAGGCGCTTGAGCGAGAAGTGCGCGAGCTGCGCAAGGCAAACGAGATCCTTCGCTTGGCGAGTGCGTTTTTCGCCCAGGCGGAGCTCGGCCGCCACTTCAAGCCGTGAGGGCTTTCATCGACCGGTACCGCCATGCCTACGGTGTCGAGCCGATCTGCAAGGTGATGCAGGTCGCGCCGTCGGGCTATTGGCGTCACGCTGCGCAGCAACGCAACCCGGCACTGCGCTGTGCCCGCGCCCAACGCGACGACGTGCTGAGCGGCGACATCGAGCGGGTGTGGCAGGCGAACCTGCAGGTCTACGGAGCTGACAAGGTTTGGCGCCAGCTCAGGCGTGAGGGAACGGAGGTGGCCCGCTGCACCGTGGAGCGCCTGATGCGCAAGGCCGGGCTGCGCGGCGTCATGCGCGGCAAGGTGGTACGCACGACGGTTGCCGATGCAAAGGCCCCATGCCCGCTCGACCGCGTTAATCGACAGTTCAAGGCCCAGCGACCAAACCAACTGTGGGTCAGCGATTTCACCTACGTCTCGACCTGGCAGGGTTTCGTCTATGTCGCCTTCGTGATCGACGTTTTCGCTCGGCGCATTGTCGGCTGGCGCGTCAGCAGCTCGATGCGGACTGACTTCGTGCTCGATGCACTGGAGCAGGCGCTGTACGCTCGTCAGCCCGAACGGAACGAGCTGGTCCATCATAGCGACAGGGGCTCGCAATACGTATCGATAAAGTACAGCGAGCGACTGTCAGAAGCCGGCATTGAGCCGTCTGTTGGCAGCAAGGGCGACAGTTACGACAATGCACTGGCCGAGACCATCAATGGGCTTTACAAGGCTGAACTGATCCACCGCCGCGCTCCCTGGAAAACGCGTGAGGCCGTCGAACTGGCCACGCTGGAATGGGTGTCCTGGTTCAATCATCATCGACTGCTGGAACCGCTCGGCTATATACCGCCAGCGGAAGCTGAGGCAAACTATTACAAGCAACTGAGCAGTCAAGCCGTTGCGGCCTGACTCACACCAACCGGCCTCCACGAAACCCGGGGCGATTCAGGTACGGCGTAACGCTGACTTGCTCAAGGCTGGACAAGTCATCAACTGTTTCAATCCGTTGTGTGACGACACGTATACGGTCAGTCGTGAAGACGATCAAATCACGTACGTACGAAGGTTGATTCCAGTAGTTTGTAAAGCATGTTCGAATACGAATCTTATCCAAACGAAAGTTGTGGAGAAACTTCGCTTTCCTGATGCGTTGCCAATTGCGTGTGTTGAATGCGGGGAGTCGACGCTTATTCGACTGCAACTGGTTCAAGAAAAAGTTCGCCAAGGGGATGGCAGGGATGGCTTCAGCACGACCGAAAACGATCAATGATGTTTGGAATCGGAGACTAGGGGTACTCCAAGTCAGCACTCCAACTTGGTTCTTTGACGGGACGATATTTCCTTTGAAATCAAGGGTTTACGTCTAAGCTGAAATCTTGGCGGAGAGAGGGGGATTCGAACCCCCGGTAGGCTATGAACCTACACACGCTTTCCAGGCGTGCGACTTAAACCACTCATCCATCTCTCCTGCAATGCCTCGCTTTCGCGAAGCCGCCTATTATAGCAACAATTCTCGTCAGTTCAAGCACATTCCCGCCTCTTCCCCCAGCTCTCCAGCCAGCAAAATTTCAAGCTTGTCATTTTGCTGTCATCGACCGGACATTTTTGTTTGTTGTAATGCATGCATCCCCGCTGCGCAGCAGGGCTGTAACCGGATTCAGCAAACAGTCCATGCCGGCAGAACACCGGCACGATCGAACCTACTCGGAGAATGCCCAGCATGACCTACCAGAACCTCTCGCCGTCACGGCGCAATTTGCTCAAGGGCGTCGCCGGCGTCTCGGCTTTGCCCTTCGTGGGCGCGTTCATCGCGCTGCAGTCGCAGCAGTCACGCGCTGCGAATGGCGCTACCGCGCTGGTCGACAGCCCCTACGGCGCGATCCGCCCCGTGGCCGACATGACGACTGGCTTGCCGCTGCTGCAGCTGCCGCCCGGCTTTACCTATAAAAGCTTCGGCTGGCGCGGCGATACGATGGCCAATGGGATGCCTTGCCCGGGCGGGCATGACGGCATGGGTGTCGTCGTTGCGCGCAAGGTGGGGCGCAGCAGCGAGCTGGTGTTGGTGCGCAATCACGAAATCGGCGCCACTTCGGCGGGAAATTTCATCAATGCGCCCGGCGTCTACGACAACGGCACCAGCACCACGACGACCGGCAACAAGTTCGGCGGCGGCACCACCAACCTGGTCTTTCGCGACGGGAACTGGCTCAGCATGACGCCGAGCCTGGGCGGCACGCAAACCAACTGCGCTGGCGGCATCACGCCCTGGGGGACCTGGCTTACCTGCGAGGAAGTCGGCTCGGATGCCGTCAGCGCCTCCGGCCGCAAGCACGGCTATGTGTTCGAAGTGAATGCCGATCCGGCGCGCACGACCGGGTTGCCGATCATCGGCATGGGGCGCTTCGCGCACGAGGCGGCGGCGGTCGATCCGGCTACCGGCAACGTCTACGAGACCGAAGACAGCTCGGGCAAGTCCGGCTTCTATCGCTATGTGCCGGACATCAAGAACGGTGCGCCCGGTTCGCTCGCCATGGGCGGCGTGCTGCAAATGGCGAAGGTCAAGGGCATGCCGAACGTGAACCTGGGCACGGCGCCGCTGAACGCGCGCTACGAGCTCGAATGGGTGCCGGTCGCCGATCCGGATGCGAACCGCGGCAATGCCGTCGGCCAGACCGGCGTCGCCATCACGAATGCGGCAGGTCCTTTCGTGCAGGGCTGGCAGCTGGGCGCGCTGCGCATGAACCGGGGCGAGGGCATCTGGTATGCGCAGGGCAAAATGTATGTGATGGATACGGCCGGCGGCGCCGTGTCGCGCGGGGCGATCTGGGAACTCGACCTGGCAACCCAGGTGCTCACCTGCATCTACTCGAGCCCGAGCCAGCTGGTCGGCAATATGGGCGACAACCTGACGGTGAGCCCGCGCAACGCGATCCTGATCTGCGAGGACGCTTCCACCGCCGCCACCGACCCCTTCGGCTTCGGCCAGCGCCTGATGGGCATCACGGGGCAGGGCGATGCCTATATCTTCGCCAAGAACAACATCAACCTGGACGCGGCCCAGCTGCAGGGCGCCGGCAAGCAGGCGGGCCTGGCGGGCGACCACCGCGGCAACGAGTTCGCCGGCGCCTGTTTCGATCCGACCGGGCGCTACCTGTTCGTCAACATCCAGACGCCCGGCATCACCTTCGCCATCGCCGGCCCATGGGCCAAGGGTCCGCTGTAACCATCAAAGGGAAAAATCATGCAACTCGTTAAATTTACCGCCGCGCTCGCCGCTGCACTGTCCTTCTGCGGCCCGGCCAATGCCGCGCTCCTGCTCAACACCACCGGCCCAGCCGCCAATACGGTGACCGACTACAGCGCTCCTGGTGCGGTCTCGTTCGACCTCGACCTGGCGCAACTGAGCCCAACGACGCTGCGCTTCGAAATCGAGGCGCAAGACCTGGCCGGTCCACTGACCCTGAATGCCATCGTACGCAACCTGAGCGGCATGGCGCTCAAGGGCTTCCACGTCAACCTGACCGGGATTTCCTTCCTCGCCGTCGGCAGCGTGACTCCCACCTTCGGCACGCTGGGCGGGGTCACGACCAGTTCGGATTACGCCGGCATCACGTTCGCCTCGCCGGAGTGGGCCGAATTCCACTTCGGGAACCCGCTGGCGTTCAACGACAAGACCGACTGGTTCCTCGACACCCGCGGCTTGGCCGTCGGCGACACCTTTGCCATCAGCGCCGAGGTTCCCGAGCCGTCGAGCCTGGCATTGCTGCTGCCGGCCCTGTGCATGGCCGGGCTGATGGCGGCGCGCCGGCGCCGCCAAGGCTGACAAAAGAGCAAAGGCGCCGCCGCGCCGGCCTCCCGGCCGGTTGGGCGGCGCTTCGTTTTAGAGCGAAAGCGCAGCGCCGAAGCCCGGGCCCGGTGCACGGCCCGGGAGCGGCTCTGGCACAATCGTGGTTTCGCGGCAGGCCCAAGGGCGCCGCATCTGGCGATGGGAAGCGATTGTGTTGACTGGAGTATTGTGCGGCGTGCTGGCCGGCGCCTTGTGGGGCATGGTGTTCATCGTCCCCGAACTGTTGCCGAATTTTTCCCCGGTCGAGCTGGCCGTCGGGCGCTACACCGCGTATGGCGCGATCTCCCTCGGGCTGATGCTGCCGGGCCTGCGCCGCCTGCTGCCGCGTCTCGCGCCGAGTGACTACCTGGCCCTGCTGCGCCAGGCCCTGTCCGGCAACCTGGTCTATTACATGCTGCTCGCGCTGGGCGTGAAGCTGGCCGGCGTGGCGCCGACTTCCCTCATCATCGGCCTGATCCCGGTCGCCGTCACCCTGCTGGGCCGGCGCGACCATGGCGCCGTGCCGCTCAGGCGCCTGGCCGCGCCCTTGCTCATCATCGGCGTGGCGATCGCCTGCATCAATATCGATGCCTTCAGCCACGCCCAGGCAGGCGGGGCGCCCATGTCCTCGACCGTGCTGGGCCTGGCCTGCGCCTTTGGCGCGCTGGCCTGCTGGACCTGGTACGCGCTCGACAATGCGCGCTACCTGAAACGCAATCCCCAATTCAGCGGCGGCCAGTGGTCGTCGCTCTATGGCCTGGCGAGCGGCCTGGTGGCCCTGCCGATCGGTGCGGCGGCCATGCTGCTGGCGCAAGCCGGCGTTACCGAAAGCCCCGCGCCGGGACGCGACTGGCTGCTGTTCTGGGTGTACAACGGCATGCTGGCCCTGGGCGCTTCGGTGATCGGCAACCAGCTGTGGAATATCGCCAGCCGGCGCCTGCCGGTGACCCTCACGGGCCAGCTGATCCTGTTCGAGACGGTGTCGGCCATGCTCTACGGTTTCGCCTGGCGCGGGCAGGGGCCGCGCCCCCTGGAACTGGTCGCAATCGTCCTGCTGGTGCTGGGCGTGACCTGGTCGGTACGCCTGCACGCGACGCCGCGGCAGCAGGGCGTGGTAGCCTGACGACAGAACAGTTCGTTTCGATGCGGGTGACGCGCACGGCGTCATCTTGCCGCGTACAATTAGTTCTTTCAATCAGGCAATCTTTCGAGCCATGGACCGATTACCGCAGAACGCCTCGACCCAACCGACGGACATGAAATTGTCCGAGCTGATCGGATCGCTTAGCTACGCACTCGACATCACCGAGGGTCAGCCGGACGGGCACTGCGTGCGGGTCTGCTGGATCGGCATGCACATCGGGCGCGACGCGGGCATGAGTCAGGAGCAGCTGTGGGAGCTGTATTACACCTTGCTCCTGAAAGACCTCGGCTGCAGCAGCAATGCCGCGCGCATCTGCGAGCTGTACCTGACCGACGACCTCGATTTCAAGCGCGGCTTCAAGACGGTCGGCGACAGCCTGCCGCAGGTGCTCGGCTTCGTGCTCAAGCACACCGGCCTGAAAGCAGGGCTGGCCGAGCGCTTCCGTAGCGTGATGACGATCCTGCGCGACGGGCCTGCAATCGCCCAGGAGATGATCGTTACGCGCTGCTCGCGCGGCGCCGACATCGCGCGCCTGCTGCGTTTCCCGGAACGGGTTGCGGCCGGCATCTACAGCCTCGACGAGCACTTCAACGGCAAAGGCAAGCCGGCCCAGCTGGCGGGCGAAGCCATTCCCGTGTATTCGCGCATCGCGCTGCTGGCGCAGGTGATCGACGTGTTCCATGCCGAAGGCGGGCGCGCGGCGGCGCTGAAGGAAGCGCGTGCACGCAGCGGCAGCTGGTTCGATCCGCGCCTGGTCGCGGCCTTCGAGCGCGTGGCCAAGAACGAGGCCTTCTGGAACATGCTGGTCTCGAAAGAGATCGACCAGACGGTATTCGCGATGGAGCCGGCCGAACACACGATCCCGCTCGACGACGACTACCTCGACGACATCGCCGCCGCTTTTGGCCAGGTGGTCGACTCGAAAAGCCCCTACACCAGTGGCCACAGCAGCCGCGTCGCGCTCTACACCGACATGATCGCCGAAGAACTGGGCCTGTCCGCCGAGCGGCGCCGCTGGCTCAAGCGCGGCGCGCTGCTGCACGACGTCGGTAAACTCGGCGTGAGCAACAGCGTGCTCGATAAAGCCGGCGCGCTCGACCGCGACGAATGGGCCGCGGTGCGCGCGCACGCCGCCTACACCGAGACCATCCTGGGCCGCATTTCAGCCTTTGCGGAACTGGGCCGCATCGCCGGCGCCCACCATGAACGCCTGGACGGCGGCGGCTATCCGCGCGGCCTGTCGGGCGACCAGATCGACATCGAAACGCGCATCATCACCACCGCCGACATCTTCGACGCCATCACCGCCGAGCGGCCCTACCGCGGCGCGATTCCCGTGCCGCAGGCGCTCGAGATGATGGAAAAAACGGTCGGCACGGCGATCGACGCGCGCTGCTTCGATGCGCTCAAGCGCGCGATCGAACGCGTGCCTCTGGCGGCACTGGCGCCAGCCGCCTAAGGTAGGGTGGGCACTCTGTGCCCACGCGGTACGCACGTCTCGTATCCACGTGGCGGTGCCGCAGGTGAAAGCATGCGCACGTAACGCGTGGGCACGGAGTGCCCACCCTACGATGCGTCAGATACTCGGATCGGCCGCATCGTCGGGCAGCGGAAACACCTGCCCCTTGCCGGCGCGCTTGGCCGCATACATCTGGCGGTCCGCTTCCTTGATCAATTCTTCCGGGCCGGTGCTGGCGTCCGGCTTGAACACGGCCATGCCGATGCTCGCGCCCACGCTGGCGAAGCTGCCGTCGATCGCCACCGGCAACCCCAGTTCGGCGATGATCTTGTGCGCCACCTGGCGCGCGTCCATGAGGGTATCGCTCATCGCCTCGAGCAGCACGGTGAATTCGTCGCCGGCCAGGCGGAACACGCTGTCGGTCTTGCGCACCACCTCCAGCAGGCGCGCCGCCACCGCGCGCAATACCGTGTCGCCGGCGTCGTGGCCGAAATCGTCGTTGACGGCTTTGAACCCGTCCAGGTCGATGAACAGCAGGGCCATGCTCTTGCCGTTGCGCGCCGCGCGCAACTGGGCGATCGGCAGCGTCTCGAGCAGGGCGCGCCGGTTCAAGAGGCCCGTCAGTACGTCGTGCCGGCTCTCGTATTCGCGCCGCGCCTCGTCTTCCTTGCGCTCCGAAATATCGTGCAGGAAGGCCGAGAACGTCTTCTGGCCATGCCGCTCGAGCACGCTCATGCGCACTTCGACGATCAGCGAGGAGCCGTCCTTGCGCACCGCCGGCAGTTCCAGGCGCTTGCCCAGCACGGTCGAGACCCCGGTCGTCACATAGCGCAGCATGCCGCCGCGGTGGGCGTCGGCCATGTCCTCGGGGATGATCAGGCGCTCGAGCGGCGTGCCGATCGCCTCCGGGGCGCTGTAGCCGAAGGTCTGCTCGGCCGCGCGGTTCCAGACGGTGACGACCCCGTCCTGGTCCAGGCCGATGTAGGCGTCGTTCGCGTTTTCGATCACGCTGCGCAGTTCCAGTTCGCGCTCGTGCAGCTCGACGGTGCGTTCGGCCACGCGCGTTTCGAGATCGGCGCGCAGCGCCGAGAGGGCGTTCTCCGCTTCCTTCTGGGCGCTGATGTCCTGGATCATCAAAATCAGGTATTCGATCTCGCCCGCCTCGTTCTCCTTCTTGCTGACGTTCAGGTTGACCCAGACGATGCTGCCATTCTTGCGGATGTAGCGCTTCTCCAGCTGGTACTGGCCGATCTCGCCGGCGCGCAGTTGACGCAGCAGGTCGAGGTCGAGATCGATGTCGGCGGGATGGGTCACGTCCTGGAAGGTCAGGCGCTGCAGTTCGGCTGACGAATAGCCGAGCGTCCTGCACAGGGAATCGTTCACGCTGATGCAGCTGCCGCTCGGCGCGACCAGCGCGATGCCGGTGCCGGCCAGGTCGAAGATCGAGCGAAAGCGCGCTTCGCTGGCGCCGAGCACCGCCTCCGAGCGCTGCATGAGGCGGCCGGCGACGGCCAGCCGTTCGCGGTACTGCACTTCCTTTTGCACGATGTCGGCCAGGTCGATCATGATGCAGAGCTCGTCGGCGCTGAGTACGCGGACCTGCTCGTCGATTGCGCACAGGGTGCCGATCGCCAGGCCGCCCGTGGTGCGGATTGGCACGCCGGCATAGAAACGGATGTTCGGGGCGCCCGTGACGAGCGGGTTGTCGGCAAAGCGCGCGTCGCTGGTGGCATCGGCCACGACCAGTGGCTGGTCCTGCAGCAGCGCGTGGGCGCAGAAGGCGAATTCGCGCGGCGTTTCCTGCGCATCCAGGCCGACGCGCGACTTGAACCACTGGCGGTTCTCGTCCACCAGCGAGAACAGGACGATCGGGACCTTCAACAGGCGGCTCACGAGCCGGGTGACGCGGTCGAAGACCTCCTCGTCCTCGGTATCGAGCAGGTTGAGCGCCTTGAGCAACTGCTGGCGTTCGAGTTCGTCGGGCGGATGGCTGGCTGCTGACATGGGTTCCTGTCCAAACGTGCAAGGTGCTACCCGCCTTGCATGGTGGCGGTCAGCGTGACTGTAGCAGATCGCCGTGGCCACATTACTTTTGACCGTGCTAGGATCGTGCCAACCACAGACAAGCAAGGATACGACCAGGTGCATTGCGTAATCGAACAAGCCCCCTACGCCCAGCTTCCCGACGGCAGCCAGGTCAGCATCTTCACACTGGCCAACCGCGCCGGGATGACCGTCAGGATTCTCGACTTTGGCGGCATCATCACCGAAATCCACGTGCCCGACCGCGCCGGCGTATTCCAGGACGTGGCGCTTGGCTTCGACACGTTGGAACCCTATCGCGGCGACAGCCCGTACTTTGGTGCCCTGATCGGCCGCTACGGCAACCGCATCGCAGGTGGGCGCTTCACGCTCGACGGCGAGCAGCATCAGCTGCCGGTCAACAACGGCAAGAACCACCTGCACGGCGGCGCGCCCGGTTTCGATCGCGTGCTGTGGCGCGCGCGTGTCGAGAATGGGGAACTGGTGCTGGCCTACCGCAGCGTCGATGGCGAGCAGGGCTACCCCGGCACGCTCGATGCGACGGTGCGTTATTCCCTGAACGACGATAACGAAATCGTCGTGCGCTTCGAGGCCGTGACCGACCGCGCCACGCCCGTCAACCTGACCCAGCACAGCTATTTCAACCTGGCCGGCGGCGGCGACATCCTCGGCCACGAGGTGACGATCGAAGCGGACAAGTTTGTCCCCATCGATGCCGATTCGATCCCGACCGGCAGCCTGGCGCCGGTGGCCGGCACGCCGTTCGACTTCCGCACCCCCGCCACGATCGGCGCGCGCATCGGCGAGGCGGACGAACAGCTGCGCAACGGCGGCGGCTACGACCACTGCTTCGTCCTGAACAAGCCCGCGCCCGGCGTGCTGTCGCGCGCGGCGCGCGTGCGCGATCCGGTGTCGGGACGCGTGCTCGAACTGTTCACGCAGGAGCCGGGCGTGCAGTTCTACAGCGGGAACTTCCTCGACGGTTCGCTCGCAGGCAAGGGCAAGGCCTACGCCCACCGCAGCGGCTTTTGCCTGGAGCCGCAGCACTTCCCGGATTCGCCCAACCAGAGCGCATTTCCGAACACGATCCTGCGTCCGGGCGAGGTGTATGCGACCGAATCGCGCTTTCGCTTTTCAACCGATTAAAAACGCCTGACTGAGTCGAAGCCGCCACGTTTTCCATGCGCGGCGCATCGGTTTCATCCCCCCTGCATGACCCGGACACGCCAGCCTGCCGAAGGCGTGTTCCGCGCGGCTGCGGCCGCTATAATCGGAAAATTCCTACCGCCGCCCACGGGATTATTCCTACAATGAATCGATCGATGCGCGCCAGCCCCCGCGATGCCGACCGTGTCGGCGTACGGGCGCTGCTGCGCGCCGCGGTACCTGCCGCAGGCGGCAACAGGCCCTGGCCGGACGGCATGCGGGTCACGGTCGACCTGATGCTCGGGGCGCGCTTTCCGATGTTCGCAGCCTGGGGTCCGGAGCTGCGCCTGGTCTATAACGATGCCTGCATCGCCCTCCTGGGCGAACGCCATCCGGCCTTCCTCGGGCAGCCCCTGCCGCATGCGTTCACGGACAGCTGGGCCGGCGTGATGCCGGTGCTCGAGGCCAGCCTGGCGGGCCAGGCCGCGCTGGTCGAGGACCTGGCGCTGGAGGTCGTGCAGGCGGGGCGGGCACTGCGGCGCTATGTCACGCTGTCGGCCTCGCCCCTGCGCGAGCAGGGCGAGGTAACCGGCGTGGTGTGCGTGCTGACCGACACCACGGCGCGCGTGCTGGCCGAACAGCAGCACCGCTTCCAGCTCAAGTTGGGTGCGACCCTGCGTGAACTGCTCGACCCGGTGGACGTGATGGAAGCGGCCAGCAGCCTGCTCGGGCGCCACCTGGCGGTGGGACGCGCGGGCTATGGCGAGATCGATCCGGCCGGGCACACGGTGCGCATCGGGCGCGACTGGTCCGACGGCAGGACCGCCAGCCTGGCCTGCCAGACGCGCGCGCTCGACTGCTTCGGCCCGGCGCTGATCGAACGCCTGCGCCTGGGGCAGGTGCTGCAGATCGACGACGTCGCCGGCGATCCGCTGGCGGCATCGCATGCAAGCGGGTTCGGGGAGATCGAGGCGCGCGCGATGATCGTGGTGCCGATCATCGAAGCGGGCCGTCTGGCGGCCATCTTCTACCTGATCGAGGCGGCGCCGCGCGACTGGAGTGTGCGCGAGGTGGCGCTGGCCGAAGACGTGGCGCGCCAGACGCGCGAGGCGGTGCGCCGCGCCCGCGTCGAGGAAACCCTGCGCGACGAGACGCGCATCCTGGAAGTGCTGAACCGCACCGGCCAGGCGCTGGCCTCGACGCAGGGCGGCGAGATGCTGCTGCGGGCCGTCACCGATGCCGGCACCCAGTTGAGCGGCGCGCGCTTCGGCGCCTTTTTCTATACCGCCCAGGATGCGCGCGGCGAGAGTGCGCTGCGCTTCACGGTGTCGGGCGCGCCGCGGGAGGCCTTCGGCCATCCGGCCGGCGCGGCGGCCGCGCTGGACACCATCTTCCAGGGGCAGGTCTCCGTGCGCAGCGACGACGTCACGCACGATCCGCGCTATGGCCAGGCGCGGCCCTTCGGCATGCCGGAAGGGGGCGAAGAGGTGCGCAGCTACCTGGCGGTGCCGGTGGTGTCGCGTTCGGGGGCGGTGCTGGGCGGCCTGTTCTTCGGCCACCCTGCGCCGGCCGTGTTCAACGAACGCACCGAGCGCATCGTCGCCGGCGTGGCGGCGCAGGCCGCGGTGGCGCTGGACAATGCGCGCCTCTACGAGGCAGCGCGCAAGTCTGCGCTCGAACGCGACGCCCTGCTGCAAAGCGAGCGCGCGGCGCGGGTCGAGGCCGAGCGCCTGTCGCGCATGAAGGACGAGTTCCTGGCGATGCTGGCGCACGAGCTGCGCAACCCGCTGGCGCCGATCAGCAGCTCGTCGGCCCTGCTGGGCATGCAGTTTCGCGACGAGCCGCGCGTGCGCCAGGCAAGCGCCATCATCGCGCGCCAGGTCAAGCACATGAGCCGCCTGATCGACGACCTGCTCGACGTCTCGCGCGTGACGCGCGGGCTGGTGACGCTGCAGGTGGACGAGGTCGACCTGTGCGACGTCGTGCGCAGCGCCCTCGACCAGGCGCAGCCGCTGATCGAAGAAAAATCGCACCGGGTCGAGCTCGACCTGCCGCAGTGCCCGGCCCTGGTGCGTGGCGACGCCACGCGCCTGATCCAGGCCGTGGCCAACATCCTCAACAACGCGGCCAAGTACACGCCGCCGGCCGGCACCATCCGCGTCTCGGTTGCCCTGCACCATGGGCGCGCGCGGCTGCAAGTGCGCGACAACGGCTCGGGCATGCCGCCCGATCTGCTGCCGAGCGTGTTCGAGCTGTTCACGCAAGGCGCACGCACGCTGGCGCGCTCGCAGGGCGGACTCGGGCTGGGCCTGGCACTGGTGAAAAAGCTGGTCGAACTGCATGGGGGCGAGGTCAGCGCCCACAGCGACGGCGTCGGGCTGGGCAGCGTGTTCACGATCGACTTGCCGTGCGCGGCGGAGGCAGATGCGGCGCCAGCTGGCGGAGCTGCGGGCGCCCAGGCCTTCCGTCCGCTGCGCGTGATCGTCGTCGACGACAACGCCGACGCGGCCGACAGCCTGGCCATGCTGCTCAAGGCCCAGGGGCATACGGTAATGATCGAGTACTCGGGACGCAGCGCGCTGCGGCGCGCCCTGCGCGAGGCGCCGGACGCGATGGTGGTCGATATCGGTTTGCCCGACATGGATGGCTACCAGCTGGCCACCCTGCTGCGCGCGCAGCCCCAAACGCGCGACGCGGTGCTCATCGCCGCCACCGGCTACGGCCAGGAGCGCGACCGTGCGCGGGCACGCGAAGCCGGGTTTGCACACCACCTGGTCAAGCCGCTGGACATCGCGGCGCTGGTGCGCCTGCTACAGGCCGCTGCCAGCAAGGCCTGAACTTATACTTCTCCGAGGGCTGCCATCTGGGCCAGGAGCGTGGATCTGGCGGCATCGATCTGGCGCGCATTCGTGCGCGAGGACAGCGTCGTGCGCTCCTTGCGGCCGAGGAAGTAGGCGACCCGTTCGGCGTTCGCACCGGACGGATGGGGCAGACCGTGCAGGATGCGGTCGCGCCGGATCACGCCCTCGCGCGCCAGCCAGTCGAGGCCCTCGGCGACGCTGCCGCCCATCGGGATGTAGAGCGCGTCCGGCAGCTGGGCCGCTTCATGCGCGAAGTAGCGCAGCACCTGTTCGCGCAGGAAGGGCAGCTTCGCCATGCCCGGCGTGCCGCTGTAGTTCCTGCCGTCGACGAAGACCGGATGGCGCAGGATCGCGCTGATCTGCACCAGGTGGGCGTCGGCGTCGAACAGCGAGGCGCAACTGGCGATGCCGAGCCAGCGCTGCACGCCGATGGCGTCGAGCAGGGCGACGAAATTGGGCCGGATCGCGCCGCTGAAAGAACCTGCCAGGCGCGCCGCGCGCAGCAGCTCGGCTTGATTGGCGCCGGCCGCCATCTGGCGCTGGGCCTCGGCCATCGCATTCTTCCATTGCGCAAAGCCAGGGGCGATGCCGACGACGACGACCCGGGCCTGCGTGTTGACGTGTTCGAAGGGGATGTAATGCACGCTCAGCCGGCCGTCGCGGGCCAGCAGGAAGCGCTCGGGCAAGGCGGCTGGCGAGGCGATCGCTGCCAGGTCGAGCGTGCGGATCGCGTCCACATAGGCGGGAAACAGGAGCGGCGTCACGGGCAGGTGCACATATAATTGAACAAATGCAGTTATGTTTTAGAAAATTATAGTTCCTATAACAAATTCGGTAAAGCATAAATGTGAAATGCCGGTGTCGTTCGTGTGACGTCAGCCGTGAGCTTGCCGCTGGTGGTAAGCTGGAGCTAGGAATTTGCTTCATTGATGAGGCCGTTTCTTACACTCCAGGGAGAACATCATGGCCCAGGTCGCATTGATCACGGTTCACGGAATGGGCGAGACGCCGCGCGACTACGCGGCCGGCGTGTTCGGCGAAATGCGCACCCGGCTCGGTCCGGCGCTGCGCGAGCGCGCCGCCTTCTTTTCCGTGTATTACCAGGACATCCTGCAGAAGAACGAGCAGACGGTCTGGGAGCGGGTCGACAGCGGCAGCAAGGTCCATTACGACGAGCTGCGCAAGTTCATGCTGTTCGGCTTTGCCGACGCCGCCGGCCTCGAGAACCGCAAGGAAGATTCCGGCTCGGTCTACGAACTGGCGCAAGGCCAGATCGCCCGCGCACTGCTCGCTGCCCACGCCGCCAATCCCGGGATGCCGGTTGTCTTCCTCGCGCATTCGCTGGGCTGCCAGGTCTTGTCGAGCTATATCTACGATGCGCAGAAGGCGCTTGGCGGAGGACGCGTCGACGCCGGCATCTGGCGCGACATCGACGCCTGGTCGCGCCCGGCGCTGGGACGCCTGCTCAGCGAGCGCGAAAAGCAGTTCCTGGCCGCCGGCACCTGCAGCGCCCTGGTGACGACCGGCTGCAACATCCCGATTTTCGTTGCCGCCCACAAGGAAATGCACATCAAGCCGATCGCGCCGCCGACGCCCTTGTTTCACTGGCTGAACCTGTACGACCCGGACGACGTGCTCGGCTGGCCGCTGCAGTCGCTGTCGAACGGCTACCGCACCCTGGTCGAGGACCGCGTCATGAATGCGGGGCAGGGCGCGGTGGGGTGGATGCTCAAGAGCTGGAATCCGCTGTCACATAACAGCTACTGGACGGACAAGGACGTGCTCGAGCCGCTGGCGGGGATGCTCAGGCGGCTGGTGAGTTAGATCAAGCGTACTGCAGCGTAAATAGCGACCGAATATCCCCCGCCACCATCCCGCGCGCATTCCTGATCAGCGGCTGGCGGAAGCGCTCCAGCACCGCGCGCCTGCCCTCGTCGAGCAGCCCCAGCTGATCGAGCACGTTATAGGTAATCGTGTGCAGAGCGCGGTTGTTCCCGTCGGCGACCTTGATGGCGATGCCGATGCCCTTCGAGCGGATGCCGATCGCCTGCACCGCGTCGGCGCCGATCTTGGCGACCCAGTCGCCGCCGCCCGCCGTCATCAACACCAGGTCGCTGCGCTCGGTGCCCGAGACCATGTCGGGCCGCCCCGTCATGGCATCGAACAGCGGTCCGAGCGCATTGCCCAGGCGCGGGTCGCTGCTTCCTTGCGCCAGGCGCGCGTACAGGTGGGCGAGACTGGCCAGTGGCAGCGCATAATTCGGCGCCGAGCAGCCGTCGATGCCGGAAGGCAGCGCGGATTCGGGCAGGTTCACGGCGTCGGCCAGCGCCGCGCGGATGGCGCGCTGCAGCGGGTGATCCGGTTCGACATAGCCGGCGGTGGGCGCGCCATGCTGGCGGCACCAGGCGAGAAAACCGCTGTGTTTGCCGGAGCAGTTGTGGTGCAGCGGCGTCCAGGCCTGGTCCTGCGGCACGGGCAGGTTATTCGTTTCGTAGTACAGGGGCGCACCGCAGCCGCATTCGAGCTGGCCGGCGTCCAGGCCGATCTTGCCGAGGATTGCGCGCACGCCGGCCAGGTGCTTTTCTTCGCCCGAATGGCTGGCGCACAGCAGCGCAAGCTCGTCCTGCGCCAGGCCGAATTTTTCGGGTCCGTTCGAGAGCAAGAAGGGCAGGGCCTGGAAAGGTTTCAGGGCCGAGCGCGTGAAGGTCTGGTACTGCGGGTCGCCGGCCCAGGCCAGCAAGCGGCCCTCGGCATCGACGACGGCGATCGAACCGGCGTGGACGTTTTCGACCGTGTAGCCGGTGGCAGGGTAGCCGCGCGTGGTGGCGGCGAGGGGAACGGCAGGGACAGCGTGCATGCGCGGATCTCGTGAGGTAGTCGATCCGGCTACTCTAATCGAGACGTGGCGAGGATGTCGCCACGTCTGGCCCCTGTCATTACATCGGTGCGCCGAATTTGCCGGCCTGGTAGTCGCGGATCGCCTGCTCGATCTCGGCGCGCGAGTTCATCACGAAGGGGCCGTGCGAGACCACCGGCGCACCGATCGGCTCGGCGTGGCCGAACAGGACGACGCTGTCCTCGAGCGCCGTCATCTCGACCTCGTCGCCTTCGTGGCCCAGTTCGACCAGGTGGAAGGCGCTGATGCGGTCGTCCGCCACGCCGGCCTGCAGCGCGCCGCGCACGACGTACAGGAAGACGTTGCGCTGCGCGAGATCGCGCACGCGCAGGCGTCCGCCGGCCTTGAATTCGATGGTGCTCATGAAGACACCGGTCAGCGACTTTACCGGTCCCTGTGTACCTTCCCATTCGCCCGCCGTCAGGTGCAGCGTGACGCGGCCGTCATCAAGCGACAGCGCCGGGATGTCTTCTTTCTGCAGCCCGGTGTAGGCCGGCTGCGTCATTTTCAGGTGCGGCGGCAGGTTGACCCACAGCTGCAGGATTTCGAGCGGGCCGCCGGTGTCGAGGAATTCGCGCGGCGAGATTTCGGCGTGAATCAGGCCGCTGCCGGCCGTCATCCACTGCACGCCGCCGGCGCGGATGATGCTCTCGTGGCCGGCGCTGTCCTTGTGCGTCAGCATGCCCTCGAGGATGAAGGTGACGGTCTCGAAGCCGCGGTGAGGATGCGGGCCGAAAGGCAGGCCGCGGTTGTGCGGCGGATAGGTTTGCGGGCCGTGGTGGTTCAGGAACAGGAAGGGATCGACCTGGTCCAGGTGCGCGCTGGGAACAGGGCGTTGGGTGATCAGGTCGCCGATATCGTCGCGCAGTGCCGGGTGGATGCGGCGCACCAGTTTGTCGCTCATAGTCGTGCTCATGCGTTCCTCGTTGGTCTTGTGGTTGGCTGTAACGATACCGGAATGCCGCGGATTGAGTCGAACGCCTCTGTGCTAGACTCGTTGCGCTTATGCAATGGAGACAGTCGAGACCATGAAACGCACCATCCTCGCCAGCCTGATGCTGGCCCTCGCCGTGCACGGCGGGGCCGACGCCGCCCAGCCGGCCGTGCCCAGTCCGGCCGCCGTGAAGGCCGCCAAATATGCCGTCACGACCTACCGCACCGATGTTGTGAAAACGCTCGCCGGCCTAGTCAGCTTCAATACCGTGGCCGACCCGAAGATCCCGTCGGACCAGGATCCGCAGCACATCGCATTCAAGAATTACCTGAAAACTGAGACAACCCGTCTCGGTTTCGACTTCGCCGACCATGGCTGGGTGGTCGTCATCGGCCTGGGCAAGGGCGAAGAGCGGGTCGGCATCGTCACCCACGGCGACGTCCAGCCGGTCGACCCGAGCAAGTGGAAGAAGTCGCCCTTCGTGCTCGACCAGACGAGCGAGCCGGGCAAGCTGCTGGCGCGCGGCGCCGAGGACGACAAGGGCCCGATCGCCACCGCCCTGTACGCGATGAAGGCGCTCAAGGACCAGCAGCTGCCGCTGTCGAAACGGATCGAACTGTATGTGTACATGGGCGAGGAATCGAACTGGCAGCCGCTGGTCGACTTCCTGAAAACCCACGAGCCGCCGCAGATGAACATCACGCTCGACGCCGAGTATCCGGCGGTGGTGGCCGAGAAGGCCTCGGGCACGATCGCCGTCACCTTCACGAAGGCGAACGCGGTGGCGGTGCCGGTGGGCGAAGCGCACATTGCCGCCTTTGGCGGCGGCTTCTTCGGCAGCCAGATTCCGGAAGACGCCAACGCGACGATCGCCAACGCGAGCGCCGCCATCGAGGCCCAGGTGCGCGCCCGCGGCGCCGGGCAGGAAGGCATGCGCTACGATTTTGCGCGCAAGGGGGCGGACCTCGAGGTGCGGGCGCGCGGCGTCTCGGCGCACTCGTCGAAACCCGAAGACGGTGTCAACGCGGTGGCGATGCTGGCCGATGCGCTGGCGGTGCAGCCCTGGCCGAACACGACCGCCGGCGCAGCCGTCAACTACCTGAACCAGATGGTGGGAACGGGCCTGTATGGTGAAAAATTCGGCGGCATCGCTTACCGCGACAGCTTCATGGGCCGGATGACGGTGGCGCCGACCGTGATCCGCCAGAAGGAAGAGGGCATCGAGGTGTCGCTCAACCTGCGCCGCCCGCAAGGCAAGAGCATCGAGCAGCTGACAAACGAAGTCAATGCCGCGCTGGCCGAATGGCAGGGCCGCAACCTGGCGCTGGCGAACATCACGGTGAGGACGAGCGAGCCCTGGTTGCGCAAGGACGCGCCGCAACTGCCGATCCTGATGAACGTGTTTTCCTATTTCACCGGCATGAAGGACCCCAAGCCCGTGGCGATCGGCGGCGGCACCAACTCGCGCCTGTTCCCGAATGCGGTCAGCTTTGGCCCTGGCATGCCGGGCAAGGTCTACACGGGCCACTCCGAGCACGAGTTCATCACGCTGAAACAGTTATTGCTGAACCTGCAGATGTACACTGCCGTGCTGGCCGAGCTGGCGAAATAAGCATTCGTCGCCTGACACCGGCGCGTCCTGCGCCGGGTTTCTTTTGCTACCACAAGGGCCCGCAGGGGGCCGCTTTCCCTGGCGACGCTCCGGTTGGGCTTGTCAGTGTTTGTCTTGCCAAACCCCGTAAATACTTCTACTAGTTTTGTAGGTCTGGGCCTACAAGAGCCTCGTGGACACCCGGCTGGGATAGGCCCCGGATGGCGTTTTCATAGGAGGGGCGCATCCCGCAAGTGAATACCCGCCCCGGCAGGGCCGCTGAGTCATTAACTGTTGGAAAAAACATACATTCTGTGCGGAAAATGTGGCGTAAACGCCATGTTAGGATCACTCCCTAGCCGCGTACGCAGGGTCGTGATCGCCTGCGCCGCACGTATTTTGCCTGTGATCTGCCGACATAAAGCGATGCCATGCACAGTAAAGAACTGACGAAGCCCGACGGACGAAGCATGACCCTGTACAGCAACCGGCCCATCCCCAACGCCGATGGAATCGTTGCGCCCAGCCCGTTCCCTGACCCGATGAATGCCAATCCCCACCTGCGCTGGCATCCGCTGCGCGGCGAATGGGTGACCTATGCCGGGTTCCGCCAGAACCGCACCTTCCTGCCGCCGCCCGAGTACAACCCGCTGGCGGTGACCCGCGACCCAGCGAACCCGACCGAGCTGCCGCAGGGCGACTACGAAATCGCCGTGTTCGATAACCGTTTCCCTTCGCTGGCCCTCGAATCGCACGATCCGCCGCACCTGACGGTGCCGACGGCGCCCGCCAACGGCCACTGCGAGGTAGTGGTGTTCACCCAGGACCCGACCACGGCGCTGGTGCATTTGCCGCTCTCGCGCATCGAACTGTTGCTGCAGGTCTGGGGCGAACGCACGCGCCGCATCGGTGCCAATCCGCAGATCGAATACGTGCTGCCTTTTGAAAACCGCGGCGCCGAAGTGGGCGTGACGCTGCACCATCCGCACGGCCAGATCTATGCCTATCCCTTCGTGCCGCAGGTGCCGGCGCGCATGCTGGCCCAGGAGAGCGAGTATTTCCTGCAGCATGGCAGCAACCTGCTGTGCGACATGGCCAAGAACGAAGCGGCCGATGGGCGCCGCGTGCTGTTCCAGGACGAGCATGCGATCGCTTTCGTTCCGGCCTGCGCGCGCTATCCCTACGAGGTCTGGGTGCTGCCCACCGCGCCCTGCCAGGATTTCGCATCGCTGTCCGAAGTGCAGCGCGCCAGCCTGGCACGCTGCCTGAAGACCGTGCTGCTCAAGTACGAGACCATGTGGAACCGGCCTTTCCCTTACCTGATGGCCTGGTACCAGGCGCCGACCGACGGCATGGCGCATCCTGAAACCCAGCTGCACGCGCAGTTCTATCCGCCTTACCGTTCGCGCGACCGCCTGAAATACCTGGCCGGCACCGAGCTTGGCGCCGGCATGTTCGCGATGGACGTGCTGCCCGAGAATACGGCGGCCGAACTGCAGGCGGTCAGCGTTTCGCTGGAGGGCGCATGAACGATACGACGCGCGCCGCCGAGGTGGCGGCCAAGCTGGGATTGCTGCGCGAATTCCTCGAGGCGACGGGCGCGGCGGCGATCTGCCTGCGCGGCATCGACTGGTTTGCCTGGGCCACGGCCGGCGGCTCGAGCGCGGTGCTGCACACGGCGGAGCTGGGCGTGGCCGAAGTGCTGGTGACGCGCGACGAAGCCGTCATCCTGACCGACGAGATCGAAGCGGCGCGCCTGCGCGAGGAAGAGGTGCCCACGGGCTTCACCTTCCACGTCACGCCCTGGGCACAGGTCGAACTGCGCGCACGCTATGTACTGGGCGTGGCCGGCGATGGGCTGGTGCTGTCGGACCGCCCGCACGGCAACGAGCAGCCGCTGCCGAACGCCTTGCGCCAGCGGCGCCTGGTGCTGACCGGGTCCGAGCAGGAGCGCTACCGCCTGCTGGGACGCCAGGCTGCCGAAGCGATGAGCGAAACCATGCGCGCCGCGCGTCCCGACTGGACCGAGTACGAGCTGGCCGGTGCCGGCGCCGCGGCGCTGTGGCGGCGCGGCATCCATCCGGCCCTGCTGCTGGCCGCCGGCGAACGGCGCTTGCCGGCCTACCGCCATCCGACGCCCTCGCATGAACCGATCGGATCGCGCGCGATGCTGGTGTTCTGCGCGCGGCGGCATGGCCTGTATGCGAACCTGACCCGCTTCGTGAGCTTTGGCCCGGCACCGCAGGACCAGCAGGCGCTGATGGAAGTCGAGGCCACTGGCCTGGCCACTGTCATGCCCGGCAAATCGCTGTCGGCCGTGTACCACGCCTTTGCCGCGGCCTACAACCATGCCGACCGCCAGCAGGCGATCAACGAACACCACCAGGGCGGCATCACCGGCTACCTGGCGCGCGAGATCGTCGCCACCGCCAGCACCGCGACCGAACTGGAAGAGGGCATGGCCTTCGCATTCAACCCCAGCTTTGCAGGCCTGAAGATCGAAGACACCTTCCTCCTCGGGCCGCAGGGACTGGACAACCTGACCCTGGATCCGCAGTGGCCCGCCGTAACCGTGCATGGCCGCCAGCGTCCCCTCTGGCTGGAGACTAACTGATGGTGACGACCGAATCCTTCTTCGGCGGTTCGCCCGAGGTCAACGCATCCGCACCCGGACGCGTGAACCTGCTGGGCGAACATACGGACTATAACGACGGCTACATGCTGCCGGTGGCCACGCCCCAGCGCACGACGGTGGCGCTTGCCGCCAGCAACGACGGCCACTTCCATTTTTATTCGAGCACGCTCGACGCGAACGTCACGTTCGCACCCGACGCCAGCGCGCCGTCCGGCTTCGGCAGCTATATCGAAGGCTGCATCCGCCTGGTCGAAGCCGAAGGCGTGGTCGTGCCGCCGCTGCGGGTCTGGGTCTCGACGGACGTGCCGGTCGGTTCCGGTTTGTCCTCGAGCGCCGCACTGGAAGTGGCGACGCTGCGCGCGCTACGCCAGCTGCTCGGTTTCGAGCTCGATGACGTCAAGCTGGCGCGCATCGCCCAGCGCGCCGAGATCGAATACGCACGCGTCAACTGCGGCATCATGGACCAGATGGCCTCGAGCCTGGCCGACGAATCGCACATGCTGTTCATCGATGCGCGCACGCTGGAACACCGGCTCGCGCCTCTGCCGCAAGGCGTCGAGATCATCGTGATCGATTCGGGCATTGCGCGCAAACTGGCCGGCAGCAAGTACAACGAACGGCGCGCCGAATGCGAGGAAGCCTCGCGCAAGCTCGGCGTAACGGCCCTGCGCGACGTCGCCGACCCGCAAGCGGTGGAAAGCCTGCCCGAACCGCTGCGCCGCCGTGCGCGCCACGTGGTGCAGGAAAACCTGCGCGTGCTGGAAGCGGCGGCCGGCGTGTCGGCCGAGCGCTTCGGCGAACTGATGAACGCATCGCATGTCAGCCTGCGCGACGATTACGAAGTGTCGATCCCCGAGCTCGACGAACTGTGCGAGCTGCTGCGCGCCCAGGAGGGCGTGGTCGGCGCGCGCCTGACCGGCGCCGGCTTTGGCGGCGCCTGCGTGGCGCTGTGCAAGACGGGTCATGCGCAACGGGCGGCCGAAGCCGCCCTCAACGAATACAACAGGAACGGACGTCAGGGCAGCCTCCTGATCCCGGTCCCGGCTGAACGAAAGGATCACAATGAGTCAGTTTGAATACCCACGTCCCCAACTGGTACGCGACAACTGGATTAACCTCAACGGCAAGTGGCGCTTCTGTTTCGACGACGAGATGGCCTGCAAGCTGCCGGGCGAACTGCCCGGCTGGACCCACGAAATCGAGGTGCCGTTCGCGCCCGAAACCAAGATGTCGGGCATCGGCGACACCGGTTTCCACCGCTTCTGCTGGTACGAGCGCGAGTTTACCGTGATGCCGACCGATGGCCGTACCATCCTGCACTTCGGCGCGGTCGACTATTTCGCGCGGGTCTGGGTCAATGGCCAGCTGGTGGCCGAGCACGAGGGCGGCCACACGCCGTTCTCGGCTGACATCACGACGGCCATGAATGCCGACGGCAAGCAAACCGTCACCGTCTTCGTCGAGGACGATCCGGCCGACCTGGCCAAGCCGCGCGGCAAGCAGGACTGGCTGCTCGAACCGCATTCGATCTGGTACCCGCGCACCACCGGCATCTGGCAGACCGTCTGGGTCGAGCAGGTCGAAAAGACCTTCATCGCCAAGCTGAAGTGGACGCCGATCTTCGAGACCTTCGAAATCGGCTGCGAAGTCTTCGCCGGCGGCGAGATCCGCGACGACATGTTTATAGAGGTCAAAATCTGGCATGGCGAACACCTGCTGGCCGACGACCATTACAAGCTGCTGGGCGGCGAAGCAAACCGCAAGATCGCGCTGTCCGACCCGGGCATCGATGACTCGCGCAATGAATTGCTGTGGAGCCCGGAACGCCCGACCCTGCTCGACGCCGAGGTGACGCTGCGCTGCGGCGACCGCGTGGTCGACCGCATCCGGTCCTATACGGCGCTGCGCTCGTTCGCGATCAACCGCGACCGATTGATGTTGAATGGAAGGCCATACCAGCTGCGCCTGGTGCTCGACCAGGGCTACTGGCCGGAATCCTTCCTCACCGGCCCGTCCGACGAGCACCTGCGGCGCGACGTGGAACTGGCCAAGGCGATGGGCTTCAACGGCGTCCGCAAGCACCAGAAGATCGAAGACCCGCGCTACCTGTACTGGGCCGATAAACTGGGCTTGCTGGTATGGGAAGAGATGCCCTCGGCCTATCGCTTCAGCCCGAAGGCGATCACGCGCATGGTGCGCGAGTGGACCGAGGCGATCGACCGCGATTACAGCCACCCTTGCATCATCGTCTGGGTCGCGTTCAACGAATCCTGGGGCGTGCCGAACCTGACGCTGACGCAGGCACATCGCAATGCCGTCGAGGCGCTGTACCACCTGACGCGCACGCTCGATGCGACGCGCCCGGTGATCGGCAACGATGGCTGGGAAGCCTCGGCCACCGACATCCTCGGCATCCACGATTACGACTGCGATCCGGAAAAGGTCAAGGGACGCTATGAAGTGAGCGACCCGGTACGCACCCTGTTCGATCAACGCCGTCCGGGCGGCCGCATCCTGACGCTGGACGGCTTCCCGCACCGCGGCCAGCCGATCGTGCTGACGGAATTCGGCGGCATCGCCTTCGACACCCGCGGCACGCCGGAAGAGGGCACCTGGGGCTATTCGCGCTCGACCACGGCCGACGGTTTCCATAACCTCTACCGCGGGCTGCTGAAGGTGGTCAACGAGACCTTCATGTTCTCGGGCTTCTGTTACACGCAGTTCGCCGATACCTTCCAGGAAGCGAATGGTTTGCTCAATGCAGACCGCACGCCCAAGCTGCCGCTCGAAGTGATTTCGGCCGCGACGCGCAATGCGCAGCTGAACCCGGTGAAAGCCGGGGGCGGCGTGGACCTCGATCCGTCCTGAGCTGCAGTCGGAAAAAATTGCATCGCGGGCGCCCACCGGCGCCCGCGATGCGCTAGCATGGCAGTGTATCGAACGCCCGTTTTGGCAGGTCAATGAAGGACAGTATGAATGCGGCTGCCTGGCCAGGTACCGTCGCTTCTGCCGGTAGTGCCGGCCAGCATGTGAACGCGTGAGCACATGGGAACATCTGCGCCGCCTCGCTTGCCTGCCCTGCTTGCCGCGTTCGCGCGCGCCCAGCTAAAACGGCACGCGCCGAAATGCCTGCCCGCCGCGCTTGCGGCGTTCGTGTTGACGCTTACCACCACCATCACCGCTACCGCCGGTCCGCTCGCCTCGGGCGAGTACGCGGCCGCGCATCATTTGCCCGGCCCGGCACCGGTGGCCGCGCGCCACCACGGCGGACTCTATCGCATCAGCGGCAAGGGCCGCGTCGCCTACCTGTTCGGCACCGTCCACGTGGGCGAGCGCTCCTTCTATCCGATGGCTCCCGAGGCCGAGCGCGTGCTGGGCAGCGCCGATCACGTCGTGGTCGAGCTCGATACCCGGGCCTCCAAGGACTTCGTGCGCGCGCTCGACCGGCACGGCCGCTACGCGCCCGGCGACGGGATTGCCCGCCACGTTTCGCCCGACACGCTGGCACGCCTGCGCGCCGCCTTGCATCTGGAAGGCGTCAGCCTGGCCAGCATGGCGCACCTGAAACCCTGGCTGATCGCCAACCTGCTGCTCGGCATGTCCCTGGAACGTCAAGGCTACCGCCGCAGCGACGGCGTCGAAAATGCCCTGCTGGACGAGGCGCGGCGGCGCGGCGCGCGCGTGGCGCAGTTGGAAAGCGCCGAGTTCCAGCTGGGCCTGTTCGACAGCATGAACACGATCGAATCCGAACGCTATCTGCGTGAAACCCTCGATGGCCTGCTCGACGGCAGCCTGGTCAAGCGGGCGCAGCGTGCGATCGAAGCCTGGCGCTCGGGCGACGTTGCCGCACTCGACGCCGTGCTGCACGAGGCCACCGCCGGCGCCTCGGAAACGGCCGACTTCACGCGCCGCAAGCTGCTCGGCCGGCGCAACCCGGACATGGCGGCGCAGATCGACCAATTGATGGCCGAGGGCGGCGTCCTGTTCGTCGGCGTCGGCTTGCTGCACCTGCTCGGCGACAATGGCTTGCCGCAGTTGCTGGCGCAGCGCGGTTACCTGGTCGAGCGCGTGTATTGACAGCGCTGTACCCAGCCGGCCTGACGACTTGATTGGATACGCCAGGTCCCCGTCCGCACCGCGCACGGGGCCGGCTGCCGGTGTGGTCAGCGCTGGATGGCGCCGCCGGTGATGTTCACGCGGTCGCCACTGCGAAAGTCGGGCGTGGTTTCCTGGGTGATGACCTGGGTGCTGCCGTCGTCCATGCGCAGGGTGACGCGGTAGACGCGGTCGGACGTCTCCGAGCTGCCGGCGGTGCCGCTGCTGCCCACTGCCGCGCCGGCCACCGTGCCGGCGCCGCCGATGCCGCTGCTGGTACGCGGCACCAGCTCGATCGAGACGACCGTGCTGTTCGGGCTCGCGCTCGACGCGGTGGCGGCGCCGGCGCCGGAAGCGCCTTGTGTAGCAGTGCCGCTGGCGGTGTCGGACACGGTGCCGGCCGAGCTGCCCGTGGCGGCGCTGTCGGACGTGGTGCTGCTCGAGGTGGTGCCGGCCGACGAGGCCCCCGACTGGTCGTAGCCGGTGCTGCCGGTGGTGCCGCTCGTACCCGAGGTGCCCGAGGTGCCGGAGCTGCCCGAGGTGCCCGAGCTGGTGCCCGTGCCCGTGGAGCCGGCTTCGCTGCCCGTTGGGCTGCCGGACGAGGTTCCGCTTGAGCTTCCCTGCGAACTGCTGCCGCTGGCGCCGCTGCTGCTGCCCGTATCGCCCGCATCGCCGCCGCGCATGGATTTACAGCCCGACAAGGCGAGCGCCATGGCCAGCAAGCCCGCCAGGACCACGCTCTGATGTTGTTGTTTCATGATCGATCCTCCGTTGATTTTGTCAGTGGGTGTGCGTGACGGTGAGGTCTGCCACTGTGGTAAGAGGCGCAAACGGGCACGACGTTCCAGCTGACTCGGGTGCAGCATGAGCCAGATCAAGCTGAGGTGTTTCAGAGAAATGGGCAGCGAGCCGGATTCAGCGGCGCTGGAGTGCCGCCTTCGGCAGGACCAGCCAGAGGATCGCGCAGACGACCATGGCCGCGATGCAGTCGACCATCCAGTCGCGCACGTCGGCGCCGCGGTAGGGGAAGAAGCTCTGGACCGATTCGTCGATCGCGCCCATGACCGCGATGGCAAGCACGGTCGCCAGGGTCCGGCTCGCTGCACTGCCGCGGCTGCCGGTGAACCACAGGAAGGCCAGCACCGCATACGCACTCGAATGCAATACCACGCCGGGAGCGTAGTCGCCGATATTGGCGCGCGCGCCGGGAATCGAGCCGCCGATCAGGATCGAGATGAAGAGGAGGACCGCTGCCGCGTGGCGCAGCTTGTTCAGGCGTGGGTCGAGCAGGGGGAAGTACAGGAAATGCGGCATGGCTGACGAGCTGGAAAAAACGGCAACCATACCACGGCGCGCGGCCGTGCGCTTGCACGGCGGGACTTCGGAACCAGCCTCAGATGGTGAGCGCCGGGGCGCCGTCGGCGTAGCGCGCGTCGAAACAGCTCTCGCATTCGGCGCAGAACAAATGGGCCATGCGCACCGAGGTCTGGCGCAGCACGAGTTTCAGGTTGCGCTGCTGGCACTTCGGACAAACTTCGCGCACGTTGCCGAAGGTGAGGAGGGTCAGCGTGGTCTGCTCGCCCTCGAGGTGATCGACCACGACCAGTGGATTGAGTTCGCTGAGGACGAGGCAATCGACGTCGTCGTGCTGGCGTCGACTGGCGGATACGTGTTCGGCGTGCTTTTCAGAGGATTGAACATTCATCGGTCTGGCTCCCTTGTCTGGTTATAACAGCCTCCGCCTTGGGATCATGTTGGCAACCCCGCTTGCGTGCACCGCGCGACGGCGCAGGAACTTCATCATAGTCAAAAGAACACAAGCTTCAAGGCCGGTCTTCACATTTATGCAATGCGGGTCATCTTGAAAAGTTATTGAACAAAGCCTGAATAAAAAAATGCCCACCAGAGATTGATGGGCACAACCCAAGATCGGGCCAAGAGACCTTTGTTCGGTGGGTGTGTAGCGCGTTTGCGCTACACACCTGTCTGCAGTCAGGCATATCGGTTGCGTGTACTGCAGATGAACCCAGTATAGGAGTCGTTTGTTACTTGAGTATGACCTAGCGCAAGCATTCGACCTCTGCGGCGAACGATTGACCTGCCAGATAATCTACTCAGTTGGAAGAGCTCGCGTAACGCCGGGCAAAAAAAAGCCCGCTTCATGAGCGGGCTTAAAACTATTTTCTTGGAGGAGAATAGTGGAGACAGGTGCATTATGTTGCGCCGCGATATATTTGTCTAATTGCAAATTCTGATACCAGACATACGTTCCGTGAATATTGCTGAGTTCGTTGCCGCGCGCTGCACCTGCCTTCGCTATTCGCGCACCGGTACCGTGTAGTTCAGCGGCATGCGGCCGCCATCGGCATACAGGGTCTGTCCTGTCATGTACGAAGCGTCGTCGCTGGCCAGGAAAGCGGCAATCGAGGCCACCTCTTCGGGCTCGCCGCAACGTCCCAGGGGCGTACGCGACAGGATCGTATGGCGCGCTTCCGGGCTCGACAGCACAGCCTGTTTCGCCAGTTCCGTCAGGATCGTGCCGGGGCCGATGGCATTCACCCGGATGCCGTGCTGGGCAAGGCCGATGGCCGCCACGCGCGTGAGCTGGTTGACGCCGCCTTTCGAGATCACATACGGCACCTGGTTCGGGATCACGAGTTCGGCATTCACGCTCGACATGTTGATGATGCAGCCGCTCTGGCGCTTGACCATGTCGCGCGCGGCCGCCTGGCTGCACAGGAACATCGATTTCAAATTAACGCGCATGACGCGGTCGAAATCTTCCTCGCGCAGGTCGAGGAAATCGGCTGCGTGCGTCACGCCGGCGTTGTTGATCAGGATGTCGACCCGGCCAAAGGCGGCGAAGGTCGCGGCGAAGAGGGCGTCGACGTCGGATTTCTGGCTGACGTCGGCGACGAAATAGCGGGCGGCATCGCCCAGCGCGGCGGCGGCGTCCGCCACTTCCGGACGCACGTCGGCCAGCATCACGCGTGCGCCTTCGCGCACCAGGCGCTGGGCGCAGGCCAGGCCGATGCCCTGGCTGGCACCGGTGACGAGGGCGATTTTTTCGGCGAGTTTCATGGGGCGCTTTCAGGGAGTTCGGTTGCCGACATTGTAGCGGCAGGTCCGAACTCCGGGAAAGCAGCCCCTCAGGTGCTTACAGCATTATCGGGCTGTCGGGAAGCTCGTTCGGCCGCGCGCCCTTGGCGGGGAAGTGCTCGCGCAGCAGCGCGTTGACCTGCTCGATCGCTGCCAGCGTGGCGCCATGGAAGTCGCCGCGCTTGAACCCTTCGGTCATCGTGCGGCACACGGCCTGCCAGGTTGCCTCGTCGATCTTGCGGTCGATGCCGCGGTCGGCCACGATGTCGACCTTGTGTTCGGCCAGGTTCACGTAAATGAGCACGCCGCAATTGTCCTCGGTATCCCAGACGCCGTAGTCGGCGAACAGGGCCAGGGCGCGCTGGCGGTTGGTGATGCCGTCCCAAACTTCGTCAGTCGGCAAGGACTTTTCGACGATGAAGCGCACCTCGCCGCGGTGGGTCTGTTCGCCGGCCGCGATGGCCTGCTGGGCAGCGCTCAAGGTGCTTTCAGGGAAGGCGCGCTGGGCGTCTGCACGGCTGGAGCCCCAGTGGCGCAGCACGCGTTTGAAGCGCTGGCCGAACGATTCGTGGGTCATGTGATCTGCCATTACCAGTCTCCCGAGGCGCCGCCGCCGTCAAAGCTGCCGCCGCCGCCGCCGAAACCGCCGCCGCCGCCGAAGCCACCGCCGCCGCTAAAGCCGCCGAAGCCGCCACCACCGCCACGTCCGGCGTTGCTGAGGATACTGCCGAGCACGAATCCGGTGGCGCCGCTGCCCCAGCCGCCGCGCGACAGGCGCGAGCGGCGTGGCTTGAACATCGAGCGCACCAGCATGAAACCAATTACCAACATCAAGATACCAAACATACCGATCCCGCCTCCTTGTCCTTCTGAACCCGCGTTTGCCGGTGTTACCTGCTGCGCCGGCTCGGGAAACGGTTCCTGGTTCAACAGGGTGGAAATCGCGCCCACACCTGCGACCAGGCCCTCGTAGTAATGGTTCTGGCGAAAATGCGGTGCGATGACGTCCTGCAGCACGCGCTTCGATTGCGCATCCGTCAGCACGCCTTGCACGCCGCGCCCGGCTTCGATACGCAGGCGGCGCAGCGCACTCGGGTTGTCGCGCGCGACGATCAGCAGCACGCCGTCGTCCACGCCCTTGCGCCCGAGTTTCCAGGCGTCGGCCACGCGGATGCCGAACTGCTCGATCGCTTCCGGCTCGGTCGACTTGACCAGCAGCACGGCGATCTGGTTACCGCTTTTCGCCTCGTGCTCGGCCAGGATCGCTTCCAGGCGCTGGCGCTGGGTCGCGTCGAGCATGCCGGCCGTGTCGGTGACGCGCGCGGTGAGCGCAGGCACGGGTTTCAGCTGGGCTTGCGCCGGTGCGGCCAAGGCAAACGCCAGCACCAGCAGCCACAGGGTACGCAGCAGCGCCATCGTTATTTGCCGAAGTTGACCGTCGGCGCGGTCGAGATCGCTTTTTCATTCTCGACCGTGAACGATGGACGCGCTTCATAGCCGAAGATCATCGCCGTCAGGTTGGTCGGGAATTTGCGCACGGTGACGTTGTAGTCCTGCACCGAAGCGATGTAGCGCTGGCGCGCGACGGTGATGCGGTTCTCGGTCCCTTCGAGCTGCGATTGCAGGTCGCGGAAGCTGGTGTCGGCCTTGAGGTTCGGATAGGCCTCGGACACGGCCATCAGGCGCGACAGCGCGCTGGAAAGTTCGCCCTGCACCTGCTGGAACTTCGCAAACGCTTCCGGATTGTTCAGTACTTCCGGCGTGATCTGGAAGCTGGTGGCGGCGGCGCGTGCGCGGGTGACGGCTTCGAGGGTCTCGCGTTCGTGCGAGGCATAGCCCTTGACCGTGTTGACCAGGTTCGGAATCAGGTCGGCGCGGCGCTGGTACTGGTTGACCACTTCACCCCAGGCGGCCTTGGTGGCTTCGTCCTTGGTCTGGAAATCGTTGTAGCCGCAGCCCGAAAGCAGCGAGCCTGCCAGTGTTGCCACCGCCAGCAGGCGAGTCCAGCGCGAGAATACGGAAAGCGTCATGATGTCCTGTCCATTGCGAGTTGTCGAATAGTCAAAAATATACATTAGTCAGTCAATTCCGGTCGCACGCTCCGGGCCGCAGCGAGGGGCCGTGCCCGGCGGCGCGTACAATACCGGGTTTGCAAAGACACCATACAAGGGGCCCAACGTGAATTTCATCGACAAACTCTCCGCGGCCTGGACCCGCAACGATTCGCTGCTGTGCGTCGGACTCGATCCCGACCTGGCGCGCCTGCCTGCGCAGCTGCAAGGAAAACCGGACGCAATTGTCCAGTTCTGCAAGGCCATCATCGACGCCACGGCCGACCTGGCCTGCGCCTTCAAGCCGCAGATCGCCTATTTCGCCGCGCTCGGCGCCGAAGACCAGCTCGAGCAGATCTGCCGCTACCTGCGCGAGACTTATCCGCAGATCCCATTGATTTTGGATGCCAAGCGCGGCGACATCGGCGCCACCGCCCACCAGTACGCGCGCGAAGCCTTCGAGCGCTACGGCGCGGATGCGGTGACGGTCAGTCCCTACATGGGGTCGGATTCGGTCGAGCCGTATTTCGGCTGGCCCGACCGCGGCGTGATCGTGCTGTGCCGCACCTCGAACGCGGGCGGCTCGGACCTGCAATTCCTCGACGTGGGCGGTGTGCCGCTGTACCAGCACGTGGCGCGCATGGTCGCCGAAAAATGGAACCGCAACGGGCAGTGCGCGCTGGTGGTGGGCGCGACCTATCCGGAAGAACTGGCGCAGGTCAGGGCGATTGTCGGCGACATGCCCTTGTTGGTGCCGGGGATCGGCGCACAAGGGGGCGACGTGGAAGCGACCGTGCGCGCGGGACGCACGGCTGGCGGGGTGGGGATGATGATCAGTTCCTCGCGCGCGATTTTGTATGCGGCGCCGGAAGCAGGGGAAGATTTCGCGGCGGCCGCGCGACGGGTGGCGCGCGAGACGCGGGATGAGATCAACCGGTATCGGGGGTAAGGTGACGTTATCGGCGCGTTCAAACGAAACCGGATTTCGTTTGAACTCGCCCGATAACGCTGCTCGTAGGGTGGGCACTTGTGCCCACGCGGATTCAACCTACCGATAACGCATCAGGCAACAGCCCCACAAGCCTCAATACCTGCTCGGCGCAATCGCCTCCACATACTCATACAAGACGCCCAGAATCTCCTCGGCCCTTTCATCCGCCGTCTCCGACAGCGCATCGATCTCGCCAAACAACTGATCCACCGTCCTCGCCCCACCGGCCCCGTCGAACAGGCGCGCCGCACGGTGCTCTTCCCAGGCTTCCATTTCCGCTTCGCTTAGCGTCTCCGGGAAATTGCGGGCGCGGTAGCGTCGCAGCAGTTCGGCCAGGCGCTCGTCCTCGAACGAAGGCCGCACCAATGCCAGCTGGGCCGGCGTCTGCATGCGCAGCGATTCCAGCTTGCGGCGGTCGTTGTTGGAGACAAAGCCGCCATACAAATCCTCGTCGACATCGGTGTCGTTCGATGCCGCCGGCTTCTGGTAGACCTGCGCCCACACCGCCGCCATGTCGGGACCATTTGCCGCCAGCTGGGCGTGCGCGCGTCCCTGCTCGAGGTCGATGCCCCAGCGGGTCGCCATCGCGCTGCTGAGCGTCTTCAAGTTCCCGACCAGCATCGGCGACTTGTTCAGGTGCACGCTCTTGATCGGCAGGCGCGTCACGCCTTCCGGCAGGTCGGCCGTGCGGGTGAACAGGCGCTGCCGGATCGTCTCGACGTCCAGTCCGAACAGTTCCGACGGATCGTGACGGCAATCCCAGACCAGGATTTCGTTCTTGTTGCTCGGATGCTGGGCCAGCGGCCAGACCAGGCCGAGACACCCTTGCTCGGCCGGGAACATGCCCGACACGTGCAGGAAGGGCTGGCGCGACCCGCGCTCGAGGTGCAGGCCCATTTCGCTGGCAACCTTGTCCTTGCGCCGCAGCTCGAGGCAGAAGTCGAACAGGCGCGGCTGCTTGTCGCGAATGAGGCGGGCCAGCGCAATGGTTGCGCGCACGTCGGAGAGCGCATCGTGCGCCGACTCGTGCGACAGGCCGTTGGCGCGGGTCAGGTCTTCCAGGCGGAAGCTCGGGCGCCCATCGGGATGGGTCGGCCATTGAATGCCATCCGGACGCAGCGCATACGTCATGCGCACGACGTCGAGCAAATCCCAGCGGCCGCAATTGTGCTGCCACTCGCGCGCATACGGGTCGAGCAGGTTACGCCAGAACAAAAAGCGCGTGACTTCGTCGTCGAAGCGGATCGTGTTGTAGCCGACGCCCACCGTGCCAGGTTCGGCAAATGCGGCCTCGATCTGGCGCGCGAATTCGTGCTCGGGCACGCCCAGTTCCAGGCATTGCTGCGGCGTGATGCCGGTGATCAGGCAGGATTGCGGATCGGGCAAATAGTCGTTGGCCGGCTGGCAGAACAGCATCAGCGGCTCGCCGATCTCGTTCAGGTCGGCATCGGTGCGGATCGCGGCGAACTGCGCCGGACGATCGCGGCGCGGCTGGGCGCCGAAGGTTTCGTAGTCGTGCCAGAGGAAAGTGTGTGTGCTCATCGTTTTATTGTGGGTGCCGGTCGTGACCATCAAGCGTGGCACGGATTGTCGATGCGTGGTCGCGTTCCGTCAATCAAACGCTCACACAGTTGCGGCCGGCGTCCTTGGCGCGATAGAGGGCGGCATCGGCCGCTTCGATCAGGCTCATCTCGTCGCCTTCCGGATCCAGCACGGCCACGCCGAAGCAGGCCGTCAGGTGCGGCATCGGCACGCGCATGTCGGGGAAGAGCACCACTTCGCGCATTTGCTGGCACAGGCGGTCGGCCACCATGCGGGCCAGCTCGGCAGTCGTTTCCGGCAGCACGGCCATGAGTTCCTCGCCGCCATAGCGCACCGCAAAGTCGGACGGGCGCAAGCCGTCGCGGATGACGTTGGCCGCGGCGCACAGGGCCGCGTCGCCGACCAGGTGGCCGTGGGTATCGTTGAATTTTTTAAAGTTGTCGAGGTCGACCATCAGCAGCGCGAGCGGGCTGCCCTGGGTGCGCGCACGGCCCACCAGCTTGGGCAGCATGTCGGCCAGCCAGGTGCGGTTGTAGAGGCCGGTCAGCGTGTCGTTCAGCGACAGCTGGCGGTAGAACTCGCCAAGCTTCTGGCGCCGGCGCAGCAGGGCATTGGCGGCGCGGATGCGGAAGGACATCAGGCGCAGCAGGTTGCGCGCCACCGCGTTCGAGTCGTCGATCAGTTCCCAGGCCAGCTTCGATTCGATCACCAGCAATTGCGTTTCCTCGACCGCATGCACGGCGTCCAGGTTGGCGGCGTCGTCCAGCACCGATTGCTCGCCCACGCTTTCGCCCGGCATGATGCGGTTCACGTTGCCGTCGGCGCTGCCCGTATGACCATCGGTTTCCACTTCCAGCATGCCGGACAGCACGATGTACAGGCGCGCGCGCACCGCATCCTCGATCGGTTCGCCTTCGGCCAGCTGCACCACGTCGCAATCGGCCAGCGCCACGGCGGCGGCTAGCGTGTCGGCGCCGCGAAACAGCTCCAGGCTCTCGACCGAGTAGCCGGAATCCCGAAATGGTCCGATAAGTTTCAAACTTTCCTCCGCGTGGTAGCTGGGCTGGCTGCAATGAATGAATGCATGATAAACCATTGGCCGCTTGGTTCCCGCTGGCGTTTCCGAAACAGGAGTGTTTCAATACCGCCCATGACCGCCTCCATTGCCCCCCTTATCGACGCCCTCGGCACCGCGCATGCGCCGGCGCCCGGCGCGCGCATCGTCTCGCTGGTTCCCTCGATTACCGAATTGCTGTGCGACCTGGGTCTCGCGGCCCGGATTGTCGGACGCACCGGCTTTTGCATCCACCCCGCCGAAACGGTCGCCGCGATCCCGAAGGTGGGCGGCACCAAGGACGTGAACATCGAGAAGATCCGCGCGCTCGCGCCGACCCATGTGATCGTCAACATCGACGAGAACGAAAAGCCGACCTTCGACGTGCTGGCCGAATTCGTGCCGCACATGGTCGTGACCCATCCGCTGGCGCCGCGCGACAACCTGGCGCTGGCGCGGCTCATCGGCGGTATCTTCGGGGCAGAAGAGGCAGCCGAAGCCTGGTGCGCCGCCTTCGAGGCCGAGTACGCGGCTTTGAAAGCGGCGCCTGCCGGGCCGGCGCGCACCGTGCTGTACTGCATCTGGCAGGACCCGTGGATGAGCGTGTCCGGCGACACCTATATTGCGCGCATGTTGGGCGAACTCGGCTGGCGCGTGCCGGACCTGCCGGATGCGAGCCGCTATCCGCGTTTCGCCTGGTCGAACGAACTCGTGGCCGGACTCGATGCGGTGCTGCTCTCGACCGAACCCTACCGTTTTACCGAGGCGCATGCGGACGCACTCGAAAAGCAGCTCGGCATTCCGGTGTTCCTGGTCGATGGGGAAATGATGTCCTGGTATGGCAGCCGGGCGCTGCCGGGACTGCGCTATCTGCGCTGCTTGCGCGCGATGCTGGAAGGGGAGCAGGCGTAAAAAAGCGCGGCCAGGGCCGCGCTTGTTCTTTCCAGCGCCGTTCTTACACGCCGCTGGTGAGGTTCTTTTCCTGCTCAGGCAGGAGCTCGTCTTCGGTATCGATGATGTCGAGCGGCAGCGGTTCGCGGCGGCCCTTGTCGGCCAGGCGGCCCAGGGCGCTGTCGAGGGCGCGCTTGAGCTTGTTACCGGCATTGGTAATGGCCTGGTGCAGGTTAACCGCGTGTTCGGTGACGACCACCGGTGCGTAACCGGCAACGTGGGCTTCCATCATGCACTTGTTGCCGCCGTCGAGTTGCTTCTGGCTGTTTTCATCGCTCAGGTGCACGTCGATGCGGGTGATTTGCTCGCCGAAACGACCAATGGAATTCTCCACAACGGATGCGACGTGCTCATCCAGACCTTGGTGTTTTTCGATGGTACGGTCAGTATTGACATTGATTTGCATAAAGATGGCTCCCTTATCAAAGATCTTGAAGCCGATCTTACACTTTTTGCTATTTTTACCGCGTCCCGTACGCTATTTGGGTAATCCGTCTTCCTTGTGATGAGGAAAGCGATCCATTTTCGACAGCACCGGGAACAGCACTGCCCACAGTCCCGTGACGACCAGGGTTGCCGCGCCGCCCAGCAGGATTGCGCGCGTCAGGCCGAACCAGCCGGCGGTGACGCCCGATTCGAATTCGCCCAGTTCGTTCGAGGCCCCGATGAAGACCGAATTGACTGCGCTGACGCGGCCGCGGATCTCGTCGGGCGTTTCGTACTGCACCAGCAGGTGGCGCACGTAGACGCTGACCATGTCGCCGGCGCCCAGCACGAACAGGGCTACCAGGGCGACCGTGAAATTGCTGGTCCAGCCAAGGGTGAGCGTGGCCAGGCCAAACAGGGCGACCCCGCCGAACATCCAGGCACCCACATGGCGACGGATCGGCACGAAGGCGAGCAGGATCGAGCACAGCGCCGCGCCCGCGCCGGGCGCCGTGCGCAGCCAGCCGAGCGCGGTGGGCCCCGCATGCAGCACGTCGTGCGCATAGGCGGGCAGGAGCGCCGTGGCGCCGCCGAACAGCACCGCGAACAGGTCGAGCGAAATGGCGCCCAGCACGATCGGGCGCGACCTCACGAAGCGCAGGCCTTCCAGCAAGGTATGCCAGCTGACGGGCGCCGTGCTGCGCACCTGCGGCGCGCTTGTGGTCGAGGCCATCAGCAAGGTCGCGATCAGGAGCAGGCCGGCCGAGACCATGTACACGACGGTCGGGCCGAACACATACAGCAGGCCGCCCAGCACCGGGCCGGCGATCACCGCGACGTGGAAAGTGGAAGAGGCCAGCGCGACGGCCTGGCCGAAATCTTTATCAGGCACCAGATTGCGCAGCACCGCCTGCGAGGCCGGCATCATGAAGGCGCGCGCGCTGCCGAACAGCACCAGCACCGCGAACACCGGCCAGACGACCCGGCTGCCGCTGGCGGTAAACGCGAGCAGCAGGCCGCTCACCAACAGCTGGGTCAGCATGCACAGCACGATGATCTTGCGCCTGTCGTAGCGGTCGGCGACGTGGCCGGCCCACAGGATCAGAATCAGGAAGGGCGCGAACTGGGCCAGCCCGATCAGGCCGAGGTCGAACAGGCTGCCGGTGATTTGATACACCTGCCAGCCGACCGCGACGCTTTGCATCTGGACGGCCAGGGTGCCGAGGAAGCGGGCCGAGAGGTAGAAGGAGAGGTTACGGTTGCGCAGGACGGCCAGGCCGCCGGACGGGGAAAGCAGGGACATGAAAGGGGAACTTTACTCGCGCGAAGTTGCCAATTGTGCCCGGTTTTACCTGCTGTTGCTGAGCCCCGTCCACTTTACAAGCGCGTCATTCCGACGCCAGGTCCGCCTCGGTTGTAAACGCATCGGCAAAAAACTCATCCGCCGGCAAGCCGCACTGCGCGGTGTACTCATTGCGCGCCGCTTCGACCATCACCGGCGCGCCGCAGGCATACACCTGGTAGCCAGAGAGGTCCGGAATATCCTGCATGACGGCCGCGTGCACGAAGCCAGTGCGGCCCGTCCAGTTATCTTCCGGCAGCGCATCCGAAATCACCGGCACGTAGGCGAAGTCCGGCATGGTCGTGGTCCAGGCCTGGCACAGTTCGTCCATGTACAGGTCTTGCGGACGGCGTCCGCCCCAATACAGGCGCACCGGACGGGTCGACTTCAGGTGCATCAGGTGCTCAACCAGCGCCTTGACCGGCGCGAAACCGGTGCCCGAGGCCAGCAGCACGATCGGTTTATCCGATTCCTCGCGCAGGAAGAAGGTGCCGAGCGGCCCCTCGAAGCGCAGGATGTCGCGTTCCTTCATGGCGCCGAAGACGTGGTCGGTGAACAGGCCGCCGGCCAGGTGCCGGATGTGCAGTTCGAGCGGACGCTCCAGGGTCGGCGCGCAGGCCAGGCTGTAGGCGCGGCGCTTGCCGTCTTTCAGCATGAATTCGACATACTGGCCGGCGCGGTAGGCCAGCGCCTCGTTGGCCGGCAGCTGCAGCGTGATGATGGCGACGTCGGGCGCGGCGCGCGTGATTGATTGCACGCGGCTGGGCATCTTGCGGATCGGGTAATCGCTGCTGCCGCCAATTTCCCGCGCCTCGATCACGATGTCGCCTTCGGGCAGGGCGCAGCAGAACAGCGACATGCCGCCCAGCTTTTCTTGCTCGGTCAGGGCGCGCGCCTGGTGCGGCTTGTGTGCGACCGCACCTTCGAGAACCTTGCCCTTGCACGAACCGCAGGCGCCGTTCTTGCAGCCATACGGCAGGCCGACGCCGGCGCGGATCGCGGCCGCCAGCACGGTTTCGTCGTCCTCGCATGCAAATTGGGTGCCGCTGGGCTGGACAGTGATCTGGAACGTCATACAATCCTCAAAATGAACTTCTACAAAATGAATTACAGCAATAGGCACCGCCTGGGACGTCCGCGCCTGCTCCTGCTCGGCTGCGGCGACGTCGGCATGCGCCTGCTGCCGCTGCTGCGTGCGCGCTTTCGCGTGTTCGCGGTGACGCGCGATCCGGTCCACGCCGCGGCGATTCGCGCCGCCGGGGCCGTTCCTATCCTTGCCGACCTCGACCAGCCGGCCAGCCTGGCGCGCCTGCGTGGCCTGGCGCCGTATGTGGTGCACCTGGCGCCGCCGCGGCCGGAAGGGGCGCTGGATGTTCGCACGCGCAATGTGACCGCCATTCTACCCGCGGGGGCGCACCTCGTGTACGTGAGCACGAGCGGGGTCTACGGCGATTGCGGCGGGGCGCTGATCGACGAAACGCGCACCGTGGCGCCAAAAAACGCGCGTGCCGCACGCCGCGTCGACGCCGAACGCGTGCTGCGCGCCTGGGCGATCCGCAGCGGCGGCAGTGCGGCCATCGTGCGTGTGCCCGGCATTTACGCGATCGACCGGCTCCCCATGAAACGCCTGCGCGAAGGCACGCCGGCGCTGCGCGAAGAAGACGATGTGTATACAAACCACATCCAGGCCGACGACCTGGCGCGTATCGTCGCGCTGGCGCTGTTCCGGGCGCGTCCCGGGCGGGTTTATCACGCCAGCGACGACACGCGCCTGAAAATGGCCGATTATTTCGATGCGGTGGCCGACGCCGCGCAGTTGCCGCGCCCGCCGCGCCTGCCGCGCGCCGAGTTGCGCGCAGTGGTGTCGCCGGTGCTGATGTCGTATATGTCGGAATCGCGGCAGCTGGACAATACCCGCCTGCGCCGCGAACTCGGCGTGCGCCTGCGCTATCCGGACGTCCAGCACGCGCTGGCGCAGTGGCCGCTGGTAGAATAGCGCCCCTCCCGAAAAGCATTTTACAAAGACCCGACACCATGACGACCCTGACCTACGAAGCATTCCTCGACGAAATCACGACCCTGCTCACCGAAATGTACGAACTCGACGACGAGGCGGCGATCAAGCTGGTGGTCGACGCCCAGGCCGACGATTATTTTGTCGCGCATGACGATCACGAAGCGATGCGCACCATCGAGCAGGCAAAGAAAGAAGCCGCCGCCTTGTTCGAGGGTAAGCAGAACAAGCAGCGCACCCAGGAACGCCAACAGCTGCGCACCCGTCACAAGAAGCCGTAAAGAACAAGGCCCCGCGAACGGGGCCTTGGCAAGCGGGTAAGGGGGGGCTAACGTCGTTCCGCCCTCATGGGCCGGGAGCGGCGCCCTTCAAGCCGCCAGTGCAAGGGCAGGGGCGCGGCCGCACCAGGCGCTCTGCACCGTGGCCGCCTCTACCTCCACCGGAGCCCGTCCACACCAGGCGGTATTTGCGTTTTCGGCCTTGACCGGTGCACGGCCGCACCATGCCGCCTTGCCGGCCTCGGCGCTCACCTCGGGCGCACGGCCGCACCATGCCGTATTCGCGGCTTCAGGCGCACGGCCGCACCATGCGGTGTTCGCAGCTTCGGGGGCACGGCCGCACCAAGCGGTGTTTGCGCCATCCGCAGCTGCGGCTTCGGGAGCACGCCCGCACCAGGCGGTTTGTGCCGCTTCTGCCTTCACCGGGGCCCGGCCGCACCAGGCAGCGTCCGCACCATACGAACGCATGTAGGCTTCACCGAAGGTCGACTCATACAGCGCGCGCATCCGGTCGCCGGCCTGCGCCTGCACCTCGGTACCATCCTCGCCTTCCAGCCCGATGTACGGATAATGGTGTAGGAAGTATCCGAAGGCCTGCGCGCAGTCGCGGGCATATTTCATGGTGTCGAGGATGTGGTAATGCCAGAAGGTGTCGACGTCGACCAGGGGGGCGGTCTGCTCGGCCGGGAAGGCTTTCATCAGGTACAGGAAGCGGCGGTACTCGACTTCCATTGCATTGGCCCTTTCCAGCGACCAGCCTTCGCCGGATTCCTTGTGCATCAGTTTGACTTTGATCGGGTTCAGGTCCAGCGCGGAAATGAGGTCGACATCTTTGTTCGAGATCATGATTCATCCTTTTGTTTGGATACTGCATCGTTATTTTTTGTTTGCTTGGCGCATGTGTTCGATGGAGTCGTGCTGGCGAATGGTTGGTCCTCCTTATCGCTGGGGCGGTTGTTGACGAGAAGCATTGATATGAATTCTCTACCCCAAGCTTCCGGAAATCGTTGATTTACCGCAAGTTGAGAGCCGTCAACTAATTTCCTGTGGTAAATCCGCCTACAAGCGCATGGCGGCTGCCGACAGCCTGGCGACAACCCACCTACAGGGATTTACCGCGGGTGCCTACAAGCTGCCTACCGGCGTGCGCGTGCTGCTGGCCTGGGCCGGCAGGGGGGCGATGGAGAGCAGGTTCTCGGCCGTGGGAATCGATACATGGACGGTCGTTCCGGCATTTCGGGGGCTGCTGATGACGCACTTGCCGCCGAGTATACGGACGCGCTCTTCGATGCCGACGAGGCCGAATGATCCGGGCTTCAGGCCGCCTGCTTTTTGCAGGCCGATGCCGTCGTCGCTGACGGTCATCGAGATCGATTCCGAGTCGGCCGCGAGTTCCACACGCACCAGCGTGGCACGCGCATGGCGCGACACATTCGTGAGGGACTCCTGCAGGATGCGGAAGAGGGTGGTTGCACAGCGATCGCTCACGTGCAGGTCGTGATTGTGCGGCACCAGCTCGCATGACAGTCCCGTACGGCGCTGGAACTCGGCAATCTGCCAGTCGACCGCGGCGGTCAGGCCAAGGTCGAGGACATGGGGCCGCAGGTCGTTGATGATCTGACGCACGCTTTTAATCGTGGCGTCGATCTGTTCGAGCATCCAGCGCGCCCGCGTGTGCAGGCGTGGATGGCGTCCGGTGCGCGAGGCCAGCAGGTCGACTTCGATGCGCAGCGCCAGCAGGTTTTGTCCAAGGTCGTCGTGGATTTCGCGCGCAATACGCTTGCGCTCGCTTTCCTTGATGCTTTCGGCATGGGCCGCCAGGCGACGCAGGTTTTCGTTGGTGCGCTGCAGCTTCGTTTCGCTGGCACGCAATTCCTTTGTCATGTCCTCCGCCAGCACGATGGCGCGCCGGCGCGAGGAACTGAGGGTTTGGAAGAGCGCATACAGCAAGGACGTGCCGATCACGCCGGCGAGCATGGCGACCCAGGGCAGGACGGTATCGATTTCCGAATACATGCTGCGCTTGCTTACGCTGAAATCGATGTCCCAGCCGCGTCCGCTGACGCCGACGGGCAGCAGCGCCCGGAACACCTCCGCATCGTTGCGCAATGCGTTGGGCTGGTTGTCGAAGTAAACGGCGCGCTGGTACACGCCGGGCGGACCACCCGGTTCCTCGACCGGACTCATGCCGGAGATGATGAGCCGGGTCGTCGCTTTCGACATGTTGTCGAGCACGCCCTGGGCGAGGCGCTCGACGGAAAAGCCGACGCCGACCGAACCGAGATAGGCGGCGCGGCGCTGGGCCACGTCGCCCAGCGGCATGGCAGGGCGGTAGACGGGCATGCGCATGCCAAGGCCGCTGGGTGTGGAGGCCACCCGGGTGCCCGAGGTCGACACTTCACCGGTATCGCGCGAATACCCCAACGACATTGCCACGGCGGGCCGCGCCTGCAGGTCGACGCCGATGCGGTCGGCCCAGATCTTGCTGGGCTCGATAAACGTGAGCAGCGTGTACTCGGGGCGGCGGCCGGCCGGCACGATCGAAAAATTGCGCCGCCCGTCGACATTGCGCAGCATCCGGGCCTCGAATTCGGCGCGCTGGTCATCGGTGACATGGGCTGCGAAGTTAATCGTCTCAATGCCGGGGAACTGGTGAACCAGGTCAAGCCCCGCCACGTAGCGGCGGAACGCGTCGCGCGTGACCTCGTCGGTCGTCAGGAACAGGCTGGAGGCGCCGCGCAGCAAGTCGGCATAGGTCTTGATCCGGCTGTCGAGGGTCGACTGGACGTTGCGCGCCATGTGCGTGAAGCGGATCTGCGCATCGTTTTCGATGGCTTGGCCGGTACCGACGTACAGGCCCGCGCCGACGCCAAGCGACAGCAATGCGCCGAGCCAGGAGTTGAGCCTGATCGCCTTGAGTTTGGTCAGCCAGTCGGCCATGTGCAGTCCAAGGAATTAATCCTGTTTGATGTGGATCAGAATCGCCCAAGCCGTCCTGGCTGAAACCTAGCAGGCCTGATAGTTGGAGCGAAGCGGAAACTGGACATAAAAAAATCCCGCCGCGGCTAGCCCGGGGCGGGATCTGCTGGCAGCAAGTGCGCTTACTTGGCCCAGCTGTCTTTCAGGGTCGTCACGCGGTTGAAGACCGGCTTGCCCGGCTGGGAATCAACCTGGTCGGCAACGAAATAACCATGGCGCTCGAACTGGAAGCGCTGCTCGGGCGTGGCCGCCGCCATGCCCGGTTCGAGGTAGGCGGTGACGGTTTCCAGGGCGTTCGGATTGAGCAGGGCCTTGAAGTCCTTGCCGCCGGCGTCCGGCTGCGAATCGAGGAAGAGGCGGTCGTACAGGCGCACTTCCGCTTCGAGGGCGGAGGCGGCGCTGACCCAGGTGATGTTGCCCTTGACCTTGTAGTTGTCCGCGCCCGGCGTGCCCGATTTCGAGTCCGGGAAATAATTCACGTGCACCGCGGTAACTTTACCGTCCCCATCCTTGTCGAAGCCGGTGCACTCGACCACATAGCCGTACTTCAGGCGCACGCGGCTGCCTGGCTGGTCGCCCACGGGCGGCGTGAAGCGGAAATAGCCCTTGGTCGGCGTTTCCATGAAGTCTTCCTGCTCGATCCAGAGTTCGCGCGTGAACGGGAAGCTGCGCACGCCCATCTCGGGGTGGTGCGGGTGGACCGGCGAGGTGCAATCATGCGCTTCGCCTTCAGGGAAGTTGTCCACAATCAGTTTTAAAGGACGGAGGACGGCGATCGCACGCGGCGCCTTCGGATCGAGGTCGTCGCGCAGCGCGCCTTCCAGCGTGCTCATGTCGATCCAGCCGTCGGATTTGGAGACGCCGATGCGCTCGCAGAAGAGCTGGATCGATTCCGGCGTATAGCCGCGGCGGCGCAGGCCGACGATGGTCGGCATGCGCGGGTCGTCCCAGCCCGACACGATGCCTTCGTCGACCAGCTGGCGCAGCTTGCGCTTGGACATGACAACATAGGTCAGGTTCAGGCGCGACATTTCGTACTGGCGCGGCACCGGCGGGGTGAAGAAGCCGCCTTCGGTCGCGGTGGCGATCAGCCAGTCGTAGAACGGGCGGTGGTCCTGGAATTCCAGGGTGCAGATCGAATGGGTGATCGACTCGAGCGCATCCGACAGCGGATGGGTGTAGTCGTACATCGGGTAGATGCACCAGTCGTCGCCCGTGCGGTGGTGGTGCGCATGGCGGATGCGGTACAGGGCCGGATCGCGGTTCGTCATGTTCGGCGAGGACATCGCGTCTTCGCTCATCTTCGCGCGCAGGATGTGTTCGCCGTCCTTGTACTTGCCGGCTTTCATGTCGCGGAACAGCTGCAGCGATTCTTCAATCGGGCGATTCCGGAAGGGCGAATTGGTGCCCGGCGTGCCGAAATTGCCGCGGTTTTTCGCCATGTCGTCGGCGCTCTGGCTGTCGACATAGGCAACACCCTGCTGGATCAGGTACTCGGCGATGGCGTAGAGCGTATCGAAATAGTCGCTGGCGTAATGCAGGAATTCCTCACCGCCTTGTTCCCACGAAAAGCCGAGCCACTTGACGCTGTCCATGATGGTGTCGACGTATTCCTGGTCTTCTTTTTCGGGATTGGTGTCGTCGAAACGCAGGTGGCAGCGGCCCGAGTAGTCTCGCGCCAGGCCGAAATTCAGGCAGATCGATTTGGCGTGGCCGATGTGCAGGTAGCCGTTCGGCTCCGGCGGGAAGCGGGTAATGACCGAAGGCATGCCTTCGCGGGTGTGAACACCGGCTGCCAGGTCATGATCGATGATGGAGCGCAGGAAATTAGACGGGGGCACAGGCGCTGCCGCTGCCTTGTTCTTGTCGTTACTCATGAATGGTGTTTTGGATAGGTAAAGTTAATGGACATTTTACCGTAGACGGCCCGGGGCAGGGTCCGCCTATGTGGCCGAGCGCACGGTTCGCCTCGTATGCAGGGATCATACTGAGGCATTCCTGGTCGGCATCGGCCTGCCGGCGAGCGAGCGCAGGGCAGTTGCGCGTTCCGGCGCCGCTGTCACGTTGGCGTTTTCTATAGGATAATCTCGTTTTGCCGTTTGTCAGGCACCAGCCGGAGAGTTCCAAAGTGGAAAATTTATACGCGATCCTCGGCGTCGCGCCGAATGCCAGCGACGAAGAGATCAAGAAGGTCTATCGCTCGCTGGCGATGCGCTATCACCCCGACCGCAACGATGCGCCGGGTGCGGAGGCGCGCTTCAAGGCCGTCACCAAGGCCTACGAGATCCTGTCGGATGCCGCCAAACGCGACGAATACAACCAGAGCGTGAACCACCGCATCGTGCTCGACGCCGAAGCCGAAGCCTTCGAGCTGTGGCGCTCGCTGTTCGCGCTCAACGGCGTCACGCTGCAGGTCTGAAGCTCTCCCCCATACAGGACACAACATGAAACGAGTACATCCCGAATTCGCCTACCAGTCGCGCGAGCTGGAGGGCCAGATCGAAGGCACGCTGGGCGACCCGCCGAACAAGAAGAATTACCAGATGATGGTCGACGCCCTGGTGTCGGAGTATGCCGGCGGTTCGGGCATCGACGACGTCAACCTGATGGCCTTCGCCCTCGTTGACAAGATCAAGTTCCTCGACCCGAAGGGCCTGCTGCGCGAGGCGGCCGATTACGAAGGCGACGGCGCCGACAAGGTGTTCGCCATGGCCGAATGCACGGGCGAGGAGGGCGCTGCGATGTATGCATCGATGACCGACAACCATCCCGAGCTTGCGCGCCAGGCGATCATCACCGCCTTCCTCTACAAGCACCAGCAGCGCTGGGAAGACGACGACCAGTCGCTCGACCAGCTTGCCAAAGGCGACGAGGGCGACGACGAGGACGAGGAAGACGGCATGGTCTCGGACGACTTCACAGGCATCTTTGATGGCGAAGGAGAACGCGATGAGCGATAACGCAAACAATGGCGCCAACCTGCCCGCACTGACCCGCCAGGTCAGTGAGCTGGTCCTGGCCGGCTCGCTGGGGCACGCTGAAGAGGCGTTCTCGAAAGCAGCCGACGAGCACGGCGACTACGCCGTGACCGAAGTGCTGTCCACGCTGCCGCCGCAAGTCACCGCCCTGCACCTGGCCGGCTTCGACGGCGGCAAGACCTCGCTGGCGACCCTGCTGGTGCCGCCCAAAGCCTGGGCCGACAGCCTGGCCTACATGGCCGCCACCTGGCCCGACAACATGATCGAGGACGACCCGGAGCGGATCGCCGAGGGCCTGTTCAACCACGTGCATGGCGTGGTCTACGCTACCGACGACGAAGACCGCCGCCACGAGCTGCTGCATGAAGCCTCGGCCACCGACCACGGCGCGACCGTGTTCGCCATCCTGTGGTCGCTCGCGCCGAAAGAAATCATGGAAGTGGCCGGCGAAATCAACCTGAAAGGGCGCTACGTGACGGGCCAGACCTCGTCCGACAGCGACATCATCCCGATGGCGATCGACCTGGCCAGGGCCAGCGAAGACGGCTGGGAACGTTCGCTGATCGAGCTCTTCCCGGAATTCAGGCACAGCAACGAAATGGCCGAAGCCGAGTTCCCGGACGACCCGGACGAAGACCCGAACTTCCAGCAGCGCAGCACGCGCGACTTGCTGTACCGCCTGCGCAAGCAGGTGCCGTCGGTGCGCACCCAGCCACGCCGCAGCGCGCGCAAGAGCATCGGTTCGGACATCTTTTCGTGAGCGGATTGCCATCGATGCTGCCAGCAATCGTCATTGAAAAGCTGCCGCGCCTGGTGCGTGCGATCAAGCTGCTGCCGACCCATGCCGACGCCGAAGAGGCGATCGGCCTGGCCGACGAGCTTGCGTCCATCACCGCGATGGTGGCCGAGAAGTTCACCAACGACCGCACCGCCGAAGGCATCCAGCGCGCGCTGCTGCTGACGGTTGGCGGCATGTCGCTCGGGCTGGAACACCTGGTCGACGACGACTCCGACGAAACCGCCCTCGACATCCTGATCGCCGACGGCGCCGAGTACGTGTTCCAGGCGGGGTTCCGCATGATCCGCGAACTGTCGGCCCTGCCCGAGGACAGCCTGGTCGGCGAATACGACAACGACCCGGTGTATTCCGGCCGGCGCTTGAAAGAGCTGTTCGTCGACATCTGCACGGCCGATCCGGGCGAGACCTGGACCGGCTACGACCGCTACCTCGGCCAGGTGCGCCAGCGCGAAGGCGTGCTGGCCATCGTGAATGCGGCCAAGTGGCTGCGCAAGAACCACTTCGAGGGCCCGGTCAACGATCCGGACCTGAACGCCGAAGGCGTGATTGCGCTGGCCACCATCTTCGCGGTCGACGGCGGCACCATCCATGCGCGCGCCGGCCAGAAGGATTTCGAGCGCTTCGTGAAAGCGGTACGCAAGAACAATCCCGACTACGAAACCGGCTGGGCCGCCTTCCTCGAAAAGGTGCCGGCGCCGCACCGCGCGATCGTCGCCGAACGGGTTGCTTCGTACCGCGAACACTGCACGGTCCTGCAGAACATCCGCACCAAGGCGCCGATGACGCAGCTCATTGCGGAGCTCGAGAATTATGTGGGGTCGGAGCTCGATACCGAGTATCCATAAGGCTTGGCGGGCTCGGGCGGGCTCCGCTCTTGCCCTACCATGCCTGCTGCGATTCTTCGGTATCATGTATCCATGACTTCTCCCGCCATTGCCGCCGGCAGCGCCGACTTCAAACGCATCAACCGCGCCATGGCCTTCGGTGGCTTTTCCACCTTCGCGCTGCTCTACAGCGTGCAGCCGCTGATGCCGCTCCTGGCGCGCGACTTCGCCCTCACGCCCGCCCAGAGCAGCCTGTCCCTGTCGATCTCCACCGCCGCACTGGCCATCTCGCTGCTGGTCTCGAGCGTGCTGTCCGAACTTTTCGGCCGCAAACCCCTGATGGTCGCCTCCATGTTCAGCGGCGCCGTTCTGACTTTGCTGGCAGCCTTCACCAGCGACTACACCCAGTTGCTCATCCTGCGCGGACTACTCGGCTTCATGCTGGGCGGGATGCCGGCCGTCGCCATGGCCTATCTGAGCGAAGAAATCGAAGGCAGCTCGCTTGGCCTGTCGATGGGCATGTACATCAGCGGCAGTGCGTTTGGCGGCATGTCCGGACGCGTGCTGGCCTCGGTCATCAGCGATTTCTGGTCCTGGCGTGTGGCGCTCGGCGTGCTCGGCGCGGCCGGGCTGTACGCGGCCTGGGAGTTCTGGCGCAGCCTGCCGGGTTCGAAGCGCTTTCGTCCCGCGCACGTCGGCTCCGGCAACCTGGCCAAAGGCGTGCTCCGGCATATGCGCGACGCCGGACTGCCCTGGCTGTTCGCCTTGTCCTTCCTGTTGATGGGTTCATTCGTGAGCCTGTACAACTACATCGGCTACCGCCTGCTCGGCCCTGAATTCGACCTGCGCCAGAGCGCGGTCGGCGCCTTGTCCGTGCTCTACCTGCTCGGCATCTTCAGTTCGGTATGGGCCGGACAGCTGGCCGACCGCCTCGGCCGCCGCAACGTGCTGTGGCTGGTGATGTCGGTGATGTTCGCCGGCCTGTTGCTGACCCTGTTCGGCAACCTGGTCGCAGTGGTCGTCGGCGTCGGCCTGTACACCTTCGGCTTCTTCGCCTCGCACTCGGTCGCGAGCAGCTGGGTCGGCCGCCGCGCACGCGCACCGCAGGCGCTGGCCTCGGCGCTCTACCTCTTCTTCTACTACCTCGGATCGAGCGTGGTCGGCTGGGTCTGCGGCTTCATGTGGGAGTCGAGCGGCTGGACAGGCGTCGTCGGCCTGCTCGGGTTCGTGCTGGCCGGCGCCATGCTGATCGCATTGCGCCTGCGCGGGCTGGCGCCGCTCGAAGCGGGGACGCCTGTGCCGCCCGGCTGAACTCGCCGAATTCTTGATGCAGGTCATGCCTGCAGGCAGCATCGCCATCTTTACGTCCGGTAACATCGACGGTTGGCAAGTGTCCAGCTTGCCGTCGATTCTTCTGACGAAGGAGTCCACCGGATGGCAATGCGCACCCCGCAGGCGGCAGCATGAACGCGCCCGGCTTTCCCACCCTCGGCCTGTTCGGCACGGGCCTCTCCCAGCACGCACGGCTCATTACCCTGGCCAGCAGCCAGGACAGCGAGCTGCCGGAGTCGCTGGCCGCCGAGCGTTTCGAAGGCCGCGAGGCGGTCAACGAACTGTTCTGGTTCGACGTCGATGCGCTCAGTACCTCGGCCGACCTCGACATCGCGCAATTCATCGGCGAAGAGCTGACGCTCGGCCTCCTGCAGCCCGACGGCAGCCGCCGCAGCTGGCACGGCCTGTGTACCGGCGCCGCATGGCTGGGCGCCGACGGCGGCGTCGCCCGCTACCGCCTGCGCCTGGAGCCGGCGCTGGCGCTGCTGGCACAGCGGCGCGACAGCTACATCTTCCAGGACAAGAACGCGCGCGACATCATCACCGAACTGCTGGCCGACTACCCGCAGGTCGCCTTCGACTTCGACCTGACCCAGGACTTGCCCACGCGCGCGATCTGCACCCAGTACCGCGAAAGCGACCTCGCATTCTTCATGCGCCTGCTGGCCTCGGAGGGCCTGAGCTGGCGCTTCGAGCACGAACCACAGGGACGCCACCGCCTTGTCATTTTCGACAGCCGCGCGCAGGCGCCGGCGACGCCAGGCGGCGACAGCATCCGCTTTCACGGCGTGCGCGCCACCGAGCGCGACGACGCCATCGACGGCTTCGGCGCGCGCCGCACCCTCGCCGCCAACGCGGTGGCGATCAGCAGCTGGGATCCGGCGCAGCTGCTCGCTCCCGCCTTTGAACACCGCTCCAACCTTGATGCGGGCGAGCTGCCGACGCTGTGGCTCTTCGACGGCAGCGGCGAACGCATCGCCAGCACGGTTGATGCCGCCGACACGCACAGCGAATTGATGCTGCAGGCGCTCGAACTGGACAACAAGGCATTCGAAGGCACCGGCGCCGTGCGTCGCCTGGCCGCCGGGCATGGCTTCCAGCTGACCCAGCACGACCGCTATCCCGAGGGCGAGAACGCCTTCACCGTGCTCTGGGTACGGCATGAAGCGCGCAACAACTTCGATACCGGCATCGCTGCGGCGGCGCGTGGTGAAGTGGAGAAGGGAACCTACCGCAACAGCTTCGGCTGCGTGCGCGATACGGTCGCCATCGTTCCGGCGCAGACCGCCGCACCGGTGACCATCACCGCACCCGGTGCGCAATGCGCTCTTGTTGTCGGCCTATCCGACTCCGTTTCCACCAGCACGCGCGACCACCAGGTGCGCATCCAGTTCGGCTGGCAGCGCGGTGCACGCCCCAATCCCGGAGGGCTGGCGCACGACACGGACAGCGAGGGCTGCGCGCCGGGCGACGAACGCTCCGGCACCTGGGTGCGCGTCGCCGAAGCGCTGGCCGGTCCCAACTGGGGCACGCTGTTCACCCCGCGCGTGGGTACTGAAGTGCTGGTCGACTTCATCGAAGGCGACATCGACCGTCCCGTGATCGTGGCCCAGCTGTTCACCGGATCGGACCTGCCGCCCTTCGCCGCCGGCGTCGATTCCGGCATCGACCACGCGGGCACGCTGTCGGGCATCCACAGCCACAACTTCGATGGCGGCGGCTACAACCAGTGGCAGCTTGACGACACCGCCGGACAGGTCCGCACGCGCCTCGCGACGAGTACCGCCAGCACGCAGCTCAATCTCGGTTACCTGGTCCAGCAATCACCCGGATCGGCTCAGCGCGGCGCCTACCGCGGCAGCGGTTTCGAGTTGCGCACCGATGCCTGGGGTGTTGTGCGTGGTGGGGAAGGCGTGCTGCTGTCGACCAGCGCGCGTTCGCAGCAGGGTTGCGGGGTGAGCTCGACGCAGATGGATGCGCTTGAAGCGATGTCGCTGCTGAAGGGGGCACAAGCACTCGGCAAGACGCTGGGCGAAGCTGCAGCGCAGCAGCAGGCCCTGTTCAGCAAGGAGGCAGCCAAGGCGCAAACGGACTTCATCGAGCAGGTCGATCCCAAGGAGAAGGGCAAGTACACCGCGGCCGTCAACGGCCAGGGGGCACAGAAGGCGAAGAGCGGCTCACGCGACCTCGACGCCGCGCAGCCGGTCGAAAAGTTCGGCACGGCCATCGTGCTGATGGATTCGGCGGCCAGCATCAACTGGTCCACGCCGGCGTCTACCGTTGTCTACGCCGGGAAGCAGTTGAACTGGACGGCGCAGTCGGACCTGCACATGACGGCGGGGCATACGGTGTCGTCGGTGGCGGCCAACGCGGCCAGCCTGTTCACGCACGGGGGAGGAATCCAGGCGATTGCCGGAAATGGGGCCGTGTCGCTGCAGGCGCATACGGATGGGCTGGAAATCCTGGCGGATAAGGAAATTACGGTGATTTCGGTGAACGACTGCATCGAGATCAAGGCCAAGCAAAAAATCGTGCTGCAGGCGGGGCAGTCGGCGGTGACGCTGGAGGGGGGCGATATTACGTTTGCTTGTCCGGGGAAGTTTTCGGTGAAAGGGGGGAAGCATTTGTTTGCTAGCCCAGCCCGTTTTTCGACAGCATTAGTGAGGCTTCCCGACAATAAGATCAATGTATTTGACGAGGCTTTTATTTTAAGCGATAGCGTAAGTGGAAAACCGCTCGCCGATATTGCGTACCGAGTTAAATACGCGGACGGTACCTATCAATACGGGCGAACCAATGAAAAAGGCGAAACCCATCTGATCGGCACCGAAAGTGAAGAAGACCTTACGATCGAGGTGTGTGTATGACTAAAAAAAGCAAGACTACCGAATCCTGGTTTTCGCTCGGATCTTCAAGGACATCACCGACGGAAAATAAAAAGCGTGCTCAGGTATCGCTGGATAGTTATTATGTGGTTGTCGGTTTTGAAGTAAACAACCCAAATGCCTTTGTAAACGAAATACACGACTTAGCTAAAGACTATGGGCACGCATTTATTTATCTTGTAAAGAACGTAACGATTCGAAGCTCATTGAGTTTTGGGCCGGCCGGGATGGGTAAATTCGGTTGGTTTAACAAAGGACGGGTGATGACATCAAAAAAAGATGGACAGAAAAATGCACGACCAGCTACAGCGGACTACGGTATAACGGAGCCGGTTAAGGCTTTTAAGATACCAATTTTCAAACCACAGGCCGAAGTGCTCGAGAAGGAGATTAATGAGCTGCGATTGGAAATATACAATGGAAGCGTGCAGTATTCTGCATTATTGAATGATACCTGCGCAGAAACCGCGAAGGAGGCACTGGATGAAGCCGATGTGCCCACAGTAGGCGGGTCCGGTTGGGTGAAACACAGCGGTGTGATGAATTCCCCATTCGTTTACGCCGTTAATCCCTACAAATGGCATAGAAACCTGAAGTCTCGATACACTGAGACACTGTTCAAGGCAGATGTTGAGGGCGAGTGGATTCCGGTTGTTGGTGAAGACGACCCCATTTTTGCTGTGCCGCGCTTCGCTCGAGCTGATCCTGTTTTTGGAGTTAGTTTATGAAAGTTAGAGGAGCATCGTATTTGGTGTTCTTATTAATTTTAGGTGTCGTTATTTTGCGTGGAATATTTATGAACGACTCCCATAGAAAAATTATTCCTATGTCGAATAAATTGAATGATGAAAAAGTTCGGATCTTGACAATGTACGATGACATCGAAAGTTGGAAGATTCCAGCAGTCGTTCCGCTCAACGATGAGCAGAGGTCATATGTATCTGACGTCGTAACGGCAATGATTAGAGTAATGGATCAGTCATCATCACTCGAAGCGGAAGAGAGCAAAATTCTCGGAGTCGGTAAATTTCGCTGGCCGAAGAATCCAGAAGATCCGATCAAAACGATGAAATCATTTCATGGCGAAAATTTTCGGATGAAGGGTATGTCTGCCAGCTTCCAGCGAGAGCGCGAGAATGCTCCTTGGGGAAAAGCGGGATTAACCGTCCATCCGCGTAACTTCCCTGCTGGAGTGTACCTGATGAACTTGCCGCACTCGATTTTCGAAGACTTTAAATTGCAGCACGTAACGCAGGAGCGGCGCGAGGGAGAAAGAATTAAAGACCCTCTGGTGTTTTATCTCGCACACAAGAAGATCGAGAATTTTAGTCTCCGGATTGAAGCAAGAGCCGATGTTGTAAAAATCGATGAGCGCTTTCCGACCAGTTTTCATGCGATCGTGATGCTACGTGGTTCGCAGTAGGCTGCTGACCTAACTTGGCGGCGAACTTAATCGTACGAATGAGCATTGAGTCGACCGGTGAAATGACCGATGTTCAAACGGTAAGCCGAAGTCACGAACTGGGCAATAAATACTCGCCGCCGGTCTTGCGTGGAACGCAAATATCCAAATCGAGCCTGAAATGAAAAACCTTAAAGTTAGCCCTCGCCTTGAGGTTTTTATTATGGCCATATTTCTTTCTCTTCCGTGCTTGGCGTTTGAGCCAGTTGAGAAAGATCCGGATTTGGTAATGCACGGTGAAAGCTATTCGAATGTGTGCAAGCCAGATGAAAGAAAGAAAATCTTCGATGCCACGTCAAGTGTTGTGGCCTTTGACCAAGATGGGGCCTGGCGTGCGATTAGTACTATTCTGTGCTCATCGAATACGAAAGATGATCGTACTTATATCGTGAGTCTGATGCCTAAGTCGGTGACAATTCACTCAAGTGGGACTGGCGAGGAAGATGAGGTTGAACGGTTGAAGCCAACTGATGCACTAGCCGATAGAATCATGGCAAAGAGACAAGCGTGGGACGCCAGTATTCGTGTTGAGTCTAAGAAACTTTATTTGCGATATTTTTGAAATGAGGCGTGTGTTCGCGAAGTAATTCTCAGTTAAAAAGGGAAGCGGTGGCAGATCAGTGAGATCGGCGAAGCGTGTGATTAGAGTGACGCAAGCTCTAGAGCTGGCTTGCTGAGCCTTGGCGAGCGTATAGGTTGCAGCCGATTCTAATTAACGGTTTCGTCCCACCGCGCGCACCCCTTTTAGATCCAGCGCTAAAATAAACCGCTCTCTTTTTTAAGGAGGTCATCATGCTGCAAGCCAACGAAATCCAGCAGCGCTACAACCACCTGCAGCAGACCATCGGCGAAGCCGAGCAGGCCTGCAAAGCGTCGCAGGACACGCCGCCGGAGATGCGCGATTGTATCGAGCGCATTTCGCGGGAGGTGAAGCAGGCGCGTGATGTGATGCAGTCGAACGATGAGGCACGGATCGTTGAGTGCGTCGACAGCCTGGAAGACATGGGCGACGAGGCCAAGCGCATCAGCCGGTCCTCGCCGCATATGCCGGCGCATGTGGAGGCGGTCGTCACCCGCGTGCACGCCGAGCTGTCCGACTTCAAGCACAAGCTGCACTAAGCGCTTTCTACCAATCCGTCACCCCGGCCGAACGCAGGACGCGCCTGACCGGAAAACGCGGAGCAGGACACGCCGGCATGCATGTGCCGGCGTACCACGCCCACAAAAGGCCGCTTACACCACCCCGCGTGCGCGCAGCGCCGCAATCTCGTCGCCGCTCCGGTTCAGCACATCGCGCAGCACCTCGTCGGTGTGCTGGCCCAAGAGCGGCGGCGCCTTGTCGCTGGTCGCAGGCGTGCCCGACATCTTCATCGGGCTGCGCACCAGCTTCACCTTGCCGGCCGCCGGATGCGCCAGCTCGACCGCCATGCCGCGCGCCTGCACCTGTTCATTGCCGAAGACTTCGCCGACGTCGTTGATCGGCCCGCAGGGCACGCCCACTGCCTCCAGCAGCGCGATCCACGCGTCGCGGCCACGCGTGGCCACCATCTGCGCCAGCAGCGGCACCAGCACGTCGCGGTTGGCGACGCGTGAAGGGTTGGTCGCGAAGCGCGGATCCGTCGCCAGCTCCGGCCGTCCACCGGCCTCGACGAATTTTTGGTACTGGCCATCGTTCCCTGCGGCGACGATGATGTGCCCATCCGCACAGGCGAAGGTCTGATACGGCACGATATTGGCGTGAGCATTGCCCCAGCGCTTGGGCGCCTTGCCGCTGTTGAGGTAATTGCTGCCGACGTTCGCCAACATCGCCACTTGCGTGTCGAGCAAGGCCATGTCGATGTACTGGCCGTCGCCCGTGCGGTCGCGGTGGGTCAGCGCCGCCAGTACCGCGATGGTGGCGTACATGCCGGTCATCAGGTCGGTCAGCGCGACGCCGGCTTTTTGCGGGCCGCCGCCGGGCAGCTCGTCGCGTTCGCCGGTGACCGACATCAGGCCGCCCATGCCCTGGATCAGGAAATCGTAGCCGGCGCGGTGCGCATACGGGCCGTCCTGGCCGAAGCCGGTGATCGAGCAGTAGACGAGGTCGGGCTTGACGGCTTTCAGCGCGTCGTAATCGAGTCCGTAGCGTTTTAGTTGGCCGACCTTGTAGTTTTCGATGACCACGTCCGCATGGCGCGCCAGTTCGCGGATCAGGTCCTGGCCTTCGGGACTGGCGATATCGACCGTCACCGATCGCTTGCCGCGGTTCGCCGACAAATAGTAGGCCGCTTCGCTCGTGTCCTTTCCGTCTGCGTCTTTCGCATACGGCGGTCCCCACGCGCGCGTGTCGTCGCCGCAGCCGGGACGCTCGATCTTGATGACGTCGGCGCCGAGGTCGGCCAGGTTTTGCGAGCACCAGGGGCCGGCCAGCACGCGCGACAGGTCGAGCACGCGGATATGGCCCAGCGCCTTCGGCGCAGCGTTCACAGGAGCGGAATCGGTCATGATGTTCTTGCCATGGTTGTCGAAGAGCCGATTATAGCGGGCGGTTTTCAGTCGGACGTGCGGTGCCCCGGCTCGCGCAAGCCGGCGTCATTGAGCTGCTCGGCGAACAGGTCGCGCTCGCGGTCGACGATGTCGTCCACGGTGCGCTCGTCCAGGCCCATCGATTCGAGCACAAAGGCCGACAGCTGCAGGCTCGCCTCCAGGGTCTCCGGCACCACTACCGTGGCGCCGGCGCGCTTGAGCGAGCGCGCATGGCGCTCGTCGCGCGAACGCACGAACAGCGGCACTTCGGCGAATTCGCGCCGGATGCCGCGCACGGCCTGCAGGGCGGAGGACGGGTTGTCCATCGTCAGGACGATGGCCGGCGCCTGGTCGGCGTGCACGAGGCGCAGAAGTTCCGGACGCGCTGCGTTGCCGAAGTAGACGGGCATGCCTTCTGCGTGCAGCTTCGAAACCATGGCCGCATTGTTCTCGAAGGCGATGAAGGGAATCTGCTGGGCCGTGAGGAGTTTGGCGAGCTGCTGCCCGACGCGCCCGAAGCCGGCGATGATGATGCGGCCGCGGGCTTCGGCAAGTGCGCCCTCGTCGTGCTGAGCGGCTTGTTCGTGCGCCGTGCGTTCGCCGACTTCGCCGATCGCGCGGCCCAGGCGCGCCAGCAGCGGCGTGATGAACATCGACAGGCCGACGGCCAGCAGGACACGCGCGCCGAGGGCAGGGTCGAGCAGCTTGGCGCTCACCGCGTAGCCAAGCACGATGAAGGCGAACTCGCCGCCCTGGGCCAGCAGCAGGCCGCCTTCCATGGCGCGGCCCCAGGGCAGCCGCCCGGCGCGAAACAGCAGGGTGACGACCAGCGCCTTGGTCAACACCAGGCCGGCCACGGCGGCGGCCAGCCAGAGCGGCGCTTCGACGATCTGGCGCGTGTCCATGCCCATCCCGACGGTCATGAAGAACAGGCCCATGAGCAGGCCCTTGAAGGGCTCGACCATCAGCTCGACCTCGTGCCTGAACTCGGTCTCGGCCAGCAGCAGGCCGGCGATCAGCGCGCCCAGCGCCATCGACAGGCCGGCCGCGCTGGACAAACCGGCGATGCCGAAGGTGCTGAGCAGGATCAGCGCCATGAACACGTCCGGCTGGCGGTGGCGCGCGAAGGCCTTGAAGAGCGGGTGGATCACGCGCCGGCCGACTACGTAGATCAGTGCGATGGCGCCCGCGGCCTTGGCCAGCGTGACGAAGGCCAGCGTTGCTGCGCCATCGCCGCCGCCGCGCGCCAGCACGCCGATGACGATCAGGATCGGCACCACGGCCAGGTCTTGCAGCATCAGCACGGAAAACGCGGCCTGGCCGAGGCGGCTGCCGGCGCTGTTTTGCTCGCTCATCAGCTGCATCACGACGGCGGTCGAGGAAAGCGACAGCACCAGGCCGAGGATGGCGGCAGTCGCAAAGGGCTGGCCGAGCAGCACCAGGGCGCCGCCGATCAGCAGCGCGCTGGCCAGCACCTGCACAGTGCCCGCGCCGAACACCCAGGCCCGCAAGGACCACAGGCGCGCGGCCGACAGTTCGAGACCGATCATGAACATCAGGAACAGCACGCCGATCTCCGCCAGCATCGAGATGCCCTGGCCGCTCGGGAAGGTGAGCCAGGCCAGCCAGGGGAACTGGGTTGCGAGCAGGCCCAGGCCGAAGGGACCCACCAGGGTGCCGACGGCCAGGAAGCCGAGCACCTGGTTGATGCGCAGGCGCTGCAGCGTGGGAATGAGGATGCCGGCGAGGATCAGGAATAGGATGATTTCCCGAAAAAACGGGAAAGCGTGTTGCTCTTGCACGAGGAGGCGCCTTTGCGGTTGAGGGGTGGCCCCGGCATTCTATAACGCCGCAGTCAGACCCAGAGCCGGTACATCCAGAACGATTCGTCCTCGATGAAACGCTCGGCGAATTCGGTCGGCGAAAAGCCGCAGATGCGCTTGACGCTGCGGATCATGTGGGCCTGGTCGGTAAAGCCTTGGTCCAGGGCCAGCGTGGCCCAGTCGAAGGGAAGTCCCGCCTCGTGGCGCTCGCGGGCGGCGAAGAACAGGCCTTCGGTGCGCACCAGGCTGTTCCACTCGCGCAGCGAGCGGCCGCTGAAGGACTTGATGCGGCGTTCCACATGGCGCGGGCTGTGCACGCGCGCCCACTGGTTCGCCTGCCAGGCCAGGCGCTCGACCCAGTGCCGGCCCATCTGGCGCAGCGACGCGTGCTGCGAGGAGCGGCCCTGGAGCGCCTGCCAGCGCCGTGCGAGATGGCTTTCCAGCACCGGCAGTATTTCGGCGTCGCCGGCGGCCAGCAGCGCATCCCACAGCGGCGCGAATTCCGGGTCGATCGCCGTGTCAGCGGGGACAAAGCGCTCCTGGATTGCGGCCAGGTCCAGGCCGAACAGCGCCTGCGCCGCGTCGGCATTGAAGCAGGCGATGTAGCCGCAGCCGGTGGTGGGCGTCCAGCTCACGGACGGGTGCGACCAGCTGCCGGACACCACCACGCGCGCGTTGAAGGGCTGCCAGCGCGGGCCGTCCGGGCTATCGGTCACCAGGCCGCCGTCGACATCGCGGAACCAGGAAATCGTCACCAGCGGCGAGGCCGGAAAATGCGACAGGCGCTGCGCACCGTCCAGGTCCAGATCCCGGGTGTCGCGTCCGGCCAGGGCTACCAGGGCGCCTTGCAGCGACGCCGGCGCCAGCCGCAGCCATTCGTGCGCGGCGCCCGGCCTGCGCGCCGCACGGGGTGCGCGCGCCAGCGGCGACGGCACGGCAAGGGAGGAGGGGAGTCCGGAGTCCATGGCCGCCGAGTATAGCAAGTAAAATCTGTCAGATTGTCATGTCGTTTTCGTACAATACCCGCGCCTGGAAGCGGCGGACACTGCGCTGCATGAACCCGACCACGACCGCTACTTGCCCCCACGCCGGCCAGCCCGACCCGGTTGCGCCCCTCCCCCTGCACCCGCCCGGCAGCTGGCCGCCCGGGCCGCCGTCCGGCCTGACCGGATGGGGCCTCCTGTGGCGCATGTCGCGCGACCTGCCCGGCACGCTCGAAGTTTGGCGCCAGCGCTACGGCCCCCTGGTGCACCTGAGGATGTGGCCCGAGCACCAGATCGTGGTCACCGAACCGGCGCTGGTGCGCGAACTGCTGGTGACTCAGCATGAGGCCCTGGTGCGCTGGGAGCGCGGCGTGCAGGTGATGTCGCAGCTGCATGGCCACAGCGTGCTGACGGCGGAAGGGCAGGCCTGGCGCGCGAAACGCCAGGCCCTGCAGCCAGCCTTCGCGCCCAAGGCCGTGCAATCCTTCATGCCCGTCATCGGCGCCGCGGCGGATAAGGCCTTCGCCGGGTGGCGCACGGGCGCCGCACCCTGGCCGATCGAAAGCGCCTTCACTTCGCTCGGCATGGACGTCATCCTGCGCATGATGTTTTCGAGCGAAGCCGACGCCGATGCGCGCCTGGCCGAACGCGCAGTGCACACGGTCTCGGTCGCCGGCAACGCCGAGATGTTCTGGCCGGCGAGCTGGCCCGATGCGATGCCGTGGAAGCGCGGCAAGCGGCGCGCCATGGCCGTGCTGCGCACGCTGATCGAGCGCCATCTGCAGGCGCGGTTGGAGATGGCGCAGGACGCCTGGCCGCAAGACCTGCTGACCCGGCTCCTGACCCTGCACACGGGCGATCCGGCGGCCTGGCCCCTGCAGGCGGTGCGCGACGAATGCATGACCGCCTTCCTGGCCGGCCACGAAACGGCGGCCGCCACCCTGACCTGGTGGTCCTGGTGCATGGCCGCCAATCCGGCGGCGCAGGACGCGGCGCGCGCTGAAGTCGACGCGGTCCTCCAGGGCAGGGTGCCGACGCCGCAGGATATGCTCGCGCTGGCGCAGCTCGCGCGCACGCTGCAGGAAACCCAGCGCCTGTACCCGGCCGCGCCGGTGCTGCTGTCGCGCCGTGCGCAGCGACCGGTCGTGCTGGGGGGCTGGCAGTTCCCTGCGCGGACCATGTTCATGGTGCCGCTCGGGCTGATGCAGCGCGACGCGCGCCTGTTCCCGGATCCGCAGGCATTTCGTCCGGAGCGCTTCGCCGAGGATGCGCCCGGCATCGAGCGCGGCGCCTTCATGCCCTTCGGGACCGGTCCGCGCGTGTGCATCGGGCAGCACCTGGCATTGGCCGAGATGCTGGTGATCGCGGCGATGTTCCTGCAGCGCTTTACGGTGGCGCCGCCACAGGGCATGGCGCCGCCCGAACCCGTCTTCAAGATCACGCTGCGCCCGCGCCATGCGCTGCACCTGATGTTGACGCGGCGCGCCGCATGAGGGCCGTACGCAGGCTGCACCGGGGCTGCGCCGTCGTCGTGACGGTCTTCGTGCTGGCCCACCTGGCCAATCATCTGGCCGCTCTTGTGGGAATCGCTGCGCACCTGCGCTTCATGGATGCGGCGCGCCTGGCGTACCGGCAGCCGCTCATCGAGATGGTGCTGCTGCTGTGTGCAGCCGGGCAGGCCGGCAGCGGCCTGTGGCTGGTGCAAGCTGGCTGGAAGCGGCGCACAGGATGGCTGGCCTGGCTGCAGGCAGCCTCCGGCGCCTACCTCGCGCTGTTCCTCCTGATTCATGTGGGGGCGGTGCTGGCCGGACGGACCATGCTTGATCTGGACACCAATGTCCACTTCGCCGCGGCTGGCTTGCAGATCTGGCCGTATCAGCTGTTCTTCGTGCCTTACTACTTCCTGGCGGTGGCCGCTGTGTTCGCCCACCTCGGCTGTGCGCTGGCCCGGCGTGCAGGACCGGCGCCACGGGTGCGTGCGCTGGCCGTGGCTTTACCGCTGTCGGCGGGCATTGTGATATCAAGCCTGGTGGTGGTGGCGCTGATGGGCGGGCTGTACCCGTACCAGGTGCCGCAAAAGTACTTGGACACCTTTCCCGCGCAGGCGGGGGCGACGCATCCGTAAATCACCACCAGCTCGATTGGCTCAGAACCGCCCGTGCACCGCTTCGGCCGGCGTCTCTTCCTGCTGGCGACGGCCGCTGGCGGCGGGTACCCGCGTCTCCGCGGTCCTGGCCAGTTCCTCGTACTCCGGATCGATCACATTGCGCAGTTCGATGTAACGATCGAGCGCGTTTTCCAGCCGTGGCAGCAGCACGCCGCGTTCGCTGTGCAGCACGCTGTAGTTCGGGCGCGCAGCCGTCATGCCGAGGGTGCTGGAGGACTGGGCCACGAGTGTTGAAGCATCGATGCCGGCTTTTTCGGCCGCCAGTTTCGCCAGATCGAACCAGCTGACCGAGCCGCCGTTGTTCAGGTGCCAGACGCCGCTTTCCCGGTCAATCGCCAGGTCCAGGCAGGTGTGCACCAGGTCCGGCACATAGGTCGGCGAGACGGTCATGTCGTCGGCCGCCACGAAGGTTTCGCCGCGCTCGAGGGCGTTGAGCGCCAGGGTCACGAAATTGTGCTTGTCCCAGGGGCCGAAGAAGGCGCTGGTGCGTACGACCAGGGCGCCGGGGTGCTCGCTTAGTACGGCCGCTTCCGATTCGGCCTTGCTGCGCCCGTAGACGTTGAGCGGCGTGAGCGGGTCGCTCTCGACATACGGCGCCTCCTTGCGGCCATCGAATACGAGGTCGCTCGAGAAGGTGGTCAGGTGCACGCCATGGCGGGCGCAGGCTTCGGCCAGGACGGTGGCGCCATGGGTGTTCTCGCGCATGCAGCGCTCGACTTCGTTCTCTGCATCGTCCACGCGCACATAGCCGCTCGTGTTGATCAGGGCCCAGGGCTTGTGGTGGCTGAGGGCCCGTTCGACCGAGGCCGGGTCGGCGATGTCCATGTCATGGCGCGACAGCAGTTTGTAGGCGAGGTTGCGCTTCTGGCAGACGCGGGCAAAGGCGCGGCCCAGGGTGCCGGTGGCGCCCGTGATCAGGATCGGGGCGACGCCTGCGCCCAGCAGGCGGTGGCCGTCGGCCGAGATCGAGGTGAGGGCAGCCGGGGTGGCGACCGGCGTGCACAGGAAGCGGCCCGGACGGCGCCACCAGCCCTGGCCGCGCAGCACCGGGTGCGACAGCGGCTGCCCGGAAGACAGCTCGCGCATCATCGCGGCCAGCGCGGTCGGGCGCGGCATGGGCGAGCGCACGTCGAACGGGCCCGGCTCGTAATAGCCGGCGTTGCGTGTGACCAGGCTGTTCCAGTCGAAGGAGCCGAGCAGCGACCAGACGGTGACGGCGCGCAGGTCGACGCCATTCTTGCGGGCCGTCTGCGCCGCCTGCCAGATTTCCAGCAGCCAGCGCAACTGGTCTTCGCGGTTGGCGTCGATGTGGGCTTCGGTAATGGCGATCGGCAGGCGGTAGCGGTCCCAGACTTCGGTCAGCAATGGGCCGATGCCGGCCGTCGGCGTGGCCAGCGCGCGCGACGCTTCGATATCGGCGCAGGGGACGCCGTCGGCCATGCCGCGGTGGTGCGGCAGGTAGCGCTCCGGACGGTGGTCGAGCCAGCGTTCGCTGGTGACGTAGTAATTCACGCCGATCACGTCCGGCGGGCAGGTGTTGTCGCGGAACCAGAGCAGGTCGGCTTCGCTGGCGCCCGAGCGGATCAGGTAATTCCAGAGTGGGTGGTCGTGGCCGATCATTCCGCACAGCAGGTCCCAGGCCAGCCAGCGGCGCTCGTTGTAGAACTCGGCGACATGGGCCAGTTCCGGCGTGCTGTAGGTCTTGCCGAGGTCATCCGTTTGCACCAGCTTGGCATTCGGATTGACGGCGCGGATGGCGCGCATGCAGAGCACGACGGCGCGGCACTGGATCAGCAGGGCCTGGATGAAACTATGGTCGTCGCGTGCATGCGGATACCAGACGCCGTACAGGCCGGCAAAACGCGCGGTGGTGCAGGGTTCGTTGACCGGGGTGTAGTACTCGAGCCACGGGTAGCGCGCGGCGACGGCGCCGGCATACTCGGCCAGGCGTTCCGGGAGGGCAGGGTCGAGCAGGCTGGTATCGCGTGGGCCGCTGCCGTGGTGGAGCAGGCCGGCGATCGGCGTGACGCCGGCGTCGCGCAGGGCGGGCAGGCGTTCGTCCGGCCAGGACCAGTCGGCCGTGGCGAGGCCATCGGGTGCCGTGCGCTCCCACAGGATCGGGTAGCGGATGGCGCGGATGCCGGTGTCGGCGAAACGCTGGATGTCGCAATTACGTAGTGCGTGGCCATTGCGGTCGAGCTGGCTGAAATACTCGTCTTGCACACGGTTAACAGTACATTCAAGGCCGCCCCATAATTCGAGTGGGCGGGGTTGGCTGTTCAGGCTCGTGTTATTCATAATTTCACCACTTGTTAGAATTTTAACAACAAAATACTTTTAGACGGTCGCCGAAAAGATAAAGTTCGGAATAATCGACCTCTTGGAACTGTCTGGTTTTTTTTACGGATGAGCGATGCCGCCCTCATTCACGATGGTCAGTAACCGCTTCCCCATGTCGCGGCCCATTGGCAGTGACTCCGATAACCTGCTGCGCGTCGGATCTTCGGCTTGCGATGCTCGCTGTACAACCGTACAGCTGCGCTTCTCAGCCAAAGCTCCTTCCGCTCGCGACGGTTCTCGGAGTCACTTCCGGTTGACAGCGCGCCGTCAACCTGCAAACATGCCATCCATGAAATCTATCAACCCACATTTCTCCCTTTGCACCTGGTGGCGCCGCTGACGACGCGCGGCCCAGACGAGAAGATGTGACTCACATGAACGCCGCCTCGATTCAGGTGGCGTTTTTTTTGGCGCGGCGGGATCGGGGCACAGACTAGGAAATGCAATGACCTCCCCAGCAACCAGTTCCCCAGCAGCGCCCGCACCCGTCATCCTCACCGGCGACCGTCCGACAGGTCCTTTGCACCTCGGCCACTTCGTGGGCAGCCTGCGCAATCGCGTTGCCTATCAAAACGAGTATCAACAGTTCGTGATGCTGGCCGACGCCCAGGCGCTCACCGACAACATGGATGACACGGGCAAGGTACACCGGAATGTGGTCGAAGTGGCGCTCGATTACCTCGCCGTCGGGATCGATCCGACACGCTCGACAATCTTCATCCAGTCCCAGGTTCCTGAGCTGGCGGAGTTGACATTCTATTATCTTAACCTCGTGACTGTCGCCCGTTTGGAACGCAACCCGACGGTCAAGACCGAAATCGCGCTGCGCAACTTCGAGCGCGACATCCCGGCCGGCTTCCTGACCTACCCGGTCAGCCAGGCCTCGGACATCAGCGCCTTCAAGGCCACCCTGGTACCGGTGGGCGAAGACCAGATCCCGATGATCGAGCAGTGCAACGAGATCGTGCGCCGCTTCAACCGCCTGGTGAACAAGGACATCCTGGTCGAATGCAAGGCCCTGGTGCCGGAAATCGGCCGCCTGCCCGGCATCGACGGCAAGGCGAAAATGAGCAAGTCGCTCGGCAACACGATCAACCTGGGCGACACCCCCGACCAGATCCGCGCCGCCGTGAAACAGGTCTACACCGACCCGCTGCACCTGAAGGTTTCGGACCCGGGCCACGTCGAGGGCAACGTCGCCTTCCTCTACCTGGACGCCTTCGACACCGACAAGGCCGCGCTGGAAGAAATGAAGGCGCACTACACGCGTGGCGGCCTGGGCGACAGCATCGTCAAGAAGCGCCTCGACCTCGTGCTGCAGGAGATGCTCGAGCCGATCCGCGCCCGCCGCGAAGAATTCGCGAAGGACAAGGGGCAAGTGCTGCAGATGCTCAAGGAAGGCACGATGAAGGCGCGCGCAGTGGCGGCCGGCACCGTCGACGAGGTGCGCCGCGCGCTGGGTTTGTCGTACTTCTGATGTGGTAGGGGCATACCGCGCTCCCGCGCGTATCGCCCCACGCGCCTTGCGCATCCTGCGCTTGGCGCGGCGCCTTGCGTCATGAGAATCTCCGGTTTCATCAACACCGGAGGACATCATGAGCAAAGGATTGCGCCTGACCGAGACATGGCTGCACCGGGCCCTGTGGCTGGTAGCGTTCGCATTCGCCAGTTTTCTCATCGGCCTGGGCGGGAAGCTGGTCGAGAACATGGCCGATGTCGAAGCGCCCCCGACCCTCGAACAATTCATCGATCCGGCGCAGCTGGCCGCTTTGCGTGCCGACGAAGAAGAGGCCGACAAGCGCAAGACAGCCGCCCGCGAGCGCCACGACCAGGCGGCCCAAAAGCACACAGTCGCCAAGTCGGATACCCGCTCCGCGCGTGCCAGCTTTCACAACTGGCTGGCCACGCGCAGCGTGACGGCGCGTCCGGAGCAGGATAAGGAACTGATTGTCCGGACTGGGGCACTCGACGCCCTGGAAGTGGAGGAGCGGCGCGCGCTCGCGGCGGTGGAAGTGCAGCGCCAGGAGCTGCTCGACGCGAGCCAGCAGGCCGAGCGCGCAACGCGGCGCCGCGCCGACCTGGAACGCCCGGCGCGGGCCAAACAGGCAGACGCCTACGAGGCGCTGACCCTGCGCGTCTTCGCCTACCGCCTGGCATTGACGCTGCCGTTGCTGCTGGCCGCGGGCTGGCTGTTCAAGCACAAGCGCAAGGGCCCCTCGTGGCCCTTTGCCTGGGGCTTCATCTTCTTCGCGCTGTTCGCATTTTTCTTCGAGCTGGTGCCTTACCTGCCGAGTTACGGCGGCTATGTGCGTTACATCGTGGGAATTGTCGTGACGGTGGTGGCGGGGCGCTATGCGATTCAAGCGCTGCAGCGCTATCTGGCGCGCCAGAAGGAAAGCGAAGCGCTGCCGGACGTGCAGCGTCGTCTGACGCTAAGCTACGACACGGTGCTGGTGCGGCTGGGGAAGGGCGTGTGCCCTGGGTGCGAGCGCTCTGTCGACCTGAAAGACGGCGCGACCGATTTTTGCCCGCACTGCGGCATCGGCCTGTTCAACCGATGCGGGGGATGTGCTACGCGCAAAAACGCATTCGGGCGGTTCTGCTTTGCCTGCGGAACCGCCGCGAATACCAGCCTGGCTGATTAATCCTTCAGGTCAGCCGGCACCTTGCCGCCATTGGCAGCGAGCTTGTTCATCACCTGGCGATGCAGCCAGATGTTCATCGAGGCCGAATCGCTGGTATCGCCCGTGTAATGCAGCTCGGCTGCCAGTTCCTTGCGCGACTGCAGGCTGCTGTCGAGGTCGAGCAATTTCAGCAGGTCGACGATCGAGGTGCGCCAGTTCAGCTGCTGGCCCGAGGCTTGCAGCTTGGCGTTCAGGATGACTTCGACGTCGACTTCCTCCATCGCTACAGGGGCAGGGGCTGCGGTCGGTGCAGCAGGAGCGGTCGGCGCCGCCGTCGTCGTCGGACGCGGCGCGGCTGGCGCATTTTGCGCCTGGGCTTTTGCTGCTGCTTCTTTGGCCGAGTTCGAGTTCGGGAAGATCTTGTTGAAAATATTGCTCAGAATGCCCATGGAGTGCTCCTTTGTTGTTGGTGGGTGAGTAAAAACGGCTGAATGGCGACGAATTAACGGCGCTGGATGTTCGACGCCATGTGGGCGAGGGCGATGGCAAGTGCCGCGCCGCCCAGTCCCTTGACGACGTTCGGATGCTGGGCGTAGAAGTCCCCCATGCGATCGACCACGCTCGGGTTTTCTTGTTCCGCTTTCTTGGCGATTTCCTGTACTTCCTCAGGCGAGATTTGCGAGGCCTGCTCTGGGGTGATCTGCGGTTGCTGTCCGTTGCCGCCGCCGTTCAGGAGGCCGCCGAGGATGCCGCCCAGTCCGCCCAAACCGCCGGCCATGCCGCCCAGTCCCCCGAGTCCGCCACTGCCGCCGCCCAGGCCGCCACTGCCGCCGCCCAGGCCGCCAAGTCCGCCCGCACCGCCGCGGCCGGAAAGCATGCCGATCAGGGAAGGGCCTGCGGCAGCGATCAACTGGTTCAACATGCCGGCGCGTTCGTTCGGGTTACTTTGACCGAACATCTGTCCGACCATTTGCGGGAAAGGTGGCGTCTGGTCCGAACGCAAGGCCTGGGTCACGCCCTGCGCGACGGTTTCGCGCGGCGCTTCCTGCGCGACGCGGTCGAAGTCTTCCTCGGGACGGCCAGTGTTGGCGCCCTGTGCGCCGCCCAGATATTGCTGCAACAAATTTCCCAAATCGAAAGCCATGGTGTTCTCCTGCTTGAATGACAAGGTGAAGGACGAGGGTAGGGCGCACGCTTGCGCGACTCGGTACGGTATCGAACGTAGTAGGCACAATCAGGCAGATAAGCAGGCGCATCGGTGCCGACTAGCAATTGCACGCGCAGCGCGCTAAGCTGACGAGATGCACTATCTGCCCATTTATCTGTTTGCCGCCATCTATGCAGCCGCCATGCTGGTCTGGGATTTGCCCTGGCTGGTGGCCGGCGCTTACCTGATCACGAGCCTCACCTGCTTCGTTGCCTACGCGATCGACAAGTCGGCTGCCAGCAACGGCAACTGGCGCACGCCCGAGCGCAGCTTGCTGCTGCTGGGACTGGTGGGCGGCTGGCCAGGCGCGCTGCTGGCCCAGCAGTGGCTGCGCCATAAAACATCCAAGCGTTCGTTCAGGCAGATGTTCTGGGTCACCGTGGTGGCCAACATCGTCGGCTTCCTCTGGCTGTCCTCGCGGCTGGCGGCCGGCTGACATGGCATTGCCCGCCGGCTCCTGGCCTTACCCGCGCGTGCTGGCCCACCGCGGCGGCGGCGTGCTGGCGCCGGAAAACACCCTGGCCGGCCTGCGCGAGGGGCTCAAGCGAGGCTACCGCGCCATCGAATACGACATCATGCTGGCGCGCGACGGCGTGCCGGTGGTGATGCACGACCCCTACCTGGGGCGCACGGTGGCCGGCTCCGGCAATGTCTACGACTACGACGCGGCCGAACTGGCGCTGCTCGATGCCGGCGGCTGGTTCGCACGCGAGCACGAGGGCGAGCCGGTGCCCTTGTTCGTCGAGTTCGCCGGCTTCTGCAAGGCGCATGGCGTGTGGATGAACATGGAGATCAAGCCGGCGCCCGAGTACGAGCTGGAAACCGGCGGCACGGTGGCGCGCATCGCCGCGGCCCTGTTTGCCGACGAGATCGCGCGCGGGGACCTGGCGGCGGTGCCGCTGCTCTCGTCCTTCAGCATGCTGGCGCTGGAGTCGGCACGCGAAGTCGCGCCCCAGGTGCCGCGCGCCTGCCTGATGAGCGAATTGCCGCCCGACTGGGAACGCCGTGCGCAGGAGGTGGGGGCGGTCGCCATCCACACCAACCACAAGCACCTCACGCCCCAGCTGGCGCAGGAGGTGCGGGCGGCCGGCTTCGGGCTGTTTTGCTATACCGTCAACGATCCGGCGCGGGCGCGTGAATTGCTGGGCTGGGGCGTCGAGGCTTTCTGCACCGATCGTATCGACCTGATTGGGCCGGATTTCGCGTAGGGCGGTGTGCGGGCGGGGTGGGGCTGTTGCCTGCTCTGTTATCGGTATCTTGAATCCGCGTGGGCTCGGAGAGCCCACCCTACGGATTGCGCACACCAATAAGGCCACAGGCAACAGCCCCACTAACCGCGCCGGATTTCGCCTGATTCCCGCTATAATCGTTGCTTTATCTACCGTACTGCGCTCTTTCCGCACCCACCAACATGAAATCTTCCGAAATTCGCGAAAAGTTCCTCAAGTTCTTTGAGTCCAAGGGCCATTCGATCGTACGCTCCAGCCCCCTCGTGCCGGGCAACGATCCGACCATGTTGTTGACCAACAGCGGAATGGTGCAGTTCAAGGACGTTTTCCTCGGTCTCGATTCGCGCCCCTACTCGCGCGCGACCTCGGTGCAGCGCTGCGTGCGCGCCGGCGGCAAGCACAATGACCTGGAAAACGTCGGCTACACCGCGCGTCACCACACCTTCTTCGAGATGCTGGGTAACTTCAGCTTCGGCGACTATTTCAAGCGCGACGCCATCAACTATTGCTGGGAACTGCTGACCAAGGTCTACCAGCTGCCGGCCGAGAAGCTGACCGTCACCGTCTACTTCGAGGACGACGAAGCCTACGACATCTGGGCCAACGAGATCGGCGTGCCGAAAGAGCGCATCATCCGCATCGGCGACAACAAGGGCGCGCGCTACGCGTCGGACAATTTCTGGCAGATGGCCGACACCGGCCCTTGCGGCCCGTGCACCGAAGTGTTCTACGACCACGGCGCCGACATCTGGGGCGGCCCTCCCGGTTCGGCCGAGGAAGACGGCGACCGCTTCATCGAGATCTGGAACCTGGTCTTCATGCAGTTCAACCGCGATGAATCGGGCACCCTGACGCCGCTGCCGAAGCCGTCGATCGACACCGGCATGGGCATGGAGCGCCTGGCCGCCGTGCTGCAGCACGTGCACAGCAACTACGAGATCGACCTGTTCCAGGCGCTCATCAAAGCTGCCGCGCGTGAAACCGGCGCCACCGACCTGAACAACAATTCGCTGAAAGTCATCGCCGACCACATCCGCGCGGCGTCCTTCATGATCGTCGACGGCATCATCCCGAGCAGCGAAGGCCACGGCTACGTCCTGCGCCGTATTATCCGCCGCGCACTGCGCCACGGCCACAAGCTGGGCCAGACCCGTCCATTCTTCTTCAAGCTGGTTGAAGACCTGGACCTGGAAATGGGCACCGCCTATCCGGAACTGACGGATGCAAAAGAGCGCGTCGCCCAGGTGCTCAAGGCCGAGGAAGAGCGTTTCGGCGAGACGCTGGAAAACGGCATGAAGATCCTCGAAGCCCAGCTGGCCAAGGATGCGAAGAACCTCGATGGCGGCACCGCCTTCACGCTGTACGACACCTACGGCTTCCCGCTGGACCTGACGGCCGACATCTGCCGCGAACGCGGCGTGACGCTGGATGTTGACGGCTTCACCGCCGCCATGGAGCAGCAGAAGAAGACGGCACGCGCCGCCGGCAAGTTCAAGATGGCCGCCAAGGTGGAATACGCAGGCGAAAAGACCAAGTTCGTCGGCTACGAGTCGCTGGTGCATAACACCCACGTGCTGGCGCTGTATTCCGAAGGCGTCTCGGTGCAGGAACTCAAAGCCGGCCAGGAAGGCATCGTCGTCCTCGACACGACGCCGTTCTACGCCGAATCCGGCGGCCAGGTGGGCGATCATGGCTCGATCCGCGCCACTGGCGGCGAGTTCGAAGTCGAAGACACGCTCAAAATCCAGGCGGAAGTGTTCGGCCACCACGGCGTGCTGCGCAGCGGTTCGCTGAAAGTGGGCGACACGGTGGACGCCCAGGTCGACCAGGCCAAGCGCGCCCGCACCATCCGCAACCACTCGGCGACCCACCTGATGCACAAAGCCTTGCGCGAAGTGCTCGGCTCGCACGTCCAGCAAAAGGGCTCGCTGGTCGACCCGGACAAGACCCGTTTCGACTTCAGCCACAACGCACCGGTGACCCAGGAACAGATCGCCCAGGTCGAGACGATCGTGAATCGCGAGATCCTCGAGAACCATCCGACGCAAGCGCATAACATGAGCTTCGACGACGCCGTAAAACATGGCGCGATGGCGCTGTTCGGCGAGAAGTACGGCGACGAAGTGCGCGTGCTCGACATCGGCTCCTCGAAAGAGCTGTGCGGCGGCGTCCACGTGACCCGCACCGGCGACATTGGCCTGTTCAAGATCGTGGCCGAAGGCGGCGTCGCTGCCGGCATCCGCCGCATCGAAGCGGTGACGGGCGAGGGCGCGCTGGCATGGGTGCAGGCGACCAATGCCAAGCTGCTGGCCGCTGCCGGCGCCCTCAAGACGGCGCCGGAAGAACTGCCGTCGCGTATCGCGCAAGTGCAGGACCAGGTGAAACTGCTCGAGAAGGAAGTCGCGGCGCTGAAGTCGAAGATGGCTTCCGGCCAGGGCGACGAGCTGGTCAACCAGGCGGTCGATGTGAATGGCATCAAGGTGCTGGCCGCGACGATGGACGGCGCCGACGTGACGAGCCTGCGCGAGACGATGGACAAGCTCAAGGACAAGCTGGGCTCGGCCGCCATCGTGCTGGCCAGCGTGGTGGACGGCAAGGTCAGCCTGATCGCGGGCGTGACCAAGGATGCCACGGGCAAGGTCAAGGCCGGCGAACTGGTCAACTTTGTGGCCCAGCAAGTGGGCGGCAAGGGCGGCGGACGTCCTGACATGGCGCAGGCGGGCGGTACCGATCCGTCGGGCCTGCCGGCGGCGCTGGCTGGCGTGGCTGCCTGGGTCGGCGAACGCGCGTAACAGCAAACGTTCGTCGGGTGGACGGGTTCCCCGCCCACCCGACGTCATTATTTCTCAATCGCACCGAAATGGTGCATCTGCGCTCATCCATCCTGCATTGCTTACGTCATCCTTACTAGGGGCGATGTTTCTCCCCGTACCCATTCCGGTGCGCGCACGCAACAATTCGTGACTATTTTGGTGCGGCGCGTCATAATCCGGGAATTGGAGTAGTATGCAATCAGTATCACCACCTAGGCAGGCATGCGATGAGCGACACCATTCTCGACACTGACACGATTCACTTCCAGGCGGACCTGGACGCACGCGGCCTGAATTGTCCGCTGCCCATCCTGAAAGCCAAGAAGGCGCTGGCTGAGCTGGCGTCCGGCGAGGTGCTGCGCATCACGGCCACCGACACCGGTTCCGTCCGCGACTTCCAGGCCTTTGCCAAGCAGACCGGCAACGCGCTGCTGTCCCACTCGCACAGCAATGGCGAATTCGTCTTCCTGATGCGCCGCAAGTAAGGCGCCTCAAGCGGCGGGGCAGGAAATGCCCCGTCGTATCCCCTGTTTTCCTCGATCGCAGATTTTTGGAAGCATCCCTCTAGCCAAAAATCGCACGATCGTGCTTTAATTTAGCCCTGAAGCTGTTTATCTCTTATAATCTAGGCCACTCTAGACCTCTTCAATTTTTCAAAGGCACACCTATGAAAGTCCTGGTACCCGTCAAACGCGTGGTCGACTATAACGTCAAGGTCCGCGTCAAGTCCGATGGCAGCGGCGTGGATATCGCCAACGTCAAGATGTCGATGAACCCGTTCGATGAAATCGCGCTCGAAGAAGCGACCCGTTTGAAGGAAGCCGGCAAGGTCACCGAAGTCGTCGCCGTCTCGATCGGCGTGCCGCAGTGCCAGGAAACCCTGCGCACCGGCATGGCGATTGGCGCCGACCGCGGCATCCTGGTCGAAACCAATGGCGAGACCGAGCCGCTGGGCGTGGCCAAGATCATGAAGGCGCTGGCCGACAAGGAACAGCCGCAGCTGATCATCCTGGGCAAGCAGGCGATCGACGACGATTCGAACCAGACCGGCCAGATGCTGGCGGCCCTGCTGGGCTGGCCACAAGCCACCTTCGCCTCGAAAGTCGTGCTGGAAGACGGCAAAGTCACCGTGACGCGCGAAGTCGACGGCGGCCTGGAAACGGTCTCCTTGACCCTGCCGGCCATCATCACCACCGACCTGCGCCTGAACGAGCCGCGCTATGTCACGCTGCCGAACATCATGAAGGCCAAGAAGAAGCCGCTGGAAACGATCAAGCCGGAAGACCTGGGCGTCGACGTGGCCCCGCGCCTGAAGACCCTGAAGGTCGTCGAGCCGGCCAAGCGCTCGGCAGGCATCAAGGTGCCGGACGTCGCCACGCTGGTCGCCAAGCTGCGCAACGAAGCCAAAGTCATCTGAGCGGCCATTGCCGTCAACTAAATAATAGGAAACATCATGGTCGCATTAGTTATCGCTGAACACGACAATGGCTCGCTGAAAGGCAGCACCCACCACACGGTAACCGCAGCGCTTCAATGCGGCGGCGACGTCCACGTGCTGGTCGCAGGTTCGAACTGCGGCGCCGCCGCCGAAGCCGCCGCGCAAATCGCCGGCGTCTCCAAAGTGCTGGTCGCCGACGCGCCATACTTCGCCGACGGCCTGGCCGAGAACGTGGCCGAGCAGATCCTGGCCGTGGCCGCTTCGTACTCGCACATCCTGGCGCCAGCCACCGCCTACGGCAAGAACATCCTGCCGCGCGTGGCCGCCAAGCTGGACGTCGCCCAGATCTCGGAAATCACCAAGGTCGATTCGCCCGACACCTTCGAGCGCCCGATCTACGCCGGTAACGCGATCGCCACCGTGCAGTCGACCGACTCCATCAAAGTCATCACCGTGCGCGGCACCGGCTTCGATTCGGCCCCTGCCACCGGTGGCTCGGCCGCCGTCGAATCGATCGCTGCAGCTGCCGACTTCGGCAAGTCGGCCTTCGTCGGCCGTGAGCTGGCGAAATCGGACCGTCCGGAACTGACGGCTGCCAAGATCATCGTCTCCGGTGGCCGCGGCATGGGCTCGGGCGACAACTTCAAGCTGCTCGAACCGCTGGCCGACAAGCTGGGCGCGGCCATGGGCGCCTCGCGCGCCGCCGTCGATGCCGGCTACGTGCCGAACGACTGGCAGGTTGGCCAGACCGGCAAGATCGTCGCGCCATCGCTGTACATCGCCGTCGGTATCTCGGGCGCGATCCAGCACTTGGCCGGCATGAAGGATTCGAAGACCATCGTCGCCATCAACAAGGATCCGGAAGCGCCGATTTTCTCGGTGGCTGACTACGGCCTCGTTGGCGACCTGTTCGAAGTCATTCCAGAGCTCGTCAAGGAACTCGGTTAAGCAACGTAGGGTGGGCACTTGTGCCCACGCGGTTCACCCGTCGCGACCAGGTAACGGTACGATGTTTGATCCGCACGTAAACCGCGTGGGCACGAGTGCCCACCCTACAAGAACAAAATTCAGGCCACGCTGGTCCGGCAAATACCGGCTGTCGTGGCCTGTTTTACATCCAAAAATCTGAGGAGAGACTCGTGAGCTACCAAGCCCCGATCAAAGACATGCTGTTCGTCCTGAACGAACTGGCCGGTATGCAGCAGGTGAGCCAGCTGCCCGGCTGCGAAGACGCGACCGCCGACACGGTCGTCGCCGTGCTGGAAGAGAATGCGCGCTTCTGCGGCGAAGTCGTCGCGCCCCTGAACAAACCGAGCGACAAGGACCCGAGCTTCTGGCACGACGGCCAGGTCACCACCTCCGCCGGTTTCAAGGTCGCCTTCCAGGCCTTTGGCGAATCCGGCTGGCAGGGCATCCAGCATCCGCAAGAATTCGGCGGCCAGGGCTTGCCGAAACTGGTCGGCACGCCATGCACCGAGATGCTCAATGCCGCATCGATCTCGTTCGCGCTCGTCGCCTTGCTGACCGACGGCGCCATCGAAGCTTTGCTCACAGCAGGTTCCGACGAACAGAAAGCCACCTACCTCGAGCCGCTCATCACCGGCAAGTGGACCGGTACCATGAACCTGACCGAGCCGCAGGCAGGTTCGGACCTGGCCGCCGTGCGCACCCGCGCCGTGCCGCAGGGCGACGGCACCTATAAAATCTTCGGCACCAAGATCTTCATTACCTACGGCGAGCATGACATGGCCGAGAACATCATCCACCTGGTGCTGGCCCGTACGCCGGACGCGCCACCGGGCGTGAAGGGGATCTCGCTGTTCATCGTGCCGAAGTTCATGGTCAACGCGGACGGCACGCCGGGCGCGCGCAACGACGCGCACTGCGTCTCGATCGAACACAAGCTGGGCATCAAGGCCAGCCCGACCGCGGTGCTGCAGTTCGGCGACAACGGCGGCGCCATCGGCACCCTGGTCGGCGAAGAAAACCGCGGCCTGGAATACATGTTCATCATGATGAACGCGGCACGCTTCGGCGTCGGCATGCAGGGCATTGGCCTGGCGGACCGCGCCTACCAGCAGGCCGTGGCCTTCGCCAAGGACCGCGTGCAGTCGCGCGACCTGGCTGGCTCTGCCGGTCCGGTCGCCATCATCCACCATCCGGACGTGCGCCGCATGCTGATGTCGATGCGTTCGCAGACGGAGGCTGCGCGTGCGCTGGCCTATGTCGGCGCCGGCATTTCGGATATCGCCCACTATCACGCCGACGAGGCGACGCGCAAAGCCAATCTCGCTGTCTACGAATACCTGGTCCCGGTGATCAAGGGCTGGTCGACCGAGATGAGCGAGAACGTCGCGCGCGACGGCGTGCAGGTGCATGGCGGCATGGGCTTCATCGAAGAGACGGGCGCCGCGCAGCACTACCGCGACGCCAAGATCCTGACGATCTACGAAGGCACGACCGCCATCCAGGCGAACGACCTGGTCGGCCGCAAGACCGTGCGCGATGGTGGCGCGGTGGCGAAATCGATCATCGCCCAGGTGCGTGCGACCGAAGCCGCGCTGGCTGAAGTGCAGGGCGCGGATTTTGCCGCGATCGGCAAGCAGCTGGCGCTCGGTTCGACCGCACTGGAAGAAGTCGTCGACTACGTCGTCGCCAACGTCAAGCTTGATATCAAGGGCGTGTTTGCCGGTTCGGTGCTTTACCTGAAGCTGGCCGGCATCGTGCTGGGCGGCTGGCAGATGGCGCGCGCGGCCTTGGTCGCGCAGCAAAAGCTCGATGCAGGCGAAGGCGATGCCGCCTTCCTGCGCGCCAAGATCGCCACCGCGCGCTTCTTCGCCGACCACATCCTCTCAAGCGCGGGCGGCTTGCGTACGGCGATTGTCGAAGGCAGTGCCGGCGTGCTGGCGCTGGACCTCGAGCAGTTCTGATCGCGGGAGGGCTAGTCCCTCCTGGCGCCAGACTAAAAAAGCGGCCCTCGCAGGCTGTGTAGATAGTCTGCAGAGTGCAAGCAGTGAAAAACAATGCCCCGCATCTTGCGGGGCATTGTTTTTTTGGGGAGACGTAAAAGCCCTCAGGCCCTGATGGCAGCCAGGGTCCAACCAGCGCCCTTCCAGTTGGTCACGCGTTTCAGGTTATATGCAAGCACCGCCAGGCTCAGTTCGCCTTTAGCGCCGCTCAGACCTCGCATCAACAGGCGCGCGTTGCGCAGGATTTCGTGTTTGATGGTGCCAAATGGGTGTTCGACGGTTCGGCGGCGCAGCTTCATCATTTCCGGTTGCTGTGCGACACGGCGTGCATTGGCCTCGACGGCATCAGCATTGAGTAACCGCGATACAAAGCGCTGCTTGGCGCCAGTGCACTGCGGCTTGAGGATACAGACCCTGCAGCGTTCGGCCGGGGCTGCGTACACCACGGTTTTCTCCTTGCGCAAGACCTGTCTGCGCTGCAAGAGTTCGTTGGCTGGGCATACATAGCAGTCGCGCTCGCGGTCGTAACTGAAGGTCTCGAGGCGGTAGTATTGTCCTTTGCCCCGGGGATTGCCGCTCTCGAGCGTAGCGACGAATGCCTTTTGGCCAGCCTGGTCCAGCAATTGCAAGTGGTCTGCGTTAGCGTAGCCGGCATCGGCCACCACTGCGGGAACAGCGTCCAGCACCTGTGTTGTTGCCTGCGCCATCGGAGCGAGTTGCTTGATGTCGGATGTGTCGTTGCACACTTCGTGATGCACGATCAGATGGCTGTGGGCGTCAACCGCCGTTTGAAGGTTGTAGCCGGGAGCCCCGTGCAACGATTTCATGGCCCGTGCCTGCGGCTCACCCTGCACCGACAGCGTCGACTCGCTGCCGTCCATCCGGTCGATCTCGCCGTGGATTTCCGTTTGTCGCTGCTGCAGTCGCGTCAAGGCAGCCTGCACAGCCTTGCGGTCCGTTGTCTCACCGATCTCGTCCTGGTCTGTATTGTCCAGCCGCGACAGGTAGCCGGCGATCTCCTCGGCAATGGCCTGCTGCGTGCGTTGCAAATCGACCTTGCGGGCCAGGGCTTTCTTCGATGCTACTGCACGAATCTTGCTGCCATCGATCGCAACCAACTCTCCCTCGATGAGTCGTGCCTGGCGTGCGAACTGGACGAAAGAGGCCGACACGGCGACCAGGCCGGCACTGTTCTCGCGCCGGAATTCTGCGATAGTCTTGTGATCCGGGGCCAGTCGGCCAAGAAGCCACATCACTTCGACGTTGCGATGGCACTCTCGTTCCAGAGCACGGGACGAGCGCACACCATTGAGGTAACCGCATACGTACAGCTTGAGCAGATCAGCCGGATCATAGGGTGGACGGCCCATGCGCTGTGCCTGGGTCTTCGAAAAGCCCAGCGCCGTCAGATTCAGGCGCCCGATCCAGGCGTCGATAACCCGTACCAGCGCATCGGGCCCTACCAGATCGTCGAGCATGACGGGGAACAACGCCGCCTGTGTCCTGCTTTCACCTCTTCGATGTGCCATCTGCCCCCCCCGGAATGAACAAAGCCTCCCGAGTTTGACCTCGGGAGGCTTTGTTGGTTTACCTTCGACGCAGACTATTTACACAGCCTGCTCGGGTCGCTTTTTTTATGTCTTGATGGGAAGCGGATGCGCAATCCGCTGAGCTTGATCCAGGTTAAACGGAAATTTACGGCCGCGTTCGTAAAGTCGTTTTACCCCATCCATACCTGGAGCCCACAGTGAAAAATACTTTACGCGCACATACCGATGGCCGTTTCTGGCCCTGGTCGCCCTCGTCTTGCTGGCTGCCTGTGGCGGTGGCGGCAGCTCCGACCTGGCGGGCGTCGTGACCAATCCCTCTCCTGTCCAGCCGGCCCCGCCAACCCAGCCCGCCGCACCGGAACCCGTGCTGGCCGCGGCCTTTACCGATCTCACCGCCGCCACCAGCAACAGCCAGCCTGGCTGGCCCAGCTGGAGCGCACCGGCGGGCCAGGCGCCGGTAGGCGGCGTGGGGTGCACCGGGACCATCGGCTACCACCAGCATGCGCTGGTATCGATCTACAAGGAAGGGGTGCGGCTCGGCTTGCCCGACAACCTGGGCCGCAGCGCTTGTACCTATGAATTGCACGTCCACGACGTCACGGGCATGGTGCACATGGAAGCCGACGTGGCCAAGCGCTTCACGCTGGCGCAGTTTTTTGCGTTATGGAACCAGCCGCTGGGCGTGAACGCGACGGCCGGCCTGGCCGGGCCGGTGCGCTTCTACCTGATCCAGAACGACACGCTGTCGCGCTATCCCGGCGATCCGGCCGCGCTCGAGCTGGTGCCGCATCGGGAAATCGTGATCGTCAGCGGTGCGGCGCCGGCCGTGTTGCCGAAGTACCGCTGGCCGGCCGATCTGTGAGGGCAGGGAAGGCGCCTCGTTAACCGTAGGCGCCGCCCGTGTACATCAGGTCGAACAGGCGGGCAATGGTGCCGATCAGCACGGTCGTACCGATCAGCAGGGTTGTCACCAGGAGGATGGCCAGGATCCAGTTCGAGTTCGAGCGGGTCGCGGCATTGAAGCGCGCATCCCATTTGTCGTCGGGCGTGAGGCCAATGACCAGGGCTTCGATAAATGCCGCGATACTCGATATCAGCAGCGGCAGCAGCGCATAGAAGGAGTGAAGGTGGCTGGCATTGCTGAAAATAAGGCCGGCGATCGGCAGGCTGCTGGCATGCAGCAGTCCGATGCGGTCGACGCCGCCATGCAGGTAAAAGCGATGCGCCCCCAGCGTTCCCAGGGTGAGCGCCAAGGCGGTAGCAAGCGTCTTGTTCTTATGTGCCATGAACGGATGTGTTACACGAAAGAGCAAAGTATCGTTCATAAACGTGACATAAGCATTACTTTTTATGTAAATGCAATGTATCAATCTGGAAAGATCGGGCGGGGGAGATCAGCGGCAGGTGGCGGTCGGGCTGAAAATAGCGGATAATGCTCGATTCGGCCGGGACCGCGCGCCTTGTTGTCCGCCTCTTATCATAATCCCTTGCTGCTCTGGGGCATGCGCGCTATAATCGTCGGCTTTCTCCGTCCAGCACAACTTTTTGGAATTATTATGGTCGTTATTCGTTTAGCTCGTGGAGGCGCCAAGAAGCGCCCGTTCTTCAACATCGTTGCAACCGATTCGCGTAACCGTCGCGATGGCCGTTTCATCGAGCGCATCGGTTTCTACAACCCGATGGCCTCGGGCGCCGAAGTGGCCCTGCGTATCACCGCTGATCGTCTGGCCTACTGGCAAGGCGTTGGCGCACAACTGTCGCCAACCGTTGCTCGCCTGGTTGCTCAGCAGACCCCAGCAGCCTAAAGCAAGGTTCCAGGTTTGACCGATTCAGCTGCCTCCGTTGCCAGCGGGGCGCAAGCCCCTGACGACCTGACCCAGGTCGGGTATGTTGCCGGTGCCTATGGCATTGCCGGCGCCATCCGCGTCACGCCGTTCTCGGCCGATGCCGATGCGCTGCTGAATATTAAAACCTGGTGGCTCGATAAACCGAGCCTGCGGTCCGTCAGCGTACGGACCACGAAAATGCATGGCGGCGACGTGATCGCCACCCTCGTCGGGATGGCGGGCCGCGATGCGGCGGAGGCGCTGAAAGGCGCTGCCGTGCACGTATCGCGCTCCGAGTTTCCCGCGCTCGAGGAAGACGAGTATTACTGGTCCGACCTGATCGGCATGGATGTCGTGAACCTGCAGGGCGAAGCCCTCGGCAAGGTCATCGACATGATGAGCAACGGTCCGCAGTCGATTCTGCGCATTGAGCCCGTGCCCGAGCAGGAAAGCAAAGACAAGGCGCCCGAGCGCCTCGTTCCGTTTGTGGACCAGTTCGTCAAACACGTCGACGCGAAAGCGAAAAAGATTACTTTGGACTGGGGTCTGGACTATTAACCCGGTCCTGTCGAGACGAGGTCCCGATGCAATTTGACGTCGTGAGCTTGTTTCCCGAGATGTTTGCCGCATTAACGCAGTCGGGGGTGACCCGCCGCGCCTTCGAGCAGGAACGCTGGGGCCTGACGTTATGGAATCCACGCGATTTCACGACAGACCGTCACCGCACCGTGGATGACCGCCCTTACGGCGGCGGCCCCGGGATGGTGATGATGGCCAAGCCGCTCGAGGCGACGATCAATGCGGCCAAGGCGCGCCAGGTCGAACGTGGCCTGCCGCCGCCGCGCGTGGTGTTCATGTCGCCGCAAGGCAAGCCGCTGACCCACGAACGCGTCAAGGCGTTGAAGGATGAGCCGGGCCTGGTCATCCTGTGCGGCCGCTACGAAGCGGTCGACCAGCGCCTGCTGGACCGCATCGTCGACGAGGAAATTTCGCTCGGCGACTTCGTGCTCTCCGGCGGCGAATTGCCGGCGATGGCCCTGATGGATGCCGTGGTGCGGCTCTTGCCCGGTGTACTGGGCGACGACGCTTCGGCGGTCGAGGACAGTTTCGTCAACGGCCTGCTCGATTCGCCGCACTACACCCGCCCCGACGTGTACGAGGGCGTGCCGGTACCGCCAGTGCTCATGGGCGGGAACCATGCTGAAATTACGAAGTGGCGCCGCCAGCGTATGCTGGAGGCGACATGGATGAAACGGCCGGAATTGTTGGACCAGGCCCGCGCCGCGGGCCAGTTGACGCCGGCCGACGAAAAGTTTCTGACCTCGCTCCGTCCTGCGGAGTGAAGTCGAAAATGCACCAATATGGTGCGAAACGTGTGGGCATGTTGCTCGTACGTTCAACCCCATCCTCTACTGGGCGTCGCAGTTTTTCGATACGTGCCAGCAAGATGGTTAACGGAGTCACAAGAATGAATCTGATTCAACAACTCGAGCAGGAAGAAATTGCGCGCCTCGGCCGCAAGATTCCTGATTTCGCACCTGGCGACACCGTGATCGTCAACGTCAACGTCGTCGAAGGCACCCGCAAGCGCGCCCAGGCATACGAAGGCGTCGTCATTTCGCGTCGCAACCGCGGCCTGAACTCGAACTTCATCGTTCGCAAGATCTCGTCCGGCGAAGGTGTCGAGCGTACGTTCCAGCTGTATTCGCCGCTGATCGCTTCGATCGAAGTGAAACGCCGCGGTGACGTGCGTCGCGCCAAGTTGTACTACCTGCGTGAGCGTTCGGGCAAATCGGCACGTATCAAAGAAAAGCTGCCGCAGCGCAAGGTCGCAACCGCCCCAGTCGCTAAGTAATCGCGTCTGTGGAGTAAAAAAAGGCATCCCCCGGGATGCCTTTTTCTTTATGGTTTACAGTGATAACCAGGAGAAATGCTTTTGGTTAAGGTTCTAATGGATCCATCCCGCCTGCCGGTCGACGCCATCGCCGGCGAAGCCGCCGTCGACCCCGCCTTCCTGACGGTGGAGGGCCTGCGCGCGCGCTTCGCCCGCTCGCGCCTGGCCTGGGAGCCCGAAAGTCCGGACGAGTCCTGGATCACGCCGGGTTTCAAGCTGCGCCGCGCCGCCGTGCTGATACCGCTGGTCGAGCGTCCCGAGGGCCTGAGCGTCCTGCTGACCCTGCGTACCGACCATCTGACCAGCCATGCCGGCCAGATCGCCTTTCCCGGCGGGCGTGCCGAAGAGCTCGATTCCTCGCCGATCGAAACCGCGCTGCGCGAGTCCGAAGAAGAAATCGGCCTGCACCGGCGCCACGTGTCGATCGTCGGCGTGTTGCCCGACTACATCACCGGCAGCGCCTACCGCGTCGCGCCCGTGGTCGGGCTGGTCAAGCCGCCCTTCGAGCTGATTGCCGACCCGGGCGAGGTGGCCGAAATCTTCGAAGTGCCGCTCGCCTTCCTGATGAACGGCATGCACCACCACCGCATGTCGGTCGAGCTGCCCGAAGGGAAGGGCAGGCGCAACTTCTATGCGATGCCGTATGAGCGCTTCTTTATCTGGGGCGCGACGGCCGGCATGCTGCGCAATCTGTTCCATTTCCTGCGCACCTGAACAGTTGTTGCGACTCCCGATTTGATTATGGCGGTGACCTGCGCTATCGTAGCGGGCAGCGCGGTATTGCCATAACAAAAGAAGGACTTGCATGACATTTTTTTCCATCCTGTGCGCATTGCTGATCGAGCAACTCAAACCGCTGCGCGCGGATAACCAGGTCTATGGCGGGATCAAGGGCCTGGCGATGCGTATCGAAGGCTGGTTCAATGCCGGCGAGCCGAAGAATGGCCGCATGGGCTGGTTCCTGATGATGACGGTCCTGGTCGTGCCGGTCGCGCTGGTGTACTGGGTGCTGCAATACTTCGGCCTCGTGTTCCTGGCCTTTGCCTGGAACGTCGCCATCGTCTACCTGACCCTGGGCTTCCGCCACTACAGCCATTATTTCACCTCGATCCAGCTGGCCCTGAACAGCGGAGACGAAGCCACGGCGCGCGCGCTGCTGGCCGAGTGGGCGCGCATCGACACGGTCGGCATGGACGCCGCCGAGATCGCCCGCATTGCCGTCGAAAAGTCGCTCATCACAACCCACCGCAGCGTGTTCGGCGTGTTCTTCTGGTTCCTGATGCCGGCCGGCCCGGCCTGCGCCGTCCTGTACCGCGTCTCCGAATACCTGGCGCGTGCCTGGAACGAACCGGAGCACATGCGCAACGAAGCTTTCGGCCAGTTCGCGGCGAAAGCTTTTTACTGGATCGACTGGATCCCGGTGCGCCTGACCGCGATCGCCTTTGCCGTGGTCGGCAATTTCGAGGACGCCATCTACGCCTGGCGCAATTTTGCCAACCGCTGGGCCGACGAGTCGCGCGGCATCATCCTGGCCGCCGGCGGCGGCGCCATGGGCGTGCGCCTGGGCACCCCGAACGAGAACGCGCCCCAGCTGCTGCCGGCCGATGCCGCCATGGTCGACCTGAGCGACGCCGACACCGACGTCCTGCCGGGCGAAGAACCGAGCCTGCGCGCACTGCAAAGCACGGTAGGACTTGTCTGGCGCGCCCTGATACTATGGATGATTCTGTTGTTGCTTCTCTCCAGTATGGCCTGGCTGGGCTGAAGCTGTCGAGACAAGCTCGTCCCCAAGTCTTCTATAAGATATAATACTGGCTCTCCTCCACGCAGCATTCTTGTATCAGCACGCAGCACTATGGCCGAGTTACCGCATACCGGGACCGAAGGCGCCGTCGGCGAATTCTTCATCCTGGGCCTCACGAACAATGGCAAGCAGTTCCGCCCCAGCGACTGGGCGGAGCGCTTGTGCGGGGTCATGTCGTGCTTTCGACCCGAAGGCAGCGGCGGCCGCCACGCCCACCTGCAGTTCTCCCCCTATGTCCACCCGACCGTCGTCAACGGCGTCAAGGCCGTGGTCGTCAACAATGCGCTGCGCAAGGCCGAACCGCTGGCCTATCACTTCGTCATTAACTTTGCCAAAGACAACGACCTGCAAGTGGTCGATGCCTGCTTTGTCGAATTGCCTGGCGTTCCCAAGGTCTGAGTTCCCAAAAGCGTTTGATCTAGATCAAACCTCACGCGCGTTGTTGCACTAGGTTGATACTTGGGTGTCTACGCGGCCGCATCCACGTATGCCGGCGACACCAATAGCAGGGGGAGAGCACCATGAACATCAGCGACATCTGCACCATCCAGACCATCAGCTGCAGCCGCGACGAAACCGTGCAGGGCGCCGCGCTCCTGATGCGCAAGCACCATGTGGGCGACCTGGTCGTGGTCGACGGCAACGGCGAGGCAATTCCGGTCGGGATCCTCACCGACCGCGACATCGTCGTCTCGGTCGTCGCGCTCGGCCTCGATCCGGCCAGCCTGCAGGTAGGCGACATCATGAGCGACGACCTGCTGACCTGCGGCGAGGAAGACGACGTCTACCAGACCATCGAACACATGCGCGTGCGCGGCATTCGCCGGGTGCCGGTGGTGAACAGGAGCGGCGGCCTGGCCGGCATCGTCAGCGCCGACGACCTGCTCGAATTCCTGGCCGAGGAAATGGGCGACCTGTCGCGCATCAGCGGGAGTCAACAAGCCCACGAAAAGCGCGCCAGGCATTAGACATCATCTGCACCTGATACTTCAGGACAAGCTGTCCCGCTCCCGCGCACCATACTAGTGCGTGGCGGCATCATCCCGCGCAACCATCTGTTACCATCGCCGCTGGCGCGCGGCACCAGGCCGCGCACGATACCAGCGGGATGACATGAATTTGACGAGTACCCAGCGCGCCCTAACCGCGCACCTGAGCGCGGGCGCGTTTGCCTTTTTCGTTTCCGGCGCCGTGCTGGCCGCACCCGCCGCTGCGCTGCCCAAAGGCGTCACGCTCGGCGCCTCGGTCGAAGGCATCACCGAATACCGCCTGGCGAATGGGCTCAAGGTACTCTTTTTCCCCGACAGCTCGCGTCCCACCGTCACCGTCAACGTCACCTACATGGTCGGCTCGCGCCACGAAAACTATGGCGAGACCGGCATGGCGCACCTGCTCGAACACCTGCTGTTCAAGGGCTCGAAGAAGAACCCCGACATCACGCGCCAGTTCGCCGACCGCGGCATGGATTTCAACGGCACCACCTCGCTCGACCGGACCAATTACTACGAAGTCTTCCAGGCCTCCCAGGCGAACCTGGACTGGGCCCTGCAGATGGAAGCGGACCGCATGACCGGCGCCTTCATCGCCAAGAAGGACCTCGACTCCGAAATGACGGTCGTGCGCAACGAGTTCGAAAGCGGCGAGAATTCGCCGTCCGGCGTGCTGGTAAAGCGCATGCAGAGCGTCGCCTACGACTGGCACAGCTACGGCCGCTCGACGATCGGCAACCGCAGCGACATCGAGAACGTCCGCATCGCCAACCTGCAAGCCTTCTACCGCACCTGGTACCAGCCCGACAATGCGGTGCTGCTGGTGGCCGGCAAGTTCGAGCCGGACGCCACGCTGGCCAAAGTCGCGCGCCTGTTCGGCGCCATCCCGAAACCGAAGCGCACGCTGCCCGCCTTCTGGACGGTCGAGCCGACCCAGGATGGCGAGCGCAGTTTCGCCGTGCGGCGCCAGGGCGACGTCCAGATCGTCATGCTCGGCTATAAAGTGCCATCGAGCCTGCACGACGACAGCGACGTGATGGCCTTCGCCTCTGCCATCCTGGGCGACGTGCCAACCGGCCGCCTGCACAAGCAGCTGGTCGAAACCGGCAAGGCAAGCCAGGTGTTTACCTTTGGCGAAACCGGCTACGCGCCGGGCCTGCAATACATCGGCGCGGTGGTGAAGAAGGGCGAAGCGCTCGAGCCGGTCCGCGCGGCCCTGACCGAGGCGGTCGAAAACTTCGGCGCGACGCCGCCGACCAAGGACGAGATGGCGCGCATCCGCCGCATGTACGAGAACGACATGGAGCGCAGCCTGAACGATCCGCAGCGGGTCGGCGTCGCGCTGTCGGAAACGATCGCGCTGGGCGACTGGCGCCTGTTCTTCACCGGCCGCGAGCGCATCAAGACCATCACGCCGGACGAGGTAGCGGGCGTGGCGAAGCGCTACTTCCGGCGCGACAACCGCGTCACCGGCATCTTCCTGCCCGAAGACGCGCCGCAGCGCGCCGTGATTCCGCCGGCGCCGAGCGTGGAGAGCATCCTCAAGACCTTCAAGCCGCAGGCCTCGACCCTGGTCTCGGAAGACTTCGAGCCGACCCAGGACAACATCATGAAGCGCACGCAGCTGACGACCGCGCGCGGCGTGAAGCTGGCCCTGCTGCCCAAGAAGAACCGCGGCGAGGCGGTGACGGTGAGCCTGCGCCAGCACATCGGCGACGAGAAGAATTTGTTCGGCAAGGGCGCCGTGCCCGAGCTGACCGGCGCCATGCTCATGCGCGGCACCAGCCGCTACACGCGCGAGCAGCTCTCGGACGAATTCGACCGCCTGAAAATCGCCGGCGGCCTGACCCATTTCCAGACCACGCGCGAACACCTGCCGGAGGCGCTTCGCCTGGTGGCGCACGTATTAAAGGAGCCGGCCTTCCCGGCGAACGAATTCGAACAGCTGCGGCGCCAGTCGCTGGTCGCGCTGGAAGCGAGCCGCGCCGAACCGCAGGCGGTGGCCGCACGCGTGCTGGCGCGCCATTTCGACCTCTACCCGAAAGGCGACGTGCGCCATGCGAACAGTTTCGACGACGACCTGGCCGAACTGACCGCCGCGCGCCTGGACGAGCTGCGCGCCTTCCACCGCGAGTTCTACGGCAGCGTGCCGGCCGAGATGGCCATAGTCGGCGACTTCGACGCCGCCGCCATCGTGCCGCTGGTCGACGAATTGTTCGGCGCCTGGAAAGCGCCGGCCAACGTGGCGCCGGTCCTGCGCCGCCACGCCGAGATCGCCCCCCTGAAGACGACGCTGAACACGCCCGACAAGGAAAACGGTTTTTATACGGCGCGCCTGAACCTCGACCTGAACATCGACGATCCCGACTATCCGGCCCTGATGCTCGCTAACTACATCTTCGGCGAAGGCGGCCTGCGTTCGCGCCTGATGGACCGCATCCGCCAGAAGGACGGCCTGTCCTACGGCGGCGGTTCGCAGCTCGAAGCAGGAGACCTGGACCGGGCAGGCGCCTTCGGTATCAGCGCGATCGCCGCGCCGCAGAACCTGCAGCGCCTGGACGCCGCGATCCGCGCGGAGCTGGCGCGCGCCGTGAAGGACGGCTTCACCGCGGCGGAACTCGCCGGCGCCAAGTCGGGCCTGATACAGCAGCGCCAGCAGACCCGCGCCGACGACGGCGCCCTGGCCGCAGGCTGGACCTCCTACCTGTACCGCAACCGCACCTACGAATGGTCGCGCCAGTTCGAGGCCAAACTGATGGCCGTCACGCTGCCGCAGCTGAATGCGGCCTTCCGCAAGGCGATCGATCCGGCGCAGCTGTCGGTGGTAATGGCGGGCGACCAGGATAAAGTCAAGCCCGCGCCATGATCGGGGACGCCGTTTTGCAACATGCACCAACTTGGTGAATCCGCCTCCAGACGTTAGAATGTTGCTCTTTGGCATTATCTAACATCAGGCAACGACACGCGAGTGGGAGCAGCTGCATGAAGGGCAGGAAAGAGCAGGAACAACATCAGGCCGGGATTTCGTTTGCCGGCAAGGTCGTGCTGGTGACGGGCGCCGCGAGCGGCATCGGGCGCGCGGTGGCGCTGGCCTTCGGGCGCGCCGGCGCATCGGTGGTCGTGGCCGACGTCGCCGTCGATGGCGGCCATTCGACGGCCGCGATGATCGTCGAGAGCGGCGGCAAGGCGCTGTTCGTGCCGGTGAATGTGACGCGCGCGCTTGATGTCGAGGCGATGGTGGACAAGACCGTCCATCACTACGGCCGCATCGACTGCGCCGTCAACAGCGCGGGCCTGTTCGAAGAAGGCGCCAGGCTGGCCGACTGCGAAGAAGCCAGCTACGACCGCATCATGGACGTCAACGTCAAGGGCGTCTGGCTGTCGATGAAATACCAGCTGCGCCAGATGGGCAAGCAGGGCAGCGGGGCGATCGTCAACCTGTCCTCGGCCTTCGGCACCGTCGGCGCACCCGGCCAGGCGGTCTACGCGGCGAGCAAGCACGCGCTGGCGGGCCTGACCAAGAGCGCGGCGCTCGAGCATGCGAAAGAGGGCATCCGCGTCAACGCGCTGTGCGCCGGCGCCGTGCGCACGCCGATGCTGGCGCGCGCCGTGGGTTGGGAGCCCGGGCTGGAGAAGAAACTGCGCGCGGCGCACCCGATGGGACGCTTCGGCGAGCCGGCCGAAATCGCGAACGCCGCGCTGTGGCTGTGTTCCGAGCAGGCCTCGTTCGTGACGGGACACGAACTTTCCGTCGACGGCGGCTTTACCGCAATTTAAGCATCGGGCGCCGGCATGAGGCGCCCATCATTTCGGCCGCGGCGCCTTCAGCTTCGCCGCCTGCGGCACCACGCGCCCGGAGCGCAAATCCTGCACCGTCAGCGCCACGGCGCGCGCCACGTTGCGCACTTCTTCCTGCACGTCGGTATCGCGGTCGAGCACCTCGTGGCTCTCGGCATACGACTCGTAATAGCCGATGAAGCGGTCGAGCGCGCCGAAGCTGCCCGAGTCGACCAGTCCCATCCAGTTCAGCCAGTCCGACAGCGAACGGCGCGTGCCTTCGATGCCGGCGACGTCGCCATGCACCACGACGCCGAAGGCGCGCCCGGCCAGGTGCTTCGGGTAGTCCCAGCCGGCCATCTCGATTTCCTTGGCCTTGCGCGCATCCTTGCCATGGGTGGAACTCGGGTCCGGGTTGCCGCCGTCGGCGCAGACCAGGCGGTCGATCATGAGTTTCAGGGTGGAGGGCGTCTGGTACCAGTAGACCGGCGTCAGGATGATGACCCCGTGCGCGGCGACCCAGCGTTCGTAGATCTCGTTCATCCAGTCGCCGGTCTGGCGCTCGGCGTGGTTCGGATAGCAGCTGCACGGCCAGTGGCACAGCGGCATCGCGGTCGAGGCGCAGGCCTTGCAGGGATGGATATGGCGGTCGTAGTCGGAGGTCAGGCGCGACAGGTCGAGCAGGTCGGCCTCGACGCCGCAGGCGGCCAGCGCGTCGCGTGCGATCTTCGTCAGGCGCCAGGACTTCGACATCTCGCCCGGGCAGCTGCCGTCGTTGCGCGCGGAGGCGTTGATCAGGAGGATGCGGCTGGGCGTGTCCGGATTTTTCTGGTGCAGCTCGGCCGCCAGCAGGCGCTCGCGCGCGGCCTTCCATTCGATCGACAGGTCGTAATCTGGATCGGCGAAGCCGGGGCCCGCCTTCACCGTGCGCGGCGCCTTGCGCTTGTCGAGATAGGCCTGCCAGGCCACTTCCTCGACGGCGGCCAGCTGGCCCGCAACCTCTTCGTAGGCGGGATCGAAAAAACCGTCCATGAACTTGCGACGAAACTCCTCGCGCTCGAGTCGTGGCGGGGCCTGGCCGGTACGCACTGTCGTCATGAATCACCCTCCAAGTTGAGAGGCCGATTATGCGCGCGGGATGATTGGCGCCGATGTTCGATGGCGAACCGTCGCCGCAATAAAAAAAGCGGGTGGCGCTGTTCGCGCTCGCCCGCTTTCCATTGAGGCTTTGAAGCTTACTTGCCTGCCGCCGGAGCTGCCGCCGGTGCCGCGGCAGCCGTTGCCGGCGCCGCTGCGCCGACTGGCTGCTTGAGCGAGGCGATCCAGACGCGCGCCATGTCCGACAAACCGCCGCCGGCTTTCACGCTTTCGAAGGTCTTGATCGCGTCGTCCTTGCGGCCGGCCTTGGCCTGGGCCGCGCCGAGGCGCAGCTTGGCTTCGTCGGGCTGCTTCAGGCTGCCCTTGGCGATGCCCTGCTGGATGAAGCCGATGCCCTTGTCGTGCTGGCCCATCGTGGAATAGGCCCAGCCGAGGTTGACCAGGCCGGCGCCGGTTTTCGACTTCGATGCGGCCGCTTCGCCGGCAGCGATGTTCTTGGCGTCGTCGGCAGCGCCCTTGTCGGCACGGTTGCGCAGCGTCGTGTGGGCCTTGGCGTTCGCGCCCTTGCCCAGCACGCCGGCGGCGTAGCCCGCGTCGACGACGTTCTTCGCTTCGGTCGGGAAGCCGTCGCGCAGGGCGGTTTCGGCCAGGTCGACATAGTCTTCTTCACGCATCACCTTGGTGGCTGCAAATTGCAGGCGCAGCAAAGGCAGGTAGTTGTTCTGGTCGAAGCCCGGCTTGCGGATCACGCCCACGCGAATGAGCTCGGTCCAGTACTCGTCGGTCGGATAGTAGGACACCATCTTCTGGATGGTCGACTCGTAGGTGGCGGCATCTTTCGACTCGTGCGCGGCGCTCAGCAGCAGCTTCAGGTCTTCCTGCGACGGAGCCTTGCCCGCCTTCTCAGACTCGGCGATGAGTTGCTGGAGCTGGGTCTTGGCGCCGGTGTAGTCCTTGTTCAGGTACTGGGCACGAATTTGCAGGGCGCGGGCTTCGGCCATGTTGCCGCCCAGTGATTCATAGCGCTTGAGCTGCTCGGCTGCGGCAGCGTAGTTCTTCGCGTTGTACTGGATGTTGGCCATGGCCAGCACCAGCTTGGCCGAGTTTTCCTGCGGCTCGAAGCCCGACTTGACGACTTCTTCGGCCGAGGTCAGCACGCCGGCATCGTTGCCGGTCATCGAGGCATGCGCCATCTTGATGCGGTTCAGGATGTAGTTCTCGTACGGCGACCTGTTCGGAATCGCTTCGGCCTGGGTGATGCGGGTCTGCAGCTCGGCCGCGTTCTTGGTGTTGATCAGCTGCTGGATGATGGTCGAGTCGAGCAGCTTGAACAGCTCCGGGCGCACCGTGTTGGCTGCCGGCGCCGCGGGCGCGGCAGCCTTCTGGGCATGCGCGCTCGTCATCAGGGCAGGCGCGCTGTTCAGGCCGACGGCGGCCAGCAGCAGGCAAAGGCGAGCGAGGCGGAAATGGGACATGAATGATCCTTCTAAAAAGATGAGCGGTACAAATCCGCGGCAAGATGGCGTTTTTGCCAAGCTTGAGCAAACGCGCATTGTCCCATAAACGGGCGGGACCCTGCGGCGCAATTGTGCCGCAGGGGCGTGGCAGGCGGGGCTGCGGTTACATTGCGTTACCGTGTTTGACGCACGGTAACGCAGCGGGGCCGGCCGTCAGAAGCCCGGCACCGGGCACTGGCCGGTGGCCTCGATCTCGCCCGCGAGCCAGGCATTGACCGCCGCCAGGGCCGGGGCGGCAAAGCCATAGGTCATCAGGGCAGGGGCATCGAAGTCGAGCGCCTGGTAGGGGTTCCACAGCGCCAGGTGCAGGTCGGGATGCCAGCTGGCGCGCACGCCGGGGCCGTAGCGGCGGCGCGAGGTCGAGGCCAGGATCGTGAAGCGCCCGTCCTGCGGCAGCGCGCTCCAGTCGAAGGTGTCGGCGTCGGCAAAGGTCACCAGCTCGACCTCGAAGAGCTGGGCCAGCGAAGCGGCAATGCTGGCCGCCGGCACGCCCGCTTCCGACACGCCGTCGCTGACCACGTCCTGGCGCGCCACCAGGCGCACGCGGCTGCCCGGCGCCGGACGGATCGCAGCGCCGCGGCTGCTCAAGCCGCGCTGCCAGGCGCGCGCCATCAGCGCGCGGTCGTCGGCATCGGTGCTGTAGATCGGCGCTTCGTCGGCGCCCGGCGCCTCGCCGGCCATCACTTCGCACCTGGCCGCGGCCGCGATGCCGGCGGCGGGGCGCGCCACGCCGCCGGCCGGGTGCGCGGCCGCCAGCGTGGCCAAACGCGCCAGGCGCGCCTCGACCTCGATCATCGGCAATTCGCCCGAGGCGATCGCCGCGGCAATCGCATCGATTGTCTCTTCCTGCGTGGCGCGCGAGCCGATCGCCATCACCATGTCGGCGCCGGCCACCAGCGCGCGCACGGCGGCCTGGCCGACGCCGAAGCGATGCGCGATCGCATGCATGTCCATGCCGTCGGTGATGATCACGCCCTGGTACTGCCACTGATCGCGCAGGATGCCGGTCAGGATGGGACGCGACATCGTCGCCGGATACTCCGGGTCCAGCGCCGGGTAGACGATGTGGGCGGTCATCATCGCCGGCGCCGGGTGCTGCGCCTGCGCGGCCATCCGGAAGGGCGCGAATTCGAAGCGCTCCAGTTCCGCCAGCGGTTTGTCGACGGTGGGCAGCGCGCGGTGCGAGTCGACGTGGGTGTCGCCGTGGCCGGGGAAGTGCTTGACGCAGCAGGCCACGCCCTCCGCTTCGCTGCCTTCCATCCAGGCCAGCGCAATGCGCGTGGCGGTGTCGGGATCGGCGCCGAAGGAGCGCTCGGCGATGACGGGATTGTGCGGGTTGTTGTTCAGGTCCAGCACCGGCGCGAAATTCCAGTTGAAGCCGAGCGAACGCACAGCGCGCGCCACGGCCGCGCCGACTTCGCGCGCCAGTACCGGGTCGTTGGCGGCGCCCAGCGCCATCGCCGAGGGCGGCGCCGGCACCCAGGTCGAGCGCACCACGGCGCCGCCTTCCTGGTCGAGGGCGATCAGCGCCTCCGGCCCCATCACGGCGCGCAGGGCGCCGGTCAAGCGCGCCAGCTGGCCGGCGTCGACCATGTTCTGACGGAACAGGCAGGCGCCGCGCACGCGGTTCTGCGCGAGGAAGGCTGCCGTGTCGTCATCGAGTTCGGTGCCGAACAGGCGCACCATGATCAGCTGCCCGGCGATTTTTTTCAGCTCGTCCATATCAGTTGGTCCTGGTGACTTTGCTCAGGTGGCGCGGGCGGTCCGGGTCCATGCCGCGTGCTTTCGACAGCTGCGCCGCCATCACATAGAAGGCCTGGATCGCGACGATCGGGTCGAGGTCGGGCGTGGCGGCCACCGGCAGGGTCAGGTCGCGCTCGAGAATATCCTCGGGCGCGGCCAGCAGCACGCGCGCGCCGCGGCCGCGCATCTCGAGCGCCAGTGCGACCAGGCCGGCCTGCGCCGGTCCCCGCGTGGCGAAGATCAGGAGCGGATAGCCGTCTTCGATCAGCGCCATCGGGCCATGCTTGATCTCCGCGCCCGAAAAGGCTTCCGCCTGCAGGGCCGAGGTTTCCTTGAATTTCAGGGCCGCTTCCAGCGCGATCGGGAAACTGATGCCGCGCCCGACGACCATGATGTTGCGCGCCGGCGCCAGCACTGGAAGCGCCGCCGTCCAGTCGACCTTCGACGCTGCGCGCAGGTCGTCCGGCAGGGCGGCCAGGCCGGCTTTCAGTTCGGGGTCGTCCTGCCACTCGGCCACCAGGCGCGCGCCGGCCACCAGGCTCGTAATAAAACTCTTGGTCGCGGCCACGCTCTGCTCCTTGCCGGCGTGGAGCGGCATGGCCCAGGCGGCGGCCTGCGCCAGCGGTGATTCGGCGTCGTTCACCAGGGCCACCGTGGTGGCGCCGCCGTCGCGGAAATAGGTGATCGGTTCGACCACGTCCGGGCTCTGGCCCGATTGCGAGATCGAGATCGCCAGCGTGCCCTGCGTGACCAGCGGCGATCTGTACAGCGTGACGAGCGACATCGGCAAGGACGTAACCAGGCGCCCCATGCGCGACATGATCAGGTAGGCGACATAGCCGCAGGCATGGTCCGAGCTGCCGCGCGCCACGGTGACGGCGCTGTTGAAATTCGCTTCGCGCAGCGTGCGTCCCAGCTGCGCATACGCTTCCACGTCCTGTGATAATTGCAGGGCGACGCAGTCGCCGGCGGACATGGCTTCCTGCAGCATGAGCGAGGTCACAGTGGTACTCCTTCGATATAGACGGCTTTGAGGTTCAGGTCGCGGTCCAGTACCACGAAGTCGGCATGGCAGCCGGGGGCGAGGCGTCCGCGCAGGGATTCCCCGAGGTAGTCGGCGGCATTCGTCGAGACGCGGCGCGACGCCTCCGCGATCGACAGGCCGATCTTCACCAGGTTGCGCAGCGCGCCATCCATGGTCAGCGTCGAACCGGCGAGAGTGCCATCAGCCAGGCGCACGCCGCCCATGCATTTGTGGACGACCTGGCGCCCCAGCATGTATTCGCCATCGGGCATGCCGGCGGCGGCGGTCGAATCGGTCACGCAGAACAGCTGCGGGATCGACCGCAGCGCCACCTTGATCGCGCCCGGATGCACGTGCAGCAGGTCGGGGATGATCTCGGCGTACTGCGCATGGGCCAGCGCCGCGCCGACCATGCCTGGCTCCCTGTGGTGCAGGCCCGGCATCGCATTGAACAGGTGGGTGAAGCCGGCCGCGCCGTGTTCGAGCGCGGCCACGCCGTCTTCGTAGGAGCCGCTGGTGTGGCCGATCTGGACCCGCACGCCCTCGTCGGCGAGGTGGCGCACCAGTTCCAGGTGGCCGTGGATCTCGGGCGCGACCGTGATCACGCGCATCGGCGCCAGGCGTTCGTATTTTTCGATTTCGGCCAGCGTGGCTTCTTTCGCGAATGGCGGCTGGGCGCCCAGCTTGGCTGCGTTGATATAGGGGCCTTCCAGGTGCACGCCGAGGATGCGCGCTTCACCCTTGCCGCGCGCCTTGCAGGCCGCGCCGATGGCCGTCAATGCGCGCTCGATGTCCTCGGGTGGCGCCGTCATCGTGGTGGCCAAGAGGCTGGTCGTGCCGTGCTTGGCGTGCAGGGCGGCGATCACGTGCGGCGCGTCGCCGCCTTCCATCATGTCGCGCCCGGCGCCGCCGTGCACGTGGACGTCGATGAAGCCCGGCAGGATGTAGTCGTCGCTATTCTCGTCCGGGTTGGCGCTGCTGCCCGCGATGGCGGCTATCATGGCGCCGAAGCGCAGCTCGCCATGGATCCAGCCGTCGGGGGTGAGGATATTGCCTTTCATCGGGAGTCCTTCAGGTGGCGTTCGATCATGAAGAGGGCGCCGCGCGCCGAGTCGCCCTGGGGCGGCAGGCAGCGTGCGCGCGTTTCCTGCGGCAGCCAGGCGCGCAGGACTTCTCCGAGACCGCCGCACAGGGCCAGCGGCAGCGTGTGGCTGCGGTCGAGCGCGTCGGCAATGTGCGCCACTTCCTGTCCGGCGTGTTCGAGGATCGCGCGCGCCACCGGGTCAGTCTCGGCGTGCATGACGACGAAGCGCGCCAGGCCGGCATAGGCCGTCTGGTTGGCGCGCCCGAGCCAGATCTGGACCGCGTCGCGGTTGCCGCCGCAGGCCGCGATCACATCGACTGCCAGGGCGCCGCCGGCCACGCGGCCATCGAGCACCTGTTCGATGTGGTTCAGCGCGCGCAGGCCCATCCAGGCGCCGCTGGCTTCGTCGCCGGCCGGGAAGCCCCAGCCGCCCACTTCCACCTTGGTGCCGTCGACCAGCATCGCTTCGCCGACGCTGCCGGTGCCGATCGCGACGATTGCACCGGGCTGGCCGCCGTGCGCGCCCATCAGGGTAGAAAAGCCGTCGGTATCGAGCACGAGCGCCGCAAAGCCGGGATCGGCGGCCACGAATTGGGCCGCCCAGTCCTTGTTGTGCACGCCGGCGAGACCCAGGCCGATCGCCATCGAGGACAGGGGCGGCGAGCCGATATCGGCCACCGCGCAGGCTTCGCCGACGGCGCACAGGATGGTGGTCCAGGCATTCGCGATGCCGTGGGAGAGGGCGGACGGGCCCGCGCTGGCTTGCGCCAGTTCGACGCCGTTGGGATCGGCCAGGCGCACCCGGGTGCCGGTGCCGCCGCCATCGACGCCGATGAGGTATTCGATCATGGGGAAATGAGTGCCAGGGGAGGTCAGGGCACTATAGGGAGGCGGGTTGAGCTTGTCAACAGGTATTTAATTGGTATTGAAAGTGGCCCTTTGGAGTTGACTCCATCGCAAATGAAATGGGGTCGCCATCCTATGAGATGGCGGCGCTGGATCTGGTATGCAAACTGGTATGGTTGAGCAGCATGCGCTTGCTAAGGCTGCACACTTCGCACGAACTTGCAGTAGGCGGCGCCCGCCTCCTCGGTGCGCAGGGCGCCGTTATGCCCCGCGTTTTCCAGCATCAGCAACTGCTTGTCCTGGCGGGGAATCGCATCGAACACGCGCTTGCCCAGGCGCGGCGGCGTCATCCTGTCCTGGCCGGCCGCGATGACGAGGGTTGGGGATTGCAGGCGGGTTGCTGCGCTGCGGTTGTCGACCTGGCGCAGCGACGGGTCGATCTCGATCTGGACGAAGGGCCAGGCATACCAGGGGATGTTCGATTCGACCAGTTCCTCCACACTGGTGGCCGTCGTTTCCAGCACCGTCGCCAGCACCGGCCGGGTAGCGGCGACGTGGGCCGCCATGAAGCTGCCCAGCGACTGGCCGTGCACGATCACGCGTCCCGGGAAGCGCGCCTGCAATGCGTCGAAGATGGCCAGCGCGTCGGCCTGCATGTTGGCGACCGTGGGTTTGCCGCTGCTGCGCCCATAGCCGCGGTAGTCGAAGACGGCGACGTTCGTGCCGCAGGCGGCCAGCACCGGCATGAGCTCGTCGCCATGCTGGTCGAGGTGGAACATGTTGCCGCCGAAGTAGAGGATGGTGCTGCTGCTGCCTGCCTGTTCGAGCAGCACGCCGTTCAGCGCGGCGCCGTCCTGTCCCGCGACGGTCAGGTCGGTGGCGGCGCCGGCCAGGCGCGCCCTGGCGGCGGTGCCTGGCGCATCGGGCCGGATGAAATGCGCTTCGGTCACGCGCACCTGGGCGCATCCGCTGATTACACACGCCGTCATGAATACCGCCAGCAACGAAGTTCGCATCACGCCTCCTGATATATACTGATTGTTATGGGGTAAAAAATTAACGTGAAACGATAATAAGTTAATGAATAACGATAAGTCAATCAATAAGCACATCGTGTGGGTGCGAGTCCTGTCGGCCTCCCTCGGCCTCTTGCAGCTTGCCTACTTCCTGTTGGCCTGGGTTGCGCCCGAGCCGACCCAGCTTGGATCTGTCGCGATGAGTTTTTATCCGCGCGGGATGGGCACGCACACCGTCGCCGCCCTGGCGCCGGGCTTGCGCTGGGCCGGCATCCTGTGCGCGCTGCCCGCCTTGCTGCTGCTCGGTTATGCGCTGCTGCGCCTGGACCGCATGTTGCAGGCCTGTTCCGGCGGGCAGATGTTTGCCCGGCGCACCGTCGGCCACATGAAGGCCTTCGCCGCCTGCCTGCTCGGCAGCCTGGTGCTGACCGTGATCGAACCGGCGCTGCGCGCCTTCGTGTGGCGCCATGGCTTCGGAGGTCCGGTGCGCGCGGTGAATGTGGGCGTTTCTTCGGAGGAGTTGATGCTGGTGCTGATCTGCACGCTGTTTTTCGTGGTCGCATCGATGATGCACGAGGCACGCCGGATCGCCGAAGAGAACGAGGGCTTCGTCTGATGGCCATCGTGCTCCACCTCGACGTCATGCTGGCCCAGCGCAAAGTCAAATCGAAGGAGCTGGCCGCCTATGTCGGCATCACGGAACAGAACCTCAGCCTGCTCAAGTCGGGCAAGGTGAAAGGCATCCGCTTTTCCACGCTTGAGAAGATCTGCGAGCGGCTCGCCTGCCAGCCTGGCGACATCATCGAATATGTGCCGGGCGATGCGCAGCTGGACGAAGGTCCCGACCTGTAAGCCTGCCAGCTTACAGATTGACACTCTTCTTACAGTGCCATCGATCATTTTCTCAACATTCACTGGCACACTGTGGGCATGCGTACAGAGCGGGCCGAGGCTGCACGATAGCATCCATCCATTAACCGTATCCGGAGAACAAAATGCGACTTGCCACCAAACACCTCATGCAGATCGGCGCCGTGCTGGCCTTGACCGCTGCGTCCGCTTCCTCGTTCGCGCAGAGCAACGAGTACCGACGTGGCTACGACGACGGCTATGCCGCCGGCATGCGCGCCGCCCAGGACGACCGGGGCGGGCGTCCCGGTGGGCGCAACCGTTTGCACATCGAACAGGCCGACTATGGCGCACGTGGCGCCATGTGCGATGCGCGCCAGGCGGTGCGCCAGGAAGCCGAGCGCAACGGCGGTAACGTCATCGCCGGCAACCAGCTGTGCGGCGATCCTGCGCGCAACGTCCAGAAGCGCCTGAACGTTGTCTACCGTTGCGGCGACAGCGAGCCGCTGCGCGTCCAGGCGCGCGAGAACGAAACGCTGAACCTGAGCTGCCGCCGCTAAGACCGCGGCCGGAGGATCGAAAAAAGCACGCTGCCCGCGAGGACAGCGTGCTTTTTTCATGCGCAGATCTTAATTCGATTGGCGGCGCCCGCCACGCTCGACCAGCACCAGTTCCTCGCCGCCGTCGCGCACCTGGTTGACCGAGGCGCTGCCCGGCCCGCGCACGCTGATGTCGCTCTGGCGCACGCTCAGGCGGCGTGCTTGCAGCGTGCCCGAACCCGTCAGCTCGGCACTGATGCGCTCGGCGCGGCCAACGAGCTCGACGTTGCCGGGGCCGCGCATCTTGAGCATCACGCGCTTGCCCTCGAGCGTGGCGCGCATGTCGCCCGATCCTTGCAGCGAGGCGTCGAGGGTGTCAGTGACGCGCGACAGCGTAATATCGCCGGGACCGCGCTTGTCGAGCATGGCGCTTTTGACGCGCAAGTCGTCGGCGTCGAGCTCGCCCGAGCCGTTCATGTCGGCGCGCAGCTCGTCGGCGCTGCCGCTGAGCCTTGCGTTGCCCGGGCCGGTCATGCGCAGCACGGCGCGCCCGGCCTGCAAGCCGCGCGCTTCCAGGTCGCCCGAGCCGTGCACTTCGGCATTGAACTCGCGGATGCTGCCGGCGACGCAGGCATTGCCCGGTCCGCGCTGCAGGCTGCTGACTTGTTCGGCCTGCAGGTCGCAGGCGTCGAGATCGCCCGACCCGGTGAGCTCGATCCGCAACTCGCGCGCCTTGCCGCGCAGGGTCGCGTTGCCGGGGCCGCTGATCCGGGCCACGGCGCGCGCCAGGCGCAGCTCCAGCGCGTCCAGGTCGCCCGAACCGCTGATGCGCGCCGACAAGTCGTTGCCGACGCTGCCCAGGCGCACGCCACCAGGCCCGGACATGGTCAGCGCCACGTCGTTCGCCTTGACCTGGCGCAGGTCGACATCGCCGCTGCCGCTGCTGGTGACGTCGAATACCTTGATTGCGCCGCGCGCACGGACGTCGCCCGGCCCGGTGGAGGCGAGCACGAAGCGTTCGCCGCCCACCGCGTCGAGTTCGACATCGCCGCCGCCGCTGTTGACCAGGCTTTTCAGGCCGGAGGCCGCGATGCGCACGACCGTTTCCGGCCTGTCGCGCTTGCCCCAGCTAATGTTGATGCCGGTGCGGGGGCGCTGGCGCACGACCAGGGTGTTATTCCGTACTTCGGTCTCGATCTCGGCCAGCTGTTTCGGATCGCCCGACAGTTCCAGGCGCGGCGCGCCTTCGGTCACGATGACGCGAAACGGCCCGGCCAGTTCGATGGCGTTGAAGCCGGTCACCGCGCGCTGCTCGACGGTGGCGGCGCTGCGCTGCTCCTCGGCGCCGACGCCATGGGTGCTGATCAATCCCGTGCACAGCACGGCAGAGGCGAGGGCGAGGTGCTTGATGCGGATGTTCATGGATGTCCCTGTTATTGTTGTGGGGCTGGAGCATGAACGATAAGTCAAGCGGGGGCGGCGTGCGCGGGCCAGGCGACGGAGGTGCGAAATCGGGGTATCAACGGTGAAAACGCAGGACTCTGCTGCGCGTCCGAGGCGGCAAGTGTCATAATGCGCATCTCGAGTGAGGAGAAACAAGTGATTCGTTACATGGGCACGCGCAAGAACAGCGAAGGCGTCAACGTCTACGTGTTTATCGTGAACGGCCTCGAAAAAGAGGTCCGCGAGGCCGCGCTCAAGCAGCATCCGGGCTGCTACGAGGCCTTGCCGGCCTCGGCCAAGGCGAAAATCGCCGCCAACCGCAACTGGCTGTCGAAGCTGTGAGCGGTGCGCGCCGCGCCGCGGCCGGCGCGTTGCTGGCGTTCGCCTGTTGCGCCGCCCAGGCGCTGCCCTCGACCTTCAATCCCGTCATCGGCAGCGCACTGCTGTGCCGCAGCCAGCTGGACAATGCCTACTTTCACTCTTACCTGACGACCGCGTTCGGTCCGGCTAAAAAGCACGAAGGCGGCGCCTTCTGGTTCAAGGGCGATGCGACCCTGTGGGGCAAGCCGGTGCTCGAGCTGATGGTCAGCGACGACACCGACCCGACCGTCTTCATTGCCGCCGTGATCGACAGCACGCCGGATGAGCTTGCAGAAGCGATCCGCGCGGCCACCGGACTGCGCCACACCGCAGTCGATGCTTCGCAGTATTCATTGAGGGTTTCGAAGCCTGGTAGCGTCATCGCTTATCACCAGGGCAAATCCAAAATATACTGCGCCAGGTATAAACCTCTCCCGCCAGGCCGCTAGATGTACACGAATTATTTTCAGCTCAAGCAGGCGCCGTTTTCGATCGCCCCCGACCCGCGTTACCTGTTCATGAGCGAGCGCCACCGAGAGGCCCTGGCGCACCTGCTGTATGGCATCAACAGTGGCGGCGGCTTCGTACTGCTGACCGGCGAAATTGGCGCGGGCAAGACCACGGTCTGCCGCTGCTTCATCGAGCAGATTCCCGACAACTGCCGCCTGGCCTATATCTTCAACCCGAAGCTCTCGGTCGGCGAACTGCTGCAATCGGTCTGCGAAGAGTTCCGCATCGATGCGCCCACCGGGCAGGGCGGGGTGAAGGGCTATGTCGACGCCATCAATGCGTATTTACTGGCCTCGCACGCGGGCGGGCAGAACAACGTGCTCGTCATCGACGAAGCGCAGAACCTGGCGCCGGAGGTGCTCGAACAGCTGCGCCTCTTGACCAACCTGGAAACGAGCGAGCGCAAGCTGCTGCAAATCATCCTGATCGGCCAGCCGGAATTGCGCACCATCCTGGCGCGGCCGGAACTGGAGCAACTGGCCCAGCGCGTGATCGCCCGCTATCACCTGGGGCCGCTTTCCGAAGCGGAGACGGGCGCCTATATCGCGCACCGGATGGCGGTGGCCGGGTCGCAGGGCGCGCCGGTGTTTCCCGATGCGATCGTGCCGCTGGTGCACGCCATCACGGGCGGCGTGCCGCGCCGCATCAACCTGCTGTGCGACCGCGCCTTGCTGGGCGCCTATGTCGAAAACAGCCGGGAAGTCACACGCCTGATTCTGCGCAAGGCGGCCGAGGAAGTATTTGCGGGCGAAACCACGGCCCCTGCGCGTAGCGCGCGCTGGCCCCTGGTGGCCGGCGGCCTGCTGGCTGGCGCCGCCCTGAGTGCGGCCGCGGCCTGGCAAGTGCTGCCGCATCGCGCCGCACCGCCGGCCGCGCTGCCGGCCGCGGCGGCGCCGGCTGCCGCAACCGCACTGCTGGTCAAGCTGCCGGCCGGGCACAGCGACGAAGCGGCGGCCTTGCGCGCCCTCGGCGCGCTCTGGGGCGTGGCCTTGCCTGCGGGCGAACCCTGCCAGGCGGCGATCCGGGTCGACCTGCGCTGCCACGCCGGGCGCGGCGGCATCTACGAGTTGCGCCAGCTCGACCGGCCGGCGGTGATTGCGCTGCGCGACGGGCGCAGCACCAGCTATGCGGTGCTGAGCAGCATGGACGAGCGCAGCGTGACCCTGCTCGCCGGCGGCAAGCGCGAGCGGGTCGAGCTCGCCGCCCTGGTGCCGCGTTTCACGGGCGAATACACGACCTTCTGGAAAATGCCGCGCGCCTTCCGCGACCAGCTGGCGCCAGGCGACCAGGGCGCCGACGTCGACTGGCTGGCCGCGCGCCTGGCCCAGCTCGGCAAGGCGGCCGCGCCGCCGGCCCAGCAGCCCTTCAATGCGCGCACCCAGGAATTGCTGCGCAGCTTCCAGGCCAAGCAGAACCTGAAGGCGGACGGCGTGGCCGGACCGCGCACCTACATGCGCCTCAACCAGCTGACCGGGGTCGCCGAGCCGCGTTTGCTCGCCGCCACCGGGACGGGACACTAAATGTCGTACATTCTCGAAGCACTCAAGAAGGCGCAAGCCGAACGCCAGCTGGGCAATGCGCCGGATATCCATGCGCCGGCACCTGGCCACCTCCCGGCGGCCGCCCGCGCCCCGAACCGCAAGCCGCTGCTGATCGGCCTGGGCGTGGGCCTGGCGCTGGCCGGCCTGGCGGCAGGACTCGTCTTGCGGTCGAAAGCGCCGCAGGGGGAGGCGGCGGTGCTGGCGCAGGCGGCGACGCCCGCTGCACCGCTGGTCGTGGCGCCTGCCGCGCCGGCACTGCCGGCAGCCGACGCGGCGCCCGCGCGCGATGCTGCCCCAACCGAGCCGCCCGCGGCTGCTCCCCAGCGTGCCGCGCCCAAGCCTGCAACGCGTGCCGTTCCGACTCCCCCGGCGCCACGCCCGGCCGCCGTGCGCGACCCCGTTCCCGAGCCCGTCTACCTGCCCGCACCTGCGCCGGCGCCTGCCGCGCCCGCCCGCGCGCCGGATCCGGTTCCTGAAGAAAACCTGCGCACGCTGCAGCAATTGCCCGAGGCGATACAGCGTGAGGTACCGCGAGTGGCGGTCGGCGGCTACATCTATTCGCCCAATCCGGCGGACCGGTTGCTCCTGATCGACAAGACGCTGCGCCGCGAAGGCGAGGAAGTGGCGCCCGGCCTGGTGCTGGAGCGCCTGATGCCGAAATACGCCGTCATGAATTACCGGGGCACCCGCTACCGTGTCGGTTACTGATCCGGTGGCCCGGCATCCCGCGCCGGTAGTGTTGGCCGTGGTCGGCTGGTCGGGCAGCGGCAAGACGACGCTGCTCGAATTCCTCGTCTCGAAGCTGGCGGCACGCGGGCTGCGCGTAAACGTCGTCAAGCACAGCCACCACGACATCGAACTCGAACCGCCGCACAAGGACAGCGCGCGCCTGCGCATGGCCGGCGCGGCCGAGGTGATGATCGCTTCGCCCTACCGCTACGCCATCCTGCGCGAGCTGCGCGGGGAAGGGGAGCCGCCCCTGGCCGAGCAGCTGGCGCGCCTGGCGCCTGCCGACCTGACCCTGGTCGAAGGCTATAAATGGGAGCCGCTGCCCAAGCTCGAGGTCTACCGGCCCGCGCTCGGCCGTCCGCCCCTGTTTCCGGACGACCCGCTGGTCGTGGCCGTGGCCTCCGACGGGCCGGCGCCCGGCGGCGCGGGGCCGGCCTGGATCGACCTGAACACGCCGGACGCCGTCTTGCAGTGGCTCAGTGAATGGTTGGTAATCAGGGCTAAAGTTTCCGCAGAACAAGCCGATAACAGAGGATAACCCTCAACAGGAGACCGTCATGGACGTCACCAGCATCGCCAAGTTGTCCACCACCATCGCCGAGACCGGGCGCAATGAAGAAGTCGCGGTGACCATGCTGAAAAAGCAGCAGGACATGCAGAAGACGAATATGACCCAGATCCTCGAGGGCATCCAGCCGCCGCAGAACCTGCCGCCCCACCTCGGCAACAAGATCAACACCACGGCCTGATACTGCGCCATGCGGTTGCCGTCTCGCGGCGGCCGCGTTATCCTGCCGGGCTGACCCTTTCCCTCGACAGGACACCTTCCATGAACAAACGCCAAGCCGCCATCGCCGCCGCCCTCGCGGGCATCTGCGCCGCCAGCGCCGCCCAGGACGCCCCCACGCACGGCAGCAAACCCGACCATGAACGCTGCTATGGCGTGGCCAAGGTCGGCCAGAACGATTGCGGCACCGCCACCCACGGTTGTGCCGGCATGGCCCAGGTCGACAACGATCCGGCCGAATGGAAATCGGTGCCGAAGGGCAGTTGCGAAAAGGCGGGCGGCAAGCTGAGCGCGCCGTCCACCCAGCCACCGGCGTCGCCGCCACCGCCGCCGGCACGCTGAGCCGTGCACACGCCGGCTGACCCCGGCCTGGTCGGCGTCGGGCTGCGCGCCCCGCATTACCGCGCCTTCCTCGACGATCGCCCGCGCATCGGGTGGCTCGAAGTCCATAGCGAAAACGTCCTGTCGCGCTCCGGGCGCGACTGGGAGGTGCTGCGCACATTGCGCCGCGACTATCCCGTCAGCCTGCACGGCGTCGGCCTCGGCTTGGGTTCGGCCCGGGGATTTTCCCTGGATCACCTCGAACGCTTGCGCCTGCTGGCCGAACAGGTCGAACCCTTTCTCATCTCCGAGCACCTGTGCTGGGGCGCGATAGGCGACCGCCAGCTGAACGACCTGCTGCCGCTGGTGCTGGACGAGGCCGCCCTCGACCTGCTGGCCGAACGCGTCGGCCGCGTGCAGGACGCATTAAAACGCCGGCTGCTGGTCGAAAACGTCTCCACCTACGTGCGCTTTCGGGCGGACGCCATGAGTGAAGCCGAGTTCCTGGCCGCGTTGGCTAGGCGCAGCGGCTGCGCCATCCTGCTCGACGTGAACAACCTCTACGTCAACCAACGCAACCACGGCGAAGATGCGCTGGCGGCCATCGCGGCCTTGCCGCGCGGCGCCGTGGGAGAAATCCACCTCGGCGGCCACCTGGACCTGGGCGATGTCGTGATCGACCACCATGGCGCGCAAATCGCCGAGCCGGTCTGGGCGCTGTACCGGGCCGCGCTCGAACGTTTCGGGCGCGTGCCGACGCTGGTCGAGTGGGATAGCGAAATTCCCGCGCTGTCGGTGTTGCTCGCGCAAGCGAGCCAGGCGCAGGCGATCATTGCCGCATCCGCGCCGGCGCAGCAGGCCGTTTTCATTTTGCCTGCCGCTCCAGACCGGGTGACACCGGCCGCGCATGAAGCCGTGCAGGCTGCGTTCGGCGCCGCCCTGTTCGACAGCGCGCACGAGCCGGCGCTGGCCGGGGTACTGGCCGGGGGCGAGGACGCCGGCAAGCTCGCACGCCGCCTGGCGATTTACCGCGGCAACCTGGGCGGCAACTGGAAGCGGGCGCTGGCCAATGCCTATCCGGCGGTCCAGGCGCTGGTGGGCGAGGAATTCTTCGCGGCCCTGGCCCGCGCCTATGGCAAGGCGCACCCGTCAAGCGATGCCGACCTGAACCGCTTCGGCGCCGCGCTGGCTGAATTCATTGCCGGCTTTGCGCCGCTGGCCGATTACCCTTACATGGCCGACATGGCGCGGCTCGAGTGGCTGCTGCATGGTGCGCACTATGCTTCCGACGCGCCTGTCCTCACTGCCGCCGAGCTTGCACCGCTCGCGCCGGCGCAACTCGAGGCGCACGGGTTCAGTTTGCACGCGGCCTGTGCGCTGTACGAAAGTCCCTGGGCCACGGTGGCGCTGTGGCTGGCGCATCAGGAGGGCGGGCCGGCGTTTCCGGAGGAGATGGCGACGCCGTGCTTCGGCCTGGTCGTGCGCTCCGGCTGGCGGGCGCAGGTGCTGCCGCTCGACCGCGCTGCCTGGCTTGCGCTGCGGCGCCTGGAAGAGGGCGCGTGTTTCGGCGACGCGCTCGACGCCGCCTTCGAGGCAGATGAGGAATTCGATGTGGCCGCGCGCTTGCAGCAGTGGCTGCGGTATGGCGTATTCGGCGGTCTTACGGATTAATCGACGGAGACAGCGCGGGGATCGGCAAAGCGGGCAGGGCAGTTCAAGACGCCAATGCAGGCGCCGAAAGATGGATCGCGGCGCCGCAGCGGCGCCGCGCCGAGCTCAATGGAAAGCGCGCAGGACCCGCTCTTCGCCGGACAAACCGGCGCAAGCCTCGACGGCCTGGCGGGTCGCTTCCATCATGCGGCCCAGTTGCGCGTCTTCGAAGCGTTCTAGTTCTTCGTTGGCGGCGTTCAGGGCCATGGCCAGCTTGGCACGCGCGTTCTGGTAGAGGACGCTAGTGTACTGATCGGTGTTCTTCAGCAGCTCTTGCGCGTTTTCGATGACAAGGCGCAGGTCGCCGATCAGCCGTTCCTGCGTTTGCGAGTTCACTTCCGGGGTTTCCATTGCGTTCACCTTCAGGCCGGTTGATTACGCCTTAAAATATAAACAAGGACTACCCGTCGCGTTTGTCTGCGCGCAAACGTGCGCGGTCGAGGCCGGTAGTCCCTCCTACTGCACCGAGATCCGCACGTCGCCCACTTTCACAGTCTGGCCGGTGCGAATCTTTGCGGTCTTGCGCAGCTCTTTCTTGCCATCGACCGACACCACGCCACTGGCCACGATGTTCTTGCCGGCGCCGCCGCTATCGCACAGGCCGACCAGTTTCAGCAGCTGGTTGAGTTCGACGAACTCGGATGTCAGTTCGAAAGTTGTGTTTTGCATAATATACTCGGAGTGATTAAATAGTGGGCGCACGGTTGGGCTCGCCAGAAAGATGTGCGCAGGCGCGCCGGTCATCGCGGCGCGGCGCGCCAACCTGGCGCTGCGTTATTCCGGATCCGGACGCGTCATGTCCATCGGAACGATCCACTGATCGAACTGTTCCTCGCTGACATGGCCCGATTCGCGGGCCGCCTCGCGCAGCGTGATGCCTTTGTGCTGCGCATGCTTGGCGATCTGCGCGGCGGCATCATACCCGATGTGCGGGGCCAGTGCGGTCACCAGCATCAGCGAGCGCTCCATCAGTTCGCCGATGCGCTCGCGGTTCGGTTCGATGCCGCGCGCGCAGTGCTCTTCGAAGGAGCGCATGCCGTCGGCCAGCAGGCGCGCGCTTTGCAGGAAATTGTGGGCGATCATAGGCTTGAACACGTTCAGCTCGAAGTTGCCCTGCGAGGCGCCCACCGTCAGCGCGACGTCGTTGCCGAACACCTGGCAGCACAGCATGGTGAGCGCTTCGCACTGGGTCGGATTGACCTTGCCCGGCATGATCGAGCTGCCCGGCTCGTTTTCGGGAATCGTGATTTCGCCCAGTCCCGAGCGCGGGCCCGAAGCCATCCAGCGCACGTCGTTGGCGATTTTCATCAGTGCAGCGGCCAGCGTCTTGAAGGCGCCATGGCTCGACACCAGCGCTTCGTGCCCGGCCAGCGCCGCGAACTTGTTCGGCGCCGTCTTGAAGGCCAGGCCCGTGCGCGAACCGAGTTCGGCGGCGATGCGCGGGGCGAATTCGGGGTGGGCGTTCAGACCGGTGCCGACCGCCGTGCCGCCGGCGGCCAGCGCTAGCAGGCCCGGCAGCGACGCGCGGATCGCGCCTTCGCAAAATTCGAGCTGGGCGACATAGCCCGAGAACTCCTGGCCCAGGGTCAAGGGTGTGGCGTCCTGCAGGTGGGTGCGGCCGATCTTGACGATGTCGTCGAAGTCGCGCGACTTGACCAGCAGGGTGGCGCGCAGGCGTGCCAGCGAGGGCAGCACGTCCTTCGACACCGCCAGCGCCGCCGCCACGTGCATGGCGGTGGGGAAGATGTCGTTCGAGGACTGGCCCATGTTGACGTGGTCGTTCGGGTGCAGCAGGCGCGCCTCGCCCCGTTCGCCGCCGATCAGCTCGGAGGCGCGGTTGGCCAGCACTTCGTTCATGTTCATGTTGCTTTGCGTGCCGGAACCGGTCTGCCAGACGGCCAGCGGGAATTCGTCCGGATAGCGCCCGTCGAGCACTTCGTCGGCGGCGGCGATGATGGCGTCGGCCTTGTCGCGCGCCAGTTTGCCCAGCGAACGGTTCACCGCTGCCGCGGCGCGCTTGACCTGGGCCAGCGCTGCAACCAGTTCCGGCGCCATGCGTTCGGTCGAAATGTGGAAATGGTGCAGCGAGCGCTGGGTCTGGGCGCCCCAGAGGCGGTCGGCCGGGACCTCGATCGGGCCGAAACTGTCTTTTTCTATCCGGTTTTCCATGACGGTGTCCTGTTATTTATTTCGATGCTGGAGCTAAAGAGTGTATCCGAACACCCGTTAATTACGCTTAGGCTACAAATTCTTCCCGACTATGGCGATGCGCCCCTCCCAGATACTTTCAGCACTCCTCCTTGCCTCTGCAACGGCTGCCGGCCAGGCCGCCGAACTGGGCGAGGCCCAGGTGCGCTCGCATATCGGGCAGGCGCTCGTGGCGGACGTCGAGCTGACCCTGGTCGAGGACCCCGCCACCAAAGTTGCCGTGCGCCTCGCCCACCCGGACGTGTACCGGGGCGCGAACATCGCCATGCCGCCGGTACTCTCCAGCCTGAACATGACTGTGATAAGGCGCGAGGGCCGCCAGTTCCTGCATCTGACCTCGCTCAAGCCGGTCGAGCGCCGCATGTTGCACGTCTATCTAGAACTGACGGACGGCGGCCAGCGCAGCGTGCGCCTGGTGACTTTGTGGCTGACGCCGGATCCGAATCCCGCGCCGCCTGCCCCGGTGCCGGTGCCGGCGCCGGTGCTGGCTGCGCCGCTGCCCGCGCCTGTCAAAGCGGCGGCGCCGCAGCCCGTGGTGCCGGTCAAGAAGCCCGTTCCGGTGCCGCGCCCGGCCGCCGCCCTGCATGCCGGCGAAGAATACGTGGAAGAGAGCAAGCGTCCAGCGCCCGCGCCCGTGCGCAAGGCAGTGGCGAAACCCGCGCCGAAGCCGGTGCCGAAGAAAGCGCCGGCCGCGGTTCCGGTCCCCACGCCGCCGCCGGCCGAGGCTCCGAGCTGCGCCCCGCAGCCGGCCAGCGAACACCTGAACGCCTGCGTCGCGCTGGGCGAAAAGAATGCATCGCTGCACCAGCAACTCGGCAAGCTCGAGCAAAAAGTGAAGCTGCTGCAGGGCGCTGCGCCTGTTGCCGCTCCCGCTGCACCCGCCGCGGCCGCTCCCGCCGCGCCTGGTCCGGCAGCGACCGACGCACCCAAGGGCGCACCGCGCATCCACCGCAAGCCGAAGAAAGTGGAGCCGCTCGCGCCGGCATCGGAAACGCCCTGGCTCCTGATCGGCGCCGGTGTGGCAGCCGTGTGCGCCATCGCCGGATTGGTGCTGGCGCTGCTGCGCCGCCGCAAGCGTTCGCGCTTCGACAAGATCCCGCCGGAGCACAAGCCGGCCAAGCCGCCCAAGGGGGAACCGGAGGCGGAAGAGGGCGAGCCCAAGCCGAAGTTCATGGCGGCGGTAAAAGCGCGCCTGATGCCGGGACGCGCCAAGGGAGCGGCGCCGGCGGCAGTCGAGCCGGTGGCGGAACAGGCTGAGTAAAGTCTGCGCCTGAGCTTGACCGTAGGGTGGGCGGGTCCCCCGCCCACGCGTTCAAGCGACGGCGGCTCATCCGCGAAAGTCTTATACCCGGGATGATTCGTGGTCGGCTGAACGCGTGGGCGGGGAACCCGCCCACCCTACGTCCCTCCGTTTCAGACCGCATTTCAGGGCGCGCACGAATGGTCTACACAACAGTAAAATTTGCGCTATACTCAATCCGTTGGTTGTCAAAACCACAAAACGGAACAGAGTCCGGCGCAGCCACCACCGATAGCGTGGCGCGGGTACCGGATGTACGTCGCGAGACGCCTGTCTTCGGAAGCGGTCATCTGCCAACAGCGGCAGCGGACGCCGGATGCAACCGGCAAAAGAGGCGACATCGGGATTACCTGGTGTTGCTCTCCGAATTCATACGGGGTCTTCTCCGTAGCACCAGGGCGCCTTCGGGCGCCTTTTTGTTTGCGCGACGCTTTTGCGCGAGCAATAAAAAAAGCGCCCGCAGGCGCTTTCTTGCAAAAGAGGGGAGGCGGCTCAGTGCGCGCGCATCACGCGGTCAAGCTGGCCCATCCAAGGCTCGGTCACGTCGCGCACCGCGCGGTCGTTGGCCATGATCTGTTTCAGCAGGTCGATCTTGCGCTGGCGCTTGCTGCCTTCCAGGGCCGGCACGCCGGTTGCCGTCGCGCTTGCCTGCACGGCGCATTGCGCCTTCAGGCTGTCGAAACCATTCCAGTCACCCGATTGCGCGGCCGAGGCCATCTGACCCGTCAGACCAGCAATATTTTCGTACATCGTGAGGACTTCGTTGGAGGTCATGTGAGCACCGCGACAATTTTTTTCGGCCGGATTACCGGTTGTCCTCTTTTTACGGCAGAGTTCGCCGGAACTTTAGGGCGGCTCGTAAAAATAATTCAAAATTTTTCTCATCGCTTCGGCAACGCCGCAGGCGCCGGTTTTTGCAGTCCAGCGCTCCTTTTTGCCGTCTGTCGCATTCCGGGGCCGCCGGCTTGCCGCTTCCCTTAGAGTGCGTGCTGGGTCGCTGCGCCAGGCGCGGCACCGTATCAATATTAAAAGAACAAGAGAGGAAACCATGAGACACCCACGCGCCGCCGGCCTTGCCCTGACACTGACCCTGGCGCTGGCCGCCCCTGCGCAGGCCGAAGCGCCGTTCTCGTTCGCCGACACGCCGGGCAAGCTGCCCAAGGACGTGATTCCGCTGCTCTACGACGCCCACCTGGTCCCCGACATCGCCGCCGACACCTTCCGCGGCGAGCAGCGCGTCGAGATCGAGGTGCTGCGTCCGACCCGGCGCATCGTCCTGAACGCCGCCAACCTCGCCATCGACCGCGCCGCCTTGTCCGGGCGCGGCATGGCCGAACGCGCTTTGACGCCCGTCCTCGACGAAAAACAGGAAACCCTGGCCTTCGAGCTGGGCGCGCCATTGGCGCGGGGCCGCTATTCGCTGTCGCTGACATTCCGCGGCCAGATCAACCGCGAAGGACGCGGCCTGTTCCAGGTGGGCTACAAGGCGGGCGGCGTCGAGAAGAAACTGGTCGCCACCACGATGGAGCCGTCCGACGCCCGGCGCATGCTGCCGACCTGGGACGAGCCGGCCTTCCGCGCCCGCTTCAAGCTGACGGTCGACGTGCCGGCCAGCTTCAAGGCTTATTCGAACACCCCGGTCGAGAAGCAGGAAAAGCTCGCCGGCGGCCTGCAGCGCATCTCGTTCGCGCCGACGCCGAAAATGCCGAGCTACCTGGTGGTGCTGGTGGCGGGCGAAATGGAGCGCGTATCGGCGCGCCAGGATGGCGTCGAGATCGGCATCGTCACCACCGCCGGCAAGCTCGGCTCGACCGCCTTCCCGCTGCAGGCCACCAAGGACCTGCTGCGCTACTACAACAATTACTTCGGCGTGCCCTATCCGCTGGCCAAGCTCGACCAGATCGCGATTCCCGGTGGTTTCAATGGTGCGATGGAAAACTGGGGCGGCATCGTCTATAACGAGTCGACGCTCTTGTACGACCCGAAAAAGAGCACGGAAGACACCAAGAAACTCACTTTCGAGGTCAACGCCCATGAAGTGGCGCACCAGTGGTTCGGCAACCTGGTCACGATGGCCTGGTGGGACAACCTCTGGCTGAACGAAGGTTTTGCCTCATGGATGGCGGCCAAGGCCACCGAGCACTTCCATCCGGAATGGCGTCCGCACCTGGACGGCATCGCCGAGCGCGAAGGCGTCCTGAATCTCGACGCGCGCAAGACCACGCATCCGATCCAGACCCGTATCGACAATGAAGAGCAGGCCGCCGGCGCCTTCGATTCGATCACCTATGTCAAAGGGCAGGGCTTCCTGCGCATGCTGGAAGCCTATGTGGGCGAGGATCAGTTCCGCAAAGGCATCCGTGCCTATATGGCCAAGCACCAGTATTCGAACACGACCACGGCCGACCTGTGGTCGGCGATCGAGAAAGCCTCCGGCAAGCCGGTGAGTAAACTTGCCGCCGACTGGACCACGCAGCCTGGCTACCCTTTGATCTCGGTCAGCCAGGCTTGCGTGGACGGCAAGCGCCAGGTGACGCTGTCGCAGGAACAGTACCGGCTCGACGAACCGGCGCAGGAAAACCGGCTCTGGAGCGTGCCCCTGCAGGTGGGCACCGTCAACGGCAAAGCCTGGTACACGCTGCTGTCGGGGCGCAGCACGACGCTGACCCAGGGCAGCTGCGACGGCACCCTGGTGGTCGATCCGCACAGCGTCGGCTTCTTCCGCATCCAGTACGATCGCGCCAGTTTCGACGCCCTGGCCATCGACGCCGCGCGCCTGCCGGACGCGACCCGCCTGAAACTGCTGCTCGACGCCTGGAGCCTGGTCTCGAACGGGCGCATGCAGTTGGGTGGCTATGTCGCGCTGGTGGCCAAGTACGGCGACGAGCCGCGCCTGGCGGTCTGGGAGTCGATCCTGTCGAACCTGGGTACGCTCGAGCGTCTCGCACGCGGCGAACCCGAGCAGGCGCTGATCCGGCGCTTCCTCATCAACTTCATCCAGCCGCGCTTCGCGAAACTGGGCTGGGAGCCGAAGGCGGGCGAGTCGGCCGAAGAGCGCCAGTTGCGCGCACTGCTGGCAGGAGCCCTGGCGCGTGCCGGCGACGAACGGGCGATCCAGGAAGCACGCCAGCGGTTTGTCCGCTACCAGGCCGACCCGGCCTCGGTCAGCCCCGAGATGCTCGACTTCGTGGTCAATACCGTGGGCCGCTATGCCGATGGGGCCACCTATGCGGCCCTGGGCAAGCAGGTGGCCGCGGCCAGCACCGACGAGGAGCGCAACCGTTTTGGCGGCGCATTGACGCTGGTGCAGGATCCGGCGCTGGCGGAAAATACGCTGCGCATGGCCATCTCGCCGCAGGTGCCGGCCAACCTCGCCAGCGTGATCGTGGCCAGCGTCGGGCGCGAACATCCGGACCAGGCCTGGCAGTTCGCCGTCGCCAATCGCGAGGTCCTGCTCAAGAGTACCGATGCCGTGGGCCGCAACCGCGCGCTCGCTTCGGTCGTCGCCGGGTCCTCTGACACGCGTCATGCGGATATGATGGAAGGCTATGTAGGCCAGAACTTCGGCCCGGACGCGCTGGTCGAAGCTCGTCGGGTGGGAAATGGCATTCGCGTGCGCGCGGCGCAAAAGGCGCGCCTGCTGCCGCAAGTCCGTGCCGCATTGCAGGCAGCGCAACAGTAACTATCGTTCATTCAAAGGAAAAGCATGAAGACTCGCTGGACACTCATTCGCACCGCCGCCGTTCTCGCCCTGTGCGGCAGCACGCTCGCCGCCCCCGGCGTCGCCCTGGCCCAAGCCAACCAGGCCGCGCCCGCCGACAAGGCCGCCGCCACCCGCAGCACCAACATGACCGTGCTGCCGGGCGACGATTTCTTCACCTACGCCAACGGCGAGTGGCTCGCGAAAACCGAGATCCCGGCCGACCGCGGTTCCTGGAGCGCGATGGGCGCGCTGGCCGAAGAGACGAATACCCGTATCGTGAAGATGATCGAGGAGCTCGGCGCGAACAAGAACACCAGCGGCGAAGCGCGCAAGGTGGCCGATTTCTATGCGGCCTACATGGACGAAGCCGGTATCGAGAAACGCGGCCTGGCGCCGGTCCAGCCGATGCTCAAATCGATCGCCGGCATCAAGGACAAGGCCGCGCTGGTACGCGCGCTGGGCGGCTCGATCCGCGCCGACGTCGACCCGCTGAACGCCACCAATTTCTTTACCGAAAATCTGTTCGGCCTCTGGGTCGCCCAGGGCCTGACCGAGCCGTCGCGCAACCTGCCTTACCTGCTGCAGGGCGGCCTGGGCCTGCCTGACCGCGCCTACTACTTGGAAAACAATGCCCGCATGGCCGAGCTGCGTACCAAGTACCAGCAGCACATTGGCGCGATGCTCAAGCTTGCCGGCATGGACAAGACCGACGAACGCGCCGCGCGCGTCTTCGAACTCGAGCTGGCGCTGGCGCAGACCCATGCCACGCGCGAAGATTCGGCGAACATCCAGAAGTCGAACAATGTGTGGAGCCTGAAAGACTTCGCCGCCAAGGCGCCGGGCATCGACTGGGCCGCCTTCTTCAAGGCCGCGGGCCTGGGCAAGCAGGACCGCTTCCAGGTCTACCACCCGAGCGCCATCGTCGGCGCGGCCAAGCTGCTGGCTGACGCCGACGTCGCCACCTGGCGCGACTACATGGCTTTCCACAAGCTGAACCAGTACGCCAGCCTGTTGCCGAAAGCTTTCAACGACCAGCGTTTCGAGTTCAACGGCAAGACGCTCAGCGGTACGCCGCAGCAGTCGGCACGCTGGAAGCGCGCCCTGGGCGCCACCAATGGCGCGATGGACGAAGCCGTCGGCAAGATCTATGTCGCCAAGTACTTCCCGGCCGAGAACAAGGCGCGGGTGCAGGCCATGGTCGCCAACATCATCGATGCCTTCAGCCGCCGCATCGACAAGCTCGAGTGGATGGCGCCGGCCACCCGCGCCCAGGCCAAGGCCAAGGTCACGTCGATGTATGTCGGCATCGGTTATCCGGAGCGCTGGAAGTCCTACGACGGCCTCAAGATCGTCGCCGGCGACGCCTTCGGGAACGCCGTGCGCGCCGAGGAATACCACTACCAGCAGGAGCTCGCCAAGCTGGGCCGCAAACCCGACCGTACCGAATGGGCCATGCCGCCGCAGCTGGTCAATGCCGTGAACCTGCCGCTGCAAAACGCGATGAACTTCCCGGCCGCCATCCTGCAGCCGCCGTTCTTCGATCCGAAAGGGTCCGATGCCGCCAATTACGGCGCGATCGGCTCGGTCATCGGCCATGAAATCAGCCACAGCTTCGACGACCAGGGCGCCCAGTTCGATGCCCAGGGACGCCTGCGCGACTGGTGGACCAAGGAAGACCTGGCGCACTTTAAGACTGCCTCGAACAAGCTGGTCGAGCAGTACGGCGCCTATAAACCCTTCCCGGACCTGGCGGTGAACGGCCAGCTGACGCTGAGCGAAAACCTGGCCGACCTGGCGGGCCTGGAAGCGGCCTACGACGCGTTCAAGACCACGCCCTCGGGCAAGACCGTCGAGGCGGACCGCCAGTTCTTCACCGGCTACGCCCAGGCCTGGCGCAGCAAGGCGCGCGAAGCCTCGCTGCGCCGCGCCGTGATGACCGACGGCCATGCGCCATCCCAGTACCGCACCTATATCGTGCGCAACCTGGACGCCTGGTACAAGGCCTTCGACGTCAAGCCGGGGCAGTCGCTCTACCTGGCGCCGCAGGACCGGGTGAAGATCTGGTAATGCGATGACCGACGATCTCGACCAGATCTCCCGGCTGACCCTTGCGCATTACGACCGCAATGCGCAAGGGTTCTTTGCCGGCACCATCGACCACGATGTCAGCCAGAACATCGCGGCCCTGCTGGGCGCCATCGAAGCGCCGGCGCCGTACACGCTGCTCGACCTTGGCTGCGGCCCAGGGCGCGACCTGAAAACCTTCAGCGCGCTCGGGCACCGCGCCATCGGGCTGGATGGCGCGGCGGAGTTCGCCGCCATGGCGCGCGAATACAGCGGCTGCGAAGTCTGGCACCAGGATTTCCTGCACCTCGACTTGCCGCCCGGCTACTTCGACGGCGTTTTCGCAAACGCTTCGCTCTTCCATGTGCCGAGCGCCGCCCTGGACGGGGTGCTGGCCGCCCTGTATGCCACGCTGAAACCGGGTGGCGTGCTGTTCAGCTCGAATCCGCGCGGGCACAACGAGGAGGGCTGGAATGGGCCGCGCTATGGCAGCTACTACGATTACCCGACCTGGGAACGCCATGTGGTCGGCGCGGGGTTCGTGCCGCTGCACCATTACTACCGCCCACCGGGTTTGCCGCGCGAGCAGCAACCCTGGCTGGCGAGTGTGTGGCGCCGGCCCATCATGTAGGAAATGTTAGCCAGCGAACAGAAACGAAGTTTCATCGGGCCTAAGGTGAAGCTTCGTTTTTCATTTGAAGAGGACTCATCATGAACGAGGACCAAATCAAGGGTAAGGCCAAGAACATCGGCGGCAAGATCCAGGAAAAGGTCGGCGAAGCTGTCGGCAGTCGCCAGCAGCAGTCCGAAGGGCTGTCGAACCAGGCCGAAGGCAAGGTGCAGGAAAAAGTGGGCGACCTGAAGGATGTGGTCAAAAAAGGGAACCGCTGATTTCTCCACCGCATTAGCAACCAAGCCGCGACCCTGTCGCGGCTTTTTTGTTGCTGCTTACGCCTTCTCCTCCTCGACCTTGTCCCCCAGCACATCCTCCACATACAGCATCTGCACCAGCACCTTCAAGCCCGCGGCCAGCGGCGTGGCCAGGGCCACCCCCGCGAACCCGAACAGGGCGCCGAATACGAGCTGCATGACGATGGTCAGCGCCGGCGGCAGGTCGACCGCGCGCGATTCGATCAGCGGCTGCAGGACATAGCCTTCGACCAGCTGCACCCCCACGAACAGCAGCACTGTGTACAGCGCCAGGTCCGGGCTGATCGAAAACGCGATCAGCACCGCCGGCACGCCGGCCATGATCGGGCCCAGATAGGGGACGAAGTCGAGCAGGCCGGCAATGATGCCGAGGATCAGCGCCAGCGGCACGCCGAGCAGGGACAGGCCGATCGAGGTGACGGTGCCGACGATCAGCATCGATACCGATTTGCCGAGCAGCCAGCTCGAGAGCGTATGGCCGATCTTGTGCAGCACCTGGCGCGCGCGCGGGCGCTTCGATTGCGGGACCAGCTTGATCAGGCCGCTCGTATACAAGTGCGGCGAGGCGGCGAAATAAATGCCGACGAACAGGATGATGACGACGTTGCCGATCGCGCCCAGCACCCCGCCGAAGAACAGCCCCGCATTCGGGATCAGCTGCGACATCTGCTTGACGATCTGCTCGGGCGGCGGCAGGCCCGCCAGCGCCTTTTTCAGCAGAGGGTACTCGTTGACGACGCCTTGCAGCTGCGCCAGCGATTTCGGCACCGTTTCGGCGAGCTTGGCCGACTGTTCGGAAATTTGGGGCGCCATGGCCCAGCCGCCAAGGCCAATGGTGGCAAACAGCAGCAGCACCACCAGCGCCAGCGCAAACTCGCGTTTGATTTTGATACGGTCGGACAGCTTGCTTGAGAGTTCATACAGCAATACCGCGCACAGGATGCAGGCAAACACCAGCAGCAGGGCGTCGGACGCGAACCAGATGGCTGCCAGGCCCAGGATGAACAGCACGCTGATGCCGTCGACCAGGGCGGTGCGCTTGGCCAGCTTGCGCTGCGGTTCCGGGGCGTCGTCCGGTTTTTCGGCAGGCGGGACGGGGAGATGGGCAGGTTCACGCATGATCGGCTTTCATTAGCAAAAGAATAATGAAACATTAGCATTTGTAAAGCCGAACCGGCGCATGGATGAGCTCCAGGGCGGATTCAAGATATTCCCGAGTTATGTGAACGCACGCACGGAACGCGCTCGGCCTCGGGCGTAATCTGAACCCATCGCGCTGTCATCCGACAGCGCCTTATTACACCAGGAGATCATCATGAACAAAGACCAAGTCGAAGGCAAACTGCAAGACATCGGCGGCAAGATTCAGGAAGAAACCGGCAAGCTGGTCGGTAGCACCGAGCAGGAAGCCAAGGGCCTGAAGAACCAGGTCGAAGGCAAGACCCAGGAAAAGTTTGGCGACGCCAAGGAAAAGCTGAACGACGCAACCCGCTGATTCTCGCACCGCCCTGTGCGGTGAGCGAATGACAAAGGCCCCCGGCGTCACGACGCCGGGGGCCTTTGTTTTTCAGCCGCGCACTGGCGGGCGGTGCTTACTGGACTTCGTAGGCGCCGATATCGATCGCGCCGATGGTCGAACGCGGGGTTGCCAGCGCAGTGTGCTTGTAGCTGTTCACCGCCTTCAGATTCAGGCCATCGGCCGCGTAGCCAGGAACCGAGCCGGCATTGGTGATCTGCACGTTGGCCAGCGGACGCAGGTCATAGGCCGCGCGGTTCACGAAGCTCGGCGCCAGCGAGTGGTAGTTGGTCTTCTTGACGGCGGCAACCTGAGTGCTCTGGGTGCCGGTGCCGCTGAACAGGTTGTTGATCAGCTTGACCGGCGTCGTGACACCCTTGCCCACCATCACGAAGTAGCCACGCGATGCGTCTTCGTTCAGGAAGGTGTTGTTGACCACGTAGAGGTCTTGCTTGCCGTTGGTCGCGCCTTCTTCGCCGTACGCGATCATGTTCGGGTTGTTGTGCGAGGACGGCTGCATGATCACGTTGCCGACGATATAGGTGGTGCCGGCATTCGGCACATTGATCTCGTAGCTTGGCTTGCCGGCGGCGGTGCTGCCGGTCTCGCCCGAACGCAGGCTCGAGAAGCGGCTGTAGGTGATCAGGTTGTAGACGGCGCGCGTCTTGAGGTTGTGGCCGACGTTGGCGTCGTGCGAGAAGTTGTAGCGGTAGTAGAGCTTGGCGACCTTGCCGATATAGACGTTGTGGCTGTAGCCGTCGCCATAACCGTTGTGGCCGAACTCGTTGTTCTCGAGCGTGATCGTGCTGTTCAGGTTCTGGCCGCTCAGGATGCCGTTCTCATTGTCGTGCAGGAAGGAGTTGCGCAGGGTGAAGTTGGTACCTTCCAAGCGCAGGGCTGCGCCATTGCGGTCAGGAACTTTCGAACCGTACATCTCGACATTGCTGATGCTGATGTTGCTGCCGACGACGACCCAGGTTGCCTTGCCCATGGCGTTCTTGCCGGCGGCATCGATCTTCGGGCGGCCGTTGACGCCGCGGATGGTCAGGTTGCTGGCGTAGATGCCGCAGACGTCGCCGGAATAGGTGGCGGCCTGGATCTCGACGATGTCGCCGGTCTTGGCAGCGGCGAAAGCCTTGCATGGGGTCGCGTAGGTTTTGCCTGCGCCGACGCTCAGCGTTGCGGCCGCTGCCGGGGCCGCGATTGCGGCGCCCAGGATGACGGCGGTCACTGTGAACGAAAGGCGGGTGGCGCTGGTACGGATGGCTTGCATTGGAGTGTCCTCGGTTGGTGCGTGTTCGTTTTAAAACGTGTCGCTAGATCAGGAACACGAAGAATACCCCGAGGAATTAATTCCGTGCGGATAGATTTTATTTCCGCAAAGCTATATTGATGAGCTCAGAATTCAATTCTCCTAGGAAAAATATGCATTTGATGGCAAATGCATCGACAAAAAAAAGTTGTATACCGTGGGGTATACGAGACATTTTTAGTTGACTTATTGTTGACTTGTCAGAAATTATCTAGACTTCGCGGCAACTGTTGAGCTAAATGCCACAAAAAAAACCGGAACGCCCTGCGGCGTTCCGGTTTCGCGTGAAGCAGACCCTGTGGTCTTATTTCGGCTGCGTGCCGCCCAGGTTCTTCTTGAAGAAGCCCTCGATCAGGCCGAACACGTGGCGCTGGCTGCTGCGGCCCGAGATGCCGTGCTTGGCGCCCGGATAAGTCATCAGCTCGAACTGCACGTTGCGCTTGACCAGCTCGTCGATCAGGCGGGTCGTGTTCGAGAACAGCACGTTGTCGTCGGCCATGCCGTGCACCAGCAACAGCGGCGACTTCATGCCGTCCAGGTGCGCGAACACGCCGCTGCGGGCATAGGCTGCCGGATCCGACTTCGGCGTGCCGCCCACGAACTGCTCGGTGTAGTGGGTGTCGTACAGTGCCCAGTCGGTCACCGGCGCCACCGACACGCCCATCGCGATCTTGTCCGAAGCCGCAGCCAGCAGGCGCAGCGTCATGTAGCCGCCATAGCTCCAGCCGAACACGCCGACGCGCTTGGCGTCGACAAAGCTCTGCTGCGCCAGCCAGTCGATGCCGGTGACCTGGTCTTCGACTTCGTTCTTGCCGAGGTTGTTATAGATGACGTCGGTGAAGGCGCGTTCGCGGCGGCTCGAACCACGGTTGTCCAGACGGAAGACCACGAAGCCCTGCTGCGCCATGTACTGGTCAAAATAATTGCCCCAGGTACGGGTGACCCGCTGCGAGTGCGGCCCGCCGTAGGTGAACAGGAAGACCGGATAGCGCTTGCTCGCGTCGAAGCCGGCCGGCTTGATCATCGAGTAGTGCAGGGTCTGGCCATCTTTCGCCTTGATCGTGCCGAATTCGGTCGGCAGCAGGTCCGGCAGGAATTTCGCGAACGGATGGTTGCCGTTCAGCTCGTTCTGCTCCAGCCATTGCACCATCGCACCATCGGCGCGGCGGATCGACACTTGCGGCGGGGTGGTCGGGTTCGAGAAGGTATCGACAAAGATCTTGCCGTTGTTCGCGAACTTGGTCTCGTGCCAGCCGTCGCCGGCGGTGATGCGCGCAGGCTTGCCGGCCGTGCTGCCGTTCAGGGCCAGCGCATAGGTTTGCTTGTCGATCACCGCGTCTTTATTCGACGACACATAGACCTTGCCGGCAGCTTCGTCGACGGCCAGCACGTTGTCGACGCCCCATTCGCCGCTCGAAATCGGGTTGAGCAGCTTGCCGTTCAGGTCGTACAGGTAGAGGTGGTTGCGGCCCGAGCGCTCGGAAGCCCAGATGAAGGCCGAACGGTTCTTCAGGAAGTGCAGGTCGTTGTGGATGCTGACCCAGGTCTTCGAGGTTTCGGAGAGCAGCGTGCGCTGGGCCAGGGTCGCGGCGTTCACGGCGATCAGGTCGAGGCGCTTCTGGTCGCGCGTCTGGCGCTGGTAGACCAGGGTCTTGCTGTCGGCACTCCAGTCGGCGCGCACCAGGTAGATGTCCTTCTCGGCGCCGAGGTCGATCTTGCGCGAGACGCCGGTTTCCGGCGACACGATGAACAGGTCCACCAGCACGTTCGGATCACCGGCGGCAGGGTAGTGCTGGTCGATCACTTCAGTGCGGTCGGCGAAGATTTCGAAGCGGCGCACGACCGGCACCGGTGCTTCGTCGTAACGCTTGTACGCGACGGCGGAATCGTCCGGCGCCCAGTAGTAACCGGTGGTCTGGTCCATTTCTTCCTGGGCCACGAATTCGGCTTCACCGTTGTGCACGGTACCCTTGCCGTCCTGGGTCAGCTGGCGCTCGGCGCCCGTCTTCAGGTCGATCACGACCAGGTTCTGGTTGCGCACGAACGAAACGTAGCGGCCCTTCGGCGAAATCTTTGGATCGAGCACGTTACCCGATGCCACCTTGCGTGCCGCATCCGGCTGCGCCACATCGACCAGGTAGAGGTCGCCGGCGATCGGCACCAGCAGCTGCTTGCCGCTCGGTGCCCAGGTATAGTTGATGATGCCGGACAGGCTGGCGGTGCGGGCGCGTTCGCGGCGCGCCTTTTCCTCGAGCGACAGGGTTTCGTTGGGCACAAGCTTCTTGGAGTCGACCAGCAGGCGCGTGGTCTTGTCCTTCATGTTGTATTCCCACAGATCCTGCTGGAATTGATTGTCCGTGCGGCCGCGCAGGAAAGTGACGCGTTCGCCGTCAGGCGACACGCGCACGTTTTTCACGCCGGGACCGGCGAGTGAAGTTTCGCCGTGGATGCGGTCGAGCGTCAGGCGTTCCGCGGATGCGGGCGCTGCCGCAAGAGCGGCCAGGAGGCAGAGGAGAAGGCGCATTGTTTGTCTCGTTGAAAGTTAGCTTTATGCAACGCACGAGACGATACCAGACTCCATCTGCAAAAGCAGTACTTACGCAGTGAATACGACAGTGCTAATCAGTTACAGCGGCGGCTTTCCGGCGCGACAGCCGTTCCATCGACCAGGTCAGCAGCACGGCGGCAATCGTCAGCCCCAGCACCAGCCCGATCCAGAAGCCGGTCGATTCCATCGGCACGGCGGGCGAGAAGGGGAACCAGGCCGGTGCAATACCGAGGATATAGCCCAGCGGCAGAGAGAAACCCCAGAAGGCGACCAGCTGGATGATCATCGGCGGGCGCGTGACCTGGTAGCCGCGGATCGCCGAGGCCGTGGCCACCTGGGTCGCATCCGACAGCTGGAACAGCGCCGCGAACAGCAGCAGGTGCACGCAGGCTTCCTGCACCGCCGGGTCGGAGGTGTAGGCGCGCGCGATTTCCCAGCGGAAGAGGGCGATGAAGGCGGCCGACAGCACCCCGAAGGCGACCGACATGCCGACGCCCACGCGCGAGACGAACTGGGCCCGCAGCGGATTGCCTTCGCCCATCGCCTGGCCGACGCGGGTGAGCAGGCCAATCCCGAAGCTGAGCGGCACCATGAACACCAGCGACGCGAAATTGAGCGCGATCTGGTGCGCCGAGACCTGGATGACGCCGAAGCGCGCGACGAGCAGGCTGATCAGGCCGAAGGCGCTGACCTCGGCAAAATAGGTCACGCCGATCGGCAGGCCCAGGCGCAGCATGTCGCGAATTTCCTTCCAGTCCGGGCCTTCCCAGCCGGTAAAGGGGTAGGTCTGGCGGTAGACCGGGGACACTTTTACCCAGGCCAGCATGGCGACGAGCATCAGCCACATGCCTGCGCTGGTAGAGACTGCGCAGCCGACCGCGCCCAGCTGCGGGAAACCCCAGTTGCCGAACACCAGCAGCCAGTTGCTGCCGATATTGAACAAGAGGCCCAGGATGGCGATCACCATGATCGGCTTGGTCTCGTTGATGCTGGTCGTATAGCCGTACAGGGCGCGGTAGCAGGCGAAGGCCGGCATGCCGATGCTGGTCACGTGCAGGAACAGGGCGGCGCGGTCGGCGACTTGCGGGTCCATGCCGATATGGTCGAACAACAGCGTGGCCAGGTTGGTCGCGATCAGGGCGAGCATGCCGACCCCTAGACCTTTCCACAGCGCCTGGCGCACCGAATGCGGAATCTTGTCGTAGCGCCCGCCGCCGATTTCGTGCGCGACCACGGTATTGATCGACATCATGATGCCCATCACCGTCACCAGCACGATCGACCACACCGAGGCGCCCAGCGAGACGGCGGCCAGCTCCTCCGCGCTCACGTGCCCCGTCATCGCCACGTCGGCCACACCCATGCCGACGGTGGCCAGCTGGCCGACTAGCATCGGCCAGGACAGCTTCCACAAAGTGGCGATCTCGAGGCGGACGGCCGAGGGCGAGGCGGGGAGCGTGGAGGTGGAAGTCATGGATAAATCACGGGCGGGAAACCCGTGATTTTACTGTCTAAAGGCTAAGGCTGGTGGGACGGGACCGCCTTGCCTTTTTTCGCAGCCGCCGCGTCATCAAGGAGCGTTTTCGCCAGCCAGGCGCGGGCCTTGGCCGCGTAGTTGCGGCACCCGTCCTGATCGATGAAGGCGGCATTGCCGCGTGCCGGCTGCTGTGCCTTGCGCTCCCACAAACCGCCCAGTTCCGGGTGCGCGGCCACGAGGATGTCGCACTTGAGTGAAGCGACCGTGGCGATGGATTCCTCGACGGCGGCTTTCGCATTCGGGAAGCCCGGGTTGGCGCTGAAGCGTACCTTCTGGCCGGACAAGGCATACAGGCTGTCGGCGTAGACCATATTAACGGTGCGTCCGTTTTCCGTCGATTGCCAGGTCCAGCTTGTGCCGCCTTTGGTGTGCCCGGGTGTGAAGTGCGCGGTCAGCGCGATGGGGCCGAGCCGGACTACTTCGCCGTCATTGACGGCACGCAGCTTCGCGACGGGTGTCATTGGCTCGAGGCCGGGAAATTGCGGATCGGTCTTGTCCGCCTAGCCGCTTGCGAGAATGTCCAGCGAAGCCGGACTCGCCAATACCGTGGCGCCGCTCAGCTTCTGAAGCTCCGCAATGCCGCCGCCATGGTCGTGGTGCGCATGCGAGTTGAGGATGTAGCGGATGTCCTCGACCTTGAATCCCAGGGTGCGGATGTGGTCCACGATCTGCGCCGGCGACTTGGGGCCGCCGACATCAATCAGGACATGGCCGGCCGGCGAGGTAATCAGGAGCGCGCTGATCCCGCCTGTGCCGACGTAATAGGTATTGCCGTAGACGGCGAAGGGTTCCTGCGGCGCGTACCAGTCTGCTGCGCTGGCGGTCGCCAGGGAGGCTGCAATCACGATAGCGGACAAGCAAACAGATATTTTTTTCATGTTAAACGCCTCGATGCGTCGTGAAGAGACCCCAGCGGGGCTGCGTTACAGCGTGCTGCGCGCCAGTTGGTCCAGGAAAGCGTCGCGCGTCAAAGGGCCGGCGTGGCCATCGCTGCGCACCGGCTGCTCCAGCAGCCGCGCGAACACCAGCGTGCGGCCGTCTTTTCTGGCCCAGCCGACGAACCAGCCAACCGCGTCTTCGCCGCCGTCCGGCCGCCGTGTGATGGCCGTGCCGGTCTTGCCGTAGACCTCCCAGCTGTTCGGAAGTCGCCGAACCTTGAGCAGGCGCGCCGTCATCGCGTGGGCATGGGCGGATACCGGCAGGCTGCCCTTGACCAGCTTGCGCAGGAAAACGGTTTGTTCGACCGGCGAAATCTTGAGCGTGGGACTGAGCTCGGACAGCGCCGCCGTATCCGCGGCGCCGGCTACATCGGAAAGGCCGCGGTTGCCGTAGCCGAATGCCTCGACATAGCCGCGCACGGCCGGCGCGCCCAGGCGCGACCTGACTTCGTCCGAATACCAGACGACCGATTCGCGCAGCCAGCGCGCCGGATCGGTGCCCTGGCGCCAGGACGGATTCCAGGCGGCATAGCGCTGCTGGTAGGGCAGGGAAGGCGTGTGTTCGTCGCGCAGCACGCCGCTGTCGAAACCCATCAGGCTGATGGCGATCTTGAAGGTGGAGGCCGGGGTGGCGCGCTGGTCGCAGCTTCCCTTGCTGACCATGGCGGCGCCGCTGTCGGCATCGATGATGAGCGTGCAATCGAGCGGCGCCCCGGTCCCGGCTGATGACCACGCCGGCGTACCCGGTCCGCCGGCGGCCTGCCAGCCGAGTGCCGGCTGCAGAGCCATGTTGGCGCCTGCCACCGCCGCCAGGCAGACGAATGCGGCAGCGCGCGGCCAGGCGCCCTGGGCCGCCATCGGTGTGCGGATCAGGTTGATGCGCATCGTCAGCGGCGGTCCTGCGCTGGTGCCGAAGGCCAGCGCCATGTCCGTTGGGCACTGTTGCAGCTTCAGCTGCGCAAGCAGCGCCGCCGCATAGGCCTTGCGCTCGCCCTGGGGCCGCTGGCGCAGCACATCGCGGTCGCAGGCCAGTTCCTGGGCCCAGCCGAGATGCGCGCGCAGCAGGCGCATGAAGGGATTGAACCAGAACAGGCATTGCAAGGCGAGGGCCGCCGCGCTCCAGCGCAGGTCGTGGCGGCGCCAGTGCGCCAGTTCGTGTTCGACGATCAGCCGCTGCTGCAAGGGATCAAAGCTGCGCAGGTGGCGCGGCAGCAGCAGGCGCGGCTTGAACACACCGTGCAGCATCGGAGAGATGGGCGCGTCGACTTCGATCACGGCCGGCAGCGAGGCGTGCGCCTGCGCGGCCAGGCCCGCATGCGCGGCCAGTTCGGCAAGGGGACCGCCGCTGGCCGCCAGCGCATCGAGCGCGCGCTGGCCGCACCGCCAGCGGTAGAGCGCATGGCCGAGGCCGAGCAGGTACAGGGCGAGCCAGGTGAGAGCGGCATCGCGCAGCCAGGCGTGCCGGGATTCGGATGCCGGCTTGGTCGCGGCCGCCGCGGCAGGGTGCGCCGCCGGGGCGGACGCCGCAGCGGCCTGCTCCGGCATGCGCTCTCCCATCTCGATTACGGGCACCACCCACAGGCGTTCGGCCGGCGGCAACAGCATTGCCGCGAACACCGCCGCCACCGCCAGCTGTCCCAATAGCCAGAACGAGCGCTGCTGGGAAAGCGCAGGCAGGCATCTGCGGCACAGCGCAGCCACGGCCCAGATCGCGCCGCCAGCCAGCAGCGAGCCCGCCGCGGCCAGCAGGAGCCGCGCCAGCGCAAGTTCAATAGATGTCATGGGGACGCGTCCGCGTCGTCCGGCCAGTGCTGCAGCAGTTGCTCGAGCTGCGCGAGCTCCTGCGCGTCAACGAGCTTGCTGCCGGTGAACATCGTGACCGGCAGCGGCGCGTCGATTTCCATCACGCGCTTGCCGAAATCGTGCGCAAAGGCGGCCAGGGTATCGACCTTTTCCAGCACCGCCTCATACACCTGCACGCCGTGGCGCACCTGCTGGCTGACCATGCCCTTTTCCAGCATGCGTTCGAGCGTCTTGCGGGTCGACGAAAACGACCAGCCGAGTTCGTCCTGGACGCGCTCGTGGATTTCGCGCGCGCTCAGGGGCTGCTGGCGCCACAAGGCCTTCAACAGACTCAGTTCGGTAATCAGGGGGACGGACATGGTGCGATCTTAAATATTTGATTGTGGTCGCAATTATGCGACAACTGTCACAAGCCGTCAAAGGGCGTCTGTTTGTACCAAGCGTGCGGCACGGTCCCGCAAGTGAGCGGAAACTTTAGATTCGCGACGCCTGACCCCATCTGGCAGGGAAAGAGCAACCTTCCGGGAGTGCACTGTGGAATACAAGGACTATTACCAGACCCTTGGCGTCGACAGGGGCGCGGGCGCGGACGAGATCAAGAAGGCGTACCGGAAAATGGTGCGCAAGTACCACCCGGATGTCAGCAGTCACGGAGACGCCGACGCGAAGACTAAGGAAATCAACGAAGCCTACGACGTGCTGGGCGACGCCGAAAAGCGCGCGGCCTACGATGCGCTGGGGCGTAGCCACCACGCGGGCGAACAATTCCGCCCGCCGCCGGACTGGGGCCAGCACTACGATTTCGGCGGAGCCGGAGCCGGAGCCGGCGCCGAGGCCGGGGCCGACGACTTCTTTTCCGACCTGTTTGCGCACGTCGGACGCCAACGCCGTGGCGGCGGCTTCCAGATGCGCGGCGACGATATCCACGCCACCATCACGATCGACCTGGCCGACGCCTACCGCGGCGCCACACGCACCGTGAGCCTGCGCGTGCCGCGGCAGGAAGGATCGGGGCGCGCCACGATGCAGGAAAAAACGCTCAGCGTGAACATTCCGCCAGGAGTGACGCCGGGCCAGCAGCTGCGCCTGGCAGGTCAGGGCCACGAAGGCCATGGCGGCGCCGGGCCTGGCGACCTGTATCTGGAAATCGCGTTCGCGCCCGATCCGCGCTACCGCATCGAAGGCGCGCACGTGTACGAGAACGTGCCGGTGACGCCCTGGGAGGCCGCGCTCGGCGGCCCGATCGCCGTGCCGACGCCTTCCGGCACGGTCGAGGTGACCATCCCCGCCGGCTCCCAGAGCGGACGCAAGCTGCGCCTGAAGGGCCGGGGCATTCCGGCCAAGCCGCCGGGCGACCTGTATTTGATCCTGGATGTCGTGCTGCCGCCGGCGAATAACGACAAAGCGCGGGCGATCTACCAGGCCATGGCACGCGATCTTGCGTTTAATCCGCGTGCCGAATGAGTCTTGTTTGAGGAGGAGCGAACCATGATGGGGAACCAGATTGTGACCGGGGTGCTGCTCGACGAGGTGGCCCTGAATATGGAGGAGCTGGCCCGTGCCTGCCAGGTCGAGCCGGACTGGGTAGTGCGGCATGTGCAGGCCGGCGTGCTGGGCGACGCAGCGGTGCTGCGTTTTCGCAGCAGCGACCTGGCGCGGGCGCGCCGCCTGCTCGAACTGGAGCGGCATTTCGATGCCAACGAAGATCTCGCGGCGCTGGTGATCGATCTCGCCGACGAGGTACGGCGGCTGCGGACCCGCCTGCGCACCCTCGGCCTGAAGGACGCCTGAAGCGCGCGCCATAGACGCTGGTGTCCTCCTAAAATCAATGTCAGATTATTCACAAACGATCACATTGAGGAGGTCACATGGAAGTGGAACAGGTGCAAGTGCCGGACCCCGAAGGCGAGAAGGCGGCGGGCGGGGAATTGGTGGGCAAGCGCGTGGCCGTCCTGATGACGGATGGCGTCGAGCAGGTCGAGTACACCGGGCCACGCACTTTCCTGGAACAGCACGGCGCGCAGGTGATCCTGATCTCTCCGAAAGCCGTGGGCGAGGAAGTGCAGGGCATGAACCATGACGCGCCGGGCGACAAATTCCGCGTCGAGATGAACATTGCCGATGCAAAGCCGGCCGACTTCGACGCCCTGGTGCTGCCGGGCGGCGAAAAGAATCCGTTGGAACTGCGCAAGAGCGTCGAGTCGATCGCCTTCATCCGCGACTTCTACGATGAAGACAAGCCGATCGCCGCGATCTGCCACGCGCCCTGGGTATTGATCGACGCCGGCATCGCCGAGTCGAAAAGCCTGACCAGCTGGCCCGGGATCCAGGACGACCTGAAGAATGCAGGGGCCGAATGGAGCGACCAGGAAGTGGTAATCGATGAAAAGCTGATCACGAGCCGCACGCCGGATGATATTCCGGCGTTTAACGATGCCTTGTTGAAGGAGATGATGATTTCTCCGGAAATAGCGGATTTGGGGCCGTCGTCGTAAGTGAACATGGAGCGCGCCGGTGGTTTTGACTTTCGACCACTGGCGTGTCCTTTATGTTCTTGGCCCGCTCCTTGTCCCGTAGGGTGGGCATTCATGCCCACGCGGATTAATCGCACCAATAACGGCACAGGCAACAGCCCCACGTACCATCGCAGAGGACAACGCGCGCGTTCAGATTAACTGCTACGCCCCGCTAATCTCCCGCTGCAACTTCTTCGTCAACCTCCCAAACACCAGCTCATACGACCTGCGCAACAACTGCGCCGCCTCCTCATCGCTGAGCGCCTTCGCATCTTCCACATACACCCACTTTGCCCGCGCCAGATAGGGCGCCGGAATAATGCCCGGCCGGTCCGTCAGCTCGAGGAAACGGTCGTCCTCGACCTTGAAGCTCATGCCGGTCGCCTCGCCCAGGTTGGTCACGGCAAACATCTTTTCACCGACGGAGAAGACGATGTCGTTGCCCCATTTGGTGTCCTCAAGGACGCCGGGGAAACTGCGGCAGAGGGATTTGGCGGCTTCAAAATTCATGCACTGTACTTTCGATCGAGGTTGAGTATTTCTGTCGTTTTTCTTGGCAGCTATTTCAACGATGGTACGCCATAACTTTCCCTTAGTCTCCTACGCCAGCGGCCAGAACCACACCTCGCGCGATGACCAGTAGCAGCCGGTCGCCGTCCCGTCGATCTCGTTCCCACAGCGTAGATACCTACCCCACCGATCCTTCGAGACGATGGCAATGTGTCCTTGTGGCCGGGCGCCGCCGTAGATGCCGAAGAACGAGACAATACCGCGCCGCTCGCCGATCGCACGTTCCGCTGACTGGCCGTCCTTGAATTTCTCAGACTGGCCGACGTGGCGTGTCAGCCAGGTGCTGAGCCGGCGCTGCTGCGTTTCGATGGCGCGTCCCTTGTATTTGCCGGCCACGACCGGCCATTGGCCCGGATTCGGGTAGCCGGCGCCGAGCAGGGCCAGGCTCATGCGGATTGCGCAGGTGTTGTAGAAGTTCGGGTCGTTGATCTTCTGTGGGTAGCCGATCCAATGGTAGAGCTCGTCGCGTTCGACGCTGTCCGTGTCCGGGAAGTGCATCCTCAGGTTGGCGTATGGAACTTTCATGGCTGCCTCCGCTGACCCGGGCAGGGCCAGGCCTTGCGCCAGACCGCCACGATGAGGTCCGCCGCTCCGCGCTTCAGTTCGGCGGCTGGCAGGCGTTGCAGCGCGTGCCGCGCATCGGCCTCCATCTCATGCGGCAACGGCCTGATCTGGGCGCCCGGGCACCACTCTTTTCCCCGGGTGGCATCGTGCATGGCCTGGATGAAGCCGCGCACGAATTCGCCGTTCGACATGTCGATGTATTCGGCGGCGATGGCGCGCGTGCGAAATGGGCTGGCAGGTGACCACGACACCAGGGCCGGATCCACATTGCCCATCAGCTTGACCAGGGCCTCGCCGGTCATCTGCGCGGAAGGTGCTGCCGGTTGGGCGAGACCGGGCGCGGCCGCCATGAGCAGGAAGAGGATCGGCGCACGCATCACGCGATCCTATTGGTGGCCAGGTCCCAGCCGCCGGCCGTGTTGCCGCTACTGCCGCCGCCGATTTTCTGCTGGGTGTATTTCCAGCGCACTTTCGAGAATTTCAGGCCGAGGCTTTCGCCCGGGAAGCCGCCGCCGGCGAAGGCCGGAGCGATGTGGGCGATCAGCACGTTTTCGAGCTCGACCTCGAAATATTTGATTGGCTCGCCTTGGCCATCGGCGCGTTGCATCTCGATCCTGGCTTTTGAGATCGTTTTTCCGCAGGCGCAGAGCTGCGCGAGCATGGGCGATGCGAGGTCGACCAGCTTGCTGATGGTGATTTCGCTGAGGTCCGCGCGCTCGGCGGTGTGGCCGCCGCTGGTGGATGCGGTGGCGCTTTTGGGTTGGGTGATGGACCAGTTGACGGAGGTGCACTCGATCCAGGCGGGGTGCTTGGAGTCGGTGGATTCGCCTTTGATGCCTTCGAGGTGCAGGTAGAAGTCTGCTGCCATGGTGCCTCCGTTATTGGGGATATGGCATTCTGGGTTTGTTGCGCTTTATGCAAGTTGGATGGGGTCAAGTGGGCGAGCGGGGGAGATCAATGGGACGCTGTATAGGGTTGTGCGGAGGAACTGCGCGGGCGATATGCCGGCGGGAATGCAAAGGAGGGGTGGGCTGAGACAGATGCAACCCGGCGAAACGTTAAATGCGTAGGTATTCCCTCCGGGCGCAACTTCATCAGGCCTCCCTGGCCACGCCCAGCGAACCACTGCGCTTGATTCGACTCCAACCAGATCGGTGACCCTTCCGGCAACTCAAAGTCAGCTGAGGACTGCGGCTGGAAAGTTGAGACATGCACCTGGTTCGCAAAATCCTGCTGCTTTCGATGCTGGTCGTGCTGGTAGCGGCCTGCGCCGGTTGCGGCCGTGAGGCGCCGGCGCAGCCCCCTGGGGGCGCCAAGCCACCGCCAGTGGTGGTAGCGCCGGTGACGCGCCGCGTGGTCGAGGAGGTCGACGAGTACAGCGCGCGGCTGGCCGCCCCCGACCAGGTCGATGTGCGCTCCCGCGTGGCCGGCACGCTCGAGCGCATCCATTTCCGCGATGGCGACCAGGTGCGCCAGGGCGCGGTGCTGTTCACCATCGATCCGCGCCCGTTCGCAGCAGAGGTGTCGCGCGCCGCGGCCAACGTCGCGCTGGCGCGCAGCCAGGGCGAACTGGCGCGCATCCTGACGGCGCGCGGCGAGCGCTTGTTGGCGGCCAACGCTGTTTCCCAGCAAGAAGTGGACCAGTTGCGCGCCTCGGCGCAGAACGCCACCGCCAGCCTGCGCGCGGCCGAAGCCGCGCTCGCCACGGCGCGCCTGAACCTCGAATTTACCCGCATCGTCGCGCCGATCACCGGGCGCATGTCGCGCAAGGCGGTCACCGTGGGCAATTTGGTGAGCGTCAACGACCCGGTGCTCACCACCATCGTCTCGACCGACCGCGTGTACGCCTACTTCGAGCCCAGCGAGGCTGCCTACCTCAAGTACGGTCAGGCGGCAGCGAACCGCCAGGCAGAACCGAAGGTACAGATGGGCTTGTTCAACGAGGAGGGGTTTCCACATACGGGGCGAATCGACTTCGTCGACAACCAGCTCAACCCGACCACCGGCAGCATCCAGTTGCGCGGGGTATTCGACAACGCCGATGGCCGGCTCACACCGGGCCTGACGGCGCGCATCCGGATCGGCGCAGGGAAGCCGTACGAAGCGACCCTGGTGCCGGACCGCGCCATCACGGTCGACCAGACCCGCAGGCTGGTGCTGGTGGTGGGCCCCGGCCAGCGGGTCGAGGCGCGCGAAGTCAAGCCCGGCGCGCTGATCGACGGCATGCGCGTGGTCAGCGGCGTCAAGCCCGGCGAGCTCATCGTCGTGGACGGCCTGCAGCGCGCCACACCCGGCGCAGCGGTGACGCCGCAGCAGGTGACGCCGGACGAGCACGGCCTGCCGCTCGGCGCGCCCGGCGCGGCCGGGCCCGCGCGCCCGGGGCCTTAGGCGGCAATGGATACCGCGCGCTCCTTCATCGACCGGCCGCGCTTCGCCACGGTGCTGTCGATGTTCATTTTCCTGATCGGTGGCCTGTCGATCTTCCTGCTGCCCATCGCCGAGTATCCCAGCGTGACGCCGCCGCAGGTGGTGGTGCGCGCCCAGTTCCCCGGCGCTAATCCGCGCGTGATCGCCGAGACCGTGGCCGCCCCGCTGGAAGAACAGATTGGCGGCATCGAGCATCTGCTGTATTACGAAAGCCAGTCCACCGGCGACGGGCAGATGACCCTGACCGTCACCTTTGCCATCGGCACCAATCCCGACGCGGCCGAGACATCGGTCCAGAACCGCATCAATCGCGCACTGCCGCGCTTGCCCGACATCACGCGCCAGATCGGCGTTACCACCGAGAAGCAGGCGCCCAACCTGACCATGGTGGTGCACATGACCAGCCCCGACAACAGCCATGACGCGCTCTACCTGCGCAACTACGCCCGGCTGCACCTGCGCGACGACTTGCTGCGCATCGAAGGCATGGGCAGCGTGCAGCTGTTCGGGGCGGGCGACTACGCGATGCGCATCTGGCTCAACCCGCAACAGCTGGCCGCGCGCTCGATGACCGCCAGCGATGTGGTGGCGGCGGTCCGCGAACAGAATGCGCAGGTCGCCGCCGGCGTGGTCGGCGCGCCGCCGGCGGCGCGCGGCGGCGACTTCGAGCTGCCGATCAATACCAAGGGCCGGCTCGCGACCGAACAGGAGTTCGCCGACATCATCGTGCGTTCCGATCCGGCAACCGGCGCGCTGGTGCGCATCAAGGACGTCGGCCGGGTCGAGCTGAGCGCCAACACGTATGCGCTGCGCAGCCTGCTCAACAACAAGGAGGCGGCGGCGATCGCGGTGTTCCAGTCCCCCGGCAGCAACGCGCTGGCGCTGTCGAAGGACGTGCGCGCGCTGATGGCGCATGCCAGCAAGTCGTTTCCGCCCGGAGTGGGCTACAGCATCGTGTACGACCCGACCCGCTTCGTGCAGACCTCGATCGAAAAAGTAGTGGCTACCCTGATCGAGGCCGTGGTGCTGGTGGTGCTGGTGGTGATCCTGTTCCTGCAGACCTGGCGCGCGTCGATCATTCCGCTGGTGGCTGTGCCGGTATCGATCATCGGCACCTTCGCAGTGTTGCTCGTGCTCGGCTTCTCGATCAACACCCTGACCCTGTTCGGCATGGTGCTGGCGATCGGGATCGTGGTCGACGACGCTATCGTGGTGGTCGAGAACGTCGAGCGCAATATCGAGAACGGCTTGACGGCGCGCGCCGCCACCATCAAGGCGATGCAGGAAGTGAGCGGGCCGATCGTCGCGATTGCCCTGGTACTGTGCGCGGTGTTCGTGCCGCTTGCGCTGGTGCCGGGCCTGTCGGGCCAGTTCTACCGGCAGTTCGCGATCACGATCGCCATTTCCACCATCATCTCGGCATTTAATTCGCTGACCCTGTCGCCGGCGCTGGCTGCCATCCTGCTGCGGCCGCACGACGCGCCCAAGGACCGCCTCACACGCGCGCTCGACCGGGTATTGGGCCCGCTGTTCCGGCGTTTCAACCACCACTTCCACCAGTTCACGGAAAGGTACCAGCGCGGCGTCACGCAGCTGTTGGGGCACAAGCTGCCCGCGCTGCTGGTGTACCTGCTGCTGCTGGCGGCCACCGCGCTGCTGTTCACGCGGGTGCCGACCGGCTTCGTGCCGGCGCCGGACAAGCAATACCTGATCGGCATCGCCCAGTTGCCGGCCGGCGCGTCGATCGAGCGCACGGACGCGGTGATCCGGCGCATGAGCGACATCGCGCTCAAGGTGCCGGGCATCGCCGACGCAGTGGCGTTCCCCGGCCTGTCGATCGCCGGCTTTTCGGCCGCGCCGAACGAGGGCGTGGTCTTTTTCGGCCTCGCGCCCTTCGAGCAACGCACCAGCGCCGACCTCGGCAAGGACGCGATCCTGGCCCGGGTCAATGGCGAGCTCCAGCAAATCAAGGGGGCGCGGATGTTCGTGGTACCGCCGCCGGCGGTCGAAGGCGTGGGCACCTCGGGCGGCTTCAAGCTGCAGCTGCAGGATCGCAGCGGGGTGGGCGAGCAGGGGCTGTACGGCGCGGCGTGGGGCACGCTCGGCCAGATCCATGCCGACCCGAACTCGTCGATCGGCACGCCGTACTCGACCTACGACATCAACGTGCCGCAGCTACTGGCCGACATCGACCGCACCAAGGCCAAGCAGATGGGCGTGGCGCTGAACGACATCTACGACGCGATGCAGGTCTACCTGGGCTCCCTGTATGTCAATGACTTTAACCGTTTCGGCAAGATCTTCCAGGTGATCGTCCAGGCGGATGCGCCGTACCGCGCCAACGCCGAGTCGATCGGCGCGCTCAAGATTCGCAACCGGGACGGCGACATGGTGCCGCTGGCCGCGCTGATCAAGGTCGGCGCGACCTTCGGGCCGACCCGCGTGCCGCGCTACAACGGCTTTCCCTCGGCCGACCTGAACGGGGCGCCGAAGCCGGGGTTTTCCAGCGGCCAGGCCGAATCGGAAATCGAGCGCCTGCTGGCCGCGCTGCCGCGCGGCATCAGCTACGAATGGACCGAGTTGTCGTACCAGGACCGGCTTACGCGCGACGTGGCGCTGCCCGGCCTTGATGCCAGGATCCCCACCCTCGGGGCAGTCCTGGGGCTGTCGCTGGTGCTGGTGATCCTGGTGTTGGCCGCCCAGTACGAGAGCTGGACGCTGCCGCTGGCAATTGTCGCGATCGTGCCGATGAGCATCCTGGCGGCGCTGTCCGGCGTCTGGCTATCGCGCCAGCCCCCGTTCCTGCAGCCGGGCGACCTGAATATCTTCACCCAGGTGGCGCTGGTGGTGCTGGTCGGGCTCGCCTGCAAGAATGCGATCCTGATCGTCGAGTTCGCAAAGGACCTGGAAGAGACCGGCAAGCCTCCGCTGGCCGCGACGATCGAGGCGGCCCGGTTGCGCCTGCGCCCGATCCTGATGACCTCGATTGCGTTTTGCGCCGGCGTGGTGCCGCTCATCATCAGCAGCGGCGCCGGCAGCGAAATGCGGCGGGCGATGGGCATTGCAGTGTTCTCGGGGATGCTGGGCGTCACCTTGTTCGGTATCTTCCTGACACCGGTGTTCTACATGCTGCTGCGCCTGAGCACGGCGCGGCGGCGCAAGCATGCGGCGCAAGTGCGCGCCGAATGCGATGCGTCGGCGCATCCTTATCATCCTGGCGAGGAGTCTACCCCCGACAAGGACCAGTCCTGAAGCGACCGTTGAGCTGATCGGGATTCTGGCGGCGGGCAGGCTCTGATTTCGATAAGCGAATCAGGTCAGGTCCGATAGCAGCGAGCGATAGAAATGGGTTGGGGAAATCCTGGTTTCTCTTGGTATTGAGCTTTGTGGGACAGTCAGGCTCTGTACTGCAAAAATCGCTGCGCGATTTTCTTTAGTCAGGCGAATCGGAGGGACCTTGCGCTTGCATGCGCAAGGTCGTTCACAGGCTCGCTGCTGCGCAGCTCGAAACCCCTGTTCACCCCACTCGTCCGTGCCGGACTCGGATTCGATTCCCTCCGCCCAAACAACACCGCACAACGAGAACAGCCCCGCTGGCGTAAGCCAGCGGGGCTGTTCTCGTTGTGCGGTGGTGGAGGCGGAGGGAGTCTCCAACCTCCACCATCTGTTCCGTAACTCTCTGATTCTACAGGCTGCCTACCCCGGCTTGGCTCAAAAAAAGCACCCCACTTGGGGTGCGAGCTTGGGGATTCTATAGGGTCACCGCGTCGCCTGGGATGCCGCTTTCTCAGAATTTGACAACCTACAGCAACCCTTTGGGCAATAACACCCCTATCGCCGCCTGTGAAGGATGAAAAAACCGTCACTGGGTGAACGTGGCCAGCCAGATTGGCGGCCCGCGCGACCCAGTTGCGAGCTGGGCCATTGCCCGATGCCGTGGTGGGCGGCCGCGCTGATCGTCAGGTATGTGTTCGGGCTGCCGGCCATGCTGGGCGCCTTGAACGCGGTCGCGTGGGGCCGCTGGTTGGTGCGCAGGTGGGCCGTGTGGTTTTCCTCCCTGACCTTATTGACCGCCACCCTGCACCATATCGACGTCACGCGGGCACTTCATGGAGGTCTTGGTGGTGGAGCCGCCGTCTAGCGAATAATCTTCTGTAACCCGCATGGGTACTGTCAAGAACCTTCTACTTCAGGTTGACGATTGACAGACCAGTGAACTGCGCCGACAACAAAAAATGCAAAGTCATTCAAATCGGTCAAAACTGCTGCCACTTCGCTTGTGCTGAGTTCCACATTGGCCCCAGCCATTGTCTTCCCGTTGCGGTGGACAATGTCATGACGCGTATTAACAGCAGTTTTCAGCCGATCCAAGGTATCCGAGTCAGGGAAAATATCGACTTCAAGGGCTATAAGATAACGTTTACCGACTTTGTTGAGTTGATGGTACAAACGTCCCGCCAAGAATTCGCGCGTTTTAATTCTGACGAATTCAGGACCTTGCCTACTCGCAAGCTCTGTCGCTTGCTTTACTCCATCATCGCCGAGTAGTAAACGATCAAGCACGCGTTGATTCGACATGACGGTCTGTATCAGCATATCGCCCAAGAACGCCTCCATCGCAGCAATCGCCCCAGAAAACACCATACGATTAATCACATCACCTAGTTCCGGCTGCTCGCTCCGACCGCCTATGCCGTACGCTGCGATAATGTCACCGAGCCGGTGATACGCCTCTGTCCAGACTGCGAATGGATCATCAGGAGGATAAAGCGACAGCCAGTCCGTGCTTGCGGCCCTGTCTTCGAAGGTGACAGCTACCTCGGGATATTCCGGAAGATCTGCAATCCAAGTCAATGCGGCTATATGCTTGACCCGAACCGAAAACGCACTCCTGCAGAACGGGCACTGTACCGGGAGATCCGTTTCGTAATGCGTTTGAGGATGCTGATAATTAAGTGAATATATGTTTACCGGACTGTACACCTCCGTGACACCTGCTTGGCACGTCGGGCATTTGAAATTGACTACACCAAGATCCCTAATCATTGTTATCTCCCAGGAACACCAACTTTAGCAGATGTTCAACTCAGCGCTGGCTTTTCTATCGCTTGCTGGGCCTGTTGAAATACCGGGGCGACCTCGGTAGCTGGTCGGTGCGCGATGCTCGGCTTGCGGCACACGACCTTGGGCGGCGCCTGGCGGGTGTGGAGCCACCACAGGACCGTTCAATGCTAGAGAACGCGAGCCAACGCCGGCGCCTTATTCTACAACTTGCCCCGGGACTGGGTGCGGCGGCGGCATTGGCCCAGCTGGTAGCCTTGGGCGGGCGCCGCGAACCTGCAATCCCTGCAGGCTGGTTGGGTGCATTTCGATTTCAGTTCATCCAGGTTGCGTTGAGAGACTTTCGTCCAGAACAGTTCGTGCTCGAGCCGGCCGACCTGGTCGCGCAGCGCCGCATTCTCCCTGGCGTGGTGTGCCAGGTCCACTACACCGCCTGGCCGGATTCCGAAGGAGGGAGAGCTGGGATATCGGAGCTATCCTAGCTATCCTAGCTATCCGCAATACCGTCATGAAGAGTTGACACAATCAGAGGAAACTTATGAAAAAAGCAATCATCTATCGCCGGGTCAGCACTTCAGAGCAGGGCAAGAGCGGCCTGGGCCTAGATGCGGAAAAGGATGCTATCGAGCGGTTCTGTGCCGCAGAGGGCTTTCAGATCGCCGGCGAGTATCGAGAAGTTGCAAGTGCCAAGCTGGCGCTTGCATACCGTCCAGAGCTGGCCGCTGCGCTTGCAGAGGGGCGTCGGCTGCGTTGTCCAGTGATCGTGAGCAAGCTGGACCGCTTGAGCCGTGATGTAGCATTCATCAGCGATTTGATGGTTCGGGGTGTTCCCTTCATCGTGGCCGAGCTGGGCGCGGACGTAGATCCGTTTGTCCTGCACCTGTATGCCGCGCTGGGTGAGAAGGAACGCAAGATGATCGGCGAGCGCACGAAGGCGGTGCTCAAGTCGAAAGTAGGGACTGGAAAGCTGGGCAATCAAAAGAACCTGGGTGAAGCTCAGGCGAAGGGCGCCGCTGCCAATGCCGCGGCCTCTGCTGAATTCTCCGAGCGCGTCCTGGGGATCATCGGGAATCTGAAAGAGGGCATGAGCATGAGCGCGATCGCCGGCGCCTTGAACATAACCAACATGCCGACTATGCGGGGCGGCAAATGGACCGCTAAGGCGGTTTCCCGGGTCCTGGCGCGCGCGGAATAAGTTAACCAAGTGCTCCTGGGCAGATCGTGTTCTAGCTCGCGCACCAGGGCAGATCCAAGATGCGCGTTAGACAATCTACGCTTGCGTTACTGTACTAGCTGGTCGCAACTCCCCATGCATCTTCGTATATTTGCAACATTGGCGCGAATGCATCGGTAATCTGCGTGATTATTGTTGCGGATTTCACTGCTCCGTCTTTAAACGTAGCACCGCTCGTATAACAATCGCGACGGTCAATAAAAATAAAGCGGTCGTGCATGTTTTTCGACTTTCGAACTTCGATAGCCGTGCCATGTTGCGCTGTGAACATCTCGGCTGCAGATCTCACTTGCGTGATTTGGTTCTCTACAAGCATACGCACTGCGACGCCTTTCTTTATATGGGGAATGTAACGTCCAACGAATTCGGCTCCTGCGTAAGGGTCGACCACAAACACATCCGAAGTTGCACTCTCAAGAATTTTACGAATTTCATCGAAGTAATCGAACTGCCTCCCCGGTTCGAACGCGACAGTAAGCGGCCCTCCCGATTTAAGACGCCATTCGCTCCTGCACTGCTGTAATGTGATGATGATAGATTGCACTGCGGCGTTTGGGTCACCACTCATGCTGTAAAGCCGGTCTATCTGCTGCCTAAAAAATGTTCCTCTAACAGTATCAGCCATCATGACCAATGCAGCCGCTTGGCCCAACCACTCATGATTTTGGGGTAGGTCATGGCGGATCGTTTTTCGGTCGGGCATGGTGCGAATAATGCTGTCGAATTCTGCTGCTAACAATTGTGGGGAAATCTCTTCATGCATAGTGTTTAATCTTTCGAAAGTTGATGAGGCAACTATCAATCGTCCTAACTCCTGTTGCTGCCTGTTAGCTGTCAGTTTAGATCGCACTAATACTTCTTCTGATTCGTCAAGCGACGTTCAAGGCTCGGCAGTTGGCGCCGGTCGATTTATATCGTAGTGCTAGGGCGGAGTCTTAAAACACTTCACGAGTAATCGCGAAGCGCGTCACGGTCGATTATTTGTTCTTGATTAGGATCCAGTTTTGTTAAAGGTATCTTGTCTGTTTCAATGCCAAACCAAATATATATTTCCGACAATAGAAGAAAAGCGGCTCGCTCTGGTGAGGTCGATAAATTGATTTCACAGGTGAACTTACCCGACCCTTCAGGAGCAGATTTCGGAGAACTAAACCCCCCGAACCTGCCTGGGTGTCCTGGCTCCAGCTTCGGCGGATTTCCGTTCATCGACAGGTTCGAAAGCTCCGCACCTAGGATAACTTTTTCATTTTCCTGCATTTGCGAAAAGTGCACTGAACGAGAGAAGATGCAAAATAAATAAACATATTCGATCAGTGCGATCTGGTTGATTAGGAATGACTGTTGTTGTCGTTCTGGACGTCCCCAACATAGACCATTGCCTCCCCCATCGCTAACAAATATAACAAGGCCGTTCCGGTGCACTTCAATTGCCTTATATCCGACTTCAACAGCACGTCGAACTTTCCCTTTAATTATTTTTGATCTCTCTCCAGTTCCCAGATTGAATCCGAACGAACGCACTTGTGGTGGGGATTCGATAAGTCTGACCAATTCAGATGAAGTCGACTCAAAGAGTCCAGCCAAGTTCAGGGCGCGGCCGGGAACAGCAGTCAGAATGATCGATGGATCTTCCTGCAATTGCACTGCTATCAGGGCTTCCTGTACGTCACGGGTTATTTCCTCATGAGATATGGCTGCAACTTGGGGGGGTGTATGTCCACGTAAAGATTCAATAGCATTGTGCAATGCTGAGAAATTCTCACGTATATCTGCGTCGTACCGTAAGCCATCGCGAAGCAATGCTTGAATTCGTTTGACATCATAATGTGCTACATGCGATTGCTTCCGAACGAAATACCCTACTAGGTTTTCAATTTTACGATTGCTGTCCAGCATTGATTTTGCGACTAATACTGGACTGTTAGGACCTGCCACTTTCGGTACATTTATAGACACAACAATATATGATGGATCAAGAGAAACTTGATGCTTCAAAATCTCGACACCATCAATTGGTGGGTAAATCCATGTGGTCAGTGCACTCTCATACTGCGACTGACGAAAGCGATCTTCGGGAAACGCTCGAACTTCATGAATTTGATCCTCCCCGTGGATATCACTACGCTTTGTTGAGTAACCTAGTAGAAGGAGACCACCTCCAGCGTTCGCCAAGCCAGTGGTATCTTTGGCTAACTCAAGCTTTTGATCTTCTCTAGTGAGGTCGTATGGCTGCCCTTTGCACTCTAGCCATTCGTTTTCAAATTCGCCAACCAAATCATCAAAACGTCCGTTTTTCAATGCGGATATTACAGAATCACGATCAGGCTGCCCCATCAATACTCCAGTCAAGTTAGATTTCGCAAAAATTAGGGGCCAATTTATTTACCATCCAGACGCCACGCAGGATCACTTTACCTGATCGGGCAGCAGTTGTCAGTCTAGGTCTGCGCTATCACATCACTCGATCTGACAAACAGGGGGCAGCATAGTCTACTCGCCTGTAATCACAATATCTTCGATTTTTGGAACCAGGCGCCAGACGTCTGGGTGTGGCTGGAAATTTTCAACGATTGGTTTACGCTTCGCTGGGTCCTTAACGTTCCAATATACCTTCGAGGTCACCAGTATGCCTTCATGGCCCACAATGGGCGCGACGTCCGTTTCTGGCACGTTGTTGTTTAGTATTGACGATATGAACGTGTGCCGGAATGAGTGAAAAACTTTTGTATGCTTTGCCGTGATGCCGCACCGATTTTTGAACCTGCCAAACCATCTTGACGGCATCTTGCCATAGCCGTCTTCGGTGAGTTCCAGCGTCGGAAAAAGGCGGTCGTGGCCCTGGGCGCGCAGTCGCTCAACGTACCGTATCAGGCCAACTTCGATCAGCTTGTCATGAACAGGAACGAGGCGCCGGGCGCTCTTGTTCTTGACTCGCTGTCCATCTTCGGCGTCCTGAATATTGATACAGTCGATGCCGCCAATGACTTCGAAGTCCGATAGGTAAAGCTGACAAAGCTCATTCAGGCGCGCCCCAGTCAACAGCCCCATTAGCGGTAGCCAATAGCTGTAGGCCGTCTTGTACCGGCGTTGAGCGTGTTCGACCGCGCCGAACAGCCTGGTAAGTTCAACTACCGTAAATGGTTCGCGTTGCTGTACATCGCTTTCGTCCAGGCTGCGCCCGCCGAATGGGTTGTAGCGCAGGTCATACTTGGGTTTTGATGTGGCGAATTTGAATAGGCTGCTGATCCGCTCAAGACTCTTGTTGATTGTCCGCGTCGCCATCGGTGACGGGTTCAAGGCGATGACTTCACTGATGGACCTCTGTATGCCGGCATCTTGTTCATGTTCGCGGGCAACTTTTTCAGCGTTTCAACGTAAGTCAGCGCCTTGTCATCGCCAATGTCACCGATCGGAAGGTCACCGATGATGGTCAGACACAGCTTGTAGACCGCCAGGTTCTCGTCCTGGGTTTTCGGTATCCACTACCGGCAGCGAGCCGGTCGCGCTTGTAGTCCTCAACGAGTTCAGAGAATAGGGGCGTGGACTTCTTCAGTTCCTGTGTGCCAGCGCCACCGGTGCCATTGATTGCCGCCAGGGCAGCGGAGACCATTTCCGGCGTGTCGTGCGGTTCGGTCTGGAATCTCACAGTCTTCTTGGTCGGCGTCACCGTGTCGAAGTGGAACTCCATGATAAGGCCAAGGTCGAGGCCACCAAGCCGCCCAGGAGGCGAGTTTTTGTATTCAGACATAGTTCCGGTACGAATTTGGGAGAAGAGCTGCTTAAGCGAGTGCGAGAGCGCCTGGGCGGTCGTGGCTGCCTCCCGCACGTTGGCGGTGCGGAGGCTGCGGTAGATTTCGCGGGTCTTGAAGTGGATTCGGAGGTCTGGCGGGATTGCTATACGGAAGTGCAGTATGCCGGATCGGGCGCGGTGCAGATGAGAAGGTAGTCGGATTGCCATTCTGTCTCTTGGGGTGCTCACTTTGGGTGAACAAGCCAAAACCGGAGAGCAGAAAATGAAAAACCTCTGACGAATCAGAGGTTTATCGGAATACTTGGTGGAGGCGGAGGGAATCGAACCCTCGTCCGCAAGCACTCTACAGACAGTTCTACATACTTAGCACTATCATTTAATTTAGCCGGCACGACGGGGATGTGCACCCTGCGTACCAGCGAGTTACCTTAAATTTCGGAAGCAACCAAGTAACCCGGTTGAGTCCTAGCCTCTGTAAATGACTCTACTTGCCTTGCGGCCCACCCCAGAGGCGAGGTAGTGTAGAGCTAGCAGCAATTAAGCTGCGAGTGCGTACGAGTTATCGTTTGCAGTTATTGATTTCTGGATGTATTTACGAGGTAACCAGTCCTCGGTATGCCCTGCGCTGCTTTGCAACCCACGTCGAAACCAGGTCGCCCCCAACGAACACATTGTACTCCAATCGGAGCCGGTGTGTAGCGCATCAAATCGTCCGTCCGACGGGGACGGTCGGGTCTTCAACGACACGTAAAACGCGTGGGCTCGAGAGCCCACCCTACCGTGCTCGACCGGCGTAACCAGATCGAACTTACTGGCCAGCGCGCTTGGCGACTTCGTTGCCGAGGTAGCCGCCGCCGATGATGCCGGCCAGCGTCGCGATCTTCTTGCCGTTGCCGCCGCCGACCTGGTTGCCGATCAGGCCGCCGATGACGGCGCCGGTGCCGATGCCGACATAGCTTGGCTGGGCGGGTGCCGGAGCAGGCGCCGGGGCGCGGTAGGTCGGTTCTTCGTAACGCGTTGCCGGACGGGCAGGGCGATGCTCGACCACGCGGCGCTCGACGACGCGCTCGACCACACGCGGTTGCGTCACGGTCTTCTTCACGACCGGCGCCGGCTCTTGCTTCACGATCACGACCGGTGCCGACGGGTTGTTGGCCGACTGGATATAGGTCGTCGTGCCTGGCGCGGCGCTCACCACCATCGGTGCGGCTTGTGGGTACTGGTTCGGCGCGGCGGCTTGCAACTGGCCTGCGGCGATCGGTGCGAGCGTGCCGGCGGTTGGCTGCACGAAGGCTTGCGGCTCGGGAGCGCTGCGCGACGAAGGCAGCATGCCGGTGATGGCGGCGGCGCCGGTCAGGCTGACGATGATGACCGACACGGCTGCGGTGGCCATCAAAGGATGAATGCGGGTGGCGGTTGCGGTGGTGTTCATGGTCTGCTCCATCTGTTGTTGCGTTGTCGATGGATGCAGATTACGGATTACGACAGTTACACGGTAGACAGAAACCGGTATCAATCGTAATCAGATGTAAGTACTCAGGCGGTGGCGCGCGCCTGGGCCACGCTGCGCAGCAGTTCCAACAGCTCCAAAGGCGTGGCGCACAGGAAGTCGGCGCCCCAGTTCTGCGGTTCGATCGCGCCGCAATAGCCCCAGGCGCAGGCCACCGTCGGCATCCCGGCCGCGCGGCCGGCTTCGATGTCGCGCAGGTCGTCGCCCACATACCAGCAGGCGCTCGGTGCGATGTCGAGGCGGCGTGCGCCTTCGAGCAGGGGCGCGGGGTGCGGTTTGGCGTGCGGCATGGTGTCGCCCGAGACGATGCAGCCGGCGTGCGCCAGGCCGATTTGCGGAATCAGGGGGTCGGTGAAGCGCGCCGGCTTGTTGGTGACGACGCCCCAGGCCATGCCGGCGTCCTCGATGCCTTGTAACAGTGCGTCGATGCCCTCGAATAGTTCGCTCTCGACAGCCATGTTCGACTGGTAGCGGTCGAACCACTGGACGCGCAATTCTTCGTAGCCTTCGTCGCCCGGCGCGAGGCCGAAGGCGGCGCCGATCATGCCGCGCGCGCCGGCCGAGGCGGTCGGGCGCAGCACGCTGTAGGGCGTGGGATCGAGGCCGCGCTCGGTGCGCAGCCAGTTGACGGCGGCGGCCAGGTCGGGCGCGGTGTCGGCCAGCGTGCCGTCGAGGTCGAACAGGACGGCACGCGGTGCCTTGGTCAGAGCAGGGGAGGTCATCGAATCAGGCGTTCAGAGGCTTGGTTTACAGAGGCTTGGTACAGGCCACCATGTAGTTCACATCGGTGTCGTTGTTCAGCGAATAAATCTTGGTCAGCGGGTTATAGGTCAGGCCCTTCATGCCCTCTACCTGCAGGCCGGCGGCGCGCACGAATTGCGACAGTTCGGCCGGGGTCAGGAATTTGCCGTAGTCGTGGGTGCCGCGCGGCAGCATGCGCAGTACGTATTCGGCGCCGATCACGGCCAGCAAATACGCCTTCGGATTGCGGTTAATCGTCGAGAAGAACAGGTGGCCGCCCGGTTTCACCAGGGCTGCGGCTGCGCGCACGATCGAGGCCGGATCCGGCACGTGCTCGAGCATTTCCATGCAGGTGACGACGTCGTACTGGCCGGGTTCTTCAAGCGCCATGTCTTCGGCGGCGATCAGCTTGTAGCGCACGTCGACGCCGGATTCCAGGCCGTGCAGGTCGGCGACCTTCAGCGCTTTTTTCGACAGGTCGATCCCGGTGACCTTGGCGCCCTTGCGCGCCATCGATTCGGACAGCACGCCGCCGCCGCAACCGATGTCGATCACGTTCTTGCCGGCCAGCGGCGCGCGCGCGTTGATCCATTCCAGGCGCAGCGGGTTGATTTCGTGCAGCGGGCGGAACTCGGAGGTGGGGTCCCACCAGCGGTGGGCCAGCTCGCTGAATTTGTTGATTTCGAGAGGATCGGCGTTCGTAGTCATAGGTCGGAATAATAACGGGAAATATCGGGCTGCGACGGACGCGTGCCCATTAAAACATGCGGCAAGGGTACAGGCGAAAAAAAACCCCGCCGAAGCGGGGTTCTTGTACCGCGTGCAGATTACTGCTGGCGGGTACGGGTGCCGACGACTTCGATCTCGACGCGGCGGTTCTTCGCGCGTCCAGCCGAGCTCTTGTTCTCAGCAACTGGCTGCTTCTCGCCCTTGCCTTCGGTGTAGACGCGGTTGGCGTCGATGCCCTTGCTCTGCAGGTAGGCCTTGACCGATTCAGCGCGGCGGATCGACAGTTTCTGGTTGTAGGCATCGGTGCCGATCGAGTCGGTGTGACCGACGGCGATGATGACTTCCAGGTTCATGTCGCCCAGCTTCGAGGTCAGCTCGTCGAGCGACTTCTTGCCTTCTGGCTTGAGGACGGCTTTGTCGAAATCGAAGAAGGCGTCAGCCGAGTAGCTTACCTTTTCCGAGGTCGGCACTGGTGCCGGCGCTGGTGCAGGTGCTGGAGCAGGCGCTGGTGCGGCTTCGACCGGTGGTGGCGGCGGAGCGACGCACTTGCCGTTTTCGAGCTTCTCTGGTGGGACGCACAGTGGGGCGTCGCAGCCTGGAACCGCATCGGCCGGGGTCCAGTAGCCGGTACGCCAGCACAGGCCGAAAGGATCGCGCGCGATCACGCCGCGGCTGTCCTGGACGTACGCGCTGTACGGCTTGTTCGCCTGGATGTCGGTCGTCAGCGGCGCATACGGAGGTGCGCTCTGTGCGAACGCACTGCCAGCCATCGCTGCCGAAGCTGCGAGCATGAGGGTTGCAATCTTCTTCATATTTTTTGATCCTTTCGGGTTTTATCTCTTTTCGCTGCGAAACTTTTTCCATTTACGACAACGTAGGCAGAATATTAACATCATTTGCCGCTGTGTTCGTTTCGCATTATGAAACAAGCAATTAACTTCTCGGCCATTTTGCCACACTCGCTATATCCATACGACCTGCGTTTGCGCAATCGTGGTGCATGATAAATCAGTACGTTGTTTCTGCGCAACAACGTACTGGAAGCGCACGCCAGCTTGACGAATGTTTATGACAAGCATGTGTCAAATCAATAATTGCCCGAAAAGGAGGGCGGCGGCCCCGCCGCGTGCCGGCCGCTGCTGCAAATGTCGCCCACCGTATAGGTGCATGGTAGAATCATTGGTTGGAACTCATAACCATTAGCCTGAAAGCAGTCGACCCGCACAATGGATCAATTCGCAAAAGAAACAGTCCCTATTTCCCTCGAAGAAGAGATGCGCAAGAGCTACCTCGATTACGCGATGAGCGTGATCGTGGGCCGTGCGCTGCCGGATGTGCGCGATGGCCTGAAGCCGGTGCACCGCCGCGTGCTCTTCTCGATGCACGAGAGTAATTACAACTTCAACCGCCCGTACGTGAAGTGCGCGCGCGTGGTCGGCGACACCATGGGTAAGTACCACCCGCACGGCGACTCGTCGATCTATGACACCCTCGTGCGCATGGCCCAGGATTTCTCGCTGCGCTACACGCTCGTCGACGGCCAGGGCAACTTCGGCTCGATCGACGGCGACAGCGCGGCGGCAATGCGTTACACCGAGTGCCGCCTCGACAAGATCGCCAGCGAACTGCTGGCCGACATCGACAAGGACACGGTCGACTTCCAGCCGAACTATGACGGCAAGGAAAAAGAACCAACCGTCCTGCCGACCAAGATCCCGAACCTCTTGATCAACGGATCCTCCGGCATCGCGGTCGGCATGGCGACGAATATTCCGCCACACAATTTGTCGGAAGTCATCAACGGCGCCCAGCACCTGCTGCGCAACCCGGACTGCACGATCGACGAACTGATCGAGCTGATCCCGGCGCCGGACTTCCCGACCGCCGGCATCATCTATGGCGTCTCGGGCGTGCGCGACGGTTACCGCACCGGCCGCGGCCGTGTGGTGATGCGCGCCAAGACCCACTTCGAAGAATATGGCAAGGATGGCGGCCGCATCGCGATCATCATCGACGAGCTGCCGTACCAGGTGAACAAGAAGTCGCTGCTCGAGCGTATCGCCGAGAACGTGCGCGACAAGAAGCTCGAAGGCATCAGCGACATCCGCGACGAGTCCGACAAGTCGGGCATGCGCGTGGTCATTGAGCTGAAGCGCGGCGAAGTGCCGGAAGTGGTGCTGAACAACCTGTACAAGCAGACCCAGCTGCAAGACACCTTCGGCATGAACATGGTGGCGCTGGTCAACGGCCAGCCGAAGCTGCTGAACCTCAAGCAGATGCTCGAGTGCTTCCTGTCGCACCGCCGCGAAGTGGTCACTCGCCGCACCGTGTTCGAACTGCGCAAGGCGCGCGAACGCGGCCACATGCTCGAAGGCCTGGCCGTTGCGCTGGCCAACATCGACGACTTCATCGCCATCATCAAGGCCGCGCCGACGCCGCCGGTGGCGAAGATGGAACTCATGCAGCGTGCATGGGATTCGTCGCTGGTGCGCGAAATGCTGCTGCGTACCGCCGAAGGCAGCACCATCGGCGGCGTCGAAGCCTTCCGCCCCGAGCACCTGCCGAAGCACTACGGCATGCAGCAGGACGGTCTGTACAAGCTGTCGGACGAGCAGGCGCAGGAAATTCTGCAGATGCGCCTGCAGCGCCTGACCGGCCTGGAACAGGACAAGATCGTCAACGAGTACAAGGAAGTGATGTCCCACATCGCCGACCTGCTCGACATCCTGTCGCGTCCGGAGCGCGTCACGACCATCATCAGCGACGAGATGGTCCAGATCAAGAACGACTACGCCGAGAACGGCAAGGACACGCGCCGCTCGGCCATCGAGCACAACGCGAGCGACCTCGATACCGAAGACCTGATCACGCCGCAGGACATGGTCGTGACCCTGTCGCACACCGGCTACATGAAGTCGCAGCCGATCGCCGAATACCGCGCGCAAAAGCGTGGCGGTCGCGGCAAGCAGGCGATGGCGACGAAAGACGAAGACTGGATCGACCAGCTCTTCATCGCCAACACGCACGACTACATGCTGTGCTTCTCGAACCGCGGCCGCATGTACTGGCTGAAGGTCTGGGAAGTGCCGCAGGGTTCGCGCAATTCGCGCGGCAAGCCGATCGTGAACATGTTCCCGCTGCAGGACAACGAGAAGATCACGGTCATCCTGCCGCTGTCGGGCGAAAACCGCACCTTCCCGGAAGACCATTACGTGTTCATGTCGACGTCGCTGGGCACCGTCAAGAAGACGCCGCTGAAGGACTTCAGCAATCCACGCAAGGCCGGCATCATCGCGGTCGACCTGGACGAGGGCGACTTCCTGATCGGCGCCGCGCTGACCGACGGCCAGCACGACGTGATGCTGTTCTCGGATGCCGGTAAAGCCGTGCGCTTCGACGAAAACGACGTGCGTCCGATGGGCCGTACCGCGCGCGGCGTGCGCGGCATGAACCTGGAAGAGGGCCAGAACGTGATCGCCCTGCTGGTGGCCGAGAACGAGCAGCAGTCGGTCCTCACCGCCACCGAGAACGGCTTCGGCAAGCGTACCCCGATTACGGAGTACACCCGCCACGGCCGCGGCACCAAGGGCATGATCGCGATCCAGACCAGCGAGCGTAACGGTAAAGTGGTTGCCGCGACCCTGGTCGACGTCAGCGACGAGATCATGCTGATCACGACCGGCGGCGTGCTGATTCGCACCCGCGTGTCCGAGATCCGCGAGATGGGCCGCGCCACGCAAGGCGTGACCCTGATCGCGGTCGAAGACGGCACCAAGCTGTCGGGCCTGCAGCGCATCGTCGAGACCGACCTGGAAGAGGTCGAGCTCGAAGCCGCGCCGGAGTAACAACCCCGACGAGGGAGGGCGCTGCCCTCCCTTTGTTTTTTGATCTGCCCAATCTGGAGTTGTCGATGAAACGTCTTCTTGCACTGTGCGCCGCACTGGTCCTGTCGGCGCCCGCCCTGGCCCAGGCACCGGCGAAGGCCGATACCGCCCAGCTCCAGAGCGTCCGGGAACTGCTGGTCCACATGAAATACCGCGAGCAGCTGGCGGGGCGCCTGCAGCAGATGGCCCAGGTCATGCCGCAGGCAATCGCGCGGTCGCTGACCGATCGCGTCAACGCCAACACCAAGATCACCGACGACCAGAGGAAGGCCGAGCTGGCCATCGTCACCAACGACGGCCAGCGCGTGGCGCAGGAAGGGCAGCGCATGCTGGCCGATCCGAAGCTGGCCGAGGAGATCTTCGAGCGCACCGTGCCGCTGTATGCGCGCCAGTTCACGCAGGCCGAAGTGAACGAGCTGCTGGTCTTTTACAAGAGCCCGGTGGCGGCGAAAATGCAGGCCGCCATTCCACAGGTGATGCAGGAAGCGAACCAGCTGACCCAGGATTTGGTGAAGGAGCGCATGATGGCCATCGTCCAGGGCAAGCGTCCCAAGTAACCGAGTAACCGAGTAATCATCAAGCAGACAGGAGCAGGCAAGCCAGTGACCCAGATCTTCAACTTCTCGGCCGGCCCGGCCGTCCTTCCCAAGGAAGTGCTGGCGCAAGCGGCCAGCGAAATGCTCGACTGGCACGGCAGCGGCATGTCGGTGATGGAGATGAGCCATCGCGGCCCGGAATTCATCTCGATCTACAAACAGGCCGAGGCCGACCTGCGCGAGCTGCTGGCCGTGCCCGCCAACTACAAGATCCTGTTCATGCAGGGCGGGGGACTCGGCCAGAACGCCGTCATTCCGCTGAACCTGCTGGGACGCGTACGCGAGCCGGCCACCATCGACTTCGTTCATACCGGTTCCTGGTCCGGCAAGTCGATCAAGGAAGCGGCGCGCTATGCGCAAGTGAACGTGGCCGCCTCGAGCCAGGCCGAAGGTTTTACCTACGTGCCGCCGCAGGACGCCTGGAAGCTCACCGAGGGCGCGGCTTACCTGCACGTCTGCACCAACGAAACCATCGACGGCGTCGAGTACAACTTCGTGCCGCAGGCGCCCGAAGGCGTGCCGGTCGTGGCCGACATGTCCTCGCACATCCTCTCGCGCCCGGTCGACGTGGCGCAGTACGGCGTCATCTTCGCCGGCGCCCAGAAGAACATTGGCCCGGCCGGCCTGACGCTGGTGATCGTGCGCGAAGACCTGCTCGAGCACGCGCTGCCGATCTGCCCGTCGGCCTTCCACTGGAAGAACGTGGCCGAGCACGAATCGATGTTCAATACGCCGCCGACCTACAGCATTTACATCGCCGGGCTCGTGTTCGCGCACCTGAAAGCCCAGGGTGGCGTGGCGGCGATGGAAGCGCGTAATATCGAGAAGGCGCGCCTGCTGTACGCCGCCCTCGATGTTGACGACTTCTACAGCAACCGCGTGGACGTTTCATGTCGCTCACGCATGAATATCCCGTTCTATTTGCGCGACGAATCACTGAATGAGCAATTCCTGGCCGGCGCGAAGGCGCGCGGGCTGCTGCAGCTGAAGGGCCACAAGTCCGTCGGGGGTATGCGGGCGTCGATCTACAATGCGATGCCGATCGAAGGGGTGCAGGCCCTGGTCGATTATTTGAACGAGTTTGCGGGTAGATAAACCGGTTTGGTGCGTCCCGAATGGATCGTCGTGTCAATGAACCGCGATTCGTAGGGTGGGCACTTGTGCCCACGCGGGACGGCGTTTGCAACCACACCAATCATCAGGCGAATGCCTCGTTATCGGATGAGCCGCAACAGATCATCCGGTGAGACCGCGTGGGCACAAGTGCCCACCCTACGAACAACGAATCAACAACCATGACAGACAAACTCACCCCCCTGCGCGAACAAATCGATGCCATCGACGCGCAAATCCTCGCGCTGCTGAGCCAGCGCGGCCGCATCGCCCAGGAAGTCGGCCACGTGAAAGCCGAAACCGACGCCCCGGTCTTCCGTCCCGAGCGCGAAGCGCAGGTGCTGCGCGGCGTGGCCGAGCGCAACCCGGGCCCGCTGAAGAACCAGGACGTGCAAACCATTTTCCGCGAAGTGATGTCCGCCTGCCGCGCCCTGGAAAAACGCGTCACCGTCGCCTACCTCGGCCCGGCCGGCACCTTCAGCGAGCAGGCCGTGTACCAGCAGTTCGGCAGCGCCGTGGCCGGCCTGCCGTGCGCCTCGATCGACGAAGTCTTCCGCGCCACCGAAGCGGGTACCGCCGACTTCGGCGTGGTCCCGGTCGAGAACTCGTCCGAAGGCGCGATCAACCGCACGCTCGACCTGCTGCTGGCAACCACCACCGTGATCAGCGGCGAAGTCTCGATCCCCGTGCACCACAGCCTGATGACCAAAACCGGCAGCATGGAGGGCGTGACCGTGGTCTGCGCCCATTCCCAGGCGCTGGCCCAGTGCCAGGTCTGGCTGAATTTGCACCATCCGGACGTCGAGCGCCGCGCGGTCGCCTCGAACGCGGAGGCGGCCGTGATGGCAAGCAAAGACCCCACCATCGCGGCGATTGCCAGCGAGATGGCGGGCGAGCAGTACCAGCTCGGCGTGGTGCAGGCCCACATCCAGGACGACCCGCACAACCGCACGCGTTTTGTCGTGATCGGCAGCCTGGAAACCAATCCCTCGGGGCGCGACCGCACCTCGCTGGTGCTGGCCGTGCCGAACACCGCCGGCGCCGTGTATAAACTGCTGGCACCGCTGGCCACGCACGGCGTGTCGATGACGCGTTTCGAATCGCGCCCGGCGCGCATCGGCACCTGGGAGTACTACTTCTATGTCGATGTCGAAGGCCACCGCCAGGATGCGCCCGTGAAGCGGGCCCTGGAAGAACTGCACAACAACGCCGCCTTTTTCAAGCTGCTGGGTTCCTACCCGGTCGGCCTTTAATTCTTATTTGAGAGTGCCCCCATGTCGACATTCGGTCCAGAATACGTTCGCGCCATCGCCCCTTACCAGGCCGGCAAACCCATCGCAGAAGTCGCCCGCGAATTCGGTCTCGACGAAGCCAGCATCGTCAAGCTCGCCTCCAACGAAAACCCCTTCGGCGTGCCCGAGTCGAGCAAGGCCGCGATGGCGATAGCCGCCGCAGACCTTGGCCGCTACCCGGACGCCAACGGTTTCGACCTGAAGGCGGCGCTCAGCGAGCGCTACGACGTGCCCGCCGACTGGATCACGCTCGGCAACGGCAGCAACGACATCCTGGAAATCGCCGCCCACGCCTTCGTGCAAAAGGGCGAGTCGGTCGTGTTCTCGCAGTACTCGTTCGCGGTCTACGCACTGGCCACGCAAGGCGTGGGCGCCCGCGCGATCGTCGTCCCGGCCGTCAAGTATGGCCACGATTTAAAAGCAATGGCCGCCGCCATCGAGTCGGACACGCGCCTGCTGTATGTCGCCAACCCGAACAACCCGACCGGCACCTTCATCGGCGCGGCCGAGATCGAAGCCTTCCTGCAGCAGGTGCCGTCGAACGTGGTCGTCGTGCTCGACGAAGCCTATAACGAATACCTGGCGCCCGAGCACCAGTTCGAGTCGAGCCAGTGGGTGCGCAAGTACCCGAACCTGATCGTCTCGCGCACCTTCTCGAAGGCCTACGGCCTGGCTGGCCTGCGCGTGGGCTTTGCCATCGCCCAGCCGGCGGTGACCGACCTGATGAACCGCATCCGCCAGCCCTTCAACGTCAATTCGCTGGCCCAGGCGGCGGCAGTGGCGGCGCTGAACGACAAAGCGTTTCTGGCCAAGGGCGCGCAGAACAATGCCGAAGGCTACAAGCAGATGACGGCGGCGTTCGACGAGCTCGGCCTGGAATACGTGCCGTCCTTCGGCAACTTCGTGCTGGTGCGGGTTGGCGGCGACGATGGCGCCGGTGCGCGCGTGAACACGGCGCTCTTGAAGCAAGGCGTGATCGTGCGTCCGGTCGGCGCCTATGGCTTGCCGCAATGGCTGCGCATCTCGATCGGCCTGCCGCAAGAGAACGCGACCTTCATCGAGGCGCTGAAGCGAGCGCTGTCAAGCGCGAGCGCATTGCCGTGATACTCGGCAAAGTCGTCGTCATCGGCGTCGGGCTGATCGGAGGCTCGTTCGCGCTGGCGCTGAAAAAGGCGGGCGCCGCGCGCCAGGTGGTCGGCATGGGGCGCTCGCAAGAAGCGCTTGCACGGGCCCTGGAGCTGGGCATCGTCGACAGCATCACCGACTCGGCCGAAGAAGCGATGGCCGGCGCCGACCTGGTGCTGCTGGCCGCGCCCGTGGCCCAGACCGGGACCATCCTCGCCTCGCTCCTGCCCTGGCTGGAGCCGGGTACCGTGATCACCGACGCGGGCAGCACCAAGTCCGATGTCGTGGCCGCCGCGCGGGCCGCACTCGGCGCGAAGGTAAGGCAGTTCGTGCCGGCGCACCCGATCGCCGGGCGCGAATCGAATGGTCCCGATGCGGCGCTGCCTGAGCTCTACCAGGGCAAGAAGGCCGTCATCACGCCGCTGCCTGAAAACGCGGCCGGCGACGTCGGCCTGGTCGCCGCCGCCTGGCGCCTGTGCGGCGCGGTCATCCATACCCTCACGCCGGAAGAGCACGACCGCGTGTTCGCGGCGGTGAGCCACCTGCCGCACCTGCTCGCCTTTGCGCTGGTCGACGACATCGCCAACAAGCCGCATGCGGACCAGCTGTTCCAGTATGCCGCCAGCGGCTTTCGCGACTTCACCCGGATTGCCGGCTCCTCGCCCGAAATGTGGCGCGACATCAGCCTGGCGAACCGCGATGCGCTCCTCACCGAGCTTGATGCATATCTGGCACAATTGACAGTATTGCGCGGGCATCTCGCCGACCAGGATGGCGCCGGCATCGAAGCCATCTATACGAATGCGCAGCGCGCGCGCCGCTCGTGGACGGATGCCATCGAAACCGCAGAGCCATCTCCGCCCCAGATCCAGGAACCCGAATGACGCAGCAAATACCAAAACACTACCCGCAGCACATCGACCTCGAGCCCGTGATGCACGTCGAGGGCACGGTGCGCCTGCCGGGCTCGAAAAGCATCTCGAACCGCACGCTGCTGCTTGCCGCCCTGTGCGAAGGCACGACCACGATCCACGACCTGCTGGCGTCCGACGACACCATGGTGATGCTGGGCGCGCTGCGTTCGCTCGGCATCGGGTGGGATGAAGTCGACGAGCGCACGGTGGTCGTGCATGGCCAGGGCGGCGTGCTGCCTGTCGGCGAGGCCGACCTCTTCATGGGCAATGCGGGCACCGCGATCCGTCCGCTGACGGCTGCCCTGGCCGTGATCGGCGGCGACTACACCCTGCATGGCGTCTCGCGCATGCACGAGCGCCCGATCGGCGACCTGGTCGAGGCCCTGAACGAAATCGGCGCGCAAATCGAATACACGGGAGAAGAGGGCTTCCCGCCGCTGCGCATTCGCCGTGGCCACATCCATGCAAATCGCATGTCGGTGCGCGGCAACGTGTCGAGCCAGTTCCTGACCGCCTTGCTGATGGCGGCGCCCCTGATGGCGCGCGGCCATGCGGTGACGATCGACGTCGTCGGCGAACTCATTTCCAAGCCCTATATCGAGATCACCCTGAACCTGATGCGCCGCTTCGGCGTCACGGTCGAGCAGAACGGCTGGGCCTCGTTCACCGTGCAGCCTGGCCAGCGCTACACCAGTCCGGGCACCATCCACGTCGAAGGCGACGCCTCCTCGGCCTCCTACTTCCTGGCGGCCGGCGCGATCGGCGGCGGGCCGGTGCGGGTCGAGGGCGTGGGGCGCGACAGCATCCAGGGCGACGTGCGTTTTGCCGACGCCCTCGAGCGCATGGGCGCGACCATCACCCGCGGCGAGAACTGGATCGAGGCGCGCGGGAATGGCGTATTGAAGGCCATCGACGCCGACTTCAACCATATTCCCGACGCCGCGATGACGATCGCCGTGGCCGCGCTGTATGCGGACGGTCCGAGCACGCTGCGCAATATCGCCAGCTGGCGCGTAAAGGAAACCGACCGCCTGGCGGCGATGGCGATTGAGCTGCGCAAGGTGGGCGCGACGGTGGAAGAGGGCGCGGACTACATCCGCATCACGCCGCCCGAGGAACTGCTGCCGGCCACGATCGACACCTATGACGACCACCGGATGGCGATGTGCTTCTCGCTGGCCTCGCTCGACGGCAAGGCGCGCCGCGGCAACGCGATGCGCATCAACGATCCGAAATGCGTCGCCAAGACCTTCCCCGACTACTTCGAAGCGTTCGCAGGTATCGCGCGCAACGAATTGTTTTAAATGCGTGTTCTAAATAAGAGGTAAACAATGCCCAACTCCCATATCCCCGTCATCACGATCGATGGCCCGACCGCCTCCGGCAAGGGTACGGTCGCGGCGCGCGTCGCCGACCGGCTCGGCTACCACCTGCTCGATTCGGGCGCGCTCTACCGGTTGACGGCCTTGTCCGCCATGCGCGCGGGCGTCGGGCTGGACGATGAGCAGGCGGTGGCACGGCTTGCGCAAGAGCTGCCGGCAACATTTTCGAACGGGGATATTTTCCTCGGCGGCGAAGAAGTGGGCGAGCTGATCCGGGCCGAGGACGTGGGCAACAATGCCTCGAAAATCGCGGCCTTCCCGGGCGTGCGCCAGGCCCTCTACGCCCTGCAACTGGGCTTTCGCAAGGCGCCTGGCCTGGTGGCCGACGGGCGCGACATGGGGACCGTGATTTTCCCCAACGCACGATTGAAAGTGTTTCTCACCGCCAGCGTCGAAGCGCGGGCTGAGCGGCGATATAAGCAATTGATTGGCAAAGGAATTTCTGCTAACATGGAAGGTCTGCTGGCTGATTTGCAGGCGCGCGACGAACGCGATACACATCGCACCGTCGCCCCGCTGGTCGCCGCGGAAGGCGCGTACATCCTCGATACGTCGGACATGACGGTCGATGAGGCGGTGGAGCAAGTGCTCCATTGGTATACGCTCCTGTAAGTGTTGTAAAAGTGCCCCTGTGCGTGGTTTGCCGGGGTGTTGTATCAACCTGACCCAGTTCAGGATCGCACTATCGACGGTCCTGCTGGCTAACTCGTAAATAACCTATGTCTACTGCAACTACCCAAGATTCCGGTATGGAAAGCTTTGCCGCCCTGTTTGAAGAGTCGCTGTCGCGTCAAGACATGCGCTCGGGCGAAGTCATCTCCGCCGAAGTCGTGCGTCTGGATCACAACTTCGTGATCGTCAACGCCGGCCTGAAATCTGAAGCATTCATTCCTATCGAAGAATTCAAGAATGACCAGGGCGAACTGGAAGTCGCTGTCGGCGACTTCGTTTCCGTGGCCATCGAATCGCTCGAAAACGGTTTCGGCGATACCATCCTGTCGCGCGACAAGGCCAAGCGCCTGGCATCGTGGCTGGCTCTGGAAAAAGCAATGGAATCGGGCGAGATCGTCACCGGTACCGTCAACGGTAAAGTCAAAGGCGGCCTGACCGTCCTGACCAACGGCATCCGCGCATTCCTGCCGGGTTCGCTGGTCGACACCCGTCCGGTCAAGGACACCACCCCGTTCGAAGGCAAGACCCTGGAATTCAAGGTCATCAAGCTCGACCGCAAGCGTAACAACGTCGTTCTGTCGCGCCGCGCCGTTATCGAAGCTTCGATGGGCGAAGAGCGCCAGAAGCTGATGGAAACCCTGAAAGAAGGCACCGTGGTTACCGGCGTCGTCAAGAACATCACCGACTACGGCGCGTTCGTGGATCTGGGTGGCATCGACGGCCTGCTGCACATCACCGACCTGGCATGGCGTCGTGTGCGTCACCCGTCGGAAGTGCTGTCGGTTGGCCAGGAAATCACCGCCAAGGTCCTCAAGTACGATCAGGAAAAGAACCGCGTCTCGCTGGGTGTCAAGCAGCTGGGCGACGATCCTTGGACCGGCCTGTCGCGTCGTTACCCACAGAGCACCCGCCTGTTCGGTAAAGTCACGAACCTCACCGACTACGGCGCGTTCGTTGAAGTCGAGCAGGGCATCGAAGGCCTGGTGCACGTGTCGGAGATGGACTGGACCAACAAGAACGTGGCCCCGAACAAAGTCGTGCAGCTCGGCGACGAAGTCGAAGTCATGGTCCTGGAAATCGACGAAGAGCGTCGCCGTATCTCGCTGGGCATGAAGCAGTGCAAAGCGAACCCATGGGACGATTTCGGCATGACCCACAAGAAGGGCGACAAAGTCCGTGGTTCGATCAAGTCGATCACCGATTTCGGCGTCTTCATCGGCCTGCCAGGCAACATCGATGGCCTGGTGCACCTGTCGGATCTGTCGTGGACCGAAGCCGGCGAAGAAGCTGTCCGTCGCTTCAAGAAGGGCGACGAGCTGGAAGCTGTTGTTCTGGCCATCGACGTCGAGCGCGAGCGTGTTTCGCTGGGCGTGAAGCAACTGGAAGGCGACCCGTTCAACAACTTCGCAGCCATGAACGACAAGGGCTCGCTGGTGACCGGTACCGTCAAGTCGGTCGAGCCTAAAGGCGCCGTCATCGCCCTGAGCGAAGAAGTCGAAGGCTACCTGCGCGCTTCGGAAATCTCGCGTGACCGCGTTGAAGATGCAGGCACCCACCTGAAGGTTGGCGACAGCGTCGAAGCTCTGGTCATCAACATCGATCGCAAGGCTCGCAGCATCCAGCTGTCGATCAAGGCGAAAGACAATGTCGAGACCCAGGAAGCGATGACCAAGCTGTCGACCTCGAGCGACAGCAATGCCGCATCGGGCACCACCAGCCTGGGCGCGCTGCTCAAGGCCAAGTTCGATAATAAGAACTAATTGTCTGCCTGAGGCGACCAGATGACAAAGTCCGAGCTGATTGCACGACTGGCTGAGCGTTATTCTCAGCTGGTCGCCAAGGATGCGGAGTACGCAGTCAAGACCATCCTCGACGCGATGACCAACGCCCTGGCGACCGGGCAGCGCATCGAGATCCGTGGTTTCGGCAGCTTTGCGCTCAACAGCCGTCCGCCCCGCATCGGCCGCAACCCGAAGTCCGGCGACAAGGTGATGGTGCCCGAAAAACGGGTACCCCACTTCAAACCGGGCAAGCAGTTGCGCGAGCGGGTCGACGCGATGGTCGGGCAACCGATTATCGAAGACTGAAGTCGTCTGCCACGTGCAGGCAACAGAGAACGGCGTCCATTGGGCGCCGTTTTTTTTCGTCGATCGTTTCACCGTACGTTTGAATTGGACCCGTAGCGTGGGCGGGTCTCCCGCCCACGCGTTCAACGAACGTACGAATAGCCGCGCAGGCATTTCATACCTAATCTGAACGCGTGGGCGGGAGACCCGCCCACCCTACGTCCCTCCGTTAAACGCTGCCATAAATTCCCTCAGCTTTGAAATAAACTTGCAGATATGCGACACTGCGCCTTTGCACTTCCCACCGCCAGGCCCACCAGATGAAATTCGTCTCCACCATCGCGGGATTTATCCTGTTCGTCCTGTTTTTCGGCTTCGCGCTGAAGAACACGCAGGAAGTCGACCTGAACTTTTTCCTCGGCTACGAACTGCGTGGCCCGCTCGTGCTGATGCTGCTCGCCTTCTTCATCGCCGGCGCCGCCCTCGGCATCCTGGCCCTGACGCCGACCGTGTTCCGTCATCGCCGCGAAGCTTCGCAGCACAAGAACACCGTGCAGGCGCTGCAGAGCGCCGCCGGTACCGGCAGCGCCCAGCCGCCGGCGGACGCCGTCGCCGTCGTGCCCCATTGAGCGCGCGTCGCGCTCATCAACCAAGAATAAGAACCCATGGAATTTGAAACCTGGTGGCTGCTCGCCGTCCCCGTCTTCTTTGGCCTCGGCTGGATCGCCGCCCGGGTCGACATCAAACAGATCCTGTCCGAATCGCGCACCCTGCCGCGGGCCTATTTCAAGGGCCTGAACCTGCTCCTGAACGACCAGCCGGATAAAGCGATCGACGCCTTCATCGAGATCGTCACGCTCGACCCGGAAACGGCCGACATGCATTTCGCACTCGGCAACCTGTTCCGCCGGCGCGGCGAAATCGAACGCGCCATCCGCGTCCACCAGAACCTGCTGGCGCGCCCGGACCTGCCGCTCGACCAGCGCGCCCAGGCCCAGTACGAACTGGGCATGGATTATTTGAAAGCCGGCCTGCTCGACCGCGCCGAAGAGACCTTCAATGGCCTGGTCGACGGCAGCTACAGCGTGCAGGCCCAGCGCGCGCTGCTGGAAATCTACCAGCGCGAAAAGGAATGGAGCCGCGCCATCGACGCCGCCGCCGGCCTGCAATCCTCCGGCGCCGGCGCGCGCCAGAAGGAAATCGCCCAGTTCTATTGCGAGCTGGCCCAGGACGCCCTGGTCAGGAGCGACCTGGCCGACGCGATGGCTTTGCTGGATAAAGCCCTGCACGCCGACCGCAACAGCGTGCGCGCGACCATGCTGCTGGGCGACGTCCTGCTTGCCCAGGGCGAAGTCGAGGCCGCGATCGCCACCTGGAAGCGCGTCGAGCAGCAAAGCGTGCCGCACGTGGCCCTGGTGGCCGGGCGCCTGATGGACGGCTACCGCCGCGTCGGCCGTCCGCAGGAAGGCGTCAACCTGCTGCGCTCCTATCTTGCCGAAGCGTCCTCGATCGACCTGATCGAAGTCGTTTTCAAGGCCGTGATTGAACTCGACGGCGTCGACGCTGCCAAACAGCTGATACTGGACGAGCTGCGCCGCAATCCGACCCTGCTCGGCCTGGACAAGCTGCTCGAAGCGCGCCTGATGGACGCGCCGGCCCATATCTGGGAAGAGCTGTCGATGGTGAAGAACCTGATCCACGGCTACACGGCCAAGCTGGCGCGCTACCAGTGCAGCCACTGCGGCTTCAAGGCGCGCCAGTACTACTGGCAGTGCCCCGGCTGCAGCCGCTGGGAGACCTACCCGCCGCGCCGTACCGAAGAACTCAATGTAATCAATTAATTGACCGACGCAAGCCGATGACCAACACGACCCCGATCCGCCTGCTCGACGGCGCAGACTATCTCCACACCGCCGCCCCGCGCCTGGACAACGTGCGCATGCTCGTCGTCGGCGACGTCATGCTCGACCGCTACTGGTTCGGCGACGTCTCGCGCATCTCGCCGGAAGCCCCGGTGCCGGTGGTGCGCATCGAGCGCCGCGAGGAGCGCCTCGGCGGCGCCGCCAACGTGGCGCGCAACGCGGCCGCCCTGGGCGCCCACAGCGGCCTCTTGGGCGTGGTCGGTGCGGATGAGGCGGGTACCCAGGTCGAGAGCCTGCTGCGCGACTCCAGCATCCACAGCTACCTGAAACGCGACGCAGCCATCTCCACCATCATCAAGCTGCGCGTGATCGGGCGCCAGCAGCAGATGGTGCGCATCGACTTCGAGGATGCGCCGACCGAGAACGTCCTGCGCGACAAGCTGACCCAGTTCAAGGCGCTGCTGCCGGACTACGACGTGCTGATTTTTTCGGACTACAACAAGGGCAGCCTGGTCAACGTCGCCGAGATGATCCGCGCCGCCCGCGCGGCCGGCAAGATCGTGATGGTCGACCCGAAGGGCGACGATTTTTCGCCCTATGCGGGCGCCAGCATGCTCACGCCGAACAAATCGGAATTGAAGCGCATCGTCGGCAGCTGGAAGAGCGAAGAGCAGCTCACCGAGAAAGCCCAGGCCCTGCGCATCGAACTGGGGCTGGACTCGCTGCTGCTGACGCGCTCGGAAGAGGGTATGAGCCTCTACACGGAACATGAGGTGCTGCACGTGAACGCCGACGCTCGCGAAGTGTTCGACGTCTCGGGCGCCGGCGACACCGTGATCGCGACCATGGCCGCGATGCTGGGCGCAGGCGCGCCGCTCGACGTGGCGCTGGCCACGGCCAACCGCGCCGGCGGCATCGTCGTCGGCAAGCTCGGCACGGCCACGGTGACCCGCGACGAGCTGTTTGCGGCTTGAGTTAAATTAAAGGAATCGTGTCAACATTCTGGGGTGCCGCGCGTTAAACCGGACAGGACGGCATCCGCTGTCCGACTTCCTGAATGGAGACACCCGATGATCAAGAAACTGATGATTGCCATTGCCGCGCTGGTCGCTTCGACCGGTTTCGCATTCGCCCAGGTCGATGTCAACAAGGCCGATGCCGCCGCCCTCGATAGCGTGAAAGGCGTGGGTCCGGCCATGTCGAAGATTATCCTCGACGAGCGCGCTAAGGGCGAGTTCAAGGACTGGGCCGACTTCCAGAAGCGCGTCAAGGGCGTCGGCGACAAGAAGGCAGCCAAGCTGTCCGAAGCCGGTCTGCAGGTGAATGGCAAGGCCATGGAAGGCAAGGTTGCCGCCGCCAAGCCGGAGAAGACCGCCAAGGCCGCGCCGGTTGCCGCCAAGGATGCCAAGGCCAAGCCGACCGAAGCGAAAACGATGTAATCGTCGCTGTTTATCCCCGGGTATATTTGCATGTAAGTACGGAAAAGACCCGGGGCGGCATGAGAAGATGGAAAATCGACAGCATTGATTTTCAAGGATTCTCATGCCTTCCCCACGCATCGCCGCCGGCCTCGCCGCCGGTCTGTTCGCCAGCAGCGCCATCGCTGCCCCCGCCGCCCCCGACCTCTCCCGCCGCCAGCCGCAAATCAGCAAGATCGTCGCCGAAATTTCGCCGAAACGCATCGACAATACCATCCGCAAGCTGGTCGCCTTCGAGACGCGCCACACGATGTCGGACACCAGCTCCGAGACGACCGGCATCGGCGCCGCGCGCCGCTGGATCAAGGCCGAGCTCGAGCGCTGCGGCGCCGGAACTGGCCTGCAAGTAGCCTTTGACAGCCACATCGCCCCGGTCTCGGCGCGCATCTCGCGCCCGACCGAGATCGTCAACGTCGTCGCCACGCTGCCCGGCACGCAGGATGCGTCGAAAGAGCGCCTGTACGTCGTCAGCGGCCACTACGATTCGCGCAACACCGACGTGATGGACGCGGCCGGCCAGGCCCCCGGCGCAAACGACGACGCCTCGGGCACCGCCGCCGTCATGGAAATGGCCTGCGTGATGGCCAGGTACAAGTTCGATGCGACCCTGGTCTTCATGGCGGTCGCCGCCGAAGAGCAGGGCCTGCTCGGCGCCGGCCATTGGGCCAGGCAGGCGCGCGCGAACAACCTGAACGTGGCCGGCATGTTCACCAACGACATCATCGGCAGCGCGCGCGCCGACGACGGCCGCGTCGACAACAAGCAGGTGCGCCTGTTCGCCCAGGGCATCCCGGCCACGAAGGAGATGAGCGAGACCGTGCGCCAGCTGGTGGCCACCGGCGGCGAAAACGATTCGCCCTCGCGCCAGCTCGCGCGCCACACCAAGGAGCAGGGCGAGCGCTATGTGAAAGGCTTCAAGGTCAACGTGATCCAGCGTCACGACCGCTACCTGCGCGGGGGCGACCACATGCCCTTCCTCGAACAGGGCTATGCGGCGCTGCGCTTCACCGAGCCAAACGAGGACTTCGCGCACCAGCACCAGAACCTGCGCACCGAAGGCGGCAAGGTGTATGGCGACCTGATGGAATTCGTCGACGCCGGCTACACGGCCAGGGTGGCGAAGGTGAACGCCGCCACGCTCGCCTCGCTGGCGCTGGCCCCGGGCGCGCCGCAGGGCGTGAAGGTGCGCACCGACAAGCTCGTGAACGACACGACGCTGGTGTGGCAGGCCAATCCGGAACCGGACCTCGCGGGCTACCGCATCGTCTGGCGCGAGACGACGGCGGCCGGCTGGCAGGGCGCCAAGTGGGTCGGCAACGTGAATGAGGCCACCGTGAGCCTGTCGAAGGACAACGTCTTCTTCGGGGTGCAGGCGGTCGACAAGGACGGCAACGTCAGCGTCGCCACCGATCCCGTGCCGCTGCGTTAAGCACCCGGCCATGCGCGCTCTTGCGTCCCGGTTTAGAATGGCAGCTTAAAGAACTGCAAGAGAGAAGCATGGCCTACAAAACCATCGAAGATACGATCGGCAATACCCCGCTGGTGCAGCTGGTGCGCCTGGGCGGGGCGGATGCCGCTGCGCGCAACAACATCATTCTCGGCAAGCTCGAGGGCAACAACCCGGCCGGCTCCGTGAAGGACCGCGCGGCGATGTCGATGTTGAAGAATGCCGAGGAGCGCGGCCAGATCACGCCCGGCGACACCATCATCGAGGCGACGTCCGGCAACACCGGCATCGCACTGGCCATGGCGGCCGCCATCCGCGGCTACAAGATGATCCTCCTGATGCCCGACAACCTGTCGATCGAGCGGCGCCAGAGCATGGCCGCCTATGGCGCCGAGATCGTGCTCACGCCCAAGACCGGAGGCATGGAATACGCGCGCGACATGGCCGAGCAGATGCAGAAGGAAGGCAAGGGCATCATTCTCGACCAGTTCGCCAACCAGGACAACCCGCTGGCCCACTACCAGACCACCGGCCCCGAAATCTGGCGCGATACCGACGGGCGCATTACCCATTTCGTCAGCGCCATGGGCACGACCGGCACCATCATGGGCGTGTCGCGCTACCTGAAGGAGCAGAGCGAAGCGGTGCGCATCATCGGCGCCCAGCCCGAGGAAGGTTCGTCGATTCCGGGCATCCGCAAATGGCCGCAAGCCTACCTGCCGAAGATCTACGACAAGACGCGCGTGGACCAGGTGGAAAACGTCAGCCAGGCGGCAGCCGAGCAGATGGCGCGCCGGCTGGCGGCGGAAGAGGGGATTTTCTGCGGCATCTCGGCCGCCGGCGCCTGCGAAGTGGCGCTGCGCATTTCGCAGACCGTGGAGAATGCGACGATCGTCTTCATCGTCTGCGACCGCGGGGACCGTTATCTCTCAACCGGCGTATTCCCGGCCTGAGAGCGTGTGAGAAATCCTCCATGGCGGCGTTGCATCGTCTCGCCGTACTAGCGTACTGTCTTCGACGATGCGCCTTGCCCTGAAGGATTTTCACACGCTCTAGGATGATGAGGCAATGACCAATGGGGCGATTGGATCGCCCCATTTTTTTCGTCCATCAATCTCATGCGGCCCCAAGAAAACCCGGGCCGCGTGAGAATTGCGTGAGTATTACTCGCCGCTCGATGCCGAAGGCGACGCGCCTTCTTTTGGCTTGAACTGCTTGTCGCTGATGCGGAACTTGTTGCGGCGATCGCCCATCAGGTAGCGCAGGTCACGGATCGACAGGTCGCTCACTTCGTGCATGCGGATCAGGAGCGATGCGCCGACCGGCAGGCGGTGGTGGCGGATCTTCGAGATCACTGGCGGCGCAACTTCCAGGGCGCGCGACAGGGCTGCGTCGTTCTTCAGGCGCAGGTTCTCGATCAGGGTGTCCAGCAGGCGGTTCGGGTTGTATTGCAACAGTTCATCCGACTCCGCATCGCTGCTCATATCAATGCCGACTTGGTTTGTCATGATTTCAAATATTCCTATTTTGGGTTGACGAAAATCGCTTGCGGCGTTTCGATTCCGGAAGTTCTTTCGAAAAAATCTACTCAATTGTACAACTAATTTCGACTCTAGTACTTATGAGCAATAGAATTCGGTGCGAAGCCTCGGCCCTGTTGTCTAATCGCAACAATAGCCGCAATGCAATTCTCTCACAATCTCACTGAAAAAATAATTGTTTTTTAATTAAATTTAAGTGTAGAGGAAACACAAGTTGCGTGCCACACGTTTCAGAATGATATGCACGAATGCTAACAAAAGTGGGGGTATGCCGCGCCGTTGAATGTTTCCATAGAGTACAGAAACGCGGCGGGAGGAGATACACCGGGGGAGTACCCGGCGTAAAGGGCGCTGCCTGAAGGAAAAAAGGCGGCAGCGCAGTTACAGGTTGTTACAATTTATTGACAATAACACCAGCTCTACAATGTCTGCGCGTCCCGTGCCTCGCGCACGGCCCGGCCGAGGTCGATCACCGACATGGCATAGAAATAACTGCGGTTGTACTTGGTAATGGCAAAGAAATTATCGTTCGCTACCCAGTACTCGGTCGCCTCGGCGCCGTTTTGCAGGTCGACCAGGCCGTACAGGCGATCGGCCGGCAAGGCCACCGGGGACACCACGCCGGCCGCCGTCAGCTCGTCCGCGCGCAGGGTCGCGGCCAGGCCGCGTTCGAGCAGCGGTTCCCAGGCACGGTGCGCGGCGACGTCGACCGGAATCACGTTGGGGCCGGTGTCGCTCGGCTTCCAGCCGTGTTCGATCAGGAAGTTGGCGACGCTGCCGATCGCATCCTGGGTCGAACCGCGCAGGTCGATGTGGCCGTCGCCGTCGAAATCCACCCCATATTTCAGCACATTGCCGGGCATGAACTGCGGCATGCCGACCGCGCCGGCAAACGATCCCAACAAGGTGAAGGGATCGATGTTTTCGTGGCGCGCGAGCAGCAGCGCATTTTCCAGTTCGCCGCGGAAGAAGACGCTGCGCGCCGCCTTGTTCGGCGCTTCCGGATAGGCAAAGGCCAAAGTCGTCAGGGTATCGAGCACGCGGAAGCGCCCGGTGTCGCGGCCATACACGGTCTCGACGCCGATGATGCCGACCAGGATCTCGGCCGGCACGCCATAGGCCGCTTCGGCGCGTGCCAGTGCGGCGGCGTTCTCGTTCCAGAAGCGCAGGCCGGCGTTGATCCGGATCGGCTCGATGAAACGAGCGCTGTAGGCTTGCCAGTTCTTGGGTTTGCCGGGCGGCGCGGGCTTGACCAGCTGGACGGCCGATTCGACGAAGCGCACCTGGCGCATCTGGTTTTCCAGTGCGCCGCGCTCGAAACCGTGCTTGGCCACCATCTCGTCGACGAAGTCGCGCACGGCTTGCCAGTCGCTGAAATTGATTTGTTCGCCGGCGTAGTCGATCGAGGACACGGCGGCGACCGCCGCGACGGCAACCGCAGCCGCGGCGGCAGCCTTGCGCGATTTGGGCAGCTTGGGGCCGGGTTTGGAAGGAGAAGGTTTCGCCTTGCCGGCCTTGGCCTTCGCGATCTTTGCTTTCGAGGGCGGATGCTTCGCGCTGGCGCTGGCATCGAGGATCGGGGCTGCTGCAACAACAAGTGCTGTGAGAAGTGATACGAACTGTTTCATCTAACTTGCGAAAGTAAGCGCTTCAGGGTCGCGGCCAGATGCGGGTCGTTGCGGCGCGGCGCATAACGCCAGGCGCTGTAACGCCCGAGGAACTCGCAGGCCGCCGTTTGCGCGGCTGGTGCGAGCAGCGCCGCCGCCTCGAGGCGTGCGGCGTAGGCGCTCGGGCCTTCATCTGCCGAACGCGCCAGACCCATGCGGGCCAGGCGCGAACACAGGGCCGAGTATAGCGCATGGACCGGGTCGATTTCGCGGCGCCGCTGGAAGAATCGGAAGAGCAGCAACACAGTTATCAGGGAAGCTAGCAAGACTGGCATGCGCCAGCCCAGTCCCGTCGACAGCGAGGACTGCACGCTCTCGACCAGGCTCGCCTGGCGCCGCGGATTGTAATTGAGCACCCACTGGTTCCAGCCGTTGTTGACCGCCCCGGCGGCGTAGCGCATTTGCGCGACCCAGGGATGGGTGTCGCCGCCCAACTGCATGAAGCGTCCCAGTCCTTCGATGCCGAAGGGCGCGCGCGGCGGAATCGCCCCATTCAGGCCGCTGCGCACGCGTTCCGGCGCCACCGCGGCGGTCGGGTCGACGCGCACCCAGCCGCGCCGCGGGAGCCAGACTTCGGCCCAGGCATGGGCGTCGGACTGGCGCACGGTGACGAAGCCGTCGATGGGATTGAGTTCGCCGCCCTGGTAGCCGGTGACCACGCGCGCCGGCACCCCGGCCGCGCGCATCAGGAACACGAAGGCGCCCGAAAAGTGTTCGCAGAAGCCCGCGCGGCTGCCGTACAAAAAATCGTCGACGGCGTCGCGCCCCAGCAGCGGCGGGTTCAGCGTGTAGACGTAGTCGTCGCGCCGGAAGCTGTTCAATACGGCCTCGATGCGCTGGACCGGGTCGGGCAGGGCGCGCAGTTCGAGGCCGGCGAGCAGGGCGCGCGGGTTGGTCTCGGCGGGCAGCTGCAGCCAGTGACCGGCGTCTTCCGGCAAGCCCTTGGGCTGCATCCGGTAGCCGAGGTAGGAGGTGGCGCGGTAGCGCAGGCGCGTCTCGACCGGGAAGCTCGTGGTGAGCTCGAATTCGCCCGAGACGTTGGCGATGTTCCCGTCCAGTTCGGGCAGGCGCTGCGGCATCTCGAGCACGAACAGCCAGCGCGTGTACGAGGGTTCGAGCGTGACTTCGTAATGCAGGGGCTTGCCGGTGACGACCAGCGACAGCGGCTGCTGCGCCGTGTGGCGCGCCAGCCTGGCGTCGAGCCGGGTCCAGGTGCGCCCGTCGTAGGCGCCCAGCACCGGACCGCGCCAGTACAGCTGCTCCTGGTTCGGCATGCGGCCGTCGAAGCGCACCCGGAAGGCCGGTTCGCCCGATTGCGCCAGGTTCGCCATCGTGCCCGGCGCCATGGTCTCGGACATGCCCGAACGGGCGCTGCTGGCGTCGCCCGGCATGCCCCAGAGCGGCCCTTCGATGCGCGGGAAGAGGAAAAACAAGGCGAAAGCAATGGGCGCGGCCAGGCCGAGCAATTTGGCGCTCATCAGGAAGCGCTGGCGCAGCGGCGGCACGGCGCCCGTGAATTGAAAACTCAGCTGGGCCGTCAGCAGCGCCAGCACCGACAAGGCCATCAACAGCGCCGTGCCGATGCCCTGCTCGTAGAAGAAATTCGTCAGCACCAGGAAGAAGCACAGGAAGACCACCACGAACAGGTCGCGCCGCGCGTGCATCTCCAGCATCTTGAAGGTAACCAGCAGCACCAGCATGGCCACGCCGGCATCGCGCCCGAGCAGGGTGTTGTAGCTGTGGGCGACGCCGAACATGGCGGCGCCCGCCAGCGGCAGCAGCAAGAGGCTGGGCGGCATGCGCTTGCCCTGCAGCGTGATCGTGGCGCGCCACAGCAGGGTCAGGCCGCACAGCAGCGAGACCCACAGCGGCAGGTGCGACACATGGGGCGCCAGCACCAGCAGGGCCGCAAACAGCAGCAGCAGGGTGTCGGTCTTGTCGCGCGGCAGGGCGGCCAGGCGCGCGAGCAGCGCCTTCATCGCGCGCCTCCCTGGCCGTACAGGGCGAGCGCGCGCAGGCAGGCCGCCTGGTGCGCCAGGCCATTCGCGGCATCGACATGCTCGGTGCCGAGGCGCAAGGCATAGGGCTGGGCGCGCCCTTCGGCTTCCAGCACCCAGCGCGTCATGCGCGACAGGCGCAGTTCGAGATCGATTTGCGGCGAGAGGGCCGCGAGATCGAGCACCAGCTCCTCGCGCGCGCCGCCTTCGAAATGCTTGGTCGCGAGCTGGCCGCCGTCCTGCGGGTCGAGGCGCGCGATCTGGCGCCAGGCCATGCGCCGCAGCGGGTCGCCCGGCTGGTAGGGACGCACGCCGGCGAAATCGTCTTCGCCCGCATGGCCGGCGCCGTCGATGCGGCTGCTCGCCGCGGCCTGAGGCAACGGCGGCGCGCCTTCTTCGGGGAAGGGATAGACCAGGGCGCGCGCGTCGGGACGCCAGTAGCTCCAGGCGCGGAAGAGGCCGAGCGGAAAGCGCGTTGCCAGGCTCAAGCGCGGCGCGTCCAGCCAGCCGCGCTGTTCGCTCGGCAGGGCCAGGCGCACCGAGGCGCTGCCGTTGGCCGGCACGTCGAGCGCGTGGCGCGCCTCGCCGGCGGCGGCAAGGTCGACCAGGATCGCGTAGCGGGCACGGGCCGTGGTGTTGCGCAGCTGCAGATGGAAAATGGCTTCCTGTCCCGCGAACACGTTCGGCACGCGCTGTACCGACAGGCGCAGGTAGGCCAGGTTGCGCCAGGTGAGCACCATGTCGACCAGCGCGCAGGACAGCGCCAGGAAGGTCAGCGCATAGCCCAGGCCCAGGTTGTAGTTGATCGAACCGGTCAGCAGCACCAGCAGCAGGGCGCCGAAACCCAGGCCCGGTTTGGTGGGCAGGATGTAGATGCGGCGCTGGCCGAGCAGCAGCTCGCCGGCGTCAAGCGCGCGCGGGCCGATGCGCTCGCCGATCTGCAGGCCCAGGCGCCGGGTCAGGCTGGAACGCGCCATGGCATCGATCCTAGACCGGCACCGATTTTTGCAGCTGCAGCACCAGGTCGCGGCTGGCCAGCGCCATGCCCTGCGCCGATTTCACGGGCCGCAGCCGGTGCGCGCAGACCGGCACCAGCACCGCCTGGATGTCTTCCGGCAGCACGTGGTCGCGGCCTTCGAGCGCGGCCCAGGCGCGGCCGGCCTGGAGCAGCGCGATCGCGGCGCGCGGCGACAGGCCTTCGGCGAACAGGGTGCCCGAGCGCGACGCCTGGGCCAACGCCTGCACGTAGTCGATCAGCGAGCTTGACGCGTGGATCGCGCGCAGCGCCTGCTGGGCGTCGATCAGTTCGAGCGGGTTCATGGCGGCCTCGATCGAGCGCAGCATGGCGCGCCGGTCTTCGCCCATCAGGAGCGCGCGTTCGGCGGCCGCGTCCGGATAGCCAAGCGATAAGCACATCAGGAAGCGGTCCAGCTGCGACTCGGGCAGGGGAAAGGTGCCGACCTGGTGCGCCGGGTTCTGGGTTGCGATGACGAAGAAGGGTTCGGGCAGGGGACGCGTCACGCCGTCGGTGCTGACCTGGCGCTCTTCCATCGCCTCCAGCAGGCCCGACTGGGTCTTCGGCGTGGCGCGGTTGATCTCGTCGGCCAGCAGCACCTGGGTGAAGATGGGGCCGGGGTGGAAGGCGAAGCCGTTCTTCTCGCGCTCGTAGACGGAAATGCCGGCCACGTCGGCCGGCAGCAGGTCGCTGGTGAACTGGACGCGGTTGAATTTCAAGCCGAGCGAGAGGGCCAGCGCATGCGCCAGCGTGGTCTTGCCGACGCCGGGCACGTCCTCGATCAGCAGGTGGCCGCCGGCCAGCAGGCAGGTAAAGGCGAGGCGTACCTGCTGGTCCTTGCCGACCACGATCTGGCCGACCTGGCGCGCGGCGGCGTGCAATTTGTTGAACATATGGCTTCCAATAGAATGCTGCGGGGCCGGAGGCGGCATGGTAGATTAGCGCCATTGGCAACTCTTCTTTCCAGGCGGCGGCACACCTTCTCCCGATGATTCTATGCGAGAACCGGACATCCCGGTGTATGGCTGAGCAGCAAGCAGGGAAGAACCACAAGCGCACGATCATGAGCACAGCAATCTACAGCCATCCCGACTGTCTCAAACACGACATGGGCGACTGGCATCCCGAGTCCCCGAGCCGCCTGCAGGCGATCGAGGACCAGCTGATCCTGGCGCGCCTGGACGGCCTGCTCGAACGCCGCCTGGCGCCCCTGGCCGAAGTCCCGGCCATCCTGCGCAACCACACCGAAGGCGCACTGGCGCTGGTGCGCGACCATGTTCCGACGACACCGGGCGAGACCTATCCGCTCGACGCCGACACCCTCCTGTGCCACGCCAGCTATGACGCGGCCCTGCGCGCGGCCGGCGCGGCGCTGGCTGCGACCGACGCCGTGATTGCGGGCGACATCAGCAACGCCTTTTGTTCGATCCGCCCGCCGGGACACCACGCGACGCCAAAAGAGCCGATGGGCTTCTGCCTCTTCAATAACGTCGCGATTGCCGCGCGCCATGCGATGGAAGCGCACGGCCTGGAGCGCGTCGCCATCGTCGACTTCGACGTCCACCATGGAAACGGCACCGCGGAGTCCTTCCGCGACGACCCGCGCGTGCTGATGGCGAGCTTTTTCCAGCACCCGTTCTATCCGAACACCGACCCGGAGCCGATCACCGCCACCAATGTCAACGTGCCCGTGCCGGCCAGGAGCGGCGGCGACGTCGTGCGCCAGGTGGTGCAGGAATACTGGCTGCCGGCGCTGCATGCGCACCGTCCGCAGATGATCTTCATCTCGGCCGGCTTCGACGCCCACCGCGACGACGACATGGGCGGCATGGCCCTGGTCGAAGCGGACTACGCCTGGATCACGCGCCAGATCATGGCGGTTGCGCGCGAACACGCGGGCGGGCGTATCGTCAGCTGCCTGGAGGGCGGCTACGAACTGTCGGCACTCGGCCGCAGTGTCGTTGCACACCTAAAAGTTCTCGCGGAACTTGATTAAAAGCAAATAATATTTGCTTTTGCGCCGATACAACGCAATATCCTGCTATCCCTTGTTCAATTGACTCTTAGCGAGCTCAGGCATACATTCGGCTGAGCCGCAAGACGCGGCTGCGCCTGGCTCTGCCGGCAGCAAAAGGCACCGAGACAGGCGTCAACTCAAAAAACGAGGAGATATTGTGAAGAAAGCCTTGCAAATGGTAATGGCGCTCTGCCTCCTGGCGGCGTCGAGCTTCGCAGCAGCAACCAACTACACGCTCTGGGTCAACGGCCGTACCGGCGGCGGCGTGGTCGGCAACTACAACAGCTGGACCTACTGGGGGCCAGGCACCACGGCCGCCGGCATCAACAAGAAATCCGTCAACTGGGACGGGCGCAGCAGCATCGCTTCGCAAAGCGGCAAGATCCGCGACGCGCTCGACTGCTTCTGCACCGGAAACAACTGGTGCTATGTCGTCACCCACAGCGCCGGCGACCTGATGATGGGCTACACGATGGCCAATTACGGCGGTTCGGCGCGTACCAAGAAAAATGCCGTCGCCAATTCCTCCGGCGTGTGCGGCAACAGCGACGGCACCGCGCAGACCGGCTGGAACATCAAGTGGGTGCGCGCCGCTTCCGGCGCGGGCGGCGGCTCGGAGCTGTCGGACGTGGGCTCCTGGACCACCTCCGAACCCCTGGTGCAGGACCTGAAAACCTCCACCGCGCGCGCCATGTACAACCACAACACCACGCGCAGCGTCTGGTTCTACATGTATGCCGGCGCCAAGGGCACGGCCTACTCCGGGGTCCTGCCGGGCCAGGACGACGAGGCCGTGGCCTACCACAGCACCGGGGGCGTGTCGGGCAGCGGAGGCGGGTCCTACTGCAATCCGAGCGACTGGCTGTGCAACGACCTGACGCTGGGAACGGCCGCCAACGAAGGCGGCAGCCAGAAATGGAGCTATCACTCGGTCAGTTTCCGGGACGATGGCGAAGCCTACAACCACTATGCGAACGGCAACTGGGGCGGCATCGTCGGGGTCGTGCGCAGCGCCGTGGTGAACAGTGCCCTCTGATCCATCCCAAGCGGGCCGCGGCGGCCTGCGGCGCTGGGGACCGGCAGTGCTGGTCCTGGCGCTGCTGGTCCTGATCGGCTGGCTCGTCGTGAAAAGCGACGCGCCCCCAGGCCCCGCCGCGGCCGTCGCCACCGGCGGCGCGCCGCAGGGCCCGCAGTTCTTCGGCCAGGTGGACGGCCAGCCGGCAGCGGCGCTGCCGGGCGAACGCGCGCGCCAGCGCCAGCAGCTGGTCGACCACTACGCGCTGACCGACCACACCTATTGCAGCTACCGCGAGGGCAGCATGTACCCGGCCCATTCGCGGCCGATGTCGCAAAATACCGACCAGGCTTATCCCAACAAGCCGGTGCTGGAAACGAACCCGATGCGCGGCGACGACCGGCGCGGCAATCCCGACATCCTGATCCAGACCTCGCAGTCGCGCGTCTACCTCGCCGCCGGCGAATCGGTCGCGTTCTCGCTGCGCGCGATCGAGCCGAAGGGTGCCGTGCTGCCGCTGGTGGTCACGCGCGCGATTGCCGCCGGCATGGTGACAACGGGCGGCCGCGCAACAAGCCAGGTGCCGCTGGCCTTCACCGACGACGGCAGCGGCGCCGATCCGGCCGCGGGCGACGGCGCCTTCACCGGCGTGCTGACCCCGGCCCAGACCGGCCTGGGCGTTTTCCACGGCACCATCCGCACCGAAGTGCGCTACACCGTGAACGGCAAGAACGGCGCGGTGATCTTCGACGTGATATATTCGCCGAAGGTGCCGGCCGTCTGGGCCGGTGCGCCGCGCGAGGCGATGGAAGACGGTTCCCTGGCCTTCGTGCTGCGCGCCGACGTGCGCCAGCCGGGGCGCTACATCGTTACCGGCCGCGTCGACGATGCGAAGGGCCGCCCGTTCGCACTGGCCACCTTCAACGAGGTGCTGGGGCCGGGTCCGAACGACATCAAGCTGGTCGTGTTCGGCAAGCTGATGGTCGACGGCGCGCCCGTGCTGCCGCTGACCCTGCGCGACGTCGACGGCTACCTGCTCAAGGAAAACGTCGACCCCGACCGCGAGCTGATGCCGCGCCTGGAGGGTCCGGTGCTCACCAGCCGCAACACCTCGATGAAGGGCGTGTCGGATGCCGAATGGAGCAGCGAAGAGCGCCAGCGCCATCTGGACGAGTTCGCGAGGGACCGCAAGAGCGCCGCCTCGGCGCTGGCGACGTTCGATCCATCGCAGCCGCTGCCGCCGAGCGCTTGCGGGCCAGTGAAATAGACGACCCGGCGCCCCTTGTCGGCGGCGCCGGGTTTGATCCGCTGTTCGGTATTGTTCGAGCCACGTCCTGCGGTGCGCCATTGACGCGCCGGCCTCCTTGTCACAAGAATGGCCGTTCGCGGTCGGCCGTTCCCACGCCCCACTGCCACCAATTTCCTAAACAATGGAGGATGACATGGGACGTTCCGCGCGCCTTGCCGTTTCATTGTGCCTGCCCGGCCTGTTTGCCGCCGGGTTGGCGAGCGCCACCAACTACACGCTCTGGATCCACGGCCGCACCGGCGGCGGCGCGATCGGCAACTACGACGACTTCAGCTACTTCGGCCCAAGCGAGGTGGCCGCGGGCGTGAATAAAAAATCGGTCAACTGGGATGGGCGCAGCGGGGTCGCCTCGCAAAGCGGCACCATCCGCAACGCCCTCGATTGCTTCTGCACCGGCGGCAACTGGTGCTATATCGCCGTCCACAGCGCCGGCGACATGTTGTTGGGCTATACGCTGGCCAATTACGGCGGCACCTGGCGCCCCAAGAAGAATGCCGTGGCCAACGCCGCGGGCGAGTGCGGCGACGCCGACGGCACGGTGCAGACCGGCTGGAACATTCGCTGGGTGAGGGTGGCGGCGGGGTCGTCGGGCGGCAGCGAACTGGCCGACATCGGCGCCTGGACCACGAGCGAAGACATGGTCCACCAGCACAAGGTCAGCACGGCGCGCGCCCTCTACAACCACAACGACACGCGCGGCATCTGGTTCTACCGCTACGCGGGAGCCAGGGGCACCATTTACTCGTGGGCCCTGCCGGGCCAGGACGACGAAGTGGTGGCCTACCACAGCGCCGGCGGCGCTGCGGGCAGCGGCGGCAGTACGCTGTGCAATCCGGGGGACTGGTTCTGCAAGGACCTGACGCTGGGGTCGGGCGCGAACCAGGGCGGGCGCGCCAAGTGGGCTTTCCACTCGGTCGTGTTCCGCGACGACGGCGAGGATTACGGCCATTACACCGGGGGCAACTGGAGCGGGATCACCTCGCTGGTGCGGCGCGACATGGAATCGATGGCGCGCTGAAGGGACCTGGAAGAGGGGAAATCGGTCGCGGACGGATTTCCCCGCCCGTGTTCACGCGCCGGCGGCGCCAGGGCGCGCCATCCGCTTTTTCTCGGCCGCGCTCGGCCGCTTGCCTACCACGTACACCACATACATCGGCTGCGCCGCGCCGGCCTGGGGCTGCGCCAGTTCCACTTCGGGCACCACGCCGGCCCGGCTCGCAGGCGGCGCCCGTTCGCTCTTCCCATCCAGGCAAGCTGCCAGCACCAGGAGCGCCAGGGCCCCGAAAATCCATACCTCGACGTTGCGCGCGAAACCCATGACGTTCTCCATGACGTGACTGCATCGCGGCCACAGCGGCCGTCCCGCCATCGTGCGCGTCCGGATTGACTCGATATTGCAACGGATCAAGTCAAAATCATTCCTAGTGGAAACAGAACCACACTGTCCCGGGACGCTGGGCAAGCTAGAGCGTAAAATACCGCCTCGTTCGCAGAATTTGAAAGCACAGCATGTCGATACAATGGTTCCCGGGCCACATGAACTCAGCCAAGAAGCAGGCGGAAGAGCAGATGGAATTCATCGATCTCGTGATCGAAGTGCTCGACGCACGCCTGCCCGAGGCGAGCTGCAACCCGATGGTCGACCGCATGCGCAAGTTCCGCCAGCGCCCGATCCTGAAAATCCTGAACAAGACCGACCTGGCCGATCCGAACGCGACCGCCGCCTGGAAAGCCTATTACGACGCGCAGTCCGGCGTGACGGCCTATCCGCTGACGACCAAGAAGCCGCTCGAGGTTGCGCGCATCCCGGCCCTGGCGCTGTCGCTGGCGCCGCACCGCGGCGTGCCGACCAAGCCGCTGCGCATCATGATCATGGGCATTCCGAACGTCGGCAAATCGACGCTGATGAACGCCCTCCTGAAAAAGCGCGTGGCCAAAGTCGGCGACGAGCCGGCCGTGACCAAGGTCCAGCAAAAGCTCTACCTCGACAAGCACACGGTGCTGGTCGACACCCCGGGCCTGATGTGGCCGAAGATCGAGATGCCGAGCGACGGCCTGATGCTGGCCGCGAGTCACGCGATCGGCACCAATGCGCTGATCGAGGAAGAGGTCGCCTTCTTCCTGGGTGACGTCCTGCTCGAGCGCTATCCGCAGCTGCTCACCGCGCGTTACGGTTTCAAGACCGAGGGCCTGGACGGCATCGGCGTGGTCGAGCAGGTCGCCGCACGGCGCGGCTTCCGCATGCGCGGCGGCGAGTTCGACGTCGAGAAAGCGGCCCACGTGCTGCTGCATGACTACCGCAGCGGCGCGATCGGGCGCATCAGCCTCGAGACGCCGGAATCGCGCGCCGTGCGCCTCGCAATGCACGCGGCGGAGAAGGCGGAGAAGGAGCGTCTCGCTGCCGAAAAGGCTGCGGCCAAGGCCGAAGAGGCCGCACGCGGCAAGCGCGGGACATGATGTAAAGACGGTGTGGGAGCGCCGAGAATCGTAGGGGTCATTGAGGCCAATGGCCTCAATGACGGGGTCACCGGACTCCCGAGTCCACGCGTTGGCCGCATGATCTGCCGGCGCTTTCTCTCTTGTCCGATATATAATGCACCCCGTTCTGGTGCCCGCGTGCGCAATCCGCACACGCAGTTAAACGGGAAACACGAAGCCACGGCGCCTCCGGCGTCCGGCCAACGTGTGCTGCCCCCGCAACGGTAAAACAAGCGTCGCCCCGGCGACTGGCCCCCTCGAAGACCACTGTGCCCCGGCACAGGAAGGTGAGGCGGCCCCGACTTGCTAGCCCGGATACCGGCCAGGACAGGTGGACAGGCTATTTGCTTTGTCCGTTGAATCCGAACTGCGGGGACGCAGGGCGGATGCTCCTTATCGAAGAACCACACCATGACTTTTGCTGCTGTTTCGAACAGCGCGCCGGCGATCAAGCCGATCGCGCTGGCCTGCGCTTGTTTCCTGTCCCTGTTTGGTGGCGCCGCCCATGCGGATGACGAGCCCATCTCCACCGTCCACGTGACCGGCGCGCGCTTCCCGAGCGACGCCGCCTTGCCCGCCATCGGCGCCACCGTGATTACCGCCGACGAGATCCGCAGCGCCGGCGTCAGTGACGTCAATGCCGCGATCCGCAAGATCGGCGGCGTGTATGGCCGCCAGAGCCTGGACGGCTCGCCCGACTTCGGCCTCGACCTGCGCGGCTTCGGCACCAACAGCAGCCAGAACCTGGTGGTGCTGGTCGACGGCGTGCGCATGAACGAAAACGAACTGGCCGGCAGTGTGCTGGCCGGGATTGCGATCGATACCGTCGAGCGCATCGAGATCGTGCGCGGCGGCAGCAGCGTGCTGTACGGCGAAGGCGCCACCGGCGGCGTGATCAACATCATCACCCAGCGCGGCAGCGAAGCGGGCTACCACGGCGCGCTCGTGCTCGAGCGCGGCCAGTTCGACCAGCACGATGCGCGCCTGTCGCTGCGCCACGGCATGGGTCCCCTGTCCTTCGACCTGGCGGCAGCCAACCAGGCCACCGACAACGACCGCAGCAACAGCAAGTTCCGCCAGAAGGCCGTCAGCGGCGGCTTCCAGTGGGCGCAGGACGCGACGCGCCTGGGCCTGCGTCTTGAATCCGCGCGCCAGGAATCGCGCTTTCCCGGCTCCCTGACCCTGAGCCAGTTCAAGACCGACCCGGAGCAGACGAATACCCCGGACGACTTCGGCAATCTCGATACCGACCGCGTCATGGCCTTTGCCGAGCACCGCATCGGCAACCTCGAACTGGCCGCCGAGCTGTCGCACCGCGAACGCGAGGTCGGCGCGCACTACGCGTACGAGTTCGATGGCGTCGCTTACGTGAGCGAAGTGGACTATTTCACGCGCCAGACCCAGTTCTCACCGCGCCTGCGCCACATCAAGCGCTCGGGCGCCTTGCTCAACGAGTTCGTCGCCGGCGTCGACCTCACGCGCTGGAAGCAGGGCACCGACCTTGGCGTGCGCTTCGAGCAGGATACGCGCGCCGTCTACCTGCGCGACGAAATGCGCTGGGCCGGTGCCGCCAACGCGCGCCTGGCATTGGGTGGACGCCACGAGCGCTTCGACAAGAAGGACACGCTGGCCTACGAACCGGGCAATCCGTTCGGCGGCGTGCCGTCCGGTGAAAGGTCGCTCAATGCATGGACCGTGGAAGGCAGCATCGATCCACTGGCCGGCGTCACCGTGCACGCAAAAGCAGGACGCAGCTACCGTATCGCCAACGCCGACGAGAACAACTTCCGCTCGAGCGACGGCCTGCTGGAACCGCAGACCTCGCGCGACCTCGAGCTCGGCGTGACTGTCGGCGACAAGGCGCGCCAGGTGTCGGCGCGCGTGTTCCGCCACCGCCTGCGCAACGAGATCTTCTTCGATCCGACCCTGTTCGGCAGCTTCGGCGGCGCCAATACCAACCTCGATCCGACCCGCCGCCAGGGGTTCGAACTCGACGCCCAGGCCGACCTCGGCGCCGACCTGCGTCTCTCCGGCCACGTGCAGCACGTGAAAGCCGAATTCACGGGCGGCCCGAACGCCGGCCGCGAGATGGTGCTGGTGCCGAAGAACGTGCTCACCGCGCGCCTGGCCTGGCTCCCGAGCAATGGCCAGAGTGCCGACATCGGCGCCCAGTACGTGGCTAAGCAGCGTTACGGCAGCGACTTCGCCAACGATTGCGCGGCGCGCATCCCGTCGTACACCACCTTCGACGCGCGCTATGCGATCAAGCTCGGCGCATGGGAACTGGCCGTCAATGGCCTGAACCTGGGCGACCGCAAGTACTTCAGCCAGGCCTTCGGCTGCGAGAGCGGCATCTATCCGAGCAACGGCCGCCAGCTGAAACTGTCGGCGCGCTACGACTTCTGATTCGTAGACGAGGATGAGCGCCATCACCGCCAGTTCTCCCGCACGCCGGCGCACCACGCTGGCGCTGCTCGGCGCCTGCGCGCTGGCGGCGCTGGTGGGGGCGGGGCTGGCCGGTTCCGTGGCGCTGCCCCTGGCCGAACTGCCGCAGGCTTTTGCCAGCCTGCTCAGCGGCGCGCCAGGCGGCATGGCCGCGACCCTGCTCGACCTGCGCCTGGGCCGCGCCAGCAGCGCCTTCGCCACCGGCGCCGCGCTGGCGCTGGCTGGCGTGATGATGCAGGCGCTGGTGCGCAACCCGCTGGCCGACCCGTATGTACTGGGCGTGTCGGCGGGCGCCGCGGTCGGCGCGCTGGCGGCGCTCCTGTTCGGCGCGGCCCTGTGGCTGGTCGACGCCGGCGCCCTGGCTGGCGCGGTGGGCATTTCGCTGCTGCTGTACCTGCTGGCGCGGCGCGATCTCGGCGGCGGGCGCGGCGCGGCGCCCACGGGGGCGCATGCAGGTGATCCTAGCGTGTTGCTCCTGACCGGCGTGGTGCTGGCCTCGGCCTGCATGGCGCTGGTCACCCTGATGCTGTCGGTGGCGCCCGAGTCGCGCCTGCGCGGCATGGTGTTCTGGATGATCGGCGACCTGGCCGGCAGTTCCTGGCGCCTGCTGCCCTGGGTGGTGCTGGCCGGCGCCTTGCTGCTGGCGCTGCGCCAGGCGCGTGCGCTCAATGTCATGGCGCTGCATGCCGACGCCGCCGTCACGCTGGGCGTGAACGTGGCCGGCCTGCGCCGCTTTCTGTTTATTTGTTCCGGCCTGCTGACGGCCTGCGCCGTCACCACCGGCGGCAGCATCGGCTTTGTCGGGCTGGTGGTGCCGCACGCCTGCCGCCACGCCTTCGGGCCGGACCACCGCATCCTGCTGCCCGCCGCGGTGCTGGCCGGCGGCGGCTTCCTGGTGCTGGCCGACACGCTGGCGCGCACCGTGCTGGCGCCCCAGCAGCTGCCCGTGGGCGTGCTGACTTCGCTGATCGGCGTGCCCGTGTTCCTGTTCCAGCTGCACCAACTGCATTTGCGCGCGCGATGAGCGAAACCCGAATCGAGACCGTCAAGCTGGGCCTGCGCGCCGGCGAGCGTCTGCTCGTCGAAGGCCTCGACTGGCGCGTTGCCCCGGGCGAGAACTGGTGCGTGATCGGCCCCAACGGCGCGGGAAAAAGCACGCTGCTGCGCACGCTCGCCGGCCTGCGTGCGGCGGATGCCGGCAGCATCAAGCTGGCCGGCGAGGCCTTGTCCAGCTGGCCGCTGCCGGCGCTGGCGCGCGAACGCGCCTACCTGGCCCAGGCGCGCGGCGACGCCTTTGCCTACCGCGTCATCGAAGCCGTGCTGATGGCGCGCCACCCCTATCACGCCGACCGCTACTGGGAAGGCAGCGACGATCACGCGGCCGCCGAAAAGGCGCTGCGCACCCTCGACGTGCTGCACCTGGCCCAGCGCGACGTGCGCACCTTGTCCGGCGGCGAGCGCCAGCGGGTCGCCATCGCGGCGCTGCTGGCCCAGGACACGCCGCTGCTGCTGCTCGACGAGCCGGCCAATGCGCTCGACCTCGCGCACCAGGTCGCGACGACCGACCTGCTGGCGCGCCTGTGCCGCGAGGAGGGCAGGGCGGTGGTCAGTGTCGGCCACGACCTGAACCTGGCCTGGAGCGGCGCCACCCATGCGCTGCTGCTGCACGGCGACGGCCAGTGGCGCGCCGGCCCCGTGCGCGAGGTGATGTGCGCGGACCTGCTTGGCGCTTGCCTCGGCCACCCGATCGCCGTCCTCAAACATGAAGGACGCACCATCTTCCTGCCGGCGGCGCCGCCCGCCCGGCAACCCAACATCCGGAGTGTTGAATGAAATCGATTTTCCTGGCGCTGCTGGCGCTGTGCTGTGCCACTGCCCAGGCCGCCGTGAGCGTGGTCGACGACAGCGGCAAGCGCGTCGTGCTGGCCCGTCCGGCGCAGCGCGTGATCTCGATGGCGCCGCATGTGACCGAACTGGTGTTCGCGGCCGGCGGCGGCGCGCGCATCGTCGGCGCCATGAACTACAGCGACTATCCGTTCGAAGCGCGCATGATTCCCTTAATCGGCTCGGACAGCCAGATCGACCTCGAGCGCGTGATCGCCTTGCGGCCGGATTTGCTGATCGTCTGGCAAAGCGGGAATACGGCGCGCCAGATCGCCCAGCTTGCCAGCCTGGGCATTCCGGTCTTCCACAGCGAGCCGCGCAAGCTCGAAACGGTGGCAACGAGCCTGGAGCGCTTCGGGCGCCTGCTCGGCACGGAAAAGATCGCCGTACCGGCGGCGGCGCGGCTGCGCGCCAAGGTCGGCAGCCTGCGTTCACGCTACGGGCGCCGGCCACCGGTGTCGGTGTTCTACCAGGCCTGGGACAATCCGCTGTACACCCTCAACGGCGAGCAGATCGCCAGCGATGCGATCCGCCTCTGCGGCGGGCGCAACATCTTTGCGGACCTGAAAACCATCGCGCCGCAAGTGAGCGTCGAGTCGGTCGTGCAGCGCGATCCGGAAGTCATCCTCGGCGGCAAGCTCTACACGCCGCAGGACCGCGGCCTGTCGATCTGGCAGCCCTTCGGTGGCATGACGGCGGTGCGCCGCAAGAACCTGTTTACGCTCGACGAGCAATTGCTGACCCGCCCGGGCCCGCGCGTGGCCGACGGCGCTGCCACGCTCTGCGCCCGCCTGGAAGAGGCCCGCGCACGGCGGTAAGAGCCTATTCCTGTAGGCAGGGGGAAGCTGTTGGCGATGACTGGCAAGCGCGGGCAAGGCGCGAGGAGGCCGCATGGCTAGCCATGCAACGACGAGCAACGCAGCCCCCGCTTGCCAGGCGCGCCAACAGCGACTCCGGCCTACAGGAATAGGCTCTAAGCACCCGTTACAGCGGTAAGCAAATGCAAAAAAACGTTTCAGGCCCTGAGGCTCGCGCAAAAAAGTGTTAATCTCGCGGTCGATTTCTTCAATTACAAAACCAAGGATTCCTATGCGCCGTTCCCTGCGTTTCGCTCTCGTTGCCGCCAGCCTGGTCGCCAGCACCGCCTTCGCATCGCCTACCAATCCGCAAAACGGCGTCGAGTACACGACGCTGGCCACGCCACAGCCGGTCCAGGCGGTCGGCAAGAAGGTCGAAGTGGTCGAATTCTTCGCTTACCACTGCCCGGCCTGCTATGCGCTGGAACCTGGTCTGAAAGAATGGGTCAAAAAGCAGGGTGACAAGATTGTCCTGCGCCGCGTCCACCTGCCGTTCCAGGGTGCGCTCGATCCGGAAGCGCACCTGCATCTGACGCTGCAGGCGATGGGCAAGGAAGAGGAAATGCATGCCAAGATCTTCCAGGCCGTGCACGTCCAGCGCGTGCGCCTGATGAAGGACGAGCAGATCATCGACTGGGTCGCGAAGAACGGCATCGACAAGGCCAAATTCATGGAAACCTGGAATTCCTTCGGCGTCATGACCAAGCTGCGCCGCCAGCCGCAGCTCGCCACCGGCTACCAGGTGTCCGGTACCCCGACGATCGTCGTCGACGGCAAGTACCAGACTTCGCCGGGACAGGTGGCTGACAAGCTCAAGATCCAAGGGAACGCCCAGGTCTTGCAGGCGCACTTCCAGGTACTCGACGCGCTGGTCGCGAAGGCAGCCGCCACGAAATGAGCGACGGAGAACGCAAAGTCCTCGAACTCTACGAGGGCGCCCGCCCTCGGGACGAGAATTTGTTCGAGACCAGCCATGTCAACCACATTGCCTGGTCGCTCGTCGTCATCCTGTTCGGCCTTGTCCTCTGGCTCTGCATCGCCCTCGTGAACGCGGAAAACCAGCGCCACGCCCTGATGACGAACAAGTGTCCCGACCCGGTCTTCAAGAGCGGTGTCGACAAGGCCTGCCTGTACACCGTGCGCTCGCGCGACCACTGGTGGGAACACCTGTGGTACGGCTTCACGCACCTCAGGCCCGAGGTAAAGTAATTTTGTGAGTGTGTGCCGCGATCACCGCTGCGGCAACACCACGGTCAATTGCGCCCCGCCGAGCGCCGAGTCCCCCACTTGCAACGCCCCGCCGTGCAGCAGCACGGCTTTGCGTGCAATCGACAGCCCCAGCCCGAAGCCCCCGGTCGCCCGGTCCCGGCTGCGGTCGAGCCGGTAGAACGGCTCGAAGATGCGTTCGCGCTCCTCGCGCGGAATCCCCGGCCCGTCATCCTCGACCGAAATCGTCACGCGCGTCCCGTCGCGGCGCGCCGTCACCCGGATTGCCGAGGCCGCATACTTCTGCGCATTCCTCAGCAGGTTCGACAGCGCCCGCGCCAGCAGCCGTGAATCGGCCACGATCGTCCCGACATCCGGCGCGCAGTCGATCGCCAGGACCGGCTGTCCCGGCGGCAGGCTCGCCTCGATCGAGCGCAGCAGCGCCGCGACATCCACCGCGTCGAGCTGCAGCGCCTGGCCGCTGTCGAGCCGCGCCATGCCGAGCAGCTCGCTCACCAGGCTGTTGAGTTCCGACAGGTCGCCTTCCATGGCGGCGATGCGCGTGTGCAGGGCAGGGTCGTCGGTCTTCGCGCCCAGCAGTTCGAGCGCGAATTCGAGGCGAGCAATCGGCGTTCTCAGCTCGTGCGAGACCGAGTGCAGCAGGTTCTTTTGCGACACCAGCAGTTCTTCGATGCGGTCGGCCATGTGGTCGATCCGTTCGGCCAGCGGGTAGATGCTGGCGGAGGGCTGCATGCGGGCACGCGCCGACAGCTTGCCGGCGCCGAATTCGTCGGCCACCCGCGAGAGCGACTGCAAGCCCTGCCAGTGCGAGCGCGACCACAGCGCGATCGGCAGCAGCAGGGCCAGCGCCACGATCACGTAGCGCACCGCTTCCATCTGCAGCGCCAGGCTGACGTCGATCGGCAAGTCCTGGGCGTGCAGGACCTCGTCTTCGCTGCCGATATAGCGCTCGCCCTTCAGGTCGACGCGGCGATAGAAGGATTTGCCGTCGACGTCGAGCACGACTTCGCCGCGGTCGAGCGCGCCCAGGCTGGCGGCGGGCAGGAAGGTACGGGCTGTCGGCAGCGGAACCAGGTCGTAGCGGGTGTCGGAGATTTCGCGCACCCGGTTCAGGCGCGCCAGCCATTCGTCGGCGGGGGCGGCGTCGACGTATTGCTCGATCAGGAAGATCTGGGCCGAGGCCTGGCGCCGCGCAATGTCTTCCATCGGGTCGCCGAACAGGCGGCTCATGGCGAAATAGATGACGAAGGTCGCGGCCGTGATCGACAGCATGACCAGCATGAAGAAACGGAAAAAGATCCGGTTCACCCGGGCCCTCCCATCGCCAGCCTGCCTGCTCGTCTCAAAAACATTGTTTTTCTCCCGACGGCATTGTATCGGAGCAAGCAACACGATGGTGGCTTACAAATTCATGACAATTACTCGACAACTGAGAAGAATTTGAAAACTTGATGCGCGTTAAGATTATTCCTACAGTTTTCCGTTTGCCCACTCGACATGCGAGTGTCGGTGGGTTTTTTTATTCCGGTTGCCGTCAGTTGACGCGTGACCACCTTGTCGCCCTGCCTGAAGCGGCCGCTGCCAATTATGTGCACACGGGAACACACGACATTTGGGAGCTGGGCTTGCCTCAACGTAAAATACTGGCACCTCCGCTTCCGATTTCTTTATCCATGACCAAGCTTTCCGCCCTCGCGTTTGCCGCCGTATCGAGCGCTGCCCATGCGCAGATGCCGGCGACCAACCCGATGCCCGACGGCAGCCGCGACATGTATGTCGGGCTGGGCGTGGTCTCAGGCCCGCGCTACCAGGGCGCCAGGGACACCGAACGCAAGCTGCTGCCGGTGCTGCAGGTCCAGTGGAGCAATGGCGCTTTCGTGTCCGGCATGCGCGCCGGCATCCATCTGGCGCGCACGCCGCAGCTCGAATTCGGTCCCTTGCTGGAACTGCAGCCGCGCCGCGACGTGGATGGCGAAGGTGGCGGGGCCGGCGGGATTGGCGACATGGACTTTAAGCTGGTCGCCATGCCAATGGTTACCGAGGGCGATAACCGGCTGGGCGGGATGCCGGCGATCCACAGCCGCCTGCAGGGCGGTGGCTTCCTGAACTATTACCTGACGCCCGAATGGCGCTTCACCAGCAGCCTGCTGTACGGCGCCGGCAATGCGCGCGACGGCCTGAAGCTCGAGCTCGGCGTGCAGCGCCTGGCGATTAACATCGGCGCGCACCACCGCCTGGCGCTGGACGCCGGCCTGGGGTTCGGCAACCGGCGCTACAACATGGCCTTTTTCGGCGTCAGCGAAATGGATTCCTTCAGCAGCGGCAACCCCATGTTCGATGCCGGCGGGGGACTGAAGGATGCCCGCCTGGGCGCGCGCTGGAACTGGGCCTGGTCGCCCTCCTGGATGCTGACCTCGCAGCTGCAGGCCACGCGCCTGCTGGGTAGTGCCCGCCACAGCCCGCTCGCCCTGCGGCCGACCAACCTGACGGTTTCGACCGCCATCGCCTACCGCTTCTGACGATGCCACTGGCCAGCCACTTCACTGCCTGCTGCACCCTGGCGCTGTTCGCCCTGACTGCGTGCGCGCAGGCGCGCGCCGGCGACTGGGTCAGTTACCGTGACGCCTACCGCGCCATGGTGGTGTTCGAAAAATATGGCGGGCAGAAAAACTTCCTGCAAAGCCAGCTGCAGGTCGCCGCGCAGGACCGCAGTGCGTCCTTCGAGGGCGTGCAGCTGACGCTGGCCGGCAAAACCAACCAGGTCAACCTGCCGCTCGATCCGCTCGGACGCACCCCGTTCCCGCTGCTCAAGGGCGCCTACGACGAGAACGTCGCCTTGCTGCTGAGCCGCAAGATCGGCAGCTTCAGTGTGCGTCCGCGCGTGTCGATCGCCTTGCAGCCGGACGGCGTGTACGAGGACGGCGAACTGCGCGCGGCCTGCGAGCAGGCGCTCGGCTTTGCACGCTACCGCGACGGCTCGCTGCGCACGCGCCAGTGCGGCGGCGTGCGCTTCGTCTTCGCCAAGCGGGTCGCCGAGATCGGCGTGCGCGTGCACCGGCCCGATGGCAGCGATGCGACGCTGGCGGTGACCTCCAGCGTGGGCTTCCCCGGCGACGCCGACGACAGCTTCCCGACCGTGTTGTACCGCTTCGCGGGCAGCGAGCGGGTGCAGCTTGTCACCAGCTACCCGCCGCTGGCGATCGTGCCGCTGTTCGACTAAGAACCCGAGTTATCCGTTCCGTACTTTGCTGTTTGCGTACACCCACGTGTATTCAGCGCCGAACAGGAAAATCTGCGCAGAATAGTAGAACCACGCGACGAGAATCACGAAAGAGCCGGCTGCGCCAAAGCCCGAGGCCACGCTCGATTTTGCAAGGTATAACCCGATCAACGATTTACCTACGTTGAAGAGCAAGGCTGTTACTGCGGCCCCCATCCAGACATCGTGCCAGGATATCTTCGCGGTCGGCATGATCTTGTAGATCATCGCGAACAGAACCGTGAAGAGGGCGAACGACGCAATAAAATTCAAACCATTTGCCAAAACGCTTTCCGCTGCTCCCCCGCTCAACCATTCGCTTGACGCTGCGAGCGCAGCGCTGACGACGAGTGAAATCATCAGCATGAAAGCCAGTCCGAGAACCAATCCGAAGGAGAGTACGCGGCTGCGCAACCAACCCCAAAGGCCCGACGGTTTCTCTTTCGCTGGCACCTGCCAAATGCGGTCCAGATCAGTTTGCAGCTCGGCGAAAATCGCAGTTGCGCCCAGCAGTAAAAGAAAGCCGCCAACGATACTGGCGACAATCCCGGTGGACGGTTCACGCGCGGCTTGCAGCAAGCCCTGCACAGCCGTCGCTCCATCCTTGCCCATGATGCTTTGAAGCTGCGCGATAATTGCTCCTTGCGCAGCGTCCTGTCCAAATACCATCCCGGCAATCGCGATGATGAGGACCAGTAGCGGTGCCAGGGAAAACAGCGTGTAATACGAAAGCGCTGCCCCCATACTCGGCGCGTAATCATCCATCCATGCGTTTGCTGCCGCCCGCACTATTTGCCACTGCCTGCCGATCCAGCTCGCCGAGGTTTGCTCGAACTTGGGGCGCGGGGGCGTGCTTGTAGTTGGTTCCGCATCCTTCGTATCGGATTTGCAGTCCTTTGAACGCGTCGGAACATGTTCGGTTCCTTTCTGGACCGCGGGGGATGCGTCGACGCTGGCATTGTTCATGGCCGAAGCAAAAGACGCTACCAGGGATACAAGAAAACTACCCACCTTCAGCATATTGCCAGTGTCGTCGCTGCGTTCTGGTGCGATGTTGGCTATATGGGGTTTTTTGCGTCTGACGAGAGCATAGCCCGCGGCGGCGATTCCCAGTAAAGCGGCGCCACGCACAAGCCGGGAGGAAAGCAGGTCTGAAGTCTTCGATTCCAGCACCTTGGATTGCTCGTTCGTTCTTGACTCGGCGGCAGCTACGCAAGTTTCGGCTTCCTGCGGCCTTGGCGTGACGGCAAAATGGCTCATTTTCTTTGGTTTCTTCGTTGTAGACGCTTTACCGTAAGCCTTCCATTAGTACGGTTCGGTGCGGTGACTCACCTTATGCAGAAGCAGAAAGCGCTGGGAATGTGCGAGTGCTCAGCCGATGACGAACTTGTCGCGGTGCTGCCGGAGAGGCGGGCCGCGCAATAAGATCTCTGGCTCAGCTCCAGGCCGAGGGCGAAAACAGGTAACCCTCGCCCCAGACTGTCTTGATCTTTTCCGATTTGGCGTCGTCGAACTTGCGGCGCAATTTCGAGATGCAGTTGTCGATGCTGCGGTCGAGCCCGTCGAACTCGATGCCGCGCATTTTCTTGAGCAATTCGTCGCGCGACAGCACCCGTCCGGCGGCTTCGGCCAGCACCAGCAGCAATTTGTATTCGGTATTCGAAAGCACGCACAGTTCGTCGCGCCAGTACACCGTGCGGTCGGCGCCGACGATGCGCAGCGCCCCGAACACCAGCTCGCCGCTGTCGGGCGCGGTCTTGGGCTGGGTGCGGCGCAGCAGGGCCCGCAGGCGCGCCAGCAGGACGCGCGGCTGGACCGGCTTGTTGACGAAATCGTCCGCCCCTTGTTCCAGGCCCGAGACTTCGTCGTAGGAATCTTCGCGTGCGGTGAGGATCAGGATCGGCACCTCGGACAGGGCGCGGATCTGGCGGCACACCACCATCCCGTCCAGCCCCGGCAGCATCAGGTCGAGCACCACCACATCGGGCGCGAAGGACTGGAAACGCGCCAGCGCATGGTCGCCGCGCGTGACCAGTTCGACCGCGAATTCGTAGCCGGACAAATATTCCGTAACGAGCTCGGCCAGGCGCGCATCGTCTTCCACCAGTAGTACTCGGTACATGCTGTTCTCCTTCGCCCGATATTGTATCGAAGCAATCGACTTGACGCACGATTCATACATTGCGCCGACAGTTGGAGACATTTCGGTACAAATCGACAGTGGAGGAAAGCCTACGCCAGCACGTCCAGCATCTCCTGCGCCCATCCGATCGACACCTCTTCGTACAGGATGCCTTTCTTGAGGATCATGTGCTGGATGCGTGCTTCGCGCGCAAGCGCGCGGCCAGGCGGAAAATCATGCGCTTCGATGGCCCTGTAGTGGGCCAGCTGCGCCTGGTGCTGTTCGATCTGGCGCCGCAGTTCGGGACGCAGGTCGACTTCGCTCAGGCTCGCATCGGCGCGCAGCTTGACCATGAATTCGTCGCGCAGGTCCATCGGCGGCGAGGGCGCATGCGCCCAGCGAACCAGTTCGGCACGCCCGGCGGGCAGCACGCGGTATTCGCGCTTGCGGGTCTTGCCGGCATCGGGCGCCGAACTCGATTCGATCCAGCCCGCGGCCTCCATGCGCGCCAGCTCGCGGTAGATCTGCTGGTGGGTGGCGTGCCAGAAATGGCCGATGGACTTGTCGAAGCGCCGGGCCAGGTCGTAACCGGAGGTGGCTTTTTCGAGCAGGGAGGTGAGGACGGCGTGGGAGAGCGACATAGGCGGCCAGTCTAAACGCAAGGAGCGGCTCTATGCAACTGGTTGCACAAATGCGCAGGGCGCTCTAGACTAATGCAACTGGTTGCATAGTTTACTGGTTTCCCGACGCTTTTTCCTTAAAGGACACGCGATGAACGCTTACCCCCACATGCTGGCCCCGCTTGACCTGGGCTTCCTGACCCTCAAGAACCGCGTCCTGATGGGCTCGATGCACGTGGGGCTGGAGGAGGCGAAGGACGGCTTCGAGCGCATGGCCGCCTTCTACGCCGAGCGCGCGCGGGGCGGGGTCGGCTTGATCGTGACGGGCGGCATCGCCCCCAACGAGCGCGGCCGTCCAATGCCGGGCGGCGCCGCCATGACCACCCAGCTCGAAGCCGACAAGCACAAGGTCGTGACCCGGGCCGTGCACGAGGCCGGCGGCAGGATCTGCATGCAGATCCTGCACTTCGGGCGCTATGCCTACCACCCTGAACTGGTGGCGCCAAGCGCCCTCAAGGCGCCGATCAGCCCGTTCCGACCGCACGCGCTCACTGCCGAAGAAGTGGTGCAGACGGTGGAGGACTACGCGAACGCCGCCGCCCTCGCTCAGAGCGCGGGCTATGACGGTGTGGAAATCATGGGCTCCGAGGGCTATCTGATCAACGAATTCATCGCCGCGCATACGAACCAGCGCGACGACGACTGGGGCGGCTCGTATGCCAACCGCATCCGTTTCCCGCTCGAGATCGTGCGCCGCACCCGCGAGCGCGTAGGGGCCGATTTCATCATCATCTTCCGCCTGTCGATGCTCGACCTGATCGAAGGCGGCTCGACCACCGAAGAGGTGATCGCGCTGGCCCAGGCCCTGGAGCAGGCGGGCGTGACCATCCTCAACACCGGCATCGGCTGGCACGAGGCGCGCATCCCGACGATTGCCACCAAGGTGCCGCGCGCCGCCTTTGCCTGGGTCACAAAACAACTCAAGGGCAAGGTCGGCATTCCGCTGGTGGCCACCAACCGCATCAACACCCCGGAAGTGGCCGAGCAGCTGCTGGCTGAAGGATTTGCCGACATGGTGAGCATGGCGCGCCCCTTCCTGGCCGACGCCGATTTCGTTAACAAGGCAGCTAGCGGCCGGCCCGACGAGATCAACACCTGCATCGGCTGCAACCAGGCCTGCCTGGACCACACCTTCGGCGGCAAGATCACCTCCTGCCTGGTCAACCCGCGTGCCTGCCACGAGACCATCCTCATCCAGAAACCGGCCGCCAGCACGGACCGCATCGCCGTGGTCGGCGCCGGCCCGGCCGGCCTGGCCTTCGCCACGACGGCCGCGCAGCGCGGCTTCGAGGTGACCCTGTTCGACGCCGCGCAGGAGATCGGCGGCCAGTTCAACGTGGCCAAACAGGTGCCGGGCAAAGAGGAGTTCTCCGAGACGCTGCGCTATTTCGCGCGCCAGATCGAATTGACCGGCGTGAAGCTGCAGCTGGGACGCAAGGTCGGCGCGCAGGAACTGGTGAGTGCGGGCTTCCGGCACGTGGTGCTGGCCACCGGCGTGCTGGCGCGCACGCCCGCCCTCGAAGGCGTCGACCACCCCAAGGTGCTGGGCTACCTGGACGTGCTGCGCGACAAGAAGCCGGTAGGCCGGACGGTGGCCGTGATCGGCGCCGGCGGCATCGGCTTCGACGTCTCCGAATATCTGCTGCACGAAGGCATCAGCCCGAGCCTGGATGCGGCCCGCTTCTTCGCCGAATGGGGCGTGGACACCACGGGCAATGCGCGTGGCGGCGTCATCGAGGCGCAGATCGGCGCCATCCCGCGCAAGATCTACCTCTTGCAGCGCAAGACCAGCAAGGTCGGCGAAGGCCTGGGCAAGACCACCGGCTGGATCCACCGCACCTCGCTCAAGAACCGCCAGGTGGAGATGATTCCGGGCGTGAGCTACCGGAAAGTGGACGACGCCGGCCTGCACATCACGGTCGACGGCAAGGATTTGCTGCTGGAAGTGGACAACGTCATCCTGTGCGCCGGCCAGGACCCGCAGCGCGAACTACAGGCCGATTTGCTGGCGGCGGGCTGCGGCGTGCACCTGATCGGCGGCGCCGACAAGGCGGTGGAACTCGACGCCAAGCGCGCGATCAAGCAGGGCACCGAACTGGCCCTGGGCTTCGATACCAGCGCCCCGGCGCAAGCGTCTGCCCCGGCCGGCGGCTCTGCCCAGCGCCTGGCGCCCGCGGTGGCGGCAAGCATGGAGCAATGGCACGCGATGGTTGCCCGCGCAGACCTCGCGGAACTGCCCGCCATCCTGCACCCGAAGGCCGTTTTCCGTTCACCCATGGCCTACTCGCCTTATCCCGGCGCGCAAGCGGTGCAGCTGATCCTCGGCACGGTGGTCAAGGTGTTCGAAGACTTTACTTACGGCCGCGAGTTCGTCGACGCCGACGGGCTGAGCGTGGTGCTGGAATTCTCGGCCAAGGTGAATGGCAAGGAACTCAAGGGGATCGACATGATCCGCTTCGATGACGAAGGCAGGATCGTCGAGTTCGAGGTGATGGTGCGGCCGATGAGCGGGCTGCAGGCGCTGGGAGAGGAGATGGGCAAGCGCCTGGCGCCTTATCTGGCTGCGATGAAAGGTGTGAAGGCTTAAGTCTCCGCCGGAAACAACACGGCCCGCAAAAGCGGGCCGTGGAGGTCATTCAAGCGTGCCTGGAATTACGCCAGGTTCTTGTTGACGAATTCCCAGTTGACCAGGTTCCACCACGATTCCACGAACTTGGCGCGGGCGTTGCGGTAGTCGATGTAGTAGGCGTGTTCCCAGACGTCGCAGGTCAGCAGGGCCTTGTCGTCGGTCGACAGCGGGGTGTGCGCGTTCGAGGTGTTGACGATGTCAACGCCGCCGTCGGCCTTTTGCACCAGCCAGGTCCAGCCCGAACCGAAGTTGCCGACGGCCGACTTCGAGAACTCTTCCTTGAACTTGTCGAACGAACCCCACTTGGCGTTGATCGCGTCAGCGACCTTGCCGGTTGGCGCGCCGCCGCCGTTTGGCGTCATGCAGTTCCAGAAGAAGGTGTGGTTCCAGACCTGGGCCGAATTGTTGAAGATGCCGCCCGAGGACTTCTTGACGATTTCTTCCAGCGACATGTTCTCGAACTCGGTGCCCTTGATCAGGTTGTTCAGGTTCGTCACATAGGTCGCGTGGTGCTTGCCGTAGTGGTATTCCAGCGTCTCGGCCGAGATGTGCGGCTGCAGGGCATCCTTGGCGTACGGCAGTGGTGGCAGAGTATGTTCCATGTCTTATTCCTTTATTGGTTGGCAACGAATTAATTCTTCGGAAACGGCGCATATTTTAAACCGGATGGGCAGGTGCTGCTCGTTTGCTACCAATCGCGGTCTCAGGCTTGCTTATTCGAGCCGGGCCTGGACGCTCGACACCTTCACTTCGGCACTGCCCTCGGCCAGGCGGACGGTCAGCACCTGGCGTGCCTTGATCTCGTCCGGTGAGCGCAAGGCTTGTCCCTGGGCATTGCTGACGATCGCATAACCGCGCTCGAGCGTGCGCTGCGGATTGAGTAGTTCGAGCTGGGCGGACAGGGCGTCGAGGGCGTCGCGCCGCTGTTTGACCGCGCTGCACAGGCTCGCGTTCAGGTGGCGGCCCTCGGAGATGAGCTGGGCGCGCAGCGAGCGGACGTCGGGCCGGTGGCGGCCCCAGCGCTGCTGCAGCTGCGCCAGCAGCACGCCGCCGCGGTTGATGGGCGTGCGCACCACGTGGGTCAGGCTCGAGGCCATCGCGCGCAGCTTCAGGCGCTGGTGGGCGATCTGGGCCGTCGGGCTGAGCAGGCGGCGGCTGAGGTTGTCGAGTCCCTGGTTCGCTTCCGACAGCTGGCGCCGCATGGCGCGGCGCAGGTCGGTCGCGTCCGCCGCCAGCGAACCCATCCAGTCGTCGCGCGGGGTGGCGGCCAGTTCGGCGGCTGCGGTCGGCGTGGCGGCGCGCATGTCGGCGGCAAAATCAGCGATGGTGACGTCGGTCTCGTGGCCGACGCCGGCAATCACCGGCATGCTGCAGGCGGCGATCGCGCGCGCCACGACTTCCTCGTTGAAACTCCATAAATCTTCGATCGAGCCGCCGCCGCGGCAGACCAGCAGCACGTCGACTTCCTGACGCTGCGAGGCGGTCATGATGGCCTCGGCGATCTTGGCGGCCGCGAACTGGCCCTGCACCGGCGCCGGATACAGCACGATGTTCACATGCGGGGCGCGGCGCTTCAGGGCGGTGAGAATGTCGCGCAGGGCGGCGGCCTGCGGGCTGGTGACGATGCCGATCGAGCGCGTGAACAGGGGCAGGGCGCGCTTCCGGTCCTGGTCGAACAGGCCCTGGCTGGACAGCTTTTCCTTCAGGCGCAGGAAGGCTTCATACAACTGGCCCACGCCGGCGCGCCTGATCGCTTCGACATTGATCTGGTAGTCGCCGCGCGCGCCGTACAGGGTGACCAGGGCGCGTACCTCGACCTTGTCGCCCTCGCGCGGCACGAAGCCGGCGTACTGGGCGCGTCCGCGAAACATCACCGCGCGCACCTGGGCCGCGTCGTCTTTCAGGGTGAAATACCAGTGGCCGGAACTGGCGCGGGTGAAGTTCGATATTTCGCCGCCGATCCAGGTCAGGGGAAAGGAGCGCTCGAGCAGGCGCGCCACCTGGGCGTTCAGGGCGGAGACGGTGAGGACGGGCGCGGCGGCGAAGGTGGCGTCGGAATCGGGATTGTTCAGCATGGCTCTGTTGCGGACGGTGGAGGGAAGCTTATGTCATAAGCAAGGCGCGCCGACAAGGGCTTTTTGAACGGAATCGGCTGGCTATGCAAGACGCCTCATTTGCTGGCAGCCCAGGGTGACTTGTTTAAAATCAAGAACTTAAGATGCACTGTGGGTAGTTGGACACAATCTTATCCACAGAAAATGTGGGGAACTAGTCACTATAACTTGTCCACTGCCGCAAAAGCGGGCAGGCAGAGGTTTGTTGTTTAAAAACAAGTACTTAACTGGCCGTCCCTGATCTTGCGCACATTGTTTTCCACAGTTTGTGTGCACAGAATGCGCTAACACGGCGGTTTGCTCCCTGACCCACGCATTCGATGCCAAAAGAACCCCTGAGGCAACGGATATATGCCAAATTGGCCCCGATGCCGAATATTTATGCACGGGTAAATTTCCCTTTGAAATCAAGGTGTTTGTGCTCGCTCAAGACCTTTCCTCACAATTTTGTCCACAGAAAATGTGCAGAACAAGCTGGGCGCCTGCCTGTGCGAAATCCCAGGACGGGCAGGCAGGGCCAGGCGTCCATACGATTGCAGGGCCTGCCACTAAAACTGGCACGCACCTTAATCTGAATCGAATCAAGTACTTAAGCCAGCACAAGCAGGCTTGCACACATTCTTTTCCACAGAAAGTGTGCAAAGACGCGCTCGGCCACAAGATGCTTGGCTCACACCCTGCTAGCAAAGCCGCTCGGACTGGATGCAGTGTGGATAAGCGCCCTTGCTCAATTTCGCGCCAGCACCGGTTTCTTGATTAAAATCAATGGCTTACTATCCATAGGATGCGCTTGCTCACAATTTTGTCCACAAAAATTGTGGGAAACCTGGGGCAGGATTTCGATCGACGAGGGGGGGAGTTGGCATGCTGCATTTTTCATCGTCGCCACTATGTTGATTTAAATCAATGAGTTAAGGCTGGCGATTGAGCATTGCGCACAATTTTATCCACAGAAAATGTTTACAAGTCATAGGCTGCGGCAGGGCTCCGCCTTTCCCAGCGACACGTCAAAAGCCCGCGTTTCCACCTGTGCTGCATTATTGCGCAGAGGAAAAATTCCCTTTTAAATCAACATGCTTTGATGTGGAACAAAGCCTTGCACACAATTTTATCCACAGAACTTGTGCAGAACTGCACTTGCCGCATCGCTGGCAACTTGCTACATTGCCGAATTCGCTTCTCATCGTTACCTTCATTCTTCAGGAGTTCACTTGTTCGCCATTCTTCAAGCCGCCGGCTGGCCTATCTGGCCGTTGTTGATTGCTTCCATCGTCGCCCTGGCCTTGATCATCGAACGCCTGATTTACCTGCGCCGCGAAAAGATCTTGCCCAAGCAATTGCTCGCCGAAGTCATCCAGGTGCATCGGAATAAAAAAGCCACCCCCGAGGTCATTCAGACGCTCGAGCAGAACTCGCCGCTGGGCACCGTGCTCGCTGCCGCGCTGCGCAATGTCGACGCGCCGCGCGAGGTCATGAAGGAGTCGATCGAGGAGGCCGGCCGCGGCGTCGCCCACGTGCTGGAACGCTTCCTGACGACCCTCGGCACCATCGCCTCGCTCGCGCCCCTGATGGGCCTGTTCGGCACGGTGGTCGGCATGATCGAGATTTTCGGTTCGCAAAACGCGACCGGCGGCGCCAATCCGGCCCAGCTCGCGCACGGCATTTCGGTGGCGCTGTATAACACCGGCTTCGGTCTCGCCATCGCGATGCCGGCCCTGGTGGCCTACCGCCACTTCCGCGCCCTGGTCGACAGCTTTATCATCGACATGGAACTGCAGGCCGTGAAATTCGTCGACGTCGTCCACGGGGCGCGCAAATGATGAATTTCCGCCGCGGCCAGAAGCGCGAGGATCCGGAGATCAACCTGATCCCGTTCATCGACGTGCTGCTGGTCGTCCTCATCTTCCTGATGGTGTCGACCACCTACAGCAAGTTCACCGAGCTGCAGATCACGCTGCCGACGGCCGACGCCGACAAGGTGGCCGAGAAGCCCTTCGAGATCAATGTCACGATCGATGCCAAGGGCAATTACACGGTCAACAACACGCCGGTGGCCTTCAACAGCGTGGCCGGCCTGGCCGAGGACCTGAAGGCGGCGGCCCGCTCCGGCCCGAACGGCCAGCCGGTGACGGACCCGGTCGTCATCGTCAATGCCGACCAGTTCGCCATGCACCAGATGGTGATCAACGTGCTGGAAGCGGCGCGCGTGGCGGGCTACGACAAGCTGACCTTTGCCGCCCAGACCGGCGGCAAGAAATAAGCAGCGCCGGCGGGGAGCAGTGCCGTCCGGTGCTGCTCCCGCTCTCCCTATGTCAAAAAACAATTCCCTCGAATCGATCATGACGCGCGCCTGGCTGCGCCGCGGGCCGCTCGCCTGCGCGCTGTGGCCGGTCTCGCTGCTGTTTCGCGCGCTCTCGAGCCTGCGCGCCGGCCTGTACCGCGCGGGCATCCTGAAGGCAGGGCGCCTGCCGGTGCCCGTCATTGTGGTCGGCAATATCTTTATTGGTGGGACCGGGAAAACGCCGCTGACGATCTGGCTGGCGCAAGCCCTGGTCGAGGCCGGCTTCAAGCCCGGCGTGATCTCGCGCGGCCATGGGGCCGAGGGCGAGGCGCCGCGCGCGGTGACGCTCGACTCGAGCACGCTCGAGGTCGGCGACGAGCCGCTCCTGATCGCGCGCCGCGCCGGGGTGCCGGTGGTGGTCGCGCGCAAACGGTTTGAGGCGGGCAGGGCGCTCCTTGGCGCCCATCCGGAAGTCGACGTCCTGATCACCGACGACGGCCTGCAGCATTACGCCCTGGCGCGCGACGTCGAAGTGCTGCTGTTCGACGGGCGCGGGGTGGGCAATGGCTGGCTGCTGCCGGCCGGGCCGCTGCGCGAGGCGCCGTCGCGCCGGAGAGATGTCACGGTCGTGAATGCGCCCGAGATCACGCCGCAGCTGGCCGCCAGCGTGGGTGGCGAGCCGTTCCGGATGCAGCTGGTCGGCGAGTTTGCCGAGCAATTGCTCGACCCGGCGCAGCGCCGCCCACTCGCCGCCTTTGCCGGGCAGCGCGTGCTGGCGGCGGCCGGCATCGGCAACCCGGGCCGCTTTTTCACCCTGCTGCGCGGCGCCGGCTTGAACTTTGCCGAGCTGCCCTTGCCCGACCACTACGATTTTCGCGAGAACCCGTTTGCGCACGTGGACGCCGATGTCATCCTGATCACGGAGAAGGATGCAGTAAAATGTGGGCAACTTGAAAACCTGAAGGACGATCCACGGCTGTGGGTGGTCCCGGTCAGCGCGCGCATCGACCCTGCGCTGGCCGAACATATTGTGGAGAAATGTCGTGGACGCTCGCCTGCTTGATATCCTTGTCTGCCCGTTGTGCAAGGGACCGCTCGAATTCGACAAGAAGGCCCAGGAACTAACGTGCCGCCCCGACCGCCTGGCCTTCCCGGTGCGCGACGGCATCCCGATCATGTGGGCCGACCAGGCGCGCAAGATCGAAGCGGTATGAGCTTTACAGTCATTATTCCCGCCAGGCTGGCCTCGACCCGCCTGCCGAACAAGCCGCTCGCCGACCTGGGCGGCAAACCGATGGTGGTGCGCGTGGCCGAACGCGCCCGCGAATCGGGCGCCGCGCGCATCGTCGTGGCCACCGATCACCCCGATATCCTGGCCGCCTGCGCGGCCCATGGCGTCGACGCGCGCATGACCCGTGCCGATCATCCGTCCGGCACCGACCGCATCGCCGAAGTGGCGCGCGAGCTCGGCCTGGGACTGGATGAGGTCGTGGTCAACCTGCAGGGCGACGAGCCGCTGATCGACCCGGCGCTGCTGGCCGCCTGCGCCGCCCGCATCAGTCTTGACGTGCCAATGGCGACCTGCGCCCATCCGCTGCAGGACGTGGCCGAGGTCTTCAACCCGAACGTCGTGAAAGTCGTGCTCGACAAGGCGGGCAGGGCGCTGTACTTCTCGCGCGCCACCATCCCCTGGGCGCGCGACGCCTTTGCCGCCACGCGCGAAGCGCTGCCGCCCGGCTATGCGCCGCTGCGCCATATCGGCCTGTACGCCTACAGCAACGCCTTCCTGCAAGCCTATCCGGGGCTGGAACCGGCCCCGCTCGAGCAGATCGAAGCGCTGGAACAATTGCGCGTGCTGTGGCATGGCTATCCGATCGCGGTGCACGTCACCGATAGCGCGCCTGAGGCCGGTGTCGATACGCCGGAAGACCTGGCGCGGGTGCGTCTCAAGTATGCGTCCTGACTGCACGTATTGATCGGTGTGGAAATTGATTCCCAGACCGACTGTGCGAGCTCAATAAACCTATCGTCGTAAGCGCTGGGATTGGCGTTAAGGCTTACTTTTGTGGTAAGTTTCGTACCAAGGTAGTCAGATATGCATCAATCGCAAGTCGTTGCCAACACACACAAATTTCAACATCCGTCTTAGGAATTTTTCATGCGTCTCATTCTGTTAGGAGCGCCTGGCGCCGGTAAGGGCACCCAGGCTAACTTCATCAAGGAAAAATACAATATCCCGCAAATCTCCACCGGCGACATGTTGCGCGCGGCGATCAAGGCCGGCACCGAGCTGGGCCTGGCGGCGAAAAAAGTAATGGACGCAGGCGGGCTGGTGTCGGACGACATCATGATCGGGCTGGTGAAAGACCGCCTGAAGGAAGCCGATTGCGCGAATGGCTACCTGTTCGACGGCTTCCCGCGTACCGTCGCCCAGGCCGACGCCATGAAGGACAACGGCATCAACGTCGACTACGTGCTCGAAATCGACGTGCCGGACGAACTGATCGTCGAACGCATGAGCGGCCGCCGCTCGCACCCGGGTTCGGGTCGCGTGTACCACACCAAGTTCAACCCGCCGAAGGTCGACAACGTCGACGACATCACCGGCGAGCCGCTGGTGCAGCGCGACGACGACAAGGAAGAAACCGTCAAGAAGCGCCTCGAGGTCTACCATAACCAGACCGAAGTGCTGCTCGGCTACTACAACAACTGGGCCCAGTCGGGCCTGCCCGGCGCCCCGAAATACCGCAAGATTTCGGGCGTGGGACCAGTCGAACAAGTACGGGACGCGGCTTTCGCGGCGCTCTCGGCGTAAGACAACAAGCGGACAGCGATGTCCGCTTTTTTTTTGGCCCGGATGACGCCTAAGACCATCCGTCGCACGATAGGTTTGTATCAAAGATTTGCAGTACGCAGTGAGGCAGACTGCTTCGCCAACCGGTGAAGCATCTTTCGTTGTGTGGTTGTGACTTGATCTAAAAACTAAGGGGACGATATGGCTGGAAACTATCTCGCGTTTGCCGTGGCATGCGGCGTCATCGCGGTACTCTACGGGCTCTGGGCCCGTACCTGGATCCTCCGGCAGGACGCCGGCAACGCGCGCATGCAGGAAATCGCGCAAGCGATCCAGGAAGGCGCTTCGGCCTATCTCGGGCGCCAGTACCGCACCATCGGCATCGTCGGGCTGGTCTTGCTGGTTGCTATCTACGTGTTGCTCGGGGCCCGCACCGCGGCCGGCTTCTTTACCGGCGCCGTGCTGTCGGGCGCCTGCGGCTTCATCGGCATGAACGTCTCGGTGCGCGCCAATGTCCGCACCGCCCAGGCCGCCGCCACCGGCCTGAACGAGGCCTTGAGCGTCGCCTTCAAGGGCGGGGCGATCACCGGCATGCTGGTGGTCGGCCTGGGCCTCTTGGGCGTGACCCTGTTCTACTGGTTCCTGACCTCGACCACCGACGGCACCCAGACGCGCCACGCCGTCATCGAACCCCTGATCGGGCTGGCCTTCGGCGCCTCGCTGATCTCCATCTTCGCGCGCCTGGGCGGCGGCATCTTCACCAAGGGCGCCGACGTCGGCGCCGACCTGGTGGGCAAGGTCGAAGCCGGCATCCCCGAGGACGACCCGCGCAACCCCGCCGTGATTGCCGACAACGTCGGCGACAACGTCGGCGACTGCGCCGGCATGGCGGCCGACCTGTTCGAAACCTATGTCGTGACCCTGATCGCGACCATGCTGCTGGGCGCCTTGCTCGTCGGCGGCGAGAACGGCGCGGCGGTCGTCTATCCGCTGCTGCTGGGCGCGGTCTCGATCATCGGCTCGATCGTCGGCTGTTCGATGGTGCGCGCGCGTCCGGGGAAAAAGATCATGTCGGCCCTGTACACCGGCCTGTGGTGGGCCGCGGGGCTGTCGCTGCTGGGCTTCATCGCCGTCACCTGGCTGGTGTGGGAAGACGCCCCCATGCGTGCCAGCATGCTCGGCTGCGCCATCGTCGGCATCGTCCTGACCGGCCTGATGGTCTACATCACCGAGTACTACACCGGCACCGACTTCAAGCCGGTGCGCCACATCGCCGAGGCCTCCACCACCGGCCACGGCACCAACATCATCGCCGGCCTGGGCGTGTCGATGAAGTCGACGGCGTATCCGGTGCTGGTGGTCTGCATCGCCATCCTGGTGGCCTACCAGCTCGGCCAGCTGTACGGAATCGCGATCGCCGCCACCTCGATGCTGTCGATGGCCGGCATCATCGTCGCGCTCGACGCCTACGGCCCGATCACCGACAACGCCGGCGGCATCGCCGAGATGAGCGGCATGCCGGACTCGGTGCGCGCCATTACCGACCCGTTGGACGCGGTGGGCAACACCACCAAGGCCGTCACTAAAGGTTATGCGATCGGCTCGGCCGGTCTCGCCGCCCTGGTCCTGTTCGCCGACTACAAGCACGCGCTCGATACGGCAGGGATGTCGCAGGCCTTCGAGTTATCCAATCCCATGGTGATCGTCGGCCTGTTCATCGGCGGCCTGATTCCCTACCTGTTCGGGGCGATGGCGATGGAAGCGGTGGGGCGCGCAGCGGGCGCGGTGGTGGTCGAGGTGCGGCGCCAGTTCCGCGACATTCCCGGCATCATGGCCGGCACCGGCAAGCCCGAATACCACAAGGCGGTCGACATGCTGACCGCCTCGGCGATCCGCGAAATGATCATTCCTTCGCTGCTGCCGGTGGTGGTGCCGATCGCGGTCGGCATGCTGCTCGGACCGGCCGCGCTCGGGGGACTCCTGATGGGCACCATCATCACCGGCCTGTTCGTGGCGATCTCGATGACGACCGGCGGCGGCGCCTGGGACAATGCCAAGAAATACATCGAAGACGGCAATTTCGGCGGCAAGGGCTCGGACTCGCACAAGGCGGCCGTCACCGGCGACACGGTGGGCGATCCGTACAAGGACACGGCGGGGCCGGCCGTCAATCCGCTGATCAAGATCATCAACATCGTCGCGCTGCTGATGGTGCCGCTGCTGCCGGCGGCGGGCTGGGTGGCGGTGTCGGATCCCGCGATCGCGCAGCTGAAGATGTCGGTGAAACCTGCCATGCACCCGGTCATGGCGCCGGCCAGTGCAGCGGCGCGCACGACAATGGCGCAGGAGCCGCGCGTTCCGGCACAAAGGTAACCGTGGCGGGGCAGGCGGCCGCGCCGCTTGCCCTCAGCCTTCGCCCAGCGCCTTCTTCAGCGCCGCGGCTAGCGAGGCGTGGTCGGAGTCGCCCTGATAGCGCTCGCCGTTGATGAAGAAGGTCGGCGTGCCGCGCGCGCCGAAAGCGCGGGCCTGCCCGGCCTGCTCTTCGATCCGGGCGGCATGTTTGCCGCCGTCGAGTTCGGCGGCGAAGCGCTGCGGGTCCAGGCCCAGGTTCGCGGCCAGGGCAGGCAGCGCATCTTCACTCAGCATGCCCTGGCTCTCGAACAGGACGTCGTGCATCTCCCAGAATTTACCCTCGGCGCCGGCCGCTTCGGCCGCCTGCGCTGCCGGCATTGCGAGCGGGTGCAGGTCGACCAGCGGCAGATGCCGATAGACCAGCGCCACGCGTTCGCCGTGCTGCTGCATCAGTTCGGCCAGCGCGGCATGCGCCCTGGCGCAATAGGGGCAGGCAAAATCGCCGTATTCGACCAGGGTGACCTGGGCGTCGCGCGAACCGCGCAGATGGTCGTGTTCTTCGATCCTGATGCTGTCGTTCATCGTTTCTCCTATAGTCGAGCTTGCTTGAATCAAGGCCCACAGCGCATACACTGAGGAGATCAAGCACCTGCTGAGGAGATCATCATGGCACGCAAGTACATCGACTGCCGCGAGTTTCCGAGCGTCACAAATTGCTCAGTGACGATTGCGGCCGACAACGAGCAGGAATTGATGGCGGTCGCAGTCCAGCACGCGGTAAGCGTGCACGGCCACCGCGATACGCCGGAATTTCGCGAGCAGCTGAAGCAGACGATGCACGAGGGGCAGCCGCCCGCCTGAAACGGCGTACGGCTTACCCTGCGGCGCCGGCTTGCGGCGCGGCGCTGGCCATCACCGCCAGCAGCGTATCGCCAAAGCCGCCGCGCGCCCGCGCGTCGGTGCGTGCGCTCGTAAACACGCGCGGCTGGGCGCTCCAGGCAAAACGGGCGCCGTTCGCTTCCAGCGCTTTGACCAGCAGCACGTCTTCGTGGCAGGAGACCGCCGAAAAGCCGCCGGCGGCGACGTAGGCGAGCGCGCAGACGCCGAGATTGGCGCCGTGGATGTGGCGGTGGCCATCGCGGTCCTGGTAGGTGCGCGCGAAGTGTTCGCGCAGCGCCTCGGCATTCTGCGCGTGCGGCGACCAGTCGTCGACCGCCACCGAGCCGCACACCACGTCTGCGCCCAGGCGCAATTGCGCAGCCAGCCAGTGCGGCGACACCCGCGTGTCGGCATCGGTGAAGGCAAGCCAGCGGGCGCCACGCGCCAGCAGCCGCGCCGCACCGGCGGCGCGCGCGATGCCGACCTGGCGCGCGCCGACCTCCATGCAGTCGAGCGCGACGCTGGCCGCCGCGAATGCGGCGCGCTGGGCGTCCACGATGGCGGCCGAGCCATCGTCGCAGGCGTCGAGCACCACGCACACGCAGACCGCTTCGCCGTCCAGCGCAGGGTCGCGCGCGGCCGCCAGCAGCGAGGCCAGGCAGGCCTGCAGCATGGCCTGCTCGTTATGGGCGGGGACCGCGATGCCGATCATGATGCCGCTCCGCTTGTCGTTGCGTTTGCCCCTGGCGCCGCGCGCCAGGCTTCGAGCAGGAAGTCCTGGTCTTCGTGCCGCAGCGTGCGCACCAGGCCCGGCAAGGCGCCGGCGCGGGCATGCAGGTCGGCGGTCGGCATGACGCGGTCGCCGAAATCGTGCAGCCAGTGGCACAGCACCAGTTCGCCGTCGTCCCCGAGACTGGCGCGCGCCTGGGCCAGCATCGCGTCCAGCGCCGCCGCCTCGAAGTAGTAGCCCAGTTCGCTCATGACGATCAGGTCGAAGCTGGCGCCGGCGGGCCAGTCCGCAGGCAGGCTGCGCTGTTCGATCGTGGTTGCCGCGCCGTGTTCGCCGATCCGCCTGCGCGCCGCCGCGACCGCCGCCGCTGCGCCGTCGCAGGCCAGCAGGCGCGCGCAGCGCGGCGCCAGGGCGGCCGTCATTTCGCCATTGCCGCAACCGGGCTCGAAGGCGCTGCGGTAGCGTTGCTTGCCCAGGCTGGCGAGCAGGATCGCACGTTTGCGCTGCTCGTACCAGCGCGCCCTGACCTCCCAGGGGTCGTCGCTGGCAGCGTACAGGGCTTCAAAGTGTTGCTGCAGCATGGACGGGTCCGGTGTCATGGAAATACAGTTCGAAAGGGTGGAGGATGCGCTCGATCGCGTGCGCGGTCAGCACCGGGCCTTCGGCGCGGCCCTCTAGGCCGAGCTGGCTTTTAAAACACATCAGGGCGGCGCGTTTGCGCGCCAGCATGGCCGGCGTGAGTACGAGCTTGCGCGCCTGCGCCAGCGGCATCGCCCCGTCGCCGGGCGCGCTCCAGTGCCAGCCCCAGACCGGCGCCTCGAACAGGGCGGCGGCGCAGGCGCGCGCAGCGGCGAAGCAGGCGCGGGCGCAGGCTTCATGGTCGGGGTGGGCGTCGTAGCGCCAGGTGGTGACCACGAGGTCGGCGGGGCGCAGGATGGCGCCCAGGCGCGCGGCCAGCGTGGCCTCGGCCGCGGCGACGCCGCCGTCGGGCAGCCCCAGGCGCTGCAGGCGGGGATGCGCGATGCCAAGGCAGGCCAGCGCCGCCAGGGTTTCGCGCGGACGCTGTTCGCGCAGGCGCGCGGGTGTCCATTGGTCCGACCCGGGGTGGCTCGCCTCGCCATCGGTGACCGCGACCAGCAGCTGCGGCAAGCCGTGCTCGACGGCCACTTGCAGCAGGCCGCCACAGGCCAGGATTTCGTCGTCCGGGTGGGGCGCGACCACCACCACCCGGGCGCAGGCGGCCAGCAGCCGCTCGGCCGACAGCGGCAACACCGCCTGCAGCTGCGGGTCGCCGCGCCAGGCCGCCGCCGGGGTGCCGTCGCCTTCAATGCGGCGGGCCGCGATTACAGCGTCCACGGCAGCTCCTCTGCGGCGGCGACGATGCGTCCGACCGCTTCCAGGTCGCGCTCGGCATGGCTCTGGCGCATAAACACCGGCAAGTCGGCGACCAGGCGCGCGAGCGCCGGGTCCTTGCACAAAGGACCCGCCCCGAGCGCCTTGCCGGCGGCGGCGAGGGTCGCCGTGGCGGCAGCTTCCACGCTCAGGCGCACCGACAGCGCCGCCAGCATCGCGTCCGCCGTGGGCGCGCGGTCGATTGCCGCGGCCGCCTCGCGCAGCAGGGCCGCGCTGGCGCCCAGGGCGACCGACACTTCGCCGAGTTGCGCGAGGCGGTGCGGGTCGGCTTGACTGGCCAGGCGCGCGCGCAAGGCGTCGGCCAGGCGCGTCGCGCCGCCGAACCAGCAGGCGGCGACGCCGGCCCCGCCATGCCAGAACCCGGCCCGCGCGACATAGAATCCGGGTCCGCCCAGGGGCGTGGCGGCAGCGCCGTCGAACAGCACGTCGACGCTGCCCGATCCCTGCATGCCGACCGCATGCCAGCCGTCTCCGGTCACGCGCACGCCGTCCTGGCCCAGGTCGAGCGCGGCCAGCATCGGCTCCCCGGCCTCGTTCCAGCAGCTGACCACCGCGTGCGACACCGTTTGCGCGCCCGAGCACCAGGCCTTGCGTCCGCGCAGCACGGCCTTGCCGCCGGGTGCAGCCTGCAGGAGCAGGCGTGCGTCCGGCGGCTCGGCGCACCAGGTGCCCCACAGGGCGTCGCGTCCGCCCGGGGCGGCACCGGCTTCGTGCAGGATGGCATGGGCGTCGGTGTGTCCTTCAAACAGTTTCGCCAGGCTCAGGTCGTGGGCGCCGACGGCCGCCAGGGCGCGCCAGCGGGCCAGTGTCGCCCCATGTCCGGGCAGGGGGAGGCGATCGCAGCCGGCCGCCACCAGCCGGCCAAGCGCCGCGCCGGGTTCCATGCCGGCCATCTCGGACAGGTGTGCGTGCAGGGAGGGGGCGCTGTGGCTGGGTTCCATGACCGGGGCAATGCATTGTAAAAATTGCATCGTATCATGTTCATCGGGTAGCGTTTTCTACCGTGCGCGTCCGCCGTTTCCACGCCAGGTGGCCCACAGGATCAGCCACAGCAGGGCGGCCTGGACCGGCAGGCGCAGCCAGAGCGCCCACAGCGGTACCGGGAACAGTTCAGGCGCTTGCAGCATGTAGACATGCGCCGGCGTGACGGCCAGCGTCAGCAGCACCAGCCCGATGCCGGCCGCCCGGCGCGTCGCCGGCACCAGGATGCCGAACGCGCCCAGCAGTTCGAACACGCCGCTGACCAGCACCGCCGCCACCGGCCAGGGGAACCAGGGCGGCACGATGCTTGCCTCGATATCGGTCGCCACGAAATGCAGGATGCCGCCGATGAAAAACCAGAGGAAGACGAACGCCAGTCCGGCGACCTGGCCACGGCTGAACGGGCGCGCATCGGCGCCGGCAGGGGCGCGGATCAGGCGGTGGGCTTGGTCAGGCATGCGGCGTCCATGGCAAAGGCCGCGGCGGCGGCGATCGCCCATGATGGCATGGCGGGCGCTGCGCTGCCGCGTGATTGCCGCGCCTGCCTGCTATCTCAGAACACGCACATCCGGTTCGCCTCCGCGCGCAGCGAGGCCCGGAAATCCGGATGCGCGATCGCAATCAGTTCCTGCGCCCGCTGCTTGGCCGACTTGCCGCGCAGCTGGGCCACGCCGTATTCGGTGACCACGTAGTTGACGTCGTTCTTGCTGGTGGTGGCGTGGGTGCCCGGCGTGAGCACAGGGACGATGCGCGAGATGGTGCCGTCTTTCGCTGTGGAGGGCAGCACGATGAAGGACTTGCCGCCGCGTGAACGGTTGGCCGCGCGCACGAAGTCGACCTGGCCACCGGTGCCGGAATAGGGCAGGTGGGCGATGCTTTCGCTGCCGCACTGGCCGAGCAGGTCGACCTGCAGGCTGGCGTTGATCGAGATGAGCTTGTCGTTCTGGCCGGCGATATAGGGATCGTTCGTGAAATTCGACGGATGCATTTCCAGCATCGGGTTGTGGTGCATGAATTCGTACAGGCGGCGCGAGCCGAGCGCGAAGGTCGCCACCATCTTCCCCGGCAACAGGGTCTTCTTGCTGTTGGTGACCGCGCCGCTTTCCACCAGCGTCAGGATGCCGTCGCCGATCATTTCAGTGTGCACGCCGAGGTCGCGTTTATGGGTCAGCTGCATCACGACCGCGTCCGGAATGCCGCCGTAGCCGATCTGCAGGGTCGATCCGTCCTCGATCATGTCGGCCACGAATTTGCCGATCGCTTCCTGCACCGGGCCAATGGCCGGCAAGCCGACTTCGAGGATGGGGTCGCTGCTCTCGACCAGGTGTGTGACCTGCGAAATGTGGACGTGGCAGTGTCCGTGCGCGAAGGGGACGTTGGGATTGACTTCCAGCACCACGACGCGCGCCTTGGCCACGGCCGCCATCGTGTAGTCGGTGCCCAGGCTCAGGGCGAAATAGCCCTGCGCGTTCATGGACGAGGCCATGGCGAAGACCACGTCGGCCGGCATCAGCTCGCGCTCGATCAGTGCCGGGATCTCGGAAAAATAGTTCGGAATAAAGTCGCACCAGCCGCCCTGGCCGCTGGCGCGCGAGGCGCCGCCGAAGAACAGGGCGGCGTGGCGCACGTGCTGCGCCGTGTCCTGGTCAAAATAGCCGTACTTGCGCATGGCCAGGATTTGCGCCACGCGTATGCCGCGCCAGCGCGTGCGCTGTTCGGACAAGGCGGTGAGGAGCGCCGGCGGTTCGCCCACGCCAGTGGGCACGATGATCATGTCGTCGTCGCGCAAGTGCGCCAGGGCCTCGAGGGCGCTGCCGCGTTTGGCGTCGTAGAGCTGCTGTACGGTCTGCATGTGGGTCTCCATGGTCTAAAGCCTGCCACGCCTCGCCGGGCGCATTTCCCCTAGCCTAACGCGCGAAGCTGACGCGGACATGACAGTTTGCCTGCATGCGGCCGGGGCGGGCGAAAGCGCGCGCCATGCGCCTGCCTGGCGGAAGATAATTCTTTCATCGGCAAACCGCCAGGAGACGCCATCATGAAGCACGCAAAACATTCCAGGCCGCACCGCGCCGTTCAAATCGCCGTGGCGCTGCTGGTGGCGCTGGCGGCCAGTACCGCCGCGCAGGGAGCCCAGGCCCAGGCAGGGCAGGCGCAAACGCAGGCCGAGCGCCAGCGCACGCCGGCGCCAACCGGCCCCAGCTACGGACCCGTGCTGCACCCGCAGCCGATCAAGTCCGAGCCGGGCGCCCAGCTTGAACAGAGTCCGCAAGCACAGGAAGAAAAGGCCGGCGCCAATCCGTCGGCGCGGCCCCTGGAACCCGATCCCTCGGCCAGGGTCGCTCCGCAGCCAAAAGACCCGGCCAAGGCCGGCAAGGGCAAGGAACAGAAAAAGGGCGCCAACCGGTCGGCGCGCCGTTCTGCGCCCCAGCAGGTCGACGTGGTGCCGGTCGTGGCGCTCGGCGCCCCCCGGTTGGCGCCGCCGCCGGCCCAGCCGGCGCCCGTGGTGCCGGGGCCGGCCCAGATCAACAGTTGCCTGGGCGGGGTCTGCACCGATACCAATGGCACGACCTACAACACGGGCGCCGGGAATGCCGCCGTCAGCAGCGGCGGGCGCCTGTGCACCCGCAGCGGGAATACGATGCAATGCTTCTGAATCCTGGCGGGCTGGTTTTGCGACAAAGCTGGTTTTTCCCGCCAAAAGTTCGCTACAATCCTCCCGGTTGACGTTAACGTAAACGTCAAAACAGAACGCTAATAAAGGAACGAGGAGAAACCATGCAAATTCAGAATAATGTCTTCATCATCACCGGCGGCGCGTCGGGCCTGGGCGCCGCGACGGCGCGCATGATCACGGAAGCGGGCGGCAAGGTCGTCATCGCCGACGTGCAGGTGGACGCCGGCACTGCGCTGGCTGCGGAATTGAAGGGCCAGTTCGTCAAGTGCGACGTCACCTCCGAGGCTGACGGCCAGGCGGTCGTGGCCGCCGCCGTGGCCATGGGCACGCTGCGTGGCCTGGTCAATTGCGCCGGCGTCGCGCCGGCCGTGAAAACCGTCGGCAAGGATGGCCCACACCCGCTGGACGTGTTCCAGCGCGCCGTGAACATCAACCTGGTCGGCACCTTCAACATGGCGCGCCTGGCGGCCGAAGCGATGGGCAATACCGAAGGCGCGGAACACGGCGAGCGCGGCATCATCATCAACACGGCCTCGGTCGCGGCCTACGACGGCCAGATCGGCCAGGCAGCCTATGGCTCCTCGAAAGCGGCCGTGGTCGGCCTGACCCTGCCGATGGCACGCGACCTGGCGCGCAGCGGCATCCGCGTGATGACGATCGCCCCGGGCATCTTCGAAACCCCGATGCTGATGGGCATGCCGCAGGAAGTGCGTGATTCGCTGGGCAAGATGGTGCCCTTCCCACCGCGCCTCGGCATGCCGAAGGAATATGCGCACCTGGCGAAAGCCATCATCGAAAACGTGATGCTCAATGGCGAGACGATCCGTCTCGACGGCGCCATCCGCATGCAGCCAAAATAAGGCCGCAACTGTTCCATCCGATAATTTGATGTAGGATGCCAACGGTATCGGGCGCGCGACGCAGGTCGCGCGCCCGTTTTGCTTTTGGAGATCCAATGATCAAGTTCAAGACGCTCGCCTGCATGGCGGCACTGCTGGCGTTTGCGCCGCTTTCCACGACTGCACTGGCTCAGGACACCGCCCAGCGCGCCCCCGAAATCGCCACCGGCTATGCCGACAAGGCTGGCTGGGCCGCGCGCAAATACATGGTCGCCGCGGCCAATCCGCTGGCGGTCGAGGCCGGCTACGAGATCCTGAAAAAGGGCGGCACCGCCATCGACGCCGCGATCGCCACCCAGCTGGTGCTGACCCTGGTCGAGCCGCAAAGTTCGGGCATCGGCGGCGGCGCCTTCCTGATGCATTACGACGGCAAGAAGGTGCAAGCCTTCGACGGCCGCGAGACCGCGCCCATGGCGGCCAACGAACACCTGTTCCAGAATACCGACGGCACGCCGGTCTCGCGCACCACGGGCGTGGTCGGTGGCCGCTCGGTCGGCGCGCCGGGTGTGCTGCGCATGCTCGAGCTGGCCCACAAGCAGCACGGCAAGCTGCCCTGGAAAACCCTGTTCGCGCCCGCCATCCGCCTGTCCGAACGCGGCTTCGCGGTCAGCCCGCGCCTGAACGGCCTCCTGACCTGGGACGCCCACATCCGCAAGGATCCGGCCGCGGCCGCCTATTTCTACGACCCGGCCGGCCAGCCCTGGCCAGCGGGACACATACTGAAGAATCCGGCGCTGGCGAAAACCCTGCGCGAGATCGCCCGCGGCGGCGCCGACGCCTTTTATAAAGGGCATATCGGGCGCGACATCGCCGCCAAGGTCAAGGCGCACCCGACCAATCCGGGCCTGCTCACGGCGAAAGACATCGCCGACTACCGGCCCAAAGTGCGCGAGCCGGTCTGCAGCGATTACCGCGCCTACACCGTGTGCGGCATGCCGCCGCCGTCCTCGGGCGGGATTGCCGTGGCCCAGATGCTCGGCATGTTCGAGACGCGCGACATGGCGAAACTCGCGCCGACGGACGGCGTGCCCGGACCGGACGCCGTGCACCTGTTCTCGGAAGTCGGGCGCCTGGCCTATGCCGACCGCAACCGCTACGCCGCCGACACCGATTTCGTGCCGCTTCCCGGGCGCGGCTTGCCGGCCCTGATCGACAAGAGCTACCTCACCAAACGCGCGCTTCTCATCGGCGAGCGTTCGCTGGGCGAAGCCCCGGCCGGCAATCCCCTGGGACTGGACGTCGCCTGGGGCCGCGACAACGCCATCGAGACCCCCTCGACCTCGCACCTGGTCGTGGTCGACGGCCACGGCGCCGGGCTGTCGATGACGACGACGGTGGAAGACGCCTTTGGTTCGCGCCAGATGGTCGGCGGCTTCATCCTGAACAACCAGCTGACCGATTTTTCCTTCGATTCGCGCGATGCGAGCGGCCCGGTGGCGAACCGGGTCGAAGCGGGCAAGCGTCCGCGCAGCGCCATGTCGCCCACCGTCGTCTTCGACAAGAAGACCGGGCAGCTGGTGCTGGCGGTCGGTTCGCCCGGCGGTCCGGCCATCATCAACTATGTGGCAAAGGTACTGGTCGGAACCCTCGACTGGGGCCTGAACGTGCAGCAGGCGATCAACCTGCCGAACTTCGGCAGCCGCAATGGCCCGACCGAACTCGAAGCGGGGCGTTTCCCGCAGTCGACCCTCGACGCCCTCAAGGCGCGCGGACACGCGGTGCGCCAGAGCGAACAGAATTCCGGCCTGCACGGCATCATGCGCCTGCCGATCCACGGCGAGCCCTGGTGGTTCGGTGGTGCGGATCCGCGACGCGAGGGCGTTGCAAAAGGCGATTAGCATTAGCGTAAAGTTAATTATTGCCCTCAGGCTCTGCTTTGTTTGCTAACCTTGCGCAGTGGACCGCCAACCAACTACCTGTTACTTCGCCGCCGGCGCCGGGAAGCACCTTTCCCGGCCGCTGCATGCCTGCCTGATCCGGATCCCGGACGCCGGCTTGCCCGTTCCTGCGCGCGCCGCATGAGGGCGCTGCTGTTCGCCTTGCTGCTGGCGCTGGCCGGCGGGTTCGGGCTGCCGGTGCTGGCGGCGCCGGGCCCGACCTTGCGCTTCGAGCACCTGGGCGTGGACGACGGCCTGGCCCAGGAATCGGTGCTGGCGATGACCCAGGACCCCGACGGGTTCATGTGGTTCGGCACCCAGTACGGCCTGTCGCGCTTCGACGGCTACCGCTTCATCAACTTCCGCAACGTCGTCGGCGACCCAACGACGCTGGGCAACAACTGGGTGCGCGTGCTGCATGTGGACCCGAAAGGGCGCCTGTGGATCGGCACCGACGGCGGCCTCGACCTGTATGACCCGGCGATCCAGGGCTTCCGCCACTACCGGCCGGACGAGCCGGCCCGGCGCGGCAACGGCAACCTCCACGTGCGCGCCATCACCGACGACGGCAAGGATGGCCTCTGGCTCGGTACCGCCGACGGCCTGCAGCATTTCGATATCCGCAGCAGCCGCTTCACGACCTGGCACAATGCCGCGGGCGACCCGCGCAGCCTGGTCAGCGACGACATCAACGCCCTGGCGCGCGACAAGGGGGGCCGCCTCTGGATCGGTACCGCCGCCGGCCTCGACAGCCTGGCGCCCGACATGCTGCTTTTCGAGCACCATGCGCTTGCCGCCGGCGCGCGTCCGGCGGTGCATGCGCTGCTGGCGGACGCCAGCGACAATCTCTGGATCGGCACCTTGAGCGGGCTGGAACGCATGTCGCTCGGTGCGGCGGGCGCCGTGCCGCGCCGCTATGGCCCGCAGGACGGCATCCCGAGCGTCTGGATCTCGTCCCTGTACGACGACGGCAAGGGCCAGGTCTGGGTCGGCGGCCATGACGACGGCCTGTACCGCTGGGACGCGGCCGAAGACCGCTTCGACGTCAAGCGCCGCATCTTCACCGACAGGCATAGCCTCGCGGACGACCACATCGCCTCGCTGTTTCACGACCGGGTCGGCACCTTCTGGGTCGGCACCTGGTATGGCGGCGTCTCGCGCGTCGATCTCGGCAGCGGCGGTTTCGCGCGCATCCTGCGCGACTATGACGGCCCCGGCAAACCGGCGGACAACCGGGTGCGCGCGATCGACAACGACGGCACGGGCAAGCTCTGGCTGGCCAGCGCCAGCACCCTGCAACTCTACGATCCGGCCAAAAGCGGCGACGATGCCTACCGCACCTGGCGCCACGAGCCGGGCAATTCGAACAGCCCGATCGACCCGTCGATCAATGCCGTCCTGCGCGACAAGGACGGCATCGTCTGGATCGGCGGGCGCACCGGCATCACCCGTTTCGACCTCGCCAGCGGCAGGTTCACGCGCCGCGTGCTGGTGCCGGGCGACGTGAATGCCAATAACGTGCGGGCGCTCACGCTCGGGGTTGATGGCGCAGTCTGGATTTCCACGCGCGGCGGCCTGCACCGGCTCGACCCGCGCACGGGCGCGCTGGAAACTTACCGCCACGATCCGGGCCGCCAGGCCAGCCTGTCCGACAATGTGGTGCGCCCGGTGCTGGAAGACCGGCGCGGGCGGCTCTGGGTCGGGTCGTTCAACGGCCTCGACCTGCTCGACCGCAGCAGCAAGCGCTTCCGCCATTTCCGCCACGATCCTTTCGACGCGGCCAGTATCAGCCACGACGAGGTCCATGCGCTGCTGGAAGACAAGGCCGGCAATATCTGGGTCGGTACCGCGGTCGGCGTGAACAAGATGATGACCGCCGCCGACGGCTCGGTCAGCTTCGTGCGCTACACGACGCGCGACGGCCTGGTCGACGATTCGGTGGCGGCGATCCTGGAAGACGACGACGGCGTCATCTGGATCAGCACCACGAACGGGATGTCGCGCTTCGACCCGGCCAGCAACAGCTGGCGCAGCTATACCTCGGCCGACGGCACCACCGACGGCGCCTATTTCGACGGATCAGCCCTGCGCGCGCCCGACGGCACCCTGTACTTCGGCAGCTTCAACGGCGTCACGGGCTTCAATCCGAAGGCGCTGCGCCACAACCGCATCGCCCCGCGCGCGATCATCACCGGCATCCAGATCTTCAACCGCCCGGTGCAAACCTACCCGGGCCTGCTGGCGGGCCCGGTCGAAAACGCGCGCGCCATTACCCTGTCGGCGCAGCACTCGGTGTTCTCGCTCGAATTCTCGGCCCTGCACTACGCCGCCCCGAAACGCAACCGCTTCGCCTATAAACTCGAGGGCTTCGACCAGGCCTGGGTCAGCACCGACGCCGGCAAGCGCTTCGCCACCTATACCAACCTCGATCCGGGCCATTACGTGTTCCGGGTGCGCGCCGCCAACAAGGACGGCGTCTGGAGCGAAACCCCGGCCACGCTCGCCATCACGATCGAGCCGCCGGTCTGGGGCACCTGGTGGTTCCGCAGTGCCGGCCTGCTTCTGCTGCTGGGCGCCTGCTACGGCGGCTACGCGCTGCGCGTGCGCAGCCTCTCGCGCCAGACGGCGCGCCTGGAGCGACTGGTGGGCGTACGCACCGAGGAAATCGCCTTGCAAAACCGCCTGCTCGAACAGCAGACCGCGACCTTGCGCGAGCGCGAGCGCGAAGTGCGGCGCAATACCGACGAGCTGGCCGGGGCCAACCGCGCCCTCTACGAAAACGAGCAGCGCCTGCAGCTGGCCAAGGAGCGCGCCGAGGACGCGGCGCGCCAGAAGTCGGAATTCCTGGCCAACATGAGCCACGAGATGCGCACGCCGCTGGCCGGCGTGATCGGCATGCTCGGTTTCGCGCTGCGCGACGGCGGGGTGCGCGACAGCACGCGCGAGCAGATCGCGCGCGGCCAGGCGAATGCCCAGTCGCTGCTGGCGATCATCAACGACCTGCTCGACTTCTCGAAGATCGAGGCCGGCAAGCTCAGCATCGAGAACATCGACTTCGCACTCGATGCCGCAATCAATAATGTGGTCGGGCTGTTCGGCGAACAGGCGGCCGCGCACAGCGTCGGCTTTGCGATCGAATTGAGCGAAGACCTGCCGCGCTTCGTGATGGGCGACCCCACGCGCCTGCGCCAGGTCCTGATCAACCTGGTCGGCAACGCCTTCAAATTCACGCCGAGCGGGCAGGTGAGCCTGCGCGTCGAGCGCCGCGCCGAAGACCAGGCCGGCGGCCTGCAGCACATGATTCGTTTTTCGGTGCAAGACACCGGAATCGGTATCACATCCCAGGCGCTGCCGCGCCTGTTCCAGAAATTCGAGCAGGCCGACACCACCACCACGCGCCGCTACGGCGGCACGGGCCTGGGCCTGGCGATCTGTCGCCAGCTGGTGGAGCTGATGGGCGGCACGATCGGCGTGACCAGCGAAGAGGGGAAAGGCAGCACCTTCAGCTTCGTGCTGCCGCTGCCGGACGGCGCCGAGCCGCCGACGGTCGAGCACGCGCCGCGCCTGCCGCACACCCATCGCCTGCGCGTGCTGTGCGCCGAGGATTTCGCCACCAACCAGATCATCGCCCGCATGATGGTCGAGGAAATGGGCCACCAGATCGAAGTCGTCGAGAACGGCGCGCTCGCCGTGGCCGCCTGTGCGCGCACCCGCTTCGACATCATCCTGATGGACGGGCGCATGCCGGAGATCGACGGCGCCACGGCCACGCGCCTGATCCGCGCCGGCGGTACGCTCGACGCGCCCGTGCTCGACCAGCACCTGATGATCGTCGCGCTTACCGCCAACGCCAGCGACGAAGACCGCGACCGCTATCTCGCCTGCGGCATGGACGGCTTCCTGGCCAAGCCGATCGACGAAGCGGCGCTGCACTATCAACTCAGCCGCGCCATCGAGCGCCAGCTGCAGCGCGGCATCGACCTGCCGGCCATGCAGGCGGCCCGGCCGAGTACCGCGGAACTCGATGCGATGTTCGGCGTCGACGGCGCCAGCGCGCCGGCGCCGAAGGTGGAAGACCGCGCCGCCACCCTGCATGCCCGCATGCGCGCGGCCTTCGCCGCCGACCTGCCGCGCCGCTGTGCTGAACTGAGCGCGGCCCTGGAAGCGGGCGACGCCCAAGCCAGCGCCCGCGTGCTGCACGGCCTGCGCGGCAGCGCCGCCCACCTGGGCGCCGGCGAACTGGCCGACCTGTGCGCGGCGCTCGAAGCGGCGGCCGACCGTGGGCTGCTGGCCGAGCTGCAAGCGGCGCTGCCACGGCTCGAGACCTTGCTGGGCAGCTTCGAGCGGCTGCCGGCCTGATCTGGAAGGCGTCGTATAATGTTCTTTAGAGCAACAAATTTCCGGGGGCGGTAATGAAGGTGCTGGTGGTGGACGACGACGTGGTGTCGCGCATGATGCTGATGCATCTGGTCGACAACTGCGGTAGCTACGACATTCTCGAAGCCGAGGATGGCGCCGACGCCTGGCGCCAGCTGCAGGCGGGACTGCAGCCCGCGATCGTGTTCTGCGACTTGCGCATGCCGAACATGTCTGGCACACAATTACTGGCGCTCGTGCGCAGCACGCCCGGACTGGCCGGCCTGCCCTTCGTGCTGGTGTCGGCAGCCAATGACGGCGCGACCATCAGCGAGGCCGAGGCCCTCGGCGCCAACGGCTATGTCCACAAACCTTTCCGGATCGAGGGCTTGCGCCCGCACCTGATAGCGCTCGAGGCCGACGAGACGCCGGCGGCCAGCACCGAGCGCCTCGGCATCGACGCGGCGCGCCTGGCGCTCTACCTGGGCGGCCTGGAGCGGCAATTGAGCGAGGCCGCAGCAGCGCTCGAGGCCGCCCTGGCGCAGGGCGACACGGCTGCGGCGCTGGAACGCCTGCGGCGCCTGCGCGAAGGCTGCGCCATGCTGGGACTGCGCCGTGCGGCAGCGGCGCTGGCCCGCGCCGAAGCGTCCCCGGGCGTCGCGTCCGTCGCCCAGGCGCTGCTGGAGGCACGTAGCGCGGTGGTGCGCCAGGCGGCAGCCGTCTGAACCTTACTGAGTCTCGTGTTCCTTCTTGCGGCTGTTGGTCTCGGCCGGCTTGCGATAGGTAATCACGCGGTATAGATACCAGGCCAGCATGCCCCCGAGCACGGCCTTCGAGACCGGGTCGACATACTTCGCCACATCCTTGTAATTATTCTCGAGCAGGAAACCAGCGGCCGTCAGCAAACCGGTCCAGGCCAGCGAACCGATGCTTGAATACAGCAGGAACTGGCCCAGCGACATGTTGCCGAGGCCCGCAGGAATCGAAATGAGCGTGCGCACGGCGGGAATCAGCCGGCCGAACAGCACCGCCTTGCGCCCATGCTTCTTGAATGCCGCGAGCGCCGTATCGATGTCGTCGGGACTCACGGTCAGCCAGCGCGCATGGCGCCCGGCAATGCGCTTGAGGCGCTCGCAGCCGTACACGCGGGCCGCGTAATACCAGGGCAGGGCGCCCGCCACCGACCCGGCGGTGCCGGCGAGCAGCACCCCAACCAGGTTCAGGTCGCCGCGCGCGACGACAAAGCCGGCGAAGGGCATGATCATTTCCGAAGGAATCGGCGGAAAAATATTTTCCAGCCCCATCAGCGCAAACACGCCCAGATAGCCGCTTTTTTCCAAAAACTCGGTAATGAACTCGAACATCGTACACTCCACACAGGCTCAGGTGGAGCGATCATATACCGGACTGGGCTTTGAGCCGCGCAACCGTGAGATGCTTGCGGCGCACTGACAGTCATTTAAAGGACAGGAGAGTTGCTTGAAAGACCATCGGAACAACAAACTCGCAGGCCGGCTGCTGATCGCATCCGGCGTGATGTTTTTTATCGCGGCAACAGTGATGCGCCAATCGGCGTTTTCGGGTGTAGGAGCGGCGCTGCTTGTCATCGGCGCCGGGGTAATCAATAAAAAGTAGGGACCGGTACTTTCTCAGCAGGGACATTGGACTGAGAATGCTTGCAAACAGGTGAAACTGCAGCGCTTAGCTTTTCAAGCGCACGCTTATTTCGGAGCGCCCGCGACGGCGGCGATTGGCATGCCGGCTGCGCGCGCGAGCAACTCATAGTGGTCGATGCTCAGCTTGTCGCCGTCTTCCGTGAAGCGCAATCTGGCGCCATCCCTGGTCATGAACTGGTCGGCCGCGGTGGGGAAGATTTCCACGTTCGGCTGGCCGTGGAAGGACGCGTAGAAACGCCCGACTTTGCGGCTGAAACGCACCACCTCACCGTTGCTGAGGTTGTACGAGTACTCGTAATCCTTGAACTCCGCCGGCTCCATGTGGAAGCCCCGCGCCGTGACTGTCACGGTCGAGATGGCTTGCCCAGCATCGGCTTGCATGGCGTCGGCAGTGCCGATGGCCGGCGCAGTCTGTTGGGCATATGCGGACGCAACGGAAATCCAGGCCATGGCGGCCAGACTCAGTCCTGTACATTTCATGACCAGCTCCAATGAGTTAGCAAAAAATTACCGACTGATTGTACTGCCATGTAAAACGATTTGCTACGCAAGAATGAGCGCGCTGTGGGTAATGACACTATTATCGAGGCTTTATCGGAATAGGGTAAGTCATCGATTCTCAAGAAGAATGATTTGGAGGTGTTCCCCCGACTGGATTCAATTACTTTTTGAGGTTAAGCTAAAGCGTTGATACAAAAAAGGTTCTGTTGTCGGGAAGCCGGCAGTGTGGAACGGCAGGTATCACACTTCATCTTGGTTGGGCGTCACTGCATGACGGCTGGCGCTTGTCTTGATAATACTCGCTTCGTACACTGAGCCTTTACGAGCGGTTGCAATCAGCCCTGAAACTGATATTTGAGGAGAAAGCAATGAACGTACGCGCAATTGGTCTAACGATTGCTGTCGTTTTTATTGTCTACGTCGCCATTAAGTTGTGGAAGGCTTTTAATTCCTCGGATGGCGAGCGTTATTTAAAGCGCCGTATGCAAGGACCGTTTGTACCCCTGACTCCAGAGGAGCAAGCTCGCGACAAGACACGCAAGCTCGACAGTTGAATTCACGGAGGTCGGTAATAGAGAAGACCAGCTGGTCTGCAGGTGGTGGTCCCCCCGACTGGAATCGAACCAGTATCCCACGCTTAGGAGGCATGTGCACTATCCATTGTGCTACGGGGAGGACGCACGTGACGCCGTTGGCGGCACGACAAGCAGGCAGGGCCTGCAGTTCGGCGAGCGGACCCTGCACAGCAGGCCGGTATCGTGAACCGAGTGCAATTATAGCCGACGAAACCGGCTTATTTGGAAGACTCTTGGAAGTGTCGGCGCCGCAATCGGTACAATGGCGGCTTCTTTCACCTTTCCCCCGCCACACGGGTTGTCTTCCAGACGATTGCGCGTGGCCAGTTCACTAAGATTATGGCTGTCATTTCCCTCTCGTCCGCGCAACTCGCGTTCGGTCACGTCGCGCTGCTCGACCATGCCGACTTTTCCCTCGAAACCGGCGAACGCGTCGGCCTGATCGGGCGCAACGGCACCGGCAAGTCCTCGCTGCTGAAAACCATCGCCGGGCGCTTCAAGCTCGACGACGGCCTGCTCGTCATGCAGCAAGGTATCAAAATCGCCTATGTCGAGCAGGAGCCGACCTTCGATCCGGAGTCGACCGTGTTCGACGCCGTCGCCGCCGGCATGGGCGAACTGCAAGGCATGCTGGCCGAGTACGAAGCCTTGACCGGCCAGTTCGGCCAGGGCGACGACGACGCGCTGATGGAACGCATGCACGTCATTCAGGTCAAGCTCGACGCCACCGATGGCTGGAATCTGGGCAACAAGGTCGACACCACGCTCGACCGGCTGGGCCTGAATGCCGACGCGCAAATGAAAACGCTGTCCGGCGGTATGCAGAAACGCGTCGCCCTGGCCGTGGCGCTGGTGTCGGCACCGGACGTGCTGCTGCTCGACGAACCGACCAACCACCTCGACTTCAAGTCGATCATGTGGCTCGAGGGCCTGCTGCGCGACTTCCGCGGCTCGGTCCTGTTCATTACCCACGACCGCAGCTTCCTCGACAATGTCGCCACGCGCATCATCGAGCTCGACCGCGGCCGCCTGCTGTCCTTCCCAGGTAATTTCACGACTTACCAGGAACGCAAGCGCGAACTGCTGGCCAATGAAGAAGTCGAGAACGCCAAGTTCGACAAGTTCCTGGCGCAGGAAGAAATCTGGATCCGCAAGGGCGTGCAGGCACGCCGTACCCGCGACGAAGGCCGTGTACGCCGCCTGGAAGCGCTGCGCGATCAACGCGTCGCGCGCCGCGACACCCAGGGCCAGATCAAGCTCGACGTCGGCATGGGCGAGCGTTCCGGCAAGATCGTCGCCGAACTCGACAACATCTCGAAGTCGTATGGCGAGAAGGTGATCGTCTCGAACTTCAGCGGCACCATCCTGCGCGGCGACAAGGTCGGCCTGATCGGCGCGAACGGCGCCGGCAAGACCACGCTGCTCAAGATCATCCTCGGCGAGGAAAAAGCCGACAGCGGCACCACGCGCCTGGGCACCAAGCTCAACGTTGCTTACTTCGACCAGATGCGCACCCAGCTCAACGAAGAGGCGAGCCTGGCCGATACCATCGCTCCGGGCAGCGACTGGGTCGAGGTCAACGGCCAGCGCAAGCACGTGATGACTTACCTGAACGACTTCCTGTTCGCGCCCGAGCGCGCCCGTTCGCCGGTCAAGTCGCTTTCGGGCGGCGAGCGCAACCGCCTGCTGCTGGCGCGCCTGTTCGCCAAGCCGGCCAACTGCCTGGTGCTCGATGAGCCGACCAACGACCTCGACATCGATACCCTGGAACTGCTCGAAGAGCTGCTCGAGGAGTACACCGGTACCGTCTTCCTCGTCAGCCACGACCGCACCTTCCTCGACAACGTCGTGACCCAGGTGATCGTTGCCGAAGGCGAAGGCATGTGGCGCGAATTCGTCGGCGGCTACACCGACTGGGAACGCGTCAAGGCGACCATGCCGCAGCAAGCCGTTGCCGCGCCCAAGCCGGCCAAGGCCGCCGAATCGCCCGTGCTTGATACTGCCGCCAAGAAGGTCAAGCTCAGCTACAAGGAACAGCGCGAACTGGAGGAGTTGCCGAAGCTGATCGCCTCGCTCGAGGACGAGCAATCGGCCATCACCGCCCAGCTCAACGGCCCGGACTTCTACAAGACCAACCCGGCCGACGCGCGCCGCATCAACGCCCGCTATGCCGAGATCGACGAACTGCTGCTCGACGCCCTCGAGCGCTGGGAAAAGATCGAAGCGCGCTCGCGCGGCGAGGCATAAGACTCTCCGCCTTGCACCGCCTCGGGCTACCGGCCCGAGGCCTCTCTGACGGCGGACGCGCCTTGCGTCCCGCCATCGGATGTGTGCCTCCAGCGCACCTTCGAACCCATCGTTGCGGTCGCTCCTGACCGGCATCTCACTCGCTAAACCTTAGCATCTGCATCGATGCGTTTGTCCCCTTGCGTCAAACGCGCGGGTGGAACTCATGCGTCCGCGCGGCGGTCAGAACTCTACTGGTGCACGGCTTTGCGCTTCGTCCCGCCTTGCATTGCCTCAGTGCCTCAATCCGGTTTCGCAATGTCTTTCGAAAGACACCTGCCATGTCGAGATTTCGCCTGCACCCGCTCGCTTTCCTGGCCGGCACGATGGTCCTTCTTCCTGCCGCAGCCGTTCCCGAGACCCCGCTCGCGCTGTACGGCCGTCTGGGCTGGGCGCACGACGACAACCTGCTGCGCGTTCCCGACGGCGCGCCGGCCTTCGACGACCAGCGTTCCGATTCCTGGACCACCTTCGAGGTCGGCGCGACCTACGACAAGTCCATCCGGCGCCAGCGCGTGCTGGCCGTCGCCAAGCTCTCGAAAGTCAAGTTCGACCATTTCCGCCAGCTCGACTACGATGGGCAGGATGCGCAGGCGACCTGGTACTGGCAGCTGGGGAACCGGTTTTCGGGAAAGCTCGGCGCCACCTATGCGCAAACGCTGGCGCCGTACACCGACTTCCAAAGCGATCAGCGCAACCTGCGCGAGCAGCGCCGCGGGTTTTTCGACGGCGCCTGGAAGCTGCATCCGCGCTGGGAGGCACGCGCCGCACTGGCGCGCGACAAGTTCGATTACGAGCTGGCAGCGCAATCGTTCAACGACCGCACCGAAGACGTCGCCGAACTCGAAGGGCGCTACCTGGCGCCCAGCGGCAGCACCGTCGGGCTGGTGCTGCGGCGCATCGAGGGCAGCTATCCGAACCCGCGTCCGGCCACCCTGGGCTTTCTGACCGACGACTTCGATCAGGAAGAGCTGAAGGTACGGGTCGACTGGAAGGCGACCGGCACGACCACGATCCAGGGCCTGGCCGGCTATGCGCGGCGCACCCAGCCTTCGTTCGGCTCCGGGCGCACGAGCGGCGCGAATGGCCGCTTCACGCTGCTCTACGAACCGGGCGGGAAGCTCAGCGCACGCGCGTCGGTATGGCGCGATTTCGCGCCCCTCGAGAGCACCCTGGTGAGCTATACGCAGAACAAGGGCGTCAGCGCCAGCGCCACCTGGGACGCGACCGGCAAGATTCGGGTCGAGGCCGACGCCGTCTACGAGAAGCGCGACTACAAGCCGCGCGCGGGCTTCACTACGTCCGGCGACCTGGACGATTCGTTGCGCTCGGCCAGCCTCAAGGCAAGCTGGTTGGTCCGGCGCAAGCTGACGCTGTCGGCGGCGTGGCTGTACCAGTCGCGCAGCGGCTCGCCCGTGCTCGGCATCGGCGACTTCAAGGCCAACACCTTCGTCATCAACGCCAGCGCGCAGTTCTGACGCCGTTCCGACTCTCCCTGCGATGACCGTCAACGACATTCCGCTCATCTCGTTCTTTCAGCGCGTACTCGATCCCCTGATCATCATGGGCTCGCTGTATGTGTCCTCGCTCGTTTTCCGCGAACCTTTCTCGGGCTATTCGCTGGTGCTGATGATCCTCGCTTTTTTCATCTCCTCGGCGGTCTACCAGCACGTCGATCCCTACCGCACCTGGCGCAGCGGACGCATGCTGGCCTATGCGCGCGATACCGTGTTCGGCTGGTGCGTGACGATCGGCGTGCTGTACTTCCTCGGCTCGGCCAGCGGCCTCAAATATTATTACGACGAACGCGTCCTGCTGGCCTGGGCGATCGCCACGCCCATCACCTTGCTGGTCAGCCATATCCTGGTGCGGCGGGCGGCCGGGCGGCCTGTCCGCGGGCACGAAGTGCGCTCGGTGATCGTCGTCGGCGCCAATGAGGTGGGGGCAAAATTCGCCGGCATCTGCGACTTTCATCCGAACCTGTTCATGCAGATGCACGGCTTCTTCGACGACCGCGCCAGGGTGCGCCACCCGCCGGGCCTGCGCCATCCGGTGCTCGGCCAGGTGGGCGACCTGATCGGCTACGTGCGCAGCAATAACATCAAGCTCATTTTCATCAGCCAGCCGATTTCGGGCCAGCCGCGCATCCGCCGCCTCATCGACGAACTGCAGGACACCACCGCGTCGGTCTATTTCCTGCCGGACGTGTATGTGTTCGACCTGATGCAGGCGCGCTTCGACAATGTCGGCGGCATGCCCGTCATCGCCATCCGCGAGACCCCCTTCATGGGCCTGAACAGCATGATCAAGCGGGCCAGCGACATCGTCTTCGGCAGCATCATCCTGATCCTGCTGGCCCCCCTGATGCTGACGATCGCGCTCGCCGTGAAGTGCACCTCGCCCGGGCCGGTCATCTTCCGCCAGCGCCGCTACGGCCTGTATGGCGAGGAGATCATGGTCTACAAATTCCGCTCGATGTGGACGCTCGACGACGGCAGCCAGATCGTCCAGGCGCGCCGCGACGACGCGCGGGTGACGCCGATCGGGCGCTTCCTGCGGCGCACCTCGCTCGACGAATTGCCGCAATTCGTCAATGTCCTGCAGGGAAGCATGAGCATCGTCGGGCCGCGGCCGCACGCTGTCGCGCACAACGAGCAGTACAGAAAACTGATCAAAGGCTACATGCTGCGCCACAAGGTGCGGCCTGGCATTACCGGCTGGGCCCAGGTAAACGGCCTGCGCGGCGAGACGGCCACGCTCGACCGGATGGAAGCGCGCATCCAGTACGACCTCGACTATTTGCGCAACTGGTCGGTATGGCTCGACCTGTGGATCATTTTAAAGACAGTGCGCGTAATTTTGACGCGTGAGAACGCGTTTTGAGGCCAAGCCCTTCAACGCGGCTTAAGCGCAGGGCAGCCGCCGCCTGCCTGAGATTGCCTTTCATGGCGTGCGCGCCCGCGCTGTCCGATTGCGCTCGGCGGTTTTGGTTCCCCAGAAAACGGCGATGCTCGTCAAGAAGCGCGCAGACCACGACAGGTACGCTGGCACGGCGTCCCGTTTGAAGATGAGTGCCGCCATTGTGGGCATCGTCATGGCGAATACAACCGGATCGGAGGAAGCGTTGAGTCATCCAGAGCCCCGTATCTATGTCGCCGGCCACCGCGGCCTCGTTGGATCGGCCATCGTGCGCGCCCTGCGTGCCCGCGGCCACTCGACCATCGTCATGCGCACGCACGACGAGCTCGAGCTGACCGACCAGCCTGCGGTGCGGGCCTTCTTTCGCAGCGAGCGCATCGACCAGGTGTATCTGGCCGCGGCCAGGGTCGGCGGCATCCATGCCAACAACACTTATCCGGCGCAGTTCATCTACGACAACCTGATGGTGCAGGCCAATGTCGTGCACGAAGCCTGGCGCGCCGGCGTCGAACGCCTGCTGTTTCTTGGCTCCTCCTGCATCTATCCGCGCCTGGCGCAGCAGCCGATTCGCGAGGAATTCCTGATGGAAGGCGCGCTCGAACCCACGAACGAGCCGTATGCCGTCGCCAAGATCGCCGGCATCAAGCTGTGCGAAAGCTACAACCGCCAGTACGGCACCGATTTTCGCAGCGTGATGCCAACCAACCTGTATGGACCGGGCGACAACTACCATCCGCAAAACAGCCATGTGATCCCGGCGCTGGTACGGCGCTTCCACGATGCCAAGGCGAGCGGGGCGGGCGAGGTCGTGATCTGGGGCAGCGGCAAGCCGATGCGTGAATTCATGTATGTCGACGACATGGCCGCAGCGAGCGTCCATGTGATGAACCTGGCACCCGAGGACTACGCGAGCAGCACCGACCCGATGCATTCGCACATCAACGTCGGTACCGGCCTGGACGTCAGCATCCACGACCTGGCCCAGATGGTGCGCGAGGTCGTTGGTTTCGAGGGGCGCATCGTCTTCGATGCAAGCAAACCCGATGGCACCCCGCGCAAGCTGCTCGACGTATCGAAACTGCGCGCGCTCGGGTGGAGCGCCAGCATGCCGCTGCGCGAAGGTTTGCAGCACGCCTACGCGGCCTTTCTTGCAGCGCAGGTCGCCGATGTCGCGGCCTGATGCGGCAGGTGCGCCGATTGCCGTCCCGGCCCGCGGCCGGCTGCGCCTTCACCGCCATCCCCGCATGCGGGGAGGGCGCGCTTTCATCATTGTCGAGGACCTATGTTGACTATCGCTCGCAGGGAAGGAACACGAAGCAGGGCGGGCTGGGGCGCCGCTTTGGTGCTGCTCGTGCTGGGGCCGTTATCGGGTTGCGGCGACAAGGCGCCGCCGGCCAAGCCCGGACAGGCGCTGGCCAACGTGAATGGCGAAGAGATCACGGTCCTGCAATTGAACGAGGAGCTGCAGCGCGCGGGCGTTCCGGCGGCCCGCCAGCAGCAGGCCAGCAAACAATTGCTGCAGGCGCTGATCGACCGCGAACTGCTCGAGCGCGCGGCCGTGGGCGAAAAGCTCGACCGCGACCCGAAGGTCATGGGGGCGATCGAACGGGCGCGTTCGCTGATCGTGGCCCAGGCCTACATGCAAAAGCGCCTCGCCAAGCTGCCGCCGCCCACGCCGGCCGAAGTCGAGGCCTATTACAAGGAGCACCCCGATTTCTTCGACAAGCGCAAGCAGTTCAGCATGGAGCAGCTCACGCTCGCCGCAACCGACCTCACGCCCGACGTGCGTGCGGCGGCCGACGGCGCGCGCTCGCTCGAAGAAGTGGCTGTCTGGCTCGATGCGCAAGGCATCAAGTACGGACGCGCCCAGGTCACGCGCAGCACCGCCGACCTCAATGCGGCCCTGTCAAAGAAGCTGCTGGGCATGAAGAAGGGCCAGCTGTTCAGCGTGCGCGAGGGCGAACGCGCCATGCTGCTGTCGCTGGCCGAGGTGCGCGACGCGCCGGTGCCGCTGACGGTCGCCGCGCCCCAGATCGCGCAGTTTCTCGTCACCCGCAAGAACAAGGAATTGGCGGCGGCCGAAGTCGAACGCCTGCGCCAGGGCGCGAAGATCGAATACCTGAACAAGGACCTGGCGCTCGATCGCAAGAGCGCGCCTGCCGCAGGCGCCGCCAACAAGCCCGTACCCGATAACGCCGCACTCGACCGTGGCGTCGCCGGCCTGAAGTAAGCGCAATGGATGGATTCAGCGAGGAGCGATCATGAAGACATTTGCACACTGGATTGCCGCCGGCCTGCTGGCGCTTGGCGCAGGGCTCGGCCCAGGACTTGCCGTGGCGGCCGAAGTGCTGCTCGGCCCGGGCGACGTGGTGCGCCTGTCCGTCTACGGCAGCCCCGACCTGTCGGTCGAGACGCGCGTGAGCGAAGGCGGCGCGATCACCTTTCCCTTGCTCGGCCAGGTCGCCGTGGGCGGCATGTCGGTGGCGGCGGCTGAAAAGAAAATCGGCAGCCTGCTGGAAAAAGGCGGCTACCTCAAGAAGGCCGAAGTAAACATGCTGGTCACGACGCTGGCGAGCCAGCAGGTGTCGGTGCTGGGCCAGGTCAACCGGCCGGGGCGCTACCCGGTCGAAGGAAGGCGCAAGGTGCTCGACCTGCTGGCGATGGCGGGCGGCGTCAGCGCCGAGGGCAGCGACCTGATCAGCCTGGTACGCACGCGCGACGGCAAGACCACGCGCGAGACGATCGACATCGTCGACATGGTGCGCAAGGGTGAGCTCGACAAGGACGTCGAGGTGGCCGGCGGCGACATCATTTTTGTCGAGCGGGCGCCGCGCGCCTATGTGACGGGTGAAGTGCAGCGGCCCGGTGCGTTTCGCATCGAGCGCGGGATGACGGTCCAGCAAGCGATCTCGGCCGGTGGCGGCCTTACGCAGCGCGGCAGCGACAGCGGCATGCGCATCACCCGGCGCGATCCCGACGGGCGTCCCGTCACGCTCGAGGTGCGCGCCAGCGACCCGGTGCAGGTCGACGACGTGATCACCGTGCGCGAGAGCTGGTTCTGAGCCGACCGGAGCTGCCATGAACCTGCGCCAATTCCTGTCCCTGCTGCGTGCGCGCCGCCGGCTGATCCTGGCAAGCCTGTTCGCCACCGTTCTGCTTGCGCTGGGCTGGAGCCTGGTGCAGAGCAAGACCTATACCGCCACCGCGTCGGTCCTGCTGAACTACAAGGGCGTCGATCCACTGACCGGCGTGACGATGCCGGGGCAGCTCCTGCCGGGCTATATGGCGACCCAGATCGACATCATCAGCAGCAAGAACGTGGCCCTGCGCGTGGTGGACCGGCTGCGCCTGGCCACCAGCCCGGTCGTCCTCGCCCAGTTCCAGGAAGCGACCGAGGGCAAGGGAACGGTACGCGACTGGCTCGCGGACTTGCTGCTCAGGCGGCTCGACATCAAGCCGGCGCGCGAATCGAGCGTGGTCGAGATCAGCTTCAAGGGCGCCGACCCCGCCTTTGCCGCAGCGGTGGCGAACGCGTTCGCCGAGCAATACCAGAACGCCAGCGTGCAGCTCAAGACCGATCCGATGAAAAAGACCGCGTCCTATTTCAACGAACAGACGAAGCAATTGCGCGACAACGTGGAAAACGCCCAGGCGCGCCTGTCGAAATACCAGCAGGAGAAGGGCATCGTCAGCCTGGACAACAACCGCGTCGACGTCGAACTGTCGCGCCTGAACGACTTGTCGACCCAGCTGGTGGCGGCGCAGGCGGCGGCGCTCGAGGCGACCTCGCGCGAACGGATGGCGGGCAGCGGCGCCGCCAACTCGCCCGACGTGGCCAACAATCCGCTGATCCAGAACCTGCGCGTCGCTTTGGCCGCGGCCGAGGCCAAGCTGGCCGAGGGCATGGCGCGCTACGGCAGCAATCATCCGCAATACCAGGCCGCGCGCGCCGAGGTCGACAAGATGCGCTCTGACCTGAATGCGGCGCTCGGCATGGTCTCGAAGAGTGTCGGCGGCAATGCGCAAGTGCTGCGCCAGCGCGAAGATCAATTGCGCGCCGCACTGGCCGCGCAAAAGACGCGCGTGCTCGAACTGAACCGTACGCGCGACGAACTGAGCGTCATGCTCAAAGACCTCGACAGCGCCCAGCGCGCGTTTGACTCCGCCAGCGGACGCTTCTCGCAAACCCGGATCGAGGCCCAGGCCGAACAGTCGGACATCGCGGTCCTGAATCCGGCGGTGGCGCCGAGCGAGCCGTCCGGTCCCCGTGTGCTGCTCAATACGCTCGTCGCGATCCTGCTCGGCACCGTGCTGGGGCTGGGGCTGGCCCTGCTGCTCGAATTGCTGCAGCGTCCAGTGAGGTCGGGCGGCGACATGCAGGAGCTGCTTGGCATTCCCGTGCTCGGCACCATCGAGTGGCATGCGGCGCCCCGGCGCACCGGCCTGCGCGCCCTGATCGGACCACGCCGGCCCCTGCGCCTGAACTGAAAGGACGCTGCGATGAATTCACCGATCCTGTCATCCTTGCCGCTCGATGCGGCCGAAGCCGTCGACGTCGCCGATTCACGCATGGGCATGCTCCTGCAGGAGGCGGGCAAGCTGACGCCGGAGGACGCCGAGCGCGTGCTGCGCATGCACCGTGACCTCGGCATCCGCTATGGCGAAGCGGCGCTGCGCCTGGGCCTGGTGGGCGAGGACGACATCCGCCAGGCGCTGGCCCGCCAGTTCGCCTATCCCTACGTGCTGCCGGGGCAGGCCGGCTATTCGGCGCGGCTGGTCGCCGCCTATGAGCCATTCTCGCCCCAGGTCGAGGCCTTGCGCGCGATTCGCAGCCAGCTGATGCTGCGCTGGTTCGCACGCGGCCAGCGCGCGCTGGCCGTCGTCGGCGCCGACCCGGACGATGGCGCCTCCCTGTTCGCGGCCAACCTCGCGGTCGTCCTGTCCCAGCTTGGCGAGCAGACCCTGCTGGTGGACGCCAACCTGCGCGGCCCGCACCAGCACGAGATCTTCGGGCTCAAGCCGCGCCAGGGCCTGTCCGACCTGCTGGCCGGGCGTACCGGACTCGACGTCATCGTGCGCGTGCCCGACTTCGTCGACCTGTCGGTGCTGCCTGCCGGAACCGTGCCCCCGAATCCGCAGGAGCTGCTCAGCCGCGAAGCCTTCCGCAGCCTGCACACCTTGCTTTCGAGCCGCTACGACATCGTGCTCTACGACCTGGCGCCCTTCGGCGCCGGCGCCGATGCGCTGGCCGCGGCCGGGCAGGCAGGCGGGGTCCTGCTGGCCGCGCGCAAGGACCATACGCGGGTGGCCGATGTGGCGCGCATGGCCGAGCAGCTGGTCGAGGCGGGGGCCGAAATCGTCGGCGCCGTCGTGATGGAGTTCTGAGTGAACGGGGACGCACGCTCCGGCGTCGCGCTGCCAGGCGCGCCAGGCAGCGGCAAGAGCGCAGCGCCTGGCGCCGAACCGGCCCGCGCGAGTGGCGCCGGCAGCAGCACCGGCAGCAGCACCGGCACCGGCACCGGCACGCTCGGCAGCGGCCCGCAACGCGACCGGGCCGGCGCGCGGCCCCAGGACGTGCTCGACCGGCTGCGCGCCGGCCTGCGCGAAGCCTTGCCGGAATGGTGGCCCATCTGGCTCGGCCTGGCCCTGCTGTTCCTGCCCACCTTTGCCGACCTGTTCACCGGCGCCTGGATCGGCGAGGAGCAGGGACACGGGCCGATGATTTTCGGCCTGGCCTTGTGGCTGATCTACCGCAAGTGGCCCGAGGTGCGTGTCCTGGAGCCTGACGCGTCGGCGATGGGCTGGCCGGTGCTGATCCTCGGCCTGCTGCTGCACCTGCTCGGGCGCACCCAGCACATTTTGATGTTCGAGATCGGCGCCATCGTCCTCGCGCTGGCCGCCATCGTGCTGGTCAAGCGCGGCGTGCGCGCGCTGCGCGTGCTCTGGTTTCCCTTCTTTTTCATGCTGTTCATGGTGCCGCTGCCGAGCGAATTCGTCGCTGCCGTGACGATGCCGATGAAAATGGCGGTCTCCTGGGCCACCGAGCAGATCCTGTTCGCCGCCGGCTATCCCGTGGCCCGCTCCGGCGTCATCCTGCAGATCGGCCAGTACCAGCTGCTCGTGGCCGATGCCTGCGCCGGCCTGCAAACCCTGCTCACGCTCGAAGCGCTCGGGCTGTTCTACCTGAACCTGATGCGCCACCCGTCGGCGTTTCGCAATGTCGGGCTGGCGCTCCTGATCATCCCGATTTCGTTTTCGGCCAACGTCATCCGCGTGATCGTGCTGACCCTGGTCACGTATTATCTGGGCGACGCCGCCGGGCAGGGCTTCCTGCACGGGTTTGCCGGCATGGTGCTGTTCCTCACGGCGCTGGCGCTGATCCTGGCGGTGGACTCGAGCCTGCAATGGGCTGCGCGCCGGCGTACCGGCGGCGCACGGCGGGGCAAGAGGCGGGGCAAAAGGTGGCGCAAATGAGCCGGCGCTTCTTTGCCAGCCTCGTGCTCGGCGCCGCCATGGCCGTCACCTCGGCCCTGACCGTGGCCCTGACGCCAACGCCGAAAGCCGCGCAAGCCCAGGCCGCGTTCAGCCTGGAGGCCATGATCCCGGCCCGCTTCGGGTCCTGGCGCATCGATCCGCATATCATTCCGCTCACGCCGAACCCCGAGCAGCAGGGCGTGCTCGCGAAGATCTACGACCAGACCCTGTCGCGCACCTATGTCGATGGGGCAGGGCGGCGTGTGATGCTGTCGATTGCCTATGGCGGCGACCAGAGCAAGGCCCTGCAATTGCACCTGCCCGAGGTCTGCTACGTGGCCCAGGGTTTCCAGCTGATCCGCGACGGCAGCGACCGCCTCGCGACGGCGTATGGGCCGCTGCCGGTGCAGCGGCTGGTCGCCCGCCAGCAGGAACGCAACGAGCCGATTACCTACTGGATCACGATCGGCGAACACGCCACCCGCTCCGGCATCGAACAAAAGCTGCGCCGCCTGGCCTATGGCTTGTCCGGTGAGATTCCCGACGGCATGCTGGTGCGGGTATCGAGCATTGCGGAAGACGAGCCCGGCGCCTGGCGCATGCAAGACCGCTTCATCGCCGAATTGCTGGCCGCGCTGGGCGCGGCCGACCGTGTCCGCCTCATCGGCTCCGGCGCCCGCTGAGCTTGACCGCCATGTCCGCTACCGTCCTCCAGTATTTCTTCAGCTCGCTGCCCTTCGTGGTGGTGGTGATGCTGGCGTTGGCCGGGTTGCTGGCCGCCGGGCTCGGCCTGGTATGGCCGCGCCTGCTGGTCTACCCGTATTTGTGCGCGTTCTTCTGGATCACCTCCACCAGCTACGGCAGCCTCGCCCTGTTCGTGACGCCCGGCGTCTACAGCCGCGGCTCCGGCCTGCTACTGTTTCCGGTGGTGCTGTGGACCATGCTCGGTGCCTGGTGCTGCGCGCGGGTGGCGGCCATTTTCACGCACGGCACGGCAGCGCCCTGCAACCTGCGTCCCTGGTTCTGGGGCTGGACGGCGCTGCTGTGCGCCCACCTCGGCGCGGCCGTGCTGGCCGGCGTGCCGCCGAAGGAGGCCCTGGCGCCCTCGGGCTTTTCCAATATCGTCTGGATGGGGCCGCTCATCGCGCTGATGCTGCTCGCCTTCCGCACCCGCGAACATGCGATCGAGCTGGGGCGCTTCATCATGCTGGCCGGCCTGGTGCGCGCCCTGTACGGCCTGGCTCGCTGGGCGGCCTTCGGCGGCGACCCGAACAATGTTTATGCGAACATGAATGCGATCCGGATCCGGCTTACCTTTTTCGACATCAACGACAGCATGCTGTGCATGATGGCGTGCGCCATCGCGGCCATGGGCTTGTTCGGGCCGCGCCCGGCTCCCATCGTGCCGGCGGCAGGCGCTCCCGCGGCGGCGGGCCGGCCGGTCTGGCGCGCGTTCGAATGGCTGACGCTGCTGGCGACGGCGGCCTGCATCGTGCTGTCCTTCCGGCGCAGCGCCTGGATCGGGTTCGTGTGCGGCTGTGCCATCGTCCTGCTGCGCTTTCCGCTGCGCCGCCGCGTGCAGCTGGTGCTGGCGGCGCTGCCCCTGGTGGGCGGCGCGCTAGGCTACGCGGCCCTGCGCCGCCTTGGCCAGACGCGTGGCAGCGAGGGCCTGGCCAGCCTGTTCTACGACATGCAGTCGGGCCGCTTCGGTCCCGAAAGCGAGCGCGTGCTGGAACTCAAACTGGTGCTGGCCGACATCCTGGCGCGGCCCTTCACCGGCATCGGCGCCTGGGGCCGCTACACAGGCTACCAGCAGATTTCCTGGCAAGCCAATCCGGACGGAGGCCTGTTCGTGCACAGCGGCGTGCTGCACATCGCCCTCAAGAGCGGCTTGCCGGGCCTGGCGCTGCTGGTCGGCACGGTATGGGCCTTCGTGCTGGCGGCGCGCCATGCACTGCGCACCCTGCCGCCCGAGCTGCTGGGCCTGGGCACGGCGGGCGTGGCCGCCGTCGCCTTCATGATCCCGGACCTCCTGATCGGCACGCCATTTCCCCAGGTGCGCACGACGCAGATGCTGGCCCTTGCGCTGGCCCTGCCATATGTGGCGCTGGCGGCCGGCAGCGTTCCCGCCACCGCCACGCGCAGCACCCACGTGCGCCTGCGTCCCGACGTGGCGCCGGCATGATGGCGCGCGCGCCGGCCGCCGGCCATCCGCCATGAACCTGCGCCTGTATCGCAACGCCTGGGCGAACCTGCTCGGCGCCGCCGTACCGGCGCTGGCGGCGCTGGCGACCATGCCCCTGGTCGTGGCCGGGCTGGGCGACGCCGGATACGGCCTGTACTCGCTGGTCACGGCCATCGTCGGCTATTTTGCGGTGATCGACATCAATGTCACGGCCGGCTCGGTGAAGTACATCGCCGGCCAGCATGCGCGCGGCGAGCACGACCGGGTCGCGGCGACCATGTGCTTCGGGCTGGTCGTCTACGCCCTGATCGGCCTGGCCGGCGCGCTCGCCATCTACGCCGGCGCCCAGGCGCTGGTGACGCGCGTATTTTCCGTGCCGCCCGCGCTGATGCAGGAAGCAATCGCCTGCCTGCAACTGGCCGCGCTCGGCTTCCTGTTCGGGCAGCTGCAAAGCTACCTCAACAGCGTGCCCCAGGGCCTGATGCGCTTCGACGTGTCGGGGCTGATCGAAATGGTGTTCGGCACCCTGGTGCCCTTGCTGACGGTCGCGGTGCTCTTGGCGGGGCAGGGCCTGTTCGAGGTGATCCTGCTGCGGATCCTTGCCAGCGCCCTGCATTGCCTGGTGCTGTGGCGCGGCGTCCGGCGCCTGCTGCCGCAGTTGCGCTGGCGCTGGCCGGAGCGCAGCCTGCGCGCGAACATCCTCGGCTTTTCCGCCTGGTCCTTCCTGTCGCGCTTCGCGGCGCTGTCGTATGCGCATGCCGACAAACTCATCATCGGCGCGCTGGTGGGCGTCACCGGCCTGGCCTACTTCACGGTGGCGGCGACCCTGGCCAACCGCGTGCTGGGGCTGAGCTTTCGCCTCTCCGGCGTTTTTTTTCCGGCAGCGAGCGCAATGGCGGCCGGCGGCGAGCTGGCGCGGCTGGACCGTGCCTATATCAAGGCGACACGCTACGTCGTCTACCTGAACGCATCGATGCTGGTGCTGCTGGCCGTCTTTGCCTACCCCTTGCTGGCGCTGTGGATCGGCCCTGGCTTTGCTCGCAGCGGCGCCATCGTGCTGGCCCTGATGGCTTGTTCGCAATTCGTCGATTCGCTCACCAGCCTGCCATCGCTCGTGAACGACGGCATGGGCCACCCGCGCCTGTCCGGCCTGTTCGCGGTGGCGCGTGCGCTGGCCGGGCTGGGCATGGTCTACCTCGGGGTGGCCGGCTGGGGCATCGCCGGCGCGGCCTGGGGCCACCTGGCCGCATCGATCGTGTTCACGCTGGCCTTTCTGGTGGCCGTCCATGGCCGCACCGTGCCGACCGGCCTCGCGCGCCTGTGCAAGCATGCCTACCTGCCCGGGTTCGGGGCGGCCGGCGCCGTCGCGCTGGGCGCCGCCCTGGCCGAGCGCATGTTCGACCGCGGCACGGTCGATTTCGTGTTGATCGCGGCCACCACGGCGGCCTTGCTGACGCTCTTCGGCATGACCTTCGTCGCCGAGCCGGTCGACCGGCGCTGGGCCTGGGCGCGCGTCAAGGCGCTGGCGGGTGGCTGGTAGCATGCGCATCCTCCTCGTTTCCGAAGACTTGCCAGGCGAGCGCATCGGCGGCCTGGGCAAGCACGTGGTCACGCTTGGCAATGCCTTGCTGGCGCGCGGCCATGCGGTACAGATTCTGGGGCGCAACGATTGCGCTCCGGAGGGGGGAGCGGCGCAGATCGGCTTTCGGGGCCGGTTCGTCCCGGGCTTCGATCTCGCCCATCCGGGCTGGAAGGAAAAGCAGCTGGGCGTGTTCAATCCCCTGAAACGCCCCTATTTCGCCCGCAAGATCGCGGCCGCCCTCGAGCGCCATGCCGCCAACTTCGATGTCGTGCATTACCACGGCCACCTGCCGCTGCTTGGCCAGTACGTCGACCCCCACATCAATTTCGTGCAGACCCGCCACGACCAGGGCAGCGAGTGCCTGGTCCACCTGCGCTTTCGCGATGGAGACGTGTGCACGACGCGCAATGCGCGCGACTGCAGCGCCTGCATCGGGCCGGGCGCAGGCGCGCTGCGACAAGCGGTTACGGCCATGGCGGTCGATGGCTACCGCCATGCCAGCGCGCGCGCATTTGCCAGGCACAAGACGGTCTTCGTGTCCGAGTTCCTGCGCCGCCAGTTCATGCGCGCGGTGCCGGGCGCCGACCTGGCACGCTGCCGCGTGATCCCGAATTTCGTCGACTACGCGGCGCTGCGCCAGGCGGCGCAAGGCGCGCCGGCGGCGCGGGCAGGGGAGGTGGCCCTGGTCGGGCGCATCGATGCCGGCAAAGGTTTTGGAGAATTCCTGGCCGCGGCCAGCGGCCGGCTGCCGCCGCATGCCGTCATCACGCTCGCCGGCGACGGCCCCGAGCGCGCGCCGTTGGAGGAGCGCCACGCCGGTGCGCAGGTGCGCTTCCTCGGCTGGCAGGACTATCCGGCGGCGCTCGCCCTGGCCGCGCGCAGCCATGCCTGCGTCGTGCCCTCGGTGTGCGAGGAGGCATGCAGCACTACGGTGCTCGAAGCCCTGGCCTTGGCTAAGCCGGTGCTGGCGCTGGCGCGGGGCGGCACGCCGGAACTGGCCGGCTACCAGCAATACCCGGGACAGCTGCAGCTGGCCGACACCATGGTCGAGCTGGTCGAACGCCTGCACGCCACCCTGGCGGCACCGCCATGGCCGCATCTGCTGGCGGCGCGCTTCGGCGCCGACGCCGCCATCGTCATTTCCCGCCTGGTGGACCTGTATGCCGAATGAACCGCGCTTCTCGATCGTCACCTGCACCTGGAACAGCGCCGCCACCCTGGGCGACACGCTGGCCTCGCTGCAAAGCCAGACCTGGCGCGATTTCGAGCATGTGTTCGTCGACGGCGGGTCAAACGACGCCACCCTGGACATGCTCGCCGCCTATCCCGGCAACAAGCGGATCCTGCGCGACGTGGGCGGCGGGATCAGCCGCGCCATGAACCAGGGTATCGCGGCGGCGCGCGGCGCGATCGTCGCCCACCTGCACGCTGACGATTATTACGCCAGCCCCGAGGTGCTGGCGCAAGTAGCGCGGCAGTTCGATGGGAGCGGCGCCGCCTGGGTCGTCGGCAAGATCCAGGTATTAAAGGAAGGGCGCCTCGTGCCGCCCTTCCCGATGCGCCCCTACAGCTACCAGGCCTACGCGGCGGGACGCGTGAGCATCGCCCATCCAGCCGTCTTCGTGCGCCGCGAATGGTTCGCGCGCGTCGGCGCTTTCGATCCCGGCCTGCGCTACGCGATGGACATCGACCTCTGGCTGCGCCTGGGCGCCCTGGCCGCCCCGGCGCAGCTGGACGCGACCCTGGCCGTGTTCCGTGAACACGCCGGCAGCGTCTCGTCGGCCAACAAGCTGCGTGCGCGCCAGGAAGAATTCCGGGTGCGGCGGCGCCACGCAGGGCGCGCGCCGCTGGCCTTCGCCATGTATTGCCTGCGTTACCTCAAGCGCATGCATCGCTTGCGCAAGGCAAGTGCCGATCCCCGCTGACAAGGCATGTTGGCGCTTTGACTTTGTGAACAAAACACAGCTATTAGCACTGTGAAATCTAGGACAAACAACTGTATTGCTCCGGCGTTGTATTTCCATGAGGCAACCTGAGAAATTGATGAGTTCCGATAAAAAGTTGCCTTTGTTCAATTTCTTACTGCGGTAACATCATTTTGCGTCGAACAGCGTTGCTCTACGTAAATACGCTGTTCCAGCAGTGTGCGGACCACAGGTCCGCCGGAAGTCATCCATCGTTCTCGGAGCATCATTCATGAAATCCCATCTTCGCGGCCTGGTCCAGGCCCTTGCCCTGGCATCGCTGTGTGCACTGTCGCTCAACGCGCACGCGGACTGGGCACTGGCAAGCGATCCGCTGATCGTCCAGCCGGGTCCTGCAGGCGGCGCCATCCAGGCGCAAAATCCGCCCGGCTTTACCTGGGCGCGCCATCCGACCGGCCCGGCCGCCTATGACATCGAGATCACCCCCGCCGGCGGCGCGCCGATCGTCGCCGTGGTCGAACGCAACTGGTATCTGCCGACCAAGGCGCTGCCGCTCGGGAATTACACCTGGCGCGTGCGTCCCAGCGGCAGCAGCGACTGGTCGACGGCGCGCAGTTTTTCGCTGACGACCCGCTCGACGGTGTTCGAAGTGCCCGATAACGCCACGCTGCGCTCACGCATCGCGTCCAAGTCGCGTCCGCGCGCCTTGCCGCCGTCGTTTACGCTGTATTCGACCTGGAGCGCGGGCAAGAAGGCCGAGCTCGATCCCTACGTCAGCCGCATGACCAACGAGATCAAGCTGCAGATGAATGCCTTGCCAAACCTCGTCGACGGGCGCTGGCCAATCACGATCCTGACCCCGCTCACGGCCGCCATGGCCGCGCAGCAGACCGACATCCGCCAGCGCATCAACGAAGCGAGCCGCCAGCTCGAAGCGGCCAGCGCGATGTGGCGCATGAAGCGCGATCCGCTGTTCCTGAATGAGGCGCTGCGCCGGGGCGACCAGCTGGCCAGCCTCGATCCGAAAGGCCCGACCAGCTATGTCAACCAGGACCAGGCCACGCGCCAGATCTCGGTCTCGCTGATCAAGGCAATCGACTCGCTCGCGGGAGACCTCGACGCCGCGCGCAAGGCGCGCTGGCTCGAAACGGTGCGGGTGCGTACCGAGGAAATCTACCGCAACCTGGCCGGCGACAACGGCCGCCTCGACCAGTACCCGTTCGACTCGCACGGCAACACGAGCCTGGTGTTCCTGGTGCTCATTTCCTCGCTCTCGCTGGGCGACATTCCCGAAGCGCAGAAGTGGTTCGATTTCTCCTTCCGCGCCTACGCCAATGCGCCGTCGCCCTGGGCCGGCCCGGAAGGCGGCTTTGCCAACGGCACCGCCTATGCCGAATACGCGGCCGGCTACCTGGTGCAGCTGTGGGATCCGCTCACGCAGGCAACCGGCGTGAACTTCTACGCCAAGCCCTGGGCGCTCGGCTTCCTCGATTTCGCGACGCAGTTCACGCCGCCGGGTTCGAAAATCCATGCCTTCGGCGACGGTTCGGAAACCAAGCCCGACACCCGCGTCTTCCACGCCTTCGGTTCGCGCATGGTCTCGCCGCGCGCGGCCTGGTATGTTTCGAAACTGGGCGGCACCGAAGACACGCTCTCGCTGCTGCAGGCGCCATACCCGATGCCGGTGGCCGACACCAAGGTCCTCTCGCCGCCGTCCTCGAGCGCGTATTACCCGAGCATCGGCTGGGTCGCCATGCACAGCGACATCGGTTCGACCGCGCGCAGCTCGCTGTTCTTCAAGTCCAGCCCCTACGGCTCGTTCAACCACAGCCATGGCGACCAGAACGGCCTGCTGCTGTCGGTGGCCGGGCAGCCGCTGCTGGTGAAGGCCGGCTGGTACGACTGGTACGGTTCGCCTTACTGGAGCGACTGGTACCACCAGACCCGTTCGCAGAATTCGATCACCTTCGATGGCGGCAAGGGCCAGCTGGTGACCGGCTACCGCGAGCAGCTCCAGCGCAACGGCAAGATCATCGGTTTTGCCGCCCAGCCGAGCTATGACTTTGCCGAAGGCGATGCCACCGCCGCCTATGGCGGCCAGTTGACGATGGCCAAGCGCCAGGTCTGGCACCTGCGCAATGCAAGCAATGCGATCCTGGTGCGCGACCGCCTGTCGGCGACGGTTCCGCATACCTACGAATTCAACCTGCATGCCCCGGTGGCGATGACGGTCGAAAGCCCGAGCGCGGTGAAGATCGCGATCAACGGCCAGTCGGTATGCGTGCGCTCGCTGAACGCGAATGCCAGTTTTTCCCAGTGGATCGGTCCGGGAGCGAAGACCAACGTGGTCGAAGACCATGGCGCCTTCTACCTGCCGAACGACGGCAAGTCGGTCGCCGAATTCCTGGTGCTGCTCGACGTCGGCTGCAAGCGCCCGGCGGTGCAGGTGAGCACGTCCGGCACAGTGCGTACCGTCACTGTTGCGGGGCAAAGTGTCACGTTGAATTGAACGCAGCCGGGCGCCAGGCCGCGCTAGAGTAGGTGCGGAGGGAATCATGAAACAGGTTTTCCTGATCCATGCGCACAAGGACCTGGTCCAGCTCAATGCCTTGGTGGCGCGCCTGTGCGACCCGGAGTTCGCCCTCTACCTGCACCTGGACCGCAAGTGGCAGGTCGATCCCGCGCTGGTCGACCGGCGCGCGCACCAGGTCGCGCCACGCGTGGACGTGCGCTGGGGCGGCTACAGCCAGGTGCAGGCCACGCTTGCCTCGCTGCGCTACGTGCTCGCGCGCGAGCCGGACTTCGACAAGCTGGTGTTCCTGTCGGCGCAGGACTATCCGGTGCTGTCCAGGGGCGCGCTGAAGGCGGCGCTGGCGGCCGCCCGCGGCGTCGAGCTGATCGACACCGTGCCGATCGGCCCCGGGGGCTGGCCGGCCGCCTACCGCTACCAGTATTTTTATCGCGAGGGCAGTGCGCTGCCGCTGCGGCTGGCCTGCGCGCTGGCCAACCGCGCGCTGCGCCTGCTGCGCCGCACGCGCCGCTTTCCCGCGGGTTTGCAGCCGTACGGCGGCTCGACCTGGTGGACGCTCTCGCGCGCCTGCCTGGCCGAACTGCTGGCGCTGGCCGATGCGCGCCCCGAGCTGGCGCGGTTTTTTCGCACGGTGCTGTGTGCCGACGAAATGTTTTTCCAGACACTGGTGATGGCATCGCCCGCCAGGGACCGGGTCCTGGGCCGCAATTACCGGTATGTGCAATGGCCGGCCGGCGCGGCGCGCAATCCGCAAGTGCTGGTGGACGCCGACTTCGCGCGCATCCGCGCCTCGGGCGCGCATTTTTGCCGCAAGCTCGAGGGCGAGAAAAGCGCCGGCCTGCGCGCGCGGCTCGACGCCGGGGCTGCCGATCCGGACTAGCCAGCGCCGGCTGGCCTTTGCTCCTTGATCGCCCTCAATCGCGCGCCCCGCGCGCTTGCCCGCCGGCCGGCCCGGTTGCGAAGGCCGTGCGCTAGTATCGACCGACACCTCGACAAGGCTTCCATGCGCACCCGCCCATTTTCGATTGCCTTCATCGTGCGCGACCCGCTGCCGCCGCTGCGCGCCGATCTCGCCACCCTGTTCGGCGCCGAGATGCCGCGCCACGGCGTGCAGACCGAGCTGGTGGGGCAGGGCGGCAGCCTCGACGGCAAGCCCTGGCGCGCTGGCGGAATGCACATCGTCGGCAGCCTGCGCAGCCGCTTCGCCAGCGTGCTGGCCCCGCTCTGGGATGCGCTCGGCCTGCTGCGCGCCTGGCGCCGCGCGCGGCCCGACTGCATCCAGGTGCGCGACAAGGTGGGCAGTGCGCTGCTTGGCCTGCTGGCGGCGCGGCTGCTGCATCTTCCTTTTGTCTACTGGATGTCGTTTCCGATCGTCGAAGGCTTCGAGGTGCGGCGCGATGCGCTGCTGCGGCAATACCGGCTGCTGGCATGGTGCGGGCATGCGCTGCGCGCCTTGCTTGCGCGTCCCGTCATCTACCGGCTGGTGCTGCCGCGCGCCGACCACGTGTTTGTCCAGAGCGAGGCCATGCGCGACTGGCTCGCCACGCGCGGTATCGCGCCTCGCCGCATGACGCCGGTGCCGATGGGCGTCGACGCCGCCCTGTTCGACCGCGCCGCCATCAAGCCCAGCACTGATCCGCGCCTTGCCGGCCGGCGTGTCGTGCTCTACCTGGGGCGGGTGGCCAGGTCGCGCCGCTCGGACTTCCTGCTCGACGTGGCCGAGCGCCTGCGTCTGCAACTGCCCGAGGTGCTGCTCGTGATCGCCGGCGAGGCGCCTTCGCCGGACGAAATGGTCTGGATGCGCCATGCCATTGCGGGGCGCGGGCTCGGCCACCACGTGCTGTTCACGGGCTGGCTGACGCAGGCGCGGGCGCTGGGCTATGCGGTGCGGGCCGAAGTGGGCCTGTCGCCGATTCCGCGCGGGGTGCTGTTCGACGTGTCCTCACCGACCAAGCTGGTCGAATACCTGGCGCTGGGCATCCCGGGCGTGGCCAACGACATCCCCGACCAACGCCGGGTGATCGAGGAAAGCGGCGCAGGCCTGTGCGTGCCGATGCAGGCCGACGCCTTTGCCGACGCCACGCTGCGCCTCCTGCGCGAGCCCGCGCTGGCGGCGCGCTGCGCCGAACGCGGCCCGCCCTGGGTGCTGGCGCACCGCACCTACGACATCCTGGCGCGCGAGGTGGCAAGCGCCTATCAGCGGATCCTGACGCCATGTGGACCTGGTCGCTGAAGGCCACGCTGCGCTCCCTGGTGCGCACGCTGTTGCGCGGCCTGTGGGGCCGTCTGCTGGTCTACCCCAGCCTGCTTGCGCACGAGCGCTCGGCGGCGCGCCTCAACCGCGACGTCCTGCTGCGCGCCTGGCGCCTGGGGGTACAGGTCGCGCCCGACGCTACCCGGCTGCGCCGCGCCGATCCGGCGGCGCGCTTCGTCACCAAAACCATGTTGCGCAGCCACCCCGAGCGTTTCGTTCGCCGGCGTGCGCCCGGCTCGCTGCTGCGCAACGCCATCCGTACCAGCGGCACCTCGGGCACGCCCCTGACGCTGGTGCAGACCCTGGGCGCCGTGATCCGCGAAGAAGGTTTCATCCAGCGCCAGCTGCGCTGGATCGGCTGGCGTCCCGGACAGCGGCGGGCCTGGATCCGCGGCGACATCGTCTGCGCCGACCGTCCGCTCGATGCCCGCTACTGGTGCCATGACTGGTTCGGCAGGATGCTGCTGATGTCCTCCTACCACTTGTCCGAGTCTTCCATCGGCGCCTACATCGACGCGCTCGAACGTTACGACCCGGTGGTGCTGCACGCCTACCCGTCCTCGGTCGGCGCGCTGGCGGCCTGGCTCGAGGCGCATGGCCGGCGCTACCGCGGCAGGGCGCTGCGCGGCGTGCTCACCTCGTCCGAAACGCTCGAGCCCGGCGTGCGCGCGCTGGTCGAACGCGCCTTCGGCGTGCGTGTCTTCGACTGGTACGGGCAGGCCGAGCGGGTGGCGGCGATCGGCACCTGCGAACGCGGCCGCTATCACGTGCTCACCGATTATGGCGGCGTCGAACTGCTGGCGGGCGAAAGCGGGGAGTGGGAACTGGTGGGCACCACCCTGAACAACCCCGCCATGCCGCTGCAGCGCTACCGCACCGGCGACCGGGTGGTGCCGGGCGACGGCAAGCCTTGCCCCTGCGGGCGGGTGTTTCCGACGGTCGAGCGCGTCATCGGGCGCCAGGAGCGCAGCGTGACCCTGCCGGACGGGCGCATCATCACCCGCCTGGACCGCGTGTTCCAGGGGCACGACCGGCACCTGATCGAGGGCCAGGTGTTGTATGGCAGCGACGGCAGGTTCCGCTTGCGGATCGTCGCCACGCAGGGCTTTACGGCCACGCACGAGGCCGCGCTGGTGGCGGCTTTCCTGCTGCGCGTACCGGGCGTGGAGGTCGTGGTCGAGCGCGTTGCCGCGATTGCGCGCGGCCCGAACGGCAAGTTCGAATTTCTGGCCGTGGAAGGCTGAACCGTGCGCGGAAGGGGCAACAGTTGATGTATGATCGAAATATTGTACCTTTATTAAGAATAGTGAAACCGTCTCCCGCCATCAGATCACACGCGCTCAGCATGCCAGCACCCTCCGCTGCCGGGGCGTGCGCATGAAAGCGCGTGCGCCGCGCATCCTGATGCTGGGCACCGCGCCCGAGGGGCATGGCGGTGTCGCGGCGCTGGTGGCGGTCTTGCGTGCCGGCGGTTTGTTCGACAGCGCCTCGGTGCGCTATGTGAGCACTCACTGCGAGGGCAGCCTGGCGGCCAGGCTGGCGGCGGCGGCCAGCGGCTTTCGCCAGGCTGTTCAGGCCTGCCTGTGGCGCCGGCCGGCCATCGTGCACGCGCATGCGTCCTCGCACGGCAGTTTCGCGCGCAAGTCCCTGCTGCTGTGGCTGGCGCGCTGCGCCGGCTGCCAGACCATTTTCCACCTGCACGGCGGGGGCTTTCGCCAGTTCGCCACCGTCAAATCGAACGCGCTGCTGCGGCGCTGGATCCGCCATACGCTCGAGCGCAGTTCGCTCGTGATCGCGCTGACCGAAGGCTGGGCCGGGTTCTTGCGCAGCTTCGCGCCGCGCGCCCGCGTGACCGTGGTGCCGAATGCGGTGCCGCTGCCGCAGCTGCGCGCCGGGCGTGCCGAGCCCGGCCGCATCCTCTTCCTCGGCCGCGTCGAGGCTGCCAAGGGCGTGGCCGAACTGCTGGACGCCGCCGCGCTGCTGGCGCCGCGTTTCCCGCGCCTGCACCTGGTGCTGGCCGGAAGCGGCGAGCTGGAAGCATGGCGCCGCGCCGCCTGCGAGCGCGGCATCGGCGCTCGGGTCGAATTCACCGGCTGGCTCGACGCCGCCGCACGCGAAGAACAATTGGCGCGCGCTGCCGTCTTCTGCCTGCCGTCGCATGCCGAGGGCTTGCCGATGGCGCTGCTGGAGGCAATGGCGGCAGGCAAGGCCGTGGTCGCCAGCGCGGTCGGGGGGATTCCCGAGGCCGTGCACGACGGCGAGAATGGCCTCCTGGTGCCGCCGCGCGACGGCGCAGCGCTGGCCGCGGCGCTGGGGCGTATCCTCCAGGATGCACGCTTGCAGGAAGAACTCGGCATACGCGCACGCGCGCGGGTAGCGCAACACTATTCAACAGAGGTGATCTGCAGCCAGTTGACTGCGATCTATAACGATTTGGCGGGGACACGATGAACGCAACAGTACGCATGGTTTGGTGGGTGAATCGTCTGCGCTGCATGTCCGTGGCCGAAATCGGCTACCGGGTGCGCCAGGCGGCACGCGCGAAAATGGCCCGCGGGGCCGCCTTGCGCGCAGCGCCCGCTCCCTTGCCGCGGGCACGCACCTTCAACGTCCACGGTGCACCCATGCTGGGCCCGGCCCAGGTCGACGCGCTGCTGGCCGAGGCCGACCGCATCTGCGCCGGCCACGTCGTGTTGTTCGCCGACCGCAGTTTCGACGTCGGCGTGCCGACCGTCTGGAACCGCGATCCGGACAGCGGCGTCACCGGTCCTTCGGTGTTTTCCGGCGACATCGCCATCGACAACCCCGAGCTGGTCGGCGACATCAAGCACGTCTGGGAACTGAACCGCCACCTGCATCTCGTGCGCCTGGCGCAAGCCTGGAGCGTCTCCGGCGACGTGCGCTGGCTGCACGCGCTCGAGCAGCAGCTGCGCAGCTGGCTCGACCAGTGTCCGCCGCTCACCGGTCCGAACTGGATCAGCCCGATGGAGCTGGGCATCCGCCTGGTCAACTGGGCGCTGCTGTGGCAACTGGTGGGCGGCGAGGCGAGCACGCTCTTCGCCGGCGAGTCGGGCCAGCGCCTGCGCACCGACTGGTTGGATAGCATCCATGCCCATTGCCGCACCATCTCGCGCAACCTGTCGCGCCATTCCTCGGCCAACAACCACCTGATCGGCGAACTGACGGGCCTGTTTGTCGCCGCCTCGGTCTGGCCCTGCTGGAAGGCCTCCGGCGCCTGGATGGAGCAGGCGCGGCGCGAACTCGAGCAGCAGGCGCGCCTGCAGTATTCGCTCGACGGCGTGAACCGCGAGCAAGCCTTTGGCTACCACGTGTTCTCGGCCGAGTTCCTGTTCGTTGCCGGCCTGGTCGGCCAGGCCTGCGATGTCGCGTTTTCGCGCACCTACTGGAGCGTGCTGCAGCGCGCGCTGCGCTTCCTGCGCTCGGTGCGCGATGTCGGCGGGCATGTGCCGATGGTGGGCGACAGCGACGACGGCAGCGTGTTCCGCCTGGACGTGGCCGGCAGCGACCGCGCGGCCCAACTGCTGGCCCTGGGCGAGACCGTGTTCGGCGCCCAGGCAGCCGAGCACGCGGGCGTGCGCTGGCTGCTGCACGCGCTGCCCGGCAAGCGTCCCGATGCCGACCCGCACGAATCCGATACAGGCTGGGCCTTTCCGGACGGCGGCTACCTGCTGTTCGGTTCGCAGTTCGGCGAAGAGAACGAAATCAAGGGCATGCTCGACTGCGGCCCGCTCGGCTACCTCGGCATCGCCGCCCATGGCCATGCGGACGCCCTGTCGATGACGCTGTCGGTGGCGGGGGAGCAGGTGCTGGTCGACCCGGGCACCTATTCGTACTGGCAGGACCAGAAGTGGCGCGATTACTTCCGCGGCACCTCGGCGCACAATACGGTGCGCGTGGACGGGCGCGACCAGTCGGTCTCGGGCGGGCGTTTCATGTGGCTGCGCAAGGCGCGCGCCAGCATCGAGCGCATGCCGGCCTCGCCCCATGAATTCGATTTCCGCGGTTCGCACGACGGATACGCGCGCCTGTCGGACCCGGTGCGCCACCTGCGCAGCGTGCGTTTCGACGCCGCAACCAGCACCCTGGTGGTACGCGATGAGGTGGCTGCGAAAAAGGCCCATCCGCTCGAGCTGTTCTGGCATTTCGCACCGGAACTGAACGTGCGCCTGACCAGCACCGGCCTGCACGTGCGGGGCAAGCGCTTTGCCCTGCAGATGCAGGCCAGCGGCGCCGACCTGAAACTCGAACTCGTGCGCGGCGCCGAGAACCCGCCGCTGGGCTGGTATTCGCGCTGCTACGAAGCGAAGGAACCGAGCGACGTGTTGCGTATCTCAACCGTATCGTCCGCCGTTCCGGTGGAGTGCAGGTTTACAATAACGTTTTTTTAAGTCGTTAATCTTTCATAATTATTAGAGTTGTATAGGGAAGTCTGAACATGCTTATTTATCTGGTCGCGGGCGCTAGGCCCAATTTCATGAAGATCGCTCCGATCGTGCGTGCCCTGCAGGCACAGTCGGCGCTGTCGTTCAAAATCATCCACACGGGTCAGCACTACGACCGCGAAATGAACGACGTGTTCTTCGAGGAACTCGGCATTCCGCAGCCGGACGTCTTCATGGCCGCCGGCGGCGGCAGCCATGCCCAGCAAACCGCCAAGATCATGGTCGGTTTCGAGGAACTGTGCATGGCCGAGCGCCCGGCCGGCGTGCTGGTCGTCGGCGACGTGAACTCCACGTTGGCTTGCTCGATCGTCGCCAAGAAACTCAATATTCCGGTCGCCCACGTCGAAGCGGGCCTGCGCAGCGGCGACATGTCGATGCCCGAGGAAATCAACCGCCTCGTCACCGACAGCATTTCGGACTGGTTCTTCGCCACCGAGCCGGCCGCCGTCGAACACCTGCGCCGCGAAGGCAAGCCCGATTCGGCCGTGCACTACGTCGGCCACGTGATGGTCGACAATGTCCTGTTCCAGGCCGACAAGCTGACCCGCGCCGATACCTCCGGCTTCGAGACCGCCGCCTTCAAGGCTACCGCGCAGAAAGACGGCGGGCGCTACGGCGTCGTCACCATGCACCGTCCGAGCAATGTCGACGATCCGGTCATGTTCGCCCGCATCGCCGGCGCGCTCAAGGAAATCGCGAGCGAACTGCCGCTGATCTTCCCGGTGCACCCGCGTACCCGCGCCAACATCGAAAAATTCGGCATCGACCTCGGTCCGAACGTGACCCTGGCCGGCCCGCAAGCCTACATGGCCTTCCTCAATCTCTGGAAAGACGCGGCCGTGGTGCTGACCGATTCCGGCGGCCTGCAGGAAGAGACGACGGCCCTGGGCGTGCCCTGCGTGACCATCCGCGAGAACACCGAGCGTCCGGTGACGGTGGAAGAGGGTTCGAACGTGCTGGCTGGCACCGATCCGGAAAAAATCATGCTGGAAGCGCGCAAGGTCTTGCGCGGCGACGGCAAGCAGGGCCGCCGTCCGCATCTGTGGGATGGCAAGGCCGCCGAACGCATCGTGGAAGTACTGGCCCGCGAATTGGCGCGCAAAATGGCATAGGAAATGCGATGACCCCCGCCATCACGATGATGGGCTGCAGGATCGACAACCTGTCGATGGAGGAGACCCTCGGTCGTATCGAGGAATTCATCCGCTCCGGCAAGCCCCATCAGCACGTGGTGGTGAATGTGGACAAGCTGGTCAAGGCCAGCCGCGACGAAGAACTGCGCCGCATCATCAATGACTGCGCACTGGTCAACGTCGACGGCATGCCGGTGGTGTGGGCCTCGCGCCTCCTGGGGAGTCCCCTGAAGGAGCGGGTCGCCGGGGTCGACCTGTTCGAAGCGCTGATGCGCAGGTCGAACGAGCGCGGCTGGCGGGTGTTTCTGCTCGGCGCACGTGCCGAGGTAGTAGGGGCGGTGGCCGAGACCTACCGGCGCCGTTACCCGCAGCTGGTCATTGCCGGCTGGCGCGACGGCTACTGGCAGGGCGAAGCGGAGGAAGCGCAAGTGGCCGAGCAGGTCAGGGCCAGCGGCGCCGACCTGCTGTTCGTGGCGATCAGCTCGCCCAAGAAGGAACAATTTCTCGGACGCTGGCAAGAAACCATGCGCGTGCCTTTCGCCATGGGCGTGGGCGGCACCTTCGACGTGGCCATCGGCCGCGTCAAGCGTGCCCCGCGCTGGATGCAGCGCGCCGGACTGGAATGGTTTTACCGGTTTTTGCAGGAGCCGCGGCGCATGTTCCGCCGCTATTTTATCGAGGACATGGCCTTCATCGGGCTCCTGGTCAAAGAGGCGGCCGAGGCAAGAAAAAGGCGTTCCGCGGGACGCACGAAGTAAGGGATGACGCGGTCACAGAACCGCGGCCGAAAGACAAAGAGGGGAACGGTAACGATTGCCGTTCTTGAGCGCCGCAAACAGGCGCGCAACAACTGTTTAGAGAGTAACGACAATGAAGATTCTGGTTACCGGCGGCGTGGGCTATATTGGCTCCCATACTGTCGTCGAGTTGCAAAATGCCGGGTACGACGTGGTCGTGGTCGACAATCTCTCCAACGCCCGGCGCTCGGTCCAGGACCAGGTGCAGAAAATCACGGGCAAGTCCTTCGATTTCGTCGAAGCCGACATCCGCGACCGCGCAGCCATGGAAGCGGCCTTTGCGGCGCACAAGGTCGACGCCGTGATTCACTTCGCCGGCCTGAAAGCGGTCGGCGAATCGGTGGCGCAGCCGCTGCGCTACTACGACAACAATGTCTCCGGCAGCGTCGTGCTGTTCGAGACGATGGCGAAATTCGGCGTCAAGACGATCGTGTTCAGCTCGTCGGCCACGGTTTACGGCGATCCGGCCTCGGTCCCGATCACGGAAGACTTCCCGCTGTCGGCCACCAATCCCTACGGCCGCAGCAAGCTGATGATCGAAGACATCCTGCGCGACCTGATCAAGGCCGAGCCGGACTGGCATATCGCGCTGCTGCGCTACTTCAACCCGGTGGGCGCCCATGAAAGCGGCCTGATCGGCGAGTCGCCGTCGGGCATCCCGAACAACCTGGTGCCTTACATCGCCCAGGTAGCGACCGGCCAGCGCGAAAAGCTGTCGGTCTACGGCGGCGATTACCCGACCCCGGACGGGACCGGCATGCGCGACTACATCCACGTCGTCGACCTCTCGATCGGCCACGTCAAGACGCTCGACAAACTGGCGCAAGGCCCGGGCCTGGTGACCTATAACCTCGGCACCGGCCACGGCAACAGCGTGCTGGAAATGGTGCGCGCCTTCGAGCAGGCCAGCGGGCGCCCGGTGCCCTACCAGATCGTCGACCGCCGTCCGGGCGACATCGCCAAGTGCTACGCCGATCCGGCGCACGCGCGCGACGAACTGGGCTGGGTTGCCACGCGCGACGTCGCCCAGATGTGCGCCGACACCTGGCGCTACCAGACGATGTCCGCCAAGGCCTGAATTCGCACGGCGCCGATGACAGCGTCAACCAGACAATCCGGGCCGCGGCGCTGACGACGTTCGGCAGCGCGCTCCCGGCAGCACACAGAATAAGGATGGTTTTGATGAAAGCAATGATTCTCGCGGCAGGCAAGGGCACGCGCGTTCGCCCGCTCACGTACGACCTCCCGAAACCGATGATTCCCTTGCTCGGGAAACCGGTGATGGCCTACTTGGTCGACCACCTGAAAAAGCATGGCGTGACCGAAATCATGGTCAACGTCAGCTGGCTGCACGAAAAGATCGAAGAGTATTTCGGCGAGGGCGAGCAGTTCGGCGTCCAGATCGGCTATTCCTTCGAAGGCTATACCACCGATGACGGCACCATCGTGCCCGAGCCGATCGGCTCGGCCGGCGGCATGAAGAAGATCCAGGAATTCGGCCATTTCTTCGACGACACCACGATCGTGATGTGCGGCGATGCGCTGATCGACCTCGACCTCAAGGCTGCCTTGCTCGAACACCGGCGCAAGGGCGCGATGGCCACGGTCATCACCAAGGAAGTGCCGTGGGACAAAGTGTCCGCCTACGGCGTGGTCGTCACCGACGAAGAAGGGCGCATCACCGAGTTCCAGGAAAAGCCGAACCAGGAAGACGCCAAGTCGAACTTCATCAGCACCGGCATCTATATTTTCGAGCCGGAAGTGATCGACCTGATTCCGTCGGGCGTCGCCTTCGACATCGGCTCGGAACTGTTCCCGCTGCTGGCCGAGCGCGGCCTGCCGTTCTATGCCCAGGGCCGGCCCTTCAACTGGCTCGATATCGGCACCATGTCCGACTACTGGGAAGTGCTGCAAACCGTGCTCACCGGCGAAGTCAACCACATGGACGTTCCGGGCACCCAGATCGAACCGGGCCTGTGGGTTGGCCTGAACACGAGCATCGACTGGAACGGCACCACCATCGAAGGCCCGGTCTACATCGGTTCGGGCGTTCGTATCGAAGCGGGTGTGCATATCGTCGGACCGACGTGGATTGGCCACGGCAGCCATATTTGCGAGGGCGCTGAAGTTGTCAGGAGTGTATTGTTTGAATATACTCGTGTGTTGCACGATGTAACGCTTAACGAAATGATCGTGTTTAAAGAATACAGTGTCGACCGCGCAGGGGAAATGAAGCACGCGTCCGAGTACAGCTCCGAAGAGTGGCTGAATGCGCGCGACCGCCGCCGCAGCAGCCGAAAAGAAGGCGTAGGCCAACAACACGTAACAACCGGTAAAAGTCGATAGAAAGCACCGCATGAAAATTTACCCAGTGATCCTCTCCGGCGGCGCCGGCACCCGTCTGTGGCCCTTGTCGCGCGCCGTGCTGCCGAAGCAGCTGCTGCCGATCGTCGCCGACAAGACCATGCTGCAGGACACCGCGCTGCGCGTGGCCGGCCTGCCGGGGCTGATGGCACCACTGGTTGTGTGCGGCAACGACCACCGTTTCATGGTGGCCGAGCAGCTGCGCGCAGCCAGCATCACGCCGCTGGGGATCCTGCTCGAGCCGGTTGGCCGCAATACCGCCCCGGCGGTGGCCGCGGCTGCCCATTTCCTGAAGTCGATCGATCCTGAAGCGGTCATGCTGGTGCTGCCGGCCGACCACGTGATCGACAACGCCGAAGCATTCAAGGGAGCCGTCACCCGTGCGGCAAGCCTGGTGCAGGGCGGCGGCCTGGCGACCTTCGGCATCGTGCCGAAGTCGCCGGAAACCGGCTATGGCTATATTCGCCGCGGCACGGCCCTCCCGGACTGCGACGGCTGCTACCAGGTCGAGCGCTTTGTCGAAAAGCCGGACCTGGCCACCGCCGAAGGCTTCGTGGCCGATGGCGGCTACTACTGGAACAGCGGCATGTTCATGTTCGCCGCCGAGCAATACCTCACCGAACTGGCGAAATTTGCACCGGAAATTGCAATCGCTGCGGAACAGGCCGTCACCGCAGGCTACCGCGACCTCGATTTCTGCCGCCTTGACGAAACCGCCTTCTCGAGCTGCCCGTCGGACTCGATCGACTACGCCGTCATGGAGCACACCGCCAATGCAGTCGTGGTCCCGGCCGATATCGGCTGGAGCGACGTCGGCTCCTGGTCGGCCTTGTGGGAAGTGCAGCCGCACGACGAACACGGCAACTCGCAGCGTGGCGACGTCTACCTCGATGGCGTGAAGAACTCGCTGGTGCGCGCCGAAAGCCGCATCGTGGCCGTGGTCGGTCTGGAAGACATCGTCGTGGTCGAGACCAACGACGCCGTGCTGGTCGCCCACAAGAACGCGGTGCAGCGCGTCAAGCAGGTGGTCGACCACCTGAAGTCGAAGGAACGGACCGAACACCTGCACCACACCAAGGTGTATCGCCCGTGGGGCCACTACGAGGGGATCGACGCGGGCGACCGTTTCCAGGTCAAGCGCATCACGGTGAAGCCGGGCGAGAAGCTGTCGCTGCAGATGCACCACCACCGCGCCGAGCACTGGGTCGTGGTGTCGGGCACGGCACGCATCACCTGCGGCGAGAAGATCAGCCTGCTGTCCGAGAACGAATCGACCTATATCCCGATCGGCATGAACCACCGCCTCGAGAACCCGGGCAAACTGCCGCTGCACATCATCGAAGTGCAGTCCGGCAGCTACCTCGGCGAGGACGACATCGTCCGCTTCGAGGACATCTACAAGCGTTCGTAAGCACGCTTGAGGCGAGGAAAAAGCGGACAGCGATGTCCGTTTTTTTTCGTCCGTTTTCCTGGCGCGCGCCACCCCATTTTGAACAAGGTTTCCAAGTCAACAGTGTGAAGCCCGCTGCGGCTGCGGCATACAATGGATGGTCAGTGAACCCCGTCAGGAGGTGATCATGAAGACGCTCCTAGCCAGCGCTGCGCTTGCGCTGGCCCTGGCTCTACCCCAGGCCGCCGCCCAGACCGGCGCGCCGCCGCTCGATCCCGTGCTCGAAGGCCAGCTCGAACGCTGGCTTGGGGCCGGCGACCAGATTTTCGACAACATCTACACGCGCCAGGGGGCGGCTGACAGCGCGCCCGACTTCCATGCCGCCGCCGATGGGCGCGGGCCGAGCTTCACGCTGCTGCGCGTGAGCGATGCGGCGGGCCAGGCCTGGCTGGTGGGCGGCTACAACCCGCAAAGCTGGGACAGCGACGACGGCTGGCATTTCACGCAGCGCGACTTCCAGCGCAGCGCCTTCATCTTCAATTACACGGCGCCGGCCGTCTACCGCCAGGTGCCGAGCAGCTTCGAGCTGCCTAGCCAGGGCAGCTTCCAGACCTTCAATGCGATCGACCAGGGCCCGACCTTCGGCGCCGGCCCCGACCTCTTCGTCGACGAATCCCTGGACACGGCCCTGTCCTGGCGCCTGAGCTATGGCGACCCGGCCGGGGAAGGGCGCAGCATCATCGACGGCTCGGTCGGCGGACGCTTCTTTGCGATCGATGCCATGGAAGCCTATGCGGTCTCGCCGATTCCCGAACCCGCGGCGGCGGCCATGCTGGCGGGCGGCCTGGGCCTGGTGGCGCTGGCCATGGCGCGCAGGAAGAGAGCAGGGCGCCCGGCGCAGGTGAGCTACGTCATGCCCGCCTGACAGGCGGCCCATGCTCCGATGCACGCCTGCGGCGTCCCTGCGCCCGTCTCCGCTGGCCTTGCTGCTGGCATGCATCGCGCCGAGCCCGGCGAGGGCGGGTGACGCGCCCGCCGCGCCGCCGGCAGCCGGCCTGGAGGCAGGCCAGCTGGCCATCGTCATCAACGACGACGACCCGGACAGCGTCGCCATCGGCGCCTATTACCAGCGCCGGCGCGCGATCCCCGCGGCGAATGTCGTCCATGTGCGCATCCCGGGCCGCCCGTCCGCCATGACGCCGGAGCGCTTTCGCCAACTGAAGCAAGAGATCGACAGCCGCCTCGGGCCGCAAATCGAGGCTGTACTCATGGTCTGGACCGCGCCCTGGAAGGTGGGCTGCCACGGGATCACCGGCGCCTATACCCTGGGCTACGACGCAGCCCTGTGCGCCAACACCTGCGGCGCCGCGCGGCCCAGCAGCTACTTCAACGCGTTCGGCGCCGGCCCCTTCAGCCGGCACGGCTTGCGCCTGTCGATGCTGCTGCCGATCGAATCGCAGGAGCACGCCAGGGCGCTGATCGACCGCGGGGCGGTGAGCGGCATGCGCCGCATGCCCGTCCACGCCTGGTACCTGCGCACCTCGGACGCGGCGCGCAATGCCCGCGCCATGTTCTTTCCCGCGCCCGGCTACCGTCCCGCGCACGAGCTGACCGTCCACCGCCTGCAGGCCGACGCCCTCGAGGATGCCGGCGACGTGCTGGTCTACCAGCTCGGCAAGGCCCAGGTCGAGCGGCTCGAGAGCGTGCGCTTCGTGCCGGGGGCGCTGGCCGACCACCTGACCTCGCACGGCGGCGAACTGCAGGGTGGCGGCCAGATGAGCAGCCTGCGCTGGCTGTCGGCCGGCGCCACGGCCAGCTACGGCACGGTCGGCGAACCCTGCAACCACTGGCAGAAGTTTCCGAACCCGTCCGTGCTGCTGCGCCATTACCTGAACGGCGACACCGCCATCGAAGCTTACTGGAAGAGCGTCGCCTGGCCGGCGCAGGGCGTCTTCATCGGCGAACCGCTGGCCGCACCGTTCCGGCCCCGCTCCCGCACGCCCGTGCGCTAAGTTTCTCCGTGGAATCAATGTGTTGTCGGCATACCTCATTCGGAGAAAGTCCGCCTTGCAACATGTCATTCTCCGGTCAAATTGTCTCCGTAAAATTATTTCTGGTAATAAAATGCCTAGCAGCATAGACAACAAGAATTCTGCCCCCTCATCTCTTCAGGACGCCCATGAAAATGCACGTTGCAACGAACACGCCGGCCGGCCGGCTCACCATCCTGGCCGCGCTGCTGGCTGGATTGTCGACGAACACGTTTGCCGCCTCGCCCGATCTCGTCATCAGCCGGGTCTTCGGCGGTGCCGGCAGCACCAGCGCGACCTATAACCGCGAGTACGTCGAACTGTTCAATCGCAGCAAGGATGTTGTCGGGCTGAAGGGCAAGAGCCTGCAGTATGCGGCGACGGCGGGCACCTGGTCGTCGACGACGGTCTTGCCGGACGTGACTTTGCAGCCGGGCCAATACTTTCTGGTAGCAAGTACGGTGCAAACGCAAGGCGGCAGCGCGCTCCCCGACGTCAACCATGAGTGGAGCGTGCAAATGGCGGCCGGATCCGGCAAGGTGGCGCTGGCCGCCACGACGGTCCAGATGACGAGCACGACGCAAGACGCGATCATTGACCTGGTCGGCTACGGCACCGCCAACCTGAGCGAAACCCAGGCGGCGGCATCGCCATCGGCGATCAGCGCGCTCCAGCGTGCCGAGGACGGCTGCACCGATACCGATCACAATCGGAACGACTTCAGCGTCGTGCCGACACCCCTCCCGCGTCACAAGGGCTCGGACTTCAAGGTCTGCCCGGGCGGCGGCACGGACCCGGTCCCGACCCCGGCGCAGCCGATCGTGCCTGTCTGCCCAGCCAGCCTGCAGGTCGCGCAGGGCAGCGCAGGCAGCGCGGCCATCACGGCCAGCGACAAGGACAGCATCGTCAACAGCATCGTGCTGGCGTCCGGCGCCGTCGCCGGCATCGAGCTGCGCAATGTCGTGGCCGCATCAGGTATCGGGGCCGGCGCCAGCGCCAGCCTGAATGTCGAGGCCAATGTCGCCGCGGGCAACTATCCAGTCATCATCAACTTCGGCAACAACGATGGCCAGAACGCCAGCTGCACGGTTGCCGTGCGCGTCGCCGGCCAGCTGACGATCCCGCAGATCCAGGGCGCCGAGCCGAAGAGCGCCTATGCCAATTCGGTGCAGACGACCCAGGGCGTGGTGACCGCGCTGGTCGGCAGCGGCTACTTCCTGCAGGACGCGAATGGCGACGGCAACCCGGCGACCTCGGACGGCATCTTCGTGTTCGGCTCGAACGCCGGCGTGGCCGTGGGCGACCTGGTGCGCGTCACCGGCACCGTCACCGAATACTCCCCGAGCGGCGCAACGCGCTCCTACACCGAACTGACCAACCTCAGCGCCACTACCAAGATCGGAACCGGCAGCATCAGCCCGGCCAATGTCGAGATGCCGAACGACGACCTGGCCCGCTTCGAGGGCATGCTGGTGCGCTTCACGACGCCGCTGACGGTCAACGGCAATGCCTCGCTCGGCACCCGCGGCGAGCTGACCTTGTCCAGCGGCCGGCGCGAAATCCCGACCAACCGCTACGCGCCGGGTTCGCCTGAAGCGCGCGCCCTGGCGGCCAGCAATGCGGCGAACGTCGTCGTGCTCGACGACGGCATCTTCGTCGCGCCGGCCAGCATTCCTTACCTGTTCCAGGACGGCACCGTGCGTAGCGGCGACACCGTCACCGACCTCACCGGCGTGCTCGATTTCGGCGCCAGCGGCGACGTCGGCGCGGCCTTCAAGCTGCAGCCGACCGTCACGCCGCGCTTCTCGCGCACCAATGCGCGTCTCCCGGCGCCAGTTGTTGCCGCAGGCAATGTGCGGGTGGCCAGCGCCAACGTGCTGAACTTCTTCACCACCTTCACCAACGGCAACGACGCCTGGGGCCGCACTGGCCAGGGCTGCAAGATCGGCACGACCACCAACAAGTCGAATTGCCGCGGCGCCGACAACATGGCCGAATTCGTGCGCCAGCGCGACAAGATCGTCGCCTCGCTGGCCGCGGTCAATGCCGATGTCGTGGGCCTGATGGAAATCCAGAACAACGACGACATCGCCGTGACTTATCTGGTCGATGCACTCAATGGCGCGCTGGGCGCCGGCACCTATGCCGTCGTGCCGAAGCCGGCCGCGACCGGCACCGACGCGATCCGCGTGGCGATGATCTACAAGCCGACCGCGGTGAGCCTGGTGGGCGCCGCATTGTCGGACGGCCATAGCGTGAACAACCGCGCGCCGATCGCCCAGACCTTCAAGGCGGCCAACGGCGGCAAGTTCTCGCTGGTGGTGAACCACCTGAAATCGAAGGGCAGCTGCGGCGGTGGAGCCGGCAACACCGACAGCGGCGACGGCCAGGGCTGCTGGAACGCCACCCGCGTCGAGCAAGCCGCGCGCCTGCGCGATGTTTTCCTGCCGCAGGTCGTGGCCGCTGCCAACGATCCGGACGTGCTGGTCGTGGGCGACATGAATGCCTACGGCATGGAAGACCCGATCCGCTTGCTCAACGCCGCCGGCTATGTCAATGAAATCGAGCGCTTCGTGCGTCCGCATGGCGTGCCGTATTCGTATGTGTTCGGCAGCGAGAGCGGTTACCTCGACCACGCACTGGCCAGCAGCAGCCTGTCGGCGCAGGTGGCCGGCGTGACCGAATGGCATAACAATGCCGACGAGCCGGAAGCGATCGACTACAACCTCGAGACGACCGGCCAGGATCCGTACCAGGCCGATCCTTACCGCGCCTCCGACCACGACCCGGTGGTGGTCAGCCTGAACCTGGCGGCGACCTTTACCGACGTGACGGCGTCGAGCACGATGCTGCGTTCGGGCATCACCATGAACCGCGTCACCGGCAAGTACAGCGGCACCGTGAAGATCACCAACACCAGCGGCGCGGCGCTCAATGGCCCGCTGCACCTGGTGCTGCAAGCCCTGCCGGCCGGCGTCACGCTCGACGGCAAGAGCGGCGAGCAGGGCGGTGCACCTTACCTGACCCTGCCGGGTACGTCGCTTGCGGCCGGCGCTTCGGTCACCGTGACCACGACCTTCACCAATCCATCGAAAACCAGCATTGGCTACACCGCGAAGCTGATCAACGGCACATTCTAAGGAACTGATCCATGTTTAATCTGAAAAACCTGTTCACCCGTGCGCTGCTGGCGCTGATGCTGGTCACCGGCGCCGGTGCCGCCTTTGCCGGCCCGACCTACCGGGTCAGCTTCGACACCGCGCCCCTGGAAGGCCAGGGCCTGCTCGACTTCACCTTCCTTGGACTGGGCAGCTCGGCCACGGCCAGCGCCAGGCTGAGCAATTTCTACGGCGATTTCGGCCCAGGCAGCACGCTCGAGGGCGATGCCAGCGGCGATGTCGCGCTGGGCGTCCTGCTGGGTAACAGCGGCGCCTTCAACGCGTTCACCCAGGAGGTCAACCTGGGCGGGCGCTTCGGGTTCGACGTGTCCTTTGGCGACGTCGACGCATTCGGTGACGGGACCACGCTCGGTGTCGCCTTGTACACCCCGGACTTCGGCAGCTACCTGCTGGTGGAGGGCAACCTGGCCAGCTTCGAACTGTTGCCGGAGACGGCCGTTGGCGTGAGCGTCGGTGGTGAGGTCGTGCGCCTGGTCGAAGTGCCGGAACCGGCGACGCTGGCCTCGCTGGCGCTCGGCCTGGCACTGATGGGTTCGACCCTGCGCGCACGCCGTAAGTAAGCAGACAGTCGCAAACAAAAAGGCACATCCGGCGCAGGCCGGATGTGCCTTTTTTTTATTTCGTCACCTCGGCGAGGACTTAGCTGCCCTGGCCGGCGCGGCGCATGGCATCGATGCGGAAGGCTTCGGCATTGCCGTCGATGATGCGCAGGCCGCTGCAGTTCTGGTCGGCGCAATCGGGCGCCGGCATCTGGCCGGCGGCGGCCGGGTCGATAGAGAGGTCGACGACCTTGGCCGCAGCCGCGGTCTGCACGGCGGGGACGGCGTTCTCGGGCACGCTGCCTCCACAGGCGCTGAGCGCAGCGGCGATCAGGGTGATGCTGATAAGGCTAGGCAGGCGGAAGGTTTTCATGGTGTAGAGGCGGGCTCGTCAGTGATGGCTTTAATTGTAGCGGAGAATCTTTCTGAAGATCAATTGCTTTCTAAATAGATCGATGAAGATGGGAGATATTGAACGCACGATAAGCGCACGATAGAAGAAGTTGAATGGTGTTAGTAGGAACTATCCTACGAGAAAAGAGAAGTTCTCACCTGTCCTCGAATATTGCCGTGTGGCATCTTTTCCACAGCCTCCCAAGTGCTTGACCTCATCCTGTTTCCGGCAGTGCCCCCGCGCACGCTTGACCCCGCTCGGGCGGGCGGTATGATGAGCCCATGCAAAAACTTGCCATCCTCTTATTGCTGGCCTGCGCGGCCTGCACCACCCGGGCCGATGGCCCGGCCTCCCGACAGGCCACGGCCCCGGCCGCTGACCAGCCCGTGCCGTCAGGGGCCGCGCCGGCGGCGTCCGGCACCCTGGGCCAGATCCAGGCAATGATCGGCAAGGCCGAGTGCACCAGCGACAGCCAATGCCAGGTATTGCCGATCGGCGCCAAGGCCTGCGGCGGCCCGGCTGGGTTCCTCGCCTGGTCGAATGCGAAGACCAGCGCGGGTGAGCTGCAGGCGCTGGCCGAGCGCTACAAGACCGAGCAGCAGGCCGGCAACGACAGTTCGGGCAGGATCTCGAACTGCCGCGTGCTGACGCCGCCGCCTGCGGCTTGCCGGGCAAATACCTGCCAATTGGGCGAGGCGCAACTGGTGCGCTGAGACTTGTTTGCGGCTGTGCAAAAGCACGCGCTCCGGGCGCCAGATTGGTTGCCTGGAGTATATTGCCGTGATACGCTTCACGGGTTTGATCAAACGGTCAACTCAGGAGTGTCTGGATGCAAGTCGTAACCCGCAAGTCCCTGTCGCCGCGCCTTGTCGCGGGTGGCTTCACGCTGCTCGAATTGCTGGTCGTGATCGTCATCATCGGCTTGCTTGCCGCTTACGTCGGTCCCAAGTATTTCTCCCAGCTCGGCAAGTCCGAAGTCACCATCGCCAAGGCCCAGATCGACGCCTTCGAAAAATCGCTCGACACCTACCGCCTCGACGTCGGGCGCTACCCGACTGGGGAAGAAGGCTTGGGTGCGCTGATGACCGCGCCCGCCAGCGCCGGCCTGAAATGGAACGGCCCCTACCTCAAGAAGGGCGTGCCGTCCGACCCTTGGGGCCATTCCTATCAATACCGTTCGCCCGCCAGCAAGGGAGAATACGAGATCGTTTCCTTCGGCCGTGATGGCCAGCCTGGCGGCGCCGGCGACAACGCCGACATCTCCTCGCTCTGATTTCATCTCCACTTCCTACCCTGGCAGGCCTTCATGCAGTTTGCAGTCCGCACCCTCGCGCCCGACCTGACGATCACGAACGTGGTCATCGACGCGCTCGACGAAGCCGACGCGCGGCGCCAGCTTGAAGCCCAAGGCCTGTTCGTCAGCGCGATCAAGGCGCAGGGCGGGGCGCGTCTCGCGCGCGCGCGTGGACCGAAACTCGATCTCGTCCTGTTCAGCCAGGAGCTGCTGGCCCTGCTGAACGCGGGCCTGGGCATTGTCGAAGGCCTGGAGGCGCTGCTGGAAAAGGAAGCCAATCCGGCCGCGCGCGGCGTGCTCGAACGCCTGCTGGCGGGTCTGCGCGACGGCAAGCGCTTTTCCAGCGTGCTGGCCGAACAGGCCGCGCTGTTCCCGCCGCTGTTCGTGGGCATCGTGCGCGCCGCCGAAGGCACGAGCGACCTGCCGCGCGCACTGTCCCGCTACATCGACTACCAGCAGCGCATCGACACGGTGCGCTCGAAAATCGTCAGCGCCTCGATCTATCCGGTGATCCTGCTGTGCGTGGGCGGCACCGTGAGCGGCTTTTTGATCGGCTATGTGGTGCCGCGCTTCGCCGAGGTCTACCAGGGCGCGGGGCGCGAACTGCCGTGGATGAGCCGCCTGCTGCTCGACTGGGGCCAGTTCGCGGCGCAGCACGGCAGCGCCATCCTGCTCGCCGCAATCGCCCTGGCGACGCTGGCCTTCGTCGGCGTGCGCCGGCTGCTGCGCAGCGGCGGCATCCCGCGCCTGCTGGCGCGCCTGCCAGGCATTGGCGAACGGGCCCGCATCTACGAACTCTCGCGCCTGTATCTCACGCTCGGCATGCTGACCGAAGGCGGCATCACCATCGTCGGCGCGATCGACACCGTGCAGGCGATGGTGTCGCCCAGCTTGCGCACGGCCCTGTCGAATGCGCGCGCCGCCATCGAATCGGGCCGCCCGCTCTCGGACGCCTTCGAGGCCTATGGCTTGACCACGCCGATTTCGCTGCGCATGCTGCGCGTCGGCGAGCGCACCGGCGACATGGGACCGATGCTGACCCAGTCGGCCGCCTTCTACGACGGCGAGATCAGCCGCTGGATCGACCGTTTCACGCGCACCTTCGAGCCGCTCCTGATGGCGGCCATTGGCCTGGTGGTCGGGGCCATCGTGGTGCTGCTGTACATGCCGATTTTCGACCTGGCAGGGGATATGTCTTGAGAGGCGATGTCGTGACCCTGGCGCTCGATTCCGCGCTGCTGGCACGCGCGCGTGCCCAATCGCGCCAGTCGCAGCGCGCGCTGGTGGCCGAACTCGAAGCCCTGACCGGGTTCGAGCGGCGCCAGCTGGTCGCCGCGCTGGCCGAGCCCTTTGGCCTGTGCGTGATGGAGACGGCCGAGATGCTGAGCCAGCAGCCGGCTTTCGACCTGCTGCCGCTGGCCCAGGCCCTGTCGCGCCACTGCGTGCTGCTGCGCGCCGCGGACGGCCAGGTCACCGGCGTCATCGCCGACCCCTTCGACCTCGACCAGCAGACCTGGCTCTCGGCGCAGGCAGGCGCCACGCCGCGTTCTCCGCTGCACCTGCGCCTGGCGCTGGCGTCGGACATCCAGGCCTACCTGACGCGCCAGGAAGCCTCGGCGCGCGCGGTCGACACGCTCGCGCCCAGCAGCGGCGACGCCCGGCGCGACGGCAAGACGGCGGCCGTGCTGTCGTTTGCCTCGGTCTCGGAAGCGGGCAGCCCGGCCGTCAAGCTGGTCAATTCGACGCTGTACGACGCCTTGAAAGCCGGCGCTTCGGATATCCACCTCGAGAGCACGTCCACGGGACTAGCCGTCAAATACCGCGTCGACGGCGTGCTCGATCACGCCACCAGCGTCGGCGGCATCGAACTGGCCGAGCACATCATCTCGCGTTTGAAGGTGCTGGCCGAACTCGACATCGCCGAGCGCCGCATTCCGCAGGACGGCAGCTTCCGGGTCGAGTCCGGCGGGCGCGAGATCGACCTGCGGGTGTCGATCATGCCGAGCATCCACGGCGAGGATGCGGTCATCCGTATCCTGGACAAGCGCGCCATGGTTGAAGCCTATGGCGCGCTGACCCTGGAAGCGCTGGGCTTCGACGCACCCTCGCTGGCGACGCTGCGCATGCTGGCCCAGGAGGCTTACGGCATGCTGCTGGTGACCGGGCCCACTGGCTCGGGCAAGACGACCACGCTGTACGCGGCGCTGACCGAGATCCATAACGGGCGCGAGAAGATCATCACGATCGAAGACCCGGTCGAATACCAGCTGCCCGGCATCCTGCAAATTCCTGTCAACGAAAAGAAGGGCCTGACCTTCGCCAAGGGCCTGCGCTCGATCCTGCGCCACGACCCGGACAAGATCATGGTCGGCGAGATCCGTGACCGCGAAACGGCGGAGATCGCGGTGCAGTCGGCGCTGACCGGCCACCTGGTCCTGACCACCGTCCACGCCAACAACGTGTTCGACGTGTTCGGGCGCTTCACCCACATGGGGATCGACCCGTACGCCTTCGTGTCGGCCCTGAACGGCATCTGGGCCCAGCGCCTGATCCGCATGAACTGCCCGCATTGCGCGGTGCAGTACGTGCCGGAGGACGCCGAACTGGCGTCGGCGCGGCTCGAACGCGGCGAGGTGCAAGACTTCGTGTTCATGCGCGGGAAGGGCTGCGGCGACTGCCGCGGCACCGGCTACAAGGGCCGCCGGTCGATCGCCGAAATCCTGACGCTGAACGACGAGATCCGCGAACTGATCGTCGACAAGCAGCCGATCCGCCGCATCAAGGCTGCGGCGCACGCGAACGGCACGCGCAGCCTGCGCCTGGCCGCGCTCGACCTGGTGCGGCGCGGCGCCACCACCCTCGACGAAATCAAGCGGGTGACCCAGCATGCGTAGACTGCCCGGACAAGCGCTGCGCCTGGGCTTGGACCACGACAGCCTGGCCCTGGTGCGCACGGACAGTTGGTTCGGCAAGCGCCACGCCGTCGTGGCCGGGCTGCGCATCGGTGGCGCCCACGACGTGCAGGCGCTGGCGTCAAACCTGCGCGCGCTGCTGGCCGATGCGCAAGTGGCCGGCTGGCCCCTGCGCGTGGTGCTGGCCGACGAACTGGCGCGCATGTGGCAGGTGGCGCCGCCGCCGCAAGCTTCCAGTCCCGCCGACCTGGAGGCTGCCGCCGCCATGCGCTATGCCGGCCTGTTCGGTGCGCCCCCAGGCGGCTGGACCATCGCCGCCGACTGGCATGCGGCGCAACCCTTCCTGGCCGCCGCCTTGCCGGCTGCCTTGCTCGACACCCTGGCGCAATGCGCGCGCGAGGCGCGCTGCACGCTGGTCGAGGTGGTGCCGCAGTTTGTCGCCGCGCTGAACGGCTGGCGCAAGCTGCGCCGGCCCGGCGCCTGGTTTGGCCTCGTGCATGGCCAGGTGCTGAGCCTGGCCGCCTACGACGGCGCGCAGCTGGCGGCCTTGCGCACGGCCGTGGTGCCGCCCGGGGCCGGCCGCGACTGGCTCGAGAGCCATGTTGCGCGCGAAGTGCTGCGCCTCGGAATAGGGCGTCCGGAGCGGCTGCAGGTCTGCGGCACTGCGCCGCGCAGCTGGGCCAGCCATGAGGGACGCCTGAAATTCGCCTGCACGCTGCTGGGCGGCGATGCGCCGGACGCTTCTGCCGCCGTGCGCCTGGCCTGCACCGGGAGCGAGGCATGAAACGCGTGCGTGTCGACTTCGCCCCGCCCAGCCTGCGCCGCACGCTGTTTCGGGCGCCGCGGGCCGCCTGGGGCGCGGCCTTTGGCGGCCTGGCGCTCTGCTCGGCTGCACTGGTGCAGGTACAGGACTATCGCGAGGCCCGCGAAGAGGTCGACGCCCAGCTGGCGGCACTGCGCGCACGCGCGGCCGTGCCGGTGCAGGCGAGCGTGCCGCAACAGTCCCCGATCAGCGAACCGGAAGCGGCGGCGGTGAACGGCGCCATCGCGAAGCTGAACCTGCCATGGCGCGCGCTGCACGACGCCGTGCGCGCGGCCACGCCAGCCAGCGTCGCCCTGCTGGCGCTGGAACCGGACGCGAAGAAACGCGTGCTGCGCATCAGCGCCGAGACCAGGACCAGCGAGGACATGCTGGCCTATGTGACGGCGCTCGGGGAAGGCAAGCTGTTCGGCGCGGTCACCCTGGTGCGCCACGAAGTGGTCGAACAGGACCCGAACCGGCCGCTGCGCTTCCAGCTCGACGCCGCCTGGGGCACGCCATGAGCTTGACGACTGCCTGGCTGCGCCTGCGGCTCGCGCTGCGCGCCATCCACCCGGTGGCGATCGGCGCCGTCCTGCTGTGCGCGGCGGGAATCGCGGCCCTGGCCTGGGTGGCGCCGGCGCGCGAGTCGCTCGAGACCGAACGCGAACAGGCGCGGCGCGCCGCCAGGCTGCCGCCGCCCGTTGTGGCGCCCCTGGAAATTGGCGGCGGCGCGGCCGGCAACCTGGCCCTGTTCCGCACGGCGCTCGGGCGCCAGGCGAATGTCGAGCCCCAGCTTGCGGTCCTTTTCCGGCTCGCCGCCAGGACCGGGCTGGTGCTGCGCCAGGGCGAGTACAAGCGCGGGGTCGAGCGCAATGCCCAGCTCCATACTTACCAGATCGATTTGCCGGTGAAGGGGAGTTACGCCCAGGTCTGGCAGTTCTCGCTGCTGGCGCTGCGCGCGATTCCCTACGCGGCGCTGGACGACATCAGCTTCAAGCGCGACAGCATCGGCGAGCCCAATGTCGAAGCGCGCCTGCGTTTCACCCTGTATCTGCTGGACGCTCCGGGAGCGCCGCGATGAAGCCGCGTCACATGGCGATGGGCGCCGCGCTCGTGCTGGCAGCAGGCCTGCTGGCCTTCGGCGACCGCAGTCCCGAAGGCGAGTTGGCCGAAGCGGTCGAGCGTCCGCAAGCCGCGCCGGTACGCAGCGTACGTGCGGCGACGGCGCCCGCAAAAGCCATGCCCGTGATCGCGCGCCTGGTGCCGCGTGGGACCCTGATCGGCGAGGGCGACGCGGCTGGCGCCGATGCGCTCTTCGGCCGCCAGGACTGGACCCCGCCACCGCCGCCGCCCCCGAAACCGGCGCCGCCGCCGCCGCCCGTTGCGCCGCCGCTGCCGTTTACCGTGCTTGGTAAATCGCTCGAAGACGGCAAGTGGCAGGTGTTCCTGGCCAGCGGCAACCGTACCCATCTCGCGACGGACGGCGTGGTGCTCGACGGCGCCTGGCGCGTCGAGCGCATCGCGCCGCCCCTCATGACCCTGACTTACCTGCCGCTGAACCAGGTCCAGCAGCTCAACATTGGAGTATTCGAGTAATGGTTCTGTCACGGATGGTTGCCCTCGCCGGCGCGCTCGCAGCTAGCGCGCTGCTGGCCGGTTGCACGGCGCAGCGCGCCTACCAGGAAGGCAATGCGCTGGTCGCGCAGGAACAGGTCAGTGAGGGCCTGGCGAAATACCGCGAAGCGGTGGCCGCAGATCCGGGCAATGCGGTGTACCGCGTGGCCCTGCTGCGCGCACGCGATGCCAGCGCCACGCGCCTGCTCGAGCAGGCCGAGCGCGAGCTGGCGGCCGGGCGCCTTGATGCCGCGCGCGCCGCCTGGCTGAAGGTGCTCGAGATCGATCCGGCCAACGAACGCGGACGCGCCGGCCTGCGCCAGCTCGAGGCCGACCGCCGCCACGCGGCCCTGTTCGATGCGGCGCGCCTCGACCTCGAGAAGAAGGATACCGACGCTGCGCGCCAGAAGCTGGCCACCATCCTCACCGAGCGGCCGGGTCATGAAGCGGCGCGCCTGCTGCTGGTGGAGCTCGACGAGAAGGCGGCAACGCCGGCCGCCGACACCGCGCTGGCCGCGGCTTTTCGCAAGCCCATCAGCCTGGAGTTCCGCGAAGCGCCGCTGCGCCAGATCTTCGAGATCATCGCGCGCCACTCGGGACTGAACTTCATCTTCGACAAGGACGTGCGCTCCGATGCGCGCACCTCGATCTTCCTGAAAAACAGCACGGTGGACGCCGCCGTGCACTTCCTGCTGGTGACGAACCAGCTCGAGCGCCAGGTCATGGACGGCAACACGATCCTGGTCTACCCGAACAACCCCGCCAAGCTCAAGGAATACCAGGAGCTGACGGTCAAGACCTTTTACCTGGCGAACGCCGACGCCAAGAGCATCGCGAACACCTTCAAGACCATCCTGAAATCGCGCGACGTCGTTGTCGACGAAAAGCTCAACCTCGTGATCCTGCGCGACAGCCCCGAGGCGATCAAGCTCGCAACCCAGCTCGTCGCGCTGCAGGACGTGGCCGAATCCGAGGTCATGCTGGACGTCGAAGTCCTCGAGATCAAGCGTTCGCGCATCATGGACCTGGGCGTGGCCTGGCCGCAGAGCCTCGGCATTGTGCCGCTGATCGGGACCAGCGGCACGCCGATCTCGATCGACGAGCTGCGTGGCCTGAACAGTTCCCTGGTGGGCGTCTCCGGCCTGCGCGCGACCGTCAACGCCAACAAGACCGATTCCGACTCGAACACCCTGGCCAATCCGCGCATCCGCGTGCGCAACAAGGAAAAAGCCAAGGTCGTCATCGGCGACAAGGTGCCGAACATCACGACCAATGTGTCGCCTGGCGCGACTGGCAACTTCTTTTCGCAGTCGATCACCTATGTCGACGTCGGCCTGACCCTGAACGTCGAACCGACCATTTACCTGAACAACGAAGTCGGCATCCGCATCTCGCTCGAGGTCAGCAACCTGGTCGACACGGTGCAGACCGACAACGGCTCGGTCGCCTACCGCATCGGCACCCGCTCGGCGGCGACCATGCTGCAGTTGAAGGATGGCGAGAACCAGGTGCTCGCTGGCCTGATCAACAGCGAAGAGCGCAGCAGCGGCAGCAAGGTGCCGGGCGTGGGCAGCCTGCCGATCCTGGGCCGCCTGTTCGGCAGCACGCGCGATGCCAACGACAAGACCGAGATCGTCCTCTCGATCACGCCGCACCTGGTGCGCACGGTCCAGCGTCCGGCGGCCGGCGCATCGGAGTTTTCAGCCGGGACCGAAGCGAGCTTCCGCCGCCGTCCGGATACCGCCGTGCGCCTGCCGACGGTGCAGCCGGGTGCGCGGCCTGTGCCGCCGCCCGTCGCCGTGCCGGTGGCGCCGGCTGCCGCGCCCCCGCCTGCGCCGGTCAGCGGCATGCCGCTCTCGCTGCCGACGAGCATGCCGCCGGCGCCGTACACGGTGCCGCCCGGCGTGCAGGTCACGCCCGTTCCCCAACCGGTCACCACACCCGTCCAATGAGCCTGGCCGCGTTCAACGCACGATCGCATCGGCGCGGCTTCACGCTGATCGAATTGCTGGTCACGCTGGCCATCCTCGCCTTGCTGGCCACCCTGGTGATCCCGGTCGGCCAGACCGTGGTCCAGCGCCGCAACGAGCAAGTGCTGCGCCAGTCGCTGCGCGAGATGCGCCAGGCCATCGACGCCTATAAACGCACCGCCGACGAAGGCCGCATCGCAAAAACCGCCGGCGCGACCGGCTACCCGGCCACGCTGGAATTGCTGGTCGAGGGCGTGCGCGACCTGCGCAGCCCGAAAGGCGCGAAGATCTACTTCCTGCGCCGCCTGCCGCGCGACCCTTTCCAGCCCGACCCCGAACTGGAAGACGGCGCGACCTGGGGCAAGCGCAGCTACGCCAGCGAGGCCAATGAGCCGAAGGAGGGCGACGACGTGTACGACGTGTTTTCGGCGTCCGGCCGCATTGGCCTGAACGGCATTCCCTACGGGCGGTGGTAAGCATGCGCAAGCTCAGACGCGGCTTCACCCTGATCGAATTGCTGGTGGTGCTGGCCATCGTGGCCCTGCTGCTGACGCTGGCCGTGCCGCGCTTCTTCCCGAGCGTGGACAGCGCCAAGGAGACCATCCTGCAGGACAACCTGCGCAGCGTGCGCGCCGTGATCGACCAGTACCATGCCGACACCGGACGCTATCCCGATTCGCTCGAGGAGCTGGTCGAGAAAAAATACCTGGCGCGCCTGCCGGTCGACCCGATCCTCGAATCCGACAGCGGCTGGATCATAGCCCCGCCCGAGGAGGGCCAGGCGCCGGGCGCGGTCTACGACATCCATAGCGGCGCGCCGGGGAACGACCGCCGCGGCCGGCCTTACGCGCAATGGTAGCGCGCCGCTTGTCACGCCAGGCCGGCTTCACCTATGTCGGGCTGGTGGTCTTCGTCGCGATCCTGGGCCTGGTGGGGGCGGCGACGCTGAAGGTCGATGGCCTGCTCCGGCGCGCCCAGGCCGAGCAGGAGCTGCTGGACATCGGCGCCGCCTTCGGCGAAGCGCTGCGCAGCTATGCCGCGGCCACGCCGCAGGGCTTTGCGCCGGTGCCGCCGACGCTGCAGGATTTATTGAGGGACCCGCGCTTTCCCGGCACCCGGCGCCACTTGCGCAAGATTTTCGTCGACCCGATCACCGGATCGACCGAGTGGGGCGTGCAGTACCAGGGCGACAAGCTGGGGGTGCTGGCGGTCTACAGCCTGTCGCAGGCGCAGCCGCTGAAGCTGGCGAATTTCGACGCGCGCTTTGCCGGCTTCGAGAACAAGGAGCATCTGTCGGAGTGGAAGTTCACGGCGGGAGTTGGCGTGGTGCCGGCAGGGGCGCCGGTGGGGATCAAGCCGCCACCGCTGGAGATGCCTGCCTTGCCTCCGGCGGCGCCTGCGGACCCGCCGCCGCCGGAGGCGCCAGCGAACGAACCCGAACCCGAGCCCGAGCCCGAACCGGAACAGGCGCCGGCCGAACCCGAAACGCCGCCGGCCGGGCAGACGGTGTCGGGTTCTTGATTACTTGGAGCGGCGCTTGAAGTCGCGCGGGCGGAAGCCCAGCATCCCGAGCACGGCGAAATAACTGATGCCGCAGGCCGTGATGATGGCGAGCAGGGCGCCGGCGCGCAGGAAGGGCTGGGCGCGCATGGCGATCCAGTTGAACTGGGCCTGGGCGAACCAGGCGACCGCGCCCATTACCGTCACGGCCACCATCAGCTTGAAGAAGAAGCTGCCCCAGCCCGGCTGCGGCACGTAGATCCGGCGCTTGCGCAGGCCCGCGTACAGCAGGGCCGCGTTGATGCAGGCGCCCACGCCGATCGACAGCGCCAGGCCCGCCACGCCCAGCGTCGGCACGAAGACCAGGTTCAGGAGCTGGGTCACCACCAGCACGCCGACAGCGATGCGCACCGGCGTCTTCACGTCCTGGCGCGCGAAGAAGGCCGGCGCCAGCGTCTTGACCAGGATGAAGCCGAGCAGGCCCGCGCTATAGGCCATCAGGGGCAGCGAGGAGGCGGCCACGTCCTGGTTGTCGAAGGCGCCGTAGTGGAACAGGGTGGCGATCATCGGCTCGGCCAGGGTCGCCAGGCCCACCGCGGCCGGAATGGACAGCAGGAAGGTCAGGCGCAGGCCCCAGTCGAGCAGCGAGGAGTACTCAAGCGTGTCGCCTTCGGTATTGGCTTTCGCCAGGCCCGGCAACAGGATCGTCCCCAGCGCCACGCCGAGCAGGGCGGTCGGCAGCTCCATCAGCCGGTCCGCATACTGCAGGGCCGAGACGGCGCCCGCCGCCAGCGAGGCGGCGATGGTGGTATTGATCAGGAGGCTGATCTGGGCCGCGGCCACGGCGAACACGGCCGGCCCCATCTTGCCCAGCATGCGGTGCACGCCGGCGTCGCGCAGGCCGACCAGCGGATTGACCGAGAGGCGCGGCAGCATGCCGATCTTTAACAGGGAAGGGATCTGCAGCGCGACCTGCAGCACGCCGCCGATGCACACGCCCACGGCCATGGCATAGATCGGCTGCTCGAAATAATCGGCCAGCACCAGGGCGGCGAAGATGAAGGACAGATTGAGCAGCACCGGCGTAATCGCCGGAATCTTGAACTGGCGCCAGGTGTTGAGCACGCCGCTGGCCAGCGCGACGAAGGCCATGCAGGCGATGTAGGGGAACATCATGCGCGTCATGACGACGGCGGCGTCGAAGGCGGCCGGTTCGCGCTGCAGCCCGCCGCCGATCCAGTAGATGAGGACGGGCGCGGCCACGATGCCGGCGATGCTGACCAGGAGGGTTGCCCAGATCAGCACGGTGGCCACATGGTCGACCAGGGTCTTGGTGGCTTCCTGGCCGTGCTTGGTCTTGTATTCGGTAATGATCGGCACGAAGGCCTGCGAGAAGGCGCCTTCGGCAAACAGGCGGCGCAGCAGGTTCGGCAGGCGGAAGGCGATGTTGAAGGCGTCGGTGAAGTTCGAGGCGCCGAAGGCGGTGGCGAACAGGCTTTCGCGCAACAGTCCGGTCACGCGCGACACCATGGTCATGCTGGAAATGGCAGCGAGGGTCTTGAGCAGATTCATGGGGCGAGATTATAGCTGGGCAACACCCCCTGCGCGGCATCTGTGGCGCCAAATAGCAAGAATGAATTGCCGGTAGTGGATTCCTTCGCTATAATCGTGGGCTGTACTGAATTCTGTTGGCAGACACAATGTTTTGGCAGGCACTGGAATGGGCCAGTTTGACTCGCTAATGTTTGCAAACGCAACTTGACCCCGATTTAGGAAATTCCATGGCAAATACCGCACAAGCGCGCAAACGCGCTCGTCAAGCAGTTAAGCAAAACGCACACAACAGCTCGCAGCGTTCGACCCTGCGCACCGCCATCAAGGCCGTCCGCAAAGCCATCCAGGCAGGCGACAAAGCTGCAGCAACCAGCATCTTCCAGTCGTCGGTCTCGACCATCGACAGCATCGCTGACAAGAAGATCATCCACAAGAACAAGGCCGCTCGCCACAAGAGCCGCCTGGCTGCTGCCCTGAAAGCCCTGTCGGCCTAATAGCCGGTTGGCGCGCGGCCTCGGCCGCGCTGGCAGTACAGTGGAAGAAGAACCCGCCCGGTGCATGCCCGGCGGGTTTTTCCGCTTTCGGAGTGTTTTTTATCCGGTTCCGGAATGCGATTTCCTTGCCCCGGTGCTTGCTAAAGCTGTAGCGCCTAGTAAAATACTGGTGCATAATGTGAAACGCTCGTCTTATGTCTTATAGAAGACTTGGCCGCTGTAGAGGTCTTCGGGACGACCAGCGTTACTTATCAAGATTCATAGATCGCGAACCTTTCGCGAGAACCGAGGAAAAAGCTCATGAGCAGTAATCCGACCATCATCTACACCCTGACCGACGAGGCGCCGCTGCTGGCAACCCACGCCTTCCTGCCTGTCGTCAGCACCTTCACCAAGGCCGCCGGCATCGACGTCGTGTCGAGCGACATTTCAGTCGCAGCCCGTATCCTGGCCGCCTTCCCGGAGAACCTGACGCCTGAGCAGCGCGTGCCGGACGCCCTGGCCGAACTGGGCAAGAAGACGCTCGAGCCGGATGCGAACATCATCAAGCTGCCGAACATCAGCGCCTCGGTTGGCCAGCTGACCGCCGCGATCAAGGAACTGCAGGAGAAGGGCTATAACCTGCCTGACTACCCGGCCGACGCCAAGACCGACGAAGAAAAAGCGATCAAGGCACGCTACAACAAGTGCATCGGTTCGGCCGTGAACCCGGTCCTGCGCGAAGGTAACTCGGACCGCCGCGCACCGCGCGCCGTCAAAGAGTACGCACGCAAGAACCCGCACTCGATGTCGCCATGGTCGCCCGCCTCGCGCACCCACGTCTCGCACATGACCCACGGCGACTTCTACCACGGCGAAAAATCGCTGACGGTGCAGGGCGCGCGCGAGGTCAAGATGGAACTGATCACCAAGAGCGGCCAGACCATCGTGCTCAAGCCAAGCGTGAAGCTGCAGGACGGCGAGATCATCGATTCGATGTTCATGAGCCGCAAGGCCCTGCTTGCGTTCTACGAGCAGCAGATCATGGATGCGAAAGAAACCGGCGTGCTGTTCTCGCTGCACGTCAAGGCGACGATGATGAAGGTCTCGCACCCGATCGTCTTCGGCCACTGCGTGCGCATGTTCTACAAGGAAGCGTTTGAAAAGCACGGCGCCCTGTTCGACAGCCTCGGCGTCAACGTCAACAACGGCATGGCCGACCTGTACAACAAGATCGCCAACCTGCCTGCCTCGCAGCGCGAAGAAATCGAGCGCGACCTGCACGCCTGCCAGGAACACCGTCCGGCGCTGGCCATGGTCGACTCGACCAAGGGCATCACCAATTTCCATTCGCCGAACGACGTCATCGTCGACGCTTCGATGCCTGCCATGATCCGCGCCGGCGGCAAGATGTACGACGCCAACGGCAAGCTCAAGGAAGTCAAGGCCGTCATCCCGGAATCGACCTTTGCCCGCATCTACCAGGAGATCATCAACTTCTGCAAATGGCATGGCGCCTTCGATCCGAAGACCATGGGCACGGTCCCGAACGTAGGCTTGATGGCCCAGCAGGCCGAAGAATACGGCTCGCACGACAAGACCTTCGAGATGGCCGAAGCCGGCGTCGCCAACATCACCGATGTCGCCACCGGCGAAGTGCTGCTGTCGCAGAACGTCGAGCAGGGCGATATCTGGCGCATGTGCCAGGTCAAGGACGCGCCGATCCGCGACTGGGTCAAGCTGGCCGTGACGCGCGCGCGCAACTCGGGCATGCCGGCCGTGTTCTGGCTCGACCCGTACCGTCCGCACGAGAACGAACTGATCAAGAAGGTGCGCATCTACCTGAAGGATCACGACACCACCGGCCTGGACATCCAGATCATGTCGCAGGTGCGCGCGATGCGCTACACGCTGGAACGCGTCAGCCGCGGCCTGGACACCATCTCGGTGACCGGCAACATCCTGCGCGACTACCTGACCGACCTGTTCCCGATCCTGGAACTGGGCACCAGCGCCAAGATGCTGTCGATCGTCCCGCTGATGGCCGGCGGCGGCATGTATGAAACCGGCGCCGGCGGCTCGGCTCCGAAGCACGTGCAGCAGCTGACCGAAGAAAACCACCTGCGCTGGGATTCGCTGGGCGAGTTCCTGGCCCTGGCCGTGTCGCTGGAAGACCTCGGCATCAAGACCGGCAGCACCAAGGCCAAGGTCCTGGCGCAGACGTTAGATGCCGCAACCGGCAAGCTGCTGGACAACCGCAAGTCGCCTTCGCCGAAGACCGGCGAGCTCGACAACCGCGGCAGCCAGTTCTACCTGTCGCTGTTCTGGGCCCAGGAACTGGCCGCGCAGAAGGAAGATGCCGAACTGGCCGCTTACTTCGCGCCGCTGGCCAAGAACCTGGCTGAGAACGAGCAGAAGATCGTTGCCGAGATGCTGGCAGTGCAGGGTAAGCCGGCTGACATCGGCGGCTACTACAAGGCCGATGAAGCGAAGGTGAAGGCGATCATGCGCCCGAGCGCGACCTTCAATGCTGCGCTTGAATCGCTGGGCAAGTAAGCCTTTGGGCTGACAGTGAAAAACCCGCCGTCCTGAAAGGGGCGGCGGGTTTTTTTACGTCTGATCGAAACGTCTGAACTTGGGACGTAGGGTGGGCGGGTGACCGCGGGGCCGCCGAGGCCCACGCGTTCAACGCACGTTCGCGCTGCCGTCGCGGGTATTCATCCGCTAGCTGAACGCGTGGGCGGGGGACCCGCCCACCCTACGGGTATATCTCAACGTTTAGCGGGATTCGAACGCAGTGCCGCGACCGGCACCTCAACAAACTCCCCCGGCATCAGGGGATGCGTCTGCAAACTGAACGGCCCGATACTGCTGCGCACCAGCCGCAGCGTCGGCAGCCCGACGGCCGCCGTCATGTGCCGCACCTGCCGGTTCTTGCCTTCTTCCAGCGTGATCGCGATCCAGCTCGTCGGCTTGTCCTGGCGCGCGCGGATCGGCGGGTTGCGCGGCCACAGCCAGTCCGGTTCGGCGATGCGCACCGCGCGGCACGGTTTCGTCACGAAGTCGCCCAGGTCGATCGGCGCCTGCAGGCGCGCCAGGGCATCCGCATCCGGCACGCCATCGACCTGCACCAGGTAGGTCTTCGCTTCCTTGTGGTCGGGATGGGCGATCTTGTGCTGCAGGGGGCCATCGTCGGTCAGCAGCATCAGGCCCTCGCTGTCGGCGTCGAGCCGGCCGGCCGGGTAGATGCCGGGAATGGTGAGGTAGTCGGCAAGGGACTCGCGGCCTTCCTGCGGCGAAAACTGGCACAGCACCTGGAAGGGTTTATTGAAGAGAATAAGCGGCATGAATTATGTTTGGGGCAAAAGCGGGAAGGGCGGCTGAAACGCTGGCCGCCGCGGCGTGGCATCTGGCAAAATAGTGGTGCATAATGCAAGTCGCCATTTTATGTCTTATAGAGGACTAGCGGAACTTGCCGCAGTTCGCCGCGTCCACCTGGGAGAACACGATGTACCAACATATTAACGTACCCGCCGACGGCCAGAAGATCACCGTCAATCCCGACTTCTCGCTCAGCGTGCCGATGAACCCGGTCATCCCCTACATCGAAGGCGACGGCACCGGCGCGGACATTACCCCGGTGATGCTCAAGGTGGTCGACGCGGCCGTGGCCAAGGCCTACGGCGGCGAGCGCAAGATCAGCTGGATGGAAATCTTTGCCGGCGAGAAGTCGACCAGCATCTACGGCCCGGACGTCTGGCTGCCGCCGGAGACGCTGGACGTGGTCAGGGATTACGTGGTCTCGATCAAGGGTCCGCTGACCACGCCGGTCGGCGGCGGCATCCGCTCGCTCAACGTCGCGCTGCGCCAGGAACTCGACCTCTACGTCTGCCTGCGCCCGGTGCGCTATTTCGCCGGCGTGCCGTCGCCGCTTAAGCAACCCGAAAAGACCGACATGGTGATCTTCCGCGAAAACTCGGAAGACATTTATGCCGGCATCGAATGGGAGGCCGGTTCCGAAGGCGTCAAGAAGGTCATCGATTTCCTCACCAAGGAAATGGGCGTCAAGAAGATCCGTTTCCCGGAAAGCTCGGGCATCGGCATCAAGCCGGTTTCGCGCGAGGGTACCGAGCGCCTGGTGCGCAAGGCGATCCAGTACGCGATCGATCATGACAAGCCTTCGGTGACGATTGTCCACAAGGGCAATATCATGAAATACACGGAAGGCGGTTTCCGCGATTGGGCCTACGCACTGGCGCAAAAAGAATTCGGCGCCGAACTGATCGACGGCGGCCCATGGTGCAAATTCAAGAATCCGCGTACCGGGCGCGATATCACCATCAAGGATTCGATCGCCGACGCTTTCCTGCAGCAGATCCTGCTGCGCCCGGCGGAATACAGCGTGATTGCGACCCTGAACCTGAATGGCGACTATATCTCGGACGCCCTGGCGGCCCAGGTCGGCGGCATCGGCATCGCGCCGGGCGCGAACATGTCCGATTCGGTCGCCATGTTCGAAGCCACCCACGGCACCGCGCCCAAGTACGCCGGCAAGGATTACGTCAACCCGGGCTCGCTCATCCTGTCGGCCGAGATGATGCTGCGCCACATGGGCTGGTTCGAGGCCGCCGACCTCATCATCTCGTCGATGGAAAAGGCGATTACCTCGAAGCGCGTCACGTATGACTTCGCGCGCCTGATGGAAGGCGCGACCCAGGTGTCGTGCTCGGGGTTCGGCGAGGTCATGATCGAGCAGATGCAATAAACAGTCGCAATGCATGATCGGCCCGTCTTTTAAAGGCGGGCTTTTTTTTGGTTCATCACGGATTTCCGGGATGACCGTGTTGTAAACGCAAGAGAGCGGTAAGGAAGAGTTATTGTGTTTGTGCGACCAAACCCAACCAACTCAACCTACCGCTCTCATGCCAGATCATAGTCTCAGCCTCCCGTTCTGGGAAGGCTTTACCGCTACCAAATTGGATGTGAAGGACGATGTCGTGTGGATTACGCTGCGGCGGGATGCGAGCGCAGCGATGGTCTGTGGCGGGTGCGGCGTGCATTGCTACCAGGTGCACGATGGCGCGACGCGCATCATCCGAGAGCTGCCGATGCAGGGTAAGCCGGTACGGCTGCGGGTGCCACTGCGTCGTCTGAAATGCAGCACATGCGGCACCAGGGTCGAGCGCGTGGCGTGGCTCGATCGCCATGCCCGGGTGACCCGCTCCCTGGCCGAGTTTGTCGGCTTGTGGTGCGAGAAGCTTCCAGTTGCCCACGTGTGCAAACTGGCGCAGCTGCACTGGGAGACGGTGCGCACTATCGAGCTTGCCAAGCTCGAACGTGAACTGGCTGCTTTGCCCGCAGCGCAGCCAACGCGGCTTGTCATGGATGAATTCGCGCTGTTCAAGGGGCATCGTTACGCCACTGTCGTGCTCGATGCGGACAGCCGGCGGGTACTGTGGGTCGGCGAGGGCCGCAGCCGCGAGGCCATCCGTCCGTTCTTCGAATGGCTCGGCCCCGACCGCTGCGCCAACATCGAAGCCGTCGCAATGGACATGAATACCGCTTTTGACCTGGAAGTACAGCAGCAATGCCCGAAGGCGCGCGTGGTCTACGATCTGTTTCACCCCCGGTGTCAGAATAGTTGTCGCGTCACTTGATGAAGTAAAGCCATACCGGGGACGGGCAAGAGAGAGCGTGTGAAGCAGTATTCAGCAGAACGAAAAGAAGCGTTACTACGGCAGATGATGCCGCCCCAGAACCGGGTGGTGTCGGAACTGGCCCGTGAGAGTGGGATCACCGAGCAGACGCTTTATACTTGGCGCCGTCAACTTCGTAATCAAGGAACGCCGGTGCCAGGTAGTGAGAAAAATGCTGAGGAATGGACTTCGGAGGACAAGTTCGCGGTGGTGCTCGAAACAGCAGCGCTGAACGAAAGCGAGCTGTCGGAGTATTGCCGCCGCAAGGGGCTTTTCGCAGAGCAGATCGCCACGTGGCGGGCTGCGTGCATGGCGGCTAACGTGAACGTGGCGCAGCAGGTGCGCGGTCAGCAGACGCAATCGAAGGAAGACAAGAAACGCATCAAGCAGCTGGAGAGGGACTTGCAGCGCAAGGAGAAGGCCTTGGCCGAGGCGGCAGCGCTGCTGATCCTGCGAAAAAAAGCCCAGGCGATCTGGGGGGACAAAGAGGAAGACTGATCAGCGTCCCAGATCGCCTGTCGTGTGTTGCGTTGATCCGCGAAGCAGAGGCAGCAGGTAGTCGGTTGTCACCGGCTTGCCAGGAGCTCGGCATTACCCTGCGTACGTTTCAGCGGTGGGTGCGCGACGGCGACGCTGCTGTAGCTGCCGACAGCCGCCCGACGAGTGCGCGGCCAGAGCCTGCCCACAAGCTCAGTGAGGACGAACGGGCCGAGATTCTCGCTGTCGCCAACAGCGAGGAGTTCGCCAGCCTGCCGCCAAGCCAGATCGTACCGACGCTGGCCGATCGCGGCGTTTATATGGCATCGGAATCGAGTTTCTACCGCGTGTTGAAGGCGGCTTCGCAGCAGCAGCATCGCGGCAAGGCAAAGAAGCCAAGTGCTCGCGTGCTCACAAGCCATTGCGCCGTGGCGCCAAACCAGGTTTGGAGTTGGGATATCACGTGGCTGCCGGCCGCGATCAAGGGCAAGTACCACTACTGGTACATGGTGCTCGACATCTACAGCCGGAAAATCGTCGGTCACGAAGTCCATGAGGCGGAATCGGCAGAGTCGGCAGCGCGGCTGATGCGCCGGGCCAGCTTGGCCGAAGGCCTGGCGGGCCGGCCGCTGGTTCTGCACTCGGACAACGGCAGCGCAATGAAGGGTTCGACAATGCTGGCCACGTTGGAACAGTTAGGCGTTGCACCGTCGTTCAGCAGGCCCCGCGTGAGTAACGACAATGCGTTCGCCGAGTCGCTGTTCAGAACCTGCAAATATCGCCCGGATTACCCAAGTAAGCCGTTCCAGACGCTGGAGGACGCACGCGCATGGACGCAGAAATTCGTGCGCTGGTACAACCAGGATCATAAGCACAGCGGCCTGAAATTCGTGACGCCGGCACAGCGCCACGGTGGTCAAGCCGGAGCGATCCTGGAACATCGCGAACAAGTGTATCGACAGGCCAGAAGCCGCCATCCGCAGCGCTGGTCGCGGGGTGTCAGAAACTGGAATCTGGACGATCATGTCTGGTTGAATCCGGAACGGATTCGGCCAGAAGAATCAAAGCAGGTTGCGTGAGATGACGCGACAACTACGTTGACAAACACCGTTCACGTCATTGCCAAGTACGGCCGTGAGGTGATCGACCGGGTACGGGTCGACGAGGCAAACCGCCTGCGCGACGACCGCCCTCAGCGCAAAGTCGTCAAGCGCTCTCGTTGGCTTTTGCTGCGCAACCGGGAAAACGTCCCGCCAGCCCAGCAGGCTAATCTGGACGAGCTGCTTGCCGCCAACCAGGCCTTAATGACGGTGTACGTGATGAAGACAGCACTCAAGGAACTCTGGCAGACATCGGGCGGCTGGCGGTGGCTTCTCGCCTGGCGCAACTGGCTCAAGATGGCGCGCGACAGCGGAATCGAACCGCTCAGAAAGTTTGCAGCAAAGCTCAAGCCTTACTGGCGAGGCATCGCAGCACGGCTGCGCTGGCCGATGCATACCGGCCAGCTCGAAGGCATCAACAACCGTATCAAAGTAATGAAACGGATGGCCTACGGCTACCGGGATAGCGACTTCTTCTTCCTCAAGATCAAAGCCGCGTTTCCCGGAAATCCGTGATGAACCTTTTTTTATACCTGGCGGGGCAGGGTATTATTCAGTGTGCATGGGCGAAAAAAAACCCCGCTTGGAGCGGGGTTTCTCGCTTCCGTGGGCGGAATTACATGCCCTGGATGTTGGAAGCTTGCTTGCCTTTAGGGCCTTGCGTGACTTCGAATTGGACTTTCTGACCTTCTTTGAGGGTCTTAAAACCGTTCATGTTGATTGCGGAGAAATGCGCGAACAGATCCTCGCCGCCGTCATCTGGAGTGATGAAGCCAAAGCCTTTGGAATCATTGAACCACTTAACAGTACCAGTTGCCATAAAAGAACTTTCAAATATAAACAAATCACACGAGCCATAAAAGCAAGAAGCTTCTTGCCCCCTCCTCAGCCTGCTCACTTCTTATCAACACGTTCCGGGGACCATGTCAATGTAACCATTGTTGATGCACTAAGTTTTGAAGTCAAGCCCTTTGATGCGACTGTTGTTAATTTTTTCATACGTATTGCATAGACGCTCTACAGACCCCCTTGATTTCGGCAAACGGAACGCCATCTGCGCTATCAACGGAAAACAAGTAAGATGAAGGCGAATCGAAGTGAGCTGGTCTCAGTGTCTGATATTTCCGCTTTGCAGCATCCTTGAACGCTTTAGAATACGCCCATGGCAACCAAGCAAGATACCGAACAGCTGCTGGAGCGGCAAGTCGTAAAACCACCGCCCCTGTATCAGGTGGCGTTGCTGAATGATGACTACACACCCATGGAATTTGTGGTGGCAATCATTCAGGAGTACTTCAACAAGGATCGCGAGACGGCGACGCAGATCATGCTTTCCGTACACCGTCATGGTAAAGGAGTGTGCGGCGTGTTTTCCAAAGATATAGCGTGTACCAAAGTGGAGTTTGTCTTAACGCATGCGCGCAAGGCGGGCCATCCCCTGCAGTGCGTGATGGAGGAAGTATGATTGCGCAGGAACTTGAAGTATCCCTACACATGGCCTTTGTCGAAGCTCGACAGGCACGGCACGAGTTCATTACCGTGGAGCACCTGCTGCTTGCGCTCCTCGACAATCCCTCGGCCGCGGAAGTCCTGCGTGCATGCGCGGTCAATATCGATGACCTGCGCAAGACCCTGACCAATTTTATTGGTGACAACACCCCGACCGTGCCCGGCACGGGCGAGGTGGACACCCAGCCGACGCTCGGATTCCAGCGCGTGATCCAGCGCGCGATCATGCACGTCCAGTCGGCCTCGAACGGCAAGAAGGAAGTCACGGGCGCGAATGTGCTCGTCGCGATCTTCGGCGAGAAAGACTCGCACGCCGTCTACTACCTGCACCAGCAGGGCGTAACGCGTCTCGATGTGGTCAACTTCATCTCGCATGGCGTGCGCAAGGACCAGCAGATCGACAGCCAGAAGGCGTCGGAAGGCGTGGAAGAAGCGCAGGTCGAAGGGGCAACGAAAGAAAGCCCGCTCGACCAGTTCACGCAGAACCTGAACAAGGCTGCCGCCGACGGCAAGATCGATCCGCTGATCGGACGCGAGGAAGAAGTCGACCGCGTGATCCAGATCCTGTGCCGCCGCCGCAAGAACAACCCGCTGCTGGTCGGCGAGGCTGGCGTGGGCAAGACGGCAATTGCCGAGGGCCTGGCGTGGCGCATCGTCCAGGAAGAAGTGCCCGAGATCCTGCAGAACGCGGTCGTGTTCTCGCTCGACATGGGTGCGCTTCTGGCCGGTACCAAATACCGCGGCGACTTCGAGCAGCGCCTGAAGGCCGTCCTCAAGCAATTGAAGGACACGCCGAACGGCATCCTGTTCATCGACGAGATCCACACGATCATCGGCGCCGGCTCGGCCTCGGGCGGCACGCTCGACGCATCGAATTTGTTGAAGCCTGCGCTCGCCAACGGCCAGCTGAAATGCATCGGCGCGACCACGTTCACGGAATTCCGCGGCGTGTTCGAGAAAGACCATGCACTGTCGCGCCGCTTCCAGAAAGTGGACGTCAACGAGCCGACGGTCGAGCAGACCGTGCAGATCCTGCGCGGCCTGAAGTCGCGCTTCGAAGAGCACCACGGCGTGAAGTATTCGTCGTCGGCGCTCTCCACGGCGGCCGAGCTGGCGGCACGCTTCATCAATGACCGTCACTTGCCTGACAAGGCGATCGACGTCATCGACGAAGCCGGTGCAGCCCAGCGCATCCTGCCGAAGTCGAAGCAGAAGAAGACCATCGGCAAGGCCGAGATCGAGGAAATCATCGCCAAGATCGCGCGCATTCCACCGCAAACGGTCAACCAGGACGACCGCAGCAAGCTGCAGACGATCGACCGCGACCTGCGCAACGTCGTCTTCGGCCAGGATCCTGCGATCGATGCGCTGGCGTCCGCCATCAAGATGGCGCGCGCGGGCCTGGGCAAGCAGGACAAGCCGATCGGCTCCTTCCTGTTCTCCGGTCCGACCGGTGTCGGCAAGACCGAGGTGGCCAAGCAGTTGGCCTTCATCCTCGGCATCGAGCTGATTCGCTTCGACATGTCGGAGTACATGGAGCGTCACGCCGTGTCGCGCCTGATCGGTGCGCCGCCGGGCTATGTCGGTTTCGACCAGGGCGGTTTGCTGACCGAGGCCATTACCAAGAAGCCGCATGCGGTGCTGCTGCTGGACGAGATTGAAAAGGCCCACCCGGACATTTTCAACATCCTGCTGCAGGTGATGGACCACGGCACGCTGACCGACAACAACGGGCGCAAGGCCGATTTCCGCAACGTGATCATCGTCATGACCACGAACGCGGGCGCCGAAAGCCTGACCAAGCGTTCGGTGGGCTTCGTCGACAACAAGGCGGCAGGCGACGAGATGGCCGACATCAAGCGCATGTTCACGCCGGAGTTCCGCAACCGCCTGGACGCGACCATCAGCTTCCGCGCGCTGGACGAGGAAATCATCCTGCGCGTCGTGGACAAGTTCCTGATGCAGCTGGAAGAGCAGCTGCACGAGAAGAAGGTGGAAGCCATCTTCACGGAGAAGCTGCGCAAGTTCCTCGGCGCGAAGGGCTTCGATCCGCAGATGGGTGCACGTCCGATGTCGCGCCTGATCCAGGACATGATCCGCAAAGCCCTGGCCGACGAGCTGCTGTTCGGCCGCCTGGTCAACGGTGGACGCATCACGGTCGACCTGAACGAGAAGGACGAAGTCACGCTCGAGTTCCCGGAAGGGGACGCACTGCCGCCGCCGGCCCCGGCCGAGACGGTCGAGATCGAGTAAGCTCTGCCCTCACAAAAAACCGCGTCTGGTGCGCGGTTAATGAGATGGTCACCCTCCACCCTATAAGTTACTAGACTTGTAGGGTGTTGTTCTTTCGTCCGCGTTTTCTTGTGGGGTGACGATGATCAGCGCCCGGCATTCATACAGTGGTCACATTCGCTAGTTACATTAGGGCAATTCCCACCCAAGCCAAAGCGCATGTTCTCCACCAGACTCCAGACCGGCACCAAGATCCTCGGCTCCTTCCTCCTCGTCTCCCTCCTCATGGTTCTGATCACTGCCGTCGCCCTCTGGCGCATGCAGGCGGCCGACGCCATCACGCGCGACCTGGTGCAGGACAAGCTGGCCAAGCAGCAGCTCGCCTCCGACCTGCTGGGCGTGGCGCGCCTGAACGGCCTGCGCAGCATGTCGATTGCGCGCAGCGACAGCCTGGAACTGGCCGACCTCTACAAGGAACAGCTGCAGGGCGGCGAGAAGCAGGCCGCCGCGATCGAAGCGGCGATGCGCGCGCTGCCCGCGTCCAGCGCGGAACAGGCGCTGCTGCGCGCCATGAACGAACACAAGACCGCGCTTGCGAACGCGACCAAAGCCGTGTTCGCCGCGAAGGACCTGGGGCGCACCCAGGAAGCCGAGGAACTGCTGGCGCGCGCGCTGGAACCCGCCTTCGCCCGCTACAGCACCAGCCTCGAAGCGCTGCTGCAGCACCAGGCGCGCCAGGCGCACAGCCTGGCCGACGACTCGGCCGCGGCCTCCGCCTTCAGCCGCCTGTTGCTGCTCGCACTGGGCGCGGCTGCGCTGGCGGGAGGCGCCGGCCTTGGCTGGCTGCTCACGAACAGCATCGTCGGCCCGCTGCAGCAGGCGGTCAGCCTGGCCGAAGCGGTCGCACGCGGCGACCTGCGCCCGGTCATCCGCCACCGCCGCTTCGACGAACTCGGGCGCCTGTTCGATGCGCTCAACGGCATGACCGGCGGCGTTTCCGCGACCGTGAGCGAGGTCTTGCGCGGCGCGCTCGGCATCGACGCGGCCTCGAACGAAATCGCGGCGGGCAACCAGGACCTGTCGCAGCGCACCGAACGCCAGGCCGGCGCCCTGCGCCAGACCACGCTCGCCATGGAGGCCTTGAGCGGCGCCATCGCCAGCAACAACGACAGCGCGCGCGACGCCAAGCTGCTGGCCCGGTCGGCATCGACGGTGGCGGGCGAGGGCGCCGCCGCCGTGGCCCAGCTGGTCGCGCGCATGGAAGCCATCAAGGCCTCGGCGGACAAAATTGTCGACATCACCGGCATGATCGACAGCATCGCCTTCCAGACGAATATCCTGGCCCTGAACGCCGCCGTCGAGGCGGCGCGGGCCGGCGCCGAAGGACGCGGCTTTGCCGTGGTCGCGGCCGAAGTGCGCAACCTGGCCCAGCATTCCGCCGGGGCGGCGAAGGAAATCAAACAGCTGATCGCACAATCGAGCGGCGAGATCGACGCCGGCACCGGCATCGCGCAGGGCGCGGGCGACACCATGCGCGTGGTGCTGGGCAAGGTGCGGGAAGTGGCCACGCTGCTGGAGGCGATCCACGGCGCCAGCGAACAGCAGGCCGACGGCGTGAGCAAGGTCGGCCGCGCGATCGCCGAGATCGACCTGTCGACCCAGCAGAACGCGGCCATGGTGGAAGAGGCGGCGGCGGCCGCCGAATCGATGCGCGGCCAGGCGGCGGCGCTGTCGCGGCTGGTCGGCACCTTCCAGGTGCGCCGGCCGCTCGCCGCGCCGCGCCTGCTGGCGCCGGCCTGAGGCAGATGACCTGACTCAGACCGCGGCGAGCGCGCGCTGCAAATCCGCGCGCTGGTCCTCCACATGCTCGATCCCGACCGAGAGCCGGATCAGGGTGTCGCTGATGCCCAGTTCCGCGCGCTGGGCTTGGGGGATGGTGGCATGCGTCATCAGGGCCGGATGCTCGATCAGGCTTTCCACACCGCCCAGGCTTTCGGCCAGCGTGAAGACCTTGCACGCTTCCAGGAAGCGCCGCGCACCGGGCAAGTCTGATGCCAGCTCGATCGAAACGATGCCGCCGAAACCGCTCATCTGGCGCCGCGCCAGCGCATGCTGGGGATGTGTTTCCAGTCCCGGGTAATACACCTTGCTCACCTTCGGCTCGCGCTCGAGCCATTCGGCCAGCGCCAGCGCATTGGCATTGCTGCGCTCCACGCGCAGGGCCAGGGTCTTGATCCCGCGCAGCACCAGGAAGCTGTCGAAGGGGCCCTGGATCGCCCCCACCGCGTTCTGAATAAAACCGAGCTGCTCGCGCAACTCCGCATGGTGCGCCGCATTGCCGACCACCGCCACGCCGCCGATCACGTCCGAATGGCCGTTCATGTACTTCGTGGTCGAGTGCACGACGATGTCGATGCCCAGTTCCAGCGGGCGCTGGTTGATCGGGCTGGCGAAAGTGTTGTCGCAGACGGTGATGATGCCGCGCGCGCGGCACAGCTGGGCAATCGCCGCCAGGTCGGCCAGTTTGAGCATCGGATTGGTCGGCGTCTCGACCCAGACCAGGCGCGTCTCAGGCGTGAGGCTTGCTGCCAGTGCTTCGGGATCGGCCAGGTTCACGTAGGTGAAGTGGTGGCCCGCGCTCTTGCGCCGCACGCGCTCGAACAGGCGGTAGGTGCCGCCGTACATGTCGTCGCCGGCCACGATGTGCGAGCCGGCGGGCAGCAGTTCGAGCACGGCCGAAATCGCCGCCAGGCCCGAGGCGAAGGCAAAGGCGCCGCTGCCGCTTTCGATGTCGGCCACGCAGCGCTCGAGCGCCCAGCGCGTTGGGTTGTGCGAGCGGCCGTAGTCGAGCCCCTTGTGCACGCCCGGACTTTGCTGGGCGAAGGTCGAGGTGGCGAAGATCGGCGGCATCACGGCGCCGGTGCCTGGCTCCGGCGACTGGCCGCCGTGGATGACGCGGGTGGACAGGTGGAGTTTGTTGTCGGGTGAAGTCACGATAAGGTCCTGCGCAAGTGGTTGAGAAGGTCGAAGCGGGTGATCAGGCCGTAGAAGCGCTCGCCATCGGCAATCACGGCGGTCAGGCCGCGGTCCAGGATTTCGCGCAGCTGGGCCATGCTGGCGGACGGCGCCAGCGTTTGCAGCTCGCGCGTCATGGTGCTGGCCACCGTGGTCTGGAAGCGCGAGGGTTCGGTCGTCACGTGCAGCAGCAGGTCCGATTCGTCGACGATGCCCACCAGGCGGCCGTGTTCGATCACGGGCAGCTGGGCCAGGTCGGCGGAGCGCATGCGATTGAAAGCGGTGAGCATGGTGTCGCCCGGACTGACCGTGACGACTTCGCCGGCGTCGAAGCGGCGCCCGACCAGGTCGCGCAGGTCGCCCGTTTTGGGGCGCTGCAGCAGGCCCTGGTCGACCATCCAGCCATCGCTGTAGGCCTTGGTCAAGTAGCGGGTGCCGGTGTCGCAGACAAAAGTGGCGACGCGCTTCGGCGTGGTCTGTGCGCGGCAATACTTGAGCGCGGCGGCCAGCAGGGTGCCGGTCGAGGAGCCGGCCAGGATGCCTTCATGCTGGAGCAGGGCGCGCGCGGTGCCGAAGCTTTCCTCGTCGCTGATGGTGTAGGCGCTCTTTACGCGCGAGAGGTCGGCAATGCCGGGGATGAAATCTTCGCCGATGCCTTCGACCGCCCAGGAACCGGCTTCTTTCGCCAGATGCCCGGTGTTGACGTAGTCGGCCAAGATCGAGCCCTTCGGATCGGCCAGCACGAATTCTAGCGCGGGCTGGACGCGCGCAAAATAGTTCGACAGGCCGGTGAGGGTGCCCGACGAGCCGACGCCGACGACGATGGCGTCGAGTTCGTGGCTGGTCTGTTCCCACAGTTCCGGGCCGGTCGTGGTTTCGTGGGCGCGCGGGTTGGCGGGATTGTTGAACTGGTCGGCGAACCAGGCGCCCGGAATCTCGCGCGCCAGCCGGGCGGCATAGTCCTGGTAGTACTCGGGATGGCCCTTGCCGACGTCGGAGCGGGTGAGGTGGATCTCGGCCCCCAGGGCTTTCAGGTGCAGGATCTTTTCGGCCGCCATTTTATCGGGCACGACCAGCACCACGCGGTAGCCCTTGATGCGGGCCACCAGCGCCAGGCCCAGGCCCGTATTGCCCGCGGTGGCCTCGACCACGGTGCCGCCGGGCTTCAGGCTGCCGTCCTGTTCGGCCTGCTCGATCATGGCGCGGCCGATGCGGTCCTTGATCGAGCCGCCGGGGTTTTGCGATTCCAGTTTCAAGAAAAGCTGGCATGGACCGGTGTCCATGCGGGTGACTTGCACCAGCGGGGTATTGCCGATCAAAGAGAAAATTGCTGCTTGAGACGCATGTTGCAGTGGGCGTTGCATGATGCCTCCAGGAAGGCGCCTTGTGGGCGCCGCGAACGCAGATAAGCGGACGCAGATGGGCGTCCGGCCTGTGTGAAAAGAACATGGTACGGCGGTTTCGGGCGCGATGGTTTGCACTGGCGCGTGTTGTGACGGGCGCACCTTAGCACGAGGTATCGTTATCTAATAAATAAGATAAACGAGGATGGATATGCGCTTTGTCACGGGTAGACGGGTCGGCGGGCGCTAGAGTGGCTCGCCCGAAAAAAATCCTGAAATTGCTCCATAGGCAACTGTTATACTGGAGCATCATCTTTCCACGTTCACACATTCCATGACCATGAACCGTCTCTCTGCCCTGGCTACTGTCTGCGTATTCACCGTGTTGACCGCCTGTGGCGGCAGCGATGACGGCGTCAAGCTCGGCGAATTTCCTGCGATCAGCAAGACCGAAGGCGATGCGCCCTTCAAGCTGACGGCGCCAAGTTCCAAGAGCCCTGCGGCCTTTTCCTACTCCAGCAGCGACACGCGCGTCGCGACCATCGAGGGCGACACGGTCACCGTCGGCGTTGCCGGCACCGCCACCATCACGGCGCGGCAAGGGGAACTGGGCAGCTACAACCCGACCTCGACCAGCACCGTGCTGACGGTCGCGAAACGGGTGTGCGAGGCGCCGCTGGTCAACGAAAACGGCCAGTGCGTGGCGCCTGCGTCGACGGCAGGGTATGTGACAAGCTCAGGCGCGGTCTGGATGCCCGCCACCGTCGCCCTGACCTGGGCCCAGGCCGACGCCTACTGCAAGAACACGAAGATTCAGGGCACGACCGGCTGGAAGCTGCCGGGACAATTCGAGCTGGCGGCCCTGGTCGCGACCGGCACGCTGAGCGGGCAGGGCTGGGCGACCGGCGACGCCTGGAGCGCGACCGCCGGCAGCACGGCCGACACGCACTTCGCGGTCAACCTCGGCAGCGGCGCATCGAATGCCTACCCGAAGGAAAACAAGGCCTACGTCACCTGCATGAAGTAATCGCCAGGGCGTTTATGTTTCGGCCTTCAGCCGCCGCCACAGGGTCGTGCGGCTGATGCCGAGGTGGCGCGCGGCGGCGTCGCGCTGGCCGCCAAAGCGCGCCAGCACGGCGGCGATGCTTTCGCCGGCCGCAGTCTCCGGCAGCGCCGGCGTCAGCGCGGCCTCCGGAGCGCCCAGTTCAGGCGCAATCCCCAGTAAAAAATTCGGCGTCAGCGACTGCAGCGGCTCGGCCGCGAGGAACAGCGCCAGGCGCTCCATCAGGTTGCGCAGCTCGCGCACATTGCCCGGCCAGGCATGGCGCAGCAGGAGCGGCGCGCAGGCATTGATCTCCGCGTGCAGGTTCGGATGGGGCTTCGCGCCAAGCGCCGCCAGCGACTGCTTGAGCGACCATTCGGCCAGCGGCACGATATCAGGCAGGCGCGCGCGCAGCGGCGGCAGGGCCAGGCGCAGCACCGCCAGCCGGTAGAACAGGTCGGCCCGGAAGCGTCCCTCGCGCACCCGCGCTTCCAGGTCGCAGTGGGTGGCGCTCACCACCCGCACGTCGATCGGCACCGGCCGCGTGCCGCCGACCCGCATCACTTCGCGCTCTTCCAGCACCCGCAGCAGGCGCGTCTGCAGCGCCAGCGGCATTTCGCCGATCTCGTCCAGGAACAAGGTGCCGCGGTTCGCCGCCTCGAACAGGCCCGCGTGGCCGCCGCGCCGCGCGCCGGTAAACGCGCCTTCCTCGTGGCCGAACAGTTCGGATTCGAGCAGCGACTCGGCAATCGCCCCGCAATTCACCGCCACAAACGGCCGGTTCGGCCCCAGGCTGCGCGGCCCTTCGCGGTGGATCGCCTGGGCGACGAGCTCCTTGCCGCTGCCGGTCTCGCCATGGATCAATACCGTGGCCGGCGAGCGCGCATACAGCACCACCGTCTGGCGCAAGCGCTCCATGGCTTCGGACTCGCCGCGCAGGTCGTTCAGGCCGCGCCGCGCGCGCCGCGACTCGTTGGCGGGCCCGCGCCGGATGCGGTTCGCTTCCAGGTGGGTCAGGCGTGCCAGCTCGAGCGCGTCGTCGAAGGCCTGGCGGATCGAGGCGGCCGAATACAGGAAAATGCCGGTGAGGCCCGCTTCCTCGGCCAGGTCGGTGATCAGGCCGGCGCCGACGATGACCTCGATGCCGGCCGCCTTCATCTCGTCCATCGCCGCGCGCGCATCCTCGCGCGTGACATAACTGCGCTGGGCGACGGGTAGACCAAAGGTCGCGCTGAACTCGGCCAGTTCCGGCAGCGGCTGCTGGTAGCTGATCACGCCGATGCGTCTGGATACCTTGCGTGCCCGCGCCAGCGCCCCCATCACATCATAGCCGCTGGCCTTGGCCACGATCACCGGCGCCGAGACCCGGCCTTTCAGGTAGGCGCCGTTCGAGCCGGCGGCAATGACGACGTCGCAGCGTTCGCTGGCCATGCGCTCGCGGATGTGGCGCGTCGCTTCGTCGAAGCCCAGGTCGATCGGCTCGATGGTGGCAAGGTGGTCGTACTCGAGCGTAATGTCGCGAAACAGCTCGGACAGGCGCGAGACCGAGACGGTCCAGATGACGGGCTTGTCGGCGTCTTGGGAAGCAGGGGGAAGAGGGCGCATGTTGCAATTCTACTGCAACAGTGTTCCACTTGTTTCATCTGGAACGCAAAACTGAAACACTGCGCTGTCGCAAAGCTGAGCACCGCGCGCGCTAAGTGATTGAAACGATGTCGTTTTCGGCAGGTCCAACAGCAGCAGGCATACTGGCACGCTCCTTGCAATGCATAGGACATTATTTTGCCGATCACCCCAGGAGACCCCATGATCCAATCCGCAGGCGCCAAGTTCCGTATCGCCGTCCAGGAAGAATCCCCGCTGCAAGTTGTCGGCGCCATCAATGCGAACCACGCGCTGCTGGCCAAGCGTGCCGGCTTCAAGGCCATCTACCTCTCCGGTGGCGGCGTCGCCGCCGGTTCGCTCGGCCTGCCTGACCTCGGCATCTCGAACCTGGACGACGTGCTGACCGACGTGCGCCGCATCACCGACGTGTGCGACCTGCCGCTGCTGGTCGACGTCGACACCGGCTTCGGTTCCTCGGCCTTCAACGTCGCGCGCACCGTGAAATCGATGATCAAGTTCGGCGCCGCCGCCATCCACATCGAAGACCAGGTCGGCGCCAAGCGCTGCGGCCACCGTCCGGGCAAGGAAATCGTCTCGCAGCAGGAAATGGTCGACCGCATCAAGGCCGCAGTGGACGCGCGCACCGACGAGAGCTTCGTGATCATGGCGCGCACCGATGCGCTGGCAGTGGAAGGCATCGACGCCGCCATCGAGCGCGCCGTGGCCTGCGTCGAAGCGGGCGCCGACATGGTGTTTCCGGAAGCGATGACGGACCTGGGCATGTATTCGCGCTTCGCCAAGGCGGTCGGCGTGCCGATCCTGGCCAACATCACCGAATTCGGTGCGACCCCGCTGTTCACCGTCGATGAGCTGAAAACGGCCGACGTCGGCATCGTCCTGTACCCGCTGTCCGCTTTCCGCGCCATGAACAAGGCCGCCGAAAACGTCTACACTGCGATTCGCCGCGACGGCGGCCAGAAGGCCGTGCTCGATACCATGCAGACCCGCGCCGAGCTGTACGACCGCATCAACTATCACGACTTCGAACAGCACCTCGATGCACTGTTCGCTGCGCAGAAAAAATAATTGAAACCTGAACTGGAGATCGACATGACCGAACAAGCACCAGCCTTCAAGCCAAAAAAATCCGTCGCCCTGTCGGGTGTCACCGCCGGTAACACGGCCCTGTGCTCGGTCGGCAAGACCGGCAACGACCTGCACTACCGCGGCTACGACATCCTCGACGTCGCCACCTCCAGCGAATTCGAAGAGATCGCCTACCTGCTGGTGCACGGCAAACTGCCGAACAGCGGCGAACTGAAAGGCTACAAGGCCAAGCTCAAATCCCTGCGCGGCCTGCCGCAATCGGTCAAACTGGCGCTCGAAGCGCTGCCGGCCGCCAGCCACCCGATGGACGTGATGCGCACCGGCGTCTCAGCGCTGGGCTGCACGCTGCCGGAAAAGGACGACCACAATGTGCCGGGCGCACGCGACATCGCGGACCGCTTGATGGCATCGTTCGGCTCGATGCTGCTCTACTGGTACCACTACAGCCATAACGGCAAGCGCATCGAAACCGAAACCGACGACGACTCGATCGGCGGCCACTTCCTGCACCTGCTGCACGGCCACGCGCCGCGCGAAGAGTGGGTGAAAGCGATGCACACCTCGCTCATCCTCTACGCCGAGCACGAATTCAATGCCTCGACCTTCACCGCGCGCGTCATCGCCGGCACGGGCTCCGACATGCACTCGGCCATCACCGGCGCCATCGGCGCGCTGCGCGGTCCGAAGCACGGCGGCGCCAACGAAGTGGCGCTCGACATCCAGAAGCGCTACGAGAACGCCGACGAAGCCGAAGCCGACATCCGCAACCGCGTGGCAAACAAGGAAGTCGTGATCGGCTTCGGGCATCCGGTCTACACCATCAGCGATCCACGCAATGTCGTCATCAAGGAAGTGGCGCGTTCGCTGTCGCAGGCGGCCGGTTCGACCAAGATGTTCGACATCGCCGAGCGCCTCGAATCGGTGATGTGGGAAGTCAAAAAGATGTTCCCTAACCTGGACTGGTTCTCGGCTGTCTCGTACCACATGATGGGCGTGCCGACCGCGATGTTCACGCCGCTGTTCGTCATCTCGCGCACGTCCGGCTGGGCCGCGCACGTGATCGAGCAGCGCATCGACAACAAGATCATCCGCCCGAGCGCGAATTATGTCGGTCCGGAAGACCTGCAGTTCGTGCCGATCGCCGACCGTACCTGACCGCACATGCTTCACCATCCGCCCACTGCCGCGTTCCTGCTGCGCCGGCTCGGCTCTGCCGATGCCGCGCAGTACCGCGCGCTGCGGCTGGCGGGCCTGCGCGCCTTTCCGCACGCTTTCCGTCCTTCGGTTGAAGAAGCGCTGGCCCAGCCGCTGTCGTGGGCCGAAGCGAGGCTGGCAAAGGCGGGCGAATACTGGTTCGGCGCCTTCCATGGCACGGACCTGGTGGGCGCGATCTGCCTGCGCACGCAGGACGGAGAAAAAATTCGCCACTCGGCCAGCCTGAACGCGCTGGTCGTCGACCCCCGGCGCCAGCGCTGCGGCATCGGCGCAGCCCTCGTCGCGCATCTGATCGATTCCGCACGCGCGCTCGGCTACCTGCGCCAGATCACGCTCACGGTCAGCGAGGGCAATACGGCAGCCGAAGGGCTGTACGAGCGCTTCGGCTTCGTTCAGTTTGGCCGCGAGCCGGACGCCTTCCTCCATGACGGGATCTACTGCGCCAAGCAGCACCGACAACTCTCACTGGTAACACCACAATCATGAACAACGCCTACCGCAAACCCCTGCACGGCACCAACCTGCATTACTTCGATGCGCGCGACGCCGTCGATAGTATCGAAGCCGGCGCCTGGGACAAGCTGCCCTACGTCTCGCGCGTGCTGGCCGAAAACCTCGTGCGCCGCTGCGAGCCGATGGCCCTGGTGCCGTCCCTGAAACAGCTCATCGAACGCAAGCGCGACCTCGACTTCCCCTGGTTCCCGGCGCGCGTGGTCTGCCACGACATCCTGGGCCAGACGGCCCTGGTCGACCTGGCCGGCCTGCGCGACGCCATCGCTTTGGAGGGCGGCAATCCGGCGCTGGTGAACCCGGTGGTGCCGACCCAGCTCGTGGTCGACCACTCGCTGGCCGTCGAATGCGGCGGCTTCGATCCGGACGCTTTCGAAAAGAACCGCGCCATCGAAGACCGCCGCAACGAAGACCGCTTCCACTTCATCGACTGGACCAAGAAGGCTTTCAAGAACGTCGACGTGATCCCGCCCGGGAACGGCATCCTGCACCAGATTAACCTCGAGCGCATGAGCCCCGTTGTGCAAGTCAAGGACGGCATCGCCTTCCCCGACACCCTGGTCGGCACCGATTCGCACACCCCGATGGTCGACGCGCTGGGCGTGATCGCGATCGGCGTGGGCGGCCTGGAAGCCGAGAGCGTCATGCTGGGCCGGGCGTCCTGGATGCGCCTGCCGGACATCATCGGCGTCGAACTGACCGGTAAACCACAGCCGGGCATCACCGCGACCGACGTGGTGCTGGCGCTGACCGAGTTCCTGCGCAATTCCAAAGTCGTCTCGGCCTGGCTCGAGTTCTACGGCGAGGGCTCGTCGAACCTGACCCTGGGCGACCGCGCGACGATCGCCAACATGGCGCCCGAATTCGGCGCCACGGCCGCGATGTTCTACATCGACGACCGCACCATCGACTACTTGAAACTCACCGGCCGCGAAGATGCGCAGGTGGCGCTGGTCGAGAGCTATGCCAAAGAGACGGGCCTGTGGGCCGACACGCTGACGAACGTCGACTACGAGCGCGTGCTCCATTTCGACCTGTCGACGGTGGTGCGCAATATCGCCGGTCCGTCGAACCCGCACAAGCGCATGCCGACTTCGGAACTGGCCGCGCGCGGCATTTCGGGCGTGGTGGAAAACGAGCCGGGCCGCATGCCCGACGGTGCCGTCATCATCGCCGCCATTACCAGCTGCACCAACACGAATAATCCGCGCAACATGATCGCGGCGGGCCTGATCGCACGCAACGCCAACAAGCTCGGCCTGCTGCGTAAACCCTGGGTGAAGAGTTCGCTCGCGCCAGGCTCGAAAGCGGTCTCGCTCTACCTCGAAGAAGCCGGCTTGATGGGCGAGCTGGAAAAGCTGGGCTTCGGCGTCGTCGCCTTTGCCTGCACCACCTGTAATGGCATGAGCGGCGCGCTCGACCCGGTCATCCAGCAGGAGATCATCGAACGCGACCTGTATGCGACTGCCGTCCTGTCGGGCAACCGGAATTTCGACGGCCGCATCCACCCGTACGCCAAGCAGGCCTTCCTGGCTTCGCCGCCGCTGGTGATTGCGTACGCGATCGCGGGCACGATCCGCTTCGATATCGAGAAGGACGTGCTGGGCCTGGACGAGCAAGGCAATCCGATCCGCCTGGCCGATATCTGGCCGACCGACGAAGAGATCGATTCCGTGTTCGCGCAGAGCGTGAAACCCGAGCAGTTCCGCAAGGTCTACACGCCGATGTTCGCGCGCGTGGCCGACGACGGCGAGGCCGTCTCGCCGCTGTACGACTGGCGTGCGCAGAGCACCTACATCCGCCGTCCGCCGTACTGGGAAGGCGCGCTGGCGGGCGAGCGCAGCTTGACCGGCATGCGCGCGCTGGCGGTCCTGGGCGACAACATCACGACCGACCACCTGTCGCCGTCGAACGCGATCATGATGGATTCGGCCGCCGGCGAATACCTGTTCAAGATGGGCTTGCCGGAAGAGGACTTCAACTCTTACGCGACGCACCGCGGCGACCACCTGACGGCGCAGCGTGCGACGTTTGCGAACCCGACGCTGAAGAACGAGATGGTGCGCAATCTTGATGGCACCGTGCGTGCGGGTTCGCTGGCACGCATCGAGCCCGAGGGGCAAGTCACGCGCATGTGGGAAGCGATCGAGACCTATATGGAGCGCAAGCAGCCGCTGATCGTGATCGCCGGCGCCGACTACGGCCAGGGCTCCTCGCGCGACTGGGCGGCCAAGGGCGTGCGCCTGGCGGGCGTGGAAGCGATTGCCGCCGAAGGCTTCGAACGCATCCACCGCACCAACCTGGTGGGCATGGGCGTGCTGCCGCTCGAATTCCAGCCGGGCGTGAACCGCCTGACCCTGGGCCTGGACGGCACCGAGACCTATGACGTGATCGGCGAGCGCACCCCGCGCGCGATGCTCACGCTGGTGATCAACCGCCGCAGCGGCGAGCGCGTCGAGGTGCCGGTGATCTGCCGCCTGGACACGGCCGAAGAGGTGTCGATCTACGAAGCCGGCGGCGTGCTGCAGCGCTTTGCGCAGGACTTCCTGGCGTCGTCTAAAGTCGCCGCGTAAATGACCTGAGACGTCGCTGGGAACCCGTAGGGTGGGCGGGAGACCCGCCCACCCTACATCCCTGGAATTGGAACCAACAATATGCCACACACCCCCCAAATCAACATCCCCGCCACCTACATGCGTGGCGGCACCAGCAAGGGCGTCTTCTTCCGCCTCGACGACCTGCCTGAAGCCGCGCGCGTTCCGGGAACGGCACGCGACAAGCTCCTCCTGCGCGTCATCGGCAGCCCCGACCCCTACGCCAAGCAGATCGACGGCATGGGCGGCGCCACCTCGAGCACCAGCAAGACGGTCATCCTCTCGAAAAGCACGCGCCCTGACCACGACGTCGACTACCTGTTCGGCCAGGTCTCGATCGACAAGCCTTTCGTGGACTGGAGCGGCAACTGCGGCAACCTGTCCGCGGCGGTCGGTTCGTTTGCGATCAGCGCAGGCCTGGTCGCGCGCGAACGCATTCCCCAGGACGGCATGGCGACCGTGCGCATCTGGCAGGCCAACATCGGCAAGACCATCATCGCCCACGTCCCGGTGACGAACGGCGCCGTCCAGGAAACGGGCGACTTCGAACTCGATGGCGTGACCTTCCCGGCGGCCGAAGTGCAGCTCGAATTCATGGATCCGGCGGCCGACGAGGAGGGCGCGGGCGGCTCCATGTTCCCGACCGGGAACCTGATCGACGAGCTCGAGGTGCCCGGTCTCGGCACCCTGAAGGCGACCATGATCAACGCCGGCATCCCGACCATTTTTGTCAATGCCGAAGACGTCGGCTATACCGGCGCCGAACTGCAGGACGCGATCAATGGCGACGTGCGCGCGCTGGCCATGTTCGAAACCATCCGCGCGCACGGCGCCGTGCGCATGGGCCTGATCAAGGACACGGGCGAGGCGGCGGGGCGCCAGCACACGCCGAAGGTCGCTTTCGTGGCGCGTCCGCTCGACTACGTTTCCTCGAGCGGCAAGCAGGTCGCCAGCACCGACATCGACCTGGTGGTGCGCGCGCTCTCGATGGGTAAGCTTCACCACGCGATGATGGGCACCGCCGCCGTGGCGATCGGCACCGCGGCCGCCGTGCCGGGCACGCTGGTCAACCTTGCGGCCGGCGGCGGCAAACCGGATGCGGTGCGCTTTGGCCACCCCTCGGGCACCCTGCGCGTGGGCGCCGAAGCAGTGCAGGTCGAAGGCGAATGGAGCGTCACCAAGGCGGTGATGAGCCGCAGCGCGCGCGTGCTGATGGAAGGCTGGGTGCGGGTGCCGGGCGACGCCTTCTAAACTCCCGCGCCGCCACCGGCCCGGCCGCTGCCCTGTGCAGTCGCCGGGCTTTTTTTTGGTTCATCACGGATTTCCGGGATGACCGTGTTGTAAACGCAAGAGAGCGGTAAGGAAGAGTTATTGTGTTTGTGCGACCAAACCCAACCAACTCAACCTACCGCTCTCATGCCAGATCATAGTCTCAGCCTCCCGTTCTGGGAAGGCTTTACCGCTACCAAATTGAATCGCCCCGGGTTTCGTGGAGGCCGGTTGGTGTGAGTCAGGCCGCGACGGCTTGACTGCTCAGTTGCTTGTAATAGTTTGCCTCAGCTTCCGCTGGCGGTATATAGCCGAGCGGTTCCAGCAGTCGATGATGATTGAACCAGGACACCCATTCCAGCGTGGCCAGTTCGACGGCCTCACGCGTTTTCCAGGGAGCGCGGCGGTGGATCAGTTCAGCCTTGTAAAGCCCATTGATGGTCTCGGCCAGTGCATTGTCGTAACTGTCGCCCTTGCTGCCAACAGACGGCTCAATGCCGGCTTCTGACAGTCGCTCGCTGTACTTTATCGATACGTATTGCGAGCCCCTGTCGCTATGATGGACCAGCTCGTTCCGTTCGGGCTGACGAGCGTACAGCGCCTGCTCCAGTGCATCGAGCACGAAGTCAGTCCGCATCGAGCTGCTGACGCGCCAGCCAACGATTCTTCGAGCAAAGACGTCGATGACGAACGCGACGTAGACGAAACCCTGCCAGGTCGAGACGTAGGTGAAATCGCTGACCCACAGTTGGTTTGGTCGCTGGGCCTTGAACTGTCGATTAACGCGGTCGAGCGGGCATGGGGCCTTTGCATCGGCAACCGTCGTGCGTACCACCTTGCCGCGCATGACGCCGCGCAGCCCGGCCTTGCGCATCAGGCGCTCCACGGTGCAGCGGGCCACCTCCGTTCCCTCACGCCTGAGCTGGCGCCAAACCTTGTCAGCTCCGTAGACCTGCAGGTTCGCCTGCCACACCCGCTCGATGTCGCCGCTCAGCACGTCGTCGCGTTGGGCGCGGGCACAGCGCAGTGCCGGGTTGCGTTGCTGCGCAGCGTGACGCCAATAGCCCGACGGCGCGACCTGCATCACCTTGCAGATCGGCTCGACACCGTAGGCATGGCGGTACCGGTCGATGAAAGCCCTCACGGCTTGAAGTGGCGGCCGAGCTCCGCCTGGGCGAAAAACGCACTCGCCAAGCGAAGGATCTCGTTTGCCTTGCGCAGCTCGCGCACTTCTCGCTCGAGCGCCTTGACGCGCTCCTCTTCGGCAGTGGTTGGTCCTGGGCGCTGGCCGGTATCACGCTCCTGCTGGCGCACCCAGCGGCGCAGCGTCTCCGGTGTGCAGCCGATCTTGGCAGCGATCGACGTGATTGCGGCCCACTGCGAGTGGTACTGGCTGCCGGCTTCGCTGACCATGCGCACGGCGCGCTCGATGACTTCGGGGGAATACTTGGGTTGCTTTTTCATAGCTCCATTCTCTCAAACAATGGAGCCTCTACAAAACCCGGGGCGATTCAAATTGGATGTGAAGGACGATGTCGTGTGGATTACGCTGCGGCGGGATGCGAGCGCAGCGATGGTCTGTGGCGGGTGCGGCGTGCATTGCTACCAGGTGCACGATGGCGCGACGCGCATCATCCGAGAGCTGCCGATGCAGGGTAAGCCGGTACGGCTGCGGGTGCCACTGCGTCGTCTGAAATGCAGCACATGCGGCACCAGGGTCGAGCGCGTGGCGTGGCTCGATCGCCATGCCCGGGTGACCCGCTCCCTGGCCGAGTTTGTCGGCTTGTGGTGCGAGAAGCTTCCAGTTGCCCACGTGTGCAAACTGGCGCAGCTGCACTGGGAGACGGTGCGCACTATCGAGCGTGCCAAGCTCGAACGTGAACTGGCTGCTTTGCCCGCAGCGCAGCCAACGCGGCTTGTCATGGATGAATTCGCGCTGTTCAAGGGGCATCGTTACGCCACTGTCGTGCTCGATGCGGACAGCCGGCGGGTACTGTGGGTCGGCGAGGGCCGCAGCCGCGAGGCCATCCGTCCGTTCTTCGAATGGCTCGGCCCCGACCGCTGCGCCAACATCGAAGCCGTCGCAATGGACATGAATACCGCTTTTGACCTGGAAGTACAGCAGCAATGCCCGAAGGCGCGCGTGGTCTACGATCTGTTTCACGTCATTGCCAAGTACGGCCGTGAGGTGATCGACCGGGTACGGGTCGACGAGGCAAACCGCCTGCGCGACGACCGCCCTCAGCGCAAAGTCGTCAAGCGCTCTCGTTGGCTTTTGCTGCGCAACCGGGAAAACGTCCCGCCAGCCCAGCAGGCTAATCTGGACGAGCTGCTTGCCGCCAACCAGGCCTTAATGACGGTGTACGTGATGAAGACAGCACTCAAGGAACTCTGGCAGACATCGGGCGGCTGGCGGTGGCTTCTCGCCTGGCGCAACTGGCTCAAGATGGCGCGCGACAGCGGAATCGAACCGCTCAGAAAGTTTGCAGCAAAGCTCAAGCCTTACTGGCGAGGCATCGCAGCACGGCTGCGCTGGCCGATGCATACCGGCCAGCTCGAAGGCATCAACAACCGTATCAAAGTAATGAAACGGATGGCCTACGGCTACCGGGATAGCGACTTCTTCTTCCTCAAGATCAAAGCCGCGTTTCCCGGAAATCCGTGATGAACCTTTTTTTTGTCACTACTTTGTAGAGATTACGTACTTACTAAGTTATCATTCTGCAACAATGGAGCGTTCCGCCTGAGAGAGCGCGCCTACAGGGAACACCTGGTCATGGACAGAATGTCGAATACACTTGGCGTCGTGGCCGACGCGCTACACTTGATCGCGGCGCCCGCCTGCGCCTGCGATGCGCTGGGCGTTGTCGTCGCGGCCAATGCCGAGATGGCGCTGCTGGCCGGCTGTTCGCCCGAGGGGAAATCCCTGCTCGACCTGTTTTGCGGCGAGGCGGCCCAGCTGGCAGGCGCCGAACTGGCTGCCGCCACGAGCAGCGAACGGTGCTGGCGCACGTCCTTGAGCGTCGATGGCGAGGAAGTCGCCGTCGTGGTGCGCGCCAAGCCCTTGCCGGCGGGCCGCGGCGCGCCCGGCGCCACCTTTGTCTTCACCGACGTCAGCGCCTGGGAGCGCAGCCATGGCGCGCTGCGCACCACCATGCGCGAGCAGAAAGCCATCCTCGACCATGCGCCGGTCGGCATCGTGTTTACCAAGCCGGGCCTGCTCAAGGAATGCAATCCGCGCCTGGCGCAGATGATCGGCTACAGCGTCGAGGAACTGGCCGACCGCGACGCCGGCGAGATGTTCGCCTCGCAGGAGGTCTATCACGAGTTCCGCGACGAGGCCTTCGCCGCGCTGGCCCAGGGCCTGATGTTCGAGAAAAGCGAATGCCAGTTCCGGCGCCGCGACGGCTCGCTGTTCTGGGCCCGGGTGCGCGCCAGCGCCGTGGTGCCGGGGCGGCGCGAAGCGGGCACCATCTGGATCATCGAGGACGTGAGCGAAACGCGCCAGGCGCGGCGCGAACTGCTGGCCCTGATGAACAATGCCTCGCTGGCGATCATGTTCACGCATGACCAGCGGGTGCGGCGCATCAACGCCGGCTTCGTCGACATGTTCGGCCATGCCGCGGACGAAGCGATCGGCCTGCCCGTGCAAAGCCTGCACCCGAGCGTCGACGACTTCACGCGCATGGCCGCTGCCGCCTATCCGCTGTTCGCCGCCGGTCAGACCTATGAAACCGAGGCCGAACTGGCGCGCAAGGACGGCAGCCCGGTCTGGGGCAAGATCATCGGCTATCCGGTCGATCCCGACGACGTGTCGCAGGGCTATGTCTGGATCGTGAAGGACCGCACGCGCCAGCGCCGCGACGAGCAGGCGCTGCGCGAGGCGCTGCAGGAAAACCAGGCCATCTTCGACACCGCGGTGCTGGGCATCGCCGTCGTCGAGAACGGCCACACGCTGCACGGCAACCGCAAGATGGAAGAGCTGTTCGGGTGCGGGACGGGCTCGATCAACGGCATGTCGATCCGCTCGCTGTATCCCGATGCCGAAGGCTGGCAGGCGGCGCGGCTGGACACGGCGCGCGACTTCGCGGCGGGCCGCGTGAGCGTCAGCGAGCGCCTGCTGGTGCGCGGCGACGGCGTCACCTTCTGGGGCCGCCTGTCGGGCCGACCCTTCGACCAGAACGACCCGGGCGGACGCAGCCTGTGGCTGGTCGACGACGTCACCGCCCAGCACGAGGCCACCGATGCCGTGCACCGCGCGCGCGACGAACTGGAACTGCGCGTGGCGGCGCGCACGGCGGAACTGGCCGGCGCCAACGCGCTGCTGCAGGACGAGATCGTCGAACGGCGCCAGGCCGAGGCGCGCGTGCATCACATGGCCTACCACGACAGCCTGACCGGCTTGCCGAACCGCGCGCTGCTGTCGGACCGGCTGGAACGCGCCATCCTCGCCGCGCAACGTGCCGGCACGCGCCTGGCGGTGATGTTCCTCGACCTCGACCGCTTCAAGACGATCAACGATTCGCTCGGCCACGCGACCGGCGACTTCTTGTTGAAGGAAGTCGCGAGCCGCCTGTGCCATGCCGTGCGCGCCAGCGATACGGTGGCGCGCCTGGGCGGCGACGAATTCGTGGTGCTGATGCCGGGCGTGGGCACCCAGGACGAATGCAGTGTGATCGGCGACAAGGTCATCGACGTGCTGGGCATGCCGGTGCGCTTCGAAGGCCACAGCCTGCATATTTCGCCCTCGATCGGAATCTGCATTTATCCGGACGACGGCCTCGATGTCGACCTCCTGATGCGCCACGCCGACGCGGCGATGTACCAGGCCAAGGCGGCCGGGCGCAATAACTACCAGTTTTTCACCGAGCGCATGAACGGCGCGGCCGAGCGGCACTTCGCGCTCGAGACGAATTTGCGCCAGGCGCTGGCCAACGGCGAATTCGAACCCTTCTACCAGCCGATCATGGACATGGCCAATCGCCGCGTGCATGCCCTGGAGGTGCTGCTGCGCTGGCGCCGTCCGGGCCATGCGCAGAACGATGGCCTGGTGCTGCCCGACGACTTCATCCCGACGCTCGAAGAAAACGGGATGATCGTGCCAGTCGGCGAATGGGTGATCCGGCGCGCCTGCGAGCAGAGCATGGCCTGGCAGCGCGCGGGTCTGGCGCCGGTGCCGCTGGCGATCAACCTGTCGGCGCGCCAGTTCATGCACCGCGCCCTGGTGGCCTCGATCAAGCGCATCGTCGACGAGACGGGCATCGATCCGGCCCTGGTCGAATTCGAGATCACGGAAACGGCGCTAATGCAGCACGGCGAGCAGACCCTCGAAATCCTCGACCAGATCAACCGCATGGGCATGCGCCTGTCGATCGACGACTTCGGCACCGGCTACTCGAGCCTGGCCTATCTAAAACGCTTCCCGGTCAGGAAGATCAAGATCGACCGCGCCTTCATCCGCGAGCTCGAGGCAAGCAGCGAAGACCGCGCGATCGTCGCCGCCGTCATGGCGCTGGCGGGCAGCCTGCAGCTGCAGGTGGTCGCCGAAGGCGTCGAGACCGAGGAACAGCTCGCGCTCCTGCGCGACTACGGCTGCCAGTATGTGCAGGGCTGGCTGTTCGCGCGCGCGCTCGATGCGAACGCGGCGCAAGCCTTGCTGGTCGAGGACCAGCGCAGGGTGCTTGCCCCGGCTGTCTGAATCCGGGACGTAGGGTGGGCGGCTCTGCCGCCCACGCGTTCAACGCACGTTCACTCGATTGTGGCGATGACCGGCGTGTGATCCGACGGCTGCTCCCACTTCCTCGGCTCGCGGTCGATGTGACAGGCCGTGCAGCGCTTGGCCAGCTCAGGCGAGAGCAGGATGTGATCGATGCGCAGGCCGCGGTTGCGGCGGAATCCCAGCATGCGGTAATCCCACCAGCTGTACTGTTTTTCCGGCTGCTCGAACATGCGGAAGGAGTCGGCCAGGCCCAGGTCGACCAGCGCGACCATGGCGGCGCGTTCGGGCGCCGAGCAGTGGATCTTGCCTTCCCATTCGACCGGGTCGTGCACGTCGCGGTCTTCCGGCGCGATGTTGTAGTCGCCAAGCAGAGCCAGCTGCGGATGCGCTCGCAATTCGGCGCCCAGCCATTCGTGCAGGGCTTTCAGCCATGCCATTTTATACACATACTTGTCCGAATCGACCGCCTGGCCATTCGGGATATAGGCGCAGACGAAACGCACGCCGCCGATGGTGGCGGCGATGATGCGCTGCTGGGCGTCCTCGAACAGCGGGTTGTTCTTGACGACATCCTCGATCGGCAGGCGCGACAGGATGGCGACGCCGTTATAGGTTTTCTGGCCGGTATAGGCGACTTGATAACCCGCCGCATTAATTTCCGAAACCGGGAACTTATCGTCGGTGAGTTTGGTCTCTTGAATGCAGAGCACGTCAATCGGGTTGGTTTCCAGCCAGCGCAGCAGGTGGGGAAGGCGTACCTTCAGCGAATTGACGTTCCAGGTTGCTATTTTCATTGTCGGCGCGTGGTAAATGTCACGCGGCGGACCACCCGCCGCGACTGCGCGCAGTATCGACGGCAGGAGAAATTCCTGCAACTTTTCTCGCAACGCAAGCCTGTGTGGACGCGTTGTAGTTTGCGTGCTCAAATTACAAGCGCAGTGCTCCGGCGACAAGTTTGTGGTTTAAAATATATTGTCCTTTCACATGGATGATATTAAGCTCTAGCAATATGTAACAGCTGGGGGAGAAGATCTCACAATCCCCTATTATTACTTATAGGTAATATTCAGTTGTTTTTACATAACGCGCACTGTACTATCCTGACTGGCGGCCTCCGCCGTCATGCGCACGATTGAGATTCACTCGTGCAAGGCTTTTAGTAATGAAATGGTACTATGGCGAAATATTGCTGTTTCTATAGCGAGTATTGGTACCCATAAGAAAAGGACAGAGATGCGCAGTGCATTTGAAGCATGGGCCCAGCGCGATGGCCACATCGTTCGTCGCCGTGAGGACAAGCCCGAGGAATACCTCGTCTACGAAACCCAGCGCCGCTGGGTGATTTGGCAGGCAGCATTGGCGCACGGCGCCAAGGCCGCCGACGCCGCGCCGTCGAAGTTTGCCGGTGCCGAAGCTGCCGCCAAGGCGGTGCAGCCGGACGAGGCCGCAGTACGCAACCGCGTACTCAATGAAGTGCTCGACGCTTTCAGCGACCTGGACGAAGACACCGGCATCGAAGGGGTGCTGAAGGTCATCCAGAGCCTGAAGAAGAAGCAGAAGGCTACGGCCGAGCAGGCGTGAAGGTGCAGGCTTGATTCAGTACCGGCATTACAAGGGCGGTCTCTACGAGCTGGTCTGCGAGGCCACGCTCGAGGCCGATCTCACGCCGATGATCATCTACCGGGCCCATGACGGGTCGGTATGGGCGCGCCCGAAGGCGGTGTTCTTCGAACTCATCGAGGTCGAGGGACTGATGGTGCCGCGCTTCGCGCCGGTGTCTTAAGCCGCATGAAATAATATTTCATGGAAGCGCGGTCGGTGAAATAATATTTCAGCTGCGGGCTAGTGTCGTATCTCATCGGCGGTCGGGCCATCAGCCTGCCCGCTGCAAATCTCGATTCAAGGCGGGCCGCTTCAGCGGCCCGTTTTCATTCCATCGGCCGATTCCACGCCCAACGCTGCCAGCCAGTGATTCAGGTGATTATGTGGCCAAGCAGCTTCCCTACGTAAAAAATATTTCTTGACAACAGGAATGTCTGATTCGTCGGAAATTTCTTGATTATTACGAAAACTCACATGTGAATGCACGCAGCACCTGCACCGCGGGATTGAACGTTACAGTCTGTGATGATTGCCTCCGCTGCGATTGGTAAAGGTCTTATCGGTTTGGCAGGTATTACAGCGAGCCTGCACAGCTGCCGAAGACTGTGGTAAAAACGTCCCCTCAGCTAGCATATTTTTTCCGTGCCTTAGTTGTTGGCACACAGTAACATCCGGCCTTGTTTAAAATTAAGACACCTAGCGGCATGGCGCGCCTTTCTCGATACCTGGGGCGCGACGCTGTGATTGTCCAAGGCTCAGGTAATGAAAGAATGGAAGATCGAGGAAGCCGCCTTTTTTTTGGGCTCTCCAAAGCATATGCGGGATGCATCGCAAACCGTATTCGTCAGACTTGGCCCGCCAGCAGCTCGCAGCGCCGCATTCCGTCGCATCGTTCATTGCTGCTGCTGATGCGTTCGGTTTCGAAGCGAATCTGCGCAAGTGCGCGGTCGGTAAAATTCATAAGCAGGCGTTTCCGATCGTTGCCTGGCTGGCGCCGTCGCCGACGTCTGCCTCGGAGCATGGACCCGTGGTCGTGCCGGCACTGGTACTGCAAGCTGATGCCCGACAGGTGTTGATGATCGAATGCGGCGACGATACGCCGGTGACGGTGCCTGTCGACGAGTTCGGCGCGCGTTACCGCGGCCAAGTCAGCCGGGTAACGCCCCAGCATGATCCCGCTGTCGATCCGGACAGCGAAGAGCAGTCACGGCAGGCGCGTAAATTCGGTTTCTCATGGTTCGTGCCCGAGCTGTTGAAACATAAGAAGCTTTGGCAGGAAGTGCTGCTGGGCTCTTTTGTGATCCAGTTGATTGCCCTCGTAACGCCATTGTTCACTCAGGCAATCATCGACAAGGTCGTCGTGCACCGAAGCCAGAGCACCTTGGTCGTGCTGGTCGCCGGCATGGCCGTGTTCATGCTCTTTTCAGCAGGGCTGTCATGGCTGCGCCAGTATCTCGTGCTGCACACGGGTAATCGTGTCGATGCCGTCCTGGGCGCATCGGTATTCGAGCGCCTGTTCAAACTCCCGCCGATGTATTTCCAGCATCGCCCGACCGGTGTCATCGCCGCCAGGCTGCATGGTGTCGAAACCATCCGTGAATTCGTCGCCAGTGCTGCTGTGACCCTGGTGCTCGATTGCCCCTTTCTGCTGATTTTCGTGGGCATCATGTTCTATTTCAGTGTGACGCTGACCCTGATCGTGCTGGCCGTGATCGGCGTGATCGTCATCCTGAGCCTGATCGTGGCGCCTATGTTCCAGTCGCGCCTGCAAGAGCAGTTCCTCCTCGGCGCCCGTAACCAAGCCTTCCTGACCGAGTATGTCGGCGGCCTCGAAACGGTCAAGTCGCTCCAGCTCGAGCCGCAGTTGAACAGCCGCTACAGCGGTTACCTGGCGGCCTACTTGCGTGCCGGCTTCGTCACCAAGCAGCTCTCGAACAGCTATAACACCGCATCGAACCTGCTTGAGCAGCTGATGACCCTGCTTATTCTCGGCATTGGCGCCTATACCGTCATGAACGACAGTACTTTTACCATCGGCATGCTGGTGGCCTTCCAGATGTTTTCCGGGCGTCTCTCGCAACCGGTGCTGCGTCTCGTCGGCCTGTGGCAGCAATTCCAGCAAGCGAGCCTGGCGGTAGCGCGCTTGGGCGACCTCATGAACGCGCCGGTCGAGCCCTATTCGGTCGTCCCGGCCCGCAATACCGTCAAACGCGGCCTGGTGCAGATCGAGCAAATCGCCTTCAAATACGGTGAGCACTTGCCGCAGGTTTACGAGAACCTGTCGCTCACGATCCAGCCCGGCCAAGCCATCGGCATCATGGGTCCCAGCGGCTGCGGCAAAAGCACGCTGGCCAAGCTCCTGCAAGGCTTCTACCAACCGAGCGCGGGACGTATCCTGATCGACGGCGTCGATATCCGCTACCTCGCGGCCAATGAGCTGCGCAGCTATTTCGGCGTGGTGCCGCAAGAGACGACGCTGTTTTCCGGCACGATCTACGACAACCTGCAGATGGCAAGCCCGGATGCGAGCTTCCAGCAGATTACCGCTGCCTGCAGGATGGCCGAAATCCACGAAGTCATCGAAGCGCTGCCGCAAGGCTACCAGACCGAGATCGGCGAGCGCGGGGCAGGGCTCTCCGGCGGCCAGAAGCAACGCATCGCGATTGCCCGCGCACTGCTCAAGCGTCCCAGCATCCTGGTCTTCGACGAAGCCACCAGTGCGCTCGATGGTCCTACCGCCGAACAATTCGCCCACACCATTAACAGCCTGCGGGGCAAGGTGACGCTCATCTTCATCACGCACGGTTTGCCGAAAGGACTGAAGGTGGACGCCGTGTTCCGCCTGACCGCCAGCGGGGCCGAGCTGATGCCGCAGGCAAGTCCACCCGCGGGTGATGCGACGCGCCGTCCGACCGTGCGTTCCGTGCCGATGACAAAGGAGCCGCAATGAATCCGATAAACCAGGCGCAGCAGGAAGCCGCTCCAGCGGCGGCGTCCGCGACGGCGCCGTCCACCGCCCAGGTGATTCCCTTGCGCGTCCCGAACCGCTGGCATGACCCGCTCAAGCTGGTCGAGCAGGAAGCGCCGGAGACCATGCGCCGCATCGTGCTGTGGGTGGTCGCGCTGCTGGTGCTGGTCCTGCTGGTATGGGCCAGCGTCGGCCAGATCGACATCATCGCCAGCGCCGAAGGCAAACTGGTGCCGCAAACCCTGCTGAAGGTGGTGCAGCCGGCCGAGTCGGGCGTGGTCAAGCAGTTGCTGGTGCAAGAGGGCGACAGTGTGCAGGCCGGCCAGGTGCTGGCCCGGCTCGACACCACGATAGCCCGAGCCGAAGGGGCCGGTGTCGCCTCCGATCTGGCCATCCAGCGCTTGCAGGTGCGCCGCATCGAGTCCGAACTGGCCGGGCGGCCCATGCCGTTCAAGGCCGGCGACAACCCGCAACTGACCGCCCAGGTGCAGAGCCAGTACAGCGCGCACCGCAAGGCCTTCCTCGACAGCGTGGCGCAGGAACAGGCGATCCTGGCCAAGGCCGAGCATGAGCGCAGGAGTGCCGCCCAAATTCTTAGCAAACTTGAACAGACCTTGCCGGTCTATGCCAAGGTGGCCGAATCCTACGGCCGCCTCGAAAAAGAAGGCTTCTACGGCGGCCTGGCGACGGCGGAGCGGCAGCGCGAGGCGCTCGAAAAGGCCAAGGACCTGGACGCCCAGCGCTCCACGGTGGCGGCGCTCGATTCGACCATGTCGGCCCAACAAATGCGCCTGAGCCAGATCCATAGCAATTACCAGTCCGAGCTGCAAAAGGAGCTGGCCGACGTCCGCGCCCGCATCGCCCAGCTGCAGCCGGCGCTCGACAAGACGGCGTATCGCGAAGGCCTGATGGAACTGAAGGCGCCGCAAAGCGGCACGGTCAAGGACCTGGCGACGACCACGGTCGGCGCCGTGGTCCAGCCGGGCACGGTGGTGCTGACGATCGTGCCGAAGGGCGAGCAGCTCTACGCCGACGTGTCGATCAAGAACGAGGACGTCGGCTTCGTCCACGTTGGCCAGCACGTCCAGATCAAGCTGGCCGCGTATCCGTTCCAGCGCCACGGCATGCTGAGCGGGAGGGTAATCCGCCTGAGCGCCGACGCGCGCGAGCTGCCCTACCAGCAAAACGCCAACGGGCAGCAGGATGCGGCCGGCGCGCAGCAAGGCGGTACCTACAAGGCGCGCATCCGGCTGGCCGGACAAACCCTGGTCGACGCCCAGGGCAATGTGCTGGTCACCGCGCCCGGCATGCAGGTCGTGGCCGAGATCAGCCAGGGCAAGCGTACCGTGCTCGAGTACCTGCTCTCGCCGGTGCGCAAGGCAACCCAGGAAGCGGCCAGGGAGCGATAAGCCGTGCGTATTCTCATCATCCACCAGAACTTCCCGGGCCAGTTCCGCGCACTCGCGCGCAACCTGGCGAGCGACCCGGACGTCTCGCTCGTCGTCATCGGCAAGCAGGGCTGCCCCGGACTGCCCGGCGCGCGCCTGCTGACCTATGCGATCGAGCGCGCGCCGGCCGCGAGCACCCACCGTTACGCCAGGCCGTTCGAATCGGGCATCGTGTACGGCCAGGCGGTGGCGCGGCTGCTGCAGCAGCTGGCGGGCGAAGGCTTCGTGCCGGACGTCGTCCTCGGCCACCCGGGCTGGGGCGAGACGCTCTTCGTGAAGGACGTCTTTCCGCGCGCGCGCCTCGTGCATTTCTGCGAATTCTATTACCACGCGCGCGGCGCGGATGCCGGCTTCGATCCGGAATTCCCCATGTCGCTCGACGACGCCGCGCGCATCCGCACGCGCAATGCGCTGCTCCTGATGAGTCTGGAACATTGCGACGCGGCGGTGGCCCCGACCGCCTGGCAGAAGCACCTGCATCCGCAGGCCTACCAGGACAAGATCGCGGTCCTGCATGAAGGCATCGATACCGAATTCATGCAAGCCGATCCGCTGGCCAGCTTCACCCTGCCGACCGGGAAGGTGCTGCGTGCGGGCGACCCGGTCGTGACCTATGTCGCGCGCAACCTGGAACCCTACCGCGGCTTCCACAGTTTCATGCGCGCGCTGCCGCTGCTGCTGGCGCGCCATCCCGGTTGCGAGGTGGTGATCGTCGGCGGCGACGACGTCAGCTATGGCAGCAAACCACGGGGAGCGGCGAACTGGCGCGAAAAAATGCTGGGCGAGCTGAACCTGCGTTCGGACCGCGTTCACTTCCTCGGCAAGATCCCCTACGAGGCCTACCGCAGCCTGCTGCAGGTATCGGCCGCCCACGTCTACCTGACCTATCCCTTCGTGCTGTCCTGGTCCATGCTTGAAGCGATGGCCTGCGGCTGCGCGCTGGTGGCGTCGGACACCGCGCCGGTGCGGGAAGTCATGCGCGACGGCGAGAACGGCTGGCTGGTTGATTTTTTCGATGCGAATGCCATTGCCGGGCGCGTGGCAGGCGTGCTGGAGAATCCGGACGCGTCGCGTGCCTTGCGCCTGCGCGCTGCCCGCGACGTGCGTGAGCATTTTTCGATCCAGCAGGGCGTGCAGGCCTATCGCGCTCTGCTTGGCTTACGCACTTGAACTGAACTATTCATTCGATTGGGAGAACGCCATGGCATTTGTTACCGAATTGATCCCGAAAGCGGATTTCGTCAAGTTAACCTGAAACTGCGTGAAGACGGTGACGCGTATCGCGATCTGACAGGGTGCACGAACACGGTTTGCTCAATCAACATTGTTGAATTTGTAGAGAACAGCATGGCCTTCGTAAATGAATACATCTCGCCACAGGAGAGTGCGGCTTATGGCATCAAGGAAATCGACAAGCGTTACGTCGTCGGCGGCACTAGCTCCGGGCAGTGGACGATCGATCGGGAACGCGACATTTATCTGCGCCAAGTCGCCAATGGCCCGCGCGAAATCGAACTGTTTCACCAAGGTATCTGGACCCTGTGGTTTGACAGCGAGCTGATCGAGATCGGCATCGATAACTTGTCAGCGACAGGACGCTTGAATGGACCTGGCACAGGACACAAGGCGCTTCGTTACATCAACCTGCCAGCCCGCCTGGAAGCACATAGGGACGAGATTATCGAAGTGCTTCGTGAGGCATTGCTCGCATACAAGAACGGTGGCATCTATTCCAGCGGCTTTCCGTTTTCGCTGACCCTGGACGTATAAGCGCCTTTATTTTCGTACAACACAAGAACATGACGATTACTTACGAAACCGCAATAGCACTTTTGCAAAACATTCCTGCAGATGTCACCGCCAAGGAAGCATTGCTGAATATGAAGAAGCATTTTGAATATTGATTATGCGTTGGCGACTAGCAACATTGCACGCCGCCGCGTAGCGCCACACCTGAACTATTAAATCGACTGGAGAACACCATGGCATTTGTTAACGAATTTATACCGGAGTCAGATTTCGTTACATACGGAATTGCCGCGATCAATCGCTATTACCTCAAGAGCGATTTTCGGTCGCACTGGACTATTGACCGTGAGCGCGATATCTATCTCCGCGAAGTTGCTGCAGGTCGGGAAGAGTGTTCCGGTGACCACACCTATACGCTGTACTGGAAAGGCGACCTAATTAAACTTGAATTGCGTGAACAGGGCGAAACGTACCCCGATCTCACCGCACGTAGGGAATACGTTTTGCTTGAATTTCAGCTGCCTAGCCATCTGAACGAAAAGCGCGACGAGATTTTGTCCGACTTAAAAGAAGCACTGACCACTCGTAACGGCGCTGGTGTGTATTCGGCCGACGTCAGTACTCAAGCAACTTTCAATTCGTGCTGTCCTGGTCCATGCTTGAAGCGATGGCCTGCGGCTGCGCGCTGGTGGCGTCGGACACCGCGCCGGTGCGGGAAGTCATGCGCGACGGCGAGAACGGCTGGCTGGTGGATTTTTTCGATGCGAATGCCATTGCCGAGCGCGTAGCACGCGTGCTGGAGAATCCGGACGCATCGCAGGCCGTGCGCCTGGGCGCCGCCGCGTCCGTGCGCGCGCATTTTTCGATGCAGCAGGGCGTGTCGCGCTACCGCGCTGCTTGGGTTGCACGGCTGAACCGAACGATGGATTTACAAAAAAAAGAGAAACATGTCGCGCCGCTGCACAGCTTACCTACCAGAATTATCGATTTGATTGGAGAACACCATGGTATTTGTTGACGAATTTATTGCCGAGCCGGACTTCGTCAAATACGGCATTGCAGCAATCAATTTTCGCTACAACAAGAGCGATAGCGATGCGGAATTGACCATCGATCGTGCGCGCGATATTTATCTGAGCCGCGTTTTCTCCGGTCGATTTGAATTTGCGGGAGACCATGGCTACTCGCTCTACTGGAAGGGCGACCTGATTGAACTGGAACTGCGCGAGACGGGTGACACGATGCCCGATCTCACTGGATGGACACACTATGTTTTGCTCAAGTTGAAGCTGCCGCCGCATTTGCAGACGCAACGCAGCGAGATTCTCTCCGATTTAAAGGAAGCGCTGACTGCCCGTAAGGGCGCAGGCGTAAACTCGCCACGCATCAGCAGCAACGCCACCTTCAATTTCTGAGCGGACGACAACAATGGCATACACAGCGCAACAAGCTCTTGATGAGCTGAAGAACAACCCGGCCAAATACGATACCGCTGACAAGTTGAAGGAGCTCGTCAAGCAGCTTTCGATTGAGTCTGCCGCCGGCTATCCGCGCGGCAGCGTGACGCAGGGTGGAGATTCTGTACGCGGCATCATTCGCGAGATGATGAATGACCATGCACAGGCGATCACGCACAAGGTCGGACAGATCTTGGCAGCGCCGGACGACTGCGCCGAGATCCGCGGGCGCGCCGTACAGTCGGTGCGCCACTGCTACACGGTCAGCGCCGGGATTGCGGCTTACCGACGTTTGCCGGGGTTGCCTACGGCGCGGCGGGGAGTGGCGGCATGATCGGCGCCTTCCGAAGCAATCGGCGCGTCTATCGGGTGGGTGGCGTCCTGATCCTGCTGATACTCGGTGTACTTTGGTATAACCGCGATTCCGCGACCGGTCAGCGGAAATTCGAGGCGCTGTGCAAGGAAGACGGCGGCTACAGGGTGTATGAACGCCTGGAGAAAAATGTCGGCTGGATCGTCGACGAGCCGATCGCCGGGCAGATCAGCGACCTGTACCACAGGCCCTTTTCGTTCGGGCCTGTCGCCTTCGTTCGGGTCCCGGACAAGCAGGGCAAATGGTTCGATGCGGTGCGCGATCCGGACCGGCCGGGCAAATTCATCCTGGCGCCCGCCGATGAGTCGCAGCCAGTGCGCTACCAGTACCAATACCTGCGTCATGAATTCCCGGACGACGAACGCTTCCAGCGCAATCAGGAACTGATCACCGACTTGGCGAGCGGAAAACCCGCGGCGAGCTTCACTTTCTTTTATTACGAGTGGACCAAGCCGGAAAACGTGATCCTGCATGCGCCCACCTCACAGAGCTGCAAGCTGAAGCCTGATATCTACGACCGGTTCGCGCGTGCTCTTTATGCCGGACCCCAGGCATCGACAGAATGAGACAACGCATCTCATTTGTATTCATTCAAAATTACTAACCTGAAAGAAGAGAATGGCCATCACCGATATCGCTATGCTCAGCAAACTGGTTGCAACCACCGTCGCGTCGTATGGCGACCTGACGGGGGCCAGCAGGGCGTGACGCGTTACCGCGCGCTGCTGGGCGTGCACGACCGAACTGAACGATGGATGCGCGAAACAACCTCAGCATGCTGAATATTGATTGCGCGCCGATGACCCAAAAAATGGCACGCCGCTGCGCAGCTTACCTGCCAGAAGTATCGATTCAATTGGAGAACACCATGGCATTTGCTAACGAATTTATTCCGGAGCCGGATTTCGTCAAGTACGACATCGCAGCGATCAATCGCTACAAGGTCGGACAGATCTTGGTGGCGCCGGACGACTGCGCCGATATCCGCGCGCGCGCCGGGCAGTCGGTGCGCCACTGTTACACGGTCGGCGCTGGAATTGCGGCTTACCGACGTTTGCCGGGGCTGCCTGCGGCGCGGCGGGAAGCAGCGGCATGATCGGCACCTTCCGAAGCAATCGACGCATTTATGTGGCGGGTGGCTTTCTAGTCCTGCTGATACTCGGTGTACTTCTGTACAACCGGGATTCCGCGACCGGTCAGAGGAAATTCGAGGCGCTGTGCAAGGAAGAGGGCGGCTACAGGGTCTATGAACGGCTGGAGAAGAATGTCGGCTGGATCGTCGACGAGCCGATCTCTGGGCAGAGCAGCGACCGGTACCGCCGGCCCTTTTCGTTCGGACATGTCGCCTTCGTTCGGGTCCCGGACAAGCAGGGCAAATGGTTCGATGCGGTGCGCGATCCGAACCGGCCGGGCGAATTCATCCTGTCGCCCGCCGACGAGACGCAGCCAGTGCGCTACCAGTTCCAATACGTGCGCAAGGTATTCCCGCACGACGAGCGCTTCCAGCGGAACCAGGAACTGATCACCGACCTGGCGAGCGGAAAACCCGCGGCGAGCCTCACCTACTTTTATTACGAGTGGACCAAGCCGGAAAACGTGATCCTGCATGCGCCCACCTCACAGAGCTGCAAGCTGAAGCCTGATATCTACGACCGGTTCGCGCGTGCCCTTTATGCCGGACCCCAGGCATCGACAGAATGAGACAACGCATCTCATTTGTATTCATTCAAAAATTACTAACCTGAAAGAAGAGAATGGCCATCACCGATATAGCTAAGCTCAGCAAACTGGTTGCAACCACCGTAGCGTCGTATGCCGATCTGGAGGGGCGAGAGACCCGGTCGTCTTGAAAAATCCGCTGACCGATCCGAACGGCAGCCGTTTTATCAATGAATCTGGACCCTGTGGTTTGAGGGCGAATTCGTCGAAGGCGCGCAGCTGACCGAATCTTTCAGCTGCGGCATGCCGTTCGCAGGCATGGTCGACGCATTCGGTAATCCAGCACCCCAAAAAAAACGGGCCGCATCGAGCGGCCCGTTTCCATGTCAAGCTAAGCGCATCAAACCCTGTTCATCAAGAAGGTCGTCAGCAGCGGCACCGGACGTCCGGTCGCGCCCTTGGCCGCGCCGCTCTTCCACGCCGTGCCCGCGATGTCCAGGTGGGCCCAGGTGTAGTTGCGGGTGAAGTTCTCGAGGAAGCAGGCTGCAGTGATCGAGGCGCCGCCGGGCGTGCCGATGTTGGCCAGGTCGGCGAAGTTCGATTTGAGCTGCTCGTTGTAGATCTCGCCGATCGGCAGGCGCCAGGCGCCGTCGCCGGTCTGCTTGCCCGCGTCCAGCAGTTCCTCGGCCAGCGCATCGTGCGCCGCGTCGTGGCGCGTGAACAGGCCGCTGTTGTGGTGGCCGAGCGAGACGATGCAGGCGCCGGTGAGCGTGGCGATGTCGACCACGGCGGCCGGCTTGAAGCGCTCGGCATAGGTGAGGGCGTCGCACAGCACCAGGCGGCCTTCGGCGTCGGTATTGAGGATCTCGATGGTCAGGCCGTTCATCGACGTGACGATGTCGCCCGGCTTGGTGGCGCGGCCCGAGGGCATGTTCTCGCAGGTGGCGACGATGCCGATCACATTGAGTTTGAGGTTCATCTCGCCGATCGCACGGAAGGTGCCCAGCACCGAGCCGGCGCCGCCCATGTCGTACTTCATTTCGTCCATGCCGGGACCGGGCTTGAGCGAGATGCCGCCCGAGTCGAAGGTGATGCCCTTGCCGACCAGGACCACCGGTGCGTCCTTCTTGTTGCCGCCCATGTGCTTCAGGACGATGAACTTCGGCGCTTCGTCGCTGCCCTTGGCCACGGCCAGGAAGGAACCCATCTTCAGGGCTTCGAGCTGCTTGCGCTCGAGGACTTCGACCTCGAAACCATGGTCGTCGGCCAGCTTGCGCGCCACCGTGGCCAGGTAGGTCGGGGTGCAGACGTTCGGCGACAGGTTGCCCAGTTCCTTGGTCAGGTTCATGCCGTTGGCGATCGCGGTGGCCTGCGCCAGCGTGGCCTTGGCGGCGTTGTCGGCCAGCGGCAGGGCCAGGGTGATCTTGCGCACGCCGGCCTGGACCGGATCCTTCTTGCTCTTTTGCGCGTCGGTGCGGAATTCGCTCTCGTTGGCGGCGACGACGATCGCGCGCGTGGCCCACTCAGGCGTGCGCTCTTTCACTTCCGTCATCGGAAATGCGATAATGGCGTCTGCCGCGCCCAGCGACGCGAATGCCTTGAACGTCGCGCCGACCGCGCTCATGAAATTCTTTTCGCTTACCGCCTCGTCCGCGCCCATCCCGACCAGCAGCACGCGCTGTGCGGCCACACCGGCCACACCGCGCAGCAGCAGGGTCGAACCGGCCTTGCCGGTGATGTCGCCCGACTTCAGTGCCGCAGTGATTTCACCGGTTTGATCGAGGGCTTTCGCAGCCTGCGACAGTTTTTTGTTTTCGAACACCGCCACTGCCACACAGCCGGTCTTGGCCGCGGTCAGGGTGTTCTTGGTGTCGAATGCTTTTATGCTAAAGTCCATTTGATTCTCCGTTTCGTTTTGTGCGCATCTGGCTAGACCACTGCTCAACCTGCAATTATAACTATCGAATGATTTTTCAACGCGCCCTGCATCGTGAACTGGCCAGCGCAGCCGGGGCAACCTTCACGGTTTTGTTCACGGTGACCGTCACCTGGACCCTGATCGCCATCCTCGGCCGCGCCGCGGGCGGACGGGTCGATTCCGGCGACGTCGTCGCATTGATTGCATTTCAATCGGTGAATTATCTGCCAACTGTCCTGATCCTCACCAGCTTTATTTCGGTGCTGGTCGCGATCACGCGCAGCTACCGCGATTCCGAAATGGTCGTCTGGTTCGCCTCGGGCCAGTCGCTGCTTGCCTGGATCCGTCCCGTGCTGACCTTCGGCGTGCCGATGGTGCTGATCGTGGGCGCGCTGTCGCTGGTGGTGGCGCCCTGGGCCAAGATGAAGAGCGCGGAATTCATTCAGCGCTTCGAAAAGCGCGAAGACCTCAAACGCGTGGCGCCCGGCCAGTTCCGCGAATCGTCCTCGAGCGACCGCGTGTTCTTTGTCGAAGGCAGCACCAGCGGGTCGACCGTGGTGAAGAACGTGTTTGTGAGCAGCACCGAGGACAAGGACAGCTCGATCGTCGTGGCGCGCGAAGGCGTGATCGAACCGGACGGCAAGGGCGGCCAGTACCTGGTGCTGAAAAACGGGCGCCGCTACCAGGGCGTGCCCGGCCAGGCCGATTTCCAGTCGATGGAGTTCGAGCGCTACAGCATGCGCGTGGCGACCAAGGTCCCCGTGCTCGGCGCCGAGGTGCCGCTCGCTGCCATGTCGACCGTGGCGCTGCTGGCGGTGGAGAACCGCTTCACGCGCTCCGAACTGCTTTCGCGCATCTCCGCGCCGATCGTCTGCCTGCTGCTGGTGCTACTCGCCATTCCGCTGGGCTTCGTGAACCCGCGCGCCGGCAGCTCGGCCAACCTGATCCTCGCGCTCCTGATCTTCTTCACCTATAACAACCTGGTGAAAATGGTGGAGGCGAGCGTCAAGCGCGACAAGATCGATTTCGCCCTGGCCTGGTGGCCGCTGCACCTGATCGTGGCGGCGATCGTCGTTGCCCTGTTCGCGTGGCGCCTGAACGTGAACCATCACTACCACCCGCTGGTCTTGATCAATGCCTGGAAGCGCCAGCGCCTGCGCAAGAAGCACGCGCAGCTGCCAGCCGCGGTGGAGTCCCGATGAAAGTTTTACAGCGTTATTTCGCGGTCAACATCCTGCAGGCGGTCGTCTTCGTGCTGATCGCCTTCCTCGGCCTGATCTCCTTCATGGACCTGACCTCCGAGCTGCCCTCGGTCGGCAAGGGCAACTACTCGTTCCAGCACGCGCTGCTGTACGTGGCGCTGATGCTGCCCGGGCACGTCTACGAGGTCATGCCGGTGGCGGCCCTGATCGGCACCATCTACGCGCTCTCGCAGTTCGCGCAAAGCTCGGAATTCACCATCATGCGCGCCTCCTCGATGTCGACGCGCATGGCGGGCTGGATGCTGTTCAAGATCGGCATCGTGCTGGTGATCGTCACCTTCGTCTTCGGCGAACTGATCACGCCGCGCACCGCGCCGCTGGCGGAAAAGGTGCGCCTGTCGGCCAAGGGCGCGACGCTGGCCTCGGAATTCCGCTCCGGGATGTGGACCAAGGATAACGTCTACGCCGAAGGCGCCGGCGGCGCGCGCGGCGAGGCGGTCGGCTCGCGTTTCTTCAACGCGCGCGAGATTCGCCCGGACGGCCAGCTGATCGACGTGCGCCTTTACGAATTCGACAAGGCGATGCGCATGCGCGCCCTGATCACGGCCACCAGCGCGACCTTCAGCGGCAACGGCATCTGGCGCCTGAAGGACGTGAGCGAAACCCAGTTCACCAACAGCCGCACGCTGCCCCTGCCGGGCGCACCGGTGCCGCAGGGCCAGACCATCCAGAGCACCTATGGCCAGGAGACCAGCGCGGTCGCCACGCGCAAGCTGCCCACGCTCGACCTGGCCTCGGAAATCACGCCCAAGATCCTGCAGGTTTCGCGCCGCGATCCGGAACGCATGTCGGCCAACGAACTGGCTGTGTATTCGCGCCACCTGGTCGAAAACCGCCAGGAGAGCGAACGTTTCCGCATCGCCTTCTGGAAGAAGATCTTCGACCCGCTCGCAATTTTCGTGCTGATGGCGCTGGCGCTGCCGTTTGCCTACCTCCACACGCGAAGCGGCGGCGTGAGCCTGAAGATCTTCATCGGCATCATGATCGGCGTCGGCTTCATCCTGATCAATTCTCTGTTCTCGAACCTGGGCATGCTCTCGGCCTGGCCGTCCATCTTCACGGCCGTGGCCCCGAGCCTGCTGTTCCTGCTGTTGGCAATCGGCGCGCTGCGCTGGGTGGAGCGTCACTGATGGAACCAATCAACAAAGCGCTGGTCCTGTTCGCCCATGGCGCCCGCGCGGCTTCATGGGCGGCGCCTTTCGAGCGCCTGCGCGATGCGTCCGCCGCGCGGCTGCCCGATTGCGTGGTGCGCCTCGCCTTCCTGGAATTGATGGAGCCGCGCTTGCCGGAGACGGTGGCGCAGCTAATACTCGAAGGCGTCGAGGACGTGACGATCGTGCCGGTGTTCCTGGGGCAGGGCGGGCATTTATTACGTGACTTGCCGTTGCTGGCCGAAGGCTTGCGGGCCGCGCATCCGGGCTTGCGCCTGACGGTGGCCGACGCCGTCGGGGAAGATCCGGGTGTACTGGCCGCCATGACGGACTATTGTGTCCGGTCGATTTCGTAGGGTGGGCACCTGTGCCCACGCGGTGATACGCGACGGCGAGAACATCGAGCACGACATCGGAGCCGTTGCGTATCACCGCGTGGGCTCGGAGAGCCCACCCTACATCAATCCAGGTCCGCCGCAGAATGCCTTTCCGGCACCTGCTCCGCCGGCTTCCCACGCACCTTGTTGACCCTGCGCCCGCGCATCACCGCCGGACGCGCGCCGATCTCGTCGGCCCAGCGCTTGACGTGCTTGTACTCGTGCACCGACAAAAATTCGCCCGCCTCGTAGATCTCGCCCTGCACCAGTGCCCCATACCAGGGCCAGATCGCCATGTCGGCAATCGTGTACTCACTGCCTGCAATGTACTGGTTGTTGGCCAGCTGGCGGTCGAGCACGTCGAGCTGGCGCTTGACTTCCATCGCGTAGCGGTCGATCGGGTATTCGAGTTTTTCCGGCGCATACGCGTAGAAGTGGCCGAAGCCGCCGCCCAGCAGCGGGCCGGCGCCCATTTGCCAGAACAGCCAGTTCAGCGTCTCGGTGCGCGCGGGCAGGGCGGTCGGGATGAAGGCGCCGAATTTCTCGGCCAGGTACAAGAGGATCGCGCCGGACTCGAAGACGCGCACCGGCTCGGGACCGCTCCTGTCCATCAGCGCCGGGATCTTCGAATTCGGGTTCACCTCGACGAAGCCGCTCGAGAACTGCGCGCCTTCGTTGATGCGTACCAGCCAGGCATCGTATTCGGCGTCCTTGTGGCCGGCCGCGAGCAGCTCTTCGAGCAGGATCGTGACCTTCTGGCCGTTCGGCGTGGCCAGCGAATACAGCTGCAGCGGGTGCTTGCCGACCGGTAGCTCGGCCTCGTGGGTCGGGCCGGCGACCGGCCGGTTGATGTTGGCGAACATGCCGCCGGGCGCGGCCGGCGGGGTCCAGACTTTCGCCGGCACGTAGTTCGATTGTTCGGTCATCGATGTCTCCTTGTCGTTGTCGGATGCGCATGCGCCATGCGAACGCGCGCGGCTTGTCGTTCCTGAACGAGGAGCTTACCCGACTCCGCGCATTTGCGTCGGCGCGCCCCGCGAATGTCCAATATCGGCTGTTTTCCATTGATACACCGGCAAGCTTTGCAGCCATCTGCCGTAGGATTGTTCCGCATCATGTCAGGGTATCGCCGAGCGGTTTGACAGCCCCTGCGAAGCCTTCCACACTGCTCGGGCATTTCCCAACGGACTCCATTCCATCCAACCATCCACTCCCATGCTTGCAAACTTCGTCAAGCAGATCATCGCCAGGCTCCTGCATCCGCAGGCGGGCCAGCAAGCCTGTTGGCAAGGCCTGCGCCTGCCGGGCGGCCTGTTCGCGCAGGCACGCTGCGCGCGCCACATCGACGCCACCGCGCGCCGCGTGGGCGCAATGGGCGGCAAGATCACGCGCCTGTCGAACCGCCTGCACGCGGGCAGCGTTCCGGGGATGGTCGACGCGGACCGCAGCCTGCGCCGCATGCTGGGCGAACTGAAGGAAGAATTGAGCGGGATGCGGCGCGACCTGGCGCGCTGGCACAGCCGCGAATGCGCGGGACGGGCCGGCAAGCGCCTGGAGGCGGCGATCGCGCGCCTGAACCGGGTCAATGCCGACACCCACGCGGCGGCCGACCGGCTGCTGCTGCAAATCGAAGAGTACGACAGCACCCGCGGGCCTTGCCCGGGCTGAAGCTCAGTCGCTGGCGGCCTGCTGTGCCAGGGCCGGCTGATGTTCGCGCAAGCGCAGCGCTTCCCCGATCATCACCAGCACCGGACCGTGCGCCGCGTGCAGGCCCTTCGCCAGGTCCGACAGCAGCAGGCGTTCGATGCGTTCGTCCGGACGGCTGCAATTTTCCACCACCACCACCGGCGTTCCGGCCGGGCGGCCTTGCGCCAGCAGGCGTTCGGCGGTGGCGGCGGCCTCGCGCCCGCCCATGTACTGGATCATGGTGTCGGTGTGGGGCAGGGCGGCGTGTTCCGGCTGGTCGGGGCCGGTGCTGGAGGTGAAGAAGGCGACGCTGCGCGCGACCCCGCGTTTGGTCAGCGGCTGCTTGGTGGCGGCGGCCGCAGCGACCGCGGTGGTAATGCCAGGCACGATCTCGACCTCGATGCCCTCGGCTTCGAGTGCGCGCAACTCCTCGTCGGCACGCCCGAACAGCATCGGATCGCCCCCTTTCAGGCGCACGATGCGCTTGAACTTGAAGGCGCAGTCCACCAGCAGCGCATTGATCGCGTCCTGCGCGGTGGAGCGCTGGCCCGAGCGCTTGCCGACGGAAATCAGCTCGGCGCCCGCGCACAGTTCCAGCATGTCCGGCGTCACCAGGGCGTCGTAGAGCACGACATCGGCTTGCGCGAGGATGCGCGCGCCGCGCACGGTGATCAGGTCGGCGGCGCCGGGGCCGGCGCCGACCAGCCAGACCTTGCCGGAGCTGCCGGATCGCGCCGGCAGTGGATCTTCAAGCAAGGCCATGGCCGCTCCTGTGTTATTCACCCAGGCGAATCATACCCGCAGCAACAGTCTGGTGCGTGACTTCATCGATCAGGATAAAGGCGCCGGTTGCGCGGATGTCGGCATAGGCGTCGGCCGCCAGCGGCTGCTGGACGTTCAGGTGGATGCGCGCGATGTCGTTCAGCTTCAGGCCCTCGGCAGGATGGCGCTGCTGGGTATTGATGTCGAGCAGGGTGTCCACTTTCGTGATTTTCGCCGCCGTCTGGCGCGTGCCGTGCTTGATCCAGTACTTGCGGCGGGCGTCCAGCGGCTCGTCCGACATCCAGCACACGTCCGCCACCACCTGCTTGAGCAGGGTCGCAGGCGCGCCTGCACCGGCCAGCGTATCGCCGCGCGAAATGTCCAGGTATTCCTCGAGCAGCAGCGTGACCGATGCGCCTGCCGCGGCGGTGTCGAGCGAACCGTCGAAGGTCAGGATTTCTTTCACCGTCGCGCTCTGGCCCGAAGGCTGCACCACCAGCTTGTCGCCGACGGCGACGCTGCCCGACTCGATCCGGCCCATGTAGCCGCGGAAGTCGTTCGCCTCATGGCCATTGTGGCGGGCGACGAGCTGCACCGGGAAGCGGAAGGGCGCATCGTGCGCTTCGTCGTAGACCGTGATGTTTTCCAGCAGCTCGATCAGGGTAGGACCCGTGTACCAGTCCATTTTCTCCGACCGGTCGACGACGTTGTCGCCGGCCAAGGCCGACAGCGGAATGGCGGTCACGTCCTTCAGGCCGAGCGAATCGGCGAATTCGCGGTAGGCGGTGACGATGCGGTCGTAGATCGCCTGGTCGTAGCCGATCAAATCCATCTTGTTCACAGCCACGATCACGTGCTCGATCTGCAGCAGGTGGGCCAGCGTCGAATGGCGCTTCGTTTGAATGAGCAAATCCACGCCGCCGTCTTCGCGCAGCTTCACTTTGGAGACGTCGACCAGGATGATCACGGCGTCGGCGGTCGAAGCGCCGGTGACCATGTTGCGGGTGTACTGCTCGTGGCCCGGGGTGTCGGCGATGATGAACTTGCGCTTCGGGGTCGCAAAATAACGGTAGGCCACGTCGATCGTGATGCCCTGTTCGCGCTCGGCCTCTAAACCGTCGGTCAGCAGCGACAGGTCAATGGTGTCGCCCACGGTGCGCTTGTGCTTCGAGCGCGACACGGCGGCCAGCTGGTCGGCAAAGATGCCCTTGCTGTCGAACAGCAGGCGGCCGATCAGGGTGCTCTTGCCGTCATCGACGGAACCGGCCGTGATAAAGCGCAGCAGGCTGTGTTGGGTGAGTTTATCGTTCAGCGCGTTCATCAGAAATATCCTTGCTTCTTGCGTTTTTCCATCGAGGCTTCGGAGGTCTGGTCGTCCATCCGGGTCGCGCCGCGTTCGGTCACCTGGGTCACGGCTGTCTCGGCAATGATCGACTCGACGGTCGATGCGTCCGAGGATACCGGGCAGGTGCAGCTGATGTCGCCCACGGTACGGAAGCGCACGGTTTGCGTCTCGACCGTTTCGCCTTCTTTCGCCGGCGTCAGCGGGGTCAGCGGCACCAAGAGGCCGTTGCGCGGGATCACCTGGCGCTGGTGCGCAAAATAAATCGTCGGCAGTTCCAGCTTTTCGCGCGCGATGTATTGCCACACGTCCAGTTCGGTCCAGTTCGAAATCGGGAACACGCGCATGTTTTCGCCCGGGTGGACGCGGGTGTTATACAGGTCCCACAGTTCCGGACGCTGGGCCTTCGGGTCCCACTGGCCGAATTCGTCGCGGAAGGAAAAGATGCGCTCCTTGGCGCGGGCTTTCTCTTCGTCGCGGCGGGCGCCGCCGATGCAGGCGTCAAAACCGTGTTCGGCGATCGTCTCCAGCAGCGTCACGGCTTGCGCCGCGTTGCGCGAGTCGGTGGCCGGGTTGCGCAGGCGGACGGTGCCCTTCTTGATCGAGTCTTCGACCGAGCCGACGATCAGGCGCTCGCCGAGTTCGGCCACGCGCTTGTCGCGGAAGGTGATGACTTCGTCGAAATTATGGCCGGTGTCGATGTGTACCAGCGGGAAGGGAAATTTGCCTGGACGGAAAGCCTTTTCGGCCAGGCGCAGCAGCACGACCGAGTCCTTGCCGCCCGAGAACAGCAGGGCGGGATTGCTGCATTCGGCCGCCACTTCGCGCAGGATGTGGATCGCTTCCGATTCGAGGGCGTCGAGGTGGCGCGCGTTGACGGTGGCCAGGATGCCGGCGTTGTCTGAGAGCTTGGTCATGAGTTGCCTTGTTCGTTCTTGTGGCTCAGGCGGCCACGGATTTGATGCGAATGAGTTTGCCGTCGACCACGTGCAGGCCGCATTCCTTCGACTCGGGGTTTTCCCACCACCAGCGTCCGGCGCGCACGTCCTCGCCCGGCTGGACGGCGCGGGTGCAGGGTTCGCAGCCGATCGACGGATAGCCGCGGTCGTGCAGGGCGTTGTACGGGACATTGTTGGCGCGGATGTATTCCCAGACCTCGGCCTCGCTCCAGTCCGCCAGCGGATTGAACTTGGCCATGCCGTGCGCCGCATCGTCTTCCTGCACGTTCAGTTCGGCGCGCGTGCTCGACTGGGCCCGGCGCTGGCCCGTGATCCAGGCCTTCTTGCCGGCCAGGGCATGCCCGAGCGGCTCGACCTTGCGGATGCGGCAGCATTCCTTGCGCATCTCGACGCTGTCGTAGAAAGCGTTCAGGCCGTTCTGCGTCACGTAGCGGTCCACCGCCGCAGGGTCCGGGCGGAACAGGGCGACTTCATAGCCATAGGTCGCCTTCACCGCGTCCAGCACGGCCAGGGTTTCCTTCGGCAAGCGGCCCGTTTCCAGCGAGAAGATGCCGATCGGCAGCTGTGCGCGCAGGATCAAGTCGGTCAGCACCATGTCTTCGGCCGCCAGGCTAGACGCGAACACGGCCGGCGTGAAGTCGGCGGCGATGCGCGCCAGGATGGCTTGCGTGTCGGCGACGCGGAGGGCGAGATCGCTCATGCTCGACCTCAGATCCCGGCGCCGAGGTCGCTGTGCTCAAGCGGCACGTCGCGTTCCTTGCGGCGGAACAGCGGCAGCGGCTGGTCGACCGAGGCCTGGTAGGTTTCCGAGAACACGGTGAGACCCTTCAGGGCCTCGTGGATCGAGCGGTCCTGGCGGGTGGCATAGGCATTGAAGCCCACGCGCGACATCGAGAAGAGTTGATCGCGCAGCACGTCGCCGATGGCGCGCAGTTCGCCCGTGTAAGCGAGGCGCTTGCGGATGTTGTAGGCGATCGAATAGCCGCGGCCATCGCTGAACTTCGGGAAATCGACGGCGATCACGGCAAAGCGGTCGGACTCGCCCTTCAGGACTTCGAAACGCTCGTCGGCGGCGATCCAGACGCCGAGTTCCGCGCGCTTGATGAGCGCGTCCTTCTGCGCCAGCCAGACCGTCAACGGGACAATGACCTTGCCTTCAGGGACGACGACGGCTTCCGGCGTGTCACCTTCGGCCAGGCGCAGCACGCTCCAGTCGTCAGCGACGACTTCGCGGCCCTTGATGATTTCTTTATGTGCTTCAAGCATGGTCTTCCCCAACCAGTTCGCCCGCCGCGATCGGCGTGGCATACACGTGTTCCTTGAATGGCGCGATACCGAGGCGCTGCGCCGTCTCGGCGAAACGCTCGCCTTCGAAACGGTTCTGCACATACACCTGCAACAGGCGCGCCACGACTTCCGGCATCTGGCCGCCGGCAAACGACGGGCCGATGATCTTGCCGATCGCCGAGTTATTGCCCTGTGCGCCGCCGATCGAGACCTGGTACCACTCGCTGCCATCCTTGTCGACGCCCAGCACGCCGATCGAGCCGACGTGGTGGTGGCCGCAGGCATTGATGCAGCCCGAGATGTTCAGTTCGATGTCGCCGATGTCGTGCTGGAAGTCGAGGTTGTCGAAACGCTCGGCAATGGCGGCGGCAATCGGGATCGATTTCGCATTCGCCAGCGAGCAGAAATCGCCGCCCGGGCAGGAAATGATGTCGGTCAAGAGGCCGATGTTCGGCGTAGCCAGGCCCTTCGATTTGGCCAGGCTCCAGACTTCGAACAGGTCCGACTGCTTGACGTCGGCCAGCACCAGGTTCTGCTCGTGGGTCACGCGCAGTTCGCCGAAGCTGAACTTGTCGGCCAGATCGGCCACGAAATCGATTTGCTCGGCGGTCGCGTCGCCCGGCGGCACGCCGGTTTTCTTCAGCGACAGAACGACCGAGGCATAGCCCGGCACTTTGTGCGGCTTGACGTTACGGTTGAGCCAGTTCGCAAAGGGCTTGCTGTCCGCATGGGCTGCGACTGGATCGATGTTCTCGAGCGTGGCGTAGGCAGGCGCTTCGAAATAAGCCGCGACGCGGTCGTATTCTTCGCGGCTCAATGTTTCCGGGCCATCCTTCAGGTCTTGCCACTCTTCTTCGACCAGGCGCGAGAATTCTTCCACGCCCAGGGCTTTCAACAGGATCTTGATGCGGGCCTTGTACTTGTTGTCGCGGCGGCCGTACGAGTTGTACACGCGCATCACGGCTTCGGTGTAAGTGAGCAGATGCTGCCAGGGCAGGAAGTCGCGGATCACGCTGCCGATGATGGGCGTGCGGCCCATGCCGCCGCCGGCCATGAACTTGAAGCCGGCTTCGCCCGCTTCGTTATGGGTGAGCGTGAGGCCGATATCGTGGATCGCGATCGCGGCGCGGTCTTCCACGGCGCCATTGATGGCAACCTTGAATTTGCGGGGCAGGGCGATGAATTCTGGGTGGAAAGTGCTCCACTGGCGAAGGATCTCGGCGAACGGGCGCGGATCCATGATCTCGTCCGCGGCCACGCCGGCGAACTCGTCGGTCGTAATATTGCGGATGCAATTGCCCGAGGTCTGGATGGCATGCATTTCCACCGAGGCCAGGTCGGTCAGGATATCCGGCGTTTGTTCCAGCTCAATCCAGTTGAACTGGATGTTCTGGCGCGTCGTGAAGTGGCCATAGCCGCGGTCGTACTTGCGGGCAATGTGGGCGAACATGCGCATTTGCGCGGTCGACAGCAGGCCGTAGGGCACCGCGATGCGCAGCATGTAGGCGTGGCGCTGCATGTACAGGCCGTTTTGCAGGCGCAGCGGCAGGAACTCTTCTTCGGTCAGCTCGTCGTTCAGGCGGCGCGCAACCTGGTCGCGGTATTGCGCGATGCGCTCGCGGACGATGAGATGGTCGTATTGGTCGTAACGGTACATGTGGAATCCTATAGGACGGGTATGAGTACCCCTTAGCTAGCCTGAATGGTACGCCCAGGGGGCTTTATTCCAAACGACTGACAATTTATTTGCTTATATACGGTAGGGGCATAAGCAATCGCATAAAATACGGGTTGACGTTTTCCATACCATCAGACAACAACAGGAATGAACCTTCACCAACTGCGTTTCGTGCGCGAGGCCGTGCGCCAGAACTACAACCTGACCGATGCCGCGAAGGCCTTGTTCACGTCCCAGCCCGGGGTGTCGAAGGCCATCATCGAGCTCGAAGAAGAGCTCGGCGTCGACATCTTCACCCGCCACGGCAAGCGCATCCGCGGCCTGACCGAGCCGGGCCGGCTGGTGCTGGAATCGGTCGAGCTGATCATGCAGGAGATCGAAAGCCTGAAACGCATCGGCAAGGAGTACGCGGCCCACGACAGCGGCAGTTTTACGATTGCCACGACCCACACCCAGGCGCGCTACATGCTGCCGAAAGTGGTGCAGGCTTTCATGGTCAAGTTCCCGAAGGTGCGCTTGTCTCTTTTGCAAGGCAATCCGAAGCAGATCGCCGACATGGTCAAGAGCGGCCAGGCCGACCTGGCGATCGCTACCGAGGCCATTGCCGCGATGGATGGGCTGGTCACCTTGCCCTGCTACCAGTGGGAGCACGTGGTGGTGGTGCCGCCGGAACACGATTTATTGCGCTCGAAAGCGGTCTCGCTGGAAGAAATCGCCGGCTACCCCTTGATCACCTATGACGCGGCCTTTGCCGGGCGCAGCAAGATCGACCACGCGTTCAACCTGCGCGAACTCAAACCCGACGTGCTGCTGGAGGCGATCGATGCCGACGTCATCAAGACTTATGTCGAGCTGGGCATGGGCGTGGGCATCATCGCCGGCATGGCCTTCGATCCGGAGCGCGACCGCAACCTGCGCACGATTCCGGTCGGGCATTTGTTCGGCATGAACGTCTCGCGTGTGGCGGTAAAGCAGGGCGCCTACCTGCGCAGTTATATTTATACTTTCATCGAGCTGCTGGCCCCGAGCCTGACGCGCAAGATGGTCGAAGCCGCAATGCGCGGCGGCGAAAACTACGAGCTGTAAGCATTTTTAGACGCGAACCATGAACAATCAACACGTAGCAAAATACTATGCCCTGCTGGGCGAAGCCCTCGAAGACAAATACCTCGAGCCGGACATGGACGAGGACATCGACGACATGAGCATCCACCTCGGCAACGTCCTTGCCGGGCACACGGTGCTGGAACTGGGCTGCGGCACCGGTTTCTGGACCGAAGTGGCGGCCGAATCGGCGGCTTCGGTGCTGGCTGTCGACATTAACCCCTCGCTGGTCGACATCGCCCGCGAGCGTCCGATGACCGAAGGCAAGGTCACGTTCCGCGTGCTGGATGCCCTCGACCTGCCTGAAGATATCGGCAAGTTTTCGGCGGTGCTGGTCAGCTTCCTGTGGGCGCACCTGAACAAGAAAGAGCAGGAGCAACTGCTGGCGACCTTGAAGAAGCGCCTGGGCAAGGACGTGCTGCTGGTGATCCTGGACGATGCCTTCGTCGAAGGCTTCAGCGAGACCATCGCGCGCACGGATGCGGACGGGACGACCTACCAGATCCTGACCACGCCGGAGGGCGAACGGATCGAAGTGCCGAAGAGCTACCCGTCGGACAGCGCCTTGCGCAAGCGCCTGGGGGATGCCGTGAAGCAGATCAAGATCGAGCGGATCGAGTTCTTCTGGATCCTGACCTGCCGCTTGAAGTAAGCGGGCAATAAAAAAAACGCGCGTGCATCCTGTGCACGCGCGTTTTTCATTCCACCTTCAGATTTAGAACGCGTGACGCACACCGACCGTGAACGCGGTCGGATCGGCGCCCAGCGCGGTCGCCACCGGCGTCAGGTTGGTCGACGACGAGTTCAGGCCGAACACGGCGCGCTCGTTGTTGCGCATCGAACCGTAGCTCGTGTACACGTTGGTGCGCTTGGACAGCGCGTAGCTGTAGGCCACGGCCCAGGCATCGCCCTTGGCGCCGCTTTCGATTTCATTGCGCTGCAGGTTCACGAAGAACTTGTTCGCACCCATGGTGTAGGCCGCGCCCAGGTTCATCTGCTCGAACTCGTTGTTCGCACCGGCCTGGTCGGCCGACAGGTAGTTGGCCTTGATGTCGAAGTCGCCCAGCTTGACGCCGGCACCAAAAGCCAGTTCCTTGTCGTCCTCAGTCGCCAGGCGTTCCAGTTCGTGGTAGCCGGCGCCCAGGTAGAAGGGACCCTTCGCATATTCCAGCGCCACGCCCATCAGGTTGCCCGACGGGCCGTCGGTGGCGCGCTCGCCGGCCGAGTAGGCCGCCAGCAGGGAAAAGCCCGCCATCGGGGCGCTCTTGAAGTTCACCGAGTTCGACAGGCGGCGCGTCAGGCGGTTGGCGTTGAACGCGGACAAGTTACTGCCGTAGAAACCCTGGCCGAAGACGTCCGTAGCGGCAGCGACCGACGCGATCGGGCTGTATTCGCGGCCCACCGTCAGCTGGCCGAAACCGCCTTGCAGGCCGACCACCGAGCGGCGCCCGAACAGGGCCGAGTCAGCCGCGCCGGTGTCGAGTGCGACGCCGGCTTCGATGTTGAAGATCGCCTTCAGACCATTGCCCAGGTCTTCGGTGCCGCGAAAGCCCAGGCGGCTGCTCGACTGGTTGCCCGAGTTGATGACGGTGCGGCGATTTTCGCCCGGTGCGTCGGAATCCTCGCTGGCGATGGCCGCGTCCATGACGCCGTAGACGGTGACGTTGGTCTGCGCATACGCGAACAGCGGAAGGGTCGTGATCAGCGCGGCGGCCAGGGCTTTGTATTGCATGAAGATCTCCAATAAGGGTGACGAAGGATTGAGTTGGCTTGCGGCAAACTCAAGGTCCAGCGAATCTTATCGAAGCAATATTTCCGGCTGATGACAGCTTGCTAAACGAGGTGGTGTTTTACTGGGAGAACGATATCGATGCGCGTGCCCGGCGCTTCGTCGGCGCTGATGGTGATGTCGCCGTTCAGGCCCCAGACCCGTTCGCGCATGCCGATCAGGCCCAGCGACGCGGCCTTTTCCATGTCTTCTTCGCGGATGCCGCGGCCATCGTCGCGGATGGTAATCAACAGTTCGCTGTTGATGCGGTAAAAATTCATCGTCACCTGGCTCGCTTGCGCATGGCGCGCGATGTTGGTCAGCGCTTCCTGCACGATGCGGAAGATCGCCGTGCTGGCCTGGTCGTCGAGGCGCAATTCCGCTTCGTCGGCCAGCAGTTGGCAGGCAATGCCGTGGCGTTCGACGAAATCGTCGCGCAGGCCTTGCAGGGCGAAGAACAGGCCGCCTTCGTCGAGGGCGCGTGGGCGCAAATTCGTCGCGATGCGGCGCAGCGAGGTGATGGCGGTGAGCAGGTTGCCGTCCATGCCTTGGATCAGGTGCAAGGCATTTGGTGTATTGCCGCAGGCTTCCTGCAGCAGGGTCAGGTCCATGCGCAGCGAGGCGAGCAGCTGGCCGAGGTCGTCGTGCAGTTCGCGCGCGATGTGGGTGCGTTCTTCTTCGCGGATGGTCTGCAGCGCCGACGACAGCTGGCGCAATTGGTCGTGCGAGCGAGCAAGCTTGCGTTGCACGCGCTGGCGCGCCGAGACGTCGCGCAGGATGATGGTGTAGACGGTGCCGCCGTCCTGCGTGGTATCGGCGATCGAGCCCTCGATGGCAAAGGGTTCGCCCCCGGCGCGCAGGCCCATGCCGGCGTAATCGGTGCCGCGGCGCCCGGCGCGGCCATCGGCCTGGAAATAATCGAGCGGTTTGGCGTCAATCGTGTGCGGCGCCTGGATGAAATCGGACAGCGGCCTGCCTTCCATCTGCGCCACCGTCACGCCGAACATGCTGGCCGCGGCCGGATTGGCCAGCACGATGCGGCTGTTCTCGTCGGCAGCGATGATCGCTTCGCCGGCATTGTGGACGATGCGCCGGCTGTCGTGGCCCGGCCCCTCGGCCGCGCCGTTGCCCTTGCTCCGGGCCAGCAAACGCCCGCCCAGGAAGCCAAGCGCGAGCATCGCCAGGCCGCGCCCGCGTGGGCGCGCACTGTGCTGTTGTTTCATGTGGATAGACGCCTGCGGTAATGTCCGCGCATGCGGACCAAACGCTACGATACGGCGGGCGGGGAGAGGGGTGCTTGAGGGACGACAAGCGGGACGGATGAGTCCGGGACGGTGGTGCATCGTATGGGGTCATTCAGGCCAATGGCCCTTAATAATCCCGTACGTCATACCGAAGCCAAGGGCTTACATCTGCTTGAACAAATGCAGGAAGCTGCGGCTCACTTCCAGCTTCTCCGACCTGCCCTTGACCAGCACCAGATGCCGTCCGCGGATGTCGCGCGTCACGCCTTCGATGGCGTTCACGTTTACCAGCGTGGCGCGGTGGATCTGCCAGAACAGGGCCGGGTCGAGTTCGTCGGCCAGGTCGCGCACCGGTTTGCGGATCAGGGCTTCGAAGCTCGCCGTCTGCACGCAGGTGTATTTTTCGTCCGAGCGGAAGAACAGGATGTCCTCGACCGGGATCATGCGCAAGTCCTGGCCGATGCTGGCCTGGATCCATTGCAAATGCTTCGGCTTCGGTGCGGCGATTTTTTCGGCCAGCTGCGACAGCATGGCGGTGACGCTGTCGTTCACCACCAGGCCCGGCTTGTCCAGGCGCGCCTTCAGGCGTTCGACGGTCACCTTCAGGCGCTCGGGTTCCGAGGGTTTCAGCACGTAATCGACGGCGCCGCGCTCGAAGGCCTCGACCGCATACTGGTCGTAGGCGGTGACGAACACGATCTGGCTGCGATCGCCGATTTCGCGCGCCGCTTCGATGCCGGTCTTGCCAGGCATGCGGATATCGAGGAAAGTGAAATCGGGCTTGCACTGGCCGACCAGTTCGACCGCTTCCTCGCCGTTTTTCGCCTCGCCCACGATGTCCAGTTCCGGCCACACCTGTTCCAGGCGCATGCGCAGTTGGTCGCGCATCAGTCTTTCGTCATCGGCAATAATTGCGGTCGGCATGGTTCGGTCCTGGCGGAAAAAGGGAGTGACAATTATTCAACGAAACGGCGCCGCAGGCAAGGCCGGCAGTCGCCACGATTTTCAGGAGCGCACTCAGCGTCCAACCTGATACGGAACCTCGACCATCGCAATCACGCCGCTCGGGCTGTTGGCGGCGATGTGCAGCTGGCCGGCTTCCCCGTGCAGCAGGCGCAGGCGCTCGCGGATGGTCGGCAGGCCCAGGCCCGTGCCGTTGCTCGGCACCACGCCGAAACCGACGCCGTCGTCGGTGACGGTGATGCGCAGCTTGTGGTCGGCGACGTCGGCGACAATTTTCAGGGTGCCGCCTTCGGGTTTGCATTCGAGACCGTGCTTGATCGCGTTTTCGACCATCGACTGCAGCATCATCGGCGGGAAGGCTGCGCTGCGCAGGCCATCGGGGATGCGCATGTCGACCGTCAGGCGTTCTTCCATGCGCATTTTCAGCAAGTCCAGGTAGGCCGTCACCATGTCGACTTCGCGCCCCAGGTTCGTCACCAGGGTGTTGTCGCGCATTTGCGGCAGCACCGCGCGCAGGTACTGGATCAGGCTGCGCTGCATGGCCGAGGCGCGCGGCGGATTGGTTTCAATCAGGTGCTCGACGGAAGCGAGCGTGTTGAAGAGGAAGTGCGGCTCGACCTGCGCCTGCATCATCTGCATCTTCGCTTCCGACAGCTGGCGCTGCATCGATTCGCGCTCGGCGGCGGCGTTCGCACTCTGGGTCTGCTGTTCGGCGCGTTTCTTGCCGCCCATCAGGGCCTTGATGCCGAACAGCGCCATCACCAGCAGCAGCACGAAGCTGTTGAACCAAGTCGATGCTTGCTTGTGATAACGCGACACTTTCGCTTCGGCCGCATCGTCGACGGCGCCTTCGATCGCCACCGACAATTCTTCGGCGATCTGCGGCGGCAATTCGATGTGGACGGCGTCGCTGCCCGGATGGGCGCCTTTCGGCAAGGCCAGGTCGGGCGCCGTTGCCAGCGGCGCACTGCCGGAACCGGTGCCGGGGGCCGGCGGCGTCGCGGCGGGGGCGTCCGGCGCGGGCGGCGCCGGGGGCAGGGGCGGCGACTCGGGCGTGCCGGGTTTCGGCTTGTTGCGGGGATTGAAACGGATGCCGCTGTCGTCGATCACGATGCTGGTCTGGTCGCGCCGCGCGGCGCGCTCGCTGGCGGCAATCTCGACTTCGCCGCCGGAGAACAATTCTTCCTGCAAGATGGCGCCGGCAATCAGGGTCAGGGCGGCGAACAGGAAGAATTTCCACCACGACAGCTGGGTGACCCAGGTGGCGACGGCGTCGAAGGCGCGGTAAAGCGACGACAGGACGCCGGAAAAATAGTGGTGGGTGGAGCTGCGCGCTTGCATGTCAGGTCTTGTCATCGATTCGTGGGCGGAGCGAGTGTACCGCGTCCCCGCTACCCGGTGCCGGTTTGCCTTATCCAAATGGCATTCCATGGCATCCAGGTTGTTGGAATGTCGCAACTTTATCTGCCGGCACACGGCGCCGCATGCGCTTTGCGACAGCCTGCACGATGCGGGGCGTGGAATGCATACGGTGGCGCCAGGACCGCTTGTCGCTGGCTAAAAGTCCCTGCAAAAATCAAGACCAAAACTGACGGCGGGAAACTTTGCGCGGTATGATAAAAACACATCTCACCGCTTTTTCGACGAAAGGGTCCGCCGATGTCTGCCGTTCCAAAACAATTCCGCCTCGTTACCCGCAGCGATTTCGATGGACTGGTCTGCGCGGTCCTGCTCAAGCACCTGAACCTGATCGACGATATCCTGTTCGTCCACCCGAAGGACATGCAGGACGGGAAAATCGCGATCACGAACCGCGACATCACGACCAACCTGCCCTATGTGGCGGGCGCGCACCTGGCGTTCGACCATCACCTGTCCGAGACCATCCGCAATACCGGCCTGCGCGCCAACCACGTGATCCAGCCCGAAGCGCCGTCCGCGGCGCGCGTGGTCTGGGACCACTACGGCGGCCAGAAGGTGTTCCCGGTAGCCTGGCTCGACATGATGGCGGCCGTCGACAAGGCCGACAGCGCCCGCTTTTCGCGCGAAGAGGTGCTGGAGCCGGCCGGCTGGAACCTGCTCAACTTCCTGATGGACGCGCGTACGGGACTGGGGCGCTTCCGCGACTTCCGCATCTCGAACTACCAGCTGATGATGGAACTGATCGAGGCCTGCCGCACGCATTCGATCGACACCATCATGGCCCTGCCCGACGTGCAGGAACGCACCAAACTCTATTTCGAGCACAGCAACCTGTGCAAGGAACAGATCCGCCGCTGCGCGCGCGTGCACGGCAACCTGGTCGTGCTCGACCTGCGCGAAGAGACAACCATCTTCGCCGGCAACCGATTCATCATTTACGCGCTGTTCCCGGAGACGAATATCTCGATCCACGTGCTGTGGGGGCTGAAAAACCAGAACACGGTGTTCGCGACCGGCAAATCGATCCTGAACCGGACCTCCAGGACCAATATCGGCAGCCTGATGCTCGAGTATGGCGGGGGCGGGCATGAGAATGCGGGGACTTGTCAGGTGGATAATGCGATGGCGGAGGATGTGCTGGGGGCCTTGATTCAGCGGATTACGAGCGAAGGTTAGGGTTCGTTGAAAGAGGTGTGCGGGTGGGGTGGGGCTGTTGCCTGTTCCTTCCGCGGTGTTTTTAATCCGCGTGGGCACGGGGTGCCCACCCTACGGTTACCGATAACGGCAAGGTCATACGAAACCCGGATACGTACCGTATCTCGTAGGGTGGGCACCCGTGCCCACGCGGATTAAAAACACCACGAACGCCACAGGCAACAGCCCCACAAACTGTAGCGAACCCAGCCCCACTAAGCCGGCATCCGATCCCGCACCAGCTCCCGCGCCGCCTCCACCGTCATCGGCTCGCTCAGCAGCATCCCCTGCAGCGCCTCGCACCCATGCATGGTGAGGAAATCGCGCTGCGCGCGCGTCTCGACCGCTTCGCCGATCACCTGCATTCGGAGGTTGTGTCCGATGTCGATCAGGGTGCGCACCATGGTGCCGCCGTCGCCCTCGGGTTCGTCGGCGAGGATGGCGTGCACGGCGTTTTTCGACAGTTTCAGCTGGCCCACGGACAGCTCGCGCAGGAAGCCGAGGTCGGTCATGCCCTGGCCGAATTCGTCGATCGACAGCGTCAGGCCGAGCTGGCGCAGCTGGGTGGCGAGGTCGCGCACCTGGCCCGGATTGCGGTTGACGGCTTCCTCGCGCAGTTCGATTTGCAGGCTGCCGGGCGTGAGGCCATAGGCCACCAGGCGCGAGGCGATGCCCGCCACGAAACCCTGCTGGCCGTATTCGCGCGCCGACACGTTCACCGTGACGGGCACGTCCGTCACGCCCAGATTTTTCAGGTCGAACAGGAAAGCGCAGGCCTGGTCGAGCACCCAGGCGCCGAATTCGACGATGCGCCCGTTTTCTTCGGCTTCGGCCAGGAAGCCTGACGGCAGCAGCACGCCGTGCTCGGGGTGCTGCCAGCGCAGCAGGGCTTCGAAGGAGGCCACCTTGCCGCTCCTCGGGTCGATGCAGGGCTGGTAGAGCATGAACAGTTCGCCGCGTTCGATCGCGTGCGACATCGAGGCGTCGAGGCGCTGGCGGGCCTCGGTGGTCGATTTCATGTCGTTCGAGAAGAAGTAGATCTCGTTGCGGCCGGTGGCCTTGGCGTGGTACATGGCGACGTCGGCCGAGCGCACCAGGTCGACCGCGGTGAGGCCGTCGTGCGGATAGACCGCGACCCCCAGGCTGGCTCCGACTTCGATCTCCTTGTGCATGAAGTTGACCGGCTGCGTCAGTCCCTGGCGCAGGCGCTCGATCATGCGCAGCGTGTAGCGCAGCGAGGGCTGGTTGACCAGCACCAGCACGAATTCGTCGCCCGACAGGCGCGCCACCGTGTCGCTGTCGCGCACCGAGGCCTGCAGGCGCCGGGCGACGACCTTCAGCACCACGTCGCCCGCTTCGTGGCCATGGGTGTCGTTGATGCTTTTAAAATTGTTCAGGTCGATCAGGAGGACGCCGACCAGCGACTTCTGGCGCTGCGCCATATGCAGCGCCTGGTCGAGGCGGTCCCACAGCAGGTTGCGGTTGGCCAGGCCCGTCAGCGGGTCGTGGTTGACCTCGTGCTCGAGGAGGGCGGTGCGCTGCTTGGTTGCCGTGACGTCCAGAATGACGCCGATGAAATGGGTGGTAACGCCGTGTTCGTCGAGGACCGGCGTGATCGAGAGGTCGTTCCAGAACAGTTCGCCGTCCTTGCGCATGTTGCGAAATACCACGTTGACCGCCTGGTGCGCTGCGATCGCTTCCTGCACCTGGAAGCGCTCGTTCGTGTCCATGCCCGGCGCTTCCATGAAGCGCGAATCGCGCCCGATGACTTCGTCGGCGCTGTAGCCGGTGATGCGCTCGAAGGCCGGGTTGACGTATTCGATCGGGCAGTCGGCCCCGTCGATGCCGGTGATGACGATGCCGTTGCTGGCCGCATGCAAGGCCCGTTCGCGCAGGCGCAGCATGCGTTCCTGGCGGCGCCGCGCCGTGATGTCCATGCCCATGCCGAACAGATATTGCCCGCCATTGCAGTTGACGCGCGCGCCGCACAGCAGCATCGGCGTCTCGCGCCCGCTGCGCGCGATGACGTCGGCCTCGATCGTGACTTCCTCGCCGTCCTCGAAGACGCGGCGCATGCTCTCGGCGATCAGCGGCCGGGTTTCAAAGTCGAACAGCTCGAGCGCGGTGGCGGAGGCCATCTCTTCGGGGGCGAGCTCGGTGACGCGTTCGTGGTTGCGGTTCCAGAGCACGAAGCGGCCCTCGCGGTTCAGGGCGTAAACGGTGCCGGGCAGGAAATCGACGAGGGCGGCCAGCGGGGTGCGGCCGACCAGTACCGAATCGGGCGTGTCGTCGTCGTGCACATTGTCGATGGCCGCCACCCAGAAACGCGTGACGCCGTCGGCGCCGGTCTGGGGCTGGAGCGCCAGGTTGGCCGCCACCGTGGTACCGCCGGCATGGCGCAGCACGACCTGGTTGGAATGGCCATGGTTCTCCGCGAGCCCGTGCCAGCGCGCGCCCCAGTCCCTCGGGTCGGTTCCGACGAGGAGATTACCGAATGCGTGCCCGATGGCATTTTCGGCGGAAAAACCCAGCAGCTTTGCGCACGCATTGTTCCAGGTCGCAATGATGCCTCCCTCATCGACAAGGAAGGCCGCATTGGCAGTCGGTACGGGCATGGTCATGCTGGGCGCCTTTGAAAGTGGGCATCCTCAGTTGGACTAGCCTAGCCTACACCCGTTCCCGAACTTCTGTCGCGGTTGTTCCAGAACAAAAAAACCACGGCTGAGCGTGGCTTTTTTCGAAGGGGAAAAGGCCCAAGGGCCTCAAGCCGCGGCGCTCTCCAGCTTTTCCGGCAGGACGATCTCATTGTTGACGCTGAACTGGTAATCCTTGAACACGTGCTCGGCGCTCATGATCTGGTAGTCGCCGTTCGCCAGCTTGTGCGTGGTGTCCTTCAGGCGGTAGGTGTAGTGGCCGCAGGTCCAGCAATTGTAGTTGCGCATGTGCGTGCACAGGCAGGTCTTGTCCATCACTGGCGGATTCTTGACGTCCGGATTGGCCAGCACTTCGCGGTTGTACGAATTGATGTAGGCGCAATTGCCGGTCGCATCGAGCAGATAGCCGTAGGATTCGCAGCCCGGACGGATGCCGGAACCGATGGCCGGCGTGCTTTTCAGCATGCGCATCGGATAGCCGGTCGGGGAGATGCCATTGACGATGATGTCTTCTTCGCTGGCGCGGAAGTATTCCTGCTTGACGCTGTCGGGCATGCCGCACTCGCGGGTGACGGTGAAGCGGGTCGCCACCTGCACGCCGCCCACGCCTTTTTCAAGGAAGGCCACCGCGTCCGAGCCGGTGAACACGCCGCCGGCCGCGATCAGGGGGATATCGATGTTCTCGGCGCGCATGTAGGCGATGATCTCGTCGATGATCAGGTGCAGGTCGTAGTTCTTCCAGTCGAAGCCGAAGCCCAGGTGGCCACCGGCCAGGGGACCCTCGACGATGATGAAATCGGGCGGGCGGTTCAGCTTGGCGACCTTGCGCAGGAACAGCTGCAGCGCCCGCACCGAAGACACGATGATGCCGAGCTTGGCTTCGCGGAAGCGCGGGTGATCCTTGATCAGCTCGAAGGAACCCAGGTGCAGGCCGGCCGACATGGTGATGCCGTCGATGCCGGCGTCCAGCGCCGACGCCAGGCGGGTGCGCAGGGTTTCCTTCGGCGCATTCATGGTCAGCTTTTCCATGCAGTTCACGAAAATCAGGCCATCGCCTTTTTTCGCCGCCATGGTCGCGCCCACGTGCAGGCGCGTCGCTTCGGCCAGGCGCTCGAGGTCGAACTTCACGACCGCCTTGTCCATGTTGTTGATGTTGAATTTGTAGAGCTTGGTCTTGTCCTTGACGAAGGTCGTTTCGAACTTGCGGTCCGAGACGTCCTGCACCATTGCGTCCGAGATGTGGCCGATGCCGCCCAGGCGCGCCGCTTCCAGCGCAAGCTCGGAGGTCGAAATATCCACGCCCATTCCACCAATCATGATGGGCACGTATTCGTTGTTGCCCAGACGCAGGCGGAAATCATCAACACGTTTCATTGCTATCCTTAGACTACCGAAGTTGCTCTGGCTCAAATTTTATGCAGCCTGATTCGAGCGAGTTTGTTCAGCCTCAATTCTACCCCAAGCAAAAAGGGGGCAGCGCGAGGCGTGCAGCGATCGAAGATGGCGCGCGAAACGGAGCGCTGCCCCGGTTCGCATTCGAGCATGATTTTTAATCGCGGAAGTTGTTGAATGCCAGCGGCAGGTCCAGGATGTCCTTTTTCAGCAGGGCCATCGCGGCCTGCAGGTCGTCGCGCTTGGCGCCGGTGACGCGCACGGTTTCGCCCTGGATGCTGGCCTGCACCTTCATCTTGCTTTCCTTGATCGCCTTGGTGATCTTCTTGGCGTCCTCGGTCTCGATGCCGTTGCGCACCTTGATGAGCTGCTTGACCTTGTCGCCGCCGATCTTCTCGACCTTTTCCTCGTCGAGGAAGCGCACGTCAACTTTCCTCTTGGTCATTTTATTGACCAGCACGTCGTACACCTGGCTGAGCTGGAAGTCGGAATCGGCGAACAGCGTCAGTTCTTTTTCCTTTTGCTCGACCTTGGCCGAGCTGCCCTTGAAGTCGAAGCGGGTGGTGATTTCCTTGTTCGATTGCTCGACGGCGTTTTTCACTTCGACCATGTCTGCTTCGCAGACCACGTCAAACGATGGCATGGTGGTTTCCTTTTATTTAGGTAAGGCTGAATTTGCGAGTGGCAGTATTTTAACGGACTAGCAAGAATAGAACGACCGTTTTTGCCGGACGGGCTAGCCCAGCCTCTATAATCACCCGGATTTCGCCCTCTCGACCGTTCATACCTCATGCCTATCGCACTCCCGATCGAACACGACGTTCCGCTGCAAGCCTTCAATACCTTCGGCCTGGCCGCCAGCGCGCGCCGCTACCTGCGCGTGACCAGCGCGGCGCAACTCGGCGCCCTGCACGCCGACGCCGCGCTGGCAAGCCTGCCGCGCTTCGTCCTCGGCGGCGGCAGCAATGTGCTGCTGACGCAGGATGTCGAGGCCCTGGTGCTGCACATGGCGATCGCAGGGCGCGAGATTGTCGGCGAAGAAAACGGCAAGGTGCTGGTGCGCGCCGGCGCCGGCGAAAACTGGCACGCGTTCGTCGACTATACGCTCGCGCAAGGCCTGGGCGGACTGGAAAACCTGTCCCTGATTCCCGGCACCGTGGGCGCGGCGCCCATCCAGAACATCGGTGCCTATGGCCTGGAAATCAAGGACGTCTTCCATTCGCTGACCGTGTTCGACATGGTCACTGGCACGCAGCGCAGCTTGAGCGCGCTTGACTGCCGCTTCGGCTACCGCGACAGCGTCTTCAAGCACGCGGCCGGGGTGAATCTCATTGTGCTGGATGTCACCTTCGCCCTGCCGCGCGCCTGGCAGCCGAACCTGCGCTATGCCGAGCTGGCCCAGGCCGTCGAGGCCGCGGGGTTTACTGCGCCGACGCCGCGCCAGGTGAGCGATACCGTGATCGCGATCCGGCGCCGCAAGCTGCCCGACCCGGCCGAGATCGGGAATGCCGGCAGCTTCTTCAAGAATCCCGTGGTGCCGGCAGCCGCTTGCGCGGCCTTGCTGGAGCGCTTCCCGCAGCTGGTGCACCACGTGCAGCCGGACGGCAGCGAAAAGCTGGCGGCGGGTTGGCTGATCGACCAGTGCGGCTGGAAAGGCAAACAGCTGGGCGCGGCCGGCGTCTATCCGAAGCAGGCGCTGGTGCTGGTGAACAATGGCGGAGCGACCGGGGCGGAAGTACAGGCGCTGGCGCGCGCGATCCAGCACGATGTGCGGGAACGCTTTGGTGTGGAACTGGAACCGGAACCGGTATTCGTCTAGACGTAGGGTGGAGTCCTGACTCCATGCGGTAATTAGGCGCGGAAAGCCGCCACGCGGTTGCGTCCACGCGATTTGGCCGCCTGCACCGCCTCGCCGGCACGCGCCAGCACCGCGTCGAACACGCTTTCCTCGGACGGCACGGTCGAGGCCACGCCAACCGACATCGTCACGATGCGCCGCTCCGGCAATGGATGCGACAGCGCCAGGCGCTCGAGCGCCGTGCGGCAGGCTTCGGCCACCTGCACCGCGCCATCGAGGCCGGTGTCCGGCAGCAGGATCGCGAACTGCTTGCCGTCGTAGCGCGCGGCCAGGTCGGACGGGCGTTTCAGCTGGCCGGTCAGCACGCCGGCCATCTTGCGCAGGCACAGGTCGCCCGCTTCGCGTCCCATGCGGTGATTGAAGTAACCAAAACTGTCGACGTCGCACACCAGCAGCGAGAGCGGCTGGCCGTTGCGCCGTGCGCGCTGCCATTCGCCTTGTGCCACCTGGTCGAAGCGGCGCCGGTTCGGGATGCCGGTGAGGCCGTCGACGCCATCGATGCGGTCGAGTTCGGCCTGGGCGCGTGCCAACAGCGCCTGGGTCTCGGCCAGGCGGCGCAGGGCGTCCTCGCGTTCCGCCACGGCCTGGCTGGCCTGGGCGTGGTAGCGCAGGCGCGCCAGCAGTTCGGTGCGGGTCGGCAGTTCGGCCAGGTAGTCGCTGGCGCCGGCGGCAAAGGCCGCGTCGCGCCCGGCGTTGCCGGCATTCGGCGCCAGCACCAGCAAGGGCAGGCTGCCGAAGGCTTGACTGGCGCGGCAGGCGCGGATGAAGTCGCCGCTGTCCTCGCGCCCGCCCAGTGCGCGCACCAGCACGGTGGGACGCAGGGCCGCAGCCTGTCCCAGCGCCTGGGCGGCATCGGTGAGCACCAGTTCGATATCGTCGGCCCCGGCCAGCATCTCGCGCAGCGCACCGGCAAACGGCGGCGCGCCTACCAGCAGGACGCGGCATGGACTGTTCAGTGACGCAAAGGCAGTAGCAGAAGGCATCTGATGGGGACGGTAGACAGGGCGGCCCCATTCTACCCCGAGGAACTTGCAAAATGTTGCATCACGCCTACTTTGCCTGTCTGCATACAACGGTCTGCGGCGGCCGCCCGCATTCGGCTATCCTTCAATATCATTTCATCAAGGGGAGAACATGAAAGCCATCGTTACCGGCCACACCAAGGGGCTCGGCGCCGCCATCGCTGCCGAACTGATCGAACGCGGCATCCCCGTGCTCGGCCTGGCGCGCGGCCGCGCCGCAGCAGATGCGACCTTGCTGACCCAGGTCGAGGTCGACCTCTCCGACAGCGCCGCCCTGGCCGCCTTCGTATCCAGCGATACGCTGGCAAGCTGGCTGGGCGACGAGGGGGCGACGCTGCTGGTCAACAATGCCGGCGTCGTGAGCCCGGTGGGGCCGCTGGCCGAACAGGACCCGCTCGACTGCCTGCGCGCTGTTACCCTGAACGTGGCCGCGCCGCTGGCGCTGGCGGCGGCCGTGGTGCGCGCCAGCCGCGGCGAACGGCGCATCCTGCACGTCTCGAGCGGAGCGGGGCGCAATGCCTACCCCGGCTGGAGCGTCTACTGCGCCACCAAGGCCGCGCTCGACCGCCACGCCGAAGCGGTGCTGCAGGATGGCGACGCCACGGTGCGCTGCACCAGCCTGGCGCCGGGCGTGATCGATACCGGCATGCAGGCGCAGATCCGCGCCACGCCCGCGTCGAATTTTCCGATGAAGGAGCGGTTCGTCCAGATGAAGCAGGAAGGAGCGCTGGCCGCACCCGAAGACTGCGCGCGCAAGCTGGTCGACTACCTGCTGGCCGAAGGCTTCGGGCGCCAGGCGGTCGCGGATTTGCGCGACGCCTGAGGGCCTGGCTGCGCTTGCGCCGCGTCCAGGCGGCGCAGCGCCCTCAGTGCTGGCGCATCGATGATGCAGATGCTGCGATGGTGGACGGTTATCAGACCGGATTCGTTCAAGAGCGAGATGGTACGGCTGACCGTTTCCAGCGTCAGGCCGAGATAGCTGCCGATCTCCTGGCGTGTCATGCGCAAATTGAAGGCTGTGCTCGAGTAGCCCATCGCGGCATAACGGTCGGACATCGCAACGAGGAAACGGGCGACACGCGCTTCGGCAGACAGGGTGCCGAGCATGCCGACGAGCGCCTGGCGCAGGGCCAGTTCGCGGCTCATCATGTGGACCATGAGGTGTTCGATATCCGGCGTCACGCGGCTGAGATTGTTCAGCCGGGCGAACGGCAGCAGGATCAGGTCGCAGTCCGACAGCGCCCGCGTTTCGGACGTATGCGTGCCGCCGTGGATTGCGTCCATGCCCATCATGTCGCCCTTCATGGGAAAGCACAGCACCTGTTCGTTGCCGGCCTCGTCGACCACGGCGGTTTTCAGGAAGCCCGCATTGATGACATGGAGCGTGTCGAAGGTCTGGCCCATCCGGTGGATCCGCTGCCCGGTGCTGCACTGCACCCGCTGGAACAGCACCCTGGCCGAAGCGGGCGAGGCGGCAGGAACCTGCAGCAACGCACACACCTCCTCCAGCGTGGACCACAGGGGGCCCTGGCACTGGCGTCCTGCCTGGAGATAGCTCAACGATGCCGCCTGCGGCCGGTGGGCTGTTACCGAACCTTGCTGCTGCTCCATGATTGCCTCCTGTATGAGATGCGCCCGGCCGGGCGGTGTCAGGCCGGGGATGCAGCCCGGGCGGACAGTGTCTGCCCGGCCCGCCGGCGCGGCACTGTTGCCCGCGCGCTCGCAGTGCCGTCCAGCACGCGCTTTGCCAGTGCCTCGGGCACGCCGGTTTCACGCAAAAACGCCTGCGCCACGGTAAAACCGAGGTTGTCGCGGTACGCAATGGCCACATCGACCAGCGTGGCAAGGATCGGATCGGCGCGCCGATCCCCGCGGCGTTCTGTCAACGCGTTCTCCACCATCTCTCCCCAGGATCTGCATTGCCGCTTCCCGGCACGGGCGGCCGGGTCGAACGGTCGCGCTATTGCACGGTGATGAGGTCGACCTCGAAGATGAGCGGCGCATCCGGCGGAATCGACGTTCCGCTACCCGCGCGTCCATATGCCATCGCGGCCGGGATGATCAGGGTGCGCTTGCCACCCGCCCGCATGCCTGGCAGACCCTGGTCCCAGCCGGCAATCACCTGGCCGGCGCCAAGCCGGAAGCTGAAGGGGGTTTTGCCGGCGGAGGTGTCGAACTGGGCGCCCTTGAAGTCGGGCCTGGTCGCGTCATACAGCCATCCGGTGTAATTCACTGTCAGCGTGCGTCCCGAACTGGCAATGGCGCCCGTGCCCAGCACGGTGTCGATGCGCTGGAAAGCCGGACCCTGGCCGGGCGTTGTGGTCGCGCGCTCCTTGGTATAGCGCGCGTCCGCGAGGTAGCCGCCGCCCGCGGGCGAGAGCAGCACCAGGTCGCCCTTGTCGAGGGTGAGCGCAGCGGCCGCATTCGCTGCCGGTTGCAGCCCGGCGTCGGTACTGCACAGCGGCCCGTCGGCATACGCGATACACCATGTGCGCACGCCGGCCGCATTCGTGCTGGCCGTCACCGCCGGGCCGCTGCGGGTGCGGGTGTAAGCGGGAATCGTGATCGTCACCAGGTCGAGCGGCACCTGCTGCGCTGCTGCGCCCGCGCTGAGGATTGCGCCGGCTGTCGTCGTGCTGCCGTAGGCCAGCGAGAAATCCGCGCTCAGGGTCTCGGTGCCGGCCACGGCGCCCGTGCAGTTATCGGTGGCGTGGAAGTTGCGCACCAGGTTCAGTTGCACCGCATTCGCGCCGCCGGCGGACGGCGTCACGACCGCCGTGTCCTGCATGCGGCCCTGGCAGGGGCCGTACCAGGTACCGACGTAGGGCGCCAGGGTGGTCGGGCTCGGCGGCGGCGGGGGCACGGTCACCGGAGGGTTGACGCTGGCGGTGTTCGTACCGGCGCTTGCGCCACCACCACCACCACCGCCGCCGCAGCCGCTCAATCCCAGGCACAAAAACACGAGCAGTGCAGTGTCCGGCAAGCGGGACCGATTATCAGGCAATAGTGCAGGCATCATTATCTCCCCCGGTTTTGGAATTGCCTTATATCAACTGGGCCGGACAAGGCCCAGCTACTTATCGTTATATTTGTTTCTAGAATTCAATTGCGAGCCTATATAAAGCCCACCGTGTAATTGACGAAAAAGAGCGTGCCCCCTGTATTCTGGACACGCAATCATAAAAAGCGCAACTGGAGAAATGTGACTCCAAGGTCAGTAAAACGTTTATGCACCCTGAATATGAGGCCTACACGCCAGTCAGCGTCGACGTCACGCTTTGCGGGGCGTAGTGATCGACATTCGTAAACCGCGTCATTTCGGCTTCCTACTTAACCTGTAGGCTCCTTCCTACATGACTATGATCAAAATTTTAACGATAGTTATAATTTATGGAACGAAAATTTGACGTTGTGGGGGTTTTGGAACACCTAAATTTTTATGCAGATTGCGTAAATTTATGTGTTAATTTAGTAAATACACCGACTGTCACTACTGGTTATTCCTGCGTGCCGCATTCATCTTCGAATGCCTAACCAGGCGTAAGGGCACCCCTTTGCCCGACGGTTCAGGGGGAGGTGGATTTAGCATGGAACCATACGACGTCAATGACGGGCGATCGAATAATGCAACGTGGTCCAATCTATCCTAGGGGAAATACCATGTCACAGAGTCAGCCTCCGAATTCGCAGTACAATTTCAACGTCAATCTCGACGACCTCGCGTTTATCCTCAAGCAAATCAAGATTTCGGAAGCCAGTACCAACCCCGACGGTTCGGTCAACGGCGACGTGCTGCGCGAGCTGGTAGGCAGCACCCTGTTGCCGCACGGCCTGCGCACGGTGGACGGCACCTGGAATAGCCTCCTCCCCGGCATGGAGCGCATGGGCGCGGCGGACAACATCATGCCGCGCCTGATCGCGGGCGTCTGGCATGACGCGGAAAACGTGCCGGCCATGTTCCTGCCGCCTGGCGCGCCGTCCACCCCGACCAGCTACGCACAGACCAATCCCGGCAACATGGTGTTCGACTCGCAGCCCCGCCTGATCTCGAACCTGATCGTCGACCAGACGAACACGAATCCGGCCGCCGTCGCTGCCGCCAAAGACCGCGCCGACATCGCCACCTTTCCCGGCATGGAGGATGTCGACACAACCGCCGCCGGAACGCTGCCCATTCCGAATCAGTCGCCCGACATCGGCCTGTCGCCCCCGTTCAACGGCATGATGGCGCTGTTCGGCCAGTTCTTCGACCATGGCCTGGACCTGATCAGCAAGGGCGGCGGCACCGTCTTCGTGCCGCTGCAGCCGGACGATCCACTGTACGTCGCGGGCAGTCAGACCAATTTCATGGTGCTCACGCGGGCCTCCAACAATCATCCCGGCCCCGACGGCAAGATGGGCACGCCCGACGACCTGACCGGCCACCTGAACACCACCACACCCTTCATCGACCAGAACCAGACCTATACCTCGCATCCATCGCACCAGGTCTTCCTGCGCGAGTACCAGATGGTGGGGAACAAGCCGCTGGCCACCGGCCGCCTGATCGACGGCGAGCACGGGATCGGCAACTGGGCCGAAGTCAAGGCCCAGGCTGCCACTATGCTCGGCATCCGCCTGACCGATACCGACATCTTCAACGTGCCGCTGCTGGCGACCGACCGCTACGGCGAATTCCTGCGCGGGCCGAACGGCTTCGTGCAGATCGTCACCGACACCGGCCTGATCGAAGCCAATCCTGCCGACAACGGCGGCCTCGGCACCTCGCTTCCGGCCAACACGCTGCGCACCGGTCACGCCTTCCTCGACGATATCGCGCACACGGCCGCGCCGGGCACCTGGGACCATGACGGCATGCGGCACACGCCTGCCGTGCCGATGACGGCCGACCTCGACGGCGAGGCGGGCCCGATCCGGAATCCCGGCTACGACCCATCCCAGCCGACGTCCGCGACCAACCGTGAATTCCTGGCCCAGCCAGCCGGCACCTATGACGACGAGCTGCTTGGCCGCCACTTCATCACCGGCGACGGCCGCGGCAACGAGAACATCGGCCTGACCGCCATCCACGCCATCTTCCACGACGGGCACAACCGCCTGGTTGAAGACTACAAGCACACCATCCTCGGCAGCGGCGACCTGGCCGTCATCAACGAGTGGTTGGCAGTCGACATCGACGCCGTCCCGACCACCGAGGCAGGCATCGCCGCGCTGCAGTGGGACGGCGAGCGCCTGTTCCAGGCCGGCCGCTTCGCCAATGAAATGCAGTACCAGCACATGGTGTTCGAGGAATTCGCGCGGGCGGTGCAGCCAAGCATCGATCCCTTCGTGTTCTCGAATTCGGCCGATATCGATCCGTCCATCATGGAAGAATTCGCTAACGTGGTGTACCGCTTCGGGCACTCGATGCTCAACGAAACGGTGGCGCGGCTGGACGGCGACCTGCAGTCGAGCGACATCGGCCTGATCGAGGCCTTCCTCAATCCGATCGCCTTCGACAAGGACGGCACCCTCGATCCGAGCCTGGCAATCGGCCAGATCGTGCGCGGCATGTCGCGCCAGGTCGGCAACGAGATCGACGAATTCGTCACCGACGCACTGCGCAACAACCTGGTCGGGCTGCCGCTCGATCTCGCCACGCTGAACATTGCCCGTGCCCGCGACACCGGCGCGCCCAGCTTCAACGAGGCGCGCAGGGCCTTCTTCGAGATGACCGGCGACGCCCAGTTGAAGCCCTACACCAGCTGGGCCGATTTCGCGCCACACATGAAGAACCCGGCCTCGATCATCAACTTCATCGCCGCCTACGGCATGCACCCGACCATCCTGGCCGAGACGACGGTGGCCGGCAAGCGCGCCGCCGCCACGCTGCTGGTGATGGGCGACATGGACCTCGACAAGAACGGCAGCGTCGACCTCGCACCAGCCGACCGCGTCGCCTTCCTCAACAGCACCGATGGCTGGGAAACGCAGGAAACCGGCCTGAACAAGGTCGATTTCTGGATCGGCGGCCTCGCCGAAGCCAAGCTCGAGTTCGGCGGCATGCTGGCGCCGACCTTCAACTTCGTGTTCGAGTCGCAGATGGAAAAGCTGCAGAACGGCGACCGCTTCTACTACCTGAGCCGCACCCAGGGCCTGAACATGCTCAACGAGCTCGAGGCCAACCTGTTCTCGGCCATGGTGATGCGAAATACCGACCTCGGCGCCACCGGAAGCACGACCCACCTGCCTGCGCTGCTGTTCACCGCGCCAAGCTATACGCTGGAGATGAACCAGTCCGACCAGCTGACCGGCATCGGCGCGAACAACAATGGCGACCCGGGCCGCCACAATCCGGTGCTCAATGCCTTCACTTCCCTCGTCACACGGGTAGCTCCCGGCGCTGACGTCGACCGCGACGGCCACGCGGATGGCGGCCAGTTGATCTACGCTTACGACGGCGCCGACCACGTGGTGCTGGGTGGTACGCCCGGCAACGACATCATCAAGGGCGGGCGCGGCATGGACACGCTCTGGGGCGATGCCGGCAACGATATCCTCGACGGCGGCGACGAAGCCGACCAGGTGCATGGCGGCGACGGCGACGACATCATCACCGACCACGGCACCCCGGCCGGGGCCGCGGACTTCCTGCGCGGCGACAACGGCAACGACGTCATCAGCAACGGCGCCGGCAACGACATCGTGTTCGGCGGCGCCGGCAACGACTTCTTCATCGTCGGCCCCGACTTCACCGAAATCTTCGCCGGCGAAGGCAATGACTTCCTGATCGGCGGGAATGGCCCGGACGTCCTGATGGGCAACGAGGGCGACGACTGGATCGAGGGCGGCGAAGGCTTCGACGGCCTGTCCGGCGAAAACTCGCAGCTGTTCTTCAACAGCAGCATCATCGGCCACGATGTCCTCAATGGCCAGGGCAACGATACCGACTACGACGGCGAGTCCGGCGACGACATCATGGTGCAGGGCGCCGGCATCCAGCGCAGCAACGGCATGCTCGGCTTCGACTGGGCCATCCACAAGGGCGATCCGGTGGCTGCCAATTCCGACCTCGGCATCCCGCTGTTCGGCCAGCAGGAGCCGTTCATCCTGCGTGACCGCTTCGACTCGGTCGAAGCTTTGTCGGGCTGGAAGTTCGACGACGTCCTGACCGGCACCGTCCGGCCGACCGGCGCCGCCGGCGATGGCGGAGGGGGCATCATCGGCGCGCCCACCACCGACAGCATGCTGCTGCAAAAGAACGTCGCGCTGATCAATGGCTTGCAGGAGCTGCTCGGAAGACCGGCAGAGGCCAATGGCGAGGCTGTCGTGTTCGACCCGAGTACGGGCGCCGACATCCTGATCGGCGGCGGCGGAAGCGACCGCATTACCGGCAAGAATGGTAATGACCTGATCGATGGCGACGCCTGGCTCAACGTGCGCGTCAGTGTGCGCGACCGCCTCGATCCGACGCAGGAACTGTTCTCGGTCGATACCATCGCCGATCTCAAGACACGCATGCTGTCGGGCGAGATCAACCCCGGTCAGCTGGTGATCGTGCGCGAGATCCTGCAGCCGCAGACCGCGGCCGACGACATCGACACTGCCGTCTATTCCGACCTGCGCGCCAGTTACGACATCACCCGCAACGAGGATGGTACCTGGACCGTGGCCCACTTGCGCGGCACCGCGGCCGACGGCACGGACCGCATCCGCAACATCGAGCGCCTCCAGTTCAGCGACCGCATCATGAACCTGACCGGGGAACCGGCCATCAGCGACACGACCCCGACCGAGCTGCGTGCGCTGACGGCCCTGCCGGGCACGATCGCGCAATTCAGCGGCGTTGCCGAGTCGGCGGTCACGTACCAGTGGCAAGTCAGGAGCGGTGCCGGTTACGTCAACATCGCCGGCGCCACAGGACTCACCTTCGTGCCGCAGCAGGCCCAGGTCGGCCTCGAGCTGCGCCTGATGGCCAGCTTCAGGGACCTCGCCGGCGTCAATCGCGTCGTGTATTCCGACGCGACGGCGCCGGTCGGCGACAACAAGACCGGCACGGCCCTCGCCGATACGCTGGTCGGCACGCCCTGGGCAGACGAGCTCGTTGGCCTGGCCGGCAACGACAGGCTCGACGGCGCAGCCGGGGCCGACGTCATGACCGGCGGCGCCGGGCTCGATACTTATGTGGTGGACAACCTGGAAGACGTCATCAACGAAGCCGACGGCGGCGGCACCGATACGGTGGAGACGACGCTGGCCGCCTACACCCTGGGCGCCAACCTCGAGAACCTGACCTTTACCGGCGCCGGCGCCTTCCTTGGTACCGGCAATGCGCTGGCCAACGTCATCACCGGCGGCAGCGGCGACGACATCCTCGACGGCGGTGCGGGCGCGGACCGGATGGTGGGCGGTATCGGCAACGATACCTATATCGTCAGCGACAGCGGCGACACCGTGGTCGAGGCGCTGACCCAGGGCCAGGATACGGTGCGTGTGTCGCTTGGCTCGTTCTCGCTGGCGAACAACATCGAAGACATGGTGTACACCGGCACCGGCAACTTCGTCGGCAACGGCAACAACGGCAACAACGGCATCACTGGCGGCCTGGGCAACGACGTGCTCGATGGTTTGGGCGGCAACGACCGCCTGCTCGGCCTGGACGGGGACGACATGCTGGCCGGCGGCGCCGGCAACGATGTGCTGGAAGGCGGCGTCGGCAACGACACGCTCAACGGCGGGAACGGGCTCGACGCCATGAGCGGCGGCAGCGGCGACGACGCCTACATCGTCGACAGCGCCGGCGACACCGTGGTCGAGGCCGGCGGCGAAGGCACCGATATCGTGGCCACGACGCTGGCGAGCTATGTACTCGGCGGCGCCGTCGAGAACCTGACCTACACCGGCAGCGGCAACTTCACCGGTACCGGCAACGCGCTGAGCAATGTGCTGGTGAGCGGGATCGGCAACGACCGGCTCGACGGCGGCGCAGGCGTTGACGTCATGTTCGGCGGACGAGGCAATGACATCTACATCATCGACGAGGCGCTCGACGATGCAGTCGAGTTCGGTGGCGAAGGTACCGACACGGTCCAGACCACGCTGCAGAGCTATGCGCTGTGGTCGGATATCGAAAATCTCACCTTTATCGGCAGCGGCGACTTTGTCGGCGAAGGCAACGAACTGGCCAACACCCTCATCGGCGGTGCCGGCAACGACAGTCTCGACGGCGGAACCGGCAACGACACGCTGCGCGGCAACGGCGGCAACGACGTCTACATGGTCGATTCGTCCACCGATGTCGTGATCGAGGCGGCCGGCGCCGGTACCGACCACGTGATGGCCAGCGCAGCGAGCTTCACGCTGGCCAACAACATCGAGCACCTGACCTATATCAGCAGCGGCAACTTCACCGGAGTCGGCAACAACCTGGCCAACACCATCACCGGCGGCAACGGCAACGACAGCCTGAATGGCGGCACCGGCAACGACACCTTGCGCGGCGGCGCCGGCAACGACAGCTACTTCGTCAATGTCGCGGCCGACCTCGTCCAGGAAGGGCTGGGGGCCGGCACCGATACGGTGTTCTCCACGTCCACTGCCTACACGCTCGGTGCCAACGTCGAAAACCTGACGCAGACGGGCGCCGCGGCCACGCTGACCGGCAACGCGCTGTCGAACATCATCAAGGGGGGCGCCGGGAACGACATCCTGCGCGGCGGCGCCGGCAATGATCGGCTGGAGGGAGGCGCGGGGAACGACGTGATCCAGGATAGCGAGGGCAACGACATCTTCGTCTTCGGTCCGGGCCCGTTTGGTGCCGACACCATCACCGGATTCGACGCCAACGCGACCGGTGGCCAGGACCTGCTCGACATCTCGGGGCTGGGCATCACCGCGGCCAGCTTTGCCTCGGGCGTGACCTTCCTCGACCTCGGTCTCGATACACGGGTGACGATCGGCCTCTCCGGTTCCTTCGTTCTGCAGGGCGTGGGCGAGCTGTCGGCGCTGACGATCGACGACTTCCTGCTCAGCGGGGGCACGGTGCCGGTCTTCCAGGGCCTGACCGCGGCGCCGCTGGCGGGGGCATAACTTCAACAGGAGGCAAGAAGAAGGAGGCAAGAAGAAGGAGACAGCAAGGCAGGCAGCAAGCAGCATTCCTGGCACCGACGCCGGTGGCGTCGTGCCGGGAAATGAACCGTAAAAACTACAGCGACACATACCAAACTAGGGGTATCACCATGCAAATCGTCAAGAAGTCGTTCCGCAGCGCCGGCCTGTGCCTGGCCGCAGTGCTGATGGCAGGCAGTGTCCAGGCTGGCGTCATCTTCAGCCCGGGCGTCACCCCCACTGCGGGAACCGTGGAAAACGTGCGCTTCGACCCGACCAGGGCCGGCGTCTTCCTTGGGCCGGCCACCACCGTCACCGGCATCGCCGGACGCACCGACTACCTGGTCGACATCTCGGCCGAGGAACTCCTGATCGCCTTCGAGAACCCGACCGCTACGCCTGCGGTTCCGCCCACGGTGCGGGCCACGGACGGCGCGCTGCGCGCGCTGGGCATCGAGGTGCGTGATGGCGCCTTCACCACCATTTTCTACAACCTGCGTGTCGACCAGGTGGCGGGCAACCCGGTGGGGCGCTTTGCCGACATCCTCGTCACCGCCTTCGACGGCAGCACGGCCAGCTTCCAGCAGCAACTGCGAAACGGCAACAATGTGCTGACGATCCAGGCGGACAACGAGACGCTGCTGCGCGGCATATCGATCTTCTCCGCGTCGAACATCGCCGATATCCGGCAAATCCGGCTGGGCGGCTTGCAGGACGCGCCGATTCCGGAACCGAGCATCCTGATGTCCTTCACCCTGGCGGGCATCGCTCTCTGGCGCGTGCGCGCGCGCCGCCACGCTGCGCCACGTGCCGGTACCGGGGACGGCCAGGCGTAATTCAAACGCTGCTTCCAGGAGACCGTCATGAAACAAGTCTGGCGAGAGCTGCGACCCCTGCTCGTGTACATGGGGCTGTTTTCCTTCTGCGTGAACCTGCTTTACCTGATCCCGGCATTGTTCATGCTGCAGGTATTCGACCGGGTACTGACCACGCACAGTCGTGAAACGCTGGTGGTGCTGCTGGCCGGTACCGCCGTCGCCATGATCGTCATGCTGCTGCTCGACTATGTACGCCAGCGCCTGCAGGGCGTGCTGGCGGCCATCGCCGACGAGCAGCTGGCGCGCCCGCTGGTCGAATCGCTGGTCGAACGCGCCGCCCGCACGCCGCACGCCGCTGTGGGGGAAGGCATGCGCGACCTCGGCACGCTCAAGACGGTGCTTTCCTCGAACGCGCTCGCCTCGCTGTTCGACGCTCCCTGGGCGCCGCTGTTCGTGGTGCTGATCTGGAGCTTTCACCCGTTGCTGGGCCTGGGCGCACTGCTTTCGGTGTCCCTGATGCTGGTGCTGGCCTGGGCCAACCACCGCAGCAGCCGCGCTGCCATCGAAGGCTTGCAGCAGGACGGGAGGCGCGCCGCGCGCTATGTCGACAGCTCGCTGCGCAATGCCGAGGTATTGCAGGCGCTCGGCATGACCGGCAGACTGCTGGGCCGCTGGCGCGCGCTGCAGGTCGAGGTGGCCTCCCTGCAAGACAGCGCCGGTCGCACCGGCGTGGCCTTTGGCGCCCTGACGCGCTTTTTGCGCCAGGCGATCCAGATCGCGATGCTGGCGCTCGGCGCCTGGCTCGTCATCAGCCAGGAAGCTTCGGCCGGCATCATGATCGCCACCACTGTGCTGCTCGGACGCGCCCTCCAGCCGGTCGAGCAGCTGGTCGGCAGCTGGCGCGCGCTGGCCGACGGCCGCGCCGCCTATCGCCGCCTGGCCGAGCTCGATACAAACGGCCGCCCGGCCCAGGTGGCGCTGCCATGCCCGGCCGGGCGGCTGCAGGTCGAGAGCCTGTCCTACCGCGTGCCGAGCTCGGGCAAGCCGGTGCTCTACAACCTGGCGCTCTCGCTCGAGCCGGGCGAGTCGCTCGCCATCATCGGCGCCAGCGCGGCCGGCAAATCGACCCTGGCCCGGCTCCTGATCGGCGTCTGGACCGGGGCGACCGGCACCGTACGCCTGGACGGGGCCGACGTCGCGCGCTGGGACCGGGCCCAGCTGGGCCAGTGGATCGGCTACGTGCCGCAGGACGTCGAGCTGTTCGATGGCAGCGTGGCCGACAATATCGGCCGCCTGGAGGAGGTCGACTCCGGACGCGTCATCGCCGCGGCCAAACGCGCCAACGCCCACGACATGATCGTCGAATTCGCCGACGGCTACGACACGTTGGTGGGCGAGGGCGGAATGCGCCTGTCGCCCGGACAGCGCCAGCGCATCGCCCTGGCGCGCGCCCTGTACGGCAACCCGCGCCTGGTCGTGCTCGACGAGCCCAATTCGAACCTGGACGGGGCCGGCGAACTGGCGCTTGCCCACGCGGTCAGCGCCCTGCGCGTGGACGGTGTCACCACGGTCATCGTCACGCACCGGCCGTCCCTGATTGCGCACGTCACCAAGATCCTGGTACTCGAGAACGGCCGCGCCAAGCGCTACGGCGCCGCGGCCGACGTGATGCGCGAGATGCGGCAACAGGCGCAGGCCGTGGTCGACACCGCCAGCGCCGCCTGAGGAGACAACCATGAACAACCCTTTGATGATGAACAACGCAATGACGATGGGCGAGCTGGAGTCGCTCGGCAGCCGCGCTCAGGGGCAACGCCTGGGCCGCCTCGGCCTGACGATTTTCCTGCTGGCGCTGGTGCCGATGGGGGCCTGGGTTTGCAGCGCGCCGCTGGCGATGGCGGTGGTGGCCCCGGCCTATGTCAAGGTCGACCTGAACCGGCGCCCGATCCAGCACCTCGAAGGCGGCATCGTGCGCCAGGTGCTGGTGCGCGACGGCCAGCGCGTGCGTGCCGGCGAACCGGTGCTGATCCTGGGCGACGTCGGGGTCGACGTCGACCGCAACCGGCTCGCCTACCGCGCCATCGTCGAACGCGCCGGCCTGGCGCGGCTGGAAGGAGAGCAGCTGCGCATGGCCAGCCTGCAGTTCCCGGACGACCTGCGCGAGGCGGCCGAGCGCGACCCGCGCATTGCCCAGGCGATGGCCAAGGAAGCGAGCCTGTTTGCCAGCCGCCGCACCTCGCTCGAGAGCGAAGTGGCGCTGCTGCGCACCCAGCGCCAGCAGATCGGCAGCGAAGCGGCCTCGCTGCGCGCCCAGATCGCCAACATCGAGCGTTCATTGACGCTGCAGCGCCAGGACCTGGAACTGAACCGCGGCCTGCAGCGCGACTCGTTCATCTCGGCCGCCAAGCTGTCCCAGATCGAGGCTGGCGTGGCCGATTACGCAGCCAAGGCCGACGAGCGCCGCTCGGAACTGGCGCGCGCCGCCCAGCGCATTGCCGACATTGACCTGCGCATCCGCTCGCTGCAAAACGCCTACGTACAGACGGCCAGCGACGAGGTCAAGGCGAGCGTGGCGCGCCTGACGGACATCGACCAGGAGATGCGCAAAACCAACGACGCGGCCAGCCGCCAGGTCGTGGTCGCGCCCGCCAGCGGGGAAATCATCGACCTGAAATTCACTTCGCCGGGGGCGGTGGTGCGCTCTGGCGATTCGATCGCCGAGATCGTGCCGTCGGAAGCGCGCCTGATGCTCGAAGCGCGTATCCGCCCGGAGGAAATCAACCACGTCCACCTGGGCCAGAAGGCGCGCGTCAAATTCACGGCGCTGAAGTACCGCAGCGCGCCAATGGTCGATGGCGAGGTGACGTATATCTCGGCCGACCGGCTGGCGGACAAGGCGACCGGGCAGGCGTATTTCAGCGTGCTGGTGGCGGCCGACGAAAAGGCGATCGATGCGCGCCATGCGGTCAAGCTGCAGGCCGGCATGCCTGCCGAGGTCTACATCGACGGTGCAGACCAGACCCCGCTGCAGTACCTGGTCGAGCCGATCATGTCGACGTTCCGCAAGGCGGGGCGCCAGCTGTAGGCAGGGTCGCAAGCAGGCAGTGTTATCAACCACGAGGGAGAAGATCATGAAATCGCGCAGGACCTTCCTGGCGGCGGCGGCTGCCACACCTTTGCTCTACCCGGCGTTCAGGCATGCCGGCGCGCTGACGCCGGCATCGACCCCCTTGCCGGACGACGACGGGCGCGGCCCGCCGAATGTGGCGCTCCAGACCCACGAAGGCCGCCACGTCCGGTTCTACGACGACCTGGTCAGGGACCGGCTGGTCGTCATCAACATGATGTACGCGAACTGCAGCAACCTGTGCCCGGCGAATACGGCCAACCTGCTGCGCGTGCACGAGCTGCTGGGCGGGCGAGTGGGCAAGGACGTCTTCATGTACTCGCTGACCCTGCAGCCGGCGATCGACAAGCCGCTCGACCTGCGCCGCTACATGGACAAATTCGGGGCCAGGCGCGGCTGGACCTACCTGACGGGCGAACCGGACCACGTCGAGCTGCTGCGCCTGCGGCTCGGTTTTTATTCGCTCGACACCGTTGCCGACAGCGACCTGAAACAGCATACCGGCATGCTGCGCATCGGCCACGCCGGGCGCGACCGCTGGTCGATGATCCCGGCCATTGCGGCGCCGGAGCAGATCGTCAACTCGATTTCCGGCTACATGTAAGGCAAGACAAAAAACCTGGGGAAGCATCATGGACACATCCGATGAGACAAAAGAACTGAAAGAAGCGAAGGAATCAAAGAACACCCGGCGCTGGGCGGTGACGGGCGGCCTGGCCGCGGCCGGCGCCGCAGTACTGGCAGCCGTGCGCGACAACGCCAACCTGGCACCCGCAACCGCCCCCGCACAGGCGGCCCCGGCCGCCGCGGCCAAGGCGCCGGCAGCATCGGGCACGGCGACGCTGACGACGGCTCCGGTCCAGGCAACGACAAGCAGCGTGCGCGACGACTTCATGCAAAGCCGAGTCGGCAAGGCACCGGCGACGCCGCCCTGGATGGTGGCGCTACCGATCCCGCAAGTCAAGGAGCCGGAAAGCAGCCTGAGCCCGGCGCCGGAAAAGGATCCTGTCGAGGACGAAGCGGGGCGCCTGCCGCACCAGGTCTGGGAGAAGTACCCGCCGCGCAAGTTCTACCGGCTGCGCGCGAAGAAGGGCTCGCATTCCTTCCATCCGCACTTGCCGGAGCAGGACATCTGGGGCTTCGACGGCCTGCTGCCGGGCCCGACATTCGTCGCATGGTATGGCGAGCCGATCCTGGTGCGCATCGAGAACGATTTGCCGGACGATTCCACCGGCTTCGGTTCGCCCGAGATTTCGACCCACGTGCACAACGGCCATACCCCGTCCGAAAGCGACGGCTTTCCCGGGGACTACTTCAGCCGCACGAAATTCGGACCCACCATCACCCGCGCCGGCAAGTTCAAGGACCACCATTATCCGAACAAGCTGTCAAACAGCAATGACTTCCCGGACACGGATGGTGACCCGGAAGGCGCGCTGGGCACCCTCTGGTACCACGACCACCGCATGGAATTCACGGCGCCGAATGTGTACAAGGGACTGGCCGGCTTCTACCTCGTGTTCGACGGCCTCGACACGGGCAACGAGCGCGACACGCGCGCCGGTGCGCTGCGCCTGCCGAGCGGAGTCGGCAAGTACGATATCCCGGTCATGTTCCAGGACAAGAGCTTCGATTCCGGTGGTTACCTGTATTTCAACCAGTTCGACCCGGAAGGGATGGTGGGCGACAAGTTCTGCGTCAACGGCAAGATCCAGCCGTATTTTTCGGTGGAGCGCCGCAAGTACCGTTTCCGCGCGCTGAACGCTTCAGCGCTGCGCTTCTATGAGTTCTACCTGGTGTACAACGGCGCCGACCAGAAATTCCACCACATCGCCAATGACGGCAACCTGCTGACCGCCCCGATTTATACAGACCGGCTGCGCCTGGCAACGGCGGAACGCGGCGATATCGTCATCGATTTTTCCAGATTCCCGCTCGGCAGCAAGGTCTACCTGGTAAACCGGCTCGAGCACCTGGACGGACGCGGTCCCACCGGGAGACGCCTGACGCCCGGCACCCAGATCCTGCGCTTCGATGTCGACGCCGAACCGGCGGAACCGGACCTGAGCCAGGTGCCGTCCGTCCTGCGCCCCTTGCGCCGTGCGGTGGTGCTGCCGGGAACGAAAGTCAGGCGCTGGGAGTTCGACCGCGAAAACGATTTGTGGACAGTCAACGGCAAGCTGTTCGACGTGACCAGGCCGGCCGCGATCATCAAGCGCGGCGTGGACGAAATCTGGGAGCTGCAGGGCAAGGGCAGCTGGAGCCATCCGGTGCACATCCATTTCGAAGAAGCGCGCATCCTGTCGCGCAATGGTGTGCCGCCGCCGCCGCACGAACGGGGACGAAAGGATGTGTTCGAGCTCAAGCCGGGCGAAGTGGTGCGGATCCTGATCTGCTTCGAGGATTTCGTTGGCAAGTACATCATGCACTGCCATAACACGATCCATGAGGATCATCACATGATGGTGCGGTTCGACGTCGTGCCTTGAGGGTACACGATATCTACATGGAGGCAAGGACGGCAATATGCAGACACGCAGATCTTTTCTAGCCTTTGCTGCGGCCGCACAGCTGCTCAACCCTGCGGCCCGGGTCATGCCGGCCGTGCACCGCAAGCAGCTGGTGGCGCGGTTTTCGACACCCACGCTGCAAACCCACGTTGGGCGCGATGTTTATTTCTGCAATGATCTCGTGTCGGGGCGGCTGGCCGTCCTGAACCTGCAGTACGCCGACAGCACCAGCCTGTGCCTGCCGCCCGCCCGCCATCTGCCCGGGGCGGGTGCCAGCGACGCCTATCTGTATTCACTGACCCTGCAGCCAGCCATTACCAGCCCGGCACGCTTGCGCCGTTACATGGAGGCGTATGCCAAGGGGGACGCGTGGCCCGGCGCGGACGGGATGCCGGACGAGTTCACCTTGCTGCGGCTCAGGCTGGGATGGTGCAGCAGGACATAGGCGCCACGCTGCCAACAAAAAAGCCGCCCGCAGGCGGCTTCATGGTGCGGCCAGTTTTACTGCCCGCGCTTGGCGCGTGCCTTGGCCGCGATGCGCATGCGCAGCGCGTTGAGCTTGATGAAGCCGCCGGCGTCGGCCTGGTTGTAGGCGCCGCCGTCTTCATCAAACGTCGCGATGTTCATGTCGAACAGCGAATCGGTCTTCGAGTCGCGCGCGACGACGATCACGTTGCCTTTGTAGAGCTTCACGCGCACCCAGCCGTTGACGGTGGCCTGGGTGTGGTCGATCAGCGTCTGCAGGGCGACGCGTTCCGGCGCCCACCAGTAGCCGTTATAAATCAGGCTGGCGTAACGCGGCATCAGGTCGTCCTTCAGGTGCGCCACTTCGCGGTCGAGCGTGATCGATTCGATCGCGCGGTGCGCGCGCAGCATGATGGTGCCGCCCGGGGTCTCGTAGCAGCCGCGCGACTTCATGCCGACATAGCGGTTCTCGACCAGGTCGAGCCGGCCGATGCCGTGCTTGCCGCCGACGCGGTTCAGTTCCGTCAGCACTTCGGCTGGCGACATGCGCTTGCCGTTCAGGGCGACGATGTCGCCGCGCTCGTATTCAATGTCCAGGTATTCGGCTTGATCGGGCGCCGCTTCCGGCGACACGGTCCAGCGCCACATCGATTCTTCGGCTTCGGCACTCGGGTTTTCCAGGTGGCGGCCTTCGAAGGAAATGTGCAGCAGGTTGGCGTCCATCGAATAAGGCGCGCCGCCGTTCTTGTGCTTCATGTCGACCGCGATGCCCGCGTCTTCCGCGTACTTCAGCAGTTTTTCGCGCGACAGCAGGTCCCACTCGCGCCATGGGGCGATGATTTTCACGTCCGGCTTCAGTGCATAGGCGCCGAGCTCGAAGCGCACCTGGTCGTTGCCCTTGCCGGTCGCGCCGTGCGAGACGGCGTCGGCGCCGGTTTCGTTCGCAATTTCAATCAAGCGTTTCGCGATCAGGGGACGCGCGATCGAGGTGCCGAGCAGGTATTCGCCTTCGTAGACGGTGTTTGCGCGGAACATCGGGAACACGAAATCGCGCGTGAATTCTTCGCGCACGTCGTCGATGTAGATGTTTTCCGGCTTGATGCCGAACTTGATGGCTTTCGCGCGCGCCGGCTCGAGTTCTTCGCCCTGGCCGAGGTCGGCGGTGAAGGTGACGATCTCGCAGCCGTAATTATCTTGCAGCCATTTCAGGATGACGGAGGTGTCGAGGCCGCCGGAGTAGGCGAGAACTACTTTTTTGATGTCGCTCATGGAGGTTCCAGTGTGGAGGGGAGGTGGGGTTTTAAATGGTCAGCTGGCCCTGGCGGGCCAACGATCAAACAAAGCGTGGTGTCAGTCGTTCAAAAAAAAACGGTCAAAAAAATCATGCCGGCTCGTGGCAGACCGCCTCGATATTGTGGCCATCCGGGTCGAGCACGAAGGCGCCATAATAATTCGGGTGGTAATGCGGGCGCGGGCCCGGCGCGCCGTTGTTGCGGCCACCGGCGGCAAGCGCCGCATGGTAGAAGGCGTCGACCTGGGTGCGGTTCGTCACGCGAAAGGCCACGTGCAGCGGCGGGTGGTTCACCGGGCGCTCGGCGCTCGCGCCAGAGATCCAGAAATCGGGTTTCGGCGCTTCGCCGAAGCCGATTACGTCGGTCGACTTGGTCACGGCGGCCGGGATCTCGGCCAGGACCGTGTAGCCGATGGGCGCCAGCGCGGCGGTATAAAAGCTGCGGCTGCGGGCGACCTCGCTGACGATGATGCCGGTGTGGTCGATCACGATTGCCCTTCGATGCGGCCCAGCAGCAGGTATTCGATCAGCGCCTTCTGCACATGAAGGCGGTTCTCGGCTTCGTCCCAGACCACCGACTGCGGCCCGTCGATGACCTCGGCCGAGACTTCCTCGCCGCGGTGGGCCGGCAGGCAGTGCATGAAGATCGCGTCGGGCGTGGCGCGCGCCATCTTGGCGCTGTCGACGATGAAGCCATCGAAGGCCTTCAGGCGCTCGGCGTTTTCCTTCTCGAAGCCCATGCTGGTCCAGACGTCGGTATTGATCAGGTGCGCGCCTATACAGGCGTCCGACGGATTCTCGAAGCGGGTGTAGCGGGTGGTCGAGACCAGCGCCGGATCCAGGTCGTAGCCCTTGGGCGTCGAAATATTCAGGTGGAAGCCGAACACTTCGGCCGCCTGCAGCCAGGAATACAGCATGTTGTTGGCGTCGCCGATCCAGGCGACCGTCTTGCCGGCGATCGGGCCGCGGTGCTCGTAGAAGGTGAAGATGTCGGCCAGCACCTGGCAGGGATGGTGTTCGTTGGTGAGGCCGTTGATCACCGGGACGCGCGAATTGGCCGCGAAGCGCTCGATGATGTCCTGGCCGAAGGTGCGCACCATGATGATGTCGCACATGCGGCTCATGACCTGGCCGGCGTCTTCGACCGGTTCGCCGCGTCCCAACTGGCTGTCGCGCGTGTTCAGGTAGATCGCCGCGCCCCCAAGCTGGTGCATGCCGGCCTCGAACGACAGGCGCGTGCGCGTCGAACTCTTCTCGAACACCATCACCAGCGTGCGGTCGACCAGCGGGTGGTACACCTCGTAGGCCTTGAACTTGCGCTTGATGACCTTCGCACGCTCGATCACGTATTCGAATTCGTCGAGCGAGAAGTCGGAGAACTGCAGGAAATGCTTGATCGGGTTGGAGCCTGGCATATCGTTTCGCGGAGGAAGGTATCCCTCCGATTATAGTGGTTTTCAAGGCTGGGGTCAGGTCTGACATTCGGACACGGCCTCAGGCGTTGCGGCCGTCGCGCCCGACGATTTCTTGTCCACGGCAGAGCTCGTGTCCAAATGTCAGACCTGACCCCAGCTGTTGGTTAATACAGCGTCTGCGCCGACTCGTGCAGCAGCTGGCCATACAGTTCGTGCCGGTGGCGTGCGATCTTGCCTTCGGCCAGGGCGGTCAGCACCGCGCATTGCGGCTCGGCCAGGTGGCGGCAGTTGTAGTACTTGCAGCCGCCCAGGTAAGGCTTGAACTCGACGAAAGCGCGCTCCAGCATGCCTTCGCTCAGGTGGTACAGGCCGAATTCCTGGAAGCCGGGCGAATCGATGATCGCCGCGCCGTCGGGCAGCCAGTACAGGCGGGTGAAGGTCGTGGTGTGCTTGCCGGTGTCGAGCGCCGCCGAAATTTCGCGCACGGCGATGTCGGCATCCGGCACCAGCAGGTTGATCAGCGAGGACTTGCCCATGCCCGACTGGCCGATGAAGATCGAGGACTGGCCGGCCAGCAAAGGGCGCAGCACGTCCAGCGCATGCTCCGGATTGGCGCGCGCCGAGACTTCATGAACGGGATAGCCGAGCCGGCCGTACACGTCGGCCCGTTCGCGTGCGCGCGGCAGCAGGTCTTCGACGTCGGTTTTATTCAGGATCAGGTGGGCCTCGATGCCGGCCGCTTCGGCCGCCACCAGCGAGCGCGAGACCAGATCGTCGGCGAAGCCCGGTTCAGTGGCGATCACGATGAACAGGCGCGAGATGTTCGCCGCCAGCAGTTTCGATTTGTACTGGTCCGAGCGGTAGAGCAGGGTGGTGCGCTCGGCGATCTTTTCGATCACGGCCTGGTTGTCCGAGGTTTTCACCAGGTGCACCACGTCGCCGACGGCGACATTGGTCTTCTTGCCGCGCGTGACGCACTGGAGTTTTTCGCCGTTCGCATCGGCCAGGTAATGGCGCCCGTGCGCCGCAATGATGGTACCGCTCAGGTCCGGCTGCTTGCTCATGCGCGTGTCCGTTCTTCGTAGATTGCGTCGGCTTTCGCAGCGCAGATAATGTCGTTCAGCGAAACCGCATGGCCCGCCGAATGGGTGGTGTAGGCGACGACGCAGTGGCGGTAGCGCACCGTCAGGTCGGGATGGTGGTCCTGCGCGTGGACCATCCAGGCCAGCGCATTCACGAAGGCGATGGTCTCGTGGTAGTCCTTGAATTCGTAGGAACGCACGATGCGGTTCGCGTGCAGCTGCCACTCTGGCAGCTGCGCCAGCAGGGCCGTGAGCGCCTCGGCGTCGAGGGCCGGCGCACCGTGGGTGCAATGCTGTTCGCGCGGGTTCATGCTTGCGCGCCGTTCAGATGGGCGATGCGCACCGAGGCCGGCGGGTGCGAATCGTAGAAGGCCGAGTGCAGCGGATCGGGCGTCAGGGTCGAGGCATTGTCCTCGTACATCTTGACCAGGGCCGAAATCAGGTGGCCGGCATCGCTGTGCTTGGCCGCAAAGGCATCGGCCTCGAATTCGTGCTTGCGCGAGGTGATCGCGCTCAAGGGCCCGAACAGGAAAGTAAAGATCGGCAGCACCAGCATGAACAGCAGCAGCGCCATGGCGTCGTTCGGGCCGTCCAGAAGCGGCGCGACGCCCAGGCCCGTGTAGAACCAGCTTTGCTCCTTCAGGTAGCCAAGCAGCGCCAGGAAGGCCAGCGACAGGGCGAACATGACGACGATGCGCTTGACGATGTGGCGCAGCTTGAAGTGGCCCAGCTCGTGCGCCAGCACCGCTTCGATCTCGTGCGGCGCCAGGCGCTCGATGAGGGTGTCGAAAAAGACGATGCGCTTGGCCGCGCCGAAGCCCGAGAAATAGGCGTTGCCGTGCGCGCTGCGGCGGCTGCCGTCCATCACGAACAGGCCTTTCGAAGCGAAACCGACGCGCGCCATCAGGCCTTCGATGCGGCTTTTCAGGCTTTCGTCGGACAGCGGCGTGAACTTGTTGAAGAGCGGCGCGATCACGCTTGGGTAGAGCACCATCATCAGCAATTGAAAGCCGCTCCAGACCAGCCAGGTCCAGAACCACCAGAGCGATCCGGTCGACTCCATCAGCTTCAAGACCACCCACAAGAGCGGCAGGCCGATCACGGCGCCGACAGCCGCGCCCTTGATGCCGTCGGCGATCCACAGCTTGACGCTCATCTTGTTGAATCCGAAGCGCTCTTCCAGCACGAACTGGCGGTAATATTCGAAAGGCAGGTCGAGCACGGCGGACAGGACGGCAAAGGCGGCCACCAGCAGCAGCTGATGGGTCATGCCGGGGCCGGCCACCGGCAGCAGGGCGTTTGACAGGGCCTGCAGGCCGCCGAGCAGGGTAAAGCCGACCAGCACCAGGCCGCCCCAGAGCAGGGCCGCGATGCCGAAACGGGTTTTCGCGACCGTGTAGTCGGCCGCCTTCTGGTGGGTCTCGAGCGAGACCTTGGGCGCGAATTCGGCCGGCACGCTGGCGCGGTGGCGCAGCACGTGGCGGATCTGGCGGTTGGCCAGCCAGAAGCGCAGCCCCAGCGTGAGCACGAAGAAAACGACGAACAAAACCGAAAACGCGAGTGAAGACATTCTGTGCCTGTGAGAAAATGCAGGATTGATTAGGCAAAGAGAGAATTATGTCACACCCAACCAATTCCGCAGTCCCTGCCAGCGCCCAGCGTCCGAACGACATGAACCTGGTCTGGGTCGACATGGAAATGACCGGACTCGACCCCGATACCGACCGCATCATCGAGATCGCCGTCGTCGTCACCGACATGCACCTGAATGTGCTGGCCGAGGGCCCGGTCTTCGCGATCCACCAGTCCGACGAGACGCTCGACAAGATGGACAACTGGAACAAGGGCACCCACGGCAAGTCGGGCCTGATCGACCGCGTGAAGGCCTCGACCGTTACCGAAGCCGATGCCGAAGTCGCCCTGATTGCGTTCCTGAAGAATTTCGTCCCGTCGAACAAGTCGCCGATGTGCGGCAACACCATCTGCCAGGACCGCCGCTTCATGGCGCGCGGCATGCCGAAGCTGGAGGCCTTCTTCCACTACCGCAACTTGGACGTGTCGACGCTCAAGGAATTGTGCCGCCGCTGGAAGCCGGAACTGGCTTCGGGCTTCAAGAAGCACCAAAAGCACACGGCGCTGGCCGACATCATCGAATCGGTCGAAGAGCTGAAGTATTACCGCGAGCACTTTATTAAACTGTGATACGCAAGGCGTAAATTGGGACGATCAGGCAATGCATCGGAGTAAGCTGCGCTCCGGTCATTGCCTGACTGTGGGACAATCCAGACATGTCCGGATTTCTGACCAATAACGCTCCATTTCCCTTGAACGGTGTGCGCGCCTTGTATGCTGCGCACGACTGGACCGATTCCCCGCTCGGGCACCCCGACACTTGGCCGCCGGAGCTGGCCACTGCCGTTGGCATGGCGCTCAATTCCGCCTTTCCAATGTTTGTCGCCTGGGGGGCGGAGCTGCGTTTCCTCTACAACGACGCCTATGCCATCATCCTCGGCGCCAAGCATCCGGCTGCCCTGGCCCAGCCTTTCCAGGCGGTGTGGGCCGAGATCTGGGATGACCTGGTGCCGATCATCGACCGCGCGCTATCGAACAAGTCCGCTTTCTACGAAGACCTGGCCCTGGTCGTCCAGCGCCAGGGCTTTCCGGAGCAGGGTTATTTCACGTTCTCGTATTCCCCGCTGCACGACGGCGCCGGGAACGTGGCGGGCATGTACTGTACCGTCATGGAGACGACCAGCCGCGTACTGGCCGAACGCCGATCCGCGATCACGCTCAAGCTGTCGGACGCCTTGAGGCCCTCGCGCTCGCCGGAGGAGGTGCTGGCCACGGCCAGCGCATTGCTGGGCGCGGAACTGGGCCTGTCGCGCGCATTGTATTGCGAGGTGGACAGTGCCTCCGCCACCTTCGTCACGGCCTGCCAATGGACCATCGACGGCATGGCCGAGCTGTCGACCCGGCGCTTCCCAATCGACGACTTCGGTCCCGCCCTGATCGAGGTGTTGTGCCGCGATGAAACCCTCGTGATCAACGACGCAGCCAACGATCCAGTGACGGCCGGATTTCGTCAGCGCTACCGCGACGAACGCATCGGCGCATCGATCACCGTGCCGCTGGTGCGCGACCAGCGCCTCGCCGCCATCCTCAGCCTGCACCGCGCCGAACCCTACCACTGGACCGAAGACGATGCGCGCTTGACGCGCGACACCGCCGAACGCACCTGGTCCGCACTGGAAGCGGCGCGCGCTCAGGCCTCACTGCGCGCCGAACGCGACCGCAGCCGCTATATCTTCGATACCATGGTCGAGGGCTTCGCGCTGATGGCGCCCGACTGGACTATCACCAATATGAACGTGGAGGGCCTGCGCATCTGCCACAAGCGTGCCGACGAGGTGATCGGGCACCAGCATTTCGCGCTGTTCCCGGAGGTGGAGGGAACGAACGCCGGCGACATGCTGCACCGTGCGATGGCGCGGCGCGAAGCGGGTTCCGTCGAATACCGGGTACCCGAGATCGACGGGCGCGGGGGCTGGAATGAAATCCGTGCCTTCCCGACCCAGGACGGCGGCATCGCCGTGTTCTTCCGTGACATCACCGACCGCAAACTGGCCGAGGCCGGGCTGAACGAGGCCGACCAGCGCAAGGACGAATTCCTGGCGATGCTGGCGCACGAGCTGCGAAACCCGCTGGCGCCGATCAGCGCGGCGGCCATGCTGCTCGACATGGGCTCGCTCAACGAAACCCGGGTGCGCCAGAGCAGCGCCATCATCGGCCGCCAGGTGCGCCACATGACGCGCCTGGTCGACGATTTGCTCGACGTCTCGCGCGTCACGCGAGGCCTGATCGAACTGGAACGCACGACGCTCGACGTGCGCGCCATCGTCGACGAGGCCGTGGAGCAGGTGCGCCCGCAACTGATGGCGCGGCGCCAGCGTTTGACCCTGCACCTGCCCGGCCTGCCGCTGGTGGTCGAAGGCGACCGCGCGCGCCTGGTGCAGGTGATGTCCAACCTGCTGGGCAATGCGGTCAAGTATTCGCCCGATGACAGCGCGATCGACGTCAGCGCCCAGGCGGTGGACGGTCAATTGGTGCTGGCGGTGCGCGACGAAGGCATCGGCATGGAACGTGAGCTGCTGGAACGCGCGTTCGACCTGTTCGCCCAGGCCAAGCGCAGCTCCGACCGTTCGCAGGGCGGCCTGGGCCTCGGCCTGGCGCTGGTGCGCAACCTGGTCGAACTGCACGGCGGCGCGGTGTCGTGCGCCAGTGCCGGCCTGGGGCAGGGCAGCAGCTTCACCGTCACGCTGCCGCTGGCGGCCAGCCCCGCCGCGCAGGCGCCGCAGGCCGCCTCGCCCGTCAATGCCGCGGCGCCGCTGACCCTGCTGGTGGTGGACGACAATGTCGACGCCGCGACCACGCTGGCGATGCTGCTCGAAGGCGCAGGCCATGAAGTCTTCATCGAACACGAGTCGCTGCGCGGGCTGGAGCTGGCGCGCAGCGCCCGGCCCGACGCCTGCCTGCTCGACATCGGCCTGCCCGAGGTCGACGGCAACGAGCTGGCGCGGCGCCTGCGCGCGCAGCCGGAGACGGCGCACAGCGTGCTGATCGCGGTGTCGGGCTATGGCCAGGAACACGACCGCAAGACGGCGCTCGCGGCCGGCTTTGCGCACCACCTGGTGAAACCGGTCGATATCGACCGGCTCATGAAGCTGCTGGCCACGATCCGTCCCGCGGCGCAGGCGGCGTAGGGTGGGCACGGAGTGCCATTCGCGGCCCGGCCCACCCTACATAACCCCCGATTTGTTCAGCGCATCTGGGTGTAGTTCACCGGAATGAAGCGATAACCCTTGCCTTCCTTGCGCAGGTAGCCCAGGCCCGGGAACTGCAGGTGGGCGCCGCCGATCAGGGCGCCATCCTTGGCCGCCGCGTCGAACAGTTTTTTACGCGCGCTTGCGGCGGCCTTCTGGTCGCCGTCGAAACCGATCGTCACCGCCGGGTCCTCGAACTGCACCGCCGCCACGTGAATCAGGTCGCCGATCGCGACCATCTTGCGGCCGCCGCTTTCGATGACATAGGTCGTGTGGCCCGGCGTGTGGCCGTGCCCGCCCTGGGCGCGAATGCCCGGAGAGAGGTCGGCGTCGCCCTCGAAGGTCTTGAATTTGCCGGCCTTGACATACGGGTCGAGCGCGGCCATCGCATTCTTGAACGTCCCCTTGCCGTCTTCCGGCGCCTTGTCCATGTTGGCCTGGCTGAGCCACTGGTCCGCTTCGGCTTTTGCCGCGCGCACGAGGGCGTTCGGGAAGGCCGCTTTCGACTGCGCCGTCAGGCCGCCCAGGTGGTCGCTGTGCATGTGGGTCAGGTAGATCTCGTCCACCTGTTCCGGGGTGTAGCCGGCCGCCTTGATGCTCGCCTGGATCTTGCCCAGGGTCGGCCCGAACAGCACGCCGGCGCCGGTGTCGATCAGGATGAGTTTACTGCCGGTATTGACTAGGTATGCGTTGTCCGAAGTTTCCAGCGGCGCCTTCAGGTGCGCCTTGGTCAGCGCGCTATTGGTCTTGTCGGCCTTTTGCGTCAGCAGCTTGTCGACCGGCAGGTCGACCGTGCCGTCGGACAGCGGCGTGATTTCGAACTCGCCCAGCATCATGCGGAAGTAGCCGGGGGCCGGGGTTTTTGCCATCGGCGCGGCGGCGAAAGCGGGGGCGGCTAAGAAGGCGGCGCAGGCAGCGGCCAGGGCGATGCGTGTAAATGGTGCGGACATGAAGTCTCCAGTGATGTTGTGGTCGATATGACAGCCTTACCTATCGTACATCATCGGTTGATGGCGGTGATATGCATGGGTAAAAACGCGCGGCGCCGGGACGCCGCGCGCTGTACGCTTACTTCTTCGCCGCGAACGCCTTCTTCAAGGCGTCCGCCGCAAACTGCTCCGCTTCCTTCGCCTTCGGCACGACTGCGCCCATGCCGAAGAACTCGTGCGCCACGCCCTTGTATTCCTTGTAGCTGACCGTCACGCCATCTTTCTTGAGCTTGTCCGCATAGGCTTTACCTTCGGACAGCAGGGGATCGATCTCGGCCGCGATGATGGTGGCCGGCGGCAGGCCCTTGAGCGAGGCGGCCTTCATCGGCAGCGCGTAAGGGCTCTTCGGGTCGCCCTGGTAGTGCTTGAAGAACCAGCCCATCATCGCCTTGTTCAGCGGCTTGGCGTTCTCGTTCTGCTTGTACGAAGGCGTGTTCATGTCGTCGTTCACGACCGGGTAGACCAGCAGCTGGTGCAGCGGCAGCGCCACCTTCTTATCGCGCGCCATCATCGACACCACGGTCGCCAGGTTGCCGCCCGCGCTCTCGCCGCCGACTGCAACGCGCATCGGGTCGCCGTTGATTTCCTTCGCATTCGCGAGCACCCACTGGTAGGCCGTAAAGGCGTCGTTCGGCGCGGCCGGGAATGGATGTTCCGGCGCGCGGCGGTAGTCGACCGAGACCATGATCGCGTTCGCCATCTTGGCCAATGCGCGCGGGCTGGCCTCATACACCTTGGTGTCGGCGATCACGAAACCGCCGCCGTGGTAGTACACCATCACCGGGAACGGGCCTTTGCCTTCAGGCGTGAAAACATGGATCGGGAAGCTGGCGTCGCCGCTGCCGATCGTCCTGGTCGTCATCGTCACGCCGGGTTCCGGCGCGGTCGATTTCTTCATGTCGGTCAGGACCTTTTTCACCGCGTCGGCCGGCGTGGGCTGCTTGCGCGCTTCTTCCGGGGTCAAGGTCTCGATCGGCTTCGGATTGAGCGAAGCATGGGCGTCGAGCACCTTCTGCATGTGCGGTTCGGCCTTCGGTGCCTTGGCAGGCGTCTGGGCCCAGGCGCTGGTGGCGAGCAGGGCTGCGCCGGCGATCAGCGTCAGTGGAATTGCTTTCATAAAGGCTCCTTAATTATCGAATTTGACATCACGCGGCGCGGTGCGCCGTCCATGATCACGAATGACAGCGTCGCTGAAGCGAACTGGTCCGTCCGTGCGCGAACGCGCATTTGACAAATCTGATGATTCAGGCGCCTCCTGCGGGCAGGCGGGGGTTTGTGGTGTAATTGTGCTCTTTGCTTCATTAATGTTTTATGCGCGCAACATTTAACCAATGGCTGCACGGCTTCCTGCCGCAGCCTCTTCCGACCGGCAAGTTCGAGCCCCTGCGCGCGGCCCTCGGCGCCTGCATCGGCCTGTTCGTCACCGCGCTCCTGACCCATGTGCTGGCGCCCGGCCTTGCCGCCTGGCTGATCGCGCCCATGGGCGCCTCGGCCGTGCTGCTGTTCTGCGTGCCGTCCAGCCCCCTGGCCCAGCCCTGGGCGGTCGTGGGCGGCAATACCATCTCGGCCCTGATCGGCTACGCCTGCGCCCACCTGGTGCCGGACGCGCTGCTGGCGGCGCCGCTGGCCGGGTGCCTGGCGATCGGCACCATGTTCGCGCTGCGCTGCCTGCATCCGCCGGGCGGGGCGGTGGCCCTGACGACGGTGCTCGGCGGGCATGCGGTGTTCGACGCCGGCTGGATGTTTGCCTTGAGTCCCGTGGCGCTCAATTCGATCCTGATCGTGCTGGCGGCGCTCCTGTACAACAACCTCACCGGCCGGCGCTATCCGCACGCCCAGCATGCGGCCGACCGCAACCTGCACGGCACGGGCGATCCGGCGCCGAACGCGCGCCTGGGCATCACCGAGGAAGACCTGGAAGCGGCCCTGGTGCGCTATGGCGAAGTGCTCGACGTGAGCCGCGACGACTTGCTGGCCATCGTCGACGACGCGCGCCAGCTGGCGCTGCACCGCCATTTCAAGGAGCGCACCTGCGGCGAGCTGATGTCGACCCAAATCGTGTTCGTGTCCCCGCGCGACACGCTCGCGCATGCGCGCGAACTGCTGCTGCGCCACCGCCTGCAGTCGCTGCCGGTGCTGGACGAGACGCGCCACCTGCGCGGCGTGCTGGCCCAGGAAGACCTGCTGCGCCAGGCCGGCTGGGGCGCGCGCCTGCGCGAGCTGGTGCCGGGCGCCGCCCTGCGCGTGCAGGATGCGATGCAGCAGCGCGTGGCCGCCCTCGCGGTCGACGCGCCGCTGGCGCAGCTGCTGCCGCTGCTGAGCGACGGGGGCTACCACCAGGTGGCGATCACGGAGAAGGATGGGGTGATGGTGGGGCTGGTCAGCCAGTCCGATTTGCTGGCGGCGCTGTGCGAGGAGCGGCTGGAAACGGCCGCCTGATTAACGCCCCAGCCGGTGCTGCGCCACCTGCACCAGCAAGGCATTGAGCGCGTTCAGGTCCACCGGCTTGGCAAACAGCTCGTCGAACCCCGCGCCGCGCGCCTCGTGGCGGTCCTTTTCCTGGGCATAGCCGGTAATGGCGATGAGCACCGCGCCGCGCGTCTCGGGTGCTGCGCGCAGGGCGCGCGCCAGGTCGAAACCATCCATCCCGGGCAAGCCGATATCGAGCAGGCAGACGTCCGGGCCGAAGGCCGGGAAGTCGCGCAAGGCATGCCGGCCCGAATGCGCCGTCGTCACCTCGTGCCCGTAGGCCTGCAGGAACATGCACAGCGTGGCCGCCGCGTCTTCGTTGTCGTCGACGATGCCGATGCGCAGCTGCGCCGGCGCGCCGGGGTTCGCCGCCGGCGTGATGGCGCCCGCGTCGGCCGCAGCGCGCGCCAGCGCCGGCAGGCGCACGCGGAAACGGGTGCCGCGATCGAGTCCGGCGCTGTCCACGGCGACCGTGCCGCCATGCAGCAGCAACAGGCTTTTCACCAGGGCCAGGCCGATCCCCAGGCCGCCCTGGCTGCGGTCCAGGCTGCGTTTGCCCTGCGAGAACAGCTCGAAGGCGTCGCCGATCAGTTCCGGGCTCATGCCGATGCCGTTGTCGCGCACCGTGATCAGGTGGGTGTCGCCGTCCGCTTCCAGCAGCACTTCGATCGCGCCGCCGTTGGGCGTGTACTTGGCGGCGTTGCTCAGTAAATTCGTCATCACCTGCACCAGGCGCTTGCGGTCGCCCAGCACGATCGAGGGCAGGGGCGCGAGCTGCACCAGCAGCCGGTGCGCGTGCTTTTCGACCAGCGGGCGCACCTGCTCGATGGCGTCGGCGATGACGTCCTTGATATCGATTTCGGTGCTGGTCAGGTCGACCCGGCCGCGCGTCACGCGCGAGACGTCGAGCAGGTCGTCGATCAGGCCCGTCATGTGTTTCGCCTGGCGCGCGATGATGGCGCTGGTGCGGCGCACGGTACTCGCGTCGATCGCCTGGTTCGAGAGGATGGCCGCCGCCGAGGTGATGGGCGCGAGCGGGTTGCGCAGTTCGTGCGCCAGCATGGCGAGGAATTCGTCCTTCTTCTGGTCGGCCTGGCGCAGCGCTTCCTCGGCCTTGATGCGGTCGGTGATGTCCATTTGCGCCACCACCGCACCGATGATCTCGCCGGCGTCGTTGCGGACCGCCGCGCCCGAATTCAGCACGATCCGGCGCTTGGCGGGCTGGTCGAAAGAGGCCACTTCGATCACCTGGCGCGGAGAAGGGATCCCCGCCAGCGCCTGGCTTATCGCCCAATCCTCCATGCCCAGCGGCTGGCCGTGTTTGTCGGACCCGTCGGCCCACCAGCCTTTCCATTCGACATACTGCTCGATGCCGGCCGGCGTTGGATGGAGGCCCCAAATCCTGCGGTTCTCGGCATTCACATGGACCACCGCCCCGTTGGCATCGGCCATGATGATGCCGGCCGGGACCGCTTCGAGCAGGGCACCCAGGCGCTGGCGCTCGCGCTCGGCCTGGCCGGCGGTCTCGAGCGCATGGGCCTGGCTGGCGCGCAAGGCCGCCTCGGTTTCCTTGCGTTCGGTAATGTCGCGGTAAAACACGGCCAAGCCGTCGTCGGCCGGCATGGCGCGGATGTCGAGCCAGTAGCTGTGCCCGTCGGGGAAAATGTAGTTCTGCTCGAAGTTGACCGGCACCTGCTCCGCCAACGCGTGCCTGTACTGATGGGCGGAAAACGAATCCTCGGAACCGGGCCAGGCTTCCCAGTGCGTGAGACCCAGCAGTTCCTCGGCGCTGCGTGTCTCGTAGCGCAGCGCCTCGGTATTAATTTGGCGCAGGCGAAATTGCGCGTCGAGCAGCACGAAACCTTCGTCCATGCCTTCGAACAGGCGCTGGCAGTGGTCGCGCTCGCGCCGCAACTCTTCCTGGACCGCCTGCTGGTCGCGCAGGGCCTTGTGCAGTTCGATCAGGCTCATCACCTGGCGCGCCATGGTTTCGAGTACGGTCGCCTGCTGCGGGCTCAAACCCGCGGGCCGCGGCGCGAGATCAAGCACGCACAGGGTGCCGAGCACCATGCCCTCGGGCGTGACCAGCTGCTCGCCGGCGTAGAAGCGCAGCCCGGGCGCGCCCGTGGCCAGGGGATTGTGCTCGAAGCGCGCGTCGAGCAGGGTATCGGGCACCACCATCCGGTCCGGCTGCAGCAGCGCGAACTTGCAGATCGAATCGTCGAGCGGCATTTCGCGCGTGCCCAGGCCAAGCTCCGACTTGAACCACTGGCGGTCCTCGGCCAGCAGGTTGACCGCGACGATCGGGGCGTCGAGCAGCTGGCCGACCAGGGCGACGATGTCGTCGAAGGCGCGCTCGGTCGGCGTGTCGAGGATGCCGTAGGCGTCCAGCGCGGCAAGACGCTCGCGTTCGGTGCGGGCAGGGAAGGGCGCGTTCATCGGCGTGGTCTGTTAAAAAAAAGTTAAGTCCGAAGATGATACGCGCATGTGGCCCGGTATGCGGAGCGCGGCGCAAACGGATCGCGCCAGGACGAAAAAAAACCGGGAAAATCCCGGTTTTTTACGCATGCCGCTTAGGTCGTCTCGGCGCCGCAACACTTCTTGAACTTCTTGCCGCTGCCGCAAGGGCAGTCGTCGTTGCGGCCCGGCTTGGGCGTCTCGTGGCGCACGGTTTCGACCGCGGCCTTGCGCAGCGGCAGCCAGTAGCGGTAGATGGCCGGCAGGTTCGCTTCGATCTCGAGCGCCAGCTGGTGCGCCTTGGCCGGGTCTTCGACCAGCGGCAGTTCCGCTTCCTCGATCTCGTCGGCGCCCAGCAGATAGAGGGGGCGCATCAGTTCGGCGACCTCGGACTTCCAGATCGGCTCCCACGACCCCGGGCGCAGTTCCATGCCTTCCCAGAAGCCCCAGCACCAGGCTTCGCCGTCGATCAGGGTCTGGCCATTGTGTTCGTGTTCGCAGTACAGCGGCTCGAACTCTTTCGGCGCGACTTCGAAGGTGATCAGGACTTCGTTCATGAAACGCATGATCAGGTTGAGGATGCGTTCCTCCTCCTTGGCGTTCTTCCACTTCGGCGCGGCGCCGTCTTCCTGGCCCCAGACGCGCGGCAGCCATTCTGCCGGCATGATGGTTTCCGGCCCGATCGCGATCGCGGTCAGGTAGCCGTGCAGGGTGTCCATCGTCATCGCATCTTCCGGGCTGCGCTCGGAGAGGAGGAACTGGTCGAGTTCGTCGAATTCTTTTTCGCTCAGGGGCTGTTCGAGTTGCATGGTTGGGGCTCTTAATTCAGTGAAGTCTGCCAGTTTAACGCTTGCGGGCGGTATGCGTACTAAATAAAGGCGCCGCGCCGTACAATGACGACATGGATAAAGAGTCTACTTCAGCAGGGGAAAGCCCGGCGCACCCGTTTTCCAGGCTCGACCCCAGCCGGGTGCTGGACGCCGTCGACAGCGTCGGCCTCTTCGGCGACGGCCGCCTGCTGGCCCTGAACAGCTATGAAAACCGGGTCTACCAGGTTGGCCGCGACCAGCAGGAGCCGGTGGTGGTCAAGTTCTACCGCCCGAACCGCTGGAGCGACGACGCCATCCTCGAAGACCATGCCTTCGTGGCCGAACTGGTCGAGCACGAAATTCCGGTGGTGCCGGCCATGACCATCAATGGGCGCACCCTGCACGAATTCGAGGGCTTCCGCTTCGCCGTCTTCCCGCGCCGCGGCGGACGGGCGCCGGAACTGGACAACCCGGATACGCTGGAATGGATGGGCCGCTTCATCGGGCGCATCCATGCCGTCGGCGCCGTCAAGCCGTATGCGCTGCGCCCGGAACTCAATCCCCAGACCTTCGGGCGCGAGCCCTTCGATTTCCTGCTCAGGCACGACTTCATCCCGCTGGAACTGCGCGCGACCTATGCCAGCGTGGTCGAGCAGGCGCTCGCGGGCGTGGCCCGCTGCTATGAGCGCGCCGGCCAACTGCCGGCCCTGCGCCTGCACGGCGACTGCCATGGCGGCAACGTGCTCTGGACCGGCGACGGACCCCATTTCGTCGACTTCGACGACAGCCGCATGGGCCCGGCCGTGCAGGACCTGTGGATGCTGCTCTCGGGCGAGCGCCAGGACATGGTGCGCCAGATGGCCGACGTATTGGCCGGCTACGAGGACTTCTGCGATTTCGATCCGCGCCAGCTCTACCTGGTTGAAGCCCTGCGCACCCTGCGCCTGATCCATTATGCGGGCTGGCTGGCGATGCGCTGGGACGATCCGGCCTTCCCGGCGGCTTTCCCCTGGTTTAATACGCAGCGCTACTGGCAGGACCGTATTCTCGAGCTGAGGGAGCAGGTCGCCCTCATGGACGAGCCGCCCCTGTGGCCAGTCTGACGCGCCAGGTTCAAGCCTTGAATTGCGCGTCTTTCACGGTGCAGTTCGGCGTGCCATGATTGCCCGGTTTCGCCGATAATGAAACAGCCCGAACTGCGCGCCGCCACAACGAGAACAATCATGGAACAAGCCCCAGCACCAGACGACGATACCGACTTCACCATCGACATGCCGGCCTCGCAGCTCCAGCACGTCCCGGCGCCGGCGCCGTCAGCCGAGCGCGGCGCGCTGGAAAAGGCGGCGATCAAGGAAGCGATCGCCCGTGTGGAAGCCGAAGCCAAGGCCAACGTCGCCGCCGAAACGCGCGCCCACGCCGAGGCGCGCGCCCGCTCGCTGGCCGAGGAGCGCGCCGCCCTTGACGCCGCCGCCGCCGCCGCGGCCCTGGCCAACGCCCAGGCCTCGGAAGAAGTCATCGAACTCAATCGCGATCGCCTGGAAACCCTGCGCGCTGCCGCCCAGGCGTCGAGCGAACGCCTGGAAGCGATGCGCCTGGAGACGGCCGAGCTGCGCGCCCGGGTCCAGTCCGACACCGAAGGGCGCCTTGCGGTCGAGGCGCGTTCGCGCGCCGCCGACGAAGCGCGCCGCCGCGCCGCCGAACAAATGGAAGCCGAGGCCGCAATGGCCCAGGAAGCCGCGCGCGCCGCCGAAGACCTGCTGGTCGAAACCGAGGAAGCCCGGCGCCAGGCCGCCGAACGCGTCGCCGCCGTGCAGGCCGCGCGCGAAGAAGTGCTGCACAGCGCCAGCGCCGACGCGCGCGTTGCCGTGCTGGCGCGCGAGCGCGAACGGGCCGAAAAAGCCGCGCGCCAGACCGCCGAAAAACTGGCGCAGGTCGAAGCCGAAGCGCTGGAACTGGCCTTGCAGCGCGAACGCGCCGACCAGGTGGCGCTCAGTTCCGCCTTCGCCCGCGCCACGGCCGAAGCGCGCGCGCTGGAGGAAGCGCGCGCGCTGGCCCACGTCGAACATGAGCGCGAATCGATCGCCCGGTCGCAGGCCGATTCGACCAAGATCGCGGCCGACACCCTGCGTTCGCGCCTGCAGCTGGAAAAGGAATTGCGCGACGCCGCGATCCACCGCGAGCGCCTCGAACAGACCGCCGCCTCGACCGCCGAAGCGCGGCGCGACGCCGAGGCCCGTATCGCGGTGGCGACCGAAGCGCGCATCGAGGCCGACCGCAAGCTGCGCGAAATCGCCCTGGCGCGCGCCGAAGCCGAACACGAAGCGGGCCAGCAGGTGGAAGTGCGCCTGCAGGCCGAAGCGGCAGCGTTTGCGCACGCACGCGAGCGCGCCGAGGCCGACCGCCAGGCCGCGCTGGCGGCCGAAGTCGACGCCAGAGAGCAGGAGCGCGAGCGCGCGCTGGCCGAGGAACGCGCGGCCCAGGCCCGGCTTGCGGCCGATGCGCGCGCCCGCAGCAACGCGGCGCAGGAGGCCGAACTGGCGCTCGCCGGTGAAACGATCGAACAGGAACAGCAGGCGGCCAGCCTGGCCGAGCAGCGCATGCGCGAAGCCGCGCTGCTGGCGGACGCCGAACGCGCCCGCCATGACGCGGAAAGCCTGGCCCTGGCCCAGGTGCAGGAACGGCAGCAGGCCGAACGCGCCCTGACCCAGGCGGCGGCTGCCGGTGCCGAGGCTGAGGCGGCCCAGGCAGCCGCCCTGCACGAGCAGGCCGAGGCCGAGCGCCGCGCGCAGGACGCCCAGCAGGCGGCGCTGGAAGCCCAGCAGCTGGAAGCGGCCAAGCTGGTAGAAGCGGCGGCGCAGGAAGAAGCCGCGGCGGCGGCGGCCCAGGCCGAAGCCCAGCTTGCCGCCGAACTGGCGCGCCTGCAGGGCGAACGCGCGGCCGTCGAACAGGCGCGCCTGGCGGCCACCGAGGCGGCGCTGGAAGCCGAACGGCTGGCGGTCGAAGCGGGGCGCGAAGCGCTGGCGCTGGCCGAGCAGCAGCTGGCCGCGCAGCAGGAGCAGTTCGAGCGCGATACGCGCGCCAACGCGGCGGCGGCGGCGCGCCTGGCGTCGGAACAGGAAACGGCGCTGGCAGCGCGCGTGCGTCAGGAAGCCGAGGAAGAAACGGCGCGCCTGGCGCGCGAACACGAGCTGGCCGAATCAAGCGCCGCGCAGGCGGCGCTCGACAAGCGCGACGCCCAGCGCGCGCTGCTGGAACACGCCCGCGCCCACGCCGACATGCAGCGCCGCACCGCCGCGACCACGCAGCAGATGGCCGACGCCCGGCGCGAGTTGCTGGAACTGGAAACGAAGCGCCTGGAAGAGCAGGCGGCCGAGCTGTCGGCGACCGAAGACGCCGTCAACGAGCGCCAGGCCGAACTGCGCCAGCGCACGGCATCGGAAAACATCACCCGCGAAGTGCTGGGGCGGCTCAAGAAGCAGCCGTCGGCGCAGCAGGCCGCGGCCAGGCTGGCCGAGGTGATCATGCACCAGCGCAGGTCGGTCGGGGAATAAGCGGAAACGTTACCGATATACCCGTAGGGTGGGCGGGTTCCCCGCCCACGCGTTCAAACAGTGTAGAGACGCAAGGCAGGAACGTTTCGGCTGTGCATGCGTGCGTTGAACGCGTGGGCGGGAGACCCGCCCACCCTACGTCCCTTCGCTTGATATCATTTGCATATCACTCATTGGTGGTGATATGCCTTGAATATCACTGCGCCACCTTCGGCGCCTCGCTCGGCGACACCGGCGACTGCGGCCCGGTATTCACGCTATTCACGAAATACTCGGTCTCGCCGAAGCAGGCGGTCGGCACGCCCTTGTGCTGTTCGTAGCTGATCTCGACGCGCTGGCCCATGGTCGATTGCAGCTTCTGCACCAGGCTGTCCTCGCGCACGGTAAAGGTAAAGCGCTCGGGAATCGCGCCCGGCATGCTCGAGAGCAGGATTTCGCCTTCCCAGGTCTTGCACAGCCAGCCTTTTTTCGAGAACTTCTGCAGGTAGCCGGCACGCGTGCCTTCGGAATACGACCAGGTCAGCGTGAACCAGGTGTAGATCGCCATGATCACGGCCAGGGCGGCGACGAGGGACAGCAGGATTGCGACGGCGCGTCGCGGCAGGGCTTTCGGCATGATGTGGTGGGTTCAGTCAGTAAGGATGGGCCTCATTCTGCCACGCGCCGCCCGATTGTCAAAATGGCAGCGCACCCGTTTAATCCACTCTTAAGCAATCTCCTCCTTGCCATGTGTTTCCTCCAGTTCGCTGCGCTTGCGGTGCCGGATCGAGGACCACAGCGAGACCAGGATGAAGGCCAGGCCCGACAGCCCCGTGAACCATTCCGGGATGTGGTAGTGCACGCTGGCGAACATGATCAGCGCCAGGATGCCGATCGCGTAATGGGCGCCGTGTTCCAGGTAGACGAATTGCTGCAGCGTCCCCTTGTATACCAGGAACACGGTCAGCGAACGCACGAACATGGCGCCGATCGCCAGGCCCAGCATGATGATGACGACGTCGTTGGTAATCGCAAACGCGCCGATCACGCCGTCGAAGGAGAACGAAGCGTCCAGCACTTCCAGGTAGAGGAAGCCGCCGATGCTGCCCTGGGAAATCATCTTGCCCACGCTCGGGTCTTCTTCTTTTTCCTCCAGCAAGCTGCTGATGAAGTCGACCCCCACATACACCAGCACCCCCACCACGCCGGCGATGAGCACGGCCAGCTTGCGCTCCTCAATCATCAGGCTCATCGCGCCGCACACGGCCAGCAGCGTGAGCAGGATCGCCAGCCCTTCGGAGCCGTACTTGCCCACTTTCTCTTCGATCCAGCCCAGCCAGTGGAGTTCCTTTTCGCTGTCGAACAGGAAGTTCAGGAAAACCAGCAGCAGGAAAGCGCCGCCGAAAGCCGAGACCTCGGCGTGGTGCTCCATCAGGTGGCGCGAGTATTCCTTCGGGGTGTCGATCGCCATGTGCCAGACGTCGACCAGGCCGAGGCCCGTGGCGACCGAGACGATCACCAGCGGGAACAGCAAGCGCATGCCGAAGACCGCGACCAGGATGCCGACGGTCAGGAACAGCTTGCGCCAGAATTCGTTCCAGTGGCGCAGCACCGAGGCATTCACCACCGCGTTGTCGAAGGAGAGGGAGACTTCGAGCACCCCCAGCACCGCCGTGATCCACAGCGCGCTCAGCAGGCCATGCATGCCGCCATGGGTGTAGCCCCACCAGCCCGCGACGCCCATCAGTGCGATGGTGACGGCAAAGGAAAGCCTGAAATGGCGCATGGCCGCATCCTTACGATTGCTTTATTGGTTGAAATGCCACAGTTTCAGGAATCTTAACCGTAGCCGGGGCAGGGCGGCGCAGCGCAGGTCGCCGTAGCGCATTGCTTCTGCGATAATTCTGCCCGGCATATGTACCTACCAGACAAGGATTTCATGGACTTTACTTACCTCATCACGCCCTTCCTGACCTGGGCGGTCGTCGGGCCGATCAAATTCCTGATCAGCAGTGCGCGCCAGCGGCGCTGGGCCTTCAACCTGGTTGGAAATGGCGGCTTTCCCAGCAACCATAGCTCGGTCGTCACGAGCATGGCGACCCTGATCGCCTTGCGCGAAGGCATCGATCACCCGGCCTTCGGCGTGGCCGTCACCCTGGCCTTCATCGTCATGATCGACGCCAACAGCCTGCGCCAGCACGTCGGCCGCCAGGCCGCGGCGATCAATCGCCTGGCCATTGCCGTCACCGGCCACATCACGCTGCGCGAGCGCATGGGGCATACGCTGGTCGAAATCGGTGGCGGCATCGTCACCGGCGTCGGCATGGGCTTCCTGATCCACGCCCTCTTCGGCGGCTGATCCCTCCCTGCAGGTCCTCCGAAATGCATGCAGCTCATCGCACCATTTCGCAGTTCATCCCACCAAAATAACAACGGGCGGGATCGTCAATTGACGGGTTGGGCCGCCTCCTAGATACTGCGCGCTGACATGTTCCATCCAAATTCTATAAATACGTCACCAGCGTCCAACTCGGGAGATTCCTCAATGCTGCGCAACACTCTACTCGTCCTTGCCATCGCGTCCGCTCTCGGCGCCTGCAGCAAGGAGGCCAAGGATCCGGCCAAGGCAGACGGCAAGACCACCGCCTCCGCCGACCAGAAGGACACCAAGCCAAGCCAGCTGCTGGTCGCTCCCCAGGATTTGCTGACGGTCTCCAACGATTCGCTCGCCTCCGGCCCCGTGATTACCGGCTCGATCCAGCCCGAGCGCCGCGCCGACCTGCGCGCCGAAGTCTCGTCCGTGGTACTCCAGGTACTCAAGGAAAACGGCGAGCCGGTCAAGAAAGGCGACCTGCTGGTCAAACTCGACGAAACCGCGATCCGCGACACCCTGGTCTCGGCCGATGCCGGCGTGCGCGCGGCAGGCCAGGCGCTCGACCAGGCGAACCGCCAGCTCGAACGCCTGAAAACCCTGCGCGCCTCGGGCATGACCTCGGCCGCGGCCCAGGACGAAGCCGAAGTGCGCCGCAACACCGCCCAGAGCGAGTTGTCGTCCGCCAGGAGCCGTGCCGCGCTGGCACGCCAGCAGATCGCCCGCACCCTGGTGCGCGCGCCGTTCGACGGCATCGTCAGCGACCGCAAGGTCTCCAGCGGCGACACCGCCACCATCGGCAAGGAACTGGTCAAGGTCATCGATCCGGCCAGCATGCGCTTCGAAGGGCGCGTGTCGACCGACAAGATCAGCACGATCAAGGTCGGCCAGCCGGTCAAGTACCACATCAACGGCTATGGCACCCAGCAGTTCACGGGCGTCGTGAAACGCATCGACGCCTCGGCCAACGACATCACGCGCCAGGTCGAGGTGCTGGTCGGCTTAACTGGCGAACAACCCCGCGTTGCGGGCTTGTACGCCGAGGGGCGGATCGACGCCGAGAGCTCGAACGTCCTGATGCTGCCGGAAAGCGCCATGGTGAAAGCCGGCGACAAGACCTACACCTGGCGCGTCAAGGGCGGCCTGCTGTCGAAAGTCGACCTGCAGACCGGCATGCGCGACCAGCGCACCGGCAACATCGAGATCAAATCGGGCCTGGCCGCCGGCGACACCGTGCTGCGCAACCCGAGCTCGAACCTGAAGGATGGCCAGAAGGTCGAACTGACCGGTGCCGCCCAGGGCGCCGGCAAGACCCTTGCCAGCGTCGCGCCACAGCCGGTCGAAGGTAAATAAGCCATGTTCCTGTCCAATTTCTCAGTTAAAAAGCCGATCGCGACGATCGTGCTGATCCTGGGCATGATGTGCATGGGCCTGCTGGCTCTGTCCAAACTGCGCGTCAACCAGGAACCCGACGTCGACATTCCGGTGATCGTGGTCAACATTCCTTACCCGGGGGCATCGCCCGAGACCAGTGAGCGCGAGATTGTCGACCGCCTCGAAAAGCAGATGCAAAGCGTGCAGGGCGTGACCGAAGTCACTGCCTATGCGAACGAAGGCAGCGCCACCCTGGTGATGGAATTCGACTTCGACCGTAACCTGATCGAGGCCTCCGACGACGTGCGCAACGCCATCTCGGCGGTGCGCTACAAGCTGCCGATCGAGATGCGCGAGCCGATCCTGCGCCGCGTCGACCCTTCCGCACGCCCGATCATGGGCCTGGCGCTGTCCTCGAAAGGGCAATCCCATGCCGAGCTGTCGCGCCAGGCCGAAGACGAGCTGGCCGACCGCTTCCGCGGCATCGACGGCGTTGCTACGGTGAGCGTCAACGGCGCCCTGCGGCGTGAGCTCTCGGTGCTGCTACGCGCCGAGAAGCTGCGCGAATACAATGTCTCGGTGTCGGAAGTGGCGAATGCGCTGCGCAACCAGAACACCAATGCGCCGGTCGGCAAGGTGCGCGGCGAAATGGACGAGAAGGGTATCCGCCTGATCGGCCGCATCGAGCGTCCGGAAGACTTCTCGCAGATCGTGGTCAAGCGCAGCGGCGATACCATCGTGCGCCTGAACCAGGTGGCCGAAATCCAGGACGGCTTCGCCGACATCGACAGCGCCTCGATTCACAGTGGCAACCCGAACGTCGGCATCCAGATCGTCCGCTCGCGCGAGGCATCGACCGTCTCGATTGCCAAGCGGGTGCGCGAGGAAGTCGCCGCGATCAACAAGGAACTGCCCAAGGGCACCGAACTGACGATCACCCGCGATGGCGGCGAGGAAGCACAAAGCAGCCTCAACAACGTGATCGAGTCGCTCATCTTCGGCGCCGTGCTGACCGTGTTCGTGGTCTACGCCTTCCTCAATTCATGGCGTTCGACCTTGATCACCGCGCTGTCGCTGCCGACCTCGGTGCTGGCCGCGTTCATCGCCGTCTGGCTGTGCGGCTTCACGCTCAATTTCATGACCCTGCTCGGTCTGTCGCTGGCGATCGGCGTGCTGATCGACGACGCCATTGTCGTGCGGGAAAACATCGTGCGCCACATGGAAATGGGCGCCGACCGCCGCACCGCCGCGCTGGTGGGTACCTCGGAAATCGGCATGGCCGTGGCTGCCACTACGTTCTCGATCATGGCCGTGTTCATTCCGGTCGCCTTCATGCCAGGCATCTCCGGCGAATGGTTCGGTCCGTTTGCGCTGACCGTGACCTGTTCGGTGCTGGTGTCGCTCTTCATTTCGTTCACGCTCGATCCGATGCTGTCGGCCTACTGGGGCGATCCTCCCGGCCACCACCATGCACCGAAAAAGGGTATTTCGAAGGTACTGGCCCGTTTTAACCACTGGTTCGACCATCAGGCCACCCGCTACGGCAACGTGATTGCCTGGGCGCTGCACCACCGCCGCTGGATGGGTGCGATTGCCGTGGCCAGTTTCGCCGGCGCGATCGCCTTGCAGTACTTCTTCGGCGGCTCGAGCTTCCTGCCCAAGGGCGACGGCAACAAGATCATGATCGAGGTGCGCACCCCTGCCTCGTCGAGCCTGCATTACGCCAAGCTGAAGATGCAGCAGGCGGAAGGGCTGGCGCTGGCGATGAAGGATGTGCGTGCCACCGACGTCGTGGCGCGCCCGAACGGCGGCCAGATCTATGTCGAGATCGGCAAGCGCAACACCCGCAAGCGCAGTGCCTCCGAAATTGCCGCCGAGCTGCGCGTCAAGGTGGCCGGCCTGGTAGGCGCCGAGTACACCGTACTTGACGACCTCAACGGCAACGGCAAGCCGGTGCAGATCGAATTCACCGGCCCCGATTCGCGCAAACTCATGGAGCTGACCTCGTCCTATATGGAAAAGCTGCGCCAGGTCCCGGGTGCGGTCGACGTCACGCTGTCACAGCAGGATCCGAAGAACGAGCTGCAGATCGAGCTCGACCGTGGCCTGGCCAACTCGATGGGCGTGTCGGTGGGCGACGCCGCCACCGCCTTGCGCGTTGCGTTCGCGGGCATCGAAGTAGGCGACTGGGTCGACCCGACCGGCGAAACGCGCGACGTCGCGGTGCGCCTGCATCCGCAAGACCGCGTCAACATCGAAAATATCGAGCGCCTTCCGATCCTGATCGCCGGCACCAACACCATGGTGCCGCTCGAGCAAATTGCCCGCATCAGCATGGGCAAAGGTCCTTCGGAAATCGTGCACAAGGACGGCAAACGCGTGATTACCGTGTCAGCGAATGCCCAGGGCCGTTCCAACGGCGAAGTGACGCAGGACGCCATGGCCCTGGCCAAGACCTTCGACTTCCCGCCAGGGTATGGACTGGCGCTCGGCGGCGCCGGTAAGGACCAGGCCGACCTCTTCGGCGCGATGATCACCGCGTTGTTGGGCGGTATCGGCCTGATGTACCTGATCCTGGTGATGCAGTTCGGCTCCTTCACCGCGCCGCTGGGCGTGATGATGTCGCTGCCGCTGTCCCTGATCGGCGTCGTGCTGGCACTGCTGCTGACCGGCGGCACCCTTAATCTGATGAGCATGATCGGCATCATCATGCTGATGGGCCTGGTGGCGAAGAACGCGATCCTGCTGCTCGATGCGGCCCGTGCGCTGGAAGCGGAAGGCTATGACCGCGAGGACGCGCTGATGAAGGCCGGCCGCATGCGCCTGCGCCCGATCCTGATGACGACCTTCGCGCTGATCGCCGGCATGCTGCCGGTGGCCCTGGCGCTGGGTCCGGACGGCAAGTTTTATCAGCCGCTGGCCGTGGCCATCATCGGGGGCACGATCACTTCGACTTTCCTGACGCTGCTGGTCGTGCCGACCTTCTACGACAGCATCGAGATCGCGCGTGACCGCATGGTCGCCAAGTTCCATCGGCGCGCCGCGCGGTATCCTGCGCTGCTGGCCTTCCTGGCGACCTTCGTGGAAGCGATCCTGACGCTGGTCTTCGTGCGCCTGCTGTACCGCCTGGTCATGCGTGGTTTCCGTTTCGCGACGGGACGCGCGCAGCCCAAGCCGGTGCCGCTGGCGAAAGCGCCCGCCATGAAGGTGACCGAAGGGGTCTGATTGTTCCGGCCCAGGTAAAAAGAAACCCGCGCAAGCGGGTTTTTTTTGCTTCCTTATTTCGTCGGCGCGGGGCCGGTGCCGGTGGTGTTGCCGGTGCCTCCGGTGGTCTTGCCGCTGCCGTCAACCGGTTTGACACCGTCGAAACCGCTGGCGCCGCCCGTTGCGCCCATACTGGCTTTGTCCGTGCTGTCTTCCTTGCCGACGGTGCGTGGCGTGTTGTTGGTGCTGTAGTCGGTCGAGGACAGGCCGGCATTGCCCGCATTGCCGGTGGCGCCGCTGACGCCGGCGGCCGCGCCGGCGCCCGAGCCTTCGGTCCTGCTGGTCACTTCGGCGGCGTCGCCGGCGCCGCCGACACCCGAATCCTTCTTGGTGCAGGCGCCGAGCATGGCGGCGAGGAGGGCGGCGGTCAGGACGATTTTCGGTACGTTGTGCATGGTGTTCATGGTGAGGCTCCTTGTTCGATGGCATGCCGTTGCCGCGTGCTGAAAGCAAGCGGTGGCGGGATTGCCTTGATTGTGGCATGGCGCACCCGGGCCTCACTGTGCGCTGTTTGACAAAGCAGGCCAGTCGGTGCGCGCAGGCGACGCGGCCTACGGCAGCGGAGCGCGGGAAGACGTGGGGAATGCTGAAACATTGTAGGGGCGGGGGAAGATAGCCAGCCGGCCGGACGGGCAAGCTGGATGTCAGAACCGGCATGAAAGCCGCCGGCCAGACGCAAACGCGGAGCCCGCGTTGTGGGGCTCCGGTTTGTGGACAAACAACGCTGCTTAGCGGCCAGTGCCAGTCGTACCGGTGGTACCCGCGCCGGCGCTGCCGGTGCCGGTCGAGTCGGTATTGTTGGTGGTGCCGCCCGCGCCGGTCACGCCGGTGGTGCCCGAGGTGCCGCTGGTGCCGGTGGTCCCCGTCGCGCCGGTCGGAGCTGCAGCGCCTGCGCCGCTCTGGTCGGTCATGGTGCCGGTGCTGCCGGTGGTGCCCATGGCGCCGGTGGTGCCGGTCGCGCCGGTGCCGGTGGTGTCGCCCGTGGTGCCCATTGCGCCGCTGCCGGTGGTGCCAGTGGCGCCGGTGGTGCCGGTGGTGTCACCCGTGGTGCCGGTGGTACCCGTGGTGCCGCTCGTACCCGAGGTCGAAGTCGGCGAGGTTGCCGACGTGTCGCCAGCGGTGCCGGCCGTATCGTTCTTCTTGCATGCGCCCAGCATCGATGCGAGCAGGGCGGCGGTCAGCAGGATTTTTGGTGCTTTGGTCATTGCGTTCATTGTTTAAACTCCTCGTTCACGTCTATCTTGTGCCGTTTTCTCCAGGTGAGGCGGTGGAGAACAACGGCGCCAGTTCGGTTTTGCCATGAACCTCTTGTTGGCAACATCGATTACCCGATGCATGTGTTCATTGGCAAAAACCTTAGGGAACCGACGCAACACGCGGCCCCATTCAGTGCACGAATTCGACTGTAAAAATTAGACTGCCGTGATGAACGCCAGTTCGTCGAATCGCGCACTTCTTGCTTTGTTCCGCGATATAGCGTGCGGAGTTTGATACTGGTTAAAACGGCTTCCGTTTACACCAGTCCCCCGGCGTTGGCCGGATGGTCGTTGCGGGAGCCGGGCTGGCCTGGCTCCTCCTGCTTGCCTGCCTTGCGGCCGGCAATCGATTCGAGTAGCGCCGGGATCTCGTTCGGGATCTCGCGGGCGAGGTAGCCGAGCACGCCCATGCGTTCAGCCAGGCGTTCGCCGGCGCGCGCATGCAGCGCCACGCCCCAGCAGGCGGCCTGTTCGAGCGCGGCGCCGCGCGCGGCCAGCCCGGCGATGATGCCGGCCAGGGTGTCGCCCGAGCCGGAAATGGCCAGGCCCACATTGCCGCCTTCGTGCTGCCACATTGTTCCCTGCGGCGAGGCGATGACTGTGCGCGCGCCCTTCAGGGCGACGACGGCGTTCCATGCCTCGGCCGAGGCCAGCGCCCGGGCGTCGGGTCCGGACACGATATCTGTTTTTTCGATGCCGGTCAGGTGCGCCATCTCGCCGCAATGCGGCGTGACGATGACGGGCTCGCGAAAGCGGAAGGCTTCGCCCGGCGCCCACGCTGGCGGCGTGTACATCAGGGTACCCATGGCGCAGGCATCGAGCACAATGGCGGTGTTGCTGCCGTGCAGGCGGTCGAGCAGGCCATGCACCAGTTCGGCCGCCGCCGCTTCGTCCTGCATGCCCGGGCCGATCAGGATGGCGTTGACGCGGTCGGCCAGCGGGTCGAGGCGGGCGATTGCGTCAGGCAGGAAGCCGCCGGCCTCGGTTTCGGCCAGGCCGATCACGCGCGCTTCGGGCATGGCCAGCGCCACCAGCTGGGCGACGCTCTCGCCCGTGGCGACAGTGAGCTTGCCGGCCCCGGCGCGCAGCGCGGCCGTGGCGGCCAGGATCACGGCGCCCGGTATTTCGCGCGAGCCGCCCAGCACCAGCACGTGGCCGCGTTCTTCCTTGTCGCCGTCGTCGCCCGGCATGGGCAGCGGCCACGCGCGCAACAGTTGCGTGGTGACATCGTGCACGGCAGGTGCGGCATCGGTGGGGCACACGGCGGCATTCATGGGGATCAGGCTTTCGGCGCGGTGGGCATGTCTTTGCCGACCGTCACCGGGGTACCGGTGTCTTCTAGCGGGGCGACGAAATTGACGAGCCGAACCACCAGGCGGCCATGCTTGCCCTGGATCGGATCGAAGGAATACGAGGTGACCGAGCAGTTCGGCACGTCGCCGGCGCGGTCGAACGCCAGGATGGTCGCCTCGTCGAGGCGTTCGAACAGGTAGCGGAAGCAGTTGACGATCACCTGGTGGGCGACGATGACGACGCGCTCGTGGCAGTAATCGCGGCTGAGCGTATCGAGCACGCTGCGCAGGCGCAGGATGACGTCGGCCCAGCTTTCGCCGCCGGGCGGGCGGAAATAGAACTTGCCGACGTGCTGGCGCTGGGCGTACAGGTCGGGATATTTGTGGGCGATGCCGTGCGTGGTCAGGCGGTCGAGGATGCCGAATTCCTTTTCGCGCAGGCGCTCGTCGGCATTGATGGCCAGGAGCGAATCGCGCTCGAGGCGGCGGATGATGATTTTGGCGGTCTCGGCCGCGCGCACATAAGGCGAATGCAGCACGACGTTCGGGCGCTCGGCCTGCGGCAGGCTGGCGAACCAGGACGCCAGGGCCTCGGACTGGCGAATGCCCAGCTCGGACAGCGGCACATCGACATCGCGTTCGGCAATGTCGATTTCGTGGCCGGCGGCGGCTTCGGCAAGGTCACGGGCGACGTTGCCGGCGCTCTGTCCGTGCCTGATCAGCCAAATTTCCTGAGGCCACTTTTGTTCCATTACCGGTCCGCCGTTGATGTTGACATGTCATCATCATAGACGGATTCGACAAGGGGTCCGCGCACGATTCCGTGCGCAAACTATTAACATTTTCTAATTGCTAAGCGGCTTGTTCTTCGCCGTCCAGATTGGTTTCCGCGTCGCTATTGAATACCTTCATGTCCGTGCTGCCGAGGATGCGCGAGGTCAGGGTGCCGGCCGTAATCGACCCGCTCACGTTCAGCGCCGTGCGGCCCATGTCGATCAGGGGCTCGATCGAGATCAGCAAACCGGCCAGCGCCACCGGCAGGTCCATTGCGGAGAGCACGATCAGGGCGGCGAAGGTGGCGCCGCCGCCCACGCCGGCCACGCCGATCGAGCCGAACACGACGATGGCCAGCAGCGGCAGGATGAAGCTCGCGGTCCACGGGTCGATGCCGACGGTGGGGGCGATCATCACGGCCAGCATGGCCGGATAGATGCCGGCGCAGCCGTTCTGGCCGATGGTCGCGCCAAACGAGGCGGCGAAGTTGGCAATGCCTTCCGGCGTGCCCAGGCGCGTGGTCTGGGTCGCCACGCTCATCGGAATGGCGCCGGCGCTGGTGCGCGAGGTGAAGGCGAAGGCCAGCACCGGGAAGATTTTCTTGAAGAAGCGTGCCGGGTTCAGGCCGGACATGGCAACCAGCAGCAGGTGCACGCCGAACATCAGGATCAGGGCGCTGTACGAGGCCAGCACGAAGCCGAGCAGGTTCAGGATGTCCTGCAGGCTCGACCCCGCGACCACTTTGACCATCAGCGCGAACACGCCATAGGGCGTCAGGCGCAGCACCAGGGTCACCATGCGCATCACGATGGTGTGGGCGACGTGCACGAAGTGGCTGAAGGAAGCGAATTCGTTCGGTTTCTTGACGGCGATACCGGTGGCGGCAATGCCCACGAACACCGAGAAGAAGACGACCGCAATGGTCGAGGTCTTGCGCGCGCCGGTCATGTCGAGGAAGGGATTGGCTGGAATAAACGACAGCAGCATCGATGGCAACGAGATGTCCTTGGCCGTCGCGAGCGAACCCTGCAGGTATTCGCCGCGCGCCACTTCCGCCGCCGACGCCGTGAGCCCCACCGCCGTGAGGCCGAACAGCTTGGCCATCAGGATGCCGATCATCGCCGCCACCGCGGTGGTGGCGATCAGGATGCCGATCGTCAGCGCGCTGATCTTGCCGAGCGAGGCCGCGTCGCGCAGTTTGAGGATGGCACCGATGATCGAGACCATGATCAGCGGAATGACGATCATCTGCAGCAGCTTCACATAGCCGCTGCCCAGCACGTCGAGCCAGGCATTGGTGGCGGCGATCACGGGCGAGCCGGCGCCGTAGATCGCCTGCAGCGCCGCGCCCAGCAGTACGCCCAGCCCCAGGCCGGTGAAGACGCGTTTGGTGAACGAGGCGTGGCTGGCCTGCATGCGGTAGAGCAGGGCGCAGACGAGCAGGGCGACGGCCAGGTTCAGAATCAGTGGCAGGGTCATGACGGCCTTCAGAGCAAGGTGTGCGGAAATTAATTCGGAGCATTTTATAGGCAAATCACCGGGGCCGCAGGAAGGCGGGCTTGTCATTTCAATCCGGATGCTTGACTACCTGCCATCTTTCTGTTGCCCGCAGGCCACGATTCGCATCAATACAGTGTAGATATCCGATAGTGTTTCCTTGGGGATTCGTAAGTTTCTATAATCCAATTAGCAGGGCTGAGCGCCTCCGATTTACTTATTACCTTAGCGGTCGAATCATGTTCAAGAACATTACCATCAAGACACGCCTGATTTTCGTCATCGGTTTTCTCGCCATCGAACTCGTCGCCGGCTTTGCCATCGGCATCCTGAACCTGGAGAAGGCGAACGATGCCATGAAGAGCATGTACGACAACCGCCTGGTCGCGCTGACCCAGCTGGCCGACATCGAGCGCGTCGTCATGCTGAACCAGATCCTGGTGGGCAAGGCGATCCAGACCGGCGTGCCTCCTGCGCCCATCCTGGACCAGGTCGACGCTAACACGGCCGTGGCCGACAAGGCGTGGAACGCCTATGCGGCGAGCAAGATGGCCGACGACGAAAAGCGCCTGAGCCAGCAGTTCGCGGCCTCGCGCGCGCGCTTCCAGGAAATGGCCATGAAGCCGATCATCGCCGCCTTGCGCGAGGGCGACGTCGACCGCGCCGGTGCGCGCATGAACGGTCCGATGCACAAGCTGGCCATCCCGATGGGCCAGGAGCTCGCCGCCCTGATCAAGATCCAGACCGACGTCGCCGCCAGCAATTTCAAGCAGTCGCAGGACATCGCGGAAATCGTGCGCATCGTCTGCTTCGCCGGCCTCGTGATCGGCCTGGCCTTCGCCGCCGTGCTGGGCTGGCTGCTGGTGCGCGCCATCGTGCGTCCGCTGGAAGAAGCGATCAAGATCGCCGGCGCCGTGGCCCAGGGCGACCTGACCCAGCACATCGAAGTACGTTCCAACGACGAGACCGGCCGCCTGATGGGCGCCCTGCGCGACATGAACGATTCGCTGGTGCAGATCGTGACCCGGGTGCGTGCCGGCACCGACACGATGGCGACCGCCTCCGGCGAAATCGCCGCCGGCAACCTCGACCTGTCCGCGCGCACCGAACAGCAGGCCGCGGCGCTCGAAGAAACCGCGTCCTCGATGGAAGAACTGACCTCGACCGTGCGCCAGAATGCCGACAATGCACGCCAGGCCAACATGCTGGCCGGTTCCGCATCAACGATCGCCGGCAAGGGCGGCGCCGTGGTGGCGCAGGTGGTCGAGACCATGGGCGGCATCAACACGTCGGCCGGAAAGATCGTCGACATTATCGCCGTGATCGACGGCATCGCCTTCCAGACCAACATCCTGGCGCTGAACGCCGCCGTGGAAGCGGCGCGCGCCGGCGAACAGGGCCGCGGCTTCGCGGTCGTGGCGGGCGAGGTGCGTAACCTGGCCCAGCGCAGTGCCTCGGCGGCCAAGGAAATCAAGAGCCTGATCGACGATTCGGTCGGCAAGGTGCAGCATGGCACGGCCCTGGTCGACCAGGCCGGCGCGACGATGAAGGAAATCGTCGAGAGCGTCGGCCGGGTGACCGACATCATGGCCGAGATCAGCGCGGCCAGCCAGGAACAGAACGCCGGCATCGAGCAGGTGAATGTGGCCATCGTCCAGATGGACCAGACCACCCAGCAAAATGCAGCGCTGGTCGAGGAGGCCTCGGCGGCGGCGCAGTCGCTGCAGCAGGAAGCGGCGACGCTGGCGCACACCGTGGGCGCCTTCCGCATCGCGGGAAGCGCCGGCGTGCTGGAGGCACCGGTCGCTGCAGCGGCGCCGGCCGCAGTCAAGGCAACGGCGCGTCCTCAGCTGGCCAAGCCGGCGGCGCGCACCGCGCCGGTCAAGTCGCCAGCCAGAACGCCAGTCAAGGCGCCGGTCAAGGCGCCTGCCGCCGACAAGGTGCCGGCCACGACGGCCGACGGCTGGGAAGAGTTCTAAGGCAAGCGAGTAGAGAACCGCGTGGCGTTCAGGCGAAGGCCGCGCGGTTCTGTTCCACCAGTGCGCGCACGGCCTCGGCTTCGACCGGGCGGCTGAACAGGAAACCCTGGTAGTCGTCGCAGGCCAGGCCGCGCAGGATGGCCAGCTGTTCTTCGGTCTCGACGCCTTCGGCCACCACGGCCAGCTTCAGGTTGCGCGCCAGGTTGATGATGGAACGCACGATGGCGGCGCTGTCGTCGTCGCGGCCCAGGTCGCGGATGAAGGCGCGGTCGATCTTCAGGCGCTGCACCGGGAAGCGCTTCAACGCGGCCAGGCTCGAGTAGCCGGTGCCGAAATCGTCGACCGACAGTTCCACGCCGAGCGCGCGGATCGCGTGCATCAGGACGTCGACTTCGCCTTCGCGGCTCATCAGGGTCGTCTCCGTGATTTCCAGTTCCAGGCAGCTGGCGTCGATGCCGCTCGCGCGGATGCAGCGCTCGACCATCGGGATCAGGTCCTTCTGGTCGAACTGGCGCGGCGACAGGTTGACCGACACTTTCAGCTCGGCCCCCGTGGCATTCCAGCGCGCCACCTGGCGGCAGGCTTCTTCCAGCACCCAGGCGCCGATCGGCACGATCAGGCCGGTGCGTTCGGCCAGCGGAATGAAGCGCACCGGCGAGACTTCGCCCAGTTCCCCGTTATTCCAGCGCAGCAGCGCCTCCAGGCCGACGATGCGCCCGGAGCCGATCGCCACCTTCGGCTGGTAGACCATGCGCATTTCTCCGCGTTCGAGCGCGCGCCGCAGTTGCGCTTCGACCGTGAGGCGCTCGTCGAGGTCGATCTGCGCGCTTTCGGAAAAGAAGTGAATGGTGTCGCCGTCGGCGCCAAACCGGTTGCGGGCGCTGTCGGCGCGCCGGAACAATTCGTCCGCTTCCTGTCCATCCTCGGGAAAGACCGAGACCCCGACCATGGGGCCGAGGAAGAACTCGCGTCCGTTCACGCTCAAGACGTTCGACAGGCGCCGGTGCAGGGCGATCGCGAATTCCTCCAGCTCGTTGCGCCCGTGGTGGGCATGCACGACCATCGCGAACTCGTTGTCCTTGATGCGCGCCACGCCGGCCGCGCGCGGCAACTGCGACTGGAACAGGGCGCCCACTTCGCGCAGCGCCGCATTGCCGGCCTCGTGCCCGAGCAGGTCGCTGATTTCGTGCAGGCGGGCCAGCGACACCACCAGGGTGCCGAGCTGGGTGCCCTTGGCCGCGGCATCGGCCAGTTCGGCGCCCAGCAGGTGGCGGAAGTGGTTCTGGTTCGGCAGCCCGGTGAGCGCATCGAAGTTCGCCAGGTAGGCCAGGTGTGCCTCGGCCCGTTCGCGCTCGGTGACGTCGGTCAGCAGGTTGACCAGCTGGACCTGGCCCGAGGCGTCGAGCAACTGCGAGGTTTGCTGGATCACCGTGCGCGGGTCGCCGCTGCTGTCCTTGACGATGGCGGGCGCTTCGTCGGCCCGGCCGCCGCCCAGCACCAGCGCATAGCGGCGTGCGCGTTCGAACACGCTGCCCGGGTCGAGCAGGTTCGCTTCCTCGTGGCCGGCGATCTCCTGCGCCGGGCGTCCGACAAAGCGGGCAAAGGCCTCGTTGCACATCACCACCCGGCGCGAGCTGTCGAGCACCCAGATCGGGGTGCGCACCGCGTTCAGGATCGCCGCCAGATAGCCGGCGCTCTTTCCCGCGCGCGCTTCGCTCGCTTCCAGCCTGGCGATCAATGCCCGCTGGCGGGCCGTGTCGCGCGCCACGCGCCAGGCCAGGAACAGCACCACCATGCACACCAGCACCAGCAGCGACACGGCCGTCCACAAGCGGCCGTACCAGGATGCCAGCGCCACGGATTTGTTCATGCCACTGATGATCACGAGCGGATAATTCGTGACGGCATCGTACCCATACAGCCGGGGTTGGCCATCGAGCGGGCTTGCCGCTTCGATGGTGCCGCGCTCGCTGGCCGGGAGGTAGGTCTGGAACAGGGGGGTATCACGGAAGGAACGTCCGATCCCTGCCGGGTAGCTCGGCCCGCGTACCAGCATCGTGCCATCGCGGTGGAACAGCGTCACCGAACCGCCTTCGCCCAGTTCGACCAGGCTGTAGATGCGTTCGAAGCGCTCGGAATCGACCAGGGCCAGTACCGACCCAATGCGCCGCCCGGCCCTGTCCGTCAAGGGCCGCGCGACCTGGATGATGCCGCGCCCGGTTTTCGCATCGACTTGCGTGATGCCGATGTGCAGCGTCCCGCTGCGCAACAACGCGGGCGCGGGTGGGGCGGGCGGGGGCACGCCTGGTCCGGCGCTGCCAGGGGCGCCGTGCGCCAGCAGGCGTCCCTGCAGGTCGAACACATACACGCCCAGCAGATACTCCTGGGCCGCGCCTTCTTCGTTGAAATAATCGAGCCGCGCCGGCTGCCCGCCCTTGCCCGGCTTGTAGCTGCGCTCGACCTGGCCGATGGCCTGGTCGACAGCCCGGGCCACGATCTCCGTCTGCGCGGCAAAGGCGATGGCCAGGTTGCGCAGCGTCGTCTTTTGCTGGCGCAGCGCGTCCTCGTAGCTGACCTGGAGCATGGCGCCGGTGCCGAGCACCAGCGCCAGGATCAGGAGCGCGGTCAGGGTCCCCAGGCTTGCCAGCGAATAGGGGCCGAGCCGCAGGGGCGGCGTGGGCGTGGCGGTAGGCGGGGAAGGACCGCGTGATGTCATGTTCGACGCATCGATCTGCCTCGTGGGCGTGGTAAATGGGCCATGCTGCATTGTAGGGGAAGCGCCGCTATCCGGGCGGCCGGCGTTGCGGATGCCTTGCGACAATTATGCAATAAGGTGCGCAATGCTGGCACGCGAGTAACTGAACAGGGGTAAGTAGAGGGCGAGCGAACTCAGTTGGCTGCTCACACACGCACTGGTTGAACCGCCGCGCCCTGCGAACTGTCAAACATAGGTCGACGCAAACCGGCGGCCGGGCGATACGGCGGCAGCCGAGCACCGCCGGCAAGCGCATGAAGCGAATTCTTCCGTCGGGAAGATGATTCTGGAAGGACTTCACATGGCTAAGTATCTGGTTGAAGCGAGTTATCTCAGCGAGGGGATCAAGGGCCTGCTGAAGGAAGGCGGCACGCGGCGGCGCGAGGCTGTCGATCAATTATTCCACTCGCTAGGCGGGAAGGTCGAAGCCTTTTATTTCGTGTTCGGCGACAGGGATGTCGTCATCATCGGCGAGCTTCCCGACAACGCTACCGCCGCGGCGCTGGCGCTCAGGGTCGATGCCTCCGGCATCACCACGTGCAAGACGACGGTGCTGCTGACGCCTCAGGAAATCGATGCGGCCGTGACCAAGACCGTGAGCTATCGTCCACCGGGCTATGACATGGCCCCCGAGGTCGCCAATTGGGAAGGCGAGGGCGGGCATCTTAGGTCAGGTGCGCAAGGTCGAAATGAATGAACGGGAATATTGCAGAAACAAAAACGCCAGGCCGTGCCTGGCGTTTTTGTTCACTAAGCGCGACCAGAAAACAAAAAGCCCACGAACCGAAATTCGTGGGCTTCTTGAGCATTCGTGGTAGGCCGTGCGGGATTCGAACCTGCGACCAACGGATTAAAAGTCCGCTGCTCTACCAGCTGAGCTAACGACCCGAAAGAAGCAAGATTATAGGGCGCTGCCGTCGCGCTGTCAAACGTGCGGCCCCAAATTATTGCTGTGCGGCCTTACTTTAGCGCGGCCAGGCGGTCCTTGGCGGACTGCGCGGCTTGCGAATCCGGGAACTTCGAGACCAGGGTTTGCAGGGTCTTCCTGGCCTTGACCTTGTCCTTCAGTTCGGCATAGCTGGTGGCCATATTGAGCATCGCGTCCGGGGCCTTGGCGCTGCTGGCGTAGGTGGTGGTCACCACTTCCTGGGCGGCGATCGCGTTCTTGTAGTCGCGCTGGGCGTAATAGGCGTTGCCGAGCCAGTACTGGGCGTTGGCGGCGTAGGCCGATTCCGGATAACGCTTCACGAAGTCCTGCAGGGCGCTTGCTGCGGCCTTGTAGTCGCGCGCGGTGAAGTTGGCCATGGCGGCGTCGTAGGCCTGCTTTTCCGAGGGCAGCACCTGCGCCGTTTCGCCATCGATGGTCTCGGCGCGCGGCTCGAGCTTCTTGATGCGGGCGTCGAGGTCGGCGTACAGGGTGCGCTGGCTGTTCTGGGCTTTCGACACTTCGTTGGCCAGCACTTCGATCTGGCCGCGCAGCTTGGCGATCTCGGCCAGGGTCTGCTCGTGCTGGTTCAGGATGTCGAGCGTGGCGGTCTTGTCCGATTTGGCGTCGAGGCGGGTGGTGAGGTCGCGCGTGATGGCGTCGACTTTCGCACGCAGGTCGAGGATGGCGCGGCGCGCTTCATCGTCGTCCAGGATGCCGGCGGATGCCTGCAGCGGCAGCCAGGCGGCCAGCACCAGGCAGGCAAGACGGGACGGGGACCATTTGATCATGTCGTATTCTTTCTATCTTGTGTTGCGATGAAAAACGGGGGCGGTAGCAGTCTGCACTGCTCCCGCCCCCGCTGTCAATTCAACTAAGCTTAAGGATTACTGATAGACGATGTCTGCACGACGGTTTTCAGCCCAGGCGGCTTCGCCCGAACCGGTTGCCTTCGGCTTTTCTTCGCCCAGCGACACGGCTTCCATCTGGGTCTCGGCTACGCCCAGGGTCGACATCGAGCGACGCACGGCTTCGGCGCGCTTCTGGCCCAGGGCCAGGTTGTATTCGCTGCCGCCGCGATCATCGGTATTACCCTGGATCAGGACCTTGCGGGACTTGTTCTGGTTCAGGTAGTTCGAATGGTTCGAGACGACCGGCTTGCCATCTTCACGCACGACATAGCTGTCGAAGTCGAAGTAGACGCTGCGGTTGGCCAGCACGCCTTTCGGGTCGTTCAGCGGATCGACGGTAGCCGTTTCCACTGGACGGATGTCGCGGGTATCGGTGGCGACAGGGGCGGTCGGCTGGCGCTCGACGACTGGCGTGTCGGTTGCTGGTGCTGGCGTTTTGCAAGCTGCAAGCAGGGCTGCAGTGGCGATGATGGAAGCTACACTCTTAACGTTGCGCATGGGTTTTCTCCTGGTCTTGGTTGGTAATGATTTACTTCTTTACTTCATGAAGGGACCCCAGCTGGGCTCCCGAATGTTTCCCGCGTTCGTAGTCAAGCGCTGCTTGACCCGACCATCCGTCGATACGACAGCCAGCGAGGCACGCCCGCCGCCTTTGTTCGCATACATGATGTATTTGCCGTTCGGCGAAAAACTCGGTTCGGTGGCCCCATCGGCCAGGCGCAGCTCCTGGCCGCTGGCCAGGTCTTTCGCGTAAAGGGAGTAGCCGCCGTCGCGCTGGGAAATCCAGGCCAGGGTCTTGCCGTCTGGAGAAACGCGCGGGCTGATGTTGTAGTTGCCGTTGAAGGTGACGCGGGTAGCGTTGCCGCCCGAAACACTCATCTTGTAGATCTGCGGGCCGCCGCTGCGGTCGCTCGTGAAATAGATGCTCTGGCCGTCGGCCGAGAATTGCGGCTCGGTGTCGATGCCGTTGCTGTTGGAGAGGCGGCGCAGGCCGGAACCGTCGGCGCCGACGATGTAGACCTGGTAGCTGCCCGACTTCGACAGGGCGATCGCCAGGCGGCTGCCGTCCGGCGACCACGACGGCGCCGAGTTGCTGCCTTTTTCATTGGAAATCACGCGGCGCTTGCCGGTGACCAGGTCCTGCATGTAGATGACCGGCTTGCGGTCTTCGAAGGAGACGTAGGCGACGCGGCCGCCGTCGGGCGACCAGGCCGGCGAGATGATCGGCTCGCGGCCGCTGACGGCGACGATCTCGTTCGCGCCGTCGGCGTCGGCCACGGCCAGCGCGTACTGGCGCCCGGCGCGGTTTTCCTTCACGTAGGCGATGCGCGTCGAGAAGATGCCGCGGCTGCCGGTCAGCTTTTCGTACACGTCGTCGGCGATGCGGTGGGCCTGCAGGCGCGTGTATTTCGGCTGCACTTCGCCGCCCAGCGAGGACAGCTGGCTGCCCTTGACGGTGTCGTAGAGCTTGTAACGCACGGCCAGGCGGCCATCCGGCTGGCGCTGGACGCTGCCGACCACGAGTGCGTCGGCGCCGCGGCCTTTCCAGGCGCTGGCATCGATGCTGGCGCTGTCGCTGATGACCTGGCCGGCGTCGATCACTTTGAAGACGCCGCTGCGTTCGAGGTCGGCGCGGATGACGGCCGAGACCTGGGCCGGGGCGATCGATTCGTCGGCGAAGGCCGCAACGGCCACCGGGATCTGGTTGCTGCCGACGCCGGCGATCTCAATTTGCAGCTGTGCATTGGCCGCCGACCCGATGACCAGGGTGGCGGAAAACAGTAAATAGTGAAGTTTTTTCATGCGTTCTTTTCTCGGAAAAATTGTTCAGCTCAGGTTTCGGCTGTGTTTAGTCCAGGTCTTTCATGGAGAAATTGACCACGAGGGTGCGCTCCACCGTACCATCTTTTTTCTTTGGTAGTGGTGTCGATTTGTTAATACCGCGCTCAACTGCCTCATCGAAGGCAGGCACACCGCTGCTCTTGGTCAGGCGCACCGACAGGATCTCTCCGGTGGGCAATTGCTCAACCTTGAACACGGCTTTCGGATTGCCTGGCGCATCGAGGCTGCCGGCATACGTCGTGTTGCTCTTGATGAGGGCCGTGATCTTGCCGACATAACCAGCATCGATTTTCGGCGCGCTCGACTTCTGCGCGCTGCCGGTGCTGCCGGCGGCGCCCATCATGCGTTTGAGTTCCTCGTCGCGCAGCTTGTCGAGCTTGGCCTGTTCGGCGGCGTCGGCTTTCGCTTTCGCGGCCTTGTCGGTGGCAAGCTTCTTCTTGTCGGCGGCGAGCTTTTCGGCGGCCAGTTTCTTGTCCGCTTCGGCTTTCTTCTCGAGCTCTTTCTTCTCGAGTTCTTTTTTCTCGGCGAGCTTTTTATCCGCGGCCTTCTTGTCGGCCAGTTCCTTGGCTTTCAGCTCTTCGCGTTCTTTCTTTTCCAGCTCGCGCTTTTCCAGTTCGCGCTGCTTCTTCTGCTCGGCCAGTTTCTTTTCGCGTTCGAGATTAATGTCGGGCACGGCCGGCTTGACCGGTTCCGGTTCGGCGACTTTCGGCACAGGCACAGGCACAGGCACAGGCACAGGCACAGGCGGGACCGGGGTCGGCTCCGGCTCCGGTTCGCGTACTTCCGGCGGCGGTGGCGCCGGCAATGCCGGTGCGGCGGCCGACTCGACCTTCATGTCCCAGACTTCGGCCTCGACCGCGGGCGGCTCGGCCTTCTGCCAGTTCACGCCGATCCACAAGAAGGCCAGCAGCAGGGCGTGCACCGCCAGCGCCAGCAGGATGGCGGGCATGCGGTTCGGTTCTGGCGGCAGCGTGTACTGGGCGCCGTTGGTGGCTGGCTTCATTGCGGACATTACTTATTTCGTCGCGAGGCCGACGCGGTTGATCCCCAGCTTCTTGGCTTCGGAAATCAGTTCGATTACGTCGGCATACTTGCTTTCGCGGTCGCCCGCGATCATCACCGGATAGTCCGGGTTGCTCGCGTGCAGTTCGCGCAGGCGCTCGAGCAGGGCTTTGCGGTCCGGCATCGATTCGGCTGCAATCGTTTCCTTGCCGCTCACGCCAATCGACAGCGTGGCGTCCGGTTTCACCGTGATGTGGATATAGGTGTCCGGCGGCAGCGAAGACTTTTCCGCGCCTGGCAGGTTGACCACGTTCGGCGTGACGTTGGCCGGCACCGCCATGAAGATGATGAGCAGCACCAGCATCACGTCGATGTAGGGCACGACGTTGATTTCGGATTTCAGTTTGCTGCGGCGTCCGCCGCGCATGCTGCTGGAAAAAGCCATGGTGAATCCTCTCGATCAGCGCGACTGGCGCTGCAGGATGTTCGAGAATTCCTCGACGAAGCTCTCGAAACGCGTGGCGAGGCGGTCGATGTCATGCGTGAAGCGGTTGTAGGCAACCACCGCCGGAATGGCCGCGAACAGGCCGATCGCGGTGGCGATCAGCGCTTCGGCGATGCCGGGCGCGACCACGGCCAGGGTTGCCTGCTGGACGCTGGCAAGACCGCGGAAGGCGTTCATGATGCCCCAGACGGTGCCGAGCAGGCCGATGTAGGGAGATACGGAACCGACCGAAGCCAGGAAGTTCAGGTGCAGGTCGAGGCCGTCGAGCTCGCGCTGAAAGGCGGCGCGCATGGCGCGGCGGGAACCGTCGAGCACGGCGCCCATGTCGAGCGCGTCGCGCGAGGCTTGCTTGCCCTTGATGAATTCGCCCATGCCGGCTTCGAAGATGCGCGCCAGCGGACCGCTCTGGTCGCGCTGGGCCGAAGCCGACTGGTGCAGGGTGTGCAGGTTGCCGCCGGCCCAGAAGCTGCGCTCGAACTGCTCGGTCTGGCGGCGGGCGGCGCGGATGGCGAACAGTTTGCGGAAGATATACGACCAGCTGACCACGGACAGCACGAGCAACAACAGCATGATGAGCTGCACGATCAGGTGCGCGTTGCTGATAAGAGCCAGGAAGGAGAGGTCGTGGGTTGGTGTCATCGGTTAATTAGAAAATAAGCGGCAAATAAGCAGTTTGTTGAATGGATCAAGCGGCACGCATTTTATCAGCCACGTCGCCGGGGAGCGAGCGCGGCCGCACGGTGGCGATGTCGACGCAGCCCACTTTCACGCTCGCTTCGACCAGCAGCAGCTCGCCGCGGTAGGCTTTCTGGATGAAGGCGATGGACGCACGGCCCAGCTTTTCGATGGCGAGCGTCAGGGTGATTTCATCGTCGAGCCTGGCAGGGGCGTGGTAATCGATGGTCGCGTTCTTGACGACGAACGCAGCGCCTTCGCGCTCGATCAGGGCATGCTGGTCAACGCCGGCGGCGCGCAGCCATTCGGTGCGCGCACGTTCGAAAAACTTCAGGTAGTTCGCGTAGAACACGATACCGCCTGCGTCCGTATCTTCGTAATAAACCCGTACTGTCCAGGTGAAAAGCGAAGGCATCTGATCTGCCATAAGTGATAAAAGGAAACATTTTACGCTATCCGCGCATATGTACGCCAGCGAACACACCAGTCGGGCAGCTCGCTTGGGGTATTCGTTGAAATTTTGTCAGGCGCGGCTTAGTAGACGAGAGGTGTCGCTGTCAGGACAATAACTGTAACACTTTCTCACAATTATCAAATCGCGGGCGCACGGCGCGGTTGCGGCAGAGCCGCCCAGCCTACGGGTATCCTCGCCATCGTCGCCGGTTTTATACCCGCTTGATGTTGAACGGCGCGAAGCCCTGGCAGGTCGGCATCATCTCGATGCTGTTGACGTTGATATGCGGCGGCAGGGTCGCGATCCAGTAGGCGGTCTCGGCGATATCCTTGGCCGTCAGCGGCGTCGTGCCTTCATACACTTTAGCCGCGGCCGCGTCGTCGCCATGGAAGCGCACGTTCGAAAACTCGGTGCCGCCGCACAGGCCAGGCGCCAGGTTGGTGGCGCGCACGCCGGTGCCGACCAGGTCGGCACGCAGGTTGAGCGTGAACTGTTCCACGAAGGCCTTGGTCGCGCCGTACACGTTGCCGCCCGGGTAGGGGTAGTGGCCGGCCACCGAGCCGAGGTTGATCACCAGGCCGCTGCCGCGCTCGACCATGGCCGGCAGCAGGGCGCGCGTCATCGTCACCAGGCCCTTGCAGTTGGTGGCGATCATGGTTTCCCAGTCGTCCAGCGGCGCCTTGTGGGCCGGCTCGGTGCCGAGCGCGAGGCCCGCGTTATTGATCAGGACGTCGATCTGGCGCCAGGATTGGGGCAGCATGGCCAGCGCTTCCTCGATCGAGGCCTTGCTGGTGACGTCGAGTTCGACCGGCAGCGCCGATTCGCCCAGTTCGGCGGCCAGCGCATCGAGACGCTCCATGCGGCGCGCGGCCATCACGACCTGGTGGCCGTTGCGGACGAAAGTGCGCGCCATTTCGGCGCCGAATCCGGCAGAGGCGCCGGTGATGAAAACGATCATGGTGGATTCCTCGGTTGGCGGGTGCTTTTATGCGATTGTAGCCGAAATGACCATGTTGACCGGGGAGGGACCAGCTTATCAGGCTGGCAGGGCTTTCCTTGCCCTAAGCGGGCAGTTCACATACAATCCCCAGTCCATTTATGTCTCACGTAACTGGCGAAAATCCCAGGCGCTCTCAGCGCTGGGGCAAGGTGGGCACCCACCGGGGAGCGTGAGATTTCATCCGCCGTTCGCCTGGGCAACCGACAATGGGTTCGCGCGCATCTTGTCGATGCAGCGCGCCTGTCGTTTGCCGGCCTCGTGCCGATCCAACACTGCCGTTGTCCGGTTTCTTATCGATTGGAGTTCTGTTCATGTTTGCAAAAGATCACACGCTGGCCAAGGTTGACCCGGAACTGTGGGGCGCCATCCAGAAAGAAAACACCCGTCAGCAGGACCACATCGAGCTGATCGCATCTGAAAACTACACCTCGCCGGCCGTGATGGAAGCACAAGGCTCCCAGCTCACGAACAAGTACGCCGAAGGCTATCCGGGCAAGCGCTACTACGGCGGCTGCGAATACGTCGACGTCGCCGAGCAGCTGGCGATCGACCGCGTCAAGCAACTGTTCGGCGCGGAAGCCGCCAACGTGCAGCCGAACTCGGGCTCGCAGGCCAACCAGGGCGTGTTCTTCGCCATGCTCAAGCCTGGCGACACCATCATGGGCATGTCGCTGGCCGAAGGCGGCCACCTGACCCACGGCATGGCATTGAACATGTCGGGTAAATGGTTCAACGTCGTGTCCTACGGCCTGACCCCGGAAGAAGACATCGATTACGAAGCCATGGAAGCCCTGGCGCGCGAGCACAAGCCGAAGATGATCATCGCCGGCGCCTCGGCCTTTGCCCTGCGCATCGATTTCGAGCGCTTCGCCAAAATCGCCAAGGAAGTCGGGGCGTACTTCATGGTCGACATGGCCCACTACGCCGGCCTGATCGCCGCCGGCGAGTACCCGAACCCGGTGCCGTTTGCCGACTTCGTGACCTCGACCACGCACAAGTCGCTGCGCGGCCCGCGCGGCGGCATCATCCTGATGAAGGCCGAGTTCGAGAAGCAGATCAATTCGGCGATCTTCCCGGGCATCCAGGGCGGTCCGCTGATGCACGTGATTGCCGGCAAGGCCGTGGCCTTCAAGGAAGCCCTTGAGCCCGAGTTCAAGCAGTATCAGCAGCAAGTCGTGAAGAACGCCAAGGCCCTGGCCGAGGCGCTGATCGCACGCGGCCTGCGCATCGTGTCGGGCCGTACCGAATCGCACGTGATGCTGGTCGACCTGCGCGCGAAAGGCCTCACCGGCAAGGAAGCGGAAGCCATCCTCGGCCAGGCCCACATGACCTGCAACAAGAACGGCATCCCGAACGACCCGCAAAAGCCTTTCGTGACCTCGGGCATTCGCCTGGGCAGCCCGGCCTTCACGACGCGCGGCTTCAAGGAAGAAGACGCGACCCGTGTCGGCCACCTGATCGCCGACGTGCTCGACAACCCGCACGACGCTGCCACCATCGAGCGTGTGAAGGCTGAAGTCAAGCTGCTGACCGACAAGTACCCGGTGTACGCGGCGTAAACAGTATTTTTGTTTCAGACGTAGTAGAGTTCAGGAACGGCGCCGGGCATCCGGACGCCGTTCCTTCGCATCACAGGTTCACGAGCATCACCGGCGCCCCATGAAATGTCCGTTCTGCCAGCATGAAGACACCCAGGTCCTCGATACGCGCGTATCCGAGGAGGGCGACGCCATCCGCCGCCGGCGCCGCTGCGTGCAATGCGACAAGCGCTTCACGACCTACGAACGCATCGAATTGTCGATGCCGATCATCGTCAAGAAAAACGGCAGCCGCGCCGAGTTTGCCAGCAGCAAGCTGCGCGGCAGCCTGATGCTGGCCCTGCGCAAGCGCCCGGTGTCCGCCGAAGCGATCGACGCCGCCGTCGCCTCGATCGAGGAAAAGCTGCTCACCAGCGGCCGGCGCGAAGTCGATACCGGCTATGTCGGCGAACTCGTGATGCAGGAGCTCAAGCGCCTCGACGAGATCGCGTACATCCGCTTTGCCTCCGTCTATAAAGACTTCAAGGATCTGGCCGAGTTCCAGCAAGCCCTGGCTGAAGTGGGCCATCCCCGCAAGTAGATCAAGTCGTTTTAAGCAGCCCGCGCACGCTTGAGCCAGCGCAGGCGCGTCCTTACCCTCACTGATAACTTCGCAGCTCGCGCGAATTGACGCGCTTGAACTGTGGAGGTGTGCCTTGCTGCGCTGTCGTCCTGGCGGTTTTACTTTGGTCGAGGTCTTGGTCGCGCTATGCGTGCTGGCGCTGGGCGTCGTGGGTGCGGCGGCCACGCAGATCTCGGCGGCGCGCCTGCGCCAGCAGGCCGCGCTCGAATCCGAAGCGGTGCAGCTCGCCGCCTCGCTGGGCGCGCGCATGCGCGTCAACGCCGCCCAAATGGCGCTGCCCGACGCCTCCAACCCCTATCTCCAGTTCGAGTACGACGCGCTTGCGGGCGCGCCCACGCCGCCGCCCGTGCAGTGTTTCGGCGCCGCCAATTGCGCCCCGGCCCAGCTGGCCGCGCACGACCTCTATGACGCGGCGCGCATCGTGCACGCGGCCTTTCCCGGCGGGCGCATTGCGGTCTGCCGCGACGACGGCGGCTGGGACGCCACGCTGCAGGCGTTCACGTGGGCCTGCAGCGGCAGCGGCAATGCGCCGGTGGTGGTCAAGCTGGGCTGGCGCTTGCCGGCGCGCGCGGGCGAAGCCGCGCCTGAGACGGCGCCCTTCATTGCCATGGTGGTGGCGGGATGATCGCGCCTCGCCTGAGCGCTCAAGGCGGCCTTACCCTTGCCGAACTGCTGGTCGCACTGGCGCTCGGCCTTGGCGTGCTGCTGGCCGGCGGCGTGCTGATGATCGGCGCGAACCGGGCCTATGTCGCCCATGAAGACGCGGCCGGCATCGACGACGGCGGGCGCTACGCGCTGGCGCTGATCGGGCGCGCGGTGCGCCAGGGCGCCTTCATCGACTGGGAACGGATCAGCGCCGCGCCCGTCAAGGCCTTGCCGGCGCCGCTTGCGGGGCTCGACGGCCAGTCGCTCGGCAAGGCGACCAGCGGCATCGACAAACCGGTGGACGCGGCCGTGAACGGCAGCGACGTGCTGGCGGTGCGTTATCCGGGCGCGGGCGCGGCGCCCGATGGCGACGGCAGCGTGATCAACTGCGCCGGCTTCTCCGTGCACGAAGCCAAGGAGGGCTGGAGCATCTTCTATGTCGCGAAGAACAGCGAGGGCCTGGCCGAGCTGCGCTGCAAGTATCGGGGCGCCGCCAACTGGAGCGCGGACGCGATCGTGGCCGGCGTCGACGGTTTCCAGGTCTTGTATGGCATCGATACCGACACGCCGCCGGACGGCATTCCGAACCGCTACGTGAACGCGAGCGCGCTGGCCGCATTGGACGCGGCGCTGCCGCTGGCCGGCGGCGGCCAGGCCGAACTGAACGAAAAGACCTGGTGGAAGCGCGTGGCCAGCGTGCAGGTAGCCCTGCTGCTGCACGGGGAGCGCCCCACGGCCGCGCCCATGCCGGCGGCGGCCTACGCCTTGTTCGGCCCGGTCTATGCTGCTGCCCATGCCGGTGCTGACGCGGGCGTTCAATTGTCGCAGGCGCAGCTGAGCGGCAGCGGCCCGGCGCCGTCGCGGCGGCTGTTCAGCGCCGTGTTCGCGGTCGGCGCGGCCCAGCCTTGAACCGGTCATGAGAATAGCCGGCCCGGAGCGCGGCGCCGCGCTCGTCACCATGCTGGTCCTGATGCTGGCGCTGTCGATGATGTCGCTGTCGGCGGCGCGCGCGGCGCTGGCCGGGGCCAAGTCCGCGCGCTACGAACGCGACCGCCAGGTCGCACATGCGGCGGCCGAAGCGGCGCTGCGCGACGCCGAGCGCGACATCGACGGCGCCGCCGGGCCCGCGTCGCCGCGCACCGCCATTTTCGCCGCAATCGATGCGGATGCGTTTTCCGAGCGTTGCCGCGGCCAGGCCGAGATGGCGGGCTTGTGCAAACCGGCGCAGGGCAAGGCGCCGCCGGCCTGGCAGGCGGCCGACCTGGCCGGGGAGGCGGGCGTCGAATACGGCCGCTTCAGCGGGCGAACGCTGCCGACGGGTTTCGGCACGCTGCCGGCTAGCGCGCCGCGCTACCTGGTCGAATTGCTGCCGGGCGCACAGCCCCTGTTTCGCATCACCGCGCTCGGCGTGGGCGCCGACCCGGCCACCGTCGTCGTCCTGCAGGGCCATTACCGGCGCGCCGCCGGCGGCCAGCCGGGCAGGCGCATGGGCTGGCGCGAGATCGCCAACTGGCCGGCGCTGCACAAGGCCGCATCCGATTGACCCATTCCCGAGGAGACGACGATGGCGCGCATGCGCGGTTTCACCCTGATCGAAGTGCTGGTCGCGCTGTTGATCGTATCCATATTGGCCAGCATCGCCTGGCCGAATTACGCCGCCTATCTCACCAAGACCCGGCGCATGGAGGGCAAGGTCGCGCTGATCATGGCCATGCAGCAGCAGGAGCAGCACCACGCGCTGCACCACAGCTATATCGCGTTTTCGAGCGCGGCGCCGGTGGCGGGCTTGCCGTGGTGGTCGGGAACGGCGGCGGGCGCCAGCTTCTACGAACTCGATGCCGAGGCTTGCCCGGCGCGCACGCTGCGCGACTGCGTGCAGCTGCGGGCGCGTCCCGGCACCGCGAACGTCGACGTTCGCTTTCGCGATGCCGAATGCGGCGCACTGACCTTGCTCAGCACGGGCGAGCAGGGCGCCAGCGGTCCGTCGAAGCGCTGCTGGCCATGAGGCGGGCGCGGGCCGGCTTTTCGCTGCCCGAACTGCTGGTCGTGACCGCGATTGCCGCCGTGCTGGTGGGCGTGGCCTTGCCCGACCTGGCCGGCCTGCTGCGCGCCCAGCAGCTGCGCACCGCTACCCACGACCTGTTCGGCGCGATCGGCCTGGCGCGGGCCCAGGCGATCGCGCGCAACGAACGCGTCCTCGTCGTGCCGCGCGACCCGGCCGGGGTCGACTGGGCGCAGGGCTGGCGCGTCTTCGTCGACCGCGACGGCGACGCTGTGCCCGGCCCGGGCGACGAAGTCCTGGCCGTGCACGAGGCGCTGGCGGAGGGCTTCGGCAGCGCCTTTGCCTTCACGAGTCCTGCAGCGCCGTATTACATCGCCTACAATGGCGCCGGGCGCAGCTGCAGCGCGGCCAGCAGCGCCGCGGCGCGCTGGGGCACGCTGTCGCTGTTCCACGGCGGCGCGGCGCGGCGTATTAAAATCAACATGCTGGGCCGGGCGCGCGCCTGCAACCCGGCGCGCGACGACAACTGCGACGGCGCCGACGCGCCCTCCCTGGACTGACCAAGAACGACACTGTGCACATCGATACCGATACCGACGCCATGGCGCTGGCCCTGGAATGGGCCGCCAAGGGCATGACTATCACCGCCCCCAACCCGCGCGTGGGCTGCGTGATCGTGCGCGGCGGCGAAGTGATCGGCGCCGGCCACACCCAGCCGGCCGGCCAGGCCCATGCCGAAATCCAGGCGCTGCGCGACGCCGCCGCGCGCGGAAACGATGTGCGCGGTGCGACGGCCTATGTCACGCTCGAGCCCTGCAGCCATTACGGCCGCACGCCGCCGTGCTCGAACGCGCTGATCGAAGCGGGACTCGGACGCGTGGTGGCCGCGATGGGCGACCCGAACCCGCTGGTGGCCGGGCGTGGCATGGCACAGCTGGACGCGGCCGGCATCGCGACCGCCTCCGGCCTCCTGGCCGACGCGGCCTACGAGTTGAACATCGGCTTCTTCTCGCGCATGCGCCGTGGCCGGCCCTGGGTGCGCCTGAAAACGGCGGCCAGCCTGGACGGCATGACGGCGCTCGAGAACGGTGAGAGCCAGTGGATTACGGGACCGGAAGCGCGCCAGGATGGCCATGCCTGGCGCGCGCGCGCCTGCGTGATCCTGACCGGGATCGGCACCGTGAAGGCCGACGATCCGCAGCTGACGGTGCGCGGCATCGACACGCCGCGCCAGCCGCGCCGCGTGATCGTCGACAGCCGCCTCGACATCGCGCCGGACGCCCGTATTTTGCAGGGCGCGCCGTGCTGGATCGTCGCTGCCGTACCGGACGCGGAAAAACAAGCGCTGCTGCGCGCGGCCGGGCACGAGGTCATCCTGCTGGCCAACGCGGCCGGCAAGGTCGACCTGCCGGCGCTGATGCTGGAACTGGGCCGGCGCGAGATCAACGAAGTGCACGTCGAAGCGGGATCGAAGCTGAACGCCTCGCTGGTGCGCGAAGGCTGCGTCGACGAGCTGCTGGTCTACCTTGCCCCATCCCTGATCGGGGCCGGGCAGGGCATGTTCGCGCTGCCGCCGCCGGCACGCCTGGCCGACAAGATCGCGCTGCGCTTCCATGCGGTGACGCCGGTCGGCGCCGACCTGCGCATCCTCGCGCGCTTGCAAACCGAACAATCAACCTGAAGGAATCGCTGCATGTTTACTGGAATCGTCGCCGCCGTCGGCAACATCAACTCGGTGTCCCCCCTGGCCGGTGGCCTGGACGCCGGCGTGCGCCTGCAGATCGACGCCGGCGGCCTGCCGCTGGCGGACGTCGGCCTGGGCGACTCGATCGCGATCAACGGCGCCTGCATGACGGTCGTCGAAAAGACGACGTCGAGCTTCTGCGTGGACGTGTCGCGCGAAAGCCTGAGCAAGACCGCCGGCCTGGATGCCATGGGCGAAGTCAACCTGGAAAAGGCGCTGACCCTGGCCGAGCGCCTGGGCGGGCACCTGGTGTCGGGCCACGTCGATGGCCTGGGCACCGTGCACAGCTTCGAGCCGGTGGGCGAATCGCGCGAGCTGGTCATCGACGCGCCGCAGGAACTGGCCAAATTCCTTGCCTATAAAGGCTCGGTGGTGGTCAACGGCGTGTCGCTGACCGTGAACCGGGTGGAAGACCTGGCGCTCGATGGCGCGAAGGTTTGCCGCTTCTCGATCAACCTGATCCCGCACACGATCGAAGTCACCACGCTCAAGCACCTGAAGGCCGGTTCGAAAGTGAACCTCGAGATCGACCTGATCGCGCGCTACGTCGAGCGCATGCTGTCGGCTTCGAAGCTCTGAGTTCCGGCTTCAAGCGTGTTGTCGGGCTCCGCTTCCGGCGCTGCCGGGTCGCCCGGCTGTGCCGGCTGGGCATCGCGCCTTAGCCCGAAGCGGGCCATGGTGTCCGCCGTCGACGGGCGGTGCAGGGCGATCAGGCGCTGTGCGATGTCGCCGATGGAATCAAGCATTCTTGTCCGGTTCAGGTTGCCCAGGGCCGCCACGACCTGGGACTGGTCGGCGCCGTTGTTGAGCTTTTCCATGAATTGGTCGGCCTTCATCACGCGCGCGCTGTCGAAGCGGCGCGGGCGGTCGATGCGCGCATTCGGGGCCAGCAGCACCAGCGTCTCGACCGGCGCATCGTCCATCCCGAGGGGCTCGAGCGCGTCGCGCAGCACCGAGACCTGGCGCGCCAGCGCGTCCAGCGGCGAGGGCATCGGCTCCAGGCGCTTGCTCGCCTCGTTCCAGCGCAGGAAGTCGCCTTCCTCGGTGATCTTCAGGCCCTGCGCGAACTGCTTGGTGTCGAGCAGGTAGAAGCGGCGCGAGCGGTGGATCAGCAGGTGGTCGATCTGGGCCGCCTCGCCATCTTTCGACACCAGCCGCAGGTCGTGCACGACCGCCGTGCGCGTGGCGTTTTTCAGGTACATGTCGATCAGGCCGGTCGCCTCGCGCTCGGCGGCTATCCCCGCGCGCATCATGCGCAGCTCGCGCTCGATCAGCGGCCGCTTGTCGGGACCTGCCAGCGCCAGCATGCGCTGCAAAATCGCGACCACCGGCATCTTGTTGTCGCCATCCTTGTAGATCATGGTCAACTCCTCCTGAACTCGAATTTCAACTCTAGCTCTGCGTCAATAAATCAACATCGATTTCATTAAGGGCAAGCAAGATTATCCCGTCTGCATCCAATTTGTTGCGCTCCAGACTCAGGCAAATGGGCGTAGACTGCGCAGCAAATCAAACATGAGCTTGCCCGCACAAGGCGCGGCGGCCGGACCGAGGAGAAGCGATGAGCGTTGAAAACAGGATGGCGCGGGCGGCGCTGGTGGCAGTGTTGCTTGGCGCGGCAGCGGCGCAGGGCGCATCGATGCGCGAATACCGCCAGGTGGCGATCAGCAGCGGCGGCGAAGCGATCGCCGCGATCGAATCGAGCGACCCGGGCATTCCCGGCCAGCGTGCGCACGCGCGCATCGTCGTGCGCGACGCCGCCAGCGGCAGGATCACCGCCGAATACGACCCCTGCGCCACCTGTTCCTATGATTTCCCGTCTTGGTCGCCGGACCGCAAGGCCCTCGCCTTCATCGGCGCCGACCGCGCGGCGGGCCTGGCGACCCTGTGGGTGGCGCGCGAAGGCAAGGTCACTGCCGCGGCCAGCGTCAAGGGCGTGGCCAATACCGCGCGCTGGGCCCCCGACGGCGCCAGCATCGCGCTGCTGGCCACCGTCGACGCAAAGAAGCAGACCGGCGCCGTGGAGGCGGGCGCGCGCCAGGTCGGCGAGATCGGCATCAGCGACGACGCGCAGCGCATCGCCCTGGTCCCAAGCGCGGGCGGCACGCTGCGCCTGGTGTCGCCGCCGGACGCTTATGTTTATGAATACGACTGGATGCCGGACGGGCGCGGCTTCGTCGCCACCAGCGCCAGGGGGAATGGCGACAACAACTGGTGGGTGGCCACGCTCGGCCATGTGGACGTGCACAGCGGCGCGCTGCGCGTCATCGCCGCCCCGAAGATGCAGGCCAGCCTGCCGCACCTCTCGCCCGACGGCCAGACGGTCGCCTTCGTCGGCGGCCTGATGAGCGACTTCGGCTCGGTCGGCGGCAACGTCTTCACGGTGCCCTTCGCCGGGGGCGAGCCGGTCGACGTGACGCCGAACTATCCCGGCTCCTTCAACGGCCTGGCCTGGCGCGGCAGCGGCCTGCTGGCCTCAGCCCTGCAGGGCAGCGAGATGGCGGTCGTTGCGATCGACCCGGCGGCGCGCACCACGCGCGCCCTCTGGCGCGGCGCGGTGACGGCGAATGGCTCGAGCGCCGGGCGCTTCGTCTTCAGCGGTGACGGCAGCTCGACGGTCTCGGTGCACGAAACCTATGAAACGGCGCCGCGCATCGTCGCCGGCCGCCTGCCCACGCTGTTGCCGGTCACGCGCGACAATGCCGGCTTCGCGCCGCAAGTGGCGAGCCGCAGCCTGACCTGGACCAACGAGGGCATGCGCAGCCAGGGCTGGCTGATCGGGCCGAAGAAGCCGCAGGCGGGCAGGAAGCATCCGATGATCGTGCTGGTGCACGGCGGCCCGGCATCGGCGGCCACGCCCCGGTTCGTCGCTCCCGGCGACTTTGGCAACCCGCTGGTGCGCGAACTGGTCGAGCGCGGCTATTACGTGTTCCAGCCGAACCCGCGCGGCAGCTTCGGCCAGGGCCTGGCTTTCACCCAGGCGAACCGGCGCGACTTCGGCGGCGGCGACTGGCGCGACATCCTGGCCGGGGTCGATGCGGTCATCAAGGAGGCGCCCGTCGACGGCGAACGCCTTGGCCTGATGGGCCACTCGTATGGCGGCTTCATGACGATGTGGGGCGTCACCCACAGCAAGCGCTTCAAGGCGGCGGTGGCCGGCGCCGGCATCGCCAACTGGATCAGCTACTACGGCCAGAACGGCATCGACCAGTGGATGGTGCCCTTCTTTGGCGCCGCCATGTACGACGACCCCGCGGTCTACCGCGCGGCCTCGCCGATCGAGTCGATCAGGAATGCGACGACGCCGACCCTGATGTATGTGGGCGAGCGCGACGTCGAGACGCCGGCGGCGCAGTCGATGGAGTTCTGGCACGGCCTGCGCGCGATCGGCACGCCGACCGCGCTGGTGATCTACGATGGGGAAGGGCATGCGATTCGCAAGCCGGAGCATCAGCTTGATCAGCGCAGGCGGACGATTGAGTGGTTTGAGAAGTATTTGAAATGAATCGCACGGAAACGCCGGCACTGGCTGAACGCGTGGGCGGGGAACCCGCCCACCCTACGTCCCTTCGTTTCAGTTCGCTTGATTAGCGGCCTGCACTGCTTCTACTTTTTTCTCCGGATACAGCACCACCTGCACGTAATTCTCCGTATTCAGGTAACGCCGCGCCGCCTCCTGCACCTCCGCCGCACTCAAGGCGTTCACGCGCTCTTCGTGGGTCAGGATCGCGGCCGGGTCGGTCCCGTCCAGCAGCGCGGACTGGATCCGTCCCAGCCAGTAGCCGTTCTCGCGCAGCGCCTTGCGGTGGTTCTGGATCCAGTTCTGCTTGACCTTGGTGAGGTCGGCCGCCGTCGGGCCTTCGCGCTTGAGGCGCTCGAATTCGGCGAAGGTGGCGGCCAGCACCTTGTCGACGTTTTCAGGGCCGGTCGGGAGCGTCACGGCCAGCGTGTAGTTCCCGTAGGGGATGCGCGCCAGCGAGGCCCCCGCGCTGCCGCCGTAGATCAGCGAGAGCTGCTCGCGCAGGACCTCGATGATGCGGATGTTGAGCACTTCGACCAGCGCCTGCAGGCGCATCTGCTCGAGCTCCGAGAAGGGCGCCTCGCCCGTGAAGGTGAGCGACACCGTGCTTTTCGGCTCGCTGCCGCTGTAGACGGCGCGCTTGACGACACCCTTCACCGGGCGCAGGCCAACGTCGCGCCAGGCGGTCGGCAGGTCGGGCGTGGGCAGGCTGCCGAGATAGGTGGCCAGCAGTGGCTTGACCTTGATGGGGTCGAAACTGCCGACCATGACGAAGGTGAGGTCCTTGGCGCTCGAGAAGCGCTCGCGGTAGATCGCGATGCTGCGTTCCAGGCTGATCTGGCTGAACTCCTCCGGGCGCAGCGGACGCGGTGCGCGCGGGTGGTTGCCGTAGAGGGCGGCGACGACGGTGTCGCCGAAGCGCGCGCCCGGCTGGGCCAGGCGGTTGCGCGCCGCTTCCACCTGCTTGCCGATGAAGGACTTGAACAGGTCTTCGTCGCGCCGCACGGCGTCGAAGCGCAGCCACAGGAGCTGGAGCATGGTCTCGATGTCGGTCGCGCCGGAGGACGCGCCCAGCACTTCGCTGTAGGCGCCCACGCCCATCGTCACTGCCGCGGCTTTTCCGGCCAGGACTTTCGACAGGTCGAGCGGCGAATAATCCTTCAGCCCCATGCTGGCGACGATCGCGTTGGCGTAGCGCGCGTTCAGGATGTCGTCCTCGCCATACAGGCTCTGGCCGCCGAAGCGCGCCGCGCTCATCACGACCTGGTCGTTGCGGAAATCGGTCGGCTTCATGATCACCTTGACGCCGTTCGACAGCGTCAACCGGGTCAGGCCGAGCGTCTTGTCGACGGATTCAAGCACGATGCTGCCCGCTTTCGGCGGCTGCGCCAGCAGCTCGGTGCCGAGCGACTTCTCTTCGTAGGGCGCGACCTCGGCCTTTTCCGCCGCGGCCAGGGCCGCCAGCAGCGCTTCGCCTTGCGGCGGCGCTCTGCCCGGCTGCTCGATGCCGGTATAGATCACCAGCTTGCCCGAGTTGGCCGGAATCGTGCGGCGCGTATAGGCATTGATTTCGTCGAGCGTGATCCCGGGCAGCATTTCGCTGGCGTAGCGGTATTCGGCGGCCATGCCGGGAATCGGTTCCTGCTGCAGGAAGTTGCGCAGGTATTCGGCGACATACACGCCCGAGTCGGTCTTCTCGCGCTCGCTGTACAGGCGCTCGTAAGTGCGCAGCAGGTTCTTGCGCGCGCGGTCGAATTCGCCGGCACCAAAACCGTAGCGGCGCGCGCGCTCGTTTTCGCGCACTAGGGCCTCGATCGCTTTCGGTGCGCCGCCCGGGCCGACGGCCGCGCTGGCATTGAAGGATTTGTAGAAGGGCGTGAGTTTGCCGAAGGCGCTGCCGCCACCCAGGAAGGGCGGCTCGGCCAGTTGCGACAGTTCGACCAGGCGGTAGCCGAGCATGCTGGCGAACAGGCTTTCGACCAGCTGCTCGCGGTAGCCGCGCACCGTGTCGGGTTCGCGCACCGGCTGCACCGGGTAGCGCACCAGGATGCTGTTGCCGCCGGCCTCGCGGTCCTGGACGACGACCGCTTCGGTCTCTTCGCGGCGCGGGATCTCGGCGTACACGCGGGGGCGCGCGGGCTTCGGATTCTTGAGTTTCGAGAAGTGGACCTTGACCAGCTTTTCGATCGCCTTCGGATCGATGTCGCCCACCGCCACCACCGCCATCAGGTCGGGCCGGTACCAGTCGCGGTAATAGCGGCGCAGGGTGTCGGGCTTGAAGTTGCGCAGCACTTCCTCTTTGCCGATCGGCAGGCGCTCGGCATAGCGCGAGCCGTTGTAGATCTTCGGATAAATCTGCTTGCCGATGCGGTCACCCGCGCCTTTCCCGAGCCGCAGTTCTTCGAGCACGATGCCGCGCTCCTTCTCGATGACGGCTTCGTCGAAGGCCAGGCCATGCGCCCAGTCTTCCAGCACCTGGAACGCCTTGCCGAGGTTTTCCGGGCGGTCGAGCGGGATCGGCAGGATATAGACGGTTTCGTCGAAGGAGGTGTAGGCATTCAGGTCGGCGCCGAACTTGACGCCGATCGATTGCAGATAGTCGACCAGCTCGTGCTTCTTGAAGTTGGTCGACCCATTGAAGGCCATGTGCTCCACAAAATGCGCCAGGCCCTGCTGGTCCTCGTCCTCCAGGATCGAGCCGGCCTTGATCACCAGGCGCAATTCGAGCTTGCGTTCGGGGCGCGCGTTCTTCTGGACGTAATAGGTCAGGCCGTTGGCGAGCTTGCCGACCTTGACTTGCGGGCCGACGGGAATGGGCGCATCGAGCTTGAGGGCGGCGCTTGCGACAAACGATACCGAGAGGAGGGCTGCGGCCAGGCAGGCGCTGCGTAGGTGTTGAAAGAACATCGGGGTCTTCCGTTGAATGGCGTCGAGCGGCCATTGTAACGGGAGAGCGCGCCAGGATTTCAAACGTTCACGCGTCCCGCCTGCAGCAGCATTTCCATCTCGCGCGCCGGTAGCGGCATGCTGTAGAGATAACCCTGCAGCACTTCGCAGCCGATCTTGCCGAGGAAGTCGCGCTGGGCGATCGTCTCGACGCCTTCGGCCACCACCTTCAGCGACAGGCCTTCGGCCAGCGCGATCGTGGCCTGGGCAATGGCGGCGCTGCGCGGGTCGGTCGTGATGTTGCGGACAAACGCCTGGTCGATCTTGAGCTTGTCGAGCGAGAAGCGCGACAGGTAGCCGAGCGAGGAGTAGCCGGTGCCGAAATCGTCGAGCGAGAGCGACACGCCCATCGCGCGCAGCTCGGCCAGCTGGGCTTCGGCCGCCGTGGTGTCGCCCATCATCACGCTTTCGGTGAGTTCGACTTCAAGATAACGCGCTTCCAGGCCGGATTCGGCCAGAGCCGCGCGCACCACGGCGGGCACGGTGCCGGCCTTGAACTGGTGCGCCGAGACGTTCACCGCCACCGTCACGCAGGGCAGGCCGGCATCCTGCCAGGCCTTGTTCTGCAGGCAGGCCTGGCGGATCACCCAGTCGCCGATCGGCAGGATCAGGCCGGTGTCCTCGGCCAGCGGGATGAAATCGGCGGGCGAGACGCGGCCCAGTTCCGAACTGTGCCAGCGCAGCAGCGCTTCCATGCCGAGCACCTCGCCGGACACGCGCGCCAACTGCGGCTGGTAGTGCAGGGCCAGTTCGGCCTGGCCGATGGCGCGGCGCAGGCGCGTTTCCAGCGCCAGCCAGCGCATCGCCTGGGCGTTCATCTCGCCCTTGAAGAAGCGGAAGCCATTGCGGCCGGCGTCCTTCTGGTGCGCCAGCGCCGCGTCGGCGGCTTTCAGCAGGTCGCCGGGGGCGTCGCCGTCGCGCGGGAAGACGCTGATGCCGATGCTGCCGGTGACGACGACGTCGTGCCCGTCCACCGCAAACGGCTGGGCGATGGCCTCGATCAGGCGCTGGGCCTTGAGGATGATGTCCTCGGTATCTTCGCAGCTGGTGAGCAGGACGAACTCGTCGCCCGACAGGCGCGCGACAGTATCGGCGGCGCACGCGATGTCGCTGGCGCGGCGCGCCACTTCGCGCAGCAGGGTGTCGCCGGCGGCGTGCCCGAGGCTGTCGTTGATGCGCGAGAGGCGGTCGACGTTCACCAGCAGCAGGGCCAGCTGGCTGCCGTCGCGCCGCGCCGCCGCGATCGACTGCTGCAGGCGGTCGTGGAACAGCGAGCGGTTCGGCAGCAGGGTCAGGGCGTCGTGGTTCGACAGGAAGTCGAGCTGGTTGTGGGCCGCGATCAAGGCCGACATGTCCGTCGAGACCGAGACATAGGCTGTCAGCTTGCCTTCGTCGTCGCGCACTGCGCTGATACTGGTGCGCTCCGGATAAACCTCGCCGTTTTTCCGGCGGTTCCAGATTTCGCCGCGCCACTGGCCGTTCTGTTCCAGGCCCTCCCACATGGCGCGGTAGAAGAGCGTTTCATGGCGGCCCGAGCGCAGCACGCGCGGGTTCAGGCCAATCACGTCCGCTTCGCGGAAACCGGTGATGCGCTCGAAGGCCGGATTGACCGCGACGATGTTCGCGCAGGCGTCCGTCATCATGATGCTTTCCTGGGTGCTGTCGAAGACCTGGCGGGCGAGCTCGAGCCGGTGTTCGCTCTCGCGCAGGGCGGCGTCGGCCTGGGCGCGGGCGGTCGCTTCCAGCTGCAGCTGGGCCGCGTGGCGCTGGACGACGCCGTACAGGTTCAGGCTTTCGTAGGCCAGCGCCAGGTGCGCGGCCAGGACCAGGGCCCAGCGCTCGTCTTCGAGTCCGAAGGGCGCCGCGCTTGGGGCGCGCACGAAGTACACCCAGCCATACAGGTTGCGCAGGCAGCGCACCGGCAGGCCGAGGAAGGAGCCGCAGCGCGGCAGTCCGGGCGGCAGGGTGCCCAGCAGCGGGTCGCCTTTGGCCAGCAGCAGGGCCTGGCGCGATTGCAGCAGCGCGCCGGGCAGGCGCGTGCCGGTCGCATGCGGCAGCAGGAGCGCATGGTCGAGGCCGCGCGCGCTCAGGTGGCGGACCGTGCGTTCGTCGCCCTCGAGCAGGCACAGGGCCAGCTGGTCGGCGTCGAGGATGCTTGCCGCGGCCTGCAGGAAGACCTCGACCAGGCCCTCGGCGCGGCGTTCGCCGGCCATGTGCAGGGACATATCTTCGAGCGCGGCCAGGCGCGCGGCGAGGCGGCTGTCGGCGGGTGGCGTGACGGGCGGGGGCAGGAAGCCGCCCGCGCTGCGCGTTGCGACCGCAGCGTCCTGCGGAGCCGCGGCTGCCGACAATCCCAGCTCGGCATTGACCGCATTCATGATGTCCTGCGGGTCGGACGGCTTGGAGAGCACGGTCTGCACCCCGCAGCTGCGCGCCATGGCCACCGTCTCGCGCTCGGCGTAGACGGCGGAATAGAAGATCACGCGGGTGGCGGCCAGGGCGCGGTCGGCGCGCAGGCGCTGGACGAACTCGTAGCCGTCCATGGTCGGCATCAGGATGTCGGTGATGATCAGGTCGGGGTGCTCGGCGCGCACCAGCTGCAGGGCCGCGGCGCCGTCTTCGGCTTCGAGCAGCCGGTGTTCGGTAAAGCCGAGCAGGGCCAGCAGGTAGGCACGGTTGCTCGGACGGTCATCGACAATCAGAATGGTGGCCATCAATGACTCTTTCGCGCTGCGGCAGTGGCCTGGGGGACAAAATTCGAAACCAGCATGACAACTCCATGAATGCGCCCGCGGCAGCACGCCGGCACGTTAGACCTGATTGCGATCAATCATAATCCTGTGGATGTCGCAAACACCACAAAGTTGCATATTAAAACATAGGAATTAACAATTGTTTTTGAACAACTGTAATATGTTGCTGTTGCGCAACGGATAGCGTGTTCAATTTCGGCTTGCAGGCGAAAATGTCCTGCCGAGTTCTCTCCATCGACTCGGTTGAAACCCGGTAAATCCTTTAAAATAGCGGATTACGCACGACGCGTCACCGTTTCAAGGAAATCCGCATGTCTATCTCCAGCACCCAGGAAATCGTTGCCGAACTTCGCGCCGGCCGCATGGTCATTTTGGTCGACGAAGAAGACCGCGAAAACGAGGGCGACCTGGTCCTGGCGGCGGACTTCGTCACGCCCGAGGCGATCAATTTCATGATCCGCCATGCGCGCGGCCTGGTCTGCCTGACCTTGTCCGAAGAGATCTGCGACAAGCTTGCCCTGCCGATGATGACGAGCCGCAACGGCACCTCGTTCGGCACCAATTTCACGGTCTCGATCGAAGCGGCCGAAGGCGTCACCACCGGCATCTCGGCAGCCGACCGCGCACGCACCATCCAGGTTGCCGTGAACAAGGGCGCCACGCCCGACGACCTGGTCCAGCCGGGCCACATCTTCCCGCTGCGCGCGGTCAAGGGCGGCGTCCTGATGCGCGCCGGCCACACCGAGGCGGGCTGCGACCTGACCGAGATGGGCGGCCTGACCCCGGCCTCGGTGATCTGCGAGATCATCAAGGAAGACGGCACCATGGCGCGCCTGCCGGACCTGATCGAGTTCGCAAAAGAGCACAACCTGAAGATCGGCACGATTGCCGACCTGATCCACTACCGCAGCGAGAACGAGAGCCTGGTCGAGCGCGTGGCCGAGCGCACCCTGAACACCGCGCACGGCGAATTCAAGCTGATCGCCTACCGCGACAAGCCAAGCGGCAGCGCCCACCTGGCGATGGTGCATGGCGAACTGAAACGCGAGGTCGAAACCCTGGTGCGCGTGCACCAGCCGGTCTCGATCCTGGACGTGCTGGAACACCGCGCCACGACCCATTCCTGGACCATGGCCTCGGCGATGGAAGCGATCAAGAAGAGCGAGTCCGGCGTCGTCGTGCTGCTCAACTGCGGCGAGACGGCCGAGCAGCTGTTCGCGCAGTTCAGTTCGCTGGACGCGCCGGGTGCGCGCCCGACCGGCCGCGCCGCGACGATGGACCTGCGTACTTACGGCATCGGCGCCCAGATCCTGAAGGAACTCGGCGTGGGCAAGATGAAGCTGCTGGCCAATCCGCGCAAGATGCCGTCGATGACGGGCTTCGACCTGGAAGTCACAGGCTACATTGCGAATCCTGTGGATTAAGCCTCGATAAACCTACTGCGCGTCGAACTTTCGGTCTGCGATGCTCGCTGTACATTTGTACAGCTGCGCTTCTCGACCGAAATTTCTTCCGCTCGCTACGGTTTCTCGAGGCTTCGAGACGCTGTAGGATTCATAATCACTTAAAGACAATACGAAAGAGGGCAGCCATGACGGTAGGAACTTATGAAAGCAACATGACAGGCGAGGACCTGCGCATCGGTATCGTGCAGGCGCGCTTCAATGCCGACGTCGGGCATGGCCTGCTGTCGTCCTGCCTCGCCGAGCTCAAGCGTCTGGGCGTGGCCGACGAAGACATCCTGCACGTGACCGTGCCGGGCGCGCTGGAAGTGCCGCTGGCCCTGCAAAAGATGGCCGAGACCCAGCAGTTCGACGCGCTGATCGCGCTCGGCGCGGTCATCCGCGGCGAGACCTACCACTTCGAGCTGGTCTCGAACGAGTCCGGCGCCGGCATCACCCGCATCGGCCTGGACTACGGCATCCCGATCGCCAACGCCATTCTCACCACCGAGACCGACGAGCAGGCTGAAGTGCGCATGGCCGAAAAGGGCGCCGACGCGGCCAAGGTGGCGGTCGAGATGGCCAACCTGCTGCTGGCGCTGGAAGAGCTGCACCCTGAGGAAGAAGAAGAGTAAGAAGGACGATCATGACCGACAAGACGACCCACGCCAACCCGAGCAAGAACCGCACCCCGCGCCACCGCGCGCGCGAGTTCGCGCTGCAGGGCCTGTACCAATGGCTGCTCAATAACGAGCCATCCTCCCAGGTGGCCAGCAACATCCGCGCCGCCCACGGTTTCGACAAGGCCGACGGCGAGTATTTCTCGACCCTGCTGAACGGCACCATCGCGACCTCGGTCGCGCTGCGCGAGACGATCGCCCCGCTGATCGACCGCACGGTGGCCGAACTGTCGCCGATCGAGCACGGCGTGCTGCTGCTGGGCGCGTTCGAGCTGAAGAACCACCCGGAAATCCCTTACCGCGTCGTCATCAACGAAGCGGTCGAGCTGACCAAGTCCTTCGGCGGTATCGATGGCCACAAGTACGTCAATGGCGTGCTCGACAAGCTGGCTTCGCAATTGCGTCCGGAAGAGGTCGGCGCCGACGCCCGGCGTTGATTTCCAGCTATATATAGTAGGGATGGCGAAAAGCCACCGTTGCCCTCGGGCGCGGTGGCTTTTTTGTTGGACGGTGCGTTTGCAAATCGTAGGGTGGGCACTCGTGCCCACGCGGCCGTGCCGATGCGCTGGCATGTCGTCTCCGGAGAGCGGTGCGACGCGCATACGGGATACCGCGTGGGCTCAAGAGCCCACCCTACGATTACCTCGACGCAGGCACTTATAAAAAAAGCCACCGCAAGCGGTGGCCAGGTGACGCGAACGTCCTGTCGTGACAGCTTACAGCGTTGCCAGCGCTTCCGCATGCGGTTCGGCGGCGACTGGCTCCTCGGCCTTCGGCGCGGCCGCCGGCTTGGCTGCGGCAGGGGCGGCTTTCACCACCATCTGGGTCGGAGGCGCGACATTGGTGGTCGGGACCTTCTTGCCGCCGGCAACTTGCTTCAGGCGGTGGTATTCCGCCAGCACCTTGGCCCCGTAGCCGGAATCGCTTTCCATGTCGGCAGCGCCGACATAGGTCTTGAGACCGCCTTCAATGGAACCGGTGCGCTTGACGTAATCCTTCAGGATCTGGGCGCCGACACGGATGTTGGCAACCGGATTCAGGGCCGCCTGGGCGCCGCCGACTTCCTGGAACTTGTCATGGTGCACCTTTGCCATCACCTGCATCAGGCCCTTGGCGCCCATCGCGCTTTCCGCGAAGGGATTCAGGCCCGATTCGATGGCCATCACGGCCAGGATCAGGAGCGGGTCGAGCTTGATCTCGTGGGCCGTCATGTAGGCCGTCGAGACCAGCATGTTGGCCGCGTCGCCTGCCACCCGGTAGCGCTTGGCCAGCCAGGAGGTCACGTTCTGCTGCTGCTTGCTGTTGCCGAGGTGCTTGACCTCGAGCTGGTCATGCGTCGTTGCCACCGCGACGTCCTGGAGCGGCGCTGGGGCGGCGGCCACGATGGTGGCAACAGGTGCGGAAGCGGCGGTCGTTTCTGGATACAAGAACTCAGAAACCTTTTTCGCTGCATCCGGGTTCGTGTAGAGCAGGGCAAGTACCGCCACTGCCGAGAGACCGAACGCGGTCAGGGTGTGTTGCATCGTGGTCATGAGACCGCGTACCGTTTTGCTCACTTGTGAAAACGTGACTGGCTGGCTGGCCATGGATTGGACGAGCTTTGCGCTCGTGCCGATGAAACTTTTGCTCATCGAAGTCCCCTTTGTCGCGGCGAAAAGGATCCCGTCGTGGCGCTTGAAGCGCTACGGTGGTTACCAATGCCGTGCATCAGAAAAATCGTCAGGGCCTCCAAGTGTGGAAGGCCAAAACGCCGTCATTGCTTTGCTTCAGCTGGCCGATTCCCGATGGGGATGGTCCAGTGGCTCAACAACTGTGTCGGGGGTTCAGGCAGAAGCCTGGAGGAAACACTCCTTAAAAATGTCGTTGGGGCCCCGACCCCGTGAAGTTATGAGAGCGGCTACAATCTGCTTTTAAAAATGGCCGTCTCATCAAGTAGGTGCGATTGTAGGAGGTCGTTTATACCAAGTCAATACTAGCACGACTGCGCTTTATTACTTTTAGATCTGACTTTTCGCCATTGAGCTCAGCAATACCTTGCCAAATCAAACACTTGGCGGCGCAATTTGATTAACCGCAAGCAATCGAAAAAACAAGCAAAACTTGATGAAATATTCAGATCTTCGGGATTTTATGTCCCAATTGCAACTAAATAGCGACTTAAAGCGTGTAACTGCCCCGGTTTCGCCGTATCTCGAGATGACCGAGGTGTCGGATCGGGTGCTGCGCGCCGGCGGACCGGCGCTACTCTTCGAAAATCCGACCGGGCACACTATTCCGGTGCTGACCAACCTGTTCGGCACGCCGCAACGCGTGGCGATGGGCATGGGCGCCGACAGCGTCAGCGAATTGCGCCGCATCGGCCACGTGCTGGCGCGGCTGAAGGAGCCGGAGCCGCCGCGCGGCTTCAAGGACCTCATGGGTCTCGGGTCGCTCGTGAAAGCCGTGTGGGACATGGCGCCGAAGGAAGTGAAGGGCGCCCCCTGCCAGGACATCGTCTGGGAAGGCAATGACGTCGATTTGTCTCGGCTGCCGATCCAGCACTGCTGGCCGGGCGACGTCGCGCCCCTCATTACCTGGGGCCTGGTCATTACCAAGGGACCGAACAAGAAGCGCCAGAACCTGGGCATCTACCGCCAGCAGGTGCTGGGGCCGAACAAGGTCATCATGCGCTGGCTGGCGCACCGCGGCGGCGCGCTCGACTTCCGCGAGCATGCGATCGCCAATCCGGGCCAGCCCTATCCGGTGGCCGTGGCCCTCGGCGCCGATCCGGCCACCATCCTGGGTGCGGTGACGCCGGTGCCGGACAGCCTGTCGGAATACCAGTTCGCAGGCCTCCTGCGCGGCCAGCGCACGACGCTCACCAAAGCCATCGGCAGCGAGCTGCGCGTGCCGGCCTCCGCCGAGATCGTACTGGAAGGGCATATCTATCCGGATGCGAACCACCCGTCCGGCTTCGAGCATGCGATGGAAGGGCCGTATGGCGACCATACGGGTTACTACAACGAGCAGGACAGTTTCCCGGTCTTCACCATCGACCGCATCACCATGCGGCGCGACCCGATCTACCACTCGACCTATACCGGCAAGCCGCCGGACGAGCCGGCCGTGCTGGGCGTGGCGCTGAACGAAGTGTTCATTCCGCTGCTGCAAAAACAGTTCAGCGAGATCACGGACTTTTATTTGCCGCCGGAAGGCTGCAGCTACCGCATGGCCGTGGTGCAGATGAAGAAGCAGTACGCCGGGCACGCCAAGCGCGTCATGTTCGGGGTCTGGAGTTTCTTGCGCCAGTTCATGTATACGAAGTTCATCGTCGTGGTCGACGAGGACGTCGACGTGCGCGACTGGAAGGAAGTCATCTGGGCCATCACGACCCGGGTCGATCCGACCCGCGACACGGTGCTGGTCGATAATACGCCGATCGATTACCTCGACTTCGCTTCGCCGATCAGCGGGCTGGGCAGCAAGATGGGGATCGACGCCACCAACAAGTGGCCGGGCGAGACCAACCGCGAGTGGGGCACGCCGATCACGATGTCGCCGGAAATCAAGACGCGCATCGATACGCTGTGGCAGGAGCTGGGCATTTGATGCAGAGGAGGGCGGCGCACGCCGCCCGTTTCTGGCCAGAATAAAAACCGCGCCACAAGCCGCGTGGCCTCGGTTATAATGCGGTCTGGCGGGCCCCTGCGCATTGTGGCATGGTTTACCTGGTCAGGTCGGGAACGAAGCAGCCAAAGCCGTTCACCGCAAGTGCCGCAGATCAGGCTCGCCTCCTTCCTTTTTATCCCCCCCATCGATCTTTCGCCAGCACCGCGCTGCCGTTTTGTCGCGCGCATCCGCCGCGCGACACGAACATTTGTTGGACTTGAATAAACAATTGTTTTTTCGTCAAATTCGGTAGTTGCCGGGACAGCATTGTCCCGTTTTTCTGTTAATTATAGTTCTGTGCGGCAACAATATTGCTGTATTCTCTGTCTCTTCAATAATTCCAATAAATCGAGGATCAGGATGAGTAACTTGCACGTGGACGAAGCACTACGCCAGCACTCGCACCGGGCAGACCGCTTGATGGTGATGATTCTGTGGGCAATGTTCGCCGTCGCCCTCGCTCTCTCGGGCATGCACGACACGCTGGGCTGGGCGCTCGCGGTGGGTATTCCCGCCGCCGCCATCCCGACCGTCCTGATGCTGACCGCCGGCGGCGCGCGCGTGACGCGCTTTGCCACCGCCCTGGCCCTGATCGTCATGTGCGCGCTGCATATCCACCAGGGCGGCGGGCGCGACGAGCTGCACTTCGGCCTCTTCGTGGCGCTTGCCTTCCTGCTGTGCTACCGCGACTGGACCGTGATCGTCGCCGCGGCCGGCCTGACGGCACTGCACCACCTGTCCTTTAATTACCTGCAGGAGATGGGCTATGGCGTGCGCTGCCTGGTCGAGCCAGGCATCGGCATCGTGCTGGTGCATGCAGGCTATGTGGTGGCTGAAACCATCGTGCTCTGCTACCTGGCCCGGATCCTGCAGCGAGAAGCGGTGCAGTCGGCCGAATTGCGCGTCAGCGTCGCGGCGCTGCAAGCGGCCAACGGCGCGATCGACCTGCGCACCCAGCTGCCGGCGCAAAGCGACAGCGGCCGCGCACTGCAGGAAGTGGTCGCCTTGCTGGGCCGGGCGCTGGCCAGCGTCCAGCGCAGCGTGCACACCACCAGCAGCGCCTCGCACCAGATTGCCGAAGGTAATGCCGAGCTGTCCCAGCGCACCCAGCGCCAGGCCGACGCCATCCGCGCCACCGTCGCCTCGATGGCGGAACTGACAGACACCGTGCGCCAGAATGCCGAACACGCGCGCCAGGCCGATGCGCTGGCCGGGTCCGCCTCGAACGTGGCCACGCGCGGCGGCCAGGTCGTGAGCCAGGTGGTCGAACGCATGCAGGCGATCGACGCCTCCTCGCGCCGCATCGGCGATATTATTTCCGTGATCGACGGCATCGCTTTCCAGACGAATATCCTGGCCCTGAATGCGGCCGTCGAAGCGGCCCGTGCGGGTGAGCAGGGCCGTGGCTTTGCCGTGGTCGCCAGCGAAGTGCGCAACCTGGCCCAGCGTTCGGCGGGCGCCGCGCGCGAGATCAAGGCCCTGATCGAAGAGTCGGTGGTGCAAGTGAGCGCCGGCAGCACCCTGGCCCAGCAGGCCGGGCGCACGATGGAAGAAGTGGTCGAGAGCGTGCACAAGGTCTCGGGCATCATCGGCGAGATCAGCGGCGCCAGCCGCGAGCAGGCGCAGGAGATCGCGGCCATCAGCCAGGCCATCGGCGCGATGGACGACGACACCCGCAACAACGCGGCCATGGTGCGCGAAGCGGCGACCGCGGCCGGCGCGCTGAAAGACGAAGCGAGCCACCTGGCCGAGGTGGTGGCGGTGTTCCACCTGGATGGTGCAAACGGCGCAGTCCAGGGCAGCACAAGGCGCCCGGCCTTGCTGGCCGCCTGATTCGAAAAAAGCCAGCCGGTTTGCCGCCCTGTCAAGCCTGCCGGGCGAACTTTCCCTCAGCCGGGAAAGTTCGCACCTAAGCCCAACTGCGGTAAAATCGCTGTATGTCCTATCAAGTCCTCGCCCGCAAATACCGCCCCAAGAACTTCGACACGCTGGTTGGCCAGGAGCACGTCGTGCGCGCGCTCACCCACGCGCTCGGCACCGGCCGCCTGCACCATGCCTACCTGTTCACGGGCACCCGCGGCGTCGGCAAGACGACGCTCTCGCGCATCCTGGCCAAGTCGCTCAACTGCATCGGCCCGGACGGGCAGGGCGGCATCACGGCCCAGCCCTGCGGCGCCTGCGAAGCCTGCCGCGCGATCGATGCCGGGCGCTTCGTCGACTATATAGAGATGGACGCCGCCTCCAACCGCGGCGTCGACGAAATGGCCCAGCTGCTCGAGCAGGCCGTCTACGCACCGAGCAATGCGCGCTTCAAGGTCTACATGATCGATGAGGTGCACATGCTGACCAACCACGCGTTCAACTCGATGCTCAAGACGCTCGAGGAGCCGCCCGAGCACGTCAAGTTCATCCTCGCCACCACCGACCCGCAAAAGATCCCGGTCACGGTGCTGTCGCGCTGCCTCCAGTTCAACCTGAAGCAAATGCCGCCAGGTCACATCGTCGGCCACCTGGAAAACATCCTGGGCCAGGAAGAAGTGAGCTTCGAACAGCCGGCGCTGCGCCTGCTGGCCCAGGGCGCGCACGGCTCGATGCGCGACGCGCTCTCGCTGACCGATCAGGCCATCGCCTACGCCGCCGGCGCCGTCACTTTGGAGGCGGTGCAGGGCATGCTGGGTGCGCTCGACCAGTCCTACCTGGTGCGCCTGCTCGATGCGCTGGCCCAGGAAAACGGCGCCGACCTGCTGGCCGTGGCCGACGAGATGGCCAGCCGCAGCCTGTCGTACAACGGCGCGCTGCAGGACCTCGGCACCTTGCTGCACCGGATCGCGCTGGCGCAATCGGTACCGAACGCGGTGCCGCAGGATTTGCCGGAGCTGGCCGACATCCTGCGCCTGGCCGAGGCCTTCGACCCGCAGGAAGTGCAGCTCTTCTATCAGATCGCCGTGCACGGCCGCAACGAGATCGGACTCGCGCCGGACGAGTACGCCGGCTTCACGATGACTTTATTGCGCATGCTGGCCTTCCGTCCGGGGCAGGGCGGCGCCGAGCGCACCGCTGCGCCGAGCGCCGTGGCTGCACCGCGCGCCGCCGCGCCGGTGGGACGCGCGGCGTCGGCCGCGGCCGCAGCCGCACCGGCTCCTGTCAGCGCGCCGCCGCGTCCGGCCGCACCGCCGCCGGCTGCCGCGGCCGCTCCCGCCGCTCCTGCCGCTGCCGCCAATCCGGCGCCGGCCATGAATTCGGCCCGCGCCGCGATCAACGCGGCGCTCGAAGCGGCGCGCGCGGCCTCGGGCCAGCGTACGCCACCCAAGCGCCCGGGTGCCGACAATCCGCCTGCGGCCGCTGCGCCTGCCGAAGCGCCGGCGCCGGCACGTCCAATCAATGTGGGACCAAGCGCAGCGCCCGGCGCTTCAGGTGCGCGCATGGCGCCGCCGGCCGCTGGTTCGGCACCCGCCGCCGCCGCCCGTCCGGGAACGTCGCCGCCCTGGGGCCAATCAGGCGCACAGGCGCAGGCACAGCAGCAGCCGCAAGCGCAGGCACGCGTGGGCAACGAGGCCGCCGAAGACGAACCGCCATCCTGGGTCACCGAATTTTCCCACGACACCGCCGTTGCCAACGAAGCGGCCGCCGCCGCGGTGGCGCCGCCCGTCAGCGCGCCGGTGTCAGCGCGTGCGCCGGCCAAGCCTGCCCATGACTACGTCGTCACCCCGGTGCCGGAACTCGACTGGGACGGCAACTGGCCGGCGCTGGCCGCCCGCCTGCCGCTGCGCGGCGTGTCGCAGCAGCTGGCCCTGCAGACCGAACTGATCGACTGCCATGCCGACGCCGGTTCGGCGATATTGCGCCTGCGCGTGCCGGTCGACACCCTGCGCGCCAGCGGCAACAGCGAAAAGCTGCAAGCGGCCGTGCAGGATATTTTTGCCGGCAAGCGCATCACCATCGAAACCGAAATCGGTCCGGTCTGGTACACGGCCAGCGCCGAGGCGAAAGCCGCACGCGAAGAGCGCCAGCGCCTGGCTGAAGCCATTGTCGCCGGCGACCCCTTCGTCCAGGAGATGGAGCGCGTGCTGGGCGCCTTTGTCGTGCCCGGCTCGGTGCGCCCGCCGGTCTGACCACCCCTTTCAACGATTAATTGGAGAACCACACCATGATGAAGAACCAGCTCGCAGGCTTGATGAAACAGGCGCAAGCCATGCAGGACAACATGAAGAAGGCGCAGGACGCGCTGGCCCTGATCGAAGTCGAAGGCCAGTCGGGCGCAGGCATGGTGAAGGTCACGATGACCTGCAAGAACGACGTCAAGCGCGTGCAGATCGATCCATCGCTGCTGGCCGAAGACAAGGACATGCTGGAAGACCTGGTCGCCGCCGCCTTCAATGACGCCGTGCGCAAGGCCGAAGCGACCTCCGCCGAGAAGATGAGCGGCCTGACCGCCGGCATGCCGGGCCTGCCGCCTGGCTTCAAGATGCCCTTCTAATGTTCATTGTTTCGCTCAGTTACACGGCGCCCCTGACGGAAGTCGACGCACACCTGGCCGCGCACCGCGACTACCTGGCCGCGCAATACGCAGCCGGTGTGTTTCTGATGTCGGGCGCCAAGGTGCCGCGCGACGGCGGCATCATCCTCGCGCACGCGCCCAGCCGCGCTGCGCTGGAAAGCATACTGAGCGAAGACCCGTTCGCGCTGGCTAGCCTGGCGCGCTACGAGATCACCGAATTCACCCCGAGCATGACGGCCGAGGCCTTGTCCGCCTGGCGCGCGCGCTAGCATGTCCAAGTCCCTCGACTTCCTGACCGAGGCGCTGCGCCGCCTGCCCGGCATCGGCCCGAAATCGGCCCAGCGCATGGCCTTCCACCTGCTCCAGCACGACCGCGAAGGCGCCGCGATGCTCTCGCGCGCGCTCTACCAGGCGGTCGACTCGGTGCACCACTGCGCCATGTGCAATACCTTCGCCGACAGCGAAGTGTGCGACATGTGCGCCGACGAGGCGCGCGACCGTACGCTGCTGTGCATTGTCGAAACGCCGGCCGACCAGATCATGATCGAACAGACCCTGACGTACAAAGGCCTGTACTTCGTGCTGATGGGACGCCTGTCGCCGCTGGACGGCATCGGTCCGAAGGACCTGCACCTGGATAAACTCGTTGGCCGCGCGGCCGACGGCGTGGTGGGGGAGGTCGTGCTCGCGACCAATTTCACCAACGAGGGCGAAGCCACCGCCCACTACATCAGCGAGATGCTCAAGGCGCGCGGGCTCAGGGTCAGCCGCCTCGCGCGCGGGGTGCCTGTCGGTGGCGAGCTCGAGTACGTGGACGCGGGCACCATCGCGCGCGCCATGCTCGATCGCCGCAGTGCATAATCTTCTGACATGATCCCGCTGATCGAGCGGCGGTAGCCATTTGCGTGTGCGCAATCGCGTATGAAACGCCGCTGCTATCGTGGGTCTAGTTCAATGGACCCCGCAAGCATGCACCTCGTCGATATCACGATGTTTTACGCCGCCGAAGGCAACGGCGTGAGCACCTATCTGAATGCCAAGGCGCGCTGGCTGGCGAGCAATAGCCACGTCCAGCACACCATCCTCAGCCCGAATGTCGACAGCGGCGGCGCCGCCCCGGCGCTGGTGCGCGTGCCGGCCATGGCGCTGCCCGGCATCAACGGCTTTCGCATGCCCACCTCGGTGCGCGCTCCGGCGCGCCTGCTGCGCCAGGCCGGGCCCGACCTGATCGAAGCGGGCGACGCCGGCCACAGCGCCTGGGCGGCCTTGCGGCTGCGGCGCCGGCTCGGCGTGCCGGCAATCGCCTTCTACCATTCCGACCTGCCGCGCCTGGTGCGCCCGCGCTTCGGCCAGACCGCCGAGGGCGTCACCTGCAAATACCTTTCCCACCTGTACCGCCAGTTCGACCTCGTGCTCGCGCCCAGCCGCGCCATGGTCGAGCAGCTGCACGAGATGGGCGTGCGCGACGCGCGCCACCAGCCGCTGGGTATCGACAGCAGCACCTTCCATCCGGCGCGCCGGGTCGACACCCTGCGCGCGCACCTGCGCCTGCCGGCCAATGCGCGCCTGCTGGTGTATGCCGGGCGCTTCACGCAGGAGAAAAAACTGCCGCTCCTGATCGAGGCGGTGCGCAAACTCGGCCGGCCGTATCACCTGCTCATGATCGGCGGCGGCATCGAGCTGCCGCGCTACCCGCAGGTCAGTTATCTCCCGTTCAAGCGCAACCAGCGCCATCTCGCGCGCCTGCTGGCCAGCTGCGACGTGCTGGTGCATCCGGGCGACTGCGAAACCTTCGGCCTGATCGTGCTCGAAGCGATGGCCTGCGGCCTGCCGGTGGTGGCCACCACCGGCGGCGGGGTGGCCGAGCTGGTCGACGAAGCGACGGGCATCCTGTTCCGGCCGAACTGCGTCGACAGCCTGGCCGGCGCCATCGAAGCCATCTACGAACGCGACCTCGGCCTGCTGGGCGCCAATGCGCGGCGCAAGGCGGCCGAGTATTACGACTGGAACGAGATCCTGCCGCAGGTGATGCGGCGCTATAACGCCGTGCTCGGCACGCGCGGGCAGGACGAGCCGGGGGCGAGGAGCATCTGTGTCACCGACTGAGTTCCCATCGCGAGCGCGCCAGCTGGCCGCCGAGCCGCCCATGCTCTGCGTCTCGATCCACGACGTCGCGCCCGCCACCTGGGAAGAATGCGCGCGCCTGGCGCGGGCGATGCGCCATGCCGCCGACATCCGCCTGACCTGGCTGGTGGTGCCGCGCTATCACGCGCGCCCAGGCGAGGAGCACGACGAGCGCGCCATGCGTGCCGGCCTCGATGCGGCGCTGGCGCGCGGCGACGAACTGGCGCTGCACGGGCTCACCCATCTCGATACGGCCGAACGCTCGGCCGGCCTGCGCCAGCGCTTCCTGCGCGGCGTCTATACCCAGCGTGAAGGCGAGTTCGCGGCACTGGCGGCGAGCGAGGCGCGCGAGCGCATTGCGCTGGGCCTGGAATGGTTCCGCCAGCGCGACTGGCCGGTCTCGGGCTTCGTGCCGCCGGCCTGGCTGCTGGGCGAGGAGTCCTGGCGCGTGCTGCCCGAGTTCGCGTTCTCGTACACGACGACCTTCACGCGCTTTCATTTGCTGCGCCAGGGACGGTCGGTGTTCGCGCCCTCGCTCGTCTACACCGCCCGCAACCCGGCCGGCCGGGTGCTCTCGCCGCTTGCCGCCAGCCTGGCCGCGCGCTGCATGGCGCAGTCGCCGCTCATGCGCCTGAGTCTGCATCCGCCCGACGTGCGCCACCCGCGCCTGGTCTCCCACGCGCAGTGCCTGGTCGAGCGCATGCTGGCCACGCGCGAGGCGGTCACGAAAGCGGAGTGTGCGAAGCGGCTGCTGGCGGCCTAGAACGCATCCTGCTGGGACAGCTTATTACCAGCCCGGGCCCCAGTACCCGCCACCCCAATAGCGTCCGTGCCAGGGCCCGCCGTACCCGGCATAGCCCCCGTAGCGCTGCACCTCGTCCTTCGTGCTCAGGCTGATGATGCAGCTGCGCCATTGGTCGCTTTGCGGGGCATAGCCGAGGCGTTCGCAGGCGGGGCCGTAGACGATGATCATGTCGGCCATCTCCGCCTGTTTGCGCGCCGCGCGTTCCTGCGGCGTGGCGCAGGCGCTCAGCAGCACTGCCGCTGCCAGTACGATCGTTGTACGCATAGCGAGCTCCTTTGCAGTGAACTTCCCTGGTTTCGAGCTTAGCGCAAGATTCAGGACACTGCTCGATCCGGTCCAATCGGACACACCCTCAGGCCGCCATGCGCCCCGCATGGAATGTGCCCGAAAGCTGGCTCAGGTATGGTTTTTCTGGCAAGATCGTCCGCATCGAAAAAGTAATGCGGGGGAGCGATGGGGCCACGCCGCTGGAAAACCTGGAGCCTGCGCCTGGCGCTGGCCTTCATCGTCCTGGCCCTGCTGGGCCTGCTTGCCGCCTGGCTGCTGCTGCGCGCCAGCCTGGCGCAGCTCGACGGCACACGGGCCGCGCCCGCACTGGCGGCGCCCGTGACGATTGCGCGCGATGCTGCCGGCGTCCCGCTGATCCGCGGCGCCAGCCGGCTCGACGTGGCCTATGCCACCGGTTTCGTGCATGCCCAGGAGCGCTACTTCCAGATGGACCTGCTGCGCCGCACGGCCGGTGGCGAACTGGCCGCGCTGTTCGGTGCGCGCGCACTGCCGCTCGACCGCGCGCGCCGCCTGCACCGCTTCCGCGCCCGCGCCATACGCGCCCTGGCAGCGCTGGCGCCGCCCGAACGCGCCTTCATCGAGCGCTACGCCGGCGGCGTCAACGACGGCCTGCAGGCGCTCGGCGCCCGGCCGTTCGAATACCTGTTGACGGGCACCCCGCCCGCGCCCTGGCGTGCCGAGGATTGCCTGCTGGCGGTATGGGCGATGTTCATCGACCTGCAGGGCAACCAGGAGCCGCGCGCGCTGGCGCGCGGCTGGCTGCGCGAACACAGCGACGCGGCGCAGCTGGCCTTCCTGCTGCCGCAGGCCTCGCGCTGGGACGCGGCGCTCGACAACATGCTCGCGCCGCTGGATGCGCCAATGCCACCTGCCGCGCCAACGTGGTGGGGCAGGGCGGGCAGGCCGGCGGCGCCGCTGGCGCTGCTCGAGCGCGGCGAGATGGTCGGCAGTAACAACTATGCGATCGCCGGCAGCCGCAGCACGACGCGCGCGGCGATCGTCTCGGACGACATGCACCTGGGCCTGCAGCTGCCGAACATCTGGTACCGGCTGGCGTTCACGGTGCCGCACGCGCAAGGCGGCGAGCGCCGGCTGGTCGGCGTGACCCTGCCCGGCGCGCCGCCCCTGATCATCGCCGGCAGCAACGGCCAGGTCGCCTGGGGCTTTACCAACAGCTATGGCGACTACCTCGACCTGGTCGAAGTCGCCGTCGATCCCGCGCGGCCCGGCCAGGTGCGCACGCCGAAGGGCTGGGAGCGCCCGGCCGAGCATGTCGAAACGATCGCCGTGAAGGACGCGCCGAGCGAGCGGCTGGTGGTGCGCGAGAGCGCCTTCGGTCCGCTGCGCGAAGCCGGCGGCAGAACCTGGGCAGTGCACTGGGTCGCGCACGATCCGGGTGCGCTCAACCTGAACCACCTGCAGCTGGAAGGGGCGGCGACGGTCGACGCGGCGCTGGCGATCGCCGCGACCGACGGCATCCCGGCCCAGAATTTCATTGCCGGGGACGCCGCCGGGAATATCGGCTGGACCATCGCCGGCCGCCTGCCGCGGCGCGCGGCCGAGGGCGCAGTCGACAGATCCGGCGCCAGTTTTCCGCTCGCCGCAGGCACGGCAACGCCGCCCTGGGACGGCCTGCTTGCGCCGCAAGCCTATCCGCGCGTGCTCAATCCGTCCGACGGCCAGCTCTCTACCGCGAATAGCCGCCAGCTGCACGGTCCCGCGGCCAGCCTGATCGGCGACGGCGGCCTCGATTTGGGCGCGCGCAGCAGCCAGCTTGCCGAGCGCCTGCGCCGGCTCGGGCCCCGCACCGACGAGCAGGGCGCCTTTGCCGTGGCGCTCGACGACCGCGCGCTGTTTATCGCACTGTGGCGCGAGCGTGCGCTCGCTGTGCTCGACAAGGCGGCGCTCGAAGGGCAGCCGCAGCGCGCCGCCTTCCGGCGCCTGCTCGCGACCAGCTGGAACGGCCGCGCCGACGTCGACTCGGTCGGCTACCGGCTGGCGCGCAGTTTCATGTGGGCGCTGCACGACCTGGCTTTTGCCGGCGTCAACGCGCAGCTGGCGGCGCTCGATCCGAAGGCGACGATGGCGCTGGCGAACCCGCGCTGGCCGGCCGTGCTCACGCGCCTGCTCGACGAACAGCCGGCCGGCTGGCTGCCCCCGGGGCGGCGCGACTGGCGCGAGGTCCAGCTGGCGGCGGTCGACCGTGTGCTCGCCGAGCTGGAGAAGGAGGGCGTGCCGCTGGCGGAAGCGACCTGGGGCGCGCGCAACACGGCCGCTGTTGCCCACCCGATCGCGCTGGCCATGCCGCTATTGAAAGGCTGGCTCGGCGTGCCGCCGGACCAGCTGGCCGGCGACGCCCACATGCCGCGCGTGGCCGGCCCGAAGTTCGGCCAGTCCGAACGCATGACGGTGTCGCCGGGGCGCGAGGAGGCGGGACTCTACAACATGCCGGGCGGGCAGAGCGGCCATCCGCTCTCGCCCTTCTTCCTGCACGGGCATGCCGACTGGGTGCGCGGCCGCCCGGTGCCGCTCCTGCCCGGGCCAGCGCGCCATACGCTCACGCTGACGCCCGCGGTCTCAGGGCGCCGGTAGCACCAGGCGCACCGGCCCGAGCATGTCGGTGATCGCCTCCGCGCTGGAGGGGTGGCCGAGGAAGAAGCCCTGCACCAGGTCGCAGCCGTATTCTTCGAGCAGGACCAGCTGTTCGTCGGTCTCGACCCCTTCGGCCACCACCGCCATTTTCAGGCCATGGGCCATGGCGATGATGGCGCGCGTGATGGCCGCGTTCTCCGAATCCTGCGGCAGGCCGCAGATGAAGCTGCGATCGATTTTCAGGGACCGCACGTCGAAGCGCTTGAGGTAGTTCATCGACGAGTAACCGGTGCCGAAGTCGTCGATCGAGAGGTAGACGCCGATGCCGCGCAGCTGTTCCAGGGTGGCCAGGGTCGCCTTGGCGTCGTCCATCAGCGTGCCTTCGGTCAGTTCCAGCTCCAGCAGCTTCGGATCGAGACCGGTTTCGTCGAGCGCGGAGAGCACGATCTGCGACAGGTTCTCGTCCTTGAACTGCTTGGCCGACAGGTTCACCGCCATGCGCACCGAGCGGTGCAGGGCGCGCTGCCAGGCGCGCGCCTGGTTGCAGGCGGTGCGCAGGACCCATTCGCCGATCGGCACGATCAGGCCCGTCTCTTCGGCCAGCGGGATGAATTCGGTCGGCGAAATGATGCCGCGCTCGGGATGGCGCCAGCGCACCAGCGCTTCGACGCCGACGATCTCGAGCGAGCGCACATCGAGCTGCGGCTGGTACAGCAAATACAGTTCGTCGTTCTGCAGCGCCTTGCGCAGGCCCACTTCGAGCTTCACGTGGCTCATGATCTGCATCGTCAGCGAAGAGCTGTACAGCTTGGCGTTGTTCTTGCCGCAGTTCTTGGCGTGGTACATGGCCGTGTCGGCGAATTTGAGCAGCGAATTGCAGTCGTCGCCGTCTTCCGGGAACAGCGAGATGCCGATGCTGGCGGTAACGAAGATCTCGTTGCCGTCGATGAGGAAGGGCCGGCGCATCGCTTCCTTGACCCGGTGCGCGACGTTGAGTGCATGTTCGACCCGCTCGAGGTCGGGAATCAGGATCGTGAATTCGTCGCCGCCCAGGCGCGCCAGGTTGGTGGCCGAGTTCGAGTATTCGCTAGGCGCCGCTTCGCCGGGTAGCGCTGAGCCGGGCGACGCTTCGCTGCGCGACACCAGGTCGCTCGGGCGGATGGTTTCGCGCAAACGCTCCGAGACGATTTTCAGCAGATGGTCGCCGACGTTGTGGCCGAGCGTGTCGTTGATGCGCTTGAAGGCGTCGAGGTCCATGAACAGCACGGCGAATTTCTTGTTGCCGACTTTCGAGCGCTGCAGTTCGCGCTCGAGCGTCTCCAGGAAAGCCTGGCGGTTCGGGATGCCGGTCAGGCTGTCGCAATAGGCCAGGCGCCGGATCTGCTCTTCACTGCGTTTGCGCTCGCTGATGTCGCGCACCAGGCCCAGTACTTCCGCGGGGCCGGTCGCCACCAGGCGCGCTTCGAAATGCTGGGTCGCGCCAAAGCGCAGCAGCTCGTATTCGATCGAGCGGATCTGCTGGTTGCGCAAGACTTCTCCGAGCTGCTCCATCATGCGCCCGGCGATATCCTTGGGCAGCACTTCGGTGATGTGGCGCCCGACACAGCGCTCGGTCGTGAAGGGCACGGCGCCATCGCGCTCGCGGCTCGGGAAGCCGCGTCCCGGCTCGTAGTCGAGATAGAAGCCGTCGCGGTTCATGCGAAAGAAGGTGTCGGGGATGGCGGCCAGCACGGCGCGGTTCTGGGCGTCGGCGATGCGCAGGCGCGCGATCGCGTCGCTGGCGCGCAGCACGTACAGCACGCGGTGGCCGAGGATCGGCCAGTTGATCGGCTTCGAGACGAAATCGGTGGCGCCGGCCTCGTAGGCGCTGGTGACCGCCTCGATGTCGTCGCCGCCGGTGACCATCACGATCGGGACCGAAGCGCCGGGACCGTCGCCGCGGCGGATCGCGCGGCAGGCGGCAAAACCGTCCAGGTGCGGCATCTCGACGTCCATCAGGATCAGGTCGGGACGGTGTTCGCGCGCCAGGGACAGCGCCTGGCGCCCGTCCTCGGCCTCGATGGCGTCCAGCCCGACCTGCTGCAGCATCTCGAGCATCAGGAGGCGCATCACCGGATCGTCATCGGCGACCAGCACGACACCGCGTTGTGGGGAAGGGGAGGCTGACATCGTGTTTCCTTCTCTAGACCATCATGGCGTTCAGTGATTGCTGCACCGCCTGGAACTCTTCTTCCATGTCGGTCAGCAGGGTCGCCGCCCCCAGCACGCTGGCACTGCGGCCCATTTGTTCGAGGTCCCTGCACAGGCGTGCCAGGGTGTCGGCGCCGACGTTGGCGCTGGCCGACTTCAGGCTGTGCGCGACCCGGCGCACGGTAGCGGCATCCTGCCCGCCGACGGCCTGGCGCAGCGTGCGCAGGTGCTGCGGGGCGTCGCCGACATAGGCGGCAATCACCTTGCGCACCAGCGCGTCGCCGCCGTGCTGGCTCAGCGCGCGGATGTTCTCCAGCGCCTTGGCGTTGATGACGTCGCGCTGGATCACCTCGCGCGCCGCCTCGGGCAGGGTCGGCGCGGCATCGTCGTGGTGCACGCTGGCGGCGAGCGGCAAGGCGATCCAGCGGCCGATCACGCCGGCCAGTTCCGCCTGGGTAAACGGTTTCGACAGGTAGTCGTCCATGCCGGCGGCCAGGCAAGCCTCGCGGTCGCCCTGCAGCGCATTGGCCGTGATCGCGATCACCGGCAGCGTGCGCGGACGGCCGGCGTCCTGCTCTTCGCGGCGGATTTCGGAGGTCGCGGCAAAGCCGTCCATCACCGGCATCTGGCAATCCATCAGCACCGCCTCGAAGGTCTCGTTGCGCACGGCCTCCAGCGCTTGACGGCCATTCTGTGCGACCTGGGCCTGCAAACCCAGGCTCTCGAGCATGGCTTTCGCCACTTCGATATTGACCGGATTGTCCTCGGCCAGGAGCACGCGCCGGACGCGTGCATTGCCATCGCCGCGCGGGACCTGCGGCGGCGGCAGGAAGTGCGGCGCCGGCGCGGTCAGGCCGCGCGGCCGGGTGCCGAGGCAGGCGAACAGGTCGGCCGCGCGGGCCGGTTCGATCAGTTGGTAGGCCACGCCCGCTTCGCGCCGCTGGACCGGGTCGGCCGCCACGCGCTCGGGGCTGAGCAGGATCAGGCGCGTCGGGCGCGTTAGCGGATCGGCCTTGATGGTCGCCGCCAGCAGCAGGCCGCTCGAGTGCGTCAGTTCCATGTTGATGATGGCGGCGTCGAATGGCTGGCAGGCGCGCGCACGGGTCCCGAGCAGCTCGAGCGCGGCGCGCGCACTGGCGGCGCCTTCGCAGGCCAGGTTCCAGGCCGTCAGGTGGCGTTCCAGCGCGATGCGCGTGGTCTCGTCCTCGTCCACCACCAGCACGCGCATGCCGCCTTGCACCTGCTGCTGGCCGCCGGGCGCGTCGGGATCGACACGGCGCTTGTCGAAGCTGACCGTGAACCAGAACACCGAACCCTGTTTGGCGCCGTTGTCGACGCCGATCGCGCCGCCCATCAGTTCGACCAGCTGCTTGGAGATCGCCAGGCCCAGGCCGGTGCCGCCGAACTTGCGGGTGGTCGAATCGTCGGCCTGGGAAAAGGCCTCGAACAGGCGCCCGCGCGCCTCGCGCGAAATGCCGATGCCGGTATCGATCACCTCGAAGCGCAGCATCACGGCCTGGCTGTCTTCGCTGGCCACGCGCACGCGCGCTTCGATGCGGCCCTGCTCGGTGAACTTGATCGCGTTGCCGAGCAAATTGGCCATGATCTGGCGCAGGCGGTTGGGGTCGCCGCAGATCGCCACCGGGATGTCGTTGGCGATGTCGAAGTCGAGTGCAATGCCCTTGTTCTGGGCCTGCGGCGTGTAGACCGTGTGGATGTCCTCTAACAGGTCCCACAGGTTGAAGTTGATGTATTCGATGGTCAGCTTGCCGGCCTCGATCTTCGAGAAGTCGAGGATGTCGTTGATGATCACCAGCAGGTGCTCGCCCGAGCGCTTGACCAGGCGCGTGTAGTTGCGCTGGGCTTCGCTCAGGTTGGTCCCGAGCAGCATCTCGGTCATGCCCAGCACGCCGTTCATGGGGGTGCGGATCTCGTGGCTCATGGTGGCGAGAAAAGCGCTTTTCGCGCGGCTTGCCGCTTCGGCCGCGTTCTTGGCGCGTTCCAGCTGCTCGGTACGCACCGAGACCTGGCGTTCGAGTTCGTCGCGGTGCGTGGTGAGGGCGGCGCCGCGGCCTTCGATCTGGGCCAGCATGTCGTTGAAGCTGTCGATCAGCTTGCCCAGTTCGTCGCGCCGGGTATGCGGCACCCGCAGCGTGTAGTTCTGGCTCTCCGACACGTTTTGCGCCGCCTGGATCAGCCGCGTCACCGGATCGGTGATGCCTCGCGTGAAGCGCCGCGCCAGCACCAGCGACACCAGCAGCGAGATGCACATCGCGCCGGCCAGCACGCCGACGCTGTGCAGGATGTCGCGCCACATCGGCAGTAGGTCGAGTTCGATCACGAGCACGCCGACCTGGGCTTTGCCGCCCAGGACCGGCCGGTACAGGCGCAGGCGCGCCGAGGTGAGCTTGCCGCCCTCTAAGTTGGCCGCGGCCAGCGTGGCTTCATCGACGGCCTCGAGCATGGGGGCCGGCTTCTCGGTCGCATGCGAGGGCGAGCTGTACGAGGAGAACAGCTTGCCCTTGCGGTCGTACAGGGCGGCGCGCGAAATTTCGGGTTTCGCCTCCAGCGAGACGAGCAGGGTCAGCGCCAGCGTGGGGTCGTTGAAGATCAGCGCGTCGGCACTGCTGGTGGCCACCACGCCGGCCAGCGAGGACAGGTGGCGCCCTTCGTTCTCGCGCTTGTTCACCACCGAGGCGACCGAGAAGGCGAGGAACACGCACAGCAGGGCGGTGCCGGTCGACAGCAGCGACATCGTCGTCAGTTTGCGGTACAGGCTGGAACGCGCGAAGTTCGGCATGGAGGCAAGTGTGCAGGAGCGGCATGGCGGCACGGGCCTGCGCGGTCCAGCACGCGCATGCCCTCCTTGCAGAAATGCAAATTCCTGCAAGAAAAAATATTACGTGGGAGGGGAGGGGGTGGCCTTGCGGTGGCGCAAGGCGGGAGGGATGGGGGCGTTGGGGAGCGGTTCAGGAGGCCGGCATGGCCGGCCTCCCGTCAACAACAGCCGCCACTGCGCCCGGAACCGTAGCGCGCTTCCTGGCGCTCGCGGAAAAACTCCTCGTAGGTCATCGCCGTCTTGTCCGGATGCTCGCGCTCCATGTGCGCCAGGTAGGTGTCGTACTCAGGCAGGCCGACCATCAGGCGCATGCTTTGCCCGAGATAACGGCCGGCCTGGGCGAGGGTGGAGAACATTACGGCACCTGGGGCGAAGGCGCGGCGACGAAGGGCGATTCCTTCACCGTCGGGCTGGCGCTGTTGCGCGCATTGATCACCGTGCGGATGCCGTAGTACAGCACCGCGAGGACGACCACCATGAAGAAGCCGGCCAGCGTGGCGTCGACATAATCGTTGAAGATGATGCGGCGCATCTGGTCGAGCGACTTGGCCGGCGCCAGCACCTCGCCCGCATCCAGGGCGGCCTGGAACTTCTGGGCATGTGCCACGAAGCCGACCTTCACGTTTTCGTGGAAGATCTTTTGCCAGCCCGCCGTCAGGGTGCAGATCAGCAGCCAGATGGTCGGGATGACGGTGACGAAGGCGTATTTGCCGCGCTTCATCTTGAACAGCACGACGGTGCCCAGCATCAGCGCGATACCGGCCAGCATCTGGTTGGCGATGCCGAACAGCGGCCACAGGGTATTGATGCCGCCCAGCGGATCGACCACGCCCTGGTACAGGAAATAGCCCCAGGCGGCGACGCACAGGCCCGTGGCCAGCAAGTTGGCCGGGAGCGATTCGGTGCGTTTCAGCGAGGGCACGAAGGCGCCCAGCAGGTCCTGCAGCATGAAGCGGCCCGCACGGGTGCCGGCATCGACCGCGGTCAGGATGAACAGCGCCTCGAACAGGATCGCGAAGTGGTACCAGAAGGCCATCATCGCCTTGCCGCCGATGACGTTCGACAGGATATTGGCCATGCCGACCGCCAGCGTCGGGGCGCCGCCGGCACGCGAAATGATGCTGTGCTCGCCAACGTCCTTGGCCATCTGGGTCAGGGCGTCGGGAGTGATCACGAAGCCCCAGCTCGAGACGGCAGCGGCGGCCGATTCAGCCGTGGTACCGAGCAGCGCCGCCGGCGCGTTCATCGCAAAATAGATGCCCGGGTCGATGGTCGATGCGGCGACCAGCGCCATGATGGCCACAAACGATTCCATCAGCATCGCACCGTAGCCGATGAAGCGGGCGTGGGTTTCGTTCTCGATCATCTTGGGCGAGGTGCCCGAGGCGATCAGCGCATGGAAGCCCGACACGGCGCCGCAGGCGATGGTAATGAACAGGAAGGGGAACAGGTTGCCCGACCAGACCGGTCCCGAGCCGTCGACGAAGCGCGTCACGGCAGGCATCTGCATGTGCGGGGCGACCAGCAGGATGCCGATGGCCAGCGCCACGATGGTGCCGATTTTCAGGAAAGTCGACAGGTAGTCGCGCGGTGCCAGCAGCAGCCAGACCGGGATCACGGAAGCGACGAAGCCGTAGCCGATCAGCATCCAGGTCAGCTCGGTGCCGGTGAAGGTGAACATCGGGCCGAGCACGGGCGAATCGTGCACCCACTGGCCGGCGACGATGGCGAGCATGAGCAGGATGAAGCCGATGAAGGAAATTTCGCCGATGCGCCCGACGCGGATGTAGCGGGAATAAATGCCCATGAACAGCGCGATCGGGATCGTCGCCATCACGGTGAAGCTGCCCCATGGCGAGCCGGTCAGGGCTTTCACGACGATCAGCGCCAGCACAGCGAGGATGATGACCATGATCATGAAGGTGCCGAACAGGGCGATGATGCCCGGGATCTCGCCCATTTCCGACTTGATCAGTTCGCCCAGCGAGCGGCCGTCGCGGCGCATCGACATGAACAGGACGATGAAGTCCTGCACCGCGCCGGCGAAGACGACGCCGGCGAGGATCCACATCATGCCCGGCAGGTAGCCCATCTGGGCCGCCAGCACGGGACCGACCAGCGGGCCGGCGCCGGCAATGGCGGCGAAGTGGTGGCCGAACAGCACATATTTATTCGTCGGCACGTAGTCGAGGCCGTCGTTGTACTTGTAGGCGGGGGTCTGGCGGGCGGGGTCGAGCCCCATCACCTTCGTGGCGATGTAGAGGCTGTAGAAACGGTAGGCGATCAGGTAGACGCAGACGGCAGCGGCAACCACCCAGACGGCGTTGATGGACTCGCCGCGGCGCAGGGCTACGTAAGCGAGCGCACCTGCGCCGAGGAGTGAGAGCGCCGCCCAGCCGAGTCGATTTCCGAGGCTTTTCATGGTGGCTCCTTAAGTCGTTATGCGAAAGGGTGCGGCGCATCCACCCACGCTGACGAGAACGCCTGCATGGACAAAGGGGAATCCGACCCGTATCTTGCCCTATTATGGGAACGGCAAGCGCATGATTCTAACCGCCGGTAGTAGCAAAATAACTACGTATTATCCCTTGGTAAATGTATCCATATGGAAACATTCTCATTGCATTTGATTATCTGGTCGACTAATATTGTCCGACTACCTACCAACGAAGACGCCAATGGCCTTGCTGGACCTTACAACCCTCCCGTTGGTGCGCATGCACGCGGTGGCCAATGGCCAGAACGAGTGGGTGGCGCTGCGCATGGAGATGATGGACGGCAGCCTGCCCGAACTGGTGCCGGCGCTGTTCGGCACCCCCGACTTGCTGGCGGCGGTCGCCCCCCTCGACTGCGTGCTGCTGCTGGCCGACCCGGCCCTGCTCACGCCCAATCTACTCGGCCTGCTGCCGCCGAACCGGGTCGTATTGAGCTTTACCGCCGCCGCGCTGGCGCAGGAGGGCACGGCCCAGCGCCTGGCCGCCCTGCATGATGCCGGCTACCGCGTGATGCTCGACGGCGTGCTGCCGCCTGGCGTGGCGCGTCCGGCCCAGCTGCGCGCCGTCTCGCAGGACTGCCGCGAAGCCGCGCCGCCCGCGGGAAGCCTGCTGGCGCTGTACGGCCCGCACCTGGCGCATGGCGTCGACAGCGCGGCCCGCCTGGTGGAATGCATGCGCGCCGGCTTCAGCTGGTTCAGCGGCGACTATCCGCTGGCCATGGAAAGCGGCCAGCATGCACAGGACGGCACTTCGCGCCGCCGCATCCTGGGCCTCCTGGCCCTGCTCGCCACCGACGCCGATTCGCGCGAAATCGAACTCCTGCTCAAGCAGGATCCGGCGCTGTCCTACCACTTGCTCAAGCTGGTCAATTCGGCCGCGTTTGCCGTCAACACCACGATCACCGGCTATGCCCAGGCAATTGCGGTCCTTGGCCGGCGCCAGCTGCAGCGCTGGCTGCAGCTGCTGCTGTATGCGAGGAGCAGCGCCGACGGCCTGCCGAACCTGCTGCTGCCGCTGGCGGCCCTGCGCGCCGGCCAGCTCGAGATGCTGTGCAAGCGCGAGGGCGGCGAGCGCGATGCGCAGGACCTGGCCTTCATGACCGGCGCCTTTTCCCTGCTCGACCGCCTGCTCGGCATGCCGATGCGCGAGATCCTGGCCAACCTGCAGCTGCCCGACGCGGTGACGGGCGCCTTGCTGGCGCGCGAAGGCGTGCTGGGCCAGCGCCTGCTGCTGACCGAGCGCGGCCCCGACGCCGCGGCCCTGATACGCGCCCAGGTCGACGCCGCCACCTGGTGGGACAGCCAGCTGCACGCGCATCACTGGGCAATCCAGGTGGGCCGCAATGTCTGACGTGCTGGCCTTGCCTACCCACGATTTCGTCGCCTGCAGCGCCGCGCTGAGCCAGGCCGTCATGCGCCTGCGCGGCGACGCGCTGGCGGCGGAACTGGGCCGCATCGCGCGCGCCTTGCTGGCCTGCCCTGAAGGGCGCTATGTGCCGGTCGACCCGCTGGCGCCGAACGGCGCCGAACCCTGCGCCGCGCCGCCGGGCATGCTGGTGCAGGAGATCCATACCGACGGCGCCTACCATGGCTGCTATGAGGTCAGCGGGCGCGGCGGCTATGACGACGAAGACCGGCGCAAGCTGGCCGGTCTCGCCACGCTGACCGGCACGCTGCTGCAGGTGCACTCGCTGGCGCGCCGCGCGACCCACGCCTATGCCGGCATCGAAGCGCAACTGGCGCAGCAGTCGCAAATCCTCGACCAGATCCACGAGTCGGTGCTTACGCTCGACCTGATGGGCTACATCACCAGCTGGAACGGCGGCGCCGAACGCCTGTTCGGCTATTCGTCGCTCGAGGCAGTGGGACAGAGCATCCTGTTCCTGTATGTCGACGAGGACGAGAGCCTGCCGGACGGCTTTGCCGCAGGCGGCGGGCGCATGATGGAAGTGCAGCGCCGGAAGAAATCGGGCGAGGTCTTCTGGGCCAGCCTGTCGCTCACGCCGCTGCGCGACCTGGAAGAACGCCCGGTCGGCCTGATCGCCTACCTGACCGACATCACCGAGCGCAAACAGGCCGAGGAGCGGCTGCACCACCTGGCCTATTACAACGAGCTGACCAGCCTGCCGAACCGCACCCTGTTCGCGCGCCTGGTCGACCAGGCGCTGATGGTCGCGCAGAGGAACGTCGCCACCGGCTGCGTGCTGTTCATCGACCTGAACCGCTTCAAGATGGTCAACGACACCCTGGGACGGCGCATCGGCGACGAACTGCTGCGCCAGGTCGCGGCGCGCTTTCGCGCCACCCTGCGCGAAGAGGACGTGGTGGGCCACCTGGCCGGCGACGAATTCGCGGTCGGCCTGTTCGACATCCGCCAGCACTTCGAGGCCACCACCGTGGCCCAGAAGCTGCAGTGCGCGCTCGACGCCCCCTTCCTGATCGAAGGCCACGACCTGCGCGTGGGCGCCAGCGTCGGCATCAGCGTCTTCCCGCAGGATGGAATGGAAGCCGACACGCTGCTGCGCAACGCCGACATCGCCATGGCGCGCGCCAAGCAAGGCCATGCCAACCCGGACCACAGCGTCGCCTTCTACAGCTTCGACATGAACCAGGGCATGCACGAGCGCATGCGCATCGAATCCGGCCTGCGCCACGCGCTCGGCCACGGCGAACTGCTGCTGTACTACCAGCCGAAGTTCGAGATCGGCAGCGACCGCCTGATCGGCGCCGAAGCGCTGGTACGCTGGAACCATCCGGAGCGCGGCCTGGTGCCGCCGATCGAATTCATCCCGCTGGCCGAAACGACGGGCCTGATCGTGCAGGTCGGCGAATGGGTGCTGGAGCAGGCCTGCGCCCAGGCCGCGGTCTGGCAGCGCGCCGGCTTGCGCCCGTTCCGCCTGGCCGTGAACGTCTCGGCACGCGAATTCACCGAGTCGCTGCCGACCCGCGTGGCCGCCACCCTGGCGCGCTACGAACTGGACGCCTGCTGGCTCGAGCTGGAAATCACCGAGAGCACGCTGATGCACGACATCGACCGCGTGATCGGCATCATGGACCGCATCAATGCGCTGGGCGTCGCGCTCTCGCTGGACGACTTCGGCACGGGTTACTCGAGCCTCTCCTACCTGAAGCGCTTCCCGATCCACACCCTGAAAATCGACCGCTCGTTCACGACCGGCATTCCGCTGGACGCCAGCGACTGCGCGATTGCCAGCACCATCATCAGCATCGGCCGCCAGCTTGGGCACCGCGTGATCGCCGAGGGCGTCGAGACGCTGGAACAGCTCGCATTCCTGCGCGAGTCGGGCTGCGACGAGGTGCAGGGTTACCTGTACGCGGCGCCGCTGCCGGCGGCGAGGTTCGAACAGGGGCTGCGCGACAACTGGCTGCTGGTGGAGTAGGGGGCGATTGCCTGCCCTCCATAGAATGATTTATGTATAATGCCGGACTTCAGGAAGCGTGGCCGAGTGGTTGAAGGCAGCAGTCTTGAAAACTGCCGACGGGGGAACCCGTTCGTGAGTTCGAATCTCACCGCTTCCGCCAGGAAACAAAGAAACCGCCCCTTGGGCGGTTTTTTGTTGCCTGTCGGAAGCGAGGGGAGCGCCTGCGCGCTCCCCGTGTGAGAATCGAAGGGCTGGGCATACTTGCCCAGCCCTCTCCGAATCGCCCATCTGCTGCCCGCGCAGCGGGCAGCCCCGCGCCGCCGCAGGCGCGCGTTCTACCTCTGATCAGGCAGTAGCGGCCTGCTGTATTATCCAGCCCAGAAAACCGAAAGCCAAACATGCTCATCATCACCATCAAACAAGGCAAAGAAAAGTCCATCCTCGCCGGCGACCCCTGGATCTACCTCTCCGCCATCGAACGCATCGACGGCAAACCGCAAGAGCTGAAGAAACCCGGCGCCACCGCCACGATCCAGTCTTCTTCCCGCCAGTTCCTCGCCCGCGCCGCCTACAACGCCAAATCCCAGATCGCCGCCCGCGTCTGGACCCTGCGCGAAGACGAACCGATCGACCACGCGCTGATCAAGCGCCGCGTCCAGGCCGCCCTGCAGCGCCGGACCGGCCCCTGGGTCACTGCCGATCCGCAGGAACTGTTCCAGCTGGTCGACGGCGAAAAGGACGGCTTGCCGGGCCTGCTGGTGCACAGCTACGGCGGCCGGGAAGGCTACCTGGTCTGCCAGTTCAACGCGGCCGGCGTCGAGCTGTGGAAGGTGGCAGTCGTGCAGGCGCTGCTGAAGGAAACCGGTTGCCCGAATGTGTACGAACGCTGCGACGAGCTGCTGCGCCAGGGCGAGGGGCTGGCCGTCTTCTCACGCGCGCTCGCCGGCGAGGAGCCGCCCCAGAAGCTGATGGTGCGCGAGGGAAAACGGCTGGCGCCGATGGATATCCGCACCGGGTTTACTTACCCGCGTTGAGCCGCCTTGCTTCGCTATTTGTGACATCGCTTCGCCGCGCGCGACACCCATTGTTGCTTTGCTGGCATCCTCAATGCGCTTTCGTCGAATTCGTAGACAATTAGTGCCTTCGGGCACAATTTTATTGTTCGGACAAGTGCTCATGGCTATCATGTCCGATTCTTTCGACGAATTCACCGCATGAAGAACCCGGTTCGCGCCCCCGAGGCGACGCGACGTCCCCTGCGCCTGGCGACCATTACCATGCTGACCGTCAGCATCGCCGTCACCCTGACGGTCTTGCTGCACCTTGCCCTGGTCAGCCATTTCGCGCACAAGCAGGCACGCACGGAAGCGCAGCTGCGCCTGCAGCAGCTGTCCTGGCAAATGCGCGATGCGCTCAACCGGGTGACGAGCAACGCGATCGTGACGGTCAAGCTGCTGTCCGAATTGCCCCAGGTTCGCTCTTACGAAAAACCCGAGGAAACCCGCCGCGTGCTCGAATCGCTCCAGCGCGCGGTGGCCGACTACGCCTGGATCGGCGTGGCCGATGCGCGAGGCAAGGTGAGGGTGGCCACCGGGCAAATGCTCGAAGGCGCGCAGGTCGATGCCCGGCCCTGGTTCCAGACCGGCCTGAAGGGCGCGCACGCGACCGATTACCACCCGGCCCTGCTGCTGAACAAGCTGCTGCCGAAAGCGAGCGATCCGTGGCGCTTCATCGACATGTCGGCGCCGCTGGCCGGCGACGACGGCGCCGTGCATGGCGTGGTGGGGGTGCACATGAGCTGGCAATGGGTGCGCAACCGCGCGCGCCAGCTGCTCACGCCCGCCTTGCGCGAATACGGCGCCGAGGTGCTGGTGGTGCGCGCCGACGGCACCGTGCTACTGGGACCGGAGGAGCTGGTCGAGAAGAAGATCGATAGCCCGAGCCTGCGCCTGGCCCTGGCAGGGGGTACCGGTTCGCTGCGCGAGGAGGCAGCGGACGGCAAGGTCTACCTGACCGGCTACAGCCGCACCGGTACCGACGGCGATCCGTCGACGCTGCGCTGGGCGGTGCTGGTGCGCCACACCGAGGATGCGGCGCTGGCCGGGGCGCGCGTGCTGGAGCGGCGCATGATCTGGCTGAGCGTGCTGATGGCGATCGTGCTGGCCGGCTGCGCAGCCTTGCTGGCGCGCCGCCTGACGCGGCCGATGGATGCGCTCGGCGGCGCGATCGAGCAGGCGGTCGAAACCACGCGCCGCGGCGGGCGGGCCGCCGACATTCCGGTGGTCGACGGCTTCCATGAGGCACAGGTATTGTCGCGCGCGATGCGCGAACTGGTGCGCAGCGAGGAAGAACACCGCAGCGCGCTCGAGACGATGAACCACCAGTTAGAGAGCACGGTCGCCGCGCGCACCGCCGAACTGCAGGCCTTGCTGCTGCACGACGCCCTGACGGGACTGCCGAACCGGCGCGCCCTGATGCAGACCTTGCCCGACGCCATGCACCGCGCCGCGCGCGCCCACAAGCCCTGCGCCTTGCTGTTCCTCGACATGGACGGCTTCAAAAGCGTCAACGATACCCATGGCCACGAGGAAGGCGACGAGCTGCTGCGCCAGTTCGGCGCCCGGCTGCTCGACGCCGTGCGCAAGACCGACCTGGTCGCTCGCCTGGCCGGCGACGAATTCGTGGTGGTGCTCGAGAGCCTGGGCGATGCCGATGACGCCTATGAGAAAGCCGACAATCTGCTGGGAGCGCTGCGCAGTCCCTACACCCTCAAGCGCGCCACCGTGAGCGTCGGCGCCAGCATCGGCGTGGCACTGCACCTGCCGGGCGATGCGCACGATCTGGACACCTGGCTGGCCCGCGCCGATTGCGCCATGTACGCCGCGAAACGTGGCGGCAAGAACACAGTTGCGCTGGCAGCATAAGGTTACTTTTTCGAAACGTCAGAATTTGCCTACATAAAGACGAGCCTAACTAGTCAGCGGTATGTGCGACATTCGACAGATGAAGCTGTCTGGGCGGGGTAATGTAGAGGCGTAGAGAGGATACGCCGATGCTTAAGTCGTTAGTCACATTTGCAGTGCTGGGAGGAAGTGCCGCGGTTGCCTGTGCGCAGGGCGGCGTCACGACGTATGGCGTGATCGACGCCGGCGTCGTTGGCCAGAAAGGTTGCGCCGGTACCTGTGCCACCCAGGTCGGCAGCGGACTGGCATCCGAATCGTATGTCGGCATCCAGGGCCGCGAGCCGATCGGCAATGTGGAAGCCATCTTCGCGCTCGAGAGCGGCGTGCGGCTCGATACCGGCCGCAGCGCCCCGGACGATCGCGTGTTCGGGCGCCAGGCCTATGTCGGCCTGGCCGGCGAATACGGCGCCGTGACCGTTGGACGCCAGTACAACCTCCAATACCTGGCACTGACCGATGTCGGCGACCCGTTCAAGGGCGGCATGGCGGGCAGTGCAAGCAACCTGATCGGCGGCGGACGCCGCGCCGACAACAGCGTCCAGTATTACGGCGCACTCAGGCGCGGCGTGTCGGCCGGCGCCTCGTATTCGTTCAAGGAAAAAGTCGACACCTCGCCGGCAGGCCGCGCCTGGGGCATGACGGTCGGCATCGAGGCGGGGCCGCTGACGGTGCGCGCCGCCCACCAGAACCAGAACGCCGTGCGTGTCCAGCTCAACAGCAAGACCAGCAACGACACCGTGGCGCGCAATTCCATCCTGGCAGCGAACCTGCGCCTGGGTTGGGGCACGGCCTACGCCGCTTACAGCCTGAGCCGTGGCTGGGGCGGCTCGCCCCTGTTCAATCCCGACAATCCGTATGCCGCGGCGGGACTGGCGCGCACCGCATCGAGCAACAGCCGCGACGGCCTGTTCGGCCTGGCGGTCCCCCTCGGCCAGGGCACGACCCTGCTTGCTTCCTATATCTGCAAGGACGACCGCGACCTGGCCAACCAGGACGCCAACCAGGTGGCCTTGGGCGCCAGCCATGCGATCTCGCGCCGCACCGATTTCTATGCCGCCTATTCGCACATCAAGAACCGCAACGGCGCCCGTTATACGGTCGGCAACGCCAGCGAGCGCGGCAGCGGCAATTCGGCCATTAACATCGGCATGCGCCACGCGTTTTGATGCGTCGCGACGCCGGGCCTGCGCTGCGACGCGCGCGGGCAATTGCCTGTAGCCTGACACTATCTCTGAACTATCCGACAACCATCTTCACGGAGGCATCATGACTGGTATTAGCACCCTTGATCCGGACAACTTTCCGGAAAGTCCAGACCGCAGCCTTGGCAAGGGCCATGGCATCGATTCGCTGGGTCCGAGCGACACGTCCGACACCGGCAGCGACGTGGTCGGCGGCCCGGGCTTCTCGACCAACCTCGACGACGACCAGGTGCTGCACCTGGACGAAGGCACGACATCCGACATGGAAATGAGCCACGCCGGCGACACCGCCGGACCTGACGTCGGCGATGCCAATTTTTCCAGCGACAGCGACGTAGGCGGCACCGGCGAGCGCGCCTCCGCGGGCCGCGATACGGTGGTCAAGGATGGCGCCGACATCGACACCGACCGCATCGAATCGATTCCCGACCTGCCGCTGACGGAAGAAGACACCGACTTCCTGGCCAGCCGGCCGCCGATCGGCGCCGACGACAAGAAATAAGGGTGGTGCGCGCCGCTTGAAGGGCGCGTTTACCGGAGCCGGTGACGGCCAGTAAAAAGGCGCGCAACTCTTGCGCGCCCTTTTTTCGTCCCTCCCTCTGGCTTACAGGTGGCCGAGGCGCCGGCGTGCCATCTGCGGCCGGGCCAGTTTCCAGGCCGCGAACAGGGCGCCGCCGCCGAGCAGGGCGGTCCACAGCGGCTTGGCGTTCAGGCTGAGGGTGGTGTAGGCCGAGGTTTCCTTGACGCTGCGCTCGGTCACGCCCTGGCGCTCGCGCAGGGCGTTGGACGGATCCGGCGCGTGCAGGGCGTCGGGACGGCCGGGCATCTTGTCGAATTTCGATTTTTGCTGGCTGAACATGGTGGCGCGCACATAGCGGTCGAGCAGGCGCGGCATGTGGGCGTGGCCGGCGGAGACTAGTTTCGACGCGCCGCCGACGTACACTTCGCGCTTCGGATGGCGTGCGCAATGCAGGATGGCCTTGGCCACGATGTCGGGCGCGTAGACCGGCGCCGGCAAGGCCGCTTCCTTCTCCATGTAGTTCTTGGCGTGCACGGCGAACATGGTATCGATCGCGGCCGGCTTGATCAGGGTGACCGAAATCGGCGCCTCTTCTTTCTGCAATTCCATGCGCAGCGATTCCGTAAACGCTTTCACGGCGTGCTTCGAGGCCGAATACATGCCTTGCAGGGGAATCGGGGCATCCGAGACTTCGCTGCCGACATTGATGAGGGCGCCGCCGCCGCGCTGTTTCATGCGCTTTACCGCCTCCAGCGAGCCATTTACCACGCCCCAAAAATTGGTCTGGAACAGGCGCTGGTGGTCTTCCAGCGGCACGTCTTCGAGGCGTCCGAAAGTGCCGACGCCGGCATTGTTGACCCAGGTATCGATGCGGCCGTAGCGCTCGAGGGCGGTCTGGCCGATGCGCTCGACGTCTTGCGCGTTGCCGACGTCGGCAACGACGGTCGCCACCTGGCAACCCTGGCGCCGCAGTTCGCTGGCAAGCTGGTCGAGAGCCTCGCCATTGCGCGCGGCGAGGACGAGTTTGGCGCCCTGTTCGGCGGCCATGCGGGCGGTGGTCAAGCCGATGCCGCTGCTGGCACCGGTGATGACGATTACCTGTTCATTGATGTTGCGAAGCTTGGCTGACATGAGGCTTCCTTTCCACGGGCAGGTTCGGGAAGGACCGCTCCCTGTTCGCGCTCGGGGCGTACAGGGAGCAGGCCACGCGCTGTAAGTCCAGCTGATCGAATTGCATCGATCGAATGAACTACAGTCGTGGCCATGGCGCCGATTTCAAGTCATTTTTTGCTTGGGTTGTACACCTGGTCGAACACGCCGCCATCGGCAAAGTGGGCTTTCTGGGCAGTGGTCCAGTTGCCGGCCACCTGGTCGAGGGTGAACAGTTTGATGTTCGGGAATTGCGAGGCGTACTTGCGCGAAAACTTCTCGACCGATGGACGGTAGTAGTTCTTGGCGATGATGTCCTGGCCTTCGTCGCTGTACAGGTATTCCAGGTAAGCCTGGGCTACCGGACGGGTGCCGCGCTTGTCGGCCACCTTGTCGACCACGGCCACCGGCGGCTCGGCCAGGATGCTCACCGACGGCGCGACGATCTCGAACTTGCCCGGGCCCAGTTCGCGCAGGGCCAGCAGTGCTTCGTTTTCCCAGGCCAGCAGCACGTCGCCGATGCCGCGTTCGACGAAGGTCGTGGTGGCGCCGCGCGCGCCCGAGTCGAGCACCGGCACGTTTTTATACAGCTTGTTGATGAATTCGCGTGCCGTCGCTTCGCTGCCGCCCGGCTGGCGCAGGGCATAGCCCCAGGCTGCCAGGTGGTTCCAGCGTGCGCCGCCCGAGGTTTTCGGGTTCGGGGTGATCACCGAAACGCCCGGCTTGACCAGGTCGCCCCAGTCCTTGATGCCTTTCGGATTGCCTTTACGCACCAGGAACACGATGGTCGAGGTGTAAGGCGCGCTGCGGTTCTTCAGGCGATCCTGCCAGTTGTGCGCGATAAGGCCGCGTTCGCTGATAGCATCGATGTCGTAAGCCAGTGCCAAGGTGACAACGTCAGCCGTCAAGCCGTCGATCACCGCGCGCGCCTGCTTGCCCGAGCCGCCGTGAGATTGACGCACGGTGACGTCGTCGCCCGTCTTGGCCTTCCAGTGCTTGGCGAAGGCCTTGTCGAAATCCTGGTACAGCTCGCGCGTCGGGTCGTATGAGACATTGAGCAGCGTGACGTCGGCCGCAAATGCGGCGGACTGGGCCAGCAGCGCAACGGCTACCAGCGATTGAGCAAGTTTCTTGAACATACGTTTCTTTCGGATGAGTTAGAACAGGGTTACCACTAGGGTATTGCTCCGCTCATCCGAAGAAAACGAATGATTTCAGCTATGGTTATGCGATTTTCAACCGTGGCGCCTGGAGCGTGCGCGTTGGCGATAAGCCGCCAGCCGGGCGATACTGGCGTTGTGCCAGCGCATGCCCGCTGATGCCAAAGCTCAGTGTGCTTTCGACAGGATCAACAACCAGCGGCCGAAAAGTAAGACTTCGACGTGGCCAGCCTCGATGCCGGTATCGCATTCCATGATCGGGTTGATCGGGTAGAAGCGTTTGCGGAAGTCACGGGTGATCAGGATTTCGCGGCGTCCGATGCGCATAAGAAAAGGTGCAGGAGCGTATTCCAGGCCGAAAGAGTTGTTCAGAGTGGTCATTGACGTTTCCCTTGTTTGATTTATGTTGGTCAGTGAAAACAGGATAGCATAACCACTGTATAAATCCACAGTTACTGTACATAACACCAGTAAAAAATTTCAACTGTAGTTTTTTTGCCATGGTCCACGTTTGATGAACAAGTCCTTGACCACCCGCCTGCACCGCTTCGCCGCAGCGCGCTTTTCGCCGCAGGAGGAGTTCGGCCTGCACCTGACGCTGGGCGTGCTGGCGCTGCTGCTGGCGATGGCCGGCTTCGCGCGCATCGCCGGGGCGGTCGTCGATGGTGCGCCGATCACCGAGCTCGACCTTCGCCTGGCCGCCTGGCTGCATGCGCACGCCCACGACAGCGCGCTAGTGCGCAATTTCCTGCTCGGTGTGACGCACCTGCACAGCACGCCCGGCGTCTTGAGCCTGACGGCGCTGGCCGGCTGGTGGCTGGTGCGGCGCGATGCCCGCCACTGGATGCTGACCCTGATCGCGGCAGTGCCGGGTGGCATGCTGCTGAACGTGGCGATGAAGCACACCTTCGAGCGCGCGCGCCCGCATTTCGACGAGCCGATCCTGACGCTCTCCACCTACAGCTTCCCGAGCGGCCATACGGTCGCCGCGACCTTGCTGTACGGCGTGCTGGCCTGCTACCTGGCGCGGCGTGCGCGCAGCTGGCAGGCGCGCGCCGCCATCGTCATCGCCGCTTGCGCCATGGTCCTGCTGGTGGCCGGCTCGCGCCTCTACCTGGGCGCCCATTATCTGTCGGACGTACTGGCCGGCATGCTCGAGGGCTGTGCCTGGCTGGCGATCTGCGTCACTGGCGTGGCCACGCTGCGCCAGCGCCAGGCGGGCCGTGCCCGACAAACCGAATACTGATGACCGAGGAATCCTGATGCGAACAATCATCCACCTGTCCGACCTGCATTTCGGACGTGTCGACCAAACCCTGCTGGGTCCGCTGCGCGACCTGATCCATTCGATCGCGCCGAACGTCGTGGTGGTGTCGGGCGACCTGACCCAGCGCGCCCGCACCGAGCAGTTCGAAGAGGCGCGCGCCTTCCTCGACACCTTGCCGGGGCCACAGATCGTGGTGCCGGGCAATCATGACATTTCCCTGTATAACGTGTTCCGCCGCTTCGTGAAGCCACTCGACCGCTTCAAGCGCTACATCACCGACGACCTCGACCCGATTTTCACGGACGATGAAATCGCGGTCGTGGGCGTGAACACGGCGCGCTCGCTGACGATCAAGGACGGGCGCCTGAACAAGGAGCAGGTGGCGGGCATCCGCACCCAGCTCGCGGGCCTGGCCCCGCACATCACCCGCATCGTCGTCACCCATCATCCGTTCGACCTGCCGACCACGTTCGAGGAAAAAGACCTGGTCGACCGCGCGGAGATGGCGATGGAGACCTTCGCCGAATGCGGCGTCGACGTGCTGCTGGCCGGGCACATGCACGTCAGCCATGCGGCCAGCACGGCTTCGCGCTACCAGATCGACGCCTATGCCGCGCTGGTGGTGCAGGCCGGCACGGCAACCTCGACCCGGGGCAGGGGAGAAGTCAACTCCTTCAACCTGCTGCGCATCGAGCACGAGCGGGTCGAGATCGACCGCTATGGCTGGGATGCGCTGACGAATACCTTCCGCGTCATTCTCACGGAAAAATTCCTGCGCAGCGGAAACGTATGGGCGCCGGCCGCTGAGGGGATGATGGCCGCCGGCTTGTAAATCCCGGTAGCAGAAACAGGAAGGCCGGCGAGAAGCCGGCCTTCTTTTACGTCAGATCCAGTACTCGGTCAAACGCGATGCCCACTCCTTGACCCGGTCGGCCCAGGGGCGGTTGCGCCATTGCTCGAGGGTCACCTGTTTCGAATCGCGCAAATCTTCGTTGAAGGCGCTTTCCATCTCGCGCCCGAAGGACGGATCGATGATCACCACGTTCAATTCGTAATTGTGGATGAAGCTGCGGCGGTCGATATTCGCCGAGCCGATCGTCGACCAGGCTTCGTCGATCACCGCGGTCTTGGCATGCAGCACCGCCACCTGCAACTGGAAGATCTTCACGCCGCCAGCCAGCAATTGGTCGTAGAACGCCTGGCCCGCGTACATGACCAGGCCGTGGTCGGACACGCCGGGCAGCACCAGTTTCACGTCGACGCCGCGTTTTGCAGCGGCGATCATGGCGTCCACGATCTGCTGGTCGGGCACGAAATAGGCCGAGGTGATGTGGACCGATTTCTTGGCTTCGTTGATCGCCACCATCAGCGACTTGTAGATTTCCGAGTGACCTTCGGGCTCGGTGGCGAGCACGCGCACGAACTTGCCGCCGGCCGGGGCCAGGCGCGGGAAGTAGTCGCTGGTGATCAGTTCGCCGCCTTCCTGGCGCACCCAGGCGTTGATGAAGGCCCACTGCAGCGTGGCCACGGCCGGGCCTTCGATTTTCACGTGGGTGTCGCGCCAGCCGATCTTGTTCTTGTCGACATTGCCCGGCTTCTTGCGCGAGCGGAACAGCGAGCTGTTGGCATAGTCGCTGCTGATGTTGATGCCGCCGGTGAAGGCAACCTTGCCGTCGACCACCATCAGCTTGCGGTGGTCGCGGTTGTTGATCGACCAGTCGCCCTTGGCCTTGGCCGGGTTGACCGGGTTGAAGGCCACCATGCTGATGCCGGCCGCCTTCATGCGGTCGAAGAACTCCTGGGGCGTGCCGAAGGTGCCGACGCTGTCGTACATGACGTTGACGACCACGCCCTGGCGCCGCTTTTCCATCAGCAGTTCGGCGAACTGCAGGCCGATCGGGTCCTGGTCGAAGATATAGGTTTCCAGGTTGATCGTGGCGGTGGCGCCCCGCACGGCGGCCATCATCTCGCGCATCGTGGCCGGGCCGTCGAACAGGAGCTGCACCTGGTTGCCCGCGATCAGGGGCAGGCCGGTGGCCTGTTCTTCGAGCACCGCCAGCTGTTTCAGGTCGGTGGTGGCGCTCGCCCAGCGCCGCTGCAGCAGCGCCGAGGTCTGGCCCTTCGACATGGGGCCGCGCGCGTGCTCGATCGTCGGATTGGTCTTGCGCGCAGTGTCGGGCAGCGTGTCGGCGTCGGGCAGGGTGCGGCAGGACGCCATCGCGCCGACCAGCACGAGGGCGGCGATCCACCATTTGACGGGTTGCTTGTTCATTTGTTTTCCCTTGTGGAGACCGGGATGTCGATGCTATCGACATCCCGGGGCCCGATGAAGAAGTCGATCGGCGCGTACAGGAAGCGCCGGCCGAGTGCGTGCAGCAGCAGGATGCTGCGGTTGAACTGGATCTTGCGGGCGCGCAGTGCCACCCACAGGGCCAGGCTGAAGCTCACCAGGAGGTTGACCGCGCCGATCAGCGCCACCCCCGCCGCGGCATTCGCCACCATCGGCAAGCTCATCTGGTAGTCGAGGCCGACCAGGGCGGTGGCGAAGTTGGCCGTCGAGAAGGTCACGTGGCGGATGTCGAGCGGCAGCCCGAGCAGGAAGCCGACCGTGCCGGTGGTGCCGAGCAGGATGCCGAAGAAGAAATTACCCATCAGGCCACCGAGATTGTTTTCGACATAGCGCGACAGGCGGTCGCGCCGCTCGATCCCGAGCAGAGTTCCCAGCCAGCGCAGCTGGCGCACCCGCTGCCCCATGCGCGTGTAGAGCGCCTTGTTGTCATAATAGCCTGAGATGAGCCCGGCCACGAACAGCCAGACCCCGGCAATGGCCGCGTAGAGCAGGGCCGGCGTGCCGAAGGGATCGATGTCGTGCAGCAGGTGCAGCGCCTTGTCGGGCGACACCAGGTGATTGCCCATCATCTGCTGGTAGGCAATCGCAATCAGCAGCGCCGTCGGGAAGGCGAGCAGCACATTGCCGAGCACGGCCACGATCTGGGTGCGGAACACCTTGTTGACGAGCTCGGCCATGCGGTCGAAATCGATGCTGCGTCCGTCCGGGCTGTGCAGGCCGGCGGCGATGCGCTGGGCCGTCATGGCCGGCTGCTTGGTCGCGATCGTCCAGCGCAGCATGTGCACGAGCATGAAGCCTAACGAATAGTTCATGCTGAACAGGAAGGCTTCGACCAGGGGCGCGGCGCGCAGGTAGCCCAGCAAAATCTTGAACATCGCCATGAAGCCGACGATGAAGCCGGCGCCGGCCGCCGCCTTGAACATGCTGCGCAGCTGGGCGCGGCTCTCCGCGATGTAATGCTCGCCGGTGCGGCTGGCGTTTTCGGTGACGTTGCGCGCCAGCAGGTGGATATTGTCGCGAAACAGGCCGCGCACCTGGTATTTGGTGTTGTGGGCTTCGACCAGTTCCTGGGCCAGGGCCAGTGCCGCCGCCCGCTGGGCGCTGGGCGGCCGCTCCTGGGCTTGGCGGGGCGTGGCCACCATCGCGCGGCTTTCGGAGGGCGCGCCCTCGAAGGCCTCGGGCGCGTCCTGCGGGGCGCTCAGCAAGCCGGGTGCTTCTTCGATCGCAGACTCGCTGACGTCGACCAGGAACAGCAGTTTGTGCAGCCGTTCGATGCTCTGCGTGATGGCGACCAGGACATAGGTCAGCGCCACGCTGGTGCCGAAGGACAGCGAATTGCGGCGGATCTTGGCCACCACCTCGTCGCACTGGTCAAGCATGACCAGGAGGTGGCGCGGGTCGCCCGGATGGGCAATGCCGCCTTCCAGGAAGCGCCCGTATTCGTCGAGGTACTGGTTGACCTCGATATTCTGCATCAGGAAGGGCGAGTCGAAATCCTCGATCTCGCTGTAGCTGTGCACCAGGCGCGGTTCCAGCCCCAGCGCGCAGATGCGGCAGGACAGGGTGCGGATGGCGTCCAGCATGCCCATGGTCGTGACCAGGCGCGCGCGGCCCGGCGCGGCGTCGGGCGGCAGCGGTGCGTCGGCGACGACGTCGAACAGGGCCAGCCAGTCGGCGTCGGGCACCGAGCGGATCCAGCGGTGGTCTTCTTCGGCATACAGCACCTGGTCGAGCGCGTCCGACAGATACAGGTCGTCGAGCGCGGGCGGCAGCAGGCGCCAGGCGATCCGGCGCTTGAGTTCGGTGAAGAAGCCGTCGTTCGAGAGGATGCCGATGTCGCTGTAGAGGCTGGTGTGGCGGCGTTTTTCGAGCAGGGTCACGATATAGCTGCGCAGCGCCCAGGCCTGCGCGGGATTACCGCGCAGCAGCTGTGTGAGCGTGCGCACGGCCGCGCGCGCATAGTCGCGATGACGCCGCCGCGGCCGCAAGCAATCGACCAGCTCGATCAGCAAGTCGATGCGGTCGCTGTGCGGGTCGATGCGTTCAAGAATGTCAAGCATACAATTTCCGTTTCCCTGTAGACGACAGTGTACGCGCTGGGGCCGCCAGGATTGGTACGGCAGCGTACACAGCAGGGAGATGGCGCAGCGGTGTGGTAAGGCGGGGACGGGAGGGGGTTACGGCGACTTCATGGGCGAAGGAAATGCCAGCGCCGCAAGGGAGTTTTCAAGTAAACGCCAACATCAAACTCGTCAGCATGAACCCGGCCGTCCAGCACGCGAGGCCGCCGACGGCCGCCATGCCCAGCGCCCCATTCCAGCCCCGCCGCGCATAACGCCGCCCGAAGCGGCGCCGCACCAGGCGCCATTGCGGCGCCGCCGCCGCCAGCAGCCACAGCCCCAGCCAGGCCAGGGCGATCAATTGCGCCAGCGGCGTGGTGCCCCGGACGCGTTCCGTGACCGCCACGGCCAGCACTTCCACCACCAGCACCGCCAGGCTGGCCAGCAGCCAGCGCCGGGCGCTGCGCGCGGCCCTGGCCTGGCCCAGCACGGTCCAGTTGTGCATCAAGAGCCAGGAGCCGAACACGGGCGTGAACAGCAGGCTCCAGGCGGCCACGGCGGACGGGCGCCAGAGGGCAGGGGCGTCGCCGGCGGCATCGAACAGGGCGGAATCGGGAGCGCAGGTATCGGGCATGATGGCGAAAGGAAATGTTGCCGAAATGAAGCAACACTATCCCGCCACCGCGACGCACCTGTCTTGCGGCGCCGAAAACAAAGCCCGACTGCCATTTGCGCGTGCTCATGAAAAAAGCCGCCCGGTTTGCACGGGGCGGCTTTCCCGACTGCCGGGCATAAGACAAGCTTATGACTGGCTATCGGTTCATTACTTAATCAACTGAATCAACCACGGCCTGGTTCGGCCACATAGATCTCGACGCGGCGGTTGCGTGCGCGCCCTGCGTTGTCGGTATTGGCTGCAACCGGCTCGCGCTCGCCATGGCCTTCGATCGTGATGCGCGCCGGATTCACGCCACGGCCCGACAGGTAGTCGCGGGTGCGCGCTGCGCGGTCGACCGACAGCGGCTGGTTGACGCTCGGGCTGCCGGTGTTGTCGGTGTGGCCGATGATGACGACGTTCGTCGCCGGATTCTCGTTGAGCGTGGTAGCGAAACGCTGCAGCACAGGCGCAAAGTTCGGCTTGATGTCCGAACGGCCGGTGTCGAACGACACGTCGCTCGGGATGGCCAGTTTCAGGCGGTTGTCCGCGGTCTGGGATACTTCCACGCCGGTGCCGCGCGTGGCTTGTTCCATGGCCTGCTTTTGCTGCTCCATGCGCTTCGACCAGATGTTGCCGATGACGGCGCCGGCAGCGCCGCCAATGACGGCGCCCTTTGCAGCGCGGCTCCCGCCGCCGCCGCTGGTCGTTCCGCCGATGAGCGCGCCGAGGGCCGCTCCGGCGCCAGCGCCGGTGGCGGTGCCGCGCTGGGTGGCGCTCATGTCGGCACAGCCGGAAACGCCCAGGGCGAGGATGGTGGCTGCAACAGCGGATTTGGTGAAGTTAGTACGCATAGTGGATCTCCTAGAAAAAAAGAAAATCCGTTTCGTAGGCGCGCCCAGGGGGCACGACCGCGAAACGGATTGGTCAGGCTACTGCGGGTGCTGCCTGGTTGGTACAACCAGTTTCAAATTGCATGCGATCTGCTATATGCCGCGGCCGCTGATCAGGCGCACCAGGATCATGATGACGGCAACGACGAGCAGGATGTGGATGAAGCCGCCGATGGTGTACGAGGTAACCAGGCCGAGCAGCCACAAGACAATCAGAACAATAGCGATGGTATAGAGCATGATGAGACTCCTCACTGGGTTTGCGCCATGTGGCGCCGTGAATCCAGTATCGGTGCTTCAGCTCAGCACAACCGTTCGCTGGCGTACATTATGCGCGAGATTTTTGTTCGCTGCGCAAGCCCGTGCTGCCGAGCCCCGGGATCCAGCCCATGAAACCGAGCAGGCCGACGATGCCGATCAGGCAGGTGAGCAGGCCCCCGCTGACGAGGAAGAAGACGTCGTGCGCCGCCAGTTCACCCGGGTGCTCGAGCGGCGTGGCTGAAACAAGCCCGAAACCCGTGACGACCAGACCCCAGACGATGATGCCGATCCATGCAAGGCTGTTCATGGTGTTCCCCTTTTACGAAGTTGGATGAGCGGCGTTTGCCGCTGCACGCCGGTGCGTGCGAGCGCTTTCTGTGGCGCTCATCCATTGTCGTTCTAGCTCAACAGTATTTCCGTGCGGTGGCGCACATTGCACTGAGGAAAATATCAAGACCCGGCGGTCCTGGGGGACGGCCGGGTCTTGAGGGGACTGCGAAGAAGGCCGGCGCTGCCGGCCCCGTGGCATCAGGCAGCGCGCAGGCGGCCCTTGACGATGCGCACGCGGTCGCCGTTGCGCCATTGCGGCTGGCTCGTCTGCTGGAAGGTGCGCAGGGTGCCGTCGTCCAGGCGCACCCGGATTTCATAGCTGGTGGTCGCCTTCATGTTGCCTTCGACCTGGTTGCCCACCACGGCGCCGCCGACCGCACCGGCCACGGTGGCAATCTGGCGGCCGCTGCCGCCGCCGACCTGGTTGCCCAGCAGGCCGCCGATGACGGCGCCGCCCGCGGCGCCCAGGCCGCTGCCCTGGGCGCGGTGCTTGATGGCGCGCACCGATTCGACGTTGCCGCAATTGCCGCACCATTTCGGTTCGGCCGCCGCCACCTGCACCGGCTTCGATTTCACCACCGTGCGCGGTGCCGGGGCGGGTTCACGCTCCTCGGCATAGCCCTGTGCCAGCTGCTGCGACGGGTAGGCCGGGGCGGCAGGCGCAGGCGCATACGCGCCGCCTTGCGGCGCCAGCTGCGCCATGCTGGCGGCAGGCGCGAGCGGTACGGCCTGGCTGGCCGGCGGCATGGTCGAGGCCAGCGCGGCGCGCTCGGCATCGCTCAGCTGGCGGCTCGCATTGCCGCCGATCGAGGAAGGGATCCAGCCCATGATGGCCGCGGTGCCCACCAGGCAGAACAGCAGGACGGCAAGCGCCGCGAGCAGGAGCAGGGGATGGTGCTGGGCGCGGGCCGGTGGAGTGGGGATGTTGTTCATGGCTTGTTCTCCGATAGTTGCGGTCGGCGTACGCTTTCCGCGGCGGCGGGCATGCTGCCTGCCGATGTAAACATTGTCCCTAGGAACAACAAGGTATTCCGTGCGTCACCGAACATACGCCCCCTATCAGAGCATTTAACCTGATCGAAATTGTTTGCAAATGTATCCGTCACGCGTCCCGGCACCTGCCGGGCCCGACGGGCTTCTTATTTTACTGCGAGGGTTCGATGAACTTTGCTGCTTCTCCCGACGTCGCCGAGCACAACGCCAATTTGCTGCTGGCCGCGCTCCCGCCGCAGGAGCTTGCCCAGGTGCTGCCCATGCTCGACCAGGTTCACGTCGAGGCCGGCGAGGTGCTGGGCGAGGCTGGCAAGCCGATCAAGCATATCTATTTTCCACACGATTGCCTCATTTCGCTGCTGGGCGTGGCCGGCGGGCGCATGACGCTCGAGGTCGGCCTGGTGGGACGCGAAGGCATGCTCGGCGCCACCGTCGCCCTCGGCCACGAATCGGCCCAGGTGCGCGCCGTGGTGCAGCGTCCCGGCAGCGCCAGCCGCATGGACAGCGCGGCCTTTCGCACCGAATTCGCCCGCAACGGCGCCCTGCAGCGGGTCCTGTACCGCTACACCGACACCTTGCTGGCGCAGGCCATCCAGATCGCCGTCTGCAGCCGCTTCCACGTGCTCGAAGCACGCCTGGCGCGCTCGCTCCTGATCACGCGCGACCGCCTGCAGTCCGATAAATTCCACCTCACCCACGAATTCCTGGCCCACGCCCTGGGCGTGCGCCGCGTCGGCGTCACCAAGGCAGCCAGCGCGCTGCAGCAGCAGGGGTTGATCATCTACAGCCGCGGCAATATCGAGATCCTCGATGCCGAAGGGCTGGCCGCGGCCTCGTGTACCTGCTACGAGATCGTCAAGGAAGCCGGCGCGAGCGCCCTGTCGAGCGCATTCGTGTAGGGTGGGCGGGTCTTCCCGCCCACGCGTTCAACGAACACACGCAAACTCGAATATCCGGCCCCACAAACGTCACGCCCCGCTTGCGCAGGACGCAAGCGGGGCGTTTCGTGTGTGTGTGTTTGCCGTGCGGTACTACAAGGTGAAAATTTAGTTGGTCTTGCCGGCCTGGTTGCCGACCACGCCGCCGACAGCTGCACCGCCGACCACGCCTGCAGGGCTGCCGCCGGTCAGGGCGCCGCCGATCACTGCACCGGCGCCTGCGCCGACTGCGGTGGCTTTGTCCTGATGCGACATGCTCGAGCAACCGGTCAGGCCCAGGGCCAGGGTTGCCAGGGTAGCGCTCACTGCCAGATGTTTGATATTTTTCATGCTGTTCTCCTTGGGTGGGTTTTACTTCAGGCGCAGGTCATTCCTGACCGATCTCACGCCCTTTACTGTCCGTGCAACCGACGCTGCGGTTGCCACGCTTTCCGCTGAGCTGACATAGCCGCTCAGCTGGACAATGCCTTCGCTGGTAGCGACATCAATGTCCGCGGTGACGAGTTCGGTGCTCCGTTTGATGGCCTCCGTGACGCCAAGCGTGATGGTGGAATCGTCCACCTTCGGGCTTGTCGCCAGCAGGCCGGCGGTGCTGCCGCAGCCGGCTAGTGGTCCCCCGAACATCAGGGCCGCCAGCAAGGCCAGGGCCGGTTTCGAATGCGTCATGCGGTTTCCTTGAGGCCGTGTTCCTGTTTCAGCGTTGGCTCCAGAGTAAAGCCCACGTAGTGAAGAGTCTGTTAGACAACACACAGAAACGCAGTTTTACTCATCAGCGTTTCTTTGCCTGGCCAGGCGGCGGCGCGGTCGGGCGTTCCTTGGCCAGCGCCACCAGGCGGGCGCAATCGCTGTCCTGGCCCGGACCGGTATTGATCAGCGGCAGCAGGGCAGCCACCGGCGCCGCCACCGTCGCCAGCACCGCGGCGCCGCCGGCTTTCAGGGCCAGCACGCCCTTGTCGACCGAGACATCGGGTTTGCTGAACGGGCCGCGCACGTACAGCGGCGCGCGCAGCGTGAACAGGCGCAGGGCCTTCGTCTCGGGCTTGATCGTCAGGTCCATTTGCTCGTTCGCGAGATTGATGGTGCCGTTCACGCCGACGATGGCTTCCTCGGTATCGACCACGAAGACCTGCGACTGCATGACGCCCTTGTTGACATTGAAGTCGGCGGCCAGGCAATTGATCTGCACCTGCTTGTCGCCGAACAGCTTGGTGACGATGATGTTGCCCACGTTCAGGCCCATCTGTTCGAGCAGCATCTTGCTGATCGTGCCCTCGTTGACCAGCGCCTTGACTTCGCCGTTCGAGGAGCCGAGCAGGGCCGCAACCGAGGTGCCGGTGGCCGAGAGCTGGGCGTCGCCGTTGATCTGGCCGACCGTGGCCTGCATCTTCTCGATGGTCGGGAACAGCTGCCTGATCTGGACGTGGCGCGCGCTGACCTTGGCCGTGGCGGCGATCGTGTTGCCCTTGGCGCCGCTGCCGTCCATCCGGATGGTCGAGCGCAGCGTGCCGCCGGCCACGCCGAAGTCGAGTGGGGCGAGCGTGATGACGCCGTCCTTCATGATCAGGTGGGTCGACAGCTTGCTGATCGGAAGCGCTTTGTCGCGGATGATCTGGCCGGCCGCGTAGCGCACGTCGGCGTCGATCGCCTTCCAGCGCTCGGTGCGGAATTCCTCCACCGGCAGCACCTTGCCACCCGGCTGCACGGTCTCGACGCCGCGCGCCTTCTTGCTCGCGTTCGAGTCGCCGCCGATCAGGGGCGCCAGGTCGGAGAAGACCAGTTTGCGCGTCGAGACATTGCCCGACAACTTGGGACGCGGCTTGCCGCCTTCATACACCAGCTTGCCGCCGATATCGCTCGAGCCCACCTTGCCCTTGAAGTTGTCGTAGGTCCAGCGGCCATGTTCGCGGTCGAGCTCACCCTTCAGGTGGCCCGAGGTCGAGAAGGCGGGGGTCTCCGGCAGCGTGATGCCGGTGAAGTTGTACAGGCGCGCCATGCTGCGTCCGGCCAGCTCCAGCTGCAGGTCGACGGCCTTGAGTTTGGCCGGGCTGGTGACGGTGCCTTCGACCGCGATGCGGCTCGGGCCGCTGCGCAGGTCGGCCTGGATCGGGTAGGGCGTGTTTTGATCCTTCAGCGAGAGCACCTGGCCCACCTTGCCGCCACCCGTCACCAGGACGCCGTTATAGCTGCCCGTGACCTTGAAGCCGATCCCGTATTTCGTGTCCTTGCCCAGCGTGCGCACGTTCGCCGTGACGTAGGCCTTGGTCACTGCGTCGACGACGCGCACCACGCCGTCGGTCAGCACGATGCGCTCGAGGTCGAGCTCCCACTTCGACGCGGTGTCCTTCTTTTTATAGACCCAGTTGTAGTGGGTGCTGTCGGTGCGCTGCAGTTCGACATAAGGCGCATCGAAGCGCAGCACGGGAATGCCGATGGTGTGGTGCATCAGCTTGAGGGGATTGAGCGAGAACGAGAACTGCTTCACGCGCGCCATGTCCATTTGCTTCATGCTCGCAGGATTGCCGACGTGAACGTCGTTGGCGATCAGGTGCGGCCAGGGCAGCCAGTCGCGCAGGTGGCGGTCGGATTTGGCCATGCGCTTGGCCGGCACTTCCCATTCCACCTCCAGGTTGCCGCGGATCGCGAAGGGACGCTCGATGGCTTCGCTCACCTTCGCATTGAGCCAGGGCCTGGCCTTGTTCCAGTCGAAGGTAAGGATGAAAATGATGGCGATGATCGGGATCGCGATCAGGGTGGCCAGCAGGGCAAGCAGGATTTTCTTTTTCTTTTTGCCGCCATGCTTCTGGACGGGGTCGCGCTGGGAGGTGGTATCGGGCATGACGATCCTTCAATTTGAGTATCGGTCTGGCGACCAAGCTTAGCGCAAACGAGGTGGTCATCAATGTGCGGTGTCGCACGGTGCGCCGGATGAGTAGCCCCTGGCCCCCCGCGATGTGCAATCTATGTGCGGCACCGAACCGAACGCGGCCGATAACGGGCTTATAACGTTAACAAGTTGCTTACATCTCAGGAGAAAGAAATGGACATGAATCGTTCAATGCACCAGCTGGGCCGCGCCGCGGCCATTGCCGCGGTACTGGCGCTGGGCGCCTGCGCCAGCCAGAAGGCCCCGGCCACGGCCGACGTCGCGGTGTCGCGTAATGCGGTCGACAATGCAGTGCAGGCCGGCGCCGCCGACCTGGCTCCGGCCGAGATCACGGCAGCGCGCGCCAAGATGATGCGCGCCAACGAAGCCCTCGCCGCCAAGGACTACAAGCTGGCACGCGAACTGGCGATGCAGGCCCAGGCAGATGCGCAGCTGGCGCAGAGCAAGGCCAATTCGGCCAAGGCCACCGCCGCGTCGAACGCGCTGAATGAAGACCTGCGCGTGCTGCGCCAGGAAGTCGACCGCACCAATTCGCAATAATCACACACATGCGCCGGCGCCCCTCGGGCGCCCCGCGAGAAGGGGATCATCATGACACCACGTTTCTTCAAGCCCGCAGTATTTGCCAGCGCCATCCTGCTGGCCGCCTGCAGCAGCACGCCAACCACCACCGCGCAGCTGGACCAGGCCCGCGCCGATTTCGTTGTTGCCAGCAATAACCCGCAGGTGACGAGCTACGCGCCGCTGGAATTCAAGCAGGCCAGCGATGCCCTGAACGCCGCCAACGTGGCCGCGGCCAAGAAGGACAGCCTGGAAGACATCGACCGCCTGGCCTATATCGCCAAGCAGAAGATCGCCACCGCCCAGGAAATCGCTCGCGCCAAAGCGGCCGAGGCGAACATCGCCGACGCATCGCGCCAGCGCACCGAAATTTCGCTCGAAGCCCGCACCGCGGAAGCCGATCGTGCAAAACGCCAGGCCGCCGAAGCCCAGGCCGCCGCCGCCGCCGCCCAGCAGCAGGCAGCGATGTCCCAGCAGCAGGCCGCCATGGCCCAGGAGCAGACCCGCGCGATGGCCGAGCGCACCGCCAAGCTCGAAGTCCTGCTGGTCGAGCTGAACGCGAAGAAAACCGAACGCGGCATGGTCGTGACCATCGGCGACGTGCTGTTTGCCACCGGTCAAGCGAACCTGACGCCGAACGGAATGTCGACCCTGCGCAAGCTGGCCGACGTGATGGCGCAGAACCCGGAGCGCACTGTGCTGGTCGAAGGGTTTACCGACAGCACCGGCAGCTCGAGCTATAACCAGGACTTGTCGCAGCGCCGCGCGAATGCCGTCGCCGGCGCCCTGGGCGGCATGGGCGTCGGACGTGACCGCATCGCCATGAAGGCCTATGGCGAAGCCTACCCGGTTGCCGGCAACGATACGGCTGCCGATCGCCAGATGAACCGCCGCGTCGAGATCGTGCTGTCGAACGAGAACGCGCCGATTCCAGCGCGTACGGCCGCCCGCTGAGCGGCTTGACCCGGTTTTTTAAGGAAACATCATGGAACAGAACATGAGCTCCCTGGCGCATGGCTTCGATGTCGAGGCCATCCGCCGCGCCGCGGCCAACCTCGATGACGGTGCCGTCACCGACGGTTACGCGGCCGACCGCGAAGCGGTTATCGCGATGCTTAACAGCGCCCTCGCCACCGAACTGGTGTGCGTGCTGCGCTACAAGCGCCACTACTTCACCGTCAGCGGCCCGAACAACGGCGCCCTGAAAGCGGAGTTCCTCGAGCACGCCCAGCAGGAGCAGGAGCACGCCGACCGCATCGCCGAACGCATCGTCCAGCTCAATGGCTCGCCGAACTTCAACCCGGCCACGCTGACGGCCCGTTCGCACGCCGAGTACGACGAGTCGGAAGACACCCAGGCCATGGTGCGCGCCGACCTGATCGCCGAGCGCGTTGCGATCGAGTCCTACCGCCAGATGATCCTGGCAATCGGCGACAAGGATCCGACCACGAAGCAGATGCTGATCGAGATCCTTGCTGTCGAAGAAGAACACGCCGACGACATGCACGATTTTCTCGTGCCGTGATCGTCGCGCCTGCATCACTTTTTTACTAACCACAACCTACAACAGGAGTTCACCATGCAAGACACCACCACCCGCGCCGGCCACTCGATCGATACCAACCTGGCCAATGCCAGCGCCGACATGAAGGTCCTGGTCAAGGACGCCCAGGCGCTGCTGTCGGCCGCCACTTCGCTGACCGGCGACAAGGCAGACGAACTGCGTTCGCGCGGCATGGAACTGCTGGACCGCGCCATGGGCAAGGCCAGCCAGTATCAAGGTCAAGCAGTCATCAAGAGCAAGGAACTGGCAGAGACCGCCGATGTCTATGTTAAAGATAACCCATGGCGTACCGTCGTTGCCGCAGCGAGTGTCGGCCTGCTGGTCGGCATCTTCCTGGGTCGTAAATAATTCGCGCCGGAGATAACGCCATGGAAAAGACCGAAACCGTCGTACATGGTCCTGGACTCATGGGCGGCATCTCCGGCCTGGCGAAAAACCTGTTCGGCCTCATCGTGTCGCGCGTGGAATTGGCGGCGCTCGAGATGTCGGAAGTGCGTAACCACGCGATCGAACTGCTGGCGATTTTCGCCGGCGCCGTTCTGGCCGTGTGGTTCGCACTGGCTTACGGCACCGCGACGATCGTGATGCTGGCCTGGGAGAGCTGGGGCTGGAAGATCCTGCTGGTGATGTTCCTGGTGTTTTTGGCGATCACGGTTGCATTGGTGATGAAGGGACTGGCCATGCTCAAGCAAGGCAAGCTCGCCTTCCCGGAAACGATGAACGAACTCCGGAACGACCGCGACGCGCTGCTGTAAAGCAGCCACCTACTGGGGGAACACGATGGAAAAACACGAGCACAAGGATCATCACGGCCACAAGGACGAGCCGACCGGACTGGCTGGCCACAAGCACAGCCAGGACCCGGTCAAGCGCAAGGCCGAGCTGCTGCGCGAGGGCGAGTTCTATCGCGCCGGCGTCAGCTACGCGAAGGCACAGGTAAAGCACAGTGCGCGGCCCGAAGTCATGCTACATTCTGCATTGGACCAGGCGACATGGGCGTTGCGAACCAGGGCAGATGCTCTGCTGAAACCCACTGGTACGAGCGTGTCGGTCCTGCTGCCTTACGCCATGACTGCATATAATTTCGTGCGTCGACGCCGGATGGGCAAAGCGGCTCTGGCAGGCGCCGTGTTGATGGGCGCGGTTGGCTGGTACATGAAGAAGCGTCGCGCGCAGCACGACTTCTGAGACTGGCCGGAAGGCGGCCCTGGGCCGCCTTTCCAGTGCGCTTCGGCCCCTATCGGGCGCCACGCTCGCAGGGGCTGGCGCATGATGGTTGCAGTAGTCGGTTTTACAGAATATGGTGGGGCTTGAGCGGCGTCGCAATCTTTGATTGGACGCCGTCTTTTTTTGTCGGTCCGCATCGGGCCGCAGGGGAGTGCCGCGAAACTGAGACAATCTGTCCCAGTTTCGCGCGCGACGCGGCGTGCGCCGGGTGCAGCGGCATGTACTAGCGTGTCTGTGTTTTCTGCTGCACCCCGGCCTCGAGGCGGGCTGCGCCCATCTCTTCCTTCCAGGTCGCCTGGGCCGCCTTCAGGCAGCTTGGGCGCTGCGCCGCCGGACCCTGGCGGCAGGCGTTTTTCGCTTCGTCGAGTGCGGCGCCAATTTCCTTCGAGCGCGTGCGCCAGCGTTCCTGGGCGCTTGCGTCTTCTCGATGCCAGCGCGCCGGGTCGCCCTGGGCGATTTCGCGTGCTTGCTTGGTCGCGGCAGCCGGCGCCACCATCGCGTCGTTGCTCTTCTCCGCAGCGGGCGGCGCCGCATCTTGCGCGGTCTGGGCCGCGGCCATGCTGCTGCAGGCGGCGAGCAGGACGGCGCAGAGCAGCTGCTTCTTGTTGGACAGACTCTTCATGATGATCTCCACAAAATGAAACGGGCCGGCAAATGCCGGCCCGTCTTGCATCAGGCACCGGCTTCGGTGCTCACACGCGATCAGTAGCGGTAGACGCGGCCGTCGACCAGGCGAACGCGGTTGCCCACGCGCAGGTCGTAGACGCTGTCCTGGACCACGGTGCGGTATTCGCCGTTATCCATGCGCACATTGAGCTGGTACATCTCCTGTCCGCCGCCTGCATTGCGGTTCTTTTCGATGTTGTTGCCAACCAGGGCGCCGCCGACGCCGCCGGCCACGGTGGCTGCCGTACGGCCGCTGCCGCTGCCGACCTGGTTACCCGCCAATGCGCCGACCAGCGCGCCGACGACCGCGCCGCCGCCGCTGGTGCGGTTCTCGGCCTGGGTCACCTGGATCGATTCGATGGTGCCGTAGCCCATCGATGCGGTGTTGTTATAGCCGCTGCTGTAGCCATTGTTCGACGGCGAGCTGGCGCAGCCCGAGAGGAGGGCGACTGCGGCGATGACTGCGGCGGCGAGGGTGCGTGGTGTCTTCATATTGTTCTCCTGGCAAAAAGGTGTGAGTCAAGAATACGAGCACGCAACAGTGCGGTCTGTGCGATGACGCACGGTGAATTGCCAGATTAATATTATCTATCCGACATCTCCTGTTGTGTTCGACAGCGTACAGAAGACCTGCCGCGATCGGCGTAAAACATCACTCAAGGTCAAGCCACACGGAGAACAAGAACATGACAACCAAGATGAAAAACGTCCACGCCCTGCTCATTATCGGCGCCGCCATGCTGTGGTCCGCCCATGCACGGGCCCAGCCGGTTGCAGTTACCGTCCCGCAGTCGGCGGCTCAGCCCGTTGCAGTGCCGGACGCCAAGACGGCTTACAACACGGCCCGCGACATGGCCGCCGCCAATTACAAGGTGGCTAGAGCACGCTGCGACGCCGTAACCGGCAATCCGCGCGAGGTCTGCGCCGCCGAGGCGAAAGCCGAACGCGTGCGGGTCGAGGAAGAAGCGGGCGCCGCTTACAAGAACACCCTGAAAGCCTATACCCAGGCACGCATGCGCATTGCCGACGCGAACTACGATCGCGACAAGGCACGCTGCGGCGCGGTAACGGGCAACACCCGCGACGTGTGCATCAAGCAGGCCAAGGCGACCTTGATTGCCGCCCAGGCCGATGCCACCGCGGATCGCAAGATGATCGAAGCGCGCAGCAATGCGCGTGAAGACAAACTGACGGCGGAATACCGGGTCGCACTCGAGAAGTGCGACGCGTTTGCCGGCGCGGCGAAAGACCAGTGCGTCGACGCCGCAAAAACCGCGTACGGCAAGTAACGTACCGGATTCGCTCATTTTCGAGCAACCCAGAGCAACTTTGACTTTGACCAACGAAAGAAAGGGATCATCATGAAAATCACCCAACGTCTCGCCACCGCCGTCTTCGCAGGCGCACTCGCAATGACCATGGTAGGCTGCGCTTCGGGCCCGCAAAAAGCCAGCGCCGGCGAATACATCGACGACAGCGTCATCACCGGCAAGGTGAAGGCAGCTTTCGCCGCTGATCCAACCGTGAAAGCCACCGAAATCAACGTCGAAACCTTCAAGGGCGACGTCCAGCTGTCGGGCTTCGTTGCCCAGCCAGGCGATGCACAGCGCGCGGTTGAGCTGGCACGCGGCGTGAAGGGTGTCACGTCGGTCAAGAACGACATCCGCGTGAAGTAATCCGCTCCCGGGCGGCGGTCCGGCAACTTTTATTTGGCTAATACATGCAACTCGCCAGTCCTGGCTCGGCTCCAGCCGAGCCGAACTCTTCCGCCGCTCCGGAGGCATCGGTCATCATGACCGATGCCGCGAAGCCGGACCCCCTCAACGGGTCCGGTCTTGGCTCTCCTGACGACATTACCCTGCACTCCGGCGCCCTGCGCCTGCCCATCCACGTCAATGCCCGCGGTCTTTCGCTCGGCATCCTGGCCACCGTTGCCTTCGTATTCGCACTCCAGTGGGCGCAAAAATTTTTCGTGCCGCTCCTGCTCGGCATCTTCATTGCCTATACCCTCAGCCCTGTCGTCCGCTGGCTCGAGCGCATCCATATCAAGCGCGTCATCGGCGCGACCCTCGTCACCGCTATACTGATCGGCGGCTTGGGTGCCACCATGTACCGCCTGCAAGACGAATTCTTCAACATCATCGACGAACTGCCGACGCTCACCCAGAAGGTGACGAAGCTGATCTCGGGCGCGGCCAGCGGGCAGGGTTCGACCATCGACCAGATGCGCAAAGCCGCCGCCGAAATCGAACAAGCCACCGCAAGCGTCGGCCAGAACAAGGACGCGCGCCTGATCCAGCGCCGCCCGACCGTGTCGCAGCCGCCGTCGCCGGCCTTCCGCGTCACCGACTGGCTGCTGGCCGGTTCCGTCGGCCTGGCCGCCTTCGTCACCCAGGCCACGATGGTGCTGTTCCTGGTGTTCTTCCTGCTGCTGGCGGGCGACACCTTCAAGCGTAAATTGGTCAAGCTCACGGGCCCTTCGCTCACGCGCAAGAAAGTCACGGTCCATATCCTGGACGACATCAATACCTCGATCCAGAACTACATGTTCATGCTCCTGGTGACGAACATCCTGCTGGCGTTGCTGATGTGGGTGACCCTGCGCGCGATCGGCCTGAACAATGCCGGCGCCTGGGCGATCTTCGCCGGCGTGGCGCACGTGATGCCTTACTTCGGCCCGCTCCTGATCACCGCCGCCACCGGCCTGGTCGCCTTCATGCAGTTCGAGTCGCTGCGCATGGTGATCCTGGTCGCCGGCGCGTCGATGGGCATCGCCACCCTGGTCGGCATGGTCGTCACGACCTGGATGACCGGCAAGATTGCGAAGATGAACCCGGCGGCCGTGTTCGTCAGCCTGCTGTTCTGGGGCTGGCTATGGGGCATGTGGGGTTTATTGCTGGGCGTGCCGGTGGTAGTGATCCTCAAGACGGTGGCCGAGCGGGTCGAGGGCATGGAGGTCGTGGCGGAGCTGCTCGGCGAGTAGCTTGCTCTTCCATTCAAAACGGCGCGGATCCATGTGGACTCCGCGCCGTTTTGCATTGCACCGATCAAACCACTCAAGCCGTGCGTTTCTTCGCCTGGTCGGCGCCCGTTACGTGATCGGGCTTGTGGCGCAAGCTGCCCAGTTGCAGCGCGTACTGGCGGGCGAACTCTGCACCGAGGAAGAAGATCTGGGCCGAGTAGTACACCCACAGCAGCAGGGCGATCAGGGAGCCGGCTGCGCCGAAGCTGCTGGCCGCGCCGCTGTTGCCGATGTACAGTCCGATCAAGAATTTTCCCAAGGTGAACATGGCAGCGGTGCCGAGCGCGCCGATGATCACGTCATGCCAGGACAGCTTGATACGCGGCAGCAGCTTGTAGATGGTGCCAAACATGATGGCAATGACCAGGAAGCCGACGCCCGACGAGATCCAGCCCAGGATGACGGCCGAATCCTTCCAGACGCCGCCGATGTAGTTCTCGACCACGGCCATCGCTGCACTCACGACCAGCGACACCAGCAGGAGGAAGCCGAGCACCAGGATCAGGCCGAACGAGAGCACGCGGGTGCGTACGATGTCCCACCAGCCGGCGTCTTTCGGCGCGGGCACCGCCCAGATTTCGTCCAGGCTGTCTTTCAGCTCGGCAAACACGCTGGTGGCGCCCACCAGCAGCAGCACGGTGGCGACAATGGTAGCGAACTTGCCAGTTTCCTTGTCCTGTGCGCCGGCCAGCACGGCCTGGATGGTGGTGGCACCGTCCTTGCCGACCAGTCCGCCCAATTCACTCATGAGCTGGCCTTGTGCCGCTTCCGCACCGTAGAAAAATCCGGCCACGGCAATGACCAGCACAAGGATCGGGGCCATCGAAAACAGCGTGTAAAACGCGAGGGCCGCGCCTTTGCTGGCGGCGCGGTGGGCCAGCCATTCGGTAACCGCGCACTTGAGGATGTGGACGATCTGGCGCGAGTAGGGGAACCATTGTTTTTTGTCGCTGCTGACAGTATCCATAAAGACTCTCCGAGAAAATGAAAAAGGGGCACCTGGCCCCAAGTCATTCCAGTGTCGTGAGACCTTGGAAAGACCAGGCAAAGTACCCCTTGAGCCGCACCAGAAGGTGCGTCATGGCTGGAAAGCCGATTAGTTCACGCGCTTTTCGATCGTGATCTGTTCGACTTCAACGCGGCGGTTTGGTTCCAGGCAAGTGATCAGGGCAGCACGGTTCTTCTCGGTGCAGTTGACCACTGGATTGGCTTCGCCTTTGCCGATGGCGTTCAGGCGGCTACCGTCGACACCTTTGCCGACCAGGTATTCGCGCACGGCCTGAGCACGACGCTCCGACAGCTTCTGGTTGTACTTTTCCGAACCCAGACGGTCGGTGTAGCCGGTGATGTCGACATTGGTGATGCTGGTATCGGCTTGCAGGGCAGCTGCGATCTCGTCCAGGCGTGGCGCCGGCATGATCAGGGTTGCCTTGTCGAATTCAAACATCTTCGTGGCCGACAGGGTGACCTTCTCGAAGCGTGCCGGTGGCGCGACCGGTGCCGGCGCTGGCGCCGGTGCTGGTGCTTCCATCACTGGTGCCGGTGCCATCACTGGCGCTGCGGCGACTGGAGGCGGGTTGAACGCATAGTTCAGGCCGACGGTCAGGTACTTGTTGTTGCTGCGCGAGAAGCCATACAGCTCGTCATGACGCAGGAAGCCGCGCACCGAACGCAGGTCGGCTTGCAGCGACAGCTGTGGGGTCAGGCTGGCCTGGACGCCAATACCGGCGGTGATGTAAGGCGAGTTCTTGCTGACATTGCGGAAGTTGTTTTCGACCTTGTCACGCTCGACGCCAGCGCCGACCAGGACGAATGGACGGATTTTCGAACGCGACAGCATCAGCAGCGCATCGGCGCCGATGACGGTCTGGCGATAACGTGCCGAACCTTCTTCGGTGCGAACGTGGGTGCCGCCGATCTGGACGTCCCACAGCTGGTTGATGGCTTTACCGAACTTCAGGCCACCGCCGATGTCGCGCTCGTCCGTGCCGAAGTCTGCGTCAGGCTTCATGGCCACGACGCTAGGCTGGATGTACCAGGATGGATTGATTTCTTGGGCCATCGTGGTGCCGGTGGCGCAGAGCATGGCGACAGCCAGGGCGATCTTCTTCGTATTGTTCACAGGAAACTCCATAAGTTAAAAAGTTGGTGACATCGCGTGCTAAGCAGTGATGTTGGAGTGAAGGATACGAGTCCGAGTTCCGCAGGGTCGGTGCGCTAGCGCACCTAGCTTTATTGATGAGTGACAAAATTACAACAATATGCGTTCCGAATATCTTCCCCTCTATATAGAGAAGAGAATTCGTGTAATTTCTTCAGTTAAATTCTTTCAAAATAAATTGTTGAAATCTGTTGTGTTTTTGCGACAACTATCGAGTTCTCAACTGTTGACTGAGTTTCCGTAAAGACAGGATTAACAGAATGCTTGGAGGAATTTAGCCAATGTGGGATGGCGCACAGACCGGCAATGCTGACACAGGCAATCTTGAGGCCAGTTAAGCGGAACCCGAGGTGTTGTCAGAGTGTCAGACCACACACAGCGACCCGGACCTCCCAGTCTCTCTCTTTATTGGAGTAAACCAACATGCATGCAACGACTCATCACAACGCGGTGCAAGGCGACGTAGGCGCAGTGCACACTTCCAGCAATTCAGCGCTGATCGAACGCGTCCCGCCACAGCCAACCGAACGTGCGCCCATCTCGCTGGCGCCGATCGAGCGCGTGCGGTCGACCTCTGCCACGCAGCGTCGGATCGAGAACATGCAAAAGCTGATCAACGAATTGTCGACCCACGAAATGCTGGCCGACGAAATCGCTTGGTTCCTGAAGTTCTCGCCGTCCGGCGCCCGCAAATACATCCGCGACCTGCGCGAAGCCGGCGTGATCGAACTGGCCCGCTACATCGAAGGCACCGCCACCTATCTCGGCAAGGCTGTCTACCAGATCTGCCCAGACCAGGAACGCGTGAAAGCCTTCCTCGCCGCGATCTGCCAGCCAAAGCGCGAAGGCGTCGCCCCACGCAAGGAACGTCCAGGCCTGCGCGAGCAGAGCATGGCCGGCAGCGGCCGTCACTTCCACATCCTGGCCGACGACACCCATTACGCCATCCGCGTGAACCGCAGCCCGGTCACCCGCGATCCGCTGGTTGCCGCCCTGTTCGGCCCGGCGCCCAGCCAGATCGGCAAGTAAGACCGCCTGACGGAAGGCGCGGCGGTGGAGACCCGGCGCACTTTCCCGTAATCGACGATCGCTGTCGTCAAGCCAACGCCGCGCACTGCGCGGCGTTTGCCGTTTACATTCCCTCTTGCTAGCTCCCCGCCGCAATATTGAAAAGCCTGCAACAGTCCCCACCTGCGCACGAAGGCGATCCCGCCATGTTTTCCCATCCAAGGAGTTCCCCATGCTGCCAACTGCCGAATCGCTGGAAGGCCACGCCGTCCCCCAGGTCACCTTCAAGGCCCGTCTCGACAACGACTGGCGCGACCTCTCCACCGACGCCCTGTTCAAGGGCAAGACGGTCGTCGTGTTTTCCCTGCCGGGCGCCTATACGCCCACCTGTTCGTCCACCCATCTGCCGCGGTTTAACGAACTGGCGAGCGTGTTTCGCGACAATGGCATCGACGATATCCTGTGCTTCTCGGTCAATGACGCCTTTGTGATGAACGAATGGAAGCAGGGCCAGGAAGCGGACGCCATCAATTTCGTCCCGGACGGCAATGGCGATTTCGCGCGCGGCATGGGCATGCTGGTCGACAAGCGCGAGCTCGGCTTCGGCATGCGTTCCTGGCGTTATTCGATGCTGGTTCGCGACGGCATCATCGAGAAGGTCTTCATCGAGGAAGAGGGCGAGGGCGACCCGTTCAAGGTGTCCGACGCCGACACCATGCTGCGCCACATCAATCCAGAGGCGCGCGCGCCGGAACCGATCGTCGTCTTCTCGCGCCCCGGCTGCCCCTTCTGTGCGCGTGCCAAGGCGGCGCTCTCGGAACGCCAGCTGCGTTATACCGAGATCTCGCAGGACCAGAAAATCAATACCAGCGTCCTGCGCGCGGTCAGCGGAAGCATGACCTGGCCCCAGGTGTTCATCGGCGGACGCCTGATCGGCGGGGCGGACGAACTCGACGCTCACCTGGCCGCCGCATGAAGCAAGGGCCTATTGCAGGAGTGGTGTGATGGAAGCCTTGTTGACCGTCTCAGCCCTGTTGGCCGCGGGCCTGCTGGCCTGGGGCGTGCCGCGCTGGCGCCTGCGGCGCGCCCTGGCGCGGCCGCTGGCACCCTCCGAGCTGGCGATCCTGGCGCGCAACGTCGACCAGTACCGGGCGATGGATGCGGGGCAGCAGGCCCGGCTCGGGCGCCTGGTACGGCGTTTTCTGCATGAAAAAACCTTCGTCGGCTGCGCCGGCCTCGAGATCACCGAGGAAATGCGCCTGACGATTGCCGGCCAGGCCTGCCTGCTCTTGCTGGGCGCACGCGGCGAGGCCGTGTATCCGACCCTGAACGCGGTGCTGGTCTACCCGGGCGCCTTCCTGGTGCCGCGGCGCCAGGTCGACGCGGCGGGCGTCGTCACCGAGGAGCGCCAGGACCTGCTGGGCGAATCCTGGGGCGACGGCCGCGTCATCCTGTCCTGGGACCACGTGCGCCGCGCCGGCATGGATGAGCCACCCTCGCACAACGTGGTGCTGCACGAATTTGCCCACCAGCTCGACAGCGAATCGGGCACCACGAACGGCGCGCCCTATCTCGGCAGCCAGGAGCGCTACCGCAGCTGGTCCGAGGTGCTCTCGCGTGATTTCGCGGCCTTGCGCCACGATGCCTGGTTCGGCCATGAGGGCGTGCTCGACCATTATGGCGCGACCAACCCGGCCGAGTTCTTCGCGGTCGCCACCGAAGCCTTCTTCGAGCAGCCGCACCGGCTCGCCGCGCGCCACCCGGCCCTTTACGACGAATTCCTGAAATACTACCGGATCGACCCGCGCGCCTGGCAAGCGGCGCCCGCGCCGCAGCCGGAGGTCGAGGGAATGGCCTATGGGCAGTGGCACTGATCGTTCGGCCCTGAACTGTGTGCGTTTGCGTACAGAGCGCCTGGCCCGGCAGGCGCATGCTGGGTAACTAACGATAACGATGCGGGAGAAACCGATGTCTTTCATTATTGCAGGGCATTTTCAAACCCAGGACGAGGCCGATGCCGCGTCCCAGGCACTGGTCCAGGCCGGCTTCAGCGAAGCGCGCCTGAGCACCTTTTACCTCAGCCAGGCGGGCCAGCACGACATGACGCCGATCGGCGGCGATAACCTGCTGTCCCCGGGCGCCAAGGAAACGCCGCTGGGCGTGCTGCAGGGCGGCGCCACCGGGGGCGCGGTGGGCGCCGTCATCGGCGCTGCCACCATCCCCCTCACCGGGCCGGCCGGCCCCATCGTCGGCGGCCTGGTCGGCGCCCACGTCGGCTCGCTGTTCAGCTTTACCAAGATGAAGGAAGCCGGCGAAGGCGAAGAGGGCGGCCGTGCACCGGTCGAGCAGCGCAAGGCCGGCATGCTGGTCGCGGTTGCCTTCGACGATGCGGGCGAGGAGTCGCGTGCAGTGGACGTATTCCACCGTCTCGGCGCCGTTCAGATCGAACGCGCGCGCGGCAATATCGTCAATGGCGACTGGGCTGACTTTGATGCCTCCCTGCCGCCCGACATTATTCACGCAGGATAAATGCCGCCCGGATCGGAGCACTGTTGCGATCCGGGCGCAAGCGGCCTCGTCATGAGCACAGCGCTAATGCGCGCTCGACAGTCTTGTAAACTTTGATCCATGTCAAAGGCGTCCTCGTCCGGACTCCTAGACTTGTCGCTTTCGGCCATCCGGCCGCATATGACAAGGGGAAGACATGGACAAGAACAAGGTTGCGTTGGTAACGGGCGGCATGGGCGGACTTGGCACGGCACTCTGCCGCCAGCTCGAGGACATGGGCTTTACGGTCGCCGCCACCTATTCGCCCTCGAATCCCTCGCCCGAAGGCTGGCTGGCCGCCCAGCGCGACGAAGGCTACCGCTTTCGCGCCTGGCGCCTCGACGTGACCGACGACCGTGCCTGCGCAGCGATGATGGCCGCCATGTTCGATGAACTCGGCCGCATCGACGTGCTGGTGAATAACGCCGGCATCACGCGCGACGCCAGCCTGCGCAAGATGACGCTCGATGACTGGCACGCCGTCCTGCGCACCAACCTCGACAGCGTCTTCCACATGAGCCGCCAGGCCGTCGGCCCGATGACGGCGCAGCGCTGGGGCCGCATCATCAACATCTCCTCGGTCAACGCGAACGGCGGCGCCTATGGCCAGACCAATTACGCGGCGGCCAAGGCCGGCATGCACGGGTTCACCAAGGCGCTGGCGCTGGAAACGGCGCGTTACGGCGTGACCGTCAACACCGTCTCGCCCGGCTACCTGCGCACCAAGATGGTCGAGGCCGTGCCGCAGGACATCATGCAGACGAAAATCCTGCCGCAAATCCCGCTCGGCCGCCTCGGCGAGCCGGACGAAGTCGCAGCGCTCGTGGGCTACCTGTGCTCCGAGGCCGCCGGCTTCATCACGGGCGCCGACATTGCGATCAATGGCGGCCAGCACATGCGCTAACGCCGCTCCAGGCGCGTCTGGCAACCGATGCACAGGCGCGCCTCGGGCCTGGCCTGCAGGCGCGAGAAACCGATGTCGCCGCCGCACTCCTCGCACAGGCCGTAGCTACCGTCCTCGAATTTCGCCAGGGCGTGGCGCAGGACCTGCATCTGTGCCGCGTGGTGGCCGGCGGCCTCGAGTGCAAGATCGTTCAACAGGCGTACCGTGGCCTTGTCGGCGGGCGAAGTTTCGACTTCGGAAACGGGTAAATCGCGCGTGCCGTCCAGCACGGGCGGCTCGTCGGTGCGGCTGAGCGCGCTGAGCTGCGCTTCGAGCGCGGCGCGCAACTGGGCCAACTGGCCTGCATCGAGCGTGTTCATGGGAAATGTGCGCGTCAGCGGCGGACAGCGCAAAGCCATGCGCATGGCCGGAGCCAGGAAAAGCCGTTCATTGCGACCTCCCACATGAACTGGTGTGGGGCTAGTGTAGCGCGATGTGCGCCCAAAGAACATGGGCGCACACGCATCCGCACACGAACGCGGCGGCGGGCTCAGGCAGGCTTGGCCGGCGCCTTGTGGCTCTCGATGGCCTTGATATTCGTATGGATCTTGTCGAGCGCCACAATCACCGAGGCGGCCTGGCCGGTTGCCGCGGCGCCCGCCAGGTGCAGCAGGCCCGCCACCAGCCCGGTGATGTCGCCGATCAGGGCGATCTTGCGGATCTTCTCGGAGGCGGCGCTCGTCAGCGCCACCACGTTCTGCTGCGATTTGCCGAGCGACTTGACCACATAGGTGGCGGCGTCGGCGTACAGGCCGTTGGCGCGCTGGCGCAGCAGCAACTCGTCCTCGAGCAAGGCGCGCGCCGTGGCCTGCACATGGGCCGGCACGATGCCGCCGTCGTAGGCGCGGATGTCGCGCATGATGCGTTCGTGCAGCTGGTCGGCGCAGGCCGAGAGCTGGTCGGCCAGTTCGACGATCTGCGCCACGCTGGCCAGGCCGCCGTTGGCGGCGCTCGCCGGTGCGCCTGCCGCCTTGGCCGCCGGTGTGCTCCCGGCCTTGGCGGGAGCTGCCTGGGCGGCGCCGGGCTCTTGCGAGACGGCGCCGGCCATGGCGCCGGCGACGGCGTCGATCGCCATGTCGGTGGCATCGCCCTTGGATTTCGTTTCGTTCGCCATACAGTCTCCCTGGTCATTGGGCCGCGAGGCCGTCGCGGATCATCCGCAGGTCGCGTCCGTAATTGCCGAGCATGCGCTTGACGTCCTCCTGCGACAGCTTGTGCAGGTTTTCGCGCAGCTTCTGGTGCCCGAGCGCCACCTTGGTCAATCCCTGCAAGGCCAGGTCGTAGCGGCGGTCGATCAGCTTGTACTCGCTCGCCTTGTTCAGGTAATGCACCTTGGCCAGGGTGACCAGCATGCGGTCGTCGCGGCCCTTGGCGAAAGGAATCTCGACGTCGAAAATGCCGAGGATCGTCTTCTTTTCATTCTCGTTGGTCTTGTAGTAGAGGCGGGTGAGCGAGATCATCGCCTCCAGCAGGGTCTGGACGTCGGCATCGCCGTCGCGCACCATGGTTTCGACGCTGCGGTTCTGGTAGCCCGAGGCAATCGCCCGGGTCAGCAGGCGCGTTAAACCCGTGTAGGCGGCGACATGGCGCTGCTGCAAGCCCGATTCGGCGTTCGCTTTCAGGCCGTTGCCGAGGTCGTCGATGCGCTCGGTCAGGTCGTAGCGGGCGTCGCCCGCCAGCAGGCTCAGCGTTTGCATGTAGAGCACGAGCGCCTTTTGCACGCTGACGAAATCCTCGTACACGGCGCGCCGCTTGGCGTCGTTTTCGCGCGCCAGTTTGTCGCTCGACGCCGGCAGGTAGGGCTGTTCGCGCTCATAGGTGTCGCGGTAGCGGCGCGAAAGTTCGCCATAACCACCAAGCTTGGCCGAGGCGTCGGCGAATTCGCGCACTTCGACCAGGCTGACCGGGCCGCTTGTCGAAGCGCAGCCGCCCAGCAGCAGGTTCGCGGCGAACAGGCTGGATGCGAAGGAAATGCGGAGGGCAAGTCGGAAGGATGTCATCGGGTCCTCTCGAACCGGCGAAGATGCCGGACGGAAAGACCCCATTCTGGCAAACGCCGCAGGAAGCGGCGTTGCATTGGATCAATTACTAGGTCAAATCAAGCGACCTTGGCACGGTCGAAGTGCGGATTTTCGATGATGCCGAACAGGTTGCCATACGGGTCGCGTACGGTGGCGACACGGATGCCGTCGCCGACGTCCGCCAGCGGCGACTCGACGGTGGCGCCCAGGCCTTCGAGGCGCGCCAGTTCCGCCTGCGCATCCTGGGTGCCCCAGTAAGCGGTGGCGCCGGTACTGCCGGGCACCCCGTCCGGGATCAGGCCCAGTTCGAAACCGCCGACTTCGAAGCCGACATAGAAAGGCTGGTCGAAATAGGGCGCCTTGTCGAGCACCCGTCCGTACCATTCGGCCGCCTGCGCCAGTTCGGTGACGGGATAGATGACGGTGCGCAGTCCCTGGATCATGATTGTTCTCCTTGTTGGTAAGGAGGCAATGGTGCCGCAGCGCGTGCGGCTTGTCTAGTTCCCGGCCAGCGCGGGCGAGGGCATGGGCAGGCCGCGCCAGCCGAGTCCCTCGAGCGTGCCGGCCTTGGGCGTGTATTCGCAGCCGACCCAGCCCTCGTAGCCGAGCTTGTCCAGGACGCGGAACAGGTAGGGGAAATTGATCTCGCCCGTGCCTGGTTCATGCCGCCCCGGCACATCGGCGATCTGGATGTGGCGGATCAGGGGCAGCAGCTCGCGCAGCGTATTGGCCAGGTCGCCTTCCATGCGCTGCGCATGATAAATATCAAATTGCAGGAACAGGTTGTCGACCGCGCATTCGCGGATCACGGCCGCAGCCTGGCGCGAACCGGTCAGGAAATAGCCGGGCACGTCGCGGTCGTTGATCGGCTCGATCAGGAGGTCGAGTCCTTTTTCATTCAGGGCCGCAGCGGCGAAACGCAGGTTGGCGACATAGGTGGCGTGGGCGCGCTCGCGCGGCACGTGCGGCGGCAGGATGCCGGCCATGCAGTGCAATTGTTTGACGCCGAGTTCGTCGGCATAGTCGAGGGCGAGCTCGACGCTGTCCTGGAATTCGCTGATGCGGCGCGGATCGCAGGCCATGCCGCGATCGCCGCCCGGCCAGTCGCCGGCAGGAAAATTGTGCAGCACGAGTTCGAGCTGGTAGCGGGCCAGGCGCCCGGCTATCCATTCCGGCTCGCAGGCGTAGGGAAACTGGAATTCGACGGCGTCGAACCCGGCTTCGCGCGCCGCGGCGAAGCGGTCGAGAAAGCTGAGCTCGGTGAACATCGTGCTCAGGTTGGCGGCGAATTTGGGCATGGCGGTCTCGAATGTTGTTAGCCCGTTATCGTAGCACCGTGTCGCGCTTGATGCAGCCCTCGCCCAATCGTGCGGTAGGGTCAGCCGAGACCGGATGCGCATAAAAAAACAGCCCGGGAGTTCCGGGCTGTCTTCAGAAGGACTCGCGCAAGCGCTTAGCGGCCACGGCCGCCCGTGCGCGGCGCGGAGGCCGAACGCGGGGCGCCGGCATTGCCGCCGCGGTTGCCGCCGCCGCCAGCCGAGGCTGGACGGCCACCGCCGCCGTTGCCGGCCGGACGCGCGCCGCCGGCTGGGGCCGCACTGCGTGGTGCGCCCTGGCCGCGGCCACCGCCGCCACCGCCGGGTGCACGGCTACGGCCGCCATGGCCTGGGGCGCCGCTGCGCAGCTGGATCGGCTGGGCCTTGGCGTTCAGGTCAGGCTCGAAGCCAGGGATCACGTGACGCGGCAGCGTTTGCTTGATCAGCTTCTCGATGTCTTTCAGCATCTGGTGCTCGTCGACGCAGACCAGCGACACGGCTTCGCCGGTGGCGCCGGCGCGGCCGGTACGGCCGATGCGGTGGACGTAGTCTTCCGGCACGTTCGGCAGGTCGTAGTTGACCACGTGCGGCAGCTGGTCGATGTCGATACCGCGCGCGGCGATGTCGGTGGCGACCAGCACCTGCAGGCTGCCGTCCTTGAACTCGGCCAGGGCCTTGGTGCGGGCGGTCTGGCTCTTGTTGCCGTGGATCGCCATCGCGCCGATGCCGTCCTTGCCGAGCTGCTCGACCAGTTTATTCGCACCGTGCTTGGTGCGCGTAAACACCAGCACCTGGCTCCAGTCGTTTTCCTTGATCAGGTGCGACAGCATCGGGTGCTTCTTGTCGCGGTCGACCGGGTGGATCTTCTGGGCGATCACTTCCACGGTCGAATTGCGGCGCGCGACTTCGATCGAGGCCGGGTTGTTCAGCAGCTTGTCGGCCAGGGCCTTGATCTCGTCCGAGAAAGTGGCCGAGAACAGCAGGTTCTGGCGCTTCGACGGCAGCACGGCCAGCACTTTCTTGATGTCGTGGATGAAGCCCATGTCGAGCATGCGGTCGGCTTCGTCGAGGATCAGGATTTCGACTTTCGACAGGTCGACGGTGCGCTGGCCGACGTGGTCGAGCAGGCGGCCCGGCGTAGCGACGAGGACGTCGACGCCTTGCTTCAGGAGCTTGATCTGCGGGTTGATGCCGACGCCGCCGAAAATCACGGCCGAATTCAGGTTGGTGTACTTGCCGTACAGGCGCACGCTTTCCTCGACCTGGGCCGCCAGTTCGCGGGTCGGGGTCAGGACCAGGGCGCGGATGCGGCGTGGCGAGTTCTTGCTGGTGAAGGCGGCGCCGACCGCGTCGGTCGACAGGCGCTGCAGCAGCGGCAGGGTGAAGCCGGCGGTCTTGCCGGTGCCGGTCTGGGCGCCGGCGAGCAGGTCACCGCCACCGAGGACGGCGGGAATCGCCTGTGCCTGGATCGGGGTCGGGACGGTGTAGCCTTGTTCGGTGACGGCGCGAACGATAGCATCGGACAAGCCGAGGGTAGCAAAGGTCATTGATTTCTTCTGGTAAGGTTTGATTCCGCCGCCGGCGCAAGCGGCGCCAGGATCGGAACAGGTGCAGGGCAGCGGGCCACGTTACAACGTGGTCATCCGTCAAGCCGGAGCATTATAGTGATTTTGTTGCGCAGTGGAAATACTGGAAGGCATGGGATACCGCCGTGTGCACTGCGTCACGGCGGCAAGGTAGACCGCTATTTTACGCTAATTACGCAAACGGGACCATCAGTGGCACCAACTGGGCGAATACCTTCGGGCCGGCGGCCATGATGTCGCCCTTGTTCAGGTAGGCGGACTCGCCGCTGAACTCGCCGCAGATGCCGCCCGCTTCCGTGACCAGGAGCGAGCCGGCGGCGATATCCCAGATCTTCAGGCCTTTTTCGAAATAGGCATCGACGCGGCCAGCGGCCACGTTGGCCAGTTCGAGTGCGGCCGAACCGCTGCTGCGGATGCCGTGGCAGCGCGAAGCGACGACTTCGTACATGCGCAGGTATTCGGCCAGCGCGCGCGGATCGGCGCCGTGGCCGGAGGCGATCAGGGCCTTGCCGATGCGGTCGTGGTTCTTGACGCGGATGCGCTTGTCGTTCAGGTAGGCGCCGGCGCCCTTGGTGGCGGTGAACAGGTCGTTGCGGACCGGGTCGTAAATGACGGCCTGGGTGATCACGCCCTTGTGCTGAAGCGCGATCGAGATGCAGTAGTTCGGGTAGCCGTGCAGGAAATTGGTGGTGCCGTCGAGCGGATCGATAATCCAGACAAACTCGCTGTCGTCGTTCAGGTTGCGCGAGGCGCCCGACTCTTCGCCGAGGATGGCGTGGTCGGGGTAAGCTTTCAACAAGGTCTCGACGATGGCCTGCTCGGACGCCACGTCGACGTCGGTGACGAAATCGTTATGTTGTTTTTCAGAGATTTCGATCCGGTCGAGATCGAACGACGAGCGGTTGATGACGGTGGCGGCGCGGCGTGCGGCCTTGATGGCCGTATTGAGCATTGGATGCATGTGATCTTTTCCCTGAAAAAAACGCTGACGCCCACCGCGCATGAAGCGCCGTGCACCGTCGAGATTGAATTGAATTAAAGAGCAAAGCGGCAAGGAACCCGTTAAAATCCCGGCCCTTGATGCCAGAAGTTCAATTGCTCGTTGCCGCGCGATAGCGCTATTTTAAATGAACCCGCCAAATTCCGACACGTCTCTTTTCACCCGCCTACGCTTCGTGCTCGTCGAAACCAGCCGCGCCGGCAATATCGGCTCGGTCGCGCGTGCCATGAAAACCATGGGTTTTACCGAACTCGTGCTCGTTTCGCCGCGCTGCGCCGACTTTGTGAACGACCCGGAAGCGGTCGCCTTTGCCAGCGGCGCGCTCGACGTATTGCAGAACGCGCGCGTCGTCGGCAGTATTGGTGAAGCACTGGAGGGCTGCAATTTCGCGGCCGCCGTCTCGGCCCGGCTGCGCGAATTCTCGCCGCCGGTGTGGACGCCGCGCGCGTTTGCGGGCCACGCGGCAGGGCAGGGCGAGGTGAAGGCGGCCCTCATCCTCGGCAACGAGCGGGTTGGCTTGCCGAACGAGATTGTCGAGAAGTGCAATGTCTTGATTAATATTCCGGCCAATCCCGCCTACTCGTCCTTGAACCTGTCGCAGGCGGCGCAGGTGCTGGCCTATGAATGCCGGATGGCGGGGATCGGCGACGGCGTGCTGGAAACGCCGGTTGGTTTCCACGGCAGTGCGGCGAGCGTGACCGAGATCGAAGGCATGTATGTGCACCTGGAAGAGGCGCTGGTGTCGATCGGCTTCCTGAATGCCGATAATCCGAAGAAGCTGATGCCGCGTTTGAAGCGCCTGTTTTCGCGCACGCAGTTGGAAACTGAGGAAGTGAATATTCTGCGCGGGATCGCACGCCAGATCCTGAAGCGCTAGACCAAAAAAAACCGCCTGCGAATGAACTGACCCCCAAAAGTTGGACACAACTTTTGGGGGTTTTTCATGACGAAATACGATGAGCAACTCAAGCTCAAAGTCGTCCGCGAGTATCTGCACGGGACGATGGGGTATCAGCGGCTGGCCGAGTTGCACGATGTCCCACGCAAGAGCCTGGAGACTTGGGTGAAGCTGTACCGCGCCCATGGGGCTGATGGGCTGAAGAAGAAGTTCAGCCATTACAGTGCACAGTTCCGACTTGAAGTGATACAGCGCATGCGGGCCGATGAGCTTTCTAATGCGGAGGCTGCTGCGTTATTCAATATTCGCAGCGCTGGATGCATCGGACGATGGAAGCGCTGTTATGATGCGGGCGGTCTAGAAACGCTGACGCCGCGCAAGCGCGGCCGTTCAAAGAAAATGCCTCAAGTGCCGGATACAAAAACAGAAGCGCTGCCTGATGCAGCTGGCCGTACCCATGAAGAGTTGGTCGCTGAGGTGAACCAGCTGCGCATGGAGGTAGCTTACCTAAAAAAGTTGAGAGCCTTGGTTCAAGCGCAGCAACAGCAGCGGACGACAACGCGCAAAAAGCGCAAGTAGTCATTGAACTGAGGCGACACTTCCCTCTTGCCGGCCTGCTGAAGCTGGCTGGTTTGGCGCGCAGCACCTTCTACTATCAACAGAAAATAGCTCAGACGGGCGATAAGTACGAAGCCTTGAAAACGCAGATCGGTACGCTCTTCGCCCGCCACAAAGGGCGCTATGGCTACCGGCGCGTGACGGCAGCCATTCGACAGCTTGGTACGAAGGTCAATCACAAGACGGTGCAAAGCCTGATGGGTAAGCTCGGCCTGAAGTCACTGGTTCGACCCAAGAAATACCGCTCGTACAAAGGAGAAGTGGGCAGTGCTGCGCCAAATGTTCTGCAAAGGCGCTTCGAGGCCACGTGCATCAATCAGAAATGGGTGACTGACGTCACCGAGTTCAATGTGGCCGGCGAAAAATTGTATTTGTCCCCGGTCATGGATTTGTACAACGGCGAGATCATCGCTTTCGAGACCGCCAAGCGGCCTGAATTTAGCCTGGTAGGCAGCATGCTCAAAAAGGCGCTGAAAAAGCTCAACCCGGGAGACCAGCCGATCTTGCATTCGGACCAAGGGTGGCAGTATCGAATGTCGGCCTACCAACGGGCCTTAAGGCAGAAGAGCGTCGAGCAGAGCATGTCACGCAAGGGGAACTGCCTGGACAACGCCGCCATGGAAAGCTTCTTTGCCGTGCTGAAGTCGGAGTTTTTCTACCTGAACAAATTCAGCAGCGTCGACGAACTGCAAACCGGTCTCAAGAACTACATCCGCTACTACAATTACGACCGCATCAAGATGAAGCTAAAAGGGCTGAGTCCTGTTCAATACAGAACCCAGCCCTTTGCAGCTGACTAGATTTAACCGTCCAACTTTATGGGGTCAGTTCAGAACAGGCGGTTTTTGCATTCAAGCCGGTTGGATTACCAGCCGATGTCCTTGAACAGTTCAAACGTCAGGTCGGTCGGCGCCGTCACCGCGTGGGTGAGGTCGGCGCTGATCGATGGCTCCATCAGCTGGTTGCGGGTGGCGGTCGTGTTGTAGTGCGAGACCGACGAACCTGGCTGGTACGGATTTGGCGTGAACATCGTGATGCGGCGCTGGGCATCCGCGCCCGACAGCGAGGTCTTCGACAGCTCGAACTTGGCCACGGTGCCGGCCGTATTGCCGTTCGGCTTGGTCAGGCCGGCAGCGATCAGGGCGCCGTCGGCTTGCGTCACGCGCAGCGCCGGGATCGTGATCGTTGCATCGGCGCCGCCCAGGCCCGTCACGGCGCCCGGTGCGTTGTCGGCCACGATGACGCCGATGGCGCCCGCGTCCTGCGCGTTCTTGACCTTGACCGTGAAGCCGCAGGTGCCGCGGCTGACCAGGGCAATCTTGCGGCGCACCGCTTCGGCATTGGCCGCGTTGAACGGCGTGCAGGCAGAGCCCGGGCTGTCCGCTTGCAGGGCGACCGCGGCGATCTGGCCGGTCACTGGCGAGTTGTCCAGCTTCGGACCGAAATCGGCCTGGCCGACCGCGTACAAGTCACCGCCAGGCGCGTTGGCGCCGGCGCCGACGACGCGCAGCTGGGCCGTGGCGGCCAGCACCGACGGCACGGCCGCGGTCACGCGGGCGCCGGTCCAGGACAGGCCCGAAGGCTTGAGCGAGGAGGCAGCGCGCTCGGCATTGGTCATGTTGACCCACAGCTTGTTGGTCGTGTTGTCGAGCAGGTTGTGGTCCCACACCGATGGATAGCCGGCGAACTGGGCGCCGGTTGCGCCATTGGTAAAGGTCTGGAAGCCCAGGCCGTGGCCCATTTCGTGCAGCAGGGTCGCGACGAAGTCGATGTTGTTGCCTTCGTTGGCATCCAGGCCCAGGTAGAACGAACTGCCGGCCAGGCAATTCGGCTTGCCCAGCTCGGAATTGAAGTTCGCGTTGATCTGGGCGCCCGGGGTATCCGAAATCTCGCTGCCGTAGAGCTTGTTTGCCAGTGCGTACGAGTAGAGGGTGCCGGCCTTCGGCGCGCCGGGGAAGTCGGCGAACACCTGGGTGGCGCCAGCGCTGCCGAGCACGGCGCCGGTGGCGGTGCAGGTCAGCGGACGGAACTGGGCATTGATGACGATCGGCACGTTCGTGGTGAGCGTCGCACCCCAGATGTTGGCCGCGTGGGTGAACGCGATCAGGCGCTGCTGGCCGAGCGTGGTGCCGGTATTGCCGCCGACCGGGGTAGCAGGGGTCGTATCGTTGAAGCCGACGCCAGGCGCGTTGAGGTTGTTGATGACGATCGTCGCGGCTGCCTGGGCGGTGCCCGCAGCGGCAAACGAGAGGGCCAGGCTTGCTGCCAGCAGCGTCAGGTTCGGGCGCTTATTCAGTTTCATGCTGGTGCTCCTTGGATGGCGTGGTCACTGCGTGGTGCAAGGCGTGTTCGGCGGCGCTTTTGCCGTGGATGCAATCGGCTTCGAGTTTGCCGTCCGCAGTGCGGCGCATCACCGAGTACACGATCGACTCTTCATCCACGTGGGCGGCGACGATGCCGTTCTGCTGCAGGCGCACGACGCCCGCGGCCGGCGCACCGGCTGCCTTGCGGGCCGCCTTCTGGGCGGCGCGGTCGGCGGCGCGCAGGTCGTTCAGCTCCTTGGCTTCGGCGGCGGTCGCGTTGCGGATCTTGCCGGTGCGTGGGTCCTTGTGAACGGTCTGGCCGTCCTGTCCGGCGGCGAACGCCGAACCGGTGAGCGCGATCGCCGCGATGGCGACGATGCTGCGCAGGGTAAATGCGGGGGTGTGCATGTGCAATTGTCTCTCGGAAAATTTACTTCGATCGGTGAATCGTTTATTTCCGCGGTCTTGGCGCCGGTTCGAAGCGACTATAGCTTTCACGCCAAACAAATTGAACATGTTGATGAAAAATTTTATATTGTTATGACTAATAACCCGTGAATATTATTTGGCTAATACAGGGAGATGACGCAATCTGTGATGACGAGCCCGCATGATATTTTCGCCACGAAAGTGTGGCGTCCTTGAGATATCAAACGGTAAATTTGTTGCGCGGCAGAATTTTATTTGGCAAAAATACGCGCCAGGACTGTGCCGCTACAGCGCGATCACTTCATCGCCCGGCAAAGGCCGGCACTGGGCGCCGATCGGTTGCCAGCCGCGCCGCACGACAATGCGCTCGCGGTCGTGGCAGAGCTCGACCCGCCGCGCGCCAGGCGCCTTGGCGTGCACAAAAGCCTCGATCGACTCCGGCACGCTCACCTGCAGCGCCAGCGCGTGGATGTCCTCGACCGGATGGTCGTTCACGTGCAGCAGCGGCACGAACTGGCCGGCGAACATCATGGCGTGCGATCCGACCTTGACGGGCCCCGCCGTGTAGCCCTGCGTGCGCAGCCAGGCTTGCGCCTGCTCGCGCGGGGCATGCCGGCCGTCCAGGCGTCCCCAGGCACTGGCGAGCAGCTCGGCCACCCACTGGTTGCAGTTCTGGTAGCGCGTGCCGAAGGCGTACGCGTTCGCGCTGTACCGGCCGGCGAGCAGGGACAGGGCGAAGGGTTTGTCGAGCGCGGTTGTTTCGAGCAGGGCGCCTTCCTCCTCGGGCAGGAAGACGAGCGACATATGGCCGCGGCCGGGTGCGTCGGCGCCGAGCGCAAAACCGGCCACGCCCTGGTCGAACAGGCGCGGGCGCGATTCGTCGCAGGCGTAATACAGCTGGCGCACGGCCCAGGGACTGGCGGGATTGTCTTTCAGGGCGATGCCGGCGTGCGAATACAGGAGGCCAAAGCGACTCAGGTCGGTACCGGCGCGCGAGACCAGGGCGACGCGCTCGCCAGACTGCACCAGCTCACGTTTGACGATGCCGGCGAAACGCAGCACGCGGTCCTGGTCGGCGGCGCTGATTTCCTTGCCGCGCTCGCAGAAGGCCGGCAGGCCGGCCCAGGCGCTGCCGCTGGCGCAGAAGGCGAACGTCGCCAGCAGCGCCCGATGGCGCTTGCGCATCAGATCGCGACTTTTTGCGAGCCCAGTTCGCGGTACCAGTTGTCTTCGAGGGCCAGGAAGAAGGCCTGCTTGCTGTCGGCGTGGGCGAATTCGTAGCCGTATTCGCGCGCATTGACCTGCACCAGCTCGCCCATTTTCACGGCGCGCTGCGCCAGGGCGCGGTTCGGCACGTCGAGGGTGAATTCCTGCCTGGCGCCCGCGGCGGCCGCGTGCAGGGTCATGCGCGTGGTGCCGGGTTTGCCCGGTGCGGCGGCGACGTCGATCACGCGGTATTCACCGGCAGCCACGCGTTTGTCGTCGCCCCCGCTGTCGCTCGAGGAGCCGATCGAATCGGACACGCTGCCCGAGGACGCCGACCCCGCGCTGGAAGCGGACGAAGCGGCGGTGCTGGCGGCCTGGACGGGCAGGGCGCAGGCGGCGGTGAAGACGGCCAGCAGGGCGGCGCGCGAGAGGAGGGAAGTGGTCATGTGGTGCTTTCGTAGTAGAGCTCAATGCCGACATGGTACAAGGCCGCCGCGCGCTTGAGAAGGCTTGTCGCCGGCTGTGCGCCGCGATACCCGGCAGCGCGTCGCGCGATGCAAACAAAATTTGCATGGCGAGCCCCACATGCAAAGCATATTTGCACATGCGATCGAACGGCCATCATTCCGACGATTTCCTCTAGTTCCACGCGGTTTCGGCAGCCCCGGGCTGGCGTACACTATGCTAAAAAACCACAAGGATGTCAGATGGAGACAAACCGCAGGTCCTTCCTGAAGGCCGGCTTGCTGGCCACGGTGGTATTGGCCGCCGGCGGCGGCATCTACCGCGCCGTGCACACGCCGCGCCCGCAACGCTTCGTGCTCGATGGCGAGGCGCGCGCCGCGCTGGGCGCCATCGTGCCCGCCGTGCTCGCCGGCGCGCTGCCGGCCGATCCAGCCGAGCGCAGCGCTGCGGTTTCCCGCACGGTCGAGGGCGTCCATACCGCGATTTCGAATTTGCCGCTGGCGGTGCAGAAGGAAGTGCAGGACCTGTTCGGCCTGCTCGCCCTGGCCCCTGCGCGGCGCCTGCTCACCGGAGTATCGGGCGGCTGGGCCATGGCCGACCCGCAAGAAGTGAGCGCCTTCCTGCAGGACTGGCGCCTGCACCGCTTCGCTTTGCTGCGCACCGCCTACGGCGCCCTGCACGACCTGTCGCTGGGGGCCTGGTACGCGCAGCCGGCCAGCTGGGGCGCGATCGGTTATCCCGGCCCGATGAAGGAACTGTCCTGACATGAACGACCAGCCCATTCACCTGGCGGGCAAGGCCGGCATCATTCCCGACCCGATCCGCGCAGGCCTGGCCCGCGGCTGGAAGATCGTCGATGCCGCCTCGCTGCAAGCGGACCGCACCCTGGAAGCCGACGTCGTCATCGTCGGCAGCGGCGCCGGCGGCGGCGTGACGGCCGAAATCCTGGCCCTCGCCGGCCTGTCGGTCCTCATCGTGGAAGAAGGCGCGCTGCGCTCCTCGTCCGATTTCAAGATGCGCGAGGCCGATGCCTATCCCTCGCTGTACCAGGAGTCGGCGGCGCGCCAGACGCTCGACAAGGGCGTCAAGATCCTGCAGGGACGCACCGTGGGCGGCTCGACCACCGTCAATTGGACCTCGAGCTTTCGCACCCCCACGCTCACGCTCGACTACTGGCGCGACCAATTCGGCCTGGCCGATTACACGACCGACAGTCTGGTCCCCTGGTTCGCCATGATGGAAGCGCGCCTGCATGTCAGCGACTGGCAGGCGCCGCCCAACGCAAACAACGGCCTCCTGAAGCAGGGCCTCGACAAGCTCGGCCTCCAATCGGGCTTCATCCGCCGCAACGTCAAGGGCTGCTGGAACCTGGGCTACTGCGGCATGGGCTGCCCGACCAACGCCAAGCAGTCGATGCTGGTGACCACCATCCCGTCCGCCCTCGACCATGGCGCCACGCTGGTGACGCGTGCGCGCGCCGAACGTTTTGTGCTGCGCGGCGAGCACGCCGACGAGCTGCTCTGCAGCGCGCTCTCGCAGGACGGCGTGGCCGCCACCGGCCGCGTGCTGCGCCTGCGCGCCAAACATTTTGTCGTGGCGGGCGGTGCCATCAATTCGCCGGCCTTGCTGATGCGTTCAGGCGCGCCGGATCCGCATGGGCTGCTCGGCAAGCGCACCTTCCTGCATCCGACCCTGATCTCGGCCGGCATTTTCGGGCAGCCCGTCGAGGCCTGGGCCGGTGCCCCGCAGACCGTCTACTCCGACCATTTCCTGCACACCGCGCCGATCGACGGCGCGATCGGCTACAAGCTCGAAGCCCCGCCGCTGCATCCGGTGCTGCTGGCGACGACCCTGAACGGCTTCGGCCAGGGCCACGCGGAGCTGATGCGCCAGTTCCCGCACATGCAGGGGATGCTGGCGCTGCTGCGCGACGGCTTCCATGAAGAGTCGCCCGGCGGCGCCGTGCAGCTCAAGGACGGCGCCGCGGTGCTCGACTATCCGCTCAACGATTTCCTCTGGGACGGCGCGCGCCGCGCCTTGCTCAGCATGGCCGAAATCCAGTTCGCCGCCGGCGCGACCTCCGTGCAGCCGGCGCACGAAACGGCGCGCCCCTATACCTCCTGGGCTGAAGCGAAGCGCGCCATCGCGGCCCTGCCGCAGCAGCTGCACATGACGCGCGTGGCCTCGGCCCACGTGATGGGCGGCTGCACGATGGCCGGCAGTGAGCAACGCGGCGTCGTCGCGCCCGACGGCCGCTACCGGGGACTGGCCAACCTGTCGGTGCACGACGGCTCGCTGTTCCCGACCTCGATCGGGGCCAATCCGCAGCTCTCGATCTACGGCATCACGGCGCGCCTGGCGAGCGGCCTGGCCACCAGCCTCACCGGCAAGCCGGCGCCAAGGGTGACGGCATGAGCTTGAGCGCACGGCGCATGCTGCGCGTGCTGCTGGTGGTGCAGGCCGCCGGCGCGGTCGCGATTGCCTGGTCGGCCTGGTACTGGTTCGATGCCGCGCCCTGGGCGGCGGCCGCGCTCGGGCTGGCCTGCGTGGTGCTGGTGCGCCTGGTCATCAACATGAACAATTTTCTGCTCAGCGCCTGCTACGCCAGCCCGACCCCGCGCGAATTTCATCTCGGGGCGCGCGCTCGCCTGGGTCTGCTGGGCGGGGAATTCAAGGCCAGCATGCTCAACAGCTCCTGGTTCATGCCGCGCGCCGCCGCCTGGCGCCGCATCCATCCGGAGTCGACCGCCGTACCCGTGCTGCTGGTGCACGGCTATGGCTGCAACAGCGGCTACTGGAGCTATCTGGTGCCGCGCCTGGACCGCAATTTCATCAGCCACGCCAGCATCGACCTGGAACCGGTGGACGGCGCGATCGACGACTACGTGCCCCTCATCCAGAACGCGGTGGAAGACCTGTGCGCGGCCACCGGCGCGGCCCAGGTGGCGATCGTCGCCCACAGCATGGGCGGGCTGGTGGCGCGCGCCTGGATGCGCGTGCACGGCAGCGCGCGCGTGGCGCGCCTGATCACGCTCGGCACGCCGCACCACGGCACGGGCCTGGCCAGCTTCGGCCTGGGCGCCAACGCCGCGCAAATGCGGCGCGTGAAGGGCGCGGCCTGCGACTGGCTGCAGGAACTGGGCAAGCACGAGGATGCCGCGCGGCGCGCCCTGGTCACTTCCATCTTCAGCCACCACGACAACATCGTCTCGCCGCAGACCTCGAGCGAACTGCCGGGTGCGCGCAATATCGCGCTGGGCGGCGTCGGCCACGTGGCGCTCGGCTGCACCGGGCGCGTGCTCGATACGGTGATGGAGGAGCTGGGCGCGCTCACGCTGCGCGCCGAGGCGGCGCCGGTCCTGCTGCTGGTCGACGACGACCCCTTCATGCGGGAGATGCTGGCCAATGCCGTCGCGGGCCACGGCTGGCGCGTGCTGAGCGCAAGCGACGGGGCAGAAGCGCTGACGCTGCTGGAACGCGAACGGGTGGCCGTCATCCTGAGCGACCACCTGATGCCGGCGATGAGCGGCGCGGAACTGCTGGCGCAGGCGCGCCGGCTTGATCCGGCCAGCTTTCGCATCCTGCTCTCGGGCGCGCCCGACGATCCGGCGATTGCCGCGGCGCTGGCCAGGCGCGACGCCGACGCCTTCCACCCCAAGCCCTGGCGCCTGGACGCTTTACTCGCACTGCTGCACGAGGCCTTCGCCACGCAGCGCGCGCGTGCCGATTACAATGCGGGTGAGCACAGCATGAGGAAGCGATGACAAAAAATATCAAGGAACTCGAGCAGGAAGAAGAAGAGCTCGCGCGCGCGGTGCGCAGTTCGGCGCAGCAGATCTGGCAGGCCGGCCTGGGGGCGTTTGCCAAGGCCCAGCAGGCCGGCGGGCGCGAATTCACCCGCCTGGTGCGCGACGGCAGCGAGCTGCAAAAGCGCGCGCGCCAGGTCGAGGATGCGACCGACACGGTCGCGCGCAAGGCCGAGCGCTCCAGCCGCCGGTCCACGGGCACCTGGGGCAAGCTCGAACAGGTGTTCGAGGAACGCGTGGCGCGCGCCCTGGCCACCATCGGCGTGCCGGCGCGCAGCGAAATGGAAGCGCTGAACCACCGCATCGACGAACTCGAGCGCATGGTGGCCGAGCTGGCCGGCGAGCAGCTGCGCAAGCAGGCCGCAAAGCCGGCGCCGAAGAAAGCCGCCGCAGCCAAGCCGCCCGCCAAACGCCCGGCCGCCAAGGGCCGCACGACCAAAGGCAGCGCCGGCTGAGCTGAAATTGGCACGACCGTGCCAATACGCTGCCGTCGGCCTGCGGTTCAGTGATATGCTTGCGGGTGACACCACCTACGCCGCCTTCCATGCTACAGAAAGCTCCACGCCGTACCCGTGAACGCATCCTCGAGCTCTCGCTCAGGCTGTTCAACGAGTTCGGCGAGCCGAACATCACGACGACCGTCATTGCCGAGGAGATGAATATCTCGCCCGGCAACCTGTACTACCATTTCCGCAACAAGGACGACATCGTCAATTCGATCTTCGTGCAGTTCGAAGCCGAGATCGAGCGCATCCTGACGGTGCCGGCGGGACGGCGTTCGAACATGGAAGACGTCTGGCTCTACCTGCACCTGATGTTCGAACTGATCTGGCGCTACCGCTTCTTCTACCGCGACCTGAACGATCTGCTCTCGCGCAACCGCAAGCTCGAACTGCACTTCAAGGCCATCCTCGCCCACAAGATCAAGGTCGCGCGCCAGCTCTGCGAAGACCTGCGCAGCGAACAGTCGCTGGAAGCCTCCGACCAGCAGATCGGCGCGATGGCGACCAATATGGTCGTGGTGGCGACCTACTGGCTGTCCTACGAATATGTGCGCAACCCGCGCAAGTACAGCGAGCAGCAGGCCATCGCCGATGCGCTGGCGCGCGGCTGCTACCAGGTGCTGTCGATGCTCGGACCCTACCTGCGCGGCGATACCAGCCTGCTGTTCGAGAAGCTGTCCGAAGAATATTTGAAGAAGCTGCCCGACGAGGGCCGCGACCCAACTTAGTAGAATCCCCATGAAATCCATCGCTGTCTACTGCGGCGCCTCGAACGGCGCCCAAGCCCTGTATGCCGACGCCGCACGCCAGTTGGCGCGCGTGCTGGTCGAGCACAACATCGCCCTCGTCTACGGCGGCGGCAAGGTCGGCCTGATGGGCGTGATCGCGGACGAAGTGCTGCGCCTGGGCGGCGAAGCCACCGGCGTCATCCCGCGCGCCCTGGTCGAACGCGAAGTCGGCCACGCGGGCCTGACGCGCCTGTTCGTGGTCAAGGACATGCACGAGCGCAAAGCGATGATGGCCGAGCTGTCCGAAGGCTTCATTGCCATGCCGGGCGGCTTCGGCACGCTGGAAGAACTGTTCGAGATGGTGACCTGGTCGCAGCTGGGCATCCATGCCAAGCCGATTGGCCTGCTCAATGTCGGCGGCTTCTACGACGGCTTGATGGGCTTCGTGAAGCACCAGGTCGAAGAGGGCTTCGTGCGCGAAGGGCACGGGGAGATGATGCAGGTGGATGCGGATCCGGAAGCGCTGGTGCGGCGGTTGCGCGACGCGGCGTCGTCAACGACCAATTGATGACGAGCAGACCCGTAGGGTGGGCGGGTTCCCCGCCCACCCTACGGGTCTGATCAAGCAGTGCAGTACTGTTAAAAGCCGCGTTACGCCGCGGCCAGCTCCAGCTCCAGCTCCAGCGCATACGCTTCGAGCATATCCACGATCGCCTCCGCCGGCACCGGCTTGCTGAACAAATACCCCTGCATCTCGTCGCAATCGTGCTCGCGCAGGAAAGCGCGCTGCTGCTCGGTTTCGACGCCTTCGGCGATCACGCGCAAGTTGAGCTTGTGGCCGAGCGAGATCACCGCCATGGCGATGGCCTGGTCGTCCGGGTTGTCGGCCAGTTCGCTGACAAACGATTTGTCGATCTTCAGGCGGCTGATCGGGAAGGTCTTCAGGGACGACAGGCTCGAGTAGCCGGTGCCGAAGTCGTCGATCGAAAGCGACACGCCCATGGCCTCCAGCTCGCGCATCTTCGCGACCGATTTCTGCAGGTCGCGCATGATCAGGCTTTCCGTCACTTCCAGTTCCAGCAGTTCCGGCGCCAGGCGCGTGTCGCGCAGGGCGCAGGCGACGCGCTCGACCAGGCGCGCTTCCCCGAACTGGCGCGCCGACACGTTCACCGACATCGTCACCGGAGGCAGGCCGGCATCGACCCAGGCGCGCGCCTGGCGGCAGGCTTCGCGCACCACCCAGTCGCCGATCTCGACGATCAGGCCGCTTTCCTCGGCCAGGCCGATGAAGCGCTGCGGCGCGATCATGCCGTGCTCCGGATGCTGCCAGCGGATCAGCGCTTCCACGCCGAACACGCGCCCGGTGCGCAGGTCGACCTTCGGCTGGTACAGCAGGCGGAAACCGTTATCGAGCGCGCCATCGCTGGTTGCCTGCACCGCCTGGCGCAGGCCGTCGAGCAGCACCAGTTTTTCCTCGACGCTGGCATTCATCTCGCGCGCATAGAACTGGACGTTGTTGCTGCCCAGGTCCTTGGCGCGGTACATCGCGGCGTCGGCGTTCATCAACAGGGCATTGGCGTCGATCCCGTCGCGCGGGTACATCACCACCCCCATGCTGCAGCTGACCTGGACCGACTGGCCGGCCACCTGGACTGGTTCCGTGACGGCGACCCGGATCTTCTCGAGCAGCGGCGCCAGCGCCTGCGGATCGCGGCCCTGGTCGGGCAGCAGGATCACGAATTCGTCGCCGCCGAAGCGCGCCAGCGTGTCGCTGCGGCGCAGGCAGGCGCCGATGCGCTTGCTGACGACTTTCAGCAGTTCGTCGCCGGCCTTGTGGCCCAGGCCATCGTTGACCAGCTTGAAACCATCGAGGTCGACGAAGGCCAGGGCGACGGCATCGCCATGGCGCTCGGCATTGTGGATCGCCTGCTCGATGCGGTCGTGCATCAGGTTACGGTTCGGCAGGCCGGTCAGCTCGTCGTGGTGCGCCATGTGGAAGATGCGCGCTTCGACCTGCTTGCGCTCGCTGATGTCGCGCACGATCACGACCACGCCGTCCTCGACCGCGACCACCTGGCGGTGCAGCCAGCGGCCGGTCGACAGGCGCGAGCTGCTCTGCCATTCGCCTTCGCGCGGCTGGCCGTCCAGCGCGACGAGGGCAACGTCGTCGAAAATTCCGTTCCCGCGAAAGTGCGGCAGCATGTCGCACAGGAGCATGCCTTCCATCTGCGCGCGCGGCAGGCCGACCAGGCCTTCGGCGCGCGAATTGGTCGTCTCCACGACGAAGTCGAGCACCGCGCCGCCGGGGCCGTGCACGGTGCGCAGCACGAAGAAGGCGTCCAGGCTGCCTTCGGAGGCGGCGGCATAGGTTTCCTGCGCGCGCCGCGCCCGGCGCCGCACCCGCGCCAGCTGCCAGGCCCAGAGCGCGATCACGCCCACCACCAGCAGCAGCAGCGCACTGGCGCTGGCGGCGGCCAGCAGGTAGTTGCGGCGCTTCTGCTCGAAGGGCGCGAATTGCTCCTGCTGGGACAGGCCGACCACGATTGCCAGCGGGAAGCCGTGCACGCGCTGCACGCTGGTGTAGCGCTGCACGCCGTCCGGGCCCTTGTGCAGGCTGACGGCGCCGCTGGCCGTGCCCAGTTCGATGCGCTGGCCCCAGGTCACGCGCTCGCCGACGCGCAGCGCGCGCATCTGGCCGTCGAGGCCGGCCAGGCCCAGCATGCCCTGTTCGCCGTCGCGCGAGCGTTCGTAGGCGCTGGTGAAATAGGACGGGTCGGCTTCGACGATGGCGACGCCCGCGAAAGCGCCGGCGGCATCGTTGATGCGGCGCGTGAAGTGCAGGTGCGGTTCGGCTTTCGCGCTGTCGCCCACGGTCGCGCCCACAAAAGGCAGGCCGAGGTTGTTGTTGCGGTGGTAGAGGAAATAGGTGGTGCCGGAGACGTCGTGCGTATCGCCGTCCGGATTGCTGGCGACGACGCGTCCCTCGTGGTCGGTCACCGCCACCACGAACACCAGGCCGGGCGGCAGCAGGCCCTGTTCGCGCAGCGCGGAAATCGCGCCCGCAGCGCCGTTCAGTTCGACCGCGTACTTGAGTACCTTCAGGGTCTGGTCGATGCCGTTCAGGCTGCGCGCCATCTGCGCTTCATAGGTCTCGACCCGTTCGAGCGTGGCCGCGTGAACCGCCTGCGCGGCGGCGGCACGGTCGGCGTCGATCACGCGCAGCGTCAGGATCCACAGGCCGATAACCAGCAGGGCCGCGAACAGGGGCAGCGAAATGTGGGTGTCGAGGCCGCGCCCGAGCCAGCGCGCCAGCGTCGAGCGCTGCGCCTGCATGCGGGGAGTTGGGGGGCGTGAAAACATGGGTGTCCTTTCAGCGCACCAGCAATACCTGGCGCACGCTCGGGTCGAGCGCCTCGCGCTCGATGTAGCCGACCAGCTCCGGATCGTCGGCCACCGCCTTGCGCACCGCGGCGCTGCCGGCCAGCTCGCGCGGGGGCTGGCCGCGGCCGGTGAACACCATCTTCGACCAGTAGGCCTTCAACAGGGCGGGCGTCTTGCCGGCCACGCGGGCGTAGAACTGGTCGCGTTCGGACGAGCCGACCGGCTGGTCGAGCGCGGTGGCGAGCGCCCCGTTCGGAAAACGCGGCGACTGGCCCAGGAAAATCGCGGCCACCTGTTCCGTGCGCAAGGACTCGACCTGGCTGCGCGCCGAGACGACCACAACGAGTTCGCCGCCCTGCGCCAGGTTGGCGCAGCATGCGAAGAGCAGGGCTGCCAGCAGCCTGATTGGTTGACGTGTCATGCCGGCCCTCAGAAGACGAAGTCGAGGGCGGCGCTGGTCACCTGCGCCGTGCGCCCGGACTGGTAGTCGGGGACCGAATTGATGAACATGCCTCGCGAGCCGTTTCGCGTCGTGACACGCTCGTGCTGGAGTTTCAGCGCAAGGTTCGAGGCGACATCCCAGCGCAGGCCGGCGCTGATGGTCGATTGCGACGGCACCGCGCGCATCATCGCCGCCAGCGCCGTATTCAGGCCGGCGCCGGCTACCGCGTAGGCCGGCGGCAGGCCGCCCAGTTCCAGCCGCGTCGGCCCGTCCGGCAAGCGGCCCCGGACCCGGGCATAGCCAAGGTAGGGCGTGAAATTATTCTGGCGCCAGCCGCTGCTGAGGTAGGCCGAGCGGGTGCCGCCGAGGTAGCCGTCGACCTTGCTGTAGCCGGCTTCGCCGATGGCGAACCAGCGGCCCGGATCGTAGTTCAGGCCGATGCTCATGGCCGAGGCACGTTTGTCCTCGACCTTCAGGCGGCGGGTGAGGTCGCGGCCCTGGGCGCCGAAGCTGTCGATGGCGCTGAACAGTTCCGGAAACAGGCTTACCGACAGGCGCGCCGTGATGAGCGAGGCGCGTGCGCTCAATGCCCCGCGCTCGACCGTATGCGAAAACCCGGCAATACCGTGCCCGCGCAGGCGTGCGCCGTCGAAAAGCGGCATGTCGGTGCGGCCGTACAGCAGCTGGGTGGTGCTGCGCATGGCTTCGCCATTCCAGCGCCAGCTGAGGTCGACCCCGTCGCTGTTACCAAGAGGCAGGACGCGGTACACCTCGATCGGCGTGCGGATCCACGGATAGGCGTAGCCGACCTTGCGGTAGTCGGCGGCGATGAACATGGGGAGGGCGATGCGCCCGAAGCGCAGGGCCAGTTCCGGCGTCACCTGGTATTTGAGGTTGGCCCATTCCACGCGCGGCTGGTAACTGTAGTCGAGGCGCTGCTCGGACACGACCTGCACCACCGCCGACCAGCGGGCGTCAAACCGAAAGTCGAGCTGGCCGCCGAGGCGGCTGTCGACGTGGCGGCTCCAGCCGGCGCTGCGTCCGGCGCCGTCACCCTTCATGACCGAGGCGACGAAATCGGCCTGGCGCTCATTCGAGTGGACTGCGCCCACGGTGCCGAAGCCCGACAGTTTCCAGTCTGGGGCCGTTTGCGCGCAGGCAGGGCTCCCCAGGGAAATCAGGACGGCGCCCGTGCAGGCGGGCAGGGACAGGGCAGTGGATGGGAAAAACATGGATCGCTTTCGTTCGGGTCCGGCGACTGTAGCGGACCACCCCGGGTCAAGTCGATATATTTACGCATGGAAACGATTTGACCCGGCGCAAGCGTTGTTACATGGCAACGAAAATTGCATTGCCCGCAAGGAAACGACGGCTCAGATTTTCTGCAGCTGGCGGTCGATGGCCTGGCGTGCGCGCTCGCTGCGTTCGCTGTAGCGGTCGGTGAGGTAATCGGTGCTTCCACGCGTCAGGAGGGTGAATTTCACCAGTTCCTCCATCACGTCCACCACGCGGTCGTAGTAGGCGGACGAGCGCATGCGGCCTTCCTCGTCGAACTCCTTGTAGGCCATCGGCACCGAGGACTGGTTCGGGATCGTAAACATGCGCATCCAGCGGCCCAGCAAACGCAGCGTGTTCACCACATTGAACGATTGCGAGCCGCCGCATACCTGCATCACCGCCAGCGTCCGGCCCTGGCTCGGGCGCAGCGCGCCTTGCTCGAGCGGGATCCAGTCGATCTGGTTCTTCATGACGGCCGTCACCGCGCCGTGGCGCTCGGGACTGCACCAGACCTGGCCTTCGGACCACAGCGACAAGGCGCGCAGTTCGACGACTTTCGGGTGCGTTTCAGGTACGCTGCCCGCCATCGGCAAGTCCATCGGATCGAAGATGCGCACCTCGGCCCCGAAGTGCTCGAGGATGCGCGCCGCCTCGAACACAAGAAAGCGGCTGAACGAGCGCTCGCGCAGGGAGCCATACAGCAGCAGGATGCGCGGCGGATGCGTCAGCTCACCCTGGGGCGCGAGCTTGGCCATGTCGGGCAGGTCGAGCAGGTGTTCCTGGATATTCGGCAGGTCGGAAAGAGGCATCAGGTACTCGCTTGGTTAGGGGAAGTGGATTGGGCGGTGTTGGCAAAGTCGCCCGGCGCGACCGTGCCGCCCACGGTTGCCGCCGGCGGCGGCGCCGGATACAGCCAGCAGAAGACCAGGGTCGCCACCATGGCGCCGGCCAGCTGGGCCAGGATGAATCCAGGCGCGTCCACCGGCCTGATGCCGGCGAAGGTATCGCTGGCGCTGCGCGCCAGGGTCACGGCCGGGTTGGCAAACGAGGTCGAGGCGGTGAACCAGTAGGCCGCCGTGATATAGGCCGCCACGGCAAACGGCGTGCTGGCGGGCCGGCTGCGCGAGCAGCCGATGATGACGCCAACCAGGCCGAAGGTCGCGACGAATTCGCTCCACCACTGCGAGGGCCCGGTACGCGCATGGGTTGAAGCGAAAAACAGCGCTTGATCGAACATGCCGTGCGCCGCGGCCACGCCGGCAAACGCGCCTGCCACCTGCACTGCGATATAGGGCACTACCTCGCGCGCCGGCACATTTTTCTGCCAGGCCTCGGAGAGGGTCACCGCCGGGTTGAAGTGCGCACCCGAGATGGTGCCGAACATCAGGATCAGGGCCACCAGGCCGGCCCCGGTTGCAATGGTGTTGGCCAGCAGGGCGATGGCCACGTTGCCGCCGGCGAGGCGCTCGGCCATGATGCCCGAACCAACCACCACCGCCAGCAGCAGCGCAGTCCCAAGTCCTTCGGCCACCAGGCGCCGTGCCAGCGTCATGGCTGGACGCCGCGAATAATTAAAGCGTTCATGTGCTTCTCCGGCTCAGGCTTGCAGGCTGCCTATGCGGTCCAGCTCGGCCTTCAGGCGCGCCCGGTCCTGCTGCAACTCGGCCAGGGGCAGGGAGAAGAAGGCTTCGATGCGCTTGCGCAGCGTGCGGTAGGCATGCATGAAGGCGGCATCGATCTCCGCGTCGGTGCCAGTCGCGTGGGCCGGATCTTCCACGCCCCAGTGGGCGCGCAGCACCGGGCCCAGGTAAGCCGGACATTCCTCGCCGGCGGCATTGCCGCAGACGCTGATGACGATGTCCGGCGTCACCGGCAAGTCATCCCAGGATTTGCTGTGATAGCCCTCGGTACTGATCCCTTCGCGCTCGAGCAGGGCCAGGGAGCGTGGATGCACGTAACCCGCGGGCTTGCTGCCGGCGCTGAGGGCATGCCAGCCGGCCGGGGCCAGGTGATTGAAGGTCGCTTCGCCCAGGATGGAGCGGCAGGAGTTGCCGGTGCAGAGGATCAGTACGTTCATGAAAATTCCAGTTCAGGTTGAATGCATGCGGTGCCGGCCGGCGCGCACGGAGCGCCGCCGCAGCAGTTGTCGGTCAAAAAGGCCAGCAGGCCGTTCATGGTGTCGAAATTGGCGCTGTAGATGACGAACCGGCCATCCTGCCGCGCCACGACCAGGCCCGCGTGGGCCAGCTCCTTCAGGTGGAAGGAGAGCGAGGAGGGCGCGATGCCCAGTTGCTCGGCGATCTTGCTGGCCGCCAGCCCTTGCGGACCGGTTTGCACCAGCAGGCGGAAGGCGCTCAGGCGCGATTCCTGCGCCAGCGCGGCGAGCGCGGCCAATACGGTTTTCGTGTCCATGAAAGCTCCGGTGTGATGCTGCGATGATGGCACCAGTATATGACAACATTACGACATTTCAAATAATATCGAATTGACCGCCACGATGGCCGGATGCCGGAGTAACAAGTATGATGGCAGTTCGACTTCCTTGACTCGAATCCGATGCGCCGCTGGCTTCTCATCATGCTCCTGCTGATCTATCCGTTCCAGGTCTCCCTGGCCATGGCGGACCAGTGCTGCGTGATGACGTCAATCGGCGTCACCCATCACGGCACCGCCCAGAAGCAGGGCGCGCCCACGGCCGAACCGGTCTTTCTCGACGACGAGGCCGACGCGGCGCTGGCCGATCCCCACTGTCCGGCCTGCGTGTTCGCGCAGGTCTCGGCCGTTTCGTCGCATGTCAATGCGCCGCCTGCCGTGGCCCGTCACACGGCCGCGATTACTTCCCCGATTCCCTTCCTGAGCTCGGTGCCGGCAAGCCGCCCCGAGCGGCCCAACTGGCCTGCTGCCGCTCACTAGCGCGCAGGCCCTTCCCATTGGCGAGCCATCCGGCTCGCGCGGTCCTGCGCGCCTGAACGACATTTTTTTCAGGAGTACAGATGACCATCCAACCCAAGTGGCTGCCGATGCTGGCCGCCGTATCCCTCATGGCCTGGTGCTGCGGCGCCGCCGCCCGGAGCGCGCCCATCGATTTGCCGGCCGCGATCCGGCTCGCCCTCGACCAGCCCTCACTGCGCGCCGCGGCCCACGAAGTGGCGGCAAGCGAAGCTGCCGTCCAGCAGGCGGGCGCGTATCCGAACCCCGAGCTGGACTACCTGCGCGAAGGCCACCAAGCCGGCAACAGGACCACCACGGTCCAGATCAGGCAGCCGATCGAACTCGGCGGCAAGCGGCGGGCGCGGCTTGCCGTGGCCGAAGGCGAAGCCGGCCTGGCCCGCAGCGAACTGGCGGCGCGGCGCCAGGAGATCCGCTCCGAGGTCGTCGCCGGCTTTTATGGCGTGCTGGTCGCCCAGGAGCGGCAAACGCTGGCAGGCGCGCTGGTCGAGCTGGCGCGCCAGGGCGTGGAGGTCGCCGGCAAGCGGGTCGTGGCCGGGAAGATCTCGCCCATCGACGAGACGAAGGCGCGCCTTGCCGCCGTCGACGCGGCGGGCGAACTGAACCAGGCAAATGGTGCGCTCGCCATCGCCAGGACGCAGCTGGCCGCCTTGATCGGCATGCCGGCCGACGCGATGGTGTTGGCCGCCGGCCAGCCCGAGCAGCTTCCCGCAGTCCAGCCGCTGGCGGCGCTGCTGGCCGCAGGCGGCGAATCGGCAGCGGTGAGGCGCGCACGCGGCGTGCTCGCGACGCAGCGTGCGCAGGCCGAGGTCGAACGGGCCGCACGGATTCCCGATGTGACGGTTTCGATCGGCACGCAAAAGGAGGACGGCGCCGGCGCGCGCCAGGGCGTCATCGGCCTGTCCGTGCCGCTGCCGCTGTTCAACCGCAACCAGGGCAGGCTCGGGGCGGCATTGCGCCGAACCGAAAGGGCGCAGGAGGAGCTGGCCGCCGCCGAGCTTGCCGCCGCCGCGGCGCTGGCGAACGCCTGGACCCGCTATGACCTGGCGCGCACGCAGGCCAGCCTGCTGCGCCAGGACGTGCTTCCCAGTGCCGATTCCGCGTATGCGCTGACCCTGAAGGGCTTCGAGTACGGCAAATTCTCCATCCTCGACGTGCTCGACGCCCAGCGCACCCTGGTCCAGTCCCGGTCGCGCCATGCGAACGCGCTGCTCGAGGCCTGGCGCGCCTATGCCGACATCGAACGCCTGGCCGGCGCCGCTCCCATAGCAGAACAAGACAGATCAACCGAACCGGGATCGTACCCATGACCAAGCAACAAAAAATCCTGATCGCGCTGATGTGCGCGGTCGCCGCCGTTCTTGCCGCCCTGATGCTGTGGCGGGCGCCCGGCCAGAGCTCGGGGCAGGGCCACGATGCGCATGCCGATTCGCACGGCCATGACGATCGCCACGAAGACGCCGCCGAGGGAAAAGCCGGGGCCGCCGGGGAGGGAGGCATCGCGATGACCGAGGCGCAAATCAAGGCCAACGGGATCGCCATCGACAGCGCCGGTCCCGCAATGATCCGCGAGCGCCTGCATCTGCCGGCGCAGGTCAAGGTCGACGCCGAGCGCACGGTCGCGCTGGCGCCGCCCGCCGCCGGCATGGTGCAGTCGGTGCCGGTGTCGGCGGGCGCCGCAGTCAGGCAGGGGCAAGCCTTGGTGGTCATCCAGAGTCCCGAGGTGGCGCAGTGGCGCCTTGAGGAGGCCAGTGCGCGCCAGCGGCTGGCGCTGGCCCGGACGACTTATCAGCGCGAAAAAACCCTGTGGGAGCAGCGCATCTCGGCGCGCCAGGACCTCGACGCGGCAGAAGCCGCCTTGAAAGAGGCCGAGTTCGGCGCCCAGGCGGCCAGGCAGCGCCTGGCCGCCTTCGGGATTGCGGGCGGCGGCCCGGTGTCCGGGAGCGTCACCGTGCGCGCGCCCTTTAGCGGCATCGTGCTCGACAAGCCGGTGGTCGCCGGCCAGGCCGTCGACCCGGGCAAAGCGCTGCTCACGATTGCCGACCTGTCGCGGGTCTGGGTCGAAGCGGCCGTGCCCGCGGAGCGCCTGGCACAGGTTGCCACGGGCATGCCGGCCAGGGTCAGCATCAACGCGCAGCCGCAGGAACGCGAGGGCAAGGTCGCTTTTGTCGGCCCGGTGCTGGGCGAGGCGACGCGCATGGCCACGGCCAGGGTGGAGCTCAGCAATCCGGGACTGCGCCTGCGGCCCGGGATGCTGGCAAGCGTCGACCTGCTGGGACAGCAAGCCAGTGTGCCGGTCAGCGTGGCGAGCGAGGCCATCCAGACCATCCACGAGCGCAGCGTGGTCTTCGTGCGCACGGCCGGCGGCTTCCGGCCGGCCGGCGTGACGCTTGGGCGCTCGGACGGAAAACGTACCGAGATCGTCGACGGCCTGGCGGCCGGCGCGCACTACGCGGCGAGCGGCAGTTTCCTGCTCAAGGCAGACCTCGGCAAAGCCGAAGCAGAGCATCACTGAGCGGGCAACCATGTTCCAGAAAATAATCGAACTTTCCATCGCCCGGCGCTGGCTGATCCTCTTTGCCGTCGCCTGCCTCGCGGCCTCGGGACTCTACAGCTATGGGCGCTTGCCGATCGACGCCGTTCCCGACATTACCAATGTCCAGGTGCAGATCAATACGGGCGCCGAAGGCTACTCGCCGCTCGAGGTGGAGCAGCGCATCACCTTCCCGATCGAGACCCTGATGAGCGGCCTGCCCCGGCTCGAGCAGACCCGCTCGCTGTCGAAATACGGCCTGTCGCAGGTGACGGTCGTATTCAAGGACGGCACCGACATCTATTTTGCGCGCCAGCTCGTGAGCGAGCGCCTGCAGGAGGCAAAGGCGAAGCTGCCGGACGGCGTCCAGCCGTCGATGGGGCCGACCGCAACGGGCCTGGGCGAAATCTTCTATTGGACCGTGGAGACGAAGGAGGGCGCGCGCAAGCCTGACGGCAGCCTGTACACCCCGGCCGACCTGCGCGAAATCCAGGACTGGATCGTGGCGCCGCAATTGCGCGGCGTGGCCGGGGTCACCGAGGTCAACACCATTGGCGGCTACCTGAAGGAATACCAGGTGGCGCCCGACCTGGCCAAGCTGTCGGCGCATGGCCTGTCGCTGGCGACCCTGGTCAACGCCATCGACCGCAACAATGCCAATGCAGGCGCCGGCTATATCGAGCGTGGCGGCGAGCAGTTCGTGGTGCGCACGCCCGGCCAGGTCAAGTCGCTCGAAGAGATTCGCAATATTGTCCTCGATGTGGTGGAGGGCGCGCCGGTCCGGGTGCGCGATGTGGCGGACGTGGAGCCCGGCCGCGAGCTGCGCACCGGTGCGGCGACCGAAAACGGGCGCGAAGTGGTGCTCGGCGCCGTCTTCATGCTCATCGGCGAAAACAGCCGCGCCGTGGCGGAAGCCGCGCGCCGCAAGCTCGACGACGTGAACCGCTCGCTGCCCGCGGGCGTGCAGGCGCTGCCGGTGTACGACCGCTCGGTGCTCGTGAACAAGGCGATCGCGACGGTGCGCACGAACCTGCTCGAAGGCGCTTTGCTGGTGATCGCCATCCTGTTCCTGTTTCTTGGCAACCTGCGCGCCGCCGTGATCACCGCCCTGGTCATTCCCTTGAGCATGCTGATGGTGTTTACCGGCATGCTCAACGCCGGCGTCAGCGCCAACCTGATGAGCCTCGGCGCACTCGACTTCGGCATCATCATCGACGGCGCCGTCGTCATCGTCGAGAACTGCATCCGCCGTCTCGGCCTGGCCCAGCGCGCGGCGGGCAGGCTCCTGAGCCGGGAAGAGCGGTTCGCGGAAGTTGCGGCGGCCGCCGCCGAAGCCAGGCGGCCGCTGTTGTTCGGCCAATTGATCATCATGACGGTCTACCTCCCGATCTTTGCGCTGTCCGGCGTGGAGGGCAAGATGTTCCATCCGATGGCGATCACCGTCGTCATGGCACTTGTCGCGGCAATGCTGCTCTCGGTCACCTTCGTGCCGGCGGCGGTGGCGCTGTTCGTAAGCAAGGGCGTGGCGGAGCATGAAAACAAGCTCATGCACAAGGCGCGCGACCTGTACCGGCCGGCGCTTGACTGGACAATGCGCAACCGGTCGGTTGCATTAACCTTCGCGGCGCTCTGCGTGCTGTTGTCCGGCATGCTGGCGACACGGCTGGGCACCGAGTTTGCGCCCAACCTGAACGAAGGCGACCTGGCGGTGCTCACCATGCGTATTCCCGGCACCAGCCTGGCGCAATCGGTGGCGATGCAGCAGCACCTGGAGCGCACCTTGCTCAAGGAGTTTCCCGAGATCGAGCGCATGTTCGCCCGTGTCGGCACCGCCGAGGTGGCAACCGATCCGATGCCGCCGAACGCTGCCGACAGCTACATCATCCTGCGCCCGCAGGCGCAATGGCCGAAGCCGCGCAAGTCGCATGCGCAGCTGGTCGCAGCGATTGCCGAGGCGGCGGGCCGGATTCCCGGGAATAACTACGAGTTCTCGCAGCCGATCCAGCTGCGCTTCAACGAGCTGATCTCGGGCGTGCGCAGCGACATCGCCGTCAAGGTATTCGGCGACGATGCCGGCGCGATGGCGGCAACGGCGCAGCAGGTCGCGCGCGCGATGGGCAAGCTGTCCGGCGCCTCTGAAGTCAAGGTGGAGCAAACCGAGGGACTGCCCGCGCTCACGCTGACGGTGGACCGCATCAAGGCGGCGCGCTATGGCCTCAATGTCGCGGATGTGCAGGAAGCGTTCGGCACCCTGGTGGGCGGGCGCGATGTCGGCATGGTGTTCGAAGGCGACCGGCGCTTTGCCATCACGGTGCGGCTGCCCGAAGGGGCGCGCAACGACGTCGACAGCCTGAGGCAGCTGCCGATTTCGCTCCCGGCGCAGGGAGGACGCGCGGCCAGCATTCCCTTGTCCGAAATTGCCACCTTAAGCTTCGTGCCGGAAGCAAACCAGATCAGCCGCGAGAACGGCAAGCGGCGCGTGGTGGTGACCGCCAACGTCAGGGGGCAAGACCTGGGATCCTTCGTGGCCGAGCTCAAGGCGGCCCTGGTGCAGGTGAAGCTGCCGGCGGGGGTCTGGCTCAGCCTCGGCGGGCAGTTCGAAAACCTGGAGGCGGCAAGCGCGCGCCTGGGCCTGGTGGTGCCGGCGGCGCTGGCGCTCGTGTTCGCGCTGCTGTACCTGATGTTCAACAGCGTCAAGGACGGCTTGCTGGTCTTCAGCGGCATTCCGTTCGCCATGACCGGCGGCGTGCTGGCGCTGTGGCTGCGCGGCTTGCCGCTGTCGCTCTCGGCCTCGGTCGGCTTCATCGCCTTGTCCGGGGTTGCCGTGCTCAACGGCCTGGTGATGATCGCCTTCGTCCGTTCCCTGCGCGAGCAGGGCCATGGGCCCGAGCAGGCCATGCGCGAGGGCGCCCAGGCACGCTTGCGGGCGGTGCTGATGACGGCGCTGGTCGCCTCCCTCGGCTTCCTGCCGATGGCGCTGGCGACGAGTACCGGAGCGGAGGTGCAGCGGCCGCTGGCGACGGTGGTCATCGGCGGGATCCTGTCGTCGACCTTGCTGACGCTGCTGATCTTGCCGGTGCTGTATGTCTGGGCGCATGGCGGCAGGGCAGGGCGCGGGAGGGCGTGATGGTTTGTGGGGCTGTTGCCTGTCCTGTTATCGGTACCTTGAATCCGCGTGGGCACAGGTGCCCACCCTACGGAAAGGGTTAACGATCCGGGTTTTGCATGAACTCGCTGTTGGCGTGTTCCGTAGGGTGGGCACCTGTGCCCACGCGGATTGGACGAACCAATAACGCCTCAGGCAACAGCCCCACGAACCCAGGCCAGCTTCAGGCGGCGTCGCCCCAGAGCCGCTCGCCCGTCTGTTCCATGTGGGTGAGATACAGCCGCAAATCGAGCTCGAACTGGTGGTACTGCGGCTCCATCCAGCAGCACAGTTTGTAGAACGCCTTGTCGTGCTGCTTTTCCTTCAGGTGCGCCAGTTCGTGCACGGCGATCATGCGCAGGAATTCCAGCGGGGCGTCGCGGAACACGCTGGCGATCCTGATTTCGTGTTTCGCCTTCAGGCGGCTGCCCTGCACGCGCGAGATCGCGGTGTGCAGGCCGAGGGCATGCTGCACCACGTGGATCTTGCTGTCGTAGGCGACTTTCGCGATCGGCTCGGCGTTGCGCAGGTATTCGATCTTCAGGTCCTGCACGTAGTCGTACAGGGCGCGGTCGGTGCGCAGGCCGTGCGCGCCGGCATAGCGCGAGCGCAGCAGGGTGCCAAGGCGGCCTTCCTGGAGCAGGGCGGCGGCTTGCTGGCGCAGCTGGTCGGGATAGGCGGTGAGGTAGCGGAGTTCGGACATGGGGCGGGACTTTAGCATAGCCGCCGCGCTCCTGCAGCCGCATGCGCCGCATGACCCGACGCTGCGCTTACGCCGCGCCACCGTTCTGGCGGCGCGGCGGTGCATCAGCTTTCCTTGCCTCCCTGGCGATTGCCGCCTTTTGGCGCCGCGGCGTTGCCGCTGGCCGCCGCCGCCGCCGCCGCCCGGCTGGCAGATTGACGGCTCTCGCCGCCTTTGCGGCCGATGTCGGCCATGTGTGCACGGTTGCGGCTGACTGCCTCACCGCCTTTCTGGCCTGCGCGGCGCGCTTCCTCGGAATCGAATTCGTGCGCCGTGCCTTTCTGGTGCGCGGCCTGGCCACCCTTGCTGGCGATCTCGCGCTGCTGGTTCTGGTCCATCGCCGCGAATCCACGTTTTGCCGGACCGTTACCGCTGCCACCACCGCTCTTTTGCGCGCTGCCGCCGGAGCTGCCCGCGCCCTTGCCGCTCTCCTTGCTTGTCGCCATGTCGTTCTCCTGGTTGCCCTGCAGTCAAGTGGAAGTGAACGCACATTGCCGCGCTCGTCCGGTTAGAGACAACGCTCCTCTCTTAGTTCCCCATCCATGCGCGCGCCGCCCTCAGTCCGGCGCGCGCGGCGGCGTGCGCCTGCCCTCGTGCGGCACGGGCACGCCGTCGAAGGCGGTGGGCGGCGCGCTCAGGTCTTCGTCGAGCTGGGCGCGCCGCAGCGCCAGCCGCTGCCCGAGGGCCACCAGGTCGACGCCGGCCGTGCGCGCCAGCGCGAACATCTCGCCTTCTTCCTGGGCGATGTGGTGCGCCACTTCCTCGAACAGCACTGCCAGCGTGGCGTCGAAATGCTCGTCGCCCGGGTACATGACTTCGAGCTGGCTGATGAGCTCGCGTGCGCCCGCATGTTCGAGTTCGGCGTCGTCGAACAATTCGTCGTCGCCCGTGGCCGCGCGCAGCGCCGGATAAAACAGTTCTTCCTCGATCATGGTGTGACTGACCAGCGCTTCGCAGAGGTCGTCGACCAGTTCGGCCATCGTTTCCTCCGCGTCTTCCAGGCCGCGCAGGCTCTCGTAGCGTGCGAACAGCAGGAGCACCTGTTCGTGTTCGGCCCGCAGCAGCGCGAGCGCGTCTGCCGGCCTGTCCTGGTTACTGCCAATGGATGCCATTGCTTCTCCTTGGGGTGGGTCGATCATGGGGGTGCGGGCCGCGCCGGCGGCGCTGCGGGCGGCTTGCCAGCTGCCGTCGTTGGCGTCGTGGGCGAGGGTGGCGCCGCTCGCGGTGAGGGTGCTCATGAGCGCGCTGTGCCAGGCGCGCCAGGCGTCGGCCGCGGACGGAATGCCGCGCATTGCCAGCGCACCCATCTGGGCAGGGTCGCTGGACGAGGCGAGCGCGCGCCCGAGGCGAACGCCGTCGTCGAGCTGCCGGCGCAGCATATGCAGGTTGAGGTCGCTTACTTGCTTGAGGGTGTCGACCGTGTGGCGCGATACCTGGTGCAGGAAGTCGACCTGCGCTTCGAACTGGGTGCGCAGGTCGGGTAAGGCAGGAACAAAGGCAGGCATGACATCCTCGGCGTAAATACTGAAGTCTCAGTAGACGCCGCAGGATCGATCAAGTTCAGAGGAATTTGCTTGCGCCAGCGATTGGCGCAAGCGAGGTCCAGAAATAACTCAGGCGTCGGCCACCTTCAGCACCAGCTTGCCGAGGTTCTCGCCCCTGAACAGCATCAGCAGCGTGGAGGGGAAGGTATCGAAGCCCTCGACAATATGTTCGCGGCTCTTGAAACTGCCTTCCTTCATCCAGCGCGCCAGCGTCGCCACGCCTTCAGGATAGCGGGCGGCATAGTCGGTGACAAGCATGCCTTCCATGCGGGCGCGGTTCACCAGCAGCGCCAGGTAGTTGGCCGGGCCCTTGACCGCTTCGGTGGCGTTGTACTGCGAGATCGCGCCGCAGATGACGATGCGCGCCTTCATGTTGATGCGGGTAAGCACGGCGTCGAGGATGTCGCCGCCGACGTTGTCGAAATAGACGTCCACGCCCTGCGGGCAGTGCTGCTTGAGCCCGGCCTGCACGGGGCCTGCCTTGTAGTCGATGCAGGCATCAAAACCCAGTTCTTCGACCACGAAACGGCATTTGTCCTCGCCGCCGGCAATGCCGACCACGCGGCAGCCCAGCTGTTTCGCCACCTGGCCGACCGTCATCCCGACCGCACCGGCCGCGCCCGACACCACCACCGTCTCGCCCGCCTTCGGCTGGCCGACTTCGAGCAGGCCGAAATAGGCCGTCATGCCCGGCATGCCGAGTGCGTTGAGCCAGGTCGGCAGGGGAGCAACGTTCGGGTCGACCTTGGCCAGCATGGCGCCCTTGTCGTCGGCCGCGCCGGTCCAGTAGCGCTGCACGCCCATCACGCCCATGACGTGGTCGCCGGCGGCAAATTTCGGGGACTTCGATTCCGTCACCACGCCGACGCCGCCGGCGCGCATGACCTCACCAATGGCGACCGGGCGCACATAGGAGCGGGCGTCGTTCATCCAGCCGCGCATGGCCGGGTCGAGCGAAATGTAGAGGATCTTGACGCGCACTTCGCCCTCAAGGAGCTCGGCCAGGGGCGGCGTGGCGCGCTGCCAGTCGCTGTCCTTGGGCATCCCGACCGGGCGGGCGGCCAGCAGGAATTGGTCGTTGGTGGCTTGCGTCATGTTGTCTCTCCATGGTGTTGTTTGAACTGCCAACTATACCCAAAAAAGGACGGTCGTGCGCTTTTTCCGGGCATGTTTTTGTATGGCCCATTTTGCAAGCCGTGCGACAATGCCGGAGCCTTCTTCAACACGACCGCCCCACCATGACGCATCCGGAATACATCCTGACCCTGTCCTGCCTCGACCAGCGCGGCATCGTGCTGCGCGTGGCCGGCTTCCTGGCCGAGCACGGCTGCAACATCATCGATTCGGCCCAGTTTGGCGACCCGGAGTCGCAGCTGTTCTTCATGCGCGTGCACTTCGCGCTCGAAGACACTGCGGTGCTGGACGCCGACCTGCGCGGCGCCTTCGCCGCCCTGTGCGAAGCGAACGCGATGCGCGGCCAGCTTAACGATGCGAAGGCCAAGCCGCGCGTGCTGATCATGGTGTCGAAAATCGGGCATTGCCTGAACGACCTGCTGTTTCGCTACAAGAGCGGGCTGCTGCCGGTGGAGATTCCGGCGATCGTCTCGAACCATATGGAGTTCTACCAGCTTGCGGCAAGTTACAATATCCCGTTTCACCACTTGCCGCTGGCGACGGGTACTTCCGACGAGGCCAAGCTGACGCAGGAAGCGCGCATCATCGAGCTGCTCGACATGCACAAGATCGACCTGGTGGTGCTGGCGCGTTACATGCAAATCCTGTCGCCGGGCCTGTGCAATGCCTTGCAGGGCAGGGCGATCAATATCCACCACTCGTTCCTGCCGAGCTTCAAGGGTGCGCGGCCGTATGCCCAGGCCCACACGCGCGGCGTCAAGCTGATCGGCGCGACAGCCCATTTCGTGACGGGCGAACTCGACGAAGGTCCGATCATCGAGCAGGACGTCGAGCGGGTCGACCATGCGATGACGATCGAGGAACTCACCGCGATCGGGCGCGACGTCGAATGCGTGGTGCTGGCGCGCGCGGTCAAGTGGTTCGTGGAACACCGCATTTTGCAAAACGGCGACCGCACGGTCGTTTTCAAATAACTATAGGTTTTATCGTATCAATGGCTCTCAAGGCGACGATCTACAAGGCAGACATCCAGATTGCGGACATGGACCGCAACTATTACGCGGAGCATGGGCTGACGATTGCCCGCCATCCCTCCGAAACCGACGAGCGCGTGATGATCCGTTTGCTCGCATTTGCCCTGCACGCGAGCGAAGCGCTGGCATTCACGAAAGGCCTGTTCGATACCGACGAGCCGGACCTGTGGCAGAAGGATCTGACTGGCGCGATCCAGACCTGGATCGAAGTCGGCCAGCCGGACGAAAAGCGCCTGCTGAAAGCCTGCGGCCGTGCCGAGCACGTGTATGTGTACTGCTACAGCGCGACCAGCCACATCTGGTGGAAGGGCATCGCCAACAAGCTCGAGCGGGCACGCAATCTCACCGTCATCAATATCCCGGCCGAGACCAGCGAAGCCCTGGCGCGGCTGGCCAAGCGCTCGATGCAGCTGCAATGCACGATCCAGGATGCGCAGCTTTATCTGACCGACAGCGTCGACACGGTGCTGGTCGAGCGCGAGAGCTTCAAGGCGGCGGCTGCCTGAGCCGTTTCACTTTTTTCGAGTTCACCATGACCCGTCTTTTCTCCGCCCTGCTGGCCGCCGGCCTGTTTTCCACCAGCGCACTGGCGCAAGTGACCGTGAGCGACCCCTGGGTGCGCGCCACGGTGCCGAACCAGAAAGCCTCGGGCGCCTTCATGCGCGTGCAATCAGCGACGGCGGCGCGCCTGGTTGGCATCAGCACCCCGGCCGCGGGCCGCGCGGAGCTGCATGAGATGGCCATGGAAAACAACACGATGCGCATGCGCCAGGTCGACGCCATCGATCTGCCGGCGGGCAAAGCGGTGAACCTGGCCTCGGGCGGCTACCATGTGATGCTGTTCGACCTGAAGCGCCAGCTGAAGGAAGGCGAGACCGTGCCGGTGACGCTGGTGGTGCAGGACGGGGCGAAAAAGAGCAGCAGCGTGACGGTGGAGGCCAAGGTGCAGCCGATGACCTATGTGGCGCCGGCTGCGGCAACGGCGCACCAGCATTGATCGTAGGGTGGACGGGTCTCCCGGCCACCCTGCAAATCCTTATTGCGGTGACGCGCCCATGCGCCGCACGCCGCCCGATCCGACGGTCGACTTGCTGACCTTCGGATCGCCGTAATAATTCACGTCCCCCGAGCCGGCAATCGTCGCGCTCAGTTCATTGCGCGGCCAGACCGTCGCTTCGCCCGAGCCCGCAATCGTCACGCTGGCGCTGTTGGTCTGTACCTTTCCCAGGTCGACGTCGCCCGAGCCGCCGATGGACACGGTGAGTTTGCCGACCGTACCGCGTGCTGCCTGCAGGTCGCCGCTGCCGCCGAGCGACACAGCCATCGTGTCGCTCTCGACGCCTTTCAGCCGGATCGTGCCCGAACCGCCCAGGTCGACGTCGAGCTTGCGCCCGCGCAGCGGGTCGGCGTCGATGCTGCCTGCGCCGCCCAGGGCCAGGCGCTCGATCGAACGGGCCTGCACCACGACCCGGATCGATTCCGAGCGCAGGTTCAGGTTGCGCTTGGTCGGCCGGATCTTCAGTGTCCCGCCTTCGACGACGGTCTCGACAAGCGGCAGCAGGTTGTCGTCCGCTTCGATGGTAATGCCTTCGCTATTGCCGATACGCAGTTCGAGATGGCCCGGCAAACCCAGCGAGAGGCCATTGAAATTGCCGACCTGGCGCACCTGCTTGACGATGCGCCCGCTGCCTTGCACCTGTTCGCCGCCCCAGTCCCAGGGCGCGGCGGCGACATGGGCGGTGGCGGCCAGGCTGCCGGCGATGCAGGCGGCGAGCAGGGTGCGGCGGGCGAAGCTGGAGAAAGCCTTTTTCATGATCTTGTCCTCAGGGTTGTCGATGCTGAGACTCTAGCCCCGGACCCGCCCGGCTGCTTCAACATTGCGACAGACTGCGCAGGAACGCGGCCAGGCTGCACGTCCGCCCCACTTCCACTACAATCTTGCCCTTTTTGTTGCGGCAACGCGTGTTAAGGATTCATTATGAATGCGGCCCTGTTCGTCCTGGCCTTTTGTGTCGGTATCTTCATTTCGGTCCAGGCGGCCGTCAACAGCCAGCTTGCCGGTGCGCTGCACGCCAACTCGGTGGTGGCGGCGCTGATCTCGTTCAGCGTCGGCACGGTCGTGCTCGGCGTCGCGGCCTTTGCCCGCGGCGGGGTGGGCGAGTCGCTCGCCTTGTTGACCCAGCAGCCGCTGTGGAAGCTGACCGGCGGCATGCTCGGCGCCGCCTTCGTGTTCGGCACCGTGTTCCTGGCGCCGCGCATTGGCTTGTTGAACCTGGTGGTGCTGGTGATCGCCGGCCAGTTGATCATGTCGATGGCGATCGACCATTTCGGCCTGGTGCAGATGGCGGTGCGCAATGTCTCGCCGATTCGGATGGCCGGCGCGCTGGTGGTCGTGGCCGGCGTGGCGCTAACCTTGTTCGGCGACCGGATTGTTGCTGCATTGGCACGTTAGGAACCTGCCGCAGCAGCCCGGAGTCGCTTGTGGCGCGCCTGGCAAGCGGGGGCTGCGTTGCTCGTCGTTGCATGGCCCAGCCATGCGGCCTCCTCGCGCCTTGCCCGCGCTTGCCAGGCATCGCCATAAGCTTCCCCCGGTCTACTGTGGCAGGCTCCAAACAATTTCTATCCAGCAGCTGCAATTTCTGACGAGCATGGTTCTATAATGAGCGACATTGTCTGAACGACACCCTCATTTGAGAACCGCGCCAAGATGGAATTCCACCAGTCCTCGCAAATCCCCACGCTGTCGTATGTCGAAAACGAAGACCATCCGGTCTTCGGCACCCTGGTCGAGCAGATCCTGCACCTGCTGAACTCGCGCCTGGTGTTCTCCGACGTCATCATCCACCAGAACAGCCCGCTGATGCTGCGCCAGCCGAAGGGCCTGGTGGCGGTCACCGACTCGCCGATCACGCGCGAGGAACTGGAAGAATTCTTCGAAGTCATCGAGCCGAACTGGGCCGAGCGGATTGCCGACCGGGCGTTTGACCGCTCGATCGACCTGCACACGGCGCGCATCCGCGCCAACTGTTTTACCTTCCAGGGCAAGAAGCGCCTGGGCTGCGTGATCCGCCGCTTCCCGAAAGAGCCGATGGCGTTGGCCGACCTCGGGCTCGACCTCGATGCGCAGGAATTCGCGCGCCTCACCAGCGGCTTAGTTCTCATTATTGGCGACACCTGCCAGGGCAAGTCGACCACGATCGCATCGATGCTGGACGAGATCAACAAGCGCCGCTCGGGCCACATCATCACCATCGAAGACCCGGTCGAGACCCTGATCCCCCAGCGCAAATGCATCATCACCCAGCGCGAAGTGGGCATCGACGGCGACGTCGAAAGCTATTACCTGGGCGCCCTGGACGCGCTGCGCGAGCGGCCGGACGTGATCGTCATCGGCGAGATCCGCGACGCCCAGACGGCCCAGGAAGCCCTGGCCCTGGCCGAATCGGGCCCGCTGGTGCTGGCGACCCTGCATGCGCGCTCGACCGAGATGGGCCTGCAGAAGATGCTGCGCCTGCTCGGCAATTCCGACGCCCAGGCCCAGGCGCTGGCCCATGCGCTGCGCGGCGTGCTGTGCCAGGCGCTGCTGCCTTCGATCGAAGGCAACCGCTACCACCTGGCCACCGAATGCCTGACCCCGAGCCCGGCAGTGGTGCGCCTGATCGAGGACGGTGAACTGGGCGCGCTGCGCGAACACATGAACAGCGGACGCGACCCCGGCTGCCACACGATGAACGCCTCGCTCGAGCGGCTCCTGTCGAGCCACAAGATCGGCATCGACGATGCGCGCGCGGCCACCACCGACCGCGTTGGCTTCGCCGATCTGATGTGAAAAGCTGGGGTCAGGTCTGACATTCGGACACAAGCTCTGCCGTCATTGGCTGTTTGTAGTTGAGCTCGTGTCTGAATGTCAGACCTGACCCCAGCCCTCGAAGTGGGGAATGGTAATCAACTATGCGACAACACATTTGCATAGGCGATATGATTTGTATAACCAAATCATATCAAGGACCATTCAATGTCTTCTGCCGCCACGGTCAGCCCGACCTATCGCGACCGGCCAGGCCCGCTTCACGCGATCCTGCTTGCCGGAGCCGTCCCCCTGTTTCTCGGCGCATTCCTGAGCGACCTCGCTTATTTCAAGAGTTACCAGATTCAGTGGAGTAACTTCGCATCCTGGCTCATCGCCGGCGGCTTGCTGTTTGCCGGGCTGGCGCTGCTGTTTGCCCTGGTAAATCTGATCCGCGCCGAGCGCAAATCGGGGCAGCCCCTGGTGTACTTCGTGCTGCTCCTGGTGACCTGGGTGCTAGGACTGGTGAACGCCTTCCAGCACGCCAAGGATGCCTGGGCAGTCATGCCGTCGGGCCTGGTCCTGTCGGCCATCGTATGCCTCCTGATCGTCATGACGGCGTGGGTGGGATTGAACGCACGCTCGGGAGGTGTGAAATGAACCGCAAGAGCGCACTGACCTTATTGAGCATGACCCTGCTGGTCGCCGCATGCAGCGACGAAGCCAACACCACCCAAGCCTACGGTCCGGATCCCAAGCTGCCGGAACCGCAACGCGGTTTGCTGCCCAAGATGAAAATCGCCGAGCCGGTTGCCTGGGGCAGTCAGAAGCCCACGGTGCCCCAGGGCTTCACCGTCACGGCAATCGCGACCGACCTGAAGATTCCACGCCAGACGCTGGTGCTGCCGAACGGCGATATCCTCGTTGCGGAAGGCCGTGGCGGCAGCGCGGCCAAGCTCAAGCCAAAGGATGTGATTGCCGGCTACATCAAGGCCAAGGGCAATACCCAGGTCAAGGGCGGCAACCGGCTGACCTTGCTGCGCGACGCCGATGGCGACGGCCAGTACGAGCTCAAAACCGTCTTCGCTGAAAACCTGAACGCCCCCTACGGCATGGCCTTCGCTAACAACAAGCTCTACGTCGCCAACCAGGATGCGCTGGTCAGCTTCGACTACAAGGAAGGCCAGACCAAGGCCGAGGGCGCGCCAACCACCATCGCGAAGCTGCCGTCCGAGATCAACCACCATTGGACCAAGGCGATGACGATCAGCCCGGATGGGCGCTTCGTGTACGTCGGCATCGGCTCGAACAGCAATATCACCGAGCGCGGCATGGAAGCGGAAGTCGACCGGGCCATGGTCTGGCAGATCGACGTCACGACAGGCGCCTATAAGCCGTTCGCGACGGGCCTGCGCAATCCGACAGCCCTGGCGATGCAACCGGGCACCGGGCAGTTGTGGTCCGTGGTCAATGAACGCGATGAACTGGGACCTGACCTGGTGCCGGATTACCTGACCTCGGTGAAGGAAGGCGGCTTCTACGGCTGGCCCTACAGCTACTGGGGCCAGAACGTCGATCCGCGCGTGATGCCGTCGGATCCGAAGAAGGTGGCCGCCGCCATCAAGCCCGATTACAGCCTGGGCTCGCACGTCGCCGCCCTCGGCCTGGACTTTTCGCGGCCCGAGATGGGCGAGGCGTTTGCCAACGGCGTCTTCGTTGGCGAGCACGGCAGCTGGAACCGCCAGAATCCGGTCGGCTATAAAGTGATCTTCGTGCCGTTTGCGAATGGGCGTCCCGCTGGTGCGGCAGTCGACTTCGTGACCGGTTTTCGCGATGCCGACGGCAAGACGCGCGGCCGGCCGGTGGGCGTGACGGTCGATCCGCGCGGGGCATTGATTGTCGCGGACGACCTGGCGAACACGGTGTGGCGGGTGGTCCGCAACCGCTAGCCTGCAACTGGCTAGCGCCTACCGGGCAGGCCAGGCCTGCCCGGTAGGCGCTGCATATAAATTACTTGTCCTGCGACCTGGTCGCCAGCGCCACGATTGCCGCCCCGGCGGCGACGATCAGCGCGTCTTCGATCAGGCCGCTCTTGGTCTGGCCGATGCGCGCCATGGCTTGCTTGCGCCCGGCCAGGGTCAGGTAGGCCAGCGGCACGGCTGTTGCCACCGCAATCGCGGCCCCGGCCTTTTCTTCGCCACGCGGCGCCAATGCCGCACCGGCAATCCCGGCGCTCATCACGCGCGCCAACAGACCCAGGAACACAGTGCGATCGGGCGCCGACTTCATCTTGTCGCCAAACAGTTCGCCGACACCCATCAGCATGGCGCCGTATTTGAATGTCGGGCGGTCGAGCAGGAACAGTTCGCCCGGCGTATCGCGGTGAGCGAGGCGTGCGGCGGCAATGGTGGCCATGGGCGTCATCGAGCGTGCGCTGGCGACGGCGCCGATCAGGGCGGAGGGGAGGAGGCTGCGGGCTTTTGTCATCTTTGATTCCTACTTAAATTGAAGTTGCTCGAACTTCCAATTGTAAGGATCCGTCGTAATAACGTCGCCACGCACGCTCCAACGAACAGCACCCAGTCGTAAGCTAGGCTAAGTCAATTTTCATGCTTTAATCTCTGTCCGAGTTCCACCATCCAGCGAATGCACCGGCTCAGTCCCACACTCGAATTTTCATAGCCTAGAGTGTGTGCCTGAACCACCTGCTTGCAATGGCGGCAACAAAGCCAGTACACTCCTGGTACACAAGGTGCAACTTAGGCGCGGGCAAGGGTCACACCAGTCCTATCAGCGCGAAATAGCTTCATATTGGGGCCTCGGTATGCAGCATGTCTGAACTTAATGTCTAATAAGACCCTCTATCTGTGGCAGTAAGTAGCTGCTGCCCAAAAAATTACGCCTTGACCTAAAATAACGCATTGGAAAATCCTTGATTAGTATTGATCGCTCAAGTGTACTGACCCCTCAAGTTCTTTCGGAAAGCCCGGAATCATTCGCTTCTACAGAACGTGAGGCTGCCCGCAAATTTTTCAAAAATCGAGTGAATTCTCAGCGACGTTTTAAGTTTGAAGCATATCGTCATCCTGAGGTTCTCGACGCTTTATTTATTCTTTTCTACGGGAAGTGTGCATTCTGCGAATCAAGGTTGAACTCAGGTTCAGTAGCAGACATCGAACACTATCGCCCGAAGGCGCCAGTAGTCGAAAGTGAAAATCATCCTGGATATTGGTGGCTTGCAAGTAGCTGGGATAACCTCTTATTAACCTGTGTTGATTGCAATCGACCGCGCAAGTATGGCGCATCCATTCATGGAAAAGGTAATCGCTTTCCATTGCAGGATGAAAAAAAACGAGCCTTTAGAGAAGGTGAGGAAACCCTTGAGACTCCTCTGATATTGAATCCTTGCGTGGATCCTGTTGAGAAATATTTAATCTTTGACCTGGATGGGACGGTTGCAAGCAAGTATAAACGCGCTCAAATGACCATCGATTTGTTGGGTTTAAATCGTCCAGGGTTGATCGCGGCTCGAAAAACCTTAGCGCAAAGGCTGCTATTTCTTCTTAAACTCGCCAAGGAGGAGGTTTCAAAGGATGAATCCGATAATGTAATGAGTGGGGGCAAATACGAGTCGATTGCAGCGGAGATACGGTCTTACGTATCTAACGACCATGAGTATGCTGGCATGGCGCGTCAAATCGTCGGCACCTTCTCAAAAAAAGTCGATGTGTCACGGTTTTTGGGAAAAAATCTTAGACAAACGCTTGGTGTAAGATCTAGAAAAACGATTGATGAGGCCAAGCAGTCATATAAAGTATACCATGCTCGTCGATCAGCATACTCGCTAGATACTGAAAAGGGACGCGAGATGTATCGATCTCAAAGTCGATTAATTGAACACATCTCGATTAAAAACATAAAAAGTATCCGGGAACTTGAACTTGATTTACGGGTTGCTGAGGAAGGAAAAACCCCTTGGCTCATGCTGTTAGGTGAAAATGGGACTGGGAAAAGCTCTGTGCTTCAATCTGTCGCAGTCGCATTGATGGGGCCAGAACGTTTCACTGAACTAATTTCTGAGCAAAATATTAATCCCTCTGATTTCATACGCTACCGGTGCAAAAGTGGGCGGATAACTGTAAAAGTGACAGGGTTTGATCGGCCTCATCAAGTTCATTTCATCGAAGGTGCAATCAAGTTTGTCAGTCCAAGCGGGAATATATCGACAGTCAGTGTCTCCAGGAAAGGCCCGCTTATATCAGGGGAGCAATGGGATGCACAAGTTATGTTATTGGGATACGGGGCTACCCGCTTATTGCCTAGGGGAATTAGTGTGAGTCGACGAGGAGAGTTTATTCGAACTGGAAACTTGTTTAACCCATTTGTCGCGTTGGCCGACGCGAACTCAGTGCTGTTAAACGCCAGTGAGAACAATTTTGACGTCATGGCTCTGGCACTGAAAGATCTTCTTTCATTGCCAGAAGATACAAGGTTCTCGCGAATAAATGGAGAAGTATTTGTTAACCTCCATCGCCCAAAGTTTTTGTTAAGGCATCTAAGTGACGGTTATCAGTCGGTCGTGGCTTTAACCATGGATATACTTGAAGTAGGACAACGCTTGTGGAAAACGCTTTCCAATGCTGAAGGTATAGTGCTTCTGGATGAAATAGGTACTCATTTACATCCAACTTGGAAGATGCGTATTGTCGGGAGCTTACGCCGTGCTTTGCCTGGCGTTCAATTCATCTCTACAACTCATGATCCATTGTGTTTGCGTGGGTTAGGGCAGAAAGAGGTAGTGGTCCTGAAGCGAGATCTTGAGCAGCAGGTCGTCGCAATTACTGATTTGCCATCTCCCGCTGATTTTAGAATCGATCAAATACTCACCTCAGAATTCTTTGGTTTAAATACGACATTTGACGAAGAAGTTGAACGTGATTTCGATGAATACTATGCACTTCTAGCAAAAGTAACGAGGACACCCGTGGAGGCGGCTCGTCTAATCGAGCTTACCGATAAACTAAAGGATAGAAAATATTTTGGTGGTACTCTCCGAGAACAGCTAATGTACCATGCAATTGATAAATTAATTGTGGATGGTACTATTAAGAAAAAAATTCCACGCGTAAATCTTAATGACGAAGCTGTTAAGCAGATTTCGGACATCTGGGAGGGAAACGTCGCTGCTGTGAAGGGCCCAAAGACTTGATTTACATAAAACGACCGAAATGCCCGAAGATTACGATGTATCTTCGGCCTTCAGCCTCGATAAAATCGCCAGAAGAAAATGAGATTGATAGAGCTAGAACTTTTTTTACAAATAAACTTAATTATGCAAAAAACGTTAAGCTTTGCGACAAAGGGTTTACTTTCCGACTATACAAGGATGTAGAGCTCGCCCATGAATTGGAGTTAGTTTTTAACGGCAAATGCGCATACTGCGAAAGCAATTATGCTCACGTTACGCCTAAAGAGGTAGAGCATTTCCGGCCAAAAGCTGAAATTGATAATGGAGTGAGGAGTCTTTACCCGGGATATTTTTGGCTCGCAGCTAATTGGGCGAACCTACTTATTTCCTGTGTGGACTGCAATCGGGTGCGGAATCATTCGGTTCCTGGGCAGGCTGCCCGTATTCGGCTAGGAAAAGGTGCCCAATTCCCTTTAGACGATGAGCGGCAAAGAGTAAGAAAACATAGCAGTGATTTATCGGCAGAAGAGCGAGTGAGGCTCTTGATCGACCCGTGTAAGGAAGATCCAGAAAAGCTTCTTAGATATGATCTAAATGGTTTAATACATCCTGTGCATAGTGAATCTGCGTTCAGAGGACGGAAAGCTAAAACCTCAATTGACGTTTATGCATTACAAAGAAAATTGCTGGTCGAGGAGCGGCAAAAATGCCTCAATAATTTTGTCTATTACGTTGGGCTTATGAGATTTCTTCTGGGAAATCATAATACGTTGGTGTCCTGTCGCGTATCGCGAAAAAAGATCAATGAGAACCTAGATCAGATCAGTAAGTTGCAGGCTCAGATGCTAGAGATGTTTGGAAAGAGCGCGCCATATCTTGGCATGCTAAGGAACTACATCTTGGACGGGGAAAAAAATGATGAGTTTGCTGATTTGAAATCCCTAGGGGTCGACCTTCGGGATTTAATTTGATGAGCGCTGCTTACTATCTAACAATGGTCGGTCGCGAATAATGCGCTGTTTTTGTTAAGCGTGGCTGATGCGGAACAGCAAAAATTGATGGCGCCTATAGATTTGCAGCTAACATTGAATTTCTTAGGTGTGTATATAAATACGCGTATTCCCAGACGAGGCAGTTTCGTCTGCATCCGACGAGATCTTTAAAATTAAAACTTTCGTTGCTCCCCTTTTCTTTCGTCCAGGTCTTGTGCAGAAATCTAGTCGAGCGGCACGCTGCGGTAGCGGTTCACCTGCGCAGCTGACACCGGCTCTGCCGCATTGCCCCAGCTGGCGCGCAGGAAGCTCACCAGCGTCGCCACTTCCGTGTCGCCGAGCGCATGGCCGAAGGGCGGCATGCCATAGGGGCGCGGGTTGCCCTGGGTGCCAGGCGCGAAGCCGCCGTTGAGCACGACGCGGATCGCATTTACCGGTTCCGCCAAGGTCAGGGCGCGGTTGCCGGCGAGGGCCGGATACGGCCCCTTGCCTTCGCCGCGCTCGCCGTGGCAGGTGGCGCAATGCTGGCCATACAGCTTTTCTCCCGCCAGCATGAGCTGCTCGGACGGCTGCGGCGCGGCCGGGCGTGCGGGTGCGGGCGTGGCGGGCAGCGACTTCAGATAGGTCGCCATCGCGCCCAGGTCGTCATGGCTCAGGTGCTGGAGGCTTTGCACCACCACCTCGGCCATCGGCCCGGTGACGCTGGCGCCGGGCGCCACGCCGGTGCCCAGCAGCTGCACGATGTGCGCCTCGCTCCATGTGCCGAGGCCCGCTTCTTTTTCCGAGGTCAGCGAAGGCGCATACCAGCCGATGGTCGGAATCAGGCCGCCGCCGAGCGTGCTGTCGGTGGCGCCGAAACGGTTGCGCGTGCTGTGGCAGGCGGCGCAGTGGCCGAGCCCTTCGACCAGGTAGGCGCCGCGGTTCCAGCGCGCGTCCTTCGCGGTGTCGGTTTGCTGGACGCCCGGCTTGAAGTAGAGCAGGCGCCAGCCGGCCAGGGTGAGCTGCTGGTTGTAGGGGAAACGCAGCTCGTGCGGCGCATTTTGCTGGCGCACCGGCGGCAGGCTGCGCAGGTAGGCAAAGAGCGCGTCCGAGTCAAGACGCGTCACCTTGGTGTAGTTCGTGTAGGGGAAGGCCGGATACAGCAGGCGGCCGTCTTTCGATTTGCCGTTGTGGAGGGCGCGCCAGAAGTCGTCGGGCGTCCAGTTGCCGATGCCGGTGGTCGGCTCGGGCGTGATGTTGGGGGCCAGCAGGCGGCCGAAGGGCGTGTCGAGCACGCGGCCGCCGGCATACGGCACGCCGCCGCGCGCGGTGTGGCAGGCCATGCAGTCGCCGGCGCGCGCCAGGTAGGCGCCGCGCGCGAGGTTGGCGTTGGTGGCCGCGTGGTCGCCCGGTGCACGCGAGGCGATGAATTCTTCGCGTGGCCAGGCGATGACGACCGCCGCCAGCGCTACGGCCAGCAGCACGAGCAGGGCAAGGAGCAAACGCCGCTTCATGGCGCGCTCCCGCAAGGCATCGGCAAAGGCTGCGTGAGGCGCTCGGCGGGCCGCGCGCCCGGCGGCGTCGGCTGGGCGGCCAGCCAGGCGGAGATGGCGGCCACGTCGCCCGGCCCCAGGCGCTCGGCGATGGTCGCCATGCAGTCGGGCGCATGGGCGCGGCGCACCTTGTTGCGCCAGGCGCCGAACTGGGCGTTGACGTAATCGCGCGGCAGGTTCAGCAGGCCCGGAATGCCCGGCTCGACCCCGGCCAACTGCTGGCCGTGGCAGGCGATGCAGGCCGGAACCTTCAGCGCCGGGTCGCCCTGGCGCACCAGGCGCTGGCCGCGTTCGAGCACGGCCGCCGGCGCCAGGGGCGCGGCCGGTGCCGGAACGGGCGGATGCTGGCTCGCGAAATAGCCGGCGATTTCATGCAGGTAGGGGTCGGGCAGGTGGGTCACCATCCAGGTCATGAGCGGATACTGGCGCCGGCCGTCGCGGAAGTTCACGAGCTGGTTGTACAGGTAGCCCGCCGGTTTGCCGGCGATGCGCGGGAAATACACGCCGCCCACGCTGGTGCCCGCGCCATCCTTGGGCGCATGGCAGGCGATGCAGGCGGCGATGCGCTGTTCAAGGGTATCGGGGACAGTGACGCCTCCCTGGGCCGCGGCAAATGCGGGCAGGGCGGCGAACAGTAGTGCTGAAAAACGTAGCGGTGCAGGGAGCGGCATACGACATCCAGGTTATCAATGACAGGATGATAACCGACAACGCATTGGCTCACTCAACCTGGTGGGTTTGCGCGCCAGTGGCGATAGATTTTCAAGGCGACGTGGGCGTCGTCGGCCGCGTAGCGGATCTGCTGCTCCGACAGGCGCGGCAGCGACCAGTTGGTGGTGGTAATGCGTTTCGACTTTTGCAGGCGCTGGCCGAAAAAGCGTGCCACCGCGGTCTTGGCGCCGAGCGTATTGCGTTCGCCGCGGCGGCGCAGCGTGGTCGACAGGTCGACCACGTTTTGCGTTTCGATACCGAGTTTGCTGCGCAGGCGGCGCAAGTCGTCGCCCAGGCCAAATCCCACCTTCAGGATGCCGGGCGCCTCGAGCACCGCGCGCAGCAGGTCGACGTTGACGGCATTGGGCCGGGCGCCGATCTGGAACAGGTAGGCCGTGCTGTCGGTGGCCAGCTGCACCAGGTGCGGGCCGGTCGACTCCTCGCCCTTGGCGAAGGTGGGTTTCGATTCGGTGTCGAAACCGACGACGTCCGACATCGAGAGCGCCGCCAGGGCAGCAGCCGCCTCGGCGTCGGACTTGACGAGCACGACGTCGGCCAGGGCGATGCCTTCGTAGGGCGGCAGCGCTTCTTCGGCTTCGGGAATGTCGCCCATCGGGCCGCTCACTGCCACTCGATCAGCCGCGCGAGAACTTGGAGGCGAGCTGCTGCAGCTTTTCCTGGCGCAGGCGCGCAGCTTCGGCTTCGGCCTCGGCAGCCTTTTCCGCCTTCTTGCGGTCGGCTTCCTTCTTGAAGCGCAGCTGCAGCTGTTCCTTGGCGTGCAGGCGGTGGGTGTCGGTCACTTCCGCGCCGGCCACGCCGTCGAGGTCGTAGCGCACGGTGGCCTTTTCCATCGCGCGCAGGTAGCGCATCGAGCCGGTGTGGATGCCGAGCGCGGCGCGCATGGCCTTGCGGTCCAGGCCCGGGATGCGTGCCAGCAGCTGCTTGTCGATGCCGATGGCCAGCGGCAGGCAATCGCGGAAGGCGGGGAATTGCTGCTGCAGCTGCTTGAGCAGGGCGCGTGCCGACGGGGCTGGCGTAGCGCTTGCGGCCGGCGCGGAAGCCGCAGCCGTTTCAACAGCGGCATCAGGATTGCTTTCCACCGCGTCTTGCGGAATCAATGCCTCAGTGTTCGGGGTCTGGGCTGGGGAAGGGGTGTTGGCGTCGACGGACTCGGCGGCAGAACTGATGGTATTCATTGACTTCATGGTAATAACAGGAATCCGAAGGATAGCATGCTGGCCCGCACTAGTGCGCTGCCAATCGTGTGACTTCTGCTGAGCAGGCGAGTGTGACCGTTCGTCATGCGCAGGGTGGCGCCTGCATTCGCGAAATCGTGTATGATCCGCCTCTTGCCTTGCGCACGGCTTGCGTCGGCGCAGAAGGACTGGAGAGCCATTCGTGGACTGAAAAGCAACAATATGTGATTTGGTTATATCGCTTATCCGATATATCAATTATCACCAATTCTTGCCTTGAGGCATACTGTTGCCTGTCCCGTCTTTTGAATCCAGAAAGATAGATGCAAGCCCGTTTCCCAGCCGACGGGCTTTTTTTCGTTTTGACATGCACACCGCGATCCTGACCACTGCCTTCTTTATTCCTGCTTATTGCGCATCCGGCCCCGCCGCATGCCGCCGCAGGTGAGGCCGCGCTTGATTTACGGCTTGTCCGCCCTGATTTAGGGCCCTTCCCGACACTTTAACCGCGGCCGCCTGCAGGCCGTGGTGCCCATTTGACCTCGCAGGCGCGCACCCGCCTCGACAGGAGAGCTTTTCATGAAGAACACCGCCAAGACACTGACACTGACCGCAAAGAAAGCGCCGGCCAAGAGCGCCACGGCGCAGCTGGCGGTGCCGAAAACCGCGACCTCCTACTTCCTCGAAACGGAAGCGGCGGCCAAGGTGACGGTGGTCAAGACGCGTTCGCGCCTGGCTGCGATCAAGCCCCAGGCCGATGAGGCGAGGACGGAGACGCCGGCAGCGGAAATGGCCGAGCTCGCTGTCGCGCCGGCCGCCGACGCTGTCGAAGCGCAGGAAGCGCCTGCAGCGGCTCCGGTGATCGTGCGCAAGCGCGGCTCGAAACTGGCCGCCCTGGCGGCAAGCGAAAACGCTGAAGCGGCAGCACCTGTGCCAGAAGCGGCAGTGCCGGCAGCGCCGGAAGCAAGCGGTGAAGAAGCCCCGAAAGCCGGCAAGGCCCGCGTCGCGCGTCGCGTCGAGCCGCTGGCGACCGTGATCCAGACCGCCGGCAGCTCGGTCAGCCAGACCACCGACGCGGCCACCCTCGCCGCGGTCGACACCACCGGCTACCTGCTCCCGCAAGTGAAGGTGCCGGGCCGCCGTGGCCGCAAACCAAGCGAGTTCACGCCGGAAAACGACGAAGTCGCGGCGCTGAACGCCGTCGAACGCGCCGAACTGAAGGCCGTGTCGAAGGCGCGCGAGCGCAAGGCCAAGGGCATGCCGACGCTGGGCACCGAACAGGGCTTCTCGGAAGTGGAACTGGAAAAGCGCCGCACCCAGCTGCGCAACCTGATCAACATGGGCAAGGAGCGCGGCTACCTGACCCATGCGGAGATCAACGACCACCTGCCGGAAAACATCATCGATCCGGAAGCGATCGAAGGCATTATCGCGACCTTCAACGACATGGGCATCGCCGTCTACGAGCGCGCGCCGGAAGCGGAAATGATGCTGCTGTCGGACAATGCCGTGACGCCGACGAGCGAAGACGAAGTCGAAGCCGCCGCCGCAACCGCGCTGTCGACGGTCGACTCCGACTTCGGCCGCACGACCGACCCGGTGCGCATGTACATGCGTGAGATGGGCGCCGTCTCGCTGCTCACGCGCGAAGGCGAAATCGAGATCGCGAAACGCATCGAGCAAGGCCTGAAGGACATGGTCCAGGCCATTTCGGCCTGCCCGACCACGATTTCGGAAATCATCTCGCTGTCGCACAAGATCGCCGCCGACGAAATGAAGATCGACGAAGTGGTCGATGGTTTCGTCGACCACAACGACAGCGGCGCGCCTGCGCCGGCACCCGTTGCCGCTCCCAAGGCTGCCGCCTCGGATGAGGACGAAGAAGAAGAGGAAGAAGTCGAAGAGGAAGAAGACGGCGACGCCGCCGGCGGCGCGGCCGGCTATTCGACCGAGCAGCTGGCGCAGCTGCGCCGCGGCGCGCTCGAAAAATTCGCCCTGATCGAAGAGCAGTTCGACCGCATGGGCCACGCCTTCAAGACCAGCGGCTACGGCTCGCCTGCGTATGAAAAGGCGCAGGACATCATCTCGAACGAGCTGCTGGGCATCCGCTTCACCGCGAAAGTCGTGGAAAAGCTGTGCGACACGCTGCGCCACCAGATGGACGAAGTGCGCGCCATCGAGCGCGCCGTGCTCGACATCTGCGTGAACCGCTGCGGCATGCCGCGCGCCCACTTCATCAAGGTCTTCCCGGGCAATGAAACCGACCTGGCCTGGGGCGACCGCGAAGTCGACTGCGCTTATCCGTACAGCGCCGTGCTGGGCCGTAACCTGCCTGCCATCAAGGAACTGCAGCAGCGCATGATCGACCTGCAGGCGCGCGTGGCGCTGCCGCTGGCCGACCTGCGCAAGATCAACAAGCAGATGGCGGCCGGCGAGAAGCGCGCCCGCACCGCCAAGCGCGAAATGACCGTCGCGAATTTGCGTCTGGTGATCTCCATTGCTAAAAAATATATTAACCGCGGCCTGCAATTCCTCGACCTGATCCAGGAAGGCAATATCGGCCTCTTGAAGGCGGTCGATAAATTCGAATACCGCCGCGGCTATAAATTCTCGACCTACGCGACCTGGTGGATCCGCCAGGCGATCACGCGTTCGATCGCCGACATGGCCCGCACCATCCGCGTGCCGGTGCACATGATCGAGACGATCAACAAGATGAACCGCATCTCGCGCCAGATCATGCAGGAAACCGGCAGCGAGCCGGACCTGCCAACCCTGGCTTTGAAAATGGAAATGCCGGAGAACAAGGTTCGCGAGATCATGAAGATCGCCAAAGAGCCGATTTCGATGGAAACCCCGATGGGCGAGGACGGCGATTCGCAGCTGGGCGACTTCATCGAGGACAACACCACCCTGGCGCCGCTGGACGCCGCGCTGCACGCCTCGATGCGCAACGTGATCAAGGAAGTGCTGGACTCGCTGACCCCGCGCGAAGCGAAAGTGCTGCGCATGCGCTACGGCGTCGAGATGTCGAACGACCACACGCTCGAAGAAGTCGGCAAGCAATTCGACGTGACGCGCGAGCGTATTCGCCAGATCGAAGCGAAGGCCATGAGCAAGCTGCGCCAGCCGTCGCGTTCGGACAAGCTCAAGACCTTCCTGCATGATAAATAAGCCTTGCTTGGCTTGATGAAAATGCCGCTCATTCGCTGAGCGGCATTTTTTTTGTCTTGCGTGTTCACTATCAATCCGACCGAATCACAACAGTTCCTTAAAACTGTATAAACGCTTTTCGGTAAACAAGTTGACGCATGGGCGAGGGCGCGGGAACATGCTGCAAGGCAATATTCCCTTCAATTCTCTCCAACTCCCACCAACCATGCTCGCCCAGATTCTCCGTCGTTCGTCGATCAAAACCAAGCTCATGCTCAGCATGGCCGCCTGCCTGCTGCTCTTCCTTGTCCTTTCCTCCACCCTCAGCGTCGCGCTGACCGGCAAGGGCCTGCGCGAGCGCGCGGTCGGGCAGGAACTGCCGGCGATCGTCGGCGCCATCCGCAACGACATCCTGCGCCAGATCGGCGGCCCGGCCACGGCCTCGATGGCGGTGGCGAACAACACCTTCCTGCATGCCTGGGAACGCGACAACCTGGCCGATGCCGGTCTCGATGCGTGGCGCGCCTACGCGGCGAAAATGAAGGAGGTGAACAAGGCCGCCACCGTGTTCTGGGCCTCGCCGAGCCAGATGAAATTCATGGACCAGACCGGCCTGAGCTACATGATGGAGAAGGGTAATCCGCGCGACGCCTGGATGGACGCCTTCCTCGCCACCGGCAAGCCCTACGCATTGAACCTCGACCCGGACCCGAAAACCGGCGAAATGAAGCTGTTCATCAACGCCCGGGTCGACGCGGGCGACGGCAAGCTGGCCGTGGCGGGCCTGGGGCTGTCGGTCAACGCGATGGCCGACGCCGTGCGCGCCCACAAGGTCGGCAAGTCCGGCCACGTGTTCCTGGCCCGGCCGAACGGCACCATCGTGCTGCACCGCGAAGCGAAGCTCTCCGATGGCGAGCACAACATGAAGGACCTGCCGGGCTTCTCGAGCGCATTGATCGCGCAGCTGTTCAACAAGAGCGAATTCACTCACGCCGAGAGCGCTGCCGGCCAGGCAAGCCTGATCTTCGCATCCTCGTATGTCCCGGAACTCGACATGTACGTCGTCGCCCAGGTGCCGGAGTCCGAAGTGCTGGGCGACCTGGCGCGTTCGGCCACGATCGCAGCCCTGGTTGCCGGCGTCGTCGGCGGCGGCATCGGCATGTTCGTCATCTTCCTGGTCAGCCGCGCGATTGCCGCACCGGTCGCGCGTGCCGCGGCCATGCTGGGCGAAATCGCCGACGGCAAGGGCGACCTGACGCGCCGCATGCCGGTCGAATCCGGCGACGAAGTCGGGCTGCTGGCCGACGCCTTCAACCGCTTCGTCTCCTCGCTGAACCACACGATGAGCGAAGTGCGGCGCAGCAGCCACGCCATTGCCGGCGCATCGAGCGAAATCGCCGCCGGCAACATGAACCTGTCGAGCCGTACCGAAGCCCAGGCCTCGAGCCTGGAAGAAACCGCGGCCGCCATGGAAGAACTGACCTCGACCGTGCGCCAGAATGCCGACAACGCGCGCCAGGCCAATACCCTGGTGGTGTCGGCCAGCGACCAGGCCCACAAGGGTGGCCAGGTGGTGGGCGAAGTCGTGACCACGATGGGATCGATCAGCGACAGCTCGCGCAAGATTGCCGACATCATCGGCGTGATCGACGGCATCGCCTTCCAGACCAACATCCTGGCCCTGAACGCGGCCGTGGAAGCGGCGCGCGCGGGCGAACAGGGCCGCGGCTTCGCGGTCGTCGCCAGCGAAGTGCGCAACCTGGCCCAGCGCTCGGCCGCGGCGGCCAAGGAAATCAAGGAACTGATCAACGACTCGAGCAGCAAGGTCGAAGCGGGCACGCGCCTGGTCGATGCGGCCGGCGCGACCATGACCGGCATCGTGCAGGCGGTGGGCCGCGTGGCCGACCTGATGCGCGAGATCGATGCGGCCAGCACCGAGCAGAGCCAGGGCATCGGCCAGGTCAACGAGTCGATCGCAACGATGGACGATGCGACCCAGCAGAACGCGGCCCTGGTCGAGGAAGCGGCGGCTGCCGCCAGCGCGCTGGAAGAACAGACCGCGACGCTGGCGCGCGTGGTCAGTGTCTTCAAGCTGGAAGAAGAAGGGCATGCGGCCGCGCCGCAGCCGGCAGGGCGCCGCTTGCTGGCGGCGCCTGCCGGGGACTGAGCTCCTCCAATCGGGCGAGCCTGGCGAGGGCGGCAGTTGTAAAATTGTCAGCTCGCCGGCGGTCGGTCCGCCGGTTTGACCGACCGCCAGGAGCTGAGCATGTCCCGAAGAACTGCAATCCATCCCGCCGCCTGCGCTATGCTGCTTGCCTTTGCCTGCGCTGCCGCAGGGGCGCAGGAGAACGACGGGAAACTCGTGAGCGACCGCCCCGATCTGGTCGAGACGAGTGAAGTCGTCGGCAAGGGCAGGGTCCAGCTCGAATCCGGTTTCCTGGTCGAGCGCGAACGCAGCGCCGACGAACACGAACGCACCTATTCGATGCCGACCCTGCTGCGTGTCGGCTTGAGCGACACGGTCGAACTGCGCATCGAAAGCGAAGGGCGCACCGTGCAGCACCGCCGCGACAAGGCCAGCGGCGAGCGCGCTAGCTTTGCCGGCTATGCCGATACGGCGATCGGCTTCAACTGGCACGTGCTCGATGCAGGCGGCATGCGGCCGTCGATGTCTGTCCTGGTCGACGCCGAATTGCCGACCGGGTCGGCACGCCTGCGCGGCGAGGGCGTGCGGCCGGGGCTGCGCGTGGTCAGCGAGTGGGAGCTGCCGGGCGAGTTCGAACTGGGCGTCATGCCCGGCCTGGCTGTCGAAAACAGGGACGAGAGCGGCCGCTACAACTACGGCATCTTCGGCGTCGTGCTGGAAAAGGGCTTCAGCGAACGCCTGCATGGGTTTGTGGAAGTCGCGCTGCCGCAGATCGCGCGCAGCCGGCATGGCGGCACGCAGGCGCGCTTCGACGTCGGCGCCGCTTACTTCCTGTCGAACGATCTTCAGATCGATACGATGTTTTCGCGTGGGCTGAACCATCGCACGCCCTACGCCAGCTTCACCGTGGGGCTGTCGATCAGGCGCTAACCGTAGGGTGGGCACTCTGTGCCCACGCGAAAGCGTGCGTCATGTTGGCGTATGCTCGCGGCGATAACGCAATCCAGTCGAACGGGTCATGGCGGATCATCCGCATACGTTTCCGATTCGCGGGCGGTGCGGCCGTAATGCCGCCAACGCGGCGCATACGTCCGCGTGGGCACAGAGTGCCCACCCTACGTTACGCCACCGTCAGCACGACATCATCCCGTGTTGCGCAAGCCCGCGGCGACGCCATTGATCGACAAATGGATGCCGCGGTGCACGCGCGGATCCATCTCTCCACCTTCGCTGACTTTGCGCGACATGGCGCGGTGGCGGTGGATCAGCTCGACCTGCAGGTGGTTCAGCGGGTCGAGATAGGCGAAGCGGTTCTGGATCGAGCGCGCCAGCAGCGGGTTGGCCGCCAGGCGCTCCTTGGCGCCGGTGACCGCTTCCAGCTGGCGCAGCGTTTCGCCATGTTCGGCGGCGATGCGCTTGAAGATGCGTTCGCGCAGCGCCACGTCCGGCACCAGTCCGGCATAGCGCGAGGCGATCGCCAGGTCGGTCTTGGCCAGCACCATGTCCATGTTCGAGAGCAGGGTGGCGAAGAAGGGCCATTCGCGGAACATGGTCTGCAGCGTCGCCAGGCGCTCGCCGCCCGTGTCTTCCTGCAGCCAGCCCGCGACGGCCGCCCCGAAACCGTACCAGCCCGGCAGCAGCAGGCGGCACTGGCCCCAGGAGAAGCCCCAGGGAATCGCACGCAGGTCTTCGATGCGGCGCGTCGACTTGCGCGAAGCCGGTCGCGAACCGAGGTTCAGTTCCGCGATTTCGGCAATCGGCGTGGCGGCGAAGAAGTAGTCGGTAAAGCCCGGCGTTTCGTAGACCAGGTCGCGGTAGGCCGCGTAGGCGCGCTGCGACAGCTCGGCCATCACGCCTTCGAACACGGCAAGCTGCTCGGCCTTCTCGCCTTCGAGCGCATGCGGCATCAGGCTCGCTTCCAGGGTGGCCGCCACCAGCAGTTCCAGGTTGCGCCGGCCGATCTCGGGATTCGAGAATTTCGAGGCGATGATCTCGCCCTGTTCGGTCAGGCGGATCTGGCCGTTCACCGTGCCCGGCGGCTGCGCCAGGATCGCCTGGTAGCTCGGACCGCCGCCGCGCCCGACGGTGCCGCCGCGGCCATGGAACAGGCGCAGCTTGACGCCGGCGCGCTCGAATACGTCGACCAGTTTCAATTCGGCCTGGTAGAGCTCCCAGTTCGAGGTGAGGAAGCCGCCATCCTTGTTCGAGTCCGAATAGCCCAGCATGACTTCCTGCAGGCGGCCCTGGTTGTGGACGATGCGCGTGACGGGCGCGAGCGCCATCCAGGCTTCCATGATGTCGCCGGCGCGCTGCAGGTCGGGGATGGTTTCGAAGAGCGGGATCACCATCACGTCCGACACGCCCGCCGACGGACGCACCAGGCCCGCTTCCTTCAGCAGCAGCAGCACTTCCAGCAGGTCCGATACCGCTTCGGTGTGCGAGATGATGTAGTTGCGGATTGCGCGCACGCCGTAGCGCTGGCGGATCTCGCGCGCGGCGCGCACGATGGCCAGCTCCGACTGGGTCTCGTCGGTATAAGTCTCGAAGGGCGAATACAGCAGGCGCGGCTGGGCGATTTCAAGCAGCAGGAGCTTGACCTTGTCCTCTTCCGACAGCGCCGCGTAGTCCGCCTCGACCTTGGCCTTTTCGAACAATTCGGCCAGCACGCGCTCGTGCACGTCCGAGGTCTGGCGCATGTCGAGCGAGGCCAGGTGGAAGCCGAAGATGTGCGCCGCGCGCATCAGGCCCGCCAGGCGCGGCACGACCAGCATGGCGCCGTGGTTCAGCTTCAGCGATTCGGCCAGCACGTTCAGGTCGACCGCAAACTCGGCTGCGTCCGCATAGGGCTCGGCGTGGCCGACTTCCTTGCGCAGGATGTTGGTCGCGCCCAGTTCGCGCGCGGTGCTCGCCAGGCGCGCGTACATGCCGATCAGGGCGCGCCGGTAGGGTTCGTCGGCGCGGTGCTCGGACTGGTCGGTCGAGCGCGCGGCCAGCGCCTGCATGGCCGGGGTGATGTCGACCATCAGGGTCGACGTCGACAGCTCGGCGCCCAGCGCATGCACTTCGTCGAGGTAAAAGTCGAGGATGGTGGTGGCGTGGCGCATCGTCGCGTGGCGCATGGTGTCGGCGTTCACGTTCGGGTTGCCGTCGCGGTCGCCCCCAATCCAGCTGCCCATCTGCACATAGGCCGCGTCGCCCAGCTGCGGTGCGCTGCCGTGGTACTGGACGCCGATCTCGTCTTCGATGTCGTCGTACAGCGCCGGCAGCTCGCGCAGGAAGGTAATGCGGTAGTAGGAGAGGGCGTTCTCGATCTCGTCGGCCACCGTCAGCTTGGTGTAGCGCAGCATGCGCGTCTGCCACAGCGTAGCGATGCGCGCTTGCAGCAGCTGCAGGTTGCGCACCTGCTCCTTGGGCGTCAGCGGCTGGTCGCGTTCGGCCAGCAGGCGCGCGATGTCGTGCTCGGCGTCCAGGATCGACTTGCGCTGCACTTCGGTCGGGTGGGCCGTCAGCACCGGTGCGATCAGGGCGTTGCGCAGGAAAGTCTCGACCGTGTTCTGGTCGACGCCGGCGCCGCGCAGCTTGCCCAGGGCGTGGCCGACGCTGCCTTCGCGCGGGCTGGAACCGGCCAGCAGGTGCGCGCGGCGGCGCCGGTTGTGGTGCTGGTCCTCGGCGATGTTGGCCAGGTGCGAAAAATAGGAAAAGGCGCGCACCACCGAAATGGTCTGGTTGCGCGTGAGCTTGTGCAGCAGCGAAGTCAGTTCTTCGCCGGCCTCGGGGTCGGCGTCGCGCCGGAAGCGCACGGCGGTCTGGCGGATGGTTTCGACGACGTCGAAGACGGCGTCGCCCTCCTGGTCGCGCAGCACGTCGCCGAGCAGGCGGCCGAGCAGGCGGATGTCTTCTTTTAACGGGGCGTCCTTGTCGGCGCCTGCATTCGTTTCGGGTGCAACGGGGTTATCCATATCGGCCACTGTTCTCAGTTGTCAGGTACACCAAAATAGACACGGCGGTCGGCCATGTTGTGAGGGAGGGCGCATGCTAAAATTTGTGATTCTTCGCAAGCGCTCTTACTGGCATCGGCCCGGTCGGCGCAACGACAGTGGAACATTCGTTTTGAAAGCTATTACATGACGCAGCAGGGACAGGAGCAGGAGCAGAAACCCGCAGTACGCTTGCCGGCACAGCTGATCATCGCGTCGCGCGAGAGCCGCCTGGCCATGTGGCAGGCCGAGCACGTGCGCGATCGTCTCGCCGCATTATATCCAGATTGCCAAATCAGCATCCTCGGCATGACGACGCGCGGCGACCAGATCCTCGACCGCACGCTGTCAAAAGTAGGCGGCAAGGGCCTCTTCGTCAAGGAGCTCGAAGTGGCGATGGCCGAGGGCCGCGCCGACCTGGCCGTGCATTCGCTGAAAGACATGCCGATGGACCTGCCCGAAGGCTTTGCGCTGGCGGCCGTGCTCGAGCGCGAAGATCCGCGCGACGCCTTTGTGTCGAACGACTATGCCAGCCTGGACCAGCTGCCGGCCGGCGCTGTCGTGGGCACGAGCAGCCTGCGCCGCCAGGCCCTGGTCGCGGCGCGCTACCCGCAGCTGGTCATCAAGCCCCTGCGCGGCAATCTCGATACGCGCCTGGGCAAACTCGATCGCGGCGAGTACGCGGCCATCATCCTCGCCGCCGCGGGCTTGATCCGCCTCGGCCTGCCGCAGCGCATCCGCAGCGTGCTCGACCCAGAAGTCAGCCTGCCGGCGGCCGGGCAGGGCGCGATGGCGATCGAAGTGGCGAGCGGCGCGCGTCTTGACGGCGTCGACCTGCACGCCATCCTGGCGCCCCTGAGCCATGCGGACACGCTGCACGCCGTGCTGGCCGAGCGCAAGGTCTCGAAGATCTTTGGAGGCAGCTGCCAAATTCCGCTGGCCGCGCACGCGACGGTCGATGGCGCGCAGATGCATTTGCGCGCGATGGTCGCCACGCCCGACGGCACGCGCAGCGCGTTCGCCGAGTTGCGCGGCCCGGCGGACCAGCCGGAACTGCTCGGCGAGCAGGTGTCGAGCCTGCTCGAACAACAGGATGCGCAGGCGATCCTGGCCGTCTGCCGGCAGGAGGCCGCGGCCGATGTCTGAGGCCGTGTCAGGCTGATGCCGCGCCAGGTCATCATCACCCGGCCACGCGCGCAAGGCCAGGCCCTGGCCGAGGCCGTGGCGGCGCTCGGGCGTACGCCGGTGCTGCTGCCGCTGCTGGAGATCGCGCCGCTGGCCGACCAGTCGCAACTGGCGGCGGCGCTGGCCGACCTGCCGCGCTACGCGCTGGTCGCGTTTGTGTCGCCGAACGCCATCGACGCGGCCTTCGCGCATATCGAACAGTGGCCGCGCCAGGTGGCGCTGGCCGTGCTGGGCGAGGGCAGCCGCGCGGCGCTGGCACGGCACGGGCTGGACGCGAATAACGCCACCATCCTCGGGCCGCTCGATCCGACGCGCAGCGACTCCGAGAATTTGCTCGCTTCGCTCGACCTGGCCGCGCTGGCGGGCAAGCAGGTGCTCATCGTGCGCGGCGACGCCGGGCGCGAGCTGATGGCCGACGGTTTTCGGGGCGCCGGCGCTGCTGTCAACGTGGTGCCGGCTTACCGGCGCAGCGTGCCGGCGCTCACGCCTGAACTGGCCGCGCAACTGCACGCCTTGCTGGCCGCGCCGAACGACTGGATAATCACGAGCTCGGAGGCTTTGCGCGGGCTGTTCGGCCTGCTGGCCGAGCTCGGCGATGCGTTTGTCCTCCAGATGCAACAGCAGCACGTCATCGTGCCGCACGCCCGGATTGCCGCCACCGCGCAGGCGCTCGGGCTGGCGCAGGTGACGCTTACCGGCTCGGGCGACGAGCGTTTGCTTGCCGCGTTACAATCTCAAAAATGAACGAACTGCCGAACCAACCAGAGCTGCCACCGACGCAGCCACCCGCCGCCCACCCTGCGCCTCCCGCGCCGGCGCCTGAATCGTATCGCCCGCGCGCTCCGGAGCGCCGCGCCGGCCCGGGCCTGGCCGAGCAGATCACGCGCCCGCTGCCGCTGGCCGTGATCGCCCTGGCCGTGCTCTTGATGGCACAGACCTGGTCGAGCCACAGCCGCATCAACACGTTGCGCCACGAAATGGCGCGCAGCCTGCAAAAAGGCAATGAGGTGAATGCCGAAACGGCCTCGCTGGCACGCGACGTCGTCGAGCAATCGAAAGCCTTGCAGCTGAAGGTGGGCGTGCTCGAGAGCCGCCAGCTGGAAAACCAGAGCCAGCAGCTCGCCCTGGAGCAGCTCTACCAGGATTTGTCGAAGAGCCGCGACGAGTGGGCGCTGTCGGAAGTCGAGCAGGTGCTGTCCACCGCCAGCCAGCAGTTGCAGTTGTCCGGCAACGTGCAGGGCGCGCTGATCGCGCTGCAGAACGCGGACCGTTCGCTGTCGCGCTCGGACAAGCCGCAATTCATTATCGTGCGCCGCGCGATCGCGTCCGACCTGGAGAAACTCAAGGCCACCCCGGCCGTGGATCTCGCGGGCGTGGCCCTGCGCCTGGACAGCGTCATCGCCCAGGTCGACACGCTGCCGCTGCTCTCGGGCGAAAAGCCGCTGCTGCCGGCCGCACCTGTGCGCGAAGAGCGTGCACAAAAAGCGGCCGCGGGAGCCGCCACGCCGGACGCCGCGATGGGCATTGGCGAGCGCATGCTCGCCACCTGGCGCAACTGGAGTGCGGAAATGTGGGACGACGTGCGCCAGCTGATCCGCGTGCGCAGCGTGAACACGCCCGAAGCGCTGATGCTCTCGCCGGACCAGAATTATTTCGTGCGCGAGAACCTCAAGCTGCGCCTGCTGAACGCGCGCCTGGCCTTGCTCTCGCGCGACGAGACGACCTTCGCCGGCGATCTCAGGGCGGCCCAGGAGACGCTGGACAAGTATTTCGACACGCGCGCCCGCACCACGCAGCAAGCCCAGTCGGCGCTGCGCCAGGTGCAGGCGAACAATCTCGCGATCGAGATGCCGACGCTGGCCGACAGCCTGAACGCCGTGCGCAACTACAAGAAGCCTTAATAAAATGCGTCTACTTCTCTGGTTAGTCGCCCTGATGGCCGCGGCCATCGGCATCGCCGTGACGGCGCGCTTCAATCCGGGCAACGTGGTGCTGTTTTACCCGCCGCACCGGATCGACATGTCGCTGAACCTGTTCGTGGTGCTGATGGGGCTCCTGTTCCTGACCTTGTACGGCCTGGCGCGCGCGGTTGTCTCGGCGCTGCGCATGCCCGACCGCGTGGCCGCCTACCGCCTGCGCAAACGCGAGCGCGACGGCAACAAGGGCTTGCGCGACGCGCTGAAAGCTTTATTCGAGGGCCGCTTTGGCCACGCCGAAAAAGCCGCCATGCGCGCCGCCGACCTGCCCGAGAACGCGGCCCTGGCCGCCCTGATCGGCGCGCGCGCGGCGCACCGCATGCGCGAACCGGCCCGGCGCGATGCCTGGCTGGCCGGCGTGGCCCACGACAACGGCTTGAAAACCGCGCGCCTGATGACGATCATCGAGCTGCTGGTCGACGACCACCAGCCGGAAGCGGCGCTGGCCGCCGTGGCGGAACTGAACGCCAGCGGCCAGCGCCACATCCACGCCCTGCAATGGTCGATGAAGGCGAACCAGCAGGCGCGCAACTGGCCGGAAGTGCTGCGCCTGGTGCGCATCCTGGACAAGCGCAAGGCGCTGCACCCGGCGCTCGCCGGCCGCCTGCGCGAGCTGGCCTACGAGGCGCTGCTGTCGGAAGAAGGGCGCGACCCGGAAGCGATCCGCCGCGTCTGGGCCGGCGTGCCTTCGAGCGACCGCACCAAGCCGTATATTGCCGCGCGCGCCGCCCAGGCCTTCAATGCCAGCGGCCTGCAGGACGAAGCACGCGTCATCGCCGAGGATGCCCTGCGCGCCGGCTGGGACGAGCGCGTGCTGCGCGCCTACCGCGACGCGGCGGGGCCGGCGGGCTCGCCGACCTTGCTGGCCCAGATCGAGCACTGCGAAACCTGGCTGCGCGAACGCCCGAACGATGCGGAACTGGCGCTCACGCTCGGCGCCCTGTGCCTGCGCCAGAAACTCTGGGGCAAGGCCCAGCGCTACCTGGAGCAGGCCTTGTCGGACGCCACCGCCTCGAACATGGTGCGCGACATCCACCTGAAACTGGCCCAGCTGCACGAGGCGCTGGGGCAGGAGGCGCCGGCGGCGAATCATTATCGGCAGAGTGCGCTGGCGAATATTTTGTGATCGCCGGAGGGTGTTGGCTTCGTTCCACGAAAGTCCCGGCCATCACCGTGCAGGCTGCACGCGTGGGCACGGAGTGCCCACCCTACGCTGCACAAGCTCATGCCTATTCGATATAATGCTCCCCTTTATTGAATCTTCAGCAACCAAGGAACGACCCATGAGCCTGAACAACGTCCCATCCGGCCGCGATGTGCCGAACGACTTCAACGTCATCATTGAAATCCCGATGAACGCCGATCCGATCAAGTACGAAGTGGACAAGGACACGGGTGCGATCTTCGTCGACCGCTTCATGGGTACCGCGATGCACTATCCGTGCAACTACGGCTACGTGCCGCAAACCCTGTCCGACGACGGCGACCCGTGCGACGTGCTGGTGATCACCCCGTTCCCGCTGTTCCCGGGCGTGGTAGTGCGTTGCCGCGCCATCGGCGTGCTGAAGATGACCGACGAAGCCGGCGGCGATGCCAAGATCCTGGCCGTGCCTGTCGACAAGATCCTGCCGATCTACAGCCACTGGCAAAAGCCGGAGGACTTGCAAGACCTGCGCCTGCAGCAGATCCAGCACTTCTTCGAGCATTACAAGGACCTCGAAAAAGGCAAGTGGGTCAAGATCGAAGGCTGGGAAGGTCCGGACGCGGCCAAGGAAGAGATCGTCAACGGCGTCGCAGCCTACAAGGCCCAGGCACAGAAGTAATACGCCTGCGCGCGTGAGAAGGCCCGGCACCCTTTGGGGTGGCCGGGCCTTTTTTATTGCTGCGTGCCTTTTACCAGCCGAGGTCCCGCAACAGCGGGTAGGTGAGGTCCTGCGGCGGCGTCACCAGGTGCGACAGGTCGGAATTGATCGACGGCTCCATCAGCTGGTTCGGCTTGGAATCGGTCGTGAAGTGAGACACCGACGAGCCCGGCTGATTCGGGTTCGGGGTATACATCAGGATGCGGCGCCGTGTGTCGGCACCGGCCAGGCGGTGCGGATCGACTCCCAGGCTGGCGACGACGCCGGAGCGGTTGCGCGAGCGTCCCTGAAGCGCCCCGCGCAGTTTGATGCCGGCGTCCTGCGTCACGCGCACCGCGGGAATCCTGATGGCGGGATCGTCGCCGCTCATGCCGGTCGGCTCGCCGGGCGCATTGTCCGCGACCACCATGCCGATCGCGCCGGCCGCCTGCACGTTGCGCGCCTTGTCTACGAAGCCGCAGGTGCCGCGCGAGACCAGGGCGATATTCCCGCGCACCGCCCAGGCATTGCGTTTGGACAGAGGCGCGCAGGCCAGGCCCGTACCGTCGGGCTGGTCGACGACCGGCATCAGCTGCCCTTTGACGGGCTTGCGTCCGAGCGCAGGGCCGAAGGAGGCATCGCCCACCGCGTAGTTGCCGGCCGCCTTGCCGGCGGCCTTGCCGGCGACAGTCAGGCGCGAGCGTGGATCGAGCACCGCCGGCACGGCCGCCGTGACGTTCGGGCCGTTCCAGGACAAGCGGTTCAGGCTGATGGCCGAAGCCACGCGCTGTTCCGGCGTCATGTTGACCCAGGTCTGCTCGGTGCGGTTATCGACCAGGAAGTGATCCCAGACCGAAGGAAGGTCCTGGAGGGGCGCGCCGGTCTCGTCGTCGGTGAAGGTCTGGAAGCCCAGGCCGTGGCCCATTTCGTGCAGGAGCACGGTAACGAGGTCGATCGCCGGGCCGGCATTGTTGTCCAGGCCAAGATAGAAGCCGGGGCCGGGCAGGCAGTCGGGGAACAGGCCGAGGCGCGAATTAAAGCGCGAGATGATGTGCGGCTCGCCCGGGCTGGACTGGTCGGTGCCGGACAGCTTGCTCGCCAGCGCGCTCGGATACCAGGTGGCGGCGCGCGGGGCGTTGCTGAAGTCGGACCAGATTTCGTTGGCGCCGGCTGAACCGAGCACTGCGCTGTCGGCGGTGCAGGACAGCGGCACGAACGAAGCGCCGACGCGGATCGGCACATTGCTGGTGAGCGTTGCGCCCCAGATGTCGGCCGCGTGCTGGAAGGCGATCAGGCGCTGCTGGCCGAGCGTGGTGCCGGGGTTGCCGCCGACCGGGATGGCCGGTGTCGGATCGTTGAAGCCGATGCCCGGCGCGTTCTGGTTGACGATGGTGATGGTGGCGGCCTGGGCGCCGGCGAAGGCGGCGCAGGACAGGGCGAAGGCGGACATGCTGCGCAGTGCGGATTTAATCATGGCGATGTTCCTCGTTCTGCTGGGTGGAGGCCGGAGCGTGGACGGCCTTGTCGGCCGCCGCCGCGCCATGCACGCACTGTTCGACGAGCTTGCCGTCGGCGCCGCGCGTGACGACCGAGTACACGAGGCCGCGTTCGCCGAGGTGCACCTGGCGGGTGCCCCCGGGATGGGTCACCATGGCCGGCGGCGCCTGCGCGGCACGCATGTCGGCTGACGGTGGCGGCGCCAGCGCACGGCTCTCGGCGGCGGTGGGGGCACGCAGCTGCCCGGTCTGGGGGTCACGTACGACGACCATGCCGGACTGCGTCGTTCCCGCTTGCGCGGCTGGGGGCTGCGCCGTGCCGGATTGCTGCTGGGCCAGGACTGGTGAAGACAAGCCGGCGCACAGCGCGGCGCACGGCAGGATAGCAAGGGTTTTTTTGTAGAACATGGTGGGTCTCCGCTCAAGCTTCAGATCGACGGCTTGCGGCGCATCAAGCAGGGCGCGCCCAGGCCAGGGGCCGGCAATAAGTAGGCCGGCGGTTCAGGCTTCGCCGTCACGATTCAGACCGTATCGGGCCCGCGCTGGTTCAGTGCGGGCTCGGTTCATCATAGGAGTTGAACGATCACCAACCTTGATCTGGCTTGGATGTGGTTAGCGGGGGAGCGGGCGATGCACCATAATGGTGCACGGCGCGGGCGCGGACGGCAGGACGCCGTCCGCGGGAAACGGGTCAGCGCCGGGCGAGATGGCTGCGCAGGCGCAGCTTGCCGACGATCCCGATCGGGAAGAAGTAGATCGACAACACGAACAGCACGCCCAGCCACAGCATCCAGCGGTCCGGATGCAGGGCGGCGCTAAGGATCGGCACGCCTTCCGTCGCGGTTGACGCATGCGCCATCAGTTCCTTCAGGTAGTTCTGGGCCAGGATGAAGAGCGCGGCGCCGACCACTGCGCCGTACATCGTGCCCATGCCGCCGATGACGACGATCAGCAGGATGTCGGTCATCACCTCGAAGCCGAGCGAGGTCTTGGGACCGACGTAGCGCAGCCAGAGCGCCATCAGCGCGCCGGCCAGCGCCGCCACCAGGGCCGCCAGGCAGTTGGCCCAGATGCGGTAGACGACGGTGCGGTAGCCCAGCGCCTCGGCGCGGAACTCGTTCTCGCGGATCGCCTGCAGCACGCGCCCGAAGGGCGAGTTCACCAGGCGCAGCAGGAACAGGAAGAGCAGCAGGCAGCCGAAGAAGACCAAGTAATACGTCAGCAGCTTGCCATCGATGGCGCGCCCGAACACCTCGTTTTCGAACAGCGTGAAGCCTGGCGAAAGCACTTCCGGCACGCTGAAGGTCTTGCCGTCTTCGCCGCCGGTGAAGTCCGACAGTTGCGAGGCGAGCACCGCGAACGAGGACGCCACGGCCAGCGTGATCATCGCGTAGAAGATGGCGCGCACGCGCAGGGCGAACAGGCCGACGACAAACGCCAGTGCGAGCGCCAGCAAGAGCGCCAGGCCCAGCCCCGTCAGCGCCGCCGACCAGGTCGGCTCGTCGACCGAGGCCAGGCCCAGGCCGATGCCGTAGGCGCCGATCCCGTAGAACATCGTGTGCGCGAACGAGACGATGCCGGTATAACCCAGCAGCAGGTCGTAGGAAGCCACCAGCACGATGTAGACGCAGATCGTGGCGGCCGTGTTGAGCGGACGCGCGCCGCTGGTGAGGAAGGGGGCGAAGGCCAGGCCCAGGAACACCAGCAGCAGCACGATGGTGAGGATGCGGCTGCGCGGCAGGTCGCCGGAGAGAAGTCGGTTCATTGGGTCTTAGCCTCGCACTTTCGAATACAGCCCGGCCGGACGCCACATCAGCACCGCGATCATCAGGGCGATGTTCGAGACCAGTGCGAATTTCGGCGACAGGAAGCCGGCATAATTGGCCACCAGCGCCATCAGGATCGAGCCGATGAAGCAGCCGCCGACCGAACCGAGGCCGCCGATGATGATGACGATGAAGATCATGACGATGGTCTCGCCGCCCATCGCGGCCGACAGGGTTTCCTTGTACAGGCCCCACATCACGCCGCCCAGGCCCGCCAGCGCGGAACCGGCCGCGAACACGGCCACGAACAGGCGCCGGATCCGGTAACCCAGGCTTTCGACCATGTCGCGGTTTTCTACCCCGGCGCGGATCAGGAGGCCGATCTTGGTGCGGTTCAGGGTCAGGAACAGCACCGCGAACACGACCAGGCCGACCACGACCGCCAGCAGGCGGTATTTTTCGATCGCCGCATCGCCGATGAAAATAGCGCCGCGCAGGGAAGTGGGCAGCGGCAGCGGAATGGTTTCGGCGCCCCAGATCACGTTGATCAGCTGTTCGGCCACGATCATGCCGCCCATCGTGATCAGGATCTGTTTCAAATGCTGGCCGTAGACCGGCATGATGATGATGCGCTCGAAGGCCCAGCCAAGCAGCGCCGTGACCACCATCGCCAGCGTCACGGCCAGACCCAGCACGCCCAGGTTGAGCAGCAGCGAATCGGCTTCCAGCGCCCAGCGCATTGGAATGAGCACCATGGTGGCGGTAAATGCGCCGACCGACACAAAAGCGCCATGGCCGAAGTTCAGCACGTCCATCAGGCCGAAGACGAGGGTCAGGCCGCTGGCCATGATGAAGATCATCATGCCCATCGCGAGACCGGCCACGGTCAGGGTGACCCAGGTCGGGAAGCTGCCGATCAGGGGCAGCATGGCCAAGGCCAGCACGGGCACGAGCAGCAGCGGCGCGATGTCGCGCGGCGCAGAGGGCAGCGGGGTATCGGGCTTAAGGTCAGCCGCTTGCACGCGAGGGAGGGTTGCACTCATCGATGAATCCTATTGGTGGGAGTCGAGCGACAGGCCGAGCAGGCGCTGCTGCAGCTCGTCGTCGTTGGCCAGCGCCGCCATCGTGCCGGCATGGGCCACGCGGCCGTCGTCCATCACGCTGACGGTGTCGCCGAGCGAACGCACGAAATTGAAGTTCTGCTCGACCAGCACGATGGTGGTGTCGGTGTCCTTGAGCTCGCGGAAGGCCGCGATCAGGCTTTGCACGATGGCCGGGGCCAGGCCCTTGGTCGGCTCGTCCACCAGCAGCAGCTTTCTCGGCTCGACGATCGCGCGCGCGATCGCCACCATCTGCTTCTGGCCGCCCGAAAGATTCCCGGCCGGGTAGTTCCAGAATTTTTTCAGGGCCGGGAAGAAGCCGAAGATCCAGTCGATGCGCCCCTGGTCCATCGGCCCGTTGCGCGCGGCCAGGTGCATGTTCTCGCGTACCGTCAGGCTTGAGAACACGGCCATGCTTTCCGGGACGTAGGCGATCCCCAGCCGCGCGATGTCGGGCGTGGCCATTTTCGTGATGTCGCGGCCGTCGAAGCTGATGCTGCCGGCGCTGGCCTGCCACAGCCCCATGATGGTGCGCAGGGTCGTGGTCTTGCCGGCGCCGTTACGGCCCAGCAGGACCGACAGGCCGCCGCGCGGCACGACCAGGTCCACGCCTTGCAGGATGTGGTACTGGCCGATGTGGGTGTGCACGCCGGAGAGCGTAAGCAGCGCGTCAGGCACGGCCAGTTCAGGCGGGTTCGGTTTCGGGTGTTCCAAGATAGGCTTCCTGTACGATCTTCGATTGCATGACTTCGCCGGGGATGCCGTCGGCGACCAGTGTGCCGTTGTGCAGCACGATGATGCGGTCGGCCAGCTGGCGTACCACGTCCATCTTGTGCTCGACCAGCAGCACGGTCTTGTTGGCGTCGCGTTTCACGGTGTGGATCAGCTCGAGCACGACCGGCACCTCGTCCACGCTCATGCCGGCGGTCGGTTCGTCGAACATCAATATGTCGGGTTCGAGCGCCAGCAAAATCGCCACTTCCAGCTTGCGCTGGTCGCCGTGGGAGAGGGCGCCGACCAGCATGTCGCGCTTGGCCAGCATGGCCACGCGCTCGAGGTAATGTTCGGCGCGCTCGATCAGTTCCTTGTGGCCGAACCAGACCGAGAACATGTTCATGCCCACGCCCGCGCGGCTTTGCACCGCCAGGCGCACGTTTTCGATCACCGTCAGGAGCGGGAACAGATTCGTCAACTGGAAGGCGCGGCCGATGCCGAGCCGCGTGCGCCGTGCCGCGCCCGCGCGCGTGACGTCGGCGCCCTTGAGCAGGACGCTGCCCGAGGTGGCCGGCAGCTGGCCCGAGACCAGGTTGAAATAGGTCGTCTTGCCGGCCCCGTTGGGGCCGACGATCACCGTCAAGGTGCCGGGGTAGAAGTCGGCCGTCACCGCGTTCACCGCGACGTGCCCGCCGAAGCGGATCGTCAGGTCGCGGGTCGACAGCGAGGGCTGCTGCGCTGCTGGTAGCGTTGTCACGTCCATCTCAGCGCTTGTTCCTGATCGGCAGCGGCAGCTCGGCGGTCGGGATTTCGCGCACCAGTTCCAGCAAGTCCCATTCGTTCTTCTGGTCCTTCTTGATGCGGAAGTGGTACATCGACTGCAGCGCCTGGTGGTCTTCCTTGCGGAAGCTCATCGGGCCTTTCGGCGTCTCGAAGCTCATGCCTTCCATGGCCGTGATCAGCTGCTCGCTGTTCCCGCTCGGGACTTTCGACAATGCGGTGAACACGGCGCTGGCCGCGGCGAAGCCGCCGGCGGTGAACATGTCGGGCGGCGCCTTGAAGCGCTTGGTGTGTTCGGCCACCAGCCAGTCGTTCATCTTGTTCTTCGGGAAGGCGTAGTAATAATAGACAGTGCCTTCGGTGCCGGCGTAGTTCTTCCAGGTCTTCATCACCGGCAGGATGTTCCCGCCTGGTGCGAGCGAGATGCCGAAGCGCTCGGGCTTCATGTCGGCGATCTTGTTCATCGGGTTCGGGCCGGCCCAGATGATGCCCAGCACGCGCGGCTGCGGCTTGTCTTTGAGCGCGTCGAACAGTCGCTGCGTCGGCGCCGTGAAGTCGGTCGCGGCGGCCGGCGCATACTCTTCGTGCACCACCTTGGCCTTGCTGCCGGTTGCGCTCAAGGCTTCCTTGCCGGCCTTGACCGCGTCGCGGCCGAAGGCATAATCCTGCGCCAGGAAAGCGACGCTGCCGCCCTTGAGGGTGCTGGCGGCGGCCATCGCGTCCTGCATCGAGCTGCGCGCGGTGCGGAAGATGTATTTGTTCCACTTGTCGCCGGTGATCGCGTCGGCCACGGCCGGTTCGACGATCAGCACCTTCTTGTATTCCTTTGCCACCGGCAGCATGGCCAGCGCCGAGCCGGACGAAGAGGTGCCGACCGCGATGTCGACCTTGTCGTCGCCATAAGCTTCCGCCAGCAGGGTCCGTCCGAGGTCAGGCTTGCTCTGGTCGTCCTTGACGATGACCTTGAGCTTGCGCCCGCCGATCTCCATTTTGCCGCCGGTGAGGTATTCCAGGCCCATCATGAAGCCGGTCTCGGTTTCCTTGGCATAGGCCTCGAGGGCGCCGGTCTTGCCCGCGATCAGGGCGATCTTCAGGTCGGCGGCCAGCGCGTAGGGCGCGGCGGTGGCGGCAAAGGCGGCGATGAGGGCTGCGCTCAGGGGCTTGATCAAGTGGTTCATGCTGTCTCCTGTGGTTCTGTTTTAAGGAAGCCGCGCCAGAAAGGCGCGAATCGCTTCCAGGGCTTGCGGTTCGGTGAGCATCGGCGCATGGCCGACGTTCGGCACTTCGGTGTACTGCATCGTCGGCGCTGCACGCCGCATCCATGCTGCCTGTTCCGGCTCGACCAGGTCCGACAGGACGCCGCGCACCAGCAGCACCGGGCGCTTGTGCGCAAGGCGCTTGAAGGCGAGGCGACCGGCCAGCGAAGTCGGGCGCAGTTTACCTGTTTGCAATGCTATCCCAATACTGGGGTCGTAGCGCAAGGCGAGCTTGCCTGTTTCGTCCTCGGCAAAAGCGCGGCGCGCCCACTTGCCCCATTCCTGGTCGGGCGCGTCCGGGAAGGCGCAGGCGTTGATGTCCTTCAGGTAGGCGGCGGCATCGTCCCAGGAAGCGAGCGTATTGCAGCGGCCCGCGTAGCCGGCGATGCGCGCCAGGCCCTTGACCGACAGCACCGGGCCGACGTCGTTGATCACCGCGCCGGCGATCAGTTCGAGGTGGCGCACGGCCAGCGTCATCGTGATCAGGCCGCCCATCGAGGTGCCGATGAAGACGGCGCGCGCGATGCCCAGGTCGCGCAGCAGCTTGACGACGTCGCCGGCATACACGACCGGGTTGTAGTTGTCGGGGTTCGGATCGCGTGCGGAGTGGCCGCGCCCGCGCACGTCGGGTGCGATCACGCGCCGCCCGAGGCTGGCGATCTGCGGCGCCAGTTCGTCGAAGTCGCCCGAATTGCGGGTCAGCCCGTGCAGGCACACGACCGGCAGGCGCGCGGGACCCGAGGCAGGGGCGTAATCGCGGGCGTACAGGCGCAGGCCATCATCGCTCGTAAAGCTGATTTCAGTGTAGGTGGACATGTGGCCCCGTAATCAATGAGGAGGATAGTCACGCCGGCCTACAGGCGTGCCTGAAGAAGAGGCGCCTTTGCAGGCACCTCTTTTTCCATCGACGGGTTAGGTTAGAACTTGTAGTTCAGCGTTGCGCGCACGGTGCGTGGGTCACCGTAGAACGCGGTTACGGTGTTGAAGAAGCCCGAGAAGTTATAGCCTGCCACCTTGTAGCGCTTGTCCGCCAGGTTGCGGCCATGCAGGCCGAACTGGATCTTGCGGTCGGCGCTGGTCCACACCAGGCCCGCATCCCACAGCGTATAACCGCTCTGGGCCAGCGCCAGGTTGCCCGGGACGGTCGGATCGAGCGCAGGGATGCCTGGCGCGCTGACGATCTCGGTCTGGTAGACCTTGCTCTTGTACGACAGGCTGTTGGCCAGGCTGAGCGAACCGTTGCGGCCCAGGAGTGCGAACGGCCAGTCGTAGTTCACGCCGATATTGGCGGCGTTGCGCGGCGTGTTCTGGAATTCGGTGTTCGGCGCGATGTTGACCAGGCCGGTGGCATTCGCGACGAACCATTCCTTGTAGTTGGCGTCGATGAAGCTGTACATCGCGTTGACGCTCAACTGGTTCGTCACGTAGGCGATCGCTTCCAGTTCCACGCCCTTGATCTTGGCCTTGCCGGCATTCGTCAGGCTGCCGGCGAAGCCATTCACGGCGCCGGCCGCGTTAAAGGTCGGAATCGAGCCCGGCACCTGCACGTTCTTGTAGTCGGTGTAGAACACCGCCGCATTGGTCTGGATGCGGCCGCCGTTCAGCGCCGACTTCAGGCCCAGCTCGATGGTGCTGACTTCCTCCGGCTCGACGCCCTGGCGCTTGACCAGCGAGGCCGCGCTGTTCGGGCCGCCGGTGGCGACCAGGTCCATGCGCGGATCGAACATGCCGCCCTTGAAGCCCTTGGCGAAGGTGCTGTAGACATTATGTTCGGGCGCCAGCTTCCAGCCGAAGCCGACCTTCGGTGTGAACTTCTTGTCGGTGCGGTGCAGGTCGTTCGGGCCGAGGTCGGTGTTCGGTGCGGCGGCGGGAATGGCGGCAGGATTGCCCAGGTTCGGCGAGCCGGCCAGGCCGAGGTAGGTGCGCTTGAAGATGGCGGCCTCGCGCTGGTCGTTGGTATAGCGGCCGCCGAGGGTGATGTTGAAAGTATCGGTCAGGCTGTAGCTGGCATCGGCGAACACGGCCCAGGTCTTGGTGTCGATGTCGTCGCGGGTCAGCAGCGACAGGCCGCCGGCTGCGTTGTACAGCACGTCGAATTCGTTGAAGGCGTTGGTCTTCATGAAGAACACGCCGGCGACGCCCTGGACGCGCGAACCGGTGTAGGTCAGCTGGAATTCCTGGCTGGTCTGTTTGTCGCTGTAGATCGACGGCGCTTCCCAGGTCGGCGTATTGAGCGAGTCGAAGTCGATCGGGGCATACGAGAGCGACTTGCGGTGAGCGGTGATCGATTTCACCGACAGGGTCGGGTCGATGGTGTATTCGAGCAGCAGCGATTGGCCTTCGGTGGTCACCTCGGACTCGTGGCCATTGACCGCATACAGGTTGGCGCGGGTGTCGTAGAAGTCGCCCAGCGGAGCGAGGTTGGCAGGGGCCGGGCCCGCGGTCAGGCGGTAGCCCTGCTTTGGTTCGGACTTGTCGACCGTCTTGTCGGCGGTGAAGCGCACGAACAGGTCGCTGGTCGGGGTCAGCTCGGCACTGAAGCGGCCAGCCAGCACGTCCTTGTTGTAGTTTTCGCGGCCGTTGACGACGTTGCGCCCGAAGCCGTCGCGGTTAAAGGTGCCGACCGTCGCGCCCAGGCGCAGCATGTCGGAGACCGGGACACTGCCTTTGAGAACCAGGTCTTTTTGGCCGTAATTGCCGACGGTGGCCTTAACGTCGAAGGTCGTCTTCGATGCCAGCTTGCGGGTCACGTACTTGACAGCGCCGCCAATCGTGTTGCGGCCGTACAGCGTGCCCTGCGGACCGCGCAGCACTTCGATGCGCTCGAGGTCATAGATGTCGGTCAGTGCGCCCTGTGGACGGGCCAGGTAGACGTCGTCGAGATAGATGCCGACGCCTTGCTCGAAGCCGGCGACCGGGTCTTGCTGGCCGACGCCGCGAATGAAGGCGGTCAGCGTGGTATTGGTGCCGCGCGAGGCTTTCAGCGTCGTGTTAGGGACTTTTTCGGTGAGGGCGGTGATGTCGGGGATGGCCTGCTTTTCCAGCTCGGCGCCCGAGAGCGCGGTGACGGCGCCCGGCACGTCCTGGATCAGTTCGGCGCGGCGGCGCGCCGTGACGATGACCTTGTTGACGGTGCCGTCGGCGTTGATGGCGCCGGCCTGCGTTTCCTGGGCTCCTACGGTTTGCTGGGCATGGACGATTCCGACCGGGCCGCCATAGATGGCCAGCAGTACGGCGGTGGAAATGGCAGAACGGTTCAACAGCGCAAGCTTGTTGTTACTAACACGCATTTCTTGTCTCCTAGTTTTTTGATATGGCGGCATGCTCGGAATCGCACGAAGAGCAGTGTGCACCTGTTCTGTCTGGCTGAAAAGACAAGGCAGCGCCCACCCCTTGTGCGTGAATGCACAGCTCCCTGCACCATGCTGGGGCGGCCGTCATGCAGGAGGAATGCTGCAAGTGCACAATTTGTGTGCTCTCAAACATGCATATGGGAATAGATTGCCGGAGGAATGTGCACTGGTGCACAATAGCCAGCATTGACATTTGACAATGCTCCGATGAATACCTTGCCTGAGTGGACCGATCTCCGATTCTTCCTCGAACTGGCGCGTGCCGGTACCTTGTCGGGCGCCTCGCGCCGGCTCGATGTCGAGCACACCACCGTGGCGCGGCGCATCGACCGCCTCGAAAAAGAGCTCGGCACCACCCTGTTCGACCGTTCGCGCGAAGGCTATGAGCTGACCGAAATGGGCCTGGCGCTGCTGCCGCATGCGGAAGCGATGGAAGGGGCGGCGCTGGCCGCGGCCGAGCAGCTGGGCGGGGCCGAGGTGGCGGCGCACGGCGTGGTGCGCCTGGGCGTGCCGGAAGTGTTCGGCGTGAAGGTGGTGGCGCCGCTGCTGGTCGGGCTGCTCGATGCGAACCCGGACCTGACGATCGACCTGCTGGCGCTGCCGCGTTTCGCCAACCTGGCCAACCGCGAGGCTGACCTCGGCGTGATGCTCGACCCGCCGACCACGGGCCGCTACATGGTCACGCGCCTGGCCTCGTTTCGCTTCTACCTGTACGCCTCGCCGATCTACCTCGACAAGCACCCGCCGATCCGCCAGCAGTCCGACCTGGCCCAGCATTATTTCGTCGACTACGTGCAGGACACGCTGGCCAGCCGCGAGCTGTCCTATCTCGACGAACTCGGCTTCACCCCGCGCCGCCGCCTGTGCTGCTCGGGCATGACTGCGCAGATCGAGGCCGCCTCGCTCGGCATGGGCCTGATGATGGCGCCGCCCTATGCGGTGCCCGACGACGGCAAGCTGGTGCCGGTGCTGCCGGGCTTCTTCGCCGAGCGCTCGTTCTGGCTGGCCGCGCCGACCGATTTGTACCGCCTGCGGCGGGTCAAGGTGGTGTGGAATTTGCTGCGCGATTACGCGGACAGCCAGCCTTCGCTGTTCGTATGAACTGCATCGTCAGGCCCTTTGCGGCCGCGGACAAGGAATGGGTAAATGCGCGTGCGCGGGCCGCGTTTGCACAGTACGAGGGGGCGTATGCCGACTGGCCCAGCTTCATCGAGGGGATCGGGCGCATGGCCGACCTGGCCGCGGATGGCGACCTGTTCGTGGCCGAGTGCGACGGGATCGTCGTCGGCGCGGTGGTCCACATCGGTCCCGGCAGGCCGCGCAGTGCGGTCTTTCCCGAGGACTGGTCGGTGATCCGCATGCTGGTCGTGGCGCCCGAAGCGCGCGGGCAGGGTGTTGGGCGGCAGCTGGTGGCTGCTTGCCTCGCCTGCGCACAGGCGGCCGGTGCGCCGGCAATCGGGCTGCATACCACGCCGCTGATGGCGTCGGCGCTGCGAATGTACAGCGCCATCGGCTTCCAGCGCGACCGCGACCTGGCGCCGATCAGGGGTGTGCCGTACGGGCGCTATGTGCTGCAGGCGGATCGGATCGCGGCAGCGCTGAAGCTGTTGTAGGGTGGGCACTTGTGCCCACGCGGTCATGCCGATGCGTGCCGATCGACTGATCGACTGTTCGACAGCCGCACCGCGTGGGCACAAGTGCCCACCCTACGATATGCAACAGCCGCGGACTTATCCCTTGAACGGATTCCTCTCGTTCAGCTCATTCATGTAGTCGTCGATCCCGCCCGCCTCACGCTCGAGAAAGCGTTCGATCGCATCCGCAAACGACGGATGCGCCAGCCAGTGCGCCGAGAAGGTCCGGGTCGGCAGGAAGCCGCGCGCCATCTTGTGCTCGCCCTGGGCGCCGCCTTCGAAGGTCTTGATGCCTTGCTCGATGCAGAACTCGAGCGGCTGGTAATAGGCCGCCTCGAAATGCAGGCAGGGCACGTGTTCGAGTTCGCCCCAGTAGCGCCCATAGAGCGTGTCGGCGCTGTGGAGCACGAGGGAGGCCGCGATCGCCTGTCCCTCGCGCTCGGCGATCACGAGCAGGATATTCTCGGGCATGGTGCTGCCTAAGCGCCGGAAGAAATCCAGGTTCAGGTAGGGCGTCGAGTAGTGGGCCGCATAGGTATGGCGGTAGCAGCGGTTGAACAGCTTCCAGTCGGCGTCCGTGATGTCGGCCCCGCGCACGCGGCGCATGGTGACGCCGGCCTCGCGTACCTTGCGCCGTTCGGCGCGGATGTTCTTGCGTTTCTTTTGTTCGAGCGTGGCGAGGAATTCGTCGAAATTCGCGTAGCCAGGATTGAGCCAGTGGAACTGCACGCCGCTCCTGAGCATGAAGCCGGCATCCTGCAGCTGGCGCGCATGCGCTTCGGGCGGGAACAGGATGTGGGTCGACGAGACCTCGGTCGCGCGCTGCGTGGCCACCAGCACGGCAATCAATGCAGCCCGCGCGTCGGCATCGACCGCCAGCAGGCGCGGGCCGGCCACCGGCGTGAACGGCACGGCGCACAAGAGCTTCGGGTAGTAGTCGAGGCCATGGCGCTGGTAGGCATCGGCCCAGGCCCAGTCGAACACGTACTCGCCGTAGGAATGGCCCTTCACGTACAGCGGCAGGGCCGCCGCCAGCGTGTCGCCATCGTAGAGCGCGATGTATTGCGGCTGCCAGCCGGTCTCGGGCGATGCGCTGCCTGACTCGTGCAGGGCATGGAGAAAAGCGTAGGACAGGAAGGGGTTCGCTTCTGCTTGCTGCGCCAGCAAGCCGTCCCAGGCTGCCTTCCCGATCTCGGACAGGGAAGATACGATATGCGTGCGATAATTCAAAATTGCTCTTATACCTATTCAGGGCACCACATGAACAACCGATTCTACAACCTGTATTCCCACGGCTTCGCGCGCGTGGCCGTGGCCATCCCGCGTTGCCGCATCGCCGACCCGGCCTACAACGTCGAACAAACCCTGACGCTGGCACGCCAGGCGGCCGGGCAGGGCGCGGCCCTGGTGGCCTTTCCGGAACTGGGCCTGTCCGCCTACAGCTGCGACGACCTGTTCCACCAGAAGGCCTTGCTCGATGCATGCGAAGAAGGCTTGCGCGCCATCGTCGAGGCATCGAACACGCTGCCCCTTGCGATGGTAGTGGGCCTGCCCCTGCGGGTCAATCACCAGCTGTTCAATTGTGCGGCTGTCGTCGCCGGCGGGCGCGTGCTCGGCCTGGTGCCGAAGAGCTACCTGCCGAACTATGGCGAGTTCTACGAATCGCGCCAGTTTTCGGCCGCCGAATGCGCCGCCGTCGATGCGGTCGAACTGTTCGGCGAGTCCGTGCCCTTTGGTGCGAACCAGGTCTTCGAAGTGGAAAACCTGCCGCTGCTGCGTTTCCACGTCGAGATCTGCGAAGACGTCTGGGTGCCGGTGCCGCCGTCCTCGTTCGCGGCGATGGCCGGCGCGACCGTGCTGGTGAATCTGTCGGCCTCGAACGTCCTGGTGGGAAAAAGCACCTACCGCCACCAGCTGGTGAGCCAGCAGTCGGCGCGCTGCATGGCCGCTTACCTGTACACCTCGGCCGGGCGCGGCGAATCCTCCACCGACATGGCCTGGGATGGCCAGGCGATCATCTACGAAAAGGGCGAGCTGCTGGCCGAGTCGGCCCGCTTCCTCGACGAGTCGCACATCATCTTTGCCGACGTCGACCTCGAACGCTTGTCGCAGGAACGCATGCGCGCGACCACCTTCGCCCAGTCGGCGCGCCGCCATGCGGCCGAAGTGGCCGCCTTCCGCATCCAGCGCGTCAAACTGGCCCTGCCCTTCGAGACAACGCTGCCGCTGGCGCGCGAGATCGAACGCTTCCCCTACGTGCCGGCCGACCGCGCCTTGCGCGACGAGCGCTGCACCGAGGTCTATAACATCCAGGTGCAGGCCCTGATCCAGCGCCTGTCGTCGAGCGGAATCCAGAAGGTGGTGATCGGCGTGTCGGGCGGGCTCGATTCGACGCATGCGCTGCTGGTCTGCGCGGCCGCGATGGACCGCCTGAACCTGCCGCGCACGAATATCCTCGCCTTCACGATGCCGGGCTTCGCCACCAGCGGACGCACGCTGCAGCAGGCGCACGCGCTGATGGAAGTGGTGGGCTGCACGGCCAAGGAAATCGACATCCGCCCGAGCTGCCTGCAGATGCTCAAGGACCTTAACCACCCTTATGCCGACGGCAAGGAACAGTACGACGTCACTTTCGAGAATGTACAGGCGGGCGAGCGCACGAATCACCTGTTCCGGCTTGCGAACCATTTGAACGCGATCGTAATCGGCACCGGCGACCTGTCCGAGCTGGCGCTGGGCTGGTGCACCTACGGCGTGGGCGACCACATGTCGCACTACAACGTGAACGCCAGCGTGCCCAAGACCCTGATTACCCACCTCGTGCGCTGGGTGGCCGAAACCGGCGCCGTGGTCAAGGGCGGCGCGCAGGTGCTGCTCAACGTGCTCGATACCGCGATCAGTCCCGAGCTGGTGCCGGGCAAGGAAGGCGACGACAAGCCGGCGCAAATCACGGAGAACGTGATCGGGCCCTACGAGCTGCAGGACTTCAACCTCTATTACATCCTGCGCTACGGCTTCACGCCTTCGAAAGTGGCCTTCCTGTCCTACTCGGCCTGGCGCGCGCAGGGCGAGGGCCGCTGGCCCGACGAGCATGGATCGCGCAACGAATACGACCTCGCCGCGATCAAGCGCAACCTCTCGATCTTCCTGTGGCGCTTCTTCAAGACCAGCCAGTTCAAGCGCAGCTGCGTGCCGAACGGCCCCAAGGTCGGCAACGGCGGCTCGCTCTCGCCGCGCGGCGACTGGCGCGCCCCGAGCGATTCGGAAGCGACGGTCTGGCTCGACGACCTGGCGAATATTCCGGACTGATTTCGACGACTTTCAATACTAACTGGAGCAGACATGAAACAGATTACGTGCGTGATCAAACCGTTCAAACTCGACGAAGTGCGCGAAGCGCTGGCCGACGTGAACGTCACCGGCCTGACGGTCACCGAGGTGAAGGGTTTCGGGCGCCAGAAGGGCCACACCGAACTCTATCGCGGCGCCGAATACGTGGTCGACTTCCTGCCGAAGGTGAAGATCGAAGTGGTGGTGGACGACGCCGTGGTCGACCAGGTGGTCGACGCCATCATCAAGGCCGCCCGCACCGGCAAGATCGGCGACGGCAAGATTTTCGTGCAGGACGTGCAGCAGGTGATTCGCATCCGTACCGGCGAGACCGGCGCGGACGCGGTGTAATCAAGCCCGCCAGCCTCTACGCCGCCCGCGGGGCGCGGTGGCGCGCGGCTGCCAGGCCGGCCAGTCCCAGCAGCGACAGGGCCAGGGTGGCCGGCTCCGGCACCTCGCCCGGCGTGTCCGGCGTATCAGGTTCGTCCGGGTCGCCCGGAATGTCCGGCAGGCCCGGCGTGAAGCTGCCCAGGGTGATGTTGTCGAAGCCGATGTTATTGGTGGCGCCGGCGAAGTCTACCGAACGGGCAATGCCGTCGAAGGTGATGCCGACGGCCGTGAACCGGCAGAAGGTGCCGCTCGGGTCGCCGCCGCAAGCGTCGATATTATCGTGCAGTTCCAGCGAGGCGAGCAAGTTGCCCGTGCCGTTGAGGCCATCGAAAACGTTGACGAAGCCATTTTCGGCGCTGCTGTAGAAGAAGGAAAATCCGGTGTCGAAGCCGGCCGCGACATTCATGATCGCAGAGCCCCCCACCAGGAAGGCAACGACCGTACTCGCCGAGGGTTCGTTGGCAAAGTTGCCGGTGCCGCCAGCGTCGGAATCAATCGTGCCCAGGCTGCGGGATGAAAAATTGATGCCATAGTTGATGCCGCTGTTGCCAGCAGAGTCGGTGCCGCCATTGTAGAAATTATTGACCGAGGCGCGGTCGGCGACGCCTTCGAAATCGAGCACGATCGGGACTGCTGCGGCGATGCCGGGGAGCCCGAGGGCAAGTGTGGCGGCACAGACGATTTTTTTAAGTTTTAACACGATCTCTCCCGTTAGTTATGTGCCAGTGCTGGCATTAAGCGAAGAGCAATACGCGTGCCATGCGTAAATACAGGGCGTATGCAGGATGAATAGCGACGGCCGCTGCATAGATGTAAGTTTTTTCGACAAATAGTTACAGGATGAATGTTGTTTCCGGTATTAATCGTTCGTTGCCGGTTGCTAAACACACGGTGAGAAATCGCAACAACCTGGCCGGGCGCAGCGGCCTCAGCGCCCCATCTGCAGATCAAATTTCCACGACGCGAGCCGCATCACGCTGATCGACAGCGCACTGGTCCACAGCGCGAAATCGTGCGAGACGTCGGTGTAGAGCCCCATCAGCAGGAACATCCAGTTGCCGAGGAATGCGCACAGCGCATATGGTTTCCCGTCGCGGAACACCATCGGTACTTCGTTGCAGACGATATCGCGCAGCACGCCCCCGAAGATCCCGGTAATCACGCCCATCATCGAGGCGATGAAGATCGGCATGTTCGCGTCCAGCGCGGCCGAGACGCCTGCAATCGAAAACAGGCCCAGGCCAACTGCGTCGGCAATGACGATCAGGCGTTCGGAGACGATGTGGCGCAGGGTGCGGATCAGGGGAGATGCGATCAGGGCCAGCACGAAGATCAGGATCGCGTATTCCTGGTGCGTGACCCAGAACAGCGGGCGCCGGTCGAGCAGGATGTCGCGCAGCGTGCCGCCGCCGAAGGCAGCGATGAAGGCGACCGTGAACACGCCCACCAGGTCCATGCGCTTGCGGCGCGCTTCGATGAAGCCGGAAAATGCGCCGACCAGGATTGCCATGATTTCGATGAACTTGATGAGGGTCATGCAGCGGGCTATTCAGTGGGCATGTTGCTAGACTAACATGCGGCAGAGCCCGCGTGGGCACAAGTGCCCACCCTACGAAAAACCTAGGTCGCGCCGGCGCGCTCGGTTTCCGCCAGCGGCAGGCGCACGCTGAACACCACCTGCCCACCTTCATGCCGGTAGCTGATCTCGCCCGCGTGCTCGCGCACGATGGAGGCCACGATGTAGAGCCCCAGGCCCATGCCGGTGCGGTTCTGCGGGTTGTGCAGCGAGCTGCGCTTGAAGGGATTGAACAGGGTCGAGGCCAGTTCTTCCGCAATCGGCGTGCCGTTGTTCGCCACCTCCAGCGTGGCCCAGCCGGCGCCGGACAGGAGGCGCACCCGGATCGGATGGCCGACCTGCCCGTGGTGGCGCGCATTGCTCATCAAGTTCGACAACACCTGCGACATGCGCCCGGCGTCGGCGCGCACCAGCGTCGTCCCGGGATTCGTGTATTCATAGGTGATGTCCGGCCAGGCCAGGCGCATCTCCTCGACCATGTCCTCGACCAGCTCTGCCAGGTCGAGCGGCTCGAGCAGGATGCCGAGACCCAAGCCGCCATCGATGCGGCTCATGTCGAGCACCTGCCCGATCAGGCGCTGCATGCGGTTCGAGGACGACTGGATGCGCTTGCCCAGGGTCGGCTGGTTGCCGCCGCCGTTGCCGCGCTCGAGGAGGGTGCCGGCCATGTTGATCGAGTGGAGCGGGTCGCGCAGGTCGTGGCCAAGCATGGCCAGCAGCTGGGCGCGCGTCGATTCGGTCTGGGCGCGGCGCGCGTTCGACGCGCGCAGCAGTTCGGACAGCATCAGCCGGGCATTGCTCTGCACTGGCGCTTGCCACGCCTGAGCGCGTCCGAGCACGGTTTCCTGCCAGGCGTCGAAGGAGCCGCGCGGGGTCAGGCGCGCGCCCAGCGGACCATGGGCGACCGTCTTTTCAGGGCGTCCGGCCCAGCACACTTGCTCGATCTGCTCGGTGCGCAGCAGCAGGCACCAGCCGCCGCCGGGCGGGTCGAAGGGCAGCGCCAGCATGCCGACCCATTTGCCAAGCGTCGGCTGCAGCTCCGCCGGCCAGTCGCCGAGCTTGTCGCGCACCAGCAGGTCGCTGGCGTCGACAGGCAGGGCGCGCACGATGGCCTCGGCCGTGGCGCGTTCGATCGCGCCGAAGCTGATGACCTTGCCGTTGTGGACGCAGACCATCGCATGCGAGCCGGTCGCTTCCTGCAAGGCCTCGGCATGGTGGGCCAGCGCGTCGAGCGGCTCCTCGTCGATCAGCAACGACTCGACCAGGCTGGTGCGCACGCGCGCGGCCTGTTCGACCTGCTCGGCGTCCTGGCGCGCCTCGATGCTCTGGATGGTCGAGGCCATCACCTGGGCCAGCACGTCGGCCGCCATGCGGATCGGGTAGGGCACCTGTTTCGGCGCCATGTGATGGCAGGCCAGCAGGCCCCAGAGGCGACCGTTGATCACGATCGAGACGCTCATCGAGGCGCATACGCCCATGTTCTGCAGGTATTCGATGTGGATCGGCGAGACGCTGCGCAGCACGCTGTAGCTCATGTCGAGCGGCAGCGCGCCGGGCGCGCCCAGCAGGGGCACCGGCTGGTAGCCGACTTGCGCGATCATGCGCAGCGTGGTCAGGATATACATGCGGCGCGCTTGCGCCGGGATGTCGCTGGCTGGATAGCGCTGGCCGACGTAGGGCACCAGGTCCTCGCGGCGCGCTTCCGCCACGACGTCGCCGCTGTCGTCTTCGCGGAAGCGGTAGGCCATGACGCGATCAAAACCGGTAAATTCGCGCACCTGGCGCACCGCCGTCTCGAGCAGGGTGTCGATACTTTTCTGGCGCCGCACGCGCTCGATCGAGCTGTGCGCCTTGACCGCGAACAGGGCCACCGTGTCGGCCGCGACCTCGCGCGATTCGAATTCGGCGATGATGCGGCCGCGCGTGGCATGCACGATGCAGTCGTACTGGATAGTGCCGAGTTCAACGGCAATAAAGGCCGGCGCGCATTCGCCGTCGACCTGGCAGGCAACGCACTCTTCGAGGAGTTCGGCAGCCAGCGCCGGCAAGGGAAGGCGGTCGAAATGCTGGCCTGGCTGCAGGTTCGATAATTCAGCCGGGACGTTTGCGCTCCATCCTTCGAGCGTGCCGTCCGGCGCGAAAAACAGCAAGAAGCCATGGGGCTGGATGAAGCCCGGGATGTGGATCGGCTCGTCCGCGCAGGATTGCAGGTCGACCAGTGGCGCCGCGGACATAGGAACGATCGTACTTGACTTCAATGGATTTCCCTTATGGTTGGCGCCGCAGCCGGCAATATTTGACGAATTCTACAATGCCAGCCACTCCGGTGTCGCCTCAACAGTATTGCCCTGCATCGAGTGTTGTATTCACCCAGCATCAGTGGTCGAGCGCCGGCTTGAGCAGCACGATCAGCGCGCCATTGCCGCCGTCGGCCCGGCTGGCCACGCAGAAGGCGACGACCTCGTCCAGCTGCACCAGCCAGCTGTGCACGACCGAGCGCAGCACCGGTTCGCCGTTCGGGGAGCCGTAGCCGATGCCGTGGATCAGGCGCACGCAGCGCACGCCGCGCCGTACCGAGCGGCGGACAAAATCGCCCACCTGGCCGCGCGCCGTATCGCGCGTCATGCCGTGCAGGTCGAGTTCGTCCTGGACCGGCCAGTGGCGTTTTCTCAGCTTCTTGACGACGTCGGGACCGACGCCATCTTTTGCATAACTGAGGGTCGGGTCGTCGTCGAGCAGGCCGTCGACGTCGAAGCCGTCCGACAGCGACTGCTGCAGCACCAGGGCGTCGTCCTCATCCTGCGACAGGAAGCGGCGCTCCGGCTTCTCGCGCAGCAGCGCTTCCTGAACCGGGCGGTAGATATAGCGGTTCGATTCCGGCATCTTCCTGACGCCGTCCATGGCGCTGCGGAACTCGACGGCCCGTTCGCGCGCGATGCGCTCGCGTTTTTCGCGTTCGGCCTGCGCGATGGCGCGCAGGCGTTCGTCTTCCTTGAGCTGGTCGCGCAAGGATTTAAGGTCGGCAAAGTCTTTCATGCCCGCCATCTCCGCTACTTCTCACGCATCAGGAATCTTCGAGCGCTTCCAGGTAGCGCTGCGCGTCGAGCGCGGCCATGCAGCCGGTGCCCGAACTGGTGATCGCCTGGCGGTAGATGTGGTCCTGCACGTCGCCGGCCGCGAACACGCCCGGCACGCTGGTGGCGGTCGCCATGCCCTCGGTGCCGCTCCTGGTCTTGATGTAACCGTTGTGCATGTCGAGCTGGCCGTCGAAGATCATCGTGTTCGGCTTGTGGCCGATCGCCACGAACAGGCCGTGCACGGTCAGGTCCTTCTGCACGGCGCCATCGGTCGAACGGATTTTCAGGCCGGTCACGCCGCTTTGGTCGCCCACGACTTCGTCCAGCGTCTGGTTCAGTTCCAGCACGATCTTGCCTTCCTTGACCTTGTGCATCAGGCGGTCGACCAGGATCGGCTCGGCGCGGAACTTGTCGCGGCGGTGGATCAGGGTGACTTTCGAGGCGATGCCGGCCAGGTAGAGCGCTTCCTCGACCGCGGTATTGCCGCCGCCGATGACCGCCACTTCCTGGTTGCGGTAGAAGAAGCCGTCGCAGGTGGCGCAAGCCGACACGCCGCGGCCCATGAAGGCCGTTTCCGATTCCAGGCCGAGGTACTGGGCCGAGGCGCCGGTGGCGATGATCAGGGCGTCGCAGGTGAATTCATGCGAGTCGCCGACCAGGCGGATCGGTTTTTCGTTCAAATAGGTCGTGTGGATGTGGTCGAACACGATCTCGGTATTGAAGCGCTCGGCGTGCTGCAGCAGGCGCGCCATCAGCTCCGGACCCTGCACACCCAGCGGGTCGCCCGGCCAGTTCTCGACATCGGTCGTGGTCATCAGCTGGCCGCCCTGTTCGACGCCGGTCACCAGCATCGGGCTCAAATTGGCGCGTGCGGCGTAGACGGCGGCGCTGTAGCCGGCAGGACCGGAACCGAGGATGAGGACTTTGGCGTGTTTCTTAGTGGTCATGGGGTGCAGGTAGTGAGGTAAGAGATGGGAAACTGGGGGCGAAGTAGACACAAATCAAGGCGCCCAATGCATCCGAGATTATAGACGATGATGCATAAGAGAACCTATCTCAGCATGAATCACGGGCCTCGCGACGCCATATGCCTTAGAATGATCGGATTCCGAAATGGCGAACACATCAGCCCTGGCAGCATGAGCAAGAAGAGTCCCGCACAAACCCCAATCCCTCCCCGTCATCCGGCCCCACGGTCGCCGATGCCGCGCCGTCTCGCCCGCCTCCTGCTGGAAGCGCGCTGGATCGCCATGGCCGTCGCCTTCCTGTACTTCGTGCTGATATTGCTGAGTTACAACAAGGCCGATCCGGGCTGGTCGCACGCGAATACCGTCGCCAGCATTAGTAACCTCGGCGGCAAGGCCGGCGCCTGGCTGGCCGACCTGTTGCTGTTCATATTCGGCTTCTCCGCCTGGTGGTGGGGAGCGCTCTTCCTGCGCGCCGTCTGGCGCGGCTGGCGCAAACTGACCGACAAGCTGCCCTCGGCAAGCGAACCGGAACACCAGGACGAATTCATCGTCCGCTGGATCGGCTTCGGCCTGATGTTCGCCGGCAGCGTCGGCCTCGAATACCTGCGCATGTGGTCCTGGGACGTGGAACTGCCGCGCGCGCCGGGCGGGGTGCTGGGCCAGCTGCTGGGCCATTCCTCGCAGGTCGCCTTCGGCTTCACCGGCGCCACGCTGCTGTTGTTGCTGCTCTTCGGCCTGGGTTTTTCGCTCTTCTTCCACGTCTCCTGGCTGGCCGTGGCCGAGCGCATCGGCGAGCTGTTCGAATCGACCATGGACTGGTTCCGCATGCGCGTCGAAGACCGCGAAGACCGGCGCCAGGGGGAAGTGGCGGCCGTCAAGCGCGACGAAGCCGTGGTCACCGAGCGTGCCCGCACTGTCGAGAAGCCGGCGGCGATCGGACGCGCCGAGCCGCAGTTTGACGACGACGATGATCACGAACCGGTGCGTGCGCCGGTGCGCGTGGCGCCATCGCTCTCGGCGCCTGCCGCCCCGGGCGCGGCGGCTGCCCAGACCATGCCGATGGAGCCTGCGCCGATCAAGATCGAACCGCAGATGATGACGGTGCCGAAGGGCGAACGCGCGGTGAAAGAGCAGCAGACGCCGCTCTTCCGCGACCTGCCGGGCGACTCGCCCCTGCCGCCGCTGTCGCTGCTGGACGAACCGCCGCCGGTGCAGGAAACGGTCTCGGTCGAAGTACTCGAATTCACCAGCCGCCTGATCGAGAAGAAGCTGTCGGACTTCGGCGTCGATGCCAAGGTCGTGGCCGCCTTCCCGGGCCCGGTCGTCACGCGCTACGAAATCGAACCGGCGACCGGCGTGAAGGGCAGCCAGATCGTCAACCTGGCGCGCGACCTGGCGCGTTCGCTGTCGCTGACCTCGATCCGCGTCGTGGAAACCATCCCCGGCAAGAACTACATGGCGCTGGAACTGCCGAACCCGAAGCGCCAGATCGTGCGCCTGACCGAAATCGTCGGCTCCAAGGTCTACAACGACTCCACCTCGAATTTGACGGTCGCTCTCGGCAAGGACATCGCCGGCAAACCGGTGGTGGCCGATCTGGCCAAGATGCCGCACCTGCTGGTGGCCGGTACCACGGGCTCGGGTAAATCGGTCGGCATCAACGCCACGATTCTGTCGCTGCTGTACAAATCCGATCCGCTTGATGTGCGCCTGATCCTGATCGACCCGAAGATGCTGGAGATGTCGGTCTACGAAGGCATCCCGCACCTGCTCGCGCCGGTTGTGACCGACATGCGCCAGGCCGGCCACGCGCTGAACTGGGCCGTGAACGAGATGGAGCGCCGCTACAAACTCATGTCGAAGCTCGGCGTGCGTAACCTGGCCGGCTACAACACCAAGATCCTGGACGCGCAAAAACGCGAAGAGCACATCCCGAATCCGTTCTCGATCATGCCGGACAATCCGGAGCCGCTGGAAAAGCTGCCGACCATCGTCATCATCATCGACGAATTGGCCGACCTGATGATGGTCGTCGGTAAGAAGGTGGAAGAGCTGATCGCCCGTATCGCGCAGAAGGCGCGCGCGGCGGGGATTCACTTGATTTTAGCTACCCAGCGGCCGTCGGTCGACGTGATTACCGGCCTGATCAAGGCCAACATCCCGACCCGGATCGCGTTCCAGGTGAGCTCGAAGATCGACTCGCGCACCATTCTCGACCAGATGGGCGCCGAAGCGCTGCTCGGCATGGGCGACATGCTCTACATGCCGCCGGGTACCGGCCTGCCGGTGCGGGTGCACGGGGCCTTCGTGTCGGATGAAGAAGTGCATCGAGTTGTAAAACATCTTCAATCGATGGGCGAGCCGAATTACATTGAAGGCATCCTGGAAGGCGGCACGCTGGAAGAGGGTGCGACGGGCGGCGACGGCATGCCGGCCGGCGAAGGCGGCGGCGAGGCCGACGCCATGTACGACCAGGCCGTGGCCGTGGTGCTGAAAAACCGCCGCGCCTCGATCTCCCTGGTCCAGCGCCACCTGCGCATCGGCTACAACCGCGCCGCCCGCCTGCTCGAGCAGATGGAAAACAGCGGTGTCGTCTCGCCCATGCAAAGCAACGGCAACCGCGACATCCTCGTGCCGGCCACCCAGGCGGAGTAAGCAGGTTTTTGTAGCGGCCTGTTTGCTCCCGCACCGACCGATTACGTTGTGCAGCGTAGGGTGGGCACTTGTGCCCACGCGGTCGTACCCCTGCACGCCGCACACTCAATAAAGGACCACGATGCCAAACAACATGAAAACCACCATCGCCGCACTGATCGCCACCCTGACCATCTCGGGCGCCGCCCACGCGGCCGCGCTCGACCAGTTCAAATCCTTCGTCGCCACCACCAAGGCCGCCAAGGGCGAATTCACCCAGCAACAGCAACGCAAATCCCAGACCGGCAAGATCGCCCCGATCTCCAGCGGCAGCTTCGTCTTCGCCCGCCCCGGCAAATTCATCTGGAACTACCAGAAGCCCTACGACCAGCTGCTGCAGGCCGACGGCGACCAGCTCTATATCTACGACAAGGACCTGAACCAGGTCACCGTGCGCAAGTTGGGCAACGCCCTCGGCTCCTCGCCGGCCGCGATCCTGTTCGGCAGCAACGACCTGGAAAAGAACTTCACCCTGACCGAAGCGGGCACCCGCGACGGCCTCGAATGGCTGAACGCCGTGCCGAAATCGAAGGACACCACCTTCGAGCAGATCAGCATCGGCCTGAAAAACGGCCTGCCGGAAGCGATGGAACTGAAGGACACTTTCGGCCAGACCTCGGTGCTGAAATTCACCAGCTTCCAGCGCAATCCATCGCTGGGCGCGCAGCAGTTCAAGTTCGAGATTCCGAAGGGTGCCGAGGTCAATAAACAGTAAACAATTGTTTTAATATATAAAACAATTGTTTGTGCGTCGGCGCAGGCCGTGTGCAGCGCGGGCCCCGGCGCATCGGCTACACTAGCCGCATGCACAACTTTCCAGCCAAATTTTCACGTCCACGCGCCGGCGGAGGCCGCCGTGGATGATTTGTTCCGAAACGAACCCGCCGCGCCGCTGGCCGAAGCCCTGCGCCCGCGCACCATCGACGAAGTCATCGGCCAGAGCCATCTGCTCGGTCCCGGCAAGCCGCTGAACCTGGTGTTCAAATCCGGCAAGCCGCATTCGATGATCTTGTGGGGCCCGCCGGGCGTGGGCAAGACCACGCTGGCGCGCCTGACCGCCTATGCTTTTGACTGCGAATTCATTGCGCTGTCGGCCGTGCTGTCGGGCGTGAAGGACATCCGCGCCTCGGTCGAGCAGGCCGAGCAGTACCTGGCGCGCGGCAAGCACACCATCCTCTTCATCGACGAGATCCACCGCTTCAACAAATCGCAGCAGGATGCCTTGCTGCCTTTTGTCGAGTCGGGCCTGGTCACCCTGATTGGCGCCACCACCGAAAATCCTTCGTTCGAAGTCAACTCGGCACTGCTGTCGCGCTCGCAGGTGTACGTGCTGAAAGCCTTGACCGACGACGAAATGCGCCTCTTGCTCAAGCGCGCCCAGGAACGCGTGCTCGCCCACCTGAAATTCGATGAGATCGCGGTTAGTACGCTGATCGGCTATGCCGACGGCGACGCGCGGCGTTTCCTGAACCTGCTGGAACAGACCAAGACCTCGGCCGAAACGACGGGCATCACGACGATCACCGGTGAATTCGTCGACAACGCGCTGACCCTGAACTCGCGCCGCTTCGACAAAGGCGGCGACAATTTCTACGACCAGATTTCGGCCCTGCACAAGTCGGTGCGCGGCTCGCACCCGGACGCGGCCCTGTACTGGCTGTGCCGCATGCTCGATGGCGGGGCGGACGCCAAATACCTGTCGCGCCGCATCGTGCGCATGGCCTGGGAAGACATTGGCCTGGCCGACCCGCGCGCGCTGCAGATCGCCAACGACGCCGCGACCACCTACGAGCGCTTGGGTTCCCCGGAGGGCGAATTGGCGCTGGGGCAGGCCGTCGTCTACCTGGCGATCGCGGCGAAAAGCAATGCCGGCTACAACGCCTTCAACGCGGCCATGGCGTTTATCCGCAAGGACAAGTCGCGCGAGGTGCCGGTGCACCTGCGTAACGCCCCGACCAAGCTCATGAAAGAGCTCGGCTACGGCCACGCCTACCGCTACGCCCATGACGAGCCGAACGCCTACGCCGCCGGCGAAACCTACCTGCCCGACGGCATGCCGGAGCCGCGCTGGTACCAGCCGGTGCCGCGCGGGGTGGAGGCGAAGGTGGCGGACAAGCTGGCCTTCCTGCGCCAGCTCGATGAAGACGCGAACGGGACGTAAAACTCGGCGTCAAGAACCGCTGCCCGCTTGGTACAATTGCGTTTTCGACATACTGCTGCCTTGACTCCGACATGATAGACATCCAACTCCTTCGCAAAGACATCGACACCGTCGCCACCCGCCTGGCCGCGCGCAAGTTCCAGCTCGACGTGGCTGGCTTCAACGCGCTCGAAGCCGAGCGCAAGTCGATCCAGACCCGTACCGAAGAACTGCAGGGCAAGCGCAATTCGCTGTCGAAGCAAATCGGCATGTTGAAGGGCAAGGGCGAAGACGTCTCCGGCGTGATGGCGGAAGTGGCCGGTCTGGGCGACGAGCTCAAAGCCAACGAAGCCGCATTGGCCGAGGTGCAGCGCAAGATGGCCGAGTTCATGGAATCGATCCCGAACCTGCCGCACGAATCGGTCCCGGCCGGCCTGGACGAAACGGGCAACGTCGAAGTGCGCAAGGTCGGCACGCCGCCCGCCTTCGATTTCGAAGCGAAGGACCACGTCGACATCGGCGAGAAGCTGGGCCTGGACTTTGAAACCGCGACCAAGATCACCGGCTCGCGCTTCTCGGTCATGAAGGGCGGCATCGCGCGCCTGCACCGCGCGCTGGCCCAGTACATGCTCGACACGCACACGGACAAGCACGGCTATCTCGAATGCTACACGCCCTACATGGTCAACGCCGATTCGCTGCGCGGCACCGGCCAGCTGCCGAAGTTCGAAGAAGACCTGTTCTCGGTGAAGAAGGGCGGCGCGGAAGGCGAGGGCGAGACCTTCTACCTGATCCCGACTTCGGAGGTGACGCTGACCAACGTCGTGCGCGACGAGATCGTCCCGCTCGACGCGCTGCCGATCAAGATGACGGCGCACACCCCATGCTTCCGCTCGGAAGCCGGCAGCTATGGCCGCGACACCCGCGGCATGATCCGCCAGCACCAGTTCGACAAGGTCGAAATGGTGCAGATCGCCCACCCGGAACAGTCGGACGCGGTGCTGGAAGAGATGGTCGGCCATGCCGAGTTCATCCTGCAGAGCCTGGGCCTGCCTTACCGCGTGATGCTGCTGTGCACCGGCGACATGGGCTTCGGCTCGGCCAAGACCTATGACCTGGAAGTGTGGCTGCCGGCGCAGAACACCTACCGCGAGATTTCTTCGCTGTCGAACATGGAAGCCTTCCAGGCCCGCCGCATGGGCGCGCGTTTCCGCAACGCGCAGAACAAGCCGGAACTGCTGCACACGCTCAACGGCTCGGGCCTGGCCGTGGGACGTACCCTGGTGGCGGTGCTGGAGAATTACCAGCAGGCGGATGGCAGTGTCGTGATTCCGGAAGTGCTGCGTGGGTACATGGGCGGCCTCGAACGCCTGGCACCTGCCGCCTGAAATAGCTCTTCCGTTTTCGGAAGAGGCTGGCTATAATGCTGGTCTCTTGCAGCGACCGTGACACCGATTTAGGAGAGGTGGCAGAGTGGTCGAATGTACCTGACTCGAAATCAGGCGTACGTTAAATCGTACCGTGGGTTCGAATCCCACCCTCTCCGCCAGTAAATGAAAAAGGCCCCCAGTTTTTGGGGGCCTTTTTTATTTGCTGGCGGAGAGGAGCGAAGCGCCTGCGCGCTTCGCGTGTGGGATTCGAAGACCCTCGCTTGCAAGCGAGGGGGCGGCCCGCGGAACGTGGGCGAATCCCACCCCCGTACCGCGCTCCCGCAGGGAGCCATTCTGGTGTATGCCTCTGACAATGAAAAAGGCCCCCAGTTTTTGGGGGCCTTTTTTATTTGCTGGCGGAGAGGAGCGAAGCGCCTGCGCGCTTCGCGTGTGGGATTCGAAGCCCCTTGCTTGCAAGCGAGGGGGCGGCCCGCGGAACGTGGGCGAATCCCACCCCCGTACCGCGCTCCCGCAGGGAGCCGTTCTGGTGTATGCCTCTGACATCATTTCCTTGCGCTAGCGAAAACCGACCGCTATAATGCCAGCCTTGCAGCGACCGCAACACCGATTCAGGAGAGGTGGCAGAGTGGTCGAATGTACCTGACTCGAAATCAGGCGTACGTTAAATCGTACCGTGGGTTCGAATCCCACCCTCTCCGCCAGCATCAGGAAAATAGCTCCCCGACCGGGAGCTTTTTTTTCGTCCGTATTTTCTCGTCGGCTCCGCGCTTGCCTTGCTTCGGCCGCCGGAACTTCAGCCACATCACCAGCCCGGTGACGAAAAACACCAGCGGCATGAGCCCGATAAAACTGATGAACACGCGCCCGGCGGTGCCGAAGGCTTCGCCCGTATGCAGCGGGAACATCCATGACAGGAAGCGGTCGCCCTCACGCATGGTCAGCGGATCGACGACGCGCAGCACGGCACCGTCGCCGGAATCGATGGTGATGCGGGTGGCGCCGTCGCCGTGGCGCATCTCGCCCGGCTGGCGCACGCGCACTTCGTAGGGCTGGCCCGGCTTGGCCGGGAAGCTCAGGCGCGAGACGCGTCCTGTTGGAAACAGGGCCTGCGCCGCCGCAACCACGTCCTGCGCCGCCAGCGGGGCAAGTCCGGGCGCGCTGCGGTTGGCCGGCTTCTCGTTCGGGGTGATGCTGCCGAGGGCGCCGACGGCCGGCGTCACCCAGCCCGGCATGTTGAAGTAGACGCCCGATACGGCCAGCAGCAGGAACACCGGCGCGACATAGAAACCGGCGGCGCGGTGCAGCTGGAAACTGAGCTTCGGCCAGGAACTGCCGAGGCGGAAGGTGATCGCATGCCAGAAGGCCGAGCGCGTGAACTTTGGCCACCAGACGATGATGCCGGTGATCGACAGCAAGAGCAGCGCCAGGCCCTCGACCGCGACCACGACCTTGCCGCCGTCGCCGGTCAGCAAATAGTGATGCAGGTGGAAGAGGGTGGGCAGCACGAGAGGCCGGCTCATTCCCGCTTCGCCCCAGTTGCGTTCGCCCAGGATGCGCAGGCTGGCCGGGTCGACCATCACCTGGCGCGTCACGCCTTGCTGCCAGAGCGAGCTGGTTTTGCCCGGCCGGTACCAGGCGATGAAGACGTCGCCCGCATGCTCCGGAATCATGAGCATGTTCGGGCGGCCATAGCCGGGGGCCTCCGACAGCCGCGTGTTGACCGCCTGCACCTTGCCTGGGGCCACGCGCAGCGTCTCGCCCTGGCGCGTGCCGGGCGGCGGCGCCACCTGCAGCAGGCCGGGATTGAGCGCGGCGTCGAGTTCGTGGCGCCAGCTCAGGATGCTGCCGGTGAGACCCTGCAGGACCAGCAGAGTGCCGAACACCAGGCCGGCCCACAGGTGCAGGGTGCGTGTCAAAGATTTCGTTGTCGACATGAGGGGCTGGATAAATAGATGGGTTATCGCTTGCTGTTCCAAATAGGAATCGTTATCATTCTCATTTTACATTGCCCAGTAGAAAAGTCTCACACTTTTCCGGTACCAGATTCTTTATGACCACGCTTAAGCCCATCAGTTTCGCCGTCGGCACCGCCTGCGCCTTCATGGCTGCCGCACCCGCGTTCGCCCAGCAAGACGCCGCGGATGTGAATGACACGGCAACCGTCATCGTCACCGCCACGCGCGGCGCCAAGGCGGTCGACAAGATCCCGGGCGCGGTGTCGGTCATCAGCCAGCAGGAGCTGTCGACCCAGTACCTGATCGCCGACGACCCTTCGCAGGCGCTGGCCACCTATATCCCGGGCTATGCCCCGAGCCGCCAGAAGATGACCTCGACCGGCGAATCGCTGCGCGGGCGCCAGCCGCTGATCCTGCTCGACGGCATTCCCCAGTCGAACCCGCTGCGCGCAGGCATGCGCGAAGGCTATTTCGCCGACAGCGCGATCATCGAACGCATCGAAGTGATCAACGGCGCTTCGGCGGTGCAGGGCCTGGGCGCGACCGGCGGCATCATCAACTACATCACCAAAACCCCGAAGGCGGACGGCACGCGCTTCGGCGTCAACGTGCGGGCGGCCTCCCAGTTCCGCTCGGACAGCCTCGACTGGAAGACCGGCTATTCGGTCAGCCACAAGTCGGACGCCTTTGATCTGCTGGGCTATGCCAGCGTCCAGCGGCGCGGCATGGGCTATGACGGCAACGGCCGGCGCCTGGGCATCGACAGCGTGCAGGGCGACACGCTCGACTCGCACGGCGACGACCTGTTCCTGAAAATCGGCCACAACTTCGGCGACCAGCGCATTCAGTTGTCGGTCAACCGCTTCAACATGGCCGGCGACGGCGACTACAAAAACGAACCGGGCATTGTGGCCCAGGGCGTGACCACGACCTCCGTCGAAGGCAGGCCGCCTGGCGACCCGGCCCGCAACAAGGTGCGCAGCGCCAGCCTGGATTACCGCCATGCGGCCCTGGCCGGCGGCGCCCTGACGGTACAGCTGTTCAAGCACGATTTCGAGTCCCTGTATGGCGCGACCAATACCGTGACCTTCCAGGACACCCGCATCGCGCCCAACAATACGCTCTTCGACCAGTCGCACATCGTGGCCGACAAGCTCGGCTCGCGCATGACCTATGTGCGTCCGGATACGCTGGTGCGCGGCCTGGAAGTGACGGCTGGCCTGGACTTCCTGAAAGACCACACCCTGCAGCGCCTGGCGGCGACAGGCCGCACCTGGGTGCCGGAATTGAAGTTCGAATCGCTGGCGCCCTTCGCCCAGCTCGAATACGAAATCGGCCCCGTGACCCTGCGCGCCGGCGTGCGCCGCGAGAACGCCGAGCTCGAGGTCGACACCTACACCACGCTTGCTGCCTACGGACGCAGGCAAGTCCAGGGTGGCTCGGCCGAGTTCTCCAAGTCAGTGCACAACATCGGCGCGGTGTGGCGCGTGGCGCCGGGCTGGTCGGTGTTCGCGGCGAGTTCCGAAGGCTTCGGCTTGCCCGACGCGGGCCTGGTGCTGCGCGGCGTGAATACGAACGGGCAGTCGGTGTCGAACCTGATTTCCTTGCAGCCCATCGTCACCCGGAATAATGAAATCGGCCTGAACTGGCGCGGCGCCCAGGGCCACGTCGGCTTTTCGCGCTACGACTCGCGCTCGAAACTGGGCAGCGTAATCCGCATCGTCGCCACCGGCGTCGGCGTGGTCGAGCGCGTGCCGACGGTCGTCAAGGGCTGGGAAGCGAACGGCGAATGGCGTCCGGCCAAGGACTGGTCGCTGTTCGGCACCTATGCCGTCACCGACGGCAAGACCGCCGCCGCACAGGGCGCGCCGCTCGACCTCGACCTGGGCGCGCGCTCGCAGGGTCCGGACAAGGCGGTGCTGGGCGCCAACTGGCGCTTCGCTCCCCAAGCCCAGCTGCGCCTGCAGGCGGCCCATTTGTTCGACCGCGACATCAACATTGGCCGCCAGGTCGGCACCGCCAGGCTGGAAGAGCATTTCGTCGGCTACACGCTGGCGGACGCCGCCGTAACCTGGAACACGTCCTGGGGCCAGTTCGGCGTCAGCATGGAAAACCTGTTCGACAAGCAGTATGTCGGCTATTACGCGCAGTCGGCGGCGGCGCTCGATGCAGCCGGCACCTATGCCGGCCGCGGACGCACGCTGGCCGTCAACTGGAACCGCACCTTCTAAGTCTTATGCAGCTGCGCGCTTGACGGCGCGCAGCCACACCGCGGCAATCCGCTCCACCTCTTCATACCCGTCGCTATCGAGCTGGCCGCCAAAGATGTCCGGGTCCAGCTCTTCATAGGTCCACTCCGCACAGGCGGCGTCGAGCCGCGGCCGTATGGTTTCCAGGAATTCGTCGACCCCATCGACGATCGCCACCCCCGTGTACAGCAGCAGCGTCCCGCCGGGACGCAGACGGGCCAGGGCCGCATCCACGATCTGCAGCGAGAGGCCGGCGCCGCGCATGTCGCCGCCGTGCCGGTAGCGCCGCTTGTCCGGGTCGAGGATGAAGGGCGGGTTCGACAGCACCAGGTCGAATTCGCCGTCCAGGTCTTTCAGCAGGTCGCTGTGGCGTGCTTCTACGTTTGAAGCGCCGGCCAGGCGCGCGTTCACGCCGGCCAGTTCCAGCGCGCGGTCGTTGATGTCGGCGGCAAAGGTCTCGGCCTCGGGAAAGCGCGCCGCCACTTCGATGGCGCCCGGCCCGCCGCCGGCGCCGATGTCGACCGCGCGGCGCGGCGGGCTCAATGTTTCCATGGCCCGCATCAAAGCCGCCACATAGCGGTAGGTGTCCGGGCCGAAGAAGACCGAATCCTCGGCATGGGTGGGAAAGGCGGAGTGGAAGTAGAGCCGCGTGCCGATGGTCGAAGCGCGCACCCTGGCGCGCAGTACGTCGCCGTCCTCGTCCAGCACGCCGGCGCGCCGCATCAGCATTACCAGCTCGGCGGGAAGCGTGTCCGCGCGAAACGGCCGGCTCCAGCCGAACACCCCGCGCAGGTCGCGCGCCCAGGCGTTCTCGGGGCGGGCGTTGACGCGCCGGTGGGTGCTTGGGGTGATGGTCGTGAATTGATAGCCTGCTTGCTGCAGGGCCTGGCCGAGGGCGAGCAGGGTCTCGGTATCGATGGGGGGGGCGGTCATGCTGGCAGCATGCGGCATGGTCATCGGGTTCTCTGTACGCTGGCGTACAAAGCGGACGATGACTGCGCGCGTGCGCTTATGTGAATACCCGAACATACCTTTTTCTGCGGCACGTCCATACTCCAGTCATATTCAAGTTGGCAAGGGTGCCGACAAGATCACAAAACAAGCGAACCAAGGACAGCCATGAAGCCACTTTTCCCGGACCAGCAACGTGTCCGCCTCGACCGCGAAGTCGAGCGCGAACGCCATGAACGCAGCCTCAACGACGACGCCCGCGCCGGCCTGGCGCTGGACGACGAATTCCGCATGAAAGATGCACGCGAAAACATGAATTCGTCCAACCTGCGGCGGCCGAAATGAAGTGGGAAGGCGACCGCGAGAGCGATAATGTCGAGGACCGCCGCGGCGGTGGCGGTGGCGGCGGCGGCGGCTTCAACATCGGCGGCAAGGGCATCGGCATCGGCACGATCGCCATCGCGCTGGTGGCCTCGCTCTTCTTCGGCGTCGACCCGGGCACCGTGATCGGCATGATGGGCGGCGGCGAAGGACCGGCGCCCCAGGTGCAGCAGCAGCGCGACCCGGCCGCGCCCCAGGCCGACGACCGCGAATCGCGCTTCGTGCGTACCGTGCTGGGCTATACCGAGGACGCCTGGACGCCGATCTTCGCGGCCCAGGGCAGCACCTACAAGGCGCCGAAACTGGTGCTGTTCGAAGGCCGCGTACCGACTGCCTGCGGCACCGGCAATGCGGCCAGCGGTCCCTTCTATTGCCCGGGCGACCAGAAGGTCTACATCGACCTGAGTTTCTTCCGCCTGATGGAAGAGCGCTTCAAGGTCGGCGGCGAATTTGCCCAGGCCTATGTGATCGCCCACGAAGTCGGCCACCACGTGCAAAAGCTCGTGGGCGTGTCGGACCAGGTGAACCGGGCCCAGGCCCAGGCCTCCGAAACCGAAGGCAATGCCTTGTCGGTGCGTCTCGAACTGCAAGCGGACTGCTTCGCCGGCGTCTGGGCCAACAAGACCCAGCAGAAGGAAGCCTTCCTCGAGACGGGCGACATCGAAAGCGCGCTGGCGACGGCCTCGGCCATCGGCGACGACACCATTCAGCGCCAGTCGCGCGGGACGGTGGTGCCGGACTCCTTCACCCACGGCAGTTCCGAGCAGCGCGTGCGCTGGTTCAAGCGTGGTTTCGAGCAGGGTGACGTGCAGCAGTGCAATACCTTCGAGGCGCGCACGCTTTAATAAAGGGGTTCCAGCAGGAATTGTCGGTTTCCTGCTGCGAACATCTGCCTATCTTCCGTCTACATCGCCTTACAAAACATGGGTTCCTTGTCGTGCGCCTATCGCATTCGATAGCGTTTTGACATAACTTAAGGTTCTACGCACTCATCGACAAATGAGTGACGCAAAACTTTCGAGGAGGAATTTATGCTGGCAATGAACTATCGGGGGCCTTACCGCGTCCGTGCGACCCACAAGTCCGATCCCGTCATCGAGCACCCGGGCGACGCCATCGTGCGCGTCACCCGCTCGTGCATCTGCGGCTCCGACCTGCACCTCTACCACGGCATGGTGCCGGACACCCGGGTCGGCCACACCTTCGGCCACGAGTTCATCGGCATCATCGAAGAGGTCGGCTCGCAAGTGGAAACCCTGAAGGTGGGCGACCGCGTGCTGGTGCCTTTCAATATCTTCTGCGGTTCCTGCTTCTTCTGCCAGAAAGAACTCTACGGTAACTGCCACAACGTGAATGCGATGTCGACCGCGGTCGGCGCCATCTATGGCTATTCGCACACGGCCGGCGGCTTCGACGGCGGCCAGGCCGAATACGTGCGCGTGCCGATGGCCGACGTCGGTCCGATCAAGATCCCCGACGACATCGTCGACGACGACGCGGTGCTGCTGACCGATGCGCTGCCGACCGGCTACCAGGCCGCCGAAATGGGCGACATCAAGGAGGGCGACACCGTGGTCGTGTTCGGCGCCGGCCCGGTCGGCATCTTTGCCGCCAAGTCGGCCTGGCTGTTCGGCGCCGGGCGCGTGATCGTGGTCGACGAAGTCGAGTACCGCCTCGAATTCGTCAAGCACTACGCCCAGTGCGAGGTCGTGAACTTCAAGGACGTGGGCGACATGGCCCTGCACATCAAGAAGATGACGGACTGGCTGGGCGCGGACGTCTGCATCGATGCCGTCGGAGGCGACGCCGCCGGCAGCATGGCGCAAACGGTCACCGGGCGCCTGATGAAGATGCAGGCGGGTGCGGCGACGGTGCTGCACTGGTGTATCAACTCGGTGCGCAAGGGCGGCAATGTCTCGATCGTCGGCGTGTACGGCCCGACCTTCAATGCCGTCCCGATGGGCAATGCGCTCAACAAGGGCATCACGATGCGCATGAACCAGGCCAGCGTCAAGCGCCACCTGCCGCGCCTGATCGAGCACATCCGCGCCGGGCACATCGATCCCAAGCAGATCATTACCCACCGCATTCCGCTGGAAGACGTGGCGGACGCGTACCACATCTTCTCGAGCAAACTCGATAACTGCATCAAGCCGATCCTGATCCCGCCACGCGCCCACGAAGTGCGCGCGGTGACGGCCAGCGTATCGATCTAAGGAGGCACACGCATGGATAACCGCGACATGACCGTCCATATCGGCCACGACAACGAGGGCAAGGACGCGCACGCCCATGGCCACCACGAGCACCTGCCGGTGCAGCCGCAATTGCGCCAGCACCGCAAGACGCGCGAGGAAATGGGCCACATCAAGGGCTGGGGAGCCGACCTCGACCACAAGAACCGGCCCGCGGTGCCGATGGAGCGCACGCCGCCGCGCTACACCCCGGCCGACATGCCCGAACCCCAGGCCCAGGTGCAGCGGGTCGAGGTGCTGGTGTCGAACGAGCGCCCCGGCATCACCCAGCTGCACGGCACGGCCCAGCCGCCGTCCGGGCTGTCGGGCATGCTGCGGCGCGCCGCCTTCAAGTACACCGAGAACGACCTGCGCCACTGGCTGATCCTGCTGGGCGCCGACCGCATCAATGTCGTCGAAGGCATCGTCGACGACCTGGCGCATGGCCATGTGCCGAACATCCTCGGGGAAATGGGCCTGAAATCGGAGTGGCAGCACAACAAGGCCGGCCTGGCGAAGAAGGTGGCCATTGCCGGCGCCGTGGGCGCCGCGGCGTATTACCTGCTCAGCCGTCGCGACAACGACGACTATTAAAGCAGCCGCACCCGTCCAGCCGGGTGCATAGATAAAGCCCCGCCGTTGCGCAGCTGCGCAGCGTGCGGGGCTTCTTGCGTTTGAGCAAATCCTTTTCTTGACACTCGTCCACACTTCGATGATCTCCGGCCCTTTCCTGCCGGGAATTTTCGAATGGAGACGCGATGAAACTTCGTACCCGCCTGCTGGTCACTCCCCTGAGCCTCCTGATTGCCGGTGCCTGCGCGGCCGCCGCGCCGGCGCCGATGATGAGTGCGCCGGCAACGCCCTCCGTCGCGGCCACGGCCGCGCTGGTGGCGAAGCTGGCCCAGGGCCGCGCGGCGCGCGGGCTGGACAATAACCACGGCTTCTCCGTCGCCCAGCAGCATCCCGGCGTGCAGGGTACGCAGGTGGTGCGCGCCGCCCACACCTACAAGGGCGTGCGGGTGTTCGGTTCCGAGTCGGTGGTGGTGATCGACGCGGCGGGCGCGATCGTTTCCGAATCGGCATCGAACCGCCGCCTGCACCTGGGCCGGGGCGGCGCCAACCGCCTGGGCGCGGCCACGCAGGACTTCAACGTCAAGCCGCAGGTACCGCCCAAGGCCGCGATCGATGCCGCCGTGGGCGCCACGCTGGCCGACGCCGGCGAGGATGCTACCCATGTCGTGCCGCCCAGCGCCGAACTGCTGGTCTATCCGGTCATGAAGATCGAACGCCTGCCGGGCGCGGTGAACAAGCTCGAAGGAGAACTCAATGCCCTCGACGTGCAGGAAGTCGTCGAGCGCTACGAGCTGGCCTACCTGGTGCGCACGCGCATGCAGCGCGGCGACCATCCGCACTATCACGACACCATCGTCAGCGCGAAGGACGGGCGCATCCTGGATCGCTGGAGCGCGCTGCAGAATGTGGTGGGGGTGGGCAAGAGCCAATACAACGGCGAGGTGCCGATCAGCACCACCTTCGCCAACGGCAGCTACCGCATGCTCGATCCGGAACGCGGCACCGGCGGCACCTATGGCGCGATGGCGATCACGAACGCCAACGGCAGCAGCAAGGCCGGCGAGATGTACACCAACGCGAGCAACACCTGGGGCGACGGCAAGCAGTACATCCGCGGCGGCAGCACCACGGACGCCAACGGCCAGACCGCGGCGGTGAACGCCATGTGGGGGCTGATGAATACCTATGACGCGCTGAAGAACGTGCTCGGCTGGCAGTCACTGGACGGAAAGAACACGTCGACCTATATCGCCGTGCACGTCAACACCGCCTACGACAACGCCTATTACAGCGATACCTGCCGCTGCATGTTCATCGGCGACGGCTCGAGTTTCAACAGCCTCGGTTCGATCGACGTCATCGGCCACGAGATGGGCCATGGCGTCACCGCCGCCACCTCGGACCTCGTGTATTCGGGCGAATCGGGCGGCCTGAACGAATCGAGTTCGGACATCGGCGGGGAAGTGGTCGAAGCCTATGCGCGCGCCGGCGGCACCGGCGAGAGTATTCCATCGACGGGCAACGACTGGATGCTCGGCACCGAAATCAGCCGCGACAACACGCCCCTGCGCTGGATGTACCGCCCCAGCAAGGACGGCAGCAGCCCGGACGCCTGGAGCACCTCGCTGCGGCGCCTGGACGTGCACTACAGCAGCGGCCCGAACAACCGGATGTTCTATTTCCTGTCGCAGGGATCGAAAGAGGACAAGAAGGGCGACTACTACAGCAAATACCTGGTGAAGTCGCCCGGCGCGATGAGCGGCATCGGCACCGACAAGGCGTTCAAAATCTGGTTCAAGGCGAACACGACCAAGTTCACCTCGAGCACGAACTACGCCGATGCGCGCGCCAAGATGATCGAAGCGGCGCAGGAATTATATGGCGCCGCCAGCCGCGAGGCGGTGGCCGTGCAGCGGGCCTACGCCGCCATCAATGTGGGAGCCGACGTCGACGAAACGGCCGCGCCGGAACCGGCAGCGGCCGCGCAATAAGCAGGCGATCAGTCCGACAGCAGCGGGTACGGATTGACCGGCGTGCCTTTCCACCACTGCTTCTCGGGCGTCAGGGCGACCACGGCGAAATGCAGGTGCGGCGCGTTCGGGTCGGAGTTGCCGGTCACGCCGACATAGCCGATCAGGTCGCCGCGCTTGAGCTGCATGCCTTCCTTGATCCCGTCGGCGTATTTGTCGAGGTGGGCATAGTAATAGGCGTATTGCTCGCTCGGATCGAACTGGTACAGGGTCGTGCCGCCGGGCTTGCTCTCGAACAGTTTCACCACTTTACCGTCGGCCACCGCGCGCACCGGCGTGCCTTTCGGCGCCATGATGTCGAGCGCTTCATGGTGGCGTTCCTGGCCGCGCGGCTGGTCGAAGGTGTCGGTCAGCTTGGCATAGGCCACGCCCTCGACCGGCACCAGCAGCTTGTTCGGCATGCTGCCGCCGGCGCCCAGTTCCGGCGCGGCCGGGGGCGCCGTCGTCGATTGCGGCGCAGGGCGGATCGGCAGGCTGGCATCGGACAGGTCGGTTTGCACCAGGCGATCGCCCGTCGCGGCCGCAGGGGCCGCTGCCGGCAAGGCCGCGGCCGGCGGATCGCTCGGCGGCGCCGGCAGCGCGCCGCCGTCGGTGATGATCGGATTTGGCGCGTCGGCAATCTCGCGCAGATAGATAAACAAACCGCCGGCGCCGACGACCACGCCAAGCACAAAGCTGAGCAGCCACTTCATGAGCAAACCTCCCCGTTAGTAAAAATCATTCCTGCTGCAGGACGACTGCCGTGCCCGCTGCCACCACGGCTGCCACTTCGGCGGCGCTCCAGTTGGTCAGGCGGATGCAGCCGTGCGACTCGGTCTTGCCGATGAATTTCGGGACCGGCGTGCCGTGGATGCCGTAGTGTTCCTTGGACAGGTCGATCCAGGCCACGCCGACCGGATTGTTCGGTCCCGGCGCGATCTTTGCCTTCTTGTCGCCCGGCTCGGCATCCCAGAACAGTTTCGGGTTGTAATAGTAGGTCGGATTCGGATGCACGCCGTTGATCTTCCAATTGCCCACCGGCAGTGGATCATTTTCGCTGCCGGTCGAGGCCGGATATTGCGCGATCAGCCGATCGGATGCGTCGAACAGCATCAGCACCTTGCGGCTGTCGCTCACCACCACTTTCGATGCGGCAGGCAGGGCAGGGCCGCCGTGCACGCTCGGCACGACGATCTGCTCGCCGGCCTTCGTCAAATTCTTGCCTGGGTTCAGGCGCATGATCAGCTCGGGGCTGGCGTGGAATTTCTCGCCCAGGCCTTCCGCAGAGCTTGCATAGCCGAGTTTCGGCAGCTTGGCCTTTTCCATCATGTCTTCAGGAATCGGCTGGAAGGGACCGGCCACGTCCTCATTGGTCAACACGTAATTGGTCAGCGTTGGCGTTGTGTCGGTGTTGAGCGCATTCCAGGTGGCTTCGTCGAGCTTGCCGGTCGCCTCCAGGCTGCGGGATTTCTGGAAGGCCGAGAGCGCCTGGCGCATGTTCGAGCCATAGGCGCCGTCGATCTCGCCCGGCGAAAAGTGCATGCGGTCGAGCAGGACCTGGGCGCGCAGCAGGCGGTCGAATTCGCTGCGTTCCTGCGTGGCGTCTGCCGCACCCGGCTGCTGGGCCGTTTGTGCGGCGGCTTGTTGCGCAGGCTTGGCAGCGCTGGCGGCAAAGGGAAGGGCGCCAGCGAGGACGGCGAGAAGGAGGGGAGCGACGAGTTTTTTCATTTGGCACCTGCAATACTTACGATAGGAAACCCCAGCGTAGGCGCGCCACACTCAGCGGTCTGTTCGCTAACGAACTCAGGCATCGGCGCCTCCGCTCGCCGCGGCGGCGCTACAATCCTCTCATGACCGACGACGTTTCCCACATCATCACGCTCGACCCCCTCGGCTGCAGCTTTCCCGCGGCCGGCGCCACGGTGCTGCAGGCGGCCGAGGCGGCCGGCATCGACTTGCCCAATTCCTGTCGCAACGGCACCTGCCGCACCTGCCTGTGCCGGCTCAGCGCCGGAACGGTGCGCTACCTGGTCGACTGGCCCGGCCTGTCGATCGAGGAAAAGCGCGAAGACTACCTCTTGCCCTGCGTCGCCGTGGCGACCTCCGACCTCGTCGTCAGCGCGCCGCTGGCGAAGCGGCGGGGCTGATCGTTTCCTTGCTGTTCGCGCCAAGCTGCGCCAGCGCGCGTTCGATGGCCGCCGCCACCAGCGGCCAGGAGGGCGAACTCGCCGCGACTTCGTCGTAGTGGCTCGCGCCTGGCAGGATCACCACTTCCGCGCTGTCGCCGGCCTTGCGCGCCCGCGCGGCGTAGTCATGCGCCACGCGCGGCGGCGAGATCGTATCCAGTTCCCCCGTCACCAGGATCGTGTGGCTGCCGTTCGGCATCAGCTCGGCCGCATTTGTATCGACATAGACGTCCGGCCGCACGGAGCTCGGCTGGCCGGCCAGTTCCGGCGTATCGCGCCCGCAGCTCGACTTGATCAGCTCGCGTTCGCCGCGCAGGTCGGCAAGCCCGCCCAGGCTGACGACCGCCCGCACCGGCAGCATGCGCGTGCGGTGCAGGGGGCTCGAGGCCGGAATGCGCGCGCGCCCGGAAATCCATTGCACCAGCTGGCCGCCGGCCGAATGGCCCACCGCCACCACCCGTTCCAGGTCGAGGCGGTGCGGGCCTGCTTGCGCGGCCAGGGTGTCGAGCGCGGCATGCATGTCTTCGTACATCCCGGGATAGCCGCCGCCGGCTTCGTCGACGCGGCGGTATTCGACATTCCAGGATGCGATGCCGCGTTCGGCCAGGGCGCCGGCCATGCTGCGCAACTGGGTGATGCCGCCGAACTTCTCGGTCCAGCAGCCGCCATGCACCAGCACGGCGACCGGGAAGGGGCCGGCGCCTTTCGGCAGGAACAGCTCGGCGTATTGGGAAGGGGCGGCGCCATAGGCGACGCGCGCGGCAGGGGCGGGGCCGGTCAGGGCCATGTAGTCGGCAAGTTTCATCGGGGCAGCCGACACCAGGGCCGGAAGAAGGGTGAGCAGTGGAAGGAGGCGGATTTTCATAGGTAAACGGGGACCGAAAACATGCACTATACCCATGTTTTAATGATGCGCACGATTGAAAACCTGCGAAGTTCTTCCATGCTAGTCTGCACAAAACGTCAACGTTTTCAACCACCACGGGAGAACCACCATGAATGAATCGAAAGCCAACGACAACCAGAGCAAGCAGTCGGACCGCATGTCGGAAGAAGACCTGGCCAAGCAGCGCGCAGGCAAAGAGGACAAGAGCAGCCACGATCACATGTCGCGTGAAAAAGCCGGCTCGAACGAAGGCGCCGGCGGCGGCGCCAAGCAGAAGCAAAACCACTGATCTGCACGAACAGTCTGCCGGCCGCCATCGCGGCCGCCGGCATCCTTGCGGCGCCGCGCCCCTCCCGGCCATGGCGCCGCTTGTACGGACATTTTTGGAGAGACGCTGATGGATACCATCGCCCCGCATGACGGCAGCCGCGGCGCCCTGCATGCCCATTCGACACCCGACCCGGAGCAGCCGCCACCGACGATTCCGGTTCCCGACGACGTACCCGATCCGGTACATGCACCCGTCGAAGAACCCGTCATCCCCGAGCCGCCGATCCGCGCGCACTAGCGCTAGAAACAGCAACGCCACCCGAGGGTGGCGCTTTCATTTGTCGCTGCAGTCCTGCTTCAGTCCTTTGGGGGCTGCTCGCTGCCGTTGGTGCCCTTCAGGGGCGGGATTTCCTTGATCATCTCTTCGGTTTCCTTCTCCGCCGGCGTTTTTTCGCCGCTGCCGATGTCGTCTTCATGCAGGATGGCGCCGCCGTTGGCTGCCGGGTCGGTTGGTTGTCGCGATTGATTCATGGTGCTTCCTCCTGTTCGATGTTAGAACAATCCTAACAGTGGCGACCTAGCTCCGGCGCGCAATACGAGAGTGTGGCAATCTTGCTGAAAAACACAGATCGTTACAATTATGTACGTTGCCGAACGTTCCCATTGTGTGAGTTTTTTTATAATATCTACTCATGGATTTTACTGACACACGACGGAGACTCAGATGGGCAATTCGCTGCATAACAAGATTTACCTGGGCCGGAGCACCGGTTTCGCATCGCGCCGCTTCCAGGGCGTACTGGCTGTCGGGGCCATCGTCGGCGCCGGCTTGCTGTGGATCGCATTGCGCACTTTGCGCTGAGTAGTAGAACGCTCAGGCGTTCATTGGTTGCCGCGGCGCGTCATGGCGGTTACCATGGCTGCCCAGCAAGTTAAATGAGCGGTAATGAAGAACGAAAAACTGACGACAGACGAGTACAACGCCCTCGAATTCATCCGGCGCGGTGCGCGTACCGATCGGGTCAACGCCTGCGTCGGGCGTAATGCCAAGCGCCTGGCCGGCCTGAAGATGATTGCCTATGCGCGCGACGGCAAGCTGGACCTGACGGAGAAGGGCCAGCAGGTATTGTTCCTGCGCGCCTGTATCGAAGCATTGACGAGCCTTGCGCAGGATCCGGCCGCAACGGTGGCCGGCGACGTCGCGCAATTCCTTATTCGCAAGTCGCATATCGTGCCGCGCGAGGAAGGCGGCTTCGAGGTCACGCCACGCGGCCTGGAGTCATTGGCCGATATTCAGGCGCAAGAACCAAAGAAGTAAGTTGGATGCCCCTGCGCCTGCAGGGGCTGATGCACTGCCGGCTGCCGCGCCCTAGCGGCGGCGGCGGTGTGGATACACCAGCGTGCGCACGGCTATCTCCGCCGGCACATTCATCGCAGCAAGAAACTCGGCGGCACGCTGCAAGCCGAGCGTTGGAATCGAGGCCACTGCCTGGTTGACCAGGTCGCGCGTGCGCGAATCGGTCCTCACCACGCGTGCATTTGCCGACTGCTGCGTTTGTACTTCTTCGATGTTCATCATGTTCCCGCACGTTGCAATAGAGACATTCCTATTGTAGAACAACGATATCCAAAATGCCACAATCTTGTAGGAATAATCCTTCAAATCTGCGGGATGGCTGGCTCAGGCGTGATGATTTCGTGGGGCGCCAGGCCGCGGCCCTCGACCAGAAGCTGCTCGAACTCGTGCGCCGGTAGTGGTTTGCTGAAGTAATAGCCCTGCATTTCGTCGCAGCCATGGCGGCGCAGGTAGTCGAGCTGCTCGCCCGTTTCCACGCCTTCGGCGATCACTGCCAGCTTCAGGTTGTGCGCCAGCGCGATGATCGAGGTGACGATGGCTTCGTCGTTGGCGTCGCGCGTGATGTCGGCGACGAATGATCGGTCGATCTTGAGCACGTCGATCGGGAAGCGCGACAGGTAGGACAGGCTCGAGTAGCCGGTGCCGAAATCGTCGATCGACAGGTTCACGCCCAGCGCCTTCATGCGGTGCAGCAGGTCGACGGCCGGCGTGATGTCGCTCATGAACAGGCTTTCGGTGAGCTCGATTTCCAGGTATTTCGGCTCGAGGCCCGTATCGAGCAGCACGCCGGCCAGGTTCTCGATCAGGTCGGCCGCGCCGAACTGGCGCGCCGACAGGTTCACGGCCACGCGCAGCTTGTCGAAGCCGGCGTCCTGCCAGGCCTTGTTCTGGGCACAGGCGGTGCGCAACACCCAGGCCCCGATCGCCACGATCATCCCGGTTTCCTCGGCAATGCTGATGAAACGTCCCGGCGGCACCATGCCCAGTTCCGGATGCTGCCAGCGGATCAGCGCTTCCATGCCGCAGATCTTGCCGGTCTTCATGTCGAGCTGGGGCTGGTAATACAGGACGAATTCGTTGCGTTCGACGGCATTCCGAAGCGCGCTCTCGATGCGCACGCGTTCCAGCGATTCCTCGTTCATGGCCGGCGTATAGAACTGGAAGTTGTTGCGGCCCAGTTTCTTGGCGCGGTACATGGCGATGTCGGCATGCTCGATCAGGGTGTCCGCGTCGGTGCTCTCGCTCGGATACACGGCCACGCCGATGCTGCAGGTGACGAAGAATTCCTTGGTGCCGAGCATGACCGGCTGGGCGACCGCATTCATCACGCGCTGCACGATGTCGGGCGTGAGTTCCTGGTCGCCGCGCTCGGAGACGATGACGACAAATTCGTCGCCCGACAGGCGCGCCACGGTGTCGGCGTCGCGCAGGGACGAGCGCAGGCGCGCCGCCACCGTCATCAGGAGCACGTCGCCGGCCTTGTGGCCCATGCTGTCGTTGACGAACTTGAAGCGGTCGAGGTCGATCAGCATGACCCAGACCGGGTTGCCGCTGCGGCTGGTGTACGCCACTGCCTGGCTCAGGCGGTCCTGCAGCAGCGAGCGGTTCGGCAGGCCGGTCAGGGCGTCGTGCTGGGCCACGTGGTGCACGCGCTGCTCGGTAAGCTTGCGCTCGGTGATGTCGCTGCCGGTGCCGCGGTAGCCGGCAAACTGGCCGAGCTCGTCGAACACGGGCTGGCCGTTGACCAGGAACCAGCGCGTCTGGCCGTTGTCGTCGACCACCTGGTATTCGAGGTCGGTGAAGGGCAGGTTGGCGCGCACCTGGGCGATGTGCTTGCGCCCGTATTCGGTGTCGATCAGCGCCGGCACGTATTCCCAGCGCGTCTTGCCAAGCAGGTGGTCGACCAGCACGCCGGCCTTTTCGGAAAAACCGCCGGTGACCATCGTGAAGCGGAAGCTGCTGTCCTGCTCCCAGTACCAGTCCGAGGACATCGACACCAGCTGGCGGAAGCGCTGCTCGCTCTGCTGCAGCGCCTTTTCGGTGCGCTCGCGCGCGACCATGTCGTCGACCAGGCGCCGGTTGGTGCGTTTCAGGTCGGCGGTGCGCTTTCGCACCAGCTGCTGCACGCGCCGCGCACGCTCGCCGGAGGCCTGGACCCAGGCCGCCGTCATCAGGCTGAGCAGGATGCCGCCGGCCAGCATCGCCAGCGAGGCCAGGTGGTCGGCCGCGAACGGGCGCGGCTTCATGCCCACCTCGACCAGCCAGGGACGGCCGGCGACGTCGAGCGTGCGCACGATGCGGGTGTCGAATTCAGGGGCGATCCAGCTGCCCAGCAGCTCGCGCGCCGGCCTCGCGCCGTCCATGCTGGTGGTGAAGACCAGGTCGGCCGCCTCGGGACGCGCGCCGGCATACACCGACATCACGATCTGGCTGTCGTCGAGCAGGCCCGCGCCGGCCAGGGCCATGCTGACCAGCTCCTGGGCTCGCACCACGACGGCGGTGTCGCCCGTCAGCTGTCCCTTGGTGTCGTAGACGGGCAGCAGCACCTGGAAGCTCGGCTGCGGATTGGCGTCCTGCACCAGCGGGAACAGCGGGGTGGCGGTGGCGCGCTTGTCGGCATGGGCACGGGCCAGGGCGCTGTTGATCTGCGGGCGCGTCGCGGCATCGAAACCGAACGCTGCCTCGTTGCCCTTGAGCGGCACCAGGTAGTCGACGATGCTGTACTCGGTGCGGCGCCCGGCCGGCCCGCGGCGCCCGCTCAGGTCGTCGGTGATGACGGTACCGGGTATGAAAAGCTGCAACTCGGCCTCGGCCGCCGCGCGTTCGCTGTCCGGCACGATGCGGTGGTAGTTGAAGGCCTTGATGAAGGGATGGCGCAGCAGGAGCGGGGCGGTGAAGTCATGGAACTGGGCGCGCGTGACCGGGGCGCCGAGGGCAAACAGCTGGTTCGTCACCGTTACCACTTCAACCGCGTCGTGCAAACCCTGGCGCACCGTCGCCACGCGCTGCTCGGCGCGCTGGCCGAAGGACAGCGCCAGGTTGTCGTATTCGAGATGGCTCACGCCGACGAACAGGGCTGTCGAGGCGGCCAGGCCGGCTCCCAGCGTGAGGGCCGCCGCGCGGGTAAATGAAAACGGCAGGCGACGCAACATGACGGTTCCTGAAAATTATTTGCTTGAGAGCACCAAAGCAGTGGAGTGTGTCATAGGTTGGTCGTTTTTCGCAAACAAATCCTCACCCCAGGCGCCCTGAAAACGCGGGTGTCGCCGCGATCAGACAGGCCGCCGTGCGAGCCAGGCAACCAGCAGCCGCGCCAGCAGCTTGTTCAAGAAGGAAAAACCCAGGCCGCGCCGGCGTGCGAAGGGGCGCCCGGCGGCGCCGGCTGCCGTATGCATGGCAAAGAGCAGGTGGTTGTTGCCGGCAATGCCGGGAAACTCGCAGACCCGGCGCTCAAAAGCGTCGTCGATGCGTTCGACAATCGCGTTGTGCGCAGGATCGTAGCTGAGGACGTTCGCAACCAACACGCCGCCCTCGCGCAGCGCGCGCCGGCAAGCGCGGTAAAAAGCCGCGCTGCCGAGGGCGGCGGGCATGCCGGCGGCGTCGAAGCCGTCGACCAGGATTGCGTCCACGCTGGCCGGGATGGCCTCTATATAGTCGGCGGCGTCCGCGTGCACGATGCGTAAGCGCGCGTCGTCGGGCGGCACCTGGAAGTCATCGCGCAGGGCGATCACCTCGGCGCAGATTTCCAGCACCGTAATGCGGGCCTGCGGAAAGTGGCGGTAGCAGAACTTGGCCAGCGAGCCGCCGCCCAGGCCCACCATCAGGATATGGCGCGGACGCGGCGTGAACAGGGCAAAGCACATCATCGCGCGCGCGTAGTCGAGCACCAGCGCGTCCGGGTGCGACAGCAGCATCTCGCTCTGGATGTCGCCGCCCTCGAATTCGAGGGTGCGCCGGTTGCCCCGGGTGCGCACGCGCGGCACGGATGGAAGCGAAGGATCGGCGGTGTCGGCGCGTTCGGGCATGGCATCAGTATAGAAGAGAAGGGCGGCAGTAAACACACGCCATGCGACAACTTCCGGCCGCTGCTGCGTCTTGTTCACAGGCATGAAACTCTGCTAAGCTGGCCCTTGCCGCCACAGGAGTTCCGTATGTTTCTCGATCACCCGACGATCACCGCCACCAACAGCGCGCTCGAACCCGACCGCATCGAGCGGCTCAATCGCGTCTACGGCTACGCCATGGCGCTGGCCGACAGCGCCGGCAACGCCCAGTTCGTCGACAAGCTGACCCAGCTGCACGACCACAAGGGTACCCTGATCGTGTTCTGGAGCGAGGTGCCAAGCGAGGCCGAACGGGCTATTTTTGCCAGCGCCTGGGCCAGCAAGGTCGGCGACGGCACCGAGCAGGTGGAGCACGAATGCTGAGCGGCGCCATGCTGACCATGGATTCGACCACGATGATGCTGGTGCTCGCCCTGGGCAACCTGGCGCTGTGCAGCGTGCTGTTCTTCTTCGATTACGGCAACGTGCGCGCACCGGCACTGGCCAGCTGGGGCTTGTCCAAGCAGGTGCAGGCGGCAAGCTGGATCCTGCTCGCGCTGGGCGGCGCGCGCGTCATCCCCGAGCCGCTGGCGCTGCCCGGCGGCTGGGCCCTCCTGATCGCCGGCGTCGCGGCGGAATCGGCCGCCATGTGGGAAACCGCGCACCGGCGCCATCTGCAGCGCGCCATGGTGCCGCTCGCGGTCGGCGCCGTCTTCATTTTCCTGGTCTCCTACTGGATCGATCCGCTCGGCCTGCGCACGCTCGCCGCCGCCCTGATCCTCGGCGCCTTTTATCTCGCCGGTGCGGCGGCCCTGGCGCGCGGCTGGAAGGAGGCCTCGATGCTGCAGCGCGCGCTGGCCATCGTCTCGGCCATCCTGGCGCTGGTGGTGGCCGCGCGCGGCATCCTGGTGCTGGTCATGCCCGACGGCTGGCGCTGGCTTTCGCACGACCTGCTGCGCCAGCTCTCGACCATCGCTTTTTATCTCCTCATGCTGGTCAACGGCTTCGGCTTCCTGCTGCTGGGACGCGAGCGCCTGCAAGCGGACCTGGAACGCCTGGAAACGCTCGACCTGGTGACCGAGGCGCCGAACCGGCGCGGCTTCTTCCATGCGCTCGCGCCCTGGATGGCGCTGGCGCGCCGCCCTGGTTCGCCCACCGCCCTGGTCGTGCTCGACCTCGACAGCTTCAAACGCGTCAACGACGGCTACGGCCATCCGGTCGGCGACGTCGTGCTGCGCCACGTGGCCGACCTGTGCAAGCGCCAGCTGCGCGACAGCGACCTGCTGGGCCGCCTGGTCGGAGGCGAATTCGCCCTCCTGTTGCCGCGCACCGGCTCTGACGAAGCCATGCTCGTGGCCGAGCGCATGCGCGCCGCGATCGAGGCCACGCCCGTGAAAACCGAGCGCGCCATGATCTCGATGACGGCCAGCTTCGGCGTGACCACGATCCGCCCGGACGACAGCAACGTCACCCTGTTCGGCCGCGCCGGCAGCGCCATGCGCGCCGCCAAGGAAGGCGGGCGTAATGCGATTCGCCTCGCGCCACGCGAGACCGCGCCGGAAAATTAAGCTTCAGTCAATCGTTAGCCGCCGCGCACGCCTTACGTGCGCATGCTTCCACCTGGATCGGTGACGACCGCTCGCACCGCGGAAGGTGTACGTGGTGGCCGGCTGCCGTGCGAGCGAACCGTCGGCGCCACGTATGCCAGACACGCCCGTAACGCGTGGGCACGGAGTACCCACCCTACGGTAAACGTCGACCAGCAGCTTTTGATCTGCGGCATCCAGTCATCGGTACGTCACAAAGCCGGTGCACACTGCGGGTTCTTCCAGCCAGGGCGAACCATGCCAGCTTGCGCTCCATACCCCACATTTTCCGCACCGCTCTACGCCGCCGTCGAACTCGGGTCCGACAGCTTTCGCCTGCACGTGGCCAGCTGGGAAAACGGCGCCATGGCGGTGGCCGCGACCCTGAACGAGCCGATACGCCTCGGTGCGGGGATCGGCGCGGATGGCTGCCTGGATGCGCAGACGATGGGGCGCGCATTGGCATGCCTGCACCAGTTCAGGCTGGCCCTGGCGAACTGGGATGTGCGCGCCGTGCGCGTGGTCGCCACCGCGGCGCTGCGCGTGGCCTGCAATGCGCCGGCCTTCCTGCCGGCGGCGCAGGCGGCGATCGGGCATCCGGTCGAGGTGCTGGGCGCCGAAGAAGAGGGCCGCCTGGTCTACCTGGGCGTGGCGGGCGCGCTGCCGGAGACGCAGGAGCGGCGCCTGGTGTTAGATGTCGGCAGCGGCTCGACCGAAATCGTGGTCGGGCGCGCGGACGAGGTCGAGCTGGTGCAGTCCTACGGCGTCGGCGCGCTGCGCCAGGGCCTGGCGTTTTTCGGCAACGGCATCACGCCGGCGGCCTTCGAGGCGGCGCTGGCGTCCTCGCGCAGCCGCTTCGCCGACGCCGGCGCACTTGCCGGAGCACTGCGCTGGCAACGCGCCTACGGCGCTTCGGGCACGGTGCGCGCCCTGTTCGAACTGGCCGGGGCGCAGGCCTCCGACGGGCGCGGTGCGCATGCGGCCGGCCTGGTCGCGCTGCGCCATGCGCTGGTCGAGGAGGGCGGCTTCATGCGCATCGCCGCCCTGTCGCAGCAGCCGGCGCGCGCGGCCCAGATGGCCGGCGGCCTGGCGCTGCTGCTGGCGCTGGTCGAAGAGCTCGGCATCGAGGAGCTGGTGCCGGTGCCGACGGGCCTGCGCGCCGGCGTCATCCGCGAACTGCACAGGCGCACGCCAACGGAGCGCCCCTTCCCGGAATGCGCCTGATCGACTATATTGTTTACCTTGTTAAGTAGTGGAATACGCAATGACCAAAAAACCGGTACCCGCCAAGGGTACGGCCGCAGCCGCATCGGCGCGGGCAAAAGCAGTCCCGGCAGCCGCCAAGGCGGCCCGCACGACCCCGGCCAGCGCCGCCGCACCGAAGCGCGCGGCCACATCCTCGAAATCCCTGCCCGTGAAAACGGCCGCTGCGAAGAGCGCGGCCGTCAAGGCTGCGCCGAAGAGCGCTGCGAAGGCGGCAGCAAAAGCGCCGCCGGCGAAGAGCGCCGCAAAGGCGTCAGCCAAGGCCTCGGCCAAAGCGCCTGCGAAAGCGATCAAGCCCCCCGCAAAGACCACAGCACGCGCCACGCCCGCCAGGACGTCCGCAATCGGCGTGAAGAATGCCGCGAAAGCGCTGGTCAAGGCCGGCAAACAAGCGCCGACGGCCCGTCGCACCCGTGCAGCGCCGGCGCCCGCGCAGACCGGTGCGCGGCCAAGCCTGGTGCGCGACAGCTTCACCATGCCGGACGGTGAATATGCGGTGCTGGCCAGCGTGAAGCAGGCCTGCCTGAAGGCCGGTTTCGAGATCAAGAAGAGCGAGTTGCTGCGCATCGGCGTGGCCCTGGTCGGGCGCCTCGACATCGCGACGCTGCGCCAGGTACTCGATAGCCTGCCGCAGCTTAAAACCGGTCGCCCGCCGAGCGTGTAACGCAAGGGCCACGCATCGGCTGTTCTAATGCAGCGCGGCCGAGGTCAGCTCCTTCAGTTCGCGGATCGGGATATTCGACTTCTCGTGCATGCGCAACAAGATCGTCGCGCCCACGTTGAGCTTGCGATGCCGGATCTTGCTGATGATCGGCGGCTGCACTTCGAGCACGCGGCACAGCTCCGCATCATTTTTGAGATGCAGTTTTTCGATCAAGGTGTCGAGCAGCTTGTTCGGCACGAAACTCGATGGTTCGAGGGCGCGTGCGCGGTGCATTGCGGCCAGCATTTCCTGTTTTTTTTGGCGTACGTTCATGTACTCCTCCAAAATGCGTACTTTGGTTGAGGAACAGGACCGTTTTGGAAGCGCCCGATATTGTGTTGGCTGGAAGCGCCTGACAAAACCATCATCGCCGCAAAAGCGGCTTGTCCTGAAGGTTTTGTTAGCCGCTCCTCTGCGGTCGGGTCGTTGTGATATTACTACGCCTGTGCGGTAGGCGCCGCACTATTCGTCGCGAACGGTGTCTAACGTGCTTATTTCCGCTTGGAATTTACGCTCATCTTCACGCCGGGCGCAAACCTTCGCGCGTCAACAGCAGTACCTCATCGGCCATCTCGGCCGCCGCATGCGAGTGGGTCACCATGATGGCGCCGGCGCCATTCGCGCGGATTTCGTCGCGCAGGAGGCGCAGGATGCCGCCCGCCGTTTCCGGATCGAGGTTGCCGGTCGGTTCGTCCGCCAGCAAGAGGGCCGGCTTGTGCACGAGGGCGCGCGCGATCGCCACGCGCTGCAGTTCGCCGCCCGAGAGCTGGCGCGGAAAGTCGGCGCCGCGACCTTTCAATCCCACCGCCGCCAGCATGTCGTCGGCCCGCGCCGTGCCCGCGCCATTGAGCAGCAGGGGCAGCGCCACGTTCTGCTGCAGCGTCAGATGCGGCAGCACGTGAAAGGCCTGGAAGATGAAGCCCATGCGCGTGCGGCGCAGGCGCGTGGCGGCATCGTCGTCGAGCGCCGCCATGTGGATGCCGTCGACGATCACTTCGCCGCTGTCGGGGGCGTCGAGCCCGGCGATCAGGTTCAGCAGGGTCGACTTGCCGACGCCCGATTCGCCCATGATGGCGACGAAGCGGCCGGCCGCGAAGCGGTGCGAGAGCGCGGCCAGCACGGTGCGTCCGCCATAGGTTTTGGTGAGCTTGGCGAGTTCGAGCATGGATCCTTTTACACTTAGCGCGTGAGGGCGCGCCGCAGCGCGAAGCTGATCGCATCGACCAGGGCGACCAGCACCAGCATCGCCAGCACGACGGTGGCGGCGTTCTGCATCTGGAACAGCGACAGGTGGTATTTCAGCATCTGGCCCAGGCCCCCGGCGCCGACCACGCCCAGCACGGCCGCGGCGCGGATATTGTTCTCCCAGCGGTACAGGGTGTAGGAGAGCATTTGGGGCAGCGTTTGCGGCAAGGTGGCATAGAAGAAGGCGGCCAGGCTCGGCGCGCCGTTCGCGCGCAGGGCCGCTTCCGGCGCCGGCTCGGCGTTTTCCAGCGCGTCGGCGAACAGGCGCCCCAGCACGCCCGCCGTGTGGACGGCGAGCGCCAGCGTGCCGGCGAAGGGTCCGAGGCCGGCGGCCACCAGCAGCAGCGCGGCCCACACCAGTTCCGGAATCGAGCGCAGGACATTCAAGACGATGCGCACGGCGGCGCGCGGCGCGGCGCCCCAGCGCCCGGCCGCCGGCAGCGCCAGCACCAGGCCGGCAAGGACCGCCAGCAAGGTGCCCAGCGCCGACATCGACAGGGTTTCGAGCGCCGCGTTCAGGGTCTTGAGCAGGAAGGGTGCGGCCATTTCCGGCGGCGCGAAGCCGCCCAGGAATTCGCTGGTGGTGCTGACCGCTTCCGGCGTGAAGAAGGCGGCCAGGTCGAGCTTCAGCGTGGCGAAGCTGGCGACGATCAGCGCGATCAGGGCCAGCACCAGCAGGGGCGTGCTCCAGGAACGCGGCGGCGCCGGCGGCAGGGCGGGTTTGTTCATCCGAGCCTCCGCCGCAGCAGGGTCGAGACCAGGTCGGCCGCGGCCACCAGCAGCACGAACATGAAGAGCATGGTCGCCACTTCGCCGCCCGCCATCATCTTGGTCGATTCGTCCATGCGCTGGCCAAGGCCGCCGGCGCCGACAAAGCCCATGATGGCCGAGCCGCGGATCGCGCATTCCCAGCGGTAGATGGTGTAGGAGACCAGTTCGGCGGCGGCGTCGGGCAGGGCGCCATAGAGCAGGGCCGGCAGGCGCGCACTGCCGTTCGCAAGCAGGGCGTCGGTGGCGTGGGCGTCGCTCGACTCCAGGATTTCGGCATACACCTTGGCCAGCATGCCGCAATAGGTCAGGGCGATGGCCAGCACGCCGGCGGTCGGCCCCAGGCCCACCACGCGCACGAAGAGCAGCGCCCACACCAGTTCCGGCACGCTGCGCAGCAGCACCAGCAGCCAGCGCACGCCCTGGCGCAGCAGCGCCGCCGGCCAGCGCACGCGGCCTGTGCCCAGGCGCGAAATCGAGAGCCGTTCGCTCACCAGGAGCGTGGCGGGAATCGCGCCCAGCAGTGCCAGCGCCAGGCCGGCGGTGGCGATGGCCACCGTGATCCAGGTCTCGCGCAGCACCATCATCAGGAATTCGGCCCCATGCGCCGGACGCAAGAAATCAGAGAGAAAACCGCCGGCGGCGGCCAGGCTTTGCAGGTCGAACAGGATCCAGGGCTTGAATTCGCTGTAGACGAGCGCCGGCCACAGCAGGGCCAGCGCGGCGGCGCAGGCAATCAGGCGGCCGCGCCAGGCCGGATCCGGATGTAAGGAAGGCGCCGCCATCCTCAGAAGCAGGCGCCCACGGCGATGCGTTCGGGCGGCTCGTGCAACTGGTGCGGATGCGCTTCGGCCATCTCGTTTTCGTAGAGCGCGGCGATCATGGCGTCGGTCACCTGCTCGCGCGGCAGGTCGAACACGATGCGTCCCTCGCGCAGGCCGACGATGCGCCCGAAATGGGCGCGCGCCATCTCGACCTGATGCAGGCTGCATACCAGCGTCGCCTTGCGCGCGGCCGCTTCCTGCTGCAGGGTAGCCAGGGTGATGCGCGCCAGGGACGGGTCGAGGGCGGAAATCGGTTCGTCGACCAGGAAGGCCTCGGCGTTCGACAGCAGCAGGCGCGCCAGGCTGCAGCGCTGGCGCTCGCCGCCCGAGAGGCGGTCGACCCGCGCATAGAGTTTGTCGCCCAGGCCGAAGCGGCTGAGCGCATCGAAAGCGGCGTCCGGGTCGAGCGGCTTGAACAGGGAGCGCAACGCTTGCGCCAGGCTCCAATGGGGCAGGCGCGCGGCCAGCACGCTGGTGACCACGCGCTGGCGCGGCGGCAGCGGCGGCGTCTGCGGCGCCAGGAACAGGCGCGCGCGCATTGCGTGGCGCGCCTTCTGCGGCAGCGCCCAGGGGTCGAGGCCGAACACGGCCAGTGTCCCGCTGGCCGGCTGGTGGGCGCAGGCCAGGGTCGACAGCAAGGTCGTCTTGCCGGCGCCCGAAGGACCGATGAGTGCAAGCTGCTCGCCCTGGTTCACCACCAGGTCGAGCTCGTGCAGCGCAGCCGTTTTGGCGCCGGCCAAGTGGCGCACGGTCAGTTTGTCGAGCTTGAAACTCATCGGTTCACCAGTTGCCTGATTACTTCAACAGGCCGGCATTCTTGGCCGCAGCTTCGATCGCCTTGTAGTTCTCGACCTTGGTCGGCACGAACTTGGTGGCGCGCTGCAGGTCCAGGATTTCCTTGCCCTGCGGGGTCGACGCGTCGAGCGCCAGGAAGGCGTCGCGGATCTTCTTTTGCAGCGCCGGGGCCATGCTGCTGCTCACCGACCAGTTGTAGTCGTAGTAGCCGGGCGTGGTGTAGAACACGCGCACCGTTTTTGGATCGACCTTGCCGCCCTCGATCAGCTTTTCCCAGACCGAGATGTTCAGTGCGCCGGCATCGACCTTGCCGCCGGCCACGGCCGCGACGGTTGCATCGTGCGCGCCCGAGAAGGCGATGCGCTTCAGGTCGGTGTCCGGATCGATTTTTGCAGCTAACAGGAAGGAGCGCGGCATCAGGTGGCCCGAGGTCGACGATTCCGAACCGAAGGACAGGGTCTTGCCCTTCAAGTCTTCCAGTTTGCTGATGCCGGGCTGGGTGGTGATGAACACCGAGCGGAATTTTTCGTCTTCGGCGCGCTGCACCAGCGGCACGACCTGGCCCTTGCTGCGTACGTTGGCCTGCACGAAGGTGAAGCCGCCGAACCAGACCATGTCGAGCTTGTGGTTGATCAGGCCTTCGACCGAGGCCGCGTAGTCGGTGACCGGGGTGAACTCGACCTTCAGGCCGGTGGCCTTGGCCAGGTAGTCGCCGAGCGGCTTGAACTTGCGCTGCAGTTCGGTCGGCGCTTCGTCGGGGATGGCCGAGACGCGCAGCACGCCGGGCGTGTTCTGGGCGCCGGCGGCGCCGGCGGCGATCAGCATGGCTGCGGTAGCGGAGGCGGCGAGCAGCGATTTCAGCGTGGAGATCGGGGACATGTTGGCTTTCTTCTTGTAAATAAAAGGAAACGGCGGCGAGCACGCTTGCGCGGCAGGCGAACGAGGAGGATTCGCGACTTCCGCTATGATAGCAAAAACAGCAACTTCCTCCCTAGCCAGGGCGCATCGGGTGCTCCGGCGGCACGAATGATAAACCTTATGCTGACGACATGCACAAGCGAGAGGCCGAATGCCACCAGCGCCCAGGCCGGTGCCCATGCCGGCGCCCACCTCACGGCCGAGCTGATCGATGGCCTGGGAGCGCGCCAGGCGACGATTTCGCCCAAGTTCCTGTACGACCCGCTCGGCTCGAAACTGTTCGAAGCCATCTGCGAGCTGCCCGAGTATTACCCGACCCGGACCGAGGCCGGCATCTTCGAGCGCCATGGCCGTGAAATCGCCCACGCCTGCGGGATCGGCGCCACGATGATCGACCTGGGCGCCGGCAATTGCGCCAAGGCCGCCTCGCTCTTCCCCCTGCTGCGCCCGGCGCAATACGTCGCGGTCGACATTTCGACGGAGTTCGTCAGCGAGGCGCTGGCACGGCTGCGCCTGCGCTTTCCCCACATCGACATGCGCGCGCTCGGGCTTGATTTCTCGAACGGGCTCGAGCTGCCCGAGGACGTGCGCGAGGAACAGCGCCTGTTCTTCTACCCGGGCTCTTCGCTCGGCAACTTCACGCCGCCCGAGGCGCGCGCCTTCCTGACCCGCCTGCGCAAAAGCTGCGGCGATGACGGCGCCTTGCTGATCGGTATCGACCTGGCCAAGGACGCGGACATCCTGGATGCCGCCTACGACGACGCGCTCGGCGTCACCGCCGCCTTCAACCTCAATGTGCTGCGCCATGTGAACAGCCTGCTCGGCAGCGACTTCGACGTCAAGCAGTGGCGCCACGTCGGTTTTTATAACGAAGCCGCCGGCAGGGTCGAAATGCATCTCGAGGCGAAATCCGCGCAGCGCGTGCGGTGGGAGGGCGGCGGGCGCGATTTCGCCGCGGGCGAACGCATTCACACCGAGAACAGCTACAAATACCGCCAGGCCGACGCGATTCACCTGCTCGAACAATCCGGCTTCGAAGCCACGCGCGTGTGGACCGATCCACGCTGCCCGTTCGCAGTCATCCACGCGCAGGCGCTGTCCTGACGAACGCCATGCTGCGCGACCAATTCCAGGCGGTGCGCCAAGCTTCCGTGCAACTGGCCGCGCCCTTGTCAAGCGAGGACTGCTGCGCCCAGTCGATGCCGGACGCCAGCCCTGTCAAGTGGCACCTGGCGCATACCACCTGGTTCTTCGAGACCTTCATCCTCGAAGCGCGCGAGCCGGCCTTCCAGCCCTTCCATGCCGCCTTCCGGGTGCTGTTCAACTCGTATTACAACGGCGTCGGCGCGAAGCACCCGCGCGCCCAGCGCGGCCTGCTCACCCGTCCCTCGCTGGACGAGGTGCGCGCCTACCGCCAGGACGTCGATGCGCGCATGCTGCGCCTGCTCGACGCCGGCGAAGACGCGGCGCTGGCCGCACTCGTCACGCTCGGCTTGCAGCACGAGCAGCAGCACCAGGAGCTGATCCTCACTGACGTCAAGCATTTGCTGGCGCAAAATCCGATCGCGCCGCGCTACGACGGCGAGGGCATGCGGCCCGAAGCCCAAGCGCGGCCGCTGGAATTCCTGGAATTCGACGGCGGCCTGGTCGAGATCGGGCACGACGGCCACGGCTTTGCTTTCGATAACGAGCTGCCGCGCCACCGCAGCTATGTCGCCCCGTTCTCCCTGGCCTCGCGCCTGGTGACGAATGGCGAATACCTGGCCTTCATCGAGGCAGGCGGCTACCGCGACCCGGCCCTGTGGCTGGCCGAAGGCTGGGACAAGGTCGCATCAGGCGAATTCGCCGCGCCCCTCTATTGGCGCCGCCAGGACGATGGCGGCTGGACCGAATTCACCCTGCACGGCGAGCTGCCGCTCGATCCGGCGCGCCCGGTCACCCATTTGTCGCTGTTCGAGGCCGACGCCTATGCGCGCTGGGCCGGCGCGCGCTTGCCGACGGAAGCGGAATGGGAGTTCGCCGCGCGCCTGGCCGGAATCGAATTGGGCAATTTACATCCGGGCGCCGCCCAGGGCGCGGGCCTGGCCCAAATGTTCGGCGCCTGCTGGCAATGGACCAGCAGCAGTTACGCAGCTTATCCGGGCTATGCCCCGGCGCCGGGGGCAATCGGCGAATACAACGGCAAGTTCATGATCAACCAGTACGTCCTGCGCGGCTCGTCCTGCGCGACCCCGGGCGGCCACGCCCGTGCCAGCTACCGCAACTTCTTCCCGGCCGGCGCCCGTTGGCAGTTTACTGGCATCAGGCTGGCACGATGATCGGCCTGAGCCGACTGAGGATGCGCCGCTTGAAGCTGCGCAGCATACGCGTCCGGATCCTGAACCGGCGCGCCAACGCCTATATCCTGTCGCACCCGCTGGCCTTCATGCTGAGCGTCCTGAAAGGCTTTCGCGCCAACCAGGGCTTGCTGCTCGCGGGCGCCGTCGCCTATTACGCGCTGTTGTCGATCGTGCCCTTCCTGATGCTGATGGTGGTGGGCCTGTCGCATTTCATCGACCAGGCCGAACTGCTCGAAACCCTGCGCCGCTACCTGGAGCTGCTCCTTCCCGGCCAGTCGTCCTCGATCGTGGGAGAGGTCGCGAACTTCCTCGCGAACCGCGAGCTGATCACCTGGGTGCTGGGGGTGACCATGCTGTTCTTCAGCTCGTTCGCCTTCACAGTGCTGGAAAACGCGATGAGCGTGATTTTCATCCACCGGGTGGCGATCCGGCGCCGCCATTTCCTGGTATCGGCTGTGCTGCCGTATTGCTACATGCTGGCGCTGGGCATGGGCGTGATGCTGGTGACGGTGGTGGCTGGCACGCTGCAGGTGATGGGGCAGGAGAGCGTGCACCTGTTCGGCACCGACTGGGCGCTCGACGGCGTCTCCGGCGCGCTGCTTTACCTGATGGGCCTGGGCGGCGAGATCCTGGTGCTGACCTCGATCTACCTGGTGATGCCGGTCGGGCGCCTGTCGCTCTCGCATGCGCTCGTCGGCGGAGTGACGGCGGCGCTGCTGTGGGAAGTCGCGCGCCACGTGCTGGTCTGGTATTTCTCCACCCTGTCCCAGGTGAATGTGGTGTACGGCTCGATGACGACGGCGATCGTGGTCATGTTCAGCCTGGAAATCGGGGCGACGCTGCTGCTGTTCGGCGCCCAGGTGATCGCCGAATACGAGCGCGTCGGGCGCGGCAAGCCGGAAGGCCATCAGCCGATGACGACCGCCGCCTGAAGCATCGCTTTGAGATAGCGCAATTTCCGTCAAGCAGCAAAATGGCACAGTACGTTCTTGCGCCGGCACAACGCTGGGCACTTCAGAACGGGAGCTGTCATGGAAAGTGGCGTATTCCTGGGTTTGCCATTGCCGGTCATGCTGGCATTTTTCGCGCTGCTGGCGGGCCTCGCCCTGCTGGCGCGCCAGCTGCACCAACTGCGCCAGCCGGCCGTCGTGCGGCATGGCCTTCAGTCTTCTTCAGCCCCGCAGCGGGGCGCTTCCAAGCTGGAATAGCTCAGAGCACGACGCTGCGGTTGCGTCCGGCCGATTTCGCCGCGTACAGGGCGCGGTCGGCGCGTTCGATCGCCTGGTCGATCGGTTCGCCCTCTTCATAGCGCGCAAAGCCGGCGGAGAAGCGCACGCGCACCTCCGGCAGCGACTGGATGGCCGGCGTTGCGGCCAGGCTGTCGCGCAGGCGCGCCACGCCCAGCGTCGGGTCGCCCGGCGCGCTTGCCGGCAGCAGCAGCAGGAATTCTTCTCCGCCCCAGCGTCCGATCATGTCGGTGGTGCGCAGCACGACCTGGGCCTGGGTGGCAAACGCGCGCAGGACGGCGTCGCCGGCGGCATGCCCGTAGCTGTCGTTGATGTTCTTGAAGTGGTCGAGATCGATGATGCAGACATAGAAACGCGGGCCGCCGCGCGCGTAGCGGGTCGCATGTTCCTGCAGCAGCGTCATCATGCGGCGCCGGTTCGGCAACCCCGTCAGTTCGTCGCGCGCGGCCATTTCCTTGATGTGGGCGAGCGCCTGCTCGAGTGCGATCTTTTGCGTCTTCAGGCGGGTGCGCATGTCGCTCAGCTGGCCGGAGAGCTGGGAAATGGCCAGCATCACGATGGCCATCAGCGCAAAATTGAAGATTTCCTGGCGCGCCGGATAGTGCAGCGGCTGGTATTGGGCGCACCAGTACATCACGACGCCCATCAGGCTGACCGTATAGATGCAGGCATGGCGCACCGCCAGGGGGCGCAGGCTGAACATGCCGAACACCATCACCAGCGACAGCATGATCACGGTCGCGCCATGCACGGGCCCCGTGATGGCATACGCGGCCCCGATCAGGGTCTGCGCCATGATGGTTTGCGGCATGGCCAGGGTCGGGTCGGCGAAGCGCTGGTTCAGGCCGCTACGGATGACGGCGTAGAAGCCGCAGATTAACAGGACGAACATGACCGTGAGGACACTGACCTGGTTCAGGTCGGCCACGCCGATGCTGGCGGCGTAGAGCAGCAAGACCACCACGGTGGCGGTGACCAGGGCGGCCAGGCCCAGCAGCGCCAGGGTGCGGCGTTGCAGGCTGTCGCTGCCGAGGAGGGCATTGGCCAGGCGCGTGCTGCGCCGGATCGGAGGATCGGGGTCAAGCGCCGCCGTAGCGGCCTGTTGCGTGGGCATTGTCTCTGGGATTCGTTGTGAAATTCAAGGCCGGTCTGCGCCGGCGAAGGGCATTATACAACCGACAATTCTCAAATAGACAATGCTTGGCTTTTCAAGTAGAAAATATAAGGGTTGACGCGGCAAGGTTTTGCCTTGCCGCCCAGTAACCAGTCAGGTGGCAGGCCGCTCAGGCCTTGACGAGCACGCCCGGCTTGCCCGCCGCCATGCGGCCGATGACTTTCGCTTCACCAAATCCCTCGCGCGCGAACAAGGCCAGCACGGCCTCGGCCACCGCCGGATCGCAGGAGACCAGCAGGCCGCCCGAAGTCTGCGGGTCGGTCAGCAGGGCTTGCTGGGCCGGGGTGATCGCCTCGGACAAGACCACATCCTTGCCGTAGGCGTCCCAGTTGCGCCCGGACGCACCGGTGAAATAGCTGTCCTGGGCCAGTTGCAGCACGCCGGGCAGCAGGGGAATGTTGGCCATGTCGAGTTCGGCGCCGAGGCTCGCGCCGCGCGCCAGTTCGAGCAGGTGGCCAAGCAGGCCAAAGCCGGTGACATCGGTCAAGGCGTGCACGCCGTCCATCGCGGCCAGCGCCTGGCCGGGCTTGTTGAGCTTGGTGGTATTGGCGATCATCGCGGCGTAACCGTCCGCACCCAATACATCCTTCTTCAGCGCGGCCGACAGCACGCCCACGCCCAGCGGCTTGCCGAGGATCAGAACGTCGCCCGCCTTGGCGTCGGCATTGCGCTTGACGCGGTCCGGGTGCACAAGGCCCAGCACCACCAGGCCATAGATCGGCTCGACCGAATCGATGGTGTGGCCGCCGGCGATCGGGATGCCCGCTTCGGCGCACATCGATTCGCCGCCGCGGATGATCTCGCCGATGGTTTCCAGTGGCAGCTTGTTGATCGGCATGCCGACCAGGGCCAGGGCCATGATCGGGGTGCCGCCCATGGCGTAGACGTCGGAAATGGCGTTGGTCGCGGCGATGCGGCCGAAATCGAAGGGATCGTCGACGATCGGCATGAAGAAATCGGTGGTGGCGATCAGGGCCTGCTCGTCGTTGAGTTTATACACGGCGGCGTCGTCGGCCGTTTCGATGCCGACCATCAGCTGGGGCGGTACCGGGAAGCCGCTCGAGTTCTTCAGGATTTCGGCCAGCACGCCGGGCGCAATCTTGCAGCCGCAGCCACCGCCGTGCGAAAAGGAAGTCAGTTTGATGGTCTGCTCGGGCGCGTTCATGTTGGGTTCCATTTTTGTAAAGTAGTCAGGCGGCCCGGTTCGCCGGGCGCAGCAGATTATCCACCAAGTCGGCCAGCGCCGCTTGTTCGGTGGCCGGGCTAAAGAGTGAGGCGCGTGCGGCGCACTGGCGGCGCAGCAGGGCGTCGAACCCGGCGTCCTGTGTGCAGCGCTCGATCAGGCGCGCCAGGGCGGCGGCGTCGCCGAGCGGGAAGAAGCCGGCATAGTCCGCCCCCAGCATGCCGACATTGCCTTCGATGTGAGAGGCCAGCACCGGCACGCCGCTGGTGACGGCCTCGATGATGACGTTGGCGCCGCCTTCCATGTTTGACGCAATGACCATCGCGCGGCAGCGTTTCAGGCGCTGGCGCGTGGCAGCATGCGGCATCGGGCCGAGCCAGCGGTAGCGCGGTGTTGCGCTAGCCGTGGCGCACGCGGCATCGCGCAGCGCCGGATCGAGCGCGGCGCCGACATGCAGCAGGCGCAGGCGCGGGTCGGTGACCAGCGTTGCTGCGCGCATGAAGGTCAGCGGGTCTTTTTCTTCGCGCAGGTGGCCGATCATGCAAATGTCGACGTGGCGCGCGCGGGGCGAGGGCGCGACGGGACGCAGCGCCGGCGAGGACTGGTAGATCACCCTTGTCTTTTGCCGCAGGTGCGGCGCCAGGCGCGCCAGTCCGGCCTCCTGCAGCACGACCAGGGCGTCAGCCGCCTCGAGCGAGGCGAGGGCCTCGGGAGCGGTGTCGATGTCGCGGTACAGGTCGGTGCCGGTCAGGACCAGCATGATCGGGCGCCCGGGGTGCGCTTCGCGAAAAGCGGCCAGGGCGGCGGCCGAGCGGCGTGCGTGCAGCGCGATCAGGAGTGCGGGCGCGGGATCGGCGCTTGTCCAGCCATTGCCGACCTCGACCAGGTGCCTGCCGCGCAGGAAGTGCGCCCATCGGCTGGCGGTTTGCCAGTTGCCGTTGTTGTCGCGGGCGGCGGCGGGGCTGACGATGAGGATGCGCTGGCGGTCCATCGGGGGCTGGTCAGGGAAGCGGGAGGGAGCGCGATTATACGTCGGGCAGCGCGTGAATTCAGGCGTGCGTTGAACGCGTGGGCGGCGCACATGCCGCCTATGTGCGCGCCGACGGGTGGAGCCGCCCACCCTACGGGTATGCAGAAAAGTATGCAGCAGGCGTAGGGTGGGCGGCTCCATCCGGTCATTTGAACAGACACCACGTATGCGCCGCCCACGCGTTCAACCAGTCCATGCAAGGACGCGCCGATGCGCCAGGAAGACGAAAAAAAACGGCTGCCGAAGCAGCCGTCCTTATTCATTCACTACAGCGATCGATTACTGATCGCCGAAGCTGCGGCGTGCGCCGTCGGCCGAACGTGGGTTCGAACCGCGGTAACCGCCGCTGCTGCCTTCGCGGCGTGGGGCGCCGGTGCTCGGGCCGCGTGGCGCCGCGTCACGGTTGTAGCCGCCTTCGCGTGGTGCTGCCGATGGCTTGCTGAAGCTGCGCTGGCCTGGCTTGGCGGCGCTGCGGCCGTCGCCTGGTTTCCAGCCGCCTGGACGGGCGCCGGTACGTGCCGGTGGCGCCGAACGCTTCGGCTCGAAGCCTTCCACGACGGTCGCCGGGATCAGCTGCTTGGTGAAGCGCTCGATACGCTTAATGTTCATGCCTTCGGCGTGGTTCACCAGCGAGATCGCCAGGCCATTGCGGCCGGCACGGCCGGTACGGCCGATACGGTGCACATAGTCTTCCGGGAACTTCGGCAGGTCGTAGTTCACCACGTGGGTGATGGTCGGAACGTCGATGCCGCGGGCAGCGACGTCGGTTGCGACCAGCACGCGCACCTGGCCGCGGCGCAGGCTGTCCAGGGTGCGGTTACGCGCGCCCTGGTGCATGTCGCCGTGCAGCGCGGCGGCTGCGAAGCCGGCGATGTTCAGGCGGTCGGCGATGGTGTCGGCGTCACGCTTGGTGGCGGTGAAGACAACGGCCTGGTCCATCGACTCGTCGCGCAGCAGGTGGTCCAGCAGGCGATTCTTGTGCGACAGGTCGTCGACGAAGTGCACGCGCTGCGAAATGTTCTCGTGGCGGTTCGAGGCGCTGGCGATCTGGATCACCATCGGATCCTTGGTGATGCGGCGTGCCATGTTGCCGACGACGCCGTCGAGCGTTGCCGAGAACAGCATGGTCTGGCGGCCGGCCGGGGTTGCAGCGACGATCTTTTCGATGTCGTCGATGAAGCCCATGTCCAGCATGCGGTCCGCTTCGTCCAGCACCAGGATCTGCAGTTCCGAGAAGTCGATCTTGCCCGACTCCATGTGGTCGATCAGGCGGCCTGGGGTAGCAACCAGGATTTCAGGATTCTTCGACAGCAGTTGCATCTGCTTGGGGTAAGGCATGCCGCCCAGGATCGACACGGCGCGGATGCGGCGCATGTGGCTGCCGTATTTTTCGGTGGCGGTCGTGACCTGCAGGGCCAGTTCGCGGGTCGGGGTCAGCACCAGCATCTTTGGCTTGGCGGCTGTGAAACGGACGCGCTCGTTGCGGCCGCGGGATGCATCTTGTGCAGGCGCGGCGACGACTTCGGCGCTGACGAGCTTGTGCAGGGCCGGCAGCATGAAGGCTGCGGTCTTGCCCGAACCGGTTTGCGAGGACACCAGCAGGTCGCGGCCTGCGATCGCGGCAGGAACGGCTTGTTCCTGGACTGGCGTAGGGACGGTGTAACCCGATTCGGTGACTGCTTTGACGATGGTGGCGTGGAGGCCGAGTGCTTCAAAACTCATTGTTTTCTTACTTTCGGTAGAGATCAGCGCTCATCATGTGTACGAGCGCAAAATAGCAACGCGAACCAACAGAACGAAATGACTCAGAAATGAAAGAAATTTCGGCACAAAAGCTTTGCGCCGGGACGGTGTCAGGAGATCGACACACAGGGCGGGAGGGCTTTAAAGGCTACCTGGAGCGGTAAGCCTGGCTGCGGTGCTGCTTGTTGTTACTTTTAGTGCGCCTGGGTGACCGGTAGTCGTGTTATTGCAGCGCACAAACAGCACTATACAGTAGTTTTGGAATGCTTGCACAGTGCGGTCGATTTGATCCTGCGCAAACTGCGAGCAGGGAAAAAACAAGGGCCGGCGCTGAGGCCGGCCCATGGATGCTGTCGATGCAGGCGATCAGCGGTGTTTACGCGTGCTGTTGGTGCTGCGCGAGACGCGCTTGCCCGAACTTGCCACAGCCTTGGTCTTGAAACGCTGGGTGCGTGCACCGCTGCGCTTTTCGCCGCGGTCCGCTTCGAGCGCCATGACGGCGCTGTCGACGATGTTTTCGGCGATGTCCGAGTGCAGCGAGGCCGAGGTTTTCGGCACCAGGATGGTCGAGCCGGCTTTCAGGCGGGTCTGGGCCGGAATGTTGTTGGCCTGGCGGATGACTTCCGGGGTGGTGCCGAACTTCGAGGCCAGCGAGGCGATGCTTTCCTTGGCGCCCGTGATCTTGTGCGTGGTCCAGGTCGAGAGCGCCTGGCCGAACTGCGCCAGGTTCAGGTGGAACTTCTCGGCGTTCTTTTGTGGCAGCAGGATCTTGGTGCGGTCGCCGCCGGTGATGACGGGGCGCTTGAACTGCGGGTTCAGGGCCTTGAATTCGTCAAGCGACATCTCGGCCAGCTGGGCGGCAATGGCGAGGTCGATGTCGCTGGTCTTGTCGACCGCGGTGAAATAGGGCTGGTTGTCGATCACCGGGAGGGCGACGTTGTACTGGACCGGGTTGCCGACGATGTTCTTCACCGCCTGCAGCTTCGGTACGTAGTTGCGCGTCTCGGCCGGCATCAGGTCGGCCAGGCTTTCGAAATCGGTTGGCTTGCCGAGCGCCTGGTTTTTCTTGATCGCCTTCTGGACATTGCCTTCGCCCCAGTTATAGGCGGCCAGGGCCAGCTGCCAGTCGCCGAACATCGTGTACAGGCGCTGCAGATAGGTCAGGGCGGCATCGGTCGAGGCCAGCACGCCGCGGCGCTCGTCCTTGAAGGTGTTCTGCTTGAGGTCGTAGTCCTTGCCCGTGCCCGGCACGAACTGCCAGATGCCGGCGGCGTTCGCGGTCGACAGGGCTTGCGGGTTGAAGGCGGACTCGATGATCGGCAGCAGCGCCAGTTCGGTCGGCATGTTGCGCTTTTCCAGTTCCTGCACCACGTGGTACAGGTAGGGCGAAGCACGGCCCGAAATGCGCGCCATGTATTCCGGCTTGAGGCTGTACGACTTCACATGGCGATCGACCAGGCTGTTGCTGATGTCGGGAATGGCGTAGCCGCTGCGGATGCGGCCCCAGACATCGGTTTCCTTGTAGTCGTCGACCTTCAGCGCAGCGGCGGCGGAAGGCAGGGCGGGACGCGTGACGGCGGCGCTGACGAGCGCGTTGACCGGGGCATTGTCGATGGCATGGGCGAGTGGAGCCGAGAGCAGAAGCACCAGCGCGGCAGCAATTGAGGGTGTGCGGGTCATGTCGTACATAGCTTTCCAGTATGTTGCGTCCCGGAACTGCAGGACTGACGATAAGGGGGCAGTGTAAGTAGCGGCGAAGAAAGCAGTCAAGCGGTATACCTGAGCCGTTACAAATTTTTCTGTCTACTCATTTTGCCAACATGAAATTGATTTGACAACACTCGCGAGGGGTATGCCACTGACCTCGGACCCATCTCATAGGAAGAATGCCGATGAAAAACAAGATACTGTAAGGGAGTATGCAGAATCTCTTCCTTGTAATCCATTCCTTTGGGAAACAATCCAGCGACCCTGCCTTATTGTCGAGTTAATAAGGAAAAGCGGATTTTCCCGTCCCGTTCGCTCTGTTTCCAACTTACCCGCGTCGAATGGTTGACCTATGAGCACACGCAAACTGTGCGTACAATCCGGTTTTCGCGCCCGTTTCCCTACCGAGAGCCATATGAGTATTGCCAACCTGAACGCTGACGACGACGCCATCCTTGCCGCCACCCGCCGCTGGCTGGAAAAGGCCGTCATCGGCCTGAACCTCTGCCCCTTCGCCAAAGCCGTCTATGTAAAAGAGCAGGTGCGCTATGTCGTCTCCTCGGCGCGCACGCCCGAAGCGCTGCTGGAACAATTGATGGACGAGTTGCAGCAGCTGTCCGACACCCCGGCCGAGCAGGTCGATACGACGCTCATCATCCATCCCTTCGTGCTCGACGATTTCCTCGACTACAACGAGTTCCTGGATGTGGCCGACGCCGCGGTCGAGGACATGCACCTCGACGGCGAATTGCAGGTGGCAAGCTTCCACCCCGACTACCAGTTCGCCGACACCGACAAGAACGACATCGAGAACTTTACCAACCGCGCGCCTTACCCGATCCTGCAGCTCCTGCGCGAGGAGAGCATCGAGCGCGCGGTCGAGGCCTTCCCCGATGCGGCCGAAATTTTCGAGAAGAATATCGAAACCATGGAACAACTCGGCCACGAAGGCTGGGACAAGCTCGATGTCGGACCAGCCCGCTAATCCGGGGGCTGGCGCCCTCCCGCCGCGTCCCGACACCCCCTGTGTCGCGGTCTGCTCGACCACCTTCGACGACGTCTGCCGCGGCTGCGGGCGTACCGTGGCCGAGGTCGCGCACTGGGTGTCGATGCCGGCTGAACAGAAGGAGCTGGTCTGGCAGCGCATCCTGGCCCAGGGCTACCCCCGCCGCAACACCTGAGCACGGTTGGGCGGGCCGCCGCCGCGGCGCCGCCGCTGTGCGATGATAGGGCTGTAACGGGCGGGTTCTAGTCCGCTGCAACTGGCGGTTATCACGCCTGAAAGCAGCTTGCCAGTGACCTGTAGCAACATCTACTATGCAGAATCGGCAGCGTGGGCACTTCCACGTTCCGCGCCGGCGAACCGGCGCCAACCATTGCGGCCACGACCATGTCATGGATTGATGTGCGCGGCTTTACGTCGCGAATAAGCAGGCTGTACGTCAAGTCGGTCTACGGCGCCATGCTGATGGTCGTCGTCGGCGGCCTGGTGATTCCTGCGCTGCTCGCCAGCTATTTCCTGCTCGTGGTGCAGGAGCGCCAGAACACGGTCGCCGAACTCAACGAAACCCTGCAGCGCAATGCCGAGATCCTCGCGCTGGGCATGCAGGAGTCCCTCTGGAACATGAACACGACGGCGGCGCGCTCGCTGGTCGACTCGGTCATGCGCGACCCGTCGGTGGTGCGGATCCAGGTGCGTGGCCAGTTCGACTCCGGCCTGATCGACGTGCGCGCCCCCAAGCGGACCCTGGGCCGCGTGCTGCGCGCCGAGCGCCGCATCGTGGTGCAGGGCGAGCGCATCGGCGACGTGACGATCGAGATGGACGACCTGCAGAGCAGCCAGGAACTCACCCGCAAGCAGCGCAATTACGCGCTGGTGCTGGCGGTGCAGGTGACGATCTCGCTGCTCCTGATCCTGGCCTTCCTGCGCCGGCGCCTGCACGACCCGCTGCGCACGCTCGCCGGTTTTTCCGACCGTCTCTCGCGCGGCGACTTCAATACTCCTTTGGCGCTCGACGTGCCGGGGGAACTCGGACGCCTGGGCACCCAGATGGAACGCATGCGGGTCGCGATCCGCACCCTGTTCGCCGACGTCGCCCAGCGCGAGGAGCAGTTCCGCTCGATCGTCAGCCAGGTGCCTGGCGCCGTGTTCCGCGCCCGTGCCAGTGGCGGGTTCGACTTCGTCAGCGACGCCATTGAAGGAATCGGCGGTATCCCGGCGGCGTCGCTCATGCGGGGCGGCACCGACGCCTGGGTTGCGTTGATCGTGCCCGCGGACCGGCCTCTGCGCAGCCAGGTCCTGCGCGAGGCGCTCGAGAGCGAGCGCGCCTATGAGGTGGAATACCGGATCGTCAACGCCGCCGGCGTCGAGCGCTGGGTGCTGGAAAGCGGCCAGCCACAGCGGGTGCCGGACGCGGAAGGCTTTTCGGTCGACGGCATCGTCTCGGACATCGGCGAACGCAAGCGCGACGAAATGCGCATCCAGGCGCTGCTGGCCGAGCAGGGAGCGATCCTCGACAACGTCATGTTCGGCGTGGTGATCACGCGCGACCGGCACATCGTCTCGGTCAACCGGCGCACCGAGCAGCTGTTCGGCTACGCTGCAGGCAGCCTGGTCGGCTGCCCGGCCTCGGTGTTCTTCGTCTCGGCCAGCGAGTACGGCCCGGCCGAGCGCGAATTCTTCCAGCGCCTTGTCAACGGCATGGACACGACCCACGAGCGCCAGCTGCGGCGCAGCGACGGCAGCCTGTTGTGGTGCATGGTGAGCGGCAGTTCAATCGACCCGGGGCGTCCCGAGGCGGGCAATGTGTGGGTCTTCGCCGATATCTCCGAACGCCGGCAGAACGAGGAGAAGCTGCGCCTGTCCTCAACCGTGTTCGAGCACATCGCCGACGCCGTGATGGTGGTCGACGTGATGGGGACGATCGTGACAGTCAATCCGGCCTTCACCCACATCACCGGTTTCGAAGCGCCGGAGGTCATCGGCAAGTCCTGGAGCGTGACGCGTTCGGCGCGCCAGGACCAGGAGCTGTACTTCGCCATGTGGCGCCAGCTGAGCGACACCGGCGTCTGGCAGGGCGAGCTGTGGAGCACGCGCAAGGATGGCGGCACCTACCTCGAGTGGCTGACTGTGTCCACGGTGCGCAACGACGAGGGCAGGGTGTCGCATTACGTGGGCGTCTTCAGCGACATCACGCGCCTGAAGGAATCGCAGGAAAAGCTCGACTTCATGGCCCACCACGATCCGCTCACGAGCCTGCCGAACCGGCTGCTGTTCAACGACCGCCTGCTGCATGCGATCGGCCGCGCGGGGCGCGAACAGCAGCAGCTGGCGGTCATGTTCATCGACCTGGACCGCTTCAAGAACGTCAACGACACGCTCGGCCACCACGTCGGCGACGAACTGCTGAAACAGGTCGCGCTCGCCCTTGGCCAGCGCCTGCGCGACGGCGACACGCTGGCGCGCCTGGGCGGCGACGAATTCATCGTCCTGCTCGAGAACGTCGACGGCAGCTATGGCGCCGGCCTGGTGGCGACCAAGATGATGGCCCTGTTCGAGCAGCCCTTCATGGTCGCCGGCCACGAGCTCTTCGTCACCGGCAGCATCGGCATCAGCCTGTTCCCGGGCGACGGCCAGGATGCGAACAACCTCGTGAAAAACGCCGACGTCGCCATGTACCAGGCCAAGTCGCGCGGGCGCAACGGCTACCAGTTCTATTCGCCCGAGATGGACGGCGAGGGCGTCGAGCGCCTGCGGATGGAAGCGCTGCTGCGCCGCTCGATCGATCGCAACGAAATCTTCCTGCACTACCAGCCCCAGGTCGAAATCGGCAGCGGCCGCCTGATCGGGGTCGAGGCGCTGGTACGCTGGCATAATCCGGAGCTGGGACTGGTCAGCCCGGTGCGTTTCATCCCGATGGCCGAGGACACCGGCTTCATCAACCAGCTCGGCGAATGGGTGCTGGCGGAAAGCTGCCGCCAGATGGTGCGCTGGGACGAGGCCGGGCTGATGGTGCCGAAGATGGCGGTCAACCTGTCGGTGCGCCAGGTCGAGCGCGGGGCGATGGCGCCGCAGGTGGCGCGCGTGCTGGCCGAAACGCGCCTGGCGCCGCGGCGCCTGCAGCTGGAAGTGACGGAGTCCGTGATCATGAATACCGGCGACGCGCTGGCCTTCGTGCACGAACTGCACGCGATCGGCGTCGGGCTGGCGATCGACGATTTCGGCACGGGTTACTCGTCGCTGGCCTATTTGAAGCAGTTGCCGGTGGACGTCCTGAAAATCGACCGCAGCTTCATCAAGGACATCGCGATCGATTCGAACGACGAGGCGATTGCGATTGCGATCATCCAGCTCGGTAAAAGCATGAACCTCTCGGTGATCGCCGAGGGGGTGGAAAACGAAGAACAGGCAGCCTTCCTGCTGCGCCATGGCTGCACGCGCGCACAGGGTTACCTGTACGGCCGGCCGGTGGCGCCGGCCGAGCTGCTGGAAAACTGGGGAAACAAGAATAATGAGAGACACGAACACGCCGGCCGGGACACCCGGGGAACCATCACCTGAGCAGGCTTCGCGCAAGGCGTCAAAACGCAGTTCGCGGCGCCGCTTCCTGGCCGGCGCCCTGGTGGCCAGCGGCGCGCTGCTGGTCGGCTGGGGCACGCGCCCGCCGCGCCAGCGCCTGCACACGAGCGAACCGCTGCCTGTGGCGAACGGCGCCGTCGCCCTGAATGGCTGGATCACGATCGGCCTGGACGGCATCGTCTCGGTCGTGGTGCCGCGCAGCGAGATGGGGCAGGGCGTGCACACGGCCCTGCCGATGCTGGTGGCCGAAGAACTCGACGCATCCCTGGATAGCGTGCGCATCGCCGCCGCACCGATCGACAAGATCTTCGGCAACCTGGCGGTGCTGCGCGAGAACCTGCCTTTCCATCCCGACGAACGCGGCAATGTGAAGGACGGCGCCCAGTGGATGCTGGCCAAGGTCGGGCGCGAGCTCGGCATCATGTTCACCGGCGGCTCGACCAGCGTGAAGGATGCCTGGCAGCCGATGCGCGAAGCCGGCGCCGTGGCGCGCGCTATGCTGGTCAAAGCGGCCGCCGGCCAGTGGAAGGCGTCTCCCGCCGACCTGCGTACCGAGGACGGCTTCGTGATCCACAAGGATGGCCGGCGCGCCTCCTACGCCAGCCTGGCCGCGCGCGCCGCGGACGTTGGCGCCGGCATCGATGCCGGCGACGTGCGCCTGAAGGACCCGAAGGACTTTCGCCTGATCGGCAAACCGCTGCCGCGGCGCGACACGCCGGCCAAAGTAAATGGCACGGCGCTGTTCGGCATCGACGCGCGTCCTGCCGGCATGCTGTATGCGGCCGTCAAGATGGCGCCGGTCATCGGCGCCACGGTCGCTTCGTTCGAAGAGGCGGCGGTGAAAGCCATGCCTGGCGTGATCGGCGTGGTCGACGTCTCAGGCGCGCTTGGACCCCATGCCGGCGCCGGTGCCGGCGTGGCCGTGATCGCGCGCAGCTGGTGGCAGGCGAAGACGGCCGCCGCCGCGCTGCAGGTGCGCTGGAACGAGGGGGCGGGCGTTGCGCTGTCGACGGAGTCGATTTTCGCCGGCTTCGCCAACGCCCTCGACAACGAATCGGGCTTTACCTATTACGAGAGCGGCGCCCAGGATGTGGCGGGCGCCGTCAAGACGATCAGCGCCGAATACCGCGCGCCCTTCCTCGCGCATGCGGCGATGGAGCCGGTCAACTGCACCGCGCAAGTGGAGAACGGCAAGGTGCGCCTGTGGGCCTCGACCCAGGTGCCGAGCATCGCGGTCGACGTGGCGGCCAAGGTGGCGGGCGTGGCGAGGGAAGACGTCAGCATCGAGGTCATGCTGCTGGGCGGCGGCTTCGGGCGCCGTCTGGAGGGCGACATGGTCGCCCAGGCGGTGGTCGTCGCCCTGGCCGCGGGCGGCAAACCGGTACAGCTGATCTGGACGCGCGAAGACGACACCACCCACGACGTCTACCGTCCGGCCGCACTGGCCCGCTTCAAGGCCAGCCTGGACGCAGGCGGGCGCGTGCTGGCCTGGGACAACAAGTCGGCCAGCGGCGCGATCGGCCACCAGTACTTCCCGCGCAACCTGGGCCTGCCGGGCATGGGGCCGGACAAGACCACGGCCGAGGGCGAGTACGACATGCAGTACGAGATAGCCAACCAGCGCATCGCCCACGTGATCGTCGACAGCGCGGTGCCGCTGGGCTACTGGCGCTCGGTCGGCCACTCGCACAATGCCTTCTTCAAGGAGGGCTTCCTCGACGAAGTGGCGCACGCGGCCGGCCAGGATGGCGTGGCCTACCGGCGTGCGCTGCTGGCCAAGCATCCGCGCCACCTGGCGGTGCTCGACGCGGCGGTGCGCAAGGCCGGCACGCCGCCCGCCGGCCGCGCACATGGCGTGGCCCTGCACCAGAGCTTCGGCAGCATCGTGGCGCAAGTGGCCGAGGTCTCGGTCGAAGGCACGGACATTCGCGTGCACCGGGTCGTCTGCGCGATCGACTGCGGCATCGTCGTCAACCCGAACATCGTGGCCCAGCAGATGGAGTCGGCCGTTGTCTTTGGCCTGTCGGCGGCCTTGAGTGGCGAAATCACGATCAAGGACGGGCGCGTGCAGCAGTCCAATTTCGGCGACTATCCGGTGCTGCGCTTCGACCGGGCGCCGGTGGTGGACACCGTCATCGTCGCCAGCGCCGAGCCGCCCGAAGGCGTGGGCGAGCCGGGTGTACCGCCGGTGGCGCCGGCCGTGGCCGCTGCCGTGTTCAAGCTGACCGGCAAGCGGCTGCGCAGCCTGCCGCTGCGCCTAAGCTGACCGGGGCCTGCGCACCGCCCAGTACACGGTCAGGCCGACCAGGAAGCCCAGGCCGACATTGACCAGCGCAACCAGGGCGGTCAGCACGACCGGCAGCAGCTCGCGCCAGTGCGTGCTGCGCGGCAGGTTGCCCACGACCAGCTGGCCGCCCGCGAGAAACAGGATGGTGCCCAGCACCGCGGCCGGCACGGCCTGCAGCAGGAAGCCGATCGAATCGCTGAAGCACAGCGCCAGCAGCAGCAGCGTCAGGCCGAAAATGACCGGGGCGCCGCCGCTGCGCGCGCCAAAGGCCGTATAGGCGGCCATGCCGCCGGCGCCATGGCACATCGGGATGCCGCCGAACAGCGCGCCCACCAGATTGATGGCGCCGGTCGTGAGTGACACTTTCCTGACATTCGTCGGGCGCTCGGGGAAGAGCCGGTTGTTTTCGCCGGTAACGGCGATCACGGCATTGGCCATGGTCAGCGGCAGCTGGGGCAGCGCCAGCAAGAGCGTGCCGGTGGCCAGGTCTTCCCATCCGATGCCGCCCGGCGCGATCACGGGAAGGCGGAAGGCAAAGCCGAACTGCGCCGCCTGCCACAGGCTTGGATCGCGCGCGACGCCGTAGGCCAGGCCGCCTGCCAGCAGCACGATCATGGCCGGGAAGTGCCGGCTGCGGCGCAGCAGCACCGCAACGGCAAGGGCGGCGCCGGCGGCCAGCCAGTCGGCCGACATCATGCGCCCGCCCTGCAGCATGAAGGACAGGCCCAGCCCGGCCACGATGCCTTGCACCACCTCCTTCGGGACCAGGCGCGCCAGCCGCGCCGCCAAGCCGCTCGCGCCCAGCAGCAGCCACAGCACCCCGGTGACCAGGCTGGCGGCGGCGATCGAGGCGTGGGTCACCACGCCGGCGTGCGCGACCGCCAGGGCGCCGATGGCTTTCATGGGCTGCACCGGCATGGGCGTGCGGTAGAAGATGCCGCAGCCGACCAGGGCGATGCCGAAGGCCAGCAGGATGCCGACCGGGTCCATCTTCAGCACGCCGACATAGGCCACGACGAAGGGAATGAAGCTGCCCAGGTCGGCAAAAGCGGCCGACCATTCGGCGCGGTCGAAGCGCAGGGGTGCGGCATTCTTCATGGGTATATGCAAGTTCTGGAAGGCGGCTTACCATAGCACATCGATACGAATGGGAAAATGCCATGTTCAAGCTCACCAAACACCTTGCCCTGCTGGGTGTCCTGCTGGTCGCCAGCGCACCTGTGCTGGCCCAGCAGTCGATCCGGCTCTCGACCACCACCAGCACCGAGAACTCGGGCCTGCTGCACTACCTGCTGCCGAAGTTCGAAGCCAGGACGAATAGCAAGGTGAAAGTGATTTCGGTCGGCACCGGCAAGGCGCTGGAACTGGCGAAGAACGGCGACGTCGACGTCACGCTGGTGCATGCGCGCGCGCTCGAAGACAAGTTCGTCGCCGAAGGCCATGGCGTGAACCGGCGCGACGTCATGTACAACGATTTCATCGTGGTCGGGCCCGAGAGCGACCCGGCCGGCATCCGGGGCAGCAAGGACGTCCTGGCCGCAATGGGGAAAATCGCCGCCAGCGGTGCGAAATTCATCTCGCGCGGCGACAACTCCGGTACCGACCTGATGGAGAAAGCCTATTGGACCCAGGCCGGCAGCCGGCCGCAGGGCAGCGCCTACGTGTCGGCGGGCCTGGGCATGGGCGAAGTGCTGAACATGGCCGCCGAATTGCGTGCCTATACGCTCACCGACCGCGCCACCTACATCGCTTACCGCGCGAAAACCGGCCTGCAGATCGCGGTCGAGGGCGACCCGAAGATGTTCAACCCCTATGGCATCATCGCGGTCAACCCGCAAAAGTCGAGCAGCCTGAACTACAAGGGCGCAATGCAGCTGGTGGAGTGGATTACCTCGAGCGAAGGCCAGGCGCTGATCGCTTCGTTCCGGACCGGCGGCCAGCAGGTGTTCTTCCCGTCGGCGGCACCCGGCAAATAGGCCGGTGCCAGGCGGCGCGCGCCTGTTGCGTGGCGCTCAGCCGGCCTGGCGCAGCAGGGTCTCCAGATTGCAATCGCGCTGCCAGCCGCGCCGCTCTTCGGTCGAGGCGGCCAGGCGCGCCAGCTCCTGCGGCTCCAGCTCGGCCTGCGCCTGCACCAGGCGCTCGGCCAGTGCGGGCTCGGGCAGCATGGGGCCGAAAAAGGCGACGGTGCCGGCCTGTTGCAGCAGCAGGGTCGGGAAATTGTCGACGTCGAGGTCGCCGACGACCTCGGCCTGGTCTTCGATGTCGATCCAGACGAAGGTCTTGTCGGGATGGCGCGCGGCCAGCGATTCGAAGACGGCGCGGTAGCCGCCGCAGGTGCCGCACCAGGCGGCGCACAGGCAGGCGACGACCCAGCCCCCGTCCTCGATCGAGGCGGCGAGCTGCGCGCGGTTGCTGTTGTCAAGTGTCAGGCTATGCATGGGCGGATTCTACCTTGCGCCGCACAGATAGGCCAACCCGGGGCGCGGGGGAGTTAAAATAGCGCATGCCTATCATCCTTGCCATCGAAACCTCGTCCGAACTTGCCTCCTGCGCGCTGCTGTCGGGCGACTCCGTCATCGCGCGCGAATCCGGAGGCGTGCGCACCCATTCGCAGTCGGTGCTGCCGATGGTGCAGGAGCTGCTGGCCGAAGCCGGGCTGAAGCTGGCCGAGGTCGAGGCAATCGCCTTTGGCGCCGGGCCCGGCTCGTTTACCGGCGTGCGCACGGCCTGCGGCGTGGCCCAGGGCCTGGCCTTCGGCGCCGGTTTGCCGGTGCTGCCGCTGGTCACGCTCGAAGCCATGGCCGAAGCCTGCCGCGCACGCAGCGGCGCGCGCGAGGTCTTGTGCGTGCTGGACGCGCGCATGAACGAAGTCTATTGGGCGCAGTACCGCTTCGACGGCAGCTGGCAGGTCGTGATTGCGCCGGTCCTGTCCGCGCCGGAAGCGGTGCAGCCGCAAGCCGCCGCGGAACTGGCCGCCTGCGGCAACGGCTTCGCCGTCTATCCCGACGCCTTTGCCGGCAAGGCCTTCGCCGCCCAGGCCGACGCCGGCATCGTGCCGCATGCGCGCGAGCTGGCGCGCATCGGGGCCGCCGCGCTGGCGGCCGGCCAGGGCGTGCCGGCGGCGCAGGCGCAGCCGCTCTACCTGCGCAACAAGGTTGCCTACACCAGCGCCGAGCGCCAGGTGATCAATGCGGCCAAGGCCGGGGGCAAGAGCGCATGAAGCTGGCGAACGCAGTCGCAAACGGCGCAGCCGGCCTGGCACTGGTGCCGATGACCATGGACGATGTCGACGAGGTCCACGCGCTCGAATGCAGCGTGTTTCCCCATCCGTGGAGCCGCGCCAACTTCAGCGACTCGGTGCAGGCCGGCTACGATGCCTGGCTGCTGCGCGATGCCGACGGCGCGCTGGCCGGCTATTTTTTGCTGATGTATGCGCTCGACGAAGCCCACCTGCTGGATGTGGCCGTGGCGGGAAATCGGCACGGCACGGGCCTGGGGCGGCAGCTGCTCGACACCCTGTGCGCCCGGGCCAAGGAGATGGGCGCCGAATCGGTGCTGCTCGAAGTGCGGCCATCCAACGAAAGGGCGCTGGCCGTGTACAAGCGCTTCGGCTTTGCCGAGATCGGGCGGCGCAAGGCGTATTATCCGGCCCATGAGGGCAAGCGCGAGGATGCCATCGTGATGAGGCATGGGGTATGAACGTGAACGAACGCGACGAAGTTTTTTTGGCCGAGATGGGCATTACGCCGCTCTGGCGCCTGCGCCGGCAGGCAGCCGGCGAAACGCAGCCGGCCGATGTGCCGGCCGACGAACCCGCCGTGCAGGAAGAGGCCCCAGGCATACATGCGCCCGGCGTCATCCCGCCGCCGCCGCGCGATCCGGCCTGGGGCGAGATTCCGCGCACCACGGCGCCGGCGCCCGCGCCCTGGACCCCGCCGGTCCCGGCGCCGGTCGAAGAAGAGCAGGGCGACAGTCTCGAGGCCATCGCGGCCATGGATTGGGACGAACTGCGCAGCGCGATTGCGCGCTGCAAGCGCTGCGGCGACTGCACCGGCCGCAAGCCCGTGTACGGCGTCGGCCCCCAGGCGGCGCGCTGGATGGTGACGGCCGGCGCGACCAGTGTGGCGGACGAAGCGGCGGGCACGCCGCTGGCGGGCGAGGCTGGCCAGCTGCTGGACAACATGCTGGGCGCCGTCGGCTTGCACCGCGCGCAGGACGTCTACGTGACCAATCTCGTCAAGTGCCGCCCGGTCTCCAACAATGGCGGCGACCGCGCCCCGACGCTGGAGGAAGCGGCGGCCTGCCGTCCCTTCGTCGAACGCGAGCTGGCCCTCTCCGGCGCCGGCCTCGTGCTGACCCTGGGCCAGATCGCCGCCAACGGCCTGCTCGGAAAAGCGCTGCAGGAGCCGCTGGCCGGCACCCGCGGCGCCACCCATGCGCTGGGCGGCGTGCCGCTGGTGGCGACCCTGCATCCCGGCGAGCTGCTGCGCCGCGGCGGCGACAAGGCGCTGGCCTGGGCCGACCTGTGCCGGGCCCGTTCGATCGATGCGCGACGATCTTGACAGCTACCAGCTAGCCTTCCACCGCCGCTGGGGCATGCTGCGGCGCGCGCGGGTGCGCGCGCTGGCCTGGCTGCTCGATTCGCCCGACCTGCTTGACGCCGGCGCGCCCCACTGGCAGGGCCGCATCGCCTCCACCGGGCCCGTAACGCCTGAAGTCGAACGCTGGCTGCGCGACCTGGACCATGATCCGGCGCCGCTCGACGCCGCACTCGGCCCGCGCGTCTACACGCGCCTTGGCCTGTATGCCGAAAAGCTGATGGCCTTTTATTTCCAGGAGCAGGGGCGCCTCGTGGCCCACGGCCTGCAGATCCGGGCCAACCGCAACGACACCGTCGGCGAATTCGACTTCCTGCTCGATGCCGGGCCGGACGCGCTGGAGCACATCGAATTCGCCACCAAGTTCTATTTATTGCAGGGCGAGGCCGGGCAGGAATTCGCGCAGGAGTTCGATACTCTGGTGGGCCCCAACCTGGCCGACAGCCTGGGCGCGAAGATGCGCAAGATTTTCGGGCGCCAGCTCGAATTGGGCGCGCATCCGGCGGCCAAGCCTTTGCTGCCGCGGCCCGTGACGCTGGCGCGCGCGCTGGTGAAGGGCTGGCTGTTCTACCCGGCCGGCAGCTGGCCGGCGATGAGCGGCATCACGGCCGGCCACTGCCGCGGTTTCTGGTGCGCGCTGGGCGAACTCGATGCGCTCGGTGCGGACGCCTTCCTGGTGCTGCCCAAGCTGCAGTGGCTGGCGCCGTTTCGGGCGGCGCACGCCGAGTGGCTGATGAACCGCGCCCAGCTGCACGCCGAGCTCGAGGCGCAGTTCGAAACGAACGCCTCGCCGGTGCTGGTGGCCGTGGTGCGGGTGACGCCGGGGCTGGTGGAAGAAGTCGAGCGCGGCTTCATCGTCCCGAACGACTGGCGCGAGCGCGCCGAAGCAAGAAGCGCCCAGGACAATATGCAAAATATTGTTTGGTAATATTGTTATTTATGCAAATATAATTTGCATGGGCGAAGTTTCCGCCCTTACCACTCAATGCTTGTGTTCCCCGATCAGCGCCAGCGAATCGTGCTGCGCCTGGTTGCGCTGGTGCAGGCGCAGGATCAGGAAGGTAATCCCCGCGATCGACAGGCCGAACAGCACGATGATGATGTTCAGGTCGAGGTTCAGCGTGATCATGATGGCGTACAGCGCGAGCATGGTCAGGATCGACAGGTTCTCGTTGAAGTTCTGTACCGCGATCGAGTGGCCCGCGCTCATCAGGACGTGGCCGCGGTGCTGCAGCAGCGCATTCATCGGCACCACGAAGAAGCCCGACAGGAAGCCGATCAGCGCCAGCAGCGGGTAGGCGACGATCACGTCATGGACGAACACCATCGCCGTCACGACCAGGCCCATGAAGATCCCCATCGGGATCACGGTGAGCGACTTCCTCAGCGGGATGATGCGCGCCGCCAGCGCCGCGCCGACCGCCACGCCAATCGCAACCACGCCGATCAGGCTGGTCGCTTTGTCGAGCGGCATCCCGAGCGAACGTTCGGCCCACTTCAGCACGATCAGCTGCAAGGTGGCGCCCGCGCCCCAGAACAGCGTGGTCACGGCCAGCGAAATCTGGCCCAGCTTGTCTTTCCAGAGCGTGGCCGAGCAGTTGGCGAAATCCGCGATCAGCTTGGCGGGATTGCGTTCCTGGTGCTCGTAGCGCGCGCCCGTTTCCGGGATGCGAAGGTTGAACAGGGTGGCCAGCAGGTAGATCACGACCACCACGGCCATCGCCGCTTCGCTGGTGGTGTCGATGCCGGTGTCGATCAGCGGGAAGTCCACGGCCAGGATCAGGGCCGAGCCGCTGGTGCTGACCAGGTAGCCGCCCATGACGGTGCCGAAAATGATCGACATCACGGTCAGGCCTTCGATCCAGCCATTCGCAGCGACGAGTTTTTCCGGCGGCAGCAGTTCGGTCAGGATGCCGTACTTGGCCGGCGAATACACGGCCGCGCCGAAGCCGACGACGGCATAGGCCAGCAGCGGGTGCACGGTCAGGAACATCAGGCCGCAGCCGAATACCTTGATCAGGTTGGCGATGAACATGACGCGGCCCTTGGGCAGCGCATCGGCGAAGGCGCCGACGAAAGCGGCAAGCAGGACGTAGAACAGGACGAATGAAAGTTTCAGCAGCGGCGTCAGCGACGCCGGAGCGTTCATCGACACCAGCACGTCAATGGCTACAAACAGCAGCGCATTGTCTGCCAGCGACGAGAAAAACTGCGCCGCCATGATGGTATAGAAACCACGATTCATTCGAGTGAGTCAGAAAACAAGAGTGGGTTGCTTTATACCATGAAAGATCGGCATGCCAAAGAAACGGACGGGCAAGAAGCAGGGTGCTCTAGTAAAATAGAACCCTTCGCCTAATCGCTTTTTTCGCCACCAGACATGCCACGCCCGCTCTGCGCCACCATCCATCTCGATTCGATGCAGCATAACCTTGCGCGTGCACGCGCCTGCGCACCCGAGGCCCGCGTCTGGGCCGTCGTCAAGGCCAACGCCTATGGCCACGGGCTCGAACGCGGCATGAAGGGCTTCGCGCTGGCCGACGGCCTGGCGCTGATCGAAACGGAAAACGCGCTGCGCCTGCGCGAACTGGGCTGGATCAAGCCGATCCTGCTCCTGGAAGGCATCTTCGACGCCAGCGACGTCTCGCTGCTGGCCGAACACAATATCAACAGCACCGTCCATTCCCTCGAGCAGATCAAGATGCTGGAGTACACCCAGCTCTATCGCCCGATCGACGTCCACCTGAAAATGAATACCGGGATGAACCGGCTCGGCTTCAAGCCGGACGACTACGCGGCCGCCTACAAGCGCCTGCGCGCCATCAAGGGCATCCGCAACATCACGCTCATGACGCACTTCGCGAACGCCGACGAACTCGAACACCCGCGCCTGGGCGTGGCCGAACAGGTCGAGCGCTTCGTGGGCGGCGCCCAGGGGCTCGAGGGCGAGCGCAGCCTGTCCAATTCGGGCGGCGTGCTGCACCAGGCGGTGCTCCAGGCCGAGCTGCACAACGACTGGGTCCGTCCCGGCATCATGCTTTATGGCGGCACCCCCGGCGGCGGGCGCACGGCGCACGACTACGGCCTGCGCCCGACCATGACGCTCACCTCCGAAATCATCGCGATCCAGAGCCTGGTCGCGGGCGACACCGTCGGCTACGGCAGCCGTTTCGAGGCCCCGGGCCGGATGCAGGTGGGCGTGGTGGCCTGCGGCTATGCCGACGGCTATCCGCGCCACGCGCCGCACGGCACGCCGGTGATCGTCGACGGCGTGCGCACCTCGGTGGTGGGGCGCGTTTCGATGGACATGATGACGGTCGACCTGACGCCGATCGCCAACGCCCGTATCGGCAGCCAGGTCACGCTATGGGGCGACGGCTTGCCGATCGACGAGGTGGCGGCGGCATCGGGCACGATCGGTTATGAATTGATGTGCGCACTCGCCCCGCGCGTGCGCGTCACGGAAGGACGGTTGGGAACCCATGGCTAAGGTAAAGACCCAGTTCGTCTGCAGCGAGTGCGGCAGCGTCAGCAGCCGCTGGACCGGCCAGTGCGCCGACTGCAAGGCCTGGAACACGATGGTCGAGACGGTCCCGGAATCGGCGGGCGTGAACCGCATGTCGCAGACGGTGAACTACAAGGCGCTGGCCCAGACCGCGCCGGTGCTGTCGTTGGCGGACATCGAGGCGGTCGACGTGCCGCGCTTCGGCACCGGCATCGAGGAGTTCGACCGCGTGCTCGGCGGCGGCCTGGTCGCGGGCGGCGTGGTCCTGATCGGCGGCGATCCCGGCATCGGCAAGTCGACCCTGCTGCTGCAGGCCCTGGCCAACCTGGCCGCGACGCGCTCTACCTTATATGTCAGCGGCGAGGAATCCGGCGCCCAGATCGCGCTGCGCGCACGGCGCCTGCAGGTCGAAGCAAAGGACCTGAAACTCCAGGCCGAGATCCAGCTCGAACGCATTCTCGGCACGCTGGCCGACCTGAAGCCTGAAGTAGCCGTGATCGACTCGATCCAGACCCTGTATTCCGATGCGCTTACCGCGGCGCCGGGGTCGGTCTCGCAGGTGCGCGAATGCGCGGCCCAGCTCACGCGCGTGGCCAAGCAGACCGGCGTGACCATCATCCTGGTCGGCCACGTGACGAAAGAGGGCGCGCTGGCAGGTCCCCGCGTGCTGGAACACATCGTCGACACCGTGCTGTATTTTGAGGGCGACCCGCAGTCGAGCTTCCGCCTGGTGCGGGCCATTAAAAACCGCTTCGGCGCCGTGAACGAGCTGGGCGTGTTCGCGATGACGGAGAAGGGCCTGAAAGGCGTGTCGAATCCCTCGGCCCTGTTCCTGTCGCAGCACGACAGCCAGGTGCCGGGTTCCTGCGTGATGGTCACCCAGGAAGGCACGCGCCCGCTGCTGGTCGAGATCCAGGCCCTGGTCGACGCCAGCCACCTGCCGAACGCGCGCCGCTTGTCGGTTGGCCTGGAGCAGAACCGGCTGGCCATGCTGCTGGCGGTGCTGCACCGTCACGCGGGCATCGCAGCCTTCGACCAGGACGTCTTCATCAACGCGGTCGGCGGCGTGAAGATCGCCGAACCGGCGGCCGACCTGGCGGTGCTCCTGGCGATTAACTCGTCGATGCGCAACAAGGCGCTGCCGCGCGGGCTCGTCGTCTTTGGCGAAGTCGGCCTGGCCGGCGAAATCCGCCCGGCGCCGCGCGGCCAGGAACGCCTGAAGGAAGCGGCCAAGCTGGGCTTTTCGATCGCGCTGATCCCGAAGGGGAATATGCCCAAGCAGAAGATCGAAGGCATGAACATCATCGGCGTCGAGCGCATCGACCAGGCGTTTACCAAGTTGCGAGAGCTGGACTGAACGATTCGCCCATCTTGCATATAATTGCGACTTGAACTTACCAACCCTGGCATACCGTGCACGCTGAACAAAGGCAGTCCCAACGCAAGATCCTCAAGACCCGGGCCATGCTGGCCCTCGAAGGCGGCGCCCCGGTGCTGGGGCGCACGACCGACATCAGCGCCAATGGCGTCAGCCTGACGCTGCCACAGCCGGTCGGAATCGGGCAGACGGCGCAAATGCGCTTCGATTTGCTGGTCGAGGGCAAGCTGGTACCCATCCATTCGAAGGCGCGCACCCAGTACTGCATTCTCAGTCATGGCGAATTCAAGGTCGGTCTGCAGTTCCTGAACATGGAACTGAACACGATGACTGCCTTATCGCGCTTCCTGCGTTAGTAAACATCAAAGCGGCGAGCGCCCGAAGGGCCTCGCCGCTTTTCACTGGTCCCGTAACCGGGTTGGGCACTATTCGTGATAGTGGTCGCGCAGGGCTTCAGAGCTGCCACCGATCTCCTGGAAAATCTCATAGGCGATCAGGCCAACCATGCCCGATAAAATAGCAAATACAAACATATTCCACATAGCTTGCAAACGCTCTTCAGCATCCCCTCCTTACAATGACTACGCTTTGAGCATAGCAGCCGCCAGCGTATTTACAAGCGTGCCGGGTACCTATATTTTCGGCGGCATTTGTTATCCGGCGCCATTCCGCCGCCTGTTGCCGCAATAACAATATCGCTCTACACTGGTCAGGTCCAATCCAGCCGGCTCGCCCATGAGTAGACATGTCTATATCGCCTTCGACCGCTTCAAGGACAGCCCGATTTCGGCGGCTGCCTGGATGGCGGCGCTCGCCCAATGCCCGGCCCTGCAGCGCCCGCCTGGACGGGGCCGAGGCGCGAGCCCGGCCGGGGTGGTGGCGCTGACGGCCGACCCGCGCCAGAAGCTGAGCCTGAGCGTGTACGGACTGGGCGAAGCGCACGATCCCTCGCGCGCGATGGTCGAGGCGATGTTCGAGGTGGCCTCCAAGCTGGGCGCCGGGGTCTACAGCGAACGCTGCAAGCGCTACGCCTCGCTCGAGGATTGGGAGCGCCGCAGCAGAAAATACCGCCAGGTCGAGGCGGCGCGCAGGGCCCGGCTGCGCCGCAACAGCCGTTGGCGTACGGCATGGATCCTCGGCGTGCCCATGCTGGCCATGCTGGCGGTATTATTCTGGCCTTGAGCTCGCTTCATTCCAGCTGCATCAATCGTGTGACGGCCCGCGCCGGAACGCGGCACTATTGCGCCGGTACCGCCAGGCATCGCGCACGGGCGCCAGGATCGCTTGTCACACCGAATATGACAGCCACGCCCCGCATGTCATCGAATCGATGACATGGACAATGCCCGTGTCATCGATTCGATGACAGGCGGGGTTTGCGATGTCATCAACTTGTCATATTCGGCCGCTAGACTGCGCAGCAATACCAGGGCGCAGTCTGCGCTCTTACTAAAAGGAAACTGATATGCGTATGAAGCCCTTGCTCGTCTCGATCGCACTTGCCGCCACCGCTTTTGCCTCCACCGCCGTCCAGGCCGTGAACATCACCGGCGCCGGCGCCACCTTCCCGTATCCGATCTACGCCAAGTGGGCGGCCATGTACAAGACCGCCAGCGGCAATGGCCTGAACTACCAGTCGGTCGGCTCGGGCGCCGGCATCAAGCAGATCAAGGCCAAAACGGTCGACTTCGGCGCATCGGACATGCCGCTGCCTGCCAATGAATTGACGGCCGCCGGCTTGTTCCAGTTCCCGGCCGTGATGGGCGGCGTGGTTCCGGTCATCAACCTGCCGGGCGTGACGCCGGGCCAGGTCAAGCTGACCGGCGCCGTACTGGCCGATATTTTCCTGGGCAAGATCACCAAGTGGAACGCCCAGCCGATCGCGGCCCTGAACCCGGGCGTGAAGCTGCCTGCCGACGACATCACCGTCGTGCACCGCGCCGACAGCTCGGGCACCACCTTCCTGTTCACCGACTACCTGTCGAAGACCAACCCGGACTGGAAGCTGAAGGTCGGCGCCGGTACCGCCGTGAAATGGGCGACCGGCGTGGGCGGCAAGGGCAACGAAGGGGTGGCCGCCAATGTGCAGCGCATCAAGGGCGGCATCGGCTACGTGGAATGGGCCTACGCCAAGAAAAACCGCATGGCGCACACCCAGCTGCAGAACCGCGACGGCGCCTGGCTGCAGCCGGACGACGAGGCCTTCAAGGCGGCCGCCGCCAGCGCCGACTGGGCCAAGGCGCCGGGTTTCGCCGTGGTGCTGACCGACCAGGCGGGCAAGGGCAGCTGGCCAATCACGGGCGCTTCCTACATCCTGGTGCACAAGGCCCAGGCCGATGCCGCAAAGGGCAAGGAAGTGCTGAAGTTCTTCGACTGGGCCTATAAGAACGGCGACGCCGCCGCGGCCGAGCTGGACTACGTGCCGATGCCCGACGCCGTCACCAAGCTGGTGCAGGACGCCTGGAAAGCGAACGTGAAAGACGCCGGCGGCAAGGCGATCTGGTAAGGATCAACGGACGCCGCCGCGCACTCCATCGCGGCGGCTCTCCCCGCAGCACACTCGATAAGAACACTACATGAGCGCACATCCTTCCGTCGCCATCGACAAGCCGGCAGCAACCGACGGCGCCGTCGACCTGCAATACGCCGCCCTGCGTAAAACGATGCGCAACCAGCGCATCCAGGACTTCCTCTTCCATAAAATCACCCTGCTGTTCGCCGCCAGCGTGCTCATCGCCCTGGTCGGCATCATCGTCTCGCTGGCCTATGGCGCGGCGCCCGCCTTCAAGGAATTCGGCCCCGGTTTCATCACCACCGTCGAGTGGGATCCGGTCGACGACAAGTTCGGCGCCCTGATCGCGATCTGGGGCACGCTGGCCACGTCGCTGATCGCGCTGCTGGTCGCTTTCCCGATCAGCTTCGGCATCGCGCTCTTCCTCACCGAAATCTGCCCGGCCTGGCTGCGCCGCCCGATGGGCACCGCGGTCGAGCTGCTGGCCGGCGTGCCCTCGATCATCTACGGCATGTGGGGCCTGTTCGTGTTCGCGCCGCTGTTCGCCGACCACGTCCAGCCCTTCCTGAAAGAGACGGTCGGCCAGCTGCCCGTCATCGGCCAGCTGTTCCAGGGCCCGACCATGGGCATCGGCATCCTGACCGCCGGCCTGATCCTGGCCGTGATGATCATCCCGTTCATTTCCTCGGTGATGCGCGACGTGTTCGAGATCGTCCCGGCGGTGCTGAAAGAGTCGGCCTACGGCCTGGGCTGCACCAAGTGGGAAGTGGTGCGCAAGGTGGTGCTGCCTTATACCCGCAACGGCGTGGTCGGCGGCGTGATGCTGGGCCTGGGCCGCGCGCTGGGCGAAACGATGGCGGTGACCTTCGTCATCGGTAACGCCCACAAGCTCTCGCCCTCGCTCTTCATGCCGGGCAATTCGATTTCCTCGACCCTGGCCAACGAATTTGCAGAAGCGGCCTCGCCGCTGCATGTGTCCTCGCTGTTCGCGCTGGCACTGATCCTGTTCGGTATTACCTTCGTCGTGCTGTCGGCTGCGAAACTGATGTTGGCGGGCATGTCCCGCAAGGAAGGCACGAAATGAACGTTAAAAATCCTGTCTACCGCAAGCGCCTGCTGGCGCACCGCATCGGCATCCTGCTCTCCGTCATCGCGATGGGCATCGGCCTGGCCTTCCTGGCCTGGATCCTGTGGACCCTGCTGGTGAATGGTTTTGGTGCACTGTCCGGTTCGCTCTTTACCGGCGACACGCCGGCGCCGGGCGGCGAGGGCGGTGGTTTGCGCAACGCCATCGTCGGCAGCCTGATGATGGTGGGCCTGTCGACCCTGGTCAGCACGCCGATCGGCATCCTGGCCGGCATCTACCTGGCCGAATACGGCGACACCAACCGCTTCGGCCAGATCACGCGCTTCGTGACCGACATCATGCTCTCGGCGCCGTCGATCGTGATCGGCCTGTTCGTCTACGCGCTGTATGTGGCCAAGGTCCAGCACTTCTCGGGCTATGCCGGCACCATCGCGCTGACCCTGATCGCCGTGCCGGTGGTCGTGCGCACCACCGACAACATGCTGCGCCTGGTGCCGAACAGCTTGCTGGAGGCAGCCTTTGCCCTGGGCGCGCCGCGCTGGAAGGTGGCGACCCTGGTGCGTTTGCGGGCAGTGAAGGCAGGCATCGTCACCGGCGTGCTGCTGGCCCTGGCCCGCATTTCGGGCGAGACCGCGCCGCTCCTGTTCACTGCGCTCGACAACCAGTTCTTCAGCACCGACATGAATGCACCGCTGGCCAACCTGCCGTCGGTGATCTACAAGTTCGCGATGAGCCCGTACGACGACTGGCGCTCGCTGGCCTGGGGTGGCGCATTGCTGGTGACCTTCACCGTGCTGTTCCTGAACATCCTGTCGCGTACCGTCTTCACCCAGAAGACTCCACGTTAATTTATCCTGACAACTATGACTCAAGCTATGGCAACCCAGATCCCGGCGGCGAACGAAGCGAAGGCGAAGACGATCGAGATCTCCGGCCTGGATTTCTTCTACGGCAAGACGCAGAGCCTGAAGAACGTTTCGCTCGACATCCACGAGAAGAAGGTGACGGCCTTCATCGGCCCGTCGGGCTGCGGCAAGTCGACCCTGCTGCGCACCCTGAACCGGATGTACGACCTGTACCCGGGCCAGCGCGCGGAAGGCTCGATCATGTACCGCGGCCGGAATATCCTCGAGCCTGGTGTCGACGTGAACATGCTGCGCGCGAAAATCGGCATGGTGTTCCAGAAGCCGACCCCGTTCCCGATGTCGATCTACGACAACATCGCCTTCGGCGTGCGCCTGTATGAAAACCTGTCGAAAGGCGAGATGGATGAGCGCGTCGAATGGGCCCTGAAAAAGGCGGCGCTGTGGGAAGAAGCCAAGGACAAGCTCAATAAAAGCGGGCTGTCGCTGTCGGGCGGCCAGCAGCAGCGCCTGTGCATCGCGCGCGGCGTGGCGGTGAAACCCGACGTGCTGCTGCTCGACGAGCCGACCTCGGCGCTGGACCCGATCTCGACGGCAAAAATCGAAGAGCTGATCAGCGAACTGAAAGAGGATTACACGATCACGATCGTGACCCACAACATGCAACAGGCGGCGCGCTGCTCCGATTACACTGCCTACATGTACCTGGGTGAGCTGGTGGAATTTGGCGAGACGGATCAACTGTTCATGAAGCCGGCACGCAAGGAAACACAAGACTACATCACTGGCCGTTTCGGTTAAGTGAGTCCAGAGACGATATCAAGAAAACTAGGGAGCAGTTTATGATTGGCGAGCATTCCTCAAAACAGTATGACCAGGAACTGGAAGCAATCCGCTCCAAGGTCCTGCTGATGGGCGGCATGGTGGAAACGCAGTTCGAGCAGGCCCTGAACTGCTTCCGCGTGGGCGACATCGCCGAAGCGGACAAGGTGATGGCGGACGACCATGCCGTCAACCAGCTCGAAGTGCAGCTCGACGACGCGTGCAGCCATTTGATCGTCAAGCGCCAGCCGGCCGCCAACGACCTGCGCACCATCATGGCCACGATCAAGGTCATCACCGACCTCGAGCGCATCGGCGACGAGTCGAGCAAGATCGCGCGCACATCGAAAAGCCTGCACGAGCGCGGCGCGACCAGCTTCGCCCATTACGACATGATCCGCGCCATCGGCAAGAACACCTCCGACCTGCTGCACGACGCGCTCGACGCCTTTGCGCGCCTGGACGGCAAGCAGGCGATGCAGATCATCGCGGGCGACGAAATCATCGACCACGAGTTCCGCACCATCCTGCGCAACCTGATCACCTTCATGATGGAAGACCCGCGCACGATTTCTTCGGCGCTCGACACGCTGTGGGTGGCGAAAGCCATCGAGCGCATCGGCGACCATGCCAAGAACATCGCCGAATACGTGATCTATGTGGTTGAAGGGCGCGATATCCGCCACAGCAAGCCCGTGGCTCAGGAAGGCTGAGTCGATGCACAACACGAGCGTACTGCTGGTCGAGGACGAGCCGGCGATCGTCGAGCTGGTGAGCTACTCGCTGCGCGAAGCCGGCTGGGCGATCTCCTCGGTCGGGACCACCAGCGCGGCCTGGGACAGCATCCGCCACGGTAAACCCGACCTGCTGCTGCTCGACTGGATGCTGCCCGACCAGAGCGGCCTGCGCCTCTTGGCGCGGCTGCGCGCCGACCGCGATTTCCAGGACATCCCGGTGATCATGTTGACGGCCAAGAGCATGGAAGAAGACAAGCTCGCCGGCCTGAACACGGGCGCCGACGATTACGTGACGAAACCGTTCTCGCCGCGCGAACTGCTGGCGCGTTCGCGTGCGCTCCTGCGCCGCAAGAGCCCGCACCTGGCCGAGGCGCCGCTGCGCGCCGGCGCCGTGGTGCTCGATCCGGCCAGCTGCACGGTGACGATCGAAGGGCAGGGCGTCGATATCGGCAATGCCGAGTACAAGCTGCTCAAATTCCTGCTGGCGCACCGCGAGCGCGTGTTCTCGCGCGCACAGCTGCTCGACAAGGTGTGGGGCGACCATGCCGTCATCGAAGAGCGCACGGTGGACGTCCATGTGCTGCGCCTCAGGAAAGCCCTGCGCGGCGCCGAAGGGCTGATCCGCACGGTGCGCAGCGTCGGCTATATGCTGTCGGAAAAATAAACCAGGTTAGGGTCCGATGAATCCCAAACTGCTGTTCTGGGTGCCGGCGCTGCTGCGCCTGGCCACCGTCTTCGTTGCCGGCGGCTTCGTCTGGTGGATGGCCGGGCCCATTGCCGGCCTGTCGCTGGTGCTGCTGGGCGCCATCGTCGCCCTGTTCGTCCAGCTCAGTTACCTGCACCAGCTGGGCGAGTGGCTGAACGACCCGCAAAGCGGGCGCCTGCCCGACGGCTGGGGCGCCTGGACCGACGTCTTCGCGCGCCTGTACCGCATGCGCCGCGAGGACGAGGGCAACCAGAAGGAACTGGCCGAATGGCTGGCGCGCTTCCGGCAGGCCATGCACCTTCTGCCCGAAGGCGTGGCCATCATGGACGACGTGCTGTTCCTGGAATGGTGCAACCCGGCGGCCGAGCGCCACCTCGGCCTGACCATCGAGCGCGACAAGGGCCTGCGCGTGACCAACCTGGTGCGCCACCCGGACTTCATCGACTACATCATCCTGGGCCGCTACGAGCAGCCGCTGACGCTCAGTTTCAGGGGCCGCAAGATCGAATGCCGCATCATCCCCTTCGAGAACCGGCGCCAGATCCTGGTCACCCACGACGCCACCGACACCGAGCGGGTGGAGGCGATGCGGCGCGACTTCATCGCCAACGCTTCCCACGAGCTGCGCACGCCGCTGACGGTGATCGTCGGCTTCCTCGAGATCGCGATGTCCGATCCAGGTCTCGACGCGGGCACCCGCACTGCCCATCTGAAGCTGATGACGGAACAGGCCGAACGCATGCAGCGCCTGATCGAAGACATGCTGACGCTGTCGCGCCTGGAGTCGGACGAATTCCCGCTGAGGCGCGAACGGGTCGACGTGGCGGCCCTGATCGAATCGGTCGCCGCCGAAGCGCGCGCGCTGTCCGGCGGGCGGCACGAGGTCGTGGTCGACATCGACGGCCCCGACATCATGGGCAGCATGGAAGAGCTGCGCAGCGCCTTTGCCAACTTGGCATCGAACGCGGTGCGCTATTCGCCGCAGGGCGGGACCATCTCGCTGTGCTGGCACCGCGGCGCCGACGATTTGCAGTTTGCGGTGACCGACAGCGGCATCGGCATCGATCCCCAGCACATCTCGCGCCTGACCGAACGCTTCTACCGCGTCGACAAGAGCCGCTCGCGTGAAACCCAGGGTACCGGGCTGGGACTGGCGATCGTCAAGCACGTGCTGCTGCGCCACGGCGGGCGTCTCAAGATCAGCTCGACGCCGGGGGAGGGGAGCACCTTTACGGCCTCGCTGCCGAATACCTCGTTGCCAGGGTAAGCACGTTACACAGCGGTCGCGGGCGAGCTCATAAGCCTCGTCTCATCTACTGTCTCATATTGCGCGGTACAATCGGGAATTGCTCTCCTTGAACCCGCACATGCTCTCTCGACGTCTCTCCCTCATCGCCCTGGGCGCCTTGCTGCTGGCCAGCTGCGGCAGCACCCCGCCGCCGCCACCGGCACCAAGCGTGGTCCAGGCGCCGCCGCCACCGCCTAAAAAAATCAAGATCGGCCTGGCCCTCGGCGGCGGCGCCGCGCGCGGCTTCGCCCATATCGGCGTGATCAAGGCGCTCGAAGCCCAGGGCATCCATGCCGACATCGTGGTCGGCACCAGCGCGGGTTCCGTGGTCGGCGCCCTGTATGCGTCCGGCTACACGGGCTTTGCGCTGCAGAAAATTGCGATGGACATGGACGAGGCCACGATCTCGGACTGGGCCATGCCGCTGTTCTCCAGTTCCTCGGGCCTGCTCAAGGGCGAGGCGCTGCAGAACTACGTCAACAAGGCGGTCGGCAACCGGCCGATGGAAAAGCTGCCCAAGCGCTTCGGCGCGGTGGTCACCGACCTGAAGACCGGAGAAGCTGTCATGTTCGACAAGGGCAATACCGGCATGGCCGTGCGCGCTTCCTCGGCGGTACCGTCCGTCTTCCAGCCCGTAAAAATCGGCGGCAAGACCTATGTCGACGGCGGCCTGGTGGCGCCGGTGCCGGTCAAATTCACGCGCGACAAGATGGGCGCGGACTTCGTCATCGCGGTCAACATCTCGACCCAGGCCGACACCCAGGCCACCGTCAGCTCGCTCGACGTCTTGATGCAGACCTTCAGCATCATGGGCCAGCGCCTGAACCATTTCGAGTTGAAAGAAGCCGATGTCGTCATCACGCCGGCGCTCGGCAAGATGGGCAGCGCCGATTTTCAGGGCCGCAACCTGGCGATCCTGGCCGGCGAGCAGGCCGCCGCGGCCGTCATGCCGCAATTGAAAGCGAAGTTGAAAGCCAAGCAACAACCATAACAACCAACGGAGAACCCATGAAGACCAAACCGATGCTGACCCTGGAAGACGTGAAGATCATTGCTGCAGCGGCCGAAGCCGAAGCGCTGGCGAACAACTGGGCCGTGACGATCTCGATCGTCGACGACGGCGGCCACCTGCTGTGGCTGCAGCGCCTGGACGGTGCGCCGCCCGTCTCGAGCCATATTTCCCCGGCCAAGGCGAATACCGCCGCGCTGGGCCGACGCGAATCGAAGGTCTATGAAGACGTGATCAACGGCGGGCGCGTGTCCTTCCTGTCGGCGCCCGCCATCCACGGCATGCTAGAGGGCGGCGTGCCGGTGATCGTCGACGGCCACGTGATCGGCGCGGTCGGCGTGTCGGGCGTGAAGTCGACCGAGGATGCGCAGATCGCCAAGGCGGGCATCGCGGCACTCGTCGGTACGGCCTGAGTAGTCGGCAGGAGGGTGGCCAGGCCTGCCTGGCTACCCGCATCAATTCAATTGAAACGCAGAAATTCCCAGCTCAACGGTAAGTAAAATCCCCTAATTCGCCCCGAATCCTTCCGACGGCACATTGCCGAAGCGGTCGATTCGCGCTATAATTTGGGGGTTTAGCCATTCACTTACTTGCCGTAGCGCCTACCCTCCATTCCTCATTCAAATACGACCTCCACCCTCTGGCACGCTCCGCGCGACCACGGGTTTTGGATGCCGGTCTGACGTGGCGCCGCTACGGTAACTTTATTGGGAGTTACCCTTGCCGCCATTTTTTTCTGGCCCTGCCGTCCCGGCCATCCTGGCCCTCGCAGACGGAACGATTTTTCGAGGTGTGTCCATTGGTGCCGCCGGCCACACGACCGGTGAAGTGGTGTTCAACACCAGTATCACGGGCTATCAGGAAATCCTCACCGACCCCAGCTATTCGCGTCAGATCGTCACCCTGACGTACCCGCATATCGGCAACTACGGCGTCAACGCCGCCGACGTCGAAGCGAGCAAAGTCCACGCCGCAGGCCTGATCATTCGCGACCTGCCGCTCTTGGCATCGAACTTCCGCTCCACCCAATCGCTGGCCGACTACCTGAAGATGGAAAACGTCGTCGCGATTTCGAACATCGATACCCGCAAGCTGACCCGCCTGCTGCGCGAGAAGGGCGCCCAGGCCGGCGCCATCGTCACCGGCACCCAGGGCAACCAGCCGAACGAGGCGCAGGCGCTGGAGCTCGCTCGCTCCTTCCCTGGCCTTGCCGGCATGGACCTGGCCAAGGTCGTCTCGGTGAAAGAACGCTACGAGTTCACCGAAACCGAGTGGAAACTCGGCAGCGGCTTCGGCAAGCAGGAAAACCCGCAATACCACGTCGTCGCTTTTGACTACGGCGTCAAGCGCAACATCCTGCGCATGCTGGCCGAACGCGGCTGCAAGGTCACGGTGCTGCCGGCGCAATCGACCGCGGCCGATGCGATGGCCCTGAACCCCGACGGTATCTTCCTGGCCAACGGGCCGGGTGATCCTGAGCCATGCGATTACGCGATCAAGGCGACCGCAGAGCTGATCGAAAAGGGTATTCCGACCTTCGGCATCTGCCTCGGCCACCAGATCATGGCGCTCGCTTCCGGCGCGAAGACGATGAAGATGAAGTTCGGCCACCACGGTGCGAACCACCCGGTGCAGGACCTCGATTCGAAGAAGGTCTTGATCACCTCGCAGAACCACGGTTTCGCAGTCGACCCTGAAACGCTGCCGGCCAACTGCCGCGTCACCCACGTCTCGCTGTTCGACGGTTCGCTGCAGGGCTTTGCCCGCACCGACAAGCCGGCCTTCTGCTTCCAGGGCCACCCGGAAGCCTCGCCCGGCCCGACCGACGTCGCCTATCTGTTTGACCGCTTCATCGCCCTGATGCAAGCCGCGGAGAAGAAATAACATGCCAAAACGCAGTGATATTAAAAGCATCCTGATCATCGGCGCGGGTCCGATCATCATCGGCCAGGCGGCCGAATTCGACTACTCCGGCGCCCAGGCCTGCAAGGCCCTGCGCGACGAAGGCTATAAAGTCATCCTCGTGAACAGCAATCCGGCGACGATCATGACCGACCCGGAAATGGCCGACGTGACCTATATCGAGCCGATCACCTGGAAGGTCGTCGAAAGCATCATCGACAAGGAGCGTCCCGACGCCATCCTGCCGACCATGGGCGGCCAGACGGCGCTGAACTGCGCGCTCGACCTGCACCACCACGGCGTGCTGGAAAAATACAATGTCGAACTGATCGGCGCCTCGCCGGAAGCGATCGACAAGGCCGAAGACCGCTCGAAGTTCAAGCAGGCGATGACCAAGATCGGCCTCGGCTCAGCGCGTTCGGGCGTGGCGCATACGCTGGACGAAGCACGCACCGTGCAGCGCGAGCTGGGCTTCCCGACCATCATTCGTCCATCGTTCACGATGGGCGGCTCGGGCGGCGGCATCGCCTACAACGAAGAAGAATTCGAGACCATCTGCAAGCGCGGCCTGGAAGCCTCGCCGACCTCCGAGCTCTTGATCGAAGAGTCGCTGCTGGGCTGGAAAGAGTACGAGATGGAAGTCGTGCGCGACAAGGCCGACAACTGCATCATCATCTGCTCGATCGAAAACCTCGACCCGATGGGCGTGCACACCGGCGACTCGATCACGGTCGCGCCGGCGCAGACGCTGACCGACAAGGAATACCAGATCATGCGCAACGCGTCGATCGCGGTGCTGCGCGAAATCGGCGTGGACACCGGCGGCTCGAACGTGCAGTTCGCGATCAACCCGCAGGACGGGCGCATGATCGTCATCGAGATGAACCCGCGCGTGTCGCGTTCGTCCGCACTGGCCTCGAAAGCGACCGGCTTCCCGATCGCGAAAGTGGCGGCCAAGCTGGCGGTCGGCTTCACGCTCGACGAACTGCGCAACGAGATCACCGGCGGCGCTACCCCGGCGTCGTTCGAACCGTCGATCGACTACGTCGTCGTCAAGATCCCGCGCTTCGCCTTCGAAAAATTCCCGGCGGCCGACAAGCACCTGACGACCCAGATGAAATCGGTCGGCGAAGTCATGGCCATGGGCCGCACCTTCCAGGAATCCTTCCAGAAAGCCCTGCGCGGCCTGGAAGTGGGCGTGGACGGCCTGAACGAGATGACGCGCGACCGCGAAGTCATCGAGGAAGAGCTGGGCGAGCCTGGCCCGGAACGCATCTGGTACGTGGGCGACGCGTTCGCCCAGGGCTTCACGCTGGAAGAAGTGCACCAGCTGACCAAGATCGACCCGTGGTTCCTTATCCAGATCAAGGAAATCGTCGACATCGAACTGTGGCTGGACAACCAGACCCTGGAATCGCTCGACAAGCCGACGCTGTACAAGTTGAAGCAGAAGGGCTTCTCGGACGCCCGCATGGCCTTCCTGATGCACACCACGCAAGCCGAGGTGCGCAAGTACCGCCACGGCCTGGGCATCCGTCCGGTCTACAAGCGCGTCGACACCTGCGCCGCCGAATTTTCGACCGACACCGCCTACATGTACTCGACCTATGACGAGGAATGCGAAGCGGCGCCGACCGACAAGAAGAAGATCATGGTGCTGGGCGGCGGTCCGAACCGCATCGGCCAGGGCATCGAGTTCGACTACTGCTGCGTCCATGCAGCGTTGGCGATGCGCGAAGACGGCTACGAGACCATCATGGTCAACTGCAATCCCGAGACCGTCTCGACCGACTACGATACCTCGGACCGCCTGTACTTCGAATCGCTGACGCTCGAAGACGTGCTGGAAATCGTCGACCTGGAAAAGCCGGTCGGCGTGATCGTCCAGTACGGCGGCCAGACGCCGCTCAAGCTCGCGCTGGACCTCGAGGCGAACGGCGTGCCGATCGTCGGCACCTCGCCCGACATGATCGATGCGGCCGAAGATCGCGAGCGCTTCCAGAAGCTGCTGCAGGACCTGGGCCTGCGCCAGCCGCCGAACCGCACCGCGCGTACCGAACCGGAAGCCCTGGCGCTGGCCCAGGAAATCGGTTATCCGCTGGTTGTGCGTCCATCGTACGTGCTCGGTGGCCGCGCGATGGAAATCGTCCACGAGCAGCGCGACCTCGAGCGCTACATGCGCGAAGCGGTTAAGGTCTCGCACGATTCGCCGGTGCTGCTGGACCGCTTCCTGAACGACGCGATCGAAGTGGACGTGGATTGCATCTCGGACGGCGAAACCACCTTCATCGGCGGCGTGATGGAGCACATCGAACAGGCTGGCGTGCACTCGGGCGATTCGGCCTGCTCGCTGCCGCCTTACTCGCTCACGCAAGAGACGATCGATGAACTCAAGCGCCAGACCGCGCTGATGGCCAAGGGCCTGAATGTGGTCGGCCTGATGAACGTCCAGTTCGCGATCCAGCAGAGCGAAGTCGACGGCAAGACGGTCGACACCGTGTTCGTGCTGGAAGTGAACCCGCGCGCTTCGCGCACCGTGCCCTTCGTCTCGAAAGCGACCGGCATCCAGCTGGCCAAGGTAGCCGCGCGCTGCATGGTCGGCCAGAGCCTGGCCTCGCAAGGCATCACGAAAGAGATCACGCCGCCGTTCTACAGCGTCAAGGAAGCCGTCTTCCCGTTCGTGAAATTCCCGGGCGTGGACACCATCCTGGGACCGGAAATGAAGTCGACCGGCGAAGTGATGGGCGTGGGCGAGACCTTCGGCGAAGCCTTCATCAAGTCGCAGATCGGCGCCGGCATCAAGCTGCCGACCTCGGGCCGCGTCTTCCTGTCGGTTAAAGGTTCCGACAAGCCGCGTGCGGTGCAGGTGGCGCGCGACCTGGTGGCGATGGGCTTCACGCTGGCTGCCACCAAGGGCACGGCCGCGGTGATCGCCGCCGCCGGCCTGCCGGTGCTGGCCGTGAACAAGGTGATCGAGGGCCGTCCGCACGTCGTGGACATGATCAAGAACCACGAGATCGAGCTGGTCATCAACACGGTCGAGGAAAAGCGCAGTGCCATCGTCGACTCGCGCACCATCCGTACCTCGGCGCTGCTGGCGCGCGTGGTGACCTACACGACCATTGCCGGTGCCGAAGCAGCAATCCAGGGCATGCGCCATCTCGATGCAATTCGGGTCTATGATTTACAAGGTCTGCATAAAACCTTAAACTAGGCACCAAGTAGCACCCGTGAAACCACAGAGCTCGCGCGGCTTGTCCGTGCGCCTCTGTGGTTTTCGCTTGGTGCGTCCATGAATTCGACAAGCAGAGACAGATGAACACGACTACCGTCCCACTGACCAAATACGGCGCCGAACTCCTCAAGACCGAGCTGCACCAGCTTAAGACCAAGGAACGCCGCAGCGTCATCGAGGCGATCTCCGAAGCGCGCTCGCATGGCGACCTGTCGGAAAACGCGGAATACGACGCGGCCAAGGAACGCCAGGCCTTCGTCGAAGGCCGCATCGCCGAACTCGAAAGCAAACTCAGTACCGCCCAGATCATCGATCCGGCCACCCTGGATGCCGAAGGCCGCGTCGTCTTCGCCTCGACCGTCGACCTGGAAGACCTGGACTCCGGCCAGAAGGTCAGCTACCAGATCGTCGGCCTCGATGAAGCCGACCTGAAGCTCTCCAAGGTCTCGGTGACCTCGCCGATCGCGCGCGCCCTGATCGGCAAGTACGCCGGCGACGTGGTCGAAGTGCAGGCGCCGTCCGGCCCGCGCGAATACGAAATCCTCGAAGTGCGCTACATCTGATGCGGCTGCTGGCCGGCAGGCTGCCTGCGGCGCGCGTCCTGGTGGCGGCCTTCTGGGCGGGCGCGCTGTGGGTGCTCGGCTATATTGCCGCGCCCGCGGTGTTCGGCATCGTGAGCGGGCCGCTGGCGGGCGACATCGTCGGCGCTTTTCTGCGCCGACTGGCCTGGATCAGTATTATTTGTGCGGCGCTGATGCTGGTGCTGGTGCAGGTGTCGCCGGACCTGGAAAGAGGGCGCCGGCGCTACCTGAACCTGCTGGTGCTGGCCATGCTGGCCTGCGCACTGGTGATGTTCGTCGGCCTGCAGCCGGCGATGGCGTCGCTGCGTGAAGCGGCGGGGCCGGGCGGTGTGCGTTCCTCGCCGCTGTGGACTCAGTTCGCCGTGCTGCATGGCGTCTCGCAGCTGTTTCACCTGATTGAAGGCGTGCTGGCGGCCGTGTTGGTGGTAAAGTCCCGCTAAATTCCATCCGCCTAAGCGCGCGGGCGAAAAAAAACCGGAGAACTCTCCGGTTTCTTGATCACTTGTTCAGTGCATTCTTCTTGGTGCTGGCTTGGCGCGGTTTGGCGCGCTTGATGTTGCCGCCGGCAGTCACGCGTTCATTCCCCTTGATCATGACCTTGGTGACGCTCGGCTTCTTGGTGCCGCTGGCGCTGGCCTTGACGATGGTGACTTCGCGCATGCCCTTGCCGGCCTTGCTGCTGCGTTCCTTGACCGTTTCCACTTTCGGGCGGTAAAGGACCAGCAGTTTGCCGATGTGCTGGACGGGCGCCGCATCGAGGTCGCCGCAGACCTGTTCGTACATGGCGACACGCGCTTCGCGGTCGTCGCCGAAGACGCGGACCTTGATCAGGCCGTGCGCATCGAGGCTGGCGGCGATTTCCTTCATGACCGATTCGGTCAGGCCCGATTCGCCGATCATGACCACAGGCTTCAGGCCATGGGCTTCCGCACGCAGGGCGCTACGTTCGCCGGGTGTAAGTGTAAGCATAATAATTTTTTTGATGTACCTATAAAAGCAGTATTCTACGCGAATGGCCAAGAACAAATCCAACCAAAACTGGTTACACGACCATATTAACGACCCGTACGTGAAGCAGGCACAAAAAGACGGGTTCCGCGCCCGGGCTGCCTACAAGCTGAAAGAAATCGACGAAGCGGAAAAACTCATCAAGCCGGGACAGGTTATTGTCGACCTGGGCTGCACGCCCGGCAGCTGGGCCCAGTACACCCGGCGCAAGCTCTCGGGTAAAGAGGGCGGGGGTATTACCGGCACCATCATCGGCCTCGATATCCTGCCCATGGAAACGATCGCCGACGTCCACTTCATCCAGGGCGATTTCCGCGAAGATGTTGTATTGGACCAACTAGCCCTCGTGCTCGAAGGCCGCAAGACCGACCTGGTGCTGTCGGACATGGCGCCCAATCTGTCGGGGATTCCTACGGCCGACGCTGCGCGGATGGAACATTTGATCGATCTCGCGATTGAGTTTTCTCAAATGCATCTGAAACCCGGTGGCGCATTGTTGGTGAAGTGTTTCAAGGACATGGGCTTTACGCAGATGGTGGAGAGGTTCCGCACCGAGTTCAAAACCGTCAAGCAGATCAAGCCAAAAGCGAGCCGCGACAAATCCTCGGAAATTTTCCTGCTCGGGCGAGGTCTGAAGAATCCGGTGGAGTATAAATCGGGGTCGCGGAACGATACAGCCCTTGATATTTGAGATCGCAGCCGCACATGGACCGCGTGATGTCCTCGGCCGCATGGCTCCACGCACCCCGTTCGCGCGCTTGTCGAGGCTGAAAGGGTGGCAATATGGCATCATGTCGGCCTGTGCGTAGCACGGCTGCGCGTTTTAAGTAAATCCCGAGTAAAATCGCGGGTGAAGCCGGCAATCTCAATGGTATTGGTGCGAGTCGCATCGGAGGAGTTTTCGTGAATAATATGTTTTCCAAATCTGCCATCTGGGTGGTAGTCGCACTGCTGTTGTTCATGCTGTTCAAGCAGTTCGACAACCATAGCCCTGCCGGTGGCAGCAAGACCATCGCTTATTCCGAGCTGCTCGACGACGTGAAAGCGCGCCGCGTCAAGGACGTCGTGATCGAAGGGGCGAACATCACCGCCACCCGTACTGACGACAGCAAGGTGCGCTCCACCGCCACCATGCTCGACCGCGGCCTGATCGGCGACCTGCGTGAAAACGGCGTGCGCTTCGACGTGAAGCCGCCGGAAGAGCCTTCGTTCCTGCAGCAAGTATTCATCTCCTGGTTCCCGATGCTTCTCCTGATCGGCGTCTGGGTCTTCTTCATGCGCCAGATGCAGGGCGGCGGCAAGGGCGGCGCCTTCTCCTTCGGCAAGTCGAAGGCACGCATGCTCGATGAAACCAACAACAGCGTCACCTTCGCCGACGTCGCCGGTTGCGACGAAGCGAAAGAGGAAGTCAGCGAAATCGTCGACTTCCTGAAAGACCCGACCAAGTTCCAGAAGCTGGGCGGCCGTATCCCGCGCGGCGTGCTGATGGTGGGCCCTCCGGGTACCGGTAAAACCCTGCTGGCGCGCGCCATTGCCGGCGAAGCGAAAGTGCCGTTCTTCTCGATCTCCGGTTCCGACTTCGTCGAGATGTTTGTCGGCGTGGGTGCATCCCGTGTCCGCGACATGTTCGAGAACGCGAAAAAGCATTCGCCTTGCATCATCTTCATCGACGAGATCGACGCTGTCGGCCGTCACCGCGGCGCCGGCATGGGCGGCGGCAACGACGAACGCGAACAGACGCTGAACCAGCTGCTGGTCGAGATGGACGGCTTCGAAGCGACTTCCGGCGTGATCGTGGTCGCCGCTACCAACCGCGCCGACGTGCTCGATAAAGCGCTGCTGCGTCCGGGCCGTTTCGACCGCCAGGTGATGGTGGGCTTGCCGGACATCCGCGGCCGCGAACAGATCCTGAATGTGCACATGCGCAAGGTGCCGATCGGCGCCGACGTCAAGGCCGATATCCTGGCCCGCGGCACGCCTGGCTTCTCGGGCGCTGACCTGGCCAACCTGGTCAACGAAGCAGCCCTGTTTGCCGCGCGCCGCAACAAGCGCCTGGTCGAGATGCACGACTTCGAGGACGCGAAAGACAAGATCTACATGGGTCCGGAGCGCAAGTCGATGGTCATGCGCGAGGAAGAGCGCCGCAACACGGCTTACCACGAGTCGGGCCACGCGGTCATCGCCAAGCTGCTGCCAAAGGCCGATCCGGTGCACAAGGTCACTATCATGCCGCGCGGTTTTGCGCTCGGCCTGACCTGGCAGCTGCCTGAGCACGACGCCCTGTCCGGTTACAAGGACAAGATGCTGGAAGAAATTTCGATTCTGTTCGGCGGCCGTATCGCCGAAGAGATCTTCGTCGGCCAGATGTCGACCGGCGCCTCGAACGACTTCTCGCGTGCCACCAAGCTGGCCCGTTCGATGGTGACCCGCTTCGGCATGTCCGAGAGCATGGGCGTGATGGTCTACGAAGACAGCGAGAATGAAGGCTTCTTCGGCGGCGCCACCAAGACCATCTCGGAAGCGACCCAGCAAAAGGTCGACGCGGAAATTCGCGCCATCCTCGACACGCAGTACGCACTGTCGCGCCGCCTGTTGGAAGAGAACCGCGACAAGGTCGAAATGATGACCAAGGCCTTGCTCGAATGGGAAACCATCGATGCCGAGCAGATCAACGACATCATGGCGGGGCGTGAGCCACATCCGCCGAAGGCCGGCATCCTCACCAAGCGTAATCCGCCTGGCGACAGCGGTTCGGGCGGCGTTGCCACCAACGCGCCGGCACCGGCCTGATCGCAGCCTCATCGCGGCCTGACCTGCCCACGCGTTTGATCGCTTAGCACCTCTCCAGCAAAAGGCATCCGGTCGGATGTCTTTTGCTCGTTAACGAGGCTGCTTGCGATCGCGTGACTCTTTCGATCTTTCTCACTTTTTGTTTATGCGCAACTTGCTGCAATGCGGCCGTTTCAGCTTCAGGCTGGAACAACGACCGCTGGTCATGGGCATCCTGAACGTCACGCCCGATTCGTTTTCGGACGGCGGGCGCTATGGCACGCTCGAGTTTGCGATCTCGAAAGCCGAAGCAATGGTGCTTGACGGCGCCGACCTGGTCGACATCGGCGGCGAATCGACCCGCCCAGGGTCGCCCAGCGTTCCCGTCGAGGAAGAACTACGGCGCGTGATGCCGGCCGTGTATGCCCTGCAGGGCCTGGGGACGGCGCTGTCGGTCGACACCTGCAAGCCGCAGGTCATGCGCGAAGCGATCATCGCCGGCGCGGACATGATCAACGACATCAACGGTTTCCGTGCGCCCGGCGCCATTGAAGCCGTGAAGGACAGCGACTGCGGCCTGTGCATCATGCACATGCAGGGCACGCCGCAAGACATGCAGGCGCAGCCCGTCTATAACGACGTGGTGCGCGAAGTCACCGATTTCCTGCGCGAGCGGGTCGAAGCCTTGCTGGCGGCAGGCATCGAACGCGAACGCATTTGCCTCGATCCGGGACTGGGATTTGGCAAGACGGTCGAACACAATTACGCCTTGCTGCGCGCCAGCAGCCAAATCGAAGCCGAACTCGGCCTGCCGGTCCTGATCGGCCTGTCGCGCAAGTCGATGATCGGGGCCGTCACCGGGCGTCCAGTCGAAGAACGCTTGCCTGGCAGCATCGCAGGCGCGTTGGCTGCGGTCGCGCATGGCGCTAAAATTGTGCGGGTACATGATGTAGCAGAGACGGTCGACGCGCTGAAAGTCTGGCGCGCGGCCACCCTTGGTTAACCACAGAATCAATTTACAAAAAGAGAAGAAGCATGGCACGCAAATATTTCGGTACGGATGGTATTCGTGGTCAAGTCGGCGTCGCACCCATCACGCCTGACTTCGTCATGCGCCTCGGCTATGCAGCCGGCATGGTGCTGGCCAAGGGCAACGTCACGGCCACCCGTCCGACGGTGTTGATCGGCAAGGACACCCGCATTTCCGGCTACATGCTCGAAGCGGCGCTCGAGGCGGGCTTTTCCGCCGCCGGCGTCGACGTCATGCTGGCCGGCCCGATGCCGACCCCGGCGATCGCCTACCTGACGCGCGCGCTGCGCCTGCAGGCCGGCGTCGTGATCTCGGCCTCGCACAATCCTTTCCAGGACAACGGCATCAAGTTCTTCTCGGCGCACGGCACCAAGCTGCCCGACAGCGTCGAACTGGAAATCGAAGAAGGACTCGACCAGCCGATGGCCTGCGTGTCCTCGGACAAGCTCGGCCGCGCCACTCGCCTGCGCGACGCGCAAGGGCGCTACATCGAATTTTGCAAGAGCACCTTCCCGAACGAACTCGACCTGCGCGGCATGAAGATCGTCGTCGACAGCGCCCACGGCGCCGCCTACAACATCGCCCCGCACGTGTTCCATGAGCTGGGCGCCGAAGTGATCTCGATCGGCGCCTCGCCGGACGGCTTCAACATCAACGCCGGCTTTGGCGCCACCGCGCCCAAAGCGCTGTCCGCCGCCGTGGTCGAGAACAAGGCCGACCTCGGCATCGCGCTCGACGGCGACGCCGACCGCCTGATCATGGTCGATGCAACCGGACGGGTCTACAACGGCGACGAGCTGCTCTACCTGATGGTGCGCGACCGCATGTCGACCGGCCAGGTGGCGGGCGCCGTTGGCACCCTGATGACGAACATGGCGCTGGAAGTGGCGTTCAAGGAACTGGGTATCGGCTTCGCGCGCGCCAAGGTGGGCGACCGCTACGTGCTGGAAGTCATGCAGGAACGTGGCTGGATCCTGGGCGGGGAGGGCTCCGGCCACCTGCTGGCCCTGGACAAGCACACCACAGGCGACGGCATCGTCTCCTCGCTGCAAGTCCTGTCGGCGCTGCGCCGCAGCGGCAAGTCGCTCGAAGCCTGCTGCAGCGAGCTGCAGCTGTATCCGCAGACGCTGATCAACAAGCGCGTGGCGCCAGGTTTCGACTGGACCAAGGATGCGGGCATGGTCGCCGAAAAGGAAGCGGTCGAGCGCGAGCTGGGCGACAGCGGCCGCGTGCTGATCCGCGCCTCGGGCACCGAGCCCCTGATTCGCGTGATGGTGGAAGCGAAGAATGCGGAAATGGCCAACAGCATGGCGCGCCGCATTGCCGACAAGCTTGCAGCCTGAGCACTAAATGCATGGCCAGCAGGTGCTCGCATTGACGCGGCACCTGCGGGATAGTAAAATGAAGTCATTCGGAGTGTAGCGCAGCCCGGTAGCGCACCTGGTTTGGGACCAGGGGGTCCAAGGTTCGAATCCTTGTACTCCGACCAAGGTATTACAAACGGGCCGTCCTCGACGGCCCGTTTTCATTTCTGCAACGATATTCTTCGTTGCTTTCTCTGCCCATAGCTCAGTTGGATAGAGCATCAGCCTTCTAAGCTGAGGGTCGCAGGTTCGATTCCTGCTGGGCAGGCCAGTGAAATTCCATTCTGATGTTTATCAGGGGCGATTGCCCCTGCTTGTGTTCAGAGCGCAGGCCCCGGTGCGGGACGCGATGCTTTCTGCGCAAACGCCTTTGCCAGCACGGCATGCCGGTGCTCGAAAAACAGCTTCACGAACCAACCCACCAGGGGACCCGCCACCCGCGGCCTGAAGGTCAGGTTGTCGGTCACCAGCGTGCCGCCCGCCGTCGGGGTCACGATGCGCTCATGGCGCCAGGAACGCATCGACAACAGCGGCGATTGCTCGACGAAACGCCGCCCCGGGTCGAGCTCGACGAAGGTCAGCTTGGACATGTCGATCGGGAACAGGCCGAGCAACAGGAACTGGCAGCGGCACAGCGGCTTGTCGAGGGTCGTGTCCTCGCCGATGTGGGTCATGCCTTTTGGGAAAGTGATCTTCAGGACGGGCCACATTTCGGCCTTGATGCCCTTGATCGAAGTCGACCAGGTCCATACTTCCTCGGGGGAGGCAGGGACGGTCGTCGTGAATGTGTGTCGTATCGTTGCCATCTGGCCTCCGCTGTTCATGGCCCTATTTTCGAACCGATTGTTACATCAGTCCGTTAGCCAGTTCGCAGTTCGGCCACATTTCTCGATGAATCGTGCAGCGGCGGGACGCTGTAAAGACGTCCCGCGCCAGGCTTATTTTGCGTTGCGTTCCTGCCAGATGCCGAGATACTTGCCCGCCTTCGGGTTTTGCTTGTTCCATTTCGGCGTCTCGCTGCCATTCGCAATCTTCCAGATCGCCAGCGCAACGGCGCGGTCGACCGCCGCCATGTTCTCGTAATCGATCTTGTCCCAGTGGTCGCCCGCGCCATGGTAATCGGGGAAGGCGTAGGCCACGCTGACCGTGTGCGAGGGGATGCCCTGGTCGGCCAGGGCCTGGTTGTCGCTGTGCGCAAAATACTTGTCGCTGTTGACGGGGTGCTTCCAGACACGGATGCCGGTGTCGTCGCCCGCCGCCTTCAGGATATTGCCGACGTCCGAGAAGTCGAATCCGGTAACGCCGACGGCGCGTACCTGGGCGCCTTCGTTGTCGTCGGTGCGCCCGACCTGCTCCAGGTTGATGCCCGCAATCGTCTTGGCAATCGGCACCAGCGGATGGGCGCCGTAGTAGCGCGAACCGACCAGGCCATGCTCCTCGCCAAACACGGTCATGAAGACGATACTGCGTTTCGGGCGCGTCTTGTTTGCGCTGAAGGCCTTGGCCAGCTCGATCACCGACACCGTGCCGCTGCCGTCGTCGTTGGCGCCGTTGAAGATGCCGTCGCCTTGGCCGGGCTTGAGGCCGACGTGGTCGTAGTGCGCCGTCACGAGGATATAGCTGTCCTTCAGGACCGGGTCCGAGCCGCGCAGGATGCCGGCCACGTTGCGCACCTTGACAGGCGCCGCGTCCGCTGCCGGCGGGTTCTTGGCGCGTTTCGGATCGATCAGGTTCCAGTCGGCGGTCTGGAAATAGCCGTCGTCGCCAAGCGGCTCGAGGCCGGCTGCGAGGAACTGCGAAGCGATGAATTCGGCAGCGATGTCGAGCCCGCGCGAGGGCGTGCCGCGGCCTTCGAGCGCGTCCGAAGCCAGGAAGGACAGGTTGCCGCGCATCGATGCGGCCGAGATGCGCTCGAGCACCGGTGCGGCTTCGAAGGGGACGGGGGCAGCGCCGGCCGCGAACGGCAGGGCCAGCGACAGGCCGAGCAGGGCGGGAAGGACGCGGGGGGGCAGGCGGGTGGACAGGGACATGGGCAGGTCGCGTGAGCGTTGGGTAGTTGATGAAGTAGCAAAACCGCTCAAGTATAGCGCCGCACCTTTCGCTCGGGAACCAACTTGTCGATTCGATCGATGGCCCGTCCCGCGGGCATGTTGTCTGTCTGGAAACGAACGCGGCTTGAGGTAGTCTTTATGTTAACGTCTCAAGGATATCGACCCGCGCCTGGCGGGCTTGGCCATTTATGGAGTGTGTATGCGTGTTCATCGTCTGCTGGGGTCTGCCGCTTTGCTTGCCGCGTTCGGAATGTGGTGCGCCGGTTCGGCCCTGGCGGAAACCCAGCCGCCGGTCGCCGTGCCGCAGGGGGACACCTTCATGCTCAGGCTGCCCGCCGGCGACCCGGCCAGTGCCGGCGAGCAAACGGGCACCGTCCAGTTCATCGGCACCGCCACCGTCCTGATCCGCTACCAGGGCCTGACCATCCTGACCGATCCGAACTTCCTGCGCAAGGGTGAGCAGGTGCACCTCGGCTACGGCTTGAGCGCCCAGCGCCAGACCAACCCGGCGATCGAATTCGACAAGCTGCCACCGATCGACCTGGTGATCCTGTCGCACATGCACGACGACCATTTCGACAAGCTGGTGCAGGAGCGCCTGAACCGCAATACGCCGATCGTCTCCACGCGCGAAGCGAGCGAAGCACTCAAGCGCCTGGGCTTTCAGCAGCGCTTCGCGCTCTCCGATTGGGATCGGCTCGAAGTGACCAAGGGCGACACCCGCGTGCGCGTTACGGCGACGCCGGGGCGGCATGGCGCCGCCGGCGTCTCGGTGCTGCTGCCGACCGTAATGGGCAGTGTGCTCGATTTCGGCGCGAATGCCGATACGCCTGACTACCGCATGTACATCAGCGGCGATACCCTGGTCTATGACGCCATCCGCAGCATTCCGCAACATTTCCCCGGCATCGACCTGGCCCTGCTGCACCTTGGCGGCACGCGCCTCATGGGCATGGTCAAGGTGACGATGGACGGCAAGGACGGCGCCCGGATGATGCAGATCGTCAAAGCGAAAAAGACGATCCCCATCCATTACAACGACTACGATGTCTTCAAGTCGCCACTGGCCGAGTTCGCGCGCGAGGTCAAGGCGGCGGGGCTGGACGACAGCGTCGTCTACCTGGCGCATGGCGACACCTATAGCTTCACGCCGCGCAAGCCTTAACCCTCGATGGCGCCGCTGACCGGCGACTCCGGATCGACCGAGGTAATTTCGCCGCCAAATTCGTGTGGCATGACAATCGGCACCTGCAGGCAGATGCTCTTGGTCGGCAGCACGGCTTCCCAGGCCCGCACCAGCTCCCGGTAGGCGACGCCGACCGGACGGATCTTGCGCTCGAGGTCGAACAGGCCGAGCGCGTTCACGTTGCCGTTGTTGACCCGTAGCGCGCTGTCCCAGTCCACCTGGTCCGTCAGCGAATACCAGGTAAAGCCGATCAGCGGCACGCCGTTGTTGCGCACTCGTAGCACGTTCGCCCATTCCTTCTTCAACCAGTACACCGCCTCGTCGCCGCGCGCCCCCTGGCACAGGTTGGTTTCGGTATGCATCACCGGCAGCCGGTAGCGGTTGTAGTACTGGTGGGTGATGACGGCGTAGCCGTAGATCTCGCCGGCTGAACGCGTCATGCCGTCGGCCGAAACGTAATGCTCATTGGTCTGGTAGTAATCGTTCCCCATGATGCAGTGGTGCTTGAGATTGTGCTTCAGGAAGAAGTGGTATTCCTCGCGCCGCATGCCGTTGTCGAGCAAGTATTCATACATGTCCGAATCGACGCGCCGGCCGTAGTTGAGGTCGAGCGCGAGGAAGCGCCGTGCATTATTCCTTTCGGCCCATGCTATCGCGTCAGGCGACTCGGCATGGAAGTATTCGGTCGATTCGCTCTGGATGAAGAGCGCATCCGGCCGCACCTTGAGGATCGCATGCATGGCCAGGATATTTGCCTTGACCAGGTGCTTGATCGCCGTCACGAATGCGGCGTCCGTGCGCAGCTGCTCGTTCCACCAGCCGTACAGGGTAGAGAAAACCGCGCAGATCCACATTTCGTTGATCGGCGTGTACATCTGCACCCAGGGATAGCGCCGGGCAAAGGCGGCGGCGTAGTCGGCGAACAGTTCCGGGAAATCCGGGTTCTGGAAATTTCCGATCCAGTCGGGCACGCCGAAGTGGCACAGGTCGACGATCGGGGCGATGTCGCGTCGCTGCAGGTCGGCAAAAGCGAGATCGGCGAATTCCCAATCGTAACGGTTCGGGCCGAGGAAGGTGCGGTGCAGGGGAGGGCCATAGCGCAGCACGTGCAGGCCGAGTTCCTGCACCAGGTCGAAGTCGAGCTTCCAGTGGGTGTAGTGGCCGCATTTCTCGAGCTCGTCCATGCGCAGGCGACCGCCGTCGACGGTCGGGTTGCTGTTCTCGATCCCGGTCGCGAATATGAAACCTGCGTGCATACGGCTGCCTCCGTCGGTATCAGGGATCTACCAGTATTGTCCACCGCGACGCCAATTGCTAGCGTGCGCACGCGCCCGGTCGCCAAGCTCTTTGCTGTCACCTCAACAATATCGGGCTTGCCGCCGGCATGCCGGCCGCCCGATCCGCCTGTGACCGAGCTGTCTGAGTCAGCCGTTTGATTTGCGGCAAAGCCGCTGGTGACGGACACCGTACGCTGAGTTAGTCAGCCATAGAACGGCAGTCCATTCCACGGGCAAGATCATGAATTTTCCAACAGAAATTTTGCGTTGGCGCTTAGTTTCAGTGACAACTATGTCACTCGCTGCATTCATCCTGGCCGGCTGCGCCACCGGCTTGCAGTTCCGCGCACAGGACAACCAGGGCAAGGCCGAGCCGCCACCGCCGACCGAAATGATCACGGAACAACTGATCGCGGCCGAGAAGCAGGCCAGCGTCCAGCGGGGCGAACAGGACCTGTCCGGCCTCATGGTGCCGAACCCGCCGCCTTATGCGATCGGGCGCGGCGACGTCTTGTCGATCGTGGTCTGGGACCACCCGGAACTGGCGGGCGGCGGCATGACCGCGGCCACGGCCGCAGCCGACGCCAACGGCACCAACGCCAGCGGCAGCGGGAACGCGGCGCAGCCGGGTTTCGTGGTGGATTATCAGGGCCGGATCCAGTTCCCGTTCGCAGGCCTGCTGCCGGTCGAGGGGCTGACCGAAGAGGCGGCGCGCGCGCTGTTGACGAGCAAGCTTGCACGCTACATCGCCAACCCGAACATCACCTTGCGCGTCCAGTCCTATCGCAGCAAGCGGGTCTACATCGATGGCGAAGTCAAGCAGCCCGGCCTGCAGGCGATCAACGACATCCCGATGACCCTGGTCGAAGCGCTGAACCGCGCCGGCGGGCTGCTGGCCTCGGCCGACCAGAGCCGCATCGCGCTCGAACGGGGCGATGCGCGCTACAGCATCAACCTGCGCGACCTGGTCCAGAAAGGTATCAACCCGGGCAACATCATGCTGGCCCCGGGCGATGTCGTGCGCGTGCACTCGCGCGACGAAAGCAAGGTCTTCGTCTCGGGCGAAGTCGTCACGCCGAAGGCCCTGACGATGCACAACGGCCGGCTGACCTTGAACGAAGCCCTCGGCGAGACCGGCGGCATCAGCCCGCTGAGCGGCGACGCGCGGCAGATCTATGTCGTACGCAAGACACCCGAACGCACGCGCGTGTTTCAGCTCGACGCCCGGTTGACCGGCTCGCTTGCCATGGCCGAGACCTTCGAGCTGCGCCCGAAAGACGTGGTCTACGTCGCCGCTTCGCCACTGGCGAACTGGAACCGTCATCTCAGCCTGCTATTCCCTGGTGCGCTCACCTCCGCGGTCGGCGTCACCAACCGTCCGTGAGCATCGGAGACAACCCATGACCAAACCAACCGACCACCTTCCGATGGCCCATGCGTCGCATAGTCCGTCGATCCTGAGCATTCCCGTCGATCCGCGGCCCACCCTGAGCGCCGCCGCCGACGAGCCGGCGGCCGACCTGAAAGGGCATTTCAACACCCTGTACGACAATCGCTGGCTGATCGGCGGGATTACCGCGCTGATTACCCTGATCGCAGTGCTGTACGCGCTCGTGGCCAAACCTGTCTACGAAGCGAACCTGATGATCCACGTCGAGGAAGAAAGTCCGAATGCCTCCAAGAACATCCTGAGCGAAGCATCCTCGCTGTTCGAAACCAAGAAAGCCGCCATTGCGGAGATGGAGCTGCTGCGCTCGCGCATGGTCGTGTCGCAGGCGGTCGACAACCTGCAGCTCTACATCGAGGTCCAGCCGAAGTACTTCCCGGTGGTCGGCTTCTGGTTCGCGAACCAGAACAACGGCGCGCTGTCGAACCCCGGACTGTTGGGCTATGGCGGCTATGTCTGGGCGGCCGAGAAGGCCGAGGTCACGGTCTTCGACGTACCCGAAAGCTGGCTCAATCTCGAGTTCGCGATCACCGCGCGCGGGATCAACCGCTACCACTTTTCCGGCGGCGGCAAGCGCCTCGCCTTCGACGGCACGGTGGGGCAGCGCTACCGCGTACCGACGCCCGACGGCACCATGGAAATCAAGGTCGACCGTTTGTATGCCAACCCCGGCGCGCGCTTTCGGCTCAAGCGCAAGTCACGCCTGGGCACGATCCAGGAGATCCAGACGGCCATGGTCATCTCCGAGCAGGGCAAGCAGTCAGGCGTGATCGAGGTCAAGCTGCGGGGCGAGAATGCCAAGCGCATCAATGCCTTGCTCAGTGAAATCGGCCGTGAATACATGCGCCAGAACTTGGCGCGCAAGACAGAGGAGGCAGAAAAGTCGCTCGCCTTCCTCAACAAGCAGTTGCCGATCCTGAAACGCCAGCTCGAACAGTCCGAGGACCGTTACAACCAGTTCCGTAATCTACACGGCACTGTCGACCTGCGTGAGGAAGGGAGGATGAGCCTGGCGCAGGCGACCGCAGCGAGAGCGCGCCGGATGGAGCTGCTGCAGAAAAAAACCGAGTTGCTCGCACGCTTTACCGAAGACCACCCGATCGTCGCCGCGATCAACCGCCAGCGCAAGGAAGTCGACACCGAGATCGATCAGATCGCAGCACGCATCAAGACCTTGCCGGTGCTCGAGCAGGATGAAGCGCGGCTCACGCGTGACATCAAGGTCAATACCGACCTGTACACGGCCTTGTCCAACACGGCGCAGCAGTTGCGCCTCATTTCAGTCGGACGCGTCAGCAACGTGCGCTTGATCGACGCGCCAATGGCGCCTGAAAAGCCGGTTCGACCCAACCGCCCGGTGATCGTCGGGCTTGCGGTCATCATCGGCATGGTGCTGGGCGGCGCCATCGCGTTCGCACGCAAGGGACTGTCGGGCGGTATCGACGCCCCGCAGCAGGTGGAACGTCTGCTGGGTGCGCGCGTGGTGTACGCGACCATCCCGCACAGTGTCACCCAGGAGAAACTGACGCGCAGGGTCAAGGGGGAACGCGGACCGCTGCCGCTGCTGGCCCAGATCATGCCCGAAGACCCGGCTATCGAAAGCCTGCGCGGTTTCCGCTCGGCGCTGCAGTTCGCGATGCCGCACTTTAAGAATAACGTCGTCATGCTGGCGGGGCCGACCCGCGGGTTGGGCAAGTCCTTCGTCGCGGCCAACTTCGCCGCCGTGATGGCCTTGAGCGGAAAACGCGTTCTGCTGCTGGACGCCGACTTCCGAAATGGCCAGCTGCACCGCTATTTCGGGGTGGGCCGTGAGCAGGGCCTGTCGAAGGCGATCAATGGCGAAATCGAGGCTGAACAAATCATCCACCGCAGCGTGCTCGACAACCTGGACTTCATCCCGACCGGACCACTCCCGCCGAACCGCTCCGACTTCCTCGTGCACTTGAACTTCAGTGCGCTGCTCGAATCGATCAGTCCACATTACGACGTGGTGCTGGTCAATTCGCCACCCATCCTGTCCTCGGCCGACGCGCTCATCATCGGCACCCACGCCGGCGCTGTATTCATCATCACCCGCGCAGGGGTTACCACCGAATCGGAAATCAACGAATCGATCAAGCACCTCAATCACACCGGTATCGCGCCGCAGGGGGTGCTGTTCAACGGCATGGCCTTGCGTCTCGGGTCCGCGCGCCTTCAATACAGCGACGACGTGGCCGCCCACCTGGAGTACACGGCCTAGCGCCTGGCTGGCGCGCGGCTCGGTGCTGCTGCGGGCTTCAGGCGGCCGTCACCCATGCGGTCACGCTCGGGCCGCTGCGTTTTGTCAATGAAGTTGAACTGCCAGCCTTTCATAATCGAACAAGCCGTGTCGCGTGCAAGCCGCCAGCCAACGATGAAAACAACGATGAAAAGTCTTTTTGCCGCCTTTTCATTAGGGCGATCCCCAGATTCGCGTTTGAACCTGTCTGCAACCATCGGCACGACTGTGGCCCGCCAAATTCTGTCCGGTGGTTTGACCCTGGCAGCGATGGCCATTACCGCACGCGCCCTGGGGCCCGCCGGCAATGGGATCCTGGCCACGGCGCTGCTGCTGCCGCAGGCGCTGTACGCATTTCTCAACCTCGGTGTGGGTGCGAGCCATGTGTACCACCTGAGTTCCGGTATCGGTAATCCGCGGCGAATGCGTATCGCGAACTGGGTACTCGCGGTTCTGCTATGGACCGTCGTTGCGATGGTCGTGGCGGCATGTAGCAAACAACAGATATCCAATTATTTGCCCGGCATTGACAAGAACCTCGCCTTGTATGCCAGCCTGCTGTTCCCGCTGCTATTGCTGGCCAATTGGTCGGCATCGATGATCCGAGGGCAGCGCGACTACCGGGCCTATAACAAAACCTTGCTGGTCCACCCGCTCGTATTTTTTTCCACAGTGGCAGTATTGGGTGCGACCGGGACCGTCAGCGTAGCGGCCGTCATCACGGCGCACCTCATGGGTCAGCTGACGCTTTGCTTGATGAGCGAATCGCGGCTGGTCAAGAATGGCTTGGCCACCTCCGGCCAGTACCAATTGCGCGATGCGATCTCGTTCGGCCTGCGCTCCCATCTTAGCAACGTCATCACCTTCCTCAATTACAGGCTCACTTTATACCTTGTCAGTTTCATGCTCGGTGCCAGCCCGACAGGGCATTACGCGCTTGCAGTGCAACTGGCGGAGATGCTGTGGCTGTTCTCCGGAGCCGCTTCGTCGATCGTCTATCCCGAGTCGGCAGCAAACAGCAAGTCGCCAGCCGCCCTGGAGGCGATGGTCAAGAGGATAGCGAAATTGGTGGGGCAGGTAACGTTCGCCGGCGCGCTGGTGGCGAGCGCGATCGCCCCGTTTGCGCTTCCCCTCGCGTTCGGAAAGGACTTCGAACACAGCGTTGCCCCCTTCATCATTTTGCTCCCGGGGATAGTCGCCTGGAGTTACATGAGCATCCTGTCGAACGCGCTTGCCGGGATGGGATGCCAGAAAGTAAACATTCAAGGCGCTGTCCTGTGCTTGGCGATCAATGTCATCTGCGCATTGCTCGCAATGCCGGTCTTGGGAACCATCGGTGCGGCGCTCGCGTCGACCGTGGCGTTTTCGAGTACATCCCTTTTTACCGTGGTCATGTTCAGGAAAATCATGGCGACGAAACGGGCAAACGTCAGCGACGCGCCGATGCCTTCTGTGGAGACCAATCAATGAAACTCAAACGCATGCTGTTGGTGACCACCTCCTATCCTTACGGCCGAAACGAAGCTTTCGTCAGAGCCGAACTCGAATACGTCGCCCAGTGTTTCGACCATGTCGAACTGGTGCCGACCTATTACGTGCCGGACACTGTGCCGCGACCGACAGCGCTGCCAGTGAATTTGGGGTATGCAAATGCACGTTGGGGCACACGGCGAAGCTTTACCCTGTTCAGCGCTTTTTTGGGTGGATTGTGGAGATACGCGTGGTTCGATGATGCGATGCGGGTCCTGCGCGGAGCCCACCGCTGGGAGAACCTCAAGGAGTTGGGAAGGGCCTTGTACCGCGCGTGCCTGTTCGAGCGCTTCCTGGTCGAGCAGATCGCGAAAGCGAACAAGGAAATTGACCTTGTCTATTTTTACTGGATGTTCCCGGAAATCATGGGAGCGATTCGTTTCCGGGACGTATACCAGCCCTCGCTCAAAGTCGTGTCTCGCGGCCATGGCGGCGACTTGTACGAGGAACGCCGCAGTGGCCGCTACGCGGGTTTGCGGCAGGGCGTGCTGGCCGGGATCGATGCGGTCTATACCATCTCCGACCATGGCACAGCCTACGTGGGACGTGAGCACCCAACGGTGGCGCGAAAGTGCTCCACAGCGCGGCTGGGCGTAGACGATCCCGGTTTCGCGAACGCGCAGCCGGAAGATGCGGTGCTCTCGCTCGTCTCCTGTTCGTTCGTCGTAGACGAAAAGCGTCTTCACCTGATTGTCGACGCGATTGCACATCTGATAGACCTGGACCCGGCGCTCGACATTCGTTGGACCCATATCGGGGATGGCGAACTGTATGACCAATTGCGGGCGTACGCAAAATCCAAACTTAAAGGTCGCGCCGAAGTCGTGTTCTTGGGCTACCTCACGCAGCAGGAGGTAATGCAGCTATACCGGGAACAACGATTTGATGTAATCGTCAACGTGAGCTCGAACGAAGGGATTCCTGTCAGCCTCATGGAGGCTAGTTCAGTCGGCATTCCGATGGTGGCAACCGACGTTGGCGGAAATCGCGAGATTGTCAACGAGACCAATGGAATCCTGATTCCGGCCGATGCCGATATCCCCACCATTGCCGGCGCGCTTGCCCACTTCTACGACAGGGCGTCGGCCTCGGCGTACCGGGCTCGTGCGCGTTCCGTTTGGCAGAATAAATATAACGCCGCCCATAATTACTCGCGGTTCGGCCAATCCCTGGCGGACATCGCCTCTGGTTCCTGACATGAACGCCTCGAACCGCCTGGAGTCGCGTCTGGTCTTCCTGGCGTTCTTTTGTTCACTGTTCCTGTTCTTTACGCCGTTTGAGGAAGGCGGTCCCAACCCCTCAATGCTGCCGAAATATCTGGCCGTGGGAACATCATTGGTACTGCTGTCCCCGTTTGCAATCATGCGGCCTTTGCGGCTGCGCGTACCGGCTGTCCATGTCTTGTTCGTGCTGTTATTTATTATTCTGCACGCGACCCTCATCAAATCAGGTCCAGGCCAATTCGCCTTGCTTATCCTGGCCGACATGGCAGCGGCCATCCTCCTGTACGAGCTATCCTTCCATTGGCGCCAGGAATTTCAGTCCGCAGTGGAATGGCTGCTGCTAATTAACGCCCTGTTCATCGGCCTGCAGGCCATGCTGTACTACGGGACCTCGGCCGGAATGGTCGATTTTTATAAGATGCTGTTTGGTACGGACAGCCGATTTGCTGAAGATTACCTGAACATCACGCGGTTTTCCGGGCTCCACGTTGAGCCGGGTACCTATGCGAACTATATTGGCTGCCTGTTGGCAGTCTTCATTCTGATCTCCGACTTCAGCCCACGAGTATTGTTGCTGACATGTGCGTCGATCATTGGCATTTTCTTGACCAATTCAGGCTCGTCAGTGTATTTCGTTCCCTTAGTGACAGTATTGGGTCTCTACGTGTGGCGGAAAAAAGTCAAGCTAGTCCATCTCCTGGTCCTTGCTGCCGCAATCTCTACCTATCTCCTTGCCTCCGGGATCGTGACGCACCTGGAAGAACGATTTGTTCATCAGCCGAGCGACAGCAGCTTGTCGCACCGGATTTTGGGTATGGCCGTTTATGCAGCCACGAGTCCCGAAGAAAAATTCGTGGGTGTCGGTTTCGTGCAGGATCCGTGTGTCCGTTGCTACTACCAGGACATTGGCGCTCTCTTCAACCTGAGCACACGTGGCGGTGCGGTAATGTGGCTTGCCATGTTGGGACTACTCGTGCGGCTGATCCGGGTGAATGGCCTGGTTTTGACGACCTTGCTGGTATTGGTGCCCTTGAACGAGAAGATGTTCTTCTACGAAACGGGCCTGTGGTTGTTCATACTGTTTGCGCTAACCGGACCGAGTTATATTGCTCAGCGTGGCGCTGGCGGGACGGGTGTGGCGCAGTCCGTCGGAGCGGCTTCTCTGGGCGCGCAGCTGCGGTAGAGGGATAGAATACCTCGCCAATTTTGACCGCAGCAATGTGTGAAGTGGGCAAGCCACGCGCAGCTTGCTCGAGGGGTGACCTGGCGGGTTGAGAAATCTCTGCATTCCCCTGCTTGTCCTATTCTAGACTTAGCAACATTCCCCGGATTCTCGCAGCGTGTTTTGCACAACTCAACATCGCTTACCCTCGTCCGATGTTTTCCGCTGTCACTCCTGGGCTCCCTACAGCGCCCTGATCGAAAGGATTTGCGGATGTCGAACATGAAACCGAATGCCCAGGACGTTGCCATGCTACATCGACTATTTGGGTGGCATGCAGTCCCGTGGACTGACGTTTTTTGCGAAGCGGTCAGTCGCCTGGAAACGCAACCTCGCACCATACTTGAAGTGGGCGCATCAAGATTATCTGCGCCGTCGCTGTACTTCTTGAGCAAAGGCGGCTCGGTAGACGTGACATGCTATGCCGATGAAGAGTTGCCGGGCCTGAGAGCGTTTTGCGAATCCATATGTGCGCAATACAGCCTGCCGATGCCTTTGGTACGGACACACGACGTATTTTCGGTAACGGGGAAAACCTACGATGTGATTCTCTTGAAGGGCGTCCTCGGAGGCTTGGACCGCAGTCACAATCTGAACGAATTTTCAAGAGCCATCGACTGTTGTATGGGAATGTTGTCGGACAAAGGTCGGCTTATTATTCTTGATAAAGGGTGGTGTTCTTCCGTTCACAATGTGTTCCTCCGGCGCTTCGGAAATGCCGGCCGCTCCAACTGGCATTATTTTTCACAGGAAGAGCTGGAATCGCTGGCCGTCGATGGCAACCGGCCGGAGGTGATCTGGAAGGGATTTGCAAGCGTAGGAACCATGCCGTCCAAACGCCTCCAACGCTTTGCCGACCTCCTTGATACCCGCATTTTCAATCGGTTCCTATCCCAGAAGGGAACCGTGTTCGCAGCTCTGTACACCAATGATGCGGGACATAGATAACGCGAGCAAGCGCGCAGGCCTGAGCTTTTTCGGTCAAATTCCTCTCGCACATGGCACTGCGCGAGGTGGCGCTGAGGAGGGCGGCCATATGGTGGTAGCTTGTGGCCGCCTGCGTTACGGTGTCGGCGCATGGCGGCTGATGGCCAGCCTTCTGATATCCTCGCTTGTGCTTGGAGTCCCAGTATCGGCACTTGCGGCCAAGACAAGGTGCGATTACCACATCGCTCCGACTGGTTCCGACAGTGGGGCAGGAACGCTTGCGTCTCCTTGGAAAACGATCAAATACGCCAGTGCCAAGTTGACCCCGGGCAAGACACTGTGTGCGCGAGGCGGCGTTTACCATGGCCAGGCAGGTCTTATCTGGAAATCTTCCGGTAAGGCTTCAGCACCGGTAACTTTTAAAAACTATCCGAACGAAAAGCCGGTTTTTGACGGGCAATGGGGTGACACCGGCACTGCTGGCGACTTTCTTGTGTTCTCGAATAACTCCCACATCGTCGTCGATGGCATCACCGTCCAGCGCTACGCGGACAAGTACGGCAATGGCGCTATCGACCTTCATCATGGCCTAGGTCCAGTCAATAACATTACTATTCAAAATAGTACCTTCATAGACAACGGCAGCCACAAGGCGCAAGATCATCACATCTATATCGCAGCCGGCGCAACCAACGTCACCATCAGAAACAATCTATTCATGCGGGCATCGGGATCCGCGATCCAGGTTTATCATACCCCTGCGTCGAGCGGTATCAGGATCTATAACAATGTGATGATCGGCGGCGCGCTGAATTGTTTTCAGAGCAAAAAAAACCCTTGCTCAGCAAGCGACACGCAGCAATGGGGCGTGATCATCGGTGATGCCAGGTCAACACAGATTTACAATAACACTATCTATGGCATGCAATATGGTATCGATTTCAACTTCGGTACCGTTACTACCGGACCGTACTCAGTCAAAAATAACCTCATCGTAAACAGCGCTGTAGCGGGAATCCGCATCACGTCTGCTTATGCGCCGTATTTCAAGAGTGATTACAACGGTTTCTCCGGCAATCTCATGGATATAAAGTGGCATGGTGCCGATATGAGCGCTGCGCAGTTTGCAGTTGCCACGCGCAATGAGCGTCACGCGGTCCGTGCCAATCCAATGTTTAAGAATGCCCCAGCAGGCGATTTTCGCCTGAAGGAGGGAAGTCCCATGATTGACAAGGCAACTGCGATGAGCTTGTTCAGTACGGACAAAGACGGAGTCGCTCGTCCGAAAGGCTCAAAAATTGACATCGGCGCACATGAGAGAACTCGCCATGCCGACGCGGAATAAGCGGCCACTATCTTCAACTCCGCCCCGTCATGATAAGCAATCGCACTATCGAAGCCCCGATCCATTGCTCGCTCCCAGCGCTATGAGTCCCGCCCCCTTAGTCGTCAAGCAATGTCTGTCATGACAATAGGCCGGGTTGCCATGGTTAACGGTGCAGACCAAAGCGCCGACATGCTCGGCGCCATTGCCCAGATCGTGATTGCGCACGGGAACAGGTCGAGCACGGCCGCCAGGTGCGGGCAGCCGGCGCCCTGACAAGCGACGACTTCCATCATTCTGACCGATGCTCCAGGACGCGAAAAGCAGATGCATGTTCGCTTTGCAAGGTTGCCTTGGCAGCGCGAATGCATCACCCCCTCTCGCCTATGTGTTCAAACGTCCAGACATTCATTCGCCTGCTGAATCAACGAAGCTAGACTGATGGGCGGTCGCCTCGATCGGTAACGCATCAGGTCTAAGCACGGTCCCAGATCGCATCCACGCATCATGTGCGCCTGACCTGTCTGTCTTTCAGGTTGAGGTCGCCATGTCCCGGCTCAGCCTCCATTTCCCGCCTACCTAATATAGACGGATCTGCCGACCCCCATAAACCCGCCCGGTGCATTGCCCGGGCGGGTTTTTATTTACTTACTACTGATGAGGCCGGCTCGTGCCGCTTTCGCTGCTGATTCGCCATGCCTCCACGCGACGCGGTCATTTGGCAAAAGAAATTGTTATTACGCATTTCATACGTCGTGGAAATTTTTCCTGCAGAAAATTGAACTTTGGAAGTTTCCACCGCTCAAACTCACACATCCACACAATGACGTAAGGAACTTCAGATGCAAAATCGCTTTACTACCGCTTCCGATCGCCGTGTTCGTATCTTGCTCAGCTGCAGCGCAGCCGTATTGTTTTCGGCCGGCGGGGTCGCCAATGCCGCCACTGCTCCCACAGCTACGCCGATTAGCGCAGCATGTAATTACTATATTGCTCCGAACGGCTCCGACAGCGGCGCAGGGACGATTGCTTCTCCCTGGAAAACGATCAATTACGCCAGCGCGAAGTTGACCGCTGGCAAGACCTTGTGCGCCCGCGGCGGTACCTATTATGGCCAGGCAGGCCTGATCTGGAAATCGTCCGGTAGCGCGACGGCACCGGTGACGTTCAAGAACTACCCTGGCGAAAAGCCAGTTTTCGACGGTCAGTGGGGCGACACCGGCACCCACGGTGACTTCCTGGTTTTCTCGAATAACTCGAACGTTGTTGTCGACGGCATCACGGTCCAGCGCTACGCGGACCAGTACGGCAACGGCGCCATCGATCTGCACAATGGCCAGGGCCCGGTCAATAACATCACGATTCAAAACGTGACGATGATCGACAACGGCAGCCATACTGCGCAAGACCACCATATCTACATCGCCGCCGGCGCGACCAACGTCACCATCCGCAACAGCCTCTTCATCCGCGCAGCGGGTTCGGCCATCCAGTCCTACCATACCCCTGCATCGAGCGGCATCAAGATCTACAACAACGTGATGATCGGCGGCACGCTCAAATGCTCGGCCAGCAAGAGCAATGCCTGCTCGGCGAGCGCCGTGCAGCACTGGGGCTTGATGATCAGCGATGCGCGGACCACGGAGATCTACAACAACACGATCTACGGCATGCAAACTGGCATCGATTTCAACTACGGTACCGTCGGCACCGGCCCCTACACGGTCCGGAACAACATCATCGCCAACAGCACCGTCTCCGGGATGCGCGTCACTGCCCTGTACGCGCCGTATTTCAAGAGCGACTACAACGGCTTCTCGGGCAACCGCACCGACATCAACTGGAAAGGTGCGAACATGACCGCGGCCCAGTTTGCAGTCTCGACGACCAATGAGCGCAATGCGGTCCGTGCCAACCCCATGTTCGTGAATGCGGCGGCCGGTGATTTCCACCTGAGCGCAGGCAGCCCGATGATCGACAAGGGTATTGCAACGACCATGTTCAATACCGATAAAGACGGCGTTGCCCGTCCGACCGGTCTGCGTTATGACATCGGCGCCTACGAAAAGAAATAAGTAGGTCGGATTGTCATAGACGCGAGACTCTGTCTCGAACCCCTTGAGTGTGTTGACTCAAGGGTTTTTTTTAATTCATGTACCTACGCGCCTGCCGTACCAGTCTTTCAGGTTGAAGTCGTCTCTTCCCAGCCTCCTGACTGACCAATTAATACGGTCTGTTTCGATCCCCATGAACCCGCCCGGCACTTTGCCCGCGCGGGTTTTTGTTTGCCTACTACTGATGAGGCTGGATCGCAGCGCTGTCGTTGCAACATTCACCGTTGCGCAGCAAATAACGGGTGTTTATCCAGGGAAATTGTCATTGCGCATTTCATACGCCAAGGAAATTTTTCCTGCAGAAAATTGAACTTTGGAACTTTCCACAGCTCAAACTCATACATCCACACAATGACGTAAGGAACTTCAGATGCAAAATCGCTTCACTACCGCTTCGGATCGCCGTGTTCATGTCTTGCTCAGCTGCAGCGCAGCTGTATTGTTATCGCTTGCTGGCTCCGCCAATGCCGCATTTGTGGCGCGCGCCCCAACTGCCGCAGCCCTGCCGGCCGCACCTGCCTGTAATTACTACATTGCTCCGAACGGCTCCGACAGCGGCGCAGGGACGCTTGCTTCTCCTTGGAAGACAATCAAATTCGCCAGCGCGAAGCTGACCGCTGGCAAGACCTTGTGTGCCCGCGGCGGTACCTATTATGGCCAGGCAGGCCTGATCTGGAAATCGTCCGGTACCGCGACGGCACCGGTGACGTTCAAGAACTACCCTGGCGAAAAGCCGGTTTTCGACGGTCAGTGGGGCGACACCGGCACCCACGGTGACTTCCTGGTTTTCTCGAATAACTCGAACGTTGTTGTCGACGGCATCACGGTCCAGCGCTACGCGGACCAGTACGGCAACGGCGCCATCGATCTGCACAATGGCCAGGGCCCGGTCGATAACATCACGATTCAAAACGTGACGATGATCGACAACGGCAGCCATACTGCGCAAGACCACCATATCTACATCGCCGCCGGCGCGACCAACGTCACCATCCGCAACAGCCTCTTCATCCGCGCAGCGGGTTCGGCCATCCAGTCCTACCATACCCCTGCATCGAGCGGCATCAAGATCTACAACAACGTGATGATCGGCGGCACGCTCAAATGCTCGGCCAGCAAGAGCAATGCCTGCTCGGCGAGCGCCGTGCAGCACTGGGGCTTGATGATCAGCGATGCGCGGACCACGGAGATCTACAACAACACGATCTACGGCATGCAAACTGGCATCGATTTCAACTACGGTACCGTCGGCACCGGCCCCTACACGGTCCGGAACAACATCATCGCCAACAGCACCGTCTCCGGGATGCGCGTCACTGCCCTGTACGCGCCGTATTTCAAGAGCGACTACAACGGCTTCTCGGGCAACCGCACCGACATCAACTGGAAAGGTGCGAACATGACCGCGGCCCAGTTTGCAGTCTCGACGACCAATGAGCGCAATGCGGTCCGTGCCAACCCCATGTTCGTGAATGCGGCGGCCGGTGATTTCCACCTGAGCGCAGGCAGCCCGATGATCGACAAGGGTATTGCAACGACCATGTTCAATACCGATAAAGACGGCGTTGCCCGTCCGACCGGTCTGCGTTATGACATCGGCGCCTACGAAAAGAAATAAGTAGGTCGGATTGTCATAGAAGCGAGATTCCTGTCTCGAACCCCTTGAGTGTAATGACTCAAGGGGTTTTTTTATTGGACGATCGCATCCTGGGTCGCGCCTGGTAAGCGCTCCTGAGACCGGCGCCGCCTTTGCTGCAGCTTGATGTCCGCTGCCAGACGTACAGCTTGTCGGCGGGGTCAACTGGGCCGACGTCTGGAACATCGCGCGCGTGACTCAATCGGCGGGCAAGGTCGGGGCAGCTGGTGTTCGGGCAGGACGCTCCAGCAGCGCGCGCTTTAGCAGCCGCCGGATCTGGTAGGTCCGCGATTCGAACAACCAGTAGGCGAGGTAGGACGCCGTCAGCAGGAAGGCCAGCATACCCACATAGATTGCAAAGTGCAGTGGCTCGTGCGGGGACAGCTGACGCAGCCCCCACTGCGTCAGCACGACATGCTGCAGCAGGAAGATCAGTGGCACGTGCAGAACATACAAGCTGAAGGAAAAGTCTGCGAAGAAGCTGCCGACCTTGGCAAGTGGCCGCCGCAGCGTCGACGTGGCAGCGGCCTTGAACTGCAGGCTCGACAAGAGCACCACGAATATGAAGCTGCACGCCAAGTCGGGCAGCAGGTTCGTGAGCTCGAACCCATTCATATCCCCCGTCAGCCGGTAATAGCCCCATGACGCGGCGAGCAGTATGAGCCAGGCGAAACGTTGGACGGCACTGAGCTCGATCCTGATGCGCGAAAATGCGACGCCGAGCAGCCAGATCGTGAAGTAGCCGATGATCGCCGTGGGGAGCAGGGCTGCCAACAGGACAAAGGCGGCGCCGCACGCGACGCGCTGGGCGCGGTTCGGCGCGCAGAATAGCATCACCAGCAATGGGAACAGGACGTAATACCAGGTTTCGTTGGCCAGGCTCCACAGCGGGAAGTTGCCGCCGAAAGTAGGCGCCACGATCGTCTGCAGGCCAAGCAGGTTGGCCCCGAAAACCAGGGCGGAATGATCGTTGGCCAGGTTGAAATCGACGGTTTTCGGACTGATGACGCCGGTGCCGAGCCCGAACAGCAGTGTCAACACGAAGGTCGGTATCAACACGGTCCACAGGCGCGATACACGGTCGATCGCATAGCTGGCCACCGCGTCAGGCCGCCGAATCTTGTCGAGCAGGCTGCCGCCCACTAGCCAGCCGCTGATGACGAAAAACACCAGCACTGCGTGGTGCGCGAAGCCGGTGGCGAAGGAAAACCCCTGGAACCAGAGCGATGGATCTGCGACCGAGCGCAGGCTCGGGTACATGGCGGCGCGTAGATGCGCCGCGGCCACTTCAAAGGCAGCTAGCCCGCGCAGCAGCGAGATCAGTACTGAATGCCAGCAGTCATCGCCGATCTGGCCGTGTGCCTGGAAGGTCAGCCTCGGCATGTTGATGGGTCGCATGAAGTCTCCTCGGTTGTTTTGTTGCGCACAGCCGCCGGCATTGCGCTGAGTCGATGCGGCTCGCAAGCAAATATGAGCAGCATCACCCCCTTCGGACGCGTTGCCTCAGCTGCCGGCATCTCGCGCGTATCCGGTTAAAGCGAAGTGCATCCATGCTGCAGCGCGCGTGCGGTGAGCGCTCAGGCCAGCATTGCGGTCAAATGTTATACAGCTGTCAATCCACCCGACGATATCAATTTAAAATCGACGCGTGTTGACGACCCGTAAAGCAGATCGTCGATAGAGTAATGATCCGGACAGCGATGTGAATTTGAGACGGCGCAATGTAAATAACGGGAGCTCACGTAAATTTCTCGACGGGGTAGCATTGATCTGATTCGCCCGGTCAGTCAGGGGAATCACGAAAATCCAGCCGATTATCGAACCTTATTTTTCTGAATGCCTCCGCATCTTTCCAGGCGATCGCGGGAATGTTCCGTTCGGCAAAGATGTTATCTATAAAACAATTGGCGATTGAAAAACCATTACCGGAAGACTCGTTGCATGATCGCAATTGAGTCGCAACGCATTTACGCAGGCTCGAAACAATGCGCATTCTCTACATCAATCACTATGCGGGTTCTCCTCGCCACGGGATGGAGTTTCGGCCCTACTACCTGGCACGAGAATGGGTGCGCGCAGGACATGATGTGCAAATTATCGGCTCTTCACAGTCACATATCAGAAGCCGGCAGCCCCAACTCGATGGTCGATCGCGATTAGAGGAAACCATTGATGGCGTTTCTTACATATGGTTCGAAACCCCACCATACCTTGGCAACGGCATTGGACGCGTTCGCAACATGGGTTCTTTCGTCAGCCGTTTGTTTATTGAAGGTAAGCAGATTTCCGCATCGTTCAAGCCTGATGTGGTCATTGCCTCGAGTACCTATCCAATGGACGTATGGCCTGCGCACCGCATCGCAAAACTAGCCGGCGCCAAGCTGGTCTTCGAAATCCATGACTTATGGCCGCTGACGCCGATGGAACTCGGCGGCATGTCCCGGTGGCATCCTTTCATCATGCTTTTGCAAGCGGCCGAGGATTACGCATATCGTCATGCAGATGCCGTCGTGTCAATGCTGCCGAAAGTGCGCGAGTACGTGGAATCGCGCGGTATGGCGCCACATAAATTGCACATCGTCCCCAATGGGATAGACCCGGGTGAATGGTTTGCAGGAAGCCCTGCATTACATGGAGAAGCCGCCGAGGTGCTGGACGCGCTGCACGGCCGCGCCCATGCGGTCATTGGCTACGCGGGAACACATGGGACCTCGAATGCGCTCGAAACGTTCTTGAGTGCTGCAAAACTAATGCGTGAAGAAAAAATCGCTTTCGTTCTGGTTGGCGATGGGCCGGACAAGGCGCATCTGCAGCGGTGGGTGGCCGAAGAGCAGTTAGCGAACGTCTGTTTTCTCGATCCGATTCTCAAAGAGCAGATTCCCGCTTTGCTGCAGCATTTTGATGTGGCCAGCATCGGCTTTCGACGGCAATCGCTCTATCGTTTTGGTATCGCCCCCAATAAGCTGATGGACTACATGATGGCAGCCAGGCCAGTGTTGCACGCGGTCGACGCGGCAAACGACTCGGTGAGCGAGGCGGGTTGCGGTCTGACTGTCCCCCCCGAAGACCCGCCGGCGACGGCAAACGGCATCCGCACATTACTGGCCGTGAGTAAGGACGAGCGCGACGCGATGGGGCAACGAGGCAAGGAATTTGTGTTAAATAATCTGACCTATCCAATCCTGGCAAAACGCTTCCTGGCCGCGTGCGATTGATGTCGCACTGAGCAAAATATATGTCTAGATTCGATTTTCTTCTGAAAAGAATGTTTGATATCTTCTTTTCTTTCATTGGAATCGTTGTTTTCTTCCCGCTGATCGTCATTTGCTGGGTAATCGCCGCCATCGAAACCCGTAGCAACGGATTCTTTATACACGAACGGGTGGGGCGGCACGGCAGCATCATCAAGGTATACAAGATAAAAACCATGTATGCCAGCAGGGACAAGCGAAGCCCGATTGCCTCCAATAATATTGCATCGATCACCAGGTCCGGGGCATTTTTCCGAAAGTATAAGCTGGACGAAATTCCCCAATTGTTCAACGTATTGTCGGGAAGCATGAGTATCGTCGGCCCCCGGCCGGATGTGCCAAATTATGCCGATCAATTGAAAGAGGGCGACCGAATAATATTAAAGCTGCGCCCTGGAATCACCGGTCCGGCGTCGATCAAATACAAGGACGAGGAAGAAATATTGTCGGCTGTCGAGGACCCTGTCTTATACAATGACACGGTCATCTGGCCGGACAAGGTAAGGATAAACAAGGAATATTACAATCGATATTCCATGTGGACTGATATCAAATATATTATCCAGACCGTTTTAAAGTGAGGGCTATATGAACATGCCGGTTGCCAACTGGCCGAGTTTCTCCGACGAGGAGGCTACGGCCGTCAAGAATGTCATTCTCTCGAATAAAGTGAATTACTGGACCGGTTCCGAATGTCGTGAGTTCGAACGAGAATTTGCCGAGTGGACAGGGACGGAATTTGCGATCGCGCTTTCCAATGGCACGCTGGCATTGGAGGTGGCCCTCATGGCAATCGGGATACAGGCCGGCGACGAAGTCATTGTCACTCCGCGAACTTTCCTGGCCTCTGCAAGTGCCATTATCAGCGCCGGCGCCATTCCCGTGTTTGCTGACGTGGACCGCGAAAGCCAGAATATCACCGCCGAGACAGTGAGTGCGGTAATGACGCCACGCACCAAGGCGATCATCTGTGTCCACCTGGCGGGTTTGCCCTGCGACATGGATCCCATCATGGCCCTTGCAGAAGCACGCGGTATTGTTGTGATCGAGGACTGTGCCCAGGCTCACGGCGCCCGCTATAAAGGCCGGATGGTTGGCAGTATTGGACATATCGGGGCATGGTCGTTTTGCCAGGACAAAATCATGACGACAGGAGGCGAGGGCGGCATGGTAACGACCAATTCGCGCCGGTTCTGGTCGGTCATGTGGTCTTACAAAGATCACGGCAAGTCGTGGGAGGCGGTATATGAGCGCGCGCACCCTCCCGGTCACCGTTGGGTTCATGAGTCATTTGGCACCAATGCGCGGATGCTGGAGACACAGGCCGTCATCGGCCGTATTCAACTGCAGCGGATGCCGTCGTGGACGGCACGGCGGCGGACGAATGCAAGGAAAATCGCTGCCGTCTGCCAGCAATATGCAGTAGTGAGGGTGCCGGCTGTTCCAACCAATGTGGAGCATGCGTTCTACAAGTTCTACGTATTTGTCGAACCGAACAAACTTGCGGAGGGCTGGACACGCGACCGGATAGCGAATGAAATCTCGGGCGGAGGTGTCCCTTGTGCGCCAGGAAGCTGCTCCGAGGTGTACTTGGAGAAGGCCTTCGACAATACGGACTATCGTCCTCAGCGTCGCCTGAAAGTGGCACAGGAATTGGGCGAAACGAGCCTCATGTTCCTGGTCCACCCGACCTTGACGGATGCGGACATGGAAAGGACATGCCAGGTCATCGGCGACGTGTTGTCCCGCGCTGAGGGTAAATAGTTTCGAAGGGAAAACCGGGGCTGGCACCAGGAGCGCCTAAGCTGCCTGCCAGGACCTCATATTCGCCCGATTGCTACCATAATCATGTTGGCACAACTCGTCGATATCGGCCATACGGCAGTCATGGTTCCCGCGGCTGCAGCAATCGCAGCCTGGTTGCTTGCGGGCCGGACCTGGCAGTTGGCCTTGTGCTGGTGCCTGATGTTTGCTGCCGGTTTGAGCATCGTCGCGCTGTCGAAAATTGCTTTTCTGGGGTGGGAAACGGGAATTCCGTCCCTTGGCTTCCAGGCGCTGAGTGGCCATGCGTTCCGTTCGGCCGCTGTCATGCCGGTATTGTTTTTCGTCGTATTACAGCTTGCACCGATTGCCTGGCGGCCGGCAGGGGTAGTCGCTGGTATCGCTGTCAGCCTTGGCGTGGGTGTCCTGCTGGTCCGTTACCAGTTCCATACGGTCTCGGAAGTCATTCCCAGCCTGCTGTTGGGTAGTGCTGTTAGCCTGGGCTTCATGCGCGTCGCGAACAGTTTTCCTGCGCCCCACGTCAATCGCTGGAATGTTTCGTTCAGTTTGATGGCGTTACTTGTGATAAGCGGCCTCAAACCATCCTCGATCAGCCCCAAACTGGTTGATGTCGCGCTTTACCTCTCAGGGCGGGACTATCCTTACAGGTGGTCCAAAACGCAGGATATAAGCTTCCCGCCCTACCGGCACGCGTGCCAATCTAAATTTTTGTACAAGCGAGGGTGTCTGGCATGCCGCCCAGCTCTAGATGAGGAGTCGCCCGATCGAGCAGGGCAATAGAGCGATCCCTGATCGGTCGTACTCGAGCGACGCCTAGCGAATTGCCGACCCCGGAAAATTGCGCCCCAGGGCAGGGCATTTCCGGACTGGGCTCAGCGTAAATTCAGTTCAGGTCGCTCGAAAGCCGCTGCACAATCCGGCTCGCGGCATCGCCGGCGCCATAAGGCGCGATTTCCGCGCCGGTGCTGCCAAGGCTGTCGAATAAGCTCTTCAGCACGGAGTCGGCATCGAGCGGCGGGGCCAGCCTGTTCCAACCGGAGTTTACCAATTCTGGCCATTCTGTTTCGTCGCGCAAGGTTACGCAGGGTACCCGGTAGAAGAAAGCTTCCTTCTGGACACCGCCGGAATCGGTGGCGATCACCGCGGCATGTTTTTCGAGCTGCACCATGGCGAGATAGGACTGCGGCTCCAGCAGTACCACAGCTTGCGCCAGGGCTTGCAGCTTATCTTGTCGGGCCAGTACCTCGCGGGTGCGCGGGTGCAAAGGCAGCACCACTGGGATGTCTTTTGCGACCTTGATCAGGGCCTCCACGATCACGCCTAGCCGGGCCGGATGATCGGTATTTTCCGCGCGGTGTATGGTGGCAAGGCAATACGCGCCGGGCTGCACACCATGCTCCCGAGTCAGCTTGCCCAGCGTGCCGCCGTGTGGGCTTACGCGCGCGCCGTGATGCAGCGCTACGTCGAACATGACGTCACCCACCATATGAATGTGGTCCGGCGCGACGCCCTCCTGGCGCAAGTGTGCGCTGGCCCCGTCGGTGGGCGTAAACAGCCATCGCGCAACGCGGTCGGTCAGGATGCGATTGATCTCTTCCGGCGAGGTCATGTTGAACGAACGCATGCCAGCCTCCACGTGGGCCACCGGGATATGCAGCTTGATCGCTGCGAGGGCACCGGCCAGCGTCGAATTGGTGTCACCGTACACCATCACCGCGTCGGGTTTTTCGGCCCACAGCACTTGTTCTATTGCGGTCAACATACGCCCGGTCATCTCTCCATGGCCGCCCCCGTGGATATCGAAATGATAGGCGGGCGGCGCCATGCCCAGTTCGGCGAAGAACACATCCGACATGTTGGCGTCGAAATGCTGGCCGGTGTGAACGACAACTTCGGCTAGCCGGTCCGAAGCGGCGAGGATCGCGGAGACGGCGCTGGCCTTGATGAATTGCGGACGCGCGCCGATGATGGTGACGATTTTTTTGGGTTTCATGCGGGTACCCGTGGCGTTGAGGGGAGGCGACCGTGGACGGTGTGCCGCTGGATCACCAGGTCAGGTTTTCGTAAAGCCGGCACAGGTTCTCCTTGGTATTGGCTTTCCAGTTCGTTTCCACCTGGCGCGGATGGGTCAGCAAATAAATCCGCCGGTGGCCTCCAAGGGCCTTGAGCGGCGAAGTAGGGTGGTAGAACTGCGGCGGCGGACGGTCGGTGATATAGATGTCGACGCTCTCCATGAGGTGAGGGTCGTAGGTCTCGGCTTCGATTCCGCACCGGCGGCGCAGCTCTTCGTCGGCCAGGATTTCGGTGTTATTCACCTTGAGTTTGCGATTGGCGAAATCGCCGTGTCCCGCTACCGTCCGCAACTTGATCCCGACACGCTGTTCAATGCGCGCGAAATTCGTGATGAAATCCTTTCGAATTTCCGGTAGCCGGGCGCGCAGTGGCGCCGCGTACTTGATCTTGTTTTTCTTGGCGTAGGTCGCCAGCTCTTCGTAGTGATAGCTCGCTTCGCTGCCGTATTCTTCGATTTCGCGCATCAGGCCGACATCCAGGGTGCATAGCCGGAAGTAGAAGCTCGATTTGATGCCGTGTTTTCTTTCGATTTCGAACAGCTTGCGCGTGGTGCGCAGATCGCTGTCGATGTCGTGGCGATGGACGAAGATGCGCTCCGCCAAGGGCTGGCGTTTGCTCACCATGTCGTGGTACCCGCGCACCGAGGTCTGTACATAGCCGGCCTGCTTGGCGGCGCGTACCAGGTTCTCGTACGCGGCCAGCTGCGAAGGCATCAGGTAGTCGCCATATAAACGGTTGAGAACGGTTTTCATTGGATGGAATATTTCGCGCGATAGGGTTGGAATCCAAGCATGGTCTTAAACATCTTCAAGCCCTGGCCTGCGCCGAAATAAGTGTCGTACATCAGGTAGCGACAACTGCGCTCATCGATCAGGCGGGACACGATTTCCGTTACCATCAGGTGCATTGCGCCGTCGTTGTTGCGCATGCCGAGCAGCCGATTGAACGCAACGAAATTGCCGTAGCGGCCGAGTTCACCGTAGGCCATCAGCTTGCCGGCGGCGTTGAAAACGCCGTAATACAAGTAATTCTTGTCACGCGGGAAGTGCGTTACCTTTTCCCGGTAAATGCGATCCATCGGCCGCCCCTGCCGGATTTCGACCGAGGTGTTGATCTCGTAGATTTCGTCTACGTAATCGTTGCGATCGATTTCGGCTACGCGGTACCCCTTGTTGCGTGCCTTGCGCGCGTGGTGAGCACCCGAGTTGCTGCCCTTGATGCTGTCCAGGTACTCCTGGCAACTGCTATAGCGGGTCAGGTCGACCAGCGCCGCGCCCAAGGCCTTGTTCTGGAATACTTTATAGCGTGGGTGGCGCATGGTGAAGTAACGATGCATCTTGTCGACGTCGTCAGGATTCAGCTGCAGGCGGAACTCCAGCCGCGCTACCGGAAGCTTGGCGATGGAGATGCCGAGTTCAATAAGCTTGGACAGTTTGTTTGGCATGCGAGATCACTCCATAAAAATCGATCAGCCTGGTGGCCTGGACCGACCAGTTGTACTTTTCCTGGACCGCCTTGCGGCCGTTCTCGCCCATCGACCTGGCGATAGCTGGGTTTGCGAGCAGATAGTCGATCGCGGCGGCGATCGCCCTGGGGTCGCAGGGATCGACGCACAGACCGCACCGGTTGCCCTCGATGATCTCGCGCCATAGCGGAAAGTTCGACGCGATCACGGGGATGCCCGAAGACATGTACTCGAACATCTTGGTGGGCAGCGAGTCGAGGTGATTAGGCAGGGGAAGGAAGTTGACCACCCCCGCCACCGAGCGCTGCATCACGTCGCGCACCCCTGGCCGGTCGAGGAAGCCCAGGTCGTTGACCTTGCCCCAGCCCGGATGGGCCTTCAGTTGCGCCTCCACAGCCGGCTCGGAAAAACGTCCGACCAGGTTGAGTCGGGCCGACGAGCCCATTAGCGCGCAGGCATGGACCAGCTCGCGAATCCCCCGGATCTCGCCGATCCCGCCGACGTAGCAGACTTCGGATCGCTTGCTGGTGCTGCCATCGGCCGCGTCCAATTCGTCCGCCATCGGGAAATTATTCACGTCCACAGTGAGCGGGTGGATCTTGAGGAAAGAGTCGCGAATGAAAGGGGTCGCGGCGATAATGCCGTCGAAGCGCGCGCACGCGTAGCGTTCGAACAGGGCGAACGCCCGCGATAGCACGCGCTGTGCAACCGGCCCCAGATAGGGCTTGCTTAACAGTTGGCGCGGCACATCCTCGTGCGAATCGAAAATGACAATCTTGCCGCGACGCTTTAACTTGAGGCCGATCGGGATCAGTTCCGGATCGTGCAAGTGATAAATGTCGGCATCAAGCGCGACGGCCTGGTCGAATACGCGGCGCGTCGTGCGGAAGATGCGTTGCAGCCGTCCAGGTAGCCGGCCGACGTCGGCAATCGTCACGCCGTCCCTGCGTTCGTTGCCCTTGCCGTCGGCAACCACCAGCGTCACCTCATGCCCGTGTGCGGCGAGGGTGCGGCACTGCTTCATGAAAATGCGGGTGTCATTGCGTGGATGCGCGGAACTCAGGTGGGCAATCCGGCGCCCGGCCTGTTTTCCCTGCGCCGGCAATGTCAAAAGGTCTTCGTGCGTGCTAGCAATCGACATGGTGCGAGAAGTGTGGGTGGTAAAGATTCGGGCGCGTCCGCCGGCACCGGCCTTGGTGCGAGCTCGCGCCGCCTCTGGAAAGGGCGCCGCTCAGCGCCCGGTGCTTGCCGTGTCAGCCAGCGCCGCGTGTTCCAGCAAACTGGCAACTTCGCCGGAGCCGGGCGGCGTGACGCCGGCGGCCTTCAGCAGCGCAATAGCAACCTCACGGGTCGTTGCAGCCGATTGGTAAGGCCCCATTGGCAGGCTCATCACCATGGCCGCCATCGCGTCCGCCACCGCGTAGCTTTCGCCGGCGCAGAGGTGTGCGTAGGCCGGTTGCCGGTGCATCGGCACCGGGTAATGCACCGCGGTTGGAATGCCGGCGGCCTGCAGGGCTGCCTGGACGCGGTCGCGTTCCTCGACCACGACCGTGTACTGGGCGTAGACCGAGCTACGCTCCGGTGCCCGTCCTACCAGGCCGATGCGGCCCGACAGCAAGGCGTCGTAGCGGGCTGCGGTCGCGGTGCGCTCGGCGCGCTCCCAATCAAACCGCTCAAGCTTGGCCAGCACGATCGCGCACTGCAGCGTGTCCATCCGTCCGCCGACGCCAATCCGCGTGTGCACATAGCGGCGCGACTGGCCGTGTACGCGGATTTCGCGCATGGCGCTGGCCAGGCCGTCGTCGCTGGTAAAGATCGCGCCGCCGTCGCCATAGCAGCCGAGCGGCTTGCTGGGAAAGAAGCTCGTGCAGCCAATGGTGGACAGATTGCAGCTCTTCTTGCCGCGGTAGGTCGCGCCAAAGCTCTGGGCGGCATCTTCGATGACCGCCAATCCGTGGCGGGCGGCGACCGCGTTGATTTCGTCCATGTCGGCCGGCTGGCCGAACAGCGAAACCGGCATGATTGCGCGCGTGCGTGGCGTCAGCTTCGCTTCGATCAGGTGTGGGGCCAGGTTACAGGTCGACGGGTCGATGTCCACGAACACGGGGGTGGCGCCGAGCAGCACGATGGCTTCGGCGGTGGCGATGAACGAGAATGGGGTGGTGATGATTTCGTCGCCGGGCTTGACGCCGAGTGCCATTAACGAGATCAACAGTGCTTCGGTGCCCGACGAGACCGTGATGCAATGCCGCGCCCCGGTGTACTGAGCCAGGCGCGCCTCGAGTTCGGCGACCTCGGGGCCCATGATGTACTGGCCGTGGTCGAGCACGGTCTGGATCCGGCCGTTGATCAGTTCGCGTGATGCTTGGTATTGTGCTTTAAGATCGATAAATTCCATGTCGAATCCATGAGGTCAGGGTGTGGAGTGCGGCACCAGCGTACAGACGCCGTCCTGCAGCAAATAGAGGTCGTCCGTGTGCGGGCACCGTGCTTCGCCATTTCCTTTCATGCGCAGCGGGAGGCGCTCGCCAAAACGGCTCATCCAGCCGATCTGTCGTGCCGGCACACCCGCCATGAGGGCGAAGGCCGGCACGTCGCGCGTGACAACAGCCCCTGCGCCGATGAAGGCGTATTCGCCGACCGTGACGCCGCACACGAGGGTTGCGTTGGCGCCGATCGTTGATCCCCGCCTGACCAGGGTGCGCCGGTACTCGTTCTTGCGCTCGACCGCCGCGCGCGGGTTGTGGACGTTGGTGAATACCATGCTGGGACCGCAGAAAACGTCGTCTTCGAGTGTGACAGCGTCGTAGACCGACACGTTGTTCTGGATCTTGACCCGGTCGCCAATGCGCACGTCGTTGCCGACGAAAACGTTCTGGCCGAGCGAGCATCCCGCACCGATGCGCGCCCCGGCACAGACGTGGGCGAAATGCCAGACCCGGGTGCCTGCCCCGAGGGTGGCGCCCGCATCGACAATGGCGCTGGGATGGACCGGGGAGTCGGCGGGGTGAGGCGCTGCTGGATGACGGTCCATCTCAGTACTCCAGCGGAAGGGCCACGCGCTTGCCGTCGCGCGCCGACTTGTAGGCGGCTACCAGCACCTCGAGCGATTTCAGCCCTTCGCGCCCGTCGGTCTCGGGCTCGGCCTCGCCACGCATGACCTTGATCACGTTGTCGTAGTAGAGCGGGTGGCCGAAGCCGTAGACCGAGGTGGTTTCGTAGCTGGCATCGCGCACGCGCGCGTCGTCCGGGTCGGGCTGGGCGAATTCCCACTGCTGCACTTCGTTGACGGCCACGCCGCCGATGCGCACCGTGCCGTGCTCCCCGAGGATGGTGATCGAGCCTTCCATGTTGCGCGGGTAGGTGAGCATGGTGACGTTCATCGAGCCGAGTGCGCCATTGCGCCAACGCAAACTGATGACGCCCGTATCCTCGACTTCGATGTTGCGCGCAAGCGTGGCGGTATAGGCCTGCAGGCTTTCGACCGGGCCGACGATCCAGTCGATCAGGTCGACATAATGGCTGGCCTGGTTCATGAAGGCGCCGCCGTCGAACTCCCAGGTACCGCGCCACTTGGCGCTTTCGTAGTACTCGTCCGGACGGGTCCAGAACACGTTCAGGTTGACCATGTAGATGCGTCCAAAGCGTTTTTTCTCGACCGCGCTCTTGAGCAATTGCAAGGTCGCGTTGCGGCGGTTCTGCTTGACCACGAACAGGCGCACGCCGGCGGCGTCAGCGGCCGCGACCATGCGCTTGCCGTCTTCCCAACGTGTGGCCATCGGCTTTTCGGTGATGATGTGGCGGCCGGCGCGGGCAATCTGCACGGTCTGCTCAGGATGCAGGCCGGAGGGCGTGGTGACGATGAAGGCATCGGCGTCGCAGCGGGCCAGCATCTGGTCGAGGCTGCCATACGCTTCGGCACCGGTCTTGTCGGCGGCCTCGGCGAGCGCGCGCGGGTCGACGTCGCAGACGCCGACCAGTTCGCAGCGGTCGCGGTGCTGGCGGATGGCATTGAAATGATTGCTGGCGATACGGCCGCAGCCCACGAGGGCGAAGCGGATCTTGCGGTCGAGGATGGCAGGGGGATAGTTACGCATGATCTTCTCCGGTAAGCAGGCTCAGGCCTTGACGACGTGGGGCAGGCGTTCGAGGTAGACGCCGCGCGTATCGACGATCAGGTTGGCGTAGCGGCGGATCATGTCGTAGTCGAAGGCGCTGTGGCTGGTAGCCAGCAGCACCAGGTCGTAGGACGCGAGCGCGTCGGGTGTGAGCGTTACGCTCGATAGCTCGAAGCGGTGCTCGCGCATGCGCGGGAAGACCGGGACGTGCGGATCGGAGTAGTCGACATGGGCGCCCTTGTCGCGCAGGATTTCCATCAGCTCGACCGAGGGCGATTCGCGCATGTCTTCGACGTCCTTTTTATAGGCGATGCCGAGCACCAGCACGCGGCTGCCCATCACCGAACGGCCGCGCTGGTTCAGCGCGTCGGTGACCTTGCCGATCACCCAGTGCGGCATCTCGCTGTTGATTTCGCCGGCCAGTTCGATGAAGCGCGTGTGGACGCCGTACTGGCGCGCCTTCCAGGTGAGATAGAAGGGATCGATCGGGATGCAGTGCCCGCCCAGGCCCGGACCCGGGTAATAGGGGGTGAAACCAAAGGGCTTCGTGGCGGCAGCCCGGATCACCTCGTGGATGTCGATTTCCATCTTGTCGGCGATGATCTTCATTTCGTTGACCAGGCCGATGTTGACCGCGCGGTGGATGTTTTCCAGCAGCTTGGTCAGTTCCGCGGCGCGGGTCGAGCTGACCGGCACGACGCGGTCGATCGCCGCGCTGTACAGGGTAACGCCGGCTTCCAGGCAGGCCGCGGTGCTGCCGCCGCAGACCTTCGGGATGGTGCGCGTTTCGAAATGCGGATTGCCCGGATCTTCGCGCTCGGGCGAGAAGACGAGGAAAATCTCGCGCCCCACGACCAGGCCGCGCGACTCCAGGCGCGGACGCAGTTCTTCCTCGGTGGTGCCGGGGTAGGTGGTGCTTTCGAGCGAAATCAGCTGGCCCGGGCGCACGAAGGGCAGCAGTGCGTCGGTGGTGTCGAGGACGAACGAGAGGTCCGGTTCGCGGTAGGCATTGAGCGGGGTCGGCACGCAGATGATCAGCACGTCCGGTTCGCCGGCGCGCGTGAAGTCGCCGGTTGCTTCGAAACCGCCGGCGCGCGCGGAGGCAATCGCATCGGAGGAAATGTGCTTGATATAGCTTGTGCCCTGATTGAGCTTTTCGACTTTCGTGGTGTCGATGTCGATCCCCAGCACCCGAAAGCCGACTGCCGCGTAACGCAAGGTCAGCGGCAGGCCGACATAGCCGAGTCCGATGATGCCGATGACTGCCGTGCGGTCGCGCAGTTTCGCTGTGAGTTGTTGCAGGTGGGCCGATTGTTGTTCGTCGCGCATGTGTTCCTCGCCAACTATTAGTGGTGGGTGGGTGAAGAGGGGGTGCCGCAGCTAGATACGGAAGGGCACGAATTTATGGATGAGGCTAAGCCGCGCCTTGCCGGCTTCGAGCTCGGGTTCGGGCACTGATACTGGGGCGCTGACGGGCAGCTGGGGCGTGTACTCGCTGACGATGGCCTTGACCATCGATTCGATCATGCCGCGCTCGTGCGTTTCGCAAGCCATCATCAGGCAGGTGATGCATGTCTCGAGCACGCTCGGGCGCAGGGCGTTTTCCTTCATGCGCATGATGCGCGGATGCTCGCTCGGGAAGACGGTGCCGTCGGTCAGCAACTCCTCGTGCAGCTTCTCGCCCTGGAACAGGCCGACGAATTTCACCTCGATGTCGCCGTCAGGGCTGGCCGGGGTTTTTTCCGTCAGGCCGGACATGGCGAGCAGGGTGCGGGCCAGTTCGACGATGCGCACCGGTTCGCCCATGTCGAGGACGAACACGTCGCCGCCCTTGGCCATGGCGCCGGCCTGGATGACGAGCTGCGCTGCTTCCGGAATGAGCATGAAGTAGCGCGACACCTCCGGGTGGGTGATGGTCAGCGGGCCGCCCCGTGCGATCTGGCGCTGGAACAGCGGGATGACCGAGCCGGACGAACCGAGCACGTTACCGAAGCGGACCATGCAGAAGGTGGTTTTCCCGCCGTGCTTGGCGGCCGCCGCCTGGAAGATCAGCTCGGCGATACGCTTGCTGGCGCCCATGATGTTGGTCGGACGCACCGCCTTGTCGCTCGAAATGAGCACACAGGTTTCGACGTGGTGGGTGGCGCAGGCCGCCGCGACAACCTGGGCGCCGAGCACGTTGTTGCGCAGGCCCTCGACGATGTTCGACTCGACCAGCGGCACGTGCTTGTAGGCCGCCGCATGGTAGACGGTGTCGACATGGTTGTCCGTCAGGATGCGCTCGACCAGGTCGGCATTGCAGACCGAACCGAGGTGGGCTTCGATGCGCAGGTCGGGGAAGCGGGTCGAGAGTTCCTGGCGAATGGTGTAGAGCGCGAATTCGGAATGGTCGAGCAGGTGCAGCCGGGTTGGTGCAAGGGTGACGATCTGGCGGCACAATTCGCTGCCGATGGAGCCGCCGGCGCCGGTCACGAGCACGGTCTTGCCACGGACGCAGCGGGCGAACAGGTCGAGCCGCGGCGGCACCGGCGGCCGGCCGAGCAGGTCTTCGAACTTCAGTTCGCGAATCGAGTCGCGCGGGCGGACCCGGTCGTCGGCCAGGTCGACCAGCCGGCTCAGGATCTTGGTCGTGACGCCGGCTCCGGCCAGGCGTTGCATGATGTCGCGCAGGCGTTCGGCTGGCATGCCGGGCACGGCAATGACGACGGTGCGGATGCCATGGGCGGCGACCAGGTCGGCAAGGCGATCGGTATGGAATACGCGCAGACCGGCGATGGTACGGTCGTTCAGGGCACGCTTGTCGTCGAAAAAACAGACCGGACGGTATTCGTCGCTCGAGCGCATGGTTTGCGCCAGGCGCGCCCCTGCCTCGCCGGCGCCGTAAATGGCAACCGCATCCGAGGTCGGACGGCGCGTGCTGTGGCTGCGCAGAAAGTTGCGCATGCCGATACGGGAGGTAACCACGTAGGAAAAGACGATAAACCAGTAAATGGCCAGCGCACTGCGAGGAAACATCGCGTCATTGATTGCAAACAGAACGACATAAGCACATAGCACTGCAATGCCAAGCGCCAGGCCGGTGGCGCTTAATAGCCGTCCATCGATAAAACGGATAACGGCGCGGTACAGATCGGATATGGATAATGCGGCGATCGTGACCAATGCCACAATCAGATAAGAGGCGGGTCCATAATGGGATGCGAGTTTCAAGTCGCCGCCGCGCAATAACATTGCGATCAAAAAACAAAGCGGCAATGCGACCAGATCGATACAAACCATGAAGGCAATTTTGGTGGTCCGATGCAGCGACACCATTCTTGCGCAGAACTGGCTTAATACTTGGGTCGATAAAGTTGGCATGGTGCGCATTACTCGGTCGGGTGGGTTGCAATGGCAACGGTATAAGCGAATGCGCAGAACGATGGGGCGCAATTTATAAAAGAAGGATGTCGTCGGAAAGAAATCGGACGCAAATACAATGAGGGCGACATTTAGACTTACCGTTGCTGAGTAAGTTTATTATCTGCCTCACTCAGATTGCTGAGTTTGACCCCGCTCAACCGACAATTCCGAATTAAAACGAAATGGCTCGTTTATTTAATTGAGGAAATGTAATTAGGAAATAAATCGCATCGCTGGCAGCAATAGATTTCCGTTGGGAATATAAGAAGGTGGAAATAAAGAAGTAAATGCGAACGCTAACGGAGCCGCTGCGGACTGCGCTTTATATATAGGTGAGGCGGAAGGAGAGCGGCCACCCTGGGAGAGAGGGCGGCGCCAGGGGAATGCTCAGCACCGGCGTGCGCCGGCCGTGCAGGATCAGGTGCCGGGACGCGGCTGCGGTGCCATCGGCGGCACCACGATGTTGTCGTTCAGGCGCAGGAACTTGAAGCCGGCCAGGCGCTGGCCGTTCTTGCCCTCGCGGGCGTTACGCGCCTCGCGTTCATGTGCGCGGGCGATGAAGGAATCGAAGCTTTCTTCGCGCACCTTCGGCTCCTGCGAGTGGAGCAAGCGCCGCTCGCCATCGGGGCCAAGCACCACCAGGCCGACGTGCGAGGCCCAGTGCGCGCCATCGCGCGTCGAGATCACGTTGACGAAGTCGCCCTCCTGCAGCTGGCTCGCGACCGCCGCCACCTGCTCCTTCGGCACGAAGCGTTGACGGCTGGTTTCGACCGGGATGCTGCGTTCGGTGGCGTGGCGCGTCTTGAGGAAGCGCGCGCGGTCGACCTGCATGTCGTAGAACGGACCATGCGGGCCGGCCAGCGCGGCGCTGACGTCGGTGAGGAGCCAGCTGTTGGCGACGTTCCAGTCCATCTCCGTGTAGTGATTGCGCGTGGCGACGCCGATCACGCCGTCTCGGTAGCGGATGCGCTGCAGCATCCAGAAAAATTCTTCCCAGGAGCGCGACAAGGCCATCGCATAAGTGTGTTCCGCGAATACGACGCAATCGCTGCGCTCCAGGCTGAACATCGGCAAATCGTCGTGCACTTCGAAGGGAAACTCACCAAGCAGGTTCAGGAGGTAGGGCTGACCCAGGTTCTTGCGTCCGATCGCGGCGATCCGCTTGCGCAGGTCAGGTTCGGCCTGATGCGCCCACGCCACATAGCGTCCGGCTTCGACCGGCGTCATCTGGAAGATCTGCTTTTCCAGCATCGTCGCGATGGGCATGGAAGCCGCGGCGGACGGCGGGGCGGCAGGGGGCAGGGCGGACTGGCTGGCGCAGCCGCCGAGGGCGGCGGCAAGCAGCAGGGGAGCGAGGCGCATCGCAGGGTCTCCATCTTGTGATTCCAGAACGCTAACCCGGCGCTGCGCCGTTTGACAATAACAATTTGTCGCCCATCCATCAGCTCGCCTCTGACCTGTTGGGCGGCGGCTTCGGCGGCCCGGGTCGCGACGCCACTGGCTGCAAGATGAATGGCCCGAACCCGGAATTGAAGCCGCAGACTTCGGACAAGCTCGGCCTGGCATGGGCATGGTATTTCGCACCGCGTTCGGCCGTCTCGATCAGTCTGTTCCCCTCCTCGATCAATGGCTGCCCGGCCATGGCGCGCCTTCAACTCATCCTGGCGCGCAGTGTGCGTCACCTAACGGTGCGTCAGCAGTGCGAGGGCTATGATGAAGCCGTGTGAGTGAGGAGCCGGCGAATTCGTTCTGCAGGCTGCCAAATATCTCAACAGGTTAGCCGGTCGCCTCGAGGATCGGCACCAGAATATTCAGTCGTCGCCAACAGGCGGCGGCTCATGAAAACCCGGAAGCGGAGGCCCGATGTCTACCCCGACCAAGAATCCCCCGAAGCACCTGGTGCGTGAATATCTCGCACGCCGGTCGCGTGACCCGCAACCCCCGCCGGCGCCCGAAGAAATCCGGCGCCAGCTCGGATGGGGTATGCTCATGCCGGCGGATTTGAAAGTGGCGACCAGCCGTTCCTAGCCGTCCTTTCGGAAATTACAGTTTTAACAGAGGAGAAGCACATGACCAAGCGTATCGGTAACAAACACGAAGCCCAGCACCGTGGCGTCGAAGAACGTCTCGACATCCGCCGCACCAACATCGCCCGCGAGGCCGTCAAGCAAGCCACCGCGCGCGCAAAATACCGCAACCAGGTCAAGAACCAGCCGTCGTCCGCAGCAGCCGCCTGATTTTTTTGAGGCAGAATAGCCCGCCCGGCAACGTGGCGGGCTTTTTTTTTGTCCGATGCTTTCCTTACATTGATCCGAAGTTCAGGCGAACCGTCAGTCGCCGATTTTTTCGCCATTCGCCGATCCGGCACCGCCATTCGCCGAAAGGCGCTTTTCCTCGGCGCCGCTCCCCGCTATCGTGTTCTCATCACAACACGGAGGGCGACATGGGTACCGAACACAGCTACACGACACGCAAACAAATGATGTGGGGTCTGGTCCTGATCGGGCTCGGCCTCATCTTCCTGCTCGACCGCATGGACATCCTCGATGCCTCCTCGGTATGGCAATATTGGCCGCTGCTGCTGGTCGTCGTCGGCATCAACCAGACCATCGGCTACCCGAGCGCGCGCGAATTCCGCAACGGCCTGTGGACGATCTTTGTCGGCCTGTGGCTGTTTGCGGTTTTCGAAGGCTTGTTCGGACTGACCTTCCGCAACAGCTGGCCGCTGTTCCTGCTCATGGCCGGAGTACAGCTGGTACTGGCGCCGGTGCTTGCGCGCCGCTTGTCGGACACGACCCCGGAATCGAAGGAGAAGGACCATGCATAAGGACACGATCGACGAGCGCCGCGCCGAGCGCCAGGCGCGCCGTGCCGCCCGCCGCGCCGACCGCGGCGTGACCAGCCAGGTCTTGATGGGCGTGCTGGTAATCGCCATCGGCCTGCTGTTCCTGCTCGATAACCTCGACTTCATCGACATGCATGACGCACTGGCGTTCTGGCCGTTGATCTTCATCTTCGCCGGCGTGGCCAAGCTGCTCGATACCAGCTCGCCGAACGGCTACCTGATTGGCCTGGCCGGCATCGGCATCGGCGTCACGATGACCCTGCACCGTCTCGGCATCATTTACTTTTCCTGGCGTGCCGCCTGGCCGCTGGTCCTGATCGCGGTCGGCGCCATGGTGGTCTATCGCGCCATGACAGGGCAGAAGCTGGCGCGCTTTGGCGTCGTCGTCATGGACGACAAGGACCTGCCGTACGAGAAGGGCGATCCCGGCGCGCAGGTGGTGGACGTGACGGCGGTGCTGGGCGGTTTTGAACGCCGCGTGCATACCCGGGACTTTCGCGGCGGCGAAGTGACCGCTGTGATGGGCGGCTGCTCGCTCGACATGCGCGGCGCCTCGATGAGCGGGGAAGCGGTACTGCACGTGTTCGCGTTCTGGGGCGGCGTCACGCTCAAGGTGCCGACCGACTGGACCGTGGTCCTGCAGGGCACGCCGATCATGGGCGGTTTCGACGAAAAGACCGTGGCCCCGCCGGACAACAGCAAGCGCCTGATCGTGCGCGGCTACGCGATCATGGGCGGCGTCGAGGTACGTAACTGATGGCAGGCCTGTGATGATGGGCGCGCTCGGCACGCGGCGCGGCAGCGCACTGTACCTGGCTGCCTGGGCGCTGCTCGGGATGCTGCTGGCCGGCCTGATGGTGGCCGCCGGCGACGCCCCCTGGGGGGCGAGCCTGCTGTTCGCCGTCCCGCTGGCGCTGGTCTATGGCTGCGCCAGCGGCTTTTCTTCTTACTACCTGTGCCGCGCCTATCCGCTGGCAGCCAGGCCGCTGGCGGCGGTGCTGGGCGTGTTCACCTGCACCGCCGTCTGCGCCAGCGCGCTCTGGACTGCTGCCGGCAGCGGCTTTGCCGAAGCGCTGCGCGGCCTGGTGCCGGGCCTGCCTGCGATGAGCCGCCCGTTTGCGGCCCTGATGTTCGGCCTCGGCGTGATCCTGTACGGCTTGACGGCGGTGGCCCACTACCTGGGCCTCGAATTCGAACGTGCGCGCAACTTCGAACGGCGCGAACTGGAGATGAAGCTGGCGGCGCAGGAAGCCGAGCTGCGCATGCTGCGTACCCAGATCGATCCGCACTTCCTGTTCAATAGCCTCAATTCCATCAGCGCGCTGACCTCGATCGACCCGGTCGCCGCGCGCGGGATGACCTTGCAGCTTTCGAACTTCCTGCGCCGCAGCCTGGGCATGGATGCGCAGCGCAAGGTCGTGCTCGATGAGGAGATCGCGCTGGTGCAGGCGTTTCTTGCGATCGAACAGGTGCGCTTCGGTGCCCGCCTGCGCTTCGAACACAGCATCGGCGAAGGCGCGGGACAATGCCTGCTGCCGCCGATGCTGCTGCAGCCGCTGGTCGAGAACGCCGTCAAGCACGGCATCGGCAACCGGCTCGACGGCGGCCTGGTGCGCATCGCCGCAGAACGCGCGGGTTCCCTGCTGCGCATCCGCGTCGAGAACGACGCCGACGAGGACGACGTTTCACAACCGGCTGCCGGCTGCGGCATTGGCCTGGTCAACGTGCGCCAGCGCCTGCTGGCCACCTATGCCCACGAGGCCAGCGTGCACTGGACCCGCTTCGACGCGCGCTTCCGGGTCGACATCGCGCTGCCCGCCGAAACCCAACCCACCACAGAAAGCTGAGACCATGCGTGTCATCATCGTCGACGACGAACACCTGGCGCGCGCAGTGCTGCGCGAGTATTTGTCGGCCTGGCCCGAGATCGAGATCGTGGCCGAATGCGCGAACGGCTTCGAGGCGGTCAAGGCGATCGGCGAGCTGCAGCCCGACCTGGTCTTCCTCGACATCCAGATGCCGAAGCTGGACGGCTTCGAGGTGGTGGAGCTGGCCGGCGCCGGCACCCAATACGTGTTCGTCACGGCCTACGACCAGTTCGCGCTGAAGGCTTTCGAGGTGCGCGCGATCGACTACCTGCTGAAACCCTTCAGCCGCGAGCGCCTGGCCCAGGCTTTGGGCAGCGCGAGGGCGCGCGCGACGCCGCCGGAGCAAGTGGAAGCGGTGGCGCTGGAGGCGGCGCGGCGCAACGGGCCTTTGGTGCGGCTCCTGATTCGCGACGGAGCACGGGTGCATGTGGTGGCAGCTGACAGCATTGACTGGATCGAGGCCCAGGACGACTACGTGCAGATCAGCGCCGGCGGGCGCCTGCACCTGAAGAACGGGCGCATGGCGGAACTCGAGCAGGGGCTCGACCCGGCGCTGTTTCTGCGCGTGCACCGCTCGTATATCGTGAACGTGGGCGCCATCGAACGGATCGAGGCGCCGACCAAGGACAGCTGGTGCGCCGTTCTCAAGGACGGTAAGCGGGTGCCGGTCAGCCGCAGCGGCTACCAGAAGGTGCGCGAGCTCCTAGGTTGATCATGCGCTGATTTTCTCGACCTGCCACCAGCGCGGCAGCAGCGCGCGCACGGCGCTCTGGTCGAAGCGGTCGTCGATCAGGTAGACCACGCCCTGGTCTTGCTCGGTGCGAATCACGCGGCCGGCCGCCTGCACCACTTTCTGCAGGCCCGGATACAAATAAGTGTAGTCATAGCCGGCGCCGAACATCGCCTGCATGCGCGTGCGCAGCTGCTCGTTCACGGGGTTCAGTTGCGGCAGGCCGAGGGTCGCGACGAAAGCGCCGATCAGGCGCGCGCCCGGCAGGTCGATGCCTTCGCCGAAGGAGCCGCCCAGCACCGCAAAGCCGATCCCGCGTCCTTCGGGCTGGAATCGCTCAAGGAAGGCGCCGCGTTCCCCTTCGCTCATGCGCCGTTCCTGGCGCCAGATCGGCACGGCGGGATACGCTTTGGCGAACTGCGTCGCCGCCTGGTCGAGGTAGTCGAAGCTGCTGAAAAAGGCCAGGTAGTTGCCGGGTGCCTGCCCGTACTGGCCGGCCATCAGGCGCGCGATCGGGGCCAGCGATGCGGTGCGGTGCTGGTAGCGGGTCGAAATCCGGTTCGTCACGTGCACGGCCAGCTGGCCGGCGGCAAACGGTGACTCGACGTCGACCCAGCCGGTGTTTTCGGGCAGGCCGAGCAGGTCGGCGAAATAATGCCAGGGGCTGAGCGTGGCCGAGAACAGCGTGACCGAATGGGCGAGTTCGAAGCGGGTTTTCAGGAAGGGCGCGGGCACCACGTTGCGGATGCAGAGCAGGCTGTCTTTCCCCTGGCGCGTGAGGTCGCACAGCGAATGCTCGCCGAAGGATTCGGCCAGGCGCGCGAAGCCCATGGCGTCGAAGTGAAAGCGCTGCAGGGCCGGATCGAGCGGGCCGGGGTTCTCGGCGACGAAGTCGTTGATGGTGCTGGTGGCGTTGGTCAGCGCGTTCAGGAGCTTCTCGCCGGGGGCCTCGAGCACTTGATAAGGCAGTGGCGCCGCCTCGTCGATCTCGCCCCACACACGCGCGATCTTGGTCAAGGCTTTCTTCACCAGCGGCGGCGCGGCAGCGCGGGCGGCGCGCAGGGACACGCGATCGAGTTCGCAGGAATACATCGAACGCGCGCGCGAGACCATGTTGTGGGCTTCGTCGACCAGCACGCTGGCGCGCCAGCCATTGGCCTGGGCCAGCGCGTACAGCATCGCGCTGCCATCGAAATAATAGTTGTAGTCGCCGATTGCCACATCGGTCCAGCGCGCCATTTCACTGCCGAGGTAATAGGGGCAGACATTGTGGGCCAGGCCGACCTCACGCAGGGCGGCGCGGTCGAGCACGGGCACATCGAGCGCGGCCTGGCGCGCGGCGGGCAGGCGGTCATAAAAACCCTGCGCCAGGGGGCAGGAGTCGCCATGGCAGGCTTTATCGGGATGCTCGCAGGCCTTGTCGCGCGCCGCCAGTTCCAGCACCCGCAGCGGCAGCCCGGGCGCGTGGGCGCGGATCGCCTGCGCCGCGTCCAGGGCCAGCTGGCGGCCCGGCGTTTTCGCCGCCAAAAAGAAGATCTTGTCGATGCGTTGGCTTGGGGCGGCTTTCAGCACCGGGAACAGGCTGCCGATGGTCTTGCCGATGCCGGTCGGCGCCTGGGCCAGCAGGCAGCGGCCCGCGCTGTTTGCCTTGAAAATGGTTTCGGCTAGCTGGCGCTGGCCCGGCCTGAAATCGGCATGCGGGAAGCGGAGGCTGGCCAGGGCTGCGTCGCGTGCCTCGCGGTGGCGCAGCTCCTGTTCGGCCCAGGCGACAAAGCGGCCGCAGGCTTCCTCGAACATGGTCTTCAATTCGGTGGCGCTGCGGGTTTCGCGCAGCGCAGTTTCCAGGCCGCTGCCGATGTCGTAGTACACGAGCGCCAGGTTGACGTGGTCAAAGCCGCGCGCGGCGCACAGCAGGTGGCCGTACACACGCAGCTGGGCCCAGTGCAGGTGGCGGTGGTTGTCCGGCATCGAGGAGAGCTGGCCGCGGTAGGTCTTGATTTCCTCGATCAGGTTCTGCGCCGGATCGTAGCCGTCGGCGCGGCCGCGCACGTGCAGCGGGCCGAAGTCGCCCGCCAGGCTCACTTCGGCCTGGTAGCCTTCGCCGCGGCGTGCGGTGACGACGGCGTGACCTGCGATGCCTTCCTGGGCTGTTGGCGAGGGCGTGAAGCGCAGGTCGAGGTCACCGCGCTTGGCCGTGAATTCGCAGAGCGCGCGCACGGCGACGACATAGCTCACGCAGCTTGGCTCCACTGCAGGTAGCACACGGCCACCGGCATGTCGTGCGCCGCGCAGTAATCGATCCAGCGCAGCTGGTTGTCCTGCAGGCGGTCGCCCGGACCCTTCACTTCGATCATGCGATAGCGCTTCTCGCGCGGCCAGAACTGAATCAGGTCGGGAAAGCCCGTGCGGTTGACCTTGACGTCGGCCAGGATGCGTTCGCACCAGCGCTTCACGTGCGCGGCCGGGATGCAATCGAGCGCCAGTTCGAGCAGGGCGCGGTCGAGGGATTCCCAGGACACGAAGGGCGCCGAGATGCCGGCCTTTTCTTCGAAGTGCGCGAGGATGGTGGCGCGGTAGCGGCCGTCGTCGCACTGGGCCAGGCAGTCGGCGAATTCGGCGGCGCGGCGCTGGTGGAAGTCGAGGCTGTGCAGGTCGGCCGGCGCACGGTGGAAGGGGTGGAAGAAGGCGCCGGGAATGGCGGCGAAGATCGCGCGCCAGCACAGGAGGCCAAACAAGGCGTTGGCCAGCATGTTCTCGACATAGAACACGGGCGCTTCCTCGCAGGCCAGGTGGTCGCGCACGGCGCCTTCGACCCAGAGGCCGTCGCCGGGCACGGGCAGGCAGAGGTCGAGGCGGGCGGGCGCGATGGGGCGCGGCGCGATGGCTTTCGGGTGGCCGAGTTTGCGCGCCAGGCGGGGTTTCAGGCGCAGCAGGTGCTGGCGTTCGGCGTCGTTCTCGAGCGCGCGCTCGGCTTGCTGCAGCAGCTGCCAGGCTTCGTGATAGCGTTCCGCCTTTTCCAGCACCCGGATCGTACGTCCGCGTGAACCCGGATAGCCGCAGCGCGTGTAGACATCGAGCGCGCGCGGCCAGTCCTGCTGCTTTTCGAAATGCTGGCCGACCTGGAACAGGAATTTTTCGCGCCGGCCTTCGAGCCAGTCGTTGTCGAAGGCGTCGATCGGCAGTTCGTCCATCACGTCTTCGATCGGCGCCAGGCCTTCGTAGAAGCGTTCCTTGCAGGCGTGCAGCTGCAGGTAATGCTCAATGTCGCGGCGATTGCGGAAACCGCGCGAGGCGCTGGAAAACTCGACCTGCTCGAAGCGGTAGACGCCGAGGTCGGCGAGGACGAATTCGGTCCAGTCCTGGCGCAGGTTGCCGAAGAAGATCAGGCGCAGGCGGTCGCACAGGGGTTTGACGAGGATGCGCAGGGCGACATCGCTGCAGCCGGCATACCAGGTAGAGAAGGTGCGGCTGTCGGCGAAGGCCGCGCGCAGCGATTCGAGTTGCTCGGCCTTGCGCGCACTCTTTTGGTGCAAATTTGGGCCGAACGCGGCGACGATCTCGGGCTTGGCCAGCAGGTCGAACAGTTCGTCGAGGGAGAGCACGGGATCGCGTTCGATCCAGCCGGTCGGCAGCAAATGCTGCGCGGCTTCGACCGGGCAGCCGATTTCGGCGTAGGTCATTTTGCTGGCGCGGAACAGATTCCCTTTACGCATGACCATGCGTACGAACAAGGCACGCGCCGCCTGGGGCAGCGCGGGAAAGGCCGCGATGAAGGACTGCTCTTCGTCGGTCAGCAAGTCGGCATAGCGCCCGCCGATCCAATCCAGGACACGCTGGAAATTATCCAGGTAGTAAAACTCGTTTTCCAAAACCCTGTTCATCATATGCGGCGACAACTGTGCTTATGTACAGTATAGCCGCAGGGCCGGGGAAGACCCAGCCCTTTCGGCCGCCATGATTGGCGGCCGTGGTTTTTTGCCACATCAGGGACGGGTCGGCTTGGGTGGGCATTTCGGGCCGCTGCAGGGCTCGCGCTCGCCGCGGTGGCGCTCGGCGTGCTGGATGATGGCCGAGATCAGGGCGACGTCGCTGTCGACCGGGGTATCGGCGGTGGCGGCGGCCTTGCGCGGGCGGGCGGCCTCGGGAGACGCCTTGGCCTTGGTGCTGGTACGTGCCGGCGCCGGCTTGCTGCCGCGGCTGGCAAGCTTGGCCGGCTTGTCCGCCTTTTTCTCGGCCGCTGGACGCGGCGCGACTTTGGGCGCCTCGGCCTTGACCGGTTTCGCCGCCACTTTCGGCGGCTCGGCCTTGACCAGTTTTGGCTGTATGCCCGGCTTGGCCTGCACGCTTTCCTGCGCCGGGCGCGGCGCCGGGGCTGGCGGCGGCGCCTTGGCCCCCGCGAGTTCGTGGGGCGGCAGCATGACCAGCGGCGGCGGGGCAGCGGCGGATGCCGCCTCGCGTGCCCGCGCGGCCTCGTCGACGATGACCGCGGTGCGCGGCGCCTCCGCCACCGGCGCCGGGGGCGCGGCGGCAGGCGGCAGGATCGGCGGCAGGTCGGCTTCGGCCATCGCGGTCGGCGATGGATTGTTGGCAAGATCATACTGTGTTTGCAGTTCTTCGCCCGTGCGGTGATTGTCCCAGGCGAGCCAGGCGACGCCGCCGGCCAGGATGCCGACCAGGGCCGCCGCCGCCCCGTAGGACGCCAGGCGCACGCCGGACATGCGGCTGCTCGGCCGGCGTGCCGAATCGCGTTCCAGCATCGCGAGAATGTTCTCTTCCCCGGCGCCACGGCGCGACGACATGAGGTTTGGTCTTGTCGAGGCCGCTTGATTTTCGTCTGTAGGGCGCACTGCATACCTCCTAAGATGGTCGTTGCTGCTCTGATTAGAAACAATCTGGGGAAATCCATGCTGATCTTTGTCGCACTTCTGTATTTTTGCGTCGCCTGCAGCCTGATCTGGCTTGCCTGCTTCCCGAGCGGACGGACATTGATCAATCAATTGATGTTTGGCTTGCGTAGCCGGCTGGGGCGCGTGACCGGCTGGCGTCCTCAGCCGACGCTCGACCTGCGGGCGGGGCGGCGCGGCCTGCGCGAGCGCTACCGCGCACTGGTCAAGCAGCTGCGGCGCAACTGGATCGTGGTCGCGATCGTGGTGCCCGCCGTGGCGATTCCCTCGCTGTTGGCCCTGGCCTTGCGCACGCCCGACATGCTGCCCGGCTATGAGCCAGTCGAGGCATTGCCCGATGCCCAGATCGCGGCCCTCCTGCGCGGCGAGCAGCTGGTGCCGCCGAGCGATCCGCCGCCGCTCGCCTTCGGGACCCAGGAAGTGGTACAGGTGCGGCCGATGCTGGTCAACGCGAGCCGCAACTGGGGCCTGATGCATCCGGAGTTCAGCCAGCGCCTTCTGCTCGCATTCAAGATCATGAAAGAGAAACATGGCTACGACATGGCCTTGCTCGAGGGCTACCGCAGCCCGGCGCGCCAGGACTTGTTGGCATCGATGGGCGGCGCCGTCACCAATGCGCGCGCCTTCCAGAGCTGGCACCAGTACGGCCTGGCCGCCGACTGTGCTTTCTGGCGCGACGGCAAGCTCGTGATCTCTGAGAAAGACCCCTGGGCCATGCGCGGCTACCAGCTGTATGGCGAGGTGGCCGAGCAGCTTGGCCTGACCTGGGGCGGGCGCTGGAAGATGATGGATCTGGGCCACACTGAGCTGCGCCTGCGCGGTGTGATGCGGCGTTGAGGCTTCCTTGCGAGCTTGAGAAAGGTCAAATTTTCCGTAGGCAATTGGTGCGAGCATTGCCTGTCAGACCTTTCCCTAACTTCACAAGCTCCCGCCATGGCCCGTCTCTGGAAGTTCCTCATCGACAGCCGCGTGCTTGTCGTGATCGGCGTCACCGCCTGCCTCGGTATCCTCTTCCTCACCGCGGAGACCTTTGAACTCGGCCTCATCTGGGCCGTCATCTCGGCGCTGGTGCTGCTGGCCCTGTGGGGCAGTTACTGGGGCTTGCGCCAGCTCTACCGGCGCCGCGCAGCCGCGCGCCTGACCGCCAGCCTGGCTGCGGGAGGCGACGCCGGCGCCGGCGAAAACGGCAAGAGCGAAGTGGCGGTCCTGCGCAAGAACATGCTCGAGGCGATCACCACGATCAAGACCTCGAAACTGGGCCTGACGCGGGGCGCGGCGGCGCTCTACGAGCTGCCCTGGTACATGATCATCGGGAACCCGGCGGCCGGCAAAAGCAGCGCCGTCGCCCATTCCGGCCTGACTTTCCCTATCCCCGGCAGCAAGGCGGTGCAGGGCGTCGGCGGCACCCGCAACTGCGACTGGTTCTTCACCACCGACGGCATTCTGCTCGATACCGCCGGGCGTTATTCGGTGCAGGATGGCGACCGTGCCGAGTGGTTCAGCTTTCTCGAACTGCTTAAAAAGCACCGCCGCCGCGCGCCGATCAACGGCATCCTGATCGCGGTCAGCGTGGCCGAGCTGACCGCCGGCCCGCCCAGCGCCACGATGGAACTGGCGAAAAGCCTGCGCACCCGGGTGCAGGAACTGACCGAGCGCCTGGGCGTGTATGCGCCGGTGTACGTGGTGTTTACCAAGGCCGACCTGATCGCCGGTTTTTCCGACTTCTTTCATGACGCCGAGCGCACCGAGCGCGACCGGGTCTGGGGCGCGACCCTGCGCTACAACCGGCGCAGTTCGCCGCAGGACGTGCTGGCCTTCTTCGACCAGCATTTCGACGAGCTGCACGATGGCTTGAAGGAGATGAGCCTGGCGAACATGGCCGGCAACCGCAGCGCGCGCATGCGTCCCGGCGTGTTTACCTTCCCGCTCGAATTCGCGGCCATCCGCAGCCCGCTGCGTGCCTTCCTCTCGACCCTGTTCGAAGAAAACACCTACCAGTTCAAGCCCGTGTTCCGCGGCTTCTACTTCACCAGCGCACTGCAGGAAGGCCAGGTGCAGGACCTCTCGTCGAAACGCGTGGCCAGCCGCTTCGACCTCGAACTGGGCGACCGCAAGACCCACGACGCCGACGACGGGCAAGAAGGCGAAGGTTCGGGAGAGGGTTATTTTCTGCTCGACCTGTTCCGCAAGGTGATCTTCGCCGACAAGGACCTGGTCAAGCGCTACACGAATCCGGCCAGCGCGCGCCTGAAGTACGCCGCCTTCTTCGCCGCCACCGTGCTGCTCGGCGCGGCGCTGGGCGGCTGGAGCTGGGCCTACATGAGCAATGCGCAGCTGGTGGCGAACGTGCAGGCCGACCTCGACAAGGTAATGCGGCTGCAGGAAAAGCGCATCGACCTGCAGTCGCGCCTGGAGGCGCTCGACATCCTGCAGGACCGGATCGAGCAGCTCGACAAATACCGCGAAGACCAGCCCTGGGCGCTGTCCTTCGGGCTGTACCAGGGCGACAAGTTGGAGCGCAAGCTGCGCGACGAATACTTTGCCGGCGTGCGCGCGGTGATGGTGGAGCCGGTAGCCGGCGCCCTGGAAACCATGCTGACCGAAGTGAATGCGCATGCCGCCGCGCTCGACCCGAATGCGGCCGCGGCGCCGAGCTCGAAACCGGGCCAGCCTTACCAGGAAGTCTCCCCGACGAATGTCGCCGACGCCTACAACGCCCTGAAAACCTACCTGATGCTGGGCGATAAAAGCCATGCCGAGCCGGGCCACCTGAACGACCAGCTGACGCGCTACTGGCGCACCTGGCTGGTGGCGAACCGCGGCAACATGCCGCAGGAGCAGATGATCCGTAGCGCCGAGCGCCTGCTGACCTTCCACTTGTCGCAGATCGAGGACCCGGCCTGGCCGCAAGTGACGCTGAAACTGAGCCTGCTCGACTCCGCGCGCGAAAACCTGCGCCGCGTGGTGCGCGGCACGCCGGCGCGAGAGCGCGTCTACGCCGACATCAAGACGCGCGCCGCGACGCGCTTCCCGGCGGTGACGGTGGCGCGCATCGTCGGCGACGGCGACGCCGGCCTGGTCGCCGGCAGCCACGCGGTCAGCGGCGCCTTTACCCGCGCGGCCTGGGAAAAATACGTGTCGGGCGCGATCCGCGACGCCTCGAACCGCGAGCTGCAAAGCACCGACTGGGTGCTGAAAACCGTGGCCAAGGACGACCTGACGCTCGAGGGCAGCCCCGAGCAGATCCAGAAGACCCTGGTCGACATGTACAAGGCCGACTACGCAAAAGAATGGGCCAGATTCGTGCAGGGCGTGACGGTCACCGACCTGAAAGGATTCGAAGGCAGCGTGATCGCCATGAACCGCCTCGGCGACCCGCAAGCCTCGCCCATCGCGCGCCTCCTGAAAGCCATCTACGACGAAACCTCCTGGGACAATCCCGCCGCCGCACGCGCCAACCTGGGCAAGACCGAGCGAACGCTGGCCAACTGGTTCAAGGAAATCGTATTGCGCCGCGCGCCGTCCGACGCGCGCACCCTGGCCGATGCGATGGGGCCGCTGGCGACCGGCGCCGCGGGTGCCATGGGACCGATCGGCCGCGAATTCGCGGGCGTCGCCCGCCTGGTCGGGACGCGCGAGAAGGAAGCGTCCTTGATGACCGGTTACCTCGACTGCCTGTCGCGCCTGCGCACGCGCCTGAACCAGCTGAAGAACCAGGGCGACCCGGGACCCGGCGCCAAGCAGTTCATGCAGCAGACCCTGGAAGGCAGCGGCTCCGAGCTAGCCGACGCCCTCAAATATGTGGACGAGCAGATGCTGACCGGGATGAGCGACACCCAGAAAGCGGCGCTGCGACCGCTATTGGTGCGCCCGCTGGTGCAGACCTTCGCCGTGATCGTGCTGCCGTCCGAGTCCGAGATCAACAAGACCTGGCAGGCGCAGGTGCTCGAGCCTTTCGAGAAAACCCTGGCCGACAAATATCCGTTCTCGCCCGGCAGCAAAATGGAAGCGACCAGCGCCGAGATCGGGCAGGTGTTCGGCCCTGAAGGCGTGGTCGCGAAGTTCATCAATACCTCGATGGGGCCGCTCGTGATCAACCGCGGCAGCATGCTCACGGCGCGCACCTGGGCCGACATCGGCATCACGCTCGCGCCGCAGGCGGTATCGGGCTTCCCGGGCTGGGTCGCGCCGCTGTCGGCCAACGGCGTCGCTTCGCCGGCCGGCGGCGCGCCGCAGACGGTGTTCCAGCTGCAGGCGCATCCGGCGCCGGGCGCGACCGAATACACGGTCGAAATCGACGGCCAGCAGCTGCGCTACCGGAACACGCCGCCGGTGTGGACCAACATGGTCTATCCGGGTCCGGGCACGGCCGGCGCGCGCATCAGCGCCGTCACCTTCGACGGGCGCACGGTGGAACTGTTCAACGAACCCGGCCAGTTCGGCATGCGCAAGATGATCGAGGCCTCGACCCAGCAGCGCAAGAGCGCGGGCGTGAACGAACTGCGCTGGGTCAGCGGCAACCTGGCCATCGTCGTCGACCTGCGCGTGGTCAGCAATGCGGCTGCCGCCAGCAGCGGCAAGGGCTTCCAGGGCCTGCGCCTGCCGACCACGATCGTCGGGCGTCCGGCGGCCGAACCGACCATCGCCAGCCTGCCGGCAGGAGGCCAGTGATGCGCGCCCCGGCTTTGGACCGCATCGGCTACTTCGGCAAGATCCCGGCGCGCAGCGACTTCGTCAAGCTGGCGCCCGACGCGGCAGCGATCGGCATGCTCGACGACTGGCTGGCGGCCGTGATGCAGCGCCTGCCGTCGGATGCGCGCTGGAAGATCAACTACGATGCGATGGCGCCGGTTAGTTTCGCCTTTGTCGGACCGGCGCGCCGCCACGCGGTCGCCGGCCACCTGATCGCCAGCCGCGATGCCCCCGGCCGGCGCTATCCCTTCCTGATGATGCGCACGCTCGACGTGCTCGATCCACCGGCTTTCGTCTCGCGCTGCCCGCTGGCGTTTGCGCCGCTCTGGTCCTTCCTCGAGGCGGCCGCGCCGCGGGTGCTCGACGTCTGCGACCCAGCCCTGCACCTGGCCGGCATCAGCGACGCGGCGATCACGCTGGGCGAATCCGACGAGGCGCTGGCGGCCTTCCTGGCCACCGAGACGGTCGGCTCGCTCGCGAACCTGCTGGGCGGCGAGGACGCCAGCCGCGTCATCCTCGCGCTCGGCCTGTTGCTGCAGCCGGTCATGCACAGCAAACCAACGCAGCTCGACAAGAGCCTGGTGCTGCCGCTGCCCGAGGATGAAGCGCTGCGCGCGCCGGTCGCGGCCTTCTGGCTCGAACTGGTGGCACCGTTTGTCCGCCGCGCAGCGTTCGACCTGGCGCTGTTCCTGACAACGCAGCACGGGCGGCCGGTGCTGGTGATCGGCTTTTGCGGCGCGGCGGCGCAGGCGCTGCGCGGCATCATCGACCCGCTGGTCGGGCAGGAGCTGCAGGTGCGCCTGATTGATACCGGCTGGATCGACGAGCAGCTCGGCCTGGACGTCGACGTGCGCGCCCTGGCCAGCTACCTCGACCAGCCGCAACTGCCATTGAAGATGGCGCGCGAACTGTTCCTGAAGACCTTCATCGGAGACGCAACGTGAGCAAACACCTTCTCATCGCGGTTGTCCTGCTCGCCTCTGGCGCGGCCCGGGCCCAGGCCCCGGCGCCGGCCGCTGCACCGACCGCGCCGGCACCAGCCACCGCCGCGGCGCCGATCGTGGTTGCCGGCACGGTGGCCGACGAAGCGGCCAAACAGGCATTGCTGGGGCGCCTGCGCGCGGTGTATGGCCACGAACGCGTCGTCGACCAGCTCGCCGTCGGCACCGTGTCGACCCCGGCCAACTGGAACGACTACGTCGGCCGCCTGATCAACCCGAACCTGAAACTGATCAGCCGCGGCCAGCTGAAAATCGACGGCAACACGGTCAGCCTGCGCGGCGACGTCTCGAACGAGGCGCAGCGCCAGCAGATCGCCGGCGACATCGCCACCAGCCTGAACCCGACCTACACCGTCAATAACGGCCTGCGCGTGGCCGCCTCCGAACAGGGCGTGCTCGACGCCGCACTGGCGAACCGCATCATCGAGTTCGAATCGGGCAAGGCGGCGCTGACGCCGTCCGGCATGGCGATCCTCGACCAGATGAGCGAAGCCTTGAAGAGGCTCAACGGCATCAAGGTCGAGGTGATCGGCCACACCGACAACGCCGGTTCGCGCGCCGGCAACCTCTCGCTCAGCCAGGCCAGGGCCGAAGCCGTCAAGACCTATGTCGCCGCGCGCGGCATCCGGGGCGAATCGATTGCCGTGTCGGGCGAGGGACCTGACCGGCCGGTGGCGGATAATCGCACGCCGGATGGCCGGGCGCGCAATCGGCGCATCGAGTTCAAGGTCGTCCAGTAAGCGCAGCAGAAAAGGAAACGCCGCCGGTATCGCTACCGGCGGCGTTTCTCATTAGTGGTCAAGGCAAGGTGATGGTCACATTCGCCGCCCGCGGCGGCAGCTTGACCAGGTCGTTATAGCTGGCCAGCGCCGTCTCGGTATCGCTCGAGAGCTTGGCCCGGAAGCCCACGTACGCCGTCAGCCCGGCCAGTGTGAACACGGCGGTCAGCACCCACAGCGACAGGTCGCTGCGCAGGGTGTTGGTGATTTGGTCGGGACGTTCGGCGTGCGGGGCGAAGCCGCGGTTCTTGCCGCGCATGCGGGCGATCTCGTCGCCAAGGCGCGCCACCAGGTAGGCCAGCTTGTCATGGCCGTCGAGCGCGTAGCGGCCTTCGAAGCCGAGCAGCAGGCACATATGGAAGACCTCCAGCGCCTGCAGGTGCACCACCCCTTTCGCGCGCAGGTCTTCCAGCCGGTGGAAGAAGTGTTCGCCCGCCAGCTGGTCGCCGAACACGCGCAGCTGCAGAGGGCGCGTCTCCCAGGCTTCGCGTACTTCGTAGTTTGAACGCAGGATGATTTCGTCGACCGCCGAACAGAAGGCGTACTTGGCGGCGGTGACGTCTTCGGCCGCGACGCCAATGGCCTTGGCATTGCGGTCGACGTCGCCCAGGAAGGAGGTCATGTGATCGGCGAAGGCCGCCTTGTCGTGCGGGCCGCAGCCGTTCTTCAACAGGAACAGGGCGTAGAAACCTTCGTACATCAGGTCGACCAGCGATTGCGGCGCGCTGCCGGCAGCGCCGCGGCCCGGCGCCTGGGCGGCCCGGCGTTCGACGAGGGCGGTCATGCTGCCACCCCGATCAGGTCGAGCTGGAGGTCGCGGATTCCGTTCGGGACATAAATCGAGATCGCCTGCGCCTTGAGCATGTTCTCGTACAGGACGCCCTTGTTCTCGAGCGCGAAATAATGGGTGTCGGGCCGCACGGGCAGCGCGGCCGGGACCTGCGGTGCGTGCATCAGCTTCACGCCCGGCAGGGCCGAGAGCACGAACTTGTCGACGTCCTGCGGCGCGCCGAGCTTGAAGCGCAGCGGCACCGCGTCGATCAGCTGCAGGGCCGGCATGTCGGCCGATACCGCCAGATACAGCAGGGTCTGGCCGTTGATCTTGCCCGAATCAAGCGCACCGAGATGATACGAGGGCCGGTCGTGCGACAGCGCGACCGAGAAATAGCGGCTCGAGACGACGGTGTCGAGCAGGTCGCGCAGGATGGCGTCGAGGCGCGCGAAGGCCGGTCCCGGATCGAGGTGCGAGTAGGCCGGCAGGTCTTCGAGCTTGTAGCTGCGCGAATAGGCCATCAGGCCGCCGGCCAGCATCAGCATGTCGGCAAACAGGCGCTCCGGGTGCAGTTCGGGATGATGGAGGTAATGCGACAGCGCCGCATAGCCGCTGCTGGCCGTGTGCAGCAGCCAGAACGAGGACATGTCGCCGCCGCGAATCTCGACCACGTTGCGGCTCGGCTCGCGCATGTGTCCATACAAGGCATTCACCTTGGCCAGCAGCTTTTCCATCAGGCGCGCGACTGCAGTGTGCAGTCCGGGCGCACCTTCGACCGAGAGGCTGGGCGCGATGAAGCCGGGATCGACTTCGAAACCGCCTGTGGCCACGCGGCGCAGGCGCACCAGCGGAAAGCTCTCGTATGCCGCGAGGGCATCGAGGTCGGCCACCAGGCGCACCGTCTTCTTTAAATAGGTAATGCCTGCGTCGGCGGCATGGGTGAACAGGTCCTGGGTATCGCGCTCGTGCTGGATAAAGCGGGCGTCGTCGCGCTCGGCGTCCATGTCGGCGCAGTTCTCGCCGTGGGGTTTCAGGGCGGGCAGGGCGGCGTGGAAGGTGATCGACTGGGTGGACGGCGGCAGGCCGCCCAGCTTGACCTGCAGCGGCAGCGCGTCGCTGTCGGGTGCGCGGACAATTTCGCCGTCCGGGAACACCAGCGACAGCGCGTCGATGCGCAGCACGTCGCTAGCCAGCGCCTCATGGTCGATCGCCAGGCGGCGCACGCCCCAGCAATAAGGGTGCAGCGCGCGTGCGGTCTGGTTCAGGCGCGCCTCGTGATAGCGGTCCTGCTGCTGGAAATGCTGGGGGCGCAAGAACAGCCCTTCGCCCCACAGCAGTTTCGATGGCATGTTCACTATGTCCTCGCAAAGAAATGTTTACAGGAAAACGTTGAGCTTGCTGGAAGCCTGCCGCGCCTTCATTGACAGCGCGCAGAACCTGGCGCCATGCCTGCTTGCGTGCCGGATGCGCTGGGTTTGGCGCCGGCCCCGGCCGACAGGGCGCAGGCTTGCAGGGCCACGGTCACGCCGGCGCTTTCCGCTTCCGCGGCGGCGAACGACATTCGCCAGCGCTGCGGCGCCGGCGAATGAAACAGCGCGACGACACCGACATACGCGGCGTCGCGCGGCACTTTTTCGACCACTTCGTAGCGCTGGCCGGGCACCAGGGTCACGTCCTTGACCTCGAGCAGGTCTGACCCGAAGGCTTCGCGGTCGAGCCCCGGGGTGAGGAAGGTGGCATACGGCGCCGCTTCAAACGCGGCGTTCTGGCGCAGGGTGTACACGCGGGCGACCAGCGCCAGCGGCCGGCCCTTGGCATCGGCATTGAGCTTGGGCGCCGCATGCAGGCGCAGGGCGACGCTGCGCGGCGGCTTGAACGCATCGGGCTGGGACTTGCGCATGCCGGTGGCCTCGAGCGCGCGTCCGGCCAGGCCGTCGCCGGCGCAGCCGGGCAGGGCGGCGGCGAGGAGAAGCAGGCAGGTGAAGGTTGCGGCTTTCATGAGTTTCTTGCCTCTCGTAAATAACGCCAACGCTCATTTAACAGCAACGCCGCTGCCTTCTTCTGCGCCGGCGCAAACGCAATCGTCTTCGCATGCGTGCCGGGTGACCTGTCCGGATGTTGACTAGTCGCAACTCTCCTGAAATTGCTTCCCGAATAATGGCGGCTGGTTCAACCGTACTGGAGAGCAAAATGAAGTTCACACGACTGATGCCGGCCATGGCGTGCGTCGCACTGTTGACTGCCTGCGCCAGCACCGGCGACGGGGCGGGCAGTGCGGAAAAGGGGGCGACGATGGAGGCTTCCATCGCCGCGGCCGACGCCGCCATCGCCGCCGGACAATCCGACAGGGCCTATGCCGTCCTGAAGAGCGCGGGCCAGGCCTTCCCGACCGATAAAACCCCCTGGGTGCGCATGGCGCAAATGCGCTTCGACGCCAAGAACTATGGGGCGGCCATCGTCGACGCGCTGGAGGCGATCGAGCGCGATCCGGACGACACGATGGCCAACAGTATTGCCGCGGTCAGCGGCCTGCGTGTGTCGAGCAAGGCGCTGGCCGAGCTGACGCGCAAGAACAAATTGAGCGGCAACGTCAAGTCCGAGGCCGAGGAGCTGGCCAAGCTGCTGCGCACGAGCCTGGGCGAAGACGTGCTGGTGCCGGGCGCGACAAAACAACGCGTCGCACCCGCGCGGCCGAAGCCGCCGGCAACGACGACGGCGACCGCACCGAAATCCGATTCCGGCTCGAGCAACCCGTTCGGCGCACTCAAATAAACCTCGCGGGCCGGCGCCCGCCGGCCTGTCATCCCTTGGAGCAGCCATGGCTAAAAGTGAAAGCGTGCAGAAACGCTTGCAGAAGGTGCGCGCGCCGCGTGTGCAGATGACGTATGACGTCGAGATCGGCGACGCGATCGAAAACAAGGAGCTGCCCTTCGTGGTCGGCGTGCTCGGCGACTTCGGCAACGATCCGAACGCCGAGAAGAAGCGCCTGAAGGACCGCAAGTTCGTCAGCGTCGACGCCGCGAACTTCGACGAAGTGCTCGGCGGCGTGGCGCCGAGCGTGCAGTTCCGCGTCGATAACCACTTGTCCGAGGAAGGTGGCCAGTTCGGCGTGCAGCTGCAGTTCCGCGAGATGGCGGACTTTCGCCCCGAGGCGGTGGTGCAGCAGGTGGCGCCCTTGAAAGGCTTGCTCGAAGCCCGCACCAAGCTGGCGGACCTGCGCAACAAACTGGCCGGGAACGACAAGCTCGACGACATCCTGAGCGAAGTGCTCGGCAATACCGAAAAGCTCGAAGGGCTGCGCAAGACGGAGGATAAATAAATGGCGGCGATGCTCGAACAAGCCGTGAAACCGGCGCAGCTACTTGAACTGGACAATTCCCTGCTCGACCAGATCGTCGAGCAAAGCCGCGTGGCCGCCTCGCCCAGCGAGCATGAGCGCGCGCGCGACCTGATCTCCGAACTCGTCACCCAGGTGATGTCAGGCACGATGGTCGTGTCGAACAACCTGTCCGCGATGATCGACGCGCGCCTGGCGGAACTCGACCGCATGATTTCGAGCCAGTTATCAGCCGTGATGCACGCGCCCGAATTCCAGAAGCTCGAGCGCAGCTGGACCGGCCTGCAGTACCTGGTGAAGAATTCCTCCACCGGATCGAGCCTGCAGATCCGCATGTTCAACGCCAGCAAGCGCGAGCTGGTGAAGGACTTCCAGGCGGCGCTCGAATTCGACCAGAGCTCGATCTTCAAGAAGGTCTATGAAGAGGAATTCGGCACCTTCGGCGGCGCGCCCTACGGCGCCCTGGTCGGTGACTTCGAAATGAGCCGCCAGCCCGAAGACATGTATTTTCTCGAGCAGATGTCGCACGTGGCCGCAGCCAGCCATGCACCCTTCATCACCTCGGCCGCGCCCGAGCTGTTCGGCGTCGACAGCTTCGGCGACCTGGGCAAACCGCGCGACCTGGCCAAGGTGTTCGATACCGTCGAATACGCGAAATTCAAGGCCTTCCGCGAGTCCGAGGATTCGCGTTACGTGGGCCTCACGCTGCCGCGCTTTCTCGGGCGCCTGCCGTACAACCCGGCCGACGGCATGACCACCGAAGGCTTCAATTATGTCGAGGACGTGGACGGCACGGACCACAGCAAATACCTGTGGTGTAACGCCAGCTATGCCTTCGCCTCGAAGCTGACGCGCGCCTTCGAAGATTATGGCTGGTGCGCGGCGATCCGCGGCGTCGAAGGCGGCGGCCTGGTGGAAAACCTGCCGACCCACACCTTCAAGACCGACGAGGGCGAGGTCGCGCTGAAATGCCCGACCGAAGTGGCGATCACCGACCGCCGCGAGAAGGAGCTGTCGGACCTGGGCTTCATCTCGCTGGTGCACTGCAAGAACACCTCGTACGCAGCCTTCTTCGGCGCGCAGTCGGCGCAGAAGGCGAAGAAGTACGCCAACGAAGCGGCCAATGCGAACGCCATGCTGTCCTCGCAGCTGCAGTACATCTTCGCGGTGTCGCGCATCGCCCACTACATGAAGGCCATGATGCGCGACAAAATCGGCAGCTTCGCCGCCGCATCGAACGTCGAGGACTACCTGAACCGCTGGCTGACGCAGTACGTCCTCCTCGACGACAACGCCAGCCAGGAGCAGAAGGCGCAGTTCCCGCTGAGGGAAGCAAGCGTGCAGGTGTCTGAGGTGCCGGGCCGCCCGGGCTGCTACCGCGCCGTTTCCTTCCTTCGTCCGCACTTCCAGCTTGATGAATTGTCCGTCTCTCTCCGACTGGTCGCGGAGTTGCCGCAGTCGACCAAAAGCTAATTCACTTTTTCTAACCTGAACTGGAGCAAACATGGCAATTGACGTATATCTGCAAATTGACGGCATCAAGGGCGAATCGACGGACGACAAGCACAAGGACTGGATCGAGTGCACCTCGGTGAACTGGGGCGTGAGCCAGCCGCGTTCGGCGACCGCCTCCACCGGCGGCGGCCATACGGCCGAGCGCTGCGAACACAAGGAAGTCGTGTTCACCAAGCTGGCCGACCTGTCCTCACCGATCCTGTTGCAGACCTGCTCGGCCGGCAAGACGATTCCGAAAGCGAAGCTCGAATTCATGCGCGCCGACGGCCAGGGCGACCGCATCAAGTACTTCGAGATCGAACTCGAAAACGTCCTGATCGGCGCGATCCGGCCGGAAGTGGACGAGGGCTCGATCATCCAGGAGACGGTCGGCCTGAAGTTCTCGAAGATCAAATGGAAGTACACCCAGCAAAAGGTGACCGGCGGCGCCGGCGGCAATACCTCGGGCGGCTGGGACCTGGCGACCAACAAGATCGCCTAAGTTGTACCCGGGGCGCGTCGCCAAACGGCAGCGCGCCCTTTCTTCTTTACCGCCGCAGGAGACCCCATGAAAGGCTTCACCCCCGGCCTGCTCGACCGCCTGATGGATGAGCGCAGGGAGCCGGGCGTGGCCGCTCAGGGCTTGACGCTCGACCAGATCAAGGACCAGGTGGCGCGCGACCTGGAAGCCCTGCTCAATACCCGCGCCGCCTTGCCCGCCGCCGTGTTCGCGCATTTTCCACTGGCGCGCGCCTCCATCCTCAATTACGGGCTGCTCGATTTCGCCGGCTTTTGCATCACCAGCGACGAGGACCGCGCGGCCATCTGCGCCAGCCTGAAAACGGCCATCGAAATCCACGAGCCGCGCCTGAAGGACGTCAGCGCCAGCCTGGAACTGGCCGAGGGCAGCGTCAACCGGCTCGATTTTGCGATCCACGCGCGGCTCGACCTCGACGCGGGCGGCGACAGCGTCGATTTCAGCGCCGTGCTGCAGCCTTCGTCGCTGCACTACGCGATCAGGAAGAGCGCCAGGGCACGCCCGCCCGGCGGCAAGCGCTAGCCCTATTACCGACAACAAGGACCCGACACGCATGGACATCAACCTCAAGACCCTGATCGGCAAACTGAACGACGCCACGCGCACGGCGGCCACGCGCGCGGCGAATATCTGTGTCGGCCTCGGGCAGTACGAAGTCGATATCGAACACCTGTTCCTGGCGCTGCTCGAGCAGCCCGATTGCGACGTGGTCGTCGCCGCGCGCGCCTGCGGCATCAGCCTCACCGGGCTGGAATCGGACCTGCGGCACGAAGTTGCGCGCTTCGCCGCGGGCAGTGCGCGAACGCCGGTGTTCTCGAAACACCTGCCGATGCTGCTCGAACATGGATGGCTGATCGCCTCGCTCGGGACCAATGGCCCGAACAGCATCAGGAGCGGGCACCTGCTGCTGGCGCTGCTGACCGAACCGAGCCTGGCGCAGCTGGCCCAGCGCGGCTCGCCCTTGTTCGCCCAGTTCCCGCTCGAACGCCTGAAGCACGATTTCGACAAGCTGATGCGCGGCTCGGGCGAATCGATGGCCCCTGCTTCCTGCACGACGCAGGGGCAGGGGCAGGGCGGCGACCCGGTGGGCGAACTCGAAGCCCAGGCGAGCGGCAAGACGCCGGCACTCGACCAGTTCACCACCTGCCTGACCGGCCGCGCGCGCGAAGGCAAGGTCGACCCGGTGATCGGGCGCGACCCCGAGATCCGCCAGGCGATCGACATCCTGATGCGGCGCCGCCAGAACAACCCGATCCTGACCGGCGAAGCCGGCGTCGGCAAGACCGCGGTGGTCGAGGGCCTGGCCTTGCGCATCGTGCAGGGCGACGTGCCCGACGTGCTGCGCGGGGTCGAGATCCACACGCTCGACATGGGCCTGCTGCAGGCCGGCGCCAGCGTCAAGGGCGAGTTCGAGAACCGCCTGAAGAACGTGATCGAAGAGGTCAAGAAAAGCCCGCACGCGATCATCCTCTTCATCGACGAAGCGCACACGATGATCGGGGCCGGCGGCGCGGCCGGCCAGAACGATGCGGCCAACTTGCTCAAACCTGCACTGGCGCGCGGCGAGCTGCGCACGATCGCCGCCACGACCTGGAGCGAATACAAGAAGTATTTCGAGAAGGACGCGGCGCTGGCGCGGCGCTTCCAGGTGATCAAGGTCGAGGAGCCCGACGAGGAAACCGCCTGCGCCATGCTGCGCGCGATGGCGCCGCTGATGGAACAGCATTTCGGCGTGCGCGTCTACGACGAGGCCATCACCGAGGCCGTGCGCCTGTCGCACCGCTACATCAGCGGGCGCCAGCTGCCCGATAAAGCCATCAGCGTATTGGACACCGCCTGCGCCAAGGTCGCGCTGGGCCAGAGCGCGACGCCGGCCCTGCTCGAAGCCTGCATGCGCCGCATCGAACGGATCGACGCCCAGATCGCATCGCTCGAACGCGAGCAGAGCACCGGCGGCGAGCATTCGGCGCGCCTGATGATGCTGCGCGGCGAACGCGTGGCGGCGCTGACCGAGCAGGAACGCCTGACGTCGCGCTGGGAGCAGGAACGTGTGCTGACGCTTGAAGTTGGCCGCATGCGCGGCGAGCTCGAAGCCGGCCGTGGCGACACGCCGCGTCTGCGCGCGCTGGTCGAGGAGCTGCGCGCCGTGCAGGGCGAGGCGCCGCTGGTGCCGGTGCAGGTCGACGGCCACACGGTGGCGGGCATCGTCGCCGGCTGGACCGGCATCCCGCTCGGGCGCATGGTCAAGGACGAGATCAAGACCGTGCTGCAGCTCCAATCCCTGCTCGACGAACGCATCCTCGGCCAGTCGCACGCCACCGCTTGCGTGGCCCAGCGCGTACGCACCGCGCGCGCCAACCTGGACGACCCGAACAAGCCGAAGGGCGTGTTCCTCTTCGTCGGCACCTCGGGCGTGGGCAAGACCGAGACTGCGCTGGCGCTGGCCGACCTGTTGTACGGAGGCGAGCGCAAACTCGTCACCATTAATATGAGCGAATACCAGGAAGCACACAGCGTCTCCGGGCTGAAAGGCTCGCCGCCGGGTTATGTCGGCTATGGCGAAGGTGGCGTGCTGACCGAAGCCGTGCGGCGCAATCCGTACAGCGTGGTGCTGCTCGACGAGGTCGAGAAAGCGCATCCGGACGTGCTCGAATTGTTCTTCCAGGTCTTCGACAAGGGCGTGCTGGACGACGCCGAAGGGCGCCAGATCGACTTTCGCAACACGATCATCATCCTGACCTCGAATACGGCGTCGAGCACGATGATGCAGGCCTGCCTGAACAAGTCGCCAGCCGAGATGCCCAAACCCGACGCGCTGCTCGATGCGATCCGCCCCCAGCTGATGAAGCAGTTCAAGCCCGCCTTCCTCGGCCGCCTGGCCACCGTGCCTTTCTATCCGATCGCCGACGAAGTGCTGGCCAATATCATCCGCCTGAAACTGAACCGCATCGGCCAGCGCGTGCGCGACAACCATGGCGCCACGTTTGAATACGACGAGGCGCTGGTGAATGCTGTGCTGAGTCGCTGCACCGAAGTCGATTCCGGTGCGCGCAATGTCGATACGATCCTCAACGGCACACTGCTGCCCGAGATCGCCGACAGCGTGCTGGCGAAGATGGCCGAGGGCGGGGCGATCGCCCGCATCAAGGTCGGCGCGACCAAGGCCGGCAAGTTCAAGTACGCCATCGATCCGGCATAAGGAGACGCCATGTTCAAGGTCGAGCAGCTGCTCAATCCCGTGTCGGCATCCGCGCCCTGCGGCGAAGACCTCGCGTTCTCGCCCGAGCTCGACGCCATCGCCCAGGCGCGCAAGGCCGACGATCCGTCGCTCGAGCAGGGCGCCTGGGTTACCACGCTCAAGGAGGCGGACTGGAAGTTCGTCAGCAAGCGCTGCGCGCAGCTGCTGGAAACGCGCAGCAAGGACTTGCAGCTGGCGGTCTGGCTGGCCGAGGCGAGCGCCAAGACCGGCGGCCTGCGCAGTCTCGGCGACGCGCTGCTGGTGATTGCCGCGCTGTGCGAGCGCTACTGGGAGGACCTGTATCCGCAGGCCGACGAAGACGGCTTCGAGCGGCGCATCGGCAACCTGTGCTGGATCGCGGCGCGCGTGCCGCAGCTGGTGACGGAGTGTCCGGTGACCGAAGGCGCGGCCATTTCGATGCGCGACATCGAGGCGGCGCGCGTGCATGGCGCCGAGGCGATCGCCAACGTCGAAGCGGCGCGCAGCCGTACCTCGAAAGCCTTCCAGCAAGCGTTGCTGGACGACTGCAATCACTGCCTGTCTGCCCTGGAGGCGCTGGAACAAGCGGTCGACGTGCGCTTCGAGGCCGACGGGCCTGGCTTCAGCAGCGCGCGCACGGCGCTGCAGAACCTGGCCCACTTCGTCACGCCTGCCGCGACCACCACGGCGGTCGTGGCGGCCGCCGCCGCGCCGGGCGCCGCGCCATCGCAGCTCGTCATGCCGGCAGCTACGGGCTTGCCGGTGTTCGCCGGCGCCATCGCCAGCCGCGCCCAGGCGCTGGCCCAGCTGCGCGCGGTGGCCGACTTCTTCCGCCAGGCCGAGCCGCACAGCCCGGTCGCCTACCTGGCGGACAAGGCGGCCAACTGGGGCGAGCAGCCGCTGCACCTGTGGCTGAAAACGGTGGTGAAGGATGCGGGCGCGCTGGCCCACGTCGAGGAAATGCTGGGGATCGTGAAAGAGGAGGGGTGAAATATTCTTTCATCCAGCGGCACTGAATGAAAGAATATTGCAGGGCGGCGCGAGCCGCCCTGTTTGCTTCAGTGACTACTGACTACCGGCCGCTGTCAGCCATTGCCTTTGTCGCCTTCGGGCTTGTCCGCGCCCGGCTTGATGAGCGAGGAAGCCTTGGCAATCTGCTCCTCGACATTCTTGACGGCGTCGCGCGTGGCTTGCGTGACCTGCTCATAGCCCTTGAAGGCGTTCTCGATCGCGGCCTTGATGATCTCGACCGCGTTCTCCGAACCCGGCTTCACGTTTTGCGTGACGTCGTAGATGAGCGCCGACAGCGTGCTCTTCGCCTCGGCCACGTGGACGTCGGCGGCGCGGCGAAACTCGCTTTGCATCTCCTCGATAATCACCTTCATCTGATCGCGGTACTCGACGCTGCCCGACATGTCCGGGGACATGCGCGCCGACAGGGCATCGAAAGCGGCGCGCGCGTCGCGTGCCTGGGACAGGTCGCGGCTGGCCGCGAGCGTCTTGTCCATGGTAGTGCGGGCGGTGGCCATGTTCAGCGCCATCACCTGTTCCAATCCCTTGACCGTTTTATTGGCAAGCATGTCGAAGGTCTGCATTTGCAGGTCAAACAGGGTTTTGGTAGCGGATGCGAATTGTTCCGGACTCGTGAACATTAATGTCTCCTCGGTTCTCATGAATACTGCGATGGACGACCTGCGGGCTAACGAAACCTATTATTTAACAGCGATGATTTTTTCGCAACGGCTGTCTCGATAGAGGCAGCGCTGCGTAGCCCGAGCATAACCCGTTCTGCCGTGGCGTGGCGGAGTTTGTCTTCGCACGAGGGAGGAGGATGGACGCAACAACGCAAAACGCCGCAATCCTTTTGCAAAGATTGCGGCGTTTTGCGCCGGACTCATCCGGAAAACTTTGGTGCCCACGGAGGGACTCGAACCCCCACACCTTGCGGCACACGGACCTGAACCGTGCGCGTCTACCAATTCCGCCACGTGGGCACTGCTGTTACGACAACGATAAAACGATTACAGATGATGCGGAGTTAATGCCAGTAGATGGTGCCCACGGAGGGACTCGAACCCCCACACCTTGCGGCACACGGACCTGAACCGTGCGCGTCTACCAATTCCGCCACGTGGGCACTGGTTACTGCTTACAACGATACGACAAACAACATGATGCGGAGATATTGCCAGTAGATGGTGCCCACGGAGGGACTCGAACCCCCACACCTTGCGGCACACGGACCTGAACCGTGCGCGTCTACCAATTCCGCCACGTGGGCATTGATACGGCATACAACCGAAGCTGATACAATATCAGGCTTTCCCGTTTTTCGCTAGATCAACTTTCGCTGCTCAAACGCGGTATTTCCCGATGCTGCCACCTTCGCTCGAACATTGCTGTCCCTGCGAAGAGCCGAGATTATAGCGGAAGGTTTGCAAAAGTCAAAGACCCGCCCGCCGGGTTTCAGCGCACGCACCGCAGCACGCTTTGTTAGGCGAATCCTGTGGTCCTCCGTTACACTACGCCTGGCAAGGTGTCAATCCAACCATGGTCGCGGCCGGTCTTCGACCCAATTAATAAGAATTCAAGAAAACGATTTGAAGCAACCTACTCATACTATTCCTAGCCGAGAGGAAATCCTCGGCGTGTTCCGTGATGCAGGCACGTCGCTCGATGCGGCCACGCTCGCACGTGCCCTGAACGTCAAGAGCGCCGCCGAAGAAGTCCTCGGCCGCCGCCTGAATGCAATGGAACGCGATGGCCAGATCCGCACCGACGGCACCGGCACCTACGCACTGGCAGATCAAAGCGGCTTCATCGCCGGCAAGGTCGCCGCGCACCGCGACGGTTTCGGTTTCGTCATTCCTGACGAGCCGGGCAACGACCTGTTCCTGAACGACAAAGAAATGCAGAAAGTGCTGCATGGCGACCGCGTGCTGGCGAAAGTCACCGGTACCGACCGCCGCGGCCGCCTGGAAGGCACGATCGTCGAAGTCGTCACGCGCGCCAACACCCACATCATCGGGCGCCTGCTCAATGAAGGCGGTGTCTGGATCGTCTCGCCTGAAGACCAGCGCATGAACCAGGACGTCCTGATCGCCGGTTCTCCCGGCAAGGCCAAGGCCGGCCAGGTCGTCTCGGTCGAACTGATCGAGCAGCCGGCGCGCTTCCAGAAGCCGACCGGGCGCATCGTCGAAGTACTCGGCGAACTCGACGACCCGGGCATGGAAATCGAAATCGCCGTGCGCAAGTTCGGCGTGCCGCACGTCTTCTCGCCGAACGCCCTGAAGCAGGCCAACCGCCTGCCGAACGAAGTCGTCGATGCCGACCTGCTGGATCGCGTCGACCTGCGCGACGTGCCCCTGGTAACGATCGACGGCGAAGACGCGCGCGACTTCGATGACGCCGTGTACTGCGAACCGGTGAAGATCGGCCGCGAGAACGGCTTCCGCCTGCTGGTCGCGATTGCCGACGTCAGCCACTACGTGAAACCGAACGATGGCCTGGACGTCGACGCCATCGAGCGCAGCACCTCGGTCTATTTCCCGCGCCGGGTGATCCCGATGCTGCCGGAAAAACTGTCGAACGGCCTGTGTTCGCTGAACCCGGCGGTCGACCGCCTGAGCCTGGTCTGCGACATGGTCGTCAGCACCGAAGGCGAAGTGCAGGCCTACCAGTTCTACCCGGCCGTGATCCACTCGGCCGCGCGCCTGACCTATAACCAGGTCGCCGACATCCTGCTCGACCCGAAGGGTGAAGAAGCCGGCCGCCGTCCCGCCATCGTGCCGCACCTGCAGAACCTGAACGGCGTGTTCCATGCGCTGCTCGCCGCACGCCAGAAACGCGGCGCGATCGACTTCGAGACGACCGAAACCTATATCGTCTGCAACCCGATGGGCAAGATCGAAAAGATCATCCCGCGCACCCGCAACGATGCGCACCGCCTGATCGAGGAATGCATGCTGGCCGCGAACGTCTGTGCCGCCGACCTCCTGATCCGCCACAAGCATCCGGGCACCTTCCGCATCCACGCCACGCCGACCGAGGAAAAGCTGAACCAGCTGCGTACCTTCCTCAAGATGACGGGCCTGAACCTGGGTGGCGGCCTGAAGCCGACCGCCAACGATTACGCCGCCCTGATGCGCGAAATCAAGGAGCGCCCGGACGCGAGCCTGCTGCAGACCATGCTGCTGCGCTCGATGCAGCAAGCCGTCTACAGCCCGGACAACGTCGGCCACTTCGGCCTGGCCTACGAGGCCTATGCGCACTTCACCAGCCCGATCCGCCGCTATCCCGACCTGCTGACCCACCGTGCGATCAAGGCGGTATTGGCCGGCAAGAAGTACGAGCCGAAGGGCATCGACCTGGCCAAGCTGAACACGACCATGTCGAACGCCGGGCGCAAGCAGGCCGCGAAGCACAAGGCCGAGGGCACCGCCAAGGATCCGAAAGACCTGACCATCTGGGACGCGCTGGGCGTGCATTGCTCGGCCAACGAACGCCGTGCCGACGAAGCCTCGCGCGACGTCGAGAACTGGCTCAAGTGCTACTTCATGCAGGACAAGCTGGGCGAGTCCTTCACCGGCATCGTCGCCGGCGTGACGACCTTCGGCATTTTCGTCCAGCTCGATGAGCTGTATGTCGAAGGCCTGGTCCACGTGACGGGCCTGGGCGAAGACTATTTCCAGTACGACGAATCGCGCCACCTGCTGCGCGGCGAACGCACCGGCAAGACCTTCGGCCTGACCGACCGCGTCACCGTGCAGGTGGCCAAGGTCGACCTCGAAGCACGCAAGATCGATCTCGTGCTGGCGCAGGACGGCAATGCCGTCGCCGCCCCGGCGCAGGACCGTGGTCAAAACCGATCGGGCGGCCGCCGCGACGAGAAGAAGCCGGACCGCAACCGCGGATCGAACGCCCAGCCGGCAGCACCGGCGCCGGCGCCGGTCGAGCGCCAGGCAAACAACGTCGCGCTTGACGAGGGCAAGAGCAGCCGCTCGAAGCGCTCGCGCCGCGGACGCAAGGAACGTGCAGCCGCACGCGAGTTGGCGGGTGACCTGCCGGTCGTCGCGCAGCAGCAGCAGCCGCAAGCGCCGGCACAGCCCCAGTTCAACGGCAACGCGAACGAGGCAGCCGGCAATGGCGACTCCAAGCGTTCGCGCCGTTCGCGCAAGGAGCGTGCAGCCGCGCGTGAACTGGCGAATGCAGCCCCGGTAATCGAGCAGGCGCCGGTTCAACTGGCCGACATCGGCCAGGAGACAGGCGAATCGAAACGCGCCCGCGGTGTGCGCAAGGAGCAGGAAGCTGCTCCTGCCGTGAGCGCGCAGCCAGTCGTCGCCGTGCAGGCGCCGCAGCCTGTCGCCGCGCCGGTCGAGGCCAAGCCTGCGCGCCGTCCGCGCAAGGAAAAGGCTGCGGCCGAACAGCCGTCCCCGGTCGCTGAAGTGCGTAGCGTGGCTGCGGAAGCACCGGTAGCCGCCGAAGCGAAGCGTCCACGCGCCGCCCGCAAGGCAGTTGCCGAGCCTGTTGTGCAGCCCGTTGTCGCAACGCCTGACACGGCCGCTGCCAAGCGTCCGCGCAAGGCCAAGGCGGCTGAGGCGGCAGCACCGGTTGTGCAAGCCGAGGCCGCACCTGCGCCGAAGCGTGCCCGCGCGGTCAAGGCGGCGGCACCGGTGGCAGTCGAGGCTCCGGCCAAGGCGACCCGCACCCGCGCCGTCAAGGCCGAGGCAGCAGCACCGGTCAAAGCAGCACCGGTCAAGGCAGCACCGGTCAAAGCAGCGCCGGTGGCAGCCGCACCAGCCGCCAAAAAGAGCGCCGCCACCAAGCCTGCTGCCAAAAAGAGCGCCGCCACCAAGCCTGCCGCCAAGGCAGCGAGTACCACCTCCAAAACAAGCAGTGCCAAGAAAAGCACGAAGAAAAGTAACGCATGAAGAATAAAATGATTTTCGGCTTCCACGCCGTGACCTCGCGGCTGCGTCACGAAGCCCAGTCGGTGGAAGAAATTTTTGTCGACGCCGAGCGCAACGACGGCCGCATGAAGGACCTGATCGCCAACGCGAAAGCGGCCGGCGTGCGCGTCATGCCGGTCGAAGCGGGCCGTCTCGACAAGATCGTCGGCACCCGCCGCCACCAGGGCGTGATCGCGTTTGCCAGCCAGCTCGCGCTGGCGCGCAACCTCGATGAGCTGCTCGACGCCATCGAAGGCCCGCCGCTGCTGCTCATCCTGGACGGCATCACCGATCCGCACAACTTGGGCGCCTGCCTGCGCGTGGCCGACGGCGTCGGCGCACACGCGGTCATCGTGCCGAAGGACCGCGCGGTCGGCCTGAACGCCACCGCCGCCAAGGTCGCCAGCGGCGCCGCCGAGACCGTCCCCTACATCACGGTGACCAACCTGGCGCGCACCATGCGCGACCTGAAAGACCGCGGCATCTGGCTGATCGGCACCTCGGACGACGCCCCCAAGGGCCTGTACGAAGCCGACTTCACCGGGCCGACGGCGCTGGTGATGGGTTCCGAAGGCGAGGGCATGCGCCGCCTGACGCGCGAGACCTGCGACCTGCTGGTGAACATCCCGATGTTCGGCTCGGTCGAAAGCCTGAACGTCTCGGTCGCCTCGGGCGTCTGCCTGTACGAAGCGCGCCGCCAGCGCGGTATCCAGGCCTAAGCAAGCTCCAAGGATCAGTCGAATGGGTCGTCCGGGCAATTCCGGGCGGCCCATTTTTTATTCGGCGCAGCGTAAACACAGGCGCGGTAACATGGCAGCAGCGATGTGGACGTTAAAATTGCCTGCTCTCAAGCAGCCACCGGGCGGATACGCTAACATGGCCGCCTGTTTTCCTCCTGTACTGATTATGTTTTCCTCGTTGCGCGAAGATATCAAGAGCATCATCGACCGCGACCCGGCCGCCCGTAACGGCTGGGAAGTGCTCACCTGTTACCCGGGTTTGCACGCGATCGTCATGCACAACTGGGCGCACGCCTGCTGGAAGCTGGGCTTCAAGTGGCTCGGCCGCTTCATCTCGTACATTGCGCGCGTCATCACCGGCATTGAAATCCATCCTGGCGCGGTCATCGGCCGGCGCGTCTTCATCGACCACGGCTTTGGCGTGGTGATCGGCGAAACGGCGGTGGTCGGCGACGACTGCACCATCTACCAGGGCGTGACCCTGGGCGGCACCACGCTGGTGGCCGGCACCAAGCGCCATCCGACGCTCGAGCGCGGCGTCATCGTCGGCGCCGGCGCCCAGGTGCTGGGGGCGTTCACGGTCGGCGAGTTTGCCAAGGTCGGCTCGAACGCGGTGGTCGTGAAGCCGGTGCCGGCCGGCGCTACCGCGATCGGCAACCCGGCCCACATCATCCGCAAGGAAGAGCAGTCGCGAAGCGCCCGCATGTTCGCGGCCTATGGCGTCGCGCCGAACGGCGACGACCCGATCTCGAAAGCCCTGCGCGGCCTGATCGACCATGTGGCGCGCCAGGACGAGCAGCTCGAGCGGCTGACGGCGACCATCAAGGCGGCCGGCATCGCCTGTCCGAACGTGCTCGAGGGTGATAAACTCGATTCGGTCACACTCAACCGGCTGGTCGACTAAGGAACCCATGACTGAAGAAACGAACAGCAGCCCGGACACGCTCGATCCTTTCGAAATCCGCGTGCTCGCGGTACTCGCCGAAAAAGAAGCGCTCACGCCGGACAATTATCCGATGTCGCTCAACGCCATCGTCAACGGCTGCAACCAGCTCTCGAGCCGCGACCCGGTGATGCAGCTCTCTGAAGAAACGGTGCAGGACACGCTGCAGCGCCTGATCGAGCGGCGCCTGGTGAGCGGCATCAGTGCGGCCGGCGCGCGCGTGACGAAGTACGAGCACCGCATGCGCATCAAGTGGACGCTCGAGCAGGACAAGGTGGCGGTGCTGACGATCCTGATGCTGCGCGGCCTGCAGACGGCCGGCGAGATCCGCACCCGCAGCGGGCGCCTGCACGAGTTCAAGACCGTGGCCGACGTCGAGACGCCGCTGCAATTCCTGATCGATAAATACCCGCCGCTGGTGGCGCGCCTGGAGCGCGCCCCGGGCACCAAGGAGCCGCGCTACGGCCAGCTGCTGGGCGGCGAAATTTCGACGGCGCGCGACGACTCGGCGTTTGGTGCGGCCTCGGCGCCGGCCCCCTCCAGCCGCATCGGCCAGCTGGAAGAGGAGGTGGCCAAGCTGCGTCTTGAAGTGCTTGATCTCAAGGCGCAGTTCGAGGCGTTCCGCCAGCAGTTCCAGTAAGAGGCACGTCAAAGCGCAACTCGATCAGCGCGTCGTCGCTCCAGTCGAGGTTGCCCAGCCCGATGCTGAATTCCTCCTTGTCGACCTTGAGCGCCTTGCTGCGCTTGCCGTCGACCAGGATCGCTTCGACGAGCGGCGCGCCGGCCTTGAAGGCGAAGGTGGCGTCGTAATTCTTCGCCGAGAAGAAGCTGCACCAATCGCGCGTCATGAGGACGCCGTTAATCGTCAGCACCCAGAACAGCGGAATCTCTTCCTTCGCGATGTCGAACATGACCCTGCATTCGAGCCGCAGGTCGCCCAGGCGCCGCACATTGTCCGGCAGGCCAGGGGTACGCACCTCGGGCACGATCCGGTAATACTTGCGCTTCTGGTTCAGTACCAGTTCGCCTTTGGCGTCGAGCGCCGCTTCACTGCGCGGGACGGTGAAGCGGTTGTCGGCATCGAGGGTGAGCGGCATCACGAAATCCCGATCGCCTTCGATGCGTACGCGGGGCTGTTCCGGCTTGCCCGCACCCTGGCGCTGCTCCAACCGGAAGCGCAGCTCCGGTACGCGCGGCGCCAGCGCGTGGTGCTTGTCGAAACTGTCGAGGCCCGCCAGGATCGCCTTGTACTTCTGGATCTCCGGGTTGCGCAGCGCTTTTACGTGAATCGTTTCCGGCTGCTCCGCCGCCTGCTCGGCGGCGGCCGGGCCGCCGAGGAGCAGGGAGGCGGCCAGCGCACATGCCATCGATGTGCGCTTCACCTTCAACCCTCGTCGCGCCAGCGGCGCAGGCGGATCGCCCCGAGGATCATCGCCACACCGGCCACGACGCCCGTCCAGAGTGCCGGCTTGCCCAGCGTGGCATACGAGTACTGCAGCATGGTCATCATGTCGACGCCGTTGGTGGTCGGCAGCGGCAGGTCGCCGCCGGCATTCATGAACCAGGTGCCGGGAATCAGGCCGAGCAGGATGGTTTCCAGCACGTTGTTGATAACCCAGTCGGCATTGATGGTGACGCCGCCGGCCATGCCCAGCAGGTAGTCGAGCCACTTGAGCAGCACGGCGGCCATCAGCGGCACACCCACGGCCCACAGGAAGACCTTCGACTTGGCCCAGCTCGACACCAGCAGCAGCCAGCCGGCAGTCGGCAGCGCCCACAGGATGTAGACCGGCAGCATGCCTACCAGGTAGAAGGGCGCCAGGTAGAAGTTGACGTTGGTGAGCACCGCGCCGAACAGGCTCACGCCGTGGTAGCTGGTCGCGATCCCCGCGAAGAACAGGATGGCGAGGGCCGCCGCGGTGGCCACGCCGATCGTGATCAGGGGCGCGACGACGAGTACGGTAACGAGCTTCGACAGCACCGTGTCGGCATCCGATATGGGCAGCGACTTCCAGAACAGGATGCTGCGGTCGCGCCGGTCGTCGTAGAGCGCGGCCAGGCAGTAGAAGAAGGCGACGATCGGCAGCACGAAGAAGATCGGCGCGCCGACGGCGATGTAGTTGTTGGCGGCGATGCTCGCCATCTGGGTGCGCTTCTCGGGCGTGACGGCTTTCGCCAGCGACACCGACGTCGTGTGCACCTCTTTGCCCTCGACCCGGATCGTCACGTCTTCAGAGCTCAGCTTTCCGCTGGCGAGGCCGTAGCCGACCACGCCGCCGACCAGCACCACCATGATGATAGCGGCGATCAGCGGCGCCCAGACGAAGCCTCCCTTGTTCTCCCAGAACTCGCGGCGGAGCAGCCATTTCATCGTATTCATGCGTAGGTTCCTTTCATCGTTGCCACGAACAGGTCGGCGACGCTTGGATTACGCGTCTCACCCAAAGCCGAGAGCTGGGCGCGCGACACGCCGCCGGCCCTGGCCGAATCGAACAGCATCACCGACTTGCCGAACACGGTGCGCTGGTCGAGCGGCTGCAATGCATTCGCAGCATTGACCTTGTCGGCGGCGACCATCACTTCCACATAGCGCTCGCCGACTTCGTCCATCGAGGCGGCCAGCACGATCTTGCCGTCGCGGATGAAGAGCAGGTCGGTCAGGATGTGCTCGACTTCTTCCACCTGGTGCGTCGTGATGATGATGGTCTTGTTCTCGTCAAAATAGTCTTCCAGCAGGTTCTGGTAGAACTGCTTGCGGTAGATGATGTCGAGGCCGAGGGTCGGCTCGTCCAGCACCAGGAGCTTGGCGTCGATCGCCATGACGAGCGCCAGGTGCAGCTGGACGATCATCCCCTTCGACATTTCCTTGACCTTCATGGTCGGACGCAGGCGGGTATTGGCGATGTATTTCTCGGCCCGGGCGCGGTCGAAACGCGGGTGCACGCCGGCCACGAAATCGATGGCGTCCATCACGCGCAGCCAGCGCGGCAAAATGGCCACGTCGGCGATGAAGCACACGTCCTGCATCAGGGCGTCGCGCTGGGTACGCGGATCCTTGCCCATCACGGTCAATTCGCCGTCGAAGGGAATCAGGCCGAGCGCCGCTTTCAGGGTCGTGGTCTTGCCCGAACCGTTCGGGCCGATCAGGCCGACGATGCGCCCGGCCGGGATGTCGAAGTCGATGCCGTCGATGGCGACGTGCTTGCCGTAGCGCTTGGTCAGGCCGCGGGCGGAGATCACGGCGCTCATGCTGTGCCTCCCGGCTGCGAGGTATGCAGCAGTTGTTCGACGTTCAGGCCCAGCAGGCGGATGCGTTCCACCATGGCCGGCCATTCTTCGCGCAGGAAGCGCTCGCGTTCGCTGGCAAGCAGTTTCTCGCTCGCTCCTTCAGTGACGTACATGCCAATCCCCCTTCGTTTTTCTACTAGGTTTTCGTCCACCAGTTCCTGGTAAGCCTTGGAAACGGTGATCGGGTTCAGTTGGTATTCGGCCGCGATCTGGCGAACCGAGGGCAGGGCGTCGCCGGCCTTCAAGACACCGTCGAGCATCATGTCGATGACCCGGTCCTTGAGCTGGCGGTAAATGGGTGCGTTGTCGTTCCAGCCGATATTCATGGATGGCCCCCCTGTCGCCGGTGTGCTGCAGCAAGTTCTTGCATGTCTGGCTCCTGTGTTGAAATGTCGCTTGGTGTTGTAGTGAACTATAACAGTGACATTTTTCAGCACTCGCAGCATGCGACGAACTGCATGAATCCCGGCATGAACTGCGTATGCCTGGACCAGACCGCTAGCGAAACCGCGCGGCCAACCCAAGCCGGCGTAGGCAACGCTTTATTTCATCCAGGAATCATAACGGAAATAGCTGTGAGAATACTCACCAACTATTGCCACGCGCCTCAAATCGCCGGTCGTTCATCGCCACGAGGAAATTTCTATTGAGCGACACCATAAAAAAAAATGTGTGAAAATCAATTAACAAAATTTCTTGTATTTTTTGCATCATCAAACCTGTATCCCAATATGTGAACGGCGCAGCTGCGCCAGTCAGTGCTCAAGGAGAAAAAATTGAAACTCAAACGCTTTGAATTTGCAGTCGCTACGGCGCTGGTTGTGTTGCTGGCTGGCTGCGGCGGTGGTGGTGGTGGTGGTGGCGGTGGCGGTGGCGGTGGCACGGGGGCCACGCCCCCGCCGACCGGGCCGACTTCGCCTGCGACCCAGTTCACCCTGGGCGGCACTGTCACGGGTCTACCGGCCGGTGCCATCGTCACCATCGGCAACGGCGCCGACAAGAAAATCGTCAGTGCAAATGGCCCGTTCACCATGGACGTCAGGCTCGCCGCAGGGGCAAGCTATAACCTCGATGCGGCGCCGTCGCCGGGTTATACCTGCCAGATCGCGAATGGCTCGGGCACCATTAACGCCAATGTCACCAACGCGACGGTGACCTGCGCGCCGGTTGCGGCGATTCCGGGCATTGTCATTGCAGGCCAGATTGCCGGCTATTCGACGGCCTTGAAGGAACCTCTCGCCGTTGTTTCTGACGCCGCGGGCAATGTGTATGTCGCCGACGCCGGCCCGCACAGCATCCTCAAGATGACGAAGGCTGGCCAGATCAGTACCCTGGCCGGCAAGACAGGCAAGCCCGGCATCGCCGATGGCAATGCCGATGGCGCGCAATTCTGGCTTGGCGGCACCGGTGGCCTCGCGCTCGATGCGCAAGGCAACCTGTTCGTCTCCGATGGTTGCAATGGCGAAATTCGTAAAATCGCCGCCGACGGCAGCGTGTCGACGCTGGCCGGCCGCGGTTCGGCCAGCTGCAACAACGTGGCGCCTGTATCGCCGACGCCTGGCGTCAACGGCACCGGCAGCGCCGCCAGCTTTGTCAGCCCAGGCTCGATGGTGGCCGACGGGAGTGGCGGTGTGATCGTCCTCGACTCGAGCGCCACGTCGACGGCCGTGCGCCGCGTCAGTGCCGCCGGAGTGGTGACCACCACGACCTATGCCAACCCGGATCCGGTCAACAGCACCAATTTCAGCCTGCAGCGCATCGCGCGCGGTGCTGACGGGACGCTGTACTTCTCCGATGGCACGGCGAGCAGCCGCATCTGGAAAGACGTTGGCGGCGCCCTGGTGCTGGTGGCTGGCCGGCTGGTCGGCACCGGTTCGATCGATGGTACCGGCGATGGCGCGCGCTTCAGCGCCATTACCGGCATGGTGGTGGTAAATGGCGACATGTACGTGACCGACCTCGCGACCGTGCGCAAAGTGACGCTCGCAAACGGCGCCGTGTCGACCCTGGCCGGCAGCAATCTTGACACTGGCCGCGGCTTCAAGAACGGCCAGGGCACGGCAGCCATGTTCGGCACGCTGCTCTCGATTACCTTCGACGGCACGGACCTGGTGGTGGTCGACGCCGGACAGGAAATCCTGCGCAAGGTCAGCTTGAGCGGCGCAGTCACCACGCCGGATGCAACCCCTGCGCTGCGCGAACGCGTCGACGGCACCGGCACGGCAGCGCGCTTCGGCTCGTTCAGCTCGCTCACCGCAGGCGCCGACGGCAACCTGTACTCGGTCGATCCGGCCAAGCACGTGGTGCGCATGGCCACCCCGGCCGGCGTCGTGACGACGATCAGCGGATCCGGCGTGACCGGCAAGGTCGATGGCGCGCTGGCGACGGCGACGTTCGCGACACCGCAGCGTATTGCGGCTGGCGGCGATGGCAGCCTGTGGATTGCGCAATCGGAAGGCGTGCGCCGCATCTTCGGCGGTAACGTGACGACTCCGAATGCGACGATCCGCGCAATCAATCTCGCCGTCGATCCGAGGACCAACGATGCAATCATCGTGACCGGCGCCGTCTCGGGCGAGGTGGTAAGGTTGACTGCGGCGGGCGTGCGTACAACGCTCGTGACCAAGGCGCAAATCGGAACGGTGATCAGCCGCACGAATCCTGACTTCAGGCCGCAATCGGTCGCGGTTGACGCAGCCGGCAATATTTACATCGCCGATACCGGTACCGTGGCAGTCTACAAACTGTCGACGGCGGGTCAACTGTCCCTGTTTGCAGGCACGCCGTTCAATGAAGCCGGAAATCGCGATGGCGGGCCAGGCACCGCGACGCTCGGTTTCTACGAAATCGATCACATGACGATCGACAATCTCGGCAACCTGTACCTGAGTGGACAGGGCAGCGTCCGCAAGATCAGCCCGGCTGGTATCGTGTCGACGCCAAGCTATATCTGGGGTAATGCCGACATCGGCGCCGTTGCTTACCTGAACGGCAAGCTGTATGCGATGACGCGCTACGCGCTGTTGCAGTCGGACGTGCCGGCCAACTGATCCAGGCCGAGCATCGATGACCGTGCCCCGTCGGGGGCATGACGAACCAGCCGCCGCAAGGCGGCTGGTTTCGTTAACGCGGGCGGTTTTTCCTGGCCTCAGCCAGGCGTGGGCGAGCCGTCGATGCCATGCCGCGTGACCGCGCCATGCTCATCGACCGCGATCCAGCCGCCACGCGGTGGCTGGGCATCGAGTTCCCAGTCGGGCAAGACGTAGCGGCGCTTCTCGCCGTGCAGGTGCAGGGCAGGGCGGTGGGTATGGCCATGGATCAGGACGTCGGCGCCGGTGGCGGCGAACACGGCCTCGATCGCGCCAGGCGTCACATCCATGATCTCGTAGGTCTTGGTGGAATGCGCTTCGCGGCTGCCTTCGCGCAAGCCGGCGATGATGGCCTTGCGCTGGGCCAGCGGCATGGCCAGGAACTGCGCCTGCCAGGCTTGACTGCGCACCATCGCGCGAAATTCCATGTACTTGGTGTCGAGCGTGCATTCGGCGTCGCCGTGCACGAGGGCGATGCGCTGCCCGCCAATGGTCGCCACATGCGGCTCGTCCAGCAGGCACAGGCCGGCGGCCTGGGCGAAGCCCGCGCCGACCAGGAAGTCGCGGTTGCCCGCCATCCAGAAGAGTTCGACGCCGGCGTCCGACAAGGCACGCAAGGCCTGGATCACGCGCGCATGAAACGGCGCGTCGAGGTCGTCGTCGCCTGCCCAGTATTCGAAGATGTCGCCAAGAAGATAAAGCTGGACGGCATGCGCCGCATGGTCTTCCAGGAAGCGGAAGAAGGCGTCGGCCGTGTGCGGATGCGATTCCTGCAGGTGCAGGTCGGAAATGAAGAGCGCGGCTATGCGCGCGGGAGTGGACATGGAATTACCGGGCTCCCGCGCGTGATGAGGAATTTACTGAACGACTTCTGCTTTTTCGATGATGATCGGCTCGACCGGCACGTCGGCGTGCATGCCCGAACGCGAAGTCTTCACGTTGTTGAGTTCATCGACGATCTCGGTGCCGGTGGTGACCTTGCCGAAGACGGCATAACCCCAGCCATCCTGGCCCGGGTAGTTCAGGAAATCGTTGTTCTTGGTGTTGATGAAGAACTGGGCCGATGCCGAATGTGGCGCCGAGGTACGGGCCATGGCGACGGTGTACTTGTCGTTCTTCAGGCCGTTCTTGCCTTCGTTTTCGACGGTAACCGCGGTGTCCTTCTGCTTCATGCCCGGCTCGAAACCGCCGCCCTGGATCATGAAGTCCTTGATCACGCGGTGGAAGATGGTGTTGGTGAAGTGACCCTTGTTCACGTAGTCCAGGAAGTTGGCAACGGTCTTCGGCGCTTTTTCGGCGTCGAGTTCGAGGGTGATGTTGCCCTTGTTGGTGGTCAGCAGTACGGAGGTCATGTGGAATCCTGTTCTTTATTTGTTGATTAAACGTGCAAGTCGCGTATTTTACAACTTATTTGACAAGCTTTTCGCCAGCGAGGACGGTGGCCGAGCGGATGTAGACCGGCGTCACCGGCACGTTCTGCATGCCGCGCATGTCGTCGACCACCACGCCCTTGATCTTGTCGACCGTTTCCTGGCCCTGCACCACGCGCCCGAATACCGTATAGCCGTGGCCGTCCTGGCCCGGATAATCGAGGCCGGTATTATCGTTGACGTTAATAAAGAATTGCGAGGTCGCCGAATTCGGGTTCGCCGTGCGCGCCATGGCGAGCGTGTAGGGTTTGTTCGACAGGCCGTTTTTCGATTCGCTGGGGATCGCTTTGCCGACGCCGGGCTTGTCGACCAGTTTCTCGGTATAGCCGCCGCCCTGAATCATGAAGCCGTCGATCACGCGGTGAAAGACGGTGCCCTTATAGAAGCCCGACTTCACATATTGCAGGAAGTTCGCCGTGCTCTTCGGTGCGTTTTCGGCGTCGAGTTCGACCACGATGTCGCCCATGCTGGTCTTGATCGACACCTGCGGATTCTCGAAGGCAAAGGCGCTGCCGGCCAGGCCCAGGGCCAGTGCGGCGCCGGCGAGGTGGGCAAACAGGGTGCGGCGGGATTGTTTTTGTGCGTGCATGGAGCGTCTCCTGGGTGGACGTGGCGCAAAGCCCTGTCAAGTCTTTTACAGAAAAATAAACCTGAGCCATATGCGGCCAGTCGGGATTTTATCAATGCTATACTTTGCGCAGAACGTCCCCATTCTATCAAATAAGAACAACACAGAGCGGTAGGCGGCCTCGACGCAAAGATTGATTCCCGGCGCGCGCCCCAACGGCGAACGTGCCCGGGATTCGTATTGCTCCGGGCGTCCGATCCTCTCTCGAATCATCACACCCAATGAGCCAATTAAAGATCTACAACACGCTGGCGCGCGAGAAACAGAAGTTCGTTCCGATGGAGGCCGGCAAGGTCGGCATGTATGTCTGCGGCATGACCGTCTACGACTACTGCCACGTCGGCCACGCGCGCATGATGATGGCCTTCGACGTCATCTATCGCTGGCTTATGGAATCGGGGTACGAGGTCAAGTACGTGCGCAACATCACGGACATCGAAGACAAGATCATCCGCCGTGCCGCTGAGAACGGCGAAACCATGGCCTCGCTCGTGAACCGCTTCACCCGCTACATGGACGAGGACACGGCCGCGCTCGGCATCCTGCCGCCGAACCTCGTCCCGCGCGCCACCGAGCACGTGCCGGGCATGCTGTCGATCATCGGGATGCTCGAGGCAAAAGGGCTGGCCTACCGCAGCGATGACGGCGACGTGAACTTCGCCGTCCGTAATTTCGACGGCTACGGCAAGCTTTCCGGCAAGTCGTTGGACGACCTGCGCGCTGGCGAACGCGTCGACGTCAACACCGGCAAGCGCGATCCGCTCGACTTCGTGCTCTGGAAAGCGGCCAAGGAGTCCGAGCCCGAGGAGGCGAAATGGGATTCGCAATGGGGCCGCGGCCGCCCGGGCTGGCATATCGAATGCTCGGCCATGAGCTGCGCCACGCTCGGCGAGCACTTCGACATCCATGGCGGCGGCCAGGACCTGCAGTTCCCGCACCACGAAAACGAGATCGCCCAGAGCGAAGGCGCCTTCGGCGCGCCGATGGTCAACTACTGGATCCACAACGGTTTTGTGCGCGTCGATAACGAGAAGATGTCCAAGTCCCTGGGCAATTTCTTCACGATCCGCGACGTGCTCAAGAAATACGATGCCGAAGTGGTCCGCTTCTTCATCGCGCGCGCCCATTACCGCAGCCCGCTGAACTATTCCGACGTCCATATCGACGACGCCAAGGGCGCGCTGACGCGCCTGTACACGGCGCTCGCCGATGTCGACCTGGGTACCGAGGCGCCTGCGGTCAACTGGGACGAGACCCATGCCCAGCGTTTCCGCGAAGCGATGGACGACGATTTCAATACGGCGCTGGCCGTGGCCGAGCTGTTCGACCTGGCGAGCGAAGTCAACCGCACCAAATCGGTCGCCACCGCGCGCCAACTGAAAGCCCTGGCCGGCGTGCTCGGCCTGCTGCAGCGTGCGCCGCAGGAATTCCTGCGCGCCGGCAGCGGGCAAGAGGGGCAGGGCGGCCTCGGTGAAGCCGAGATTGCCGGCCTGATCGCCGCCCGTGCCGCCGCCAAGAAAGCGCGCAATTTCGCTGAGGCCGATGGCATCCGTGCCGAGCTGGTGGCCGCCGGAATCATCCTGGAAGACAAACCCGGCGGGACGACGAACTGGCGTCGCGCATGATGGCAGCGGAAAAGGACAACGGCGCCGCGAGCGTGCCGGAACTCGAGGTGCCCGCGTATTGGGCCGAGGCAAAAGCCGAACTCATGAAGCGCGACCGCATCATGAAGCGCCTCATCCCGCAATTCGGCGACATGCACCTGAAAGGGCATCCGGATCCGTTCACGACGCTGGCGCGTTCGATCGTCGGCCAGCAGGTCACCCCGAAAGCGGCCGACGCCGCCTGGACCAAGCTGGGCGCCTGCTGCCCGAAGCTCACCCCGGCCCAGATCATCAAGCTCGGCGCCGAGCAACTGTCCGCCTGCGGCCTGTCGAAACGCAAGACCGAATACATCCTGGACCTGGCCGACCATTTCAAGGCCAAGCGCGTGCATGCCAACCTCTGGTCCGAGATGGACGACGAGGCGGTCATCGCCGAGCTGGTGCAGATTCGCGGCATCAGCCGCTGGACGGCCGAGATGTTCCTGATCTTCAACCTGCTGCGCCCGAACGTCCTGCCGCTCGACGACCCGGGCCTGATCCAGGGCATCAGCCAGAACTATTTCTCGGGCGAGCCCGTTTCGCGCAGCGATGCGCGCGAGGTCGCGGCCAATTGGGAACCCTGGCGCACGGTTGCCACCTGGTACTTGTGGCGCAGCCTGGACTCCGCCGCCGCATCCGGTTTGGCCTCCGCAGCGGCGTCCGGTACGGTAGAATAACGCCAAATCGCCGTGTGGACGCCCCGCGCCCCGGCCTCAGCACAACCCCGGAGGTACAATGACTAAAACAACTTTCCTCAGTTTCGAGCAGCCTATTGCCGAGCTCGATTCGAAAATCGAAGAGCTGCGTTTCGTCCAGGACGATTCCGCCGTCGACATTTCGGAAGAGATCGATCGCCTGGACAAGAAGAGCCAGCAGCTGACCAAGGACATCTACGCCAAGCTCACGCCATGGCAAGTCTCGCAGATCGCGCGCCACCCGCAGCGTCCTTACACGATGGACTATGTGAACGCGATCTTCACCGACTTTCACGAACTGCGCGGCGACCGCAGCTTTGCCGATGACCAGTCCATCGTCGGCGGCCTGGCGCGCTTCAATGGCCAGGCCTGCATGATCATCGGCCACCAGAAGGGCCGCGACACGAAAGAGCGCGCGATGCGCAATTTCGGCATGCCGCGCCCGGAAGGCTACCGCAAGGCGATGCGCCTGATGAAGGTTGCCGAGAAATTCAACCTGCCGATCTTCACTTTTGTGGACACCCCGGGCGCCTTCCCCGGCATCGATGCCGAAGAGCGCGGCCAGTCCGAAGCCATCGGCCACAACCTGTATGTCATGGCCGAGCTGAAGGTGCCGCTGATCGCCACCATCATCGGTGAAGGCGGTTCGGGGGGCGCGCTGGCCATTGCCGTGGGCGACGCCGTGCTGATGCTGCAATACGCGACCTATTCGGTCATCTCCCCGGAAGGCTGCGCCTCGATCCTGTGGAAGACCTCGGAACGCGCGGCCGACGCCGCCGAAGCGCTGGGCCTGACCGCGCACCGCCTGAAAGCCATGGGCGTGATCGACAAGATCGTCACCGAGCCGCTGGGCGGCGCGCACCGCGATCCGGGCAACATGGCGCAGATGCTCAAGCGCGCGCTGGCCGATACCCTGCGCCAGTTCCAGGGCATGAAGACCCGCGACCTGCTCGAAGCCCGTCACGCGAAACTGATGGCTTACGGTAAGTTCAAGGAAACGACCCCAAGCGAAGAGTGAGTTGTAGCCTGTGAGTAGTCCTGCCGCCGGGTCCGTCCCGGCCACCTTTGCGCGCGCGCTCGACGCGCTGCGCGCCCGGTTTTCCCCCACCACCATCGCGATCGCCTGCAGCGGCGGCCTCGATTCCATGGTCCTGCTGCACCTGGCCTCCGGCTGGTGCCGCGAGCACGGCCACACGCTCCTCGTCTTCCACGTCCACCACGGCCTGAGCACGAACGCCGACGCCTGGCAGCGCCACGTCGAAGCCAGTGCGGCCGCGCTGGGCGTGCGCGCCGACCACCGCCACGTGCAGATCGACACCGGAGGCTCCGGCGTGGAAGCGGCGGCGCGCAAGCTGCGCTACCGCGCCCTTGGCGACCTGTGCCGCGAACACCGCGCGACCCTGTTGCTGACCGCTCATCACCTGGACGACCAGGCCGAAACCGTGCTGCTGCAATTGCTGCGCGGCTCGGGACCGGCCGGCCTGTCCGGCATGGACGCGGCCAACAGCGCGCCCGAACTGCTGGGCAACCCGGAGCTGGTGATGGCGCGCCCGCTGCTGCCGCTCTCGCGCCTTGATCTCGAAGCCCATGCACGCGCCCTGGGCCTGGACTGGGTCGAGGACGAGTCCAACAGTGACACCCGCTATGCCCGCAACGCCTTGCGCCACCGCGTGATGCCGGCCCTGGCGCAGGCCTTTCCCGGCTTCCAGCAGCGCTTCGCGCGCAGCGCCGCGCACGCCCAGTCGGCCCAGCGCCTGCTGACGGAACTGGCCGAAGGCGACGTCGCGGCGCTCCTCGTCGATGGCGCGATCGACGTGGCGCGCCTGCGGCCGATGAGCCTGGACCGGGTCTACAACCTGCTGCGCCACTGGTTCGCCACGCAAGGATTGGCCATGCCCTCGACCGCCTGGCTGACCGAGATGGTGGCGCAACTGATCGAAGCGCGCCACGACGCCCAGCTGCTCGTCACGCATCCCGCCTGCCACATCCGGCGCCACCGCGACCGCCTCTACATCACGCCGAAGCTGCCGGAACTTGCCGGCATGCGCGACCCGGACGACGAAGGCATCATCTTCAAGGCGGGCGAGTCCTTCCGCTGGCAGGGCGAGGCGCAACTGGCATTTCCGGCGTATGGCGGCGTCCTCCATTTCGAGCCGGGTACGCCTGGCTTCGATCCGGCCTGGCTGCGCGAACAGAAGCTCGTCATCGATTTCCGCAAGGGGGGAGAGCGCCTGAAGCTGGCGCCGAACCGGCCGACCCGTGGGCTCAAGGCGCATTACCAGGCAGCGGATATTCCAGCCTGGGAGCGTGCCCGCCTGCCGACCGTCAGCAGCGGGCGCGACCTGCTGTTCGCGGCTGGTCTCGGCATGGATTGCCATCACTTTGCATCTGATACGGCTGAGCCCGTTGCCCTGCGCTGGGAGGCGAGGACCGAATAGTTTCTATGCGAAAAGCGTATTACTTTATTTTCTTTTCGTATAGCTTTTCGGCCTTCCCTCATTGCGACCTTGCACTGCAACATGCTAGAGTGGATGTTCCCTTTTCACCCTCACCACGCTGGGAACCTTCCTGCTATGGCATTAATTGTCCACAAATACGGTGGTACGTCGATGGGCTCGACGGACCGCATCAAGAACGTTGCGGCACGCGTCGCCAAGTGGCATGACGCCGGATACAAGATTGTCGTCGTCCCGTCCGCCATGTCGGGCGAAACGAACCGCCTGATCGGCCTTGCCAAGGAAATCATGGCGCAGCCGGACCCGCGCGAACTGGACATGATCGCCTCGACCGGCGAGCAGGTGTCGGTGGGTCTGCTGGCGATGGCGCTGCTGGCCATCGGCAAGGACGCCGTCTCCTACACCGGCTGGCAGGCCGGCATCCGCACCGATTCCTCGTTCACCAAGGCGCGCATCCAGTCGATCGACGATTCGCGCGTGCTGGCCGACCTGGACGCGGGTAAGATCGTCATCATCACCGGTTTCCAGGGCGTGGACGAGCAGGGCAATATCTCGACGCTGGGTCGCGGCGGCTCCGACACCTCGGCCGTGGCAATTGCCGCCGCGCTGAAGGCCGACGAATGCCTGATCTTCACCGACGTCGACGGCGTCTACACGACCGACCCGCGCGTCGTCGACGAAGCGCGCCGCCTGGAAAAGATTACTTTTGAAGAAATGCTGGAACTGGCCTCGCTCGGCTCGAAAGTGCTGCAGACCCGCTCGGTCGAGTTCGCCGGCAACTACCGGATGCCGACGCGCGTGCTCTCGTCGCTGACCGACCCCCAACTGCCGCTGGCCGAAGAAGCCAACTCCGGTACCCTGATTTCGTTCGAGGAAGAAACCAACATGGAACAAGCCGTCATCTCCGGTATCGCATTCACCCGTGATGAAGCCAAGATCACCGTCATCGGCGTGCCCGACAAGCCGGGCGTCGCCTTCCACATCCTGGGGCCGGTGTCGGACGCCAACATCGAAGTCGACATGATCATCCAGAACCAGTCGGTGGACGGCAAGACCGACTTCACCTTCACGGTCTCGCGCGGCGACTACCAGCGCGCGCTGGCGGTGCTGGAAGGCCAGCGCGAGGAACTGGGCTACGACCGCGTCGTCGGCGACGCCAAGGTATCGAAGGTCTCGGCCGTGGGCGTGGGCATGCGCAGCCACGTCGGCGTGGCCTCGCAGATGTTCCGTACGCTGGCCGAAGAGGGCATCAACATCATGATGATCTCGACCTCCGAGATCAAGATTTCGGTGCTGATCGACGAGAAGTACATGGAGCTGGCAGTTCGTGCCCTCCATAAAGCTTTTGACTTGGAGAAAGCTTAACTTTTTCCATATTTTTGGCCGCGCCGCCTTGACCAATCCGGCACCGGCCATTAATATGCTTGCACTCAGCGCTAGCGCAATCTGCTGGAGTTGATTGGAGACGTGGCCGAGTGGCCGAAGGCACATCCCTGCTAAGGATGCATACGGCTTATACCTGTATCGTGGGTTCGAATCCCACCGTCTCCGCCAAGTTGCAAAGAAGAAAGCCACCGCAAGGTGGCTTTTTTCTTTGCAACTTGGTGGAGACGGTGTCGCCAAGGCGGCAGATTCGAAGACTCGCGCGTACTAGCGCGAGGCTCGCCGAATCGCCCATTCTCCGCCGCTGTGCGGCGGGGCGCCCGAGGCGCCTGTCTCCGCGAAGATTGACCCATCCCGAAACGCTTGCTAAGACAGTATCCAGCCCGCGAAGTTTGCCCGCACGATTGACGCCCGCCAGAACTCAGTGAACTTGGCCGCGCATAGTTCGCGCACAGCCCCGCGCCGGCAAGGCTGACCAGCCACTCCGGATGCCCTATGTCGTCCTCGCTGAAGTTCATCCCACTCTGCATCCTGTCGCTGCTGCTCGGGCTCGCCGGCAATGCGCGTGCCGATCCGACGGCCTTTGTGACCTTCTACGGACTCAACGTCGACCTGTTCGACCTGAACCCCACGGATCGGATCGTGCCGCAAATGTCGCTGGAGTTGTCCGAGAGCTTCGGCTCGGTATCGCAGCATTCACTCCCCGAAGCCAGTTGGCCGCCATTGCGGGAGGAGCATATCTTCATACGCGGGGGCACCAACCTGGCCGACAGCAACGGCAGCGCAACGGTCGTCATGCTCGACGCGTTCAAGGAAGCCCAAGCCGTTTCCACCGGTGCAGGCTCCTATGCGGCCGCGCTGAGCGACAAATTCACCTTCACGCTGACGCCGCAGACCCGCGCCGTGTTCAGCGCGCTGACCGAGTCCACCGTCACCGCCACCTCCTACGGCTCGGCAATTGCCTCGGTGGGCCTGGCCGGGCGCCTGACCAACGTCCTCGGCCAGGCCCCCACGTTCGAGTCGTTTAACGTGTGGACCGAATCGGGCCGCAGCGAGCTGCCGGTCGCGGTCGAAACGGCGTCCGGCGATAGCCCGCTGGAAGGCGAGATAGCGTTGCTCGGGAACGTCTACGCCACCTCCGCCTTGCCGATTCCGGAACCCGGACAGTTCGCGATGCTGCTTGCCGGGATCGGCATGGTGGCGGGCGCGCTGCGCCGCCGCCGGGTTCGCGCCGTCATGGCAGGCGCACTGGCCGCGGCGGCCGCCCTTGCAACCGGTTCTGCCCATGCGTCGCGCGGCGCGGCATCGGTCTCGAATTTTTCGTATGAATTGTTCGACCTCGTTCCCGCCGACGGCATTACGCCTTCACTCACCATCACCACCGGTATCGTCGATGCGGCCGTGTTCGCCAACGTGAACAACGAGCCCGGAGATCCTTGGGACGAACAGCTCTTCAGCACCGATTCCTTTGGAGAGACAGCGATCGACAAAGCACAGGGCCACGCATTGGTCGAGCTATCGCCCTGGGCTGCACGCGCCGAGGCGGCCGCCGGGCGTGGCGCATTCTCGGGCGAGGGCAACTCGGGCTACGGGTTCACGCTCACGCCCCACACCCGGGTCAGGTTTTCGGCCAACGCCCAGGTCGACGTTTTCCATGACCATACGAATTCACCCCCCGACCGAAGCGAAGCGGCGGCGGGGCTGACCGGCGAGATCGCGAGTTTTCCAGGCCAGCGCACCCACTTCGAGAGTTTTCTTGAAACCGGCACGCCCACCGAGGGCGCTTTGCGGCTGGCCGTCGATGCCTTTACGGGTGAGTTCGCCGGCACCGGGAACATCAGGACGCAAACACGTGCACTTGCCGTCGGCGTCGCACCGATTCCCGAACCTGCCCCATGGGTCCTGCTGGTCGCAGGGTTGGCGTCCTGCGGGGTCTTCAAGGTTTCCTCTTGCGCCCAATCGCGCCCGCTGCCGTTCGGACATGCCCGGGTGCCACGCTCGCCGGCCGCGCCAGCACCAGCGCCAGATCCGTCGTGAGGCGGTGCAGCGACAGCAGGTCGCACGCGGCCGCCAGCGCAGCCTTGCCGAGCGGGGCATTTCCCATCTCGACCTGGGTGACGATACGGTGTAGCGAGGCGAGCAGCAGGGCATTCGCGGCCAGGCGCTCATGCAGGCCGTCGAAGGCAAGCGCTTCCATCACCCTTTCTTCATGCGCCAGGTCGGCCTCGATCGCGGCCACGATGGCCTCGAATCCGGCACAGAATTGCTCGTCAGGCAGGGCCGCGTGTTCGTGGATGCGCACGAACAGCAGTTTGCGCGCGCGGCGCAAAGCGGCGGCGGCCGTGTGGGCAGGGGAAGGGGAGAGCGGAGCCATGGAAACGGCGCTGGCGGCGGTTATTCGGCCAGTGTGCCCCTGATATCGACACTACCTTTGCGCTAGATCAAATCAGCGCGCCAAACGGCGATATTGACTGGCTCAACGACACGCTGTTTTCTTGCTGACAGTCATTCTTATCGCCAGTCAAAGCCACGGCGCGGCGCCGATGGGAGCATAGCCTGTTTCCAGCACCTGATTGGCACCTATGGACGAGCTATTACGCTATTTCGAGGAAGAGCTGGGGCTGTTCGGCCACTATGCGCGCGAATTTCGCAGCCGCTTTCCCAAGCCGGCGGGCGACCTGCACATCACGGGCGAGCGCTACGACGATCCGAGCGTTGCGCGCCTGATCCAGTCGGTAGCCCTGCTGAGCGCGCGCATCCACAAGCGGCTCGACGACGACTATCCGAAATTCACCGAGTCGCTGCTGGAAAGCCTGTACCCGCACTACCTGCGCCCGCTGCCTTCGTATTCGGTGGCGCGGCTCGCCGCCCCTGGCCGCGAGGCCGGGGAGTTCGCCGTCATCCCGCGCGGCACGCCGCTGCGCAGCAGTCCGGTAGGCGGGACGGTCTGCCAGTTCCGCACCGTCTATCCGGTGCTGGCCGGCCCGCTGTCCATCGTCCAGGCGGCGTTTTCGAACCCGATTCAAGCGCCGCGCACGGCGCCCCTGCCGCGCGGCGCCGGCGCCGGCCTGTCGATCGGTTTCGCGCTCAAGGGCTCGCTGGCGAACCTGTGTGCGCAAAGCCTTGGCCGGGTGCGCGTCTTCGTCGACGGCGACCCGGCGCTGCGCGCTGCCCTGGTCGACGCGCTCTTCCTGCACGCGCGCGGCGCCTGGGTCCAGGCCGGGGCCAACGCCCCCTGGTGCGCGCTCGATGCCGTGCCGCTTTCCCTGGCCGGCTTTGGCGACGAGGAGGCGCTGCTGCCGGCCTGCGCGCGCGCCCATCCCGCGTTTCGCCTGTTGACCGAATATTTTACCTACCCGGACAAATTCAACTTCATCGATATCGACCTGCAGGCGCTCGCCGGCCGCCTGCCCGCGGACTGCACGCGTTTCACGCTGCACCTGGGGTTGGCGGGAATCGCCGCCGATGGCAACAGCGCGCGCCTCCTCGCCCCCTTGTCGGCGCGCCATCTGCTGCTCGGCTGCACGCCGGTCGTCAACCTGTTTCGCAAGGCGGGCGACCCGATCGCGCTGACCCATGCGAAGGCCGAGTACCTGCTTGCCGCCGACGGCGCGCATGCGGGCGCTTTCGAGATCCACAGCATCGACAAGGTCAGCGTGGTGCGTGAAGCGCGGGGGACGGCGAGCGTCACGCAGTTCAGCCCCCTGTACGCGGTGCGCCACGACGAAGCGGGCGCGCTCGAGCATTTCTGGGTCGCGCGGCGCGACGAGACGCTGGCCTCGAACAGTCCCGGCCACGCGCTGCGGCTGTCGCTGGTCGATCCGGACTTCTCCCCGCTTGCAGCGGCCGGCGCCACCATTTCCACGGAACTGACCTGTACCAACCGCGATCTCCCCACGCAGCTGCGCATCGGCCAGGGCGAGGGCGACCTGATGGCCGAATCGGCCGGCGGCGCCGCACCCTTCACGCTGCTGCGCAAACCAACGCCGAGCCTGCGTTTTGCCGGCGGCGACGGCGCCCACTGGCGCCTGATCTCTCACCTCGCGCTCAATTACGCCGGGCTCACCAGCGCCGGCCTGCCGGACCTGCAGAGGATGCTGGCCTTGTACGACTTGCCGCATTCGCCGATTGCGCGGCGCCAGATCGCCGGCATCGTCGGCCTCGAGCACGGCAGCGTGCGGGCCTGGCTCAGGACGCGCCCGGTGTCGTCGCTGATGCCGGGCGTGGGCATCCGCATGACGCTCGACGAGGACGCCTTTGCCGGCAGCGCCCTGTATGTGTTCGCGCAGGTGATGGACCGCTATTTTGCGCTGAACAGCCAGCTCAACTGCTTCACGCGGCTGACGATCGTGTCAACCCAGACCGGAGAGGAAATCCTCGCATGCGCCCCACGCACGGCCGAACCGCTGCGCGCCTGATCGAGCGCCTGCTGGCCGCGCCCCAGTCCTTCGAGTTCGTGCAGGCGGTCGCTATCCTGCTGGCCTGGCTCGAGCGCCAGGGGGTGCCGCCTGAACAGGCCTGGCGCGACTGCCTGCGCTTCGAGAACAGCCTGCTGCTGGGTTTTCCGGCCTCCGAGATCGAGGCCATCGTCCACACCCAAAGCGAGGCCGGGCACCGGTTCACCATTACGCCCACCTTCATGGGCCTCCTCGGCGCGCATGGCGCGCTGCCGGCCCACGTCACCGAACGCATCGCCGCCTGGCAGGGCACGAGCGGCGATGGCGCGCCGCGCGCCTTTCTCGACCTGCTTTCGAACCGCATGCTGGCCTTGTTCTACCGCGCCTGGCAAAAAAGCCGGCCCGAGCACGCACCTCGCGCAGGATCGGCCCACCCGGACCGCTTGCGGCCACTGCTGCTCGCCCTGGCCGGCAGCCCGCCGGGCCAGCACGACGCGGCCCACGCAGCGCCCGCGAGCCTGTGCGCGCATTTCGCCGGGATGCTGGCGCAGCGCCCGTGTTCGGCCGTGGTGCTGGAGCGAATCGTCGCCGACTACTTCGGCGTGGCCGTGCGGCTCGAGGAGGCGGTCGGGCACTGGGAGCGCTTGCTGCCCGCTGAGCAGCCGGCGCTGGGCATGAATGCCGAACTGGGCGAAAACGTGCTGCTCGGCGAACGCAGCTGGCGCCCCGACCTGCGTGCGCGCTTGCGCATCGGCCCGCTCGACGCGGCCACCTTCGCGCGCTTCCTGCCCAGCGGCGACGCCAGCGCCGCGCTGCGCGCCATCCTGCGCAGCTTTGCCGAGCCGACGGTCGGCTTCGAGCTGCAACTGGTTCTGCGTGCGCAGGACGTGCTGCCGCTGCAGCTGGCGGCCCAGGCAGGCGCCCCATGCGCGCCTCGCCGGCTTGGCCGCGACAGCTTTCTCGTCAGCGGCAGGCCGGCTGCGGACCGTGCCGACATGCGCTACCTGATGTTGCCGATGGCCCCACTGGGTTGAGGGTTGCAGCCGGTGGCCAGCAGGCAGGCGAACAAGGCCATACAATAGGGGATTGAGAGCTTCATGCGTTCTCCAGGCGACAGGCTGGATGAACCGAAAAGGAAAGACCCTATGAACAAGCACTCCAGCGAGCTTGCCGAGCCTGCCAATGCCAGCTTTGCCATCTCCGGCATGACCTGCGCCTCCTGCGTCGCGCGTGTCGAGAAAGCCATCCGTGCGGTGCCCGGCGTGCGCGATGCCAGCGTCAACCTGGCGCTCGAGCGTGCCAGCGTCAGCGGCACCGCCGCACCCGGCGCCGTGGCCGAGGCCGTGCGCGCCGCCGGCTTCGAAGCGCGCAGCACCGACACCGCCGCGCCGCTGGCCGCAAGCAGCTCCCAGCCCTGGTGGCCGGTCGCACTGGCGGCCCTGCTGAGCGTGCCCCTGGCCGCACCGATGCTCATTCAATTCCTCGGCGGCGAATGGTCGCTCCCGGGCGTGCTCCAGTGGCTGCTGGCCACGCCCGTGCAGTTCTGGCTTGGCGCGCGCTTTTACCGGGCCGGCTGGAAGGCGCTGCGCGCCGGCAGCGGCAACATGGACCTGCTGGTCGCGATCGGCACCAGCGCCGCCTACGGCTTGTCCGTGTACCTGCTGCTGCAGGGCGGCGCGCATGGCGCCGCGCACCTGTACTTCGAATCCTCGGCCGTCGTCATCACCCTGGTCCTGCTCGGCAAGTGGCTGGAAGCGCGCGCCAAGGGCCAGACGGTAGAAGCCATCCGCGCCCTGCAGGCGCTGCGCGTGCCGGAGGCCATCGTACGCCGTGGCGGCGTCGACAGCGTGATTGCGCTGGACGAGCTGCGCGTGGGCGACCTGCTGGTCGTGCGTCCCGGTGCGCGCGTGGCCGCCGACGGCCGCGTGCGCGAAGGCGAGAGCCAGCTCGACGAGTCGCTCCTGACCGGCGAGAGCCTGCCGCTGGCCAAAGGGCCGGGCGCGCGCGTGACGGGCGGCGCCGTGAACGGCGAAGGCCTGCTGCTGGTCGAGGTGAGCGCGGTGGGCGCGGCGACCATGCTCTCCCAGATCATTCGCCAGGTCGAGGATGCGCAGGCGGTCAAGGCCCCGGTGCAGCGCCTGGTCGACCGCGTCAGCGCCGTCTTCGTGCCGGCCGTGCTGCTGGTGTCGCTGCTGGCCTTCCTCGGCTGGGGCCTGGCCACCGGCGACTGGCAGGCGGCGCTCCTGAACGCGGTCGCGGTGCAGGTGATCGCCTGTCCCTGCGCCCTCGGCCTTGCCACGCCGACTGCGATCATGGTCGGCACCGGCGCCGCGGCGCGCCATGGCATCCTGATCCGCGACGCCGAAGCGCTCGAGCGCGCGCACGCCGTCACTACCGTGGTGTTCGACAAGACCGGCACCCTGACCGAAGGGCGGCCGCAGCTGGTCGCGGTCGAGGGCCTGGACGCCGCGCTTGTCGCCAGCCTGGCCGCCGCCGTCCAGCAGCACAGCGAACACCCGCTGGCGCAGGCCGTCGCCAATTACGTGCGCGAGCGCGGCCTGGCCGTGCCGGCGGCGGGCGCGGCGCGCGCCTTGCCCGGGCGCGGGGTGCAGGCCGAGGTCGATGGCGCCATCGTTTATCTCGGCAACGCACGCCTGATCGAAGAACTGGGCGGCGAGCTGGCGCTACTGCGCGCCGCGGCCAGCCGCCACGAGGACGCCGGGCGCACGGTGTCGCTGCTCGCACGCGGCGTGCCTGGAAACCTTGAGGTGCTCGGCCTGCTGGCCTTTGGCGACCGGCTCAAGGAAGGCGCGCTGGAGGCCGTGGCGCGCCTGAAGGCGAGGGGAGTGACGCCCATGATGCTGACGGGCGATAATCCAGGTGCGGCGCGCCTGGTGGCCGAGGCGCTCGGCATCGAACGCTACAGCGCCCAGGTGCTGCCCGGCGAGAAGGCCGATGCGGTGCGCGCGGCCATGGCGGAAGGCGCGACGGTGGCGATGGTCGGCGACGGCATCAACGACGCACCGGCGCTGGCCGCGGCCGACGTCGGCATGGCGATGGCCGGCGGCACCGACGTCGCGATGCACACCGCCGGCATCACGCTGATGCGGGGCGACCCGCGCCTGGTGTCGGACGCCATCGACATCTCGCAGCAGACTTACGCCAAGATCCGCCAGAACCTGGGCTGGGCCTTTATCTATAACCTGGTCGGTATTCCGCTGGCGGCTTTCGGCCAGCTCAATCCCATGCTGGCCGGGGCGGCGATGGCGCTCAGTTCCGTCAGCGTGGTCGCGAATGCGCTGCTGCTGCGCCGCTGGCGGCCGCAAGCTGTTATAACTGCCGGCGCCGCGCCGGCGCCACACACGACTGGAGAAGAGACGATGTATGAATTGACGGTGGAAGGCATGAGCTGCGGCCATTGCGTGGGCCGCGTGACCAAATCGGTGCAGGAAGTCGACGCCGGCGCGAAGGTCGAGGTCGACCTGGCGACCAGGAAGGTGCGGATCGACAGCGGCGCAGACCTGGAGCGCATCGCCGCCGCGATCAACGGCGCCGGCTATCCGGTAACGGCGCGCGCCAAGGCCTGAGCCCGGGCAGCGCGCCGTCCACCGTCAGTGCTTGTGGCTGGTGGGTTTGCGCACGGTGACGGCGTGGCCGGATGACGCAGCAGCGCTGCCCGGCGCCTGGGGCGCGGCCGGCACGTCCCCGGTCCATTCGCGCGCCACGGTGCCGGCCGGATGCTTGTACCAGCCCGGATCCCGGTAGTCGCCCCGTTTCAAGCCTTCGCGCACCTTCAGCACCGTAAACATGCCGCCCATCTCGAGGTTGCCGAAGGGGCCGCGCCCGTCCATCATCGGCAGCGTGTTTTCCGGCAGCGGCATCTTCATGTCGCCCATCGAGCCGCCCCGGTCGCCCATGACCATGTAGCCCGGGATCAGGTCGTTGATCTTCTTCGCCACGCCGCGGTGGTCGACGCCGATCAGGTTCGGCACGTCGTGGCCCATCGCGTTCATCGTGTGGTGCGATTTATGGCAGTGGAAGGCCCAGTCGCCCGGATTGTCGGCCACGAATTCGATGGCGCGCATCTGGCCCACGGCGATATCGACGCTCACTTCCGGCCAGCGCGCATCAAGCCGCACCCAGCCGCCGTCGGTGCCGGCCACCTCGAAGCGGTGCCCGTGCAGGTGGATCGGGTGGTTCGTCATGGTGAGGTTGCCGACCCGGATCCGGACCCGGTCGCCCAGGCGCGCCACCATCGGGTCGATGCCCGGGAAGACGCGGCTGTTGAAGGTCCACAGGTTAAAGTCGAGCATGGTGTTGGTGCGCGGCGTATAGCTGCCCGGCTCGATGTCATAGGCGCCCAGCAGCATCACGTAGTCGCGCTCGACCGCATGCTGGCGGATGTCTTTCGGGTGCGTGACCCAGAAGCCCATCATCCCCATCGCCATCTGCTGCATCTCGTCGGCGTGCGGGTGGTACATGAAAGTGCCGGCGTGGCGTGCCACGAATTCGTAGACGAAGGTTTTGCCGGGCGCGATGCCGGGTTGCGTGAGGCCGGTGACGCCATCCATCCCGCAGGGCAGGATCTGGCCGTGCCAGTGGATGCTGGTGTGTTCGGGCAGCTTGTTGGTAACAAAAATGCGCACCCGGTCGCCCTCGACCACCTCGATCGTCGGCCCCGGGCTCTGGCCGTTATAGCCCCACAGGTTGGCCTGCATGCCGGGCGCGAGCTCGCGCACCACCGGTTCGGCCACCAGGTGGAATTCCTTGACCCCGTCCTTCATGCGCCAGGGCAGGGTCCAGCCGTTCAGGGTGACGACCGGGTTGTAGGGCCGCCCGTTCGGCGGCATCAAGGGTGCGGCCGTGGCGCCCGAGGACTGCACCGGGGCTTCCGGCAGGGTTGCGGCGCCGGCCTTGCTGACCAGCGAAGCGCCGACCATGGCGACCCCGGTTTTACTCAAAAATGTACGGCGAGATGTCATTGTGCGTGTTCCTTGTGCTGTGCCGGCGCGGCATGGGCGACCGGGGCGCCGAGCGCTTCCTCGAGGTCGGCATGGGCGCTCCAGAAATCTTTCAGGGCGCCGATCGTGGCGTTGACGGCGTCGGCCTGCTCGCGCGCATCGGTCAGGAGCTCGAAGGGACTGGCCAGCATGCCGTTGTAGCGCAACAGCGTCTCCTGCGAGATCTGGCGCCGCAGCGGGATTACCTCGTCGCGGTAGTGGCGCGCCAGGTCCCAGGCCGCGCGGTAGCCGAGGTAGCGCTCGCGCGCCTGGCTGCGGGCATTCACGGCCACTTCGGCCACGCGCCGCAGCGACTGCATGTAGAGCGCTTCGGCGCGCGCGCTGCGTGCGCCGCCCCAGTCGAACAGCGGCAGTTCGATCGACACTTCATAGCCGCGCGCCGATGGCATGCCGGTCTCGCTCTTGCGCTCGATGCCCAGTTCCAGTACGTTGATGAAGCGCGTGGCGCGGGTCAGGCCGAGGCTGGACGCCGTTGCCGCGGCGTCCTGGCGCGCCGCGGCGATGTCGAGGCGCTGCGTGAGCGCGCGCCGTTCGACGTCAGCCACCTCGCTTGGCGCCGGCGGCAGGTCCGGCAGGCGCGCGGGCAGGGTGAAGGCGGTGTCGCCCCCCCACAGGCCGAGCAGCCGGGTCAGGTGTTCGCGTGCGGCGAGCGACTGGTGCTGGGCGCGCGTGAGGGCGGCGCCGGCCTCGGCGCGGAAAGCCTGTTCGCGCGCCAGGTCCAGCTTGCTGGCGTTGCCCGAGCGCGCCATGCGTGCCCTCAGTTCCGCGCTGGCGTCGGCCGCCGCATGCACGCGGCGCGCGTAGTCCAGGCCCTGGCCGGCCGCCACTGCGGCGATCCAGGCGCGGCGCGTTTCCAGCGCGTGGCGCTCGATCTCCGCGCCGACGTCCAGCTTGACCTGTTCGAAACGGCCGGCCTCCACCCGCCGCGCGAGCGGCAGGGTCAAGACCTGCAGCAGGCTGAAACTGAGCGAGCGCTCGATCTCGACATCGCCCCCGCCGGCGAGCCGCTTGAAGCCGAAGGCGGGATTCTGCAGGCGCGCGGCCTGGGCCAGGTCGGCCTGGGCGATGCCGACCTTCCAGTAGCTTGCCTGCAGGCCGGGATGGTTCAGGAGCGCGATGCGCACCGCCGCGTCCATGTCGAGCGGTGTGGCCAGCAGTGTGCGCGTGGTGTCGGCGACCGCGCGCGCATCGGCCTCGCCGGCGACGATGCGCGGCGCCAGCTTGGCGCGCTGGTGCGCCTGCTGCGCGACGGCGTCGAAGCCGCCGTCGGGCGTGACGCCGGCGCAGCCGGCCAGCAGCACCAGCGCGCCGCAACCCAGGAGAGAAAAGCGCGCGCTCACGGCTGCCCGCCGTGATGCTTGGGATGCGGCGGCGCGCCGGGGGCACCCGGGGCCGGGTGGGCCGGGGCGCAGGACTGCGGCGCATCGGCGCCGCCCTTCGCGCAGCAGCCCTGCATGCCGGCATGGCCGGCGCCGGCGGCGCCTTTGCAGCAGCAGCCGTCCTTGCAGCAGCCGCCGGCGGACATCGGCGCGGCCTTGCCGTCCATGGCCTGCGCGGCCGGCATCCGATGGCCTGCGTGGGGATCGGCAGCCGGGGCCGATGTGGCCGCTGCGGCGCCGTGTCCAGCCTGTGCGCCGTGCTGCGCCATGGTGTGGCCGGCATGCGGATCGGCGGCCGGCGCCGCATGCCCGGCGTGCGCAGCGGCGCCGTGTGCGGCCATGGTCAGCATCATCGGGTCGTAGCCGGCGACGATGCGGTTCTGTTCGCGCCAGGCGCGGTCGGGACTGGCCGCTTCAGCTGCGGCGGGCCGCGCGGGCAGGGCCGGGCTGTAGACGGTGGCGGGTACCGCGATGCCGGCATCGGCAGCGGCAGGAGAAACGACAACAGGAGAAGCGTGGGCGGCGCCGGCCAGAAGGCACAGCGTGGCCACGCGGGAAAGCGTGGTGGCGTAGTTCATGACAACCTCGAAAGAAGCGTTCGACTGGACCGCGCAGGGGCGCGGCAAGGGACGGGTCAGGCGAGGCGGTGGCGCGGCGGCCGCTCCGGCTGATCGAGGTGGACCGAGGGCAGGTGGCCGAAACTAGCCGGACTGGAAACCGTTGCGGGCGCATGGACCGCGAGTGCGGGCAGGCGCGCAGGGATCGCCGCCGTGCTGATGCCGCAGGCCGAACAGCTTGCGCATGTGCCGGCCTTGGCGTGCGGCACCGGCTTCTGGCCTGTTTCAGCGTCAGCGGCCGGCGGCGCCGCTTCATGGCAAGGGGGCAGTTCTGCTTGATGGACCTGGTGCTCGGCCTTGGCAGGTGAAGGCGCGCAGGCGAGCATCGCCGCGGCGGCCATGCCCTGGTAGGGCACGGCCAGCAGCAGGAGCCAGACGATCAGCGAGCGCAGGAAAGTGTTCACCAAAATATTTTAGCACGCTGTCTCGGCAGCGCCACATTTTCTGGTTGTCAATATATATTGCTCTTGTTAACATGCAGTTGTTGAAATTACTACAAGGAGGCCGCGATGGCCTGGATTGTCCAGCTGCTCATTCCGCGCCGCCGCAAGAACCGCCAGGAGCTCGCCGGCCGCGCTGCCGAAGTGATCGCCAAGGTGCTGTTCGACATCGGCATCGACCGCTTCCTCCAGGGCACGCTGCTGGTCGACCGTGCGCTGCGCGTGCGCTTCGTCAGCTGCCCGTCGGCCATCGGCGCGGTGCATGCGGCGGTGCGCGCCGATACGCTGGTGCATGCCCGGGTCCTGCGCGGCGTGCACGCGCGCGGCGCGCTTGCCTCCCAGCCGCGCCAGCACCAGATCCTGCGCATGGTCGACGAGCTCATGCCCGCGCTCCTGGCCCAGTCGGCAGCGCTGCGCGCCCTGCCTGCGCAGCGCCTCGAGAACACGGCGCGCAAGGCCGTGGCCTTCAACTAGGGCGCCTCGCCAACCTTCCCCGCGCCGCGCCCGCTGTTCAGTGCGCGCCGTGAACCGCTGCGGCGGTATCCTTCGCACACGGAGCCGACGAGCGAAGGGGAACCATCCATGAGCGTACGCAATCTCGACAAGCTGTTCGCGCCGCGTTCGGTGGCCCTGATCGGCGCCTCGAACCGTCCCGGCAGCCTGGGAGCAACGCTGCTGCGCAACCTGGTGGCCGGCGGCTTTCGCGGCACCATCCATCCGGTCAACCCGAAGCATCCCGAAGTCGCCGGCCTGCCGGCGGTGGCCAGCGTGGCCGAGCTGCCCTTCGCGCCCGACCTGGCCGTGATCTGCACGCCGCCCGCCACGGTACCGGCGATCATCCGCCAGCTCGGCGAGAAGGGCACGCGCGCGGCCGTGGTGCTGAGCGCCGGCCTGGCCGACGCCAGGGACGAACGCGGCCGCTCGCTCAAGCAGGCGATGCTCGATGCCGCCCATCCGTATTTGCTGCGCATCCTGGGGCCCAACAGCGCCGGGCTGCTGGCCCCGGGTCTGGGCCTGAACGCGAGCGTCGCCACCAGCGGCGCGCTGCCCGGCCGGATCGCCTTCGTGTCGCAATCGGGCGCCCTGATGACCGGCGTGCTGGACTGGGCGCGCTCGCGCGGGATCGGCTTTTCGCATTTCATCGCGCTGGGCGACTCGGCCGACGTCGACCTCGGCGACGTGCTCGATTACCTGGCCAGCGACGGCATGACCGGTTCGATCCTGCTGTATGTCGAACACCTGCGCTATGCGCGCAAGTTCATGTCGGCGGCGCGCGCGGCGGCGCGCAGCAAACCGACCCTGGTACTGAAAGCCGGACGCGTGGCCAATGGCGAGCGCGCCGCCGCCAGCGAGAGCGGGGCGCTGGCCGGCATGGACGACGTGTTCGACGCGGCGATCCGGCGCGCCGGCATGCTGCGCGTGTTCACCACCGAGCAGCTGTTCGCCGCCGTCGAAACCCTGGCCCACGCCAAGCCGCTGCACGGCGAGCGCCTGGCGATCGTCGCCAACGGCGCCGGGCCGGGCGTGCTGGCGTTTGACGCGCTGGTCTGCGGCGGCGGCAAGGCGGCGACGTTCTCGCCCGAGACGCTCGAACGCCTGGCCGCCGTGCTGGCACCCGGCGCCGCGCGTGCCGGGGGCCAGCACGGCGCGATCAACCTGCATGGCGACGCCGAACCCGAACGCTACCGCCAGGCCCTGGAGATCCTGCTGCAGGATGGCGGCATCGACGCCGTGCTGGTCGTGCATGCGCCCACCGCCACGGTCGACAGCGCCGACGTCGCGCGGGCGATTGCGCCGCTGGCCAAGGGCGCTTCGCGCAACGTGCTGGCCTGCTGGCTGGGCGGCGACTCGGTGCTCGAGGCGCGCGAGATCGCCTCCAACGCCGGCATGCCGACCTTCGACACCCCCGAAGATGCGGTCGCCGGCTTCCTCCAGATCGTCCACTACCGCCAGAACCAGCACCTCCTGATGGAGGTGCCGCCCTCGGTGTCGAGCATCGCCGCGAGCGCGCGCAGTACGGCGCGCCTGCTGGTGCGCGAGGCGCTGGCCGGCGGGCGCTATCTTCTGAGCGACCCCGAGACCAAGGCCATCCTGCGCGCCTATGGCATGGACCTGGTCGAGACGCGCGCAGCAGGCACGGTCGACGAAGCGGTGCTTGCGGCGCGCGGCATCGGTTTTCCGGTGGCGGTCAAAATCCTCTCGCCCGACGTGATGCACAAGTCCGACGTCGGCGGCGTGGCGCTCGACCTCGACTCGGAACAGGCTGTGCGCGCCGCGGCCGAGCGGGTACGCAAGCGCCTGACGCAACTGCGTCCGGATGCGCGCTTCGAGGGCTTTTCGGTGCAGGCGATGGCGCGCCGTCCCGAAGGGCATGAATTGATCCTGGGCGCGGCGACCGATCCGGTGTTCGGCCCCGTGATCCTGTTCGGCCAGGGCGGCATCGCGGTGCAGGTGGCGGACGACCACGCCGTGGCGCTGCCGCCCCTGAACGCCGTGCTGGCGCGCGACATGATTGCCCGCACCCGCGTTGCGCGCCTGCTGGCCGGCTACCGCAACCGCCCGCCGGCCGACATGGATGCGATCGTCGCCACGCTGGTGCAGGTGTCGCGCCTGGTGTCGGACATCCCCGAAATCGTCGAACTCGACATCAACCCGCTGCTGGCCGACGCGAACGGCGCCATCGTGCTGGATGCGCGCATGCGCCTGGCGCTGGCCGACCATTCCGGCAGCACGCTCGACCGGCTGGCGATCCGGCCGTATCCGCGCGAGCTGGAAGAGACGATCGAATTCGGCGGCGCGCCGCTCCTGCTGCGCCCCGTGCGTCCCGAGGACGGCCCGGCCCACCTGCGCTTTTTCGACGCGCTCACGCCGGACGACGTGCGCTACCGGATGTTCGTGCGCATCCGCGAGCTGCAGCCTTCGCAGCTGGCGCGCTTCACGCAAATCGACTATGACCGCGAGATGGCTTTCATCGCCACCCGGCCCGGCCCGGACGGCCTGCCCGAGACGCTCGGCGTCGGGCGCGTGGTGGCCGATCCGGACAACGTCAGCGCCGAATTCGCCGTCACGGTGCGCTCGGACCTGAAAGGGATGGGCTTGGGGAAGATCCTGATGCAGAAGCTGATCGACTACTGCCGCATGCGCGGCACGCGCGAAATCGTGGGGGAGGCGCTGCCGCAGAATAACCGGATCATCGCCCTGGTGAAGAAGCTGGGCTTCGAAGTGATGCGGGCGGACGAGGAAGGGGTGCGCAAGTTCAAGCTGACCTTGTGAAATAATATTTCATGAAGTGGCCTTCAGCGAAATATTATTTCATGTGGGCCTGAGCGTCTTTCAGCGCCGGAAGCGCACGTCCTCGCTCACCACCTTCGCATCGCCCTTCGGCTTCTTCGGTTTCTTTGGCTTCTTGACGATCTCCCCGGTCGCATTCGTCTCCGGCACCCGGTGCTCCGCCGCAAAGCCCGGTTCTTCCACGCGCTTCAAGGCCTGGCCGGTGAGCTGCTCGATCGCCGCCAGCTGGGTTACTTCGTCGGCGCAGACCAGCGAGACGGCTTCGCCCGAAGCGCCCGCGCGCCCGGTGCGGCCGGTGCGGTGCACATAGTCCTCGGCCACGATCGGCAGGTCGAAATTGACGACTACCGGCAGGTCGTCGATGTCCAGCCCGCGCGCGGCGACGTCGGTGGCGACCAGGATTTTGACGTCGCCCGCCTTGAATCGTTCCAGCGCGCGCAGGCGTGCCGGTTGCGGCTTGTCGCCGTGGATCGAGTCGGCGCCGATGCGTTTGGCGTGCAGCAGCTCGACCAGTTCGTCGACCCCGCGCCGCGTCTTGACGAAGACAAGCGCCTGGCTCCAGCCATGCTGCTGGAGCAGGTGCATGAACAGTTCCGGCTTGCGCTTCTTGTCGACCGTCACGGCCCACTGCTTGATGGCCTTCACCGTCGTGTTGCGCGGCGCGGTCTCGATGCTGACCGGGTCGTTGAGCAGCTTGGCCGCCAGCGCGCGGATCGGGTCCGAGAAGGTGGCCGAGAACAGCAGGGTCTGGCGCCGCTTCGGCAAGGCCGCGAACACCTGGTCGAGTTCGCGCGAAAAGCCCAGATCGAGCATGCGGTCGGCTTCGTCGAGCACCAGCACTTCGACGCCGTTGAGTTTCAGGGCATTCTGGCGCTGCAGGTCGAGCAGGCGGCCCGGGGTGGCCACCAGCAGGTCGAGCCCTTTGCGCAGCCGCATCATCTGCGGATTGATGCTCACGCCGCCATAGGCCACCATGGTGCGCAGCGGCAAGCCGGCGCCATAGGCCTTGAAGCTCGCGTGCACCTGTTCGGCCAGTTCGCGGGTGGGAACGAGCACCAGCGCGCGCGCCGAGTTGGGCGCCAGCTGCACCCCGCCCATGGTCAGGCGCTGCAGCAGCGGCAGGGCGAAGCCGGCCGTCTTGCCGGTGCCGGTCTGGGCCGCGGCCATGACGTCTCGTCCGGCCAGCACGGCGGGAATCGCCTGGGTCTGGACCGGCGTCGGCTGGGTATAAGCGAGGGTCTCGAGGGTGCGCGTGATCGTGTCGATCAGGCCGAGCGAGGAAAACGACATGTCAACCTTGGGGCAAATGAACAGCCGACAGTTTACCCTGCACGGCGCGTGCCGGTGGACGATTTTGCGCCAGGCCTTAGAAGTCGATGAAGCAGACCAGCGGCAGCGAGGCGATCGGCTTGACCGGCTCGGGCCGGTCCTTGCAGGCGGCCAGGACCAGGCAGGCGAGGGCGGCGGCGCCGTAGCGCAGGACACGCATCTTCATGGCGATTCTCCTTCATCTTCATGATAGCCAGATTTCGGCCCGGGGTGCGCCACGATGGGCGTAGGTACACCATTTGTAAATGTGTGTTGCAGCGAACAAAGGTTTCCGTTCGCACCTGTTAAAGTCCGCTCATCATCACAATGAGAGGACTACCATGAAATCCCTGTTCCGCAGCTTGCTCGTCGGCGCCGCCCTGGCCGCTGCCGCCGTTCCCGCACTGGCCCAGACCAGTGTCAGCATCAATATCGGCCAGCCCGGCTTCTACGGCCGCCTCGACCTCGGCGACTTCGCCCAGCCGCCGGTGGTCTACACCCAGCGTCCGATCATCGTGCGCGAAGTGCGCCACGTGCGCAGCGAGCCGGTCTACCTGCGCGTCCCGACGAAGCACCGCCAGAACTGGTCGCGCTACTGCGGCCGCTACGATGCCTGCGGCCGTCCGGTCATGTTCGTGCGCGACGAGTGGTATACCAACACCTATGCGCCGCGCTATCGCGAGCGTCACCATGGCTACCGCGACGGACGTCAAGTGCGTGAAGTCCGTGAAGTACGCGAAGTGCGTCACGTGGTGCATGAAGTGCGCCACGAAGACCGCCACGACCGCCACGACAAGCATGACAAGCGCGACAAGCATGACAAGCATGACAAGCATGACAAGCATGGCAAGGGTCACGGCAACGGCCACGGCAAAGGCCACTGATCCTGCACACAGCCGCGCACGCCAAATGCGCGCCGGGTGTACACTTGCCATGTAGCCAATAACCCGCCTGGCCGGCGGCGCAACCTGGGGAGTGTGGCTTGCAGAGCGAAATCGTGATCGTAGGTGGCGGGGCGGGCGGGCTGGAACTGGCCTGCAAACTCGGGCGCAAGCTCGGTCCCACGAAGGTGATACTGGTCGACATGCGCCTGTATCACATCTGGAAGCCCTCGCTGCACGAGGTGGCGGCCGGTACCCTCGACATCCACCAAGAGGGCCTCTCCTACCAGATGCTGGCCCACGATAACGGTTTCACCTTCGTCTACGGCCCGATGACGGCGCTCGATCATGCGGCGCGCCGCATCACGGTCGGCGCCGTGCGCGCCCCTGATGGCGAAGATGTGCTGCACGAACGGCGCATCGATTACGGTTCGCTCGTCATCGCAGTCGGCAGTACCTCCAACTATTTCGGCGTGCCCGGCGCGCGCGAACATACCATTTCCCTGAACGCCACCGAAGACGCCGAGCGCTTCCGCCTGCGCCTCTTGCGCCTGATGGCCACGGCCGAACAGGCGCGCGAAGAAGCCAAGGATCTGGAAGCCGCGCTCGACATCGTCATCATCGGCGGCGGCGCCACCGGCGTCGAACTGGCGGCGGAACTGCGCGAAGCCTCCGGCGTGTACGCTACCTACGGTTTCTCGCGTCTGCAGGTCAAGCGCGACGTGCGCATCACGCTGCTCGAAGGCGCGCCGCGCATCCTGGCGCCGCTGCCCGAACGGGTGTCGAAGGCGGCCCTCAAGCTGCTCGATGAGCGCGGCATCCGCGTCGTCAATAACTGCCGCGTCACCAAAATCGAAGCGGACCGCATCCATGATGCCGACGGCAACGTCTATCCGGCCAGCCTGTGCGTCTGGGCGGCCGGCATCCGCGCGCCGGAATTCCTTGGCGCGCTCGGCCTGCCGGTGAACAAGGGCGGCCAGATCGAAGTCGATGCCCAATTACGCGTGCAGGGCGTCACTGGCGTGTATGCGCTGGGCGATTGCGCCGCCTGCCTCGATGGCGCCGGCAAGCCCGTGCCGCCGCGCGCTCAGGCCGCGCACCAGCAGGCCGACTACCTGGTGAAGGATTTCGTGCGCCGCGCGGCCGGCAAGCCGCAGGACGACAAGCCCTATCTGTACCGCGATTATGGTTCCCTGGTCTCGCTCGGCAAGACGACCAGCGTCGGCAGCCTGATGGGGTCGCTGAGCGGCGCGAGCTGGTTCGTCGAGGGCATGATCGGGCGCGTGATGTACACCAGCCTGCACCTGATGCACCACCAGGCGGTGCTGGGGGCGATGCGCACCGGGGTGCTGGCGATTGCGCGTTTCCTGATTCGCAGGACGACGCCGCTGGTCAAATTGCATTGACGCTTGGGGGTGTGCGGGGGCACGTAACGCGTGGACTCGGGAGTCCACGCGTTTTTACGTGTCGCTGATTACCCGGGCCGTCAATCCACCGCATGCCGCGGCAAAATCATGGTGAGCGCGGTCCCGCCACCCTCGACCCGCCCCAGCGCCACACTCCCACCCAGCCCCCGCGCCCGTTCGCGCAGCAGGCGCAGCCCATGGCAATGCAGCGACTCCGCCGGCGCCGGCCGCGCCAGCCCGACGCCATTGTCGCGTACGGTCAGCATGAGCTGCTCGCCGTCGTCATCGAGAATCACCTCGACCGCCGTCGCCTTCGCATGTTCGAGGGCGTTGCGCAGGCCTTCTTCGGCGCAGCGCAGCAGGGCCACGCCCTGGCCACGCGGATAGGCGTCGTCGTCGTCGGGCAGGCTGACGCTCGCCTTGATGCCGTGTTCCTGGCCGAACTCGGCCACCAGCTCCGACAGCGCCGCCTTGATGCCCAGGAATTCCAGCTTGTCGTTCCACAAGTTTAGCTGCACCTGGCGGTTGGTTTCGATGATGCCGTTCAGGAGCGTCTTCATCTGCTGCGCGCGGTCGAGCGCCTTGCCGTCGCTAAGGCCCTTCGACAGCAGGCCCAGGTGCATGGTGAGCGCCGTCATCGACGAACCCAGGCTGTCGTGGAGTTGCCGCGCCAGCAGGCGGCGCTCGTCGTCCCAGCAATTCATCAGGTGCGTGACCAGCTCGGTCAGTGCGGCGGTGCGTTCTGCAACCAGCCGTTCCAGGTCCGGGTCGAGGTGTTGCGGGTCCGGTGCGGTCATCGTAGGCTCGGTTGAATGTTTCCCAAATAATACATCAGCTTCGCGCACGCAGCGCGCACAGTGGGCGCACTGCGTGCGCTGCCGAACAGTGCGTCAAGGCGTTTCGGACGATGCTGGAGGCCTGGATATCTTGTTAAAACCACAAACACCATCAGGGAGTTCTCATGACGAAAAGCAATGAACCGATTGACGCCATTGCGCTGTTAAAGCAACAGCATCGCGAGGTCAAGGAGATGTTCGACCGCTTCGAGAACATGACCGACCGCGCCAAGGTCAGCAAGAAAAAGCTGGCTGACGAGATCTGCAATGCGCTGATCATGCACACGACGATCGAAGAAGAGATCTACTACCCGGCTACCCGCGAAGCGAGCGAAGAGACCGAAGACATGGTCGACGAGGCCGTGGTCGAACACGCATCTGCCAAGGACCTGATCGCGCAGATCATGGAAATGGATCCGGGCGACGACCTGTACGACGCCAAGGTCAAGGTGCTGGGCGAACTGGTCGAGCACCACGTCCAGGAAGAGGAAGAAGAAATGTTCCCGAAGACGCGCGAACTGAAGCTGGACCTGAAGGCACTGGGCCAGGAAATGAAGGCGCGCCAGATGGAAATCGAAGCGACGCAGTAATCCCGTCCAGTGCGGGAGCAATGAAAAGCGGCGCCGAAGCGCCGCTTTTTTACGTCCGTGCCGCGCTTACCCCGCCGCGGCAGGCAAGGCTGCCGGTTCTCCCAGCGCGCCGAGCAGCTGGGCGATATCGACCGGTTTCACCAGGTGCATGTCGAAGCCCGCTTCGAGCACGCGGCGCTGGTCTTCGGCCAGGCCGTAGCCGGTGAGGGCGATCAGGCGCATGGCGCTGGTGGCCGGATTGGCGCGCAGGCGCCGTGCCACTTCGTAGCCGTCGATGCCGGGCAGGCCGATGTCGACCAGGGCCACGTTCGGCAGGTGGGCGGTGGCCAGCGACACGCCATCGAGCCCGTCGGCCGACTGCAGCACGGGATAGCCATACACGTCGAGCATGGTCGCCATCATTTCGCGGCCATCCTCGTTGTCTTCGATCAGGAGCACGGCCGGTTTGCCGGGCGCTTCGCTGGCCGCAACGGGCTGCGGCGTGTGCTGGGGCTGCATCGCTTCGGCGCGCGGCAGGCGGATCGTGAAGGCGCTGCCTTCGCCGGCGCCGCTGCTGGTGGCGCCGACGCTGCCGCCATGCAGTTCGACCAGGCGCCGCACCAGCGACAGGCCGATACCGAGGCCGCCCTGGGCGCGGTCCAGGCTGATCGAGCCCTGGACGAACACGTCGAACACGTGCGGCAGCAGGTCGGGCGCGATGCCCACGCCGGTGTCGCGCACGGTGAGCAGCACGTCCTCGCCTCCAAGCCCAATCGTGATGTCGATCGTGCCGCCGGCCGGCGTGTATTTCAGCGCATTGTCGATCAGGTTGGTCGCGATCTGTTCCAGGCGCGTCGGATCGCCGTCGACCCAGTTCGGCGCCAGGTCGACATTGATGCGGTAGCCGCCGGTGCGGCCGGTGGCGCGGAAGGTGTCGAGGCAGGCGCCGACCAGGCTGGCCATGTCGACCGGTTTGCGCGCCAGCAGGATCTTGCCCGACATCGCACGCGACAGGTCGAGCAGGTCGTCGACGATGCGCGAGAGGTGCTGGGTCTGGCGCTGGATGATCTGGCGCGCGCGGGAGGCCATCTCGGCGTGCGCGCCCGGCATGTCGATCAGGGCCGCGGCGCTGGCAATCGCCGACAGCGGGTTGCGCAGTTCATGGCCCAGCATGGCGAGGAATTCGTCTTTCGCGTGGCTCTTGGCCTCGGCTGCCTGGCGTTCCTCGATCTCGCGCATCAGGCGCTCGTTGGTGCCGGTCAGTTCCTCGGTGCGCTGGGACAGCTTTTCGGTCTGGCGGCGCAGCTGCTCGTTCTTGTTGGCCAGGGCCACGAAGACCGACACCTTGGCATGCAGGATCTGCGGAATGACGGGCGTGAACAGAAAGTCGGCGGCGCCGCGCTGATAGGCCTTCAGGCGATCGATCTCATCGGCCAGGAAGGCGGTGACGAAGATGATCGGGATGTCGGCGGAACGGGCGCGCTGGTGGATCGCTTCGGCCGTCTCGAACCCGTCCATGCCGGGCATGTTGACGTCCAGGATGATCACGGCAAAGTCGTGCAGCAGCACCTGGCGCAGCGCTTCCTGGCCGGAACGCGCGGCCAGTACCGTGTAGCCCGTTTCGTCGGCCCATTGGTCGAGCAGACTGCTCAAGGCCAGCAGGCTTGCGGCATCGTCGTTCACGACCAGAATTTTTGGTTTGTCGATTGTTGGCACGTCGTTCCTGCTGCGTTCGTCGTAGTGGGCCAAGATTCTGCGGGACTGAAAGGATAGCAGAGAGCCTTTGTTTTCCAAAGTAAAGACACAAATCAGGCGAGCGAATCATAGCACGCCGATTTCTAATGCTTGTGGGCAATCGTGCCGGGTGTTGCGTGTTCGCCAGCGCACATACGAACGGGGTGCCGCATGCGATAGTGGAACCACGTCCAGTTCGACCCGGTCGAACTTGAACAGGCTGCTTACTTGAGAGGACAAAAATGAACATCGATACCATCGTAAGCGAGCAGTACCGCGGCAAAACGCCCATGGAACTGGTGGATGCACCGCTGACGGCCCTGTGCGGCATCGGCGAAAAAGAGGCCAGGGCACTGCGCGAGGCCTTCAACGTGACCACCATCGGCCAGCTGGCCCGGCACCAGGTCATTGCCAACGCCTTCGCCATCGAAATGATTGCCGCCCCCGGCTCGCTGTCTGCCTCGGAAACGGCCAAGGAAACCCTGCTCGACGACGCCGTCGAGATGACCTTCCCGGCCAGCGACCCGATCTCGGTCGATTCCGGCATCACCCGCATCGAGGTGGCGCCCGAGAAGGTCGAAGCGGCGCGCGACCACCAGAATGCGGCGGCCATCGGCGCGCACAATGAAGAAGCGTGCGGGCATACGAATGTCGGCAGGACCCCGGGCCAGTCGTAACAATCGATTGATCCGATAGAGCGGCGCACGCGCCCGCAGCAATGCGGGTGCGGGCGCCGTTGTCGTTTACAGATTGAATCCATCAACGGTTCACGCATGTAAAAAAGGCCCAATTCCAACGCATTGGAATCGGGCCTTTCTTTATGGCGTGCGCCTTACCTGTGCGGCACCAGCTCCGGCACCTGCTTGGCCGGCGTCTTGAGCGCGACCTTCGGGCCACTGCCGGTGGAGCAGTAGCGGTTCTTGCCCGAGCGCTTGGCTTCGTAGAGCGCGTAGTCGGCGATGCTGATCAGGGCGTCGACCGATTCGGCATCGTCCGGGTAAATGCTGATGCCGATCGAGGTCGACAGGCGCAGCGTCAGGTCGTTGATGAAGAAAGGCTCGACCAGGGCATCGACCAGCTTGGCGGCCGGCCCCTGGGCATCGGCCAGGCTGTGGATGTCGCCCAGCACGACCATGAATTCGTCGCCGCCCAGGCGTGCGACCGTGTCTTCCTTGCGCGAGGTGGCCAGGAGGCGCTGCGAGACCATTTTCAGGATCTCGTCGCCATAGGCGTGGCCATAGGTATCGTTGATCGCCTTGAAGCCGTCGAGGTCGAGATACATGATCGCGGCCTTCGCATGGCTGCGGTTGGCGTGCTGCAGGGCCGTTTCGATGCGGTCTTCCAGCAGGCGCCGGTTCGGCAGGCCCGTCAGGGCGTCGTGCAGGGCAAGCTCCTGCTGGGCTTTCGAATACTGGGCCAGCTCCTTGTAGAGCAGGCGCACTTCGAGCATGTTGTGGATGCGCTTGTGCACTTCCAGCAGGTCGAAGGGTTTGCTGATGAAGTCGCGCGCGCCTGCTTCCAGGGCGGCGATCTTGAAACTCGGCTGGGCGGTCAGGGCCAGCACCGGCAGGTAGCCGCCTTTTTCGATTTCCTTCAGGCTTTTCATCACCTGGAAACCGTTCAGGCCCGGCATCTGCAGGTCGAGCAGGATCAGATCATAGTTGTGCTCGCGGTGCAGCGGGCAAACCTGCTCCGGCTCCATGGTCGAGCTGACGTTGGCGTAGCCTTCTTCGCGCAATATCTCTTCCATCAATTCGATATTGTCTGGCGAATCGTCCACGACCAGGATCTTGGCGTTCAAAATTTCTTGTCTGCTCGGCATGCTTTGTCTCTTCGAAATAGGTACTGGAAGGAAACTAAGTTCACTTCAGAAATCCAACTTTCCCACTTCACGTAGTCTATCAAAGGCTAAAGAATTTCTTGTAGGACAGCGCCGCGTCCTATAGTAGGAACTTCATTAATGCTTTCGTGCGGCCGCCGGACGCACCAGCGAACCCACCACATCGATCAATTCGCTCGGCTCCACGGGCTTGGAAATATGCGAGGAAAAGCCCGCTTCGAGCGCGCGCAGCCGGTCTTCGGAGCGTGCGAACGCGGTCAGGGCGACGGCCGGGAGCAGCCCGCCGCGGTCGCGCGGCAGAGCCCGTATCCACGACAATAACTCAAAACCATCGACTTCGGGCATCCCCAGGTCGCTGATGAGAAGGTCCGGCATGTCCGCCTGCAGGGTTTCGAAGGCTTCGCGGGCGCTGCCGGCGATGCGTACCTTGGCGTGGCAGTCGGTCAGGATGCGCAGGATCAGCTCGCGCGCGTCGCGGTCGTCGTCGACCACCAGCACCGACACCCCGGTCAGGTTGCGCAGGGTCAGGTCGGGAGCGGCCGGCGGCGGGCTGCCCAGGATCATGGCGCTGCGCCGCTCGGCGCGCGTCATGGCCTTGGCCAGCGGGAGTTCGAAGGAGAAGCTCGCACCCAGGCCTTCGCCGGCACTCTCTGCGCGCACCGTGCCGCCGTGCTGCTCGATCAGGTGCTTGACGATGGCCAGGCCCAGGCCCAGCCCGCCGTGGCGGCGCGTCATCGAGGCGTCGGCCTGGCGGAAGCGCTCGAACACGTGGGTGATGAATTCCGGGCGGATGCCGGCGCCGGTGTCGCGCACGGTGACGACCACCGAGCCGTCGCGCGGCGCCAGTTCCACCGTCACCAGGCCGTCGCGAGGCGTGAACTTGATCGCATTCGAGAGCAGGTTCCAGACCACCTGCTGCAGGCGCGCCGGGTCGCCCGCGACCATGCCGGGGGCCAGTGCATAGCGCTTCTCGATGCGGATGTTCTTGGCGTCGGCCGCCGGGCGCACGGTTTCGATGGCGGCGTCGAGGAAGCCCTCGGGCTTCAGGGTCTGCATGTCGAGCAGCACCTTGCCCGAGGTGATGCGGCTCATGTCGAGCAGGTCTTCGATCAGCTGGGCCTGGGCGCGTGCGTTGCGCTCGATGGTCTGCAGGCCGCGCTGCAGGTCGTTTTCGTCCTTGCCGCCGCGGCGCAGCACCTGGGCCCAGCCGAGGATGGCCGAGAGCGGCGTGCGCAGTTCGTGCGAGAGCGTCGCCAGGAATTCGTCCTTCATCTGGCTCGAGCGCTCGGCTTCGGCGCGCGCCTCGCGCTCGCTTTCCAGCAGCACCTTGCGCTCTTCGGCGGCCTGCTGGGCCGCTTCGTAAAGGCGCGTATTGTCGAGCGCGACCGCGGCCTGGGCGGCGATCCCGCGCACGATGCGTTCGGTGCGCTCGGTAAAGATGCCTGGCTCCGGGTGACCGAAGAACATGGTGCCGAGCACTTCGCCGGAACCGGCCGTGACCGGCACGGCGAGATAACTGCGCACCGTCGGCTGGCCCGACAGCAGGCTGAACTGCGACGGGCTGCGGCCGGTGCGCGGGTCGCCCTGCATGTCGTCCATGCGGATCAGGCCGGCGCCGCGGAAGCTCGGGCCGAACAGGGCGCTGGCCTGGGGCTCGCCGAAACTCTGGAATTCCTTGGCAGTGCCGCCGGAGAGCGTGTAGAGCGAAAACTTCGGTCCGTCGCTTTCCTTGCCGTGATAGAAGAAGGCGCCGAAGCGCGCGCCGGCGATGCCGCTGGCGGCGTCGGTGGCCACCTGCAGGAGCGAGCGCAGGTCGCGCGTCGAGGCCAGCGCGCCGCCGGTGCTGTTCAGGAGTTCGAGTACTTTCGATTCTTCGCGCAGGGCCTGTTCGACGCGCTTGACCTGGTCGACGTCGGTATTCGTGCCGAACCAGCGCACCACCTTGCCGTGGCGGTCGCGCACGGCGTTCACGCGCGTCAGGTACCAGCGGTACTGGCCGTCGGCGCCGCGGATCGGGTATTCCATCTCGAAGGGCGCGCCGCTGCGGATCGAGGCGCGCCAGTGTTCGAGCATGGCGGGCAGGGCGTCCGGTTCGACCGTGTCTTGCCAGCCCCAGCCGGTTGCGCCCTCTGGAGTGGTGCCGGTGTATTCGTACCAGCGTTCGTTGAACCAGACGATGGCGCCGTCGGCCTGCGCCATCCAGGCCAGCTGCGGGATCGTGTTGGCGAGCGCGCGCAGGACTTCCTCGCTCTGGCGCAGGTTGTCTTCGGCACTCTTGCGCGAGGAAATGTCCTGCACTACGCCGGTCATGCCGGTGACGCTGTCGCGCACGGCCGGGTTGGCATAGTCGGCGCGTCCGACCAGGGCGATCCAGCGCGCCGGGCCGCCATCGGGCAGCAGCCGGCATTCGATGTTCAGGCCGGTGTGGGTGGCAAAGGCATGCAGCACTTCGCGGCGCACGGTTTCGCGGTCCGGTTCGTCCAGGCGCGCGCGCAGCTCGGGCCAGGCATGCGCCGCGATCGGGTCCAGGCCGAGGATTTCGGCGGCGCGCTCGCCCAGGCTGACGCGGTCGTTGGCGGCGTCCCATCGCCAGTCGCCGAGGCGTCCGGCGGCCAGCGCCACCTGCAGCCGGCTGTTGCCGTCAATCAGGGCCTGCTGGTCGGCGCGGCGCCGCGTGATGTCGTGGAAATACAGGGTCAGGCCGTCCGGCGAGGGATAGATGCGCGCCTCGACCCAGATCGCCAGGCGCGGATAGAAGAATTCGCGGCTGCCGGCCTGGCGCGTCTGCATCGCGCGTTCCAGTTCGGAGGCCAGGTTGGTGCCCTTGAGTTCCTCGAACTCCTCCCACAGGGAGCGCCCGAGCAGCCCTTCGCGCGACTTGTTCAGGGGCGCCAGCAGCTGCAGCGCGCGCCCGTTGACATAGGTGATGCACCAGTCGAAGTCGACCGCGCAGAAGGCGTCGGTCAGGCTTTCGAGCATGTTTTCGGTGCGCGCATTGGCCAGGCGCAGCGCTTCTTTGGCGGCGGCCAGCTCGGCTTCGGCCTGCTGGCGCGCGGCCAGCACGGTCGTGGCATTGCGCAGCGCGGCCGAGCGCATCAGTTCGAGGTCGTCGCGGTTATCGCTCACGCGCTGCCCCATGGGACGAGATAGGAATGAAGGTCATGGCAAGAGCGGGGCCTGGCTGGATGCGGCGCGCGCGCAGGGGCGCGGCTTCCGGGCATTCTAGCCCGGCCGCCCTGAATGCCTGCACACGCGTGCGCGCCACTCAGGCGCCCGCCTGCAGCGCGCCGGAGACCCGCCCGAGCGCATCCTGCAGCTGATCGAGCTCGTACGGCTTTTGCAGCGACTGGTAAGGGAAGTCGAGATGGCGCAGCAGCATGTCGCCATAACCCGACGCGAAAATCACTTTCAGGTGCGGGTAGCGTCCCAGCGACAGGCGCGCCAGGTCGACGCCCGACATGCCGGGCAGGCTGACGTCGGTAAACAGCACGTGGTAGTGGCGCGCGGCCAGGTGCGCCAGCGCGTCGTCGGGATGGGCCACGCCGTCGGCTTCGTAGCCGAAGGCCTTGAGCATCTCGCAGACCAGGTATTGCGAATCGAGGTTGTCTTCGACCACCAGGATCGACAGCGTCCCGGCCTCCTCGCCAGGCGCAGCTTGCGCCGCCTGCGTCGCGTTCAGCGCGCACAGCACGCCGCCGATCTGGCCGGCCTCGCCCGCCAGCGGGGTGAAATACAGGTCGAAATGGGCGGCCGCGGCGCCGAAGTTGACGCGGGTTCCGGCGGCGCAGGCCGCTTCGCCGCGCCAGGCGCCAGCCAGCGCCTCGCCGGCGGCGGCAAAGGGCGGGGGCAGCACCGCCGGCACCGAGCCACCCGGCACGCGGCAAAAGCCCGGTCCGGCCAGTTCGCCATACGCTTCGTTGCACAGCACCAGGGGCTGCGGGCCCCAGGCCAGCAGCATCGGCAGCGGCGTATTGAACATCAGGTCTGCCGCCGTGCGCAGCGCCAGCGGCCACCCCGCGGGGTCGCCAAGCGCGCTGGCGCTCCAGTCGTAGGAGGAAACGGTGCGGAGGGAATTACCTGGAGCGTGCATGGAGACGGCCTGTTGTGTATTCAAAAACATGGCCGAATCGTACACTAAATGATGGCCTGTTGGCGGCGCGCTGAAGCGGGGAGTGCGGCAGCCCGGGCGGGCGCGGCCGGTTTCGGCCTTCAGGATGGGCGCGCGGCGGCGCAGGCGATGGCATCCTCGAGCCGGTCGTTGCCCCAGAACATCTCGTCGCCCACGAAAAAGGTCGGCGCGCCGAAGATGCCGCGCGCCGCCGCCGCTTCGGTATTCGCGCGCAGGCGCAGCTTGTTGTCAGGAGCGAGGGCGGCGGCCAGGACGGCTTCCGGGTCCGGCACCAGGCCGTCCAGGGCCTCGCGCACGGCCGCCGCGTCGTCGATTTCGCGGTCCTGCACCCAGTTCTGCTGCATCACGCGCCGGCAATATGCGCCGATCCAGGGTTCGCCCGCGCTCAGCGCGGCCACCCGCATCGGTAGCACGGCGCTGCGCGGGAAGGCGCTCGGGCGGCGCCAGGGCAAACCGTATTTCTCGGCCTGGCGCTCCATGTCGCGCCACATGTAGCGGCCCTTGGCCGGCTGCAGCACGAAGGGCGAGCTGCTCGAGCCGAGTTCGCGAAAGATGGGACCGAGCAGGAAAGGGCGCCACAGCACATCGACGCCGGCATCAAATGCCAGGGCCTCGATGCGCATTGCGGACAGGTAGCTGTAGTTGCTGCCGAACTCGAACCAGAATTCGATGGGCTGGGTCATGGCGTCTCCCGGGCTGATCGGGAAATGATAACAAATCGCCAAGACGAGAGGTAAAAAAAGGCGCTGTTCGCGTTAAGTGTGGAGATCCGTCGCGCGCCCGATGCCGAGCGCCGTCCTTAGCAATCCTTCGGCTGTGTTGATGCGCCCGCCATCGAGCGCCCAGCGCCAACCCAGATAATTGCTCAGATAACGGCTGGCCACGCCACGAAACGGCAGCAGCCAGCCGCGCAGCCGGCTGTGGTAGCTGTTAACGTTCTGCACGTGAATTGCGCCGCGTACCCGGATCCCCGCTTTCAGGTTGACCGCCTCATGGGTGATGCCGGCTTGCCGGGCGAAGGCCCGGTAGGCGGGATGGCCGTCGGAGACCAGCAGGACATCGCGTTCCAGGCGCGGCAGCAGGTGCTGGTGCAATTGCGCCAGCGTTAATGCGCCCTTGCCCGGGACCCAGTCCAGGGTCTGGCCGGTGCGGTCGCGGGCCACCAGCACGCACATCTGCTCGTTCGATATCCCGCGTTTTGTTGCTTTGCCGCCGCGCTTGCGCGATGGGCGATCGAGCGTGCGCGATCCCTTTTGCGACTCCAGTACATACATCTCGTCGGCCTCGGCGATGCCGCCCAGGCACTGCGGCCGGTCGTCCTTGCTCACCTTTAAGAAACGGTGGCGCCAGCGAAAACTGGTGGCGCCGGCCACGCCCAGCTCGGCGGCGGCACGGCGGATGCTGCGCGAGTCGAGCATGCCGCCGAGGTAGTCGACCCAGCGCTCCTTGTGGCGCAGGCGCGCCAGTGCCGTGCCCGTCAAGGCGTTGCAGGTACGTCCGCATTCCGTGCAGCGATAACGCTGCAGGCCGTGGGCGCGGCCGTGCCGGTGCAGCTGGCGCGAGTGGCAGCCTGGACAGACGAGGCGCTGCGCCGCCGCCTGCTCGATGAGGTCGACGGCTTGGTCGCGTTTGGCCGCCGGCACCAGCAGCGCAAGCAAGCGCTCGCGCTGGCGCCGGGTCAGGGTGGAAAGTTGCTTGAGAAAGTGCTCGAACGGAAGTGCTTGCATGGCGTCTCCGGTCTCAGTACGGTCGAGGTTGGACCTCAGCCGTTCCGGAGAATTCCACACTTAACGCGAACAGCGCCTAAAAAAAAGCCCACTCCAGAGAAGCGGGCTGAATCTATTTTCCGAGAAGGACAATAGAGGAGACAGGAAGAATTATGTTGCATTGCAATACCGATTGCCAATTTAGATTTCTGATGACGGTCATTGATGTTTCATATGGCTGTTGCATATGCGCGCTGCATGCGGAGGCGATCCCCCGCACTCGCTTGGTGCATTGAAGAAAATGTTTTACCATGACATATATGTCACGAAACATTTCATCGCTGCGCAACATCGGGCCTCCCAGCGAGCGGCGGGTTTCCATGCCCGCACTGTCGGAATTGATCTTGCCGGGCTATCATGCGTTCGATGCATGCCGTATGGCGGGTGGTGGTTGCACGCCCGTTGCTTCGGCACGGACATGACGAGTCTGGCGAACCGGGTGTGTGCCAGACCTTCGAACGCATCGGCAATGAGCGTGACCTGCAAATTTAACCCCGGCCAATGACCCGACACCGCTTCTTCCAAACCCCGCCGCTGTCGTCCCCCGCGCTCCGGCAGCGGCGGCGCGCCGTCGGCTGGTCGCTGGCCTGCGCCGCGGCCCTGTTCGCGGGCGGCGCCCTGCCGGTCGTGCCGGCCTTCGCCCAGGGCGGAACCAGCCAGGCGCTCGAGCGCCGCGTCAAGGCCGCCTTTCTCTACAAGTTTCTCGGCTATGCCGACTTTCCCGCCGCGGCGTTTGCCGACAGCGGCTCCCCGGTGACGATCGGCGTGGTGGGCTCGGACGAGATGGCGTCCGAACTGTCGCGCGTGGTGGCCGGGCGCCAGGTGCGCGGGCGCCCGATCATCGTGCGCACGCTGCGCGAAGGCGAGCAGGCCCAGGTGCACCTGCTGTTCGTGGCCGGCGGCGACAGCGCCCGCTCGGGACGCATCCTGCGCGCGGCCTCGTCCGCTCCCTTGCCGGTCACCGAGTGCGAGCTCGGGCTGCAGCAGGGCAGCGTCATCAATTTCAGGATCATCGAGGAGCGGGTGCGGTTCGACGTCTCGCTCGACTCGGCAGAGAGGAATAACGTGAAACTCAGTTCGCGCCTGTTGACGGTCGCTAATCGCGTGGTAAAGGGAAACAGCTGATGCAGTCACGCCAGCATTCCCACGACGGCGGTTCCGTCCGCAGCAAACTGATCAAGATGGCGGTCTTCACGACGCTGGCGGCCCTGTTGTCGGCCTCGATCGCCATGCTGCTGCTCGACCTGCGCACCTTCCAGCGCTACTGGGTCGACGACCTCACCACCCAGGCCGACATCATGGCCAGCGTCACCGCGCCGGCCCTGGCCTTCAACGATGCCGTGACCGCGCGCCAGCAGCTCTCCGTGCTGCGCGCGCGTCCGCAGATCCTGGCCGGCGCCGTCTATGCCAACACCGGCGCGCGCTTTGCCACCTATGCCAAGGCCGGCACCGAGCAGACCCTGCCGTCGAGCCCGCAGCCGGCCGGCTACCGGATCGAGCGCGGCCAGCTCGAGGTCTGGCACAAGGTCGTCGAAAACGGGGAGCTGGTGGGCACCGTCTTCCTGCGCGCGCGCTACGGCCTGCTCGAGCGTCTTCTCAATTACGGCGCCATCCTCGGTGGCGTGATGCTGGGCGCGCTGGTGATCGCGGCCCTGGTCGCCTCGCGCCTGCAGGCGGCGATCACGCGTCCGCTCGAGGCGGTGACGAACGTGGCGCGCCAGGTGATGCAGCAGCGCGATTTCACGCTGCGGGTGCCGGGCAATAACAGCGGCGAGATCGGCGTGCTGGTCGAAGCTTTCAACGACATGCTGGCCGAGATCGGGCGCCGCGCCGAGGCCCTGCAGACGGCCAACCGCACCCTCGAACACGAAATGGACGTGCGCCAGAAGGCCGAGGATGCGCTGATCGTGGCCGACCGCCGCAAGGACGAATTTTTGGCGACCCTCGCGCATGAGCTGCGCAATCCGCTGGCGCCGATCCGCACGGGCCTGGACATCCTGCGCATCAGGAGCGGCGACGCCCAGGCCACCCAGCGCGCGACCGACATCATGGAACGCCAGCTGCGCCAGATGGTGCGCCTGGTCGACGACCTGCTGGACGTTTCGCGCATCAATACCGGCAAGTTCGCCATCAAGATGGGCCGCGTCGAACTCAAAGCCGTCGTGAACGATGCGCTCGAAGTGGTACGCACCTATATCGAGCTGCACGGGCACGAACTGGCGATCGATTTGCCGGACCGTCCGGTGTTCCTGCACGGCGACGCCACGCGCCTGGCGCAGATCCTGTCGAACCTGCTGAACAATGCGGCGAAGTACACGAACCGCGGCGGGCGCGTCACCCTGAAGGCCCATGTCGAGGAAAAGACCCTGGTGCTCGACGTGGCCGATACCGGCATTGGCCTGGCGCCCGACATGCTCGATTCGGTCTTCGAGATGTTCGTGCAGGTCGATTCGACCCTCGAGCGCACGAATGCGGGCCTGGGTGTCGGCCTGTCGCTGGCACGCAAGCTGGTCGAGCTGCACGGCGGCACGATCGCGGCATCGAGCGAAGGCCTTGGCCGCGGCAGCCGCTTCACGGTGCGCCTGCCGATCGTGGTCGAACCGGAGCTGCCGACGAAACCGACGCCGGCCGCCTTCATCAGCACCGAGACCTACCGCATCCTGCTGGCCGACGACAACGTCGACTTCGTCAACAGCATCGGCGCCTTGCTCACTGCCATGGGCCACAGCGTGGTGATCACCCACAACGGTCCCGACGCCCTGGCGGCCGCGGCGCGCTTCTGCCCGGACTACGCCTTCCTCGACATCGGCCTGCCGGCGATGTCGGGCTACGACCTGGCGCGCGGCATCCGCAAGCTTTCCTGCGGCCCGATGACGGTATTGATCGCGGTTACCGGCTGGGGCCAGGAAAAGGACCGCCAGCTCGCCTTCGAGGCCGGGTTCGATCACCACATGGTCAAGCCGGTGCGTTTCGAGCAGATCGAGGAAATCCTCAGCAACCGCAGCATTATTAAAAAGCTGCGGACCTGAAAAGGTACGGCGGAGCGCCTGCGTCCCGCCGTACCGGCACTTCTTTATCCCTCGCGCTTGGCCTTGCGGCGCCGCGCCAGGAAGCCCAGGATGCCCAGGCCGCCCAGCATCATGCCGTAGGCGCCGGGTTCCGGTACCGGCATGAGCATCATCGCCCCGCCGAAGGATGCGCCATCATCGGACACGATGGTGCCGTTCACGCGCAGGTAATAGTCCCCCGCGCTCAGGTTGCCCCCTGCGACCGACCAGACATCCACCGCACCGGTTTCCAGCGACGTTCCCTGGCTGAGCAGGGTGTCGTTGCCGTCGAATAGCGAGATGCTCGTGATATCGAGCCCGACGTCGGCCGTGCGGCTGACCGAAGCGACGATGGCATCGAGGTTCTGGCCGACGGTGCCGGTCACACTGAAGGTAAAGCGGTCGGCAAAAGTATTCCCGCTGTTGTCGGCTTCGAAGCTGTCGCCGAAGAAGGCGGAATTGTCCACCAGGTCGAGGGCTTGCGGCGTACTGCTGACATCGGACTGCGCCCAGGCTCCGGGCGCAGCGAATGCAGCGCTTGCCAGCACCGCTGCAGCTATTAACGATTTTTTCATAACGTCCTCTCGCGAAAATCAGCCGCGTCCTGCGGCCGGGTTATGGCAATCGGGGACTTCATGCTAGCAAAGGGGAGGGCCGATTTGCGTCATTTGCAAGAGCTGTGACTCTGCGGCGACACTCGATACTGCTCGGACATTTTCAGCGGGGATGCGTTGAAAGGCAGTCTGCTCATAGGACGCCGCCGATGAGGCAATTGTTGAGTGGAAAATGCGGACGAATTGCTCGAAACACGTCAGCGTCTTCCTACGAAAATGAAAGGGCGCGTCCTCTGCTGAGCTAAGCCCTGATTAAGACTCGCGTGTTTATGCAAAGCGGCGGATTGTCGCGGCGACAGGTGCGGGAGGAAAAGGGAAGCGGAAAAGAAAAATGGCTCAGAATCTCTTCTGAGCCATTTCCTTGAAACTGTGGTGCGGCTGGCAGGAATCGAACCCACGACCCCTTGGTTCGTAGCCAAGTACTCTATCCAGCTGAGCTACAGCCGCCCGAAGCACGCATTATAGCGGGACATCGGCAAATTGGGAAGTGCTCGCGAAGCCCTGCCGATCCGGTGAATGGAGGCCAAACGAAAAAGGCCAGATCTCGCGATCTGGCCTTCATATTCGTGGTGCGGCTGGCAGGAATCGAACCCACGACCCCTTGGTTCGTAGCCAAGTACTCTATCCAGCTGAGCTACAGCCGCCCGAGCACGCATTATAGCGGGGCATCGGCGAATTGGGAAGGGCTCGCAAAGCACGGTTTATCCGGTTAATGGACGGCCCAACGAAAAAGGCCAGATCTCGCGATCTGGCCTTCATATTCGTGGTGCGGCTGGCAGGAATCGAACCCACGACCCCTTGGTTCGTAGCCAAGTACTCTATCCAGCTGAGCTACAGCCGCCCGAGCACGCATTATAGCGGGGCATCGGCAAATTGGGAAGGGCTCGCAAAGCACGGCTCATCTGGTGATAGACGGCCAAACGAAAAAGGCCAGATCTCGCGATCTGGCCTTCATATTCGTGGTGCGGCTGGCAGGAATCGAACCCACGACCCCTTGGTTCGTAGCCAAGTACTCTATCCAGCTGAGCTACAGCCGCCCGTGAGACGAATTATAGCAGCGCTGCCGGCAATCCGGAAGTCTTAATTCATTGCAACTCTTTGGGCTCCTCTGGTAGATTAGCCATTCTGCATTTCGATGTGACGAGATTATGGTTGGCATTACCTTGCGCTTGCTTGCGGCGGTCCTGTGCACGCTGGCGCTGCACGCCACTGCGGGCGCCAGCGCAGCGCGCAACCTGCGCTTCGAGCAGGTGTCGATCCAGCATGGGCTGTCGCAGGAATCCGTGCTGACCATCCTGCAGGACCGCCAGGGCTTCATGTGGTTCGGCACCCAGGCCGGCCTGAACCGCTACGACGGCTACAAGATGACCGTCTACAGCACCGACCCGCAAGACCCACGCTCGCTTCCCGACAGCTTCATCAATGCGTCTTTCGAGGATGGCGAGGGACGGCTCTGGTTCGGCACCAAAGGGGGCCTGGCGCGCTTCGATGCGGCCGCCGGCAAGTTCGTGCGCTATGCGCTGACCGATGCCGGCGCGCCCGCAAGCGCCAACCGCAGCGTGAATGCGATCGTCGCCGACCGCCAGGGCATGCTCTGGCTGGGCACGAGCGAAGGCCTGACCCGCTTCGACCCGGCCAGCGGCGCCTTCACCACGATCCGCCATCCCGGCCACGACCACGCCGCCCAGGGCAATGCCGTCAGCGCGCTCGCTTTCGACGGCCACGGCGTGCTGTGGGCCGGCACGGCGCGCGGGGTGGGGCGGCTGGCGCCTGGCGCCACCCAGCTCGAACACATCGCCCCGCTCTGCAAGGACCCGCGCCACGCCCGCATCAATGCGCTCTCGATGGGGCCCCGCGACACGCTCTGGGTCGGCACCGACGCCGGCCTGGAAGCCTGGGACCTGGCCGGCGCCATGCCAGAGCGGCGCACCATCGGCGCGGCCGAGGGCATGGGCGAGATGCGCGTGGGTGCGCTCTATCACGACGCCGGCGGCACGCTCTGGGCCGGCACCGACCTCGATGGCGTGAAATGGCTGGACCCGACCATCGCTCGCTTCGTCACCTATAACAACCAGCCGCTCGACGCCCACAGCCTGGCCGACAACCAGGTCGGCTCGATCCGGATCGACCGCAGCGGCACGCTCTGGGTCGGCACCCGCTTTCGCGGTCTCTCGCGCACCGATCTGGCCAGCGGCGGCTTCTCGAACTTCAGCTTCCGGCCGCAAGGCAGCTACCGGATCGGCTTCGAAAAGGTGCGCGACATCGCCGTGCGCCCCGACGGCAAGAGCTGGATCGGCACCACCGGCGGCGGCCTGGTGCTGTTCGATCCCGACAGCGGGGCCACCATGCAGCTGCGCCACCGCGAGGGAGACGAGGCGACCATTCCGAGCGACGTCGTGCACAGCCTCTCGATTGCGGGCGAACGCCTGTTTGTGGGCAGCACCGGGGCACTGGCCTGGAGCGATTTGCGCGGCACGCGCTTTCACCGGATCGCGCTCCCTGGCCTGGGCACGGCCGCGGTGCAGGAAGTCGTGCGTACCCGCGACGGAGCGCTGTGGGTGGTCACGCGCGCCGGGCTGTACCAGCTGAACGAGGATTTGACGGTGCGGCAAAGCTGGCGCCACGACCCGCGCCAGCCGCAGGGCCTTGGCGACAGCACCCTGTTCCAGATGCTGGAAGACGCGCAGGGCATGCTCTGGATAGGTACCGACAATGGCCTGGACCGGTTCGACCGCCGCACGGGCGTCTTCACGCACTACCGCCACGATCCGGCCGACCCGGGCAGCCTGCGCCACAACCGCATCTACAGCCTGGCGCTGGCAAAGGACGGCCGGCTCTGGGTCGGCAGCGCCGGCGGGCTGCACTGGATGGAAGTCGACCGCGCCGGCAGGACGGCCTTCCGCCTGGTGAAGCTGCACGACTCGCGCAAACCGATGCCGATCGACGCCGTCCTCGAGGACAAGCGCGGGCGCGTGTGGGCCAGCCTGACCGATGGCCTGAGCCGCTACGATCCGGCCAGCGGCCAGTACAAGCATTACACGGCCAAGGATGGCCTGATCGACGGCACCTTCTTTGTCGGTTCGAGTGCGCGCGGGCCGGATGGGCGCCTGCACTTCGGCGGCGTGAACGGGCTCAGTTCCTTCGACCCGGATGCGATCCGCGACAATCCTTTCCCACCCGTCGTGCGGATTACCGATTTCCTCGTCTTTAACAAGCCGCAGCGCCTCGCCACACCGATCGAGCGCACGCGCGAGATCACGCTGACCCAGCGCGAGTCGGTGTTTTCGCTCGAATTCGCGGGCCTGCACTACGCCGCGCCGGCCAGCAACCGCTATGCCTACCGGCTCGAGGGTTTCGATGCCGGCTGGGTCGAGACCGATGCCGGGCGGCGCTTCGCCACCTATACCAACCTCGATCCGGGCAGCTATGTGTTCCGGGTCCGGGCCAGCAACAAGGACGGGGTCTGGAGCGAGGCGCCGGCCGCGCTGACGATCACGATCACGCCGCCCTGGTGGAGCAGCTGGTGGTTCCGCCTGCTCGTGCTGGGCGCGATCGCGGCCGCCGCCGCGGCAGCCTGGCGCCTGCGCTTTCGCGCGCTGGTGCAGCAAAAGGAAGTGCTGGCGCGCGAGGTCGGCGCCCGCACGGCCGAACTGGTGCTGCAAAAGGACGCGGCCGAACTGCGCAAGCGCGAGGCCGAGGAGCAGGGCGAGGCCGCCGACAGCGCACGCCGCAACATTACGCTCCTGTCCGACATCGGCCGCCGCCTGACCGCCAACCTCGACACCGAGGCGATCATGGCCACGCTCTACGAACACGTCCAGGTGCTGATGGAGGCGCCGGTGTTCGCGGTGGCGGTGGCCCGCCCCGACGGCCTGCTGTTCGATTTCGCCTACGCGGTGGTCGAGGGCCGCCGCAGCGCGCCCTCGCAGCGCGAGCGGCGCGATCCGTGCCAGCTGGCCGCCTGGTGCATCGAGCACGGGCGCGAGGTGTTCATCAACGAACTGGCGCTCGAGGCGGCGCGCTACCTGCCGGGCGTGGACCCGGCCGATGCCGCCTCCGAGGCCTTGCCCTGCGCCGCCGATGCGCCGGCCACCAGGCTGCCGCGCTCGCTCCTCTACGTGCCGGTCGCGGTCGGCCAGCGCGTGCTGGGGGCGCTGACCGTGCAGAGTTTCGCGCCGCGCGCCTACCAGCGCGTGCACCTGGACATGCTGCGCACGCTGGCGGCCTATGTCGGCGTCGCGCTCGACAATGCCCAGGCCTATCGCCAGTTGAAAGACGTGCAGGGCCAGCTCGCGGCCCAGGAAAAGCTGGCCTCGCTCGGTTCGCTCGTGGCCGGCGTCGCCCACGAACTCAATACCCCGATCGGCAACAGCCTTTTAATGGCGAGCACCCTGCACGAAAAGACGCTCGGCATCCGCAAGGCGCTCGAGACCTCGGCGCTGCGGCGCTCGGAACTGGACGGCTATGTCGGTGCGGCCGGCGAGGCGTCGGAGCTGATCGTGCGCAGCCTGCACCAGGCGGCCGACCTGGTGAACAGCTTCCGCCAGGTCTCGGTCGACCAGGCCAGCGCCCAGCGCCGCCGTTTCGAGCTGGGGCTGGCCTGCCAGGAAATCGTCGCGACCCTGATGAACAAGGTGCGCCTGGCGGGCCACGCCCTGGTGCTGGAGGTGCCGGGCGGGATCGCGATGGACAGCTATCCCGGGCCGCTGGGCCAGGTCCTGATCAACTTCGTCAACAACGCCTTGCTGCACGCCTTCGAGGGCCCGGGCGGCAGCATGCGCTTGTCGGCCGAGCTGATCGACAGCGACTGGGTCCGGATCGCGTTCGCCGACGACGGCCGCGGCATCGCGCGCGAGCACCTGGCGCGCGTGTTCGATCCCTTCTTCACGACGCGCATGGGGCAGGGCGGCACGGGCCTGGGCCTGAACATCGCCCACACGATCGCGACCTCGCTGCTGGGCGGCGCGATCCGGGTCGAGAGCGCGCCTGGAAGCGGCACCGTGTTCGTGCTCGAGCTGCCCCTGCGCGCGCCCGTGACGCGCCCGCTGCCGGACCCGCAGGGGACCCTGCACGTCTGAGCCGGCGCGCGGGCGCGATTCGCGCCTGCCCTGTGATAGCATCGCTCAGTTCGTTGCCTCTTTGGCAGCTTTGCATTCGTCCCAATGGCCAAACCGCTCCAACTCGTCCACTCAGTACAACCGGCGCCGCCGCACGAGCCCGCGCCCGTGGCTTTCGGGGCGGCGCCCGCTTTCCTCCTTGCGCGCAGCCCGCGCCGGGTCAATACCGCCTTTTCGCTGTCCCTGCTGGCCCATGTGCTGCTGCTCTCGCTGGTGCTGGGTGGCGAGACCTTTGGACTACCAGGCCTGAGTTTGCCGTGGCAGGAGCGGCGCCTGGGGGCGGACGATCTGCGCGTCGTGCTGGCGCCGGCGCAGCCGCCTGCACCGGAACCGGCACCTGCACCCGCGCCGGCTGCTCCTGCGCCTGCCGTCGCCGAAAAGAGCGCTGCCGCGCCCATGCGCATGCCGCTACCCGCTGCGCCGAAAACCGAAGCCGCCCCCGTATCGACTCCTTCACCTGAATCCGCTCCGGCACCCGCCGCTTTAGCCCCCGTCCCCGCGCCTTTGCCGGAACCCGCTCCTGCGCCCGTGCTGGAACCCGTTCGGCCTGCCGGAATGCGCCCCGAAGTGAACCTGCCGCTCGCGGTCGACGCCCCCGCCGTGCGCGCTTCGTCAGCGACGGAAGCGCCCAATCCTCCCGCACCGGGCGCGGAAATGCCGGCTCCGGACCTGGCGGCCCAGAAACAGATCGAACAGGAAGCACGCGAACGCGTGCTCGCACAGGCCCGGCTGGAGCAGGAACAGGAACAGGAGCGGGCGACGGCGCAGGCGCTGGCCCGGCAAGAGGCGGCGCAGCAGGACGCCGCGCGCCAGGAGGCTGCAAGACAGGAGACGGCCCGCCAGGAAATAGCAAGGCAAGAAGCCGCCCGTCAGGAAGCGGCCCGTCAGGAAGCGGCCCGTCAGGATACGACAAGGCAAGAGGCTGGCCGTCAGGAAGCGGCAAGGCAGGAGGCGGCGCGCCAGGACGCACTCAAACAAGCGGCCTCACGCGACGACGCGGCGAGACAGGAAGCGGCGCGCCAGGAAATGGCGAGGCAAGAGCTAGCCCGCCAGGAAGCGGCAAGGCAGGAGGCAGCGCGCCAGGACGCAATCAAACAAGCGGCCGCCCGCGACGACGCGACACGACAGGAAGCAGCCCGCCAGGAAGCGGCGCGCCAGGATGCGGCAAGACAGGAAGCGGCACGCCAGGAAGCGGCTCGACAGGAAGCGTCACGACAGGAAGCGGCAAGACAAGAAGCAGCTAGAGAGGACGCGGCGCGCCAGGAAGCCGCCCGCCAGGACGCCGCCAAGCAGGCGGCCGCGCGCGAAGACGCTGTCAGGCAAGACGCGGCCCGCCAGGAACGGACGAAACAGGAGCAGGCCCAACGCGAACGCGCCGCGCAGGAGGCCGAGCGCGAGGAGCGGCTGCGCGCCATCGGCCGGCAGCTGAACCAGGAAGCGGCCCAGCCCGACGCGCCGCGCACGACGCCCACCACCAGCAGCCTGCGCCGCGGCTGGCTGTTCGGCCGCGCCGACGCGAATGCCGACCTGGTCGACTATGCGCAGGCCATGAGCCGCAAGATCGAAATGAACATGGCCTTCGATTCCGTGCGCGAACTGGTCAAGCAGCGCCACACCCAGCCGGTCGTGACGGTGGCGGTGCGTGCCGACGGTTCGGTGGAGAAGGTGACCTTCGTGGTGTCGAGCGGCGTGCCGGCCATCGACGAAGCGATCCGGCAGGTTGTCGCGAGCCAGGCGCCGTATGGCCCGTTCCCGCCGGCGCTGGCGCGCCAGTACGACGTGGTAGAAATCCGGCGTACCTGGATTTTCGACATGGCGATCCGCCTGCAGTGATCGAGGGCAGGGCGTGCCCGCCCTGCCAACACGGTATTGCGCTTACCCGACCAGGTTCGTCGCCCGTCCCGCTTCCCAGGCCTCGATGTTATCGACCAGCATATCGGCCAGCGTCTGCATCGCGCCGCTGCTGGCCCAGGCCACGTGCGGGGTCAGGATGAAGTTCGGCAGGCGCAGTCCCAGCAGCGGGTTGTCCTGCGAAGGCGGTTCCTTGCTCAATACGTCGAAACCGGCGCCGCCGATCGTGCGCCGCATCAGCGCCTCGGCCAGCGCGTCCTCGTCGACCAGGCCGCCGCGGGCGGTATTGATCAGGAGCCCCGTCGGCTTCATCAGGCCCAGTTCGCGCGCGCCGATCATGTGGCGCGTGGCGTCCGTCAGGGGCAGGTGCAGGCTGACGACGTCGGAAGTCGCCAGCAGTTCGTCCAGCTCCAGCTGCACCACGCCCGGTTCCTCTACCTTCGAGCGCGAGGTGGTGGCGATCGTCATGCCGAAGGCCTGGCCGATCTGCGCCACGCGCCGTCCCAGCGCGCCGAAGCCGACGATGCCGAGCCGGCTGCCGGAGAGGTCGCCGATCGGGTGGTCGAGGAGGCAGAAACGGTTTGAGCGTTCCCAGCGTCCGGCTTCGACGTCGGCGACGTAGGCACGCAGGTTGCGGCGCAGCGCCAGCATCATGGTGAAGCAGTGCTCGGGCACCGAGACGAGCGAATAATCCCGGATATTGGCGACCATGATGCCGCGCGCGCGGCAGGCGGCCAGGTCGACGTTGTCGGTGCCCGTAGCGGCTACCGCCACCATGCGCAGCTCCGGGAGTTGTTCCAGGGTCTCGGCGCGCAGCGGCACCTTGTTGGTGACGGCGATGGTCGCGCCGCGCAGGCGTTCGACAACCTGGTCGGGCGCGGTGGCCGGATAGTCCTGCCAGTCGTGGTCAAAAGCGGGACGCCGTACCTTGGCAAGCAGGCTGTCGCGGTCGAGGAAGACGATCTTGTGCATGGCGCGCTCCAGGAAGGGGTGCGCATATTGTAGAGCATGCGCTTGATGGGGAAGGAAATCGGTCCGGCGGGCGGGATGAGTCGCTACCCGCCGCGGGTAAAGGATGCGCCCGTTTCGAAGCGCAGTCCAGTAAGAACCTATCCCGGCAGGGAAGAGTCGTTACTGGCGCGCCTGGCAAGCGGGTGCCGCGTTGCTCGTCGTTGCGTGGCTCGCCACGCGGCCTCCTCGCGCCTTGCTCCCACTTGCCATGCATCGCCATTAACTTCCTCTTCCCTACCGGGATAGGTTCTAAACGGGCGAAAAAAAGACAGGGCGAACCCTGTCTTTTTTTGGGCTATGGTGGGGCTGGAGCGGCCTGTAATTATTTGGTGCTGGTAGTCGTGGTGGTGTGCGTGGTGTGCGCAGTGGTGTCGGCCTTGTGCTCGGCTTTTGCCTCGGCGGCATCCTTCTTGGCTTCCGCTTTTTGCTTGCTGGCTTTCTTGACTGCCTTGGCCTTGTCTTTCGCAGCGTCCGCTTTTGCTTCGGCGACGTCGGACTTTGCTTCGGCCGAGGCTTTCTCTACCTTGGCATCGGCCTTCGCCACTTCCTTCGCTTCCTTGGCTTCGGCCTTGGTGGCCGGTGCGGTCGTCTGGGTAGCGGTACTCTGGGCGAATGCCGAGGTGGCAAACAGGCCGGCGATCAGGGTAGCGACGATTTTGCTCATGGTGTCATTCCTTAAAGGAGAGGGAAATGTCGGGAGCCGGTGGCCGGCTTCCCGGTGCTGCTGTGCCCAATAACGCGGGCCAAACTGCCAACGTTGACGCCAATTACATCCCGTTACAATCGTCGCAGGCACTCCCCGAAAGCGCGACCGTTAGCTGCCGTACAGTCGCAAGAAAGAGCCCTGAATACACTGGTCCTTACCGGAAAACGCAGGAGTTTGCCATGCCCGATGCCCTCAAGCTCTACAAGTCCAAGCGCGATTTCTCGATCACCTCCGAGCCGGCCGAAGGCGGCCAGCCGGGCAAGGAGGCACTCACCTTCGTGATCCAGAAACATTGGGCCAGCCGCCTGCATTACGATTTTCGTCTCGAGCTCGACGGCATCATGAAAAGCTGGGCCGTGCCGAAAGGGCCGAGCTACGACACCCATGACAAACGCATGGCCGTGCACGTCGAGGATCACCCGATTTCGTATTCCGATTTTGAAGGCACGATTCCCGAAAAGCAGTACGGCGCCGGCAAGGTGATTATCTGGGACAAGGGCACTTGGGAACCGGATGGCGATCCCGAAGAAGGCTACCGCAAGGGCAACCTGAAATTCGAATTGCGCGGCCACAAGATGCACGGCCGTTGGGTGCTGGTGCGCATGAAGGGCCGCGGCGAGAAGCAGGAGCCATGGCTCCTGATCAAGGAAAAGGACGAGTACACCCGGCCGGCAGAGGAGTTCTCGGTCGTCGATGACATGCCCGACAGCGTCAAGGCGCTGCCGATGCCGGGCACGCACGAGAAGCTGCCGGCCAAGGTGAAGGGCAAGGCGAAAGCCGCCGCTGCGCCCGCTGCTCCTGCGAAGAAGGGGCGTGCCGTCAAAGCCAAGGCGGGCGACGCGCGCCTGCCCGAAGGCGTGGTGGAAGCCGCGCCGCCCAAGGAATTCGCGCCCGAACTGGCGACCCTGGTCGACGCCCCGCCGGCCAACCCCGAAGAATGGGTGTTCGAGGTCAAGTTCGACGGCTACCGGATGCTCGCGCGCATTGCGGACGGCGAAGTGCGCCTGATTACGCGCAACAACAACGACTGGACCGACAAGCTGCGCCCGCTGCAAGAGGAAATCGCACGCATGGGGCTGCCGGACGGCTGGTACGACGGCGAAATTGTCGTGCACGATGCCAACGGCAACCCGAACTTCGGCTTGCTGCAGATGGCCTTCGACGGCAGCAACAAGGCCGAGATCGCCTATTTTATTTTTGATGCGCCTTATCTCGGCGGCTACGACTTGCGCAAGGTGGCGCTGGTCGAGCGCCGTGCGCTGCTCGAAGCAACGCTTGCCAAGGCGAAGAAATCAAGCATCGTGCGCTTTTCCGCCGAGTTCGGCACCGACCCGGAAGGCCTGATCGCCGCCGCCTGCAAGATCGGCCTGGAAGGCGTGATCGGCAAGCGGCGCGATTCGTTTTATGTCTCGCGCCGCTCGCCCGACTGGATCAAGCTCAAATGCGGGCAGCGCCAGGAATTCGTCATCGCCGGCTACACCGATCCCAAGGGTTCGCGCACCGGCATCGGCGCGCTCTTGCTGGGCACCTATGACGAGAAAGGCGTGCTGCGCTATGCCGGCAATGTCGGCAGCGGCTTCAATGGCGAGAGCCTGCGCGACATCGCCGCCAAAATGAAGGCCCTCGCGACCGACACCAGCCCCTTCCCGCCGCGTTCGGTCCCGGGACGCAAGCACCACTGGGTCAAACCGGAACTGATCGCCGAAGTGAGCTTTTCCGAGTGGACCAGCGCCGGCGCCGTGCGCCACCCGGTATTCCAGGGACTGCGCAGCGACAAGCCGGCCAAAGGCATCAAGCGCGAACTCCCTACACCCGTGAAGGACATCGAGATGAGCGAACACGCAGCAGCCGCCGACGAAGCGGGCACCCTGGAAGGCAAGCTGCCCGCCAGCCTGAAAATCAGCAACGGCGACCGCGTGGTGGACGAGAAGAGCGGCGCGACCAAGATGGACGTGGTGCGCTATTACGCCCTGGTGGGCGAACTGATGATGGAACACCTGAAGGGCCGCCCGGTGTCGCTGGTGCGCGCCCCGAGCGGCATCAAGGGCGAGCTGATCTTCCAGAAGCACGCCGACATCAAGAAGCTGCCCGGCATGAAGCACATGGACCAGGCGCTCGATCCGGAGCATCCGCCCATGCTCACCGTCGACAAGGTCGCCGGCATCCTGGCGGCCGCGCAGTGGAATGCGCTCGAGTTCCACACCCAGAACGCGGTCGGCAAATCCTACGACAAGCCCGACCGCATGGTGTTCGACCTCGACCCGGGCGAGGGCGCCGAATGGCCGGCGATGCAGGAAGCGGCCCAGGTGATGCGCGCCTTCCTCGAGGAACTCGGCCTGCCGGCCTTCCTGAAGACCAGCGGCGGCAAGGGCCTGCACGTGGTGGTGCCGATCAAGGGCGGCAAGGACTGGGATACCGTGAAAGGCTTTTCGCAAGCCATCGTGAACCACCTGGCCACGACTTTCCCCGACCGCTATTCGGCCAAGAGCGGCCCCAAGAACCGGGTCGGCAAGATCTTCATCGACTACCTGCGCAACGGCCAGGGCGCGACCACCGTCTGCGCCTGGTCGGCGCGCGCGCGTCCGGGGCTGGGGATCTCGGTGCCTTTGGCCTGGGACGAACTGGAGTCGATGAAGTCGAGCGACCAGTGGAATGTGAAGAATGCGCACACGCGGCTGGACAAGGGCAACGATCCTTGGGAGGGGTATGCGAAGGCGGCCAAGACGCTGACGGGGGCGATGAAGGCGCTCGGCTACAAGCCGTGATGCAGAGGGATCTGGGGCTGTTGCCTGATACGTTATCGGTCTGCGAAATCCGCGTGGGCTCGGAGAGCCCACCCTACGATCCCTGCAAACGGCAAGCTCCTGCGAGCCCCTGATACGCAATGCATCCCGTAGCGTGGGCACCCCGTGCCCACGCGGTTTTCGCATACCGCCTGCGCATCAGGGAACAGCCCCCCGACCAGTGAAGAACGCTCAGTCCACGTTGCGCCCCAAGCGCTTGAGCGAGGCCCGCACGCCACGCCCATAATCCGGATCGGCCTTGTCGAACTGGCGCAGCTGGCGTTCCAGTATCTCCTGGGCTACAAGCCGTGATGCAGAGGGATCTGGGGCTGTTGCCTGATACGTTATCGGTCTGCGAAATCCGCGTGGGCTCGGAGAGCCCACCCTACGATCCCTGCAAACGGCAAGCTCCTACGAGCCTTTGATACGCAATGCATCCCGTAGGGTGGGCACCCCGTGCCCACGCGGTTTTCGCATACCGCCTGCGCATCAGGGAACAGCCCCCCGACCAGTGAAGAACGCTCAGTCCACGTTGCGCCCCAAGCGCTTGAGCGAGGCCCGCACGCCACGCCCATAATCCGGATCGGCCTTGTCGAACTGGCGCAGCTGGCGCTCCAGGATCTCGTCCATCACCTGCGACAGCGGCGCGGCCAGGTTGTCGCACAAGGCCTGTTTCTCTTCGGCGCTCATCAGGCGGAACAGGTTGCCCGGCTGCGTGTAATCGTCCTCCTGTCCGCGGAAATCGAAGCGCCCGGCATTGCCGTCCAGCGGCAGCTCCTGCTCGCCATGCCCCATGCCGGTTGCACCGCGCCCGACCGCGTCGATGGTGGCGTAGTTCGGCGCATTGCCGCCATTGCCGTAGGCCATGGCCCCGTCGCGCTGCTGGTTGTGGAAGGGGCAGCGCGGCGCGTTCACCGGCAGGTGCTGGTGGTTGGTGCCGACCCGGTAGAGCTGGGCGTCGTGGTAGGCGAACAGGCGGCCCTGCAGCATCTTGTCCGGCGAATAGCCCATCCCCGGCACCACGTTGGCCGGCGAGAAAGCGGCCTGCTCGACCTCGGCGTGGTAATTCACCGGATTGCGGTTCAGCTCCAGCACGCCGACCGGATGCAGCGGGAAGTCGCCATGTGGCCAGACCTTGGTCAGGTCGAACGGATTCCAGCCGGTGCGCGCTTCCCACTCGCGCAGCTGCTCGGGCGTGGCGACCTGCACCTTGACGTCCCACTGGGGAAAGTCGCCGGCGGCGATCGCTTCGAACAGGTCGCGCTGGGCATGATCGGGATCCGTGCCGGCGATGCCGGTTGCCTCGGCGCTGGAAAGGTTGCGGATGCCCTGGCGGGTCTTGAAATGCCATTTGACGTAGACGCGTTCACCGGCCTCGTTGACCAGGCTGTAGGTGTGGCTGCCGAAGCCGTCCATGTGGCGGTAGCCGTCCGGCGTGCCGCGGCTTGAGAACAGGATCGTCACCTGGTGCAGGCTTTCCGGCGCGCGGCTCCAGAAGTCGAACATCATGTTGGCCGACTTGAGGTTGCTGTCGGGCTGGCGCTTCTGGGTATGGATGAAGTCGGGGAACTTGATCGGGTCCTTGATGAAGAACACCGGCGTGTTGTTGCCGACCAGGTCCCAGTTGCCTTCCTCGGTATAGAAGCGCAGCGCGAAGCCGCGCGGGTCGCGCTCGGTATCGGCACTGCCTTTTTCGCCGCCGACGGTCGAGAAGCGCAGGAAGGTCGGGGTCTCTTTGCCGACTTCGGCGAACAGCCTGGCCTTGGTGAAGTGGCTGATGTCGTGGGTGACCGTGAAGCTGCCATAGGCGCCCGAGCCCTTGGCGTGGACGACGCGTTCCGGGATGCGTTCGCGGTTGAAATGCTGGAGCTTTTCGATCAGGTGGAAGTCCTGCAGCAGGAGCGGGCCGCGCGGGCCTGCACTGAGCGAATTCTGGTCGTCGGCGATGGGGATGCCGGAAGCGGTGGTCAGGCGGGGCTGGGTCATGCGTTCTCCTCGTTGCAAATCGATAATGCGATGAGGAGATTCTACGTATTGCTGAGCTAAAGACAAAGCCAATTGATTTTATTGAATCGATAGGAATTACCTAAAACAGGCATGGCGAGCCGGTAAGCGCCGCGGCATTGCACCGCGGCGCACACCATCAATAGCGGCGCGTACTGGTCGTGCCGTTATAGGTTTGCTTGTTCATCTTGGCCTGGATTTTCTTCCAGATGAAACCTGCGATTGCCATCATGATCATCTTACGCATGGAAAACCTCCTTGTTGTGGACAGCGTCATGCCGTCCGGTTGAATGTGTTTTGCTGCTGCTACCGGCCGCCGCGGCCCTCAGCTCGGCGACTCGTTCTTGAAAATCCCGCGCACGTTCATCGCCATCAGCGCCACCTGCAGCGCGATCAGGGCCCAGGCTTCGTCATGCAGGCCCCAGACGATCCACAACACGTTACTGAGAATGAAGGTCCAGAAACCGAAGATGCGCTTGTCCGCTTTTTTCGAGCCGATCAGGAAGGCGGCGTACAGGCTCACCGCCATTGCGGGCCACTGGAGGAAATCGAGGAATTCATCCATCCGTCAGGCCGCTTTCTTGCGCCGCGCGGGCGCTTTTGCCACTGCCTTGGCCGGCGCCTTTTTCGCAGCGGCCGCCTTTTTCGGCGCAGCCTTGGCCGCGACTGCTTCGCGGCTGCCGGACGCCGTCTTGCGCGCACGCGGGACCGGTTCTTCGTCTTCCTCTTCCTCCGCAGGTTTGCGCGAGCGCTTCGGCGGCGGCGGTTCGTCGTCGTCGTCCTCGTCGGCAGCTAGCGCCTTGCCGGGCTTCTTGCCCAGGCTGGCCTGCAGGAGCGACACCAGGTCGATGACATTGGTCGCCTTGGCCGGCTTGTCTTCCTTGTCCGGCATGGTGATGGTCTTGGTCTGCTTGGCCTTGACCTTCTTCTCGACCAGGGCCAGCACGTCTTCGCGGTAGCTGTCGTGGTACTGCTCCGGGTCCCAGTCCTCGCTCATGCCCTCCACCAGGGCCATCGCCATGTTCAGTTCCTTGTCGGTGACCGAGGCGTTCTTGGCGTTCTTCGCCGGGATCTTGAGTTCGCCAGGATCGCGGATCTCGTCGGCATAGCGCAGCGTGTTCATGACGATGGTGTTGCCGACGCAGTGCAGCGCGGCCAGGTGCTGCTTGACGCGGATGACGACGTGGGCGATGCCGATCTTGCCGGCTTTTTTCAGGGTGTCGCGCAGGAGCGCATACACCTTGTCGCCGCCCTTGCCGGGCGCGAGGTAATAGGGCTGGTCGTAATAGATGAGCGGCACCTGGTCGGCGTCCACGAAGGCCAGGATGTCGATCGTCTGCGTCGCTTCCGGGTTGGCGCGGCGCAGGTCTTCGTCCGACAGCACCACATATTCGCCGTCGGTATATTCGTAGCCCTTGATGATGTCGTCCCAGCCGACTTCCTTCTCGGTGTTCTTGTTGTAGCGCTTGAAACCGATCGGGGAGAAGTCGCGGCGATCCAGCATGTGCAGGTCGAGCCCCTTGTTGCTCGTTGCCGGATACAGGTCGACCGGGATGTGCACCAGCCCGAAGCTGATCGCACCTTTCCACATGCTGCGTGTCATAGAAATCTCCTGGATTATTCGCCGACGCTGCCGGTCACCGGCAGCACGATGCCCGTGATATAGCTCGAGCAGGCGTTCGAGGCGAGGAACACGTAGGCCGGCGACAGCTCTTCCGGCTGGGCTGCGCGGCCGTAGGTGGTGCTCTCGCCGAAGTGGACGATCTTGTCCGGCGACTGGTCGGCGGGATTCAGGGGCGTCCAGACCGGGCCCGGGGCGACGCAGTTGACGCGGATGCCCTTATCTAACAGGTTGGCCGCCAGCGACATGGTGAAGGCATGGATCGCGCCCTTCGTCGACGAATAGTCGAGCAGGAGCTTCGAGCCCTTGATGCCCGTCACCGAGCCGGTATTGATGATGGACGCGCCGCGCTTCAGGTAGGGCAGGGCGGCTTTCGCCATATGGAAGTAGCCGTAGATATTCGTGCGCATCGTCTCGTCGAAGCGCTCTTCGGTGATGTCGAGCAGGGAATCGGCATGCATCTGGAAGGCGGCGTTATTCACCAGCACGTCCAGGCGGCCCCACTGCTTGACGACGGTGTCGACCGCCTGCTGGCAGAAGTCCATGTCCTTGACGTCGCCGGCGATCGTCACGCAGCGCCGGCCTTCGGCCTCGATTACGCGCTGAGTTTCTTCGGCGTCTTCGTGTTCGTTCAGGTAGAGGATGGCGACGTCGGCGCCTTCGCGCGCGAACAGCACCGCGACCGCGCGCCCGATGCCCGAGTCGCCGCCGGTGACGATCGCCACCAGGCCTTCGAGCTTGCCGCTGCCCTTGTAGTTCTCGGCCATGAAGCGCGGCTTGACGTCCATTTGCGCTTCCAGGCCGGGCTTGGCCAGGTGCTGGCCGGGCATCGGCGGCACCGGCTGCTGGGCGCCGATCTGGACCGGCTTTTCGCCTTCCTCTGCCTTGCCGCTGGCGTCGATCTGGTCCTGGCGGTTCTGGATTGCCTTCTGGTGATTCGCTACATCGTCCTGGTTGGCCATTGCGCTTCCTTCCCTCTGCATGTTCTGAACCCGTTCAGTATCGAACGCACAATTGGACGCGACGGTGCGCTCCCACACACAGGACGGCAGTTCGCCTGTTCGGTCGGCGCCATTTATGTCAAAATTGGCATCGTAATGTAACAAATATGTAGCCAAGGAGAAAATCATGCCCCAGCAGGCCGCGCCGCAAGGCTCCAGGACCGGGTTGTTCGTCAACCCGGCGGCCGGGCGCCGCGCCGATTTCGAGGCAGCCTGCGGCGGGCAGTTCGCCAATCTGGCGCTGGCCGACGGCGCCGACGCGGCGCTCGCCAACCCGGCGCTTGCGTCGGCGGGACTGCTGGTCATCGACCTCGACCATTTCGACCCGGCGCTCGACCACGAGGGCCTGGCGCGCCTGGTGAGCGCGCGCGCGGGTGCTCCCACCTTCGTCCTGTGCCCGTTTGCGAATGCGCGCTGGCTGCCGGCCCTGATGGCCTGCGGGCCGGTCGAATACGCGATCGCCCCGCTGGGCGCCGAGGCCCTGCGCGAAGCGATCCGCACGCGCCTGGCCGCCGGGCCGACCGAGGTGGCCGCGCCCAGCCCGCGCGAACAGGAACTCGACGCCCTGCAGGCGCTGCGCGCGCGGGTGCGCCAGGCGCTGGGCGAAGGGGAAGAGCTCGAAGCGCTGGCCGAACGGCTGTGCCGGGCCCTGTGCGGCTGGCCAGGCGTCGCGCATGCCGCGCTGTTCTACCTGCAGCCGGGCGGCGACCTGCAGCTGCAAGCCCAGCAGGGCGACCGCAACCTGAACCTGGCGCAGGTGCTGGGCCGCGCCGACCGCCTGCTGCAGTCGCCGCTGCGGCATGCATTCCCGGGCTTGCTGGCGGCGGCCGGGAACACGATTGCGCTCCTCGACGACCTGGACAAATCGGGCGAGCCGGCCCTGGCCGAGGCCTTGCAGGAACACGGCATCGGCATGGTGCTGGCGCTGCCGATTCCCTCGAACGGCCCGGGCACGCCGCGCGGGTCGCTGTGCCTGCTGTTTCGCGAAGCGCGCCGTTTTTCGCGCGACGAACTCGAGGCGCTGGCCGAGCTGGCCGACCTGGCGGCAGTGGCCTTGCGCATGGCCGACATGAACCGCGAGGGCGAAGAGATGCTGGTGCGCGTGACGCACCTGTCGACGCTCGACGCCCTGACGGGCGTGGCCAACCGCCGCCACGGCGAGACCCTGCTGGAACAGGAAATCAAGCGCGCGCGCCGCTACAAGGTGCCGCTGGCCCTGATCGCCTTCGACATCGACCGTTTTAAAGGCGTGAACGACCGCTATGGCCATCCGGTCGGCGACATGGTGCTGCGCTCGGTGGCCGACGCCGCCCACAAGCTGGTGCGCGCCAGCGACGTGCTGGTGCGCGCGGGCGGCGAGGAATTCCAGGTGATCGCCCCGCATACCAGCGCCATCGACGGCCTCAAAATGGCCGAGAAGCTGCGCACGGCGATCGAGGACACGGCCATGCCCGGGGTCGACCAGGTCACCATCAGCCTGGGGGTGGCCCAGCTGGGCGAGCATGAGAGTGCCGATTCGCTGACGGTGCGCGTGAATGCGGCGCTCGGGCGGGCCAAGCGGGCGGGGCGCAATTGCGTTGAGCTGGCGATGGGGTAGGTGGGCGGCGGTCGTGGGGCTGTTGCCTGATGCGGTATCGATTCGTTTAGTCCGCGTGGGCACGGGGTGCCCACCCTACGGATAAAGCCGCGGGCCTTAGGCCATCGAGGCACGAGCCCGCGGCGTGCTTCGTAGGGTGGGCACCCGTGCCCACGCGGATTGAACGAACCGATACAGCATCAGGCAACAGCCCCACATACCCCCGCACACCGCCGCATGCTACCCTTGCGCCTTTTGAAACGGACGAGCAATGCTGCACTGGTTGAGGCACTACCGGCGCGCCATGCTGCCTGGCGATATCAGCGCCGGCGTGGTGGTGGCGATGATGATGATCCCGCAAGGCATGGCCTACGCCCTGGTGGCCGGGCTGCCGCCGGTGGTCGGCATCTATGCCAGCATCATCCCGCCCGCCCTCTACGCCCTGTTCGGCACCAGCAGCACCCAATCCGTCGGCCCCATGGCCATCATTTCGCTGATGACGGCGTCCGCCCTGGCGCCGCTGGCCGCCGCCGGCAGCGAGCTGTACACGACCCTGGCCGCCCAGCTGGCCCTGCTGTCGGGCCTGATGCTGCTGGCCTGCGGCCTGCTGCGCATCGGCTTCATGGCAAACTTCTTTTCGCGGCCGGTGATGAGCGGCTTTACGATCGGCTCGGCGGTCGTGATCGCGCTCGGCCAGTTGCCGGCGCTGCTGGGTGCGCGCTTGCCGGCGCTGCACCTGCCGAGCGCGCTCCTCGGCGGCGGCTCGCTGCTCCTGCTGCTGGCCTCGCGCAGCGCACTCGCGCCGCTGCTGCGCCGGCTCGGACTGAGTGCCGCCGTGGCCGACATCGGGGCCAAGCTCGCGCCCATGGTGGTGGTGCTGGGCGCCACCGCGCTGGTGCCCCTCCTTGGCCTGGAAGCGCTCGGCGTGCGCACCACGGGCAGCGTGCCGGCCGGGCTGCCGCTGTTTCATCTCACGCTCTCGCATGAACACTGGCAGAGCTTGCTGCAGCCGGCGCTGCTGATCGGCTTCATGGTTTTCCTGATCAGCATGTCGGGCGCCCAGACCCTGGCCCTGAAACGCGCCGAAAAGCTGCACAGCAATTACGAACTCATTGGCCTGGGCGCGGCGAACGTCGGCAGCGCCTTGACGGGCGGCTTTCCCGTCACCGGCAGCCTGTCGCGCTCGGCGGTGAATTTCGCGGCCGGCGCCAACACCCAGCTCGCCAGCCTGATCACCGCAATCCTGCTGGCGCTGGCCCTGTCCGCGCCGACCGGCTGGCTGGCGCTGCTGCCCCTGCCGGCGCTGGCGGCCACCATCATCGTCGCCGTGCTGGGCATGCTCGACACGACCACCCTGCGCACCGCATGGCGCTATGACCGGGCGGACGCGATCGCGCTGCTCGCAACGGCCGGCGGCGTGCTGGCGCTGGGCGTCGAGGCCGGGGTCGTGGTCGGGGTCGCGCTGTCGATGGGGGCGCTGATCTGGCGCGCCAGCCGTCCGCACATCGCGGTGCTGGGCCGCATCGCCGGCACCGAACACTTCCGCAACATCGAGCGCTACACGGCCGATACCGCCAGCGGGCTGCTCCTGCTGCGGGTCGATGCGGGTCTCTTTTTCGGCAATGTCGAAGCGGTTAACGAGCGCATCGAGGACGAGATCGCGGCGCGTCCCTGCACGCGCCACCTGGTGCTGGTGCTGTCGGCGGTGAATGCGATCGATACCTCGGCGCTGTTCGCCCTCGGCGAACTGAACGCGATGCTGCGCACCCGCGGCATCGGCCTGCACCTGGCCGAAGTGAAGGGGCCGGTGATGGACCGGCTGAAACACAGCGCGCTGCTCGGCGCACTCAACGGCAAGCTGTTCCTGAGTACGGCGATGGCCTGGGATGCGTTGTCCGCCGAGGCCGGTGAGAGCGCCAGGCCGGCTTAAGTCTCCTTTAATGCAGGCAGCATTGCGATGGCGACATTGCTATGGCAGTATTTGCGAACAATCAATAACAGGGAGAGTGCGATGCACCGCTTGATGACCTTCGCATGCATGGTGATCGCCACCATCCTCTGGATCGCCGGCGTCAATGGCGGCCCGGCGCTCTTGCTGGTCGCGGCTGGCGCCTTCGAGCTGCTGTTCTGGGCGCGCCTGTCGTCGCGCCGTTTGGCCTGAGCGCAATGCGCCATGGCCACGCTCGCTCCGTGCCGGCCGTGCACGCGTAAACTGTTGCTGCTGGCCCTGGCCGGCCTGCCGCCCGCACAGGCGGCCGAAGTCACGACCAGCGGCCGCATGACTTTCGGCTCGGTGGTGCGCCTGGAAGCGCGCGATCCGCAGCTGCTCACCGGGGTCAACGCCGCCGCCATCGGCTTGCAGGGTTTCGGCAGCGGCGGCAATGCCGACGACGCCAACATGAATTACGCGCGCGGCGACGCCGCCTCGACGGCCATCAAAGCCTATCTCGACCTGGCCGCGCGCGAGGGCGCGTGGTCGGCCCTGGTGCGCGTCAAGGCCTGGCACGACTTCGCCCTGGAAGAGCGCAAGCACCCCTGGGGCAATGTCGCCAACGGCTATGCGCCCGGCGCGCCCTTGAGCGACGCGGGGGCGCCGCGCCTGTCGCGCTTTTCCGGCGTCGCGCTGGGCGAAGCCTGGCTGCAGTACAACACCCAAGGCGCCCCGGGCGGGCCGCGCTATACGGCGCGCCTGGGCCGTCAATCCCTGAACTGGGGCGAGCGTCCCGGCATGGCCGGCACACCGGGCGGACTCGAAGCGCTCAATCCGAAAGACTTGCCGGCCCTGCGCCGCGCTGGCGCCGTGCCCCAGGAAATGCGGGTGGCCGCGCCCATGCTGTTCGGCCGCGCCGACCTCGGCCCGGCCGTCGGCGTCGAGGCCTGGTACCAGCGGCATCACACCCCGACCGCGATCGACATGTGCGGCACCCTGTGGTCGCTGAGCGACTACCTGACGCCCGGCTGCGACCGCGTGATGTCGGGCCAGCCGCCAGTGAGCGACCGCGCCCGCATCCCGCTCGGCGCGACCATGGGACGCCTGCCGACGCCCAGGGTGGAGAAGGGCGAATACGGTCTGGGTCTTATCTGGAAGCCGGGGCCGCTCGAGTTCGGCCTCTATCACGCCCGCTACAACGCGCGCACCGCGCTGCCGAGCCTGCGCCGCAGCACCCGCGCCGGCGGTCCGCCCCTGATTGCGGGCAATCCGGACGGTCGCAACATGGCCTATTTCACCGAGTACGTGGAAGGCCTCGCGCTCACCGCCTTGAGCTTCGCCCACAAGCGCGAACGCACCAGCTTCTATGGCGAAGCCTCCTACCGGCCGCGCCTGCCCCTGATGCTGGCGCCGGGCGACGTGCTGCCGCCATTTCTCAGCGCCACGGCGCCGTCCCTGCTGCGCGCCAGCGCCAACGCGGTGCCGGCCGGCGGCGTGTTCCACGGCTACGACCTGTATGCCATGTCGCAGCTGCAATTAGGCGCCGGGCAGGAGTGGCAGGTGGGTAAAGCCGTGCTGTCGGCCAGCGCGGAGATCGTCGGCAAGCATTTGTCAGGCTTGCCGGATCCCTCGGTGCGGCGCTATGGACGGGCCGACATCTTCGGCGTGGGGCGGATCAACACCGCCTGCACCGTCACGACCGGCAATGCGGAGCGCCAGTGCAGCCTGCGCGGCTACGCCACGCCGAACAGCTATGGCTACCGCCTGCGCTTCGACGCGCGCATGCCGGCGCTGCTCGACGGTCTGGCCGGCGGCGCCAGCGTGAGCTTCGCGCACGACCTGAAAGGCTGGGCCGGCGACTTCCTGATCAACGAAGGGCGCAAGACGGCCAACCTGGCGCTGCGCTTCGAGTACCGCAAGCGCTACCTGCTGGAACTGTCCTGGCTGCCGAACTGGGGCGGCGACTACAACCAGGTCGCCGACCGCGACGTCGCCGCGCTCTCCGCCGGGGTCCGGTTTTAGTGCACGGGTTGCTGATTTGCACCAATATGGTGCAAATCAGCTGCTAACGCAGGCTGACCGATGGGGCATGAATCCTGCTTGCTCTGCAGTATCGATAAGGAGGAGAAAGCATGCAGATCAAGATGCTGGACGCCGCCGGCGTGAGAAGCCATGCGCCGCAACTGCGCGCGCTGCTCCTGGACGCTGTCGCGCACGGGGCCTCGGTCGGCTTCGTGATGCCGCTGGCGATTGATGTGGCCGACGGGTATTGGGTTGATGTCATTCGGGCGGTGGAGGGCGGCTCGCGCATCCTGCTGGCCGCCTGGCGCGAGCACGTGCTGGTGGGGACGGCGCAACTGGACCTGTGCATGAAGGCCAACGGCAGCAACCGCGCCGAAGTGCAAAAATTGCTGGTGCACAGCGGCGCGCGCCGTGACGGGGTGGGCAGCGCCTTGATGGAAGCGGCCGAGATGCAGGCGCTGGCGTTGCGGCGCGGCCTGCTCTTCCTCGATACCGAAGCCGGTTCGCACGCCGAAGCGCTGTATGCGCGCCTCGGCTACACCCGCGTGGGCGAATTGCCCGAATACTGCGCGACGCCGGACGGCGAATGGCGCGCTACGGCCATCTGGTACAAGACGCTGTTCCTGCGCGAGCGGCCGGGCGCGCGGTAGGCGTCAAGCCTTGCGGCGGTCCGGGCCGATGTGGGGCGGGGCCAGTTTGATCGGCGCCGCATCCTGCGGACGCAGACCCTGGCGGCCCTTGTAGACGGAGGCGATCGCGGCCATGTCGGCATCCTGGTCGCCGCTCAGGTCGATGAAGTCGACCAGGCCCAGTTCCTTCTTGCTGTAGTCGATATACACCAGCACCAGCGGCACCTTGGCGGCCATCGCGAGATGGTAGAAGCCGCTCTTCCAGTGCGGCCGGTAGCTGCGCGTGCCTTCCGGCGTGATGCCGACCCAGCACCATGGCTCGGCCAGCATGTTGTCGGCCAGCATGCGCGTTGCGCCCATCGGCGCGCGCCGGTCGACCGGCACGCCGCCCCAGTAGCGCATCAGCTTGCCCATCGGGCCGCGGAACAGCGAATCCTTGGCCAGCCAGCGAAACGGCAGGCCGATCGCCCATTTAGCGAGCAAGCCGATCGGGAAATCCCAGTTCGAGGTATGCGGATAGACCACGGCGATGCCGTGCGGGCCGGGCAGGGGCCGGAAGCGCAGGTTCCAGCCCGCCATGTTCAAGAGGCGCAGCGCGGTGCGCTGGCCCCAGGCAGGCAGGGCCGCCGGATGCATCAGGGTGTCGCTCATTATTTCTCCGTCGTGCCGCACGGGGCGGCCGTCTTGTTCTAGTGTGTGACTCGCGCAAGGAAACGTGCCGGCCATCGTGCCGAAACGGGCCGGCCAACGATCGCGGCAAGCGATATTACCTTGCGGAAAACGAAGCGGAGGATTTTATAGGGCCGGGGCAAGAGCGACAAGCAAAAAAGCTGGTCTGTTGCAAGACCGGTCCGTATCATGGCCGTCTTGCTTGCCAGGGTCATCATCATGGACATCACGATTTACCACAACCCGCACTGCAGTAATTCGCGCGCTGCGCTGGCCGCCATCCGCGAGGCCGGCTTCGAGCCGCAGATCGTCGACTACCTGGCCACGCCGCCCTCGTGCGAGGAACTGGTGCGCATGCTGGCCGTTGCCGGACTCGGTCCGCGCGACGCGATTCGCAGGAAGGAAAGCCTGTATGCGGAACTCGGGCTCGGTGCGCCGGAGGTGAGCGACGCAGCCCTGGTCGATGCGATGCTGGCGCATCCGGTGCTGATGAACCGGCCCTTCGTGGTGACGCCAAAGGGCGTGCGCCTGTGCCGGCCGCCGGAAACGGTGCGCGAGATTCTGTAAAAGCCAGCCGGGCCTCTGTGTGGGGCAAGGACGCTAACGCACCGAGTCGGGGTCGTCGTAGCGCGACAGTTCCGCGTCCGGCAGCTGCTCGTGCTGGAAGGCGCCGATATCGAAGCCGGTCGCGACGCTGCGCTGCTTGCCCTCGAAATCCGGTTCCGGCGTCTCCACGACCATGCCGCGCCCGATCGCCGGCGACTTGCTGGTGAGGCGAAAATCCGGTGTGCCGCTGCGGCTGTATTCGAGGAAGGCCGGTTCGGCCGCCACGGTCCCCGCATGCTGGCGTCCCGGCGCCAGTCGCCAGTCGCCGGCCGCGTTCTGGAATACCAGGTTGTGCAGGTAGCGGTTGTTGGCGCCCGTTGCGCCTTGTTCGAGGATGCCGCGCAGGTTGTCGAAGACGATGTTGTTGGCCACGACGGTGTGGTCGTTCGGCCCCTTCGAATAATAAAAATCGCCCCCGCCGACGAGAATGCCCGAACCGGAGCTGACAACCGTATTGCCGGTGATGTCGACCCGATGGGCATCGTTCCACAGCTGGATGCCGGTGCCGGAAATGCGGTAGATCACGTTGCTGCGCACGCGCGACGGGGTGCTGACGCGGATGCCGTGGTGCACGGGGCATTCGGGCGGGCCGATGTCGTGCACGTTGTTGCCGATGACTTCGCCGTGCTTGCCCTTGTAGTAGCTGTCGACCACGATGCCGGAACCGCCGTTCGCCTCGCAGGGCACGTCGAGCGCGAGGTGGTGCACGTGGTTATGGCGGATGCCGTTGTAGGAGCCCGCGTTGTAGATGCCGTTGAGCCATTTGGTGCCGCTCTGGTACTGGAAACCGTCGATGTCGAAGCCGACGATGTCGACATAGTTGCCGCGGTTGTCCCAGGCGCTGGCGGTGCGCGAGTCGAGCGGCGGGACAATTTTCGCGCCCCAGCGCTCGGAAGAGACGAAGATGATGCGCGCTTCCGGGGTGCCGTTGACGGTGGTGCGAAAGCCCCCCGTGTACTGGCCCGGCGCCACGTACACCGTCGTGCCCGCGGTGACCACCTGGGCTGCGCGCGCGATGGTGCGGAAGGGTTCGGACTGGGTGCCTGAATTGGCGTCCGAGCCGCCTGGCGCGACGAACAGGTTGGTGCGCACGACTTCCGGAATGACGATTTGCTCGGAGGCGCTTTCGCGCAGGCGACAGCCGCCCAGCCCGAGCAGGATGGCGCAGAACAATGCCGCGAGCAGGGAATAGGCGGGACGATGCGCTGGACCGGGCATGACAGGACCTCGTGGACGGCGGATACCAACGAAGTGTCGCCCGCCGTGAAGGCCGCCCGGCCCGGTTTCCTCAAGTTTTCCTTTGAGCCGGCGCAACGTGAATCACGCAAGCCCATGCATGGACCGCCGGCAAGACTCCTTCAGCTGCTTTTCACGACCTGCGGCATGTAAGCGTCGAGGAATTCGGACGGCATCCGGCGCGGCCGCCCGCCGGTGACGTCGATGCACACCAGCTCCCAGCGCCCTCGCAGCACGGTCGCGCCGTCGCTCGCGCGCAGCAGCTGGAAACGGCGTTCCATCGAGAGCTTGCCGTCGCCGCCGACCAGCCAGGTTCCCAGCAACAGTTCCTGCCCCAGCAGCGTCGGCAGGATGTAGTCGTATTCGGCGCGCCGGATCGCCATCGCCCGGTCCAGGCGCAGGTAATCTTCGATGCCCAGGCCCAGCGCCTCGGAATGCGCCCAGCCGGCCTGCTCGCACCAGCGCACGTAGACGGCGTTGTTCGTGTGGTTCAGTCCATCGATGTCCCCGGCGCCTGGCGCGAGGGTCAATTCAAACGGTTGCGGATAGTCCCAGCTCAATGTCGCTCCTCCCTCGAGCCGGCGGCGCTGCGCCGGCAAAACGCCATTTTATCCACTTGCCGGGCTTGCTGCTGTGCCTTGATCCGGGTCAGCCGTGCGCACCGAACCCCCTTGCCCGTCCACGCATCCAACCGACACACCGGCATGTGGAGAGCCACGTGTTCACGATCATCCTGCTCTTGTACGTCCAGCAGCACCTCGAGGTCATGCTCGAGGGCAGCAGCCTGCGCGGCGCCTATCTCACCCGCGCCGAGTGCGAGGCAGCCGCCAGCCGCGCGCGCGGGCCGCTGCCGACGCCGCGCGGCTATGCCGCGGCCTGGCACGACGCCGTTTGCCTGCCGATCAACCGCGACGTGAAAGTGAACGAACTGGCGCCGCTCGACTTGCGCCAGCTGTTCGAGCGCGGGCAGCCGCCGGGCGAGTGCGGGGCGGACGGCGCCTGGCGCCGCCTGGCCGAGCTATGTGTGCCGGCAAGGTCGGGAGCGACTCGGGAAAGGGGGCCTTAGAGGCGCGTCCAGCTGACCCCGGAGGGGCAGGTCGTGCTGCCGGCGCCGTGGCCGTCGGCATTGCCGAAGCCTGTCACCAGCCCGCCGACGCTGCCGCTGCGGTAGCACCTGGCCTTGCCGCCCGCGGTCTTGCGGTAGATGACGACACCATCCGGCGCCGAATAGCTCTCGAGCGTGACGGTGTCGGACGCGTTCTTGCGTGCAGCCGCGAAGGCTTCGGCGAAGCGTTCCCATTTGCGCTCGGGTTCGGCGGTGATGGGGCTGGCGCCATTGCGCAGCTCGCGGTCGATGCGGCCCGCCATCGCTTTCGATCTGGCCAGCAGCTCGCCCGGTATCTCGCCCGGCTGCGCCTGGCCCGGGGCGGCCTCCGGCTGCGCTGCGCTGGCCGGTTCCGGGTCGGACGAGGCGGGGGCGGTGGACGGGATTGCCGGTGCAGGCAGGGGCGCGGCAAAGGCCGCCGGCTGGCGGGTGCGTGGAAGGTTAAGTGGTGGCGGCGCTACCGCCGGCGCCGGCTTTGGCCGCTCCAGCGGCCGCACCAGCACCAGGGTCGACGCGCGCGGCGCCGGCTCGGGTGCGGGTTTATGAGCGCCCGTCAGCCAGGCCAGCACCAGCAGCAGGTGCAGGCCCAGCGTCAGCGCCAGCGGCGTCCACGAACGGGACGCCGCCAGGCCTGGTGCGCCGCCGCGCTCGCCCAAAGCTTACTTCGGCGCCGTCATGGCTTGCTTGATGTTCACGCAGCGCTGGTCTTCCTGCTGGGCGTCGAGCAAGGCGCGGCGGGTGCCGGCCGAGAGGTCCTTCATGCTTGCCGCGGCCTGGGTCAGGCGCTTGACGCTGGCCGGGGTGCAGCTTGCAGGAATGAGCGAACCGGCATAGCTGCGCATGTAGACCGGGCCGGCGGCCTTGTCCATTGCCGGCAGTTTCGCCAGGCGGGCGGCTGCCGTCTGTTCGGCCAGCGCGTTCTGCTCGACCGGATACAGGCTGCCCATCGCCGTGCGGATCTTCGAGAACGGCAGTGTGGTCTTCAGGTCCTCCACGGTACCCAGCCATTCGGCCTTTACCTTCGGATCCGGGCGCACCACGGTGGCGGCGAGCGCCGCGGCCTGGCCGCTGTCGGAATTGTCGCGCTTGCTTTCCTGCTCGACCAGGGCGGCGGCGCCGGCGTGGTTGTAGCGGTTCAGGCGGCGGATAATGGACCAGCGCAGGTCCTGGTTCACTTCCAGGCCGTCGACCATGACCGTGCCTGCCAGGATTCCCGCCAGGCGATCGAGCGCGGCCGGGGTGCTGGCCGCGCTGACGTAGGTGTTGAACCAGCGGCGCTGGAAGTTGTCGTTGCCCTTGTTGGCGAGCACGCCATTCCAGGCCATCTCTTCCAGCTGGGCGCGCGTCTGCTGCGCCCAGGCGCTTTGCAGGCCCATCGCATCAAGATAGAATTTCGCGGCACCGATCTTGCCGATCACGTCGCCGAGCAGGGTGTAGTCCTTTTCCAGCGGGGCATTGACGAGCGCGGTCTTGATGAATTCGTTCAGCGGCAGCTTGCCGTCGCGCACGCCATCCCACAGGCTCTGCCAGAGCATCGTGCGCAGCAGCGGATCCTCGACATTGGCCAGGCTGGCGCGCGCGGTGTCGAACGAACGCTTGTCGAGCTGCACCTTCACGAAGCCCCAGTCCTGGTAGTTCGGATAGACCATGTCCGGGCAGGCAGTGCCGACCAGGGACGGTACTTTCGTCAGCGCGCCTTTGTACGTCACCGGCACGGTTTTCAGCGAGGTGAACTTGCCGCCGTCGACCTTGAAGGTGGCCACCTGCACGCGTTGCTCGCGCAGCGTCGGCAATGCCTTGCTCGGCGCGCTCTGCTGCAGCGTAAACGATTTGATCTTGCCGTTGGCGCAGCTGTAGTTGGCCGCGATCGTGTTCACGCCAGCCTCGTACAGCCACTCCTTGGTCCAGCCCGACAAGTCGCGCCCGGCCGCTTCGCCCAGGCTGCCGATGAAGTCGTCGAGCTTGGCGTTCTGGTAGGCATACTTGGTCAGATAGTTGTGCACGCCCTTGCGGAACACTTCCGCGCCCAGCAGGTGGCGCAGCTGCATCAGGGTCGAGGCGCCCTTCGAATAGGTGATCGCATCGATGTTGTCGAAGGCGTTCGCGGTCGAGGGCACCGGCACCTCGATCGCGTGGGTGTTCGATTTCTGGTCCTGGGTGTAGGCCGCCTGCTTGCCGCTAGAGTAGAAGTCCTGCCAGGCATCCTTGAATTCGGTCGCCTCGGCCGTGGCCAGCGTGCCCATGAAGGACGCGAAGCTTTCGTTCAGCCACAGGCCGTTCCACCACTTCATGGTGACCAGGTCGCCGAACCACTGGTGCGCCATCTCGTGCATGATGGTCGATGCCAGGCCCTGGCGCTCGGCATCGGTCATCTTCGCCTTGTGCAGGAAACCACGCTCGGCGAAGGTGACGGCGCCGGCGTTTTCCATCGCGCCGTACAGGAAATCGGGCACCAGCAGCTGGTCGTATTTTTCGAACTGGTAAGGGAGGCCGAAGTAATTGTCGAAGAAGACCAGGCCGTCCTTCGTGTAGCGGAACCAGTCTTCCGGCGTCACCTGGGCGGCGACCGACTGGCGCGCAAACAGGCGCATCGGGTACTTGCCGCTCTTGTCTTCCCAGACTTTATACGGGCCTGCGTGCAGCGAGAAATTGTAGGGGCTGAGTTTTTTGGATGTCGGGAAGATCCAGCGCTTGGCTTGACCCGCGTCCTCGATGCGCGTTTCGCGCGTGGTCGACACCACCTGCCAATCGGCCGGCGCCGTGGCCGTGACCTGGTAGGTGGCCTTCAGGTCGGGCTGGTCGAAGACGGCGAACATCTGGTGCGCGGCGGCCGGCTCGAAATGCGAATAGGTATAGACGCGGCCATCGACCGGGTCGACCATGCGGTGCAGGCCTTCGCCGTTGGTGCTGTGCAAACGCTCGTAGGCGATGACGACGGTGTTGCGGCCCTTGACCAGGTCGGCGGCGGCAAGCGTCACGAACCAGTTATTGTATTTCGCCTCGACCTGTTTGCCGTTGACGCTCACCGATTTGACGGTCGCCTTGTCGAGGTCGATCGTCAGGGGCTGCGCATTGTCGGCCAGGTCGAAGCTCGCGGTGGTAACGCCGCTGAAGCTTTCCTTGCCGGTCAGCGTGAACGCGAGCGCATACTCGACATTCGACACGCGCGCCGAACGGGCGGCGGCATCGGCTTGCGAGAGGAAGGCATTCTCGGCACGCGGGGCTGAAGTTGCTGGTGCGGCGTGGGCAGCGGTGAAGGCAAGTGCGGAGGCGATGGCGAGCGCCATGACGCGGGGAGCGAAGATCTTCAAGACGGATTCCTTGTGAGCAGGCGCCGGCCACCGGCGCACCATGCGAATCGCGCAAGAATATCATGCGCGCATGAGCAATCACAGGGAAAACCGGGCGCTATTTTCATCCATGTACGGGGCATGCATACCCCGTACATATATGTAAATACTGGCCCGGTTCCAGATGCAAGACTTACGAAGCCTGCTGCAGGGGCGCGTAGTCCGTATAGCCTTCGGCGCCGCTGCCGTAGATCACGTCGGCGCGCAAGTCGTTCAGCGGTGCACCGCTTTGCAGGCGCTCTGGCAGGTCCGGATTGGCGATGAACCAGAGGCCGAAGGCGATGGCGTCCGCATTGCCCGCGGTGAGCAGGCGCTCGGCCGCCTCGACCGTCATCTTTTCGTTGGCGATGAAGACGCCGCCGAATTCTTTCTTCAGCAGCGGGCCCAGGCTGTCTGCGCCGACCGCTTCGCGCGCGAAGATGAAGGCGATCTTGCGCTTGCCCAGTTCGCGCGCCACATAGCCGAAGGTCGCGACCGGGTCCGAGTCGCCCATGTCGTGCGCATCGCGGCGCGGCGCCAGGTGCATGCCGACGCGGTCGGCGCCCCAGACGGCGATGCAGGCGTCCGTCACTTCCAGCATCAGGCGCGCGCGCTTTTCGATTGTGCCGCCGTATTCGTCGGTGCGCAGGTTGGTGCTGTCTTGCAGGAACTGGTCGAGCAGGTAACCGTTGGCGCCGTGGATCTCGACGCCGTCGAAGCCGGCCAGCTTGGCGTTCTCGGCACCCTTGCGGTAGGCGGCGACGATACCGGCGATCTCATCCGTCTCGAGCGCGCGCGGGGTGGCATAGTCGCGCTTCGGACGCACCAGGCTCACCGTGCCGGCCGGCTTGACGGCGCTCGGGGCGACGGGTGCGGCGCCATCGAGGAAAACCGGATCCGAAATGCGGCCCACGTGCCACAGCTGCATGACGATGCGTCCGCCCGCGGCATGCACGGCCTCGGTGATCTGCTTCCAGCCTGCCACCTGGGCCTCGGACCAGATGCCGGGCGTATCGGCATAGCCCACGCCCATCGGCGTGACCGAAGTCGCTTCCGACAGGATCAGGCCGGCGCTGGCGCGCTGGACATAGTACTCGCGCATCAGCGCGTTCGGCACGCGGTCCGGGCCGATGGCGCGGGCGCGGGTCAGCGGCGCCATGATGATGCGGTTCGGCAGCTGCAGCGCGCCGATGGTGATCGGGTCAAATAAAGTGGTCATGCTCGTCCCTCGAAGTTAAGTCGGGGCATCTTACGGGACCCGGCGGATTCCTGCCGGGGACGCCTCATTTTTGTCCGTGTACCTGGCATGGCCCAGGCCGGTGCTATACTTGCGCCCGGTTTTTACGGACGGGCAGGCCCCGCGAAAGGTTGAACATGAGCTGGATTTACCTGGTGGTGGCGGGCCTGCTGGAAGTGGCATGGGCTGCCGGACTGAAGTACACGGAAGGCTTCACGCGGCCGATTCCCACGGCCTTTACGCTGCTGGCGATGCTGCTCAGCGTCGGCATGCTGGGCCTGGCGCTGCGCCACCTGCCGCTGGGCACGGCGTACGCCGTCTGGACCGGCATCGGCACCATCGGCACGGCTGTGTTCGGCATGATGATGCTGGGCGAACCGGCCGGCGCGCTGCGCATCGGCTCGATCGGCCTGATCGCACTCGGGATCGCGGGCCTGAAGCTGCTCACGCCCGCCTGAGAAGGCAGGACGGTACGGACGTAAAAAAAGCAGGCCGCGCCTGCTTTTTTTTTCATTCCTGCCTGATGGCTTGCATCAGAAGCGGTAGCTGACGCCCACGCGAATCACTGGATACACGTCGAAATCCTTCACTTCTTCCTTGAAGCTGGCGTTTTCCGCCGCCACGTCGCTGGCGATCTGGGTGCACACTGCAGCCGGTGCGTTGCAGCCGCGGTTGCTGAGGCTGGTTTCCGGCGCGCCCTGGAAGGTCACGCCCAGGTCCATGCCGAAGTTCCAGCCAGCCGCCTTGACGGCATTGCCGAAGCCGATGCCGAGATAAGGCGCGGTCTTGCGGAATTCCATTTTGCCGCTCAGGTCGCCCACGGCGGTAGCCGGGTAGATGCGGCCGTTGAGTTCGTAGGTGCCATTGCCGTTCGGCTTGGCGATTGCTTCGCTGTTGTTGCCGTTGTAGACCAGGCCGCCGCTGATGCGGAAAGCGCCGTCGAACGGGTGGTAGTCGAGCAGCGCGTCGACGGTGGCCAGCTTGAGCTTGAAATCGTACTGGACGTCGTCGGTGTTGCCATCGTACGTGAAGCGGCCGTAGTTGACGCCGACACGGGCGTTGAGCTTGGCGGCGAGCGGGGTGGTCAGGTGCAGGCCGAAACCGGTGGTGCCGAGGCTGGCGGTCGTTGCGATCTCGGCGGCCTGGGCGGTGCTTGCCGCTGCCAGCGCGACCAGCAGGACGGAAACAATCTTCGTAATTTTCATCTGGATTCCAATAACTCAGCCTCGGCTGATTCAGTCAGTGAATTGCCACTCGGCAATTCAAGACGTGATGATATTGGCCGGCGTTCGTGCAGGCAAGTATTTTTACTGCAGTGCAATATTTGATGTTGTCGCGGGGCGACAGGGCGCAGGCGGCGCAATGCCTGGGCCGCCGGGCGGTGCAGAGGAATGGTGGAAGAAACCGGCGGCCCTGGATCGGCCCGCCGGCGGGTCGATCAGCGGTAGAAGGCCTCGACCTTGCCCTTCAGTTTGATCAGCATCGATTTGCCCTTGCGGTCGAGCGTCTTGCCGGCGGCGACCTTGATCCAGCCTTCGCTCAGGCAATACTCTTCGACGTCGAAACGGTCCTTGTCGTTGAAGCGAATGCCGACGTCATGCTGGAATACGTCGCGGTTGTGGAAAGGGCTGCTCGGATCGATCGAGAGCCGGTCTGGGAGAGGGGGGAGGGTTGCGGTATCGGTCATGGTGCGAATTATCCACTAGATCGCGAGCCGGGACAACGCCGTACGCGCACGCACGCAGGCGACGTCCCGGCGCGCAGGGTTTAGCCGCGCCCGAACTCCGGATTGGCCCGCGTCAGGTAATACCACTCCGAATTCGCCCCTGCCTTCGCATCCGGGAACAGGATGCGGCCCGAAAATTCGGCCAACACCGGCGTGCCGTCGGCGCGTGTGCCGATCTGCTCGCCTTCAGCAACCGGGTCGAAACTGGCCCAGCTGCGCGAGAAACTGTCGGCCGCGTCCAGCTTGTCGTAGACGGCGACCATGTGCAGCGCTTCCATGTCCTCGAAGGGCACCGGCTCCGGTTCCGGCGCCTCGATCAGCTTCAGGTGCGCCAGCGTGTTGATGATCGCGCGGTAAGCCGTTTCCGGCGCCTGCGGGTCGACGTGCTGGCCGCATTCGAGCGTCAGGGCGTATCCGCCCGTGCTGCGCATGTATTCGGTGGTGCCCACGCCGTAGCGCAGCACGGTTTCCAGTTCGGCTGCATTGCCGCGCGAGCGGCGCTGCACGCCGCCGCCATAGGCCGCCATCCAGCCGGTGACGAAGCGGCGCACGCCCAGCCGGCGCGCCAGGGCGCGTTCCTTGTCGGCATGCGCGAAAGGTTCGAGCGGGCCGGCATTGTTGACCGGGCCGACCATCACGAAAGGCTCGCCATGGGCCGCGTTGAACGAGTGCAGGTCGAGCAGCACATCGTGTTGTGCAAGCAATGGACACAGCCAGTTGGCGATGCGGTCTTCGAAGTCCTGCGGATCTTCTTTCGGGAACAGGTTGCGGTTCAGGTTGCGGTCGCCGTTGCGCTCGTTTTTAAAATAGGCAAGCGGATTTACGATCGGCACGAAGGTGACGCTGCCGGCGGCGATCTTGCGTTCGCCGCTGTCGAGCTCGGCCATGACGCGGCGGATCGCCTCGGTGCCGCAAATTTCGTTGCCATGGGTGGCGCCCATGATGATCACGCTCGGGCCCTCTTCGAGACCGGTATAGTTGACAAACTTGAACTGCAGATTCGGTGCGGAAGCCATGCGTGATGATCCAAAGAAATATCGGTGTCGTCATTTTATCGGGAAACCCTGGCAGGTGCGAAAACGGCATGGCATGATCCGCTACCGCGTTTTTCACACGAACCCATGATGCACACCCGCAGCCTGCGCCTGCATGGCCTCGATACCCTGCGCGCACTCGCCGTCACGCTGGTGGTCCTGCACCACTACACCCTGTTCGTCTCGAACGACGACCATACCTTCGGCTGGATCGGGCGCATCGGCTGGGCCGGGGTCGACCTGTTCTTCGCACTCTCGGGCTACCTGATCGGCAACCAGATCTTTGCCGCGCAGAAGAGCGAGGCCGGCCTGTCCCTGAGCGCCTTCTACGCGCGCCGCCTGCTGCGCACGCTGCCGAATTACCTCGTGATCCTGGCGATGTATGTCATGTGGCCGGCCTGGGGCGAAAACGCGCCGCACGCGCCCCTCTGGCGCTACCTGAGCTTTACCCAGAACCTGGGCCTGGCGCCGGGTACCGCGTTTTCGCACAGCTGGTCGCTCGCCATCGAAGAACAGTTCTACCTGCTGCTGCCGGCCCTGGCCCTGCTCGGGGCCGCGCTGCGCCTGCGCATCGCCGCGGCCTGGGTCTTCATCGCATGCGTGATAGTCGCAGGCATGCTGCTGCGCGCCCGGCTATGGATCGACCACGTCGATGCGCACACCTATGGGATTTACTTCTATTACAAGCTCATTTATTACGCGAGCTTATGCAGGCTCGACGAACTGGTGGCGGGCGTGGCGCTGGCGCTGGTGAAGAACCGCCATCCGGATCTGTGGACGCGCATCACCAGCCACGGCAACCGCGTGCTCGCGGCCGGCCTGCTGGTGACCGGCGCGACCTTCTGGCTGTTCCTGAATGACCATTACGGCTTTGCCGCCACCGTGTTCGGCTACCCGCTGCTGGCGCTCGGCTTTGGCCTCATGATCCTGGCCGCGCTGTCGCAGCATTCGCTGCTGGGCGCGCTGCGCATTCCCGGCGCCGGGCAGCTGGCCGTCTGGTCGTACGCGATCTACCTGACCCACCGCGGCGCCAGCGCGGTTGCCGCCGGCCCCTTGCAGGCGCTGGGCTACGGGCCGCAGACCAAGGTGGCGATCGTGCTGCTGCTGGCGCTGTCGGTACTCTCGGGCTGGCTGCTGTACCGGCTGGTGGAGACGCCCTTCATGGCGCTGCGCGCGCGCTACGTGCCGAGCAACCTGGCGCGGCCGATGTTCAGTTCTTGATCGCGATGACGTCGATGACGTCGAAGGCCGCCGGCATCGCGCCCAGGAAGGCCAGTACCGCGTGCACGCGCTCGCGCGGCTCCTGGCCGTCGGTGGCCTGGATCGCCGCGCGCAGGCCGGGGCGCGCTTCGAGCGTGTAGGGGCTGCGGTAGGCGTCGATCAGCAGCATGACCAGGTCCGAGGGCGCGCCGCACGAGCGGCGCAGGCGCGTGTCGATCACACCCAGCAGGGTGCGCTGCATGGCCGGCGTCGGGTTGGCGATGTGGGAGAAGACGGCCGGCGTGTTGTCGATCGAGGCGCACAGCGCGCGCTCGATGGCCTCGGGCTTGAGGTCGGAGGCGATGTCGAAATAGCGCCGGTCCCAGTGCGTGCGCGCATAGGCGTGGCCTGCGGGGAAGCGGTCGACCGTCTCGAAGCCGAGCGCATGGCTGGCGCGCGAGAGCAGGTCCATCAGGACGGGCATCAATGGCATGGGAAAAGGAGGATGAGGCGCATGCCGGCAGTGTAACGCAAGCGCGCCGGGCGATCCAATGACCGCCCAGGCGCGCGTAAAACGGAGCTGCTTAGTTCGTGAAGCGGCCGGCGCGGAAGTCCTCGACGGCTTTCTGCAGTTCGGCCTGGGTATTCATCACGAAGGGGCCATGCTGTGCGATCGGCTCGTTCAGCGGCCGCCCCGCGATCAGCAGCAGGCGCGTCGCGCTGGCAGCCTTGATGACGACGCCGTCGCTTCCTTCGGCATTGTCGAAGATCGCCATGCGCGCGGCCGGCACGCCTTTGCCCGCCACCACGGCTTCACCACGAAACACGTAGATGAAGGCATTGTGCCCGCTTGGGAGCGCCTGCTCGAAGCTGGCGCCCGCCGGGATCTCGATGTCGAGATAGACCGGCTCGGTGCCTTCGCGCTGCACCGCGCCTTCGACGCCGTGCGCGCTGCCTGCGATCACCTGCACCGTCACGCCCGATTCCAGCGTCAGGCGCGGCAGCTCGGCGTTCGGGATGTCGCGGTACCAGGGCTCGCGCATCTTGTCCCTGGCCGGCAGGTTGAGCCACAACTGGAAGCCTTCCATCAGACCTTCGTTCTGCTCCGGCATCTCGGAGTGGATCACGCCGCGTCCCGCCGTCATCCACTGCACGCCGCCGTTCGTGATCAGGCCTTCGTTGCCGGCGCTGTCGCGGTGGCGCATGCGCCCATTGAGCATGTAGGTGATGGTCTCGAAGCCGCGGTGCGGGTGCTCCGGGAAGCCGGCGATGTAGTCGCCCGCCTTCTCGCTGCCGAACGCATCGAGCATCAGGAAGGGGTCGAGGCGGCGCTGCAAGGTTTGCGTGAGGACGCGGTTGATCTTGACGCCGGCGCCGTCCATCACGAACTGGCCCTGCACAACACGTTCCACACCGCGTGGCCGCGCCACGCGCTCATTGATCACTGCATTCATCATCTTCTCCTTGAAAACGCCCCTCGATTAAATTACGCCAGTGCGGCTTCGACCGTTGCGTCAGCTTCGGCGCGGCCCTTGGCCGATGCCTCCGGACCCATCGCCTGGGCTGGCGAGTGCACGAAGGTGTGATCGGTCATGCCCAGGAAGTTCAGCAGCATGCGCACGAACGGCACTTGCGGGTCGGCCTCGGCCGGATAGATGCCGCCGCGTGCGGTCGCCACATACACTTTCTTCCCCTTCAGCAGGCCTTCCGGACCGGTCTCGGTATAGCGGAAGGTCACGCCGGCGCGGGCAATCGCGTCGAACCAGCTTTTCAGCTGCACCGGGATGCCGAAGTTGTACATCGGCGCGCCGATCACGACCACGTCGGCAGCCTGCACCTGGGCGATCAGGGCGTCGTCCAGGGCCACGCGGGCAGCCTGTTCGGCGCTGCGCGATTCGACCGGGGTGAACAGGGCGCCGAGCGCCGCTTCGTCCAGCTGCGGGTGCGGTGCGCGGGCCAGGTCGCGGGTGACGACGGTGGCGTTCGGGTTGGCGGCGACCAGTTTGGCGACGATGCTGTTGGTGACGCGGCTGGATTCGGATTCGGCGCCACGCAGGCTGGAGGTGATCTGGAGGATGTTCATGTGATGTCCCTTGTATGAGTTGGTTGCTGCAATGAAGCCACTTTAGCAGTTCCAAAATCAATCCAGAAGACGCTAGAATGGATAACATTATCCAGTCAGTGGAACAATGTCATGGAAATCGAACCGAACGACCTGCTGCTCTTTGCGCGCATCGTGGAAGCGGGTAGCTTCTCTGCCGCAGCGGCCCGGGTCAATCTGCCGAAATCGACCGTCTCGCGCCGCATCTCGCTGCTGGAAGGGCGCCTCGGCGAACGCCTGCTGCAGCGTACGACCCGCAAACTCATGGTGACCGAGTTCGGCGAGAGCCTGCTCGAGCACGCGCGCAAGGTGATGGAAGAGTCGGAAGCGGCCGGCGCGCTGGCGCAGCACCGCCAGGCCGCACCCAGCGGTCGCCTGCGCATCTCGCTGCCGGCGGATTTCGCGAATCTCGGCATGAGCGCGATGATCGGGCACTTCCTGGAACGCTATCCGGCCGTGAGTGTCGAACTCGACCTGTCGCCGCGCCGGGTCGACCTGGTGGCCGAGAATTTCGACATCGCGATCCGCATGGGCGACCTGCCGGACGACGCGACCCTGGCCGCGCGCCGTGTCACCCTGCAGCGCTTCGGCCTGTATGCCTCGCCCTGCTACACGGCCGTGCGCGGCCTGCCCGAGCATCCGGACGACCTGCTCGGCCACGATTTGTTGTGCCTGCTGAGCCGGGGCGGGGGACCGGTGTCCTGGGCGCTTTCGCGCGGCAAGACACGCTGGCAGCGCGAACTGCCGGCACGCCTGACGGCGAATTCGCCCGACCTGCTGGCGCGCATCGCCTGCAGCGGCGCCGGCATCGCGGCCAGCTCCGAACTGTTTGCCGAGGCGTTTGTGCGCAAAGGGGAGCTGGTGCGGGTGCTGCCGGAATGGGATTTGCCGGCCGCGACAGGCTGGGCCGTGTTCCCGGGACGGCGCCTGATGCCGGCCAAGACGCGGGCTTTTCTGGACATGATGGATGAGATGTTCTGCAGCGAGGCGGGGAAGGGCTGAACGACATTAATGCGCAGGCCGGGGCAGCTCAGCCAGGCGAGCCAAACATCACGCCATCGAAGTGAAGACCTGGAGTAGTTGAAGAAGCTTTTTATCACTCAATGTGGATCACTTCGCCGATCCAGAATGGTGAAAGCAACGTCGCTCATGCATATTCGCTCGTCAGGTCGGTTTCGGTGTCGTTTCGTGGCCAGTTGAGGTTAAGGAGCGTCGGCTTTCGACTGTGGATTCAACCGGTCGATACAACACACTCATGAAACGCGGCGGCGGCAAAATCAATGCGCGTTCCTGACTTTCGCGTTGAAAGGCGAAATCAGCAAGCGATCTGCCGCTAGGTCGAACAGCACTTTATTGCTTTGAAAGAAGGGCGCGCCAAGAATGCCGTCAAAGGGTGCTCCATTCAAGTCAATTCGCTCAGCTCTCAACTTCCCCAGAGACTGGCCACTGCTGTCCTGGACTGCTCCTAGTTCTCGGGGATCACAGTGATTAGCCCCCTTGGGTGCAGGCTGACACAAAGATTCCGCAGCGACAGGCACAAGACTTTTGCTGTTGACCAGATTCACCTGCGCTCCAGTGTCTAGAACGAACTTAAGAGGTTTGCCGTTCACGATGAGAGTAACGTTAGGGCCTATTTTTCCAGACTCTAGACGCAAAGCTTGCCAACCTTGCTGACCTGCTTGCGGGCGTTCTCCCGGCTCGTAAACCGAAAGCGTGGCGAGTTGGTAGTCGAACATTACTGGCCGTTTTCCGAATGCCGCAAGGCCTATTGCTCCGGCCTGCCGTGCTTTGGTCAGCTCTGCTTCTGGCCCCTCTGGCGCTCCGCCCCACTGAACATGGACTTGGCCGTTAATCGGACCAAGTTTAGTGGCCCCGAGCGTGACCTGGTCTGCGACGAATTTCTGAACCTCATACACTTGGCCCTTCAGGTCCCTAAACTTTGTTTTTTGCTCAAGTAGCCTAATTGCGCCAGACTCCTCGATTGTTTTTTCCGGAATCGAGATGCCGAGTGAACCACCTGAGTCAATCATTAGTCGTGAAGCAACTGCTCCGATCTTGACCGTCGCAAAAGGTAGCCCATTGACAAAGGTTAGCGGAACGACGTCAGCGGCCGAGACGGTGAGATGCAGAATGGCTCCACCAAGGAGAACGGCTGTGCGGCTGCAAGCAAGGAGGTTCATAGGCATTCGGACATTGAAGAATTTGCATTCTAGCAGGCGCGGTATCTTGGAAATACGTGAATCACCACAATGCCGAACTTCCGCTTTCGGGCCCCGAAACGGCCGGCGCCGAGATCTGCAAATCGCCGACCCCAGCCGCTTTACAGCGCCTGACAAAACCATCATGGCAGCGTTGCAACGCCTCGCCGTACCTGCGTACTGTCTTCGGCGCTGCGCCTTGCCCTGACGGTTTTGTTAGGCGCTCTTAGGAATGCTCACGCATGTAACTATTGACTTCTTTGCCGTTCAGCTCGGTTTTCATTTCGAACTGCATGCCCAAGCGCTCGGCAACACGAAGCGATGATTCATTGCCAGGCGCGATCAGTGCCCGAACCTTCGGCTCGCGCCGCACTTCGAACGCATAACTCAAGACTGCCGCCGCCGCTTCGTTCGCAATTCCTTTTCCCCAGAATGCGCGATAGGTATTCCATCCCATTTCCATCACAGTGGATTCGTAGCGGTAGAAAGCTCCCACGCTGCCCACCAGCTCCCCTGTCTGCCTATCCTCGATTGACCACCAACCAGCCCGATGCAGGAGCCACAATCCAGCATGTGAGTTGAAGATGCGCCAGGCGGTCTGACGGTCTGCCGAGCCTAAATGCGCTGAGCTTTCAGCATTGGACAAATGATCCGCAAATAATTCGAAGTCTTCCACACGATATTCCCGAAGCGTAAACCGATCTGTGTGAAGGCGAGGCACGGAAATCGTCAGCGTGTCTTTCATGGGAAGTGCATCCTTCAATGTTTGATTGGTGTTCACCGTTTGCCTGGGCCGCTTGCAAACGCCCATCATGCGGGGCCGATCGCGCCAAGTCGATTCGCGCCAAAAAGTCTTTCGGCGCCTATTCGGCAGGCTCTTTATACAGGTCCGTCATTGCAGCACCATTTGCCTCGGTCGCCTGCCTTAGAGCAAAACCCTGGAGTCGCATGCGCTTCTTCATATCTCGTATTTTGGCGACCAATTCCCGGCTTGCGCAACCCGCCTTCCTGAAATGGCTCACCCTTGCTTCTATTTTATCGACGCTTTGTTTCGAGCGTTGTTCTTCGTCGAAAAGCTGCTGATCGTGCTGGCTCAACACCGTGCCGGACGAGAGCTTCCATAGCGCATTCCAGTAATTCTGCTCGGCCACCGTGAAAAACTTGCATCGTTTGCCGGCGAATATGACCGAGTCGTATTCCAGTCCTTGCTCGACCAGGGTCGGAAGGGCGACCCTGGTCTGCGTGAACATTTCTGCGGGAGTAGGGGCAGTCGGCTGAGCGGATGCGGACGTCGCAGCGCTGAATGCGAGAGATGCCAGGATGGGTAGTGTAGTAGTCAAAATTGCGCGCATATCTCAACACCCTCGCTCAAGACCAGTTCTTGTCCGGCTGAATATCCAGCCTGTGCGCCGCATCGATCACATCCTGCAATTCAACCGGGTCGCTGTACGGGTCTTCGTCAAGCCGGGTGACGCGGTTGAGCTCCTTTTGCCAGCGGCGCAGTTCCTCGACATAGGCCTGGTTCGGTATTCGCCGCAGGTTGCCGCTTTCCGCGACCAGGTCGCAGATCCCGTTGTGCACCCATTCGCCGGTATGCCAGTCCGGCATGTCCACGGCGGGGAACAGGCAGATGCCCTGCAGGTCGATTCCGCGCCGCACGGCGGCCAGCGATTCGCCCATTACGTCCCTGAGCCAGTCGGCGCGCCCGTGGCCGAGGCCGCTGGTTTCGCCGATGATCATCGGCCGCCCGTAGCGTTTCCATACGGTTTCGAGCAGGTCGCACAGCGGCACGATGCGGTCATCGTCGGGCGGCAGCGCCGCGTGGGGCCCGCTTTCGCGATATTCCATCTGCCCGAAGGAATAATTGTTGGCGCCGACGATATCGAGGATCTCGGGCGAGCCGCCGAATTCGCGATGCTCGCGTCCGCTGATGATGTCCCAGGCGAGGAAGGTGTCGACCTCGGTTTCAATGCGCGCCGCTTCGATCTGGTCCGGACGGTCGCGCGGCGCCACCACTTGCACCAGGGGATCGATGTGCACCATGCGCGCCTGCGGGTCGACTTCCCGGATCGCCTTGGCGCCTGCGATGGCGGCCTTGGCGAGCGCCAGCAGCAGGCGCATCCGGTCTTCGCGGGTGCAGTGATAGGGTGCGGCCCATCCCCATTCGCCGGCGCAGTAGGAGAAGAAGGTGATCTCGTTGATGGGCGTGAAGAAATGCGGGCCGCGGACCCGGGTCCTCACATAATCGGCCGCCGCCCGGCAGTATTGCGCAAAGCGGGCGGTGAATTCGTCGGAGAACGGGTCGAGGTCATCCGGGTAGCCGTAGTGGCAGAGGTCCCAGATCGGGGTGATTTTCGACGAGTTGATGGCGGCGATGAAGCGGTCGATGCAGGAGAAGTCATATTCCCCGCCCTTGTCCACGGTGGGCCAGGGGATGCCTTCGCGCGCCACCGCAATGCCCAGGGTGCTCAAGATCTCGTAATCCTCGTTGGCGTGCACGTCATGCCCGGTTTCCGCTACCAGGTCGCGCCGCACGCGCTCGTTCCACAGGAAGCTCGAGCATTCGAAGCCGGACAGGAAGAATGTGGGAAAAATCCCGGGGCGCCTTGCCATGCAGCTCTCCTTTCGTTTGGATCAGCTTGTGCCCGTAGAATGCCATGAGTGCGCTACCGGTGCGCCGCTGTCGCGTGCGCGGGCCGATGGCTTTAATCAGGGGAAACCATGAACGACATCGCAGACGCCTATAACAAGATCGCCGGCTGGTTCGACGACAATCGGACGCGCACGCTCATCGAACGGCCCTGGCTGGACGCCTTGATGCGCCATGTGCCGCCCGGTGCGGCGATGCTCGACCTGGGCTGCGGCACGGGCGAGCCGATCCTGCGCTACCTGGTCGAACGCGGCTGCGTGGTGACCGGCGTGGACGCCAGCGCCGCGATGCTCGCGATCGCCCGCAGGCGCTTCCCGGAGACGCGCTTCGTGCTTGCCGACATGCGCGGCCTGGCACTGGGCGCGCGCTTCGACGCCATCAATGCCTGGCACAGCCTGTTTCATCTGGCGCCGGATGAGCAGCGCGCGATGTTCGGCACCTTTGCGCGCCACCTGCGTCCCGGCGGCCTGCTGATGTTCACCTCCGGTACCGAACACGGGGAGACCTGGAGCGAGAACGGCGGCCAAGCCTTGTACCACGCCTCGCTCGACCGGGCCGAATACCGCAGCCTGCTGGAAGCGCAGGGCTTTCAGGTCATGCGCTATGTCGAAAACGATGAGGACTGCGGCGGCGCGACCGTCTGGATTGCCGGACTGGCTGCTTGAAGCCGCGCCGGTGGATAAGATTTTTCGTGACCGCGTTCACGGCATGACTGGGGCGGGGCGCCGGCGCTGGGCAAACCAGAGGGCCATTCCGAACCCGGCCTCGATGGCGGCGCCGCTGAAGGCGCCCAGCGCAGGCGAGGCCTTGGCCGACACCAGCGCCCAGGCCGCCAGCGCCAGCGCGGCGCCGAAGGGCCAGTAGAGGCGCATGCCGTACACGGTCGCAAAATTCAGGTAGCGCCCGCCGATCACGAGCAGCATGGCCGGGAAAAACCAGCCGGCGTTCACGGTCGAGGCGACCCAGGCCAGGGGCAGCGACATGATCATCCACAGGGTGCTGCTCAATGCCAGCGGCCCGAGGGGATTGTTCGGCGCGTGCCTGCCGGGGCGCTTGAGAAGCTTGAGCAGCGCAACCGACAATGGATGGATCAGGGCGCCGCCGATGAACAGCGCCCACACCGCCTGCTGGGGCGAGCCCCACAGGCAGACCAGGCCGGCGATGCACCAGGCCGTGGCCGAGACCAGTACGCCGGGCGCGCCGCCCAGGTAGGCGTCGCGCATCTCGCGCTGGGCGCTGGCGATCGTGACAGGGGATGCGTCTGGCATAAGGCGAAATCCGCAGGAGAATGGTCGAGCCATCCTCCCACGAATTCCTTGCCAGGACAATATCAGGCTGGGCGATTGCCCATCATTTCGCCCAGGCGCACCTTGCGTTCCGGCGCCCAGTCCGGATTGAAGGCGATCGTGTTTTGCTTGAACAGCATGACGACGGTCGAGCCGAGCAGGAAGCGGCCCATCTCTTCGCCCTTTTTCAGGACAACCGGCTCCGATTCATAGGTCCATTCCGAGATGCGCCCGGTGCGCTGCGGATTGACGACGCCATGCCAGGGCGTGGCCATGCTGCCGACGATGGTCGCGCCGACCAGCACCATGACGAAGGTGCCGAATTCTTCGGACTCGAACACGCAGGTGACGCGCTCGTTGCGCGCGAACAGGCCCGGCACGCCGCGCGCGGTAGTCGGGTTCACCGAGAACAGGGCGCCCGGCACGTAAATCATGCGCGTCAGGCGGCCGTCGCAGGGCATGTGCAGGCGGTGGTAATCCTTTGGGCTCAGATACAGGTTGGCAAACGAGCCGTGCTGGAACAATGAACCGAGCTGCGCGTCGCCGCCAACCAACTGGGTGGTCGTGAACTTGTGGCCCTTGGCCTGCAGGATGTGGTGGTCGTCGATCGCGCCGAACTGGCTGATCGCGCCGTCGACCGGGCAGACGAAATCGGCGTCGGCCAGCGGACGCACGCCATCCTTCAGCGGACGCGTGAAGAACTCGTTGAAGCTCGGGTAGCTGGCGATGTCGGAGTTGGCCGCTTCATCCATGTTGACGCCGTACTTGCCGACGAACCAGCGGATCAGGCGGGTCGTCACCTTGCCTCCGCGGTGGCCGGCGACGCGCCCGGCGAACGTGGTCAGCGCCTGCTTCGGCATGACGTATTGCGGCAGTACTTTGAAACGGTCGGACACGATGGCAGCCCTTTATTACTTGTGATGATGGCGAATTATAAATAAGGGGCGTCCAGCTGCATATCTTTGTTTTCGGCGTGCATGCCCCAGGGCAGTGTAGCGCATCGCTCCCGGCAGGCGCGCGAGCGCGGCCTTCGTGGTTTTCCGGGTCATGCATATCGAAAATATATTCTCCATAGCATCTATCTGTGGGCCAAGTAGAGGACAATACATTCTCATAAACTTGGCTTTCTGATATGTATATGCTCTCACCGATCCGCCTGACCCTGCTCGCCGCCGCGCTCGCAGCCGCCTTCCCCGCATTGGCCCAGCAAGGCACTGCGCAAACGCAGTCCACCGCAGCCCCGAAAGCCGATCCCGCCGCCCCGGCCGCAGCAGAGCAGAAAATGCAGAAAGTCGAAGTGCGCGGCAGCGCCGACAGCTACGACCCGCGCCGCGACGATACCGCCACCAAGATCGTGGTCGGCCAGGAAGAGATTGCCCGCTATGGCGATACCAACGTCGCAGACGTGCTCAAGCGCGTGCCCGGCATTACGGTGAACAGCCCGAACGGGCGCAATGCGGAAATCCGCATGCGCGGCCTGGGCGCCGGCTATACGCAAATCCTGATCAACGGCGAACGCGCGCCGAACGGCTTCACGCTCGACTCGCTCTCGCCCGACGTGATCGAGCGCATCGAAGTGCTGCGCGCCGCCAGCGCCGAGTTCTCGACCCAGTCGGTCGCGGGCACCGTCAACATCGTGCTCAAGAAAACGGTGCGCAGCGGCCAGCGCGAATTCAAGCTCGGCGCACGCACCGGCAGCGGCTTCAGCGGCCCGACGGCCAACCTGCAGCTCTCGGACAAGCTGGGCAAGATGTCGTATTCGATCGCGGCCAGTGCCATGTTCGAACAATACGCGCGCAGCCAGGCCAGCATCGAACAGGGCTACGACCTGGCGGGCACGCCCACGCTGGTGCGCCTCGGCGACGGCCAGGAGCACGGCCGCTTCAACCATTTCAGCTTTGCCCCGCGCCTGAACTGGGCGCTGGAGAACGGCGACACCTTGACCTCGCAAAGTTTCGTGAACTCGGTGCGCTTTCGCAACCAGGGCCATGAGCTGACCACGACCACCCTCGGCGCGCCGGCCGCCTATCCGGAGATCGATTCCTTCGTCAGGTCCGACAACGATGTCGTGCGCACTGAACTGAATTGGGTCCACAAAATGGCCGAGGGCGCCAAGCTCGACGTCAAGGCCAGCCTGATCGGCGGCCAGAACACCACCGACACCGGCCGCATCACGCCGCCGGGGGCCGTGCGCCCGGTCGACAACCGGGTCCACCTCGAAGCCGAGGAACTGGGCGCGACCACGGTCGGCAAGTTCAGCAAGACCATCGGTTCCGGCCACGCGCTGGGCATGGGCTGGGACGCGGGTCACTCGGTGCGCAAGGACAGCCGCGAGGAGACCGAAGCGGGGCGCCTCGTGTTCCCGCTGCTGCCCAATGGCGAAGAGTCCGAATCGGAGGTCTCGCGCCTGGCGGTCTACGCGCAGGACGAGTGGAGCCTGACGCCGCGCTGGTCGGTGTACCTGGGCGCACGCTGGGAAGGCATCCGCACGACCACGTCCGGCAATACCTTCACTACCGGCCGCTCGAGCTCGAACGTCTGGAGCCCGGTCATGCAGACCCTGTTCAAGATCCCGGATACCAAGGGCGACCAGATCCGCTTCGCCGTCACGCGCACCTACAAGGCGCCGAGCTTCCAGCAATTGATCCCGCGCCGCCAGACCTCGATCGACAACCGCTCGACCGATCCCGACTACGCCGGCAACCCGGACCTCAAGCCTGAACTGGCGCTCGGCTTCGACGCCTCGTACGAGCATTACTGGGCCGAGGGTGCGATGTTCTCGATCAGCGCCTCGATGCGCCGCATCGACGGCTACACGCGCCACCTGGTCAGCTTCGACGGCGCGCGCTGGGTGGCGATGCCGATGAACGCCGGCCAGGCCCTCACGCGCGGGCTGGAACTGGAAACCAAGTTCCCCCTGAAAGCCCTGATGAAGGACGCGCCGGCAATCGACCTGCGCGCCAGCGTTTCCGCGAACTGGTCGCGCGTGGATGGCGTGCCGGGACCGGACAACCGCCTCGACGGCCAGACGCCGCTGTCCGCCAACCTCGGCTTCGACTACAAGCGGGCCGACCTGACCACGGGCGCCAGCTTCGCCTGGAAGCAGGGCGGTACGGTGCGCCTGTCGGAGCGCCAGACCTCGTTCCTCGTGGCGCGGCGCGACCTGGAAGCCTACGCGCTGTATAAATTCACGCCGAAGCAGCAAGTGCGCGTGGCGCTGTCGAACCTGCTCGGCCAGGATTTCATCAACCGCAGCAGTTTCGTGGAAGAAGGACGCGGCCCGGTGCTGCGTGAAGCGCGCTTCGAGGCCGGGCCAAGCGTGCGTGCAACGCTCGAGCTGAAGTTCTAAGCCAGGTTCAAGTCAAGCGCATGGCGGCGGCGCCAAGCGCAATCAGTCCGGCGCCCAGCAGGCGCGCCGGGCCGACCCGTTCGCGCAGCACCAGCACTGCGATCGCGGTAGCGAACAGGATCGAGGTCTCGCGCAGGGCGGCCACCACCGCCACCGGCGCCTGGGTCATCGCCCACAGCGCCATCCCGTAGGAACCCACCGTCATCAAGCCGCCGCCCAGCAGCACGCCCGGATGGCGCCGCGCGAACGGCAGCAGCGCCTCGCCCTGGGTGCGCCAGGCCAGTGCCAGCACGCCGGCGGCGCTCAGCACGAAAATCCACATCGTATAGCCGGCGGCCGAGCCCGCGCGGCGCACGCCTGCGCCGTCGATCAGCGTATAGAGCGCGATGACGCAGGCCGTGGCCAGCGCCAGCAGCGTCGTGCGCCCGCCGGCGCGCCTGCCGCCGGACCCGCCCAACATCGACAGCACACCGCCGCAGATCAGGCCCACCGCGAGCCACTGGCCAGCGCCCAGGCGTTCGCCGGGGAGGGGCGCGAGCAGGGCCACGATGAGCGGCGCGCAGCCGCGCATGAGCGGATAGGCGTGACTCAGTTCGCCGCTGCGGTAGGTCTCGATCAGCAGCGCGTAGTAGAGCAGGTGGACGAGCGTGGAAGCGCCGATGAAGGGCCAGCTCGCGGGGTGTGGCGCGGCCGCGAAGGGCAGGGCGAGCGCGCACAGCACGCCCCCGCCGGCTGCCACGAGAATGGTGGGAACGGCGCCGCCATGCGCCTTGACGAGCGTGTTCCAGCCCGCATGCAGGAAGGCCGCGGCGAGGACGGCGAGGATCACTGAAGTGGACATGGGTGAAGGTGTAAACGAACAAAGCCTGGCAAGCCAGGCTTTGTTCTTGCTCTCGCGAGCGGTGAAGAATTACTTCACGCGGCGGCGCAGGGCGCCGATGCCGAACAGGGCGATGCCGAACAAAGCAACCGACGCTGGCTCAGGCACGTCGTTGAACTTGAGCTGGCCGTTGTTGCTGACGAAGAAGTACTGGCCTGGAGCGTTGGCGTAGGTGCCTGGGTTGGTGACGGGGCCGCAGCCAGGGCCGGTGAAGCCGGCGTATTGGCAGGCGACTTCGCTAACCAGGCGGCCGGTTGGGGAGCCGACCGTATTCGCATTGGTGAAGGCAAACGCGGTGTTCATGACGGTCGACATGTCGATGCCGTTATCGGCGAAGAAGTAATTTGGCGCCAGGTCAGCCACGTTGGCCTGGGCGCGGATGCTGACCTGGCCATTTTTGACCGGGCTGCCCGACGCATCGACCGTGCCGCCGCCGCCGGCGAGGACGGCGAACTCGGCGATCAGGTTGCCCAGGTTGGCGCCGTACACGCCTGCTGCGCTACCGTATTGGCCGTTGGCCGGATTCTGGTACATGCGAATGGTGCCGCCGGCGAAGGTGAAGGCGCCGCTGAAGTTACCGGTACCGTAGGCTTCGAAGGTGGCGGTGATGTTGCCGCCTGGGTAGGTCACCGGGAACAGCTGACCGTTGCTGTCAGCCTGGACGATGTTGAACACTGCGTGTTCGGCGAACGAGAAGCTGGTGCCGCCGGTCGCGGTAATCTGGATGAAGGCATTGCCGTTCACGTCCAGGTACTCATTGATCGGCTGAGCGGTGGCCTTGCCGGTACCGATCGGGTTGAAGAACCAGTCGTTCATGATCTCTGCTTGCGCGGTGCCGGCGGCGAGTGCGATTGCTGCTGCGCAGCCGATTTTCTTCAGGAAGTTCATATTGTTCTCTTTCAGTAGTGGGTTTGACTCTGCCTACTGTTTAGCAACAACCGTGCCAGCGGGAAAGATTTGTTATAAATCAATTAGTTGCGTAAAGGAAGTTGTAATTCCGAAAAGCTACTGTAAAGATTTCCGACAGTAAATTAATGTTTTACAGGGCAATGTTTGCCCTGCGGCGGAAATAGCGTACCGCCGCCAGCACTGCCAGCCCCTGCATCGCAGCCGACAGGTAAAAGCTGCTGCCGACGCGCCAGTCGCCCGGCGCCAGGTGGCTCACTTCGCCCAGCACCGCCGCGCCCAGCAGCGGCATCAGGACCACCGCGAGGCTGTTGATCGAGTGCAGCGAACCCATCAGCTCGCCCTGTTCGCCGGCGTCGGTCGCGCGTGAAAGGATGGCCTGCAAGGCCGGTCCCGCGGCAAACGCGAGCAGGTTGCTGAAGATGAGCACGTACATCATCCAGCCCTGGGTGGCCAGGCCATACAGCAGGAAGGTCAGCGCCCCCGAGGCCAGTCCCAGCACGGACAGGCGCGCCTCGCCGAAGCGCCGGATCAGCTTCGACAGCAGCCAGGCCTGGACGACGACGGTCGCAATGCCCACGCAGCACAGGGCGATGCCGTTGTCGCGCGGGCTCCAGCCGAAACGGAAGGTGGTGTACAGCACCCAGGTGCCGTGGGTCATCATCTGGGCGAAGGTGGTCAGCACGAAGACCAGCACCAAGCCGCGGATGTCGCGCCGCCCCAGCAGTTTACGCAGCGCACGGAAGGGGTTGAGGCGGCGCCGGTCGAAGGGACCGCGCTCGCCGGGCGGGAGCGACTCGGGCAGGTACAGCCAGCCGTAGACAAAATTGGTCGCCGCCAACGCAGCGGCGACCCAGAAGGGCAGGGCCAGCGAGATCTCGCCCAGCAGGCCGCCCAGCACCGGTCCGCAAATGAAGCCGATGCCGAAAGCGGCCCCGATCTTGCCGAAACTCCTGGCGCGGTTCTCCGGTGTCGAGACGTCCGAGGCATAGGCCGAGGCGACCGACATGCTTGCCGCCGACACGCCGCCGATGGCGCGCCCGACGAAGAGCCAGGCCAGGCTCGGGGCCCAGGCCGTGACCAGGAAACTGGCGCACATGCCCAGCATCGAATACAGCAGCACCGGGCGGCGTCCGATGCGGTCGCTGACCGCGCCCAGCATCGGCATGAAGAAAAACTGCAGCAGGCCGAACACCGCCGCCAGGATGCCGTACCAGAGCGCCTGCTGGTCTCGCCCGTCGACAAACGCGCCTACCAGCACCGGCATCACGGGAATGATCAGGCCAATGCCGAGCACGTCGATGAAGACGCTGACCAGCACGAAATTGAGCTTGCCCGTGCCTGGGACGGCCTGGGTGTCGGGAGACGCGAGCGGCGCTTTCATGCCGGGCTCCGTAGCGCAGCAGCGGAGCCGCGCCGGCGGCCGGGTTCAGGAAACGGCATCGGACTCTGCAGTGTGCATAAGGCTGGCGCGCTGCGAGAGCGCATCGGCCTCCAGATTCTTGTGGCGCGGCACCCAACGCAGCCTGGCGCCGGGCAATCCGGCCAGCAGCGCGTGCACGCGCGCACGGTAGCCGCGCAGGGCGGCGGCGCTGTGGGTAGCGGGCGCGCCGACGTCGTCGATCACGACCCTGCTGTCTCCGTAAATGGTGAGCTCAGCCGCGCCCAGTGTGCTGGCCGCTTCCAGCACCGCGATCAGCGCCAGGTATTCGGCTTCGCTGCTGTTGCCGTAGCCGGCAGGTTCGGATAGCTCCACGATTTGGCCAGCGGGGCCGAGCAGGCGCGCGCCGATGCCGCAGCGCCCCGGATTGGGCCGGGCCGAGCCGTCGAACCAGGCGCGCCAGGGGGTCAAGGCGCCGTCGTGGCGGGCGCGCCGCAGGGCGGCAGCGGCTTCGCGCGCCGCGCGCCGGTCCAGCGCGCGTGCTTCTTCCGCTGCGCGCAGGGCGGTACGGGCCTCGAGCAGCGCGGCCAGGCCTGCTTCGCCGGCGCTGGCGCCGAGCGTGGCGCGCAGCGCATCCTCATACGGCAGGCCGGTACGCTGGGCCAGCTTGCGGGTGGCGGCCAGTTCGCTGCGGTTGGCGGCGCCTTCCAGGAGGTCGAGTTCGGTCATGAAGGGAGCATAACCGTTTTCGGCACTCCCGCACATGGACGAAAAAAAGCGCCCGACACAGGCTGTGTAAAAACGCAAAACGGGCAGCACGCCGGCGACACTCGGCCTCTTAAAACGCTCTCCACAGGCTGTGTAGATAGTCTGCAGAGTGACGAGCAGTAAAAAACAATGCCCCGCGTCTTGCGGGGCATTGTTTTTTTGGGGAGACGTAAAAGCCCTCAGGCCCTGATGGCAGCCAGGGTCCAACCAGCGCCCTTCCAGTTGGTCACGCGTTTCAGGTTATATGCAAGCACCGCCAGGCTCAGTTCGCCTTTAGCGCCGCTCAGACCTCGCATCAACAGGCGCGCGTTGCGCAGGATTTCGTGTTTGATGGTGCCAAATGGGTGTTCGACGGTTCGGCGGCGCAGCTTCATCATTTCCGGTTGCTGTGCGACACGGCGTGCATTGGCCTCGACGGCATCAGCATTGAGTAACCGCGATACAAAGCGCTGCTTGGCGCCAGTGCACTGCGGCTTGAGGATACAGACCCTGCAGCGTTCGGCCGGGGCTGCGTACACCACGGTTTTCTCCTTGCGCAAGACCTGTCTGCGCTGCAAGAGTTCGTTGGCTGGGCATACATAGCAGTCGCGCTCGCGGTCGTAACTGAAGGTCTCGAGGCGGTAGTATTGTCCTTTGCCCCGGGGATTGCCGCTCTCGAGCGTAGCGACGAATGCCTTTTGGCCAGCCTGGTCCAGCAATTGCAAGTGGTCTGCGTTAGCGTAGCCGGCATCGGCTACCACTGCGGGAACAGCGTCCAGCACCTGTGTTGTTGCCTGCGCCATCGGAGCGAGTTGCTTGATGTCGGATGTGTCGTTGCACACTTCGTGATGCACGATCAGATGGCTGTGGGCGTCAACCGCCGTTTGAAGGTTGTAGCCGGGAGCCCCGTGCAACGATTTCATGGCCCGTGCCTGCGGTTCACCCTGCACCGACAGCGTCGACTCGCTGCCGTCCATCCGGTCGATCTCGCCGTGGATTTCCGTTTGTCGCTGCTGCAGTCGCGTCAAGGCAGCCTGCACAGCCTTGCGGTCCGTTGTCTCACCGAGCTCGTCCTGGTCTGTATTGTCCAGCCGCGACAGGTAGCCGGCGATCTCCTCGGCAATGGCCTGCTGCGTGCGTTGCAAATCGACCTTGCGGGCCAGGGCTTTCTTCGATGCTACTGCACGAATCTTGCTGCCATCGATCGCAACCAACTCTCCCTGGATGAGTCGTGCCTGGCGTGCGAACTGGACGAAAGAGGCCGACACGGCGACCAGGCCGGCACTGTTCTCGCGCCGGAATTCTGCGATAGTCTTGTGATCCGGGGCCAGTCGGCCAAGAAGCCACATCACTTCGACGTTGCGATGGCACTCTCGTTCCAGAGCACGGGACGAGCGCACACCATTGAGGTAACCGCATACGTACAGCTTGAGCAGATCAGCCGGATCATAGGGTGGACGGCCCATGCGCTGTGCCTGGGTCTTCGAAAAGCCCAGCGCCGTCAGATTCAGGCGCCCGATCCAGGCGTCGATAACCCGTACCAGCGCATCGGGCCCTACCAGATCATCGAGCATGACGGGAAACAACGCCGCCTGTGTCCTGCTTTCACCTCTTCGATGTGCCATCTGCCCCCCCCCCGGAATGAACAAAGCCTCCCGAGTTTGACCTCGGGAGGCTTTGTTGGTTTACCTTCGACGCAGACTATTTACACAGCCTGCGACAGGGCGCTTTCGTAAGTAGAGCTTCTCGATCAGCGGCGGTACGGATTGTCCGGCCGGCGGTCATGCTCGTTGCGGCGGCCGTCGCCGTCACGGTCGCGGTCGCGGGTGTTGCGCACGCCGTCGCCGTCGATGTCGTTGTCGTAACGGTTCGGGACGCCGTCGCGGTCGGTGTCGAGGCGGCGGCCGCCGCGCTCGTAGCGGTCCGGCACGCCGTCGCGGTCGCGGTCACGGTAGCCCTGGCCGCGGTAGCCGCCGTCGTTGTAGCCACTGCTGTAGAAGCCCTGGCGGCCATAGCCATCGCGGCCGCCGTAATAGCCGTCACGCCCGCCGTAGTAGCCGTCGCCGCGGTGCGCGGACCAGCCGCCTTGCTGCATGTACCAGCGTCCGCCGCGTTGATGCCAGGCCGGCGGCGCGTAGGCATAGCCGGGGCGTTCGACGATATAGCTGCCCGGCACCCAGTAGTGGCGATGGCCGCGCCAGTCCCAGTAACCCGGCGACCAGACGTAACCGCGGCGCACGGCGGGAGCACGTTCGTACATCGGCGCCGGCGGGGCCGAGCCAATATACAGTTGAACATCTTGCGCCATCGAGGGCAGCGGTGCAAAGGCAGCAGCGCCGAGGGCGATCAGGCTTGCGAGGGTCAGGCTGGATTTCATGTCGTTCTCCATCTCCAAAAGCGGATGATTCAATATATCAATCGCTTGAGTGAAATGGTGCGTTTGACGCATGTGCTTACAACTGAAACAGATTGCAGCAGCTCGGCTGCAACAGGCTGGAAAAGGGAGGAGAAAAGCAGGAGGAATAGTAAAACGGGCCGGGCGCCCGTCAGGGGGCTGCCCGGCGCGCACGGGCGCTCAAATCCGGCTCCCGCCGGCGCGGCGATCGGCCAGCAGGGTCCGCTGCTCGGCGGCGGGACGCTTGCCTTTCACGACGACGACGGCCATTTTGGTTTCGGTGGCGATGCTCGAATCCTGGATGAGGGCCGGGCGGGCCTGGGCTTGTGGCAATGGGTCGTTGATGAAGCTGGCCGAGCCGGCGGCGGCGAGGGCAACGACGAAAACGGCTTCCATGTGCTTGGCGATGTTCACGGTAGTTCTCCTTGCGGGTGGGGTTTCGATGTGTCCAATGTAGCCAAAGCCTCCCTGGAGCTCCATCGGATTGCGACGAGGCGCATGAAATGCGGGATGGCCTGCACAAATTCGGGATCGACCGATGCCGCGAACGTCGCCGATCCCGGCCGTATCGGCGCGCTTTTCCCTTCCCCCAACTAAGAGCGCCTAACAAAACCGCCATGGCTGCGTTGCATGCGTCTCGCCGTACTAGCGTACTGTCTTCGCCGATGCGCCTTGCCCTGACGGTTTTGTTAGACGCTCTAAGACTAATGCGGCCATGTGGGCCGCGAGGGAGGCAGGGATGGGGGAGATGTTCGCCACGGCGTTTGCCGCACTGGGTACCAGCCGCAGGGCCTGGCGCCGTTCGCGCAACCTGCGTGCAGGGGGGCGTCCTGCGCCGGCTTCCCGGGCTGCTTTCAGCTGGCCTGCCTTCAAGCTGACGGGTGGACCGCGCCTGTGGCTGATCCTGCTGGCCCTGTGCCTGGCCGCCGGCGGCGCCGTCCTCATCGCCGGCCATGCGCGTTCGCTCGGCGCCGCCGCAAGCAGCCGCGCGGCCGGCGCCGGCGGCCCGGTGCGCAGCCTGGCGGCCTTCCAGCCGGCGCTGCCGGGCGTGGCCTTCAGTGTCGCCGCCGAGCCGGGCGTGAACCTGTCGGCCCAGCCGGGCGGCGCCTTGCTGGTGGTGTCGAACCTGCGCGCCGAACGGCCGGTCGTGATCGACCTGTGCAGCCAGGCGCTGGCGGGCAGCGGCGGTCGGCTCGCGCCCCTGCGCATCGGCTACCGCTTCCCCGAGCTCGCGCGCCTGGCCGCGCGCAACGAGACGGCGGCCAGTCCCGTCACGCTCCGCAATGTCGTGCTGAGCGGGGCGGCCATGCCGCAGGTCGACGTCACGGGCTCACTGGCCGCGCCGCTGCAGCTGGCCTGGCGCGGCCAGGCGGCGCGCTGGATCGGCGACGCCAGCAGCGGCATGATCGCGCGCGGCGAACGCGGCACGGCGCTGCTCGGGCGCGAGGGCTGGCTGGCCTGGGGCGAACACGAGGCGCTGCGCATCGCGCGCCGCGCCAGCGCCGCCTGTCCGCAAGGGGGCGAACTGGTACTGACGCGCTACGCGGCCGCAGCAGGCGCCAGCGCTGCGGCCTTCGTCGCCGCCTTCCCCGAGCACGGGGGCATGCACAGCGCGCGCCTGGCGCCCGGCGACTATCGCATCCCCACCGCGGCGCCGGCGGCGCTGGAAGACGGCGCCCTGTTCGACAGCCTGCTCGCGCGCGGGCTGGTGCGCCTGGCGCCGAACGGCATGATCGAACTGGCGCCGCGCGACCTGCTGCAGTGGCGCGCCGCCAGCCCGGCCCAGCGCAGCGCCGACCTGCGCAGCTGGGACCGGGTCGAGCTCGACGACAGCGGCCGGCGCCTGCTCGAGCGCCTGCATTACCGGGCCGACGGCGCCTTCGTGCGCGAACAGGTCCGGGTCTTCAATGGCGAGCGGCGCCTGCTGGCCTGGCGCGTGCGGCCCGGCCTGGAGGCAAGCGCCTGGCAGGCGCAGGCGGGCATGAGCGCCGCCGCGGCCAGCGAGACGATGCCGCTCGCCGCCTCGCGCCTGTTCGACAGCCTGCCGCAGGGCTGGGCGCCGTGGCGCCGCATGGCCGACTGGCCGGCCGGGGCGGGAACAGCGCGCCTGGTCCTGAGACTGGCGCAGCCGGCCAGCGGCAATGAACGCATCGAGCTGATGGTCGCCGGCCGGGTCGGCGCCATTCTCGGCGCCGCGCCGCTGGCGGTGCAGCCGGCCTGCGGCGGGCGCGCCTGCCGCCAGCTGGACGACGTGCGCATGCTGGTATTGGCGCCAGAGCGCGGCGCGCGCGAGATCGCCATCGACGCCGCGCCGCTCGACCTGGCCGGCATGGGCTCGGGCGACGCGGCCTACCGCCACCTGCAGGTCAAGGATGGGCGGCTGGCCTGGCAGGCGCTCGCGCAGCCCGGTCCTGTGCTGCGCGCGGCGCCCGTCCCGGTCAGCCTGGCCGACCGCAGCGGCACGCCCTTGTGGGAAGGCGGCAGCGCGACGCAGGCCGCCCGGGACGCGGGCCTGGCCACGCTGCTGGGGCTGAACTCCGGTCATGCCGGCAGCGTGGCCGGCATGCTGGCGCGCCTGCCGGCGCCCGATGGCCGCGCGCATGCGGCCACGCTCACCCTCGACCTCGGCCTGCAGCGCCTGGCCAGTGCGGTGCTGGACTGCGTCGGCATGCGGCGCGGACAGTGGGACGGCCGGCGCTGCCAGGGCGGCGCGGCGGCGCCGGCCGGACGCCAGGCGGGCCTGGTGCTGCTGGACACCGGCAGCGGCGACATCCTGGCCGCCGCCGGCAGCGCAGCCGAAGCGCTGCCGGCGAACGCGCCCTGGATTGAAGTGCGCGACTTCGACCGGGTCGACCCTGCCAGGAGCCCGCTGCGCCAGGCGGCCCTGCAGCACGACGGCGGCGCCGAGCGCAGTCCCGGCTCGACTTTTAAAATCGTCAGCGCGCTCGGGCTGGAACTGGCGGCCCAGCGCGATCCGCGCCTGGACGCGCTGCTGGGCGGAATGCCGCTGACCGAGATCAATGCACACGCCGGAGCACGCGGCTTTGCCTTTCGCACCGATGCGCCGAGTTATCCGAACACCGGCAGTGGCGCCCGCATCACCAATTTCCGCGACGGTAACCTCGACCGCCGCGCCCAGGACGGCAAGCTGGGTCTGGCCCAGGCGCTGGCCTACAGCCTGAACACCTGGTTCGCCTGGGGCGCGGAACTGTCCGACGCCAGCCTGCTCGGCAAGGCGCAGGGCGGGGCGCCCAGCCTGCGCGCGCTCGACGCCGAGGCCCTGGCCGGCGTGCGACCGATTGCCGACATGGCGCGCCGCCTCGGCTTCGAGCGTCCCTTGCTGCTCGACGGCGGCCTGCTGCCGCTTGATTACGACTGGCGCGGCTGGGATGCGCTGCAGGCGAGCGTGGCCGGGTTCGATCCGATCGGCTCGCGCCACGAGCTGCGCCAGATGGCGATCGGCCTGCGCATGCAGGCAACGCCCCTGCACATGGCGCTGGCCGCGGGCGCCGTCGGCGAAGGGCGGGCGATCGCGCCGCGCTTGCTGCTCGGGCTCGACGGACGCACGGCCGCTACGCAGAAAGGGGCGCCGCTCGGCGTGCGCCTGGACCGCGTGCGCGCCGGCCTGCACGGCGTCGTCACCCACGGCACCGCGGCGAGCGTGTTCAAGGGCGCAGAGTTCGACCGCCTGCGCGCCGGCCTGTACGCCAAGACCGGTACCGCGCCGGTGGGCGATGCGGGCCAGGCCACGGTCTGGTTCACCGGTTGGCTCGAGCCGGGCAGCATCCCCGGGCAGAGCCGGCGCCTGGCGTTCGCCGTGTTTGTCAGCAGGTCAAGCGCGACCGGCGGCGAGCATGCGGCGCCGGTGGTGGCCGCGCTCCTGCGCAGCATGGCGCAAACGGGGGAACAGAAGGGATTCTAGCCCTCTCCAGCGCGCCTCGATTTTGTGTTTGTATGGCATGATTTACAAAATCCGTTATCTGGCGGATACGCCATCAACCACAAGAGGAAGTATGCGTTTGCCGGGAACCCGGTATCAGGAGCCAGGCTGGGAGCAGGTGCGCAAACTGCTCGGACAATGTTCGCTCGACGCCTTCGCCCGCTGCGACCTGGCCGAGCTGCTGGCGCTTGATGACAGCGGCGCGGCGCTGGCCCTGTACGTCGACCTGCTGGCCGAATCGCTGCACGCCGCCAGCCGCAGCGCGCGCGCCCAGGCGCCGGGCAACAGCTACGGCGACAGCGTCGTCGAACTGGCGCTGCTGCTGGCCTATGAATTGGCCGCGCGCCCGGCCGACTGGGAAGCGTTTCGCACGGCGCTGGCCGGCGAGCATGCGCGCCTGCCGGAATTCTGGCGCCAGGGCGGCGGAGAAGCGCTGCTGCGCAAGAAGGTCAACGACATGTTCGCCCTCCTGCGCGACAAGGTCGACGCCGACAATTACCAGGCCGCCTGCGGGCGCCCCTGCAGCCCGAACCGTATCTATGCCTACCGCATGCTCGACACGGCCTATGGCGAGATCGCCCGCCTGTTCGCCGACTGGCACGCGCACCGCGCCCAGGTCGGCGCCATCCTCGGCCGGGCGCTGGACACGGCGCTGCCGATCGAAGTGCGCCAGCTAAGCTCGATCGCCGGCTGCCGCCCCGAATGGATTTTGCGCTGGAGCGAGAGCCTGGAGCGCTACACCGGCTCGCCCGGCCCCCTGCACACGCGCTCGAAGCGCTTCGACAGCCTGAAAGGCAACGCAGGAAAGATCGGCGAGATGCTGGCCGAGATCGGCGAATACGAAACCCTGTCGGCCAACCGCGACCGCGACTGGCTGCAGGACCTCGATACCTCTGCCGCCTGGCTCGAAGATTACTGGCGCGTGCTCGACGAGTCGCAGGCCGCCAGCACGCCGGGGCCGGACCTGATCCTGGAGGCGCTGGCGGACGAACTCGATGCCGAGCAAGCCCCCGAACCAACGCCGGTGGCCGATGAAAATGACCCGATTGCCATGCTGCGCGCGCAGTCGGTTTCACTGCCCCCCGGCTTTGTGCTTGCAGCGGGCGCGGCGCAGGATCCGGGCAGCTGGAGCGCGCGCATGCTGGCCGGCGAATCGATGGCGGTGCGCCTGGCGGTCTACGCCAAGCTGCTCGGGATCGATGACGACAGTTATCCCGACGCATGGCGCGATCCGGCGACGAATGCCTTGCCGACCATGGCGCAGCTGGCGGCGCTCGACGCCGTCTCGCTGCCGTCCTTGCGCAAACGGCGCGATGCGGCCATTGCCCGGCTAAGCGCAGCAGCACCGAAGGAGAAAAGCGAATGAAGACGAATAGCGATATGGAGCGCAAGCTGCGCGAACGCCTGCTGCTTGCGCCGCGTGAAGGCGACCGCCTGATGCTGGGCGACGCCGTGCTGCAGGCGGCGCTCGACGGCAGCCGGCCCCTGAGCGCCGGCGAGCGCGCGGCCCTGCAGGCCTCGCCCCTGACAGCGCGCCGCCTGCGCACGCTGGCGCTTGAACGCCGGACAGCGGCGGTCGAGGCCTGGCAGGGCAGCAGCGGCATGCTGCGCGCGGCGGACAGCGGCGCCCCATTAGCGGAGCTGGCCACCGACGACGGTTTCTGGCGCCTGCATTTTGTCGATGGCGCAGCAGGACAGCGCGTGATCCTGCAACTCATGCCGGAAGCCCCGTTCGCCGCGCGCCTGCTGCAGGGCGCCGCAAAGCTGCGGGTGCTCGATGGCGCCGGCGAAGAAGTGCTGGCCGGGCGCCTGGATATTGATGGCGAGTGCGAAGCGGCCTGGCCGTTCGCGCTGGCGCCCGCCGCGCACTTCCAGCGCCATGGCGCGGCCTTCCGCGTGCAGCCGGCGCCCTGACGATGCTGGAACTGTTCAAGCGCATGGCAGGTGCGCCCGCCTTCGACGCCGCCGGATTGGGCACGCAGCGCATCGCACTGGCGATCGGCGCCGGCTGCATGCTGCCGCCCGGCGCCGTGGGCGTCGCCGTGGCCGCCAGCGGCCACACGCGCCGCATCAGCGCCGGCGGGCGGGTCAACCTGGCCGAGGGCGAGCTTGGGTGGTGCTTCCATGGCGGCCCGTATGGCTGCGACCTGGTGCCCTTTGCCGCCGCGCCCGAAATCGGGCTGCGTGTGCATTTCGCCATCGACAGCCCCGATCCGCGCGTGCACCAGCAGCGCTTCGACCTGTTCCTGGCGAGCGAAGCGCAGATTGAGCTGACGGTGGCCGATCTCGCCGCGCGCATCGAGGCAGCCTTGCAGCGCGAACTGGCCCAGGGCAACCTGGAGCTGCCGCCCTGCACCACGCTCGACGAGTGGAACGCCTTTCGCGGCGGTTTTAATCAGCTGCTCTATACCCGCTTCGGCGTCACCGTCGACGACTGCGTGCCGGTCGACCTGGCCGATACCCACGATTTTGCCAAAGCGCTGGCGGCGCGTGCGGTGGCTCACACGCCTGGCGTGCAAGCGCCGCCGATGCAGGACGCCGCCGCGTCCAATGTACCGACCCCGGCCGGCGACGCCCATGCGCTGCGGCGCCTCTTCCTCGAACTGCCCTGCGTGATGTGCCGCGTGCGCGAGGCGGCGCTGCCGCAGGGGCCGCAGCTGTTCCGCCAGCAGCAGGCCTTGCTGCAGCGGCTCGACCTGGTCTGCCTGGCCGCGTCGACCATGCCGGCGCTCGGCCTGGCCGCACCCGGGCAGCCGCTGGCGCTGGAGGTCCAGCTGCAGAGGGCAACTCACAGCCTGCAGGCGGGGGCCGCGCTGGACGAAGCCTGGGCCTTGCTGGCGCGGCTCGAAGTGGCGGGAGACGAGGACCTGGCAGGCCTGTTCGATGAAGCCGACCGCATCGTGGCCAATCTGGAGCAGGCGCTGGCCGAGCGCAAGCGCGTGCGCTTCGACGAAGAGGAGCAAGCATGAACGCCCCTTTGCTCAAGCGACCCGACACGGTAACCCTGCGCAGCGTTCTCGCCGGCGGCGGTTTCGTGACCGTGACGGCAACCCGCCGGCCGCGCGCCGGACGCGCCGAGGTCAAATGCAGCGCGCCGGGTGATCCAGCCGTAGCCGCGCGCATGGCGCTGGTCGTGCGCCTGGCGCGCCATACCGAAGCGCGCCAGGACAGCCGCGACCAGGTCGTCATCAGCTTGGACCGCGCGCCGCTCGACGCCGAACGCGACTGGGAACTGGCCGTCGTGCTGGCCGACCGCGCGGTGCGTGGCCTGCTGGTGCTGCGCGAGGGCGCTGTCGCAAACGGCTGGTCCGAGGCCTGGCAACTTGGCCGCATCGAAGGCCATGACGCCGTTAACCCGCCGGCTGGCGCCTTGTTGGGCGGTCGCGGCAATTTGCACCATATTGGTGCATTTTCCGGCCAACCGGACGTGGCGGCCTCGGTCTCGAGCGCGCGCGCCTGGTTCCCGCTACATAGCGGCGGCGTCCACGACGCCTTGTGCTGGGTCGAAGTCAGCGTCTATCCGCTGGGCGAGGGCGATGGAGGCGAGGAAGACGCGATTGCCGCCCCTGGCATCGACAACGCACGCCAGCAGGCGCTGCGCCAGGTCTTGCTGGGCGCGCGCCATTTCGATGGCGAGCGCGCGGCGCGCTGGCGCACCACCGTGCGATTGGGTCAGGCCGCGATTTCCGGCAACTCCTGGGAACTGGCGCTGGTGCTGGCCGACCGCCTGGCGCGCGGGCGCGAGTTCGTGCCGCGCGGACGCATCATTGCCAGCGGCTGTTCCAGCGCCTGGCATGCGGGCGTGGTGGAGGCAGTGGAGGGACTGGGGCCGAAGTGCGCCCTGATCGAACGCGAGGCCCAGGCTGGCGACCGCGTGCTGCTGCCGCGCGCCTGGGAAGCGGGCCTGCCGCCCGGCCTGCACGACGCGCTGCGCGGCAAAGGCGCGAGCCTGGTCTGCGTCGAGCGCATCGGCATCATTTGAGGCGGCGCCGCCTGATAGAATCGAAGGCGGCGGACCGTCGGACGTTGAGAATTACCTGAGGATGGAGTCGGATCATGGTCCAGATGTTCGGTTTTGGCGGCAGCAAATGTCCGCGTTGTGAGCACAGGAATGCGGGTGGCGCAGGCTTCTGTGCGGCCTGCGGCATTACCCTGGGCGCGCCGAGGAATGCGCCGGTGCTGGTCGAAAACCGCTGGGTCGCGGGACCCGACGAGCTGGCCGTGTTCTTTGGCGTCAAGGCGCTGTCCGGGCTGTTCGTGAAAACCCTGCGCGTGCCGGCCACCGCGCGCGCCTACATCCTGCAGGGCGAGCAGGCAACCGAAGTGCCGCAGGGCGAATACGAGATCGAAGGCTTCTTCTCGCGCCTGAACCACCTGCTGCGCGACGGCCACGCCGAAATCCTGATCACGCGCACGAATGCCTTGCCGGTGAATTTCAGTTTCGACGACCTGGAAACAGCCGAACACCTGGCGGTCGGCGCGCAATTTTCCGTCAGCCTGCGCATCGAGAACGTGCCCGCCTTTGCGCGCCACTTCATGACCATGCCGGGGACGGTAACAACGGCGCAGCTGCGCGAACTGCTGCTGCCGGCCGTGCGCCAATTGGCTTCAGAATTCGTCGGCGCGCGTTCGCTGCGCGAGATGGCGGGCCAGAACGAACTGCGCGCGCAATTCGACGAGCGCCTGCAGGGCGCGCTGCGCCTGCTGCTGGCCGACTACGGCCTGGGCGTGGTGCAGGTCGACACGCTGGCGCTGCGCCACGATAAATTCGACGCCAACCGCGCGCGCATCGGCACACTCTGGCTGGCCGCCGACGAGCGCCGCGTGCAGATGACGCATGCGCGCCAGCTCGAAGAACTCTACGACGAGCAGGCCTGGCACCGTATCGCGCACGAGGAGCAGCTTGCGCGCCAGCGCGTGCGGCGCTTTGAGGTGCAGGAGAAGGAAACCCTGGACCGGGGCCAGGTCACGCTCGACTATGCCGAGCGGGCCCTCAGCATGCGCTCGCGCGAGATCGAGCTGTACGGGCGCGTGATGGAAGCGAAATCGCGGCGCGATGCGATTGAACGCGGCGCCGGCGAGGTGCTGGCCGAACTGGAACACGCGATGGCGCAAAAGCGCGGCCAGCGTGCGGGCGAAGCGGCCGAGTGGGCCCAGCTGCAGGCGCTGGCCGGCATTCGCATGCGCAGCGCGCTGGAAGTGGCGCAGCAGGAAGCCCAACAGGCGCGCACCGTGGCGCGCCAGCGCTTCTCGCAGCAATTGCTGACCCAGCAGATCCGCAACAAGGTCGAGCAGGCCAGGGAGATCGAGGACGCCGTGCGCCAGCGGGCGGAACTGGCGCGCCTGCGCGGCGCCGAAGAAGCCGCCGCCGAGCGCGCGCGCGCACTCGACGACGAGGAGCACAAGGCCCAGTTCGACCTGGTGCTGCTGGCCAATACCGCGCGCCGGCGTTCGCTCGAGCGTGAAGAAGAGTGGATCGAGCTGCTGGCGCAAGCCAAGGTGCGCCAGCAAGGCCTGGGTGCGGACCTGGAAGCCGAAGCCGTGCAGCAGAAGATCGATGCGCTGCGGCGCGCTAGCGGCCAGCAGGAAGCGATCGCCCAGCACGAAAAACTGCTGCGCACGATCGAGGCCGAGCACCGCCAGGCGCGCGCGAGCAAGGAAGTCGAGCTGCTGGCCGAAGAACGGCGCCACCAGCAGCGCCGCGCCGAGCAGGAAGCGAGCTGGCAGCAGGAGCTGCGCCGCCTGGGCGTGGAACGCGCTGAGCGCGCCGCCCAGCTCGAACACACACTGGCGCTGGCGCGCCTCGAGATTGAACGGGCCGAATCGCTCGACGCACTCGACGACACCACAAAATTGGCCGTGGCCGGTGCGCCGAACGCGGCGGTGCTGGCCGACTACCTGAAGACGCGGGTGCACGCGACGATGGACGCCGGCCAGCTGTCCGCGCTGGCGGGCGTCGTGGCGGCCGGCGGCGCGCTCAGCGCCATGGACGCGGCGCGCCTGGCGCAGGAGGCGCTCGAGCGCGAGCGCGTGCGGCGCGAGATCGAAGTCGACAAGGACCGGCGCCACCAGCTCGATTTGCTGGCGCTGCAGAACGACGTGAACAAGACGGCGCTCGGCGCCCAGGCCCAGGTGGCCGCCGCGGCGGCCGGTGCCGTGGCCGCCGGTGCACCGGCTGCGCGGCGCGCCTGCGCCAACGGCCATCCTGCGCAAGGCAGCGAGCGTTTCTGCGGCGCCTGCGGCGCGCCGCTGGACTGACGAAGGCCAGATGCAAACAGCCATCGACAAGATCCGCGAACTGCGCGCCCTCCATGAGGACGGCCTGCTGAGCCGCCAGGAGTTCGACCTGCGCAAGAACGCGATCCTCGACGCCGCCCACGCGCTGCCGGCGGCGGCCGGTGGCGCCGCACCATCGGCTGCGCGCGGCACCGAGCTTGGGCTGATGGCCGGCCAGCAGGTCGGGCCGGCCAACCGCCGCTACCGCCTCGAACGCCTGATCGCGCTGGGCGGCATGGGCCAGGTCTGGCAGGCGACCGACCTGGCCACCCATGCGGAACTGGGCCACAGCGCCCAGGTCGCGCTGAAAATCCTGTCGCCCGAACTGACCGAGAGTTCGGGCCACGCCAAGCTGCTGGTGCAGGAAGCGACGCGCGCGCGGCGCCTGGCCCACGAACACATCGTGCGCGTCTACGACTGGGCCCAGGACCCGGCCACCAGCAGCTTTTTTCTCATCATGGAATGCCTGGAGGGCGAGGACCTGGAAAGCCTGCTGGCGCGCGAAGGCGCGCTGCCGCTGGCGCGTTCGCTGGCGCTGCTGCGCCCGGTGGCCGCGGCCCTCGACTATGCCTGGGAGCGGCACCGCCTGGTCCACCGCGACATCAAGCCGGGCAACCTGTTCGTCACCGCGCGCGGCGAAGTCAAGCTGCTCGACTTCGGCATCGCGGCGCGCGCCCGTGCCGTGGGACGCAGCGGGACTACGTCGACCGAAGCACCGGCGCTGTCGGGCACGCCCGGCTACCGCGCGCCGGAAGCGGGCGCCCCGGGTTCGGCGCCATCGCGCGCACTGGATGTGTATTCGGTGGCGGTGATGGTGCACCAGATGGTGTCGGGCATGGCCACCCCGGCCATGGGACCAGCCGAGCGCCCCGACGGACTGCGCGACGGCCAATGGGAAGTGCTGCGCAGCGGCTTCGCCCAGGACCCCGCGGCGCGGCCGCAGAGCGTGACGCAGCTGCTCGATCGGCTCGACGCGCCCGCTGCGCCAGCCGAGGCTGAACCGCTTGCGGCGCCGGCCGAACCCGTGGCGGTTGCCGATCCGGCACCCGTCGCCCCTCCCGCTCCGGCGGCGCCCGACCCAGCGGCCCAGCAAGCCGCCGACGCGGCCGCACGCCTGCGCGCCGCTGCCGCCCAGGCCGCCCAGCAGCGCCTGCGCGAACAGCAAAAGCGCGAGCGCGCCGAAGCCGAAGTGTCGCGCCGGGCGCGCCGCGAAGCGCTGCGCGAGCAGCTGGCTGCGCGCCGCGACGAAGAAGTGGCGAAGACGCGCCAGGCCCAGGACGAAGCCCAGCGCAAGGCGCTGCAGGTCAAGGCCGCCGCCGCTTACCTGGCCGAACAGGAGCGCGCCAGCGCCCAGCCCGCGCCGCAGGCGCCGGCGCCGGCATCCGTCCCTGCCGAGCCACCCACGCTGCTGCGCGACCGTTTTCTTGACGCCGAAGGCGAGGGTCCGGAACTGGTCGTGCTGCGCGCCGGCCGCTTCCAGATGGGCTCTTCCGAACACGAACGCAAGATCGCCATGGCCTCGGGCGCCCAGAAAAACTGGCTGGCGCGCGAGACGCCGCAGCACTGGGTCGGCATCGCGCGGCCCTTTGCGATCGGGCGCTATCCGGTCACGGTGGGCGAGTGGCGCCCGTTTGCCGAGGCCACCGGCTGGCAGCCCGACAGCGAGGTCAACTGGGCCGCGCCCGGCTTCGCGCAGACTGACGCGCATCCGGTGGTGGGCGTCACCTGGATTGACGCGCAAGCCTACCTGGCCTGGCTGGCCGAGCGCACCGGCCAGCGCTACCGGCTGCCGAGCGAAGCCGAATGGGAATACGCCTGCCGCGCCGGCACCAAGACCGCCTTCAGCTTCGGCGACGCGATCGACACCAGCCTGGCCAATTACGACGGCAATTTCACCTGGAACGGCGGCCAGCGCGGCGAGTACCGGCGCGGCACCACGCCGGTCGGCCAGTTCGCGCCGAATCCCTGGGGCCTGCACGACATGCACGGCAATGTGTGGGAATGGGTGCAGGACATGATGCACGACAGTTACGAGGGCGCCCCGCTTGATGGCAGCGCCTGGGAAACGGGCGGTGAACGGGCCCGCCGTATCCTGCGCGGCGGCTCCTGGCTGTACAACCCGCGCTACCTGCGCTCGGCGCTCCGGAATGGCTTTTCGGCCGTGATGGCGAACGATATCGTGGGTTTTCGCGTGGTGCGCGAACTGCCGGCGGCGGCGGACGAGAACGACGTTTCCTGAAGCCGATTTCTCGAAGGTAGCGTGTGTACGCCCCCGCGCGCCAGGCGTAAGCTGATCGCAGTTACCGGATTTTTTTATCGCCCACAGGAGGGCGCGTCATGAGAATTCCCGAAGAGCTGCGTATTCCCGCCATGGTTTTTGCATTGCAGGCGGCCTTGCTGGCCGGCTGCAGCCTGATCTTCCTGCTGCTGGCGAGCTGAACGCGGATCAAGCGCCCGCATCGAGGCCGCGGTCGTCGTGCGCGGCACGTTTTTGCGACTGGTTCTGGCTGCGCAGCACCAGCGTGGCCGGCCCATTGCGGTATTCCGGATAGGGCCGGGCGGCAAAACGCGCCCCTTGCGGCCAGCCGCGCAATCCCTGGAAAACCAGCGCGGGCGTGAGCGCCGTTTCCTCTCCGCTGACCGGGTCGAGATGCCAGAAGCCGCCGTCGCGGTGAAACAGCAGCTGCAGCCCGAGCGCCGCCAGGCGCAGCGTGGCGGCCAGGGCGCGCTCCGGATCCATCAGGTAAAACGCTTCGTGCTCCATGCCGGCGTCGAGCCGGTGCAGCAGGATCCCGTTCGGCAGCAAGGCCGTCACTTCCAGCACCGCCACGCCGGGAATGCTGGCCGTCAGCTCGATGCGCATGCCCGGACGCAGGGCGACCGGGGCGTGCTTGCCGGGCCAGACGCCGTCGACCAGCAAACCATAGCGCGACACGTCCTCGATCTCGAAGCCGTCGCGCGCGCGCCGCACCAGCGCATGGCGGCTCGAGATGCGCCGCGTCAGGCCCTCGAGGACGGGACCCGCTTCGCCATGGTGCATGAGGCGGATGTCGGCATCGATCGCGCCCGGTTCGCTGCGCCCGATGACGACTTCGTCGAGGGCGAACAGGCGCAGGTGGCGTGGCAGGTGCTGCGCCGGCTGTGCCTCGCCGCCGGCGCCCAGCACCAGGCAGGCCGTGCTGGCCGGGCAGGGGTGGGCCGCGGCCTGGGCCGGCACGTCGATTTCGAGCAGGTCTTCGTCCCAGGCGATGCTGGAAAAGCCGAGGTCGATCTTGCCGGCGCGCGCGTCGAGGTCGAGGTGGGCGATGCCGGCATTGCTGGCATGGACGTCGATGTCGAGGCGCCCGCCGCCGCTTGCGAACCCAGCCCGCACGCGCGCGATCGAGGCGTCGTCGGCATGCACGCGCACGTTCTTGTGGGTGGCGAGGAAGGTCTGGTGGATGTCGTGCAGGCTGGCGTCGGCGCGCGGCGCGAGGATCAAGAGGGTGGCGACCCAGGTGCGCGCGCTGCCGGCTGCGCGGCTGTGCAGTTCGGCCTCGATGCGGTACTGGCCATGTTCCAGCCCGCGCGAGGAAAATTCGAGGAAAACCGGCAGCCAGTCGCCGCGCACGGTGCGATTGAAACTGTGGCGCTCGCCGTTTTCCAGCTGCAGGCGCGAACTGGCGAGCAGGGTCACCTGGGCGGCGCAATCGGCCGGCATGCCGCGCAGGTCGAGTTTCAAGACCTGGCGGCCGCCGGCGGCACGGGGGTCGAAGCCGCTCACGTGCAGATGCGGCCGCATGGCGGCGGGGGCGGCGATCGGGGCGCTGGCGGGCAGGGTTTCCAGCGCGGGGACGGCCTCGGTGACAGCCGATGGCGTGGCGGGCTGGACATGACCGTGCGCGCAGGCGTTCTCTCCTGGCATCACCCAGACGGTGCAATGCGGATGATCGGGATGGCTGCAACGGTTCATGGGAAAGGCCTTGTGGACCGGGAAAGCTTACGCGGATTTGCCCAGCCGTGGCGCGCGGCAGCGGCCGGCTGAAGTTGATTTACCGCACTATTTCCTATTGTAAATCAATAACCGGCGTTCAAGTAGTTTGCGGCAGCGCCGTCTCGTCGCGGCCGCCGGCGGGCAGGCGCAGCACGATGGCGGTGAGGTTATCCGGCTGCAGCCCGACTGGCGGGTGCTGCGCCAGCTCGTCGAACAAGGCGTCCAGGCCCGCTTGCGCGTCCCCGGACGCGAACAGGCGTGGCCAGCGCGCGACGAATTCGGCCGGGTCGCTGCAGGACCAGAAGCCGTCTGTGGCCAGCAGATAGGTGGTGTCGGGCCGCAACTGGACGGCGCGCCGGTCCGGCAGGTCGCGCAGCCAGGGCGGCAGCGTCGATGCATCGAGCGCCACCAGGTGGTCGTCGAGGTGTGCGGGGGCCAGCAGGGTATTGCCGAGGATGAAGGCCTGGGCGATTTGCGGCGCGTGGCCGCCGTGCACCTGGCGCCACCAGGCGTCCTCACTCAGCAGGCCGGCGATCGCCAGCACGGTGGCCGGCACGTGGTCGACCGTCAGCGGCCTCGCGCCCTGGTCCGTGATTTCGTACAGGCGCGAGTCGCCGGCATGCCAGAGCAGGGCGCTGCCGCTTGGGGCGATCTCGAGCATGGTGAGCGTGGTGCCGGGACGGGGGCCGGCCTCGTGCAGGTCGTCGAAGCGCTTCTGCAGCTGCGCGTGCAGGCGCTCCAGATGCCGCGTCAGGCTGTCGACATCGGCGCAGGCGGGAATCGCCAGCAGGCCGGCGGCCACGCCTTCGGCAGCCTCGCGACCGTGCCCATGGCCGCCCATGCCGTCCATGACGGCCAGGCGCAGCTGGCCCGGCGGCCAGCCGTCGATCCGGCGCGACTGCGGCAGGCCGCCGGAAAGCCAGCTGGCGCGGCCGGCGCCGTCGATCACCAGGAAGTTATCCTGGTTCTCGGCCCGCTGCACGGGGCCGGCGCCGATCTCGCTGCGCGCGGCCAGCTCCAGTGGGCGGCTCCCATGTGCACCTGTCAGCATCGTCTTCCTTCTCCTGCGCCGGCTCGCAGCACCGGTATCGCCTATGGTAAGTTATGGTTTTTCCAAAGCCGCGCACGCCATGTTGATTCGCCCGCTCGATGCATCCGACCTGCCTGCCTGCGCGCATTTGCTGCAGGCGAGCGCAAGCGAATTCATTGTCCACGAATCGAGCTTGGCCGGGGCATGTACTTTCCTGCGCGAGAACGACGAGGACGGCATGCGCGGCTATGTCGCCGCCGGCCATGTGTACCACGTTGCAATCGAGGCCGGCGAGATCGCGGGCTTCATCGGGATTCGCGACAACAGCCATGTCTTCCACCTGTTCATCGACAAGCGCTGGCAGCGCAAGGGGCTGGCACGGCGCCTGTGGCAAGTTGCGCGTGCCGCCAGCGTCGAGCGCGGCGGCGACGGCAGCTTTACCGTAAACGCTTCCAATTATGCCGTGCCGGTGTACGAAGCCTTCGGTTTCTTGCGCACCGCGCCGACCCAGTGCGTCAAGGGTCTGTACTTCAATCCGATGCGCTTCGTCCCCGCCTGAACAGTCAGCGCTGGCGCTCGTCGGCGCGGCGCAGCCACAGGCTGCTGGCCCAGCCTTCGAAGCGCTGGCCATCGGCCTCCAGGCTGACCTGCCACCAGTCGCCGTCGCGCCGTCCCGTTGCCCGCACCAGCGACCCTGCCGGCAGCACCAGCACCCGGCGCGCGCCGACGCCGCGTTCGGCGCGCAAATTGAGCGCGTCGGCCACGCGATAGCTGCGACCGGCAAGCGGCGTATCAAAGGGCAAGACGTGAGGCGCCGCCAGTCTTGCTACCGGCGCCGCAGGCGGCGCCAGCCACAGCCACAGTGCGCCGCCCAGCAGGCTTGTGCCGAGCGCCAGCACCGCCAGCGCCCGCGCATTCGGACGGCGCCACCACGCCTGCGGCGTGACGCGTGCCGCCAGCACCAGGGTCGCCAGCAGCGCGCCGCCGAAGCAGGCCAGGGCGAGAGCGGCGCTCGGCATGCTCACCCCTCGACGCGCAGCACGTAGTGGCCGGCGACGATGTGGTGTCCGACCGGGACCAGGTAAGGCTCGTCGGGCGTGGCCGCTTCGATCGCGGCGACAAAGCCGAGCTGCTCGTCGAGGTGGTAGAGGGCCTGGGTCGGCGACTCGCGCGTGATGCGGTAGCCGTCCGGTGCGGCCTCGAAACCGAAGGCATTGCGCGACAGCCCGAGACGGTCGGCGCCCCCTGCGTCCATCCCGTCGGCGCCGCGCAGGCAGGTCGCGCCATCGAGCACGCGCAGGTTCGAGAGCATCGGCGCGCTGCGCCCGAACACATGGCGCGCGCCGCCTATCACCGGCATGCCTTGCGCCTGCGGCAGGCAGACGATGGCGCCGTAGCGATCGGCCATCTGGGGCGCGGGCGCCAGCACCCGCACGTCGACGCCGTCGCTGGGCGCGAAGCGGTTCGGCACCGCGATGCGCTGGCGGCCGTCGGGCGTGACGGCGTGCACGGCGTCGGACGCATCGACCGAGAAGCCGAGCAGGCAATCGGCCTGCAGGGGACCGATCGCCAGGTCGCGCCCGATGCCGAACTCGATGCCGGTGGCGCCGGTATCGCGGTAGCGCGACAGGCGCGGCAAGGCCAGCGCGGCCAGGCTGACGCGCTGGCGCATCACGGGCGCGTAGGTGGCGTCCTGGTTTGGCATCGCCTGCGGCGCGGCGCGGTGCAGGACCGGCACGGCAGTCAGGTCGGCATCGTCCGGCGAGCGGACGCGTGTTTTCCAGACCGCCGGCGCGCGCGCGGCGGGCGGCGCGCTCTCCACGCGCGGCGCGCCAGCGCTTGGCGCCTGGCTGGAGGCCAGTTTCAGGAGCAGGCGCGGCGCCGTGCCGGTCGCATCGGTCGCGCGGGCGCGGATCGTGTAATAGCCGCTGGCAGCATCAAGGCTGCATTCGAAGGCGTCCTTCGGCCTTACCTGCACTTCGATGGGCGTATCGGGTCCGTCGTTGATCAGGAGGATGCTGGCGTCGACCGCGAAGGGCCAGCCAGGCACGGCATGGGTGGCGCTGGACGCGTCGGCGCCGAGCACCGTCAGGCGCTGGTTCGGGTAGACCGGGCAGACCGGCTGCCAGATGGCGCTGTCGCGCGAGACGCTCACCGTATGCAGCACTTGCTCGTCCTGCGCCGGCAGGTAGACCGCGTGGCCGAACTTGACCTCGACCTGGCCTGGGGAAAGCGTGTCGGAGCCGAGCACGTGGTAGCGCACGTCGTCCAGCCCGAGCAGGTCGCCGAAATCCTTCTGGTGCAGGGCCTGCAGCGTCTCCGCCAGGTCGCGCACGCGCGCGCCGCGGGTCAGGTGGCGGTCGTCGTCCACCTCTTCCTGGGGCAGCACCAGGGTCACGTGCGAGAAGCAGCGCGTGGCCGCCCGGCCGCGCTGTTCGCGCGGCGCGCGTTCGAGCAGGTCGCGCAGGAAGGGGCGGCGGTTGAGCAGCGCCAGGCCCGGCGCCTGCCACAGGGCTTCGGCATTGAACACGTCGCTGATGCGGTTCAGGGTTTCGTGTTGGACGTAGACCGGCATGATGGATTCTCCTCGATTGATGGGGCGCCTGTGGCTCCAAAGGCTAGCAGGGGGAAGATGAAAAACAGCAGGTGCGAGCCGCCGGCGGACAGGAAACTCATCGGCTGGCCCATGATGGGAAAGAAGGCGAGGTTGGTACCCCAGGACAGCAGAAAGTGGCCGAACACGAAGGCCGCCCCGCCACAGAGCACGAAGCAGCGAAAGCGCCCCAGCCAGGCCTGGCGGTAGTCGCGCGCGGCGCTGCCAAGCTGCCAGGCCCGCGCGGCGGCCTGCAGCAGCGCGCACAGGAACAGCGCCTGCAGCGCCCACAGGCCAAGGCCGGCCACGAGGCCATGGCGCTGCAGTAAAAAGGAGGGCGCGAAATCGTCCTGCACCGCCGGAATGGCGAGTGCCTCCAGCGCGCCATGCCCGATGGCCGCGAGGCCCAGCATGCCGTCGGCGCCCAGCCAGCCGCCGCTGGCGATCGCCTGCGCGCCCAGCAGCAGCTGCTGGCCCGTGTGGGGGTGCGCTGCCGGATCGAGCCAGACGCCGAAGCGCTCGCCGTAAAAACTCCATTGCGCCACCTCGCCCGGCGCCGCGCCGCGCACGAGCACCAGGCTTAGCATGCCGGCAGCTACCAGCGCCGCCACGACCAGGGCCGGCCCGGTTTTGCGCGCTGCGCAGGACCAGGCCAGCAGCATGGCCGCGCCCCAGACCAGCAGCAGGATCAGGGGCGAATAATCGTCGACCTGCACCAGTGCCACCGCCAGCAGCACGATGAACAGCAGGGCAGGCGCCGCCAGGCGCAGCCAGCGCAGGAGCTGGCCGCCGCGCGCATCCAGGCTGCCCAGCCCGAGGGCGATGCAGTGGGCCGTGAGGACCGTCAGCACCAGCTTGGCGAACTCCACCGGCTGCAGGTCGAACACGCCGGTCTCGTTGCCCCAGCCGACCTGCAGCAGCAGCGCGCTTAGCGCCGCGCCGGCCAGCAGCAGGAGCAGCAGCTCGATCCGCGCCTGGCCGGGCGCCTGGGCTCCCGCCAGCAGGGCGGCCACGCCGGCCAGGCCCAGGCCCAGCGTGCTGGCGGCGGCCGTCTTTTGAAAATGGCGCAGCCAGGCGGTGTCGGGCGCGCCGGTGCCCAGTTCCAGTTGCAGCAGCAGGCCGGCGGCCAGCAGCAGGACGCCGAGCGCCATCACCGCGCCCGTGCGCCGGCCAAGCAGGGCAAACCAGAGCGCCGCCCAGCACAGCAGCAGCGACGGCAGCACGCCCGGGGCGTTGCCGCCACGCTGGGCCAGCAGCAGGCCAAGGCCGGCGAAAGCCAGCGCCAGGCCGGCGCCCAGTTGCGCGGCGCCCGGCAGATCCTTGCGAAAGCGCGTGCGGCCGGCCAGGACGGCTGCCAGCAGGCCAAGCGCCGCGGCGCCGGCCAGCCACAGGCTCGCGCCAGCCGGCCAGGCCCAGGCGGCGCGCCGCTCCCAGCGCCATTCCACGCCCGCCGGCAGCTCGCTGCGCGCCTCATGGAACAGGGCAACGCGCTGCACCGGTTGCAGGTGCAGGGTGTTGTCGTCGAAGCGCGCCAGCAGGCGTGTGCGCCCGACCGTGAGCGCGGTGACGCCCATCAGCGGCTGTTCGGCCAGCGCCAGGTCGCGCATCAATCCTTGTCCCTCGACCAGCAGCGGCGCACGTTCCAGCGCGCTGGGGGCGGCCAGCAGCGGCAGGCCCTCGTCGAAAAACAGTTGCGCACTGCCGGCCGGCGCGCCGGGATTGCCGACCTGGGTGCCGCAGGACAGGTTGCCGCCGAAGCGCAGCGGACGCTGCACGGCCAGCGCGCCGGGCGCGGCGCGGTTCCAGAGCGCCAGCAGGCGCGCGCCCGGGCCCGCGCCGGGGCAGGCGCCGAGCGATTCGCCGTCGCGGCGCAGGGACGCGCCGTCGTAGCGCCAGTTGTGGCGGCCGTCGCTGAAGGCGACCGCGCCGTCCTTGGCTGCGGTGACGCGGTAACGCGCGGCGCCCAGCTGGAAGGCCGTGCCGGGCGTGACAAACCGCACGCCACTCTTGATGCGATCGGCGCCGCGTTCGAAGCGCAGGCCCTGTATCCCGTCGGCGCTGGCCGCGAACCAGGCGCCGGCGGCGTCGCGGCGCAGGCGCAGGTGGCGCTCGCCGGCCTGGGGGGAGGCCAGTTCGGCGCGGCCCAGCACCCGTTCGGCGCCGGGCGCCAGCGACAGCTTGATTTCTGCCGGCAGCCAGGCCGGCGGCGTGCGCAGCAGGGCCAGCGCCTGCAGGAAGCACAGCAACGCCAAGGCGGCCGCGGCCAGGATCTTGATGCCGGGCGCCCGCATCAGGCGGCCCGCCGCAAAGGGGCGCCCTGCGCGGACGCGATCAGGCGGCTGATCGCCAGCGCATGCGGCGGGCGGTCTTGCGGGCGGCGAGCCAGCAGGGCGCGCAATAGCGCCAGGGCGGCCTCGCCATCGCCTTCGCCCTCGGCGCAGGCGAGGAAGCGCGCGGCTTCGTCGCCGGCCAGGATAGTCGGCAGCTGTGCGTGCAGCAGCGCGGCGCCGGCGCGGCCACGCGCGCGGAAGGCGTCGCCGCAGGCGCCGCAGTAACGCAGGGTGGCGCCGTCGGTGACCAGGTAATAGAAGAGGGCGCCGAGCGAAAAATAGTCGGCGCGCGCATCGGTGACATAGCCGGCCGACGCGCCGCTATCTGCCGGAAAGAACTGTTCGGGCGCCTGCCAGCTGGCGGTACCCGCATATGAATGCGCGCCGCTGTCGAGCAGGCTGCGGTTGGTGCCGAAGTCGGCCAGTTTCAGGCTGGCGCCGGCCAGGTCGACCAGCAGGTTGGCCGGTTTTAAATCGAGATAGCGCCAGCCCTGCTGGTGCACTTTCGCCAGCGCGGCATTGACTTGCGCGGTCCAGGCCAGTGCTTGCGCGAGGCCAGTACGGCGGCCGGCCGCATTCTGCGCGGCCATGTGCGCGGCCAGGTCGCCGTCGAGCAGCTCGAGCGCCAGCGCCGGCAAGCCGTCGGCCATGCCATGGTCGAGCAGACGCACGATGTGGCGCGCATCCCAGGCAGAGAGGGCCGAGAGGAAAGCGATTTCGCGCGCCGCGCATTCGCTCCAGCGTGCGCGCAAACCCGGCTCGGCACGTTCCATCTGTGCGCGGTTGACGAGTTTCAGGGCTACCTGGGCGAAGCCTTCGCGCTCGGCGCGCCAGACCAGGCCGTAGCTCGAGCCGGCCAGCTGCTTGCGCAGCCGGTACTGGCCCGCGCCCAGCGTCACGATGTCGCCGCTTTGCATCATGCTTCCCCCAATGAACGCGGCCAGGCTGCCGCTGCGCACAGATAGCGGGGGGAAGGGCAAACGCGCCCGGAAAAAGCGCGGGACGAAAAAAATCTATGGTCACCCTCCTTTTTGCAACCCTGATTTTTGTATGATGTAGTGGCTTGCTCAAATCTATCCGGCGTCTGTTTGGAGACTTGCTCCGCGCCACGATGAGAGTCGCGCCTGTCGGTCCTAAAAAACCGCTCGGCTTGCAAGAGCCGGATTTTTCGTCAGGTTATCCGTCAGGCCGGTGTGCCGTTCACGTCATCCAATTTCAGCAGTCGCAAAACCAGGTAGGTGTTCAAAAGCAAGTGCAAGAGGCCGTCATGATGGCATGACGGCCTCTTGTCGTTTAAATTCCGTGTGATGTGCAGCGATCGCCCAGGCCGTGCGCGCCAGCTTGTTGGCCAGGGCGCAGGCAACGACATTCGAGTGCCGACGCATCAGCATGGAGCGTACCCAAGGCGCCATGCGGTCGGTCTGGCGCTCCAGGCGCTGCATGTACGCTCGGGCGCATTGCACGAGCAGGCGCCGGATGTTCTTGTCGCCGCGTTTGCTGATGCCGAGCAGGCTATTTTTCCCACCCGTGCTGTACTGCCGCGGCACCAAGCCGATCGATGCGGCGAAGTCGCGGCCACAGTGGTAGTGCTTGCCATCGCCCACTTCGGCAGCAAGTACGCTGGCCGTGATCGGACCCACGCCCGGTATCGACATCAGGCGCTGCCCCAGGTCGTCGTCCTGCAGTTGCCGGCCCAGCTCCTTCTCGATATCGGCGATCTGCTCGTCGAGATATTTGAAATGGCTGTGTAGCCGCTCGAGCAAGGCCACCAGCCGCGCTGGCAGAGCTTGCTCCGCCAGCGCGGAAGGCAGATGTCGAATCGCGGCATGGCCGACCGGCAGGCTAATGCCGAACTCGAGAAGAAATCCATGAATCTGGTTGCTTGCCTTGACGCGCTCGCGCACCAGCGTTTCGCGCACCCTGTGCAGTGCCGACAGGCATTGCTGGGATTCGGTTTTCGGTGTCACGAAACGCATGGAAGGACGGCAGGCAGCCTCGCAGATAGCTTCGGCGTCGATGAAGTCGTTCTTGTTGCTCTTGACGAAGGGACGCACGAATTGCGGGGAGATCAGTTTGACCTGGTGGCCGTAGCCAGCAAGGAGCCGCGCCATGTGATGGGCGCCGGCGCAGGCTTCCATCACAACCGTACAAGCATGGAACCTTGCGAGGAGCTCGATGAGCTGCTTGCGGTTGAGCTTCTTGCGCAGCAGGGCTTTACCTTGGCGATCCTGGCCATGCACATGGAAGCTGTGCTTGCCGAGGTCGATGCCGATGAGCGTAACGTCTTGCATGATGGCCTCCGTCCAGAAAGAACAACACCCCTACAAGTCTAGTAACTTATAGGGTGGAGGGTGACCATCTCATTAACCGCGTCCGGGGACGCGGTTCTTGTGACAGCGGGGGATCAGCGGCGGTAGCCGTCGCGATCGCGGTAGCCGTCGCGGTAACCGTCGTGATCGCGGTGGCCACGGCCGTCGCGGTCCCAGCCGCGGTCCCAGCCACGGTTGTAGCCGCCATGGTAGCCGTGGTGACGGCGACCGCGCTGCTCGACATACACGACAGCCGGTTCGCGGTAATAGCGTGGCTGCTCGTAATAGACCGGGCGTGGCTGGACGTACACCGGCGCCGGCTGGTAGTAGCCCACCGAGGCATAGCCGCGGTTGTCGTAGTGGCGGCGGCCGTCGTAACCACCACCGATCGAGTTGCCTACCGCGGCGCCCAGGACGCCACCCACCAAGGCCCCGCCACCACCACCCGCAGTCGCGCCGATCGCAGCGCCCAGCACTGCGCCGACCGCCGTATTGGTTCCGCGGTCGCCAGCGAATGCCGAGGGCGAGACGGCGACAGCGGCCAGGATCACCGCACCAAAGCATTTTTTATTCAACATGGCTTTTCCTTTTTTGCCGCAACGAGGATCGACATGATCGCTGTGACGCCGGGGCATGGAATGAACTATAGACAGGCGAGCGCAGCAAGGCACCAGTTAATACAGATTCTTACAACTGATCCGTCCTCGGTAACATTATCGTGGCAAGCCTTGCAGATCGACCACAACTCCCCATCTAGTTCGCAACGTCCATCGAAATCCCCCCTACATGTCCGCACGCCGCAACCTGCTTGTCGTCCTTTCCCTGCTGGTCCTCCTGCACGTCTACATCGGGCTGCGCCTGATGCCCGACCTCGGCCTGGGTCTCCTGGGCATCCTGGCCGGCAGTGCCGGCCTGCTGCTGTCGGCCGCCCTGGTGCCGGTGGGGCTGCTGTCGTCGTCGCTCAAGCGCCGGCGCTGGTCGGAGCAGCTGGCCTGGGTCGGTTTGCTGGCGATGGGGCTGTTTTCCTCGCTGCTGGTGCTGACCTTCCTGCGCGACCTGTTCCTGCTCGCCGTCGTCGTGAGCGGTTTTGGCAGCACCGCGCTCAATTATTACAGCGCGCTGGCCGTGCCGCTGCTGGCCCTCGCCGTGACCGGCATCGGCTTCGTCAATGCGCGGCGCGTGGCGCGTGTGGTGAAGGTCGACGTGCCGATCGCGGGCTTGCCCGCGGCGCTGCATGGCTATGCGATCGCGCAGATTTCCGACATCCACGTCGGCCCAACCATCAAGCGCCCCTATCTGGAGGCGATCGTCGAGCGCGTCAACGGGCTCGGCGCCGATGCGATCGCCGTCACCGGCGACCTGGTCGACGGCAGCGTGCAGCGCCTCTCAAGCCATACCCAGCCCCTGGCGCTGCTGAGCGCACCGGACGGCGCCTTCTTCGTGACCGGCAACCATGAATACTATTCCGGCGCCGAGGAGTGGATCGCCGAACTGCGCCGCCTCGGCCTGACCGTACTGCTGAACCAGCACGTGGTGCGCGAGCGGGGCGGGGCGACGCTGATGATTGCCGGCGTGGCCGATTTTTCGGCCCACCATTTCAATCCGGCCCACCGCAGCGACCCGCAGCAAGCCGCCGCCGGCGCACCGCCTGGCCTGGCCGTGCGGATTTTGCTTGCGCACCAGCCGCGCAGCGCCAGCGCCGCCGCCACGGCCGGCTTCGACCTGCAGCTGTCGGGCCATACGCACGGCGGTCAGTTCTTTCCGTGGAATTTGTTCGTTCCGCTGCAGCAGCCCTTTGTCGCCGGCCTGCACCGTGTCAAGCGCCTGTGGGTGTACACCAGCCGCGGCACTGGGTACTGGGGGCCGCCGAAGCGCTTCGGGGCGCCCTCGGAAATCACCCTGCTGCGCCTTGTGCCGGCTTGACGCCACCTGGCCGTGCTGGACCTGCTCAGGAAGCTCGACTACCGTCCGCACCGCACGATCCGCATGATCGCCTGGATAACGAGGAAACGGCACGCGCCGCGCACGCACCGATCTAGAGGCGAACACGGCCACGCCGCCAGCCATGTCGGCGCGATCGAAAGCGACAATGGGGCAGGGCGCCCGTTCGGCTCTTCGACTACCACCACACGGCAGCCGATACGCTCGACAAGGTCGATCCCGCCCACCTGCGCCGCCACGTGGCCCTGATGGCGGCCACGGCCTGGTTCCTGGCGAATGTCGAGGAACCGATTGGCCGCGCGGCCGTGCCTGCCCGCTAAGGGCCGGATGTGCCGATGCGGCGCGAATTGACCAGCGGCACGACTCGCATCGTGCCGTGTCGCAGCAGCGTCAGCCCGAACTGCCTGCTTATTCGATCAGGACGCGCCTGACGGCACGTGCATGCCCACGGAAAGGGCGCCCATAGACGGTCTGGATGCCGCTGGCGAAATTCTCGCCCCAGACCAGTTGCGCCCGCGTTTCATGCGGTTCGGACGACCAGTACCACTCGCGCTCGAATTGCTCGCGCAGGTTCGCGAACAGGAGCGACAGCTCGCGCCGGTTCGGCAGTTCGCCGCCCTGTGCCGCTGTCCATTCGAGCGCGCCCGGCCAGCCGACGTCGGCAGCCTCGCCGGGCAGCAGGATCAGGTGGTGGTCGGGTTGGCCCCCCTTGCCAAGGATGACGCCGGCGTAGTGTTCGCCTTCCTTCAGCGTTTCTCGTAGTTGCATATAAATGCCCATCGGTGTCCTCGCGCGTCGGTATCTGGTGATAACTGATATGACAGGCGCCGCTGGGCTTTAGTTGCCGCGTCAAACACGACATGGATCATGGTTCTGTTCGATTTCATGAGAATCGCATGCCGGAACGCCCCGCATTAGCGCTCACCCTTACCGATGAGTGACCCAAAACCAACGTGTGTTGATCTGGCGCAAAGATGCATTGCAAATACGTATTGAACTGCGGAATGCTTCGTGTAGAATCAATTTTTTCATAATGTGGATCGGGACGGATGGCGTTCCCGGCAGCAGATCGAATACGGTACCTGAAATGTCACGCACTGCGCATCACGAGTCGCTCGGTTTCACGTCCTTTGACGGCGCGGCGACTGCCTGCGCCGTTGTCGTTTCCGGACCTGGGTATCCCGCCCGGCATGCCTGAGGCTCGGCCGACGCGGCGCGTCGTGCCCGAGCATCCCCCAATCGCGTGCCGCCCGGCGGCGGCTTTTGTCAGCTTTTGTCAGTTTTCCGGATTTACCACATGGATATCGTACAGATGAACACGCAACAAGAATCGAATCAAGAGATGCAATCCAAGGGCGGCCGTCCGCGCCGCAATATCGCCAAGCAGGTGGTCGAGCGCGGGCAGCGCCTGCGCAGCCGCGCGGGCGTGCTGATCGGGATGTCGCTGGGACTGGTGGCGCTGCTCACGGTCCTGGAGTAAGCAGGGCAGGCAGGCGCTTCTGCCTGCCTATTCCGGCAGCGGCAGCGCCATCTCGGGGCTGTCGGCATTTGCGCGGTTTACCTGGGGCGTGACCTTGAACCACGCGAAGGCATCGGGCGGCAACGCTGCCCGGCGCGCCAGTTCGAGCGCCTGCTCGGGACTGATGCCAGGGTCGAGCCAGAGCGCCGCGTCCGCGGCCTCGAGCACGACCGGGCGCCGGTCGTGGATGTCGAGCATGCCTTCGGCGGCGGCGTCCGTGACCAGCACAAAGCCGGCTTCGGCGCGGTTCTCGACGAATTCGCCGAAGTTCGCCAGCGCCAGCATGAACAGCGGCGCACGGTCCTTGCGGTGGATATGCCAGGGCTGCTTCTTCCCCTTTTCGCCGGTCCACTCGTACCAGCCGTCGGCCGGCACGATCGCGCGGCCGTTCTTCAGCAGGCGGCTCCAGTAGCGGTTGCTCAGCTTGTCGAGGCGGGCATTGATGGAAATCGGAAGCTTGCCCTCCGCCCATTTAGCCCGATAACTCCAAAATACGTCGTCGATGCGGCGCTCGCCATCCTGGATGTGCATGACGGGGCGATACGTCCCGGGCGGCACGTTATAGGCTGGCGTCGATTCGCTGTCGAACACGGCATCGGCCCAGCCGAAGACATTCGCATAGAATCTCGCCGTTTGGCTTTGGTCAAATCGTCCACACATGGAACCATGGTACTGCAATGCGCGCGCCGCACGATTGGCGCCGCCCGGCAGGCGGGGCAGGGCGGCGCTGGTGTTATGCTGCATAAACGACAAGTATAGGAGGGTGCAAACATGGCAGGAGCATGGCTGAAAGTATTGAAGTCCGTTCCGTGGAGCGAGGTCATCTCGGCCGCGCCCCAGGTGGCGAATAGCGCGCGCAGGCTGTGGGACACGGTCGGCCGCAAGGGCATCGACCTGCCGAATACCGAGCTCGACGAAGCTGTGGCCCACATGCCGGTCGACGACGGGATGGCGCTGATCGCGGCCCAGGTGGAGCAGCAGGACATTGCGATCACGCGCCTGCAGGGCCAGATGCGCGACGCCTCGAAGCTCATTGCCGAGCTGGCCGACCAGAACAGCCAGCTCGTGGCGAAACTGCAGGCCGCGCGCGAGCGCCTGACCCTGATCGGCTTTACCGCCGCGGCGGCCGGGGTGCTGGCGATCGTGGCCCTGAGCCTGGTGCTGGCCCGCACCTGATCGCTCGGCCATGAAATTTGTCCTGATCCTGTTCGCCAGCTTCGTCTTCATTGCGATGCTGATGAATTCCGGCCGCAAGCGCGGCATGCTCAGCAAGGATGCCGACAAGGCGGTGACTGGCCTGGCCGTCGCCATGCGCTATTTCCTGTACGGCTTGCTCGTGGTCGGCGCGGCTGCCTGCGCGGTCCTGGTCTACCAGGGCAGTTAGCTGCAGGGGCCGCCTGTTGCAGGCTCTCCTATTCCGCACTGGTGTTGTCCGGGCGGCATTATTATTCTCAAATGTCTTCCTGACACCAGTGTTGTACCGATGATGCAGCGCACAAAAATATAATGTAAATCCCGGCATGGTTTGGCGGTTCAGCGGACTGATGCGAATAGAATTCCTGTAGGAAATTTGCCCTACAGAATCTTTTGCCTCTCACCGCGGCGCCCTGCGCCCTACCGCCACCCATGACGATCCCTACCCGACGGCGCCTGCCGCTCGCCTGCCTTGCCCTGTTCGCACTGCCGTACGCGTACGCCGACCAAACCCCCACCATCAGCAAGAGCGCCTCCGCCTGGAACGTGAGCGGCAATGCGGCAATTGCTTCCCAATACGTATCGCGCGGCTTTCGCCAGACCTGGGGCAAGCCTGCCGCCCAGGCCGGCATCGACATCAGCCATGCGAGCGGCTGGAGCGCGGGCAGCTGGGTGTCGAACGTGAGCGAGCGCTATGTCGAAAACGGCAAGCTGGAATGGGATGTGTACGGCGGCTACAGCGGTACGCTTGGCGCGCTTGGCATTAACCTGACGGCGCTCTATTACAAGTACCCGGGAGCGCTCATCCAGGCAAGCCGGACCAGCTACGACTACGGCGAGCTCTCCGCCGGCATCAGCTACAAATCCGTCTACGCCAAATACAACTACACGCTCACGCGCGACTTTTTCGGCATCGCCAATGCGCGCGGCACCGGCTATTTCGACGGCGGCGCCAACCTCGCGCTGGACGAGGCGACCACGCTCAACCTGCATGCGGGCCAAGGCCGGGTGGCCGGCGCCGGCAACGATTACTGGAACTGGCGCGACCTCAAAGTGGGCGTCACGCGCAGCCTGGGCGATGGCTGGAGCTTTGCCGGCGCCTACACCCGCGCCTTCAGCACCACCCATGCCTATGAGCGTTATACGACCGGCGTGCCTGACAGCGCCGGGCGCATCGCCTATTCCAATCCCGGCAAGGGCAGTTTCGTGCTGACCCTGGCCCGCAGCTTCTGACCCGCAACCTACCCAGACTCCCATGACCACTCCCGACACCACCGCACGTCCGGCGCGTTTCGCGCTTTCGCTCAATGCGCGCATTTGCACCACCGCCACTGTCCTCGTCGTTCTCAGCCTGGGCATCACCTCGAGCGTCATCGGCTTCAAGGGCAGCGAAGCGTCCGAAGCTGCGGCGATGCGCCTGGCGCAGACGGCCGCACGCGAAACGGCCAGCGTGCTCGAAGGGCGCATCGGCAGCAACCTGAAGGCGGTCGACGTGCTGTCGAATGCGGTTGCCGCAAGCATTGCCGGCAGCGAGCCGCTGGCGCGTGCCCAGCTCGGCGCCATCAACAAATCCGTTGTGCAGCACGCGCCCGACCTGGTCGGCAGCGCCATCGCCATGGAACCGAACGCACTCGACGGAAAGGACGCCGAGTTCGCCGGCAAGAAGCCCGAATACGACGACACCGGCCGCTTCATGCCCTACTGGACGCGTGGCGAAGGCGGTACGATCCGCGTCGAGCCGATCGTCTTCACGGGCGTGCCCGCCACCGACAGCTGGTACGACATCCCGAAGGCCAGCGGCAAGCCTTATCTCTCCGAGCCCTATGTGTATCCAATCAACGGCAAGGATGCGCTGATCGCCTCGCTGGTCGTGCCTGTCATGGTCGACGGCAAGTTCAAGGGCGCGACCACCGGCGACATCATGGTCTCGAAGCTCTCAGACATCCTGGCCGGCATGAAGCCGATCGAAGGCGGCGTGCTGACGCTGGTGTCGAACGGCGGCCTGTACGCCAGCCATCCGGAGGCGGCGCGCAATGGCAAGAAGGCCGACGATATCCCGGCCGCGGCGCTGGACAGTATCCGCCAGGGCAAGCCCTATCAATTTATCGACGACAAAGGCATGGTGCGCCTGCTGCAGCCGCTGCGCCCGCATCCTGAAATGGCGCCGTGGGCGGTCCAGCTCAGCTTCCCGCATGCGGTGGCCACCGCCTCGGCGCGCGAGCTGATGACCTATTCGCTGTTCGTCTCGCTCGCCTGCGCGGTCCTGGCCGCCTTTGCCATGGTCAGCGTGCTGTTCCGCCTGATGCGCCCGGTGCGCGCGCTGGCCGCCACCATGACCGGCCTTGCCGGCGGCAATGCCGACCTGTCGGCGCGCCTCGAGGTGCGCGGCAACGATGAACTGGCCACCATCGCGCGCGGCTTCAACAGTTTTGTCGCGAAGATCCAGGAGGTCCTGATCAGCGTGCGCGGCAGTTCCGACAGCGTTGCCGGGGCCAGCCTCGAAATCCGCCAGGGCAATGCCAACCTGTCGGCGCGCACCGAGCAGCAAGCCAGCGCGCTGGAAGAGACGGCCGCCTCGATGGAAGAATTGACCTCGACCGTGCGCCAGAACGCCGACAATGCGCGCCAGGCCAACCAGATGGCGGCGTCGGCTTCGCAGGTGGCGGTGCGCGGCGGCCAGGTGGTGGCCCAAGTGGTCGAGACCATGGCCTCGATCGACGCTTCCTCGCGCAAGGTGGTGGACATCATCGCCGTCATCGACGGCATTGCGTTTCAAACGAATATCCTGGCCCTGAATGCGGCGGTCGAAGCGGCGCGGGCCGGCGAGCAGGGCCGCGGCTTTGCCGTGGTCGCCAGCGAAGTGCGCAACCTGGCCCAGCGCAGCGCCGCTGCCGCCAAGGAAATCAAGGGCCTGATCGGCGACTCGGTCGACAAGGTCGGCATGGGTTCGATGCTGGTGGCCGAAGCCGGCCAGACCATGCAGCAGGTGGTCGAGAGCGTGCGCCGGGTGACGGACATCGTCAGCGAAATCAGCGCCGCCAGCGCCGAACAAAGCACCGGCATCGGCCAGGTCAACCAGGCCATCGTGCAGATGGACGATGCGACCCAGCAGAACGCGGCCCTGGTCGAACAGGCTGCGGCGGCGACCGAAAGCCTGCAGGAACAGGCGGCCACGCTGGTGAGGCTGGTGGGCGCGTTCCGCCTCGAGAGCGAAACGGCGCCGGCGGCGTCGCCGCGCCTCGCCCTGGCGGCGCCGCGATGAGCGCGGCCTTCACCCGCGCGCCCAGCGCGCTGGGCCTTCGTGCAAGGCTGCCGCTGAGGCTGCGGGCACTGTCCGCGGCACGGCCGGACTGGCCGGTATTCGCACCAGCCAGCTAAACATGAAATATTCTGTCGTTCGCCGGCCGGAAATGAAAAAATATTTCAGAGGGCTGCTGCTCGGCTAGGGCGGCCGAAGCGGCCAAATTTGATGCAAGTCAAGGATTTTGCTTAGTCGCATCAATAAACTCCTCCCAGTTCGAGCCGCACCCCGTGGCCCGGCAGGCAGCAGGAGTATTCCAGATGTCGCAGCAACCAATTCTTGCCGGCGCGGCGCGCGATGCGCCGGTTCCCTTCGCAACGGGCGTCGACTTCGACGCCGGATTCGTCGCGCGTCTCGCCAAAAACGGTCCGCGCTACACCTCCTATCCGACCGCCGACCGCTTCGACGACAGCTTCACCTACCGCGACTACCTGCACGCCGTTGCCTCGGCCAGGACCCGGGGCGCGCTGCGTCCCTTGTCGCTGTACCTGCACATTCCGTTCTGCGATACCGTCTGCTATTACTGCGCCTGCAACAAGATCGTCACAAGGAACCGCGAGAAGGCGGCGACCTACCTCGGCTACCTGAAGCGCGAGATCGCAATCCAGGGCGCGCTGTTCGCAGGCGCGAATGAAATCGGGCAGCTGCATTTCGGCGGCGGTACGCCGACCTACCTGTCGGATGCACAGATGGGCGAACTGATGGCCCACCTGCGCCGCAACTTCAGGTTCGCACCCGACGAGAGCGGCGAGTATTCGATCGAGGTCGATCCGCGCACCGTCTCGCGCGAGCGCGTGCACAGCCTGCGCCGCCAGGGTTTCAACCGCATCAGCCTGGGCGTGCAGGATTTCGACGAAGACGTCCAGCAGGCGGTCAACCGCGTGCAGCCGGAAGCGGCGACGCGCGCCATCATCGCCGCCGCGCGCGAGGCGCAATTCCGCTCGGTGAGCATCGACCTCATCTACGGCCTGCCGAAACAGAATCTGTCCACCATCGCGGCCACCATCGACAAGGTGATCGACGCCAGTCCCGACCGCATCGCGCTCTATCACTATGCCCACCTGCCGCACCTGTTCAAGCCGCAGCGCCGCATACAGGAGGCGGACATGCCCGCCAGCGCCGAGAAGCTGGCCATGCTGGCCCTGTGCATCGAGCGCCTGACCGGCGCTGGCTATGTGTACATCGGCATGGACCATTTCGCCAAACCCGGCGACGACCTGGCCGTCGCCCAGCGCCAGGGCCGCCTGCACCGCAATTTCCAGGGCTATTCGACGCATGCCGACAGCGACCTCATCGCCTGCGGGGTGTCGGCCATCGGCGCCGTCGGCGCCACCTACAGCCAGAATGCGAAGACGCTCGACGCCTATTACGAGGCACTCGACAACAACGAGTTGCCGGTCGTGCGCGGGGTGGCGCTCGGCATGGACGACATCCTGCGCCGCACCGTCATCGGAAAGCTCATGTGCCAGTTCGAGCTGTCGGTGGCGGTGATCGAGCAGGCGTTCCCGATCTGTTTCGTTGACTATTTTGCGCCCGAGCTGGCACAGCTGCGCCAACTCGAAACGGACGGCCTGGTCACGCTCGACGGCGAATGGATCACGGTGACGATGCGCGGGCGGCTCCTGATCCGCAACGTCTGCATGGTGTTCGACCGCTACCTGGCGGCGCCGGGCGCCGCGCCACGCTACTCGCGCACGGCATGACGATGAGCGTGAGCCTGGTTCCCGTGTTCCTGGTAGGGCTGCTCGGCAGCGTCCACTGCGCCGGGATGTGCGGCGGGATCGTCGGCGCCTTGTCGCTGGCGCCGACGCGCGTTCGCAGGAGAGGCATCGTCATCCCCTTGCGCACGGTCGCGGCGGCGCCGGCGGGCCTGCAGGCTGCCGCCTACAATGCCGGGCGCATCGCCAGCTACGCGGCGGCCGGCGCGCTCGCCGGCGCGCTGGCCCAGGGCGCGTCGCACCTGGCCGCCTTGCCTGTGCTGCAGGGATTCGCCTATGTCGCGGCCAACCTGCTGCTGGCGGCACTCGGCCTGCACCTGATGGGCGCGTGGGCCGGCATCGCCCGGATCGAACGCGGCGGGCAGCTGCTGTGGCGGCATGTGCGTCCGCTTATCGCGCGCATCGGCCCGCCCGACACGCCGGGCCGGATGCTCGCCGCGGGCGCACTATGGGGCTGGCTCCCCTGTGCGATGGTCTACAGCGTGCTGGTGACGGCGATGCTGAGCGGTTCCGCTGCTTCCGGTGCGCTGGTGATGCTGGCCTTCGGGTTCGGCACGCTGCCGATGATGCTGGCGCTCGGCCTGGCCGGGGCGCGCCTGCGCGGCTGGCTGCGCCTGCGCGCCGTGCGCCTTGCCTGCGGCGCGACCGTGCTCGCCTTCGGCCTGGCTGGCCTCGCGCGCGCGGCGGGCGGCCTGCCGGCCAGCTGGCTGGGGACGCTGTGCCTGACGCCGGGGATGGCGCCATGAGGGACGACGCCGGCGCCGGGGAAGCCTGCTTCCATTGCGGCCAGGCGCTCGCCGTCCAGCGCTGGTCGGCAGCCATCGGAGGCATCAGCCGTCCGATGTGCTGTCCCGGCTGCGCGGCCGCGGCCGAGGCGATCGTCGATGCCGGCTGCGCAGGCTATTACGCGACCCGGACCAGCTACGGCGGCACCGTCGCCGGCGGCGATGCGCCGGAACTGGACCTGGTCGACGCGGCCGGCAATCCGGGCGAAGGCAGTTTCACGGTCGAGGGCATGCGCTGCGCGGCCTGCGTCTGGCTGATCGAACGCCGCATCCAGGCACTGCCGGGCGTCGTCGAAGCAACGCTCAACGTCAGTACCGAGCGCCTCCGGGTGCGCTGGAATCCGGACCTCTGCAAGGCCAGCACCATCGTGCGCGCGCTGCGCGCGCTCGGCTACGCGGCCTACCCCTATGACGCGCAGCGCCACGGCGAGCAGCTGGAACGGGCCCGCCGCACGCTGTTTCGCCAGCTTTTCGTCGCCGGCCTGGCGATGATGCAGGTCATGATGTACGCCGTTCCCGTCTACCTGGCGGACGACGGCACGATGGACGCCGACATGGCGGCGCTGATGGGCTGGGCTTCGCTGCTGCTGACCCTGCCTGCAGTGCTGTATTCGGCCCAGCCCTTTTTCCTCGGCGCCTGGCGCGACCTGCGCCGCGGCCTGCCCGGGATGGACGTGCCGGTCGCGCTTGGAATCGGCGCCGCCTTTGCCGGCAGCACCGCCGCCCTGGTGCGCGGACAAGGCGAGGTCTATTTCGATTCGGTCACGATGTTCGTCTTCCTGCTGCTGGCCAGCCGCTACCTGGAACTGACGGCGCGCCGGCGCGCGGCCGGTGCCCTGGAGTCGCTGCAGGCGGGCTTGCCTGCAGCGGCGCAGCGCATGGGCGGCTATCCCGCCACGCGCGCGGCCGAGCTGGTGCCCGCCGCCACGCTGCAGCCGGGCGACATGGTGCTGGTGGCGCCGGGCCAGGCGGTGCCGGCCGACGGCGTGATCGTCGAAGGCGAGACCGAGGCCGACCTGGCGCTGCTCACCGGAGAGAGCCGCACGCGGCCCGTGGGACCGGGCGACAGCCTGCCCGGCGGCGCGGTCAACGTGGCCCAGGCGATCGTGCTGCGGGTCGGCGCGGCGGCGCGCGACAGCACGCTCGCCATGCTGGTGCGCCTGGCCGAACGCGCGGGCCAGGGCAAGCCGCAGCTCGCCCTGTGGGCCGACCGGGTCGCGGCCTGGTCGGTGGCAGCCCTGCTGGTGCTGACCGTGCTGGTTTTCGCGGCTTGGCATGCCGTGGATCCGGCCCGGGCCTGGCCGGCCGCGATCGCGGTGCTGGTCGTGACCTGTCCATGCGCGCTGTCGCTGGCCACGCCGACGGCACTGGCGGCCGCAACCGACAGCTTGCTGCGGCGCGGCGTGCTGGCCCTCGGAGCGCACACGCTCGAAACCTTCGAGCGCGCCACCCATGTCGTGTTCGACAAGACCGGCACCCTGACCCTGGGGCGGCCGCAGGTTCGGGCCACACAGGTGTTCGGGGCGGCGGCCGCGCCCGCCGCGCTGGCAACGGCGGCGGCGCTGGAAGAGGGCAGCGCCCATCCGCTGGCGCAGGCGATCCGCGCGGCCGCGCAGGCAGCGCCGCCCCGGCAGGCGCGCGCGCTGCATCACACGGCCGGGCAAGGCATCGAAGGCCTGGTCGACGGACAGCGCTACCGGCTCGGCAGCGCCGCCTTCGTGGCGGTGCTGGCGGGCTGCGCGCCGCCGTGGCTGGCCGCGGCGGAGGGCAGCGCCGTCTGGCTCGGCCGCGAGGGCAGCTGGCTGGCGCGCTTCGACATCGCGGACACCGTGCGGCCGGAAGCGGGCGCGCTGGTGCGCCGCCTGGAGGCCCACGGCAAGACCGTGGTGCTCCTGAGCGGTGACGAGGCCGGCGCCGTAGCGGCCGTCGCCGCCCGGCTCGGCATCCGGCATGCCGCCGGCGCCCGGCTACCCGAACAAAAGCTCGATTACGTGCGGCGCCTGCAGGAGGGCGGGGCGGTGGTGGCGATGGTGGGCGACGGCATCAACGACGCCGCCGTCTTGCGCGGCGCCGACGTCTCGTTTGCCATGGGCGGCGGCGCCGCGCTGGCCCAGCTGCACGCCGACGCCATCCTGCTCGGGGACAGCCTGGCGCCGCTGCAGGCGGCGGCCGACACGGCGCGCCACAGCCTGCGCATCATCCGCCAGAACCTGGCCTGGGCCAGCGCCTACAACCTGGTCGCGATTCCCGCCGCGGCCACCGGCCTGCTCGAGCCCTGGGCAGCGAGCATCGGGATGGCCGCCAGTTCCGCCATCGTCGTGCTCAACGCGCTGCGCCTGAGGACCTAGCCATGGAAGCCTTGTACCTCCTCATTCCCCTGAGCCTGATGCTGGTCGCGCTGGCGGCCTGGATCTTTTTCGGCGCCGCGCACAGCGGCCAGTTCGAGGACCTTGAGGGACCGGGCCTGCGCATCCTGCACGACGACGACAGCGCCGGCGGCTGAATTGCCGCGTTGTTGAACATTTTGATTCACATCAAGGATTTTTAAAGTTCAGAAAACTACTCTCCTGCTGTCAACTAAAGGAATCCCATCAGGAGAACATCGTGGAAAGCAGTCTGAACTATAACTACAAAGTCGTGCGCCAGTTCGCCGTCGCCACCGTCGTCTGGGGCGTGATCGGCATGGCCGCCGGCGTCTTCATCGCGGCCCAGCTGGCCTGGCCCGCGCTCAATTTCGACATCGCCTGGCTGTCCTACGGCCGCCTGCGTCCGCTGCACACGAATGCCGTCATTTTCGCCTTCGGCATTTGCGGCCTGTTCGCCACTTCGTACTACGTGGTGCAGCGGACCTGCCAGGTCAGGCTGTTTTCCGACAGGCTTGCCGCCTTTACCTTCTGGGCCTGGCAGGCGGTGCTGGTGGCGGCCGCCATCACGCTGCCGATGGGTTTCACCCGCGGCAAGGAATACGCCGAGCTCGAATGGCCGATCGCGATCCTGATCACCGTCGTCTGGCTTGCCTACGCAGTGGTCTTCTTCGGCACCATCGTCAAGCGCAAGGTCCAGCACATCTACGTCGCGAACTGGTTCTTCGGCGCCTACATCATCGCCGTGGCCGTGCTGCACGTGGTGAACGGCGCGGTGATCCCGGTCTCCGCCTTCAAGTCCTACCCCGTGTACGCGGGCGTGCAGGACGCCATGATCCAGTGGTGGTACGGCCACAACGCAGTCGGCTTCATCCTCACCGCCGGCTACCTGGGCATGGTGTATTACTTCATTCCGAAGCAGGCCGAGCGCCCGGTGTATTCGTACCGCCTGTCGATCGTGCACTTCTGGGCCCTGATCTTCACCTACATGTGGGCCGGCCCCCACCACCTGCACTACACGGCGCTGCCCGACTGGACCCAGTCGCTGGGCATGGTTTTTTCGCTGATCCTGCTGGCGCCGTCCTGGGGCGGCATGATCAATGGCGTGATGACGCTCTCCGGCGCCTGGCACAAGCTGCGCTCGGACCCGATCCTGAAGTTCCTGATCGTCTCGCTGTCGTTCTATGGCATGGCCACCTTCGAGGGGCCGATGATGTCGATCAAGACCATCAATTCGCTGTCGCACTACACCGACTGGACCGTCGCCCACGTGCACGCCGGCGCCCTGGGCTGGGTCGGCTTCATCACGATGGGATCGATCTATTACCTGCTCCCGCGGCTGGCGGGCAAGAAGCAGATGGCCAGCCTGGTGCTGGTCGAGACCCACTTCTGGGTCGCCACCATCGGCATCGTCCTCTACATCGCGTCGATGTGGATCGCCGGCGTGATGCAGGGCCTGATGTGGCGCGCAGTGAATGCCGACGGCACCCTGACCTATACCTTCGCCGAAAGCGTGAAGGCGACCTATCCCTATTACGTGATCCGCTTCACGGGTGGGCTGCTCTACCTTTCGGGCATGGCGATCATGGCCTTCAATACCTGGAAGACGCTGGCCGGCACGGTGAGCGTCGATCCGCCGATCCCAGCGCCACGCCAGCCGCATGCCGCCAACGCGGGCGCCACCCCTGTGCCGACGCACGCCTGACATCGAAGGACCGGACAAATGAAAAACTTTACCCATGAATGGATCGAAAAGAACCCCTGGCTGCTGATCGGGCTGGTACTGCTGGTGATCTCCGTCGGCGGCCTGGTCGAGATCGTGCCGCTGTTCTTCCAGAAGTCGACCACCGAGCCGGTGGCTGGACTGAGGCCGTATTCGCCGCTGCGGCTGGCCGGGCGCGACGTCTACATCCGCGAGGGCTGCTACAACTGCCACTCGCAGATGATCCGGCCCCTGCGTGCCGAGACCGAGCGCTACGGCCACTATTCGGTCGCCGGCGAGTTCGTCTACGACCACCCCTTCCAGTGGGGCAGCAAGCGCACCGGGCCTGACCTGGCGCGTGTGGGCGGGCGCTACAGCGACGAATGGCACCGTACCCACCTCGACAACCCGCGCGACCTGGTGCCGGAATCGAACATGCCCGGCTACCCGTGGCTGGCCACCACCAGGCTCGATCCGGCCACGATCGTGCCGAAGATGCGCGCCATGCAGGCGCTCGCCGTGCCCTACAGCGAGCAGGAGGTCAGGAACGCGCCGGCCGAGCTGGCGGGCAAGACCGAGCAGGACGCGCTCATCGCCTACCTGCAGGGCCTCGGCACCCAGATCAAGACAAGGAACTGATATGTCCATCGACACCATTTTCGACCGCGCCAGCAGCGTGATGACCGTGCTCTCGTTTGCCGCTTTCATGGGCATCCTGCTCTGGACCTTCCTGCTGCGCCGCAGCGCCGACTTCGAGGCGGCCGCCGCCTTGCCCTTCGCCGACGAGGAGGCGGACCATGGCTGATTTCACGAGCGGCTTCTGGGACTGGTACATCGTCCTCATCACGCTGCTGTCGATCGCCGGCTGCGCCATCCTGCTATGGTCGCAGTCGATCCACCGCGTCAGGCTCGACGCCGATGGCCAGCCGCAGGAAACCACGGGCCACGTGTGGGACGAGGACCTGGCCGAACTGAACACGCCGATGCCGCGCTGGTGGATGTGGCTGTTCTACCTGACCATCGTCTTCGCCGTCGCCTACCTGGTGCTCTACCCTGGCCTGGGCAGTTATGCGGGCAAGCTCGGCTGGCATTCGGCAGGCGAGTACAAGGCCGAACTGAAACAGGCCGACCAGGATTTCGGACCCCTGTTCGCGCGCTACGCCGGCCGGGACATCAAGGCGGTCGCCGCCGACCCGCAGGCGCGCGCGATCGGCGAGCGCATGTTCCTGAACTACTGCGCCCAATGCCATGGTTCGGATGCGCGCGGCAACAAGGGCTATCCGAACCTGACCGACGGCGACTGGCTGCACGGCGGCGCGCCCGACACGATCAAGGCCAGCATCATGGGCGGGCGCATCGGCCAAATGCCGCCGATGGGGGCGGCGGTCGGTTCCGACAAGGACGTCGAGGCGCTCGCGCATTACGTGCGCAACCTGTCGGGCCTGACGGCCGACCCGGTCAAGGTCGTGTTCGGCAAGCCCAGGTACGCCGCCTGCATCGCCTGCCACGGCGCCGCCGGCACCGGCAACCAGGCGCTGGGCGCGCCCAACCTGGCCGACAAGACCTGGCTCTACGGCGCCAGCGCGGAGACGGTGATGGAGACGATCCGCAAGGGCCGCACCAACACCATGCCGGCCTTCGGCGAGTTCCTGGGCGAGGCCAAGGTGCATGTGCTGGCCGCCTATGTCTGGAGCCTGTCGAATCCGGCCGGTGCGCCGGCCGAAGCACCCGCGGTCGCTGCCAAATGAGCGCGCCCGGGGAAGCGGTCGTCAGGATGTACGCGCCGCGCGAGGAAATCTACCCGCGCGAAGCAAAGGGCCGCTATGCGACGCTGCGCTGGGTCTGCGTCTGGCTGACCCAGCTGCTGTTCTACGGCCTGCCATGGATAGGCTACAACGGCCGCCAGGCGGTGCTGTTCGACCTTGGCGCGCGCAAGTTCCACCTGTTCGGCCTGGTACTGTGGCCTCAGGACTTCATCTATCTTGCCGGCCTGCTGATCGTCTGCGCCTACGGGCTGTTCCTGGTCACGACAGTGGCGGGGCGGGTCTGGTGCGGATTCGCCTGCCCGCAGACCGTGTACACGGAGCTCTTCCTCTGGATCGAGCGCAGGATCGAGGGCGCGCGCAGTGCCCGCATCCGCCTCGACCGCCAACAATGGAACCTCGAAAAAATCGCGAAGAAAACATCCAAGCACGCCGCCTGGCTGCTGGTGGCGCTGTGGACGGGTTTTACCTTTGTCGGCTATTTCACGCCGGTGCGCTCGCTGATGGGCGAGATCCTCGCCTGGAAGCTCGGTCCCTGGGAAGCGTTCTGGGTGCTGTTCTATGGCTTCGCCACCTACGGCAACGCCGGCTGGATGCGCGAACAGGTCTGCAAGTACATGTGCCCGTATGCGCGCTTCCAGAGCGCCATGTTCGACAAGGACACCCTGATCGTGACCTATGACCGCGGCCGTGGCGAACCGCGCGCGCCGCTTGGCGGCACGGCGCAGGCAGGCGCGGGCGACTGCATCGACTGCACCCTGTGTGTCCAGGTCTGCCCGACCGGCATCGACATCCGCCGCGGCCTGCAGTACGAATGCATCGGCTGCGCTGCCTGTGTCGACGCCTGCAATGGCGTGATGAACAAAATCGGCAAGCCGGCCGGCCTGATCCGCTATGCCACCGAGAACGCCCTGGCGCAGGGATGGGGGCCGCAGCAGGTGAGGCGGCGCCTGCTGCGCCCGCGCGTGCTGGCCTACACGGCCGTGCTGGCGCTGCTGCTGGCGGCGATGACGGCGTCGCTGGCCTTGCGGGTGCCGCTCAAGGTCGACGTGATCCGCGACCGCGGATCGATGGGGCGCGAAGTGGAACAGGGCTGGATCGAGAATGTCTACCGCCTGCAGCTGATGAATACCAGCGAAACGCCGCGCCGGCTGCACCTGCTGGTCGAAGGCTTGCCCGGGGCGGTCATCGCGGACCAGGCGGTCGTCGCACTCGACGGCGCCAGTACGCGCGCGCTGCCGCTGCGGGTGCGCATCCCGCCGGGAACGGAGCCCGGGTCGCACCGGATCGCATTTACCATCCGCGCGCTCGACGACGCAGCAGTTGCCGTGCGCGAAGAGGCCGCTTTCATCGTACCGCGTTAGGAACCCACCATGCCGATCCCTTCACCCCTGTTCCCCCAGCCTGCCGTGGCGCCCTGGTACCGCCATCGCTGGCCCTGGTTCATCATGCTCGGCCCGGTCGCCGTGATGCTCGCCACCGCGGTGACGGTCCTGCTCGCGCTCAGGCAGCCGGACGCGGTGGTCGTGGACGACTACTACAAGCGCGGCAAGGCGATCAACCAGGACCTGCGGCGCGACCGCGCGGCGACGGCGCTGAAACTGGCTTTTACCGCGCACTACGATGCCGGGGGCGGCGTGCTCATGGGCCGGCTGGAGAGCTTCGGCCGCCCGATGCGCGCGCCTTTCCGGATCTTGCTGGCGCATCCGACGCTGCCCCGCAAAGACCTGGTACTCGTCGCCCGGCCGGATGCGCGTGGCCTTGCCGTGGTCCGGTTGCCGGCGCTGGAGATGACGCACTGGCGCGTTGCCGTCGAGGACGAAGGGCGCGCGTGGCGCCTGGCGCGCGGCTGGAGCCCGGCATCGATGGACCGGCTCGACATCGTTGCCGACCCGATGCCGTGACGACATGGAGCGAGGCAAGGGCGAACGGGTAGAAAAATGCGTTTGCGCAACTCAGGCCATCGGGCTGCACTGTTCGGTGCCGGCGGCGATGGCCTTCAGCCGGGCCGGCTCGAGCAGGCGCACTTCGCGCTTGTCGACCTCGATCCAGCCCTGCTTCTTGAAACGCGACAGCAGGCGGCTGACGCTCTCGATGGTCAGCCCGAGGTAGTTGCCGATATCCTCGCGCGACATCCGCAAGCCGAAGCTGGTCGGCGAATAGCCGCGCGCGGCATAACGCGCCGACAGGTTGACCAGGAAGACCGCGAAGCGCTGCTCGGCCCGCATGTTACCCAGCAGGAGCATCACGTTCTGTTCGCGCGTGATCTCCTGGCTCATGATGCGGTGGAAATGGCGCAGCAGCGCCGGGACCTCGCCGAACAATTCTTCCAGGCGCGCGAAGGGGATCTCGCACACTTCGCCGTCGTCGAGTGCGACGGCGTCGCAGTGGTGGCGGTCGCCGCTGATGGCGTCCATGCCGAGCAGTTCGCCCGCCATCTGGAAACCGGTAATCTGCTGTTCGCCCGACGCGTTGACCTGGTAGGTCTTGAAGTGGCCGTAGCGCACCGCGTACAGGTTGCGAAAGGGCTCTCCCATGGCATACAGGCGCTCGTCGCGCACCAGGCGCCGGCGCCGGCCAATGATCTGGTCGAGCCGGTTGATGTCCGCTTCTTCCAGCCCCATCGGCAGGCACAGCTGGTGCATGCTGCATGCGCTGCAGCTGGCCTTGATGGCACCGAGGCTGATCGGTACCGTGGCTGGGGATGGATTGCCTTGGCTCATCGGGGTGACGAAGGATGTTCGAGTCAGTAATTATAGTCCGGTCGATCCGCAGAGTTGGCTTTTTCGAGCCGCATGTGCATTGGACGCCAAGACCTGTCACATCGTTGATGCAAATCAAACACGCGATGGCCCGCGACGCCGGTCTACCGGACCTGCCGCCGCGACGTGCCAGAATCGGTAGCCTGTCGATCGGCGCATGCCGCAGGTGGCGCCGCAGGGGGCGAGATCATGAAACCGCTGTGGGCAATGCTCTCGATGGCAGCGGTGCTGGGCCTGCAATCCGTGGCCGCAGGCGCCGCGCCTGCCTGGCTGTCCGCGACGCCGGTCAGCGGGAGATATTCCTTGGCGTTTTCCCTGTACGACGCAGGGCAATACGCCGTGAACAACTTCGGACCCGAAATTCCGTTTGAGCTGGCGAGCATCGGCGGCGGCCCCGAGCCGGAGAATATCGGCAGCCTCGGCGGCAGTATCAGCAGGATTGCCGCACTCAACAACAAGGGCGAAGCCGTCGGCGCCTCGACCACGGCCGAGGGCGCCATGCACGCCTTCTTTTATTCGTCCGGCCGCATGCACGACCTGAGCAGGGTCTACGGCATCGAGCGGGCCGCTGCGCTGAACGACCGCGGCGACGTCACCGGCCAGGCGCCGGGCGAGCGCGCCATGGTGATCAGGAGCGGGCGCGCCGAGGTCTTCGGGCCGCCCAACAGCGTCGCCGGCGAGATCAACGAGTCGGGCGATATCCTGGTCGAGTATGCACCGCAGGGGCAGGGCAGCCGCACGGCCGTGTACCGCGCCGGAGAGTTCAGCGACCTGCCGACGCTGGGCGGCGCGCACGTCCTCGGCGGCGCGCTCAACGAGGCCGGCTGGGTGAGCGGCTACGGCAGCACGGCCGACGGCCGCCTGCACGCCTGGCTCTACGACGGCAAGACCATGACCGACCTGACCCCGCTGGCCGCGAACGCCACCGCGCTCGACCTCAACGACCTGGGCCAGGTGGTCGGCAGCATGGACAACCGCGCCTTCCTCTACGCCGGCGGCCAGCTGGTGGACCTGAACCGCTTCGTCGATCCCGCGGCGGACCTGCTGCTGACGGCGGCCAGCGACATCAACAACGAGGGGCAGATCCTGGCCAGGTCCTGCGATCGGGCCGGGGTGTTTTGCTACGGCACCATGCTGCTCGAGGCCGTTCCACCGGTGCCCGAACTGCCACGGCTTCCCATGCTGGCAACGGCCCTGGGCCTGTTCGCGCTGCACCGGTTACGTGCGCGGGCGGGCGTCCTGCGTTCTTTGCGTCACCGGCATTCGTGCTGCATCATGTCCATATGATGCTGACGCATCTCGGGGGTCATTCCCTTCATCTTTTCATCCATCATTCCCTGGCGCTGTTCGGGCGGCATCTTCTGCATATCGCGGTGCATGGCGCACATCGCGCGCATGTCCATCTGTCCCGGTTGCATCTGGCCGGAAGGCGCGCCGGACATGGTCGCCGCGCCTGCCTGCCCGCCGGTGCCGGCGCCGCCGCCCTGCGCAGTCCCCTGTGCCGCCCGGTCGGGATGATGGCCGGCATGGCCGCCGCTGCCGCCGGGCGTGGTGCAGGCAACCAGTGCCAGGCTTGCCAGGAGCGCCGCCGTGCGGTGGATTGTTCGGTGTAGGGCTGTCGACATGATCTTCTCCGTTTCGTGTTTTCCGGCGTGCGCCGCCGGTCGCGTCATCCGTGGTGCGGGGGCTGTCTACCTGAGCCGCAGCGCGTTGCCGATCACCGACGCCGAACTCAGGCTCATCGCCAGTGCGGCGAGCATCGGCGAGAGCAGCCAGCCGGTGGCCGGGTACAGCACGCCGGCGGCGACCGGAATGCCCAGCGCGTTGTAGAGCAGGGCGAACAGCAGGTTCTGTTTCATGTTGCGCACGGTGCGCTCCGAGATCAGGCGCGCCGTGGCAATTCCCCGTAAATCGCCTTTGACCAGCGTTACCTGCGCGCTGTTCATGGCAACATCGGTCCCGGTACCCATTGCCACCCCGACGTCGGCCCTGGCCAGCGCGGGCGCGTCGTTGATGCCATCGCCGGCCATCGCCACCGTGCGGCCTTCCTGCTGCAGCTTCTCGACCAGGGCCAGCTTGTCGGCTGGTTTGACTTCGCCGATCACTTCGTCGATGCCGAGGCGCCGCCCTACCGCGCGCGCCGTCGTAAGGCCGTCGCCGGTGGCCATGACGACGCGCATCCCGGCGCGCCGCAAGGTGTCGAGCGCCTCGCGCGTGCTCGGCTTGACCGGGTCGGACACGGCCAGCAGCCCGGCCAGCACGCCGTCCACGGACAGGTGCATGACGCTGGCGCCCTCGGCGCGCAGCGCCTCGGCTTCCGGACGCAGGGAAGCGGTATCGACCCCGGCCAGGGTCATCAGGGCCGTGTTGCCGAGCGCCAGCCGGCGGCCTTCGACGCTGCCGCGCACGCCGATGCCGCTGGCCGATTCGAACTGGTCCGGCTTGCCCAGTGCGAGCCGGCGCTCGCGGGCGGTGCGCACGATGGCATCGGCCAGCGGGTGCTCGCTGCCCTGATCCAGGCTGGCGGCCAGGCGCAGTAGCTCGTCCTCGCTGAAGCCGGGTGCGGCGACCGCCCGCTCGAAAGCCGGCTTGCCTTCGGTCAGCGTCCCGGTCTTGTCGACGATCAGCGTGTCGACCTCGCGAAACTTCTCGATCGCGGCGGCATCGCGAAACAGCACGCCCTGGGTGGCAGCCTTTCCGCTCGCCACCATGATCGACATCGGCGTGGCCAGTCCCAGCGCGCAGGGGCAGGCGATGATGAGCACGGCGACCGCGTTGATCAGGCCGAATAGCCAGCCCGGTGCCGGGCCAAAGAAGCCCCAGGCGAAGAAGGTAAGCACGGCAATGGCGACGACGCCCAGCACGAAATAGCCGGCCACGCGATCGGCCATGCGCTGCATCGGGGCCTTCGAGCGCTGTGCGGCCGCGACCATCTGGACGATTTGCGCCAGCATGGTCTGCGCCCCGACCTTTTCCGCACGCATGGTCAGGGCGCCGGCCGTATTGAGCGTGGCGCCGATGACCCTGTCGTTCGGGCGCTTCGAGACGGGGATGGGTTCGCCGGTCAGCATCGATTCGTCGACGGCGCTGCTGCCCTCGACCACCAGGCCGTCGACCGGCACCTTCTCGCCGGGGCGGATGCGCAGCAGGTCGCCAACGTGGACATGCGCCAGCGGCACGTCTTCTTCAGCCCCGCCGGGCAGAATGCGGCGCGCCGTCCGCGGGGCCAGCCCGAGCAGGGATTTGATCGCCGCCGAGGTGCGCGAGCGCGCCTTCAGTTCCAGCAGCTGGCCCAGCAGGGTGAGCGAGATGATGACGGCGGCCGCCTCGTAGTAGACGCCGATGCGACCCATTGACTGGAAGGAGGCCGGAAACCATCCGGGGGCCGCCGTGGCCGCGACGCTGTAGACGAAAGCGGCGCCGGTACCGAGCGCAATCAGGGTCCACATGTTCGGGCTGCGCGCGGCCACGGAGCGGGCCCCGCGCACGAAGAACGGCCAGCCGGCCCACAGCACGACCGGCAGCGAGAGTGCCAGTTCGACCCATGCCTGGGTGCGCGGTGCCAGCAGGCCGAGGCGGTGGCCGGCCATCGCCAGCACGGCAACGGCGACCGTCAGGGGCAGGGTGACCCAGAAGCGGCGCTTGAAGTCGTTCAGTTCCGCGCTGTCTTCCTCCTCGAGGGCGGGAACGAGCGGCTCGAGCGTCATGCCGCATTTGGGGCAGTTCCCAGGATGGTCTTGCCGTATCTCGGGGTGCATCGGGCAGGTGTAGATCGTCGCCGGCGCAGCCGCTGCGGCCAGCGCGGACGTGTCCGTGTCCATGCCGCGCGCGGCATCCTGCGTGGCGCGCTGCGCGGTCGGCGCCGCTGCCGTGGAAGGAGTGCCTTGCGCGTGGTGCGCGTGTGTTTTCAATCCGGTCTGGCTCCACAGTGCGCGCAGCCCGATCCGCGTGACGGAAAGGTGGCCACCAATGACAATGTAGATCGAATCCAGGTCCGTAATCTTTGACCTGAATCAAATCGAACCGCATGCGGATGATTCGGGCCTGAGCTCTTCTACTTCACCAGCGTCACCGGAATGTCGACCAGCTTCACCACCTGGGTGGCGACCGAGCCGATGACGAGCCTGGCAAAGGCGCCCCTGCCGCGTGTACCCATGATGATGGCGTCGCAGCCGGCGTCGCGCGCATGGGCGGCGATCTGCTCCGCAGGCTCGCCGAAGAGGCAATGGAGCGAATACCTGGCACCGGCCTGCGCCAGGATGGCGATGGCCGGCTCCAGGGCCTGCGCTGCCTGCGGCGGGAAGCGCTCGTCGAGCCGCCGCGCCGAGAATGCCTCGGACAGCGTTACCGGCGTCATCGGTTCGATCACGTGCAGCAGGTGGATTTCCGCCGCCGGCCCCGCGAGTGCGGCCTCGGCGGCGGCATGGCGGACAGCGCGCAATGCGCTTTCCGAACCGTCGCATGGTACAAGCAGTTTTTTCATGTCCGCTCCCAGGTCCGCCGGGCCTGGCCGTGGCGGCCGGCCCGCGCTATGCGCCGAGTGTAACCGGAATGGCCGCCGGCTTCATTACCAGTGTGGCGGCCAGTCTTGCAGGCTTGTCGCATGACAGCCTGCTTGAAATCCGACGGCCAGATTCTAAACTTGTGCATGTAGTCGTTCATCGTATAAGCATCCGGAACGACAGCCAGGCGAGCGATGAGCGCTGGGTCGTCGATACGCTCGGATTTTTGGGAGATTGGCCATGAACCACAGGTACATTTCCGCTGCCCTGGTGAGCCTGATGTGCTCGGTTTCAGGCGCGCATGCCCAGCAAGCGAACCCGGGAGAAACGGGCGAACTGCCCCAGGCAAATACCCGGAACGGCATCACCTATGTCTGCGGCGGGGTCGGTAGCGACGAGGCCGAAAGGATGAAGCGGGCCGCACGCAAGTACGATCTGATGGTGACCTTTGCAACCAGGCAGGGAGACTACCTGAGCGACGTCGAGGTCGATATCGCCGACACCCGCGGTCGTTCGCTGTTGAACACCACCTGCGACGGACCGATCATGCTGGTGAATGTGCCCAAGGGCGGGCGCTATCACATCCGTGGGAAATTCGACGGGCGGTCAACATCGGGTACCGCGCTTCTCGGGCGCGGCGCCAAAGGCAAACCCCTGCACCTGGTCGTGCCGGCCGGGCAGCGCCAAAGCGGGTAGCGGGCTCGCAGCTTCGACCGCTTGAGTGGACGATCAGATGGCGCCACCCTCCGCAGCCAGCTTCTCCGCAGGCGACCCGGCGCCGCTGCTGTTTGCGCTCGAAGGCAGCCGGGCATTCGCCGAACGGGTCGGGCATGGGATCGGCCTTGCCCTGAGTGCGCATGAAGAGCGCGAATTCGAAGACGGCGAGCACAAGACACGGCCGCTGGAGAGCGTGCGCGGCCGGGATGTGTACGTGCTTCATGCCCTCTACGGCGACCGGCGCCACAGCGCCGACGAAAAATTGTGCCGCCTGCTGTTTTTCATCGGCGCGCTCAAGGATGCGGCCGCGGCGCGGGTCACCGCGCTCGTGCCCTACCTGGCCTACGCACGCAAGGACCGCAAGACCAAGGCGCGCGATCCCGTCACGACGCGCTACGTTGCCGGGCTGTTCGAAGCGGTGGGCACCGACGTGGTCGTCACGATCGACGTGCACAACCTGGCGGCTTTCCAGAACGCGTTTCGCTGCCGCACCGAACACCTCGAGGCGACCTCCCTGTTCGTGGACTATTTTGTGGCGCAGCGCCTCGAGCGCGAGATCGTCGTGGTGGCGCCGGATGCGGGAGGACTCGGCAGGATGGAGCGCTTTCGCCAACGTCTGTCGCGCGCGCTCGGCAAACCGGTCGCTGCGGCCCTGTGCGAGAAGCACCGCAGCGCAGGCGTCGTGAGCGGCGAGTTGCTGGTCGGCGACGTCGGCGGCAAGGATGCGATCATTATCGACGACATGGTCAGCAGCGCAGCGACCCTGGCGCGCGCCGCACAAGCCTGCCGCAGCCACGGCGCGCACGCCGTGTTCGGCGCCGCGACGCATGGTTTGTTCACGGGCGACGCGGCGGCGCAGCTGGCGGGCAGCGCCTTGCAGGAACTGGTGACCACCGATACGGTGGCCCCGGCCGGGCTCGATGCGGCCATGGCCACCGGCAAGCTGCGCACGCTCAGCTGCGCCGCTCTGTACGGCCAGGCCATCGAACGGCTTCACGGCGGCGGTTCGATCACCGAATTGCTGGAAGCCTGATGGCGTTCGGCCAGGCGCAGGTAGCGCAGGGCGCGGCGCCGCCAGGTGGGCGAATCGCGGAACTGTTCTTCGTCAAGGTGGCGGATCGCGATCCGGGCGCGCGTGCTCGCGCGATAGCCCTGATAGAAGTGCACGAGCGCGGCTTCGGGCGCATCTCCGGAAAGCTCGCCATACGTGCGCAGCAGCAGGGCGCCCGCGGCGGGCGCGCGCAGGCGCTCGCATTCCAGGGCCAGGAAACCGAGTTCGTCGAGCGGATCGATCAGGCGCAGCGCGCGCGAGAACTCGAGGCAGTCGATGATGCTCACCGGCGGCCCCAGGAAGACGTGCTCGGGACGCAGGTCGCCATGCCCCTCGACGATTTTTCCCGCTCGCGCGCGCTGGTCGAACCAGTCGCGCCTGTCCTCGAGCACCGCGCGCTGGGCCCGGCACAGGGCAGCCACGCGCGCGGCGGGGAGGCCGTAAGCGGGGCGGCTCAGTTCGCGCAGGTTGAGCGCGATCGAGCGCAGGAAGCCGGCGCGGTAACTGGCGGGGTCGAGCAACACCGGGACGCATCCGCGGTAGAAGAGGGCCAGCCGGGCGGCGACGCGGCGAATGTCCTCGGCGCCGGCACTGGCATGCCGAAGCGCATGGTCGAGCATGTGCTGGCGCGGCAGGCGCCGCATCCTGACCAGCCAGTCGACCACGGTCCCGTGCGGGCCGAGGTGCAGACGGCCCAGCGCGTCGACGCTCAGCGGGTCGATGCCAAGGTAGACGTCCGGAGCGAGGCGCCGGTTCAGGCGCAACTCTTCCTCGCAATAATGGCGGCGCGCGCCGAGGCTGCGAAAGTCGAACAAATCCTGGCGCACCGGCTTCTTGAGTTTGTACGCATGCCTGTCCGTGAGGAACACCCAGGACATGTGCGTTTCGATCGCTTCGACCCGTTCGGCGCACCCGGCGTAGCTGCCGGGCTGGCGCAGGAAGGCGAGCTTCGACTCGAGCGTGACATGGGGGGCGGGTGGGATCACGATGCGCGTGCGCCTGCGGGCTGGGTTCGTGCTTGATCCTGACGCGGCAATCCTGCTTTGCCAAGCCAGACCTCCACCACATTGATCTATCTCACACAGACGCCCGAATGCGGCCCTACATTGAAACTTCATTCGTCATTCCGGCGTTTTCATGGAAATGGAGGAAATCATGGCTAACCTGACGCGTTACGACCCCTTCAACGCTATTTCCCGCTTCGACCCGTTTCGCGACATCGAAGACCTGATGCGCGACTATCGCCTGGTGCCCGCATGGCGCGGCGCAGAAGCCGCGCCGCCGATCCGGATCGAGGTGACGGAAAGCGACCAGGCCTATTCGCTGAAGGCGGAAATCCCCGGTGTCAAGAAGGAAGACATCAAGGTGGCGATCGACGGCAACCAGGTCACGCTCAGCGCCGAGATCAGGCGCGAATCGGAAACCAAGGACCAGAACATGCTGCGCAGCGAGCGCTATTACGGCCAGCAGTCGCGCAGCTTCACCTTGCCGCAGGAGGTCGACGATGCCCAGGCCGTGGCCAAATACAATGACGGCATCCTCGAGCTGACGCTGCCGAAGAAGCCCGGCACCGCGCCGAAGCAGCTGCAAATCCAGTAACAGGACGTGATGCGGAGGGCGGGCATGACCAGGACTGCATTGGTGACTGGTGGAACGCGGGGCATCGGCCGAGCGATCACGTTTGCCCTTCACGAGGCCGGCCATCGGGTCGCGGCGGCCTATCACAGCGACGAGGAGGCGGCACAAGCGGTGCAGGAGCGTGGCGTTGCCGTATTTCGCTGGGATGTGGCCGATTTCAACGCTTGCCGCGCCGGCGTGGCGGAGGTGGAGGCGGCGCTCGGCCCGGTCGATATCCTGGTCAACAATGCCGGCATCACGGCCGACGCGATGTGCCACCGAATGAGCGAAGACGCGTGGTGGCGCGTCCTGCAGACCAATCTCGGCGCCATGTTCAACATGACGCGCCAGGTGATTACCGGGATGCGCGACCGGCAGTACGGGCGGATCGTGAACATCAGCTCGGTCAATGGCCGCAAGGGCCAGGCCGGACAATGCAACTACGCGGCCGCCAAAGCCGGCATTCTCGGTTTCACCAAGGCGCTGGCTCTGGAGAATGCCGGGCGCAGGATCACGGTCAATGCGATCGCGCCCGGCTATTGCGACACGGCGATGGTGGCGGCAGTGCCGCCCGAGGCAATGCAGGCCATCGTCGCGGCCATTCCGGTCGGGCGTCTTGGCACGCCGCAAGACATTGCCCGTGTGGTCGCCTTCCTGGCCGCCGAGGAAAGCGGCTTCATCACGGGCGCCACCTTCGACGTCAATGGCGGCCAGTATCTCGCCTGAGGTACCGGCTCATGCAGCCGGGCCGCCGGCAGTCGCTTGCGGCCGGTACACCAGGACCGGCACCGGCGCGTAGGCGAGCACGCGTTGCGTGACGCTGCCCGCGATCAGGCGGCTCAGGCCGCGCCGTCCATGCGAGGCAATGTAGATCAGGTCGCATCCGGTGCGCTTGGCGGCATCGACGATTTCGTCGGCAGGGGAATCGCCATAGCAGGTCAGGCTGGTGCACTTGACGCCTGCTTCGGTGGCCGCGCGTGCAACCTGTTCGACCTGCTTGCGCGCCTCCTCCATGAGGGCGTCCGGGCCACGGCCCGCGATCACCCCCGTCCCCTCGGCCAGGGGCACCACGGGTTCCGGCTGCACGACCGAGAGCGCGACGATTTCGCTGCCGAAGGCCTTGGCAAGTGCGATTGCGGCCTGCGCGGCGACGGCGGCAATCTGCGAGCCGTCGGTAGGAACGAGTATGCGTTGATACATGGTGCCCTCCTTGTCAACGATGGCTGCCGCGCTGGACTACGCGCCATATGGCTTATCCCTATCTAGAACGCTGTCAGACTCGGAAGTTTTGATATGGATCAAATTGATCCCGGTCCTCGTCGATCCATGCCGCAGCCGCCGGCTTTTCGTGGCGACTTGACGCAAATCAAACCATGGTCATGCAGCGCCGCCCGTGCGGACGTAAGCTCGAAACAGGATGCAGGGTCGGGACGCTCAGGCGGTTTGGCTGCGCGGCGCCTGCTCGCGCGCGGAGGACAGATTGCACCAGATACGCGAATCAGTGGGGCAGGTCCGGCATTCCCGCACCGGCACCGTGCCGCTACCCGCGGCCTACTGGAGCGAGCCCGCCTCGCGCCTGCTCGCCACGCTCGGGTCTACCCCGCAGGGATTGACGGACGAGGAGGCCGCGCGGCGCCTGCGGCGCAAGCGGCCAGTCGCGCAGCGGCGTTCACGCGGCGCGCACGCCTTCGTCCTGGCCGCCCGCCAGTTCAACAGCCCGCTGGTGCTGCTGCTGGTGGCCGCGTGCGCCGTGTCCCTGGCGGCGACGGACTGGGCGGATGCAGGCGTGGTGCTGGCGATCGTGCTCGGAAGTACCGTGCTCGGCTTCGCCCAGGAATACCGGGCCGACCACGCCGTCCAGGCCCTGCACGCGAGGGTGAGGCTGCGTTCGCGCGTCGTGCGCAACGGGCGCACCTGCGAGCTGCCGTCGGCGCAGGTTGTGGCCGGCGATGTGGTGCTGCTCGGGGCCGGCAGCCTGGTCCCGGCCGATGGGGTGGTGCTGGAAGCCGAGGCCCTGTTCGTGAACCAGGCGGTGCTGACCGGAGAGACCTTTCCGGTCGAAAAGAACGCCGGCGTGTGTAATGCCGCGGCCGGCCTCGCCGAGCGTGTCAACTGTGTCTTCATGGGAACCACAGTCAGTTCCGGGGCCGCGCGCATGCTCGCCGTGCAGACCGGGCCGGATTGCGTGATCGGCCAGATCGCCGGCAGGCTGGCCGCGGCCGCGCCGGTCACCGAATTCGAGCGCGGTATCGCGCGCTTCGGATACATGCTGACCCGCATCACCCTGGCGATGGTGCTCGCGGTATTGTCGATCAATATCTTCCTCGACAAGCCCGCCATCGAATCGCTGCTGTTCGCGCTGGCCCTGGCCGTGGGCCTGACGCCCGAGCTGCTGCCCGCCATCGTCAGCATCACCCTGTCGCATGGGGCCCGGCGCATGGCAGGACTGGGCGTGATCGTGCGCCGCCTCGCGGCCATCGAAAACCTCGGCAGCATGGATGTCCTGTGCACCGACAAGACGGGCACGCTCACGCGCGGCGAGATTGCGCTCGAGGCCGCCGTCGATACCCAGGGCCGGCCGAGCAGCGAGGTGCTGCGCCTGGCCGGCCTGAATGCGCGCTTCCAGTCGGGACTCGACAGCCCGCTCGACGCGGCGATCCTGGCGGCGCTCGCGCAGGCGAACATCGTCACCGAGGGCTGGACCAAAACCGGCGAGCTGCCCTGGGATTTCGTGCGCAAGGCGGTCAGCGTGGCCGTCGACGATGTGGCCGGCCAGCGCATCCTGGTCACCAAAGGCGCATTCGAGAACGTGCTGGAGCGCTGCGCCACCCTTGACGCGGGCCAGGCGCTGGACGCGGCGGCGCGCGCCGCGCTCGCGGCGCGCTTCGACGCCTGGAGCGCGCGCGGCTACCGGGTCCTGGGCGTGGCCACGCGCGCGCTTGGGCAGGACCAGGCGCCGCCCCCCGTGGCTGCCGAGCGCGCGCTTTGCTTCGCCGGCTTCCTGCTCTTCCTGGACCAGCCAAGGGACGACGCGCGCGCCACGATCGCGGCCCTGGCCAGCCGGGGCGTCGTTATCAAGATCGTGACCGGCGACAACCGCAAGATCGCGCGCCAGGTGGCCGATGCGGTCGGGCTGGCGCCGGGCGCCGTGCTGACCGGGGGTGCCATGAACACCATGGATGCCATGGCACTCATGCACGCCGTGGAGCGCACTGCAGTGTTCGCCGAGGTCGACCCGAACCAGAAGGAGCGCGTCATCCTGGCCCTGAAGCGCAGGGGACACGTGGTCGGCTACATGGGCGACGGCATCAACGACGCGCTGGCCTTGCACAATGCCGACGTCGGCATCTCGGTCGACTCGGCCGTGGACGTGGCGCGCGAGGCGGCCGACTTCGTCCTGCTGCGCAAGGACCTGCAGACCCTGTGCACCGGCATCGACGAGGGCCGGCGGACCTTCGCCAACACCCTGAAATACATCCTGACAACCATCAGCGCCAACTTCGGCAACATGTTCAGCATGGCGGCGGCGTCGGCCTTCCTGCCTTTCCTGCCGCTGCTCGCCTCGCAGGTATTGCTGAACAACCTGCTGTCCGATATCCCGGCCGCGGCGATTGCCGGCGACCGTGTCGATCCGGAATGGCTGGCCACGCCGCATCGCTGGGACACCGTGTTCATCCGCGATTTCATGGTCGTATTCGGTCTGCTCAGCTCGGCGTTCGACTTTCTCGCCTTCGGCGTGCTGCTGTGGCTGTTCCAGGCGGCGCCGGCGGAGTTTCGCACCGGCTGGTTCCTCGAGTCGCTGCTGACCGAGCTGGTGATCGCGCTGGTGGTGCGCACGCGCCGCCCGTTCTGGCGCAGCCGGCCCGGCACGGCCTTGCTGGCGGCAAGCCTGGGCGTGATCGCCGTCGCCCTGGCCTTGCCCTACCTGCCGTTGAGCGCGCTGTTCGGCTTCGTGCCGCTGCCGGCGCCGCTGGTGCTGGCCGTTGCCGGCATGACGCTGGCCTATGTGGCGGCGGCCGAAGCGACGAAGGCGCGTTTTTACCGGCGCGCGGCGGGGCGCGCATGAAGCTGCCGCCAGGAAGAACCCTGTCGTGGCGCCTGGCCGCGCTCCTGCTCGCCGTGCTGGCCGCGTTCGGCGCCGTGCAGGGCTGGCGCGTGTGGCGGCCGCAGCAGACGAACGCCGGTCTCGTCAGCGGCAACGGACGGGTAGAGGCGACCGAAATCGATATCGCCGCCCGCGCGCCGGGACGCGTGGCCCGGATCCTGGTCGATGAGGGCGACCTGGTGAGCGCCGGCCAGGTGCTGGCGACGATGGACTTGCCGGCGCTGCGGGCCGAGCGCGGCGAAGCGTTGGCGCGTGAACGCCAGGCGCGCGACGCCGTCGCCGCCGCCGAGGTGGAGGTGGCGATGCGCCTGAGCGACGCTGCCGCCGCCGCCGCCGTGCTGGCCCAGCGCATCAGCGAACTGGACGCGGCCGGCCGGCGCCTTCGCCGCTCCACGACCCTGGCCGCGGCCGGGGCCACCGCCTCCCAGGAACTCGACGACGACACGGCGCGCGTGCGCGGCGCCGAGGCGGGCGTGAATGCCGCCCGGGCCCAGCGCGCGGCGGCCCTGGCTGCGGTAGAAGCGGCGCGGGCGCGGGTGGTCGGCGCGCGCTCGGCGGTCGACGTTGCGGTGGCCACCACCGCGCGCATCGATGCCGAGCTCAACGATGCGGTGCTGCGCGCGCCGCGTGCCGGGCGCATTCAGTACCGCGTGGCCCAGCCAGGGGAGGTGCTGGCCAGCGGCGGCACGGTGCTGAACCTGATCGACCTGACCGACGTCTACATGAGCTTTTTTGTGCCGGAAACGGCGGCCGGCCGCCTGGAACTGGGAAGCGAAGTGCGCCTGCGCCTGGACGCGGCGCCCGGCTTCATCGTGCCGGCGCGCATCACCTATGTCGCCAGCAGCGCCCAGTTCACGCCCAAGTCGGTCGAGACGGCGAGCGAGCGCCAGAAGCTCATGTTCCGGGTCAAGGCGCAGGTCGAGCGCCAGGTGCTCGAGCGCTACGCCGGCTACGTGAAGGCCGGGGTGCCGGGCGTGGCCTGGGTCCGGCTCGACCCGCGCCAGCCCTGGCCGCCGGAACTGGCCTTGCGGGGGGAGCAATGAAGGCGCCGCCGGTCGTGCGCGTCGCGGGGTTGGGCTTGCGCTACCGGCATACCCGGGCCCTGGACGGCATCGACCTGGTCCTGCCGGCCGGCGCAGTGACAGGACTCATCGGGCCGGACGGGGTTGGCAAGTCGAGCCTGCTGGCGGTGCTGGCGGGGGCGCGCCGCATCCAGCAGGGCCGGGTCGAGGTATTGGGCGGCGACATGCGGCGCGCCGCGCACCGGACCCGCATTTGCCCGCGCATCGCCTACATGCCGCAAGGGCTCGGGCGCAATCTGTATCCGACGCTCTCGGTGGCGGAAAACCTGGATTTTTTCGCGCGCCTGTTCGGACATGATGCGCCTGAACGGCGTGCGCGGATCGCGTCGCTGACGCGCAGCACCGGCCTGGCTCCCTTCCTGGCGCGTCCTGCCGGGCAGCTTTCGGGGGGCATGAAGCAGAAGCTGGGCTTATGCTGCGCCCTGATTCATGACCCCGACTTATTAATCCTGGACGAACCCACCACCGGGGTCGATCCGCTGGCCCGGATCCAGTTCTGGTCCCTGATTGCGTCCATCCGCGCGGCGCGGCCGGGCCTGTCGGTGCTGGTGGCAACCGCCTACATGGATGAAGCCGAGCGCTTCGACTGGCTCGTTGCGCTTGACGCGGGACGGGTGCTGGCGTCGGGAACGCCGCAGGGCTTGCGCGAGCAGGCCGGCGCGCCGGACCTGGAGCGCGCCTTCGTCGCGCTCCTGCCGGCAGCCCGGCGCGCCGGCCAGCGAGCCCTGGCACCGTGCACTCCGGCGCCAGGCCCGGAAGGACCGGCGGCGGTCGAAGCGCACGGGCTGTGGCGCCGCTTCGACGGCTTCGTGGCGGTGCAGGACGTCAGTTTCCGGATCGCCCGCGGCGAAATCTTCGGCTTCATCGGCTCGAACGGCTGCGGCAAGACGACGACCATGAAAATGCTGGCCGGCCTGCTCGCGCCCAGCGAGGGGCAGGCCTGGGTGCTGGGCGAGCGCGCCGGGGAGAACGCCGTGGCCGCACGACGCCGTGTCGGCTACATGTCGCAGGGCTTCTCGCTCTACCAGGAGCTGAGCGTGCGCCAGAACCTGCTGCTGCATGCGCGCCTGTTCGACCTTCCGGACGCTGCCGCGGCCCAGCGCTGCGCGGCGCTGGCGCAGCGCTTCGGCCTGGAAGCGATACTCGACGCCTTGCCGGGCACGCTGCCGCTGGGGATGCGCCAGCGCCTGTCGCTGGCCGTGGCGCTGGTGCACCGTCCCGAATTGCTGATCCTCGACGAGCCGACCTCGGGCGTCGATCCGATCGCGCGCGACGGTTTCTGGGCCGAGATGCTGGCGCTGTCGCGGGACGAGGGCGTGACGATCTTCATGTCGACCCATTTCATGAACGAGGCCGAGCGTTGCGACCGCGTGGCCCTGATGCACGCCGGCCGGGTGCTCGCCACCGGCGCCCCGGCCGCGCTGGCGCGGGAGCGCGGCTGTGCCAGCCTGGAAGCGGCCTTTGTCGCCTGGCTGCGGGAGGCCGAAGGCGGCCTTGAGGGGGGCGCCTTGCAAGCGGCGCCGGCACCGGCGCCGCGGGATCCGGCCGGCGGCTGGTGGCGGCGCACGGCCGGCACCAGCCGGCGCGAAGTGCTCGAGCTGCGGCGCGATCCGGTGCGCGCCGCGCTCGCCATGATCGGCTCGCTGCTCCTGATGATCGTCATCGGCTATGGCCTCTCCATGGACGTGGAAGATCTGCGCTACGCGGTGCTCGACCGCGACCAGAGCGCGCTCAGCCGCGATTACGCGCTCAACCTGGCGGGCTCGCGTTATTTCGTCGAACAGGCGCCCCTGCAGGACGACGCGGCGCTCGAGCGCCGCATGCGCTCGGGCGAGCTGGCGCTGGCGCTCGAGATCCCGCCGGGCTTCGCGCGCGCGCTGGCGCGTGGACGGCCGGTCGAGATCGGGGCCTGGATCGACGGCGCCAATCCGGTGCGCGCCGAAACCGTGGCCGGCTATGTCCAGGGCATGCACCAGCACTGGCTGGCCACGCGCGCACCGGGCGGCGCCGTGCCGGGCAGCGGGCCGGTCGCCGTCGAAACCCGGTTTCGCTACAACCCCGACGTGCGCAGCGTGCCGGCCATGGTGCCGGCGATCATCGCCTTGCTGCTGCTGAACCTGCCGGCGATGCAAGCGGCCCTGGCAGTGGTGCGCGAAAAGGAAATGGGCTCGATCGTCAACCTCTACGTAACGCCGCTGCGGCGCAGCGAATTCTTGATCGGCAAGCAGGCGCCCTACGTGCTGCTGGCGATGGTGAACTACGTCCTGATGACCCTGGTGGCGGTGACCCTGTTCGGCGTACCCCTGAAGGGCAGCGTGGCGGCGCTGACCCTGGCCGTGTTCCTGTTCTGCATCTGCTCGACCGGCATTGGCCTGCTGGCCTCCACCTTCACGCGCAGCCAGGTCGCGGCGATCTTCTCGACCATGATCGGCACCATGGTTCCTGCCATCCAGTTCGCCGGCCTGATCAACCCGGTGGCGGCGCTGGAAGGGGCAGGGCGGACTATCGGCGAAGCCTATCCGGCCTCGCACATGCTTACCATCAGCCGCGGCGTGTTCGCCAAGGCGCTCGGCCTTGCGGACCTCGGCGGCGAACTGCTGGCCCTGCTGGCGGCGATTCCCGTGATCCTGGGGCTGGCCATTGCCGCCCTGCCGAAACAGGAGCGCTGACGATGCGCCTGTCCTGGTCCAAGGTCTGGCGCCTCGGCATCAAGGAATGGTGGAGCCTGGCGCGCGATCCGGTGCTGCTGGGCCTGATCGTCTACACCTTCACGCTTGCCGTCTACGTCGCCGCGACGGCCCAGCCCGACACCCTGAGCCGCGCGGCACTGGCGATCGTCGACGAGGACCAGTCGCAGCTGTCGCTGCGCATCCGCAATGCCTACGTCCCGCCCCAGTTCGTGCTGCCCGAACTGGTCGACCTGGACCAGGCCGACGAGCGCCTGGACCGCGGCGATGCCACCTTCGTGCTGGTCATTCCGGCTGGCTTCCAGCGCCGTGTGCTGGCCGGGCGCGCCGCCAGCCTGCAGCTCAACGTCGACGCCACCCGCATGAACCAGGCATTCACCGGCAGCCTGTACGTGGAGCAGATCGCGCTGGGCGAAGTGGCGGCCTTCCTGCACGGCGTGCGCAGCAGCGCGGCGCCACAGGTGGCGCTGGCGCTGCGCGCCCGCTTCAACCCGGCGCTCGTCCCCTCGTGGTTCGGCGCCGTGATGGAGCTGGTCAACAACATCACCATGCTCTCGGTGATCCTGGCCGGCGCTGCCCTGATCCGCGAGCGCGAGCACGGCACGGTCGAGCACCTCCTGGTGATGCCGGTGCGCCCACTGGAGATCCTGCTGGCCAAGCTGTGGTCGATGGCCGCGGTGGTCATGCTGGCCACCGTGGTGGCCCTGCTCGGGGTGGTGCGCGGCCTGTTGCAGGTCGGCGTGCAGGGCTCGATCCCGCTGTTCCTTGGCGGCGCCTTGCTGCACCTGTTTGCCACCACCTCGCTCGGCATCCTGCTGGCGACACTGGCGCGCGGCATGCCCCAGTTCGCGCTGCTGGTGATCCTGGCGCTGCTGCCGCTGGAGATGCTGTCGGGCGCCACCACTCCGCGCGAGAGCATCCCGGCCGTCCTGCGCGAACTGATGCTGGCCGCGCCCACCACCCACTTCGTCGAACTGAGCCAGGCAATCCTGTTTCGCGGCGCGGGAATCGGCGTCGTCTGGCCCGCCTGCCTGGCCTTGCTGGTGATCGGCAGCCTGCTGTTCGCGCTGGCGCTGGTGCGCTTCGGGCGCACGATGCGCGCGCTCTGAGCTGCGCCTAGGGCGCCAGCACGTACTCCCCGGGCGCGGCGCCCAGCCCGGCGGGCATCGGCGGCGGATCGACCAGCGGCCCGGCCTGGCGCGCCAGCCAGTGTTCCCAGGCGGTCCACCAGCTGCCCTCGTGGACCGGCGTTTCCTGCTGCCAGCGTTCCGGATCGATGTAGGGCGCGTCCGGCGCCCGGGTCGCGATCTGGTAGCTGCGCCCGGTGCCCCCGGGCGGCGCCACCACGCCGGCGTTGTGCCCGCCGCTGGTGAGCAGGAAGCTCGTTTCGACATCGCTGTGCAGGCCGATCTTGTAGACCGAGCGCCAGGGCGCGACATGGTCGATGCGGGTGCCGACGGCGAAGATGGGTGCTTCGATGTCGGCCAGCGCGACCGGCCTGCCGTCGACCTGGTAGCGGGCGCTGGCGAGGTCGTTGTTCAGGAACAGGCGGCGCAGGTAGTCCGAGTGCATGCGGTAGGGCATGCGGGTGGCGTCCGCATTCCAGGACATCAGGTCGGTGTGCTGGTCCGGCACATCGAGCAGGTAGTGGCGCAGCCGCCGCGACCAGATCAGGTCGTTGGAACGCAGCAGCTGGAAGGCGCCCGCCATCTGGCGTGTATCGAGATAGCCCTGGCTCCACATGGTCGCCTCGAGGAAACTGACTTCGCTTTCGTCGATGAAGAGCGACAGCTCGCCCGGTTCGGTAAAGTCGACCTGGGCCGCAAGCAGGGTCAGGCTGGCAAGGCGCGCATCGTGGTCGCGCGCCATGGCCGCCGCCGCAATCGCCAGCAGGGTGCCGCCCAGGCAATAGCCGCAGGCGTTAATCCGCGTCGCGCCGCTGTCGCGCCCGACGGCATCGAGCGCCTCCATGACGCCGAAGCGGCGGTAGTCTTCCAGGCCGAGGTCGCGGTCGCCGGCCTCCGGGTTCTTCCATGAAATGACGTACACGGTGTGGCCCTGGCCGACCAGGTAGCGCACCAGCGAATTGTGCGGCGAAAGGTCGAGGATGTAGTACTTCATGATCCAGGCCGGCACGATCAGGAGCGGGGCCGCATGGACCTGCGGCGTGGCTGGTTCGTAGCGCAGCAACTCCATCAGGCGGTTGCGCAGCACGACCTTGCCGGGCGTGACGGCCACTTCGCGCCCCGGGCGGAACACCGGCGCGGCCGCCTCGCCGGCCGCGGCGCGCATGGCGTCGGCGGCGGCGCGCGCGCTGCCCTCGACCAGGTTCATGCCGCCGCGCTCGCAGGTGGTACGCAGCACGACGGGATTGGTGGCGACGAAGTTCGAGGGGGCCGCGCAGTCGAGCAGCTGGCGCGCCACGAAGGTGACGACGTCGGCGTGGTGCATCGACATGCCGCGCACGCTGCGGGTGGCGCGGTGCCACCACTGCTGCTGCATCAGGAAGCCCTGGCTGAGGATGTTGAAGGGCCAGCGCTGCCAGTCCGGGTCGTCGAAGCGCTTGTCCTGGGCCAGCGGCGTCACCGGACCCGGTTCGCCGGCGATGGCGCCGCCGGCGCAATACTGGAGCCAGCGCGCCAGCGTGGTGCCGCCGTGGCTTGCCAGTTCGGCCTGCTTGTCGGGCGAGAACAGCAGGTGGCTGCACCAGTCGAACCAGGCCAGGCCCAGCGCCGCGGGCGAGACGTGGCCGGTGAAGCGCCCGATCCAGGCGTTCAGTGCCAGATCGGCCGCCGCATGCGCGACGTCGGTGTCCTTGTAGGGGTGGCGCGTGCCCTGCCAGGCGCTGGCGTCGCGGTCACGGACGTCCGATGCGGGAAGGGCTTGCATGGCGGGAGGCATGGGTTCGTTCATGGACTGGTCCTCAATGCGCGAACAGCACCGGGAGCGGCGCGCGTGCCAGCAGGATGCGGGTCACGCCGCCGAGCACGATCTCGCGGAAGCGGCTGTGGCCGAACGCGCCGGCAACGAGCAGGCAGGCATTGCTGGCGCGCGCCATGCCAAGCAGCACTTCGCCGGTCGGCAGTACGCTGCGTTCGACCACCACCTCGACGCGCACGCCGTGGCGTGCCAGGTAGAGCGCCATGTCGGCCCCCGGCTCCTCCCCGAGCAGGCCGGGTTCGCGCTCGGGGTTGACCAGCGCCAGGCGCACGTTGCGGGCGCGGCACAAGAGGGGCAGGGCGCCGTCGATGGCCCGGATCGCGGCCAGGCTGCCGTCCCAGCCGACGACGGCGTCGCCGGCAAGCGCCTGCCCGGCCCAGTCCGGGGGGAGGACCAGCACCGGCCGCGCCCCGTGCACGGCGACGTATTCGGGCAGACCGCGCAGGAGCAGGCCGTCGCCGCTCTCCTGGCTGACCACGACGAGGTCGGCATAGCGCGACTGCAGCAGCAGTCCCTGGCGGTCCTCGTCCTCGATCAGGCGTTCCTCAGGGGCGGCCACGCCGAGCCGGTGCGCCGCCTGCGTGAATTCGGCCAGGGCGGTGCGTGCGGCGCTGCGCAAGGCATCGAATTCTTCGACCGGCACGACCGCCATCGATCCTGTCAGCAAGGCGTACGAGGACCAGGACATCCCGGTCATGGCGGCGCCCACCAGGCGGGCGCCGTGGGCAGTGGCAAGCGCGGCGGAGACCTGGAGGCGGCCGTCCATGCGCGGGCTCCGGTCGACGTGCACGAGGATGGTCTTGTACATGACGTTTTCCTTTAAAAAATGGCTGGCATGCTGTCCCCAGCGAATGACTCTACGCCCGGACCCATGCGATGTCAGCCGGACGCCTGATGCAGATCAAATATTCAAAAAATTTCTTTAACCAGGTGCGGCCTGCCGCTCTGCCAGCACCACGCGGTTGCGCCCGCCCGACTTGGCCCGGTACAGGGCCTGGTCCGCGTCGCGCAGCAGCGCGTCCCAGTCCGCATGGCCCGCATCGAGCACGCTCACGCCGAGGCTGACCGTGAAGTGCACCGGCCCGCCTTCGGCCGGGACACGCATGGCCTCGACCAGTGCGCGGATGCGTTCTGCGCAGGCCAAGGCCTCGGCGGCGTCCGTCTCCGGCATGACGCACACGAATTCTTCGCCGCCGACCCGGCCCAGGTAGTCGCTGCCGCGCAGGGCACGGCCGCAGGTGGCGCCCAGCGCCCGGATCGCCGCGTCACCCACGTCGTGTCCGTAGCGATCGTTGATGGCCTTGAAATGGTCGATGTCGAGCATCGCCACGGCCAGCGGGTGGCCATGGCGCCGTGCCAGGGCCAGGTCGCGCATGGCCGTCTCGGTCAGGTAGGAACGCGACAGGGCGCCGCTCAGGCTGTCGTGGCGGAACTCGTAGCGCAGGGACTGCTCAGCCAGGAAGGCGGCACGCCGCAGGCGGCCCTGGGTCAGCGCCACGGTGGCGCCCAGCAGCAGCGACAGAGCGTACAGGAACAGGCTGTTGAGGAAGAGCTTCGGCGGCAGCGACCAGGCGGCGAGTGCGGCGAGCAGCAAGGTCGGAGCGAGCATGACGGCGCCGCAGCGCCGCAGGCGCGGCTCGATCAGGGCCAATGGAAACATCGCCCCCGCGATGCCCGGCAAGGCCAGCATCAGGCCCCCGTCGAGCAGGGCGGCGGCGATCGTCATCGCTCCGACATGGGTGGCGTAGACGAAGGCCAACCGTGCCGGTACGCTCCAGCCGAGCCGGTTGCGGGCGTAGCCGAGCGCCCCGGCCAGCACCAGAGCCGCGCGCAGCTTGAACGTGGTGCCGGCGTGGACGGGATCGATCCAGGCGTCCCAGGCGCCGAACAGCACCACGAAGATGCCGAAGGCCGGACCGAATACCGGCAGCAGCTGCTCGATGCCGCCGTCGACTTCCTTGCCGAAGGCCGCCTCGTCCCCGGGCGCGAGCCGCTGCCGGGCTGCCAGCGGCAGCAGCCGTTCGCGCCAGGAGACGGCCATCGAGCGCGCTCCCGCTGCGAGGGGTTTCACGGCTCAGTGCGCCATCAGCACGGGGATCGTCATCGCCTGCAGGACCGTGCGCGTGGCGCCCCCCAGCAGCAGCTCGCGCAGGCGCGCGTGCCCGTAGCCGCCCATGACCAGCAGGTCGCTGCCGCGGTCGGCCGCCAGCGACAGCAGGCAGTCGCCGGCATCGAGGGTCGTTGTATCGGCGACCAGTTCCGCATCCACGTCGTGGCGCGCCAGCCAGGCCAGCAGTTCGTCGTCCGGCTGCGCTGGTTGGGCGGGCGAACCGACGATGGCGACGACGACGGCGTCGGCGGCGCGCAGCAGGGGCAGGGCGGCGCTGACGGCGCGCGCCGCCTGCGTGCTGCCGTTCCAGGCCACCAGGATGCGCCGTCCGGCCACGGCGTCGGCCTGGATGTACGGCACGATCAGCACCGGATGGGCGCCCTCGAAGAGCATGCTGGCCGGCAGGCCGGCGGCGCCGGGCGGGGCGGGGCGATCCGGGTCGGGCTGGCCGAGGACGACCAGGTCTGCGTAGCGCGTGGCCAGCGCCAGGGCGGCCCCGGTTTCGTCGTCGATCAGGCGGCGCTCGAAGGAGCGTACCCCGGCGCCTGCGGCAAGTGCCTCGAAGCGATCGAGCAGGGCCTCGGCCGCGCGCAGGCGCTCGTCCATGTAAGGCGCAAGGACCGTGCGCGCGAGGTCGGCGCCGGCGTCGCGGTAGAAGTAGCGCGACACGCCGCTTGTCGCCAGGCCGAGCAGGTGGGCGTCGAACGCAAGCGCAAGCCGCGCGGCCAGCGCGATCGTCATCGAGGCCTGCGGGGTGTCGTCGACGTGCACCAGGATGGTGTTGTAGCGCATAGGGGCTCCGGTGGGCGGGAAAACGCAGGGGGCGCGTGCAGGCGGGGACTGTCTGCTTGCGCGGTTGGCCTTGCGATTGGCTTAAGGATCCTGCGCCGGGCGGTTCCGGTCCTTGATGCAGATCAAAACACAACGGCTGTGTTCGTTCAGGGGAATCAGCGCGGTTAATCTGGAGTTAATCTTGCGCCGCTAGGCTGTGCTCGTCGATTCCCTTATTGCACAGCCCATGCCGCACCACCTCGCCACCGCCCAGCCAATCGCAGCACGCCCGCAGCCGCCGGTGCGCGCTTGCGGCGGCCTCCTCGAACACGTCGGCCCCAACGACCCCGAACGTGCCGCGATCGAGGCCTTCATCGCGGACGCCTTCCTGAAGACCTACGGCGCCCGGATCAGCCATTTCTGCGACACCCTGGTTGGCTGCCGCGGCGACGACGGCGCCTGGAGCGCTGCGCTCGGCTACTCGCTGGCCGAGGACGCGCCGCTGTTCCTCGAGCATTACCTCGATGCGCCGCTCGAGGTGGAAATCGGCGCGCGGCTGGGAAGGCCTGTAAACCGCGCCCAGATCGTCGAGGTCGGCAACCTGGCCGCCGACCACGCCGGCGCGGCGCGCGAACTGATCATCCGTACCACGCATTTCCTGTACGAGATGGGCTTGCACGTGGTTGCCTTCACGGCCACTGCCAGCCTGCTCAACTCCTTTGGCCGGCTACGCCTGCGGCCGCAACTCCTGGCCCCGGCCGATCCCGCCCGCCTGCCCGGCGGCGGACGGCACTGGGGCTCCTATTACGACACCCAGCCACAAGTGATGTTTGGCGATATCCGATATGGACATGAACAACTTGCTCGACTCTTTGCCCGACAACACCGTATTGCTGAGTAACGGCCAGCGCGAACTCGGCCGAGCCGCCCTGGCGCAGCGCGTCGAGGCCGTCAAGGCCGCCCTGCGCGCGCGCCGCGTCCCGGACGGCGCCGTCGCCATCCTCGCCGACAACGACCCCGAGTGGCTCGTGGCCGACCTGGCGACCCAGGCGCTGGGCCTGACCCTGGTGCCGTTGCCGCTGTTCTTCACGCCCGAGCAGTGGCTGCACGTGATGCGCGAGAGCGGGGCGCAGGCGATCTTCTGCGCCGACCCGCACCAGGCCCGCTCGCTCGGCTTCGACGGCGCGCTCGACTGCGGCGGCTCGCTCGGCCTGTACCAGAGCGCGCAGGCGGCGCCCGCCGACCCGCTCGCGGACGTCCAGAAAATCACCTTCACCTCGGGCACCACCTCGGCGCCGAAAGGGGTCTGCCTCAGCAGTGCCCAGCAATGGGAACTGGCCGGCGCCCTGCGCGACGCCCTGGCGCCGCTGCGTCTGGAACGCCACCTGTGCCTGCTGCCTTTCGCGATTTTGCTGGAAAACATTGCCGGACCCTATACGGCCCTGCTGAGCGGGGCGGAGACGATCTGCCCGCCGCTGGCCGAGACGGGCCTCTCCGGGGCCAGCGGCTTCGACCCGCAGGTATGCATGGAGGCGATTGCGCGCTACGCCCCGCACAGCATCATCCTGGTGCCGCAGATGCTGCAGGCGCTGGTCGCCGCGGCCGCGCCGAACGATGCACGCCTGCGCAGCCTGCGCTTCGTGGCCGTCGGCGGCGGCAAGACCGCCCCGGCCCTGCTGGACGCGGCCAGGGCGCGCGGCCTGCCCGTCTTCGAAGGCTATGGCCTGTCGGAATGCGCTTCGGTGGTGGCCTTGAACCTGCCCGGCGCCGAGCGCGCCGGCAGCGTCGGCCGGCCGCTGGCCAACCGCGCGGTGCGCATCGCCCCGGATGGCGAAATTTTGGTCGGCAACACGGTGGCGCGCTACCTGGGCCAGGCACCCGACGGCGACGGCTGGCTCGCCACGGGCGACCTCGGCCACCTCGATCCGGACGGCTTCCTGTTCGTCAGCGGGCGCAAGAAGGACATCCTGATCACCGGCTACGGGCGCAACGTCTCGCCCGAGTGGCCCGAGGCGGCGCTGACCGGCACCGGATACATCGCGCAAGCGCTGGTGGTGGGCGAGGCGCAAGCCTACCTGGCGGCCCTGATCGTCCCGGCCCGTGCTGGCCTCGACGCGGCCACGCTGCAGGGCGCGGTCGATCGCGCCAACGCCGGTCTGCCCGACTACGCGCAGATCCGGCGCTGGCTGCCGGTCGCACCCTTCACCCCGGCCAACGGCCTGGCCACCGCCAACGGACGCCCGAAGCGCGTCCAGATCCAGGCCGAGCATGCGGCCGGGATCGCCTCCCTTTTCGACCAACAGGAAACCAATCAATGAATTTTTTTAACGAGTTGCAGAGCGCGACCGAAGCCCAGCGCCAGGAATTGTTTTCGATCCCGGTCATCCAGGACGCGCTGCAGGGCAAGGTCGTCACTTCCCAGTACATCGCCTTCCTGAGCCAGGCCTATCACCATGTCAGGCACACCGTGCCGCTCCTGATGGCCTGCGGCAGCCGTCTCGACGGCAGCCGCGAGTGGCTGCGCGAGGCGATCGCGGAATACATCGAAGAAGAAGTCGGACACCAGGAATGGATCCTGTCCGACATCAAGGCCTGCGGCGGCGACTCCGAGAGCGTGCGCCATGCGCGGCCGCACCCGAACACCGAGCTGATGGTGGCCTACGCCTACCACCAGGTCGACCGCGGCAACCCGGTCGGCTTCTTCGGCATGGTGCATGTGCTGGAAGGCACCAGCACGGCGCTCGCGACCCATGCGGCCGACACCATGCGCTCGGCGCTGGCGCTGCCGCCGGAAGCGTTCACCTATCTCAGCTCGCACGGCAGCCTCGACCTCGACCACGTCGCCTTCTTCGAGGGCCTGATGAACCGGCTCGACGACGAGGGCGACAAGCAGGCGGTAATCCACATGGCGCGCATGATGTACGGCCTGTACGGCAACGTGTTCCGCACCCTGCCGCGCGGCGACCAGCTCTTCGGGGAAGCGGCATGAGCGGCCGTTACCGCGCCGTGTTGACCGGTGCCGGCGGCGGCATCGGGGCGGCCATCGCACGCCGCCTGGCGCCCGAGGCCGAGCTGCTGATCCTGGTCGGGCGCCAGCGCGCGCCGCTTGAAGCGCTGGCGGCCCAGCTGCACGGCGCTCGAATCGAGCTCGTCTGCGGCGACCTGTGCGAGGACGCCACCGTGGCGGCGGTCGCGGCCGCGGCGCAGCGGGGCGGCGTCAACCTGCTGGTCAACAATGCCGGCGTGAGCGGCTTTCACGCCTTCGAGACCCAGGACCCGCAAGCGATCCGCAGGCTGATCGACACCAACCTGGTGGCGCCCATGCTGCTCACGCGTGCCTTGCTGCCGCAGCTGGGCCTGGCCCCAAGCGCGCAAGTGGTCAACATCGGTTCCGTGTTCGGCGCGCTCGGTTTTCCCGGGTTTGCCGCCTACGGCGCGGCCAAGGCCGGCCTGGCCGGATTTTCGCAGTCGCTGCGGCGCGAGCTGGCCGACACCTGCGTCGACGTGCGCCATTTTTCCCCGCGCGCCACGCGCACGGCGATCAACAACGCCGCGGTCGACGCCATGAACCGCGAACTCAAAACGGCGGAGGACACGCCCGAGGCCGTCGCCGAAGCCTTCATGCGCTTTCTGGCGGGCAGGGCGGGGCAGCACACGGTCGGTGCCAAGGAGCGCTTTTTCGTGCTGCTCAACAAGCTGTTGCCGGGACTGCCCGACAACGCCATCCGCAAGCAGCTGGTGCAGATTCGCAAGCACCTGCCGCGCTGAAGCTGTTTCATTTAATCGAGGAGACCCCCATGAGTATGATCGTTCGCTTCCTGGCCGCGCTGGCGGCCAGCCTGGTGCTGGCCGCCGGCCCGGCACTGGCCGCGCCCACTGACGACGTGGCACGCCTGCAGCAAAGCTGGGCGCACATCAAATACGAGGTGCCGCCCGCTGCCCAGGAGGCGCAGTTCGAGCGTCTTCTCGGCGAGGCCGAGCAGGCCGCGCAGCGCAATCCCGGCAATGCCGACACCCTGATCTGGTACGGGATCATCGAATCGACCTATGCCGGCGCCAAGGGCGGCATCGGCGCGCTGAAATACGTCAAGAACGCCAAGGCGACGCTCGAGCGTGCGCTGTCGATCGAACCGGGCGCCCTGGCCGGGTCAGCCTACACCAGCCTGGGTTCCCTGTACTACCAGGTGCCGGGCTGGCCCATCGGCTTCGGCAACGACGCCAGGGCCGAGGAATACCTCAGGAAGGGCCTGGCGGTCAATCCGGACGGGATCGACTCGAACTTCTTCTACGGCGACTACCTGCTGAGGAAGGGTGACGCCGTCAATGCCGAGCGCTACCTGCGCAAGGCCTTGCAGGCCGCCCCGCGCGCCGGGCGCAAGCTGGCCGACGACGGCCGCCGCGCTGAAATCGCCCAGTTGCTCGAAAAGATCGCGGCGGGCCGGAAATGATAAGCTCCGGGTGGAGGCACACCACTTGAGACTATTGCTGATCGAAGACGATGCTTTGCTGGCCAGCGGACTGCAAGTCGCGCTGCGGCGCGCCCATTACACGGTCGAACATGTGAGCGACGGCGGCGCGGCGCTGGCTGCGCTGCGCGACAATGCGTTCGAACTGGCGGTGCTCGACCTGGGCTTGCCGACCATGGACGGTACCGAGGTGCTCAAGGCCGTGCGCGCCGCCGGCGACGGGATCCCGATCCTGATCCTGTCGGCGCGCGACGCGATCCGCGACCGCATCGACGGCCTCGACCTGGGGGCGGACGACTACCTGGTGAAACCCTTCGAGCTCGACGAATTGCTGGCGCGCCTGCGCGTGCTGACACGGCGCCGCGGCGGGCGTCCGGTGAACCGGATCGAGCTCGGCACGCTGGTACTCGACCTCGACAGCCAGGGCGCGACCTGGCGCGGCGAGGCGGTCGAACTGCAGCGGCTCGAATTCATGCTGCTCAAGCAGATGGCGGAAAACCCGCAGCGCGTGTTCAACCGCGCGCAGCTGGAGGAGTCGCTTTACGGCTGGGGCGAGGGCGCCGAAAGCAATACCATCGACGTCCACGTGCACCACCTGCGCAAGAAGCTCGGCGCCGAGGTGATCAAGACCATCCGCGGGGTAGGCTACCGGCTCGGCGACCTGGCCGCATGAGCACGGTCACTTATTCGGGCCGCCGGCGCCTGGTGGTCGCCACCCTGGTCTGCATGCTGCTGATCTTCACCGGCATTGGGCTGGCCTCGCACATGGTGGCGCGCCACGAATCGGAAGAGCTGTTCAGCGCGCGCCTGGCCACCTCGGCGCGCGTGCTCGAAGCCCTGATGGCGCAGCAGCTGGCGACGGCCACGCTCACCCGTCCGGTCGTGATCACCCTGCCGCGCGAGCTCGAGACCGCCGCCGAGGACGAAGCCGAGACCTTCGGCCACCGCTACGAGACCAAGGTGGCCTTCCAGGTCTGGCGCGACGACGGCGTGCTGCTGGCACGCTCGGCGTCCGCCCCCGACGCGGCGCTGGCTCCCCTGCGCGCGGGTTTCAGCGAACACCCGATCGGCACCACGCTGTGGCAGGTGTTTGCCCTGAAGTCGGGCCGCATCTGGGTCATCACGGCCGAAAAGGACGAGGTGCGCGAGGAGCTGGCCGACTACATCGGGATGTCGATCCTGGCGCCGCTGGTCGCCGGCGGCTTGCTTCTGCTGGGCGCCGTGAACGTCGTGCTGCTGCGCAGCCTGCGTCCGCTGTCGGAACTGGCGAGCCGCGTCGCAGCGCGCAAGCCCGATTCGCTGGAACCGATCGAACTGCCCGAGACGCCCTTCGAGCTCGAGCCGATCATCCGCGAGCTGAACCACCTGCTGGGCCGGATCAAGGCCGCTTTCGAACGCGAGCAGCGTTTCATCAATGCCGCTGCGCACGAGATCCGCACCCCGATCGCGGCGCTCCAGCTGCATGTCGAGAATGCGCTGCGCTCGCAGTCGGACGCCGAGCGCGATGCGGCGCTGGCCTCGGCGCTGGCCGGCGCGCGGCGCACCAGCAAGCTCGCCGAGCAACTCCTGGCGCTGGGACGCATCAGCGCCCGCAGCGACGACTACCGCATGGAGCGCCTGTCCCTGAACGCCGTCTGCTGCGACGTGATCGGGACGATCGAGCCGCTGCTCTCGCGCCGGGGCCAGGCCGTCGGCCTCGAGGCGCCCGAGGATTGCGAAGTCTGGGGCGAGCCCTCGCAACTGCGGCGCCTGCTGCAGAACCTGATCGAAAATGCCTCGGTCCATGGCGCGCCCGCCGGGGAGATCCAGGTACGCCTGGCGCGCCGGGGCGGCCAGGTGGTGCTCAGCGTGGCCAACGACGGCGTGCCGATCGCCGCGCACGAACGCGAGAAGCTGTTCACGCCGTATTACCGGCCCGCCGGCGCGGCGCCGGGCGGGCATGGCCTGGGGCTGGCCATCGTCAAGGAGATCGTCGACCAGCACGGGGCCTCAGTGCGCCTGCACCCGAAGGCCGATGGGCAGGGCACGGTGGCCGAGGTGACGCTGGCGGCTTTCGTGCCCGCCACGCCGGGGCCAGCTTAGCCCCGCCGCGAGTGCCTGAACCGGTGCGGCCGTTCAGGCGGCGGAAGGCCGCGCCAGGCGCCGCACTGCCCCGGATGCCAGCTGTACCCCGGCCAGCATCACCGCGGTCAGCGCGGCCGCGCCTGCAAGCCAGGCTGGCGGCGGCGGCGCGAAGCGGAACAGGTCCGCCGCCGCCGGCAGGTAGAGCGCAAGCAACAGCAGGCCGCAGGCCACGCCCGCGATCCCCCAGAACAGGGGATTGGCGGCGCGCAGCGCGTCCGCCAATCCCTGCTGGCGGTTGACCAGCAGCAGGCCGAGGTTGCCCAGCACCATGGTGGCGAAGCCGAAGGCCCGCGCCTCGGCTTCGGGCAGCGCGCCCAGCGCGACACCATAGGCGGCGACGGTGAGCAGCAGCAACCAGCCGCCTTGCACCAGTGCCTTGACCATGGTCGCGCGCCCGAACAGCGGCTCGTCGCGCGCACGCGGCGGGCGTCGCATCAGGCCCGGCTCGTCCGGTTCGCTCTCGAAGGCCAGCGAACAGGCCGGATCGATCACCAGTTCGAGGAAGACGATGTGCATCGGGAACAGCAGCACCGGCCAGCCGAACAGCACCGGCAGCAGGGCCATGCCGGCAATCGGCACGTGGATCGCCATCACATAGGCCATCGACTTGCGCATGTTGCTGTAGATGCGGCGCCCGGCGCGCACCGCCTGGACCAGCGAGGCGAAACGGTCGTCGAGCAGGGTGATCTCGGCCGCTTCGCGCGCGACGTCGGTGCCGCGCAGCCCCATCGCCACGCCGACGTCGGCCGCGCGCAGGGCCGGCGCGTCGTTGACGCCGTCGCCGGTCATCGCTACCACCTCCCCCAGGTGCTGGAGCGCCTGCACGATGCGCAGCTTTTGCTGCGGGACGATGCGGGCGCAGACGTTCGCGCCGCGCAGTTGCGCGGCCAGGGCGACGTCGTCCAGCGCGGCGATGTCGGCCCCGGTGAGCACCGCGTCGCCGTCCAGGCCCGCCTCGCGCGCGATCGCCCGGGCCGTGGCCGGATGGTCGCCGGTGATCATGACGACGCGCATGCCGGCGCCGCGGCAGTCGGCCACGGCCGCGGCGATGTCCGCGCGCAGCGGGTCGGCCAGCGCGGCCAGGCCGAGCAGCTCGAGGACGAAGCCGTCCGGGCCGTCCGGCAGCCTGGCGGCATCGGCCGCGCCGCGCGCGACGGCCAGCACGCGCAGGCCGGCGCCGGCCATGGCCGCTGCCGCTTCCAGCGCCGCGCGCCTGGCTGCTGCCTCCAGGCGGCACAGGGCCAGTACCGCTTCCGGCGCGCCCTTGACGGCGACGCTGGCTCCGCCGCCGGGTTCGGACCAGACCTGCGCCAGCATGGGCCGCCCGGCGACCAGCGCGTATTCGCGCAGCAGGGTGGGCGCCGGCAGCGCGGCCGCTTCCGGAAGCCAGCGTTTGGCGGCCCGTTCGAAGGCCACTTCCATCGGGTCGGTCGCATGGGGGCGGCTGGCGCGCACGGCGCCTGCGAGCAGTTCGCGGTAGGCGGCGGACAGGCCGGCGCCGTCGCCCGGCTCGAGCGCCGCGCCGTCGCGCCAAAGCGTGTGCAGCGCCATCCGGTTCTCTGTCAGGGTGCCGGTCTTGTCGACGCACAGCACCGAGGTCGAGCCGAGGATTTCGATCGCCGCCAGGCGCCGCGTGAGGATCTGCAGGCGCGCCAGGCGCCAGGCGCCGAGCGCGGGAAACACGGTCAGGATGACCGGGAATTCTTCCGGCAGCGCCGACATCGACAGCGCCACCCCGGCCAGCAGCGCGGGCAGCCAGTCGGTCCCGCGCAGCCGCAGCAGCACGACCAGCAGCAGGCTGACGAAGACGCCCAGCACCGCCAGCAGGCGCGCCAGGCGCCCGGTCTCGCGCTGCAGGCGGCCGGGCGGCGGCGCGATGCTGCCCAGCGCGCTGCCGATACGCCCGATTTCGCTGTGGGCCCCGGTGCGGCTTACCTGGGCCAGCGCGTGGCCCTGCACGACCAGGGTGCCCGAATAGACCCAGGGCTGGTCCTCGCCGCCGGGCGCGGCCGGGGGCGGCTCGGCGCCGGCGGCGCATTTCGCGACCGGCACCGATTCGCCGGTGAGCAGGGATTCGTCGGCCGCCACGGCGGCGGCGTCGAGCAGCCAGGCGTCGGCGGGGACCCGGTCGCCTTCGCCCAGTTCGATCACGTCGCCCGGCACCAGGCTGCTTGCCGGCAGGCGCTGGAAACGGCCGTCGCGCAGCACCATGGCGCTGGGGGTGCTCAGGTCGCGCAGCGCCTGCAGCGCGGTCTCGGTGCGGCCCTGCTGGTACAGGGTGATGCCGAGCATTGCCAGCACCATCAGCACCAGGAACAGGCCCTCGCGCGTCTCGCCCAGGGCCAGGTAGAGCCCGGCCGCGCCCGCGACCAGCAGGAACATCGGCTCGCGCGCCATCTCGGCGGCGATGCTGCGCCAGCGCCGCTTCTGCGCCTCCGGCAACTGGTTCGGCCCAAGCTCGGCCAGGCGGCGCGCCGCTTCGGCACTGGTAAGGCCGAGGCCGGCAGCGTCCTGCTCCCGCTCGGTCAACGGAACACCAGCACGGGTATGCTGCTGTGGACCAGCACCTTCTGGGTTTCGCTGCCCAGCAGCAGTCCCTTGAGGCCGCGCCGGCCGTGGGCGGCCATGACGATCAGGTCGCAGACGTTGCGGCGTGCGGCCTCGATGATGGCCTCGTAGGGGTCGTCCGAGACGGCATGCTCGGTGCTGCAGCGCACGCCAACGGCGCTGGCCTCCTCGGCCACGCTGTCGAGGATGCGCCGGGCCTGGTGCCCGCTCTGTTCGGCGAACTGTTCCCGCGTCTCCGCAAGCATGTCGGTGCGGGTGGTCAACACGTGGTAGTGCGGGGTGACGTGCAGGCCGATCACGGATGCGCCGCTCTCGCGGGCCAGGTCGATACCGGCCAGCACCGCCCGTTCCGACAGCTCCGAACCGTCGGTGGGGAGAAGGATGCACTTGTACATGAGGAGCTCCTGGAAAGATGGAACGGGCGCGGATCAGGGCGTGATCGCGACCTTCAGCACGCCGTCGCGCTGGTTGGCGAACAGCTCGTAGGCCAGTTCGATTTCCTCGAGGCGGAAGCGGTGGGTCACCAAGGGACTGAGGTCGACGCGGCGCGACGCGACGACATTCATCAGGCGCCGCATGCGCTCCTTGCCCCCCGGGCACAGGGTGGTGACGATGCGGTGGTCGCCCAGGCCGGCGGCGAAGGCGTCCACCGGCAGGCCCAGCTTGCCGGAGTACACGCCCAGGCTCGACAGGGTTCCACCCGGCTTGAGCGCGCGCAGGCAGCTCTCGAAGGTCTGCTGGGTGCCGAGCGCCTCGATGCTGACGTCGGCGCCGGCGCCCTTGGTCAGGCGCATGATCTGCTCGACCGGGTCGGCCTCGTGGAAGTTGATGGTGTGGTCGGCGCCGAGGCGGCGCGCCATCTCGAGCCGCTCCGGCACGCCGTCGACGACGATGATGCGGCTCGCCCCGCGCAGCCTGGCGCCGGCCGTGGCGCACAGCCCGATCGGGCCCTGGGCGAACACGGCCACGGTGTCGCCGAGGCGGATCGCGCCGTTCTCGGCGCCCCCGAATCCGGTGCTCATGATGTCGGGGCACATCAGCACCTGTTCGTCGCTCAGGCCGTCGGGAATCAAGGCCAGGTTGGCCATTGCGTGCGGCACCTTGACGTATTCGGCCTGGCAGCCGTCGATGGTATTGCCGAAGCGCCAGCCGCCGATGGCATGGCCGCCGCATTGCGAAGTATGGCCGTCGAGGCAGGTGTGGCACTGGCCGCAGGGCGTGATGGCGCCCACGATGACGCGCTGCCCGGGCGTGTAGCCGGTCACGCCGGCGCCCAGCTGGTCGATCACGCCGACCGGCTCGTGGCCGATCGTCAGGCCCTGCTCGACCGGGTATTCTCCTTTCAGGATGTGGACGTCGGTGCCGCAGATGGTGGTCATCGTCACCTTGATCACGGCCTCGCCGGGACCGGCGACCGGTTTCGGCTTGCGGCCGAGGACGATGCGCCCCGGGCCGGTGAAGACGGCTGCGTTCATCATGCTCATGTGATTCTCCCAAAAGTGGACGGCGCGCTCAATGCGCCATCAGGACCGGAATGGTGGCGTTTGCCAGCACCGTCCTGCTGGCGCCGCCGAGGATCAGTTCGTGGAACTGGCTGTGGCCGTAGCAGCCCATCACCAGCAGGTCGGACCCGAGCTCGTCCGCCAGTTGCAGCAACGCCCGCCCCGAGTCGAGCACCGCGTCGCGCGCTTCGAACCCGGCGTGCACGCCGTGCTGGTCCAGGTAGCGCATCAGGCAGGCGATCTCGGCCTGATGCTCGGCGCGGGCAGGGTGGTCATGGCGAAAACTGGCGACCGACACCGACCTGGCATGCTGGAGCAAGGGCATCGAAGCGCTGATTGCGAAGGCCGCTTCCTTGCTGCCGTCCCAGGCCAGCAAGACCTTGTCCAGCCGCACACGGCGCCAGCCGGCCAGCGGCACGACCAATACCGGCCGCGCCGTGTTGAGGATCACGTACTCGGGCAGGCGGGTCGGATATCGGCCCAGGGCTTCATCCGGATCGTCCTGGCTCAGCACCACCAGGTCGGCAAACCGCGCCAGGCCGACCAGGCCGTCGTCTGACTGGTCGCGCACCAGCTGCTTTTCGATCGCCGTGGCGTGGCTGGCCGCAACGCGTGCGAAATTGTCGAGTGCGCGGTTGGCGGCTTCGTCCAACGGCTTGAAATAACCGTCCTCGAGGCTGCCCGGCGTGAATACGCGCTCGGGCGGCACGACAAAGCGCGATACCCCGGTCATTGCCGCGCCGACCAGGTGCGCGCCATGCTGGGCGGCCAGGGATGCGGCGAGCTCGACGCGTGCGTGCGCATGCCGCGACAGGTCGGCGTGAACGAGGATGGTCTTGTAGTCCATGAGGGTCTCCGGCGGCGCTGATCCGGCGCCCGTGCCGGATACATGTGATCGAGTCTCCCCGCTGCGTTTTGTCGTGTATTTGATTTAGATCAAATCCGTCCGAAGCCGGCAGACGAGTCCGGATTCTTGATGTGCATCATGGAAATCCCTGGACGTGACGTCCAGACTGGTGCGGTTTGCCCGTGGAGGAAACACGATGAGCGTGCGTTACCTGGAGCATTTCTTCACACCGCGTTCGGTGGCCGTGATTGGCGCCTCGGCGCGGGCGGGAAGCGTCGGCGCGACCGTCTACGCCAACCTTGCCGCCGGCGACTACCGGGGCGAGATCTGGCCGGTCAACCCGAAATACGCGCAGCTCGGCGCCACGCCGGTGTACCGGGACGTGTCTGCGCTGCCCGGGCCGCCGGGCCTGGCGGTGATCTGCACGCCGGCCGCCACCGTGCCAGGCATCATTGCCCGGCTCGGCGCCTTGGGCTGCCGCGCCGCCGTCGTCCTCAGCGCCGGCCTGGACGCGCCCGCGCCCGGCGGCGGCAGCCTGCGCCAGGCCATGCTGGACGCGGCCCGGCCCCACCTGCTGCGCATCCTGGGACCGAACTGCGTCGGCCTGCTGGTGCCAGGCATCGGCCTGAACGCCAGCTTCGCGCCGACCTCGGCGCTGCCGGGGCGGCTTGCCTTCGTGGCCCAGTCGGGCGCCCTCGTCACCGCCGTGCTCGACTGGGCGCGCGAACGCCGCATCGGCTTTTCCTGCTTCGTTTCGCTGGGCGACGGCACCGACGTCGATTTCGGCGACCTGCTCGACTACCTGGCCGGCGACCCGCACACCGACGCCATCCTGCTGTATGCCGAAAGCCTGCGCCAGGCGCGCAAGTTCCTGTCCGCCGCACGCAGCGCCGCGCGCGCCAAGCCGACCGTCATCGTCAAGGCCGGCCGCACGCGCGAGGCGGCGCACGCGGCCTTCAGCCACACCGGTGCGCTGGCGGGCGCCGACCTGGTCTACGACGCCGCGATCCGGCGTGCGGGCATGCTGCGGGTGTTGACGACCGCCGAATTGTTCGACGCGGTGGCGATCCTGGCGCGCCCGCTGCGCCCGAATGCGGGCCGGCTGGCGATCCTGACCAACGGCGGCGGCCCGGGCGTGATGGCGACCGATGCGCTGGTCGCGTCGGGCGGCACGCTGGCCCGGCTGGGTAGGGCCACGCTAACGCGCCTGGATGCGGACCTGCCGGCCAACTGGTCGCGTGGCAATCCGGTCGACATCGTCGGCGACGCTCCAGCCGCGCGTTACCTGCACTCGCTGCAAGCCTTGCTGGAGAGCGAAGACGTCGACGCCGTCTTGCTGATCCACGCGCCCACGGCAATCGTGCCGGCGGCCGAGATCGCGCGCACCCTGCTGCCCCTGCTGCGCCAGGCCGGGAAACCCGTGCTGTGCTGCTGGATGGGAGGCGCCAGCGTGGCGCCGGCACGCAACCTGTGCGTCGAGGCGGGCCTGCCGCTGTTCGATACGCCGGAAGAGGGCGTACACGCCCTGCTGCAGCTGATCGACTACCGCCGCAACCAGGCGCTCCTGACCGAGGCGCCGAGCGCGGTACGCCTGGCGCCGCCGCTGCGCGCGCAGGCGCGTGGGCTGGTGGCACGGCTGGTGGCGCAGGCCAGCACGGTGCTGCCGGAAGAAGATGTGCGCGCGCTGCTGGCCGCCTACGCCATTCCCCAGGTCCAGACCGCGACGGCGCTCGACGAGGAAGGCGCCGTGCAGGCGGCCGGACGCATCGGCTACCCGGTCGCGCTCAAGATCGTGTCGCCCGACATATCGCACAAGTCGGATGTAGGCGGCGTGGCGCTCGACCTCGATGGCGAGCCGGCGCTGCGCCAGGCGCTGCGGGCGATGCGCGTTCGCGTGCTGGCGCTGCGCCCGGGCGCGCGCCTGGCCGGCTTCGCGGTACAGGCGATGGCGCGCCGTCCGCATGCGATCGAGGTGATCGCGGGGCTCGGCACCGACCCCGTATTTGGTCCCGTGGTGCTGTTCGGCCAGGGCGGCGTGGCGGTCGAAGTGGCGGCCGACCGCAGCGTCGGCCTGCCGCCGCTGAACCGGGTACTGGCCAGGGACATGATAGTGCGCACCCGCGTCGCGCGCCTGCTGGCCGGCTTTCGCGACCATCCGCCGGCCGACCTCGATGCGCTGGCGGACGTCCTGGTCCGGATCGGCCAGATGGCGGCCGACCTGCCCGAGCTGTGCGAGCTCGACATCAATCCGCTGCTGGTCGACAGCACCGGCGTCATGGCGCTCGATGCACGCATGCGCCTGGCGCCGCGCGCGCTTGCCGCCGATCCGCTGGCGCGCATGGCGATCCTGCCGTATCCGGACGAGCTCGAGCGCCAGGTCGAGTCCGGCATTGGCACGCTGACCCTGCGCCCGATCCGGCCCGAGGACGGCGCGGCGCATCAGGCGTTCTTCCATGCCCTCAGTCCCGAAGACGTGCATTTCCGCCTGTTCGGCAGCCAGCGGGAACTCACGCCCGCGCAACTTGCGCGCTTCACCCAGATCGACTATGCGCGCGAAATGGCCTTCATCCTGACCCGGCCGACGTCGGGCGGAGAAGGCGAGACCCTGGGCGTGGCCCGCGTCGTGATCGATCCGGACAATACGGTCGGCGAATTTGCAATCGCGGTCAGGTCCGACCTCAAGGGGCAGGGCTTGGGCATGCTCCTGATGAAGGCGCTGATCGGGTACGGCAAGGCGCGCGCGCTGGTGTCGATGGTCGGCGTGGCGCTCGCCGAGAATACCGGCATGCACGCGCTGGCACGCCGGCTCGGGTTCGACCTGCGCGCCGGCGGCGACGGCATGGTCGAAATGCGCCTTGTGCTCAACCCGCCGTCCAGTGCGTGAATTCGAACGGGAACAGGCGTCGGCTGGCGTGGGGAGATGACCTGGAACTTGAGCCGTCCGGCGCCCTTCGTGTGCGAGGGGCGGCGAGGCGAAAATGAGATGCGCTGCGATACTGCGCGAGAATCTGTTGGTGCCCGAGCCGGAATCGCATCACCCTATGGCGGTAGAAGTGGACTAATCGAAAGTACCGCCAAAAATACCGACAGATTGCGCGGTTACTCATCGATTAGATGCGGCCGGCGCGCTGCAGCCGGTCCACCAGGTCCGCGTTACCTTGCGCGACCGCCATGCCAATCATCTTGCGGTTCTCGGCCATGTCAGTCTTCCCGTCGATGGTGATGTTCGGTGCGTAGGTCACATTGACGCCACCGCCACCAGCGCCGCCGCGTTCGGCCAGGCCGCGAATGACTTCCGCCTGGGCCCTGGGCAGGACCATCTCTTTCTCATGAAGCTGAGTCACCGGATTGACGCCGGCCGGGATGTCGTAACCACCTTCCGCCGACGCGATCGCCGTTCCCGCCACCATCGCTGCGCGGGAGTAGCCAGTCGCCAGGATTACCGCTGAAGCCGGCAAGCCGAAGATGCCGAGCTGGCCTTCAGCTTTCGACGCGGCCAAGTTCGTTTGGACGATAATCTCGGCGACTGCAATCGCTTTGCTTGCGAGGAAAGCAGCTTTCGCAAGGCCACTCTGCTTCTCACCCGACTGCTTGAGCAGGTTGTACAGCTGGTCTGCGGTCTCGCCCATCGCACCGAGCGATTGCAGCTGGTTGACCCGTTGCATGTCGGCTTTCGCCCGCTCGTGGCGCGCCGTCTCCTGCTCGATCAGGGCATTCGCTGCTATCTCACTGCCGAGCTTGGTTTCCCCGAAGATGCGCAGCTGCTCTACGCGTGCCTCATAAGCAAACTGTTCTGCCTCAATGTCGGTCATCAGGCTTTGGCGGATCTGCTCAACGCTCGACGCGTTCTGCTCTGCTGCGCGCATCTGCTGCATAAAGCGCTTTTGCTCGGCCTCCTGCAGGTCCATCGTGGCAGTAATGGTATTTTGGATAGCGAACGTCTCGTCGTTTGCTTGCTCGACCAGGCGCGCGGCCATGCCTTGATCCGGCGCCCACTCCTTCATGCGTGCCATAGCCGGCGACATGTCGAGACCTGGCATGGTGACGGCGGTTTTGCCGCCTTTGCCCGGCGTCGTCTTGGTATCGCTCCCTTTGTAATTGAGATCCCGGGTCGACTGCGTTGCCGTTAGCCCTGCCAGCCCATCGACGCCCGCCATGTAGTCGGCGTCTGAGCGCCCGGCAATACGCGACTGCATCGCCCGCTCGTACTTGTCCATCGGATCATTCCATAGACTGGAAATCTGCGAGTACGCAAGCGCGGTCAGGGCGTCACGCTTGGCCATTGCGTCTTTAATGTTGTCAGTTGGGCTCCCGCCACTTGCGAGGACTTTGGCCGCACCGATCGGGTTCACGTTCTTCGAGATCGTGTCCATCAGCTCGATATTCGCGGCAGTCGCCGTCAGCTCCGCATTTACAGCACGGAACGTGCGCCCTACGAGACTGCCGCCATCTGCCATGCGAGCCATGACAAGCGCGACATCGTCGGCCCAGGTGGTGACGGAGGTATTTTCCGTAAGGCCCTTCGCCTGGCGGTTTGTCTCTTTGATCGCTTCGATGAAGTCGAGCGTCGCCGGCAAGGCGGCGGTCACGATCGATTTCTTGATCTCGTCGTATTTGACCGTCAATTTTCCCATCTCGTCCTGCAGCTTGGCAGCTTCAGTCGCTGCTTTCGTACTGTCAGCAGTGAACTTATCGAGGCTTTCCGCCACATCGTTCATGTATGGCAGAAGGTCGGCTGCGGACTTGCCCATCAGATCGGTGACCAGAGCTACTTTGCCGGCGCCGTCCTGGTAGTCCTGCAGTTTGTTCGTGACCTCGACAAATACCTGTGCCGGGTCTTTGCCCTTGAGGTCGTCGGTGGAGATTCCGATTGCTCCGAGCGCTTTGGCGGTCTTGTTGCCTTCCTCGTCGACAGCCGCGAGGTTCTTCGATAGCTTGACCAGCATACCGTCGACGGCGCCGAGGTCGGTGCCGGTGAACGCGGCTACTTTGCTCAACTTGGACAGGTTCTCGACTGACGATCCAGTCTTCTGCGCCATGTCGTCCAGCGCCGCGAGGGAATCCAGCACTTTGTTTGTTTCGCCGATGATGAAGCCGGCCGACAAGCCTACGCCCAGACCAGCGAGGGCGCCTTTGGCCAAGTTGACCGCGCCGTTGATCTTGTTCATCGCCTGCTCTGTTCGCTGGCTTGCATCGTTCATGTTGCGATTGAACTCGGCAATGTTTGCCGAGAGGGTCACGACCAGGTTGCCCAAATTGCCGCTCATATGTTTCCTTTCATTTGCTGATTGATTTGAATTTCGGGGGTAAATCAAAAAGCCCTTTCCGTCCTATTTCTCCTATGAGAATGAGGGAGGAGAGGGCCATTTGAATGTTTTAAAAAAGGGGATATTTTTTGCGCGTGGGAAAACGTGGGATGTCCAAGGGAAGGGAATTTGAACAATCGATGGCCCCCCCCTGTCTTAAAACTATCCGCCGCTGTTGCGGCGCGCGGTCTCTGCCTTGGATTTCTCTTGATGATGGCTGAGGCAGATCAGTTCCTTGTTGTCGTCCTCATCGCTACCACCATCCCACAGTGGCTTGATGTGGTCGACGTCCACGCCGATCGTCACCTTCCCTTCGCGCTTACATGCTTGGCACAGCCCGAAGTCACGCGCTCGAATGCGGTTGCGGTCCTTCACCCCGGCGCTGCCTGTCTTGCGTTCTACCGTCGCGGCAGGGGCGAGCCGGAAGCGGGAGAGCGATGCGGCCTTCAGGCGCGGCTTTAGAGTTTGCAGCTTCATCGGCTCACGCCTTCCTGCTCCTCGTGGCGGTCCATCGTTGCGACCATGGCTGCGAGGTTGATGCCGCCAGCTGCCATGTGCAGCATCTGCTCGAGCAGCGCCGCCTTTACTTGGGCTTCGTGCCGCAGGGCGCAGTGATGCGCGAGCTGGTTAATGCGAGTGCGGATAGCCTTCGGTATGGTTGCCTCGCGCGTGCGAGCACCTGGCGCGCACACAACAGTTGCGGTAGTGCTTGGCTCTGTGGTTTTCATGGCGTTTTGTGGGTTAGCGTTAAACGAAGTGAACTCGGACGATTTCCGGGTGGCTCGCTCTGGACTTCGGAGGCGCCCCTGGGCAGCCAGGGTTTCAAAAAACCGTTTTTCTATCCTGACTGCGCAAATAAATGGGTACCCGGACGGTTTCCAGGGTGGGTCGCTTGAGGTCTGGACAGCCCCCTGGAGGGACTTGCTGGATAGAGGGAGAGGTAGTGCGTGCCACGCAGTTAGATTGACCGCTGCACGCTCTCGGGGTTATTTCATGAAGGGCCACTCGCCGAGTAACGCCCTGCTTGCCTTAGCGGACGCCGGTTACAACAGCGATTGCCTTTGGATACATCACTGCGACGTCAGCGCGGACGTGGCAGATAAAGCCGATCTCGCCCGTGCCGGCGAACAGCTCGTTAGCCACCTGGATGGACACCTGTTCGCGCATCATGAAGTTGACCTTCGAGAAGTCGCCCACGTAGATCTCGCTGGTATCGGTCGAGGTGCCGGTGGTCAGGTTGGTCGGGATCTGCGACGATGCGATCATCGGCAGGTTGGCCAGCAGCTCAGGCTTGCGCAGCGGCTGGTTGGTGGTGTCGGTCAGGCCGGCCAGCTTAATGAGCGAGCGGGGCGCCATGATGGCTGCGGTGGGCATTGGAGCGTTAGCGTTCAGCAGCGCTTCGGTTGCCGACATGAAGTTGCCATAGGTTCCAAGCAGTGCGCCGTTCGCGCCGTTGGTGACGGTCTGGATACCAGGCGTGCCGAGGATGCCCAGCGGCTGCGGGTTGGTACCGGAACCGCGCAGGCCCACGCGGTCCAGCTCCTTGGCGAATGCCTGTGCGATCGCGGTGTTCAGCGCCTGCGCCATGTTCGGAGCGTCGGCCAGCAGCTCGCGGCTAACCTTGAACATGAACGCCAGGCTCTTTGGTGCGGCCACGACGGCGCGGAAGGTAGGATCCGAAACCGAAACTGCGCCGGACTCGAGGCGCCACGCGGCGGTAGGGATGCTGTCGATAGCGGCGGTGGTGAACGACTTTGCGCCGGAGTCGAGCGGGACAATGCCGGCGCCGGCCGTGAGCAGGGCGGAGGCAGGGATCAGCGCTTCCAGGATGCCGGGCATGATAACGCTCGGGACCATGTAGCCGCCGGACGAATCGGTGCCGGTGGACAGTGCTGCTTGAACGGACATGCTCGACTTCATGCCGGCCACGCCGCGCATAAAATCATCAATGCGGATCGGATCTTCGCCGGCGCGGGGACTACCTGTGTTCATTGCCGCATAGTGGGCGCGGATGTCGGTACTGTTCCGCAGCACTTTGACATCGCCGCCGTCATGGTTTTTCCAGTCTGGCGAAGCGCTTTGGGCACTGATCTCAATAGCGTGAAGTTCGGCTTTGACCTGGCCACCGCGATGCAGGAGCGCATTCCATTCCGTTTGCTGCTTTGGCCCCCAGCTTGCGCCCGGGTGCTCGTCTAGGAGCTGCTTGGTACGAATTCCGATTTGGTCGTGTTCAGCGCGAAGTTCTGCAAGTTTGGACATAAGTTTTTCCATGTGGTAAGTGTCCACAGAGAATCGCTCAGGTGCGCGGCGCGCCGCAATCGGCAATCCGGTTGCGACGCGGTGCAGTTGGGATCATCCAGGCGCTGTAAGGGCAGCAAGGCGCTTTGTGCGCAGCCAATGATCGAAGTCGGCGCGGGCGATCACTGCAATGCCAGGCGTGATCTCGAAGAAGCGCGGGAAGGCCGCGTCTGACTTGATCATGCGGGACAGGGTATGGCGGCTGATTCCGAGCTCGTAGGCCACCAGTTGGCGACGCATGTACTGGCTAATAACTGCGGTCATGTGGTTGTTGCTCCTAAATAATTTGTGTTGCAAATTCCCCGAAGGCGCTCAAAATTACCGAAGGCGCTCATGAAAATAACGTGAGCGCCTTCGGGAAAAGTGAGCGCCTTCGTGAGCACCTTCGGAATCACAGTTCCCACTTCCAACCACCCGACATGCCGTCTTTTTTGGCAGTGATGCCCAAAGCTTTCTGAGCACGGCGGATCGTCGCAAAGCTGTACCCGGCGCCGTCAGCGTCGGCCTTGATCTGCTTGGTTGGGAGCGGGCCGTCCGCCAGGAGATCGCGCAGGAACTGTTCCGCGTCGGCTTTCTCTCCGCCGTCGTCGTTCTCGTCGTGTTCGACGTCGCCCAGGATCTCTCGTGCGCTGCCCTCGATTACGCCATCCCATCGGGCTCGAGTAGTCTGGATGCCACCATCGATCTCCACCACGTCGAGCTGGTACGCCACGCCGCCATCATCCGGCGCGATGTTGGACTTGGCCCGGGCCAGGACGCGGCGCACGCCGTCCTCTTCCTTGGCGGCCACCAACACCATGCGGGCCAGCGCGCCGAAGGCCTGAGAGCCGATTACGCGGTCCTGTGGAGACTTGCCGGCGCCACCCTTCGCGAAGTGCGTGATGCCGATCACTGCGCACTTGTGGATCTCCGCGAAGTCGATCACTGCCTGCAGGCTGCGCCGTACATGGTTAGCCATGTTCATATCGCCTGCTACAGCACTCACGATCGGGTCGATGATGAGCAGCGAGACGCCGCCAATATGCATGACGGCCTTGTGGAGCTCGTGTATGTCCTTTGACGGGTCGAACGGTACGCTCTCGCCGTTCTGTGTAACGCCTTCAATGAAGTGGCAGCGCGCCATGTCAGCCCCGGCTGCGATCAGGCGCGGCACAAGCGTATCGTCAGGGTTGTCCTCGCTAGACCAGATCAGGACGTTGCCTAGCGCCTTGCTGGCCTTCCCATCAGGCCAGCGTGCTCCGCCAGTCAGGGCAGCAGCCAGGCCGAGCGCCAGCGTTGTCTTGCCGGTACCGGCGGCGCCCGCCAGAATCGTGAGCTTGCCGGCGGGGAGCCAGCCATCCCACAACCAGGTGATCGCTTGGGGCTTGATTCCGGCGCCGCATCGCAGCTTGACGACGCGCTCCGACGACGGCGCCTTGTCCAGTGCTGCCGCGCCTCGTTCGATGCTGGGCCAGTCGTTATGCATTGGCCACCCCCGCGCCGTGTTGGAATCGTGTGGCTGCTGTGAGCAAGCGCTTTCGAGCTTCAGTGGTCAATGGTTGGCCTTTCGCTAGTTGGTTGGCGCATTGGTAGATGACGAGCGCCTCGAAGGAGAGGCAGCGCAGCACATCGCCCGCGATAAATGGGCGGCGCTCGCGCTTCATGACGTCGCCGCCGAGCTTCTCGGGGAAGAGGTCGTCAAAGGTCAGGCCGATCGCATCGAGCACGCTTTGTGCCTCGCAGCCGGCGAAGCAGTGGAGCAGCACGCGACCGTCATCCAGTTCGCGAATAGACAGGCTCGGGCCTTTGTCGTCGTGGGCAGGGCAACGGCACGTCCAGCGGCCATTGCCGGACTTGCGGACGCGATCCAGGCGTGAGAGCAGGGCATCAGCTCCCATGGCTGTCTCCCTTCGCTGCCGGCTTCGCGTTGCGGTTGATCGCGGCAAGGTGTTCTTCCACCAGGTCTGCAAGGACTCCGGAGGTAGCGACAGCCAGGCGCATCATGCGGCCGGTGTCGTAGGGGCCAAGCGTCGGCGTCAGATCGTCGCAGCCACAATCTCGGGCGGTATTGCTTGTCTCGATCAGTTCAAGGCAAAGCTGCAGGCCATTGGACAGGGCATGCATCTTGTCGACCAGGGCGGCAAATGGGACGTTCTTCGCTTCGTCGTGGACGAAGGTAATCGCTTGATGGACGGCGGATGGGGAAATTGGGGACGAGTTGGTGCTAGGCATGGCGAGCCTCCTTGAGTAGCGGTTTAGGACCGCTCGCCCCGCTTCCAAACGGGGTGAGCAGCGATGGAAAGGTTGGAAGACCGGCACTCAAGGAAACCGGCAGGCGTGAGCCTCCTAACCACCGCCGCTCATTGAAGGCACGACGTGGTACGGACGAAAAAATACCGCCATTGGCGGTTGTCCGCCTTGAGTAGATCGGGCTTCCAAACCCGGTCGCTTCTTTTTTCGCGACAGAATCAGCATAGTCTGACCTGTGACAAAGCGTCAAGGGATTTTCAGTGTTACCGCGCACCACGCGAGCGCGGGCGGTCACTGGATGGTGCTCCCGGCCTGGGCTGCAATGAACTGCTCGACCTGATCGGCATCCCAGACAGTTACAGCCTGCCCGAGTTTGAATGGTTTTGGAAAGCGCCCCTCACGGACCCAGCGCCAGATGGTCGCAGGGCTCACTGGCAGCTTGCCAGGCTTGCCCTTGGTGGTGGCCAACTCAGAAAGGCGGATGACGTTCGATGACATTGTGCACTCCAAAAAGATACGCCGTAGCGCGATGGAGTGCACTTTCTTCTATTCCGGCCGCGCGTATAAGCCCCTCTCCTTGGAAGGGTTACGCCTTGCGCAGGCCTGGCGAGCTGCTGGTATAAGCGTCAGTGCAGCGGGAAAGGTTGCTTCTTGCCGGTAGACTGTTTTTTCCACTCGCTTACCCAAGCGCGAACCGTACGGAAAACAACCGGTACCAATTTCGCATCGACGATCGCGGACGCTGCACTATCCATACTGCTGTAATTCCCCATGTTGGCATCGCACCAGGTGAAGACCTCAGCCTTCATCTGGTAATTTTCTTGATGCCGCGCTTGGGCGCCAGCACGGCCAAATTCCGACAGAATGTCCTTAGGCGACTTTTGAGGAACAACCGCGGCTAATACGTGATCACTCAGACGCCGTGCCTCCATTGCTTCAAAGACACATGCCGCAACATTGTTTGCATCCTTTTTCCAGCAGTGTTCCGCAGCAGCGATAAGGAAATTGAGCACCATGCAGTCAAGGAAGGTAGCGAGTTCTTCATTGGTCTCTAAGCGGGTGAGCAAGGGGGACTTGATAACGCCGTCGACCACGTATGCAGCTCCTATCCAAGCCCAGGACGCGAAGACGGACTCACCAGACCGCCTTATATCAGCACTCAGCGCGACTCGAGTAACACGGAAGCATTCCGTTAAGTAGTCTGAAAGACGATCGCCGTACTTCTCGGTTAACTCGTACTCATACCCCTCCGCCATGTTGACTAGTTTCAGTCCCAGTGGAGCAAACATACCGTCAGCCACATGAATGGGCACCGTCAGTTTGTCTACTATGGCTTCACACTCTGCTATCAGAGTCAAAAGCTCATCGGTGATTGGTAGTCTGTTACGCATCGAATGTCTCTCCCGTTCGCAGTGAATTTAAATAGTTCGCCCAGCGCTGCATCATTTCCCGCCGCGCCGGCAGGTGGGCGGTGCGGTTGTAGGCCCGGCCGTTTGGATCCTTGACCGCGTGCGCCAGCTGGTGCTCGATCAGGTCGACGCGTTCGCCCAGCACCTCGTCGAGGATCGTCCGCGCCATCGCCCGGAAGCCGTGGGCCGTCATCACGTCCTTGGTGTAGCCCATGCCCCGCAGCGCTGCATTGACGGTGTTCTCGCTCATGCACCTCTCAGCCGTCCGGATGCTGGGAAACACGTATTTGCCGCTGCTTGTCATCCGGTGCACGCTGCGCAGGATCTCGATGGACTGGACGGACAACGGCACCAGGTGATCACTGCGCATCTTCATCTTGACGCCGGGGATACGCCACTCAGCCGCGTCCAGGTCGAACTCAGACCATTCCGCTGATCGCAGCTCGCCAGGACGAACGAACACCAGCGGGGAGAGCTGCAGGGCGGCGCGGGCGTACGGGTGGCCGTTGTAGGCGTCGATCGCTCGCAATAGGGGGCCAACCTGCGCCGGGTCGGTGATCGCGGCGTAGTGAGCCTTCGGGACGGCAGAGAGGGCGCCGCGCAGGTCCGCTGTCACATCGCGCTCCGCCAGGCCACCAGCGACAGCAAAACGGAACACCTGGCCGCATAGCTGCTTGATCTTGTGCGCAGACTCGATTGCGCCGCGTGCTTCGATCTTGTGGAGCGCATCGAGCACATCACGCGGGCCTATAGCGCCAATCGGCAGATTGCCCAGCGTTGGAAACACGTTTCGCTCGAGCCAAGAGGTGTTTTTCTCCTGCGTGCTCTCAGCCCGGTTCGCAGCAGTCTTGGCCAGCCAAGTGCGCGCGACAGTCTCAAAGGTGGTTACAGCAGCGGTCCTGGCGCTCTTGCCGGCCCGCTTGGCCTCGTTAGGGTCGATGCCTTCGGCAAGCTTCTCGCGGGCCTCGGTGCGGCGCGTACGGGCCTTCGCTAGCGATACTTCGGGATACACGCCCAGCGCCAGGGTCTTGCGCTTGCCGTCGAACCGGTAGTCCATCCGCCAGTATTTGCCGACTGGCTTCACCAGCAAGTACATACCCCCGCCGTCGGCGTGCTTGTCGCCTGTTGCGGCGCCGGTCGCTTTCACCTTGTCTACGAATGTTGCGGTTAATGGCATCGTGTCTCCCTGACGGTATCTGATGGTGCCGGTATCGAACATACCGTCAGAAATACCGCCAGATGCTTACCATTCTACGCTACTGGATGGTACGGAGTGACACAACAAAAAACCCGCAGTACCTATAGGGTATGCGGGTTTTGGTGCATCTTGCTACTGCGTAACACTGTCTTTTGGTGCCCCGAGCCGGAATCGAACCGGCACGCCCTTGCGAGCACGGGATTTTAAGTCCCGGGTGTCTACCAGTTTCACCATCGGGGCAGCGCGGCAGGATTCTAGCACAGGCGTGCCGATGCGTGCCAAAGCTGCATCGCTTCTATGGCCCGGCCAGCGAATGGTGTAGCATGCTCACCGGCGCTGAGAAGCCTCGCATTCGCGCCGTGACATGAAGCACAAGGACCTGAATTGACCATCACCATTACCATCAACGACCAGTTGCGCGCCTTCGTCGACCCGCTCACCGAAGTCGAGCACGCCGCCCTCGAACGCAGCCTGCTGGCCGAAGGCTGCCGCGACGCCCTCGTGCTGTGGCGCGACGTCCTGATCGACGGCCATAATCGCTACGAGATCTGCCGCCGCAACAACATCCCGTTTCGTACCGTCCATAACAACAGCTTCGAATCGATCGAAGACGTGATGCTGTGGATGATCGACAACCACCTGGCGCGGCGCAGCGTGTCCGATTTCCAGCGCGGCCTGCTGGCTCTGCGCAAGAAGGAAATCGTCACCGCGCGCATGGCCCAGAAAATGGCCGATGCGCCGCCGGCGCCGGATCCGGACGACCTCGATCCGCGCCCGCCGCCGCCCTGGAATACGCGCGAGGAAGTCGCGAAAGCGGCGCGCGTGTCGAGCAATACCATCAGCCAGATCGAGCGCATCCAGAAGGCGGCCACGCCGCAGCTGGTGGAAGCCGTGCGCTCGGGTACGATTTCGATCAATGCCGCCGCCAACGTGTCGCAGTTGACTGAGTCGGAGCAGATCGCCGCGGTTGCCGGCGGGCGCAAGGAACTCCAGCAGGCCGCGCGCCACGTGCGCGAGCAAAAGGCGGCGAACAAGCCGAAGAAGCTCGGGCCGGACGGCGAGCCGATCGACGAGAAAGCCGCACTGAAAGCCGAGATCGCCGCGCTGAAGGACCGCATGGCGACCCTGCTGACCGAGAACGAAATACTCAAGCAAAAGCTCGCCAATAACGTCACCTGAACCACGGCCGGCCAGGCCGCCCACAACCGGAGAATCACGCATGATCCTGTCCCGTTTTGTCGCAATGACCCTGGCCGGCACCCTTGCCGCTGCAACTGCGCTGGCCGAACCGGCGCCACGAACGGGCGCCGGCGCAGCACCCGTACGCACGGCGCCGGCTGCGGCGGACCTGGCGCGCTGGCAAGCGCTGGCCTCGCGGGTCACCATCATGCGCGACAAATGGGGCATCCCGCACGTGTTCGGGAAGCGCGACGCCGACGCCGTCTTCGGCATGATCTACGCCCAGGCCGAGGACGATTTCAACCGCGTCGAACTCAATTACATCAATGCGATGGGGCGCCTGGCCGAGGTCGAGGGCGAGAAGGAAGTCTGGCGCGACCTGCGCATGAAGCTCTACATCACGCCCCGGGACATGCAGGCCAAATACGCGGCCAGTCCCGCCTGGCTCAAGACCTTGATGTCCGCCTGGGCCGACGGCCTGAATTTTTATCTGCACACGCATCCGGAAGTGAAGCCGAAGCTGCTCACCCGCTTCGAGCCCTGGATGGCGCTGTCGTTCAGCGAGGGCAGCATCGGCGGCGACATCGAAGAGATCGACCTCAAGCAGCTCGAAGCCTTCTACGGCAAGGCGCCGGCGCCCAGCATTGCGAACAAGCTTGCCGACAATATCAACCTGCGCGACGCCGAGCCGCGCGGCTCGAACGGCTTTGCGATCGCACCCAAGCTGTCCGCATCGGGCCACCCGCTGCTCTTGATCAATCCGCACACCTCGTTCTACTTCCGCCCCGAAATCCACATGGTCAGCGAAGAAGGCCTGAACGCCTATGGCGCCGTTACCTGGGGCCAGTTCTTCATCTACCAGGGCTTTAACGACCGCGCCGGCTGGATGCATACCTCGGGCGGCGGCGACGTGATCGACGAATACCTGGAAACGGTCGTCCAGCGCAAAGGCAAGTTCTTCTACCGATACGGCGGCAAGGAACGCGCCCTGCGCGCCGTGCCGGTGACGCTGCCCTTCAAGAAAGCCGACGGCGGCATGGGTAGCCGCACTGTCACGGCTTACTTCAGCCACCACGGCCCGGTCGTGCGCAGCGAGAACGGCAAATGGGTCGCCGTCAAGATGATGGACGAACCGGTCAAGGCCTTGAGCCAATCGTATTCGCGCACCAAGGCGAAGAACTACGCGGCCTTCTACAAGGCGATGGAACTGCGCACGAATTCCTCGAACAACACGGTGTATGCCGACGCCGACGGGAACATCGCCTATTTCCACGGCAATTTCATCCCGAAGCGCGACCCGCGTTTCGACTGGTCGAAACCGGTCGACGGCAGCAACCCGGCCACCGAATGGCAGGGCCTGCACGCGATTCCCGAGACGATCACGCTGTTCAATCCGGCCAGCGGCTATATCTCGAACACCAACAACTGGCCCTTCAGTTCCTCCGGCGCGAACAGCCCGAAGCGCAAGGATTATCCGGACTACATGTGGTCGCTGCCGGAAAACGCGCGCGGCGTGCACGCCGAGCGGGTGCTGAAAGACGCCAAAGCGCTCACCATCGACAGCCTGATCGCAGCCGGCTACGACAGCTACCTGACGGCTTTTGAACCGCTGGTGCCGCAGCTGGCAAAGGACTTCGATGCGCTGCCGGCAGGCGACGCCCGCAGGACCGCGCTGGCCGAGCAGGTGGCCAGCCTGCGCGGCTGGAACCTGCGCTTCGCGGCGGACTCGGTGCCGACCGCGCTGGCCGTCTACTGGGGCCAGGAAATGGTGGCGGCCAACGCGCCGCGCGCACGTGAAGCCAAGCTGCCGACGGTCGACTTCATCACCACCCGGCTCAACGCCGACGAGCGCCTCGAGGCCTTGAGCCGCGCCAGTGCGAAGCTGGTGAAAGACTTCGGCACCTGGAAAACGCCCTGGGGCGAGATCAACCGCTTCCAGCGCATCAGCGGCGAGGTGGCCCAGGAATACGACGACAGCAAACCGAGCTGGCCGGTGGCCTTCACCTCGGCCAACTGGGGTTCGCTCGCCTCGTTCGGCATGGTGGCCAAGCAAAAGACCAAGCGCATCTACGGCGATCGCGGCAACAGTTTCGTCGCCGCCGTCGAATTCGGGCCGAAGCTGAAAGCGAAAAGCATCCTCGCGGGCGGCCAGAGCAGCAATCCGGCCTCGAAGCATTTCGCCGACCAGGCGGAAATGTACAGCCGCGGCGAATTCAAGGACGTGCTTTTCTACAAGGAAGACATCGAGAAACAGCTCGAGCGCAGCTATCAGCCGGGAAAGTAAATGGCAAAAACTGAACTGCAGAAAATGCTGGCCGGCGAGCTGTACCACGCCTCCTGCCCGGAGATCCAGGCGGAACTGGCCGCCTGCGCGGCCTGGCTGGCGCGCTACAACGCGGCGCTCGGCGACACTGCGGATGTCTGGGACGCGCTGCTTCGCGAGCGCCTGGGCAGCGTGGGCGAGGGCGCACTGCTGCGTCCGCCGTTCTACTGCGACTATGGCAGCAACATCCACGTCGGCAAGAATGTCTTCATCAATTACAACTGCGTGATCCTCGACGTCGTGCGCGTGACGATCGGCGAGGAAACCCGCATCGGCCCGGCCGTGCAGATCTACACCGCCGACCATCCGCGCGATCCAGATCTGCGGCGCAGCGGCCTGGAGTCGGGCGTGCCGGTCACGATCGGCAGCAATGTCTGGATCGGCGGCGGCGCCATCATCCTTCCCGGCGTGACGATCGGCGACAACGCGATCGTCGGCGCCGGCAGCGTGGTGACGCGCGATGTACCGGCCGGTGCGACGGTGGCCGGCAATCCCGCGCGCCTGGTTGCGGCCAGAGCCAACGGCTGAGCTGGCGCGGGCGGGCTTGCGCTTGTTATAATTTCGCGAAATTTGGTCTCCATTTCAATCGGCGCACGGGCAGGGCAGTGGCAAAACTCTATTTCAGGTATTCGGCGATGAACGCCGGCAAATCCACGGCGCTGCTTCAGGTCGCGCATAACTACGAAGAACAGGGCCAGCAGGTCAAGCTCTACACGGCGGCGATCGACAACCGCTACGGCGTCGGCCTGATCACCTCGCGTCTCGGCCCGCAGCGCGAGGTCGATACCTTCGATGGCGGCACCAATTTCCTGGCCGCTGCGCCGGCGGTGGCCTGCGTGCTGGTCGACGAAGCCCAGTTCCTCGACAAGGCGCAGGTGCAGCAGCTGCACCAGCTGGCCCAGGTGCGCGGCGTGCCCGTCATCTGCTATGGCCTGCGCAGCGATTTCCGCGGCGACCCTTTCCCGGGCTCGGCCTATCTGCTGGCGCTGGCCGACGACATCGAGGAAATCAAGAACATCTGCACCTGCGGCAAGAAGGCGACGATGAACATCCGCGTTGACGAGGAGGGCCGCCGCATTCGCGAAGGCGAGCAGGTCAGTATCGGGGGCAACGAGAGCTACCGCCAGGCCTGCGGCCGCTGTTTTTACTCCTGACGTTCACGTCGAAGTAAGACGCGATGAGCCTGCTGCCTGCCTGCACGGCCTTGCTGCCGGGCTTCTTGTGCGGCCAGGCAGACATCCTGCTGTACCTGGTTCCCTCGGCCGCGGTCGCTTTCCTGTTCTGGATATTGTCGGGCGCCCATCCCGCCTTCTTTCTGCTGACCGCGCCCGGTACCTTGTGCCACGAGCTCGCCCACTTCGGCGTCGGCCTGCTCACCAATGCCGAGCCAACCAATATCAGCCTGTTTCCACGCCGCAAGGGCAAGGTCTGGGAGCTCGGTTCCGTCACCTTTTCCAACCTGCGCTGGTACAACGCGGCCCCGGCCGCGCTGGCGCCGCTCTTGATCCTGCTGCTGCCGCTGGCCGTGGCCGCCTGGCGGACCGGGCCCGGCTGGCGCTTCGCCCCCGTCGACCTGGCCATTGCCGTGCTGCTGGCGCCCCAGTTCCTGTCCTTCTGGCCGTCTCCGGTCGACTGGCGCCTGGCGGCGCGTTCCTGGCCCTGGCTGATCGTGCTGGCGCTGGGCGCGGCCATGTATCTGTGGCACGACTTGCTGTTTCGACTCGTGCGCGCCTGACCGCAGCGCCTTAAGCCAACCTTAATCTTGTCACTACGCCCCGCACGAGGCGACTCGACGCGCGCCCGCGTTCCTGTAGAATGGGTTCGCACGCCGTCGATACCACAGGTATCCGGCGCATCAGTACCAAACTCAAGTTCACGTTCGGAGAACGACTAATGAAGAAGCAGATGTTGATCGTTGCCCTGGCCGCCGCCTGCGCCATGTCGACGCACGCGGTCACCGCACAGCCGGAAAAAGTCGCATCCACCCAGATGAAACCCGTTGCCGCACAAACGCAAGCCGCGTTGTGGGCCTCGCGCGTGCTGGGCCGCTACCACTACAAGGCAATGCCGCTCGACGATGCAATGTCGGAAAAGATCTTCGACAATTATTTCGAAACGCTCGACAGCGAAAAGCTCTATTTCACCCAGGCCGACGTCGACCGCTTCGCCCCGATGCGCACGAAATTCGATGACGCCATCAACAACGAAGACCTGGCGCAGCCGTTTGCCATCTACAACCTGTACCAGCAGCGCTTTGCCGACCGCATGAACTATGCGCGCGGCCTGCTGAAAACCAAACTCGACTTCACGACCGACGAAACCCTGCAGCTCGATCGCGAAAAAGCCCCGTGGGCCAAGACCGAGGACGAGGTGCGCGACCTGTGGAGGAAGCGCGTCAAGAACGACTGGCTGCGCCTGAAACTGGCCGGCAAGGAAGAGAAAGCCATCCGCGACACGCTCGACAAGCGCTACGAGAATTACATCTCGCGCATGAAGAAGCTGAACAACGAAGACGTGTTCCAGATGTTCATGAACGCCTACGCCACGGCGATCGAACCGCACACCAATTACCTCGGCCCGCGCTCGGCGGACAACTTCGACATCGCCATGCGCCTGTCGCTGGAAGGTATCGGCGCCGTCCTGCAATCGCGTGAAGACTACACCGTGATCCGCGAAATCGTGCCGGGCAGCCCGGCCGACAAATCCGGCAAGCTCAAAGTCGGCGACCGCATCGTCGGCGTGGCACAAGGCACCGGCGCCTTCACCGACGTGCTCGGCTGGCGCATCGACGATGTCGTGCAGCTGGTGCGCGGCGAAAAAGGCACCACGGTGCGCCTGGACGTGATTCCGGGCGACGCCGGCGTGGACGCCAAGCACGTCACCGTCTCGATGGTGCGCAAGAAAATCAGCATGGAAGAGCAGGCCGCCAAGAAGTCGATCATCCAGGTCAAGGAAAACGGCGTGAACCGCCGCATCGGCATCATCTCGCTGCCGACCTTCTACCAGGACTTCGAAGCGCGCCGCAAGGGCGACAAGGACTTCAAGAGCGCCACGCGCGACGTCGCCCGCATCCTCGGCGAACTCAAGAAGGAAAAAGTCGACAACGTCCTGATCGACCTGCGCAACAACGGCGGCGGTTCGCTGATCGAGGCGGTCGAGCTGACGGGCCTGTTCATCGACAAGGGCCCGGTGGTGCAGCAGCGCACGGCGGAAGGGCGCGTCGAAGTCGAGAGCGACACGGCAGCGGGTCTTGCCTGGGATGGCCCGATGGGCGTGCTGATCAACCGCGGTTCGGCCTCGGCCTCGGAAATCTTCGCCGCCGCGATCCAGGATTACGGCCGCGGCCTCGTGATCGGCGAACCGAGCTTCGGCAAGGGCACGGTCCAGACCCTGATCGACCTCGACCGCTTCTCGCAGTCCGAGAAAGTGCGTTATGGCGAACTGAAAATGACGATCGCCCAGTTCTTCCGCATCAATGGCGGCACCACCCAGCTGCGCGGCGTCACGCCCGACATCAAGCTGCCGGTGACCACCGATCCGGACAGCTTCGGCGAATCCTCCTTCGACAATGCCCTGCCATGGGTGTCGATCAAGCCGGCTACGTATATTCCGTCGGGTGACCTGAAGGAACTGGTCGCGCCCCTGCAAAAGCGCCATGAGGCACGCATCGCCAAGGACAAGGAGTTCCAGGACCTGCGCGAAGACATCGCCGAAATCATGAAGCTGCGTAAGGAAAACGCGATCTCGCTGAACGAAGCCGTGCGCCGCAAGGAGCGCGACGCCCAGGATGCGCGCGCCAAGCTGCGCGAAGCGCGCCTGGCCGCGGCCAAGGGCAGCGTCGACGAGCCGGTCGCAGCGCCAGGCGGCAAGGAAGCACGCAGCAAGGTGCCCGAGCCTACCCGTCCGGCCAAGGCCGTGGTGGCGGCGCGCAGTGCCATGCGCGACGACGGCTTGCAGGGCGACGAGCGCGCCCTGTCGGCGGAAATTGCGGCCGAAAAAGCAGCCAAGGATGCGAAGGACGTGCTGCTGCAGGAAGCGGCACATATCCTGGCCGACGAAGCTGGCATGCTGAAAACCGATACCCGCATGGCGTCCCGCACCATGCCTTACATGGTCGCGGTCAAGCCGGAATAAACCCCGGCATTCCAGGACAAGGGTGGCAAATCCGGAGACGGATTGGCCACCCTTTTTCATTTTGCTTAGCCCATCTTTTTTCGGCTACAATCCTCTTAGAACGATCGTGCTTTTTCGTCTGGCGCGACGATAACGAGGAGACTGAATGGACCTGAACTATCTCGATGAAGACCTGGCATTTCGCGACGAAGTGCGGACCTTCCTGGCCGAGGCGCTGCCTCTTGAGCTGCAGCACAAAGTGCGCCGCCACCTGCGCCTCTCCAAGGACGACAGCGTCCGCTGGCACAAGATTCTGGCGGAAAAAGGCTGGGTTGCCCCAGGCTGGCCGGTCGAGTTCGGCGGTCCGGGCTGGACGCCGGTCCAGCGCCATATTTTCGACGAAGAATGCGCCCGCGCCGGCACGCCGCAGATCATGCCCTTCGGCGTCAATATGGTCGCCCCGGTCATCATGGCCTTCGGCAGTCCCGAACAAAAAGCCCATTACCTGCCGCGCATCCTGTCCTGCGAGGACTGGTGGTGCCAGGGCTATTCGGAGCCGGGCGCCGGCTCCGACCTGGCCTCGCTGAAGACCACCGCCGTCAGGGATGGCGAGCACTACATCGTCAACGGCCAGAAAACCTGGACCACGCTGGCCCAGCACGCCGACATGATCTTCTGCCTGGTGCGCACCGATACGGGCGTGCGCAAGCAGGAGGGCATCTCGTTCCTCTTAATTGATATGCACACCCCGGGCATCACGGTGCGCCCGATCATCATGCTCGACGAAGACCATGAAGTGAACGAAGTCTTCTTCGACAACGTGCGCGTGCCGGTGGCGAACCTGGTCGGCCAGGAAAACCGCGGCTGGACCTATGCCAAATACCTGCTCGGCCACGAACGCACCGGCATCGCCGCCGTGGGCCGCTCGAAGCGCGAACTGGCCTTCCTGAAAACCCTGGCCGCGCGCGAAAGCAAGAACGGCAAGCCCCTGATCGAAGACCCGCTGTTCAGTGCGAAGCTGGCCAGCCTGGAAATCGAATTGATGGCGCTGGAAATGACGGTGCTGCGCGTGCTCTCGCGCGCCGACAAGGGCCCGGGGCCGGAAGCGTCGGTCCTGAAAGTGCGCGGCACCGACATACAGCAGCAGCTCTCCGAGCTGATGGTCGAAGCCGTTGGCCCGATGGCACTGCCCTTCGATCCCGACTACCTGGAAGGCGCGAACGAACACAGCGTGGTCAATGACGACGACGCCGCGCCGCTGCTCTCGCACTACTTCAACTATCGCAAGACCTCCATCTACGGCGGCTCGAACGAGATCCAACGCAACATCATCACCCAGATGATCCTGGGCTTGTAAGGAGAACTGCATGGACTTCAATTTCAATTCCGAGCAGCTCCAGTTCGCGGATGCGCTCAAGCGCTGGATCGGCAAGGACTATAACTTCGACACGCGCCGCGCGATCATCCACTCCGACTCGGGTACTTCCGATGCGGCCTGGGCCACCCTGGCCGAACTGGGCATGACGGCGCTGCCGGTGTCCGAAGAATCGGGCGGCTTCAACGGCAATGCGGTCGACATGTTCGTCGTGATGCAGGAACTGGGCCGCGGCCTGGTGGTCGAGCCCTATTTCGCCACGGTGCTCGGCGCCGAATTCCTGCGCCTGGCAGGCGGGCAGGGCGCGCTGCTCGAGCAAGTCGCCACGGGCGAGCTGAAACTGGCTTGCGCCCTGGGCGAGCGCCAGTCGCGCCACGACATGTTCGACATCGCCACCCGCGCCGAGGCCAATGCCGACGGCTGGGTATTGAACGGCGAGAAGAAGGTCGTCCTCCATGGCGCCCAGGCCGGCATGCTGGTGGTGTCAAGCCGCAGCAGCGGCGAGCAGCGCGGCCAGGACGGCGTTTCGCTGTTCGTGCTGGCTAGCGATACGCCGGGCATCACCGTCACCGATTACCGCACCCTCGACGGCCAGCGCGCCGCCGATGTGCGCTTCGAGAACGTCCAGGCGCCGCGTGCCGCGCTGCTGGGAGCAGAGGGCGCCGGCGGCGCCATCCTCGACGCCGCGCTCGACTACGGTTCGGCCCTGCTGTGCGCCGAAGCGCTGGGCGCGATGGAAGCGATCTTCGAGGCCACGCTGGAATACCTGAAGACGCGCCAGCAGTTCGGCGCCCCGATCGGCAAGTTCCAGGCCCTGCAACACCGCATGGCCGACATGTATATCCACCTCGAGCAGGCGCGCTCGATGGCGCTGCTGGCGGCAGTGAAAGTGGGTTCCGGCGACGTCGCCGAGCGCCGCCGCTGCGTGTCGGCCGCCAGGTACCGCGTCAACCAGGCGGCGCGCTTCGTGGGCCAGCAGGCGGTGCAGCTGCATGGCGGCATGGGCGTGACCGACGAACTGCCGGCCGCGCACTACTTCAAGCGCCTGGCGACGATCGAGCTGACCCTGGGCGATTGCGACCACCACCTGGCGCGCTTCATCGCCCAGCCGGGCTTTGCCGAGGGGGCCGCGGCATGAGCGGCAAGCAGTGGTATTTCGACGACTTCGTGCCGGGCCAGGAAATCGAACTGGGCTCGCGCACGGTGACCGAAGAGGAGATCATCGCTTTTGCCCTGCAATTCGACCCGCAGCCCTTCCACGTCGACCGTGAAGCGGCGGCGAAATCGATCTACGGCGGCGTCATCGCCAGCGGCTGGCACACCTGTTCGATGATGATGCGCATCGTGCTGGACGGCATGCGCTGCGAGGAAGCGAGCATGGGTTCGCCGGGCCTGGACGGCGTGCGCTGGCTACAGCCGGTGCGGGCCGGGGACACGCTGTCAGTGCGCTACGTGACGAAGGAAGTGAAGCCTTCAAGCTCCAAGCCGGATCGCGGCGTCGTGTTCTCGACCTGGGTGGCGACCAACCAGCGTGGCGAGGATGTGTGCACGATCGATGGGAAGGCGTTGTTCCGCAAGCGGCCCCAAGACGGGATCCAGTAGCGTTGGTACACCGTAGGGTGGGCTCTCCGAGCCCACGCGGACGCCGGCGTCGTGTTATCGGAATTGAAGACGCAGCGTCGCCACCAACGAAACGCTCGCGAATGATCCGCGATTACGCGTCCGGTTCGATGAGTCAGTCGCCGCGTTCACGTGCCAACATGACGCAAACATCCGCGTGGGCACAGAGTGCGGATCGCCGCCCGGCCCACCCTTCTATGAAGACTGTCAAGGAGCGTGTGCGATCTTGCCTCTCCTGGTAGCTATCTGGTTGATGCTGCTGTCGTAAAGCTCTTGGTCATCTGTCCGTGAGACATTGGCGTCTCACCACCTTCTATCCGTTGGGCTGTTTGTCCAACTGAATCCTGCATGCGCGTTGCGCTCAGGTGACCTCGTTAAGGCAAGCCCCATCTACTAGCGTCGGCTGTTGGTTGACAGCCAGGGTGGGCCACGGGCTTGCAAGCTTCACACTGCAAAACTTCCTGCTCGTCATACTGCCGCTTCGATTATCTTGCCAGTCCTTGGTTTGAGCTCAGCGCCGTCGGGCATCACGCCGTCCTTCAGGTAACGCCAGAGGGCAATGGCCAATCGTCGGGCCACAGCCACGATGCAGACCCGCCGGCCACGCTTGCCCGCCGAAGGGGCGTCGGTGCCGCTGTTGGTTCGTCGCTTGAACCACTGGGCCAGCGCACTGTCGGGCTGGTGGCGCAGCCACATCCAGGCCATCTCGACGAGCAAGGCGCGCACCCGGCGATTGCCCTGCTTGCTGATGCCCTGGTCGACCCGGCGTTGCCCGCTGTCGTACGGTTGAGGTACCAGTCCCACGCAACTGCCGACCTGGCGGGCATTGTCGAACTGGCGCCAGAACAGTTCGAGGACCAGGCGCTGCGCGCCGACCGGGCCGACACCGCGCAGCTTCTGCAGCGTGGCGGCCGAGGACGCCGCAGCGGGGGGTAACAGCCGGGGCAACTGGGCTTCCAGTTCGTGAAATTGCTGGGTCACCAGCGCCAGCCGATCGCATTCCCTCATCAGGCGCTGTCGCAGGCACTGCGGCAGCGCAACGCCGTCATGGCAGATGATTTCGTTGCGTCCGAGCTGTTCGGCAAACTTCGGTCCGACTTCCATCCAGCAGCCGACGGTACGCAGCAACTTCGTGATGCGGTCCCGGTGCTGCGTGATTTCCTTTTGCAACTGGCCGCGGTCGCGTACGAGGTGACGCGTCGCTTCGTCCTCAGCCGCCGGCACCGATACTGCCCGCAGCCGGTCACGCTCGCCGCGCAGCCAGCCGCGCAGGCACGACAGCAGGCGCAACGCGTCGAGTCGGTCGGTCTTGGCGCGCCGGGCGTGGCGTTCCACGGGAATGCTCGCTGGATCGGCGACCACGACTTCGTATCCATGTTTCTGCAAGGCCCGGCAAATCCAGAACCCGTCCTGGCCTGCCTCATACAACACCACGACGCGACAGTCTGGGGGCAAGCCCCATTTCCCTCGTTCTGCTTCGATTAGCCCAATCAATTCGGCTAACCGGTTAGAGGCGCTTGCCTGCTTCGTGTTGTGCACTGAGGGCCGCTCGTGCGCATCGTCCTGCAACGCCACTTTCCAGTTCTTGCACGCAAGTTCGAGCGAGGCTGTCAGCGTCTGGTGGGTGAGCGTAATATCCTGAGTGTGAGCCGGTTGCATGTCGTTCTCCTAAATCTGCGTTTCGAACTCTCAGGTTAGGACTCGATCTGCAAATCGGCTCACTTTTTTTTCATCATAGGATCTACATTTAGAGGTATTTCGCGAGTTCGACTTTCGCGATGGCATTCCGGTGCACCTCATCCGGACCATCAGCCAGGCGCAGGGTGCGGTTGCCCGCCCATTGCGAGGCCAGCGGGAAGTCGTCCGAGACGCCGCCGGCGCCGTGGGCCTGGATTGCCCAGTCGAGCACGTCCTGGGCCACGTTCGGGGCCAGCACCTTGATCATCGCGATCTCGGCCGCCGCCACCTTGTTGCCGACCGTGTCCATCATCCAGGCCGCCTTCAAGGTGAGCAGGCGCGCGGTGTCGATGCGGATGCGCGACTCGGCGATGCGCTCGCGCCAGACGCCCTGTTCGGAAATCTTCTTGCCGAAGGCCACGCGCGAATCGAGCCGCTTGCACATCAGTTCGAGTGCGCGCTCGGCCACGCCGATGGCGCGCATGCAGTGGTGGATGCGGCCAGGCCCGAGGCGGCCCTGGGCGATCTCGAAGCCGCGGCCTTCGCCGAGGAGCAGGTTGGCGCTTGGGACCCGGACGTTCTCGAACAGGATTTCGCAGTGGCCGTGCGGGGCGTCGTCGTAGCCGAAGACCGGCAGCGGACGTTTCACCGTGATGCCCGGGGTGTCGGCCGGGACCAGGATCATCGACTGCTGCTGGTGGCGCGCGGCCTCGGGATCGGTCTTGCCCATGACGATGTAGATCTGGCAGCGCGGGTCGCCGGCGCCGGAAATCCACCACTTGTGGCCGTTGATCACGTATTCGTCGCCGTCGCGCTCGATGCGGGTGGCGATATTGGTCGCGTCCGAGGAGGCGACGTCCGGCTCGGTCATGGCGAAGGCCGAGCGGATTTCTCCGCGCAGCAGGGGTTCGAGCCAGCGCTGCTTGTGCTCTTCGGAAGCGTAGCGCTCCAGCGTTTCCATGTTGCCGGTGTCCGGCGCCGAGCTGTTGAACACTTCCGGCGCCCAGCCGACCCGGCCCATGATTTCGCACAGCGGGGCGTAGTCGAGGTTCGACAGGCCTTCCGGCGCGCGGTTCGACTTCGGCAGGAACAGGTTCCACAGGCCCTGTTCGCGCGCCAGCGGCTTCAGGCGTTCGATCAGCTCGGTCGGCACCCAGCGGTTGCCGGCCACGCCGTTGCGGTCGATTTCCTGCTTATAGGCTTTTTCGTTCGGGTAGATATGCTCGTCCATGAAGGCGAGCAAGCGGCTGCGCAGGTCCTTGCAGCGGTCGGAATAGTCGAAATCCATGCATGTCTCCTGATATTTATAGTGGACGGTTCGCGAATTGCCAGGCCATCTCGGCCATCGGGCGGGCGGCCTTGCCGTTTTCCAGCGCCTGGGCGCTCGAAGCGGTGCCGTCGACATAGCGTTTCATGATGCCTTGCATGATGCCGGCCAGCCGGAACATGTTGTAGGCAAGATAAAAGTTGAAATCTTCCTTCCTGATCGTCTTGCCGGTGCGCTCGCAATAGCGGGCGATATAGGTATCGAGATCGGGAATGCCGAGCGCCGCCAAGTCGAGTCCGCCGATGCCGCGGAACTTGCCCGGCTCGATATACCAGCTCATGCAGTGGTAGGAAAAATCGGCCAGCGGATGGCCCAGGGTCGACAGCTCCCAGTCGAGCACGGCGAGAATCCGCGCTTCGGTCGGGTGGAAGATGATGTTATCCAGCCGGAAATCGCCGTGCACGATGGACGTGTCTTCGCCGGGCGGGATGTTTTTCGGCAGCCATTCGATGAGGCGGTCCATCGCTTCGATCGGTTCCGTTACCGAAGCCTGGTACTGCCTGGTCCAGCGTTCGATCTGGCGCGCGAAGTAATTGCCGGGCTTGCCGTAATCAGCCAGGCCGATGGCGGCGTAGTCGACCGTATGGAGCTGGGAAATGACGCGGTTCAGTTCGTCGTAGATGGCGCCGCGTTCGTCCGGCGTCATGCCGGGCAGGGATTGCTCCCAGAGCACGCGGCCTTCGACGAAGTCCATCAGGAAGAAGGCGCGGCCGATCACCGATTCGTCGGTGCACAGGGCAATCTGGCGCGGCACCGGGAAACCTGCGTTATGAAGGGCGTTCATAACGCGGAATTCTCTATCGATGGCGTGGGCCGAGGGCAGCAGTTTCGCGGCCGGTCCGGGTTTGGTGCGCAGGACGTATTGCTTGTCGCCAGCACGCAGCTTGAAGGTCGGGTTCGATTGCCCGCCCTTGAATTGTTCCACTTCCAAAGGGCCGGCCGGGAAATCCGGCACATTCGCCCGCAGCCAGCCGGAAAGCCCCTCGACATCGAACTTCTGGCGCTCGGACACCGGCTTGGTCCCCATCATTTCTTCATACACTGGCGTCTCCTCCGCGTGTTGTTGTCGAAACTCATTTTCAATCGATTGTAGCTGATGAAGTGAACGACCGTACTATTTATTTTGCCAACTTTATTCGCTCCGGCGGTACTGCGAATACAGCTGTTCCATGGTCGTGCTGCGCGCCTCCGGTTGGAGCGGCGCGGGCGGTACGTGGTTCACGAAACGCACCACCCAGTCGAGCGGATCGCGGCCTACGTCAAGCGCGTTGATGCAGCCGGCTTCCTGCGCCAGGCCGCCCAGGAACAGGCGCTGGCCGGTGAGGGCAAGCGACAGGATCGCGCAGTTCACGCCGCCGTGCAGGACCAGCAGGATGGTGTCCCAGTCCGGGTCGGCGCGCAGGCGTTCGAGCGCGGGATGGACGCGGTCCATCATCTCGCCCACCGACTCGCCGCCCAGGAAGCGCTGGTCCGGACTGACCAGGCCTTCGAAGACGCCGGTGAAGGCGCGTTTCAAATCCGCCCCGGGAATGGTCGAGAGGCGCCCGCCGCGGATTTCGTGGAGTTCGGGCCAGGTGTCGGGCACGATGTCCTGGCCGGTCACGGCCAGCACGCGGGCGGCGGTTTCGACCGTGCGCGGCAGGCCGGAGACGATCACGCGGTCGAACACGATGCCGGCGGCGGCGAAGGTGGCGCCGGCGGCATCGGCCTGGGCGCGGCCCTTGTCGTTGAGGGGGACTTGTTCTGGCAGGACAGGGCGGCCGGCGGCGTCGAAGTAGGTGACGCTGCCGTGGCGCATCAGGAAGATGCGGCGGCGGGCCGAGGGTTGGTCGTGCATGTATTTCTCCACTTGACTAAATCGCAGGGAGGTAGGGTGGGCGGGTCCCCCGCCCACGCGTTCGACCAGCGCAAGAGCAGCCGAGCAGGCATTTCAGACGTGATTTGAACGCGTGGGCGGGAAACCCGCCCACCCTACGGTATCGTTGCGTGAGGTAACAATCTTATTTATATTACACGCAACAAACTGCCCGGCGCGGTCTTTCGACCACAAAACAAATTCCAACGGTAAATATTGCCCCGTTCTGCCTTAAAATGATTTCCCATTTTGAAGGCATTACAAGGGGCGGTATGGCAAGGCCAGAAAAAGTCCGGCTCGGTGAAATCCTGGTGCAGCAAAAGCTGCTGTCCGAGGAGCAGCTGAACCAGGCATTGAGCGACCAGAAGCGCACGGGGCGCAAGCTCGGGCGTGTGTTCGTCGAAAACGGTTTCGTGACCGAAGAGCAGATCTCGGGCGCGCTGGCACGCCAGCTGAACATCCCCTATATCAACCTGAAGTTCTACAACATTAGCGACGCCCTGGTGCGCCTGTTGCCGGAAACGGCCGCGCGCCGCTTTCGCGCGGTGGTGCTGGAACAACGGGCAGACTCGCTGCTGGTCGGCGTGTCCGATCCGACCGACCTGTTCGCCTACGACGAGATCGCGCGCCTCCTGAAGAAGAACGTCGAGCTGGCCGTGGTCAACGAGACCGAGGTCCTGCAGACGATCGACCGCATCTACCGCCGTACCGGCGAGATCACCGATTTCGCACGCGAAGTCGAGGCCGACATCGGCGACGCTTTTGTCGACTTCGGCGCCATGACCGCGAATCCGGGCCTGGAAGAAGCGCCGGTCGTGAAACTGCTGCAGTCGGTGTTCGACGACGCGACCCAGGTGCGGGCCTCGGACATCCACATCGAGCCGCAGGAAGGGCGCCTGCAAATCCGCTTCCGCATCGACGGCGTGCTGCACCTGCAGACCGAAGCCGACATCAAGATCGCGACGCCCCTGGCGCTGCGCCTGAAACTGATGGCCGACCTGGATATCTCGGAAAAGCGTTTGCCGCAGGATGGCCGCTTCGCGATGAAGGTAAAGAACCAGCGCATCGACGTGCGTATTTCGACCATGCCGACCCAGTTCGGCGAATCGGTCGTCATGCGACTCCTGAACCAGGCCGGCAACACGCTGCGCCTGGAATCGATCGGCATGCCGAGGAAAATGCTGGATCGCTTCCGCGCCATCGTCCAGCGTCCGAACGGCCTGGTGCTGGTGACCGGGCCGACGGGTAGCGGCAAGACCACTACCTTGTATAGCGCGCTCGCCGAACTGAACTCGGTGGAAAAGAAGCTGATCACGGTCGAAGACCCGGTCGAGTACCGCCTGCAGGGCATCAACCAGGTGCAGGTGAACGACAAGATCGAGCTGTCGTTCGCGCGCGTGCTGCGTTCGGCCCTGCGCCAGGATCCGGACATCGTGCTGGTGGGCGAGATGCGCGACCAGGAGACGGCGCAGATCGGCCTGCGCGCCGCGATGACGGGTCACCTAGTCCTCTCCACCCTGCATACCAACGATGCGGCCAGCACGCCCTTGCGCCTGATGGACATGGGCGTGCCGCGCTACATGGTGGGCGGCTCGCTGCAGGCCGTGCTGGCCCAGCGCCTGGTGCGCGTGATCTGCGAAAGCTGCTCGACCAGCTACACGCCGACCCCGCCGGAACAAACCTGGCTGCGCGCCGAGTTGGGTGATTTCGTCGAGCAGGCCCAGTTCTTCCATGGTAAAGGCTGCTCGCACTGCAACGGCACCGGCTACCGCGGCCGCACCGGCGTCTACGAGCTGCTGGAAATGACGCGCGCCGTGACTGATGCGGCGAACCACCCGGATCCGGCCCACTTCCTGAAGGTCGCGCATGCAGAGATGGGCGGCGAGACCCTGCGACGCCACGGCGTGGCGCTGGCCGTGCAGGGCCGCACGACCATCGGCGAAGCCATGCGCATCAGTAACCAGATCGACGAGTGAGCCACTGATGCCCTTCTTTGCCTATAAGGGCCGCAACGCACGCGGCGAACTGATGCAGGGCGTGCTGGAAGGGCCTGACGCCGGGGCGGTCGCCGACCAGCTGTTCGGCACCGGTGTCACGCCGGTCGAGATCGTCGTGACGCGGCGCTCGGCGGCGGGCGGCAGCGGCAGCCTGCAGGAAGTCTGGCGCCGCCTGCGCGAAAAGAAAATCACCTCGATGGACGTGCAGCTGTTCTCGCGCCAGATGCACACCCTGCTCAAGTCGGGCGTGCCGATCATGCGCGGCCTGGCGGGCCTGCAGGAATCGAGCACCAGCCCGGCCTTCGGGCGCGTGATCAAGGACTTGCGCGAGTCGCTCGACTCGGGCCGCGAACTGTCGGCGGCGATGCGCCGCCATCCGGCATGCTTCTCGAACTTTTACCTGTCGATGATCCGCGTGGGCGAGATGACCGGCCGCCTGGAAGAAGTCTTCCTGCGCCTGTTCGACCACCTCGAATTCGACCGCGACATGCGCGACCGCGTGAAGGCGGCGCTGCGCTACCCGAGCTTCGTGATGATCGCCATGGCGCTGGCCATGCTGATCGTGAACCTGTTCGTGATCCCCCAGTTCGCCAAGGTCTTCGCCAGTTTCAACGCGACGCTGCCCCTGATGACGCGCATCCTGATGGCGACCTCGAATTTCACCGTGAATTACTGGCCGCTGCTGGCCGCGGTGGCGATCGGCGGCTACATCGCCTTCCGCTCCTGGGTCGGCACCCAGGCCGGGCGCTACAGCTGGGACAAGCGCAAGCTGGGCTTCCCGATCGCCGGCAAGATCATGCTCAAGGCAACGATGGCGCGTTTTGCGCGCAGCTTCGCGCTCTCGATGCGCAGCGGCGTGCCGGTGGTGCAGGTGCTCACCGTGGTGTCCCAGACCGCCGACAACGCCTACCTGGCGGCGCGCATCGAGCAGATGCGCGACGGCGTCGAGCGCGGCGAAAGCATCCTGCGCACCTCGACGGCAGCGAACGTGTTTACCCCGATCGTGCTGCAGATGATCGCCGTGGGCGAAGAAACCGGCTCGCTCGACGACCTGATGGACGAGATCGCGCTGATGTACGAGCGCGAGGTGGACTATGAACTCAAGACCTTGTCGAGCCAGATCGAGCCGATCCTGATCGTCTTCCTCGGCGTGATGGTGCTGGTGATGGCGCTCGGTATCTTCATGCCGATCTGGGACCTGGGCAAAGCGGCCATGGGCCGCTGATGAAGGCATTGCTTGCACGGCAGGGCGGAGCGACGCGGCTGGAACTGGCCGTGAGCACCGGCCTGGCCGCGCTGCTTGCCGCGGCGTTGTTAAACAGCGTCACCGGCTACCAGGGCGAGACCGAGCAAGTGGCGGCAAAACAACTGGTCGGATCGCTGCGCACGGCGCTCGCCATCCACTCCGCGCGGGCCCTTGCCGGCAGCGGCGAACCCGCTTTATTGACACTTGCACATCAAAATCCGATGACATGGTTGCAAGACCAGCCCAAAAACTACCTCGGTGAATACTATTCTCCTAACAAAGCCGATCTCCCGGCTGGAAACTGGTACTTCGACCGTGCCGTCGGCATGCTGGTTTATCTACCTTCTGCAGAGAAATCTTTTTCTTCTGGGATACAAAAAATTCTATTCTTCAAGGTAAAATTGGCTCGCGTGTCCGGTCCGGCCGAAGCTGATGGACGGGAAGAGGGCACAGCAGGCCTGGTACTTGATCAAGTAAACGATCAATCGGTCGTCAACCATACTATTGCGGGGTCTGTTCCGCTTCCTACATTCTCGGAGAAAAAGTAATGAACAAGAGCATCAAAGCAGCGCAAGGCGGTTTTACCCTGATCGAACTGATCGTCGTGATCGTTATCCTGGGCATCCTGGCCGCGACGGCGCTGCCGAAGTTCGCCAGCCTGAGCGGCGAAGCACGTTCGGCCAGCCTGAATGCAGCCAAGGGCGCACTGGGTGCAACCTCGGCAATGACGCACGGTAAGTTCCTGGTCACCGCGGCTACGTCGATCACCGTCGAAGGCACCCCAGTCACCATGAACGCCACCTCGGGTTACCCTGCGACCACTACCGCGCTTGAAGCGGCCAACCTGGCGCTCGCCGCCGGCCTGAACGCTACCGACTACGTGTCCTGCCCGAGTGCCATTGCAGGGGTTATCTGCCCTACCCTGGGCGCCGGCCAAATGGCGATCGTTCCAGCCAGCCTGAGCACTACTACCAAGGCCAACAACTGCTTCGTGCGGTACATTCCTGCCACTGCCGCCAACACCGCACCAGTCATCACCCTGGCCAGCGCCAACGCCGCGACCATGGCCAACAACTGCCAGTAATCGTCGTCTCGTACCCGTGGCTGGCTTGCATCCCCGACCCTTGCGTCCTGCATCCAGCCGCGGTTCGCGCGCTTCCCCCCATCGCCATGGTGGCTTCACCATGGTCGAACTGATCGTCGTCATCGTCCTCATCGGCATCCTCGGCACCTTCGCCGTCAGCCGCTTCATGGACAGCACTTCCATCTCCAGCACCGCCTGGGCCGACCAGGTCCGTAGCATGCTGCGTTACGGCCAGAAGCTGGCCATTGCCCAGAACCGTCCCGTCTTCGTCCTCCTGCAAAACAACCGCATCGCCTTGTGCTTCACCGCCAAGGCCGCCTGTCCGGCCGCCGACCAGGTTCCCGCGCCCGGCGGCGCCAACAGCGGCACGAAGGCCACCGTCGGCCTGTGCGGCGGCAGCGGATGGATGTGCGAAGCCGTGCCTGCCGGCCTCAGCATGACCGTTCCCGCGCCCCGCATCGCCTTCGATGCGCTCGGCCGCGCCAGCGCGCCGAAGGGCGCTGCGCTGCGCCTGACGGTCAAGGCGAAGGCCGAGGCCCAAGCGACTCCCGCGGGCACGATCACCGTCGCCACCGAGACCGGCTATGTCGACTAGCGCGCCGGGCGGAACCATGAAGCGTCGCCAGCGCGGCGTCACCCTGGTCGAACTGGTCATGTTCATCGTGATTATCTCGGTCGCGCTGGCCGGGATCATCGGCGTCATGAACCTCACCACGTCCCGCAGCGCCGATCCGCTGCGCCACAAGCAGGCGCTGATGATCGCCGAAGGCCTGCTCGAGGAAGTGCGCCTGGCCGGGTTCAGCTGGTGCGACCCGAGTTCGAGCACCGACGACGGGGAAGCGGAAATCACCGGCGCGGCCGACTGTGCGCGCCCCGAAGCCTTCGGCAACGAGGGACCAGCCGGCACCGTCTTCCTGCGTCCCTTCGACAACATCAACGATTACGTGAACGCGCCCGGATCCGCGCAGGCCGCCTTCGACATCGGCGGCGTGCTGTCGGACGCCGCGCGCCAGCCGATCGCGGCGAACGGCTACAGCGCGCGCCTGACGCTGGTGCCGGAAAACCTGAACGGTATCGTCGCCCAGGGGCCCACCTCGACCGGCCCGGCCGACGTCGACGTGCTGCGCATCCGGGTCGAAGTGGAATATGGGGGCGAGGACCCGGTCGTGCTCGAGACCTACCGCACGCGCTATGCGCCGGAGGCGCGATGACGGCATCGCGCCTGCGCGCCGCCCAGCGCGGCTTTACCCTGGTCGAAGCGATCATTGTGATCGTCCTCATCGGCATCGTCGGCACCATCGTCGCCGTTTTCATCCGCGCGCCGATCGTCGGCTATGCCGACAGCGTCGCGCGCGGCGAAGCGGTCGACGAGGCCGACCTGGCGCTGCGCCGCATGGCGCGCGACATCCGCGCAGCGCTCCCCAACAGCGTGCGCGTGAGCGCCGACGGCAGCGCCCTCGAACTGCTGCTGACCAGGACCGGCGGGCGATACCTGTCGGTGGAGGACAATGCCACGACGGGCAACCCGCTCGATTTCGACCAGGCTGCCAACACCATCTTCACCGTCGTCGGCGGCCTCGCCGCGCCGGTCGCGGCGGGCGACTTCGTGGTGGTCTACAACCTCGGCCCCGGCATGGCGCCGGCCGACGCCTATAACCTGAACAACGACCCGGCGAACAACCGCAACATCGCGCGCGTGAGGGTGGCGGCCGCGCGCGGCGCGCCCCAGCTGCGCCTGGCCGAGAATCCGTTCGCGCGCCAGCTCGAGCCGATGCCGTCGCCGGGCCACCGCTTCCATGTCGTCAGCGGCGCGGTCAGCTACCGCTGCCAGTTCGAAGGCGGACGGCGCGTGCTGCGCCGCTACGCCGGCTACACCATCGAGGCGGACCAGCCGGCCACGCCCCAGGGCGGCAGTTCGGCGCTGCTGGCGGCGCGCCTGTCCGACTGCAATGGCATCTTCCGCTACGATCCGCCCGATGCCGCAGACCTGCGCCAGAGCGGCCTTGTCCTTCTGACCCTGCCGCTGCACGTGCGCGGCACGGCCGACCTGACCGACGACGGCGCCGGCGTGCGCCTCGTCTACCAGGTCCACACCGATAACACGCCATGACGCACCGTTTGTCCTTTGCCGCCATGCGCCGCCGCAGTGCCGGAATCGGCATCGTGACGGCCATCTTCCTGCTGGTCGTGCTGTCCGGCCTCGGGGCCGCCCTGGTGGCGCTCTCGGGCACGCAGCACCAGGGCGCCGCGCTCGACGAGCGGGGCGTGCGCGCCTACCAGGCCGCGCGCAGCGGGCTCGAATGGGGGCTGTTTCGGCAGCGCCGCGGCGGCGGCTGCAACGGCACCACCAGTTTCGCCTTGCCCGCCACCAGCGTATTGCAAGGCTTCGTGGTGACCGTGACCTGCACCCGCGTCGACGGCCCGGCCGCTATCGATCCGGCGGGCGGCGATCCGGTTACGCTTGGCATCGTGCATATCCGCGCCGAAGCCTGCAGCGCGGCCTGGCCCACGACATGCGCCAGCGCGCTGCGCGGTGCCGACTTCGTGCAGCGCGTGGTCGAGGCGCAGGTCGATGCACCGGTCGAGGTTGCGCCGTGAGGGGCCTGCGCATGCTCGCCGCCGGGTTCCTGGCCGCGACCTCGGTTAGCGCGTCCGCCTACGCCGCGCAATCGGCCGACCTGGAAATCGCCATCGCGCTGAGCGGGACCTACCAGGTCGGAAAATACGTGACGTATACGGTCACGGTGACGAACAACGGTCAGGCCGTCGAAACCGGCACGATCACGGTTGGCGGCAGCGTGGCGTCGGGCCTGGTCCTGACTGGCATCAGCGGCGCCGGATGGACCTGCAGGGCCGACGCCACGCTCGGTACCTGCTCCTATACGGCTCCGCTGCCCGGGCTGGCCGCGAAGGCATCGGCGCCCTCCTTGAGCGTCTCGGCGTACGTCCAGAACTCGGGCGAAAAGACCGTCACGGCAACCGTCACCGGCAGCAACGACGACAAGCTCAACAACAACACGGCCACCCGTACCGATACCGCCTACGCCGCCAATGTCACCCCGCCCGCGAGCACGACGGCGTATGCGCTGACGGAAAAGGCGTGCGCGATCGGGGCGACGGTCGGCGACGCCGGCACCTGTCCCTTGTACACCGCGGCGACCGTTGCCGGCCAAGCCGCGACGATCTATCTCACCGCCAAAGGCGCGGACGACAAGGCCAAGGCGCCGCCGGCCGCGACAGTGGCCATGCAGTTCGCGTTGCGCTGCCTGAATCCGGCAACGTCCGCAGGGGTCAAGGCGCGCATCGGCGCCACCGCGCTGAAGGACTGCACGCCGCAAAGCGACAGCGCCCCGGGCAATGGCGGCTGGTCGGGCGACACGAACGTCAGTTTTACCGCTGGCGAGGCATCGGCGGCACTGAGCTTCCAGTATGCCGACGTCGGCCAGGTCGAGCTGCACCTGCGCCAGGGCGGCACGCCTGGCACTGCCGCGGTCTTCGTCTCGAAACCGTGGACGCTGACGTTCAGGGGCATCAGCCGCGGCGGCAACCAGGTGCCGTCGGCCATCGAGCCCGACGGCCAGGCCTTCGCCATGGCCGGCGAGGACCTGCTGGTCGAGATCGGAGCGCTGGCCTACGATGGGGGCAATGTCACGGATGCGCCGAATTTCGGCAAGGAGACGACCCGGCCCGCGTTCGTGTTCGGCGCCAAGCCGTTCTACACCGATGCCGTCCTCGCCGCCGATCTGCCGGCGACGCCGGCGCCGGTGGCCGACGACGCCACCTGGAAGCGGGCCGCCAAGACCTGGTCGGTGAACGCCTCCTGGGGCGAGGCCGGCGCCACGACCTTCACGCTCGGCCTGGCCAACTACCTCGGGGCAGAGGGCGTGACGGAAGCCAGCAAGAAGGTCGGACGCTTCTATCCTGCTTACTTCACGACCGAGATCACCGCGCCGGTCGCCTGCGGCGCGGGCATCACCTGCCCGGCGCGCTCGCCCGATCCGATCGGCGTCGCGTTCTCCGGCCAGCCCTTCAGCGCGCGCGTGGTGGCGCGCAACGTGCAGAACGAGAAGCTGGAAAACTTCAGGGGCGCCTGGTTCCGCACTGTCAACCTGAGCGCCGTCACTGCTGGCGGGGCGGCCGCGCCGGGCACGCTCGCGCCGGCCACGCTCTCGTCCGCCCAGTTCAACGCTGTCGACGCTGTCGACGCTCCGAAGTTGACCCATACGCTGCCGAACGCCTATGTCTCCACCGCTCCCCGCGCGAACAACTGGAGCGCGCCGGCCACCATCTACCTGCACGCACAGGCGCAGGACGGCCTCGCTGCGAAAGGCATCACCAGCGACCGTTCCCGGAGCGCATCGGACGAAGACGGCCTCGTCGTCGTCAGCGGCCGCCTGCGCGTGCCCAACGCGCTCGGCACCGACCTGCTGCGCACGCCGCTGGCGCTTCATGCGGAATACTGGAACGGCAATGCCTGGCTGTGGCATCGCGGCTATACCGAGGCCGTCGCGGCCGCCTCTGCGCTGCGCTTCTTCACGGCCTGCACGGGCACGCTCGCCGGGGCCGCTACCCCGTGCAATGCGGCGGTCGAGGTGTCCCCGACGCCGGCGAGCGTGGCCCTGGACAATGGGGCCGGCCTGCTGTGGCTGCGCGCCCCGGGCAAGCAAAGCGGCAGCGCGGCCGTCAATGGCAGGCACCATAACGGCTCCGTCAGCCTGCGCTTCGACGGCTGGACCTGGCTGCCCAGCACGGTCGGAAGGGTCGAGTTCGGCAGCCGCCGCAGCCCGCTGGTTTACGTGCGCGAAGTGTACTGATGTTCCGGGCGCCACAAATTGTTTCGTTGTGGATTTATTAGTCGGTTTTTCGCGCGTTCTTGAATATAATCAAGCCTTTATGGGTTTACCCCCAGCGAACGCTCCACATCGATAACGGTCCGCATGCGTTTTTTTAGAAAAGCAAGGAAGAGGGATGGCTGGCTGGCGATTGCGCTGCAACGCGACGGCCTCGCCGCCGTCAGCATGCAGACCGCAAGCGACATCCGTCCCCAGGTGCGCCAGGCCGTGTTCTATCCCGGTAAAGACTACGCCCAGCTACTGGAAAAAGCCGGCCGCGAACTGCACGCCCATGCCTACCGTTCCATTACCGTGCTGGCCGGCGGCGAATACCAGATCCTGTCGGTCGACGCGCCGAATGTCGCAGCGGACGAGCTGAAAACGGCCGTGCGCTGGCGCCTGAAGGACATGCTCGACTTCCACGTCGACGACGCCACGATCGACGTGCTCGACCTGCCGATCGATCCGGACGCCGCCGCGCGCGCCCAGCATTCGATGTTTGCGATTGCCGCGCGCAACAGCGTGATCGAGACGCGCCAGAAACTGTTCACCGACGCAAAAGTCGAACTGGCGGTGATCGACATCCCCGAAATGGCGCAACGCAATATCTCGGCCCTGGTGGAGCCGCCCGGGCGCGGCGTGGCCATGCTGTCGTTCGGGGAAGAGGGCGGTTTGCTGACCGTGTCCTTCCGCGGCGAACTGTATCTGGCACGGCGCATCGACATCGCGCTCGAACAGCTGCTCGAGGCCGACCACGAACGCCGCAACGCCAGCTTCGACCGCGTCACCCTCGAACTGCAGCGCTCGCTGGACAATTTCGAGCGCCAGTATTCCTTTATCAGCGTGGCGCGCCTGGTGCTGGCGCCCTCGGCCATCGTCGGCCTCGAGGATTACCTGTCGAGCAACCTGTACACGCCGGTCGATACGCTCGACCTGGCCAGCGTCTTCGATTTCGAGCGCGCGCCGGAACTGGCCGACAAAGCCTTGCAGCAGCGCTTCCTGGTGCCGCTTGGCGCGGCCCTGCGGCGCGAGGAGACGGTGCTGTGAGCCAGCAAATCAACCTGTTCAACCCGATCTTCCTGCAACGCCGGAAGATTTTCTCGGTGCGCACGATGGCCCAGGCCCTGGTGCTGCTGCTGGCCGGACTCGGTGCGATGGGCTTGTATAGCGGCATGCGCCTGCAGCAGCTGCGCCAGGAAGCCGATGCCGGCGCGCTCCAGCTAGAAGCGCGCCAGGCGCGCCTGGCCACGGTGAAAACGGATTTCGCGCCGCGCCAGAAAAGCGCCGCGCTCGAGGCCGAACTGGCCGAAGCCGAGCGCCAGCTCGCGTCGCTGCGCCAGGTGTCCGGCGTGCTGGCACGGGGCGAACTCGGTAATACGCGCGGCTACGCCGAATATTTCCGCGCCTTCGCGCGCCAGCACCAGGACGGCCTCTGGCTGACCGGCGTCTCGATTGCCGGCGCCGGCACCACGATCGGGGTGCGCGGGCGCGCCCTCGACGCGCGCCGGGTGCCGGCCTACCTGAGCCGCCTGACGCGCGAGCCTCTCTTGCAGGGCAAGGATTTCGGCAGCCTGAACATCGCCCAGGCGCTGCAGCCAGACGCCGGCGGCGGCAGCCGTGCGGGCGCCGCGCCGTATGTGGAATTCAGCCTGGCGTCGAAGGCGGAGGGGGCCAGGCCATGAGCGAGCGCTGGAAAGCCCTGGCTGCCCGCATCGAGGCGATGACGCTGCGCGAGCGCGTGCTGATGTTCGCAGCGAGCGTGGCCGCCTGCGTCTTTCTCGTGGTCTTCTTCGGGCTCGGCCCGATGCTGAGGCAGCAGGAGGCATTGCAGGCGCAGATTCTCCAGCAGCGCAACAACATCGAAGGGATCGATGGCGAGATCGGCGCGAAAGTGGCGGCGGCCCAGGTCGACCCGGATGCGGCAACGCGCGCGCGCGTGGGCGCCGTGCGGGCCGAGACCGAACAACTGGCCCTGAGGCTGCGCGCGGTCCAGAACGGCCTGGTGGCGCCGGAGCGCATGGCGCCGCTGGTGGACGCCATCCTGCGCGCCAACGGCAAGCTCGAACTGGTGCAGATGCGGACCTTGCCGGCCGAACCGGTGCAGGGCGCGGGCCGCCCGGCCACGGCGGATGGCGCCGTCCGGGAACAGGGCGCGCCCGCCAGCCTGCTGTATCGCCACGGCCTGGAAGTGACGGTGCGCGGCAATTACCTGGACATGATCGCGACCATGGCGGCGCTCGAAGCGATGCCGACCCAGTTGTTCTGGGGCGGCGCGCAGCTCGAGACGGAAGTTTGGCCGCGCTCGCGCTTGACACTGACCCTGCACACCCTCAGCCTGGACGAGAAATGGATGAAGCTGTGAAGGCGGCACTCGGCGCTTTATTGCTGGCCTGCCTGGCGCCTGTGGCTTTTGCCCAGACGCTGCAAGACCCGACCCGTCCGGCCATCGGGCCGGGCGCACGCGCGGACGCGCCAGCGACGGGCGCGGCGGCACCGGCCAGGCAGGGGCCGCGCCTGCAATCGGTCCTGATCGCGCGCCAGAGCGGCGGGCGCCATGTGGCCGTGATCGACGGCGAGACCGTGCGTCTCGGCGAACTGCACAAGGGCGCACGCGTCACGCGCATCGAACAGCACGAAGTGGAACTGGTACGCGGACGCTCGCGCCAGGTCTTGAAACTGGATGCAGGGGCGCCGCCCGTGTTGTCCGGCATCGAACGAACAGGCAAAGAATGACCGACACCACATCTTCCCGCACCACTTCGCTGCTGGCGGCGCTCGTTGCAAGTGCGCTCCTGGCCGGCTGCCAGAGCACGCCGCCGCACCAGACCTATGATGCGATCAAGCGCGAGGTTTCCAACGCCAGCGCCGTCAACAGCAAGGCGGCGCCGAACGAGGATGCGGTGGCGAATGCCTTGCTGCCGCCGGCCAGCAGCCTGGCGCGCGAACTGCCCAAGGCCCGGCCGGCGCTGGAGGAGCGCTTCAATGTCGCCTTCAACAATGTGCCGGCCCAGCAGTTCTTCCGCTCGATCGTGGCCGGCACGCGCTACAACATGCTGGTCCATCCTGATGTTGCCGGCACCATCAGCGCCAACCTGAAGGACGTGACCCTGGCCGAAACGCTGGAAGCGGTGCGCGAAATGTACGGCTACGACTACAAGATCGACGGCACCCGGATCTCGATCCGTCCGCTGACGATCCAGACCCGGATGTTCCATGTGAACTACCTGGTCGGCAGCCGGCGCGGTTCGTCGAACCTGCGCGTGACCTCGACCTCGGTGTCGAACGTCGGCAGCGTCAGCAACGGCGACAGCGGCGGCGGGGGCGGTACGCCGCCACCGCAGGCCAACGGCAGCGGCGGGACCGCCAAGGCCGACAGCACCGACGTCAACACCGTCTCGAACAGCGACTTCTGGGTCGACCTCAAGCTGGCGATCGACGCCATCGTCGGCTCGAAAGAGGGCGGGCGCAGCGTGGTGGTCAGCCCGCAGTCGGGCGTGCTGGTGATTCGCGCCATGCCGGAAGAGCTGCGCAACGTCGACGCCTACCTGAAGGCGACCCAGCTGTCGGTGGACCGCCAGGTGATCCTGGAAGCGAAGATCCTCGAGGTCGAGCTGAACGACCAGTTCCAGAGCGGCATCAACTGGGCCAGCTTCTCGTCGATCGGCAGTTCGCGCAACAACCGGGCGTCCACCGGTATGATCTCGCCGGGCGCGACCCTGCAGCCGCTGCCGTTCAACGGCGGCCAACCGCCCGTGATCAGCAATGGCAGTGGCCTCGCGGCCAGCACCGGCTTTTCGCTCTCGAATGCGGCCAATGCAGCCGGCGCCCTGTTCGGCTTTGCCTTCCAGACGAATAATTTCGCCGCACTGATTTCGCTGCTCGAACAGCAGGGCAGCGTGCACGTGCTCTCGAGCCCGCGCATCGCGGCCGTCAACAACCAGAAGGCCGTGCTGAAGATCGGCACCGACGAATTCTTCGTCACCGGCGTGACGACCACGACCAACACCAGCGCCACCGGCAACACGGTCTCGCCAAGCGTCACGCTGCAGCCCTTCTTCTCGGGCGTGGTGCTGGACGTGACGCCGCAGATCGACGAGAAGGGTAACATCCTGCTGCACGTGCACCCCTCGGTGAGCCAGGTGACGACCATCACCAAGGGCATCGACCTCGGTTCGGCCGGTTCGCTGACGCTGCCGCTGGCCGCCTCGTCGACCTCGGAACTGGACAGTATTGTCCGCGGCCAGGACGGCCAGGTGGTCGCCATCGGCGGCCTGATGCGCCAGGCGTCGAGCGACGACACCAGCCAGCTGCCGGGCGCGGGCCAGGTGCCGGTGCTGGGCGCGCTGTTCCGCAACAAGAACAAGGTCAACCAGAAGCGCGAGCTGGTGGTGCTGATCAAGCCGACCATCGTCGACAGCGCCAGCAACTGGAGCCAGGACCTGCTCGACACCACGCGCCGCATCGAGACCCTGGACCCACGCGCTTTTGAACGGCGCACCTTGGAGCGCAAGTAATGTATGCAGCGCATTTCGGCCTGCGCGAACTGCCGTTCGGTATCACGCCGGACACGAGCTTCTTTTTCGGCAGTCCGCGCTCGCAGGAAGCGCTCAACACCTTGCTGATCGCGGCCAGGAGCGGCGAAGGCTTCATCAAGATCACGGGCGAAGTCGGCACCGGCAAGACCCTCTTGTGCCGCAAGTTCATGGCGACCCTGGGCGACGATTTCGTCACCGCCTACATCCCGAATCCCTTCCTGGAGCCGCGCACGCTGATGCTGGCCCTGGCCGACGAGCTCGAGGTGCCGCTCGAGCGCGACGTCGACCAGCACCGCCTGCTCAAGGCGATCATGCAGCGCCTGCTCGACCTGGCGGGCCAGGGCAAGCGCGTGCTGCTCTGCCTGGACGAAGCGCAGGCCATTCCGGTCGAGAGCCTGGAAGCGCTGCGCCTCCTGACCAACCTGGAAACGGAGAAGAGGAAGCTGCTGCAGATCGTCCTCTTCGGCCAGCCTGAGCTGAACCGCAAGCTCGAACTCGATGCGATCCGCCAGCTGGCCCAGCGCATCACCTTCCATTACCACCTCGGCCCCCTGAGCCGCGACGACCTCGATTTCTACCTGGCGCATCGCCTGCGCGTGGCGGGATTTGGCGGCGCGCGCCTGTTCTCGCCCCCTGCGGTGAGCCGCCTGTACCGCGCCAGCGGCGGCATCCCGCGCCTGGTCAACATCATGGCGCACAAGGCGCTGATGCTGTGCTACGGCGAGGGCAAGCAGTTAGTGAGCGCCACCCATGTGAATGGCGCCGCGCGCGACACGGTCGTTGTCAAGCGCCGCCTCTGGCCTTACCTGGCGGGGGCGGGCGCGCTGGCCGGCATGGCGGCCGGACTTGCCTGGACCTTCGCACGATGAGCCTGAGTCATGAGCTTAATTAACAAGATGCTGCAAGACCTCGACGCGCGCGGCACCACGCGCGCCGACGGGGCTTCGCCCGAGATCAAGCCGGTGGCGATCGAAGCGCGCCGCGCGCCGTTGCGCCTGGCTGCGATCGCGGCCGTGGTGCTGGTGCTGGCTGGCGGTGCGGCCGCCTGGTACCTGTTGCCGCGCGCGGCCGCGCCGCTTGCGCCAGTGCCGGCGCCGGTGGCGCCGGTGACGCCGCCCGCGCCGGCCCAGGTCACGGTGGCCAAGGTGGCGCCCGTGCCGCCGGCGCCGCCCGCGCGTGAGCCGGAACCAGAGCCGGCGCCGCTTGCCAAGCCGGTGCCGGAGCCAGTCATCGCTGTGGCGCCGCCTGCGGAGAGCAAGCCAGTGCCGCCGGCGAAAGCGGCCGCACCCGTCAGCGTCAAAGCGGAAACCGTGGCGCCTGCCGGCGAGAAGGCCGACACCGCAGCGGCCGATGCGCGGGCCGCCGCCTCGACCACCTCCTGGGCCGTCGCCAGCGAGCGCGCACGCGCCGAAGACGAACGCCTGGCCAAACGCTGGAAGGCCGAAGAAACCAGGCTCGCGGCCTTGCCGCCAGCCGAGCGGCGCGCGGGCGAACGCAAGCTGCGCGAGGAGCAGGCGCGCGCCGCCGCGCGCGCGAAGTCGGATGCCGCCTGGCTCGCTGCGCTCAAGCGCAAGGAAGCGGCCGGCGGCGCTGTGCCGGCAGGTGTGCCCGATGCGCCACGCGTCGATGCCGCCCCGGCCGCGCGCGGCCAGGGCCGGGTCGAGACCACCAGCCAGAGCTCCGAGAACGCTTACCGGCGCGCCTTGGCCAGCCTGCAGGATGGCCGCGTGGCCGATGCCATCGCCAGCCTGCAGCAAACCCTGCGCATAGCTCCGCGCCACGAGGCGGCGCGCCAGACCTTGGTGAGCCTCTTCATCGAAAACAACCGTGGCGACGAGGCCATGACCCAGCTCCAGCAGGCCCTGACGCTGGACCCGCGCCAGCCGGCGCTGGCGATGCTGCTGGCGCGCCTGCAGATCGAGCGCGGCAAGAGCGGCATCGAGGCGCTGCAGCGTACCTTGCCTTATGCGGCCGGCAACGGCGAATACCACGCCTTCCTCGGCGGCGCGCTGCAACGCCAGGGCCGCCTGCGCGAAGCGGCCGAGCAGTACGAAACGGCGCTGCGCACGGCGCCGGGCAATGCGGTGTGGTGGATGGGGCTGGGGATTGCGCTGCAGGGAGAAAAACGCAACGCGGAGGCGGGCGAGGCCTTCCGGCAGGCGAAGGCGCTTGGGACCTTGTCGCCGGAATTGCAGGCGTTTGTGGAGCGCAGGCTGCAGCAGCTCGGGCGGTAGATTCACGCGTTGCTGCGAGGTAGGGTGGGCACTCCGTGCCCACGCGAAATCCGGCGCATTGCAGGCCTTGCACGACGCCGGTGCAGTTGCGACCACACTCGGTCACCGCTAGCGGTCCGTTAGCTCCGCAGCACGAACTTCGCTACCACTGCTCGTCGGTCCGCGTGGGCACGGAGTGCCCACCCTACAGTCTAAATCGCTGCCAACCGCTCCAGCGCCAGGCGCAGCGTCGCGTCTTCCTTCGCAAAGCAGAAACGCACGATCCCCGACTCTTTCCCGCTGCTGTAAAAGGCCGACACGGGAATCGCCGCCACCTTCAATTCGCGCGTGAGCCACTGCGCGAACTGCGATTCGGGCATAGCGGACACCGCGCGGTAATCGACGCACTGGAAATAGGTGCCGTCCGCCGGCAGCAGGCGCAAGCGCGTCTTTTCGAGCCCCGCGCGGAACAGGTCGCGCTTCTGCTGGTAAAAGTCGGACAGCCCGAGATAGGGCGCCGGGTCGCGCATGTAGGTGGCCAGGCCGTGCTGCATCGGCGTATTCACCGTGAACACGTTGTACTGGTGGACCTTGCGAAATTCCGCGCTCAAGGCTGCGGGCGCGGCCACGTAGCCGACCTTCCAGCCGGTGACGTGGTAGGTCTTGCCGAAGCTCGAGACGACGAAGGCGCGCTCGGCCAGCTGCGGGTGGCTGGCGACCGAGGCATGCTGCTGGCCGTCGTAGACCATGTGTTCGTAGACTTCGTCCGACAGGACCAGGATGTCCGTGCCGGCGACGATGGCGGCCAGCTGGTCCAGGTCGGCGCGGCGCAGGACCGAGCCGGTCGGGTTGTGCGGCGAATTGATGACGATCAGGCGCGTGCGCGGCGTGACGGCGGCGGCCACCGCCTGCCACGGCACGGCATAGCCGGCTTCCCCGACTTCCATCTCGACCGGCAGCACCACGCCGCCGGCCAGTTCGACGGCGGGCGCGTAGCTGTCGTAGGCCGGCTCGATGACGATGGCTTCATCGCCCGGATGGATGCAGCACAGGATGGCGGTGGTGAGCGCCTGGGTGGCGCCGGCGGTGACGGTGATCTCGCTGGCGGCGTCGTACTGGCGGCCATACAGGCGCGCGATCTTGGCGGCAATCGCTTCGCGCAGCGCCGGCACGCCGGTCATCAGGGGATACTGGTTGTGGCCGGCGCGCATGGCATCGTTGACCGCGTCGAGCAGGCGCGTGTCGCAGCCGAAGTCGGGGAAGCCCTGGCCGAGGTTGACGGCGCCATGCTGGCTGGCCAGCGCGGACATGGTGGAGAACACGGTGGTGCCGACCTTGGGCAGGCGCGATTGCAGGGCAGGGGTGCTCATGGGCTGAATGGCGAGTTGGCGAAGTTGCGGTCGCTTATTCTAGCGCGGGCGCCGTTTGCTGTTTGACCCAGGCCTCGGGCAGCATGATTTTGAACATGCCGGCCTGCGTGGTCTTGCGGTTCAGCTTGAGCAAGGCCTTGTCCTTGGTGACCAGGATGGCGGCGCCGGCGTCGCGTGCGAGCTCGAGGAATTTCTGGTCGTCGCGGTCGGTGCAGACGGGCAGGCGCACCGGTTTGCTGTCCGGTGCCACCACCGTGACCAGGCGGTCGAACTGCGCAGCGGCGACGGCGCGGCTGTCCTCGTCCAGGGGCAAGTGCGGGTAGTGCAGCACGATCAGGTATTCGTCGCGGCAATCGGCGCGCGTCACGGCCGTCAGTTCGCCGCGTTCGAGCGCTTGCATGAGCGGCTCCCAGCGCGGGTCGTGGAAGACGAACAGGTCGAGGCAGACATTGGTGTCGAGGACGATGGGTTGGACGGAAGCGAGTATCATGTGGGAAATCTTTTTGCTTACTTTGCGTTATTGAATTGCTGTGAGTTTATGCTGATCGTCTTATCGCCCGCCAAATCCCTCGACCTCGACACCCCAACGCCCACCCGGGAACACACGCTTCCTGATTTCACGAAACGCGCCGCCCAACTGATCGGCGTGCTGCGCGACCTCTCGCCCGGCCAGGTCGGCGCCCTGATGCACATCTCGGACCAGCTCGCGAGCCTGAACGTGGCGCGCTATGCCACCTGGACCCTTGACCACGGCGACGGCCACCAGGCGATGATGGCCTTCAATGGCGATGTCTACGCCGGCCTTGACGCGCGCAGCCTGGACGCCGCCGCGCTGAAGTTCGCCCAGCGCCACCTGCGCATCCTGTCGGGCCTCTACGGCTTGCTGCGCCCGCTCGACCTGATCCATCCCTACCGCCTGGAGATGGGCACCAAACTGTCCACGCCAGGCGGGAAGGACCTGTATGCGTTCTGGGGCGAGGCGATCACCGAGGCGCTGAACAAGGAGCTGGCCGCCACGAAGTCGACCGCGCTGGTGAACCTGGCTTCCGAAGAATACTTCAAGTCGGTCAAGCCGAAGCTGCTGACGGCGCCGCTAGTGACGCCCGTGTTCGAGGACTGGAAGAACGGCAAGTACAAGATCATTTCGTTCTACGCCAAGCGCGCGCGCGGGATGATGGCGCGCTTCGCGATCGAGAAGGGCATTACCGATGCCGAGGCCTTGAAGGGTTTCGACGTCGACGGCTATGCCTTCGTGCCGGAAGCATCGAACGACAAGCGCTGGCTGTTCCGCAGGAAAGTCGCGCAATAAAACGATACGGGGTGGGCACCTTGCCCACCCCGCGTCATCCTGCCCGGCTTGGCGCCGGATTATTTCAGCACATCCTTCGGCGCCGGCTTCGGTCCCGACTTGGCCCAGAACTGCCACCATGGCGCCTCGCCCTTGGCGTTCGGGTTCAGGAAGCGGCTGTTCGGATAGTTCAGGGTCAGCACGCGCTGGGCGTCGTCGCGCAGCGTCAGCATGCCGAGCTTGTCGTAGCTGCGCACCATGATGAACAGCGCTTCTTCGCGTGCCGGAGCGCCGCTGTAATCGGACACGGCGTTTTGTGCACGGTTGATGGCGGCGATATAGGCGCCGCGGCGATAGTAGTAATTCGCCACATGCACTTCATAGGACGCCATCGCGTTGATCAGGTAGTTCAGGCGGGCGATCGCATCCGGCGCGTATTTGCTGTTCGGGAAGCGGTCGACCAGGGCCTTGAAGGCGGCGAAGGCTTCGCGCGTCGCTTTCGGGTCGCGTTCGGTCGGATCCTGTTCGTAGATTACCGAGAGGAAGCCGATCTGGTCGTTGAAATTGATCAGGCCGCGCAGGTAGTACATGTAGTCCACTTGCGGATGGTTCGGGTGCAGCTTGATGAAGCGCTCGACCGCGGCCAGGGCTTCCGCCTGGTCCTGGGCCTTGTACTGCGCATAGGCGATTTCCATCTGCGCCTGGGTAGCGTAGGCGCCGAAAGGATAATTTGCTTCGAGGCGCTGAAACAACTTGATTGCGGCCTCATAATGGGCGCCGTCCATCTCCTCGCGTGCCTCAGCGTATAATTTCTCCGCTGACCACTTTTGGGTCTCATCGGTTTTATCTGGCAAAAGGCCACAGCCGGACAGGCCCAACAACGCACTCATAGCAACCACTACCAACAGTTTTTTTTGCATAGCTTTTTGCAGAAAAGTTTTACCTAGATTCAACGAACGGCTGATTATAGCCGATGGGACTGACGTGATATTAACTCCTGCGCCGATTTCGGCGGATTTACCCCTTGACCCCGATTTCGACGGCGACGTCGATGGCGACGACCTTGCATTCGTACCCCCGAGCGGCATCGACCTTTCTCCGATCACCCTGCACCTGGACGAGTCGGCTTGTGGCCAGCGTCTCGACAAGGTCGTCGCCTCGCTCGTACCCCAGTTTTCGCGCAGCCGCCTGCAGCTGTGGTTCGATGGCGGCCACGTGCTGGTCGACGGCAAGACCGCGCGCGGCAAGGACACTGCCTACGGTGACGAAACCATCGAAGTGCTGCCCCAGCCGGCGCCCGAAGACACGGCGTTCGCGCCGGAAGAAATCGCGCTGAACATCGTCTATGAAGACGAGCACATTTTGGTGATCAACAAGCCGGCCGGCCTGGTCGTGCACCCGGGCGCGGGCAACTGGTCGGGCACGCTGCTCAACGGCCTGCTGCACCATGCGCCGCAGCTGGGCTCGGTGCCGCGCGCCGGCATCGTGCACCGCCTCGACAAGGACACCAGCGGCCTGATGGTCGTCGGTAAAACCCTGGCCGCCCAGACCGACCTGGTGCGCCAGTTGCAGGCACGTACCGTCAAGCGCGAATACTTCGCGCTGGTCTGGGGCACGCCGCAGCTGTCGGGCACGATCGACGCCTCGATGGGGCGCCATCCGAAAGACCGCGTCAAGATGGCGGTCTCGTCCAGCCTGGGCGCCAAGCCGGCGATCACCCACTACACGCGCCTGGCCGAAGGCATGCTCGACCGCCGTCCGGTCAGCCTGGTGCAGTGTCGCCTGGAAACCGGCCGCACTCACCAGATCCGTGTGCACATGCTCTCGATCGGCTTTGGCCTGGTCGGCGATTCGGTGTACGGCAAGACACACCTGAGCCCGGTCTTTCACCGCCAGGCGCTGCAGGCACGCCGCCTGGGCCTGGTGCATCCGTTCACGGGCGAGCAGTGCGAATGGGTCGTGCCGCTGGCCGACGACTTCGCCGAGCTGATCGCCAAGGCCAGCATTCCGGAACCGGAAGCGGTTTGATGGATCCACGCGCGCTCGTCATTCCGGACTGGCCGGATGCGCCTGCCAACATCGGCGCGCTGGCGACGACGCGCCTGGGCGGCGTCTCGCGCGGGCCGTATGACGACGGCAGCGGCGGGGGCGGGCTGAACCTGGGCCTGCACGTGAACGACGATCCGGCTGCCGTTGCCGAGAACCGCGCGCGCCTGCAGGCCTTGGTTCCTGGCCGCCCGGCCTGGATTTCGCAGGTGCATGGTGCGGACGTGGTCGATGCCGCCAAGGTTGGCGAAGACCTGCCGGTGCGCGTCGGCGACGCCAGCATCGCCACCAGGCTTGGGGTGGTCTGCGCCATCCTCACCGCCGACTGCCTGCCGGTCCTGTTCGCCGACCGGGCGGGCAGGGTGGTGGGGGCGGCGCATGCCGGCTGGCGCGGGCTGGCCGGTGGCGTGCTGGGGCAGACGGTGGCCACCATGCGCAAGGCCGGCGCCGGGGAAATCACGGCATGGATGGGTCCGGCGATCGGCCCGCAAGCCTTCGAAGTCGGGCAGGACGTGTTCGACAGCTTTGCCGCGGCGCTGCCGGGCATCGATGTCGGTTTCGCCTTCCGGCCCCGCCCTGAACGTGGGGGCAAATACCTGGCCGACATGGGCGCCCTGGCGCGGCAGATGCTGGCGCGCGATGGCGTAACGAGTTTGTTCGGCGGTAATGAATGCACGGCAACGCAGCCGGACCGTTTTTACTCCTACCGCCGCGACGGCGTGACGGGACGCCAAGCAAGTTTGATCTGGCTCAAGTGACGTCGTCCGGCGTCATCAATACTCTCTAGCTTTCGCTGCCGGTGCCAAGCGCGCCGGTGCCGCGTTTCAGCGGGGGCGCATCCGCGTCCTGTATGTTTTTCACAACGTTTTCTTCCGTGCCTGCCGATTGCTCGGCTGCAGCGAGCGCCGCCTGCCGGGCCACGGTCGCGTCCGCCAGCGCGCGCCGCGCCTGACGCCGCTTGCCGCCGGTGAGGTAAAAAAGTATAGACAGGGGTATCATGCAATAACAGAGGAAGGTCATGATTCCCGCGATAATTGACGTTTCCGTCGCTGCCATTAGGATGACGACATAGCTCCAGCCGATTGCAACGATCCACATGCTGTTCTCCAGTTTGATAACCCGATTCTAACGGACGCCGACATGAATATGCCCGACCCACAAGCTTTCGCCACCACCTGGATGAACCAGCTGACCGATCCGTCGGCCTGGCAGGAGTGGATGAAATTGCCCGCAGCGGGCGGCATGGGGGCGGTCGCGGGCATGCAATCGAACCCGCTGGCCGGCGTATTCAAGGATTTCAAGGTGAGCATCGCGCCGGCGCGCATGGACGCGCTGCGCCAGGATTACCTGCAAAAAGTCGGGCAGTTGTGGCAGGACTTCATGGCGGGCAAGACGCCGCCCCTGCAGGACAAGCGCTTCTCGAGTTCGGAGTGGACCGCCACGCCGCTCTCCGCCTTCACGGCCGCCTCCTACCTGCTCAACGGCGAATTCATGATGGCCATGGCGGACGCGGTCGAGGCCGGCGCGCGCGAGCGGCAGAAGATCCGCTTCGCAGTGCAGCAAATGGTCGACGCCATGTCGCCCGCCAATTTCCTGGCAACGAATCCGGAAGCCCAGGCCCAGCTGATCGAGTCCAAGGGCGAAAGCTTGACCAAGGGCCTGCAGAACATGCTGGAAGACCTGCGCAAGGGCCGCATTTCGCAGACCGACGAATCGGCCTTCGAGGTCGGCAAGAACGTCGGCACCACGGCCGGACAGGTGGTGTACGAGAACGAGCTGTTCCAGCTGATCCAGTACACCCCGGTCACGCCGACCGTGCGCTCCGTGCCGCTCCTGATGATCCCGCCCTGCATCAACAAGTTCTACATCCTCGACCTGCAGCCGGAAAACTCGCTGGTGCGCTATGCGGTCGAGCAGGGCAATACCGTCTTCATGGTCTCCTGGCGCAACCCGGACCAGTCGATGGCCGGCATTACCTGGGACAATTATGTCGAGCGCGGTGCGATCGACGCGATCCGGGTCGCGCGCGAGATCAGTGGCCAGGACAAGGTGCACGTCTTCGGTTTCTGCGTCGGCGGCACGATTGCCGCCACTGCGCTGGCGGTGCTGGCCGCGCGCGGAGAGCAGCCGGCGGCGAGCGTCTCGCTCCTGACCACGCTGCTCGACTTTTCCGACACCGGCGTGCTGGAAGTCTTCGTCGACGAAACCTCGGTGGCGAAGCACGAGGCCAAGCTGGCCAAGGGCGGCATCCTGCCGGGCGGCGACCTGGCGACCACTTTCTCGGCGCTGCGTCCGAACGACCTGGTCTGGAACTATGTCCAGCAAAACTACCTGAAGGGCAGGGTGCCGCCGGCCTTCGACCTGCTCTACTGGAATGCCGACAGTACCAACTTGCCGGGCCCGATGTTCTGCTGGTACCTGCGCAATACCTATCTCGAGGACAATCTGAAAGTGCCGGGCCGGCTGACGGTCTGCGGCGTGCCGGTCGACCTGGGCAGCATCGACGCGCCGGTCTTCATCTACGGCTCGAAAGAAGACCACATCGTGCCCTGGCCGGCCGCGTTTGCGTCAAGCACGCTGCTCAATCCAACGAAGCCGAAAGCCAACCGTTTCGTGCTGGGCGCCTCGGGCCATATCGCCGGCGTCATCAACCCGGCCTCGAAGGGCAAGCGCAGCTACTGGGTGAACGACCAGATGAGCGCGACAACGGAAGGCAAGAAGGGCCGCAAGAACGGCGCCAGGACGGCGGCGGCGCCATCGGCCGAGGAATGGTTTGCCGGCGCGACCGAACACAAGGGCAGCTGGTGGCCGGAATGGGCGCGCTTCCTGCAGGAAAACGGCGGCGCAGAAGTGCCGGCCCCGAGCCAGGCGGGCAATGCGCAGTACCAGCCGTCGGAACCGGCGCCGGGGCGTTACGTGCAGGTCCGTGCTTGAGGAAGAAGCAAACTTGTCGGCTCGTACTTGCCTTGAAATAAATTCAGTGGCAAAAGCGATAATTGCTGCACCTGCGCATTGAACGTGGTATTTTTAGGCGGCTCGTCCTGTCCGGCAACTTTCTGGGCAGGCAAAGCGAGACGACGCGGCAAGCCGGCGAGACAAGCCGGCGCGACATTTGAACAATCTTCGCAGCGCGCTGCCCACAAGGCGGCGCAATAATGGAATTCGAGATGAGTAGTGCAAAAAACAGTACTGAACGCCTGATCAAGAAGTATCCGAACCGTCGTCTCTACGACACCCAGACCAGTTCCTACATCACCCTCACGGACGTGAAGCAACTGGTCCTCGACGCCGACGAGTTCACGGTGGTCGACGCCAAGACCAGTGAAGACCTGACCCGGGCGATCCTGCTGCAGATCATCCTCGAAGAGGAAGCGAACGGCGCGCCGATGTTCTCGAGCGCCGTGCTGTCCCAGATCATCCGTTACTACGGCCATGCGATGCAGGGCATGATGGGTTCTTACCTGGAAAAGAACGTCCAGGCCTTCACCGACATCCAGAACAAGTTCACCAGCAATGCCGCCGGCGCACTCGAGGGCAAGCCCTTCAGCCCGGAAATGTGGACCCAGTTCATGAACGTCCAGGGTCCGATGATGCAGGGCATGATGAATAACTACATCGACCAGAGCAAGAACCTGTTCATGCAGATGCAGGAGCAGATGCAGAACCAGAGCAAGGTCTTGTTCAGCGCCTTCCCGTTTCCGCCGGTGCCGACGGACAAGAAGTAAACATCGCATGACGCAGTAAGAGTCGAGCCGGCCACGCACGCGAACCCCAACCGCTGGACACCAGCCGTTGGGGTTTTTTATCACGGCGCTCCCTGGCGCGGCAGCGCGGCGGGACGGGTGCGCGCAAAACGGACCCGACGGCAAGACATGCCGACGATGTCGTTCCCTTTTATAATGGTGAATTAACGAAAATGCCGAAGGGGCGTTCATGCATGTCAGCCGCAGTTCGTCGCAGCAATTTGCGGACGAAGCAATCGCCATCCTGGAAAGCATTTCCGATGGCTTTTTTTCAGTCAATCGAAATTGGGAATTTGTCTACCTGAATCAGCGCGCCGAACGACTGCTCGGCGTCCTGCGCGGCGACGTCGTCGGCACAACGATCTGGGATGCCTTTCCCGGCCTGGCCGGCACCTCCTTCGAGACCGTGTACCGCCATGCGATGCACGACCACGTTCCGGCCGAGGTGACGTCCTACTATCCCGAACACGAGAAATGGTACGAGGTACGGGTCGCGCCCGCCGCCGCCGGGCTGTCGTTCTATTTTCGCGACGTCAGCGAGCAGGTGGCGACCCAGCAGGCCCTGTGTGAGAGCGAGCGCAATTTCAGGCTGATGGCCGACTCGGTGCCGCAAATCATCTGGATCGTGATGGCATCGGGCGCGGCGGTGTATTTCAACCGTGTCTGGGACGAGTACACCGGCCACCCCATCGCGGCGAGCACGCCGGCGGACGTGGCCAACCGCTTCGTCCACCCGGACGACCGCGCGCACACCATGGCCGCGTGGAGCCAGGCCTACGAGCGGCAGCGCGATTTCCAGGTCGAGCACCGGATCCGCGCCCACGACGGCGCCTACCGCTGGTTTCTGGTACGCGCCGAGCCCTTGTTGGACGCATCCGGCGCCGTCGAGCGCTGGTTCGGCACCTCGACCGACATTCATGAACAAAAGCTTTTCAAGATCGCGCTCGAGGTGGCCGAGCGGCGTCAGTCCTTCCAGCTGGCGCTCGCCGACCGCATCCGTCCCCTGTGCGAGCCGGACGAGGTCACGGCGAGCGCCTGCGAATTGCTGGGACGCCAACTCGGCGGCAAGCGCGTGATTTACGGCGAGGCCGACGCAACGACCACCCACTTGGCCTTGCAGCGCGGCTGGAGCGACGGCAGCCTGGCGTCGCTGAGCGGCACGCGCCTGCGGCTCGACGATTTTGGCGCCGCCGTGGCCGACGTCCTGCGCGCCGGCGACCGGCTCGTCGTCGACGACATTATGCAGGTCGACGCCGCCCTGCCTTATCTTGCGAACTACCTGGCGTCGGGCATCCGGGCGGTGCTGGCGATTCCCCTCGTCAAGGACGGGCAACTGCGCGCCGTGCTGAGCGTGCACGACGATGCGCCCCGATGCTGGACCAGCGAGCACATCGCCATGGCCGAGGACATGGTCGACCGTACCTGGTTCGCCGTCGAGAGCGCGCGTGCCCAGGCGGCGCTACGCGCCGAGCGCGATCACAGCCGCCAGATCTTCGACGGCATGGCGGAAGGCTTCGCCCTGCTGGACGGCGACTGGACCATCCTCCAGGTCAATGAGATGGGCGCGCGCCTGTCGTACATGGCGCGCGCCGACCTGCTCGGACGGCCGTTATGGACGACCATGCCGGAGTTGGCCGGCGGTCCTGTTGAAGCACTTTACCGGCGTGTCCAGGCCGAACGTCTGCCGGGTACCCTGGAACACCTGCAATCGCTGTCGCACGGTGCAGCAACCTGGATTGAAATTCGCGCCTATCCATTGCCGGAGGACCGCCTCGCGGTGTTCTTCCGCGATATCGGCGAGCGTAAGGTGGCGGAAGAGACGCTGCGCGAGGCCGACCGCCGCAAGGACGAATTTCTCGCCATGCTGGCGCACGAGCTGCGCAATCCGCTTGCGCCGATCGGCGCGGCGGCGCATTTGTTGCGAATGGGAAATATGAATGGCGAACGGGTTCGCCATACCAGCGAGATCATCGGGCGCCAGGTGGACCATATGACGCACCTGATCGACGACCTGCTGGACGTGTCGCGCGTCACGCGCGGCCTGGTCGAGCTCGAAAATGCGCCGCTCGACCTGCGCCACGTCGTCACCGACGCCACCGAACAGGTGGCGCCGCTGGTGCAGGCCAAACGTCACCGCTTGCAGTCGCACATAACGCCGGAAACGACCATCGTCATGGGCGACAGGAAGCGGCTGGTGCAGGTCTTGACGAATATCCTCAACAACGCAGCGAAGTACACGCCGGAAGGCGGCACCATCACGCTCGGCCTGGAAGCGTGCGCCGACAGCGTCATGATCGAGGTGAGCGACGACGGCATCGGCATGACGCCGGCCCTGGCGGGGCGCGTGTTCGAGCTGTTTGCGCAAGGCGAGCGCAGCTCGGACCGTTCCGCCGGCGGCCTGGGGCTGGGCTTGGCGCTGGTCAGGAGCCTGGTCGAACTGCACAAGGGTAGCGTCACCTGCGACAGCGCAGGCCCGGGCATGGGCAGCCGCTTTTGCGTCCGCCTGCCGCGCCTGGCCAGCGATGCGGCAAGCGCCACGGCGGGCGCCGCATCGCTGGCCGGCCTGACCGAAGAGGCTGGCCTGCGCATCCTGGTGGTCGACGACAATGCCGACGCCGCGACGATGCTGGGCATGGTGCTCGAGAGCATGGGGCACCAGGTCGCCGTGGAACACAGCGCGCGAGCGGGGCTGGCGCGCGCGCGCCTGGAGCGGCCGCATGCCTGCATCCTCGATATCGGCCTGCCCGAGATCGACGGCAACGAGCTGGCCCGGCGCCTGCATGCGCTGCCCGAGACAGAGCATGCGGTCCTGATCGCGGTGACCGGTTATGGTCACGAGAGCGACCGCAACGAGTCGCTCGCCGCGGGCTTTTCCCATCACCTGGTCAAGCCGGCCGACACCGGCCGCCTGGCCGCCATCCTGGCCGACCTTGCCGCCGCCCGGGAGCAGGGCTGACATGCGTCTGCCGCAACGCTGCGCGCGCGCGGGGCGGCGTCCGGATGACGGCCGGCGCCGTCATCGCCGCAGTTGCCGCCGCGCCGAGGCTGCATGCGGCCATGGCTTTCGCCTTTTTACCGGGTCACGCCGTCGATCTTGATCAGCGCCACCTCCACCTGCGCTCCGCCGCGGAGCTGGCACGTGATGGCCCAGGCCAGCAGCACGCCGATGGCCAGCGCGGCCAGGGTGAACACGATATCCACATGGAAATCTTTGGTGGTGTAGAGAAAGCGAAAATCCGTTCAAACTCGCGGCAGGCGCTGTCGCTGAAAACAATGCACCTGTACTCTCCTGGTGCGCGTTCAGGTACAATCGCAGATTGCCCAGCTTCTTTGTCGCCTCCAATCCATGCTCGAACTCCGTCGCAATCCCGTCCCCGCCGCCAACCCTGAAGCAATCGCCGCCGCTCCGGCTGCCGCGCCCAAGGTCGGCTTCGTCTCGCTCGGCTGCCCCAAGGCGCTGGTCGACTCGGAACAGATCCTGACCCAGCTGCGCGCCGAGGGTTACCAGACCGCCAAGTCCTACGCCGGCGCCGACCTCGTGATCGTCAACACCTGCGGCTTCATCGACGCCGCGGTGCAGGAGTCGCTCGACGCCATCGGCGAAGCGCTGGCTGAAAACGGCAAAGTGATCGTCACCGGCTGCCTGGGCGCGAAGAAGGATGCGCAGGGCCAGGACATCATCACCAAGGTGCACCCGAAGGTGCTTGCCGTGACCGGCCCGCATGCGATGGCCGAGGTGATGGAATCGGTGCATTTGCACCTGCCGATGACGCACGACCCCTTCATCGACCTGATGCCGGACCATGGCGTCAAGCTCACGCCGAAGCACTACGCTTACCTGAAAATTTCCGAAGGCTGCAATCACCGCTGCAGCTTCTGCATCATCCCGTCGATGCGCGGCGACCTGGTTTCGCGCCCGATCCACGAAGTGCTGATCGAAGCCGAGAACCTGTTCAAGGCCGGCGTCAAGGAACTGCTGGTCATTTCCCAAGACACCAGCGCCTATGGCGTTGACGTGAAGTTCCGCACCGGCTTCTGGAACGGCCGCCCGGTCAAGACCCACATGACCCAGCTGACCGAAGCCCTCGGCCAGCTGGCGCGCCAGTACGACGCCTGGGTGCGCCTGCACTATGTCTATCCTTACCCGCACGTCGACCAGGTCATCCCGCTGATGGGCGACGGCCACGTGCTGCCTTATCTCGACATCCCGATGCAGCACGCGCACCCGGATGTGCTCAAGCGCATGAAGCGCCCGGCCTCCGGCGAGAAGAACCTCGACCGCATCCTGGCCTGGCGCGCGATGAACCCGGACCTCACGATCCGCTCGACCTTCATTGCCGGCTTCCCCGGCGAGACCGAGGCCGAATTCGAATACCTGCTCGACTTCCTGCGCGAAGCGCAGATCGACCGCCTGGGCTGCTTCGCCTATTCGCCGGTGGAAGGCGCGACCGCCAACCTGCTGGACAATCCTGTGCCGCTGGAAGTACGCGAAGAACGCCGCGCACGCGTCATGCTGCTGCAGGAAGAGATTTCACTGAAGCGCCTGCAGGCCAAGGTCGGCAAGACCATCCGCGTGCTGATCGACGAAGTCACGCCGCGCGAAGCCATCGGCCGCTCGAGCGCCGACGCGCCCGAAATCGACGGCGTGGTCCACATCAAGCGCTCGCTCGTTCCCGGCCAGGCCAAGCTGGCCGTCGGCCAGTTCGCCGATGTGGTCGTGACCAAGGCCGACGCCCACGACCTCTGGGCCAGAACGCTGTAAGAACCATGGCGAAGAAGTCGCTCCAGACCACGCTGGTCCACACCGCCTACACGGCGCCGGAAGGCTTCGACGCCTTCCCGCCGGCGATCCACCACGCTTCCACGGTCCTCTTCAAGAACGTGGCGGCGATGCGCTCGGGCGAGTGGAAAGAGAAGAACGCCTATACCTACGGCCTGCACGGCACGCCCACCACGTTTACGCTGGAAGCGCGCCTGGCCGAAATCGAGGGCGGTACGCAGTGCCTGCTGGCGCCGTCGGGCCTGGCGGCGATCGCGATGGTCGATTTCGCCTTCCTGAAAACCGGCGACGACGTCCTGCTGCCGGATAACGTCTACAACCCGAACCGGGAACTGGGACGCTGGCTGTCGAACGATTTCGGCATCACCGCGCGCTATTACGATCCGATGATCGGCGCCGGCATCGCTGCACTGATCCAGCCGAACACGAAGCTGATCTGGACCGAAGCACCTGGCTCGGTGTCGATGGAAGTGCCGGACCTGCCCGCCATCTGCGCCGCCGCCAGGGAGCGCGGCGTGCTGGTCGCCCTCGACAACACCTGGTCCGCGGGCCTGGCCCTGCGCGGTTTCGAGCTTGGCGTCGACATCATCATGCAGGCCCTCACCAAATACCAGTCGGGCGGCTCGGACGTGCTGATGGGCGCCGTGATCACGCGCGAGCGCGCCGTGCACGACAAGCTGGCCATGGCCCACATGCGCCTGGGACAGGGCGTCAGCGCCGACGACGCCTGGCTGGTCATGCGCGGCCTGCCCACCATGAAGCTGCGCTTCGACGCCCACGACGCCGGCGCGCGCCGGGTGGCGGCCTGGTTGAAGGAGCGTCCCGAAATCACGCGCGTGCTGCATCCGGCTTTCACCGACTGCCCGGGACACGATACCTGGAAGCGCGATTTCACAGGCGCCGGCGGCTTGTTCTCGGTGGTCTTCGACGAAGCTTATACCGAAGAACAGATCGACCGCTTCGTCGATTCGCTGGAACTGTTCGGCCTCGGCTACAGCTGGGGCGGCGCAAACAGCCTGGTCATGCCTTACCGGATGACGGCGATCCGCCGCGACTGGCAGGGCAAGGGCTTGCTGGTGCGTTTCAATATCGGCCTGGAAGACACGGACGACCTGATCGCCGACATCGCGCGCGCGCTTGGACAGCTGCAGGGCTGAACAGGCCGGCAAAGAACACCGGGCGCTGACTGGCCTTGCGGTAAAACGAAAGGGGCGCGTGGCGGGAAATTCCCGCGACGCGCCCCTTGTCTTTTCCGCTCCGGCGGGAGCAGGCGTAAAGCTTACTGTTTGCTTATTGCTTCAGTACCCGGCGCAGCGTGCTCGAGAGGTCTTCCGCCGAGAACTTGGCCACATAGGCATCCGCCCCCACGTTCTTGACGTGGTCTTCGTTCGTGGTGCCCGACAGCGAGGAGTGAATCACCACCGGCATGTTGGCAAAGCGCGCATTCTTCTTGATGTTGCGGGTCAGCGTGAAGCCATCCATCTCCGGCATCTCGAGGTCGGTCAGCACCAGCGCGACGCGGTCATACACGCTCTTGCCTTCGCCTTCGGCCGCATTCGCGATGGTATTGAGCTGGTCCCAGCATTCCTTGCCGCTCTTGGTCATGATGAAGGGCAGGCCCATGGCGTCCAGCCCTTGTTCGATCAGGGCGCGTGCGACGACCGAGTCGTCGGCGGCCAGGATCACGGATCCTGGCTTGATCTGGATCTTGGCGCCGACCGTCTGCTGGCTGATTTCGGGACCGGTGTCCGGGTTCATGCTGCGCAGGATGGTCTCGACGTCGAGCACCTGGGCCAGGCGGCCCGGCGCGCCGTTTTCGCCTTCCAGGCGGGCGATGCTGGTGACCATGCCGCTGCCGGCGCTCTTTTCGGCCGACATCACCTGGCTCCAGTCCAGGCGCACGATTTCTTCGACGCTCTCCACCGCAAAAGCTTGCGTAGTGCGCGCGAACTCGGTGACCAGCATGATGTTCAGGCCGGTCTTCGGCTTGACGCCGGCGATCGCCGGCAGGTCCAGCACCTGGATGATCTGGCCGCGCAGGTTGACCACGCCCAGCACGTGGCTCGGCGAACCGGCCACGGCGGTAATCTGCGGCATCGCCACGATTTCGCGGATCTTGAAAACGTTGATGCCGAACAGCTCGCTGCGCTCGCCGTTCTCGTCGCCGCCGAGGCGGAAAAGCAGCAGCTCGAATTTATTGGTGCCTGCCAGGTTACTGCGCTCGTCGACTTCCTGCTGAACCGATTTCATATTTCGTCCCGAAAAGTGGTAGTGCCATCAGGAAAGTATTCTAGCGCCGATTTCGCTGGATTGCGCCCAAAAATCGTCAAATCGGCATCGATTTATTGCTGTTCAGGTCCAAAAAACCACGAATCAGACGATAAGCCTTCCATAACCACGCCAGGGTCCACACCAGCCAGGCGACCGGAATGCCGATCAGCGTGGCGAACAGGATACCCCCGACCACCATCCACAGGAAGTAGAACCAGAACGAGCGGATCATCCAGCTGTGGTGGCTGTAGACCAGGGTGCCGTGGGTTTCCGGGCGCTTGATGTAGTTGACGATCAGCGGCAGGAAGGACAGCATCCCCAGCGAAAAGAAGAAGGTGGCAGCGTGCACCAGGTAGAGGATGCGCGCCATCTGCTTGGCATCTTCAGTCCCGCTGTCGAGTACGAGTTGTTGTGTCATTGTTGGCTCCATGCGGGACGACCCCGCTTCGGAGCCGATTGTAGCAGCGAATCGTGGCGATTTCGCTAACGTTTCCAACTGGGTGCACTTATAGCTTCGATTGCACCCAGGCGACGATATTGCCCGCATCCATCGCGCCTGGCTGGCGCGCCACCTCGCGCCCGCCCCGGAAAAGCGCCAGCGTCGGAATGCTGCGGATCCCAAATTGCGCCGACAGATCCTGGGCGCGCTCGGTATCGACCTTCAGCAGGCGCACGCGCGGCTCGAGCCGGCTTGCAGCCTGGAGGTAGGCCGGCGCCATCATCTTGCACGGACCGCACCACTCGGCCCAGAAGTCGACCAGCACCGGGATATCGTTGCGGGCGATATGTTTATTGAAGCGCTCGGAGGTGACGTCGAGCGGGCGGCCGCTGAAGAGCGGGGCGGCGCATTTGCCGCACACCGGGTTGTCGGCCAGGCGGGCCTGGCTCAGCCGGTTGACGGCGTCGCAGGCGGGGCAAACGATGTGGAGGGAGTCGGTCACGATGAGTCCTTCGAAAAGAATCGGTGAGGGTATTCTATGCCGGAGGCGCGTCGGCCGCTGCGCACGCCTGGCGCCGCCGGCTCAACCATGCGCCCCGGCCAGCGCCCCCGGCGTACAATCGGCCTACTTCACTTGCAATATCGTCAATGACTAAACAGAGCAATGCCGCCACGCCCCTGATCGGTTGTGCCGGCTGGACTATTCCAAAGGAAGCGGCCGCGGACTTTCCCGCGGCGGGCAGCCACCTCGAGCGCTACGCCGCCGTGCTGCCCGTGGTGGAGATCAATACATCCTTCTATAAGCCGCACCGGCCCCAGACCTGGGCGCGCTGGGCCGAGAGCGTCCCGAGCGATTTCCGCTTTTCCGTCAAGGTGCCGCGCTCGATTACGCATGACGCGCAGATGCGCGACATCGACGCGCTGTTGGCGCGTTTCGCCGGCGAAGTCGGCGAACTGAAGGACAAGCTCGGCTGCCTGCTGGTGCAATACCCGCCCAAGCTCGGCTTTCACGACGAGATCGCGCGCGACTTCTTCCTGAAACTGGAAGACACTTTTGGGTGCATGATCGCCTGCGAAGGGCGGCATCCGAGCTGGTTCAGCGACAACGCCACCGAGGTGCTGCGCGAACGGAAAGTGACGCGCGTGATCGCCGATCCGGCCGCCGGCCAGCCGGGGCCGCACGTGCCGACCACGAACGACCTGTATGTGCGCCTGCATGGCGCGCCGCGCATCTATTATTCGGCGTACTCGCAGGACTACCTCGATGCACTGGCCGCCGACCTGAGCGTGCACAGCGCGGCCGGGCGCCAGGTCTGGTGCATCTTCGATAACACGGCGGCGGGCGAAGCGATGCCGAACGCGCTTGACGTGCTGCGTAAGCTCGGTGCCCCGGCGAGCAGGTGAGCTCCGCGCCATGGTGACGGCGACCTTCCGGTTTTACGAGGAACTGAACGACTTCCTGCCGCGCGAGCGGCGCGAGCGCGCGTTCCATGCAGCTTGCGCGCGTGCTGCCACCACCAAGCACATGATCGAGGCGCTGGGCGTACCGCATACCGAAGCCGGGACGCTCATCGTGAACGGCCTGCCCGCAGGACTGGACCGGCCGCTGGAAGAGGGCGACGAGGTAGTCGTCCATCCGCAGCGCGAAAACGCCGGTGCCGGCATCCGCTTCATCGCCGACGCCCACCTGGGCGGACTGGCGCGCCTGCTGCGCATGGCCGGCTTCGACACCCTGTATGACAATGCGTACCAGGACGAGGAAATCGCCGCCATCAGCGCGCTTGATGCGCGATTGGCGCTCACGCGCGACCGCGAACTGCTCAAGCGGCGCGAGGTGGAGCGCGGCTGCTACCTGCACACGATCCGCCCCGAAGCGCAGCTGCGCGAACTGTTCGCGCGCTTGACGCTGGCGCCGCTGGCCCGCCCCTTCACGCTCTGCCTTCACTGCAACCTGCCGCTGCGGCCGGTGGCTAAGCAGGAGGTGCTCGATCGCCTGCCCGAATCGGTGCGCGCGCAGCACGAATCGTTCACGACCTGCGAGGCCTGCGCCCGCGTGTATTGGCAGGGCTCGCACCACAAGCGCATGCTGGCGATGCTGGACGGCGCGATTGGGCTAGAATCGTCGACATTCCAATCCGCGAGCGATCACGCGTGAACGTCTCCTTGCCACTGCTGCAGTTTCCGGTCCGCACCGGGTGCCCGCCCGGCGCCTGTGTCTGCGAGCGCGAGCGCTTGATGTCCGAGCCGGATGCCGACGTGCGCCCGCTCGCGATCGACCGCAAGCAGGAACAAAAGCTCATCGAACGCATCGAGCGCATCGAGAGCTATGCCGACCTGCGCCATGTGCAGGAACTCATCCGGAAAAATATCGGCGCCGAGCTGCGCATCGCGCCGGGGCCGAACGAGGTGCGCACACTGCGCGGCATCCTCATCGTGCTCGAGGAAAAACCGGGGCTGTGCAAGAAGGTGCGCCAGTCGGTGCCGGCCGCGGTGCGCAAGCGCCTGCAGGAAAAGCCCGAAATCGCGTATGCGATCCTGGACGCCGGCAACCTGTTCGGCAGCGACTGAAGGCGCCGTCAGCGCCGCCTGCGCAGCGCGCGCATCAGCACCAGCGCCGATGCGAGCAGCCATGGGGTCGCCGGTTCCGGCACATCGGACGGGTGCGGCAAGTCCAGGGTCGGGTTCGATGGCGTTGCCGGCTGCCCCGGGTTGAAGCCGGGGATGAAGGGGGCGAGATCGGGCGCGCCGGGCGGGGGCGTGCGGTCGACCGGATCTTGCGCATCCACGTTCGGGAGCGGATCGACCGGGAAGGCGCCCGATTGCGGCGGCGGCGAAAGGGTGGCAAGGATGGGCGCGTCCGGGTTGCCGAACCAGTGCGTGCGCGGCCAGGGCAGGCCTGGCAGAGGCTCGCTCTGCAATGGCGTCCGGGTGCGTGCCGGCGTGCCGGCCGGGGCCGGGGTCGCCCCATGCCAGACCGGCTGGAACGATTGCCCGGCCAAGTCCGGCAAGTCGCCGTCGTCCAGGTCCGGGGCGCTGACAAAGATGATGTCGCCTTCGGTTTCGCCCTCGAACGCGTCGAGCGCCTCGAGACGCGGGCCGTGCGCCTCGACCGGCAGGCGCGGCGACTCGGAAATGCGGTTCGCGCAGCGTGCGCGCATCTCGTTCTGGCCATCGGTGAGCAGGGTTTCGCCCGCCTGCAGCATGACCTTCCTGGACGTCCAGTAGATCTTGTCGCCCTTGCGATAGGAGACGTACACGGCGCGTGGCGCGGCGACCGTGACGGGGCGCGCCTGGTCCACGTCGAAGCCGGCATAGTGCGCAGCGACCACCTTGTCGGTGCGGATGACCTGGGCCAGCTCCGCCTGGTTCGCGGCGCCGCCCGGGACGACGGAGTAGCGATAGACGCGGCGCACCGGCGGCGTGGTTTCGGCGCCCGGCACGGCCACCTTGAGGGCAGCGGGCATCTCCAGCGCCGGCAAGGAGGCGCCGGCGGGAGCGCTGTCCGGGCCGACGCCGAAGGCCATCGCACAGACGGCAACGCCGGCGCAAGCGCCCGCCAGGACGCGTTGTCGAAATTGGATGCGTTGCCTGATGCGCAGGGCAGACGGGTAGTAACGGTCCATGTGCAGTCTCAAGTAGGATCTGTCCTACAGGGTACGGCACGACCGAAAGTTAATCCATATCCAATCGGCAAAATCGATATTTATACGCGTTAAGCGTAAGGTGCCGTGGGGAAAAAACGACGTCGGAAGGGAAAAATTAACGACAGGAAATAACAATTGAACCCGGGGAAGTCAGCTTGGGCATTCCTGCCCTCGGCTGCCAATGCGGCTTCAGACTTTCATCAGGTATTTCAATACGAAGCCGGTAATGAGCAAGCCTGCCATTGCCAGCGACAGGGCGCCGTGCAGCGCGTCCGAACCGATCGAGACCTCGCGCGTCATCTCTTCCTTGCTCATTTTCGCGACCCGGCTCAGGACGACCGGGCGCAGAAAGCCCTGGATGCCGAGCATGATCAGGCCCAGGCCGATCAGCATCTCGCCGATGATTCCCTGTTTCAGCCCGCTCCACACGCCCATGCAGCCGAGCGTCATCCCGAACAGGAACCAGAAAATGCGGGAGCCGGTGTAGCGTGAAAGTTTGGAGGTGTCCATAAGGTGGCGTGCTGTCAAAAGCACATTATAGCGGCGCTGCCTTGGCTCAACCAGTGCGGACCGGCGGCTTGATGATGACCAGCGCCAGCGAAGCCACGACCAGCACGATCCCGGCCCATTGCCAGGGCGTGACGCCTTCGCCCAGCACCAGCATGCCTGCCGCAATGCCGACCGGCGGCACGGCCAGGCTGAAGGGCGCCACGCGGTTGGCCGGATGGCGCGTCAGCAGGCCGGTCCACATCGCATAGCCGAGGATGGTGGCGAACCAGCCGAGATAGGCCATCGAGGCCCAGGCGGTGCCGGAGATGGCGCGCCAGTCCCAATGGGTCGAGGGCGGATCGAAGGCGAGCGAGAGCAGGATGAAGGGCAGGATCGGCACCATGCTGCTCCAGACCATGAAGGGCAGCACCTCGAACTGCGGCGCGCTGCGCTGGGCGATGCGCACCACGATGTTCGAGGCGGCCCACATCGCGGCGGACGCGACGCTGAGCATGAAACCGGCCAGCGTGACGGAAGAACCGCGCCCGAGCGCATCGACGCACAGGCAGGCCAGGCCCAGCGCGGCGATGCCCATTGCACCTTTTAGTCTTCGTCCCACCTTTTCCTTGAGGATCAGCCACGCGAACAAGGCCGTGAAAAACACCTGCATCTGCAGCATGACCGGCGCCAGCGAGGCCGACATGCCTTCCCTGAGCGCCAGGAACAGCAGGCCGAACTGGCCGACGCCCTGGAACAACCCGTACAGGATGACCCAGCGCGGCGCCAACTTCGGCGGACGGACGAACAGGAGCAGCGGCAGGAGCGCGAACAGGTAGCGCCCGGCGCCGAGCTGGAAGGGCGTCACTTCGCGCAGGCCCAGTTTCATGGCCACGAAGTTGGTGCCCCAGACCAGCACGACGCACAGGGCGGCGGCGTAGTCGCGCCCCTCGAGTGCGCTGCTCTGGCTCATCTTCAGTGAGCGTGTCCGCCGCCGAGGTAAGCAGCCACGACTTTCGGGTCGTTCTTGAGGCTCTCGGCGGGACCGTGCACCGAGATGCGGCCGTTTTCCAGCACATAGCCGTAGTCGGCCACGTTCAGGGCGGCGGCCGCGAACTGCTCGACCAGCAGCATCGTCACGCCTTCGCTTTTCAGGCGCGTGATGATGCGGAAGACTTCTTCGACCAGGATCGGCGCCAGGCCCATCGAGGGTTCGTCGAGCAGCACCACGTCCGGGTTGAGCATGACGGCGCGCGCCATGGCCAGCATCTGCTGCTCGCCGCCGGACAAAGTACCGGCAAGCTGGGTCCGGCGCTCCTTCAGGCGCGGGAACAGCTCCATCGCCTTTTCCAGGTCGCGCTGGACGTCGCCTTTCGGCCGCGCCCGGGTAAAGCGCGGGAAGGCGCCCAGCAGCAGGTTGTCCGTCACGCTCATCGTGGCGAACACGCGCCGGCCTTCCGGCGAGTGGGCCAGTCCCGCGCGCGCGATGTGGTGCGAGTCCATGCCGGTGATGTCTTTGCCGCCCAGGCTGATCGAGCCGGCAGTCGGCTTGATCATGCCCGAGATGGCGCGCATGGTGGTGGTCTTGCCGGCGCCGTTCGAACCGATCAGGGTGACCAGTTTGCCCTGCGGGACTTCCAGCGAAATGCCGTGCAGGACCTGCACCTTGCCGTAGGCCGCTTCGAGGTTTTGAATATTGAGCATGTGTTCTCCTTAAACCGCGGCCGGGGCAGGGGCAGTCGCTTCGCTGCTGCCGCCCAGGTAAGCCTCGATGACTTTCGGGTCGGCCTGCACCGCCGATGGATTGCCTTCGGCGATCTTCTGGCCGAAGTCGAGCACGGTCACCGTGTCCGAAATCGACATCACGACGTCCATGTGGTGCTCGATCAGGATGATGGTAATGCCGTGGTCGCGGATCTTGCGGATGATCGCCATCAGCTCGCGGATGTCCGGGGCCGTAAGGCCCGCGGCCGGTTCGTCGAGCAGCAGCAGCTGCGGGTTCAATCCCAGCGCGCGGCCGATTTCCAGCAGGCGCTGCTTGCCGTAGGGGAGGTTGCGCGCCTCCTCGTTCGCCAGGTCCGACAGGCCGACGAAGTCGAGGATGGCGGCGGCGCGCTTGCGGGCCGCTGCTTCCTCGCGGCGCTGGCGTGGCGACGAGATCATCGCGTCGAACACGGTCGAGCGGAAGGTGTGATGCAGGCCGACCAGCACGTTTTCGGTGGCCGTCATCTCGCCGAACAGCTGCACGTTCTGGAAGGTGCGCGCCACGCCGCCGAGCGCGATCTGGGACGGCGTGCGTCCCGTGATCGGCTGGCCGGCGAAGACGACGCCGCCCGCGGTCGGCTTGTAGATGCCGGTCAGGACGTTCATCATCGTGCTCTTGCCCGAGCCGTTCGGGCCGATCAGGCCGTGCACCGAGCCGCGCGCCACGCGCAGGTCGACCAGGTTCAGCGCCTTCAGGCCGCCGAACTGCATCAGGATCTGCTCGGCGCGCAGCAGGTCGCCGCCCGCCTGGCCCTTGGCCACGCCCTCGAAGGGATCGGCCGCCGCGTCCAGCCCGACCGCGCGTACGTGCGCCGTGCGACGGCCCAGCAACTGGCGGAAGAAGCCGACGATACCGTCCTGCAGGTAGTAGACGACGAACAGGGTCATCAGGCCGAAGATGGTCAGGCGCCAGTCGACCATGTTCTCGATCCGGTACGACCAGATCGCCAGGCCAATCGTCGCCACCACCGGCACCAGCACCTTGCGCGGCGTGGAGGTTTTCTTCGCCAGCGCGAGCGCCGAGAAGATCACGCCGAGGATGGCGGCAGCCACCGCGATCTTGCGGAACAGGGCGATGTCCGACAGCAGGCTAGGCAGCATGACGACGATGATCGCACCCAGGATGGCGCCGCTGCGGGTCTTGCGCCCGCCCATGATCACGGCCAGCAGGAACAGGATGGTCAGCTCGAAGTTGTAGGTGTTCGGCGAGATGTACTGTTCCGAATACGCGTACAGGCTGCCGGCCAGGCCAGCGAAGCCGGCGCTGATCACGAAGGCATACACCTTGTAGCGGTAGACCGACACGCCCATGCAGTCGGACGCGATCGGGCTGTCGCGCAGCGCCTCGAAAGCGCGCCCGATGTTCGATTTCAGCAGGCGGTGCACCAGCACCAGGGACAGCAGCATGAAGACGGCGACCATGTAGTAGTACTGGGTCTCTGTCAGCTCCTTGCCCAGCACGTGCGGCTTCGGCACCGTGATGCCCATCGGGCCTTCGGTGAGGAAGGTCATCTCGTTGATCATGATCTGGGCGATGGTGCCGAAGGCCAGGGTGACCATCGCCAGGTAAGGACCGGTCACGCGTAGCGCCGGCAGCGCCAGGATGGCGCCGAAGGCCGCGGTAATGGCGATACTGGCCGGCACCGCGAGGAACCAGGGCGCGCCCAGCTTCATCACGAGCACGCCCGTGACATAGGAACCGATACCGAACAGGCCGGCGTGGCCGAGCGAGACCTGGCCGGTGTAGCCGACCACGATGTCCAGGCCAAACAGCAGGATCGCGTAGATCAGGATGGTTTCGGCCAGGTGGATGTAATAGGGATTGGTGAAGGCGAGCGGGAAGATCGCCAGCACGATCAGTCCCAGCACGCTGCCGGCGAGGAGTAGCTTGTTGTTCTTCATGGTCAGACTTTCTTGATGGCGGCTTTGCCGAACAGGCCGGACGGCTTGATCGCCAGCACCAGCAGCAGCAGGATCAGGCCCGGCACTTCCTTGTAGCCGGTCGAAATGTAGTAGCCGGTCGCCACTTCCGCGATACCCAGGATCAGGCCGCCGACAATCGCGCCCACGCCGCTGGTCAAACCGCCGATGATCGCCACGGCGAACGCTTTCAGGCCGAGCGAAGCGCCCATGGTGGCGCTGGTCAGCGTCAGCGGCGCGATCAGCGCGCCCGCAAAGGCGGCCGTGGCCGAGGACAGCGCATACGAGAAGGTGATCACGCGGCCCGTGTTAATGCCCATCAGGCCGGCCGCGTCGCGGTCGTTCGAGGTGGCCACTACGGCCTTGCCGTAGATCGACTTGCGGTTGAAGACTTCGACCGCGAGCATGATGGCCAGCGCGCCGATGATGACGGCCACCTGCATCGGCTGCACGTTCGCGCCCATGAACTGGAAGGGCGTCGAGGACAGCGGCGAAGGGAAGGGCAGGACGTCCTTGCCCCAGATGTTTTCGGCGACGTTCTTGAAGATGATGGCCAGCGCGATGGTCGACATGATCCAGCCGAATTCGGACTTGATCTTGATGGCCGGACGCACGCCGATCCATTCGACGAACATGCCTTGCAGGGCGCCGAACATGATGACCAGCGGGAGCATGATCCAGTAGCTCATGTACGGGCCGCCATGGACGCCGCCCACAAAAGAAAGGCCGACCAGGGCGCCGAGCATGAGCGCTTCGCCCTGGCCGAAATTAAGGGTGCCGGAAGTGGCAAAGGTAAGTTGGTAGCCGAACGCGACGACGGCATAGATCATGCCGAGCGCGATACCGCTGAAGACTAGCTGGAGAAGGATATCCATGAATTTCACCTTAGGAGGCGCGCGGGCATGACGCCGGCGCCGCCGGTCAACAAGAAAATGGCCAGCCTGGATGATCCCGACTGGCCACGAGCAGCGATGCTAACTACACGCTGCCTTACTTGGCGTGCACCACACGGCCGCCGCGCACTTCGCCGAACACGGTATTGTTGAAGTTGATCGCTTCGTGGTCGGTCTTGGTGTACGGCTTGTCGTAGGTGGTGACGACGCCTTCAACCTTGGTGTTCAGGTTTTCGAGTGCGGCGACGATCTTCGGGCCTTCGGTCGAATTGGCCTGTTTCATGGCTGCGGCCAGCAGGTAGATCGAGTCGTAGCCCTGGGCTGCCGACACGGCCGACGGCATGCGCCCGCCAGGTGGGTTGTAGGCTTTCACGTAAGCGTCGATGAAGGCCTTGCGTTTCGGCGTGGTCGCTTCCTGGATGAAGGTCTGCGGCATGCGCGTGCCTTCGCCGTTCTTGCCGGCGTTGTCGACGAAGTTCGCCATCGAGAGCGTCCAGCTGCCGACCATCGGCACTTTCCAGCCCAGCTTTTCCATGCCGTTGGCGATCTGGGCCAGCTCAGGGCCGATGCCGTAGGTGAGCACCGCTTCGGCGCCGGCCTGCTTGGCTTTGAGCAGCTGCGAGGTCATGTCGACGTCTTGCAGGTTGTATTTCTCGACGACGACCGGCGTGATGCCTTTCTTCTCGAGCGCTTTCTCGAGGTCGGCGCGGCCCAGCTGGCCGTAGTTGGTCGAGTCGGCCAGGATCGCGACCTTCTTGAAGCCGCGGCGGGTGATGGCTTCGTCGACGATCATCTGCGACTGGATCGCGTCGCTGGCCGAGGTACGGAACACGAAGTTGGTCGGCTGCGAGGCGAACTGCTGGGTGATGATCGAGCCGGTGGCCACGTTGTTAATCACCGGGATCTGCGCCTGCTGGTAGAAGCGCTGCGAGGCTTGCGCCACGCCGGTGTTGATATAGCCGACGGTGGCGACGACGCGTTCCTTGTTGATCAGCTCCTGGGCGATCTGCACGCCGCGTTCGTTCTTCGCTTCGTCGTCGCGCTCGATCAGCTGAATCTTGCGGCCAAGGACGCCGCCGGCGGCATTGATCTCGTTCACGGCCAGCTTGACGCCGTCACGCATCGACACGCCCATCGGGGCCGAACCGCCCGTGAACGGGCCGGACACGCCGATCTTGATTGGCTCCTGCGCCATGCCGGACATCGAAAAACCCAGTGCTACCCCTGCAACCAATGCCTTCAACTTGAAATTCATTGCCGTCTCCGTAGTGTGTTTTTGGTCGTACCGTACGTTGCACCGCCGGCAAAAATATGCCGCGAGGGTGACATCGACCGACCGATTGTAGATTAGCAATTGATCGACAGCAAACGATTGCTATGACGCATTGCACCATGTGCAACAGCTGTGCGAACGTAAGAAAACGGTAAGAAATAGGGCGTATAAAGCCGCAAAATCAAAGAGGCCGCACGATTGTGCGGCCTCCCTGTTTTGGTGCGTTTTTGCGGCAGCGCGGCAGCGCTGCTATCGTGTCAACGACGGCGATAGCCCCCACCACGGTGATGGTGGTGGCCACCCCAGCTTTTTCCGAAGCTGAAACCCAGCCCGATCGACACCGGCGGATACCAGTACGGTTCCTGGACATACACGGGCGGCGCCACGTACACCGGAGCGCCGTAGACGGGCGCCGGGGCATAGATCGGCCGGCTGGCCACGTTAGGTGCCGGATTGACGACCACGTTCGAGCTGGTGACGACGCCGGCGTCCCCCGCACGTTCGCCCGTGCCGAGCGGAACCGGGGTTACCGAGACAACTTGCCAGCCGTTCGGGTCGGCCGGGCCAGCGGCGCGGGTGCCGTAATTGGCAGGGCCAGGCGCCGGCGTGGCGCAGCCGGCAAGCGCGGCAAGCGAAGCGATTACAACGATGAGTTTATGCATGGCGGTCCTCCTGATGCCATCATAATAGTTAATTGAACTCCATTTTTCGCGTGGAATTACAGCTTGTTACACCTCGGGCCGCATCAAGCCATGCGCGGCCCGCCATGGTCTCAGGCCGTCTGCTCGATCGGCGCAGTCGCCCCAGCCAGGAAAGGTGCGAGCGGCACCGCATTCGCGATCGCCTGGTAGCCCGCATCGTTCAAGTGCAGGTGGTCGCCGCTGTCGTAAGCGGGCAGGATGCGCGTCTGCCGCAAGGGATCGCGTACGGCCGCATCGGTATCGAGCAGGGCGTCGAATTCCCCGCTCGCGCGCATCCAGTCATTCACCGTGCGCCGCACGTTTTCCAGCACCGGGCTGTAGGACGAAAAACCTTCGAAAGGCGTCAGGGTTGCGCCGATGATCGTAATGTCGCGCGCCTGGGCCCGCATGATCAGCTGGCGGTAACCGGCGATGAGTTCGCTCGCAGGGACCGGGTTCGAGATCGAACTGGCCCGCACGTCGTTGATGCCGATGAGCGTCACCAGATAGCGCACGCCGCTCGTTGCCAGTACGTCGCGGTCGAAGCGCTCCGGCGCGGCGTAGCCAGCGAGCAGGCCGTTCGGGGTGTCATAGAGCAGGAAATTGCCGCTGATGCCGCGGTTCACGACGCCGATGCGCCCTGCCACCCCCAGCGAGGCCTGCAGGCGCCGCGCCAGGAAATCGGGCCAGCGCCGGTTCGCGTTGATGGTACTGCCCTGGCCATCCGTGAGCGAGTCGCCCAGCACCACCAGGCTGGGAACGGCGGCGTTGACGTCGACTGCGGTGAGGAAGGGCCAGGACGTGAGCGTGCGCGTCACCGGCATCGAAACGGTGGAGGTATAGTCGCCGCCCGGCGACACATAACTGTGCTGGAGCGCGGTGTTATGCAGGGTGGTGCCCTGCGTACTGCCGTACAGGTACAGGCTGATGGCGAGGTCGGCTTGCGCCGGCACCACGAAGTCGAGCGCATCGGAGATGGCCGGCGCCCGCGCCCGAATCGTGACCGCAGGCGCGCCGCCAAAGCGCAGTTCGCGCAGGGTGCCCGGCTGGACTGCCGCGCCGCTGGAGCGCAGGGCGATGGTGGCGCGGCCGATGCGCAGCGGCGCCGAACCCATTTCGTTGGAGATGCGGATGCGCACCCGGTTGCCGCCGATGCTGGTGCGCACGATCAGGCGCAAGGTTTGGCTGGAATAGGTGACGATGCTGGCCGCGGGCGGCGGGCCGGCCGGCGCTGCGCCCCAGGTAGTGCACCAGCGCACGCCGCTCCCCGTCTGTGCGTGCGCCGGCAGCGCCGGCAGCGCCAGGGTAGCGGCTACCAGCGGGCCTGTTTTCAAAAAGGCGCGCCGGTTCGGGCCGGTTTCATCAAGCGCGGGAGGCACAACGTTCTTCATGGTCTTTGCTCCGACGGACAGGTTGGCGGGAGCGACTGCGGCGCAGGTCGCAGAGACCAATCTAACGTCCGGGGGGCATGCGACTCAAGGGAGGCACGACAGGGGATTTGCGGCGGCGCAGGACCTGATGAGATAGGGCTTGAACTTCAGCAATTTTTTGCCTGATTCAACAAAAACCCAGCTAGGCCAGCACCGCCAGCACCCCGTCCAGCCCGCTGAAATTGAGCGCCACATCGGCTTGCGCGCGCACCACCGGCTTGGCGCGGAAGGCCACCGACAGCCCGCTCACTTTCATCATCCTGAGGTCGTTGGCGCCGTCGCCCATGACGATCGCGCGCGACGGCGGCACGCCCAGCTCCGCGCACACGCGTTCGACGGTGCGCATCTTTTCCTCGGCGTCGACGATGCCGCCCACCACGCGCCCCGTCAGGCGGCCATCTTCGACCTCGAGCAGGTTCGCGTGCGTGTAGTCCAGGCCAAGGCGCGTCTTCAGGCGGTCGGTAAAGAAGGTGAAGCCGCCCGACACCAGCAGCGTCTTCAGGCCGGCCGCCTTGACCGCCGCCAGCATGGTCTCGGCGCCCGGCGAGAGGCGCAGGCGCTCCTCGTACACGCGTTCAAGCGCCGACGCATCCAGCCCTTTGAGCAAGGCGACCCGCCGCGTCAGGCTGGCTGCGAAATCGAGTTCGCCGCGCATCGCGCTTTCCGTGATTTCCGAGACCTCGGCCTTGAGCCCCTGCATGTCCGCGATCTCGTCGATGCACTCGATCGTGATCAGGGTCGAGTCCATGTCCATCGCCACCAGGGAAAAGTCCGCCAGGGTGCGGCCGCCCTCGATGAAGGTGGCGTCGACCTGGGCCGCCAGGGCCGCCGCCTGCACGGCCTCCACCACCTCTGAACCAGCAGCCACGTCTTCGCAGCGCAGCGCATGCGCCGACAAGCGCAGCGTGCGCGCCGGCCTGGCCAGCGCCGCAATCGTCTCCAGGGTGGAAACCTCGGCCTTCGGTCCCTGCAACACCAGATTCATCATCGTCATGCCAATAGTTGTTTGATCGTTTGCTTCACCTGCAGCACGCGGCTTGCCAGGTCCGGCATGGCGGCCGTGATGCGCAGCTTGTCCTGGCCGGCCAGCTTGATGTGGCGGTTCTTCTGGATCAGCGTGATGATCTTGATCGGATCGATCGGCGGCTTTTCCATGAACTGCAGGCTGGCAGCCTCGCCGTGGGCGTCGATCTTGACGATGCCGACCGTCTTTGCCGCGATGCGCAGGCGGTGCGTCTCGATCAGGGCCTTCACCTGTTCCGGCAGTTTGCCGAAGCGGTCGATCAGCTCTTCCTGCATGTCGTCGATCTTGGCCTGGCTGTCGCCGTTGGCCAGGCGCTTGTAGATCGACAGGCGCTCGTGCACGTCGCCGCAGAAGTCGGCCGGCAGCAGGGCCGGCACGTGCAGGTTGATTTCGGTCGTGGTCGACAAGGGCGCCGCCAGGTCCGGCTCCTTGCCGGCTTTCAGCGAACGCACGGCTTCATTCAACATGTCCGAATACAGCTGGAATCCGATCTCGAGCATCTCGCCCGACTGGTTCTCGCCCAGCACTTCGCCGGCGCCGCGGATCTCGAGGTCGTGCATGGCCAGGTAAAAGCCGCTGCCCAGTTCTTCCATCGCCTGGATCGCATCGAGCCGGCGCTGCGCCTGCTTGGTCAGGGTTTGCACGTCCGACACCAGCAAATAGGCATAGGCCTGGTGGTGCGAGCGGCCGACCCGTCCGCGCAGCTGGTGCAGCTGGGCCAGGCCGAATTTGTCGGCGCGGTGCATGATGATCGTGTTCGCCGTCGGCACGTCGATGCCGGTCTCGATGATGGTCGTGCACAGCAGGATGTTGAAGCGCTGGGCCACGAAATCGCGCATCACCTTTTCCAGGTCGCGCTCGTGCATCTGGCCGTGGGCGACCGCGATGCGCGCTTCCGGCAGCAGTTCGCGCAGCATCGCGTAGCGGTTCTCGATGGTTTCGACTTCGTTGTGCAGGAAGTAGATCTGGCCGCCGCGTTTCAGTTCGCGCAGGCAGGCTTCGCGAATCACCGAGCCGTCTTCGCTGCGCACGAAAGTCTTGATCGCCAGGCGCTTTTGCGGGGCGGTGGCGATGATGGAGAAATCGCGCAAGCCTTCCAGCGCCATGCCCAGCGTGCGCGGGATCGGCGTGGCGGTGAGCGTGAGCACGTCCACTTCGGCGCGCAGGGCTTTCAATGCTTCCTTCTGCCGCACGCCGAAGCGGTGCTCTTCGTCGATGATGACCAGGCCCAGGCGCGTGAACTTCACGTCGGGCGAGAGCAGTTTATGGGTGCCGATCACGATGTCGAGGGTGCCGTCGGCCATGCCCTTGATCGCGTTGTTGATCTCCTTGCCGGTCCGGAAGCGCGAGAGTTCGGCGATTCTCACCGGCCAGTCGGCGAAGCGGTCGGCGAAGGTCTGCGCATGCTGCTCGGCCAGCAGCGTGGTCGGCGCCAGGATCGCGACCTGCTTGCCGCCCATGACCGCGATAAAGGCCGCGCGCAGGGCCACTTCGGTCTTGCCGAAGCCGACGTCGCCGCAGACCAGGCGGTCCATCGGGCGGCCCGAAGTCATGTCCTTGATCACGTTGATGATGGCCTCGTGCTGGTCCGGCGTCTCGTCGAAGCCGAAGCTCTGGGCGAAGTTCTCGTAGTCGGTCGCGGAATATTCGAAGGCGTGGCCGACCCGCGCGGCGCGGCGCGCGTACAGGTTCAGCAGCTCTGCCGCCGTGTCGCGCACCTGTTCGGCCGCTTTGCGCTTGGCCTTGTCCCACTGGCCGGAGCCGAGCGAATGCAGCGGCGCGTCCTCGGGCGAAGTGCCGGAATAGCGGGAGATGACGTGCAGCTGCGAAACCGGCACATACAGCTTGGTGTCCTTCGCGTATTCGAGGTGCAGGAATTCGGTTTCGCCTTCGCCCAGGTCCATGGAAATGAGGCCCATGTAGCGCCCGATGCCATGGTTGATGTGCACCACCGGATCGCCGATTTTCAATTCGGAGAGGTCGCGCACCATCGACTCGACCTGGCTGGTCGCTTCCTGCTTCTTCCTGCCGGCGCGTCGGCCGGAACCGGCGTACAGCTCGGTCTCGGTGATGAAGGCGATACAGCCGCTCGCATCCTCGAAGAGCTCGAAGCCGCTTTGCAGCGGCGCCACGCCCAGCGCCAGTTTTGCGTCGCTCGTACGCATGCCCTCGAAACCTTCGACCGGCACCACGTTGAACTGGTATTCGTTGAAATACTGCTGCAGCGTCTCGCGCCGGCCGTTCGACTCGGCGCAGATCATGACGCGGCAGCCGGTCTTCGCGATGAAGGCGCGCAAGGGGGCCAGCGGGTCTTCCAGGCGGCGGTTGACGGCGACGTCGGGAATCGGCGCGGAGAGTTCGGACGCGACGGTGATGGCGTCGCGCGCGATGTTCCAGCGCCCGTGCGGCTTGGCGCAGGTGAAGAACTGCTCGCTCGACAGGAAGAGTTCGCGCGGCTCGAGCAGCGGGCGATCGCGGTCGCTTTTCAGGAAGCGGTAGCGCGATTCGGTGTCAAGCCAGAAGCGCGCAATGGCGCCGTCGATGTCACCCACCAGGGCCAGCGGACCGTCCTCGGGCAGGTAGTCGAACAGCGTGGACGTCTCGTCGAAAAACAGCGGCAGATAGTATTCGATACCGGCCGAGGCGATGCCGCTGCCGATGTCCTTATAGACCGTGGAGCGCGAGGGATCGCCCTCGAAGCGCTCGCGCCAGCGGCTGCGAAAACGCGTGCGCGCCGCCTCGTCCATCGGGAATTCGCGGCCCGGCAGGAGGCGCACCTCGCGCACCGGATAGAGCGAACGCTGGGTGTCGGCGTCGAAGGTGCGGATGGTTTCGATCTCGTCGCCGAACAAATCGAGCCGGTAGGGCAGGGCGGAACCCATCGGGAACAGGTCGATCAAGCCGCCGCGCACCGAGTATTCGCCGGGCGACATCACCTGCGACACGTGCGAATAGCCGGCCAGGGTCAGCTGGGCCTTCAGGCGCGCTTCGTCGAGCTTTTCGCCCTGGCGGAAGAAGAAGGTATAGGCCGCCAGGAAGGATGGTGGCGCCAGGCGCACCAGGGCGGTCGTAGCCGGGACCACCAGCACGTCGCACTGGCCGTTGCGGATTTCGTGCAGCGTCGCCAGGCGTTCGGACACCAGGTCCTGGTGCGGCGAGAAGGCGTCGTAGGGGAGCGTTTCCCAGTCCGGCAGCAGATGGCAGGAGAGTCTGCCGTCGGCGAACCAGGCGATTTCATCCAGCAGGCGCTGGCCGTCGCTGGCGTTGGCCACGATGACGGTCAGGATCCGCTTTTCCGCCTTGAAGGCCAGGCCGGCGACGGCCAGGGCATAGGCATCGGACGAACCTGCCAGGGCAGGCAGGACGAAACGCTGTCCGGGTTTCGGGAGGTGCTTGGTAAGGTCGAAAGGCATGCAGACGTGCGCTTTGGGTTCTAGCCGATGGGTCCTCGATTATAGACGAACCCACCCGCGCGCGCGCCGCACGCGAGGCGCCGTCTTACCGGCCCTTGCGCGTGGCGAACAGCACGCTTGCGAGGATGATGCCGAAGCCCGCCGCATGGTACAGCTTGGGCGCTTCGCCCAGCAGCGGCCAGGCGGCCAGGGTGGCGAACAGCGGGATCAGGTAGACCGACAGGCTGGCGCGCGCCGGACCGGCAATCGCGACCAGGCGGTCGAAGCAGAAATAGGCGCCCAGGCTGGGCACGGTCGCCAGGAAGGCCAGCGCGATATACAGGCGCGGGTCGTGGAAATTGGCCACGTTGCCAAGCGAGGCTTCCAGCACCGCGAAGGGCGCCAGCACCAGGGCGCCGCCGCCGATCAAGGCCATCAGCTTGACGCTGCTTGGCAGGCTAGGGAGCTGCAGGCGCTTGCCCAGCACAGTATAGAGCGCCCAGCCGCAGGCGGCCAGCACCACCCACAGGTCGCCGGCGCCAAAGGCCAGGCCGCCGAGCGCGGAAATATCGCCTTTCGAGAGCACGACCAGCACGCCGACAATGGCCAGCAGCATGCCGCCGGCCTGCTTGCGCGCCAGCGGCGCCTTCCAGACCAGGGTTTCCAGCAGCATCACCAGCGCCGGGCAGGCCGCGAAGATGATGGCGATGTTGGCTGCGCTCGTTTGGCGCGCGCCGATGTACTGGGGGCCGACCGCGAGGCCCATGCCGAGACCCGCCAACAGGATCAGGCGCGGGAAGTTCGCCATGATCACGTGGCGCAGGGCCCACAGGCGCGGACCGACGGCGGGAAGCAGGATGGCAAAGGCGAGCGCCCAGCGGCCGAAGGCGAGGAAGAGCGGCGGCAGGGCCGCGCTCTCGGCCCAGCGCGCGACCAGCAGGTTCGCGGCGAACAGCGCAGGGGTGACCAGCATGAGCGGCAGCTCGGCGTTGAGCGAACCGAGGGTTAAACTTCCTGCGCCTGCGCGGGATACTGCTTCTGACACGACAACTCCTGATTCTGGATGCTGCAATGCGGGGTCGAATGCCGGTTCGAACTGGGTGAAACCGGGCTTCTTGCCCCGCGGGGATGGCGGACCAGAATTTTACTGCAGCGCACAAAAAATATTCTTTCGTATCCCCGGGCGATTTGCCCGGATCTTCGATATTCCTTCTATGTTTCGGCTAAAATGTAGAAGGATTATCTAATCCTACTCGTATAGACAGGAGGAGCTGCAGGATGAAGGACGGAATACTCGACGAGATCGACAGGAAGATCCTGCGCACGCTCAGCCGCGATGGACGCATCAGCAACCAGAAGCTGGCCGAGACCGTGAACCTCTCGCCCACGCCTTGCTGGCACCGCGTGCGCGCGCTGGAAGAATCGGGACACGTCACGGGTTATGTCGCCGTGCTTGACCAGCGCACCCTGGGCTTGCCGGATACGGTGATCATCGAGGTGACGGTCGACCGCCATGACGACGAGATCTTCCAGGCGTTTTCGGACGCGCTGGCCGAGCTGCCGGAAGTGATGGAAGCCTACCTGCTCTCGGGCGAATACGATTACCTGATCAAGGTGGCGGTGTCGGGGACGGAAGGCTATGAGCGCTTCCTGCGCCAGAAGCTCTACAAGCTGCCGGGCGTGAAGCACACCCGCTCGACGTTTACGCTGCGCTGCCTGAAGCGCACGGTGTCGGTCACGCCGTAAACGCCCAGGCCGACGGCAGGCGCTTACTTCGCCTTGCGCAGCTTGTCGAGCTCCATGCGCAGTGCGCCGCGGTCGCTTTTCGCCGCCGCCAGCTGCGCCTGCAGCTCCTTCACTTCCAGCGCCAGGCTGTCGCGCGCGGTGGTCGCGCCGACCAGTTCCATCTCGGCGGCCAGGCGCGCATCGGACTGGGCCGAAGAGGCCGTCACGCTGCGCTCGAGCTGTCCGCGCAGGTCGGCCAGCTGGGCGTCCTTGCCGTCGATCGCCAGCTGGTCCTTGGCCTTGCCGACCAGGGCGTCCATGGCGATCTGGCGCGCATTGCGCAGTTCGGCCATCAGGCGTTCGATCTCTTCGCTGCGTTCGTCGGCCACGGCCTGCGCGGCTTCGCGTGCGGCCGACGCGTTGTCGACCTCGGCCAGCAGCTCGCTGCGTTCTTCTTCCAGGCGCTCGGCTTCATCAATTGCCGCGTCGAGATCGCCTTCCAGTTGCGCCAGTGCCGCGCGCGGGCCGGCGCCGGCCTGTTCGGCATGCTGCTGCGCCCATTTGGCGAGCTCGGCGAGGAGGGCGGCCGGCATCTCGGCCGGCGGCGGGGCGGGCGCGGGTTCGTGTTCGGCGCGCCAGGCGCGCAGATGACGGGCCAGGCTTGTTGTCGATGCGCCCGGCAGCGCTGCGCGCAGAGCCTCCAGCGTGACCGGCGTGCCGGCATCCTGTAAAGCGCTTGCTGCGGCAGCGGCGTCGTCGAAACTGATTTCCGTGCTGGGTGAATCCGTGGTCATGGGCGAAAAGTGAATGCGTTGTGATGAGCCCACATGATACGCGAGCCGCTCTTCTCGCCCGGCATGCGGGAGCGATATGCGCCGCCGGCGGTCCCGGACTGTGGCGTTCTTGCCTCAATGTAAGAATATGTCATTATCATGATGTAACATCATTAGTTTTATCGAATATGTAACCGATGGACAACCACGCCGCTCTCCTTGACGACGCCCGCGCACTGCTCGACGACGCCGGCCAGAAACTGGCGCAGCTGCGCGCCATCGACCCCTACCTGATCGATATTTCGCTGCGCGAAAACCCGGTCGGTTCCGGCATCGGCCACACGCTGGCGGACAAGCTGCGCATCCTGCCGCAGCTGCGCGCATTCGGCATGAAGAACATCCACCTCGGTTCGCTCGACTATGCGCTGCCGGACGAGCCGGAAGTTGACGACGATTTCATGGCCTGGCTGCGCGACCATGAGGCCGACATGAGCGGCTGCTTCGCCTTCACCGACATCGGGACGCACGCGCCCGACGGCAGCTTCCAGCCTTCGCTCTCGATGCGCAAGCTGCAGGCCTACAAGGTGCCCAACACCCTGCACGAGATCTACCTGAGCGACGCGGGCATGGCGCCGCTGTACGACTTCGATACGCTGGTGCGCGACCTGCGCGCCAGCATCGCCTGGCTGCACGCGAACATCACCGGCGACGCCGGCGGCGCGCCGCGCATCCTGATCAACATCGTCGACGGCTGCGACGCGCTGACCAACAACCTGGAACGCAGCTGCGCGCTGCTGGCGATGCTGGCCGCTGAAGCCATCGAGGGCGTCAGCATCGAGGACGACCGCGGCACCTATCTGCCCTTCCAGGTCGGGGCCTGCGTGGCCATTGCGCGCCGCTGCCTGCCGCAGCCGAAGAAGCTGGTGGTCCACGTGCACGCCGGCGCCGGTTACGAGAACGCCTCGGTGATCGAGGCGCTGCTGCGCGGCGCCGACGGCGTCTGGGGCGGCATCCCGAAACAGGCCGCGATCATCGGCCACGCGTCGCTGGGCGAACTGATCGCCAACCTGGTCCGGATCGGCAACCCGCACATGGCGGCCTACCAGGTCGAGCGCCTGCTGCCGCTGGCGACCAGCCTGCAGGAGCTGGACTCCGGCCAGCCGGTGCCCGACGACGTGCCGGTATTCGGACGCAACGCCTACCGCCTGACGCTCGGCTTCTTCCGCCAGCTGGCTGATCGCCCGATGGACCTGCCGCCCGAGCGCATCGGCGGGCGCTATGGCTACCGCATTTGCCCGGTGGTCAGCGACCGTCCCGTGATCGCCGGCCGGCTGGCCGAAGTCACCGGCCGGCCGGCCGCATCGTTTCCGGACGAGGTGCTGGACTGGATGATCCGCCTGATGCGGCGCGACCTGCGCGCCGGCCTGCGGCTGGCCTACGACAAGCCTGCCGAGCTGCTCGACCTGCACCGCCGCGCGCTGGCCATGCCCGCGGCCCCGACCTTCACCGCCTCCTTCGAGACACTATGAGCCAAACACCTACCTACGACGATCCCGGCGTCTACCGCACCCTGCTCGAGTCGACCAAGGCCATTCCATGGAAGATCGACTGGGACAGCATGCGCTTCACGTATATCGGCCCGCAGATCGAAACGCTGCTCGGCTGGCGCCAGGACAGCTGGCAGACGGTCACCGACTGGGCCGACCGCATTCACGAAGACGACCGCCAGAAGACGGTCGACTTCTGCGTCGCCCAGTCGATGGAAGGCGTCGACCACGAAGCCGATTACCGGGCCTTGACCGCTGAGGGCGAGCTGGTCTGGATCCGCGACGTGGTGCACGTCAAGCGCCGTCCTGACGGCAGCGTCGACTGCCTGATCGGCTTCATGTTCGACATCACCGAACGCAAAGCGGCCGAGGACAAGATCCTGCAGCTGCAGAAGGAGCTCGAGACGCTGTCCTACCGCGACGCGCTCACCGACATCGCGAACCGCCGCACGTTCGACCGCATCCTCGACGTCGAATGGAGCAAGGCGCGCGCTTGCGGCGAGCCGCTGTCGCTGGTCATGCTCGACATCGACTTCTTCAAGCAGTACAACGACAGCTACGGCCACCCGCAGGGCGACCTGTGCCTGAAGCAGGTGGCAGGCCTGCTCGACGACACGGCCACCCGCACGCGCGACCTGTGCGCGCGCCTGGGCGGCGAGGAATTCGTGATGGTGCTGCCGGGGACGAACGAAGAAGCGGCGCAGACCATCGCGGCGCGCTTTGTCCGCATGCTGGCGCGCGCGGCCATCCCGCACCGCAATTCGCGCGTGGCCGACGTGCTCACCGTGAGTATCGGCATCGCGACCATCGTGCCGGGTGCGCACGACACCCAACATGGCTTCATCGAACTGGCCGACCGCCGCCTGTATGCTGCCAAGCAGGGCGGGCGCAACCGGGTCGTGGACGCGGGCGGCCAGGCCCTGCAAGCGTAAACGGCAAGCGCCTTCAGGCGTTCGCCGGCGCCGCCACCCGGTTCGCCACCCCGAAGGGCACGTGCACCATCGGGATGGTCCCGCCGGGCGCGGCGCGCAGATGGGTCAGCTGGTCGTCGAAAAAGATGTGCGGCTTGAACACGCCCAGCACACGCGACTTGTCCATCCCGCCCAGGAAGAAGGTTTCGTCGGCCGACACACCCCAGCTTTTCAGGGTCGTGACCACCCGCTCGTGCGAGGGCGCGCTGCGCGCCGTGATGATGGCGATGCGCACGATCCGCCGGTAATTCGGGTCGCGCCGCTGGGCGCGTTCTTCCAGGCGCTGCATCATCGCCAGCTTCTGGAACATGTTCGCCAGCGGGCCCGGGCTGTGCGGCCGGCCCATGTGCAGGGTTTCGTGGGCGTGAAACTGGTCCAGGCCGCCCTGCTTGAAGACGGTTTCCGATTCGTCGTCGGCCAGCACGCCGTCGAAGTCGAAGGCCACGCGCAGCTCCAGGTCCGGGTCGTCGTCGCCGTCGTCGATCTGCGACGGCAGCACCAGCCCGGCCGGATAGTTCACGGCGATCGCGCTTTTCACGTCTTCCTCGTTCGCGGAGAGGAAGAGCGAGGCGTTGAAGGCAGGCAGGTAGGAATACGGCGACTTGCCGGTCATGAAGGCCGCACGCGAGATGTCGAGCCCGTAATGGGCGATCGAGCGCAGCACGCGCAGCCCCGTCTCCGGAGAATTGCGCGAAAACAGCACGACCTCGACCGGCGACTCGCGCGGGAAGCATTTGTTGATGTTCAGGAAGCGCCGGATGAAGGGGAAAGCCACCCCTTTGGCGAGTATGGTGTCGAGATGCTGTTCCTGGTACAGCCGGTATTCTTCGGGACCCTCGTCGAGATAGACCTGGTGCGATGCCGACAGGTCGAACAGGGCGCTCGAGGCGATCCCGATCACGAGTTTTTGTTCAATGGGAAACGCCATGCCGTCAGCGCGCAAACGGGTTGTTCATTGATGGGTAGCCTCGGCCATGTGGATGGCTCGATTCTACCTGACAAGTTTGGAGAAGAGAGAATGCAGCGGGCCGGCTGGCCGGCCCGCACGGTACGCAGGGGAGGCGTACCGTGAAAACGTTTAACGGCCGGTGCCGGTGGTGCTAGGCGGCGGGGTGGTGGTGCCCATGCTGCCGGTTGTGCCCGTGGTGCCGGTCGTACCCATGGTACCGGTGGTCCCGGCGGCGCCCGCTGGTGCTGGTGCCGGCGCGGTCGAGTCGGTGGTTACTGTGCTGCCGGTGGCGCCCGTGCTTGGGTTACCGCGTTCCTGCATGCTCGAGCCGCTGGTCGCGCCCGAGGTGCTGGAGCCGGACGACGTGTCCATAGTGTCGGTGGACTTGCAGGCTGCCAGGCTCAGGCCCATGGTGGCGGCGACGATCAGGCTTAAAGTTGCACGTTTCATATTTATTATCCTCCGTGGATGTCGAGAACTTCATCATGCGGGCGCTCGATTGCAAGTGCTATAGGAAGGCGACGCCAGAGCATGTAGGAGTTGACGGACAGTCAATGGAAATAGGCGACCAGCTTTCAGCGTGCAGCACCCGCCGGACAGCCTCAGGCGCGCAAGCCGGCCTGCTGGGCGCCGATCCACTCGACCAGCGCGTTCGACACCAGCGGCCGGCTGAACAGATAGCCCTGGCCCTTGGCGCAGGACTGGGCCCGCACCGCATCGAGCTGGGCAGCCGTTTCGATGCCCTCGGCCACCGTATTCATGCCCAGGCTTTGCGCCACCTTGACGGTTGCCTCGATCAGCACCCGGTGGTGGTGGCTGGTGTCGGCCTTGCACACGAAGGAGCGGTCGATCTTGACCGTGTCGACCGGCAGCAGGTGCAGGCTCGACAGCGAGGAATAACCGGTGCCGAAGTCGTCCAGCGCCAGCTTGATGCCCAGGCCTTTGAGTTCGTGCAGGCGCACCTGGATATGTTCGTCCTGGGCGGCCAGGCTTTCCGTCACTTCCAGCTGCAGGCTGGCGGCCGGCATGCCGGTGCGCGCCAGGATGGCGGCCACGCTGGCGGCCCAGTCGGGCTGGGCCAGCTGGGCGCGCGACAGGTTCACCGCCATCAGGCGCGGCGCGGCATGGCCGAGTGCCGCACGCCAGCGCATGAAATCGACGCAGGCGCGTTCGAGCACGAAGTCGCCGATCTGGTCGATCAGGCCGCATTCCTCGGCAATGCCGATGAAATCGAAAGGCGGCACCAGGCCGCGGGTCGGATGCTGCCAGCGCACCAGCGCCTCGACGCCGGCCGAGTGGTCGATCGAGCCGTCGGCATTCAGGCCCACCACCGGCTGGTAGACCACGAACAGCTGCTCTTCGGCGAGCGCGGTGCGCAGCTGGGCTTCGATGTCGGCGCGGTGCGCGGCGCGTTCGCGCATGGCGGGTTCGAAGGCGACGTGACGCGCGCCGCCGGCGCGCTTGGCTTCGATCATCGCGATGCTGGCGTCGCGCATGGCTTCGTCGGCGTCGCCGCCCTGGCCCTGGTCCCAGAACACGCCGATACTGGCGCGGCAGGCCACTTCATGGCCGTCGATCTGGTGCGGGCGCGCCAGCGTGTCGAGCAGGCGCAGGGCCAGGCGCTCGGCTTCGTCGGGATGGCGCAAGCCATCGAGCAGCACCACGAATTCGTCGCCGCCCACGCGCGCCACCAGGCCCGCGCCGCCGGCCGCCGGGTCGACCCGGCCATTCGCGGGCAGGCCGCCGGCGCGCATGCGGTCGGCCAGCGCCGCCAGCAGGCTGTCGCCGACCGCCATCAGGAGCCGGTCGCCGGCGCTCTGGCCAAGGGTGTCGTTGATCTGGCGGAAGCGGTCGCAATTGAGGAACAGCAGCGCGAAGCGGTTGTCGCCGCCGGGGCGCGCCGTGCTGCGGTCGAGCAGGCCTTGCAGCTGCTCGACCGCGGCCGCGCGGTTCGGCAGGCGGGTCAGGGTGTCGGTGCGGGCGGCGCTGCGCAGGCGCCGGCGCAGGTTTTCCTGCTCGCGCTGCATTTCCAGCGTGGCGTCGGTGATCGCCGCCATCAGGCGCTCAGGGTCGAGCTTCATCAGGCTGATCGACAGCACCTGCGGCGTGCCCGGGGCGCACTGGCCCTCGCCAAGCGGCACGCGCAGGGCGTCGCAGACCACGCCAGAGGGCTGGCCGAAGGCGTCGGCCATGGCTTTCACCTGCGGCGCGATCTCTTCCAGCACGGAAAACAGGTTATCCAGTCCGCCGTCGCGTGCAAGCGGCATCAGCAGGTTCGAGGCCATGGGATTGAGCATCTCGACAGCGCCGTCCCGGCCTGTCTGCACCAGCCCGATCGGGGCGCGGTACAGGAACTGGACAAGCGCCTCGTAGGCGTCGATCTGTTCAACCTGCATTGCGGCTTCGCTGTGGAGGGTTTTCATGCGTGGAGAGCTCCGGAGTCCATGGGGCGACGCGGTTGCGTCCCTGCGATTTTGCCAGATACAGCGCCTCGTCCGCGCGCTTGAGCAGGGCGTCGATCCCGCCCGCCTTGTCGTCCGGCCCGGCTTCCAGCACGGCGACGCCGGCGCTCACCGTGTAGGCAATCTCGACGCCGTCGACCGCCACCAGGCGCGTCGCCACCTGGGCGCGCAGGCGGTCGGCGCTGGCCAGGGCCTGCTCGATGCCGGTCGAAGGCAGCAGCACGGCGAATTCCTCGCCGCCCAGGCGCGCCACCGTGTCGACCGCGCGGAAGGTATCGCGCAGCGCATTGGCCAGGTCGCACAGCACGCGGTCGCCGGCCGGGTGGCCATGGCGGTCGTTGATGTGCTTGAAGTGGTCGGCGTCGAACACGATCAGGGCCAGCGAACGCGGCGTATGCGCGGCGCGGTCGACTTCCTGCTCGGCCGCTTCGAAAAAGGCGCGCCGGTTGGCCAGGGAAGTCAGGTGGTCGCAGAAAGCTGCCTGGCGCCGCTTCTCGGTGGCGGCGCGCTTGTCGCTGATGTCGCGCAGGATCAGGCAGTAGGCGGGGGCGTGCGGGTCGTCGCCGAAGGCTTCGCGGTCCGGCAGCGGCGCGATCAGGGCGCTGCACCAGAACTGGCTGCCGTCGGCGCGCAGGCGCAGGCCTTCGTCCATGCTCCAGCCGTTGTTGTCCGCTTCGCGCAGGCGGTCCAGCAGGTGCTCGTCCGTCATCGCATCCTGCGGATAGAAGACCGAATAGGGCGAGCCGACAATGTGGTCGCCAAAGCCGGTCACGCGCGCGATGCTGTCGTTCCAGTCGCACAGGCGCCCGTCGCGGTCGAGCGCGGCCAGGGCGTAGTCGCTGATGCGCGTCAGGATGGCGTTGAGCCAGGCGTCGCTCTGGCGCAGCTGGCGTTCGCGCCGCATCTCGGCCGTGATGTCCTTGATCACGGCCATGACGCGCGCGTCGTCGAGCTTCAAGAGGGTCAGCGACAGGATCTGCGGCGTGCTGCTGCGCGCGCGCTCGTCCGCGCGCAAATGGATGTGCAGGCCTTCGAAGACCATGCCGTGGCTGGCCGGGTACTGGCTGCACTGCAGGCGCAGGCCGGGGGCCACGCTTTCGAGTGCCGTGAACAGGTTGGTCAGGCAGCCGTCGGGCGACAGCGGCATCAGGAGCTGGGCCGAGATCGGATTGATCATCACGATCTCGCCGTCGATCCCCGCCTGCACCAGTCCGACCGGTGCCAGGTAGAGGAACTGCATCAGCGCTTCGTGTTCGGCGCGCAGGCTCTCCACGCTGTCGTCGTGCGCAATCACCGGCGCTGGACCAGGACGTAGCGGGTGCCGCTGGCGGCGCTGGCCAGCAGGCGCAGCTTGACCTTGACCGGGCGCATGCGCAGCGTCAGGACGTAATCGATCGTGTCGTCCAGTTCGCTGCCGTCTTCGAGCGCGTCTTCGAAGCGCTGGGCCACCAGAAAATTATTCAGGCAAGGCGCGACGTTAAGGAACATCGGCTCGCCCAGCACGCGCTGCGGCGAAAGCCCGGCTGCCTGCGATTCGAACGCGTTATAGCGCTGGACGTTGGCGTTGGCGTCGGAATCGAAACCGATCACGCCGAAGTCGAAGGTGTCGATCTGTTCCTGGCTGCTGGCGTCGAGAATGTCGGCCAAGCCGCGCGTGTCGAAGGTAGGGGTGGGACTGGTCATGAATTTTCCGACTGGGGGCTCGATTTGATAAATTGATATATGGAAACAAATGTTGGCATGGCCTAGCGCTTGTGTCAATCGTCAAGGCGCTCGCAGACACAATTCTAGCGTGCGGTTGACACATTGGGCGACTTGCGTTCAACATCGCCCATCTTTATTTGTCAGGTTGGAAAGAATGGAACGGAGTGTGCATCCGCCCTGGTGGCAGCACGGCCCCGCCTTGGCGCGTGTCGTGCGCGATCTCGTCGCCGCGGAACTGGCCGCGGCACGTCCCGGGCGCAGCCTGCCGCCGGCGCCTGGCTGGCTGGACGGAATCGATCTCGCCGCCGACCTGGGCGCCGATTCGCTGGATTTGATGAGTGCCGCGACTTCCCTGGCCGACCTGCTCGGGTTTGCCCGGGCCGGCATGAATGATGCGCTGCTCGCCCAGACCCTGCTGGCGGACTGGATCGCCACGGCGCGCGCCAGCCTGGCCCTGGACGATGCCGTGCTGACCTTCCGTACCTCGGGCAGTTCGGGCGCGCCGAAGCGCTGCAGCCATCGCCTGGCGGGACTGTGGCGCGAGGTGGACGAACTGGCGCAGCTAATGCCAGGCCGGCGCCGCATCCTCGGCGCGGTGCCGGCCCATCATATATATGGCTTCCTGTTTACAGTGCTGCTGCCGCAGGCCTGCGCCGCGCCGCTGCCCGTGCTCGACCTGCGCGGCTCGTCTCCCGCTTCGCTGGCGGCGCTGCTCTGGCCGGGCGACCTGGTGGTCGGCCATCCGGATTTCTGGAACCAGGTGGCGGCGCTGGCGCCGCTGTTTCCGCAGGATGTGATTGGCGTGAGCTCGGGCGCGTCCTGTCCGGACGCCACGGCGCTTGCCCTGGCCGCCGGCGGCCTGCGCCTGCTGCAGGTCTACGGCAGTTCGGAGACGGCAGGCGTCGGCTGGCGCGATGGGGCGGGGGAGCCGTACCGGCTGTTGCCTTACTGGCGCCGGGCAGGGCTGGACAATGCGATCGAGCGCACCGTGAACGGTTCAACGGAGCGCTTCGAGCTGCAGGACCGGTTCGACTGGTTTGACGACGCGCGCTTTGTACCGACCGGGCGCATCGACCAGGCGGTGCAGGTCGGCGGCACCAATGTATATCCAGCCTATGTGGCCGAGGTGCTGGCCATGCACCCGGGCGTGCGCGAGTGCGCCGTGCGCCCGATGCGCATCGATGAAGGCACGCGCCTGAAAGCCTTCGTGGTGGCGGCAAGAGGCGTCGCGCCTGCTGCCTTGCGTGCGGAGCTCGATGGCTGGATCGCCGAACGCCTGACGCCGCCCGAACGGCCCGCGGCGTTTTCCTTCGGGTCCTCGCTGCCGCGCCAGCCGGGCGGCAAGCCGGCCGACTGGATCATCGATGCCTGGGCATAGCCGAGCGCGCGCGGCGCCCAGGTTCCGGCAGTGCAGGTCTGTTGTAACCCGGAACAAAATTCACCGGAAATGACGAAAGTCGGCTGACAGTTTCATTGTGGCAATTTATGATTGCGCAATTCAATTTTAGGCGCGCTGTGTTCCTCCGGCGTCCAGATTCTGCCTCAATGGACAATATCAACGATGTCGCCGCCTGGCGAGAACGGATTTTTAACTCGCTGCTGCCGACGATCCTGGTCGTGGGGTCGATATCGACCTTGGTCATCGTGCCCTTCCTGCTGCTGCGCGGCATGTGGACGGTGGCGCTGGCCGACCTCGCCGCGCTCGGCTGGATCTGCGCGATCTGGCGTTTCAAGCGACTCGGCTATACCATGCGCGTGCTGCATTTCCTGGCGGTCGTGTACGCGCTGTCGATTGCGCTGATGTTGTCCGTCGGCGCCGCCAGCTTGAGCTATCTCCTCGGGCCGCCGCTGATCGCGGCGGTCCTGCTCAGCCTGAGGCCGGCCCTGCTCGCGCTCGCGGTGGGGGCGGCGTCGATGGTCATATTCGGCGCTACCGGCCACGTCATGCTGAGCGTGCCCGGCTGGGAACACGATCCGGTCAAGGCGTCGCTGGTGGCCGCGCTGAACTACGCAACTATCGGCCTGATGCTCATTCTGATCTGCTCGAAGCTGCTCAAGGGCCTTTCTCAGTCGCTGGGCGAACTTGAGCTGACGTCGGCGGCGGTAGCGCGCCTGAACGACATGGTCGTAATCGCCCGGGCGGTCGATGCGAGCGACGGCGGGCAGCCAATCATCTTCGCCAACGACGCCTTCCTGACCCGCACCGGCTACACCCGCGACGAGGTCATCGGGCAAAGCCTGCACATGCTGAGGGGGCCCGCGACCGACCACGCCGTCATCGCGCGCATCATGGCGGCAATGCGCGACAACCGGTCCTCGAATGCTGAACTGATGGTGTATCAACGCAGCGGCCAGGGGTTCTGGATCGAGGCCGAGATGGTGCCGTTCTCGCAGCCGGGGGAGCGCGCCAGCCATTGGGTCATGGTGGGCCGCGACATCACCGAGCGGCGCTCGGCGGCCGATGCGATTCATCGGCTGGCGTTCTACGATGTCCTGACCGGCCTGCCGAACCGGCGTTTGCTGATGGAACGTCTTGGCGCGGTTGTCGACAAGGCCGCCAGCGGAAGCCACCTCGGCGCGGTCCTCTACCTGGATCTCGACGATTTCAAGAACGTCAACGATGCTCGCGGCCATGCCGCCGGCGACGCGCTGCTTGCACACGCGGCGGCGCGGCTGAAGCAGGCGGTACGCGGAAGCGACCTCGTGGCCCGCATCGGCGGCGACGAATTCGTCGTCCTGCTCGATGGCCTGGATCCCGACCCGGTTGCCGCCGCCGGCGCGGCCCTGCAAGTGGCCGAGACGATCCGCAGTGCGCTGGGCGCTCCGCTGGACCTTCAGGGCCAGCTGCACCAGATCGCTGCCAGCATCGGCGTCGCGTTGGCGTCAAGCGCCGGCAGAAGCGCGCACGACTTGCTGCGCGCCGCCGATACCGCGATGTACCGCGCCAAGTCCGCCGGCCGCAACGGGGTAGTGCTGTTCGAAGACGCGATGCTGACTGAGGCGCAGGACAAGCTGACGCTCGAGCGCGATCTGGCGCAGGCCATGGGAAACGGCGAGCTGGCCATGCATTTCCAGCTGCAGGTGGACCAGCACGCGGTTCCTGCCGGCGTCGAATTGCTGATGCGCTGGCAGCGGGCCGACGGCAGCTCGGTGCGGCCCGACGTCTTCATTCCGGCGGCCGAGGCGAGCGGCCTGATCGTCCCGATGGGGCACTGGGCACTGCGCCAGGCCTGCCTGGCATGGCTGGTGCTGGAGCGGGCAGGATACCCGATGCCGCTTTCGATCAATGTCAGCCCGCTGCAGTTTCGGCAGCCCGACTTCGTCGACCAGGTGCGCATGATCCTTGCCGAAACGGGCGCGCCGCCGCAGCAGCTCATCTTCGAAGTCACGGAAGGGCTGCTGATCGAAGACATCGGCCAGGCGATCAGGCGCATGCACGAACTGGCCGCGCTCGGCATCCGCTTTTCGGTCGACGACTTCGGGACCGGTTACTCTAACATGGCCTACCTGACCAAGATGCCGCTCTACGAGCTGAAGATCGACAAGAGCTTCATGCACGGCACACCCCACGACCGCAGCGGGACGGCCATCGTCCAGTCGATCCTGTCCATGGCCCGCCACCTGGGCTTGCGCGTGGTTGCCGAAGGGATCGAGTTGGAAGCGCAGGCGAACTACCTCGCCGCGCACGGCGGCGCCTGCATGCAGGGCTTCCTGTACCATCGGCCGATGCCGCTCCCGCAATTGATCGAGCATCTCGATGCCCGGACGGCGCTGCCGGAGCGGCGACTCGCCATCGCCTGAACCGGCCGCGCACGCGGCTCCCGGCCCGCCCGCCTATTGCGCCGGCACGAACACCGGCTCGGCGGGAGGCTGGGACGGTACGCCGTCGGCCCGCGGATGCAGCTCCTCGTCGTCAGTCATGAATTCTGGCTCCTGCGCGGCGGGCGGATTCAGGCTCGACGCATCGATATCGATCGTGCGCAGTTGCGGCATCTCGGCGAACTCCGCATAGATCCAGTCGTCGTTCTCGCGCAGCACGCCTTCCGGCTCGGGACGTTCGAGCTGGGGCCGTTTCGCAAGCGCCACCTGCATGTAGTCGAGCCAGATCGGCAGGGCGAGGGTGGCGCCGAATTCGCGTCCGCCCAGCGAGCGCGGCTCGTCATACCCCATCCAGGCCACCGCCACGACATTGCCGCCATAGCCGGCGAACCAGCCGTCGATGGCGTCACTGGTGGTGCCGGTCTTGCCGGCGATGTCGGTGCGCCCCAGGCGCTTGGTGGCGGCCGCGCCCGTGCCGTAGCGCGTCACGTCGCGCAGCATGGAATCGGTCACCCAGGCGTTACGCGCATCGAGCACGCGCGCCGCTTCCTGGCGCGGCGCCGGCGGCTTGTTCTCGATCAGGACCGTGCCGTCGCCATCCTCGATGCGCGCGATCAGATAGGGCTTGATGCCGTAGCCGCCATTCGCGAACACCGCGTACGCCCCGGCCATCTGCAGCGGCGTAACGGCGCCCGTGCCCAGGGCCAGGGTCAGGTTCTGCGGGTGTCGGGGCAGGTCGAAGCCGAACTTGCCAAGAAAGTCGTGGGCATACGGGACCTCGACTGCGCGCAGCAGGCGCACCGTCGGCACGTTCTTCGAGTGGGCCAGGGAATAGCGCATCGTGATCGGGCCCGAAAAAACATTGTCGTCGTTTTTCGGCGACCAGTCGGCGCCGGCGTTCTCGCCCGGCATGAGCAGTTCCTCGTCGAGGATCAGCGTGCCAGGGCTAAAGCCCTTGTCAAGCGCCGCCGCGTACACGAAGGGCTTGATCGCCGAACCGGGCTGGCGCCAGGCTTGCGTGACGTGGTTGAACTTCTGCAGGTTGTAGTCGAAGCCGCCGACCAGTGCCTGGTAGGCGCCGCTGTCGGCGTCGAGCGCGACAAAGGCGGCCGCCACCAGCGGCACTTGGGTGATGGCCCATTCCCCCTTGATCTTGCTGATACGGATGACGGCGCCCGGCTCGATGCGCTGGGCGTCCTTGGCCTTGCTGGACAAACCGGCGGCCGCGAATTTCAGCCCGGCGCCGGTCATCGTGATGGCGTCGCCGTCGATGGTCTCGACCTTCACGCTTTTCGGCGAAGCGGCGATCACCACCGCCGGCTCGAGGCCATCGCTCGACGGGCGCTTCTGCAGCGCTTCGACGATCGCTTCCTCGCGTTCTTCCTGTGCTTCCGGCAGCGCGATGCGCGCTTCGGGGCCGCGGTAGCCGTGGCGGCTGTCGTAGGCCAGCACATTGCGCCGCACCGAATCGTAGGCCGCTTCCTGGGCTTTCGAGTCGATCGTGGTATAGACCTTGATCCCGCGCGTGTACGACTCTTCCGCGTACTGGGCGAACACCACCTGGCGCGCCAGCTCGGCCACGTACTGGGCGTGGGCGCCGAATTCCTTGGGCTTGGAGTGCACGCGCAGCGGTTCGGCCACTGCCTGCGCGTACTGGGCCTCATCGATGAACTTCAGGTCGCGCATGCGGCGCAGCACCTGTTCCTGGCGCAGCTTGGCGCGCTTCGGATTGACCGCCGGGTTGTGGCGCGACGGGTTTTGCGGCAGGCCGGCCAGCATCGCGGTCTCGGCGATGCTCAGCTGGTCGAGCTTCTTGCTGAAATAACTGCGCGCGGCGCTGGCAAAACCGTAGGAGCGCTGGCCGAGGAAGATCTGGTTCATGTACAGCTCGAGGATCTGGTCCTTGGTCAGCGCATCCTCGATTTTATACGCCAGCACGACTTCATTGAGCTTCCTCGACAAGACCTTTTCTTTACTAAGGAAGAAGTTGCGGGCCACCTGCATGGTAATCGTCGAGGCGCCGCCCGAGCCGAAGCCGCCCGTCACGTTCGACTTGACCGCGCGCGCCGCGCCCATCCAGTCGATGCCCTTGTGTTCGTAGAAGCGCGCGTCTTCGATCGCCAGCACGGCGTTCTTCATCATGGGCGGGATTTGCCCGATCGGCATGAAGTCGCGGTGCTCCTCGCCGAATTCGCCGATCAGGACATTGTCGGCGGTGTAGATGCGCAGCGGGATCTTCGGCTTGTAGTCGGTGACGGCGCCGATCGAGGGCACGTTCGGTACGATGGCAAAGAGGAACCAGACGGCAACGCAGGCGACGACGAGGACGATGGCGGCGAGGATGAAGAAGATGAAGCCGCCCTGCGCGCGCAGCGGCCGCAGGGCTTTGGGGGACTTGGTCAAGACAGTATTCTCCTGCTGTGGGCCGCACAAAAGGCAGGCCCGGCGGGGCATTATAATCCGCTTTCTTTAGCACCCGACGTATGCGATAGTCTCGCCTTCAGCTGGGCTTAAGGAAGCCCGGGCACCCCAAGAACCAGGAATACGATGCCTTACGATCCCGCTCCCGCGCCAGTCAAGCCCTATATCCCGGCGACGGCGAACCTCCCCGAATTCACCGTCCGCGCCCTCGTCATGGGCGTCGTGCTGGGCATGATTTTTGGCGCGTCCTCGCTCTACCTGGTGCTCAAGGTCGGCCTGACCGTCAGCGCCTCGATTCCCGTGGCGGTGATCGCCATCACCCTGTTCGGCATGTTCAAGAAGATGGGCGGGCGCGAGTCGACCATCCTGGAGAACAGCATCACGCAAACCGCGGGTTCGGCCGGCGAGTCGCTGGCCTTCGGCCTGGGCGTGACCATGCCGGCGATTATGATCCTCGGTTTCGACCTCGAGATCTCGCGCGTGATGCTGGTCGGTGTACTGGGCGGTTTGCTCGGCATCCTGATGATGATCCCGATGCGCCGCACCATGATCGTCGAGCAGCACCGCGAACTGAAATACCCGGAAGGCACGGCCTGCGCCGAAGTGCTGAAAGCCGCCGCCACCGAGACGTCGCGCGAAGCCGCGGGCGAGGTGCGGGTCGAAGGATCCGACGCTGCGCGGGACGCGAAACGCCGCGCCGCCATCATTTTCGGCGGCTTCGGACTGGGTTTGCTGTATAAAGTCGCCAACGTCTCGTTCAAGGGCTGGAAGGATGTCGCCAACTTCGAGTTCGGCGCGCCCCTGAAGGCCGGATCGGCCGGCGCCGAAATTTCGCCGGAACTGGTCGGCGTCGGCTACATCATCGGCCCGCGCATCGCCTTCACGATGGCCGCCGGCGGCGTGCTGTCCTATCTGCTCCTGATCCCGATGATCAAGTTTTTTGGGGAGCTGCTGACGGTGCCGGTCTCGCCGGGCACGATGCTGATCAAGGACATGTCGCCCGACGATATCCGCGACGCCTATGTTTTGTACATCGGCGCCGGCGCGGTCGCCGCGGGCGGCCTGATTTCGCTGGTGCGCTCGCTGCCCTCGATCTGGAACGGCCTGAAGGCTGGCCTGGCAGGCATGGGCAAGGGGAAGGGCGCGACGCCGGCATCGCCGCTGCGCACCGACCAGGACATCCCGTTCAAATGGGTGGCGATGGGCTGCCTGGCCATCATCGCCATCATCACCTTCGCCACGCCCCTGCACATGAATTTGCTGGGCGCCTTGCTGATCCTGGTGTTCGGCTTCCTGTTCGCGACCGTCTCCTCGCGCCTGACCGGTGAAGTGGGCTCGTCCTCGAACCCGATCTCGGGCATGGCGGTGGCCACCTTGCTCTTCACCTGCCTGATCTTCCTCGTCATGGGCTGGACTGGCGGGCGCTATTACGTGACCGCCCTGTCGGTCGGCGCCATCGTCTGCATCGCGGCGAGCAATGCCGGCACCACCTCGCAGGACTTGAAGACGGGCTTCCTGGTCGGCTCGACCCCGCGCCTGCAGCAGTACGCGATCCTGTGCGGCGCCTTTGCGTCGGCACTGATCCTGGGGCCGATCCTCTTGAAACTGAACGATGCCGGCACCGTGTACGTGCCCGCAGCCCAGGTCGCGCCCGGCATCACGGTCGACGCCTCCAAGCTGACGGAAACCGCGCAGCTGCAGGGCCCACAGGCCGAAACCGACAACAAAACCTATAAAGTCTGGCGCAAGACGGGTACCGCCGGCGGACCGGAAGGCAAATACCTGGTCAATGACGACGGCAAGCTGGCCTACCTGGTCGACCCGGGCATCAACGGCCACCACCACACGCGCCCGGACGGCACCGAAGTGAAGAAATACGACGCGCCGAAGGCCGTGCTCATGTCCTACATCATCAAGGGCATCCTCGACCAGCAGCTGCCCTGGACCCTGGTGCTGTTCGGCGTGATGATTTCGGCGGTGCTGGAGATGGCCGGCATCCAGGCGCTGGCCTTCTCGGTGGGCGTGTATTTGCCGCTGGTGTCGACCCTGCCGATCGCCATCGGCGGCGCCGTGCGCTGGGCGGCCGACCGCCGCAACAACAAGCTGCCGCAGTACGCCGAGCTCAATGCCGAGGAACGCACGGCAGCGGGCGACCGCAGCTCGGGCACCTTGCTGGCCTCGGGCTATATCGCCGGCGGCGCGCTGGCGGGCATCATCATTGCGATTACGGCGGGCGTGATGACCAATTTCGACAGCATGATGGCGAAGTGGGCGGAGAGCTCGAATCCTTTCGTGGCGGGGCCGAACGCGGACCTGCTTTCCTTGATCCCATATGCGGCGATCGTGCTGCTGCTGTATTGGGTGGCGCGCGAGAAGGCACGCAAGTAAAAGAAACGGGCGCTTTGCAGGCGCCCGTTTTTTATTGGTGTGGCCGCGTTCTTACCTCCGATCAGACGCGCCCTAAACGAAGGCCAGATCGTGCTGCCGAATCACGTCGTCCAGCCATTCGTCGCAATGGCTGAACCGATACCCCAGCCCCAGCGCGCGCCCCGTATCGAGCACCATCGAATCCGAAGCATCGAACGGCGATAACTTCCCCGGCTCGACCGCACCAGCAACCCGCTGCGTGCGCGCCGGCGCATCGAGCACCCCCGCCACGCGAGCGAACAGTCCGTGTGCCGACAAGGCGCCGCCGGACGCCGCATTCACCGGCCCGGTAAAGTCCTGCGTGCCGACCCAGTCGAGAAAAGACGCCGCTTCCTGCGTCCCGAGGAAGGACAGGCGCGCGTCCAGGTTCGCATAGCGCAGCGCCAGGCCCTGGCGCAGGGTGTCGACGTAGAAGGCGAGGCGGCCCGTGAATTCTTCCGGCCCACCCAGCACGTGCGCCAGGCGCGCCGTCACCAGGGGAAGCGAACCGTCGCGGTACAGGTAGGCCTCGGCCTGCACCTTGCCCGCGACATAGCTCTCCACGGCCAGCGTCGGATCGTGCCAGGGGTAGCCGGTGTCGATGGGGCGGGCCAGCACCGGCAGGTCGGATTCGGCCAGGGCCGCGCTGGAGGCCTCGACGCCGCGGTAGACGTCGATCGTCGAGGTCATTACATAGCGCTTGACCTTGCCGGCAAAGGTGCGCACGGCAATCGCCGCGTCCAGGGGGCTGTAGCACATCTGGTCGAACACGAGGTCGTAGTGCTTGCCGAGAAAGGCCGCGCGCATTGCGGTTTCGTTGCGGCGGTCGACGCGGATGCGCTCGATGCGCGCGCCGAACGGGTCGGGCGCGTAGCCGCGGGTGGCGATCGTCACCCGGTGGCCGGCGCGCACCAGGCGCTGCACCAGCAGCTTGCCGAAATAGCGGGTGCCGCCGATCACCAAAATATCCTTGTGCATGGCTTCTCCTAGACGATTCGACTATATTCTCTGCTCAGCAGTAAAATCGCACAAACGAGAAATATCGAGCACTATGACTAAGAAAAACTTATGCAGGAGGGCGCCATGAAGCCGCTGCGTTCCCTGTCCGGCCTGATCGATTTCGACTGCGCCGCGCGCTGGGGCAGTTTCAAGCTTGCCGCGCGCGAGCTGCACAAGACGCCGGCCGCGGTCAGCCTGCAGGTCAAGCAGCTGGAAGAATCGGTCGGCTTCGCGCTCTTCGTGCGCCACCCGCGCCATATCGCGCTGACCGAAAAGGGCGAAGAACTGGCCATTGCGGTCGGGCGCATGCTGCTTGACCTGCGCGCCAAGGTGGCGGCCCTGCAGCATGGCGACGAGGAGTCGGTGCTGCGCATCTCGACCACGCACTCGTTCGCGATCAAGTGGCTGGTGCCGCGCATGCACCGCTTCACCAAGCTGTATCCGGAGTTCGAGATCCGCATCGACTCGAACGACGCGCCGGTGGACATGGAAGCCGACAGCACCGACGTGGCGGTGCGCTACGGCCCGGTGCGCGAGGGCGATCCCGCGACCCTGTTTCGCGAGCGCCTGGTGCCGGTCTACAGTCCCGACTTGCTGGCGCCCGGCCAGGCCGAACTGACCCTGGCCGACATTCGCAGCTGGCCGCTGCTGTACGAAAAATCGCCCGAGCGCTGGCTCCAGCTGCTCAACGAGAACCGGGTCCTGAAAGGGGAATTCGATTTCTCGCGCGCCTACAGCCACTGGGGCGTGCTGGTGCAGGCAGCAGTGGCGGGGCAGGGCGTGGCCCTGGTGCCCTACGGGATCGCCTGCCAGGATATCGCCTCCGGCGCACTGCGCCAGATCGCCTGCCGCAGCGCGCGCTTCGACAGCGGCTACCGCTTCCTCGCCAATCCGCACAAGGAAAACATGGGCAAGGTGCAGCGCTTCCGGGCCTGGATCGAGGGCGAGATGGCGCAGATGCAGCGCGAGCTCGGACGCTCCACATAAAAAAACGGCAGCCGAGGCTGCCGTTTTCGTTAATGCGTGGAGATGTTTATTTCACGCCGTGCATCAGCTTCTGGATCAGCGGTGCGAGCAGGAACAGCAGCACGCCGCCGGCCATCAGCGACCAGAAGCCGAAGGTGTAGCCGTCCAGCGCCGAGGCGATCGACATGCCCGACTCGCCCGAGACGTGCGAGGCGAAGATGCCCGACAGGTTGTTGCCGATACCGGTCGACAGGAACCAGCCGCCCATGCCCAGGCCCACCAGGCGCACTGGCGCGAGCTTGGTGACCATCGACAGGCCGATTGGCGACAGGCACAGCTCGCCGACCGACTGGATGAAGTAGACCGTGAACAGGGTCCAGAACGGGATCTTGTTGTCCATGTCGACCAGGCTGCCCAGCGCGAACATCAGGAGGCCGAAGGCGAGGGCGTTGAAGATCAGGCCGAGACCGAACTTGCGCGGGATGGACGGATTGGCGTTGCGGCGGCCCAGCATCACCCAGATGGCGGCGATGATCGGCGCGAAGACGATGATGGCGATCGAGTTCACGCTCTGGAACCAGGCGACCGGGAAGGTCCAGCCGCCCAGGTTGCGGTCGACGATCTGGTCGGCCAGGAAGGTGAACGAGCTGCCTGCCTGCTCGAAGAACATCCAGAACAGGATGTTGAAGGCGAAGATGATCATCATGGCGATGGTCTTGTCGCGCGCGACCTTGCCATTGCGGACGCCTTCGACCATCAGCATCGTCGCCAGTGCCAGGAACAGCACGGTCAGGATGATCTGCAGGGTGCCGGCGCCGAGTTTCAGCAGCAGGTAGACGCCCGGGATGACGACAATGCTGCCGATGATGACGGCGATCGAACGGCCGCGGCCCTGGGCTTGCGGCTCTGGTGCGCCGATACCGGCCAGCGTGCGGCGGCCGATGTAGAACCACACCAGGCTGATCAGCATGCCGATGCCCGACACGAAGAACACGACCTTGTAGGCAGGCGTGGTGCCGTCGCCCATTTCCTGGGCCAGGATCTGGGTCAGGATCGGTGCGATGAAGGCGCCGGCATTGATACCCATGTAGAAGATGGTGAAGCCCGAATCGCGGCGCGTGTCGCCCAGCGAATAGAGTTTGCCGACCATGGTCGAGATGTTCGGTTTGAACATGCCGTTACCGACGATGATGGTGGCCAGGCCCAGCTTGAAGATGTCCTGGTCGGGCAGCGTGATCATGAACAGGCCGGCCGCCATGAAGACGGCGCCGATCAGGATCGAACGCTGGTAGCCGATCACGCGGTCGGCAATCAGGCCGCCGAAGACGGCGCCGGCATACACCAGCGCGAGGTAGGAACCATAAGTCAGGTTGGCGTCGGCCTGGCCGACTGCCGCGCCACCGTAGAACTGGGCGACGATGTAAAGCACGAGGGCCCAACGGATGCCGTAGAAAGCAAAGCGCTCCCAGAACTCGGTCATGAACAGCATCCACAACGGTGCCGGGTGACCCATGATCTGTTTGAACTCTGGAATGGCCTTTTCGCCAGGTAATGTAGCTGCACCGCTCATGCGGGTTCTCCTGAAAATAATTTGAGAATAACTGTTTTGTTGAAAAGCCCGGGTTGCCGGAGTTTCCAGTTGGGACGCATTTTAGAGGAAATTGCTTACCACAAGAAAAATTTTTGTCATTGTGGTAAACACGCGCGCAGGCGGTGCAATGCGTTGCCGGATTGCACCGCAGACGCACACATGCGCAGGCGTCCCCGGGCCAGTTGTCGTATATTGGTGAAACAGTCACCGAAGTTTCCGGAAGCCTTTTTTCCGGCGTATTTGAAAAGGAAGGCCTGCATGAACTACGAAGTCGTCGATGTCCTGATTTCTCCCGAGGGCCAGCTCGAAGTCCTGTCGAAAGCCGAAGTGGCCAAGCTGCTCGACACCAGCCAGGGCGGTCTCTACAATATATTTCGCAAGTGCGCGCTCGCAGTATTGAACTGCGGCAGCTCGATCGACGATGGCAAGGAATTGTTGGAGCGCTACAGCAGCTTCGAGATCAGCATTGTCCAGCGCGAACGCGGCATCAAGCTCGATATCCGCGGCGCGCCGTCGATCGCCTTCGTCGACGGCAAGATGATCAAGGGGATCCACGAGCACCTGTTCGCGGTCCTGCGCGACATCGTCTACGTCCACTTCGAAATCACCGAAAACCCGAAATTCAACCTCGCCAAGCCGGAAGGGATCACCGACGCGGTCTTCCACATCCTGCGCAACGCGAACATCCTGCAGCCGCAACGCAACCCGAACCTGGTCGTGTGCTGGGGCGGCCACTCGATCAACCGCATCGAGTACAACTATTCGAAGGAAGTGGGCTACGCGCTCGGCCTGCGCGAACTCGATATCTGCACCGGCTGCGGTCCCGGCGCCATGAAAGGCCCGATGAAGGGCGCGGCGATCGGCCACTCGAAGCAGCGCCTGCACGGCGGGCGCTATCTCGGCATCTCGGAGCCCGGCATCATCGCGGCCGAGTCGCCGAACCCGATCGTCAACGACCTGGTGATCATGCCGGACATCGAGAAGCGCCTGGAAGCGTTCGTGCGCACCGGCCACGGCATCTGCGTTTTCCCGGGCGGCGCCGGCACCGCCGAAGAGATCCTCTACATCCTCGGCATCCTGCTCCATCCGGACAACGCCGAGATGCCCTTCCCGCTGATCTTCACGGGGCCCGCCACGGCGCGCGAGTATTTCGAGCAGATCGACGGCTTCATTGGCCAGACCCTCGGCGCGCGCGCCCAGGCCATGTACAAGATCATCATCGACGACCCGGACGCCGTCGCCCGCGAAATGGCCGCCGGCATCAAGCAGGTGCGCGAATACCGCAAGACCAGGAGCGACGCCTATTACTTCAACTGGCTGCTCAAGATCGACCCGGAATTCCAGAAGCCCTTCAAGCCGACCCACGAGAACATGCGCAACCTGAAGCTGCACAAGGACCTCGAGACCCACCTGCTGGCCGCGAACCTGCGCCGCGCGTTTTCAGGCGTCGTGGCGGGCAATGTGAAGGAAGAGGGGATCCGCGAGATCGAGAAGTTCGGCAAGTACGAGATCCACGGCGACAGCGAGATCATGGGGCCGATGGACGCCTTATTGGCTTCGTTCGTCGAGCAGAGCCGCATGAAGTTGCCGGGCAAGGCGTATGTGCCTTGCTATACGATCGTGCAGTGACCCGCGCGGTCAATCGGCAATAAAAAACGGGGCGCTTGCTGCGCCCCGTTTTCTTAGTCCTCTTTCCGCAAATGCGGGAACAACAACACGTCCCGAATATTCGGCGAGTCCGTCAGAATCATGATCAGGCGATCGATCCCGATCCCGCAGCCACCGGCCGGCGGCATGCCGTATTCCAGCGCGCGGATGTAGTCGGCGTCGTAGTACATCGCTTCATCGTCCCCGGCTTCCTTGGCTTCGACCTGCGACAGGAAACGCGCGGCCTGGTCTTCCGGATCGTTCAGCTCCGAGAAGCCGTTCGCAATCTCGCGGCCTACCATGAACAGCTCAAAACGCTCGGTGATGCCGGCACGGGTGTCCGAGGCGCGCGCCAGGGGCGAGACTTCGACCGGATAGTCGATGATATAGGTCGGCTCCCACAATTGCGACTCGGCCGTCTCTTCGAACAGCGACAGCTGCAGCGCGCCCAAACCAGCCGTGGCGAAGGGCTTGACGCCGAACTTCTTGAGTTCGGCCTTGATGAACTCGGCGTCGTTCAGCTGCTCCGGGGTATAGCCCGGGGCGTACTTGTTGATCGCGTCCACAATGGTCAAGCGCTGGAAGGGCTTCGACAAATCCAGCTCGCGCCCGCCGTAGGACAGCACGGCCGTGCCCTGGGCGTCGACCGCAGCCTGGCGGATGATCGCTTCGGTGAAGTCCATCAGCCAGGTGTAGTTCGTGTAGGCCGCGTAGAACTCCATCATCGTGAATTCCGGATTGTGCCGGATCGAGACGCCCTCGTTGCGGAAGTTGCGGTTCACTTCGAACACGCGGTCGAAACCGCCCACCACCAGGCGCTTCAGATACAGCTCGGGTGCGATACGCAGGAACATCTGCATGTCGAGCGCATTGTGGTGGGTCGTGAACGGTTTGGCCGCCGCGCCGCCGGGGATCGGGTGCAGCATCGGCGTTTCGACCTCCATGAACTCGTTCTTTTCCATGAAGCGGCGCATCGACGACAGCGCGGCGGTACGCGCTTTGAACGTGCGGCGCGTCTCTTCGTTCATGATCAGGTCGACGTAGCGCTGGCGGTACTTGGTCTCCTGGTCCGCCAGGCCGTGGAACTTGTCCGGCAGCGGGCGCAGGGACTTCGTGAGCAGGCGCAGTTTCGAGACCTTGATCGTCAGCTCGTCGGTCTTGGTCTTGAACAGCGTGCCTTCCACGGCCAGGATGTCGCCCAGGTCATAGGTACGGAAGGCTTCCATCGCCGCTTCGCCGGTCAGGTCGAGGGTGACGTAGATCTGGATGCGGCCGTCGGCGCGGATGCCCGACGCGTCCTGCAGGGTGGCGAAGGCGGCCTTCTTGCCGGCTTCGCGTTTGAGCATCATGCGGCCGGCCAGCACCACGGGGATGGCTTTTTCTTCCAGTTCTTCGCGCGTCAATGCACCGTACTGCTCGACCAGCGCGGCGGCTTTGTGCTGCGGCTGGAAGTCGTTCGGGAAGGCGACGCCTTGTTCGCGGATCGCGGCCAGCTTGGCGCGGCGTTCCGTCATGATCTTGTTTTCGTCGGCTGCCAGTGCTGGCGCTGGCGCGTTCTCTTGGTTTTCCGTAGTCATGGTGTTTGTACTCTTTTGTTTTGATCAGGCGAACAGCGTCTCGATCGACATGTCAGAAAAGTCGTCGACGATGGCGATCACGTTGTCGAATTCGGCAAAGGCGGCGGCGGGCAGGGTGGTGGTGATCACCACCACGCGCATGCCGGCACGGCGCGCCGCTTCCACGCCCAGGGGCGCGTCTTCGAAGACGATGCAGTTGGCCGGTTCGGCGCCGCAACGCTTTGCCGCTTCCAGGAACACGTCCGGATGCGGTTTGCCGCGCGCGACATCCGTGGCACCGACCACGGTCTCGAAATGGCGGCGCAGGTCGAGGCCATCGAGCGTGAACTCGACGTTGGCCGGCGGCGCGGCCGTGCCCACTGCCAGCGCGATGCCTTGCGAGCGGGCCTCCAGCACCAGGTCCTCGAAACCGTCGACCGCTTTCAGATGCGGCGCATACAGCTCGCGGTAGACCGCTTCCTTTTCAATGTTCAGGACCGCGACTTCCTCATCGAGCAAGTCTTCACCCATGTGCGAACGGATGATCTCCTTGCCCTGGCGTCCGGCCGTCGTGCGGAAGAATTCGTCCGCATCGATGGCGCGCCCGCGGCGCTCGAAGAAGGTCACCCAGGACTGCGTGTGGAAGGCCATGTTGTCGACGATGGTGCCGTCCATGTCGAAGATGAAGGCGCGTTTCAACTGCGTCATGCGCCCACGCCTTGCTTGAGCGAGGCCGAAATGAAGTCGTCCAGGTCGCCATCGAGCACGTTCTTCGTGTTGCCCGTCTCGAAGCCGGTACGCAAATCCTTGATGCGCGACTGGTCGAGCACGTAGGAACGAATCTGGTGGCCCCAGCCGACGTCGGTCTTCGAGTCTTCCAGCTTCTGCTGCTCGCTCATGCGGTTGCGCATTTCGAGCTCGAACAGTTTCGCGCGCAGCATGTCGAAGGCTTCGGCCTTGTTGCGGTGCTGGGAACGGTCGTTCTGGCACTGCACGACGATGCCCGACGGCGCGTGCGTCAGGCGCACCGCGGAGTCGGTCTTGTTGATGTGCTGGCCACCGGCGCCGGACGCACGGTAGGTATCGATGCGCACGTCGGCGGGGTTGATCTCGATCTCGATCGAATCGTCGACTTCCGGATACACGAACAGCGAGGTGAACGAGGTGTGGCGGCCGTTGGCCGAGTCGAACGGCGACTTGCGCACCAGGCGGTGCACGCCCGTTTCGGTGCGCAGGTGGCCATAGGCGTACTCGCCCTCGACCTTGATGGTCGCGGTCTTGATGCCGGCGATTTCACCGTCGGACTGTTCCAGGATCTCGGCCTTGAAGCCCTTGCGCTCGCAATAGCGCAGGTACTGGCGCAGCAGCATCGAGGCCCAGTCCTGGGCTTCGGTACCGCCGGCGCCGGCCTGGATGTCGATGAAGCAGTTGGCGTGGTCCATCGGGTTGCCGAACATGCGGCGGAACTCCATGCCCTCGATGACCTTGGCGATCGCGTCGATGTCGCTGCTGACGGCTTCGATGGTGTCGTCGTCGGCTTCTTCGCGCGCCATGCCGAACAGGTCGGCGGCGTCGGCCAGGTCGGCTTTCGCTTTTTCCAGCGTCAGCACGACGCCTTCCAGCGCTTTTTTCTCTTTACCGAGGTCGAGCGCCCGCTTCTGGTCGTTCCAGACGGTCGGATCCTCGAGTTCTTCGTTGACCTGCTCTAGTTTCTCTGACTTCCGATCGAAGTCAAAGATACCTCCGAAGTTCGGCCTCGCGACCGGTCAGGTCGTTCAGCAGGGCGGAGATGGCGTTGATGCGTTCAGCTTCCATGGCGGTAGTGTCTTGAATGAGTGGAATCGAACCTTCGATTATACCCCAGTCGCTTGCCGCTTTCTGCGCCGCTGCCTTATCATCGGCCCGTTCCCAACTGAAGAATTCCATGCGCTCTTTCATTCCTTGCCAAATCGGCATCGCGATCCTCGCACTGCCTGCCATCGCGGCGCAGCCTGCACCAAAAGGGGCCACCACCACGCTGGCCGTGCTGGAAACCACCGACCTGCATTCGAACGTGGTCGGCTACGACTATTTCAAGCTCGCTCCCGAACCCTCGATTGGCCTCGACCGCACCGCGAGCCTGATCGCGCAGGCGCGCGCGGAGTTTGCGAATACCGTCCTGTTCGACAACGGCGACACGATCCAGGGCAATGCGCTGGCCGACTACCAGGCGCTGGTCAAACCGCTGGGCTGCGGCGAAACGCTGGGCATCTACAAGGTGATGAACGCCTTGAGGTACGACGGCGCCTCGATCGGCAACCACGAATTCAACTACGGCCTGGCCTACCTTTCGCAGGTGACGGGCAGTCGCTTCCAGGTCGCCGGCGTCGACCAGCCGAAACGCTGCGCCGGCCCGGCCTTTCCCCAGGTGCTGGCCAACGTCTACAGCGTGAAGACGAAACAGCCGCTGTTTGCGCCCTGGCGCATCATCGAGAAGAAGGTCAGTGCGCAGGATGCGAACGGCCGTGCGATCACGGCCGTAGTGAAAGTCGGGATCATCGGCTTCACGCCGCCGACCATCATGTCCTGGGACAAGCGCTGGCTAGAGGGCAAGGTCTACACGACCGGGGTACGCGAAGCGGCCCTGAAATACATTCCCGAGATGCGCAAGAAAGGCGCCGACATTGTCGTCGCCATTGCCCACGGCGGCCTGGACGACAAGCCCTACACGGCGCAGATGGAAAACGCCGGCTGGTACCTGGCGCAGGTGCCGGGCGTGGACGCGATGCTGCTCGGGCATTCGCACCAGCTGTTCCCGAATGCCGCCAGCACGGCGCCGCAGTTCAACCTGCCCGGCGTGGACAAGGTGCAGGGCCTGGTGCATGGCGTGCCGACCGTGATGGCCAACTTGTGGGGCAAGCACCTGGGCGTGATCGCGCTGCAGCTGCAGGCCGACGGCAAGCGCTGGACGGTCCAGAAGGACAAGACGCGGGTCGAGGCGCGCAGCGCCCAGAACGCCGACAAGCGTTTCGTTGCGGCCGACCCGGCCGTGATGGCGCTGATCGGCGCGGAACATGAGGCCACCATTGCGTACGTCAAGACGCCGGTCGGCACTACCGATTTCCGCATGACGACCTATTTTGCCGACCTTGGGGACACCTCGGCGATCGCGGTGGTGAACGCGGCGCAAACGCAGTACGTGAAGAACTATGTGGCGGCGAACCTGCCGCAGTACGCGAAGCTGCCGGTGCTGTCGATGTCGGCGCCCTTCAAGAGCGGCCTGGCCGGCGCCTTCGATTTCACCGACGTCCCGGCCGGGAACCTGGCGCTGAACAATGCGGCCGACCTCTACCTCTACCCGAACGCGCTGTATGCGGTGAAGGTCGACGGCGCCGGCTTGAAGGCCTGGCTCGAAACGTCGGCGCGGCGCTTCAACACGATCGACCCGGCCAAAGCCGAGCCGCAGGAACTGGTCAACGCCACTGTCCCGAGCTACAACTTCGATACGCCGACCTCGAACGAGATCAGCTACGAAATCGACCTCACGCAGGCACCGGGTTCGCGCATCCGTCACTTGACGCTGCGCGGCGCGCCGGTCGCGCCTGAGCAGGAATTCATCGTCGCGACCAACAACTACCGCGCCAGCGGCGGCGGCAACTTCCCCGGCCTGGACGGCAGCAAGACCGTGATCGCTTCGCCCGACACCAGCCGCGACGTGCTGATCGCCTACATCCGCGACGTGAAAAAGCTGAGCCGCGCTAGCCATGGCGCCGCGCGCAGCTGGCGTTTTACCAGGGTGCGGACGGCCGGGCCGGTCGTGTTCCATTCGGCCCCTGGCGTGCTGGCTCTCGCCAGGGAAGCGGGCCTGGAAAACGTCAGCGAGCTGCGCGCCGACGATGGCCTGGGCAAGGGTTTTGCGCTGTACGCGCTGGACCTGTCGAAGTGAAGACGCTGGCGCTCTTGCTTGCGTTGATGGGCGCCGGCATGGCGCAGGCGGCGCCGTGCGAACCGGTTGGCGCCGCCCAGGAGGCGCATCGGTTGGGGCTGAACTACCGGAATGGTGCAGGTGTGGCGCGGGACGCGGCGCTGGCGCTGCACTGGCTGAGGAAGGCGGCCGATTGCCGGCTGCCGGCGGCGATGTTCACGCTGTCGAACATGCTGGCGGCGGGAGAGGGCGCAGCACCTGATGCGGCAGAGGCGCGCGACTGGCTCGAGAGGGCAGCCGCACTGGGCTCTCCGGAAGCCTTGCAGCAGCTTGCTCTGATCGAGCCGGACCCGCGCAAGGCTGAACTGCTGATGCGCCAGGCGGCGCATGCGTTGCAGCACCGGTAGGGCGGGCACTCTGTGCCCACGCGTTGCGGGCGCATCTGGCATACGTAGCGCCAACGGTTCGCTCGCACGGTATCCGGCAGCCACGTACATCATTTATATGGCCGTCGGAGACAGTACGAGCGTTTCGTCACGGGCGCAGGTGGAAGCAGGCGTCCGTACCGCGTGGGCACAGAGTGCCCACCCTACATTGACCAGTTCAGGAGCGGTTCTTCGCGTCGGCCGAGGCTTCGATTTCGCTGGCGGCAATGGCCGCCAGGTCGATCAGGGCCTGCAGTTCGGAAGCGCGCAGCTTGCGCGGCTCGCGGTCGATCACGCACAGGGTGCCCATCGCCATGCCCGAACTGTCGCGCAGCGGGACGCCCGCATAGAAACGGATGTGCGGGTCGGCCAGCACCAGCGGGTTGCCGGTGAAGCGCGCGTCGTTCATCGCGTCTTCGATCACGAAGGGGCCGTCCTGCAGGATGGCATGCGTGCAGAACGCCCATTCGCGCGGCGTTTGCTGGACCGGCAGGCCCACGCGTGCCTTGAACCACTGGCGGCGCGCCGTCAGCAGCGAAATGAGGGCAATCGGCGACTCGGTCACCTTCGAGGCCAGGCGTACGATGCGCTCGAAGCGCTCTTCCGGCATGGTATCGACCAGCTTGGTGGCAGCCAGCGCGGCCAGGCGCTGCGCTTCGTCCTCGGCCACCGGATAAAGCGCATCCGGGTTCGGCAGGAATTCGGGATCGGTCGGCGTCGGCGGCTGGCGGCGCTCGCCGGCGCCGGGCTGGCCGGGAACCTTGGTCATCAGCGCGCGGATATGGCTTTCGCGCGTGCGGCGGTGGCCGCCGGGCGTTTTCCAGGATTCGATGGCGCCACTTTCCATCCAGAGCTGGACGGTACTGGTCGCTACGCCAAGCAGCCGGGCGGCGGCGCTGGTGGTGAGGATCGGGTCCTCGTCCATTAAATTGCTGTTCATCAACATTCCTATTGTTTATGGGAGTATAGCCGATTTGATGAATATCGCCGCCTGTTCCGGTTTTGTCCCGCGAGTTAGGAGTGGAAGCGCAAAGAACGCATATTTAATTGCCAAATAGAAATTGATCATGCACAATTAGTTTCGATTTCGTCATTAATTTCTGGCCCGACAGGGCCCCTGTCCTTCGGAGAACCTGTGAAGCTGTCCCAACTCAGCCTCGCGAGCCGGCTTTTTGCCGCCTTCGCGCTCGTCCTGTTTGTCACCCTTACCCTTGCTGGTTTCGCCATCGTGCGCGTCAACAGCATCGAGGCCAGCCTCGAAAACGCAGAAGCCTTCCGCGCCGCCCAGCTCGAACCGCTGTATGAAGCGCGTGAAGCGCTGGCCCAGACCGGTATCGCCGCGCGCAATGCCTTCATTTTCCAGGATGCGGCTGCCGCCGGCCGCGAGCTCGACATCGTCGACGCGAAAAAAGCCGAGTACCTCGCCGCGCTCGCCAAGCTCGATCCGCTGCTCAAGGACGACGCCCACTGGCGCAAGGTGCGCGACAGCATGACCGTGATGGCGGGCGAGCTCGCCCGTCCGCGGCGCTTTCTGGCCGCCGGCGAACGCGAGGCCTTCGGCACCTTCCTGGTGCAGGAATGCAGCCCGCTGCGGCGCCAGATCGTGGCCGACATCGACGTGCTGCTGCGCGACCTGCAGGCGCAAACGGCAGCCGCCGGCCAGGCCGCGGCTGCCGAAGCGTCCGGTGCGCGCACCTGGATCACTGCCTTGAGCGTGCTGTGCGCCGTGCTGTGCGCCGTGATTGGCCTGGCGATTGCGCGCAGCCTGATCGGCCAGCTGGGCGGCGAGCCAGCCTATGCCACCGGCGTCGCGCGCGCGATCGCGCAAGGCCAGCTGCAGCACCAGGTCGACACCGAACGCGCGCAGCCTTCGAGCCTGCTGTACGCGATGAGCGCCATGCAGAACAGCCTGTCGGGCATCGTGGCCCGGGTGCGCGGCGGGACCGACGCCATCGCCTCGGCCTCGGCCGAAATCGCCACCGGCAACCTCGACCTGTCGAACCGCACCGAAACCCAGGCCGCCGCGCTGGCGCAGATCGCGGGATCGATGAAGCAGCTGATCGGGTCGGTGCAGCAGAATGCCGAATATGCGGCCCAGGCCAGCAAACTGGCGGGCGAGGCCTCCAGCGTCTCGCTCGAGGGCGGCGCAGCGGTCGAGGGCGTGGTGGCGACCATGAATCTGATCAATGAATCCTCGCGCAGGATCGAGGACATCATCTCGGTCATCGACGGCATCGCCTTCCAGACCAATATCCTTGCGCTCAACGCCGCCGTCGAAGCCGCGCGCGCGGGCGAGCAGGGGCGCGGCTTTGCGGTCGTGGCCAGCGAGGTGCGCAACCTTGCGCAGCGCTCGGCCAATGCGGCCAAGGAGATCAAGGCGCTGATCGAAGACTCGGTCGGCAAGGTCGGCGCCGGCACGGTGCTGGTCGGGCAGGCCGGCGAGACCATGCGCAAGGTGGTGACGGGCATTGCGCGCGTGACCGACATCATGGGCCAGATCTCGAACGCGACCCGCGCGCAGAGCGAAGACATCGAACAGGTCGACCAGGCCATCGTGCGCCTGGACGAAATGACGCTGCAGAACGCAGCTCTGGTGGAGGAGGCTTCGGCGGCGGCGCAATCGCTGCGCATGCAGGCCGACGAACTGGCCGGCGTCGTTAACACCTTCCAGCTCGATAACAATGAAAGTGCAATTGGACGCCGCGCACCGCAAGGGGCGGCACGCCTGACGGCCGCATGACCGGCTCAGGCCGCCCGATCGGCGGCCGGCCGGCCAGGCGCAAGCCGATTTAAATCAAGCAGCGGCCAATGCGCGCTGCGAGGACGCCGCCGCGGCGGCGCGCGGACGGCCCGCCGTTGCGGCGCTTGGTTCGTCGAGCCGGAAGGTGCTCACCACCTGGGCCAGGCGCGCAGCCTGTTCCTGCATCGATTCGGCGGCGGCCGCCGCTTCTTCGACCAGGGCCGCGTTCTGCTGGGTGACCTGGTCCATGTCGACGATGGCGCTGTTGACCTGCTCGATGCCGGCGCTTTGCTCTTCGCTGGCGTTGGCGATGTCGGCGATGATGGTGGTGACGTGCTCGATGCTGCGCACGATCTCGCCCATGGTGGCGCCGGCGCGGTCGACCTGGCCGGTGCCTGCCGCGACCTTGTTCACGGAGTCGTCGATCAGCGCCTTGATCTCCTTGGCCGCGCTGGCCGAACGCTGGGCCAGGTTGCGCACTTCGGAAGCCACGACCGCAAAGCCGCGGCCCTGTTCGCCGGCGCGCGCCGCTTCGACGGCTGCGTTCAGGGCCAGGATGTTGGTCTGGAAGGCGATGCTGTCGATGACGCCGATGATGTCGACGATCTTGCGCGAGGATTCGTTGATCGAGCCCATGGTCGCGATCACTTCGGCCACCACGGCGCCGCCTTCGCCGGCGATGCCGGAAGCCGTCTTGGCCAGCTTGTTCGCTTCACGCGCGTTCTCGGCGTTCTGGCGCACGGTCGAGGTCAGTTCTTCCATCGACGAGGCGGTTTCCTCGAGCGAGCTGGCCTGCTGCTCGGTGCGGCTCGATAAATCGGCGTTGCCGCTGGCGATCTCGCCCGAGGCGGTCGAGATGGCGCCGGTACCGCCGCGCACGTGGCCGACGATATCGGCCAGGGCCGCCGACATGCTGGCGAGCGCGCGCAGCAGGTCGCCGGTTTCATCCTTGTCGGTGGAGGGAGCGCGGCTGGTCAGGTCGCCTCTAGCGACGCGCTGGGCGAAGCCGACGGCGTGGCGCAGCGGCAGCGTGATCGAGCGCGTGATCATCCAGGCGCAGACGACGCCCAGCAGCAGGGCGGCAATGCCGAGCGAGACCAGGAGTACGCGGGTGCTGGCGTAGGAGTCGAGGATGCCGCTGGCAACGGCGTCGGTGGCATCGATCTGCATGGTGGCGAGCTTGTTCATCGCGGCCAGGAAGGTGACGCCCGCCGGCGCGAGCTGCTCGCTGTAGATCTTGTCGGTAGCGGCGACATCGCCGGCGCGCTTGGCGGTGAACATGGCGGCGCGCGCAGCCAGGTAAGGTTCGCGCGCGGCCTTGACGGCGGCGAACTGCACCTTCACCGCTTCGTTGCGGAGCGAAGCCTCGACGGCATTCTGCAGCTCGGTGGAGCGGCTCGATACTTCCTTCATGCGCGCCTCGAGTTTTTCGATGACGGCGCTGTCGTCGGTCACGTAGACGGTGTGCAGCATGGCGCTGTTGAGCTCAATGAGCTTGCCCCATTCGGCGACGTTGCGCTGGTTCTTGATGCTGGTATGAACCAGCCGGTCGGTCATCTCGCCCGCTGCCTGCATGCGCAGCACGGCAGTGATGGTGACGGCCAGCAGCAATGCGAGGACGATGGCAAAGCCCGCGCCGAGGCGCACGCCGATCTTGAGGTTCTTCACGTTGGATTCCCGATGAATGCTCGGCGCTTGGCCGCTGATGAGGTCGAGATGGCCGGCAATGGCCGAGGTCGTTTGTTTAGAGGGAGTATACCAGCACGAGGACATCAAAAGATGCTATGCGGCAAATTTGCAACATACCATGTTGGCAATGTTGCAATTCAGGCGAGCAGGCGTTCGGCGCTTAGTGCAGCTGCTTCTTTTCGGGCTGCACCAGGACGAAAGGATGGACGACCGCTGCCCACAAGGGGGCGCCGGCCGCGCTCCAGGTCTGGGCCTGCAGGTCCGACACCCTGGCCAGCTTGCCGTCGGCCATCCAGCGCGCGATCGTGTCCTTGTCGTCATGCGAAATGCGCACGGCGACGTCGATCAGGTCGAGCGCCTCGCTGACGTAGACCAGGTTGCCCTGGGCGAAGTGGCGCTCGAGCTCGCTCCATTCGATGCGGCCGGTCTCGCGGTTGATCTTGTCGTGCAGTTCGGTGTCGTTCTCGGGTTTGGTTTTCATGGCGTCGTGCTTCAATCAGATAATCTCGACCGTCGGGGTCGGGGAACCCGTCCATGTTAACCGATAGACCGCGCCCTTGCGCACGTTGCCGACCAGGGCCGGGCGAAAGCACGCCAGGTTGGTGCCGGTTTTGGCGCGCACGCTGGGGTAGATGACACCCATCGAGCCGAGATCGAGCAGGGTATTGGCCAGTTCTTGCGAAGCGACATAGCTGCGCGGATCGAGGCATTTGGCAAAGCCGCGGGCGCCGCGGATGTCGTGGAAGCTGGCGTTGAAATCGGCCAGCATCGCCTGGTAGGTGACGCTGTCGTCGAAGCGCTTGATTTCCTGGTACTCGACCGTCTTGTGGAACGTGACCTCGGCCAGGGCCGTCTGCGCGTCGAAGGCGCAGTACCAGGCGCCACGCTCGCCGTCGTTGAAGCGGCTGCCTTCCGGGCGCGCATAGGTATAGGCCGCATTGATGATGCGGAAATGCGGCAGCCCGAACACCAGTTCGTCCATGCCGATGCCGGGCAACAGGCCCGCTTCGCCGCGCAGGCGCTCGTTGGTCGCGTTATCCAGGTCGAACAGGTCGCGCAGGGTGGCGTCGTTGTCGCTAAGTGGCGCCAGCACCGAATCCTCGCGGTCGGCGAAGCGCGAGGGAATCAGGCGGCAGGTGTCGAACTGGCGCAGCGGCGTGAGTGTGGGGAGCGCCGCCAAGATCAGAGGCCTCCGCGGCGCGCGTCCAGCAGCTGGCGCACCGTTTGCATGGCGAGCAAGCCCCCGCCCAGCATCAGCGCCAGCGGCGTGCGGCCGCCGAAGATCAGGTTGCTGTTGGGCAGGTGCACCCATTCGTCGGCGAGCTTGTCGCCGTACAGGATGTGCAGGGCCTTGTAGACGCCCAGCAGATAGGAGATGCGCGTGATGCGGTCGACTTCCAGCACCCGGTCCGGGTTCTTCTTCCAGTCGTAGAAAGTCGATGCCGACAGGCCGCCGAGCAGTTCGCGCGCATCTTCGTCGCGCAGCTGCCAGGCGCCGGCCAGCTTGAAGAAGCCGGTCAGCGCGGCCTTCGAGAGGCGCTCGCGCTCGGCGCGGGAATTGAGGTCGACCAGCACCGCGGGCTCGAAGCGGCTGCGCGGGTAGGCGTAGGCAAGATTCATGGAATTCTCCGGTTTCGGAGTATTTATACTCCGCTTCCGGAGTCGTTGCAACTGACGGTTGTCAAGCCGTGTGCGGCATGACAGAATTGGCGCCGAATTGTCAAAAGGAAAAGGTTATTCCAATGCGGTGGCGATCGGCGGGAGTACTGTTTGTGGTGGTGGCCTGCGTTGCGCTGGCCGCCATCGGCATGGCGCGCGGCTCGCGCGTGGCCCCTGGCGACCTGCGCCAGCAAGTGTTCGCGGCGGAACGGGAGTTTGCCGCTACCATGGCGCGCCGCGATTTCGAGGCGTTTGCGGGCTATCTGTCGCGCGAAGCGGTGTTCATGAGCCCGAAGGGTGCGTCAAACGGCAAGGAGGCAGTCGCCCAGGCCTGGCGCAATTATTTCGACAAGCCGCAGGCGCCGTTCTCCTGGGCCCCGGACGAGGTCCAGGTGCTGGCCTCGGGCACGCTGGCCTACAGCAGCGGCCCGGTGCTGGACGCCGCCGGCAAGCAGGTCGGGCGTTTCAATTCGGTCTGGCGCCTCGAAGGACCAGGCACCTGGCGGGTGGTGTTCGACCGCGGCTGCGATTGCCGCTGAGCCGCCAGGCCCCGGCCGCAGCCGGGGCTGTTTCGATCGCGCTCAGTCGGCGGTCGCGCCCGACTTCTTCACGGTCTGGCCCCATTTGGCCGTCTCGCTGCGAATGAACTCGGCGAACTGCTCGGGCTTCTCGCCATTCGGTTCGGCCCCTTGCTCCGCCATCTTCTTCTTCACTTCCGGATCCTGCAGCGCTTTCAGGACTGAAGCGTTCAGCTTGGCGATCACCGGCGCCGGCGTGCCGGCTGGCGCCAGCAAACCGAACCAGGACGTGGCGCTATAGCCCGGCACGCCCGCTTCGGCGATCGTCGGCACGTCCGGCAGGGCCGGCGAGCGCTGCGGCGTGGTCACGGCCAGCGGACGCAGTTTGCCCGCCTTGACGTGGCCGATCACGGAGGGCATGTTGTCGAACATGATCGCGGTCTGGCCGCCGAGCAGGTCGGTGAGTGCGGGCGCGCTGCCCTTGTACGGGATGTGCTGCATCTCGACGCCGGCCATCTGCTGGAACATCTCGCCCGACAGGTGGATCGAGGTGCCGCTGCCCGACGAAGCAAAGTTGATCTTGCCCGGGTTGGCCTTGGCGTAGGCGATCAGTTCCTTCACGTTCTTGTAGGGCTGCGAAGGATTGGCCACCAGCAGGTTCGGCACCAGCGCCACGCGCGTGATCGGTGCGAAGTCCTTGATCGGGTCGAAGGCCATCTTCTTGTACAGGCTCTGGTTGATGGCGTGGGTGCCGACGGTGCCCATCAGGAGCGTGTAGCCGTCGGGCGCGGCGCGCGCCACCATCTGGGCGCCGATATTGCCGCCGGCGCCGGGGCGGTTGTCGATGATCACCGGCTGCCCGAGGTCCCTGGCGATGTACTGGCCGACGACGCGCGCCAGGATGTCGGTGGTGCCGCCGGCCGAGAACGGCACGACGATCGTCAGCGCTTTCGACGGGAACGCGGCCTGGGCCTGGGCTGCGAAGGGCGCGAGCGCGAGGGTGCCGGCAGCCAGTACGGCAAGGCTGAGGGTGCGGCGCTTCGGTGCGCTGGCAACACGGGATCGGGTCATGTCAGGTCTCCTGTTAATTATGGTGGTGGGAAAAGTGGTGCGTGCTAAACCGGTGCGACGCCGAGCGTGGTGCCGCCGCAGACATAGAGCACCTGGCCGGTGACGAAGCCGTTGTCGGGGTCGAGGAAGAACAGGGCGGCGCGCGCCACATCCTCGGGCGTGCCGATGCGTTTGACGACGATGCTGTCAATGATGCGCTGCGTCTGCGGCGCGCCTTCCGGATTGCTGTTCCTGAATAGTTCGGTGGCGATCGGGCCGGGCGCAACGGCATTGACCGTGATACCGTCGGCGCCCAGCTCTTGCGCCAGCGTGCGCGTCAGGCCAATCAAACCGGCCTTGGTGGCGGAATACACGATGCGTTCGGGTTTGCCCAGCGCCGCACGCGAGGCCATGTTGACGATGCGCCCGCGTCCGGAGGCGCGCAGGGCGGGCAGGCAAGCCTGCACCAGGATGATGGGCGCGCGCAGATGCAGGCCAACGACGTCGTCGAGGTCGGCCATGCTGGCGGTGGCTATGCTGCCGGGGCGGGTGGCGCCGGCGTTGTTGACCAGGGCCGTGACCGCGTAAGTGGCGGCGATATGGCGGGCGGCGGCTTCGATCTCGCCCTGTCTGGTCAGGTCGGCCTGCAGGGAGGCGAGCCGGTCATGGCCCCAGTTCGGCGCCTTGTAGTCGAGGTTGACGACGCTGCGGCCCTGCGCCAGCAGCGCTTCGCAAATGGCCCGGCCGATGCCGGAGCTGCCGCCGGTGACAAGGGCGACTTCCTGTGCTTCGCTCATGCATGCGTCTCCTGAAAGGGCATGATGGGATAGTAGCATGTCAGGTTGCCTGATGAGGGGCGGCAGCGCGTCAGTATTCCCGGCTATGCTGGCTCGGCATGCTCCACCAGCAACTGCACCTTGGTCACCCCGTTGTACTCGTTCGCGTCGAGCCTGAACGCGACACGCGCCCGTTCGCCCAGCGCATCGGTACACCCGAACCAGATCGCATCGTAGCGCCGCCCATTACGCTCGAGCAGCAGCTTCAGGTGTTTCTCCTTCAGGATGCGCTGGCTCAGCACGCGGAACTCGTCGCAGAACACCGGCGGGGCGAAGCCCTGGCCCCAGACCTGGCCGTCCATCAGTTCGATGAAGGCGGTGGTATAGAACTCGTCTTCCAGCGGGCCGTCGGTTTCCACCACGCGTTCGAGCTGGGCCTGGGTCAGCCAGGCGCGCCCGACCGCTTCAAACGCTTCCTGGAAGGGCTCGAAACACTCGGCCTTCATCGTCAGGCCCGCCGCCATCGCGTGGCCGCCGAACTTGTCGATCAGGCCAGGGACGCGTTTTGAAACCAGGTCCAGCGCGTCGCGCATGTGAAAGCCCGGGATCGAACGTCCCGAGCCCTTGATCAGGCCGGGGCCGCCGGGCGCGAAGGTGATCGTCGGGCGGAAGAATTTCTCTTTCAGACGCGAGGCCACGATGCCGATCACGCCCTGGTGCCAGCCGTCGTCGAAGACGGTGATGGTGCTGCTGTCGCTCGGCTGGAAGTCGTCCAGGTGCAGGAGCGCCGTGTCCTGCATGTCGGCCTCGATCTCGCGGCGCTTGAGGTTGATCTCGTTGAGCTGCTGGGCGATCGCCCAGGCGCGGCCTTCGTCGTCGGTGGTCAGGCATTCGATCCCGAGCGCCATGTCCTGCAGGCGGCCGGCGGCGTTCAGGCGCGGGCCGAGGGCGAAGCCAAGGTCGAAAGGCGAGGCGCAGCGCGCTTCGCGGCCGGCGACCCGGAACAGCGCCGCCACGCCCGCATGCATGCGGCCCGCGCGCATGCGCTTGATGCCCTGGGCGACCAGGATGCGGTTGTTGGCGTCCAGCTTCACCACGTCGGCCACGGTGCCGAGGGCCACCAGGTCGAGCAGGTTGTCGAGCTTGGGCTGGGTCTGGGCATCGAACACGCCGCGCCGGCGCAGCTCTGCGCGCAGGGCCAGCAAAACATAAAAGACCACGCCGACGCCGGCCAGGTGCTTGCTCGGGAAGCCGCACTCGGGCTGGTTCGGATTCACGATCACACGCGCCGGCGGCAGGAAGTCTCCCGGCAGGTGATGGTCGGTGACGACGACGTCGATGCCGCGCCGGTTTGCCTCGATCACGCCGTCGACGCTGGCGATGCCGTTGTCGACCGTGACGATGATGTCGGGCGCCTTTTCGTTCGCGGTCAGCTCGACGATCTCGGGCGTGAGGCCGTACCCGTGCACCACGCGGTCGGGCACGATGTAGTCGACGTTCGCGCCCATCGCGCGCAGGCCGCGCAGCGCGGTGGCGCAGGCGGTGGCGCCGTCGCAGTCGTAGTCGGCGACGATGGTCATCTTCTTGCCGGCGGCAATGGCGTCGGCCAGGAACACGGCGGCGGCGTCGATGTGTTTCAGGCCGCTCGGCGGCACCAGGGCCGAGAGTTCGCAGGACAGTTCGCGCGCATCGACCAGGCCGCGCGCCGCGTAAATACGGGCCAGAACAGGGTGCACGCCGCCCTGGCGCAGCATTTCGGACTGGCGGAAGGGGCAGGGGCGGGTGGAAATGCGGGTAATCAAAGCGTTACTCTCAAAGCAGTCGGTCCAGGGTAGGGCGGCGCCAGAAAGTGCGTTGCGCCAGGGCGGTGGTAGAGAATTCGGCATGCGCGTCGCGGTGGCTCAGCACCAGCGACACCTTGCGCACGCGGCCCTTCATCAATGCATCCAGGATGGGGGCGAACAGCGCAGCTTCAAGCTGCTGCAGCTGGGCGATCCAGCCGCCCCAGTCGGCGCTGACCGCGTACGGCGCCGGGCTGGCGCAATACAGGATGGTGTCGCCGGCCGTGCTGCCCGCGAACTGCGCCAGGTCCTTTACCAGTGTGTCGGCCAGGGCGGCAATGCCGCCGTGCGCATCGAAGGCCGCCAGCTTGGGCAGACCCGCGGCCGGCACGGCGCCGGCCGCGGCCGCGCCCCAGATCCAGAACGCGTTCACCGGCGCCTGGCGCCGCGCTTCGCGCGCAGCATTTACCGGATGCGTGTGCCAGGCGATCTGCACGTCGTTCTGCAGGCGGCGGAAGGCCGCCGCCCGGGTCCCGACCGGCATCCAGTCGGTCAGGTCCATGCCAAGGGCCGCATCCGGGGTCGAGGTGTCGAGCCCGGCCCAGTCGTCGGCGCGCATGAACCAGGTCTGGGCGTCGCCATAGACGAGGGCATGGCCGGCTTCCTCGAAATACGGCAGGGCGGTATCGAACAGGGCGCGGCTGTCGTCATCGGGCAGACGCAGCTTGGCCGGGTCGCCCATCATCAGGTGGGTGCGTGCGATTTCGATATGCACCGGATTGAGAATGAACCAGGTGCCGTCCTCTTGCGTGAGGCCGCAGGCGCGCATCGCGGCGGCGGCAAATGCCGGGCGGCCGGCATCGGCCAGGCCGAGCGCGCGCGCCAGCCATTGCTCGTGCGGCAAGGCGCGCACCGTATCGTCGAGCGGCACGCGCGCGTGGCTGCTGGTGCGCGTGAGCAGGCTGGCCAGGGCCGGCGCATCGAGGGCGCGCACCAGGTCGGGGGCGAATTCGGGAATCGGGAGGGCGAAAGGCAGGACGAGCGTGATCTGGGACATGCCGTGATTGTAGGCGAAATGGGGTCCGACCGGCACAGCACCTGGCTGCTTCCTGCGAGCATTGGTGGCCTGGCGCACTGTCATGGATGAGCTTTGTGTGGCAAACTGCGGGTCGGTTGTCAAATACTTACATTCATGAGCATTGTCTACAAGCTGCCGTTCGAAGCCCTGGTCGGGTTGCGCTATACGCGCGCCGGCAAGCGCAGCGGCCGCAACCGCTTCATTTCCTTCATTTCGATGATCTCGGTGGCCGGCATCGCCCTCGGCGTGGCCGCCCTGATCGTCGTGCTGTCGGTGATGAACGGTTTTCAAAAGGAAGTCACCGACCGCATGCTGTCGGTGCTGGCCCATATCGAAATCTACGACGTGCGCGGCGCCATGCCCGACTGGCGCGCCGCCGGGCGTGACGCCGCGCGCAACCCGCAAGTCGTGGCCGCCGCACCCTTCGCCGACGTGCAGGGCATGCTGCTGCGCGATGGCGTGATGAAGCCGGCGCTCCTGCGCGGCATCCTGCCGGCCGAGGAAGCGAAGGTCTCGGAAGTGGCGCACCAGATGCGCAAGGGCAGCCTGGACACACTCACGCCCGGCTCGATGAACGTCGTGCTGGGCAGCGCGCTGGCCAAGTCGCTCGAAGTGACGGTAGGCGAGCGCGTGACCATGTTGCTGGGCAGCGCCACCGGCAGCGGCGGCGGCGCCCCTGGTGCGCCGCGCAGCCAGACCTTTACGGTGAGCGGCATTTTCGAAGCCGGCCACTACGAATTCGATTCCACGCTCGCTTTTGCCCATCTCGACGACGCCGTCACGGCCGCCCGCATCGAGGGCCCCGCCGGCCTGCGCCTGCGCCTGCGCGACATGCACCAGGCGCCGCAAGTGGCGGCCGACTTGCGGCGCAGCCTGTCGAACGAACTCGTCATGCGCGACTGGTCGCAGGTCAACACGATCTGGTTCGCCGCCGTGCAGTCGCAAAAGCGCATGATGTTCATCATCCTGGCGATGATCATCGCGGTGGCCGCTTTCAACCTGGTGTCCACGCTGGTCATGACAGTCAAGGACAAGCAGTCCGACATCGCGATTTTGCGCACCCTGGGCGCCTCGCCGCGATCGATCATGAAGATCTTCATCGTGCAGGGCACGCTGGTCGGCCTGCTGGGCAGCCTGCTGGGCGTGGCCTTGGGTGTCACTGTGGCGCTGAACGTCGACATCATCGTGCCGGCCATCGAGCGCGTGCTCGGCGTCCAGTTCCTGTCGAAAGAGATCTACCTGATCAGCGAGATCCCGTCGGAACTGCGCTGGCCGGACGTGGCGAGCATCGGCGGCCTGGCGGTGCTGCTGGCCTTCCTCTCGACCCTGTACCCGAGCTGGGCCGCCGCGCGCATCAATCCCGCGCAGGCGCTGCGCTACGAATGACTTTTATGTATACACGCTGCACACGATGAGCATTCTTCACAAACTCCCCTTCGAGTGGCTGGTCGGCCTGCGCTACAGCCGCGCCGGCAAAGGCAGCGACGGCAATGGTAACGGCGGCGGCTTCATCTCCTTCATTTCGCTGATCTCGGTGGCCGGCATCGCGCTGGGCGTGGCGGCGCTGATCATCGTGCTGTCGGTGATGAACGGCTTCCAGAAGCAGGTCACCGACCGCATGCTGTCGGTGCTGGCGCATATCGAAGTCTTCGATGCGCAAGGCAGCATGCCGCAGTGGGAAAGTGCTGCGAAGGAAGCGCTGCGCAACCCGGCCGTGCTGGGCGCGGCGCCCTTCGTGCAGAGCGAAGCGCTGCTGCAGCAGGCCGACGGCACGATGCGTCCCGCCGTCATCCGCGGCATCCTGCCCGAAGCGGAACGCAATGTCTCGGATATGGCCAACACCATGCGCGTGGGCCGGCTCGAGTCGCTCACGCCGGGCAGCTTCAACATCGTGCTCGGCTACACGCTGGCCGGCGCCCTGAACCTGCGCATTGGCGACAAGGTGACGATGCTGCTGGCGCAGGCCCAGGCCACGCCCGCCGGGCTGCTGCCGCGCATGCGCACCTTCACCGTCTCGGGCATCTTCGAAGCGGGCCATGCGGAGTTCGATGCCAGCATGGCCTTCATCAGCCTGGTCGACGCGGAGAAAATGGAGCGCCTGCCGGCGCCGGCGGGCCTGCGCCTGCGGGTGCGCGACATGCATGCCGCGCCCCAGGTGGCCCAGGAACTGAAGCAGTCGATGTCGGGCGACCTGGTCATGCGCGACTGGTCCAAGCTCAACGCCATGTGGTTCGGCGCCGTGCAGACCGAGAAGAAGATGATGTTCATTATCCTGACGCTGATCGTCACGGTGGCGGCCTTCAACCTCGTCTCCACGCTGGTCATGACCGTGACCGACAAGCAGGCCGACATCGCGATCTTGCGCACGCTCGGCGCTTCGCCGCAGTCGATCATGAAGATCTTCATGGTGCAAGGTGCGGTCGCGGGACTGCTCGGCACGCTGCTTGGCGTGGGCGGCGGGGTGCTGGTCGCGCTGAACATCGACGTCATCGTTCCATTCATTGAACAGTTATTGGGAGTGCAGTTCTTGTCCAAGGATATTTACCAATTCACGGCCGTGCCATCCGACCTGCGCTGGCCGGACGTGGCGCGCATCGGCGTCGTCGCCGTGATCCTCGCCTTCGCCGCCACCCTGTATCCAAGCTGGTCCGCTTCGCGCGTGAAACCGGCGGAGGCGCTGCGTTATGAGTGATGCCACGAATATGCCCGTCCTTGCCTGCCGCGGCCTGAGCAAGACCTTCAAGCAGGGCGACTATGCGGTGCAGGTGCTCGAGAAGATCGACTTTGCCATCCACCGCGGCGAACGGGTCGCCATCGTCGGCGCCTCCGGCTCGGGCAAGTCGACCCTGCTGCACCTGCTGGGCGGGCTCGATACGCCGACCGAAGGCTCGGTGACCCTGCTTGGGGAAGACTTCGCCACCCTGTCCGAAACCCGGCGCGGTGAGCTGCGTAATTCCTCGCTCGGCTTCGTCTACCAGTTCCACCACCTGCTGCCGGAATTCTCGGCGCTCGACAACGTGGCCATGCCGCTGCGTATCCGGCGCGAGAAGCACGCCAAGGCGGTGGAGCAGGCACAGGCCATCCTGGCCCGCGTGGGCCTGGCCAAGCGCGTCGTGCACCGTCCGGGCGAACTGTCCGGCGGCGAACGCCAGCGCGTGGCCCTGGCCCGTGCCCTGGTCACGGGACCTGCCTGCGTGCTGGCCGACGAGCCGACCGGTAACCTCGACCACACGACGGCGCTGGTCATCTTCGACCTGATGCTGGAACTCTCGCGCACCCTCGGCACGGCCTTTGTCATCGTCACCCACGACATGGAACTGGCGCGCCGCTGCGACCGCGCGCTGCGCCTGACCGAACACGGGCTGGTGCCGCTGGAAGATTAAACTTATGTGGATCGACACCCACTGTCACCTGGATGCGCACGAATTCGGCGATGCCTCGCTCGACATCGCGCGCCAGGCCGGTTCAAACGGGGTGTCGATGATCGTGATCCCGGCGGTCGACCGCGGCAATTTCGACACCGTCGCCAGCCTTGCGCAGGCGGCGCCGAACGCCTGCTATGCGCTCGGCATCCACCCGATCTATGTACCGCAGGCGCGCGACGAAGATTTGATCGTGCTGCGCGCCGCCGTCGAAGTGGCGATGGGCGACCCGCGTTTCGTTGCCATCGGCGAGATTGGCCTGGACTTCTTCATTCCCCTGCTGTGCGAACCGGCCATGCGCGAGAAGCAGGAACGCTTCTTTCGCGAGCAGCTGCGCATCGCGCGCGATTTCGGTTTGCCGGTGCTGACCCATGTGCGCCGCTCCCAGGACCAGGTCCTGAAACACCTGCGCCAGGTCACGCCGCCGGGCGGCATCGCCCACGCCTTCAACGGCAGCGAGCAGCAGGCAAACACCTTCATCAAGCTCGGCATGCACCTCGGGTTCGGCGGCGCCATGACGTTTACGCGCGCGCTCCAGATCCGGCGCCTGGCGAGCAGCCTGCCGCTGGACCGGATCGTGCTCGAGACCGATGCACCCGACATCTCCCCAAGCTGGATCCACCCCGGGCGCAACAGCCCGGAACAGCTGCCGTCGATCGGCGCGGCCCTGGCCGAACTGCGCGGGGTGGATGCTGCCGAGGTGGCAACGTCGGCCTGGCGCAGTTCGCTAGCCGCCATTCCGCGCCTCGCAGCGCTGCTGCCCTAAAAAACACGCAATCCGGCTGAACCTTTTGCGCTGGCCGGACTCGGCTGTGTGCGCATACAGATGAGTGTCGACGCAGTGCTAAGTTCGCGACATTCTGCCCGGACACGATGATGCTGCGCAACCGTGAAATGTCGGGTTCGTGTGACCATGGCTCTTTCGGCATGGGAGACGACATTGGACAGCGCAAGTGCCTTCCTGCGGGTGTTGCGGCACGAACAGTCGCTGAGCACGGCACACCGTGCGTTGCGCCTGCGCCTCGCCCATGCGGAAGGACTGCGTGAGGACGTCCTGCTTCCGCAGCAGTTCACGGGCACGGAAGCGATTTGCGGCGGCATCGACTACCGCATCGCCTGCGTCTCGAGCGACCCGGCGCTGCCGCTCAAGCAGTTCATCGCGCTGCCGGCCGAACTCCAGATCGTCACCGACCGCGGCGCCTTGCGCAGCGTGTGCGGGATCGTGGTCGAAGCGCGCTCCGGCGACAGCGACGGCGGCCTTACCACTTACCAGCTGGTGCTGCGCGACGCGCTGGCGATCATGGAAAAGCGCGTCAACAGCCGCATCTTCCGCAACCTCAATGAGCTGGCCATCGTCCAGGTGCTGTTCGACGAATGGCGCCATGCGAACGCGGTGCTGGCCGGGGCCTTCGAATACGAATTCGACGCGCTGCTCGACCAGGCCCAGTACCCGGCGCGCGAACAGACCATGCAGTACAACGAATCCGACGCCGCCTTCGTGCGCCGCCTGCTGCGCCGGCGCGGCATCTCCTGGTGCGTGCGCCCGAAACGCAGCCGCGCCAGCACGGTCGACCCGCTGCATGACCGCATTCCTGCCCACACGCTGGTGCTGTTCGCCGACGCCGGCACGCTGCCGGAAAACGCCGCCGGCACCGTGCGCTACCACCGCGACGACGCCACCGAAACGCGCGACACCATCACCGCCTGGAGCGCGGCGCGCAGCCTGCAGAGCGGCGCCGCGGCGCGCCACAGCTGGGACTACAAGCAGCCGGGCGGCAGCGGCTTCATGGCCACCAGCACGCGCGCCGGTTTCGACCAGGGCGCGCACGGCAATGCGCTCGCCGCCAGCCTCGACGACTACCTGGTCGAGGCGCCGCATGCGGGCAACGACATCGAGGACAGCCTGCGCCTGGGCCAGCTGCGCATGGCGCGCCACGGCTTCGAGGCGAAGTGCTTTCACGGCGAAGGCACGGTGCGCGACTTCTGCGCCGGCCAGTACTTCAGGCTGACCGAGCATCCCGAGATCGATACCCACCCCGAAGAAGAGCGCGAATTCCTGATCACCGAACTGCAGGCCAGCGTGCGCAACAACCTGCCGGGAGACATGTCGACCCGCATCGAGCACCTGCTCGCCAAGAACGGCTGGGGCGCGCCGCTGGGCGGCGCCCAGGTCGCGGTGCGCTTCACCGCCGTGCGGCGCGGCGTGCCGGTGGTGCCGGCCTTCGACGCGCGCCTCGACCTGCCGCATCCGCAGCTGCAAAGCGCGATCGTGGTCGGCCCGGCGAACGAGGAAGTCCATTGCGACAGCCTGGGCCGCGTCAAGATCCGCTTTCCCGGCATGCGCACAGTCGATCACGAACACGCGCACGGCGCCGGCGCATCCAGCTCGCCGCTCGATTCGGCCTGGGTGCGGGTCGCCTCGAACTGGGCGGGCAGCGGGTCGGGCAGCCAGGAGCAGTGCGGAACGGTGAGCTTGCCGCGCGTCGGCAGCGAGGTGCTGGTCGCCTTCCTCGGCGGCGATCCGGACAAGCCGATCGTGCTGGCCCAGCTGTTCAACGGCCACGCCGTGCCGCCGGCACTGAGCCCGCACGGCGACCTTCCCGGCAACCGCTACCTGGCGGGCCTGCGCAGCCGCGAGATCGGCGGGGGCCGCGGCAGCCAGCTGCGCTTCGACGACACGCGCGGCCAGATCAGCGCCCAGCTGGCGAGCGACCATGCGGCCTCGGAACTGAACCTCGGCTGGCTGACGCGCCCGCGCGCCAACGGCGAAGGCGAAGCACGCGGCGAAGGGGCCGAACTGCGCAGCGAGCACGCGGTAGCGATCCGCGGGCGCAGGGGCGTGCTGGTCAGCGCCGAAGACGCGAGCGGCGACGCCGGCCGCCAGATGGCGCGCAGCAGCCTGATCGGCCTGACGGAACTGATGCAAAGCGTGGTCGACGAAATGGCCCGGCTCGCCGAGCAGCATGCCGGCGACGAGCAAAGCACGGGGCGGCTGGCCGAACTGGCCGACAAGCTCAAACACTGGGAAGATGGCAGCAACACCACGCCCGGCGCCGGCGGCGGCGCGCCGATCGTCGCCGTCACCGCGCCGGCCGGCATGCTGCTGGCGAGCCAGGACAATGTCGCGCTCGGGTCGGAAAAAAAGGTCGACATCGTCAGCGGCGGCGACGCCGAGATTGCGGCCGGGCGCAACGTCTTCCTGCGCGCGGCGCGCGGCATCAGCGCGTTTGCGCAGGCCATCGGCATCAAGCTGGTCGCCGCGCGCGGCAATATCGCACTCGAGGCGCACCAGGGCGGGATCGAGATCAAGTCCTCCGGGCGCATCAGCCTGATCTCTTCGGAAGCGATCCACATCGAGGCCCCGGTCGTACGCATCGTCTCGAAAGGCGCCCAAACCGAATGGGCGGACGGCGTGATCGAGCAGCAAAGCGCCGGCAAGCATGTGGTCAAGGCCGCCGCGATCGTGCACGGCGGGCCGGGGGGAGGGGTGCCGACGACGCTTGATTTTGCGGGGTCGAAGATTCGGGCGGATGAACGTGTCGTCCTGCGCCACAGGCAGACCCTCGAGCCGATCGCGCACCAGCGCTACATTGCCTACCTCGACGACGGCAGCACCGTCAGCGGCACCAGCGACGAGGCTGGGCGCACCCAGCTGGTCACCACCGCAACCCTCGGACCGGTGCGCTTCGAACTGTTTCCCTGAACCCCATCCCGCACCGTCCCCATGAGCGAACCGACCAGGCCACTTCCGCCGCCATCCCCCTTGCCCGGCGGCGGCTGGGCGGTCGATGCCTTCACCTCGTCGACCGAGTACAAAATAATGGGGCTGGCCCTGGTGCCCACGGACCGTGTTGTGCCGGTCATCTTTGTGCCCGGCATCATGGGCACGAATCTGCGGGCGAAGCGCACGCCGCGGCCGAACAGTCCGGTCAACGAGAAGAACGCGAAGGTCGCGTCCGGCGGCGTGGTGTGGCGTCCGCCGAATGGCATGAAGGAAGGACTGAACGCTTCAGATCAATGGAAGACTGTTTCGCCGGCAGACCGCCAGAGACTGTTTGATGGTCCGACGCTGGAGGTCGACGATCGCGGCGCCGTCATGCTGGAGGACGCCACCTACGGCTATGTCCTCACGTCGGCCGAGGCGCGCGCCCGCGGGTGGGGCGAAGTCCATGCCGACTCGTACGGCGCCTTGCTGGACGCGCTGGAGATACGCCTGAACCATACCTTCGAGCCCGACTACCAAGGTAAGGGCAGCGTCCCCCGCAAGCACTGGCAGGACGTGATGGCCTGCCCGCCGGCGAATTGGGGGCTGCGCGAATTCGAGCCGCTGACCCTGGCCCATCTTAAAAAACATGCGCAGTACAATTATCCGGTGTACGCCGTCGGCTACAACTGGCTCGACGATTGCGAACTGTCGTCGCACAGGCTCGAGCAGCGCATCCTTGAAATTATCGCCTTCTGGGCTGGGGCGAAACGGCGCTGCGACCGGGTGATCCTGGTTACGCATTCGATGGGAGGCCTGGTCGCGCGCACCTGCGCCAGGCGCATTCCAGACAAGATCGCTGGCGTCATTCACGGCGTCATGCCGGCGCTGGGTGCGCCGGCGGCCTATCGCCGCCTGGCCTGCGGTACCGAAAGTTCGAGTCCGGACAACGGCCCGCTCGACGACCTGGCAGCCTCTAGATTGGCGCTGATCCTGGGCGAAACGACCGAGAAGACCACGCCTGTGCTGTCGACTTCGCCAGGGGCGCTGGAACTCCTGCCGAATCATCAGTATCCCGGGCCATGGCTGCATGTCCGCGTCATGACGGGCGTCGCAACACCGCCGGCAAGCAGTGGCGGGCACACCAATGTCGCGGGCCACGGCCCGGCAACGCGTGACTGTCTGCACCTTCCGAGCAGCAGGGCGCCGAACCCCTACGACCTTTACCGCGACGTGAATTCCTGGTATCGGCTGATCAATCCGGCATTGGCTGATCCCGCTGGCAAATACAAAAAGAAACCGGGTGGGGTGGAAAAAGCAATCAAAGAAGCAATTGAGACAGCCGAGCGATTTCACCGATCCCTGGGCGACTACTACCACCCAAATACCTATGCGTTCTACGGCGACGATCAGCACAAGCGCGCATACGGCCAGGTACGCTGGGTCGCCTGGCAGCAGTCGGGGGCGGCGACCGTCGTCACGGCGATCAACGTCGGCGCAGCCGGCTTCCTCGGCCACACGGAGCTGGGCCAGCGGCGCGTGCGCGTGGAAGGCAAGGCGGACCTGCTGTTCGCGCTCGAGCAGCAGGACGCCCGCGGCGACGGCACGGTCCCGCACCAATCGGGCACGGGGCCGCGGGGCAAGGTCAGGCAGGTGTTCGCGACCCAGGGCTACGACCACCAGGGCTCGTACAAGCACTCCGACATGCTCATGCTGACGCTGCGCCTGGTGGTAAAGATTGTTCAGGAGATGCCGTGAAGCCCTGGCGGCGGCGAGGGCTGGCGCTGCTGCTGGCCGGCGTTGTCATTGCCTCACTTGCGAGCGCCTGGGCCGTCGGCGAAGTAAAACAGCGCGCTGTGGCGCAGCGGGATAACGACAAGGTGGCGCGCATGACCCAGAAAATGATGACATTGTGCATCGGCAGGTTCTTGATCGACCTGCCGCAAGAGACGCGCCTTGAGCTGCGGGGGCCACGTATCGACGGCTTCGACATCTCGTCCTTCGACGAGCCGGAGGCCGCTTTTCGAATCCGCCTTGCACAGCGCGAGGCGGAACTGCTGGCCAAGCCGGACCGGCTGGGCGGCAAAAAAAACCTTGAGTCGGTGACGGAAGTAAAGACGGACAACGGCGTCCTCGGCAAGATATTCGTCCACAGCCGGACGGTGATGGAAGGCACCCAAGCAAGGGGCTTGGAACTGGAACGCTACCGATATGAAGGTGTTGCGATCGAAGCCCTGGTGCATGGGCAGGGCGTGAGCTTCGATCTGTCGGCAGGCGATTACGAACCCAGCCTGATCGAAAACTTGCCCAGGCTGGTCGCCAAGCTGGTGCCGAACCCCCACAACAAAATCCCGACGGAATCAGGCTTCTGCATCGATCGCGCCTGGTTCCGCGATCCGCTGACCGCTGACCAGGGCGAAGAAATCATGATGTCCGCCCAGTTGCCGAGCCACCCGGATTTCGAGTTCCTGACCATTCTGGCCGCCGGGAACAAGCCCGACAAGCAAAGCTTGCTCGAGAGGTCGGCGGCCACGCAGACAATATCGACACTGGCCGAACGGTGGCGCATATCGAGTTTGCGCGCAGCACCGCGAACGATTGGCGGCATCACCGGCGATGAACTGGTCAAGCGTGTCACCGAGATGAATGATACCGTCGGTTATTCTTTCTGGTGGGAGGTTAACGGAACCCAAGGCAACGTTTTCGTTCCGCACTTTGTTTTCAAAATGACGACCGGCGAAGGCGACAATGGACCGGTTCCTACTTCCATGTCGGAAGACGCCGCCATGGCGCTGTGGGACAAAATTTCTTCCAGCATCCGGTTGCGCCCTGCAGAACCGCCCAAACCTGTCGTCGTCGAACCGTCGCCGACGCCGCTCGGCACCTACGCCTGGGCCGGCGACCGCTGCCCCGAAAGCGGCTGGTGGTCCTGCAGCGCTGGCGGAAACGGCGTCGGCGTACTGGGTGGGCAGCGCCAGTACATCAAGAAGGGCGAGCGCATGCCGCAGGCGCTGTTGCTGCCGCCGCAGACCCTGTGGGAAAAGCTCAGGGGCGTGCAGCCGAGTTTTGAATCGCAGACCCAGACCTCGTGGAAGCTGGTCGACAAGCGGAACCGCAAGCGCGTGCCTGCGCAGGTGCCGCTGGCGCAGGCGACGCCCGCCGCGGCGGCCAGTATCACGACGACCGGTGCTGGTCCCAGCATCATGGAGCAGCAGGGCGTACCCGTCGGCAGCTTTGCGGCCACAGGGATTCCCTGTCCTGCCAGCGGCTGGTGGCATTGCGAAGATCCCCGTGCGCTCGATGGCACGCGCTGGTTCGCGCGAGGGAGTTTGCTGCCGTCGGCAACCTTCGCTGTGCCGCCTGATGCCTTCGGCCGTTCGGCGAACGCCGCGACGACAATCGAGCGCCGCGGAGCGTGGCGGCTGGTAAGGCTTGGGGAGGCTCCGTTCCAGGCGGGCAGTGCCGACACTGGGGAATCGAGTTGAAGCGCCCGACCGGTGGAGAAATCGCGAAATTCGCCTGCATCATTGCGGTCGCCAGTGTGGCCGGCCTGGCGTCGGACCGAATGTGGGATGCCCAAGTGACGCGCCGGGAGCGACTTGAAATTGAGGGCCGGGACCAAGGTGAGCTTGCACGAATGACCAGAAAAATGAGAACGATATGCGTTGGCAGGTTCTTGATCGACTTGCCCGAAGAGGCGAAGGTCGAATTGCGTGAGATGCGTATCGATGGGTTTCATATTGTGTCCTTCGAAGAGCCGGAGGCGGACTTCCGGGCCCGGCTCATCCAGCGGGAGGCTCGTCTACGCGATACCCCGGACCGGCTCGGAGGGGAAAATCACCTCGAATCGGTCAGGCATGTAAAAACAGAGAACGGGGTAGTCGGCAAGATGTTTGTACACGGCCGGACAGTCAAGGAAGGCACGCGATTGAGGGGCCCTGAACTCGAAAACTACCGCTTCGAAGGTATTGCAGTCGAGGCGCTGGTCCATGCGGAAGGCATGAGCTTCGAAGTAGTGGCAGACAAATACGACCCTGACCTGATCGAAAACCTGCCCCGTCTGCTCGCCAAGTTGGTGCCAAACCGCGGCGATCGTCCGCCCACGGGGCCAGGATATTGTGTATACCACGCGTGGTTGCGTGACCCGCTCACTGCCGATCAGAACGAACGACTCATGATGCATGCTGAATTTCCGACGCACCCCGATATCGATTTCCGGCTAGATGTCATGGCTGGCGCGAGGCCCCAAGGCCCGGGGCTACTTGCCAGAATTGCCGAAGGGTACACGAGCCGGTCGCATGCAGAAGAGCACGGGCTGTTCCGGCTGCGTGCAGCGCCGAGAACGATCGCCGGCATTGCTGGCGAGGAGGTGGTGGATGAGTTCGACCGGCTCAATAATGTTTTTGTCCAGCATTTTCGGTGGGAAGTTCCCGGAACGGCTGACAACGTACTGATCCCTAGCTTTACTTTGACGATGGAAACTGGACACGCCGTGGGCGAACCAGTCTCGTCATCGTTGTCGCAAAAGGCGGCGGTCGCCTTGTGGGACACCATCTCGTCCAGCATACGCTTTCATACACCCGAACCGGCAAAGGTCGTACCCGCTGTGTCGCCCGCCATCGGGCCGGCGTCGACACTGCGCCAGCCCGAGTCCTGACAGTCCCGCTTCCATCAGCCAGCGCACGATGCGCTCCACCATCCTCGGCTTCGTCGCCGGCGCCGCTTTCCTGCAAACCCGCGGCGCGCTGCCCGGCGCCTGGCTGATCGCAGCCTGCCTGTTCGCAGCACTCGCGCTGATGGCGGCCAGGCGCGGGCCGCTGCGCGGCCTGGTCGCCGGCGCCTTGACCGGCTTCTGCTGGGCCGCCTGCCTCGCCCACCTGGCCCTCGGGACCCAGCTGGCAAAGCAAGACGAAGGCCGCGACATCGAGATCGTCGGTACGGTCGCCAAGCTGCCCCATGACTTCGGCCAGGGCCTGCGCTTCCAGTTCTCGGTCGAGCGGGTGCTCACCGGCGCGGCGCGGGTGCCGCCGACGCTGGCGCTGTCCTGGTACCGCGGCGAAGACGAGCAGCTCCAGCTGCGTCCCGGGCAGCGCTGGCGCTTGACCGTACGCCTGCAACGCCCGCACGGCAACGCCAATCCGCATGGCTTCGACTACGAAGCCTGGCTGTTGGGGCAGGGCATCCGCGCGACCGGCTATGTGCGCTCGGCACCGGGCAACCGGCAACTGGACGATTTTGTCCTCAAGCCGGGTCATGTGGTCGAACGCAGCCGCGATATCCTGCGCACCCGCATCCTCGATGCGCTGGCCGGCCAAGCTTATGCCGGGGTCATCGTCGCGCTGGTGGTCGGTGACCAGCGCGGCATCGAGCAGCCGGACTGGGACGTATTCAACCGCACGGGCGTCAGCCACCTGGTCGCCATCTCCGGACTGCACATCACGATGGTGGCCGGGCTTGCGGCGCTGGCGATGTCCTGGCTGTGGCGCCGCTCCTTCTTCACCGGCGCCCAGCTGCCCTTGATCCTGCCGGCGCAAAAGGTGGCCGCGCTGAGCGGGGCGCTCGCGGCGCTGCTGTACGTGCTGCTGGCCGGCTTTGGCGTGCCGGCCCAGCGCACGCTCTACATGCTGGCCGTGGTCGCGGCGGCCCTGTGGATGGGGCGCGCCACGAACGTGTCGCACATCCTGTGCCTGGCGCTCGGGCTGGTGGTGCTGATCGATCCCTGGGCGGTGTTGTGGCCGGGCTTCTGGCTGTCTTTCGGCGCCGTGGGCGTGATTTTGTACGTGGGCCTGGGCCGCATCGGCGGCGCGGCGCGCGGCTGGCGTGCCGCGCTGCGCCTGGCCGCGCGCACCCAATATGCGGTCACGCTCGGGCTGGTGCCCCTGACGCTGCTGCTGTTCTCGCAGGTGTCGCTGGTGGGTCCGCTCGCGAATGCAGTCGCGATTCCCGTGGTGAGTTTTGTCGTCACGCCGCTTGCCCTGGTGGGCAGCCTGCTGCCGGCGCCCCTGGCCGCACCGGTGCTGTGGAGCGCCCATTTCGCGCTGGCGTCGCTGGCGGGCCTGCTCGATTGGCTGGCCGCCCTGCCGCTGGCCGTCTGGAGCGCGCCGGCGCCGCCGTTGTTCCTGTTCGCGCTGGCGCTGCTGGGCACCGCTTGGATGCTGGCGCCGCGCGGCTGGCCGCATCGCTGGGCGGGTGCGGCGGCATGGCTGCCATTATTCCTGCTGCAGCCGGCGCAGCCACAGCCGGGCAGTTTCACCGTTACCGCCTTCGATGTCGGCCAGGGCATGGCGCTGCTGGTGGAAACGGCGGGACACCGGCTGCTCTACGATACCGGCCCGCAGTACGCGCCCGGCCAGGACGCGGGCAGCCGCATCCTGCTGCCTTACCTGCGGGCGCGCGGCATCCGCAGGCTCGACACCCTGGTCGTCTCGCACAGCGACCTCGATCACGTCGGCGGCGCGCTGACCCTGCTCGCAGCGCTGCCGGTCGACCGTGTTTCCAGTTCGCTGGGCGAGGGACACCGGGTCGTCAAGGCGGCGAAGCAGCACACGCGCTGCAGCAGCGGACAGCGCTGGGAATGGGACGGCGTCCTCTTCGAGATGCTGCAGCCGACAAGGGCCAGCTATGAAGACGCGGGATTGAAAGCCAACGCGCGCAGCTGCACCTTGCGCGTGTCGGCGCAGGGAAGGGCGATCCTGCTGGCGGCCGACATCGAAGCGGCGCAGGAGGCGGCGCTGGTAAGCGCGTCGCCGGCGCTGCTGCGCGCGGACGTCCTGCTGGCCCCGCATCACGGCAGCGGCACCTCGTCGACGCCGGCCTTCCTCGACGCCGTGAAACCCTTGATCGGCGTGTTCCAGGTAGGGCACCGGAATCGTTACAAGCATCCCAAACAAGAGGTGTTCGAGCGCTATGGCGAGCAGAACATCCTGCGCCTGCGTACCGACGAATCGGGCGCCATCCGCTTCGACTTCGGCGCCGCGATCGGCGTACACGAATACCGGCGCGACAACCCGCGCTACTGGTACGAACCTTAAGATGCCAGCGGCAGTACGATCGCCACCTGCAGCCCGCCACCCGCGCGGTTCATCGCCCGGATCGTACCGCCGTGCGCGTGCACGACGCGCTCGGCGATCGCCAGGCCCAGGCCATGGCCGTCGAATTGTTGGTCGACGGGTTCGAGCGGAAGAAGGGCTGGAAGATGGTCGGCAAATCGGCCGGCGCGATGCCGGGGCCGCGGTCCAGCACGTCGACGTGCACGTACTGCGCATCCGCACCGAGTTTGATGTCGACCACGCCGCCCGCGTCGCCATGCTTGACGGCGTTGCGCACCACGTTCTCGATGGCGCTCCAGAGCAGGTCGGGCGCGCCGCGCACGGCCACCTGCGGATCGCCCTCGATCGCGACCTCGATTACCGGCCCATCCGGGCCCGCTTCGAAGCGAACGTCCGACGCGATGCCGTCGACCAGTTCCTGCATGTCGACCAGCTCGTTCTTCGGGATGTTAGTGTCTGCTTCCAGGCGCGAGAGGGTCAGCAATTCGCCGACCAGTTTATCCATGCGCACGCTCTCGCGCTCGATGCGTTCGAGGGAGGTGGCGATCTTGTCCGGCTGCTGGTGCGCCAGGCCGATGGCTGCCTGCAGGCGCGCCAGCGGCGAGCGCAGTTCGTGCGAGACGTCGTGCAGCAGGCGGCGCTGGCCGTCCATCAGCGCGCGCAGGCGGCCGCTCATGCGGTCGAAATCGCGTCCCAGGTCGTTCAGTTCGTCGCCGCCGCTGCTTTTCTTGTGGGCGAAGCGCGGCGCCAGGTCGCCGGCGGCGGCCTCGAAGGCATTGCGCAGGGCGCGGATCGGACGCGAAAAATACCAGGCCAGGAGCAGCGCGAACAGCAGGCTGACGATGACGCTGGCCAGCAGCGGGATCGGCTTGTTCAACTGCCAGCCGGGGCCAAAGGGGCCGCGCGGGCCGTCGCCGCGTGTGAAACCCGGGCCGTCGGGCCTGGGACCCGGGCCGGACACTCCGGCCACGGGCGCTTGTGGACCCGCGCGATCCGGTGCCGCACCAACGCGCCCCAGGTCATGGCGTGCCGAGCCCGGATGCAGATGGCGCGGCACGAAAGCGAGCAGCCGCTGGCCATCGGGGGCGACCAATTCGCGCACCGGCTGGAACGGACGGTCCTCTCCGAGTTCGCGGCGGGCCTGCGCCAGGATGGCGGGTTTCACGTCGCGCCCGAGCAGGTCGCGCCCCTGGCGGTCGATCACGTACACGGTATGCCGTTTCATCTGCCCGACCAGTTCGCGCAGCGCCGGCAGCCCGCCGTACTTCAGGGCGACCGAGGCCGAATCGAGCATGAAGCCGACCGGCGGCCCGGTCTCGATGCTGGTGATCGTGCTCGACAAACGCGCCTGTTCGCGCAGCCAGAAATAGCTGCCGATGCCGACGGCCGCCGCGACCTGGGCCAGCAGGATCGAGAGGAAGAACTTCCAGAAGAGCCGCCCCGCGGGGCGCCCGAGCGTGGTGGCCATGCTCACACGCGCAGCAGCTGGTAGCCGAGCCGGTAGACGGTCTGCAGCGGCGAGCGGCCGTCGTCGAGCGTACCGAGCTTGTGGCGCAGGCTGCTGAGATGAACGTCGATATTCCGGTCGAAGCGCGCCAGCGGGCGGCCCAGGCCCTGTTCCGACAGTTCGTTCTTGCTCACCGGCCGGCCCGCATGGCGCGCCAGCACTTCCAGCAGGTTGAATTCGGTGCTGGTCAGTTCGAGGTTGGCGCCGTCCCAGGTGGCGCGGCGCTGCTCGGGCAGCACGGTGAGTTTACCCACCGTGAGCGTGACGCCGGCGTTGGCGTCGGGCTGGGTGTCGTGGATGCGGCGCAGGATGGCGCGCACGCGTGCGGTCAGTTCGCGCGGGGTACAAGGCTTGGTGACGTAATCGTCGGCGCCCAGTTCCAGGCCCAGGATGCGGTCGGCGTCGTCGCCGCGCCCGGTCAGCATCAGGACCGGGATCTTGCTGCCGGCGCGGATGCGGCGCAGCGTGTCGATGCCGTTCAGGGCCGGCATCATTACGTCGAGCACCGCGATCGCATGGCGTCCGCTCAGGGCTTCGCGTGCGCCGCTGGCGCCGTCGTGGGCGCAGGACACGGCGAAGCCTTCCTGCTCCAGGTATTCGGTAAACATGGCGACAAGCTCGGTGTCGTCGTCGATCAGCAGGACATTATTCATGCGGGCGATGATAACAAAGGCAGCCCGCTCGGGGCGCGACGGGGCGCAGCATTTACCGTTCTTTACAACGCGGCCCTTACGCGGTTTTACGCCGGCTTTACGGCGTTTTACAGGGCGCAGCACCAGAATGGCGTCTTTCAGCTACTGCCAGGGAGCCACCATGAAGCCATTTCGCATCACCGCCACGCTGCTCGCCGCCGCCGCTTTCATCGCCACGCCAGGCGCCTTCGCCGACCCGATGACGGCGCCGCCGGGCGAGCGGGCGGGCAAGGGCGGCCACGGCCCCCGCCACGGCGGCAACAAGCGGGGCTTCCCCTTCCTGCACGGGATCGACCTGAGCGAAGCCCAGCAAGACCGCCTGTTCGCCATCCTGCATGCCCAGGCGCCGCAGCAGCGCGCCCAGCTCCAGGCCGAGCGCAAGCCAGGTCAATGAGCGCAGGAGGACGCATGAACGCCATCCACGACGATCAGCATCACGGCGGCCTGCAGGCCGACCTCGACAAACTGCTCGGTGCGCGCACCAGCCGCCGCCGGAGCCTGCGCTGGCTGTTCGCGGGCGCCGCCGCGGTGCCGCTCTACGGCTGCGGCGGCGGTACCGACGCTAGTGCTGGCACCGGCACCACTGCCGCCGGCACGGCGCCGGCAAGCACCACGACCACGGCAAGCACGCTTGCCTGCTCGATCATCCCCGAGGAGACCGGCGGCCCGTATCCGGCCGACGGCACCAATGCCAGCAACGGGAAAGTCGCCAATGCGCTGACCCTCTCGGGCATCAACCGGGCGGACATCCGCTGGAGCGTGGCCGGCGCTTCCGGCGTGGCGATGGGCGTGGCCTTGGTAATCAAGCTCAGGATCGTGAACGTGGCCGACAGCTGCGCCGGCGCGGCCGGGGCCACGGTCTACCTCTGGCACTGCGACCGCGACGGCAACTACTCGATGTATTCGAGCGCCATCAGCGGCGAGAATTACCTGCGCGGGGTGCAGGAAGCCGATGCGGACGGCTATGTGAGCTTCACGACCATCTTCCCGGGCTGCTACGACGGGCGCATGCCGCACGTGCACTTCGAGGTGTATCCGACGCTCGCCAAGGCCGGCAGTGCCACCAACCGCATCAAGACCTCGCAGTTCGCCTTCCCGCTGGCCACCTGCAACGAGGTCTACACGGCGACCGGCTATGGCGCCTCGGTGCACAACCTGGCGCGCATCAGCTTCGCCCTTGATAACGTCTTCAGCGACGGCACGGCGCTGCAGATGGCGAGCATGAGCGGCGACATGGTCAACGGCTATGTGGCGGCACTGACTGTAGGTGTTTCCCTCTAAAGGAAGCTCGCGCACAGGTTAGTCACATTACAATCGGGACTTCCTATCGAAAGCCCCTTGCTAGATGACCAAGCCCCTGCTGCACTTCTGTCACGGTAACAGCTTCCCGTCCGGGACCTACCGCAAGCTGCTCGACGGCCTGCGTGCGCATTACGAGGTCCACATGACCGACATGGTCGGGCACCATCCGGACTTCGCGGTGGGCGACGGCTGGAGCGGCCTGGTGGACGAACTGATCGCCGACATCGAACGCCATGGCCGTCCGGCGATCCTGGTCGGCCATTCGCTCGGCGGCATGCTCAGCACGATGGTGGCCGCGCGCCGTCCCGAACTGGCGCGCTGCGTGGTCATGCTCGATTCCCCGGTGGTGGCCGGCTGGCGAGCGCTGGCCTGGCGCCTCGTCAAGCTGCTCGGCAAGGGCTCGCGCTTTTCGCCGGCGCGCTTTTCCGAGCGCCGCCGCAATGTCTGGCCCAGCCGCGCCGCCGCCCACGACCACTTCATGTCGAAGGATATCTTCGCGGCCTGGGCGCCGGGCGTGCTGGACGACTATCTCGACGTCGGCCTGAAACCGCACCCGGACGGCGTGCAGCTGCGTTTCGACCGCGACGTCGAGACGGCCATCTACAACTCGCTGCCGCACCACATGGGCGAGGTGATCCGCCATGACTTTCCGGTGCCGGTGGGCTTCATCGGCGCGAACAACTCGGAAGAGCTGCGCCAGGCCGGCCTGGCCTCGACCCGCAAGCTCGTCGGCGAACATTTCGTCATGACCGAAGGCGGCCACCTGTACCCGCTGGAGCACCCCAAGCGCGCCGCCCAGCTCACGCACGAGATGATCCAGCGCCTGCTCGGTACGCCCCTTGAAAGGAAAGCAATGCTGGCGGAAGGACAAGGCTGACCACGACCCGGCTCCGCTTTTCGCGTAAAATCGTGGGATTCCAAGCAATCCTGAAAGAACCCAGCATGGCAATCAAGAGCGATAAATGGATCCGCCGCATGGCCGAGGAAACCGGCATGATCGAGCCCTTTTCCCCCAACCAGGTCCGCGAAGAAGACGGCCGCCGCATCATCTCCTGGGGCACTTCCTCGTACGGCTACGATATCCGCTGCGCCGACGAATTCAAGATCTTCACCAACATCAACAGCACCATCGTCGATCCGAAGAACTTCGATTCGAACTCCTTCGTCGACATCAAAAGCGATGTCTGCATCATTCCGCCGAATTCGTTCGCGCTGGCGCGCACCATCGAATACTTCCGCATCCCGCGCAATGTCCTCACCGTCTGCCTCGGCAAGTCGACCTATGCGCGCTGCGGCATCATCGTCAACGTCACGCCCTTCGAACCCGAATGGGAAGGCTATGTGACGCTCGAGTTCTCGAACACGACGCCGCTGCCGGCCAAGATCTACGCCGGCGAAGGCTGCGCCCAGGTGCTGTTCTTCGAGTCCGACGAAGTCTGCGAAACCTCGTACAAGGACCGCGGCGGCAAGTACCAGGGCCAGGTTGGCGTGACGCTGCCGAAAACCTGATACAGTTTTCAGGGGTATGCCCCTGAATTTGTATCATATTAGAAGGGCCGGCGATGGCCGATTGCTGCAGCGGCGGCTGTTCACCCGACAAGCCGCCGGTCGACCCGGCGTACCGGCGCATCCTCTGGATCGCGCTGGTCGTCAACGCCCTCATGTTCGGCGTCGAGCTCGTTGGCGGCTGGGCTTCGGGTTCGGTCTCGCTGCTGGCCGACGCGGTCGACTTCTTCGGCGACGCCGCCAACTACGGCATCTCCCTGTTCGTGCTCGGCATGGCGCCGGTCTGGCGTTCGCGCACCGCGCTGGTGAAGGGCGCGACCATGGGCGCCTACGGCGTGTTCGTGATCGGCACGGCGCTCTGGCACCTGGCCGCCGGCACCGTTCCCGCCGCGACGACAATGGGCGCGATCGGCGTTGCCGCGCTGGCGGCCAACGGCCTGGTGGCGGCGCTGCTGTTCGCTTACCGCAACGGGGACTCGAACATGCGCTCGGTCTGGCTCTGCACGCGCAATGACGCGATCGGCAATATCGCCGTCATGCTGGCGGCGCTGGGCGTGTGGAAATCAGGCAGCGGCTTGCCGGATTTGTTCGTCGCCGGCGTGATGGGTGTGCTCGGGCTGACGGCCGCGCGCAGTGTGATCGTGCAGGCGAGGGCCGAGATGAATGCGTCGCCAGCCGTAGTGCCGGCGGCTATCGTGGAGCTGAAGCGTCGCTAGATCGCGTCGCTTGTATGGTATCCGGCATACCCGTAGGGTGGGCGGGGAACCCGCCCAGCCTACGGGTCAGTTCGCACGTAGCGCGATACGCAAAAGAAGAGGAGCCATCGGCTCCTCTTCTCACATCAAGACTTCAGAACAATCAGTCCAGCTTCACGCAATCGACGAAGTAATCGCGCTTGCCATTGACTTCGCGCTTGACCAGCCCGTGCACGTCGGTCTCGAAGCCCGGGAAGCGCTCGTTGAAGTCGCGTGCGAAGCGCAGGTAGTCGACGATGATCTTGTTGAAGCGCTCGCCCGGGATCAGGAGCGGAATGCCCGGCGGGTAAGGCGTCAGCAGGATCGCGGTGGTGCGGCCTTCCAGGTCTTCGATCGCCACGCGCTCGATGTCGCGGCGCGCCATCTTGGCGAATGCGTCCGACGGCTTCATGGCCGGGACCATGTCCGACAGATACATCTCGGTCGTCAGGCGCGCCACGTCGTACTGCTTGTAGAAGGTGTGGATCTGCGTGCACAGGTCGCGCAGGCCGCTGGTCTCGTAACGCGGGTTGGCGGCGGCGAACTTCGGCATCACCTGCCACATCTGCTTGTTGCGGTCGTAGTCGTCCTTGAACTGCTGCAGCGCCGTGACCAGCGTGTTCCAGCGGCCCTTGGTGATCCCGATCGTGAACATGATGAAGAACGAGTACAGCCCGCACTTCTCGATGATCACGCCGTGTTCGGCCAGGTATTTGGTGACGATCGAGGCCGGGATGCCGCTCTCGCCGAACTTGCCGTCGAGCGAAAGGCCCGGCGTGACGACAGTTGCCTTGATCGGGTCGAGCATGTTGAAGCCCGGCGCGAGCTTGCCGAAGCCGTGCCAGTCGTCCTCGGCGCGGATCATCCAGTCGTCCTGGGTGCCGATGCCTTCTTCGCACAGGTTATCCGGGCCCCAGACCTTGAACCACCAGTCGTTGCCGAATTCGGCGTCGACCTTCTTCATGGCGCGGCGGAAGTCGAGCGCTTCCAGGATCGATTCCTCCACCAGGGCGGTGCCGCCCGGCGCTTCCATCATGGCCGCCGCCACGTCGCAGGAGGCGATGATCGAGTACTGGGGCGAGGTCGAGGTGTGCATCAGGAAGGCTTCGTTGAAGGCGTCCTGGTCGAGTTTCACCGATTCCGATTCGCGCACCAGCACTTGCGAAGCCTGCGACAGGCCGGCGAGCAGCTTGTGGGTCGACTGGGTCGAGAAGATCATCGACTGCTTGGCGCGCGGGCGGTCGCGGCCGATCGCGTGCATGTTCTTGTAGAAGTCGTGGAAGGTCGCGTGCGGCAGCCAGGCTTCGTCGAAGTGCAGGGTTTCGATCTTCCCGTCCAACATCTCGCGCAGGGTCTCGACGTTGTAGACCACGCCGTCGTAGGTCGACTGGGTAATCGTCAGGATGCGCGGCTTCTTGTCCTTGGCTTCGCGCGCGAACGGGTTGGCTTCGATCTTGCGGGCGATCGATTCTTCCGTGAACTCTTCCAGCGGGATCGGGCCGATGATGCCGAGGTTGTTCCGGGTCGGCATCAGGAACACGGGGATTGCGCCGCACATGATGATCGAGTGCAGGATCGACTTGTGGCAGTTGCGGTCCACCACCACGATGTCGCCCGGGGCGACGGTCGAGTGCCAGACCATCTTGTTCGAGGTCGAGGTGCCGTTGGTGACGAAATAGCAGTGGTCGGCGCCGTAGATGCGCGCGGCATTGCGCTCGGACTTGGCGACCGGGCCGGTATGGTCGAGCAGCTGGCCGAGTTCCTCGACCGCGTTGCAGACGTCGGCGCGCAGCATGTTCTCGCCGAAGAACTGGTGGAACATCTGGCCCACCGGGCTCTTCAGGAAGGCGACGCCGCCCGAGTGGCCAGGGCAGTGCCAGGAGTAGGAACCGTCGTAGGCGTAGTTGACCAGCGCGCGGAAGAAGGGCGGCGCCAGGCTGTCCAGGTAGGCTTTCGCTTCGCGGATGATGTGGCGCGCGACGAATTCCGGGGTGTCCTCGAACATGTGAATGAAGCCGTGCAGCTCCTTCAGGATGTCGTTCGGGATGTGGCGGCTGGTGCGCGTCTCGCCGTAGATATAGATCGGGATGTTCGAATTCTTGTGGCGGATTTCCTCGACGAAGGCGCGCAGGCGCGTCAGCGCATGGTCGGTTTCCTCGAGCGAGCCAGCGCCGAATTCCTCATCGTCGATCGACAGGACGAAGGCCGAGGCGCGCGACTGCTGCTGCGCGAAAGACGACATGTCGCCGTAGCTGGTCAGGCCCAGCACTTCCATGCCTTCCTTTTCCATCGCGGCGGCGAGGGCGCGGATGCCCAGGCCGGACGTGTTCTCGGACCGGAAGTCCTCGTCGATAATGATGATGGGGAAACGAAATTTCATTGACAGCTCCAATGCGAAGCGCCGTGGGGGCAGGCGCGCCCGGGGTTGGGCGGCCCGCCTCGCACGGCACCGAAAAATAAGAAGCGGATTTTCGCAGAAAATCTGCTGTCCGGTGTAGCTTTTTTTACCAGCTTGGCTACCAGCTTAACGGGTAGCGGCGCTGGGCGTCGCACATCAGTGGCGCAGGCACTAACTCAGCGGCAATTGTGACGCAGGCCCGCTCATGCGGCGCGGTCCCGCCGCTCATAGGTCACGAAGGCGTAATCATAGCCGTTGGCGTCCGAATGGTGCACGTCGCGCGCGCGCTCGGTCCACAGCGCGGGGTCGATCGGCGGGAAGAAGGTGTCGCAGTCGAAGCTGTGGGCGATCTCGGTGACGATCATGCGCTGCGCCAGGTCCATCGAAGTGGCAAAGATCTGGGCGCCGCCGATGATGCTGGCGGGCTCGTCGCCCACCAGGGCCAGGGCCGCTTCCAGCGAGGTGACGGCATCGACGCCGTCGTGGCGCCAGCCGGCGTTGCGGGTCACGACGATATTGCGCCGGCCCGGCAAGGGCCTGCCGATCGAGTCGAAGGTCTTGCGGCCCATGATGATCGGCTGGCCGAGCGTGACGCGCTTGAAATGGGCCAGGTCTTCCGGCAGGTGCCAGGGGAGACGGTTGCCGATGCCGATGCCGCGCCGGCTGTCGATTGCCACTACCAAAGTAATTCGAGCCATCAGGAAGAAAGTGATGAAGTTTGCATGGCCGTATTCTATTCCATGGCGTGCAGGGAAACGGAACTTCGTTCCTGCGGCAGCGTCCTACTCTCGCGTGGTATCGGTTTCATCGGATGCCGCGGGGCCTGGTTCGACTGGCCTCACAGGCGGCACTATCGGGTTCTGACTGGAGGAAAAACACATGATCGCGGCCGGCTCCCGGGCGCGAAGCCGCGCATCTCGCGCCTATGTCCGGAGGCTCAATATGGATGCTGAACCGGTGGTGTACCTGGTCGACGACGACCAACTGGAGAAGCAGGCATTGTCCCGCCTGCTCCAGGCCGAAGCGATGACCGTACAGGCCTTCGGAACCGCGGACGAATTCCTGCGCGCCCATGATCCGCTGGCGCCCGGTTGCGCGGTGGTCGACATCGGCTTGCCGGGCCTCGGCGGGCTCGGCCTCCAGCGCGCCCTGCTCGAGGCCGACAGCGAGCGCTTCATCGTCTTCATGACCGGCCGCGGCGATGTCAGCACCAGCGTGCAGGCGATGAAGGCGGGGGCGGTCGACTTCCTGGTCAAGCCGTTTAGTGACGCCGATGTCGTTGCCGCGGTCCGCAGCGCACTGGCGATGGATGAATATGCGCGCAAGGTGCGGCTGGCGCTCGCCTCGATCCAGCGTTGCCTGGACACGCTCACGCCGCGTGAACACCAGGTCTTGCTGCAGGTCGTGGAAGGGCGCCTCAACAAGCAGATTGCCGCCGATCTCGGTATTGCCGAAAAAACGATCAAGGTGCATCGCGCCAGGGCAATGGAAAAGATGGGCGCAGGCTCGCTGGCGGAACTCGTGCGCAAGACGGTTGCGGTCGAGGTCGGTGCGCTGGTCGAGGATATACCGGGCGGGGTTGCCGCGCATCCATCCCGGCATCGGACGGTGGCGCCGCTGCGGCTGGCGACCCCCGGCGAAGCCGATGCCATCAGACTGGCCAGCCAGGCGGCAGTCGGGTGGCCGCCCATCCAGACCTGAGCGGTTTGAACAGAAGTTCACGGCGCCGTATGCGCCTGGGCCTCCGGCCCCGGCTTGCTGACCAGCGCGCGCATCTGCGCCAGCCGCGGTGGATCGAACAGGAAGGCATTGGCGGCCGCGCCTTGGGCAACGAGCTTCTCGTGCAGGCGCAGCCCGGCGCCCGGATCCATGATCAGGTTGCGCATGTGTTCGACTGCCCACTTGTCGGCGCGGTCGAATACGCCCGCGGCGACCCGGCTGATCCCGGACAAGGAGGCCCGGTTCGCCGCCGATTGCGCCATGAGGGATGCGGCCTGCCCCGCGAGCTGGACTGCAGCGACGGGACCTGCCGAGGACGCGCCGGCGGCGGTTGCGCCGCGCGCCGCCGAAGCGGCATGGCTGGTACCGGCGCCGAGCGCCAGTACGGCAATCCACTTGACGCTGCCGGCCATGAAGGCGTAGGTCTTCATCCGCGCGCCACCCTCTTCGGACAGGCCCTGTGTCCACAGGACGATCCATTGCGCTTCCTCGGCCGTCAGTGCTTGTCGGAACACTTCCAGTGGATGGACTGTTTCTTGCCAGTGGTAGCGCTGCGTCGCCGGCGCGGACGGCGCAGCGACCCGCACGTGGCCCCGGCATACCTCCACCGGCGTCACCCTTACTTTCTTCCCGGAAGCGAGCTTGAGCGCAAACGGTTCGCCGCGGTCACGGGCTTCGATGAGCTCCTCGGCCATCTTTTGCTTGTTCCTGCGTGCATGGCCATCGATGCCGGCAACGATGTCGCCCACGCGCAAGCCGGCGGAGGGATCGGCCGCGATCACGGTCAGGTTTTCGTTGACCCCGAGCGTGCGCAGCCAGGCGACCCTGGTGTTGTCGTCGTCGATACCGTAGGAGGTCATGGCTTCGAAGGGCAGCTCGTATTGCTTGCTGCAGCCTGCATCGCCGAGCTCGGCCGAGCGCACGATCGCCGGACGCAGCGCCCTGGCCGCAGCACCATAGGCGCGCATGTCCAACAGCAGCTGGGTATCGAGCGCGCGGCCGTCGTCTACCGTCAACCTGGTCGCGCATCCGCTCGAGACCGCCAGGCAGACGAGGCCAATAAGCCTTGTGATCGATCGCTTCATCGCGTGCACTCTGTTGCCTGCCATTTTACGAGGTATAGGGGCAGGGCGTTAGTGCGATTTTGGCTCGGGGCCGGATAGCGGCAGAAGGCGCTTCGCTTGCGTTCGCGTACGACCATGGTCCAATAGTCAGTATTCGCAGCGCAGGGATAAAGTCTCAAGGGGACCGCGTGGGCAAGCGGATGCATCGGCCTATCTGAGCAGCAGGAGGCAGTTGATGAAATCGTCGATCGAACCATGGCGCCTTGCAGCGATCGCCCTGTCCGTGGCGCTAGTGGCGGCTCCGCCCTGCTTACGCGCAGCCGCGCCGCAGGCGCCGGCGCCTGCGGCCGCCCCTGCGTCCAGGTCTGAGACCGATCGGCAGGCCCAGGCGCGAACGATCATGATGAACATGGCGCAATTCCTGGCCAAGGCGCCCCGTTTCAGGGTCAGCCTGCACGCGGGCTACGACGCGGTACAGCCCTCGGGACAAAAGATCGAGTTCCAGGAGGAGCGCTCGGTCACGGTGAACCGGCCCGATCGCCTGCGCATCGAAGGCACGCGCAGCGATGGCGCGAAAGTGCTGACCGTATTCAGCGGGAAGGAAATTGTCCTGGTCGACTACGCAAGCAAAATATATGCCGTGACGCCGCAGCCGGGCCCCCTGGACGAGACGATTGTCTATTTCGTCCGCGATCTCGGCATGCGCCTGCCGCTCGCGGCGATGCTGCTGGAAAATCTGCCCGCCGACTTGCAGGAGCGGGTGCGGTCGGTGGACTATGTCGAGCTGACCAGCATCGGCGGCGCCGCGTCGCACCACATCGCCGCGCGTACCGATACGGTCGATGTCCAGATCTGGGTGGCCGACGGCGCGCAGCCATTGCCGCGGCGCGTGGTGCTGACCTACAAGAATGAGCCAGGCCAGCCGCAGTTCTGGGCCGAGTTCTCGAAATGGAATCTTGCTCCGGAACTCTACGATGCCATGTTCGCGGTGCGGGCACCGGAAGGGCTGCAAAAAGTGGGGTTCGCAGCCCAGCTCGCGCGTGTGGCGCCAGCCTCGCCAAAGGCTGCGCCGAAGAAAGGAGCCAAGTAATGAAGCAAGGATCATGGAAACGCGCGGTGCCGGTCGTGGTCGCGGCGGTATGTTGGGCCAGCCTGGTGGATCAGGCGGCGGCCCAGCGTGGCGGCGGCAATGCCGGTGGTTTTCCCCGTGGGGGCGTAGCGTCGGCCGGTGGCTTCTCGTCGGGCGGTGCACATGCGCGGGCAGGCCAGCAGCGCGGAGCCGGGCGCGACGCCGCTGGAGCGAACCAGGCGGCACGCCAGAGCACGATGAGCAGCAACCAGGCCAGCCGGCAGCAGAGCATGAGCGCGAACCAGAGTTCCCGCCAGTCGACGGGGCTGCAGGCGCAAAACACGCGTGCGGCCACAGCTACGAATATTCAGAGCACCCGGTCCGCCACGGTGACCAACATGCAAGACAACTACCGCGGCGGTTGCTACAACTGCGGGTCCGACTGGGACAGCGGCTCCGCGGCGGCCGGATTCGTGGCCGGGGCAGTCGTGGGCGGCGCCGTCACGGCAGCGGCCACGGCGCCTTCGAGCACCGTCGTCGTTGCCGCGCCCGCCGCCGCGCCGCCGTGCAATATCACCCCCGTTTCCGTCAACGGTGTGGCCCACTACTATTGCGGCACCACTTGGTACGCAGCCAGTTATGCCGGCAGCGGTGTCGTGTACGTGCCGACCGATTCGCCGCCCGGATATTAACTGAGTGAGCTGTACACAGGCTGGCCGCCGGTGCCGGCGCGGAAACAGCCCGGGCGCAGGGCCCGGGCCGTCGGCTTGCTTCTAGAACTGATAAGAAGCCGCAACGCCAAACACCCACTGGTTGGAGTCTCCGCGGCTATCGACGACCGGGCTGTCCTTCGCATCGTCGAGCAGGGCCTCGTAGCGGCCGCCAACAGTGAGCAGCCATTCCTTGTTCAGGGGCGTGGTCAGGCTGAAGGGAATCTTGATCGACGTCACACTCGGACTCGGACGGTATTCCTGGCCGCCAAGTTCCGGAAACAGGGCGACATCGGATCCGGTCACGCCGAAATACTTGGTGTTGAAGTCGCTGCTCGCAAAGAACAGGCCGAAGCCGATGGTGCCGAGCAGCGGGCGCCCCATCATGTTGTCGTCGAACGGATGGAAATAGTTGACCCGCAGGTTGCCGCTGGCGCCGTCGTAGACATTATTCGTATTGCCCACGATGTCAGCGCTGAACACCACCTTGTGCAGCGGCCGGGAAGGGTCGAGGGGCATATGGTAAGCCGCGAAGACCCCCAGCTCCGTCGCGCTGGCAACGGGCCTCATCAGCCTCACGACCTCGTCGTCGACATCGTCGTCGCGGCGGCCCCGGACCCTGAGCAGCGGACCCGCGCGCCACTCGGGGACAGGGGACACATTGAGCAACAGCTCGGTGCCAAGCAGCTGCACATAGCCCGTTCCGTCCCATGAGTAGCGTAGCACCGGTGCCGCGACGGCTTCGTTTTTCGACGATCCGTAATAGTCTGGCACGCCGAAGACGCCAAGGCCCACCAGGTTGGTCTGCTCCGGAAGCTGGAGCGGAATCAGGTCCTGGGCCTGGGCGCAGGAGGACGCCAGCACGAGTGCGGCTGCGGCAAGGCTGCTGCTGTATCGTTTCGAATTCGTCATGACAGACCTCATGGTTGTGAATAAAGGTGAGCGTTTGGCGTTGACTGCATGTTCAGACACGTAGTTGCCTGCGTAGTTCCCGCCGTTGGCCGGTCAGCCGTTATCAGGAAAAACTTCGCGTCCGCGCCCGCGCCCGCGCTGCACGCGAGCGTTCCATGGCCCATACGGTTGCCCACGCGTAGAGCGCCAGGGCGACCAGCACGGTCACGCGAATGGCGCTGGCCTGGAGCACCGGCTTTCCGGCCGCGCTGTCCTCGATGGCCGGTCCCACCAGGATCAGCATGGTCATCAGGGCATTGAGCCAGAACGAAGGCGGCTGGGAGGTCGGCTTCACCCCGAACAGCCTGGCGCCGCACCACAGCGCGGCCAGCATGACCCACAGCGCCAGCATCATCAGGTTCGGCCGCAGCGACAGCCCGAGCCAGGCCAGCGCCGCGAGCCAGGCGCCCATCAGGGTCCCTCCGACCAGCTGGCGCCCGGCGCTGCCGGCGTTGGCGGCGCCGGCCTGCTGGGCCAGTCCCACCGATTTGATGATCGCCGCCAGGTAGAAGGACGGATTGGTGAGGGCCAGCACGAAGACCGGCAGGACCACCAGCGTCGCCTGCAGGGCCTTCGAGTTGTCGGGCGCCGTGCCGGCGGGCGGCGGCGCTTCGGGCGGCGGCGCCGGAGGGTCAGGAAACAGGGCGTGCGCCAGGCTGCTGACCAGGATGCCGGTACCGATGCCCAGCGCGAAGCTCTTGGCCAGCTGGGAGGCGAGGGCCTGGTCGGCCACCCCGGCCACGGGAATCGCGGTGATGGCGATCACCAGCACCATCGTTCCCGGTTTGACGCGCTCCCCGCCCGGCCGGAACAGGACATACAGGATCGCGCCCGTCAGCATGACGCCGGCCAGCGGATAGTGTTCCAGCAGCGGGACCATCAGCATGCCCGCGCCCACCACCGCGCCGGCGCCGGCGGTCAGTAGCGCGCCCTTCGCGAGCGGGATCGGCGGCCCCTGCCTGCACAGCACCAGGGTGGCCATGACGCAGACCGCGAAGGACAGGGACATCGGCAGGCCATACGCGAGCAGCACGGCCAGGCCCAGGCCACACGCCAGGCGCAATACCGCCTTGTCGGCCCGGTGCATGCGAACGCGCTCAGTAGACATAGGCGAACCAGCTCATCAAGCGGATGTAGATACTGCCCAGCCAGTTCATCAGGCCATGGTCGCCGGTGTACACCAGCACGTCGGCCTGGCCGCCGATCTGCATGGCGCGCAGCTGCGCCCGTTCGGCCGGGTCGATCTCGACCGCCACCGGGAAGCGCTGGGCCTGGCGCAGCCAGTCGCGGCTGTTGTCGATCGTGGGCAGGGCGCCCGGCTGCGATTGCTGCCCGGCGCCCACCCCGCGCCCCACGCTGCGCACCCGGCCCTTGAATACCTTGCCCGGCAAGACGTCGAGGACGATGGCGGCTTCGGCGCCGGGGACGATGTTGCCCAGGTTGTTCTCGGTCATGTCGGCACTGATCCAGAGGTCGTGCACGGCGATCAGGGTCATGGCCGGCGCGCCGGCCTGCAGGAACTGGCCGACATCGGTGCGCAGGTCGGTCACGCGGCCGCGGGCGGGCGCCAGCACGCGGGTGCGGCGCAGGTCCAGCTCGGCCTTCTCGACTGCCGAACGGGCGCTGATCAATTGCGCGTTGTTCTCGCCGCTGTCGCCCGCCGCCTCCTGGGCGCGCAGCAGGTCGGCCTCGGCCGCCTTCACCTGGCTGCGCGCCGTGATGCGGTTGGTCTGCGCATTCTGGACGCGGCGCACCGAGAGCGCGCCCGGGTCCTGCGCATAAATCTGTTCCAGCCGCGCCGCGTCCTGCCGGGCGTAGACATTGGCGGCCCTGGCCGCCTGCAGCGCGGCGCGCGCCGCCTCGACCGCGGCGGCCGAGGCATTCACCGAGCGGCGCACCGATTCGTAGTCCGACCGGCTGCGCTGCACGGCGATGCGGTACTGGACCGGATCGATGTCGAACAGCGGCTGGCCGGCCTGCACGTCGTCGTTGTTCTTGACGCAGACCTTGAGCACGGTGCCGGACACCTCGCCCGCCACCGGCACCACGAAGGCCTGCACCCTGGCCTGGGAGGTGTAGGGCGTGAGGCGGTCGGCCACGAAATACCAGGCCAGGCTGGCGACGATCAGCGCCACCACGACCAGCGCGCCGCGCCGGCTCCCCTTGCCTTTTTCGGGGGCGGCGGGCGCCGGCGCCGGGCCGGCAGCCTGGGGTTGCGGCGGGGGCGGGAGCGGAGCCTGGCCGGGCGTGGGCGATTGCTGGTTCATGGTTTTTCCGCTCCGGGAGGGCGCTGCAAGGGGGGCGGGGCGGGGCCGGCCTCGGGCGCAAGCGCCGGCAGCGGTGCGTCCAGCAGTCCTTTCCAGTCGCTGCGCCGCTGCATGGCGGCGCGCGTCGCCTCGTCGAGCACGGGCCGGGTCCGACCGCCTTCCCAGCCGCCGCCCATCGCCTTGTAGAGCGCGACCAGGTTCTGCGCCAGGTTGCCGCGGCTGGTGACCAGGAGGTCCTGCTGGCTGAAGAACACCCGCTGCGAGTCGATGACGCGCTGGAAATCGGTCAGGCCTTCGCGGTATTGCACGGTGGCCAGGTCGAGCGTGCGCCGCGCCGCCGCCACCGAGTCGGCCAGCAGCGCGATCTGCTCGCGGGTCCTGGCGAAGCCGGCGGCGGCGTCGTCGACTTCGCGCGCCGCCCGCAGCACCGCGTCCTGGTACTGTTCGTAGAGCTGCTGGAAGCGGGCATCCTGGAGCAGCACGGTGTTGGTCAGGCGGCCGTGGTCGAACACGTTCCACACCATGCCCGACCCCAAGGCCCAGTCCAGGACCCGGGGCGCGCCGTTGACCGAGGTTGCGGCCAGGCCAAGGGAGCCGAGCAGCGAGATCGACGGGTACAGGTCGGCGGCGCTGACGCCGATCAGGGCGGACTGGGCCGCCATCTGCATTTCCACCGCCCGCACGTCCGGGCGGCGGCGCAGCATCTCGGCCGGCAGGTCCACGATCAGATCGAGGCGGGCGTTCGGGATCGGGTCGTGCTGCGGGTCGCGCAGCGCATTCGCGTTCGCCGTCATCTCGGGCAGGGGGCCTGGGGCGCGCGCCAGCAGCGTGCCCAGGGCGTTCTGTGCCTGGCGCAGGCTGGCCTCGAACTGGGGGATGCTCGCCAGCGTGCCCAGGTACAGGGTCCTGGCCTGCTGCACATCGAGTTCGGATTCGATGCCGCCCTTGAACAGGCCCTGCGTGATCTCCAGGCTGCGTTTGAGCAGGGCCGCATTCTGGATGGCGATCGCGAGGCGCACTTCGAGCGTGCGGATCGTGCTGTATAGAGCAGCGACCTGGGCGGCCATCAGCACCTGGACATCGTCGTACTGGGCAATGCTGGCCAGGTAGCCGGCGTCGGCGGCCTCGATGCTGCGCCTGAACTTGCCCCAGAAATCGAGCTCCCAGCTGATGCGCATCCCGAGGTCGAGCGAGGTGAGGCTGCTGTCGGGCGCGCCCGCCCGCTTCGATCCTGCCCGCACCAGTTCGCCGGTCGCCTGCGGCACCTGCGGGTAGAGACCGCTGCCGGCGATCCCGAGCTGGGCGCGCGCTTCCATGATGCGCAGGCCGGCGATGCGCACGTTCGGATTGACGCGCTGGGCCTCGCCGATCAGGGCGTCGAGTACCGGGTCGTTGAAGCTGCGCCACCACGCGCTGATATATTTTCCCTGGCTGGCGCCGCTTCCTGGCCGGGCCTGCGCTTCGGCCGAGAGGGGGGCGAGGGAGCCGCCATCCCAGCCCCTCAATGCGGACGGCGCCCCGGGACGCACGAAATCAGGCCCGGCCGTGCGGCATCCCGGCAAGAGCGCGGCGAACAGGACGGCGGGCAGCACAGCCGCCGCCAGTCCCGGCGCGGTCGTTCCCCAGCGCTGCATGGGCGCACGGAGCATGGCTCACCCCGGTGTCGTCGATTCCGGCGCCGCCGCCACGCTGTCCGGGCTGTTCGCGACCCATGACATGAATATCCGGTAGCCCAGGGTCAGGAAGACGGCGCCGACGAACATCCCCACCAGGCCGCCGGTGGCCAGGCCGCCGAGGGCGCCCAGCAGGACGACCGGCATCGGCGCATCGACGCCGCGGCCCAGCAGCAAGGGCTTGAGGAAGTTGTCGAGTATGCCCCCAATGAGCAGCAGGACGGTGTAGGTGATGGCGGGACCGGGCTCATAGCCGCCTTTCGACCAGATCCAGACGATGACGGGCAGGCTGACCAGGATCGCCGGGCCCTGCACGATCCCGAGCAGCAGCACCACCAGGGCGAGAACGCCGGCGAAGGGGACGCCGGCCACCACCAGGATGATGCCGAGGACGGTGGCCTGGATGAAGGCCACCCCGAGCACGCCGAGGGCCACCGCACGAATCGTCTGCGTGGACAGCAGGGCGAATTCGTCGCCGCGCCGGTTGCCGACCAGGCGGTTGAAAATGTTGCGGATCGCCCGTGCCCCCGGCTCGCCCCAGGCCATGACGATGCCGGCGACGATGAACGAGAACATGAACAGCAGCGCGCCGCCGGCGATGCCGGCCACCATCCCGAGCCCCTGGCGCACGAGCCCGGCCACCTGGGGCTGCCGGCTGCGCACGAGTGCCGGCAGGTCGGCATGGGCCTGGGTCCAGATCTCGTGGAGCCTGGGGCCGACCAGCGGCCAGTCCGCGACACCGGCCGCCGGCGCCGGGACCTTGAGGGTGCCGCCGCGCACGCCGGCGACAAAATTTTGCAGCGAATCGCCGAGCGACCCCATCAGGATGGCGGCGGGCACGCCGATCACGGCCAGGCCCACCAGCACCAGCACGGTGGCCGCCAGCCCCTGCTTCCCGCCCATCTTGCGTGCCAGCTTCTGGTGTGCCGGGTAGAGCGTCACGGCCAGGATCACCGACCACGCCATCAGGCCGAGGAAGGGCGAGAAAATACGGTAACAGAGCAGCACCAGGGCAACGGCCACGCCGGCGCGGATGAAGACGTCGAGCAGCTTCCTGGACAGGCGCTCCTCGAGAACGGGGTCGGGCGTGTAGGGCGCGTTCATGGGGCGTCTCCTTGTGCGGAAGCGCTACGCCATGCACCAGCCATGGCTGTGGATTCCGCCCGAAGCCCCGGTCACGAGCGCGGATCTTCCTGTGAGCTTCATCTTGCATTCCTTTGCTTGCCGAGTCGCTCGTGGACGAGCGTGCCTGATCCAACGCCGGCCGGTTTTGCACGTCTGAGGCAAAAGTTAGGTCCGTTACAGCATGAGCACAATTGGACCATGGTCGTATTGCCAGCCGAATTCGCCGGAAGAACCGGCGGGGCGAGACGGCCGCTTCAGGAACTTGTGAGTTCATAAACGATCAGAACACATGAGCTTTGAGTTTGGCTGTGATGCGGAACGCGGCGATGCTTGCCGCTTCTCCAGGGCTATTAATTTTTTGCCGACTAGCGATTCAACCACAACATGAAAATATCAATGATTGGCACAGGGTATGTCGGGCTGGTGTCGGGCGCCTGCTTCGCCGATGTGGGCAATACCGTGCTCTGCCTCGACGTCGACGAGCGCAAGATCGCGATGCTCAATGCAGGCCGGATTCCCATCTTCGAACCCGGCCTCGATGCCCTGGTGGCGCACAACGTTGCAGCCGGGAGAATGAGCTTTACCGCCAGCTACGATGAAGCGGTGGCGCACGCCGACGTCATTTTCCTGTCGGTGGACACGCCGCCGGATGAAGACGGCAGGGCCGATCTGGCGCATGTGCTTTCGGCGGTGCGCAGCATCGGCCAGCGGATGCAGCGGCCGGCCCTGCTGGTCAACAAATCGACCATTCCCGTCGGCACTGCCGACCAAGTGAAAAGCGTCATTGCCAACGAACTGCGCACACGCGGCGTCTGGTTCGACTTTTCAGTCGTCAGCAATCCCGAATTCCTGAAAGAAGGCGCGGCGATCGAGGATTTCATGCGCCCCGATCGGATTATCGTTGGCAGCGACAATGCGCAAGCGACGAAAATCATGCGCCAGCTGTACGCGCCATTCAGCCGCAACCATGAAAAGCTGGTTGAAATGGACGTGCGCAGCGCCGAGCTCACCAAATACGGCGCCAATGCCATGCTGGCCACCCGCATCAGCTTCATGAATGAGTTCGCCAACCTTGCGGAGGCCCTGGGCGCCGATATCGAGCAGGTAAGGCGCGGCATCGGCGCCGATTCGCGCATCGGCCCGGATTTCCTGTATGCCGGCATGGGATACGGCGGGTCCTGCTTCACAAAAGACGTCAGGGCGCTGCTGAGAACCTCGGCCGACCATGGACACACACTGCGCATCCTCGACGCCATCGAGGCGGTGAATGCATCGCAAAAGAATATCCTGTTCAAAAAAATGACGCGCTTCTTCAATGGCATCGAGGCGCTGGCGGGAAAAACCGTGGCGCTATGGGGCCTGTCGTTCAAACCGAATACCGACGATGTGCGCGAGGCGCCCAGCCTTGCCTTGCTGCGGGAATTGTTTCGGGCAAATTGCCGCGTGCAGGCTTACGATCCGGTTGCCGGCAATGAGGCAAGACATACTCTGCTCAAGGAGCATGGCGAAGCTCGCTGCGATGCGCTGCTGCGGATCGTGGACTCGGCGGCCGCCGCCGTGCAAAGCGCCGATGTGCTTGCCATCGCGACGGAGTGGAAAGAGTTCCGCTCGCCCGACTTCGGCTTTCTCGCCAGCGCCCTGCGGCACAGGGCAATCTTTGACGGTCGAAACCTGTACGATCCGGCCTTCGTCGCTTCGTTCGGGCTTGCCTACCACGGCATCGGCAGGCACGTGCCGGCGGAGCCGCGATGATTCCCGCCGGCGCTCCTGTCCTGGTCACCGGCGCCGCCGGTTTCATCGGCAGTTGCGTCGCAGCGCGTCTAGCCCGAATGGGCATGACGGTTGCGGCATGCGACAACTTCAATGACTATTACGCGGTCGATTTAAAGCATGGGCGCGTCAAGACCTTGCTTGCGCCTCACGGAATACGCTGCGAAGCCGTCGAGCTTGCCGATGCCCGCCAAGTGAACCGCCTGTTCGAACGCGTGCGGCCCGCCTATGTCGTGCATCTGGCGGCACAGGCCGGCGTGCGCTATTCGATCGTCAACCCCTCGGCCTATGTGCAATCGAACCTGGTCGGGTTTGCCAACATCCTGGAAGCCTGCCGTCAGTTCAGACCACTCCACCTGGTCTATGCGAGCAGCAGCAGCGTCTACGGCGCAAGCCGGAAAGCGCCTTTCCAGGAAAGCGACACAACCGATGAACCCGTCTCGTTCTATGCCGCGACCAAGAAGGCGAATGAAGCCCTGGCGCATTCCTACAGCCACTTGTTTGGATTGGCGGCCACGGGGCTGCGCCTGTTTACCGTCTACGGGCCCTGGGGCCGGCCGGACATGGCCTGTTTCATCTTCGCGCAAAAGATGCTCAAGGGCGAGACGATTCCCGTATTCGCCGAAGGCGCCCTGAAACGGGACTTTACCTATATCGACGACATCGTCGAAGGGATCGTCCGCGTGCTGGCAAAGCCGTGCAGCGCCAGCGGCAGCGTGGCGCCGCATACGGTGTTCAACATCGGTAATCATCAGCCGGTGCGGGTACTGGATTTTATTGCAGCGCTGGAGGAGGCCTTCGGGGGCAGGGCAAAGATCGCCTTCCTGCCGATGCCGCCGGGCGACGTGCCGATGACCTGTGCCGATACCGGCAAATTGCGGGAATGGGTCGGGTTCGCCCCGGCAACCCCCCTCAGGGATGGGCTGTGCCAGTTCCGCGAGTGGCTGCTCGCCTGGATGGCGCACAACAAGGTCGATTAAGCATGCGAGACGATGGACTTCCCACCGCCTGCGACGAGCGGGCCGGCACCCGTTTTCTCATGGTCGTGGCGGCCTATTTCCTGCTGCAAGTCGTGCTGCGCGTGAGCTCGCCTGCCGTGCTCGACCTCGACGAATCGGAAGCCATCCTCACCTTCCAGCAGGTGCAGCCGGGATACGGAACGCAACCGCCGCTGTACTCCTGGCTGCAATGGCTGATGTTTTCCGTATTCGGCGTCAACATCGTTGCCCTGTCCGTGCAGAAGAACCTGCTGCTGTTCTGCACTTATCTGGCGATGTTCTGCAGCGCCAGGATGCTCATCGGCGTGCGCGGCGCCATCATGGTCGCCGCCTCGCTCGTGATGTTTCCGCAGATTGGCTGGGAATCGCAGCGCGACCTGACCCATTCGGTACTGATGACCTGCATGGCCGCGCTCACGCTGTGGTGCTATGTCGCCCTGATCAAGCGCCCAGGCAGGCTAAGCCATGCGCTCTTCGGCCTCCTGATCGGGCTTGGGCTGCAGTCGAAATATAATTTTGCACTCTTCGCGCTTGGCCTCGTTGCGGCCAGCCTGCTGGTGCGGGAACACCGGCAGGCATTCTGGAATCGACATGCCTGGATAGCGCTTGCAGTACTCGTGATGTCGGTGACGCCGCACACGCTCTGGCTGTTTGAACACTTCGATGCCGCAACGCTCGCCACCCTCGAAAAAATGCATGGCCATGACGCGGGCTATGCCGGCAATGTAGCGCGCGGCCTTGGCAGCATGGCCGGCGCGAGCTTCCTGTTCGTCACGCCGCTCTGGATCGTGTACGGCTGGATCTACTGGCGCCGCCGCGATCAGGTACACGCGAGACTCGAAAGCCCGCATGCCCGATTCTTTCTCTGGTTCTACGTGGCGGCGTTTGCCTGCCTGACGGCGCTGGTGCTGAGCGGGGTGCTTGCCAGCATCAAGGACCGCTGGATGCAGCCCATCCTGTTCCTGCTGCCGCTGGCGTTCTTCGTCATCTTTCCGGCGCTTGTGCAACCCGCGGTTTGTCGAGGCATCCTGTGGGTGGCGGGCCTGTTTGCCATCGCCATCCTGGCTGGCCTGACGGCAAGGGCCTACCTTGGCAAGACCACGCGCTCACCGTTTGGCGAGCTGTCGGCCCAGCTCATGCTGCGCTTCCCTCAGGCGAAAACCGTGGTTGCAAGCGAGCTGACGGAGGCAGGCAACCTGTACCTGCATAACCCGGCATGGACTGTCATGCCGCTGCGCGCGATCTTGCAGAACCGGCCTGCCATCAGGGGCGAGGTACTGGTGATCGGCTGCGGCGGCCACCCGGACATGCGGCTGGACAGTTTTCTCCAGGCTTATCCCTTCGGCGTGGTCCGCCAGCGTGGACGCTTCAATGTCGGCAAGCCGCAGGGACGCGATGGCGCCATGGCTGTCGAATATGCGGTTTTCTCGGTAAAGGAAGACTAAATGCACTTGTCGCTAGTGATTCCGGTCATGAATGAGCAGGGCAATATCCAAGCCCTGATGGCGCGTATTGCAGACGCGCTTGCCCGTGTAGAACACGAGGTCATTTTCGTGGACGACGGCTCGAACGACCGCACCGTGGCGGAAATAGAACGCTTTGCCACGCCAACTACCCGCGTCCTGGTATTGAGTCGCAATTACGGCCAGACCACGGCGATGGCCGCCGGCATCGACGCCGCGCGCGGCGAATTGATCGTCATGCTCGATGGCGATATGCAAAATGACCCGCACGATATTCCGCTCATGATGGAAAGGATGCGCTCCGGCGACTGGGACGTCGTCGCCGGCGTGCGCAGCAGGCGCAAGGATGGCTTCCTGCTGCGCAAGGTCCCGAGCAAGCTGGCCAACTGGCTGATCCGGCGCGTGACGGGGGTCCATATCAGCGATTACGGCTGCACGCTCAAGCTCTTCAAGAGCGATGTCGCCAAGAACCTGGGACTGTATGGCGAACTGCACCGCTATATTCCCGTGCTGGCCAGCATGTATGGCGCCAGGATGACGGAGATGCCGGTGCGGCACCATGCGCGCCATGCCGGCGTTTCCAAATACGGCCTCAGTCGCACACTGAAAGTGGCGAGCGACCTGATGCTCATGGTATTCATCCGAAAATACGGACAGCGTCCCATGCACCTGTTCGGCACCGCCGGCATTGTCTCGTTTTGCGCGGGCTGCTTTCTGAACCTCTATGTCTTGTTCGACAAGCTCATGGGCGCAAGAATTGCAGGGCGGCCGCTCTTGTTTCTCGGCCTGCTGCTGACAGTGGCCGGCATCCAGCTCATTACCACCGGCTTCATTGCGGATCTGATGATGCGAACCTATTATGAATCCCAAAACAAAAAGCCCTACCGAATCAAGAAAATCACCGGTGCCCAGGCGTTTCAGCAAGAAATCGAAACTAGTCTTACAGGCCTTGATATCGACCTGCCTGATCGTTTTCGTGCTTCGAAATCTTGACCTCGGCCAGGTGAAAACCATTTCCCTCGATCCGCAGCGGGCGCCGATGCTGTTGGCCGCCTTCATCGCATTCAATGGTTCCAAGATCCTGGCCGCGCTGCGGCTGAACGTTTATCAACGCCATGCGGCCTTGCGTATAGGCGAGGGCGAAAATCTGCGTTTGTACTATGCGGGCATGTTTCTGAACCTGTTTCTGCCGGGCGGCATTGGCGGCGATGGCTACAAGATCCTGGTGCTCCACCGCCGGCATGCCTTACCGCTGCGCACACTGGTCACGACCCTGCTGGCGGACCGCGTCAGCGGCGTTCTCGCCCTTTTGTTCCTGTCATGCCTGTTGATGCCGATGCTTGCGCTGCCCTGGGAGCGCGCCACCGCCATCGTGTTCGCGCTTGCAGCCAGCGCCCTCATTGGCGCCTTGTTTGTACTAGGGCATCGCTGGCTGATCAAGATCGACATGCAGGGACTGGCCAGCGTGTTCGTGCTTGGACTTTTAGTGCAATGCCTGCAGGTGATCTGCATGGGGATGCTGCTGCTGTATCTGGGCACGCCGGCAACGCACTACCTGGCTTATTTCGCCATTTTTCTGATGTCGTCAGTTGCTGCCGTGCTGCCGCTCAGTATTGGCGGCCTGGGCGTGCGGGAAGCGACTTTTCTGTTCGGCCTCAACTTGATGCACCTGGACCCGACCTATGGCGTGATTGCGTCGGGCTGCTTCTTCCTGATCACGGTGCTGTCATCCCTGATCGGAGCACTGTTTCTCGGTCAGTTTTCGCTCCAGGCACAGACAACAGAGCACGCTTAAGGTACTGGCGAACCGCCGAGGAATTCGAGGATGCTCGCGCGGTGCTGGTCCACCACCTTGGCGGCGGCGACGGTCAGCAGCTGGCTGTCGCAGTCGGATTTGATTTGCAGCAGGGTAGGGATTTCCGCCAGCCGTTGCTTGACGCTCGCGGGCGTCTGCAGCGCCGGCTGTTCGTTGCGGCAAGCCGCGGGCAGGTCGCTCAGGTCCGGATTCCAGATCGCATCGGTATGGCGAAGAATCAGCACCCGGATCGTGCGGTCATCCGGAAACACGCCCTGCATCTGCAAGGTGCGGAAGAACAGGGAACGGTAGGTCGTGGCGCGTTCCTCCATGATGCTCGGAATGCGGCTGAAGTCGAAGGAAAACAGACCGAATGGCTGGGAGCGCCGGTTGAGCCGGACGTCGCCCACGGCAAACGGGAAGGAACTGTCGAATGCCACGATCAGGGCGCGCTTGGCCCTCTTTACCTGCAACTGCTTGAGGAACATGAAGAGGATCGATTCGGCGCCCTGGTTTTCGTACAGGCCGCCGTCTCCGGCATGCCAGAAGGTGGGGTCACCCGCCACCTGGAAGGTAATCGGGCCTATCACCGGCGGAAACGAGGCGGAAGCGCTGACCGCCGCGCTCAGGGGCGTGACGCAGGCGTTGAAATGGATTTCGTGCGGCGTCATGGGGAGCAGGGTTTGCCAGCGCTCGATCAGGACCGGCGGAATCGTCGCGGCTTTGCCCTGGCGCCCCAGCGCGGCTTCGAGATCGGCGAAAAAATTGTATTGGAAGATGTCCGATGTCTGATTGGTGAGCGCAAAGCGGCGTCCGTTGTTGTACAGGGTGGTGTTGACGATCAGGCCGGGACTGTCGCCATTCGCTTCGCGCCGCGCGACATCCGTCAAGGTGGCATTACCCAGCAGCCGCTCGCCCAGGATCTCGTGCAGGGACAATGCGCCCGAGGCCGGATTGATCCAGCGGAAGCGGCTCAGTTGGCGCCAGAACACGGGCGGGCCAATGCGCTGGCCGACCGCGCGGCGGTACTCGTCGAAAAAAGTCCGGTAGGCGGGCGTCATCGTGCCGTCGGGCGCGAGCACCGGCACTTCGCGCCCCGGCTTCTTGAGTACATAGTAGCTTGCGGCAATACTGCCACCCGACACGCTCGACACATAGGCAATTTCCTCGAGCACCGATTTCCCACCCGGCAGCTGCACGCCGGCCAGCGCATCGAGGCCGGACGCCCCGAACAAGGCGGCGCGGCTGCCCCCGCCCGACATCGCCACGCCGACCAGCACCTCGCGCTGCTGCATCGGCACTTCGCAGGGCAGCGGGCCGGGCGCCGCACGCTGCACCTGGAAGGCCCGCGGCGAGGCGCAGCCTGCCAGGATGAGCATGAGGGCTGGTCCGGCGAGGACCAGCTTCGATCGGCGGCAGATTCCAGTCAGCCATTTCAAGCGGCTCTCCCGGTTCGGGTTCACAGGTGCGGGTGGCCATTACAGGCTCAAGCCGGTGTGCATCTTCCGGTGAGCACGACGGCGCCAGCACGGTCGACGAAGCTCAAGGTCATCTCGCCCGCGCGCTGGTCGAGCGCGAGGGTCCACCCGAAACCGAATTCCGTCCCTTGCAGCAGGATTTGCTTGTCGTCCTTCTCGATCTGACTGATCGGCGTGACGCGCTTCGGACCGGAAATCTTCCTGTTGGCGATGTCGACCCGCAGGAAGGAGGGTGCGCCGATGTCGGACGGCCGTTCCTTGACGATCTCGTCGCCGGGGCGGATCTCCACGGCTTCGGCCGTCGCGCAAATCAAGGGCTTCGAGCCATCGAAGTCGGCAGCCAGGGCCACGCCGGGCGGCGCACAAAGCGCCAGGCAGATGAGTGCTTGGGCCAGCCTGTTCATGGAGAATGTCCTTCACACGCGTTAGCTGATGGTGTAGCCACGGCCCGACATGCAGGCTCCGAATGCGCGGTAATAGGCGCCCAATGCCTGCTGGGAGCCCGCCTGCGCCTGCTGGTTCCTGGCGGACTGGTTCTGGCGCGCCTCGCGCCCGCCGCGCATGGTGCCGACAACCGCGCCGACGCCCGCGCCTTTGCCCGTATCGCCGGCAATGGCGCCGATGGCGGCGCCGCCGAGGGCGCCGCGTGCAGCGCCCCGGACGCGTTCGCCCCCGCCGGCCGCAGGGCCGGTTTCCTGTGGGACGTTCGTTACCGTGGCCGGATCGACCCCGGTCGTTTGCCTGGCCCACGCGTAGCATTCGCCTTCGTCCTTGTTCTGCTTCTGGGCGCTCTGGCCCTTGGCGGGGTAGGCGATCGGCGCCTGTGCCGCGGCGAGCGCCGCCAGCGCCGCCATGGCAATGACGAGCATGCACTGTATCGGATGTCGCATGGTCGATGTCCTCCAGATCATCCTTGCCTGCCGGCGAAGCGCAGTTCGGTTGAACCCGGCCGAGCGTTCATCCTGCTGGTCCTTCACGGCTGTGCGCTCATTGAACTGTATGAACGTGCCGCGCGATCGGCAATTGGACTTTGGGCGTAGAAGCGCGCACCTGCGCCTTTGCTCAGTACAGATCGAACAGGGCGCTACCATCCCAGCGCGGCCGCGTGACAGCCGACTGCGCCGGCACCGCCTTCGCCGCATAGCCATCGCCCAGCCTGGCGACGGCCCTCGGAAACGCGCGGCAGTAGCTCGACTGGATGCCGGCCAGGCGCGCCAGCTGGCGGTATTCGACCACCGCGCCGGGCGGCACGGCGTCGAGCACGGCGCGCACGCGCTCGCGCCAGTCCTCATGCCAGGCTGGTTCCAGCACGCCGAGATCGCGCACGGAGTCGCCAACTTGAATGACGCCGCCCCGCAAGACCCGCGCCAGCATGCCGCGTCCAGCACCGACGCGACCCGCCAGCCCCGGCATGATGGTGTCGAGCTGGCCGCAGGCCTCGCACTGGAACATCAGGCGCAGCCGGACCTGGCTGCCGACCTGGAGCACCGTGCCGGAACTGAGACAGGTAGTCTCAGTATCGAGCAGCAGGTTTTCGCGCAGCGCATGCGCGGGCAGCGACAGCGCTTCATACACCGGCGTGCCGGCCAGCAGCAGCTGGCGCGGCGACAGCGGGTCGGCGTGGATATCGCCATCGATACCGGCGCCGGCGAGGAGACGCAGGCTGCCGGATGCTTGCGGGGGCGAGCGTCGAACGGGACGCCAGGCCAGTCCCGCGATCTTCATGCGCTCACACCGCCACCGGCGCCTTGATGCCCGGGTGCGACTGGTAATCCACGACCTCGAAATCCTCGAAGCGGTAGTCGAACAGCGACGCGGGTTTGCGCTTGATGACCAGCTTCGGTAGCGGGAACGGTTCGCGCGCGAGCTGCAGTTCGGCCTGTTCGAGGTGGTTCGAGTACAGGTGGCAGTCGCCGCCAGTCCAGACGAAGTCGCCCACTTCCAGGCCGGCCTGCTGCGCCATCATGTGGGTCAGGAGCGCGTAGGAGGCGATATTGAAGGGCACGCCGAGGAAGATGTCGGCGCTGCGCTGGTAAAGCTGGCAGGACAGCTTGCCGTCGGCCACATAGAACTGGAAGAAGGCGTGGCAGGGCGGCAGCTTCATCTGCGGGATGTCGGCCACGTTCCAGGCCGATACGATCATGCGGCGCGAGTCCGGGGTGCTGCGGATCTGCTCCAGCACCTGGCTTATCTGGTCGATGTGTTCGCCGGTCGGCGTCGGCCAGTTGCGCCACTGGTGGCCGTAGATGGGACCGAGTTCGCCGTTCGCATCGGCCCATTCGTCCCAGATCGAGACGCCGTTTTCCTTCAGGTAGGCGATGTTGGTCGACCCTTGCAGGAACCAGATCAGTTCATGGATGATGGACTTGAGGTGCACCTTCTTGGTGGTCACCAGCGGAAAACCTTCCGCCAGGTCGAAGCGCATCTGGTGTCCGAACACGGACAGGGTGCCCGTTCCGGTGCGATCGGTCTTGAGCGCGCCGTGCTCTTTCACATGGCGCATGAAGTCGAGGTATTGGCGCATTGCGGTCTTTAGTTGGGAAACGCGCTATTTTAACTTACTTGAAAGAATGGCCAGGGCCTCGCGCAGCCGGGCCTCGCTCACCTGCAGCAGGTTGTCGCCCACGTAGAGCTCGAAATAGCTGGTGTCCGGCAGGACGCCATGCGAGATGCGGTTGAAGAGCCAGATTCCATGCGCTTCGGCCAGCTCGGTGCGGATCGCGAGCGCGCGTTCGCGTCCGACCGGCAAATGCAGGTGCAGCATGTTGGCGGCGGGCTTGCCGGGATTGACGCGGATTTCCGGGTGCGCGCGCAGCGCCTCGTACAGCAGTTCGGTGCGGCGGAAATAGTCGGGCATGGCGGCCAGGCGCGCATCGAACTGCATCGCGGCCGAGACCACATACGGGGAACGGTGGATCACATTGCCGCCCTGGCGCCGGAACCATTCGGCGGCGCGTTCCACGAAGGCGCGGCTGCCGAGCAGCATGGCGCCACCCAGGCCGCCGATCCCCTTGTACAGCGACACGTAGACCGAATTGAAGCCCGCTGCGATTTCGCGCGCGCTGCGCCCGTATCCGGCCTGCGCTTCCCACAGGCGCGCGCCGTCCATGTGCAGGTGGGCGCCGCGCGCCTTGCAGTGCGCCTTGATCGCTTCCAGTTCGTCCCAGGGAGACAGCTGGCCGCCGATTTCGCGCATCGGGATCTCTAACGCCACGGCACCCAGCCTGTCGGGCACGGCTTGCAGGTCGGCGCAAACCCACGGGCAGGTGAGCTCGCCGACCTGCAGGGCGTCGAAGTGGCCGAGCAGCTGGTAGTTCGAGCGCTCGTGGACGAGGATGTGGGAAGTCGGGTGCAGTGCGGCGCGCGCATTGCCGCGCTCTTCGCAGGCCAGGCGCAGGGCCGTCACTTGCGCCATGGTGCCGCTGATGCAGAACACGGCCGCTTCAAAGCCGAGCAGGGCGGCGAGCTTGTCCTCGAAACCCTCGATCAGCTCGCCGCTGCCGTAGACGTCGTGCTCCACGCCATGCCGCTCGCACCAGGCGGCCATGGCGGCATACATCTCGGCGGGAGTGCGGGCGCGGTGGCCGGGGAAGACGGTGTCGCAGCGGCGGATCAGCTCAGAGTCGGTCAAGATGGGCTCCTGGGGTGGGGCACAACTTTACACCGGATGGGCGACTGCGTGAAGCTGTGAAAAAGGCCGGAACGTATCGTCCGGCCGTCGGGAAGAGCCTTAGCCGTGGGTCAGGGCGACGCGCCGCGCCGGCGCTTCCAGCACGCCCGCATGTTCATCGAGCCTGAACAGGCGCACCGCGCGCGCCAGTTCCGCCGCCTGGTCCTGCATCGCCTGCGCCGCGGCACTGGCTTCTTCGACCAGCGCTGCATTGTGCTGGGTCGTGTCGTCCATCTCGCCGATGGCGCGGTTGACCTGCTCGATGCCGCTGCTCTGTTCCGCACTGGCGGCCGTGATGTCGGCCATGATGGTGGTCACGCGGCCGACGCTGGCGAGCACTTCGTTCATGGTGGCGCCGGCTTTCGACACCAGCTCGCGGCCGGCATCGACTTCGTCCGAGGACGCCGCGATCAGGGTCTTGATTTCCTTGGCCGCGGCGGCGCTGCGCTGGGCCAGGTTGCGCACTTCGCCGGCGACGACGGCAAAGCCGCGTCCCTGTTCACCTGCACGCGCAGCTTCCACCGCTGCGTTCAGGGCCAGGATATTGGTCTGGAAGGCGATGCCGTCGATGACGCCCGTGATGTCGGAAATCTTGCGCGAGGACTGGTTGATCGATTCCATGGTCTCGACCACTTGCGCGACCATGCTGCCGCCCTTCTGGGCGATGCTTGATGCGGAGACGGCCAGGGTGTTGGCCTGGCGCGCATGTTCGGCGTTCTGGCGCACGGTCTCGGTCAGTTCGCCCATCGAGGACGAGGTCGTGGCCAGGCTCGAGGCCTGCTGCTCGGTGCGGGTGCACAGGTCCAGGTTGCCGGTCGAGATTTCGTTCGAGGCGTTGGCGATCTGCTCGGCGCCAAGACGCACTTGGCCGACCACCAGCGAGAGCTTGCGGCTGATGCCGTTCATGGCGTCGGCCAGCAGGCCGATTTCGTCGGCATGGCGGCGCTCCACCGTGACCGTCAGGTCGCCGTCGGCGATGCGCATCGCGGCGTCGCGCGCGGCGGCCAGCGGACGGGTGATCGTGGCGCGGACAAAAGCGTACAGGATGGCGGCGAAGATCGAGAGGCCGATCAGGCCGAAGACGATGAACTTGTTGCGCTGGCGCGAGGCTTCCTGCGTGATCTCGTCACGGTAAGTGCCGCCGGCGACGACCCAGTTCCAGTCCTTGAAGTGGGCAAAGGCGACGACTTTTTCGCGCGCATCGGTCTCGCCCGGATTCTTCCAGTCGTAGACGATGCTGCCGTTCTTTTTCTCGAGGATCTCCTTGATGAATTCGCGGCCGTTGGCGCCGCGGCTGGCGAGGATGTTGTCGCCTTCCCGCTTGGGGTGGACCAGCAGCTCGCCGTAGGCCTTGCCCGGGGCGGCATTGAGCACATAGAAATAGCCGGTCTCGCCGACCTTGATTGAGCGGATGCGTTCCTTGAGTGCGGCGATGTCGGCGGTAATGTCGACGCCGACGTAGAGCGCCCCGACGACCTTGTTGCTCGCATCGCGCACCGGTGCGTACTGGGTGATGAACTGCTTGCCGAAGAGCTTGGCCAGGCCCACGTAGACCTTGCCGTCCTTCAGCGCGGCATAGGCCGGGCTGGCGCGGTCGAGCGGGGTGCCGACGGCGCGCTCGCCGTTTTCCTTCTTCACCGACGTGGTGACGCGCACGAAGTCGTCGCCGTCGGCCACAAAGATGGTCGCGTTGCCGCCGGTTGCGGCGCTGAAGCGGTCAGGGGCGCTGAAGTCGAGGTTCAGCACCTTGCCGTCGTGTTTCAGCGAAGGGACCTGGCGGCCGCCAATGTCGACCGGTGCAGCTGGGTCGCTCTCGAAACTGCCGGCGAAGTCGGCGCCGAAGATGCGCCCGAAACTGACGGCTTCGCCCGAGACGGTGCGGTTGAAGAGTTCGACCGTGCTGACCACGCCACGCAGCTCGTTCTGCATGTTCTGGCCGGCGCGTTCTTCCAGCATGGAGGCGGTCGTGACGGTAATGGTCAGGACCAGGGCGGCGATGATGGCGCCGACCAGCGCGAAGCTGAAGGCGCTGATCTTGGTGCCGACATTCCAGTTGGCAGGATGGTATTTATTGTTCATGACTAAGAGTAACGGTGACAGATCCTGCGGATCATACCTGTCTGTTGCCTTCAGTCAATACAAAACAGTAAAGTCGGCAATTATATTTTTCGATGCAGCAACACTTTGTTCAATACTTAATGCTCCACGTGGACGTTGTGGAACTGCAGCGCCGCGAGCTTGGCATAGATGCCGCCCAAGGCTACCAGCGACGCATGGGTGCCCGTTTCCACGACGCGGCCGTCTTCCATGACGACGATGCGGTCGGCGCGCTGCACGGTGGCCAGGCGGTGCGCGATGATGACGGTGGTGCGTCCGACCATCGCCGCTTCCAGGGCGCCTTGCACCAGGCGTTCCGACTCGGCGTCGAGCGCGCTGGTCGCTTCGTCGAGCAGCAAGAGGGGCGGATTCTTCAGCAGGGCACGTGCGATCGCGATGCGCTGGCGCTGGCCGCCCGACAGGCGCACGCCGCGCTCGCCGAGGAAGGAGCGGTAGCCCTGCGGCAGGCGCTCGATGAATTCGTTGGCGGCGGCCATTTTCGCTGCCGCGATGACTTCCTCGTCGGTCGCTTCGGGCCGGCCGTAGCGGATGTTTTCCATCGCGTCGGCGGAAAAAATCACCGTGTCCTGGGGAACGATGCCGATCGCGCCGCGCAAAGTGTGCAGGTCGAGGTCGCGGATGTCGACGCCGTCGAGCGTGATCGAACCGGACTGCGGATCGTAATAGCGCAGCAGCAGCTGGAACAGGGTGGTCTTGCCGGCGCCGGAAGGGCCGACCACGGCCACCGTTTCGCCGGGCCGGATGGCGAGCGATACATGCGACAGCGCCGCCGTGTCCTGGCGTGACGGGTAGGCGAAGGTCAGGTCGTGCAAGGTCAGTGCCGCCCCATTCGACGAGCGTGCCGGCAGGGTGCGCGGGTGGGTGGGATTGCGGATGTCCGAGCGTGCGGCGAGCAGTTCGAGCAGGCGCTCGGTGGCGCCGGCGGCGCGCTGCGCTTCGCCCATCACTTCGGCCAGCGCGCCGATCGAGCCGGCCACGATCGAGGCGTACAGGATGAACTGGCCGAGGTCGCCCCCGGTCATGGTGCCCTCCAGGACCGCGTGCGCGCCCAGCCACAGCACGAACACGATGGTGCCGAACACCAGCACGATGGCCAGCATGGTCAGGAACGATCGGGCGCGGATGCGCTGCATGGCCGCGTGGAATGCGCCTTCGACAGTCGTGCCGAAGCGCGCGGCCTCGATCTTCTCGTGGGTATAGGCCTGCACGGTCGGCATGGCGTTCAGGATTTCGCCGGCCAGGGCCGAGGCGTCGGCGATGCGGTCCTGGGAATCGCGCGAGAGCTTGCGCACGCGCCGTCCGAACAGGACGATCGGCACGATGACCAGCACCAGCAGGGCCAGGATGATGGCGGTGAGCTTGGCGCTGGTCACGAACAGCATCACCAGGCCACCCGCGAAGAGCAGGGTATTCCGGAGGGCCAGCGAGATGCTGGTGCCGACCACGGTCTGGATCAGCGTGGTGTCGGTGGTCAGGCGCGAGAGCACTTCGCCGGTTTGGGTGGTCTCGAAAAACTCCGGGCTCTGGTGCACGACGTGGCGGTAGACGGCGCTGCGGATGTCGGCCGTGACGCGCTCGCCCAGCCAGGACACCATGTAGAAGCGCGCGGCCGTGGCCACGCCCAGCACCGCGGCGACGCCGAACAGCGCGAGGAAGGTGGCGTCGACGTGGCGGATGCTTTGCGAGCCGGCCGAGGCGCCGAAGCCCAGGTCGATCATCTGCTTGAAGGCGGCCGGAATGGCCAGCGTGGCGCCGGCCGCGAACAGAAGCGCAATGCCGGCCAGGATAAACTGGCGGCGATACGGCGCCAGGTAGGGCAGCAGGCCCTTGAGCGCGGCAAGGCTGCCCTTGCGTGCGACGGCGTTCTCGGAAGCGGGAGCGGTGCTGCTGGTGCTGCTGGTACTGGGTGAGCGCTGGGTCATCGTGTCGCTTGTTGTTATTCTGTCTGGTGGTTCAAAGTTTCATCGGCCGCACATAGCCGGTCATTTCAAGATAGCCGCGTCCCGCCGGCACACCGTCGCGCGCAACCGTCACCGCGCCTTCCCAATACACGGCGCCGGTCGAGCGGCGCGAATCGAGTTCCTGGTCCTGCTGCAGGGGCGCGATCTGCCAGCGCGTGGCGCCAAGGGTGATCGTGGTGGCGACCGGGTACTCGGCATTCGTGCGCGGCGAGCGCCAGCGCGCCTGCGGCGCAAAACTCACCTGCTCCGGCGCATAGCGCGTCACTTTTCCATCGCGCCCGCGCAGCGTTGCATGCGCCCATAGTTTACCACCGTCCTTGGCTCTGATCTGGAAAGCCATCAGCGCCGAGCCGTCGTCGAGGTTTGCGCCTACCCAGTCCCAGCCGCTGGCTTCGGGCTGCAGGGCTTCGCTCGACCATTCGTGGTCGAACCAAGCGCTGCCCGTCACGGGCCCGACGGCGCCGCTGCGGCCGGCCATGCCCGTCACGCGCAGTTGCGGCAGGCTGTAATAATAGCTGGCGTGCTGCGCGCCCAAGCCCTTGCGCGAATAGCCGCCTTCGCCCTGCAGCAGCGCCGGCTGGGTCGGCGCCAGGGTGAGCTCGAGCGTGAGCGCCGCCGACTTCAGGCTCACGCGGTAACTGCCGTCGGCCGTGCGCGTCATGCGCCAGTCGTCGAGTTTCACGTCCAGGTCGCCGGGCTTGGCCCAGGCCAGGCCGAAGCCTTCGCGCGCGCTGCGCTCGTCGTGCACCAGGCGCCCGTGCTCGGGGTCGGACACGGCCGCGTGGCCGATCACCAGCTGGTGCGGGGCGAAGGCGCTCGGGTTGGCCGGGTCGTGTTCGGTACGGCTGCGGAAGAAGGTCACCTGGAAGCCCAGCGGCTTGCCGGCGGCGGTGTTCAGCCATCCGGTGACATACCACCACTCGGTGCGGAACTCCGGATGGGCGCCGTAGTCGCGCGGGAAGGCCAGGACCTGGCCAGGTTTTACCGGCGCAAAGCCTGGCGGCGCGGCCTGCGCCAGGTTTGCCCAGAACAGCAGCAGAATCAAGAATAAACGCATCACCAGTCCTCCCGTACGGCGCGCACCGGCCCGCCGGATAAAGCATAACGTCCCGACACCAGCGCGGTGCCGACCGATGCCGCCACCAGCACGGCCGCGACGGTTGCGAGCAGTCCCCAGGGCAGGTGCAGGCCCATGGTCCAGTGGAAGGACTGCGGGTTGACGACGAAGACGAGTATCAGGCTGATCACGAGGCCCAGCGCGAAACCGCAGGCCACGCCCAGGGTCGTCAGCAGGCCGCCTTCGATCGCGAGGATGCCCAGCACCTGGCGGCGCGTCACGCCCACATGGCGCAGCATGCCGAATTCGCGGGCGCGCGCCAGGGTCTGCGCCGAGAAGGTCGCGGCCACGCCGGACAGGCCGATGACGATGGCGATCGCCTCGAGCAGGTAAGTGACGGCAAAGCTGCGGTCGAAAATCTGCAGGCTGGCGGCGCGGATCTCGCCGGGACGGGCCAGCTGCAGCGCGCCGCCGAAGGGCAGCTTGCGCAGCGCGCGTTCGATGCGGTTGGTCTCGGCGTCGCTGCCTGCGTAGATGGCGGCGTCGGTCACTTCGAAGGCATTGGTGAGGGCGCGGTAGTCCGCCAGGCGCACCACGACCGAGCCGGACTGGTTGGCGTAATCGCGCCAGACGCCGGCGACAAAGAAGCTGGCGGGGCGTCCGCCCAGCGGCAGGGTTAGCTTCTCGCCGACCTGCACGCCGTACAGGTCGAGCATCGCTTCCGAGACCCAGGCCGGGCGCGCGCCCTGCGGTACCGGGCTCGAGGCGCCTACCAGGAGCAGCAGGCGCTCCGGGTCCGTGGCGTCGATGTCGCGCGCGATCAGGATCACGTCGGGACGGTCGGCGGCCAGCGAGACCGGGCGCGTGCGCAGGAACTGGACCTGCTTGCCGCCGGCGGCGCGCGCGATCGCATCCTGTTCCGGTTTGCCGAAGAAGCCGGAACTGCCGCCGGCGCTGCTGCGCACATACAGGTCGGCCGGCAGGATGTGGCGCATCCAGTCGTCGACCGAGATCCGGAAGCTGGCCACCATGATGCCCATCGCGACCATCAGGCTGAAGCTGGCCAGCACGCCGCCCAGCGCGATCGAGGCCTGGCCGGGCGCATTGGCCAGGCGCGACAGCGTCAGTGCCAGCACCGGCGGCGGCCTGGCGGCGCGCAGCAGCGCTCGGCTGAGCAAGTGGAAGGTGGTGGCCGCCAGGCGCGGCATCAGGCCGATCCCGCCGATCAGGAGCAGGGCGATCGCCAGGTAGCCGAACAGGGGCAGTTCGAACACGGGCGGGGCGAAGGCGAACATGCCGGCCAGCAGCAGGCAGGCCAGCGAGGGCCAGATGCGCGACAAGCCGGACAGCACCGCCTCGTCATTGCCGGCCTTCAGGGCCACGGCCGGTTGTGCGCGCGCCGCTTCGAGCGCCGGGGCCAGGCAGCCGAGCAGGGCGACGCCCAGGCCGAGCGCGAAGAAGACCAGGGCCGCGACCGGCGTGAACACGACCTGCGGTTTGATCCCGGGGAAGTAGCCGGCGCCGAGGTCGCCCCCGAAAAAGCGCAGGGCGGCCGCTGCCAGCGCATAGCCGGCAGCCACCCCGAGCAGCGCCCCGAGCACGCCCAGGCTGGCGCCTTCGATCAAGACCTGGCGCAGCAGCTGGCCGCGCTCGACGCCCAGCACGCGCAACAGCGCGAACTGGCTGCGCCGGCGCATCACCGACAGGGCCTGGGTCGAGAACACGAGGAAGGCGCCGGTGAAGAGCGCCACCAGGGCCAGCACGGTGAGGTTGACGCGGTAGGCGCGGCTGAGATTGTTGTTGCGGCTTTGCTGGTCGCTGTCGTTGGGCTGCTGGACCCGGAAGCGCCCCGGGAACTGGCGCTCCAGGTCCTGCGTGAGCCGCGTTTCGAAGTCGGCGCGGTTGACGCCATCGCGCAGTTTCAGGTCGACGCGCGAAAGTTTGCCGAGCTGGCCAAAGCGCCATTGCAGGGCGCCGATGTCCATCACGCCGAAGCGCTGGCCGGGCCGCGCGCGCGCCACGGGGCCTGCCATGCGCAGGGCGATGTCGGCGGTGCCGGCGCGTACGAGCAAGGACGCGCCGCTGCCCAGGTTCAGCCAGGTTTGCGCGGCCGGGGACAAGAAGATGGTGGCGTCGCCGAGGACGTCGGTGCCGCGTCCCTCGGCCGGCACGCCCATCAGGTCGGGCGCGATATACCCGGCCCGAAAAGGATCGATGCCGACGATGCGCAGCGAGCCGCGCGCCTTCGGCACGGCGGCCTGCACTTCGAGCACCGGCGAAGCCAGCGCCACGCCCTCGTACTGCGCGAGCACCGGATAGATGGCTTCGTCGAACAGGGCTTCGCGCCCGGCGACCTGGACGTCGGCCTGGCCGGACAGGCTCTTGATCGCGCTTGAAAATTCGTTGAAGGCGGCGGCGTTGATCAGGTGGATCGCAAAGCCCATGGCCACGCCGACCGCAATGGCGGTGACGGCCAGCACGGCGCGCACCGGGTGGGCGCGCCATTCGCCAAGCAGCAGCCAGCGTGACAGCAGGTTCAGGCCGGACATTGAACCGCCAGCGCCTCCGCCTGCCGCCTCGCCTTCAGGCGCGCCGCCGCCACGGTCGATTTGCCCGCGCGCGCCGCATCTTCGTCCGCCCATTTGCTCTGCAGGCGCAGGCGGTCGCATTTCTGGCGCGTGCTGGCCGCCGCCCGCGCGGCTCGCTGCATCTCGCGGTCCTCGCGCGCTTCAAGCGCCTTGCGTTCCTTCTGGAATGCCGCCAGGCGCGCCTTTTCCTGCTTCAAGAGCGCCGCTGCGGGCGCCGGGTCCGGCGCGGGCGGTACCGCCAGGGTGCTTGTCTTGCCGTCCGCGCAAGGCTGCTCGCCATAGCTCACCTTGCCGCCGACAGTACATTTATATATTGTCTGCGCCGCCGCCGGGTGCGCCAGCGCGCACAGCATCACTGCCATCATCATCGTCGTCCTCATCAATGCTCCCTGTCTCACAAAATTTTGCCAGGGTTCATAATGCCGAGCGGGTCGAGGGCGCCTTTGATGGCACGCATCATGTTCAGTTCGACGGGGTCCTTGTAGCGTTGCAAGTCCTCGCGTTTCAGGGCGCCGATCCCGTGTTCGGCCGAGATCGAGCCGTCGAAACGGGCGACGCTGTCGTGCACGATGCGGTTGATCGCGCCCTGGTTGCCGAGGAAGGCTTCGTGCGACACGTCGCCGGACGGCGCGACGTTGTAGTGCAAATTGCCGTCGCCCAGGTGCCCGAAGCAGACTACCTGGCAGCCGGGAAAGGCGGCAGCCAGCAGGGCGTCGGTGGCCGCAATGAAGGCGCCGATCTGCGAGATCGGCAGCGAGACGTCGTGCTTGATGTTCTTGCCGGCGCTGGCCTGGGCCAGCGGGATGTGTTCGCGCAGCTGCCACAGGCCGCTCGACTGGGCGAGCGAGGTGGCCACTACCGCGTCATCGGCAAGACCGCCTTCGAGCGCCGCTTCGATCGCGCCTTCGAGCAGGGCGACCGCATGCTCTTCCGACTCGCTGCTCGACACTTCCAGCAGTGCATACTGGGCATGGCTGCGCGCGAACGGGCGCGGCAGGTGCGGGAAATGCTCGCCCACCAGGCGCAGGCAGAAGTCCGACATCAATTCGTAGGCCGTGAGGTTCGAGCCGCACTGGTCCTGCATCAGCGACAGCAGGGACAGGGCGCGTTCGGGCGACTCCATGGCCACCAGCGCCGTGGTCGAGGCTTTCGGCTGCGGGTAGAGCTTCAGCACCGCTGCGGTAATGACGCCCAGCGTGCCTTCGGCGCCGATGAACAGTTCGCGCAGCGCGTAACCTGTGTTGTCCTTGCGCAGGCCGCGCAGGCCGTCCCAGACTTCGCCGCTGGGCGTGACCACCTGCAGGCCGAGGCACAGGTCGCGCGTGTTCCCGTAACGCAGCACGGCGGTGCCGCCGGCATTCGTCGACAGGTTGCCGCCGATGGTGCAGCTGCCTTCGGCGGCCAGCGACAAGGGAAACAACAGGCCGGCGCGGCTGGCCGCTTCCTGGATCTGCTGCAGGATGGCGCCGGCTTCGACCGTGATCGTGCGGTTGGTGGCGTCCAGTTCGAGTACCCGGCTCATGCGCCGCAGGGACAGCACCACGGCCGTGCCGCTGGCGTCGGGCACGCTGCCCAGCACCAGGCCCGTGCGCCCGCCTTGCGGCACGATCGGCACGCGCTCTTGGGCGCACAGGGCGACCAGTTGCGCGACCTGGCCGGTAGACGAAGGCAGCAGCACGGCGCGGGCACGGCCGGTAAAGCGGCCGCGCCAGTCGGTGAGGTAGGGCGCCATGTCGGCTTCCAGAGCCAGCACCCAGGACGCGCCGACGATCTCGCGGCAGCGCCCGAGGAAATCCTCAGTCATGCGGCACTTTTACCTTGTCGAGCAATTCCTTGGCCATTTTTTGCGCCGCCTTTTTATACGGACGCAGGTAGAGCAGGGCGCAGGCGAAATACACGCAGACCAGGGCCACTTCGCCCAGCGCCATCATGCGCGAGAGTTCGGCCATGTCGCTCCAGGCGCGCACCACGCCTTCGGTGAAATACAGCAGGATCACCATCGACGACCACTGCAGCGTGTAGAGGTCGCGTTTGATGACGCCGCGCAGCGGCAGCAGCAGCGGTACGGCTTTCAGGGCCAGCAGGGAGCCGCCCGCGTGCAGCGGGGCGACCCAGATTTCCCAGGCCACCAGCCAGCAGATCAGCCAGATCAGGCTGGCGATGGCACCGCCGTGGAAGAGCTTTTGGGTTTGCATCAGCGTAGTCCGTGCAATGGTTGGTGCAGCTTCGCGGCGGCTTCGGCCAGGCGCCGCCCGAGCGCGATGGCCAGGCGTTTCTCGTCTTCCGTGACCTGCTTGTCGCCGTCGATGCCGGCCCAGTGGGTGGCGCCGTAGGGGCTGCCGCCGCTGGACGTGGTCATCAGTTCGGGGTGGGTATAGGGCAGGCCCATGACGAGCATGCCGTGGTGCAGCAGTGGAATCATCATCGACAGCAGGGTGGCTTCCTGGCCGCCGTGCAGGCTGCCCGTGGAAGCGAACACGACCGCGGGTTTGCCGGACAGGGTGCCGGCCAGCCATTCGGCCGCAGTGCCGTCGAGGAAGTATTTCATTGCCGATGCCATGTTGCCGAAGCGCGTGGGCGAGCCCAGCGCCAGGCCGGCGCATTCGGCCAGGTCGTCGAGTTCGACATAGGGCGCGCCATCGGACGGGATGCCGGGCGCCGTCGATTCGGCCACGGTCGAGACCGCCGGCACCGTGCGCAGGCGTGCCTCCAGGCCCGGGACGCTTTCGACGCCCTGGGCGATCAGCTCGGCCAGTTTGCGGGTAGCGCCATGGCGCGAGTAGTACAAAACGAGAATAGTCAGGGAGGTCGGGTTCATCGTTGGTATTATAGAATGCTTTGCTCAACGCATTGGTCCGGCAAATGCCCCTTGGACGGATCTAAAACGACAACATGCTTTCCAAAATTGTTCACGCGAAGGTGCATGCCATGTCGCGCTCGACCAACGAGATCTTCAGCGACGGCTTCGAGCGCATGCGCGGCCTGAGCCTGCCTGAAGTGCGCGACCTGGTGCGCTTTGCGCGGCGCCGCCTGCGCGAGGAGATGCTGCCGCAAGTGGCCGGCAGCCTCACCTTTACCACGACCCTGGCCCTGGTCCCGCTCCTGACGATCGTGCTGGCCATTTTTACCACGTTTCCGATCTTCGGTCAGCTCCGCACGGCCCTCGAGACGTATTTCGCCCAGGCCTTGATGCCGAAGGCGATTTCGAACACCATCATTGCCAACCTGACGCAATTTGCCGACAAGGCGAAGGGCCTCTCCGCGCTGGGTGCGGTCTTGCTGCTGTTTACGACGACGGCCATGATGGGCATGATCGAGCGCGTCTTCAACCAGATCTGGCGCGTGCGCCGGCCGCGTCCGCTAATGCAGCGCATGCTCACGTACTGGGCCCTGATCACGCTCGGTCCCTTGCTGTTCGGCCTGTCGATTTCGCTGACCGCCCCGCTGTTCACGGCCACCGGCGGCATGACCCGCGCCGTGCCAGTGCTCGGCGCGTTGCTGTCGACGCTGGCCTCGGTCGCGCTCACCACCGGCGCGTATACCTTGCTGTACGTGGCCGTGCCGAACCGCCGCGTCAACTGGCGCGACGCGCTGTGGGGCGCGCTGGCCGCCGCGATTGCCTTCGAACTGGCCAAGCGCCTGTTCGCCCTCTTCATCCGCCAGTTCCCGACCTACGCGCTCATTTATGGCGCGCTGGCCGCGCTGCCGCTGTTCCTGCTGTGGATGTATTTGTCCTGGCTGATCACGCTGCTTGGTGCGGTCGTGGCCGCCGCCTTGCCGGTGGTGAAGTACGAGCGCTGGTGGCATGTGCCGGCGCCGGGCGGGGTGTTCGTCGACGCCATCGCGGTGCTCAAGGTGCTGCACGGCGTCGCCCATGCGACCGGTTCGGCCCTGGTCTCGTCCAGCGCGATCCGGGCCCATACCCGCATCGGCTATGACGAACTGGGCCTGCTGCTCGAACAGATGGTGGCGGCCGGCTGGGTCGGCCGGGTCCAGCCCGACGGGCCGCAGCCAGGCGGCTGGGGCAGCGCCGGCCGCGCCGGGGCGGACGACTGGGTGCTGCTGGCCGATCCCGACAAGCTGCAGGTGGCCGACGTGTACCGCCTGTTCGTGTTCGGCGGGACGCTGGCGCCGAGTGCGCAGCAGGTGGCGGGCTCGCCCTTGTCGCTCGATGCAGGCACGCTGGCGCGGCAGGTCGAGGCGGCAGTGAGCCAGGGCCTGGACCAGCCGATCAGCGCGTATTTCGCAGAGCAGTAGCGCAGGGGCCGGCGGCCATGCTCACCACGTCAATTTGCCGGTCAACATCTGCCAATACATCACCCAATCCGCCTTGAACGACAACCACGGCTGCGCAAACGACGCCGGCCGGTTGTGCTCGTAGAAGAAATGCCCGATCCAGGCGCCGCCGTAGCCGGACACGAGCGCCGCCAGCACCCACCCGGCGCCGCCTGTGACGATGGCCGTGGCAATGGCCAGCAGCGCGCCCGTGCTGCCGATGAAATGCGCGCGGCGGCAGCGGCGGTCGGCGTGCTGGGTCAGGTAATAGGGGTAGAACTCGGCGAAGCTCATGCCGGCGCCCCTTCGAGCGAGAGGGCGAAGGCGTCGAGCGCATCGAGCACCGCATCGGGCTGCTCGCTCATGAGCGAATGGCCGGCGTCGACCTGCACCACCTTGCCGTGCGCGATCGCGTTCGTCAGGATCTTGGTCGAGCGCGCCGGCGTCATCATGTCCTTGGCGCCAAAGATGAACAGCACCGGGCAGCGCACCGCGCTTGCCGCCGCCTCGCCATTGGCATAGGCGTTACAGGCCGAAAAATCGTTGAAGAAGAGCTGATCGGGATTGATGGCCGACATGCGCTGCATCAGCCTGCGCGCGCCGCCCATCACCGAAAAGCCCGGGCCGGGGCTCGAGGGCTTGTGCGCGATCGTCGAATGCGACCAGATATTGACCATGTCGATCGCCGCGCCCTCGTCGTCGCGCGCGGTCGCCAGCAGGGCGTCGGACACCTTCATCGGATAGGTCGTGCCCAGCATGGCCAGTGCGCGCACTTTATGCGGGGCGCGCTGCGAGGCTTCCAGTGCGATCAGCGAACCCATGCTGTGGCCCACCAGCAGCGCCTTGCGCACGCCGGCCGCCTCCAGCACGGCCAGCAGCCAGTCGGCCATCGCTTCGACACTGGCCAGTGCCGGACCACTGCTGCGCCCGTGCCCCGGCAAGTCCACCGCCAGCACGCCATAGCCATGGTGCGCGAACCAGCGCGACTGCAGGCCCCAGACCGAGTGGTCGTTCTGGGCGCCGTGGATGAACACCACCGTCGGCAGCGCCGCGTTGAAGGGTTTGCCGCCGCTGTAGCAATAGGCCGTCTTGCCTGCGATATCGAGGATCATCCTTACGCTCCTTTCTGCGAGGCTTTAAGAGCGCGCGCCAGGTCTTCGATCAGGTCGTCCGCGTCTTCCAGGCCGACCGACAAACGCATCGTGCCCTCGGTGATGCCGGAGGCCGCCAGTTGTTCGGGCGGCACGCGGAAGTGGGTGGTCGAGGCCGGGTGGATGACGAGCGACTTGGCGTCGCCGACATTGGCCAGGTGCGAGAACACCTTCAGGGCGTCGACGAAACGCCGTCCCGCGGCGCGGTCGCCTTTCAGATTGAAGGTGAACACGGCGCCGCAGCCTTTCGGCAGCAGCTGTTGCGCCAGCGCGTGGTCGGGATGGGTGTCCAGTTCCGGATACGAGACCGAAGCGACGGCCGGGTTGGACAGCAGGAAGTCGATCACGCGGCGCGTATTCGCCACGTGGCGGTCCATGCGCAGGCCGAGCGTCTCGATCCCCTGCAGCACGGCGAACGCATTGTGCGGGCTCATCACGGCGCCGAAATCGCGCAAGCCTTCGCGCCGCGCGCGCAGGGCAAAGGCGCCGACGGTCGACTCTTCGGCGAAGACCATGCCGTGGAAGCCCTCGTAGGGCTCGCACAGTTCGGCGAAGCGGCCGGTGCGCTCGTAGGCCGCCTGCCAATCGAAGGTGCCGCCGTCGACCAGCAGGCCGCCGATCGCGGTGCCATGCCCGCACAGGAACTTGGTGGCCGAGTGGAAGACCAGGTCGGCGCCCAGGTCGAAGGGACGCAGCAGATACGGCGTGGTGAAGGTCGCGTCGACCATCAGCGGCAGGTGGTGCTCATGGGCGAGGGCGGCGATGCGCGGGATGTCGAGCACGTCCAGGCCCGGGTTGCCCAGGGTTTCGCCGAACAGCACCTTCGTTTCGGGGCGGATCGCGGCGCGCCAGGCGTCGATGTCGCGCGGGTCGACGAAAGTGGTCGCTATGCCGAAGCGTTTGAGGGTATAGGCCAGCAGGTTGTGCGAGCCGCCGTAGAGGGCGCGCGAGGCGACGATGTGGGAACCGGCGCCGGCGATCGTCGACAGGCCCAGGAACATCGCGGCCTGGCCGCTGGCGGTGGCGATTCCGGCGACGCCGCCTTCGAGCGCGGCGATGCGTTCTTCCAGCACCGCATTGGTCGGGTTCGAAATGCGCGAATAGACGTGGCCGCTGCGCTCCATGTTGAACAGGGAAGCGGCGTGGTCGGAGTCGCGGAAGGCGAACGAGGAAGTGAAATGGATGGGCGTGGCCCGCGCGCCGGTCGCCGGGTCGGGTGCCGCGCCCGCGTGCAAGGCCAGGGTGTCGAAACCCGGGTAGTGTGGACCGCTCATGATTGTCTCGTTGAAGAAATTATTATGGGCGGCATCGTAGCATTTTTTCATCCCGGCGCAAGGCAGCAGTCCGCTACTTCCCTCTATAGCCGATTTTCTGCTAGGCTTAGGCTACATCCGTGTTATGCCTTAGACAAAGAAATCGATTCGTGAATATTCCAACAGAAGCCGGGGTGGCTAATATGAAAGTTTCAGAAATCCTGCAGGTGAAGGGTCACATCCTCTATACCGTGACCCCTGAAACACTGCTCGCCGACGCGGTCGAAACGATGTCGGAAAAGGACATCGGTTCCCTGGTCGTCATGGAGTACGGCGACCTCGTTGGGATGCTGACTTTCCGCGAAGTGATCAAGGTGCTGCATGCCAACGGCGGCGCCCTGGGTGCCGGCACCGTGCGCAAGCACATGGACGACAGCCCGATCACGGTCACGCCGGATACCGAAGTGAACGAGGTGCGGCGCATGATGCTGGAAAAGCATGCGCGCTACCTGCCGGTCATGAACGCCAAGACCCTGCTGGGCGTGATTTCCTTCTACGACGTCGCGCGCGCGGTGCTGGAAGCGCAGAGCTTCGAGAACCGCATGCTCAAGGCATATATTCGGGACTGGCCGGCGGAGCAGGCGGCCGAGGATTGAATTTGTGAGGTGGGCGCCGGGTCCGATCGCGGCCCGGCCCATTACGCGGCATTGAGTTGCTGCGTTCCCAACCACTCCAGCAGCGCTTGCGGCGACAGCGGCCGCGCGAACAAATAGCCTTGCGCGAGCGGGCAGCCCAGCGCGTGCAGGATCTGCGCCTGGCGCTCGTCTTCGACGCCTTCGGCAATCACCGACAATCCCAGATTGCGCCCGAGCTGGATCACCATCTCGGCAATGCTGCTGCCGCGCGCGGAGCCCGTGATCTCGCTGACAAAGGACCGGTCGATCTTCAGGCGGTCCACCTTCAGGCGCTGCAGGTGCGAGAGCGACGAGAAACCGGTGCCGAAGTCGTCGATCGCGATCGACACGCCGGTGCGCTTGACCTGGGCCAGCATTTCGGCCAGCTGCTGCGGTTCCTCCATCGCCATCGATTCCGTGATTTCCAGCTCGATGTATTCGGCCGGCGCACCGGTGTCGGCCAGGGCGCGCTGCAGCACCTCGACGAAATGCGGATGGCGGAACTGGGCCTGCGAGACGTTCACCGACATCGTGAACTGCAAGTGCCCGGCAGCGCGCAGGCGCATCAGTTCGGCGCAGGCTTCGCGCAGCACCCAGGCGCCGATTTCGACGATGAGGCCCGAGTATTCGGCGATCGGGATGAAGCGGTCCGGCGGAATCATGGTGCCGTCTTCCAGGCGCCAGCGCAGCAGCGCTTCGGCCCCGAAAGGACGGTGGCTGGCGAGGTCGACCTGCGGCTGGTAGGCGAGGAAGAGTTCGCCCCTGGCGACGCCGCTGCGCAGCGCGTGCATCAGGCGCACGCGCTCGCGGATCTCGACGCCCATGCTGCGCGAAAAATAGAAGTGGCCGCTGCGCTGCTGGGACTTGGCGCGTTTCAGCGCGATGTCGGCGTCCTTGAGCGCATCGGCGCCGCTGCCGTCGTGCTCGTGCAGGCGCACCAGGCCGAGCGTGGCCGACACCTGCACGTCCTGGCCGTCGATCGAGAAGGGCGGGGCGAACAGCGCGTGAATCGCAGCCGGCGTATTGAGTTCGGCGCTGCCGAGCACCGCGAAGATGTCGCCGCTGATGCGCGCCACCGTCAGGCGAGGGTCGAGCTGGTGCTGCAGGCGCTGGGCCACGGTCACCAGCAGCGCGTCGCCGAACTGGTGGCCGAGGGCGTCGTTGGTCTCGGCAAAATGGTCGAGGTCGACCAGGGTCAGGGTGGCGTCGAGCGTACTGCCTTGCGCCACCGCCGCGTCGAGCTCTTCGACCAGGCGGGTGCGGTTCGGCAGGCGGGTCAGGCGGTCGAAGAATGCCGCGTCGTTCAGGCGTTCGACCAGTTCGACGTTGTCCAGGCCCACCGTGACGACGCTGGCGAACACGTTCAGCAAACGCTTCTTGCCGTCGCTGACCGGCTGCGCCAGGGGAATCGCCGCGCAAAAATCGCGGCCCGATTTGCCGGGAAAGTAAAGCGCCAGGCAGGTCGGGCTGAACTCGGGCCGGCCTTCGGCCAGCGCGCGCGCGGCGGCCCCGGCCAGCAGTGCTTCGTGCCGGGCGTCGAGCACTTGTCCTTCGAGGCGTTGCGCGGCGCCGGCGCCGCCCAGTACGCGCACGGTGTCGTGCAGGGTCGCCGATTCGCGCACGCAGAGCACGCCGGCGGCGTCCTGGCCGAGCAGGGCGGCGGCTTGCTGCAGGACCGAACGGGCCACGTCGCGCGCGCCGTGCAGGCGCATCAGTTCCGTGCCGGCATGGACGATGCGCTCCAGCCCCGCGCGCCCGATGCGCAGCGCATGCAGCTGCTCGTAGCAGCGCACGGCGGCGGCCACCGTCGTGTACAGCTTGGTGCGGGTCAGTTCGGATTTGGTGCGGTAGTCGTTGATGTCGAGGTCGCGGATCGCGTCCATCTCGGGCGTATAGCCGGGCTGGCCGGTGCGCAAAATGATGCGCACGTCCTGCATGCCGAGCGTTTCGCGGATATGGCGCACCAGCTGCAGGCCGGCGTCGGGCTGCTCCATGACGACGTCGAGCAGGATGACGGCGATGTCGGGCTCGCGCGCCAGCACGAAACGCGCCGCCTGCGCCGAACTGGCGTGCAGGAATTCGAGCGGGCGCTCCTGCACTTCGAGACCGGCGAGGGCGAAGGTCGTCGTCGAATGGACGTCGGCGTCGTCATCGATGATCAGGATGCGCCAGCCGGATTGGGCGGCGCGGGACGGGGCAAGTGGTGCCTCGTCCAGGAAAACCAGGTCGTCGTGGATGGGTGCGGCGACACCGGATGGAATCGATGCGGACATTATTGGTGCGTCTCCAAGCTTTTTCTCGGCTTTTCTACCCGTCGAGTATAGCGGACATTACTGAACGCGCAGGCTCAAAATTGATCTGTCGGGAAAATTTATATCCGCAAGGCAACGAAATCCATTTGCCGGATGGAAATTTTGGCCGCCGGACTATCCTCGCGGGGGCTGGTAGAATGGCTTTTTTGCACCTTCACCGCCTACGCCCATGTCTGGTAATTCCTTCGGTAAGCTCTTTTCTGTCACCACCTTCGGCGAGTCGCACGGCCCCGCGATCGGCTGCGTCATCGACGGCTGTCCACCCGGGATGGCCTTGTCGGAAGCCGACATTCAGCTCGACCTCGACCGGCGCAAACCCGGTACCTCGCGCCACGTGACCCAGCGCCAGGAAGGCGACCGGGTGCAGATCCTGTCGGGCGTGTACGAGGGCGTCACGACCGGCACCCCGATCGCGCTCCTGATTCCCAACGAAGACCAGCGCAGCAAGGATTACGGCAACATCGCCGAGACCTTCCGTCCCGGCCACGCCGACTACACCTACTGGCACAAATACGGCGTGCGCGATCCGCGCGGCGGCGGGCGCTCCTCGGCGCGCCTGACCGCGCCCGTGGTCGGCGCCGGCGCGGTGGCCAAGAAATGGCTGCGCGAGCGCTATGGCATTGGCTTTGCCGGCTACATGCGCCAGCTCGGCGAGATCGAGATCCCCTTCGGCGGCTGGGAACACGTGGGGAATAATCCCTTCTTTGCCGCCACCGGCGACGCGGCGCTGCTGGCGCGCATGGAAGACTACATGGACGAGCTGCGCCGCGCCGGCGACTCGATCGGCGCGCGCATCGACGTCGTCGCCACCGGCGTGCCGGTGGGCTTCGGCCAGCCGATCTACGACAAGCTCGATGCCGACATCGCCTACGCGATGATGGGCATTAACGCGGTCAAGGGTGTGGAGATCGGCGCCGGCTTTGCATCCGTCGCGCAGAAGGGGTCCGAGCACGGCGACGAGCTCACGCCCGGCGGTTTCGTCGGCAACCATGCCGGTGGGGTGCTGGGCGGGATTTCGACCGGGCAGGACATCACGGTGTCGCTGGCGATCAAGCCGACTTCATCGATCCGCATTCCGCGCCGCTCGATCGACAAGGCGGGAAGAGCGGCCATGGTCGAAACCTTCGGCCGCCACGACCCCTGCGTCGGCATCCGGGCGACCCCGATCGCCGAAGCGATGCTGGCCCTGGTGCTGATCGATCACGCCCTGATGCAGCGCGCGCAGTGCGGCGACGTGCGCGTCGACACGCCGCGCATCTGAACGCTCAGGCTTTGCCGGCAGCGGCCGTGTCGGCGCGCCGCTCGAGCGCGCCGACCATCAGCGCGCGCAAGTCGTTCAGCAGCGAAAACTCGGTCTGGTTCAGGTGCACCGAGGGGAAGCTGTCGTCCCAGTCGCCGTAGATGAAACCGACCGGCTGGCCGTTCAGGCACAGCGGGATGATGACGAAGCAGCGCGCTTCGGACAGCGTGCCGCACCACCAGCCGGGCAGCTTGGCGGCGAATTTCGGGTCGCGCGCATTCTCGATGAAGATCACGCGGTCGCTGGTCAGGGCCGCATGGAACACGTCGGCCTCGTAGGCGTCGTCGAAAGTTAGGTTCGGGATCATGGCCCTGGCGCCTGCGCCGAAGCCCATGCGCGCCAGGTATTTCCCTTCGCGCCGGTTGCGCAGGAAGGCAAAGGCGCGCGTAAACGACAGGCCCTGATAGGCCGTTTCCAGCGCCATCGACATCATCTGCCCCGGATTGACGGTCATGCCGGCGTCGCGCATGTCGGCCACGCCGCTCATCAGGATGCGGTTGCCCGGTTCGCGCTTGCGCGCGCCGGCCTTCACTTGCGCCTCGGCCGGGGCGGGCTTCTCCTGAGACCTGGCCAGCGGCGCGATGCTCAGGTCGGCCGCGGCCACGGTCTTTGCCTTGTCGATCGCCGCCATCACCTGCTCGGGCGCCACGCCCAGCATCGGCGCGAAGGCCGCGGCCAGTGCGGCCACCGCGAGCGCGCCCGCTTCGTCGTCGTTCCAGAGCGAGTTGGCGCAGCGCGTCGACATGGTGCCGAGCGCGGCCAGCCAGTCGTCGTGGCCGAAGCCGTCTTCGCGTTCCCCCGGTTCCAGCGTGCGCATGCCGGCCACCAGGTTGCGCGGCAGGCCCCAGTGTTCGGCGGTCGCGCGTCCCAGGTCTTCCAGCGAGAGGCCCAGCACGGCCTGCGCCGCAAGGCCTTCGATGCCGACGCCGGCCTCGGCCTGCATCCGGCTCCAGCGCTCGGGCATGTAGAAGGTCACCATCATCCGCCCCAGCGAATGCAGGATCGAGCAGACCACGGCTTCCTCGGGGTCGCGCGTGGCGGCGCGGGCGGCCACCTGCTGCGCCACCATTCCGGCCAGCACGGCCTTTTCCATCTCGACGTGGGCCAGCGCCGAATCGGGCGTGCTCTTCGAGAGTTCCTCGATCAGCTTCAGGCCCAGCGCCAGGTGGCCGATCGCCTCGGTGCCGAGCACCAGCACCGCTTTCGAGACGGTGTTGATGCGCTGCCCGAAGGCCGAGTACATGCCGCTGTTGGCAAGCCTGAGCACCTTCTGGGTCAGGACCGGGTCCGACAGCACGGTCTGCGTCATCGAGAATTCGCGCTCGTCCTCGCCGCGCATCGAGGCCAGGATGGCATTGATGGCGCGGGTAAAGCCGGGCATGTCGCCCTGGCGCCGGATCCGCTCCCACAACAGGGCGAGGGTGTCGGCGGCCTTGGGCGCGTGTTGGTTGTCTGGTTGAGGCGTCATGATGTACTTGCTGGACGGTCTTGCGGCAGCAATGCCGTGTAATGGTTGTCCTGCAGGGCGGCCAGGGCGATATTCGCCGGCATCGGCCGGCCCGTCAGGTAGCCCTGGATGTAGCGGCAGTCGCGCGCTTGCAGCCAGCCCAGCTGGTCTTCGGTTTCGACGCCTTCTGCCACCACCGACAGGCCGAGGTGGCGCGCCATGTCGAGCACGGCGCTGCAGATGGCCGCTTCCTTCGGCGCCCCCGGCAGGTCCTTCACGAAAGCGCGGTCGATCTTGAGTACCGAGATCGGGAAGCGCTTCAGGTAGGCCAGCGACGAGTAGCCGGTGCCGAAATCGTCGATCGCGATGCGCGCCTCGCGCTCGGCCATCCTGGTGAGGATGGTTTCGGCGTGCTGGGGATCGACCATCAGCGTGCCCTCGGTAATTTCGAGCACCAGCTTCTTGCCCGGCATGCCGGACAGGAGCAGCGCTTCGTCCAGCACGTCCAGGAATTTGTCGTTCCTGAACTGGCGCGGGCTGATGTTGACCGAGATGTAGAGTTCGCGCTTGGCCGCTTCCTCGAACTGCTGCAGCTGGGCGCAGGCCGCCTTCAGGGCCCAGGCGCCGAGCAGGTTGATCAGGCCGTTCGTTTCCGCGATCGGGATGAAGCGCACCGGCGGCACCATGCCCAGGGTCGGGTGCTTCCAGCGCATCAGCGTCTCGAAGCCTTCGATCAGGCGCGTGCGGGCGTCGACGATCGGCTGGTAGTAGAGCAGGAATTCGCCTTCGCGCACCGCGGTAAACATGGCCGCCTCGAGCGAAATATCGTGCTGGGGCGGGCCCTGTTCGCGCGCGCTGTAGACGATCGCGCGGCCCTTGCCGGTTTCCTTGGCGCGCGACAGCGCCGCGTCGGCCAGGGCCAGCAGGCCATGGTCGTCCTCGGCATGCTGGGGATAGAGTGCAACGCCCACCGAAGCGCCCAGGTAGATCGTGTGGCCCTCGAGCTCGAACGGCGACTGCAGGGTGGCCAGCAGGCGCCCGGTGACGAGCTTGATTTGCGCTTCGCTGGCGGTGCCCGGCAGGATGACGACGAATTCGTCGCCGCCCGCGCGCGCCAGGGTATCGCTGTCGCGCATGGTCTTGCGCAGGCGCGTCGCGGCCTGGCGCAGCACGGCGTCGCCGATGGTATGGCCGAGCGCGTCGTTGACTTTCTTGAAGCCGTCGATGCCGATGCTGGCCACGGCAAAGCCCTGGCCCGTGCGGCGCGCATTGGCCACCACCATGCGGATCCGGTCCGCCAGCAGCAGGCGGTTCGGTAGTTCGGTCAGCGCGTCGTGGGTCGCCATGTGGCGCAGGCGTTCTTCGACGGCCTGCTGGGCGCTCATGTCGCGCCCCACCACCAGCAGGTTGCCCGCGAACTGCGACTCGTCGCCCAGGGCGGCGATACGCAGTTCGTACGGGAGCGGCTGTCCGGCGCAGCGCAGGCGAACGCGCACCAGCACCGGTTCGCCGGCGGCGTGCGCTTCGACGATGGCAGTGCGCAGGACGGGACCGTCGGCGTCGAGCACAAGGGCGGACAGCGGCACGCCCGCGGCGGGCGTGGACAGGCCGAGCAGGCGCAGTGCGCGGCGGCTGGCGCTCTGGACGTCGCCATTGGGCGCGATCCGGAAAACGCAATCGCCTGCCGCTTCCATCAGTCCATCCAGACCATGCTCCGGTGGCAGGTGCGGCTGGTCGAAGGGCGCGACGGCGGAAGTGGAGCGCATGGTAGAAATAATTGCCTTATTGCGGGCACCCTGGAGCAGGTGTAACCGTGCGAGTTTAACAAACCACAGGACACTTTATCACTGAAAAATTCCGAGGGGCATTAAAAAAATCGGGGGGAGCTCAATTGACGCTTCCTTTGCGTTAGCGCAGTGCGTCTTGCCTGGCGCGTCGCTTTGCGCTAGCCTGTTGAGTGATCGCTAACATGCATTGTCAATACGTGAATGCCATTGTCGCCGACGGGATGCATTCCAGGAAGCACAAGCGTGCGATTTGATGCTTGATTGCAACATTATAATCCACCACGCGCATAGAGACCGCCATGAGCCAGTTCGACACCCACGATGTCTTCAACCAGGCCCCGCCTTTCGGCGACGTCAACCTGCTGCGCTGCGACCCGGCGCTGCGCGAAGGCCTGGCGCGCGAGGGCGCCGGCTGGGACGTCGGCCGGCTCGACGCGCTCGGCGCGCAACTGGGCCGGGCCGAGGTGCTCGACCTGGCCCGCCTGGCGAACGTGAACGGCCCGCGCCTGATTGCGTTCGACCGCAGCGGGCGCCGCGTCGACGAGATCGAATTCCATCCGGCCTGGCACGAGTTGATGGGCATGTTGATTGGCGCCGGCGCCCATTCGGCGCCCTGGCTCGATCCGCGCCCTGGCGCCCAGGTGGCGCGCGCCGGCGCCTACCTGCTGTTCGGCCAGGTCGAGAACGGGGCCCAGTGCCCGGTGACGATGACCTATGCCAGCGTGCCGGCGCTGCGCCATGCGGGCAAGCTGGGCGAGCGCTGGCTGCCGAAAATCCTCTCGAACGAGTACGACCCGCGCTCGCTGCCGGTCGAACAAAAGCGCGGCGCCCTGATCGGCATGGGCATGACCGAGAAGCAGGGCGGCACCGATGTGCGCGCCAACACCACGCGCGCCCGCGAAATGCATCCGGCCGAAGCCCGTGCCCGCTTCGGCGAAGAAGGCGAGGGCGCCTGGCAGATCGTCGGCCATAAATGGTTCTTCTCGGCGCCGCAATCGGATGCGCACCTGATCCTGGCCCAGACCGACGAGGGAGGCAGCGCGGGGTTGTCGTGCTTTTTCGTGCCGCGCTACCTGCCCGACGGCAGCCGCAACGCGATCCGTGTGCAGCGCCTGAAGGACAAGCTGGGCAACCGTTCGAACGCCTCGTCCGAAGTCGAATTCCAGGATGCCGTCGGCTATCTGGTGGGCGCCGTCGGGCGCGGCATTCCGACCATCCTCGAGATGGGCAGCCACACGCGCCTGGACTGCGTGGTCGGCACCGCCGGCATCATGCGCGCGGCGCTGTGCCACGCGCTGAACCACGCGCGCGGCCGCGCCGCTTTCGGCAAAGCGCTGGCGCAGCAGCCGCTGATGCAGAACGTGCTGGCCGACCTCGCGCTCGAATCGGAAGCGGCCACCGCGTTCGCGCTGCGCCTGGCGCGCTGCTTCGACCATCCCGGCGATGCGCATGAAGCGGCGCTCGCCCGCATCCTGACCCCGGCCGGCAAGTACTGGCTGTGCAAGCGCGGCCCGGGCTTTGGCGCCGAAGCGATGGAAGTCATGGGCGGCAACGGCTATGTCGAGGACGGGCCGCTGGCGCGCCTGTACCGCGAGTTCCCGGTGAACTCGATCTGGGAGGGTTCCGGCAACGTGATGTGCCTGGACGTGCTGCGCGCGCTCGGCAAGAACCCGCAAGCGGCGCGCGCCGCGCTGGAAGCGGAACTGGCGCCGGCCGCCGCGCTGGACAGCCGCTTCGCCGCCTACGTGGAGCAGCTCGGGCAGGACATGCTCGACACCGAGGAAGCGGGCGCACGGCGGCTGGCCGAGCGGCTCGTGATCGCGGTGCAGGCGGCGCTGCTGCTGCGCCATGCGCCGCCCTTCGTGGCCGAGGCCTTCGTCGCCTCGCGCATCGCGCAGGATGTGGGCGGCGCCTTCGGCCGGCTGCCGGCGGGACTGGCGCTGCAGCAGATCCTGGAGCGCGCGCTCGTCGTTTAGGGTGAAATTTCTACAAGCTTGGCGCGACAAAATCGCGCCCGGCTGGGATAATGGCAGGCTACGAGCACCAACAACAGAACATCCTCTATGTCCATCATGAAACAAGATCCCCGTTTTCCGAGCCTTTACATCCTCAGCCACCCGCTGATCCAGCACAAGCTGTCGCACATGCGCGAGCACGACACCTCGACGCGCACCTTCCGCGAGCTGCTCAAGGAAATCACGCTCCTGATGGGCTACGAGATCACGCGCGACCTGCCGCTGACCACGCGTCCGATCCAGACCCCGCTGGTCACGATCGACGCGCCCGTCATCGCCGGTAAAAAGCTGGCCATCGTGCCGATCCTGCGCGCCGGCATCGGCATGAGCGACGGCCTGCTCGAACTCGTGCCGTCGGCACGCGTGGGCCATATCGGCGTCTACCGCGACCCCGACACCCACGAGCCGGTCGAATACCTGGTGCGCCTGCCGGACACCTCCGAGCGCACCTTCATCCTGTGCGACCCGATGGTCGCCACCGGCAACTCGGCGGTGCACGCGATCGACGTGCTGAAAAAGCGCGGCGTGCCGGACGAGCACATCATCTTCCTGGCCCTGGTGGCGGCGCCCGAAGGCGTGCAAGTGGTTCAGGACGCGCATCCGAATGTGAAGCTGTATGTCGCTTCGCTCGACTCGCACCTGAACGAGCACGCCTACATCGTGCCGGGCCTGGGCGACGCGGGCGACCGCATCTTCGGCACCAAATAAGCGGTGAGCGACACCAACGATGTGGACTTCTTTGTCCGCTTAACGCAGGCCAACGCCGACTTTCGTGCCGGCTTGCCGGTCACGCTGCAGCGCCTGCGCGATGCCGGCGCCGGCTTCGATCCTGCCGCGCCGAACGCGCAGCAGGCAGGCGATCTGCAGTCGCTGCTGCATACGCTCGCTGGCGCCGCGGTCACATTCGGCTTTCGCGAACTGGGGCAGGGCGCCCGCGCGCTGGAGCAGCGCCTGCGCGTGCTGACAGCGTTCGAACTGGTCGGCGAAGACGACTGGCAGGCGTGGCTGGCCTCACTGGACGATTTTGTCCGCGTTGGCCTGGCCGGGCCCGCGCCCGCGTATCACAGCGCCGCGTTTTCGCTGTTGCCTTGAATTAAAAGTCTAGCGTCGAGCCGTTTGATTTACCGCAAACTTGCGGAGCTTCGATGACCTATATTGTCCCAAGTGCCGACGTCGAAATAAGGCCGGGTAAAGTTGATACACGGCATTGTTAAGCCACCCGATTTTTTATTTCGCAAAAAACGCATGTAAGCGGTTTTATTCGGTATAATACGGGATCGTTGGGTTCGAGCTAGTAGTGCAGTCTGTCTGTCATTTCTTTCTTGCTTCTTCAAACGATCATAAACGGGCGCAAGCCCACTTAACTGAAATAGGAAATTGTAATGGCAACTGGCATCGTTAAATGGTTCAATGACTCGAAGGGCTTCGGCTTCATCACCCCTGATGAAGGCGGCGAAGATCTGTTCGCGCACTTCTCGGCTATCCAGAGCCAAGGCTTCAAGTCCCTGCAAGAGAACCAGCGCGTCTCGTTCGACGTGACCTCGGGTCCTAAGGGCAAACAAGCATCGAACATCCAGCCGATCTAATCGACTGAATTGAAGATGAAAAAATCCTCGGCTTGCCGGGGATTTTTTTCGTCTGTCGCTCAGGCGGCCGCGCTACCGGTACCACGCAGTTCCAGCAGTATCGGCGGCCGCGACAGTGTAGCCGTTTTATAGCGCCGCTATGCCTCCCGGCCCTGTTTGATTTCCGCCCTCCAATAATCCGCTTGCGCATAAGCGCGCCGCAGGAAGTCGACAAAGGCGCGGATACGCAGCGGCAAATGGCGCCGCTGGGCAAAGACCGCATATATATCGTTGCCCGGCGCCGCATAATCGTCGAGCACGCGTACCAGGCGTCCCGCTTCGATCTGCGCGCCCACTTCCCACATCGAGCGCCAGGCCAGGCCTTTGCCGGCAAGCGCCCAGTCGTGCAGCACTTCGCCGTCGTTGCACACCATATTCCCCGCCACTTTTAACGTGACCGTCTTGTGATGCTCGCGAAAGGTCCAGCCGCGCTGGCTGCCTTCGCTGCTGATCGCCAGGCAGTTGTGGCGCGCCAGCTCGCCCAGGGTGCGCGGCGTGCCGTGGCGCTTGAGGTAATCGGGACTGGCCACCACCACGCGCGCATTGTCGGCCAGCTTCACGCCCACCAGGTTCGAGTCGCCCAGGCTGGCGATGCGGATCGCCACGTCGACCCCTTCGCCGACCACGTCGACCACGCGGTCGTTCAGGTTCAGGTTGATCGTCACGTCGCGGTGCTCGGCAAGGAAGGAGGGCAGCAGGGGCGCCACGTGCTGGCGCCCGAAGCCGGCCGGCGCCGACACCAGCAGATGGCCTTTCGCGTGCGCGCTGCGTTCGGACACGGCCGTTTCCGCATCCTCCATCTCGGCCAGGATGCGCTGGCAATCCTCGAGAAAGGCGGCGCCTTCATCGGTCAAGGCCAGGCGCCGCGTCGTGCGCTGCAGCAGCTTGACGCCAAGCCGCGCCTCCAGCGCATCGAGGCGGCGCCCGATCATGGCCGGTGCAATCCCCTCGGCGCGCGCCGCCGCCGACAGGCTGCCGCGCGCGACCACTTCGACAAAGGTCGAGATCTCCCTGAACTTGCCCATCTTATCCCTCTGCCTATCTGTGACTAATGCGCACAAATGAAGTGCATAAATGTATCGTTTAAGTACTTTGAGTTGAATATACTTGATGATATGACAAACGCCAAGCTGGCATATACTTGACGGTATTGGCGTTCATCTCTGCACGATCATTTACTTCCTTCAAGGAGCACCACCATGACCATCGCCACCCCGCAAGGCCTGGAAATTTCGGGCGAGATCAAGCCCGGCTTCGACGCCATCCTCGTGCCCGAGGCACTCGAGCTGATCGCGATGCTGACCCGCAAATTCGAGCCGCGCCGCCAGGAATTACTGGCCGCGCGCGTCGAACGCGCCAAGCGGCTCGACGCCGGCGAACGGCCGGACTTCCTGCTTGAGACCAAGCACATCCGCGATGGCGACTGGAAGATCGCCCCGATCCCGCCAGCCCTGGAATGCCGCCGCGTCGAAATCACCGGCCCGGTCGAGCGCAAGATGGTCATCAACGCCCTGAACTCGGGCGCCGACAGCTACATGACCGACTTCGAGGATTCGAACGCGCCGAACTGGGACAACCAGATCACCGGCCAGATCAACATGCGCGACGCCGTGCGCCGCACCATCTCGCTCGAGCAGAACGGCAAGAGCTACAAACTCAATGACAAGGTCGCAACCCTGGTCGTGCGCCCGCGCGGCTGGCACCTGGACGAGAAGCACGTGCTGGTCGACGGCAAGCGCATTTCCGGCGGCATTTTCGATTTCGCCCTGTTCATGTTCCACAACGCGAAAGAGCAGATCGCGCGCGGCGCCGGTCCTTACTTCTACCTGCCGAAGATGGAATCGCACCTGGAAGCGCGCCTCTGGAACGACATCTTCATCGCCACGCAAGAAGCGCTGGGCCTGCCGCGCGGCACGGTCAAGGCGACGGTGCTGATCGAAACCATCGTGGCCGCCTTCGAGATGGACGAAATCCTGTACGAATTGCGCGAACACAGCGCCGGCCTGAATGCAGGCCGCTGGGATTACATCTTCTCCTGCATCAAGAAATTCAAGCTGGACAAGGACTTCTGCCTGGCCGACCGCGCCAAGGTGACGATGACCGCGCCCTTCATGCGCGCCTACGCCTTGCTGCTGTTGAAGACCTGCCACAAGCGCGGCGCGCCGGCGATCGGCGGCATGGCGGCCCTGATCCCGATCAAGAACGATCCGGAAAAGAACGAGATCGCCATGGGCGGCGTGCGTACCGACAAGGCGCGTGATGCCACCGACGGCTACGACGGCGGCTGGGTCGCCCACCCGGGCCTGGTCGAGCTGGCGATGACCGAATTTACCAAGGTGCTGGGCGACAAGCCGAACCAGATCGAGAAGCAGCGTCCGGACGTCGACGTCACGGCCGCGCAACTGCTCGACTTCAAGCCGGAAACGCCGATCACGGAAGCAGGGCTGCGCTACAACATCAACGTCGGCATTCACTACCTGGGCGCCTGGCTGGCGGGCAATGGCTGCGTGCCGATCCACAACCTGATGGAAGATGCGGCCACGGCCGAGATCAGCCGTTCGCAGGTCTGGCAGTGGATCCGCTCGCCGAAGGGCGTGCTGGACGACGGGCGCAAGGTCACCGCCGAGATGGTGCGCGCCATGATCCCTGAAGAACTGGCCAACGCGAAAGCCGCCGCGCCGAACGGCGACAACCCGAGCTATGCCCGCGCCGCAGTGATCTTCGAAGAAATGTCGACCTCGGAACAATTCGCCGAATTCCTGACGCTGCCGCTCTACGAAGAAATTTAAGCGTCGAGCAGTCAGCAAACCGCGCCGCCCTCCGGGACGGCGCGGTTTTTATTTGCCCTGCATCCCCTAAAACGTAACTAACCAACAGGAGCGCGCCCCCAAATGCAGCGTTTCCGGCCCATCAAGCCCTTGCGCCCGGTCAGCAGGAGAAGGGGTCGTAGGGTGGGCACTTGTGCCCACGCCGTCTCACCAGCTGATCACTCGCAAACTCGGCACTCCATCAAAACACGTTCTTCCACTCCCGCAAGGCAGCAAACGCCTGCACCGGCGTCGCCCCCTCGGACAATTTGCCAGCCTCCAGCAGCGAACCCACAATCTCCCGCTCCCGGTAGCGCAAGAACGGATTCGTGCGCCGCTCCAGCCCTATGCTCGACGGCACCGTCGGCAAGTCGGCGGCACGCTTGGCGCTCTCGTCGCGCATCCTCAGGGCCAGCGCCTCGTTCCCCGGCTCGACGGCCAGCGCAAACCGCAAATTCGACAGCGTGTATTCGTGCGCGCAATAAACCTCGGTATCCTCGGGCAGGGCGGCGAGTTTCTCGAGCGAGGCCGCCATCTGCGCCGGCGTGCCTTCGAACAGGCGTCCGCAGCCGCCGGCAAAAAGCGTGTCGCCGCAGAACAGCCAGTGCAGGCCGGGCGTCTTGCGCACATAGGCAATGTGGCCGAGCGTATGGCCCGGCACTTCCAGCACGCCAAGCTCCAGGCCGAGCCCGGGCACGGTGATGGCGTCGCCTTCGTCCAGCGGATCGGTGACGGCGTCGATGCCGTCGCCGCGCGGGCCGAATACGGGTACCGGGAAGCGCCTCAGCAGGGCCGGTACGCCACCAATGTGGTCAGCATGGTGATGGGTGAGTAAAATGGCGGTGAGGGTCAGGCCGTGCGCTTCCAGGCTGGCGAGGATCGGTGCCGCGTCGCCGGGATCGACGACGGCAGCATGAACGCTGTCGTGGATCAGCCAAAGATAATTATCCTTGAACGCTGGCACGGTCAGGACACTCAAATCATTACGCGCGGCGCTTGCGCCGTCAGAGTCGGGTTTGGTTTGCATAAGAGGTGGTCATGGATAGCGCTGCATCCGAAAAATCCATTATAGCGCTCGACCAATGGCTGCTTTCGCCGGCGGGCGCCTACGTGCGCGCCTTCGAGCAAGCCTGCCTGGAAGAGCTCACGGCCGACATCTTCGGCTACAACGCGGTCCAGATCGGCGTGCCGCAGATCGACGCCCTGGCTGCGAACCGCATGCCGAACAAGTGGCAGGCTGCAACACGCACCTCCACCTTCGACGAGCTCGAGTTTGCCGCCAGCGGCAAGCAGATCGCGGTCGCTCTCGATTTCGCCGAGCTGCCCTTCGCGTCGCAGAGCCTGGACCTGGTGGTGCTCCCGCACGTGCTCGAGTTCGCCTCCGAGCCGCACCAGGTCTTGCGCGAGGTCGAGCGGGTACTGATTCCCGAAGGGCAGGTGATCATCTGCGGCTTCAATCCGGCCAGCCTGTGGGGCATTCGCCAGGGCATCGGCAAGGTCACGCGCACCGGCTACTTGCCGGCGGCAGGCGAATTGATCTCTATGCCCCGCATGAAAGACTGGTTAAAATTGTTGAATCTTGGCGTCACGCGCAGCCACTTCGGCTGTTACGCGCCACCGTTTCGCACGGCCCAGTGGATCAACCGCTTCGCGGTCATGGAAGGGGCAGGGCAGAAGTGGTGGCCTTATCTGGGCGCCGTCTACATCGTGCACGCGGTCAAGCGCGTGAAGGGCATGCACCTGATCGGGCCGGCGTGGAACAAGAAATCAAGCCGGTCGCCGCAGGCGGTGCCGGCAACCAACAGAGAATAAACAAGGAAAGACCAGGCTGCATGACGACGAAAGTGGAAATTTTTACCGATGGCGCCTGCAAGGGCAATCCCGGTGCGGGTGGCTGGGGCGCGCTGCTGGTGGCCGACGGTCACGAAAAGGAAATCTTCGGCGGCGAGCCGAACACGACCAATAACCGGATGGAACTGAAGGCCGTGATCGAAGCCCTGGGCGTATTGAACCGCCCCTGCGAAGTCGTGCTGCACACCGACAGCCAATACGTGCAAAAGGGCATCTCCGAGTGGATCCACGGCTGGAAGGCGCGCGGCTGGAAAACAGCGGCCAAGGAGCCTGTCAAGAACGACGATTTGTGGAAGGCGCTCGACCAGGCCCAGCAGCAGCATGCGGTCGAATGGCGCTGGGTGCGGGGGCACAACGGCCACCCGGGCAACGAGCGCGCCGACGTGCTGGCGAACCGCGGTGCGGCGACGGTGAGGCGTTAAGACGAGCTCGCTTGCGCTATACTGCCGGCTTGCCTCAACTTATTTTTAGCCTGCCATGCGCCAGATTGTCCTCGATACCGAAACCACCGGCCTGAACCCACGAACCGGTGACCGCGTCATCGAAATCGGCTGCGTCGAACTGGTCAACCGCACGCTGACCGGCAACAACTACCACCGCTACATCAACCCCGAGCGCGAATCCGACGAGGGCGCGCTCGCGGTGCACGGCCTGACCACCGAGTTCCTGAGCGACAAACCGAAGTTCCACGAAATCGCCGAAGAACTGCGCGCCTACATCCAGGGCGCGGAAGTCATCATCCACAACGCGCCCTTCGACCTGGGCTTCCTGAACCACGAATTCGGCCGCCTTGGCTTGCCGAGTTTCGTTTCGCATTGCAGCGGCGTGATCGACACCCTGATCAACGCCAAGGAAATGCACCCCGGCAAGCGCAACTCCCTGGACGCGCTGTGCGACCGCTACGGCGTCTCGAACGCGCACCGCAAGCTCCACGGCGCACTGCTCGATGCGGAACTGCTGGCCGACGTCTACCTGTCGATGACGCGCGGCCAGAACTCGCTGTCGATGGACCACGAGATCGAAACCTCGAGCGACGGCATCGAACTCGATGCGGTACCGCTGGGCGAGATCATCGTCGTTGCCGCCAGCGCGGATGAACTCGCCTTGCACGACAACCTGCTCGTCGGACTCGACAAAGGCGTCAAAGGCGACTGCGTGTGGAGAAATTATTCGCCAAAAGTTTGACGGTAGAGAAAGTTTTTGGCATAATACGCCTCGTTGTCAGGGAGGTTAGCTCAGGGGTAGAGCACTGCATTCACACTGCAGGGGTCGCAAGTTCGAAACTTGCACTTCCCACCAGAATTCGTAGGAAAATCAAAGGCTTGTAACGTCGCGTTACAGGCCTTTTTGCTTTGTACGGGAAAAGTACGGGAAATCCCCTTGGACGTTTCTGGACAAGAGTGGACGCACTTCGAGGCACGAATACCCCCGGTAGCTGGCTCGGCGGATCGTGCCTTGTGTATCGCGGCCCGTAGAGAGCGCGAAACGGCTTTCGCCTTGCTGTCGGGTGTCGTAGCGCACTCGGGCTGGATGGGCGAACAGGCTGGTTATCCTTGATATCGATCGCGCCGTCCACGTCAGAACCTGAGCCAAGAATTTCTGCCGAGACCAAAATAGCCCGCTGCCCTGACAGGCACGCGGGTTTTTTTTCTAGGAAAGCAAAGTCAGCTTGTCGATTTCCAGCTCAAGCATTGCAAGGTAGTGCTCGGGATGTTTGCGGAAGCGGCAGCGTAGGCGGCGCGCGTTGTGTCGCTGTTCGAGTTCGGCGCGTCGTGCGCGCCAGCGTGCATGCGGCACGCTGGCCAGCATTTGCACCGTCACCAAGGCGTCCCGCGTGTACAGTGACGCCGGCACGCGCACACTGCCGTCGGTCACGAGTGAGGGGGACGCGACTTTGCGCCCACTGGCTCGCCGCTCGTGATAGCGCACGCGGCCAAACGTCTGCTCCAGCGCATTGTTAGTACGTGGCAGGTCAGCGATCCGGTAGCAGTAAAACAGATTGTCACCGTAACTGCGTGTCACCTTGAGGAAGTGCTGCGCCGATGCGCGTAGGGCTGCGGGCACTGTTTGGCCGTGACACATGGGTAACACTTGTCGGGAGACATAGGTGACACTATTTTGGCCATGTTACCCGAACTTGGTCGTGTCAATTTCATGCAATTCGGTGCCGCAGAAATAGACCTTGTAGACGCCATCGATATCGGTCGCCCGCAGCGCAATTTCATGTCCTATGAGCCCTTCGCCGATGAAGCACTCGTGCTTCTTGAGCATGACGTGGCCGTTTCCTCTCACTTTCAAAACTCGGTCTCCAGATAGGTATTCCACTGGCGGAAGTACGGCAGGGAACTCCCTGCCACTGCGACGGTAGCGGTCCATGGGCGTAGCGTGACCCAGGGCCTGATGTGGACGAAGGTGGTTGTAAATCGCGCGCCAATCGTCGAACGCCGCCTGGCAGTCGGCAATCGATGGGAAACCGTGGCGGGTAATGACTTCGAGTTTCAATGTCCGATGAAACCGTTCATCTTTGCCTTGCGTTTGCGGGTGATAGGGACGGCTATGGCCGACGCGGATACCCAACCGAATTAACCAAGCTTCAAGCGTTGATATTCCCATGCCACGCGGCAGCCCCCAGGGTGGACCGTTGTCGGCTGTAATCCGGTCTGGTAACCCATAGCGCTCAAACGTGGCGGTCAGCGCAGCCTTGACGGTGCTGGTCTGCTCGTTGCTGCAGGCTGCCAAACACAGGTTGAATCTGGAGTGATCGTCCAGCACAGTCAAAGGATGACACCGTCCTGCCCGACTGTCACTCAAGGCGAAGTGACCTTTGAAGTCCATCTGCCAAAGCATGTTTGGCTCGGCGTGCTCGAAGCGCTTTGTAGCGGCATCTGGGCCTTTTATGCTGCCATGTATTTGTCGGCCGTGACGCCGCAAAATGGCATCGATCGTGCTGGGATGGGGCAAGCTGGCTTCCTTTGGAAGCAGTGCATGCAGTTTTCGGCTACCCCAACAGTCATACTGATCATGCAATCGCAGGACGCTCGCCTCAAGCTCGTCACTGGAGCGAGCAGGCGAAGAATGCGGGCGGCGCGATCGATCTGCCAGTCCCGCTTCCCCTTCCGCAACAAAGCGCTTGAGCCACTTGTAGCCCGTCTTCCGGCTGACCTTGTAAGCCGCGCAGATGGCTTGAACGTTTGCGCCCGGAGCGCTCGCAAGCCGGACAAACTCCAGTCGCATTGACATGGTAGAGGACTCCTTCCAAGGCATCGCACGCTCCCAGTTCTTGAGGTGCAATAATCATAAAAGAAGTGTTACCCATGTCTCCCGACAAGTGTTACCTATGTCCCCCGGCCAAACAGGCACGTCGGCCCCGTCCAGCCCTTGCAACCATTGGTCGTAGCGCCGCCGTACTGTCTGCGTGCTTGCGCCGTCTGCATTGTCCAGGATAGTGCTGGCCTGGCGCACCCATTGCGCGCCTCGCCTCACCTCTGGCCACAGCGGCGCGCAGTATGCAAGGGCGCGTTGCAGGATGCCTTGGAGTCGCTTCAGCGTGGCCGGCGCCCCCTTTTTTTGCCTGCTGTTTCCAGGCTGGTTTCGATCTGTTCTATTCGCTCAGCCAGCTGCAATCCGGAAAACGCCAAGGGTGGCCGGGCGTCGTCGGTCATGGCACTGCGCACGGCCGCGCAGTAACCCAGCACCACGTCGTCGCCGGCATCGGTTTGATGCTCGGCCGAGCGCTCGATGCTACGCACGTCGCGCACGCGTTTTTTCAATTCCTTTTTAGCGTGGCGGTCCGCTTCCCATATCGGCCGCGCTGCCTCGCGCAGATAGTGGAACTGGCACAGCTGGTGGGGCACGTCCGGTAAGGCTTGGGCAACTGCGATATGCAAGCTGTTTTGCCCGTCGGAGAGCACGGCCACCACGGGCACCGGCAGCGAGGCGGCGACATCCTCGATGAGTGCGCGCAGTTCAGTGCTTGCCGACGAAAGCAGGCTGCGCGCGCACAGGATTGTTCCGGACAGGACGTCTCGCACCACCCACAGTACTTCGTGACCGACATCGGGCTGCAGGCCATCGACGGCGAGGATGACGCGTCCCTGCGCTGACAGCTGGGACGCGCGCTCCGGAAGCGTCTCCAGAGCCAGGCTTAACAAAAGATCGTACTGGGCCAGCAGGTTTTGTGTCGTGCGCAGCGCCAGCGACACGCCTTCCTGTTCCAGTTGCGCGTGGATTTCCGTGCATGAGCGATGCTCGCGGTAGCGCAACTGCCCGACGCGCAAAACGACGTCCAGGCCAAATTCCTGCGCCGGCAAGGCCCAGTGGCCTTCGTCCTCGGGATGGTAGGGATGATGGAAACAGGTGCAGCCGGCGTGCTCGCAGCGACGAATGGACAGGTGCAGGCGCACTAGTCCACGTCGGGTCATCAGCTTGCGCTTTTTGGTGTACGCCACCGACATCGGCTGCCCACATGCCGGACAGGTGAGCATGCAAGGGGTAAGCCGGACTTCTTCGACCGGCTCGGCTCGGGCGGTATCACGGGACATGGCGTTCTCCCTAACTCAATCCGCGTTAGACCTTCAACGCATCAAGTTGTGCCAGCCAAGCCCCTTTTGCTTTCCTAGTTTTTTTCTAGGACGGCACATTCCGCTTGTGCCGGACTTTTCTCTCCCGACCGTGGTCAAACGGACATGCATGAAGGAGAGTTGCCATGTCTGGACGCATTGCTCGTGATAACGCCGAAAGTGAGCACCGGCTCCCGGTTACCCTGACCCACTGCGCTGCATGCGGGCATGCGATGCCAGTGGCGTACACCAAGACGCGCAAGCTGATGACGATGAGCGGGTTGGTTCTGCTTCGGCTGCAGATTCGCCGCTGTCAAAACAGCTCTTGTGAACGATTCCACAAAGTGTGCCATCCCGAAGCTGAAGGGAGCTGGGCATTGCCTGATCAGGAATTCGGTCTCGATGTCGTGCTGCGTGTCGGGCAGCTGCGATACCGGGAACACCGATCCCGTGCCGAAATCCATCAACGCTTGCTGCAGGACGGCGTGACGCTGGGCGAGCGTAGCGTGTCCAATTTGCTGGCGCACTACGACATATTACTCAGCCTCTCTCTGGACACGCTTCCCGAGCGCGGCGCGAAGCTGGCGGCACAGGGACACGCCATTTTGGCGATCGATGGTTTGCAGCCCGATGTCGGCCATGAAGTGTTATGGGTGGTGCGCGAAGTGCTGTCGGGCGAAGTGCTTTGCGCACGCAGCCTTTTGTCGTCGGCCAAATCGGAACTGCAACCGTTGATCGAGCAAGTGGCTCGGGCGCTGCCGGTCCCGGTGATTGCCGTGGTATCCGACGGTCAGCGCAGTGTTCGGCACGCTGTCGCCGCTGCCCTGCCGGGTGTGGCACACCAACTATGCCAATTCCACTATCTACGAGAGGCAGCCAGCCCTTTGTGGGAGGCAGATCGGCATGCCAAGAAAGAGCTGAAAAAACTGGTACGGGGGGTACGCCCGCTCGAATGCGCCGCCGCTGATGGCGGCGCAGCAGCCGATGTGGTGACCGGCTACTGCGCCGCCGTGCGCAGTGCGATGACCGAAGACGCGCATCCGCCACTGGTGTTTGCAGGATTGCGCCTGCATCGACATCTCACTGATATCCATGCCAGTGTGCGGCGAAGCGCCGAAAAAAAGGGGCGCTGACGGCGCTCAGGCGCCTGCGCGATATGCTGGAGCGGGCGCTTCAACGTACTGCCACCTTGTGGCCCGACGTTGAGCTGGGCGCTTCTTGGGTGCACGCAGCATCGTCCATCCTCGCCAATAGTGACGCACTGCCAGCCGACCTTGTCGCGGGGCGCTATCAGGACTGGATCGGCCGCCTGGAACTGGAAAGTAGCGCTGCCGGTCTGTCCGCAGCACTGCGCGAGGCCGCTTCCCATTTCATCAGAGTGACCCGCGGGTATGGCCTGGATCTTTTCCATTGCTACCGGATCCCGGGCCTGCCGCGCACTAACAACGCCCTCGAACAAGCTTTTGGCAGCTTGCGTTATCACGACCGCCGCGCCAGCGGCCGCAAGGTCGCTTCGCCGTCCCTGGTACTCAGTGGGTGTGTGCGAATGGCCGCTGCCGTTTTTACTCGTACTCGCACGGTGACACAGGACATGTTGGCTGCCGTGTCGCATGCCCGCTGGTACAGCGAACGCGCCGCGCTCGAACGTCGCCGCCAGTCACGCTGCCTGCGGTTCCGTTTCAGGAAAAACCCTGCGGCCTATCTGACTAAACTAGAGTCAGCTTGTGACAAGCTAAATGTGCCGTCCTAGTTTTTTTCGTCCTTGACGCATCTGTGATCCAGGGCCGCAAAGCCGCTGCACAAACCGTACGAGCTCGACGACGCCGACGGCCCCCACCGACTGACAATTCGGACAGGGGCGAGGCATCAGGTGCACAGCGCCGCGGCAGGGCAATTCGACTGATGAACGTGGGCAAGACCGATTTTTCGGTCGTCGAGTCAACGTACGGCGCAACAGTGCGCACTGCGGAGCAGGCCGACCCGGAGCATCGACGGGCCCGACTGCGCGGCCTGCTCGACCGGACAATCGAGCGCAACGGCACGCTGGTCATTCCGGCCTTTGCTCTTGGGCGAGTGCAGGATGTCCTGTTCGACCTGCACTGGATCGTGGCCGAAGATCCACAGCGGTATGCAGCGGTCGGCTTCCATCTGGACGCGCCTAGCGCGCAAAAAATGAATGCCGTGCTGCTGGAGGCAGCGAACAGGACGGAGAACAATGGCGCAAAAGGCAAAGTGCGGCCGCTCTGGCTTGGGAAGCAGATGTTCCGCTGGTTCGATCTCGACGACGCCAACCCGGTCCATGTGCTAATGGTTCTAGACATCTGCCGCGTGACGCTGCTGCCGAATGCCGGTAGAGCAGAGAAGGGGCCGCACCATGGAAATGCATTAGCACGCGCGTGGCGTCCGATTTTCCGCACGGTCGAGAATCAAAAACGGCTCATGAGGGACGAAGGCACCTGTGCTTCGGTGTACGTCGTCAGTTCGGGCAGCTGCGACGGTGGTCCCGCAGCTTGGTGGCTGCCGAAGCTGCTTTCGTCGCCCGGGAATACCGTTGCGCTGGCGGGTTTCTGCTCTGCGAGCACTGTTGGTGGCCAGTTGCTGTCGCTTGCCCAGGCCGGTCCTGGCGAGCGCCGGCGGTTGACCGGCGACATTACCTGGCCTGGCGGGGCGACGATGCCCATGGCTCAGGTGGAGGCGAACATTGTCTCGCTCTCCGGGTATTCGGCCCACGCCGATCAGGCAGGGCTGCTCGACTGGATTTTCGACGTGCGTGAAGACCTGCGCCCCATTGAAAGCAGACTGGTGTTCATTCAGCATGGTGGCAACGCTCAGCGGCTTGAGCTGGCGAAGGCGATCCAAGCACAGGCACAGGAGGAAGGCGTGGTCATCACGCAGGTACTTCCTGGCGACCCTGGCGTCTGGTACGACCTCGACCGGAATGCGTTGGAAATTTCGGAGGAACTTCGCGTCAGGCAGATGGAGGAGATTGCTCGTCTGTCCCGTGAAGTGGCGAGGCGATGCACTTCTGGGCAGTAATCCGCGCGCTATCCGCACACGAACAGTTTGAATCGCCCCGGGTTTTGTAGAGGCTCCATTCTTTGAGAAAATGGAGCTATGAAAAAGCAACCCAAGTATTCCCCCGAAGTCATCGAGCGCGCCGTACGCATGGTCAGCGAAGCCGGCAGCCAGTACGAGTCACAGTGGGCAGCGATCACGTCGATCGCGGCCAAGATCGGCTGCACGCCAGAGACGCTGCGCCGCTGGGTGCGCCAGCAGGAGCGTGATACCGGCCAGCGCCCAGGACCAACCACTGCCGAAGAGGAGCGCGTCAAGGCGCTCGAGCGAGAAGTGCGCGAGCTGCGCAAGGCGAACGAGATTCTTCGCCTGGCGAGCGCGTTTTTCGCCCAGGCGGAGCTCGGCCGCCACTTCAAGCCGTGAGAGCGTTCATCGAACGGTACCGCCATTCCTACGGTGTCGAGCCGATCTGCAAGGTGATGCAGGTCGCACCGTCAGGCTACTGGCGTCATGCCGCGCAGCAGCGCAACCCGGCACTGCGCTGTGCCCGAGCCCAACGCGACGACGTGCTGAGCGTCGACATCGAACGTGTCTGGCAGGCGAACCTGCAGGTCTACGGGGCCGACAAGGTGTGGCGCCAACTGCGTCGTGAGGGAACCGACGTGGCCCGGTGCACGGTGGAGCGCTTGATGCGCAAGGCCGGGCTGCGCGGCGTTATGCGCGGCAAGGTCGTACGCACGACGGTTGCCGATGCGAAGGCACCATGCCCGCTCGACCGGGTCAACCGCCAGTTCAAGGCCCAGCGGCCAAATCAGCTGTGGGTCAGCGATTTCACCTATGTCTCGACGTGGCAGGGTTTCGTCTACGTCGCGTTCGTCATCGACGTCTTTGCTCGAAGAATCGTTGGCTGGCGCGTCAGCAGCTCGATGCGAACCGATTTCGTGCTCGACGCCTTGGAACAGGCGCTGTACGCACGTCAGCCCGAACGAAACGAGCTGGTCCATCATAGCGACAGGGGCTCGCAATACGTATCGATAAAGTACAGCGAGCGCCTGGCAGAAGCCGGCATCGAGCCGTCTGTGGGTAGCAAGGGCGACAGTTATGATAATGCTCTGGCCGAGACGATTAATGGACTCTACAAGGCTGAGCTGATCCATCGCCGCGCTCCCTGGAAGACGCGGGAGGCCGTCGAACTGGCCACGCTGGAATGGGTATCCTGGTTCAACCATCACCGCCTGCTGGAACCGCTCGGCTATATACCGCCGGCCGAAGCTGAGGCAAACTATTACGAGCAACTGAGCAGTCAAGCCATTCCGGCCTGACTCACACTAACCGGCCTCCATGAAAGCCGGGGCGATTCAGTTTTCATGTTGGTCTGTATGGTCTGTAAGCGGCCACTACCAGGTGCCAGCCGAACGGCATTCCGTAACGGTACCGGCGTCAAGTGCTTTCAGCCTGCCACACGTGTCATCCAGTTTTCGTATTCGTTGTATCCGCGGGCGTAGTTCTACTCGGCGGTGCCGGCGATGCTCAAACAACATAAAAGACACGCACCTCCTTGTTCGGTAAATACAGTGTTCGGAGCCGATGGCCGGAATTAGGCGCCGGACTCCGGTGCATTGCATGAAATTCGTGCCTCTGTTGCAGAACGGATATTTTGTCTTGTGCAATTAATGCTGGTAATCCACAATATGTGACCGCCTTTATCCAGCTGTGCGTTTCACGTCTCAGCCTCGCCTTGATGAGCAAAACTTCATATTCACCCGCGATCATCGCTTCTTTTCGCCAAGGCTGCACCGGCCGTCGCCAGGCAATAACGAAAAACTGTTCCTGCGGATATGCAGAACCCTGACTGAATGCGTGCTCGATTCTCCGCGTCCCGGTCCGCCTGACAAACACGGCAAACCGGTCATCTAAAAGCCTTTCGACAACAAGACCTCATGCTCGACTCAATTAACGACCCAAAATTCGATTGCTACCGGGCCTATATCGAACTCGCCCGCAGGAACGGCAAGGAGTGGGACTTTCTCGAACACCTGAACCGTACTTCCGAAGATCTGGACAGGTGGTTCCTCGACCAGGAAGAAACGCATTTCTGGCCACGCCTCGGCGCCACTGCCGACATGCGCCTTGCGCAATGGCTGGCCATCGTTGCCGCGAAGCGCACGGCCGAGGAGATGTCGGTCGCAGCCACCCGTCCGCTCGTGATCGTCGGAGTGGAAGAGTCGGAGCAGAACATCCAGGTCCCGCCGGTCGAAAGAAGTGCGTGGCAGATGTACCGGGCTCACCTTGATCGGCAGAACTGGAAGCCGGCGGCCATCGACAGCATCGAGAACTCGGCGCTGCACATCCTGCGCCGCATGCGTCTGAGTACCGCCGAAAGGGGGCCGGTCAAGGGTCTCGTGGTCGGCCATGTCCAGTCGGGCAAGACGGCCAACATGGCAGGTCTTATTTCGATGGCAGCCGATTACCGCTGGAATCTATTTATCGTGCTGAGCGGCACGCTGGAGAATTTGCGTCTCCAGACGCGCAAGCGTCTCGTCCGGGATCTGAATCATCCGGGTAATCTCAGCTGGAAAGTCGTCGAGCATCCATCGTCTTCCATGCCGCCCGGTGCTAGGGCTCAGGACATGCAGTTCCATGCTGCCGGGCACGACCGCCATCTGGTGGTCAGTCTCAAGAACGCGTCACGTCTGGAAGGCCTGATTGCCTGGATCACGAAGCACGAGGTCGGAATGGCGCAGATGAGGATCGTGATCATCGACGACGAGGCTGACCAGGGCGGCATCAACACCGCCAACGTCTCGAAAGAGGAACGTTCCCGGATCAACGGGCTGATCGTTCGGCTCGTGCAGTTACCGGTCCAGAGCGTCAATTACGTGGCGTACACCGCGACACCCGCCGCCAACTTCCTGAACGAGGGGCCGGGCGAGTCGCTGTATCCGGAAGACTTCATCGTGGCGTTGCCGCAGTCGGACGAACACTTCGGTCCGCTCCAGATCTTCGGTCAGCCCGAAGCCGGTCGGCCACCGCTGGGAATCGTGCAGGATGTTTCGCTCGAGGATCTTGAGGTGCTCGATCTGCTTCACCAGGGAGATGGCAGCTCGTTGCCGGGTGCTCTCGAAGAAGCCGTACTCTGGTTCCTGTGCTGTGTGGCCGCGATGCGGCACAAGGGTATTCGCAAGCCCGTCAGCATGCTTGTGCATACCAGCGCGGCGCAGCGGCACCATGCCGCCGTCGAGACCGCGTTGCGCGCATTCCTGCTCGCATGCGGGGCCGATCTGCCCGCCCTTGTCGCGCGCTGCGAGGGCGTCTGGGAGGAGCGGACGGCCGACCTGGATCCGGACAGCTTCCGCGAGCGATTCCCGTCCTACGGCCGACTGGCTGAACTGGAAGACTATCCGCCGTTCGCCGATTTTGCGGACGGCCTGGCGGTGCTGGTCTCGACCGTCACGGCAATCCAGCTCGACGAAGACTATGAACGTACCTACCACGAGGGACTCCACGTCTGCGTCGACAACTGCGCCAACAATGGCATTTCCGACGAAAACGAAGTCCGTCGCCTCTTCTATCCGGATCCCGACGATTCCCGGGTGCCGGATACCGCGACCGCGTTCATCGTGATCGGCGGCGGTACGCTGTCGCGAGGGCTGACGATCGAAAACCTTGTCAGTACCTTCTTCCTGCGCGCCTCGGCACAGGCCGATTCGCTGATGCAGATGGGACGCTGGTTCGGCTACCGGAAGGAATACGAACTGCTGCCGCGTATCTGGATGCCCGAGGCCACTCGCATGAAGTTCGAATACATGACCATCTACGAGGAGGATCTTCGCGATGATCTGCAGCGCTTCATGTACCGCGGGGCCCGTCCGTCGGAGTTCGGTCCCAGGGTGTGCGTCCACCCCCGCTCCTCCTGGCTTCGGCCCACGGCAAAGGGTCGAATGCAGAGTACGGTTACGGCGGATTATGACTTCTCGGGCGTGAACCGGCAGACAACCCTGTTCCATGATGGACCCGGATCAGGCAAAGTACACGGGCTGAACCTTGTCCAGACCGAGGCATTCCTGGCTGCGGCAGGCACACCCGTCAATGGGCACGGCAACAGTCTTGTCTGGCGCGGCGTCGGTGTTGCAGAGGTAATCGCCTTCCTTCGCGGATTCCGGTTTCATGATGCCAGCCAGTTCTTTTCGGAAATCGAACCGTTTCTCGAATGGCTCGACAGCCAGGCTGCGGAGGCCGGTTATGACTTCTGGAACGTGGTCGCAGCCGGCAGCGATCCGCGCAAGGGGCTGGCCTGGCAGTTGCCGGGTGGCGCCGTCGGTCTGGTATCGCGTACCCGCATGCTGCCGGACCGTAGCGATGGCGCGGTCTCGATTGGTGCATTGCGGGATCCGCGCGACCTGCTGGCAGACGCCGGTGCCGCAACCGCGGCCGACTTGAAGGGGCCGCTCAACAACATCAGGGTCGACGAACTGCGAAATGGATCTGGTGTTGGCGGCATCCCGCAGCTGCTTTTCTATCTGATCGACAGAGAAAGCAAACCCGGAGACGCAGCGCGCGAGGTCAAGGAGGACGGGAGCGCGCGCGGAGATCTCGGGGCCGAAACGGACATTGTCGGCCTCAGCCTGTGGCTGCCGGGCGTTAGCGATCGCAAGACCGGCTACGCAGTACGCCTGACGGTAAGGATTCCGCCGGCGCTGCTGGCTTCGGAGGACGATCTGCCCGGCACCGGCGAAGAGGACGATGCATGAAGTATCACGCTCTTCCGCTCCGGCCCATGCAGGAGTCCGGTGCGTTCCTGCTGCGCGCCATGCAGAATGAGGACATGCCTCGTCTGGATCTGCTGGTACGCGAATCAGTCCAGAACGCGCTCGACGCGGCGCTGGATCGGCAGCTTGGCGGTGAGGTCCGGATTGCGTTCCATGTGCGCGAGCATGCCACGGAGACGGTCGCTTCGGTGCTGTCCGAAGGTATCGACCGAAGGACGCTGCTTGAACGGTTCTCTTCGGGCGGAAAATTGCTGGAGATCCGGGATTCCCTGACCGAGGGCCTCACGGGCCCGCTGGGTTTCGACGAGATCGCACCCGACGGGGTGCATGGCAACCTGCTCAAGCTTGTCTACGAGATTGGTCGTACTCGCAGCGATATCGATGCAGGGGGGTCATGGGGTCTGGGGAAAACATGTTACTTTCAGATGGGCATTGGCCTCGTTTTCTATTACAGCCGGATCAGGCTCGACAATGGGTTCCAGGAGCGACTGGTGGCCAGTCTGGTCGAGGATGAGACCAGGTCCGACAGGCTGCAGCGCACCACGAAAACCGGCATCGGCTGGTGGGGCGCGGAGGGAGCGCTCAAGCCGATCACGCGAGCAGCGCAGATGGAGCGAGCGCTCGACATGCTCCGTGTCAGACGCTTTACTGGAGAGGAAACCGGCACGTCGATCATCATTCCTTTCCTGCGCGACGACCTCGTGCCGGCTGGAGCTTTCGATGACGATGGCAGCACGGCACACCTCCCTTGGTGGTGCGACAACTATGGTGACTATATCCGGATCGCACTGGAGCGCTGGTTCTGCGCGCGGCTCGACAACCCGCACTTTGCGACCGGCCCGCGTTTGAGCGCGGAGGTCAATGGCAAGGAAATCACCGCCGGCAGGATGCTGCCGGTGTTCCAGGTTGCGCAGGCGCTGTACAACCGGGCGATCGGCGCACCAGTAGGGTCAGAGGATTACCTCACACGCAACAATGTTCCTGCCGATGCGGTCATGCTGCAGCCGGTTGCGCCGCGCAGCCTTTTCACGACGTCCGGCCCGGCTGGCGACCTTGCGGCGGCTCTGCTCACGCCGGAGCAGCTAGGCATGGCCGCGCCCCTGAACCATTACGACCCCGGAATGTGCGTGTTCGGGAGATCCGGTGCGATTCCGCCATATCGCCCGCTGGTTACATTCATGCGACGCCCGGGGATGTGCGTATCCTGGGACGACAGCACGGAAAGCCGGGGCTGGGCAGGCGGGCAGCCAGGTGTGGCCGACACCCGTTATCTGGTGGCTGTTTTCGTGCCGAGGCAGAATCGGGTCCTCGTGGATGCAGGGCGACGTACCAGGGAAGAAACTCCAGTTACCCTTGAGTCGTACCTGCGAGGCTGCGAGCGCGCCGATCATGCGGCCTGGCATGACGTGGCCGGACTGAAGGTCATCGAACGAATCCGCTCGAACTGCGCCCGCATCCTGCGCGACTTCGGTAGCCGTCGGGCTCCAGTCGCGACGGTCGCGACGGCCATTCGCATGGCGCGAAATCTTGCGGACCTGGTATTGCCGGAGCGCGGCATGGGAACCGATGGTCGGTCGGGACGACCGTCGTCGACGCGTTCGGGCGGAAGCAAGGGCGGCGGCGGCGGTGGGAGACGGCGTTCGACATCAGTTACACCGATCTTGGAACTGTTGAACGTCATCTATCTTCCGGGCGCGATGCAAGTGCAGTGGTCACTCGAGTGGGGCAGCGCCGATCCTGGTGTCGCCCGGGCGATTTCATTGAAGGTCGATTCCGAGAGCGGTCCGATCAGCCTGCAGCAATGGTGCGAAGAAGGACTTGGGACCTTTCCGTTCCGTGTGCTCGATGCTGCAATTGAACCGGAGGGAAATAGCGCTGCCGGAGGCGCGGTCGAGATCGACAGTGTCGAGAACGGAAGTGTCCTTCTTCGGCTGTCCGGGAAGGGGCCGGTCGGCACGGTGCGAGGAGCGCTCCGTGTCGAACTGGCTGCTGGCCGTCCCGGAACACTGCGTCCGGTTCTCGTCGCCGACGTGAATGACGCTACCGTGGAGCAGGCATGAGCAGGACCGTCCTCAGCCCCTACCGCACGCTGTCGACGAGCCTTCCCGACATGCCACGTCCCGGCATGCGGCTCGTGTTCGGATCCGAAGGGCCGAATCCCGGCGCGCTCGATCTTGGTGGCGGGGAGTATTCGCTTGGAAGCGACAGCGACTGGAATCCGGACCTGCATAACCTGACGGTCGGCTGTGTCCTGGCGAACGTGGCGGAACTCCATCCGCTGTTCGGCGCCGGCGGCGTCGCCGCCACGGATGCAGTTCTCCTGCTTGCCCTCGAGTGGTCCTCGGCGGACTCGGGATGGCGCGGCCTGGGGCGGCCGCTGCGGTTGACCGGGGAACAACTGTCCGCACCTGACGAGATGCCTGCCCTGCAGCTGGTACTCCCGGCCGGGACAATGAGGGGAACTGGCCTTCTGGGCGTGCAGGTATATCTATGCGAGCCAGGCACCGCCGACAGCGCGGACGCGGGTCTCGCACGCCAAAGGGGCGCGAGGCTGGGGATGCTGTCGGATCCGGTGCGCTTCGTGATCGACAGCGATGGCTCGCTGTTCCCGGTTCTCGAGGAGTCGCTCGGCCGGGACGAGGCGCTGTGGGAAATGCGTACATGCTGGAACGATCCTCGTGAAGAGCCGTTCAGCAGCGAATATGTTGCACTGGTGCTGAACCGTGATCACGCATTGTTCGAACAGCTCGGTACAAGGCGTGGAGAACAGGGCGGGCAGACCCCGCTGATGCGGCATGTGCTCGCATCCTGGATCGCGTTGCTGGTTCATTCCGTCAGTACGGACCTGGAGACCGAGTTCGACGAACTGGTCGCGGCGCCGGCCCCGACAGGCGACTTTGCCAGCATCGCCGAAGCCGCCGCGGTTCTTGTCCGCACGGGCGATCTCGATACCGGTTCGCTCGGCGCGCTGTTCGCTTCGGTGCAGCGATGGCTCGACCGCCGAGTTCGGGCAACGACAACGGAGGCTGTCGAATGAAGTGGTCGACATTGAACGCGACTCTCGCGCGGCGGCGCCATGAAGAAATGACTGAAGCAGGCAAGTTTGTGCAGGCCGGGCTGTCGGCGGACTACGCGATGTTGCGCGACCGACTGGTGGAAGCCATCCCCCGGTTCGACGGCAATACCGGGGCCGGTGCATATGATGTGGCCGCCGGCCTTGCCCTGTACCGGATCCTGGGGGAAGCGGGGATGGACGTTCGGACCGCCGCCGACGACGGCGTCTGGCGCTTTCTGTCGCTCAGGGTGGTGCCGGACATCGTTCAGGCGAGGTGGACAAAGCTGCCGGCAGACCGGTTCTGGCGTGGCCGCAGCCGTATCTGGCTGCGTGCGGTCTGGTGGCTGATTCATCTCGCGTGGCAGGAAACTGAGGAACAGACCCGCGCGGTTCTGACCGATGTGACGACGGACACGATCGTCCAGCTGGTCGAGCGTCCGGGGCGAGGCGGGTTCCGTATTGAACTCGCGCGCGCGATGTTCCGGGAACGCAGCAGCAGACGACTGTCTCAGGAAGAGTTCCGAGCGCTCATGAAACTCAACACGGCACGCGTGATGGTGACCGAACCGTGGTTCTGCAACGGCGGAATCCGTGGATATGTTCGCGAGCTGCACGATTATGTCGTCAGTCTCCGCTGACCCTACGTGACAGGAAAAGGAAACTGTATGGATGTACTTGAAGAGATCCGGCGTGGCCTTGCCCACCTCGACGACAGCGGACGCATGCTCCCCATCGCGACCCTGCCGGCGACCGCGCCGGCGTGGGTATTCCGGGAAGGAGCCACGTTCGGAGTCGCGGTGGAGATGGAAAGCGAGCGGTTGGTCGCCGAAGGATTTGCCGGAGCGCGACTTGCCACCGTTGACCGGCTGATCGAAGGAGTGACGCGGCGTTTTCTTCGGCTCGAATCTTCGATTCTCGCTCTGCGGAACGAATTTGCAGTGGTGTGCGCACAGATGGTGGATTCGGGATGCGACGGTGCATCTCGAAAGGCCCTGGTCGCCGACCCGGCCGCATGGTGGGAGCGGTGGCGCCATCTGCTGGGCAATGCCGTTACCGCCCAGCCCACGTACGGAACGCTGGCCGAACTGCTCGCATTCGAGCGACTGATGACTCGGGGGGAGGAGGTGGACTGGTGCGGCCCGCTCGGCGGTACGGTTGATCTCGTTACCGCTGCCGGCGCTTACGAGGTCAAGTCGACGGTGAGCCGTTATGATTCGCGGATCCACGTTTCGGGCCAGTTCCAGCTTGCACTTGCCGATGTCATGCCGCTGACCTTGGTGTTCTACCGTTTCGAACCTGGATCCCCGGGAGAGTCAATCAACGGTGTATGCCGGCGGCTCGCCGCTACAGGCATCGCCGCCGCGGCGCTCCTCGACGGGCTGCTCACACGCTGCGGTCTCGAGCCGGGCTGCTCTGCAAGAGACGAAACGTTTACGGTGCTGGAGTCCCGGATATACCCTGTCAACGCGGACTTCCCCAGGATTGTCCCTTCCAGCTTCAAGGGCGGGATTCTGCCGACTGGAGTTGTGCATATCGAATACCAGGTTGATCTTTCCGGCTTGGTCAGCGCGCCGTTCTGAACCGACCGCGTCGGCACAGTCCGTATCCGGCCTGAACGCGCGAAATGGCACCAACTGACAGCCACGTCGTTTGAAGGTTAGGGATCAGCTTCGGCAATGATCCGGCACCGCTGAAGGCGTCAGCTACCGGAGAATATGTGGCGTCCAAGGCACATGGTGGGAATGTGTGAATTTTCCAAAGGAAAATATCGATACACTGATGCATCGAACGCCGCATGGCCCTGCAGCGACCTTCATTCAAGCCGGCCTGCCCTGCCGTTTTGAGTCTACTACTCTGGAGAATCCCTTGATCAGGAAGCCCGTCAACGAACTGCATTTCATCCAATCACGGGAACCGATGTCGACTGTCGAGATTGACCTTGATACGCTGCCGGAAGAATGGTTCGGGTATGCACAGCTCGTCGAGTCTGCACTGGTGCCGCTGGCCGCCGCGAATCCGCAGCTCTGCGCAACGGTGTACGTCTGCCAGGGTCCAAGTGTCAATTTCGGGAAGTACGGTTATTCGGCTTTCTTTGGTGTTGCCGGAGACCGCCGTATCCTTGGTGCGCTGTACGCCTCGTTCAGCGGCGCCCGCGGACTCAAGACAAGGTATAGCGACCAGATTCAGCAGTCACAGGCGCTCTGCCAGTACCATATCGAGGGAGGCCTGCTCTGGCGGCCAGATGAGGGTCATGTCTGGTACGCCGGTACGGATGACGATGCGGATGGAGGTGAAGCCGAAGGCGTCGAGGACGATGAAGACGACGTGGGCGTGGAGGACGAGGGCTTGGAGGAGGACGAAGCCGACCCGGAGGGTGGTGCAGCGCCGGAAGGGTCCGGGAGCGGCCAAGACGTGCAGGTCGTCGCCCCGCTCGTACGCACGGAACTGCCGGCACGTTTCCGGGCTGCGCGCTCTGACGCCAGCGTAGGCAGTATCTGCCGAAGCATCGAGGCAGTGTTCGGACTCCCCGAGGGTTCGGTTGCCCTGCGCGGACCGGAGAAAAAGGCTCTCCGTTCCGATGCGTCGATCCGTACTCTGCGCAAGCGCTGGGAATGACGTCGGCGGGATCGGCATGATGCGGAGGAAGCCCACAGGCATGAGGTGCAGAATCGAGCGGTCAGCTCTCTGCTTGCCCGAGCCCGAGCCAACCGACGGGCATGACCGACAGGTTAAGCAGGTTGTTGCCGATGGTGTCGGCATCCTCGCTGATTTCGGACGCGAGCCTCTGAAGTCTCTCGACCGGATCGCGCCTGAGTTCGCATTCCCAGACAACGATGACGCGCCAGCCAGCTGCCTGTAACGAGGCCAGCTTGCGTGCATCGCGATCGACGTTCGTCTGGAATTTTGCATTCCATTTCTCGATATTTGACGCAGGTGTCGTGGCATAGCGACATCCGGGATGTCGATGCCAGAAGCATCCGTGAACTAGAATGGCTACACGGTATTTTGGGAGAACGAGATCCGGCGAGCCGGGAAGGTCCCGTGCATGCAGCCTGTAGCGGAAACCTCTCGCATGAAGGTAGCGTCGTACCGTCATTTCGGGCTTCGTGTCCTTCGACCGGATCCCCGACATCATTCTCGACCGAGTGGCCGAATCGACTACGTCCATTTTTCCTAGTATCCTATGCCCCCACGCAAGTTTTTACGTTAGGCCAAGTTGCTCATCGAACCGCAATCCATTTTCACGGGTCATATTCCCATCGTCGATCTCTTTGCCGGGCCGGGAGGTCTGGGAGAGGGATTTTCATCGGTGCAAGATGATCCGTTTCGGATAATTGTATCGGCAGAAATGAATTCCTCCGCGCGCAGTACGCTGCGCTTGAGAGCCTTCTATCGTCAGCTCAAACGCGAGGGCGGAAGCGCGCTCGACTCCTATTATCGATTCTGCAATGGCGAGGCGGATTTCCCGTACGACGATACGAACCTGAAGCTGTGGGAGGAGGCGGGCGAAGAGGCGCGGCAGCTCGAGCTCGGGAAGCCGGCTGACAACGAGGAGCTGGACAAGCGGATTTCGGAGCATGCGCTGGGGCCGGATACGCCTTGGGTGCTGATTGGCGGACCGCCGTGCCAGGCATATTCTCTCGTCGGAAGGGCGCGCAATCGGGGCAAAATCGAATACCGTGCCGAAGAGGATCATCGTCACTTCCTCTACAAGGAATACCTGCGGATCATTCAGAAGTACCGACCAGCCGTCTTCGTGATGGAAAACGTGAAGGGCATCCTGACCGCGGCTGTGGGCGGGAAGAAGATTTTCCAGACGATTCTCGAAGATCTGTCGGATCCCGACAAGGCCATGGGCATGCCGGCCTCGGGCAGCGGATACCGCATCCATTCGCTGACCTGTTCGACAAGCTACTCGGCCAAGGATGCGCCGCGCAAGATCGATGTGCACGATTTCGTCATCAAGGCGGAGCAGCATGGCATTCCCCAGGCGCGCCACCGCGTTATCCTCATTGGGGTCCGCGATGGCATCGGTTTGGGAGCGCCCGGCCATATCGACCTCGAGAAAGAGGTCACGGTCGAGCGCGTCATTGGCTCCTTGCCGCGCCTTCGCAGCCGGCTCAGCAAGGAGCCGGACTCGAGCGAGAACTGGGCCGAGGTCGTTTCCAGTCACTTCGGCGAGATGGCATGCGAGGTTGGTGCCGCGCAGTCCCGGGGCGAGCTGAGGGAGGCACTCGAGGAAGCCTCCCGCAGCATTGCGCGCGGACTGGGTACGGGCAGCAACCAACTGCACAAGCATGGCCCGGACGATGACGATCCGGCACTGCTCGATGGCTGGTACCACGATCCGCGCCTCCAGGTCTGGCTGAACCATGATGCGCGGGGACATATGCGCGCGGACCTGCGTCGCTATGCGTATGCTGCAGCATTCGCCTCGGCGTTCGGCTGGTCGCCGAAAGGGCATGGCGAGTTCTCTCTGCCAGGCTTGCGGCCCAATCACGAGAACTGGGAAACCGGCAAATTTTCCGATCGCTTCCGCGTTCAGTTGCGCGCGCGGCCTGCGACAACGGTCACGAGCCACATCTCCAAGGATGGTCACTACTTTATTCATTACGATCCGAGGCAATGTCGAAGCCTGACGGTGCGGGAAGCGGCAAGACTGCAAACCTTTCCCGACAATTATTTCTTTCAAGGGAACAGGACAGAGCAGTTCCACCAAGTCGGGAATGCTGTCCCCCCGCTTCTGGCAAAAAAAATTGGAGACATCGTATTTGCATTGCTGCGGGGCGGCGATGCGGGTACGTCGTTGCCTGCCCAGCAGGATTTGTGGACATGCGATGCTTCACAGGAAAGTCGGCTTGGCTCAGAGGGTGTAGACAAAACTGGCACCCTGGCCGTAGCATGCTGCGACGACGATGGTCGGAACGGCTGCTAGGACAACAAACGTCCTCGCGATGATTTTTCAGTCGCTTGGCAACCCAAGTGGCGTGTTACCAGCATTAAAACTGAACATGTCGAAGTTTTGCGCGGTATCGTCATGGGGTCTGCAAGAGCCCATGCTCAGAATGCCACCAAGTATTAGTCCGAAATCTATTGTGGACTCGCTTCTGAAACCGCTCATCAAAGAATAAACCTCGTCAAGCAGGTCGGCATCGTTTCTGGCGACGACTACCAGAGTAACGTCTGTACCATCGCCGGCCCATCTTGGCCGCGATCTACGAGCGCCATGGATGCCGTCTTCTCGAAGGGAACATCGGGACCTTCCTGAGTACAAAGGCAAGATCAACTCGGCCATCCAGGTGACCATTGCAGAGAAACCGGAAATCTTCTTCGCGTATAAGAACGACATTGCAGCAACTGCCGAGGCAGTTGAATTCGACTAGGCCACCTCGCGAATCGTCAGGGCGGCCAACCTGCAGATCGTCAATGGTAGCCAGGCCACCGCAACGCTGGTGGCCGCATGGCGTGATGGATAGGATCTGTGGGAGGTCTGCGTGTAGATGAAGCTGTCTGTGTTGTCGCCGGCGCGTGCCGGCGAGCTCATACCGCTGATCGCACGCTTCGCCAACAGCCAGAACAAGGTCAACGAGTCCGACTTCTTCGCGAACCACCCATACCACCACCGGGTCGAGCAGCTGTCTCAACGCGTCATGGCGCCCGCAGTGGACGGAGGCGAGCCGACCCGCTGGTAATACGAGCCGACCCGCTGGTACTACGAGCGGTCACGCGGGCAATACGTCAACGAACAGAAGAATCTCGACAGCAGCGGCAAGAAGCGCTTCCTCGCACTGAATCCGAAACCGCAGCTGCTGACGAAGATCGATGTCGCAAGATACGAGAATACCTAGAAGGGACTGCCCCACAAGGTCAGCTACGGCGCGCAGAAGAACTTCATTTCCTTCGCCAGCTGGCTGGCAAAACGGTGGACCGAGAACGACAGCGCATTCGACGAACTCTATTTCAGGAATCTGGTTGCGATGGCGATCCTGTTCCGCCATACCGAACGCCTGGTCGGCGAGCAGCCCTGGTATGCGGGCGCATACCGTGCCAACATCGTCACCTATGCGCTGGCCGTCCTTCAGTTCACGGTACTGAAGAGCGGCAAGGGGCGTCAGCTCGACCTGGACGAGATCTGGCGCACGCAGCGGGTTCCCGAAGCGCTCAGTGACCAGATCGCAGTCATTGCCAGGGCCATGCTGGGCGTTCTGACCGACCCGACACGTCCACGCGCGAACGTGACCGAATGGGCCAAGCAGGAGGCGTGCTGGGAGCGGGCACGGGCTGCCGCCGTGCCGCTGAACCAGCAGGTCTTCGACGACCTGGTCGACCCGATTGCGCGCAAGTATGCCGAAGGGAGCGGGGTGCAGCAGGTGGGTTACGGGGTCTTCGCGAGAACTGCGGTGCTGGGGATGCGGCCAGGCTAGTGGGAGGAGCTGCGGCAGTGGGGTACGGCAAACGCCATGCTCGACTTGCGCGAGACGGAACTGCTCAGGTCTGCCACCCGGATTCCCAAGTTCGTTCCATCGGTGAAGGAGTGCGAGCGGATCTGGTTGATTCGCTCGAAGCTGATAAAGAATGGTTTCGAGGAGCCTTGGAACGCTTGAGCGTGCATTAACCAATCCCGAATTGCTGCATCTTGAATTGGCGTGACCCACGAAGCGACTGTTACGATCGAGCCAGCTGAGCTAGGCGACCGCCGCCGAAGCAGTAGCGACAGCGGTAAGCCGCCGAAAAGCACACTGAACCAGTCTTGACGAAACTTTATATATTGGCGCTTGGCATGTAGCTGGCTGTGAAAGTGTTGTGAATTGCTTACACATTCCGGACTACGAAGCGCCTTAGTAAGAAACTTTTTCTCTGACAGGAGAAATAGCCGTGCGCTGCAGGGCTTCTTTTCCCGAGATTAACTACTTGATGAACCCCTGTTCACTTACTGATCGAGCGGCCGCCATCGGTGTTTGTCAACGTAGTTGTCGCGTCATCTCACGCAACCTGCTTTGATTCTTCTGGCCGAATCCGTTCCGGATTCAACCAGACATGATCGTCCAGATTCCAGTTTCTGACACCCCGCGACCAGCGCTGCGGATGGCGGCTTCTGGCCTGTCGATACACTTGTTCGCGATGTTCCAGGATCGCTCCGGCTTGACCACCGTGGCGCTTTGCCGGCGTCACGAATTTCAGGCCGCTGTGCTTATGATCCTGGTTGTACCAGCGCACAAATTTCTGCGTCCATGCGCGTGCGTCCTCCAGCGTCTGGAACGGCTTACTTGGGTAATCCGGGCGATATTTGCAGGTTCTGAACAGCGACTCGGCGAACGCATTGTCGTTACTCACGCGGGGCCTGCTGAAGGACGGTGCAACGCCTAACTGTTCCAACGTGGCCAGCATTGTCGAACCCTTCATTGCGCTGCCGTTGTCCGAGTGCAGAACCAGCGGCCGGCCCGCCAGGCCTTCGGCCAAGCTGGCCCGGCGCATCAGCCGCGCTGCCGACTCTGCCGATTCCGCCTCATGGACTTCGTGACCGACGATTTTCCGGCTGTAGATGTCGAGCACCATGTACCAGTAGTGGTACTTGCCCTTGATCGCGGCCGGCAGCCACGTGATATCCCAACTCCAAACCTGGTTCGGCGCCACGGCGCAATGGCTTGTGAGCACGCGAGCACTTGGCTTCTTTGCCTTGCCGCGATGCTGCTGCTGCGAAGCCGCCTTCAACACGCGGTAGAAACTCGATTCCGATGCCATATAAACGCCGCGATCGGCCAGCGTCGGTACGATCTGGCTTGGCGGCAGGCTGGCGAACTCCTCGCTGTTGGCGACAGCGAGAATCTCGGCCCGTTCGTCCTCACTGAGCTTGTGGGCAGGCTCTGGCCGCGCACTCGTCGGGCGGCTGTCGGCAGCTACAGCAGCGTCGCCGTCGCGCACCCACCGCTGAAACGTACGCAGGGTAATGCCGAGCTCCTGGCAAGCCGGTGACAACCGACTACCTGCTGCCTCTGCTTCGCGGATCAACGCAACACACGACAGGCGATCTGGGACGCTGATCAGTCTTCCTCTTTGTCCCCCCAGATCGCCTGGGCTTTTTTTCGCAGGATCAGCAGCGCTGCCGCCTCGGCCAAGGCCTTCTCCTTGCGCTGCAAGTCCCTCTCCAGCTGCTTGATGCGTTTCTTGTCTTCCTTCGATTGCGTCTGCTGACCGCGCACCTGCTGCGCCACGTTCACGTTAGCCGCCATGCACGCAGCCCGCCACGTGGCGATCTGCTCTGCGAAAAGCCCCTTGCGGCGGCAATACTCCGACAGCTCGCTTTCGTTCAGCGCTGCTGTTTCGAGCACCACCGCGAACTTGTCCTCCGAAGTCCATTCCTCAGCATTTTTCCCACTACCTGGCACCGGCGTTCCTTGATTACGAAGTTGACGGCGCCAAGTATAAAGCGTCTGCTCGGTGATCCCACTCTCACGGGCCAGTTCCGACACCACCCGGTTCTGGGGCGGCATCATCTGCCGTAGTAACGCTTCTTTTCGTTCTGCTGAATACTGCTTCACACGCTCTCTCTTGCCCGTCCCCGGTATGGCTTTACTTCATCAAGTGACGCGACAACTATTCTGACACCGGGGGCCATTGACCTTGCCTGAATGGAGTCGAGTGCTTGTTCAGTGGTCAGAGAAAGTGCTGGCTTTACAAGAGCTAGATTATATTGATTCACGGACGGCAGCGCAGATAATTTTTGCTTGAAGTTTAGCTGAATTCGATTCCAGACTGCATCATAAACTGCATCCTTCTCAACCTGCGTAAAATCGTAATCCTGTCGAAGCAGACTACGGGCGTCGGCTAGATGTGCTTCTATGTCAGTGCGGACACGTTCCGCATCGGCGGCTGAGGTAAAGAAACGTACTTTCTCTTCCGCTAGCAGGAACAATGTGACCCAAGGCCGCGTGGCACCGAACGCTAGGGCATCGATCGGGTTCGCAAAGTACTTGCTTTGATAACCCACTTCGATTACGAAATAGGTTGTGCCGGTGATGGCGACACCCCTATAAGTTAACTGCGCGCCGTCCCATCGTAGATCATTCCCGGCTGTAAGATATGTTGCATAGCTATCCGATGTATCAGCCGCGAAACAGACATAAATACCAGGTGGCAATAGACCATTTGATGGTAGGGGAGATTGTGTAGTCAAATGGTTGACCAGCAACTGACGGTTAAACAAAAAATCGGCTAGATTTTTTGTCACATTGATTACGCCCAGTGTTTGCTGGTTTATAGAGAGGACCGCAGCTGGACCCGTAGACATTGCCGATACCATTGAAACCATGTCGTCCACACCGTCGCGAGAGGTCTTGTTGATGTGCAGGCTCATGCTGAGTGAAGAAAACGTCATGGGCAGATGGTCGACAATCAGTCCACTGTAGCCGAGATCGACCATTGATCTATTTTTCCTTAGTTCCTTTGGCAAGCCCACCTTTGTTAGCGACACGGGCATCCCTGCCACTGTCCCTGACAAGTTGACAGTAACGACGGACTGCCGGTTTCGTTCGACCATATTGGTCCAGTAGTTCGAATTCTGGTAAGCAGATGCTTTCCGCAGCCAGACAGTCATATATGCGTTTCCGGGACTGGGACTTGTCACATCTCCAAAGGTAGCTGAGTCGATTCTTTTCCAAGGGGAAACGCTTTGTCCAAAAGCATTAAGTGAAAAAAACAGCAGGAGCCACAGGAGCCGCGACATATCGTTACCTCCATATTTTTTGTATAACCTACCGACTGACCGAAACTGCATGGTCAGGCTTGCCTTGAAAATAAGGTTTAAAGATTATGCAACGTATTTACGCCAAAACGGTGTCGGTTTATTTTTTATTTCTAGTGATAGGAACACTACTTAAGTTGTCTGGCGTAAATGGAAGGTTCTGACATGAGATAGTTGAAATTTGACTGCTTAACTCAGATTTTCATGAAACTCGCAAAACGCGTCAGAAGGATCAACCACTTGGAATAGTTAAGCTTTTAGTTCGCCGATCATACGCAACGCCTCGGTCGTCAGTGCCGAGGACGGCGCTTCGTGCAAATTGTAGAGTTAGACCCGAGCGTGCGTCCGGCACGCTGTTTTCTGTATGGCGCTACTTTCCTGGAAAGCGAACCCGGCACAGGCATGTGCTTGAAGCATGCATTCCAAATTGGCCAGATGGGTTTGCGGGTGAACGCCTTTGCGATCAGAGCTATAGGCAAACCGCAGAGCGGCCGGAACGATGTCTCCGCTTGGTTATCGCGCACGTAAGTTCAGCGGCGCGGCAAGGTAAACAAGATCTGGGACTTGGCGAGTGCGTTTTTCGCTCAAGCGGAGATCGGCCGCCATTTGAAGCCGGGAAGGCGTTCATTGACTGGTGCCTCTATATCTAGGGTGTCGAGCCGATCTGCAAGGTGATGCAGGTCGCACCGTCGGGCTACTGGCGCACGCTGCGCAGCAGCGCAACCCCGCATTGCGGTTTGCCCGCATTCAGCGCTACCTCGTGCTGAGCATCGACATCGAGCGTCTCTGACATCCGCTCTGCAGGAGTAACGAGAGCCTGCATGGCGACTACAATCGGTGCAGCGTGTAGCCCTGCAATTCGGAGATGCCCTCGCGAAGCAGCTCACTGCTGATCGTGGCCTCTGTCGGATCGCACATCCACATGCTGATCTGCTGATCCCCGCCATCGGCATGCACCCATGCATCGATCCTGTGCGTGAAACCGCGCGCTTTGTATTTCCTGTCGAGTGCCGCGAGCTTTTTCTGCTCCGCCAGCTGCGCTTTCTGCAGTTCCTTGTCGAACGCTTTCAGGGCGCACTGTTCGCATTTTCCATCGCGATGCTTCAGTGATGTGTCAGGATCGAACGCCGGGTTATGACATCCGCGCGTTCGGCACTTCACTATCCGAACACTATCGAGCAGGCGGCCGACATCCGCTTCGGTGGCCTTTCTGAACTGCAGTTCGTTGTCGATCACGATCGTGAGACCACCGCCGACTAGCTTCACGGAAATCTGGAAGGGGGAGTCATATAGCCACACGGATGGTGACACGGAAGCACTCAGTTTTGCGTTGAAGGGACCCTCTCGAGTATGGACGTAGTTCTTCAGCGGATTGTCCGGCCCTTTTTGCCGCAATCCGTCCTGAAATTGATTGATCCATTCGTTCTTGTCCATCAGGTTGTCTGTACTTTGCCTCTGCATGCATCCGTACACCATGCACGGGACATTAGCGACAATGCTTGGGATCATAACATTCGGAACAGACCCGCGCTACGGCGGCCTGGTGGTGGTTCGCCTGCCGGGAGGGCGCAACTGGAGGCAAAGCTCTACGTCACACCCGCTAAAAATCATTCACGGTGGAAATTGGTGAGTTTTTCGCCACCTCTCTGCACCTATACTCATGGCCTCTACTCTTCGAGAGCCCGCCGTGTCAGCTTCCCAAATCAGTACCAGATCAATCAACTCCCTTCTCGGCGAACGGTTCCACGTGCCGGCCTATCAGCGAGGTTACCGATGGACGGAGCGCCAAGTATGCGACCTGCTGGACGACATATGGAATTTTCAGGCGCAGGCAGAGAACCAGGAGAGGTCCGCCTTCTACTGCTTGCAGCCGGTGGTCGTGCTGAAGCGCGAAAGTGGCGAATGGGAGCTGGTCGACGGGCAGCAACGCCTGACAACCATTTTCCTCATACTCGACTACCTGAAGCCGATCCTCGAGCTTCTGGGCAAGCGGTCGTTCACGCTCTCTTTCGAAACGCGTGAAACCAGCGCCGCCTTCCTGCAGCACATCGAGTTGCATCGTGCCGAGGAGAATATCGACTTCTTCCACATGTGCGAGGCGCACAAGGCGATCTCGCGGTGGTTCGAGGGGCGTGACGGCAGCCACAGAATCAAGTTTCTCCAGTGCCTGCTCAATGGCGACGACGTCGGCAAGAACGTGAAGGTCATCTGGTACGAGCTTCCCGAATCGGAGAAGCCGGTCCCGGCATTTACTCGCCTCAACGTCGGCAAGATCCCGTTGACGAACGCGGAGCTCATTCGGGCACTCTTTCTCAGAGAGGGTAACTTTTCGCGCAGCACCGGTCACCTGGAGCGGGCTGCCATCGCTCAGGAATGGGATGAAATCGAAAAGGCGCTCCAGGACGACGATCTCTGGTATTTCCTCCATAGCGGCAGCAATATTCCCAGCAGCCGGATCGAGTACCTGTTTGAGCTGATCGCACGGGAAACGCTCGGCGACGTTCCACTCCTGAGCGACCCCCATGGGACGTTCCACTTCTACCAGACGAAATTCGAGGCCCCCGACGCGGACGTGGCCGGGGAATGGCTGAGGGTGAAGCAATCGTTCATGCGGCTGCAGGAATGGCATGGTGACCGCACGCTCCATCACCTGATCGGCTATCTCGTCAACGAGGGGGACGACCTGCTCGCGCTGAGAAAGATGGCGGTCTCGATGACGCGGGCCGCGTTCCGGCAGGCCCTGAAACGGAGGATTCACGACCGCCTGACCGGAAGCGCGATGCCGGATGGGGCGGTCATTGACCAGGTGCGCGAGTCGGTTCGGAAAACACTGCAGGGACTGGATTACGAGAGCCCGGCGGATCGCAGTCGAATCCGTTCTGCACTTCTGCTTTTCAACATCGCAGCCTTGCTGGAGAGCGAGAAGACGACACTGCGTTTTCCGTTCAGCCATTTCAAGAAGGAGAAGTGGGACATCGAGCACATCCGGGCCATCGCGACGCTTGCGCCGAGCAGCATGAGCGAGCGTCTGGACTGGCTGACGGACATGCTCGATTACCTCGACGCCAATGGGGGTGCCGACGAATTGCAGCGCAAGGCGCAGGCATTGCGGGAGATCCTGGTGCACAGCTCGGTCCCGCCGGGACCGAGCTTCTCCGAACGTTTTCAGGCCCTTTACGATGGCGCGCTGGATACCTTCGACGGCCGTGGAGAGATGGCCGACGATAACACCATCGGCAATCTGACCCTGCTCGATTCTTCCACCAACCGCGGATACCGGAACGCGGTGTTCCCGGTGAAGCGCAAGAAGATCATTGATCGGGACAAGCATGGAATCTTCGTACCCTTGTGCACGAAGAACGTATTCATGAAGTACTTCAGCACAAGCATTGACTGCATGACGCTCTGGACCACGACGGATCGCGAAGACTATGTCAGCGCCATCGTGGAAAGCCTGGCGCAGCTCTTTCTCGACCGGACAGGACAACAACAATGAGCAACGACATCGTGAGCGGCGGTCAGGAAGTCACCTTCCGCGAACTGTTCGGACGGCACGCGCTGGTGGAGATTCCTCTGGTGCAGCGCGACTATGCGCAAGGGCGCAGCAGCGAACATGAAGTGCGTGACGAGTTTCTCGAAGCACTGTTCGGCGCTCTCATCAAGGAGGAGGGCGATGTCGGGCCGCCCCTGAATCTGGATTTCGTGTATGGCAGCGTCGAGGCGGACGGACGCGACGCGTTTGCACCCCTCGACGGTCAGCAGCGGCTTACCACGCTGTATCTCCTGCACTGGTATCTTGCATGGCGCGACGGGGAACTCGGGGACTTCACGGATTTCATGCGCGATGGGAACCATTCCCGCTTCGGCTATGCGATTCGGCCGAGCAGCAGGGAATTCTTCGACGCGCTGGTCACGTGGACGCCCGGTTCGCTCCCGGGCATGGACGTGCGCCTGTCCACATTGCTGGTCGAGCAGCCCTGGTTCTTCCGCTCATGGCAGCTCGACCCGACGATCCAGTCGGCACTGTCGATGCTGGACGCCATCCATGGCAAGTTCGTTGCAACCAATGGTCTGTACGAGCGAATCGTCCGGGAGGAGCGGCCGCGCATCACCTTGCACCTGCTCGACCTGAAAAGTTTCGGTCTGTCCGACGACCTCTACATCAAGATGAACGCGCGCGGCAAGCCGCTGACTCCATTCGAAAACTTCAAGGCGAGGATGGAGCAGCATCTGGAGTCAGTGTACGCTGGCGACACGTACGTGCTGCACAACGAACCCGCGACGCTCCGGCAGTACTTCAGTCATCGTATCGACACCGTCTGGGCCGACATCTTCTGGCATTACCGCGACAAGGCCACCAACGTCTTCGACGAACGCGTCATGAATCTCGTGCAGACGCTGGTCGTCGTGACCCGCAACCCGGACGCGCAGGGCAGCGAAGGGATGCTGGCAGCGCTGCGCAATGCCGCGCGTCCGTTCTCGTTCAGACGCTTCCACGAAACCGGCTGTCTCGATCGCCCGTTCATCGACGTGCTCGTTGCCGTGCTCGACGCCTGGAGCGGTTCGCCAGCCGGCATCCGTCCGGTGCTCGGGCCGAATCCGTATTTCGACGAGCTGGCGACCTTCTCCCGGGCAGTGAACGACAGCAGGGACCTGACGTACACACAGCTTATCCAGTTTCACGCTTACTGTGCCTTCATTCACCGGCACCCGGATCACCTCCGCACCGAGCGTTTCGTCGAATGGATGCGGGTGATTGTCAATCTTTCGGAAAACACACCCTACGATAACGTCGGAGACCTGCGCCGTGCCATTGCCGGCGTCAATGCCCTGGCAAGGCACGCGCCCGACATCATGAGCCACTTCGCCTCGGGTATCTTCGAAGTTCCCGGGTTTACCGTCCAGCAGGTCCGTGAGGAACAGCTGAAGGCGCAGTTGATGGTGCGCGATCGCGAGTGGCGAACACGCATCGTCGAAGCCGAACGGCACGGATACTTCAAGGGCCAGATCGAGTTCCTGCTGAAATTCTGCGGGGTCCTGGACGCCTGGAAAGCGGCCGGCGGCGCCAGCTGGTCGGACCAAGTCGACGCCGCCTTCAGGCACCGGTTCGACGATTACCATGCACGTGCAACCACGGTATTTGGTCAAGGGGGGCTGCTGTCCTTCGGCGACGCACGATGGGAGCGCGCCTTACTCTCGATCGGCGATTATCTGCTGCCGATCGGACGCAACTTCCACTTCGGAGATGCGGCAAACCGCGACACCAGCTGGAAGCGACTATTGCGCAGCAATGCCTCCGACAGCGGAAACGACGCGGCCCGGCGCATCCATTTCCGGACTCTTCTCGATAACGTTCCACCCGGGGATCCGGATGTGGCGGGGACGCTGGACCGCATCATCGCGTCGACGCCTGCGACTGGTGACTGGCGCGAGCCCTTCGTTCGCTGCCCGGCGCTGATCGAGTACTGCAAACAGAGGATGATTCGATTTCTTTCACCGGATCGAATCTACCTCCTGAGCAGGAAGCGGATGAGCGCCGACCATGTGGAGTCGTTCACGTATCACCTGTATCTGACGGCACTGCTGCCAATGGCCGGGCAGGGCCTTCTTGCGCCTTTCGGCAAACCCGTCTACAGGAGCGTCAACACCGACAGCGAGGAACCGGGCATCGAGCTGACCGGCATTCTTTGCGACGTCACCGTCAAGCTGAGCATCCATGCTGCTGCGGGCGGATTCACGTTCGCTCTCGCCTTCAGCGGATCCGGCGACCCGGAGCCGATCATTGGCAGCCTTGCCGGGACGGGAGGGTTCGAGCGGGCAGGGGAGCAACTGACGCGTCATCTGCCGCGCGATTCTGCGAAAGCCGTGATCGGCGACATTGCCGGCCTTCTTCGCTCGTCGATGCCGGCTGCGATGACAGGATCGGAAAATTGAGGGGAACGTTGTGAAAAAAGTGGATTCATATGCGCAGCTGGAGGCGCTCGGACGGCAACGTCTGTCGCCGAACTTCTTCATGCGCGATTTTCTGTACAGCGAAATCGCGGCCTGGAATCAGCTTCGCAACGTCCCGGATTTCCCGGATCGTGCACTCGAATCCGGACGCATGCTGTGTACCGAACTCCTGGAGCCGCTGCAGGCCGCGTTCGGCAGAATCAATATCCGCTCCGGCTATCGGTCTCCGCTGGTGAACGGGTTCGGGAACGAGCACGGAATGAACTGTGCAAGCAACGAGCACAACTTTGCCGGGCACATATGGGATTATCCCGACAAGTCCGGTGGCCACGGCGCCACGGCATGCATCGTGATCCCATGGCTGGTGGACCATATCGCGAACGGCGGCAGCTGGACCGACATGGCCTGGTGGATTCACGACCATCTGGACTATAGCTCGCTGTACTTTTTTCCCAAACTGGCTGCGTTCAACATCAGCTGGCACGAGAAGCCGGTTAGGTGGATCGGCAGTTACGTGGAACCGAGGGGCTGCCTGACTCGGCCAGGCATGAGCAACCACAATGGGCTGCATGTTGACCAATATCCTGGTTTTCCAAATCTTGGCGGCCCTGATGACACCAGAGATATCACGATTTCGTGAAGAGCACATCGAAAGACGAACTGCCGGGGGCTGTACGTTGACAAACATGAGTACGCCTGCTTTTTCAGCGTCCAGTGGAACGAGTTCCGCAGTCAGTTATCGTGCGATTCACAGCCGCACTGCATGGCGCAAGGCATTCAACCACAAGTCAATTGATACAGCGCTGAATGGGATTAACGGGGCAGCCGGCCTGTTCTCGGGAAAGGCGCGGATCGATTATGGCCAGCATGGGGAGCCTCGTTACGTCCTCGTCTGGGAAAGCGGGGAGGAGACTGGGTACGTGGTGGGGGTGATGCCGGGATCTCAGTCCCAGCCCGGCGTCATCACCGTTCCAGTTGCAACATTGCTTGATTTCGAGGCGCGAGGTGTGGCCGACGTCTCCTGGATTGAGCAGCGTTTTGCCCAAGCCGCGCCACTCGGCTTCGGCAATATTAAGAGGCAACCCTGACTGTGCGATTCGTTGGTCCTGATAGATAGCGTGTTTGCATCTTGCCGTCAAAATGCACGCAATAGTCAAGGGCTTTAGTGCGGACCGAAGGGGGCGAGTCACGGAACGACGATGGAACTTGGCAGGTTCGGAACCCGGGAACCGCTCATATAACAACCTGATTCGAAAAGCTATTCATGCACATGTATCACGTTCGTCAACGTTTCCATGCCGTTGGTCACGGCACATTCCTGACTGGAGTCATTGCCAATAATATAGGCACAAAGTTCAGCTGGGTATACGATTGCGGCTCCAAACGCTCCCTACCATTGCAGAATGCACTGAACGAAATGTCAGCATGGGAATATTGGCCAGACCCGATTGACATGGTGGTGTTGTCGCACTTTGACGACGACCATGTGAATGGTATTGAAGAGCTGCTAAAGCAACGACGAGTCGGGACCCTCGTCTTGCCTTACTCGGAGTGGCAGCAGCGCCTTCACGGCGCAGTAATCGGAGGACTGAAAGGCATAGCGCCGTCCACCGCCCAGATGCAATTGGATCCGACAGGCTGGCTTGAGTCGAGAGGACTGGGACAGCGAGTGGAGCGACTGGTGCTGATAAGAGGCGGCGGAGACGACTCGAGCCCGGATGGGACTCCGGTTGCGCCATATCTTTTGCCAGGAGGCCCGCAAGACGAATTCAACGACAACGAAAGGCGCGACGCGGAAACGCGCCGCGGTCTGGCAGATGACCTGCGGTTGAATGGCTCAGCGCCATCGACGTTCATGCAAACTCGCTCCGTGCGCCATCAGCAGCCGATGCGGATTGGCTCACTGCCGATTGAGTTCATGTTCTATAACGCCGAGTTAAGCGGGGCCGCGCTCGGCATTATCAGGACTGTTGGCGGCGAACTAGTTGCGAAAAAGTCCGGGTTGCGCCTGTCACAAGTAAGACGGGAGATCGAGAAAACGATAGACGCCCTCGGTCTCGTTTATCCGTTTGCTTCGCTCCCCAAGGATTGGCGGACGAGACTCAAAGCATGCTATCAATCGCATTTTGGTTCAACAGGAAATGCCCGAAACAACATTTCGTTATGCATGGAAGTAAGACCATTACTGAATGGTGATACGGTCGACCCTTGCGGGTATTTTTGCGATCCGCTTCGTGTCAGCAAAGTTCATATCATCGAAATCGAGCCAGCGTCCGACTTCGATTTTTCCCGACCGGCTGTACTCTGTACTGGTGATTTGAAGCTCAATCAAGAAGTCATCTCAGCAATGCAGGCCCACTTCGGTACGACCAGGTGGGGGCAGATTGGCCTGACGCAAGTGCCACATCACGGATCTCAGCATTCCTGGAACGTCGGGAATGCAGCTCTTCTTGCACCCTCTGCTTTTGTGCATTGCGCTCCGGGGGTAGGAGTACACCCCCATCCCAACGTAACCGCGGATCTGGCCCATTCAAAAGTTTTCACCGCAGACTATAAATGCTCAGTCACGCTGGACTACCATTTTGAATCGCCATGAAAGGGACTGTCTGATCCGCAGATGTCACAGATTGAAACGAACTAAGTCTTTACGAGGACTTCTTCATTGGCCCGTTGTTCTAACCTTTCGTTACAAACAGCCGCCCATGTGTTTGAGAATTTAATGCATTTCGAAGATAGGAGGCTTGAGTTAGAAAGGTATGATGACTTCCAAATAAAAATTCCTGCGCGCTATTTTCGCCATCCAAGTTTAAACTTGAGAGGCCTGCAATCTGAGAAGGAAGACAACAATTTAGCTGACATCGCAAACCAAACGAAAAGAAGGTTGAACTACGTTAAGGACCAATCCTTTATTTTGAGTCAACTGCACAAATTGGAATTTATCTCGGTGTTCTCTCATCTAGAGGCATATATCGAAAGCTTATTAACCAAAATTTTAAATGTTGAAAGAAAAAATGCGGCTGCACGGGTTCGTAAGGAGCCGTTGCCGAAGCTAATGATTGAAGTCTTTAATGAGATTGATATAAATATCGTTAAAGCTATAGACCTTTTCGATGGTGAGGCATTAAAATTTATTAGTTTTTGTCATAAATTGAGAAACTTGCATACTCACAACCTCGGTATAGTGACTGAATACTTTTACAAGGAGTGCGTAAGCGGCGGCTTCCTTTGTCATGACACGTGTGTTGAAATATCTGAGCCGGTGCTCGATTTCGCACGACTAAACTTCTCATATGTGAGCAAAATATTTGAAATTGGGAAGACGGTAAACTTAACGACGCTATCACAGCCTTTCCGACTGCTGTCGCGGGAAATTGTCTTTATCTCTGAAGCGTTTTGTAAGGAAAAAATAAAAAGAGTAAATAGAGATGGAATGCCCTAATCGGCTATCTAAAAATTCAGCAGAACATAATCCTGCGTGCTAAAGATGGGCTTAGCGCGGGGCACATCATGAATACGATGACGTCTAGCCACTGCGGATAATCTCGCCGAGCCGGCGATAGCTCATCAGGCATGCAAACTTATGCTTGCCGCGCAGCGCTGCAGTTGTACTTTGATGCTCGCCTTGCCCTGTAGGCCACGCACAACTTCGCTTGTAAAGTCGAGACGAGCAGTCGTGTGTCACAGCTGAGCCGTTTCACGCGCGTGTAAAATTAACTAGCGGTGCTATTGCGGCAACACTACTAGTACCACGGATCAGGTTCGTCTCGCCCGCACTCCCTCTTTACGTGCCTCAGTCGTTTTGCGCCGAAGCTTCAAGTGTGGACAGGTACGATGAAAGTCATAATGATCGCAGGAAATTGTGTCTTGTCTCGTCTATCCCGATGCCTGCACAGTCGTGCTGGCGTAAATGAGCGGCGATGTGAGTACGCTGCAGTAAGCACTGCCGGCGGATCGTACATGTCAATACGGTTGAGGTACGAGCAGCAACCTGGGGGGAATTTGGGGGGGGCAACAGATGAGCTTAGCGCACTTCAGGTGCTGGAGATGATGATTCGGCTGTCTCCACGCCCTGCGCAGACATGCGCTCACATGACCTGTCATCGTCAGCTCATCAATTTCGAAACTTGCACTTCCCACCAGAATTCGTCATTAAGCCCATCAGCTTCGGTTGATGGGCTTTTTGCATTGTGGGTGCCGCATCCTCGAATCGAGTCCGCGCACAAATCCAATGCCGGGACGCACGCACTGATATACTCCCCGTCAAAATATCTCTTCATTCCGTGCGCGCTGGCAGTGCCCGCATTTTGCACCCACCAGAGGCACCGTATGAGCCGTACATCCACGCAGTTCCCGTCCAGGCCGACCGCTTCCGCGCTCGCGCCCTTCCAGCGCCAGGCGCTCGCGGTGGCCTTGCTGATCGCACTGGTCACGACGGCCTTGATGCCGGACGCTGCCAGCCATTGGCCGGCCATCGCCGCCTTCCTGCCGGGCTACCAGACCGCGACGATCAGCTGCTATGCCGTGGTTGCGTATCTGCTCTTTGGCTACTATCGGCAGACCGGCCAGCATGCACTTCTCTACCTCTTCGGCGGTTGTGTCTACACCTCGGCCATCCTGCTGGTCCAGTTTTTTGCGTTTCCAGGCGCCTTCGTGCCGGAGATCCGCTTGCTGGGCGGGACACAGACGCCGAGCTGGCTGTGGTTCTTCTGGCACCTCGGTTCGACCGGCATGCTGTTCGGTTACGCAGCGGCCGAGTGGCGCCGTCCCGGCCGCACGAACGCGCATCCGATGGCGGCGTTCCGGGCATGCGCCGCGCTGACGGCGCTCGCGCTCGTCGCAAGTGTGATGGCGGTGACGGTGTTTCACGATGCAATGCCGGTGGTCGATATCAAGGGCGACTTCAGCCGGATCACCAGCACGGGTTATGCGCCCCTGATCCAGGTCGTCATCGTCGCGGCGCTGTGGATGCTGTGGCGCGCCGGCCGCTTCCGCACGCCGATGCACGCCTGGCTGGGCGTGGCCATGGTGGCGCTGGCCTTCGATAACGCGATCACCATGGCGGGTGGCACGCGCCTGTCGATCGGCTGGTATGTCGGCCGCATCAATGCACTGGTATCGGCCTTCGTCATGCTGATTCTCTACCTGAAGGAAGTCAATCGCGTCTACCTGACAGCAGCCGCCAACGCCGAGCAGTTAAGCGCGGCGAACGCTTTGCTCGAGACCGAACATGCACGCATGCTCGACCTGTTCGAACAGGCGCCAGGCTTCGTCGCCGTGCTGTCGGGCGAGGACCATTGCATCGAGCTTCACAACGCCGCCTTCCAGCGCCTGGTCGGCGAGCGCCCTGTCGCAGGCCGCGCTTTCCGCGACGCCTTGCCGGAGCTTCACGGCCAGGGCTATTTCGAACTCCTCGACGCCATCCGCACGCATGGCCAGGCGCACGTCGGCAAGGGCATGAAGCTGACGCTGACGCAGGAGGCGGACCGCGCCGCCGGCGACATTTATATCGACGTCCTGTTCCAGCCAAAGATGCGGGCGGACGGCAAGGGGATACGGATTTTCGTGCAAGGCAGCGACGTGACCGAACAGCGGCGCGCCTACCTCGAAGTGGAGCGCCAGCAGCAGATGCTGGAAACGCTGGTGCAGGAGCGCACCAAAAAGCTCGAGGAAACGCAGACGGCGCTGATGCATGCGCAAAAGCTCGAAGCGATCGGCAAATTGACGGGCGGCGTTGCGCACGATTTCAACAACGTGCTGCATATTATTAACGGCAACCTCGACCTGATCAAGATGGTGTCGGCGGCGAATGCCCCGGTGCAGCAGCGCTGCAGCTCCGCGCAGACGGCCGTCAAGCGCGGCGCCAAGCTGTCCTCGCAGCTGCTGTCGTTCGCGCGCAAGCAGCCCTTGCAGCCGGAGGCGGTGAGCCTGCCGGCGGTCTTCGAATCGATCGACCTGCTGCTCAAGCGCGCCGTCGGCGAGCGCATCGAGGTGCGCTTCGACCTTGCCGAAGACGTCTGGAATACCCTGGTCGATCCGCAGCAGCTCGAGAATGTCATTCTCAACCTGGCGCTCAACGCCAGCGACGCCATGGCCGAAGGCGGACTCCTGACGATCGCCGTCGCCAACGTCACGCGCCCCGAGGGCGACTATGTCCACCTGGCCTTCCGCGACACGGGCCTGGGCATGTCGGAAGCGGTCAAGGCGCGCGCGTTCGAGCCCTTCTTTTCGACCAAGGGCGTCGGCAAAGGCACCGGCCTCGGGCTGTCGATGGCGCACGGCTTCGTCAATCAAAGCGGCGGCCAGATCGACATCGAGAGCGAAGAGGGCGCCGGCACGACCATCCATATCCTGCTGCCGCGCACCGATGCCCAGTCCACCGGCAAGGCGGCGCCATCCCGGGCCGGCGGAAACGGCGGCAGCGAAACCATCCTGGTGGTAGACGACGAACAGGACATTCTCGACAACGTGGCGGCGATACTGCGCGATTTCGGCTACCGCGTACTGACCGCCTGCAGTGCCGACGACGCGGTGGCCCGCCTTGCAGGCTTGGGGCGCATCGACTTGCTCTTCACCGACGTGATCATGCCTGGCGTCGTGCCGGCCACCGAGCTTGCCGCGAAAGCGCGCGCGCTGCATCCGGACTTGCGCGTCCTGTTCACCTCGGGCTATACGGAAAACGCCATGATCCACAACGGCCGCCTGGACGAGGGCATCAACCTGCTCAGTAAACCCTATGGACGCGCCGAACTGGCCAGTGCCGTGCGCACCCTGCTGTCGGCGCCAGTGCCGGCGGCCAGCGCAGCCTAGCGCGCTGCGCTACAGCGCCTGCTTGACGTGCCCGATCCCGAGTTCGTCGTAGATCTCGTAGATCACTTCCAGCATGTTCACCAGTTCCGGCGAGTGGTCCATGTGGCGCGTGGCGATGCCCTGGCCGGCGCCCACCAGGCATGCAGGGCGTCCCAAACCCGCAACGCGGCACTTGCAAACTGCCGCACACCGGCGCAGGATGAGTTCACCCAGCTGGCCAACCACGACGAGGAGCAAACATGATCAAGGTAAGCGTGATGTATCCCAACGGTCCCGACGCGCATTTCGATACGGCCTATTACGTGGACCGGCACATGCCGATGGTAAAGCAGCGCATGGGCGACTACTGCAAGTACTACACGGTCGAGCGTGCGCTGGGCTCCGGCACGCCTGAGGCGAACGCGCCCTACATCGCCATGGGTCACCTGTTCTGCGATTCGGTCGAGGATTTCCAGGCCGGATTCGGCCCGCATACCAAGGAAATCATGGGCGATATTCCGAATTACACCAACCAGAAACCGGTCATCCAGATGAGCGAGATCCTGGTCGGATAAACGCCATGATCAAGGCGCGACCATGCGCCGCACCGCTTCCACCAGCGCCGCGCGCAGGGTGCTGCGTTCGCCCGAATCGAGACTGCAATAGTCGATCTGGATCGACGCCAGGCGGGTGACGAAGCCGAGCAGCTGGTCGCCCGGGATGGCGCTCGTGATCACGCCGGCCTGCTGCGCCTCGCGCACTTTTTCGCGCTTGTTGGCGCCGGCGGCGGCCATCGCCTCGCTCATCTGCTTGGGGTCGCCCTGTTCGAGCTGCATCCAGTTCCACAGCCGCAGCACCTCGGGATGTTCGCCATACCAGTCGAAGACGCGGCCCGCGTAGCCCGGCAGGTCATGCGCATCCACCGGTACTTCCGACACCGCGCGCGCCACGATCGCATCGAGCACGGCCTCGAACAAGCCATCCTTGCTGCCGAAATAGCCGTAGATCGACTGCTTGTTGCAGCCTGCGCTGTCCGCGATACGGTCGACGCGTGCCCCGGCAATGCCGTAGGCGGCGAATTCCGCCGTCGCAGCTTCGAGCAGGCGGCGCCTGGTCTCTTCGGGATTCCTCATGTCTGCTCCACGGTTTGACTCGAAAATAAACCAACTAGTTGGTTGACAACTTTTGCTTTGCCGCCTACAGTATAGCAACCAACTAGTTAGTTGGAAAGCGGCACACGTTCATGTGGAGAGCAGTATGAAGATTCTGGTGTTTGGGGCAAGCGGCATGGTGGGACAGGGGGCGGTGCGCGAAAGCCTCCTTGCGCCGGACGTCAGCGAAGTGATCGTCGTCGTGCGCCAGGCGCTCGAGCTGACCCACCCCAAGCTGCGCCAGCTCGTCGTCGACGACCTGCTCGACCTGAGCCAGCACCGGGCCCACCTGAAAGACGTGAACGCCTGCTTCTTCTGCATCGGCGCCAGTGCGTCCGGCATGTCCGCCGAAGCCTACAAGAAGCTGACCCATGGCTTGACGCTGGCGGTTGCCAACAAGCTGCTGGACATGAATGCGCGCATGGTCTTCGTGTACCTCTCCGGCGCCGGCGCCGACAGCACGGAACGCAATGGGCGCATGTGGGCGAGGGTGCGGGGACAGACCGAAAACGCCATCCTGCGCCTGCCATTCGCAAGCAGCTTCATCCTGCGCCCGGCGCTGATCGAACCGCTGCATGGCGCGCGCTCGAAAACGCGCTCTTACCGGGTGCTCTATCGCATTCTCGGCCCGCTGCTACCGCTGCTGCGCTGGATCGCGCCGGGGTTCGTCCTGAGCACGCAGTTGCTGGGCGAAGCGATGCTGGCCCTGGTGCGCAGCGGCGCGCCGGTGCGGGTGCTCGCATCGTCCGACATCCGCGCGCTGGTCGAGCAGGACGCATCGGCTTATCAACTGACCTGAATACGGAAGCGCCGAACCAATGCGTCCCCTCATCATCTCCATTCTCATCGGCGTGCTGCTGGGGGTATCGGTGTTCGCCGCGCGCCCGTCGCCCGTACCGGCGGACGCATCGCCGCAGTTCCGCGACGGCCAGTTCCATAATCGCGACACCATGCTCGAACAAAGCGCCACCGAGATGGCGCGCACGATGTGGGATTTCATGTTCAATGCGCCCGAGGGCACCGTTCCCGCAGGCGCGATTCCGGTGCGCGCCATCACCCGGGCCGAGCTGCTGGCCGCGCCCGACAACACGCTGTACCGGCTTGGCCACTCGAGCACCCTGATCAAGCTCGGGGGCGAGTTCTACCTGTTTGATCCGGTCTTCTCTAAGCGCGCTTCGCCCGTGGGCTGGGCCGGTCCGGCGCGCTTCCATGCGCCGCCGATCAGCATCGAAGAACTCCCGCCGATCAAGGCGGTCTTCCTGTCGCACGACCATTACGACCACCTGGACCACGCCACCATCATGGCGCTGGCGCCGAAGACCGCGCATTTCCTCGCGCCGCTGGGTGTGGGCAACCGCCTGCTCGACTGGGGCGTGGACCGGCTCAAGGTGCAGCAGTTCGATTGGTGGGAGGGCGGCGAAATCGACGGTTTGCGCTTCGTGGCCACGCCCGCCAGGCATTTCTCGGGCCGCGGCCTCACCGACGGTAATGCCACCCTGTGGGCCTCCTGGGTGCTCATGCACCAGGACCTGCGCCTGTTCTACAGCGGCGACAGCGGCTATTTCGGCGGCTTCAAGGAGATCGGCGCCAAGTATGGCCCCTTCGCTGTCGCCATCATCGAAAACGGCGCCTACGACAAGCAGTGGCCCGACGTCCACATGCAGCCCGAAGAAACCCTGCAGGCCTTCGCCGACCTGAAGGGGGCCTGGCTGCTGCCGGTTCACAACGGCACCTTCGATCTCGGCCTGCACCAGTGGCAGGCGCCGTTCGAGCGGATCGCGGCCCTGGCCGCCGAGCGCGGCGTGTCCGTCACGACGCCGCAGATGGGCGAGCCCCTCAGCCTCAAGCAACCGCATGCCGGGCAGCCCTGGTGGCGCGGCGTCAAGTAGATCGACAAGGAGTCAGGCACATGAGAACAGCCCCACCTGAATACCGCGCCGCAGTGACCGAGTTCGACCGGCTGTGGGAATCCGGCGCGGCGGGCCGTCAGCCGGAACGGATGCAGCAGTTGCTGCAGGTGATAGACGCGGTGGAGGCCGCGCCGATACGCACCAGGTCAGTCGTCGCCAACGCGGATCACCAGCTTGCCGAAGTTCTGCCCCTGCAGCATGCCGATGAAGGCTGACGGCGCGTTTTCCAGTCCATCGACGAGGTCTTCGGTGTACTTGAGTGTGCCGTCCGCCAGCCAGGCCGGGATCTCGCGCTGAAAATCGTCGAAGCGCGGCGTGCCGTAGTAATCGAAGATGATCAGTCCCTGGATCTTGAGCCGCTTGCGCAGCACCGCGCCCATCAGGGCAGGCAGGCGGTCCGTCGCGGACGTGCCCGCGGTGCCGCTGTAGTGAGCGACGAGCCCGATGACCGGCACGCGCGCGGCGACATTCAACAGCGGCAGGACCGCGTCGAACACCTTGCCACCGACGTTTTCGAAATAGATGTCGATGCCGTCGGGACAGACCGCGGCGAGCTGGCGGGCGAAGTCCTCGGCGCGGTGGTCGAGGCAGGCATCGAAGCCCAGCACCTCCACGGCGTGCCTGCATTTTTCGGCGCCGCCGGCAATGCCGACCACGCGGCAGCCTTCGCGTTTCGCGATCTGGCCGACGGTCGCGCCCACCGGCCCGGTCGCCGCACCCACGACCAGCGTCTCGCCCGGTTTCGGCTGGCCGATTTCGAGCAGGCCGATATAGGCCGTAAAGCCAGGCATGCCCGCCACGCCCAGCGCATACGAAGGATTGTTGGGCGCGTCGCCGAGGCGGCGCAGGTCGCTGCCCTTGGAAATCGAATAGTCCTGCCAGCCGCCGCTGGCGAGCACCCAGTCACCCGGCTTGTAGTCGGCATGCCTGGAATCCACCACGCGCGCCACTGTCTGTCCCACCATCACCGCATCGAGTTCGACGTGCGGCGCGTAGGAAGGGGCGTCGCTCATGCGGCCGCGCATGTAGGGGTCGAGCGAGAGATAGACCGTGCGCAGCAGGACTTCGCCTTCAGCCGGCACGGGAATCGCCGCTTCCTTGAGGCGGAAGTTGGCGGGCGAGGGCGGGCCGTGCGGGCGCGATGCCAGGACGATGGAACGGTTGGTCTGTGTCGATTGGGGCATGTGGAACTCCGGTTGAGGTGGCGAAAGCGGCGGCTTGACCGATTCTACCCGTCAGCCGGCACTGCCACCTGCCGTGCCCGGATTTACTCGCCCGTGATCTTCGCGTCCTTCACGAACTTCCCCCAGCTCTGCAGCTCCTTGCTGGTGTATTCGCCCAGTTCGCGCGGATTCATGTAGACCGCGTAAGCGCCTTGCGCTTCGGCCTTGCTCTTGAATTCCGCGGTCTGCATGATCTTGCGGATCTCGGTCGTCAGCTTGGTAATCACCGGCGTCGGCGTGCCGGCCGGCGCATACACGGCAAACCAGGAGCTGACATCGATCTTTTCATAGCCCTTGATGCTGGCGGTGGTTGGCACGTCCGGGAAGGTCGCCAGCGCCACATTGCCGGTGACGGCGAGCGGGCGCAGTTTGCCGCTCTTGATATGGCCGATCAGGGGCGGCGCGGTAGTGAAGGTCATGTCGACGTTGCCGCCCAGGAGGTCGGTGATGGCCGGGCCCGTGCCTTTATAAGGGACATGGGTGATGTCGGCGCGCGCCAGCTGATGAATCAGTTCCCCGGTGACGTGCTGCAGCGAGCCATTGCCCGACGATGCATAGGTCAGCTTGCCCGGGTTGGCCCTGGCGTAGCTGACCAGTTCCGGCAGGGTCTTGATGGGCAGGTCGGGGCGCACCACGATGACCTGGGGCGCCACCAGGATATTGGCGACGGGTGCGAAATCCTTGATCGGATCGAAGGCCACCTTGACCACATGCGGCGTGATGACCTGGTAGCCGGAATACTGGACCAGCAAGGTGTAGCCGTCCGGCTTGGCGCGTTTCACGACCGAGGCTGCAATCGCGCCCGAGCCGCCCGGACGGTTTTCGACGACGACCGGTTTTCCCAGCGCCTTCGACAGTGGATCCGAGATCATGCGGGCGGCCATGTCGGTCGTGCCGCCGGCGGCCGAGGACACGATCAGGGTCACCGCTTGCGAGGGATAGGCATCCTGCGCCTGGGCGCCCCCGGCGGCGGGCGCCATGAGGACGGCGAGTTTGCCGGATTGCGACATCAGAAAGTGGATCGATTTCATGGTATCTCCTGGTTGATCTAATTGTGTTGGTCCTGCGTCGATGCTTCAGTCCTTCTTTGCAAACTGCTGTACCACCAGCTGTTCGAGCCTGCGTGCCAAGCGGGCCTGCGCATGTTCGCTGGCCCAGGCCACGTGCGGCGTGACCAGCAGGTTTGGCACGTCGCGGGCGAGGAGCGGGTGGTCCGCCGGCGGCGGCTCGACGTCCAGCACATCGATGGCCGCGCCGCCGATTGTTCCTGCGCGCAGGGCCGCCACCAGTGCCTCGGCGTCGACCAGGGCGCCGCGGCCGGTATTGATGATGACGGCACTGCGCTTCATGCGCGCCAGCGCGTCCTGGCCGATCATGCCGCGCGTCGTTTCGGTCAGCGGGACGTGCAGGGTGATCACGTCGGCCCGCTCGAGCAGTTCGTTCAGTGGCAGTTCATCGTCCCGGCACGGCCCGCCGCGGCCCTGTGCGAACAGCACCTGCATGCCGAGCCCGCGCGCCAGCCGCGCGGCTGCTTCGCCGATCCGCCCGCGCCCGACCACGCCGAACACCGTGCCGCCAATGTCGCTGATGCGCGGGCCCGTCCAGCAAAAATGTTCGGACGCCGTCCAGCGGCCATCCAGGGCTGCCGCGGCATAGGTGAGGGTGTGCCGGCGCAGCGCGAACAGCGAGGCGATGACGTGTTCGGCCACCGAGTCCGAGCCGTAATCGGGCACGTTGGCAACCGCTATCCCGAGCTGCGCGGCTGCCTCCTTGTCGATGTTGTCGGTGCCGGCGGCGGCAACCGCCACCATGCGCAGACGAGGAGCACTGCGCAGCGCCGCGGCGTCGAGGCGGACCTTGTTGGTGATGACCACGGTGGCGTCATGAATGCGGTCGATGACGGCCGCGGGCGTGGTGGACGGCCGCGCTGTGTAGTCGAGCGCGGCGTGATCGAACTGCAAGGCGGTCGGCAGGGTCGCCGCGTCCAGGAAAACGACTTTCATGGGAGGTCCTCGGTCTGCAAATTGGTGTGAATTGACGTCATCCGATCAGTTCCGAAATCTCGATCAGATTCAGGTCGGGATCGCGCAGGTAGACCGAACGAATCCGGCCGGTGGCGCCGGTGCGCTCGACGGGTCCTTCCTTGATCGGCCAGCCGACCTGGCCCAGATGCCTTATCACCTCATCCAGCGGCTTCGAGGCGATGAAGCACAGGTCAAGCGCGCCCGGCACTGGCAAATGGGCCTTCGGTTCGAATTCCTGGCCGCGCTGGTACAGGTTGATCTTCTGGTTCCCGAAAGTGAAGGCGATGCGGCCTGCGCCGAAGGTCTCCAGCCGCATCTGCATCACCTGCGTATAGAAGGCTTTGGTCGCTTCCAGGTCGGTGCAGGTCAACACCAGGTGGTCGAGGTGGGAGATCATGGCAGCCTCTTTATGCGAATGCGCGCTGTTCGGGCATGGCGTCGTCCCCGGCGTCAGGCATGGGATGCAGGTTCAGGCGGTGTCCGGCTTTCAGGATCTGGCTCGGCACGTCGTGGCCGATCAGGGCGGGGAGCTGGGCCGCTGCGGCCAGGATGCCCTGCAGGTCGACGCCGGTGTCATAGCCTTCGAGTTCGAGCATATGCACCAGCTCTTCGGTGCAGACATTGCCCGAAGCGCCAGGCGCGTACGGGCATCCGCCGAGTCCACCAAGAGAGGAATCGAAACGGTCGATGCCGGCGTTCAGGGCCGCCAGCGTGTTCGCCAGCGCCATGCCGCGCGTGTTGTGGAAGTGCTGGGTCAGTTCCAGATGCGGGAAGCGCCCGCGGGCGGCGCGGCTCAGTTCCGCGACTTGCGAGGGATAGGCCATGCCGGTGGTGTCGCACAAGGTGACGCCGTGCACGCCGATATCGGCGAAGCGCGCCATCCAGTCGAGCACGGTGGCCAGCGGAACGTCTCCTTCCATCGGGCAGCCCATGGCGGTCGAGAGCGACACGTTGATCGCCACCGGCGACTGCTTGACGACAGCAACCACTTCGCGCAGCTGGGCAAACGAGTCCTCGCGCGTCATGCGCAGGTTGCGCCGGTTATGCGATTCGCTCACCGACATCACCAGGTTCACCTCGTCCACCTTGCACGACAGGGCGCGTTCGGCGCCGCGGATGTTCGGCACCAGCACGGTATAGACCACGCCGGGTTTGCGCACAATCTGGTGCATCACCGCCTCGGCGTCCTTCAGGGCGGGAATGGCTTTCGGCGACGTGAACGAGGTCACCTCGATCTTGGCATAGCCGCATTCGCTCAGCTGGTTGACCAGCGCGATTTTTGCGTCGGTGTCGACGAAGACCGCTTCGTTCTGGAAGCCGTCGCGGGTTGCCACTTCCTGGATGTACAGCCGCTGCTTGTTCATGGTGCCGTCCTCAGATGATGCCGCGTGCGCGCCAGGCGCTGCGGGTCGTGGAATCGATGCCGATCTCGTCCAGCACCGCGTCGGTATGCGCGCCAAGCGCCGGCGCCTCGCGCAGCGCTTCGCCCGGGGTCGCGCTCAGTTTCGGCACGATGCCCGGCACCTGCACCGGCGTGCCGTCCGGGAGCTGCGTCTCGAGGATCATGCCGCGCGCCTTGTAATGCGGGTCGGCGGCGATGTCGGCAATGTCGTAGATGCGCCCGGCCGGGATGCGCGCTGCATTGAGCTGGTCGAGCACTTCCTCGAGCGTGCGCTCGGCGGTCCAGACGCCGATCGCTGCATCGAGCCGGGCGACCTGCTTGACGCGGCCATCGTTCTGCGCCAGCTCAGGGTCGTCGCGCAGGTCGGCGCGGCCGATGAGCTCCATCAGGCGGCGGAAGATGCCGTCGCCATTGCCGGCGATGAGGGCGTACTTGCCGTCGGCGCACTGGTAGGCATTGGTCGGGGCGATGCCCGGCAGGCTGCTGCCGGCCGCCTCGCGCACCGCGCCAAAGACCGAAAACTCCGGCAGCAGGCTTTCCATCATGTTGAACACCGACTCATACAAAGCCACGTCGATCATCTGGCCTTCGCCGCTGGCATCGCGGTGGCGCAGGGCCAGCAGGATGCCGATCACGCCGTGCAGGGCCGAGAGCGAGTCGCCGATCGAGATGCCGGTGCGGACCGGCGTGCGACCCGGTTCGCCGCACAGGTGGCGCAGGCCCCCCATGGCTTCGCCGACCACGCCGAAACCGGGCCGGTCGCGGTAGGGGCCGGTCTGGCCATAGCCGGAGACGCGCAGCATCACCAGCTTCGGATTGAGTTCGTGCAGCACGTCCCAGCCCAGGCCCCAGGCTTCCATGGTCCCGGGGCGGAAGTTTTCGATGAGGACGTCGGCATCTTTCACCAGCGCGCGAATCACGTCCTGGCCTTCGGGAGTGCGCAGGTCGAGCGAGACCGACTCCTTGTTGCGCGACTGGACCGCCCACCAGACCGAAGTACCCTCGTGCAGGAGACGCCATTTGCGCAGCGGGTCGCCCGTGCCGGGCGGCTCGATCTTGATCACCCGCGCACCGAACTCGGCCAGCATTTTTCCGGCAAAGGGACCGGCGATCAGCTGTCCAAGTTCGATGACCCGCAGGCCGTCCAAAGGTTTTGTCATGATGCTCTCCACGTCGACTGACACGATGGAACCGAGTGTAGGACGCCCCGCAGGCTTTGGAAATCGGCTATTCTTCAACTACCCTTTCCATTTCGGAAAAGCGGCAGGCCTTTTGCCTGCATTCCCAGCTTCAGTGTGAAATCTGTGATCAATCCCGGCCACTTCGATCTCCAGTCCCTGCGGGTCTTCCTGCAAGTCGCGCTCACCGGCAGCCTCACCAAGGCAGCCGAGAAATCGCACATGACCCTGTCGGCGCTGAGCAAACGCATCGCGGAACTCGAGCGCACTGCGGACTGCAGCCTGTTCGTGCGCCATCCGCGCGGACTCGACCTGACGCCGGCCGGGACCGAGCTGGTACACCATGCGCGCGCGGTGCTCGATGCGGTGAACCGGATGGCCTTTGCCATGGGCGACTTCGCCATCGGCGTGCGCGGCAACGTACGCATCTGGGCCAATACCTCGGCCATTACCCAGTTCCTGCCCCAGGACCTGGCCGCCTTCGTGCGCGCGCAGCCAATGGTGCGCATCAGCCTGGAGGAGCGCACCAGCGAGCAGGTAATCGCGGCGGTGGCCGACGGCGAAGCGGACCTGGGCATCTTCGCCGACAACATACCCTCGTCGGGGCTGGAGAAATACCTGTACCGGCGCGACCGGCTGGTGCTGCTGGTGCCGGGCGACCATCCCCTTGCGTCCAGGACCGAGATCGCGTTCGACGACACGCTGGACTACGATTTCGTCGGGCTGAGCCAGGGCAGTTCGCTCCTGCAGCGTCTCAGCGAAGCGGCCGCCGGGCTCGAACGCACCTTGCGGCTGCGGATACAGGTCAGCAGTTTCGACGCCATCTGCCGCATGATCGAAGCGGGCCTGGGCATTGGCGTCCTGCCCGAAGGCGCGCTGCGTGGTGGCAGTAGCGGCCTGCGCGCCATCCGCCTGACCGACCCCTGGGCGCATCGCTCGCTGTGGCTGGGCGTGCGCGCGAAAACCGCCCTGGTGCCGGAAGCGGCCAAGCTGCTCGAACACCTGTGCCGCGCCGATACGCACTGAGGCTTTGCCGATACGGAAAAGCCGCTGGAGCAAACGGAAATTCCGTTCGCCCCAAAGCTCCCGCATCATGTGCACCAACTACATCGGAGAGTTGAATGACGTCGTCACCTGAGAACAAAGCGCTGCGGGTGCTGGTCGCCCCGGATTCCTTCAAGGGCAGCCTGGATGCATCCGCCGTGGCCGCGAGCATCGCCGCAGGCGTGCGCGAAGCCATTCCCGGCTGCGTTGTCGTCGAGGCGCCGATCGCCGACGGCGGCGAGGGCACGGCCAGCGCCATCGCCCAGGGCTTGCAGGGCAGCTGGCAGGAGGTCGACGTGGTGGACGCCAACGGCAAGCGGATCGCCATGCCTTTTGCCGCTTGCCACAGCCCGGCGCTCGGACCCTTCGCGGTGCTGGACGTCGCCGAGATCGTCGGCCTGCCGGCGGCCGTCGCCGCTCCCGGAGCGCGGACCACGCGCGGCGTGGGGCAGGCCATCCGGGCGATTCACGCACGCGGCTTCAAGACGATCGCGCTGGGCCTGGGCGGCTCGTCGACCAACGATGCCGGCGCCGGCATGCTGGCTGAACTGGCCTTCGTCTGCCGCGATGCGGCCGGCGTCGAGGTCGTCCCGGTGTTCGACAAGCTGATGCAGGTGCAGACGCTCGAACACCGGCCCGGCAGCGAATGGCTGCAGGAGCTGACCCTGATCGGCTTGACCGACGTGAGCAGCCCGCTCAACGGCGAAGGCGGCGCCAGCATGGTGTTCGGCGCGCAAAAGGGTTTCCAGGACTTGCCGGCGGCCGACGCCGTGCTGGCCCACTTTGCCGACTGCTGCGCGGCGCTGCTGGGCAAGGACCTGCGTGCGCAGGCAGGCTGCGGCGCCGCCGGCGGCCTGGGCTTCGCCGTGGCGCTGCTGGGCGGGGTGCTGCGTCCCGGCGCGCAGTTCATCCTCGAGGCGCATCGCCTGGTGGCCGGCGCCGTCGATTACGACTGGGTGATCACGGGAGAAGGGCGCTCCGACCGGCAGACCTTGCTCGGCAAGGGCCCGGCCGAGGTGGCGCGCCTGGCGCGCGACAGCGGCATTCCCGTCACCCTGCTGTCGGGCGCGGTGGAACTCGACTTGGCGCTGGAAGCGGCCTTCGATGGCGGCTGTTTTTCGATCCAGCCCGGGCCGGTGAGCCTGGACTATGCAATGCGCAATGCCGGGGCCTTGCTGCAGCGCGCCGGCAGGCAGGCGGCCAGGCTGTTTGCCGGGGCGCGAGGCTGAGCAGGCAAAAAAAAGGTTCATCACGGATTTCCGGGATGACCGTGTTGTAAACGCAAGAGAGCGGTAAGGAAGAGTTATTGTGTTTGTGCGACCAAACCCAACCAACTCAACCTACCGCTCTCATGCCAGATCATAGTCTCAGCCTCCCGTTCTGGGAAGGCTTTACCGCTACCAAATTGGATGTGAAGGACGATGTCGTGTGGATTACGCTGCGGCGGGATGCGAGCGCAGCGATGGTCTGTGGCGGGTGCGGCGTGCATTGCTACCAGGTGCACGATGGCGCGACGCGCATCATCCGAGAGCTGCCGATGCAGGGTAAGCCGGTACGGCTGCGGGTGCCACTGCGTCGTCTGAAATGCAGCACATGCGGCACCAGGGTCGAGCGCGTGGCGTGGCTCGATCGCCATGCCCGGGTGACCCGCTCCCTGGCCGAGTTTGTCGGCTTGTGGTGCGAGAAGCTTCCAGTTGCCCACGTGTGCAAACTGGCGCAGCTGCACTGGGAGACGGTGCGCACTATCGAGCGTGCCAAGCTCGAACGTGAACTGGCTGCTTTGCCCGCAGCGCAGCCAACGCGGCTTGTCATGGATGAATTCGCGCTGTTCAAGGGGCATCGTTACGCCACTGTCGTGCTCGATGCGGACAGCCGGAGGGTACTGTGGGTCGGCGAGGGCCGCAGCCGCGAGGCCATCCGTCCGTTCTTCGAATGGCTCGGCCCCGACCGCTGCGCCAACATCGAAGCCGTCGCAATGGACATGAATACCGCTTTTGACCTGGAAGTACAGCAGCAATGCCCGAAGGCGCGCGTGGTCTACGATCTGTTTCACGTCATTGCCAAGTACGGCCGTGAGGTGATCGACCGGGTACGGGTCGACGAGGCAAACCGCCTGCGCGACGACCGCCCTCAGCGCAAAGTCGTCAAGCGCTCTCGTTGGCTTTTGCTGCGCAACCGGGAAAACGTCCCGCCAGCCCAGCAGGCTAATCTGGACGAGCTGCTTGCCGCCAACCAGGCCTTAATGACGGTGTACGTGATGAAGACAGCACTCAAGGAACTCTGGCAGACATCGGGCGGCTGGCGGTGGCTTCTCGCCTGGCGCAACTGGCTCAAGATGGCGCGCGACAGCGGAATCGAACCGCTCAGAAAGTTTGCAGCAAAGCTCAAGCCTTACTGGCGAGGCATCGCAGCACGGCTGCGCTGGCCGATGCATACCGGCCAGCTCGAAGGCATCAACAACCGTATCAAAGTAATGAAACGGATGGCCTACGGCTACCGGGATAGCGACTTCTTCTTCCTCAAGATCAAAGCCGCGTTTCCCGGAAATCCGTGATGAACCAAAAAAAAGCCCACCATTGCGGCGGGCTGAAATCCAATTCTTTTCTGAGGAGAGTTGGAGGAGACAGGTGTGATTATGCTGCGCCACAGCATGCGGGTCCAATTTTGTTTTCGCATCATGGACATATGCGCCGTGAATATCCGGCCCGAAGCTCAGACGCCGAGATAGCGCGTCAGGGTGTCGGGCTCGGCCAGCAACGTGGAGGAAGCACCACCGGCCACGACCAGCCCCTTCTCGAGCACGATGGCCGAATCGGTATGCGACAGCACCGCATGGTAGTTGCGGTCGACGATCAGGGTGCTGATCCCGGTCTGGCCGATCCGCGCGATCACGCGCCAGATCTCGGCCACGATCAGCGGCGCCAGGCCTTCGGTCGCCTCGTCGAGGATCATCAGGTCCGGGTTGGTCATCAGGGCGCGGCCGATCGAGAGCATCTGCTGCTCGCCGCCCGATAGCTGCTGGCCGCCGTAATTGAGCCGTTCGGCCAGGCGCGGAAAGGTGTCGAGCACGCGCTCAAACGTCCAGTCGCTGCGCCCGCCGGGGCCGCGGCGCGCGCTCATGGTCAGGTTCTCGCGCACCGACAGGTTCGGGAAAATGCCGCGCCCTTCCGGCACATAACCGATGCCCAGGCGCGCCATGCGCTCCGGCGCGTAGCCGGTGACATCAACGTCCTGCCAGCGCACCTTGCCCGAAGCCGCCGGCACAAAACCCATCAGCGAACGGATCAGCGTGGTCTTGCCCATGCCGTTGCGTCCCAAGAGGCCCACGGCACTGCCCGGCGCGATGTGCAGGTCGACGCCCTGCAGGATGTGGCTGTCGCCATAATAGGTGTTGAGCGATTCAATCTGGAGCACGGCGTTCCTCGTCAAGAATGAGCGGATCAGGCATGGGCTTCCTCGCCCAGGTAGGCGCGCTGCACCTCGGGACTGGCGCGCACTTCCTGCGGGCTGCCGCTGGCGATCACGGCGCCGTTGACCATCACCGTGATGCGGTCGGCCACGCGAAAAACCGCGTCCATGTCGTGCTCGACCAGCAGGATCGCGTGGCCAGTACGCAGGCGCTCGAGCATGGACAGCATGCGTTCGCTTTCCTCGGCACCCATGCCGGCCAGCGGTTCGTCCAGCAGCAGCACCCGCGGGCCAGTCGCCAGGCACATTGCGATCTCGAGCTGGCGCTTTTTACCGTGGCTCATGCTCCCCGCCGGCAGGTGGAGGGCATCAAGCAGGCCCGCCGCGTCGAGGGCGGCGTGCGCGGCATCGAGGCTGGCGCGGCAGGACTGCGCCCCTTGCCACAGCGTCCACGGCTTCTGGTGCCCGGCCTGGGCGGCCAGGCGGCAGTTTTCCAGTACCGATAAAGCCGGGAAAATGGTGGTGCGCTGGTAGCTGCGCCCGACGCCCATGCGCGCGCGGCGCGGCTGGGCCAGCGTCGTGATGTCGCGGCCTTCCAGCCGGATCACCCCCGACGACAGGGGAATCTCGCCGGAGAGCAGGTTGATGAGGGTCGATTTGCCGGCGCCGTTGGTGCCGATCACCGCGTGCACCTGGCCCAGGTTCAGGTCGATCGAAACGGCGTCGACCGCGACCAGGCCGCCGAAGCGGCGCGTCAGGCCGCTTGCCTGCAGCAGGGGAGCGGCGCTCATGGCTGCCTCCGGGTGAGCGTGAAGCGCCGGCCGATGCCGATCAAGCCCTTGGGCAGCAGGGCCACGAAGGCGATCATGGTGAGCCCAAGCGTCAGCTGCCAGCGGCCCGCAATGGCTGGCCCGAGCAGGGCTTCGGACGAATAGAATTCCTTCAGCAGCACAAAGGCGACCGCGCCGATCACCGCGCCGCGCAGCGAACCGAGCCCGCCCAGGATGATCATCATCAGCACCGCGCCCGACTCGTGCCAGGACAAGAGCTCGGGATTGACAACGCCGTTCTTGGTCGCCGACAGGAAGCCGGCCATGCCCGCCAGCGCGCCGGCCAGGACAAAAGCGGCCAGCTTGTAGCGATAGGTCTGGTAGCCGGCGGCGCGCATGCGCTGCTCGTTGATGCGGATGCCGACCAGGGCGTGCCCGAAGCGTGAACGCAGCACCAGCGCGAGGAAGGCGTAGCACAGCACCAGCAGGCCAAGCGCCAGGAAGTAGCGGTGGCGCGGCTGTTCGAGGTCGATCAGGAGCGTGCCGCCGGCATCGAGCACCGGGCGCATCATCAGGTACATGCCGTCGCTGCCGCCGCCGATCGCGGTGTCGTGGAAGACGAAATAGGCCATCTGGGCAAAGGCGAGCGTCACCATGATGAAATACACTTCGCGCGTGCGCAGGCTGAGGGCGCCGACCAGCAGCGCGTAGGCGGCCGCGGCGAGCATGGCCAGTGCGAGCAGCAGCGGCACCGAGCCGGCCTCATACTGGGGCGCGAGCAGCGCAGTGGCGTAGGCGCCGATGCCGAAAAATGCCGCATGCCCGAGGCTCACCAGGCCGGTGGTGCCGACCAGGAGCTCGAGGCTGAGAGCCAGGATCGCATAAATCATGATCTGCACCACCAGCTCCTGGTAATAGGTGCCCAGCACCAGCGGCGCGAAGGCCAGCGCGGCGGCCACCAGTACGGGCGGCAGCCAGCCGGCGCGGCGCGGCGCCGTGCCAGGTGGCGCGGCCGTGGTGGCGGCAGGAAGAGTCGGGGAATGCATGGTCAGAATCCTTTGCTTCTCAAACCCTGGGGGCGCCAGATCAGGATGACCGCCATCAGCACATACACGCCGATGCCGCTCAACTGGGCGAAGAACACCTTGCCGAAGGTGTCGACGAAGCCGACCAGGAGCGCCGCGATGAGGGCGCCCGAAATCGAACCGATGCCGCCGATGACGACCACCACGAAGCACATGATCAAGACGCTGCCGCCCATGCCGGGATAGACGGAACTGGCGGGCGCGGCGATCATGCCGGCCAGCGCGGCGAGCGCCACCCCGCCGGCGAACACCGCGCGGTACAGCATGCGGATATTGATGCCCAGGCCGCGCGCCATGTCGCGGTTGCTGGCGCCGGCGCGGATCATCATGCCGACCCGGGTGCGGTTCACCAGCCAGTACAGGCCGGCCGCGACGACGATGCAGGCGGCGGACGCAAACAGGTTGTAGACCGGGTAGCTCATCAGGCCGCCGAGCGAGACGCCGCCGGACAGCCACGCGGGCGCGGCCACGCCATGCACCTCGTTGCCGACCAAAATGCTGCGCAGCTCTTCGAAAACGAGAATGAGCGCATAGGTCATCAACACTTGCTGCAGATGGTCGCGCCCGTACAGGAAGCTGAAGAACACCCACTCGAGCAGGAAGCCGAAGATCGCCGAGAGCAGCACGCCTGCCAGCAGCATGGTGATGAAGTTGCCGCCGAAATGAGGCGCCAGCACATAGGCCAGGTAAGCGCCGAGCATGTAGAAGCTGCCGTGCGCGAGGTTGATCACGCCCATGATGCCGAAGATCAGGGTCAGCCCGCTGGCGACGAGGAAGAGCAGCAGGCCATACTGAACGGCGTTCAGGCACTGCACCAGGAAAGTCGAAATATCCATTGCGTCTCTGTTGATTCGATGCTGCGAACGGCGCCGCACAGGCGGCGCCGGCACTCACATGCTTAGAACGGGCGGCAGCCGCGGGCTGGATCGGCAAGGCCCTTGATGGCCACGCCCTTGACCACGTTGTCCGTGCCCTGCACCTGGCGCAGGTAGATGTCCTGGATCGGATTGTTCGCCGCCGACAGGGTGAATTTGCCGCGTGGGCTGTCGATGGTCGCCGTGTGCATGGCTTTGAGCATGGCATCGCGCTTGCCGGTGAAGTCGCCGCCGACGCTTTTCATGCCGGTGGCCAGCAGCTGGGCCGCATCGTAGCCTTGCACCGCGTAGACGTCGCCATCGCTTTTATAGGCGGCCATGAAGGCCTGGCGGAAGGCGTTGTCGCGCGGCGTATTCAATTTGTCCGCATAGTGCAGGGTCGTGAACATGCCCTGTGCGGCCGCGCCTTGCGCTTCCAGCGTGCCATCGGTCAGGAAGCCGGGGCCGTAGAGCGGCATGGTCTTGTTCAGGCCCGCGGCCACGTAATCCTTGACGAATTTCACGGCGCCGCCACCGGCGAAGAAGGCATACACGGCATCCGGCTTTTCGGCCGCGATCTGGGTCAGCAGGGCCTGGTATTCGACGTTCGGGAAAGCCAGGGTCAGGTTGCCGACCACCTTGCCGCCGCCTTTTTCAAAGCCCTCGGCGAAACCCTTGACCGACTCGTTGCCGGCCGCGTAGTTCCAGGTGATGGTCATGACCTTCTTGTGGCCGCGCTCGGCCGCGACCTTGCCCATGGCGAAGGCGGGCTGCCAGTTGGTGAACGAGGTGCGGAAGATGTTCTTGGCGCACATCGGCCCGGTGATCGCGTCGGCGCCCGCGTTGGGCACGATCAGAATGGTATTGCTTTCCTTGGCTGCCTTGGCCATGGTCGATGCCACGCCCGAGTGCACGGTGCCGACCAGGACGTCGACCTTGTCGCGCTGGATCAGTTTGTTGACGTTGTCGTTGGCCTTGGCCGGATCGGATTCATCGTCGACCTTGAAGTACTGCACCTCGCGTCCGCCCAGCTTGCCGCCCTGTTCGGCCACATGCAGCTTGAACCCGTTTTCGATCATGGTGCCGAGGTTGGCATAGGTGCCGGTCGCGGGCAGCATGAAACCGACCTTGATCGGGGCGTTTCCCTGGGCGCCGGCAATGCCGGCGGCCAGCAGGGAGGCTGCGGCGGCGGTGATGCGCAAGGTGCTTGATAACTTCATGGCGTGTCTCCTGATGTTATGGGTCGATCAGCCGCGTGCTTCGCTGTGGCCGATCATGAATCGAAGGGCTTCTTGTATGAGCCGCTCGGGTTGGTCACGGTGGGGCGAGTGACCGCATGCGGGCAGTACGAGCAGGCGCGTCTGTGGCGCGAGTCTCGCAATGCCTTCAATCTGTTCAAGTGTGCCATATTCGTCGTCCTCGCCCTGAATTGCCAGGATCGGGACGCGGATCGCAGGCAGGTGGGGGCGGATGTCCCAGGCGCGAAAGGCCGGGTCGAGCCAGATGTCGTTCCAGCCGCCGAAGGCCGAATCGACGTCGACGTGATGGCGCGCCAGGCGTGCGCGCAGGCCGCCTTCGATGTAGGCAGTGCGCGCCTCGGCGATCGAAGCGACCGACAGGTCTTCGACCATGATGTGCGGCGCGACCACGACCAGGCCGCGCAGCGCCTCCGGAAAGCGCGCCGCATACAAGAGCGCGATCGAGCCGCCGTCGCTGTGGCCGAAGAGCCATGGACGCTCCACGCCCAGCTGCGCGAACAGTTGCGGCAGCACTTCCCATGCTTGCCGGTGCATGAAGTCGAGCGGCCAGCGCTCTTCGCTTGGGCGCGGTGTCGAGCGCCCATAGCCGTAGCGTGAGAACACCAGACCGCGCAAGCCGCCGGCCTGGCAGAGCTGATCCGGAAAATCCTTCCACAGCGAGACCGAACCCAGGCCTTCGTGCAGGAAGACCACCACCGGATGGGGCGAGTCCGGTACGCCGACCCAGGTGTATTCGAGGCGCAGGGGCGCGCCGCGCCAGTCCAGCTGGGCGAACTGCGTCATGTCCGCATCGGCTTCAGGCCGCATCGCGCAGGCGGAAGCGCTGGATCTTGCCGGTCGCTGTCTTCGGCAGGTCGGCCAGGAAGACCAGCTCGCGCGGGTACTTGTGCGGCGCCAGGCGTTCCTTGACGAAGGCTTTGAGTTCGTCGGCGAGCGAATCGGCGGGCTCATGGCCCCGGGCCAGCACCACATAGGCGGCAGTCTTGGTCAGGCCGTCGGCGTCGCTGCGCCCGACCACCGCGCATTCGAGCACCGCAGGATGGGCCGACAGCGCCGCTTCGACCTCGATCGGCGACACGTACTGGCCACTCACCTTGAGCATGTCGTCGCTGCGCCCGGCATAGGTCAGGTAGCCGGCAGCGTCCATGATGTACTTGTCGCCGCTTTTGAGCCACTCGCCCTGGAAGGTGGAACGGCTCTTGTCGCGGTTGGACCAGTAGAGCAGGGCCGCGCTCGGGCCGCGCACGAACAGGTCGCCGATCTCGCCTGGCGCGACCAGCTGGTGGTCGTCGTCGCGCAGTTCGATGTCGTAGCCGGGAACGGGCAGGCCGGAGCTGCCGTAGTGGACATCGCGCGCGCGGTTCGACACAAAAATGTGCAGCATTTCGGTGGAGCCCAGGCCGTCGAGGATGTCGCAGCCGAAGTGGTTACGGAAGGCTTCGCCCACCGGCTTGGGCAGGGCTTCGCCGGCCGAGGCGCAGACCCGCAGCGCCACCTGTTCGCGCGGGGGCAGGTCGTTCGAGGCCAGCATCGCCACGTACAGCGTCGGCACGCCCGCGAACACGGTCGGCCGGTGGCGCACCAGGCGCGCGAACACGGCCGGCGGCGTCGGGCGTTCGGCCATCAGGATCACGGTGGCGCCCACGCTCAAGGGGAAGGTCAGCCCATTACCCAGGCCATAGGCGAAGAACAGCTTGGCGGCCGAGAACACGACGTCGTCTTCAACCACGCCCAGCACCGGCTGGCCGTACAGCTGCGCCGTCCAGTACAGGTTGGCGTGCGAATGCACCGCGCCTTTCGGGCGGCCGGTGGAGCCGGAGGAATACAGCCAGAAGGCGAAGTCGTCGGCGCAGGTAGCGGCGTGGGCGTCAAGCGCCAGCGGCTCGCAGGCGAGCAGGGCGCTGAAGTGGGTGAGGCCGGCGTCCGGCGCGTCGCCGGCGACGATCAGCGGCGGCTGGTTCTTCGCCATGCCGAGGGCTTCGCGCACGCAGGGCAGCAGGGCGGCACTGGCGATCACCAATCTGGCGCGGCTGTGGTCGATCATGTAGGCGTAGTCCGCCGCATGGAGCAGGGTGTTGACCGGGACCGGGATCACGCCCGCGAACAGCGCGCCGAGAAACGCAACCGGCAGGTCGACCGTGTCCTGCATCACCAGCAGCACGCGCTGCTCGGGCTGGACGCCCTGCGCCAGCAGGCCGGCGGCAAAACTGCGCACGCGCCGGCCGAGCTCTCCGTAGCTGATTGCATGCTGGTCGTCGATGTAGGCGGTCTTGGCGGCCCGTCCCTGGTTGAGGTCGAGGATGTGCCGGGCAAAGTTGAACTGCGGACCGGCCAGCGGCTGCAAAGCGGAGACATCCATTGGAACATCCTTCAGTAAATGCAACACATTGCATGAAGAAAAGACCGGATTTATAGTGCGTTTCAAATAAGTGTAGGTGTATTATCTTGCATGCGTCAAGGTGTCTTTGGCTTATATTTCATGCGCCTTCTCGTCACATGCACTGGGATTTGGCATAATTCGCGGTCTGCAATACAGCGCTCGCGCCGAGAGCGCTTACTACACGGATTCAACGAATGACATCGCTTCCCCGCCCTGCGCCCGCCATCGACACCGATCCAGGCGAAGCCAAAGATCCCTTCCTCACCGCCCTGGGCGAACGGGTGCGCGCCTTGCGTTCGCGCCGCGGCCTGACGCGTAAAGCGGTGGCCCGGCTGGCGGACGTGTCCGAGCGCCACCTCGCCAACGTCGAGTCCGGCGTCGGAAATGCCTCGATCCAGTTCCTGCGCCAGCTCGCCACCGTGCTGAACTGCACGCTGGCGGAAATGATCGGCGACGAGACCGCTTCCTCGCCCGAATGGCTGATGATCCGCGAGATCCTGCGCGGCCGTTCGGACGAGGAACTGGCCAAGGCGCGCGCGGTGCTGGCCGGCGTGTTCGACGCGCCCACCAGCGAGACGGCGCGGCGCCAGCGCGTGGCCCTGATCGGCCTGCGCGGCGCAGGCAAGTCGAGCCTGGGACGCATGCTGGCCGACCACTGGATGGTGCCCTTCATCGAGCTGGGCCGCGAAATCGAGACCCTGGCCGGTTGCAGCATCGCCGAGATCCACGCCCTGTACGGCCCGACCGCCTACCGGCGCTACGAACGGAGGGCGCTCGAGGAAGTCATCCAGCGCTACCCGCGGGCCGTCATCGCCACGCCCGGCGGGATCGTTTCCGATCCGGCCACCTACAATATCCTGCTCTCGCACTGCTATACGGTCTGGGTGCGGGCTTCGCCGAAAGACCACATGGAGCGGGTGCTGGCCCAGGGCGACACCCGCCCGATGTCGGGCAACCGCGAGGCGATGGACGACCTGAAAAGCATCCTCGAGAGCCGCGCCGCCTTTTATTCGAAAGCCGACCTGTCGTTCGATACCAGCGAGATGGCGCAGGAGGGGGCCTTCATTGGGCTGCTCGACCGGCTGCGCGACACGGTCGCGTTTCCGCAGTAAGAACAGCGCCGGCGATGCCGGCGTTTTTTTGGCCCCGAACCCGGAGCCGTCGATCCTGTAGAGTGGACTCAGGAGTCCACCCTACGTTTACCGCCATGCCGGCTGTGCAAGCTGCAGTTTTGTTCTTGACACGTCTATTTTGCTGCAATATAGTGCTTCTACCGATTCATAGATGCAGCATATTTCACCAAGGACCATCTCATGAGCACCGCGCCGCAGGTCGATTACGCTACTTCCCCGGATCGCTACAAGCACTGGAGCCTGGCAGTCGAGGGCGAGATCGCCACGCTGACGATGAACATCGACGAGGACGCCGGCCTGCGCGAAGGCTACAAGCTCAAACTCAATTCCTACGACCTCGGCGTCGACATCGAGCTGCACGACGCGGTGCAGCGCATCCGCTTCGAGCACCCGACGGTGCGCACGGTGGTCGTCACCAGCGGCAAGGACCGCATCTTCTGCTCGGGCGCCAACATCTTCATGCTCGGGAAATCGGCCCATGCCTGGAAGGTGAACTTCTGTAAATTTACCAACGAAACCCGCAACGGCCTGGAAGACTCCAGCCGCCACGAAGGCCTGAAATTCGTCGCCGCCGTGAACGGCGCCTGCGCCGGCGGCGGCTACGAGCTGGCGGCGGCCTGCGACGAGATCATCCTGGTCGACGACCGCTCGTCCTCGGTCAGCCTGCCGGAAGTGCCGCTGCTGGGCGTGCTGCCCGGTACCGGCGGCCTGACCCGCCTGACCGACAAGCGCAAGGTGCGCCACGACCTGGCCGACATTTTCTGCACCACCTCCGAGGGCGTGCGCGGCCAGAAGGCCAAGGACTGGAAGCTGGTCGACGAAGTGGCCAAGCCGGCGCAATTTGCCGAGACGGTGCGCCAGCGGGCGCAGGCGCTGGCCGCCGGCAGCACCCGGCCCGCGGCCGCCGAGGGCGTCAAGCTCACGCCGCTCACGCGCACCATCGGCGCCGACAGCGTCGAGTATGAATACGTCGGGATCGCCATCGACCGGGCAGCACGCCATGTAACGCTGACCGTACGGGCGCCATTGTCTCCGCAGCCGACCGACGTGGCCGGCATCGAAGCGGCGGGCGTGAGTTGGTGGCCGCTGCAGATGGCGCGCGAACTCGACGACGCCATCCTGCACCTGCGCACCAACGAGCTCGATGCCGGCACCTGGATCCTGAAAAGCGCGGGCGAGGCGCAGGCGGTGCTGGCGGTGGACGCGACCCTGGTCGAACTCGGCCAGCACTGGCTGGTGCGCCAGACCGTCGGTCTGATGCGCCGCACCTTCGCCCGCCTCGACGTCTCCTCGCGCTCGCTGTTCGCCTTCATCGAGGAAGGCTCCTGCTTCGCCGGCTCGCTGCTGGAAGTGGCGCTGGCCGCCGACCGCATCTACATGCTGGCCATGCCGGACGACCCCAAACGTGCGCCGACGATTGCGGTCAGCCAGATGAATTTCGGCCGCCTGCCGATGGTCAGCAGCCAGTCGCGCCTCGAGCGCCGCTTCTACGACGATGCCGAAGCCGTGCTGGCGGTGCAGTCCACCGCCGGACAGCCGATCGACGCGGCGCGAGCGCTGGCCCTCGGCCTGATCACGGCCGACCCCGATGACCTGGACTGGGCCGACGAGACCCGCCTGGCGCTGGAAGAGCGCGCCAGCATGTCGCCCGACGCGCTCACCGGCCTGGAAGCGAACCTGCGCTTCAACGGTCCCGAAACCATGGAAACCCGCATTTTCGGGCGCCTCTCGGCCTGGCAGAACTGGATCTTCATTCGTCCCAACGCCGTCGGCGAGCTCGGCGCGCTGAAGGTTTACGGCACGGGCAACAAGGCCCAATTCGATTTCAACCGCGTCTGACGGCACCCCTCTTAAGGAACATATCGTGAGCTCGATTAACTACAACGACAAGATCCCGAACAACGTCAACCTTTCCGAGGACAAGACGCTGCAGCGCGCGCTGGAACACTGGCAACCGAACTACCTGCAATGGTGGAACGACATGGGCCCGAACGGCTCGAACCAGATGGACGTCTACCTGCGCACGGCCGTCAGCACCACGCCCGAAGGCTGGGCCCATTTCGGCCACGTGAAAATGCCGGACTACCGCTGGGGCATCTTCCTGGCCCAGGCCGAGAACGACCGCAAGATCAATTTTGGCGAAGAGAAGGGCCGCGCCGCCTGGCAGGATGTGCCCGGCGAGCACCGCGCCAACCTGCGCCGCATCATCGTCACGCAGGGCGACACCGAGCCGGCATCGGTCGAGCAGCAGCGCCACCTGGGCCTGACCGCGCCCTCGCAATACGACATGCGCAACCTGTTCCAGATTAACGTGGAAGAGGGCCGCCACCTGTGGGCCATGGTCTACCTGCTGCATAAGTATTTCGGCCGCGACGGCCGCGAGGAAGCGGAAGCCCTTCTGCAGCGCAATTCGGGCGACCAGGACAACCCGCGCATCCTTGAGGCCTTCAACGAAGAGACGCCGGACTGGCTGGCCTTCTACATGTTCACCTATTTCACCGACCGCGACGGCAAGTTCCAACTCAACGCCCTGGCCGAATCGGGGTTCGACCCGCTCTCGCGCACCTGCCGCTTCATGCTGACCGAAGAAGCGCACCACATGTTCGTGGGCGAGTCAGGCATTTCGCGCGTGATCGCGCGCACGGTCGAACTGATGCGCCAGCACGGCGTGGAAGACCCGGTGCAGGTGCGCGCACTCGGCGCCATCGACCTGCAGACCATCCAGCGCTACCTGAACTTCCACTTCAGCGTGACGGTCGACCTGTTCGGCGCCGACCAGTCCTCGAACGCGGCCACCTTCTACAGCTCGGGCCTGAAGGGCCGCTATGAAGAGACCAAGCGCGACGACGACCATTTGCTCAAGGGCCAGCACTACCGCATCCTGGAGGTCGTCGACGGCAAGCTGCAAGAACGGGAAGTGCCGATGCTGAACTCCCTGAACGAAGTGCTGCGGGACGACTACATCCGCGACTCCATCGCCGGCATCGGGCGCTGGAACCGCGTCATCGAAAAAGCGGGACTGGCCTTCCGCCTGGCGGCGCCGAACAAGGCCTTCAACCGCCACATCGGCGGCTTTGCCGGCCACCGCGTCTCGCCGGACGGTCGCGTGCTGTCGGAAGCCGAATGGGCGGCGAACGAGCGCAATTGGCTGCCGAGCGAGGAAGACCGGGCCTATGTCGCGTCCTTGATGGGGCGCGTGATCGAGCCGGGCAAGATGGCCAACTGGATCGCGCCGCCGCCGATGGGCATCAACAAGCAGCCGATCGACTTCGAGTATATCCGCTTTAACTGAGCCGCTTTAATTGAGTAAGAGTCGCCGCCATGAATGCGCTTGAGCCGATTGCCCTGATACGCCAGCACCTGATCGACCCCGAGGTCTGCATTCGCTGCAATACCTGCGAAGAGACTTGCCCGATCGATGCGATCACCCACGACAGCCGCAACTACGTGGTCGATGCCGACATCTGCAATGCCTGCGGCAACTGCGTTTCTCCTTGCCCGACCGGCGCCATCGACCACTGGCATACGCTGCCGCGCGCGCAAGCCTATCCGCTGGCCGAGCAGTTCAGCTGGGACGAACTGCCGCCCAAGCTGGAGATCGTCGAACCGGTGCTGGCGCAGATGGAAGCGGCGAACGAGGCATCGACCATCGTGCCGGACGAAGCGGTGCAGGAAAACGCGGCGATCTCGGTATCGTCCTCGATTCCGCCCTGGTCGGCGGCGCATCCTTACGCTCACCTGTACACGGTGAAGAACCCGGTGCTGGCGACGGTCGCCGGCAATTACCGGCTCACCGCGCCGGACGCCGCCAGCGACGTGCACCACATCGTGCTCGACTTCGGCACCCAGATGTTCCCGATCCTCGAGGGCCAGTCGATCGGCATCATCCCGCCCGGCGTCGACGAAAACGGGAAGCCGCACTACATGCGCATGTATTCGGTCGCCAGCCCACGCGGCGGCGAACGCGAGGGCTACAACAACTTGGCGCTGACGGTGAAACGGGTGGTGGAAGACCACGCGGGCCGGCCGACGCTGGGCGTGGCCTCGAACTACCTGTGCGACCTGGCGAAAGGCGCGACGGTGCAGGTGGCCGGCCCGTTCGGGGTGAACTACCTGATGCCGAACCATGCGGGCTCGAACATCCTGATGATCTGCACCGGCACCGGCTCGGCACCGATGCGCGCCATGACCGAGCACCGCCGCCGCATGCTGGCCGCCGGCAGGCCGATTGAGGGCAAGCTGATGCTGTTCTTCGGCGCCCGCAATCCGGCCGAGCTGCCTTACTTCGGGCCGCTGTTGAAGCTGCCTGCCGACTTCATCGACATGCACCTGGCCTTTTCGCGCCTCCCGGACCAGCCCAAGGCCTATGTGCAGGACAAGATCCGCGCGGCCGGACCGGCGGTGGCCCAGCTGCTCTCAAGCGACACCTACCTATATATATGCGGCCTGAAAGGCATGGAGACGGGCGTGCTCGAAGCGCTGGGCGCGGTCTGCGCAGCGGCGGGCATCGACTGGCCGGGCCTGCAGTCGCGCATGGTGGGGGAAGGGCGCTTTCACGTCGAGACGTATTAATGCGGCCTTCGCGTCTGGTGCTTCAACTTGCGCGGTTGTGCAGATGAAAAAAAGGTGTTTCAGAGGCGTGGACTGTTGGTATAAAATATTTCCTATAAGAATTAATTTCAGGCAGCCGGGCGAATAGGGAATGTTCGTCCGGCCAGCTTGCACCGTCCCGACCACCACCGAACTTTCATCCTAATGCCACGCATCCGAAAAGCCAACACGAGCGACACAGACGGTCAACAGTACGGAGCAGGCGCGGCAGGCGCCGCGTCCGCGCACACGGAGAACGCCTTGCTCCGCACGCGCCAGGGTCATGGCTTTGCCGCCGAGCGCGCGAACCACCTGATCGACACGGCCAAGGGGAAGCGCGCGCGCCTGGTGGGCGGCGACAATGCGAAAGCAGGCGCGGACCGGCTGGTCAACGGCGTGCAGCTTCAATCGAAGTACTGTGCGAATGCGCAGGCCACCGTGAATGCCTGTTTCACCAAGGCGGGCAAGCTGATCTACCTCAGCCGGGGCAAGCCAATGAAGATCGAGGTGCCCAAGGACCAATATCCCGCTGCGCTGAAACTGATGGCAAAGAAATTGCAAGCCGGTGAGATGACTTCGGCCGCGGCAAACAGGCAAGCCAGGGGCATCCTGGTCGAAGGGAATGTCGATTACGCGACCGCCCGCCGCATCGTCGAGCCTGGCAACATCGACAGCCTCAGTTTCGACGCTGCGACCGGTGCGGTGGCCGCCGGCAAGTCGGGAAGTATTTCTGTCGCAATCGCTTACGCATACGCAATCTACAACGGTGCCGATACCAAGGCGGCTGCCCGCATCGCATGCGCGACCGGGCTGAAGGTCGGTGGCACAACGTGGCTGTGCTCGGTACTGACTGCACAGGTAGCCAAGACGGGGGCGGAAGCCCTTGTTCGGGAAGGAAGCGGCTGGATGGTGCGCCAGCTGGGATCCAAAGCGACGCTGACAATCGCCAACACCCTGGGCACCGGCGAGCGCGCACTGCGCTCGGAAATGGTACGGCAAGGGGGGCGCAAGCTCTCCGGCAAGGCTGCCGAGCAATACCTGACGAAAGCATTGACCGGAAATGTCATCGCCGCCACTGCGATGACGCTTATTCTCTCCGCCAACGACTTTGGCAGGGTATTTTCGGGCCACATATCGAGGGCGCAGCTCTTCAAGAACGTGGCGAACACGGCGGCGGGCGTCGGCGGCGGCATGGGTGGGGCCTGGGCCGGCGCGGCGCAGGGCGCCGTCTACCTCGGCTGGATTCCGGGAGGCGCGCCAGTGGGCGCCTTTATCGGCGGCATCGTCGGAGGCATCGCCGGTTCATCCGCCGCCAGCGCTGCCTCGCGCACGGTCACGGACTGGCTGGTCGAGGACGACGCCGTGCAGATGATGCGGTATCTCGAGCAAGTGTTCATCGAGGAGGCCCGGGACTACCTGCTGACGCAAACGGAGGCCGGCGAGGTCATGCAGCGCTTGCAGGACGAATGGGATGTGCGCGAACAGATGCGCGAGATGTTTGCTTCAGTAGACCCCGAGCAATACGCACGCTGGTTGCTACGGCCGCTGGTGGAGGGTGCGATCGCGCGGCGCAAGAAGGTCCGGATGCCAAGCGAGAAAGTTCTGCTGAAAACGGCAGCGACACTGCTGGAAGGCGATACTCCCGACGAGAGCACGCGGCTTTCCGCACCCCGGGCCGCCAGGACGGTACTGGCGCCGGCGACGGCTTGGCCATTCCCGACGAGCTCGCGCCCCTGACCGGGCCATTGGTGACGCGGCCACAGGTCCGCCTGCCAGGGAATTTCTTGCTTTCCGAGATAGTTTAGGCTTAAAGTAGATCGGGCACGACGAGCATTCGCCATGGCCGCCCCACATGTGGCGCCATGCCTTCCCTGGACAGCCCGGAGACCACATGAACGGAACCGCGTACCTGGACACTTTTGCGAACGACAACCTGCCGCCGCGCGAACAGTGGCCTGAACTGCTGTTCGAGCTTCCCGAGCTGGCCTATCCCGAGCGCCTGAACTGCGCTTCCGAGCTGCTCGACGCGATGGTGGCGCGCGGCCATGGTAGTTCCGTCGCCATCCGCGGCGCGCACCTCAGCTGGACCTATGCCGAACTGCTGGAGACGGTGGACCGCATCGCCGGCGTGCTGCGCGCCGACCTGGCCCTGGTCCCCGGCAACCGCGTGCTGCTGCGCGGCGCCAACAACCCGATGATGGCGGCCTGCATCCTGGCCGTCTGGAAGGCCGGCTGCGTGGCGGTGCCCACCATGCCGCTGCTGCGCGCGAAGGAGCTGGCCACGATCATGGGGCTGGCCAAGGTCAATGCCGTGCTGTGCGCCGCGGACCTGCGCGTGGAACTCGACCTGGCTTGCGAAGGCAGCGACAGCGCGCCGCGCATCGTCTCCTTCAACGACAGCGCGCCCGGCTCGCTCGAAGAGCGCATGGCGGCCATGCCACCGCGTTTTGAGGCGGTCGACACCTGGGCGCAGGACGTGTGTCTCCTGAGCTTCACCTCCGGCACCACCGGCCGCCCCAAGGGCACCATGCACTTCCACCGCGACGTGCTGGCCATTTGCGACTGCTTCCCGCGCTCGACCCTCGGTGCGACGAGCGGCGACGTCTTCATCGGCACGCCGCCGCTGGCCTTTACCTTCGGCCTGGGTGGGCTGCTGCTGTTCCCGCTGCGCGTTGGCGCTTCGACCGTGCTGCTGGAAAAACTCAATCCCGATTCCCTGCTGGCGGCGATCGCCGAATACCGCGCCACGGTCTGCTTCACCGCGCCCACCTTCTACCGGCAGATGGCGCCGCTGGCGGCAAAGCACGACCTGTCCAGCCTGACCCGCAGCGTCTCGGCCGGCGAAGCGCTGCCGCTGGAGACGCGCAAGGCCTGGCAGCAGGCGACAGGCCTGGCCATGATCGACGGGATCGGCGCCACCGAAATGCTGCACATCTTTATCTCCGCCGCCGGGGAGGCCATCCGGCCCGGCGCCACCGGCCGCCCGATTCCCGGCTACCAGGCCTGCATCCTCGACGACGAAGGCCAGCCGGTCGGTCCCGGCGTGACCGGGCGCCTGGCGGTGAAAGGCCCGACCGGCTGCCGCTACCTGGCCGACCCGCGCCAGCTCGACTACGTCTGCAACGGCTGGAACCTGACCGGCGACGCCTACCAGGTCGATGCCGACGGCTATTACTGGTACCAGGCGCGCACCGACGACATGATCATCTCGAGCGGCTATAACATCGCCGGGCCTGAAGTCGAGGACGTGCTGCTGCAGCATCCGGCGGTGGCCGAATGCGGCGTGGTCGGCGCCCCGGACGCCGAGCGCGGCCAGGTGGTGCTGGCCTATGTCGTGCTGCGCGCGGGCGAAGCGGGCGGGCCGGAGATGACCAAAGCCCTGCAGGAGCACGTCAAGCGCCTGGTCGCTCCCTATAAATACCCGCGCCGGATCGAGTTTCGCAGCAGCCTGCCGCGCACCGAAACCGGCAAGCTGCAGCGCTTCAAGCTGCGCCAGGAAGCGAAACAACTCACGGAGCCCTCATGAAGATCGTTTGCATCGGCGGCGGCCCGGCCGGCCTGTATTTCAGCCTGCTGATGAAGAAGCAGGACCCGTCGCACGAGATCACCGTCGTCGAGCGCAACCGCCCCTACGACACCTTCGGCTGGGGCGTCGTGTTCTCCGACCAGACCCTGGGCAACCTGGTCGCGGCCGACGAGGAGACCGCGCGCACCATCCTGCAGTCCTTCAATCACTGGGACGACATCGACGTTCATTTCAAGGGCCGCACCGTCACCTCGGGCGGGCACGGCTTCTGCGGCATCGGCCGCAAGCGCCTGTTGAACATCCTGCAGGCGCGCTGCGAGGAGCTTGGCGTGCGGCTGGTGTTCGAAACCGACGTGTCCGACGACCTGGCCCTGGCCGCGCAATACGGCGCCGACCTCGTGATCGCCTGCGACGGCTTGAACAGCCGCGTGCGCACCCGCTATGCCGCGACTTATCAGCCCGACATCGACACCCGCAACTGCCGCTTCGTCTGGCTCGGCACCAAGAAAAAATTCGACGCCTTCACCTTCGCCTTCGAGAAAACAGAACATGGCTGGTTCCAGGCCCATTGCTACCAGTACGATGGCGACACCTCGACCTTCATCGTCGAGACGCCCGAAGAAGTCTGGAAAAAATCCGGCCTGGAGGACATGAGCCAGGAAGAGGGCGTGGCTTTTTGCGAGAAGCTGTTCGCCAACTACCTCGACGGCCACAAGCTGATGAGCAATGCCTCGCACCTGCGTGGTTCGGCCATGTGGATCAGGTTCCCGCGCATCGTCTGCCGCGAATGGGTGCACTGGAATACCATCGACGCACGCCGCGTGCCGGTCGTGCTGATGGGCGACGCCGCCCACACCGCGCACTTCTCGATCGGTTCGGGCACCAAGCTGGCGCTGGAAGACGCGATCGAACTGGCGCGCAGCTTCGCCACCCATGGCGCAGACGGCATCGACCGGGCGCTAGCCGCCTACCAGGAGCTGCGCGGGATCGAAGTATTGAAAATCCAGAGCGCGGCGCGTAATTCCATGGAATGGTTCGAGAACGTCGAGCGCTACACCGCGATGGAGGCCGAGCAGTTCGCCTATTCGATGCTCACGCGCAGCCAGCGCCTCTCGCACGAGAACCTGCGCGTGCGCGACCCGGACTATGTCGCCGGTTTCGAAGACTGGATCGCGCAGCGTGCTTTCGCCCAGGCGGGCCTGCCGGCGCCGCGTGCTGGCGCCGGCATTCCGCCCATGCTCACGCCTTTCCGCATGCGCGGCACGGTGCTGAAGAACCGTATCGTGGTCTCGCCCATGGCGCAGTATTCCAGCGTGGATGGCGTGGTGGGCGACTACCACCTGGTCCACCTGGGCAGCCGCGCGCTGGGCGGCGCGGGCCTGGTGTTCGCCGAGATGACCTGCGTCTCGGCCGACGCCCGCATTACGCCCGGCTGCCCCGGCATGTACACGCCGGAGCACACGGACGCCTGGCGCCGCATCGTCGACTTCGTCCACGCCAGCAGCGACGCGAAAATCGCGCTGCAGCTGGGCCACGCCGGCGCCAAGGGCTCGACCCGGCGCGCCTGGGACGGCACCGACCTGCCGCTCGAAGAGGGCAACTGGCCGCTGGTGTCGGCTTCGCCCCAGCAATACCTGGAGGGCGTGTCGCAGACGGCGCGCGAAGCCACGTTTGAGGACCTGGAACGCATCAAGCGCGACTTCGTGCGCGCCACGGTGGACGCGGCGCGGGCCGGCTTCGACTGGCTGGAACTGCACTGTGCGCACGGCTACTTCCTCTCCAGCTTCATTTCGCCGCTGACCAACCAGCGCGTCGACGACTATGGCGGCAGCCTGGAAAACCGCTGCCGTTATCCGCTCGAGGTGTTCCGTGCGATGCGCGCGGTCTGGCCCGAGGACAAGCCGATCAGCGTGCGCCTGTCGGCCCATGACTGGGTCGAAGGCGGCCTGACCCCGGGCGAAGCGGCCCAGGTGGCGCGCCTGTTCCGGGACGCCGGCGCCGACATGATCGACGTCTCCTCGGGCCAGGTCAGCAAACTCGAAAAGCCGGTGTACGGCCGCATGTTCCAGACCCCGTTCGCGGACCGCATCCGCAACGAAGTCGGCATTCCGACCATTGCGGTGGGCGCGATTTTCGAAGCGGACCACGTCAACAGCATCATCGCCTCGGGCCGCGCCGACCTGTGCGCGATCGCGCGCCCGCACCTGGCCGACCCGGCCTGGACCCTGCACGAGACGGCCAAGCTGGGCTACACCGACATCGCCTGGCCGAAGCAGTATTACGCCGGCAAGCAGCAACTGGAGCGCAACCTCGAGCGCGAGCGCCAGATGGCGGCCGCCAGCAGCGGGCTGACGCCGCAGCAGGTCGCGGCCAAGCTGCTCGAAGGCTGACATGGCGCGCAAACACCTGACGCTGGCGCCCGTGCTTGAAGATGAAGGCGCGGTGCTCGACGTCGAAAGCCGCCTGACCGAAGACAATCACCAGTCGCTCAAGCTCTGGCTGCGCATGCTGTCCTGCACGACGCTGATCGAAGCCGAGATCCGCAGCCGCCTGCGCCTGGAATTCGGCATCACGCTGCCGCGCTTCGACCTGATGGCCCAGCTCGACCGCCATCCGGAGGGCCTGCGCATGGGCGAACTGTCGAAACGCATGATGGTCACGAGCGCCAACGTGACCGGGATTGCCAACCTGCTCGAGCAGGAGGGCCTGGTGCTGCGCGAAGCGGTGCCGGGCGACGGCCGCGCCTTTACCCTGAAGCTGACCGCCGGCGGGCGGCGCAGCTTCAAGCGCATGGCCGCGCGCCACGAAGGCTGGATCATCGAATTGATGGGCGCCCTCGAAGAGCACGAACGTGCAGCGCTGATGGCGCTGCTCTCGACAATGAAGCGGGGCTTGCAGCCCGCCGGCCAACCCTAAACCAGGAGAATTGATGCGTTACCTCACAGGCGAAGCACACCAGCTGGCCGGCAACCGCGCCAGCATGGCCGCTTACCAGCCGCAGCACTTCCAGTTCAGCGTCGCAGGCGGCGTCGCCACGCTCACCCTGAACCGCCCCGAGCGCAAGAATCCGCTCACTTTTGACTCCTATGCCGAGCTGCGCGACCTGTTCCGCGCCCTGGCCTATGCCGAGGACGTCAAGGCGGTCGTCATCACCGGCGCCGGCGAGAACTTCTGCTCCGGCGGCGACGTGCACGACATCATCGGCCCGCTCACCAAGCTGGATATGCCGGGACTCTTGACCTTCACCCGCATGACGGGCGACCTGGTCAAGGCGATCCGCGCCTGCCCGCAGCCGGTGGTGGCCGCGATCGACGGCATCTGCGCCGGCGCCGGCGCGATCCTGGCGCTGGCCTCGGACATCCGCTACGGCACCGCGCGCAGCAAGACCGCCTTTCTGTTCACGCGGGTGGGTCTCGCCGGCTGCGACATGGGCGCCTGCGCGCTGCTGCCGCGCGTGATCGGCCAGGGCCGCGCGGCCGAGCTGCTCTACACCGGGCGCAGCCTGGGCGGCGAGGAAGCGGAGCGCTGGGGCTTCTTCAACCGCGTCTCCACGCCCGAGACCGTGCTGCCTGAGGCCCAGGCCTTCGCTGCCATGCTGGCCGCGGGACCGACCTTCGCCCACGGCATGACCAAGAAAATGCTGCAGCAGGAATGGAACATGGGCGTCGACGAAGCCATCGAGGCCGAAGCCCAGGCCCAGGCGATCTGCATGGCGACCAACGATTTCCACCGCGCCTACCACGCTTTCGTGGCCAAGGAAAAACCACAATTCGAAGGGGACTGAAGGCCATGGCCGATACCGACTATTTGAACTGGCCTTTCCTGGAGGGCCGCCACCGCGAACTGGCGCAGGAGCTCGACGCCTGGGCCGCGCAGCACATCGACCAGCAGCACGGGCACGACGTCGACGCGGCCTGCCGTGGCCTGGTGCGCCAGCTGGGCGAGGCAGGGTGGCTGAAGCACGCCATTGGTGGCCTGGCCTATGGCGGCGCGAGCGAGGCCATCGACACCCGGGCGGTGTGCCTGATCCGCGAAACCCTGGCGCGCCACTCGGGGCTGGCGGACTTCGCGTTTGCCATGCAGGGCCTGGGCAGCGGGGCCATTACCCTGTTCGGCAGCGAAGAAAACAAGCGGGACTACCTGACCCGGGTCGGTCGCGGCGAGGCGATCGCCGCCTTTGCCTTGTCCGAGCCCGATGCCGGCTCGGACGTGGCGGCGATGGCCTGCGCGGCGACGCTCGACGGCGACGATTACGTGCTCAATGGCGAGAAGACCTGGATTTCCAACGGCGGCATCGCCGACATGTATGTGGTGTTCGCCCGCACGGGTGAAGCGCCCGGCGCGCGCGGCATCTCGGCCTTCATCGTCGACGCCGATTTGCCGGGCTTCGAGATCGCCGAGCGGATCGACGTCATCGCGCCGCACCCGCTGGCGCGCCTGCGTTTCACCGATTGCCGGGTGCCGGCGTCGAAACGCCTGGGGCAAGCGGGGCAGGGCTTCAAGGTGGCGATGGCGACCCTCGACATCTTCCGCACCTCGGTCGCCGCCGCGGCGCTCGGCTTCGCGCGCCGTGCGCTGGATGAAGCCCTGGCGCGCGCCACTTCGCGCAAGATGTTCGGCAAGACCCTGGCCGACTTCCAGCTGACCCAGGCCAAGCTGGCGCAGATGGCGACCGGGATCGACGCGGCGGCCTTGCTCACCTACCGCGCCGCCTGGCAGCGCGACCAGGGGCGGCGCGTGACCAAGGAAGCGGCGATGGCCAAGCTGACCGCCACCGAGACGGCGCAGCAGGTGATCGACGCGGCGGTGCAGATGTTCGGCGGCCTGGGCGTGGTGAGCGAACAGCCGGTCGAGCGCCTCTACCGCGAGATCCGCTCGCTGCGCATTTATGAAGGCGCGACTGAAGTGCAGCAGCTGATTATCGCGCGCGAATTGCTGGCCGAAGCGGTGCCGCATGGCTGAATCGCGCTTCGTGACCGACGTGGTGATGCGCTTCGGCGACTGCGACCCGGCCGGCATCGTGTTCTATCCGCGTTATTTCGAGATGTTCAACAACCTGGTCGAGGACTGGTGCGGACAAGGTCTCGGCACGCCGTTTCAGGAGCTGATCGGCGTGCGCGGCTTCGGCCTGCCGCTGGTCAGCGTCCAGACCGACTTCGTCGCCACCAGCAAACTGGGCGACGCATTGCGCGCCGAGCTGTCGGTGCTCAAGATCGGCGGCTCGTCGATCACCGTGGCGATCCGGCTGCTGGGTGCCGACGGGGCGCCGCGTGTGCGTGCTACCCTGATCCTGGTGCTGATGGACATGAAGACGCAGCGCGCCACGCGCATTCCAGAACCCATGCGCAGCCGCATCGCGCAATTCCAGGCGCCGGCGGCAGACTGACAGAGAGAGGCAAGCATCCATGGAATTCCTTCAACCCAAAAACTGGCCCCGGCCGCGCGGCTACGCGAACGGCATCGCGGCCTCGGGCCGGATGGTCTTCGTGAGCGGCATGATCGGCTGGGACGCCGACGGCGTCTTCCAAACCGACGATTTCGCCGGCCAGGTGCGCCAGGCCCTCGCCAACATCGTCGCGGTGCTGGCCGAAGGCGGCGCCAGGCCCGAGCACATCGTGCGCATGACCTGGTATGTGCTCGACAAGAAGGAATACGTGGCCGCCTACCCGGAAATCGGCGCCGCTTACCGCGACCTAATCGGCCGCCACTACCCGACCATGAGCACGGTGCAGGTGGCCGGGCTGGTCGAGGACCGGGCACGGGTCGAGATCGAGGTCACCGCTGTCGTACCCGACTAGCCGCGTGTCACACCGAAAGAGCGCATGCTGAAAGCCCTGCGCGAACTATTGCAACCGCCGCCGGGCATGGCCTTCGACTTCAGCCAGCCGCGCGGCGAACCTGCGCTCGCGCCGCTTGACGGCGTGGCCTGGCGGGTGTTCGCCAACCCGGTCTCGCTGTTCGTGGGCGGCGTGGCGGCGGTGCTGCTCGAACTGGCCGAGCCCAAGGTTCGATCGGGCGTCTGGGATTCGGGCGGCTTCCAGCGCGACCCGGGCTTGCGCCTGCGCCGCACGGGCTTTGCAGCCATGATGACGGTCTACGGCCCGCGTTCGGCCGCCGAGCAGCTCATTGCGCGCGTGGTGCGCGTGCACGGCATGGTAGCCGGCACCACGCCCGATGGCGCCGCCTACCACGCCAACGATCCGCGCCTGCTCGACTGGGTACAGGCCAGCGCCGTATTCGGATTTGCCGAAGCCTACCACCGCTACGCCAGCCCCTTGTCGCCGGCCGAGAAGGATGCCGCTTTCGCCGAGAGCCAGGCGTCCGCGGCGCTGTACGGCGCCACAGGGGTGCCGCACACCTGGGCCGCGTGGGAAGCGCTGCTGGCGCAAACGGCGCCGATGCTGGAGGGCTCCAGCATCCTCGGCGAATTCCTGCGCATCATGGATAACGCGCCCATCGTGCCGGCGCCACTGCGTCCGCTCCAGCGCCTGCTGGTGCGCGCCGCCGTGGACATGACGCCGGAGCCGGTGCGCTCGCTGCCGCAATTGCGCGGACGCGCCCTGCGCCTGGGCGAAGCGCAGCTGGTGCGCGGCCTGGCGCGGATGGCCGCGCTGCTGCCGCTGGGCGATACGCCGCCCTTCCAGGCCGCGCGGCGGCTCGGAAGGAAGTAGGGCGCTTTTTCGACTCTGCTAGAATCGCCTTGTATTGACGCGTTTTCAGATATCGAACGCAGTACCCGATTCAGGCTTCGGGCCCATCTACCTGAATAGAACATCGCGCCGCATGCGTCATCGCCTGCTTGTCACATCACTAAGTCCCCTCGCGGTCGCCTTGCTCGCCGGCGTGCTTGCCGCGCCGGCCAGCGCCCAGGTCATCGAACCGGAAGACATCGCCAACCTCAGCCTGGAAGACTTGTCGAACGTGCGCGTCACCTCCGTCTCGCGCCGCTCCGAGCCGGTGGCCGATGCGGCCGCGTCGATCTACGTCATCTCGGGCGAGAGCATCAAGCGCGCCGGCGCGGCGACACTGCCCGAGGCCTTGCGCCTGGCGCCCAATTTGCAGGTAGCGCGCGTCGATGCGCGCAATTATGCAGTCACGGCGCGCGGCTTCAACAGCGCCTTCGAGAACAAACTCCTGGTGCTGATCGACGGGCGCAGCGTGTATACGCCGCTGTTCTCGGGCGTGTTCTGGGACGCGCAGGACGTGGTGCTGGAAGACGTCGAGCGCATCGAAGTCATCAGCGGGGCGGGCGCCACCATGTGGGGCGCGAATGCCGTCAATGGCGTGATCAACATCATCACCAAGGCCGCCGGCGCCACCCAGGGCACGCAGGTGAGCAGCACGGTTGAACGCGACTTCGTCACCGGATCGGTGCGCCATGGCGGCGCGCTGGCCAAAGGCGGGCGCTATCGCGTCTACGCCAAGGTCTCCGAACAGGACGACCTGCAACGCGAAAACGGCATGAGCGACCTCACCGGCTGGAAGCGTTCGCAGGCGGGTTTCCGCGCCGACTGGGGGCAGGGGCTCGCTAGCACGACCGTGCAGGGCGACGCCTATACCGGCGCGCTGCACCAGCGGGGTACGCGCGACATCCGCATCGCCGGCGCTAACCTGCTCGGGCGCACATCGATGCGCATCGGCGTCTCGGACGTGACGGCCCAGGCCTACTGGGACTTCACCGAGCGTAACCAGCCGGGCGCCTTCATCGAGCACCTCAATACCCTGGACCTGCAGTTGCAAAGTTCGCTCACGCTGGCCGAGCGCCACCGCCTCGTCTGGGGCGCGGGCTACCGCGTCGCCTTCGACCGCATCGACAACGGCGCCGGCTTCGCCTTCCTGCCGGGCGACCTGGACCTGCACTGGGGGAACGCTTTTGTGCAGGACGAGATCGACCTGACCGATACCCTGCGCCTGGTCGCGGGCGCCAAGGTGGAGCACAACAATTACACCGGCATGGAATTGCTGCCGACCCTGCGCCTGGCATGGAAGCCGACCGGCAGCAGCCGGGCCTGGGCCTCGGCCTCGCGCACGGTGCGCGCGCCGTCCCGCATCGACCACGATTTCTACAGTCCCACGAACCCGGCCGTGGTGAATGGCGTGCCGCGCTACGCGCTGGCCGGCGGGCCGGACTTCCGCTCGGAAGTGGCGAACGTGTTCGAACTGGGCTACCGGATCCAGGCCACGCCGGCGCTGTCGTATTCGGCGACGGCCTTTGTCAGCGACTACGACCGCCTGCGCACGCTGGAGCCGAACCCGCGTGGCTCCGGTTCGGTGTTCAGCAACATGGCCAATGCGCGCGCGCGCGGCATCGAGATGTGGTCGAGCTGGGACGCAAGCGCCGCCTTGCGCCTGTCGGCAGGCCTGGTGGCGCAGCACATCCGCAGCACGCTGGACGCGGGCAGCCGCGACGCGAGCGCCGGCACGGGCCTCGCGACCAGCGACCCGAGCAACTACTGGAAGCTGCAGGCCTCCTACGACATCGCACGCGGCCATTCGGTCGACCTGCTGCTGCGCCATTACGGCAAACTGAATCGCCCGGCGGTGCCGGCCTACGAGTCGCTCGACATCAGTTACAACTGGCGCGTTGCGCCTGGCCTGGACTTGTCGGTCCGCGGACGCAACCTGCTCGATGCGGAGCACCCGGAATTCGGCAGCAGCCCGGGGCGCAGCCTGTATGAGCGCAGTGTTGGCGTGAACCTGGTGTGGCGGCTGTAATGATGCGGGCCAGGCGCCTGGCGATTGCACTGTCCCTGCGCCTGTGCGGCGCGGTATTGCTGGCGCCCGCGTGGCTGGCAGCTGGCGAGGCGCAGGCCCAGGCAGGCGCCTCGACCGAGGACGTGGTCAAGGCCGCCTACCTGTCGAAGCTGCGGCATTATGTGGAGTGGCCGCCGCGCGCCGCACCGCCGGCCGGCGGACGCACCGTGATCGGCATCGTCGGCGCGGATGAAGTGGCCGCCAGGCTGGCGCAGCTGGCGGCCGTGCGCGATCCCGTCAAAGGGACGCTGGCGGTGCGCCAGCTGCGCAACGGCGACCCGCTCGACGGCATCCACATCTTGTATGTCGGTGACGGCTATGTGGCGCGCGCCGCACCGATGATCGAGCAGGCCGCCGCCCGCTCGATCCTGGTGGTGACCGAGTCGGACGGCGCGCTTGCGCATGGCAGCGTCATCAATTTCCGCGTGCTCGACGAGCGCGTGCGCTTCGAGATTTCGCTCGACTCGGCCGGCAAGGCGGGGCTGCGGGTCAGCTCGCAGCTGCTGGTGCTGGCTTCCTCGATCGTCAAGGACAAGCGCTAGGGTAGGCCTCCGGTCATCCTGCGCGCGCAGCGGATCGTCAACGAAGCGGCAAGCGCGGCCTAGACGAGGCCGAGAGCTCCCAGCAGCGCGCCCGCGCCCAGCAGCCACAGCAAATGAATGCGGGTGCGCCAGATCAGCAGGCAGCTGGCGATGGAAACCAGCCATAGCCGCCAGTTGCCGGCGCCGCCGCCCGCGCCCAGCAGCCAGGCGGTCGAGAGCAGCATGCCGATCACCAGCGGCGCCATGCCCTGTTTGAAGGCGCGCACGGCGCGCGGCTCGCGGTTACGGTGCCCCCACTGCGCGACCTGGTAGGTAAACACCGTCGACGGCAACAGGATGCCGGCCATCGCAATCCCAACCCCGAGCAAAGCCGCCGTGGTGCTGCCGGCGTTCAGTCCCACCTGCCAGCCCATCAGGGCGACGAAGAGCACGTTCGGGCCCGGTGCGGCCTGGGCCAGGGCGATCGCTTCCTTGAACTGGGCGTGGGTCAGCCAGCCCTGCTGCTCGACGAGGTAGCGGTGCATCTCGGCGCTGGTCGAAATCGCGCCGCCCAGCGACATCATCGAGAGCATCAGGAAGTGGGCGAACAGGTCGACCCACTCCTGCCAGGACAGCACGATCTGGTGCGCGCTCATCGCTTGAGCCTGTGCCAGGCCAGCAGGAAGCCAAGGCCGCCCAGCAGCGCCAGTGTCAACCCGAGCGGCGCGCGCATCCAGGCCAGCAGGGCGAAGCTGGCCAGCGCAATGGCCGCGCACCAGAGGAGCGGCATCACGTTCTTGACGAGGGCCGCCGCCATGCGCAGGGCGGTGGCGGCGATCAGGCCGGCCGACACCGCGGCCATGCCGCGCAGTGCGCCGGCCACGAGCGGGTTACCGGCGAATTTCCCGTGCAGCAGCGCCAGCAGCAGGATCAGCACCAGCGGCAGCGCCAGCATGCCGGCCAGCGCGGTCAGGGCGCCGGCCAGGCCGAAATAGCGGGTTCCAATCATCATGCACAGGTTGACCGCGTTCGGGCCGGGCATGATCTGGGCGACGGCCCAGTCCTCGACGAACTCCTCGTTGGTCATCCAGCGCTTCCTCTCGACCAGCTCGCGCTGGATCACGGCCAGCACGCCGCCGAAGCCCTGCAGGGCCATCCAGGTAATCGAGAAGAACAGTTCCGCCAGCGAGGCCGGACGCGGACGGGCGTCAGGTGCCGCCACGCTCATGCCGGGGGCGCCACCGATGCCCCTTCGATGCCGTGCCGCTGCAGGGCGGCCGCAACGAAGCCGCCCGCTTTCATGTCCTCGACAAAGCGCGCCAGGAAGGCGGCCGCTTCGAGCCCGCGGCTTTTCGGCGTGCCCATCGCCTGCTGGATCACCATGAAGCGCTCGCCCAGCAGGCGCAGGCCGCCAAGGCGCCGTGCGTCCGCTTCGAGCTGCTGTTTCACGCCGGCCGCCACTTCCGCACCCTGTTCGAGGAAGGTGTCGACCACCGTGGGCGAGGTTGGCGAACGCAGGATCTGCGCGTGCTGCAGCGTGCGGGTCAGGTAGAGGTCGTAGGCGCTGCCTTTGCCGACGACGACGCGATTCGCGGCCTGGTCGACTTCGTCGTTGGAGCGTAGCGGCGAATCGTCCTTGACCAGGTAGCAGCCCTCGATCAGCACATAGGGCGCGGTGAAGGCGATGTGCTCGCCGCGCAGCGGGTCGATGGCGAAGAAGCCGATGTCGGCCTGGTCGGCGGCCACCACCTCGACCGACTTGCCGGCGGCGTCCACGAGCACCAGTTCCAGTTCCACGCCCAGCAGCTTCGCCAATTCACCAGCGAGGTCCACCGAGACGCCGGCCGCCTGGCCGGCAGCATCGAGGCCGGCGAGGATGGGATTGCCCAGGTTGATGCAGGCGCGCAGCTTGCCGGTCGGGGTGAAGGCGGAACGAATCGATGGGTTCATGGTTGCACCAGGTTCAGGGTTGCGTCGTTCCCGTGGCATGGAGGATGTCTTCGATCTTCGCCAGGGAGGCCAGGGTATGCGCGAGGTGCTCATCAGGTCGAGGATGTTCAGGTGCTGCGAGGCCACCGGCCGCATCCTTGCATTATGGCTTAGCTTGCTGCGCCATGGTTTTTTGCAGAATGAAGGGAATGACGCCGCCGTGGCGCAGCAGCTCGACCTCGAGCCGTGTTTCGACGGCGGCGATGGCCTTGAATACCTGATGCCTACCGTCCGCCCGGTGCAGGCTGACCTGCACCGGGCCTCGTGCACGCAACGACGAGGATGCGGCATCGATTTCGATCCGGTCGCCGGGAGCAATCTGCAAGGTGGCCGGCGACAGTCCCTCGGACAGGCGCAGCGGCAGGATGCCCATGCCGATCAGGTTCGAACGATGGATGCGCTCGAAGCTCACCACCAGCACGGCGCGCACGCCCAGCAGGCGCTGGCCCTTCGCGGCCCAGTCGCGCGAAGATCCGGTGCCATAGCGCTCGCCGGCGACCAGCACCACCGGCTGCCCCTCGTCGCGATAGCGCTGTGCCACCTCGAAGATCGGCGCTACCTCGCCGCTGGGCGCGTGCAGCGTATGCCCGACCGGGCTTGATGGCAGCAGCAGGTTGCGCAGCGACTTGCTGTAGAAGGCCGCGCGCAGCATCACTTCCCAGTTGCCGCGCCGCGAGGCGAACACATTCAGATCCTTGCGCTCGTCGCCGCGCGCGACGAGGAAGTCGGCAACGAAGCTGTCTTCGGGAATGGCGCTGGCCGGCGAGATATGGTCGGTCGTGATGTCGTCGCCCAGCACCAGCAGCGGCCAGGCGGTGTAGCGGCCAAGCTGGCTCGTTTCGCTCAGCGAAGCGAAAGGCGGGCGGCGCAGGGCGGTCGACGCCGGATTCCAGGGGAAGAGGGCCGTATCGGGCACCTTCAGGCCATGCCAGGCCGGGTTCAGGCTGGCATGGGCAAAGGCTTGCGGGAAGTCGCCGGCCGCCAGGCCTTTCTCCACCAGGGCGTCGACCTCGAGCCGGGTCGGCCACAGGTCGCGCAGGAAGACCGGCTTGCCGTCGGTCGCGGTCCCGACCGGATCGCGGCTCAGATCGCGTTCGGCGTTGCCGGCCAGCGCAAAGGCGATCACCAGCGGCGGCGACATCAGAAAACCGAGGTCGAGGTCGGGATGCACGCGGCCCGGAAAATTGCGGTTGCCCGACAGGACCGCCACCGGGTGAATCTCGCCGCGTGCCTGCGCCTGCTGGACCTGTTCGGTGAGGGCGCCCGAGTTTCCGATGCAGGTCGTGCAGCCATAGCCGACGATGTCGAAGCCGACAGAGGCGAGGTCCTCCAGCAGGCCGGCGCGTTCGAGATAGCGTGCCGCAGCCGGCGAGCCGGGTCCGAGCGAAGTCTTGACCCAGCTCGGCACCTTCAGGCCGAACTGGCGGGCGCGGCGCGCGACCAGGCCGGCGGCAACCAGCAGGCCGGGGTCGGAGGTATTGGTGCAGCTGGTAATCGCCGCGATGACGACCGGATGGCGCGGCAGCGCGCCGTTCGACGCGGCCGGCACGAAGCCCAGCTTGGCCAGTGCGGCGGCGGTCTCGGTATAGGCCAGCAGGTCTTGCGGGCGCTTGGGGCCGGCCACGTGGATCGCGATCGCATCGAGGTCGATCTCGATGGTGCGGGTATAGGTCGGCTGCGCTTCCGGGTCGAACCAGAGCGCGTTGCGGCGCGCATAAGCTTCGACCAGGGCGATGCGTTCTTGCGGCCGGCCGGTCTGGCGCAGGTAGTCGAGCGTCTGCCCGTCGATAGCGAAGAAGCCGGTGGTGGCGCCGTATTCGGGCGCCATGTTGGCCACCACCGAGCGCTCGTTGGCGCTCAGGGTGGCCACGCCCGGCCCGAAGAATTCGACGAATTGGCCCGAGACGCCGATCTGGCGCAGGCGCTGGGTGACGGTCAAGGCCAGGTCGGTGGCGACCGCGCATGCACCGAGGCGGCCGGTGAGGCGCACGCCGATCACCTCGGGCACGCGCAGCATGGTCGGCATGCCGAACATGACCGTCTGCGCTTCCAGACCGCCCACGCCCCAGCCCAGCACGCCGATGCCATTGATCATGGGGGTGTGGCTGTCGGTGCCGATCATGGTGTCGGGCACGACCCAGGATTGGCCGCCGCGCTCTTCGAGCGTGACTACGGTGGCCAGCTGTTCGAGGTTAATCGTGTGCATGATGCCGGTGCCGGGCGGATGGATGCGCACGCCCTTCATCACCTTCGAGGCCCAGCGCAGGAAGGTGTAGCGCTCGCTGTTTCGGCGCATTTCCATCTGCAGGTTCAGGTCGAGCGCATCGCGCTGGCCGTAGAATTCCACGGCCAGCGAGTGGTCGACCGAAATGTCGACCGGGAGGCCGGGGTTCAGCACGGCCGGGTCAAAGCCGGCTTCATCGAGGGCGTTGCGCATGGCGGCGATGTCGACCAGGGCCGGGGTGCTGGTGGTGTCGTGCATCAGCACGCGTCCCGGCTGGTAAGCAATCTCCGCCTCGCTGCTGCCGTGTTCGAGCCAGCCGAAAATGGCATCGACGGCGGCCTGGCCTTCCTCAATAGGACTGGTGCGCAGCACGTTTTCCAGCAGCAGGCGCAGGACGACGGGCAGGCGGTACAGGCGTTCGCCGAACAGGGCGGGCAGGTCGACCAGCCGATGGCGTTGTCCGGCGTGGTCGAGGTAAGCCGGGGGCAGGGTAGCGAAATTGTGCATGGCCGATCTTTAACTATATGCGCCAACCGGTCGTCTGACCGGCATGGTTGAGGGCTGTTACTCGTCGCTGCCCCTGAACCGTCGCAAGCCCTTGAACAGCAGCGGCGCCAGCAGCGCGAACGCCGCAATCGCCAGCAGCGTGGCCGAGGCCGGATGCTTGAAGAAGATCCAGTAGTCGCCCAGGCTCACTTGCAGCGCGCGCCGGAACTGGCTCTCGGCCATCGGCCCCAGGATCAGGCCGACGATCATCGGCGCGACCGGATAGTCCCAGCAGCGCATCATGTAGCCCGCCAAGCCGAACACCACCAGCATGGTCAGCTCGACGGTCGAGGGATTCGCAGCGAGCGTGCCCATCGCGGCAAACACGAGGATGCCCGCATACAGCCAGGCTTGCGGAATGGCCAGCAGCTTCACCCACAGACCCACCAGCGGCAGGTTCAGCACCAGCAGCATCAGGTTCCCGACCAGGAAGCTGGCGATCAGACCCCAGACCATGTCGGGGTTGGTGGTGAACAGCAGCGGTCCCGGCACCAGGCCGTATTGCTGGAAGCCGGCCAGCATCATGGCGGCGGTGGCCGAAGTCGGCAGGCCGAGGGCCAGCAGGGGCACCAGCGTGCCGGTGGCCGAGGCATTGTTCGCCGCCTCGGGACCGGCCACGCCTTCGATCGCGCCCTTGCCGAACTGCTCGGGGTTTTTGGCGAGCCGGCGTTCGAGGGTGTAGGAGAGCAGGGTCGGCACTTCGGCGCCGCCGGCGGGCAGGGCCCCGATCGGAAAGCCGAGCAGGGTGCCGCGCAGCCAGGGCTTCCACGAGGCTTTCCAGTCTTCTTTCGACATCATCAGCGAACCGCGCACCTTTTCGATCTTTTCGGTCACGCCGCCAAAGCGCGAGGCGACAAAGAGGGCTTCGCCCATCGCGAACAGGCCGACGGCCAGGGTCGTGATCGAGATCCCGTCCATCAGCAGGGGCACGTCGAAGGTGAGCCGGGCCTGGCCGGTCAGCTTGTCGATGCCGACCAGGCCCAGGAAGAGGCCGAGCGCCAGGCTGGTCAGCCCGCGCAGCACCGAGCTGCCGAAGGTGGCCGATACGGTGACGAAGGCCACCACCATCAGGGCCAGGTAATCCCAGGGGCCGAACTGCACCGCCAGGTCGACGATCCACGGCGCCAGCAGCGCCAGGCAGACGGTGGCGATGGTGCCGGCGACAAAGGAGCCGATTGCCGCGGTGGCCAGGGCCGGACCGGCGCGTCCGCTCAGCGCCATCTTGTAGCCTTCGATGGCGGTGGCGATCGAGGCGGCCTCGCCCGGGGTATTGATCAGGATGGCCGTGGTCGAGCTGCCGTACATGCCGCCAAAATAAATACCGGCAAACATGATGATCGAACCGGTTGGGTCGAGCTGGAAGGTCACGGGCAGCAGCAGGGCGACCGTGAGCGAAGGGCTGATGCCGGGCAGGATGCCGACCAGGGTGCCGAGCAGCACGCCGATGCCGGCGAACAGCAGGTTGCCGGGTTGCAGGGCGATCCAGACACCGTCGGCCAGTAGTGAAAGCGTATCCATCGGATTCCTTTAGCCCAGCAGTTGCTCAAGCGGTCCCATCGGCAGGGACAGGGAGAGCGCCTTGGTAAAAAACAGGTAGACGAGCGTCGTCAGCACCAGGCCGTAGACCGGTCCCCAGGACTTGAGCGGGCGGCCGAAGCCGCAGGCGGTGGCGACGAACAGGATGGTCGAGGACAGGATGAAGCCCAGGCCGAGGGACAGGGCCGCGATCTGCAGCACCAGCCCGCCCAGCACCCAGGCCAGGGCGCCGAAGTTAACCTTCTCGGCTGCGTCGAAGACGAGGGTCTGCTTCGCCGCGCGGCCCGCCTGCACCAGGTGCGCGAGGCCAAGCAGCACCAGCAGTCCCGCGATCAGTTTCATCGCCGCCGACGGGCCGACACCCGGGCCGACGCTTTCGGCGACGCGGTAGGCATCGACCAGCGTGATTGCGCCCAGCAGCAGCAGGGTCAAGCCGACCAGCAGCGGCGCCCGCCAGGCGGGCACTTTGTGTTCACGGCTGGCGATCATTTTGCCAGGCCGATCGACACCAGGATGTCCTTGACGCGCGCCTGGTCGCCTTTCATGAAGGCGGCGAACTGGTCAGCCGGCAGGTAGGCGTCTTCCCAGCCGCGTGCCTTCAGGACCTTGGCCCATTCCGGCGACTTGACGGTCTTTTCGACGGCGGCGGCCAGGGCGGCGCGCTGCTGCGGCGTGATGCCGGGGCCGGCGACGATGCCGCGCCAGTTCACCAGTTCCGCGTCCAGGCCTTGTTCCTTCAGGGTCGGCACGTCGACGCCCGCGATGCGCTTGCCGGACGCGATGGCCAGGGCGCGCAGCTTGCCCGCCTTGATCATGCTTTCGAATTCGTTATAGCCCGACACGCCGGCCGTCACGCGTCCGCCCAGCATTTCGGCCAGGGCTTCGCCGCCGCCCGAAAAGGGTACGTAGTTCAGCTTGCGCACGTCGCCGCCCGCCGTTTTCGCAACCATGCCGGCCAGGATATGGTCGGCGCCGCCGGCCGAACCGCCGGCCCAGACCACTTTCGAGGTATCCGCCTTGATCGCGGCGGCCAGGTCCTTGATGGTCTTGTGCGGCGAATTGGCCGGCACCACGATCACCAGAGGATCGGCCGTCAGGCGCGCGATCGGGGTCACGGTGTCGAGCTTGACCGGCGACTTGTTGGTCAGCACGGCGCCGAGCATGGTGATCCCCATCGTCATCATCTGCTTGCCGTCGCCCTTCGCGCCATTGGCGAACTGGGCCAGGCCGACGGTGCCGCCCGCGCCCGGCACGTTAATCACCTGCACGCTCTTGGCGGCGCCGGCGGCAACCATCACCTGCTGCAGCGAACGCGAGGCACTGTCCCAGCCACCGCCGGGCGCCGCCGGGGCGATGATCTTCAGTTCCAGCGGCGCCTGCGCCATGGCCGGCGCCGCAGCCACGGCGGCGCCGATGACGAGCGCCTGGACGGCACGGGCCAGCATTGTGTTGATCTTGTTCATGAAGCGTCTCCTGATGTAAGCACCTGTATCGGTGCAGGTTGTTGTATTGCCGCAGCCGCCACGCAAGCAGGCGTGACGGTCATTGGCGGGCACAGCTTGTCTTGTTCAAGCCCGGGCACGGCCAGGCCAGGGCCTGGACCGTGCCTTGGCCATGAAGGAATTATTCGGGAATGGCGCTGCCAGGACGGCGTGCGCGTGAGGGAAAGGTCTGCATCTTGTCTCCGGTTGGCGGCATCGTTTGTGTGCCTTGTTTTCGTCAACTATAGGCGGGCTCAGCTTTCAGTTTGCTTTCAGCCCGGGCTTGTCCCTTCGATATTAAAAATTATCCTTCTGCGCGCCTTGCTCCCCATACGAAATCAGGCGCCGCGATCGCATGTTATTGATGTTGCAAAGCACAATGAAAGCATTCTGAAAGCTGGGCCCGTCTATATTTTGCCGCAAGAAGAGGCGGACGCTGCAGTGTTCAGCGCGGCGCCCGCAGCCTTTTCGATCGTCCCATTACAACTACAACGGAGATAGACAATGAATAAACCTGCGCTTTTCGCAGCGATGGCTGCCGCATTCAGCGGTGCCGCATGCGCCCAGACCAATGTGCAAATCTACGGCATCATGGATGCGGGCATCGAGCATGTGACGAATGCGGGCGCCGGCGGCGCAGACGTGACCAAGGTCTACTCGGGCGGATCGAACAATTCGCGCCTCGGTTTTCGCGGCACCGAAGACCTGGGCAATGGCCTCAAGGCCGTGTTCAACCTCGAATCGGGCCTCCTGATCGACAACGGCACCTTCGACGGAGCCCTGTTCCGGCGCCAGGCCAACGTCGGCCTGGAAGGCAAGTTCGGCCGCGTCGTGATCGGCCGCTCGTTCACGACGGTCTATGACTTCATCGTTTCCTTCGACCCGATGGGCTATGCGCCGCGCTACTCCTGGGTCCCGACCGGGAACGGCACCCTGTCGAACAAATACGGCATGACGACGGGCTTCGACAACATGGTCAAATACCAGGGCCAGTTCGACAAGCTGAAAATCGGCGCGTCCTGGGGTGCGGGCGAAGTCGCCGGCAGTTCGTCGGACGGCCGCAAGCTCGCCGCTGCCGCCGCCTACGAGCTGGGCAAGCTGCGCTTTGTCGCCACGGGGGAACGCGTCAACGGCGTCAGCAATGCGCTGGGTGCGCGTTCCGAATCGACGGTTTATCACGCGGCGGCCGCCTTCGAGGCGAGCGAGGCGCTGAGCCTGAAGCTTGGCCACCGCCACCTGAGGCTGGAACAGGCGGCCGGTCCCACGGCGCGGGCCAATACCTGGTGGGCCGGCACCAATTACGAGCTCACGCCCGCGCTCGACCTGACCGCGGTGCTGTACTACGTCGACGTGAAGACCGGCGTGACGCCGGCCGACACCGCCGCCGATCCGCGCATGCTGGTGCTGCGCGCCAAATACGCGCTGACCAAGCGCACCAGCGTGTACGCGACCGCCGCGCATGCGAAGGCCAGGGGCGGCGTGCCGGTCGGCGTCTCGCGCGACAACAACGAAGACGGCGGCGTGACGGGGACGGCGGACAACCAGACCGGGTTGGTGGTCGGTATCCAGCACCGCTTCTGACGCGCCGCGCAGCAGGCAGGGCGCAGGCCAAGCCCGGTCACTTAAGCTGAATCCTTACGCTCAGACCCGTAGGGGCCATCGAGGCCAGTGGCCTCGATGGCCCCTACGGGTCTGTGCCTTCATGCATCGTATTCATCTTTGTTCAATTCTGTTTGACCGCATAGGTGGCGCCTGCTATTCCGGATGCGTATCGAACACGTCCTTCACCAGCTGCCTGAGCCAGACATTGGCCGCATCGTGCTGGTAGCGCGGATGCCAGTGCTGGCGGATCGCAAACGGCGGCACGTCGACTGGCGTGGTCAGCGCCTTGATGCTGTTGTAGCCGGCAAAGCGCGTGGCCAGCTCGCGCGGCACGGTGGCGATCAGCTCCGGGTTCTGCTCGATGATCATCGGCACCGTGAGGAAGTGGGGCGTCGTCAGGTAGACCCGGCGCGGACCGGCCAGCTGGTCGACGATGGCGTCGTAGGCGTCTTCCAGCCTGCCCGACAGGGACACGACGATGTGCTCCAGCGCCAGGTACTGTTCGCGCGTCAGGGCTTCGCCGATGGCGCGGTTGCGGCGGTTGACGATGGTGACGAAACTGCGCGTGAAGAGCTGCTGCTGGAACAGGCCCTCGGGCATCGAATGCAGGGATCCGAGCGCGAGGTCGGCCGCGCCGCTTTCCAGCGCCTGGGCGATCTGCTGCATCGGCATCTGCAGGGTGCGCAGGGTGCAGTAGGGCGCTTCGCGGCGCAGGCGCTCGATCAGGCGCGGCAGGAAGATCAGTTCGCCCATGTCGGTCAGGCAGAGGCTGAAGACGCGCCTGCTGGTCGATGCTTCGAAGCCCTCGCGCACCAGCAGCTCGCCGCGCACGGTGCCCATCACCGCCAGCACCGGCGCCTGCAATTCGAGCGCGCGCGGGGTCGGCTGCATGCCGCTGCCGGACTTCAAAAACAGCTGGTCGCCGAAGAACTCGCGCAGGCGTTTCAGCGAGTGGCTCACCGCGCTTTGCGACATGTCCAGCTCGGCCGCCGCCCGGCTGACGCTGCGCACCCGGATCAAGGCGTCGAACACCGGCAGCAAATTAAGGTCCAAGTCTGTGTTATGCACGCCGTTCATAGTCTTCATCGATAAGCCCTGATTTACAGATAATACGGAAAGTCGTATCGTCTGCCTATCGCCAGCGTTCAAATATAAAGGGAGACAGCATCATGACCGAAAGAACCTTCGCATCGCAGGCCGACCTCGAGGAAAAGAAGACCAGCTTCATCCAGCTCTCCGAAAACGCCTGGGCCTATACGGCCGAGGGCGACCCGAATTCCGGCGTCATCGTCGGCGACGACAGCGTGATGGTGATCGACACCACCGCCACCCCGATGATGGCGCAGTCCCTGATCAAGCATATCCGCAGCGTGACCGACCTGCCGATCAAGTACGTGGTGCTCTCGCACTACCATGCGGTGCGCGTGCTGGGCGCCTCGGCCTATTTCGCCGAAGGGGCCGAGCAGATTATCGCTTCACGCGGCACCTACGAGTTGATCGTCGAGCGCGGCGCCCAGGACATGCAGTCCGAGATCGAGCGCTTCCCGCGCCTGTTCGCGGGCGTCGAATCGGTGCCCGGCCTGTCCTGGCCGACCATGGTGTTCGAAAAAGAGATGACGATCTTCATGGGCAAGCTCGAAGTGCGCCTGGCCCATATCGGCATGGGCCACACCAAGGGCGACACCATCGCCTGGATTCCGTCGCAAAAAATCTGTTTCTCCGGCGACCTGGTCGAATACGGCGCGGCGGCTTACACCGGCGACGCCCAGCTCGAAGAATGGCCGGCGACGCTGGAAGCGCTGCGCGCGCTGGGCGCCGAAAAACTGGTGCCTGGTCGCGGCCCCGCACTGATGAATCCGCAGCAGGTCAATGAAGGCATCGACTACACCAAGGATTTCGTCACGACCCTGTTCGAAGGCGCGAAGGAAGCTGTGGCGGCGCAGATGACGCTGAACGAGACGATGGTCCACGTGCGCAGCAAGATGGACCCGAAATTCCGCCACGTCTTCATCTACGAGCACTGCCTGCCCTTCGACGTGACGCGCGCCTACGACGAGGCCAAGGGCATCAAGCACCCGCGCATCTGGACCGCGGAGCGCGACAAGGAGATGTGGCACGCGCTGCAGAACTGATTTTTTACAGGCGGCCATCATGGACATCGATTACCAGGGCTGTGTGTTCGGCTACGCGCCGCCGGATGCATCGGGATCGCGCTATCCCGTCGCCGTGGTCGGCGCCGGCCCGGTGGGCCTCGCAACCGCGATCGACCTCGCGCAGAATGGCGTACCGGTCGTGCTGCTGGACGACGACAACAAGCTCTCGACCGGCTCGCGCGCCATCTGCTTTTCCAAGCGCACCCTCGAGATTTTCGATCGCCTGGGCTGCGGCGAGCGGGTGGCGGCCAAGGGCGTGCGCTGGAATGTGGGGCGCGTCTTCAAGGGCAGCGAGGAAGTCTACAGTTTCGACCTGCTGCCCGAAAGCGGCCACGAACGGCCGGCTTTTGTGAACCTGCAGCAGTATTATGTCGAGGGCTATCTGCACGAGCGGGCGCAGGAGCTCGACCTGCTCGCGCTGCGCTGGGCCAGCAAGGTAACTGGCCTGGTCCAGCATGCGGACCATGTCGCGTTGACGGTCTCCACGCCCGATGGCGACTACGTTTGCGAGGCGGCGTATGTGGTCGCGGCCGACGGCGGCAAGAGCACGGTGCGCGGTTTGATGGGACTGGAAAGCCACGGCCGCACCTTCCGCGACCGCTTCCTGATCGCCGACGTGAAGATGACGGCGGACTTTCCGGCCGAACGCTGGTTCTGGTTCGATCCGCCTTTCCACCCCGGCCAGTCGGTGCTGCTGCACCGCCAGCCGGACAACGTCTGGCGCATCGACTTCCAGCTCGGCTGGGATGCCGACCCGGTGGCGGAAAAGGCGCCCGAGCGGGTGATCCCGCGCATCCAGGCCCTGCTCGGCAAGGACGCGCAGTTCGAACTGGCCTGGGTCAGCGTTTATTCCTTCTGCTGCCTGCGCATGGACGCCTTCCGCCACGGCCGCGTGCTCTTTGCCGGCGACGCGGCGCATGGGGTCTCGCCGTTTGGTGCGCGCGGGGCCAACAGCGGCGTGCAGGATGCAGACAACCTGACTTGGAAACTGCGCCTGGTGGTCGAGGGAAAAGCGCCCGAAACCCTGCTCGATACCTATGCGCGCGAGCGCGAACAGGCCGCCGACGAGAACATCCTGCATTCGACCCGCGCCACCGATTTCATCACGCCGAAGAGCGCCGCCAGCCGGCTGTTTCGCGACGCCGTGCTGCAGCTGGCAAAGGACCAGCCCTTTGCGCGTAAGCTGGTCAACAGCGGGCGCCTGTCGACCCCGATGACCTATATCGACTCAGTCCTGAACACCCCGGACGGCGTCCCCTTCGCCGGCAGCTTGGCGCCGGGCGCGCCGGCGGCCGACGCGCCTCTGTTGTGTGACAGCGAACCTGGCTGGCTACTGCGCCACACGGGCGGCGCCTTCACCGGTATTTATTACGCAGGCAGCACGCAGGATGCCGAAGCCATCGCACAGGCCGTCGCGCTGGCGAACGATGCGATTCCCGTGCGTCTGCTGGTGATCGCGGCCCGGGGGCAGGGCGGCCCCGGCATGCTGGAAGACAGCGAGGGCCTGTTCGCCGCACGCTACGACGCCAGCCCGGGCAGCTTTTACCTGCTGCGCCCCGACCAGCACCTGTGCGCGCGCTGGCGGGGCTTTGACTTGCACGCCGTGCGCGCGGCGGTGGCAAGGGCCAGCGGCAAGCTGGCGGTGGAAAGTAGTGTGGCGCAAGCCGCACCGTCGATGGAGCACGCATGAACGCGCGACTGAATGTGGAACCAAACCTGGCCGACCCGGACGCCTTCTACGCGCTGCTGGTCGACACCCACGAAGGCTTGAGCGAGGAGCAGAGCCGGATGCTCAATGCGCAGCTGATCCTGCTGCTGTCGAACCATATTGGCGACCTGGCGGTGTTGCGCGAAGCCCTGGGCATCGCGCGCGCCAACGTTTAGGGCGCGTCCGACTCGACGAAGCGCTGCAGCCGGACGAGGGCCGCCTCCCACTGCGCGCCGATCGCGGCCAGGCTGCGGCGCGCGTCGTCGATGCGTTCGGGCGCCAGCTGCCAGCGCCGCTCGCGCCCGAACTTCACATCGTGCACCAGGCCCGCTTCGGCCAGCACGTGCAGGTGCTTGGTCACGCCCTGCCTGCTGATCTCCGTGGCGCTGGTGAGCTGGGAAATCGACAACAGGCCTCCGGCGCAGAGCAGGGTGACGAGGCGCAGGCGCGTCGGGTCGCCGAGCGCCGCGAAGACCTCGGCCAGCCCGGTCGTTTCTTCCTCAGCCGCCGACATGGCGTGCGATGTTCTCAACCTGCGCGTCCCAGCCCTGGCTGTTCATGCGGAAGGCTTCCAGGCGGCGTTCGGCGGGAACCTGGTCGAAGCCCGACTCGACCACCGTCAAGCGCTTGCCGCCCGCGATTTCCTGCAGCGTAAAGGTCACCAGGGTCGGGGTCTCGTGGCTGTAGTCGACCTGCGGGTCGATCGCGAACGGAAGCCAGTGGAAGGACAGCAGCTGCTCGGGTTCGACCCGGTCCACCTTGACCTCGAAGACGATGTGCTCATAGCCCGGGTGGATGATGTTGCCGCGTACGCGCGCGCCGGGCGCGAAGGTCTGGTCGGTCAGCTTCACGCCGAACCAGCTGCCGAATTCATTGGCGTCGGCAAGGGCGCGCCAGACCCGCGCGCGTGGCGCTTTGATATCGATACTGCGCTCGATGCTGTCCGTGATCGTCTCTGCACTCATGTTGTTGGCTCCCGGAAACGAATTGTTTAAGCAACCCGGTGGTTGCATATCTCCGAGTGTAGGCCGGAGGGCGCGCACGTGCAAGCGAAACTGTCATAGGACGGCGCTCAGCAATACGCCAAACGCATAACAGGTATTCTCAGAGCAATACGTCTGGTGAATGACCTTCATCATGGATCTCAATTTGATTTCTATCTGGAAGAGGCCATACTGGGTACATCGAATCAGACAAACAAGTGAGGAAATTATGACTACCCAGACCATCAACCTGTTTAACAGTGCATCGCAGTTCGTCAAGAAGTTGCTCGCGTCGGATGCGGCATCCAGTGACCTGTATCAGCTGTACCGCATGTCCCGCGGCGTCGACTCGGTCCGCCCTGCAGTGACCCGCAAGCTTGACCGCATGGCCAGCAAGAACGCCAACTAAGCAGTCGACAAACAAAAAGCCCCGCAGAGCGGTAATGCCGTTCAGTTAAGGTAGTTTTTTCACCTTACGTACAGCATAGCGCTTCGGCGTTGCCTTGATGGCCCGGTCGCATTTGCGACCGGGCCGTTCGTCTTTTAGAAGGCTAACCAGCCTTTCACGCAAGTGCTTCATCAATGCAGGTAACTTCCCATAGGACCTCGTCACGCCAGCCCAATGCAGTTCAAACTGGATTAGGTGGAAGGCGCGGATGAAACTGACCTCGGTTGGCTCGCACTTGACCGCCAGCGCAGCCTTGGCGATTTCAAGGCGGATGAGGTTGTAGGCGATCAGCGTGCCCCAGATTTCCTGGTAGACACCGTCCACGGTTTTCGACCGCAAGGTCAGCGCCATGCCCAGCATTGTCTGCTTAAGTTCTCGATAGCTGGTCTCGATTCCCCAGCGCTTGTCGTACAAGGCGGCGATGTCGGCCGGCTTGTAACGCTGACGGTCGCGCAGTGAAGTGAGCAAGACGCGTTTGCGCGCCTGGGCGTCGACAACAGTGATGGCGCGCGCTTCCCAGAATTCCGGCAGCTCCGGAGATTTCTTCCTTGCTTGCGGCGATACGCGCATGCGCACTACTTCATCGTTGTCGCTGCCATCGACCACTTCCCATTTGGTATTGGACTTGGCCGGGATAAGGAAATGCCGCTCAGCGCCACTGCCAGTCAGGCTGCACAAAATCTCGGCCGACAGGAAGCCCCGGTCGAAGACGGTAAGCGATTGTTCCGGAATCGCTTCGATCAGCTGCTTCGCGTAAAGCATTTCGTTGGTCGAATAAGGACCGAACGCGGCGCTGTACACCAAGTGTGTCGTCAGCGCAGTGAGCGTGACCCCGCGAACTTGCGGATAGCTCGCGACCGTGCCGCCGACATAGCCCTGTGCACCGAAATGCTCCCGGTTCTTCTCTGTATCGTGGGTACGCAAGGTTGTGCCGTCCATCGCGAACAGCTGCAGCCCCTTGAATAGATAGGCGCGCTTGTCTTGCGCCACCCAATTTCTGGCTGAATGATCGAACAGCCACTTCAACGGCTCGGCCCCGACACGCTGGCGCGCCTGCGCCGCTGCACTCTTGCTCACGAACGGCGTCTGCTCGCTCGGTATCGCCAGGCCGAGATCGTCGAGCACCTCGCCGATCGACTTGTGACGGTAGAGCGCCAGCGCCACCATTAGCCAAACCACCTGCTCGGCAGGCAGCCGTCGATGGCGGATACTGAGTGCATCCGTGCTCGCAAGGGCCTGCTCGATCCATTCAAAAGGAAGATGATCTCCCAGCCTTGCCCAATCGGGAGCTTCTAGGTGATTTGCGAGAAAATGTAGGGTATCGTCGAACATGGCGACGAAGGTTAACAGCGATTCGTCGCGTTTACAACGACGAAAAAAAATGCCGCTCAGTCTTAACTGAACGGCATTACCCGCAGAGCGGGGTTTTTTTTCGTCCGGACCAGGCGCCGCGGCGTGCGGCGCCTGTCCTCATTGCTGCATGAAGAAGCGCAGCATCTCGCGGCTCGCATCCGGCCCGCAGGTATCGGTATAGCTGCCGCGCCGGTTGCCGCCGGACCAGGCGTGGCCGGTGCCGTGGATGGTCCAGTGTTCGGCGACCACGTCTCCGGTTTCGCCGCGGTGCGTATGCCGGGTAAAACTGCGCCCGCTTGCTTCGCCCGTCTCTTCGCAGACCGCCATGGCGCCTGCTTCGCCGGCGCCTTGCGCCTGGTAGCACGCGATGGTCTGCTGCACCACGTCGTCGCTGTTCTTCTGGTGGACGGTGTTGTCGACATCGCCATGAAAAACGATGATCGGGATGCTGGCCGGCGGCACGCGGTCGTCTGCGGCTGTCAGCGCGCAGGCGCCGCGCATGGCCGACATGGCGCCCATGGTGCTCGTCGCGCTGCGGTGGGGCAGGCCGGAGTGGCAGCCGACCGCCTTGAACAGGTCGGGATAGGTGCGCCCGAGGATCACCGCCATCGCGCCGCCCGAGGACAGGCCGGCAATCGAGACGCAGGCGCGGTCGACGCCGTATTCCTCGATGATGGCCTGGGTCAGGCCCGCGATCAGGGCAGGTTCGCCTTCGTCACGGTCGTGATGGGCCTCGTCGTACCAGTTCCAGCAGCGGTTCCAGCTGACCTGCGTGGACTGTTCCGGATACAGGACCAGGCATTGCACTTCTTCGGCCAGCTCGTTCATGCCGGTGCCGAGCGCGAAATCGGCGGCGTCCTGGCCGCAGCCGTGCAGCATCACCACCAGCGGCCGGGGCGCGGCGCGTTCGCCGGCCGGTACATACAATTTATAGTGCAGCGACTGTCCGCCGCTATTGAACACGCCTGACAGGAAGCTGCCCTGGCGCGCAGGCTGCTCGCGCGCGGCGGGGGCGGGGGCGGGGGGCAGCAGGCCGGCCCATGGATTAAAGCCAAAGAATGGCCATTCTCCGTTTGCTAAGTTAATCATGCTTACCTCTTAAATGGCTGATCGGACGCCTCCAGCATTTTTTCTTTCAGTGTAATCGTATGCTGCGGTGCAGCATGTCAGCCGATCGCGTAGTCTCGCGTAGGACAATCATCCGCCTCGCATGCCGTCAAGAGCGCAGCGCCCTTGTCGAATTGGCTTTTTGTTGCGAGTCTTGCTATGCTCGCGCACACCCATGATTACCCATCCCGACCCTCTGTCCGACCTTGCGTCGAACGCCCTGAACCTCCTGGACTGCGGCGTCATCGTCCTCGATGCCGAGCATCGCATCGTCCTCTGGAATCGCTGGCTGGTCACGCGCTCGAGCCGTGCGGCGGCGCGCGTGCGCACGCATGGTCTGTTCGACGTCTTCCCGGAATTGCGCGGCTCGCGCGTCGAGGCCGCGGTGCTGGCGGCGCAAGCGGACGGCGTAGCGAAGCAAGTCACGTCCGCCGATAGCCGCTCGCCGTTCCCGCTGCGCGAGGCCGGCAGTTTCGACGGGCCGCGCATCGACCAGGCAGTGACGGTCACAGGCTTCAAGGAAGGCAAGACTCCCTTTTGCATGATCGAGATCCGCGACGTCAGCGGCACCGTCGACCGCGAACGCCACCTGCTCGAACACGCCGAGTCGCTGCGCGCGCGCTCCTATGTCGACGGCCTGACCGGCATTTATAACCGGCGCTATTTCGATGTCGCGCTCGAGCGCGAACTTCGCCGCGCGCAGCGCCATGGCGGCGCCTTGTCGCTGCTCCTGATGGACATCGATTCCTTCAAGACCTATAACGACCATTTCGGCCACCAGGCCGGCGACAGCTGCCTGATCACCGTGGCCCAGGCGCTGGCTTCCATGCTGAAACGCCCGGCCGATGTCGCCGCGCGTTATGGCGGCGAGGAGTTCGCCGCTATCCTGCCCGATACCACGGCCGCCCAGGCGCAGTGCCATGCCAACGCCATCCGCGAGCACGTGGCGGCACTCCGCCTGGCGCATGCACCGGCCGCCGTCAGGGACCATGTGACGCTCAGCATCGGCGTGGCCAGTTACAGCGCCGACGGCTTGAACGAGGCGCCGGCCCTGATCGAGGCGGCGGACAAGGCGCTGTATGCGGCCAAGCGGGGAGGGCGCGACCGCGTGGCCATGGCGGGCGAAGCCGCAGGCGACTAAGCCCGGGCCGTCACTGCAAATAAAAAAGGCCGGGCGCAACTGAACTGACCCCCAAAAGTTGGACACAACTTTTGGGGGTTTTTCATGACGAAATACGATGAGCAACTCAAGCTCAAAGTCGTCCGCGAGTATCTGCACGGGACGATGGGGTATCAGCGGCTGGCCGAGTTGCACGATGTCCCACGCAAGAGCCTGGAGACTTGGGTGAAGCTGTACCGCGCCCATGGGGCTGATGGGCTGAAGAAGAAGTTCAGCCATTACAGTGCACAGTTCCGACTTGAAGTGATACAGCGCATGCGGGCCGATGAGCTTTCTAATGCGGAGGCTGCTGCGTTATTCAATATTCGCAGCGCTGGATGCATCGGACGATGGAAGCGCTGTTATGATGCGGGCGGTCTAGAAACGCTGACGCCGCGCAAGCGCGGCCGTTCAAAGAAAATGCCTCAAGTGCCGGATACAAAAACAGAAGCGCTGCCTGATGCAGCTGGCCGTACCCATGAAGAGTTGGTCGCTGAGGTGAACCAGCTGCGCATGGAGGTAGCTTACCTAAAAAAGTTGAGAGCCTTGGTTCAAGCGCAGCAACAGCAGCGGACGACAACGCGCAAAAAGCGCAAGTAGTCATTGAACTGAGGCGACACTTCCCTCTTGCCGGCCTGCTGAAGCTGGCTGGTTTGGCGCGCAGCACCTTCTACTATCAACAGAAAATAGCTCAGACGGGCGATAAGTACGAAGCCTTGAAAACGCAGATCGGTACGCTCTTCGCCCGCCACAAAGGGCGCTATGGCTACCGGCGCGTGACGGCAGCCATTCGACAGCTTGGTACGAAGGTCAATCACAAGACGGTGCAAAGCCTGATGGGTAAGCTCGGCCTGAAGTCACTGGTTCGACCCAAGAAATACCGCTCGTACAAAGGAGAAGTGGGCAGTGCTGCGCCAAATGTTCTGCAAAGGCGCTTCGAGGCCACGTGCATCAATCAGAAATGGGTGACTGACGTCACCGAGTTCAATGTGGCCGGCGAAAAATTGTATTTGTCCCCGGTCATGGATTTGTACAACGGCGAGATCATCGCTTTCGAGACCGCCAAGCGGCCTGAATTTAGCCTGGTAGGCAGCATGCTCAAAAAGGCGCTGAAAAAGCTCAACCCGGGAGACCAGCCGATCTTGCATTCGGACCAAGGGTGGCAGTATCGAATGTCGGCCTACCAACGGGCCTTAAGGCAGAAGAGCGTCGAGCAGAGCATGTCACGCAAGGGGAACTGCCTGGACAACGCCGCCATGGAAAGCTTCTTTGCCGTGCTGAAGTCGGAGTTTTTCTACCTGAACAAATTCAGCAGCGTCGACGAACTGCAAACCGGTCTCAAGAACTACATCCGCTACTACAATTACGACCGCATCAAGATGAAGCTAAAAGGGCTGAGTCCTGTTCAATACAGAACCCAGCCCTTTGCAGCTGACTAGATTTAACCGTCCAACTTTATGGGGTCAGTTCACAACTGCCCGGCCTTTCTTATCGAACCAGCTTCAAGCCAGTGCTTACGGCACGTATTTCCACGCACCCTTTTCGATCTTGACCATCACCTGCGAGCGCTGGTCCAGGCCCTGGTGGTTGGTCGGGCTCATGTTGAAGACGCCGTGCGAGGCCGTCACGTTCTTCAGGCCTTCGAGCGAGTCGCGCAGGGCCGCGCGGAATTCCTTGGTGCCTGGCTTCGCCTTCGGCACCGCGGTTTTCGCTGCCGCGTCGAGCAGGATGGCCGCGTCCCAGGCGTGGCCGCCGAAGGTCGAGACGCTGTCCTTGCCGTGCGCCGCGGTGTACTTGTTCACATAAGTCAGCGCCGTCTTCTTGATTGGATTCGAGTCCGGCAGCTGGTTCGCCACGAGCATCGGGCCGACCGGGACGAAGGTGCCTTCGCAATCGGCGCCGCAGACGCGCAGGAAGTCGCTGTTGGCCACGCCGTGGGTCTGGTAGATCTTGCCCTTGTAGCCGCGCTCGCGCAGGGCTTTTTGCGGCAGGGCCGCCGGCGTGCCGGAGCCGGCGATCAGGATCGCATCCGGATTGGCGGCCATCAGTTTCAGGATCTGGCCGGTGACCGAGGTGTCGGTACGGGCGAAGCGTTCGTTGGCGACGATCTTGATCTTGCGCGCCGGGGCGAACTTGTTGGTCTCGCCATACCAGCCTTCGCCATAGGCGTCGGCAAAGCCGATGAAGCCCATGGTCTTCACGCCGGCGTTCGACATGTGCTGGGTGATGGCGGTCGCCATCTGGCCGTCGTGCTGGGTGGTCTTGAAGACCCAGCGGCGCTTGGCGTCCATCGGCTCGACGATACGCGCCGCGCCCGCGATGGTGATCATCGGGGTTTCCGTTTCGGCCGCCACTTCCAGCATGGCCAGCGAGGTCGGGGTGACCGAGGAGCCGATCAGGACGTCCACCTTGTCTTCCGAAATGAGCTTGCGTGCGTTCTTGACGGCCTGGGTCGCGTCCGACGCGTCGTCCAGCACGATGTACTGGACCTTCTGGCCGGCGATTTCGGTTGGCAGCAGGGCGAAGGTATTCTTTTCCGGGATGCCGAGGGAGGCTGCAGGTCCCGTGGTCGAGATGGACACGCCGACCTTGATCTGCGCGTGGACACTGAAAGCGGCCGTCAGGGCAGCGACGAGTACGATGCTCTTTGGCACAAGGGTAAGGCGGGAAATGCGGGTCATGCTGTCTCCTTCATTTGTTTTAAATATTCACGCCAGCGAGGCGGTCCTGCACAATAGTATAGGCTGACAAGCCGCAAAAAATGTCGGTTCCTCAACTGTTTTCGCATATCATTTAAGCGTGGCGGGTGGAAAACGCCCCGCCGCGACGCAACCGGCCGTATAACGACATTCGAAAAGGAGGGCCGTACGGGTGGGTCGATGATTGGTGCGACGAGGAGACGCTTCGCCCAAGCAAAGCGATTGGCATGCCCCAGGCAGTGGTATGGATTTAACGATTTTCGCCATCCTGACGCAGGACGGCATCGCCAGCGGCGCAGTCTATGTGCTGCTGGCGCTGGCATTGGTACTGGTGTTCTCGATCACCCGCGTGATCTTCATTCCCCTCGGCGAATTCCTTGCCTTCGGCGCCCTGACCATGGCCGCGCTACAGGCAGGCAAGGTGCCTAACAGCGCCGCGCTGCTCGTGATCCTGGGCGCGGCCACCTTCCTGCAGGAGCTGGCCGGCACCATGCGCAGTCCCGCAGGGCAGATCAACCGCACCCGCGCGGTGGGCCTGGGCATGCTCAAGTTCGTCGTGCTTCCCGCCGCCGTGTTCCTGGTCGCCAAATCCGCCGAAGGCGCGTCCTGGCCGATGCTGGCCCAGCTGCTGCTCACCTTTGCCATCGTCGCCCCAATGGGACCGATGATCTACCGCCTGGCCTTCCAGCCGCTGGCCGAAAGCCCGGTGCTGGTGCTGCTGATCGTCGCGGTCGCGGTGCACCTGGTGCTGCTTGGCGTCGGCCTCGTCATTTTCGGCGCCGAAGGCTCGCGCACGACGCCGTTCTCCGACGCCGTCTTCAACGTCGGCACGCTCACCATTTCCGGCCAGAGCATCGTCGTCATCGTCACCGCGCTGCTCCTGATCGGCGCGCTCTACCTGTATTTCGACCGCACCCTGTCGGGCAAGGCGCTGCGCGCCACGGCCGTCAACCGCCGCGGCGCGCGCCTGGTCGGCATCGGCACCACGCAAGCGGGGCGCCTGGCCTTCCTGCTGGCGTCTTCCATCGGCACCCTGTGCGGCGTGCTCATCGCGCCGCTCACCACCGTGTATTACGACAGTGGCTTCCTGATGGGACTGAAAGGCTTCGTCGGCGCAATCATCGGCGGCCTGGCGAGCTATCCGCTGGCAGCAAGCGGTGCCTTGCTGGTCGGGCTGCTGGAGGCCTATTCTTCGTTCTATGCCAGCGCCCTGAAGGAGGTCATCGTCTTTACCCTGATTATTCCGGTGCTGCTGTGGCGCTCGATCGTCCATCCGCAAGTCGAGGAGGGCGACGAATGAGCGCACGTAAATTCAGCCATCCCCTGGTCTGGCTGGGGCTTGCCGCCCTGGTCTTCGGCCTGCTGCCGCTGCCGGCCTACTGGATCACCCTCGGCAACTACATCGGCCTGTACGCCATCGTCGCGCTCGGCCTGGTGCTGCTCACCGGCGTCGGCGGCCTGACCTCGTTCGGCCAGGCCGCCTTCGTGGGCCTGGGCGCGTATGCCACCGCCTACCTGTCGACCGCGCACGGCATCTCGCCCTGGCTCGGCCTGGTGGTGGGCTTGCTGGTCACCGGCGCCTCTGCCCTGTTCATCGGCGCCATCATGCTGCGCCTGTCGGGCCACTACCTGCCGCTGGGGACCATCGCCTGGGGCCTGTCGCTCTACTTCCTGTTCGGGAACCTGGAATTCCTCGGCAAGTACGATGGCCTGGGCGGCATCCCGCCGATCCGCCTGTTCGGTTTCGACCTGAGCTCGGGCCAGAGCATGTTCTTCCTGATCTGGCTCATCCTCCTGGTGTCGATCGCGCTGCTGCGCAACCTGCTCAATTCCCGTTCCGGCCGCGCGATCCGCGCCCTGAAGGGCGGCGGCCTGATGGCCGAGGCCATGGGCGTAAACACCGCGGCCATGAAGATCCGCATCTTCGTGATCGCCGCCTTGCTCGCCTGCGTGTCGGGCTGGCTGTACGCGCACCTGCAGCGCGCGGTGAACCCGTCGCCCTTCGGCCTGAACTCGGGCATCGAATACCTGTTCATGGCCGTCATCGGCGGCGCCGGCTACTTGTGGGGCGCGATCCTGGGCGCGGCCGTGCTGACGATCCTGAAGGACCAGCTGCAAAGCTATCTCCCAAGCCTGATCGGCTCGAGCGGCAATTTCGAGATCATCGTCTTCGGCATCCTGATGGTGATCCTGCTCCAGCATGCCCGCAACGGCATCTGGCCCTTCATCGCGCGCTGGCTGCCGCAGCGTCCCGACGCGGTGGCGCCCGACCAGGCGCCGGCGTTGGCGCAGCGCGCCAAGCCGGCCCTCGGCCAGCCGCTGCTCGTGATCGACAAGGCGAGGAAGCAGTTCGGCGGCCTGGTCGCGGTCAACGACATGAGCTTTGCGGTCAACAGCGGCGAGATCGTCGGCCTGATCGGCCCGAACGGCGCGGGCAAGTCGACCATGTTCAACCTGGTGACCGGCGTGCTGCCGGTGACGAGCGGCGAGATCCGTTTCGCCGGTGGCGATGGTTTGCGCCGCATCGATTCGCTGCCTTCGCGCGAGATCGTGAAACTCGGGATCGGGCGCACCTTCCAGCACGTGCACCTGCTGCCGGAAATGACGGTGCTGGAAAACGTGGCGATCGGCGCCCACCTGCGTGCGCATCGCGGCGTGTTCGCGAGCAGCCTGTCGCTCGACCGCGGCGAGGAAAGCGCGCTGCTGTTCGAAGCGCGCACGCAGCTCGAGCGCGTGGGACTGGGCGGGCTGCTGTACGAACAGGCCGGCAACCTGGCGCTCGGCCAGCAGCGCATCCTCGAAATCGCGCGGGCGCTGTGTTGCGACCCGGCGCTGCTGCTGCTCGACGAACCGGCGGCCGGCCTGCGCTACAAGGAAAAGGAAGCGCTGGCGACCCTGCTGAATAAACTGAAAGGCGAGGGCATGAGCATCTTGCTGGTGGAGCACGACATGGACTTCGTGATGAACCTGACCGATCGCTTGATCGTCATGGAATTCGGCTCAAAAATAGCTGAAGGCAATCCGGCCCAGGTGCAGCAGGACCCGGCCGTGCTGGAAGCCTACCTGGGAGGGATCGACTGATGGCGAACGCTATCCTCGAGATCAGGGACCTGCACGTCGCTTACGGCAAGGTGGAGGCGGTGCATGGCCTGAACGTGAAAGTGGGTGCCGGCCAGATCGTCACGGTGATCGGCCCGAACGGCGCGGGTAAGTCGACCATGTTGAATGCCATCGCCGGTGCGCTGGTGTCCAACGCGTCCACGACCGGGGCGGTGCTGCTGCGCGGCGTGGACGTGAGCAGCTTCCCGGTCGAGGGGCGCGTCGCCCAGGGCATGAGCCTGGTGCCGGAAAGCCGCGACCTGTTCACCACCATGAGCGTGGAAGACAACCTGCTGCTGGGCGCCTACACGCGCTACAAGCGCGGCGAGAAGGATTACGCGGCCGAGCTGGAGTCGGTGTACGAACTGTTCCCGCGCCTGCGCGAGCGGCGCGCGCAGGCGGCCGGCACCATGTCCGGCGGCGAGCGCCAGATGGTGGCGCTGGGACGCGCCTTGATGGCCAAACCCACGCTCCTGATGCTGGACGAACCGAGCCTGGGCCTGGCGCCATTGATCGTCAAGGAGATCTTCCGCGTGATCGTGCGCTTGAAGGAAACCGGGGTCGGCATCCTGCTGGTCGAGCAGAACGCGCGCGCGGCGCTGCAGGCGGCCGACTATGGCTATGTGCTCGAAACCGGCGAAGTGGTGATGGAGGGGCCGGCATCGCAGCTGGCGAACGACCCGAAAGTCATCGATACCTATCTGGGCCTGAACAAGAAATCCGCGTGAGGACGTATGCTTGATAACATCACCTGCATCGGCGTCATCGGCACGGGCGTCATTGGCGCGAGCTGGGCGGCCTATTTTCTTGCACGCGGCTTCGACGTCTCGGCCAGCGACCCGATGCCAGGTGCGGAAGCCAAGCTGCGCGAGGCGGTGCGCGCGCACTGGCCTGTCCTCGAAAAAATGGGACTGGCCGAAGGCGCTTCGCCGGAGCGTCTGCGCTTTTCAAGCGATTTGAAGACCGCGCTGGCGGGCGTGCACTTCGTGCAGGAAAACGGTCCGGAGCGCGAGGACCTGAAGCTGGCGCTGTTTCGCGACATGGACGCGCTGCTCCCTGCGGACGTCATTCTCGCTTCGAGCTCTTCGGGCCTCCTGATGAGCCGGGTGCAGGACGCCTGCCGCCATCCGGAGCGCGTCGTGCTCGGCCATCCCTTCAATCCGCCGCACATGATCCCGCTGGTCGAAGTCATCGGCGGCGCCGCGACGTCCCTTGATACCGTCGAACGTGCGATGGCCTTCTATGCCGCCATCGGCAAGCGCCCGATCCACGTGCGCAAGGAAGTGCCGGGGCATATCGCCAACCGCCTGCAGGCGGCGCTCTGGCGCGAAGCCTTTCATTTGGTGCAGGAGGGCGTGGCGACGGTGGCCGACGTCGATACTGCCATCGCCTACGGGCCCGGCCTGCGCTGGGCGCTGATGGGGCCTTTCCTGAACCTGCACCTGTCGGGCGGCGAGGGCGGTATCCGCCACATGCTCGATCACCTGGGCGCGCCGATCGAGAGCTGGTGGGCCGATCTCGGCACGCCGATGATTACCGAAGAACTCAAGCAGCAGCTGAGTGCGGGCGTGGAAGCGGCGCTGGCTGGACGTGACGGGGCCCAGCTTGCTCCTGCGCGCGATGCCTTGCTGGCTGGGCTGATCGAGGCGAAAGCCGGGACTGACAAGCTGCCTTAAAGTAGTTGGGCTGCGGGCATGCACGCACTGAACGGCGTGGACTCGGGAGTCCACCCTGCGAATCCCTATAATCGTAGGGTGGAGGGGGGCGCCGAGCCTCCCGACTCCACGCGGTACGGCCGCCGCGTATCGAAACACGTGAGACGTCTAGTGCGCCACCAGCACCGGCACCGTGCTGCGCTCGAGCAGCACGCGCGTCACGCCGCCGAGCACGAGCTCCCGGTAACGGCTGTGCCCGAAGGCGCCTGTCACCACGAGCCCGGCGCCATAGGCCCTGGCGATGCCGAGCAGGGCTTCGCCGACCGGCGCCGTGCTGTTCTGGAGGACGACGTCGACCTTCACCCCGTGCCGCGCCAGGTAGAGCGCAATGTCGGCGCCGGGCTCCTCGCCATGCAGGCCGGTCTCGCGTTCGGCATTCACCAGCGCCAGGCGCACGCTCCCGGCGCGCGTGAGCAGCGGCAGCGCTGCTGAAATGGCGCGCACCGCCTGCAGGCTGCCGTCCCAGCCGACCACGACTTCATCGAGCATCGGCTCGCCCGCATAGTTCGGGGGCACCGCCAGCACCGGCCGCGCGCCGTGCAGGGCAATGTATTGCGGCAGGCCGCGCACGCTGTCGCGGGCCCCGGTGTCCTGGCTGGTGACGACCAGGTCGGCATAGCGCGACTGCAGCAGCAGCGCGTGGCGGTGCTCGTCTTCGGTCAGGCGCATCTCGGCCCCCGGCACGCCCAGCTGGCTGGCGCGTTCGGCAAACGCGCGCAGGCTGTCGCGCGCGCCGGCGCAGAGGGCGTCGAATTCGTCGATCGGAGTAACCGCCATCGAGCCGGTCAACAAGGCGTAGGAGGGCCAGGACAGCCCGGTGGCGGCGCTGCCCACCAAGTGGGAATCGAACAGCTTGGCCAGGTGCGCCGCCCCCTGCAGGCGCGACTCCATGGCGCTGCTGTCGTCGACGTGGACGACGATGGTCTTGTACATGATGCCTCCTCTCGTATCAAGGCCTGACCCGACGGAAAAGTTTCCTGGCAAAACCGAGAGCATGCGCCAGTTCATGGCCAGCACCTCCATCACTCTACGCTGCCCCGCCAGCGCTGTCATCTGGGCAGGCAGGTACCCGCGTGAGGAATGCCCGGATCAAAATTCTTCCAGGAATGTGGTGATGACAGGCGGTATCGATTCCTTGTCGACCATCTTTACAGATCGGCCGGAAGAACAGCGGCATGCGCCGCGCGACGCCCCGTGGACACGTTCCGGCATGTTTTATGCTCCGCGGGTAGCACACCCACTTCAGAGGATTTGTCATGAAACGTCTTGCACTTGGCCTGTCGGCATCCTTGCTGCTGCTTTGCACCGGCATGGCGAACGCGGCCCTCATTACCTATAAAGCGACGCTGAGCGGTTCGAGCGAGGCGCCGCCGAACAGCTCGCCCGCGACGGGACAGACGACGGTCACCATCGATGACGTCACTGGAATGATGACCGTGAACGCGGTTTTTTCCGGGCTCATCGGGACGACGACGGCTTCCCACATCCACTGCTGCACGGCGGTTCCCGGCGCCGGGACGATCGGTGTGGCGACCTCGCTGCCGACCTTTCCGGCGTTTCCCCTCGGCGTGACGTCGGGCGACTACACCGAGACCTTCAATCTGCTCGACGCCGCCACCTACAGCAGTGGCTTTCTCACGGCTAACGGCGGCAGCGTGGAGGCGGCGCGGAATGCACTCATGGCCGGCATGTCCGCCGGCCGTGCCTACCTGAATATCCATACGACGGCTTTCCCGCCGGGCGAAATTCGCGGCTTCCTTGCGGAAGTCCCGGAGCCCGGCAGCATCGCCCTGTTCGGTTTGGGGGCGGTGGGGCTGGCCGGGTTGCGGCGCCGGCGCGATGCCGTGACGGCTTGACGCCGCCGGTCAGGAAGGGACGCACGCGTCTGAGCCTTGTCCTATACTCACCGCATCTCAACGTGAACGGAGAAGCGCGTGCGTCCAGAACTACTGCTGCTGGGGTCCGGCTGGGTCCCTGAAATCGACGCGCTGCTCGACGAGCGCTTCGTCTGCCACCGGCTGGCGGGCGTGGCGCTTGACGCGCGCGGGGCCTTTTTAGAACGTGTCGGCCCCGACGTGCGCGGCGTGCTGACCACGGGCGTGACCGGAATCGATGCCGCCACTGCCGCGCGCCTGCCGCAGCTGGAAATCGTGGCCGTGCACGGCGTCGGCGTCGACGCCATCGATTTCGCGGCGCTCGCACCGCGCGGCATCCAGGTCACGAATACCCCGGACGTGCTGACCGAAGACGTGGCCGACCTGGCGGTGCTCCTGCTGCTGGCCGCAAGCCGGCGCCTGCCGCAGCTCGACCGCTACGTGCGCGCGGGAAGCTGGGAGGCCAAGGCGCCCTTGCAGGCGGGGCGCAGCCTGCGCGGCAAGGTGGCCGGGATTGTCGGGTTCGGGCGCATCGGGCAGGCGGTGGCGGCGCGCCTGGCCGGCTTCGGCATGGAGCTCCGCTACTACCAGCGCAGCCTTGCTGACAGCCCGCATCCGCGCAGCGCTTCGCTTCTGGCGCTGGCGCAGGAGAGCAACTTCCTCGTGATTTGTGCGCCCGGCGGCGAGGCGACGCGCGCGATGATCGACGCTCCCGTGATAGACGCGCTCGGCCCGGAGGGCACCCTGATCAACATCGCGCGCGGTTCGCTGGTCGATGAAGCCGCCCTGGTGGCGGCCTTGCAGGAGGGGCGCCTGGGCGCCGCGGCGCTCGACGTGTTTGCCGACGAGCCGCGCGTGCCGCAGGCGCTGCGCGAACTCGATCAGGTGATCCTGACCCCGCACGTGGGCAGCTTCACGCGCGAGACGCGTATGGCGATGGGCCGCCTGGCCGTGGACAACCTGCTGGCCCATTTCGACGGCCAGCCTTTGCCGACGCCGGTCGTGCCTTAAACCGGCGTGGCCGGCTCGTGGCTGGCCGGCAGGAACCAGTTCATCAGCACCGCACGGATGCCGCCGGTCGCGACACCCGATTCGAGCACGTTGCGCAGGGCGGCCGGCATGTGGGCCAGGAACTCGGGCACTTGCGAGACGCCCAGTCCCAGCGCCAGCGACACGGCGATGATCAACAACGCGCGCCGGTCCAGCGTCACGCTGGCCAGGATGTTGATGCCGGCCGCCGCCACCGCGCCGAACATCACCATCGCAGCGCCGCCCAGCACCGGCTCGGGCACGGCCTGGATCACGCCGGCCACCGCCGGGAACAGCCCCAGCACAACCAGGAACAGCGCAATATAGATGCCGATATGGCGGCTGGCGATGCCGGTCAGCTGGATCACGCCATTGTTCTGGGCGAAGATCGAGCTCGGGAAGGTGTTGAAGACGCCGGCCAGCAGCGAGTTCGCGCCATTGAGCAGCACGCCGCCCTTGATGCGCCGCATCCACAAGGGGCCTTCGACCGGTTCGCGCGAGATCTTGCTGGTCGCCGTGACGTCGCCGATGGCTTCCAGTGAGGTGACCAGATAGATCACGATCATCGGGATGAACAGCGACCAGGAAAAGGCCAGTCCGAAGTGCAGCGGGCGCGGCACCTGGAACAGGGGCGCTTCATGCATGCCGGTGAAATCGAGCCGGCCCATGGACGCGGCCAGCGCATAGCCGACGGCCAGCGCGATGACGATGGCGCAGCTGCGGACCCAGACCACCGGCACGCGGTTCAGGCCCACGATCAGGGCCAGCACCACGCCGGACAACAGCAGGTTCTCGCCATTGGCGAAACTGCCGTTCTGCATGGCCGCAAAGCCGCCGCCCATGCTGATCAAGCCGACCTTGATCAGGGTAAGGCCGATCATCAGGACCACGATGCCCGTCACCAGCGGCGTGATCATCTTTTTCACATAAGGCAGGATGCGCGAGACGCCCATCTCCACAAACGAGCCGGCCACCACCACGCCGAAGATGGCCGCCATCACGGCTTCCACCGGCGTGCCGCTTTTCACCATCAGGCTGCCGCCGGCAATCAGGGGGCCGACAAAATTAAAACTCGTGCCCTGCACGATCAACAGGCCCGCGCCCAGCGGCCCGAAGCGGCGGCACTGGACGAAGGTGGCGATGCCCGAAATGACCAGCGACATCGAGACGATCAGGTTGGTGTCGCGCGCCGACACGCCCAGCGCCTGGCAGATCAGGAGGCCCGGCGTGACGATCGGGACGATGATCGCCAGCAGGTGCTGCAGGGCGGCGAGCATGCCGATCAGCGGGCGGGGACGGTCTTCCAGGCCGAGGATCAGTTCCGAGGCGGGCGGTGGCGTGACTTGCAGGGGCACTTGTGTGGTCATGGCGAGCGCGTGGGCAAAAGGCGGATTCTACAGTGCTGCGCCTGGCGCCGCTGCCCCTTGCAGGATGCGCTCGAGCCGGTCGAGGTCGGCCGGCTTGACCAGGTGATGGTCGAAACCCGCCGCTTTCGAGAGCGTGAAGTCGTGCGCCTGGCCGTAGCCGGTCAGTGCGATCAGGAGCGCGTGCGGATGCAGGCCGTCCTCGCGCAGGCGCCGCGCCAGCTGGTAGCCGTCGATGCCGGGCAGGCCGATGTCGAGGATATAGGCGTCGACCGCCCCGAGGGTGCGCGCGTCCAGCAGCGACTGCGCATCGTCGAACAGGGTGGTGCCGTGGCCGCAGGCGTCGAGGGCGGCGGCGAGCGAGGCGCCGGCGTCGTGGTTGTCGTCGACGATGACGATGCGTCTTGGGAGGGGCGGCGCCAGGGTGTGCGTTTGCGGCCCGGGCGCGGCCGGCGCCTGGGGTGCGGCGATGGCTGGCAGGGTAATCGTGAAGCTGCTGCCCTGGCCCTGGCCGGCGCTCTCGGCCCGCACCTCGCCGCCATGCTGGCTCGCGATGCTCTTGACCAGGGTCAGGCCCAATCCGAGGCCGCCCTGGGCGCGGTCCGGCGTGCGCTCGCCCTGCGTGAACAGCTCGAACACGTGCGGCAGCAGCGCGGGCGCGATGCCGCTGCCGTTGTCGCGCACCGTGATGACGGCATGCTCGTCCTCGATCCCGAGATGGAGCTCGATGCGGCCGTGCTGCTGGGTGTACTTGGCGGCGTTGTTGAGCAGGTTCGAGACCGCCTGCGTCAGGCGCGTGCGGTCGCCGCCGACCCAGGCCGGCGCGGCGCCGATGCGCAGGGTCAGTTCGTGGTTGCGCGCCTCGATCAGCGGGCGCGCCTGCTCCATGGCGCCGCTGATGACGGCCTTCAGGTCGACCGGCTCGCGCGCCATCTGCACCAGCCCGCGCGTCACGCGCGAGACGTCGAGCAGATCGTCGACCAGGTCGGTCATGTGGCGCACCTGGCGCGTGATGATCTCGCTGGCGCGCTTGACGTAGTCGGCGTCGTTGTAGCGCAGGCGCATGACCTGGGCCGCGGTGCTGATCGGCGCCAGCGGGTTGCGCAATTCGTGCGCCAGCATGGCCAGGAAATCGTCCTTGCGCTGGTTCGCCAGGCGCAGCTCGTTTTCGGCCAGTTTCTGGTCGTGGATGTCGGTGCAGGTGCCCATCCAGCGGATGATGCGGCCGCCATCGTCGCGTACGGGCAGGGCGCGCCCGAGCACCCAGCGGTATTCGTTCGAGCTGTGGCGCAGGCGGTACTGCACCTCGTAGGTTTCGCCCGTGGCCAGGCTGTGGCTCCAGCGCGCCCAGGCCGCGTCGCGGTCCTCGGGGTGGAACATCAGGGCCCAGCGTTCGCCGTCGGTGTCGCCTGGCGTCACGCCGGTGAAGTCGTACCACCGCTGGTTGTAATAGTCGTGGAAGCCGTCCGGGAGGGTCGACCAGACCATCTGCGGCATGGCGTCGGCGATGGTGCGGAATTTCGCTTCGCTGGCGGCCAGCGCGCTCTGGTTATGGAGCCGCTCGCTGGCCGTGCGGATGCGTTCGGCCACCTCGCGGATCAGGTCGATGTCGCCCTGGGGCCATGCGCGCGCCTCGGCGCTGTTGACATAAGCAAAGGCGACCAGGCGGCCATCCTCGAGGACCGGCAGGTCGACGAAGGCTGCGGCATCGTAGTCGATCAGCGCCTGCGCGGTGTGGGCGGTGCGCGGGTCGGTGCGCACGTCGCCGATGGCAACCGCCAGGCCCGCCTTCAGGTCGTCGATATAGTCGCCGAAGGCGCGCAGGTCGATGCTGTCGGGTAGGAGGGCGGCACCAGGCATCTGCCAGTTGCCGCTGATGTGGACGGCGTCGCCCAGTCCATCGGTCACGGCGAAGCCGACCCGGCTCGCGCCCAGGGTTTCGCCGAGGATGCGGCAGGCGCCCGTCATGATGGCGCCTGCATCGAACGTGTCGCGCACCAGGTCGCTGACCCGGATCAGCGCATCGCGCCGGATTTCGATCAGCACCCGGTCCGTGACGTCCGTGCCCAGGATGAAGATGCCGTCGATGGCGCCAAGCGCGTCCCGTACCGGCTGCAGCACGAAGTCGATATAGCGTTCGAGGACGGGGCCGTCGGGTACCACCTGCATCAAGTACTTCGCACTGGCCGCGGTAATCGGGATGCCGGTGCGGTAGACCTCGTCGAGCATGGCGACATACCCCTGGGCCGCGACATCCTCGAGCACGTCCGCCATCTGGCGGCCGATGACGTCGCGCTGCCCGATCAGGCGCTGGTAGCCCGGATTGATGAACTCGAACTCGTGCAGCGGACCGTGCAGCAGGGCCATGAAGGTCGGTGCTTCCTCGAACAGACCGGCGAATTCGCGCCTGCGTTGGTAATCCGTGTCGTTCGAGACCGATGCGTTCATGATGGGGGGAGGGCGGGCAAAGGCGAAATTCTACAGTGTTCAGGCCGCCGCCGCACCAGGCTGGCCGGCCAGGCCCCGCCGGCATGCAGGCGCCCCATTTTGGTGCAGAAATTGCGGGTCAAAACAGGTTCAAAGCGGCCGAAATGGTGCGTGGTCAACCGTGCCACCTACCTTTACGAATGTCTTTATCATAAGGCGACTTCCCGGACAGCCGCCTGCGCGTCTTGCCTGGAGACCCATCCACGCGGGCTTTCGACCTGCCCATCAGTACAAAAGGCTTTGAACCATATGGACGACCTGAGCGACCTGAAACTGTCGCGGCGCGATTTACTCAAGACGGGTGCTGCCGCCGCCACCGCTGCCGCCATTCCCACCGTGGCCACGGCCCAGGCCGGCGCCCCGGCGCAGCCGGTGAATCCGCCGCCGAGCAGCCTGAAAACCACCTTGACGGTGAATGGCCAGCGCCGCGAGCTGAACGTCGACACCCGTACCACGCTGCTCGACGCGCTGCGCGAACACCTGAAACTGACCGGCACCAAGAAGGGCTGCGACCAGGGCCAGTGCGGCGCCTGCACCGTGATCGTCAACGGCCGCCGCATCAATTCCTGCCTGAGCCTGGCGGTCATGCACGACGGCGACGAGGTCACGACCATCGAAGGCCTCGGCACCCCGGGCAAACTGCATCCGATGCAGGCCGCTTTTGTGAAGCACGACGGCTACCAGTGCGGCTATTGCACGCCGGGCCAGATCTGTTCGGCCGTGTCCGCGCTCGACGAGATCCGCGCCGGCATCCCGAGCCACGTCAGCGCCGACCTCAACGCCAAGCCCTTGCTCAGCCTGGACGAGCTGCGCGAACGCATGAGCGGCAACATCTGCCGCTGCGGGGCGTATTCGAACATCATGGATGCGATCTCCGACGTCGCGGGAGGCAAGGCATGAAGACCTTTACTTACGAACGGGCACGCACGCCCGCAGAAGCGGCAGCGGCCGCCGAGCGCAACCCTGGTTCGCGTTTCATCGCCGGCGGCACCAATTTGCTCGACCTGATGAAGCTGGAAATCGAGTCGCCCCCGCACCTGATCGACGTCAACGGCCTGAAACTCGACCGCATCGAGCCGGTTGAAGGCGGCGGCCTGCGCATCGGCGCCCTGGTGAGAAATACCGACCTGGCGAGCGACGCGCGCGTGCGGCGCGACTACGCTGTGCTCTCGCGCGCCTTGCTTTCCGGCGCTTCGGCCCAGCTGCGCAACAAGGCCACCACCTCCGGCAACCTGCTGCAGCGCACCCGCTGTCCCTATTTCTACGACACCAACCTGCCGTGCAACAAGCGCCTGCCGGGCAGCGGCTGCTCGGCCATCGGCGGCTATACGCGCAATCATGCGATCGTCGGGCAGAGCGAGGCTTGCATCGCCACCCATCCGAGCGACATGGCGGTGGCCATGCAGCTGCTGGACGCCGGCGTGGAGACGGTGCGCGCCAACGGCAGCACGCGGGTGATCCCGATCGCCGATTTTTATCGCTTGCCGGGCAACACCCCGCATATCGAAACCACGCTGCAGCCGGGCGAACTCATTACCGGCGTTGTGCTGCCGCGCCCGCTGGGCGGCTTCCACACCTACCGCAAGGTGCGCGACCGCGCCTCCTACGCCTTCGCCCTGGTGTCGGTGGCGGCGGTCGTGCAGAAAGACGGCAGCGGACGCATCGCGCTTGGCGGCGTCGCCCACAAACCCTGGCGCGTGCCGGCCGCGGACGCCGCCATGCCGCGCGGCGCGCGCGCCACCGTGGACACCCTGCTGGCCGGGGCGAAAACCACAAGCGAGAACGCCTACAAAATCCCGCTGATCCAGCGCACGCTCGAAGCGGTGCTGGTCGACGCAAAGAAAGGCTGAGGGCATGAAATTCACCACACCTGCAACTACCAACCCGATCGACCAGCTGAAGGTCGTCGGCAAGCCCCTGGACCGCATCGACGGCCCCATGAAAACCACGGGTACCGCGCCGTATGCCTACGAGCAGCACGCGGCCGCCCCGAACGCCGCCTACGGCCATGTGATCGGGGCCGCCATTGCCAAGGGCAGGATCGCCTCGATCGACACCGCGGCCGCGAAGCGCGCGCCGGGCGTGCTGGCAGTAGTCACCTATGAAAACGCCGGCAAGCTCGGCAAGGGCAAGTTCAACACCGCGCACCTGCTGGCCGGACCCGCTGTGCAACACTATCACCAGGCCGTGGCGGTGGTGGTGGCCGAGACCTTCGAACAGGCGCGCGCCGCCGCTGGCCTGGTCAAGATCGACTACATCAAGGCCAAGGGCGAATATGAGCTCAAGGCGGTCAAGAACAGCGCCCAGCTGCCGAAAAAGGGCAGCGACAAGCCGGAAACAAAGGTCGGCGACTTCGGCACCGCCTTCGCCGGCGCGCCGGTCAAGTTTGATGCCACCTACACCACGCCCGACCAGTCGCACGCGATGATGGAGCCACATGCCTCGCTGGCGGTGTGGGAGGGCGACAAGCTGACCCTCTGGACGTCGAACCAGATGATCGACTGGGGCAAGGGCGACCTGGCCAAGACGCTCGGCATCCCGAAAGAAAACGTGCGCCTGATCTCGCCCTATATCGGCGGCGGTTTCGGCGGCAAGCTGTTCCTGCGTTCCGAAGCGCTGATGGCCGCGCTCGGTGCGCGCGCTGCCGGCCGCCCGGTCAAGGTGACGCTGCAGCGCGCCCTGATGTTCAACAACACCACGCACCGCCCGGCGACGATCCAGCGCATCCGCATCGGCGCCACGCGCGAAGGGCGCATCACGGCCATCTCGCATGAGAGCACCTCGGGCGACCTGCCGGGCGGCCAGCCGGAAACGGCGGTACTGCAAACTCGCCTGCTGTATGCCGGCGCAAACCGCTTCACCCAGATGAAGCTGGCTGTGCTTGATTTGCCGGAAGGCAATGCAATGCGTGCCCCAGGCGAAGCGCCGGGGCTGATGGCGCTCGAGATCGCGGTCGACGAGATGGCGGAAAAACTGAAAATGGATCCGGTCACCTTCCGTATCGTCAATGACACGACGGTGGATCCGGAAAAGCCGGGCCGCAAATTCTCGCAGCGCCGCTTCGTGGAATGCATGCGCCAGGGCGCCGATCGCTTCGGCTGGAAGAACCGCAGCACCGAGCCCGGCAAAATGCGCGACGGCCGCTGGCTGGTCGGCATGGGCGTGGCCTCGGCCTTCCGCAACAACATGAACATGAAGTCGGCCGCGCGCGCCCGCCTCGAGCGCAACGGCGTGGTGACCATCGAAACCGACATGACCGATATCGGTACCGGCAGCTATACCATCATCGCCCAGACCGCCGCCGAGATGATGGGCCTGCCGATCGAGCGCGTGGTCGTGCGCCTGGGTGACTCGAACTTCCCCGTGTCCGCCGGCTCGGGCGGCCAGTGGGGCGGCAATTCGTCCACCGCCGGCGTGTACGCGGCCTGCGTCAAGCTGCGCGAGGCGATCGCCGCCAAGCTCGGCCTCGACCCGGCGACGGCCGAGTTCGTCGATGGGGCCGTGCGCGCCGGCGGCAAATCGGTGCCGCTGGCCCAGGCCGCGCAGGGTGGCGAAATCAGCGCGGAAGACACGATGGAATACGGCGACCTGGAAAAGAAGATGCAGCAATCGACCTTCGGTGCCCATTTCGTCGAAGTCGGGGTCGATGCCGCCACCGGCGAAGTGCGGGTGCGGCGCATGCTGGCCGTCTGCGCTGCCGGGCGCATCCTGAACCCGAAGTCGGCGCGCAGCCAGGTGATCGGCGCGATGACGATGGGGGTGGGCGCGGCCCTGATGGAGCACCTGGTGGTCGACAAGCGGATCGGCTTTTTCGTCAACCACGACCTGGCGGGCTACGAGGTGCCGGTGCATGGCGACATCCCGCACCAGGACGTCATCTTCCTCGACGAGACCGATCCGACCAGTTCGCCGATGAAGGCCAAGGGCGTGGGTGAATTGGGCATCTGCGGCGTGGCGGCGGCGGTGGCGAACGCGATCTACAATGCCACCGGGGTGCGCGTGCGCGATTATCCGATCACGCTCGACAAGCTGCTGCCGAAGATGCCGGCCTACGTGTAAGCTGCAGGTACAACGGCGCCGGTGCCGCAATGCGCACCGGCGCCGTGTTGCATGACACCGCATCGTAAAGGCGAGACCGGCCATGGAATGGGTGCTTGACCCGAACATCTGGATAGGCTTCTCGACCCTCGTTGTGCTCGAGATCGTTCTCGGCATCGATAACCTGATCTTCATCGCCATCCTGGCCGACAAGCTGCCGCCAGAACAGCGCGACCGCGCGCGCCTGCTCGGCCTGTCGCTGGCGATGCTGATGCGCGTTGGCCTGTTGACCATGATTTCCTGGATCGTCACGCTGACCGAGCCGCTGTTTTCGCTCGCCAGCCTGGCCTTGTCGGGGCGCGACCTGATTTTGCTGCTGGGCGGCCTGTTCCTGCTGTTCAAGGCGACCATGGAATTGCACGAGCGGACCGAGGGCAAGACGGCGCACCGCGGCGGCGTCGTCGAGTACGCAAGTTTCGGCATCGTCGTGGCCCAGATCATCGCGCTCGACGCCGTCTTTTCGCTCGACTCGGTGATCACGGCGGTCGGCATGGTCGACGAACTCTGGGTCATGATGGCCGCCGTCGTGGTCTCGATGGGCGTGATGCTGTTCGCCTCGAAAACCCTGACCCGTTTTGTCAACGCCCACCCGACCGTGGTGGTGCTCTGCCTGAGCTTCCTGCTCATGATCGGCCTGGCCCTGATCGCCGAAGGCTTTGGCTTCAGCATTCCCAAGAGCTACCTTTACGCAGCGATCGGTTTCTCGGTCGCGATCGAAGCCCTGAACCAGCTGGCCGGGCGCAATGTGGCGCGCGAAGAAGCCCGCCTGCCGCTGCGCGAACGCACGGCCGACGCCATCCTGCGCATGCTGGGCGGAAAAGCTGAGCAGAGCGCGGCGGGCACCGCGGCAGCGCCAGCGCCAAGGGAGCTGCAAGCATTTGAACCAGCCGAGCGCAACATGGTCAGCGGCGTGCTGAACCTGTCGCAGCGCTCGATCCGCTCGATCATGACGAACCGCTCGGACATCTCCTGGATCGACATCGATGCCAGCGCCGAGGTGATCCGCGGCCAGATCATGGAGACGCCGCACAGCTTTTTCCCCGTCTGCAAGGGTGAACTCGACGAAATCATCGGCGTGGTGCGTGCACGCGACCTGATGGCCGACCTGGCCACCAGCGGGCGGATCGACCCGGCCCACGTGAGGACGCCCATCATCATGCCCGAGACCGGCGACGTGCTGAAAGTGATGGAAACCCTGAAGCGCTCGCACGGGCAGCTGGTGCTGATCGCCGACGAGTACGGCACGCTGCAGGGCCTGGTGACGCCGATCGATATCCTGGAAGCGATTGCCGGTGAATTCCCGGACGAAGACGAACAGCCGGCCGTGGTGCAGGAGAGCCCGGGCTGCTGGCGCATCGACGGCGCGGCCGACCTGCATTATGTGGAGCAGGAACTGGGGCTCGATTCGCTGGTGAGCGAAAGCGACGACTACAGCTCGATGGCCGGCTTCATGCTCGAGCGCTTCGGCAGCCTGCCGACGGTGGGCGAGCGCATCGTGGTCGACGACCTGAGTTTCGAGGTGGCCGAAGTGCAAGACCGGCGCATCGCCTGCGTGCTGGTCACCCGCATAGAAAAGGCGCCGCTGCCGGTCCGTACGGGCACTGCCTACAAACACCGTTAAGGCCAGCGCACCGTAGGGTGGGTACTCTGTGCCCACGCGAAACGCCGAGTCATGTTGGCTCCTCGAATGGCGCGTAATCGCGACATGAAAAACCGCCGCCGATGACATCACGTTCCGCGTGGGCACAGGGTGCCCCCCTACGAGAACAGGGTAAAGCTGTTCGATCCCGGCCTACACCGGAATCACCGACGTCCCGCCACCCGCCGCACCATAATTCTGCAAATCCCCAAACGCCAGCCGCCGCTCGTTGAGCGCCGCGAGTATCGCCTGCAGCTCCTCTTCGCTAGGTGCGATATACACGATCACCTGGTCGAGTTCGTTCTCGAAATAGGGCGTGTACGGCACATCGGTCTCGGGCATGACCTTGGCGACGTAGCGTCCGCCCTCCATCTCGGCAAAGACCGTGACGAGGGTGGAGGCGGTGGTGCTGTTGTTGACGGTGAGTTCCATGGTGCTCCAATAAATGGTGGAGAATCTGATCAGGCTTGATTCCATGATCGCCGCAAAACAGCTGAGGCGGCGCAGCTTTGCCGGGCGTTAACTCTCGGGATGCCGCTAGCGTGCGCACCGCCCCCGGCGCTGGTGCTAACGTAACAACACACGCCATTTTCTTCAGGAGGACGAACCATGTCGCAGGGAGATAATTCCTCGTACACCGACAAGCAGAAGCGCCAGGCCAAGCACATCGAAGAGGGCTACGAAAAGCGCGGCACGCCGCCGGCGGAAGCGAAGCGCCGCGCCTGGGCGACCGAAAACAAGGTCTCGGGCGGCGGCAAGAAGTACTGAGGCGCCGCTACAGGCGCAGCGCATTCGCGCGCATGTAGCTGTCGAGCACATCCGGCGAGGGCGGCCCGGCCGCGAGGCCGGACGCGGCCAGGCCGACATAGCTGTCCGGCCGCAGCAGATAAACGGCGTCGTGCGCCAGTCCGGCCGCCGCGCATTCGGCTTGCCAGTCGAACACGCGCAGCGCGATGCCGTGCAGCGCGCACCAGGCGATCAGGTCAGGCCGGGCGCTGCCGTAGACGTGTACCTGCCAGCCCGGCTTCGGCAGGGGCGCGAAATTGTCGCCGTGCGGGTAGCGTACCCAGGGCAGGCGGTCGCCGCCGTGCACCTTGCCGGCATGGCCGCTGTTGAGCGGCGCATGGCGGTAGTGCAGCACGGTCTGCGAAATCGTGCGGAACAGGTATTCGCGCGCGACAGGCAGCTTGCCGATCAATGGCATGAGCCGCGGCACGATCCCCGTGCGCACGATCTCGGCCACGGGACCGTCGGCCGTCAGGAAGCTGAAGGCGCGGTCGGTCGTCTCGACCAGGCGCCGCGCGAAAGGCAGGCGTTCGGCCTCGTAGCTGTCGAGCAGGCCCTCGGGCGCCTGACCCTGGATGACGGCGGCCAGTTTCCAGGCCAGGTTGATGGCGTCGCCGATGCCGGTGTTCATGCCCTGGCCGCCGGCCGGACTATGGATGTGGCCGGCGTCGCCGACCAGGAAGGCATGGCCTTGCCGGAAATGATCGGCCACGCGATGGTGCACGCGGTAGGTCGAAAACCAGTTCACCATGTGCACGCTGATCATCAGGTTGTCGATCGCGCGCTGGCTGACGTCGGAAAACTGCAGGGTCTCGGCGCGCTCGGCCCGTTCGTCGCGCACCGTGCCCACCAGCCGCCCGCGCCCGCGCGGGGCGGTGGCGAACACGGCCAGGATGTCCGATTCGTCCAGGTCGAGGTTCAGTTCGCCGTTCAGGGCCGGGCTGTCGCCCTCGATGTCGGCCACATAGAAGACCTGGCGATAGGTGCCGCCCGGAAAACCCACGCCGATCGCATTCCTCACCGCCGAGCGCGCGCCGTCGCAGCCGGCCAGCCAGCGCGCGGCGCACTGCGATTCACGGCCGTTCGCGTCGATCAGCCGGGCGAGAACGTGGTCGCTGTGCTCGTCGAAACCGCTCAAGGTCAGGTTGCGCTCGACCTCGACGCCAACCGCCGCCAGGCGCTCGACCAGCAGCCGCTCATGGCGGTCCTGCGGATAGATGTGGAAGAAAGGGCAGGGGGTCAGGCCCGTGCCGATGGCGCGCAGCGGAATACGCCCGCGGTGCTCGCCCTCGGCCCAGACGTTGAAGAACTGGATCGGATGGCCGTCCTCGATCACCGGCTGCGCCAGGTCGAGCTGGCGGTAGAGTTCGAGCGTGCGCGCCTGCACCGCCAGCGCGCGCGAGGTGGTGCCGGGGCCGCTTGCCGCGTCGACGATGCGCACCTTCACGCCGAAAGAGGTCAGCCACAGGGCCAGCACCAGCCCGCTCGGGCCGGCGCCCACGATCAATACGTCCGATTCTGTCATCGCGCATCCCCGTCGCAGCTGTCATGGACATCCTACGCCTGCGCGCCGACTGCCGCTCGGCCAGGCCGTGTGGCCGCGCGCGAGATGCTCACACGCCAAAAACGTTGGCTTTGCACCCGGAGGCGTGCGCCGCGGCGCTGCCCGCGCGGCCATCATGTGCGCTTGAATGCCGGCCGTGCCGGCAAGGGGGGCATCGTGAGCGTAGGCCAGACAGACAGCAATCCATCAGCCATCCGCCGCATCGGCCTGCTTACCGGTGGCGGCGACGCGCCCGGCCTGAACGGCGTGATCCGCGCCGTCGTGCTGGCCGCAAGCCGGATGAACTGGGAATGCCACGGCATCCGCGACGGCTTCAATGGCCTGCTCGCGCCCGACAGCTGCGCCGGCCAGCCGGTGCAGCGCCTGCTGATTGAGGACGTGCAGGCCATCGGCCACCTCGGCGGCACCATCCTCGGCAGCACCAACCGCGGCAATCCGCTGCATTACCCGGTCCGCGCCTTTGATGGCAGCCTGGTCGAGCAGGACCGCAGCGCGGAAGTGGTTGCTCTGTGCCGCGCGCGCGGCCTCGACGCACTCGTCATCGTCGGCGGCGACGGCTCGATGGGTATCGCCCAGGCCCTGCATGCGCAAGGCCTGCGCGTGGTCGGGGTGCCGAAAACCATCGACAACGACCTCGACCGCACCTTCTTCACCTTCGGCTTCGACACGGCCGTCGGCTTTGCCAGCGACTGCATCGACCGCCTGCACACCACCGCGCACAGCCAGCACCGGGTGATGCTGGTCGAAGTCATGGGCCGCTATGCCGGCTGGATCGCCCTGCACGCGGGCATCGCCGGCGGGGCGCATGCGATCCTGATCCCGGAAATCCCGTACGACCTCGAGCTTGTGCGCGCGGCGATCGCGCGCCGCGACGCGTGCGGCCACCACCATGCCGTCGTGGTGGTGGCCGAAGGCGCGCGGGCGAAGGATGGGGAACGGGCCGTGCAGGCCGGGGCCGAGGTCGGCAAGGCCGAGCGCCTCGGCGGTATCGCGGCGCGCCTGGAAGACCAGCTTGCGCTTGCCACCGGCAAGGAATGCCGCAACGTCGTGCTCGGCCACCTTCTGCGCGGCGGCAGTCCCTCAAGCTTCGACCGGGTCATCGCGGCGCGTTTCGGAGCGGCGGCCGTGCGCGCGCTGGCCAGCGGCGAGCGCGGCGTCATGGTCGCGCTGGGGCCGCAGGCGATCGAGCTGGTGCCTTTGGCCGCGGTGGCGGGGCGCACCCGCCTGGTGCCGGTCGACGGCGATACGGTCGCCACTGCACGCGAATTGGGCATTTGTCTCGGCGATATGCCCTGAAACGCCGTCGAACTGCACCGAATGTGAACAAATTTACATCTTTGTAAGTTCTGTCTTACAGCGATGGGGGGTGCGTGCCGATGTGCGCTGCATAGTTCAGCCCGGATAATTCCGGTGATCATTCAACAAGATTGTGAACAAAAGTTTATGATGCCATCGCTCGTTACCGAAGTTTCCAATTCCGCTCAGGTGCAGCGCAGCCCGGCGGCACCAAGCACGCGTGCCCAGGACCTGTATTTCGCCCAGTACGCCGATCCTCTGCACCATGCGCGCGAAGGCGAAGCTTTCCTGCGCGACCAGATCGCCGCCGTGCAGGACATTCCGGCCGACCTGCCGCCGACCCTGGCCCAGTTGCCGGCCTGGATAGAAGCACGCAGCGAGGCGGTGGGCATCCAGTACCGCGAATACCTGGCCGCGCGCAAGGGCGGGGCCCCGCGCCGCTACTTCCATAACAAGGCGCACGCGCTGAACTTCATCAAGTCGGCCGCGCCGACCAAGCTGGTCGACGGTTCCTGGCTGTACGGCATGCTCAGGCACTGGGACAGCCCGGACTTCCACCCGCTGATCAAGACCTATCTCGAAGAGCTGGGCGAGGGCGTGCCGGACAAGAACCACGTCACCATCTACCGCAAGCTGCTGGCCACCCACGGCATCGACAACTGGGAGCAGCTCAGCGACGACCATTTCGTGCAGGGCGCGATCCAGCTGGCCCTGGGCCAGAACGCCGACCGCTTCCTGCCCGAGGTAATCGGTTTCAACCTCGGCTACGAGCAGCTGCCGCTGCACCTCCTGATCACGTCCTATGAATTGAACGAATTCGGCATCGATCCGTATTACTTCACGCTGCACGTCACGGTCGACAACGCGGCTACGGGCCATGCGCAAAAGGCGGTCCAGGCCCTGCTCGACCTGATGCCGCGCGTGGGCGACCGCGCCGCCTTCTACCGGCGCGTGCTGGACGGCTACCGCCTGAACGAACTCGGTGCGAGCACCAATTCGGTGATCGCGGACTTCGACCTGCAGGACGAGCTGGTGACCATCCTGGCGCAGAAAAGCGTCGTCGGCAAGAACATGCACTCCGATTACTGCCGCGTCGCGGGCCGCTCGGTCAACGAGTGGCTGGGCGAGCCGGGCCAGATCCCTGGCTTCCTGGCGGCGCTGGAGACGGCCGGCTGGATCAAGCGTGGCGAAGAGGTCGAACACAGCCGCTTCTGGCGCCTGATCGAAGGCGAGCGCGCCGAAATGTTCGGGGTTTTCTCAGCCTACGAACAACAGGTGCTGCGCGACTGGATCGTCAGCGCCCCGGGCAGCACGGTGAAAGAGGAACGCGCATTGACCTGGCGCGCACGCCAGCGCACGCTCGACAACCTGGGCGGGCACGCCGAGCGCAGCAGCAACTTCCCCGAGCGCGGCCTGATCCGCCGCCGCGCGGCGCGCGACAGCGGCAGCGAGAACGAACTGGCCCTGCTCGAGCAACGCGTCGCATCCGCCAGCGGCAAGGGCGAGGCGATGACCCTGCTGCTGGAGCTCATGACGCCCTCGCACCACCACAGCGCGGCCGGCCTGATGGCGACCCGCATGTACACCCAGCTGCTCGACACCTGAACCGCCGTACCACGTTTTAACCGGGCGCCGCTATCTCCGGGATAGCGGCGCCCGTCTAATAAAAAATCCAACAACAGGGACCATTACGTGCATATCCTCGAACAACGCTTCCTGCGCGGACCCAACGTCCACGCCGATACCCCCTGCCTGCTCAGCGTCATCGACCTGGAAGACCTGTACGGCATCTCCTCGAAGGACATCCCGGGCTTCAACGAGGCGCTGCTGGCGACCCTGCCGGCGCTGAACGAGCAGCTGGTGCCGCTCGGCCAGCCGGGCGGCTTCGCCCAGCGCCTGCGCGCCGGCACCTATCTGGCGCGCGTGGTCGAACACGTCACATTGACCCTGCAGTCGATGGCCGGCCCCACGGTCGGCTACGGCCGCACGCGCCCGGCAGCCGGGCGTCCGGGCCAGTACCGCGTGGTCGTGCAGTATGCGATCGAGAAGCTGGCCGAACCCGCCTTCCAGCTGGCCGTCGACCTGGTCACGGCGCTGGCGAACGGCGACGCCTTCGAAGTCGAGCCGCGCATGAAGGAGCTGCGCGCGCTCGCCTCGCGCTATTCGATCGGCACCAGCACCGCGGCCGTGCTGGCCGCCGCCCACGAGCGCGGCATCCCGTATTCGCGCATCACCGATGAAGCGAACCTGTTCCAGCTCGGCTGGGGCTCGAAGCAAAAGCGCCTGCAGGCCACCACCACCGGCGACACCAGCTATGTCGCCGTGAAGATCGCCAGCGACAAGCAGCTGACCAAGGCGCTCCTGATGGAGGCGGGCGTACCGGTGCCGGAAGGCGGCACCGTCACCAGCGTTGAAGAAGCCCAGCGCATCGCGCGCCGCCTGCGCGTGCCGGTCACCCTGAAACCGCTCGACGGCAACCAGGGCAAGGGCGTCACCACCAAATGCGCGACCCCCGAGGAAGTAGCCACCGCTTTCGATTTCGCACGCCAGTACGGGCGCCGCATCATCGTCGAGCGCTTCGTCGAAGGGCGCGACTACCGCGTGCTGGTGGCGGGCGGGCGCATTGCCGCCGCCTCCTTCCGCCGTCCCGCCCATGTGATGGGCGACGGCGTGTCGACCATCACGGAACTGGTCGAGATCGAAAACCAGAACCCGGCGCGCGGCGCGGGCCACAGCAATGTGCTCACCCGCCTGGCGCTCGACGCGCACGCCGAAGACATGCTGCGCCGCCAGGGCCATGCGCCCGATTCGGTGCCGGCGGAAGGTAGCTGCGTTGAACTGCGCAGCAACGCCAACCTGTCGACCGGCGGCACCGCCGAAGACGTGACCGACCTGCTGCCGGAAATCACGCGCGCCCTGTGCGTGCGCGCCGCCAGCAAGATCGGCCTGGACGTGGCCGGCATCGACATCGTCTGCCGGGACATCTCGGTGCCGCTCGACGAGCAGGGCGGGGCGGTGATTGAGGTGAACGCCGCGCCCGGCATCCGCATGCACCAGCATCCGAGCGCAGGCGAACCGCGCGACGCGGGCGAGGCCATCGTCGACGGCTTGATGGGCCAGTCGAACGGCCGTATCCCGGTGGTCGCCGTCACCGGCACCAACGGCAAGACCACGACCTCGCTGATGATCGGGCACACCGCGCGCGTCGCGGGCCTGGGCACCGGCGTCACCACGACCGAAGGGGTGTTTGTGAACGGCAAGCGCCTGGTCAAGGGCGACTGCACCGGCTACTGGTCGGCGCGCACGGTGCTCTCGGCGCCCGACGTCGACTTCGCCGTGCTGGAAACGGCGCGCGGCGGCATCCTGAAACGTGGCTTGGCGTTCGACCAGTGCGACGTTGGGGTCGTGCTCAACGTCGCCGGCGACCACCTGGGGCTGGACGGGGTCGACACGATCGAAGACCTGGCCCAGGTGAAGGCGGTGGTCGCCTGCTCGGCGGCGAAAGCGGTGGTCCTGAATGCGGAAGACGCGCTTTGCGTCGCGATGGCGCGCCGTGCCAAGCCGGACGCGGAAATCATCTATTTCGCGATGGACGCCGAGAACCCGATTCTTCTGCAGCACCTGGAAGACGGCGGACGCGGCGCCTACCTGCAGGACAATGCCATCGTCATCGCCGACGGCACCCTGCACCAGGAACTGATGCGGGTCGAGGCGATGCCATCGACTTTCGGCGGACGGGCGCGCTACAACATCGCCAATGCGCTGGCCGCATCGGCGGCGCTGATGGCCTCGGGCTTTTCCAACCTGCAGATTGCCGACGGCCTGTCGACCTTCGTCTCGGACTGCAAGACCAATCCACTGCGCACCAATGTCTTCGACGTGCGCGGCGTGACGGTGATCGTCGACTACGCCCACAACCCGGCGGCCTACGCGGCCCTGGCTGAAATGGCGCGCGCGCTGCTGCCGGGCCAGCTGGTGGGCATCGTCACTGCGCCGGGCGACCGCCGCGACAGCGACCTGGTGCAGATCGGGGAAGTCTGCGGCGAGCGTTTCGACGAGCTGGTGGTGTACGAATCGCAAAGCCGCGGCCGGGAAGTGGGGGGCGCGGTCGACCTGATCATCGAGGGCATCGAAAAGGTCGTCGGGCCGTCCGACACGACGCACCGCGAGATCGAAGTCGACAAGGCGATCCGCCTGGGCCTGTCGCTCTGCCGCGCGGGGGATGTGCTGGTGTTTGCCTGCGGCTCCTCGCTGAAAACCTTCATCGATGCGCTGCGGGTGGACGATCCGGAGAGTGCCGACCGGATCGAGGCGCAGACGGTGTAAGCGCTTCCGTTTCAGGCGAACTGCGCCGCGAACACGAATGTCGGCAGTGAAAGGTGTGCAGGGGCTGCTCCGTGCATGGGTAGAATGATCGCTACCCAATTGCGGGAGAGACAGCATGTATGCGGTGAGCTTGCTGGCATTGATGGACGATATCGCAGCGGGGCTCGACGACGTTGCGCTGATGAGCAAGGTGGCGGCAAAACAAACCGCCGGCGTGCTCGGCGACGACCTTGCCCTCAACGCCCAGCAGGTGGCCGGGGTCGATCCGGACCGCGAGCTGCCCGTAGTCTGGGCGGTGGCCAAGGGATCGCTGGTCAACAAGGCGATCCTGGTGCCGTCGGCGCTTGGGATTTCCTTCGTCGCCCCGTGGGCGATCACGCCGCTCTTGATGCTTGGCGGCGCTTTCCTGTGCTACGAGGGTGTCGAGAAGCTGGCGCACAAATTTCTCCACAGCCCGGAAGAGGACGCCGCCCACGACGCCGAACTGGCCAGTGCCCTGGCCGACCCGGCGGTCGACCTGGTGGCGCTGGAAAAAGAAAAGATCAAGGGTGCGATCCGCACCGATTTCATCCTGTCGGCCGAAATCATCGTCATCACGCTTGGCGTTGCCGCCGCATTGCCGCTCATGCAAAGGTCGATGGTGCTGGCGACCATTGCGGTGGCGATGACGGTGGCGGTGTACGGGATCGTGGCTGGCATCGTGAAACTCGATGACCTTGGCCTGCGCCTGAGCAGGCGGCGCCGGCCACTGGCGCGCGGCTTGGGGAGTTTCCTGCTGGCGGCCGCGCCCAAGCTGATGCGAGCGCTGACGATCATCGGCACCATCGCCATGTTCATGGTGGGCGGCGGCATCCTGAGCCACGGGTTTGCGCCGCTGCACCATTTGTCCGAGCGCGCGGCGGAGGCGGCGCGTGGCGTTCCCGGCGCGGGCGGGGTGCTGGGTGCGATTACGCCGACGCTGGTCGGCACGCTGGCGGGTGTCCTTGCCGGCATTATCTTGCTGGTGGCGGTCAAGGTTATTACGCGACTGCTGCCGCGCAAGGCCAAGGCCTGATCGCCGATGAATCGACTGGTGAGACCGCGTGGGCACGGAGTGCCCACCCTGTAAGAGCAAAGTTGTAATGTCCGCTTCTAGCAAAGTTGAAATGTCCGCTTTTGCTAGATAGTTCATGCTGTCGATTCCGAATCGTTTGGAGTCGAGCGTGAGCAAAATCGGGAGCATTACGATGCAGGAGCTAGAGCGGGCTGAACTCGTGGGGGCGTGTGCCCGTGGCGAGGTCAAGGCAACGATTGCGGCGAAACGGCTTCAAATAACGACCCGGCAGGTGCGGCGCCTGATCAAGCGGTTTGCAGAGGATGGCGTAGGCGCCATGATTTCTGGCAAGCGAGGCAAGCTGAGCAACAACCAGCTCGGGCCGGGCCTGGCCAAGGCAGCCCTACAACTGGTACGCGACCATTACGCCGATTTTGGCCCAACATTGGCGTGCGAGCAGCTGCGGGATCGGCACGGCGTCATCGTGTCAAAAGAAACGCTGCGTGGCCTGATGATCGAGGCGGGATTGTGGATCCCAAAGACCGCGCGGATGGCTGCGCTGCACCAGCCGCGCGAGCGGCGCGCCTGTTTCGGTGAACTGGTCCAGATCGACGGCAGCCGCCATCACTGGTTCGAGCGACGTGGAGACGCTTGCGCACTGCTCGTCTACATCGACGATGCAACCGGAAAGCTGCTGCAGCTGCACTTCGCCCCGAGTGAATCAACGGCCAGCTATTTCGAGGCCACGCAGCGCTACGTCGAACAACACGGCAAGCCCCAGGCGTTGTACTCCGACCGCGCTGCCGTGTTTCGCTCGGCAATAGCGACGAGCCGAACCTGCACCCAGTTTCAACGTGCCATGGATGAACTCGGAATCGAACTAATCTGCGCTAACTCACCGCAAGCAAAAGGCCGTGTAGAACGAGCCAACCGTACCTTGCAGGACCGCTTGGTAAAACATCTGAGGCTTGAAGGAATCAGCGATATCGCGACCGCCAATGCCTGGTGTAACGATTACGCTGCACGTTACAACGCCCGGTTTGCCCGTGTGCCAAGCAATCCGCTTGACCTGCATACGCCGTTGCAAGCCGGCGAAAACCTGGAGCGCATCCTGAGCTTTTGCGAGACACGCAAACTGAGCACCCAACTGACCCTGCAACAGGCCACCGTACAGCACCGGCTGGACGATACCCCCAGAGCCCGAAGTCTGATTGGCCAAGCTGTTGCCATCCATACCTACACCGATGGCCGTGTGGAGCTGCGGGCAAACGGTCAGCTATTTACCCATACCAGCCTGGCACTGCCGCGTCGGGAAAATCGGAACGACATCGACAGCAAGACCCTGCACGCACTGCTCGACAAAAAGTCGCGCAACCGTACCTATCGTGCCGATCAGCCAGCCGCCATCGTTACGAAAGGCGTGTCAGCAGCAAAGAAAGGGGCCGCTCAGCTCCATGTTCAACACCTGAAAAAGCGGACATTTCAACTTTGCTGAAAGCGGACATTTCAACTTTGCCTTTACACACCCTACGGAAAACGGCCCGCGAGGGCCGTTTTTTTCGTGCGCGCGCCTGAGTTACACGGCTTCAGCCTCGATCCGCTGGGCGATCTCGGGTTTGGTCGGGCGCAGCGCTTCGGTCAGTTCCGAGATCGAGGAGCCGCAGCCGAAAACGAGCACGTCACCCGGCTGGCAAAGGGACAGGCCGTGGCGGATCGCGGCATGCACGTTCAGCTCGAGCGCCAGCTTGTCGGCGGCGATGCGGCCCAGGCGCGCTCCCTGCGCCAGCAGGGCGGCGGTTTCGCCATCGGCACGGCCGCGGTTCGTCGTTTCGTAGACCACCAACTCGTCGAAGCCGGCGGCGCAGGTGCGCCCGATGTCGACCAGGTCGGCGTCGCGCCGGTCGCCCGGAGCCGCAACCACGCCGACCACGCGGCCCGGCGTCATCGCGCGCGCCGTTTCCGACAGCGCGGCGTAGGCTGCGCAGTTGTGGGCGTAGTCGACGATCACGGTCACGCCCTCGACGTCGAACAGGTTCGAGCGCAGTGGATTGTGCTTGCTGTCGGAAACGAACGAACGCATGCCGGTGACGATTTCGGCATTGCCGAAGCCGGTGGCGGCAAGTGCAGCGGTGGCGGCCAGGGCGTTGGCGATGTTGTAGCGCGCGCAGCCGTTCAGGGTGACCGGCATCTGGCGCACGTCGGCCAGCGCTTCGTGGCGCGCGCCGGTGGCCAGCACGACCGTGTTGTCTTCCAGGTAGACGCCGCGTCCGCCGCGCTCCAGGTGGCGCAGCAGGACCGGATTGTCGGCGTCCAGCGCGAAGTACAGCACTTCGACCTGCTCCTGCAGCTCCTTGGCCATGGCCACGCAATAATCGTCTTCGGCATTCAGGACCACGGCGCGCGAGGCGCGCTGGGCGACGACGGCTTTCACGCGCGCGAGTTCCTCGACGGTGTCGACGCCGTCCAGGCCCAGGTGGTCGGAGGAGACATTCAGCACCACCGAGACGTCGCAGCGGTCGTACGCCAGGCCGCGCTTCAGGATGCCGCCGCGCGCCGTTTCCAGCACGGCGAAATCGACGTCGGGCGACGTGAGAATGCTGCGCGCCGAGCGGTAGCCGGTGCAGTCGCCCTTCATGGTCAGCTGGCCGTCGACGTACACGCCTTCGGTGGTGGTGACGCCCGTGCGCAGGCCCGCCAGGCGCGCCGTGTGCGCAATCAAGAGCGAGGTCGTGGTCTTGCCGTTGGTGCCGGTCACCGCAATCACCGGGATGCGGCCGTCGTCCTGGCCGAACAGGGCCTCGACGATCGCATCGCCCGCATCGCGCGGCGTGCCGCGGCTCGGGTACTGGTGCATGCGGATGCCCGGTGCGGCATTGACTTCGATGATGCCGCCCTGTTGTTCGCGCAGGGGCTGGGCGATGTCCTGGCAGATGACGTCGATGCCGGCCACGTCCAGGCCGATGGTGCGTGCGGCGCGGATGCAGATCTCGCGCGTTTCTTCCGGCAGCAAGTCGGTCACGTCTTCGGCGGTGCCGCCGGTCGAGAGGTTGGCATTGCCGCGCAGGTCGACGGTGATGCCTGCAGGGACGATCGACTCGACACCAAAGCCCTGTTTCGCCAGCGTCTGCGCGGCCAGGTCGTCCATCGGGATTTTGGTGAGGATATTCGTGTGGCCGTCGCCACGCGCCGGGTTGCGGTTTTCGACGTCGACCAGTTCGCGTACGGTGGAGCGGCCATCGCCAGTCACGCAAGGCGGACGGCGCCAGGACGCAGCGGCGATCTTGTTACCGGTGACGAGCACGCGGTAGTCGCGCCCGGCCAGGAATTCCTCGACGATCACGTGGCGGCCGTATTTGCGGGCGTGCTCGAAGGCGCACGCGACCTCGTCCGGCGTGGTGCAGGTAGTGGTGACGCCTTTACCCTGGTTGGCGTCGAGCGGCTTGATGGTGGCCGGGCCCTTGATGCGGCGCGCGACACGCTGCGCGTCCTCCAGGGTGGTCACGGTGGAACCGCCCGGGACCGGCACGCCGGCCTGCTCGAGCAGGGTCTTGGTCAGCTGCTTGTCGCTGGCGATGCCGACCGCGATCGAATTGGTCGCGCCGGTAATGGTCGCCTGCAGGCGTTTCTGTTTCGAGCCCCAGCCGAGCTGGAACAGGTTCGCCTCGTCCGTGATGCGCAGGCTCGGGATGCCGCGCTTGATGGCCGCGTTCACCACGGCGGCGGTGCTGGTGCCGATCGCATAGTCTTCGGCGGTCTCGTGCAAGTCTTTGAGGCTGGCGGCCAGGTCGTAGGCTTCGCCGGCGGCCAGCGCGCGCAGCATGTTCATCGCCACGTCCAGCGCCTGGCGCGCGACCTGCTCGGTGCGGTAGCCGCAGACGGCGCGGCGTGCGTCATGCTTGCGCGCCACGTCCAGGGTCTGGCTGAAGCCGGCCGGTGCGCCGGCCAGGCGCTGGAGTTCCATCACGACCGGTTCGACGGCGTCGGCCAGGCAGGCCAGGCTGGCCATGCGTGCCGAGACCTCGGGCGCCAGTTCGGGCAGCAGCGCCAGCAGGCGTGCGCCAAAGCCGGGCGCGATCTCCAGGCCGACCGCATCGACGACGGCCATCAGGCAAGGGGTGGGGCTGTACAGGTTGGGGCCGCGCAGGAAGCGTTTTTCGGTGATTCTCATGAGATCGGGTTCCGTTTCGTCACATTTTCTAAAAAATCGCGCAGCGAGGGCGACATCGGCTTGGCCGGTTCGCCGTCCGTCGGCAGGTAGAAGCGGCTGCCTGCCGGCAGCAGGTGCAGGCGCACGTCGATCAGTTCCGGCGTGTCGCGCTCGGCGATGTCGGCCATGTTGGTGTCCATCGATCGGCCGTCGACGATCGTGACCGAGCCTTCGCCCAGCACTTCGATGCCGCGGCCGCGCTCGACCACCAGGGCCGTGTCCTCGTCGATGCCGATGCCTTGCAAATAGGGGTTCTGCGCCACGACGGACAACAATCGCGACAGGCGCTGCCGCTCCGAGAAGTGCTGATCGATGACGACGCGGTGCAAAAAGCCCAGGCCGGCAGCCAGGCTGACCGCGCCTTTGGCCGGCAGCAGGTCGGTCTTGCCCTGGGCCAGCATGTGGCCCGACATGGCGGAAGCGCCCGCGCTGGTGCCCGCGATGCAGGCGCCGCGCACTTTGAGGGCGGTGTGCATTTCGGCGTCGAGGGCGGTGCCGCCGATGATGGCCAGCAGCCGCTTCTGGTCGCCCCCGGTCATGAAGATGCCGTCGGCTTCGGCCACCATGCGCACCTTCTCCTCGTCGTTCGCGTCCTGGCGCGATTCGAGCACGAGGTGCTTGACCTGGTGCACGCCGAGGTCGCCGAAGGCCTGGTCGTAGATGCCCCACATCTCGTCGGCCACCTTGCTGGCGGCGGTGATCACGACGATGCGGGCGCTCGCGCCGCCCGAGAGTTCGATGAAGCGGGCCAGGATCTCCTTGCCGTATTGACGGTCTTCGTGGCCGCCGATGATGACGAGGTGGCCATGCTTTGCTGTCTGGTGCGGTTCTGTTTTCATGTTAGTTGCGCAATCAGTCTTTTCTCTGTTGTTGCCTAGGAAATATTAATCCTTAGCATATCCGGTCTGGGATTATGCTAAATGCGATAGAAAATACCAATCGGTCGCGTAGCCGCGTTCGTGTAAGAACAAACTTACATAGAAGACAACATTTCAACGAAGGCGGGCAGGGTGGGCATGCATGGCCCGCGCCAGTTCCTGCGCCACCTGCTGGCGGATCGGTTCGGAGACATAGCTGCCGACCTCGATGCTGGCGCCGGGCGACTCGAGCAGGATCAGTTTGCGCTTGCGCGGCAGGGGCGGGCCGACGCGGGTGCGCACGGGGTCGAGCCGGAACTGGCTGCGGCGCCCGGCGTCGATGCGCTCGATGATGAGCATGCGCTCGGTGAGGGCGATCCGTTCGACGTCCAGCGCGTGGCGCGCATAGTGGAGCAGGGCGCAGCCGACGGCCAGCATCTCGAGCAGGGCAAAGGCGAGCACGATCCAGTAGCCCTGCAGCAGGAAGAACAGGGCGATGCCGAAGGAGCCGGTGCACAGAAGCACGTAGGCGGCGGCCGACTGGCGCGGCGTCAGCGAGCAGTTGCGCTTCAGGATCCAGGTATGCGCCATGGCTGGGGACTCGGACAGGCGGGGTGTCGGTTCATTATAGGAGAGGGCGCGCCCGTATGCCGCGCGCAACGGCGGCAAGCCAGCCGTCGCCAGGCGAGCTCATTTCTGGTAAGATCTCGCCCCTTCAAAACGCGTCCTCGACAAAGGCAGACATGACGAACGCTTGCGGCGTCGACTTCGGTACGTCCAATTCCACGGTAGGCTGGATCAGGCCAGAGAATCATGCAGTACCGGGCCAGGCCACGCAGGGAGCGAGCGCGCTGCTGACGCTCGAGGATGGCAAGGCCACGCTGCCCTCTGTGGTCTTCTTCAATGCCGACGACGACGAGGTGCGTTACGGCCGCGCCGCGCTGGCCGACTACCTGGCCGGCTACGAAGGGCGCCTGATGCGCTCCCTGAAAAGCCTGCTCGGCACCAGCCTGATGGATGGCCAGACCGAAGTGGGCGGGCGCGCGCTGCCGTTCCGGCTGCTGCTGGCCCAGTTCATCGGCGAGGTCAAGCGCCGCGCCGAAGCCCAGGCGGGGCGCGGCTTCGATCGCGCCGTCTTCGGGCGTCCGGTGTTCTTCATCGACGACAATCCGGCCGCCGACCAACTGGCCGAGGACACGCTGGCGGAGGTGGCGCGCAAGGTGGGTTTTCGCGAAGTGGCCTTTCAATACGAGCCGATCGCCGCCGCGTTTGACTACGAGTCTCAGATCGACCGCGAGGAACTGGTCCTGATCGCCGACATCGGCGGCGGCACCTCGGACTTCTCGCTGGTGCGCCTGGGGCCCGGCCGCGCCGGTAAACCCGAGCGGCGCGACGACATTCTCGCCACCGGCGGCGTACACATCGGCGGCACCGACTTCGACAAATACCTGAGCCTGGCCTCGGTGATGCCGCTGCTGGGCTACCAGAGCGCGCTGCGCTCGGGCGCCGAGATCCCGTCGAGCTATTATTTCAATCTCGCGACCTGGCACACGATCAACCAGGCCTATACCCGCAAGAGCATCGCCCAGCTCGACGACCTGGTGCGCGACGCGCGCGAGCCGGCCAAACTGGTGCGCCTGCAGCACCTGATCATTGATCGCGCCGGCCACTGGCTGGCGATGCAGGTCGAAGGCGCGAAGATCGCACTGTCCGCTCATGAGCAGGTAGCGCTGGAACTGGAGCGCCTGGCGCCGGCGGAGACCCTGCTGGTCGAGCGCGCTACCTTCGAAGGATCGATCCTGTCCCTGCTCGACGCGATCGATGCGACGGTGCTGCGCCTGTTGGCCGATGCCGGTGTGGCGCCGGGCGAGGTCGACACCGTGTTCTTCACCGGCGGATCGAGCGGCGTGGGCCTGCTGCGCGAGCGCATCGGCGCCCTGGTGCCCGACGCGCGCAAGGTCGAAGGTGATCTGTTTGGCAGCATCGGCGCCGGCCTGGCACTGGACGCGCTGCGCAAATTCGGTTAGAACGTTCGCATATCTATCCTAGGACCGCATGTCTATATTTGAACGCCCCATCGTGATGCTCGACTTCGAGACCACGGGACTCTCGCCCGCCATGGGCGACCGCATCACCGAGGTGGCCGCTCTGCGCATCGTGGGCGGGCAGGTGACCGAACGCTATGTCTCGCTGGTGAACTGCGGCGCGCGCATTCCCTCGTTTATCACCGGCCTGACCGGGATCACCCAGGGGATGGTCGATTCGGCGCCGCCGGCGCGCACCGTCGTGCCCGAACTGCTCGACTTCATCGGCGGCGATACCCTGTCGGCCCACAACGCCAGCTTCGACGAGAAATTCCTTGTCGCCGAAAGCGAACGCCTCGGCCGCAGCTGCGGCCACGTGGGGCTGGTCTGCTCGCTGAAACTCTCGCGCCGCATGTTCCCCGGCATGCCGAGCTATAAACTCGGCACGCTCTCGCGCCAGCTCGGCATTGCCTTTCGCAGCGCGGCCCACCGGGCCGAGGCCGATGCGGAAGTGGCGGCCGAAGTGCTGATCCATATCGGGCGCCATATCGGCACGTCCTACGGCTTGCAGGGCGTCGCGCCCGAGCTGCTGGTGTCGATCAACAAACTCTCGGCGGCCAAGGTGCCGACCTGGCTGGGTAAATACGTGGCCGAGAAAAAAGCGACGTAATGGTTCCTTAGTTGCCGGGCAGGCATTACAATGCCGCCATCATGATCCGTCGTTCGGTTGTCCACATCCTGCTGTCGCTGCTTCTGCTGGTAAGCCAGCAGATGGCGTTCGCGCATGCGATGTCGCACTGGACCGGCAAGATCGGCGGCGCTCATCCGGCCGCAAGTGCACTCTCCGGCGAGGTCCGGAAAGACCTTTCCAGCTCGGTCGCCCAGGACGGCAGCTGCAGCCAGTGTCTCGCCTTCGCCCAGATGGCATCGGCGATTGGCAGCACGCCGCGCCAGTTCGTCCCGCTCGACCTGCAGGCCGAACGCGCCGGTGCCTTTACCGCGACGCCAGCCGCGCCGCGCACCGTCTGCGTCTTCCACTCGCGCGCACCTCCTTCCTTCGTCTAGAGATTCGTTGTCGCCATGGCCTTCCTGCGCTTGCCGGAAGAGCCAGCCATTTTCTATTCGATTGAAAGAACACCATGTTGAAGCACTCCGTCCTGACGGTGGCGATTGCCGCCGCCTTTGCAATTCCCCTGTCCGCTTCCGCCGCCGATACGCCTGAACTGGCCGCCATCCGCGCCCAGATCGCCGAGATGAAGCAATCCTATGAAGCGCGCCTGCAAGCGCTCGAGCAGCGCCTGCAGGATGCGCAGGTGGCCGTGGCCGAGGCGCAGAACGCCGCGGTCAGCGCACAGCAGGCGGCCGGCGCCGCGCCTGCTGCTCCTGCTTCCGCTGCTCCCGCGCCTGCCGCGCCGGCGCCGGCCACCCGCACCGCGCTCGACAACAGCTTCAATCCGAGCATTTCGCTGGTCCTCGGCGGCAGCTTCAACAACCTGCAGCGCGATCCCGGCACCTACCGCTTCGGCGGCTTCATGCCGCCGGAGGGCGAGATCGGCCCGGGCAGCCGCAGCTTCAACCTGGGCGAGTCGGAACTGACGATGGCGGCGAATATCGACCCGATGTTCGCCGGCCAGCTGACCTTCGCCTTGTCGGGCGAGAACGAGCTTGAAGTCGAGGAAGCCTTCGTGCGTACCCGCGAACTGGGCGGCGGCATGAATCTCAAGGCCGGCCGTTTCCTGTCAAGCGTCGGTTACCTGAACGGCCAGCACGCCCACACCTGGGACTTCGTCGACGCGCCCCTCAACTACCAGGCCTTCTTCGGCGGCCAGTACAAACCCGACGGCGTGCAGGCGCGCTGGCTGGCGCCCCTGAACACTTTTGTGGAAATCGGCGCGGAACTGGGCAGCGGGCGCAGCTTCCCGGGCAATGACCGCAACAAGAACGGCTTCAACGCCACCAGCGTGTTCGCGCACGTGGGCGACGACATCGGCGACTCCGCCAGCTGGCGCGCCGGCGCATCCTACTTGCGTACCGGTTCGGCGGGGCGAGAATACGAGGATGGCGGCGTGCCGAACGTCTTTGACGGCCGCAGCACGATCTGGATGGCGGACGCCGTCTACAAATGGGCGCCGAACGGCAATCCGACCCAGACCAATTTCAAGCTGCAGGGCGAATACATGCGGCGCAAGGAAAGCGGCACGCTGGCTTCCGGCGAACTGGCCGACGCGTACGCCAGCACCCAGTCCGGCTGGTACCTGCAGGGCGTCTACCAGTTCATGCCGAACTGGCGCGCGGGCCTGCGCCACGACCGGCTGGCATCAAGCAGCCCCTTCATCGGCCTGGTCGACAGCGGCGCGCTTGGCATGGACGCCTTCCCGGCGCTGGCCAGCTACAAACCGAAGCGCTCGAGCGTGATGCTGGACTGGAGCCCGTCGGAATTCTCGCGCCTGCGCCTGCAGTTCGCGCGCGACGAGGCGCGTCCGGGCGAAGCGGACAACCAGGTCTTCCTGCAATACATCATGAGCCTGGGCGCGCACGCCGGGCACACCTTCTGAAGGACATCGCCATGACCTCACTCCCTCTGAAACTGCTGGCCGGCTGCGCCCTTGTGTTGGCCAGCATCGCCGCCCCGGCACAGGCCGCCCTCAACGTGCTCGCCTGCGAGCCCGAATGGGCGGCGCTGACCCAGGAAATCGCCGGCGACAAGGCCAGCGTCTCGAGCGCGACCAGCGCCTTGCAGGATCCGCACCGGGTGGAAGCACGGCCCGGCCTGATCGCGCGCACCCGCAATGCCGACCTGCTGGTATGCACCGGCCTGGACCTGGAAGCGGGCTGGCTGCCGCTATTGGTCCAGCAGTCGGGCAACGCAAAGATCGCACGCGGCCAGCCGGGTTTTTTCGAAGCCGGCAGCTTCGTGCCGCGCCTGGACGTGCCGGCAAAACTCGACCGCGCTGACGGCGACGTGCATGCCTACGGCAACCCGCACGTGCACCTGAACCCGCATAACATCGCCCTGGTCAGCGCCCAGCTGGCCAAGCGCCTGGCGGCGATCGATCCGGCGAATGCGGCCTTCTACACTGCGCGCCAGGCCGACTTTGCCGGCCGCTGGTCGCAGGCGATCCGCAAGTGGGAAGTCCAGGGCGCGCCGCTGCGCGGCGTGGCCGTCGTCGAACACCACCGCAACATGGAGTACCTGCTGAACTGGCTCGGCATGCGCCAGGTCGGCACGCTGGAGCCGAAACCGGGCGTCGAGCCGAGCGCGGCCCAGCTGGGCCAGCTGCTGGCGCAGTTGCAGCGCCAGCCGGCCCGGATGGTCATGCGCGCGGCCTACCAGGACGAGCGCGCCTCGAACTGGCTGTCGCAGCGCGCCCGCATCCCGGCGGTCGTGATTCCCTACACGGTCGGCGCCGACGCCCAGAGCCGCGATCTGTTCGCCCTGTTCGATACGACCGTGCAGCGCCTGACGGCAGCGCTGAAGTGAGCCCGGACGCCTTCGACTTCATGATCGTGCTCCCGGCCTTCGTGGCCGGGCTGCTGGTGCTGGCAACCCACATTCCGCTCGGCGCCCAGGTGCTGCGGCGCGGGATCGTCTTCATCGACCTGGCGATCGCCCAGATCGCGGCCCTGGGCGTGATCGTCGCCAGTTCGCTCGAATTCGACCCGCATGGCTGGACCATCCAGGTGGCCGCCGGCGTGGCGGCCGTGCTCGGCGCCTTGCTGCTGACCTGGACCGAGAAGCGCTGGCCCGAGGTGCAGGAGGCGCAGATCGGTGTGCTGTTCGTGCTGGCGGCCAGCGCCGGCCTGCTGCTGCTGGCGCACAATCCGCATGGCGGCGAACACCTGCAGGACCTGCTCGCGGGCCAGATCCTCTGGGTAAGCTACGACCAGCTGGTGCTGCCGGCCATCGGGGCGGTGCTGATCCTGGCGCTGCTGGCGCTTTTTCACAACAGCCTCGGGCGGCTCGGTTTTTACCTCGTGTTCGCGCTGGCGGTGACGGCCTCGGTGCAGCTGGTCGGCGTCTATCTGGTGTTCGCCACCCTGATCGTGCCGAGCCTGGCGGTGCGCCAGTATGCCGAGGCGCGCAAGCTGCCCTTCGCCTACCTGGTCGGCATCGGCGGCTACGCGGCCGGCCTGGTGCTGTCGGTGATCCTCGACCTGCCGTCGGGCGCGCTGATCGTCTGGTGCCTGGCGCTGCTGGCGATGCTGGTCTACGCACTGGGTCCGAAGCGCCAGGCACTCTCCTGAAGCCCCGGCTGCCCTCGCAGCCGAGCTCGTCTCAAACCCGCCGCGCGCCGCGCCCGGCGGGTTTTTTCTTGGGCGCGCGCCGGCACGATTGTGCACGGTCAAACCCGTAAGGGGTCGCTCTCGTTAAAATTTTGTTAATACTTATGAGGCCGCCTGAATCGAGCGGGCGCCAATCGAACGCGGCAGTCCTTGATCCACACTGGGGAAGAGCATGAACCACCAGAAGCTCCAGAACGAGAGCCACCAGACCTATCTGTGGTTCCGCGAGGCCGCCGAACGCGGCAATGCCTACGCCCAGTTCAACCTCGGGCTGATGTACAAGAAGGGCAACGGCGTCGAGCGCGACGATGCCGCGGCCGCGCGCTGGCTGCGTTTGGCGGCCGGACAGGGGCTGGCGTTCGCCCAGAACCACCTGGGCGCCATGTATTACCACGGCCGCGGCGTCGAGCGCTGCGACCACGAGGCGGCGCGCTGGTTCCGCCGCGCCGCCGAGCAGGGCGACGCCTCGGCCCAGCAGAATCTCGGGCACATGTGCCGCCAGGGCCGCGGCATGGAGATCGACCCGGAGCGCGCGCTGTCCTGGTATTACCGCGCGGCCGAGCAGGGCATGGCAGGCGCCCAGAACCAGCTCGGCGAATGCTATCTCGAGGGCGTGGGCGCGGCCATCAACTATCCGCTGGCCATGGCCTGGTTCCGCAAGGCGGCCCTGCAGGGCGAAGCGGCGGCCCAGCTCAACCTGGGGCTGATGTACCAGCGCGGGCAGGGCGTCGACGCCAGCGCCGGCGAGGCCCTGTACTGGTTCCGCAAGGCCGCCGCCGCCGGCGAGCGCGGCGCCCAGCGCGAACTCGGCATCGCCTATGCCGAAGGCAAGGGCGTGCGCCTCGACGCCCGGCGCGCCTGCGCCTGGCTGCAGCGCGCGGCCGAGCACGGCGACCACGAAGCCCAGTTCCTGCTCGCCACCATGTGCGTCAACGGACGCGGCGTCGAACGCAACGAGGCGCGCGCCCTGGAGTGGTACACGAAGGCGGCCGGCGCCGGCCACATGGGCGCCCAGTACAACCTGGCCAACATGTACGCGCACGGGCGCGGCACCCCGCAGGACCCGGCCCGCGCCTTCGAGTGGTACCGGCGCGCGGCCGAGCAGGGCGCACCGAACGCCCAGTTCAACCTCGGCGTCATCTATGCCAACGGCCAGGGCGTCGAGAAGGACCAGGCGCGCGCCGCTTACTGGTACCGGCTGGCGGCCGAGCAGGGCGACGCCAGCGCCCAGAACAACCTGGGTGTGATGTACGCCGGCGGCCAGGGCGTGCCCCATAACGACGAGCTGGCCGTCTACTGGTACGAGCAGGCCGCCGAGCAGGGCCATGCGCTGGCCCAGTACAACCTCGGCGGCATGGTCGGCAGCGGCCTGGGCGTCGCGCGCGACCCGGTGCGCGCCTATATGTGGATGCTGCTGGCGGCCGAGGGCGGCGACAGCGCGGCCAACGTCAACAAATCCATCGTCGCGCGCCGTCTCAGTCCTTCCGAAATCGGCTGGGCGCTCGACCTTCAGCACAAGTGGCAGATGAGCCACCGCGACGTGCTGGCACGGCGGGCCGGACAATAAACCAGATCGTTTCCGCACATCGGCCGCAGCTGGCCGTCGCCGCAGCGGGCCTCAGCGCCGGTGCGTGCGCACGGCCGGTTGCCGCCTGTCCATACGGCCACAACATCAGTTCGCTTCCCGCCAGGTTTGCGCTATGATTCCTCTCGGCACATTCCGCCTTACACCGTTTCGAGAAGAACATGCACATGAGACATGCAACCCTTGCCGTCGCACTGATGACGGTCTTTGGCGCCAGCTTCGCAGCCGACCCGGCAGCGACCCCGGCAGCAGGCGCCGCCTGCGTCGCCGGTTCGGTAGTAGCCTATCCGGTCACCACCAAGCTTGCGCATACCGACAATTACCATGGCACGACGATCGCCGATCCCTATCGCTGGCTGGAAGACGCGAACAGCGCCGAGACCAAGCAATGGGTCGACGCCCAAAACGCGGTGACCCAGGGCTATCTCGGCCAGATCCCGCAGCGCGAAGCCATCCGCCAGCGCCTGACCAAGCTCTGGAACTACGAGCGCTACTCGGTGCCGTCGAAAGAGGGCGGCCGCTACTTCTACAGCCGCAACGACGGCCTGCAGAACCAGTCGGTGCTGTACACGATGAAGAGCCTGAATGACACGCCGCGCATGCTGCTCGACCCGAACACGCTGGCGGCCGACGGTACCGTCGCCCTGGCCGGCGTCGAAATCAGCCCGGACGGCAAACTCATGGCCTACGGCACCGCCGCTTCCGGTTCCGACTGGAACGAGTGGAAAGTGCGCGACATCGAGACGGGCAAGGATCTCGAGGACCACATCAAGTGGGTCAAGTTCTCGAAGACCACCTGGACCAAGGATGGCAAGGGCTTCTTCTACAGCCGCTACGACGAGCCGGCAGAGGCCGCCAAGCTGGCCGGCATCAATTACTTCCAGAAGCTCTACTTCCACAAGATCGGCACCCCGCAAAGCGCCGACGTGCTGGTCTACGACCGTCCGGACGAAAAGGAATGGGGCTTCCGCGCCCACGCCACCGACGACGGCAACTACCTGTTGATCACGGCGACCAAGGGCACGGCCCACAAATACCGCGTCTTCATCAAGGACCTGACCAAGCCAGACTCGAAAGTCGTGCCGCTGGTCGACAACTTCGACGCCGCCTACGACTTCATCGACAATGTCGGCTCGACCTTCTATTTCAGCACCGACCGCAAGGCCCCGCGCCAGCGCATCGTCGCGATCGACGTCAGCAAGCCGGCCGAATCGAACTGGAAAGAGATCGTCAAGGAGTCGAAAGACACCCTGGCGAACGCCCACATCGTCGGCAACCGCCTGATCACCGAGTACCTGAAGGATGCCCGCAGCGTCGTGCGCGTGACCGACCTGAACGGCAAGCTGGTGCGCGAAATCGCCTTGCCGGGCATCGGCTCGGTCTCGGGCTTCACCGGCAAGCGCGGCGACAGCGAAACCTTCTTCTCGTTCACCGGCTTCACCACGCCGACGACGATCTACCGCATGGACATGAAGAGCGGCAAGACCAGCGTGTTCCGCCAGCCGAAGGTCGACTTCGACCCAAACGCCTACGAAACGCGCCAGCAGTTCTTCACCAGCCGCGACGGCACCAAAGTGCCGATGTTTATTGTCTCCAAAAAAGGCATCAAGCTCGACGGCAGCAACCCGACCTATCTGTACGGTTACGGCGGCTTCAACATCTCGATGACCCCTGGCTTCTCGCCGGCCAACCTGGCGTGGATGGAAATGGGCGGCGTCTACGTCGTGGCCAACCTGCGCGGCGGCGGAGAGTACGGCGAATCCTGGCACCAGGCCGGCACCAAGCTGCAGAAGCAGAACGTGTTCGACGACTTCATCGGCGCGGCCGAGTGGCTGGTGGCGAACAAGGTGACCTCGCCTGGCAAGCTGGCGATCGGCGGCGGCAGCAACGGCGGCCTGCTGGTGGGCGCGGCCATGACCCAGCGTCCGGATTTGTTCGGCGCGGCGATCCCGATGGTCGGCGTGCTGGACATGCTGCGCTTCCACAAGTTCACCATCGGCTGGGCCTGGACCTCGGACTACGGTTCGGCCGACGACCCGGAAGAGTTCAAGGCGCTGGTGAAGTACTCGCCGCTGCATAACCTCAAGCCCGGCACCGCCTACCCGGCGACCATGGTGACGACGGCCGACCACGACGACCGCGTGGTGCCGGCGCACAGCTTCAAGTTCGCCGCCACGGCGCAGGCCGCGCAAGCGGGCTGCAACCCGGTCCTGATCCGCATCGACACCAAGGCGGGCCATGGCGCCGGCAAGCCGACGGCCAAGCAGATCGAGGAAGTGGCGGACCGCTGGGGCTTCCTGACCAAGGCCCTGAAGATGTAAACACCGGGCCGCCGCAAGGCGGCCTTTTTTGATTCACGAAGAAAGCGACGCCCCATGAATGCGCCGATTGAATTCGATTACGAGGCCGCGCTCCTTGCCTGCGCCCGGGGCGACCAGCACGCCCTGCGCAGCATCTACGAGCGCGACGGCGCGCGCCTGCTGGGCGTAGCCCTGCGCATCGTGCGCCGGCGCCATCTGGCCGAAGACGTACTGCACAATGCCTTCCTCGCCATCTGGACCAAGTCGGGCAGTTTCGATCCGGCGCGTGGCGCAGGCCGCGGCTGGATCCACAGCATCGTGCGCCACCAGGCCCTGGACATGGCGCGCGGCGGCGCACGCGAGGTGCAGGCCGATGCCGACACCCTCGATGCACACATTGTGGCCAATGACGGCGCCGGACTGGTCGACGCCTTCGAACAGCGCCAGGACATGGGTCGTTTGCACGATTGCCTGGTCGGCCTCGACGCGTCGAAACGTACCAGCATCCTGTTTGCCTATGTCGACGGCTGCTCGCATGCCGAAATCGCACAGCGCATGGGGTCGCCGCTGGGCACGATCAAGGCCTGGATCAAGCGTGGCCTTTCCGCGCTGAAGGAGTGCATGGGATGACCGATCCGATGGAAGACGAAGACCTGGCCGCCGAATACGTGCTCGGAACGCTGGCGGCGGGCGAACGCAAACGCGTCGAACTGGCCCTGCCGCACGAGCCAGCCCTGCGCGCGGCGGTGCAGGCATGGGAAGCGCGCCTGTTGCCCTTGACGGCGCTGGCTTCGCCGATGGAACCGTCGCCGGCATTCTGGCCACGCGTCGAAGCATCGCTGGCGGCGGCGCGGAAACCGTCGCCGGCCGCGTCCAGCCCCAGGTGGTGGGAACGCCTGAATGTCTGGCGCGCGCTGGCCGCGACCGGCTTTGCCGCTGCCGCGATCATGGCGGTGGTGCCGCGCCTGGACGCGCCGCTTGCAGCGCCGCGCTACATGGTCGTGCTGGCCGCGCCGGACAACATGGCGCCGGGCTGGATCGTGCAGGCCGATGCCGCAGGCGCGCTCAAGCTGGTGCCGCTTGGGAGCACCAAGGTTCCGCCGGGCAGGGCGCTGCAGTTCTGGACCAAGGCCGACAGCTGGAAGGGCCCGGTCTCGCTCGGCCTGGTCCAGCCGGGCAAGGCGGCCGAGGTCTCGCTGGCCAAACTGCCGCCGCTGCAGCCGAACCAGCTGTTCGAGATCACGCTGGAACCCCAGGGCGGCTCGCCGGTCGGGCGGCCGACCGGGCCTATCCTGTTTATCGGACGCGCGATACGGATCTGATGAACAATGGACGCCGCACGGCGTCCGATTTGTTTATTTGATCAGGATGGCAATGTCGCGCAGCCCGACCTGGCCATTCCCGATCGCCGAGCTCCCAGGTGTCGCCGCACCGTTCACCGGCGTTGCGGCGCCCGTCGCCAGGTCGATCCGGTACAGCGAGGACGGCCCGTTCACGCTCGTGCGCAGCGCCGCCAGCACCAGGCCATTCGCCCCGCCCCCGATATCCATCCCCTGGTCGCCGACGATCGCCACGCCCAGTGGACCGACGTTGACCAGGGTGCCGTCGTTCGGCGGTGTCTGCATCGCCAGGCTGGCGTTCCCGCCGTCGATGTCGTACAGCGTGGTGGCAGTGGCGCCGGCGAAGCTGTTGGTGTAGGCGCCGGCGGTGACAAATGGCGCGGCGCCCAGGCGGTTGATCGGGCCATCGGTCGTCGTGGCGCCGTTGTCGACATTGATGCGCAGGTTCTGGCCGGTGTCGCCGATCACGCGCAGGCGGTCCGCCACCGGATTGAAGTCGACTGCGAAGGCGCTGCCGATGATCGCGGTAAACGGCGAGCTGAGGTCTGTCGTATCCGCCGCCAGCGTCGCCTTGGCCGTGGTGACGCCGGTGGCCGGGTCGATGGTCACGATGCGCGCGGTCGAGGTGATTCCGTACAGCAGGCCGTCCTTCGGGCGGAAATCGATGCCGAGCAGGGTTTCGGCGCCGGTCATGCCCGTGATCGCCACGCTGGCGTCGATGGTATTCGGGGTAGCCGGTTTGAACGCCAGCAGGCGGCCGTCGTCGCTCAAGCCATAGGCCACGGGTGCGGCGGCTGCGCGCAGCGCGATGCCGCGGATGTCTTCGCTTACGCCAAGCGCGCCGATGCTGGTGGCCGGGCTGGCGGTCGCCGCCAGGTTGATCGAATACAGCGTGCGCGCGCCGCCCACGGTCAGGACGGCATACGCCATGTTGGTGCGCGCGTCGATGTCCATGCCGTTCGCCGCGCCCGCATCCACGCCCAGCGCCACCGGCAGGCTCAGGGTGCCGTTGTTCGGCGGATTTTGCAGGTACAGCGTGTCGTTCGTGGTGTCGAGCGCGTACAGGCTTGTCGTGGCGGTGCCGGCGAAGGAATTCGTGTAGGCCGATGCGGTAACGGCGTTCGATGCGCCGCCATTGATCGCGCCGTCGGTCGTCGTCGCGCCGCTGTCGACGTTGATGCGCAGGCTCTGGCCGGTATTGCTGACCACGCGCAGGCGGTCGGCGGCGGGGTTGAAGTCGACCCCGTAGTCGGTGCCGGCCAGGGCGGTGAAGGGCAAGGTCGTGTCGCCGGCGTCCGCCGCCAGGGTCGATTTCACGCTGGCCGCGCCGCTGCCGGTGTCGATCGTGTAGATGCGGCCGCTGCTGCCGAGCGCGTACAGCAGGCCGTCGGTGGGACGGAAATCGATGCCGAGCAGGGTTTCGGCCGTCTGCAGGCCGGTCACGGCGACATTCGTGCGGATGGTGGCCGGGGCATCGCGGTTGAAAGAGACCAACTTGTTGCTGACCGTAATGGCGAACACGTCGCCGGCCGTCATGGTCGGCGGCGCCGGTGTTGGCGCCGGGTCCTGCATGTCGTCATCGTCGTCGCTGCCGCCGCAGGCGGCCAGGGCCAGGGCGATGGAGGTGGCAAGGATCAGCTTCGGGAAAAGAATCTTGTTCATGGTCTGCATCCTGAAAAAGTTGGCACACGCTGTGCGGTAAGATCAACTGGCAGGCGCTTGGGCGCTGTTGATGCTCTTACTACGTGAGACAGCCGGATTTGGATGCAGTCCTGACAAAAATAATTTAAAAATAAGCTTGTCGAGCTGAAAACGCTCAGCGGTGCACGACCACCAGCAGCGCTTTCGCCTCGGTCTTGCCGGTGTTGCGCAGCACGTGGTCCTGGTCCGCCGGATAGCGCGCCGTCCCGCCTGCCTTGACCTTGCGCTTTTCCAGCCCGACTTCGATCTCCAGCGAGCCGTTCAGGACCGTCATGTGCTCCTTGGTGCCCGGGTCGTGCGCCTGCGACTTGAGTTCGCCGCCCGGCGCCAGGCTCAGTTCGTACCATTCGTACTGGCCCGCCAGCTCCATCGGCCCCAGGATGCGCAGCACGTAGCCGGCGTGATTCCCTGGGAGAGTCGGTGTTTCATGCGCTTCGAGCACCCGGATTGCTTCGACGTCGCGTGTTTCCGACGCCAGCAGCTCGCCGATCGGCACGCCCAGCGCATTGGCGAGACGCCAGGTGATGGCAATGGTAGGATTCGCCTTTTCGCGCTCGATCTGCGAGAGCATCGACTTCGACACACCGGCAATGCGCGACAGGTCCTCCAGCGTCAGGCCGCGCGCCAGGCGCAGGCGCTGCAGGGTGGCGCCGACTTCGGGCGGGGCGTTGTTGGTCGTGACCAGGGTTTTCATCTTCAGGCAGCTCTAGTATTGGGGGACCGCAGGACCTTGCCAAGTTCAACAGGTCGGCGTAATATCCATTATATTGAATTTCAGTTCGAGATACCGAAAACGCATCATGCTGGTAAATATGCCAGGCGATCGAAGCACGGTACAGCATAGTCCAACCGCCGGTCAAGCCGGCTTCACAGACGAGGTATACATATGAGCGAGCAAGCGAGGAAGGCATTTTACGGCGGCCTGGAGCAGAACCTGTCCACCCTGCGCGAGCAGGGCCTGTTCAAGCCGGAGCGCGTGCTCGCCTCGCGCCAGGGAGCACAAGTGCAGTCGGAAGACGGCCGCACCCTGATTAATATGTGTGCGAACAACTACCTCGGCCTGTCGGGCGACCTGGAAACCCAGAAAGCGGCCGAAGAAGCGCTGCACAAGTATGGTTATGGCCTGTCCTCGGTGCGCTTCATCTGCGGCACCCAGACCGTGCACAAGGAACTGGAGCGCAAACTTTCCGAATTCCTCGGCACCGAAGACACGATCCTGTACGCCGCGGCATTCGACGCCAACGGCGGCGTGTTCGAGCCGCTGTTCGACGAAAACGACGCCATCATCTCGGACGCCCTGAACCACGCCTCGATCATCGACGGCATTCGCCTGTGCAAGGCGGCGCGTTACCGCTATGCCAACAACGACATGGCGGACCTCGAGAAGCAGCTGCAAGCGGCCACGGACGCCGGCAAGCGCCACAAAGTCATCGTCACCGACGGCGCCTTCTCGATGGACGGCACGATCGCCCAGCTCGACAAGATCGTCGCACTGGCGGAGCAATACGGCGCCCTGACCATGATCGACGAATCGCACGCCTCGGGCTTCATGGGCGCGACCGGCCGCGGCACGCACGAACACTGCGGCGTGATGGGCAAGATCGACATCATCACGGGCACCCTGGGCAAGGCCCTGGGCGGCGCGATGGGCGGCTTCACCTCCGGGCGCAAGGAAGTCATCGAAACCCTGCGCCAGAAGTCGCGTCCTTACCTGTTCTCGAACACGCTGGCGCCGATGATCGCCGGCGCCTCGCTGTCGGTGCTGGACCGCATCTCGAAGTCGACCGAGCTGCGGGATCGCTTGCATGAAAATACGGCCTACTTCCGCAAGGAGATCGAGCGTATCGGTTTCACCATCAAGCCGGGCACCCACCCGGTGGTGCCGGTGATGCTGTTCGACGCGCCGGTGGCGCAGAAATTCGCGGCGCGCATGTTCGAACTGGGCGTGCTGCTGTCGGGCTTCTTCTATCCGGTAGTGCCGATGGGGCAGGCGCGCGTGCGCGTCCAGCTCTCGGCGGCGCACACCCGCGAGCAGCTCGACACCGTGCTGGCCGCTTTCGAACAGGCCGGCCGCGAACTCGGTCTGCTCAAGAATAATTAATTCATACGGAATTCACATGGAACGCATCCTCATCATCGGCGCCAACGGCCAAATCGGCAGCGAGCTGGTCTCGGCCCTGGCGCAGCAGCACGGCGCCGCCAACGTCCTCGCCACCGACATCGGCGCCAACAACGTCTACGGCGCGGCGCGCTATGCCCAGCTCGACGTGCTGGACAAGGACCGCTTGATGGCACTGGTCGAGGAAGAGGGTGTGACCCAGGTCTACCAGCTGGCCGCGCTGCTGTCGGCCACCGGCGAAAAGGCCCCGCTGAAGGCCTGGACCCTGAACATGGATGGCCTCTTGAACATCCTGGAAGTGGCGCGCGAACGCCTGGAAGCGGGTAAACCCTTGAAGGTCTTCTGGCCGTCCTCGATCGCCGCCTTCGGCCCGAACACCCCGGCGGAGAACACCCCGCAGTACACGGTGATGGACCCGACCACGATCTACGGCATCAGCAAACTGGCCGGCGAACGCCTCTGCGAGTACTACCACACCAAGTATGGCGTGGACGTGCGCTCGATCCGCTACCCGGGCATCATCAGCTTCAAGTCGCCTCCGGGCGGCGGCACCACCGACTACGCGATCGCGATCTTCCATGCGGCCCTGAAGGGCGAGACCTATGAATGCTTCCTCGGCCCGGAAACCACGCTGCCGATGATCTACATGCCCGACGCGATCCGCGCCACCATCGAACTGATGGATGCGCCGAGCGACAAGGTCGTGATCCGTTCGTCCTATAACGTGGCCGGCGTCTCGTTCAATCCGCGCGAACTGGCCAACGCCATCCGCAAGACCGTCCCGGCCTTCGAGATCGCCTACCAGCCGGACAGCCGCCAGGCGATTGCCGACACCTGGCCGAAGAGCCTGGACGACAGCCGGGCAACGGGCGACTGGGGCTGGAAAGCGCGGGTCGGCATCGAAGAGATGGTCACCAGCATGCTCGAGAATATCGACATCGGCGCCACGGCCTAAGATCTACAACTATAAAAATATTAGTGAGACAAGCCAGATGGATATGAGTGTCTTCGATCTTTTCAAGATCGGTATCGGGCCTTCGAGCTCGCACACGGTGGGCCCGATGGTGGCGGCGCGCCGCTTCCTGCTCGAATGCGGCCCGCTCGAGAATGCGGTCGCCGTCGAAGCGCACCTGTATGGTTCGCTCGCGCTGACGGGCGTGGGCCACGCGACCGACAAGGCGGTGATCCTCGGCCTGATGGGCGAGACCCCGCAGGACATCGATCCCGATTCGGTCGAGGACAAGCTGGCCGAGGCGGAACTCGACGGCGTGCTGCGCTTGCTCGGCACGAAGGAAGTGCCGTTCTCGATGAAGGCAAACCTGGTCTGGCACAAGCAATCGAGCCTGCCCGAGCACCCGAACGGCATGCGCTTCGTGCTGCAGCTGGCGGACGGCAGCGTCATCGAACGCATCTTCTACTCGGTCGGCGGCGGCTTCATCACGGCCGCCGGCGAAGCCCAGCGACCGCAGGAGCCGGGCGCCGTGCAGGTCCCGTTCCCGTTCGCGACCATGGCCGAACTGCTGACCCACGGCCGCGAACACGGGCTGTCGATCCCGCACATGCTGCGCGCGAACGAACTGGTGCGCATGAGCGAAGCAGAACTCGACGCCGGCCTGGACCGCATCTGGCAGGTCATGCGCGACTGTATCGACCATGGTTTGATCACCGGCGGCCAGCTGCCGGGCGGCTTGAACGTCAAGCGGCGTGCGGCGACGCTGTGGAAGCAGGCCCACTGCGTCGAGGGCAAGCGCGTCAACGAATTGCCGCACGACGCAACCCACCAGGTAACGCTGTACGCGATGGCCGTCAACGAAGAAAACGCGGCCGGCGGTCGCGTGGTGACGGCGCCGACGAATGGCGCGGCCGGCATCATCCCGGCTGTCGTGCGCTACTACGCCGAAGACTGCCGGCCGACGGACGCCGTGAAAGGCATTCGAGAATTTCTGCTCACGGCCAGTGCGATCGGCATGCTGTGCAAGAAGAACGCCTCGATCTCGGGCGCCGAAGTGGGCTGCCAGGGCGAAGTCGGCGTGGCCTGCGCGATGGCGGCGGCCGGACTGGTGGCGGCGCTCGGCGGCTCGAATGAACGCATCGAGAACGCCGCCGAAATCGGCATCGAACACCACCTCGGCATGACCTGCGACCCGATCGGCGGCCTGGTGCAGATTCCCTGCATCGAGCGCAACGGCATGGGCGCAATCAAGGCGATCACGGCGGCCTCGCTGGCGCTGAAGGGCGACGGCACCCACTTCGTGAGCCTGGATAACGTGATCGAGACGATGCGCCAGACGGGAGCGGACATGCAGGTGAAGTACAAGGAGACTTCGCTCGGTGGCTTGGCGATTCATGTGGTGACCGTCAACCACGCAGCCTGTTGATGGCTGGAGGGGGTAACTCCCCTCCAAACTCGTCCGCAAACAGGATTCCCGGGCTCGCACTATAATAAAAGGCATCATCGCGAGCCCAACCGGATCATCCTGAATATGCAATACGTGTCTACCCGCGCAACGAGCGCGTCCGCTTCCCGCAATCCGGCAACCTTCTCCACCATCCTGCTCGGCGGCCTGGCCCCCGATGGCGGCCTGTTTATGCCGGCCGAATACCCGCGCGTATCAAACGAGGAGCTGGACGCCTGGCGCAAGCTGTCCTACGCCGAACTGGCCTACGAAATCCTGCGCAAGTTTGCCACCGATATTCCGGACGCCGACCTGAAGGCGCTGACGGCCAAGACCTACACGCCTGAGGTCTACCGCAACGCGCGCGCCGAACAAAACGCCGCCGACATCACGCCGCTGCGCACCCTGGAAGAAGAGGGTGGCACGAAACTGATCCTGCAAGCCCTGTCGAACGGCCCGACCCTGGCCTTCAAGGACATGGCGATGCAGTTGCTGGGCAACCTGTTCGAATACGCGCTGGCCAAGGACGAGGATGAGCTGAACATTTTCGGCGCCACTTCGGGCGACACCGGCAGCGCGGCCGAGTACGCGATGCGTGGCAAGCGCGGCGTGCGCGTGTTCATGCTGTCCCCGGCCGGCAAGATGAGCCCCTTCCAGACCGCCCAGATGTTCAGCCTGCAGGACCCGAACATCTTCAATATCGCCGTCGAAGGCGTATTCGACGACTGCCAGGACCTGGTCAAGGCCGTCTCGAACGACCTGTCCTTCAAGGCGCGCCACAAGATCGGCACCGTCAACTCGATCAACTGGGCGCGCGTCGTGGCACAGGTGGTGTACTACTTCCGCGGCTATCTGGCGGCGACTTCCGGCAATACTGAAAAAGTCTCGTTCACCGTCCCGTCGGGAAATTTCGGGAATATCTGCGCCGGCCACATCGCACGCATGATGGGACTGCCCATCGACAAACTGGTGGTCGCGACCAACGAGAACGACGTGCTCGACGAATTCTTCCGCACCGGCGTCTACCGCGTGCGCAAGAGTAGCGAAACCCTGCACACGAGCAGCCCGTCGATGGACATCTCGAAAGCGTCGAACTTCGAGCGCTTCATTTTCGACCTGGTGGGCCGCGACAGCGAGCGCACCCACGCGCTGTTCCGCAAAGTCGATACCCACGGCGGCTTCGACCTGTCGGGCGCGCCGGGCGCGGACGGCGACGAATTCAAGCGCGTTGGCGAATACGGTTTCGTCTCCGGCAAATCGACCCACGCGGACCGCCTCGAGACGATTCGCATGGTGCTGGACGACTACGGCATCGTGATCGACACCCACACCGCCGACGGCATCAAGGTCGCGCGCGAACACATGGCGCCTGGCGTGCCGATGATCGTGCTGGAAACAGCGCTGGCCGCGAAATTCAACGAGACCATCCTGGAGGCGCTCGGGACCGATGCCGAGCGTCCGGCCGGCTTCGAGAACATCGAAGCACTGCCGCAGAAATTCGTCGTGATGCGCCCGAACGTCGACGAGATGAAGACCTTTATCGCCGCGCACACGGGCCTCTGACATGACGACTGCAAACGAGAAACCGGCGCCGCGCCCGATGCTGACCGTGCGCGAAGCGCTCGACACGCTGCTGGCCGCCGCGCGCCCGATTCAGGAGATCGAACAGGTTGCGACCCTGGAAGCGAACGGCCGCGTGCTCGCGCTTGACCAGGCTTCGACGATTGCCGTGCCCTCGGCCGATAACAGCGCGATGGACGGCTATGCCGTGCGCGCGGCGGACTGCGTGAACGGCGGCGCGACCCTGCGCGTGGCCCAGCGCATCCCGGCCGGCCACGTCGGCCAGCCCCTGGAGGCCGGCACGGCGGCGCGCATCTTCACCGGCGCCATGATCCCTGAAGGCGCGGATGCGGTCGTGATGCAGGAGCAGTGCGAGCTGGCGGGCGAGATGGTCACGATTCGCCACACGCCACCAAGTGGCGAATGGATCCGCCGCACGGGCGAGGACATCGCGTCGGGCGCCACCATCCTGCATGCGGGCACCCGCCTGCGCAGCCAGGAACTGGGCCTTGCCGCCTCGGTGGGACTGGCCATGCTACCGGTGCGGCGCCGCCTGCGCGTGGCCGTCTTCTTCACCGGCGACGAACTGACCATGCCGGGCGAAGCGCCGGGCGGGGTGCTGGCGCCGGGCGCGATCTACAATTCGAACCGCTTCACCTTGCGCGCGTTGCTGGAGAACTTCGGCTGCACCATCACCGATTTCGGCATCGTGCCCGATACGTTGGAGGCGACGCGCGCCACGCTCAAGGCCGCCGCACGCGAGAACGACCTGATCATTACCTCAGGCGGCGTTTCCGTGGGCGAGGAAGACCATATCAAGCCGGCGGTGGAGCTCGAGGGCCAACTGAACATGTGGCAAATCGCCGTCAAGCCGGGCAAACCGCTCGCCTTTGGCGAGGTCGGGAACGCTTTCTTCATGGGCCTGCCGGGCAACCCCGTGTCGAGCTTCATCACCTTCCTGCTCTTCGTGCGGCCCTTCCTGCTGCGCCTGCAGGGCGTGAGCGGCCCGGTCGAGGCGCGCGCCTGGCAGTTGCGCGCCGACTTCAACCTGCCCAAGGGCGACCGCCGCAACGAATTCCTGCGCGCGCGCGTCAACGCCGGCGGTGGGCTCGACCTGTTCCCGAACCAGGGCTCGGGCGTGCTGACTTCCACCGTCTGGGGCGACGGCCTGATCGACAATCCGCCGGGACGCAGCATCGCCGAAGGCGATATCGTGCGTTTCATCCCCTTCGCCGAACTACAGCACTGACAGACCATGCACATCGAACTGCGATTTTTCGCGTCCGTGCGCGAAGCCCTCGGCCTCGCCAGCGAACGCATCGAACTTCCCGACGACGTGAAGACGGTGGGCGGCGTACGCGAACACCTGATTGCCCGCGGCGGCGCCTGGGAGACTGCGCTGAAGCACGAGCGTGCCCTGCGCATGGCCTTCAACCACGTGATGTGCGCTCCGGAGACGGTGCTGGAAGAAGGTGGGGAAGTGGCATTCTTCCCGCCGGTGACCGGCGGATAAAACGGGCGGACAAGGTCGGCGCGAGCCGCCCTTGTCCGCCCGCCCTCAATACTTACATCGCGGCGATCGATTTCTCGGCCAGCGCCAGCAGGCGCGCGCAATTCTCATTGCGGGCAGCAAAACTGGCCCAGGCGGTGGTGCGTGCCATGTCCTGCCACTTCGTGAGCGTCTCGCGATTCATGTCGACCACGCGTGCGCCAGCGCGCGCATACACGTTCGCCACCGCCGCGTCGTCGCCCTGGGCCATGCGCAGCGCGAATTTTTCGAGGTCGGCGCCAACGGCCATGATGGCCGCCTGCTGGTCGCGGCTCAGGCGATCGAACACGGTCTTCGACATCATGAGCGGTTCGAGCATGTACCAGTAGCCGCCGCTGCGCGCCGTGGTGAGCGAGCGCGACACGTCCTGCAGGCGGAAGGAGATCAATGAGGTCGAGGACGTGAAGGCCGCGTCCAGCGCACCGCTTTTCATGGCGGCGTGGATGTCGTTCGAAGGGACGTTGACGATGGTCGCTCCCGCTTCCTGCAGGATCAGGTCCATCTCGCGCGAACCGCCCCGCACTTTCATGCCGCGCGCGTCTTCGGGCGCGATGATGGGCGCGCCGCGCGAGGCGACGCCGCCGGCCTGCCAGATCCAGCTGACCACGACCAGGCCCTGCTCGGCCAGGATGCGCGTCAATTCCTTGCCCACTTCGGCGTCCCTCCAGCCATAGCCCTGGGCGTACGAGGTCACCAGGCCCGGCATCAGGCCGATGTTCGCTTCAGGCGACTCGGCGGCGGCGTAGGACAGCGGCACCAGGGCCAGGTCGAGGCTGCCCTTTTTCATGGCGCCGAACTGCGCGTTCGGGGCCATGAGTGAGGCATTCGGGTAGATCGAGAACTTCAGGCTGCCGCGGGTACGCTTTTCGACGTCGGCCGCAAACATGCGGCACAGGCGGTCGCGGAAGTCGCCTTCCATGACACTGCCGCCGGGGAACTGGTGCGAGATTTTCATCGACTGCGATGCGGCCCAGGCAGGACCAAACCACAGCGGGCTGGACGCGATCGCGCCCAGCAGGGTTCTACGAGCCGACATCGGCCCTGTCTTCAACGACATATTCATCCTCCAAGATGAGTAACACTGCACTACCAAGCGAATCGTGCGTGCCTGAGGACACACATCGTTCACTCCTGACCCTTTTAAGGTGACTGTAAGAATATTCCTTAGATAAAGCTTGTCAAGCAGTATCTTGTTTTCTTAACAAATACACCGTGAATAACTCATCAGTATCAGGTTTGCCGTACGGAGCAGGCCGGGAGCCCATCAAGGAGGAGAGGGGAACTTATTTTCTTGCTTGCTTCTTGTCCAGCGTGTCGCAGACACCGCAGGCGATGCCGCGCTTCATGTTGCGGTAGCGGGTGCCGATAAAGAGGGCGGAGGCAACCACGGCCCAGCCCAGGGCCGAGGGCCAGGCGCGCTCGAGGCTCTCGCCCCTGAGCATATCGACGACCATCAGCAGGGCGAACATCGAGACGACGGCGAACAGGTATTGCATGATCCAGTGACGCATCGGGGGCATGGCGTGTCTCCTCACAGGGTTTTCAGGAACTGGCGCAGCGCCTCATGCACTGCGCGCGGCTGGTCGAGCATGGCGAAGTGGCGGGCGTTGTCGATCGGCGCCACTTCGAGCTTTGGCGTGCCGGTCATCAGTTCCCGATAATACGCGACCTTCTCAAGCCCGGACATCCCCGTGATCGCTTCATCGGGACCGTAGCTCGGCGCCAGCACCAGCATCGGCGCGCTGATCTTCGGCAGGCCAGGACGCAGGTCGAGCGCCAGGACCGCGCCCACATAGGCGGCCACGGCGGTCGGATCGCTGCGCGACGTGAGCTGGGCCAGGTCGTCGGCCTTGCCCATGTCGGTCACGCCGATCGCACGCATGTATTGCCGCTGCTGGGCCGCGAAGGCCTGTGGCGTTGCGGCCGCCATCCGCTGGCGCATGCCCTCGGCCATCGCTGCGCGCTGTTCGGGCGGCGTGTCCTCGGTACGCGGGAAGACCCCCAGGCCGTCGATGGCGACGGCGCCGCCGATACGGCTTCCCAGGTCCTGTGCCAGGGCGATCGACAGGGTGCCGCCGATGCTGTGCCCGATGAGGACGGGTTTGACGAGCTTGCGCGAGGCCACCAGCTCGGCCAGGGCGGCGCGGGCGGCCTCGAACGGGTTGCCTGCCACGGGCGGACGGCCATCGAAGCCGGGCAGGGTCACCACATAGATGGTGTGGCTGCCCGCGAATTCGCGCACCGTTTCCTGCCACACCCAGCCGCCCGTCGCCAGGCCCGGGATCAGGACCAGGGGCCGCCCGCCGCTGCCGTGGCGCTCGACCAGCATGCCCTGGACCTCGAAGCGCTCGGCCGGCGCGGTCGTGGCGGCGAATCGGTTCGGCGCCACGGGAGCCGCGCTCTGGGCAAAGGCCGGGACGCTGCTTGCCAGCAGCAATGCGAACAAGACGGACGTGCGGTTGAGGCGGCTGCGTTTCAAGGCAGATTTCATGCTGGCTCCTGGTCAGGGTTGAAGATCGATTCGATCGGTTGCTGGAACAGTCGGGAAATGGCAAATGCAAGGGGCAGGCTCGGGTCGTAGCGGCCATTCTCGATGGCGATCACGGTCTGGCGCGACACGTCCAGCAGCTCGGCCAAATGGGCCTGGCTCCAGCCATGTTCGGCGCGCAGTTCGCGCAGGTGGTTGTTCATCGTCCGGCGACTTTGCGAACGAGCTGCACGGCGCACACCGACAGGCAGAGCACGCACCAGACCGTAAACATCGACAGCTTCGGGTAGCCGGCGGTCTCGAGGAAGCCGTAGCTGAAGGTCAGGCCGGCGGTGATCGCGGCGGCCAGGGAGACGTTTTCCAAGAGGCGCATGCGCATGTATTCGTCGGCGCGCTGGACCTGGCGCACGATGGCCCAGAGGGCGGCGCCAAAGCCGATCATCGGGCTCATCAGGACGGCGGTGCGCAGGATGCCCTCGGGCATCGGGCGGCCGAACTTGACCGCTCCAATCAGGATGATGGTGTACAGGGCGAGCGCGGCGAACAGCTCGCGCAGGTAGATCTTGGCAAGACGCTTTTCGTGACGGTTCCAGACCATGGTGCGCTCCTTTGTGTAAAGTATGCTTTACATCCTAGGCGAGCAAAAAGCCGATGTCAAGCTCCCTTTACATCTTTCTTGTGATGCCGGATCTCGACTACAATGCGCCTCCGCCATCACCACCGTTCCAGCATGCCGACTACTCCGCCAACTTCTCCTCGCGTCGCCGTCATCGGCGGCGGTCCGGCCGGCCTGATGGCGGCCGAAGTGCTGGCCGCGGGCGGTGCGCAGGTCGACGTCTACGACGCCATGCCGACGGTCGCGCGCAAATTCCTGCTGGCCGGGAAGGGCGGCATGAACATCACCCACTCCGAGCCGTATGCCGATTTCGTCGGCCGCTACGGCGCGCGCAGCGAACAGGTCGCCGCCTGGCTCGACGCCTTCACGCCGGGCGACGTGCGCGACTGGATCCATGGCCTCGGGATCGACACCTTCATCGGCAGTTCGGGCCGCGTCTTCCCGACCGATATGAAGGCGGCGCCCCTGCTGCGCGCCTGGCTGCACCGGCTGCGCGAAAGCGGCGTGCGCTTTCACATGCGCCACCGCTGGCTGGGATGGGAGGGCGACGCGCTGCGTTTCGCCACGCCCGACGGCGAGCAGCGCGAAGAGGCCGATGCCGTCATCCTGGCGCTTGGTGGCGCGAGCTGGGCGCGCCTCGGGTCGGACGGCGCCTGGGTGCCGCTGCTGGAAGAGCGCCGGGTCGAAGTCGCACCGCTGGTGCCCGCCAACTGCGGCTTCGACGTCGACTGGTCGCCGCACTTCAGCGGCAAGCACGCCGGCGCGCCGCTGACCACGGTGGCCATCGCATATGAAGACCGCAATGGCGAACGCGCGCGGCGCAAGGGCCAGTTCGTGGTCACCGCCAGCGGCATCGAAGGCAGCCTGGTGTACGCCATCTCGAGCGTCCTGCGCGACCAGATCGCGGCGCGCGGCACGGCCACCATCTGGCTCGACCTGGCGCCCGACTTCGATGCCGCGCGCGTGCACGCGGAAGTGACGCGCCCGCGCGGCGCCCGTTCGATGTCGAGCCACCTGCAAAGCCGGCTCGGGATCAAGGGCGTGAAGGCGGGCCTGCTGCGCGAATGCCTGTCGCAGGCGGATTACATGGACGAGGAGCTGCTCGCCAGGGCGATCAAGGCGCTGCCGGTGACCTTGAAACGCCCGCGCCCGATCGACGAGGCGATCAGCAGCGCCGGCGGCGTGCGCTTCGAAGCGATGGATGCGCACGGCATGCTGCGCGCCGTGCCGGGCGTGTTCGTGGCAGGCGAAATGATCGACTGGGAGGCGCCGACCGGGGGCTACCTGCTGACGGCCTGCTTCGCCAGCGGGCGCGCAGCGGCGCAAGGGGTGCTGCGGAAGTTAAAGACGTAGGGCGCCTGACAAAACCGTTCGACTTACTCGGGTCCGGAACCCAGCTGGCTGAACTGGCCGGCTTGGTCGACAAGCACCGATACCAGCATCGTCTCGTTGGCGTACCTGAAGCGGTAGCGCAGGCTGCGGCCCCCTTCCTTGGGTTCGCTGGACAGAAGTTCGACCGTTTGAAGTGGCCCCCTTTCATCGTATCGTTCCTTCAGGTTGGCCAGGTGGGCAGGCGTGAACCCGGCGCCTAATTCAGGGGACAGCCCCGCAGGCAACTTGCCCGCTCCAAGGCTGGCCATCAAGGCGCGCACTTGCGCCGTCAGACCAGGGCTCGAATCCGCAATGGCTTTTGGCGGGGCGTCGAACAACGCGGGCACGTAGTGCGCCGCGACCATGTCGGCAAACCTGGACGGGAGCGCGGTCGTCGAATTGGCCAGCACTACCACCGTCAGCTTGTCATCGACATAGCGGCACAGCTGCGTGCGAAAGCCTTGCCAGGCGCCGCCATGGGAGATGTGACGGCGGCCCTTGACAGTATCGACGAACCAGCCCAACCCATAGGGTGCGTCGGAGCCATCGTTCAACTTGGCCGGCGTGAAACTCGCCGTACGCAAGCGCGCATCCAGGATCTTGTCGCCGTACAGGGCCTGGTCCCAGACCGCCAAGTCGCGCGCGGTCAGGTAGAGGCTGCCGTCCGCCGTCGTGTTCAGCTTTGGCGCCACCCAGGACTGGTTCTTGTAAGCGTCTTTTTTCCACGCATAGCCGGCGGCGCGGTGCGGAACGATGTCGGCTTCGCTGATCACGCGCGTGCCCATGCCGAGAGGCGCAAAGATACGTTCGCGCAGCTGGTCGCCGTAGAATTTGCCGCCGGCCCGGTTGGCGATGAAGCCCAGCAGATGGTAGCCCATGTTACTGTAAGCCCACTTCTCTCCGGGGGCGGAGCGCACCGGCACTGTCGCTTCGAGCGCGATCAGCTCCTCGTCGGTGTAGTCCTTGCGCAAGTCAATGATCTCGTAGGGGTCGCCCAGCCCAGAGGTATGAGTGAGCAGGTGCCTGATCGTTATCTTTTCCCAAGCCGCCGGCGTGTTGGGCAGGTGGCGCGAGATCGGATCGTCGAGTTTCAGCTTGCCATCCTGCTCGAGCAATAGGATCAGCGCCGCGGTGAAGGTCTTGCCGATCGAGCCAGACTGGAACACTGTCTGCGGCGTGACCGGAACGCCGTGTTCGAGGTTCGCCGTGCCATAGCCCTTTTCCTTGATTACCTTGCCATCCTTGAGCACCAGCACGCTCAGGCCGGGTACGTGGCGCCGTTTCATTTCCTCCAACAGGGCGTCGTCAAGGCGATCGGCATGGACGGGACCAGCCAGGAGGACGACCGACAGCAGGGCCGGGTAGATAAGACGCATAAAGGCTCCAGCAACGACATGAATGCTGTCGTTATTGCACGATCCGTGCCAGCGTTTAAGTGTTTGATTTACTTGCCAGGTCTGCAAGCAGTCGGCTGTCTGAAGTGTCCGTATGGGAAGTGTCGTACGTCCGCGGACACGCCCGTGTCCGCGACGTGCCTCAGCCAGCATCTATCGTTGGAGGTCGCTTCCGGCGTTCTTAGTGATCAAAGTGGACATCGCCACTACCCGTTCGGCTAATGCTGCGCTGGGGCGGATTGCCATACACATCGACGTCGCCGCTGCCGCTGACGGCCGCCGCCACCGTGGCGTTTGCCGTCACGCTGGCGTTGCCCGAGCCGGTCTGGCGCACCTTGACGGTCTCGGCGCGCAGGCGCTGGGCGTCGAGCGTGCCGGAACCGTTCGACGAGGCCTGGAAGCTGCGGGCAGCTCCCGCCAGCGTGATCGTGCCCGACCCCGTCAGCTCGGCTTCGACGCTGTCGCTGTTTCCCGCGTCGAGCGTCACCGATCCCGTGCCGTGCACGGTGGCCTTCGCCTGGCGGTAGCGCCCGTTGAAGTCAATGCTGCCGGAGCCGTTCAGTTCGACCTCGACCAGTTCGCCCGAGAAGCCGTTTACCCGCGTATCGCCGCTGCCGTCGACGCCGATGCGCTCCAGCGCCGGCAGGGTCAGTTCGACTTCGATCGGCTGGCGGTGGCGCAGCACGATGCCGCGCGTGCCGATCAGGAGCACGCGCCCATCCTGTTTGGTTTCGACATTGGCCAGCAGGCGCTGTTCGCCGCGCACGGTGAGCATCGGCTGGGCGCCGTAGCGCAGGGTCAGGTCGATCGGGCCGGACAGTTCGACGGCGCGCACCTCGCGCGTGATGGCGCGGGTTTCCTCGTCGACGATGCGGGCATCGAGACGCGCGCTGCCGCCCTGGGCGCGCAGGGCGCCGTAGGACAGGCCGATCAGGACAAAGGCGAGGGCCAGGAGGCCCAGGCCTAGTTTGAGCAAGGATCGCATCGCTATTCCTAACTGCCGCGCAGCAGCGACATATTCATTTGCAGGTAGCGCTTCACGCCCAGCGCCGCATAGCGGGTGACCACGATCGAGACCAGGAACAGCACGATCCCGCCCAGCACCGAGGCCAGCCCCAGCACCGCCTGGGTGGCGCGCGACTGTTCGTCCATGTCGGTCGAGATGCGTATGCCGCCTTCGGCCATGCGCTCGGCGCCGCGCACGACGCGCGAGTTGGAGCGCTCGCCGGGTTCGGCGCCGGCGTCGGTCCCGGCTTCCATGCCAGGTTCGGGCGTTTTGTCTTCGCTCACTTCAATCCCGGTCTCGCCGATCGAGACCCGTGTACGTACACGGTCCATCCGGTCGCCTTCGATGACGTGGCGCAGCGGGCCGTCGAGCACGAGTTCATTCGCGCCAGCCAGGCCGCTGGCGGTGATCGCAATGCCGCCGACGTACAGCGCAAACGCACCGACATACAGGGCTGCCAGGAGCGAACCGAAAACGGCCGCCGGGATCACCATGAAGAGGTTGAAGATCAACAGTCCCAGCACGGAGACGAACAGGCGCACCAGGTTGGCCGGGTTCTTCTGCTCGGCAAAGGCGCTCATGTGGGTGTTGGCGCGCAGGGTCAGGGCGACTTTTTTCGGGTCGTCCAGCTCGCGTGCGATGTCGGGCTCGAGCCGGCCGGCCGCGACGCCGTCGACGAAGCGCTGTTCGTACCAGGCCAGGGTCTTGGCCTGCAGTTCCGGCGGCAGGCCGAGCATGGCGCGCTTGAGCGCGTCTAAGTAATCGAGCTTGCCCATGGATCAGGCGTGGCCGAGGGCCAGCATCGACATCAGCGCGGGCGCGGCGGCATTGCCGCGGGCGCCGAAGAGTTCGGGCGCGACCAGCACCACGGTGCTGGCGGCAACCAGGGCCAGCAGGAGCAGGGTGTGCAAGCCGAGTCGGGGTGTCATGATGGGTAGATGGTCCGGTTATCCGATGTGGCTACTGTACGGACTCGGGGCGCACGCTGCCAGCGTCTTGCGACAGGGTGCGCTTTTGGGCGCTTGAACTGCCGCCACGCAGGATGACCGATGCCGCCGCCTGGCCGCTGCGCACGGCCGTCTCGAGCGTGGCCGGGTAATCGCAGGCCGTGTAGTCGCCGGCCAGCACCAGGCCGGGCAGGGCGGTGGCGTTGTCCGGGCGCGCCAGGCCGGGCGTGCAGGCGAAGGTGGCGCGCTTTTCGGTGATCACACGGCGCCACAGCGGCGCGTCCAGGCCCAGGCCCGGGAAAGCGGCATCGAGCTGGGCCGCGCAGGCGCGCGCCAGCGCATCCTGCTCGAAGGCCGCCGCCGGGCCGGCCGCGCTGATCACGACCGCCAGCAAGCCGGCCTGCTGCGCGTCGAGCTGGCCGCGGTCGAACACGAACTGGCCGAAGCGCTGCCGTGCCGGTGCGTCGAGCAGGGCGTAGAACGGCAGCGGCAGGCGCAGTGCCGCGTCGTATTGCAGGTAGCAGGTGGCGATCGGCTCGTAGTCGAAGCCTTGCAGTTGCGCGGCCAACTCGGCCGTCTCAAGCAGCGGGGCGAGGAGGGCGGCGCTATGGCTGGCCGGCGTGGCCAGCACGACGGCGTCGAAACTGCCGCGCCATGCGCCGCCCAGCGCGTGGCCGCTGGCCGCGACTTCCCAGGCCGCGCCGCCAGGGGCCAGGGACTCGACCTTGGCGCCGGTGTGGACCGCGCCGCCGTGGGCGGCGAGATAGCGCCCGGCGGCCTGCGGGAACAGCGCCCCCAGGTCCAGCCGCGGAATCAGCATGTCCGACGCCGCGCGCCCGGCGCCCAGGCTGTCGCGCAGCACGGCGAGAAAGACGTTGGCCGAGGCGCGCTCCGGCGCCGTGTTCAGGGCCGCCAGGCAGAGCGGATGCCACATCAGGCGCTGCAGGCATTCGGTCTGGCCGAAGCGTTCGAGCAGGATGGTTACCGGCACGTCGGTGTCGAGCCGCCAGCCCATCCAGCGCGCGGCGCTGGTAAAGCGGGCCAGCGCCAGCTTGTCTTCACGCGCGAGGCCTTTGGCACGTATCAGGGCGACCAGCACATGCCAGGGCGCAGGCAGGCGCGCGGCAAGAAAATCCATGCCGCCGCTGCCCTCCGGGTAGCGCATTTGCAGCGGCAGGCGCAGCATGGCCGCGCGCGGATCGATGCCGACGCGTTTCAACAGTCCCAGGGTTTGCTTGTACGCGCCGAGCAGGATGTGCTGGCCGTTGTCGAGCCGGCGGCCGTCGACCTCGATGCTGCGCGCGCGCCCGCCGAGGGTGCGCGCCTGTTCGAACAGGGTGACCCTGGCGCCGCGCCGCGCCAGTTCGACGGCGGCCGCGCAGCCGGCCCAGCCGCCGCCGACGACGGCGACCGCGCCGCCGGCCGCCAGCTTGTCAGGTGCGGACATAGGTCTTCCACGCCAGCCAGAGTTTGCGCAGCGGCGTGAGGGAGATGCGCTGGTTCAGCACATGGAAGTTGTCGCGGACGATTTCGTCGAGCAGGGTGCGGTAGATCGCCGCCATCATCAGGCCCGGGCGCTGGGCACGCTGGTCTTCCTTCGGCAGCAGCGCCAGCGCCTCGTCGTACATCGCCTGGGCGCGTTCGGTCTGGTATCGCATCAGCGCCTCGAACTTGTCGCTGTGGCGCGCGCTCAGCAAGTCCTGGGCGGTGACGCCGAATTGCTGCAACTCGTTGACCGGCAGGTAGATGCGTCCCTTGCGCGCATCTTCGCCGACGTCGCGAATGATGTTCGTCAGCTGGAACGCCAGGCCCAGCTTCTCGGCATAGGCCAGGGTCTGCGGGTTGGTGTAGCCGAAGATGCTGGCCGAGAGGATGCCGACCACGCCGGCCACATGCCAGCAGTATTTGCGCAGTCCCGGATAGTCGAGGTAGCGGCTCTGGTCGAGGTCCATTTCCATGCCGTCGATGATCGCCTGCAGGTGCTGCTCTTCGAGCTTGTAGACGCCGACGTGCGGCTGCAGCGCCTGGGTCACCGGGTGCGTCGGCGTGCCCTTGTACATGGTCGAGACCTCGGTGCGCCACCAGGCCAGCTTGATGCGGGCCAGCGAAGCATCGGTCGCGTCGTCGACGGTATCGTCCACCTCGCGGCAGAAGGCGTACAGGGCCGTGATCGCACGGCGGCGCTCGGCAGGGAGGAACAGGAAGCTGTAATAGAAGCTGGAACCGCTCTGGACAGTCTTTTGCTGGCAGTATTCGTCAGGAGACATGTAAAAAAGGCAAGGTCAGGGGAGGCGAAGCCGCTATCTTAGCCGATGCGCGCTACGGCCGGGCTGGTTAAGCTGATTATTTAGCCACATGCGGTCTCACATGCGCAGGGCGCGCCAGGCCATCACCGCATAGTCGGGCTTGCCCAGTTTCGGGCGGCGCCTGAACACATCGTAGCCGGCGCGCTCGATGTGTTCGAGAATGCGCAGGCCGCCCTGGATCACCAGGCGCAGCTCCCAGCCGATGCGCCCGGGCAGGCGCGTGGCCAGCGGAGCGCCGGACAGCATCAGCGCCCTGGCACGCGCGACCTCGAAGGCCATCAGCGCGCGCCAGGCAGGCGTGTCGGCATGGGCGGCGATGTCGGCTTCGCTAACACCGAACCGAACGAGGTCTTCCTGCGGCAGGTAGATGCGGCCCTTTTCGATATCGATCCCGACGTCCTGCCAAAAATTAATCAGCTGCAGGGCGCTGCAGATCGCGTCGGAATCGCGCAGGTTGGCCGCGCCGCCGACGCCGTACAGGGCCAGCATCAGGCGCCCGACCGGATCGGCCGAGCGGCGGCAATAGTCGAGCAGGGTCAGGTAGTCCGGATAGCGCGTGGTGACCACGTCCTGGCGGAAGGCCGACAGCAGGTCGCGCAGCGGCTGCAGCGACAGGCCATGTTGCGCCACCACGCTCGCCAGGCGGGTAAACACTGGTCCCGCCGGAATGCGGCCGGCGGCGATGGCGTCGAGCGCGGCTTCGTACTCGGCCAGGCCCGCCATGCGCTCGGCTGGCGTGGCATCGCCCTCATCGGCGACATCGTCGGCGCCGCGTGCAAAGGCATAGATCGCTTCGACGGCCGGCACCAGGCGGCGCGGCAGCAGGATCGAGGCGACAGGGAAATTTTCGTAATGGTCAACAGCCATGGGTCAATAATGACCCGCTGGTCATTTCCTAAATGTATTTGCAACATTATAATTGTGGCGCTTGAGGTGCGCCGAATTACGCCGATAATACCGGGACGTTCCGGTAGCGTGCTGTGCCGCATGTCCACTGCCAATAAAAAGGAAGAACACCGTGTTCATTACGACTCGACTGCGCAGGCCGCTGGCCGCTCCGGCCATTCTCTTGTGCGCGCTCCTGGCCAGCGCCTGCTCGAAGGAAGAACCGAAGCCGGAAGCGGTGCGCCCGGTACGCGTTGCCGTGCTGGCCGAAGGCGCCGCCGGCGCCAGCGCAGACTTTTCCGGTGAGGTGCGCCCGCGCATCGAATCGCGCCTGGGTTTCCGCGTGGCCGGCAAGATCACGGCGCGCGAAGTCGACGTCGGCACGCTCGTCAAGCAGGGCCAGGTGCTGATGCAGCTCGATCCGCAAGACCTGAAACTGGCCGCCACCCAGGCCCAGGCCAGCCTGCGCGCCGCCGAAACCAACCGCGACCTGGCCAGCGCCGACTACAAGCGCTACCAGGAGCTGCGCGCCAAGAATTTCGTCAGCCAGTCGGTGCTCGACACCAAGCGCGCCGCCTTGCGCGCGGCCCAGGCCGAAGCCGATGCGGCGGGCGCGGCTTTCAAGGGCCAGTCGAATCAGGCCGGTTACGCCAGCCTGGTGTCGGACGTGGACGGCGTCGTCACCGGCATCGATGCCGAGGTCGGGCAGGTGGTCAATGCCGGCACGCCCGTGGTGCGCGTGGCCCGCACCGACGAACTCGATGTCGTGATCGGCATTCCGGAAGACCGCGTCGGCGACCTGCGCAAGGCCAGTTCGGTGACGGTGCGCATGTGGGCCAAGCCGGATGCGGCGATTGCCGGCCGGGTGCGCGAAGTCTCGCCGGTGGCCGACGCAGCGACCCGCACCTACACGGCCAAGATTGCGATCCCGCCGCGCGCCGACGTGCGCCTGGGGATGACGGCGTCGGTACAGGTGGCCTCGAAAAATGGCGGCGCCGGGCTGCGCGCGCCGCTCACCAGCCTGCACCACGACAAAGGCGTGACCGGCGTCTGGCTGGTGGAGAACGGCGCGGTGCGCCGGGTGCCGGTGAAGATTATTGGCCAGGCCGGCAACGACGTGTTGCTGGGTGAAGGCGTGAAGGCGGGGCAGACCGTCGTCACCGCGGGCGTCAATCTGCTGCGTCCGGGCCAGAAAGTGCGCATCCTGAGCGCCGACGTGGCGCGCCGCGGCGATACCGAGGCCGCTGCGGCCGGGGGCGGGGCAAAATGAGGGGCTTCAACCTCTCGCGCTGGGCGCTCGAACACATCCCGCTGACGCGCTACCTGATGGCGGCGCTCCTGATCGGCGGCATCCTCAGCTACAACGTGCTGGGCCAGGACGAGGATCCGCCGTTTACCTTCCGGGTGATGGTCGTGCGCGCGATCTGGCCGGGCGCAAGCGCCGTGCAGATGGCCGAGCAGGTGACCGACAAGCTCGAACGCAAGCTGCAGGAGACGCCTTATGTCGAGCGCATCCGCAGTTTCTCGAAGCCGGGCGAGACGACCATCCTGATCGAGCTGCGCGAGTCCACCCCGCCGAAAGACGTGCCGGCATCCTGGTACCAGGTGCGCAAGAAGATCGGCGACATCGCCGGCACCCTGCCGCAGGGCGTGATCGGCCCCTTCTTCAACGACGAATTCGGCGACACCTACGGCTCGATCTTCGCGCTTTCGGGCGACGGTTTTACGTATGCCGAGATGAAGGATTACGCCGACTTCGTGCGCCAGCAGTTGCTGGGCGTGCCGCTGGTGGCGAAAGTCGAGCAGTTCGGCGTGCAGAACGAGAAGGTCAACATTCTCTTCTCGAGCAAGAAGTTCGCCCAGCTGGGCGTGCCTTTTGAACAGATCGTCAACCAGCTGGCCACGCAAAACAATATCGAGGCCTCCGGCATCCTGGTCACGCCGACCGACAACCTGCAGGTGCGCGTCACCGGCGCCATCAAGAGCGCGAAGGAACTCGAGGACTTGCAGCTGCGCGCCGGCAGCACGACCTTCCGCCTGGGCGATTTCGCCACCGTGGAGCGCGCCTACCAGGATCCGCCCCAGGAAAAAATGCGCTTCAACGGCAAGGAGGTGATCGGCCTGGGCGTGTCGATGGAGAAGGGCGGCAATATCATCAAGCTGGGCGAATCGCTGCAAAGCACCGTCGAGCGCATCCGCGCCCAGCTGCCGGTCGGCATCGAGCTGGAACAGGTGGCCAACCAGCCGCGCGCGGTCACGGCCTCGGTGAGCGAATTCGTCCGCACGCTGATCGAAGCGGTCATCATCGTGCTGGCGGTCAGCTTCCTGGCGCTGGGCCTGCACACCAAGCCCAAGCTCTCGCTCGACATGCGCCCGGGGCTGGTGGTGGCCCTGACGATTCCCATGGTGCTGGCGATCACTTTCCTCTTCATGCGCATGCTCGACATCTCGCTGCACAAGATCTCGCTCGGCGCCCTGATCATCGCGCTGGGCCTGCTGGTGGACGACGCCATCATTGCGGTGGAAATGATGGTGCGCAAGATGGAGGAGGGCTTGTCGCGCCTGGAAGCGGCGACCTATGCCTATACCTCGACCGCGATGCCGATGCTGACCGGCACCCTGATCACGGCCGCGGGCTTCCTGCCCATTGGCCTGGCGAAATCGGCAGCGGGCGAATATACCTTCACCATGTTCTCGGTGAACGCGATTGCGCTGCTGGTCTCATGGGTGGTGGCGGTCACCTTCACGCCCTATATCGGGTTCATGCTGCTCAAGGTCAAACCGCACGACCACACGCATTCCGAGCACGACGTGTTCGATACGCCGGCGTTCCGGCGTTTTCGCAAAGTCGTGTCCTGGTGCATCGAGTTTCGCAAGACGACCATTGTCGCCAGCCTGCTGGTCTTCGCCCTGGGCGTGTTCGGCTTCAAATTCATCGAGAAACAATTTTTCCCGGATTCGAGCCGGCCTGAACTGATGGTCGAACTGTGGCTGCCGGAAGGCAGCAGCTTTGCGGCCAATGAGGCGCTGGCGAAGAAGTTCGAGGCTTTTGTCCGCAAGCAGGAAGGGCTGGAAAGCATCACGAGTTACGTCGGCACCGGCAGCCCGCGCTTCTACCTGCCGCTGGACCAGATCTTCCCGCAGTCGAACGTATCGCAATTCGTGGTGCTGCCGGTCGATGCGGCGCACCGCGAGACGCTCAAGCGCAAGATCGAAGACGTCTTCGTCAACGATTTTCCCGAAGCCCGTGGCCGCGTCAAACTGCTGCCGAACGGGCCGCCGGTGCCGTATCCGGTGCAGTTCCAGGTGGCGGGGCCGGACATCGGCATCGTGCGCGGCGTCGCCGACCAGGTCAAGGACGTGCTGCGCGCCAATCCGAATGCGGCCGGGGTCAACGACAACTGGAACGAGCCGGTCAAGGTGCTGCGCCTGGACCTCGACCAGGATAAATTGCGCGCGCTGGGTGTGACCTCGCAATCGGTGCGGCGCGCGGTCAACACGGTCTTGTCCGGCACGACGATCGGGCAATTCCGCGAGACCAACGAATTGATCGACATCGCGGTGCGCCAGCCGATCGAGGAGCGCTCGACGATCACGGTATTGAAGGACATGAATATTCCCACGGCCTCGGGCCGTTCGGTAACGCTGGGGCAGGTGGCGCGCGTGGACTTCGTCTGGGAGCCGGGCGTCATCTGGCGCGAGGGACGCGAGTGGGCGATCATGGTGCAGTCGGACGTGGTGGGCGGCATCCAGGGGCCGACCGTATCGAGCCAGGTCGGTGAGAAGCTCGATGCGATTCGCGCCAAGCTGCCGGCCGGCTACCGCATCACGCTCGAGGGCGCGGCGGCCGACAGTTCCGAGGCGGAAGCCTCGATCGCGGCGAACGTGCCGCTGGTATTGTTCCTCGTCTTCACCCTCCTGATGCTCCAGCTGCACAGCTTCTCGCGCGCGCTGCTGGTGTTCCTGACCGGGCCGCTGGGCGTGGCGGGGGCGGCGATGGCCTTGCTGCTGCTGGGGCGGCCGTTCGGTTTCGTCGCGAACCTGGGCGTGATCGCGCTGTTCGGGATGATCATTCGCAATTCGGTGATCCTGGTCGACCAGATCGAGCAGGACATCAAGGCCGGGGCCGAAGCCTGGGACGCGATCGTCGAGGCGGCGGTGCGGCGCTGCCGGCCGATCCTGCTGACCGCGGCCGCGGCGGCGCTGGCCATGATTCCGCTGTCGCGCTCGGTGTTCTGGGGGCCGATGGCGGTGGCCATCATGGGGGGCTTGCTGGTGGCGACGGCCTTGACCTTGTTATTCCTGCCGGCTTTGTATGCGGCGTGGTTCCGGGTGAAGAAGCCGGTGCGGTGAGTTTTGGGCCGTACTGCGTGGACTCAGGAGTCCACCCTACGATTAATCGGTATTCGTAGAGTGGACTCCCGAGTCCACGCGTTCACCTTATGCATATAGATAAACCCACGCCCCGCACCGCTGTAAAAATCACTCCTGTAGTGTCAGAAAATCCAGTAAAATACCGGGTTGAAGTTGTAGCCCCTAGACAATGGAGTGCAAGGGCGGCCGGTTTCACTGTCGGGCGCCCTTTGTTTTTGTGGCAATATGCAATCCTGCGCGAGGATGGCGAAATTGGTAGACGCACCAGGTTTAGGTCCTGACGCCAGCAATGGTGTGGGGGTTCGAGTCCCCCTCCTCGCACCACGAATAATTATTTTTTTGGACGATTTTTACGATGGCAACTGCAGTCGAAACCCTGGATAAACTCGAGCGTCGCTTGACGATCACTTTTCCGCTGAGCGATGTCCGTTCGGAAGTTGAAAAACGCCTCAAGAAGCAGGCCAAGACCGCCAAGGCTCCTGGTTTCCGTCCTGGCAAAGTGCCTCTGAAAATGGTCGCTGCCCAGTACGGCTACCAGATCGAGTCGGACGTGCTGAACGACCGCGTTGGCCGCGCCTTCAACGAAGCTGCCCGTGAAAACGAGCTGCGCGTCGCCGGCTTCCCGAAAATCGAACCGAAGGAAGAAGCGCCTGAAGGCATGCTGGCCTTCGACGCCACCTTCGAAGTGTTCCCTGAAGTCGTCATCGGCGACCTGTCGAGCGTGGAAGTCGAGACCGTTGCAGCCGACGTGTCGGATGCCGAAATCGACAAGACCATCGACATCCTGCGCAAGCAGCGCGTGCACTACCACACCAAGGGTGAGGCAGGCGAACACGGCGACGGCGGCGAGCCGGTCGCAGCCAATGGCGACCGCGTGACGGTCGACTTCACCGGCAAGATCGACGACGTCGAATTCTCGGGTGGCCAGGCGCAAGACTACGCCTTCGTGCTCGGCGAAGGCCGCATGCTGCCTGAATTCGAAGCTGCCACCGTCGGCCTGAAAGTCGGCGAGAGCAAGACCTTCCCGCTGGCCTTCCCAGCCGATTACCACGGTGCCGACGTTGCCGGCAAGACCGCCGACTTCACCATCACCCTGAAAAAGCTGGAATGGGCGCACATGCCGACCGTGGACGAAGAGTTCGCCAAGTCGCTGGGCATCGAAGACGGCTCGATCGAAAAAATGCGCGCCGACATCAAGATGAACCTGGAGCGTGAAGTCAACGCCCGCGTCAAGGCCCGCAACAAGGAAGCCGTGATGGACGCCCTGGTCAAAGTGACCAACATGGACGTGCCAACGGTCATGATCCAGCAGGATTCCGAGCGCCTGGCCGAGCAGACCCGCCAGGACATGGCCCAGCGCGGCATGGACGTCAAGAACATGCCGTTCCCGACCGAACTGTTCCTTGAGAAGGCCGAGCGCCGCGTGCGCCTGGGCCTGATCCTGTCGCAGCTGGTGTCGGATAACAAGCTGGAAGCCACGCAAGAGCAGGTCAAGGCCCAGATCGAAGATTTCGCACAGAGCTACGAAGACCCGAAAGAAGTCCTCAAGTACTACTACAGCGACCGTCGCCGCCTGGGTGAAGTGGAAGCCCTTGTATTGGAAGAAAACGTCGTCAACTATGTGCTTGGCAAGGCAAAGGTCAGCTCCAAGGCCGTTGCTTTCGACGAATTGATGGGCAGCAACCCACAAGGCTGAACGAGGGCGTAGGCTTCTCGCCTGGTGTTGCGTGAAGCCTCCGTTTTTAAGCCTTCTTTACAAGGAACGAACAGGTATGAACCGTAATCCTGCATTGGACACCCAAGCACTTGGCCTCGTGCCGATGGTAGTTGAGCAAAGCGGCCGCGGCGAACGCGCGTACGACATTTACTCGCGTCTGCTCAAGGAGCGCGTGATTTTCCTGGTCGGTCCTGTCAACGATCAGATGGCCAACTTGATCGTCGCCCAGATGCTGTTCCTGGAGAGCGAGAATCCGGACAAGGATATTTCGCTCTACATTAACTCGCCTGGCGGTTCGGTCTCGGCCGGCCTCGCGATCTTCGACACGATGAACTTCATCAAGCCGGACGTCTCGACGCTGTGCACGGGCCTGGCAGCCTCGATGGGCGCTTTCCTTCTCGCCGCCGGCGCCAAGGGCAAGCGTTTCTCGCTGCCGAACTCGCGCGTCATGATCCACCAGCCGTCCGGTGGTTCGCAGGGCATGGCTTCGGACATCGAAATCCAGGCCAAGGAAATCCTGTACCTGCGCGAGCGCCTGGCACGCATCATGGCCGAGAACACCGGCCAGAGCGTCGAACAGATCCACAAGGATACCGACCGCGACCGCTTCATGTCGGCTGAAGAATCCGTCGACTATGGCCTGATCGACAAGGTCCTCACGAACCGCGCTTGAGGCACCACACAGGTGTTGCTTAAATAACGCCCGGGCGCAAATACGTTCGGGCGTTTGTTTTTCATTTCGGGTAGCATGTTGGTGTACGCGTGCATTGTTGCGCGCCCCGCATGTGCGTCGTATTGTCGCGTTATACCTTGCGTTGCGTTCTTGCGTTATATTCTTTCTTAGTACTTCACACGAGACAAGCCCCCCATGTCTGACAAAAAATCCTCCAGCGGCGAAAAGCTTCTGTACTGCTCGTTCTGCGGCAAGAGTCAGCACGAGGTCAAAAAACTCATCGCGGGACCATCGGTCTTCATCTGCGACGAGTGCATCGACCTGTGCAACGACATCATCCGTGACGAGACATCGAACGTCGAGTCGGTGGCGGGCGCCAAGTCCGACCTGCCGACGCCGCACGAGATCGCCGAATTGCTCGATCAGTACGTGATTGGCCAGCAGACTGCCAAGCGCATCCTGTCCGTGGCGGTCTACAACCATTACAAGCGTCTCAAGCACCTGGGCAAGAAGGATGACGTCGAGCTGGCCAAGAGCAACATCCTGCTCGTCGGCCCGACCGGTTCCGGCAAGACCCTGCTGGCCCAAACCCTGGCGCGCATGCTGAACGTGCCCTTCGTGATCGCCGACGCCACCACGCTGACCGAAGCCGGTTATGTCGGTGAAGACGTCGAGAACATCATCCAGAAGCTGCTGCAAAGCTGCAATTACGAAGTCGAGAAGGCCCAGCGCGGCATCGTCTACATCGACGAGATCGACAAGATTTCGCGCAAGTCCGACAATCCGTCGATCACCCGCGACGTCTCGGGCGAAGGCGTGCAGCAGGCTCTGCTGAAACTGATCGAAGGCACGATGGCCTCGGTGCCGCCGCAGGGCGGGCGCAAGCATCCGAACCAGGACTTCGTCCAGATCGACACGACCAACATCATGTTCATCTGCGGCGGCGCGTTCGACGGCCTGGCGAAAATCGTTCAGAACCGTTCGGAAAAAGGCGGCATCGGGTTCGGCGCCAGCGTCAAGAGCGCGACCCAGCGCTCGGCCAGCGAGATCATGATGGAAGCCGAGCCGGAAGACCTGATCAAGTTCGGCCTCATCCCCGAACTCGTCGGCCGTCTGCCTGTCGTCGCGACGCTGAACGAATTGACCGAAGAAGCACTGATCCAGATCCTGATCGAGCCGAAGAATGCGCTGATCAAGCAGTATTCGAAACTGCTGGAAATGGAAGGCGCGGAATTGGAAATTCGTCCGGCCGGATTGCACGCGATTGCAAAAAAAGCATTGGCGCGCAAGACCGGTGCGCGTGGTTTGCGTTCCATCCTGGAACACGCTCTGCTCGACGTGATGTACGAATTGCCGAATCAGCAAAACGTGGTGAAAGTCGTGGTTGATGAAAATACGATCACGAATGGCGCCAAACCTTTGCTTATTTACAGCGAAACCGCCAAAGCGTCCGGAGAAAATTAAAAAATATCCACGCGGAAACCACAAAAGCACTTGTGCGCTGGAAGCTTGGCGGTACAATTTACCTCAATAAAAGCAACCGGCTTCAATCGAAAAGCCACTCGTGACACTCTGTCACGTGGTGGCTTTTTCATTTTAAAACGGGATTTTATTGGAACGTCCAGATTGCATTTCGTGACTAAGTTTTTTTATTCACAGAAATAAATTGTGGAGCGGTCTTGAGTTTTAACCGTGTGCGCCCAACATCGTCTACACGCTTTTTATAAGGTATACCATGACAACTTCGAAATTAACCGAGCAAACGACGCTGCCCTTGCTGCCGTTGCGCGACGTGGTCGTATTTCCCCATATGGTAATACCCCTGTTCGTTGGACGCCCAAAATCGATCAAGGCCCTCGAAGCCGCGATGGAGCAGGGCAAGAGCATCATGCTGGCTGCCCAGAAGGCCGCCGCCAAGGACGAACCATCGGCTGCGGACATCTACGAGATCGGCTGCGTCGCGAACATCCTGCAAATGCTGAAACTGCCCGACGGTACCGTGAAGGTGCTGGTCGAAGGCTCGCAGCGCGCCCGCATCGATAACATCAGCGACGGCGCCACGCACTTTGTCGCCGAGCTGACCCCGCTGCTTTCGGAAATCGGCGACGATTCCGAAGTCGAAGCAATGCGCCGCGCGATCGTCCAGCAGTTCGACCAGTACGTCAAACTGAACAAGAAAATCCCGCCCGAGATCCTGGCTTCGCTGGCCGGCATCGATGACGCCGGCCGCCTGGCCGATACTGTCGCCGCGCACCTGCCGTTGAAACTCGAGCAGAAACAAGTGATCCTGGAGATCTTCAATGTCGCCAAGCGCCTCGAGCACCTGCTCGGCCAGCTGGAAGGCGAACTGGACATCCTGCAGGTCGAAAAGCGCATCCGTGGCCGCGTCAAGCGCCAGATGGAGAAGTCGCAGCGCGAGTACTACCTGAACGAACAGGTCAAGGCCATCCAGAAGGAACTGGGCGAAGGCGAAGACGGCGCCGACATCGACGAGCTCGAGAAGAAAGTCATCGCCGCCAAGATGCCGAAGGAAGCGCTCGACAAGGCCACCGCCGAGATCAAGAAGCTCAAGCTGATGTCGCCGATGTCGGCCGAAGCCACGGTCGTGCGCAACTACATCGACACCCTGGTGTCGCTGCCATGGAAAAAGAAATCCAAGGTCACGAACGACCTGTCGAATGCCGAGAAGGTGCTGGAAGCGGAGCACTATGGCCTCGACAAGATTAAAGAACGCATCCTGGAATATCTTGCAGTCCAACAGCGCGTCGACAAGCTGAAAGCCCCGATCCTGTGCTTCGTGGGCCCTCCAGGCGTGGGTAAAACCTCGCTCGGACAGTCGATCGCCCGTGCCACGAACCGCAAGTTCGTGCGCATGGCCCTGGGCGGCGTGCGCGACGAAGCCGAGATCCGCGGCCACCGCCGTACCTATATCGGCTCGATGCCGGGCAAGGTGCTGCAGTCGCTCGCCAAGGTCGGTGTGCGCAATCCACTGTTCCTGCTCGACGAGATCGACAAGATGGGTGCGGACTTCCGCGGCGACCCGTCCTCGGCCCTGCTCGAGGTGCTCGATCCGGAACAGAACCACACCTTCTCGGACCACTACCTGGAAGTCGACTTCGACCTCTCGGATGTGATGTTCGTGGCGACCTCGAACTCGTTCAACATCCCGCCGGCACTGCTGGACCGGATGGAAGTGATCCGCCTGTCGGGTTACACCGAGGACGAAAAGACCAGCATCGCGCAGCGCTACCTGCTGCCGAAGCAGATCAAGGCCAACGGCTTGAAGGATGGCGAGATCAAGGTCGAGGAATCGGCGATTCGCGACATCATCCGCTACTACACCCGCGAAGCCGGCGTGCGTTCGCTCGAGCGTGAAATCTCGAAGATCTGCCGCAAGGTCGTCAAGATGCTGCTGCTGAAAAAGTCGGACAAGGCAGTCATCGTCAACGGCAAGAACCTGGACAAGTTCCTGGGCGTGCGCCGTTACGATTTCGGCGTGGCCGAGAAGGACAACCAGGTCGGCCAGGTGGTCGGCCTGGCCTGGACCGAAGTCGGCGGCGACCTGCTGACGATCGAAGCCGTCAATGTGCCTGGCAAGGGCGCCATCATTCGCACCGGTACCCTGGGCGACGTGATGAAGGAATCGATCGAAGCGGCCCGTACAGTGGTTCGTAGCCGTGCCCAGCGTTTCGGCATCAAGGCGGAAGCGTTCGAAAAGAACGACATCCACATCCACGTGCCGGAAGGCGCGACGCCGAAGGATGGTCCATCGGCCGGTATCGGCATGACGACGGCGCTGGTGTCGGCCTTCACCGGAATTCCGGTGCGAGCGGACGTGGCGATGACGGGCGAGATCACGCTGCGCGGCGAAGTGCTGCCGATCGGCGGCCTGAAGGAAAAGCTGCTGGCAGCCCATCGCGGCGGCATCAAGACGGTCCTGATTCCCGAGCAGAACGTGAAAGACCTGGCCGAGATTCCGGACAACGTCAAGAACAAGCTCGAGATCGTTCCGGTGCGCTGGATCGAGAAGGTGCTGGAGATCGCGCTGGAGCGTCAGCCTGAGCCGATCGTCGAAGTGCCTGCCGTATCGGTCACGCCGCCGGCCGCTGCCGAAGGGCAGGGCGGTGTGGTAAAACATTGATCGTGGTTTGATCGTCTGGAAGGCGCCCTGCGGGGCGCCTTTTTTGCTTCCTGAACCATTCAGTGATGAATGTTGCTTGACAGAAGCAATCCCCCCTTGTTTAATACGCGCTTGCACTTTTTGCAGGAAGGCGCAGCGCCGCAGCGTCAGAACGACTAGAGGATACGAGTGAACAAGACTGAACTGATCGAAGAAATTGCGAAATCCGCGGACATTACGAAGGCCTCGGCCACCCGTGCATTGGACGCGATGATCGAAGCGGTGACGAACACCCTGAAGAAGAACGACAGCGTGACCCTGGTCGGCTTCGGCACCTTCACCGTCGGCGACCGCGCCGCCCGCACCGGCCGCGATCCGCGTACCAAGGAACCAATCAAGATTAAAGCGGCAAAGGTTCCAAAATTTAAGGCTGGTAAAGCGTTAAAAGATGCTGTAAACTAATGCCTTCTCTGCAGTGACATGCAGAGAAAACATCCTTCAAGCAGGTGGAGAGCAGTGCCTCTCGCTTTCGCCGCAAGGATGAAGCAGCACCCAGTATTTACGTGGAGCGGTAGTTCAGTTGGTTAGAATACCGGCCTGTCACGCCGGGGGTCGCGGGTTCGAGCCCCGTCCGCTCCGCCACTTAAATACAAACGAATTTTGGAGCGGTAGTTCAGTTGGTTAGAATACCGGCCTGTCACGCCGGGGGTCGCGGGTTCGAGCCCCGTCCGCTCCGCCAAAATGACGAAGAAGAGGCGAACGCGAGTTCGCCTTTTTTTTTAACTTGTGCTTTGAAGCCATTTCTACAGCGATTGGTGGACCATGTTTGATTTCGTACGTAACAACAAGCGCTTGCTGCAGGGCGTCCTGCTGCTGCTGATCATCCCTTCGTTCGTGCTGGTCGGTGTCGACAGTTACCAGAGCCGCGGTGACAGCGGCGCCGGCGTCGCCAGCGTCGACGGCCGCAGCATCACCCAGCAGGAATGGGACGATGCGCATCGCCGCCAGATCGACCAGGCGCGCCAGCAGATGGGCCCGCAGTTCGACCAGAAGATGTTCGACACGCCGGAAGCCAAGCGTGAAGTGCTGGAAAACCTGGTCGCCGAGCGTGCCGTCAACGCCGAAATCGCGCGCAGCCACCTGACCGTCAGCGACAATGCCGTCTTCAAGGCCATCAACGCCATCGAAACCTTCCGCAAGCCGGACGGCAGCTTCGACATGGACAGCTACCGTGCCGCCCTGGCCGCCCAGGGCCTGACGCCGGAAGCGTTCGATGCCCGCATGCGCCGCGACATGGCGATCCAGCAGCTGGCAGGTTCCATCCAGGGCACGGCCTTCGTGCCACGCTCGATCGCTGGCCGCATTTCGGACATCAACGACCAGGAACGCGAAGTGCAGGAGCTGGTCTTCCCGATCGCCCAGTACCTGCCGCAGGTGAAGGTTACCGACGACATGGTGAAGGCGTTCTACGACAAGAACGCGACCCTGTTCCAGATCCCGGAAACCGTGAAGGCCGAGTACATCGTGCTCGACAGCGCCGCCGTGGAAAGCCAGGTCGCCGTCACCGACGCTGAAGTCAGCCAGTTCTACAACGCCAACCAGAAGCGTTTCACGACGCCTGAGCAGCGCACCGCAGCCCACATCCTGATTACCAAGGCGCAGGGCGCCAAGCCCGCCGAAGAAGCCGCCGCCAAGGCCAAGGCCGAAGCCGTGCTGGCTGAAGTGCGCAAGAACCCGGCCGACTTCGCGGCGATCGCCAAGTCGCGCTCGCAGGACCCTGGCTCGGCCGAGCAGGGCGGCGACCTGGGCGCGGTTGCCCGCGGCAGCCTGGTCAAGTCGGTGGAAGACGCGGTGTATGGCATGAAGGAAGGCGAAATCAGCGGCATCGTGCCGTCGGAATACGGCTACCACATCATCAAGGTCACCTCGGTCAAGCCGCAGACGCAGAAGTCGCTCGAGGAAGCCAAGCTTGAAATCGCAGCCGAAGTGAAGAAGTCGAAGCTCTCGAAAAAGTATTCGGAACTGGCCGAACTGTTCAACGACAGCGTCTATGAGCAGGCCGACAGCCTGAAACCGACCGCCGACAAGCTGGGCTTGACCATCCAGACCGCCGAAGGCCTGGGCCGCAAACCGAATCCGGCCCTGGGCGCCGCGCCCTTCAACAACGAGAAATTCCTGACCGCGCTGTACTCGACCGATGCGATCAAGAACAAGCGCAACACGGAAGCCGTCGAAGTCGCGCCGGCTGTCCTGATCGCCGGCCGCGTAGTCGAATTCAAGCCGGCCGCCAAGCGTCCGCTGGCCGAAGTGGAAGCCGCGATCCGCCAGCGCGTGACCCAGGAAGAAGCGCTGCGCCTGGCACGCCAGGCCGGCGAAGCCAAGCTGGCCGCCGCCAAGGCCTCCGGCGACGCCACCGGCTTCGGCGAAACCAAGGTGCTGGCACGCACCAAGGCGTCGGGCGTCAATCCTGCCGCCGCGCTGGCCCTGTTCAAGGCTGACGTGACCAAGCTGCCGGCCTATGTCGGCGTGGACCTGCCGGGTACCGGCTACGCCGTCTACCGCATCGGCAAGGTCTCCCAGCCGGCCCAGCTCGATACGGCCCGCCGCGCCCAGGAAGCCGAGCAGATCGCCGGCCTGACCGGCCAGGCAGAACTGTACAACTTCATCGAAGCCATCAAGGTCAAGTCGAAGGCGAAGATCAACGTCGCCACGGGTGCTGCGCCGGCCAAGGCGGAGTAAGACGGACGGGCCTGCGGGCCCTTGCGACGACAAAAAACCCGGGTGCTTGCGCATCCGGGTTTTTTTACGTCGCGCTTCCCGATCGCTTGATCGGAGGGCCGTAGGGTGGGCGGCTCTACTGTCTGCGGTCGAACGGGCGCAGCGTCAACGCCGCCCACGCGTTCAACCAGCCCGTGATCAGCCGCGCTTTCATGCCGGCTCGGTTTGAACGCGTGGGCGGCGCATCAGTCCCTGAGACGCATCTTATCGGGTTGAGCCGCCCACCCTACGCCGCTCCGTTTCAGGCTGCGTGCAATTCGTGCGCAGCCCGCGCGAAATTTTCAGGTCCGATGTCATCCAGCGCCAGCACCTGCGCCTTCCCATACTGCACGAAATTCCGGTCGATCGAACGCAGGTAGGCCGGATCGTAATGCTCGACCAGCAGCTGGTCGACCAGTTCCGGCATCGCGCCGCTGTTGGCGAGCTGGTGCCAGGCTTCGATCTTGGCGCGCCCGTGCAGCTGCACCAGGTGATCCAGCTGGCCGTTGAGGGCACTTGGGTCGCGCGCGAAGTGGTCGTAGTCTTCCATCAGCAGGCGCACGCGGTTCGGGCGCGACAGGGTGAGCGACACGCAGGGCGCGGCGCGCATGCGCTCCATGACCGCGTCCGGCACGCGCAGGTTGCCGACCTTCTTGCTCTCGGATTCGACGAACACGGGGCGGCTTGGATCGAAGCGGCGCAGCAGCTCCCAGATCCGGGTCTCGAACATCTTTTGCGATGGCTGCGGCTCGTGCGGCAGGTGGCCCAGCACCGAGCCGCGGTGGGCGGCCAGGCGTTCCAGGTCGAGCACCTGGGCGCCGATGCCGTCGAGCGTCTCCAGCAGCCGGCTCTTGCCGCTGCCCGTGGTGCCGCAAATCACGCGCCACTGCAAATCCGGCGGCGCGTCGAGCGCGGCGCTGACGTGGGCGCGGTAGGCCTTGTAGCCGCCATCGAGCTGGATCGCGGGCCAGCCGATTTTGGCGAGGATATGCGCCAGCGAGCCGCTGCGGTTGCCGCCGCGCCAGCAGTAGACCAGCGGCTTCCAGTCGCGTCCCTTGTCGGCGAACGTGGTTTCCAGGTGCCGCGCGATGTTGCGCGCGACCAGGGCCGCGCCCAGCTTTTTCGCTTCGAAGGAGCCGACCTGTTTGTACAGCGTGCCGACCCGCACCCGCTCCTCGTTGTTCAGCACCGGGCAATTGATCGCGCCGGGCAGGTGGTCGAGGGCGAATTCGCCTTCGCTGCGCGCGTCGATGATGGTGTCGAACTGATCGAGCTGGGGAAGGATGTCGGCAAAAGCCAGTAAGGCTGGGTATTTCATCGTGTCTTGATCAGGGAAGAGAAGGTCGGCCAGATGTTATTCAGGATAATTGGATGGGCCTGGGCGCTCGGGTGCAGGCGGTCGGCCTGGAACAGGGCCGGCTTGTCGGCCACGCCCTCGAGCATGAAGGGCACCAGCGGCGCCTTGTGTTCTTTCGAGAGCGTATTGAACATGCCGAAGAAGCGTTCAGTGTACGCACGGCCATAGTTCGGCGGCATGCGCATGCCGATCAACATGACCTTGGCGCTTTGTTTCTGCGACATGGTGATCATCTGGCGCAGGTTGCTGGCCGCCGCTTCCACCGGCAGGCCGCGCAAGCCATCGTTGGCGCCCAGTTCGATCACGACGAGGTCCGGCTTGTGCGCGGTCAACAGCGCCGGCAAGCGTGCGCGGCCGCCGCTGGTGGTTTCGCCGCTGATGCTGGCGTTGACGATGGTGGCATCGATCTTTTGCGCCTTGAGCTTTTGTTCAAGCAGGGCGACCCAGCCCGCGCCGCGCGTCAGGCCGTACTCGGCCGACAGGCTGTCGCCAACCACGAGAACGGTTTTTGGTGCAGAATAGGCGCTCGCCGAAACGGCCAGCAGGACGGTGGCACCAGTCAATTTTTTTAGAAAAGCAAGCATGCGCGATAACCCCGAAACTTTCAAAAATGCGTTATCCGCCGACGCCGGCAGAGTGGTTGCAACCCCAGCTGCAATCCAGGTGGCGGGGCTGTCGAAGCGGGTGGCGGACGCCAGTGGCGAACTCACCATCCTGCACAGCATCGATTTTACCGTGCAACCGGCCGAGACGCTCGCGATCGTCGGCGCCTCCGGTTCCGGCAAGTCGACCCTGCTGGGCCTGCTGGCCGGCCTCGACACCCCGAGCAGCGGCCGTGTGCTGCTTGACGGCACCGATATCTTCGCCCTCGACGAAGACGGCCGCGCCTCTTTCCGCAAGGCCAAGCTCGGTTTCGTGTTCCAGTCGTTCCAGTTACTTGCACACCTGAACGCGGTCGAAAACGTCATGCTGCCGCTCGAACTGCGCGGCGACGGCCAGGCGCGCGAGAAAGCCGAAGCCATGCTGGGCCGGGTCGGCCTGTCGAGCCGGCTGCGCCATTATCCGAAATATTTAAGCGGTGGCGAGCAGCAGCGCGTGGCCCTGGCGCGTGCCTTCGTGACCGAGCCGCCGCTGCTGTTTGCGGACGAACCGACCGGCAGCCTCGATGCGGCGACCGGCGAGGCAGTGATCCAACTGATGTTCGAACTCAATCGCGAGCGTGGCTCGACCCTGGTGCTGGTGACGCACGATACGGCGATGGCATCGCGCTGCGGGCGGACGATTACGATTGCGGCGGGGAAGCTGGTTTAACGCTTCGACGGTGCATGCGACCGTTGAACGCGTGGGCGGGTCTCCCGCCCACGCGTTCAACCCACGTGTGACCGGCCCGCTGACTGACCTGCTATCAACTGGTTCAATACGCCGCGCACCGCCGCCGGCAATTCCCCCGCCGTCATCCCCACCGGCCCGATCCCCGCTTGCACCAGCCGGTCCGCCGCCGTCCCATGCATCCAGACGGCGCCCACGGCCGCTTCCCAGCCGCCCCAGCCCTGCGCCAGCAGCGCGCCGCACAGGCCCGCCAGCACGTCGCCGCTGCCGCCGCTGGCCAGCCCCGGGTTCCCGGTCGGGTTGATCGCCACTTCGCCATCCGGCCGCGCGATGACGCTGCCGCAGCCCTTGAGCACGACCACCGCCTGCAGGCGCTTGGCCAGGCTGCGCGCCGTGCCGAGCCGGTCGGCCTGGACCTCGGCTGCGGAGATGCCCAATAAACGCGCCGCTTCCAGCGGATGCGGCGTGACGATGGTGGCGGCCTGGCGCCTCGCGACGCGCTCCTGCAGTTCGAGGCTGGCGGCCACCAGGTTCAGGCCATCGGCATCGATCACGATGGGCGAGGCGCTGTCGATGCCGGCGCCGAGCGCGCGCATTGCTTCCATCGCGCCGCCCATGCCGGGTCCGAGCACCAGCACGCGGCCGGCGATCTCGAAATCATGCGCCGAGCGCAGCATCAGTTCCGGCTGCAGCGGGTCGAGCGCCAGCGCCGGGCCGATCATGGCCGCGAACACGCGGCCGGCACCGGCATACAGCGCGCCGCGTGCGGCCAGCATCGCCGCGCCGGCCATGCCGTGGGCGCCGCCGACGATGGCCACGTCGCCGTACTCGCCCTTGTGCGAACTGCGGCGCCGCGGCGCCAGGTGCGATGCGAACAGGGCAGGCGAGGCGATGCTGGCCTGTGCCGGTTCGGACTGGGCCAGTTCAAGCCCGAGGTCGGCCACCTGCACCGCGCCCGCGTGGTCGCAGCCTTCGGCCGTGTGCAGGCCCGGCTTGCCGCCAATGAAGGTGATGGTGTGGGTCGCGCGCACGGCCACGCCGTTCGGGCCGACCACGGCGCCGCTGTCGGCGTCCAGGCCGCTCGGCACGTCGAGCGCCAGCACCGGGCAGCTCACTTTATCGATGCCGAGCACCAGTTCGCGGTAGCGGCCCTCGAGCGGGCGCGCCAGGCCAATGCCGAACAGGCCGTCGACCACCAGCGCCCAGTCGCGCACGTCCAGGGCCACGTCGGCGAAATTGGCGCCGCTGGCGCGCGCACGTCCCAGCGCCTGCGCCGCTTCCGGCGAGACCTTGCCGCTGCCGGCCAGGTGCAGCACGACGACGTCGACGCCCGCTTCGATCAGATTGGCCGCCACTTCGAGCGCGTCGCCGCCATTGTTGCCGGGCCCGGCCAGCACCAGCACCGGGCGCGCGCGCTCGTCGCCCAGCAGGGCCAGGGCGGCGTCGGCCGCGGCGCGCCCGGCGCTGCGCATCAGCGTGCCCGGTTCCAGGCTGGCCGCGGCTGCGGCTTCCATGGCACGGATTTGCGCCACGCTATAAAGTCGATTGTCCATCCATACTCCTCATTCTTCGTTCGTGCATTTGCGCCACGCATTCCCGCTAATTTTGGGGCGCCGCGGGCATACAATACGCGAATACCTGAACCGGCATGGGAGTTTGCATGGATTGGCAGTTCTGGATCGACCGTGGCGGCACCTTCACCGACGTCGTGGCGCGCACCCCACACGGGCAGCTCGTCACGCACAAGCTGCTGTCCGAGAACCCCGGCCAGTACCGCGATGCGGCCGTGGCCGGCATCCGCCACTTGTTGAGCGCCGCAGCTGGCGAGCCCCTGCCGGCGCAGCGCATCGAAGCCGTCAAGATGGGGACGACGGTCGCCACCAACGCGCTCCTCGAGCGCAAGGGCGCGCCCACCGCGCTCGCGATCACGCACGGCTTTCGCGACGCGCTGCGCATCGCCTACCAGAACCGTCCCAAGCTCTTCGAGCGCCACATCGTGCTGCCCGAGCTCCTCTACGGCCAGGTGGTCGAGGTGATCGAACGCATCGGCGCGCACGGCGAGACCGTGCGCGAGCTCGACGCCGTCCAGGCGCGCGCCGGCCTGCAGGCGGTGTTCGACAGCGGGACGCGCGCGCTGGCGATCGTCTTCATGCACGGCTACCGCCATACCCGGCACGAAGCGGAAGTGGCCCGCATCGCGCGCGATATCGGGTTTACCCAGGTGTCGGTCTCGCACGAAGTGAGCCCGCTGATGAAGCTGGTCGCACGCGGCGACACCACCGTGGTCGACGCCTACCTCTCGCCCATCCTGCGCCGCTACGTCGACCAGGTGGCAAGCGAACTGCCCGGCGTGCACCTGCAGTTCATGCAGTCGAACGGCGGCCTGGCCGATGCGCGCGGCTTCCAGGGCAAGGACAGCATTTTCTCGGGACCGGCCGGCGGCATCGTCGGCATGGTGCGCGCCAGCCGCGCGGCCGGTTTTGAGCGCGTCATCGGCTTCGACATGGGCGGCACCTCGACCGACGTTTCCCATTACGCCGGCGAATTTGAGCGCGTCTTCGAGACCCAGGTCGCCGGGGTGCGCATGTGCGCGCCGATGATGAGCATTCATACGGTCGCCGCCGGCGGCGGCTCGGTCCTGCATTTCGACGGCAGCCGCTACCGGGTGGGCCCGGACAGCGCCGGCGCCAATCCGGGACCGGCCAGCTACCGGCGCGGCGGGCCGCTGACGGTCACCGACGCCAACCTGATGCTCGGTAAAATCCAGCCGCAGCACTTTCCGCGCCTGTTCGGGCCTGCAGCGAACGAGCCGCTCGATGCCGACACGGTGCGAGCCGGGTTCGTGCAGCTCGCGCGCGAGATCGCCGACGCCGGGGGCGAACTGCGCACGCCGGAACAGGTGGCCGAAGGCTTCATCGAGATCGCGGTCGGGAACATGGCCAATGCGATCAAGCAGATCTCGGTGCAGCGCGGGCACGACGTCACTGGTTATGCGTTGACCAGTTTCGGCGGCGCCGGCGGCCAGCACGCCTGCCTGGTGGCCGACGCGCTGGGCATGAAGACGGTCTTCATCCACAGCCTGGCCGGCGTGCTGTCGGCCTATGGCATGGGCCTGGCCGACCAGAGCGCGATGCGCGAACAGGCGGTCGAAGAGCGGCTCGATGGGGCCGACCCCGCGGCGCTGGCAGCGCGCCTGGAACAGCTTGGCGATGCCGCGGCACGCGAGCTGCGCGCGCAAGGCGTGGACACCGCGCGCATCACGGTGCTCAAGCGGGTCCACCTGCGCTACGAGGGTACCGATTCGGCCCTACTGGTTGACTTCAGCGATGCGGCCGCGATGCAGGCCGCTTTCGAGTCGGCCTACAAGCGCCGCTTCTCCTTCCTGATGCCCTCGCGCGCGCTGATCGTGGAAGCGGTCTCGGTCGAAGCCCTGGGCCGCTCGCAAGCCCCGCCCGAGGCGCTGCCCTCGCAGGCGCCGCGCCAGGGCGCACTGGCAGCCTGCGAAACGGTGAAGCTGTTCAGCGCCGGCGCCTGGCATGGCACCCACATCTACCGCCGCGCGGACGTTCGTGCGGGCGACATCATCAAGGGACCGGCCATCGTCGCCGAGGACAATGCGACGACCGTGATCGAACCGGGCTGGCAGGCGGAAGTCACGCCTTACGGCCACCTCGTGCTGCGCCGCGTGGAAGCGCTGCCGGCGCGGCGCGCGATCGGCACCAGCGCCGATCCGGTCATGCTCGAGATCTTCAACAACCTGTTCATGTCGATCGCCGAGCAGATGGGCCTGCGCCTGCAGAACACCGCCAGTTCCGTCAACATCAAGGAGCGGCTCGATTTTTCCTGCGCGATTTTCGACGCCGGCGGCAACCTGGTGGCCAACGCGCCGCACATGCCGGTGCACCTGGGCTCGATGGGCGAGAGCATCAAGACCGTGATGCGCGAGAATGCCGGGCGCATGCGCGCCGGCGACGTCTACATGCTCAACGACCCCTATAACGGCGGCACGCACCTGCCCGACGTCACCGTGATCTCGCCGGTGTTCGACGAAGCCGGCGCGGAAATTCTTTTCTACGTCGGCTCGCGCGGCCACCATGGCGACATCGGCGGCACCACGCCCGGCTCGATGCCGCCCGACTCCACGCATATCGAGGAGGAGGGCGTCCTGATCGACAACTTCAAGCTCGTCGACGGGACGGACGGCGTGCTTCGCGAGGTCGAGACACGCGCGCTCCTGGCAGGTGCGCGCTACCCGGCGAGGAATCCCGACCAGAACATGGCCGACCTGCGCGCCCAGGTCGCGGCCAACCGCAAGGGCGTCGAGGAGCTGCACCGGATGGTCGCGCATTTCGGCCTGGACGTGGTGCGCGCCTACATGGGCCACGTGCAGGACAATGCCGAGGAAGCGGTGCGGCGCGTGATCACGGCGCTGAAGGACGGCGCCTTCGCCGTGGACCTCGACAACGGCGCGCGCATCGCGGTGGCGATTACCGTCGACCAGGCCGCGCGCAGCGCCCGCATCGATTTCACGGGCACCTCGCAGCAGCTGGAAAACAACTTCAACGCGCCGTCCGCGGTCTGCATGGCGGCCGTGCTCTATGTCTTTCGCACCCTGGTCGCCGACGAGATCCCGCTCAACGGCGGCTGCCTGAAACCGCTCGAGGTGATTATCCCGCCAGGCTCGATGCTCAATCCCCGCTACCCGGCCTCTGTCGTCTCGGGCAATGTCGAGACCTCGACCTGCATCACCAACGCCCTGTACGGCGCGCTTGGGGTGATGGCCGCCTCGCAAGGCACGATGAACAATTTCACTTTCGGGAACGCGCGCTACCAGTATTACGAAACGATTTCCGGCGGCAGCGGCGCGGGCGGGGGTTTTGATGGCACCGATGTCGTGCAGACCAACATGACCAATTCGCGCCTGACGGATCCCGAAGTGCTCGAGTTCCGCTTCCCGGTGCGGCTGGAAAGCTATGCGGTCAAGCCCGGCTCCGGCGGGGCGGGGCGCTGGCATGGGGGCAAGGGCGGGGTGCGCGAAGTGCGCTTCCTGGAACCGATGACGGCGGCGATCCTGTCGAACAACCGGATTTACGCGCCCTTCGGGATGGCCGGCGGCGAACCGGGCGCACGCGGCGTCAACACGGTGGTGCGCGCCGATGGGCGGGTGGAATCAGTGGGGCATATCGGCAAGGTCGAGATGGCGGCCGGCGACCGCTTCATCATCGAGACGCCAGGCGGAGGAGGGTACGGAGAAGTATAGCAGGGTGGGCTCGAGAGCCCACCCTACGAAGAACGATGCGATTATCCCGCGATACCGTACTTCCTGCGCATCGCCAGATATTCTTCGTCGAGCGACTCCAGCCGCGGATGCTGTGCGTCGATCGCCCGGATCTTCTCCAGCTGGGCAAGGCACAGCTCTCCCAGCGGATGATCCCATCCGAGCTCGTTGATCTGCCTGAGCACCCCGCCCGCCACCGCGATCATCACCTGCAAGTTCAGCGGCGCCATGTGCAGGGCCTCGAGCAGGGTCTGGACCGCGCCGCGCACGTCGCCCATGTTGCGCTTTTCGTCGGCCACGCCGAGCAGGATCTGGGCCTGGGCCTTGAGCTGCTGCTGGACGCCGTCGGCCAGATCGCGCCGGCCGGCCTGCGCGAACAGGGTCAATGCGTCCTGCGAGCTTACGCCGCTGTGCTGGTCGTTCACGACCGCCATCATGACGTCCTGCGCGCCCTTGTCGAAGCGGTGGTCGAGGCAGGAGCGCACCAGGCCGATCTTGAGACCGGTCGACAGGCCGCTGCTGGAACGCACCGCCGCCACCGCGCCCTGCAGGTCGGTTAAGGCGCCGGCGCGGTTGCCGGCCGCGTCGTGCACGGCCGCGTTGGCGACGGCGACGCAGGCCTCAAGTTCGGGGCTTGCCTTCATCGAGCGTTCCAGCTCGCGCACCACGCCGCTCGCGCCCAGCACGTCGCCGCGTTTCACGAGCGCTTTCACCAGGCGCACGTGGTCTTCGGGATCGCGGAATTCGGAATAGCGGGCCTTGGCGACGACCTGCCTGAACGATTTTTCGGCGGCCGCCGAGTCGCCCGCTTCAAATGCGACTTCGCCCAGTTTGCGCAGGCGCCGCACCATGTGCGGCGAGATGGCGACGGCTTCCTCGAGGATTTTCTGGGCTTGCGCATGGTTGCCCGCCGCTTCGTGGCAGCGCGCCAGCAAGTCGTAGCCGGCCATCAGGCGCGGGTTGGCGGCGACCAGCACCTGCAGCGTATCGCGCGCTTCGTCGATGCGGCGCTGGGCGAATTGGGCGCGCGCCAGCCCCAGCGCGGCCCAGCCGAGCGGTTTGAAATCGAGTACCTTGCGGTAGATTTCTTCGGCCTCGCCATGCTCGCCCTGGTTCACGTGCAGCTCGGCGCGCAGGCGCGCACACTCGAGCGCGTAGCGCGGATGGGCGATCTCGGCGGCCGCGGCCGAGCGGATCGCTTCCGGCACGTTGCCATGGGCGACCAGCTGCCAGGTCGGCAGGAAGACGGCACGCCGATCGATCGCGCGGCCGATGCGCCCGCCCAGCGTCTCGGCGGTGAAGGGCTTGAGGATGTAGTCGGTCGGCGTCAGCTCGGCCGCACCGATCACCTTGCCGTAGACGGCTTCCGAGGTCAGCATGATGAAGATCGACCAGGGGCTGATCAGGCGGTGGTGGCGCAGGTCTTCCAGCAGCTGCTGGCCATCCTGGCCGTCGCCGGAGCTGCTGCCAAGATCGTATTCGCAGAGGACGATGTCGTAGGCACGGCGCGTCAGCTGGCGGATCGCGGTGCCCGAGTTGACGGCGTATTCGATCTTGTTGATGCCCGCCAGGTTGAGCATGTTCTGCAAATTGCTGCGCATCCCCGGGTTGGGATCGATTACCAGGACCGACAGTTGGCTGTTCTCTTGCATCGTCTCTCTCATGGGCGCACGAATGGCGCCTTCACTATCGCTACAATACCGACAAGCGGGAAGCTGGGCAACTGCGATCAAGCGCCCCGCATAGGCAATATTGTCAACCCTGTATAATAGCGGGCTATCTTCCACCCGCAGCCACGCTGCATCAACCGACTTCCAGCCATGTTGATTCTGCCGGGTTCCAATGCCCTCTCCGTATTCCGTAGCCAACGCCTCCTGAGCCAGCTGCAAGCAGCCGCCCCCGCGATCGCCGCGGTCCAGGCCCGTTTTGTCCACTTCATCGACAGCAGCGCGCCGCTGGCGATCGAGGACACCGAGCGCCTTACCGCCATGCTGACCTACGGCGAGCCGGTTCCCGAAACGCTGTATGAAGGCACGACCGCCCTGTTCTTCGTCATCCCGCGCCTGGGCACGATTTCGCCCTGGGCCTCGAAGGCGACCGACATCGCGCACAACTGCGGCATGGCGCACGTCCACCGCATCGAGCGCGGCGTGGCCTACACCGTGGTGCTGAAAAGCGGCATCCTGGGCAGCAGCATCGGCGCGCCAAAGAAACTGAACGACGAGGAACTGGCGAACGTCGCCGCGCTCTTACACGACCGGATGACCGAGACGGTGCTGCGCCATGCCGAAGAAGCTTCGCAACTCTTTACTGAACTCGAAGGCAAACAGCTCGAATCGATCGACGTGCTGAAGGAAGGCCGCGAGGCCCTGCTGCGCGCGAACACGGAACTGGGCCTGGCCATGTCGATCGACGAGATCGACTACCTGTACGAGGCGTTCACGAAAGCGCAGCGCAACCCGACCGACGTCGAGCTGATGATGTTCGCCCAGGCCAACAGTGAACACTGCCGCCACAAGATCTTCAACGCCGACTGGATCATCGACGGCGTGAAGCAGGACAAGTCGCTGTTCGGCATGATCAAGAACACGCACCAGCTGCAGCCGAAGGGCACCGTGGTCGCCTACAGCGACAACTCGTCGATCATGGAAGGCGCGGTCGTCACGCGCTTCTTCCCGGGCGCCGGTCAAGAGTACGCGCCGATCACGGAGCTGACGCACACCCTGATGAAGGTGGAAACGCACAACCACCCGACCGCAATCTCGCCCTTCCCGGGCGCCTCCACGGGTGCGGGCGGCGAGATCCGCGACGAAGGCGCGACCGGCCGCGGCGCCAAGCCGAAAGCTGGCCTCACGGGCTTCACGGTCTCGAACCTGCTGCTGCCGGACGCCCAGCGTCCGTGGGAAAACGCGGCCGACGTGACGGCAAGCCAGAAGGGCGATGCGCCCGTCTACGGCAAGCCGGAACGCATCGCGTCGCCCCTGCAGATCATGATCGACGGCCCGCTCGGCGGCGCCGCGTTTTCCAACGAATTCGGCCGGCCTGTCCTGGGCGGCTACTTCCGCACTTACGAACAGAACGCGCAGGCCGCCGGCGGCGTCTACGGCTACCACAAGCCGATCATGATCGCGGGCGGCATCGGCAACATCTCCGACCAGCACACGTTTAAAAACGACATCCCGCCCGGCAGCCTCTTGATCCAGCTCGGCGGCCCGGGCATGCGCATCGGCATGGGCGGCTCGGCCGCGTCCTCGATGGCGACCGGCACCAACACCGCCGACCTGGACTTCGACTCGGTCCAGCGCGGCAATCCGGAAATGGAACGGCGCGCCCAGGAAGTCATCAACGGCTGCTGGCAGCTGGGTGAGAACAATCCCATCATCTCGATCCACGACGTCGGCGCGGGCGGCCTCTCGAACGCCTTCCCGGAAATCGTGAACGACGCCAAGCGCGGCGCGATCTTTGACCTGCGCAAGATCCAGCTCGAAGAGAGCGGCATGTCGCCGAAGGAAATTTGGTCAAACGAGTCGCAAGAGCGATATGTGTTGGCAATTGCGCCAGAAAGCCTTAGTTTATTTGCATCGCTGTGCGAACGCGAGCGCAGCCCCTTCGCCGTCATCGGTGTCGCCACCGAAGAGCGCCAGCTGAAGGTCATCGACCAGCAGGCAGGCAACAACCCGGTCGACATGCCGATGGACGTCCTGCTCGGCAAACCGCCGAAGATGACGCGCGACGTCGAGCACGTCCAGCGCACGCTGCCCGCGATCGACCTGACCGGCCTCGCCCTGGATGAAGCGGCGCGCCGCGTGCTGCTGTTGCCGACGGTGGCCGACAAGTCCTTCCTGATCACGATCGGCGACCGCAGCGTCGGCGCCATGACCGTGCGCGACCAGATGGTCGGACCGTGGCAGGTGCCGGTGGCTGACTGCGCCGTCACCGCCATGAGCTATGAAGGCTTCAAGGGCGAAGCGATGGCGATGGGCGAGCGCACCCCGCTGGCCGTCATTAACGCCGCCGCGTCCGGCCGCATGGCCGTGGGCGAGGCGATCACCAACATCGCCGCTGCCCCGATCGCCAGCATCGAAGACATCAAGCTCTCGGCCAACTGGATGGCGGCCTGCGGCCAGCCGGGCCAGGATGCCGCGCTGTTCGACACCGTGAAAGCGGTGGGCATGGAACTGTGCCCGGCGCTGGGCATCAGCATCCCGGTCGGCAAGGATTCGCTGTCGATGCGCACCACCTGGAGCGATGATGGCGTTGCCAAATCGGTGATCTCGCCGGTCTCGCTGATCGTATCAAGCTTCGCGCCGGTGACGGACGTGCGCCGCTGCCTGACGCCGCAACTGCGTACGGACCTGGGCGACACCGTGCTGGTGCTGATCGACCTCGGCCGCGGCAAGAACCGCCTCGGTGCCTCCGCGCTGGCGCAGGTGACCCAGCAACTGGGCGACTCGGTGCCCGATGTCGATTCGGCCGAGGACCTGAAAGCCTTCTTCGCCGCGATCCAGCGCCTGAACCTGGAAGACAAGCTGCTCGCCTACCACGACCGTTCCGACGGCGGTTTGTTCGCGACCCTGGTCGAAATGGCCTTCGCCGGCCGTGCCGGCGTCTCGGTCAACCTCGACATCCTGGCGATGGGCGACGAGCATGCGTCCGACTGGGGCGACGCCAAGAACTGGGCCGCGCAAGTGGGCGAGCGCCGCAACGAGATGACGCTGCGCGCGCTGTTCTCGGAAGAGCTGGGCGCCGTGGTGCAGGTGCGCGATGCCGATAAGCGCGACGTGATGAACGTGCTGCGCGAGCTGGGCCTGGGCGCCTGCAGCCACATCATCGGCAAGGTCAACGAGCGCGGCGCGATCGAGTTCACGCGCGACGCCAAAGTCATCTACAACGAAAAGCGCAGCAGCCTGCACCGCCTCTGGTCCGAGACCAGCTGGCGCATCGCTCGCCTGCGCGACAATCCGGATTGCGCCGACCAGGAATACGATCGCCTGCTGGACGAAACCGATCCCGGCATCACGCCAGTGCTGACCTTCAACCCGAGCGAAAACATCGCCGCGCCCTTCATTGCAACGGGCGTGCGTCCGCGCGTGGCCATCCTGCGCGAGCAGGGCGTCAACTCGCACATCGAGACCGCCTGGGCGATGCACCAGGCCGGCTTCGCCGCGGTCGACGTCCACATGAGCGATCTGATCGCGGGCCGTGCGACCTTGAGCGATTTCCAGGGCGTGATCGCGGTCGGCGGCTTCTCCTACGGCGACGTGCTGGGCGCGGGTGAGGGCTGGGCCAAGACCATCCTGTTCAATGCCCAACTGGCCGACCAGTTCGCCGCCTTCTTCGCGCGCCAGGATACCTTTGGCCTCGGCGTGTGCAACGGCTGCCAGATGCTGTCGAACCTGAAATCGATGATCCCGGGCGCCCATGCCTGGCCCAAGTTCACGCGCAACAAGTCGGAGCAGTTCGAAGCGCGCTTCGGCATGGTCGAGGTGCTCGACTCGCCGTCGATCTTCTTTGCCGATATGGCCGGCACCCAGGCGCCGCTGGCGATCGCGCACGGTGAAGGCTTCGCCGACTTCTCGCTGACCGGCGACCTGAGCCAGGTCGTGCAGTCGCTGCGCTATGTCGACAACCGCGGGCAGGCGACCGAAGCCTATCCGTTCAACCCGAACGGCTCGCCCTGCGGCTTGACGGCGGTGACGACGCAGGATGGCCGCTTCACGGCCATGATGCCGCACGCCGAGCGCGTGTTCCGTACCGCCGTGCATTCGTGGGCGCCGCCTGAGTGGAGCGACGATGCGCCCTGGATGCGCATGTTCCGCAACGCGCGCAAGTGGGTCGGCTGACCCCCGGTTTGCCGCTGCGAAAAAAAGCGCTTCTTCGGAAGCGCTTTTTTTTCGACAATATTTCTTCGTTAAAATTCAAAGAGTTAGGCTGCTGAGGCCGCACAATTCGGTGCGGCGGCGGCGCGTTCATCATGAAGCCACGGCAGTCCTGCCGTCCCTCAGCCGATGGAGACCCTCATGTCCCTGACGCACCGCTTTTCGCCCGCCCGCGCCGTCCTCGCGATCGCATTCGCACTCGGCCTGTCCCACACCGCACTGGCCCAGAACGCGGCCCCGCAAGCCGCCGCCGCCACCTTCGACGTCTGCGCCGACGAAGCCACGGGGCGCTGGCGCTACTCGGGTGTGGTGACTGCGCCGGGCCTGGAAGGGGCGCAGGTGCGCGTCGACAGCCGCATCCAGAACCAGACCTCGCGCGACGGCTATGTGGATGCGGCGGCGGCCAGCGCGGGCCTGGCGCAGGCGCGGGCAGGGAGCACGCTGGTGGTGCCCTACAGCGTCGAGGCGCCGCCCTTGACGCTGGGCGTGCTGCGCAGCGCCGCCACGATACAGCTGAGCACCTTGACCGACCCCACCCTGCGCACGCTGTTCGTGGAGAGCGAGATGATGACCGCCGACGCCGTCTGCGGCTGCGCGCCCAAGGGCTGCGTGCGCACCCAGGGCTACTGGGGCAACAAGCCGAACGTACTCTGGCCCGCACCCTACAGCCGCAAGGCGCTGTTCTTTTCCTCAGGCCTCACCTGGCAGCAGATCCTCGACACGCCGCCGCGCGGCAGCGGCTACATCATCCTGGCACACCAGTACATCGCCGCCGTGCTGAACCGCGCCGCGGGTGCTTCGGCGCCGTCCGGCGTGCAGTCGGTGATCAATGCAGCGAACGCCTGGCTGCGCAGCGGCACGGTGCCGTCGACCTGCGGGCCGGGCGATTGTGCGACCCAGAAAACCTGGGCCGGGGTTCTGGATACGTATAACAACGGGCAGTATCCGGGGGCGCCGAAGCATTGCGATTGAATGCCACGCGACGGGGAGCGAAGGGACGTAGGGTGGGCGGCTACACCCGACTGACTGGTTGGCCAGCGGCTTGAACGCCGCCCACGCGTTCAACCAGCGTTTGAAGGGACGCGAAGTTTCACGAGCCGGTTGAACGCGTGGGCGGCGCGTATGCAGCGTGGTTGCATCGGTTAGGGTGTAGCCGCCCACCCTACGTCCCTCCGATCAACGTCATTAGAACGCCAACAATAAAAAAGGCGCTTCCTCGGAAGCGCCTTTCTCGTCCAGCCGATCAGAATTACTTGATCGTGGCCTTCTTCAGCAGCGACTCGCGGTATTCCGCCAGTTTGCGCTGCTGCAGCTGTTCTGCCACCTGCTGCTTGACCTGGTCCAGTGGCGGGATCGTCACCGGGCGGGTTTCGTCGAGCTTGATGACGTGGTAGCCGTACTGGGTCTTGACCGGGGTGTCGGTGATCGCGCCGACCTTCAGTGCGCTCATCGCCTTCGAGAACTCAGGCACGAAACGCGATGGGTCGGTCCAGCCGAGGTCGCCGCCATTGGCAGCCGAACCCGGGTCCTTGCTCTGCTTGGCCAGTTCTTCGAACTTGGCGCCGCCCTTGAGCTTGGTGATGATCGCTTTCGCGTCTTCCTCTTTCTCGACCAGGATGTGGCGTGCCTTGTATTCCTTGTCCGGTGCGCCGGCTTTCGCCTTGTCGTACTCGGCCTTGATGTCGGCGTCCTTGACCGGGTTCTTCTTGACGTAGTCGGCCAGCATCGCGTTGATGATGATGCTCTGGCGTGCGTTGTCGATGGCGGCCTTGACGTCGGCGCGCGCGCCCACGTTCTGCTTGTCGGCTTCCTGGATCAGCACTTCACGGCCGATCAGGTCCTTCTTGATCATTTCACGCAGCTGCGGCGAATCGGTTGCACGGCCTTGGGCGACGACCTGCTTGACCATCTGGTCGACCCGCGCTGCCGGAATCGGCTTGCCGTTCACGGTCGCAACGTTCTGGGCGAAGACAGGTGCGGCCACGATGAACGACATGGCGAGCAACAGGCGGGTTGGCTTCAAAATCATTGTTCAGATCCTATAAAAACTCGAAAAGTCGCCCGTTGGCGACGACAGGGCCGGCGCCAGCGACGGCGCCGGTGGCAAACATCTTACTGCACCTTTGCCTTTTTGACCATTTCCTCTTGGTATGCCGCCAGTTTGCTCTGAGTCAGGCCTTCCGCGATCTGGGACTTGATCTCTTCCATTGGCGGCACTTTCACCGCGCGCACGTCGTCGACCTTGATGACGTGGAAGCCGGCGCCGGTTTTCACCGGGGTGTCGGTGACGCCGCCTTTTTGCAGCTTGGTGAAGCCGGCTGCGAATTCAGGCGGGAAGGCCGATGGTGCTGCCCAATCGAGATCGCCGCCATTGGCAGCCGAACCGGTGTCCTTGCTGGTCTTGGCCAGTTCTTCGAACTTGGCGCCGCCCTTGAGCTTGGCGATGACGGCTTTCGCTTCGTCTTCGGTGCCGGTCAGGATGTGGCGGATGTGGTATTCCTTCTCGCCGGCCTGGGTCTTGGCGTAGCGGTCGTACTCGGCCTTGATGTCGGCATCGGTCACCGGGTTCTTGGCGATGTAGTCGCGTGCCAGCTGGTTCACGACGATGGCCTGGCGGGCGCTGTCGAGGGCTTGCTTGACGTCGGGCTTTTTGTCGTAGCCTTGCTTGATGGCTTCCTGCATCAGTACTTCGCGGGCGATCAGGTCACGCTTGACGGCTTCGCGCAGTTGCGGGGAATCCTGGCCCTGGCCCTGGGCGACGACCTGCTTGACGATCGCATCGACGCGCGAGGTCGGAATGGCCTTGCCGTTCACGACGGCCAAATTCTGGGCGAAGGCGGGCGCTGCGCAGGTAGCAAATGCGGCGGTCAAGGCTAACAGCAGGCGTGCTGGCTTCAAAGTCATTATTGGTTCCTGTGGAGGGAGAGTCTTGGACAAGATTAGAGTCGTTCTTTTGCCGAGCAGTTCAACAATTGTGCGTCAGCGATTGTGAGTCAATTTTCTTAAGCGAGCCTGAACCGGCCTCAGTCCGTTTCAGAGGGCGCCAGCGCCGTGATGGCGAGGGCGTGGATCTCGGCCCGCATCATTTCGGCCACGGCATCATACACCAGTCGATGACGCATGACGAGTCTCAGTCCATGGAAGCGCTCGGAGACGATTTTGACGCTGTAATGCCCGCCGCCGGAGGCCGCGCCGGCGTGGCCGGCGTGCAGGTGGGAATCGTCGGTGACTTCGAGCAGGCTGGGCGCAAGCGCCGCCTGCAGCGCCAGCTGGATGCGCTCGGGGCGGCTGTCGACGGCTGGATTGACGGGTTGGCCGGGATTCATGCTTTCTCCTGCGGAATGTGTTTCATGAGCAGCATCGACTGGGCAATGGTGAACACGAAGAAGATGGCGGTCATGCCGAAGACCTTGAAGTTGACCCAGGCGGCCGTGTTATCGCGAAACACGACGAAGGCCATGATCAGGTTCAGCGCGCCGAGCAGGAACAGGAACACGACCCAGGTGAAGCCGACGCGCGGCCAGACGGCGTCCGGCAGCGGCAGCGCTTCTTCCATGGCCTTGCGCATCAGGTTCTTGTTGAAGAACACCTGGCTGATCAAGAGGCCGGCGGCGAAGACCCAATAGATGATGGTCGGCTTCCACTTGATGAAGGTTTCGTCGTGCAGGTAGATCGTCATGCCGCCGAAGACGACGATGACGAAGAAGGACACCCACAGCATGCCGTCCACCTTGCGCCGGCGCAGCATCAGGTAGCCGACCTGGAGGAAGGTCGCGATGATGGCCACCACGGTGGCGAGCATCATCGGCGCCTGGTCCGCCAAAATCTTGCCGCCCGAGACCATGCCGCCCAGGTACTGCTCGGCGATGGCCAAAGCGGCCGCTTCGTTACCGTTCCCTAATTTATAGACGAGGAAGAACAGGATCAGCGGGAAAAAGTCGAACAGGAATTTCATGGTGCTCCGGATATTTAAACTTCTTCAAACCGCAGGGCGGCCGAGTTGATGCAGTAGCGCATGCCGGTCGGCGGCGGGCCGTCCGGGAACACGTGGCCCAGGTGGGCGTCGCAGACGGCGCAGATGATTTCGGTGCGGCGCATGCCGTGGGTGGTGTCGACTTTCTCGATGACGTTCTCGGGGTCGAGCGCGCGGAAATAGCTGGGCCAGCCGCAGCCGGACTCGAACTTGGCGTCGGACTCGAACAGCGGCGTATTGCAGCAGACGCAGTGATAGATGCCGTGGCCGTGATGGTCCCAGTACTTGCCGGTGAAGGCGCGTTCGGTCGCGGCATGGCGCGTCACCTGGTATTCCATCGGGTCCAGCTGCGAACGCCACTCGGCGTCCGTCTTCGTCACTTTATCGGTCATGGTGTTCTTTCTATAGAAAATTACGAGGAGCAGCTTACTTCAAGGTGGGCCGCCCAGTCGGGCGGCAGCGCGGCATAGTGTTCCTTGCCGGGCTGCTCGTCGAAGGGCTGTTCGAGCACGGCCAGCAGCTCGCGCACGAGCGCATAATCGCCATTCTGCGCATGTTCGATCGCCTGCTGGGCCAGATAGTTTCGCAGAACGTACTTCGGGTTGACGCGGTTCATGGCGGCGCGGCGGTAGCCATCGACGCTGTTTTCCAGGCGCAGGCGTGCGCGGTAGCGCCCGGCCCATTCGTCGAAGGCGGGGCGGTCGATGAACAGGTCGCGCAGCAGCGCGTCGGTATCGGGCGCCTCCACCTGCAGCTCGCTTAAACGCCGGAACATCAGCGTGAAGTCGACGTGGCCGGCCTGCATGATGGAGAACAGCCCGTCGAACAGTTCGCGGTCGCCGTCCTGCACGGTGGCCAGGCCCAGTTTCGCGTGCAGCAACTCGTCGAGCCTGGCTTCGAAGGCCGGCATGTAGGCGTCCAGCGCTTCTTGCGCCTCGTCGACGGTGCCGATCAGGAGCAGCAGGGCATTGCCCAGCGCATAGCAATTCCAGTGGCCGATCGCGACCTGGTTCGCATACGAATAGCGCCCGCCCTGGTCGGTATGGTTGCAGATGTGGTTGACGTCGAAGGCTTCCATGAAGCCGAAGGGGCCGTAGTCGATGGTCAGGCCGAGGATCGACATATTGTCGGTGTTCATCACGCCATGCATGAAGCCGACCGACTGCCAGCCGGCGATCATGCGCGCGGTGCGGCGCGTCACTTCCGCCAGCAGTTCCTTGTAAGGATTGGCGGCCGCGCGCAGCTCGGCATAGAAGGTGTCGATCACATAGTCGGCCAGCACCCGCAGTTCTTCCGGCTTGTCGCGGTAATGCCAGTGTTCAAAAGAGCCGAAGCGCACGAAACTGGGCGCCATGCGGGTGACGACGGCAGCCGTTTCGATGTTCTCGCGCATCACGCGCTGGTTCGAGCCGGTCACGACGAGGGCGCGCGTGGTCGGAATGCCGAGCGCAGCCATGGCTTCCGAGCACAGGAATTCGCGAATCGAGGAGCGCAGCACGGCGCGCCCGTCGCCCATGCGCGAATACGGCGTCTTGCCGGCGCCTTTGAGTTGCAGTTCCATTCGGCCCTCGGGGCCGTCGGCGTCGCCGAGCAGGATGGCGCGGCCGTCGCCGAGCTGGCCGGCCCAGACGCCGAACTGGTGGCCCGAGTACACGGCCGATACCGGCTCGGAGCCCGGCAGCAGGGTGTTGCCGGTAAAGGCGGACACGAAATCCTCCTGCGCCAGTGCTTCCAGGTCCAGGCCCACCAGGCTGGCCGCACGGCTGCTGGCCGCGACGAAATAGGGCGCGGGCAGGGGCGTCGGCATCAGGCGTGTATAGAACGCGGGCGGCAGCGCGGCGAAGCCGTTCTTGAGTTGCAGTTCGTCAGGCGTAATGGCAGCTCCGTGTCAGAAAATGAGCGAATAGAGGGAAACAGCGATTCTACCGTACCCGGCTCATTCTATTCACGCACGCCTGTAGCGCCACTACGCTTACATCCGGTAACGGAATAGTACGGTCGTGCTGCGACGCAGCATGGAAAGCCCTTGACGGGTGACAGCCGAGCGACTCACACTCGTCCGGAGTTAATGTTTCGTCCACAGGAGACCATGCACATGTCATATCCGAAGAGCCCGCTCATGGGCCAGATGATGAACCAGCCCTTGCTCATCTCGAGCATCATCGAATTCGCCGCGCGCCATTTCGGCAGCAATGAAATCGTGTCGCGCCGCGTCGAAGGCGACCTGCACCGCTACACCTACCGCGAGTGCGAGCAGCGTTCGCGGCGCATGGCGCAGGTGCTGGAAGGCCTGGGCGTGAAGCTCGGCGACCGCGTCGCGACCCTGGCCTGGAATGGCTACCGCCACCTGGAGCTGTATTACGCCGTCTCCGGCTCCGGTGCGGTGATGCACACGGTCAATCCGCGCCTGCATCCGGAACAGATCGCCTACATCGTCAACCACGCCGAAGACCAGTACCTGTTCTTCGACCTGACCTTCCTGCCGCTGGTCGAGGCGGTCGCCGCCCACTGCAAGACGGTCAAGGGCTTCGTGATGATGAGCGACCGCGCCCACATGCCGCAGGAAACAAAGATCCCCAACCTGCTGTGCTACGAAGACCTGATCGCGTCCAGCAGCGACGACTACGCCTGGCCGCTGTTCGACGAAAACTCGGCCGCGACCCTGTGCTATACCTCGGGCACCACCGGCAACCCGAAGGGCGCGCTCTACTCGCACCGCTCGACCATCCTGCACGCCTACGCGTCCAGCACCCCGAGCGCGCTGAACGTCTCGTCGGCCGACACGGTGCTGCCGGTGGTGCCGATGTTCCACGTGAACGCCTGGGGCCTTCCGTATTCGGTGCCGCTGTCGGGCGCGAAGATGGTGTTCCCGGGCGCGGCCCTGGACGGCAAGTCGCTGTACGACCTGTTCGAATCCGAAGGCGTGACCTTCTCGGCCGGCGTGCCGACGGTCTGGCTGGGCCTGATCAACCACGCAGTCCAGAACGACCTGCAATTCTCCACCTTCCGCCGCACCGTGATCGGCGGCTCGGCCTGTCCGCCGGCGATGATGGACACCCTGATCGACAAGCTCGACGTGCAGGTGATCCACGCCTGGGGCATGACGGAAATGTCGCCGCTGGGCACCGCCAGCACCCTGCAGGCCAAGCACCGCGACCTGCCGAAGGATGAACAACGCAAGATCCTGCAAAAGCAGGGCCATGCCATCTACGGCGTCGACATGAAGATCGTCGACGACGAGGGCAAGGAACTGCCTTGGGATGGCACGACCTATGGCCACCTGTACGTCAAGGGCCCGTGGATCATCTCGCGCTACTTCAAGGACGAGGGCGGCGACGTGCTGGTCGACGGCTGGTTCCCGACCGGCGACGTGGCCACCATCGACGGCGACGGCTACATGCAGATCACCGACCGCAGCAAGGACGTGATCAAGTCCGGCGGCGAGTGGATCGGCAGCATCGACCTGGAAAACATCGCCATGTCGCACCCCGCCGTGCTGCAGGCGGCCTGCATCGGCATCGCGCACCCGAAATGGGACGAGCGGCCGATGCTGGTCGTCGTGAAACGTCCGGGCGTCGAAGTGTCGCGTGAAGAGCTGCTCGGCTTCTTCGAAGGCAAGATCGCGAAATGGTGGCTGCCGGACGACGTCGTCTTCACGGAAGCGCTGCCGATGGGCGCAACCGGCAAGATCCAGAAGAACCGCTTGCGCGACCAGTACCGGGAGCACAAGCTGCCGACGGCTTGATGTTCATCCGGCGGCGTTTCATGCTGCCGGACCTCCCCAGCCGCCCAGTGGCGGCTGGCGGAACAGCAGCTGCACCTGCTCCGCCGGCACCGGCCTGGCCAGCAAGAAACCCTGGATCTCGTCGCAGCCGTGGCGCTTCAGGAAATTGGCCTGGCCGCGGGTTTCCACGCCCTCGGCGTTGACCCGCATGCCCAGCGTCTTGGCGAAGGAAATGACGGCCAGCGCCACCGCGGCCGCGCTGGGCGCGGTTTCGATCTCGTGGACGAAGGAACGGTCGATCTTCAGCTTGTCGGCCGGGAAATTGCGCAAGGCGGCCAGGCTGGAATAGCCGGTGCCGAAATCGTCGATCGAGATCGTCACGCCCAGGCCCTTGAGTTCGTGCAGCAGATTTGCGGCATGGTCGAGGTCGTGCATGATCGAACTCTCCGTCACCTCCAGTTCCAGGCAGCCGGGGCCGATGCCGGTGTCGCGCAGCACTTGCCGCACCGTGTCGACGATGCCGTCGTCGCGCAGCTGGCGCGCCGCGATGTTGACCGCGACCGATTTATTCCCCAGGCCCGCCTGTTGCCAGTAGCGCGCCTGCAGGCAAGCCTGCAGCAGCACCCGCTCGCCCAGCCCGACGATCAGGGCCGAGTCTTCGGCCAGCGGAATGAACTGGCCCGGCTGCAGCATCCCGCGCCGTGGATGGGCCCAGCGCGCCAACGCTTCGGCGCCCACAAAAGCGCCGCTCGCCACATCGAGCTTGGGCTGGTAATGGACAAGTACTTCGCCGCTCGCGATGGCCTGGCGCAGTTCCGTTTCGAGTCCCATGCGTTCGGCCACGGCGGCATCATGCGTGCTGGCGTAGAACTGGATCGCATCCTTGCCCGATACCTTGGCGCGGTGCATGGCCGAGTTGGCGCGGCGCAGGAGCAGTTCGGGCTCGATGCCGTCGGCTGGGTAGACGCTGGCGCCGATGCTGCAGGTCACCACCACGTCCTTGCCCGCCAGACGCACCGGCTCGCGTACCGCCGCCCGCATGGCCGACAGGCGGGCGCCGCTGCGTTCGACGCCGTCGAGGCGGGCCAGCAGGATCACGAATTCGTCGGAACCGATGCGCGCCACCGTATCGCCCTCGTGCGCCAGGCGCGCCAAGCGCCGCGCCGTCTCGCACAGGAACAGGTCGCCACAGGCGTTGCCCAGGCCCGTATTCATGAACTTGAAGTTGTCGAGGTCGAGATAGATCGCCGCGACCATGCAGTTGTCGCGCGCGGCCGCGGCGATCGCGCCCTCCAGGCGGTCGGTCAGCAGGGTCCGGTTGGCAAGGCCCGTGAGCTGGTCGTGGGTGGTGCGGTATTCGAGCTCGCGGGTGCGCTCGGCCACGCGCAGCTCGAGGGTGTCGCGCGCCTCGCGCAGTTCGGCATTGAGCTCTGCCAGCCGGGCCTGGTATTTGCGCGCCGTGACGATCCGGCCGATCGTGCCTGAAATATTGCCGAGAAAGGCCAGGTAAGGACGCAGTGCGGCAGCGTCGCGCACTTCCAGCACCAAGTGGCCGTAGCGCTGGCCGGCCGCCTCGATCGGGAAGCATTGCAGCTCGTCGCCGGGGCCGTGCAGGGCGCCCCTGGCCGCTGCCTGCTGCAGTTCATGCTCGCAGCGCCCCAGCAGCGCCGCCATGCGCTGGTTCGGCGGCACCGTGTGCCCGTCGAGCTGAACGTGGACGTCGGCCACGCCGGGCATTTCGCTCAAGGCGCGGCGCACGAAGCCGGCAATGCGCACCTCGTCTGGAATGGCATCGATGGCTTGCTGGATGACCAGCAGGCGTCCGAGTACGGCAGCGGTGGGCAGCCCGGGGCGCCCGGTGTCGTCGTCTCCCATGGTTCAGGCGGAGTGTTGGCAGAAGGGATTGCGCAGCACATGCCCGCCCACGATCATCACCGGATGCACGTTCATGATCTCGAACATCAGCGCGCCGTCGAACTGGCGCAGGTCGTACTGGCACATGACGGTGATCGGCGTGTCCTTCACCAGGGCATTGATGCGCGCCTCGCACTCGACGATCCGGTCGGCGCCGGGCACGCCGCGCGCGGCCCAGTTCGCTTCGCCGGCGATGCGCGCCCCGGCCAGGCCGGCCGCCTTCGATTCCAGGTAGCGCTTGCGCAGGCGCTCGAGCATCGCATCCGGGTCGAAGCGGCCGTCAGGGTAATAGCCTTCCATGGCGGTCGACATCGCCACTTGCGGCGGCAACCCAAGCTCAGCCATGGCACGCGGCAGGTCGGCGCGCGTGGGGACGTCGGCCAGGTAGTCGAAGGATTCGCCTTCGAGCAGGGCGTGGCGCGCGAACAGGGGCAGGATGCGGCGCCGCTCCTCCTCGCTGTTGTAGAGGTAACAGATATGGGTGCCTTCCGGATAAGTTTCATCCGTAAACCCGAGACAGATGTGCCGCCCTGACTGCCCCATGCCGGTCTCCTTGCGGAATTTTCCGAGCCAAAGGTAAATACGCCTGAATGCAGCCAGCATACACCCGCCGGCGCGGGAAGGCATCCCGGGCGGTGGCGGGCGGGCCTCAGTGCGGCCGGCCGGGCGGAATCAGGTGGCGGAAGGTGGGCTCGATGTGGCGGGCATGCAGGTGCCGGACGATGTCTTCCAGCGTGGCGTCCTCGAGCAGGAGGACCGCCTTCGATTGCGGCGCCGCAAGGGGCGCAGCCGGCGCCTGGCTGGCCGGGTGCTGCAAGGCTGCGAAGGCGCGTTCGAACTGGACGCTGCCGACGCTTTCGATGGCTTCCAGGAAGGCGGCCTGGGCCGGCGCCGGCGGCGCCATCTCGAGCCAGGGCTCTTCGGCGAACGAGGCCCCCATGCCCGGGTGAATGAAGGCGGCCCATTTGCCGGTGGCCGGGTTCAGGCAGGGCGGCAGGGCGGCCATGGCTTCGTCCGCAGCGCCTTCGGCGCCGGGCAGCCAGGCCTGGCGCAGCAGACCGGCGAACCGGCGCGCCTGTGCCTCTGGTACGGGCGTGGCCAGCGAAATCCACAGGCTGTAGCCCTTGCCGCCGGATACGCTCACGGCCGGGGCAGGGAAGCCGTGCCCGGCCTGCAGGCTGCTTGCCGCTTCGCACAGGCGCGTCCAATGGCCGTTTTCTCCGTCCTCGGGCAATTTGTCGAAGGGGATGGCGATCGCCCGCGTCAGACCGTCGGGCGCGATTAGGGACAGAGGCTGGGTGTCGTGGCCGAGCAGGCGCTGGGCCAGCTGCGCAGGGTCCAGCGTCCCCGCCGGAATGAACAGGCGCATCAGTTCAGCAATCAGTTTTTCCATATAAAGCTCCCGGGCCGCGGCCGCATGCAGGTTCGATTCGAACCCGGCATTCTGACACATGCGCATGGCCTTCATGCAGGGCGGGCAGGACCGGCAATCTTTCGGCTTCAAAAATAACACGACCGTACTTTTTGGCGTTATAGTTGAAAGTGCAGGTTCAACCAATTAAAAAGGAAGAGACATGAGTGCAGACTACGTCGTGCGTGGCAGCGTTGCCGTCATCACCCTGAACAATCCGCCGGTCAATGGCATGGGCATGGAAACCCGTACCGCCGCCGTCGCCGCGCTGCGCCGCGCCGCGCAGGACGACGCGGTCAAGGCCATCGTCATCACCGGCGCCGGCAAGGTGTTTTCGGGCGGAGCCGACATTCGCGAATTCAATTCGCCGAAAGCGCTGACCGAACCGACCCTGCACACCCTGATCGCCACCGCCGAAAATTCCGAGAAGCCGGTCGTGGCCGCCATCCACGGCGTCTGCATGGGCGGCGGCCTGGAGCTCTCGCTCGGCTGCCACTACCGCGTCGCCACGCCTGGCGCCCAGATCGGCCTGCCGGAAGTCAAAATCGGCCTGGTGCCGGGCGCCGGCGGCACGCAGCGCCTGCCGCGCGTGGTCGGCCTCGAGCAGGGCCTGAACATGATCGTCTCGGGTAACCCGGTGCTGTCGGAAAAGCTGGCCGGGACCAAGCTGTTCGACAAAGTGTTCGCAGAAGGCGCCGACCTCGTCGCCTCCGCCGTCGAATTTGCCGAAGGCATCGCCGACACGCGTCCGCTGCCGAAAGTGCGCAACCTGAAGGTCGACTACCCGAACGCTGAAGCTTTCCTGCAATTTTCGCGCAATACCGTGAAAGCCATGAGCGGCCCCTTCCCGGCGCCGCTCGACTGCGTCGAATGCGTGGCCGCCAGCGTGACGATGAAGTTCGAAGACGGCCTGAAATACGAGCGCGACCGCTTCCTGGCGCTGGCCCAGACGAATGAATCGAAGGCATTGCGCCACGCCTTCTTCGCCGAGCGCGCCGCCAGCAAGGTGCCGGACGTGCCGGCAGACACCCCAACCCGCAAGATCGAAAAAGCCGCCGTGATCGGCGCCGGCACCATGGGCGGCGGCATCGCGATGAATTTCGCGAACGCCGGCATCCCGGTGACGGTCCTGGAAACGAAACAGGAAGCGCTGGACAAGGGACTGGCCACGATCCGCAAGAACTACGAGAACACGGTCAAGAAGGGCAAGCTCTCGCCGGAGAAAGCAGGACAGCGCATCGGCCTCATTACCGGCACCCTGTCGTATGAGGAAATCGCCCAGGCCGACATCGTGATCGAAGCGGTGTTCGAAGACCTGGGCGTCAAGGAAACCGTGTTCCGCCAGCTCGACGCGGTCATGAAGCCGGGTGCGATCCTGGCGTCGAACACCTCGACCCTCGACCTCGACAAGATCGCCGCCTTCACCAAGCGCCCGCAGGACGTGATCGGCCTGCACTTCTTCAGCCCGGCCAATGTGATGAAGCTGCTGGAAATCGTGCGCGGCAAGGAGACCGCGAAGGACGTGCTGGCCACTGGCCTTGCGCTGTCGAAGAAGATCAAGAAGACCGGCGTGGTCTCGGGCGTGTGCGACGGCTTCATCGGCAACCGCATGCTCGAACAATACCTGCGCCAGGCCTTCTTCTTGTTGGAGGAGGGCGTGCTGCCCGAGCAGGTCGACAAGGCGATCGAAAAGTTCGGCTTCGCCATGGGCCCGTTCCGCATGAGCGACCTGGCCGGCAATGACATCGGCTGGTATATCCGCAAGCGCCGCTACATCGAGACCCCGGACATCGAGTACTCGAAAGTGCCGGACCTGCTGTGCGAACAGGGCCGCTTCGGCCAGAAGACGGGCGCCGGCTGGTACGACTACAAGGCGGGCGACCGCACCGCGTATCCGTCGCCGGTGGTGAACGAGCTGGTCGCTTCCCAGCTGCAGGCCAGCGGCGGCGAGCGGCGCAAGGTGTCGGACGAGGAAATCGTCCAGCGCCTGGTGTTCGCCCTGGTCAATGAAGGCGCGCGCATCCTGGAAGAAGGCATTGCCCTGCGCGCTTCCGACATCGACATGGTCTACCTGACCGGCTACGGCTTCCCGCTGCACCGCGGCGGCCCGATGCTGTATGCCGACACCGTCGGCCTGCCGAATGTGCTCGAGGCCATGCGCGCTTTCGCACGCGGCAAGCATGGCGACGCCTGGGCGCCGGCGCCGCTGCTGGAACACCTTGCCGGCGAGGGCAAGGGCTTCAACGGCTGACAACGCGGTGATGGCGGCGGGTCGTCGAACCCGTCGCCGCAGCACCGGATGCCCTTTTACGGCCCGGCCAGCCGGCGTGCATTCGCATCGCTGCGAAACAGGATAGTCTGCGCCGGCACTTCTGCTTGCGCGCGCTGGGCTTGCATCACGATTGTTTGCAGTCCTTCGTGGTGCGGCGACCGGGCGCAGACCGGGTCGGCGTTTTCGGCGTCGCCCGTCAGCGCATAGGCCTGGCAGCGGCAGCCGCCGAAGTCCTTGCTCCGCTCGGGACAGGTGCTGCAGGGCGACTTCATCCAGGCGTCGCCGCGGTAGCGGTTGAAGGCGCCGCTGGCGTACCAGATTTCCTCCACACTGTAATCGCGCACGTTCGGAAACGCGATGCCGGGCAGCGAGCGCGCCGCATGGCAAGGCAGGGCCGTGCCGTCCGGCGAGACGCCGAGAAAGACCGAGCCCCAGCCGTTCATGCAGGCCTTGGGGCGTTCCTCGAAATAGTCGGGCACGACGAACAATATCCGCACCCGGTTGCCGATGCGGGCGCGGTATTCGTTCACCACGGCTTCGGCGCGCTCCAGCTGCTCGCGGGTCGGCATGAGCTGGGCGCGGTTGACCAGTCCCCAGCCGTAATACTGGGTATTGGCCAGTTCCAGGTATTCGACCCCCATCTCGAGCGCCATCTCGATGATGCGCCCGACGTGGTCGAGGTTAAAGCGGTGCAGCACCACGTTCAGGACCATCGGATAGTCGTACTGCTTGATCAGTTTGGCCACCCGCGCCTTCAGCTCGAAGGTTTTGGCATTCGAGAGGAAGTCGTTCATCTCCCGGGTCGAGTCCTGGAAGGACAGCTGGATGTGGTCCAGGCCCAGTTCCTTCATGCGCGCCAGGCGCGGCTCGGTCAGGCCCACGCCGGAGGTGAGCAGGTTGGTGTAGAAGCCGAGCCGGCGGCCTTCGCCGACGAGTTCTTCCAGGTCCTCGCGCACCAGGGGCTCGCCGCCCGAGAACCCGAGCTGGGCCGCACCGAGCGCGCGCGCCTGGCGCATGACGCCGAACCATTCGGCGGTGCTCAGCTCCGCAGCCTGGCGCGTGTAGTCGACCGGGTTGTAGCAAAAGGCGCAGTGCAGCGGGCAGCGGTAGGTCAGCTCGGCCAGCAGCCAGAGCGGCGCGGCAATGCGGGGGTGGGGCGCGTTCATGATTCAGGCGAGCCAGCCGCGCTCGTGGGCGGCCTGCAGGAAGTCGTCGACATCGCCTTGCAGGCCGCTGGCGCCGAAGGCCTGTTCGAGGTCGGCCACGATTGCCGGCACGCTGCGCTGGCCGTCGCAGCGCTTGAGGATTTCGGCCGCGCTGCCATTGAGCTTGACCATGCCTTCCGGGTAGAGCAGCACATAGTTATTCTGCGTTTCTTCCCATTGCATGCGAAAGACGCGCGACAGCGCGGGTTTGTCGGGCAGGGTGTTCATGGTGTCTCCGAAGAAGATGGATAGGCCTTGTCGATCGCATCGAGCATGGCCCACAGGACGTCGAGCTTGAATTGCAGGATCTCGAGCGCGCGCTCTTGCTGGACGCGGGTCGTGAAATGCGCCAGCGTCACCTGCAGGCCGTGTTCGACGTCGCGCTCGGCCAGCGAAATGCGGCCCCGAAAATACTGCAGGCCCGCGGGATCAATCCAGCCATAGTGCTGCGGCCAGTTGGCCAGGCGGTCCTTGTGGATCTGGGGCGCGAACATTTCCGTCAGCGAGGAGCAGACCGCTTCCTGCCAGGGCGCGTGGCGCGCGAAATTGACGTAGGCGTCGACCGCGAAGCGCACGCCGGGCACCACCAGGCGCTGCGACCACAGCGCTTCCGGATCGATGCCGGCCGCCGCGCCCAGGCGCACCCAGGCTTCGATGCCGCCCGCGTTATCTTCCCAGCCGTCGTGGTCGAGAATCCGGCGCACCCATTTGCGCCGCGTGTCGCGGTCGGGGCAGTTGGCGATGATGGCGCCGTCCTTCTGCGGAATATTGACCTGGTAATAGAAGCGGTTGGCGATCCAGCCGCGGATCTGGTCTGGCGTCAGCAGCCCGCCGTTCATCCTGAGGTTGAAAGGATGGTGAATGTGGTAACCCGCGCCGCGTGCGCGCAGTTGCGCTTCGAACTCGCTGGGGCTCCAGGGTGGAAGGCTCATAGCTCGATCTCCATGCCGTCGAAGGCGAGCTCGATGCGGTGGCGCGCAAGCTCGGCGCGCTCGGGCGAGTCTTCGTCGAGGATCGGGTTGGTGTTGTTGATGTGGATGAGGATCTTGCGGCGCCGGCGGTCGTCCCGGTCGAGCCTGTCGAGCACATCGATCATGCCGCCCGCGCCCGATTGCGGCAGGTGGCCCATGTCGGCCGCATGCTTGGACGAGAAACCCAGTTCGATCATTTCGTCCTCGCGCCAGAAGGTGCCGTCGACCAGCAGGCACGCGGCCGCCTGCATGGCCGCCTCCACCTGCGGCTCGATCGCGCCCAGACCCGGCGCGTAGAAGACGGCGCTGCCGTGTTCGAGGTCTTCGATCAGCAGGCCAATGTTGTCGCCCACGCCGGGATGGGCGCGGTGCGGCGAATAGGGCGGCGCCTTGCTCGTCAGGGCCAGCGGCGTGAAACGGATGCTTTTGACGCCCGGCACCTCGACCGGCAGCATGGCCGGTCCGCCGTCGATGGCCGCCAAGGGGTGCCAGCGCAGGCCGCAGTAATGCGAGAGGACGGGCGCCAGCGGCAGGCTGGCATTCAGGTCGTCCCAGACCGAGGCGCTGCAGTAGAGCGGCAGCGGCTTGCCCTCGCGTAGCATCAGCAGGCCGGTGACGTGGTCGACCTGGGCATCCATCAGCATCACGGCGGCGATGCCGGTATCGCGCCGGCCGCGCGCAGGCTGCAGGGCCGGCGTGGCGCGGATCTGGGCGAGGATGTCGGGCGAGGCATTGATCAGGACCCAGTCGATGCCATCTTTCGAGACCGCGATCGACGACTGGGTGCGCGCGGTGGCGCGGATTGAACCACTACGCAGGCCGTCGCAATTGCGGCAGTTGCAGTTCCACTGCGGGAAACCGCCACCCGCCGCGGAACCGAGGACGATGATTTTCATGGGGTGTCCGGTGATCCGGGCGCCGCGCCCTGCGGTTTTGCTCCCGCGACGCGGCGGCCGGTGAAACGTGGGCTTAGCGCTTGGCGATGTAGAGCGTGATTTCGAAGCCAAAACGCCAGTCGATGAATTCCGGTTTGCTCCAGGTCATGGTCGATCTCCTCAAGATTAGAATGGTGGGTTGCCGAATGCATGGAAAGACTGCGCTGGGGCGAGCCCCGGATCCTTGCAGACTTAGTACCAGAGCAAGTTCTGTGCCGCGGGGGCAGGGCCGGCGTGCGCCTGACGCATCAAGCAAAAAACCCGGGGCGGCGCCCTGTCAAAGGCGAGGGAAATGTTCACGGATAGAACAGTGTGTCGAAACTGAACACATCGCCTGCAACAATCTTCGCCGGTGGCTGGCAGGCCGGCGGTGATAAACTCATCGATTGGCGCAAACCACCATCCTTCCATCCATGCAGATCGCATTTGAAACGCCGGACCAGCCCGAGGTGCACGCACTGTGCAAGGAACTCGATGCTTACCTGTATTCGCTGTATCCGCCCGAGAACGTGTACGCGCTCGATCTCGCATCCCTGTTGCGTCCGAACGTGCACTTTGCCGTCGCGCGCAACGCGGCCGGCGTGTCGGTGGGGTGCGCGGCCATCGTGCTGAACCCGGGTTATGGCGAGATCAAACGCATGTATGTGCGGCCCGATGCCCGCGGCCAGGGACTGGCGCGGCGCCTGGTCGAAACCCTGGAGCACAAGGCGATGGAACAGGGCTGCCGCAGCTTCATGCTCGAGACGGGACCGACCATGCCGGAGGCGCTGCTGCTCTACGAACGCCTGGGTTACCGGGTCTGCGGACCCTTCGGCGACTATCCGCTCGACCCGCTTTCGGTCTTCATGCAAAAGAACGCGGTGTAAGTTTGCGTTGGCAAGGTTCTGCTGGCAATAAATAAACATCGCCGTTTACTTATTGCTGAGCCGGGATCAGAATGTGGGCATGCGCACTCGTTCGCCTTCGTCCACCAATACCTTGCTGATCGCCAGCGCCTGCCTGCTCGCGCTGCTGTCGACCACCGGCGCTTCGCTGCCGTACCCTATCCTGGCGCCCCTGTTCGGCGGCGAATCCACCAGCGCGATCACGGACTTCCTCGGCTTTCCCCCGAAGCTCTTGCTCGGCATAGCGCTGATGGTCAATCCGCTGGGCCTGCTGATCGGCAGCGCCGTGCTGGGGGCGATTTCCGACCGCTTCGGGCGCCGCCGCATCCTGCTCGGCACCGCCCTTGGCGCCGCGCTCGGGCATGGGCTCACCGCCGCGGCCCTGGTGGCCGAATCCTATCCGCTCTTCCTGCTGGCCCGGTTCGCCACGGGCCTGCTCGAAGGGAACGGGGCGATCATGCGCGCCATGCTGGCCGAAAAGCTGACCGGGGGCTTGCGCAACCACGCGCTGTCCTGGCTGAACGGGGCCTTCCACCTCGGCTGGCTGGTCGGGCCTCTGCTGGCGGGCTTGACGGTGGGCGTGTCGATCATGCTGCCGTTCGCGATTGCCGCCGGGGCGCTGGTGCTGGGCGCCGGCCTGGCTGCAATCGCCCTCGCGCGCGAAGCTGCTGCGCCAGCCGGCGGCGCGCGCTGGTGGGTGGTGGCCTCGCAAAAGCATGCATTCACGCTTCTCCGCCATGCGCCGCTGCGCGCGCTGTTCTATGTGCATTTCGCTTACGCCTGCGGCGTGGCCGCCTTCTACGAATTCTTCCCGCTGTGGCTGGTCGACGTCGGCCGCTACGAGGTGCGCCAGATCGCGTTTGTGAACATGGGCATGTGCGGCCTGATGACCTTCGCCGCCCTGTTTGCCGGCCGCGCCAGCCGCATTGAACCCCAGCGCCGCGCCAGCGTGCAGGCGGGCCTGGCGGCGCTGGCGATCCTGGCCGTCGGCTTCGGCAACCTCGGCGTGGGCCTGGTGGCCATTGTCCTGTTCGGGTTGCCGCATGCCTTTTATAACGCGACCGTGCAGGGCTGGGCGGCGGACCGTTTCGCCGGCTTCGGCCAGGGCGCGGTCATGGGCTTGCTGTCGGCGACCTTTTGCCTGGCGAACATCGTGATGGCGCTGGCGGGCGGGCTGCTGGCGCTGGTCGACACACAGCTGGTGCTGATCGTCGGCGGTTCCCTCGCGGTCTGGGCGGCCTTCGCGATGCGCAGCGCGAGCGCGCGCAAGCTTGACCACGCAATGGAGGCAAAGTGAATTCCTTCGACGAAGTGCTGCTCCTGCTGAAAACCCGCGGACCGCAAACGGCCCAGGCCTTGTCCGGCCTGCTCGGCATGACCTCGATGGGCGTGCGGCGCCAGCTGGAAGCGGCGCAGGAGAAGGGACTGGTGAGCTATGCCGACAGTCCTGGCAAAGTCGGGCGGCCGGTGCGGCGCTGGCTTCTGAGCGAAGCCGGCCATGCGCGCTTCCCCGACCGCCACGCCGAGCTGACGCTGGAGATCATTGCGCAGGTGCGCCTGCTGTTCGGCGAAGACGGTTTGAACCGCCTGGTCAAGGCGCGCGAAGTTGCGGGCGAAGCGGCCTACCGCGCTCAGGTGGGGGCGTTTGCTTCTCTTGCGGAGCAGGTAGCGGCGCTGGCACGGGCGCGCGATGCCGAGGGGTATATGGCGGAAGTTGAAACGCAGGCGGACGGCAGCGTGCTGCTGGTGGAGAACCATTGTCCGATCCGCGCGGCGGCGCGGTCGTGCCAGCATTTCTGCCGTTCCGAGCTCGAGGTCTTCGGGCGCGTGCTGGGGCCGCAGGTGTCGGTGGTGCGCATCGAACATCAGTTGGCCGGGGCGCGGCGCTGCGCCTACCGGGTCAACCCGGTGCCCGGCTGACATCATCCAAGCTTCGCCCAAAAAAAATGCCGCTGTCTCCAGCGGCATTTTTTCATCAAGCCACGATCAGTCCGAAGCGTAGATGTCGTTGTCCTTGGTTTCGCGAACGAAGAACGCACCGATCGCAACCGTGATCAGGGCGATGATGATCGGATACCAGAGGCCGTAGTAGATGTTGCCGTTGGCCGCCACGAGAGCGAACGAGATGGTTGGCAGCAGGCCGCCGAACCAGCCGTTACCGATGTGGTAAGGCAGGGACATCGAGCTGTAGCGGATACGGGTCGGGAACATCTCGACCAGCATGGCCGCGATCGGGCCGTAGACCATGGTCACGTAGAGCACCAGGATGAACAGCAGCAGCACCAGCATCGGCTTGTTGATGCGGGCCGGGTCGGCTTTCTCGGGATAGCCGGCCGACTTCAGGGTGCCGACGACTTCGGTCTTGAGCGCCGTTTCTTTCGCCTTGCTGTCGGCGTCGAAGTTCAGGTTGTCAGGCGTCATGACCGCGTTGAAGGACTGGATGACCTTGTCGCCAATCTTGACCTGGGCCACGGAGCCGGCTGGGCCGGCAACGGTATCGTAGTTGACCGAAGCGTTGGTCAGCATGCGGGTGGCGATGTCGCAGGACGACGGGAATTTCGCCGTGCCGGTCGGGTCGACCTGGAAGTGGCAGGTGGCCGGGTCGGCGACGACGGTGACCGGCGCGGTGGCGATGGCCTGTGCCAGGGCAGGGTTGCCGTAGTGGGTGATGGCCTTGAAGATCGGGAAATAGGTTGCCGCCGCGATCAGGCAGCCGCCCAGGATGATCCACTTGCGGCCGATCTTGTCCGACAGCGCGCCGAAGAACAGGAAGAACGGCGTGGCCAGCAGCAGCGAGATGGCGATCAGGATGTTGGCGGTCGGGCCGTCGATCTTCAGGGTTTGCGTCAGGAAGAACAGTGCGTAGAACTGGCCGGTGTACCAGACCACGGCCTGGCCCATCGTCAGGCCGACCAGGGCCAGGATGACGATCTTGGCGTTCTTCCAGTTCATGAAGGCTTCCGACAGCGGCGCCTTGGAGGTCTTGCCTTCGGCTTTCATCTTGGCGAAGGCCGGCGATTCGTTCATCGACAAACGAATCCAGACCGAGACGCCCAGCAGGATCACGGACAGCAGGAAGGGAATGCGCCAGCCCCAGGCGGCGAACTCGGCTTCGCCGACGACGGTGCGGGTAGCCAGGATGACCAGCAGCGACAGGAACAGGCCCATGGTTGCGGTGGTCTGGATCCAGGCGGTGAAGAAACCGCGCTTGCCTTCAGGTGCGTGCTCGGCCACATAAGTGGCTGCGCCGCCGTATTCGCCGCCCAGCGCCAGGCCTTGCAGGATGCGCAGGGTGACGAGGATGATCGGCGCCGCGATGCCGATCGTGGCATAGCCCGGCAGCAGGCCGACGATGAAGGTCGAGGCGCCCATCAGCAGGATGGTGACCAGGAAGGTGTACTTGCGGCCGATCATGTCGCCGAGGCGGCCGAACACGAGCGCGCCGAACGGACGGACGATGAAGCCGGCCGCGAAGGTGAGCAGGGCGAAGATGAAGGAGGTGGTGGGATCACCAAGGAAGAACTGCTTGCCGATAATGGCGGCAAGCGAACCGTAGAGGTAGAAGTCGTACCATTCGAAAACGGTGCCAAGCGAGGACGCAAAGATCACCTTGCGTTCTTCCTTGGTCATCCCCTGCGAGGTGGGCACTGACTTGCCCCCTGCGGTCATGCCTGGTGTGATAGCCATTTTTTGTCTCCGTCTATTAATTTGATTTCATCGGATAGCTTTGAAAGCTGGTCGCAGTGTGGACCGTTAAACTTACGTCATGCTTGCTCCAAACTTACCCGAAACTTACATTTTATTGATGGGTTCGCTTGCGTAAGTTGGTAGGCTCGGCTACCCGAAACGGAGCGAACAAATGTTTTCTCATTTGGACACCACCCGGGCAGGAATCGATCCGGAACAGCCCTTGAGGCGGGCCAGAGAATTTGCGAACGGTCGTACTTAATTGTGCTATTCTCATCTGGTCCAATTCGAGTAGTCACTACCAACCAGGGAGACCAGCATGCAAGAAGCAGTGATCGTATCGACCGCCCGCACGGGCCTGGCCAAGTCGTGGAAGGGTGCTTTCAACATGACCCACGGCGCCACGCTCGGCGGCCATGCGCTGGCCGCGGCCATCGAACGGGCCGGCATTGGCGCCGGCGAAGTCGAGGACGTGATCATGGGTTGCGCCAATCCGGAAGGCGCCACGGGCGCGAACATCGCGCGCCAGATCGCGCTGCGCGCCGGCTGCCCGACCACGGTGCCGGGCATGACGGTCAACCGCTTCTGCTCGTCCGGCCTGCAGACGATTGCCCTGGCCGCCCAGCGCATCATCGCGGGCGAAGGCGAGATCTACGCCGCCGGCGGCGTCGAATCGATCTCCTGCGTGCAGCAGGAAATGAACACCCACATGCTGACCGACCCCTGGCTGCGCGCCAACAAGCCGGAAATCTACTGGCCGATGCTGCAGACGGCCGAGACCGTCGCCAAGCGCTACGGCATTCCGAAGGAGCGCCAGGATGCGTATGGCGTGCAGAGCCAGCAACGCGCCGCCGCCGCCCAGGCCGCGGGCCGTTTTGATGCCGAAATCGTGCCGGTGACGACCGTCATGGGCGTGGCGGACAAGGCCTCCGGCCAGCTCCTCACGCGCGAAGTGACGATTTCCACCGACGAAGGCATCCGCGCCGACACCACCATCGAAGCGGTCTCGAAAATCCGCACCGCGCTGCCGGGCGGCGTGATCACGGCCGGTAACGCCAGCCAGTTCTCGGATGGCGCCTCGGTCTCGATCCTGATGAGCCGCAGCATGGCTGAGTCGAAAGGCCTGCAGCCGCTGGGCGTGTTCCGCGGCTTTGCCGTGGCCGGCTGCGAGCCCGACGAGATGGGCATCGGCCCGGTGTTCGCGGTGCCGAAACTGCTGCAGAAGGCTGGCCTCACCGTCGCCGACATTGGCCTCTGGGAACTGAACGAAGCCTTCGCCGTGCAGGTGCTGTATTGCGCGGACAAGCTCGGCATCCCGATGGACCGCCTGAACGTGAACGGCGGCGCGATTGCCGTGGGCCATCCGTATGGCGTTTCCGGCGCGCGCCTCGTTGGCCACGCGCTGATCGAGGGCAAGCGCCGTGGCGTGAAATATGTGGTCGTCACCATGTGTATTGGCGGCGGACAGGGCGCGGCAGGCTTGTTCGAAGTCCTGTGATACGCAAAACCTTTCAAACTCATTGCTGAGAGTCGAAAAACCTATGATCAAACATATCGTCATCTGGAAACTCAAGGACGAAGCCGAAGGCGCAGACCGCCTGACCAACGCGCGCGAAATGAAGCGCCGGCTCGACGAATGCGCGGACATTGTTCCCGGCATCCTGAAGTTCGAAGTCACCCTGGCCCAGCCAGGCCTGGAAGCGACCTACGACGTGGTGCTGTACTCGGAATTCGAGGACAAGGCCGCGCTCGAGGCGTACGCCACCCATCCGACGCACAAGGCGCTGGTGCCCTTCATCGGCGCCGTGCGCGAGGCGCGCCAGTGCATGGATTACGAAGTCTGAATACTGAACCTTCACCCATAACAATACGGAGACAGCATGCGCACTACCAAGGATCTATTTTCGTTGCAAGGCAAAACCGCCCTGGTGACTGGCGGCTCGCGCGGGCTCGGCCTGCAGATGGCCGAAGCGCTCGGCGAGCAGGGCGCGCGCGTCGTGATTTCGGCGCGCAAGCAGGAAGAACTCGATGAAGCCGTGGCCCACCTTGCCGGCAAGGGCATCGATGCCTCCGCCATCGCGGTCGACCTGCAGAGCGAAGCCAACGTCCAGCCTTTCGTCGAGGAAGCACTGCGCCGCCTGGGCCAGATCGATATCCTCGTCAATAATGCCGGCGCCAGCTGGGGCGCGCCGGCCGAGGAGCATCCGCTCGAAGCCTGGGACAAGGTCATGAACCTGAACGTGCGCAGCATCTTCCTGGTGTCGCAAGCGGTCGGCAAGCTGTCGATGATTCCTCGCCGCTACGGCAAGATCATCAATATCTCCTCGATCGCGGGTCTTGCCGGCAATGCGCCGGGCACGATGAGCACGATCGCCTACAACACCTCAAAAGGGGCCCTGGTCAATTTCACGCGCGCGCTGGCCGGCGAGTGGGGCCGCCACGGCATCACCGTCAACTCGATTGCGCCGGGCTTTTTCCCGTCTAAAATGACGAAGGGCGTGCTGGCCTCGATCGGCGTCGACAAGCTGGCGCAAGGCTCGCCCCTGGGCCGCCTGGGCGACGACGAAGACCTCAAGGGTGCGGTGGTGCTGTTCGCCTCCGATGCGAGCAAGCACATCACCGGCCAGATCCTGGCCGTCGATGGCGGCGTGTCCGCGGTGTAAGGAGAGTTCCATGAAGAACTTCAAGGGCAAGGTCGCCGTCATCACCGGCGCCGGTAGCGGCCTGGGCCGCGAATTCGCCGACCGGGCGGCCGAACTGGGCATGAAGCTGGTGCTGGCCGACGTCCAGGCCGACGCGCTCGAACGCGCCACCGACGAGTTGCTCGCTGGCGGGGCCGAAGTGCTGGCCATGGTCTGCGACGTCAGCAAGGGCGCCCACGTGCAGGAGCTGGCCGATGCGGCGATTGCGCGCTTCCACGGCATTCACCTGGTATTCAACAATGCTGGCGTCGGCTCGGGCGGCCTGGTCTGGGAAAACACGCAAGCCGACTGGGAATGGGTGCTGGGCGTGAACCTCTGGGGCGTGATCCACGGCGTGCGCGTGTTCATGCATGCCATGCTCGAGTGCGCCAGCCGCGACCCGGACTACGAGGGCCACATCGTCAATACCGCCTCGATGGCGGGCTTGCTGAACGCGCCGGCCATGGGGGTGTATAACGTCTCCAAGCATGCCGTGGTGTCGCTCTCGGAATCGCTTTACCACGACCTGCAGCTGGTGAAAGCCCCGATCGGCGCCTCGGTGCTGTGCCCGTATTTCGTCCCGACCGGCATTCACCAGTCGCACCGCAACCGTCCGGAAGACCTGAAGCCCGAAGTGCGGCCGACGGCCAGCCAGCTGGCGGCCCAGGCGGTGACCAGCAAGGCGGTGGAATCGGGCAAGGTGTCGGCGACCGACGTCTCGCGCATCACCTTCGATGCGATTCGCGAGGGTCAGTTCTACATCTACTCGCATCCGCAGGCCTTGGGCGGCGTGCGCGAGCGGATGGAAGCGATCGTGCAGGGCGTCAATCCGCCCGATCCTTACGCGGCCACGCCCCACGTGCGCGAGATGCTGCGCTCGCGTTTGTAAGTCAGCGGGATTGGATTCGGAGAGCGGAGCCTGCGGTCTCCGCTTTTTCATGGGCGCGCTAAACGCCTCTGGAAAGTTCGCCGGCGGTGGCTGTCGGGTTGTCGTTGGGGAATTCGTTGATGTTGCCGGTGGTCGATTGGGTCTGGCAGCCGGCCAGGATGGCGGCGAGGCTGGCCGAAAAGAATAGTCGGGATGGGCGCATGGTGATCCTCCGCGTAAGGCGAAAGAAAACGCTAACGCCGCCGATGTCAGGAGGTTTGCGCCTGATCAAACGCGTCGAAGGAACTAATCCGAAGCCGAAGCGCACCGTAGGGTGGGATCTCGAGCCCACGCGGTCGGGCGCCCGATCAGTGATAGCGGCTGATTCGTCCAAGCAAGCCGATCAGACCGCTCGTCCTACGACGAGATATCGACTCGCCACCGCAGCACCGCGTGGGCTCAAGAGCCAGTCTTTTAAAGGTGCGCTTCCGGCAAGCAACAGCAATAGCGTGGCACTATTATTTGTAGTTTGCGTCCAAGTGGTACAGGAGGACTGTGCCATGTTGAACGAAGTGATAGAGCAGTGTGCCAAGGGAAGTCCAGTCACGGTGATGGCGCGACTGGCGCTGCAGCACGCATTGGAGCCTGCCTGGCTCGATAAGTTATTCGAGCGTAAACGCGGCAAGCAGTATGAAAGAGAACTGCTGTTCTCAACAACAGTAGACTTGGTATCGCTGGTAGCGGTTGGGTTGCGCCCATCGCTGCATGCTGCTGCCAGGGAATGTCCTGAATTAGGCGTGTCAGTGCAGGCACTGTACGACAAGCTCAAGCATACCGAGCCCAATCTGGTACGCGCATTGGTAACTGAAAGCGCAACGCGCCTCGACGCAGTGCTGGCGCCGATGATCAAAGATGAGCCGCTTACCGTGCCGGGCTACCGGCTACGGATCGTCGACGGCAGCCATTTGCCAGCGACCGAAAAGCGACTCAAGCCATTGCGAGGCTTTGGTGGGGCGCCCCTGCCGGGTCACTCCCTAATCGTTTACGATCCGGACCGCAGGTTGGTGATCGATATTGAACCGTGCGAAGACGCCTATACGCAGGAACGGACCGTGATGTCGTCACTGCTCGAGCGCGCCATGCCGGGCGAGCTATGGATCGCCGATCGCGCTTTCAGCACCCGCACCATTCTGGGCGAATGGGATCGCCGCGGTTGCAATTTCATCGTGCGTGAGCACAGCAGCACTCCCAATCCACATGCGCTGGCCGACCTGTCTTGCCATGGACTTGTTGAAACAGGAAGCGTGTTCGAACAAGCGGTCGAGTTCGAGCCCGAAACGCAAAAAACGGTAAGGCTGCGGCGCATTGAACTGCACTTGGACGCAGCGACCGACAGCGGAGAAAAGGTCATCCGGATACTGACGAATCTGCCAAGCGAGGAGTTCACGGCATGTGCAATAGCACGCCTCTATCGGCATCGCTGGAAGATCGAGACGCTGTTCCAGCGTCTTGAATCTGTCTTGCACAGCGAAGTGAAAACATTTGGCCATCCACGCGCAGCTTTACTGGCCTTCGGCGTGGCGGTCATGGCCTATAACGTCCTGAGCGTCATTCAGGCAGCCATCTCGGCCGCCCATGATTTACGTAACCAAGGCATCGAGCTGTCGCCGTTTTATGTCGCACTCGAAGTGAAAAGCTGCTACGCCGGCATGATGATGGCGACGACGGTCGCCCCTTGGAAACCCTACGACGCCCTCGACGCCCTGCAGCTAAGCCGCCTCCTGCTGGAAATCGCCGTACATGCCAGGCCCAAGGCGCTCCGCAAGAATCCAGTATTCCCCAAAAAAACGAAGGAGAAATCCATCGTTTCAGCAGCAGAGAAGCGCCGCCATGTATCGACAGCGCGTGTGCTTAAGGCAGGGTTCGTTAGCTAAGACCTTTAAAAGACTGGCTCAAGAGCCCACCCTACGGTACGCGACCGGATCGACAAGCTCACCCGGCGGTGCGCATTACGGCTGCACAACCCGCTCATGCAACTCCGCCGGCGCATTCTCATACAGCTTCACCACCGTCGAGGTCCGCGTGCCATACCCCGGCGTCTCGATGCACACCGCCGACAGCACCCGCTCCAGGTCGAGCGGCACGCCGGTTTCCGGCAGACGCATGTCGGGCGCGCGAGTGGTGTCGGCCAGCATCTCGAAATAGGCGTCCTCGGGTGCGCCCTGGCACAGCAGGCTGGCGAACTGGGCCTTCGTGCGGGTTACCTTCGGCCAGGGCGCGTCGAGCAGGCCGTTCGAGACGCCGTAGATGCGTCCGGCTTCGAGGGGCTGGCCATTGCGCGGGTCGTCGCCGGCACGGTTCGAATACCAGTACAGGCTGTCACGGTCGCCAAGCACCAGGTTGAAGCCGTTATAGACGTCGCCGCGCTCCGTGATCAGGTCGAGGTATTCGGCGGCCGAAAACGAACCCTGCAGGAAGTCCGCCACCAGCTCTCCGCGCGAGGGCGCATTCGCGCGGCCTTCGCCGGGGGCGCGGATATTCGTCAGCGCGGCGAATTTCGGCCCGTTCGGCCCTTCGCGCGTGATGCCCATCCAGCTGCCGCCGTGTTCCAGGTCGCGCCCGGCGATCAGGTTGGGGTGTTCAGGCCAGGGGGCGGCCGGGGCGGCGGGGCGGTCGTAGAATTCGTCGCGGTTGGCAACCGCGATCACGGGCACGCCCGGGATGACACGCCAGGCAAAGACGATCAGGCACATGGGGGAAACTCCACGAAAACTTCGACGCGGCGCGGGCCTTGTACCAAATGGCCGAACCCGGCTTCGCTCGCCGCAGCTTCCAGCGCGTCGGCGAAGCTGTCAGGCACGTCCGGATACACTTCCATCCAGGTCTGCATGCCGTCCTGGCTGCCGGGCCGGCGCAGCAGGCGCGCGGCGCCCGGCTCTAGTACCCGGGCCTGCAGGGCGCCGACCAGGGGCGCGAGGGCGGCGGCGTCTTCGTCGCGCACCTTGTAATACACGTAGAGGTCGATCATGCTAGAGCTCGAGCGCGTCCAGCGGGTAGGGCATCGGCAGGAAGCGCACGGGTGCGCCTGCCGCCGAGCCGAGGTGCACTTCTTCGCCGAGCGCGGCCAGCTTGATTTCGACCAGCAGGTCGGCGCCGCCCGCACCGTTGGGCGCGGCGTTCACGACCATACCGCAGGGCTGGTCGGGATCGGTACTAGTAAACACTTCGTCGCCGGCACGCGCCGCGGCGTTGTCCACCGTGGCCAGGCTGGTCCTGCGCTTGAGCTTGCCAAGATACTGGCTGCGCGCGACAATTTCCTGGCCCGGATAGCAGCCTTTTTTGAAATTCACGCCGCCGAGCAACTCGAGGTTGATCATTTGCGGCACGAACTGTTCCTGGGTCGCGGCGCTTACCTGCGGCACGCCGGCGTGGATGGCTGCGAGCTGCCAGGCTGCATTGCCGCCCAGCGCCAGTGTGGACGCCAGCGCTGGCAGGGCGGCCTGGGCCTGTTCGCTGGAGGTGAGCCACAGGTAGCGCGGGGCATCGAAGGCGTCCGAGAGGCGAATGACCGTGCCGTGCTCGCCGTGCGTGCTCGACATGGGAGTCTCAGGCAGCACCAGGGCCTGGGCGCGCAGGGCCGCTTGGGCCGCGGCGCCGCCGGCGCCGATCACGGCCGCAACGGCGTCTTCATCGGTGGCGTCGCGCAGCTTGGCTTTCGAGCGCATCACGAACATCGAGAGGCGCTTTTGCAGCGGGGCCTGGATGGCGCGCGGCAGCTGCAGCCAGACCGTGCCTTCAGGATCGCGCCACATCAGGAAGGTTGCCTGCAAACGCCCCTTGGGCGTGCAGAAACCCGCCAGGCGCGCCTCGTTCGGCCCCAGGTGCTCGACGTCGTTGGTCAGCTGGCTGTGCAGGAAGCGCGCGGCGTCCTCGCCGGCGACCGCGATCAGGCCGAGATCGGTGACGGGCGCAACGAAACCGGCCGCAAGATCGGCGGCGCTCAGGCTGCGGCCGAAATCCTCGACCTGGGTGGCTTCGTCGATATGGAAACGGGCGCCATGCGACCCTAGATATTCTGTCCAGTTACTCATAAATGCAATATGCTTTGCGGTTTAGGCTTTATCATTACGGCCTCATTATAGAGTTGTCGAGCAATTCGCGCCGGAGACGGCGAAACGCGGCCCGGAACACAACTAGTAACACAGAGCGCAATACAGCGTCGAAACACAGAAAATCAGAATGGCCTTTATAAAAAAAACTATCGTCACCGCCGTGATCGTGTCCATCGTGGCCGTCGGCGGCTTCTCGTGGTGGTCGAAACAGGCGCTCACCACGGCTGAACCGCCGATCGAATTCACGATCACGCCCGGCAGCGGCGTCGGCGCAGCCGCCCAGCAAATGGTGAAGGCGGGGATTCCACTGAATCCCTTGCTGTTTCAGATCCTGGCGCGCGTCACAGGTGAAAGCGCCCGAATCAAGGCCGGCAGCTATGAGCTCAAGCCGAATACCTCGCCGCGCCGCCTGCTGAGCCAGCTGGTACGGGGCGAATACGCCCAGGAAGCGGTCACCATCATCGAAGGCTGGACCTTCCGCCAGATGCGCGAAGCCATCGCCGCCACCAAGACCCTGCGCCACGAGACGGCGAAAATGAGCGACGCCGAGCTGATGGCCAAGGTATCGGCCGAATACAAGCAGCCCGAAGGCCTGTTCTTCCCGGACACCTATCTGTTCGCCAAAGGCTCGAGCGACTTGTCGATTTATAAGCAGGCGCACCAGATGCTGCTCTCGCGCCTGAAAGAGGCCTGGGAAAAGCGCGACGCCAACCTGCCGTATAAAACGCCCTACGAGGCCTTGATCATGGCTTCGATCGTCGAAAAGGAAACCGGCCAGAAAAGCGAGCGCGCGATGATCGCCGGCGTCTTCGTGAACCGCCTGCGCACCGGCATGATGCTGCAGACCGATCCGAGCGTGATCTACGGCATGGGCGCGCGCTATGAAGGCAAGATCGCCAAGAAGGACCTGACCACCGATACCCCGTACAACACCTATACCCGCTACGGCTTGCCGCCGACCCCGATCGCGCTGCCGGGCACCCAGTCCCTGGGCGCCGCCCTGGCGCCGGCCAAGACCCCGGCCCTGTATTTTGTCTCGCGCAACGACGGCACCAGTCAGTTCTCGGACAACCTGCTTGACCACAACCGCGCCGTGAACCAGTACCAGCGCGGAGCGAGCACGCCATGAGCGCGCGCGGTAAATTCATCTCGTTCGAAGGCATCGACGGCGCCGGCAAGTCCACCCACATTGGCTTCGTGAAAGATTTTCTCGAATCGCGCGCCAAGACGGTCGTCTCCTCGCGCGAACCGGGCGGTACGCCGCTGGGCGAAAAGCTGCGTGAGATGCTGCTGCACGAAAAAATGCACCTGGAAACCGAAGCCTTGCTGATGTTTGCCAGCCGCCGCGAGCACATGGCGCAGGTCATCGAGCCTGCCTTGACGGCCGGTTCCTGGGTGCTGTCGGACCGCTTCACCGACGCCAGCTTTGCCTACCAGAGCGGCGGGCGCGGCATGGACCGCGGCAAGATGGAAACGCTCGAAAATTGGGTCCACCCCCACCTGCAGCCCGACCTGACCCTGCTGTTCGACGTCCCCCTGGAAGTGGCGCGCGAGCGCCTGGACGCGACGCGCACGCTCGACAAGTTCGAGCGCGAGCAGGGCGAATTCTTTGCCCGCTGCCGCGCCGAATACCTGCGCCGCGCCGCCCAGTATCCGGCGCGCTTCGCCGTCATCGATTCGACGCGCAGCATCGACGAGACCCAGGCGAAGATCAGCGAGGCGCTGGAGAGGCTGCTGTGATGATTTACCCTTGGCAGCAAACCGCCTGGACCCAGCTCCAGGCCCTGCGCGAGCGCATGCCGCACGCGATCCTGTTCCACGGCCCGGGCGGCATCGGCAAGGCCGATTTCATCGAGGCCTTCGCCCAGGCGCTGCTGTGCGAGCGCGTGCAGGGCGACGGCCAGGCCTGCGGCAGCTGCGCCTCCTGCGGCTGGTTCGTTCAGCACAACCATCCCGACTACCGGCGCGTGCGTCCCGAAGCGCTCGAAGACGAGCCCGGCGGCGAGGGCGAGGAAGCAGGCGACGGCGACAAAAAATCGAAGTCCACCAAGGCGCCCTCGAAAGAGATCAAGATCGAACAGATCCGCAATTTGGCGGACTTCATGAACATTTCGACCCACCGCCAGGGCCTGCGCGTGGTGGTGCTTTATCCGGCCGAGGCGCTGAACATGCCGGCCTCGAATGCGCTCCTGAAAACGCTCGAAGAGCCGCCGCCCGGTACGGTCTTCCTGCTCGCCTCGAACAGCCTCGACCGCCTGTTGCCGACGATCCTTTCGCGCTGCCGCAAGTTCGCGCTGCCGATGCCGGACCATGCGGCCGCGCTGTCCTGGCTGCAGCAGCAGGGCGTGATTGATGCCGACAGCTGGCTGCGCGAGGAGGGCGGGGCGCCGCTGGCTGCGCTGGCCCAGTCGGCGGGCGGCAGCCGCGAAGAGCTCGACGCCCTGCTGGGCTTCCTGGCGCGGCCGAATATCGAAGCGGCCCTGCGCCAGGCCGACAAGCTGAGCAAGACGCCACTCAGCGCGCTGGTCTCCTGGCAGCAGCGCTGGCTGTACGACCTGCTGTCAAGCAAGCTGGCCGGCACGGTGCGCTACTATCCGCGCTACCAGAAGGAACTTGCAGCCTTGGCCGGCAACGTGCACACTGCGAATTTGTTACGTGCAATCAAGTCCGCGAACGAACGCCGGGCCGTGGCCGACCATCCGCTGTCGGCCAAGCTCTTCGTCGAGGACATGTTGCTGGACTATACAGCCTGCTGCAACGCGGTTTGAAAGGGTTTGAGAACATGACCGGCAATACCACCGACCCGAACGCCTCGCTCGTGCCGCGCCCGTCGGTCCTGTCGCTTGCGATCAAGGAAAAGGCGGCCCTGTATGCGGCCTATATGCCCTTCCTGAAAAACGGCGGCATGTTCGTGCCGACCAACAAGGCCTACAAGATCGGCGACGAGGTCTATCTGATCCTCTCGCTGATGGACGACCCGAACAAATACCCGATCGCGGGCAAGGTCGCCTGGATCACTCCGGCCGGCGCCAACAACAGCAAGGCGCAGGGCATCGGCGTGCATTTCCCGGCCGACGAGACCGGCCAGCGCGCCAGGACCCGCATCGAAGAAATCCTCGGCGCGGCGCTGCGTTCGTCGCGCGCTACCCATACTTTGTAACCTCATCCTGTTTTTATGCCGTCCTACGTCCACCGTCTTGCCCGCCGCGACGACTTGCCCGTCATCGTCGACATCTACAATTCCACCATCGCCTCGCGTGAAGTCACTGCCGACACGGAACCGGTGAGCGTCGCCTCGCGCGAAGCCTGGTTCAACGAGCACACGCCCGAGCGGCGCCCGCTGTGGGTGATCCACGATGCGAACGACGTCTCCGACCAGCCGGCGGTGATCGGGTGGATGTCCTATTCGAATTTCTATGGGCGCCCGGCCTATTCGGGCACGGCCGAACTGTCGATTTATATCGATGAGGACTGGCGTGGCCGCGGTCTGGGCAAGTATTGCCTGGAGCAGGCGATTGCGTTTGCGCCCCAGATCAAGGTGCATACCTTGCTCGGCTTTATCTTCGGCCACAACCTGCCGAGCCTGGCGCTGTTCCGCAAGTTCGGTTTCGATACCTGGGCCAATTTCCCGCGGGTGGCGAACCTGGACGGCGTCGAGCGTGATCTGATCATCCTGGGCAAGCGCGTCGTCGAGTAAGACGCGCCGACCCGAGTGACGCGGGATGGCGGCTCCCCGTACAATACGGGGATGTATATCGATTCCCACTGCCACATCAATTTCCCCGAGCTTGCCAGCAGGATGCCCGAGATCCTGGCCAAGATGGCCGAGAACCGGGTCACCCACGCCCTGTGCGTATCGGTGGACCTGCCGGACTTCCCGTCGGTGCTCGCCCTGGCCGAGCAATATCCGCATATCTACGCCTCGGTTGGCGTGCATCCCGACTACGAAGACACGCCGGAACCAACGGTAGCCCAACTGGTCGAACTGGCTCAGCATCCAAAAATCGTCGCGATCGGCGAGACGGGCCTGGATTATTACCGCCTCGAGGGCGACCTCGAATGGCAGCGCGAGCGTTTCCGCACCCATATCCGGGCCTCGCGCGAAACGCGCAAGCCCCTGATCATCCATACCCGCGCAGCCAGTGCCGACACAATCCGCATCATGCAGGAAGAGGGCGCGGGTACGCAGGCCGGCGGCGTGGCCGGCGTCATGCACTGCTTTACCGAGTCGCTCGAAGTGGCCGAGGCCGCCATCGAGATGGGTTTCTACATTTCGTTTTCCGGCATCGTCACCTTCAAGAGCGCCAAGGATTTGCAGGCGGTGGCCCGTGCGGTGCCGCTCGACCGGATCCTGATCGAGACCGATTCTCCCTACCTGGCCCCGGTGCCTTTCCGCGGCCGCATGAACGAACCGGGCTATGTCGCGCACGTGGCCGAATACATCGCCACCTTGAAGGATGTGCCACTGCGCGAAGTGGCCGACCGCACGAGCGAGAATTTCTTCAACCTGTTCCAGCACGCAAAGGCCTGACATGCACCCACCGCGCCGCCTCGTCCTCCAGGCTTGTGTCCTCGCACTGGGCCTGGCCTGCGGCGTGTCCGCCGCCGCGCCGGCAGCCCCGAGCGAAGCCCAGCTGACCAGCTTTTTCCGTTCCGTCCAGATCGACGACGACAGGACGGTCAAGGCCATGATCGGCAGCAAGGTCAACGCCAACCAGGTCAATCCCATCGGCGGCGAGCCGGGCATCGTGCAGGCATTGCGCGAAGATGCAATGAAAGTGTTCCGGGTATTCCTCGAGCATCCGGGCACCAACCTCGAAACCCAGGCGGCAAACGGCAACACGGCGCTGATGATGGCCGCGTTCAAGCGCAACCGGCCGGCGGTGGACGCCTTGCTGGCCAGGGGCGCGGCCGTCAACAAGCCGGGCTGGACCGCGTTGCACTATGCGGCGGCGGCCGGCGACGAAGACATCGTGCGCCTGCTGCTCGCACGCGGGGCCACGGTCGACTCGGTCTCGCCGAACGCCAGCGGCAGCTATACGCCCATGATGATGGCTGCGCGCGAAGGCCATGACGGCACGGCGCTGCTCCTGATCGCCCATGGCGCCGACCGCCTGCGCAAGAACAGCGAAGGCTTGACCGCCGTCCAGCTGGCCGAGCGTGCCGGGAAACCGCGCGTGGCCAGGGCGCTCGAACGCGGCGGCTGAAGGCGCTGCTAGCGGAAAGGGCCGGCTTTCTCAAGCCGGCTTTTTTTCACCCGGCGGGTGCCGCGTCGCCCGAACTGGCGGGTAATCCCGTCTTTCCTCGCCTGATCGAGTGCCAGTCCCACGCCGCATAATCTCGTCACCGAATCGAACATTGCAGCACAGCAATAGTGCCGCCAAACAAGGAACTCCCATGCTGAACGAACGCGAAATCGAAAGCTGCTACCTCGGCCAATTCATCCCGGTCCATTACCACCACAACATGCTGATGGACCAGAACCGCATGGGCGCCTTCCAGGCGGCGATCGCGCACGCGGTGCGTCCCGGCATGAAAGTGCTCGAACTAGGCGGCGGCACCGGCGTGCTCTCGTATTTCGCGGCCCAGCAGGCCGACAAGGTGTATTGCGTCGAATTCAACCCGGACCTGGTGCTCGAAGCGCGCCGCTTCCTGGCCATGAATCCGAACGGCCACAAGGTCGAGGTGATCCACGCCGACGCGTTTGACTACCTGCCGCCCGAGCCGGTCGACATCGTGATCTGCGAAATGATCCACGTGGCCATGCTGCGCGAAAAGCAGGTGGCCGTGATCGAAGCGTTCAAGCAGCGCTACCTGGCCCGTTTCGGCGGCCCGCTGCCGATCTTCATGCCGGAAGCGGTGGTCATGGCGGTGCAGCCGCTGCAGCAGGACTACAACTTCCACGGCTATTACGCGCCGATCGTCCAGTTCCAGGAAACGACCGTCGCCTATCCGGGCACCCGGGAGCTGGCCCCGCCCGCGGTGTACAGCGTGCTCGACTTTGCCGAGCCGGTCGAGAGCCTGATCGCCTTCAGCGGCAGTTTCACGGTCGAGCAGGACGGCACGCTCAATGCCCTGCGTTTCGTGACCAAGAACGTGCTATCGATCGTGCAGGAGCGCAACACCACCATCGACTGGCTGAACCACTACATGACGCTGCCCCTTGCCAGGGGCTTCGACGTGGTTGCCGGCGACGTGGTCGACATCGCCTTCCAGTACCGCGCCGGGGCCTCGATTCCGAGCCTGCAGGCCTCGATCCGCGCCACGCTGGCCGGCGACGCCGCCGCGCCGGCGCCGGCGCTGCCGGTTGCCCTCCGCACGGTCGAATTCGCCTGATTCATCCCGGGCCGCCCTGGCCCGGACTCTTTATCCCCCGAATTTGCAGGTTGGCCGCGCCAGCCTGCGCTTCGTCGCATTCCTCCCGCCTGGCAAAGCGCTTGCCCTACACTGGCTGCACTTCTTCTACCGGAGTGTGACGATGTTCGGTTTCCTGCTGTGGCTCTTGTTGCTCTTCCTGTGCTGGCCGCTCGCCCTGCTGGCCCTGGTCCTGTATCCGATCGTCTGGCTGCTCCTGCTGCCGCTGCGCCTGCTCGGCATTGGCGTGGACGCGGTCTTCAGCCTGCTGCGTGCGGTATTGCTGCTGCCGGCGCGCGTGCTCGGCCTGTCGCCGGGGCGCTAGCGATGAGCGAGGCCCGGGCCGGCAGAGTGTGGGGCAATTAACAGACGCCCGGGTGGCGATCGCCTACTGTGGAGCCGTACGCTTTCATCCGGAAGCGCGCTTTTTTACTGTAAGGAAACGATTATGCGCCTGGACATCTACCGCAGAGCCGAAAGCGATGGCAAGTTCTCCTACTTGGCCGTGCCGGAAACTCGCAACATCCCCGAAGAAGCCACCAATACCGATTGGGAAGTGGAGGCACGCGCCTTCGAGATCGACGACAACGCCGATCAGCTGCCCGACTTTGCGATCGAAAACCTGACCGGCCAGCTGGCCGAAAAGGGTTATGCGATGACGGCGCTTCACTAATGTAATTCCCGCGTTCGCCCCGGTTTTCGCCGCGGCGGGCGCTCCCGTCGTGCAAGCTTCGGCATGCATGCAACATCCCTTGATGGCTTCGCCGCGCCTGCGATGGACGCCCGGTGAGTATGCTATTCTTGCGCCCTGTTTTACGTTGACATTGGCCGAGCTGGCCGGGTTGGGGGAACAATGAAGTGGGCGGCTGTCGGGTTTTATTTTCTCGCGGTTCTTCATATTCACTTCCGGGGCAAGGTACGCCTGCCCTTCGGCCGCCAGCTGTTCGACCATTCGTCGTTCATGGCGCCCATCAATTTCTTCATGCACCTGTTCTCGCGGGTGCCGAGCACGCCTTATATTCCCGTACGCGAATTTGCCGAATTGGCGCCGCTCCAGGCGAACTGGCAAGTCATCCGCGCCGAGGCCGAGCACCTGCTCGCGCTGAACAAGATCAAGGCGTCCGAGCAGAATGACGACGCCGGCTTCAATTCCTTCTTCAAGACCGGCTGGAAGCGCTTCTACCTGAAGTGGTACGAGGCCAGCCACCCGTCGGCGGCGCGCCTGTGCCCGCGCACGCATGCGATGCTCATGGCGATTCCCTCGGTGAAGGCAGCGATGTTCGCCGAATTGCCGCCCGGCGCCAAACTCAATCCGCACCGCGATCCCTTCGCCGGATCGATGCGCTACCACCTGGGCCTGGCCACGCCGAACGACGACCGCTGCTTCATCGAAGTCGACGGCGAACGCTACAGCTGGCGCGACGGCCAGGGCGTGATCTTCGACGAAACCTATATCCACTGGGCGGTGAACGGCAGCGAGAGCGACCGCATCATCCTGTTCTGCGACGTCGAGCGGCCGATGCGCTTTCGCTGGATGGCGGCAATCAACCGCTGGCTCGGCCGCACCATGATGACGGCCGCCAGCTCGCCCAACGAGCGCGGCGACCAGACCGGCCTGGTAAGCAAGCTGTTTCGCATCTCGCACGTCATGGGCCAGTACCGGCGCCGCTACAAGGCCTGGAACGGCAGCGCCTACAAGGCCACCAAGGCTGGTCTCATCGTCGCCCTGGCCGCCTTCATCTACTGGCTGTAAGCCAGGACCGCTCAGCGGTAGACCAGCACCGGAATCGCGCTGTGGACCAGCACTTTCTGCGTTTCGCTCCCCAGCAGCAAGCCCGCCAGGCCATGCCGGCCATGGGAAGCCATGATGATGAGGTCGCAGTTCTGGTCGCGCGCCGTGCGCAAGATCGCCTCGTGCGGATCGTCGGAGCGCACGAGTAGCGTGGTGCATTCGGCGCCGACCGAGCGCGCGGCGTCGGAAATCGTCGCCAGGTGCCGCGCGCCGCGGGCCTCGCTTGCGGCCAGGTATTCATCTTCGGTGCTCTCGAGCATGTCGGCGTCAGCCGTGAAGGTCTTGAAGTCGGGCAGGGCGGTCATGCCGATGACCTGGGCGCCCACTTCCTTTGCGAAACTGACGCCGGCGAGCACGGCGCGCGAAGAGAGTTCGGATCCATCGGTCGGCAACAGGATGCGCTTGAACATGGTGTCCCCCAGTCAGGAATCTGGTCGCGCCCGTGCGCGCCTGCCAAATCAGTCTGGCGTCCGGTCAGGCCTCAGGATTGATCGAGATCAAACTCGCTCAGGGTAGCCGGTCCCTTCAGGCCGGATCAGGCTTGATCTCCGTGTACTGGTAGTCGGCGGCGGAACGCTCGAGCGCCAGGCCCAGCACGTCCTTGAGTTCGTCGGCGCTGGCGCCCTTGTCCAGCTGCTGTTTCGCGAAAGTATTGCGCAGCGTGCGTCCGCCCGAGCGCGCCAGGTCCAGCCCGGCACGCTCGAAGGTGGCGCGCATCTGTACGTAGACGGTTTTCCTGGTCATCTTGTTGCCGCTCAGGCTGGCCGGAAAGACGAACCGGCCTGGAATCGCCATCGTTTCCCGCTCCTGCAGCCAGGGCAGGAGTTCGTCGACGCCCGCCCGCGGGAGCGTCACCGTGTGTTCATGGCTGGTGTCGTGCTTTTCGTCGGGCGTGATGGAGAGCTCGATCGAGCCGTCGATGGCCACCTGGCGGCCAAGCTCGGGCACCAGCAAGCCGATCGCTTCGGACACCCGCAAGCCCGCCAGCGCGATGACGACCTGCATCGCCCGGTCGCGCCGGCGCTTCCAGCCGGCGAAAGCGGTGGCGCTCTGGCTCCGCGGGGCCTGGGCGGGCAGGGCGGCGAAGAAGCGCGCGAGCTGATCCTCGGACAGGATGCGGCCGGCGTCGTCTTTCGTCATGTGGGCGCGGTCGATCGTGAGGATGGCTTGCTGGGCAGGGTTGGGCGCCACCTCCAGGTATTCATAGCAGCGTTCCAGCAAGCGCAGGTAGCGGTAGGCGATCTTGCTGTTAAGGATGCGCTTGCCCTTGACCGTGCGATCGATGAAGCGCACCAGGTCGATTTGCGTCACCTTCGAGAAGCTGAGACCTTCTTCCAGCAGCCAGCCGGCGAGGTTGCCGAACATGAAGACGTAGATTTTCGCCGATGGGGCGGAGAGCGAGCGGATGCTGCCGTCGGCGCGCAAGCGCCGGCCGGTCTCGGCGAAGGCGTCGGTCACGACGAATTCCTTGAATGCCTGAACCGGGTTGGCATCCCACGCAGCAAGCTTGTTCATCATGAGTCCACAGAGGCAATAAGTTGAACCCTACCATAAAAATGTAACTAACCCACGCGTGCAAAACACCAGGCAAAAAAATGAGGCGTATCTGACTTCGGCTTGCGCAGCACAATTCATGCAAAGCTTGCAGGGAAGAGGGTTTTGCCAGGCCTTGCTGTTTTCGAGACGTCTATTTCGCCGCTGGAAATGGCGTGGCCCGCGGCGGCGCCGCTGCACAATCACGGTGCAAGGACATGGTGTCCCGGGGCTGGTTCGATTTCGTCGCCGTACTGGCGCGCCGGGACCAGTTCGCCAGCATGCCCTGCGAGCCACGCCTCCCACGCCGGCCACCAGCTGCCCTCGCTGAGCGGCGCCTCGTGCTGCCAGCGTTCCGGATCGACATGGCGCGCATCCGGCGCCTGCCTCGTCATCTGGCAGCTGCGCCCGGCGCCGCCCGGCGGGGCGACGACGCCGGCATTGTGCCCGCCGGAAGTGAGCAGGAAGCTGACCTCGGTATCGGTAAGCAGCCCGATCTTGTAGACCGAACAGCAGTGCGCTTTGACGGAATGTAGCGAACCGGGTTAAATCATCTCCAATGGCGTCTTGCGTCCGGGCGGCGGGAACGCCTGGTCCAGTGCGGCAAGCTCGTCCGGCGTCAGATGAATGTCCAGCGCGATCCGGTTTTGCTCGACATGTTCGCGTGTGCTGGCCTTAGGGACCGCGATCAGGCCTTCCTTGCGCAGCACCCAGGCCAGGGCGATTTGTGCCGGCGTGGCGGAGCGTGCAGCGGCGATGCGCCGAATGGCGGGGTCACCCATCAGGCGGCCTTGCTCCAGCGGCGAATAGGCCATGATCGGAATCGTGCGCTGCTCGAACCATGGCATCAGGTCGTATTCGATGCCTCGCCGCGTCAGGTTGTACAGCACCTGGTTGCTTGCAAGCGCCGCCGCCCCCGGCAGAGCGGCAACTTCCTCCATGTCCGCCACATCGAAATTACTCACGCCCCAGTAACGGATTTTGCCCGCGCGTACCAGGTCGTCGAAACCCGCCAGCGTTTCCGCCAGCGGCACCCCGCCGCGCCAGTGCAACAGGTACAGATCGATGCGATCGGTCCTGAGGCGGCGCAGGCTCCTCTCGCAGGCCAAGACTGCCCCTTTCCGGGTCGCGTTCTGTGGAAGCACCTTGTCGACGATGAAGGTCTGCTCCCGGCGTCCTTCAATCGCCTCGCCAATCACTTCCTCGGCCGCGCCGTCGCCGTACATTTCCGCCGTGTCGATCATTGTCATGCCGAGGTCGATACCGAAGCGCAGCGCGTCGATCTCGTTCTCGCGGTTTGCGCGGTGTTCCCCAAAACCCCAGGTGCCCTGTCCGAGCACCGGCACGTTCTCGCCCGAGGAAAATTTGGTCGTGCGCATAAGTGCTCCTGTCATTTGGAACTGCAGTGATTGTAAGGGTGAGGTCGCGTTCGTGGCGCGCAGCGCGGCACGAACCCCGACACCTTCCCGTCGCTTGATTCAGGTGAGGAGGCATTCGCGGTGCGGGAACCACCCATCCGCAAAACCTGTCCAAACCTGGAACCCGAACAGTGCCACCGCAAAAACCGAGGTGAGGCGGACAGCATGGGAATCCGATTAGGCGAGCTGGTTGAGCGTTTCGGCGGGCGACTGGAGGGCGATGTTGACATCGAAGTCACGGCGCTCACTCCGCTGGACCGTGCCGGCGCTTCGGACATTAGTTTCCTCAGCAACAGCAAGCTGCGGGCGCTGGCCGCGCACAGCCACGCCGCGGCGCTGATTCTCTCTCCTGCGGACGAACCCGGCGCGGCAGCCACCTTCGCGGGCGCACGCATCGTCACCGTCAATCCTTATGCCTGGTTCGCCCGTGCGGCGCAGTACTTCGTCTCTGCACGTTTGCCGCCACCGGAACCAGGCGTCCATCCGACGGCGGCAGTACACCCCACAGCGCAGGTCGATCCCACGGCCCATATCGGCCCGCACGTAAGGGTCGATGCAGGTGCCGCCATCAAGGCCGGGGCGGCCGTCGATGCCGGCTGCTACATAGGACGCGGGGCGGTCATCGGTGAAGGCACCCATCTGTTCGCCAACGTGACCTTTCATGCGCGCTGCATTCCCGGCGCGCGCGGCATCATCCATTCGGGCGCGGTCATCGGCGGCGACGGTTTCGGTTTCGCCATGGAAGAGGGCGTGTACATCAAGATTCCACAGACCGGCCGCGTCGTGATCGGCGACGACGTCGACATCGATTCGAATACGACGGTCGACCGCGGCGCGCTCGACGATAACGTGATCGAAGACGGCGTCAAGCTCATAACCAGATCCAGATCGGCCACAACTGCCACATCGGCGCCCACACGGCCATGGCAGGCTGCGTCGGCGTCGCCGGCAGCGCCAGGATCGGCCGGCATTGCACCTTCGGTGGCGCGGCCATGAACAACGGCCACATCGAGATCGCCGACAACGTGCATATCACGGCCGCCACGATGGTGCCGAACTCAATTGCCGAACCTGGACGGTACACGGGCTACTTTCCCGTCGCCAGGAATGCCGACTGGGAACGCGTCGCTGTGCTCGTGCGCAATCTGTCCAGCATGCGCGAGAAGATCCGGGCGCTGGAGAAAGCGGTGAAGGCGCTGGCGGGAGAAACGTAGAAGCGCCGGCCGTGGGACGTCCAGGATTGAAATGCGACCTGGTGTTCCATCAGCGTCAATGTTTGCGGCGTCCTGGCGTCTTGGACAAAGTATGTGGCAACATGCCGCGTGCGATTTCGGCGCTGACTGCTATCCACGCTACCAGGTAACCGGAAAAGGAACACATCGCATAATCTATATTATGTCAAATTCGCTTTCCATCATCGGCTAGGTGCCAACTCCCCGGCCGTAGAACGTGCCGAAGGAATAGTCGCTCGTACGAACAGCCAGCACAGGCGTAAGCCGACGAATCATCTAGTCGGCGGTCTGCGGTCACGCCTGTGGCTCCCTACGCTTGTCCGTACCGATGCCCAGCGCGAAATCTCCGGCACTGCCCGTCGTTCCCGCTCACGCAATCGTCGGCCTCTCGTTCGCACGCGAATCGCGCAGCGAACGCCGCGCCATGGAGCTGGCCGGATCAGCCTCCCGACTTCGATGCGATGCGCCTACCGTTCCGAGCAATCCGCCAGGGCCGTTGAACGACGCGGCCAAGCCTCCGGTTGTGGGACTTCAAGGCGGTGCCGGAAGTGCTCCAGCGTTGGTGCGCCTTGTTCGGGCTCGGGAACAATCCGCAAGGACCGCAGCCCGGCCGCCGGCTGGCCCGTCAATCGCAAGCACGCGCTCGGCGGACGCTGGTCGAGACTCTGGATGCCTCCGGCGTCGAGGACGGGCCGTTGCCACACGCTACGCACCAGGTCCAGGATGTCCGATGGCTCTCGCATCGATCCCGCCTGATATCCGCTGCAAGGGCGCGGCGGCCTGCCAGGGGGTGCGCATGTCTCAGGAGGCTGGAAGGCGGCCACCTCGCAAATCGGCTGGCCAGGCGTCTTACGCGAACGAGTTATTCGAATCAAGCCAGGTGGCCCAGGATTCACCGTCGACGCTCGATGCGGCCGATTGCCGGCGTGCGCAGCCGTTTGCAATGGCAGGGTGCCGCCTATTCCACATACCAGACAGGGCAAACTGAATCAACTCGACAATATAATGCGTAATGTCGAGTTCAATATGGAACGCCTTCAGGCAGCGCGGCGCAGCAAGCAGCGCCGATGTGGCGTGTGTGGTGGAACAATCGAGCGTCGCCCGAATCCGAGACGAACTCCAGCCGGTATTCTCCGCCCCTGGCGCCAGGGCTCCGGCGCTCGACGTGACCCAGATATCCCGACGACGCGCGAGTGCACCTGCAACCGCTTCCACTGACCGGCTTGCATCGGTCGCTTTCTGCACCTCGCATCACGCAACGCAGCCGGCGTAGGCAACTGCGTCCGCACCGAAGAACTTGAAGGGCAAGGTCGCTGCGCCCTCCCCACCCGCCAATCGAGCGGGCCTCTGCTACCGCACCGAAGTGAATCAGAAGGTCAAGCAAGCGCTTTCAAGGAACTGAATCGCAAGATCCGCGACCAACAAGCCGCCTCTTTGTCGCGCCGGCCACCACTCGTGCGACGAGCGCTGCAGAGCAGACAGAAACGGCGATCAGGCAGGCAAATTCGGCATATCTGGTCAAGGTCGGCTGTTGCATGAGGGGCCAATCCAGCACCGACGTAGCCGCCGCAACGAGCATCATGATGACCGGGAAGTGAAAGTAGAAAGTGAAGGACGCGGCCAGTCCGGATCGGCCGGCCCGCATCTCAGTCACCGATCGAACCAGGCGATCTTGCACGCCTTGCCCCGCCTCTGGATAAAGTGCTCTCGCCAGGAGTGCGAAACTCATCCCGACAAGCAGGAATTTACCTTCAAGGATCCCCTCCTTCAGGTGCTCGGGGAGCACGCTGGAATCGGACGTCGTCAACCTGGACAGCACCAGTGCGCAAGCAAAGAGGATCAGCGCAATACCGGTGCCAGGCTTCATGTTGCGGGCTTCACTGAGCGCCGCGACGAGCACCCCCGAGTACCAGATCGCGCCCCACACCAGGAATTTGTACGGCATGACCAGGACGACCACGATCGACAGTGCGGCCCGTGCATACAGCCGGCGCGGTCCTTCAAGCGTTCCCGCCCGCGCAAAAAGCAAGAGCAGGATGGAGAACCAGAATAAATAAGAAAGGAGATAGAGCATGCTGTTACTGCCGAAATTGGGAACGATGAACGGCTGCATGTTGAAAGCATTACCGAATAGCGAAGAGAGGCTCAAGGTCACCGTGCCGAGTTCGGGGAAGGCCGAATACACACCATGCCGGTTAAAGAACTGCACGCCTGCGATATCCAAAACAGCGCCGAGTACCAGGCATGGCAAGATAATCCGGTAGAGCGCGCCCAGATGCTCGACAAAGGCGGCCCGATCGATGGGCGTCCCCGCCCAGCGACGGCGCATGATCATCCCGCTGACGAGTCCGTCGAGCACGAGAAAGACCGCAAACGATTCATGCCCGAGGCCAGTGAGCGCGTAGAACGCTTTGGAAAAGATGTTTTTTTCGCTGACGGCCTGATAGTCGACAAACAGCAAGGTTCTCAGGTGATACATCAGTGCCACGATGGCGCTAGCCCATTGTGAAACCATCAGGAATGATACAAAACGGTCATTCATGTGTTCCCTCATGATCCGACCCGCCGAAAATTTGGCCAGCGCGTACGGGCGAGCTTGAGCCTGACCAGGACGCTGCGCGTCGCGCGCGGATGTCGAGAGTGAAATGGGATGAGACCGCCAGCGGATCCTTGTGCCCAGATAGAGGGCACGGCTGCGGGTGCGGACGCGCCAGTCAGCGAGCCGGTAACTTATGCGCGCGGAGGCCTTTCAACGCGGGATGGAATCCATCCGGTAAAAGAGGCGAAAGGGGAAAACTCGTCGTCGGGGAAAAGTTCTGTCACGGGCACTGCAATTGCGAAGGGTGGAGGCGCCGACGCTTCGGTGCAGCAGCTGCTGCAGGCACTACAGGTTTGGCAGGATGCGTGCTCTTCGTCTGTTTCGCGGTCATCCGCGCACTCGTTCACACCATCGGCACCTGGGCTTGGGCCGATCGTATGCGTCATGGGACACGGCGATTCGATCGAAACAACGCCAGCCTGCACGGGCAGCGCGAGGATCAAGATCCATACCATGAAGAATCGGATAAAAGGACGCACGTCGGCCACTCTACACATGCAAGATGAATTGTTTGAACGACACAGTGCCCAATGTCGCAACACATAGTTCTACCAAGGATATCGGCAGAGAACCCGACAGGCATTGCGCTGTCACAGCGAGATCGGGTCCCTCCTCACTTCTCTTTCTTGTTCACCTTCGCGCCGAGAATTTCGTCATGCCGCTCGTTATCCGTCTTGTGCAAATACCCTGCCGTCGTCGCGATGTTCGCGTGCCCTGCCGTATCCTGCAGCGTCTTCAATTGCACGCCGTCATTCGCCAGGTTGGTCAACATGCTGTGGCGCAGCCAGTGGGCCGAGGCGTGGCGCAGGCTGGCGGCAATGTCGTCCTGGCCGGCGCTGGCCGCAGCCTGCGCGGTCTCGAGGAAGACGCGCTTGATCGCTTCTGCCGCGGCCTCGTCCGTGAGGCGGGTCACGGCGCGGCTGCGGCTCGACAGCACGAGCGGCGTGCGGTCCGCGCGCCCGGCCAGGGGCGACAGGCCAAAGGCTTCGCGATAGCGGCGCAGGGCCTCGAGCATATCGGTCGGCACCGGCAGGCGGCGCGGCTTGTTGCCCTTCCCCATGACGTCGAGCCACCAGCGGTCGCTGCCTTCCGAATAGATCGAGCCCATGTTCGCGCTCACCAGTTCGTTCAGGCGGGCGCCCGTGTGCGAGAACGCGATCAGCAGGAAACGGTCGCGTTCGCGCCGGCGCAGCGCCGCCGGCGAATCGGGCACGCGGCGCGAGACCGTGTCCACGGCCAGGGCGATGGCCTCCGGCGTCAGGTAGCGCGTGATGCGGCTGGCGACGGGCGTGCGCACATTGCGCACCAGCGCGGCCGGGTTGCGGCGCAGGTAGCCGGTCTGCTCGGCAAACGCCAGCAGGCCTTTCACTGCAATCATCGCCTGGCGCCGGCTCGGGTCGGACAAGGGCCCGGTGAATGGCCGGTAGCGCGGATCGCTGCGCGGCCACTTGGTGGTCGAGACCCAGTCGGGCGGCGGGTTGCGCAGGAATTCTTTATAGGCGTTCAGGTCGGCCACGTTCAGCTGGGTCAGCGTCTTTTTGGCTTCCTCGCGGCACCAGGTCAGGAAGCGGAATAACTCTTTCTGGCTGTTGGCGACGGATTTTGGGCTTAACTCCCCGTTGCCGATGAACTCGCGGGCGATCTCGGCGTCGGTCTGGGCCTCGGTGATGGGGTCGTCGGCGACGCGGAACATCTTGACGTCGAGACGCCCGCTCGGCGTGTCGGCTTGACCGGCGAGGCGTGGTGCGAGATCGATGGGGACGAACTTGGACATGGAACCTTCATGAAGTACTGTGTTTTTATACAGTATATCACGTGCTTTTGGCTCTGCCCATGGCGCCGGCATGCTAAGCTGTTTCGATCAAATGATTCGACAGGACAACAGATGAACCCGATCCAGCTCACGCCCGGAGACGCCCTCCTCGTCATCGATATGCAGCTTGATTTTCTTCCCGGCGGCAAGCTCGGCGTGCCGAATGGCGACCAGGTCATCGCGCCGATCAATCGCCTGATGCAGCTGTTCAGCGCCCGGGGCTTGCCGGTATTTGCGTCGCGCGACTGGCACCCCGAAAATCACTGTTCGTTTGCCGCACGTGGCGGTCCGTGGCCGCCGCATTGCGTGGCCGGTACCGAGGGGGCCGAATTTTCTCCGCAACTCGCCCTGCCTCCCGACGCCCTCATCGTCTCAAAAGCCGATACCGCCGACGTCGACGCCTATTCGGCCTTCAAGGGCACAGGCCTGGCTGCGCAGTTGCGCGAACGCGGCGTGCGCCGGGTGGTCGTGGGCGGTCTGGCGACCGACTACTGCGTGCTCAATACCGTGATCGACGCACGCGACAGCGGCTTCGAGGTGATCGTCGTGCCTGAAGCGATGCGTGCGGTCGATGTCGCAGCGGGCGACGGCGAACGGGCGCTGGCGCGCATGGCCGAGCTCGGGGCGCGGGCGGTCGGCATCGACCACTTCGCCGAAGTGGCAGCGCCTGCCTGAACAGGAATTCCCATAAAAAAACCTGGCCGCGGCCTAATGCCAGTCAGTTAAGCTGACTGGCATTTTTCATTGGAAACTTGGATCTGGGCTGTTTGACGACTCTGGGATAGGAGCGCCTTCGGCGTTCTGGCAAAAGATAAGCGCGTGCCTGCTCACGCAGCCATGCCAGGCGCCTGGGGAAGGTGCCTGGCGTTTGCAAAGGCCAGTGATACAGGGCCGTGGTGATGGCCAGGGCCAGCCACTGGAAACTCAGGCGCTGTGGCGGGACGTGCAGTTCGTCGGCCATCTGGGCGATTTCATGACGTAGCAGGTTGTAGGCGATGAGCGTGCCCCAAACTTCCTGGCGTACCAGCGTAGGCAATCTGCTACGCAGGGTCGTCATGTTCTTTTGCATGCCCTGCTTAATTTCCCTGAAGCCCAGTTCAATCTCCCAGCGCTGCGTGTAATGCGCCACGATCTCGCGCGCCGGAAAGCGGTGCGCATCGCACAGGGAGGTAAGGTACTGCCGCGGCTCTCCGCCGACCATGCACTTGATGAGCCGCGCTTGCCAATGCGACGGCAGGTCCGGCCGTTGCCTGCGTGCCTGTGGCGACACTGAAAAGCTCACCAGACAGTCGTCGGGGGCAAATTGGCATATCACCTCATAACGCAATCCCGCTCTGGCCCGCATAAGCCAATGCCTTTGTTCACCTGCATGCTGCCAGTCCAGAAGAAGGGCTGCAGAGAGATAGGCACGATCGAAAATCGTCAACGATTGATCCGGTACCTTGTGCATGAGTGACTTGGCAAAGCTCACCTCCCCCGTACCGTAATCACCAAACTCGGTTGCGCGGATCAGATGGGTGTAGGTATCCATCAAGCAGACTGCACGTAATTGAGGCCAGGCGCCATTGCTCTTGTCGTTGAAACCCCGCCCAAATTTCTCACAGTTGGCCGGCGTATCGGGAAGCGACCACACGACACCATCAACGGCATAGCTTCGCAGCCCATGAAAGAGACCATGTTCAGGTATGGCAGCGCTTGTCCAGCAGCTTGCCAAGCGTTCGAATAGCCATGCCATCGGTGCTTCACCCAAGCGTTCGCGGCCTGCCACTGCGGCACTGGGAACGGGTGCATTTGGCATTGGCCCATCGGCCAGATCAAGTTGCTGGACGATATGCCAGATTGGTTCGTTACGAAACAGGGCCAGGCCGATGACCAGCCAAACCATGCGCTCAGCCGGCAGGCGCCGTCGGCGCAACGACACGGTTCCGGTTTGTTGCAAGGCTTCGTCGATCCAGGCCGGATCGATCAGGCTGGCGAAACGCTCGAACTCATGCGGTGCCAGCTCAGCCGCATAGTCCATGTCAAATTGAAGGGCCATAATAAAAAACGGATTCACGTTGATCGTGAATCCGTTTTAGCTCAAACCGCCGGCTGGTCAATGCCTTAAGTGACTGGCATTAGGCCGCGGCCAGGTTTTTTATTGACTGAACCGGCCGCGGCCGGAACAAATCACTGCGGCTGGTTCAACAGCGAACGCGAACGTGCGTAGCCGAAGTAGACAACCAGGCCGAGCAGCAGCCAGATGCCGAAGGCGATCCAGGTGGTTGCGGAGAGGAAGGACATCAGCACCACGCAGAACAGGATCGCCAGCGCAGGCACCACTGGCACGCCAGGGCAGCGGAAAGCGCGCGGCAGGTCGGGACGGGTCTTGCGCAGGATGATGACGGCCAGCGACACCAGCGAGAATGCGGCCAGCGTGCCGATATTGACCAGCTCGGCCAGGACGCCCAGCGGTACGACGGCGGCGATCAGGCCGAAGACGATGCCGACCAGCCAGGTGGCGAAGAACGGGGTGCCGTATTTCGGATGGACGCTCGACAGTTTCTTCGGCAGCAGGCCGTCGCGCGACATCGCGTACAGGATACGGGTCTGGCCATAGGCCATCACCAGCATCACGGTACTCATGCCCAGAATGGCAGCCAGGTCGACCAGGCCGGCGATCCAGTCCTGGCCGGCGTATTGCAGGGCCAGCGAGACCGGGTGGTCGACGCCCTTGAAGTTCATGAACGGAACGATGCCGGTCATGATCGCCGACACCGCGACATACAGGATGGTGCAGACGGCCAGCGAGCCGATGATGCCGATCGGCAGGTCCTTGGTTGGATTCTTGACTTCCTCGGCAGCCGAGGTCACGGCGTCGAAGCCGATGAAGGCGAAGAAGACCAGTGCCGCCGCGCTCATCACGCTGCCTGCGCCGAAGGGCATGAAGGGCTGCCAGTTTTCCGGCTTGACGTAGTTGACGCCGACGACGATGAACAGCAGCACGACGCCGGTCTTGATCAGCACCATGATGTTGTTGACACGGGCCGATTCACGCACGCCGAGCGAGAGCATGGCGGTCAGGACGATCATGATCACGAAGGCCGGCAGGTTGAAGACCGAGTCGACGCCGGGAATGGCGCCTGGCGCAGCGCGCAGGGCTTCCGGCAGTACGATCCCGAAGCCGGTGAGCAGCGACTGGAAATAGCCGGACCAGCCCACGGCAACCGTCGAGGTGGCCAGGCCGTATTCGAGCAGCAGGTCCCAGCCGATCATCCAGGCGACGCCTTCGCCCAGGGTGACGTAGGAATAGGTGTAGATCGAGCCGGCCACCGGCACGCTCGAGGCGAACTCGGCATAGCAGAGCGCGGCAAACCCGCAGGCCACGGCGGCGATGATGAAGGACAGGGTCAGTGCCGGCCCGGCCGTGACTGCGCCGGTACCGGTCAGCACGAAAATACCCGTTCCGACGATGGCGCCGATACCCATCAGGATCAGGTCCATCGGTCCGAGGACCTTCTTCAGCCCACCCGGGGCGCGGCTGGCCGCGACCATGGTATCGAGATTCTTCTTCCTAAAAATACTCACTACGTGTTCTCCTGTTTTGCATTGTCGTCTCCTGTCGGAAGGCGCCGGTACGTGCCGACGCCTCTTCCGCTCACTATGTCGCTTTACTGCTGTTTCTTCGCCGGCCCATGCCTGGCGTACGCGCGCCCTCCTGTCGCAAGCGCCATGCGCAAACGAATGAAGGTCACGTAATCACCACGAGGGAAAGCGCCTGTCATAAAGTCAGGCGCCGATCGACCCACTATCCGCAGCGCCGCATCTTTACACGCGGCGGCGAAAAGCGATAACAATAAGCCAGCACATCCGCATTATTGCTCCGGCAACCCCTGTTGAGCAAGCGCTGGCCGCGCCAATGCGGCGCCGGCGCGCTTTTTCGAGAGACGGGACAGTATTTCCTTGCTCAGGGATACGAAATGTGCCGGGGTGGCGGCAAGCCTGTCCTTACAGGCGCCGCATGCGCCGCCCGGCGCTGCGTCGTCGCCAGACCCAGGCGTAGAGGACGATATTGATGGCGGCGACCAGGCCGGCCAGGACAAACTGCACCTCGCGCGTCAGGCCGCCGGGGTACAGCAGCCACAAGACATAATGCTCGATGAAGCTTTCGGCATAGCCTTCGGCGCCGGCGCGCAGGCGCAGCAGGTTTTCCAGCGTCGTCAAGGGGCAGCCACGCCCGCTCAATTCGATGAAGATGCCCCAGAACGCCGCCGGCAGGTGCAGCCAGGCCATGCGCGGCCAGCGCACGACCAGCGCCGCGCCGAGCACCACGAACAATACGAAGGCCAGGTGGGCCAGCAGGACTAGCGCGGCAGCGGCGGAATAAAACATGGGCGTGGACTTCGACTAGACAGTCGGCGCTACAGATGCCGGCGCGCTGGAAGGCTCGGTGTTTGCCGCGGCGGCAATCTGCACGCGCGCGAACTGCGCGAGCGCGCCGATGGCATTGGCCGCCGAGCGCAGATAAAAGGCCTGCAAGTGAAAGACATGCCAGCGCTCGCGGTGGATTTCGAGACGGCAGGCGACGCCGCAGGCTGCGGCGTGCCGGGCCAGGCCTTCGGCGTCGGCCAGCAGGATTTCCTGGTCGCCTACCTGCACCAGCATCGGCGCCAGGCCACCCAGGTTGACGCGCAGCGGGTTGTGCTCCTCGGCCTCCGGCGGGCAGGCATACCAGGCTACGCCTTGCCTCACCCAGCCGGCGCGCAGCATCGGGTCGAGCGCGGCATTCGCGTCGAGTGCGGACGGCGGCATCTGTGTGACCGGCGAAATCAGTGCCAGCGCGGCCGGCGCAGGCGTACCGCGTGCGCGCAGCCGGATCGCGGCGGCCAGCGCCAGCGCCGCACCGGCCGAGTCGCCGGCCAGCACGATGCATTCGGCAGGTATTCCGGCGGCCAGCATCGCGTCAAAACAGGATAGCGCATCCTCGATCGCCGCAGGGTAAGGATGCTCGGGCGCGAGGCGGTAGTCCGGCACCCAGAGCGGGACCCCGGCGTCGCGGGCCAGGCGCGTGGTGACGCTGCGGTAGCTCGCCGGGTTACCCAGGCAAAAAGAGCCCCCATGCAGGTAGAGGATGGCGCCCTCGCCTGCCTGTACCGGCGTGACCACTTCGACCTGCAGGTGCCCGAGCTGCAGCTGACGGATGCCGAGGCCGCGCACGCCCGGCATCAGCGGGGCCAGCATGCCGACGATACGGCGCTGCGTGCGCGCGCCGAAGGGCGGGCCGATCAGTGGCTTGAAGAAGGTGCGCAGGAAGGCGCGCTGGAATGCCGCCGCGCCGCGTTCCGCCAGGGAGCGCGGCGCCGTGATGGCAAGGCCACCCGGATGCTCCGGGAGCGGCGAGGTAAAACGGTAGGCCAGCAGGCTGGCGTGCCGCGTCAGGAAGCGGTACGTAAACGTGAACCCCGGCCAGTTGGCGCTGTTGCGGCCATGGCGGTCGAGGTACCAGCTGCTGCAGCCCTGCCAGACCGTGCCCGCCAGGCGGCGGCGCAAGCTGGCGTTGAAGCGCGCGTGCGGCACCGCCTCGACCTCGCACGAAACCGCCCCGGCTGCCTGCATCGCACGGCGGCAACGCATGATGTGCTCCACCTGGCTTTCCAGCATGTAGACAATCGAACTGTGGCCCAGGTTCGTGTTCGGTCCGTACAGCATGAAGAAGTTCGGGAAACCCGGCACCGCCATGCCGAGCCAGGCGTCGGCGCCGTCGCTCCAGGCCTCGTTCAGGTCGCGTCCGCCGATGCCGCGGATCGACAACGGCGCCAGGAAATCGGTGGCGGCAAAGCCGGTACCGTAAATGATGACGTCCAACGCGTGGCGGGTGCCGTCCTGGGTTTCGACACCGGTGGGCGTGACGCGGGCGATCGCATCGGTCACCAGCTTCACGTTCGGCCGGGCGAACACGGCGAGGTAATCGTCGCTGAGCAGGATGCGCTTGCAGCCGATCGGGTAGTCCGGCGTCAGGCTGGCACGCAGCGCCGGGTCGGCCACATCGCGCGCCAACATGGCGCGAAAGGGCTTGCCGACCGCCAGCCACATCATGCTCTTCATGCGCGTAAACGCCAGCGCCCGGGTCTCGTATTTCGTGTAGATCAGGCCGCGGTGCAGGCGCATCAGGAGCGGCAAGCGCCGGAACAGGTTTTTTTGCCAGGCCGGGTAAGGACGGTCCTTGCGCGCCTTCAGATAGGCTGCCGAGCGCTGGAAGACCGTCAGCTGCCCGGCCTCGCGCGCAAGCTCAGGAATGAACTGGGTGGCCGAGGCGCCGGTGCCGATCACGCCGATCCGTTTGCCGGCCAGCGCACAGGCATGGTCCCAGTGCGCCGAGTGAAAGGCGCGTCCGCCGAAGCTTTCGATGCCGGGCAGGCGCGGCAGCACTGGCCGGCTCAGCAGACCGGCGGCACTGACCACCATGCGCGCCAGCAGGCGTTCGCCGCCGGCAAGGCGTACTTCCCACAGCGCGCGCGCCTCGATCCAGGTGGCGCCTTCGACCATGCTGGCGACACGGATATGCTGGTCCAGGCCGAAGCGGCGCACGCAGTCGTGCAGGTAGGCGTGGATCTCGGCTTGCCGGGCAAAGGTATTCGCCCAGCCTGGATTCGGCGCGAAGGAAAACGAGTACAGGTGCGAAGGCACGTCGCAGGCCGCGCCCGGATAGGAATTGTCGCGCCAGACGCCGCCGAGCTCCGTGCTCTTTTCCAGGATCAGGAAGTCGTGCACGCCGGCGCGGCGCAGGGCCACCCCCATGCAGATGCCGCCGAAGCCGGCGCCGATGACGAGCGCCTCGTGGATGGTCTCGGCGCGTTCGGTATCGGTTGTAAGGGCGTTCGGATGCGGTGGCGAAGCTGTCATCGGCGGTCTCCTGGGCGCTTGGGCGCTCGTATTGTTCCCAGCCGCAACAATACACGAGGAGCCCCGCCCTGGCTTGATTCTTGGCCCAAGTTGGCGGGACATTCGCACGATGCGCGCTCATCCTATGCGAGCTGGATGAAACACAGCCGCGCTTGACGAATGGCCGCTGTCCTACAGGGCTGCGCTGCCTGCACCGATGGTGCGGTTGATGTCCATGCGCATAATAAGAAGACTGATCAATAGGAGACCAACATGGCGACACAAGCACAGAACGGAAGCATCGGCACGCCGGACGCGGGATCGGCCTCGGTGGGTATCGGCGGCACGACCAGTGGCCAGGCCGGCGCCACGCCCAGCCACGAAACCCAGCAGGAGACCGGCGGCAGCGGCGGCGCCCAGCTGACCCACAGCACCGGAGAAATCGAGGCTGCGCCGGGTACGACACCCGACGGCAAGCCTGCGGCGCCAGACGCGTCCGTGGAAGCGGACGACAGCGCCATGCAAAGCAATTCACGCGGCGCCCTGGATACGCGGGCACAACAGGCGGGCGGCACCGGGACCGGCCTGGGCGCGCGCGAGACCGGCGCCAACCAGTCGGAAGAAGATTTGCCCCCCACACCTTAACCAGCGCCTGACGCAGGAAACCGTCGTCGCGACCTTAGTCTGCGTCAACGGTTTCCATCTACTGCTCAGGGTTCGAGCCGGATCGTGCCGTGTTCGCCCGGGTCGACGTCCGGCGTCGTGCCCGTCATCGCCGCCTTGGCCATCTGGAACAGGCGCACCATCTTGCTGTCGTTCGAATCCCAGTATTCGGCACTGTGCGGCACCACGCGCACCAGCACCACGTGTTCGTCGTCCGGGCCGTGCGGGAACCAGGCCTGCACCATCGGGTTCCACAGGGCGCGGATGCGCTCGCGGTCGACCACGCGCTCGGCGGTGCCGCTGATCGAGACGTACAGGCTGTCTTCCGGCTGGGCAAAGCTGACGTTCACTTCAGGCTGGACGGCGATGTTCTGCCACAGCGGCGCGTGGATCGAGGTATAGAACCAGAGCCCGCCCTCCTCGTCCGTTTCCTGGTTGGTCATCGGATGGCTGATCAGGTGGCCGTGCTGGTCGACGGTGGTAAACATGGCAAAGCGCATCGAGCGGATCTTGTCCGCCAGGGCAGCGGCCTGTGCGGAGCCGTTGGTCATGGACATGGCGTTTCCTTGAATATTGAGTGAATCGATATCCTAGACCGCGCAGGCGCCGCGCTCCGTGCGGCGCCGAACGCAGTACTACATCAGGCCGGCCGCCACCTCCGGCTGATAGCGACCCGGTGCGAGGATGCCGGCCGGGTCGAGCGCGGCCTTGATGGCGCCGACCGTGCGCCAGTAACTGTCGCCTTGCGGATCGAGCCGGCCCATCGCGTGGTTGCCGACCCGGTAAGGAATGTAGCCGGCCTCGAACATGCGCTCGAAAACCTCGTCGTGGCAGGCCCGCGCCCGCGCCGCTTCGAGTGGGTCTTCCTTGTCGTAGGCCACCGTCAGCACGCCGCCCAGCGCGCGCTCGTTGATCATGCTGAAGGTGGCGAACAGGTCGAAGCCGTGCTTGTCGAAGCTGGCGCGGGCCAGGTCGTGCACGGCCAGCATGTCGGCGCCGCGCAGCGGCAGCACGGGCGAGACCCACAGCAGCCCGCAATTGTCCTGGGCCGGATTCGCATTCGCCGGGAAACCGGCCGGCACGCCGCTGCGGCGGCGCCAATAGGCGCCGGCCAGGAAGCGCCCGTCCGGCACGCCGCGGTTCATCGCGAACAGCGAGCGTCCGACGGCCAGCCTGGCGCGCAGCCGCTGGCCCGCGCCCGTCTTGCCGAGCAGGCGGGCGGCCAGTGCGCCGGCGCGCAGGCTGCCCTCGCTGACAAAGGCCGCGCGTCCCTTCGTTGGCCGCAGGGCGCGCCGCAGCGCACTGCGCGCCGCCGCCACCTGGGCGTGCGAGCCGTACAGCGCGCCCGACACGGTCCAGGCGCCGACGCCGGAATCGCGACGCATCTGGGCGCGCATCTCGTCCGGCAGGCGCGCGCCCTCGGGCACGGCCGCGCGCGGGAAAGCGCCGGCGCTGGAAAACACGCGCATGTCGTTCCCGATATGCAGGATGCTGCGCAAGGTGCCGTCCAGGCGTAGCGGCCGCAGGGCGTCGACCACCGGGCCGATGTCGGCGTGCGCCGGTACGCTGCACAGGAAGTGGTTCACGCAGGCGACTTCGGGCATGAGCCAGATGCCCAGGCGCGTAACGATCCCCATGTTCGACTGGGTGAACAGGCCGTCCAGAAACGGGCCGACGCCATACGGGAACAGGTGCGCCGCGCGCGCCTGGCGGTAGTGGCCGAAACCTGTCTGGAGCTGCTCGCCGCTGGCCAGCACCACCTCCATCCCGGCCACGTGCTGCAGGCGGTTGCCGTAGGGCGAATGGCCGAAACCGCGCTCCATGATGTTGCCGATATAGCTCGTGTCCGGCCCGGCGCCGGTGCAGTCGGCCCAGAGCGGATAGCCGCGCTCCTTCAGGTAGCTTGACAGCTGGTGCTGGGTCACGCCCGGCTCGATCACCGCGTATGCCAGTTCCGGGTCGACGTGGACGATCCGGTTCATGCGCGACAGGTCGAGCACCACCTGGCCGGCGCCGACTGCGCAGGCGTCGCCATAGCCCCAGTTCTTGCCGGTGCTGATCGGGTAGACGGCCAGGCACGCCTGGGCGGCGATCTTCACCAGCTCGGCCACTTCGCGAGCGTTCGCGGGACGCACCAGCGCCAGCGGGAGCACCGGCCGCGCGGCCGTGCTGCGCGCATGGCGTTCGCGCGTGGCATCGTCGGTCAGCACATGGGCCGCTCCGACTACCGCCGCCATCGCGGCCAGGGCCGTCTGGGCGTTCGCACCGGCCTGGAAATCGTTCAGCTGGCTCATGCGCGTTCTCCACCGCGGCACAGCGCCGCCAAACGTGCGCTGATGCTGGGCACGTCCCAGATCGGGAAAAACCAGGGGTAGAAGGAGCGCTCGCCCGCCTGCTGCTCGAAGCTGCCGCCCCATTTGCGGATGCGCGCGCCCATCTCGGCCAGCGGCAGGCGCAGCAGCACGGCGGGTGCGCCGACGCGTTCGCAGGGCCGCTCGCCGCCGAAGTCCTCGAAGCCGAGCATGCGCTGGTAGAAGGCCACGTGGCGCGGGTTGACCTCGATGATGTAATCGGTAAAGCCGTGCAGCTCGGCTGCATACAGGTAGGAAATGTGGATCAGGGCGGCGAATACCCGCTTGGACATGCCGGTGTCGATGGCCAGGCGCGAAGGCTCGCACAGGCGCCGTCCCTGGCGGCGCAGGATGTCGAGCCGGTCATGGAAATTCTCGTCCGCCGGGAGCAGGTGGCCACGGTCCAGGCACAGGCTCATCGTGCCGACCAGTTCGCCCCCGGTTTCTGCATACAGCGTCACCTTGTCGAAGCCGCCCTCCCCGCTCTCGAAGGCATAGCCGCGCCAGGCGTACATGCGGCGCACCAGGGCGCCGCTGTCGGCATGGCGGCCGGCGGACAGGGCCACCCGGATGTTGAACACCTGGTTTTCCGCAGCCGCTGCCTTCTCGCCGTGGCGGCTGGCGCCTTGGGCGAGTGGCAGTGGCGCGGGCGGCGCCTGGAACGATGCGATCGGCATTTCATCTACCAACATGCTGGTCTCCCTGTAGAAGCGTTGCGCCATGATTGGCGAAACGTCATGACTGCCAATCAGACAAGGTCAGCAGTTGCAGGGTTCCCGGGGTTTGGGCTGGATCTTTGCCATCTGGATATCGATCAAGCTTAGAAACAATTTGCCACAAGCACTTGGCAATTAGATGTATCGACAAGGAACTCGCATATGCACGGGGCGCCTTTGACCGGTATCAACGGAAAAAAGGGTTACGCGGTGCTCGCCGCGCGCAGCAATATAATCGACAGACCAGCCGATCTGCGCTGCGCTGGCCTTCACCGGAGACCCGTCCAATGTTGCTTGCCCTTTATGGGTAACCGTCCCGTCGCCGCCCTGGCCCCGGCCTTCGCCCCGCCGCGGCTCGTCGCCCACGTCGTCAACCGCCTCGACGCCGGGGGCGCCGGCAACGGCCTGCTCGAGCTGATCGCCCACATGCCGGGTGAACGCTACCGGCATGCGGTGCTCTGCCTGCGCGACCACAGCCTGATTCACACCCATCTGCGCGAATACGGGGTCGAAGTGATCGACTTGCACAAGCGCGACGGCGCCGACCCCGGCCATTTCGTGCGCATGGTGCGCGCCCTGCGCGCGCTGCAGCCCGACCTGGTCCACACCCGCAATTTCGGGGGGCTCGAGGGCCAGCTGGCGGCGGCGCTGGCCGGCGTGCGGCTGCGGGTGCATGGCGAATACGGCCGCGATCCGGCCGAAGCCTGCCGCACCCGGCCGCCAGGTTTGCTGCGCCGAGTCCTGGGGCCGCTGGTGGGCCACTACATTGCGGTCAGCGCCGAGCAGGAGCGCTGGCTGATCGAACAGCTCGGGGCCGAACCCTCGCGCGTGTCGCAGATCTCGAACGGTGTCGACAGCCTTGAATTCCACCCGCGCCTGGGTCCGCATGCCGCGGTAGGGCCTGCCGGCTTCATGCACGACGATGCCTTCGTCATCGGCAGCGTCGGGCGCATGGACGAGGCCAGGAGCCACACCACCCTGGTCGAAGCCTTCCTGCGCCTCATTTCCTCGCCCCATGCATCGCACAGCCGCCTGCGCCTGTTAATCGTCGGCGACGGGCCGATGCGCGCCGAATGCCAGGCCATGCTCGACCGCGCCGGTGCAGGCTATCTTGCCTGGCTCCCTGGCGAGCGCCTGGACACCGCCCAGCTGATGCGGGCCATGGACCTGATGGTGCTGCCCGCACTGGCCGAAGGCAGCGGCAATGTGCTGCTCGAAGCGATGGCGACCGGGCTGCCGGTCGTGGCGACCTCGGTCGGGGTGCACAAGGAGCTGGTCCAGCCGGGGCTGACCGGCATCCTGGTGCCGCCGAGCTCGCCGGACGTAATGGCCACCGCGATCGCCGACTATTGCCGGATTCCGGAGATGGGCGCGCGGCATGGGGCGCGGGCGCGCGGCCAGGTGATTGCGCACCACAGCTTGCCGGCGATGGCGCGCAGTTATTTAGCGGTGTACGACGCGCTGGCTGGACGATAGAAGACGGGCGCTCCGCGCGCCCGCGCGCCTCTTTTCAACTTGCCTGGAGCGGCACCAGAACCGCAGCGTCGCTTTGCGCTTCTTTGGCAAGCCCATCGCACCGGCCGCGCGCCAGCCACTGTTCCAGCATCATGAGCCGCCAGACGGTCTGGCCGTGCGCGCCCGGGTCTTCGGGCAGGCGGCGGGCGAGCAGCAGATCGATGAATTCGCGGCGCAGGATGTGGCGTTTGCCCAGGTCGGCCAGGCTGTCGTAGGCGAGTGCGCGCAGCCGGGCGTCGCCCAGCAGCCAGCGGCCGAACGGCAGCTCTGGAGCACATGAATCGCTGCCCCCCGGGCTGGCGCCGAGCTCGCGCAGCGCGCGTTTGAACAGGCGGCGTGGACCCTTGCCGCTCTTGTGGCGCGGCGCCAGGCGCGCCGACATGGCGACGACGGCGTCGTCAAGGTAGGGAAGCACGGGGCGCACCCCGGCTGCCGTGCAGGCGGCGGTGAAGGCCGGGACGATCCGGCATGGAAGCTCGGCCCCCAGCTCCAGGTCCACCGCGCGATTGACGCTGCTGCGTGCCTGCGCCACCCACCAGCGCTCTTCCTGCACGCAGGCAGGCGCATCCGGATCGACCAGTTCCAGGAAGGCCGGCTCGAACACGTTGGCCGTGCCGTGGGCCAGCAGCGCATTGCGCCGGCGCAGCCGCGCCAGGGGCGGCGCCATCGATTCTTCGATGCGCGTGCGCAGCCGCTCGAACAAGGCCAGGCGCGCGCCCGGCCCGAACAGCAGCGGCTCGATCAGCAGTTGGCGCAGCGCGCCCGGCAGGCGCTCGTAGCCATTGGCCTGGGCCAGGCTGGCGTAGCGCCGGCCGCGCCCAAACAGCTGGGCCGCGCCGAATCCGCCATGGAGGTGGCTGAGGCCGTCTTCGCGCGCCATCCGGGCGGCAAACAGCATGGCCACCGCCCCCGGGTCGCCACAGGGCGCATCCCCGCTGCGCGCCAGCAGGGCGAGCGCATCGGCCAGGTCGCCGGCGTCGATCGCCTGTTCGCGGTGCAGGCTGCCGATACCACGCGCCGCGGTGCGGGCGGAGGCCAGGCTGCTGCCTGAACCAAACCCGACGGCATAGGTTCGCAGCGGGCCTTCGCCGGCGCGCTGGAGCAGGCAAGCCAGCAGGGTTCCCGCTGCGCCCCCGCCGAACATGAGGCCGGCCTGCGCCGGTGCTGCGCCGGGATCCAGGGCACAGGTCAAGGCGTCGACCAGTTCCGTGTGCGGCGTGGGGTCGACTGCATGCTCGGTATAGCGCATGCGCCAGTAGCGGATCCGCTCGACGCGCCCGCCATGCAGGTGCAGGCACTCGCCCGGCGCCAAGCGCCGCTGGCCGGCGAACATGGTGCGCGGCCCGTGCACCGCGTGCAGGTAGAGGTAGTCGAACAGTGCCTGCGGGTCGAGCTCGCGCCCGGCGCCGGGATGCGTGGCCAGTGCTTCGCTGCTGCCGGCAAAGAGCAGGCTGCGTCCCGCCATCTGGTAGAACATGGGGCGCGTGGCGCAGCGGTCGACGGCCAGCAGGGCTTCACCGCGGCGTTCGTCGAGCAGCGCAAAGCCGAAGTGGCCGGACAGCGCGGCGCAGGCGCGCGGCCCGTGCGTGCGCCACAGGCGCGCCAGCGCATCGGGCTGGACGCCGAAGCAGGCGATCAGGAGGCCGTCCTGGTGGTACAGGCTCGCTTCGTCGCCCCCGGCCGCGAGCGCGAGGCAGCCCAGGCTGTGGCCGGCGCTGCGCAGCGACCAGGCGCCGGCGAAGGGCGCGGCCATGTCGGCCAGCGCCATGGCCGCCGGTTCGCGCGAGAACCATCCGCACAAGCCGCTCATGGCGCGACGACCGGAACCATGATCGGAGAAACATCGGCAAACAGCGGCGCCAGTTCGCCGGCCAGCAGGGCGCGGTCGATCTGGCCGTCGCGCGCACGCGGCAGCGGCGCGCGCCGCACGTCGACCATGGCCGGCAGCATGTGCTGCGGCAGGCGGGCGCGGCAGGCGCCGAACAGGATCGAGGAATCGAGCCGGGCGCCGGGCCGGGCCGTCGCCAGCACGGCGATCACCTGCCCCAGCACCGGGTGGGCAACCCCGACCGCCGCCGCCTCGGCCACGAGGCCCGTGCCGACGACGATCTTTTCGACTTCGCGCCCGCTGACGCGGTAGCCGCCGGTGGTGATGGTGTCGTTGCGCCCTTCGTTCAGGTACAGGTAGCCGTCGAGGTCCTTGCGCGCGCTCACGCCCGGCCAGTAGCTGCTGTCGCGCTGGGCCAGGCCGGCGCTGGGCGGCAGGAAACGGAAGTGTTCGCTGCTGGCGCGCGCATCGTTCCAGTAGCCGGGCGCCACGAGGGCGCCGCGGCGTACCAGTTCCCCGGTCTCGCCCGGCGCGCACTCGCGGCCGTCGGCGCGCAACACCAGCCAGTCCGAATAGGGGGTGGCGCGTCCGATCGAGCCGGGCCGCTCGTCGAGCTGGGCCGGCATCAGGCTGGTCGAGCGGCAGGCCTCGCCGATGTCGTAGAGCAGGTGGATGCGCGTGCGCGGCAAGCTGGCGCGCAGCCTTGCCAGAGCCTCGGGCTGGACCCCGCCGCCGGCACAGGCGGCGTAGCGCAGGCAATCGGCGGCTCGGCCGAGCTCGTGTGCAGCAAGGGCGTTCCAGGTGGCCGGGAGCGCCGCCAGCGCGGTGATCTCGCCGCGTTCGAGCAGGCGCGCCAGCGGCGCCGGGTCGGGCAAGCCTTCAGGGCCGATGCCAGCGTCGTCGAGCACGACCGTGGCGCCCACGGACAGGGCCGCCAGCAAGATATTCACGCCGTAGTCGCTGTGAAACGGCAGCGCCGCCAGTACCCGGTCGCCCGGTCGGATGCCGAGGCAGCGGGCGGTCGAGGCGGCGCCCGCCACCAGGTTGCGCTGCGAGAGTGCCAGCGCGCGCTCGCCTTTCTCGCCGCCGGGCAGCGCTCTGTATATCAGTGCGCCGAGCGCGCCGTGCACGCCTGCCCCCACGCTTGAGGAGGAAGAGGACGCCAGGAAGCCATCCCAGGCGAGCACGGGAATCGATGCCGCCCGCGGCGCGCAGCCGCCATGCACGACGATGGCGCGCAGCGCCGGGCAATTGGCCAGACCGTCGGCAAGCAGCGCCAGCCCCGCCGCGTCGGTGACGAGCACGCGCGCGCCGCTGTCGCGCAGGCGGGCCACGCATGTGTCCTGGTCCTGCTGCGGGTCGAGCGGCACGAAAGCGCAGCCGGCTCCGGAGGCGCCCAGGAAGGCGACCACGGCCGGCGTCGCCCCTGGCAGGCGCACCGCGACGCGTTCGCCGCTGCCGAGCCCCAGCACCCCGAGCGCGCCGGCGAAGGCGGAGATGGCGCCGGCCAGCCCGGCGTAGCTGATGCGCTCGGCGCCGTGGCGCAGGGCCGTGGCGCTGGGCGCCCACAGCGCCGCGGCATCCACCAGTTCATGTGCCAGCTGGGCCATGTTGATCTCCAATCTTGCTGAACGTAAAAATCCATGATTGAGAAAAACTGCAAACAGGTTATTGACCCTGATCAATAGATATTGCTTAGTCTCAGCTGTCTCGGCGCAAGGTGATCCGGCGCCACGCGTGTCTAATTGACTTAAATACATGATCGTTACATCGACAAACCGGCTTCGACACGCCCTGTCAGCGCGCCAGGCCCATTGATGAGCAGGAGACGACCGGCCATGAATGCTCCACTCTTGACCACGCCGCGCGTGGAGCCGTTTTTCTTCGATGCCGAGCCCGGCACCCGGTTCAGTCTTTACCACGCGCCCAATCCCCAGGTGGCGCCGCGCGGGGCCATCCTCTATGTTCATCCGTTTGCCGGTGAGCTCAACCGTACCCGGCGCATGGCGGCGCTGCAATCGCGCGCCTTTGCCGCGCTCGGCTACGCGGTGCTGCAGATCGATCTGTTTGGTTGTGGCGACAGCTGCGGCGAATTCAGTGCCGGTCGCTGGCAAATCTGGCACGAAGACCTGGCGCTGGCCGCCGCCTGGCTGGCCGACCGCGACAGCGGACCGCTGACCCTGTGGGGACTGCGCCTGGGCGGCCTGCTGGCGCTGGACGCGGCGGCGCGCCTGCACGCACGGCGCGTGCTGCTGTGGCAGCCTTTCCTGAGCGGGCGCGCCTGTATCAACCAGTTCCTGCGCCTGTCCGAGCAGTTGCAGGACCCGGCGCCCGGCGCGCCGCGCAGCACCGCCGCGCTGCGCGCCCAGCTGGCCGTGCATGGCGCGATCGAGGTGGCCGGCTTCGAAGTGGCGGTTCCGCTGGTCAAGGCGATCGACGCCTGCGACGCGGCCCACGTGGTCCCGCCGCCCTGCGCCGTGCACTGGTTCGCGCATGCGGGCCCGGCGCCCTCGAAGACGGCCGCCAGCGCGGCGCGCCTGGGTGAACGCTGGGCTGCCGCCGCCGGCGCCACCCTGCACTTTCATGCGCTCGACGGTTCGCCCCTCTGGAGCGGCGCGGGCGAACTCGATTTGCCGGCCCTGCGCGAGGCTACCTGCAGCCTGTTTTCGGGAGACCCGGCATGAAGCTCGAGCAACGCGCATTGCGCTTCCACGCCAGGGGCGAAGCCCTGATCGGGATTGTCGACGTGCCCGAGCGGCCGCTCGCACGCGGCATGCTGATCCTGGCCGACAGCAGCCAGTACCGCGCCGGCAGCCACCGCCAGTTCACCCTGCTCTCGCGCCTGCTGGCCGCGCGCGGCGTGGCCGTGATGCGCTTCGACCGGCTCGGCGCCGGCGACAGCGAGGGCCAGGCGCGCTTGCAGGGGCTCGATGACGTCGGCGCGGCGATGAAAGAATTTTTCATTCATGTGCCCGAAATGAAAGAATCTGTCATCCTCGCCTCGGGCGACGCGGCCGGCTGCGCGGCGCTGTATGCGGCGCAGGACGCGCGGGTCACGGGCCTGGCCCTGCTCGACCCGCTCCTGCCGCAGAGCCTGGCCGCGGCCAACAGCCCGGACGGCGCCGGGCAGGACGCCACGCCGGGCTTGCGCTACGGCCCGCGCTCGGCCGCCGACCGCCTGTTCCGGCGCGCCGCCGCGTTTCGCCGCGCCGCCAGCCGGGTCATCGGGCGCGAGCCGCCCGGCCAGGGCGTGGCGCCGGCATTGGCCCAGGCCCTGGCCGGCTTCGGCGGACGCGTGCTGCTGGTCTGCGGCGGAGAGCAAGGTAATGGCCAGGACGCGACCCGCGCGCTCGAAGGCCAGTATCCGCGCAGCCGGCGCGTCGAGATCGCCCATGCCGGCTGCGAAGCAAGGCGCAGCATCTGGCGCGACGCCGTCGCCTTTGCCTGCGCAAGCTGGCTCGGCTCCTGGTAGCTGCCGGGGCATTGGCCCGGGGAGAACGCAGCCCGCGCAAATCGTCTATAGTCATGGCTCTCTAAAAATAGAATACGTGCCATGAAATTTGACGTCGCAATCGTCGGCAGCGGGCTGGCCGGCTTGTCGGTGGCCTTGCACCTCGCGCAAACGCGCAAGGTTGCCATCATCTCGAAACGCGCGCTGCTCGACGGCGCCAGCAACTGGGCCCAGGGCGGCATCGCCGCCGTGCTCGATTCCGGCGACAGCCACGACCAGCACATCGCCGACACCCTCGTCGCCGGCGCCGGCCTGTGCGACGAAGCCGCGACCCGCAGCATCGTCGAGCACGGCCGCGAAGCCATCGAATGGCTGATCGAACAGGGCGTGCCCTTCACGCGCGACGCGACGGCCGAACTGGGCTTTCACCTGACGCGCGAGGGCGGGCACAGCCAACGCCGCATCATCCACGCGGCCGACGCCACCGGCCACGCGGTGCAGGTCACGCTCGAGCAGAAAGTGCGTGCGCATCCGAACATCACCCTGTTCGAGCAGCACTGCGCAATCGACGTCATCACCTCCGACAAGCTCACCGGAAGGGTTGGACAAGGCGGCGTCCACAGCGGCACGCCGCACCTGGTCGGCCAGCCGCGCTGCCACGGCGTCTACGTGCAGGACGAAAAGAGCGGCAAGGTGCTTACTTTCGAGGCCGAGCACACGGTGCTGGCCACCGGCGGCGCCGGCAAGGTCTATCTGTACACGACCAATCCCGACACGGCCACCGGCGACGGCATCGCGATGGCCTGGCGCGCCGGCTGCCGCGTCTCGAACATGGAATTCATCCAGTTCCATCCGACGTGTTTGTACCACCCCTACGCCAAATCCTTCCTGATCACGGAAGCGATCCGCGGCGAAGGCGGCCTCTTGAAACTGCCGCCGGAAGCGGGCGCCGCCGCCGGCACGCGCTTCATGCCGGCCCACGACGAACGCGGCGAACTCGCCCCGCGCGATGTGGTCGCACGGGCGATCGACTTCGAGATGAAGAAGCGCGGCCTGGACTACGTCAACCTCGACATCAGCCACCAGACGCCCGAGTTCCTGAAAGAGCACTTCCCGACCATCTACGCGCGTTGCCTCGAACTGGGCATCGACATCACCAAGGAACCGATTCCCGTCGTGCCGGCCGTGCACTTCACCTGCGGCGGCGTCGTCACCGACCTGGCGGGACGCACCGACATCCCGGGCCTGTACGCGGTCGGCGAAACGGCCTGCACCGGCCTGCACGGCGCCAATCGCCTGGCCAGCAATTCGCTGCTCGAATGCGTCGTCGTCGGACGCGCCTGCGCCAACCAGATCGCGGCCGCTCCGCGCATGGAAAACCCGCCGCTGCCGCCCTGGGACGAAAGCCGGGTCACGAACGCGGACGAGGAAGTCGTGATCGCCCACAACTGGGACGAGCTGCGCCGCTTCATGTGGAATTACGTCGGCATCGTGCGCACCACCAAGCGCCTCGAACGGGCCCAGCACCGCATTGCCCTGCTCAAGGAAGAGATCGACGAGTACTACCGCAACTTCCGCATCACGCACGACCTGCTCGAGTTGCGCAACCTGGTCGACGTGGCCTCGCTGATCGTCAACAGCGCGCTGTCGCGCCGCGAAAGCCGTGGCCTGCATTATTCGCGCGACTATCCGGACACCTTGCCCAAGGCCTTGCCGAGCGTGCTGACGCCGGACCGGCGCTGACCCTACTCCCGCAGCACCCGGCCCGCCGGTCTCCGGGGGGCGTTTTTATCTGCCGATGAAACGCACACTCACCCTTCCGACCGCCATGCTGTTGACGGTCCCGCCCCTGCTCTGGGCCGGCAACGCCATCGTCGGACGCATGGTGCGCGATGCCGTGCCGCCGATGACGCTGAATTTGCTGCGCTGGACGATCGCGCTGCTGGTGCTGCTGCCGCTCGGGCGCGCCGTGTTCAAGCCAGGGAGCGGCGTGCTGTCGAACTGGCGGCGGCTCAGCTTACTCGGGCTGCTCGGCATCGGTTTATACAATTCGCTGCAATACCTGGCCCTGCAAAGCTCGACGCCGATCAACGTGACCCTGGTCGCCTCCGGCATGCCGGTCTGGATGCTGCTGGTCGGGAAGCTGTTTTATCAGGCGCCGGTCAAGCGGCGCCAGATCGCGGGTGCGCTGCTGTCCATTCTAGGAGTACTGGTGGTCTTGTGCCGCGGCGACGTCCACCAGCTGGCCGCGCTGCGCCTGGTGCCGGGCGACCTCTACATGATCCTGGCCACCATCGCCTGGTCTTTCTACAGCTGGATGCTGATGCAGCAGCGCGACCTTCCTGCCCTGCGCGCCGACTGGGCCGCCTTCCTGCTGGCGCAAGTCGGCTATGGCGTGTTGTGGTCGGCGGCGCTGTCGGGCGCGGAGTGGACGTTCGTGGGCGTCGACATCGCCTGGAGCTGGCCGCTGGCGGCCGCGCTGCTGTATGTGGCGATCGGGCCGGCCATCATCGCCATGCGCTGCTGGGGCGCCGGCCTGCAGCAGGCCGGCCCGACGCTCGGTTCCTTCTTCATCAACCTGACGCCACTGTTTACGGCGCTGCTTTCATCGGCCTTCCTGGGCGAGGCGCCGCACCTGTACCACGCGCTGGCCTTTGCGCTGATCGTCGGCGGCATCGCGGTCTCCGCACGCTGACGTCAAGGCAGTCACTTCATCAGGTTGGTCGTCCACCAGACGCTGCCGATCTTCCACTTGCCGTCGACATTTTTAAGCATCTGCCAGGTCTCGATGCCGTAGTTCCAGACCTTGCCGTCTTCCACGAACTCGTAATCGAACATGACAATCGCCACATGCCCGTCCTGGGTGATCTTGAGGTTGTAGAAACGCTCCTCGACCGGCACCTTGCTCTCGCGAATAAAGCGCGCGAAACCGCGAAAGCCGCCGGCGCTCAGGCCGTCGGCAGTCGGGTCCAGGGTGTCGCGGATCTTCTTGATCGCCTCCGGCGGTGGCGGCGACACCCAATCGATATCCGCGTTGAGCATCAGCGAATGCAGCAGGCGCATGTCGCGGGTCTTGAGCGCCGTCTGGAAGTCGGCCACGACCTGCCGGATCTCGCGCTGGTCCTCGGCTGTCGTCGTGTAGCGCCCGATGTAGGCGGGAGTGTCGGCCGCAAAGGCGGGCGTGGAGGCAATTACCAGCGCGCTGGCGGCCGCAAGCATCAAGAATCGCATATCGTCAGTCTCTTTCGATGTTGTTGGAATCGCAAACTTATCCTCGGCCAGGCGGCCCGGCAACAGCCGTGTGATGAACACCCGGAATCGTGTGTCGGCTGAAGCCGCAAGGGTGCTACGATCCCATCAGAACGGGAGGACGCTTCACGATGGCTGAGGGATATGACGACCACGACCACAGGGCTGCCGAGCTGGCGGACTTCCTCGCGCGCCATCCGAAGACACTGGTGCTGACCGGCGCCGGCCTGTCGACCGCGTCCGGCATTCCCGACTACCGCGACCGTGAGGGCGTGCGGCGCGGCCGGGTGCCGATCCAGGGACCGGAATTTCGCCGGCTCGCCGCGGTGCAGCGGCGCTATTGGGCCAGGAGCATGATCGGCTGGCCGGTGCTGGCCCAGGCGCGGCCGAACGCCGGTCATGCCGCCCTCGCAGCCCTCGAGGCGGCCGGCCGCATTCAATCGATCCTCACCCAGAACGTCGACGGCCTGCATGCGCAGGCCGGCAGCCGGGCCGTGCTCGAGTTGCACGGCAATATACATTCGGTGCACTGCCTGGCCTGCGGCACCCGCGTGCCGCGCGCGCTGGTGCAGACGCAACTGGCCGCGCTCAATCCCCAGGTGGCGCAGGCCGAGGCGAAGCCGCTGCCGGATGGCGACGCCCAGGTCGAACCGGAATTCCTCGACGACTTTGTGCTACCTGTCTGCGCGCAGTGCGGCGGCGTCCTCATGCCGGATGTCGTTTTCTTCGGCGACAACGTCCCGGCCGCGCGCACCGCCGCGGCCCTGGCGCAGATGGAAGCGGCCGACGCCCTGCTCGTGGTCGGCTCCTCGCTGATGGTGTACTCGGGCTTTCGCTTTTGCCGCCTGGCGCAGGCGTCCGGAAAACCGATCGCCGCCCTGAACCTGGGCATTACCCGTGCCGACCACATGCTGTCGCTGAAGATCGAACAATCGGCCGAACGGCTGCTCCCGCAAGTGACAAGCTTGCTGCAAGCCGATCCCGCGCCGGACACCACAGGATTCATTGACGAAAGGGGAGTATTTTGAGGACATCATTCGATAGCACGATCCGTGACAGGAGCCGCCTGCGAACCGGCGTCGCGCTCGGCGCCCTGGCCCTGGCTGCGTCTTACCTGGTGGTGCGCAGCAAGACGGCCCAGGCCGAACGCGACAATCCGCCGCGCGGCAAGTTCGTCGAGGTCGAGGGCGTGCGCCTGCATTACCTGGAGCGCGGCAGCGGGCCGGTGCTCGTGCTGCTGCACGGGAACGGCGTGCTCGCCAACGACTTCGAGTACAGCGGGCTGATGGACAAATTGAGCGAGCGCTACCGCGTGATCGCCTTCGACCGCCCCGGCTACGGCTACAGCGAGCGGCCGCGCACGACGGTCTGGACGCCGGACGCCCAGGCGCGCCTGCTGCACCATGCGCTGCAGGAGATCGACGTCGATTCGGCGATCGTGCTGGGTCACTCCTGGGGAACGATGGTCGCGCTGGCCATGGGACTGCAGGTACCCGATTTCGTGCGCGGCCTGGTGCTGCTCTCGGGTTACTACTACCCTAGCCTGCGCCTGGACGTGCCGGTCGTTGCCCAGCCCGCCATTCCCATCATCGGCGACCTCATGCGCTACACGGTGTCGCCGCTCATTTCGCGCATGCTGTGGCCGCTTCTGACCAAGCGCGTTTTTTCGCCCATGAAGGTGGCCGAGCGCTTCCGGCAATTGTCGCCCTGGATGGTGCTGCGCCCTGGCCCCTTGCGTGCGGCCGGGGCCGAGGCCGCGCTGATGGTGCCGGCGGCGATGTCGCTGTCGAAACGCCTGGATCAGTTAGCAGTGCCGGTGCAGATCATCACGGGTACCCAGGACAAGATCGTCAAGCCGGCGGCCAATTCCGAGCGCCTGCACGACGATTTGCAGGCCGCGGGGCATTCGAGCGAGCTGCATCTGCAGCCGGGCGTGGGGCATATGGTGCATTACGCGCACCCTGAGCAGGTGGTGAGCGCCGTCGATGCGATTGCGGCCCAGGTGGGCGAGCCGATCGGCATGCGCAGCCCGCAGGCCGAAGCCCTGGCGCGCGCCAGCGAGAGCGGCGTATAAGGGACGAAAAAAATGGGCGGAATGCTCCGCCCATTTTCATTCGCACGGTCAAACCGTCTCAGCCGACGATACGCAGTGAATAATCCGTCGCCTTGACGTCCTTGGTCAGGCTGCCGATCGAGATCCGGTCGACGCCGGTTTCGGCGATCGCACGCACCGTTTCCATGTTGATGCCGCCCGAGGCTTCCAGCAGCGCGCGCCCGGCATTCACCTTGACCGCTGCGCGCATCATCTCGAGGTCGAAGTTATCCAGCAGGACCGACTTGACGCCCGCGGCCAGCGCTTCTTCGAGCTGGGCGATGGTCTCGACTTCGATCTGCACCGTCACGCCGGCGTTCAGCGCCGTGGCATTGTTCAGCGCCCGCGTCACGCCGCCAGCCGCGGCAATGTGGTTTTCCTTGATCAGGATGCCGTCATATAAAGCCATGCGCTGGTTCTTGCCGCCGCCGACACGCACCGCATATTTCTGCGCCAGGCGCAGGCCGGGCAGCGTCTTGCGGGTGTCGAGGATGGCGGCCTTGGTGCCGGCGATCACGTCGACATAGCTGCGGGTGGCGCTGGCCACGCCGGAGAGCAGCTGCAGGAAGTTCAGCGCCGCGCGTTCGGCGGTCAGCAGCGAACGGGGCGAACCTTCGATGGTGCAGACCACGCTGTCTTTCGCCATCAGATCGCCCTCGGCGTACTTCCAGTCGATCTCGATGTCCTGGTCGACGGCCAGCATCACGCCCACGAACCAGGGTGCGCCGCACAGCACCGCCGCTTCGCGCACAATCACACGTGCCTTCGCGCGCGCTTCGTCGGGGACCAGCTTGCCGGTCAGGTCGCCGCCGCCGATGTCTTCCAGCAGCGCGGCCAGGATATTTTGTTCGAACGCAGCTTGCAGCTTGTCGTCGAATGCGGCGTGGGGATTACGTAAGGTGCTCATGCGGGTCCCACATTCGAAAACAGTTGGGTGTTCTGCTCCAGCGCGCCGGTCGGCAGCGCCTTGGCTTTCTTGGCAGCGGCGAAGTCGAGCATGCGGTCGATGGCACGCACGGCCTGCACCCCGATGGCGGGGTCGACGAAGACTTCGTTCGCGCCCGATTCCAGCACCTCGGCCAGGTTCTTCAGGCCGTTCATCGCCATCCAGGGGCAATGCGCGCAGCTTTTGCAAGTAGCGCTGTTGCCGGCGGTCGGCGCTTCGATGAAATGCTTGCCCGGCGCGGCGGCGCGCATCTTGTGCAGGATGCCGTTGTCGGTGGCGACGATGAAGTGCGTCGCCGGCAGCGTGACGGCGGCGTTGATCAGCTGGGTGGTCGAGCCGACCACGTCGGCCTGGGCCACGACATTGGCGGGCGACTCCGGGTGGACCAGCACTTTCGCGTCCGGATACTCGGCCTTGAGCAAATCGAGCTCGATGCCCTTGAACTCGTCGTGCACGATGCAGGAACCCTGCCACAGCAGCATGTCGGCGCCGGTCTGCTTCTGGATGTACGAACCGAGATGGCGATCCGGCGCCCACAGGATTTTCTTGCCCTCGTCGTGCAGGTGCTTGACGATGTCCAGGCCAATCGAGGACGTCACCATCCAGTCGGCACGCGCTTTGACGGCGGCGCTGGTGTTGGCGTAGACAACGACCGTGCGGTCAGGGTGCTGGTCGCAGAAGGCCGCGAATTCGTCGGCCGGGCAGCCGAGATCCAGCGAGCAGGTCGCCTCCAGATCCGGCATCAGGATGGTTTTTTCGGGGCTGAGGATTTTCGCCGTTTCGCCCATGAAGCGCACGCCGGCCACCACCAGGGTCTTGGCCGGATGGTCGCGGCCGAAGCGCGCCATTTCGAGCGAGTCCGAGACGCAGCCGCCGGTTTCCTCGGCCAGGTCCTGCAGGTCGGGGTCGACGTAGTAGTGGGCGACCAGTACCGCTTCTTTTTCCTTCAGCAGGCGCCGGATGCGGTCCTTCAGCTCGGCCTTTTCGTCGGCCGTCGGGACGGCGGGTGCGCGGGCCCAGGCTTGCGCGGTGCAGGCGTTGCCGCCTTGCGGGTGGTCGTAGTCGTAGGTCTGGATGGGCAGGATGTTCATGCGATGTTGGTCTCACATTGAGTTTCAGCTGAACTACCGCTGGTTGAACGCGTGGGCGGCAAAGCCGCCCACCCTACGGGTCAAGAATCGGTGTTCCCAACCCGCGCGGTGCAGCAACAGCTTAGTCGATGCCCTGGCTGGTCAGGTACTCTTCATACGTGCCGCGGAAGTCGACCACTTCGTTTTCCTTCACTTCGAGCACGCGCGTGGCCAGCGAGGAGACGAATTCGCGGTCGTGCGAGACGAAGATCAGGGTGCCTTCGTATTTATCCAGGGCGATATTCAGCGACTCGATCGATTCCATGTCCATGTGGTTGGTCGGTTCGTCGAGCAGCATCACGTTGTGACGGCCCAGCATCAGCTTGCCGTACATCATGCGGCCCTTTTCGCCGCCGGACAGCACCTTCACCGACTTCTTGACTTCGTCGCCGGAGAACAGCAGGCGGCCCAGGATCGAGCGCACGGCCAGGTCGTCGTCGCCCTCTTTCGTCCAGCGCCCCATCCAGTCGGTCAGGACGTCGTCTTTCGGGAATTCCTCGGTCGGATCCTGCGGCATGTAGCCGACACTCGCGTTTTCCGCCCATTTGGTGCGGCCGTGGTCGGCTGACAGGCCGGTGATGTCGGCGCCGCCGATCGAGCGCAGCAGCGTGGTCTTGCCCGCGCCGTTGGCGCCGATGATGGCCACGCGCTCGCCCGCCTCGATCATGATCGAGAAGTTCTTGAACAGCGGACGGTCGTAGGCTTTGGTCAGACCCTCGGTCTCGACGGCCAGGCGGTGCAGCTTCTTCTCGCCTTCGAAACGCACGAACGGATAGGCGCGCGAGGATGGCTTGAAATCCTCGATCTTGATCTTGTCGATCATCTTGGCGCGCGAGGTGGCCTGGCGGGCTTTCGACTTGTTGGCCGAGAAGCGGCGCACGAATTCCTGCAGTTCGGCGACCTTTTCCTTGGCCTTGGCATTGTTCGACAACTGCTGGTTGCGCGCCTGGGTCGATGCCAGCATGTAATCGTCGTAGGAACCCGGATAGACCTTCAGGGTGCCGTAGTCCATGTCGGCGATGTGGGTGCAGACCTGGTTAAGGAAGTGACGATCGTGGGAAATGATGATCATCGTCGAGTTACGCTGGTTCAGTACGTCTTCCAGCCAGCGGATCGTGTTGATGTCCAGGTTGTTGGTCGGCTCGTCCAGCAGCAGGATGTCCGGGTTCGAGAACAGGGCCTGGGCCAGCAGCACGCGCAGTTTCCAGCCCGGCGCCACGGCGCTCATCGGACCCTGGTGCAGGTCGCTGGCGATTTCCAGGCCGAGCAGCAGCTCGCCGGCACGGGCTTCGGCCGAATAGCCGTCGTATTCGGCGACTTTCCCTTCGAGCTCGGCCGCGCGCATGTAGTCGTCGTCGGTCGCTTCCGGATTGGCGTAGATGGCGTCGCGCTGGGCGATGGCGTCCCACAATTCGGTATGGCCCATCATGACCACGTCGAGCACGCGCACATCTTCGTAGGCGAACTGGTCCTGGCGCAATTTACCCAAACGCTCGCCCGGGTCCAGGCTGACGTTGCCGGCCGAAGGGTCGAGGTCGCCGCCCAGGATCTTCATGAAGGTCGACTTGCCGCAGCCGTTCGCGCCGATCAGGCCGTAACGGTTGCCATCGCCGAACTTGACGGAGATGTTCTCGAAGAGCGGCTTGGCGCCGAATTGCATTGTGATATTAGCTGTGGAGAGCACGGATAAAGCCTTATAAACAGGATATACGCGAGGTATGCGTTTTAACCGGGCATTTTACCATCGTGCGCAGCTGACGGGTGGCGTGGGCGTGGCCGGCGCCCCGCCTCAGGCCAGGCGCCGCGTCGGGTAGCCGCTCATGGTCAGCCGGAAACCCGCCTCGTCCGACGCCAGCGTCGCCTGCGCCCCGAACGGAATCGTCACCCGGCGCGGAATGTGCCCGAAAGACAGCCCGGTAATGACCGGAATCGGCAGCGTCTTGCGCAGGTAGGCCAGCATCGCGTCGAAATCGTAGCCATTGTCCATCGCCCCCAGCCGGTAGCCGGAAAAGTCGCCCAGCACCAGCGCCTGCTGGCGCGCCAGCACCCCGGTTTGCTGCAATTGCAGCAGCAGGCGCTCGACCCGGTAGGGGTGTTCCGCGATGTCTTCCACGAACAGGATGCCGTTGTCGATGCGGGGGAACCACTCGGTGCCGATCAGCGAGACCAGCATGGCCAGGTTGCCGCCCCAGACCGTGCCGCTGGCCTCGACCCGCGGATTGCCGCACGCGGTTTCGACGATGGTGTGGGTGGGGCCGGCCAGGCAGGTCCAGAAATCGTCGAGCGTGAACTGGACCAGCTCAAGCGCACCAAAATCGTTGGCCACGAAAGGCCCGGCATAGCTCTGCGCCCCCGCCTTTGCATACAGGCCCATCTGCAGCGCCGTGATGTCGGAATAGCCGACAAAGAGCTTGCCGCTGTCGGCCAGCCGTTCGAAATCGATGGCCGGCATCAGGCGCGACAGGCCGTAGCCGCCGCGCACCGCCATCACCAGGTCGACTTCGGGGTTGTCGGCTGCCGCGTACAGGGCGGCCAGGCGCGCCTCGTCGGTGCCGCCGAAGCGCTGGTGGATGGCGCCATGGTCGTAGTAATTGTGGACGCGGCAGCCGCGCGCCTGGAGGTAGGCGATGCCGCGGTCGACCGCGGCCGGGTCCGGCACGTAGCCGGCGGGCGCCACGATGGCGACGCCGAGTTGAGCGTGAGTCACTGGGTGTTTACTGCCTGACAAACAGGCGCGGTGTTGAGCTTGGGGCCATCTTACCGCGCGCGTTGGCGTCGATCAAGGCAAGCATCCGCTCGTTCAGCTGGGCCGGCAAATCGTGGCCCATGCCCTGGATGACTTCCAGGCGCGCGCCCGGGATCTGGGCGGCGGTGTCTTCGCCGCAGGCCAGCGGCACCAGGGGGTCGGCCGCACCGTGGATGACGAGGGTCGGCACGTCGATGGCGCGCAGCAGCGCGCTGCGCTCGGGCGCACTGGTGACGGCCAGCATCTGGCGCAGCGCGCCGGCCGGACAATAGCAGCGCCGCAAGGCGCGCGCGGCGCGGCGCCTGAGCTGCTTTTCCGGCGTCGGGTAGGCCGGGCTGCCGATGGTGCGCTGGAAGGCCACCGCCGCATCGATGATCGAGTCGACCTCGTTCGGATTGCTTGGCCTGGCCTGCAGCGCCTCGCGTACGGCCGGCAGCGGCCCCGGCAAGCCGCGCTTGCTGCTGCTGGACATGATGGAGGTGAGGCTGAGCACGCGCCGCGGATGACGCGCCGCCAGGATCTGCGCCACCATGCCGCCCATCGCGACGCCCACCAGGTGGGCGCGCGCGATGCCGAGGGCGGACAGCACGCCGAGCGCATCGTTGGCCATGTCGTCGAGCTGGTAGACGGGACGTTGTGGCAGCTTCAGGCGCGTGCTGAGCCAGTTCCAGGCGAGATTGGGCTTGCCGGTGCGCTCGAACTTGGTGGACAGTCCGCAATCGCGGTGGTCGAAGCGGATCACGTAGAAGCCCAGCTCGACCAGGCCGTCGACGAATTCCTCGGGCCAGCTGGTGAGCTGCATGGCGAGGTCGTGCACCAGCAACAGCGGCGTGGATTTGGCGTCCCCGGCGGTATCGAAGGCGATGCGGATTCCGTTGGCGGTCAGCGTCGGCATGGCGGTGAACAGGGTGCTGGTGTCCTGCCTGGTTTCCTGCCGCAAGGTGCGGCAGCCTGAAACCAGCATAGCATTTTCACAGCATGCACGGCGCCCGTGGCTGTGCGCGTGCGCAGCGCGCGACGGCGCTGCGGCGTTGCGTGCAGATTGGGAGCGAAAGGGTAATTAAGACGCGACGCTTCGACGCGAAGCCGCGCGCCGTTCGGCAAAGAAGCTCTTGAGCATCGCGCTCGCTTCGTCGGCCAGCACGCCGCCCGTGACCGCGGTGTGGTGGTTCAGCGCAGCCTGCCCGAACAGGTCGAGCACCGAGCCGCACACGCCCGTCTTGGGGTCGCTTGCCGCGTACACGACGCGCGCCAGGCGCGCATGCATCATCGCCCCGGAGCACATCGCGCAGGGTTCCAGCGTCACGTAGAGTTCGCACCCCGGCAAGCGGTAGTTGCCGAGTTTTTCGGCGGCCGCGCGCAGTGCGTTCACCTCGGCATGCGCGGTCGGGTCATGGCGCCCGATCGGCTGGTTGTAGCCGACCGCGACCACCTCGCCATCCTTCACGACGACGGCGCCGACCGGCACCTCGCCCTCGGCACGCGCCTGCCCTGCCTGCACCAGCGCCAGGCGCATGAAATGGGCGTCGAGCATGCGCGCGTCGAGCATGGCCGCGTCCAGCGCGACGCCGTCGCCCAGGATCAGGCCAGGCGCGTTCAAGCTGTCAGGCATCGGTAATCTCGGCCCAGCAGTTCGGCGTCTCGTGCAGCACCAGCTTGTGCAGGTGCAGGCCGGTGCCGTAGCGGTCGGTATAGGCCGCCTTCAGGATGCCGAAGGCCACTTGCGCGAGATTTTCCACGGTCGGGATGCGGTCGATCACGACCGTCTTGTGGCCGGGCAGGCTGGCCAGGAATTCGCGCACCTTGTCGTCCTTTTCGTAGACGATGAAGGCGTGGTCCCAAACGTCGACCAGGTGCTCCTTGGCGAGCGCCTTGATGTCGGAAAAGTCCATGATCATGCCGTTGTCCGAATTGCCTTCGGCCTGGATCACTTCACCGACGAGGGTGATTTCCAGCGTGTAGCGGTGCCCGTGCAGGTTGCGGCACTGGCTTTTGTGGTCGGGAATCCGGTGTCCGGCATCGAATTCGAGCTTGCGGGTAATAGTTAACATCGGGTCAGCGTCAGCTTTGTAAAAGTCAGGGAATCTGTAGCAGTTTATGGGTCTGGAGGCTGAGCTTCCACTTCGGGTTGGCGCGACAGGTCTCGATGGCCAGGCGCGTGTTCTGCGCGGCGAACAGGCCATCCATCGGCTGCACGAAGAAATTCTCGAAGTCGAGCTGCTCGTAGGCCGCCAAGTCCTGGTTCGCCTGCGGAATCACGACCTTGATCTCGTTGCCCTTTTCGACGACCAGCGTCGAGCCGATCTTCGGGCTGACGCAGATCCAGTCGACGCCCGGCGGCACGGGAAGCGTGCCGTTGGTTTCGATCGCGATCGTGAAACCCTGGGCGTGCATGGCCGCGGTCAAGGCTTCGTCGAGCTGCAGCAGCGGCTCGCCCCCGGTGAAGACCACATACTTGCTGGGCGCATGGGTGGCCGGCCACAGGCTGTTAATCTCGGCAGCCAGGCTTGCCGCGTCGCGGAACTTGCCGCCGCGCTCACCATCGGTGCCGACGAAATCGGTATCGCAGAAGGTGCACACGGCGCTCGCGCGATCCTGCTCGCGCCCGGTCCACAGGTTGCAGCCGGAGAAGCGGCAAAATACCGCCGGCCGTCCGGCATGGGCGCCCTCGCCCTGCAAGGTGTAGAAAATTTCTTTGATGCTGTAAGTCACAGTAAACCTCTCGTCAACCGTCCATTATACCCGCGCCCACCCCGGCTTGCCGAGTCCCGGCCGGCTTGCGGCAACCGTGTTGCACTTGCCATACGGCATGGGTATTGACTCTCGACAAGACATTTCCCCGCAAGAGGCGGTAACTTTGTTTTGAGGAAATATCTGATAACCCGTCGGAAGGAGCGTCATGAAGACCATGCTTGCCAGGACAGCCGGCTATCTCCCTGTCATCACGGTCGTGCTTGCCTGCGCGGTGGGCGCCACGGTGCCGGCCGGTACACCGAGCCTGTCGACGATCACGACCCTCCTCTGGCTGCTGGGCGCCGGCGGCGCCATCTGCCTGCTGCTGCGCCGCGCGATCGATGCCGACGACCGCACGCGCGACCTGGCCACCCGCCTGGCGCGCGAACAGGATGCGCGCCGCAGTGTCGAGGAGATCCTGGCCGATACCCAGACGGTGCTGTCGAAAGTGGTGCGCCAGCAGGAAAGCGTGCGCGACGGGGAGCGTGCCCGCATCGCGCGCGACATCCACGACGAGCTCGGCCAGACCCTGCTGACGCTGCGGGCCGACCTGTCCCTGCTACAGGTGGCGAGCAACGGCATCCATCCGGCGGTGCATCAGCAGAGCGGCGCGATGATCGTCACGCTCGACGCGGTGCTGCAGTCGCTGCGCGCCGTCGTCAGCGAACTGCGGCCGCTGGCCCTGGGCGAAGGTTTGCGCAGCGCCATCGAGCGCCAGCTGGAAGAATTCACCCGCCTGAACGGCATTGCGCACCAGCTCGACATCGGCCCGGGCCCGCTGGGCGAGCCGGAACTGGCCGCCTTCGAAGGCGACGCCCTGCTCTACCGCGTGCTGCAGGAAGCCCTGGCCGACCTGGCCCACCACGCCAGCGCCACCGAGGTGCGTGTTGGCTTGCAGAGGAGCGGCGCGGCGTTGACGTTGCGTATCGACGACAACGGCCGCGGCAGCCGCCGCAGCCAGACCCCCTGCGCCTGCGGCCTGGCCGGCATGCGCGAACGCGTCGAAGCCTGCGGCGGCGCGCTGCGCATGACGGCAAAGTCCGACGGCGGCATGGCGCTGGCCCTGATGCTGCCTTGCTCCCGCGGAATGGCAGCGGCCTGAAAGTCAATCCGGTGCATATTGCTTCAAATCAATAGGTCAGCCGTGCTGCGGTTGCAAAATCGGTTCTTGTCAGCAATCAATAGATTGCTCCACGGAATGTCGAAAAGGCCGACTGATGACCAGCACAGCGATGCAACGCCCGCCGAACCCAACGAACGACACCATCGCGGGCGTGTCAGGTAATTCCCCGGGAGGCACCCTGCCCGTGAGCCTCTGCAGCAGCATCGCACCGGCCGCCGACCTCGCCTTCGCCTACCAGCTGATGGAAATGCTGGCCATTCCCGCCTTCGTGCTCGACAGCCAGGCCCAGGTCCTGATCTGGAACCGCGCCTGCGAACGCCTGACCGGCGTGCCGGCCAGCGAAGTCGTCGGCACCGACCATCACTGGCGCAGTTTTTACGACGAACCGCGCCCGACCCTGGCCGACCTGGTGATCCAGAACCGGCTCGAGGAAATTTGCCATATCTACCCGCGCCACGGCAAGAACGCCGGCACTGCCTCGCCGCTGTCGGTGGAGACCTGGTGCGACATGCCGCGCGTGGGCAAGCGGCGCTACCTGGCGGCCGACGCCAGCCCGATTTTCGACGAGAACGGGCGCTTGACCGCCGTGGTCGAGACCCTGCGCGACCTGACCGACGAGAAAATGGCCCGGCTCGCGCTGGAAAAGCTCGCTACCCGCGATGGCCTGACGGGCCTGGCCAACCGCCGCTGTTTCGACGACACCCTGGCGGCCGAATGGGAGCGCGCGCTGCATCTGCGCCAGCCACTCTCGCTGCTGATGGTCGACGTCGACAATTTCAAGGCCTATAACGATGCGAACGGCCACCTCGGCGGCGACGAATGCCTGAAACGCATCGCAACGGCCGTGGCCAGCGAAATGCGAGCGAACGACCTGGTGGCGCGCTACGGCGGCGAGGAATTTGCCGTGATCTTGCCGAACCAGTCGCTCAAGGGTGCGGCCATCGTGGCCGAGCGCATCCGCCGCCGGGTCGAGCAGCTCGCACTGCCGAACGGCCTGGCGCCGCTGCGCAAGGTGACGGTATCGATCGGCGCCGCCACCGCGATCGCCGGGCCGGAAACCCAGGCCAGCGAACTGGTGGCCACCGCCGACGCCGCCCTCTACCGCGCCAAGCACCTCGGCCGCAACCGGATCAGCCTGCCGCTGGCCAAGGGCTGAACTCGGCTGGCACCCCGTGCCCGATATGCATATTTGATCTTGCTGTTCATTCCTTGGGGAATATCCTATGCTTCGCGCTAGCTTAATTCCCAAGGAGACAGTGTGTCCAAATTCATCCCGACGGCGCTTGCCTTATCCGCGCCGCTGCTGCTTGCGTCCTGCCCCGCTTTCGCCGCACCGGCCGCGCCCGCCAAGGCCGGCGCCGACGTGCTGCCCTTCAAGGCGACCGAGAAAACCCTGGCCAATGGCCTGAAAATCATCGTCGTGCCGACCGGCCTGCCGAACCTGGTGTCGGTGACGATTCCGGTGCAGACCGGCTCGCGCAATGAAGTCGAGCCGGGCAAGTCGGGTTTTGCACACTTTTTCGAACACATGATGTTCCGCGGGACCAAAGCCTACCCACCCGAGAAATACCAGGAAGTCATCACCCGCGCCGGCGCGCGCCAGAACGCCTACACCAGCGACGACCTGACCAACTACTACACGACCTTTGCCAAGGAAGACCTGGAAACGGTCCTGAAGGTCGAGGCCGACCGCTTCCAGCATCTCGATTATCCGGTCGAAGCCTTCAAGACCGAGTCGCGCGCGGTGCTCGGCGAATACAACAAGAACAGCGCGAACCCGATGCAAAAGCTGTTCGAGGTCCAGCGCGACGCGGCTTTTACCACCCACACCTATAAACACACCACGATGGGCTTCCTGAAAGACATCGAGGACATGCCCAACCAGTACGAATACTCAAAGGTCTTCTTCGACCGCTGGTACCGCCCCGAGAAGACGACCATCATCGTCGCCGGCGACGTCGACCCGAAAAAAGCCATCGCCATGGTCGAAAAATACTGGGCCGGCTGGAAGAAGGGAACGTACAAGGCGCCGGTCCCGAGCGAACCGGCGCCCGCCGGCGCCCAGTACCGCCACGTGCCCTGGCCGACCTCGACCCTGCCGCTGGTGACGGTGGCCTTCCGCGCCCCGGCTTTCTCGGAAACGCAAAAAGACGGCGCTGCACTGTCGATGCTGCTCTCACTCTCGTTCGGCCGCACTTCGCCCCTGTACAAGCGCCTGGTGCAGGACGAACAGAAGGTCGACCAGCTGTTCGATTTCACGCCGAACCGGGTCGACCCGACCCTGGCCACGATCGGCGCGCGCGTCAAGAAGCCGGCGGACGCGCTGTATGTGCGCGACGCCATCCTGCAAACGGTGGCGCGCCTGCGCGACACCCAGGTCACTGCCAAAGAGCTGCAGGACGCGAAATCGGCCCAGAAATACGGCCTGGTGCGCACCCTGGACAACACCGAGCAGATCGCCGCTACCCTGGCATCCTACGTGCACTTCAACCGCTCCTACGGCACCCTGAACCGCTACTACCGCCTGGTCGACAGCCTCACGCCGGCCGACCTGCAGGCCGCCGCGCGCAAATACCTGGTCGACGACAGCATGGTCGTCACCACCCTCGCGCACGACGCCCTCCCCGCCGGGGTCGAAGCGCTGCCCAAGCTGGCAAGCATGACGCCAAAAACGGGCGTTGCGAACTTCGAGGTGCTGGTGCAGAAGTCGGCGCTGCCGCAGGTGCGCTTCAAGCTGCTGTTCGCGGCCGGCTCGGCGCACGACCCGAAGGGCAAGGAAGGCCTGGCGGCCTTGACCGCCTCGATGGTCGCCTCGGCTGGTTCCTCGGCGCGCAAGATCGATGAAGTGACCAAGGCCCTGTTCCCGCTGGCCGGCAGTTTCACCGAGCAGGTCGACAAGGAGATGACCACCTTCAGCGGTTCGATCCACAAGGACAATTGGGATGAATACCTCGGCATCGCGCTGCCGATGCTGCTCGAACCAGGCTTTCGGGAAGAAGACTTCCGCCGCCTGAAGGACGCGCAGAAGAACGCCCTCGTGCTCGACCTGAAGGACAATAACGAAGAGGAGTTCGGCAAGGAGCGCCTGCAGGCCAATGTCTTCACCGGCACGCCGTATGGCCACCCGGTGCTCGGCACCCTGAAGGGCATCGAGTCGATCAGCCTGGACGACGTGAAAGCCTTCTACCGCCAGGCCTATGCCCAGGGTGCGGTGCGGGTCGGCATCTCGGGCGATGTCAGCGACGGCATGATCGCAGCCTTGAAGACGCAGCTGGCGCGCCTGCCCGTTGGCGCCGGCCTGCCGGCCACCAGCGTGCCGCGGGGCCGCCAGGCGACTGGCCTGGAAGTGGAAATCATCGAGAAGAACACGCGCGCCACGGCCATCTCGTTTGGCTTGCCGCTCGAAGTGACGCGTTCGCATCCGGACTTCCCGGCGCTGTGGCTGGCCAAGACCTGGCTCGGCGAGCACCGCGCCTCGAGCTCGCACCTGTACCAGCAGATCCGTGAGCTGCGCGGCATGAACTACGGCGACTACGCCTATATCGAAGCCTTCCCGCGCGGGATGTTCCAGTTTTTCCCGAACCCGAACCTGGGCCGCAAGGCGCAGCTGTTCGAAATCTGGATCCGCCCGGTGGCGCCGCAGAACGGTCATTTCGCGCTGCGCCTGGCGCTGAGCGAACTGGGCAAACTGGTCGAGAATGGTTTAACGAAAGAAGACTTCGAGACCACGCGCGATTACCTGATGAAGAACGTGTTCGTGATGACCGCGACCCAGGACCAGCGCCTCGGCTATGCGCTCGACTCGCAGTGGCACAAGACGCCGGAATTCACGCAGATGATGCGCGAGGGCCTGGCGAAGCTGAGCGTGGCCGAGGTGAACGCGGCGATCAAAAAACACCTGTCGGCGCGCAACCTCTCGGTCGTCTTCATTACGAAAGACGCGGCCGGCCTGAAGAACGCGCTGGTGACCGATGCCTTCTCGCCGATCACCTATGATGCGGCCAAGCCGCAGGCCGTGCTCGACGAGGACAAAGTCATCGGCAACATGAAGCTTGGCATCAAGCCGGAGAACGTGAAGATCACGCCGGCGGCCCAGGCCTTCGCCGAGTAAAAGCGGCAGAACGAACAGAGGGCGCCCGCGGGCGCCCTCTTTCACGTCAACTGCGAGATGGCCTTACTTGGTCATCTTGTTCCAGCCGTGACGCACGGCGTCCTTCATGTTTTCCCAGGTCGAACCGGTGTCGCGGTGACGGGTTTCCCAGTCGCTGCGCAGGTTAGGCTCGACTTCGTCCCATGGACGGTTGCGGTACATCTGGCTCTGGCTCATTTCCGAACCATAGCGGTAGGCCGGCTGGTACTTGTCGTAATCGTTCGCGCCCGCGGTGCTGCTGTAGGTTGCGTTGTAGTGGTTACGGTAGTAGCTGTCGTCGTCGTCCGAGGTCATGCGATCCCAGCCGTGCTTGACTGCCGCCTTCATCTTTTCCCAGGTCGAACCGGCCTTGTTGCCGGCGCGGGTCGCCCAGTCGGAGCTCAGGTCGTTTTCGACGTCGTCCCACTTGCGGCCGCTGTACTTCTGGTCGCGCGCCATTTCCGAACCATAGCTGTAGGCCGGCGCGTAATCGTCGTAGCTGTCGCCGGTCGTGCCATAGGTGCTGGTGAAGTGGTTACGGTAATAATCGTCGTCGCCGCTCAGGCTCGATTGGGCCGGACTGCGGGAAAACACGCGCACGCCGGTGCGCTGGACATCACGCATGCTTCCACTGCGCTGCTCCTGTCCCACCGTATTGCCCAGGGTGCTCGTGTCGCGCTGCTGCGAACCGGTGAGCGAGGAGCCCTGCAGGTTCGAGCTTGACGCGGCCGAGCCTTCGAGCGAGGAGCCCGAGAGCGAAGTGCCGCCCTGGTTCTGCTGCAGGCTGCTGCCGGTGCCGGCGCCGTAGCTGCCGGTCGAGAGTTCGTCGCGCGAACCCATTGGCTCCTGATAGGTGGTGCCCATCGGGACCGGGTCGTTCAGCGACTGCTGGTTCAGCGGCAGGCGGTCGGGATCGGACTGCAGCGACATCGACTGGCCGCCGCTCATGCTGCCGCGGCTGCCCATCATGGCGCCCGAGCCTTCGGTCATGCCCCATTTCTCCGACTGCTCGTCGATGTCGATCGGGCCGAAGCGCTCGACGATGTCGGCGGCGCGTTCTACTTCCGCTTCGCTGTCGGTGTTCACCGTCAGAATATGGTTGCCGAGCGAGGCGGCGGTCGAGTACTTGCTGCTGTAGTTATCGGAATCGCTTCCGAAAAGGTCGCTGAAGAAGTTCTTGATGCTCTCGCCGATGCCTGGCTCGTTGTCGGTGGTCGTGGTGGTGGTCGTGGTGGAGCTGGCCATCGAGCCGCCGGGCGCCGTTTCGTCGCCGTGCTGCAGGCGCACGTCGCTGCTGGAGAAGCCCGAGGACAACAGTTCGTTCTGGGCGCTGGTAGCGTCTGCGTGGTTGTCGAAGACGGCGATCAAAGTATGATGCATGATGAATCCTCCAGATAGTATCGATTACTTCAGTGGCGGGTCCCGGATGCGTCGAATCGTTCGACACGGACTTGTTCGGCCTTTAAAACGCGTGCGTCCTGGTGGCGTTCCTCGCGACGGACCCGGGTGATGTGAAGCACTTACTCATTGTGTGGTTGCTTGCACAAGACACAACCAGCGTACTCCAAACGGACGGGACACCGCGCACCATTGACTGCCGTAAATGTTGAGGTAATAACCAGCGACATTGGGCAGAAAGCGCGTAGATAAAGGCGAAGCACCGCACAGACAGAGCGCATCGAAGGCCAGATCCCGAGCGGTTCGGACAGATCATGCAATGAGGGTCAAACCGGTGCGGCAAACGAGGATGGCGCGCGACGGACCGAAAAAAAGGCCTCGAACGAGGCCTTGGGGAAGCGGCTGATAACTAGTTGAACGGATTGGCGACGTTCTTCACGTCCGGCGGCGGCAGGCGCTCCGGCAGGTCTTCGCCTTCGAGCCGGGCGAGCACGGCGTCGAGCACTTCCTTCAGGCGCCGCGCATGCGCCAGTCCCGACTTGTCCAGGGTGAGGTCGACGTCGCCCGAGATCGTGATGCGGTCCAGCCGGTTTTCGATCATCAGGTTGTCGACCTGGAGCACGTCGGCTTCGTTCGCATACGGCACAAAGGTCTTCTTTTTCGCAGTCATGGAGCTCTCCGTTGATCAGGTTCGGGAATGGTCAGGAAAAAAAGCCGGTCTTTTGCTTCTTCTGGCGGATTTTCGGCAGGTGCAGCATGCGTTCCTTTTGCTGGCGCGTGAGCGAGGGCAAAAATTCGATGCCGACGATGCGCTCCAGCTCCGCCACGGGAATGACCTGGATCTCGGCCCGCGCGCGGTTTTCGGTGAACCAGGCGGCAGCAAGCTTCTGGCGCGGGCTGTAGACAACCTTGTACAGGTGGGTCGGCACCAGCACGTTGCCGACCTTGCGCAGGTTGGTGCCGAGGAAGGCCGGGCCGGTGATGACGTAGAGCTGCCCTTCCTTTTTCGCCATCTTGCGCACCGCCCCTTCGATCGGCGCCCAGATGTGGCGGTTATGGTCGCCATCCTGCGGCACCATGTTCGCCAGCGTGAAGCTTTCGCGCTGGGTGCGGCGGTCCGGCATGTCGCCGTTCGGGGTCATGTGGCCGCGGTCGAAGCCGCTGCGCGCGTAGTCGTCGAGTTCGGCGCGCTGCTCGCGCGGCAGGCGCGGCTCGGCGTGGAAGGCGTTGTCGCGTTTCAGGCCCTGGGCCGAGGCCACATTGTCGGCGCGCAGGTTCTCGGCCGACCAGAGCGGCGTGCGGGTCACGCCCGAATGCATGATGCCGAACACCCCGTAGCACAGCTCGCGCGTGGCGACCGCCAGCTTCGGATTGCGGATCTCGGGCGCGCGGCCATCGGCATAATGGTCGGGACAGGTCGATGCCAGCGCGAACGCGGGCGCGAGCAGCGAGGCGAGGAAAGCAGCCCCGACAAAGAGTTTATGGAACATGGATGAGTCGAAAGTGTGTGACAAAAGCGCATTGTAGCCGACACAGATTTCGCGCCAGAGCAGACTGTCCCTGTGCGGCGCGTCAATACTTGCGCACGGTACGGCAGGGAGTGCATTGTCGCGAGGAATGCTCTAGAATTGCGGCTCTTTCGATAACATTCCATACCGGAAACAGCCCCGTCAATGGAAAAGGTCCCATTCCCGGAGGATTTGCGGCGATTCGTGCTCACGAGTATTCCGTCGGTCCCCTTCCTCGAAGCCTTGCTCCTGCTGCGCGCCAATCCGACGCAGCAATGGCATGGCGACTCGCTTGCGCAACGCCTCTACGTACGCGAACGCACCGCGCAGGCCCTGCTCGAGGAACTGTTCCGCGCCGGCATGGTCGCGCCCTGCCCCGGACCCCAGGAAGCCTGCTATCAATATCAGCCCTCGTCGCCCCAGCTGCGCGAGCGCATCGACGCACTGGCCGAGCTGTACGCGCGGCACCTGGTCGAAGTCACCCATTTGATTCATTCTTCCCTCGACCGCAAGGCCCAGCAATTTGCGAACGCCTTCAAACTGCGAAAGGACTAGACAGTGGCGGAAACGATCTACACCCTCTGTATCCTGACCTCGCTGGCCTGCACATGGTTGCTGTTCGCCAGCTACGGGCGCACGCGCTACCGCCTGCTGTTCTGGGCCGGCTCATGTTTTGCGGTGATGACCCTGAATAACCTGTTCCTGCTGCTCGACAAGATCGTGTTCCCGGACATCGAATTCCTGCCGGCGCGCCTGATCAGCGCACTCGTTGCGGTCTCCCTGCTGCTGTACGGCCTGATCTACGAAAAGGAGTGACATGTACGACCTGTTCACCGGCGCCATCAGCATGGGCTCGCTCGTCATCGCGCTGTTCTTCCTGCGCTTCTGGCGCGATTCGGGCGACCGCTTCTTCCTCTACTTCGCGGCCTCCTTCTTCATCGAGGGCCTGCACCGGCTGTACTCGGCCGTCAACGACGCCAACGCCGAGGACTCGCCGCTGCATTACCTGATCCGGCTGCTCGCCTACGGCCTGATCCTGTGGGCGATCCTGGAAAAGAACCTGCCGCGCGAACGCGATAAAAAGTAAATTGAAAAATAGCGTGCGCCCGCGACAGGGCGCCTCGGACATAATGCAGCCATGTGAACATTTTGATATGGAGAACAACATGGCAAGCACCGATCCACGCAACCAGCCGCAAACGCCGCAAGCTGCGGACGATGATCCGAAGCGCTCCGAGAACCTGCTGCCGGGGGAAGAAGGCGCCGAAGACGGCCGCTTCGAAGTGGCCGAGGAAGTCAACCTCGACATCCAGTCCGACGACACGCGCCGCGTCGGCCAGCTGCCCGGCAGCGTCACCGAATCGATGCCCGACACCGTGCAGACCGAGGCCGGGAACGGGAACAAGGGCACGCCTTAATTTTCGCGTCCTGCATCAGCGGGCGCCGCCGGCCGTTTTGACGGCACGCGGCGCCCGCTTCCGTTTACACCTTCACACCCATCTTCAAGCCTTCGATCGTATGCGCCTGCACGATCGGCGCGAGCTGGTCGACCACGCGGCAGGTGATGTGGCGGCGCAGTTCGGGCGGAAGGCTCTCGTAATAGCCCCGGCTAAGCTGCAGGTCGTGCTTCTCGGCGTTGCGCGCGTCGGGCGCATCGACGCCGAGCACGAAGACCGGGCGCGAACGGTTCGATTCGTTGGCGGTCCCGCGGTGGATGGTCAGCGCCGAGCGTGCCGAGATGTCGCCCATCTTCGGCAGCTTGCGCTGGGCGCGCGCCTCGTAGCGCGGCCAGAGCTCCTTCGGCGGGAACATCGGGTCGCCGTCCTTCAGGTCGTCCCACTGGGTACCGGGGGCGATTTCGAAAGGCCCCATGTCCTCGGTCACGTCGACGGTGGTGATGTTGAAGGCCAGGGAATTGATGCGCCGGCCGATCAGGGTCGCTTCTGGCGAGCGGAAATCGCGGTGCCAGGGCTGGTGCAGCGCGCCGGGGCCGGGCACGTCGAAGCCGGCCTCGACGATCCGGTATTCGGGCCCGAGGATGGCGCGGCAGACCGCCACCACCCAGGGATGCTGGATGATGTCGGCAAAGCCGGATATGCGCTCCGGGTGCACTTCGACGTAATAGCGGTTCGGCCCGCGGGCCAGCGCCCCGCCCGGCTGGCGCTGCGCTTCCTCGAACAGCATGGCGATATCCTGCCCCAGGCGTTCGACCCAGGCGCGCTCGAACGCACCCTTGCAGGCGATGATGCCGTCGCCGTACAGGCCGCCCATGATGGTGGCGACGTCGAACGAATCAACGGCGGTGGGTTGGGTGCTCATGGCGATCCTCCTTGTTTCTTGGCGGGTTCATGGTACTGCGAAACACCGGCGCAGCGCGCACGGCGGGCTCCGATCTGAACGCCTATTCATGATGCATAGCGTAGGGTGGGCACTCCGTACCCACGCGAACGCATGCGCTGCGTGGACGCATCCGGATCCGCAGCGTCGATTCAGACGCAGCGGTACAAAGGGCGTTTCGTCGGTGCCTCATTCCGCGTGGGCACGGAGTGCCCACCCTACGGGAGGCAGCACCGCGGCGTCACCAGTCGAGAGTGAGCAGGAGCGCCCCCATCCGCGGCCAGCACAGCTGGCTGATTTCCTCGCGCCGCGCCCAGCGAAAGCCATCCGTCTCCGGGGTCGGCTTGCCGGTCTTCGCATGCGGGAAATAGCTGCTGCAGGCCAGCTGCGAGAGGTCGCCCAGCTCGTCGCCGGCCGCGACCCGGAACAGGTGCAGCCGCTTGTCGCGCCGGTAAGCGAATTCGCCCAGGTCGACGAAGCGTGCGGCATCGAAAGCGGCGCCGGCTTCCTCGCGCAGCTCGCGCATTGCCGCCTCGAGCGAGGTTTCGCCGGGGTCGCGCATGCCTTTCGGGATGTCCCAGGCGGCGGTATGCGTCACATGGCAGAGCAGCAGCCTGCCTCCAGAATCGAGCACCAGCGTACCGCAGGAGACGGTGTGTTTCGTCATGAACGCCCCTGCGCAAGGACTTCCGCGGCCGTGGCGAGCGCCTGTTCCAGGGCTTCGCGGCTGACCGGCTTGGTCAGGTGCTGGTCGAAGCCCGCCTCGTGCGAGAGCGTCATGTCGCTCGCCGCGCCCCAGCCGGTCAGCGCCACCAGCACGGTATCGCGCAGCTCGCTGCTCGAGCGCAGCGCGCGCGCCAGTTCGTGGCCGTTCATGCCGGGCAGGCCGATGTCGAGGAAGGCCAGGTCGGGCCCGAAGGCGCGTGCCACGGCCAGGCCCGAGGGGCCGTCGTGCGCCATGCGCGTGTCGTGGCCGAGGGCGCCGAGGAGCGCGCCCAGGCTTTCGGCGGCGTCCAGGTTGTCGTCCACCACCAGCACGCGCAGCCGGCGCGCGCCAGCGTGAAAGGCGGGCGCCGCGCTGAAGGTTTTGAGTTCGCCGGCGCCGCGCTTCAAGGGCAGGCGCACGGTGAAGGTGCTGCCGCGCCCGCGCCCGGCGCTGAAGGCGTGCACCCGCCCGCCGTGCAATTCGACCAGGCGCCGCACCAGCGACAGACCGATCCCGAGCCCGCCCTGGGCCCGGTCCAGGCTGCTGCGCACCTGGGTGAACATCTCGAACACCGAACCGATGGCGTCCGGCGCGATGCCGATGCCGCTGTCGGTGACCGCCACCACCGCCTGCGCCTCTTCGCGCCAGGCCGAGAGCGCGATGCGCCCTCCCCCGGGCGTGTATTTGGCGGCGTTGTTCAGCAAATTCGACAGCACCTGCACCAGGCGCGTCAGGTCGGCCTCGAGCGGCAGCGGCTCGTCCGGCAAGGCCACTTCCAGCTGGTGCTTGCCGGCCTGGATCAGAGCCGTGCTCGACTCGACCGCCATCGTCACCGCCGTGCGCAGGTCGATCGCTTCTTTTTTCAGTTCGATGCGCCCGCGCGTGATGCGGGCGATGTCGAGCAGGTCGTCGACCAGGTGGATCAGCTGGCCGAGCTGGCGGTCCATCATTTCGTGCACGCGGCCGGCGGTCTGCGCATTGCCCGGGGCCATGCGCAGCAGGTCGAGGCCGGTGCGGATCGGCGCCAGCGGATTCCTGAGCTCGTGCGCGAGGGTGGCCAGGAATTCGCTCTTGCGGTGATCGGCCTCGGACAGGTCGGCCGCGATGCGGCGCAGTTCGTCTTCCGCGCGCTTTTGCTCGGTGATGTCGCGCGTGATCGTCGCCAGGCCCAGGTGGGCGCCGTCGGCGCCGTGCACGGCGAAGCCCTTGAAATAGACCGGCACCGTGTCGCCCGCGCCGCGTCCGGAGAACTTCAGTTCGCCTTCCCATTTCTGGTCTTCGCCGGTCAGTGCCGGCAGCACGTCGGTGCGCACGAAAGCGCGGCAGTCGTCGGAGAAGAAGTCCAGCAGGCGCGCGCCGCGGATGTCGGCCTCCAGGCCCAGGCCCGCCATCGCCCGGCCGGCGGGATTGAGGTAGAGACCCGTGCCCTCGGGCGCGAAGATGCCGATGAAGTCCGAGGACTGCTCGGCCACGGCGGCCAGGCGCCGCACCCCCTCCTCGGCCAGGCGCCGCTCGCTTTCGTCGCGCAGGTAGAGGGCGATGCCGCCATCGGGCGTCGGGGAGCAGTTGATCTCGTACCAGCCGCCCCAGGCGGCAATGTGGGCCGAGGTGCGCTCCGCCGTGCGCTCGAGGGCGCAGCGCCGGCAGGCCTTTTCCTGCGCACTTCCCTGCCAGCCGGGGAACAGGTCCCAGAACACGTCGCCGAACAGCTGCGCGCGTTCCAGTCCCGTGATGCGCTCGGCCGCCGCGTTGGCGTAACTGATGCGCCAAGCGCTGTCGAGGGCCAGGAAGCCGTCGTTCATGCTCTCCAAAATCGCGTGCGACCGCTCCTCGGCCGCCTGGCGCGCGGCCGCTTCGGCGCGCTGGCCGATGACGAGCGAGGCCGTGTTGGCCAGCAGGGCCAGGGCCTGTACATCGCGCTGCGCGCGCACCACGCCGGTTCGGTAATACCAGCTGAAGGCGCCGAGCACCGCGCCCGAGGGCGCCAGGATCGGCAGCGCACTGCCGGCGGCCAGGCCAGCATCGAGTGCTTCGCCGCGGCAGCGTTCCCACAGCGGGTCGCTCGCGATGTCGGGACAGTCGACCGGTTCGGCGCGCCAGGCCGCGGTGCCGCCGGCCCCACCCAGCGGGGAGGTGCCGATCCGGTCGAGCACCTCGCGCAAGTCTTCGGGCAGGTTGGGCGCGGCCGCATGCGCGAGCGCATTGCCGGGGCCGGCCAGCTGGATCCCGGCCAGCACCGCGCCGCCGGCATAATCCTCGGCCGTGCGCGCCAGCAGGTCGAGCACGTCCCCCAGCGGCGCGTCCGACACCGCCAGTTCGAGCGCGCCGCGCTGGCCGGCGGCCAGCAAACTGGCGAGGGTACGCTCGGTGACGTCGATCCCGTGGATCAGCACCCCCGACACGCGGCCGTCCGGTTCGCGCAGCGCCATGTACAGGAAGTCGACGTAATAGGTGTCGAGGTCGCCGTTTTCGGTATGCAGCTGCAGGCGCACGTTGCGCCCTTCCCGCGCTTCGCCGCTCTGGAAAACGCCGGCCAGCAGCTCGAACAGGCCCTGCCCTTCGAGTTCGGGCAGGGCTTGCGCCACCGGTTTGCCCAGCAGCGTGCGGCGCCCGACCAGGTCGGCGAAGCGTTCGTTGACCATCTCGAACACCAGCTCGGGCCGGCGCAGCACCGCCATGAAGGCGGGCGCCTGGTAGAAGATGTCGCGCATGCGCTCGTTGGCCGTGCGCAGCTGGGCGACCAGGCGCTCGCGCTCGAGGCTCGCTTGCTGGCGCGCGCTGATGTCGGTAAAGGTGAGCACCGCCCCGCCGGGGCCGTCGCTCGACGCCATCGGGTGCACCGAGCAGGCCACCGGCAAGCTGCTGCCGTCCTTGCGCCGCAGGTGCGCGGCGTCCAGGCGCAGGGTGGCGCTGCTGCGCACCGCCTCGAACAGCGCTTGCTCGCCGGCGCCCTCGTCCGCGCCGGAGGGCGGCAGCAGCATGGCGAGCGTGGCGCCGGCCAGTTCATCGGGCGCATAGCCCAGGCAGGCCGCAGCGGCCGCGTTCATGAAGGTGCAGCGGCCCTCGGCGTCGAGCCCGACGATGCCCTCGCCCGAGGATTCGAGCAGGCGCGCGAAGCGCTCGGTGCTGGCCTGCAGCGCGCGCTCGCTGTCGGCCAGCTGCTCGGCGGCCATGTGTTCGGCGGTGGCGTCGCGCATGATCTTGGCATAGCCGCGCAGTTCGTCATTCTCGCGCAGGGCAATCATGATGCCGTCGGCGAAAAAGCGCCCGCCGCCCTTGCGCATATGCCAGCGCTTGTCTTCCGAACGGCCCGTGGCGCGTGCCCGGGCGGCCTCTTGTTCCGGCCTTCCGGCAGCGCGGTCTTCCGGCGTGAAGATGATGTCGGCCAACTGACCGCAGGCTTCCTCGGCGCTCCAGCCGGCCACGCTTTGCGCGCCCGCTTCCCACTCGGTGATGCGGCGCTCGGTATCGGTGCCGATGAAGGCGTAGTCGTGCAGGTTGTCGAGAATCAGGCGCAGGCGGCTGGCGTGGCCGCCTGCGGGGGACGCGGCCGGCGGCTGCTGCGCCCGCAGGCGCGCCAGTTCGGCGTCCTTGCGGTAGGCGGCCAGGCACTGCTCGACCCGTGCGCGCAGCACATGCGGGTTAACCGGCTTGGCCAGGTAGTCGGCGTGGCCCAGCGCATAGGCGCGCTCGAACGGGAAATCGTCGGGGTCGCCGGCGCTGATGAAGATGATCGGGACCGATTGCGAGCGCGGGTGCTGGCGCATCAGCTCGGCGGTCTGGAAGCCGTCCAGGGTGGGCATCTGGACGTCCAGCAGGACCAGCGCAAAGTTAGCCTCCGGCTGGGTGTCCGCCAGCAGCGCACGCAGCGCCGCTTCGCCCGAATCGGCACGCACCAGCACGGCGTCCAGTCCGCCCAGCAGCGCCTCGAGCACCGCAAGGTTGGCAGGCTGATCGTCCACGAGAAGGATGCGAGGTTGGACGGCAGCACTCATCGATAGGGGGTCTTGTTTCGCGCCAGGCGCGTGATTGTGTGATTAATTGTAAAGAAAGCAATGTATGCCTGACGCTTCCAATTGTCAATTGTGCGCGCTCCCGGCCAGCGCGCTGCAGCCGCGCAACCGAAGGGCAAAAAAAAAACCCGCCGGGCCATCGCGGCCGGGCGGGTGATCTGGCGTCCTGAAAAAATCAGGCAGCCGACTTCTGCGCTACCGGCAGCGGGTTGACCCGTGCCGTGGTCCCGCCTTCGAGCACGGCAGCGGCGGCCGAGCGTGCTTCGCCCGGGGCCGTGGTGCTGATCAGCTCATGCATGCGGCCGGCGGTCTTGTCCCACGAGGTATTGGCCACGATGTCGCGCATGCGCTCGACCAGCCTGGTCTTCTCTTCTTCGCTGGCGGCAAGCATGCGCTCGCAGGCGGCGATGAATTCGTCGGCAGTCGACGCGATGGCGACCACGTCGCCGTAAGGCACCTTGACGTCGGTGATCGGGGTGCTGACCGACAGCTTTTCGGCAGCCATGTATTCCAGCACCTTGGTCGGGCTGATGAACTTGGTCGAATCGTTCATGGCGAACGGCAGCAGGCAGACGTCCCAGCCGGCCAGGAACTTCGGCAGGTCGTCATAGTTGCGCTGGCCCATATAGTGGACGTTTTCAGCGCGCGGCAGTTCGGCCGGGTCGATCTTGACGACCGGGCCTACCAGCACGATCTGCCACTCCGGGTGGGCGGCGGCCATCTGGCGCACCAGGTCGGTGTCGAAACGCTCGTCGATGACGCCGTAGAAGCCCAGGCGTGGACCGGCGATATTGGCCTGCTCCGGATGCGAGATGGCTTCGTCGAGGGCCTGGCGGAAGTGCTTCGCGTCCACGCTGCTCGAGAAGCAGTGGGCGTTCGCGTGGCGGTCTTTCTTCGCTTCGTACAGGCTCGGGCCGCCGGTGAAGACCAGGTCGGCGATGTTGAGCAGGGCCGATTCGCGCTGCAGCAGCTGCTTCGGCGGATTCTTGAAAGCGGCCAGCTCGTCCATGCAGTCGTAAATGACCAGAGATGGGTTCAGTCCCTGCAGCAGCGGCAGCGCCATCGGGGTGTAGAACCAGACCACTGGACGCTCGCCTTCAGGCACGAGGTCGGCAAGCAGGCCTTGCAGGGTAGGCAGCTGGTCGTCGTGGAAGCCCCACTGCTGGATCGGGGTGTGCGGACGGTACACGGTGATGTTCGCTGCCACGGGCATTTTTTCGAGGCGGGCCTGCCCTTCGGTGTGCATCGGTTCTTCGACGAACAGGATGTTGTAGTGTTCCGCCAGACGCGTCATGAGGTGCTGGGGGCGTTGGAAGACGAAGTCCCAGCGGAGGTGGCAAAACACGATCAGGGTCGGCATGTTGATTTCCTTTCGCCTTTGTGGCGCTATAGTTGATCTTGGATACGGTGCGGTTCAAGGCGGCGGCGGAGAGGCTTCACGCCCTGCCATTGATGCCGGAGAGGGAGCATCGTAACATGCAAATTTACTATTATTTTGATTTATGCATTGCAACATTAGCCTGCAGAAAGGGCCTGTTGGAAATGCAGAGCTTTTCCTCATAGGAGCGTCCGGTGTCCTGCGGGCATCTTTGTAGGTTTACTCCTACTCCCATACAAGGAAATCCACTACGAAAACTCATCCATACGCGCAGCCCGCGCAGCCGTGCGCAGCCCCGCAAACGCGCTGTTCAAGCGGGTAGCGGGTCAATACGGGTCAGGCAGGAAAGCGACGGAGGCTGTAGGCATACTCTGCCGTAGCGCGCAGCGCTGGCCGGGCGTCCGGCAAGTCCGTCCAGGATGCCGCAGGGGCCGGAGAAACCCCTTGCTGCACTGCGGGAATCTCAGCCGGGAGGATAGGGCTGGGCGCCCTCGGGATGGCCCTCGTCGTCGAAGCTGTCGGCGGTGGACACGTCGTCGATGCCGATCGAGCCGAGCGCATCGCACAGTTCGTCGACCTCGGCGCCGAGGTCGGCCGCCAGGTCGACGGCCTTGAGCACGCCGCCCCAGGGCGGGCCGCCGTCGAGCGCGTACAGGTTCACCCGCAGCTCAATGTGTTCGCCGGCATCCTGCGGGGCGACGACGGCGCGCACGCGGTCGGCCGCCAGCTCCTTGGCCGCCAGCAGGCCGTTAATTTCGGACAGGGTGCCGAGCATGGCCAGTTCCGAGACGCCCTGCTCCTTGGCGCCGTGGAACAGGTCCTGGTAGAGGAAGTCGACCTGGACGCGGTCCGGGTCGCGCGCCAGGCAGCGCCGCACCAGCGGCGCCACCCGTTCGGTCCAGGCGCGGTAGCGGCGCATGCGGTCGGCAAAGAAGACGTCGGCGTCGATCTCGTGCTTCGGCACCGCGTAGAACGGGTCGTCGACGCGCTTGAGCGAAAAGCCGAACAGGAAACGCAGCTCCATCGCCGTCTCGTCGGGCGCGAAACGCTCGCCGGTCCAGCCGCGGATGCTCGCCTCGAGCAAGGGCGCCGCCACCGGCTTCTTGCTCGTCATCGTGGCGGCGGCTTCGCGCAGCAAGTCCTGCAAGACCGAAAAACCGATGTGGTCGGCCTCGGCCAGGTCGTAGGCGTGGCGCACCAGGGCCACGCTCGCCTTCGGGCTGTCGAGTTCGGACGTGACGAAGCTGGCCGCCAGTTCCTCGTAGGCGGCGTCGTCCAGGAAGGTTTCCTCGGCCACGAGGCCGCCCGTGCTGCGCACGAAGAGCGGAATCAGGAAGGCGTCGATCTCGAACTCGGGTTCGTTCTCGCGGCGCAAACGCAGGGTGGCCGATTGTTCGCCGATGTGGGCGCGCAGCAGGCGGCAGGCTTCGGGGTCGGTGAAGCGCGCCAGTTCGATGGCGCCGTACAGCACCTCGTCGCGTTTTTTACGCAGCGCCTTGCGGATGGCGACGAGCAGCTCTTCCTCGCGCGCCGCGGCAAGCTCCGGATCGCTGTCCTCGCCCTCGGCCACGTCGAGCGCGAGATCGGCCAGGGCCTGGGCCAGCGCGTCGGTATCGGGTTCGGCAGCGGTGGCCGTCTTGCGGGGCACGGGCTTCTTGTTTTTCGGCATGGTAGGCGTGATGAAGGATGAAAGCGCCATGGTAGCGCATCGCGGCGCGCGCACCCAGCGCGTCCGACGCTTACTCGGTGCGTTCGGCTTCGGGCGTCAGGTTGGCCAGGGCCAGCGCGGCCAGGATCTCCTCGGGTTCGGCAGGCTTGGCGATGTGCAGGTCGAAGCCCGCTTCGCGCGCCCTCACCTTGTCGGCCAGCTGGCCATAGCCGGTCAGCGCGATCAGGAGCGTGGCGGCGAACTGCGGCATCGCGCGCAGGCGCCGCGCGAGTTCGTAGCCGTTCATGTCGGGCAGGCCGATGTCGAGGATGAAAACATCGGGCCGCTCGAAGGCCGCCCACTCGAGCGCGCTGGCGGCATCGTAATAGGTCGACACCAGGTGGTCGCCCGCCGCTTCCAGCAGCAGCGAGAGGCTGACCGCGGCGTCGATGTTGTCGTCCACCAGCATCACGCGCAGCGCGGCATTCGGCGCGGGGCGCACCGGTTCGCGCACCCGGCGCGGCGCCGGCAGGGGCGCGGTCAAAGCCGCCAGTTCATGCCTGAGCGGCAGGCGCACCGTGAAAATGCTGCCGCCGCCGCGCCCGGGACTGCTCGCTTCGACGCTGCCGCCATGCAGCTGCACCAGGCTGCGCACCAGGGCCAGGCCCAGGCCCAGGCCGCCCTGGGCGCGGTCGGATTTGCGCTCGCCCTGCGAAAACAGGTCGAACACGCGCGGCAGCAGTTCGGCGGTGATGCCTTCGCCGTCGTCGGCAATGGCCAGGCTCGCTTCATCGCCCGCGCTGGCCAGCGACAGCTGGATCGAGCCATGCGGCGGCGTGTACTTGGCCGAGTTGGTCAGGAGGTTGGCCACCACCTGGGTCAGCCGGGTCTGGTCGCCGCGCACTGCAACCGGCGTGTTCGGCACCCGCAGTTCGAGCCGGTGCTGGCGCTCTTCCATCAGCGGGCGGGTCTGCTCGACGGCGCGCTCGACGATGTCGCGCAGGTCGACGTCTTCCAGGTTCAGGGTGACCAGCCCGCGTGTCACGCGCGAGACGTCGAGCATGTCCGACAGCAGCCGGTTCATGTGCTCGACCTGGCGCCCGATCACGTCGCCGGCGTAGCGCGCGCGGTGGCCGTCGAGATCGGGCAGCTTCAGGAGCTGGGCGGCGGTGCCGATCGGCGCCAGCGGGTTGCGCAATTCGTGTCCCAGCATGGCCAGGAACTGGTCCTTGGCGCGGTTTTCTTCCTCGGCCATCTCGCGTGCCTGCTGGGCCCGCTCGAGCTGGGACTGGCGCTCGGAGCCGGCCGACTCGCGCGTGGCCTGGGCCCGGCGCAGTTCGCTGCCCGCCTTGCGCAGCGCCCCCAGCAGGCGGTCGATTTCGACGATGCGCGAACGGCGCTGGGGCGGCAGTTCGCCGCGCCCCAGACTGCTTGCCGCCTCGAGCGCATTCTTGATCGAGCGTGCGTGGCCGCGCGTGAACCAGGCCGCCACCGCGGCCGCGCCGACAAGCGCCGCGACCAGGGCCAGTGCCGCGGCGCGGCGGGCGCCGCCGGGCGCCGCAGCCACCGCGCTGGCCGGCGCGCCGACCCCGATCAGCCAGCCGGCGTGCGGCGTGCGGCTGAAGGCCACGGTGCCGGACCCGCCACTGCGCAGTGCGGCGTCGAACATGCCTTCGCGGCCGCGCGCGCCGGCCGCGACCAGGCCGGGCGACGCCTGCTGGCCGACCATTTCGGCCGAGCCGAGGCTGGACGCGACCAGCTTGCCCTTGCGGTCGACGATGTCGACCTGCCAGTCGCGCGGCACGCCGGCATTGGCAAGCAGGCGCCGGAAATGGTCGGTGCCGAAGCTCACCACCAGCACAAAGCGGCGCGCTCCGGCCACCACGGGTACGGCGACGACAGTAACCAGGCGCCCGCTGGCGGGACCCGGCATGACGTTGGTGAAAAGCGGGCGATTCTGCGCGAACAAGGTGGGGAAATAGGTCGCTATGGTGTCTTCGGGCAGTGTGGCGCCGACCGGGCCGAGAGTGTTGACGAGCAGGCGGCCCTGCTCGTCCATGAGCACGCACCAGACGTCGTGCTCGTCGGCAGCGGCCTTGGCCTGGACGAGGAAGCTGTCGAAGTCGCCGCGTACCAGCGCCGGCGACGCGGCCAGTACTTCGAGGGCAGCCAGGGTATGGGTGTGCTGGGCGTCGACCAGCAGGGCGACCCGCTCGGCCGAGCGCGCTACGGCGGCGCGCGCCAGCTCGCGCTCGCTGCCTTCGATCAGGCGCAGCGCAAAGCCGGCGAAGAGAATCACCGGGACCAGGATTGCCGCAGCCATCAAGTACAGGTAGGCACGGATCTGCATCGCGGGCTCACAGGTAGACGGCCATCGACATGACAGCCAGCAAATTAATGATACCAATCTCGCAAGGTAAAGCAAGCGATGAGTACTTGGCATGGCCCAGATACCCGGCACGGGTTACCGGCTCTGGTCGCGGCCGCGTGGCGGGCCCGGCAGTGTTATGCTTCGCCCATCCCAACCGCGCCTGGCGCACCTATCGAAACACTCCATCCACGATGCTCGACACCTATTTCAAACTCAAGGAAAGCGGCACCGACGTTCGCACCGAGCTGCTCGCCGGCCTGACCACCTTCCTGACGATGGCCTACATCATCTTCGTCAACCCCTCAATCCTCGGCGACGCCGGCATGCCCAGGGAAGCGGTGTTCGTCGCCACCTGCCTGGTGGCGGCGCTCGGCAGCGCCGTCATGGGCCTGTATGCGAACTATCCGATCGGCATGGCGCCGGGCATGGGCCTGAACGCCTATTTCGCCTACGCGGTGGTGCTCGGCATGGGCGTGGCCTGGCAGGCTGCATTGGGGGCCGTGTTCATCTCCGGCTGCCTGTTCATCCTGGTGTCGGTGTTCGGCCTGCGCGGCATGATCGTGAACGGCATCCCGCACTCGCTGCGGGTGGCCATCACGGTGGGCCTGGGCATGTTCCTGGCCCTGATCGCACTGAAAAACGCCGGCATCGTCGTCGGCAGCGAGCCGACCCTGGTCAAGGCGGGCGACCTGCACAAGCCGGAAGCGATCATGGCGATCGTCGGTTTCCTGCTGATCGTCACGCTCGACCGCCTGAAGGTGCGCGGCGCCATCCTGATCGGCATCATCGCGGTCACGGTGCTGAGCTTTTTCTTTGGCGGCAATACCTTCAAGGGCGTGTTCTCGGCGCCGCCGTCGATCGACCCGACCCTGTTCAAGCTCGACATCCCGGGCGCGCTGTCGGTCGGCATCATCAACGTCGTGCTGGTGTTCTTCCTGGTCGAACTGTTCGACGCCACCGGCACCCTGATGGGCGTGGCCAGCCGCGCGGGCCTGCTGGTCGAAGGCAAGATGGAGCGCCTGAACAAGGCCCTGCTGGCCGACAGCGGCGCGATCGTCGCCGGTTCCGTGCTCGGCACCTCGAGCACCACCGCCTATATCGAGAGCGCGGCCGGCGTGCAGGCGGGCGGCCGTACGGGCCTCACCGCCGTGGCCGTGGCCCTGCTGTTCCTGGCTTGCCTGTTCATTGCGCCGCTGGCGGGCGTGGTGCCGGCCTATGCCACCGCGCCGGCGCTCCTGTTCGTGGCCTGCCTGATGCTGCGCGACCTGGGCGACATCGAATGGGGCGACACCACCGAAAGCATCCCGGCGGCGATCACCGCGCTGGTGATTCCGTTCACGTATTCGATCGCCGAAGGCATCGCCTTCGGCTTCATCACCTATGCGGCGCTGAAACTGACCACGGGCCGGGCGCGCGAAGTCAAGCCGGTGGTGTGGGTTATCGCGGGGCTGTTCATTTTCAAGATTGTCTATATCGGGACCTAGGACGGCGCGCCTGCGGGGACCTCGTGTTCCGCCACACGACACATTTTCGCTGCTTCTAGGATACAATCTGGGCCGAGCCCCCCTTGCCGCACAGGCCCGACCACGCTTATGAAACCATTCCTGTTATCCGCGCTGGCCCTTCTCGGCCTGGCGCACGGCAGTACCTTCGCATTCGACGGCGCCGCCGACGACTTGCCGCAAATCGGCAGCATCCACAACGCCCTGACGGTCGCGCGTCCCGAGACCATCCCGAACGGCAGCTGGTTCACCTCGGCCGAGCTGGGCGCGATCAACACCTCCGGCAACACCACCGGCACCTCGATCAGCGGCAAGATCGACGCCCGCCACGAGACGGCCGACTGGAGCAACGAATACATCGTCAGCGGCTTCTTCAAGGAAGACGAGATCACCGACGACGACGGCGAACGCTACCGCGCGCGCTCGGCCCAGCGCTGGGCGCTCTCGGCCAAGGCCGCCTACAAGCTGATGGAGGAAGGCAGCCGCGCCTTCGTGCTCGGCTCGCACGTGAACGACCGTTTCGGCGCCTACACGCGCTATTCCACGTTCGCGGTCGGCCATGGCTCGCAGCTCTACAACAGCGTCGACAAGGCGCTCGACGTGGAAATCGGCCCGGGTTATTTCAAGGGCGAGCGCGAGACGGGCGAGCTGGAAAACGGCCTGACGGTGCGCGGCGCGGCCCGTTTCCGCTGGCAGGTGAGCCCCTCGGCGGCCTTCGTGCAGACGGTCAGCGTCGAGCGCGGCACCTCGAACGTGCACTCGATCGCGGAATCGGCCCTGTCCACCAAGATCAACGACACGATGCAGATGAAGGCGGCCTTCTCGGCCCGCAACGACACTAATGTGCCGGTCGACAAGAAGAACACCGACACCCAGACCTCGCTGACTCTGGTGTATTCTTTCTAAGCATATGGACCGACGAACCGACTACAAGACCGCGCTGCTGATCGATGCGGCGATTCAAACCCCCGCCGCCACCGGCGGCACGCCGGCGCACACGATGGCCGGCATGGGCGTGCCTTTCGAGGTGGCCAGGCGCGTGCTGACCCGTCCCGACGAGCGCCGCCATCCAGCGCCGGCGCCGGAATTCAAGCGCGAGTCCTGAAGCCTCGGCTTCCCTTCATGGCCGCGGTTCGTGGACGTCGTCCACCGTGACCGGCTCGGCCGCGATCTTTTCCTCGGCCAGCGCATGGTCCTCGGCGTCGGCCTGCAAGCCCTCCTGTTCGGCGCCGCGCGCTGCGTCGTAGAGCAATTCCACCAGCACCGGGAAGTGGTCCGAGCCGAAATGCGGCAGGCGGCGGATGAAGCCGAGCGTGAAGTGGCGGCTGTGGAACAGATGGTCGAGCGGCCAGCGCAGGAACCAGTGGTCGGCATGGAAGCTGTTGTACATGCCGCGCCCGACGCGCGGGTCGAGCAGGCCGCTAATCTTGCGAAACAGCCGGGTCGTGGTCGACCACGCCACGTCGTTCAGGTCGCCCGCGACGATCACCGGCGTGTCCAGTCCGGCCACGCTTTTCGCCACCACCAGCAATTCGGCATCGCGCTCGGTCGACTCCGCGTGTTCGGTCGGGCTGGGCGGGGCCGGATGGAGGAAGTGGATGCGTACCTTGCGGCTTGATGGCAGCACCACCAGCGCGTGCATCGAGGGGATGTCGTCTTCGACCAGGAACTGGATCGCCGTGTCTTCCAGCGGCAGGCTTGAATACACGTGCATGCCGTACAGGTTGTCGAGCGGGCACTTCAGCGAATGCGGGTAGTCCGGTTCGAGCACGTCAAGCCGCTCCTGCCACCACTTGTCGGTCTCCAGCGTGACGAAGACGTGCGGCTTGTGCTCGCGGATCAGCGCGATCAGGCCGTCGGCATTGCGGTTGGGCGTGAGGACATTGGCTGTGAGGATGCGGACCCGGTCGCCCGGCGCGCCCGCATGGGCCAGTTTGACCTCGTTCGGGAATGGCCGCGTGTACGGGATGATCCACCAGGCCTGATAAACCAGGCAGGCGGCGGTCACGATCATCAGGATGGGCGACTCGCGCTCGCCCATGTCGAGCAGGAAGGCTTCTGCCACCAGCACCCCGAGCGCCAGGAAGGCGATTTGCAGCCGGGGGAAATCACAGTCGCGCACCCACCATTCGGTATGCCGCGACAGCGGCAGCAGCGTGACAATCACGATCAGCACGACGAGACCAGCGATGACGACAAAAGACATGGTGAAGGAGTCCTGAAAGCTGTTCGTTAATTAATGGCAAATACACAATGCGAGCAGTATGCCTTTTAAATTGAAATCGGACTGTGCGTTAGCGTGCATAGCGCGCGGGTTGGCCCGGGCCGGTCAGCCGTGCGTTGGCAAATCGACCAGATACGCGATACTGGCGCCTGGACCTCAGCCACCTTTGCTTGCGACCGATACCGATGACCACCTCCAGCCTTGATACCGCCTTCCTGATCCTGACCCGCGACGGTTTTCTCGACATCAGCGCACGCATTGTCCCCGCGGGCGCCGCCCTCTACCTGAACCCGGGCATCGCCACCGAAGCCGAAACCGCCCAGCTGCAGGCGGCCGGCGCGCAGGTGAACCTGCTGCCGCAGGAACTGCCTTTCGAGATGTCCGGCCAGTTCGAATCGGTCTTGCTGGCCGCCGGGCTGCCGGCGGGCCGGCTCTGGATCGAGCATCCGGAGCGGGTGCCGGCGCCAGTAAGCGCCCCGGCGCCGTTCGCGGAGCCGGACAAGCCGGCGCTGCACGAGCGACTGGCCAGCGTCGCCGGCCAGCTCGCCACCGGGGCCTTGCGGCGCCTGCGCAGCGCGGGCAGCGACCGCCCGCTGCTGGTGCTGCCCTATCTCGGCTTCGGCAACGCCCACAAACTCTGGATCAAGGGCCGGGTTTTGGACGAGGCGAGTTTTCGCGAGCAGACCGGCCAGGACAGCAGCTGGAGCAACCTGGTGGCCCTCTACCACCGGCTCGAATCGGATGAAGTCGCCGGCGCGCGCGTGGTCGCGCACTTCGATGGCCGCACCTGGGAAACCACGACCGACGGCGGCGGCTATTTTTCCTTCGAAATCGCGTCCGGTGCGCCGCTGGCGGGCGGCCCGCACCGGGTCGAACTCGAGTTGCCCGAATGGAGGGGCGCCGACGGCGCGCCGATCCGCGCTTCCAGCGAAGCCTTCGTGCCCGCCGCGACGGCGCGCTTCGGCATCATCAGCGACATCGACGACACGGTCTTGTGGACCAATGTCACCAACAAGCTGAACATGGCCCTGATGCTGGCGCGCACCAATGCGCACACGCGCAAACCCTTCAAGGGCGTGGCCGCCTTCTACCGGGCGCTGCGCGACGGCGCGGGAGGCAATGAAGACAACCCGATGTTCTATGTGTCGAGCAGCCCCTGGCATCTGTTCGGCTTCCTGGTCGACTTCCTGCGCCTGCAGGGCATCCCGGTCGGCCCCCTGCTGCTGCGCGAACTGGGCCTGCGCGACGTGTTCAAGCCGACCAACCACGGCAGCCACAAGCTCGACAAGATCGAGCTGATCCTGAGTTTTTATCCGGACATGCAGTTCGTGCTCATCGGCGACAGCGGGGAAAAGGATCCGGAAATCTACAGCGAGATCGTGCGCCGCCATCCGAAGCAGGTGCGGATGATTTATATCCGCAATGTGAACCCGGACCCGGTGCGGATCGATGCGCTGGACAAGCTGATCGAGGAAGTGAGCACCACGGGGATCCAGTTGATCCTGGCGCCGGACAGCGTGTTTGCCGCGTCGCACGCGGCGGCCGAGGGGCTGATCATGGTGGACCGGCTGGCGGCGGTGCGGACGGACAAGAAGGAGGATGACAGTTTGTTGCCGTCGGTGTGATTTGTTGACGGAGGTGGGGCTGATGCCTGCGCCGTTTGTGGTGTTTTGAATCCGCGTGGGCTCGGAGAGCCCACCCTACGGGAGACGCTGGAGGTTCGGCGCTGCGCGCCTCGGCATTCCGGCCTGCGCCGCCTCCCGTAGGGTGGGCACCCGTGCCCACGCGGATGATGCGCACCACGGACAGGGCAGGCAACAGCCCCACCCCGCCCGCATCTCATGCCAGCTTAAGCCAGCTTAAGCCAGCGACACCCCAGTGCGCCGTCCTTCACCACGCACCATCATCAGCGCCACGAGACTGAGCAAAGCCGCCCCCGACAGGTAGAACCCGACATACTCGATCCCATGCCGGGTCGCCAGCCAGGTCGCCGCATACGGCGCCAGCGACGCGCCCAGGATGCCGGCCAGGTTGAAGGTCAGCGAGGAACCCGTGTAGCGCACTTCCGGCGGGAACAGTTCGGCCAGCAACGTGCCCAGCGGCCCGTAGGTCAGGCCCATCAGCGACAGGCCGATTACCAGGAACAGGCCGACCGCCACCAGGTTGTTGGCGACGAAGAGCGCGCCGAAGAACAGGCCGAACACCATGATCGCCACCGTCACCCCGATCATCGCGGCGCGGCGCCCGAAGCGGTCGGCGATCAGGGCCGACGGCGGAATGAGCATGCCGAAGAAGATCACGGCGCCCAGCTGGAGCAGCAGGAACTGGGTGCGCGAATAACCGAGACCCGTCGGGCTCGTGCCCCAGGACAGCGCGAACACGGTCAGCAGGTAGAACAGCACGAAGGTCGACGTCGCCATCAGGGTGCCCAGCACCAGCGCGCGGCCATGGTCCTTGAACACGGTCACGACCGGCACTTTGACACGTTCGCCCTTGTCGATCACGGCCTGGAAGTCCGGCGTTTCGTGGATTTTCAGGCGCACGTACAGGCCGACGCCCACCAGCAGCGCGCTCGACAGGAAGGGCACGCGCCAGCCCCAGTCGAAGAACTGGGCTTCGGTGAGCGACTGCGTCAGCAGCAGGAAGACGCCGCCCGAAAGGAAGAAGCCGATCGGCGCGCCCAGCTGCGGGAACATGCCGTACCAGGCGCGTTTGCCCGGCGGCGCATTTTCGGTTGCCAGCAGCACCGCCCCGCCCCACTCGCCGCCCAGGCCCAGGCCCTGGCCGAAGCGGCACAAGGCCAGCAATAAAGGCGCGAGCGTGCCGATGCTGGCATAGGTCGGCAGCAGGCCGATCACGATGGTCGAGAGTCCCATCGTCAGCAGCGCCGCGACCAGCGTGGCCTTGCGCCCGATGCGGTCGCCGAAGTGGCCGAACAGGGCCGAGCCGATCGGACGGGCGAAGAAGGCAATCGCGAAAGTGGCGAAGGATTGCAGGACGGCGGCGGCCGGGTCGGCCGCCGGGAAGAACAGTTTCGGGAACACCAGCACCGCGGCGGTGGCGTAGATGTAGAAGTCGAAGAACTCGATCGTGGTGCCGATCAGGCTGGCAAACAGGACGGTACGCGCTTTGTTTTTTTGCGGCTTGATGGTCTGGCTCATGCGCTCACCGCCTTCGCCAGCACTTCACGCACTTCATCGACGCTGTCGGGCCGGGTCACGCGGGCGACCTCGGCGCCGTCCTTCAGGACCACGACGGTCGGCCACAGCTTGATCTTGAACGAGCGGCCGAGGGCGCGGCCGGGGCCGTCCTCGACCTGGATGTGCTGCGCATCCGGGTAGTCTTTCAGCGCGCCCGCGATGAGCGGTTCGCCTGCGCGGCAATAGCCGCACCAGTTGGTGCCGAAGTCGAGTGCGACGAGGCCGGGCAGCGCGTCGACCGCGCTGCGCTCGGGCTGGGAGGTTTCATAAGACATGGGTGCTCCTCAATAGTGCCGATAAGACAAGCGTACCCGAAACCCCGGCATGGAGCCAACAACTAATTGCATTAACTCAACCTGGGCCGGCCGCCTTCGTGATAGCGGCCGGCCCAGGGCTTCAATGCGCGTGGCCGCCTCCCTCGGCCTCGCAGTGCTGCGGCTGCTCGCGGCAGAGCCGGTCCTGGGCCTCCAGCGCCAGCTTACGCGCCGCCAACTGGGCCGGCGTGCGCGCCGGGGCCAGGATATCGTCCAGGGTGAACACGCGCCCGTTCTTCACCACCAGGCGCACGTCGGCGGCCGCGCGCAGGTTCAGCAAGGGATCGCCGCCGACCACGATCAGGTCGGCCAGCTTGCCCGCCTCCACCGTACCCAGGTCCTCGTCGACCAGGGCGATGCGGGCGGCGTCGCGCGTGACCGATTGAAGCACCGTCAGGTTGTCCTGCACCAGCGCCGCGCCGCGCATGTTCAGGTGCAGCGAAATGCCGGGCACCACCAGCGGCGAATCGGTGCCGTTGGCCACCAGGGCGCCGGCCGCTTTGACCTTGGCCTGCTGGGTGGCGTCGTTGACGATGGTGGCCAGCTGGGCGGGCGTGGGCAGCTGCGCGTTCTCCAGGCCGGGCACGAAGTTCGGCGGCACCAGGATGAAGCGCGGGTCCGTCACGATGCCCGGATCGAGCCCGGCCAGGGCGCTGATGGAGAACAGCGTGTCGATCAGGCGGAAGTCGGCCTTTCCGTAGATGTCGGCCGCGTCCTGGTAGGTGATCAGGCGCGCGAAGGACTTCGACCAGCCGTAGCCCATGCGCTGGGTGGCCGACAGGTGGGTGGTGCCGGCCAGGCCCGTCGCCGCGCCCGGCTGCACCATGTGGGTCCCGCTCGGCACGCCCAGGTCGAGCGCCCCTTGCGCGATGCGCGCCATGACGGGGATCGGCGCGCGCACATAGCTCTTCAGGAAGTCGGCATCCATCCGTTTCGCCTTGGCGATCTCGATGTCGGCAATGCTGGGCGTGCGCAGGGTGCGGGCGAAGCTGTAGAACAGGCGGTTGCCTTCCCACAGCGGCGGCGAGATGAACAGGCGCGGCCCGATCAGGTTGCCCGCCTCCAGCGCCTCGCGCATCTCCAGGCTCTGGTGCAAGGGGCCGGCCACCGACTGGGCAGTGGTGATCCCGTAGGACAGCATCAGCTGCGCGATCTGGCCGAACTGCCCGCCCTGGTAGAGTGTGAGCGGGTGCAGGTGGGTTTCGATCAGGCCCGGCATCACGGTCAGGCCGCTGGCGTCGGCCATGTGGTCGGCCTCCCCGTGCGTGCTGTGCGCGCGGTGCGGCCGCACCGAGACGATGCGGTTGCCCTCGACCACGATGTCGATATCGCGCCGCAGCGCCGACCCTACGCCATCCCACAGCGCGCCCGCGTGGATCAGCGTGCGCCCGGCAGGGGCGGCCTGGCGCCAGTGCAGCTTGACCGGAATCTCGCGCACCTGGCTGCCGTCGGCGCGCACCGTGCGGATACGTTCGGCCGACTTGTACAGGATGGTCTGCGAGTCGCCGCCCCAGGCCGGCAGGTCGGCCATGTCGCTGCTGACCTGGCGCGCGGCGCCCGTCGGCGCGCCGTTCGGGCCGACCGGCATCACGTGCAGGCGCGAATCCATGATGAAGGCGACCTTGGTGCCGTCGGGGGAAAGTGCGGCCGCCCCCTCGTCGCGCTCGGCCACCTGGCGCGGCTCGGGCGCCACCGCGTAGAAGGTAGCCTGGCGCGTGGCCAGGTCGATCACGCGCAGCTTGTTGTAGCCCTCGCGGAAGCGGTTGTTGACGCGCTCGTTATCGACCAGCAGGATGCGCCGGCCGTCCGGCGTCCACTGCGGCGTGCTGACCTGGGTGCTGACCGACTGCAGGATCACTTCCGAGACGCCGGTGGCGAGCGTCCAGATCTCGAGCTGGCCCGACAGGGTCGTGTAGGCCAGGCGCGTGCCGTCGGGCGAAAGCTTGGGCGTGACCATCGAGCGGCCGGGGATCGCGGCCAGCCGGGTGCGCACGCCGCCGGCCAGGGCGACCTGGTCGACCGCCAGCTGGCCGGCGTTGCCGCGCTCGGACGAGAAATAAACGGCGCTGCCGTCGGCCGTCCACTGCGGGTTGGCGTCGCGGTCGGGATCATTGGTCAGGCGCACGGGCTCCTCGCCGATGCGCATGGCCCAGACGTCGTTCAGGGCAACAAAGGCGATGCTGCGCCCGTCCGGTGACAGCACAGGCGCACTGATGCCGCGCACGGGGCGCTGGCGGAAATTGTCGAACTGGCGGTCCTTCGGTTTCGAAAACACCGGACGGCGCAGCTTGAGTTCCGCCTTGAAGCCGATGTCGAACGGGTTGCCGCCCGCCGCGTCGCGCGTGCGCAGATGGCCGTCGGCCGTGTACAGCATGCGCCCATCCGGCAGGAAGCCTACCGGGAAGGGGAAGATGTCTTCGTCCGTGGTCACCTGCACCCCGCCCACCACCAGCTGGCGCGCGGCGTTCTGGTAGACCAGCGCGCTGCCGTCCGGGGTCCAGGCCGGGGCGGTGCCGGGCGCGACCAGGGCCGGGGGGCCGCCGAACAGGCTGGTGACCACGTTGGGTCCGTCGACATAAGCCAGGCGCGTGCCGTCGGGCGAGACCACCGGATTGCTTTCGGCGCCGGGGCCGGTCGTCACCTGGCTCGGCGCCCCGCCGCCGCGCTTGATGCGCCAGATCTTGTACTGGCCGTCGCGGCTGCGGTCCGACGAAAACACCAGGCCGCTGCCGTCGGGCAACCAGGCCGGCTCGCGGTCGTCGAAGGGGCCGTCGGTCAGTTCGCGCGCGTCGCTGCCGTCGGGTTCGATGCTCCAGATGTGAAAATTACCCTCGGGCGCGTAATTCTGGAAGGCGATGCGCTTGCCGTCGGGCGACCAGACCGGCGCCGTCGGCTCCAGGTGCCAGTCCGTGATGCGCACCGCGCGTCCGCCCGCGGCCGGCATCACCCACAGCGCGCCCTGCGCCGAAAACACGATCCGGCGGCCGTCGGGCGAAGGCGCGGCCGCGATATTGGTACCTTCGCGCAGCTCGACCGTGACGTCCTTGGTCGGGCCGCGCAGGTCGTTCAACTGGTCGACGCGCCCGCCGCCCGGAAACTGGCAGGCCGACAGCAGGCTGGCGGCGATGGCCGCGGCGAGCACGGTGCGGGCCAGGGAAGCGCGGCGGGAGCGCGGCTGCGAGTGCGTGTACCTATTCATGGTCGTGCCTCCGGAAAAGTTGCCAAAATGCACCGAAATGGTGCACGGCTGACCTGTCGATCATCGAGCCGGCGGCTGACGAGAGGCTGACTGCTGAGTCAGCACAGCAATTTCTGGAAGGGGAACTGCGCTGGGGTTGAGTTCGCTCAAATATAGGTACTGACGAACAGGAACTTTCTAGCCGCTGAGCTGCTACTGAGCAATGCGCCGCAAGGTGAAATGCTTAACCGACGATGGCGGCACCGGCTGGCATAGTCATTCCAAACTCGTCAACAGGAGCGCATCATGTCCGATAGTCTGCAAAAAACCGGTCAACAGGACCGCAGCCGCATCAACGTGCACGAAGAGCATGAAGTCCGTTACTGGACCGAAGCCCTTGGCGTTTCCCGCGAACAGCTGGAAAAAGCCGTGGCCGCAGTGGGCGTCTCGGCCAATGCGGTGCGCGAGCACCTGAAGGGCAAGTAAATTTTTCTTGTACGGGCGGGCGCCCTGCGCGTCCGCCCGGCGCCGCGGCCTTGCGCCGCGGCCATCCTGTACTTGTTTGCACCGGGTCGACCCGACCCCGCATGCCCTGCGGCCTCGCCAGCTTGACGCCGCCGGCTGTGCCGCGCGCCCTTGCGCCCCCTCTTCCATAAAAAAAGGAGCCCACAGTGGATATCCGCGCCTTCATTGCGTCCCTCGACATCACGCTGCCGAACGCCCTCTTCGCGCTGGCCCTCGCCGTCTTCAGCTTCGTCGCCATCCATGGCCTGCTGGTCCTGTTCCGGCACCGCCTCGATAAACTGGGCGACGAACGGGCACACCGCCCCGTGGCAGAAGTGCTGCGCAAGACGCTCGCGCGCACCAGCAACCTGGTGGTGTTCGCCACCAGCGTCCTGATCGGCCTGTCGGCGCTCGACCTGCCTTCTCCGTGGAACGCGCGCGTCAGCCACCTGTGGTTCCTGACCCTCGGCCTGCAGTTTGCGATCTACCTGCACAGCGCGATCAAGGTCACGGCGCGCCGCTACTTCCAGATCCACGACCAGGCTGCCGCCGACTCCCAGGTCACGATTGCGCATACCCTCATCATCTGGGTACTGCAGACCAGCGTCTGGGTCATCTTCGCGCTGGCCCTGCTGGCCAACCTCGGGATCAACATCACGACCTTTGTCGCCAGCCTCGGCATCGGCGGCATTGCGATCGCGCTGGCCGTGCAGAACGTGCTGGGCGACTTGTTCGCCTCGCTCTCGATCGCCATCGACAAGCCTTTCGAAGTGGGCGACTTCATCTCGACTTCCGACACCTCGGGTACGGTGGAAAAGGTCGGTTTGAAGACGACCCGCCTGCGCGCTTCGAGCGGAGAGCAGATCATCGTCTCGAACGCCGAACTGCTCAAGGACACGGTCTCGAACTTCAAGCGCATGGTCACGCGCCGCATCGTCTACACACTGCGCGCCCATCCGGACACACCGCCGGCGCTGGCCGCCAAGGTGCCGACTGCGATCGCCGAATTCATCGCCCGCCACGAGAAGGTGCGCTTCGATCGCGCCCACCTGTCGAAGTACACCCAGGAATACATCGAGTGGGAGATCATCTACACCGTCCTCGACGCCGATTACACCCTGTTCATGGACACCCAGCAGGCAGTCATCCTGGCCTCGATGCAGATGTTCGCCGATCTCGGCATCTCGACCGCGCCGCGCGCGCAGCAATTGCTGCTGCAGGAAGCGGTCGAACCGGGAACGGCGGGCGCGCCCGCGCTGCCGCAAGAGCGCGCGCGCCTGCCCTCTACCCTGCGTAGCCTGCCGAAAGGGACGTAAGCTCGTACACGGCGGGAATACATTTCCACCCCATGACCATCAATCCATCGGCGTCGGCACCGGGAGCGGCTGTGGCGGCGGCACGCCTTCCATCGGCGCGTCGATCACTTCCTCGGCTTCGTCCTCCAGAGGTTCTTCTTCCTCCTGCTGCTGCTGCGGGTCGGCCGGCATGCCTTCGATCAGGTCGCCCGGCTCGATGAATTCCTCTTCCGGCGCCTCTTCCTGCACGCGGCGCGGTTCGGGCGCGCGGCCGCCCGGGAACAGCGCGGCGCGGTCGATCTTGCCGGCATCCAGCGCGGTCTTGAAGAAGTCGCCCACCAGCAGGATCGCATTGTGGCCGCCCTGCCCCCAGTAGTTCGAGCGCATGGTCACGCGGTTGTCGTTGAAGCCGACCCAGGCCCCGGCCACCAGGTTCGGGTGCATCAGGATGAACCAGCCGTCGGCATTGTTCTGGGTGGTGCCGGTCTTGCCGGCGACGTCGCCGTTGATGCCGAAGCGGTAGCGCACGCCGGTGCCGGTGCCGCGGTTGACGACCCCGCGCAGCATGTCGATCAGGGTCACCGAGGAGGCCTGCGACATCGCGCGCTCGGGCTTGACGGTGCCGAAGTCGGCGATCACATTGCCGTCGCGGTCGGAAATCCGGCGCACAAAAATCGGCTTGCGGTATTCGCCTTGCGCGGCGATGGTGGCGTAGCTGCTGACCATCTCGAGCAGGGTCACGGGACTGGTGCCCAGCGCCAGCGACGGCACGGCGGCGAGCTTACTCGTGCGCACGCCGAGGTTCTGGGCCAGCTTCACCACCGGCGGCAGGCCGACGTCGCGCATCACCTGGGCCGTGATCGTATTTTTCGAGTACACCAGGCCGTCGCGCATCGTCATCTGGCGGCCGGACGTGCCCGACATGTCGGTCGGGCGCCAGACGGTGCCGTCGGCGGCCTTGATGTCCATGACCGCGTCCACATAGGGCTGATCGGGCGGGATGCCGTTTTCCAGCGCCGCGCCATACACGAAGGGCTTGAAGGTGGAACCCGGCTGGCGCGAGGCCTGGGCCACGTGGTCGAACTGGTCGCGCGCGAAATCGCGGCTGCCGACCCAGGCCTTGACTTCGCCGCTCATCGGATCGATGGCGACGAAACCGGCTTCCAGGTGCGTTTTCGATTCGCGCAGTTTGCGCATGAAGTCGCGGTCAAGCTTGATGCGCTTGAGGGCCGCGCCCGGTGCTTCGCCGCCTTCGACCGCCTTGCGGTAAGTCGGCGTTTCGCGCACGAAGGCATCCAATTGGGCGCGGTGGGTCTGCCAGTAGTAGTCGAACGGCGCGATGCTCGACCGCATCGCCGTATAGGTGCCGATCGAGCTCGAACCCGGCAGCCCCGGATTGGCCCATTCGACGTCGGCCACCGCCTGCAGCGCGCCGGCCTGTTTCTCGACCGCGCGCAAGGCTGCTTCCTGCAGGTCCGCGTCGAGCGTGGTCTGCACCACCAGGCCGTCGAGGGCCAGGTCGTAGTCGTTTTCGTCGGCCCATTCGAGCAGCCACTTGCGCACGTGCGCCGTGAAATGGTTGTCGCGGCCGCTGCGTTCGGCCTGGCGCTCGAAGTCCAGGCGCAACGGGCGCTTGGTGAACGCCTTGAAGCGCGCTTCACTGAAGGCGCCGTGCTTGTACATCTGCCCGAGCACCACATTGCGGCGCGCGAGCGAACGCTCCGGATTGGTCACCGGATTGTAGTAATACGTCCCCTTGAGCATGCCGACCAGGGTGGCCGATTCCAGCACGTCCAGTTTCAGGGCGGTCTTGTCGAAATAGGTGCGCGCGGCCATCTCGATGCCGTAGGCGTTGTACAGGAAGGGCACCGTGTTGAGGTAGGCCTCGAGGATCTCGGTCTTGCTGTAGGTGTTCTCGATCTTGATCGCGGTGATCAGTTCCTTGAGTTTGCGGTTGATGCTGCGCGCACGCCCGATCTCTTCCGGGAACATGTTGCGCGCCAGTTGCTGGGTAATCGTCGAGCCGCCCTGGGCGTCGCCCTTCAGGCTGGCCAGCATGGCGCCGCCGATGCGCGTGAAGTCGACCCCATGGTGTTCGTAGAAGCGGTGGTCCTCGGTCGAGATCAGCGCCTTGACCACGTGCGGCGACACCTGCGACAGCTTGACGCGTTCCTGCAGGCCCTGCTCGAAGGTGCCGAGCTCCGTGCCGTCGGCCGAGAGGATCCGGCTCGGGCGCGCGCTGCTGACCTGCTTCAAGTCGTCGATGCCGGGCGTGAGCGGAATCAGAATGATCAGGTAGACGATCAGCACGGCCATCAGTGCCGCAAAGGAGAGCATGCCGACGATCAGGACCTGCTCGTAGCGCGGCCGCCCCTGGATGAACCCATGCGCCTGGCGCACCCCGGCGCGGGCCCTGCCTCCGGCGCTGCCAAACAAATCCCTCGCCTGCTGCCTGATGCCGCTTTCGGTCTTCTCGTCCTGATCCACTGTTTTCCTTGCTCAATTGTTTCTTTGTGCCGCAAGTATAGCCGACCGCGCCGCTCAATCGGGGCGCAGCGAGCGGCGGTCCTCGCGACGGCTTGCACTTTCCGCTATGATGGCAAAATGCCTGTACAAGCACCCCCCGCCGAACCGTCTTCACCTGAACCCGCCACGCGCGTCCTGCGCCAGTTCCGGGTGGTCTTCAACTCCGTCAAGACGCATTTCCGCCAGGTCGAGCGCGAAGCCGGCCTGGGCGGCGCCCAGCTGTGGGCCTTGTCCGTGATCGCGCAGTCGCCCGGCATCGGCGTCACCGAATTGGCGCGCGCCCTCGACATCCACCAGTCCACCGCCAGCAACCTGGTGCGCACGCTGACCGGGCGCGGCCTGGTCTCGACCGCGCGCGAAGGTTTCGACCGGCGCGGCGTCGCCCTGCGCGCCTTGCCGGCCGCCGACGAATTGCTGCAGCGCGCGCCGATGCCCTTTGCCGGCGTGCTGCCGGACGCGCTCTCGAGCCTGGATGAAGCCACCCTGCACCGGCTGGAAGCCGACCTGGCGAGCCTGATCGCCGTGCTGGCGCATGACGCCGACGGCGCCCAGGTGCCGCTGGCGCAAATGTAAAACTCAGCGGCAGCGCGCGAACATCAGCGAGGCACGCGGCTCGGGACCCAGGTTCGGCAGGATCAGATGCCGCTCGAGCCGCCCTTCCCGCACGAAGCCGGACTTTTCCAGCACGCGCGCCGATGCCTGGTTTTCCGTGTCGCAGGTGGCTTGCACCCGGTAGCAGTCCGGCAGCGCCAGGGCGGCGCTGCTGAACGCATCCATCGCCTCTACCATCAGGCCGGCGCCCCAGGAGGCGCGCTGCAGGACATAACCGACGTCGACGGTATTGCCCAGCAGGCGAGCCTCTAACATGCCGATCGGGACAGCCTCGTCATCGCGGTGCGCCAGCACATAGGGCCGGCCACGGCCCGCCGCCCAGGTATCGATGCACCAGGCGATGAAGGCCGCCGTTTCGCCCTGCGACGTGTGGGGACGCCAGACCATGTGGCGCGCCACCTCGATGTCCTGGGTATAGGCCTCGAAAATCTGTGCCGCATCGGCCGGGCGTGGTTCGCGCAGGATCAGGCGCCTTGTCTGTAAACGTTCCGGGAGCGAAATGGTCATGGCAGCTTCATTTGATTCCAGCAAAAAATTAGAGTCCTCAGGATAATCTATCGGCGGTAGTCGGGGCATAAAAAAACCCGGTACGAGACCGGGTAATGTGCCTGACTAAACGGCCTAGGGGTCCGCCGGCACAATCCAGAGCGACCTGAATTCTGGACAAGCGGCACGCCTGCGTTGTCTTTCCGCAGGCGCCGCCACACAATCAGGGCAATGCCGGCTTCAGGCGTTGGTCGATCGGGACCGGGAATGGGAAGCCGAGCACCACCGATTGACCGCGCACCCGGTTTCTTGCCTGGCACTTCCGCACGCAGACGGTCGCCGGCGGCGCCACTTCGACCGCGTCCTCGCCCATCACCTGGCCCATGCGGCCGCCACTGGCCACCATCCAGCGCGACAGCCTGCCGCAATGGCGCACCAGTTCGGGGGGACCTGCACGCGTGGCAATCAGGTTCGCGCAACTTGGCTCCTCGATGCGCTCGGCCACCTGGGCGCTGTCGCGGCCGACGAATTTGCGCGAGAAGGCGTTGCCGAAGTTAATCCGGGAAGGCACGACGATCGTCGTGTCCTTGTAGGGAACGACGTCTCCCTCGCGCCTGCGGAAATTACCGTTGTCGAAATAAAATGCCTCGGCGGCCAAGACATGGGTAAACAGCGTACTGCTCTGGTCGGCGCGCTCGGGTTCCATCTGGAACACGCCGCCCTGCGCACAGTCCTTGGCCTGCACTCTCATCGTCAGCCCTGGCCCTTCGCGCAGGATGACCAGGCCTTCGCCTTTGAGTTGCAGTTCGACGCCACTGGTGAGCACCAGGCCGCGATGGTCGGGAAGCTTGCTCTCAAAAACGGGGGTCGGCCTGCCGCCGGTCATATCAAGCGGGTTCGGCGCGCCGGTGAGGATGTAATTGCGAATTCCGAAAGTTCTTTTATCGATGTCGAACTGGACGTATTTCCCGCGCACGGTAATGACCTCGCCCGCACCGAGCGCATTCGCGGCGATGGTCCGGTCTTGCGGCGCGCGTAGCCCGAGCACGGTAAATCCGCCTCCTTCGCAGCCGTCGGACGAGGCCGCGTGCGCCTGGCCGGCGAAGCCGGTCATCAGGAGCGCGCCACACAGGGCGATGCCGGCGCCGCGCCCCTTTCGGGTTGAGGCGAAAGTCAAGAAACGACGCGAAGAAGTCGGATTCGGGCTCATCTGGATCTCCTGATGTGTTTTATGGGGGTGTGACACAGGAAATGATCAGCAAAGCGCGTGCCAGCAAGCAGTCGGCCCTGCCTGCGGGGCGTTATGCAGGCAAGCGCCGCAGCGCTCCCGGACAAATGGGTGTTTTCCCCCACCCATTGCGTGTTTTGACCCGGCTGCCGATGGCTGGCGCGCCGGTGTATCTATGCCCTGTGGAACAAATGCAATACGCATAATAAAAGTTGGGAGAGCACTGCGCGCCGGAGTAATATCGGTGCATGCTGCGCTGGAGCTGAAAGACCGCACCGGCCGCGCTGGACGCCATTTGCTCGTTAATCCACGGGGATCTGCCAACGTGAATCGCATCGACACCGCTGCCGCCAGCCAGTTTGATCTCATGCGCAGGTTCCTCCTGCTGAGCCTGATCGCAATCTGCCTGGCCTCGGCGGTGTCCGCAGCCCTGATGTCGCGTTTTCTCACCCAGCGCCTGCTCCAGCGCGATGCCGAACTGACCCGGGATTTCGTCCAGAACGTCATGGCCATCGAGCTGGCGCGCGGCTATTCGCTCGACCATCCGCAAGCCGCGCTCGGGCTGCTCGACTTTCTGCGGCACGTGGCGGCCATGCCCGACGTCGCGCGCGCGAATGTCTATGGCAAGGACGCGACCCTGTTGTGGTCGAGCGAGAACCGACTCGACCATGGCAAGAAATACGGCGACAACCCTGAGCTCAACGAAGCGCTGCAAGGCCGGCTGGAAATCGAAAGCGGCGAAGTCGGCGAAGTCGGCGAACAAGGTGCGGCGAAAGCCGAACACGTCAATCTCGGCAAATCGCGCATGCGCTTCGTCGAAATGTATATTCCCATCCGCGATGCGGCCACGAATGCCGTCATCGGCGTGGTCGAGGTGTACCGGATTCCGATCGCCCTGTCGCGCGCCATCAATGCCGGCACCGCCCTGACATGGATGATTTCGATCGGGATCGGCCTGTTTTTATACCTGGTGCTGTTCTGGATCGTGCGCCGTGCGGACCTTCTGATCCGTTCGCAGCAGGAGCGGCTGATCGAATCCGAAACCCTGGCCGCCCTGGGCGAAATGGCCTCCGCGGTCGCGCATGGCATCCGCAATCCGCTGGCCTCGATCCGGTCGTCGGCCGAGCTGTGGCAGGAGGCGCCGGGCGCCCTGGGCGGAGAATCGGCCAACGACATCATTTCCGAAGCCGAGCGTATCGAGCAATGGATACGCGAGCTGCTGACCTATTCCCAGCTCCCCGACTACCGGAAAGAAGCGATCGACGCGCGGCCCCTGATTGCGCAATGCGTGGCCGGCCTCGAGCGCGAATCGAAGCGCCGCCACGTCGGCATCGCGCTGGCATTGCCGGCCGAACTGCCGCCGATCCAGGCGAATGCCGCCTTGCTCACCCAGGTCTTGAATAATGTGCTGTGCAATGCGCTCGAGGCCATGCCGGCCGAGGGCGGCGACATTGCGATCCGCGCCCATTCCACCCCGGGCAGCAGGCAAGTCGACATCGACATCACCGACACCGGCGCAGGCATCGCGCCAGGCGACATCGCGAAAATCTGCCAGCCCTTCTTCACGACCAAAGCCAAGGGCCTGGGCGTCGGCCTGACCCTGGTGCGGCGCATCGTGAAACGCTTCGGCGGCCAGGTCCGCATTGCCAGCACCGAGGGCCAGGGTACCGTCGTCACGCTCGTCTTTCCGGCGGCCCCGCGATGACGCGCGCGATCCTGATCATCGAGGACGAGCTGGTCCTGGCCAAGAACATCCGGGTCTATCTCGAGCGGCACGGCTATGAAGCCGTCACCGTCCATTCCGGCGAGGACGGCCTGGCCCGGCTCGACACCTTCCTGCCCGACGTGGTGGTGCTCGACTTCCACCTGCCGCGGATGAACGGCCTGGAGCTGCTGGCGCAGCTGCGCGCACGGATCCCGCTCATCAAGATCATCATGATCACCGGCCACGCGACGGTCGAGCTGGCGGTCCAGGCGATGAAGCTGGGCGCCTTCGACTATTTGTCGAAACCCATCGTGATGAGTGAGCTCAGCTTGCTGATCGACCGCGCCCTGGGGCACGAGCGGGTCGAGAAGACCCTGCATACCATCCAGGCGCAGCAGGCGAGCAAGAGCGAACTGAAGCACCTGCTGGGCGAATCGCCGCCGATGCTGGCGCTGAAGGAAAACATCCGGCGCCTGGCCGAGGCCGAATGCCGCCTGCTGGACAACGATTTGCCGACCGTCCTGATCACCGGCGAGACCGGCACCGGCAAGGAACTCGTGGCCAGGGCCGTGCATTTCGCGGGAGCGCGCAGGAACCAGCCCTTCATCGAACTCAATTGCGCCACCATCCCTCCGGCGATGCTCGAAGCCGAACTGTTCGGATATGAACGCGGCGCCTTTACCGATGCGCGCGAACGCAAATACGGCCTGATCGAGGCGGCCGACGGCGGCACCCTCTTCCTCGACGAGATCGGCGAACTCGCGCTCGGCGTGCAGGCCAAGCTGCTCAAGGTGCTGGAAGAAAAAAAGGTGCGGCGCCTGGGCGGCCTGCGCGAACAGCGCATCGATTTCCGCGTGATCGCCGCGACCAACCAGGACCTGCCCGAACGCGTGGCGCAGGGCAGCTTTCGCTCCGACCTGTTCTATCGGCTGCGCATGGTTCACCTGCAGGCGCCGCCCCTGCGCGCACGCTCGAGCGACATCCTCTTGCTGGCCAGGGCCTTCCTGGCGATGCATGCGGCGCGCTACCGCAAGCCGCAGCTGTTCCTCGCCGCCGATGCGCAGCAGGCCTTGAACAACTGGCATTGGCCGGGCAACGTCCGCGAGCTGCGCAACATGCTCGAGCAGGTCGCCCTGATGGCGCGCGAGGATGCGGTCACGGCGCAGGACTTGCTGTTCCCGGCTTCTGCAGGCGAGCATGCGCCGGCCGGCTTGCCGCATCGCGCGCAGGAGAGCGGCGCGAGCATGAAGCTCGAGGACGTCGAGCGTCACTACCTGCTTGCCGCCCTCGGTAAATCGAGCTGGAACGTGACGCAGGCCGCCAAAATGCTGGGCCTGTCGCGCGACGCGCTGCGCTACCGCATCGAAAAATACAGCATCCGCAGCAGCGCGGACTAAGACCAATCCCGCCAGGCTCAGTCGCCGTCTTCCCGGAAGCGCCGCAAGGCCGCATCCACGATCCCCTCGGTACTGCCGGCCTCCGCATGCGCCTCGCGCAGCAGCTGGGCGTCGCTGCCGGTATGCGTCTCGCGGTAGATGTGTTCCAGCGCCGCCTCGCTGCCCAGGGCTTTCGCATGCGGCTCGAGCCGGCGCAAGGTGGCGAGGATGTCTTCGCGCAGCGAGATCGTCTCGTGGCTTTGCGGATGCACCAGGGTGCCGTCGAGGCCGAAGCGGCAGGCCTGGAAGCGGTTGTAGTTGTAGACCAGGTAGTCGTCTTCCAGCGGCGCCGGCTCGTTCCCTTCCAGCAGATAGCGGCACAGCGCCTGCAGGTAGCAGGCCAGCGCGGCGGCGCGTTCGACGGTCAGGGGCGTGTCGCAGACCCGCAGTTCGATCGTGCCGTATTCGGGTTTGGGGCGCAGGTCCCAATAAAAATCCTTCATGCTGCGCACGATGCCGGTGTTTTCCATGCGCGTGAAGTAGTCGCGCTCGAAGGCTTCCCAGCTCAGGAGAAACGGCGCGCGCCCCGACAGGGGGAAGGCGAACACGCTGTTCAGGCGCGCCGAATTGAACTGGGTGTCGCTGCCCTGCAGGAAGGGAGAAGAGCCCGAGAGCGCGATGAAATGCGGGATGTAGCGGTTCAGGGCGTGCAGCAGGTACAACGCCTGGTCGCCCGAGCTGCAGCCGATGTGCACGTGCTGGCCGAAGACCGTGAACTGCTTGGCGAGGTAGCCGTAGAGCGCCGAGACTTCGCGAAAGCGCGGCTTGGAGAAGATTTTGCGCTGCGACCACTGCTGGAACGGGTGGGTGCCGCCGCCGCACACGCCCACGTTCAGGCGGTCGCCCGCGCGCAGGAGCGTGTCGCGGATCTCGCGCAGTTCCTTGAGCAGCTCGCCGTGGTGGGTGTGCACGCTCGAATTAATCTCGAGCATGCTCTCGGTGATCTCGGGCGTGACGTTGCCGGGAAACGGCGCGCGCTCGAGAAGCTCGAGCATGTCGGGCGAGGCGGCCACGAGGTCGAAGTCGGACAGGCTGACCAGCTGCAGTTCCAGCTCGACGCCCATGGTGAGCGAATGCGATTGTGCGAAAGGTGGCAATGCCATCGTCAAGCCTCCTTGGTGTGGCGGGTTTCATTGGCCCAGACGACGGCGCGCTGGGTCAGGATCGGGCCGAGCACGTCGAGCAGCAGCATCACGGCCGCCAGCGGCGCCAGGCTGTCGAACAGGTCGACGCCGATCCAGCGCGTCTGCTCCATCAGCAGGATGGCGAACACCGCCATGGGCGTGAGCGCCAGGCCCGACAGCGCGCCCTTGCGCGCCGAAATGCCCGACACGCGCGCAAAAGCCGTGCAGACGCCGACCTTCACCACGCCGCGCACCAGCACCAGCAAGAGTCCCAGCGCGATCCCGCCGCCCAGGTGCTCGACCTCGACCTTGGTGGCCACAAAAAAGAACATGAGTACCGCCAGCAGGTCGCCCAGCACGCCGAAATTGCGCTGCGCGGGACTGAGGGCGATGCGGCGGTGGCGCGCGACGAGACCAAACGTAAGCGCGGCCAGCACCGGCGAGAACTGCAGCACGTGGGTGACCGCCACCAGCAGCACGACCGCCAGCGCGAAGGCCAGGGTGGCGTCGCGTGCGGCGTCGATCATGCGCAGCCAGAGCGGCACCAGGGCGCCGAACAGCGCGCCCAGGCCGGCCGAGGCAACCAGCACCAGCAGGCTGCTGCCGGCGGCCTGCACCAGGTCGCCCGAGGTCTGGAACAGGCCGATCCCGACCACGACGTTGAAGGTGAAGACCGCCATCACGCAGTTCAGGGCGGTCAGGTGCATGGCGCGTTCGGTCACCTGGCCGGCCGCGCCCTGCTCGTTCAGTACGCGCACGAGACCTGCCGGTGAACTCGACATCGCCAGCGAGGCCGTCAGCGCCGCAGCCAGCTGCTCCATGCCGAACATGCCGGCCACGATGTAGACGGCGGCAAAGGTGAGCGTGGCCTCGAGCACCGAGGTGGCGACGATCCACGGGTTGCTGCGCAGCCAGCGCAAATTGATGCGGTAGCCGAGTTCGAACAGGATCAGGCCGAAGCCCAGGTTCGCCAGCAGCATGAAGTTCTTCGATTCGGAGGGCGGCAGGTAGCCCGCGGCCAGGTTGCCGAACACGAAACCGCCCACGCCATACACGGCGATGCGCGGCAGCGCGGTCCAGCGGAAAATCAGTTCGCCGGCCATCCAGGCCAGTGCGATGGCCAGCGGCCAGGCAAGTTGCAAGCCGAGATCGGCATAGTCGAGCATGGGGTCTCCTCGATGGACGGCGGAAGTCCTGCGGGCGCAGCCACGCACCGGGCGGTGCGCCTTCCAAAAAACGGCCCCCGGACAAGGCGCCGGGGGCTCAAAAGAAACGCGAGAGCGTCTCATCGCTGATCGAGAGCCCATCCTGAGGGTAGCGCTCTCAACCAGGACATATTGCCTGAAATATATTCTATTGGCAACTACATTTGTGCGAACGTATTGACGCCTAAGGCACCTGCGCCACCGCGCAGCGCGACTTTTTCCCGACGACTTTGCAGCTGTTGCGCTCACGGCCATCAAGGTCCCAGACCTTGACCAGCCAGGCATCAGGCCCGGTACGCTCCATGGTCATGAAACCGAATCCGCCGATCCAGGAACTCATGTGCTCGACGACCGCCCCCGGCGCCGGCGTCATGCCCAGGGGCGGCATGGCCGGCAACGGCGCCGTGTCTTCGTCCGTGCCGGAAAAGCCGGACACGAACTGGGTCGGGTGGCCGCTGGAAAAGCTGAGCTGCTCCCACAGGTGCACATGGCCCGACAGCAGCATGCTGATCGAGGCCGGAAGAATGCCGGGATCGGCGTCGCCGAATGCGTCGAGCAGGCCCTTGTCGCCGCCGAACAGGGTCACGGCGCCGGTCTCGGCGTCGCGATTGGCCCCGAAGGCGAACAGCGGATGGTGGTCGACGCCGATGTTGTAGCGCGCGCCGCGCGCCAGCGCCGCGATCTTGCGATAGCTTTCGGCATACACGGCGCGGCGCGGATCGGTCCTGGGCAAACCCTTGTGGCTGGTATTGGCGGTATCGAAGACGATCAGCTGGGCGCCGGCGCCAAGCGGCACCGCATACGGGTCGCTGTGTTCTCCCACAGCGTCGTTGGCCGGCGAATCGCAATCGCGTCCGGATTGGAAGGGCCGCGGATCGAGCCAGCGCCACCAGCCCTGTCCCGCGCGCGTGCAGCTCTCGTGGTTGCCGCGTGCCAGCACCCAGGGCGCCGCCTGCAGCAACTTGCGCGCCGGGGTGAAGAAATCGGCGGCCCAGGCGTCGTAGCCGTAGCCGTAAGGACTGCCCGCGCAGCCTGCCTGGCCGGCCGGGCACGGGTCTTCGCGGTAGTGGTAGTCGCCGACGTGGATCACCAGGTCCGGTGCAAAGTCCGCAGCCCTGGCGGCCACGCGCGCGAAGGGAAAGCGCGCCAGGTCCTTGCAGTCCTGCGCCTGGCGGCCCTTCAGGCGGCAGCCGGTGTCGCCGATGACGACGATGCGCCTGGCTTCGCTGCGCGGCACCGGCAGGTCCAGCCCGGCGACGCTGGCCGTGACGCTGCCGGCGGCGATCGGCGCCTCGCAGGTCAGCATCGCGTTCGAAGGAGGCGTGTGGGGCTGTCCTGGGCGCGCCGGGATGGCGGACTTCGGCACCCGCACCCGCATCGGCAAGGCGCGGTTGTCGACCATCAGCGGCGGGCAGGCTGCCGCCGCCGTGATCAGGCGCGCGCTGGCAACACCGTCTTCGCCAAGCACGACGAAAGCGACGTCGTCCGGGCCGGGGTCGCTCACCAGGCTGGCGCAGCCGGCCAGCAGGAGGGCCGGCGCCAGGGCGGCAAGCCGGATTCGTGGGGAGAACATCATGTGCTTCTCCTTGCAAAAGTGGCAAATGTAGCACAGCAATCTGTCAGGATTGTGGCAAGCGCCGCAGGCGAACGCGGCCGCTCAGCGGTTTCAGCGTAACATTTTGCCAAATCGAAAGGGGAACGATGGAACACATACCGATGTGGCTGCAGGCAGGCTGTTGGGGGCTGGTGGCGGGCGGCGCGCTGCTGCTCGGGGCGATCGTCGGCTATCGCTTCGCCTTGCCGGTGCGGCTGGTGGCGGCGACCATGGCCTTCGGCAGCGGCGTGCTCATTTCCGCGCTCTCGTTCGAGCTGATGGAGGAAGCCTTTCACACCGGCGGCTTCCAGGCCACCGCGCTGGGTTTTCTCGGCGGCGCCCTGGCCTATACGCTGGTCAACTGGTGGCTGGCCCACGGCGGCGCGCGCCACCGCAAGCGTTCGGGCTGCCAGCCGAGCGAACAGGAACATGGCGGCAGCGGACGCGCGATTGCGGTGGGCGCCCTGCTCGACGGCATTCCCGAGTCGATCGTGATCGGCCTGTCGATGCTGGGCGGCGGCAAGGTCAGCCTGGTGGCGGTGTCGGCGATTTTCCTGTCGAACCTGCCAGAGGGCCTGTCGAGCGCGGCCGGCATGAAGAAGGCGGGCCGCAGCGCCGCCTACATCTTCGGCATCTGGGGCGCGATCGCGCTGGCCTCCGGCATCTCGGCGCTGGCCGGCTACACCCTGTTCGAAAGCGTCTCGCCGGCCATGGTGGCCGCCACCACGGCGATTGCGGCCGGCGCCATCCTCGCCATGCTGGCCGATACCATGATTCCCGAAGCCTTTGCCGAAGCCCACGATTTCGCGGGCCTGATCACGGTGCTGGGTTTTCTGGCGGCGTTTGCGCTCAGCAAGCTGGCCGGGTAATCAGGCCGCGGGCTCCCTGTCGATGCAAAACACTGCGCCAGCCACGCCTGCCATTCCCCGTCGCGGCGCTTGCCCTTACAATACGGGACGCCGCGCCCTGCGGCACAGATCCGACAGCTCCATCGAAAGCACCGCATGATTCTCCTGAAGGTCCCCTACGCCGAAAAAGACGAAGCCAAGGCACTGGGCGCACGCTGGAATCCGACCCGCAAATGCTGGTATGTCCCGGATGGCAAGGACAGCGCGCCCTTCGCGCAATGGATCGTTCCCGGCGCCGCCCCCGACGCTCCCGGCGGTGCGGCCAAGGCCCCCTCCTCGCGCGACGCCCACGGCGCCAAGCCGGTGATCGGTTCGCACTACCTGGAACTTCCCCACGCCTGCAATCCCTTCGAGGAGTGCAGCGAATGCCGCTTGACACTGCTCGAGAGTGGCTGGCTGGACGCGCACCTGGCGGTGCGCAAGCTGCTGGCGATACTCTGACGCGGCATAAATCCAACACTGCCTGCCCAAGCGTTCCGAATTCACCGGGCGCGCAGCCTATAATGTTGCGCGGCGCAAAAGTGCGCCCGCACCCGGCATAACGACACGAACAAGGACACGATGCACAGTGAACCCATCTCCCAGCGCCTGCGCACGCTGGTCCGCTCCCTGCCCCGCACCGGCGTCACGCTGGCCGAACTGGTGCACCGCGTCGGCGACGACGGCCTCCTGATCCTGGCGGCCCTGCTGACGCTGGTCTTCCTGATTCCGGTCTCGATCCCGGGCGTGTCGACCGTGTTCGGCGCCGCCATCCTGTTGATTGGTCTCGCGCGCCTGCTGCGCCGCGAGCTCTGGCTGCCGTCGCGCATCGGGCACCGCGTCATCGGCACGCGCAAGCTGCGCCCGCTGCTGCGCAAGGCCCTGCCCTGGCTGCAGAAGATCGAGCGCGTCAGCCGCCCGAACCGCATTCAGTGGCTGGTCGCCGAAGGCCCGATCGCCCACATGAACAATGCCTCGCTGATCCTGGGCGCCGTCCTGTTGATGATGCCTTTCGGCCTGATCCCGTTCAGCAACACCTTCCCGGCCGTGGCCCTGCTGTTCTTCGCCATCGGCCTCCTGCAGCGCGACGGCGTCTGCGTGCTGCTGGGCCACATCAGCAATATCGCGACCATCGCCTATTTCACCCTCCTGATCGGCGGCGGGGGTCTCGCGGCGCGCGAAGTCTTCCAGCGCATGACCACCTGAACACCAGGGCGCCTGCCCTGGTTTGTTTCTGGCAATTCTCGATCTATACTGGTGCTGCAATAACACCAACCACCTATATTGAGGAGACAGAATGTTCAGTCATGTGATGATCGGTTCGAACGATATCGAACGCTCGAAGCAGTTCTACGATGCCGTCCTGGCGACGCTGGGCGTGGGCGAGCCCTTCCGCAATACGTCCGCCACCGGCCACGCCCGCCTGTTCTACCGGCACGAAGGCAACAGCTTCGGCGTCACCGAGCCGATCAACGGCGAGGCCGCGAGCTGCGCCAACGGCGCCACCATCGGTTTCAAGTGCAGCTCGCCCGAACAGGTGAAGGAATTCCACGACGTCGCCGTGGCCAACGGCGGCACCTCCTGCGAAGACCCGCCGGGCCTGCGCGAAAGCGCGATGGGCGCGCTGCACCTGTCGTATGTGCGCGATCCGGATGGAAACAAGCTCTGCGCTTTGTATCGCCCGAAATAAACAGCAGACGCGCGGAAGACGGATGTCGTGCGCGCAGGAGTTAATCTCATTCTTCCGTGAGAGAACGCATAGACCGGTAAGGTGGGCGGCTGGATCGATGCAGCTGACGGTCCAGCGGCGCTAGGGCCGCCCACGCGTTCAACAGGCAGATGATGCGTTGCGAGATGTCAGATTGCGGTTGAACGCGTGGGCGGCATCCAGGCAAGAGGCACGCCTCCAGCCTGGTATAGCCGCCCACCCTACGGGTCTGCTCTTCGTGCTACTTCACCCGCTGCTTCTCCAGCTTCCTCGCCAGCGTGCGCCGATGCATGCCGAGGCGCCGGGCCGCCTCTGAAATATTGAAGTCGGTCTCGGCCAGCACCGCATGGATATGCTCCCACTCCAGCGTCTTGATGGAGGTCGAGCGGTTCGTCACCTCGATGTCGGCGCTGCCCGCCACGTGCCCGAACGCCGCTTCGATGTCGTCGGTGTTCGAGGGCTTGGCCAGGTACTGGCAGGCCCCGAGCTTGATCGCCTCCACCGCCGTGCCGATGCTGGCAAAGCCGGTCAGCACCACAATCAGCATCTCCGGGTCGTGCGCGTGCAGCAGCTGCACGCAGTTCAGGCCCGACGAATTGCCTTTTAACTTTAGGTCGACCACGGCGAAGCCGGGATCGTTGTCCTTCAAAACCTCGGCCGCTTCTTCGTAGCCAGGCGCGTGCAGCACGCGGTAGCCGCGCCGCTCGAAGGAACGGCCCAGGGTGCGGGCAAAGGCGTCGTCGTCCTCGACGATCAGGAGGACCGGCGTTTCAGTCTCAGACATGCTCGCCCTCCCCGCTCAGCGCAATCGAGGCCAGCGGGATCGTGAGCTTCACCTCCGCCCCGCCCTCCTCGCGGTTGCGCGCGATGACGCTTCCGCCCAGGGTACGCGCCACGTTCACCACCAGGAACAGGCCAACGCCGGCGCCGGGCCGGGTCTTGGTCGACTGGTAGGGTTTTCCGAACTGGGCCAGCATGCCTGGCGCAAAGCCGGGTCCTTTGTCGAACACGTCGAGGCGCAGCATGCCCTCCTCGACGCTGGCCTCGAAACGAACCCAGTCGGGCGAGGCTTCCAGTGCGTTGTCGAGCAGGTTGTCGATGGTTTGCTTGAGGGCCGAATCGAAGGCGACCGGGATGTCGTCAAGAATGCGGTTCTCGTATTCGAAGCCGGCCACCTTGCGGCTGTCTTCCCAGTCTTCGGCCAGGCCGTCGAGGAAGGTGTGGATGGTGGTCCTGACGGCCGACTCGCCGCGCGCGCTGCCGGCCGAGAGCAGGATGCCGCTGACGATGGACTTGCAGCGCTGGAGCTGGGTCTGCATCTCGGAGATTTCCTCGCGCAAGTCCTGGTTGTCGCGGAACTCAGGCATGCGCTTCCAGTCGCCCAGGATCACCGACAGGGTTGCCAGCGGCGTACCCAGCTCGTGGGCCGCGCCCGAGGCCAGCAGGCCCATGCGCACGATATGGTCTTCCTCGGCGGCGCGCTGGCGTAAATCGGCAAGCAGCGCGGCCTTGCTGCGCAGGGTCGCGCTGATGCGCGAAATGAAAATCACGAGCAGCGCGGCGTTGATCGCAAAGCACAGCAGCATGCCCTGCACGTACAGGCTGGCGATGCCGCGCGCATGGTCGAAGGGCAGCGCGAGCGGCTGGGCGAAAACGGCCAGCAAGGCCAGGCAAAGGAGAGTGATAAAAACAATAGTCCAGGTCGACCAAGCTTCGAGAAGCACGGCCGAGATGATGATCTGCAGCAGATACAGGAAGGCGAAGGGATTGGTGGTGCCGCCGGACAGGTAGAGCTGGACGGTCAAGGTGGCCACGTCGACCAGCAAGGCCATGAACAGCTCGCTGTTGGCGACGGGACGCCGTTCGTGCCAGCGCAGGTGGCTGGCGATATTGAAGGCGATCAGGCAGGCCAGCACCTGCAGCATGTGCACCAGCGGCAGGTTGATGTCGAAGACCAGGATGGCCGCGGCGATCGTGGTGATCTGGCCGATGACGGCGATCCAGCGCAGCTCGATGAGCTGCAGCATGTTTTTGTGGCCGGCCGCGTATTCGACGCTCGCCTCGGCCGAGGACGCCATCGACGGCGTAATTTTTGTTAGTAGATCAAGCTTTACTGCCATCGTCCTTTGCCTTGCGGTTTTCCCTGTTGCCGGCCCGGGCGACAAACACCCAGGCTCCAAGCACCATCACAGCAAGAGCATACCAAGTGATCGCATACACGAGGTGATTGTTTTGGAAGGAAATGACGGTCAGGCCGCCGACGGGCTTGTCGGGCGCGCCGGCCGGGTCCTGCCCGCGCGCCGCATCGACGAAGTATGGGGCGACCGCGCCCAGGCCGCGCGCGGCGGCAATGCCGGCCACGTCGCGCGAAAACCAGCGGTTCCTGGCAGGGTCGTTCTCGCGCAGGAAACCGCCGCCCGGTTCGGCGATGCGCAGCAAGCCGGTGAGCGCATGCGCATCGCCGACAGACCCGGCGCAGGGATTGCCGCTCGCCTTGCGCGCCGGATAACGGCCGCGCGCATCCTCGACGGACACAAAGCCGCGGTTGACCAGGACGATGCCATTCCCGGTGCACAGCGGCGTGACCAGCCAATAGCCGGCACCCAGGTCGGACAGTGCCTGCACCGGGGTCGTGTATTCGTAGAGGAAGTGTCCGGCGAGACGTACGTGCCGGTATTCGTGGGCTTCTTTTGAAACGGAAGTCGTGGGCGCCGCCACCGGCGGCGCCGAAACGCGCGTGTTCACGCGTTCGATCAGGGCCAGTTTCCATTGCAGGCGTTGCACCTGCCAGGTCCCCAGCCCCGCGAACAGCACGATCAGGAGCAGGCCGATGACTGCCAGCACGGTGCGCACCCAACCGCGGGGGCGCGCCGGCATGGCCGACTCGCTTGCTGCCGGACCGTGCCGGTCCATTACGGCATCTCGTGACCGCTGTGTCCGCCAGGAGCGCCCATCACGGCGTCGCCCATGCCGGGCATCATGTTGGCGTTCATGTGGTGCATGACCCAGATCGAACCGGCCAGGATGATGCCCAGCAGGACGATGGTCAGGATCAGCGCCATCATGTTCCAGCCTCCCTCGGACTTCGAGTTCATGTGCAGGAAATAGATCATGTGTACGACTACCTGGACGCCGGCAAAGCCCATGATCACGTAGCGCGTCATCGACGGGTCGAGGACATTGCCCATGACGAGCCAGAACGGGATCACCGTCAGGATCACGGCCAGCACGAAGCCGATCGTGTAATCCTTGGCGCTGTAGTGCACTGCATGTGCGTCATGGCCGTGGCCATGGTCGGCGTGGTGGCCGTGGTTGTGATGTTCGCTCATGGCAGGGTTCCCATCAGGTAAACAAAGGTGAAGACGAAGACCCAGACCACGTCCAGGAAGTGCCAGAACAGCGACAGACAGGCCATGCGGCGCAGGTTTTCCACCGACAGGCCGTGCTTTGCCAGCTGGACCATCAGCGTCACCAGCCAGACGATACCGAACAGCACGTGCAGGCCGTGGGTGCCGACCAGCGAGAAGAAGGCCGTCAGGAAGGCGCTGCGCGCAGGACCGGCACCTTCGTGGATCAGGTGGTAGAACTCATACAGTTCCAGGCCCAGGAAGCAGGCGCCGAGGATACCGGTGATGCCGAGCCAGAGCTGGGCTTTGGCCAGGTTTTTCGCCTGGGCCGAGATCATCGCGAAGCCGAAGGTGATCGACGACACCAGCAGGAAGGCGGTGTTGATGCCGACCAGGGTCAGGTCGAACAGCTCGGCGCCCGACGGACCGCCGGCATAGCTGCGGCCCAACACGGCATAGGTCGCGAACAGGCTGGCGAAGATGAGGCAGTCGCTCATCAGGTAGATCCAGAAACCGAGCATGGTGCCGTGTTCCGGATGATGCTCGCGCACGTGGTAGCGCGCGCCGGCGTCGGCGCCCGGGGCGCCGGTCATGGTTGCGTTAATTTCAGACATGGGCTTCCAGCAATTTAGTGCGTGCATTCTCGGTGCGGGTCACTTCTTCCGCCGAGATGTAGTAGTCACGCTTGTAGTTGAACGTGTGGACAATGGTTGCCACGATCGTCGCCACGAAGGCGAGTCCGGTCAGCAGCCACATGTGCCAGATGATCGCGAAACCGACCACCATCGACAGTGCCGAGATCACGAAACCGGCCCAGGTGTTCTTCGGCATGTGAATCGCGACGTAGTCGGTCAGCGGACGGGTCCAGCCATTCTTCTTCATGTCGGCGAAGGTGTCGTTGTCTTCCACGCGCGGGGTGAAGGCGAAGTTGTAGTCCGGGGGAGGCGACGAGGTCGCCCACTCCAGCGTACGGCCATCCCACGGGTCGCCAGTGACGTCGACGTTCTTCTTGCGGTCGCGCCAGGAAACGAAGATCTGCATCAGGAGGGCCGCGATACCGCCGGCGATCATCAGCGTGCCGACGAAGGAGACGATGAACAGCCCCTGCAGCTCGGGATCTTCGAAGTGGCTCGAACGGCGGGTCACGCCCATGAAGCCCAGGATGTAACCCGGCAGGAAAGCGACCCAGAAACCGATCGACCACAGCCAGAACGAGACCACACCCCAGAATTTGTTCAGCTTGAAGCCGAACATCTTCGGGAACCAGTAGTTAAAGCCCGCGAACAGACCGAACAGCACGCCGCCGATGATGACGTTATGGAAGTGCGAAGTCAGGAACAGCGAGTTGTGCAGCACGAAGTCGGCCGCAGGGATCGCCAGCATCACGCCGGTCATGCCGCCGATGGTGAAGGTCAGCATGAACGACACGGTCCACATCATTGGCAGCTCGAAGCGGATACGGCCGCGGTACATCGTAAACAGCCAGTTGAAGATCTTCGCGCCGGTCGGGATCGAGATGATCATCGTCGTGATGCCGAAGAACGCGTTGACGCTCGCCCCCGAACCCATGGTGAAGAAGTGGTGCAGCCAAACAAGGTATGACAACACCATAATGACGACAGTCGCATAGACCATGGAGGTATAGCCGAACAGGCGCTTGCTCGAGAAGGTCGAGACGACTTCCGAGAAGATGCCGAAGGCCGGCAGGATCAGGATGTAGACCTCCGGGTGGCCCCAGATCCAGATCAGGTTCACGTACAGCATGGCGTTGCCGCCCTTGTCGTTCGTGAAGAAGTTGGTGTCGAACAGACGGTCCATGCCCAGCATCGCCAGGGTGGCGGTCAGGATCGGGAAGGACATCACGATCAGGATGTTGGTGCACAGCGAAGTCCAGGTGAACACCGGCATCTTCATCAGGTCCATGCCGGGAGCGCGCATCTTGACGATGGTGACGATCAGGTTGACACCTGATAACAATGTCCCGACGCCCGCAATCTGCAATGACCATATGTAATAGTCGACGCCGACACCCGGACTGGCCAGGATGCCCGACAGCGGCGGGAAGGCCAGCCAGCCAGTACGCGCGAATTCACCCACGAACAGCGAAGCCATGACCAGCACCGCGCCCATGGTCGTCATCCAGAACGAGAAATTGTTCAGGAAGGGGAAAGCCACGTCGCGGGCGCCGATCTGCAGCGGCACGACGTAGTTCATCAGGCCCGTCACGAACGGCATCGCCACGAAGAAGATCATGATCACGCCGTGGGCGGTGAAGACCTGGTCGTAGTGGTGCGGCGGCAGGAAGCCGGCGTTCTCGCCGAAGGAGAGCGCTTGCTGGGCGCGCATCATGAGTGCGTCGGCAAAGCCGCGCAGGAACATGACCAGGCCCAGGATCATGTACATGATGCCGATTTTCTTGTGGTCGATACTGGTGATCCAGTCGCGCCACAGCGTGCCCCACAGGCGGAAGTAGGAGATCAGGCCGATCAGGGCCGCTCCGCCGACGAGGACGCCTGCGAAGGTAGCGAGCAGGATAGGCTCATGGAACGGAATCGCGTCCCAGCTGAGCCGTCCGAAGATTAGCTTCGTCAAGTCAAATGAGTCTTGCATGTTTACTTCTTCACAATATTAGTAGGGGTTTCGCACACTTCGGCTGCGGCGTCCGCTTTTGCGACCGAACGCTTGGCGTCCTGCGGCAATTGCTTCAGGGCGATGTCGTTGCGTACGCGCTGCGCATCCATGGCCATCTGGTGGTTCATGCAGACGGCGCCTTCGGCCACGCAACGGTTCACGATCGACATGAACAGCGACGGTTGCACGGTGCCGTAATGGCGCACCGGCTCTTTTTCCGACGGTTTTTCGAGCGTCAGGTAGTCGGCGCGGCCGAGCGTGTTGCCGCTGGCCTTGACCTTGTTCACCCAGGTGTCGAAATCGGCCTGGCTGGTGCCCTTGAAGGCGAACTTCATGTGCGAGAAACCGTCGCCGCTGAAGTTCGAGGACATGCCCTTGTAGTCGCCGGGCTTGTTGATTACCGCGTTCAGGGTCGTTTCCATCGCCGGCATCGTATAGATCATGCCTGCCAGGGTCGGGATGTAGAACGCATTCATCACGGTCGACGAAGTGAGCTTGAAGCGGATCGGGGTGTCGATCGGCGCCACCAGTTCATTCACGGTCGCGATGCCCTGCTCCGGATAGATGAACAGCCACTTCCAGTCGAGCGAGACGACCTGCACTTCCAGCACCTTGGTGCCGGCAGGGATCGGGCGGTTCGCATCCAGGCGGTCGAGCGGACGGTAGGGGTCGAGCTTGTGGGTGCTGATCCAGGTGATCAGGCCCAGCGCGATGATGATCAACAGGGGCGCGCCCCAGATCACCAGTTCGAGCTTGGTCGAGTGATCCCAGTCGGGCTCATAGCGCGCATTGGCGCCCTTTCGGTACTTCCAGGCGAAGAAGACCGTCAGGAGCATCACCGGAATGATGATGATTAACATGAGCAAAACCGAGATCGTGATGAGGTCGGCCTGCTGCTTGGCGATATCGCCGGAGGGGTTCATCACCACCGTGTTGCAGCCGGTCAGCACCGCAAGCAGGAGTAATGACAGTCCGGGACGGACAATTTTAGGAATCATGCTAGGTATCTAACGTTACATGGGAATAAGAACATGCTACTGTAATGCCATCGGCCTTCGTTGCACATTGGACGTTTTGTCCCACCCTTGCCCAGGCCAGGGGACTACCTTGAAGGCCGCCGACTTACCTGGAGACTAAGAATATGCAGAGCACAAATAGCCACGACGGTGCAGGAGCTGCCCCAATATCTGCCCCGCACAGCGGGGCACGCAACATCAATGCCCGGGACGGTCACATTTCCCCGAGCGAAATCGCAGTCGGCGTGGTCATCGGCCGCGCCTCCGAATACTTCGACTTCTTCGTCTATGCGATTGCCTCGGTGCTCGTGTTTCCCTCGGTATTTTTCCCGTGGGCTGACCGGCTGGAAGGCACACTCTACTCGTTTACGATTTTCGCGTTCGCATTCATCGCGCGCCCGATCGGCACCATCGTCTTCATGAAGATCCAGGAACGGTTCAGCCGCGAGGTCAAGCTGACGATCGCCCTGTTCCTGATGGGCACGGCAACCGTCGTCATTTCCTTTTTGCCAACGTATGCCCAGATCGGCTCCGCCTCGATCGTCCTGCTGTCCCTGATGCGCATCGCCCAGGGCGTGGCCCAGGGCGGTTCGTGGGACGGCCTGCCGTCCTTGCTGGCACTTAATGCGCCCGAGCACAAGCGTGGATGGTATGCGATGCTCGGACAATTGAGCGCACCGTTAGGATTCCTGATTGCCGCCGGCTTGTTCGCTTACATGTTGAACAATCTCTCGAGCGACGATTTCCTGGTCTGGGGCTGGCGCTATCCGTTCTACGTGGCCTTCGCGATCAACGTCGTCGCCCTGTTCGCGCGCCTGCGCCTGGTGTCGACCTCGGAATATTCGCGCCTGCTGGACGCACACGAACTCGACCCGGCACCGGTCGGCGAACTGGCCCGCACGCAAGGCGCCAACATCGTCATCGGCGCCCTCGCCGCCCTGGCCAGCTACGCCCTGTTCCATCTGGTGACGGTGTTCCCGTTGTCGTGGATTCAACTGTATGACACGCGTCCGATCACCGGCTTCCTGTACATCCAGATGTGGGGCGCCGGTGTCGCCGCGGTTTGCATCCTGCTGTCGGGCCTGATCGCCGACAAGATCGGCCGCCGCACCACGCTCGGCATCTTCGCCGCCATGATCGCCATCTTCTCGGCCTTCGTGCCGATGCTGCTCGAAGGCGGCGAATCGGGCCAGAATGCCTTCATCCTGATCGGCTTCGGCCTGCTCGGCCTGTCCTACGGCCAGGCGGCGGGCGCGGTGACCTCGAACTTCGCGTCGCGTTTCCGCTACACCGGCGCCGCCCTGACCTCGGACCTGGCCTGGCTGGTCGGCGCCGCGTTCGCACCGCTGGTCGCACTCGGCCTGGGCGCGAACTTTGGCCTCGGCTACGTCAGCCTCTACCTGCTGTCGGGCGCGGTCGGCTCGCTGGCGGCGCTGAGCCTGAACCGCAAGCTGGAGATCCGCGACTAAGCGTCTCTATATAGCAGGGTTCGCAGTTGCCGGAATTATCGGTAACTGCGTCAAATCCGGCCAGACCTCGTGTCTGCCCGGATTTTTCTTTTTTACGGGGGGTCTAAGCGAGTTTGGGGAGGCAGCCATGACACGAGAGGAACCCGTCCAGATTCGCGCCGGCGCCGCCAGCCTCGAGGGCATGCTCGCCTTGCCGCTCGATCCCATCGGGGTGGTGCTGTTCGCCCACGGCAGCGGCAGCGGGCGTTTCAGCCCGCGCAACAACCAGGTGGCCGCCGGCCTGCGCGACGCCGGTGTGGCCACCCTGCTCCTGGACCTGCTCACGCTGGAAGAGGACGAAGCCTACCGCAACCGCTTCGACATCGACGTGCTCAGCTCGCGCCTGCATGCGGCGGCCAGCTGGCTCGCCACCGAACCCCTGACGGCCGCCCTGCCCCTGGGACTGTTCGGCGCCAGCACGGGTGCGGCAGCCGCCTTGCGGGTCGCTGCCGACAGCGGCACGGGGATTGCGGCGGTGGTCTCGCGCGGTGGACGGCCGGACCTGGCGGGTACGGCGCTGAGGCAGGTCCTCGCGCCGACCTTGCTGATTGTGGGTGGCGAAGACGGGGCGGTGCTGGATTTGAACCGGCAGGCGTATGCGGCGCTGGGCTGCGAGAAGTCGCTCGAGATCGTGCCGGGGGCGACGCATTTGTTCGAAGAGCCGGGGGCACTGGAGCAGGTGGAGGCGCTGGCCTCCAGCTGGTTTGTGCGGCATTTTGATTTGTAGGGTGGACACCTGTGTCCACGCGTTAGCCTGCACGCCGCACCGGCTCCCGAGCTATCGACTGCTCAGGCCAGCGCCGTATCGAGCACCGTCATCAAAACAAAGCCAAAGATCAGCGCGATGGCCGCCGACGTGCCGTTGCCGTTCTCGCGCATCTCCGGAATCACGTCGTTGACGATCACGAACAGCATCGCCCCGCCGGCAGCGGCCAGGGCAAACGGCAGCAAGCCGCTCGAGATGCCGATCAGCGCCACGCCAAACGCGGCGGCCACCGGCTCGATCACGCCCGACAGCACGCCCATGCCCACCGAGGTCATGCGGCTGTAGCCGACCGTGCGCAGTGCCAGTGCCACGACCAGCCCTTCCGGCACGTCCTGGATCGAAATCCCGGTCGTGAGCGAGTGGGCTTTCTCGATGTCGATGCCGGCATAGGCCACCCCGATCGCCATGCCTTCTGGCAGATTGTGCAGGGCGACGGCGGTGACGAACAGCCAGGCGCGGCGCAGCGAATTGCCGTGGATATCGGAAGCGAGCACCTGGGCCGGGGCCGTCGCGCGGCTCAGCAGCAGGATGGCGCCGGTGCCGAACATGATGCCCGCGCCGGCCGTCAGGCTTGCCTCCCAGGGACCGGCGCCGGCCGAGCGCGCCGCGGCCAGGGCCGGAATAACGAGCGAAAACGCGGTCGCGCCCAGCATCACCCCGGCGCCGAAGCCGAGGAAGCCGTCATAGGTGCGTTTCGAAAAATTCTGGGAAAACAAGACCGGCAAGGTGCCCAGCGCGGTGGCCGCGGCTGCGGTCGCGCCGCCAAGCAAGGCGGCATGCATCTTCGGATTCGAACTCAGGATTTGCTCGGCGAGAGAGCCCAGCAATAACAAACAGCCTGCGGTGCAGATCAGCAGGCCGATGACGCGGCGCACGGTGAACATGCGCATCAACGCACCCGTCCAGCGCAATTTCGGTGTTCCAGATTCCATCCACGATCCCTTCTGTCCGCCGTAGCGGAGCTACCCTGCGTGTCAGCAGGGTAGCAAATATAGCGGCGACGGCGGCGCGCGCGTGAATGAAGAAGCCCATGCCGCCGCCCGCGCCGCCTCAGTTCATCAAGCCTTGCTCACGGCCGACGCGCCCTTCGGCGTGGCCGCGTCGAGACCGGGCTCGGCGCCGGTCCGAGGATCCGCGGCCGGATTAGACAGCGTGCGTGCCTGCATTTGCTTGAGCACCTCGATGTCTTCCGACGCCATTCCGACTCCTCCGATAGATGAAAGCCAAGCGTTCACGCATCAGCGTGCCACGCCCTCTCGATACGGCTGCCCGGCATCGCGGCGTCAGCCTAACAAGACTCATCTTCGCAGTCGGACAAGCGGCCCGTAATGGGCAGCATGGCCTTCTCGGTGTAGGACAAGAATGACGAACAATTAAACAATTCACATAGGAATCACGCCCGCTTGTCCTTCAGGACATTCTACTTTCGGTTACGGAAGAGTTGTTTTGAAGGCTGCGAAATTCGACCGCCGCGAACGCGTCGTATGCCGACACGGCGCCGCGTTGATCTCCTACGTTGTGCGCGCCATGGCCAAATTAGCATCTCATGTATTCGCCAATCTGGAGGGACACCCAAATGTTTTCACTCAACCAACTGAGCCCGACCATCACCGACATGATCCGTTTCGATCACTCGCACGTGATGGTGACCTTTCATCAGTACACGAAGGACAAGTCGCCCAGCGTCAAGAAAGCGCTGGCCGATACCATCTGCACCGCGCTCGAGATCCACGCCACGCTGGAAGAGGAAGTGTTCTATCCGGTGATGCGCCAGCTCGACAAGGGCGAGCCCTTCATCCACAAGGCCGAACCCGAGCACGACGACATGCGCCGCATGATCGCCGAGCTGCGCCGCACCAGTGCTTCCGATCCGCGTCACGACAAGGTCTTGCTGGAATTGATGCGCGACGTGATCCACCATGTGGCGGACGAGGAAACGACGCTGCTGCCGCAGGCCGAAACCCTGATGAGCAAGGCGCGCCTGTCCGAACTCGGTTCGCAAATGACCAAGCGCCGCATGGAATTGATTGCGCCGAAAGCCGGCAAGCTGGCCAAGAGCCATGCCGTGGGCTTCTCGGGCAGCACGACGGCGGCGGTGGTGGGTCTGGCCAGCGCGCTGTTCGCACTGCGCCACCTGGTGAAGAAGCCGGGCGGGGAGCCGGCGGCTAGCAAGACCTGGGAGAATGCGAGCACGACGCCGCACGCCAGCTGAGATGAACCACCGATGCGCTGGGTATTCCGGCGCGTCGGTGTTTGCGCTGCTACAACAAACTTACGCCGCGGCGGCCGCTTGCCCGATCGCGCCACGCTTGACCTGATCGCGCTCGATCGACTCGAACAGCGCCTTGAAATTCCCTTCGCCGAAGCCATCATCGCCCTTGCGCTGGATGAATTCGAAGAACACCGGACCCAACTGCGTTTCCGAGAAAATCTGCAGCAGCAGCCGCGGCTTGCCGTCGACTACATTACCGTCGAGCAGCAGGCCACGCGTCTGCAGTTCGCCCTGGTTTTCGCCGTGGCCGGGAATGCGGCCTTCGAGCATCTCGTAATACGTTTCCGGCGGCGCGCTCATCAGGGGCACGCCGGCGGCGCGCAGGGAGTCGACGGTCGCCATCAGGTCTTCCGACAGCAAGGCGATGTGCTGGATGCCCTCGCCGTTGAACTGCATCAGGAATTCCTCGATCTGGCCGCCGCCCGCTTTTCCCTCTTCGTTCAACGGAATGCGGATCTTGCCGTCGGGGGCCGTCATGGCCTTCGAGGTCAGGCCGGTGTACTCGCCCTTGATGTCGAAGTAGCGGATCTCGCGGAAGTTGAACATTTTTTCGTAGAAGCCGGCCCAGAAGGACATGCGTCCGCGGTACACATTGTGGGTCAGGTGGTCGATGATCTTCAGGCCATGGCCCACCGGGCGGCGCTCGACGTTCGGCAGGAATTCGAAATCGATGTCATAGATCGATTTGCCGTCTTCGAAGCGGTCGATCAAATACAGCGGCGCGCCGCCGATGCCCTTGATGGCGGGCAGGCGCAGCTCCATCGGGCCGGTCGGGATCTCGACCGCCTGGGCGCCCAGTTCCAGCGCGCGCTTGTAGGCGGCGTGCGAATCCTTGACGCGGAAGGCCATGCCGCAGGCCGACGGGCCGTGCTCGGCGGCAAAGTAGGCCGCGTAGCTCTTCGGTTCGTTGTTGACGATGAAATTGATCTCGCCCTGGCGGTACAGCACCACATTCTTCGAGCGGTGCACTGCGACCTTCGTGAAGCCCAGCTTCTCGAACAGCGGCTCGAGCACGCCCGGTTTTGGTGACGCGAACTCGACAAATTCGAAGCCCATCAGGCCCATTGGATTTTCAAACAGGTCAGCCATCTTGTTTTCCTTGTCTTCCTTGTGATGCAAGTGATCTCCTCCAGCCGGCGCTTGCCTCGTGAGCGGCGCCAGGCGGAACCGTGCGGCCGGCGTCTTCGCGCCAGGCCCGAACAATTGCGCATGCCTGCGCCGTGACTGGCACGGCGCGGCTGCGCGACGAGCGCAATGATACGCCAGTTGGGTCCCCGCTTCAGTATCAACATTGTCGGATCGGCACGCTCGCCAGGCGAGCATACCCGGGCGCTGCGCCGGCGGGAAGCGCCTTTTTTTCAGCGGGCCGGGCGCCGGGGCTGTTCGAGCAGCAGGGTCTTGACATCGCCCAGCAACACGGCTGGGTGCAGGTAGGAGGTGGAATAGATCTCGCGTACCTGTCCGGTGGCATCTAACAGGTAGACCTTCAGCATGTGGCTCAGCACCGGCACGCGCTGGCCGGGCGGCTGCAGCGCTACCGACACGTCCTGGCCGAACCCATCGAGCATTGGCGCCAGTTCGCGGCCGTTACGGGTGGTCAGGAAATGCCAGTCGAGGCCGCGCCGGTCGCGCGCTTCGGCGCCGCCGTAGCTACGCATCGCCGCCGGCGTATCGTGTTCCGGGTCGAAACTCATGCTGACGAAACGCACCTTGCCGCGCAAGGCCGGATCTGCTTCGATGCTGCTTTTCAGGCTGTGCAGGGTGGCATAGGCCAGCGGGCAGCCTTTGGCGTCGGTGCAATAGGTGTAAATGAAGGAGAACAGCGTGATCTTGCCGGTCGTGAATTCGGCCAGGCGCCGCAGGCTGCCGTCGCTCTCGAGCACGATGCCGTCGGGCGCCTGCATGATGCGCTCCAGCCGGTAGCTGCCGGGCGTGGGCGGCACGAAGCCCAGCTTTGGCACCGACAGGGAATCTGCCGCCGTGCTAACCGGAGCGACCAGCGCAAGCGCCAGCAGGGCTGCCCCGAGCCCTGCCCTGCGCACAAGCTTGCTGCGCTTCACCGCCCTGCCACCCGTGCGCCGTCCCCGCCATAGGCCGCCTGCTGCCCGGTTTTGGCGCCGAACTTCATGTGGTGCGGCCGCCCGAGCTTGAGCTGGGTGAAGTCGGCTTTCCATTGTTCGCGCAACTCCTTGCCGTCCCAGGCGAACAGCTTGACGAATTGTTCGTTCTCGTCGCCGCCCTTGTCCCAGTTGGCCAGCAGTGAGGAACTCACGTAAACGCGCTTGCCATCCCAGCTTTGCGAAACCATGTTCACTTGCGAGCCCGTCTTCTTGGCATAGGTCTGGCGCGGCGCTTCCGGGTTGCTGATGTCAAAGTAGCGGGTGGTGCCGTCCATGAAGGTGTTGACCCACAAGCCCTTGCCGTCGGCGCGCATGGAGATGTCGACCGGCAGCGGCGTCTTGGCCGGGTCGCCGATCGCAGCGACGTCCCTGGCTTGCCATTGGCCCTTGGCGTCCTTCTTCACCAGCCACAATTTCGAGGTGAGCGCGGTGGCGGTAATGGCCCAGTCGTCGCCTTCATGGAGCGACCAGCGGATTTCCAGCGGCGCGCCGGGCACGTTCAGCACCTGCTCGGGCTGCATCGTCTTCAAATTCCACACCACCATCGTGTTGCCGAACTGCTTCATCGCGCCCTGGTCCTTGATCAGGGTGCCGAGCGGCGTCATGTAGTTCTGCTTGCCGGTGAAGCTGGAACTGAGCATGGCGTTCCTGCCCGGATTGATCGCCAGGTCATAGCCGTAGCCGTCGCCCCCTTTGGAGACGGGCATGTCGTACTTGCGCAGGAAGTCGCCCTTGTTGTTGTACAGGGCAATGCCGGTGGTGCCGCCGTTATCTTTCGCGTTCGACAGGGCGCCGATCAGCATCCTGCCGGGCATCGCATAGAAGGTGTGCGGGCCAACCAGCCCCGAGCGTTTGGCGAAGTCGCCGATGGTATTCACCAGGCGCGGCTTGCCGGGATTGGTGTGGATGTCGAAAATATAGATCTTGCTGTCGTCCAGGCCCCCCGCCCACAGGAAGCGGCGGTCGTCGGTGAAACCCGCATGGTGGGCTTCGCCGCGCCCGCCCACCGACAACTGGGCGATCACCTTGCCGAAGCTGGGCGACTTGGGATTCGCGTCGAGCGTGACGAGCTTGTCGGAACCGTCGCCCATGCCCTTCACGCCCAGGGTCCAGACGTAGAGGTAATCCTCCTGGCCCTTGATCAGGTTCGACATATACGGGGAGTTGCAGGTCTCGTCGGCCAGGGCGAAGGGACTGCCGAGGCCGAACGTCAGAGCGGCAACCGTTGCCGCGCGCGTGAATTGATTCAGTCGCATCTCGATCTCCTGTCAGGGCTATCCGGTTCGGCCAAGCATACGCTTGCCAATCGAAAAGTCGTACATCCTTCAGGGACGGCGGCGGCCCGCTTTGGATTTTCGCCACACTTTAGAGCGCCTAACAAAAGCTTCATAGCAAGGCGCAGCGACGAAGACAGTACAACTGTACGGCGAGGAGCTGCAACGCAGCTATGGAGTTTTTGTTGGGCGCTCTTACTCGGCGAAGGCTTCGGCGATCAGGGCACGCAGCCACTGGTTGCCCGGATCCTGGTTATAGCGCCGGTGCCAGAACATGTTCGTCTGCAGCGTGGGCAAGGCCAGCGGCGGCGTGATCCAGGCCAGGCCAAACGGCGGGCCGGCGCGTTCGGCCAGCTTTTGCGGCACCGTCACCACCAGGTCGCTGGCCTGCACGATATAGGGCACGGCCGTGAAGTGCGGCACCCGAAAACGGGTCGAGGCGCCGACGCCGGCCTTTTCCAGCAGATCGTTGATGCGGTCGTAGGGCGACTCGCTGGTATCGACGAACAGATGCTCGGCGGCGGCGAAGCGGGCCAGGTCGAGCTTGCCGGTGGTGAGCGGATGGCCGCGGCGCAGCATGCTGACATAGGGCTGGCGAAACAGCAGGCGCTGGTACAAGGCTTCGGAAATGTCCTCGAAGGGGCCAATCGCCAGGTCGACGCGCCCGCTTTCCATTTCTTCCTTCAGGGCGATGCTGCCCGCCCGGCGCGAGCTGATCTGCAAGAAGGGCGCAGCGGCGCGGCAGCGTTCCAGCAGGGCCGGCATGAAATGCACTTCGCCGACATCCGTCATGGCAATCGTGAAGCGGCGCGTGCTGGTGGCCGGATCGAAGCCGCCGCGCCGGTTCAGGGCCAGCGCCACCTGGGCCAGCGCCGCGCCCACCGGCTCGGCCAGTCCTTCGGCAAAGGGCGTGGGCTGCATGCCCTGCCCGGTGCGCACGAACAGCTCGTCGCCGAAAATGCGGCGCAGGCGCGCCAGCGCATTGCTGACCGCCGACTGCGACAGGCCCAGGCGGCGCGCGGCTTTTGATATCTGGCGTTCGCGGTAGACTTCCTGGAACACGGCCAGCAGGTTCAGGTCAATCTGATGCGGCTCGATCATGGGTACTCCACTATTTACGGTATGAATAGTCTACATTCATCTATTCACGTCGTAAAATATCCACACCTGACTTAGAGTGCAACTATCCGAGAAAAACAACGCGTCCGCGAGGAGACCCGCATGACCCAGCACACAACGACCGACGCCGGCTACCAGTCCGGCTTCGGCAACGAATTCGCCACCGAAGCCCTGCCCGGCGCCCTGCCCCGGCACCGCAATTCGCCGCAGCAAGCGGCTTATGGCCTCTACGCCGAACAGATTTCCGGTACCGCTTTCACCGCCCCGCGCGGCCACAACCGCCGTTCCTGGCTGTACCGCATTCGCCCCGCCGCCATGCACGGCAATTTCGAGCAGATCGACAGGCGCCGGATCGTCGGCAACTTCAGCGAGGTCGCGCCGCCGCCGAACCAGATGCGCTGGAGCCCCCTGCCCATGCCCGCCGTGCCGACCGACTTCATCGACGGCTGGGTGACGATGGCCGGCAACGGGTCGGCCGAGTCCATGAGCGGCTGCGCGGTCCACCTGTACGCGGCCAACGCGCCGATGACGGACCGCTTTTTCTACTCGGCCGATGGCGAACTGCTGATCGTGCCGCAGCAGGGCCGCCTCGAGATCGCGACGGAACTGGGCACGATCGCGCTCGAACCGCAGGAAATCGCCGTCATCCCGCGCGGCATCCGCTTCCAGGTCAGCCTGCCCGACGGCGAGGCACGCGGCTATATCTGCGAGAACTTCGGCGCCCTGCTGCGCCTGCCGGACCTGGGCCCGATCGGCTCGAACGGCCTGGCCAATCCGCGCGACTTCCTCACGCCCGTGGCGCGCTACGAGGAACGCGAGGGCGATTTCCATCTGGTGGCCAAGTTCTGCGGCAACCTGTGGGCGGCCAGCATCAAGCATTCGCCGCTCGACGTCGTTGCCTGGCACGGCAATTACGCGCCCTATAAATACGACCTGCGCCATTTCAACGCCATCGGCTCGATCAGCTACGACCATCCGGACCCGTCGATCTTCCTGGTGCTGCAGTCGCCCTCGGACACGCCGGGCGTCGACAGCCTCGACTTCGTGATCTTCCCGCCGCGCTGGCTGGCGGCCGAAGACACCTTCCGTCCGCCCTGGTTCCACCGCAATGTCGCCAGCGAATTCATGGGCCTGGTGCACGGCGCCTACGATGCCAAGGCCGAAGGCTTCGTGCCCGGCGGCGCCAGCCTGCACAACTGCATGAGCGGGCACGGCCCGGACGCGGCCACCTTCGACAAGGCCAGCAAGGCCGACACCTCGACGCCCGGCAAGGTCGCCGACACGATGGCCTTCATGTTCGAGACCAAGCACGTGCTCTGCCCGACCGCGCACGCGCTGGCCTCGCCGCAGCTGCAGGGCGGCTACCAGGACTGCTGGGCCGGGATCCGCAAGAACTTCCGGCCCACGCCTTAAGTCCCGGCCATGGCGCACCAGGCGATCTTGCAGTTCCAGACACGCGGCCGCGGCACGCAGTCCATTACGCGCGAAGTGGCCGAGGTGGTGGCGGCGTCCAGCATCGCCTGCGGCATCGTGCAGGTCTTCGTGCAGCACACCAGCTGCTCGCTGACGATCACCGAGAACGCCGACCCCGACGTGCGGCGCGACCTGGAAACCGCCATGGCGCGCCTGGCGCCGGATGGCGACCCGGCCTGGCGCCATGCCGATGAAGGCCCGGACGACATGCCTGCCCACGTGCGCAACGTGCTGACCGATACCGGCATCGCCATTCCGATCAAGGATGGTCGGCTGCTGCTCGGCACCTGGCAGGGCATTTATTTGTGGGAGCACCGGACCCAGGGGCACAGGCGCACGGTGGTCGTCACCGTCCTCGGTTAAAACGGTCCGGTCTGCTGTCGAAAAACTTTACAAGACGAAATTAGCATTGTAATTAAGACACCTCCATATTGATAAAAATCAATGACTTATGCCGCATGGCACGACCCTTGCTAATGGATGAGTACACAACAATATGAAGGGGTCCCCATGAAATCGCTGAATTTGAAAAGCATTCTGTTCGCAGCAATCGCAGCAACCGGTTTTGCAGCAAGCAACGCCATGGCGGCGCCGACGCTCGACACCTACCTGGCAAAATACGAGAGTGCCAATTCGGGCGGCAAGACCGAGCTGGCCATGATCAACGACGCCAGCGGCCTCGTCTTCCTCCAGTCGGACCTGAACAAAATCGACGGCAACGGCGGTGCCCAGTTCGACACGGCCAGCAGCCTGTGGGTGCTGACCACCACCCCCAAGACGCCTGGCTACTTCCTGCTCAAGTTCGGCATGGGCAATGGAGACAAGTTCAACACGCCGTGGGACAGCTATGTGTTCAAGAACCTGGACGCACTCAATGAGCTGGTCTGGCGCAACCAGGACGTCGACTTCCTGACCGGCGGCGATTGCACGGACAAGAAAAACGACGGCCCATGCAATATCGGCCGTCTCAGCCACGTGACCTGGGTGGCCGCCAAGGATGGCGGCGGTGTGCCAGGCGGCGGCGAAGTGCCGGAACCAGCTTCGCTGGCGCTGCTGGGCGCAGGTCTCGCCGGCATGCTCCTGCGCCGCCGCCGCGCTTGATACGCAGGCCGCCTCGCGGGCGGCCTGTCTCCATGAAAGATGGCGCCCTCGGCGCCATCTTTTTTGTTGCCAGGGCTCTGCACCTGCGTGCGGCGTGCGGTGTTCAAATTACCAAGTGTCGATATTTTTTACAACACTCAACAGTTGTTGCGCTCAGCCAAACCTGTATTGACAGAAGAATCAATCACTTGGCGGTCGTGGTACGCAAGTTGCATGAAAACAGGCTCCACTATAATAAATGGGGAATACCATGAAAGAGTTGAAATTGAAGAGCGTCCTGATCGCCGCAATCGCAGCTGCTGGTTTCGCCGCCGGTAACGCGGCCGCCGATGTGATCATCGGGTCGTACACCAGTGCCAATTCGGGTGCGCAATCGGAGCTCGATGCGATCAACCTGTACTCGGGCGGATCGTTCACGCTGGCCGACCTGCAAAAGGACGAGTCGCCGGTCGCAACATTCGATGTCGCCACCCAGATGTGGGTGATCAATGTGGCGCCCCAGACTCCAGGCTATTTCCTGCTCAAATTCGGCCTGCCGCCGGGCAATCCGAATAACCCCAACGTGTGGCTGACCGCCTTCGATACCTATGTTTTCCGAAACGAGCCCAGCTTCACGCAGCTGACATGGAGTAACGTCGACGTCAACTTCCTCACCGGTGGCGACTGCCGCGAAGGCAACGACGATCCCTGCAACATCGGGCGCCTGAGCCACCTGACCTGGGTGCCGGGTGAAGACGGCGGCGGAAATCCTGGCGGTGGCGAAGTACCAGAGCCGGCAACCCTGGCCCTGCTGGGCGCGGGCCTGGCCGGACTGGCCCTGCGCCGACGTCGCGACTGATTGCGGTAACGCACACAAAAATGGCGCCCACTAGGGGGCGCCATTTTTTTTGCCGCAGAAACGCTTAGCGCACCGTCACGCCCACCGTGCGGGTCGTTGCATTGCCGGCTGCGTCGCGCGCCGTCACCGAGATGGTGTGGGCGCCGGCCGCTACCTTGCGCGTATTCCAGCTGTACGACAGCGAACCGCCCTGCCCGTTCGACACGACTTTCCCGTCGATCGACAGCGCCGTGCGGATGCCCGCGGCGCCGGCGTTGTCGGCGGCGGCGACCGCAACCGAAACTGTGCCGCTGACCGTGCCCGCCACCGGATTGTTGATGCTCACCGTCGGGGCGACCGTATCGGCCGTCACGACCGGCACGGCGTTGACGACGTTGACCGCGACCGTGTTGGAGGCACCCGCGTTGCCGGCGGCGTCATACGCCACCGCGACCAGGGAGGCCATGCCGTTCACGACGCCCGTCGAATTCCAGCTGAAGCTGTAGGGCGCGGCGCTGTCGGTGGCCACCGTCGTGCCGTTGACCTTCAGGTCGACGCGCACCACGCCGACATTGTCGGAAATATTGACACTCACCGGCACCGAACCGGAGACCGTGCTGCTGCCCAGGGGCGCGCTGATCGCCGCCTGCGGCGCGACCGTGTCGACCGTATTGACCAGGACACGGGCGGCGGCCACTGCCGCGGCGGCATTCACGCGGCCGTAGCCGAATACCGGGTCGCGCCCGGCGGCGCCGAGGTCGACCGAGGTCTGGAACAGCAGCTTTTCGATTTGCTCGGCCGAAAGGTCGGGGCGCGCGGCCATCATCAGGCCGGCCACGCCGGCGCTCACCGGGCTGGCGAACGAGGTACCGTTCCAGGCAGAGTAGCCGAGCGCATTGTTGGTGGTCCAGATGCCGGTGCCGGGAGCCGCCAGCGAGACGAAGCTGCCCCAGCTCGAGAAGCTGGACTTGTTGTCGGCACTGTCGGTCGAGGACACGATGATGAAGGCGTCGTCAGCCGTCACGTTTTCGTCGACGTTGTTGTTGCCTGCAGAAATGAAGACGAGGCCGCCCTTGCCCTTCATGTAGCGCGCCGCGCTTTTCACGGCGGCGCTGCCGGCGATACCGACATAGCTGACATTGGCGATGCGCGCGCCGTTGTCGGCGGCCCAGGTGATGCCGCTGGCGATGGTGCTGAAGTAGGCCGGACAGGCGCCGGTCGAATCCTTGTAGGCGATGCGCACCGGCATGATGCGGGCGGCGCCGGCGACACCGGCCACGCCCATGGCATTGTTCGTGCTGGCGGCCGCCGTGCCGGCCACCGCCGTACCGTGACCGCACAGGTCGCTTGTCACGGTGTTGTTGTCGTAGGCGTTGTAGCCGGCGACGAGGCGGTCTTTCAGGTCCGGATGGGCTGGGTTCACGCCCGTGTCGAGCACGGCGATCGTGATGCCGCCGCCCTGGGTGCTGTCCCAGGCGGTGCTGGCGCCGATCTTGCCGATGTGCCAGGCGCTGCCGATGTAGGGGTCGTTGACGGCCATCGCCACATTGACTTTGCGGTCGAGCTCGGCAAACTTGATTTCGGCGCGGCGCGACAGCTTCGCCACCGCGTCTTCTTCGGAGAGGCCAGGCGGCAGGTCGACGACGTGCATGCGGCTCTGGCCGAGCTTGCGGCGCTTGCCGCCATGCGCTTTGACCACTGTGTCGAGCTCGGCGTCCGAGAGGCCGGCGCGCGCTTCGATCAGGATCCGGCCGCGCGCGAACTCACCCGCAGGCGCGGCGTGGGCAGCACTGGCGATACCGAGCGCAAGGCTGGCACAAGCAAGGGCGGCGGCGGTTTTGCGCGAGGGAAGCGAGTCGAAGGCGAAGTTCATGGCGAGCAGATCCTGTAAATGGTGGTTTCACAGGAATGCTGGTCACGGCGGCGCCCGCGAATGGAGGTTCGCTGTGCGCTGTCGATTGCCTGGCAGTCCTGCCGTCATCGAGCCGCGAGGCTCATTAGACCGTTGACTTTGCGTCCTCCGCTTTCGCGGAGTTTGCCCTTTTCAGTTACAGAACAGAGTGTAGCCCTAAGATTTCTGTACGGCAACAACAATCCGATCACGGACTGGTGTTGTCGCAAATCTGCTGAATAATGTGGCGCTTGCAAGTACAAACAGCTGAGCAGCTTAGCGCGGGCTGCTCAGCAATGCAAAATATCTTCAACACCGATGTCACATTGTTACGACGAATGGTCGCTCATTTGAAATACGGCGCGACATTCCCAGCGACCTGTTTTAACTCGGCCTCGGTCAACGGCAGCTTGCGAAACGCCGCCCAGGCTTCGCGTGGGCGCAGGTTGTCGCCCTGTGCCGAATCGGTCCCGTACAGCACCCGGTGCAGGCCAATCTGGCGCAGGCGTTTCGCCAGCTCGGCGGCGTCCGCCGGCGTGGTGTCGTTCTGCGCGATCGAAGCGACATCGAAGTACAGGTTGCGGGTGGCGGGAAGGCGCCGCTCGGCCGCGTCGGCCAGGGTAGCCAACACCGCGCGCGAAGGCGGGTCGTCGAAGCCGGGGCCAGTGCCGGCCAAATGCGCCACCTGCACCGTCACATGCGGCGCCGCCGGCAGGACTTTCTCGAGAAAAGCCTGGGCCTCGGCCGCGCCATAGGGACGCTTGTTGCGGATGCTGGCGCGCATGTGCACCAGGATCGCCATCTTCTCCCGGTTCGCCACGGCAAACTCCTCGGCCAGGCGTTTCAGGTGCGCGTCCTGGTCAAGCTGGACGTCGGAATTGCCGAGATGGAGCTTGATGCCATGCTTCAGGCCAGGCTGGCCGGCGCAGCGTTTGATTTCATCCAGGGCATAGTCCTTCAGCGGATTGATGCCGCAGAAAGCGATCAGGCGGCCAGGAAACTGCGCGGCCTGCGCCGCCGTCCAGTCGTTCTCCGCACGCACCCGCGCATATTCGTCATCGACCTCGCGCCGCGGGCTGCCGTACATGTAGGCGGTCGACAGCAGCACCGCCTTTTTCACGCCGGCCGCGTCCAGCAGCGGCACCAGTTCCTTCGCCGACAGGGGCTTCAGGCCGGAATCCGGGCCGAGCAGCTTGATGATCTCCTCGCTGAACACGTGCTGGTGGTGGTCGGCGACAGGCGTGCTCTGGGCATGGACGGCGCCGCCGCACAGCAAGGCGGCGGCCAGCGCCAGGCGATGGAACAGGGTCGGCATGCAAGCGTCTCTTCGTCAATGGACATGGTGGACGGCGCGCCGGCGCCATCCTTATTAGAATGGCACCCACTATATCAAGACGCCGGGCCAACAACGGCCCTTCCCCGCCCCGCATGACGAAAATCGCGCTCGATGAGCTGACCCTGCTGCAAGTGCGGCGCCTGAACCGCCTGCTGGCCTGGCTGCCGCGCTTCAAGGTCGCCAACCGGTTCACGGCCGCACTGGTCCAGGCCTTGCTGCGGGTCTCGCAGATCGGCGCCGATGGCCGGCTGCGGCGGCGCGGCGTGCGCATCGCGCAGGCGCTGGCAGAGGCGGACGGCCTGCAGGTGCCGGTCAGGGTGCTGCGCCCGGCCGGCCCGGTGCGCGCGGTCGTGTTCGATGTCCACGGCGGCGGCTGGGTGATCGGCAACCCGCGCCTGGACGACCCGCACAATGCGGCGCTGATAAACGCTTGCCAGGTGGCGGTGGTCGCGGTCGACTACCGGCTGCTGCCGGGCGCGCCCCTGCAGGCCTCGATGGAAGACTGCCTGGCGGCCGCGCGCTGGCTTTTGCAAGGCGGCATCGACGACTTGCGCGGCCTGCCCGTGTTCTTCCTGGGCGAGTCGGCCGGCGCCCACCTCGCCGCCACCGTCCTGCTGCGCCTGAGCGATGCGCCCCGCCTGCTGGCGCAGGTCGCCGGCGCGATCCTGTACTACGGCGTGTACGACCTCGGCGGCACGGCGCGCGTGCACGCCGCCGGCCGCGACACCCTGGTGCTCGACGGCCCCGGCCTGCGGGCCGCGCTGCACATGCTCACGCCAGGCTGCACTGACGAAGAACGGCGCATGGCACCCCACTCGCCGCTGTATGGCAACCTCTCGGGCCTGCCGCCGGCGCTGATGGTGGGCGGCGCGCTCGATCCCTTGTGCGACGACACCGAACTGCTGGCCGCGCGCTGGCGCGAGGTGGCGGAGGTCGAGCTGCACGTCCTGCCCGAAGCGCCGCATGGCTTCCTGCGGTTTCCGACGCCGCTGGCGCACATCGTTCCGGCGCGCACGCATGCCTGGATTCGCGAGCGCATCGCCTCGCTACACCAGCGTGACCAGTCGAACACGGGTGCGGGCGCGCCCTCCAGTGCGGGGCCAGTTCGCCAGCACATGCGATGATGCCATTTCATTATCGAATTCGGCGCTGAACGTGCCTTGCCATGCTGACCGACATCCTGATCATTCTTTTCCTGATCCTCCTGAATGGCGTATTTGCGATGTCGGAACTGGCGCTGGTCTCGGCCAAGCGCATGCGGCTCGAAAAATCCGCCGGCGAAGGCAGCCGGGGCGCCCGCGCCGCGCTCGACCTGGCCGATGAACCCAGCCACTTCCTTTCCACGGTGCAGGTCGGCATCACCCTGATCAGCATCTTCAACGGCGCCTTCGGCGAGGCCTCGCTGGTGGCGCGCCTGGTGCCGCGCTTCGAAACGATACCGCTGGTCGCCCCCTACGCCTACGAGGCCGCGCTCGGCCTGGTGGTGGTCTGCATCACCTTCGCCTCGATCATCCTGGGCGAACTGGTCCCGAAACGCATCGCCATGGCCTATCCGGAAGCGGTGGCCACGCTGATCGCACCGCCTCTGCGCGTGCTCTCGACGATCATGTCGCCATTCGTGAAGATCCTGGCGCTGGGGACCGAGGCCATCGTCGCCCTGATCGGCATCGGCCGCCACAAGGAAGAGGCGCCGACCGAGGAAGACATCACCGGCATGATGAAGACGAGCACCGACGCCGGCGTCTTCGAGAAGACCGAATACGACATCGTCTCGCGCGCGCTGCGCCTGGACGACCAGCACCTGAAGTCCCTGATGACGCCGCGCGTCGACCTGGTGCTGGTCGACCTCGAGATCCCGCGCGAGGACAACCTGGCGCGCATCGCCTGCAGCCCCTACAGCCGCATGCCGGTCTGCCGCGGCGACCGCTCGCAAATCATCGGCTTCGTGCATTGCCGCGACCTGCTGTCCCAGGCCGTGCGCGCGGGCACCCTGGACGCCATCAACATCGAAAAGGCGGTACAGGAAATCCTGTACGTGCCCGAGACGGTCAGCGCCATGGGCCTGCTCGAGCTGTTCAAGAAGAACAAGGCCGAGATCGCCCTGATCGTCGACGAATACGGCGACATCCAGGGCATGGTCACGCTGACCGACGTGATGAGCGCGCTGGTCGGCGACGTCTCGGTGATCGGCGAGGAAGACGCGCCGGACGCGGTGCAGCGCGAGGACGGCAGCTGGCTGCTCGACGGCAGCATGGGGCTGGAGCGCTTCCGCGACCTGATGGGCACAAACATGCGCTTCCCGAACGAGGAAGCCGGTGCGTATCACACCCTGGCCGGCTTCATGCTCTACCAGCTCGGCTACATTCCGCATGCGGCCGAAAAGGCGCACTGGGGCGAGTACTGCTTCGAGGTCGTCGACATGGACGGGAACCGGATCGACCAGCTGCTGGTGACGCACCTGCCGCCGGCACCGCAGGCTGACGAAGAGGATGGCGTGCGTGGGGAATCGGCCTAGCGCGCCTGACTCCTTTACCTACATTTACATCGACCGCTTGCGTCAGCTAAAGGACCGGGCAGGTATGCCGAGCATCATGATTCAATAGAGCTTGAACACGCCGTGACGATGGCAGCGAGCAAGGCGCATATTGAAACGAGGCAATGATGACGACTATTCTGGTTATTGAAAGGAACCCCGTCGTACGCAAGACGGTTGCCCACATGGTGTGCATGGCTGGATTTCGCGCAATCGGCGCAGCGCAGCCCGATGGCGCGCTCTATGCCATCAGGGCGATGGAAGTCGATTGTTTAATTGCATTAACAAAACCATCCGGCCAGACCACCGAATCGTTTATCAAGGTCGCAAAACGTCTTCGGCCAACGCTTCCGATTGTCCTGAGCCGGAAAATTGCGTTGATGCCTGATTATCGGGGCCTGATCGCCGGCCATCTGGATTCCCCATTCTACGTTTGCGATCTCAAGCATGTGCTGAACGACGCGCTATTGCTTGCCAATGCATAGGGCATGAAAAAAACCCCGGATTACCCATTGTTGGGTCCTAGGTTGTAGTGCTGTTGTTGCGCATCGTTACCGCAACGTTGTGGTTCAGCTGTGGCTGCATGCGCGTCGGACTCTGATCCCGACAACTTCGACACTGATAACCGAGGGCAGCGGCGCGACGACATTGATCATCGCGACGTTAGTACCTAGTCCGAACGACCCCTAGCCTTCGCGCTGCATGCCCACTGTAAGGGTAGCTGCCGGGGGCATTAGGCGCGGTCACGTTGAAGGTAAACGTGGTGCCCGCTTTTGCTTTCAACCGTCTTCTGCGACCACATCAGCATATGCCAAGGGGCGCGCACCAGCGGCAATCACGAGCCGCTTGCCAATCGGTGGAAGTCGGTCCTCCATTTCCTCAACGAGCGCATAGATCTTGGCCCGCTCCCACTTTCCTGTCGTGGCCGAAGGCTGCAAAAACATTGCAAATATACTGAACAAATCATCAATTCCCAACTCGGCGCGGTACGCTGTTAAGCCAGCAGTCGCGTTTTTTGTCGGCTCTTCGATCAACCAAGTAAGATGGGTGACGACATATCTGCGGGATTTTTCTGAATGGTTCATTTCAAAACGTTTCCATTTAGCACGGTAATCGTCGAATTATTATTTATCGATTCAAGTAGTTTCCCATCGGCCGACCGTAGGTCGAGTCCGAATGTCAGACTTGACCCCGCTCTTCTCTTTTGGATGCCCATGAACCCGGACCCTCTCAACTTGACCCCGCTATTGTTTTTTCGGTAAATCTAAAGATCTTACGAGGTCAGAAACGCCATTTCCAGAAAATTTCCATAAGTGACTCAATTATTTGGAAAGACTTCTTCTTATCTTCATCATGCATTGATGCCGAGCCCAGCAACAAACGAAGTTTTCCATCAAGATCTCGACGATTTATTCCGATTACCTTTGCCAAAACAATAATTTCACTCATTCTCAACGTCTGATCGCCCTCCCATTCAAATGGAGGATCACTTCGGCATAATAGCTTAAAAAGTTCCTCGAGCGTTTTAACCTGAAGAAACAATGGAGCTATAAAATCATCACATAATAGTTGAAACATTGAGGGCCAACCTGACCGATTCTTTGGGTTGGGAATCACATAAAATGATGGCCAATTCAATGCGCGCCCCGCATCCAACATACTCCAACAGGGCCTTTCCATTAAGAAGGGGATCGAGAAATAATCCGGATCCATGATCTTTTGGATTTGCGGAAATGCTTGCTTAACTGACTCATGAGCAGCGCGATTTAGAATGCCAATATCAACGTTATATGCTTTCGCACGTGGCTTATAGCTCAGGTAAGCGAAGACTTCTGCTACATTATTGCTCTTCTGATGTCGATACCATACATCACTATTTGATACAACGACGGCCCCGTTTAGCTTTTCAAACCCAAACTTCTCGAATGCCATTTTCAAATCATTGAGCTCGCTCACATCGTCACCATCAAGGATACTTGGTTTTAGTAACATCGAAGGAAACGCCTGCGGCCTTTGTTGAGATCTGGCCTCTGCGACTAGTCCAGAGAACGCCGAATATATGTTTCAACATCATATTCAGGTAAAAAATCACCGGAATAAAATGGTGCTTGAATTTGTATAGCACATACGTCGGCTCCGCATACTAATATCATTTCCTCCCCAGAACAATTTCGGAGAGCCAAACCACTTTCTGCAGTAAACTCAGATTCGTCTACTACCAGCATTGCGCTAGACGCAATGCACCGCCATGAGTTTGGCAACTCGATTGGATCAGCAATTTTTTGGTCTGCTCCAACCAAGCGAAATACCAACGTCCCGACCTCTTCCCACCCAGTCAGGTCATTCATTTTCGATTGAATACGAAGTATCGAACCATTACATAAGAAAAACCAAATAACGTTGACCATTCCGCCTGTAAAGACTGCATTCGTCGAATAAGCCTTAATACCATTCGCCAATATGGCTTTGAGCGATTTTAAACCGTTTAGATCAAACTGCAATTGACGTTTCATTTCGTCTCCGGAGGATAGTGTAGTGTTTCTGGAAGCTTTCCTGGAGCCGCAGGAATCTCGATTCGTGGACCATCTTTGCCATCTGGCCGAATCCAGATGCCGTTATCACCGACTTGGACGCCGGGTATTGACTACGAGAATCTGACGAATCCGGTGCCTTACCTGAGCCGCCTGTAAGCTTGTCAAAGTCCTTCTTCGCGTCACCAGTCCCTCCATTTTCGGGGGTGAGTGGGCCGCTAGTATGGCGCTTACCATTCTTCGCCGGGCCGGCCTTATCACCTTGCTCACCCACTAAGGTATCAGGAGCTGGTGGCACAGTAGAATCACTTCTTTTCGGTTCTGACCGAGAATTCCACCAATCTACAATCTTCTTGCCGGCATACGTTCCACCAATGAGCACGGTTCCCGCTGCTATACCACCACATACAGGACCGCAAACAAGAGTACCCCCCACACCCGCCGGAATCGCGGCAGGATTTCTCCCATCCGGATCGACATACTTGTACGGACTATTATTGGCATACGCGTATCGATTGAAGCTGCCACCAGTATTCGCATCCGTCACCACCGGATCAATGCTCAAAAACCTCCCCGCCACGGGATCATAATACCGCTGCTGCATGTACGTCAGCCCCGTATCCGCATCGTTCACGTGCCCCGTGAACCCGATGGTCTTCGCCGTGCCCTGCGCCGCCTGTCCGTAAGCTTCGTAGCGCGTGCGGCTGAGCACCTTTCCGATCGTATTGGTCCGCGCAACTGGGCTTCCGAGCCCATCGGTATGGATGTAGGTAACACCGCTGCCGGCTGGTAGTGTCGTCATGGTCTCCACGTGCGACACCGTGCCGCCTGCACCGCTTGCGGTCCAGGTACAGCTCGACGGGTAGCCGACCCAGCCCACTTGCGCGGTTTCGGTCCGCGTGCCATTCACGGCAAGCGCTTCATTGACGGTGTAGCCGCTACCCGATGCGGTACAAACGCGCGTTACCGAACTCGCGTCGGTCGTCTTCCAGGTGGTCGTAAACGCTTGCTCAGCGATCGGCGAAAGATTGCGCGTGACCGTAATCGTCGGCTTCAGCGGCGCTGCAACAACCGTGACCGCGACCGCACTGGTCTGACCAAAGCGGAAATGCCATTCCCACAGCATGCCCCAATCGAACAGGTAGGTGTCCGGGGTGGCTGGCGCCTGCACAGGGAAGCTGAAGCTTGCCGACTGGCCAGGCGCCACGCTGGCCACGTTCATGTTGAGGCGGTTGTTGCCGAAGGTGACGTTGTCAACCGGGCTGTTTGAGCCAATGCGGTAGTTCTCGTTCTGGGTCCAAGTTACATTGCCTGTATTCTTGAACGTCAGCGACACGTTATACATCCCGCCGGCCGTCATCGTGGCCGGCACAGTTGCACCTGTCAGCTGGGCATCGTAAACGGGAATGGGCGTGACGGTAATGGTGTGGGTCGCGGTTTCGCCGAACCAGGTCCCTGTCTGACGCAGCATGCGCCAGTCGAAGCTGTAGTTACCCGGCGTCGTTGGCGCAGTGATCGTAAAGCCGAATGTGGATTGACCGTTGGGCGCAACAGTATTGGCGACGCGAACCCGTGATACGCCCCATATCGAGCTATTGAGCGGATTGGCGAGGCCAAGCCAATACGGGTTGCTGACAGTACCCGACCAGGTTGTCGTACCGCCATTGCGCATCGTGACTGTGACGTTGGCCGTGCTGCCGGCCACCATCGATGCCGGCGCGGACATCCCGACGGCGTATGCATAGTCCTGCGGTGCCGGCGCCGGGTCATCTCCCGGTGGCGTGATGCCGTTCGGGCTCGGTAACTCGGCAGCTGGCAGTGCGGCGCCCGACTTCGATTGCGCATGGGCAGTGCCGACGGTGAATAATGCCAGCAGCAAAGCGATGAGAATGACAGGCGAGAGCAGCGCAGATAGCCCGCCCCGGCAGCGGCGTGCCCAAACGGCGAAGGGAAACAAGGCCGGCATCACTTCACCTCCGCGATCACGTGGTTGTGCAGGTAGATATAGTTTGTCGGACTGTTCGCGCCGGCGGTAGTGTGAAGCAGGCGGCCGTCCTGGCTGTAGACGTGAATGCGGTTCACGCCATCGTTACCGACCACGCTGACACGGCGCCCATGGCCGTCGTATTCGTAGGTCGCCAAGCCGGTGGCGGCGGACATGCGGTTGGCCATGTCGAACACGTAGCTGCGATTCCCCCGCTGGGTGATGTTTCCCTGCGCGTCATAGCCATAGCTGAAGTTGAAACTGGGGTGGCCGCTGGTGACCGATCCGAGGCGGTTCGTCGCTGCGTCAATGGCGTGCGTGGCGCTGCGGGCATTGGCGCCCGCCGTGATCGAGCTCGAAACCAGGTTGTCCTGGGCATCGTAGCCATAAGTTGCCTTGCCCCACAGGTTTGGCGCCGTTACTGTTTCGAGGCGGTCCAGGGCGTCGTAGGTCATGGTGCGCGTGGCGCTGTCCCCATATGCGTCGCGAATGCCGAGTACGTTGCCGTTGGCGTCGTACGTATAGGTTTCGTGCAGGATGCCCGCGTCGGACGCCACCTCCGGCAGACCACGCATGTTCTGTGCCATTGCCCGGGTGATGCCGTTGCCGTAGGTGAACCCGGCAATGGCACCATTCGGATGGTAGGAGATGTTGGTTGCATACGACCCGACAATTTGCGGCTCGCCTAATGCGTTTGGCGAGTAGGACACTGCCTGAGTGGCGCCCGGATACTTCAGCGATGCCAGTGAACCGTTGGCATCGTAGCTGCGGTCGATCTGGTATGGGGTTGTCGCGTAGAGCAAGCTTTCACGTTCGAGCAGACGGCGCTTGTTATAGGTATAGGTCCACTTCGCGTTTTTCGAGTTGACTGTCTCCGGCAGGCCATCGAGCGTGTAAGTGCGTGCAATGGCAGGACTGCCGTCGCCGAAGGTGGTGTCGGTCAGGCGGTTGCGTTTGTCGTAGAGATGGCTTGCCTTGCGGCTGGCGGCAACGGTGCTGCGGTCGCATGCCAGTGCCTTCGACAGATCGGTGCCGCCAGCGCGCCACACGACATTATTGGCGGCGTCATAGTCCTGCAAGGTCGCACCGGTTTCGGGCTCGACCGTCTTGCACAGCCGTTCGCTGTCATCGTAGACATAGCTACGCGTGACTTTGCCGCTCGCTCCACTTCGCTGGATCGACCTCGGTTTGCCGAAATCGTCGCGGGCGATTGCAACAGTAACGCCTGTCGGCATGGTGATCGTAGCGATGGCACTGTCGACCGGTTCGTCAAACGCCTGGTAGGTATAGGTGGAGACGCGCCCGAGCGCATCGGTGATTGTGGAGGTATAGCCGCTGCTGTAGGTATGGCTTGAAGTCAGATTACCGAGTTCGCTTGCAGCTTCGGTCCTTGTGAGTCTGCCAAGCGCGTCGTAGATGAAGCTCTTCCCGGTCGTCAGGGAACCTTGGCTGCGTTGTGGGTACGACTCAAATGTCACCCGGCCATTGAAGTCGTACGAATGCCTGGTAAAGCGAACTGTATTGTTGCGGTTGGCACTATCCCAACGCTCCGAGTAGACCGGTCGCCACAAGGCGTCGAAATACGTTACGTCCTCGGCGCCGCCGGTCGTGACGGTCTGCTTCCAATGGCCAGGTCCGAGATCGTACTCCTGTTGTGCAATCTGGCTGAGCGACAAGGTCACGCCGTTCCATGCCACGGTATCGCCGCCTGGATGGACTATGGACGCCAGCTTGCCGGCCTTGTAGCCGAACGTCGTCGTCGATCCGACTTCGTTCGTCAGCGAGGTAATCTTGCCGATATCGTTGACGACGGCTTTTTCGAACGTGCCGTCAGCGTAGTCGATACGCTGGGCTATTCCCCGTTTGTAATCGGAGAACTGCGTCGACTGGTTTTTCCCGTCCGCGATCGACTTGACTGTGCCATCAGTATTGTAAGCAAGTGTCTGCTGCAACTTGCCGAACTTGCTTACCTTTTCCAGGTTGGCCGTACTACTGTTGTATTCGTTCAGCAGCATGACCTTGCCGGTGCCATCGGTAAGTTTGCTGACCCGCCCCAGGACCCACTTTGTCTCGTTATTGTCGTACTCCGTGATTTCGGTACGGGTATGTCCGAGGCTACTGCTTCGCGTGACCTTCGTTGGTTTAGCATAGGTATCGAATTCGTTCGCTTGAATCGCCACGACTATCGTAGACACTCCTGAGCCATAATATCGGGCACAAGGAGAAGATATGAGCGGTAAGCGGTACACAGAAGAATTCAAGATTGCAGCGGTCAAGCAGGTGGCGCAGGGCGGTCACCCGGCGAGCGAAGTAGCGGCGCGGCTCGGGATCAGCATCCATAGCCTGTACGCCTGGACAAAGCGCTACGGCGTGCCCGAGGCGGAGCGCAAGGCTGTCGATGCTCAGTCAGACGAGATGCGGCGCCTGAAGGCCGAGCTCAAGCGCGTTACGGAGGAGCGTGACATATTGAAAAAGGCCGCGGTGTACTTTGCCAAGACGTCCGGGTAAGGTACACCTTAATTGCTCAGTTACAGGACCAATTCCCGGTGCGCCGGCTGTGCAAAGTGCTTGAGGTGCATCCGAGCGGTTTCTATGCCTGGCGCCTTAACCCTGAAAGCAAACGAGCCAAAGAAGACAAGCGCCTCCTGGTTCCCATCAAGGAGTCCTGGCTGGAAAGCGGCAGCGTGTACGGCTACCGCAAAGTCAGCGACGATCTGCGCGAGCTCGGTGAACAATGCGGCGTCAATCGTGTCCACCGACTCATGAGGTCGGCCGGGATTCGTTCACAAACCGGCTACGCCAAGCGCAAATACAAGCGCGGCGGTGCGCCTTCGCTGGTGGCGCCCAATCATCTTCAGCGTCAATTTGACGTGCAGGAACCCAACCGCGTCTGGGTGACGGACATTACGTACATCCGTACCTACGAGGGCTGGCTCTATCTGGCCGTTGTACTGGACCTGTTTTCGCGTCAGGTGGTCGGCTGGTCGATGAGTTCACGCATCGATCGCGAGCTGGCGATGAATGCGCTCTTGATGGCGCTCTGGCGGCGGCAACCCAAGAATACGGTGATGGTACATTCCGATCAGGGCAGCCAATTCAGCAGCTACGACTGGCGCGACTTTCTGGACCAGCACAATCTGCAGCAAAGCATGAGCCGACGCGGGAACTGTCACGATAACGCCGTTGCCGAGAGCTTCTTCCAGCTCTTGAAACGGGAGCGAATCCGACGCAAAACTTACGGCACCCGGCAAGATGCAAGGACGGATGTCTTCGATTACATCGAGATGTTTTACAATCCGAAGCGCCGGCACAGCTTCAGCAATAATTTGTCGCCGGTCGAGTATGAAAAGCAGTATTTCAAGCGGCTCGCGAGTGTCTAGTAAACTCGTGGCGATTCAGCTTCCCATGTGAAGGTAGTCCCCTGCCGGGTGATAATCCGTTGCTTGAGTGGCGCCGGGCGGATATCCATCCCGAGATCGCCCCCATCGCCTGGATTGCCGAAGCCGGCGTAGTCAGGATACGGGCCTGCGCCAAACGGGCTGTAGGTGTTGGCAATGGTCTGTAAGGCGGCGCTGCCGTCCCACCCGATTTCCTGCGACTGCAGACGCCCCTCGTTGACGTCTTTGCGGTTCCCGAAGATATGGCGGGTCGTATGGCCGGCAGGGTCGGTCACGCTGACGGTTTTCGTATCCGGGCAGTTGGTGCAATCAGCCCAGCTTGCATTCGGCAGGCCGTAATCGATTGTCCACGACAAGGCGTCCAGACCGGGACCGGATATGCTTTTTGCTCACTAGTGACTCGGTGGCGAAGAAGCGTGCGTCTGGAGGGGGCACTGAAGCATCTGTACAACCGAGCGCAATATATGAACGGCCATGAACGGTAGGACGCAAGGTGAACGTGCCTGTCGCTCCCGACGGATGCACGATGCTGCCAACGAGCTCGTTCGTGCTGATCCGGGGCGCATCGTAGCAGCCCCCATTGTTGATATAGTTGACCTGCTGGAGCAGGTTATAGAAATTGGCAAAGTTCCATGCGGAGTTGTCCGGCAGCGTTACCCTGTCGAGATTGAGTGCTGTCGAGATCCCATCAGTCCGATACCCATAGGTCCAGGTGCGGCTTCCGTCGGTAACCGTCTCGATTACGTCGTTATTACCATCAGGGACGTAAGAAAACACCAAAGCGCGCCCATCGCTGGCATCGATACGTGTTAGATTGCGCGGCTTTGCCGGGTCATATGTGTAAATGACCGTATTGCCATGACGGTCCACCACTTTGGACGGCAGAAGCCAGATTTCATCACGCGCCAGGGTGGCGCTGGTGGCGGCCATCAAGGACGTTGAATTCTCCGGTGCCTCCACAATCACGGTAGTTTCATCGGACGACGTAATGCCATCTGGTTCCGGCCTCACGCTTCCTTCTTCTAGCGATAACTTGCTCGCCGATACAACAGCGCTCTCCGGCGTTTCGCTTCCTCGCCGCAGGGTTGCTGCTGGATACCGGGCGAGCCAGTCAAAATAGTACCGTGTGCCATCCGGCGAGATGGCGAGAAAGCCCTCGCCTTCCGTTACCGGATCGCTTCCCGTTCCTGCGTTCTTGAGTACCGACAAACACGAGATCGCCCACAAGTTCGACGTGACCAGTGGGTAATCTCCGGCCGGACTCGGCACACGCGAATTGCTGGAGTGACGTTTAAGCAGGCGTTGATTGCCATGCCCTGGAACATAAATATAATTCCCCTTCCAGAATTCGTCCGAATTCCAATACGACCCGCCGTTCGTGCCCATCGCCATTGGTGGGGCGCCGAACTTGCTACAGCGTGCTGTGCTGCCATCGGCAGCCTTCCAACCAAACGACTTGGAGAAAAGGCCGTGGATATGCGGAATATCGAGTTCCCAACGGCCAAACGCCTTTCCGCTCTGAACGCGCTCCCCTGTGACGATCCTGCGGCCTGCCATGACGGGCAATGCATTATTTCCAGGAAGGCTGACGTCTGTTTGCCTGAAGGCCAACGCACCATTGTAGAAGTTCGTGGTGTCGCCAAAAAGATCGGTGCCAATGGATGCAATAGCACGCGGCGCGAGGATGAGTTTTCGTTGCTCCTCAAACGAGGTGACGTCCTGAGCCAAAGCGGGCGGCAATAACGCCACTAAAGAAGCTAAGATTGGTATAACTTTCGCTATCAATCCAAGGTTAGCGCAGAAAATCGGCAAGACGTTTAACCTCGTGTGCATATAGGGTCACGTTAAGTTTTAATGTGCTTAAATAATCCGCAAAATAATTCCAACTGTCAATAAAATCCTGCACGAACAATTGGGTAAGTTTCGCTCTTAGCGATAATCACAATTTGTCATTATTTGATGCTTAGTGCATCGAATTTCATATAGTGGTTACATTCGAGCCATGCGAAACAGAAGTGTAATTTCTTCATTGAGGCCGCGACGGTATAGCGCCATAGTAGGTACGTGACACGAGGCCCTCAATAATCCAAGACGAATTCTTTCCGTCCGCTTGGGTCGATGTTGGAGGTACACGACCAAAGTTCTGGCATTAACATGGCGGCCGTCTTTGCAAGCTGACATTCACCAGGCGTTCCTCTCGCTTGCTTGCGCTCTCATCTGTGGGCCGTACGTCGAACGGTTTTGTTAGGCATTCTTAATCTTCCGTTAATACTGCTGAGTTAATCTCACCCCTCTACAGTCGCGTTCACTGAACGGGAGAGCGGTACATGGATGCAATCAACCTCGGGCCCCTGGTCATGCCCCTGCGCGTGCTGGTGCCCCTTGCCGCGCTGTGCGCGGCGAATCTCGTTGCCTGGCTCTGGCTGCGCCGGCGCGGCGCCGATGCCTCGCCGGCCCTGTGGCAGATGACGCTGGCAGGCTTCGGCGCCGCGCGCGCCGCCTTCGTGGTCAAGCACTGGGACGCCTACCGCGACGCGCCGCTCGGCATGCTCGACATCCGCGACGGCGGCTTCACCGTCCTTGCCGGCCTGCTGGTTGCCGGCGTGGTTGGCCTGGAGCACTTGCGGCGGCACCCGGCGCTGCGCCGGCCCTTGATGACGGCGGCCCTGGCTGGCGTGCTGGTCTGGGCCGGCGCCGGCTTCGCGCTCCGGGCCAGCCAGCCGGCGAATGCGCCCCTGCCCGCCCTCGCCGTGCAGCGGCTCGACGGCGGCCCGGCGCAGCTCACCCAGTTCCGGTCCCAGGGGCGGCCGGTGGTCATCAACCTGTGGGCTACCTGGTGCCCGCCATGCCGGCGCGAAATGCCGGCCCTGGTCGCTGCGCAGGCGGCCAATCCCGGCGTCGACTTCGTCTTCCTCAACGTCGGCGAGGACGCGGCCACCATCGAGCGCTACCTGAAGCAAGCCGGCGTCGCGCCCCGCAACGTGCTGCTCGACAGGAAGCTCGCGGCCGCGCGCAGCCTGAACGTGGGCGGCTACCCGACTACCCTGTTTTACGACCGGCGCGGTATGCTGGCGGCACGCCACATGGGCGAGATCTCGCGCGCCGGGGTCGACGAACAGCTAGGCAAGCTGCGCTAGCCGCGCAAGGAGGACGCCATGACGATCGACTGGATGCAGTTCACTCCCTGGACTTCGCTTGCCGGGGGCATGCTGATCGGGCTGGCGGCCGCCCTCCTGATTCTTTTCAACGGCCGCATCAGCGGCATCAGCGGCATCCTCGGCGGCCTGCTGCCCCCTGTGCGGGGCGACATTGCGTGGCGCGCGCTGTTCCTGCTCGGCCTCGTGCTCGCGCCTGCCGTCTGGGGCGCCGTACGGCCGCTGCCGGTGCTGCACATCGAGGCCAGCCACGGCATGCTGGTCGCGGCCGGCCTGCTGGTGGGCCTGGGAACGCGCTATGGCAGCGGCTGCACCAGCGGCCACGGCGTGTGCGGGATGGCGCGCCTGTCGAAGCGGTCTGTCATCGCCACCTGCACTTTTGTTGCGGCCGGCTTTGCCACCGTCTACCTGCTACGCCACGTGTTCGCCTGAGCCTGGCCATGTTTCTCTTTTCCGCCTTCGCCATCGGCCTCCTGTTCGGGCTCGGCCTGATCCTCTCCGGCCTCACCGATCCCGGCAAGGTACTGGGTTTCCTCGACCTGGCCGACAGCTGGGACCCCTCGCTGCTGTTCACGATGGGCGGCGCGATCATGGTGTCGGCGCTCGGCTTTCGCCTGGCGCGTGCGCGCGCAACTGCAGTGCTGGGCGCGCCGATCCGGCTGCCGGCGAGCAGCGTGGTCGACCGCCGGCTGGTGCTGGGCAGCGTCGTTTTCGGCATCGGCTGGGGCCTGGCGGGCTTCTGCCCGGGGCCGGCGCTGGCCTCGCTGGGAACGGGACTGGTCGAACCGCTCCTGTTCGCGGGCGCGATGGTCGCCGGCATGGCGCTGTTCTCCCTGTTCGAGGGGATAGCCGCGGGGAGCGGCAAACCCGCATGAGGGCGCAAGGCTGCCGTACAATTCGCGCTCCAAGAAGCAGGAGGAGCCCATGCACGTCAACCCGATCCAGCTGTTCGATGCCGAGTCGTCGACCTTTACTTACATCCTGGCCGCCGCCAACGGCGAAGCGGCCATCATCGACCCGGTCGACCAGCACTGCGAGCGCGACCTGGCCCACCTGCGCCGCCTCGGCCTGCGCCTGGCCTTTACGTTGGAGACCCATGCCCATGCCGACCACGTCACGTCCAGCGGGCGCCTGCGCGACCTGACCGGCGCACGCGCCGCTGCGCCCAGCGGCTGCGGCATCGCCCCGGCCGACCTGCAGCTGCAGGATGGCGACCTGATCGCCTTCGGGGGCGAGGAGATCGCCGTGCTGCACACGCCCGGCCATACGGCGGGCAGCGTCTGCTTCTTGTGGCGCGGCAACCTGTTTACGGGCGACACCCTGCTGATCGACGGCTGCGGGCGCACCGACTTCCAGGGCGGCAGCGCCAGCGCGCTGTACGACAGTGCTCACGGCAAGCTGTTTGTTCTGCCGGACGCCACCCGGGTCTGGCCGGGACACGACTACCGCGGGCAAAGCGTGTCGAAGATCGGCTGGGAGCGCGAGCACAATGCGCGCCTGGCGAACCGGCCACGCGAGGATTTCATTGCGCTGATGGGCGCGCTCGACCTGCCGCGGCCGAAGCTGATCGACGTGGCGCCGCCGGCAAATCGCCGGTTGGGCCTGCCGCACGCAGCCTGAGCCCCGGGCAGGCTCGCCGCAACCCCACAAATGCCCATATGCATTAGAATCATTGACTTTTGCACACCGGGCAGGCGGCCATGTCAGAACCCAAACAAGAACTCAAGCGCGGCCTCAAGAGCCGGCACATCCAGCTGATCGCCCTTGGCGGCGCCATCGGCACCGGCCTCTTCCTCGGGCTTGCTCAATCGATCCAGATGGCCGGCCCCTCGGTGCTGCTCGGCTATGGCGTGGCCGGCGTGGTCGCCTTCCTGATCATGCGCCAGCTGGCCGAACTGGTGGTCGAGGAGCCGGTCGCCGGGTCGGTGAGCTATTTCGCCGACAAATACGGCGGCCACATGGCCGGCTTCGTCACGGGCTGGAACTACTGGGTGATGTACATCCTGGTGAGCATGGCCGAGCTGTCGGCGGTCGGCATCTATGTCCAGTACTGGTTCCCGGACGTGGCGGCCTGGCAGTCGGCGCTGGCCTTCTTCCTCATCATTAATTCCTTCAGCCTGCTGAACGTGAAGGCCTTCGGCGAACTCGAATTCTGGTTCGCGGTGATCAAGGTCGTCGCCGTGATCGGCATGATCCTGTTCGGCAGCTACCTGCTCCTGTCCGGCACCGCCGGCCCGGAAGCGGGCGTGGCCAACCTGTGGCGCCATGGCGGCTTCTTCCCGAACGGCGTCGCGGGCCTGGTGATGGCGATGGCGGTCATCATGTTTTCCTTCGGCGGGCTGGAACTGATCGGCATCACGGCGGCCGAAGCCGACGACCCGGCGCGCTCGATCCCGCGCGCGACCAACCAGGCGCTCTACCGCGTGCTGATCTTCTACGTCGGCGCCCTGTTCATCCTGCTCTCGCTCTTCCCGTGGCAAAAAGTCGTCAGCGGCGGCAGCCCCTTCGTGCTGATCTTCGCCGCCCTGAACAGCAACGCAGTTGCCACGGCATTGAACATCGTCGTCCTGACCGCCGCCCTGTCGGTCTACAACAGCGCCGTGTATGCCAACACGCGCATGCTCTACGGCCTGGCGGCCCAGGGCAATGCGCCGCGCATCCTGATGAAGCTGACCCGGAGCGGCGTGCCGCTGGCGGCGCTGGGCGTCTCGGCCGTGGCCACCGGCATCTGCATCGGCGTGAACTACTTCCTGCCGGGCGAAGCCTTCGGGCTGATGATGGGTCTGGCCGTATCGGGCCTGATCATCAACTGGGCCACGATCTCGATCGTGCACCTGCGTTTTCGCGCCGCCAAGGCGGGCAAGCGCACGCTATTCCCGAGCCCCTTCTATCCGCTGGCGAACTGGCTGTGCCTGGCCTTCCTGGCCGGGATTACGGTGGTCATGTACCTGACGCCGCAGATGCGGGTGTCGGTCTACCTGATTCCGGTGTGGCTGCTGGCCTTGTGCATCGGGTATGTGGTGCGCCAGCGCCTGGCCGCGCGCCGGGGTCCGGTCATCGCCTGAAGCGGCGCCGGGTGGCCAGTCCCACCCGTGCGCCCACGCGCGGCGCATCGCAGTATTCTGGGGCATTGAACCGGACAACGGTGTCCACAACATGACCCAACTGCGCTCCGATGCGGCGCTGCGCCGCGACCAGATTCTCGATGCCGCTGATGCCGTCTTCTCCGAACGCGGCATCACGGCCCCGCTTGACCTGGTGGTCACGCGGGCCGGCGTCGGCCGCGCCACCCTCTACCGCAATTTCCCGGACCGCGCCGCGCTGGTCGAGGCCCTGTTCGACCGCGCCATGTCTACCCTCGAAGAAGCCGCCCCCGGCCAGGACCTGGCCATGCTGGTCGAGCGGGTGAGCCTGCAGATCGTCGCCGCCCCGGCCCTGGCCGATTACTGGCGCGCCGTCGAGCCGGGCCATCCGGCGGCGAAAGCCGCGCGCGAGCGCCTGGCGCGGCTGCTGCGCGCGCCGCTGGCGCTCGGCCTGAAACATAAAACCTGCCGCGCCGACTTGCGCCCGGCCGACCTGGTGCTCGTCTGCGGCATGCTCGGCGCGGCGTTGCGCGGGGCGACGGCGGCCCAGCGCCGCACGCTGGTGCGGCGCGCGCTCGAGCTCCTGCAGGGGGGCCTGGGGCCGGCGGCGCGGGGGAGCTAGACGACGCCCACGCGCAACCGTTCGCGCACCAAGCCGTGCTGCGCCTGCAGCCAGAAAAATGGTTCGCTGGCGTTAGCCGAACGCGCGTGGACCTGCAGTTGCGGCGTACGGCACGACCGTGATGTGAACGCGGCCATCAATCTACAACGGCTCGCAACCGGCGCACTTGCGGCGTGCACTGCGCTACCCGTGGCGAGTCCGGCGGCAACGCCGGGCACTGCCGCCGGAATGGTTCCGGCGGCAGGCGGGAAAGTCACGCCTGTCGGGCACGAACACGGTCAGCAGAATGAAATGGACGCCCCCACCTCTACCGCATAGGCGAAGTCCGCGAGTCGGTAGGTTTGGCTGACGGGTGAACCACCGGCAGCCGGTGGTATCTGAAGCTGTTCCAGGGGAAGCATTCCGCTATCCCGTTGAGCCGGAGGGGCCAGATCATGAAAGCGACGGACAAGCAGGTGGTCGGTGTCGACATCGCCAAGAACGTGTTCCAGGTGTACACGGTAGACAAGGGGACCGGGGAGGTGTTCAACAAGCAGATCAAGCGCGCAAAGTTCCTGGAGTGGTTCGCCAACCGCGCGCCCTGCCTGATCGGGATGGAAGCATGCGGCGGGTCCCAGCATTGGGCGCGCCAGCTCCAGGAGATGGGACACGAAGTGAAGCTGATGGGCGGCAAAATGGTCAAGGCGTTCGTCTGCGGGAACAAGAACGACGCGGCCGACGTTTATGCAATCTACCTGGCCGTGCAGCAGCCGGGCATAAAAGCTGTGGCGGTCAAGACCGAAGGCCAACAGGCGATCCTGGCACTGCACCGCATCCGCGAAGGCCTGGTGAAGGCGCGTACGGCGACGATCAACGCGTTGCGCGGCCTGCTGGCGGAATACGGCGAAGTGTTCGGGAAGGGACGAAAATCGTTCGACGAGGGCATAAAAGAGGCGCTCGAACGGCTGGCGGAACGGCTGCCGGCGCCGCTGATCGATGCGCTGCGCGACCAGTGGAACGAAGTGGCCCGGCTGGACGAGCGGATGGCCAATATCGAGCGATCGTTGCAGGGATGGATGCGCCAGGACTCCGCCGCGAAGGCCATCGCCGACATCCCAGGTGTCGGCTTGATCACCGCTACCGCGGCGGTGGCCACCATGGGCGACGCCAAGGCGTTCCGGTCTGGCCGTGAGTTTGCGGCCTATGTCGGCCTGATACCTGGCCAGACCGGGAGCGGGGGCAAGGTGAAGTTGCTGGGCATGAGCAAGCGTGGCGACACCTACCTGCGCAAGATGATCATAAACGGCGCGCGGTCGGTGGTCGAGCACAGCAAAACACCGAGTCCGTGGCTGCAGCAGATCAGCGCGCGACGGCCATACAACGTGGTCGTCGTGGCCGTGGCCAACAAGATCGCGCGCACGATCTGGGCGATGCTGGCCCACGGGCGCAAGTACGACAAGGAATATGTCAGCTCGATGCCGCAGGCAGCGGCAACGACGTGAGACGAATCGATTTTTTGAAAGGATGGCACGTCACCAGTTGCGACAGGTGTAGACAGCGATGACAGACAGGTTAGACCAGGACCCATCAAGCCTGACGAACCGTCTGGGCTAACAGCCCGCAGCAGGAATGAGGCGTGGGTCAGCGGATTTCATCGGGGCCAGCGGCGTCCGCCGTGCAAGGCCGGATATAGAACTGCGACTTTCCTCGTCTGAACAAAGCTGAAAATACCTTGCAAAAGGGGGGGCGTCCATATAGACGGTTCGGGGCAGGAAGAGAGCGGCGCGTACCTTTGCGCACGTTTTTGATAGCGGCTCAACCTGGTTACGTTGCAGCGCACACAGCTTGAGAACCTGGTAGGGCTGTACCGGGCGCTGGGGGGTGGGTGGGTCTCGAACCCCGCGCGCTGAAGCGCGTACGTTTGGCCTGGCTCCGGATGCGCTCGGGACTGCGTGTTAGCTTTTAGCTCGCATTCACGGTCAACCGCGTGGGCTCGGAGAGCCCACCCTACGTCATTCGCGCACGGTAGGGTGGGCTCTCCGAGCCCACGCGGCGATACGCGCACTCGACCATTCGTGCAAGCGCCGGCGCCCGGAAATGCTGCAAAGCACCACGAAAATACTTCTCTGCAATGCCCGTGCACAGGCTCCCACCCTTTATCATTTCAGCTTGCCGCACATCACCTTACAAAGGGAACGCGAATTATGAGCCAGGGTAATCCTCTGTCGCTGCATGTCCCGGAGCCAACCGGCCGTCCGGGTTGCAAGACCGATTTTTCGTACTTACAAATGAGTCCCGCCGGCGCCGTCCGCCGGCCCGACATCGACGTCCTCTTCGGCGACACCGCCGACCTGTGCACTTCGCTGATCCGCGTCCTCGACGAAGACGGCAATGCCGTCGGCCCGTGGGCGCCCGAGATCAGCGTCGAACAAATGCGCTTCGGCCTGCGCACCATGATGAAGACCCGCATTTTCGATGCGCGCATGGTCATCGGCCAGCGCCAGAAGAAGATGTCCTTCTACATGATCTCGCTCGGCGAAGAAGCCATCGGCACGGCCCAGACGATGGCCCTGAAGGACGGCGACATGTGCTTCCCGACCTACCGCCAGCAAAGCATCCTGATGGCGCGCGAGTATCCGATGGTTGACATGATCTGCCAGCTGCTCTCGAACGAGCGCGACCCGATGAAGGGCCGCCAGCTGCCGGTCATGTACTCGGTCAAGGCAAAAGGCTTCTTCTCCATCTCCGGCAACCTCGCCACCCAGCTGCCGCAGGCGGTGGGCTGGGCCATGGCCTCGGCGATCAAGGGCGACACCAAAATCGCCTCGGCCTGGATCGGCGACGGCGCCACCGCGGAATCCGACTTCCACACGGCGCTGACGTTCGCGCATGTGTACCGCGCGCCCTGCATCATCAACGTCGTCAACAACCAGTGGGCGATCTCGACCTTCCAGGCGATTGCCGGCGGCGAGAGCGTGACCTTTGCCGCGCGCGGCGTCGGCGCGGGCATTGCCTCGCTGCGGGTGGACGGCAACGACTTCCTGGCGGTGTACGCCGCCTCCTGCTGGGCCGCCGAACGCGCCCGCAGCAACCTGGGCCCGACCCTGATCGAATGGGTTACCTACCGCGCAGGCCCCCACTCCACTTCCGACGACCCGTCGCGCTACCGCCCCTCCGACGACTGGAGCCGCTTCCCGCTGGGCGACCCGATCGCCCGCTTGCGGCAGCACCTGACCAAGCTCGGCGCCTGGTCCGACGACGAGCACGAACGCGTCCAGGCCGACCTGGAAGCCGAAGTGCTTGCCGCGCAGCGCGAAGCCGAACAGTACGGCACGCTGGCCGATGGCCGCGTTCCGAGTGCCGCGTCGATGTTCGAGGATGTCTATAAAGACATGCCCGAGCACCTGCGCCGCCAACGTCAACAATTGGGAGTGTGAGAATGGCGCGCGACGATAGCGATAAAGACCCGGCCAACGAGCCGGCAAAGGGAACGGGCACGGCCCAGATGACGATGATCCAGGCGCTGCGTTCGGCGATGGACGTCATGCTCGGCCGCGACGACAATGTCGTGGTGTATGGCCAGGACGTCGGCTATTTCGGCGGCGTGTTCCGCGCCACCGACGGCCTGCAGGAAAAATACGGCAGGTCGCGCGTGTTCGATGCGCCGATCTCGGAAGGCGGCATCGTCGGCACCGCGGTCGGCATGGGCGCCTACGGCCTGCGCCCGGTCATCGAGATCCAGTTCGCCGATTATTTTTATCCGGCGTCCGACCAGATCGTCTCGGAAGCGGCGCGCCTGCGCTACCGCTCGGCGGGCGATTTCACGGCTCCCCTCACCATCCGCATGCCTTGCGGCGGCGGCATCTACGGCGGCCAGACCCACAGCCAGAGCCCGGAGGCGATGTTCACCCACGTCTGCGGCCTGCGCACGGTGATGCCGTCGAACCCCTACGACGCGAAAGGTTTGCTCATCGCCTCGATCGAGAACGACGACCCGGTCATCTTCCTCGAGCCGAAGCGCCTGTACAACGGCCCCTTCGACGGCCACCACGACCGTCCCGTCGTCTCCTGGGGCAAGCACCCGATGGGCGAAGTCCCGGAGGGTTATTACACGGTCCCGCTGGACAAGGCCGCCATCTTCCGCCCCGGCGCCGAGCTGACCGTGATCACCTACGGCACCATGGTCTGGGTGTCGGAAGCGGCCGCCATGGAAACCGGGATCGATGCCGAGATCATCGACCTGCGCACCCTGTGGCCGCTCGACCTGGACACCATCGTCGAATCGGTCAAGAAGACCGGCCGCTGCGTGGTCGTGCATGAAGCCACGCAAACCAGCGGCTTCGGCGCCGAACTGGTCTCGCTGGTGCAGGAACACTGCTTCTATCACCTGGAAGCGCCCATTGAGCGCGTGGCCGGATGGGACACCCCGTATCCGCACGCGCAGGAATGGGCTTACTTCCCCGGCCCCGACCGTGTCGGCGCCGCGTTCAAACGTGCGATGGAGGCGAAATAAATGGGTATTCACGTCATTAAAATGCCCGACCTCGGTGAAGGCATCGCTGAAGTCGAAGTCGTCGCCTGGCACGTCAAGCCGGGCGACACGGTCAAGGAAGACCAGGTGCTGGCCGACGTCATGACCGACAAGGCGACCGTCGAAATTCCAAGTCCCGTGAACGGCACCGTCACTTCGCTGGGCGGCAACCTGGGCGAAGCGATGGCCGTCGGCGCGGAACTGATCCGCCTCGAAGTCGAAGGCGCCGGCAATTTCAAGGGCGACACCAGCGCGGCGCGCCAGACGACCGGCGCGGCCCCTGCCAAGGCAGCTGCACATTCCACCGCCGGCACCGCGGAAGAATTCCCGCCGATTACCGTGGCCCAGCCGGAAACGGTCGTCACGACGGTGACCAGCGCCGAGACCGCGGCGCCGGCCCAGGCCGCGCCATCGAAGCCGGCGGCGCCGAGCTATACGCAAGGCGGTGCGCACACACCGGCCCCCTCCCACCACGGCCGCGCGCCCGGCGAAAAGCCACTGGCCGCTCCGGCCGTGCGCCAGCGCGCCTGGGACATGGGCATCGAGTTGCAGTTCGTGACCGGCTCCGGCCCGGCGGGACGCATCAGTCACGCCGACCTCGACGCCCACGTGGCGCGCGGCCAGCAAAAGGCGGCCGAAGGCGACCGCCGCTACGCCCTGCTGGAAGGCGAGCAAGCCATGCCGCTGATCGGCATGCGCCGCAAGATCGCCGAGAAGATGGCCGAAGCCAAGCGCCGCATCCCGCACTTCACCTATGTAGAGGAAGTCGACGTCACCGAACTCGAAGCGCTGCGCGTGCAGTTGAACGCCCGCTACGCCGGCCAGCGTCCGAAGCTCACGCTCCTGCCCCTGATCATGCGCGCCGTCGTGCTGGCGATCCGCAGGTATCCCTCGGTGAACGCGCGCTTCGACGACGACGCGAATATCGTCACCACCTACAACCCGGTCCACCTCGGCATCGCCGCCCAGACCGAGGCCGGCCTGATGGTGCCGGTGGTACGCAACGCCGAAGCGCGCGATCCATGGTCGGCAGCGGCCGAGGTGGCGCGCCTGGCCGAGGCGGCGCGCAGCGGCAAGGCCCTGCGCGAAGAGCTCTCGGGTTCGACGATCACCATTACCAGTTTAGGTGCGCTGGGCGGCATCGTCACCACGCCCGTGATCAACCGTCCGGAAGTGGCGATCATCGGCGTGAACCGCATCATCGACCGTCCCGTCATCAAGGACGGCGCGATGGTGGCGCGCAAGCTGATGAACCTGTCCTCGAGTTTCGACCACCGCGTCATCGACGGCATGGTGGCGGCGGAATTCATCCAGACCATCCGCGGCTACCTCGAGTGTCCGGCAACCCTGTTCGTGGAGTGAACCGATGAATCCCATCACCACTACCCTGCTCGTGATCGGCGGCGGCCCCGGCGGCTATGTGGCCGCCATCCGCGCCGGCCAGCTCGGCATCCCCACCATCCTGGTCGAAGCCGGCCCGCTGGGCGGCACCTGCCTGAACATCGGCTGCATTCCTTCCAAGGCGCTGATCCACGCGGCCGAGGAATTCGAGAAAGCGCAGCACTACGCCGGCGATTCCCCGCTCGGCATTTCGGCCGCCGCGCCTTCGATCGACGTCACCCGTACCGTCGGCTGGAAGGACGGCATCGTCAAACGCCTGACCGGCGGCGTCGGCACGCTGCTGAAAAAGAACGACGTGCAGGTGATCCAGGGTTTCGCGCGCATCCTCGACGGCAAGACGGTCGAGGTCAAGGGCGCGGACGGAGAACTCCAGCGCGTGCGCTGCGAGCACCTGCTGCTGGCCGCCGGCTCGGAAGCGGTGGAACTGCCCTTCATGCCGTTCGGGGGCATGGTGGTGTCCTCCACTGAAGCGCTATCACCAGGCACCATTCCCGAGCAGCTGGTGGTGGTCGGCGCAGGCTACATCGGCCTGGAGCTGGGCACGGCCTACCGCAAGCTGGGCGCCCACGTCACCGTGATCGAGGCCGCGGACCGGATCCTGCCGGCGTATGACGCGGAACTCACCAAACCGGTGGCGGCAAGCTTGAAACGGCTTGGCATCGACCTGCGCCTGGGGTCCAAGGTACTCGGCCTGAACGCGGCCGGCGACGGCGTGCGCGTGCAGGAAGCCACCGGGGAGGAAATCGTGCTCTCCACCGACCGCGTGCTGGTGGCCGTCGGGCGCCGCCCGCGCGCTGCCGGCTGGGGGCTCGAATCGCTCCAGCTCGACATGAATGGCCGCGCCGTGAAAATCGACGATCAGTGCCGCACCTCGATGCGCAATGTCTGGGCCATCGGCGACCTGGCCGGGGAGCCGATGCTGGCGCACCGCGCCATGGCGCAAGGCGAGATGGTGGCCGAGATCATCTCCGGTAAACGCCGCCACTTCACGCCGGCGGCCATGCCGGCGGTGTGCTTCACCGATCCGGAAGTGGTCGTGGTCGGGATGGTGCCGGGCGAGGCGCAAGCTGCCGGGATCGATGCGATCACCGCCAACTTCCCGTTCGCCGCCAACGGGCGCGCGATGACGATCGAGTCGACGGACGGTTTTGTCCGCGTGGTGGCGCGGCGCGACAATCACCTGATCCTCGGCTGGCAGGCGGTCGGGCGCGGCGTGTCGGAACTGTCCACCGCGTTTTCCCACTCGATCGAACTGGGCGCACGCCTGGAAGACGTCGCCGGCACCATCCACGCGCACCCGACGCTGGGAGAAGCCGTGCAGGAAGCGGCGCTGCGCGCGCTGGGGCATGCCTTGCATATCTAGGCGCTGCAAACGCAGGTGCAAAGGATATTTGCACCTGCAGCCCAAACTGCAAAGATTATTTGCACCCCGGCGCCGGCAGGCAAACAACCGCTGCCCCCTCTCAATCGTGCGCCCACCCTCGCATGCGATAATGCGCGCCCGGCCGAAGCCATGCGTTCGGCCTCCTCATTCATTATCGATAAGAGACCAGACATGTTCAAGCAAATCGCCGCCGCCGCCCTCTTCGCCGCATCTTCCTCAGTCCTCGCGGTCGAACCGCAGCCCTTCTACGCCGGTATCGACGTCGCATCGACCAAAATCGAAGGCTTCGACCGCGAAGGCGGCTACGGCGCCTTCTTCGGCTACAAGTTCACCCCGGCCTTCGCGGTCGAAGGTGGCTACCACCGCCTGGCCGATACCGAATTCGGCACCACCAATGTGACGATCGACCAGGTCGACCTGTCGCTGCTCGGCAGCCTGCCACTCTCGAGTGGCTTCGACCTGTACGGCCGCCTCGGCTACAACCGTGTCGAATTCGATGCCGATGCACGCGGTTTCAGCGAGCACGATTCGGGCGTCCTGTATGGCGTCGGCCTGGGTTACAGCTTCAGCCCGATCGTCCACGGCCGCCTGGAAGTGCAAAAGCCGGCCAGCGACACCACCAAGCTGGTCGCAGGCGTCGCTTTCCGCTTCTAAGCAGCACCGCGGCATGAAGAACGGGATGCGAACGCATCCCTTTTTTTTCGTCCCTGCGCAGTGTCCGCGCACGCGTTTTGCAATGACGCCGCAATGGCCACGGGGAAGTGTTCCGACCCGAATTGTAAATTTAAGTAAAGCATGCAATAATAATGCCGTACGGCAACATTGCCGTCGACAATAAGTTAAATAATAATCGCACTCAAGGTAATAAACATGTTCAAGCAAATCGCAATCGCAGCAGCCCTGGTCATCGCATCGTCGTCGGCAATGGCCCAACAAGCAACGAAGTTCTACGCTGGCGCCGAAGTCAGCACGACCAAGCTGGAAGACGCTGGCAGCGAATCCGGCGTCGGCGCCTTCGTCGGCTACAAGTTCAACCAGAACCTCGCTATCGAAGCCGGCTATAACCGCCTGGCCAGCGGCAACATCGATTTCGAAGGCGACAAGGTCGACATCGACTTCAACCAGACCAACCTGTCGGTCATCGGCACCCTGCCACTCTCGAACGGCTTCAGCGTCTTCGGCCGCCTCGGCTACAACGACATCCGCGTCAAGGCCCGCTTCGAAGGCGATTCGGAATCGGCCAAGCTCGATGATGGCGTCGTCTACGGCCTCGGCCTGGGCTATGCCTTCTCGCCGGCCATCAGCGCCCGCGTCGAACTGTCGGTCCCGGTCAGCGAAATGACCAAGGTCGCCGCCGGCGTCGTCTTCCACTTCTGATTGGCCCGGTAGCCGGCATGTGCCGGCACTGAGCACCTGGCCCGGACAGCTTGCGCTGCCCGGGTTTTTTTACGTCAAGCGTGCGCGGCCGAAGCGGCGCGGCGGGCATCATGATCCTCCTTGCCAACAGACGGGATGACCCACCATGAACGAGCGCTACCAACCGATCACGCGCCTGGGCCTTGGCGGCACGGGCCTGGGCGACATGTACCACACCACCAGCGACGAGGCGGCCCGCAGCACGGTCGATGCGGCCTGGGAAGCCGGCATCCGCTATTTCGATACCGCGCCCCACTACGGCGCCGGCCTGTCCGAACACCGCTTCGGCAGCGCGCTGCGCAATCGTCCGCGCGACGAATACACGCTCTCGACCAAGGTCGGCCGCCTGCTGGCGCCCGCATCCACGGGCGAGATCGCCGCGCCCTTCGTCTCCGCCCTGCCGTTCCGGCGCGTGCTCGATTACACCGCCGACGGCGCGCGCCGCGCGGTCGAAGACAGCCTGCAGCGCCTGGCCCTCGGCCACATCGACATCGTCTACGTGCACGACCTCTCGCCCGACCAGTTCAGCCGCGGCGAATTCGAGCACCATGTTGGGATCGCCGCCGGCAGGCATGGCGCGTTCGAGGGGCTGGTGAAACTGCGCGAGGAAGGCGTGATCAAGGCCTGGGGCATGGGCGTGAACACGGTCGAACCCTGCCTGCGCGCGCTGCAGGCCTCCGACCCCGACATCTTTTTGCTGGCCGGGCGCTACACGCTGATGGAGACGACGCCGCTGGCCGAGCTGTTCCCGCTGTGCGCGCAGCGCGGCGCCAGGGTGGTGCTGGGAGGGCCGTTCAATTCAGGGTTTCTGGCGGGCGGCGAGCACTACGACTACGCGCCGGCCAGTGCGGAGAAGCACGCGCAGCGCGAACGCCTGCGCCAGGTGGCGGCGCGCCACGGGGTCGTCCTGGCCGCCGCCGCGCTGCAGTTCGGCGCGGCGCACCCGGTGGTGGCGGCGACCATCCCGGGCGCGAGCAGCCCGCAGCACCTGTGCCGCAACGCCGTGCTGATGGGGATTGCGATCCCTGCCGCGTTCTGGAATGAGCTGGTGGCGCAAGGGCTGCTGCCACCCGAGGCGCCCCTGCCACGCTAAGCAGGGGCAGTAACTCAGGCACCGGTCGCGCCGACGCCGGCGCTGAGCAGCCAGGACACCAGCAGCAGGAAGCCCATGGCCCAGGCAAACAGCACCGACAGGCGGCGGCTGGCGACCGGCTCGGCGAACAGCGCCGGCTTGTCGTAATTGAAGCCGACGTAATAGGCGTAGAACACGGTGGCCAGGTAGTGCACGGCGCCGAACATCTCGCCCAGCTCGCCCTTGCGCGGGTGCTCGATCAGCAGGTGCGAGAGCGCCACCAGCACGATGTAGACAACCGAAGCGCCGAGCGGCGGCAAGTACAGGCCCATCTGCTCGATCCAGCGCCGGAGGCCGGGACGGCTGCGCGCCAGGAAAGGCAGCACCAGGTTATGGGTCAGGCCGGCCACCAGGATCAGCTTCAGCAGCACGGTCTTGTGCAGGCTGCCGCTGCCGAGGGCCAGGTTGTGCAGGTTGGTTTCGGCCTGGCGGTTATTCGCCACGAAAAACTCCGGCGAGACCACGCCCAGCACGCGCTGGAACCAGCTGATTTCCTCGAGCGCCGCCAGCGCCACCAGCGCCGACAGGCCGCCGAGAGCCAGCAGTTCGAACTTCGAGGTGCCCGGCTGTTTCAGGCGCTCGACGAACACGAAGCCGAGCATCACCGCAATCACGGCGAAGCACAGGAACTGCATCCATTCGACGATGCCGTCTTCGCCCAGCAGGCGCCAGAGCGCCTTGGTATCGGGACCGGACCAGGCCACGGCCAGGCCGAGGACGAAGACGTTGATGGCGATCGCCATGAGAATAGCCGGATGGGTCCACCACTTATTATTTGTCACGCACATGCTCCTTGCTTGAGAACTGACTTGATTACTTACTTAATAAAAATGTGCCGATCCGCCCCGCGCGCCGGCATCAGGCCGCGCACCGCGCGCCGCGCCAGCGAGGCCAGCGCCCAGGCCCACAGCAGCGGGTCGAGCAGCGCATCCCACAGGTTCCCGGTCGGCAGGCGCAGCAGGCAAAACAGCAGCAGCGCGCACAGCAGCGCCACGTAGCCCGGGCCGCCCTGCCCGCGCATCAGCAGCAGGGCGCAGCCGGCCACGCCCAGCACGGCCAGCACGGGCGCGGCCAGGGGACCAAAGCCGGCGTAGTACACGCCCAGCGCAAGATAGCCGATGGCGTCCAGGTACAGCACGGCGCCGGCCAGGGCCAGCGTTGCCGCCAGCGGCAGCGGCAGCGGCAGCACGGCGCCGGCCGGGCGGCCCAGCCAGCGCGCATGCAGGAACACCAGGCACAGGAAAGTCAGCAGGCCGCTCGGATACTGGAGCGCCAGGCCCAGCCACCAGGCCGGCGAGGCTGGGCCGGGCAGCAGCATGGCCAGGACCGCGCCGCACAGCAGCCCCGGCACCAGCGCACGCGAGCGGCGCCATGCCTGCGGCAACAGGGCGATGAGCAAGGCGGCCAGCACCACGGCCCAGGCGAGGCGGCCGTAGACGGCCTGCAGGGCCAGTTCAGGCAGGGTCATCACATCGCCTTTCCGAGATTGATGCGGTAGGCGTGGTGGGCGATCGCTTCGCGCTGGTGGGTATAGGTGACGTGCAGTTCGTCGCCCACCTGGTGCATCGACGGATACGAAAATTCGTCGCCCGCCTTGCCGCTGACGATATCGTCCAGGGTGCGCCAGACGCGCCCGTCCGAGGAGATCGACAAGCGCAGGATGTTGCGCGCCGTGCCGTTCTTGAGCACGTGGTTGTGCAGCATGAGGATGTCGCCGTTCGCGAGGCGGATCGCGGCGATCGAGGTACTGTGGTTCGGCAGGTCGAGCGCCGGCAAGTCTTCCCAGCTGGCGCCGCCGTCGCGGCTGCGCGCATACTGCACGCGCTTCTCGTCGCTCGCGTCGCGCATCCAGGCACGCACCTCCAGGCCCGACATCGGCACGATGGCCGGCTGCAGCGTCGTCATGCGCGCGCCGATGCGGCTCACGCGGGTCGGCTCGCCCTGGGCGTCGAAGGCCAGCAGCATCGGGTATTTGATGCCAAGTTCGAAGTACACGGGCAGCCACCAGCCGCCGTCGGCCAGCGCCACCGGCGAGGTGCGTACCAGCACGCTGGTATTGAGAAGGGGCGAGAGCGGCAGCAGGCGGCGCACCTTGAAACTGGCGCCGTCGTCGCGCGAGACCATGTGCACGATGCGCGAGGCGGCCCAGCCGCCCAGGCCCGTGGCCACCACGTACAGGTGGACCGCGCCGTCGGCCGCGGTCCAGGCGACCGGGTTGCCGATCCGGCGCACGCCGAAGCCGAGCGCGCGGCCCAGCGAGTCGCGGCTCGCCACTTCCCAGGGCGCGCTCCATTTGCCGCCGCGCGAACGCGAGGCATACACTTTCACATCCGGGCCGCTCTCGCGGCTGCCGGCCCACCAGACCGCCAGCAAGCCGCCATGGACGGTGGCCAGCGAGCTGGCATGCGCCGAGGGCGTTGCGGCCGGCATCGGAATGAGCGCGCGCGACAGTTCGGTCAGGCTCGCGCCGCCTGGCGTGGCGGCATTGGCGGCGGTCAGCAGCGACAGCGAGGGCACCGCGCGCAGCCAGCGCGCGCCTTCCGCACCGAGGGCGGCGAGCAAGGCGCAGACGATGACGACCCGGATCAAGCGGCCTGGCGGTGACTTCCTGGAACTGTGCATGGGTAGGTGATATCGGATGAACAGGTAGACAAGTGACTGTTCCGTATGGAGGGTAAGTAAGTGCACTGGAACAATTTCAACCGTGAATTTTAGCCCGATATCGGTCCGGCCGGGCCAAACCGGCGGAAAAATGCTCGGAGGCCCGAACAATGCCCGCCTGGCGTGAAGCCCTTGGCCCGCATCCGCCGCCGTCCGGGCATGTACAATCAGGCAAGACAACGACGCCCGCCTCCCATGCCCACGCCACGCATCCTGGTCCTGTACGCCCATCCCGCGCCGCACCGCTCGCGCATCAACCGCAGGCTCGCCGATGCCGCGCGCGCGCTTGAGGGCGTGCTGGTGCACGACCTGTACGAGACCTATCCCGACTTCTACATCGACGTCGCCCGCGAGCAGGCCCTGCTCGAACAAGCCGAGCTGGTTGTCTTCCTGCACCCGATCCGCTGGTACAGCATGCCGTCCCTGCTCAAGGAATGGGTCGACAGCGTGCTGGTGGCCGGCTGGGCCTACGGTCCCGGCGCCACCGCTCTGCGCGGCAAGGGTTATCTGCTGGCCGTGACCACCGGCAGTCCCGAGGACGCCTACCAGGCCGGCGAGCGCCATGGCCGCAGCTTTGACGCCTACCTGCCGCCTTTCCAGCAGACGGCGCTCCTGTGCGGCATGCATTGGTGGCCGCCGCACATCCTGCACGGCGCCAATGGCGCCAGCGAGGCCGCCATCGCCGGCCACGTCGCCAGCTTCCGCGCACGCCTGGAAGCCTTCCTGCTCACCCCCGCGAAAGAGAACCCACATGGAGGATAGCCTGCTGGCCAACGCCGTCGTTTACCTGGGCGCCGCGGTGCTCGCCGTGCCGCTGGCCAAGCGCCTGGGCCTGGGGGCCGTGCTCGGCTACCTGCTGGCCGGGATGGCGATCGGGCCCTGGGGCCTGGGACTGATCCGCGAAGTCGAGACCATCCTGCATTTTTCCGAATTCGGGGTCGTGCTGCTGCTGTTCCTGATCGGCCTGGAGCTGGAACCGGCGCGCCTGTGGTCGATGCGCCGGCCGATCTTCGGCTGGGGCGCGGCCCAGGTACTGGGCGTGGCCGGGGCCCTGTTCGGCGCGGCCCTGCTGGCCGGGATCGCCTGGCCAGTAGCGCTGGTGGGCGCGCTCGGCCTGTCGCTGTCGTCGACCGCGATCGCGCTGGCCACACTCGGCGAGCGCAACCTGATGGGCACGCCCGCCGGCCAGGCCAGCTTCGCCATCCTGCTGTTCCAGGACATCGCCGCGATCCCGATGATCGCCCTGGTGCCGGTGCTGGGCGTGGCCGCGGCCAGCGGCGACGGCGGCGAAGGCTGGATGGGCGCTGCGCGCCTGGCCGCGGTGATCGTCGGCGTGATCGTGGCCGGCCGCTACCTGATGCGCCCGGCACTGCGCATCATCGCCAAGTCCGAGATGCGCGAAATCTTCACGGCCTTCGCGCTCTTGCTGGTGATCGCCATTTCGCTGTTGATGCAATGGGTCGGCATGTCGATGGCGCTGGGCGCCTTCATGGCCGGCGTGCTGCTGGCCGACTCCGAATACCGGCATGCGCTGGAAACGGACCTCGAGCCGTTCAAGGGCCTGCTGCTCGGCTTGTTCTTCATCGCGGTCGGGATGTCGGTCGACTTCGGCGTCTTCCTTTCGAAACCCTTGCTGATCCTGGGCCTGGTGCTGGCCTTCCTGGTGCTGAAGCTGGCGGTGCTGTTCGCACTGTCCTTCCGCTTCGGGATTGCGCGCGGCCAGCGCTGGCTGTTCGCCTCACTGCTTTCGCAAGGCGGCGAATTCGCCTTTGTGGTGTTTGGCGCGGCGGGCGCGGCGCGCGTGTTCACGCCGGAGGTGGGCTCGATCCTGGTGGCGGTGGTGGCGCTGTCGATGGTCACCACGCCGCTCCTGCTGCTCCTGCACGACAAGGTACTGGAGCCCCGCTACCACGGCCAGAACCTGCGCGAAGCCGACGCCATCGAGGACAACGAGGGCCACGTGATTGTCGCCGGTTTCGGGCGCTTCGGACAGATCGTGGGGCGCCTGCTCAACGCCAACCGGATCAAGCTGACGGTGCTCGACCACGACCCGGACCAAATCGAACTGCTGCGCCGCTTCGGCTGGAAAGTCTTTTATGGCGACGCTACCCGGGTCGACCTGCTGCATGCGGCGGGCGCGGCCAAGGCGCGCGCCCTGGTGCTGGCGATCGACGACATCGAGGACAGCCTGGCCCTGGCCGACGCCGTGCGCGAGCATTTCCCCGACCTGCCGATCCTGGCGCGGGCGCGCAACGTCACCCACTACTACCAGCTGATGGACCGCGGCGTCACCATCATCGAGCGCGAAACCTTCGAGTCCGCCCTGCAGCTCGGACGGCGCGCCTTGTGCCACCTCGGCTACGGCGCCTACCGTGCGCGCGAAGCGACGCTGAAATTCCGCGAGCATAACAAGGCCAGCGTCGACGCCGTCTATCCCTTCTACAAGGACCGCGAGCAGTACGCCTCGATGTCCAAGCGCGCGCGCGATGAACTCAACGAGATGTTCGCGCGCGACCTGAAGAGCTATGAAAAAGAGTCGGAACAGGGCTGGGACTAAGAGCCTAAGCGCGTCTAAGGCTTTTCCTTTTCTTCAGCCAGTGCTTTCACCGCTTTCTCCAGCGCACGGACCTTCTCGCGCATGCTGGACAGGTTGCGCACGAGGACGGCGACGCGTTCCCAGTCGGCATTCCTGGCAACGGGGAAGTAGCCCGTGTACCGGCCGGGTTCGGTAATCGAGTTCGGCACCATCGTAGCGGCCGTGATATGCACGTTGTCGACGATCTCGATATGGCCGTTGATCATGGCCGCGCCACCGAAGGTGCAATGCCGGCCGATCCTGGCGCTGCCGGCGACGCCGACGCAACCGGCCATGGCCGTGTGGGCGCCGATGTGGCAGTTGTGGCCGATCTGGATCTGGTTGTCGAGCTTGACCCCGTCTTCGATGACGGTATCGTCGAGCGCGCCGCGGTCGACCGTGGTGTTCGAACCGATGTCGGCGTCGTTGCCAATGACGACGCGGCCGGTCTGCGGAATCTTGATGTAGACGCCGTCTTCCACGGCGAAGCCGAAACCATCACCGCCGATGACCGCCCCGGAATGGATGATGCCGCGCGCCCCGATAATGCAGCGCGCATGGAAGGTCACGTTGGCGAACAGGTGGGTGCCTTCACCGATGAGCGCCTCGAGCCCGATATAGCAGCCCGCATCGATGGCCGCCCCTGCCTTGATGACAGCCCCTGCCTCGACCGTCACGTGGGCGCCGATATGGGCCGTGGGATCGACCTGCGCGCTGGGGTGCACTGCCGCCGTCGGATGGATGCCCGGTTCGGGCGGCGGCAAACGTGCCGCATCGACAAACTGCGCGAAGTACTGCGCCGCCCGGGCGAACCAGGCATAGGGATTGGCGGTGACGATGCGCGCCCCCGCGAAGGTGGCGGCCACCTCGGGTTCGTCGGCAGGCGAGAGGATCAGCGCCGCGGCATGGCTGCGCGCGGCCAGCGCGCGCAGCTTGCTGTTGCTGAGAAAACTGATGTCCGAGGCGCCGGCACGCTCGAGCGGAGTGATCGCCGTGACTTCGATGCCGGCATCGCCCTCCAGTCGTCCGCCGTAACGCTCGACGAGCTCGCTTAATCGGGTTCCCATCATGTCCGCCTCGGGTTGGTGTCGTCGGAGGGAGTGTCACGCTGCGAGATTTAGACAGGTTTAACGGATGGGCGGTTCCTGCACATCGCAGGCCCCCAGTCATGAATCGCTAAAACCGATACGGCTGGCCTGGCCCCACTTCGCCGGAATATCGGCCCTGCTGGGGGTTGTCCCGTCTTTGACCCGATATTTAATCGTTAGTTTCTCGGCAACTTCGGTAGAATCCGGAGTTTCCCCGGATCGAGGCCAGCGTGAAAGAAAGCCAGAACCCATGCGGGTTCCTGACGAATGGCGGCCGGATTGGCCGGCGCATCGGCAAGCTCGACTGGTCGCACCATCCGCTTGGGCCCATCGCCGGCTGGGACCCCGCCCTGTGCACCAGCCTCGGGATTGTTCTCGCTTCCCCTTTGCCGACTTTTCTGATCTGGGGCGAGGACCTGACCCTGTTCTTCAATGATGCCTACGAGCCGATGCTGGGCTACAAGGCCCACAGCCTGGGTTCGCCCTTCCCCGCAGTCTGGCATGAAGTCTGGGATGCGCTCGGCCCCTGGGTGCGCCGCGTGCTGGGCGGCGAGTCCTCCCTGTTCGAGAACTACCCGGCCACCCTCGAGCGCTACGGCTATCTCGAGCAGGCCTGGTTCACCTTTTCGTACAGCCCGCTGCGCGACGCACAAGGCGGCGTGCGCGGCGTACTCTGCAGCTGCATCGACGTGACCGGCCAGGTCGCCTTGCCGCCGGCGCCGCCCGGCGCGAACGAAGCGCGCATCCGCCAGTCGAGCGAAACGATCCGGCGCCAGGTATGCCACATGACCGCGCTGGTCGACGCGCTGCTGAACGATTCGCCCCTCGCACCTGCTGCGCCTGGCGCCCAGGCGGCCCAAAGCTGAGCTTCGCGCACGCCCGGCGAGACAGTGCACACCGTTCTGGACGATAATAGCCCTGTTAGCGCGGCAATGTCCGCTCCCATTTCACCATCGGCGCCGCCCGCCCGCAAGCGCGCAGCGCCTGGCGCCGAACGAACCGTGACCATGCAAAGACCTGACGACCAAACCGACCTCGCCTACAACGCCGCCGATTTCTGCTCCACCAAGGACGCCGCACGCCTGCTCGGCGTCTCGCACCGCACCGTCCAGCTCTGGGTCGAAAACGGCGCGCTGCAGGCCTGGAAGACCGCCGGCGGACACCGCCGCATCACGATGGTCTCGGTGCACAAGCTGGTCAACGAGCGGCGCGAAATCACCGGCGGCGGCGCGCGGGCCGGCAGGAAGCTGCTGCTGGTCGACGACGACCGCACCCTGCTGCGCCTGTACCAGCTCGAAATTGCCGGCTGGGGCCTGCCGCTCACCGTGAACACGGCCATGGACGGCTTCGAGGCCTTGCTGCGCATCGGGCAGGAGCGCCCGGACATCCTGGTGACCGACCTGAGCATGCCCGGCATGGACGGCTTTCGCATGATCCGCACGCTGCGCGCCGACCCCCTGCTCTCGAGCATGGCCATCATCGTCGTCAGCGGCCTGGACCGCCAGACCATCGATTCGATGGGCCTGCCGGGCGAGATTCCGGTGTTTCCCAAGCCGGTGCCCTTCGGCCAGCTGCGCGGCGCCGTCGAGCAGGCCATCGGCGTGCCGGCCGCGGCCTGAACTTCGCCCTTGACCGACGCGACCATGCCTGCACCGATCGAGCCTTCCGGCGGCCTGCGCAGAAACCAGACCTTCACGCAGGCGGCGCACGAATTACGCACGCCGCTGGCGAGCATCATCGGGTTCACCGAGCTGCTGCTCAAGCGCGAGTTCGATCCGGCCGAAGCGCGCGAGCTGCTCGAAATCGTCCACGCCCAGGCCGAGCGGATGTCGGCGCTGGTTGGCCAGGTCTTCGACCTGGCCCGGATCGAATCCGGCGGGCGCGCGGCGCTCTGCCTCGCGCCCACGCCGGTCGACGCCCTGCTGGTGCAGGCGCTGGCCGGCGTCGCCGCGCTTGACCCGCAGGGACGCATCGCGCTCACGCTCGCACCCGGCCTGCCGCCTGTCGCGGCCGACGCGCCGCGCCTGGCGCAGGCGCTGATCAATGCGCTCGACAACAGCCTGCGTTATTCCGCCCCGGGCAGCGCGGTGGTTGTCGGCGCATGGGCCGCGCCGCAGCCGGAGGCCCCGGCCGTGCTGGTGGAAATCCGCGACGCCGGCCCCGGCATGACGCCCGACGAACAGGGGCGCCTGTTCGAGCCGTTCTGGCGCGGCCAGCGGCAAGGCGCCGGCACGGGACTGGGCATGGCCATCTTCAAGGAAATCATGGATGCGCATGGCGCCGCCGTCGAACTGGTGTCGGCGCCTGGCGCAGGCACCGTGCTGACGATCCGCCTGCCCGCTGCGGGAGCCATTGATGCGTGATGCGATCCTGGTAGTGGACGACCAGCGCGAGCTGCGCCTCCTGATTCGCCTGAGTTTGATTACCCTGGGCCGGGTCGAGACCGCCGCCAGCGTGGCCGAGGCCATGGCCATCGTGCGCACCGATCCGCCGCGCCTGATGGTGCTCGACGTGTCGCTCGGCGCCGAAAGCGGCCTGGCGCTGTGCCGCGCCTTGAAAACCGACCCGGCCACCAGCATGATCCGGATCCTGTTGCTGTCGGCCCACGGCCAGCAAGCCGAGGTGGCTGCGGGCCTGGCGGCAGGGGCCGAGCGCTACATGCTCAAGCCCTTCAGTCCGAGCGAATTGCTGGCGGCCGCGGCCACGCTGATGGCGTGAACGCCTTCAGGCCGGCAGCGCTGCCGGCATCAAGGGCAAGCACACGCTGAAGACGGCGCCGCCGCCCGGCGCGTCGCCGATCGCAATCGAACCGCCGTGTTCTTCGACGATGCGCTTGCAGATCGCCAATCCCAGACCGGTGCCGCCCCGGGGCGCCATGGCGCCCTCCCCGATCTGCACGAAAGGCTGGAACACGCGCTCGCGCAGCGCCGGCGCAATGCCCGGGCCCGCATCGCGCACCGACAGGCAGGCGCCGCGCGCGTCCTGCGCCAGCCCCAGCACGACGGCGCTGCCCCTGGGTGCGACCTTGATCGCGTTCGACAGCAAGTTCGTCAGAACCTGGGTCATGCGGTCGTGATCGAAAGCGGCGGTCAGTGCGCCGGCCGCGGCTTCGCCCTCCAGCACCAGCGACACGCCGGCGGCGCCCGCCATGCCGTGCATGGTGCGGATCGCTTCGCGCGCCAGCGGCAGCACCGGCTGCACCGTCGGCTCGAACGACATCATGCCGGCCTCGATCTTCTGGATGTCGAGCATGTCGTCGACCAGGCGGTGCAGGCGGATGCAGTTGTTGTGCGCGATCTCGACCAGTTCCAGCACGTCCGGCGGCAGCGCCCCGAGGGCGCCGTCGGCCAGCAGCGCGAGCGAGGCGCGGATCGAGGTCAGCGGCGTGCGCAGTTCGTGCGACACGGTGCCGACGAACTCGTTTTTCGCCTGCTCGATGCGTTTGCGTTCGGTGATATCGCGCAGGAAGATGCTGAACACGGCCGTCTCGCCCTGGCCGGTGAGGCTGGTACTGATCTCGACCGGGATCCCGGCGCCGTGGCGGTCGGCGACGACCCGTTCGACGCGGCGCTCCGGTCGGCTGCGCGCGCCGCCGGCGAAATCGTCCATCGCCCCGCCCGCCGCCTCGCGCAGCTGGGCCGGCATGATCAGGTCGGCCAGGCTCTGCCCGATCGCTTCTTCGCGGCGCCAGCCGAGCAGCAACTCGGCCTGCTGGTTCCAGTCGACGATGCGCCCCGCCAGGTCGACGCCGATGAAGGCATCCTGCGCCGTCTCGACGATCGCCCGGATGCGCGCTTCGCTCACCTGCACGGTGGCCAGCGCGCGGCGCAGCTCCACCGTTCGCGCCTCGACCAGCTCCTCGAGCGTGCTGTTCAACTGCTCGAGCTGGCCGCGCCGCGCCTCCAGGTCCGATACCAGCGCATTGAGCGCGCTGCCGAGGGCGCGCACTTCGGCGTAATCGTCGGGCCGGGCCCGGATCGGCGCAATCGCTCCCTCGCGTAGCGCGGTGGCGGCGTTCGCCAGGCGCGCCAGGGGCCGCGTGATGCTGCGCGCGACCCAGACCCCGACGAGCGAAAACAGCAGGGCCAGCGCGGCGCCGCTCCAGATCACGTTCGCACGCATTTCGCGCACCGGCGCATAGGCCTGGGCCACGTCCTGGCGCACCAGCACGACCCAGCCCAGCCCGGGATAATTGCCATGGCCGGCGCCCTGCTGGAAGCCGACCACATACTGCCTGCCGTCCGGCCAGCGTTCGACCAGGTGGCCGCCACGGCGCGCCGTGCGTGCGCGCCGGAAGCTGTCGAGAGCGAGCACCTTGTCGGCAAGGTCCGGGGGCCCGAGCAGGACGCGCCCCTCGCCGTTCAGGATCAGCGCCTGCACCGGCGCCTCGCGCGTGGCCGAACCGATCACCGAGCGCTCGACGTCGCGGGCCCAGTTCCACGACAGGTGGGCGCCGAGCACGCCCTGCACGCGTCCAGCCGCATCCAGGTAAGGAAAGGCGACGTCGACGAAGCGGCGCGGCTCGGCCTGGGGCGGCAGCAGTTTGTCCAGCAGCAGCGCCTCGTGCACGTCGCCGGCATAGCCGCCGTCGAGGGCCTGGCGGAACCAGGGCCGCTTCGATACGTCGGCCCCGACCAGCAGGCCGTTGCCGGTGGCCTTGACCTTGCCTGCCAGGTCGACGACGCCGATCCATGCGTAGTACGAATAGCTGTCCTGCACCCGCTGCAAGGCTTCGGCCACGCGCGCGGCATCGTAGTCGGGGTCGGTCAGCATGGGCCGGCTGGCGATCAGTTCGACCTCGCGGTAGCGCTCGAACATGCCGCGTTCGAGCTTGTCGGAGGTCTGGGCCGCGAGGTCGGCCAGGCCGGCCCCGATCTGGGTCTCGAGCTGGCCGATGGCGCGCCGCTCGACCAGGCCAAGCAGGGCCAGGGTCAGGATCACCGAGAGCAGCGAAAAGGCCAGCGCCAGCCGGGTGCGCAGCCCGCGCGGCATGAAGGTGGTGAGTTCGATCCGCACGGCCGGCCCTATGCCCTTGTCGCCGTGCGCGCCGGCCGCGCCAACACCATGCCCAGCCGCAGCGCGGCATCGGTCACCTGCTCCAGGGGCGGCTGGTAGCCATTGCCGATCCAGCGCAGCGCGATGTGCATCACGCTGCCGACGATGCCGGCCTGGAGCAACTCGTCGGGCGCGGCGCCCTCCGGGGCGATCTGGCGCGCCACTTCGGCGCCGATCGCGCGCAGGGCGGCGTCAAATGCCTTGTCGACTTCCCGGCTCACGCCGCGGATCTCGACCAGGTAGACGCGGGCCGAGGCGGGTTCGCGCTGGAGCGCGCCGAAATAGGCGTCGAGCATGGCGCGCGCGCGGTTCATGCGCCCGCGCCCGGCGCCGCGGGCGGCCAGCGAAATCTCGTCGAACACGGCATAGGTCACCGCATTGAAGGAGGTCACGAGCAGCTCCTCGCTGTTGCCGAAGGATTCGTAGAAATAGCGCTCGGTGAGCCCGGCTGTATCGCACACCGCCTTGACGGTGGCCTGGCGGTAACCGCGCTCGCCATAGACGGCGATCGCCGCGGCGATCAGCTTGGCGCGCCGCTCGGCGCGGCGCTGTTCGGAGGAGACGCCGCGGTATGCGCGCGGCGCGGTCGTTTCGACGGTCATGCCGCTATTTTGACATACTTACTTGTCAGAAAAAATGTGACAATGTACAGTGTCACTATATAAAAAAACAACCAAGAGACACAATGCCACCCCTTACTTCGGCGCCGGACGAGGCGCCGTTCGACGTCCTGATCGTCGGCGCCGGCCTTTCCGGCATCGGCGCGGCCGTCATGCTGCAAGAGCGCTGCCCCGGCAAGCGCTACGCCATCCTCGAGGCGCGCGCCGCCATTGGCGGCACCTGGGACCTGTTCCGCTATCCCGGCGTGCGCTCCGACTCCGACATGTACACGCTCGGCTACGGCTTCAAGCCCTGGCTGGACGCGAAAGCCATCGCCGACGGGCCGTCGATCCGCAACTACATCCGCGAGACGGCGCACAGCCACGGCATCGAGCGCCACATCCGCTTCGGGCACAAGGTGCTGCGCGCTTCGTGGTCGAGCCTCGATGCGCTGTGGACGATCGAAGTACAGCTTGGCGGCACGGGCGGGACGACGCTGCTGCGCACCCGCTTCCTGCACATGTGCAGCGGCTACTACGATTACGAGCACGCCTACCGGCCGCATTTCGAAGGCGAAGCGGTTTTTCAGGGCCGGATCGTCCATCCGCAGTTCTGGCCGCAAGACCTCGACTACGCCGGCAAGCGCGTGGTCGTGATCGGCAGCGGCGCCACCGCCGTGACCCTGGTGCCGGCGATGGCAGCTACTGCGCAGCATGTGACGATGCTGCAGCGCTCGCCGACCTATGTGGTGTCGCGCCCGGCTGAATACCGCTTCGCCCAGCGCCTGCAACGGCGCCTGCCGCCAAAACTGGCCTACTGGGCGACGCGCTGGCGCGTGATCGCCGAATCGATGCTGCTGTACCGGATCGCGCGCGGCAAACCCGAACTGGCGAAACGCAAGATCGTGCAGATGGCCGCGCAGGCGCTCGGCCCCGGCATCGACGCCGCCCATTTCACGCCCGACTACAAGCCCTGGGACCAGCGCGTCTGCGTCGTCCCGGACGGCGACCTGTTCCGCGCCCTGCGCGCCGGCTCCGCGGAAGTGGTGACCGACCACATTGCGCGCTTTACCGAAGAGGGCATCGTGCTGGCGTCCGGCCGCGTGCTGGCGGCGGACGTGGTCGTGATGGCCACCGGCCTGTCGCTGTCGGTGCTGGGCGGCGCCCGGATCGAGGTCGACGGGCAAGCATATCAACCGAGCGCGCACATGGCCTACAAGGGCATGATGCTCAGCGACCTGCCCAACAGCGCGATGACCTTCGGTTATACGAACGCCTCCTGGACGCTGAAAGCCGACCTGACGGCGGCCTGGGTCTGCCGCCTCTTGAATTACATGGAACGCAAGGGCCAGGCGATCGCCGTGGTGCGCCAGGAGCCGGGCGTCGAGGCGCAGCCCTTCTTGAGCTTCACCTCCGGCTATGTGCAGCGCGCGCAGGCGCTGCTGCCGAAACAGGGCGCGCGCCGGCCGTGGCAGGTGTACCAGAACTATGTGCAGGACATGCTGACCATCCGCTTCGGCCGCATTGCCGACGGCGTGATGCGCTTTGGACCAAAAGGAAAGCTCCCATGAACGTATCGAACCGGGTCGCCGTGATTACGGGCGCCGGCAGCGGCATCGGCCGCGCCACCGCCCTTGCGCTGGCGCGGCGCCGTTGCCACCTGGCCCTCGGCGACATCGACGGCGCAGGCCTGAGGGAGACCGCCGCAATGCTCGCCAACATCGGCGTGCGCGTCACCACCCACCGGTTTGACGTCGCCGACCGCGAGGCGGTGCGCATCCTGCCCGGCCAGGTGCTGGCCGCCCACCGGCGTGTCGACCTGTTGATCAACAATGCCGGCGTGGCACTGGGCGGCAGCTTCGAGCAGGTCAGCGAAGAGGACTTCGAGTGGCTGATGGACATCAATTTCAACAGCGTGGTGCGCATGACGCGCGCCTTCCTGCCGATCCTGCGCCGGAGCGACTCAGCGCGCATCGTGAACGTCTCTAGCATCTACGGCATCGTCTCGCCGCCCGGCCAGGCCGCCTACTCGGCCAGCAAATTCGCCGTGCGCGGCTTTTCGAACGCGCTGCGCCACGAACTCGAAGGCAGCACGGTGGCGGTCAGCGTGGTCCATCCGGGCGGGGTGGCCACGGCGATCGCGCGCAATGCCCGCGTTCCGCAAGGCACGCCGCCGGACGACGTGGCGCAGGGGCGCAAGCTGGCCGAAAAACTGCTGCGCCTGGCGCCCGAGACGGCCGGCGAAATCATCGCGCGCGGGATCGAACAAGGCCAGTCGCGCATCCTGGTCGGCACCGACGCCAAGGTCGTCTCCATCCTCGAACGCATTTCGCCGGTTAATTACTGGCGCTTCCTGAAGAAAGCCACTGCCCGATGAAACTCCTCCTGATCGTGATTGCCTTGCTGCTCCTGGTGCTTGCCGGCCTGGCCTGGTTCACCTTGCGCACCGCGCGCCGCATCGAAGCCTATCTGCCGGCCCGCGGCCGATTCGTGGAGGTGCCGGGCGCGCGCCTGCACGTGCGCGAAGCCGGCAGCGGCCCGGCGGTCCTGCTGCTGCACGGCCTGGGCGGCCAGAGCGCGCACTTCGACTATGGCGTATTCGAGACCCTGGCGCGCAGCCACCGCGTGATCGCGGTCGACCGTCCGGGATCGGGTTATTCGGCGCGCGGCGCCGGCGCGCCTGCCGACCTCTCGACCCAGGCCGCCGCGCTGGCGGCCCTGATCGAGCACATGGGGCTGGAGCGGCCCACGGTGGCCGGCCACTCGCTCGGCGGCGCCACCGCGCTGACGCTGGCGCTGGAGCATCCCGACAAGGTCGGGGCACTGGCCCTGGTCGCGCCACTGACCCATGTGCAGGCAGCGCCGCCCGAAGTATTCAAGCCGCTCTCGATCGCCTCGCCCGGGATGCGCAAGCTCTTTGCCTGGACCCTGGCAACGCCGGGCGGGATCGCCGGCGGCAAGAAGGTGCTGGCAACCGTCTTTGCGCCGGAAAGCGCGCCGCACGACTTCCCGGTCAAGGGCGGCGGCATGCTCAGCCTGCGCCCGAGCCAGTTCCTCGCCGCCTCGGCCGACATGCAGGCCCTGCCCGGCCACATGCCGGGACTGGTGGCGCGCTACGGCCAGTTGAAGGTCCCGACCGCGGTGCTGTACGGCCGCGAAGACGCGCTTCTCGACTGGCAGCAGCATGGCCAGGCGCTGGCCGACAAGGTGCCGGGCCTGCAGCTGCAACTGGTCGACGGCGGCCACATGCTGCCGGTGACCCAGCCCCAGGTGGTGGCCGATTTCATCGCCGGATGCGCGCGCCTGGCCCTGCCGGCGGGGGCTGCCAACTAAGGGCTGCGCCCGCAAGCTCACACGTGTGTTCGCCTGAAACGGTATCATCTGTCTTCCAGGCCTGCCGGCGCTTCGCCGGCCGGGCTGCTTCAAACGGTTCCAGATGGGAGTTCGGCATGGTAGTGGTAACGCATAGCGGCAAGTTTCACGCGGACGACGCATGGGCGGTGGCCGTTCTCTTCATCCTGTTCCCGGACAGTCATCTCGTGCGCACGCGCGACACGGCCACGATCGAGGCAGCCGATTTCGCCATCGACGTCGGCGGCATCCACGATCCGGCCACCGGCCGCTTCGACCATCACCAGAAGGGGTTCGCCACCACCCGCCAGAGCGGCGTACCCTACGCCAGCGCAGGCCTGGTGTGGCGCGAATACGGCGCCCGCTGCGTCGCCGCGCTCGCCCTCGAACACACCGGCCAGGCCTTGACCCCTGACGCAGCCCAGCAGATGGCGTATGCGATCGACGCCGACATCGTGCAATACCTGGATTTGTCGGACGTCGGCGCGGCCAAGAACGCGCCCGGCGGCTATGGCCTGTCGGCGGTCGTCTCGGGCTTCAACCCGAACTGGATGGACGAGCAGCGGCTCGGCTACGGCGAGCCGTCCGACGCCTACCGCCTGAGCCAGTTCCGCAAGGCGATGGCGCTCCTGACCGACATCATGATCAATTCGGTCAAGTACCGGGTCGGCGCCCTGCTGGCCCTGGCCCGGGTGCGCGGCGCCGAGGTGCTGGAAGACGGCAAGCTGCTGTTCCTGGATAACGGCGCCCTGCCCTGGACCACCGTGGTGCGCAAGGAGATGCCGAAGGTGCTGTTCGTGATCAGCCACAGCATCGCCGAGCAGCGTTACATGATCCATGCGGTGCCGCTCAACGCCGAGAGTTTCGATGCCAGGGCCGACCTGCCCGAAGCCTGGGCCGGCCTGCGCGACGCGGATCTTGCCGCCGTCACCGGCGTGCCGGATGCGACCTTCTGCCACAACGGGCGCTTCATCGCGGCCGCCAGATCGTACGAAGGCATCCGCCAGCTGGCCCGCCTGGCGCTGCAGGACGTGGCGCAGGCGGTCGCGGCAAGCTAAGGATGTTTTCGATTGTCCTGAACATCGTCGGCACCCTGTTCCACTTCTATGTGGCGCACCGCCTGTACCGAATCGCCCCGGTCCGCGCGCGCGTGTCCATGAAAGCCTGGTGGCTGGGCGCCGTGCTGGTCTGGGTGGTGTATATCGTTGGCGTGCAGCTGGGCGACGAGGCGATCGACTGGCGCTGGTGGCCCGGGCAGTTCGCACTGACCTGGCTCGGCATCCTGTTCGTGATGACCCTGTGCCTGCTGCCGGTCGACCTCGCGACCGGCTTCGGCTTCTGGTGGCGCGAACGCAGCAGGCGTCTGCTCGGGATCGGCGCGCTGGCCGGGGCGCTGCTGGCGGGGTTCGCGGTGTTCCAGGGCGTGCGCGCCCCCGGCGTCGTCGAGTACGAAGTACGCATGCCGAAGTTGCCCGCGGCCCTCGACGGCATGACCCTGGTGATGGTCACCGACCTGCACCTGGGCGCCCAGCGCCGCGCCGAATGGATGGAAGACCGGGTCGCGCAGATCAACGCCTTGCAGCCGGCGGCAGTGGTGATGGTGGGCGACCAGGTCGAGGACAATCCGCTGGACGAACCCGCGCTGGCGCGCGCATTGCGCGGCCTGAAGGCGCCGCGCGGCGTCTGGGCTGTGACCGGAAACCATGAGTTCTATGGCGACGTCGAGACGACCGTGCGCGAATTCGAGGAAGGCGGGGTGCGCTGGCTGCGTGACGCCAGCGTCGAGCTGGCGCCGGGCCTGGTGCTGGCCGGGATCGAGGACGTCGGCCGCGCGATGCGGCGCAAGGGCGAGATCACGGGAAGTCTTGCACGCGTGCTGGCGCCATCGGCGCAGACGGCGACGATTTTGCTCTCGCACATTCCAGCCGCGCCCGTGATCGAGATGGCGGCCGCGCGCAGCGTCGGCCTGATGCTGTCCGGGCATACGCACGGCGGCCAGATCTGGCCCTTCAGCTACCTGGTGCAGCGGCGCTTTCCGCAGCTGGTCGGGCAGCATGCGATAGAAGACATGGCGCTCGTCATCAGCCGCGGCGCCGGCAGCTGGGGGCCGCGCATGCGCCTGTGGCAGGCGGGCGAGATCGTCAGGATCACGCTGCGCGCACCGCGCCAGCCGGGTGCTTCGTCCTAGAAGCACACCGCCGGCGTGAGGACTCATGCCACTGAATTACCGGTTCTGCTGCCCTTTCGAGGCAGGATCGTCGTCGCGTCCCTCATCGGTCACGCGCGCGCCCTGCTGATTCTGGCCCTGGTCCGACTGGCGATTGCCTTTCGTCCCGCCAGTCAGGTTGCCCATGCCTTCGAGGCCGGTGTCAATCCGTCCGCCGCCGCTCGAAAAACCCTGGTCGCCCGCATTCGAGGTGCCGTCGTCCAGCAGGTCGTCGGTGCGGCCAGCCGATTGCTCGCTGGCGCCGCCTTTGAGCTTGCTGTCGCCGGTGCCGCCCACGCCCATGCTGCCGGCGCTGCTGGTGCCGTCCTTCGTGATCTGATCCCAGGAACGGCCTTTTGCATGCTTCTGGTCGTCTTGTGTCGACATCGTGCTCTCCTTTTACGTTGGTATCGCTCCATCATAGTCGCCCGGTGCCCGGGAACAATCGGCGCACGGGCGACAGGGATGTAGGACAGGCCGCACGAATGGATGAACGCGTCAGGCGAAAAAAAACGGCGCCGCGAGGGCGCCGTCTCTGGAGGCAAACCAGATTACTTTTTGAAGTAGAGCACGCGGCCGGTCAGCTTGATGGTGCCCGCGCCGGTCAGCATGTCTTCGCCGCCGGTGAGCGTGCCGCCGCCCGTGACCTTGGCGAACTTGCCGGTGCCGCCGGTGACCTGGAAGGTCGCACCGGAGAACACGTATTTCGCGCCTTCGCCGGTCGGGACCATCTGGCCGCTGTAATTGGCGTAAATCTGCTCGCCCGTGGTCGTCATGACGATGAACTTGCCGTTGCTGAAGTTATACAGCGGCGGGACCGGGGTGATGCAATCGGTTGCGATGAAGACCACTTTGCCGCCCATCAGTGCGCTGGTGCCGTGGCCGCTGATGGTGCCGCCGAACTTCGACAGGCAGCGATCGGTCGGACCGACGGCTTCGACCAGCACGCCTTCAACGTCGAGCGCCTGGACTTCCCAGCTACCCGCCGATGCCGAGGCCGAAGCAGCCAGCAAAAGGGTGACAGCGGCTGGACGGGCGATCGTGCGCAGGAAGGAAGTGAACATGTGTGTCTCCAGTGATAGATAAGATTTAATAATAATAACAATTTTATAAAGATATGCGCGCACGCTCAGCAGTCGCTGTGGTGCTCAAGATACATGTCTTGCTGGAAACTTATTATAAATATTGACACACTTGCGTGCGCCGATTAGGGCTCAGCTGAGATAAGGTGTCGGGGACACAGAAACGGAGAAAACATGCGCATCGCCACCTTCAACATCAACGGCATCGGCAGCCGCCTCCCGGCCCTGCTGGAGTATCTCGAGGAAAAAAAGCCGGACGTGGCATGTCTGCAAGAATTGAAAGCGCCGCAGGAACGCTTCCCGCTGGCCGAGATCAACGCCGCCGGCTACGGGGCGATCTGGCAGGGGCAAAAGAGCTGGAATGGCGTGGCCATCCTGGCGCGTGGGCAGGACCCGGTCGAAGTCACGCGCGGCTTGCCGGGAGACGACAGCGACGAACAGAGCCGCTACCTGGAAGCCGTGGTCGGCGAGCTGGTCGTCGCCTGCCTGTATCTGCCGAACGGCAATCCGGCGCCAGGACCGAAGTTCGATTACAAGCTGGCCTGGTTCGAGCGCCTCATTACGCGGGCCCAGCAACTGCTCGACACCGGCGCACCGGTCGTGATCGCCGGCGACTACAACGTCATGCCGACCGAGCTCGACGTCTACAAGCCGGAGCGCTGGCTGACCGACGCCCTGTTCCGGCCCGAAACGCGCGAGGCCTTCCACCGGCTGGTGAACCAGGGCTGGACGGACTCGCTGCGCGCCATGCATCCGGATGAAGTCATCTACACCTTCTATGACTACTTCCGCAACGCCTACGGGCGCAACGCCGGCCTGCGCATCGACCACCTGCTGCTCTCGCCGACGCTGGCGCCCGCCCTGCGCGCCGCCGGGACCGACCACGACATTCGTGGGCGCGAGAAGCCGAGCGACCACGTCCCGACCTGGATCGAACTCGATTTAAGCGCGCTGGCGACGCAGAAGGCGGCCAAAAAGAAAGCGTGAATCAGCGCGTGATTCAGCGCCCGCTGCGGTCCGCCAGGAACTGTTGCGCGCGCGGATGGACCGGGCGTGTGAAGAAGTCTTCCGGAGATGCGCGCTCGAGGATGCGGCCCTCGCTCATGAACAGGACGCGGTCGGCCACGTCGCGCGCAAAGCCCATCTCGTGGGTCACGCAGACCATGGTCATGCCCTGGCCAGCGAGTTTGCGCATCACCTGCAGCACTTCGCCCACCATTTCCGGATCGAGCGCGCTGGTCGGCTCGTCGAACAGCATGATGGGCGGACGCATCGCCAGCGCACGGGCGATCGCCACGCGCTGCTGCTGGCCGCCCGAAAGTTCGTGCGGGTAGGCGTCGGCCTTGTGCGCCAGGCCAACGCCGTCCAGCAGTTCCATCGCATAGGCACGCGCTTCAAGCTTGCTGGCGCGCTTCAGGTTCACCGGCGCCAGCATGCAGTTTTCCAGGGCCGTCAGGTGCGGGAACAGATTAAAGTGCTGGAACACGAAACCGATCCCGGCGCGCAAGGCGTTCACGTCCAGACCGCGCGCGTGAATGTCGCGCCCGTCGATGGCGATGCGCCCGCCGTCGATTTCTTCCAGCCGGTTCAGGGTGCGGATCAGGGTCGACTTGCCCGAGCCCGAGGGGCCGCAGACGACGACGACTTCATTCTTCGCGACCTGCTCGCTGATGTCGGCCAGGGCGTGATACTGGCCGTACCACTTGTTGACCTTGTCGAGTTGGATCATGGACTTGCCTTTGAAACGGATGCCTGTGCCGGCCGCCGGTTCAGGCGGCGCTCGAGCAGGAAGGCCAGGCGCGACAGGCCAAAGCACAGGACGAAATAGGTAAGCGCCAGCACGATGTAGACCTCGACCGCCTTGGTGAACACCAGGGTATTGACCTGGGTGGCGATGAAGGATACTTCGGACAGGCCGATGATGTAGCCGAGCGAGGTGGCCTTGATGGTCGCCACCAGCTGGCTCACCAGCGAGGGCGACACGTGGCGCAGCGCCTGCGGCAGGATCACGAGGCGCAGCGCCTGGCCATACGACAAACCGAGCGAGCGCGCGCCTTCGAGCTGGCCTTTCGGCAGCGACGCGATGCCCGCCTTGACGATCTCCGCCAGGTAGACGGCGTCGAACAGCACCAGCGTCATCAGCATGGTCGTCGCCTGGCCAGTCTTCACGCCGGTCACGGCCGGCAGGAAGAAGTAGGCCCAGAACACGACCAGCAAGAGCGGCACGGCGCGCACCACCTGCACCAGCACCGCCACCGGCCAGCGCACGGCGCGGTAGGGACTCACGCGCGCCACGCCCAGCACCAGGCCGAGCGGCATGGCCAGCACCAGCGCGGCGGCCGACAGCAGGATGGTCAAGGACAGGCCGCCCAGCGGCCCGTTCGGGTATTGGCCGACGAGGAAGTACAGCCAGTAGTCCTGGATCAGTTCAAGCATCGTGGCCTCATACAGTGCGCACCGGGAAGCGGCGCGCGTAGAGCTGCGCCGCCAGCGAGATCGCGAGCGACACCGTCAGGTAGGCCAGCGTGGCAAAGGTGAACGCCTCGACGCTGCGGAAGGTCGCCGTCTCGACGCGCGCGGCCTGGTACATCATCTCGGCCGCGCCGATGACGGTGGCCACGCTGGTGTCCTTCCACAGGTTGACCGTCTGCGACAGCAGGGGCGGCACGGCGATGCGGATCGACTGCGGCAGCAAGACCAGGCGCAGGCTGGCCATGCGGCCCAGGCCCAGCGAACGGGCCGCCTCCATCTGGGCGGCGGGCACGGCGCGGATGCCGCTGCGGATGTCCTCGGCCATGTGCACGCCGGCGTAGAGGCTCAGGGCGATTGCGGCGCAGATGAATTCGGGATTGCTGTCGTACAGGGCCAGCTTGACCGGTTCGGGCAGCAGCTCGGGAAAGGCGAAATACCAGAACAGCAGATGCGCCAGCAAGGGCACGTTGCGCACGCCCTCCACCAGCGACGCGCCGATCGCGCGCAAGGCGCGGCTGGTTGAGGTGCGCATCAGCGCGATCGCCACGCCCAGCGGCAGCGCGATCACGAAGCTCGCAACGAGCAGCTGCAGCGAAAGGATGAAACCCTGCACCAGCCAGTCGTGGTACTCGCCCGACTGGAGCAGGCTTGCGTCAAAAAACGTCAACGGAGGATACTCAGAGCTTGTCGGTGTGGATGGTGAAGGTGCGCTTGGCGATGTTCGGGCGCGTGCCCGGGCCATACCATTTCACGAACAAGGCGTTGGCCGTGCCGCTGGTTTCCAATTCGCGCAGGGTCGCATCCACGATCGCCTTCAAGCTTTTCTCGCCCTTGCGCAGGCCGAGCGCGATCGATTCGACGCCGATACTGGTCGGCAGGATGGTGAAGTTCTTCGCATTGGACCCAAGCTTGCCGAAGTCGGCCAGCAGCGAGGACTCGTCGTTCACGTAGGCGATGCCTTTGCCCTGTTGCAGCGCCTGGAAAGCTTGCTGGGTATTCTCGAAAGTGACGACGGTGGCGGTCGGCACCACGGCGCGGATATTCGTCTCCTGGGTGCCGCCACGGACGGTGACGACCTTCTTGCCGGCCAGCTGAGGCAATGCGTTGATGCCGCTGGCAACGCGCACCATGACCTTCGAACCGGTCACGAAGTGGGTCAACGCGAAATCGACCTGCGACTCGCGCTCCTTGTTGTGGGTCAGCGTCGCGGCCAGCACGTCGACATGGCCCTGCTGCAGCTCGGGAATGCGGGCGGCGACCGACATCTGCTTGAACACCGGCTTGACGCCGATTTTCTTGGCGACGGCTTTCGCCAGGTCGATTTCGTAGCCGACCAGTTCGCGCGTTTTCGGATCGATGAAACTGTTCGGCTCGTCGGTACCGAGCACGCCGAAGACGATCTCGCCCTTTTTCTTGATGTCGGCCAGCTGGTCGGCACGGGCGGCCGAGGCCACGGCGAATTGGGCGGAAAGCGCGATTGCGCAGGCAAGCAGGGTGCGTCGGGTGGCCATGGGACTCCAGGTACGTGAATAAGCGGACCAAAGAGTATACGCCAGGTGAATGACTGCGCGAAGGATCGAATTCCTATAAGAACATGTGCCAGAGGCATAAGGGCGCAGCGTTTCTCTCGACGCTGCGCCCGTTCAACTACGCGTTAGCCGTCACTTACCGTTGCCGGAATTCGTGCCCGTGCCGCTGCCGCCCGTACCGCTGCCGCTGCTGCCAGCGCCGGCACTGCCGCTGCCGCTGCCGCCTGCGGAAGCCGAGCCGCTGAACGATGCGGGCAACTGGGCCGACGTGGCCTGCTCCGCCAGGCCGCGCGCGCCGGCTGCCGCGCCGTTTGCGCTACCTGCCGCCGCGGCGCGCCCGTTGGCGCCGGTAGCCGCCGCATACTCACGCGTGCTGGCCAGCTGGCTGCGCGCCGCGCCGGCTGCAGGTCCGGCGGCCCCGCGTGCGCCGCCCACGGCGCTACCGGCCAGTGCGCTTGCGCTGCCGAGGGCGCCTGCCTGCGAGAGTCCCACTTCGCCGGTGACGCCGCCCTGCCCTGCCGCATTCGACGGAGCTGCGGGCGCCGCCGTGCGCGCTTCACCATTGCCGGCGGCATTTGCCTGGCCGCTGACGCTGCGCTCGACGCGCCCGATATCGGGCAGTCCACGCCCGCCCATCGTGGACATGCCGCCCATCCCGCCCATGCCGCCCATGCCGCCGCCGATGCTGCCGGCGCCGCGCATCACGCCCCCGACGCTGCCGCCCAGGCCGCCGCCGCCCCCGAGCAGTTGGGCCTGCGCGGTTGCGGTGGCGGACAAGGCGGCGACGATGGCGAGCTGGCGAAGGATGTTGTTGGCGATGTGCTTGTTTTTCATGGTCATTCTCCTGGTTGTGGCGCTCGGATTGCGCGCCGTTATCAGGAAAACGAGCGGACGCGGCCGTTTAATCCATGCCACATCACTTTTTGGCGCTGTTCGCGTTAAGTGTGGAATTTCCCGGAACGGCTGAGGTCCAACCTCAACCGTAATCAGACCGGAGACGCCATGCAAGCACGTCCGTTCGATCACTTCCTCAAGCAACTTCCCGCGCTGACCCGGCGCCAGCGCGAGCGCCTGCTTTCCCTCCTTGTTCCCGCGGCCAAACGCGACCAGGCCGTAGACCTGATCGAGCAAACCGCAGCGCAGCGTATCGCGTGTCCGGACTGCCACTCGCGCCAGCTGCAACGGCACGGCCGCGCCAGCGGCTTGCAGCGCTATCGGTGCAAGGACTGCGGACGCACCTGCAACGCCCTGACCGGCACGGCGCTGGCGCGCCTGCGCCACAAGGAGAGGTGGATCGACTACCTAAGCCGCATGCTCGATTCGCGCAGCATCCGCCGTACCGCCACCGATGTTGGCGTGGCCGGCGCGACCAGTTTTCGCTGGCGCCACCGTTTCCTAAAAATCAGCAAGGACGACCGGCCGCAATTCCTGGGCGGCATTGCCGAAGCAGACGAGATGTATGTGCTCGAATCGCACAAAGGGTCACGCACGCTCGATCGCCCGCCACGCAAGCGCGGTGGTAAAGCCACAAAACGGGGGATATCGAACGAGCAGATGTGTGTGCTGGTGGCCCGCGACCGCACCGGCCAGACCCTGGACTGGGTCCCGGGCAAGGGAATGCTGACACTAGCGCAATTGCACCAGCACCTGCTGCCGCGCCTGGAACGCGATGTCCTGTTGGTTTCCGATGGCCATCCCGCGTACCGGACCTTCGCGCGGCAAGCCGGCATCACCCATGAGGCGGTCAACCTGAAAGCCGGGATCCGGGTGCGCGGTGCTATTCACGTGCAGAACGTCAACAGCTACCACAGCCGGCTGCGTGGCTGGCTACTCCCCTTTCGTGGCGTGGCCAGTCGGTATTTGACTAATTACCTGGGCTGGCGCTGGGCACTCGATGGCGGGCGCATCGGTACGCCAGAGGGATTGCTACAGGCGGCGCTGGGCATTGGGCGCAAGGCAGATTTCCACACTTAACGCGAACAGCGCCCTTTTTTTTAACGTAGCCGGGCGGGATCCGTCCGCAAGCCTGCGCCCACCACGCCATGACCCGTAACGTTGCTGACGCCCTCACCCTCGCGCACGGCCTGCGCGGCCAGGGCGGCCAGCGCCCGTGCAGCCGCCGCCTGGTCCGGCTGCGGCAAGGCCTGCGCCAGCAAACCGGCGACGATGGGCGCCGCGAACGAGGTGCCGCGCACCTGGCGAAACGGCGGCGTGCCGAGCGCGGCACTCACCATCTGGCTGCCCGGCGCGCCGAACATCACTTGCGGTCCGCGCCCCGCTTCCGGCAGCGCGCGCCCCTGGCGGTCGACGCCGGTGACGCCGACCACGCCCGGGTAGCTGGCCGGGTAGAGCGGCGGCGCGGCCGGTCCGTCGTTGCCGACCGCCGCCACCAGCAGGTGGCCGCGCTTCTGCATGGCGGCGACCACGCGTTCCAGGGTGGCGTTCGGCGGACCGACCAGGCTGATGTTGACCACGCCGACCCGCGCGCGCGCCATCCAGCCGAGCGCGCCGGCGATCTTGTCGGCCGAGCCGCCGCTCGGGCTGTCGCAATAGATGTCGGCCGCGTACAGGCGGGTTCCGGGGGCGGCGCCGGCGAAACGCCCTGCACGCCCGACCAGAAGCGCGGCCACCGCCGTGCCGTGGGCGGCGGGGTGCGGCTTGCCCTCGCAGCCGAAGGTCTCGATGGCGGCCCCTTCGAACACCTGGTGCGCCACGTCGACACCGCTGTCGACCAGGCCGACGGCGCCCGCGGCTCTTGCCGCGCCGCTCGCAGCGCCCGCTGGCGCGCCGGTGCCGGCGTCGAGCGGCAGCGCGCCACTGGCGGTGTACACATGATTGAAATCATAGGAACCAGACGGGTCGAGTTCGCGCAGGCGCAGCAAGGCCTCCTGCGTGGAGAGCTGCGGCGGCACCCGCAGCACCAGCAGCGACTCGCCCAGTTCCTCGAAACGCTCCTCGCGCAGGATCTCCAGCCCGATGCGGCGGGCCGCGCCGTGCGCCGCCTCGCCCGCGCCATTGGCGAGAATTTCGCGCCGCACCACCGGTTCGCCGCGCGGATCGGCTTCGAGTACCTGGCGGTGGCGCTGCAGCAGCGCCTCGACGGTATTCAGGCGCAGGCTGCGCAGGTCGCCCGGCACCGTGCGCTCCACCAGGCGCTCGACCGGGCGCAGCATGCCGTCGACGCCCGGCGCGCCGAGCCCCGGCGGCAGGGTCAGGGCCGGCAGGCGCAGCTGGGCCTGGGCGCTGCCGGCGCCGCACAGCATCAGCGCGCAGGCAATGTAAATACGGTAGTTCAAGAGCAGGCAAGGCGGTTTCATGGTCGCGATCATAAGGGAAGCTCGTCCGTTTAAAAGAAAAACGATTGGCAGATGGAATAAAATCCCTCCCGCTGACGTTTTATCGATGTGAACCGACCTGATCCCATGCTTGCCAACGACCTTGCCGCCCTGCTGCCCCGGATGCGACGCTTCGCGCGCTCCATTACCTTCCACCGTGAAGATGCCGACGACCTCGTGCAGCTCGCGATCGAACGCGCGCTCGGCCGCAGCGAGCAATATACTGAAGGAACCAGACTCGACAGTTGGCTGTTTCGCATCATCCGCAACGCCTGGATCGACGAGGTGCGCAGCAGGATCCGGCGCGACGCGGTCTTCGCACCCGCCGAGGAAGGCGAGCACGTCGGCCATGACGGCGCCGAGGTCCAGCAGCAGCGGATGGCCGTCCAGAAAGCGATGAGCCTGCTGTCCGATGAACACCGGATCGTGGTTGCGCTGGTGCTGGTCGACGGCTTGCCCTACAAGGAGGCGGCCGCCGTGCTCGAGATTCCGATTGGCACGCTGACGAGCCGCCTGGCCCGTGCGCGTGATGCTTTACAGAAATTGTTGTCCGACGAAAGAACCGTAGCATGAAATATTCAGACGAAGTCCTGATGGCCTATGCCGACGGCGAGCTCGACGAACCGCGACGCAGCGAAGTCGAACGCGCCGTGCGCGCCGATCCGTCGCTGGCCGCCGTCGTCGAGCGCCACCGCGCCCTGCGCCGCGATGTATTTTCCGCCTTTGCCGGCGTGCTCGACGAACCGCTGCCGCCGCAGCTGCGCACAGGCAGCAGCGCGGGCAGCAGCGCAGGCGCCAAGGTGCTCTCCTTCGAGGCCGCGCGCAATGCCAAGGTGCGCGTCGCCCCCGTGCCGGCGCCGGCGGCGCATGGCCAGGCAGCGCAGCGCAACTGGCCGCGCTGGGGCGCGCTCGCGGCGACCCTGGTGCTGGGCGTGATGGCGGGCAGCCTCTGGTTCGACGGCAGCAGCGGCGAAGGCAGCCTCGTGGTCGCCGATGCGGGCGGGCGCCTGGTTGCCCGCGGCCAGCTCGCCGGCGCCCTGTCGCGCCAGCTGGCAAGCGACCCGGCGCCCAGCAGCCCGGTGCGCATCGGCGTCAGCTTTGCCGCCAAGAGCGGCAGCTATTGCCGCAGCTTCAGCGTCGGCCGAAGTGCGGGCCTGGCCTGCCGCGACGGCGAGACCTGGCGCATTCCCGTCCTCTCGGAAGCGCGCGCCGTGCGCGGCGAATACCGCCAGGCGGCCGCGGCGACACCGGTGGCCGTGCTCGACGCGATCGACGAGCGCATCGCCGGCACGACCATGAACGCCGCAGCGGAACGTGCGGCCAGAGAGCGCGGCTGGAGGCGCTGAAGCAGCGTTGATGACGATAATGGAAATCGGACCCGTAGGGAGGGCGGGTTCCCCGCCCACGCGTTCAACGCGCGTTTGCGGCGTCGAACACTGTGTCGAAAATGCATTGGCTGGTTGAACGCGTGGGCGGGGGACCGCGGGGCCGCCGAGGCCCACCCTACGGTATGTCCTCAAGCCTCTCGGCGACATTGCGTTTACCTGTTCGCGTGCGCCCGCTCCTCCAGCAACTCCCGCTCGCGCACATTCGACGTCATTTGCGCCGCGCGCGCAAACTCGGCGGCCGCTTCACGCCGCCGTCCCAGCTTTTCCAGCAAATCCCCGCGCACGCTCGGCAGCCACTGGTAGCGCTCCAGCGCGCCGCCAGCGGCCAGCGCATCGACCAGCGCCAACCCGGCCGCCGGCCCTTCCGCCATGCCCACCGCCACCGCGCGGTTCAGTTCGACCACGGGCGAAGGATTAACGCGCGCCAGGTCGCCATACAGCGCGGCGATCCGGGCCCAGTCGGTGTCCCCGGCCGTCCTGGCGCGGGCGTGGCAGGCGGCGATCGCGGCTTGCAGCGCGTACGGTCCGGGCGCGCCGAGCAGCTCGGCACGTGCGAGCGCCGCCAGGCCGCGCCGGATCAGGATGCCGTCCCAGCGCGACCGGTCTTGCTCGAGCAGCAGCACCGGCCGGCCCGCGCGGTCGACCCGGGCGGCGGCGCGCGAGGCCTGCAGCTCCATCAGGGCGACCAGGCCGTGGGCTTCCGGTTCGCCTGCTGCGAGTTCGGCCAGCATGCGCCCGAGGCGTAGCGCTTCTTCCATCAGCGCCGGGCGCATCCAGTCCTGGCCGGCGGTCGCGGTATAGCCCTCGTTGAAAATCAGGTAGACCACTTCCAGCACCGACCCGAGCCGCTCGGCCAGCTGCTCCGGCGGCGGCAGCTCGAAGGGCACCCCGGCCTGGCCGAGGCTGCGCTTGGCGCGCACGATGCGCTGGGCGATGGTCGGCTCGGGCACGAGGAAGGCGCGCGCGATCTCGCCGGTGGACAGGCCACCGAGCAGTTTCAGGGTCAGCGCCACCCGTGCCTCGGTCGAGAGGATGGGGTGACAGGCCGTGAACATCAGGCGCAACAAGTCGTCCTGTACGACGTCGTTACGCGCGGCATCGAGATCATCGACAAAGTCCGGCACGATATGCGCCTCCTGCGCCTGCAGGTCCTGGCCGATCTGCACGCATTTTTCGCGGAAGGATTTATCGCGGCGCAGGTAATCCAGCGCCGCGTTCTTCGCCGTGCGCATCAGCCAGGCGCCGGGATTGTCGGGAATCCCGGATGCCGGCCAGTGTTCGAGCGCGGCCACCAGCGCGTCGCCAGCCAGCTCCTCGGCCAGGCCGATGTCGCGTACCAGGCGCGCGACGCCCGCCACGATCTTCGCCGACTCGATGCGCCAGACGGCGCCGATGGCCTGGTCGACCTGCTGGCGCATCAGGGCTGCGACGGAATCGCGTTCACATCCATCCACGACAGCTCCCAGACATGCCCGTCCAGGTCTTCGAAGCCGTGGCCGTACATGAAGCCGTGGTCCTGCTTCGGATTGGGCGATCGTCCGCCGGCCGCGAGCGCTTTGGCCACCAGCGCGTCGACTTCCTCGCGGCTCTCGCAGGACAGGCAGGTCAGCACCTCGGTCGAGGTGGCGGCGTCGGAGATGGGTTTGTTGGTGAAGGTCTGGAAGAAGCGCTCGACCAGCAGCATGGCGAAGATGTTCTCGCCGAGGATCATGCAGGCGCCTTCGTCGTTACTGAACTGCGCGTTGAATTCGAAGCCGAGGCGGGAGAAGAACTGGCGGCTGCGCGCCAGGTCTTTCACCGGCAGGTTCACATAGATTTGCTTGTGCATGGTGTTTCCTTTCCGGGGAAGTTGAGGCGGGCCGATTCAGGACTGGAGCGGGGCCTGGCCCTGTTCGAGCGCGCGGAAACGCTCCAGCGTTTCGGACGGCGGAAAGTCGTCGAGCTCGAACACCTGGCGCACCTCGATCTCGGCCTCCAGATCGCCGCCGCGCGGATTCGGAAAGCGGCGCGCCCATTCCAGCGCTTCTTCGGGGGTGCGCACGCTGATCATGGTGTAGCCCGCGATCATTTCCTTGGACTCGGTGAAGGGCCCGTCGATGACGCTGCGTTCCTTGCCGTGGTAGCGGATGCGCCAGCCGCGGCTGGACGGATGCAGGCCGCTGGCGTCGAGCAGCACGCCGGCGCGGGCCAGTTCGCCGTGGTAGTCGGCCATGACGCCGAGCAAGGCTTCCTCCGGCATGCAGCCGGCTTCCGACTCGGGCGTGGCCTTGACGATGATCATGTAACGCATGCTGTTCTCCTTGACGGGACCGGGCGCGGCCCATGCCGCGCTTCAACCGTTTCCAGTCACACGACGAAACGGGCCGGCAGGATTCGACACACCGCGAAAAAAGATTTTCAGCTTTCGTAACAAGGCGCCAGCGCCCGCACCTCGACCGTCGCCCACTCGGCGGCCGGGCAGCGCGCCGCCAGCGCGACCGCTTCGGCATGCGTTGCGACGTCGACGTGGAAGAAGCCGCCGATCATTTCCTTGGCTTCGGCAAAGGGCCCGTCGACAGCGCGCGTCTTGCCGCCCTCGACCTGGACCCGGGTGGCGCGGCTTTGCGGCGCCAGCGACTGCGCGCCCAGCAGCACGCCCTCCTCGCGCAAGGCATCGCCGAAGCGCAGCATGCGCTCGTACAGCGCGCGCCCTTCGTCCTCGCTGCGGGTGGCGCGCTGGCCGACGGCTTCATGGATCAGCAACATGTAAGACATCGACTGTCCCCTCAGTATGTAGATAGAAGAACAAGCAGTATGCAATGCGGCGCCCGCCGAGTAAAGCATGGGGCGCGGCGCCATGGCCAGGGCCGATTCGCTCAATCGTGCGCATTCCCTGCACGAATTGCTGAGACTGCGTGCGATTGCTCCTACAAGGCTCTCTCGCATGCGCCTATTGTCCGCCGCCGACCCGGGATTACCATGGGGGAACCAATCACCGACAGCAGGAGGCAGCAATGGGCGGAATCAAAGGCAGGGGCACGAAAGGCCGCTACTACGACGAATTGACCGGCGTGGGCACCAGCAGCGCCGGCATTACGGGCACCACCGGCAACCTCAACACCGGTACCCGCGATGGCGGTATCGGCATGCCGTCGAGCGACGACAGCGGCTACCGCGCAGGCAACCGCCAGTCGGCCGATATCGACGACGGCGAGCCTGGCGACACCACGCCGGCGCTCGGCCGCGGCACGCGCGCCCGGTCCGGCCGGCGCCAGCAAGGGCAGCAACCAGGGAGTCAATCCAGCCAGAGCAGCCAGGGCAGCCAGAGCGGCGGCAGCCGGCAAAGCGGCCAGGGCGGACAAAGCGCACAGGGCTCGCTCGGCCACAGCCTCGACCAGGACGTGATGGGCAAGGAACAGTAAGCCGCCTTCAAGCATTCAAGCAGCGCGCAACAGCGCGACTACAATATGCGAACGCCCTGCCTGTGCCGGGGGCGTTCGCCTTGTTGCGTCCACCGCAGCACCACTGCCGGCGCCAGCGCCGGTTTTCATTTCATTCATAGGGAGGCCCGATGCGAATCCTGCTGCGCAGCACCGTCCTCGCGCTGCTCCTGCTCGGCGCCTACGCTCTGTTCGGCCCCTACATCAAGAACATGCTGTACGCGATGCGCCTGGCATCGATGCCGGTTCCCGCTGCACTCCAGGTGCCCGTGCGCGGGGTCGAGCCGCGCGCCTTGCGCGACACCTGGCATGGCGCGCGCAGTGAAGGACGCAAGCACGAGGGCATCGACATCTTCGCCAAACGCGGCACCGCAGTGACGGCCGCCACCGAAGGCGTGGTGCTGCGCGTGTCCACCAACCGCCTCGGCGGCCAGGTGGTGTGGGTGCTGGGGCCGGGCGGGCAGCGCCATTACTATGCCCATCTCGACCGCTATGCCGATATCGAGAACGGCCAGCGGGTGCGGCCGGGGACCGTGCTTGGCTATGTGGGCACGACCGGGAACGCGAAAGGAACGCCCCCGCACCTGCATTACGGGATTTATGAATCGGGCGGTGCGATCAATCCCTACCCCTTCCTGCGGGCGGGGGATGGGGCGCGGGTGGCGCAGGCGCAGCCCTGAACGCCCGGCGCCGGCGCCTTCAATGGGCGCTGCGCAGGAAATCGGTCGCGGCGCCGGCCGACATCGGGCGGCTGAACAGGAAACCCTGGAACAGGTCGCAGTCGCAGGCGGTCAGGGTTTCGTGCTGTTCGGCCGTTTCGACGCCTTCGGCCACCACGTGCATGTCGAGCTTGTGGGCCAGGGCCATGATGCCGGCGCAGAGGTCGGCGTCCTTGGCGTCGACCGCGCAGTTCTGGACGAAGGAGCGGTCGAGCTTGAGGTAGTTGACGGGCAGCTGGCGCAGGTAGGACATCGAGGAAAAGCCGGTGCCGAAGTCGTCGATCGAGAGCGCCACGCCGCCGCTGCGCAGCCGGTGCAGGATGGCGATCGCGAGGTCGGGGTCGGACATCATCATCGATTCGGTCAGCTCCATTTCCAGGCAGCCCGGCTCGATCTTGTGCTCGCGCATCAGGTCGAACACATAGTCGGGCAGCGCCGGGCTGGTGAGCTGGCTGGTCGACAGGTTGACGGCGATCGGAATGGTGCCCAGGCCGGCGTCGCGCCAGGCGGCGATCTGGCGGCAGGCCTGTTCGATGACCCAGCGTCCCAGGTGCAGCAGCAGGCCGAGCTGCTCGGCCAGGGGAATGAAGTTATCGGGGGCGACCAGGCCCACGCCCGGCCGGTTCCAGCGGATCAGCGCCTCGAAACCGGCGATGCTGCCGTCGCGCCGCATCTTCGGCTGGTAGTGCAGCGCGAACTCGCTGGTGCCGACGGCCGCGCGCAGGTCGCGCTCGAGTTCCACGCGCTGGGTCACGGTCGAACCGAGTTCGGGCGAATAGAAGCGGTACTGGTCGCGCCCGTTGTCCTTGGCCGAGTACATGGCCGCCTCGGCGCGCCCGAGCAGCTCGGCCGCGCCATGCAGGCTGCCGCGCGAGAGGCTGATGCCGGCGCTGAAGGTCAGGTGCAGCGGCTGGCGCAGCACCGGATACGGTTGCGCCAGGTAAGCGCGGATCTGCTCGACCTGAAGCGCCACTTCCTCCACCGTCTCGGCCTGCGGCAAGGTAAATGCGAATTCGTCGCCGGACAGGCGCGCCAGGCTGCCGAGCACCACATTGCACTGCTGCAGGCGCTGGCCCACCAGCTTGATCAGCTGGTCGCCGATGCTCTGGCCGAAGTTGTTGTTGATGTACTTGAACTGGTCGAGGTCGATGATCACGACCGCCAGACGTCCCCCGCCCAGGGTCGCCATCACGAGCTGCTCCTCGAGCGCCAGCTCGAACATGACCCGGTTGGCCAGTCCCGTGAGCGAATCGGTGATGCGTTCCTGTTCGAGCCGGGTGCGCAGGCCGCGCAGCTCGGTGATTTCGGTGGAGAAGCCGATCAGGCAGGTCGGCTGGCCCGGCAGCTGCAGCTTGACCTTGCGCGAGCGGAAGTGGTGCTTGAAACCGTCGGCGCCGATGATGGTTTCCTCGCGCACTTCGGCGCCTTCCCCGGCCAGCACCTCGGCATCGTACTGGGCCACGCGCGCGGCGACCTCGGGCGGCATCAGGTCGCGGTCGGTGCGCCCGACCAGGCCGGCCAGGTCGCGCTTGTGCAGGGCCAGCACCGGGCCGTTGGCGTACAGGTAGCGGCCCTGCTGGTCCTTCAGGTAGATGGCGGCGTCGACGTTCGAGAGGATGGTGTTGAGCAGGTCGTTGCGCTCGACCAGTTCATCGACGGCGCGGCGCTGCTCGGTGATGTCGGTGGAAATGCCGCACAGCCCGACGACGCGGCGTTCGGCATCGAAAAGCGGCAGTTTGACGCTTCGAAACAGGCGGCATTCGCCATTCCTCAGGCAGACCAGTTCGTCGGTGGCGACCTTTTCCCCGTTCGACAAGGCCTGCTTGTCGGTGGCGCCGATGCCCGAGGCGTCCAGGTCGACAAAGGGCGCGTCGTCGCGGCCGACGATCTGCGCGGGATCGGTGCCGAACACCGCGCCCAGGGCCTTGTTGGCGAACAGGTAGCGGCCCGCGGCGTCCTTCACGTAGAAGCAGGCGTCGAGGTTGTCGACCAGCGTCCACAGGCGCCGCAACTGGACGGGATCGGGGCCGTCCCCGCCGGCAGCGGCCGCATCGAGAGCGTCCTGCGGTGTAATCATGCTGCCCTACCTCCCTGGCGTTTGCACATGCTTGGCGCGAACCGGACCACATGCACCTTGCATGCGAAATGGCCAGTGTAGCGCCCTTGGCGGTAGTTTCGGCGCGTCCATGGTGCACACGATGAAAAAGATGCAAACCAGCCACATCCGAAAAAATGCTGTGACCTTGGCAATAAATTTACGGTAGTCTATTGCCCGTCGAACTAGCCAAGGAAGTCCATGCCCTTTCCCCTGCTTCGCAGGCGCTGCCTGTCACTGGCCCTGCTGGCCGCCCTGTCCGCCTGCGCCGGTGCGCCCGCCCACTTGCCCGACGCGGCCTTGCTCGATACCCAGGTGACGCCGGCCTACAACGGCGTGGTGCTGGTGCGCCCGGACCGTCACACGGCGCCGCTGGTCAGGGCCTATGGCCAGGCCCGCTTCGAAACGCCCGCGGCGCTCACGCCGGATTCCCGGTTCATGATCGGCTCGGTCTCGAAATGGGTCACGGCGGTGGCGGTGCTGCGTTTGGTGGAACAGGGCAAGCTCGAACTCGACAAGCCGATCACGGCCTGGCTGCCGGAACTGCCCGCCGCCAGCGGCGCGGTCACCCTGCGCGCGCTGCTGTCGAACACGAGCGGCATTGAGAATGGCCTGGGCCTGGCGATGAAGCGCGACCGCAGCCCCGAGCGCATGACGATCTCGCCGCTGGACGCCGCCCTGAAGTTCGGCAGTGGCCCTTTGACGTTCGCGCCGGGCGAGAAGTTCGATTACTCGGTCACGAACTGGCTGGTGATCGGCGGCATCGTCGAGCGCGTCACCGGCGAAGCCTTCACGCAGGTCGTCGCGCGCCTGGTGTTCGCACCGGCAGGCCTGCGCGAGACGGGCTTCGCAAGCCAGGACACGGCCAGCCTGCCGCAGATGGCCGGCGCCTACGACGCCGCCAGGACCACGCGCAAAAGCATGCCAGCGCCGCCAATGGTGGCCGCCAGCGGCACCATCTACAGCACGGCAAGCGAGCTGGTGAAGCTGGCCGACGCCGTCTATGGCGGGCAGCTGTTGTCGCCCGCCTCGCGCCGCGCGCTGCTGACGGTCCAGCACGCACCGGAGGAATATGCGCTGGGCGGCCGCATCAAGCAGCTCGGCACTGGGGCCGGTGCGCGCACGCTGGCCTGGGAGGCGGGCGTGAGCGGCGGCCACAAGACCCTGCTGGCCTACTCGCCGAAGGACGGACGCGCCGTGGTCTTGTTGAACAACACCGACATGGCGCAATCCGAGCAGGCCAGGATCGCCCTGGCGCTGCTCGCGGCCATGGACAAGTAATTACTTGGTCACGGCCAGCAGGCTGCGCTTGCCGCCCTTGAAGGTGTAGAGGGTGATGGTACCGTCGCGGATGTCGCCGCGCGCATCGAAGGCGATCGGGCCGGTCACGCCCTTGTAGCGGGTTTTCGCCAGCACTGGCAAGTACTTCGCAGGCGCGCTCGAGCCGGCCTGCGCCATGGCGTCTGCCATCGTCATCACGGCATCGTAGGCATACGGCGCATTGATCTGGACGTCGATGCCGAAGCGTTTCTTGTAATCGGCGCGGAAGGTGTCGAGCCCGGCGCGGCCGGCGGCGTCGACCCCGCCCGCCTCGGCGCAGAACACCTGGCCATCAAGCATGGCGCCACCCGAGAGCTTGTGGATCTCGTCCGAGCAGATGCCGTCGCCGCCCATCATCTTCGCGTTGAAGCCGAGCTGCTTCATCTGGCGCAGCATGGGGCCGGCCACGGCGCTCATGCCGCCGAAGAAGACCAGGTCCGGCTTGGTTGCGCGGATCTTGGTCAGGATGGCATTGAAATCGCTGGCCTTGTCGTGCGTGAATTCGCGCGCCACCACTTGCGCGCCCTGCCTGGTCAAGCCCTTGGCGAATTCGGCCGCCAGGCCCTGGCCGTAGGCGGTGCGGTCGTCGATCACGGCGACGCGTTTCGCCTTCAGGCCGTCGACCGCATAGCGGCCCAATGCCTGGCCCAGCTGGACGTCGTTGGCCACCACGCGAAAGGCCGTGTTGAAGCCTTGCTGGGTGTATTTCGGGCTGGTGCTCGAGGGCGAAATTTGCGGGATGCCGGCCTGGTGGTAGATCTTCGAGGCCGGAATCGTGGTGCCCGAGGTTTCATGGCCGACCACCCCGTTCACGCGCGCGTCGACCAGCTTCTGGGCCACGCTGGTGGCCTGCTTCGGGTCGCCGCCGTCGTCCTCGGCCACCAGCGCGAAGCGCACCTTCTTGCCGCCGATGGTAGCGCCGCGCGCGTTCAGGGCTTCGATCGCCATGCGCGCGCCGTTTTCGGTGTCCTTGCCAAAATAGGCGACCGGGCCGGTGACGGCGGCCGAGTGGCCGATCTTGACGACTTCCTGGGCCTGGGCCAGGCCGGTGGTGATGGTCAGCGCGGCGGCTGCGACCAGGGTCTTGTTCATGCTTTCCTCTTGGGTGCGGCGAAAGGAGCACTATATCAAGGATGAGAAAGGGGCGTGCGGGGCGGCTGAGTGCGGTTTAGCCATGTGGCGCTGTTGCGTGGGCGGTTAGTGGTGTGCGTGATCCGCGTGGGCTCGGGGAGCCCACCCTACGGGATGCGTTACAGGCGAGCTCCGACGGTTTTTTGCATGAGCTGGCCTGCAACCTTATCCGCAGGGTGGGCACCCGTGCCCACGCGGATTCAACCCACCAATACCGCAACAGGCAACAGCCCCACCACGCATGAAAACCAGTCCCGCGCGCCGGACCCTGCCCAGCTTGCGGCATACTGGCCAGACCCCGCGCAAGGTGCAGTCCGGCCAGGCGCCCGTCCACGAGGAGCTGGCATGACGAGCGAGCACCACGGTGGCGAAACGGCGCAGCTGCGCTTTCGCACCCTGCTCTACCGCTTCATCTTTTTCGACTGGCTCTTCATGGATGCCGGCGGCGCGCGCACGCCGATCGAGCGCCACGCCGTCAGCCAGCACAACCGGCGCATGAGCAAATATTTGCCGGTCTATTTGCGCCGCTGGTCCTTCCTCACCGTGCTCGATTTCGCCCTCGGCTGCCTGGTCGAACGGGCGCTCCAGGCAACCCTGCTCTCGGCCTGGTTCTTCACCTGGACCTGCATCACGGCCACCGGCATGGTCGTCATCACGGTGGCCTGGATTTTCCTGACCCAGCCGCAGCAATCCTGAGCGCTTGTCTATACTGCATTGCACAAATTTACGCTTGACACCCCACCAGCTTCCCGCTTAGAGTCAAGTCAATGACTTCCTCACTGCATCTTCCGACTGCCCTGCCAAACGCCAGCGTCCTATCGCTAGCGCTACTACTACGCGCCTGATTTTCACCCGCGTTCCGGCCCTGCCGGTGTTTAAAAGTAGTCACAGGAATTCGCAACGATGCACGCTTCTTCTTCCACCCTGATCTTCACCCTGCCGCTCCCGGCTGCTGCGCGCGCTTTCGTTCGCCTACTGCTAAAACTAGCGATCGGTTGCCGGGCCTAGCGATCTGTGGCCCGCCCGGCAGCCCTCGCCACTCCCGCGCCGATCCCGGCACCCCTTACCTAGCAGGAGTACGAATATGTTTTACAACCCATCCGCCAAATACCGTCCTTTCCCCGCCGTCGACCTGGCCGACCGCCAGTGGCCGGGCAAGACCATCACCCGTCCGCCGATCTGGATGAGCACCGACCTGCGCGACGGTAACCAGGCGCTGATCGAGCCGATGAGCATCGAGAAGAAGCTGCGCTTCTTCGACATGCTGGTCAAAGTCGGCATCAAGGAAATCGAAGTGGGCTTCCCGTCGGCCTCGCAAACCGATTTCGATTTCGTGCGCATGCTGGTCGAAGGAAACCGCATTCCCGACGATGTCACCATCATCGTCCTGACCCAGGCGCGCGAAGAGCTGATTCGCCGCACCGTCGACTCGGCGGTGGGCGCCAAACGCGCCATCGTCCACGTCTACAATTCGGTGGCGCCCGTGTTCCGCCGGGTCGTGTTCAACATGAGCCAGGATGAAATCGTCAAGATCGCGGTAGACGGCACGCGCCTGATCAAGGAGCTCGTCGGCGGGCACCCCCAGACCCAGTGGGGCCTCGAGTACTCGCCCGAGTCCTTCTCGACCACGGAACTGGAATTCTCGAAGCGCATCGTCGACGCCGTCAGCGCCGAATGGCAGCCGACGCCTGCCAACCCGATGATCGTCAACCTGCCTTCGACCGTGGAAGCAGCCACGCCGAACGTGTATGCCGACCAGATCGAATGGATGTGCCGCCACCTCGCGCGCCGCGAGTCGCTCGTCATCAGCGTCCACCCGCACAATGACCGCGGCACGGCTGTCGCGGCGGCCGAAATGGCCGTGCTGGCCGGGGCGGACCGCGTCGAGGGCTGCCTGTTCGGTAACGGCGAGCGCACCGGCAACGTCGATCTCGTCACGCTCGCCCTGAACCTGTACACGCAAGGCGTGCACCCGGGCCTGGACTTTTCCGACATCGACAGCGTGCGCCAGCTGGTCGAAGAGTGCAATTCGCTGCCCGTCCACCCGCGCCATCCGTATGCGGGCGACCTGGTGTTCACCGCCTTCTCCGGCTCGCACCAGGACGCGATCAAGAAGGGCTTCGCACGCCAGCAGGCGGACGCGATCTGGGAAGTGCCCTACTTGCCGATCGACCCGGCCGATTTGGGGCGCAGCTACGACGCCGTGATCCGCGTGAACAGCCAGTCCGGCAAGGGCGGCATGGCCTATCTGCTCGAACAGGAATACGGCCTCGAATTGCCGCGGCGCCTGCAGATCGAGTTCTCGCGCGTGGTGCAGCAGCTGGCCGACAGCAGCGGACGCGAAATCGCCGCCAGCGACATCCACGCCCTGTTTGCGCGCGAATACCTCGAAGCCGAGGCACCCTACCGCTATGCCTCGCACCGCATGAGCGAGAACACGGCGGCCGGCGAACCGGTGCGGCTCGAAGTCACGGCCTTCGACCAGCAGGTGCAGCGCGTGCTGCGCGGCGCCGGCAACGGGCCGATCGACGCCTTCGTGAACGCCCTCGGCATCGACATCCGCCTGATGGACTACCACGAGCACGCCATCGGCTCGGGCGCGAATGCGCGTGCGGCCTGCTATGTCGAACTGCGTGTGGGGAATGGCCCGACCCTGTTTGGCGCCGGCATCGACAGCAATATCGTCACGGCCTCGTTCAAGGCGGTGCTGTCGGCCGTGAACCGGCATGCGGCCAGCGGCGCCGAGATCACGCCGGCGCTGGCAGCCTGAGGCCAGGGGCAGCGTGGGCACACCGTGTCCACGCGATGACCGGCTGATGATTTCAAATTAGCAATTTTCCCGGCCGCTGAGTTAGAATATCGACAGATTCTGTCGAGCTCAACTGCTGAAATTGCTGAAAGTCGCCGTGTCGCCTCATGCCCTCTCCACACGTTGCCTGAGCATCCATCCCCACCGCGCCGAGTTTGTGGACCGCGAATTCGAAGACCGCTTCCTCCGTCATTTTCTACCCGAACGCAACGCCCAGCTGCGCGCAAGCCTGCTGTTCTCGGCCCTGTTCTACGTCGTGTTCGGGCTCACCGATATCGCCACGCTGGGCCCCACCGTCACCGCCTGGACCATGGTCGCCCTGCGCATCGGCGTCGCGCTGACGGCATTCGGTGCCCTCGCCGCCATCGCCCGCCATCCCGGTTCGATCCAGGCATCGATCCGCGCCACCTGCTGCGTGCTGGTCGTCGGACTGGCCGTGTTCCCCGTGCTGTGCTGGTACCAGCCGGCCGCCCTGTCCTGGAACCTGATGTCGCTGGCCCTGATGCTGATGGCGGTCTACCTGATCTTCCCGAATCGCTTCGTGTATGCGGTGGCGATCGGCGTCGGCGCCAGCCTGGCCTTCGCGGCGATGCTGATCGTCCAGGGCGCGCTGCGCCCGGATGACGTGGTGGCGCTGGTCCTGCTGCTCATCCTGGGCAATGCGCTCGGCTATATCGCCGCGCGCCGTTTCCACCTGGCGCAGCGCGAACAGTTTCGCTCGGCGATACTGCTGCAGGAGCTGGCCGAGCGCGATCCCCTGACCGGCTGCCACAACCGCCGCGCTTTGCTGAGCGGCCAGTTCGAGGCCGAACTCGAACGCACGCGCCGCTACGGCAGCGCGCTGTCGGTGATCCTGTGCGATATCGACCATTTCAAGCGCATCAACGACACCCACGGCCACGCAGCCGGCGACAGGGTGCTCATCGAGTTGGCCGGCCTGCTGCAGGCGATGGTGCGCGCGCCGGTCGACAGCGTGATCCGCTATGGCGGCGAAGAATTCCTGGTGGTCCTGCCCCAGACCGAACTGGCCGGCGCCCTGGCCCTGGCCGAACGCATCCGCGCAGCCTTTGCCGGCGCCGCCACCGCGCTGGCAGACGGGGGCGCCGTGAGCGCCACCGCGAGCTTCGGCGTCGCCACCGTCCCCGCGCTGCATCCGGTGCCGCCGGACACGCTGGACGCACTGATCGCGCTCGCCGACGAGCAGCTGTATGCGGTCAAGCGCGCCGGGCGCAACGGGGTATGCGGCACGCTGGCGATGGCGCCCGAGCTGCGCGCCCGGGCTTGAGCGCGGCCGGCGCGCCACCCGACACGCAAGCGTCGCGAGGGTATAATCGGACCGCGCGGCCCGGCCAGGCAAACCGCGCCTGTTCCAACACCGACACCGCATGCAAAAATCCGCTTCGCTCCTGTTCCTGCTTGCCTGCGCGCCCCTGGCCGCCGGCGCCGCCGACCTCGCCAACGGCCAGCGCCTGTTCGCCTCGCGCTGCGGCTCCTGCCACAGCGTGGGACCGTCGGCGCGCGCCGGCTTCGGCCCGCATCTGAACGGCGTCTTCGGCCGCCGCGCCGGCGGCACGTCGGACTTTCGCTATTCGCCGGCGATGCTTGCATCGAACATCGTCTGGAACGACAAGACCCTCACCGCCTTCATCGACTCGCCGAGCGGCCTGATCCCCGGCACCAAGATGCGCTTCTGGGGCATGAGCAATGCGAAGCAGGTCGGCGACCTGCTGGCCTACCTGCGTAGCGTCCCGCCGAACTCGTAGGACGCCATCGGCACCTTCATCACGTGGTCGATGAAGAGCGCGCGTCCCGTATCCTCGCCCGCTGCACCGGCAACCACCATCAGCGGCACCAGGTGGTCTTCGCGCGGATGCGCCTGGCGTGCGCCGGGGCCCTGTTCCCAATCGACCAGCATGGCGTTGCGGGTGGCCGCGTCAGGATGGCTGATGGCGCTCCCCAGCCAGGTTTCGAAGGCAACGGCAACGGGCGTGGACTCGTCGCGGCCGAAACCGCGCATGTTGTGGTAACTCAGTCCGCTGCCGATGATGAGGACGCCCTCGTCGCGCAGCGGCGCCAGCGCCGCGCCCAGGCGCAGGTGCTCGGCCGCGTCGTAGTTCGATTTCATCGACAGCATGAGGATGGGGACTTCGGCGTCCGGATACATCAGGCTCAAGGGCACAAAGACGCCGTGGTCGTAGCCGCGGCTGGCGTCTTCCTGCACCGGGATGCCGGCACCCGACAGCAGTTCGCGCACGCGGCCGGCCAGTTCCGGCGAACCCGGCGCGGGATAACTGATGTGGTAGGTGTGCTCGGGGAAGCCGGAATAGTCGTATTCCATCGGCGGGCGCGCGGCCGTCGAGACGGTGAACTCGTCCGCCTCCCAGTGGCCGGAGACGACCAGGATCGCTTTCGGCTTGGCCGGCAGGCGCTGCGGCAGCGCGGCGAATTCAGCCGCCGTACGCGCATACATGCCGCGCATCTGCTCGATCCAGGGCCAGGGACCGCCGCCGTGGGAGATGAAATAGACCGGGAGTCGGGAGGAAGTCATGGTGGGTCCTTGAACGAGGGTGTGAGCCGATGCGCTTACTGTAAGGGCATGCGCCATTTTTCACTAGGTGGCAAAGTCGGGAAACATTGTGCCGTGGGCGGGACAATCCCTCGCCGTCCTTGCCCTTGCCGATCCTAGCGCTTCTTCCCGTGCAGCGCCTGGCGCGAACGCTTGCGCTCTTCCGCCTTTTCGAAACGCCGCTTCTGTTCCTCGGTCTCCGGCGCCAAAGGCGGCACCGCCTGCGGTTTGCGGTTCGCGTCCACCGCCACCATCGTGAAATAGCAGCTGTTGGCATGGCGCTCGGTGCGCTGCTGGATGTTTTCGGTGACGACGCGAATGCCGATCTCCATCGAGCTGGTGCCGGTGTAGTTGACCGAGGCGAGGAAGGTGACCAGTTCGCCGACGTGGATCGGCTGCAGGAACATCACCTGGTCGACCGAAAGCGTGACGACATAGGCGCCGGAATAGCGGCTGGCGCAGGCATAGGCCACGCTGTCGAGTAATTTCAAGATGGTGCCGCCGTGGACGTTGCCGGAAAAATTGGCCATGTCAGGGGTCATCAGGACCGTCATCGTCAGTTCATGGACGGGTCTTCCGTGGTGGTCGTTCATGTGGTCTTGTCGATAAGGAAAGCGGGCGATGCGCTCCATTGTACGGCGCTTCGCCCGCCTTCGTTCCTAGGCCAGCGTGAAGGCGCCTTCGGCCGCCGGCACGCCGGCGCAGAACAGCACATAGCGATCGGGCGCGGCGCCGCGGGTCAGTACGGCAGCTTCGCCCAGCGGCACGGGCGCCTTGAAACGCACCGAGATCGAGGCGACCGGACGGCCGGCCATCGTCTCGAGCGCCGCGCAGGTCCTGGCGAGCGTATGCATGCCGTGGATGATCGGCGCCGGCAAGCCCATCAGGCGCGCGCTCCATTTGGTCAGGTGGATCGGGTTCCAGTCGCCGGAGATGCGCGCGTAATCGCGCCCGCTCGACGGTCCCAGGGTCCAGCTGTCGATCACCGGGCCCTGCTGCACCACCGCCTGCCCGGTTCTGGGCTTGCCCGAGCGCGCACCGCGCACCGCCAGGTATTTGCTGGTGCAGGTGAAGATGCGCTCGCCATTGGCGGTGCCGACCGTCTCGAGCGCGCAGTAGACGGCGCCGGAACTGCCGGGCGGCAGGATGTCGATGCGGGTGCTGAGCAGGACCGATGCACCTGCCGGCAGCGGCGCGTGCGACTCCAGGAAATTCTCGACGTGGACGATGCCGGCCAGCCGGTACGGAAAGGCGTCCGAGAGCAGCGTGGCCATGTGCGCGCGCTGCACCGGCAGGTACCAGTAGGACAGCGGCGCCGCCGCACCAGGCGCGAAACCCAGCGCGGCGCGGTAGCGCGCGACGTGCGCCCCGTCCAGCCCCGGCAAGATGAATTGCGAGCGCAAAGGCGCCACGGGGCCTGCAGGCGCCGACTGCGCACGTTTCGACAGGACGCGCAGCACAAGGCCGGGTCCCATGCGCGGCAGCAGCGGCGCGGTATCTGTTTCGTTCGAATCAAGTTCTGAGCGAGGCACTTTTTCTCCCTGAATGAAGGCCGGCAGCGGTTTGCCTGGCCCGTCCGATAAAACTTCCCGCAGCCAAAATGCTGTGATTGGTCGATAATACCGCCTGACGACGCACTACCGCACTGTCGCGCAATTTTAGAATCCTGGAGATTGTATGAACAAACTTGGCCCTTCGACCCTGTCGATCCAGAAAAGCCTGATGCCCCTTCCCGACGCCGACCGTTCGGCGCTGCTCGACAACCCCGGCTTCGGCAAGGCGTTCAGCGACCACATGGTCACGATCCGCTATACCGAAGGCCGCGGCTGGCATGACGGCAAAGTCGAGGCACGCGGCATGCTGCCGCTCGATCCGTCGACCATGGTGCTGCACTATGCCCAGGAAATCTTCGAAGGCCTGAAGGCCTATCCGCAGCCGGACGGCGGCGCCGCCCTGTTCCGCCCGGACGCCAACGCGCGCCGCTTCCAGAAGTCGGCCACCCGCCTGGCCATGGCGCCGCTGCCGGAAGAGCTGTTCCTGGAAGCCGTGCACGCCATCGTCAGCGAAGACCGCGGCTGGATCCCGCGTGCCGAAGGCTCGGCCCTCTACCTGCGTCCCTTCATGATCGCCACGGAAGCTGCGCTCGGCGTGCGTCCATCCAGCGAATACCTGTTCTGCATCTTCGCTTCGCCGGCCGGTAACTACTTCAAGGGCGGCGCTGCGGGCATCACCCTGTGGGTCTCCGAGAACTACATCCGCGCCGCGCCGGGCGGCACGGGCGACGCCAAGTGCGGCGGCAACTACGCCGCCAGCCTGGCCGCGCAAGCCGAAGCCACGCGCGAAGGCTGCGACCAGGTCGTGTTCCTGGACGCGGTCGAAAAGCGCTGGGTCGAGGAACTGGGCGGCATGAACATCTTCTTCGTCTTCGAAGACGGCTCGATCCAGACCCCGCCGCTGACCGGCACCATCCTGCCGGGCATCACGCGCGATTCGCTGATCGTGCTGGCGCGCGACATGGGCATCACCGTGCGCGAAGAGCCGTATTCGATCCAGCAATGGAAAGAAGACGCCGCCAGCGGCCGCCTCGCCGAAGCGTTTGCCTGCGGTACCGCCGCGGTCGTCACCCCGATCGGCAAGGTCAAGGGCAATGGCTTCGAGGGCCAGATCGGCACCGGCGAAGCAGGCCCGGTCACGACGCGCCTGAAGACCGCGCTGCTCGACATCCAGAACGGCCGCGCCGAAGACAAGCACGGCTGGATCCACCGCGTGTTCTAAGCGGATTCGGCGTCATGTGGCGGTTTTTACATGGCGCCAGGTTCACATCTGCGCCGCCGCGCTGGCGGTGCAACCAATTGTTTGACTAAAACAACAAATCTTGGTTGTTAAGTTGCGTTGATGCAATTGCCTCCTTATCATGTCCGGCTAGGACAGACGCATGGGCGCGTCGTCCCAACGTCAGCCAGGACAACAACATGAACAAATTCGCACTTGCAGTGGCTCTCGCGCTTGCCTCGCTCGGCGCGCAGGCCCAGACCTGGGTTCCCGTCGAAGACGCCGCCAACAAGCCGCTGCGCTTCGTCGCCGGCGCCGGCCTCACCTATGGCGGCGAAACCATCGTGACCGCCCAGTATGTCGACGGCGACGAGATCGACATCGACGCCGGCGGCAGCGTCGCCTTCCTGGTCGGCCTCGACTACCGCGTCAGTCCGCAGTTCTCGGTCCAGGGCACGGTCGGCTACCACGTCGACAACGCCGGCGGCACCAATGGCGACATGCGCTTCGAGCGCGTGCCGGTCGAACTGCTGGGCTACTACCACGTCAACGACAAGGTGCGTGTCGGCGGCGGCCTGCGCTACGTCACCGCCGCCGCGCTGCGCACCAGCGGCGTGGCCGACATCGGCGACTACGAGTTCAAGGACAGCACCAGCCCGGTGGCCGAAATCGAATACCTGTACTCGCACCAGCTCGGCTTCAAGCTGCGCTACGTGAACGACCGCTTCAAGGACAAGACCTTCGGCGACAAGGTCCGGGGCGACCACGTCGGCGCGTTCGTGAACTTCTACTTTTAAGTACAGCGCAGCACAGTAGAAAGACCACGAGCGATCGTGGTCTTTTTTTTCGCTTACTTGTACAGCACCCCCGGCAGCCACAGCCCGATCGCCGGGAAGGCATACAGCAGCACGATCCCCACGATCTGGATGCCCATGAAGGGCAGCATGCCCATGAAAATCTGGTTCAGGGTCACGTGCGGCGGCGAGACGCCCTTCAGGTAGAAGGCCGACATCGCCACCGGCGGCGACAGGAAAGCCGTTTGCAGGTTCATGGCCACCAGCAGCCCGAAAAACAGCGGGTCGATGTTGAAATGGGCGAGCAGCGGCACGAAGATCGGCATGAAGATGACGATGATCTCGGTCCACTCGAGCGGCCAGCCGAGCAGGAAAATCACCACCTGCGCCAGGATCATGAATTGCACCGGCGTGAGCTCCATCCCCAGCACCCATTCGTTGATGATCTCCTGCCCGCCCAGCAGGGCAAAAGCCGCCGAGAAGATGCTCGAGCCGACGAACAGCCAGCACACCATGGCCGTCGTCTTGGCCGCCAGGTGGGCAGACTCGCGCAGCAGGTTCATGTTGAAACGGCGGTAGGCAATCGCCAGCAGCATGCCGCCGAAGGCGCCCATCGCGGCCGCCTCGGTCGGCGTGGCCAGCCCGAACACGATGCTGCCGAGGACCGCCAGGATCATGAACGCCAGCGGGAACAGGGACCCGAGCAGCATCTTGAAGATCTCCAGGCGCGCGAAGCTGAAGAAGACATAGAAGATGCCAAGCGCCAGCCCGCCCACGCCGAGCGCGATCCAGAAGCTGCGCGGCGCCGGCTCGGCGAGGCGCTCCATGTCAGGCGTGGCGGCGGCCGCTTCGATGCGCGACGGCGACGCGGCCGCTTCGGGCGCGGCCACCGCGGGCGTCGCGGCGGCGCCTTCGCTTGGGGGCTCCGCCAGGCCGTTTTCGACCGGCGGTTCGGCCAGGTCCCCCTCGGCGGGCGGCTCCTGCAAGCCATCGGTCTCGCTTGAGGTCGCGCCGGATTCCGGGTCGAGGGACTGGCCGGCGCCCATCTCGACCAGCTCCGTCGGGGCGGCCTGCGGCGCCGTCACCATCCGGTAGCTCACGCCCATGACGGCGACGAAAGCCAGCGCCGGCAGCAAGGCCACGAACAGGTTCGACATCAGGGTGCGGCTCGGCACGTGCGCCGCGCGCGCGCCCTTCATCGCCCCCACCAGGCCGGACACCGCCATCTTGTTGTAGGCGTTCGGGATGGCGTCGGTAAAGGCCGGCAGCGCGACGATGCGTTCGCTCGCCGGCAGCGGCGGCGCGGACGACGGTTTGAGTTTCGCCACCAGCAGCACATAGCCGACGTACAGGCCGGCCAGCATGATCCCCGGGAACAGCGCCCCCGCATACAGCTTGACCACCGAGACCCCGGCCGTCGCGCCATACACGATCAGGAGCACCGACGGCGGAATCAGGATGCCCAGGCAGCCGCCGGCCGTGATGCAGCCGGCGGAGAGCTGGGTGCTGTAGCCGGCTTTGAGCATGGCCGGCAAGGCGAGTAAACCCATGAGCGTGACGACCGCGCCGACGATGCCGGTGGCGGTGGCAAAAATCGCGCAGGTGACGATCGTCGCCACCGCCAGCGAGCCGGGCACGCGCGCCATCGCGATGTGCAGGCTCTTGAACAGGCGCTCGATCAGGTTGGCGCGCTCGACCAGGTAGCCCATGAAGATAAAGAGCGGGATCGAAATCAGCACGTCGTTGGCCATCACCGAGTAAGCGCGCTGCACCATCAGGTCGAGCGTCAGCTGCGTCGCCTGTCCCGGGTCCTGGCTGTGGAAGGCGAACCAGGCGAACATCATGCCCATGCCCATCAGGGTGAAGGCCGTGGGGAAGCCGAGCATGATGGCCACCACCACCAGCGCCAGCATCAACAGCCCCAGGTGGCCGTTGGTCATGTCGGCCGGCGCCGGCATCAGCGCGAACAAGCCGACGACGATCGCCAGCAGGATGGACAGGCCGAACCAGATTTCCTTTTTCATGGTTTACCCGCCTCGTCTGCGTGCACCATGGCCTTGAGCTTGTCGACGTCGACCTCTTCGACGTCCGGTTCGCGCGAGGGCCACTCGCCCTGGCGCAGACAGACCACGCAGCGCACGATCTCCACCACGCCCTGCAGCAAGAGCAGGATGCCGGCCAGCGGGATCACCATCTTGAAGGGGTACAGCGGCGGGCCGTTGGCGGTGAGCGTGGAATGCTCGCGGATGGCGAAGGACTCGGCGGCATAGGTGTAGCCGGCCCAGACCAGTGCCACCACGCCCGGAATGAAGAAGACGATATAGAGCAGCAGGTCGAGCCCGGCCTGCAGGCGCGGCGGGAAGAAACTGTAGAGCACATCGCCCCGCACGTGGCCGTTCTTGGCCAGCGTGTAGGCGCCGGCCATCATGAAGGCGGCGCCGTAGAGCATGATCATCAGGTCGAAGGCCCAGGGATTCGGGGTATTCAAGGCGTAGCGCGCGACCACTTCCCATGTGATGAGAAAGGTCAGGGCCACGATCAGCCAGGAAAAGGCCTGGCCGACCAGGGTGCTGACCCGGTCGACGAAAAACAGGACGTTCTGCATGGACGACTCCCGCTCGCAAGAAACCGCCCCCTGGTACCGGACCGGGGGCGTGGATGACTGCTATCGATAAGGGTTCAGGCCTTCTTCGGCGGCGGCGCCTTACGCCCGAAGTAGTGGTTGTAGGCCATGCGGCGCGGATTGTTGGTATCCATGTCCCACTTCATCGCGCGCTCGGCAAAGGCGCGCATCGAGGCCTCCACCTTCTTGAACAGCGGGTTGTCGGCGCCCTTCTTCGCCACCACCTCGTCCCAGACCCGCAGCTGGGCCTGGAGCAGCGCGTCCGGCGTCTTGTAGAACTTGACGCCCTGGCTGGCCTGCATGTCGCGATAGTCCTTCGAATAGCGGTCGACCGCTTTCCAGGACATGTCGGACGAGGACGCCTCGACCGCGTTTTCGATGATCGCCTTCAGCTTGGCCGGCAGCGCGTTGTACTTGGTCTTGTTGAAGGTGATCTCGAACTGCTCGGAGCTCTGGTGAAAGCTTTGCAGCATGCAGACCTTCGACACGTCGGGGAAGCCCAGCAGCCGGTCGGAACTGGCATTGTTGAATTCGGCGCCGTCGAGCAGGCCGCGGTCCATGGCCGGCACGATTTCGCCGCCGGGCAGCGCGTTGACCGCCGCGCCCATGGCCGTGAACAGGTCGATCGCCAGGCCATTGGTGCGGAACTTCATGCCCTTCAGGTCCTCGACCTTGCTCACCGGTTTCTTGAACCAGCCCAGCGGCTGGGTCGGCATCGGCCCGGTCAGGAAGGAGACGACATTCGCGCCAATCCCGTTATACAGCTCGACCAGCAGTTCCTTGCCGCCCCCGTATTTGTGCCAGGCCAGCACCATGTTGGCGTCCATGCCGTAAGCCGGGCCCGAGGTCCACAGCGCAATGGCGGCCTGCTTGCCGTAGTTATAGCCCATGACGCCATGGCCGCCGTCGAGCGTGCCCTTGGAGACGGCGTCGAGCAGGCCGAAGGCCGGCACCACGGCGCCGGCCGGCAGCACCTCGATCCGCAGTTCGCCCCCGGTCATGTCGTTGACCTTCTTGGCGAAGTCCTGGGCGTATTCGTGGAAGATGTCCTTGCTGGGCCAGGTACTCTGGAAGCGCATCTTGGTCGGCGTCTGCGCCGTGGCGATCATGGGAACCGCCAGTGTGGCCGCCGCGGTCCCTGCGGCAGCGTTGCCGAGGAACTTCCTGCGGTTTGAAACGGATTGCTTCGACGCGGTGTCATCCTTCTTCATGGTACGTCTCCTGTCTGGTTTTTATAAATAAAACGGACTGAATCGATACATGCAAATGGTGAATCCAAGCAAACTCCCCGGACAAATGCCGGTACATCGTTTCGCAGGATGTGCCTGTTTCCTTACGGATTTCTTACACGGGGCTTACGAAGGATGTTGTCGCTTTGTTATATCGCAAATTTCGAGCCGTTTCGCGGCTTGAACAATTGATTGGCGTCAGCTTTTACGTGGTCCGGCAAGCGATGGCGCGCGCCGGGTTATCATTGCGCCATCGTTTCACTCATCGCCGTTTTCATCGATCGCCGCATGCTCAAACTCAGCCTGGACGCCCTCCTCACCGTCGACACCATCGCCCGCCGCGGCTCGTTCGCCGCCGCCGCCAAGGAACTGTTCCGGGTTCCCTCCACCATCTCCTACACGGTCTCAAAACTCGAGGAAGACCTGGGCGTGCAGCTGTTCGAACGCTTCGGCCCGCGCGTGGAATTGACCAGCGCCGGCGCCGAGCTGCTCAAGGAAGGCCGCTACCTGTTGAAGGCCGCCGGCGACCTGGAGCGGCGCGTGCGGCGCGTGGCATCGGGCTGGGAGACGGAGTTTACGATTGCGATGGATTCGATGCTCTCGCCCTGTGGGCTCATCGACGACATCGGCGCGTTTTACGCCGTGGCCGACCAGACCCGCCTGCGCCTCTTGAAGGAGGAATTGTCGGGTACCTGGGAAGCGCTGCTGGAGCGGCGCGCCGACCTGCTGGTCGGCGCGGCCGGCAGCGGTCCTTCGGGGGGCGGCTACAGCGCCGAGCCGATCGCGACCATGTCGTTTGTGTTCGTGGTGGCGCCCACGCATCCGCTGGCCGGCATCACCCATCCGCTCACCAAGGCCGACCTGGTGGCGCAGCGCGCCGTCTCGGTGGCCGATTCGGCGCGCCAGCTGCAAGCACGCACGGTTGGCCTGCTCTTCGGCCAGGACACGCTGTCGGCGCCGGACATGCAGACAAAGTACGATTTCCAGCGCGCGGGGCTGGGGTTCGGTTTCCTGCCCGAGGCCTGGGTGCGTGAAGACACCGCGCAGGGGCGGTTCGTGGTCAAGGAAGTGGAGGAGCCGAAGCCGGACGAGACCTTGTACCTGGCCTGGCGTACTGGCGAAGAAGGCGCGGCGCTGCGCTGGTGGCGCGAGCGCTTGCGTGAGGGCGATGCGGTTGCGCGCATGCTCGCGCCGCAGCGGGGGTAATTGGGGCGTTTCGATATGCGCGCGGTGTAACGCGTGGAGTCAGGAGTCCGGTGAACCCGTCATTGCGGCCATTGGCCACAATGACCCCTACGATCTGCCACTATTCGTAGGGTGGAGTCCTGACTCCACGCGTACACCGTGTGAAAGGCGACCGTCAACAGGCGAGGCTGAGTGGTTTTTGCGTCCGTGGCGGCATCGGCCAAGTGTGCACAGTACTTAGAAAAAACTGTAAGTTCGCACACATAAGTTCGCGAAAGAAAACCCCTTGTTGCCTAGTCAAAGCGTGTTCATCATTGCGGTGAGCCGAGGATTGGTTCAATATCTTCGCGAATGACGTACTCTTCAATTTCTTTAATGCGTTTTTTTGTTAGGTTTGGCCACCCGTGCAGCGTCCTGATCGCACTTTCCAAGGAGCCACCGTGATCCAACATCTGTCGGACATACGAGACCGCGTCTCTTGATGCTTGGTCCAAAGCAGCAGCCGGTATTGCAGCTGCCCTGGCCGCCGCAAGCACCTTATCACTCGGCAGCAGGTGGTCGAAATTCGATGAGATAGTCTCCATTATTCGCATCCGCCGCTCCAGTCCTCTGGTGCTTTCAAGAATGTCGGATAGAATATCTTCCTGCTTTCGCGGCTCCACTACAGTCAACTCTGGGAACGTCTCAAGGATCAGCGCAAATTTCTGCTGAAATTGTGGCCAGTACGTCTCGAAGACGCCTTTCAGAATGATCCCATCTAAGCGACTCACCTCTGGAAGGCTGTTGTTAAGTGTAGAGACTAGCTTCCACATGCTGTCGTAGTTCGGCAGCGTGTGATTGAACTGCGCCAGCGGATCACGAATATCCTTCGTTTCCAGATCAATTAAGAAAGTACAGACTCGGCTGCTCGCCAAGCCCTTTGCAAGCGCTCCTGCTTCGAACAGAATCCAAGGTGCGTCCTTATTTTCCTTCGTAAGGCAGATGATGCCAAAGGTTGTATCCTGGAGCTCGTTGCTGATCTGGTTGAACCATATCGAACCACTGTCGATACCGCTGGTGGAAATCCAGGGTCGCGATGCCTGCACGACACATTTGACCCAATAGTCTAGCAGTTTTGCAACCTCTCGACTGCGGTTACCGGACCAGCTCATGAATACCTTCATTGATTACCTCCTGACTTAGCGCACCAAGCGTTCAAAGAGACCTTGCCGATATTTGCCAGCACTAATGCAATAATAGGCGCAATGACGACGCCAGCAGAGCCAACAAATGGAGCAATGGCGACCGACATTCCGCTGACCACGAATGCATGCATCTCTTTCCCGCTTGCTGCAATCTGCTTTCGGTCTTTTTCGTACCGCTTATCACCGCATAGATAGGCCCGAACCTCGCCGCGCAGCTTTTCAAGAAACGTGGGGTCCGCATTCGGCACGCTACCCGACGAAAACGGTGCTGTCGCGCTGGAGCCGGCAGCGATCCACGTTAAAGCAATTTCATCGTATGAAGCGCCCTTGGTACGCATCTGGATAATCGAGTTTCGCTGGTAAGTGGGCAGCGCTTCGATCCAGCTCTCAGGATCGGTGCCTTCAATAACACTTTGGATGTCGTCCATTAATACATTCCTTTTAGATACTCTGCGGAAACGATATGTGTCGTTTGGCTCATAGCAGATAAGTCGGCTCCACCAATCATAATCGACAGCCCTTGGTTCGGCGGCTGATACGCACCACTCAGAACAGCAATCAGCTCGTTGGTACCTGAGCGGAATACAGGTGCGCCTGATTGCCCCGGTCTCGCGAGCGTGTTCAGAACCAAATATTTCACGTCATCGGCGGGTGATGGCAACGATATTTTGGCGCCGATTTTCGCGTCGAAGCGAGTTAACACTTTCCGCCCGCCATCAAAATGAGGAAAACCGTAACTCACCACATCTTGCCCGACGCCTGTGTGATCGGCGCCGCTGACGACAAGCGACGAATTCACAAATCTGGCAAGCTCAGGCGCAAAGAGGATTGCAAGATCATGGATTGGGTCGAACGCGACAATTTCGGCTGGGACATAGCGAACCTGCGTAACCATGGCGGACTGGTACTCGTTCATGTTACTAATTTCGTTTAAAACAACCCCAACAGGTTCTCCCCCGCGTCCTACGACGTGGGAAGCGGTAGCAACATACCCCGGTTTATTGAGCAAGAACCCAGTACCCCTAGGCACGAAATTTTCAGAGCTGGTCAATACGATCGCGAAGACTGTTGAGGGAGGACTTTCGACGGCCAATGGCAGAGGCTTGAACCCGTAATTCAACATATATTTAATCTTGGAATTATGATGTCACGATCATAACACTCTTCTAAATATAGATTTGTACCATATTGTGTTCATTGAGCACTTCTTTATGCGGGTGCCAAGTGGCTCTGCCACGCGCTAGGTCGCAATCACTTATCCGGTGTCGAAAGCGGGACCTCGCCACGTAGCGGGCCGTATACCTACGTCGCCGATTCGGCGCGCCAGCTGCAGGCGCGCACCGTTGGCTTGCTCTTCGGGCAGGACACGCTGTCGGCGCCGGACATGCAGACCAAATACGATTTCCAGCGCGCGGGGCTGGGCTTCGGCTTCCTTCCCGATGCCTGGGTGCGCGACGACACCGCGCAGGGGCGCTTCGTCGTGAAGGAGGTCGAGGAGCCGAAGCCGGACGAGACCTTGTATCTGGCCTGGCGTACCGGGGAGGAAGGTGCGGCGCTGCGCTGGTGGCGCGAGCGCTTGCGTGGGAGTGGGTCGTTGGCGCGGATGACGGCGCAGCGCTGAGGCGTTTCGACTTGCAACGCGCCTACCGCGTGGGCACGAGTGCCCACCCTACGATTCGTCGATATTCGCAGGGTGGGCACTTGTGCCCACGCGGTACACCGCTTGAACCCCGACGAACGACGCCTAGCGCGGCAAATCGAACAACAGCACTTCCGCGTCCGCGGCACCGCCCAACGTGACCGCCGCCTCGTCGTCGATCCGCACCGCGTCACCCGCCGTCAAGGCCACCCCATTCACGTTCACGGCGCCGCGTGCCACATGCACGTAGCCGATCCGTCCGGCCTGCAGCGGGAAGCTGACGGCATCGCTGCCGCCCAGGATCGCCGCATAAATCGACGCATCCTGGCGCATCGACACTGAGCCTTCGCGCCCGTCCGACGAAGCCACCAGGCGCAGGCGTCCGGTTTTCGAGGCTGCGTCGAAGTGCTTCTCCTCGTAGCCGCCCGGCTTGCCGGTCTCGTTCGGCTGGATCCAGATCTGCAGGAAGTGCACGGGCTCCGTTTTCGAGTGATTGAACTCGCTGTGCACCACGCCCTGCCCCGCGCTCATGCGCTGGACGTCGCCGTAGCGCAGCACCGAGCCGTTGCCCATGCTGTCCTTGTGTTCCAGCGCGCCGTCGAGCACATACGAGATGATTTCCATGTCGCGGTGGCCGTGGGCGTCGAAGCCGCGGCCAGCGGAGACGCGGTCCTCATTGATGACGCGCAGCGGGCCGACGCCCATGTGGGCATCATCCTGGTAATGGCCGAACGAGAAGGTGTGCTTCGAATCGAGCCAGCCGAAATTGGCAACGCCGCGGTCTTCGCTTTTACGTACTTTCAACATGATGCGTTCCTTTTGTTAGCGGCCGGTCGAAGGATTCGAATCTTCGCTTGCAGTTCCAAGCGTGGCCGTGTTGTGCATGTGTTGAATTATGCGCGTACACCTCGCGAACAAAAAGCGAGTAGTTTGCAGAGCTATCATCGAAATTTTCGAATCATGCAGAACGCTCTGGTTTAGTCTCAGGCGAAGCGCGCCAGTTCCTCTTCGGTAAAGCCCGCGCGACGGCGCGCCTCGAGGTTGAACGGACCCTTCAGCACCGGCGCGTTGTAGCGCACCACGAGTTCGTCGTAGGTGGCGCGCAGGTCGAGATCGCGGGCGGCGCACAGGAAGCCGTACCAGTGGTTGCCGATTTCGACGTGCCCGACTTCGTCGCGCAGGATGATGTCGAGGATCGCGGCCGCCTCGGCATCACCGGCCTGGGCGATTTTCGCGCGCAGCGGCGGAATCGCGTCCAACCCGCGCGCCTCCAGCGTGCGCGGCACCAGCGCCATGCGCGCCAGCACGTCGCCCTTGGTCTTCTCGACCATCTCCCACAAACTGTCATGGGCCGTGAAATCGCCATAGGCATGGCCCAGCGTCTTTAGATGGTCGGCCAGCAGCGTGAAGTGGTAGGCCTCTTCTTTCGACACCTGCAGCCAGTCGGCGTAATAGGCGTCGGGCATGCCGGGGAAGCGCCACAGGGCGTCGAGGGCCAGGTTGACGGCGTTGAATTCGATGTGAGCGAGCGCGTGGACCAGCATCGCGCGGCCCTCGACCGTGGCCATCGAGCGCCGGCCGACCAGGCGCGGGTGGACCAGTTCGGGGCGCGCGGGCCGGCCCGGGATGGCGCCGGATTCGGCCAGCGCGGCGGCACTGTCGAGCATCACCGCGCCGTCCTGGAAAGCTTGGGCGAGCGCGGCCACACCCGCGGCCTTGGTGCGCGGGTCCGGTTCCAGAAGCCAGTGGCGGGCGTGGGCCCGCAGTTCAAGCGCGTTGTGCATTGTGATGTTCTTGCGGATAAAGGCGGCAGTGTAGCAAAACGACATGTCCAATGCGCTGCAGCTTGCTGTGCTGCCTCTACTTGATGTGCCCGGCGACGAGCCGTTCTCTCCCCTACGAAGCCCGCGTTGCTGTGGGCTCTCCATCTCTCTAATTGTCAAGACCCGCTTGGTTATAGACGCGTTTCGTGAATAATTCAGGACGTTTGGCCTGCCAATCCTTGAGCGCCTGGATCGGCGTCTGATGCTTTAACGCCCGCTGTGGGATGTTGTGGTTGTAGATTTTGACGTAGTTGCGCAGCGTCAATTCAAGCTCGGCGGCCGAGCCGAAACGGGTCTGATTGACGATGTCGCTGATACGGCCATTAAAACGCTCGACCATGCCATTGGTCTGCGGATGACGTGGTGGAATCAGGCGGTGTTCGATCTCGAATTGCTTGCACAGACGGTCGAACAGGTGGCGCCCGCTGGGTTCCCTGTTTTTTGCCCTTGGCAGTGAAACGGTCGGTGAACTGGCTACCGTTATCGGTGAGCAGTTTGACGATCTTGACGGGGCAGGCAGCGCGCGCCTTGGCCAGGAAATCGACACTGCTGCTTTCGGTCTGGTCAGCGTAGATCTCGATGAATACCCAGCGCGTGGCGCGGTCGATGGCCACGAACAGGTAGCGCCGTTGAGACTCGTCCGGCATCTGCGGCAAGTACTTGATGTCGATGTGAATGAAGCCGGGCTCGTAGTCCTTGAAAGTTTTCTTCGTTGCCGGCTTACTGTCGTCCCCCTCGACCAGGTCGCGCAAGTCAGAAACGCCGTGGCGGCGCAGGCAGCGTCCCAGGCCGGCGCGTGACACTGCTGGATTGATGAACTCGCGTGTGACTGCCAGCAGGTCGTCAGTGGGCAACAGCAGGGTCCTGCGCAGCTCCACCACGATCAGCTCCTGCTCGGGCGTGAGCGTCGTGTTCAACGTCTTCGGGCAATGCGAACCGTCGACCGGGCTATCGCGATCCTGCCACTTCCTGATAGTCTGGCGTGTGACGTTGTAGAGCCTCGCCAGCTCGGCTTGCGGCAAGGTCGATTTCTTGATTTCCTCGCGGATCAGGTGCGTCGTTCGTGCTCGGCTGTGCAGGGCTTGGGTCATCAGGTTGCCATTGAAAGATCAGGTTGGAACAGTGTACGCAAAACGTGCCTGGCCTTGAAGAGGGGCCAGCTACGGATGGGTACATGATCCCACGAGTCTAGACATCTAATGAATTGCAATCCATACAAAAGTTGCTCTTTGGATGTATTCCATGCAAAACTGCGATGTATCGTAAAAATAACTTCCGGTGATAAAAGCACGGCGGGAGCCGTCAATTAAATTTTAAGGGTGAGCCTCATGGATTTGATCGATCAGCTTCGAGCGCTGTCTTCGCGGATCGCATTGACGAAGGATATGGTAAGCACTGAAGAAGCCACCAAAAATGCGATGGTCATGCCATTCATCCAGGCACTCGGGTACAACGTGTTCGACCCAACAGAGGTAACGCCGGAACTTGTTGCAGACGTCGGGACAAAAAAAGGTGAAAAAGTGGACTATGCCATCCTGAAGGACGGAAAGCCCATTATTTTGTTTGAATGCAAAAAATGCGGGGGCGACCTTAACATCAACCACGCAGGCCAACTTTTCCGTTACTTTCACGTTACTGAGGCAAGATTCGGCGTTCTGACAAATGGACTTGTCTATCGGTTCTTTACCGATTTAGAACAGCCTAACAAGATGGACGAAAAGCCATTCTTTGAGTTTAGCATCCTTGATTTTAAGGATAGAGACGTAGACGAACTCAAAAAGTTCGCAAAGGCATTGTTTAACGTTGATACGATTCTTACTACTGCCAGCGATCTTAAGTTCACCCGCGTCATACAGTCGCGCTTAGCCGAATGGATTGCTAACCCTTCTGAGGATATGGTCCGACTCCTGTCTGCTGACCTGCTCGGTGGGAAGCGTTTTACGCCGGCAGTTAGAGATCAGTTTACATTAATTACCAAGCGTGCATTCGAATCGCTAATAAGTGAACGTATCAACGAGCGCCTCAAGGGAGCGATGACACCCGAGCTTTCATTGACCCAGGATCCACCTGTACCCATCGACGCCGCACAGGTTAAGGAAAAGGAAGGCGACCAGATCGTTACCACTTCCGAAGAGATCGAGGGTTTCCACATTGTCCGGGCGATCCTTAGGGACTGCGTCCCTCTCAAGCGTATCCACATGCGCGACGCGCAGACCTATTGTGCGATTCTTCTTGACGACAACAATCGTAAGCCGATTTGTCGCCTGCGCTTCAATAACACTGAAAAGTTGGCGGTGGGTCTATTCAACGACAAAAAGGAGGAAGAACGATTTTCTCTGTCGCAAGTTGACGAACTTTACAATCACGCCGACGCAATTCGTTCAGCTTTGATGCTGCACCTCCCTAAGACAGATAACTGATTCAGCAACCGCAAGCACTCTCGAATGTAAGGAAAAATGGACCCAGTAACAATGATTTTGACGCTTGCACTGAAGAATCCGCAAGCCACTGCCGACGTCGTAAAGCATCAAACCGAGCCAGGGCAGGTGGACGCCCAGCAGCTGCGGTCAAGTGTTGCAGACTTCGCAATGCAGACGTTAAATTGTTATCACAAGACCGCTCGTTTTCGAGGAGTTTCAATTTTAGGCACGCCGTGGCGTCAACAGGCTATGTACGGCGCGAGTGGCTCGCTTGTCATGAGAATTAACTTTGAAGGTCTGTCCGGAAATCAGTATCAAATGGTTGTCGCCGCAATGGCAAAAGACCAAACATACAGGACCTTCGTCATTCAAGAAAATTCGGTGGTTCGGTACAATAGACATTGCGCTCTAGAGAATTGGACAGAAACATGAGTTTGAGGCCCTCAAGGCTTCGCAATTCTCTTATTAAAAAACCGGGCCAGCGTGGTAACGACGGCATTTTTTCGCGTACTGGGTTCGAGTAGTACAGGACCAGGGCCCGCAGTTCGAACGCTTTATAGACGGTGCTATCAAGAGTCTGGATAAAGACGGGCGCATCGCAAAGCTGTGCCTGGGATCACGGCTGGTATGCTTTCAGCTTGCCAACCCGTTTTTCGCCCCCATCTGTTTCCGATGAACGACCGCGCCCCACTCGAGCAGCTCCGCCACGACTTCCACCCGGCCGTAGCGCGCTGGTTCGCCGCCAGTTTCCCTTGCGCGACCGAAGCCCAGCTGCGCGCCTGGCCGCTGATCCAGGCCGGCCGGCCAACGCTCGTCGCCGCCCCAACCGGCTCCGGCAAGACGCTCACCGCTTTCCTGGCCGCGATCGACGCCCTGGTGCGCGAGAGCGAAGACGGCGCGCTGCCGGATGCGACCCAGGTGCTGTATGTCTCGCCGCTCAAAGCCCTGTCGAACGACATCCGCGTCAACCTGCAAGGCCCGCTCGAAGGGATCGGCGCCGAGCTGGCCGCACTTGGCATGCGCCCGCACGGCATCCGCACCGCCGTGCGTACCGGCGACACCACCACTGCCGAGCGCAACGCGATGCGCAAACGCGCCCCGCACATCCTGGTCTCGACACCGGAGTCGCTATATGTGCTGCTCGGCTCGGACAGCGGGCGCGCCATGCTCTCCACGGTGCGCACCGTGATCGTCGACGAGATCCATGCGGTGGCCGGCAGCAAGCGAGGCAGCCACCTGGCGCTCAGCCTGGAGCGGCTCGACGCGCTGTGCGGGCGGCGCACGGTGCGCATCGGCTTGTCGGCCACGCAAAAGCCGCTGTCGCTGGTGGCGGATTTCCTGGTCGGGCGCGCCGGCGGCGACTGCGCCGTGGTCGACGTCGGCCACATCCGCGCGCGCGACCTGGCGCTCGAACTGCCGCCGGTGCCGCTGGAAGCGGTGCTGCCGAACGAGGTATGGGAACGGGTCTACGACCGCATGATGGAGCTCGTTGTCCTGCACCGGACCACGCTCATTTTTGTGAACACCCGGCGCATGGCCGAGCGCGTCGCGCGTCACCTGGGCGACCGGCTGGGGAGCGAACACGTGGCCGCGCACCACGGAAGCCTGGCCAAGGAATACCGGCTCGAGGCCGAGCAGCGCCTGAAGCGCGGCGACCTGCAGGTGCTGGTGGCCACTGCTTCGCTGGAACTGGGCATCGACATCGGCGACGTGGACCTGGTCTGCCAGGTCGGCTCGCCCCGGAATATCGCCGCCTTCTTGCAGCGCGTCGGGCGCTCGGGCCACCAGGTCGGCGGCACGCCCAAGGGGCGGCTGTTCCCGACCTCGCGCGACGACCTGATCGAATGCACGGCCCTGCTCGACTGCGTGCGGCGCGGCGAACTCGATCTGCTGCGCATCCCGCGCGCGCCGCTCGACGTACTGGCCCAGCAGATCGTGGCCGAAGTGGCCTGCCAGGAATGGGGCGAGGACGCCCTGTTCGCCCTGGTCCGCAACGCCGCGCCGTACGCAGGGCTGGAGCGCAAGCAGTACGACGCGCTCTTGCGCATGCTGGCCGAGGGCTACACCACGCGCAATGGCGTGCGCGGCGCCTACATCCACCGCGACGCCGCCACCCAGTCGCTGCGCGGGCGCCGCGGCGGCAAGCTCGCCGCCGTCACCTCGGGCGGCACGATTCCGGAAAACGCCGACTACACGGTATTGCTGGAGCCGGCGGGCCTCTCGGTCGGTACCGTCAACGAGGATTTCGCCGTCGAGAGCCTGGCCGGCGACGTTTTCCAGCTCGGGAATACCTCCTACCGCATCATGAAGGTCGAAGCGGGCAAGGTGCGGGTCGAAGACGCCGGCGGCGCCGCGCCGAATATCCCGTTCTGGCATGGCGAAGCACCCGGTCGCAGCGACGAACTGTCGATGGGCGTGGCGCGCCTGCGCGGCGAAATCGAAACACAGCTGGCGAAGAGCTCCGGCGAAGCTGCACTCATTCTCGCCGTCGACTGGCTGATCGAGCACCTCGGCCTGAACGAAGATGCGGCGCGCCAGATCGTCGACTATCTTGCCCGTTCGCGCGCGGCCCTCTCCGCGCTGCCGACCCACGACACGCTGGTGATGGAGCGCTTCTTCGACGAGTCGGGCGGCATGCAGCTGGTGCTGCACAGCCCTTACGGAAGCCGCATCAATCGCGCCTGGGGCCTGGCGCTGCGCAAGCGCTTCTGCCGCACCTTCAACTTCGAGCTGCAGGCCGCAGCTACCGAAGACGCGATCATCCTGTCGCTCTCGACCAGCCACAGCTTCCCGCTCGACGAAGTCTGGCGCTATCTAAAATCCGCCACTGCCGAACCGATCCTGGTCCAGGCGCTGCTGGACGCACCTTTGTTCAATGTGCGCTGGCGCTGGAACGCGACCACCGCGCTGGCCTTGCCGCGCTTTGCCGGCGGGCGCAAAGTGGCGCCCCAGCTGCAGCGCATGAAGAGCGACGACCTGCTGGCCTCGATCTTCCCGGATGGCGCGGCCTGCCTTGAAAACATCGTCGGCGAACGCGAGCTGCCGGACCACCCGCTGGTCGCCCAGACCCTGGACGATTGCCTGCACGAGGCGATGGACAGCGAAGGCTGGCTGGCGCTCTTGCGCAGGATCGAGTCTGGCAGCATCAAGCTGGTCGCGCGCGACCTGCCGGCGCCCTCGCCGCTGGCGGCCGAGATCCTCAATGCCCGTCCCTACGCCTTCCTCGACGACGCGCCGCTGGAAGAGCGCCGTACCCAGGCCGTGATCAACCGGCGCTGGAGCGATCCGGCGACGACCGACGACATGGGCGCGCTCGACCTCGACGCGATCGCCGGCGTGGCCGAGGAAGCCTGGCCTGCTGCCCGCAACAGCGACGAGGTGCAGGAAGCGCTGGTGGCGCTGGCCCTCATCACGCAGGACGAAGCGCGCGCCCGCGAAGGCTGGCCGCTGTGGCTGGAAGAGCTGGCCGAAGCCGGCCGCGCCACGCGCGTGCGCGGCGCTGGGCTGAACGCCTGGGTCGCCCTGGAGCGGCTCGACTGCGTGCTGGCGGTCTATCCCGGCGCCGATGTCACGCCGGCCTTGAGCATCCCCGACAGCCACCGCGGCAACGACGGCGCCGCCTGGACCCGCGACGACGCCCTGCTCGACATCGTGCGTGCGCGGCTGAGCGGCTTCGGGCCGCAGCCGCTGCACCGCATCTCTGCCGACCTGGCCCTGCCGCAAAGCGCGGTGGCGATTGCACTCGGCGCCCTGGAGGCCCAGGGTTATGTGATGCGCGGACGCTTCACGCCCGGCGCCGAGGAAGAAGAATGGTGCGAACGGCACCTGCTGGCCAGGATTCACCGCTACACCATCAAGCGGCTGCGGCGCGAAATCGAACCGGTCGAGATCCGGGATTTCATGCGCTTCCTGTTCGACTGGCAGCACCTGACCGAGGACACGCAATGGCAGGGACAGGAGGCGCTGCCGCTGCTCCTGAACCTGCTCGAAGGCTACGAGGCGGCCGCCGGCGCTTGGGAAGCGGACGTGCTGGGCCTGCGCATGCGCGACTATTCGATGCTCTGGCTGGACGACTTGTGCCGCGCCGGCAAAACCGTCTGGAGCCGCATCGACGCGCCGCGCACCGCTGCCGGCGGCCCGGTGCGCGGCACGCCGATCGTGCTGCTGCCGCGGCGCCAGGTGGCGCTTTGGCATGCGCTGCCGCTGCCCGCGGGCCCGCCGGAGATTTCGCCGCGCGCGGCCAAGGTACTGGACGCGCTGCGGCGCGACGGCGCCATGTTCTTCGATGAGCTGCAGTTCGATGCGCGCATGATGCCGGTCGAGCTCGAGACGGCGCTGGGCGAGCTGGTGGCCACTGGCCTGGTCAACGCCGACAGCTTCGCCGGCCTGCGCGCGATGCTGCTCCCGGCGAGTAAGCGCGCCAGCAACGACAAGAAGCGCCGCCGCGGCGCCGGGCCGACCATGGAAGAAGCGGGCCGCTGGGCGCTGGTGCGGCGCGCCGATCCGCTGCCCGAGGACCCGGCCACGCCGCCACGGCGCCGCAAGCTCGACCCGGAGACGCTCGACTACGTCGCCATGACGCTGCTGCGCCGCTACGGCGTCATGTTCTGGCGCCTGCTCGAACGCGAGGCGGCTTGGATGCCGTCCTGGCGCGAGCTGCTGCCGGTCTACCACCGGCTGGAGGCGCGCGGCGAAATCCGCGGCGGGCGTTTCGTGGCCGGCTTCTCGGGCGAGCAGTTCGCGCTGCCGGAAGCCATTCCCCTGCTGCGCGAGGTGCGGCGCCGGCCGCTGGACGGCTCGCTCGTGTGCATCTCCGGCGTCGACCCGCTCAATTTGTGCGGCACTTTGCTGCCGGGCGAGAAGGTGCCGGCGCTGGGGGCAAACCGGATCCTGTTCCGGGATGGGGTGCCGGTGGCGACGGTGGTGGCGGGGAAGATTGCGTATCTGGTGGAGCCGGGGCTGGATCGGGATGTGCTGCATGGGCGGCTGGTGGGGCGGCATTATTAGCAGGCCCTGAGGTGCTGAATGCGCGTGCCTTTGTTCTGCCGTCGTACCGCCGCACCACGCACGAGCGCCGGCAAAGCTACGGCGCCAACAAGGCCCCCTGCGCTGCGCCAACAACGGCCGCGCTGAGCTCCTCGAGCAAACCCGACGCCGCCCTCGCATGCTGCCAGTACAGCGGCACATCGAGCGGCGTGTCCGCCACCAGCTCCACCAGCGAACCGTCCGCCAGATACGGCGCGATGAGCGCCTGCGGGTGCATCCCCCACCCCATCCCCGCCAGCGCCGCCGCAACAAACGCTTCGGTCGACGGCAAGGTATGGCGCGGCAGCGCGACGTGGCGGTGGCACAGGCGCCGCGCCCAGCGCGCCTGCAGCTCGTCCTTCGTGTTGAACTCGAGGCTGGGCGCCTGCGCCAGGCTGCCCGCCCCCACGCCGTCGGCAAAAAAGCGTTGCACGAAGGCCGGGCTGGCCGCGGCGAGATAGCGCATCGAGCCCAGCGCGCGGCTGTTGCAGCCCGAGGCCGGCCGCGCCACGCCGGTGACGGCCGCCACCACCGCGCCGCTGCGCAGCCATTCGCTGGTGTGGTCCTGGTCGTCGACCGCCACTTCCATCAGCACCGGGCGGCTGGCGGCGAAGGCGGCAATCGCCGGCGCCAGCCAGGTCGCGAGGCTGTCGGCATTGACCGCGATCGGCAGCGCGACCCGCACCAGTCCCTCCGGATCGAGCCCCGGCAGCGCGTCCTGCAGATCCTGTTCGAGCAGGCGCACGTGGTCGACGTGCTGGCACAGGCGGCGCCCGGTTGGCGTCGGCAGGCAGGGCTGGCCGCGCACGACCAGCGCGCAGCCGACGCGTTCCTCCAGCTGGCGGATGCGCTGCGAGATCGCCGACGGCGTCACGTGCAGCGCGCTTGCCGCCCGTTCGAAGCTGCCCTCGCGCACGACGGCGGCCAGGGCCGACAAAGCAGCGTAGTCGAGCATGGGATTAGTTTTACTTAAGTGGGGAAAGAAAAGATAGTTTGCCTTCATCGTGGCCCGCTGACAAGATGCCCGCATGAATCCTGCTTCCTCCTTCCCGGTCTTCCTGCAAGGCCTCGCGCTCGGCTTTGGGCTGATCGTCGCCATCGGCGCCCAGAACGCCTTCGTCCTGCGCCAGGGCCTGCGCCGCGAGCACGTCGGCAGCGTGGTCGCGTTCTGCGCCCTGGCCGATGCGCTCCTGATCGGCGCCGGCGTGTTCGGCATGGCCGGGGCGCTCGGCCAGAGTCCGGGCCTGGCGCGCGCACTGGCCCTGGCCGGTGCCGTTTTCCTCGCCGTCTATGGCTGGCGCGCACTCCAACGCGCCCGCCACCCGGCCCGGCTGGAAGCTGCGGCCGGCGCCATGCGCCTGGGCCGCGGCGACGTGCTCGCGCAAGCCGCCGCCTTCACCTTGCTCAATCCGCACGTCTACCTTGACACGGTGCTGCTGGTGGGAAGCATCGGCGCCCAGCAGCCGGCCATCCTGCGCGGCTGGTTCGTGGCGGGCGCCAGCGTGGCGAGCCTGTGCTGGTTCAGCCTGCTGGGTTTCGGCTCACGCCGGCTAGCGCCCCTGTTTGCCCGTCCGCGCGCCTGGCGGCTGCTCGACGCCCTGATCGGCTTGACCATGTTCGTGCTGTGCGCCATGCTGGTGCGGCACGCCTTCCACGCCAATTGAGGAGTCCGCATGTACATCCGGCAGGATCACCAGCTGAACGAGCTCGACGCGATGCATGCGCTGGTCGATGCGCACGCCCTCGGCGCCTGGGTGCTGCAGGCAGAAGACGGCCTGGTGGCCAACCACCTTCCCTTTCTGCTGGAACGCGGCAGGGGCCCGCATGGGACGCTGATCGGCCACGTGGCGCGCGCCAACCCCGTCTGGCAATCGCTCGGCGCGGGCCTCCCCTCGCTGGTAATGTTCCAGGGGCCGCAAGCCTATATCACCCCGAACTGGATGTCGGGCAAGCGCGAACACGGCAAGGTCGTACCGACCTGGGACTACGCGGTGGTGCACGTCCATGGCGTGGCACGCGCGGTCGAGGACCCGGCCTGGCTCATGTACATGCTCGAGCGCCTGACCCAGGCGCAGGAGGCAAGCCAGGCCGCGCCCTGGGCGATTGGCGACGCCCCGCCTGCCTACATCGACAAGCTGCGGCGCGCGATCGTCGGCATCGAGATCCGGATCGACCGGATCGAGGGTAAACGCAAGGCCAGCCAGGACCCGGGTGTGCGTGCGCAAGTGGGCGCGATCAAAGGACTGCGCGGCCTGCTTTCCGCCTGACACGGCGATGGTGTGTCGTGGCGCAAGCGTCCTGCCGGGCCCGGGAACCAATGATCGCTCGGCAGCGTCGAACCCGGACGCCAACCACCCGCACAGCGCCATGGACCGGACCGAAGCAGAGCGCATCACCGCAACGACGCTGGGCGCCGGGCCGCGCCCCCTGCTCGGCCTGCGCGAGACCGTCGCCCTGATCGTCGGCGTCGTCATCGGCGCCGGCATCTTCAAGGCGCCGGCCATCGTCGCGGGCCTGTCGGGCAGCGCCGAAGGCATGTTCGGCATGTGGATCCTGGGCGGCCTGGTGTCGCTGGCCGGCGCGCTCTGCTACGCGGAACTGGCCACCTCCTGCGCCCATCCCGGCGGCGACTACCACTTCCTGCGCCGCGCCTATGGCCGTCCGGTGGCCTTCCTCTTTGGCTGGGCGCGCTTTTCCGTGATCACCACCGGTTCCATCGCCCTGCTCGCCTTCGTATTCGGCGACTACATGCAGCAAGCCTGGCCCCTGCCCGGCGTGGCGAGCGCCTGGGGCGCCCCGGCTTATGCCTTCGGCGTGATCGCCGTCCTCTCGCTGGTCAACCTGCGCGGCCTGCGCAGCGGCGCCCTCACCCAGAGCTGGCTGACCCTGGCCGAAGTCGGCGGCCTGCTCCTGATCGCCGGCGCGGCCGCCCTGTTCGCCGGTCCCGGGCCCGCCCAGCCTCCGCCCGCGGTGGCCGGCCCGGTCTCTTTCGGCATGGCCATGGTCTTCGTGTTGCTGACCTATGGCGGCTGGAACGAGGCCGCCTATATCAGCGCCGAGGTGCGCGACGGCCCGCGCAACATGGTGCGCGCACTCATGCTGTCGATCCTGATCATCACGACCCTCTACCTGCTGGTCACCTGGGCCTGCTGGAAAACCCTCGGCATGCAGGGCATGGCCGCCTCCGAAACGCTGGCCGCCGACGTCATGCGCAAGACCCTGGGCAGCGGCGGCGAAAAGGCGATGTCGCTGCTGGTGGCGGTGTCGGCGCTGACCTCGATCAACGCCACCATGATCGTGGGCGCGCGCTCGGGCTATGCCATGGGCTGCGACTGGCGCCGCCTGCGCCGCCTGGCCCACTGGGACGGCGAGCGCGGCACGCCGGCCGCCGCCATGCTGGTGCAAGGCGTGGCCGCGCTGCTGCTGGTGCTGCTGGGCGCGCTGTTCGGCGGCGGCTTCAAGGCCATGGTCGAATTCACCGCGCCCGTGTTCTGGCTGTTCTTCCTGCTTGCGGGCCTGTCGCTGTTCGTGCTGCGCCGGCGCGAACCGGGCCTGGCGCGCCCCTACAAGGTGCCGCTGTTTCCCGTGCTGCCGCTCCTGTTTTGCGCCACCTGCGCCTGGATGCTGTATTCGAGCCTGTCGTATGTCTACAGCCAGTCGCTCGGCGGCCTGAACGCCGCCTGGATCGGCGTGGCCGTGCTCGCCGTCGGGCTGCTGCTCATGCCCTGGCTGGGCGGACATCCCGAGCCCGAACCCTGATCCGGCGCCCGTCAACCCACCAAGGAGAATGTCGATGACTTCGCTACCTCGCCGCCATACCCTGACCCGACTCGGCGCCGGCGCCGCCGGATTGCTGCTGCCTTCGGCCGCCGTGCTGGCCCAGCCGGCTGCGGTCACGCAGTCGCTCGACGTGCCCTATGTGCCCACGCCCCCGGAAGTGGTCGAACGCATGCTCAAGATGGCGAAGGTCGGCAAGAACGACGTCCTCTTCGACCTCGGCTGCGGCGACGGGCGCATCGTGGTGACGGCGGCCAAAACCCATGGCGCGCGCGGCACCGGCATCGACCTCGATCCCGAGCGCATCCGCGAGGCGCGCAAGAATGCCGAGCAGGCCGGCGTGGCCGACAAGGTCAGCTTCAAGGTGGCCGACCTGTTCGAGACCGACGTCTCGGCCGCCTCGGTCGTCACGCTCTACCTGCTGCCGAACGTCAATACCCGGCTGCGGCCCCAGCTGTGGAAACAGCTGAAGGTGGGTTCGCGCGTGGTCTCGCACGCCTTCGACATGGGGCCGGAGTGGCCGCCCGAGAAAACCGACAGCGTCGACGGGCGCACGATTTATTACTGGACCATCAAACCGGCGCAGAAGCGGGCCGTCAAGACTTGACCGGGGCCGCGAACTCTCAGTGCTCGAACTCGCCGCGCGGCCGGTACGCCCGGTGGCAGAGCCCCTGGTCTCGCCCGATGCATGCGCCGCGGCAGACCGCCTGTACCGAGGCCAACCATTGCGTCACGGTAGCGGGCATCGTGCTATCGTCCCCTGACCGGCCGCCGCGCCGGCCCATCAGGAGACGAGATGTTCGGGACACTGGTCCGCTCACTGCTGATCGCCTGCTTCTTCTGGCCCACCTTCGTTGCGCCGGCGGCTCCCCTGCGCGTGGTCATGGACCAGAACTACCCGCCCTACGCCTACCGCAATGCCGAAGGCCGGCTCGAAGGCTATACGGTCGACCTGTGGCGGCTGTGGCAGCACAAGAGCGGGCTGCCGGTCGAGCTCATTCCGGCGCTGCCGATGATCGAACAAGGCCGCGCCAACGTCGTCGAGGGCGACGCGCTGGACGATAATTGGTTGGGGCTCGCCCTGGCCTCGCCGCGCCATGCCGGGCTGCTGGTGCAGGTGCTGGTCGTGCTGGCGGCGCTGGTGGTCTTGCTCGCTGCCTGGCTGGCCTCGGTGCGGCGTGCGGTGCGCGTCCGCACGCGTGCCCTCGCGCGCGAACGGGCGCAGCTGCGCACGCTCGTCGAAAGCAGTCCCGACCTGGTCTGGCTGAAGGACCGCGAGGGCGTCTACCAGGCCTGCAATGCCCGGACGGCAGCCGTCTTCGGCAAGGCGCGCGAGGAGATCCTCGGCAAGCGCGACGCCGATTTGTTCGCACCGGCGACCGCGCAAGGTTTTGCGCGCGACGACGCCGCCGTCCTGCGCGCCGGCGGGCCCATCACCTTCGAGGAAGGCGCGCCGCCCGGCCGCTACGAGCGCCACGTGTTCGAGACCATCAAGACGCCGGTGACCCAGCTCGATGGCACCGTGCTCGGCGTGATGGGGGTGGCACGCGACATCACCGAGCGGCGCGACCAGGAAAGCACGATCCGCGAACAGGAGCGCCTGCTCGCGGAGATGAGCAACCTGGCCCAGATCGGCGCCTGGGAAATCGAGCTGGCCACCGACGCCTTCCACTGGACCGAGGAGCTGGAACGCATCTACGAGATTCCCGCCGGCCTGCCGGTCACGCCTGCCACCTGCACCGCCTGCTACGACGACGAGAACCGCGCCCTGATCGGCCGCACCCTTGACGCCGCCGCGCGCGAAGGCCGGCCCTTCACGATCGAACTCGAGATGGTCAGCGGCGCCGGCAAGCGCAAATGGGTGCGCTCGATCTGCAGCGCCGTGATGGAAAACGGCCGCCCGGTGAAGCTGCGCGGCACGGTGCAGGACGTGACGCAGCGGCGCGACCTCGAGGAATCGATGCGCATGGCGAACCTGATCTACCAGACCAGCCTGGAAGCGATCGTCGTCACCGACGAAGCGAACCTGATCGTCGACGCCAACCCAGCCTTCACGCGCCAGACCGGCTACGAATTGCAGGACGTCTGCGGCACCCGGCCGGCGCTGTTCGATTCGAGCATGCACGACGGCTGCTTCTACGCGCGCCTCTGGCAGGACCTGCTGGCGAACGACCACTGGGAAGGAGAGATCCTCGACCGCAACCAGGACGGCTCGTTCACGGCGAAATACGTCGACATCCGCATCATCCGCCATGGCGATGGGCGCGTGCACCGCCACGTGGTCCAGTTCCACGACATCAGCGAGCAAAAGAAGAAGGATGAACTGATCTGGCGCCAGACCAATTTCGACGCCCTGACCGGCCTGCCGAACCGGCGCCTCTTCCTCGACCGCCTCGAGCAGGACCTGAAAAAAGCCGGCGGCGCCAACCAGGTTCTGGGCGTGCTGCTGCTCGACCTGGACCGCTTCAAGGACATCAACGACAGCTATGGCCACGCCAAGGGCGACGCCGCGCTGGTCGAACTCACGCGCCGCCTGGCCGACAGCGTGGCCGAAGACGCGACCATCGCTCGCCTGAGCGGCAACATGTTCGCGCTGGTGGTCAGCCAATTCGACGGCCGGCGCCACCTGGAGACCACCGCCGACGCCATCATCGGGGCGATTGCCGCGCCGCTCGAACTCGCCCCCGGTGCGGTCGCTTATGTGTCGGCCAGCGTCGGCATCAGCGTCTTCCCGGACGACGGCGCCGACGCGGCGGAACTGGTACGCAATGCCGAGCAGGCCGTGTACCTGGCCAAGGGCGCCGGGCGCGGGCGCTTCCAGTACTTCACGCCGGCCCTGCAGCAGCATGCGCGCGACAAGCTCGCGCTGACCAACGACCTGCGCGCGGCGCTCGCACGCAAGCAGCTGCAGGTGCACTACCAGCCGATCGTCGAGACGACCACCGACCGCATCCGCAAGGCCGAAACCCTGCTGCGCTGGCAGCACCACGAACTTGGCATGATCAGCCCGGCGCGCTTCATTCCGCTGGCCGAGGAAGCGGGCCTGATCCACGAGATCGGCGAGTGGGTGCTGCAGGAAGCCATCGCCAGCGTCGAGCGCTGGCAGCGCGTGTATGGGGTCCGGGTCGAGCTCTCCGTGAACGTCTCGCCGATGCAGTTCGAGCAGCACGCGAAGCTGCCCTGGCTGGACCGGATCGTGAACGCCGGCCTGCCGCCCAACAGCATCACCGTCGAAATCACGGAAGGCGTGCTGGTAAGCGACGCCGAGCAGGTCACGCGCTGCCTGGACGCCCTGCACGGCGCCGGCGCCCGGGTCTCGATCGACGATTTCGGCACAGGCTTTTCCTCGCTCTCCTACCTCAAGCATTTCGACGTCGACTACCTGAAGATCGACCAGTCCTTCATCAACAACCTGCTTGACGACGGCAGCGACCGCGCCCTGACCGAGGCCATCGTCGACCTGGCGCACCGGCTCGGCATCGAAGCGATCGCCGAAGGCGTCGAAACGGCCGCCCAGCGCGACATCCTGGCCGCCCTCGGCTGCGACTACATCCAGGGCTATTACTTTTCGCCGGCGGTACCGCGCGATGCTTTCGAGCGCTTTCTGGAAGGGCACCCCTTCGACCCTGACAGGCGCCGCGATTTTTCCGATCACGTATGATGAGGTCCCCATCCATCGACAAGGGGCCGCGCATGCGCGCTGCATAGCGATTGACGCGCGAGGCGAAGGTTCCGCCAAGGAGACGACATGAGCATCGAAAGCAGCCAGGACGACTTGCGCGATACCCAGTTGCGCGCCGACGCCCTCGACTACCACCGCAGCCCCGTGCGCGGCAAGATCGAGGTGGTGGCCACCAAGCCGCTGTCGAACCAGCGCGACCTGTCGCTGGCCTATTCGCCGGGCGTGGCCTATGCCTGCGAAGAAATCGCCGCCAACCCGGCCATGGCGGCCGAGTACACCTCGCGCGGCAACCTGGTGGCCGTGATCACCAACGGTACCGCCGTCCTCGGCCTCGGGAATATCGGGCCGCTGGCCTCGAAGCCCGTCATGGAGGGCAAAGGCTGCCTGTTCAAGAAATTCGCCGGGGTCGACGTGTTCGACCTCGAACTCGACGAACTGGACCCGGACAAGCTGGTCGACGCGATCGCGATGCTCGAACCCACCGTCGGCGGCATCAATCTGGAGGACATCAAGGCGCCCGAATGCTTCTACATCGAGAAGCAGCTGCGCGAACGGATGAACATCCCCGTCTTCCATGACGACCAGCACGGCACGGCGATCATCTCGAGCGCCGCCCTGCTCAATGCCTTGAAAGTGGTGGGCAAGGACATCGGCAGCGTCAAGCTGGCCGCCAGCGGCGCGGGCGCCGCCGCCATTGCCTGCCTCGACATGATGGTCAGCCTGGGCGTGAAGCGCGAGAACATCTACGTGGTCGACTCGAAGGGCGTCATTTTCGCCGGTCGCGAAGCCAACATGGAAGCGAACAAGGCGCGCTACGCCCAGGAGACGAACGCGCGCAGCCTGGCCGACATCGTGCAGGGTGCCGACGTCTTCCTGGGCTGCTCGACCGCGGGCGTGCTCTCGGCCGAGATGGTCAAGACCATGGCGCGCCAGCCGGTGATCCTGGCGCTGGCCAATCCTGAGCCGGAAATCCGGCCGGAAGTGGCACGCGCGGCACGGCCCGACTGCATCATCGCCACCGGCCGCTCGGACTATCCGAACCAGGTCAACAACGTGCTGTGCTTCCCCTACATCTTCCGCGGCGCCCTCGATTGCGGCGCCACACGCATCACCGAGGAGATGAAGCTGGCCTGCGTCTCGGCCATTGCCGACCTGGCCGAACGGGAGGCCAACGATGCCGTGGCCGCGGTGTACGCCGGCGAAGACCTGCGCTTCGGTCCCGACTACATCATCCCGAAACCGTTCGACCCGCGCCTCATGGCGGCGATTGCGCCGGCGGTGGCCATCGCGGCCGAACAATCGGGGGTCGCCGCGCGCCCCATCACGGACATGGCGGCCTACCGCGAGCGCCTGGCCGAAATGATCTATCACACGGGCTTCTTCATGAAGCCGGTGTTCGCCCAGGCCAAAGCCAATCCGCGCCGCGTGGCCTATGCCGAGGCGAACGACGCGCGCGTGCTGCGCGCCGTGCAGACCGTGGTCGACAGCGGCCTGGCGCAGCCGGTGCTGATCGGCCAGGCGTCCGAGGTGGCCGAGGCGATCAAACACAATGGCCTGCGCCTGCGCGAAGGCGCCGACTACACGCTGGTCGAGGCCGTTGGGGACACCACGCTGCAGGGCGCGCAGATGCTGGCCTCGGGCGAGGTCGACGCCCTCATTTGCGGCATGCGCGGCAGCTACGACAGCCACCTGGCGCACGTGAAGGACGTGATCGGCATGGCGCCGGGCGCCAGGGTGCTGGCCGCGATGAATGCGCTAGTGCTCGACAAGCTGACCCTGTTCATCACCGACACCTATGTCAACGACAGTCCCTCCGCCGAGGAGCTGGCGGCCATCACGCGCCTGGCGGCGGCCGAACTGCGCCAGTTCGGGCTGGAGCCGAAGGTAGCGCTGCTGTCGCATTCGACGGCCGGTGCCTCGGAGCGCCCGTCGGCCCGCAAGATGCGCGAGGCGCGTGCAGTGCTGGCGGCGTCCGACCCGCACCTGGCGGTGATCGGCGAGGTGCATGGCGACGCCGCCCTGTCCGAGGAAATCCGCCAGGTCTACCTGCCCGACGCAGGTTTCGCCGGCAGCGCCAACCTCCTGGTTATGCCCTCGCTGGACGCCGCCAACATCACCTTCAATATTTTGAAAGTCTCGTCGGGCAAGGGCGTGACGGTTGGCCCGATCCTGCTCGGGGCGGCCAAGCCGGTGCACATTTTGAGCCCCAGCGCGACCGTGCGCCGGATCGTCAACATGACGGCGCTGGCGGTGGCTGGCGTGCGCTAGGGCCGGCTGAACCGGCGGCCAGAGACGTGACCGCCGCCGGCTCCACTTGCGTTCCCCCTGGTTCCGGCCGTTTGCGAAGGAAGTCACTGCGGCATGCATATATTGATTAGGTGCAATAACCGGCGCATAATCGTATTTGCAAAAACAGCAATTCTCCCGATGGTTTGATTCTGTCATGTCAAAGGTGCCTGCATGTCGACTGGATTTAGTTCCGCAATCGCGGTACCACTCCCCGCGCAATCGCGCATTTATGAGGTTTATCCATCCGTGCACCTGGCCGATGCCTTTGCCATCGAACTCCCGGTTGGCGCGACGCGTGATCCCGATGCCCTGGCGCGCTTCATTTTCGCGCACCAGCCAGCCTGGATCCGTGTGCTCACCCGTCTGCGCGACCTGATCGTCGCCGGTTTCGGCCTGAAGACCACACGTGAACTGGCGACACTCGGCGCCACTGCCCAGCCAGAGCGCGTCGGCATCTTCAAGGTCTACAGCACGACCGAGCGCGAGATCGTGGTGGGCGAAGACGACAAGCATCTCGATTTCAGGGTGTCGGTGCTGTGCTCCGGCACCCGGTTGACGCTCTCCACGGTCGTCCACTGCCATAACCTGCTGGGACGCGTTTACCTGTTCGTCATCGCGCCCTTCCACCGCATGGTGGTCAAGGCGAGCCTGGGCCGGGCGGCGCGGATCGGCTGGCCGCGCGCGGATGCGCATGCCGCGTGATGAACCCCGGTGTTAATTCCCTGATCGAGAAAGAGAATATGTCCAGAGCCGTATTCAGTGCCAAAGTATTCGCCGTATATGTCTTTATTGTCGGTGCAGCCCTGGTGATCGCCCCGAATATCCTGCTTCCCTTATTTCAGATTCCCGAAACCTCGGAAGTCTGGATTCGCGTGGCGGGGGTTCTCGCCTTTAATATCGGCGTGTATGTCTGGGTCAGCGCCGGCTACAAGCCCTTTCTCCAGGCGTCCGTCTACACGCGGTACTCGTTCTTCCTGGCCGTTACGGTGTTCGCCCTCCTCGGCATTGTCACGCCGATGATTATCCTGTTTGGCCTGATCGATCTGGCAGGCGGCATGTGGACCCAATGGGCGTTGAAGGCGGATGCGCGGCCGGTCGGCATTGGCCAGCGAGGCGTGAGCAGCGCGGCGAATTGATGGACTACCTGATCGGCCTCGCCCTGGCCCTGTGCACAGCGGCGTGCTTCGCCGGTTTTGACCGCGAGCGGGTGTTCTATCCGACGATGCTGATCGTGATCGCAAGCTACTACATCCTGTTCGCGGCGATGGGCGGCAGCCAGCGGGCGCTGGCCGTCGAATCGATCGTCGCCGCCGCTTTCCTGGCCGTCGCGGTCATCGGTTTCCGGCGCAATCTCTGGCTGGTCGTAGCCGCCCTTGCCGCGCACGGCGTGTTCGACTTCGCGCACGGCCATCTGATCGACAATGCCGGCGTGCCCGGATGGTGGCCAGCGTTTTGCCTGGCCTTCGACCTGGCCGCGGCCCTGTGGCTCGGCGCGCTGCTGGTCAAGCGCGCCGGCGCCGCGTTCAGCAAGCCTTGAGGCGTTTGCTCCACAGCTGCCCGCCCCAAAGCGCCGCCATTCCCACCCCTGTCCATGCCAGTACCGACACCGCCGTCGCCGAGCCGTGGAAGCCCACCACGTCTGCCAGCGCGACCTTGTCGATATTCACGCTGGTGTAGAGCCCGACCAGGAACAGCGCAAAAAAGGTGCGCGCGCTGCCGCTGGCGCGCCCCAGCAGGCTCGCCAGGCTCGACAGCGCGAATACGCCGGCCAGCACCGCGGCGGCCCGCAACGGCGCGTCCGCAGCCAGGCGCACCGCCGCCACGCCGGTAAACATCAGTCCCAGTAAAAAGGTAGCACCGAGCTGGCGCCCGTAGCGGCCGCTGTCACCCCCTGGGACGGCCGCGCCGAGACCCGCGCAGCCGGCCTCGCCATCGCGTACCGCAAGGTCGCTCACGAGCAGGCCCCAGAATGCGACGCAGGCCAGCACCAGCGGCGCCAGCAGGGGCGCGTCCAGGCTCGAGGCCAGTACCTGGGTCAGCAGCAGTGCGGCCACCGCAGACGGGGTCGCGGCCAGCGTCAGCGCCACGTCGGCCAGCGCCCGGCCCGCGCCGCCTGGCAAGCGCGCCGACAGCTTGAACAGCGGCTGCGCCAGCCGTCCCAGTGGACGCAGCCAGCCGTCAAGCAGCGCCAGCGGCGAACGGCGGCGGCGCGCCCTCGCCGGCTTGACCCGGTCGGTCGAATAACGATGGAACAGGCGCAGCGCGGCCAGCAGCGGCAGCAGGGCCAGTACGGCGCCGAGGGCACGCAACCACACCAGTCCGGCGGTCCAGGGCGCGTCCGGCAGCGTGAGCACGGGCATCTTGGGATCGAAGTCGGCGATGCCGAGCATCATGCTGCTCGTATCCACATGCGGTGCCAGCGCGGCCACGATCGCACTCATGCCGGAAAAATCGACCGGGATCGCGCCCGCAGCATCAGTCCCGCCGCTGCCGGTGACCATTCCCATCTGCGCCGCCCAGAGCAGGAAGTACAGCAGGTCGCCGGCCTTGCCCATCAGCGGCGCCCAGCTGTCGCACAGGGCCGCGCAGGCCGCGGTGAACAAGATCATCGGTCCCAGCACCAGCACCCAGGTCTGCAGGTAGACCAGCAGTTGAATCGGGCCTTCTCCGCGCACGGCATGGCACAGCAGCACCGTCGCCAGGGAAGCACCGGCCAGCGCCGACATGTAGAGCACGCCGCCGCACCAGCGCGCCAGCACGAACAGCGCCCCGCCCGCGGGGCTGGCACCGATCACGCCGCCAAGGCCGCTGCGCTGGTCCTCGGCCATGCGTCCGCGCAGCAGGTAAAAGCCGGCCAGCCCGAACAGCAAAGTCAGCTGGGAAGCGGTGCCCAGCGCCAGCGCCGCACTGGTGTAGCGCACCCGCGCACCATCGATGCCGATCAGCGTGTGGCCGTCAGCCGGGTCGCAGATCATGAGCCAGCTCAGGGCGACGACGGCCAGCAGCACGACCAGGGTGGCCGGGCGCCGCAGCCGGATGCGCGCTTCCAGCAAGGCCAGGGTCCAGGCGGCGCGCTTCTCGAACGAGGCCATCATGCCGCCTCCCGCACCGCATAGCGCTGCGCCATCAGCGCTTCTTCCAAGGTCGGTTCGGACAACTGCGCGCCGCGGCAAGGCTTGCCAGCATGGGCGATGCGCAGCGCCATCCGCTCGCCTTGGCGCAGCGCCTGCAGCACGTGGGTGGTCGAGCGCAGGACCTCGTACTCGCCGGCGTCGACCGTGGCCGACCAGACCTGGCCGCGCGCGCGGCCGAGGATCTCGCCGGGCGTATCGCAGGCGACCAGGCGGCCGCTGCGCATGATCGCGATGCGGCCGGCGATGCTCTCGACGTCGGACACGATATGGGTCGAAATGATGACCAGCTTGTTGAAGCCCAGTTCCGCCAGCAGGTTGCGAAAGCGCAGCCGCTCTTCCGGATCGAGCCCCGCGGTCGGCTCGTCGACCACCAGGATGTCCGGATCGTTCAGCAAGGCCTGGGCGATGCCGAGGCGGCGCAGCATCCCGCCCGAAAACGTGCTGGCAGGACGGCGCGCCTGTTCGTGCAGGTTCACCAGTTCGAGCAGGCGCGCGATGCGCCCCGGGTCGCGCACGCCCTTGAGCGCCGCGAAATACTGCATGAATTCGAGCGCCGACACGTTGCGGTAGACGCCGAAGTCCTGCGGCAGGTAGCCCAGGCGGCGCCGGATCGCTTCCGGCTGCGCCTCTATGTCGACGCCATCGAACAGGATCCGGCCGCTGCTCGGCTTGGCCAGGGTCGCGATCATCTGCATCAGGGTGGTTTTACCGGCGCCGTTGTGGCCGATCAGGCCGACCACGCCGGGTTCCAGGCGCAGCGACAGGTCGGCCACGGCCGTGACTTGCGGTCCGAAGCGTTTGGTGACGTTCTGCAGTTCCAGCATGGCGATGTCCTCGAGCGGGAGTGGGAATGAAGCCACTCTAGACGAGCATCCCGGCGGCAAGGCGTCGAATGCGACAGGCTGCCGATCCGTCGGGATGAAGCGCTGCGCGATGAATGCAAGTCCGCGCGGCTGACCTGGAAAATGCGATTGCGAGAACTTGGCTCGCCGGCTCTTGTCACGCAGCAGCTTCAGAAAGCGCTGTGGTAGTGCAATTGCAGCGAGCGCGCCTTCGCCTGGTCCCAATTGAAGGTATCCGACTGCAGCTGCAGGCGCAGATTCCCGGCCTCCAGGCCGAAGCCGGCACTGTCGAAGCGTGTCTCTACATTACCGTGCAGCGTCAACCAGCCGAAACGGTGCGACACCGACAGCGTCGGAATAGTTTCGCCCGCATAGCGCGCCACATGCAGGCTGACGCCCAGGTCCTGGCCCTGGTAGGCAAGCGCTGCGGCGGTATAGCGCGGTATGCGGAAGCTGCGCTCGAGCTGGCGTTTGCGGCCGCTCAGCAGCGGCCGGTAGTTGACGTAGCCGTTTCCATCGAAGGATTTGACGTCCGAGTTGAGCGACTCGGTATTGACCGGCAGGTTCTTCCAGCGCAGCCGGCTGGCGACGTCGTCGGCCTGCAGGCGCAGGGTCCAGGCGTCGAGCAGGGGCAGTGTGGCAGCCAGCGACAGTCCGGCGCCGGTCGCGCCTGGCGTCTCTTTCATGAACGGATAAGTCATGCGGCTGTCGGCGTCGGTATGGTCGACCCCGAAGCCGTAGTTGTCCTCCGGCAGGAGCTCGAGCGTGCCGCGCACCCTGCGCTCGCGCAACACCTGTTTTCCGTAGGCGGCGCCGTTGAGCTCAATGGAGCTGGCGCGTCCGGCAATGCGCGGGCCGGAAAACGTGTAGCCGACGCGCAGGCCCTGAGCACGCCAGAAGAAGTAATCGCCGCGCAAAACGAAACTGGCCGGTGGCCCCGGTTTTTGCTTCCGCTGGTACAGATAGTAAGCGTCCAGGCTGTCGCGGTCGGTCGTCAGGTAGGCATCCTGACGTACTTCCACGCCCACGCGCCAGCGGTTTTTCTCCACCCCGACCGCGGCGCGGCTGCGCATCAGCGCGGTGTTGCGCCCGGCGCGCGGCGAATACGTGGTCCACTCGCCGTCGATCTGGTCGATCGGTACTGGATCGCTCGCTTGCCATGCCGAGATATCGGTATAGACTTTCCAGTCCTCTGGCACCGGCGCGTCCGTGGTGTGCGCGCAGGCCGCACCGCAGGCAAGCGCGCCGGTTAACAAAATTGTTCGCATTGTCTTCAACGATAAAAAAAAAAGCCCGGCGCGGTGCGCCAGGCTTGAACGGGCAAGCCCGCCTTGGATTACTTCAGCGACTCGGTGGCGCCGTCGCTGTAGGTAACGATGCCGCTGCCCAGGTCAACCGAGGCGGTGACGACACCGTCCTTGGTCACCTGCACGAGTGCGGTCCGGTCGCTGAACGAGAAGGCGACGCCTTCGGCGCTCGACACCTTCACCAGCGGATGGCGTTCGCCACGCTTGGCCGTTGAGCTCGCGTTGACCACAGAGGTGCCATCGCGGTACTGGGCGCTGAGGTCGACGCTGTCCACACCGGTGCGGGTCGCGCCCACCGTCAGGCTCAGCGTCGGCCGGTTCGGCACCGACAGCACGCCGCCGAGTTCCACCGTGTCAGCGACGAAGTTCGTATCGGACTCCTCCAGGGCGGCGTCGTAGTTCTCGTAATTGGCGCGGTTGATCGCGACCTTGCCGCTGAAGACGGTGGCGTCCTTGTGCTTGAGCGAACCGTCGAACGAAAGTTTTGTCGGCATGTGCGTGGTCTTGCTCTTGTCCTGCTTGTGGCCCGAGACGCGCACGGTGCCGTCCACCGTGGTGGCGCCGACGCTGCCGCGCATCGTCACTTGCAGCTCGTTGGCGGCGTTGGCCGTGACCCTCGAACCGCCCTGCTCCATTGCCACGCGCAGGAAGGAGCTGTCGTCGATCTCCACGGTGCCCGCCGAGATGTTCCCCTTCACCGCGCTGACCGAGGCACCGAACTTGTACAGCACGATGCCGCCAGCTTCCTCGGTACGCGCCGCTTTGAGCGACCAGGATTCATAATCGCTCTGGAACACACCGTTTTCCAGCCTGCCCGGCATGAGGCCGTTGACAGCCAGCTGCGTGATCGTGGCGCCGCTACGTGCAAAGACCATGCTGCCCGAGTAAATGCCGCCGAGTGGCTGCGCTACGGTCGTGTTCGATACATTACTGACGTAGACGTACTGGTATTCCCGACGCTGCAAGGCGACCGAATAGGCGAACTCGGTCGCGCTGCCTGCCTTCGGCTCGATCTTGAGAACGCGTTCCGCGTACGGCAACACATATCCCGTATTCGAATACTGAAGATTACCCAAGTCGACAAGATAAACAGTGCAGCTCATGCTGAGAGGGCTCGGCGTGATCTGGCAGACACCGTCGCCGCGGCCGAAGCTCATGTACTGTGGCGCCGTATATTCCTGGGCCAGCTCCTGGTTCCAGACGTTGAACTTTGTACCAATGGTCGGATCGGCGCGATAGCGATCGAGGCGGTCGAGCGCGTTCAGGGCCAGCGATGCAAGGCCCGAGGCATGGTTGCCCATTGGCGCGATTGCCCCATTCAGGTCAGCCGCGATGGCGTCGGCAGTCGTACGGAAAGCATCGCCTTCATTGAGCGAATTGAGGTTCGTGCGCAGGCTGCCGAACAAGGCCTTGGTCGCCTCGAGCGGCGGCAGCACCGCGCCCGGGGTCTGGCCTGGCACGGTGGCGCCTGGGTTCAGTGCCGGAATCCCGACCACCCTGGTCTTGCCGGTGCGGTTGACCTTCGGATCCGCCGCAACCGACTGGATCGCAGCGGTGAACTGTGCCAGGCGGTTCTGCTCAAGGGCAGGCTGGCCGTCTTTGGTCGTGACCGAGCCCGCCAGCCTGGTCACCACGCACGAAATACGCTCGCCCGGGGTGCTCTGGCCGCAATCGGCCGTGACGGTATTGCCCATCTTCGAAATCGCTGCCAGGGCCAGGCTCTGGTTCTTCTCGTCTTCGCTGGCGCTTTCCACTGCCGCGCTGTTCGAGTTGACCGGCTTGACTGTCTCCGGATCGAAGCCGAGCAGGCTGCGCACGCTGGCCTTGGCCTGCGCGACTGCCTGGCGCGGCAGTTTGCCGTCGGCAGTTTCCGCGGTACGCGCTACCATTTCGGTCAACGGCGAAACGGTGCCGACGTAAGGACCGGCGGCATTCTCCGCCAGCGTCACGACGTTGCGCAGCTTCAGGCTTTCCGGCAGCGGCAGATCGGTACCGGTGACTTCATCGGCCATGACCGCGCCAGGCGCGGCGCTCACTTCGATAATGAAATTCAGGATCGAGGCCGGCACTTCCAGTTTATAGCTGCCGTCAGCGCTGGTGGTGGCGGTGGCGATGGCCGCCGCAGTGCGCACGCCTTGGGCGTCGATCGTATAAATGCTTACTTTGGCGCCCTTGATCAGGCCCTTGGCCGCAGTGCCTTGCACGACGCGCTGCGCAACCGGGGTTGCTTGCGCGCTATCCCCAGTACCGCTACCGCTGCCACCACCGCATCCTGCCAATGCCACTGCCATTGCAATGGCGCCCGTCTTTAGAACCAGTCCGTTAATTCGTTGCATAGTATTCCAGTAAATCCCGTTTTGTTCGCCCAGTAATGGGGCGTATTTATTAATCTTCAAAAAATTGCCGCAACGCAATTTTAGTTGAAGCGGCCGACTTATTGCAACGGAAAATTGAACAATGAGGAAAACCGGCCGCGAAAATAAGACACTCGCAATTCCGAAGTAACCAAAATGGGGCACGACGCCCCGCATTTCATTCGGCGAGAACACATACAGCGCCGCCAAATGATATTCAATCGGCGGGCACTGCAAATGGCGCGGATTAATGTGAGAAAGTGTGAGTTTATTGAAATCGACAGCGATGATAATATTCACCTGCCGCCGATATCGGCGATAGAAAGGGCCTGGAGTTTTATTTACACCAAACCGGCCAAGTGTCATCCCGGTGCTTTAACACGGCAATAGGCTGGCCATATATATAGTCGCGCAATGCAGTCCGATCGACCCTGTTCTTTCCTGATCGACCGCCACCTGGCGTGGGCCTAGGCGAAAAAAAAGCCCGTGTCGGACACGGGCTTGGAGGACACCAGAACCGGCTTACACCAGTCCGGTCAGGTAATACACGGCGATCACGAAGAACACGGCCAGCGTCTTGATGACGGTGACGGCGAAAATCTCCTTGTACGACTGCTTGTGCGTCAGGCCAGTGACGGCGAGCAGCGTGATGACGGCGCCGTTGTGCGGCAGCGTATCCATGCCGCCGCTGGCCATGGCCACCACGCGGTGCAGCACCTCGAGAGGGATCTGCGCCGCGTTCGCGCCTGCGATGAACAGGTCCGACATCGCGGCCAGCGCAATGCTCATGCCGCCCGAAGCGGAACCCGTGATGCCGGCCAGCGAACTGACCGAGACCGCCGCATTGATCAACGGGTCGGGGATGCTTTTCAGCGCATTGCCGACCACGACGAAGCCCGGCAGCGCGGCGATCACGCCGCCGAAACCGTATTCCGAGGCCGTGTTCATGGCAGCGAGCAGCGCGCCGCCGACGGCTGCTTTCGAGCCGGCCGCGAAGCGGTCCTTGATGCGGTTGAAGGCGGTGGCGACGACGAACAGGATACCGAGCAGCAGCGCGCCCTGCACCGCCCAGATGGCGACCACGGTCTTGATCGGCGTGGTGATCGGGGCTTTCAGGCCCGGCAGGATATCGGGCGCCACCGTGAACGACGCGCCATACCATTCGGGGATCATCTTGGTCAGCACGAAGTTGGCGACGCCGACGACGATCAAAGGCAGCAGTGCCAGCAGGGGATTGGGCAGCGAGGTGTTTTCCACGCGATCGGGCTCGTTGACCAGGGTCGTGCCATAGCCTTCGCCGGCGGCCATCGCGGCGCGGCGGCGCCATTCGAGGTAGCTCAGGCCGACCACGATCATGAAGATGGAGCCGATCGTGCCCAGGATCGGAGCGGCCCAGGAAGTCGTCTCGAAGAAGGTGGTGGGGATGATGTTCTGGATCTGCGGGGTGCCCGGCAGCGAATCCATCGTGAACGAAAACGCGCCCAGCGCCAGCGCGCCCGGCATCAAACGCTTCGGAATATTGCTTTGACGGTAGAGTTCAGCCGCGAAGGGATAAACCGCGAACACGACCACGAACAGCGACACGCCGCCATAGGTCAGCAGCGCGCACACCGCGACGATGACGGCGTTCGCGCGCGAGCGGCCGATGTATTTCATGGCGGCGGCCACGATCGACTCCGAAAAGCCGGACAGTTCGATCAGCTTGCCGAACACGGCGCCGAGCATGAAGACCGGGAAGTAGAGCTTGACGAAGCCGACCATCTTTTCCATGAAGATGCCGGAAAAGACGGGCGCCACGGCCGAGGGATCGGTCAGCAGCACCGCGCCGAGGGCTGCGATCGGTGCGAACAGGATGACGCTGTAGCCGCGGTAGGCGGCGAACATCAGGAAGGCCAGGGCGGCGAGAACAATCAAAAATGACAAAGGTGCTCCTCTTCTCTTTATGTGCCGGTCGCGTGGTGCGGACCGGCGGTTTTGCTGTTCCCCCACGTACGGCGGCATGCCGACACATGGGGCGCGCGTGGGCCGGCCGGGGCCGGCCATCCGCGAGCGCATGATTATTGGGGATCGTTGACGTATTTGAAATACGTAGAACTACCGTATGGAACTGCAGGAGAGGTCTGTCAGTACTGAGGAAGCGGCGTCGCCGCGGCGTGTTCGAGCAGGCTGACGACGTGTTCGACGCGCGCATGCAGCGCTCCGTGCAGCACTGTGTATGGCATCCCCGCGGCGTTCAACTGGTCCAGCGTCCAGCGATGCTGGCGTTCGCGGAAGGCGGCGTCGCGCCGCGTCCCGTCCTGCACGAAAGGAAAATCGGGAGCGCATACAAAGGTGTGCGCATACGGCCGGGCGGCCAGGGCGCGCACCGCCGGGTCGACCCGGCCGTAATCGTGGCCGCTGTAGAAGACCGTGGTCAAGGCGCTGCTGTCGCACACGAGCCAGCGCCGGGCCTGCTGCGCGAGGCGGTCTTCCAGCGCCAGCTGGCCATCGGCGATCGCCCGCATGTCGGGGTAGTCCAAGCGTCCGCCCTGCTCTACCCAGCGTGCGCGGCCAACTTCCGGCACCCACACCGTGCCGAGGCGTCCGGCCAGGGCCGCGGCAAGCGTCGTCTTGCCGCTCGATTCGCCGCCCAGCAGGCAAATCCGTTCGACGAAGTGTGCATACACGCGCGGATCGAGGAAGTCCCGGTGTGCATGCGGGTCGCGCCGGATCGCCGTGCCGGAAACAGGGACGGCGGTCCGCGCACGGTCGACGCAGACGTGGGTGACGGGCGACGACATGCCCATGCGGGCGCTGAAATGATCGGACATTGCAGCGGCGAAGCCGTCGCCATAGTCCTCGCTGGTAAAGACGGCATCGACCGCCACGCCGCACACCGACCAGCACAGCCATGCAGTGAACCGGCGCTGCACCGCGTCCGCAGCATCGTTCTCCGGGAAGGGCAAGGGCGCGATCCCGCGCTCGGCGCACAGCAGCGGCAGCGAGGCCTCGTCGATCACGAGACTCATGACCTGCGGATAGAGGTCATCGATCCAGCGCTGGCGCAGGACGCGGCCGCATCCGGGAAAGCCGGGCGAGGTATAGCTGATGACGAGCACTTCCTCGCAGGCGGCCAGGGCCGCGTCGATCAGGTGCATGTGCCCCCGGTGCAGCGGGCAGAACTTGCCGACCACCAGGCCGCGCCGGAAGCGTGCCGCCTGTCCGCTCATGCCCCGGCGCCTTTGGCCTGCGCCCGGGCCGCGGGCGGGTGGGCCAGCGTGCGCCACCAGCGCCAGGCGATGATGGCGTTCACCCAGTACACGGCATACAGGCCCGCGGTCAGGTACAGTTCGCGGCTCGCGTACAGCGGCACCGCCAGCGAATTCACGGCGAGCCAGAAGAGCCAGTTCTCGATGCGTCGTCCCATCAGCAGCAATTGGGCGATCACGCTGAAGACGAGGACGGCCGAATCGAGAAACGGCGCATAGGCGTCGGTCCAGTAATGCAGCATGGCCCCATAGGCGGCGCTCGCGGCCAGGCCGGCCGGCACCGTCCAGGCCAGGCTGCGGAAGTCGGCGGGCGCGACGCGCAAGGCGTGGCCGTGGTCGCCGCGCAGCCACTGGCGCCAGCCGATCGCGCTCGATAGTACGAAGAACACCTGCAGCACGACGTCGGCATACAGCTTCGATTCGAAGAACAAGAGCGCGAACAGGGCGCAGCCCAGCATGCCGGTCCACCAGGTATGGATGCTGTTGCGGCCTGCAAGCACGATGGAGAGGGTGGCCGCCGCGTTGGCGCCGATTTCGAGTGGTCCGATCATGTATGGGCGCCTGCCAGGTCCGAGGTGTATTGCAAGGTCTTGTCGTCCGCCAGGAGTTCGTGGATGGCGATCGGCTGGGCGCCGAACAGCAGCGCCAGCGCCGAGCGCGCTGCGTGCGCGATTCCCATCGAATCCCTGGCAAGCGCGAGTATGACACTCCCGTCCACGCCCTGGTGAAACGTAAAATGGGAAATCGGCAGCGGACGCAGCGCATGGGTGATGTCGATATTGCTCAGCCATGCGCCATTGGCCAGGAAGCGTACCGGACGCCGTCCGGACAAGTCCACCAGCACCGGTCCATCGGGGCCAAAGGCGAGCGAGGCGAAATCGCCGGTGCGGTAGCGCAGGAGCGGAAGGCAGAAGTTGAAGCCGCCGGTGACGGTGATCTCGCCGCGCCCGCCCCGGGCCACGGGCTGCCCGGCTTGGTCCAGGATCTCGACGTAAAGCTGCGGCTGGAGCAGCAGGTGGCCGCCGGCGGCGGCGTCGAACACGCCCACCGGACCGACTTCATTGAGCGAATAGATATCGAGCACCGGGCACTTGAAGCGCTTTTCCAGGCGCTCGCGCAGGCCGGCATGCAAGGCCATCGACACCGAGATCAGGGCGCGCGGCGCGTGCGTGACAGGGAGTGTCAAATACTCGGCGAACGAGATCGGGTCGCCGGCCACCAGCTCCGGCGCCAGCGCATCGAGATAGCGCGCACGGTCGCCGGGCGAGCGCCAGTCGTCGGGATGCAAGTTGATCTTGGCCAGGCCCGCTTCGTCCATCGCAGGCGTCACCGACACATAGGTGAAACAGCGCTGCTGGAACCCGAGCAGCACCACGCCGACCTGCCCGCCGCCATGGCGCAGTTCGATGCCATGCCTGCGCAGTGCGCGCTTGTGGAACGCCGCGTAGCGCGCCGCCACTACCGGATGCGAGGCAATCAGCAGCGGGTGGCCGGTGGTGCCGGTGGTGCGGAAATTGATCAGCCGGTCGATCGGCACATGATCCGGCACGAAGCGGGCGATGTCGCGCGCGAATTCGGCGCGGCCGATTGGCGCAATGTCGGTGAAGCGCAGCGGCGGCGAGCCCAGCGCGCGGTAGTACGGAACCTGCCCGAAAACGCCGGCGGCAAAGGGCGTGACCCAGTCAGGCAGGCGGCCCGGCGTCCAGCCGACCGTGGCCTGGGCCACCTCGCGCTCGTAGCCGCGCACCGCATCGACCTCGTGCGCGAGCAGGCGGTTGCCGCTCTCGTTGCGGAAAATCGGGGCAAACGGGTGATCGCGCATGTACGCGAGCGTGCGCCGCCCGCGGTCGCTCAGGGTCGGAAAACGCTCCAGCGTGAAACCATGGTCTGTCACTCGCGGGTCCACTTGTCGGCCGATTCCTCGGCCGCCTTCTTTGCCAGGGCTTCGCGGATCTCGCGTGCGCGCTGCTCCGAGGCCCGGCTCGCGGCAAGCAGTTTGCGGCGAGCCGTCGCGCTGATCGCGGCCAGGCGGTCGGTCGCCTGCGCCAGCGTTTCTCCTTGCGGGCGCCAGTCGAAAAAGGCCAGGACCACGCGCGCCAGTTCTTCACGCCGGTCCGGGTCGTTGACGAATTTGTGGGCCGGGGTTTCCACGGCCAGTTCGGCCATGGCATCGGCCAGCAGGCGCGCCAGCCTGGCCGGCGCAAGCCCTTGAGCGAGGAACCAGTCGTCAGCCAGCAGCCAGACTGCGATCATCACCAGTGCCAGCCGGTTGCGGTCGACGTGGGCGGCGCTGCCGGCAAAGCTGTTCAAATCGGCCGCAGTCAGGCGCGCGCCATGCATGCGCGCCAGGTCGTTCACGAGGGCCGGGACGGCGACGCTGCCGCTGGCGCCGACCACCGGTTCGGCGAGAAAATCGGGCGGCGTCTCGGACAGACGGCGGGTCAGGGTTTCGAGGACGGGGCCGGGATTGTTCATGGTGGACTCGCAAATTTGGCAAAAACCTGGGTCGAAGGGCAATCTGCGCAGACGCGCGGCCTGCCGGCAGTGCGCGCCTGGGCAAGGCGCGGCGCCAGGCCGGCGATATCCTGCGCCGACTGAAGCTCCTCCAGCGGCACGCCCAGCTCCGCACTGGTGAAATGGCAGGGCGCGACCCGGTTGTCTTCATCGATGAAAAGGAAACGCTCGCCCGGGCCGCAGTCGGGCACCGCCAACGGCCGCCCTTCGGCGCTCGCTTCGATGCGCGCGAGGTAGGCTGGACTGGCGCACAGGCGCACGCCGCGCGCGGCCAGTTCGGCCTGCAGGGGCGGCACGAGCGCCGTCAAATCCCGCGCATCGTGCGGCGTGAGGCGGTGCGCGGGAAAGAACTCAGGACGGTCACGCCCGCCCAGCTGGTTGAAGGTGATCTCGTCGACGCCCCAATCGGCCAGTTCGCGGCACAGGGCCGCGAAGTCGGGCAGGTTGTCGTGCATGACGACGATATTGGCGCGCAGCTTGCAGCTGCTGCCCGTTGCCGACCGTTCGGCGGCAAGCAGCATGACTGCATCCCTGAGCCGCCGCCAGCCGCCGCGCCAGCCGCGCAGCGCGTCGTGCAGCGGCGCGAACCCATCGACGCTGACCGTCAGTTCGCTGAAGCTGGCCAGGACCTGGCGCCGCACCTCGATCCGGTGCAGGGTCGTGCCGTTGGTGGTGGCGCTGACCCGGATGCCGTGGACCTCGTGCAACAGGGCCGACAGCGCGAAGACGGGCCGCCAGAGCAGCGGCTCGCCGCCGATCCAGCTGACCAGCACCGGCTCCTGCGTCTCGCGCCGATAGGCGCCCAGCACGGCGGCGAAATTGCGCACCACGTCCGCATCGGCCTCGCGCCGCACGCCTGGCAGGCGCCGGTCGTAGGCGCAGAAGGAGCAGGCCAGGTTACAGCGTTCGGTCACGCGCCACAGGACGATCACCGCCGCCCCCGCGGCGCCGCGTCCGGCGCGTAGTGACGGCGGCTAAAGGCGCGCGCGAACGCGACCAGGTCCTGCATGTCGGCGATGGCGTGGATGTCCCAGCCCTGCTCCTTGCGCGCGCGGCGCAGGGTGTCGCGCATGGCGGCTCCGTACCAGCTCGTCTCCGAGTCCCAGTCCTGCCCCAGGTTCAGCGCCATGGTGCCACCCGCGCCGCCTGCGGCCAGTGCGCGTTGCGCGACGTCCCAGCCGCTGTTGCCGTGCTCGTCCTTGTCGAACATCGTGGTAATGCCGTCGTCCGAAATGTGCAGGATGTGGGTGGGACGTCGCACGCCGCCGTCGAAGGTCTCGCGCAGTTTTTGGATCGGGAAGCAGGTGCTGCCGCCGAAGAAGCCGGTCAGCACGCGCAGCACGCTGTCGCCGTCGCGTACGAACCCGCGCGTGGACTGGAACTGGTTCTGGCCGCTCCACAGCGTCACCTGCACCGACGACCCGGCGCGCAGTGCCGACAGGGCAATGATGGCGCCGGCCAGGGCCAGGTAGGACGTGTTGACCTGTGGATTGGGCATCGAGCCGGAACTGTCGACGTACATGTCGAGGTCGACCGGCAGGCGCTGCGGCTCGGCGCCGGCGTCCAGGCTGCAGGCGCGGCGCACCGTCGTCAGGCCCGGTACCGGGACCGGGCTGATCGCCATGCTCTGCAGCCAGTCGATCTCGTCGAGCGGGTCGCCGATCTCCCATGGTTCCAGCGCTTCGAACTGCGGCTCGCCGCCGGGCACGCCGCTCCTGGCCGGAAACGAAACCAGGTGCGGCAGCGCGCGCTCGCGGTAGTAGCGCACGGCGATGTCGTGGTCGTCGAGCGTGAGGCCGGCCGCCTTCAGGATGGCGCCATATTCGAAAGGCTCGCGTGCCTGGCCCTGCGCCGACTCGGTGCGCTGCGACTCGCCGCTTGTCCCGGACATGTCGTCGCTGCCGGTGACGCGCGGGTCGTAGGCGGGGTGGACAGCGTCCGAGATCTCATCCGGCTCGATCTCCTGCAGGCCGGACGGCGCCGAACCGGCGGCCGCGCCCTGGGTGTCGTGCAGCGCACCCAGTTCGTCCAGGCTGCCCGCCTCGTCGACCAGGTAGCGCAGGAGCAAAGTGGCGAAACGCCCTGCCCCGGCCATGATGTCGTTCGCATACACCCGGATCAGGCGCGCACCCAGCCAGGCGTCGGACTCGAGCCCCTCGACTTCGGCGCCGTCGCCCGATCCGCTCCCAAGGCTGCCCTTCTCCAGCTGCCACAGGTGCTCATAAATGCGCATGTACAGCTGCCATACCGCGCCGGGCGGATGCGCGTCCTTCTTCTGGCGGGCGGCAGCCAGCTTGCGGTAGATGTCGGCCATGCGCAAGCCGGACTGGCGCTGCAGCCGGTCGTTGATGCAAAGGTCGGTATACAGGTTGGCGACCATCGGCGCCCTGTCTTCCAGCGTCGGCAGTGCGCGCCGCACGCGCGCCAGCATGCGGAAATGTTCGCTGGCGCTGCCGGGGGCGAGCACGTGATGGCCAATCTCGTGGGCCAGCACCTCGACCGCATGGTCCTGCAAGCCGAGCGCAGCCACCGCCTGCATGTCGATCACGATGCTCTGGTCGGCGATCCGGATCGCCGCGAAGCTGCCCACCAGCCCTTCGGCCGCCGCTTCCACGGTACTCGCGCACAGACGCGCATCGTGCAGCCGGGTGTAGCGGCTCCAGCAGGCCAGCGCCTGCGGCCAGGCCGCGCGCCATGCATCCATCGCATCGCGCGCCGGGTGCGGACGCAGCGTTCGCAGGTCCATCATTGGCGCGGCACCAGGCGAATGGCGTGGGTGAACGGCGAGCTGATGGCGAGGGTGCCGCCGCTTTCGCACACGGCCAGGCCCAGGGCCGGCAAGTCGAGCGCGAGTTCCTGGCGGCCGACCATCAGTCGAGCGCCCTCGGCCCGGAAGGCCGGCACGGCGGCCGCGGCCTGCTCGAATTCTTCGGCATCGGCGCCCAGCAGCACGGCGCCGTAGGCGTCCGCGCGCAGCAGGAAGTGGCGCCCGGCCGCCTGCACCAGGAAGCCGCCCGGTGCGGCACGCACCTCGGGCGGCGCGCCGAACATGCCGCCGAAGCCGGAAAAGGCCCCCACGTCCCGTTCGGGCAGGCCGACGCCGTCCTCGGCATGCCACCAGGGGTCGCGCTCGAGGCGCGCGCGCAGGCTCTCCCACGACCCGCCGAAGGGGCTGCCGAAGGCGGCCAGGGCTAGGGCCTCGGGCAAGCCCCTGGCAATCGCGATGGCCTCGCTGCGAAAATGCGCGGCACCCGAACGCCACGCGGCGATGACGCCGACCGCGCGCAGCTGCGAGCGCGATTCGATGCGCGGCGCCAGCGCCGCCAGCTCCGCGATCCACTGGGTGCAGCGCGCGCCGGGAACCCGCTCGAGGTGCAGCGCGGCGTTGCTCAGCATGCCGATGACGGCCGCCGGCTCGCGCGCAACCAGGTGCGCCAGTCGCGGCAGCAGCGTGCGCCAGAGCACCGCCAGGAGCGTGCTGCGCGCTGCACGCCCGACCAGGCGCAAGCCTGTCAGTTCGAGCGCGATGTCGTAAGCGTCGAACGCGGCGCTCTGCGCGCACTCGGGTGCAATGGCGGCGACCGCGTCCACCACGCCGTCGACGCCTTCCATGAGGAAGGCGCCCAATGCCTCGTGGTCGAAGCCGGGATGGCGGCGCGCTGCCTCGCCCGTGCGGCGGTTGAATTCAGCGCGTCCCGCCGCCAGGGCCTGCGCAAAGGCTGGAGTGACCATGCTATTGCGACCGCAGCCAGGTGAGGTAATTGGTATAGCGCTGGTGCAGGTACTTCAGCTTGAGCAGGTCGTCGTACAGGTGCCCGTACAGCTTGCGTCCCTTGACCCGTTCGGCGACCAGCTTCTCGATCCGCACCAGGCGCGAACGCGTTTCGCGCTCCGACACGCCATCGAGGCCGCTCTCGAACAGGCGCGCCATCTCGCCCACGGCATCGTCGTGCTCCAGGTTCAGGCGCGTGTAATCGTCGTTGGACAGGTCGAACAGGCGGCGCAGCCAGCTGACGCGGTCAAGCCGGTAAGCCGCGTTTTCGGGCAGGCCGAAGAAGGGCGCATCGAGGTCCGGCTGCAGCTTGTCGTGCAGGACAAAGGGCAGCACCTGGCGCAGGTCTTCCAGCGCCACTTCGCCGTTGCCGCGGAAGTAGGCCAGCGCCTTCGCATACACCAGCAGGGTCGTCAGGTTGCGCACCGAGACGCCGTTGCGGCTCTGGCAGCCCAGGTCCTTCAGCCGGTCGCGCCCGGTGTCGAGCGCGGTCACTTCGTGCCAGGCGGCACCGGCCAGGCGCGCTGTGTCCTTGGTCATGTATTCGAATTGCCCGCCCGCGCTCTCGCACAGTTCGAACTGGCTGGCGAAGAATTCCAGGCGGCGCCGCACCTGTTCGGGCACGGTGATGGCGCGGATCGCCTCGCCCATGGCATCGACTTCCGCTTCCGAAAACACCAGTTCGCGCGGCATCAGTTCTTCCGGACGGATGTCTTCTTCGATGCGCACCAGCAGGTCGTTCAGGAAGCGCGGATTGAAGGCCAGCGCCTGGACGATCACGTCGATACGGTCGCGCAGCGCTTCGATGACCTGGAAGGTGCCGCCGCCCTGGTCGTCGTTGGCCGTCAGGTACCAGGCCGACTCGGGGCAATCGAACACCTGGTTCAGCACCTCGGCGTAGTTGTCGCCCATGACGGTCAATAGCGCGCTCTGGGTGCGGGTCGGGATCCGGTTGTATTCGTCGATGATCTTCACGCGCATCGACAGCCAGGCGCGCCAGGCAATGCGGATGTCGCTCATGCTCTGGGCGTTGACCAGGTCGGCCGGCAGCGGATTGCCAAGCAGGTCGGCGATCGTCATCTGCGGGTGGCCGTGCTGCATGGCGCGCCGCACCTCGCGCACCGAGGCGCCCGACAGGACGCCCATCAGGATTGCGCTGGCAGTCTTGCCGCGCCCCGGGCCGCCGATGAACAGGCATTTGCGGCGGGTGGCGAAGGTAAGCAGCGGCAGCAGGATGAAGCTGGAATAGCTTTGCGCCGACGGGAGCGTCAGCAGGCGCCGGCTGTCGCCGACCTGGAAGGTCTGCGGCGCGCCTTCGTTGTATTCGATGTCGTAGTGCGGGCTGATGATCGCCTTGTTCACGATCCAGAAATAGGCTTGCCTGAGCTTCTCGTCGAGGGCGCGGTTGTCGGCAGCGGGCTCGCCCGCATCGGCGATCGGCCCCCGGTACAGGTCGGCGACGTCGAATTCGCGTGCCTTTGGCGCCGTGCGCGGATTCGTGGGCGCGCGTGAAATCTTCTGGAAGAAGTCGAACTTCATGAATGCCTTCCTGTCGGGGAATTAGCCTGCCGAGCCGATGCGCCGCGCGCCGGCATGGCGCGCGTGGCAGCTGTCGATGATACGCGGCCAGTGTCCCGAGAGCAATTTTTTGTTCAGAAACCGACACGGGGGATTTGATCCTCATCAGGCGGTTGTTTGCGCCTTTACAACGGATCGTGCTTGTACCCACGCTGCGGGCCGCCAGCGCCGCCGCTGGCCGCTGTTGTACAATCGCCCTCCCCCCTATCCAGCCCGCCACGATGAGCGCAATGCCTCCACGTTCAAGCACACAGGCCGCCCCACGCGGCTGGTGGGCGTTATGGCTGGTCACGCTCGTCTTCCTGGCCCAGCTCTTCGCGGCCACCCAGCACGAGCACGAATCGAGCGCGACGGCGCAGCATTGCGTTGCCTGCGCCCTGCACGCGCAGCCGTATGCAGCGCCGCCGCCTGCCGCACTGGCGGCCGCGCCGGTCAGCTGGCACCTCGTACAAACGCTGCTCGCGCCCCTCGCCGCGCGCCTGCCGCTGCTGCGCGCCGACTGGCTGCTGCCCCTGGCCCACGCCCCTCCCGTTTCCCTGCTCCCGTTCTGAACCTGCGCCGTCCGGCCTAGTAACCGGGCGCGCCGCGCCGGCACAGCTGTGCCGCCGCCTTACTCAACGATCCGCCGCCGCAGGCACGGCCGTCGTTCGCGTCCGCAGGGGCGCGGGCGGCGCCGTGCCATGCGCCGGCCATGCAGGGAACCACCATGAATTTCAAGCATCACTTTCTCGCGCTCGCCGCGGGCACCTTGCCTTGCGCCGCACTGGCGCAAGCATCCATCGAAACCGTCGAGGTCAGCGCCAGGCGCACGGCCTACCGCGACCTGGCCGTGGCCGGCGCCACCAAGACCGACACGCCGTCACTGGACCTGCCGCAAAGCGCACGCACGCTCGGCGCCGACCTGCTGCGCGATGCCGGCGTTACCAGCCTGGCCGGCGCGCTCGAACTGGCCAGCGGCATGGCGCGCCAGAGCGACCTGGGCGGCCTGTGGGACAGCTACGCGATGCGCGGCTTTACGGGCGATCCGAATTTTGGCTCCGACTACATGGTCAACGGTTTCAATGCAAGCCGCGGCTACAACGGGCTGCGCGACATTGCCGGTACCCAGTCGGTCGAAATCCTGAAGGGGCCCGCCGCGGCCCTGTATGGACGAGGCGAGCCGGGAGGCACCGTTAACATCCTCACCCGGAAGCCGCGCTTCGTGCCCATGCAGAGCGAGGAAGCAGCCCTGGGCAGCCATGGCACGCGGCGCCTGGCGTCCGACCTGACCGGCCCCGCCAGCGCAAGCCTCGCCTGGAGGATCAACGGCGCGCATCAGCAAAGCGATGGTTTTCGCGACGGCGTCGCCAGCGAGCGCAGCTACCTGGCGCCGTCCGTGGTCTGGCTGGCAGGCGAGCGAACGACCGTCTCCTGGGAAATCGAAGCCGTACGCCAGCGCGCGCCTTTCGACCGCGGCATCCCGGCGGTGGGCAGCCGGGTCGACGCGCTCCCGCCATCGCGCTTCCTGGGCGAACCCGGCGACGGCAGCACAAAGATCAACTCGCTCGGCCACCAGCTGTTCGTCCAGCATGAACTAAAGGACGGCTGGTCGCTGCAAGGCGGCGCGGCGTATCGCGACAGTGCGCTGCGCGGCTTCTCGAGCGACGCGCATGCACTGCTGGCGGATGGACGCACGCTGCAGCGCCAGCGCCGCCACCGCGATTTCTCGGCGACCGACCGCTCGGCGCGCATCGAACTGCTGGGCCAGGTGCACGCGCTTGGCATGACGCACGCACTGCTGTTTGGCGCCGATAGCTACCGCTTCGACGACTGGCGCGTCCAGCTGCGGCGCAATCCCTCGGCGGCGGCTCCCTATGCGATCGATATCTTCGCGCCTGAATACGGGACACAGGCCGCGCCGCTGGCGCTGTCGATCGACACCCACGAGCGCCAGCAGGCGGCGGCTGTCTACGCGCAGGACCAGGTCAGCCTGGGTGCGCACTGGAAGGCGCTGGCCGGCGTGCGCGCCGACCGCTACGGCCAGCACGTGGACAATCGCCGCCTCGGCAGCAGTGCCAGCCAGCGCTTGCGCGCCATTAGCCCGCGCCTGGGCCTGGTGTACCAGCCGTTGGAGACCGTCTCGCTGTACGCCAGCACGGCGCGCGGTTTCCGTCCGAACAGCGGCATCGGCATCGACAACACGGCCTTCCCCGCCGAATCGAGCCGCGCCCACGAAATCGGCGCAAAGCTCGACGTGCCGGCCGGCCTCGCCGCCACGCTGGCGCTGTACCGGATCGGCAAGCGCAATGTCCTGACCACCAATCCGCAGAACACCGATTTTTCGCTGCCCGCCGGGGAAGTGGCCAGCAAGGGAATCGAACTGGACGTGGCCGGCACGCTGCGGCGCGGCCTGAAGCTCTCCGGCGCCTATGCTTTCACCGATGCGCGCGTCACGCGCGGCGACAACACGATCCGCAGCGGCAGCCGTTTCCCGAACGTGGCGCGCCACTCGGCCAATGTCCTGCTCATCGCCGGCGACGCGCGCGCCTCGGTCGGGGGCGGCGTCGCCTATGTGGGCGAACGGCCGGGCGACGTCGCCGCCTCGTCGGACTTCATGCTGCCGGCTTACAGCACCGCGCGCCTCCTGGCCGCCTGGTCTCCAGACAAGCACTGGCGCCTGGCTGTGAACGTCGACAACCTGTTCGACCGCCGCTACGCCGCCAGTTCATACAGCCGGCTGTGGATCGCGCCTGGCGCCCCGCGCAGTGCGACGGCCACCCTGTCCTACCGTTTTTAGGAAGCCACTTATGCAAACTCCCAACAAACGCATCGCCTCGATCGACGTCGTGCGCGGCCTCGTCATGCTTCTGATGACGGTCGACCACGTCCGCGAAACCTTCTTCCTCCAGCACCAGGTGAGCGACCCGATGGACGCCGCCGCCACCAGCCCTGCCTTGTTCTTCACGCGCCTGGCTGCCCACTTCTGCGCGCCGCTGTTCATCTTCCTTACCGGCCTGTCGGCCTGGCTCTACGCCCACCCGCCGGCCGGGCCGCGCGATGCCACGGGCTTCCTCGCCAAGCGCGGCGCGCTCCTGCTCGCGCTGGAACTGACCGTGGTGAACTTCGCCTGGACCGGCAGCCTGACGCCGTCCATCCTCTACCTGCAAGTGATCTGGGCCATCGGCCTGTCGATGCTGGCGCTGGCCCTGCTGCACCGCCTGCCGCTGCCGCTGCTGGGGGCGATCGGCATCGTCATTGTCGGCGGCCACAATGCCCTGGCAGGCGTCTCTTTCGAGCCGGGCAGCCTGGGCGCCGCGGCGTGGACGGTGCTCGAACAGCGCGGCATGCTGGCCGAGGGCGCGCTGCGCATCAAGGTCAGCTATCCGGTGTTGGCCTGGATCGGCGTGATCCTGCTCGGCTACGCCTGCGGCCCGCTGTATGGGCGCAACATGCCGGCCGCGACGCGCCGGCGAAGCCTGGCCTTCGCGGGCGCGGCCTGCCTCATGTTGCTGGCAGCCCTGCGCGCGACGAACCTGTACGGCGAGCCGCTGCCGTGGTCCGTGCACGACGAGGCCCTGCACACGGCGATGTCGGTCCTGAACTTCACCAAATACCCGCCCTCGCTCGACTTTATTCTGCTGACCCTGGGCGCCGGCTTGCTGGTGCTGGCGGCCGCCGAGCAGCGCGACAACGTGTTCACCCGCATCGCTGCAGTCTTCGGCGGCGCGCCCATGTTCTATTACCTGCTGCACCTGTACGCACTGCTGGTGCTGCAGCGCATCGCGGCCGCCGTGCTGGGCGTGGCGCGCGCCGACCTGGGCGCGGTGTGGCAGGTGTGGGCGCTGTCGGCGCTGCTGGCCGCGGCGCTGTACTGGCCGACGTGGCGTTTCGGGCGCTACAAGCGCGAGAGTGGCAAGGCCTGGGTCAGGTATTTCTGATGCCCTCAGCGCGTGCGCATCAGCCACACCCGGCTGCGCTGGCCCGGCACCAGGCTGCTGTTGACCAGCGCGATGCGGCCATCCCGGCTGACGGCCAGCTTCGAGCCGAGCAAACCTTGCTGGCTGCCGTTGCTGCCCCCGGGAGGCGCTGCGCTGCCGGGCACGGTCCTTGGTGCGGAAAAATGGCGTCCGCCGTTGCGCGAGACGGCGAAGCCGAGCGCTTGGGGGCGTCCCGAAGCATCCATGCTCTCCCAGGCCACCACCAGCGTGCCGCGGCCGTCGCCGGCCAGCATCGGATAGGCGGCGCCCTGGCTTGAGAGCGTGCGCGCCGGGCCGAAGCCGGCGCCCGGCGCGGCGCGCGTATGGCGCACGGCGCCACCCTGGGCGTAGACCAGGTGCAGGCTGCCGTCCCCACCCGCCGCCAGCCGCGGCGCATCGGCCGCGCCTGCGCCGCCGCCCACCAGCAGCGGCGCCCCGAAGCTGGCGCCCGCATCGAGCGAACGGGCGACGCGGATGGCGGCTTGCGGGTCTTCGCCCACGGTCCAGGCGAGATGGACGCTGCCGCCCGGCCCGAGGGCCAGCGACGGCGCGCGGGCCGGGCGCTCGTCGTCGCCCGCGATCCGGCGCGGTTGGGAAAAGCTGGCGCCGCCGTCGATCGAACGCGACAGCCACAGCGCGCCGTGGTACTCGGTCCAGGCGGCGAATACGCTGCCGTCCGCGCCGATGGCGAGATCGAGGCTGCCGTTCGACCAGGTGCGCCGGTCGCGCCGTCCCTTGCCGTCGCCGCCGCTGGAGCGCGACAGGTTGAGCGGCGCGGACAAGGCCGCGCCGCCGTCGTTTGCGCAAGCGAACAGGATGTCGCCGCCGTGCGAGCCTCCAGAAAAAATGATTTCCTGCCACAGCAGACAGAGGCGCCCGCGACGCGTTGGATCGGCCGCGATGCGCGGCAGCCAGGAAAAGGTGGCGGGACTGCGCGACACGTTCACCGGCGCGCCAAACCGGCGGCCCGGCGCCAGGCGGCGCAGCCAGACATCGCGGCTTTTCTGATCGACCCAGGCCAGGGCCAGGGCGCCATCGTGGTCAAAGGCGACGCTGGCGTCGTCAACATAATCGTAGCGCGAGCCGTTCTGGCGCCACGGGCCTTTATCGCCGCGCCCGGTGGCGATCTCGACCGGCGCCACCCAGGTCTGCGCCGCTGCCGGCTGCATGGCCAGGACCAGAACCAGAACCAATAGCGTTGCACGCAACATGACGGCCTCCCTGTCGCCAGCCTAGCACCGCGCGCGAGCGGGCGGCGCCATGCCTTTTGCGCGCCATCCGCGCCGCGTCCGCACTAATATGGATGAGTGTCGCCGCAAGAGGGTTTTCGGCGCCATGCACGAATAAGGATCAGCGTTGCACGGCTTGCAATTGCGGTTTTCCCTTAGTTGCAAATCAGTATATTTGCTGGTACAACCAAGCCTGCGTACGTACCTGTTCACTAAGATCCGACGGAAGCGCCCCAGGCGCAAAAGAGATCGCGAGCAACAGGTGGACGGTTGGGCAAAACTTATAAACAGAGACCGAGGAAGACACCATGAAAATCACCCTGATGCGCGCCGCCGCATGCCTGGCATTGTTTGGCAGCGCGATGGCGCATGCCCAGACCTATCCAACCAAGACGATCACGATGATCGTTCCATTCGCCGCCGGCGGTCCAACCGACACCGTGGCGCGCCTCGTGGCCCAGTCGATGGGCACCAAACTCAAGCAGCAGATCATCATCGAGAACGTCGGCGGCGCCGGCGGCACGATCGGCGCGGCGCGTGTCGCCAAGGCCGCACCGGATGGCTACACCCTGTTCCTGCACCACATCGGCCAGTCCACCGCGCCTTCGCTGTACCGCAAGCTCAGCTACAACGCCCTGGACAGCTTCGAAACGATCGGCCTCGTCACAGACGTGCCGATGATGATCGTCGCGCGCAAGGACTTCCCGGCCAAGGACTTCAAGGAGTTCCTCGCCTACGTCAAGGCCAACAAGGACAAGGTCACCTACGCCAATGCCGGCGTCGGTTCGGCTTCGCACCTGTGCGGCATGCTGTTCATGACGTCCATCGGCACCGACCTCACCACCGTGCCGTACAAGGGCACCGGTCCTGCGATGAACGACCTGCTCGGCGGCCAGGTGGACTTCATGTGCGACCAGACCACCAACACCACCAGCCAGGTCAAGAGCGGCAAGATCAAGGCCTATGGCGTGACCACCAAGGCGCGCCTGCCCTTCATGAAAGAGCTGCCGACGCTGGCCGAATCGGGCCTGCCGGGCTTTGAAGTCGCGGTCTGGCACGGCATGTACGCACCAAAAGGCACGCCGAAGCCGATCGTCGACACCCTGGCCAGCGCCCTGCAGACGGCCCTGAAGGATCCGAACGTGGTGCAGCGCTTCGCCGACCTCGGCACCGAGCCGGTTTCGGAAAAACGCGCCACGCCGGAGGCACTGCGCGCCCACGTCAAGGCCGAGATCGAGCGCTGGCAGCCGATCATCTCCAAGGCCGGCGTCTACGCCGACTAAGGCGCAGGACAGCAGGCAGCGGGCCGCCACGGAACCCCTTTCGTGGCCGGCCCGCAAGTCGTCTGGCCGCCCGGAAGGAGACATCCCGGCGGCCGCGACATCAAGCTCGACAGTATTCATCAAGCAATAAAGGAGCGCGCAGTGCCATCATTCATCCGCCATCCAAAGGACTTCTGGACCGGCTTCATCTTTCTATTCTTCGGCCTGGCCGCCATCATCATCGGCCTCGACTACCCGATGGGTAACGCCGGCCGCATGGGCCCGGCTTACTTTCCGACCGTCCTCGGAGGGCTGCTGACCCTGGTCGGCGCAATGGGCATGATCCGCTCCTTCCTGCGTCCTGGCGAAGCGATCGGCAAGTTCCACCTGAAGGAACTGTTCCTGATCCTGACGGCCGTCATCCTGTTCGGCTTCCTGATGCGCAAGGCCGGCCTGGTCCCCGCCGTGCTCGTGCTGGTGCTGCTCGCCGCCTATGCCAGTCCCAAGTTCACCTGGAAAGCGAATATCGTGCTGGCCGTCGGCCTGGCCGCATTCGCCGTTCTCGTGTTCGTCAAGCTGCTCGGCTTGCCGATGCCTATCCTTGGCCCCTGGTTCGGCTACTAAGAAGAAAACATGGAAATCTTTGCTAATCTCGGATTGGGCCTGGAAACGGCCTTCACCCTTACCAATCTCGCCTATTGCCTGATCGGCGTGTTCGTCGGCACCGCCGTCGGCGTGCTGCCGGGCCTGGGCCCGGTTGCCACCATCGCCATGCTGCTGCCGGCCACCTTCGGCCTGCCGCCGGTCTCGGCACTCATCATGCTCTCGGGCATTTATTACGGCGCCCAGTACGGGGGCTCGACCACCGCCATCCTGGTCAACCTGCCGGGAGAATCGTCCTCGGTGGTGACGGCGATCGATGGCTACCAGATGGCGCGCCAGGGCCATGCCGGCCGGGCGCTTGCCACCGCTGCGCTCGGCTCCTTCTTCGCCGGTTCGGTCGCCACCGTCCTGCTGGCCCTGTTCGCGCCGCCGCTGGCCGACCTGGCGCTCAAATTCGGCCCGGCCGAATACTTCTCGCTGATGGTGCTCGGCCTGGTCGCCTCCGTCGTGCTGGCCAGCGGTTCGCTGCTCAACGCGATCGGCATGGTGATCCTGGGCCTCTTGCTGGGCCTGGTCGGTACCGACGTCAACTCGGGCCTGGCGCGCTACACCTTCGACCTGCCGGAACTGGCCGACGGCGTGAACTTCGTGATCGTTGCGATGGGCATGTTCGGCATCGGCGAAATCATCCGCAACCTCGAGCACGACGAGTCGCGCACGGTGATGATGAAGAAGGTCAAGGGCCTGATGCTGACCAAGGACGATCTCAAGCGCATCATCGCGCCGGTGCTGCGCGGAACCGCCATTGGTTCGGCCCTCGGCATCCTGCCGGGCGGCGGCGCCATGCTCGCCTCCTTCGCCTCCTACTCGATCGAGAAGAAAATCTCGAAGAACTCGGCCATGTTCGGCAAGGGCGCGATCGAAGGCGTGGCGGCACCGGAAGCGGCCAACAACGCCGGCGCCCAGACCTCGTTCATCCCGATGCTGACCCTCGGCATTCCGTCGAACCCGGTGATGGCGCTGATGATCGGCGCCATGATCATCCAGGGCATCCAGCCTGGTCCTGCCGTGATGACCGAGCAGCCTGCGCTGTTCTGGGGCCTGATCGTCTCGATGTGGTTCGGTAACCTGTTCCTGGTGGTGCTGAACCTGCCGATGATCGGCCTCTGGGTCAAGATGATCACCGTGCCTTACCACCGCCTGTATCCGGCCATCCTGATGTTCTGCTCGATCGGCGTGTTCAGCCTGAACAACAACGAGTTCGACGTCTGGCTGATGGCCTTGTTCGGCCTGTTCGGCTACATCTGCGCAAAACTGGGCGCCGAACCGGCCCCGATGCTGCTGGGCTTCATCATCGGCCCGATGATGGAAGAGTACCTGCGCCGTGCGCTGCTGCTCTCGCACAGCGACCCGCTGGTGTTCGTCACCCGTCCGATCAGCGCCACCATGCTGGCCCTGGCCGCCGCGGCAATGATCGTCGTGCTCTTGCCTTCGCTGCGCAAGAAACGCGAAGAAGCATTCCACGAAGAGTAATCGCAGCCCCCCCCCACCCCCGCATCGCGCGGGGGTGGGGTGTTTCACCTCTCCGCACCACCGCAGTGCACAAATTTGGCCCCTGCGCACCCTTCTTGCTCTATTGAACAACACTTCTTGTGCGAAATTGCACAAACGCCTCGCAAGTGGCATGAAGTCATTGACAATATTGACTCAAGAAAATACAGTTTCATTATAGATGGCACAGTTCCACCAAGAGAAACGCCGCCGCTATACCCCCGAAGTATTGCCGTCCGGCCTCGTCGGGGCCGGAGCACCTCGTAACCAGGAGACCGAATTAATGAAGAAGAACATCCTTGCAATGGCCGTGCTCGCAGCTTGCGCCTCGACCGCTTCGGCGCAGACCAGCGTGACGATCTATGGCGTCCTCGATGCCGGCGTAACCCACATCAATAACGACGGCTCTGCCTTCGACAAAACCAACGTCGAAGCTGGCCAGATGCAGACCTCGCGCTGGGGCTTCCGTGGCACGGAAGACCTGGGCGGCGGCATGAAGGCCCGCTTCGGCCTCGAGGGTACCCTGCTGAACGACGTCGGTTCGGCCGGCGTGAACACCGGCTCGCCGAGCAGCGCTACGTCCTCCACCGCGCTGTTCGACCGTGAAGCCACCGTCGGCGTGAGCGGCGGCTTCGGTTCGATCGACATCGGCCGCCAGAACATCCTTGGTATCGGTTCGGTCGGCCTGGCTGACCCGATGGGCCTGGCCTTCGCTGCCAACAGCCCGAACGTGCTGTTCGGCGCCATGAACTTCGGCGCGGTCTACGGCGGCTTCGGTGCCAACGGTCAATTCAACAGCGCCCTGCGCCAGTCGAATTCGATCAAGTACGTCTCGCCGACCTTCGCCGGTTTCGGCTTCGGCCTGATGCGCGCCTTCGGCGAGGTGAATGGCAACACGCAGGCTGGCTCCTACCAGGGCGCGTCCGCGTTTTACAACGCAGGCCCGATCGGCGTCGCCGGCGCGTACGCCCGCATGAAGAACGCCAACAACACCGACCTGCTGACCTCCGCCGGCGTCGGCCTGAAGTACACCATGGCACGCGCCGTGATCAAGGGCACCTACATCGCCAACGAAGTCGACAGCACCAACCGCACGATCTCGGTGGCCGGCATCGGCGCCGACATCCCGCTCGCGCCTGCCTTTACGCTGACCGCCGCGGTCTACAACACCAAGCGCTACGGCGACTTCGGCGCGGACACCGACTCGCAGCAGTACCACCTGATCGGCCGTTACGCGCTGAGCAAGCGCAGCACCGCGTACGCAGCCTACACGCGCGCCAACACCAGCAATGTCCTGCCTGCCAACACTGGTACGCTTGCTGGTTTCGCAAGCGGCGACATCAACCTGGCGCAGGGCATCGTCACCGCAGGCAGCGACTCGGCCAACCGCTTCACCGTGGGCGTGATGCACTTCTTCTGATTCAAGCTCGCTTGAATCAAGTTGGTTGAACAGCACGGCGGCCCCTGGGCCGCCGTGTTTTTTTTGGGTAAAAGGTTTCGATATGATTTCACAGGACGAGGACGGCAGCATTGTGCCGCCAGGATTCGAGCGTCTCAAGCGCGGCGGTCCCTACATGGCGAGCCTGGGCTTTCTGTACTGCCGGCGTAGCGACGGCGAGATCGTGATCGCGATGCGCATCACGGAACAACACACCAACATGCGCGGCATCGTCCACGGCGGCATGCTGGCCAGCCTGGCCGACTCGGCCCTGGGCCTGGGCCTGACGATGGCCTGCGAAGGACGCAATTCTTTTGTCACGGTCAACCTGAGTACCGATTTTATTGATGCCGCCCGCCCCGGCGACTGGGTCGAGGCGCATGTGCACATCGGCCGCATCGGCTCGCGCGTGGCGTTCGCGGACTGCGAACTGCTGGTGGACGGCAAGCGCATCCTGCGCGCCAGTGGGGTCTTTGCAGTGATGAAGGCGCTGACGGCGGCCCAGCTCGACGCAGGCTACTAGGACTCGAGCCGCGCCGCGATCTCGATCAGGCGCGGCCGCACTTCCTCGAGCAGGAATTGCTCCGACACGCTAGACGAGGGACCGCCGCAGTTGATCGACATCAGCTGGTTGCCGCCGATCGGATAGAAGCCGACCGCGATCCCGTTGACGTCCTTCTGCCATTCGCCGAACGAGGTCGTGCAGCCGTACTGCGCATAGTCGCGCGTGCCGCGTTCGATCGCTTCCAGCACGGCCGTGTAGGCCATCTCGTCGAGCTCCTGGTAGCGCGTGAGGATATCCTGGCGCTCCTGCTCGCTCGCCTTGACCAGGTAGGCGCGCCCGATCGCCGACACCGCCAGCGGCATGCGCGAACCCACCTGCAGGGCCAGCGCCAGCGCCGCCGTGCTGCGGCAGACTTCGATATAGATCATCGAGAGCCGGTCGCGCACCGCGATCGAGACCGTGGTGCCGGAAAACTCGGCCAGCTCCTGCATCATCGGGCGTGCCAGCTGGCGGATGTCGAGGCGCGCCAGCATCGCCGCGCCCAGCCCGAGGGTGGCCGTGCCGAGCACATAGCGCCCGCCCGTTTCCTGCACCAGGTAACCCAGGCGGGTGAGCGTATAGGTGAAACGCGTGACGGTCGACTTGGGCAGGCCGCAGCGCTCGGCGATCTGCTGGTTGGTCAGGCCCTTGTCGGCCGAGCGAAAGCACGACAGCACCTCGAGGCCGCGCGCCAGCGCCATGATGAAATAGCGCTCCTCGTTCTTGCGCGAGGCGTCGACAAGCTCCCCGCCGTCAGGGTCATGGCCGGTGTTTGTCGTATCGCTCGCTTGCATGGTGGACCCCAGTGTGGACAGTGGAATACGGGCCTTCTCGAATGAGGCTTTGCCGGGAAGCACAAGGCATGGCACACTGGCCTTGCCGCAGCGGCAGATGAGCTTTATCAAGACACGATGTTTGGTTCCGTGGCCGCGTACTTACACATCGTTTGCGGCGCGATAACAAAACATTGCTACTCACCTGAAATTATCGTATCCTTTTTTTGTTCCATTTTACACCCTGTAGTTTCGCGTAGCAAAACCAAAATCGCTGAATCCACCGGGAGCGCCGATCGCGCGCCCATTAACGAGGAGTCGCATGTTCACACATGACGTGTTGGCGAATAAACAGGCAAGCCGCCCTGACGGCGCCGCTATCCGCGGTTTTGCCTCCTCCTCCCTCCCCCTTTTCGAACTGAACGCACGCAGCCTCGCGCCCTTGCGTTTCCATGCCGGCTATCCACAACGAGGTGCGCTCATGCCGTAACGACGCGCCTGGCCAGCAGCATCCAAATCAATAACGATCACACCAATAATGGAGACACGATTTTGGAGCTTTTCCTGCAACAAGTCCTTAACGGGCTGACCCTTGGAGGGGTCTACAGCCTGGTCGCACTCGGGCTCACCCTCGTCTACGGCATCCTGCACGTGCCGAATTTCGCGCATGGCGCCTTCTACATGGCCGGCGCCTATTCGGCTTTCTTCATCATGAACAAGCTGGGCATGAACTACTGGTGGGGCATGCTGGGCGCCGCCGTCGTGGTCGCCCTCATTTCCGTACTGTCCGAGCGGCTGGTCTTCCACCCGCTGCGTAAGGCGCCCTACCTGCACCACATGATCGCCTCGATCGGCATCCTGCTGTTCCTGGAAGCCGGCGCCCAGGCCATCTGGGGCGCGGACTTCCACCGCATGGACACGCCCTATACCCAGCTGCTCGAATTCGGCGGCCTGACCCTGCCGGCCCAGCGCCTGTTGATCATCGCCGCGGCCTTCCTGCTGGTCGCCTTGCTGCAGCTGTTCCTGAAGAAGACCATCACCGGCGCGACCATCGTCGCCATGGCCCAGAACCGCGAAGGCGCGGCCCTGGTCGGCATCGACGCCACGCGCGTGGCGATGCTGACCTTCGCCATCGCCGGTGCATTGGCCGGCGTCGCCGCCGTCCTGTACGCGCCGATCAACCTGGTCTACACCTCAATGGGCAACCTGGTGATTACCAAGGCTTTTGTCATCATCGTGCTGGGCGGGATGGGCAGCGTGCCGGGCGCGATCGTGGGCGGCCTGATCCTCGGCTTTGCCGAAGCCTTCGGCGCCTTCTACATCTCGACCGACTACAAGGACATCATCGCCTTTGCGATCCTGGTGCTGATCCTGTCCGTGCGTCCGCAGGGCCTGTTCGCCAAGGGAGCCCACTGATGAAGCTCTTTAACCCAACCGTCGGCTGGAGCTTCCTGCTGGTGCTCGCGCTGGCCTTCCCCTTCCTCGCCGGGAACGACTACCACCTGACCGTGATGTCGACCGCCTATATCTACGCCATCGCCACGATCGGCCTGAACCTGATCACCGGCTACACCGGCCAGTACAACCTGGCCCACAGCGGCTTCATGGCCGTCGGCGCCTATACCGTCGGCATCCTGACGGTCGACCATAACGTGCCGTTCTGGATCGCGTTCGCGCTCTCGGGCGTGTTCGCGGCCTTCCTCGGCTTCTTCGTCGGCATCGTCTCGCTGCGCCTGAAGACCCACTTCTTCTCGATCTTCACGCTCTGCGTGGGCTACATCATGTACCTCGTGATCGAGAAATGGGAGAGCCTGACCCACGGCACGGTCGGCATCATCGGCATCCCGGCGCCGCCATCGATCGGCGACATCGATTTTTCCACGCCGCGCCCGCAGTACTACCTGGTGCTGTTCTTCCTGGTCGCCAGCCTCTGGATCATGCACCGCATCGTGCGCTCGCTGCTGGGCCGCACCTTCATGGCGATCCGCAACGGCGACGACCTGGCGCAGGCGCTGGGCATCAACCTGATGCGCAACAAGCTGCTCGCCTTCATGCTGTCGGTGTTCTTCTCGGGCCTGGCCGGCGGCCTGTATGCCGGTTTCGTGCGCTTCATCGGTCCGGGCGTGGCCAGCGTCGAGCACACCTTCGACATGACGATGTACATGCTGATCGGCGGCATCGGCACCCTGCTTGGGCCTTTGCTGGGCGCGATCGGCGTGCCATGGCTGACCCAGTACCTGCAGGTGCTGCAGGACTACCGCTTCGTGGTCTTCGGCCCGCTGCTCGTGATCCTGGTGATCTTCCTGCCTTACGGAATCGTCGGCACCTACATGAACCGCAAGCGCCGCAAGGAAGCCCTTGCCGCGCAGGCCGCGAGCACGCCTCAGCCTGCGCGCGAGGGCGGCGCACTGCCCGGCGCACTGCCGGCTGCGAAAGGAGCGACCCATGCTTGAAATCGATTCGCTCACCAAGCGCTTCGGCGGCCTGGCGGCCGTCAACGACGTCAGCGTGAAATTCGCACGCGGGACCATCAACGCCATCATCGGGCCGAACGGGGCGGGTAAAACCACCTTCTTCAACCTGGTCAGCGGCGCGTATGCCCCTACTTCTGGCCGCGTCGTCTTCGACGGGCGCGACGTGACCGGCCTGCGCGCCGACCAGATGGCGCGCCTGGGCATCGGCCGCACCTTCCAGAGCACGACCCTGTTCGATACCGCGACCGTGCTCGACAACCTGATCGTGGGCCACCGCCTGCGTACCAGGTCGAACCTGCTCGACGTCGTGCTCGGCAGCGGACGGTTGAAGGAAGAAGAACGCATCTGCCGCGAAAAAGCGCGCGCCGCGCTCGACTTCGTGGGCCTGGGCCACATCGAGAACCGCATCGCCGGCGACATCTCGCAGGAAGAACGCAAGCGCGTCGCCTTTGCGCTGGCCCTGTCGACCGATCCGACCATGCTGCTGCTGGACGAACCCGCGGGCGGCGTGAATCCCGAGGAAACCGTGGGTCTGGCCAACCTGATTCGCAAAATGGCCGCCAGCGGCCTGACCGTCTGCCTGATCGAACACAAGATGGACATGATCATGAACCTCGCCGACAAGATCCTGGTGCTGAACTACGGCGAAAAAATCGCCGAAGGCACGCCTTCCGAGATCCGCGCCAATCCGGTCGTGATCGAAGCCTACCTGGGGAGCGAACATGCTGCGGCTTGATAAAGTCTCCCTCTCTTACGGCAGCTTCCGCGCCCTGCACGACGTCTCGATCCACGCCGACGAAGGTGAACTGGTGGTGCTGCTCGGTTCCAACGGCGCCGGCAAGAGCTCGATCTTCCTCACCATGAGCGGCCTGCAGAAAGCCAGCACCGGCAGCATCCGCTTCGGCAACCACGAACTGGTTGGGCGCAAGCCCTCGCAGATCGTCGCCGACGGCCTGGTGCACTGCCCGGAAGGACGCAAGCTCTTCCCCGGCATGTCGGTGCTGAAGAACCTGACCCTGGGCGCCTACGTGCACCGGCGCGACAGCAAGGGCACGCAGCGCTCGCTGGAAGAAGTCTTTGAACTGTTCCCGATCCTGTTTGAAAAGAAGGACATGCCGGCCGGTTCGCTCTCCGGCGGCCAGCAGCAGATGGTGGCGATCGGCCGCGCGCTGATGGGCCGCCCGAAAGCGCTGCTGCTGGACGAACCTTCGCTGGGCCTGGCGCCCCTGGTCGTGAAGCAGATGTTCGAGGTGATCGCCCGCATCAACAAGGCCGGCACCACCGTGCTGCTGGCCGAGCAGAATGCGTATGCGGCCCTGAACATCGCCAGCCGCGCGTATGTGATCGAACAGGGCCACATCGTGATGGAAGGCGGCCGCGAAGAGCTGCTCAATAACGAACAGGTACGCAAAGCTTATATCGGCGCATAGATGCCGAGTTGAAGCACTACAACCACCGCAGCAACCACAACAAGTAAATCTTAGGAGACGCAAAGATGAAAGTGCAAGCCAAGTTGTCCCGCCGTACCCTGCTCGCCGCAGCCGCCGCCACCCTCGCCTTCGCCGCCGGCGGCGTGCAGGCACAGGAAGTCATCAAGATCGGCTACTCCGGCCCCCTCTCGGGCGGCGCCGCCCTGTATGGCAAGAACGTGTTGAGCGGCATGGAAATGGCCGCCGCGGAAATCAACGCCAAGCCGCTGCAAATCGGCGGCAAGAATTACAAGGTCGAAATCGTCGCCCTGGACGACAAGTACAACCCGGCTGAGACCGGCATCAACGTCCAGCGCCTGATCCAGCAGCACAAGACGGCAGCCGTGCTGGTCCCGCACTCGGGCGGCATCTTCGCGGTCCAGGGCATGAACGAGAAAGCGAACATGCTGCTGCTGGCCTACACCAGCCTGCCGCAGGTGACCGAACGCGGCAACAAGCTCACGATCCGCATCCCGCCTGATTTCACCGGCTACATTGCCCCGTTCACCAAGGCGATGATGACCAAGCACGGCAAGAACGTGGCCATGGTGCAGGCCGACCACGACTACGCAAAAGCCTGGTCGGCCGCCTTCAAGCCGGCCTGGGAAGCTGCCGGCGGCAAGGTCGTGGCTGAAAATCCGATGTCCTACAACAAGGCCACCGACTTCTACAGCGGCGTGTCCCGTGCAATGCAGTCGAAACCGGACGTCATGTTCATCGGCGGCGCCTCCGAGCCGACTGCACTGGTGGCCAAGCAGGCACGCGAACTGGGCTTCAAGGGCGGCTTCATCATCCTCGACCAGGCCAAGATCGACGAGATGGCCAAGGTGGTCGGCGGCCTGACCCCTCTGGAAGGTTCGATCGGCGTGATGCCGCTGGCGAACGACACCCGTCCGGAAGCCGTCGCCTTCACCGAACGCTTCCGCAAGCTGAACCCGGGCAAGGATCCTAGCACCGAGATCAGCCTGAACTACTCGGCCGTGCACGCGACGGTGGCTGCCATGAAACTGGCCGGCACCACCACCGACGCGACCGCGATCCGCGCGCAGATGGAAAAAGCCTTCACCACCCTGCCGGCGATGTATAACCCGAACGACATCGACGGCCTGGACAGCAAAGGCGGCACGATCGCCAACGTCATCCTGGGCACGGTCGAGGGCGGCAAGATCAAGGGTCAGTTCCTGCGCGCCCTGAATGCGGGCAAGTAAGGCCGGTAACTAAACGTCAGCGAATGATCGCCGGGGCCCTTGCGTCCTGGCGGTCATGGTCGTTGAACTCGGTCCGCTCCGAATAGCGCGGATCGGGTGCAACATACACGTTCACCGAATGCCCAAGGGCACCCGGAGGCGCCACCTGGTTCAGGTCGAACATCTGGACGATGGGGCTGACATTGAAACTCCAGGCGAATTCACCCGATCCGTTAACGAAGCGGATGGTATCGCCGGCAACGACATTCACATACCGTGTGTCTTGCGTGAGGTTCACGGTACGGGTAGCGGCCACCGGCGGGACTGGTGAGCCGAGCAGGTCGGCGCGCGGCGTAACCGCGGTTGCCGACATACAGGCCGTCAACATCGTGACGAGGACGGCCGGAACAAGTGGACGGGATGACATGATGCGCTCCAATAAAACGGACAAACGTCAATTTCAATGTATGCCGTGGATGGCAATAAATGAAGCGCGACAGTCATAAATAGTTTTGCGTGTTGGCCCGGGGAATCAAGGTGTCCTTCAAACGACGCCGCGTTCTTTCAGCTCCTTTAGTCTCTCTTCAGACAAGCCCAGCATCTCCGCCAGCACCTCGTTCGTCCCCTCCCCCAGCGTCGGCGGCGCCTTGCGCACCGGCAAACGCTCGCCATTGAAACGATACGGCGAGGCCATCACATCGACCGTGCCCGCCACCGGATGCGGCATGCGCGCCACCAGCCCTGAATCGACGGCTCGTTTCGAGGTCATCGCCTCGTGCAGGCCCGCGACTTCGCCGCAGGGAATGCCGACCTGGGCCATGCGTTCCAACAAATCCTTGCGCTTGCGCGCCGAGACCGCCTGGCGCAGCTGCGGCGCCAGTTCCTCGCGGTGCTTGGTGCGCTCGAGATTGGTTTTAAAACGTTCGTCGCTGGCCAGGTCGGGACGATCGATGACCTCGGTGCAAAAGCGCAGGTACTGGCTGTTGTTTCCAACTGCAATCACCAGCGGGCCATCTTCCGCTTCGTACACGCCGTAGGGCATGATCGACGGGTGCGCATTGCCGTAGCGCGGAGGATCGTTCCCGCGCAGCAGCGCTTCCAGCCCGTAATAGGCGGTGATCATCAGGCCGCAATCGAACAGGGCCATGCCGACGTGGCGGCCGACGCCGGTTTTCTCGCGGTCGTAGAGCGCGGCCAGCACGCCCTGGGCCGCATACATGCCGGTCATCATGTCGACTGCCGCGACGCCGAATTTCAGCGGCGGCTGGGTCGGCTCGCCATTCAGGGCCATCAAGCCGGCCTCGCCCTGGATCACCAGGTCATAGCCGGGACGCGCCGCTTCCGGCCCGGTGCGGTCGTAGCCCGTGATCGAGCAATAGATCAGGCCAGGCTGCTCTTTCACGAGTTCGTCGTAGCCGAGACCCAGGCGCTCGATGTCGCCGAACTTGAAGTTCTGGATGACGACGTCGCTTTTCCGGATCAAATCACGCGCAATCTGCTGGCCCTCGGGCGTTTTCAGATCGAGGCAGACCGAACGCTTGTTGCGGTTGACGCTGTTGAAATAGGCCGTCTCGGTGGAACCGACGCGCATGCCCCAGTCGCGCGTATCGTCGCCGCGCACCGGGTGCTCGACCTTGATGACCTCGGCGCCCAGGTCGCCCAGCACCATGGCGCACCACGGGCCGGCCAGCACCCGCGACAGGTCGAGGACGCGCACGCCGGCCAGCGGCAGGGAGGATTTGCTAGTCACTGTGTCTCTCCAGTGCGTCCGCGCAGGGACGCGAAATCAGGTGCGCGCTTATCAAAAAAGGCCTTGATGCCTTCCTGCGCTTCGTCGTCGCCCTGGGATTGCGCCATGGTCTGCGCCTCCAGGTCGAGCTGTTGTTCCAGGCTGGCGTGGCCCGCACTTTCGCACAGGCGCTTGATCCGTTCGGCGGCGTTCGCGGGACCGCCGGCAATGCGCCCGGCCAGCGCCAGCGCTTCGGCCAGCGCCGCACCAGGCTCGCTCAAGCGGTTCACCGCGCCGAAGGCGTGCAGGCGCTCGGCGGGAATCCGTTCGCCCAGCAGGCACAGCTCCATCATCTGCTGGCGCGACAGGAATTGCGACAGGAAGGAGGTGGCGCCGCCATCGGGACTCAGGCCCACCTTCACATAGGCCATCGTGAAGAAGGCATTGTTCGCGGCCACCAGCATGTCGCAGGCCAGGGCCAGGGACATGCCGGCGCCGGCCGCACCGCCCTCCACCGCCGCAATGACGGGTTTTGGGCAGGCGCGGATCGCGCGGACCAGGTCGTGCAGGCGTTCGATCTTTTCGCGGCGCTGCGCGGGCGCGAGTTCACGCCGCGTGGCCAGCTGGCGCAGATCGCCACCGGCGCAGAAGAAGTCGCCGTCGCCGGCGAACACGATGGCGCCGATGGCCGGATCGGACGCGGCGTCTTCCAGTGCTGCCGGCAGCGCATCGTACAGCGCCGGGGTGATTGCGTTGCGCGCAGCGGGATTGCTGTTGACCAGCACCCGCACCGCGCCCTCGGTGCGTACCAGCAGGCCGGCCGTCATGCTGCCTGCTGCTCGCGGCCGAGCGCAATATAGCGCTCGAGGTGGTGGTCTTCGTCACCCAGCTGGTGGTCGATCATCACCAGGCGCTTGGCGTAATGCGCCAGCGGCAGTTCCCAGGTCATGCCGATACCGCCATGCAGCTGGATGCATTCCTCGGCCACCAGGGTGCCGATGCGGCCGATTGACATCTTGGCGGCGGACAGCGCGCGCTCGCGGGTGAGGCGGTCCGCATCGAGCGCGGCTGCCGCGTTGATGACGGCGGAGCGTGCCTGTTCGATCTCGAGCAGCAGGTCGGCCATGCGGTGCTGCAGTGCCTGGAAGCTGCCGATCGGGACGCCGAACTGCTTGCGCGTGCGCAGGTAGTCGAGCGTGGCCGCCTTGGCCGCTTCCATCGCGCCCAGCGCTTCGGCGCACAGGGCCAGGATGCCGCGCCCAACGACGCGCTCGACGGTGGCGAAGCCGCCGCCTTCCACGCCGAGCAGCGCGTCGGCGCCGAGGCGCGCGTCGGTGAAGCTCAGTTCGGCGACGTGGCCGCCGTCGATGGTCGGCGTGCTGCGGATGGTGAGACCTGCCGTATCAAACGGCACCAGGAATAGCGAGATGCCTGATTCGTCGTCGATCGCGCCCGCGGTGCGCGCCGAGACCACGAAGACCTTGGCCTGCCCACCCTGCGGCACCACCGACTTCGTTCCGCTCAGGACCCAGCCCTCGCCCTCGCGTTTGGCCGTGAGGCCGACGCGCGCCATTTCATAATGCGTCTCCGGCTCGTCGTGCGCGAAGCTGGCGATGGTGCTGCCGTCGGCGATCTCGGCCAGCAGGCCGCGCTGCGCTTCGTTGCCGGCGACGGCAATCGCCTCGCCCGCCAGTACGGCGGAAGCCAGCAGCGGTTCGAGCACCAGGCCGCGGCCCAGGGCTTCGAAAATCACGGCGATATCGAAACCGGCGCCGCCGAAGCCGCCGTCTTCCTCGCGCATCAGCACGCCGATCGCGCCCAGTTCGGCAAAGTGGTTCCACATCTCGGGCGAATAGCCTTCGCTTGAACCGGCGATCTTGTTGCGGGTCTCGAAGCCATAACGCTCGGCGATGAAGCGGTTCAGGCTGTCGGCGAGCATGCGCCGTTCTTCGGTATGTTCGAAATTCATGTCGGTATCCTTACAGTCCGAGAATCATCTTGGAGATGATGTTCTTCTGGATCTCGTTGGAGCCGCCGAAGATCGACAGCTTGCGGTTGTTGAAGTACTGGGCCGCGGCGGCCGCTGCGAAGTCGGGGCCGAAGGGCTGGCCCTGGTAATCGGCATCGAGCATGTCCTGGCTGAAGGGACGCGCATGCACGCCCATCGCCCGGCGCGCCAGCGAGGTGATCTCCTGGCGGATCTCGGTGCCGCGGATTTTCAGCATCGAGCTTTCCGCACCCGGCACGCCGCCGCCGGCCACCGCCGCGATCACGCGCAGGTTGGTCGTCTTCATGTTTTCCAGGTCGATCTCGACGCGCGCCAGGCGTGCTGCGAAGGTCGGGTCATCAAGCAGCGGTTTACCGTTGCGCGTCTGGCGCGCGGCGATTTTCTTCAGGCGCGCCAGTGCGGCCACCGAGAAGCCGACGCCGGCGATATTCGTGCGCTCGTAGGTGAGCAGGTATTTGGCGCAGGTCCAGCCGGCGTTTTCCTCGCCCACCAGGTTCTGCACCGGGACGCGTACATCGGTGAAGAAGACTTCGTTGACTTCATGCTCGCCGTCGAGGGTGATGATCGGGCGCACCTCGATGCCGGGCGAATTCATGTCGATCAACAGGAAGCTGATGCCCGACTGCTTCTTGGCCTCGCGGTCGGTGCGCACCAGGCAGAAGATCATGTTGGCGTACTGGCCGAGCGTGGTCCAGGTCTTCTGGCCGTTGACGATGTAGTGCTCGCCCTCGGCGTCAGTGCCGCGCACGGCGGTGGTCTTGACCGCGGCCAGGTCGGAGCCGGCGCCCGGTTCCGAATAACCCTGGCACCACCAGTCGTCGCCGTTCAGGATGCGCGGCAGCCAGTAGTCCTTTTGCGCGGCGTTGCCGTACTTGATCAGAACCGGGCCAAGCATGTTGACGCCGAAGGGCACGATGCGCGGCGCATGGGCAATCGCGCTCTCGTTCTCGAAGATGAATTTTTCGATGGCGGTCCAGCCCGGGCCGCCGTATTCCTCTGGCCAGTGATTCGCGAGCCAGCCGCGCTCGTTGAGAACGGCGTGCCATTCTTCCATGTCGGCCTTGGACAGGTGCTTGCCCTCGGCGACCTTGTCGGACAGGCGCGCCGGCAGCTTCTCATCCAAAAAGGCGCGGACTTCGGCGCGGAAGGCTTCTTCTTGCGGGGTGAAATTCAGGTCCATGGCGTTCCTTAATAAATCTCGAACAGGCCGGCGGCGCCCATGCCGCCGGCGATGCACATCGTGACGACCGCATACTTGGCCTTGCGGCGGCGGCCCTCGAGCAGGATATGGCCGGCCAGGCGCGCGCCGGTCATGCCGAACGGGTGGCCGATCGAAATCGCGCCGCCGTCCACGTTCAGGCGCTCGTCCGGGATACCCAGCTGTTGCTGGCAGTAGATCGCCTGCGAAGCAAAGGCTTCGTTCAGCTCCCACAGGTCGATGTCGTCGACGGTGAGGCCAAAGCGCTTGAGCAGCTTCGGCACCGCGAACACCGGGCCGATGCCCATCTCGTCGGGTTCGCAGCCTGCCACCGCCATGCCGCGGAAGGCACCCAGCGGGGTCAAGCCGAGGCGTTCGGCTTCTTTCGCTTCCATCATCACGCAGGCCGAGGCGCCATCCGACAGCTGCGAGGCGTTACCGGCTGTGACGAATTTACCTTCGCCCATGACCGGCGCCAGCTTGGCCAGGCCTTCATAGGTGGTGCCGCGGCGGTTGCAGGTGTCTTCGCTGACCGTGACTTCCTGTTTGGTGACCGCCTTGGTCTCCTTGTCCGTCACCGCCATGGTCGTGGTGCAGGCGACGATCTCTTCCTTGTAGCGGCCGGCGAGCTGGGCTTCCTCGGTCTTGCGCTGGCTCTCCGCCGAAAAACGGTCCTGTGCTTCGCGCGAGATGCCGTAGCGGCTGGCGACGATGTCGGCCGTCTCGATCATCGGCATGTAGAGCGCCGGCTTGTTTTCCAAAATCCACGGGTCCATGCCGGAGTCGCCGCTGTCGCGGGTGCGGATCTGCGAAATGCTCTCCACGCCGCCGGCGATGATGGCGGGCGCGCCATCGACGACGATGCGCCCGGCGCCAATCGCAATCGCCTGCAGGCCCGAGGCGCAGAAACGGTTCACGGTGGTGCCGGCGATCGTGATCGGCAAACCGGCCCGAATGATGGCCTGGCGCGCGACGTTGCGGCCGGTCGTGCCTTCCGGGTAGCCGCAACCAAGGATCGCGTCCTCGATCAGGGCCGGGTCGATCCCCGAGCGCTCGACGGCGGCGCGCACGGCAAAGGCGGCCAGTTCCGGGCCGGAGGTGATGTTGAATTCGCCGCGGTGCGCTTTGGTGAGCGGGGTGCGGGCGGTTGAAACGATGACGGCTTCGCGCATGGCGAGTCTCCTCTAAGGGGTTCTGTTATTTGTTCAGGCTGGCGAAGTTCTCGCCGCGTGCGACCAGGTCCACCAGCAGCGGCGACGGCTGCCAGAACACCGGGTCTTCCTTGGCGAATTCCTGGATATCGGCCAGGATTTTCGGCAGGCCGACCGTGTCCGCGTAGTGCATCGGGCCGCCGCGATAGCGCGGGAAGCCGTAGCCGTGGACAAAGGTCACATCGACGTCGAGCGGTCGCAGGGCGATCTTCTGGTGCACGACGTTCGCGCCTTCGTTGATCATGGCGGCCAGGTAGCGGCGCATGATGTCCTCATCCGTGAAGGTTTTCGGGGTGATGCCGGCGCGCTGGCGTTCCGCGTCGATGATGGCGTCGACTTCCGGATCCGGCGTGCCGACGCGCGCGCCCTCCGGGTACAGGTAATAGCCGCGGCCCGTCTTCTGGCCGAACCAGCCGCGTTCGCACAGGCGGTCCGGGATCTGCACGTAGCGCGCCTTCGGGTCGCGCGTGGCGGCGCGGCGCTTGCGGGTGGCCCAGCCGATGTCGCCGCCGGCCAGATCCGAGACCTGGAACGGTCCCATCGGATAGCCGAACTCGCGCGCCGCCTTGTCGATCTGCCAGGGCGAGGCGCCGTCTTCCATGATGGCCTGGGCGGCGGCGCCGTACACGGCCAGCACCCGGTTGCCGATGAAACCGTCGCAGACGCCTGCGCGCACTGCGGTCTTCTTGAGTTTTTTCGCAAGTTCAAAGGCGGTGGCGACGACATCGGCGGCCACCTTGGCCGGCACCACGATCTCCAGCAGCTTCATGATGTTCGCCGGCGAGAAGAAGTGCAGGCCGATGACATCCTGCGGACGGGAGATAGAGGCGGCGATCTCGTCGATGTCGAGATAGGAGGTATTCGTGGCCAGCACAGCGCCCGGTTTGCAGACGCGGTCGAGTTCCTTGAACACGGCCTGTTTCACGGCCATGTCCTCGAACACGGCTTCGATCACCAGGTCGACCTGGGACAGCGCGTCATAGGCGGTGCTGCCGCTCCAGCGCGCCATGACGGCGTCCTTGGCTTCAGGCTTGATGCGGCCCTTGGCAACCAGGCCGTCGTAGACTTTTTCCACGTTCGCGCGGCCACGGGCCAGCGCTTCCTCGTCGCGCTCGATCATCACGACAGGCAAACCGGCATCGAGCACCGCAACCGCGATGCCCGCACCCATGGTACCGCCGCCGATGATGCCGACGCCGGCGATCGGACGCGGCTGGGCTGAACGGGTTTCGGGGGCTTTCGCCGCTTCGCGCTCGGCAAAGAAGGCGTGTACCAGGCCGGCGCGCTGCGGGCTGTCCAGGCATTCGATGAAGAGCTTGCGCTCGAGCGCCAGGCCTTCTGCGAACGGCAGGTCGAGTGCGCCCTGCACCGCGTCGACGATTTTCAGTGGCGAGAACAGGCCGCGCGCCTTCTTGCTCGTCTCGGCACGGGCGGCGTCGATGGCCGCCTGCGTGGTGTCGCGATCGCTCAGCGCGCCCGCTTCGCTGGTACGGCGCGGTGCGGCGCCGGAGGCAATCAGTTCACGCGCATAGGCCAGGCCGGCGGCTGCCGGGTCCTCGCCTTCGACCACGCGGTCGACCAGGCCGAGTTTTGCGGCTTCCGTCGCGCCGATATGGCGCCCGCTCAGCATCAGTTCCAGTGCCGCCTTCGCGCCGATCAGGCGCGGCGTGCGCTGGGTGCCGCCGGCGCCGGGCAGGAGGCCCAGCAGCACTTCCGGCAAGCCGAGTTTGGCGCTGCCGAGCGCGACGCGGTAGTGGGCGCCGAGCGCCACTTCCAGGCCGCCGCCGAGGGCCGCGCCGTGGATGGCGGCAATCACCGGCTTGGAACAGGCTTCGATCCGGTTGCACACGTCCGGCAGCGCCGGCGCGTGGGGCGGCTTGCCGAATTCGCGGATGTCGGCGCCACCGAGGAAGTTGCGGCCGGCGCCATTGACGACGACAGCCTTGACCGCGGCGTCCTGCTCGGCCGCGTCGATGGCGTCCGACAAGCCGCGCCGCACGTCGACGCCGAGTGCGTTCACGGGTGGGTTATCGATCGTGACCAGGAGGATGTCGTCGTGGCGACGCGTGCTCACGGAAGCGGATGCGGATGCGGGTGCGGCGGAAGTGTTCAAGCCTGTCTCCTTTGTAGGGTGTTTCGCTGTGCGAAACTGTGTTTTGCAGATTTCAGCGAAATCAACGATACCGCATTTTCGCCATTGCTGTAAATGCCAAGATTACGGTTGAGTTGCTGTCAGTACGCCCTGCGTCTTTTGCAACTTATCAATCAGAATCGAGCGCCGCCATAGGAGGCGCGGATAATGTGTTTCGCTGTGCGAACGGCTATTTCACGAAACAGTTGACACTTTTCTTTTGCGTGTGTGAATATTCGACCAGACCCGGCCCCAGACGCCAGGCGCCGAGACAATCAAGGAAACCATGCAACACGAGATCGAGACCTTCGAAGACGATGCAGCCAAGGACCGCCAGTTCGTGACGGCCCTGGCGCGTGGCCTGGAAATTCTACGCTGCTTTCGCCCCGGCGAAACCTATCTCACCAACAGTGAAATAGCCAAGCGCACGGCCATGCCGAAACCGACGATTTCGCGCCTGACCCATACCCTGACCAAGCTCGGTTACCTCAACTATTCCGCCGACCAGGGCCGCTATCAGCTGGGCGCGGCCGTGCTGGCCCTCGGCTACACCCTGCTCGCCAACCTCGATGTGCGCAAGCTTGCACGGCCCGCGATGCAGGAACTGGCCGAATACGCGCAGTGCAGCGTGGCCATCGGCATCCGCGACCGCCTCTCGATGGTCTACGTGGAAGCCTGCCGCGGCAGCGCCGCCGTCACCCTGCGCCGCGACGCCGGTTCGCGCATTCCGCTGGCGACCACCGCCATGGGCAAGGCCTATCTGTGCGGCCTGCCGCAGAACGACCGCGACTTCCTGATGGACCATATCCGCCTGCAGACCGAAACCAACTGGCCGAAGATCAAGGCCGATCTCGAACAGGGCTTCAGGGATTACCAGGACCGCGGCTTTTGCATGTCCTCGGGACTGTGGGACGCGAACATCAGCGCCGTCGGCGTACCGTTGATCGATCCCGATCCGGCCAAGACCATGGCCTTCAACTGCGGCGGCCCTTCTTTCCTCCTGCCGCAGGAAAAGCTGATCGACGACCTCGGCCCGCGCCTGGTGCAGCTGGTGCGCAGCGTGGAAATGAGCATGGGCCGCAACCTGGGCTGAGCGGGCAACTGAACGCAGTACAGAATTTGCCTGCGCCGCATGCGGCGCAGGCTGCAGCAAAGCCGTCCCTTCGCAGGGGCGGACTCGTGAACATAACTGAAAAGGTGGAGACATGAAGAAGGCAACAAGCATCGTCCTGGCAATGGTGGCCGCAAGCGCCGCACTCGGCACAAGCACCGCGCAGGCAGAAGAATTCCTGGTCGGCGTACAAATTCCCCTTACCGGACCGCTCGCGCGGGTCGGCATGGGCACCCAGGAAGGCATCCGCGTCGCCGCTGAAGTCTTCAACAAGACCAACGGCAAGCACACCATCAAGCTCGTCACCGTCGACGACGAATCCGCTCCTGCCAAGGCGGTCGCCGCGGTCGAGAAGCTGGCCAGCGAAGGCGTCGTTGCAGTGACCGGCGGCTACGGCTCGAACAACATCTCGCCGGCTTCCGACGCCGCCAACAAGCTGGGCCTGGCCTACATCACCTCGGGCGGCGTCGACGACGGCCTGGTGCAAGCCGGCCGCAAGAACTTCTTCCGCATTAATAACACCGCCGGCTACCAGAAAGCCCTGATCGGTTTGATTTCCGACCTCGGCGTGAAATCGGTCTCGATCATCTATTCGACCAAGGACGCTACCGAAGGCCTGGCAACCGACGTCCAGAAAACCCTGGGCGCGAAAGGCGTCAAGGTCGCCATGCATGCCTTCGATCCGGCGATCACCGACTTCAAGCCGATCCTGAACAAGGTCAAGCTGCAGGACCGCTCGGAATTCATCGCCATGGTCGGCTACGAGAACGACTACGTCGGCATCCTGCGCGCCGCGCGCGTGCTCAAGCCCTCGTCGGTGAAAGCCATTGCCGGCGTCTGGTCGCTGGCCACGCCGAAAATGGCGGCCGACTTCCCGGATCTGATGCCCAAGGTCTACGGCACCGCCGTGCTGCCTTTCCCGGTGAATTTCACCACGCCTGAAGGCAAGGCCTTCGGCGACGGCTACAAGAAGCTGCACAACAAGGAGCCTGATTACCTGGGCCAGTTCGGCTACGTGCAGTCGATGCTGCTGTTCGAAGCAATTGCACGCGCGGCCGACAAGGGCACGCTGAAAAAAGGCGGCGTGATCGAAGAGATGCGCAAGACCGACAGCAAGACCCTGATCGGCCGCGTGCAGTTCGACGCCAACGGCGACAACCCGGGCTTCGTGCAGCGCATGGGCCAGCATCAGGGCAAGCAGGTCGTGCTGGTATGGCCTAAGGAATCCGCAAACGGCAAGCCGATGTTCCCAGGCGTGCCTTGGTAAGCATGTAGCAGCCGGAGGCGGGCGCGCGGTGCCGGCGCCCGTCCCGGCATGTCTCACCTCAATTGGAATGCACACATGTCCGAATTAATATTGCAGTCCGTGTACTCCGGAATGCTGCAGGGCGGCTCGTATGCGCTGATCGCCCTGGGCCTGGCGCTGGTATTCGGCGCCATGAAGGTCATCAACCTCGCGCACGGCGAACTGGTGCTGCTGGCCGCCTACATCGCCTACACGGTCGAATCGAAACTGGGCTGGAACCCGGCCGCCGCGATTCCCGTGGCGGTGCTGGTCGTGACGATCACCTCCGCCCTCCTCTATTTCGTGGTTGGCCGCATCAAGACCAACCGTGAAATCAATTCGCTGACCCTGACCTATGGCGTCGGCGTCATCCTGACCAACGTCGTGCTCATGATCTGGAGCGCCGACGTGCGCGCCACCAGTTCGTCCTGGATGCAGGAAGCCTTCGTCGTCGGTGATCTCTACAGCATGCGCAGCGAAGTGCTGTTCTTCTTCGTCTCGCTGGTGCTGATCGTGGCCCTGTGGTGGTGGCTCTCGCGCAGCTGGTATGGCCGCGCGGTGCGCGCCGTCTCGAGCAACCGCGACGCCGCCAAACTCATGGGCATCAATCCGGGCCGCACCGAACTGGTCTCCTTCCTGGTGGCGGGCCTGCTGGCGGCGTTTGCCGGCGTCGCCCTGTTCAGCTATGGCGTCGTCAGCCCGGCAACCGGCAGCGTGCTGACCGTGAAGGCCTTCATCATCACCGTGCTGGCCGGTATCGGCTCGATTCCCGGTGTACTGATCGGCGCGGTTTTGCTCGGCATTGCCGAGTCGCTGACGGTGACGCTCGCCAGCTCGGCCCTGCAGGAATTGGCCGGCATGGGCCTGTTCCTGCTGGTCCTCTTCTTCATGCCTAACGGCTTGTTCGGTGCAGCCGGGAGGCGCGGATGAAAATCAATAAACTGTTGATCGTGGTGCTGGCGGCCACCTATGTCGGCGTGCCGCTGGTACTGGGCGGGAACGCCTACGTCATGAGCCTGGTGATTGCCTCGCTCGTCATCGGCGGCATCGCCCTGTCCTGGGCGCTGCTCGGCAACCTGGGCGGCATGGTGAGCTTCGGCCACGCAGCCTTCTTCGGGGTCGGCGCCTATACCTCGGCCGTGCTGTCGATGAAGTTCGGCGTGCCGGTGTTTATTGGCCTGGTCATGGGCGGCGTCGGGGCGGTGATTTCCGCGCTCCTGATGATGCCGGTGCTGCGCCTGCGCGGTCCCTATTTTGCGCTGGCCATTCTCGCCTACGCCCACATCTTCCGCATCCTGGCCACCGAATGGACCTCGGTCACGGGCGGTTCGGGCGGCATCGCCAGCATTCCGCGCCTGCCGGAACTCTTCGGTGTCGACTTCGGCGGCAAGACCGGCAACTACCTGGTGATCCTGACCATCGTGCTGCTGTTCGCCCTGATTTACGACATGATCCGGCGCAGCCCGCACGGCCTGGCGCTGCGCGCCATGCACGACAGCGAAGATGCAACCCGCGTGGTTGGCGTCAACAACACCCTGCTCAAGGGCCTGATGCTGCTCGTCTCGGCCTTCATGTGCGGCGTGGTCGGCGCTTTCAACGCCCACTACATCAACTTCCTGGAGCCGGATTACGCCTTCAGCGGCCTGTGGGTGACGATCCCGATCGTCGCAGCCATCTTCGGCGGCTACCGCACGATTACCGGCCCGCTGGTGGGCGCGGTCGTGGTGTATCTCGTCGACCAGCTGTTCGTCAAGAACATCATGCCGACGGGGCACCAGCTGGTGCTGGGCGTGGTGCTGGTCGGGATGATCCTGGCGAGTCCCGACGGCCTGTTTGGCCTGGTGAAGAAGTTCATGAGGAAAAAAGATGCTACAGCTTGAAAACGTGACCGTGCGCTTCGGCGGCCTGACTGCCGTGAACGACGTGTCGCTCAACATCGGCACCGGCGACGTGGTCGGCCTGGTCGGCGCCAACGGCGCCGGCAAGACCACGCTGTTCAATGCGATCTCCGGGCTGGTTCGCCCCACGGCCGGCCGCATCGTGTTCAACGGCGTGGACGTATTGAAGGCGCCGATGTACCAGCGGGCCCGCATGGGCATCGGACGCACCTTCCAGATCCCGCAGCCGATGCACGAACTGACCGTGCGCCAGAACCTGCAGGTGGCCCAGCGCTTCGGCACGGGCCGCATCGACGAGCGCCGCATCGACGAAGTGCTCGACTTTACGGGCCTCACGGCCAAGGCCGAGCGCGACGCATCGACCGGCCTGGCGCTGACCGAACTGAAGGCCCTCGAAGTGGCCAAGGCCCTCGCCACCGACCCGAAGCTGCTACTGCTCGACGAAGTGCTGGCTGGCCTGGAGACCAACGGCAAGCGCGCCTTCATGAACATGCTCAAGGGCCTGCACGAGAAATTCTCGGTCGGGATCTGCATCATCGAGCACGACATCGAAACCATCAGCAACCTCTGCCCCCGCGTGGCGGTGCTGAACTTCGGCCAGCTGATCGCCGAAGGCTCGCCGCAGGAAGTGTTCAGCAATCCGGCTGTGGTGAAAAGCTATACGGGAGCCGACCATGCTTGAAATTACCAACCTGCGCGCCGGCTATGGCGCAATCAACGTGCTGTGGGACCTGTCGCTGACTGTCGCCCCCGGCAAGCTGACGACCATCATCGGCCCCAACGGCGCCGGCAAAACCACCCTGCTGCGCGCCATCATGGGCCTGGTGGCGATCAAGCAGGGCTCGATCACGCTCGACGGCAAGCAGCTGGGCGGCACGCCGACCTGGGAAATGCACGATGTCTCGATGGCCATGATTCCCGAAGGGCGCATGGTGTTTCGCGACATGACGGTCGAGGAAAACCTGATGCTGGGCGCCTTCGCGCCCCAGCACCGCTCGAAAGCGGCCGCCAACCTGGAGAAATCCTACCTCATGTTCCCGCGCCTGCGCGAACGGCGCAAGCAGATGGCCGGTTCGCTCTCGGGCGGCGAAGCACAGATGCTGGCCATGGCGCGCGGCCTGATGAGCGACCCGAAGCTGTTGATCATCGACGAGCCCTCGCTGGGCCTGGCGCCGGTGATGGTCAACGAATTGTTCGAAATCCTCGCGCGCCTGAAGGGCGACGGGCGTACCATCGTGCTGGTGGAGCAGAACACCCAGCGCGCGGTCGGCGTCGCGGACCACGTTTACCTGATGCAAAGCGGGAAAGTCGTACTGTCGCAGGCGGCCTCCGAGGTCAGCCTCGACCATCTGCACGATTTGTACTTCGCCCGCTGAACACCCATTCAATAGAGAGAACATCATGACCAAAGCCGCCTTCCACTGGGACGATCCACTCCTCCTGAACAGCCAGCTCACCGACGACGAGCGCATGATCCGCGACGCCGCGTACGCGTATTGCCAGGACAAGCTGCAGCCGCGCATCCTCGAAGCCTTCCGCCACGAGAAGATGGACACTTCCATCTTCCGCGAAATGGGCGAACTCGGCTTGCTGGGCCCGACGATTCCCGAACAGTACGGCGGCCCTGGTCTGAACTACGTCGCCTACGGCCTGATCGCGCGCGAAATCGAGCGCGTCGACTCCGGCTACCGCTCGATGGCCAGCGTGCAGTCCTCGCTCGTCATGGTGCCGATCCACGAGTTCGGCAACGAAGAGACCAAACAGAAATACCTGCCGAAACTGGCCACCGGCGAATGGATCGGCTGCTTCGGCCTCACCGAACCGAACCACGGCTCCGACCCGGGCTCGATGGTCACCCGTGCGCGCAAGGTCGACGGCGGCTACTCGCTGACGGGTTCCAAAATGTGGATCACCAATTCGCCGGTCGCCGACGTGTTCGTGGTCTGGGCCAAGGACGATGAAGGCGCGATCCGCGGCTTCGTGCTGGAGAAGGACTGGAAAGGCTTGTCGGCCCCGGCGATCCACGGCAAGTTCGGCCTGCGCGCTTCCGTCACCGGCGAAATCGTCATGGACAACGTGTTCTGCCCCGAAGAAAACGCCTTCCCGGAAGTGCGCGGACTGAAAGGCCCGTTCACCTGCCTGAACTCGGCACGCTACGGCATCGCCTGGGGCGCGCTGGGTGCGGCCGAAGCCTGCTGGCACACGGCGCGCCAGTACACGCTGGACCGCCAGCAGTTCGGCAAACCGCTGGCTGCGAACCAGCTGGTGCAGAAGAAGCTGGCCGACATGCAGACCGAGATCACGCTTGGCCTGCAGGGCTGCCTGCGCCTGGGACGCATGAAGGATGAAGGCACGGCGGCAGTGGAAATCACCTCGATGATGAAGCGTAATTCCTGCGGCAAGTCGCTGGACATCGCCCGCACGGCACGCGACATGTTGGGCGGGAACGGCATTTCGGACGAATTCGGCATCATCCGCCACATGGTCAACCTGGAAGTCGTGAACACCTATGAAGGCACGCACGACATCCACGCGCTGATCCTGGGCCGTGCGCAGACGGGCATCGCCGCGTTCTGAGCGGGCGCGCGCCCGCGAATCCTGAATCCCTCCACAATGGTGCGATATTGACCATTCAAGCCATGTGGAGGGTGACACCATGAGTCCGCAAGATACCCAGCTTCTGGAAAACTTCCTGAACCAGCTCGTCCAGGTGCGCGGCCTGCCGAAGGATCCCGAGGCAGAGGCCATGATCCAGAAGGCCGTGGCCTACCAGCCCGATGCGGCCTACCTGCTGGTGCAGCGCGCCCTGCTGCAACAGCAGGCGCTCGACAATGCCAAGATGGAGATCGCCAACCTGCAGCGCCAGCTGCAAGGCGGGGCGCAGAACAGCGGTGGTTTCCTCGACCCGAACGCCTGGGGCAACAGCGGCGGCCAGCGCCAGCCGGCGCAAGCCTACGGCAGCCAGGTGCAGCAGCAGTACCCCCAGCACTACCAGCAGCCTTCGCTGGCCAGCCGCGCCAGTAACTTCTTCCGCGGCGGCGTCGGTGGTGGCGGCATGGGCGGCGCGCTCGGGAACATCGCCTCGACCGCGGCCGGCGTCGCAGCCGGCGCCTTCCTGTTCCAGGGCCTGGGCAACCTGCTCGGCCATCACAACCAGGACGGCAACGGCTTCCTCGGCAATAACGACGCCTTCTCTTCCTTGACCTCGCCGATCGAGGACTTCCAGAACAGCGGCAACAGCCTGCTGGGCGACAGCAATACCGACAGCGGCAGTTCGCTGCTGGACGACGCCGGCATGGACACCGACAATTTTGCCGGCGACTCCTACGATGGCGGCTCGGACCACCTGGCCTAGCAAAGGGGCGGCGTGTTAACATAGCGCGCCGCCACCCTTTTTGCAGAATCTATGCCGCTTCACATCTCCCGGATCCTGCATGCCGGTTATGTCTTCGAATGCGAAGGCAGCCGGATCGCGTTCGACACGATCTTCGAGAATCCCTTCAGCCGCAACTGCCACGCCTTCCCACAGGTCGCATTCGACCGCGACAAGATCCGCCAGTTGCGTTTCGATGCCGTCTTCATCTCGCACTTCCACGACGACCACTGCTCCTTAGAGAGCCTGGCCCTGCTCGACCGCGCGACGCCCCTCTATATATACTGCATCTTCGACGAGCTGTTCGCGATGGTGCGCGAACTTGGTTTCGTCAACGTGCAAGCCCTGCGGATCGACACGCCGGTGACGGCCGGCGCAATCACGGTCACGCCACGCATCGCGATGGACCCGGATGTCGACTCGATGTTCCAGGTCGAGGCGGCCGGCCTGAAGGTGCTCAATGTCGTCGACTCCTGGATCGACCCGGACACGCTGCCGGCGCTCGCCGCGCACGGCCCATGGGACGTGGTGCTGTGGCCCTTCCAGACCATGCGCGAGATGGAGGTGCTGTCGCCCTCGCGCACGTCACCAGCGCCGGCCACCGTGCCCGCAGAATGGATCGAGGAACTCACAGCGCTCGCTCCGCGCTTCATCGTGCCGAGCTCCTGCCAGTTCTTGCAGGAGAGCTGGTCCTGGTACAACCATTCCTTCTTCCCGATCAGCTATTGCCAGTTCGAAGCCGAGATTGGCGCAGCGCTGCCGCAGGCGCGCGTGGTGCGCATGAATCCCTCGGTAACGATGCGGCTCGATGCGGATGGCTTGACGCCGGCGGCGCCGCTCGACTGGGTGCTGCCGGTGGGTGAGCAGGATGTGGACTACGACTACGATCCGCAGGCCGTTCCGCCAGCAACGAGCGAGATCGCGCGCCGCTTCCCGGCCTTGAGCCTTGACCAAGCCGCGCGGGTGGACGGCTACTGCCGCGCAGGCCTGCTCGAAAAATACCGCGGCATGGAACTGCCCGAGGACAGCTTCTTCGAGCAGCCGCGCCTCTGGCGCCTTTCCGTGTTCGACCGCGCGGGTACAGAAACGCAGTACCACTACCGCGTCGAGAAAGACAGCATCGGCCTCGTCGCTGCCGCCGCCCCGCTCTCCTGGACCACCGAGATCCCGGCTGCCAAGTTGTACGCGGCCCTTGAACTGGGCGAATCCCTGACCTCGATGTACATGCGGATCAACGACACGCGCTTCGACGACGCCACCGAAGCGGACCTCGACACGGCCGAACTGGTCGACGACCCCTTGATCCGCTGCCTCTTCAACGACGCCTTCGGCGCCTACCAGGCCGCGCAACTCCTCCGGCTGAAAGAATCACCATGACGATCACCATCCTGCCTTTCCGGGCGACCCTCGAACAAAGCTGCGACTGGCTGGAGCAGGAGCTCGGCACGCCCTGGACCCTGGCCCGCCTGATCGAGTACGGCATGACGCCCTGGGTCTGGCTCGACTATGATGCGGCCTTTCCGGAACTCTTCGGCGACGCCAACGGCGGCTATGCCGCGCCGATCTTCTTCGAAGGCGACACCGCGCGCCTGGCGGCAGGCAGCGAGGACGTCCTGATCACAATCACCAAGGACGCCTACAAGATCGTGACGACGCTGCCCGCACCGGGCTTCCGGCGCGAGCTCCACGAACTGCGCTTCCTGAAAAAGGAACTGGAGAAACTGGTCAAGACCGTCAAGCGTGCCGCCGAGCCGCCTGCGGAACCGAAGCCGCCGACGGAATCGACGGCCGGCATCTACAAGGAACAGGTGATCGCCGCGTTTGGTGGCCTGGCCAAGCTCGACCTCGACGCGGCCTTGACCAGCGCCGGCGGCATCTTCGGCGACGAAGGTGCGCGCATCAAGGCCAGCACCAAGAAGGCGAAATCGAAGATCGTCTGGAATCCTGTCGTGCTGGCGCTCGGCCTGCACGACGTCCACCGGGTGCCGCTGCGCAGTCTGAAACGCGCGTTTGACGCCAACGCCTTCCTCGATCCATGGCATGCCGAATGGGAGCGCAGCCTGGCGCTCCTCGGGCATTAAGCTGTCACGTACGGTTCACCGACACCCCGCCATCGATTAGCAGGCATGAACCGGTGCTGAAGCTCGACGCATCGGAAGCCAGGTAGAGCGCCGCGCGCGAGATTTCCTCGGGCCGGGCAATGCGCTTGAGGGCGTACAGGCTTTGTATGAAGGCCAGCGCCTCCGGCGTATTCGCGGTCTCCCGCCCCATGGGTGTGTCGACGCCGCCTGGCAGCAAGACGTTCGCGCGGATACCGCGGGTGCCATACTCGACGGCGATAACCTGCATCAGGCCGGTCAATCCAGCCTTGCTGGCGGCATAGGCGCCCATCCCGGGAAAGCCGGCGGTGCTGCCGACGAAGCTCGAGGTAAAAATGATCGAGCCGCCGCCGCGCTTCACCATGGCCGGCAACTGGTACTTCGCGCCCAGGAAGGATCCTGTCAGGTTGGTGTCGAGCGTGGCTTGCCAGGTATCGAGCGGGATGTCGGCCACCGGCGCAGTCTGGCCCGTGGTGCCGGCATTGTTGAATGCGATGTCGAGCCCGCCGAAGCGCTCGACTGCCGTCTCCACCAGGGCGCGTGCAAGCTGCTCGTCCCGGATGTCGCCGGCGATAGCGACCGCAACGCCGCCCTCGCGCTCGATCTCCGTGACCAGCTTGGCGAGCTCGCTCTGGCGGCGCGCGGTGACGACAAGCTGCGCGCCTTCGCTGGCGAACAACCTGGCCGTCGCGTAGCCGATGCCCGAACTGGCGCCGGTGACGATGGCGACTTTTCCCGATAGCTGATGCATGGTCTTCCTCCTGATGATGTGGGTAACATCGTCAGGATGAAGGCTTCGTCCAGTGCGCTCTATCCGTTCCTTGCTTTCGAAACGCCGCCAGATCAGCAGGCGGTGGGCTTCACTCGCTCGACTTCCAGCCCGAAGAAGGGCCGCAGGCGCGTGCCGAGCACGTTGCCGGCAAAGGCGAAGACCAGCCACAGCCAGCCATGCAGGCTGCCCGACACGATGCCGCTGAAGTAGGCGCCGATGTTGCAGCCATAGGCGAGGCGCGCGCCATAGCCGAGCAGCAGGCCGCCGGCGACCGCGGCAAGGACCGAGCGCAGGGGCAGGCGCCAGACCGGTGCGTAGCGCCCGGCCAGTGCCGCGGCCAGCATCGCGCCGAGCACGATTCCGATGTCCATTACCGTGGTCACGTCCTGCGACAAGGGAGCCGCCAGCGCCGCGGCGTTGGCCTTGGTCGACCAGTAGGTCCAGCTGGCGATGTCGATCCCGATAAAGGAAGCGGCCTTGGCGCCCCACAGCGCAAAGGCCGAGGTAACGCCCCAGGGCCGGCCGGCCAGCGCCAGGGTCGCGAAATTGAGCAGCACCAGCGCCAGCGCGCCGGCCACCAGCGGCCAAGGGCCATGCAGCCATGGCGAACCGTGCGGCGGCTGCTCGTGCGACGCGACCAGCCGTCCATGGCGGCGTTTTTCGACGATGACGGTGATGGCCGCAATGGCCGCGAATACGGTCCAGTTGAGCAGCAGCGCCGGTGTCAGGCCCAGCGTCTTGACCAGCGAGATTGGCGCGAGCTGCGGCAGCGAGGTCCAGAACGGCATGTGCGCGGTGCCGATGACCGAGCCGATGATGAAAAAGACCAGCGTCACGATCATGCGCGTGCTGCCGCCGCCGACCGTGTACAGGGTGCCGGAGGCGCAGCCGCCGCCCAGCTGCATGCCGATGCCGAAGATGAAAGCGCCGATGACGACCGAGGTGCCGGCCGGCGACACCAGTCCCGAGACCGGATTGCCGAACAGGGTGCCGGCGGCCAGCGCCGGGAAGAACAGCGCCACGCCGACGGCCAGCATCAGCATCTGCGCGCGCAACCCGGCGCCGCGGCCGTCGGCGATGAAGACGCGCCATGCCGAGGTGAAGCCGAAGGCGGCGTGGTACAAGGCCAGGCCGAGCAGCGCGCCGACCACGAACAGCATGGCCTGCTTCGGACCGACGGCGCCGGTGAGGTACCAGGCGCCGAGCAGGATCAGGATCAGGGACACGCCGAGCGGCGTCGGATTCATGCCGGCGCCGGGGCGCAGGCTTGGAATAGCGGTAGAAGACATGGCGGGAGTTCCCAATGAACGGCGTAACCCGCCATTTTCGCGCATTTCGCGCTTCTCTGCAGGCGAAGCCGCCGCCCGCCGTCAAGCTTCCTCGAACTCCGCCTTCGCCGCCAGGAAGCGCCGCAATGCCGTCTCCGGGTCGAGCCCGGCCATCATCAGGTTGACCACTTCCTTCTTGTCGCTCGACGTAATGTTCTTGCACGCCTCGCGGTGCGCGCTGAAGTAGGCATACCAGGACACTTCGGCCGGCCGCTCCTTGCGCGGTTTCAGGCGCGCCGGCACGCGGGCTTTCGCGGCTTTGACATAGGCGGCCAGCTGCGCCGGCGCCGCCGCCCAGTCGAAGGCAGCGGCCGCGCGCCGTTCGGCGTCACGATCGCCGTCGGCGCCTGGCAGCGGATGCGCGGCCAGGCTGGCCAGGTCCGGATACCCGTTCTCCTTGCAAAACTCGGACACGAAGCGCAGCTTCATGGCCATGCCGAGCACTTCGGCGCGGCCCATCTCGGCATCCTTCGGATCGAGAAAACGCCCCAGCTCGAGCAGCTCGGCATAGCCGATCAGCGCGGCGCCATTCTTCTTTACATGGTGCAGCAGCGCCTCGACGAGCCGGGCGCCGATGGCGATGTCGTTCAGGGTGATCTGGGTGGTCGGGTCGAATGCGTCAGTCATCAGAACCATGCATCCTGCATGTCGAGGGTGGTCGTGTCGACCGTCGCCAATAGCGCAAGCTGCTGCTCGGCCTTCGGCAATTCCCAGTTGAAGAAATAGCGGCAGGCCTGCAGTTTGCCGCGGTAGAAGTCGCCCTCGCCCTCGACCGCCACCAGTGCCTTCTCAAGCCACATCCAGGCGATCACCACGTGCCCGACCGCTTCCAAGTACAAGCTGGCATTGGCCAGGGTCTTGTTCATGTCGCCGGCGCCGTACAGCGTCGCCGTGACCTGGCCGATACGCTGCCACAGTGCTTCGAGCTGGCCGGCATACGCCTGCAAGTCGGCATTGTCCGCCGTGCGCGCCTTGCCGATGGTGGCCGCCACTTCCTCGTTGACGGCCTTGAACAAGGCGCCCTGCTGGATCGAGACCTTGCGTCCCAACAGGTCGAGCCCGTGGATGCCGTGGGTGCCTTCGTGGATCGCGTTGAGGCGGTTGTCGCGGTAGAACTGCTCGACATTGTATTCGCGTGTGTAGCCATAGCCGCCGTGGACCTGGATCGCCAGGCTGTTCGCTTCGAGGCACCACTGCGAAGGCCAGGACTTGGCGATCGGCGTCAGGAAGTCGAGCAGCATGCCGGCGCGCGTTTGCGCCTCGACCGACTCGCCGGTGCGCTGCTCGTCGACCAGCCTGGCGCAGTACAGGATCAGCGCCAGCGCGCCTTCTGTGTAGGCTTTCTGGGCCAGCAGCATGCGGCGCACGTCGGTATGTTCGATGATCGCGACCTGCGGTTTCGCCGGGTCCTTCTCGGCCGGAGGGCGTCCCTGCGGGCGATTCCTCGCATAGTCGAGCGCGTGCAGATAGCCGGTGATCCCGAGCACGGTCGCGCCCAGGCCGACGCCGATGCGCGCTTCGTTCATCATGTGGAACATGTTGGCCAGGCCCTTGTGCGGCTCGCCCACCAGGTAGCCGATCGCGCCGGCCCGCCCGTCAGGCTTGTACTTGCCTTCGCCGAAATTGAGCAGGCAGTTGGTCGTGCCGCGGTTGCCCATCTTGTGGTTCAGGCCCGCCAGCGCGATGTCGTTGCGCTCGCCGAGCGAGCCATCTTCGTTGACCAGGTATTTAGGCACGATGAACAGCGAAATCCCCTTCACGCCCGGGATCAGCTTGCCGTCCGGGCCGGGAATCTTGGCCAGCACCAGGTGCACGATGTTCTCGGCCAGCTCATGTTCGCCGGCGGAGATCCACATCTTGTTGCCGCGCAGCCGGTACTGGCGCTCGCCTTCGGGGCCATCGACCGCGTCAGGCTCGGCGCGCGTCGTGATGTCCGACAGGCTGGAGCCGGCCTGCGGCTCGGACAGGCACATGGTGCCGAAGAAGCGGCCCGCCAGCTGGGGACGCACAAAACGCTCAACCTGGCGCGGCGTCGCCGTTTTCAGGAGCGTGTTCGCGTTGCCCATCGTGAGGAAGGTGTACGAAGAGGTCGAGACGTTCGCGGCCGGGAACCAGGCGCCGACTGCCTTCTCGACCACGCAGGGCAACTGCATGCCTTCGTAGTCGTAGTCCTGGCCCGCCGCCAACAGGCCCGCCGCGCAGAAGGCATCGAGCGCGGTTTTGACTTCCGGGATGATCGCGACACGCTCGCCATCGAAATGCGGCTCCTTCGCATCGCTCTTCTTGTTATGCGTGGCGTAGAGATCGGTCGCGATCTGCTGGGCGGTATCCAATGCCGCGTCGAAGGTCTCGCGGCTGTGGTCCTGGTAGCGCGGGCGCGTCGTCAGCGACTCGACATTGAGCCATTCGTAGAGCAGGAAGTCGATGTCGCGGCGGTTCAGGATGGTTGATTCCATGGTGTCCCCTGTTGTTATCGTTTGGTCTACTGCAAGGATAACCGATCCGGCATCCACATGCGAAGGGGGCGCCGGCTCCCTGTCCGCCTGGCGGCCTTGCCCGCAGATCTAGGCTATAGTATTTGATACGACCACGCGTCGGCGCCCTGCCCGCAGAGCGCTGAGCACTACTATTTGAGCCAAGACCATGACCCAAACAACCGCGCCCGACACCGCCCTCCCCCTCGACATGACCATCTTCGGGGGCATGGGCGACCTGGCCATGCGCAAGCTGCTGCCGGCGCTGTACATGGCTTACCTGCACGGTAACCTGCCGCCTTCGACCCGCATCCTCTCCACCGGCCGCCAGGAGCTGGCGCGCGACGCCTACCTGGCCCACGTCGAGGCCCATTCGCGCGCCTTCATCGCGCCCGAGAACTTCAACGACAAGACCTGGGACGGCTTCCTGCGCCTGCTGGAGTACGTCGTGCTCGACGTGCAGGCCGCGCCCGACTTCGGCAACCTCGCCGCCGCCTCGCGTCCTGGCGCCGAGCGCGTGTTCTACCTGTCGACCGCGCCCGCGCTGTTCACCACGATCTGCGACAAGCTGGCTGCATCCGGCCTGGTCGACGCCAATGCGCGCGTGGTGCTGGAAAAGCCGCTCGGCACCGACCTCGCCTCGGCGATCGAGATTAACGAAGCAGTGGGCAAGCACTTTGCCGAGTCGCAGATCTACCGGATCGACCATTACCTCGGTAAGGAGACGGTGCAGAACCTGATGGTGCTGCGCTTCGGGAATTCGATCCTGGAACCGATCTGGCGTGCGCCGAACATCTCGAGCGTGCAGATTACGGTGGCCGAGGAAGTGGGCGTGGGCAGCCGCGCGGGCTTCTACGATGGCACCGGCGCGATGCGCGACATGGTCCAGAACCACCTGCTGCAGCTGCTGTGCATCGTCGCGATGGAGCCGCCGACCTCGCTCGCGCCGGACGCCGTGCGCGACGAGAAGCTGAAAGTGCTGCGCTCGCTGCGCCGCTTCGGCCTGGCCGACATCGCGCGCGACACGGTGCGTGGGCAGTACGGTCACGGCGTCTCGGGCAACCAGGAAGTGCCGGGCTACCTCGAAGAGCGCAACGTGCCGCCGGAATCTAACACCGAGACGTTTGTCGCCTTGCGCGCCCACGTCGACACCTGGCGCTGGTCGAAGGTGCCGTTCTACCTGCGCACGGGTAAGCGCATGGCGCGCCGTTCGTCGAAGATCGTCATCGAATTCGCGAATCCCCCCTTCCCGCTGTTCCCGGGCGCGCCGGGCGGCGTCGCCAACCGCCTCGTCATCGAACTGCAGCCCGAGGAAGCGATCAAGCTGCAGATCATGGCCAAGGAACCCGGCAGCGGCATGCACATGCAGCAGGTGGCGCTGAACCTCGACCTGCAGTCGGCCTTCCAGCAGCGCCGCGCCGAAGCCTACGAACGCCTCCTGATCGACGTGGTGCGCGGCCGCCTGACCCACTTCATGCGGCGCGACGAACTCGAAGCCGCATGGTCCTGGGCCGATCCGATCATCGAGGGCTGGGGCAAGCTGGGCGAAAAGCCGCACACGTATGCCGCCGGTTCCTGGGGGCCATCGGAGTCGTTCGCCCTGCTGGCGCGCGACGGGTTCAGCTGGGTGGAGTAAACGCCTCCCGCCCTCGAATCTTGAGCCGATAATACATACGTGAAAGATTCAGTAGTAAAATACATCCCTGTAACCGATTCAGACGGTTACCCGCGCCCGGCGACATCGCGTCGCCGGGCAGCATGAGCCGCGTCGACGAGACTTCGACTACCTCCGAGCTCCACCAAGCTGGCCATGAGAAACCAGCCAATCTGTCCTTTCAACTCCCTGCTGTCGTCGTCTCAGTTCAAGATTCGGATATCTCATGCGTAAACTGCTTCCCGTTTTAGTCTCTTGCTCGCTCCTCGCCGCCTGCGAAAAGGCCCCTCCCGCATCCAATGAACAGCCGGTCGACGTGCTGCTGGTCGGCGCCGGCGTGATGAGCGCGACCCTCGGCTCCATGCTCACCGAGCTCGATCCAGACCTGAAGATCGAGATGGTCGAGCGCCTCGATTCGGTCGCCGCCGAAAGCTCGGACGCGATGAACAATGCCGGCACCGGCCACTCTGCTTTTGCGGAACTGAACTACACGCCCGAAGGCGCGGACGGCAGCATCGAAACGAAAAAGGCCGTCGACATCAACGAACAGTTCGAAGTGTCGAAGCAGTTCTGGGCCTACCAGGTCAACAAGGGCTACCTGCCGCCGGCGCAAGCCTTCATTAACAATGTGCCGCACATGAGTTTCGTGTGGGGCGATGAGAACATCGCTTTCCTGCGCAAGCGCTACGCCGCCCTGCAGCAGGAAAACCTGTTCAAGGGCATGCAGTTCAGCGAAGACTACGACCAGATCCGCCAGTGGGCGCCGCTGGTGATGAATGGCCGCGACAAGACGCAGAAGGTTGCCGCGACCCGCATGGACATCGGCACCGACGTCAACTTCGGTACGCTCACCCGCTCGATGGTGAAAACCCTGACCGAAAAAAAAGGCATGACCCTGCAGTTGCGCCATGAAGTGCGCGATATCCAGCGCGGCGCCGACGGCATCTGGAACGTCTCGATCAAGGACCTGGCGAACGACAAGCTGCAGACCGTGCGCGCTAAGTTCGTCTTCATCGGCGCCGGCGGCGGTTCGCTGCCGCTGCTGGAAAAGTCGGGCATCCCGGAAGCGAAGGGCTATGGCGGCGTGCCGGTCGGCGGCCAGTTCCTGGTGACGAACAATCCGGAGCTCGTCAACCAGCACCATGCGAAAGTCTATGGCAAGGCCTCGGTCGGCTCGCCGCCAATGTCGGTGCCCCACCTCGACACGCGCGTCATCGACGGCAAGAAGACCCTGTTGTTCGGACCATTCGCGACTTTCTCGACCAAGTTCCTGAAGAACGGTTCCTGGATCGACCTGCCGGGCTCGATGGGCACGGGTAACGTGCGTCCGATGCTGCAAGCCGGCATCGATAACATCCCGCTCACCAAATACCTGGTCGAGCAGGTGATGCTCAATCCTGAAGACCGCCTGGCGACCCTGCGCGAATACCTGCCGAACGCGAAGCTGGAAGACTGGACCCTGGCCACCGCCGGCCAGCGCGTCCAGATCGTCAAGGACACGCCGAAGGGCGGCCTGCTGCAGTTCGGCACCGAGGTCGTGGGCGCGGCCGACGGCAGCATCGTCGCCCTGCTGGGCGCCTCGCCCGGCGCCTCGACCGCCGCGCCGATCATGCTCAAGGTGATCGCCCAGTCAGCGTTCAAGGGCCAGCTGGCGACGCCGGCATGGCAGGCGAAGATGAAGGAAATGGTGCCTTCGTATGGCCAGAAGTTGAATAGCGACCCGGCGCTCGCCAACCGCGTGCGCCAGGCCAGCAGCAAGGCGCTCGGCCTGAAGGCGTTCACGCTCGACGAACCGGCCGTCGTCGCGCAGCAGTAAACCGCAGGTGTAGGCCAAGCAGCCCCTGTTCGCAGGGGCTTTTTTACTTCGGGCAGGCGGCGGGCGCGTATCATTGCGCGTTCCGCCGCGTTTTTTACCAAAGGTAGTTACAGTGTTCGATGTTCTCTCGCTCGACATGGGCGCTGCCATGAAGACCCTCGTGCTCACGCTCGACCTGGTCGGCACCTTCGTCTTCGCCTTGAGTGGCGCCACCGCCGGCGCACGCCGCCGCCTTGACATCTTTGGCGTGCTGGTGCTGTCCTTCGTGGCCGCCAACTCGGGCGGCATCGTGCGCGACCTGCTGATCGGCGCGACGCCGCCGGCTGCGATCAGCGACTGGCGCTATCTGGCCGTCTCGATGCTGGCCGGCGTCGTCATCTTCTTCTGGTACCCGATCATTAACCGCCTGCGTTCGCCGGTCCTGTTCTTCGACAGCGTCGGCCTGGCCCTGTTTTGCGTGGCGGGCGCGCAAAAGGCGCTGGTCTACGGCCTGGAACCAGTGATGGCGGCCCTGCTCGGCATGCTGACGGGGATTGGCGGGGGCATCGCGCGCGACGTGCTGCTCTCGAACGTGCCGGCCGTGTTCAGGTCGGACATCTACGCCGTCGCGGCGCTGGCCGGTGCATCGGTCGTCGTGATCGGCGACGCGCTGCAGCTGCCGACCACCGCCACCGCGGTGGCCGGCGCCCTGCTGTGCTTCGGCCTGCGCATGGTGGCGGTCAAATATGACTGGCACCTGCCGCGTGCGCGCGTGCCGGAACATACGGGCAACCAGCGCGAAGCGGACGAGCGGGACGACAACCGCTGAGGTTAAGTTGATGAGCCAAGCGCCAGCGGCATCGTGCGCGACCATCGGTTCGAAGACAGCGAAAAGCTGAGCGAGCGTACCTGGTGGTACCACCCGGCCGGCACATACAGCATGTCGCCCGGTCCCACGACGATCTCGAGCAGCGTCGCCTGGCGCGCCAGGGGAAAGCGTTCGTAGTCCGGCGCTTCCGGGTCGAAGGGTGAACCGAACAGCAGCGCGTTCGCCTCGACCGGATACAGGAATTCATCGTGGTGCGGCGGTGCCAGAAAGATCCGCTTCGAACCCCAGATCTGCACGAAGATGTTGTCGTCGTAATCGGCGTGCAGCGGTGTTACCGTGCCGGCGGGGCCGAGCCAGAAGCGCGGCGGGCCGGGCTTCGTGAACCAGGCCGGCCAGTGGCAGAAGCGGTTCAGTTCGCGCAGCTCCAGGTTGCCCAGATACGGCGGCAGCGCCTGCGTGCCGCTGGCGCCCAGGTCCAGGTATTCGAGCATCGACATGTCCTGCATCGCCCGGTCGGCCGCAAAGGCGGTATTGACGTAGTCGCCAACGCGGGCGCGTACCGGGATGGTGCTGAACTGTTCGCGCAGGGTTTGCGGCGTGAGCGATGCGAGCGGCCAGCGGGAGGCACCGCCGGGCATCAGGAACGGCAGTCCTTCGGCGGCGCGTGCCAGGAAGGCCGCCGCATCGAGCTTGCCGGCGCGTGGCAGCTCCTCGATTGCGAAGAGCTTGCGCGCAGCGTCCTTGATCGCCGCGCGCATCGCGTCGATCGACGCGACGCCGCGCATCTCGGCATCCCTGCGCTCGCGCGTTTCCTTCCGCGCCAGTGCTTCCTCCGGCGACAGGCGCGGCGGCAGGCGCCGCGGCGATCGATCGTCCAACTCGTCCTTCTCTACCATGACGGCATCCCACCCAACCTCTTCATTGCATCGCCTGAATATCGAAAACAGGCGACAGGATAGCGTATCGGGCGCGGATAGGCCTCGCTTGCCGCGCTAATCCTTTGCCTCGTACACCAGCCTGCCGCCGACGACCGTCTGCAGCACCTTGATGTTGGCAATGTCTTCCTCGGGAATGCTGAAGAAATTCCGGTCGAGGACAAGAAAATCGGCCAGCTTGCCCACTTCCAGCGAGCCGGTCGTGCTTTCCTGGCGCAGCGTCCAGGCTGCGTTCAAAGTGGCCGCGCGCAGCACGGCGGCGCGCGGCATGCCGGGCTGCGCCGTCAGGCGTCCGGCAAACTCCGGGCCGGCATCGGGCGCGGCCGTGCGGGTTACACCGACCTTGAGCGCGAACCAGGCGTCAAGAGGATCGACCGGCCAGTCGCTGCCATAGGCCACGCGCGCGCCGGCGTCCAGCAGCACGGCTTGCGGTTGGACCGCCGCATACCGCTCGGGGCCGAGAAAGTCTTGCAAGGCGCCGACCGTGTCCGGCGCCGGCTTGGCCCATTGCAGCGACAGCACGGGTGCAACGTCCAGCGTGGCGAAGCGCGGATAGTCGGCGGGAGCCACGATCTCGGCATGGGCCAGCGCGGGCCGTACGTGCTTGCCCTGCGGCGTGCCGCGCAGGCGCGCGATGGCGTCGAGCGAATCGCGCACGGCGCGGTCGCCGTCGGCGTGGATGTGCGGATCGATGCGCGCACGGGCCAGTGCCGCCAGCGTGCTGTCCAGGGCAGCCGGCGAAAAATAACTGCGCGGCCCATTGCCGGGATTCGGCCGCCCCTCGCTCACCAGATAGGGCGCGAGCATGGCCCCGGTGAACGCGGGCGCGGCAATCACGCCGTCCATGAACAGTTTGGCATGGCGCACCTGCATCGACGGCCGTACGCCGGTCGGCCCCTGGTCGAAGCGCCTGTGCTGCTGCAGCAGGCTGTCCACCGCAGTCCGAACGGTCGCGCCCTTGTCGAGATCGATCAGCGGCGCGAAATGGGCGCGCGCCGTCAGCTTGCCCTGGCGTTGCAGCGTCGCGAACGCGCGCATGGTGTCAACGTCGGTCCAGGCGTCGAGGAAGCTGGTGATCCCTTGCCTGCGCATCGCGTCCAGTGCGGCGCTGGAGGCGGCGAGATTTTCCTTCGCATTCAGTGGGGGCAGCAGGCGCATCGCCAGTTCCTGCGCGCTGTCTTCCAGCAGGCCGGTGGCCTCGCCGCCCGCGTCGCGCACGATTCTTCCACCCGCGGGATCAGGCGTGCCGCGTTGGATGCCGGCCAGCTTGACGCCGCGCGCATTGAGCTGCACCGAATGCCCGAACGAGGAGCGCACAAGAATCGGACGCGCCGTGATCAAGCCGTCCAGCGTCCCAGTGCTGGTGGCCACGCCGTCGGGCTGCATCCCCTGCTGGAACCAGTTGACGACGACCAGCCAGCGGCCTGGGTCTTTCGCTTTATCGCGATCGAGGCAAGCCTGGATGCGTGCCTGGAACTGCGGCACAGTGAGCCGCTGGTAATCCAGGCTGCAGTTGAGCAGGCGGCTGCCGCCCGATTGCGGATGCATGTGGGCGTCGATCAAACCTGGCATCAGCATGCGGCCCTGCAGGTCGACGACGCGCGTGCTCGTACCGGCCAGCGCCGTGGCACCGGCGTCGTCGCCTACGTAGACGATGCGCCCGCCGCGCACGGCCAGAGCCTGGTGCACGCTGTCGTTCGCGTCGACGGTGTAGACAAAGCCGTTGCGGTAGACCAGGTCGGCGGGCGGGCCTGCGGCGACGGCGGGCGCCTGCGAAGCGGCACCGGTCAGGGCCAGTAGAACCAGCAGAGCGGTCTTCGTCATGCCTCTCCCGTGGCTGTGTGGTCAATCGGGGAAAGCGCGGCATTCTTCTCTTTACGCGCGCGTCAATGGCTTCTACTATGCACGGGTTCCGCTTTCCGCTCAAGACATCCGATGACCACCTACGCCCGCCGCCTGTTCGCCGTCCTCCTCTTCCTGCTGCCCCTGCACGCCTTCGCCCTCGACCCCAGCCACGGCGTGCACGGCATGGTCCTCTTCGGCGACCGCGACGGCCTGTATGCCTCGCACCTGCCGATGCTGCATGCGCCGCACGACAACCAGGTCGTTCTCAGACTGCACTTCAAGGATCCCGAGCGCGAGCGCGAGATGCGCGCGCGGCTCGATGGCAAGACTGCCTTGTGGACGCTGGAGCCGGAGCGCTTTGCCCTGCACCGGCTGGCGCCAGGCGCCGCCACGCCGCTCCATGAATTCAAGGCGAACATCGTCGAAGGCCATTTCGAGCGCGATGGCACGACGCGCCAGCGCGAGACCGAGCTGGTGGTGGAGAAGGTAGTCCTCTACCGCACCCTTTCGCCCCAGCCCGTCGTGCAGACCGTGGCGCGCTACACACCGGTAGGGCGTTTCCTGGTCAAGCTGATCGACAGCCGGCCGGACTTCGACCACATCGTGCTGCTCGAACGCGCCGCTACGGCCGCAGTCGAAGTACCCAAGCAGGGCGTCGAAGAGAACTTGCCGGCGCTTGCCAACCGGTCGCCGGTGGCAGGCACGGTCTACTACGACTCGGCCGATTTGCGCTGACCGGTACGCTCAAACGGGCGTGCTCAGCCGTTCATGCCGCCAGCAGGTGCGGCCCGATCTCGCGCACCGACTTCACGCCGGTGAGCACCATGTTCGTGCGCAGGTCTTTTTCCATGATCGCGAGCAGGCGCTCGACGCCGGCTTGGCCGCCGGTGGCCAGCGCATACACGAAGGCGCGCCCGAGCAGCACGCCGTCGGCGCCCAGGGCCAGCATGCGGAACACGTCGGTGCCGGTGCGCACGCCGCCGTCGGCGAAGATGGTCAGCTTGCCCTTGACCGCTTCGGCGATCGAGGGCAGCACGCGCGCCGACGACAGCGTGCCGTCGAGCTGGCGCCCGCCGTGGTTCGACACCACGATGCCGTCGGCGCCGAAGGCCAGCGCGTCGCGTGCGTCGTCCGGGTCGAGGATGCCCTTCAATACCAGCTTGCCCTTCCACTCGTCGCGGATCCACTGCAGGTCCTGCCAGGCGATGTCGGGATCGAAGTTCGCCCCGAGCCAGCCGATGTAGTCGGTCAGGCCGGTGGCGTGGCCGCGGTAGGCGGTGATGTTGCCCAGGTCGTGGGGACGGCCGTGCACGCCGACGTCCCAGGCCCAGCGCGGATGCAGCATGGCCTGCAGCACGCGCCGCATTGGGCCGTTGGCGCCGCTCATGCCGCTGTGGGCGTCGCGGTAGCGGTTGCCCGGCACCGGCATGTCGACCGTGAAGACGAGCGTGCGCGCACCGAGCTCCCAGGCGCGGCGCATCACGTCGCGCATGAACTCGCGGTCCTTCAGCACGTACAGCTGGAACCAGATCGGGTGCGAGGCTTGCGCCGCGACTTCGGCCAGCGAGCACACCGACACGGTCGACTGGATGAAGGGAATGCCGCTCTTGCAGGCCGCACGCACTGCCTGCACTTCGCCGCGCCGCGCATACATGCCGGCCAGGCCGATCGGCGCCAGGCCCACCGGCAGCGCGTACTGCTCGCCGAAATACTCGACGCCCAGCTCGAGCTTCTCCGAACCGCGCAGCACGCGCTGGCGCAGGCGCACGGCCTGCAGGTCGTCGACATTGCTGCGCAGCGTCTGCTCGGCGCCGGCGCCGCCGTCGAGATAGTGGAACAGGAAGGGCGGGAGCTTGCGGCGGGCGGCTTCACGGAAATCGGTGGCGGACGAAATGATCATGAGTGGCATGCAGGTCGGGTGATTGTCGGCTTAGGGTAACACGTGACTGCGTGGCAACAAAAGCCGAGGCCGTTTATTCCAGCGCCCGGTTGCGCGACTCCACGTCGACGCAGGCGATCGCCAGCGCGCCGATGACGAGGAAGGCGGCCAGCATCGCCAGCGACAGCGTGAACTGCGTCGCCATCACCGGCGCGATGATGGTCGGCGCGAACAGGCCGCCGAAACGGGCCACGGCGCCCGCCATGCCCATGCCGCTGGCGCGCAATTCGGTCGGGTAGACCTCGGGCGTGAAGGCGTACAGGGCGCCCCAGGTGCCGAGCAGCGCAAAACTCATCAGGAGGGTCGATCCGACCACGACCGCGGTCGAGCTGCCGAAGCTGTAGAACATGCAGCCGACGGCGCTGAGCAAGAGAAAGCCGATCAGCGTGGGTTTGCGCCCCCAGCGCTCGACGCCGTAGGCCGATAAAGCGAAACCGGGCAGCTGCACCACCGCCAGCAGGATCAGGAATTCCTGGCCGCGCATGAAGCCGAAGCCTTCGCTGCTCAGTTTTACCGGCAGGTAGACGAAGACGCCGTAATAGGCGATCGAGATGAGCGCCCAGGCCACGCACAGGGCAATGCTGCGGCGGCGCAGCACGCCCGAGAACAGCGCGCCGAGCGAGCGCTTGACCGCCACGTCCGGCTGCAGGGCGGGAATCGCGACGTCGTTCCCATTGACCTTGGCCACGTGCGCCAGCACTACCCGCGCCTGCTCGGACTTGCCGCTGCGGTTGAGGTACATGGGCGACTCCGGAATGAACAGGCGCAGCACCACGCCCACCAGCGCCGGCAGGCCGGTGACGAGGAAGATCACGCGCCAGGCGTCGTCTCCCCAACTCACGGCGGCCAGGGCCAGCACCGCCAGCAGGATGGTGCCGACCGCCCAGAACGATTCCAGCAGCACCAGCCAGCGCCCGCGCCGGTCGGAGGGCAGGAATTCGGCCATCATCGTGTAGTCGACCGGGAGCGTGCCGCCCACGCCGATGCCGGTCAGGAAGCGCAGCGCGAGCAGCCAGGTGAAGTCGGGGGCGAAGGCCGAGGCCACGCCGAAGCAGGCGTCGATCACCACCGCCATCATCAGCACCGGCCGGCGCCCGATGCGGTCGGCCAGGCGGCCGAAGACGAAGGCGCCGATCAGCATGCCGATGAAGAACAGGGTCCCGGTCTGGAGCGCCTGCGGCACCGGGATGGCGAAGGTCTTGGCGATCGAGGGGGCGGAGAAGCCGATCGAGAGCACCTGCATGGCGTCGGCCATCCAGACCAGGCCGAAGATCAGGAACAGGCGGTACTGGAACTTGCCGACGCCGGCGGTTTGCAGGCCCTGCTCTACCGTGATCGGCTGTGTCGACATGCGTGTTCCTTGAAGTTAGTTTTTCTAATTGTTGGCGCAAAGGTTAAGTTGCGCTTCACCGATAAGCCACCGTTGTACCGCGTGGACTCAGGATTTAGCCGCCTGCGTCAGTGTGCACAAAAGATCATCCGCGAACAGTGCAGTGGTAAACACAGCGCGCAACAAAAAAGCCCGCAAGCGGGCTTTCTCCGGACTTACCCCAACAGCATAGCCTAGCCGCCGATATTCCGGAACGGATCGAGCGCCAGATCGATCAGCCTGCGCTCGCGCACCACGATCTCGGCCACCGCGGTCATCCCGTAGCGCAGCGGATAGGTGGTCTCGCCCACCTTGTACTGGGCCTGGTCGAGCGAGACGCGCCCTTCGTAGACGGGCTGCTTGGTGGCCGGCGAGGGCTTGGTGGCCGGCGAAATGTACTGCAGAGTGCCGCGAATCAGGCCATAGCGCTGGTAGGGAAAGGCGTTGAACTTCATCTGCACGGCCTGGCCCTCGCGCAGGAAACCGCGGTCGTGCTCGGCGATCTCGATCTTCAGGATCGGCCTGGCATTGCGCGGCGCGATGCCGCCCAGCGGCGCATTGGCCTGGATCTTGTCGCCCGGCTGGGTCGAGGTCACCTCGGTAATGACGCCATCGACCGGGGCCACGATGCGCAGGAAGTTCTCCTTGTCGATGTTCTCGAACTTGATGCGCGCCGCCGCGTCGGCCACCAGGCGCGCGGTCTGCACCTGCAGGCGCAGCTTGTCTTCGGCGTTCGCCACTTCACGGTCGGCGGACTCCGATTGCAGGCGCAGTTTATCCAGGTTCTGGCCGCTGGTTTCCAGTTCGCTCCTGGCCTGGGTCGATTCCAGGCTTTGCCGCGCCGCCAGCTCGGTGATGCGCGCCTGGGCCACGCGCATCGCGTTTTCCGCCGCCTGCAAGGCGTTCTTCTTGCTCTCGACCTGCAGCTGCGAGACCCCGCCGCCGCCCGGCAAGGCGAACAGGCGGGCGTACTTGTCGGCTTCGCCGCGTGCCGCGTCGCGTGCGCGCCGCGCGTCTTCGAGCATGGTGCGCGCTTCCTGCTGCTGGGCGCTCTGGCCCTGGGCCAGCTGGCTGGTCCCTTCGGCCAGGCGGCGCCGGTGCTGGCGCTCTTCGACCTCGGCCGCCTCGCGCAGCGCTTGCGCATTACGCTCCAACAGCGCTTTCTTTTCCGGGAATTCCTTCCACTCGCGCTCCGCGTCGTCGAGTTTCAGGCGCGCTTCCAGGGCGTTCCTCGCCGCCTCGATCGCGCCGCGCGCGTAGATCCGGGCCACGACGTCGCCCGCTTTCACCGGCTGCCCCTCGGCGATGTAGATGTTACTCAGTTCGCCGTCGATCGGTGCGTACAGGCGCCGCACTTCGGATGCGGGCGCCAGCACGCCGTTGGCCGTCACCCGCACGTCGGCGTGACCGAAGAAGGACCAGACGATGGCCGCCAGCACCAGCGCCACCATCGAGTAGACCAGCGCCTGGGTGAAGCGCCAGGGGTTCGCCGTCAGGATCGAGATGCCTTCGGCGCTGTGCTCCTCCAGCGCTTCGGCCAGGGGCGTCAGGGACTGGGGTTTGAGGAAGTCGCGTTTCATGTCCCGCTCCTGGCCAGCGCGAGGCGACGGATGTCGGAGAGCGCGTCGGCGTAGGCATCGCGAAAGGCCGGCACGTGGCCGGACATGGTCTCGAAGCCGCGCTGGTAGGCTTCATTGCGCTCTTCCCACTGCTTCAGGAACTGCGCGATGCGGGCGGCATCGGCGGCGTCGCGACTGGGGGCCTGGGCGCCGCCCCTGCTGGCCACGAAGGTCTTGAGGGAGGTGATCCAGTCGAGTTCATCCAGCAAGGGGCCGAGTTCCGGAATGGCGCGCACGTGGCGGCGCATGGCGCCCACCTGGCGCGCCGCACCCTCGAAATGGCCGGCGTTCACCGCCGCCATCCAGGCCGGCAGATTGGCCTTGAGCAGGGCTTCGGTGGCGAGGGCCTGCAGGCGGCTGTCGCCAGGGTCGTTGGCCAGCGCGTCGCCCGCCACCACCGCGGCCTGCGCATAGGCGCGGTCCGCCAGCAGGCGCTCGAGCTCGCGCTCGGTGCTGCCGATGGAAAAGCCCAGCCAGGCCAGCAGCACGACGGAGAGCAGCGTTCCCGGTATCCAGTAGTCGCGCAGGCGCCGCATATCCGGAAGCTCCTTGCCGCCGAATGCGGCGTACAGCCCGGCCAGCATGGTGGCGAACTTGCCGCGCGGCGCCGCCGCCTCCTGTGCATCAGGCGCTTGCGCGGCGCCGGGCGCCTCGTCGGCCGCGGGCGCCGGATCGACGCAGAAGATATCGAGGAAGGAGTCGGCGGCTTCGACGAAGGTGGTGCGGTCGGCGTCCAGGCCGGCCGGCTGCGCCGTGCCGAGGCGCGTGAGGGTCGGATCACGCGCGCTGGCCTCCCATTCGAGTGCGATCCGGTAGACGAAATAGCGCCCGCCGAAGGCCAGCACGTCGCCCTCGGCCAGCGCCACCGCATGCTCATCCAGCCGGGTCCCATTGAGAAAGCTGCCGTTGGTGCTGCCCAGGTCCTCGATGTGCGGCTGCCCGCCTCTGAGAAAAATATGCGCGTGGCGGCGCGACAGATAATTCACCTGGGCCGGCTCGAACTCCTTGTAGCGCGCAAAAGCGTCGTCGGCCTTGCTGACCATGAAGGGGAATTCGGAAATCACGATAGGCTGCAGCACAGCGCCGCCGTCCTCGGGGTGCAGGGTCAGGCGCGCCAGCCTGGCATGCGGCGCCTCGCGCGCGCCCTGCTCCAGCTGCACCCGATAGGTCAGCGTCTTGCCCAGGCCCAGCAGGTCGCCGTCGCGCAGCGTGGTAATGGCCTGCCTGACGGGCACGCCGTTGACGGTGCTGCCGTTCTTGCTGCCCAACTCGGCAAAATAGATGGCGCCATGCTCGCAGAAGATGCGGGCGTGGCGGCGCGACAGGTCGGCCGCCAGCGCTTGCGGATAGGCGTCGAAGGGGGCTTCGAGGCGGCCGATCGCGAACAGGGGCTCGTGAATCTGGATCGGGCCCAGTTCCGGGTGCGACACGGGCACCAGCACGATTGTCAGGCGTCCGGAGGGCGCGGGACGCGGGGCGGCGATCATGGCGTCGGTCGCCGCCATCGCTCAGTCCCGCGCCGCATTGTGCGACACGTTGCGCACGTCCACGGCCGGCCAGCCGCCGCCCAGGGCCTTGTACAGCGTCACGGTGTCGGACAGGATTTGCTGGTGGTTCGCCAGCAGCGCCAGTTGCGAGGCCAGCAGCGTGCGCTCGGCCTCGAAGACTTCGAGCTGCGACACCATGCCCTCCTTGAGCTGGGCTTCCACCTGGGCCGCCACCACGCCGAGCCGTTCGGACTGCTGCTGCAGTTCGATGCGCTGGCGCCGGTGGGCGTCGAGATTGACCAGCGCGTTTTCCACTTCCTCGAAAGCGGCCATGACCACGCGCCGGTACTCGCCTTCGGCCAGCTCGGTGCGCGCTTCGCTGGTCTTGATGCGCGCCTTGACGCTCGGATCGAAGATCGGGAAGTTGATGCTCGTGAGGAGGCCGAAAGTGAAGGATTTCAGCAGCGAGCTGAGGGCGAAGCTGGAGGTCCCGCCGCGCCCGGTCAGGCTGATCGAGGGCAGCTGGGCCAGTTTCGCCTGCCCGACCAGGTCATGGGCCACCAGCACCCGGTATTCGGCCGCCACCACGTCCGGCCGGCGCTTGAGCAGTTGCGAGGGCAGCCCTTCCGGCACGGCCGGCAGCTGCACCCTTCCCTGCAGGGCGCCGGGGGGCACGCTGAATTCGCCCGCGGGAGTGCCGAGCAGGGTGGCCAGCGCGTTGCCGGCCACGGCGCGCAGGCGCTCCAGTTCGATCAGGTCGCGGCTCAGGCGGTTGATTTCGGCGCGCTGCTGCAGCACTTGCGTCTGCGGCAGCAGGCCCTGGGACATCATCGCCTCGAAGGTGCCGAGGATCGCCTTGTTCTTTTCCAGGGTTTGCTGCTGCTGGCGCATCTGCTCGTCGAACTGCAGGATCTGGAAATAGGTCGTCGAGACGTCCGACACCAGCGACAGGTAACCCGCGCGCCAGTCGGCCTCGGTGGCCTTGAATTCGGCGGTCTGGGCCTCGACGCCCTTGGCCACGCGGCCCCAGACGTCGATCTCCCAGTTGACCTGGGTGCCGAGGTTGAACTGCTTGGTGAACTTCTCGCCGGTGCTTTTCTCGAAGCTCGCGCCGGCGCCGGATTCCAGCGTCGGCAGTGCCCCGGCGCGCGCTTCGCCGATCTCCGCGCCGGCCACGCGGATGCGCGCGGCGAGCACCTTCAGGTCGAAATTCGAGCCCAGCGCGCGCTCCACCAGTCCATCGAGATAGGGATCGCGGAACTGCTTCCACCAGTCGGGCGCGATCATCTCGCTCGGGGCAATCGGCAGGCCCTTCTGGCTCGACCAGGCCGTCTTGGCCGGCCTGTCGGGCGTCTGGTAGGGCTTCATGCTGACGTCGGCGCAGGCCGCCAGCAGCAGCGCCGCCGTCGCGGCCAGCGTCCAATTCCGCCATCTCCTCGTCTGGACATTCATAGGCTGCCTCGCCTGCCCTCATGCGTGGGCGCGCGCCTCCCAGCTTTTCGCGTCGACGAAGACCTTGAACAGCCGCGCATCCAGGTGGCCCACGCGGCATTCCTCGGCGATCAGGTCGAGCGCGTGCTCGACCGGCACCGCTTCCTTGTAGGGACGGTCGCGCGCGGTCAGGGCGTCGAAGATATCGCTGATCGTCAGGATCCTCGTTTGCAGGCTGATCTCGCCGCCCTTCAGGCCCATCGGATAGCCCGAGCCGTCGAGCTTCTCGTGGTGGCCATGAGCGATCGCCGGCACGCCGGCCAGTTCGCGCGTCCAGGGAATCAGGATCAGGAAGGAGTAGGAATCGGCCACGTGCGCCTCGATCTGGCGCCGCTCGTCCTGCGTCAGGCAGCCCTTGCTGATGCTCAGCGCCGCGTATTCGTCCTCGTTCAGCAGGCGAAAGCCGGCGTCTTCGCAGCCCGCGCAGGCGTGGCCAAGGATCGCATCGAGCTCGGGCGGGGCCGTGCTGTGCGAGACCGAGGGCTCGTTGGCGCGCACGATGGTGGCATAGAAGTCGTCGAGCCGCGCGCCCTCCTCCTCGAGCCGCGCCTCGATGCGCTCGCATTCGCGGCGAAACTGCGCCATGCCCAGCTCCTGCTCAAGATGATCCTTGGCCAGCGTGCGCCAGGCATGGCGTTCGAGGCAGGCGCGCGCGTAGCGAAAGCGCTGTTCCAGCAGGCGCATGTCGGCATGGTGCAGCTTTTTCTCCTTGCGCAGCACGTGCTCGCGCACGCCGACCTTGCCGAAGTCGTGCAGGAGCGCGGCGTAGCGGATCTCGCGCAGCTGGGCCGGCGTGAAGGCGGCGCGCCGCAGCACCGTGTCGTCGGCGCGTTCGATGGCCATCGCCAGGTGCTCGGCGTAGTCGGCGACCCTGAAAGAATGGCCGGCCGTGACCGGGTCGCGCTCCTCGATCGCCTGCACCGAAGCGCAGACAAACCCATCCAGCAGGCCCTTGATGTCGGAATACAGCTGGAAGTTTTTCAGGGCGACGGCGGTCTCGGCGCACACGCCGCTCAGGATTTCCAGGTCCGCCTCCTGAAAGGCCTGCGGGTCGGACGAGGTGTCGACCTGGATCAGGCCGAGCACGTCCTCGCCCAGGATCAGCGGCACGCACATGACACTCAAAATGGCCTGGGCCACGATCGATTCGTGGGCCGCGTAATGGCGGTCGGCCAGGGTGTCGACCGAGAGGATGGCGCGTTTTTTCACCAGCACCTGGTCGACGATGGTGCGGGAGATGCGCAGCTGCGCCGGGTCTTCCACGCCCCCGCCGCGGCGCCGCGCGGCGACCGGGCGCGGCGGGTCCTGCTCGTTGGGGCGCAGCATGATGAAGGCGCGCTCGGCCAGCGGGAACAGGTCGAAGATGAAGTTCATGATCTTTTCGATCAGCGTCTCCTGGTCGGTCACGGCGCCCAGCGCGATGCTGACCTGGGCCATCGCGTGCAGCCGGTGCACGGTTTTTTCGAGGTCGGTGCGCGCGGCGTTGGCGGCGTCGACCACGGGCGCGAAGCGGGTGGCGTCGACCGAACGCGTGATGACGGTGGCCGTGCTGGCCTGCTCGGACAGCATCAGCGAATGGAATACCAGCTGCGCCGAGGCCAGCGCCAGCTCGTCGCCGTCGCGCAGCAGGTGCCAGGCGCCGGGCGCCAGGCGCTCGCCGCAGACGAAAGTGCCGTTACGCGAATGCAGGTCTTCGACAAAATAATTCGCGCCGCGGCGCCGGATGCGCGCATGGCGCCGGCTGATGGTCGGCTCGGGAATGCAGATGTATTTGTTCGATTCGAGCGCATCCTGGGGGTCGCGCCCGAGCACGGCCTCGTCGTGCAGGGGGAAGACGGCCGGGCCGGGCGTTGTTGACCCCATCCATTCGACATAGGCCCGCACCGGGTCGCCGGTGCCAGGCGGTGCGGGAGAAAAGGCGGCGTTCGGTTCCATGCCGGCTCACTTGACGGTGATCGTGATTTTCTTCGAGGTCACGGGCGGCGTGTGGGGCACGTGGTTTTCGTCGCCCATCAACAGCTGCAGCGTGTGCTTGCCCAGCGCCAGCTCGATCATGGTTTCGGTCTCGCCGGCGCCGTAATGCAGGTGGTTGCGGTCCGACGGAATCGGCTGCCCCGCGGGCGGCAGCTCGGTGTCGATCAGGAGGTGGTGGTGGCCCGTGTTGGGAATGGCCACGCCCTTGGGCGCCACGCCCATGTGGCGCAGGCCGAACCAGACCCGGAAGGGTTTGCCCGCCTGCAGGACCTGGCCATCGAGCGGCCAGCCGATATAGCAGTAGGCATTGGCGGGCGCATCCGTCGCGCCAAGCGTGCCGCCCGCCAGCGCGGCGATCAAGGCAAGGGCGGCGAAGAATGGGCGCATGGTCTTCTCCCGGGCGAGGCTAGCGTACCGTGATGGTGATTTTTTTTGATACCACCGGCGGCTTGTGCGGCACGTGGTCTTTGTCCCCCAGCAGCAATTGCAGGGTATGGGTCCCGGACGGCAGCTCGACGCGCGCCTCGGTTTCGCCGGCGCCAAAATGCAGGTTGTTGCGGTTGTTCGGAATCGGCTCGTTCATCGCCGGCAGTTCGGTGTCGATCAGGAGATGGTGGTGGCCGGTACCCGGCACGTCGGCGCCCTTCGGTGCGACGCCCATGTTGCGCAGTCCCATCCGCACCCAGAACTTGCCGCCGGTGATGACCGAGCCGTCGTAGGGCCAGATGAAATAGACCTGGGGCGCGGCTGGATTGGGGGCGGGTTTTGCCGCAGGTTTTGCCGCAGGTTTTGCAGCGGGCTCGGCTGCCTGGCCAAGCATCGTGCCGGCATGGGCGGCCCCGGACTGCAGGACTGCCGCAAGTAGCGCAAAAAGAACGATCGTGGGGCGCATGATGGAATACTCCAGCCGTGCTCGTAAGGATGTGCGCAACGCTAGTTCTAAATCTGGCACACTCTCAGTCAGATCGCAAGTCAAATCCCTATCGTAGGCTATACGAAAAAGGAAACGCTCATGTGGCACACGCGCTTGATGGTCTGCATACTGGCAGGGCCCGCTTTTGCATACTGCGACCAGGCGCAGGCGCGCATGGCCGGCATGCAGGCGCCCGGCATTGTTCCGCGCGCCAGTCCCGAACAGTTCGAGCTGGCCTTCTGGAATTCGATCAAGGACAGCACCCACGCCAGCGATTACGAGGCCTACCTGAAAGCCTATCCGAAGGGACGCTTCGCGGCCCTGGCCCAGGCAAGGATCACGCGCCTGCGCGCGCCTGCCGCGCAGGCAACGGCGCCGCCGGCGGCCGCCGCGCCCGTCAAGCCGAAACCCGCGCCCGTCAAGCCGAGCGCCCCGGCGCCGGCGCCACGTGTTGCGGCAACGCCGGTGCGCAATGGCGGGGAGATCCGGGACTGCCAGTCCTGCCCTGCCCTGGTCTCCCTGCCCGCCGGGACTTTCACCATGGGGAACAATGCCAGCGACCCGAGCGAACGGCCGGCGCACCAGGTGACGATCTCGGCCCCGTTTGCGATCGGAAAATTCGAGATCACCGTGCAGCAATGGAATGCCTGCGTGACCGCCAACGGCTGCCCCCGCATCGCGCAGCCAGCCGACACCAGCCCGAGCGCGCCGGTGCGCGACGTCAGCTGGGACGATGCGCAGCAATACGTGAAATGGCTCAGCCTGATCAGCAGCCAGCCCTACCGCCTGCCGACCGAGGCCGAATGGGAATACGGCGCCCGTGGCGGCACCGCAACGCCGTATTGGTGGGGCCAGCAAATGGCAAGCGGGAAAGCCAATTGCAAGGAATGCGGCCAGCCCTGGAGCAGCGACCGGCCGGCCAATGCCGGCAGCTACCCGCCCAACCCCTACGGCCTGCACGATACCAGCGGCAGCGTCTGGGAATGGGTCGCCGACTGCTGGCACAACAACTACAAGGATGCACCAAGCGACGGCAGCGCCTGGGAAGAACCGAATTGCCGGGTGCGCGTGATCCGCGGCGGCTCCTGGCGCGAAGGGGCGCCCTACATGGTCAGCTCGACGCGCTTTCGCTACGACGCCAGCGTGCGCCAGTCGCAGAACGGCTTCCGGGTGGCGCGCAGCCTGAAGTGACAAGCGCCTAGCGTCCGCGTGCGCCGATTGCCACCGGCAGGAATTCGACCCCGATGGCGCCGGCCTTGCCTTGCGCGCGCATCTGCGCCAGGCTGCCGGCCACGCTCGCCAGGTAGTCGGCGCTCGGCTCGGATTCGCGCCGCAGCGTTCCGAACAGGGGCGTGGGCGTGGTGAGCAGCACGACCAGCAGGCTGGCGCCGGACGATGTGCCGATCCGCCACTCGCCCGGCCTGCCGACCGTGGCGCGCCGGTTGGGCGGCGCCTTGTTGTCCAGGGCCAGGGCATTGGGCAGCAGGTGGATCACGCCCGCGTCCGGCGAATAGGCGTCGACCGTCATGAAGGATGCGCCCGCCGGGGTCGTCACGTCGACCATCAGCGAATCGCCTTCCGAAAGGGCCGCATTATTGCGCAGCCTGCCGGCCAGGCGCAGCCCGGCCCCGCCGCCCGCCTGGCGGTGCGCGACCCAGTAGGGAGCAAAGGTAGTAATTACGGGACACATGGCGGGATCGACTTCGCGCAGCTCGAGGTCGACGGCCGACACACCGGGCATCGCCAGCAGCGGCGCGCGCACGCCGGCCGCGCCGACCGCACTGGACACGACACCCTGCACCTGCACCGTATTCGCCCGCTGCCCCCCTGTAAGCGCAGCGCAGGGGATGCGCGCCAGGGTCGCCGCCACGGCCGCTGCGGTGGGCGCCGCGACCATCGGCGCAGCAGGCTCTGCCGGGGCAGGCGCCGGCGGATCGATCACGGGCGGCGCTTGCGTGACGGCGGGCTCGGCCACTGCCTGCGCGCTTGGCGCGGCATCCGGGGCCGCAGCTTCCTGCCCGAGAAACTGCCAGCCCGCCACCGCCAGCGCAGCCACCGCGACCACGGCCGCGCCCGAGGCGGCAACCAGGCTGTAGCGCGGCTTGACGCCGGCGGCGCCGAATTCGGCCAGGAATTTCGCCACCGTCGGCGTGCGCTCGGTACGCTCCAGGGACAGCGCGCACTTCAAGGCCTGCCATTGCGAACGCCCGAGATTGGCCGGGCGCGGCGGCTTCATGCCGGTGCCGCGCGCCTGGGCCGAGGACAGCCGGTTGAAGGGGTGGTGCCCGGTCAAGAGTTCGTAGGTGATGCAGGCCAGCGCATAGATGTCGTCGCGCGGGTCGGGTTCGCGCTGCTCGAGCATTTCGGGGCTGGCATAGGCGGGCGTCAGCGCACCCAGGCTGCCTGGGTCGAACACGGTGACGTCGGCATCGGTCTCGGTCTTCTGGAACACCCGCGCAATGCCGAAGTCGATCACCTTCACCACGCCCGCATCGGTCAGGATCACGTTGCCCGGCTTGAAGTCGCAATGCACGAAGCCGCGTCCGTGCGCATAGGCCAGCGCACTGCCCATGCCGCTGACGATCGGCAGCACCTGCGCATACGGCATGCCGGAAAAGCCCGGCGCGCGCAAGACCTGGCTCAGCGCTTTGCCCTGCAGGTATTCCATGGTGATATAGACCATCGCGCCGTCGCGGTCGAAATCGTAGACCGAGACGATATTCGGGTGCGCCAGCGCCTGCGCCTTGCGCGCTTCGCGCTGCAGCGCGATCAGCGACTTCGGATGGCCGCGGAACTGGACGTTCAGCACCTTGATGGCGATATACGGATTGCGGTCCGAGGCTTCGAGTTTACGCAGGTCGAGCGCCTTGTAGACCGTGCCCATGCCGCCAAAACCCACGCACTCTTCCAGCACGAAGCGCCCGTTCAGGGTTTCGCCGACGCCTTTCATGCGCTCGGGCTCGGCGCCGAAAGGGTCGTCGTCGCGCGGCATGGGCGCAGCGTTCGCGCCGCCCTGCGCGCCGGGCCGGGTCTGGACGAAGGTATCGTCGCCGCCGAGCCGCTGGCGCGCCGCGATCATGCGTCCGATGCGCAGCTGCACTTCCTTGTAGACATCGCCCGGCAGGGGCTGGCGCGCGTGTTCCTGGCTCAGCAGCTCGAGCAGCCGGCCGGGGCTTTCCGGGGCGCTTTCCAGCACCCGGTCGAGCTGCGCCAGGAACTCGGGATGCTGCAAGGCGCCGCTCTGCAACTGGTGGAGCGCATGCGCGAAACTGTCCATGATCCGATTGTGTAAATCGCAAGCCGGTAATGTGAGACTAGCATGAAGCGAGCGAGGATCAAGCGTTTGTGGCGACTCAATTTCGCTGGTCTGCAGCAGGTGTTGGAGGGCGCCCAACAGGCCTTCGGAATCTGTTGGGGACGGGCCACCATCCGGGCTCGCACTCTCCCCGGGGGCTCGGCCGGCCCTGGCTCTTCCATAACAATATAAACCGTTGATTTTCAATGGCTTGCGCTTGCGGCCAATGCGCCGGGCCAGACCTGGCACGCCTCTCGCTATATGTCCATCGAGCGCAAACCAAATGCCTCACTTACCAACTACTTACTCTCAGGAGAAATGAACCATGAAAACCTTGACCATCACCGACCTGGCCCGCACCGAAGAACTCGACCGCAGCGCCATGGCCGACGTCCGCGGCGGCTTCAAGATGGGCCCCGGCTATATGCCAGGCGACTTCAGCTACGCACCAACCTTCGACTCGTCGATCAAGGCGACCCAGAACCTGGCGCAGATGCAGGAAGTCCTGACCGCCACCGCCAACGGCTCGGCCTTCGTGGAAGGCGTGCACGTCGACAGCAACGTCGACCAGCACGGCGAAAACAAGATCATCCGTCGTTCCCCGGCAGCCTGAAATCGATTCGACCATTTTTCACATACTCAAGGAGCATCACCATGAAAACCCTGACCGTCAAAGACCTGGCCCGTACCGAACAACTCGACAGCACCGCCATGGCGGCCGTGCGCGGCGGCTGGAGCATGTATGCGCCATCGCCTTCCTGGAAAGTGGGCGACGTCAGCTACGCCCCAAGCTACGATTCGTCGATCGCCGCCACCCAGAACCTGCTGCAGCAGCAAAGCGTGGCCACCGCCACAGCCAACGGGTCGGCCTTCGTCCATGGCGTGCACGTGAACAGCGACGTGCACCAGGACGGCGAAAACAAGATCGTCGGCTAAGCGCGGGGAGCGAGACCATGGCATCCATCGCAATCGACGACCTGGCCCATGCCAGCGAACTGGACACGCAGGCAATGGCAACGGTACGGGGCGGCACCGGCTTCGGCGGCTTCGGCAGCGACGTCAACGTGAACGTCAACGTGAACCAGCAGATCGGGCAATTCCAGCAGATCGGCGTCAATGTCCTGAACGGAAACGGCGTCATCGGCGCCGGCTTCAAGGGCCCCGACATCGATCTCGCCGCCGCGCTGCGGGCGAAGAATGAGGTGGTATTCTGACCGCATCGCGCCCCCAGCTTCACCCTCCATCCCGGCAACGGGATGGAGCCCGTTAACGTCAGCTTTACAAGGGAGGCCTCATGGCTCACATCGTCATCAAGGATTTATTGGAAAGTACCGAACTCGATCGCCAGGCAATGCTGGCCATCGCCGGCGGGTCGCGCTATCGGGCTCGCTCACCACAAGCGGCGGCCGCCGCGCGTAGCGGGCCGCAGCGCATTCGCCTGTTCGACCTGGCGCCGCCGCGCCGGCCCGCGCGCTGACCACCGTGCGCGTCGCGCCGAGCCGTCCAGTTGAACGCTGGACGGCTTTTTTTTGTCCGCTTGGCGCCGCGGTGTTGGGCCGCAAGCGACTCGGCCTGTGCAGGCTGTTGTCCGTGGCCCGACGCTTTGCGCGCCCTTTCTCCCGGCATGCCCCCCGCGGGCCGCTGGCACGCTAAGTGCTGTAGGAAGAACGTGAGCGAACAAACGCTCCGACTTTTCGAAACCAGCCTATCAAGGGGAACAGCATGAACATCCACAAGCACATGGAAGCCATCTTCGTTGTCACGCTCGCCGTCGTCAGCACGGGGACGCTTGCACTCGAGAGCCTGTCGTCGGGCGACGCCAAGGAGTCAGCAGCAGTGGCGCGCGCGAATGAAGTAGCGCAGGCCAGGGCTGTTGTCGTGCGTGCGCCGACCATGCCGCAGCGTGCGTGAGCAGGCGAAGACGGCCGCGTGCTTGCGCGGCCGTCTGCAGTGATTTTGCAGTAAGAGCGTTTTACCCTTCCTCGCCTTTCCCCGCCTTTCCTGCCCCGTTGCGGGCATTTCATTCCATCTGCAGTGCTACTTCCGAGCCGGGTCGCGGGCATCGGTGCCGTCACGCGTGGACACGGGTGTCCACCCTACGTACTCGTCAGCCTCACCGCTACCTGTTGTGAAGCGCCAAACAGCGGTCCGAACATGTTGGATTGCAGCCGTCACCCTGGCTGTCCCCGGGCTTAATCGAATGTTCATCGATACCGGCAGGCGGATAAGAAAGCCATTCAAATTCAAGCACTTACACGCCTCGAACGCAAAGCTAAAGCAGCTGGCACACCTTTCGCTATATGTCCAATGAGCGCACACCAAATGCCTCGACACCAAACCACTTACCACCAAGGAGATTCACCATGAAACACCTGATCATCACCGACCTGGCCCGTACCGAAGAACTCGATCGCAGCGCCATGGCACATGTACGCGGCGGCTTCAAGATGGGGACCGGCTATCCGGTCGGCGACGTCACCTATGCACCGAAGTTCGATTCGTCGATCACGGCGACCCAGAACCTGGCGCAGATGCAGGAAGTGTTGACTGCCACCGCCAACGGCTCGGCCTTCGTGCATGGCGTGCACGTCGACAGCAATGTCGACCAGCACGGCGAAAACAAGATCATCCGTCAGTCCCCGCTTCTCTGAACACGACGCACGCTTTCATCTACTTGACCTTTAAGGAGCATCACCATGAAAACCCTGACCATCAAAGACCTGGCCCGCACCGAAGAACTCGACAGCCGCTCCATGGCAGCTGTGCGCGGCGGCTGGAGCATGTATGCGCCCGACGTCAAGGCGCCCGGTTTCAAGCCCGGCGACCTGAGCTACGCGCCGTCCTACGATTCGTCGATCACGGCGACGCAGAACCTGCTGCAAAAGCAAAGCGTGCTCACCTCCACCGCCAACGGCTCGGCCTTCGTCCACGGCGTGCACGTCAACAGCGACGTCCACCAGGACGGCGAGAACAAGATCATTGGCTAATCACAGGCTGCGCGGCGGGCACCACCGCCGCGCACCAGCTACCCCATCAAGGAGAACAGCATGTCATCCATCGTCATCAAGGACCTCGCGCGCAGCGCGGCCCTCGACCAGCGGGCCATGTCCGCCGTCCGGGGCGGCAACGCCTTCGGCAAGGAAGTGAACGTGAACGTGAACGTCAACCAGCAGATCGCCCAGCTGCAGCAGATCGGCGTCAACGTCCTCAACAACAATGGCGTGATCGGCGCCGGTTTCAAAGGCCCGGACATCGACCTGGCCGCCTCGCTCTGGGCCCGCAACAACGCCGTATTCTGAACCAAACCGTTTGAATCGACTTCAAGGAGAAACCCATGAAAACCCTGACCATCCTCGACCTGGCCCGCAGCGAACAGCTCGACCGCCCGACCATGGCTGCCGTGCGCGGCGGCTGGAAAATGGGCGCACCCGCTTACGGCTACGGCGACCTGAAGCTTGCAGGCAGCTTCGATTCCTCGATCAACGCCACCCAGAACCTGGCGCAGATGCAGGAAGTATTGACGGCCACCGCCAACGGGTCGGCTTTCGTGCACGGCTTGCACGTCGACAGCGACGTCGACCAGCGCGGCGAAAACAAGATCGTAGGCTGACCCACCAATGCGATCGTTTTGTTCTACACTGGGGAGACCGGCCCCGCTTTCCCCAAGTGTAGACCTTCCGTTCAACCTGGAGGCACATCATGGCCAGCATTACCATCGGCGACCTGCCCAATAGCGCCACCCTCGACCGCAAGGCGATGTCGGCCATCCGCGGCGCCGGCGCACCCTGGGTGTTCGGCTGGATCCGGCCTTTCGTGCCCGCGTCCAGCAGCCAGTTCCCGGTCATTAACTTCTATCAGATCAACAATTTCGCCGACCAGATGATCAACCAGTTCCAGACGGTCTCCGTGAACAATACCGGCGCCGGCGCCACGCTCAATGTCGTGGTGGACGAAAGCAGCGTGAACAACTCGCTGCTGCGCTAGCCGCGGAAGGACACCCAACCTGGACGATGCGATGGACGCTGGCAGCGACATGCATTGGACTTCAGCCGCGCGCACCGACGTCGGCCTGGTGCGCAGCCGCAATGAGGACGCGTTTCTCGCGCAGCCGCAGCGCGGCCTGTGGGCGGTGGCGGACGGGATGGGCGGCCATGCCTACGGCGACTTCGCGAGCAAGGCCGTCGTCGATGCGCTCGCCAGCCTGCCGGCCCAGGCCACGCTCGCCAGCCTGGTCGACAGCGCGCGCGCCCAGCTGGCGCAGGTGAACGAGGCCCTGCGCCTGGAAGCACGGGTGCGCCAAGTGCCCGTGATCGGCTCCACCGTCGTCGCCCTGCTCGCCTGCGGCGTGGAAGCTGCCTGCCTGTGGGCCGGCGACAGCCGCATCTACCTGTGCCGTCAGGGCCGCCTGCAGCAGCTCACGCGCGACCACAGCCAGCTCGAAGCGCTGAAGGACAGCGGCGCCGACATGACCATGGCTGCAGCGAGCCCCAACATGATCACACGCGCGATCGGCGCGGCCGATGCGATCGACTTCGACATCGCCACCCTGGTGGTGCGCGACGGCGACCTGTTCCTGCTTTGTAGCGACGGCCTCAGCACCCCGGTCGAGGAAGGCCAGATCGCGGCGGCGCTGGCACCGGGGGACTGCATCGCCGCCGCCAACGAACTGATCGCGCTGGCGCTGGCCAATGGCGGGCGCGACAACATCACGGCGATCGTGGTGCGGGCCGACGATATGTCGAGCGACAAGACGGTGGTCAACCCAGCGCTTTGATTGTCCGATCTTAGTGGTGCTTCCGAAAATCCTTCGAGTGCAGCCCATGCTTCTTGAGCAGGATCTGCAGGTGCGAGCGGTTCATGTCCCAGCGCCTGGCCAGTTCCGCCACGGTGCCGCCGACTTCCTGCAGGCCGCGCTCGAGGCAGCTGCGTTCGGCCTCGTCGCTGGCCAGACGCTTGGCCTCGGCCAGTGACACCCCTTGCGAGGCCGCTTCAGGCGTTACGATCGCGGCGGGCCGCGCGGGACGGATATCCTCCGGCAGATGCGCGAGGTCGGCCGTCTCGCCGGCCAGGCAGGAAATGCGGTACATGATGTTGCGCAGTTCGCGGATATTGCCGGGATACGGATACTGCAGCAGGAAGTTACGCAGGCGCGGGCTCAAGGCGACCGGCGGGCGTTTCAGTGCTTCGCTGGCTTCGTCGCCATACCAGGCGATCAGGAGCGGAATCTCGTCGCGCCGTTCGCGCAGCGGCGGCAGGGTCACGTGGATCACGCTGAGCCGGTAGAAGAGGTCTTCGCGGAAGCTTCCTTGCTCGATCAGGCGGCGCAGGTTCTTGTTGGTGGCGGCGACGATGCGCGCATCCACATTGATCGTTTCGTCCGAACCGACGCGCTGGATCTCGTGCGACTGCAGCACGCGCAGCAGCTTCACCTGGCCCGGCAAGGGCAGCTCGCCGATCTCGTCAAGAAAAATGGTGCCCTTGTGCGCGCTTTCGAACTTGCCCTTGCGGTCGTTCGCCGCGCCGGTAAAGGCGCCGCGCTTGTGGCCGAACAGTTCGGACTCGAGCAGGTTGTCGGGAATCGCGCCGCAGTTGACCGAGATATAGGGTTTATCGGCCCGGGCGCCGTTGGCGTGGATGACTTTTGCCATCAGCTCCTTGCCGGTGCCGCTCTCGCCGTCAACCAGCACCGGCAAGTCGGTGGGCGCCGCTTTTTCCGCGATCTCCAGCGCGTCGAGCAGTTTGGGATTGTCGCCGAAGGTGCCTTCGAAGACGAAACTGCGCGCCAGCAGCGCCTGGCGCCGTTCGCCCGTCGACAGTTCCGCCGGCGGGTGCTCGACCGGGCTGTCGGCGCGCCGGTCGCCGCCGAGCGCCTGCACGAAGCGCTCCTTGTGCGACAGTCCCATGACTTCATCGCGCAGGGCATTCGACTGGCGCAGCAGCTTTTCGACGTCCGGCCGTTCGAGCCTCGTGGCCCAGCGCAGGGTCGAGCGCATGATTTCGATCTTTTCCAGCAGGGCCGCGTACGACATCGCGGACCCGCGCTCGCCGCCGGGGTTGTACAGTTTCATGCCGCACCCAACTGCTTCTGTACCAGCTCGTAATACATGCCGCGCCGCGCCAGCAGCTCGTCGTGGCGCCCCTGCTCGACGATCTTCCCCTCGAACAGCACCACGATCTTATCGGCCCGCATGATGGTACTCAGGCGGTGGGCGATGATGACGGCCGTGCGGCCATACAAAATCTTCTCCATGTTGGCCATGATGTTGCTCTCGGACTGGGTGTCGAGCGCCGAGGTCGCCTCGTCGAAGACCAGCAGGCGCGGGTCGTGGTAAAGCGCACGCGCGATGCACAGCCGCTGCACCTGGCCGCCGGACAGGCCCACGCCGCGCTCGCCCACCACCTGTTCGTACCCGAGCGGCAACTTCGAGATGAAGGCATGGGCGTCCGCCATCTTCGCCACTTCCTCGATGCGGCGCCGGTCCGGGCTGTCGTCGCCGCTGGCGATGTTCTCGGCAATCGTCCCCGAGAACAGCAGGTTGCTCTGCATGACATAGCCCACTTGCGCCCGGTAGTAATCCTTGTCGATCACGCTCATGTCGTAGCCGTCGACAAAAATCTTGCCATCGCTGGGCGGATAGAAGCCGACCAGCAGCTTGGCCAGCGTGGTCTTGCCCGAGCCGCTGCGCCCGACCACCGCGACCAGCTCGCCCGGCTTGATCTCGATGCTGATGTCTTCCAGCACCCAGGGCGTATCCTCGCCGCCGTAACGGAAATACATGGATTCAAACCTGAGTTCGCCCTGCAGGTCGGGCAGCACCACGCGCGAGGCGAGATCGGCCGGCTTTTGCTCGGGTTCGATATCGAGCACGTCGCCCAGGCGCTCCATGGCGACGGTGGCGTCGGCCATGCGGCTCCACAGGCCGACCAGTCCCATCAGGGGCCCGAGCACGCTGCCCATCAGGGCATTGAAGGCCATCAGCTGGCCGATGGTGAGCTCGCGCGCCAGCACCAGGGTGGCGCCCGCCCACAGGATCACGATGGTGGTGGCCGAATTGAGAATCTGGCTGGCCAGGCCGACCAGGATATTGAAGGACTGGGCGCGGTACTGCATCTCGAGCGCCTTGACGTATTTCTTTTCCCATTTCAGGCGCACCGGGCGCTCGCTGCCCATGCCCTTGATGGTCTCGATGCCGCCCAGCGCCTCCATCAGGAAGGACTGGGCGTCGGTCGAGACGTTGAACACCTCGCGCGCGTAGTCCTTGATTTTTGGGGTCACCAGCACGGTGAGCGCGATGATCGGAATGACGAAGCCGATCAGGAGCAGCGTCAACTTGACGTTGTAGAGGAAGAGGATGGTGAAATAAATGAAGACCATCAGCAGGTTGAGCAAGGTGGTCACCGTCGACTCGGTGAGGAAGGCGCGGATGGTCTGGTTTTCGGAAAAGCGGGCCAGGATGTCGCCCGTCTTGCGCTTGGCGAAGAAGGAATACGGCAGTGACATCGTGTGCTTGAAGAACTGCGCCATCATCGAAAAGTCGAGGTTGCGCACCATGTAGTTCGACAGATAGGCGCGCAGGGTCGACATGATCTGGCTGAACACGGTGGAAATCACCAAGCCCAGGATCAGCAAGTGCAGCAGGCCGATGTTCTGGTGCACCAGCACGCCGTCGAGGATGTTCTGGATGATCATCGGCGGCACGATGCCCAGCATCTGGATGACGAAGGTAGCCAGAAAAAGCTGCAGCAGGATCTTGCGGTAGGGCTGCAGGTAGCTGACAAAACGCAGCCAGGGCGAGCGTGCCGCTTCCAGCTGCACCAGCTGCTGCCCCGGCGTGAAGACGAGGCAGGTGCCGCTCCAGCCGCGCTCGAACTCCTCCACGCTCATCTTGCGAAAGCCCACCGCCGGGTCGGCCATCCACACCTGGTTCGGCGAGACGCCATACACGATGACGTAGTGGTAGCCCTCCCAGTGCGCAATGAAAGGCAGCTCGAAGCCGAGCAGCGCGTCGAAGGTGCATTGCACGCCGCGCGCCCCGAAGCCCAGGGCCTCGCCCGCGCGCGCCAGGCTGTCGAGCGTCGCGCCCTGCGTGGTCACGTTGGCCAGCTCGCGCAGCTTACCGAGCGTCATGTTGATGCCGTAGTGGCGGCACAGCATGGCCAAGCAAGCTGCGCCGCAATCCATCTCCTCGGCCTGTTCGACCAGGGCAAAGCGCTTGATGATCTTTTCGCCGGCCTTCGGGGTAGAGGCCAGGTCGAGGATGACGGGGCGCTTGCGGCGCTCGGCCAGCCGCTTCTGGCGATGCAGTTCGCGCTCGAAGAAGCGCACGCGCTCCTCGATCACCTCGCGAAATTTCGCATTGCGCTCAAGGATGAAATGGGCCGATTTTTCCGGGATGACGAGCAGGACGCTTTCGGAGGCCGCCACCACCTGGGCCGGCTGCTCCTGGCGCATCAGGCAGGCTTTTTCGCCGAAGATCTCGCCGGGACCGAGCGTGGCCAGCACATACTCGTCGGCGCCGTCGTGATAGACCACGCGCACCTGGCCCTGGCGCACCACGTACAGGCGCCGGTCGTCGCGCGCGTCCTGCTTGAGGATCTCCTTGCCGGCGCCGACCCGCTTGACGCCGACGCTGCGCACGAATTCTTCCAGCTCGGGCTTGCTCACCTTGCCGCGCAGGTCGAACAGGCGCGCCACCAGGCCGCCGGCCGAGCTGATCGCCACATAGTTGTTGATGAAGTCGAGCGCCGCGCTGTTGCGGGCGATGGCGGGTTCGATTGCAGTGCGCGGAATGAACCAGAGTTCGGTCTTGAGGGCGGCGCGCGCCGACAGTTCATGCCGGTAGGGGCGCAGCATGGCCACTTCGGCGAATACCTCGCCGGTTTTGCGCACCCCCATGCTGATTTCCTTGCCGTGCTCTTCGCCGAACACGCGCACCGAGCCCGACTTGATGACGTACAGGCCCTCGGCCGCGTCGCCGGCGCTGCAGATGGCGTCGCCGAAGGCATAGGTGCGCGTTTCGATGCTTTCCGCAAGCTGGTCCAGCTCTTCCGGCGTGAAGACGGACAGGATTTCGACCGAGGCCAGGAACTCGCTCGATGCCTGGCGCTGTTGCGCTGAGGTTTCCATGTGGTTGACTGCCGGTCAGCGCGTCGTTCGGGCGGCCTGTCTTTGCTCAGCGCGCCGTGACGGTTTCGATGATGTGCTCCTGGGCCCGCGCGGCCAGCCATTCCTCGCGCAGCAGGCGGCGCACCTCGACCGCCGTTTCCTCGTCGAGCGTGGCCGGGTACTTGGCGTTGACGGCGAAGATTTCGTAGAGCGTGCGGTCGCTCGAAGGGAAAGGCCCCAGCAAGTCGCCGGGCGCGGCATTGAAGACGCGCGCCTCCAGGTCGGGCCGCAGCGAACCGCGCAGCACCTTGCCGATCACCCCGCCGTTCTCGCGCGCTTCGCCCACCGAGTGCTCGTTCACCATCTCGGCGAAGCTGTCCGGATCGTCCGCCAGCGCCGACATCATCTCCTTGGCCTTGCCTTCCGAGTCGAGCACGATATGGCTGATCTCGACGCTGTCGAAGCGCGGCGAGTTGAGCTTGAAGTACTGCTCGACCGCCTTCTCGCTGCAGACCTGTTCCATCATCTTTTCGTGGTACAGGCCGTCGGTGACGAAGTCTTCGAATTCGTCCAGGCTCACCCCGAGCGCGTCGAGGTAATGGTTCATGTCGGCGGCCCGGTGCAGGCCCTGGATGCGGCGGAACTGGTCGGCCCGCTCCTGGATGTCTTGCGGCGCAATCTGCAGGCCCTGCTTTTTCGCTGCGTGCACGGTCAGCTTCTCGCGCACCAGCTGCTCGACAAGTCCCTCGAACTGCCCGGTGAGTTTCAAAGTTCGGATGAAGTAATCGGTATCGATGACTTCATCGTCGATGCGAACGATCCCGGCCATACCATCTCCTCGGCGTCTATCCCCCTATGCATGGGACTCCCAGGCCGGAGATTTGTTCCATGGACGGCAGGCCGGCCCGGTTCAGCCAGGCTTGACCCTGGTGAAGCCGTCCGCGCTCCAGCCCTCGCTGCCCACGCCATGGTGAACGACGAAGAGCCCGTCCGGATCGACCGCCGCCTTGATGCGCGCCAGGCGCGCGTAGTTGCCACCCCAGTAAGCCTGCTGCCAGCGCGGCTGGAAGTAGTCGCTTTCCGAGACATAGGCACCGGCCTCGGGCGCCGCTTTCAGCAATGCGTCCATCGCGCCGCGGATGCGTGTCGCGGCGCGGCGCGCGCGCCCCTCGTCGACCGCCGCGCCCGGCATGCCGGGAAACGCTGGTCCGCCGCCGCCGGCGATGATCGCCAACGCGAACGCATCGACGACCGCCGGGTTCATCGCCGTGTCGCGCGTCGCATCGACTGCCCACTTCGGCGCGCCGGCGATGCCCTTATTAAAATGCAGCGCGAGGTCCCACTGGGCAGCGGCCGCGCACAGCGAATCGACCAGCAGCGCCTGCTGCGTAGGCGCGAGCAGACTGGCGGGCAGCCAGGCAGACTGGTAACCGTGGATGAACCAGCCCGCCTGTTCGCCGTCGCCGGTCCAGAAATGGTGGTCGGGCGAGGCGCCGGCACGCCCGTCCACCGTCGTCAGGCCGGGCGCATGCTTCTGGAAGAACTGCGGGTCCCAAAAGTGGCGCGCGGGAATAGCCATCACGGCCGGCTCGGCAACGCTGTAATCCTTGCGCTCGCGCACCCAGGCGAAGAACGGCGCCCATGCTGCCTGTGCCTGGGCCTGGTCCAGCCCCTGGAACACCATCCCCAGCTTGAGCGTCTTGCCATCCTTGAGCGTGACGGTCTCGGCCCAGTGTTCGTTGAACAGGCTGGTGCGGTAAAACTCGACGAAGCGCGCCACCAGCGCGCGCCAGGCCTCGCCGTTGGCTGCCGTGATCTCGCCGAACACGGCGCCGAAGAAGGCCGGCAGCGCATGCGTGCGCAGGGTCAGGCGCGTGATCACGCCGAAGCTGCCGCCGCCGCCGCCCTTGAGCGCCCAGAACAAATCGGGATTGGTGCAGGCGTTGGCGATGCGCACTTCGCCATCGGCGGTCACGACTTCGGCCTCGATCAGGCTGGCCGCGGCCGTACCGAAGCCCTTTGAAAAATTGCCGAAGCCGCCGCCCGACACCAGCCCCGCCACCCCGACCGTGGTGCAGCCGCCGCCCTGCACGTAGCGCCCGCCGCGCGTGGTGACCTCGGCATAGGCATCGGCCCACATGGCGCCGGCGCCGACGTGCACGGCGCTCTGGCTCGACGCTTGCGGGCAGCCTTGCGCAACAAACGAGTCGACCATCGTGACCTTGTTCATCTTGCGGGTCCAGACCAGCAGCGAATCGGGGGCGTTCGAGGCGCCGAAGTAGCTGTGGCCACCGCCCTTGACCACCAGGCGCAGGTTGTGGCGGCGCGCGAATTTCACGGCGGCGGCCACGTCCGCAGCATCGCGCGCGGCCACCGCATAGGCGCTGGCGCGCGAGGTCCAGGCGTCCTGCCAGCCGCTGGTCTGGGTCAGCGCCGGGTTGTCGCCGATGTAGTACGGGTTCTTCAGGCCGGCGAGCGCCTCGGCACGCACGGCTTCGCTCTGGCCGCGGGCGAAGGGCGGGCTCAGGGCCAGCAGGCGGCCGCCGGTTTGGGTGCGCAAGGATTGCCATTCCTTGGCGGCCGGCCATCCCGGCGTGCCGGGACGGGCGCGCCCGAGGCTGGGTCCCTTCTCCGCGCCTTTGGCCAGCGCCGCGGCAGGCAGCGCCGCTTGCAGCAGCGCGGCGGACATCGAAGCTCCCAGCAGTTCCCGTCTTTTCATCCCGATCCCCTGTGCTTGTTCGCGGCCGGCTGCCGCTAAAGTTTCCCAGAGGATAACAACTTAACAAGCTTGGCACAAACGTTTTGTAACCGGCAGTATTGGCGGCCTTGGCCTGCTGCTTCTGGCACAATGTCGGCGCTGCCCTCACCTCGAAACACACCGCACACCATGTACTCCGAACTGAACCGCGCGTCGATCATCACGCTCGTCAACGATTTTTATACCGACATCCGCCAGGACGCGCTGCTGGCGCCCATCTTCACCGGCGCCATCAAGGACCACTGGGAACCGCACCTGGGGCGCATGGTCGACTTCTGGTGCTCCGTCATGCTGGCCAGCGGCGAATTCAAGGGCAATGTCTTCGGCAAGCACATGCAGATCCAGGGCGTCGAGATGGCGCATTTCCGGCGCTGGCTGGCGCTGTTCGAGACGCATGTGCGCAGATTGTTCGCGCCGGAGGTGGCGGACGAGTTCATGCTGGTGGCGCGGCGGATTGCCGCAAGCCTGCAGTATGGGTATTTCGGACAGGCCGAGGTCGGCTGAGCCTGCCTTACGGCGCGCTAGCCTCTTCCCGGCGGCTGCGCACCGGGTTCTTCGGGTTTGCAAAGTCCTTCAGCACCTCGCGCGCTGCGTTATGGCCCGGCGCCCCTGTGACGCCGCCGCCCGGATGCGTCCCCGAGCCGCAGGTATATAGCCCTGCCACCGGCCCGCGATAATCCGCATGCCCCAGCATCGGGCGCGCCGCGAACAGCTGATCCAGCCCGAGCGCGCCGTGGAAGATATCGCCGCCCACCAGGCCAAAGGTGCGCTCGAGGTCCAGCGGGCTCATGATCTGGCGCCCGAGTACGGAAGATCTGAATCCCGGCGCATGCCGGTCGACCGTCGCTATCATCAGGTCGGCCACCTCGTCCCGGTGGTCGTCCCAGCTCGCGCCGTCGGGCAGCTGGGGTGCGACGTGCTGGCAGAACAGGCTGGCCACGTGCTGGCCGGGCGGCGCAAGTGTTTGATCTAGTGTCGAAGGAATCAAAACCTCGACGATCGGCTCGCGCGACCAGCCGAAGCTGCGCGCGTCGTGGTAGGCGCGCTCCATGTACTGCAGGCTGGGCGCGATGATGATGCCGCTGCCGTGGTGCTCGGCGGCCTCCCGGCCCGGCAGGCAGCTGAAGCTGGGCAGCTCCGACAGCGCCACGTTCATGCGGAAGCTGCCGGAGCCGCAGCGCCAGGCCTGCATGCGGCGCAGGAAGTCGTCGGGCAGCGCGGCCGGGTCCACCAGCTTGGTGTACAGCAGGCGCGGGTTCAGGTTCGACACGACCACCCGGGCGTTCAGGCGTTCGCCCTTGGCGGTAACGACGCCGGTCGCGCGCCCTTTTTCCAGCAACACTTCGTCCACCGCGCAATCGGTACGGATCTCGACGCCGAGCTGTTGGGCGGCCTTCGCCATCGCCTGCGTGATCGCGCCCATGCCGCCGATCGCGTGGCCCCAGGCGCCCTTCTTGCCATTGACTTCGCCGAACACGTGGTGCAGCAGCACATAGGCAGATCCCGGCGAGTACGGACTGGCGTAATTGCCCACCACGCTGTCGAAACCATACGCCGCCTTGATCGGCGCGCTCTCGAACCAGCCGTCCAGGTAGTCGCCGGCCGATTTGGTGAACAGGTCGAGCAGTTCGCGCTGGTTCGACAGCGACAGCTTGCGCATGCGGTTGCCAAGCTTACCCGCCTTGATCAATTCGGGCAGCGCCGTGAGCCAGCTGCCCTGCCCCAGGTTGGGGGGCGTTTGCAGCACCAGTTCGCGCAGCAGGTCCGCGGCCTCGTCGAGGTGCCGGCCATAGGCGTCGAGGCGGTCGGCATCTCGCTGGGAGAATTTGGCGACTTCGGCAAGGGTGCGGCCGGCGCCGATCTTCAGGTAGCGCCCGTCCTGCGTGGGCAGGAAGTTGGAGAGCGGCCGCTCGACGACGCGCAGGCCATGCGCGGCCAGGTCCATGTCGTGGATGACTTTCGGGTTGAGCAGGGAGACGGTGTAGGCTGCCACCGAGTTGCGAAAGCCGGGATGGAATTCCTCGGTGACCGCCGCGCCGCCGACGACCCCTCGGGCTTCGAGCACGGTCACCTTCAAGCCGGCGCGGGCCAGGTAGAAAGCGCAGACCAGGCCGTTATGGCCGCCACCGACGATGATTGCATCACGCATCCGCTTCCTCCTTGGGTCAACGAGCCCATTGTGGCCCAAAAAGCAAGCAAATGGCACCTGTCAGGACGGCGGGGATGAAAGCGGCCGGCAAGCCCGCCGCAGCAGGCTTGTGGCCGGACTATCTGCACACGGCTTCAACTCACACGACGGTGACGCCGATATCGCCCTTGAAGATCGCCATCTGCAGCTGGAAATCGTCGACCACGCCGCCGGGGCGGCCGTCGACCAGCACGGAGATGGCGCGCCCGCCCCCTACCCTTTCCATTTCCGCGCGCGACAGCGTACGTGCTGCGCCGCCTTGCTCGTGTGCTGCCGTGGGGGTGACCGCCAGGTCCTTGATGACTAACGTTTTCATGATCGTTCTCCTCGATGTAAATGCTTGGTTGGGAATGAGCTTGCTGCCTGCGCTCGCACCCTGCCATGCATCGACCGTGCCAGGCCATGTGCCCGGGGCTGGCGCCTTTCCCGGCCACGCCGACCGTCGTGCCGCGGCCAACAATTCACGCCCGCTGGTTGGGCCGCACCCAACTGTTTATCAAGCCGGGCCAGAATTGTGGCAGGATCGTGGCTGATGCAGACTTCTTGCGCCTGTGAAGGAGCACCCCATGAGCCGGATTACCCACCTGGTCGGCAGCCGTACCTATATCTTCGCGGACCTGCGCGCGCTGCTGGCCAAGGCATCCCCGGCGCGTTCCGGCGACTTCCTCGCCGGCGTGGCGGCGGGCAGCGCCGAGGAACGCGTGGCTGCGCAGATGGCACTCAGTGCCCTGCCCTTGACCACCTTCCTGAACGAGGCCGTGGTGCCGTACGAGCTTGACGAAGTCACGCGCCTGATCCTCGACACGCATGACGCGGCGGCCTTCGCGCCGATCCGCCACCTGACCGTCGGGGACTTTCGCGACTGGCTGCTGGGCGACGAAGCCGACGAAGCGGCACTGGCCCGCATTGCCCCCGGCATCACGCCCGAGATGGCGGCCGCCGTGTCGAAAATCATGCGCATCCAGGACCTGGTGCTGGCCGCGCGCAAGTGCCGCGTCGTCACCCGCTTTCGCAGCACGATCGGCCTGGCCGGCACGCTTTCGACGCGCCTGCAGCCGAACCACCCGCTTGATGACGCCTCCGGCATCGCGGCGAGCCTGTTCGACGGCCTGATGTACGGCAGCGGCGACGCCGTCATTGGCATCAACCCGGCCACCGACAATGTGGCGCAAGTGGTCAATCTTGTCCGGATGCTGGACGACATCATCAGCCGCTATGCGATCCCGACCCAGTCCTGCGTGCTGACCCATGTGACCAACACCATGGCCGCCATCGAACGCGGGGCGCCGGTCGACCTGGTGTTCCAGTCGATCGCCGGCACCCAGGCGGCCAACGCCAGTTTTGGGGTCGACCTGGCGCTGCTGACGGAGGCGCGCGCGGCCGCCCTGTCGCTCACACGCGGCACGCTGGGCGAGAACCTGATGTATTTCGAGACCGGCCAGGGCAGCGCGCTGTCGAGCAACGCCAACCACGGCCTCGACCAGCAGACCTGCGAGGCCCGGGCGTATGCGGTGGCGCGCGCCTTCCAGCCGCTGCTGGTCAATTCGGTGGTCGGCTTCATGGGGCCGGAATACCTTTACGACGGCAAGCAGATCATCCGCGCCGGCCTGGAAGACCATTTCTGTGCCAAGCTGCTCGGCCTGCCGATGGGCGTGGACGTCTGCTACACCAACCACGCCGAAGCCGACCAGGACGACATGGACGTGCTGCTGACGATGCTGGGGGCGGCCGGCTGCAGCTTCGTGATGGGCATACCCGGCGCGGACGACATCATGCTGAACTACCAGACCACCTCCTTCCACGACGCCCTGTATGCGCGGCGCATACTCGGCCTGGAGCCGGCGCCGGAGTTCCTCGCCTGGCTGCGCGGCATGGGCATTTTTACGAACGACGCCCGGGCGACCCTGGGCCGCACGCTGCCGGCGCCCTTCCAGCGCGCGCTGCTGCAGCTGTCCTGAAGGCGCTGCCATGACCGATATCTCCGAAAAACGCGATCCCTGGCAGGCCCTGCGCCAGTTCACGGCGGCCCGCATCGCGCTCGGGCACAGCGGCGTCAGCCAGCTGACCGGCGCCCAGCTCGACTTCCAGCTGGCGCATGCGCGTGCGCGCGACGCCGTGCACGAAGCACTCGACAGCGCCGGCCTGGCCGGCGCGCTCGCGCAAGCCTGGCCGGGAGCCGCCGCCCCGCTGCTGCTGCACAGCGCCGCGCAGGACCGCAACGTCTACCTGCAACGCCCCGATCTCGGACGCAGGCTGGATGCGCCCTCGCGCACCCTGCTCGCAGCCCGCAACAAGGCCGGCGCAGGTCCTTTCGATCTGGCGATCGTCGTTGCCGACGGCCTGTCCGCGCTCGGCATCAACCAGCATGCCGCGCCGCTGCTGCAGGCCCTGCATGCGCGCCTGAAAGCGGAATCGTGGACGCTGGCGCCCCTGGCCATCGTCGAGCAGGGCCGCGTGGCGGTCGGCGACGAGGTCGGCGAGCTGCTCGGCGCGAAAATGGTCGTGGTCCTGATCGGCGAGCGGCCGGGCCTGAGTTCGCCCGACAGCATGGGTCTCTACCTCACCTGGGCGCCGCGCGTGGGCCTGACGGACGAACGCCGCAACTGCATCTCGAACGTCAGGCCGGCCGGGCTGGGCTTCGAGGAGGCGGCGGGCAAGCTGCATTACCTGTTGGGTGAAGCCCGCAAGCGCCAGCTTACCGGCATCGGACTCAAGGACGAAACGGGCGGCGCACCCGCGCTGAGCGGGACGGGCGCGCGCAGCTTCCTGCTGTAGCCGCGCCTAGCGCTCGCGCACCAGCTTGAACTGGGTGGCCTGGCGGTGGTAGTCCACGACCGCCTTTTTCACGTAGGCCGCCAGCGCGTCGCCGGTCAGGAAAAATGGATACAGCCCGGCCTGTTCGCGCATGCGGGCAAATTCGGGCTTGGCTTCCATGCGCGCGAAGGCCGCGACCCAGCGCCGGTAGTCGGCCTCAGGCACGCCCGGCCCCATCCAGACCCCGCGTGTGACCGGCCACACCACGTCGAAACCCTGCTCGCGCGCGGTCGGCACCGTGGCCAGCACGCCGGGCAGGCGCCGTTCGGACAGCACCGCCAGCACCCGCACCTTGCCGTCGCCGGAATACAGCAGGGCTTCGGAGGTATCGCCGGAGATCGCCTGCACGTGGTCCGCCTGCATCGCGACGAATTGCTCGCCGCCGCCCTCCAGGGCGACGAAGCGCAGTTTGCGCGGATCGATGCCGGCCAGGCGCGCCAGCATCGCCATCTTGATCCAGTCCTGGCTGCCGACGGTGCCGGACATGCCGATCAGGACCCGCTGCGGATCGAGTTTCAGCGCCGCGACCAGGTGGCCGAGCGTGCGGTAAGGCGAATCGGCGCGCACCGCGATCATGCCGTAGTCGGCGCCGAAGGCCGCGACCCAGCGCACGTCGCCCACCTCGGCCTTGCCGAATTTGCCAAGCGCCAGGTTCAAGACCGAGCCGCCGGAAAACGCCACCAGCGTATTCGGTTCGCCGCGGCGCTGCGACACCATGGTGCGCCAGGCAACGGCGCCGACGCCGCCGGGCATGTAGCTGAGCTTGAGCTCGGGGACGCCCGGCGTGCCGGCCATCCCCTTGCGCACCAGCTTGCAGGTGAGGTCCATCGCGCCGCCCGGCTTGGACGGAATCAGGCATTGCGCGTCCGGCTGCGCCAGGGCGGCGGCAAACGGTGCGAAGGAGGCCAGCAGCAGGAAAGCCAGGAGGGCGCGCAGTAGGTTCATGCTCCACATCATAGCGCGCTGGCGACTGCCGCGCTCCCCCGACCTTTCCGAACCGGGCGCTTTGCGCTTACACTGGCGCGATGAGAATCCTGTTAGTCGAAGACCACGTCGAGCTGTCGCACTGGGTGTCGAAAGCCCTGGGCGACGCCAACCTCACCGTCGAATGCGCGGCCACCGGCGCCGATGCCGACGCCCTGCTGCATACCCAGGACTATGCACTGGTGATCCTGGACCTGACCCTGCCGAAGATGGACGGGCTGGACGTGCTGCGCCGCCTGCGTGCGCGCGGCGGCGCGCGGGGCGGCACGCCGGTCCTGATCCTGACCGCCCGCGGCGGGGTCGAAGAAAAAGTGCAAGGCCTGAACCTGGGCGCCGACGACTACCTGGCCAAGCCCTTCGAGCTGGCCGAACTGGAAGCGCGCGTAAAGGCGCTGCTGCGCCGGCGCAGCGGCAACGAGGCGCTGGTGCACCGCTGCGGCCAGCTCGGCTTCGACACCGTCTCGCGCATGTTTCAGTATTGCGGCGAGCCGCTGGCCCTGACGCCGCGCGAGCACGCCGTGCTCGAAGCCCTGATCGCGCGTCCGGGCCGCGCGCTCTCGAAAGAAAAGCTGTTCGACGAAGTCTTTGCGCTGAACGACGACGTCAACCTCGACGCCATCGAGCTGTATATCCACCGCATCCGAAAAAAACTCGAACGCCGTCCCGAAGGCGGCGCGGCCATCGTCACGCTGCGCGGGATCGGTTACCTGCTGCAGGAACGCCCGCCCGCCTAGGACCCGGCATCCCATGGCCCTCCCTGCTTTCCTGCGGCGCCGCGCCGGCGCCATGGCAGCCGGCGCCAAGCCGCTCGGCAGCCTGCGCGGCGAGCTGCTGCGCTGGCTGATCCTGCCGCTGATACTGCTGGTCGGCCTGAACGCGGTCTCGCTCTACCGCGATGCGCTGGAGGCGGCCGACGTCGCCTACGACCGCTCGCTGCTGTCCTCCACGCGCGCGCTGGCCGAACGGGTCTCGGTCAAGGACGGCAAGGTGGCGGCCGACGTGCCCTATGTCGCCCTCGACAGCTTCGAGACCGACACCCTGGGGCGGATCTACTACAAAGTGACCGGCTTGCGCGGCGAAACCGTGTCCGGCTATGGCGACTTGCCGGCAGTGCCGAAGGACGTGCCGCGCAGCGACCTGTATCCGGCCCTGGTGCGCTTCTACCACGCCGACTACAACGGCGAGCGGGTGCGCATCGCGGCCCTGCTGCAGCCGGTCTACGACGATTCGATGCGCGGCATCGCCCTGATCCAGGTCGGCGAAACACTCGACGCGCGCCGCGCTCTCTCCCGCCGCATCCTCGTCAATACGCTGCTGCGCCAGGCCTTGCTGGTGCTGGCGGTGGCCAGCCTGGTGTGGTTCGCGGTGCGCCTCGTGCTGCGCCCGCTCATGCGACTGAAGAACGAGGTCGAGACGCGCGCCTTGTCCGACCTGTCGAACATCGACGAAGCCCTGGTGCACAAGGAAGTGCGCCCGCTGGTGGCGGCGATGAACGGCACCATGGCGCGCCTGCAGCACCTGATCGCCAGCCAGCGCCGCTTCATCGCCGACGCTTCGCACCAGTTGCGCACCCCGCTGGCGGTGCTCAAGACCCAGGCCGAACTGGCCCTGCGCGAAAACGACCCCGCCGCCATGCGCGCGATTGTCGGGGCGATCGCCGGCACCACCGATTCGGCCATCCACCTGGCCAACCGCCTGCTGATGCTGGCGCGGATCGAGCATGGCAGCGGCAGCGGCGACACGGGGCCGGTTTCGCTGGCCCAAATCGCCGGACAGGTCGGGCTGGAGCTGGCCCTGCCGGCGGTGCAGAAAGGGATCGACCTGGCCCTGGAAGCGGCGGACGGCGAGGACACCGTCGTCAATGGCCAGGCCCTGCTGCTGCACGAGCTGGTCTCGAACCTGGCCGACAACGCGATCCGCTACACCCCGCCCGGCGGCAGCGTGCTGCTGCGCGTCGCCCGCCAGGCGCCGGGCGTGCTGCTCGAAGTACTCGACAGCGGCCCCGGAGTCGATCCGGCCGACTACGACAAGGTGCTGACTCCGTTTTATCGCGCCCAGGCGACGATGGACGCCAATCCGGGCGGCACCGGCCTCGGGCTGGCGATCGTGCGCGACATCGCCCAGCTGCACGGCGCCACCCTCTCCCTGGGCGCGGCCGAGGGAAGCGGTGGCCTGAAAGTGAGCGTGCTGTTCCCGCACGAGGCGCCGCGTCCCGCACGCACTGAAAGCTGATTGAAAGGCTGGCGCGCCTATAGTCGATGCAAACAAAGCAGCATCACGATGACAACAGCCGGAGACACCATGCAGCACCCTGCCCCCGCGCGCCCTTGCGGCGCCGCACTCCCCCGGCCGTTCCCTCACCGTCCACTGGTTTCGTTGACCGCGCTGGCCTGAGCCGTTTCGCGCCCGGTTCCGCATGGCGCGGGCCTGGCCTGGCAATCCACGCGCATTCGCACCAACCAACGACGGGCCTCACGGGCCCCGATGCAGACAGGTCGAGCACCTGTCAGGAGAACGACAATGTTGACCGCCCTGGCCTATTCGATGGTCGTCGTATTCATGTTCCTGATCATGACCAAGCGCCTGCCGGCGCTGGTGGCGCTGATCGTCGTGCCGATCGCTTTCGGCTTGATCGGCGGCTTCGGCGCCGAACTGGGCCCCATGATGCTCGCCGGGATCAAGAGCCTGGCGCCGACCGGCGTCATGCTGATGTTCGCCATCCTCTATTTCGGCATCATGATCGACGCCGGCCTGTTCGACCCGGTGGTGCGCAAGATCCTGAAAGTCGTCGGCGGCGACCCGATGAAAATCGTGGTCGGCACCGCGGTGCTGGCGATGTTCGTCTCGCTCGACGGCGACGGCGCCACCACCTACATGATCACGGTGTCGGCCATGCTGCCGCTGTATAAACGCCTCGGCATGAGCCGCCTGATCCTGGCCTGCGTGATCATGCTGGCCGGCGGCGTCTTCAACATCCTGCCCTGGGGCGGCCCGACGGCGCGCGCCGCCAGCGCCCTGGGCGTCGAGGTCAGCGACATCTTCGTGCCGATGATCCTGCCGATGGCCGTCACCTCGGTCTGGGTGCTGTTCGTCGCCTACATGCTGGGCATGAAGGAGCGCAAGCGGATCGGCACGGTCACGCTGGCGCCGCAAGCCAAGGCCCAGAAAGCCGCGGCGCAGCAGCCTGCCTACGCCGACTTCGCCGTCGCGGCCAAGATGGACGGCACCACCGGCCAGATCGCCGCGCCCTATGCCGCCGCAGGCCGGGAAAACAATGTGCATGCACTGCCGGGGAGCCGCGGCGCTGCGTCCGCCGCCATCACCGGTTCGGCCGCCAGCTTCGACGGCGGCGCCGGACCGGACCTGCCGAGCCTCGACGCGAGCATCGCGCGTCCCAGGCTGATCTGGGTGAACTTCCTCCTCACCGCCGCCCTGATGGGCCTCCTGATCACGGGCGCCCTGCCGCTGCCGGTGCTGTTCATGATCTTCTTCGCGATCGCCATCATGATCAACTATCCCGGCCTGCAGGAGCAAAAGGAGCGCATCGCCTCGCATGCGGCCAACGTGCTGCCGGTCGTGTCGCTGATTTTCGCCGCCGGCATTTTTGTCGGCATCCTGCAAGGCACCAAGATGGTCGATGCGATCGCCAACAGCGTGATTGCCGGCGTGCCGGAATGGATGGGTCCTTACCTGGCCATCGTCACGGGCGTACTCAGCATCCCCTTCACCTTCTTCATTTCGAACGACGCTTTTTACTTCGGCATCGTGCCGATCCTGGCCAAAGCGGCCGCCGTGTACGGCATCAGCGCCGCCGAAATCGGCCGCGCCGCGATCATCGGCCAGCCGGTCCACCTGCTCAGCCCTTTGGTGGCGTCGACCTATCTGCTGGTCGGCCTGTCGGAAGTCGAATTCGGCGACCACCAGCGCTATACCCTGCTCTGGTCGATCACGGCCGCGCTGGTGATGCTCGCAGCCGCAGTCGTCTTCGGCGTGATTCCCCTGGTCGGCGGTGCCTAGCCTCCCCTGCACGAGCCCATAAAAAAAGGTTCATCACGGATTTCCGGGATGACCGTGTTGTAAACGCAAGAGAGCGGTAAGGAAGAGTTATTGTGTTTGTGCGACCAAACCCAACCAACTCAACCTACCGCTCTCATGCCAGATCATAGTCTCAGCCTCCCGTTCTGGGAAGGCTTTACCGCTACCAAATTGGATGTGAAGGACGATGTCGTGTGGATTACGCTGCGGCGGGATGCGAGCGCAGCGATGGTCTGTGGCGGGTGCGGCGTGCATTGCTACCAGGTGCACGATGGCGCGACGCGCATCATCCGAGAGCTGCCGATGCAGGGTAAGCCGGTACGGCTGCGGGTGCCACTGCGTCGTCTGAAATGCAGCACATGCGGCACCAGGGTCGAGCGCGTGGCGTGGCTCGATCGCCATGCCCGGGTGACCCGCTCCCTGGCCGAGTTTGTCGGCTTGTGGTGCGAGAAGCTTCCAGTTGCCCACGTGTGCAAACTGGCGCAGCTGCACTGGGAGACGGTGCGCACTATCGAGCGTGCCAAGCTCGAACGTGAACTGGCTGCTTTGCCCGCAGCGCAGCCAACGCGGCTTGTCATGGATGAATTCGCGCTGTTCAAGGGGCATCGTTACGCCACTGTCGTGCTCGATGCGGACAGCCGGCGGGTACTGTGGGTCGGCGAGGGCCGCAGCCGCGAGGCCATCCGTCCGTTCTTCGAATGGCTCGGCCCCGACCGCTGCGCCAACATCGAAGCCGTCGCAATGGACATGAATACCGCTTTTGACCTGGAAGTACAGCAGCAATGCCCGAAGGCGCGCGTGGTCTACGATCTGTTTCACGTCATTGCCAAGTACGGCCGTGAGGTGATCGACCGGGTACGGGTCGACGAGGCAAACCGCCTGCGCGACGACCGCCCTCAGCGCAAAGTCGTCAAGCGCTCTCGTTGGCTTTTGCTGCGCAACCGGGAAAACGTCCCGCCAGCCCAGCAGGCTAATCTGGACGAGCTGCTTGCCGCCAACCAGGCCTTAATGACGGTGTACGTGATGAAGACAGCACTCAAGGAACTCTGGCAGACATCGGGCGGCTGGCGGTGGCTTCTCGCCTGGCGCAACTGGCTCAAGATGGCGCGCGACAGCGGAATCGAACCGCTCAGAAAGTTTGCAGCAAAGCTCAAGCCTTACTGGCGAGGCATCGCAGCACGGCTGCGCTGGCCGATGCATACCGGCCAGCTCGAAGGCATCAACAACCGTATCAAAGTAATGAAACGGATGGCCTACGGCTACCGGGATAGCGACTTCTTCTTCCTCAAGATCACGCCGCGTTTCCCGGAAATCCGTGATGAACCTAAAAAAAGCCCCTGACTCAGGGGCTTTTCTTGTTTCGTCCGGCTCGACTCAGACGCCGACCATCGACACCGACTTGGTGTTCAGGTAAGCCTCCATCGCTTCCGGTCCGCCTTCGGAACCATAGCCCGAATCCTTGATGCCGCCGAAGGGCATCTCGGCGCTCGGCGTGGCCGGCTGATTGATCCAGACCATGCCCACTTCCATCCGGTTCATCAGCATCTGCGCGTTCTTGATCGAGCGCGTGAAGGCATAGCCGGCCAGTCCGTACGGCAGGCGGTTGGCCTCTTGAATCGCGTCTTCCAGGCTGTCGAAACCGCGGATCGCGGCGACCGGGCCGAAAGGCTCGTCGTTGAACACGCTCGCGTCGAGCGGCACGTCCGCCAGGATCGTCGGCGCGAAGAAGTTGCCCGTCTCGCCGATGCGCTTGCCGCCGGTGGCCAGCGTCGCGCCGCGTGCCTGCGCATCCTCGATCACTTTCGACAGCGCGGTGACGCGGCGTGCATTGGCCAGCGGCCCCAGCGTCGTGCCCTCAAGCAGGCCATCGCCCAGTTTCAGGCGTTCGGCATGCTGGACGAAAGCGGCGGTGAATTCGTCCTTGATCGCGTTGTGCACCAGGAAGCGGGTCGGCGAAATGCAGACCTGGCCGGCATTGCGGAACTTGGCGCCGCCGGCGGCTTTCACTGCCAGCGCGACGTCCGCATCCTCGGCGATGATCACCGGTGCGTGGCCGCCCAGCTCCATCGTGACGCGCTTCATGTGCGCGCCGGCCAGGGCTGCCAGCTGTTTACCAACCGGGGTCGAGCCGGTGAAGGTGACCTTGCGGATGACCGGATGCGGAATCAGGTAGCTGGAGATTTCGGCCGGATCGCCGAACACCAGGCCGACCACGCCCGGCGGCAGGCCGGCGTCGACAAAACACTGCAGCAATGCGGCCGGCGAGGCCGGGGTCTCTTCGGGCGCCTTGCACAGGAAGGAGCAGCCGGTCGCCAGTGCGGCGGCGAGTTTGCGCACGATCTGGTTGATCGGGAAGTTCCACGGCGTGAAAGCGGCGACCGGACCGACCGGTTCCTTCAGCACCAGCTGCTGCGCGGCCGGATTGCGCGACGGGACGATGCGGCCATACACGCGCATGCCTTCGAAGGCGAACCAGTCGATGATGTCGGCGCCGGCCAGGATCTCGCCCTTGGCTTCGGCCAGGGGTTTACCCTGCTCTTGCGTCAGCAGGCGCGCGATGTCGCCGGCGCGCTCGCGCAGCAGCTGGGCCGCACGGCGCATGGTGGCGGCACGTTCGGCCGCGGAGACGGCGCGCCAGGTTTCAAAACCCTTCTGGGCGGCGGCCAGCGCACGGTCCAGGTCGGCGATGCTGGCGTGGGCAACGTTGCCGATCGGCTGGCCGGTGGCCGGATTCAGCACGGGGATCGTCTTGCCGCCAGTGGCGTCAAGCCATTCGTTGGCGATCAGGAGGCGGGTATCTGGGTAGCTGGACGTCGTCATGGCGGGTGGGGTCCTCTGTCAAATGAGATGAATATGATAACCGTTACGCACCCGCCGTGCTGGCAGGGGCGATCTCAGGGCAGCAAAGCGTGCTGCTTCGCCAGTTTCAGCCAGCCCGGGTATTCGGTCATCAGGAGGTCGTACAGTTCGGCGTCGGAATGTTCGTCGGGACTGGCGACGGCGAAGAAGTCGGCATTGTCGATCAGGCGGCCATCGAGTTCGTCGAGCTTTTCCAGGAAGGGGAAGTCGGAATCGGCGAAGTTGGCGAGGCGCTTGTTCTTCGATTTCTTGCCTTTGCCGATCCCCATGAACTGCCAGAAGATCGGCTCGCGGCTGGCCCAGCGCAGCTGGCGCTCGGTCAGTGGCTGGTCCGAGGTACTGCCGTCGGTGACGAACATCACGTACACCGGAACGGCCGCCTTGCAGGGCGTGCTGCGCTCGCCGCCGCCGGCGTCGGGAAAATAATGGCGGCGCACCGCCTGCATCGCCGCGCCGTAGCGGGTGTCGCCTTCGAGCGGGTGGCGCTCGATCATCTGGCCGACGTAGCGCCCGAAGTTATGCAAGTCCATCGGCTCGTCGCGGTGGACGTTGCGGCCGAACAGGAAGACGTCGATCTCGCCGTCGTCGTCGAAGCGGCAGCCCAGCGCCAGGATGCGTTCGGCGAAGGCCTGTACCTGGCCTTTCTTGTACAGCGCACTCATGGAGCCGGAGATGTCGAGCACCAGGCAGACCTTGGCGCGGTGCTTGTCCAGTCCCACCTTGGCCAGGGAGACGCCGGCCGACTTGACCAGGTTGACCAGCTGCGGCGCAGCCTGCTCGACGCGCTTTTCCAGGCTGATGGCGGGTGTGGTCGTTGCGGCAGGCGCCGGGGCGTCCGCCGCGACATCGGCGCCGAAATGCGCGACCAGGGCGGCCAGCCCGCCATTGAAACCCTGGCCGACGGCCATGAAGCGCCACTGCCCGTCCTTGCGGTACAGCTCTCCCAGCATCACGGCCTGTTCGGCGCTGAAGTCGCAACCGCCGAACTCGAAGCGCGCGAACTCGGCGTCGCGCCCAAGCAGGCGCACATGGCCCGACTCGAGCTGCGACATGCGGCCGGCGCCGTCGATGCTGGCCGTGATTACGACGCGCTCCACGCCGCCCGGCAGGCGGTTCAGGTCGAAGCTGAAGCCATCCTTGTCCGCGCCCGCCCCTGCTGCCCGCACGCCGCCGCAGGGACTGGCGCTCTGGTTGAAGAAGGTCATGTAGCGCTCGTCGAACAGCTTGCCCTGCGCATCGAGCGCGAAACAGGCAAAGTCGAGCCCCAGTCCGCGCGCGGACAAGCCGGCCTGCAGGACGCCATCCGGCGCATGTGCCGCCAGCGGCAGCCTTTCTCCTCTAGACAGTTGCTTCATGCATTCTCCAGGTGGTCAGGACAGGTCGAACGATCAGAACAGCTCCAGGTTCGGCGATACTTCCACGACCTTGCGCGATGCGGCAGGCGCCGGCCAGTCGCGCATGCCGTCCGCCGGATAATGACGCAGGAAGCTGCGCGCCACCTCAAGGTCCTTGCAGGCGAGCCAGTCGCCCACATCCTCGTGCGGCAGGATCACGAGGGAACGCTTCTCGTCGTCCGGCTTGTGCATGCGCCGCATCAGGGGGTGTTCGTCTGCGTTGATGGTGATCTGGGTGAACGAGAACTGGACAGAACCGTCCACATCCGGCCAGGCGCGCCAGAGGCCGGCGACAAAGAACAGCGATTCGTCGGCCATGCCGATCGCATGGCGCACGGCGCGGCCGGTTTCGTAACAGGGTTCGTAGAACCAGGCCATGGGCACGGCGCACAGCTGCAGGCGGCGCCAGGCGGGGGCGAAGGAGCGCCGTTCGCCAAGCGACTCGGCGCGCGCGTTCATCGTGTCGAAGGGTTTTATTTCGGGCGGAATCTGGCGCCGCGGGACCATGCCGTAACTGGCAAGGCAGGCTTGCGGCCGGCCGCCACTACCTGCGCGCACGATCGGGGCGAGGTAATCCTTCCAGGTTTCCTCCGGCCAGCGCCAATCAGCCGGAAGATCCGTGAAGGCGCCGAGGCTGCCGAATTGCCCGGGCGTGGGAGGATGGTAGTTGACGCACATGCGCGGGCCTGATCAGAAGCCTTCGAACACGCTCTCGAGGTGGCTGACGTTCGGCGCGCCGTCGAAGCAGTGCCCCACCAGGCGGCGCCACTCCTGGAAATCCTCGCTGCCGCGGAAGTGGACGTTATGGTCCTCGACCGTCGCCCAGCGCACCAGCAGGCGGTAGGCGAGCGGGTTTTCGATGCCGCGTTCCAGGCGCATGCCGGAACAGCCGCGCGCACGCCGGAACAGCGGCGTGGCCTGGCGCACCCCTGCCTCGAATTCGGCTTCCATGCCGGGCTTGATCAACAGTTCCGCACTCTCGAGCACCATCGCCGCTCCTTTTATATGGTCAGAGGTACCGCGGTCTTATTCGGCCGCGTCCAGGAAGAAAATCGCATAGGCCTTGGCCGCCGTCTCCACCGTCGGCTTTTCCACCTGCAGCTGGGCGCAGTCTTCCGCGACCAGGCTGCGCCAGTTGCGCACGCCGGCGTTGGCGAACAGCGGATTGGCCTTGGCGTTCAGGCTCATGTCGAGCGCCAGGCGGGCGTTGCGGGGGCCGGTCTTGCCGTAGCTGACGCCGCGCAGTTCGATGCCGTAGGCGGCCAGCCAGGGTTCCCACAGGCCGGAATCGGCGCCCGACACGATACGTTCGAGCATGTCGTTCAGCGACACGCCCTTCTTGACCACACCGCGCAGCAGTTCCAGCGATGGCGCAAAGCGGGCGTCGGTGCTCGCCTTGCCCGCGCCGCGGTCGCCGATCGCCTTCAGCTCTTTCGAGAAGGTGGCGTCGCGCTCGGTGTAGTCGCGCACGCGGTCGTAGAAGCCGCCGTCGATGAAGGGATTCTCGGGGCGGCCCGCAGGCGTGCCTTCTGGTTTGCCCGCTGGAGGCTGTTTTTTGGTGGTCATGGCTATTGAAACGTCGATGGTCAGGGCGAGAGTTTATCACTCTCGCCCGGTCTCAGGCTGCCAGGCGGCTCAGGAAGAACACCAGCATGACCGCGCCGAACGCCACCGTGACCAGATGTCCGTAGTTCAGGCCGGGGGTCAGCGTGCTTCTGCGGGGATCGGCCGGATCGACGAACACGTCGACTGCCTGTCCGGCCGTATACGGCCGCCCGTAGGAGACCGCCTCGTCGCGGTCGATGGTGGTGCGGCCGAAGCCCTGGCTGGCGCGCCGCCTACTGCCCTCGAACACGAACTTGTAGTCGACCCGGGCCGAGAAACGGTCGGCGCCGCCGGTCTTGAGGTGCCGTTCGATCGCCACCTCGTTCACCGTGCCGGGTACCTGGCGCCAGTGCCTGGACGCGGCCCCCCGCCGCAGGGCGCTCACGCCGACGACGATGAACACCAGTGCAAGCGCGCTACCGATGACAAGGAAGACCGTTTCCATCAGGGCTTTTCGATCAAGTTCTTACGGGCCAAGTGCGGGGCGAGATGATGCATCAGAAGCTTTCTTTTTCGAAGACGACCGGTCAGCGCATGGTCTTCGGCGGCAACCATGGGGAAACTCCCCTGGGTGTGGTCTTTTTTATAGTTGCTTTCTGAAAACTTTTTCAATATATCATGAACAACGCCATCCGATGTACAACAAGCCCGATATCTGCCAGTGACTGGGCACGCCCGCGCCAACAGGGTCAAGCGGCGCTTGATACCCCATAACAGACTCTGCTGACGATCTGGCTAAGCTGTTAGCGCCGGTCTCCCCTCTTTCATCCTCCTGCCACCCGGACCGGCGGCGCGCAGGCCAGGTCATTTTCCGATACGACAGGCAAGACATCATGGCCACCTTCTACATCGACCCCAGCGCTGCCGGTCCCGGTCCCGGTAACGGTTCGCTCGCCAATCCGTTCAAATTCTGGCTCAGCGTTACCTGGTCTCCCGGCAACACCTACCTGCAAAAGCGCGGCACCACCTATGCAGGCATGTTCCGGCTGACGGCCGGCGGCACGCGGCTGGCCCGCATCACCATCGGCGCCTGGTATCGCAGCGATGGCTCGGACGATCCATCGCGGCCCAAGCCGGTCATCCTGCTTCCCGGCAGTCCCGTCACACCACAGGCAGGCGGGTCGATTGCCGTCTTTGGCCAGGAGTGCGATTTCGTTACCTATCGCAATCTCGACATCCGCAACCCGGCCTTGCCGGAAGCGAGCGACGTCGCCATCATCTGGCTGGGCAATGGCTGCAACTTCGAGAACATCACGCTCAGCTCGAACTGCGCCGGGGTCTATGTCTTCGAAAAAAACGAGGTGACGATGACAGGCTGCACGGTGGACGCCGTGAGTTGCAGTCCCGCCTATGCGAACCACGGCATCCTCGTGGCCGGCAGTACGAACATCGACAACATCAGGATACTCGGCAACACCGTGCTGCATCGGGGCGGCGGCTCGCCCGCATCGCACGGCATCCGCTGCGAGACCTATACCAGCGCCGCCGCGTTTACCAGGCTGCTCATCCAGGGCAACCGGATCTCTCCGCCGCCTGGCGTGACCTACAACGCCAACCGCAATACGATCGGCATCTATCTCGTCAACGGCCGTGAGGCGCGTCTCGATCGCAACCGCGTCACCGGAATGCTGAGCGGCATCTTCCTCAGCAGCGGAAACGGCAACCGCGTGAGCAGCAACGAGTGCAGTACCAACATGAATTTCGGGATTCACGTCACCGGCTTTGCAAAGTCCTTCATCATTGAGGGCAACACCTGTAACACCAACGGCGGCGCCGCGAGTCCGAATTATTACGGGCGCGGCATCGAGCTGTCGTCAGCCGCCGGGCCGGGCGCGGTGTCGGACCATACGATCCGGAACAATACCTGCAGGTTCAACTACAACTACGGCGGCCCGCTGGACAACGGTTCCGAAGGCGTGGGAATCGGGCTGGACGACGGCGTCCTGCGCTGCTCCGTGTACGGGAACCGCGTCGCCAACAACGAGGGCAACGGGATCCAGCTATACGGAGGCGGCGCGCCCGGCAGCATACCGGACACGGGCGGACATACGATCGCCAGCAATATCCTGGACTCGAATTGCACGCGTGCCGTCCTGAACCGGCGCAGTGGGGGCAACGCGGCCAGTCCGTTCTACGCACACATCCAGCTCGCCTATATTTACGGAAGCCGCACCCTCATTACGACCAACATCTTCGCGGGCCCCACGCGCGGCGGCGTGCACGTCGACAGCACCTCGTCCAATGTCGTGGTGCTGAACAATATGTACTGGGGCACACCCGCGCCGGTGGCCGGGCTGCCCGCGGCCGAGGTGCTGCAGGAAGCCTAGCTCGCTGCAGCCGCCTTCGCCCGCGCCTTGTGCAGCTTCTTGTAGCTGTCGATCAGGCGGTGGTGGCGGTCGAGGCCTTCCAGCTGCATGCTGGTCGGCGTCAAGCCGAAGAAGCGCACGCTGCCGTCCACCGAGCCCAGCACGGCGTCCATGCGGGCGTCGCCATACATGCGGCGGAAATTGAACACGTAATCGTCCAGTTCCAGCTCGCCGTCGAGCAGCACGTCCAGCACCACGTTCATGGCCTGGTAGAAGAGTTTGCGCTCGACCGTATTGTCGTTGTACTGCAGGAAGGCGCCCACCAGTTCATGCGCCGCCTCGTATTCGTTCAGGGCGAGGTTGATCAGGAGGCGCAACTCGAGCACAGTCAATTGGCCCCAGTCGGTGTTGTCGTCGAATTCCACGCCAATCAGGCTGGCGATGTCGGCGTACTCGTCGAGCTCGCTGTTTTCCAGGCGCTCGAGCAGGGCTTCGAGCTGCTCGTCGTCCAGGCGATGCAGGTTCAGGATGTCTTCGCGGAACAGCAGCGACTTGTTCGTGTTATCCCAGACCAGGTCTTCGACCGGATAAATTTCCGAATAACCGGGCACGAGAATGCGGCAGGCGACGGCGCCCAGCTGGTCGTACACGGCCGTGTAGACCTCTTTGCCCATGCTTTCCAAAATGCCGAGCAGGGTCGCGGCTTCTTCGACATTCGAGTCTTTTCCCTCGGCCGAAAAATCCCACTCGACGAAATCGAAATCCGCCTTGGCGCTGAAGAAGCGCCACGACACCACGCCGCTGGAATCGATGAAGTGCTCGACGAAGTTATACGGCTCGGTGACGGCTTCGCTGGCAAAGGTCGGCTGCGGCAAATCGTTCAGGCCCTCGAAACTGCGTCCCTGCAGCAATTCCGTCAGGCTGCGTTCCAGCGCCACTTCGAAACTCGGGTGCGCGCCGAAGGAAGCAAAGACGCCGCCGGTGCGCGGATTCATCAGGGTGACGCACATGACCGGATAAGTCCCGCCCAGCGAGGCATCCTTCACCAGCACCGGGAAGCCCTGCTCTTCCAGGCCCTGGATGCCGGCCAGGATGCCGGGGTATTTCGCCAGCACTTCTTGCGGTACGTCCGGCAAGGCCATTTCGCCTTCCAGGATTTCGCGCTTGACCGCCCGCTCGAAAATCTCGGACAGGCATTGCACCTGCGCTTCGGCCAGGGTGTTCCCTGCGCTCATGCCATTGCTGGCATACAGGTTTTCGATCAGGTTGGACGGGAAATACACGGTTTCGCCGTCCGAATGGCGCACATAAGGCAGCGAAACGATGCCGCGCGCGGCGTTGCCGGAATTGGTGTCGACCAGGTGCGAGCCGCGCAGTTCACCGTCGGGATCGTAAATGCCGAGGCAGTACTCGTCGAGAATCTCGCCCGGTACCGCATCGTCGGGGCCGGGCTGGAACCAGCGCTCGTTCGGATAATGGACAAAGTCGGCGCGGGCGATGTCGTCGCCCCAGAAGGCGCCGGCATAGAAGTGGTTGTTGTTCAGGCGCTCGATATATTCGCCCAGGGCCGAAGCCAATGCGCTTTCCTTGGTCGCGCCCTTGCCATTGGTGAAACACATCGGCGAATGGGCGTCGCGGATGTGCAAGGACCACACGTTCGGCACGATATTGCGCCAGGACGCGATTTCGATCTTGATGCCGAGGGCCGCCAGCTGGGCCGACATATTCGCGATGGTCTGCTCGAGCGGCAAATCCTTGCCGACGATATAGGTGGCGGCAGTTGAATCGGGCTGCAGGGTCAGCAGCGCCTGCGCATCGGCGTCCAGGTTCGCGACTTCTTCGATGACGAATTGCGGCCCTTCCTGCACGACTTTCTTGACGGTGCAGCGCTCGATCGAACGCAGGATGCCCTGGCGGTCTTTATCGGAAATATCGGCCGGCAGCTCGACCTGAATTTTAAAAATCTGGGCGTAGCGGTTTTCCGGGTCGACGATATTATTCTGCGACAGGCGGATGTTTTCGGTCGGGATATTCCGGGTATTGCAATACAGCTTGACGAAATAGGCCGCGCACAGGGCCGACGAGGCCAGGAAATAATCGAAGGGGCCGGGCGCGGAGCCGTCGCCCTTGTAGCGGATCGGCTGGTCGGCGATGACGGTGAAGTCGTCAAACTTGGCTTCGAGCCGCAGTTTGTCGAGGAAGTTGACTTTGATTTCCATAGGAGAATTCCGGAGCGGTGCTGAAGACGAATAATCCGACATTATCCGTCGTTTCCGCCCGAGCTCCTATGCAAACCTGCGGCGTGCCGCACGGGGCTTCATTTCTGGCCGAGAACATCCCCGATGGCGGCACGGCTCAATGCCAGTTGCGCCGCGTCCTGTTGCAGCAGCCGCAGCCGGCGCTGCAGGGGCGCCCAGCCGGGCCACTCGGCGATCCAGGTGGTCTTTTCCTGCGCCGGCGCCGGCGCCGGCGCAGTCTGGGGCGCCGCGTCGAGGCTGGCCCTGACCTCGGCGAACATGCGTTCGAGTGCAGCCTCGACCTCGGCGGCCGGCAGCTTCTCCTCGTAACGCTGCAGGAGCAGGCGCAGCGCCGCCAGGTGGGCCATCAGCAGGTAGTTCTGTACGGTGAAGCGGTTCAGCTCGCTTGGCGCACGCTGCTTCGCGGCCGGCTCGTCGAGCATGCGCCCGAGCGCCGCGCTGAGCGTTGCGAGACTGTCCATGAAGCGCTTGCGGCTGACGCGAAACTGGACATCGTCGCTCGTTCGCTTCAACAGCAAATCGGCGGCGGCATCGATGTATTTACGGCTGGCGTCCAGCACCCCATCCACCAGCCGCGGCAGGTTGTGGTACTCCCAGCTCGGCAATACATAGCTGAAGAAGGTGGCGATCAGGGTGCCGAGCAGCGTGTCGAGCAGGCGCTCGGTGATGCCGCTGCCGCCCTGCGGCACCGTCAGGCCGATCAGCAAGAGCGCCTGCACGCTGGCGGCGACCGCCGTGTAGCGGTATTTGATGGACAGGAAGCTCGAGGCCGCGACGGTTGCGACGAACATGAAACCGATCAATATCGCGGGCGTGTGCACGAAATGCAGGATCACGGCGGTGATCATGCAGCCGATCAGCGTGCCGACCAGGCGGTCGGCGCGGCGCTGGCGGGTCAGGCTGAAGCTCGGCTTCAGGATCACGGCGATCGTCAGCGCGGTCCAATAGCCATGCGAGACATAGGGCAGCCAGCGGCTCGTGACGAGGCCGACGGAAATGGCCATCGCCACCCGCAACGCGAAGCGAAACACCGGGGAACTCCAGCGCAGGTTGTCCAGCAGCAGGCCGATGCTGTAGCGCTGCTGGGTGAGGAAAGGCGTCATGTCCGCTTGCGGCACCATCGGCAGCACGCCGTGGGAGACCTGGCTGGCAGCGTGCAGCCGCCCGATCATGGCGATCACGTCGCCGATCTTGTTGGCCGTGGCGCGCAGCGCGGCCTGCGCGTCAAGGTCCTTGTCCTCGCTCATGGGGAGCGCGCGCTGCAGGGCCTCGAGCGCGCGCAGATCGTCACCGTAATCGACCGTTGAGCGCGAGGGCTGGTCGCGCGTCATCGCATACGCGACCGCCTCGATGTCGCGCGCAGCCTTGCCGATCAGGTCGCCCAGCAGCGGCAAGGTGCTGCCCGCGGCAAAATGTTCGCGCAGCACGCCGTAGTCGGTGTCGGTCGACAGCACCATTTCATACAGGTCGAACATGGCGTAGTGCACCTGCACCAGGATTGCTTCGTCAGGCGTTGGTTTGCCGCGCAGGATCAGGTCGCGCGAGGCCTGCTGGCGCTCGGCCAGTACGCTCTGCTCGCGCACCAGCTTTTCCATCTGCGCAGGCAGGCTGGTGGCCAGGTCGTAGCAGCCCGCCTTGATGCTGGTGTACACGGCCAGCTCGTACAGCGCTTCGGCCAGCACCTGCTGCTTGAGACGGCGCTGCAATTTCCACACGACGACCATGGCATAGGCCATGTAGCCGGCGCCTCCCAGGAAGAACAGTACGCCATGCTCCAGCGCCTGCAGCGGCGTGCTGGGCGCCTCGCTCGCCAGCATCATCACGAACAGCGCCGCGAACTGCAGCGGCATCGCCTTCCTGCCGTAGACCACCATCATGCTGGCCAGGAAGGAGACCAGCACGATCACGCTCAGCAAGAGCCACTCGACTTGCGAACTCAGGCTGACGACCAGGGCCACGACCGAGCACAGCAGCACGCCGGCCAGCATCTCGTTGAACTTGTGGCGCAAGGGACTGGGCATGTCCATCAGGCTGGTGCACAGCGCGCCCATGGCGACGGCGACCGCGGTGGGCAGGTCGGCGAGCAGGTAGGCGATGAAGGTCAGGCCGATGATGCCGGTGGCGATGCGCAGGCCGGTGTTGAAATAATGGCTGAAGAGGAAGGTGCGGGGCGCGAGGGCATAGTGCATGGGGGTGGGTCGCTCGCTTTCCTGGATGAGTCAATGCTGAGGGAATATTGACTTAATTATAAAACAAGGTGCGCAAAGCGTGCCCATGCGGCGGCGCGTGCCGGATCAACCGGCCCCTGTCGGTTCGCCCGCCGCTCCGGTATCATGCGGGGATGAACGACATTTCTTTCCAACCTTTTGTCATTGGTGTCGCCGGCGGCAGCGGCAGCGGCAAATCGACAGTGACCCAGCAAGTGCTGGCCTCCTTCGGCGCCGACATGGTCTCGGTCGTGATGCAGGACGATTACTACCGCGACCAGTCCGACCTCACCCCGGAAGTGCGGCGCCGGCAGAACTACGACCATCCACAGGCCTTCGACTGGCCGCTGCTCGTCCAGCACGTCCAGGCCTTGCGCAATGGCGAAGCGATCGAGATGCCGGAGTACGACTTCACGATCGACAACCGCTCCAACAAGACCATTCCCGTCAAACCGGCCCCGGTCATCGTGATCGAAGGCCTGTTCGCCCTGTATGACGCGGCCCTGTGCGACATGATGTCGCTGAAGATTTTTGTGGACACCGCCCCGGACGTGCGCTTCATCCGCCGCATGCAGCGCGATATTGCCGAACGCGGCCGTTCGACCGAGAGCATCGTCAACCAGTACCTGGAAACGGTGCGGCCGATGCACAAGCAGTTCATCGAGCCGACCAAGCGCAATGCCGATGTCATTTTGCCGCACGGTGCGAATGGGCCAGCGGTCGATGTGATTACGACCAAGGTGGCGAGCGTGATCGGGCAGTTGAAGCGGGTTTGATCCCAAGCGCCTGCTCGATTGCCTGTCACCGCCCGCGGCAAGCGAAGCCGTAAGCGGTCACGCTGCACTCACGCTTGATGCATTGGGTTGCGTGATAGCCATGTGCCCTGCATGCCCTCAGCAAAGCGGCCATGGAGGTGTCCGGCGCCGCCGGGCTGTCGACCGGGATGGCGGTTGCGCGTGCAAACTGACGAACCGGCTCGCGTTTCGGCCGTTCCTGCGCTGGCCGCGCTGCCGTACGGACGAGCTCGTCCGCCTTTCGAATGATCGGCTTCGGCCGCGTCGAAGCGGTCTTCTTTTCCACGGTGCGCTTGGGCTTGCGCGCCACTGGCGGCGCCTCCTCCACGGATGGAAGCGCTGGTTCAGGCTTGATGGCGGCAGGCGGATCGCGTTCCAGCATCACGAGGGGCGGCACGGGACTGCTGGTGGAAGCGTCGGCTTGCGCGCGCACCTCAGCGCCGGGCGCCGGCAGGGACGCCTTTTCTGCAATCGCTTGTCCATTCGCTGGCGTAGCCACCCGCGCTTGCGCTGCGATGCGTGCCATCGATCCGGCATCGTTTCGCTCCTGGTACAGCCACCGGCCTCCGAAGACGAGCAGCGCAACTGACAGCAGGCCCGCTGCCCCAAGGACGTAGCGTTTACCGTGCCGTGCAAGCACGGTTGGGGCTGGCGTAAACGGATTGGATTCCTGCTGTGCCGGCAGCGGCTCGGTGAAATCGAACAAAGGGTCTTGCGGCACAGCCGCGATGCGGGCCGGATTCGGGGCAGTCCTGTCCTCGGCCGGGAGGACGGCGGGCGCATGCGGAGGCTGGGCCGGGGCGGCCTGCACCTCGGGCGCGGGCTCGGGCTCGACCTGTGCGATGACAGGTGTTGGCTGCTGCCTTGGACGAACAAAATTCGCCTCGAGGGCGGCGATTTCTTCGAAGACCTGGTCCAAGGCAACCGGCGCCGGTTCCTCCGACTGCGTTGCCGGCGCCGGCATTTTCTCGGCAGCGGCAAGCCGCCACACGCCCGTGGCTGTCCGGGGCCTGGCAGGCGCCGCCTTTCCCGCTGTGGCAGGAACTTGCGTCAAGGTCCCTGCTTTCGCATTTTCGACTGGCTTGGCAGGCGCTGGGGACAAGGCAGCGCTCTGGCCAATGTCTTCAAGCAATTGCGTCTTCATGATCTTCTACTAACCACTTCTCGGTTCCGAAGATAGAGCTTAGCGCTTTTTTAACATCCGGCTCGCGTTGTTTGTAAGAAGTTGTGAGCAAGCATGCATTGACGCCCGTTTATCCGCACGCTCATCGCCGTGCCCATGCTGCAAACCTCGACAGCCAGGCACGGACGCTGTTCGCATCGGCCGCGCGCGCGTACTTTCCCTGCGCGTCGAGGAACACCATCACCGTCGCCCTGCCCTTGACCTTCGCATGCAGGACCATGCAGCGGCCGGCCTCCGAGATGTAGCCTGTCTTTTGCAGGCGGATCTGCCAGCTCGGATTGGCGGTGAGGCGATTGGTATTGCGGTAAACAGTCTGGTGCCGGCCTTGCCTGATCGAGAAATGCCGGTCCGTGGAGTAGCGCCTGATCAGCGCGTGCTTTTCGACGGCAACCACCAGCTTCGCCAGGTCCGCCGGGCTGGAGACGTTCGCGCTCGACAACCCGGTTGGCTCCGAATAGCGCGTGCTGCGCATGCCGAGCGCGCGTGCCTTCGCGTTCATTGCAGCGACAAACTTCCGGGTTCCGCCGGGATAACTGCGTCCCAGGGCCGCTGCCGCCCGGTTTTCGGAACTCATCAGGGCAAGGTGCAGCATGGCCGAGCGGGACAGACGGGTCCCGACACGCAGCCGCGATGACGAATATTTCAGGCGATCGACGTCCGCGCTGGTGATCGACAGCGGCTGCAGCATGTCCTGCCGCGCTTCGAGCACCACCAGAGCCGTCATCAGCTTGGTCAGCGAAGCAATCGGCAGTGCCGCATGGGCGTTCTTTTGGTACAGCACCTTTCCCGTCGCCGGATCGAGGATCAGCACGGCATGCGACCTGAGCGCCCCGAGACGGGCGGCGTAGCCGGTGGTGGAGCGGCGATGCCTGGCTGCCTTCGCAGGCCGCTGCTTTTGCGCCGCCTGCGCCTGCGCCTTCGTTGCCGTCGGTCCCTGCGCACTGCCTGCCTGTACGGACGATGCGGAGCCAGCCAGCAAGCCCAGCACGAAAAGAATGAAAGCAAATTTGGTCATGTTATCGAATCGGGCGCGCGCGGGCAGCCTCGGAGTAAGCACGCCGTCGATCGACTGCGATTTCAGCCATCGTAGAAGCGCAGACTTAGCGAACCATTAGCGCCCGGAAACATTTGACCCCGGCAGCAAGCGCTGCCTGGCTGCGCCTTGCCAACGGAATCGCTAAGTGTTCGCTAAGTGTTCCTCCATAACATTCAATTTCCCGTGCTTAACAGTCCTCTGTATGCGCTTAACTTCTGGGCGTGCAAATTGAAAAACCGAACCCTTTACTGGACCCGGGGCCTGATGCCTGCCGCCCTCATATTGTCGGCAGCCTGCGCGCCGGCCCCTGCCCTGGCGGCGGCCTCCCGGCATGGCGCCACCCCGAATCCTGACTTCCTCGACGATTTCCGTTCACTGGCACAGCAGAGGCCATGGACCTGCCGCGAGCCTGCCGCTGCGCAGCGCAGCGCTGCCTGGCCGAACGGCAAGGCCGAATGTGCCTGGCAAAACCGCTTGCGCAAAACCAGCTGGAGCTGGGACGAGGGCGCGCCCTCGTCATGCATCAGCAAACAGGCACGCTGGTGGAATTGGGTCCAGCGGGGCTTGCCGCCGGCCGCGCCGCGCAGCGTCTGGGACAGGCGCTGGGGCGCGCAAACCCTGCGCTTTGCCGTGGGCGGCGAAGAACGCCTGGTCCAGATCGCACGCGACGGCGGCCAATGGCATGCCACCGAATGGCACTGGAACCCGAATCCGCGTCCTGCTACCCGGCGCTGGCAGGAGCAGCGCTGGACGCTGCTGGCCGAGTCTGCCGCCCGGCAGCAGCAGCCGGCCGCCGCCGTCAAGCCCGATCCATCGCCGGCGCAGCCGGTGTTTCGCCGCGTGCTCGGCGCGCGGCCGGGCGAACTGGGCCCCGCAGGCCTGACCCTGGAAACGGCCGGCCTGTGCCTTACGGTCGGCAATCCGCTGCCGGGCCAGGCCAGGCTGCCCTTGTCCTACAGTCCCAACGACAGCCGGCTCGAACAGCGCGCCGCGATGCACCTGCAACTGAGCAGGCAGTATCCGGATGCCAAATGGCTGACGCCTTTCAAGATGCTCGACATGCCCGCAAACCTGCCCAGCGGTGCCAAGTTCCTCGCCACCTGGGTCGAGGGCGCATCCCTGAACGGCCAGTTGTGGATGCCCTCCAAGAACGATGGGGCGACGGTTCGCCTGCGGATGAGTACCCGGCTGCGGCCAGGGCAGGACAATGCGGCGGCCTTGTGGCAGGCAAGACAGGCCGTCGAGCGCGAGCTCGAGGCGATCGCCGTGCAGTGGGCGGCCGCGTATGAGTGACCTGTCCAGCCTCCCCCTGTTCCTGTTTTCGCCGCTGGCCATCATCGGCACCGGCCTGCTGCTGGCGCAGATATTCGGCGTGCTGCTGCAGCGGCGCGGGGTGCCCCGCCTGTACGGCGCGGTCGCCGCCGGGCTGATCCTGGGCGTGAGCGGATTCGGCCTGGTCGACACGGCCCTGCTCACCCATTTCCAGGAGTTGCTCAACGCAGCGTCGGCCCTGGTACTGTTCGAGGCCGGCCGCAAAATGGATCTGGCCTGGCTCTGGCGCAGCCGCGAACAGGGCCTCTCGCTCTTGCTCGGCTGCGTGCTGCGCGGCGCCTGTGCCGTGGCCCTGCTGGTTCCGTTCGGCCTGGCATGGAGCGAAGCGGCCTTTATCGCGTCGATCCTGATTGCCATCAATCCCGTGGTGTTCACCTCGATGGTATCGGACCACAATGCCACTGGTGTCGCAACCTATGCCGCCGCCAATGCCGTCGGCCTGAGCCATCTGGTGGCGCTGCTGGCCCTGTCGGTCTCGCTGTCCTGGCTGCGCAGCCATGGCGTCACCGACGAGCCACCTTTTGCCGACCAGCTCGCGCTCCAGGGCGGCAAGCTGCTGCTGGGCGCCGCCATCGCGCTGCTCTGCTACGGCGTCTACAAGCTGGCGTCGAGCGTCTCGCGGGCGCAGGCCGGCGTACGGCCCGGGATCCTGCTCGCGACACTGATGCTCGACCTCGGCCTGTGCTCGGTGACCTCCTCGAGCGCCCTGCTTTCGCTGCTGCTGATGGGTTTATTGCTGCGCAATGCAGAGAAGCGCGAGAACGTGTTCCAGGCACAGCTCAAGACCGTGCAGGACATCGGCTACGCGCTGCTGTTCATGACCGCCGCCGCACTGGTCCAGGTGGAACAGGTGCTGCACTGGCCGGTCCTGCTGATGGCGGTGCTGCTGTTCGCCATGCGGATCGCCATGACGCGCCTCGCGCTGGTCCCCGGATACGCATGGAGCGCACGCAAGAAGCACGCGATCGCGCTGTCGGCCTGCTCGCTGGTAAGCTTCAGCACCCTGGTCGTCGACAGCTCGATTTCCAACGCCGCCTACCTGAGCATCACTGCCACCAACGTGATGGGCGCGCTGCTGGCGCTCAACGTGCTGGTGGCCCCGGCGATAACCTGGGCCGGATTGCACTTTGCCGGCGAAACACATAAAGGAAGCGAACTATGACAGAGACGATCACGGAGCTCGACAGCGCGGCCGCGCAGGCCCGCGCCGTCGCCGGCGCCGGCCCGGCATTCCTGCCGCCGTTTGCCAGTTCGCAGCTCGGCAGCATGGGGATCGAACTGGAGCTGATGGTCCTCGACCGCCTCACCTACGACCTGCTGCCGGCGGCGCCGGACATCCTGCTCCTGCTCGACCAGCAGGAGAAGGCCTGGGTGGCGACACCCGAGATCACCACGTCGATGCTCGAGGTCGCGACCTCCGTACTGGGCAGCTACCGCGAGGCCGCGGACCAGCTGGAGGAGATTCGCGCCACCGTGCAGCGGGCCGCCTTCGCGGTCGGGGCGGCGATTTCGGGCGGCGGCGCCCATCCGTTCCAGAAATGGAACGAGCAGCGCATCTATCCGAAGGACCGCTACCGCGAGTCGGCCAGGAAGTACGGCTATCTGGCCAAGCTGTTCACCGTATTCGGCATGCACGTCCACATCGGGATGGCGAGCGCCGACGAGGCCGTGCGCATCGGCGCCTGGCTGACCCAGCGCGCGCCCCTGTTCATCGCCCTGTCGGCCAACTCGCCCTGCTGGCAGGGAGAGGACTCGGGATTCTGCAGCGCCCGCAGCAACGTGGTGGGGGCGTTCCCGATGAGCGGCATCATGCCGCCGGACCTGCGCAGCTGGCAGGAATTTTCCGAGCACTTCGACCGCCTGGCACAGCATGGCATCGTCAACAGCATCAAGGATTTTTATTGGGACGTCCGTCCCAAACCCGAGTACGGGACGATCGAATTGAGAGTGCTCGATACCCCGCTGCACCCGGCGCACGCGGCGGCCCTGGCCTGCTACGCGCGCGAGCTGTGCATCGAGATGGCGGACCAGCCCGGTGTCTGGCCGGGCGCAAGCGCGCGCGAACTGTACAACTGGAACCGCTTCAACGCGGCCAAGGAAGGAGTACAGGGCAACTGGATCGACCCTTGCACGCGCAGGGAGCACCCGATCGAACGCGTGGTGCGCGGCGACCTGGCCCGGCTGAGCGCACGTTCGGACGACCCTGATTTTCCCGCGGCCTGCCTGCTGATCGAGGAGCTGCTCGGCAATGGCGGGCAAGCCGGCTGGCTGAGCGGCCACATGGCCGCCGGTGCCGGCATGAACGACCTGGCGCGGGTGGCAAGCGAGATTTTCGAGCACCCGCTGGCGCCTGGCGGCATGGCGGCGCACACGCATGCGCGCGGAGGCAGGCAATGAGAGTGCTGCTGGTGGAAGACGATCCGATGATCGGCAGCGTGGTGCAGCATGCGCTGCGCGACGCCAGCTACGCGGCCGACTGGGTGCGCGACGGCGAGGCCGCGCTCACGGCCCTGCTGACCCTGGAGTACGAACTGGTGCTGCTCGACCTGAACCTGCCCCACATCGACGGCATGGCGGTACTCCAGACGATCCGCAGGGCGCGCAACGACGTGCCGGTACTGGTGCTGACGGCGCGCGAGGCGACGGAAGACCGCGTGGCGGGGCTCGACAGCGGCGCCGACGACTACCTGGTGAAGCCGTTCGCGATGACCGAGCTGCTGGCCCGGATGCGCGCGCTCACGCGGCGCAAGGAGGGAACGACCAGCACGGTGCTGGGCAACGGCATCGTCGAACTCGATCCGGCCACCCACGAGGCACGGGTCGGCGCGGCGGCGGTGCGCCTGACGGCGCGCGAGTTCCCGCTCCTGCAGGCCCTGCTGGTGCGCCCCGGCGCCATCCTGAGCCGTTCCGAACTCGAACACCGCGTCTACGGCTGGAACGAAGAAGTCGAGAGCAATGCGATCGAATTCCTGATCCATTCGCTGCGCAAGAAGCTGGGCAGCGACATCATCAAGAACGTGCGGGGGGTCGGATGGATGGTCGCGAAGGGCCGCTGACCGCATCGCTGCGCTTCCGGCTTTCGCTGTGGATTTCAACGGCGATCCTGAGCGGCGCCGCCATTGCCGGCTTGTTCTCCTACCGTGCGGCGACCGAGGACGCGCACCGCGGGCAGGACACCCAGCTGCGCCAGGTCGGCTACCTGATCAGCCGGCTCGATGCCGTTCCCACCTCGCCGATGGCGCGCGAACAGGTGGGCGACGCAGGCTTCAACGCCCGGCTGGTGGTGCGCTTCATCGACGCGCCGGGCGCCATCCTGGCCCAGCCGGAACGGCCGCCCCGCTTTGCCACGGCCTTGCCCGACGGCCTGCAGACGGTGCGCATCGGCAGCGAGACCTGGCGCGTGTTCGTGCGCACCAACGCCAAAGGCGTGCGCGTCGCGGTCGCGCAGCAAACCGCGGTGCGCGACGCCGCGGCGCGCGCGAACGCCTGGCGCACGGTCATGCCGATCCTGTTCCTTGGGGCTGTCCTGGTACTGATGGTGATGCTGCTGGTGCGCGCCATGTTCCAGCCCCTGCAGCGCCTTGCGGCGCAGCTGGGGGCGCGCCGCGAACACGACCTTGGCGAGCTCGACCGGGCCGCGCTGCCGTCGGAAGTCTGGCCTTTCGTCGCCGAGATCAACAAGCTGATCGCCCGCACGGTGCGCGCGCTGGCGGGGCAACGGCGCTTCATCGCCGATGCCGCGCATGAGCTGCGCTCGCCCATGACCGCCATGTCGCTGCAGGCCGAGAGGCTGGCGGCGAGCGACATGCCGGGCGAAGCGCGCGCACGGCTGGGAGCACTGTCGGCGGGCCTGTCGCGCACCCGCGTCCTGCTCGACCAGTTGCTTACCCTGGCGCGCACCCAGGAGCCCGGGTTCGACCAGTTGACGCAGGTGCCCCTGAAAAAGGCGATCCAGGAATGCCTCGAGGACCTGGTGCCGCTGGCCGAAGCCAAGGCGATCGACCTGGGCGTGGTGGGCGATGCCGATCCACAGGTTACCGGGCGCCCGGTGGATATCCGGATCCTCATCAAGAACCTGGTCGACAACGCGATCCGCTACACGCCCGAAGGCGGACGGGTCGATATCGGCGTCGAGGAATGCGGCGGCCGCGCCGTCCTGTGCATCGACGATACGGGCGCGGGCATCCCGCCGGAAGAGCGTGAGCGCGTGTTCGATCCGTTCTACCGGGTCCTCGGCAATGGCGAGACGGGCTCCGGCCTGGGCCTGGCGATCACGGCGTCGATCGCCAACCAGATCGGGGCAAGCATTTCGCTGAGCCCGAAACCCGACGGCACGCCGGGCCTGCGTGTGCGCGTCGCGTTTTCCGCACGGCTGGCGCCGCGCTGACAAGCGGCATGGCCGGCTCCCGCATACCCATCCCGGACGGGGGCCATTCTTTGCTTCGCTCAGGCAAGCCAGTCCTGGGCGCTACGGCAATCCCGCGGTCACGCTTCCACCCTCGCCCCGTCCCGCAGCCCGGCCGATAGCTGCCAGAGCGTCTCGGCGCGAAGTCCCGTTCGGCAGTAAGCCAGAACTGGATTGGGCGCCGCGGCAAACAGCGCGGCGAAGGCCTCGACGTCGCGTACGGTGATTTCTCCCGGTACGACCGGCAGGTAGTGCGCCTCCACGCCACACGCCCGTGCTTGCCCGGCAACCGCAGCGAACGCGGGCTGGCCGTCGCCCTCGCTGTCGGGCCGGTTGCAGATGATGGCCGCAAAGCCTGCACTACACAGTTCGGACACGGCGTCCGGGGCAACTTGCGCGGAAACCGCAAAATCTTGATCAAGGTAGCGAACGCTCATGGGATCTCCTGGTGAAAAAAAATACGAAAACAATATATTGAATTATATACTGTGTTTGCATATACTATCTTCGTGCATAACGAAACCCAGGAAGGATTCCCGATGAGCGATGGACAGAAATTCGACCTCCAGGCCATGCAAACTGCCGCGGCACGCGCCTGCGGCATGCTGAAGGTGCTTGGCAATCCCGACCGGCTGCTCTTGCTGTGCCAGCTGACGCAGGGCGAATTTTGCGTCAGCGAACTCGAAACCCTGCTGCAAATCCAGCAGCCGACCTTGTCCCAGCAGCTTGGGGTATTGCGCGAAGAGGGCCTGGTCAGCACCCGGCGCGAGGGCAAGCAGATTCATTACAAGATCGAGAGTGCGGAAGCCACCGCGATCATGCAGGTTCTTTATGAATTGTTCTGCCAGCCAGGCAAAGGGAAAACGACATGACGATCGACTGGGTCAATTTCACGCCGCAGGCAGCGCTTGCCGGCGGCGTGCTCATCGGGCTGGCCGCCGCCGCCTTCATCCTCTTCAACGGCAGGATCGCCGGCATCAGCGGCATCCTCGGCGGCTTGCTGCGCCCCCAACGCGGCGACGCCGGCTGGCGCGTGGCCTTCCTGGCCGGCCTGCTGGCGGCGCCCGTCGTGTATGGCCTGTTCGCGGCGCTGCCTGCTGTCACGGTCGAGGCTGGAACCGGCACGCTGGTCGCCGCCGGCCTGCTGGTCGGCGCCGGCACCCGCTACGGCGCCGGCTGCACCAGCGGCCACGGCGTCTGCGGCATTTCGCGCATGTCGCCCCGCTCGCTCGTGGCGACGGCCGCGTTCATGCTCGCCGGCTTCGTGACGGTGTATCTCGTGCGCCACGTATTCAACTGAAGGAATCGACATGCAAATCTTGATGGCATTGATGGTGGGCCTCCTGTTCGGCATCGGCCTGATCGTCTCGGGCATGACCGACCCCGCCAAGGTGATTGGCTTTCTCGACCTGGCCGGCAATTGGGACCCATCGCTCGCCTTCGTCATGGGCGGGGCGATTTTGGTCGGCGTGTTCGCCTTCGGCCTGGCGCGCAAGCGCAAGCGCTCGCTCCTGGGCGCGCCTATGCGCCTGCCGACGGCAACGGCTATCGACCGCCGCCTGGTGCTCGGTTCGCTTGCCTTCGGCGCCGGCTGGGGCCTGGCCGGCTACTGCCCCGGCCCGGCCCTGGCATCGCTCGCCTCGGGCGGTGTGAAACCGCTGATCTTCACACTGGCGATGCTCGCGGGGATGGCCTTGTTCGAGGGCCTGGAAAAAATCTCGGCCGCGCGCGCGCAGGGCCGGGCCTGAGCATGACCGCGCTTGCGCTGGGTGTAATCGTTGGGCTGATCCTTGCCCTGACCGGCGCCGGTGGCGGCATCCTGGCAGTCCCGCTGCTGGTCTTCGGCACCGGCGCCAGCGTCTCCGAGGCGGGGCCGGTTGGACTCATGGCCGTTGGGATGGCCGCCGCGCTCGGGGCAATCCTGGGACTGCGCTCGGGGAGCGTGCGCTACCGCGCCGCCGGGCTGATCGCCGTGACCGGCATGGTGCTCTCGCCCGCCGGCCTCTGGGCTGCGCGCCAAATCGACGGCCGGTCGCTGGCCGTCCTGTTCGCGCTGGTGCTGCTGTACGTCGCGCTGAAGACGTTCAGGCAGGCATCCGGACATGGCCCCATCCCGACGTCCGCACAAGTAGTGTGCAAACGCGGCGCAGATACCGGGCGCTTTGTCTGGACGCGCCCCTGCGCAGTGGCCATGTCGCTCTCCGGTGCTCTGGCTGGCCTGCTGTCCGGGCTGCTCGGCGTGGGCGGGGGCTTCGTCATGGTACCGGCACTGCAGCGCTATTCGGACCTGCCGATGAAGTCGGCCGTGGCGACCTCGCTGGCCGTCATCGCACTGATTTCGCTGATGGGCGTCGCCGCCAGCACCGCCAGCGGACACATGGACTGGGCGCTGGCCCTACCCTTCTCGGCAGGCGCGCTTGCAGGAATGCTCGGTGGCCGCAGTCTCGGCAGCCGTCTTGCCGGCCCACAGTTGCAGAAGGCGTTTGCCGCCGTGTCGGCACTCGTCGCCATCGCCATGATCGTCAAGGCAGCGGCGTAAGGAAGTCCTGTAATCATTCATCGAGGAACGAGGAAATCAAATGAACCTGAATCCGATCCAGCTGTTCGACACCGAATCGTCGACCTTCACCTATCTTCTGACGGCCCCGGGATCGAACCAGGCCGTCATCATCGATCCGGTAGACCACCATTGGGAGCGCGACTTGCGTCACCTCGAGCGGCTGGGACTGCAACTGACCTATGTTCTCGAGACCCATGCGCACGCAGACCATGTCACTTCCGCCGGCAAGCTGCGCGAACTCACCGGGGCGCAGGCGGCGGTGCCGAGCGGCTGCGGGATCGGCCCCGCCGAAGTACAGTTGAACGACGGCGATGTCATCGGCTTCGGCGACGGCGAGCAGATCAGGGTGCTGCATACGCCGGGCCACACGCCCGGCAGCATGAGCTACGCCTGGCGCGGCAATGTCTTTACTGGCGACACCTTGCTCATCGACGGGTGCGGGCGCACCGACTTCCAGGGCGGCAGCAGCGACGCCCTTTACGACAGCGTGACGGAAAAATTGTTTGCGCTGCCGGACGAGACGCGCGTGTGGCCGGGACACGACTACAAGGGCCAGGCGGTATCGACCATCGGCTGGGAGAAACGCCACAACAGCCGCCTCGCCAATCGCAGCCGCAGCGATTTTTGCAAACTGATGAGCGAACTGAACCTGCCCAAGCCGAAGCTGATCGACGTCGCCGTCCCTGCGAACCGGAACCTGGGCCTGCCGCAGGGCGCCTGAACCCCCACCCATCCGCAGGAGAACCGCCATGATTTTCCGCCAGCTCTTCGAGCCCGTGTCCAGCACCTATACTTACCTGCTGGGCGACGAACAGACCGGCCAGGCGATCCTGATCGATCCGGTCATTTCGAGCATGGACCGCGACCTTGCCGAGCTCCAACGCCTGGGTTTGCGCCTTGCGTACACGCTCGACACCCATATCCATGCCGACCACATCACGGCTGCCCTCGAACTGCAAAGGGCGACCGGCAGCAGGATCGCGGCGCCGGCCTTCGACCGGCTGGCCTGCGCCGATATCGGCATCGAGGAAGGCAAACCGTTCGAGATGGCAGGCATCCGGCTCCAGCCCCTGCATACGCCCGGGCACACCGATGGCCACTTCTCCTATCTGCTCGGTGACCGTGTGTTCACCGGCGACGCCTTGCTGATCGAGGGGTGCGGGCGCACCGACTTCCAGAACGGCGATGCGGACGCCCTTTACCGGAGCGTTACCGAAAAGCTGTTTGCATTGCCGGACGAGACCCTCGTCTACCCAGCCCACGATTACAAGGAACGTTTCGTGACCTCGATTGCGCAGGAAAAGCTGCGCAATCCACGGCTGGGCAAGGGCAAGACCCTGGAAGAATTCCGGGAGATCATGGGCAACCTGAACCTGCCTTACCCCACCTTCATCGACCATGCGGTGCCCGGCAACCGGCAGTGCGGCGTGTGCCCATCCGACCTGCCCGACAATCTCGTCCGCTATTGCCGGCAGATGAGCGCCAGCCCGCAGGGATGATATTTCTTCCTTGAGCGGCTCCCAGCCCAAAAAATTTCATCACTAAATCGTTTCCTGTTTTACCATCGATGAAGAACCTCGGCGGTTCTTCCAGAACAAGAAACAGGAGACGACAACCATGAACGTGCGCGCGAGCTTCAGCAATATGAAAGACAGTACCCGGGAAGACTGGCAGCTGATCGGCCAGGAATTCGTGCCCTATGCAAAAGCCCTGCCCGACCGCATTCTGGCGCACCTTAAAATCCTCGAGGGCGACTACGGCGGCTTTCCGGTCGACCGTTATACCCATTCGCTGCAAACCGCGACCCGGGCATTAAGGGATGGGCGCGACGAGGAATACGTGGTCTGCGCCCTGCTGCACGATATTGGCGACACCCTGGGCAGCTTCAATCACCCGGATATCGCGGCGGCCATCCTGAAACCGTTTGTGAGCGACGCCAATTTCTGGATGGTGCAGAACCACGGCATATTCCAGGGCTATCACTTCTTCCATCATCTTGGCTTGAACCGCGATATGCGCGACGAATTCGCGGGCCATCCCTTTTATGACGCCACGGCCGAATTCTGCGACCTGTATGACGCGCCGGCATTCGACAGGCAGGCCGAAACACTGCCGCTCGCCGAATTCGAGCCGATGCTGCGCCGCGTGTTCGAAAAGCCGCGCCGCAGTATTTACAGCAAGGCCATGCCCGCTGAATAACCGGCCTGAATCCACATCATCCGAGGAAACTAAAATGAATATCCCTTCCATGAAAGACCAGGTCAGCGCCGACGAATGGCAATTGCGATGCGACCTGGCCGCCTGTTACCGGCTCGTTGCACTGTACGGCTGGACCGATCTGATCTTCACGCATATCAGCGCCCGGGTCCCCGGGCCCGAGCACCACTTCCTGATCAACCCCTACGGCATGATGTTCGATGAAATCACCGCATCGTCCCTGATCAAGGTCGACCAGGACGGCAACAAGCTGTCCGACTCGCCCTTGCCGGTCAACCGCGCCGGTTTCGTCATCCACAGTGCGATTCACGCCGTGCGCGAGGACGCGGGATGCGTCATTCACACCCATACCCGCGCCGGGGTGGGCGTGAGCGCCCAGCGCGATGGCGTGCTGCCGATATCCCAGCAGTCGATGTTCGTGCTCGCCTCGCTGGCGTACCACGACTACGAAGGCGTCGCGCTGCACGATGCCGAAAAGCCGCGCCTGCAGGACGACCTGGGCACGGCCCATTTCCTCATGCTGCGCAACCACGGCTTGCTGACCGTCGGCGCCAGCATCCCCGACGCCTTCCTGTCGATGTACATCTTCGAGACCGCCTGCCAGATCCAGCTGGCGGCACAGGCGGGCGGCGGCGAACTGCGCATGATTGCACCGGAAGTTTTGGGCAGCACCGCCGAATCGATGAAGGCCCAGACATCGGGAATGGGAGGCGCATTCGCCTGGCCCGCGCTGATACGCAAGCTCAACCGCGTCGACGAGAGCTACCTGACCTGAGCCGTCCTGAATAAATATAAATAATAAGGAGACATGAATGAACAGTTTCATCACGCTGCTGCCGACCCTGCTGATCGGCGCCCTCGCCCTGATCATGTTTGGACTGGGCCTGTCGCTCACCCTTGCCGATTTTCGCCGCCTGCTCGGGCATCCGAAACCGGTGGTACTGGCACTCGTACTGCAGGCCCTGGTGCTGCCTGCGATCTGCTATGGCCTGATCGTGGCGCTCGACGTGTCGCCGGTGTATGCCGTCGGCCTGATGCTGCTCGCCGCCTCGCCGGGCGGCGTATCGGCGAACCTGTACAGCCATCTTTTCGGCGGCAACGTCGCGATGAATATTTCGCTCACCGCCATCAATACGGTGCTGTCGATCGTCAGCCTGCCCCTGATCGGCAACTTTGCGATCAATACCTTTGCCCGCACCGGCCAGGTGGTGCCCATGCAAACGGGGAAAGTGATCGAAGTGATCGGGATCGTGCTGGTGCCGGTCTTGATCGGCATGTTCGTGAAAAGCCGGGCGCCGGCCTTTGCCGCGCGCGCGGAAAAACCGATGAAGCGCTTCTCGATGGTGGTGCTGGCCGCGCTGGCCCTGATCGCCATCGCCAAGGAGTGGAATGCGTTGACCGCCTCCTTCGCCTCGATCGGCCTGGCCGTGATTGCCTTCAACGCCATCAGCCTGGGACTGGGTTACTACGTGCCGCGCCTGATGGGGATGGACAAGCCGAATGCGATCGCGATCGGCTACGAAATCGGCATCCATAATTCGACGCTGGCGATTTTTGTCGCGGTATCGGTGCTGGGCGACTTCCAGCTGATGGTGCCGGCGGCGATCTACTCGGTCAGCATGTATGTGCTGGCGACGGCCTTCGGTTTCCTCGTGCTGGGAAGGCAGCCGGCCGTGGCCGCGGCGCGGGCCTGATGTCGATATGGCGCCGACGGTGGATACGCCATCGGCCAAGCCTTCGGCGCCACTCCCCGATGAACATCATCAGTTTTGTCATGTTCCACCGCTGCTTGCACGTCCGATGCTGGCCCGCTCAGGGCACTCTTCGTTCCAGAACCCAGCGTTTGCCACCATCGGACGAGCTGTAGAAACGACCATCGTCGCTGACAAAGCCGATATTGTCCATTCCGCCGAGATGTATCAGGCGCCGGGGAAAAGCTGGCGCTGGTCCCATTTCGCGCCAGGTACGACCAGCGTCGTCGGTACGCCAGACCGACTCGCCGCCCTTGGCGTTCTCATAGTATTCATATTGCGGTGGGCCACCTGCGCGCGCGACATAGCCTACGTCGTTAGACACGAAGAGCAGCGATCCCCAAGTGGCGTGCAGCTCGGCGCGCCTTTCCCAATGCAGGCCGCCATCTCCGGAAAGCTCGAAGAACCTGTCGCGCGACAGGTTCACCTGCTGGAAGCGCGCGATCCGGCCGTCGGGCAGCATGGCCCAGCATTCGGGCAGACCATCGCTGTCCAAGGCGGCTACCTCCCAGTGGCGGGTCTGGTGGTCGTAACGAACTGTTTTTTGCTTCGCAATGTTGCTGCCGCTGACCAGGGCCAGGTTATCGCCTGCGCGCAGGACGAACCCACGAGCGTCAGCGGCGGACGCTCGAAAAAGCTGGCGTGGTTGCGAAAACTGTTCGGTCCATTGCCCAGGCGCCGCCATGCTTGTCGACAAGCCGATAAATCGATCGCGGGTCTGCAGGACGACCAGAAGTTCTTGGGAAGCAGGCAGAGGTCCGATGTCGATCACGCTGGCGTCGTCCAGCGGCAGAGCGACAGTTTGCCAGTCCGCCTTTCCAGCGGCCCTGGTGAGCAGGGTACCGTCATCAGAGCCAGCGAACAGCGTGCCATCGTTAGCTGCATGGACAGACCGGATCGGCAAGGCAGTTGGTGTTTGAATGACGCTCCATGCACCTCCGGGGCTACGCACCGTGATCTGGCCAAAAGCTTCTCCAGACAGGAGCGTACCGTCCTCCAGCCGCTTGGGCGAATAAGCCAGCATGCTGGTCGAGCGCAGGCCGTCGTAACGCTCCTGGAGCGCCTGAAGACGTTCGCCCGGTTCCCAGCCGAGCGCCGGTTGCGTCCCGACTATCGCCGCCAAGGCAGGGCTGAGCTGGCGAAGTTCTGCCTGGCGATCATTCGGCGCGTACACCTGGCCCAAATGATACTGAATCGACGTAGCGGGATAATGGGCGCGGATATAGGCGATGCTGCCGAGATCCGTGAGGCGGCCTTCGGCGACAGTGAACTTTGGGAATTTCTCATTGGCGTCCGTACGGATAGACGCTTCGATCATAGGGTTACTGACCTCTCCCTTAATCGCACGCAAGCTATAAAGACCTGACGGCAAGCTGCCGACGAAGAATGCATGCGAGGCCCCAGGGTCCGCATAATCCTTCAGTTCGAATTCCTTTTCCAAACGCTCATTCCACACAGCCAGCGTCGTGAACTTGCGGAAGAGCGGACTGACTTGTGGACGGTTGACGGCGATTTTGATCGCCAGCAGACCATCGCCGCTCGCCAACTGCAGGGTTTTCGGCGATGTCTGGGCACGTGTCTCGGACGTAATTGGCGGCGATACACAGGCACTCGTCGCGCAAGCCAGAATGAGTACCGCTACGCCAGCCAGGTAGCGTTTTTTACGAATTAATCTCACCATTACCATCCCAAGGAATCGTCGAAATAAATAAAGCAACAATTCTATAGGGAAAGGAATGAACGGCCTCGATAAAAAGTTTTCTAGCCGCAAATTTTTATAAAGCGTAAGTCGCGTGCATAACATCCTGTCTGCGTCAGGCGCACTTACAAGATAGCGCTTCCCAGCGGGGCCATCTCCACCGCCACACCTGACAGCACTGCATTCCCCGACAAGGGATCGCGCAGGTTCTCGTCCAGCAGCGCATTCAGGTTGACGCCCGGCCGCTCGGCCGCGACGCCAAGCCGGGTGCCGGCCAGGTCGTGGCCCCAGCCATGCGGCAGGCTGACCACCCCTGGCATCATCTCGTCGCTCACTTCCACTTGCACCTCGATGCGCCGCGCGCCGTTGCGCAGTTGCGCCATGCCGCCATCAAGCAGGCCGAGCCGGGCGGCGTCCATCGGATGGACCAGCGCCGTGCAGCGATAGACGCCCTTGGCCAGCACCGGCAGGTTGTGCATCCAGCTGTTGTTCGAGCGCAGCTGGCGCCTGCCGACAATCACCAGATCCGGCGCGGGCGCGGCCAGGTCCGCCGCCACGCGCGCCAGGTCGTCGAGCAGCATTTGCGGGGCAAGTTCGATCTTGCCGGACGGCGTGCGCAAGGCTTCGGGTATGCGCTGGGTCATCGGCCCCAGGTCGATGCCGGACGGCGCTTGCCTGATTTTTTCCAGCGAGAGCCCGTCGGGCACCCGGCCGAACTGGTCGCCGTAAGGGCCGGTGCGCAGCGCCAGGTCGAGCAGACGCTCCGGCCCGCGCTGCGGGGCAAGCGCCGCCATTACCTGCGCGGCGGCCGGACCGAAGGCCTTGTCCAGCTCCTGTCCCAGCAAGGCGTCGTCAAATGCCTCGATGTCGGCCCCGGCGCCCTGCCCTTTCGCGATCGCGGCGATGCGCAACAGGCTCTCCCACTCGTCGGGCTGGCTGCTCTGGCGATCCAGCACCGGCGGGCTGTAGCGCGCGTGGTTATGGTGCGAGAACTGGGTGAAGGTGACGTCGTAGTGCGCGTCTTCCAGCGGCGACGGCCCCGGCAGGATCACGTCGGCGTGGCGCGAGGTTTCGTTGAGGTAGATGTCGAGGCTGACCATGAAGTCCAGCCCGTCCAGCGCGGCGGCCAGGCGCGGGCCGTTGGGGCTTGAGAGCACCGGGTTGCCGGCGATCGCGATCAGCGCCCTGATCTGTCCCGGGCCGGGCGTATCGATTTCCTCGGCCAGGCAGGTGATCGGCAGCTCGCCCGCCACCTCCACGGCGCCGGAAACACGGGAGCGATGGCGCCCGCTGACGACCCCGCGGCCGACGCCTGGTTTGCCGCGTGTGTTGGCGCCGAACGCCGCGGCCTTGGGAAACATGGCGCCGCCCTCCTCGTCCAGGTGGCCGGTCAGTACATTGATGACATCGATCAGCCAGGAGCACAGGGTGCCGAACTGCTGGGTGCAGGTGCCGATGCGCCCGTAGATGGCCGCGCGCGGCGTAGTGGCGAGCGTACGGGCCAGGCTGCGGATGGTGGCGGCATCGATGCCGCAGCGCGCGGCGACGCGTTCGGGCGAGTACTCCCTGACCGCCGCGGCAAGCTCCTCGAACCCGTTGCAATGCGCGGCCAGCCGGCCTGGCCGCACCAGGGCTTCGTCGAATAGCGCCTGCACCATGCCGAGCAGGAAAAATACATCGGCGCCGGGACGAATGAAATGGTGGGCATCGGCCACCTCGGCGGTCTCGGTGCGGCGCGGGTCCACCACCACCATCCTGCCGCCGCGCGTGCGCAATGCCTTGGCCTTGCCGCGGAAGTCCGGCACGGTCCACAAGCTGCCGTTCGATACCATCGGGTTGGCGCCGAGGATTACCAGGTAATCGCAGCGTTCGATATCGGGGACGGGAACCGACAGCCAGCTGCCGAACATGAGGCCGACGGACAGCATCTTCGGTACCTGGTCCACGCTCGACGCCGAGAACATGTTGCGGGTGCCCAGTGCCTTGGCCAGGCGCGGGAAGTAGAGCATCAGGCTCATCTTGTGCGAGACCGGGTTGCCCAGCACCGTCGCCACCGCGTCCGGCCCGCCGGCCGCGATGATCGGCGGCAGGCGCCGTTCGATCTCTGCGTAAGCCTCTTCCCAGCTGGCTTCGACGAACTGGCCGTCACGCTTGATCAGGGGCACGCGCAAGCGGTCGGGGTCGTCGTGCAGGTCCTTCAGGCCGATCGCCTTGGGGCAGAGGAAGCCCTTCGAGAACACGTCGTTCTGGTCGCCGCGAATACGGACGACGCGTCCCTCCTCCAAGTCGAGTTCGAGACCGCAACTGGCCTCGCAGAAGGGGCAGATACGGTGGGCGACTGCGGTCGAGCTTGGCATGGCGAACCTTTTAGAAGGAAAACCGAACGGTCGTGCGATTGTGGGCCGGAGGTGATAAGAATGTCAAGCAGTTGAAGGAGGCAGTCAGGCGCTCGCCGGCACCGGGTCGGACAGGGCCTCGACGATCGTGTCGAACACGCGCCGGATGCGGGGCGCCACCGGGCCACGTTGCGGGCGATAGACGAACACGTCCCACGCGGGCGGGGCGAAGTCGTCGAGTACCGAGACCAGGCGGCCGCTGGCCAGCTCGGCGGCGACCAGGTAGTGCGGCAGCTGGCCGTAGCCGACGCCGGCCAGCATCGCGTCGAGTTCGGCCTCCGGGTCGTCGCTCAGGAAGCTTGGGGAAGTCGGGGTGAACTGCTGGCTGCCGCCGAGGCCGTCGGCCACGTACCACGGCCACACCCTGCCGCTGGCGCCATCGACGTAGCCGGTGGTCGGCAGCGCCGCCAGCGCCTCGGGCGAGGCCGGAACCCCGGTGCGCACCACCAGCGCCGGCGCGGCGGCAATCACGAACGACATCTTGGCGACGGCGCGCGCGACGAAGCGGTTGTCGCGCATGAAGCCCAGGCGCACCCCGATGTCGATCTGTTCGTCCACCACGTCGGCGATGGCGTCGGCCAGTCGCAGGTCGACGATGATCGCCGGGTGCGCCAAGGTCAGCCTGGCGAGCGCCGGCAGCAGGCGCATGCGCGCCAGGCTGCGCGGCGCCGTGATGCGCACGCGGGTCGGCAGTTCCGATTCGGAGGCATCGCTGGCGCGCTGGAACAGCGCATCGAACTGCAGCAGCGAATCGCGGCCGCGCGCCGCCAGCTGCGCGCCGAACTCGGTCACCCGGACCTGGCGCGTGCTGCGGTGGAACAGCACTTCGCCGAAGTGGCGCTCGAGCTGCTGGATCGCGCGCGTCACCCCTTGCGGCGAAATGGCGAGCCGCGCCGCCGCTTCGCGAAAGCTGGACGATTCCGCCGCCACACAAAAGATTCGTAACAGGTCGGTCTGGTTCAGCACGCGCTAGCTCCTCAATGAGGCTGCGATTATTCCATAAATTCGAATTCTGAAATCGCCGTTGTTCCATATACAACCCTGTACCCGGCCCGCATACTCCTTTCCTGAATTGACCATCCCTATCGGAGAAACACCATGAACAACGAGATCGCAGGCAAAGTAGTCCTCATCACCGGCGCCAGCAGCGGCCTCGGCGAAGCCACCGCGCGCCACCTGGCGGCGCAGGGCGCGCACCTCGTACTGGGCGCGCGCCGCCAGGATCGGCTGGAAGCGCTGGCGGCGGAGATCCGCGCCGCCGGCGGCCAGGCCGCATTCGCCGTCACCGACGTGACGCGCAAGGACGACGTGGCGGCACTGGTGCAAACCGCGCTGACCCATTTCGGCCGGTTAGATGTGATGATCAATAATGCCGGCCTGATGGCGGTGGCGCCGCTGCGCGAACTGAAGGTCGACGAGTGGGACGCCATGATCGACATTAACGTCAAGGGCGTGCTGTATGGAATCGCCGCCGCCTTACCCGTGTTCCAGAAGCAGGACAGCGGCCATTTCATCAACATCGCGTCGGTGGCCGGGCTCAAGGTATTCGGCAACGCCACCGTGTACAGCGCCACCAAGTTTGCCGTGCGCACCATCTCCGAAGGGCTGCGCGCTGAAGTCGGCGGCAAGATCCGCAGCACCATCATTTCGCCGGGCGCGGTGGCATCGGAACTTAAGCATGGCAGCAGCCACGCCGAAAGCGCCAGCGCCGTGCTCGACTTCTACCAGATGGCCATTCCCGCCGACACGGTCGCGCGCGCGATTGCCTACGCCATCGCCCAGCCGGCCGACGTCGACATCAACGAAATCGTGCTGCGCCCGACCGTCCAGGAATTCTGAACCGGGCCGGCTTGCCGTCCACAGCATCGGCGCCCCCAGGCGGCGCCGCGCCATTTCCACCGCTTTGCCGGTGCTGCCCGCACGTAACGATCCGCTCTGCAAGCGCGCAATCGGTAGCATGGTGCGACAGCGCCAGCACCCCGCCCGCTGTAACCGGGCCTGTCATTTATATGGAGTACCTATGAAAGCTGTTGTCTATAACGAGTCCGTTGCGCTCGCTTCGCCGGATGCCATGACCGACACCACCCTGCCCGAGCCTGCGCCGAGCGGGCACGACCTGTTGGTGGAAGTGCACTCGGTCTCGGTGAACCCGGTCGATACCAAGATCCGTGGCGGCGTGCTGCCGCCCCCGGCAGAACCAAAGGTGCTGGGCTGGGATGCGTCCGGCGTGGTGCGCGCCGTGGGCGACAAGGTCACCCTGTTCAAGCCAGGCGACCGCGTCATGTACGCCGGTTCGCTGCTACGGGCGGGCACCAACAGCGAGCTGCACCTGGTCGACGAGCGCATCGCCGGTCCGATGCCGAAGAGCCTCGGCTTCGAGGAAGCGGCCGCGCTGCCGCTGACCTCGATCACGGCGTGGGAGCTGCTGTTCGACCGTTTGCAGGTGCGCGAAGGCAAAGACCCGAGCGGGACCCTGCTGGTCATTGGCGGCGCCGGCGGCGTCGGCTCGATCCTGATCCAGCTGGCGCGCCAGCTGACCGGCCTGACCGTGGTCGCCACCGCATCGCGGCCGGAAACACAGGCGTGGGTGCGCGAGCTCGGTGCCCACCATGTGATCGACCACACGAAGCCGATGCCGGCGCAGTTGCGCGGCCTTGGCCTGGACGCGGTCGAGTACGTGGCGAGCCTGACCCACACCGACAAGCACCTGGTCGAGATCGCCGAGATGCTGGCGCCGCAGGGCAAGCTGGCGCTGATCGACGACCCCGTGTCGCTCGACGTGCCGATCCTTAAGCCCAAGAGCATCTCGCTGCACTGGGAACTGATGTACACGCGCTCGATGTACCAGACCGCGGACATGATCGAACAGCACAACATCCTGGCCCGGATCGCCGATCTGGTCGACGCCGGCGTGCTGCGCACGACGCTGGCGGACCATTTCGGCACCATCAACGCAGCCAATCTGCGCCGCGCCCATGCCTTGCTCGAGAGCGGCAAGGCGCGGGGGAAGATCGTGCTGTCCGGCTTTTGAGAAAGGAACCGATATGACCGTTGAAGTCATTGCCACGCTGGTGGCCCGCCCCGAACGGGACACCGACCTCGAGGCAGCACTGCGCGCGCTGCTCACGCATTCCAGGCAGGAACCGGGCGTCCGGCGCTACGACCTGTACCGCGACGGCGAACGACCCGCCACCTTCCACGTGCTCGAAGTCTACGCGGACGACGCTGCGCTGGAAGCGCACCGTGGGAGCGCCCATTTTCTCAGGTTCCTGGAACAGGCCGGCGACTGGTTGGCGGCTGCGCCAATGATCGCTGTCCTCGACCCTGTTGCAGTTACCTAGCGCAAGCCCGGCGGCCGCGCCGCCGCCGTATGACGCCGCTCGGCGCCGGCCGGCAGCTGCTCCTCCTCCCAGGCTGCCAATGCCTGCTGCTGCTGCGCGGCCGTCGCCTCCTTCTGCCACACTTCGAGCAGCCGCGTTTCGCCCAGCCGCCAGCCGTCTCCCCGGTTCAGCAGCTCGGTGCGGCCCCTGATGCCCACGACCCGCCCGTCAATGACCGCATCGCTCACGTGCCAGATCAGGGCGCCCTGGGGGACGCTGTCCGGATGCAGGCCCGGCGCACGGTCGAGCGTGAGCACGTCCGGGGACAGCATTGCGCCGAAGATTTGCCCGGAACGCCAGTTCGCCGCCCGCGCCTGCCCCCTGCCAGGCCGCGCGCCCATCTGCTCCAGCGCGCGCGCCAGGTCGCCGAACAGCGGGTCCCGGTCGGCGCGCAATGCCAGGAAATTCGCGGCCTGCACGCGCCCATACTCGACCAGCACGTTTTTCAGCATCAGGTCGCGGTCGAATTTCGAAAAGATACCGAGTTCGCGGCCCGCGCTAGCGCTGACCGCTTCCGCATCCATGACGATGCGCACCACTTCGACCGGCTTGTCCTGCGGGCGACAGGCCTGGTACGGGTCGTCCAGCCGGCGGTTGACGGCTTCGATGAAGGCGATTTCCTGGTTCAGCGAGAGGTTGCCCGACAGCGTGTCGCGCCGCTGCCAGAGCTCGCTCCCATAGCGATAGGTGTCGCTCGCGTCCGCAATGCGCTTGCTGAAATCGGCCTTGTCCTGGTTGATCTGCAGGATCCACAGTCCGTTTGGCTTCTTGGCGGGATCGCCGATGTGGGAGATGAAGTTCTTGATCGGTGGATTCTGCGAGAACAGGCCGTCCCAGCAGGCGGTGGCGCGCACTTCCTGGGTGTCCGGGTCGATGCCGGTGATCTCCTGGGCCTTGAACACCCACGGCAGGCAAGCCGAGGCCAGGACCGCGTCGAGCGTCACCCCGGCCTCCTCGGGCGAGCGTTCCGAGCTGAAGGCGATGAAGGCGCCGCTGTCGACGTCGACGGCACCGATCAGGAGCTGCGGGATCGTGTAGCCGACATCCTGCACCGCCGCAGCCAGCCGCTCGAGCGAGGCGGGCTCGAAGCTGTACTGCGGCACCTTCCACGCGTCGAAGGCGGCGCGCAGCACGCAGTCCGGTTCCAGGTCCTGGCCGGCAATCCAGTCCACGAGGCGGCGCGTGGTCTCCATTTTCGCGCGGATCTTTTCTTCGATGGCATGGCGTTTCGTGCGTATGCCGGCGTGCGCCGGCTGCGAGGCGTGGACCATCCTTGCCTCCAGGTCGCAGGACTGCCAGCGTTTCACCTCCTCGGGGATGCTGCAGAAATCGCCGATCGCGCCGACGAGTGCGAAATCGACGTGGGGTGCGACCGTTTCGCGCAACTGGAAATAGTGCTCGCGAATCCAGCCGCCCAGGGGCGGCCACATTTTCGTCATCCACGGCCAGGTGCCGGTGGTGAAGCGTTCGATATCGATGAGCGGCGGCAGATAGGGGCTGAGCTTCAGATCGATGCTCAGCATGCGGCCCGTCAACTGCGTCATCCCGTTGAGCATGCGTTCGCCCGGCTGGTGCGCGCAGTTCGCATCCCAGAAGGCGTCGAGCCGGTCCTGCGCGGCCTTCGGTCCACCGGTCAGGTAACCGAACCAGGCCAGCAGCGCGCTGATCGCGCCGCCCGAGGTGCCGCTGATGCCGGCCAGGTTCAGGTGTTCACCGCTGCCCTCTTCCAGCATGTGTCGCTTGCCGCCGGAGCGCGCAATGAGGACGTTGTCGAAGCGGGGCAGCAGCACCGGCAGCGCCCCCGCCGTGTACGCCGCGTGGCTGCCCCCGCCCTGGCAGGCAATTGCGATGTTCTTGATGGCCATGATCGTCCTCCCTGGAAAAACTGAACGCGAACCGGCTGGTTCGTGAGGTGCTCCCATCTGACCTGAGGAACGCAAGTTTTGACCGGTGCGCGGCGGGACGGTTCAGGACACCGGACGGCGGGCGTCCGCTTTTAGATCTGGGGACGATGTCACGCGCTCTTACAAATCGTTTCGAATGTAACGTTTACACGCTTTCGCGTGCGCGCCTCAGCAAGTAGTCTGTTGGGCTCGGCATGCGCCACAACGCGGCGCAGCAGATGCGCGGCAGGTGCGCGGCCGGCCGAACGCTATTTCTTCAAACGGAGTCTTCCTTGTCCGAATCTACAATTCCCACCCCGGCGACGGTCATCAAAATCATCGGTGTCGGCGGCGCCGGCGGCAATGCCGTCAACCACATGGCACCGTCCGGACTGTCCACCTTCGAATTCATCTGCGCGAATACGGACGCGCAAGCCCTGTCGAACACCCTGACCGAAAAACGCATCCAGCTTGGCGAGAGCGGCCTGGGCGCCGGCAGCGACCCGATGGTCGGACGCGAAGCCGCCATCCGTGAACGCGAGCACATTGCCCAGGCCCTCAAGGGGGCCGACATGGTCTTCATCACCGCCGGCATGGGAGGCGGCACCGGCACCGGCGCCGCCCCTGTGGTTGCCGAAGTGGCACGCGAGCTGGGCATCCTGACCCTCGGCGTGGTGTCGAAACCCTTCGAATTCGAAGGCCCGCGGCGCATGCGCGTGGCCGAAGAAGGCATCGCGACGCTGGCTCGATGCGTCGACTCGCTGATCATTGTCCTCAACAGCCGCCTCGAGGAAGTGCTGGGAGACGATGTCACGCAAAAGCAGGCGTTTGCCGCCGCCGACGAGGTGCTCAGCAAGGCCGTGACCGGCATCGCGGACATCATCGCCGTGCCAGGGATGATCAACGTCGATTTCGAGGACGTGCGCACGGTGATGCGCCAGACCGGCATGGCGATGATGGGCTCGGCCGAACATACCGGCGACGACCGCGCCGTCAAGGCGGCCGAAGAGGCGATCGCCTGTCCCCTGCTCGATGGCGCGAACCTGCGCGCCGCGCGCGGGGTGCTGGTTAATATCGCCGCCTCCGAGGAAACCCTGAAACTGCGCGAAACCAAGCTCGTGATGAACACGATCTGCGCGCAGACCAACGACGACGCGATCATCAAATTCGGCGCGGTCTACGATGACACGCTGGGCGAGGCCATGCGCGTGACGGTGGTCGCCACGGGTTTGAACCGGCCCAGCGACCTGACGCTCGGTGCGAGACGGCCAGCGATGTCACGCCCCGGCGCCGCGCCGCAGCAGGGCTTGCGCCAGGGCGCAATGCACGCGTCAGTGCGGCCGGTATCGGCCCAGCACGAGTCGCGCTCTGGGGGGATGTCGCGTCAGTCCGCTTCGCGGCCGGAAGAGGAAGGCCAGTAAGGTCCCTGACCTGCTACCGGCTTTGTGCGCCGGTGGCAGGCTCGAGACGGTGGTGAAGAATGGGCCGCCTCAGGCGACTTCGGTGGTGATGGCGATCCGGCCCGACAAGGTCTTGTGCACCGGGCACTGGTTCGCGATTGCCATCAGGCGTTCCTTCTCGTCGGCGCCGAGTGCGCCGACCAGTTCGATACGGCGGTGCAGCGCATAGGCGTCCCCTTCCTGGCCGTGGGTGATGGCGACCCGCGCCTCGTCCAGCTGCCAGCCTTTGCGGCGGGCGTACAGGTTCAGCGTCAGCGTGGTGCAGGCCGCAAGGGCCGCCGCCAGCAGGTCGTGCGGCAAGGGACCGCTCGCCTCGCCGCCCGCTTCCACGGAGGCGTCGGTCAGGATCGTGTGCGGGCCGATCGTAATGACTTGCTGCAGCGGTCCGGTGCCGCGGTGCGTCGTTATTTCCATGTCGTTCTCCAGGTGCTTGTCTGATCGCTTGGTTCGATTCGAGGGAAACCTGCTTCCCTCTCATGAAAACCATTATGCGCGGCGTAAGCGAGGAGGAAAAACGAGTTATTTGATCGGCTATCGTCGATTTTTTCGACTAGCCCCGCCCGATCCCTGGACTTCGGGTGGGGTTCAGGCGCACGTAGGACAGGGCAGCAATGGCCTTCTCCCTCCTTCCTGGCGGCCTGCGTGCAGGACTGTTATCTCTTCCCTTATCGTTAGCGCCCGGTTCTCTGTTTGCCCTGCACTTCTCACGTTGGTTAGTTACGGTTATCGACGTAGCGATCCCGGAAACAAACCTCGGCTACGGAAGCTCATGCACCCAGCGGTGCATCGACGATCAGCTCGGGCCGCAAGGCGCGCATCCGCATTTCCGTAAAATAGCCGCCCGCCTCGTTATAGCGCAGGTAGTGCCGGCCACAGTCGCTGCAGCGTACGACGGCGCAGCGGTTGTAGGGGTAGAAGCGCATCGCGATCGGCGCGGTTTCGCTTTCATAACGGGTTCCCGCCGGATGGTACTCGGCGAAGGTCGGCTCGTCGTAGGGATCGTCGAACAGGAAGCCGGCTTCCTCCAGGCGGCCCGGGTCCAGCGCCAGCGGCACTGCCCTCCAGGCGGCAAGGGACTCCTCGTTACAGGTGCACGGCGCCGTCACGGCGACGGACGCTTCGGCCAGGAGCGTGAGTGTCTCGACATCGATTCTTTTCATGATCATTTTCCTTGCCAGGGCCAGGTTCTGCGCGGGCGGCGATCCGCATATGCCAGCGCCGCCTTGATTTCGATCCGCCATGTGGTGCCGGCGCCGGGCGCCGTATGCAGGCGGGCATTGGCATGGATCAGCCCTGCGCATGACGCAAGGCGTTGCGCAAGGCTTCCTGCCCGATCGCGCACAATTCCTCCTCCCCCGCCATGCGCAAGCACTCGTGCAGCAAAGGCTCCTGGCGCGCGCCGGTGCGCAGGGCTGCGACCTTGTCGCGGCCTTCCTAACGCGAACCCCAGCAGCGCACTGCACCATCGTCGCAATCGGGTCATTCCGTGCTCGCTTCCATTGTTATAAACCTATCAAGTTGCGCATCTTAAACTATCGACGCGCGTACATACAATGAAAAGCCCGTTGCGGTAGACCTTGGTGAAGTCTTATATGCCTTACGGAAATAACTCACATCACCAGAAACAATTGGCGCCTGATGCTGCGCTGCACAATAATTGACCGATCTCCTCTATTTTCCTTCACGAAATAGAATCAGCCCGCCAGTTCGCCCGCGGGCTTCCCCATAGCTCAAGGACTAATAATGAAGAAATCGATCGCACTTTTATGCTTCGCGCTTTGCACCGGTGCCAGCTCGGCCACCCAGGCTGCAAACAATGAAGACGCCTCCTGCTCGCAACTCTCTTCCGACATCGCTGCTCGTAGCGCCCTCTTTGTCAAAGTCGCCGACGCTGCGCCGGCGCTGACCGAGATCATGCCGTCGGCCCCTGCAGCCGCGCGTCAACGTGTCCATGGCAAAACCCTTGCATTGCATGATATTGCCAATGAAATCTGGTCGTTGCGCACGCGTATGGCCTATCTTGATTGCAGCCAGGCCGGGACCTTCGCTTACTGACCGGTATGCGCTGACTGCTCCAGCAGTTGCGCCAGGCGGTTGATGTCGAGGATCAGGGAAAGGCAATTTTCCCTGGTGGCTCTCCCGCTATCGCGGCAGCGCGTGCCGTCGCAGGCTGCCAAAGAATGCGCTCGTCGACATCGCAGATATCGCGGTGACCGCAAAACGCCATGGTGATGTTCAGCTCCTTGCGAATGATGTCGAGACAGCGCGTCACCCCTGCCCTGCCACCGGCGCCGAGGCCATACAGGAAGGGGCGCCCGATGTACACGCCGCGGGCGCCGAGCGCGAGCGCCTTGATCACGTCCTGCCCGGACCGGATGCCGCCATCCATGTGGATTTCGATCCCGCCGCCGACGCTGTCGACGACGTCGGCCAGCGCCGCAATGCTCGAGGGCGCACCGTCGAGCTGGCGCCCGCCGTGGTTGGAGACTACCAGGGCGTCCGCACCGGACTCCACTGCGTGCCTGGCGTCCTGCGGCTCCATGATGCCCTTCAGGATGAGTTTGCCACCCCAGCGGCGCTTGATCCATTCGACATCGCTCCAGGACAGCGCCGGATCGAACTGCTGCGATGTCCATGCCGACAGCGAACCCATGTCCGACACTCCCTTGGCGTGCCCGACGACGTTGCCGAAGCCCCGGCGTTTCGTGCCCAGCATTCCCCATGCACCAGCGCGGCCGCGTCATCATGTTGGCGATATTCCCGAGCGTCAGCCGCGGCGGCGCGGACAGGCCGTTGCGCAAGTCCTTGTGGCGCTGGCCGAGGATTTGCAGGTCCAGGGTCAGGACCAGCGCCGAACAGCGGGCCGCTTTTGCCCGGTCGATCAAGCGCTCGATGAAATCGCGGTCCTTCATCACATACAGCTGCATCCAGAACGGTGCGCGCGTATGCGCGGCGGTATCCTCGATCGAGCAGATCGACAAGGTCGACAGCGTGAACGGCACGCCGAACGCTTCCGCCGCCTGCGCCGCCAGGATCTCGCCATCGGCATGCTGCATCCCGGCCAGGCCGGTCGGGGCCAGCGCCACCGGCATCGATACGTCCCGCCCTGCCATCGTGCTTGCCAGCGACCGGTTTTCCATGTTGACCGCGACCCGCTGGCGCAGCCGGATGCGGGAGAAGTCGTCGGCATTGGCGCGGTAGGTTGATTCCGTCCATGCGCCAGAATCGGCGTAGTCGTAGAACATGCGCGGCACGCGGCGCTGCGCTGCGCCAGCAGCCTGAGGTCTTCGATGCAGTGGACTGATTGCATGCTTCGGGTTCTTGAAAAAGGTGGCGGGAAAGTCGCGGAAATGGTGGAGGGCGAATCTGTAGTTGTATCCGGGCGTGAACCGGAGCCACGCCAAGCTTAAACCAATTGACGGGGACGGTCAGCAAAATGCCGGGATTCATCGCCCCGACGACGTGCATCCCGCACGGCTTGCGGTCCAAGCGCAGCGTGCAGGTTTCCTCGCCCGGCCTCAAGCTCATCGGCCCGGTCCCCACCTGGCCTTGCGCACCCTGCGGTTCGGGTTCCGGAACATCCCTGACGACGCTGGGCATCTGTGGCACTATGCCCCGATACCATCGATAAACACGCTGGAGACGCCGTAGTGGGAAACCCGCAGTTACCTTCCAACGAAGACCTGCTTGCGCAGATCCGTTTCGATCCCGACGAGGGCACCATCTGGCTGTCCGAGCAGCGCGTGATGCTCAACCATGCGGGCGTTTGGGGCGCGCTGCGCGACGAGCTGGTAGAGACCATGGGCATGCAGCGCGCGCGCCCTGCTGATGCGCTACGGCTACCAGACCGGATTGCGCGATGCGGAACTGGCGCGCAAACTGCGGCCGGACCTGCCGGTCGAACAAGCCTTCATGGTGGGACCGCAACTGCACAGCATACGCGGCCTTGTGCACGTGACGCCGCTGGAGCTGGAATTCGACCTCGCCAAGGGGAGCTATTTCGGGCGCTTCGTCTGGCGCACTTCGTTCGAGGCGCAGGTCTACCTCCAGCACCACGACACCAGCGATGAGCCGGTGTGCTGGAGCCAGCTTGGCTACGCCAGCGGCTATACCACCTATTTCATGGGGCGCTCCATCATCTACAAGGAGGTGGCCTGCGCCGGCTGTGGCAGCCCGCATTGCGAAATCGTGGGAAAACCGGCCGAGGAATGGGAAGACCACGCCGAAACGCAGCGACTGCTGATGCGCGATTCGATGGCCGAAGAACTGTTCGCCCTGCAAAGCCAGCTGAGCGAACTGCGGGAAGCCGTGCGGGCCAACGAAGAGGACGCCCCGGCCAATTCCGTGGGGCGCTCGCGCGCCTTCCGCGAAGCGAGCCAGCTGATCCGGCGCGCGGCGGCCAGCAAGGCCAATGTGCTGCTGCTGGGCGAAACCGGCGTGGGCAAGGAAGTGTTCGCGCGCGGCCTGCACGCGGCTTCGCCGCGCGCGCAGCAGCCCTTTGTCGCCGTCAACTGCGCCAGCATTCCGCCGGACCTGATCGAAGCAGAGCTGTTCGGCGTGGAGAAAGGCGCGTACACGGGCGCCACCGTCAGCCGGCCCGGCAAGTTCGAGCGCGCCAACCGTGGCACCATCTTCCTCGACGAAGTCGTCGAACTGTCGGCGCGCGCCCAGGCCTCCCTGCTGCGCGTGCTGCAGGAAGGCGAACTGGAACGCGTGGGCGGCACCCACAGCCAGAAAATCGACGTGCGCATCGTCGCCGCCACCAACGAAGACCTGCAGCAGGCGGTGGCCAACGGCAAGTTCAGGATGGACCTGTACTATCGCCTGAACGTCTATCCCGTCCGCATCCCGCGAACCACCTGGGCGGCTATTCGTTCTTCGATCCCACCCCAAGCCCGTTCAACCTGCGCCGCTCCATCCGCACGGACGCCGAAGGCCGCTACCGCTTCCGCAGCAAGGTGCCCGTCGGCTACAGCGTGCCGCCGGGCGGCTCGACCGAAAAGCTGCTCACGCTGCTGGGCCGCCACGGCACCCGCCCTGCGCACATCCATTTCTTCGTCACGGCACCTGGCCACCGCAAGCTGACCACGCAGATCAACATCGACGGCGACCCCTACCTGTGGGACGACTTTGCCTTCGCCACCCGCGAGGGCCTGGTGCCTGCGATGCGCAAGGTGGGCGACCCCGCCTCGCTACACGCCAGGGAAGTCGACGCGCCCTGCTATGCGATCGACTTCGATTTCGACCTGCAGGCGACGCGCGACGGCCTTCCGGCCGACCACATCGAGCGCGCGCATTTCGAGGCCTGAAGGGAGCGACCGATGCGGCTACTGGACCCGGGCGATGGACAGCTTGCCTACACGCTGGAAGGCCCCGAGGGCGCACCAGTCGTGATGTTCTCGAATTCCCTCGGCACCACCGCGTCGTCGTGGCAGGCGCAGGCCGACATGCTGTCGCGGCAGGTGCGTGTGCTGCGCTACGATACGCGCGGCCATGGGATGAGCGGCCTGGCCGGTGCGCAAGCGCACGGCCCTGGCCCGGGCTATACGCTTGCCCAACTCGGCGGCGACGTGCTGCGCCTGCTGGACGCGCTGGACATCGAGACCGTCGACTTCTGCGGCATCTCGATGGGCGGTCTCACCGGCTTGTGGCTCGGCGTCCATGCCGGCCCGAGGCTGCGACGGCTCGTCGTTGCCAATAGCTCGGCCCGGATCGGGACGGCAGAAGGCTGGACAGCGCGCGCGGAACAGGTGCTGGCGCACGGCATGGACCCGATCGCAGCCAGCGCGGCTGGACGCTGGTTCACCCCAAGCTTCCGCGCACGCGCCCAGGCGTGCGTGGACGGGTTGGTCGGCCAATTGCAGGCATGCGATCCGCGCGGCTATGCAGCCTGCTGCCTGGCCCTGGCGCAGGCCGACCTGCGCGCGGAGCTCGCCGCGATCTCCGTGCCGACGCTGCTGGTGGCCGGCCGCGAGGATCCGGTGACCACCGTGGACGACGCGCGCTGGATGCGGGCGCGGATCGCCGGGACGGAATACGTCGAGCTGGCAGCGTCGCACCTGTCCAGTGTCGAGGCGGAGGCGGAGTTCACGCGGCACCTGCAACGGTTCCGGGAATGAGGGCGCGGGCGGGCGGGTTCAATCGGTCGCAGGCTGGGACACCAGCGCTTTCGTCCGGGCCGCTGTCCGCAAGCTTTCACATGGGCCGGCGGGGATGGAAGGTCAGCGGGCTGTACGGCACGGCGGATGGCGGCGGTGCGCGCAGGATGCCAGGCTTCATCGCCTCGACAATGTGCATCTCGCAAGGCTTGCAGTCGAAACGCAGCATGTAGGTTCCTCGCCCGACCTCAGCGTCATTGGCTCGGCGCGCACCTGGCCTTGCACGCCCTGCACGCCCGTGGCCTGTTTCGGGCAAAGGTTGACGAGAAGCGCAGGCAGTGCTTGGTGATCATCAGCGGCACCTCGTCCGGCCCCAGTACAAAGAAGCAAACCCGCGGACGGACATCTGGACACTGTCTCGTCGAAGCCTCAAGCGCCCGATTTCAGAATTTCGACTAATTCTGGCGTACTGATGGGATAAATATAAACATTTCCGTTCGTTTCGAACGTGACCTTGTTCCCAACCCGTTGAGCGTTGCGACCGCCCTCGGACAATTCGTACTCCTCAGTGAAGGCGGGCAAGATTCGAATTTGCTGAGTTGGCGATGCTAGATCACATGAACGTACGGCGACGCGGAACCGTCGTGCCGCCGGGTCGTATCCTGTCGGTGTCAAGCACAGTTCTGATTGGCTCCGCTCGAATGACGTTTTCGCCTTGTGCGGAGAGTACAAGCACAAGCGAGGGTGCGTCTCGGTAGAACGCGTCATCCGCTTGGACTCCACGCCAGCATTAAAATCAGTTGAATTTAATGCTTTCGCCGGCCCATGCGGCGAAGGAAACCCTGTGCTGTTACAACGCCATTAGTGCAACGGGCCTCACATCGTTGACGCAAAAATTATTAAACGCCTTGTTCTGGTCGTCTCTAGTCAAGAATTAAATGTTTCCCATATTTTTTTTCGAAGCTCTCCTAGTGCTTTATTCCTACGAATCCGCTCCTCCTCGTCCTCCGCCCAAATATAATACTCAGCAAAACCGCGCCCACCTGCCATCATAGTATTATAAATTGACCGCGCGCTCTCGAAATCGGCATTGGCAACGCAACCTTCCGAGCCAACTAATTCCTGACATGCCGCCCTAATACCCCGAGACCAATTTCCTTCCTTTTCCTCATCAAGAAGTGCAAGCAGTTCGTTGAGGAGGACGCGGACTTCTTCGACTTGCTTGTGATTGGTTTTCATATCATTTCTTTCCTTTAATCGGCGATGCATCAAGCACCTGAACGCCCCTAATGTTCCATGGCGTCTCCACAAATACTTGACTAGCATTTGGTCCGCCAACATAAAATCCTCCTTGAGGACCAACTGGCCCATCATAGACCGTGGATCCTTTCGGGATTTTAACGGTATAAACAACGTCAATGGGCGAGCTGCCGGTCAAAACTCGGGTTTTTGGATCTACCCACTGACTTTTTACGGCGGAATCGATCCTTACCTTTGCTAGCGACTCGGGGGCCTCTCTGGTAAACCACTGACCAAGGGGCTTCCCAGTTTCGCCTGCTCGGTATAGCACTAGATCATCGGTGAGAACGGTAGCGTTGTACTTCCCAGAAAAGAAATTTGCAGCCGGAGTACCTGGCAAGGTGGCAAGCGGCCCTGGATTCTCGACAGAATTGAAAGTAAATGTGGGGCTCGACCCACTTGGTGCAACGACAGCGCTGCTGCGGGTCCTGCCAGCTAATCCCTCGGCCGCAGCAAGCCCCTTCGGGATAACCTTCCCTGCCACCGCCGTCGCACCTAACTTAAGCGCGTCCAGACCAGTGGTCACGAGAGGATCCTTTTCTCCTGGGAATGTCTGCGCATTAAGCGAGTTCAACACCCGCTGACCTTCGCTGGACTGGAACGGGCCAAAAAGCGCTTGGCTTCCCTGTTGTGCCTGTTGGTTCGACGCTGTGGCAATATATGCACCAAACGCACCAAATGCGCAACCTAAGCCAACCGTCTCGACACACGATGCCACGCCGCCGGCGGCAATGACCCCGCCACCGACTGTCCCCAGCGTCCCCGCGCCTAGATTGATGGCGCCACCCGTGCGACGCAGTAATTCAGCACGGCTGGTTAAAGCGTCGCGCGCTGGATCCAAATATGCTTGGTAAACAAATTCGCCCGTCGCCTTTAGCGCCATTTGTTCGACATTGTAGTTTTTGCCTTCACTTTGCAGCGCCTCCAATGTCCGATATAGCGGATCACTTGTAGGAACGCCGTCGGCACACCTCACTAAGGCACAGGCAGCGGCGTCTAGTCTGTGTTGCTCATCCGCTGACTTTCCTCGCTTCAATACTGCTAGCTTTTGGGACTCGCTCTCATGCAATTGACGGTTATTTGCGTCCGCATTCAGCCCGGTCGCCGCCCCTGCACTGCCGCCGGCCACACCGCCAATGACCCCGGCGGCCCCGCCCGCGATCAGTTTTGCCGCGACCTCTGCCGCATTGTCGCCCAACCCGGCATCGGTTAACTTCACCGTCATCGCCTTCTGAAGTTCGTCTATGGTTGGCGCCGCTTCTGCCGCAGCCGCTGCTCCGACTGCCCCACCCAGTCCGCCCCCCATGGCGCCGAGCGCCGTATGGGCCGCGACGCGGTAAATCCCTCCTTCGGCCCACTTCGCCGCTTCTTCGGTATTGCCCTGACTCTCCAGTTCCTTCTTCCTGGTTGCGGCGTAATCGCCAATCTCTTTTGCTAGACGAGGCATGGCGGCGCTGGTGATCTGCATCTGCGCACCCACTTCGTCCAACGCCTGCGCTCCAGTCCACCCTTTAATGAGCGCCCGGACGTGTCCTTACCGGTTATGACGTCACGGTTGAGATTCGCGATTGCTTCGCCCGCCGGTTGATCCCCAATTGTCAGCGCCGCAACGCTGATGCCGCTGCGGGTCGTGCTGGCCTGGCTTTCGCTAACCTTGCCCACGCCTGGGGCCAGGCTCGGAGAGAACGTGTTTCCGCTCTGGTTCTTTCCGACGTTTACACCCAAGCTGATACCGCTGGCTTTGGAGCTGTCTCGGTTCTGGAGGTGGCTAGACGAGAGCGTTTCGGTAGTCAAGCTGTTGCGGCCGTCTTCGATTGCCCGCTCGCTGCTACTAATGACGCCTCCTTTCAGGTCCGTATTACCAGCAACATTGACTTGGAAACCGCCATCGCCTGCACGCATCCCGCTTTGCTCGTGCACGCTCGCATAGTCGTTATTTACCTTGCTTTGACTGACGCTGGCGCTGAATCCGCCACCTGCGCCGATAGTGCCGGAAACGCTGACGCTCTGACTCTTGCCGTCGAGCTTGGCCGTGTCCTGCAGACTCTCGATGTTCAGGTTTCCGCCAACGGTCGCCATTACCTGGTTGCCGCTGGCGACCGCGCCCTTCAGATTGGTGTCGCCGCCACTGGCGATCGTCACCCGGTTGCCGGCACTGACATGGTTGTTGACCTGGGTCGTGCCCTCACCATCGACTTTGCTCTTGCTCGCGCTGGCGCTGGCAGTAATGCCATACCTCGCCCCCTGCGAGTTTATTTCGGCAGCTATGCCAACTGCCGCGCTCCAGCTCTTGCTCTGGCTGTGCTGGCTCTCGGTATCCTGGGCAGCCAGCAGATTGATCTGGTTGTCTGCAGTCAAAGACACGTTGCCTGCGGCACGCACATCGCTCCCGACGATGTCGATATTGCTGTCCTTGCCCGCTCCGGTCGCCAGGATGGTGACGTTGTTGCCGGCCGCGAGCACGCTGCCTGCATTGGAGCGGCTAGCCGTCAGCTCGGTGCTTTCACTTTCCGAATGGCCGACGGTCAAGCTGATTCTGGCGCTTGGACCGTTCTGAGCCATGTCCTGGGCTGCATCCTTCGCGGTCAACGCCGCTGCGGCCGCGGCCAGCGCCCTGTGCCGTCCGCTCGACGTTTTCTCTCCTGCCGCAGTCATGGATTGCGCGGTCTGCAGAGCATTGACGACGCTGCCGCCGATTGCCAACGTAAGCACATCTTGCGTCATCTTGGTGGTGAACTTGCCGTTCTCGTCATCTGCGCCTGGCGTGATCGCCACGCTTTTCCCAGTCAGGATCATGTCCTGCCCAGCGCTCAGATCGCTGCCACTAATGTTGACTGCATTGCCTGCGCTTACGTTGAGGTTGCCGTCGATTGAGCCGACCATACTGCGGGACTGGCCACTTTGCGTCGTCGCGTCGCGGCTCTGGTCCGTCGTCGTGACCCGCGTCCCATAGGTAATGCCAAATCCGCCTCCACTCAGGAAGCCGCTTTCCTTGACCTGTGTGTGGTGCTGTTCGGTCAGGGTGCTGGTGGACGCCCCGATATTTACATTACCGAGTGCTGCCAGACTGACGTCACTATCGCCTGCGATGGCGCTACCGAGCACATTGACATCCTTGCCTGCGCTGATATCGACGGTTTTGCCGGACAGGGCACTGCCGACCGCTTGGCTGCTCGCCACGTAATCAGCCTTCTGCGTTGTCTTCCTGCTCAATGAGCTTCCCGAAGTGCGCGTTGAGGCGGTGTCCGATACGTGCTTCTCCTGCGTGGACCCAATATTGATGCTGTCGGTGGCCGCCAGCTTCAGCTGCTCGCCGGCAGTAACCGAGCTGGCAGTGATGTTGATGGCACCCTGCTCGAGTATGCCCGCAGCGACCGTCAAGCTGCCGGCTGCAGTAACGTCCGCCCCCACCACGTTCTGGTTTTGATGTACCCGTTTGTCATACTGCTTGCTGCTCGGGTCGTTCTGTGCCGAGGTGTTGACCTCTTTGGTCACGGCAGCGATATTGATGTTCTTTCCGGTCAGGAGTTGACCGTTGCCGCCAGTACCAATCGAGACTTGCGTACCGGCGCGTTCATCGTATCTAAAGGTTTGATCTCTGGCGGAATCCGGTGCCGTGGCACCATGCCGTAGGTCGCCAGGCGGGCTTCCAGTCGGCCGTGAGCATCCCTGCACAGGATGGGCGCGACGTAATCCTTCGAGGTCTCCTCCGGCCACGCCAGTCGTTTGGGAGATCGCTGAAGTCCCCCAGCGTGCCGAACTGCTCGGGCGTGGGCGGACGGTAATTGACGCACATGATCAGAAGCCTTCGAGCACCGTCTCCAGGTGGCTGACGCTGGGCGCCCCATCGAAGCAGTGGCCGACCAGCCGCCGCCTTCCTAGAAATCCTCGCTGCAACGGAAGTGGACGTTGTGGTCCTCGACCGTCTGCCAGCGCACCAGAAGCCAGTCGGCGCTCGGATTCTCGATGTCGCGCTAGAGCAGCATGCCCGCGCAGCGGCGCGCACGCTGTAAGAGCGGCGAGGCCTGGCGGAAGCCGGCTTTGAATTCAGCTTGCATGCAAGGTTTGATCGAGAGTTCGGTGCATTCGAGGCTCACGGTTCCTTTGCGCTGCTTTTTGGCTACAAAATACATGACGACCGCGCAAGGCTCGATTATGCCGTTGGTCAGCAACGTCGTGAATTAAGAAGGCAACTGGACGGTTGCGGCGCAAGTCATGGCAAGGGCACATAAACATAACTTTATATTTCTGCAGGCGGATCGTGTCCCATACTGTCACAAAACTGGTTGTCGCCTACTTGTCCTTGTCTGCCGTACTATTCTTAGAGCTATCGTTCGAAGAGTTTAACGAGCCAATGAACGCAACCAGAACAGCTAGTAAGCCAGCAATCGCTGGAGCGCAAACAAGTATTGGATTAATCCCATTCTCGAAAGACTCGATAGTCTTCCGAAAACCCACTTTGTGTAACATCGACGCAACAAAAAAAACCTGCGTCGCGAAAAACCCAGTGAGGAACACGATCCAATATTTAAATTTGCTTAGCCAGTGTGCGATTGCTGGGCCGAAGAGTCCCCCCAACAGTCCCGACAGTAACCCATCAAACATAATATGTCCTTTCTATTGCCTGTCGCTAGGCGGCTTGATTGACTCTTGAGTGGCTCGACCAGCACTTTGGCCTAACGCTGTGGCGTTAAGGCGAATAATTGCCCCTGGCAAAGTCTTTATGTTACTTAACGCGTTAGGAACGCCGGCCCATTGGAACATAGCATTACCGTAAGCCCCAGTAACTGCACCAACTGTCGAAGCAGCAGCCAATCCAGAGTAGGAGAAGCGATTCGCAAATTCCGGCGCAAAGCTTTTCTGTTCATCTAGATAGATTTCGTGCCAAGCGCCTAAAGCTGCGCTCCCACTGTAGGACAAACCACCAAGTGCAGCTCCTGTTCCGGATGCCGCGAGCACTGAATACCCCGCAGATGCCCGCTGATAGGCAGCGAGTGCGCTGGCACCGAGTTCAGCGCCCTGTACCGCCCCTTTCCAAGCTAGTGTAGGTGTCCCGTAAAGAAGTAAACCCTCAGATGTGCTTCGAGAAACCTTATCGTGAAAACTCTCGGCTTTAACGTTCTTAACGGGCACCAACTCTGCCCCACCGATCGGATAGATAATAACTTTTCCATCGTCTCCGATAATAACTCTGTTTCCAGCCTGTTGAGCCAACACAACTGCACTACGACAATTAGCAGTTTGTCCATGTGAGCAAGCGGCCGCGAGTGCGATGTCGCGTGAATCCGATTTCCATTTTAGGCCGTCGCGTGTTTGACAAGAATTTAGGTTACCTGCGTTACATTCATTTTCGGCCTTCACCAACTGTTCTTGCTCGGACAGCTGGTTAAATGCCGTACGTACATGACTTAAATAATTGTTCGCCACCTCATTAGCGCCGGCAACGCCTCCTTCTTGTCCACCGACGGTGACACCAATTGCCGTGCCAGCCGCAAGTAGCAAGGCGCTTTTTAACTCCTCCGGGACGTCCAACTTCGAAATTGACGAGGCAAGGGCTGGTGTCGCAACCGCGGTGCTTGCTGCGCCCAACGCACCGCTGGCACCGCCCCCCAGCGCACCCAGCGCCGTATGTGCGGCAACCCGATAAACGCCGCCTTCCTCCCACTTCGCCGCCTCTTCCGCGTTGCCCAGCTTGTTCAGTTCGGCGGCCTTTGTCTCAGCGTAATCGCCGATTGTCTTAGCAAGCCGTGGCATTGCGGCGCTGGTGATCTCCATCTGCGCGCCTACATCGTCAAGCGCCTCCGCACCTCTCCAGCTCTTGGTGAGCGCCTGAGCCGTATCGTCTCCCGTCTTCACGCCACGGTTCAAGCCTGCGATCGCTTGTCCTTCCTGCACATCGCCAACCGTGAGCGTTCCTTCGCTTACGCCACTCCGCGTAACGCTGCTCTGACTGCCACTCACCTTGCCAATGCCTGGGGCCAGGCTCGGAGAGAACGTGTTTCCGCTCTGGTTCTTTCCGACGTTTACACCCAAGCTGATACCGCTGGCTTTGGAGCTGTCTCGGTTCTGGAGGTGGCTAGACGAGAGCGTTTCGGTAGTCAAGCTGTTGCGGCCGTCTTCGATTGCCCGCTCGCTGCTACTAATGACGCCTCCTTTCAGGTCCGTATTACCAGCAACATTGACTTGGAAACCGCCATCGCCTGCACGCATCCCGCTTTGCTCGTGCACGCTCGCATAGTCGTTATTTACCTTGCTTTGACTGACGCTGGCGCTGAATCCGCCACCTGCGCCGATAGTGCCGGAAACGCTGACGCTCTGACTCTTGCCGTCGAGCTTGGCCGTATCCTGCAGACTCTCGATGTTCAGGTTTCCGCCAACGGTCGCCATTACCTGGTTGCCGCTGGCGACCGCGCCCTTCAGATTGGTGTCGCCGCCACTGGCGATCGTCACCCGGTTGCCGGCACTGACATGGCTGTTGACCTGGGTCGTGCCCTCACCATCGACTTTGCTCTTGCTCGCGCTGGCGCTGGCAGTGATGCCATACCTCGCCCCCTGCGAGTTTATTTCGGCAGCTATGCCAACTGCCGCGCTCCAGCTCTTGCTCTGGCTGTGCTGGCTCTCGGTATCCTGGGCAGCCAGCAGATTGATCTGGTTGTCTGCAGTCAAAGACACGTTGCCTGCGGCACGCACATCGCTCCCGACGATGTCGATATTGCTGTCCTTGCCCGCTCCGGTCGCCAGGATGGTGACGTTGTTGCCGGCCGCGAGCACGCTGCCTGCATTGGAGCGGCTAGCCGTCAGCTCGGTGCTTTCACTTTCCGAATGGCCGACGGTCAAGCTGATTCTGGCGCTTGGACCGTTCTGAGCCATGTCCTGGGCTGCATCCTTCGCGGTCAACGCCGCTGCGGCCGCGGCCAGCGCCCTGTGCCGTCCGCTCGACGTTTTCTCTCCTGCCGCAGTCATGGATTGCGCGGTCTGCAGAGCATTGACGACGCTGCCGCCGATTGCCAGCGTGAGTCCATCTTGCGTCATCTTGGTGGTGAACTTGCCGTTCTCGTCGTCCGCGCCTGGCGTGATCGCCACGCTTTTCCCAGTCAGGATCATGTCCTGACCAGCGCTCAAATCGCTGCCGCTAATCTTGACTGCATTGCCCGCGCTGACACTCAAGTTGCCTTTAATCGATCCAACCATACTGCGCGACTGGCCACTTTGCGTCGTCGCGTCGCGGCTCTGGTCCGTCGTCGTGACCCGCGTCCCGTAGGTAATGCCAAATCCGCCTCCACTCAGGAAGCCGCTTTCCTTGACCTGTGTGTGGTGCTGTTCGGTCAGGGTGCTGGTGGACGCCCCGATATTTACATTACCGAGCGCTGCCAGACTAACGTCACCATCACCTGCGATGGCGCTACCGAGCACATTGACATCCTTCCCTGCGCTGATATCGACGGTTTTGCCGGACAGGGCACTGCCGACCGCCTGGCTGCTCGCCACGTAATCAGCCTTCTGCGTTGTCTTCCTGCTCAATGAGCTTCCCGAAGTGCGAGTTGAGGCGGTGTCCGATACGTGCTTCTCCTGCGTGGACCCGATATTGATGTTGTCGGTGGCCGCCAGTTTCAGCTGCTCGCCGGCAGTAACCGAGCTGGCCGTGATGTTGATGGCACCCTGCTCGAGTATGCCCGCAGCGACCGTCAGGCTGCCTGCGGCGATGACGTCAGACCCCACGACGGTTTGGTCTTGATGTACCCGCTTGTCATACTGCTTGCTGCCCGGATCGTTCTGCGCCGAGGTGTTGACCTCGTTGGTCACGGCAGCGATATTGATGTTCTTTCCGGCCAGGAGTTGGCCGTTGCCGCTGCCACCAGTACCAATCGAGACTTGTGTGCCGGTAAGGTTCAGGTCGCCCTTCGCTGCGATCTTCAGGTCACCTGCAGTATTGATCTGGCTCAGCTGATGGGTAGCGCTGCTGTTCTTCTCGGTGTAATCGCCGATCTGGGACTGGTAGGTGCTGCCGGTACGGATCGTACCAAAGTCGATGTTCTGCCCGGCAGTGAGCACGGCACTCCCGGCGGTGATCTTGCCAGCGAGGTCGCTCAGGTCCCGTCCGGCCATGATATCGAGCGCGCCCGTGGCCGTGATCGTGGCCTGGTTTGCCAAGGAGGTGTAGCTACCGCCATTCTGCTGGAAGTCATGCGTTTGCGTTACCGCCAACGATTCGTTCTTGACATCGCGGTCGGCTGCCAACACCACAGCACCGCCGTTGATCCTGCCGCCCTGATTCACAATGTCCTGCCCCGCCAGCAGCAAGGTGCGGCCATTGCCACCATCGATCACCCCGCCGCTGTTAACGATGCTCTCTGTCGTATGGATGGCCACTCCGTTGCCGGCTACTAGCGCGCCGCCCGGCTGCAATGCATGCGTCCCCACGTGCGCAAGGTAGACCTTCGGCACGAGCACGGTCTCGGTGCTGCCATCAGGTAGCATCACGGTCTGGGTTTCCAGCCAGACGATGTCGCTCGTCAGCCGCTTCACCTGCTCGGCACTGAGGGCGACACCAGGGCGCAAGCCGAACTCCTTCGCGGCGCTGACGGCATTCGTCAGCAACTCACTGTAGATGCTGTCGTCGCTGGCGCCGCTGTAGGACTTGTGACCGGTCAGTTCGGCCAGCTGTTCACGCACCAGGCGCTGTTCGTAGAATCCATCGCCAAGGCGTTTCTGCGTAGTGACCGGGTCGAACTCCAGTTGCTTAAGCAAATAGTCGCTGCTGGCCCACTGCCGCTGGTTAGCGAACTGCGGCCGGGTTTCAAAGAGGTAGCTGCTTTTCGCGTCCGGGTTACGGGTGAACAGGCCACTCGGCGCAACTTTCATCACGCCACCCAATTCCGTTCCGTGCACGATGCTGGGTTGATGCGCAGGCGCAGGCTTGGCGCCCCCGTTCGTATTCCCGACGGTGCCAACGACTAGCTTGTTGGCGTAACCACTAGCGGTTGCCTTTCCGCCGCCTCGCGCATTGTTGCCGAAACCGCTTGCGGCGGCTCCGAGGCTGGCATTCACGATGCCGTTGCCGCCAGTTGCTGCGGTCTCGCTTGCCAATCCAGCCGTTGTCCCGGTGACGCTTACTTGTACTAGCCCGACCGTCCCGACAGAGCCCGTGGACGCACCCACACTTGCGCCGGCGGAATTTGCCCCTGAAGCACCGCTACCAATCACGTTGACCGCGTCGCGGATATTGCCGACAGTACCTGCTGTGACGTCAACGACGCTGAAACTCCTGCCCGAAATGCTGACGCCCTGGTTGCCTTCGATTACCCCTGACACAGAACCTATTTTTTCGGAGATTGTCGGCTGCTGGTAGGAGATGGTTTCCCCTCCCAAGGTTTTCCACGTACCATCAAAGATGTGGGTGCGGTACAGCGTGGCACCGACGGTAGGCTTACTGGCGGCGCCGTCCAGTATCAGGCTGCCCTTGGCCTTAATGTCGCTGAATCGGTTTTCGAATACGCTGGCGACTGTCAAGCGCATGTCTCCGCCAGAAAGAATCTGGGCAACGGCGCCCGCGCCTGGTCCGAGCCGGTCTTCCATCACGACATGGTGCGCGTCACGCGATTCCTCGCCCTTCTCCCTGTACGGCCCCAAAGTCCGTTGGGTCAGCCGGATGATCGTTGTGCGAGGGTCGATGTAATCTGGTTCTGTGATCAGCCGGATGCAGTCACTGCTGCAGTTGCCGTACTGACTGGAAAAGTCGACTGTCGAGCTCCAATCCGTCACGCTGTCTGCACGCACGATCGCATTGCTCGCAGGTGCTCCCTGGTCGGGATTGGCGACCTGGGCGCTCTCGGTATAGTAGATCACCCGAGTGCCCTCGGCCGGCGTCAACCGGGACTGCGCGCCGTAGTACCCGTATAGGCCCGAAGCGGCTACGTAAAACGCCGAATCGTTCGCGTGGGTTCGAATCACCGCACGATGGATGGTATAACCGTCGGGCGTCACATATTCCTGATCTTCCAGGATGTCCGACGGGCTGACGAAATACACTTCATGTGCTCTGTAATTTGCTGCTTCTGTATCGAACCGATGGTAATTTTCGCCGAACTTGTACCAGCTCGGCATAGTCATGTGAACGGTTTCGTCCACTGTCTTCACCTTCACAATCTCGACGTTTTCGCGCACATTGTTCAAGCTACCCGCCTTGAGCGCCAGGTTGCCGGCCGCTTCGATGGTCGACGAGATGTTGTTGACGATGTCGGTACTCCCGCAGCATTGATTGCCGATAATCATGTCTCCACTGCTGTACAGGGTAGCGCCGCCAGTATTGTTCAGGGTCGAGTTCACGCCGAGCCTGAGTGTGCCAGTGGCGCCAATCAGCGCGGACGAACCGCTGTTAATCAGGCTCCCGGCGGCCAGGCTGACACCCCCTCCTACGATGCCTGCGCTGTTGTTGACGCTAACCGCGTTGATGTCCAGCGTATTTTGGCCGTTGATCTCGCCGGCGTTGATCAGGTCGCCGCGTGCCCTAAGGATCACGTCCGCGCCCTCGATGGACGCTCCTGCCCCGTTAACGATGTGTTGGCCAGACAGGGTCAACACGCGGGCGGCTTCCATCGTCGCGGTATTGGTAATATTGCCGGTAACGGAAAGGCTCAGGTCGCGGTTCGAGCGGAGTTGTTGATCGCTGCCGCCCTGCAAATAATCACCGTCCATTGTCAGGGCCAGGTCGCGCCCCGCGAATAGCGCACCGATCGCCGTAACCGCGTGCGTATTGACCACTAAATCGCGATCGCTGGCGATGCGGCCGTCCCGGTTGCTCAGCTGCTGGCTGGTCAGGGTCAGATCGGCGCCGGAACCATTGCCGGTTCCAAGACGGCCGCCATCGTTATTTACCAGGTTGGCATTGATCAGGGTGTGCCCCCCGGAGTAAATCTCGCCACTATTGGAGAAAGTGGCACCCGCTTGGTCGAAGGTCAACTTGCCAGCGCTGTTGATCTTTCCTTGGTTGCCAAGCTCCTCGGTGATCGCCAGCGTGAGATCGTTTCCAGACTCGATTCTCGCTCCGCCGTGGTTCAGCAGTGCTTGGCCAGACAGGAGCACATTGCCCAATCCAGCGATCACGCCGTCGTTGCTGATGCTGATCTGGCTCAGAAGCCGTGTGTCGCCGTTACCGGCATTAGTGATCTCACCAGTGCCGTTATGGATGGCTGCCCCCTGGAGCGTCAGGCTGCTGCCTGCGCCCAGCGTTTCGACGACGCCACCTGCATTGCCGATCGTGCCGGAGGCGGTCAAGACCAGGTTATTGCCGGACTGTAGCGTGCCCTGGCCATTGTTGACGTCGCCGGAAACCGAGAGGGTTCCATTGCGGTCGGCCAGAATCGCACCATTACGGTTACTCAGGGTCGAGCTGAATATTGTAATGTCCGTGCTGGAGCCGCGCACCGTCGAGATTCGGCCGCCACTGTTGTCCAAGGATGCAGCCGTCAAGTGCATACTGCCGGCTGCACTGATCTCGCCACTATTGGCGAATGACGCGGCAGCTTCGTCGAAACTGAGCGTACCGCCGCTGCTGATGGTGCCGGCATTCTTGAATTGCTGGCCCACATCCAACACCAGGGCGCGCCCCGAGGCCAGCCGTCCTCCGGCTTCGTTCTGAAGCGCAGAAGCGTGCACGTCTAGTGTTCCGTTGCCGGCGATGGCGCCGCTGTTGACGATGCCGTAAACGCTGTCGATCGTCGCCTGGCCTGTACCGGCATTCTCGATACGTCCGCTGTTGCTGATCGTTTGCGCCTGAATTGCAAGCGCTCCGGAGGAGGCTTCGATGGCACCGCTACCATTTACCAGCGCGCCGCCCGCTTGCAGCGCTGCACCGGTTCCGCCACGAAGCAGTCCGGAACTATTGGCGACATTTCCGCCCGCCTCCACACGCAGCAGGCTGTCGGCCGAGAAGGTGCCTCCGGTATTGTCCAGCCTGCCAGTATCCAGAGTGATCGCGGCGCCCGAATTGTTGACCGTATAGACCTGGCCACCATAATTGTTGCTGACCTCGGCGGCGGTGATGTCAATGCTGCCCTGTGCACCGATGCGGCCGGTATTAGCCAGTCTCCCTGCAGCCTGGTCGAAGCGTATGGTTCCTTCACTGATCATGGCGCCGGCGTTGCCCAGCTCCCGGCGAATCGCGAGATCGAGCGCAGCGCCACTGCTGATCGTGCCGCTGCCTAAGTTCTGTAACGTTTCCGCAGACAGTTCGAGCGTGCCCTTGCCGGCAATCGTGCTAGCGTTGACGATGGCCGTGGTGCTGTCGATCGTCGTGGCGCCGGTGCCTGCGTTAACGATGCGCCCACTGCTGTCGACCGACTGAGCCCGGATTCCCAACGTGCCTTCGGCTGCCTCGATACTGCCACTGCCATTCGTCAAGGCACTGCCTACGTCGAGGATCGTGCCAGTTCCGCCATGGAGTGTTCCGCCGTTATTGCCAACGCTGCCGACGACCTCGACCTGTAGACGTCCATCGGAGGAGACGGTGCCGCCGATGTTGTTCACGGTATCCGCCCGCATGTTGATCGAGGCGCCCGAATTGGTCACCGTGTACACTTGCCCGCCGTCGTTGCGAACGGTCGCAACGTCAATGTCGATGGCGCCGCCGGCCCCAATCCGGCCGCTATTGGTCAGGCTGGCGCTGCCCTGATTGAAGTGAAGGGTCTGTGCACTGGTGATGGTGCCCGCGTTGACAAGTTCCTGGTGCAGCGCCAGATCCAGTTCGCCCGATGAGCCAATCGTACCGCCGCTCGTGCTCTGCAAGGTTTGCGCCGAGATGACGAGTGTTCCGTTGCCAGCGATCATGCCGCTATTGACGATTCGGCTATTCGCCATGACGGTAGTGGAGCCGCTGCCCACGTTTACCATGCGGCCTGCGGTGTTCTCAATGGATTCGGCGCGCACATTCAGGGTGGCGCCCGGACCCGCAGTTTCGATCACGCCATCCTGGCTGACCAACGTACCTGCGGCATTGATGGCCATTGCAGTGTTGGCTCGCAATTCACCCTGCCGATTGTCCAGCATTCCGGCGGATGTGATGTGCGCGGCACCATCGGCCAATAACTTGCCACGCTCGTTAATGATGTCGCTTGCGTGCAGCACGATGTCGCCGCCGCTTCCTGCAACGGTGCCCACCTGGCCGCCGCTGTTGTCGAAGGACGCGGTATCCAGGCTAGCGTCAGCACCGCTGACGATGTGACCGCTATTACGTACCGCCGCGTTGGCGGCATTGACCCTGAGTGCCCCCTGGCTGCCAATCTGGCCCGCATTGGCAATCGTGCGGGCCGCCCCGATATCCAGGGTAGTGCCTGCGGCAATCCTGGCGCCAGTTTGATTGTCGAGATCGGACACTGCCAGGTTCACGCTGCCATTGCCGGCGACGAGTCCACTGCTGACGAACCTGCCCTCCACCGTTACCGTCGTCGCACCAGCACCAACGTTCACGATGCGGCCATTTCCATTGTCGAGCGCGGATGCCTGCAGGTTCAGGCGTGCAAATGGGTCCAGCGTCTCGATCAGGCCACCGTCATTGCTGAGCGTAGCAGCGACGCTGAGCTCGAGCGAACCCGCGGCCTGCAGCTTGCCGTGGGTACTATCGAACGCGCCGGCACTGATCAGCTGCGCATTCCCGTCGGACAAGATCGACCCACCACGGTTACTGATGCTTGCGACATCAAGATTGAGATTTCCTGCCGAACCCTTGGCGGTCGCCAGTTGCCCACCATCGTTGTTGAAGGCGGCGCTCGCCAGGGTCATTGCTCCGCTCGCAACTACCAGCCCGGCGTTGGTCACCTCAGCGGCCTGCGCTGCGATATCGAGCGCGGCACCACTGCGCATGTCACCCGAGTTGTCGAACCGGGTGCCGACCGCGGCCGTTATCGCGCCTCCCGACGCCAGCGTCCCTCCAGCCTGGTTCAGCAGGCTATTAGCGCGAACGTCCAGCGTGCCGTTGCCAGCCACTAGACCGGCGCTTCCCAGACTGTCGGCTGCTGCGATCGTCGTCTTGCCGTCACCGACGTTGACCACGCGCCCGGTACCGTTGTGGATCGCATTCGCTTGCAGCGCAAGCGTGGCATGGGCGCCGGTTGCTTCTATCACGCCGCTGTCGTTAGTCAGGTTCCCGCCCGCGCTTGTGCGGACCAAATCGACACCCTGAATCATCCCTCGGTCGTTGTCCAGCGCCCCGCCGAGATCGAGGGTCAGCGCACGTTCGGCTACGATCCTGCCCTCGCGGTTGGCCAGGCTGTTCGCCTGCAACGTCACGTTGGCGCCGGACCCGGCTGCGGTAGCAAGCGTACCCCCGCTGTTATCGATGTTGGCGGCGCGGATCGCAATGTCGCCATCTGCGACCAGCGTGCCACGATTGGTCAGCATGGCTGCCGCCTCATCGATCGTGAGTGCTGCGCCGCTGCTAATGGTGCCAGTATTGTCAATGCTGGCATGCGCGTTCAGCACCAGGGGGCCGCCAGCTGAAATTTTTCCATTCGACATATTGACGATGGAGTGCGCCTTCAGGTCAGCGACACCATTACCGGCAATTTTTCCGCTGTTGACCAGGGCGGCACCGCTCACACGCATGGTGCTGTCGCTTGCCGTTGCCGCGATACTGCCGGCCAGATTAACGATTCCGCCGGTAGCGTTCAGCTCAAGACTACGCACTGCCTGGATAATGCCGGCACTATTATCGATAGCGCCGCCGGCCATAATATTGGCCTCCTTCGCTGCAATCGTTCCGCCGGCATTATCAAAACCTGCACTATCGATCCTCAGCGTCCCCCCAGCAGCAATCGTGCCCTTGTTGTTGTCGAAGCCGCTGGTGCGCAGGTTGGCGTCGCCGCCGACGATCCACTTTCCTTGGGCGCTGCTGGTCGTCCCGCCTTCCACGTCCAGGTTGCCTGTCACATTCAGGATGCTGCCGCTGCCGCTGATCGAACCCGCGCGCAGACTCAAGCTGGATGCCATATCCAGTGTGCCCTGGCCCAGCGCCAGCTCGCCGCCAACACGGATGCCCGCAATGGCGCTGCCAAGCTGGCGCAGGGTCCCCCCACTGTTGTCCAGGGTCCGGGTCACATCGACGTTGAGATGCGTGGCCTGCAGCAGGCCTTGCCGGTTGCTGAGAGAGCCGAACCCACCATCGAAAGCGCCACCAACCAGGAGCTTGCCCTGATCATTGACCAAGCTTTCAAGCCGAGGGCTAAAGGTGCCGAGGATCGTCAGCGTACCGCCGGTATTGTCCAAGGACGGTCCGGTCACGGACAGACTGCTTACGTATGCGACGCCGCTCCGGTTTTCCAGCGTGCCCGTGTTCAGCGTCACCTGCCCGTTGGAGGCGATGAGCCCCGACGCGTTATCGAGCGACAGTACCTCCACCCGGCCGTCGGCCAGCACTGGCTGTGGCGTGGAAACGCCGGGTGCGCCTGCGTCCGTCTGACCCGCACCGTCTGGAGCGGCGCCACTCGTGCCACCAGCGCCGATCGGGGATGTGGCGCCGCTGCTCGCGTCCGCGGTGCCGCCGGTTTCTGTAGTGGCCGCCACGCTTTGTCGCCCAAGCGTCCCTGACGCATTACTGACCTGCTCTGCTTTGAGCGCAAGCGCCGATGCCCCGGTTTGCAAAACCGTGCCTTCGACATTGCGTAACGCGGCACCGCGCAGATCAATTCGGGCTCCTTCGATGTGCCCGCGGCTGTTATTAATCTCGCCCTGCACCGTGATCGACGCTTCCACCGCAGATTTGATCTGACCGACGTTGGCGAGATCACCGGCAGTCATCACCAGCGTACTGCCTGCCTGAATATTCCCGCGGTTCCCAACGCCGGCGGCATCCAGCTGCAGGCGCTGGCTCGCCGACAGCGTGCCGCTATTCTCCAGACGCCCGGCGACGGTCACGATCAGATCGCCAGCACTGGCCCCGATCCCGCCGGCATTGCGGACGCCAACGCCACCCTCCGTGCCCACCATATAGATCTGGTTCGCATACATACCTCCGAGCTGTCCGACGTCGACCGCAAACTGCGGCAGGGCTCCGGTCGCCTGGCTCGCCTGCGTCACGCTGGCCTGCGCTGCCTCCTCGACCTCGTTCGTACCAGTGATAACGTTGAGGCGCTGCGCCCATAGCCCCGCATTGACCTGAACTGAGCGGGCAATCAGCGCTGTGTAATCGGTCTTGCTGGCGTCCAGCCCCTCTCCGCCGATGACGATCTGACCACGTTGAACCGAGTAGCCTTTCAGGCTGCCATCCTCGATGATTGGGTTGCCGGTGGTGAGCGTGGCACGGCTGACGTTGATGAAACCGCCCCCGTCGACCGCAATCCCGGCCGGATTGGCGATGATGGTCTCTGCGCGGCTGCCCGCCACCTCTATATAGCCTTGCAAACGGCTGGGATTGCTCGAATTGACTTCATTCAGGATCACCCGCGCCGTCCCCTTGCCCAGCCAGGGATTTCCTTGTACCCAGCCGCCGATCTGGGTCTGTACATCCGTGCGGGAGTTGTTCAGGATGACCCCACTTTTCGGCACGTCAAACTGCGAATAGACATTCCTTGAGACGCCAGCCGCGCTGGGAGTCTGGATGTTGACCTGGACCACGCCGTTCGCGGTTTCGAGCACGGTCGGTCGCAGCTTTCCTGGAGAGTTAGGATCAGCGACGACTTGCGCCGACACACCACCAGCTACTATCGTTCCTCCTAGTGCTGCCGCAATCAGCAGAGCTATGCGGTGCAACGAAGGGACATGTTTGAAGCCTCGCACTGAGCTGTCGGCCCTGCCCTGTCCTGGGGCCTTTGTCCGGCTGCGCGCCGTTTCCGACACGGCCATGCACATACCACGAGTTTTATTGAATACGATGCGGTAGCAAAGTTTGTTCATGGCGGATCAGAATTCATAGTTGAGGTTAAAACCTGCGGCGACGTGCGCAGTACGGAAGCCTTCTGGCATGCGCACCGGTTTTCCGGCGAACACGTCAGCTTGTAGTCGTCCCAACTGGCCGCGCCAGCCCACGGCCGCACCGGTCAGGCGGGTGCCAAGCAGGCGCGCGGCACTCGGCCCAGACACGACGCCATGATCGAGTCCGAGGTACAGCTGCTGGTTCGTTCCAGGGACAGTCCAGATAAGGTCATTGCGCACGAGCGAACCCCGCTCTGCAGACAGGCTGGCTTCGCCGTCGAAACCACGGACTGTGTAACGGCCGCCGATCGCGAAACGGTCTTGCGGCACCAGAGGCGTCCGGTTCCACTGGCGACGCCAGGCAGCTTGGTACGCAACGGTACGGCCGAGGGGAATGTTCAAGCTGATGTCGACATTGAACAGGCGAGGACGGGCGGTGCCTTCTCCATACTGTTCTTCAGGTGCTGGCAGTGTGCCGAAAGCGGAGGTGCCGACCTTCCATGTCAGGCCGATATCCAACGTACTGTTGCCGATAAATTCCTTGTGCTGGACGCCGGCAATAAAGCCACCCATCCGGCGACGCTGGACCTCGACTTCGGTGTCATCGATAAAGTTGCGGCTTCTCCGCTGGTAGGCACGCAGCGACAAGGTGGTCTTGCGCACGGCATCACGATAGACAAGGCGCGCAAGTCTCAGCTCGGTGTTGGTGCTCGTTCCACGATAGATGTAGTCCTGGTTTGCGCCTGCCACCGTCTGGTGGTAGCCGTAATCATTCGCCTGCAAGCTTGCCAGCCAGTACCCATAAGGAATGGAGTAATGCAGCGCATAGCCCTTGGTGCCGTGAGCGCCACCAGGGCTGTCGCCGGGCAGATTCCGGTTCAGTGTGGCGTAGAACAGATCGTGCAGTCCGCCCGGGTTATCGAGTGAGAGCGTAATCCCGCCCTGGTAGGTTCCTGTCGAGCGGCTGCCGCTATCGTCTGCCGACAGGCTTAAGCGATACCCGCGGCTACCCGTCCATTTGATAAGCAAGTCGCTTTCCCCCGGTTGCTCTCCAGGGACGATCTGAATGTCAGCCTGGGTGCCGGGCACACGCTTGAAATTTTCCAGGCCCTGCTCGATGGCACGCAGGTTCAAGACGTCGCCAGTGCGTAAAGGAAGCGCGCTGGCGTAGCCTCCACGAGGATGGGTATCGGCAAAGCGTATAGTTCGAACTTTTCCGGGGATCAGCTTCAGCCGAAGTTCGCCACTCTGCAAGTCCTGCGGAGCGGCGAGCACCCGGCTGGTGACGTAACCGCTCTGAATCAAAGCGTTCTGGATTTCCGCCACTATGGTGTTTATGCCGGTACTGCCCAGGCATCGTCCGAGCGCCGGCTCTGCAGCCGTCAGCGCCCATTGAAAACGATCCGCTTCGTCTCCTTCGAGCTTCACTTCTCGGATCACAAAGCATGGCGTTTCGCCCGCCGGGTATCCTGTTGGCTTGGGCGCCACTGGTATTTGTAAACGCACGTCGGGCGTTGCGTCGTCTTGCCTGCGCTGCGCTTCTTCGCGTTGTTGCTGGCGCTGTAACTGATTGTCTGCCAGCTCGTCGGTGACTTGAGCGGATGCAGGAAAAGCGAGGAAGCAGCCAAGCAGACTAAGGCAGTGTCGCGGGACGCGGCGCGAAAGAGTTAATTTCTGCATCAGATGAGTAGCGAGAAGGTTGTGGGAGCAAACTCATCGGATTATTCGCCTTATTTCTCGGTGGAAATATGCAATAGATCAACTAACGCCTTCCCCGAATGCGGGATCTGCCTTCCTGCCCAACTAGCTCAAATGCGTGAGCTACCCCATCGTTAACTACAAGTTCGGCAATCACATGGGACATGAACGCGTCCAAGTGCCCATCCACGGGAACTGCTCGATCAGCGTGTAGGACCGCCTCTAAAGTCACGGTTTGCCCTTCGACCAGCTGGCGTTAATGAGTCAAGCCTCACGGAAGGTCTCGCTAACGGAGGGTTACTGCGAAAAAGGGCGCCACAAAGCAGAAAGCGTTGCCTCGCTTTCGCGTGCAGCAGTTCTTCAGCTCGCTTTCGAGTTGGATGACTAGGCGTGCAATAACCTTAGCGGTGTTTGTCAACGTAGTTGTCGCGTCATCTCACGCAACCTGCTTTGATTCTTCTGGCCGAATCCGTTCCGGATTCAACCAGACATGATCGTCCAGATTCCAGTTTCTGACACCCCGCGACCAGCGCTGCGGATGGCGGCTTCTGGCCTGTCGATACACTTGTTCGCGATGTTCCAGGATCGCTCCGGCTTGACCACCGTGGCGCTGTGCCGGCGTCACGAATTTCAGGCCGCTGTGCTTATGATCCTGGTTGTACCAGCGCACGAATTTCTGCGTCCATGCGCGTGCGTCCTCCAGCGTCTGGAACGGCTTACTTGGGTAATCCGGGCGATATTTGCAGGTTCTGAACAGCGACTCGGCGAACGCATTGTCGTTACTCACGCGGGGCCTGCTGAACGACGGTGCAACGCCTAACTGTTCCAACGTGGCCAGCATTGTCGAACCCTTCATTGCGCTGCCGTTGTCCGAGTGCAGAACCAGCGGCCGGCCCGCCAGGCCTTCGGCCAAGCTGGCCCGGCGCATCAGCCGCGCTGCCGACTCTGCCGATTCCGCCTCATGGACTTCGTGACCGACGATTTTCCGGCTGTAGATGTCGAGCACCATGTACCAGTAGTGGTACTTGCCCTTGATCGCGGCCGGCAGCCACGTGATATCCCAACTCCAAACCTGGTTCGGCGCCACGGCGCAATGGCTTGTGAGCACGCGAGCACTTGGCTTCTTTGCCTTGCCGCGATGCTGCTGCTGCGAAGCCGCCTTCAACACGCGGTAGAAACTCGATTCCGATGCCATATAAACGCCGCGATCGGCCAGCGTCGGTACGATCTGGCTTGGCGGCAGGCTGGCGAACTCCTCGCTGTTGGCGACAGCGAGAATCTCGGCCCGTTCGTCCTCACTGAGCTTGTGGGCAGGCTCTGGCCGCGCACTCGTCGGGCGGCTGTCGGCAGCTACAGCAGCGTCGCCGTCGCGCACCCACCGCTGAAACGTACGCAGGGTAATGCCGAGCTCCTGGCAAGCCGGTGACAACCGACTACCTGCTGCCTCTGCTTCGCGGATCAACGCAACACACGACAGGCGATCTGGGACGCTGATCAGTCTTCCTCTTTGTCCCCCCAGATCGCCTGGGCTTTTTTTCGCAGGATCAGCAGCGCTGCCGCCTCGGCCAAGGCCTTCTCCTTGCGCTGCAAGTCCCTCTCCAGCTGCTTGATGCGTTTCTTGTCTTCCTTCGATTGCGTCTGCTGACCGCGCACCTGCTGCGCCACGTTCACGTTAGCCGCCATGCACGCAGCCCGCCACGTGGCGATCTGCTCTGCGAAAAGCCCCTTGCGGCGGCAATACTCCGACAGCTCGCTTTCGTTCAGCGCTGCTGTTTCGAGCACCACCGCGAACTTGTCCTCCGAAGTCCATTCCTCAGCATTTTTCCCACTACCTGGCACCGGCGTTCCTTGATTACGAAGTTGACGGCGCCAAGTATAAAGCGTCTGCTCGGTGATCCCACTCTCACGGGCCAGTTCCGACACCACCCGGTTCTGGGGCGGCATCATCTGCCGTAGTAACGCTTCTTTTCGTTCTGCTGAATACTGCTTCACACGCTCTCTCTTGCCCGTCCCCGGTATGGCTTTACTTCATCAAGTGACGCGACAACTATTCTGACACCGGGGGTTAGCAACCTACGCTTGTGGGGCTTTCTTGAGCTATCGCCGCGAGGAGCAGGTTTCGAATTTGATGAGCTGGCGGTGACAGATCACATCGGCGTAGCTCTACGAACGGCACGAGGGTGCGCGGCCTCCTGAATCTCAGGTGCGCCGAGCTCATCTGTTACATCCAAACTCCCATGTTTGCAGTTGCTTTCGGATCGACCTGGACTGAAAAGCCAAGCGTCGGCGCGCGGAGAGAGATCTTCCTCGGTGGCGTAACTTGGACCGTCCGCACGGCGCGCTCGATGATTTCCAGGGAATACTTCGGTTACTTCTTCATGACTCCGTTTTCTCAAACAATGGAGCCTATATAAAATCTGGGGTGGTTTGAAAACCTGACAGGCCCTTGTCTATGAGCGTAAGGTTACGCAGTGCGGTGTTTTCGAGCATACGTGCTTCCGATACCATGTTTGAAAATACCCCTGTACCGCACGCTTTTCACTTTGAATGTCTAGATCAACACCATGTTAGATACCAATGAAATTTCAAGCTTCGCACTGCATTTACATTCCCGGCTTTGTCCGCGCAGGCAATAAAAAAGCCGTTGATCATTCACTCGGATGATCAACGGCTCTTCAGTTTTCAATTCAAGATCAGTTACTTAGAAAACTCCGGTCACTCCCACTCAATCGTCGCTGGCGGCTTCCCCGAAATATCATAAACAACGCGATTAATCCCGCGCACTTCATTGATGATCCGGTTCGATACTTTACCGAGCAGGGTATGCGGCAGATGCGCCCACTGCGCCGTCATGAAGTCCAGCGTCTGCACCGCGCGCAGGGCCACGACGTACTCATAGGTACGCCCGTCGCCCATCACGCCCACCGATTTCACCGGCAGGAACACGGCAAACGCCTGGCTGGTCGCCTCATACCAGTTCACCGGCGCCTTGCCGGCGTCGATACCGGCAACCGGCGGCAGTTCGAACGGCGTATTGCGCAGCTCTTCGATGAAGATGGCATCCGCTTCGCGCAGCAGGTCGGCGAATTCCTTTTTCACTTCACCCAGGATGCGCACGCCCAGGCCCGGGCCCGGGAACGGGTGGCGGTAGACCATGCCGTGCGGCAGGCCCAGCGCCACGCCGAGTTTCCGCACTTCGTCCTTGAACAGTTCGCGCAGCGGCTCCAGCAATTTCAGGTTCAGCGTTTCCGGCAGGCCGCCTACGTTGTGGTGGCTCTTGATGGTCTGGCCCTTTTTACCTTTGCCGGCGGATTCGATCACGTCCGGGTAGATCGTGCCCTGGGCCAGCCACTTGGCGTTGGTCAGCTTGCCGGCTTCGACCTGGAACACTTCGACGAATTCGCGGCCGATGATTTTGCGCTTTTGCTCCGGGTCGTTCACGCCGGCCAGGTGGCCGAGGAACTGGTCTTCGGCATCGATGCGCAGCACCTTCACGCCGAGGTTCTTCGAGAACATGTCCATCACCATCTTGCCCTCGTCCTTGCGCAGCAGGCCGTGGTCGACGAACACGCAGGTCAGCTGGTCGCCGATGGCGCGGTGGATCAGGGCTGCGGCCACGCTCGAATCGACGCCACCCGACAGGCCGAGGATGACTTCATCGGTGCCGACTTGGGCGCGGATCTTTTCGACGGCTTCGCCGATGTAGTCGGGCATGTTCCAGTCGGATTTGCAGCCGCAGATTTCGTGCACGAAGCGGCCGATGATGGCTTCGCCTTGGGTGGTATGCGTGACTTCCGGGTGGAATTGCAGGGCGTAGAAGCGGCGCTCTTCGTCGGCCATGGCGGCGACCGGGCAGGAATCGGTGCTGCCCATCAGCTTGAAGCCTTCCGGCATTTCCAGGACCTTGTCGCCGTGGCTCATCCAGACTTTGAGCATGCCGTGGCCTTCGCCAGTGACGAAGTCGTTGATACCTTTCAGGAGCGCGGTGTGGCCGCGTGCGCGCACTTCTGCGTAGCCGAATTCGCGGACTTTGCCGTTCTCGACCTTGCCGCCGAGCTGGGCCGCCATGGTTTGCATGCCGTAGCAGATGCCCAGGACTGGTACGCCGAGTTCGAACACGGCTTGCGGGGCGCGCGGGGAGTCGCCTTCCAGGGTGGAATTGTGGCTGCCCGACAGGATGACCCCGGCGGCGCCGTAGTTGCGGACGAACTCGTCGCTGACGTCGTAGGGGAAGACTTCGGAGAAGACGCCGGCGTCGCGTACGCGGCGGGCGATGAGTTGGGTGACCTGGGAGCCGAAGTCGAGGATGAGGATTTTGGAGTGCATTCAGAGCCAAATAGTAAGAAGTAATCGGGGTCGGGTGGCAAAATTTGCGTCGCGGTCGATCACACGGTGAGACCGCGTGGGCACGGAGTCCGATCGCGGCCCGGCCCACCCTACGAAAAAACGGCCCGCAAAGGGGCCGCTTTCGCTTTATTCCGAACGGTAGTTCGGCGCTTCCTTGGTGATCTGGACGTCGTGGACGTGCGATTCGCGCATGCCCGCCGAGGTGATCTCGACGAATTCCGCTTTTTCGCGCAGTTCGTCGATCGTCGCGCAGCCGCAATAGCCCATCGACTGGCGCACGCCGCCGACCAGTTGATAGATGATCGCGAGCACGCTGCCCTTGTAAGCGACGCGGCCTTCGATGCCTTCCGGGACGAACTTGTCGGCTTTGGCCGAGGCGTCCTGGAAGTAGCGGTCGGCAGAGCCTTCGGCCATCGCGCCCAGCGAACCCATGCCGCGGTAGGACTTGTAGCTGCGGCCCTGGTACAGGATCACTTCGCCCGGCGCTTCTTCGGTGCCGGCAAACATCGAGCCCATCATGACGGTCGAGGCGCCTGCTGCGAGCGCCTTGGAGACGTCGCCCGAGTAGCGAATGCCGCCGTCGGCGATGCAGGGCACGCCGGTCCCAAGCAGGGCTTCGGCCACATTCGAAATGGCCGTAATTTGCGGCACGCCGACGCCGGCAACGATACGGGTGGTGCAGATCGAGCCAGGGCCGATGCCGACCTTGACGGCGTCGGCACCCGCCTCGACCAGCGCCAGCGCAGCGGCCGCGGTAGCGATGTTGCCGCCAATGACGTCCACCTGCGGGTAACGGGTCTTGATCGACTTGACGGTGTCGAGGATGCCTTGCGAGTGGCCGTGCGCGGTATCGACCACCAGCACGTCGACGCCGGCGGCGACGAGCATCTCGACGCGTTCGCGGTCTTTCTCGCCCACGCCGACAGCAGCGCCGACGAGCAGTTTGCCCTGCGCATCTTTCGATGCGAACGGGTGCTCGTGCGACTTCATGATGTCTTTCACGGTAATCAGGCCGCGCAGCTCGAACTCGTCGTTGACGACCAGCACGCGCTCGAGGCGGTGCTTGTTCATCAGGCGCTTGGCTTCTTCGGTGTTCGCTTCCTCGTTCACGTAGACGAGTTTTTCGCGCGGGGTCATTTTGGTGCGGGTCTCGGCGTCGAGGTCTTCTTCGAAACGCAAGTCGCGGTTGGTGATGATGCCGACCACCTGCTTGCCCTCGACAACCGGGAAGCCGCTGAAACCATGCTGGTGCTGAAGGGCGATGACGTCGCGGATCTTCATGTTTGGAGGCACAATGATCGGGTCGCGCAGCACGCCGGCTTCGAAACGTTTTACACGCGCCACTTCACGTGCCTGGTCCGCCGGACGCAGGTTCTTGTGGATGATGCCGATGCCGCCCTCCTGCGCCATCGCGATTGCCAGACGGGCTTCGGTCACGGTATCCATCGCGGCCGAGAGCAGCGGGATATTGAGCGTGATGTTACGCGTCAGCTTGGTGCGAAGGGAGGTGTCGGCCGGAAGAACATTGGAGTAGGCCGGGACGAGCAGCACATCATCGAACGTGAGTGCTTTTTGAAGTAGACGCATAGCATTTTCCTATAGGCGCAAAAGCGAATTATACAGAAAGCCGCGAATCCCGTCGCACGTTGCCTAAAAAAGACCCTTGGGACATCCGTCCATTGACACTCCCCGTGAATCATGGAGAATCACAAGTCGTACTCACAGGAAATATTTAACCATGCTCCAGCCGCTCCGCCCTCGCCTGTTTCGCCTTGCCGCCGCGCTCCTGCTTTGCTGTGCCGGTGCCGCGCAGGCCCAGTTCGTCTGGATCGGCCCGAACGGCACGCGCCAGTATTCGGACCAGCCGCCGCCGCCCGGCACGCCACGCTCGAAAATTTTGAAGGCGCCTGGCCAGCCTGCTCCCGCCCAACTCGCGCCGCCAGCGCCGAGCACGCCCGAGACGGCCACCGACACAGCCAAACCGAAAGGCCCGCCGACCCTGGCCGAGCGCGAAGCCGACTATCGCAAGCGTGCCAAGGCGAAGGAAGATGCCGACCGTAAATCCGAGCAGGAGGCCAAGCAGGCGGCCGCGCGCACGGCCCACTGCGAAAACCTGCGCAAGGACAAGCGCGTGATCGACTCGGGCATCCGCATCGTCGACATCGGGCCGGATGGCAAGCGGCGCTACCTGAATGAGGCCGAACGCGCCGCGCTCAACGAGGCCAACGTGAAGCAGATGGGCGAGTGCCGCTAAGAGCCTATTCCTGTAGGCAGGGGGAAGCTGTTGGCGATGACTGGCAAGCGCGGGCAAGGCGCGAGGAGGCCGCATGGCTAGCCATGCAACGACGAGCAACGCAGCACCCGCTTGCCAGGCGCGCCAACAGCGACTCCGGCCTACAGGAATAGGCTCTAAGTCAGCTGCGCCCGGCCACGCGCTCGATTCGCGGCGGCATCGGCGCGCTGACCACCCGGTTGCGCCCGTCGGCTTTGGCGACATACAAAGCGGCATCGGCGCGCGCCATCATCCCCGCCAAACTTTCTTCTGGCGCCAGCGTGGCCACGCCAATACTCACCGTATAGCTGACCGGTATGGTCATGGGCGCGAGCTGCAGCGAGCGGTCGAGCGCCGTGCGCAGGCGCGCCGCAACGTCCATCGCCGTCAGGTGGCTCGCGTCCGGCAGCAGCACCACAAATTCCTCGCCGCCCAGACGGGCGCAATAATCGATCTTCCTGATCACTTCCTGGGCATGCGTGACAATGTCGCGCAGCACGCGGTCGCCCGTGGCGTGGCCGTGGGTGTCGTTGATGCGCTTGAAGAAGTCGGCGTCGAACACCAGCAGCGAGAGCGGGCTGCCGATGCGCTCGGCGCGTGCGTGCTCGTGCTCGGCGAAGGTGAAGAAGGCGCGGCGCGACCAGGCGCCCGTGAGGTGGTCGTGGTCGGCGGCGTAGGCGGTCTCGCGGATTACCTGGGCGTTGGCCATCATGACTGCGCCCAGGGTCAGGGCCGGCAGCGCCAGGGTGCCGATCGCGAAGAACACCAGGTTATAGATGGCCGGGTCGAGGAAGCTCAGCGGATTACCCACTTGCATGGCGTAGAAAGCGCCGCGGCAGGCGTGCACGCTGCCGAGCACGAAGGCGGCGCGGCGCGTGAACAGGAAGGCGTAGCGCAGGCGCGGTTCGATTGACGCGGGAATGGTGCGGCCGATGGCGAGGTACATGCCGGCATGGAAGACCGAGACGATCACGGTGCGCATTGCCAACGATTCGACCTGGTAATGGAAGTAGGCGACGCCGGCCGTGGCCGCCAGGATGCTGGTCAGGAGAATGCGCGTGGGTACCGGCAAGGCCAGGTGGCGGCGGAAACCCGCCAGCATCAGCGCAGCCGAGCCAAGGAAGAGCCCGTTGGCCGCTTCGACCGAGAGCAGGTCGGGCAGGATGCCGCGTGAAGCGAACAGCAGCAGCGCGAGGATGGCGAGCGCATTGGCCTGCCCCCATTCGCGGATGCCGATGACATTGCTGCCACGTAGCGAGGTCAGCACGAACAGCATAACCACCGACAAGGCGGTCGTCACCAACAAGAGACTCAGGACACTCAGCATCGGGCAATCTTAGCAAAGAATGCCGCGCGCACGACACTCAGTTAGAACACTGTGACTACAGACAGTGGTTCAAGCAGCAGACTGGGACGCGGCGGATTCTTTTTTGGCGGCGCGCTTGCGGCGCGAATCCTTGGGATCGGCCACCAGCGGACGGTAGATCTCGATGCGGTCGCGCGGGCGCAGGACTGTCTCGAGCGTTTTCTTCTTGGCGAAGATACCGACCGGCTGGGTCACCAGGTTGATGTCGGCGAAGGCGGCGAGCACGCCGCTGGCCTCGATCGCCTGGCCGATGGTCGTGCCCGGCTCAACCTCCAGCGCCTGCAGGTATTCCCGGGTGGGCGTGGCATACGCGACGACGACCTGGAACTTTTCAGCCACGAGTTCAGCCATATACCGTCTCGGCCCGCTTGCAGAAGGAGTCGACCATGCTGTTGGCGATCATCCCGAACACGGGACCAACGAGCTGCTCGAGGATAATGCTGGAGAATTCGTAGTGCATGTCGAAATCGATCTTGCAGGCGTCGGCGCGCAGCGCCTTGAAGTTCCAGGTGCCTTCCAGCATCTTGAACGGACCGTCGACCAGGTGCATCTTCATTTGCACCGGGCGAACGTTGTGGTTCGAGGTGGTGAAGCTCTGCTTGACGCCGTGGAAGTTGATCGCGAGGTTGGCGACGAGCTTGTCGTCGGCGCGCTCGAGGATCTTCACGCCGCTGCACCACGGCAGGAACTTCGGATAATCTTCCACTTTCGCCACCAGATCGAACATCTGTTCCGCGCTATAGCCCAATAAAACTGATTTGTGCACTACTGCCATTGGTCAACCGTTTGTTATGATGTTGGACAAGTTGCAATCTGCGCCCTTCCCGGGCGCGACAGCTGTAGTTTAACCGACCCGGGGATTTTCGCTATTTCATGAGCATCGCTGACAACAAAAAAGCATTTTTCGACTACTTCATCGAGGACCGCTACGAAGCGGGAATCGTGCTCGAGGGCTGGGAAGTCAAAGCCATTCGCGACGGACGCGTGAACATCAAGGAAGCCTATGTCGTCGTGCGCGGCGACGAGCTCTTCCTGTTCGGCTGCCACGTGAGTGCGCTCTCGACCACCTCCGCCTTCAGCCACCCCGAAGCCCTGCGCACACGCAAGCTGCTGCTGCACCGCGCAGAAATCGACAAGCTGCGCGGCAAGGTCGAACGTTCGGGCTATACGCTCGTGCCGCTCAACCTGCATTACAAGGGCGGGCGCGTGAAGTGCGAAGTGGGCCTGGCCAAAGGTAAAAAGCAGCACGACAAGCGCGCCAACGAGAAGGACCGCGACGCCAAGCGCGAGGTGCAGGCGGCGATGAAGACCAACAAGCGTTGATTTGTCGGCGCGGTATGCGCACGTGCGTTGAACGCGTGGGCGGGGAACCCGCCCACCCTACGGGTCAAGCACAAGCGTATCCGAAAAGCGTTTAGCAGGATGTAGGGTGGGCGGGTCTCCCGCCCACGCGTTCAACCGGCCCTGGCGAATCACGCCAGCTTGCTCGCCCGCCAAGCCCCAAAACTGAGCACCAGCCCCACCCCCACCCCGCAGGCCAGCTTGAAGGCGCTGTCGAACAGCACCGGCGCCACCAGCCCCGACACCAGCGCAAACGACATCATCTGGATGAACCCCAGCATCGACGAGGCCAGCCCGCGGTTGTCCGGGAACAGCCCCAGCGCGCTCATCTGGATGGCCGGCATCGCCACCGCCAGGCCAAAGGTATAGATCGCCAGCGGCAGCACCGCCCACGGTATCGCCGCCGGGAAGAAGGCGTTGTAGCCGATATTGACCACCGCCGCCACCAGCATGGTGCCGAAGCCGATCCACTTCAGGCGCCCCGGCGCCATGCTGGCGGCGCGCTTGCCGCCCCAGGCCGAGCCCAGCACCATGCCGCCGATCAGCGGGATGAACATCCAGGCAAAGGCCGTCTCCGGCAGCCCGAGGATCACCATCACAAAGTTCGCGGCCGAGCCGATATACAGCGACAGGCCGCCGAAGGCCATGCCCACCGCCAGCGACAAGAGTAAAAACTGCGGGTGCTTGAGCACCTTCAGGTAATTGCGCGCGATCGTGCCCGGATGGAAGGCTTGGCGCTTTTCGACCGGCAGGCTCTCGGGCAGCAGGCGCAGCGTCAGCACGATCAGGAGGATGCCGAAGGCGGCCAGGAAGTAAAAGGTCGAGCGCCAGCCGAAGTGGACGTGCAGCCAGCCGCCCACGATCGGGGCGATGGCCGGCGCCAGGCCGAACACCATCATCATGTTCGACATCATCTTCTGGGCCTGGGCGCCGCTGAAGCGGTCCTGCACCACGGCCTGCCCGACCACCGTACCGGCGCCGGCCGACAGGCCCTGCAGCGCGCGGAAGGCCAGCAGCCAGCCGAAGGTGGGCGCGAAGGCCGCGCCGATCGAGCCGATCGTGTAGAGCACGAGCGCCACCAGGATCACGCGGCGCCGGCCGAAGGAGTCCGACAGGGTGCCGTAGAACAGCATCATGAAGGCGAAGGTGAACAGGAAGACCGACAGCGTCTGCTGCACGGCCACTGGGCCGACGCCGAATTCGCGGCCGATGGCGGGCATCGAGGGCAGATAGGTATCGATGGCGAGTGCGCCGGCCATGCCCAGGCAGGCCAGCACGACGGTGAGGGTTCTGTACATCGGATGCTTTCAAAACGAGGCGCGCGGCAACAAGCGGCGTGCGGGGCAGCGATTGTACCGAGTTTCCATCGCCCATGCCTGAGCCCGCCCCGGTTCGGCGGCTTCGCCTGCTTGAAGTCGGCGCCGGCTTGCCTAGACTGAAGGTATCCGCAGTCCACACCCAGCGACCGCGGAACTCTGGCGGCCCGCCATCGCCAACCCACGGCAATGCCGGTCCGAACGCGTTTCAAACACTTTGTGAAGGAACCATCATGCGTTCGCTAACTCTTCTGCTTCCCGCATCCCTGCTCGTGCTGGCCTCGAGCACGGGTGCCCAGGACCTTCCCTACCCCCGCACCGATACCGGTACCGAGGCGATATCGACCGTGTCGGTGCGCGCGCCTGCCAAGACGGTCCGGATCTGGCCCGACCAGGCCCAGACCATTCGCGGCACCTATGCCATTTCGAATGGCTGGAACATGAAAGTGAGCACCGCGGCGCGCCACATCGACGCCGCCATCGACGACCAGAAGCCGCTGCGGCTGTTCGCGGTCGGCCCCTACCAATTCGCTTCGCCTGACGGCAACGTGAACATGGAATTCAACCGGGGCAGCTGGGGCGAAGACGTGGTAATGAGCTACCGGCCCGACCCGAGCCTGGCGCAGGTCATCGTCATCTCCTCGGAGGTGGCCCAGCGCTGAGACGGGCGACCCTGCCGCTGTCGCAACTGCGATACGAAAAATCGCGCCGCCCCTGCGAATCTGAGTCATGTCACGGCGATCTGGCTTTTTCGAAAGCCAGATCGTTTCGTGATGCACGCTGCATGGACCTTGTGCTTGGCGAGCCCTGCCCTAGACTCAAATTACCGCAATCCAGTAGCTGCCTGATCGGCGTTGCGGCACGCCGGCGCACCGGCAGCACGCTGCTGCGCCGGGTTCATCCTGCACTGTGAAGGAACGATCATGCGTCCCCTGTCCTGCCTGCTTTCCGCTCCCCTGTTCTTGCTCGCTTCCAGCGCCCTCGCCCAGACCACCCCCTATCCGCAACCCGCTCCCGAACCGATATCGACGGTGCAGGTGACCGCCCCTGTCAAGGCCTTGCTGATCTTCCCTGACCAGGCCGAACAGCTCGATGCGAGCTATGCGATGTCGAACGGCTGGCGCATGAACGTGAAGCCTTCGAAGCGCTCCATCAGCGCGGTGATCGACAACCAAAGGCCGATCCGCCTGGTCCAGGTAGATCGCGACAAGTTCGTCTCGGGCGACGGCAAGGTCACCATGCAGTTCAACCTCGGGGAATCGGGCGATGACATGCTGTTGAGCTATGTTCCTGGACAGGACCTGGCGCAAGTCATCGTCGTCTCGTCGCGGATCGCGCAGCGCTGACCCGGCTTGCAGTTAGTCGCGCAGCGACATGCCGAAACGTTCGAAGCGCGGCCCCCAGTTGTCCAGCATGTCGGCCGACACCAGCACCCGCTCGGCGCGGCCGATCAGCAGATTGCGCGGCACGAAGCCGATATAGCGCGAATCGGCGCTGTTGTCGCGGTTATCCCCGAGCATCATGTACTGGCCGGGCGGTACTGTCACCGGGCCGAAGTTGCGGGCCGGCGTCTGCACCTGCGGAATGAACTGGATGCGCCGCGCATGGCCGTCGAAGTGTTCGGACAGGCGCAGCGCCGGGACCTCGCCCTGCCCGGCCGGCTCCATCACCTGCTGCACGGCGTCGTACCGGGCCCGGCGGCCATTGATGATCAGGAGCTCGTTGCGCAGTTCGACCACGTCGCCGGGCAGCGCGACCAGGCGCTTGATCAGGCGCGTGCCGTCGGTGGGCGAACTGAAGGTGACGACATCGCCGCGCTGCGGCTCGCCGGTCTCCGTAATAACGCGGTCCGTCAGCGGGACCTTGAGGTTGAAGGCCAGGCGGTTGACGAAGACGACGTCGCCTTCGAGCAGGTTGGGCCGCATCGAGGACGAGGGAATCGGGTTCCAGTCCGCGACCGCCGTTCGGAACACGCCGAACAGCAGCATGAACAAAATAAATCCCTTGTTGGCGCGGATGAAGCCCTTCATTGCAGTCTCCCGGTGTGGTGTGGTGTGGTAGGTAGCCACCTTATACCGGGCGATACTTTGGCAATGCTTAAGCCTTTGGCAACTTAAGGAAGTCTTCAGTCATCGCCGGCGCAGGCCGTACCAGGCCCCGGCGATGACCGGCGCGCCGAGCGCGAAAGCGGACACGATGTCCCAGATCCCGTCGCCCAGCAGCGCGCTGACGAGACCAATCGTGGTCAGCACGCCGAGCAGGACCGGCATGAACCACAGCTGCATGGCGCCGCCTTTCATGGCCGTTCTCCCGAACGCGCCAGCGTTGGAGTCGGCGTGCCGGCCGCTCCCGTGACGGCCGCCGCATGCCGCTTCACCGCGCGCCCGCGCTGCACCCACAGGTACAAGCCGCTGCCCAGCACGATGATGGTCGCGACATCGAGCAGCGCCCACAGGAACTGCATCCAGCCGCCGCCATAGTCGCCGAAGTGCAGCGGCTGCGAGATCAGCAAGGCGGTCAGGTACCAGGGCAGGTCGCGCTGGTCGGTGATGTCGCCGGTCTGGGCGTCGATCAGCACCGGCTTGTACAGGCGCGACGAGAAGGCTTCGTTGCCGCGCATGTAGACGCCGTAGTGATGGGGACTGGCGAACGGCGTTCCGGGGAAGGCCACGAAGGCCACCGCCATGCCAGGGGCGGCGGCTTCCGCACGCTTGACGGCCGCGTCCATCGACGCCAGCCTGGCCGGCGGCGCGGCGCCCTTGTAGGGTTCGAGCATGTCGGCGATCTCGGTCGCCTGCCAGTATTTCAGCAGCACGTCGGCCCAGGTGTTGACCATCCCGGTCGCGCCCACGACCAGGGCCCAGACCAGGGTCACGATGCCCAGCAGGTTGTGCAGGTCGAGCCATTTCAGCCGGCTGGTCCTGCCGTGGCGCACGGTGCCGAATTCGAGCTTGCGCATGAAGGGCGCGTACAGCACCACCCCGCTGACGATGGCGACGATCAGCAGCAGCCCCATGAAGCCGAGGAAGAGTTTACCGGGCAGGCCGGCGAACAGGTCGACGTGCAGGCGGAACATGGTCGACATGAAGGCGCCGCCTTCGAAGGCGGGCTCGGTGATGACTTTCGCGGTGCGCGCGTCGACCGCAATCGGCTTGTAGTCTTCGTCGGTCGGATGGTCGCCGAGGGTCACGTTCCAGATGTCCGGCTCGTCCGCCTCCTGCGACATGTACATCATGATCTTGGACGGGTACAGGGCGCGGCCTGAGGCGATCACGTCGTCGAGGTTGGCACGGGACGCACCCGGCCCGAGCACGGGCGCCTCGACGTCGTTGCCCAGCAGGTGGCCGATTTCGTGGTGGTAAATCAGCGGCAGGCCCGTCAGGCACAGCAGGAGCATGAAGACGGTGCAGACCAGGCTGCTCCATTTGTGGATCCAGCTCCAGCGGCGTAGGGATTGCGATGACATGGGATGCGGTTTCCAGGATGAGCCCAGATAATAATGGTTCTCATTTACAGCTGCAAGCGTTTGGGTTCATAATAATGATAATTATTCTCATTTGACTTGAACAACCATGATCCAGCCCCGCTTCTCCCTCACTCCCCTCGCCCTCGCCGCCGGCCTGTTCGCTGCCGGCCACGCTACGGCGCAAACCGTGCCAGACACCACCGGCCAGCCGATCCAGACCGTCGTCGTCACCGCCTCGGCCGACGCTTCCGCCCAGGGCCTGCCCAGCGACTACGCCGGCGGCCAGGTGGCGCGCGGCGGCCGCCTCGGCTTGCTCGGCAATGTCGACATGATGGACACGCCTTTCAACACCACCAATTACACGCACGCGCTGATCCAGGACCAGCAGGCCAAGAGCGTGGCCGACGTGGTGCAGAACGACCCGTCGGTGCGCGTGGCGCGCGGCTTCGGCAATTACCAGGAGCTGTACGTGATCCGCGGCTTCGCGGTCAATTCGGACGACCTGGCCTATAACGGCCTGTACGGCCTGCTGCCACGCCAGTTCGTCGCCTCCGAACTGCTCGAGCGCGTCGAAGTCTTCCGCGGCGCGAACAGTTTCGTGAATGGCGCGGCGCCCGGCGGCGGCGGGATCGGCGGCATGATCAACCTGCTGCCCAAGCGCGCGCCGAATGCGCCTCTGAACCAGGTCACGCTCGGCAGCGAGAGCAGCGGCCAGGTGTATGGCGCAGTCGACATCGGCCGCCGCTTCGGCCCCGAGAACCGTGCCGGCCTGCGCGTGAACGCCGTGCGGCGCGAGGGCGAAACGGCGGTCGACGCCGAAGAGCGCGAACTGTCCGTGTTCTCGGTCGGCGCCGACTACCGGGGCCAGGGCTTCCGGGTCTCGGCCGACGCCGGCTACCAGAACCACAAGTTAGAGAACGCGCGTCCGAGCGTCACCGTGGACCAGGGCGTGGCGATTGTCGCCGCGCCGCGCGCCAGCAGCAACTGGGGCCAGCCATGGACCTACTCGAAGGAACGCGACACCTTCGGCACCCTGCGTGCCGAGGCTGACCTGGGCGGCGATGCGGTGGCCTGGGCGGCATTGGGCGCGCGCAAGGGCAACGAGGCGAACGTGCTGGCGCAGGTGACGGTCGGTGCGGCAAACGGCGACGGCAACCTCAGCCGCTTCGACAATGTGCGCGAAGACAGCGTCCAGACGGGCGAACTCGGCGTGCGCGGCTCCCTCTTTACCGGTCCCGTGAAGCACTCGCTGGCGGCGACGGTGTCGGGCTTTCATTCCGAATCGAAGAACGCCTATGCCTTCAGCCTGGGCCAGCCGAACAATCTCTACCGGCCAGTCCCCGTGGATGCGCCGGCCTTCTTCCCCTGGCCGGACGGCGGCGACATGAACGCGCCGCGCGTCACGCGCAAGACCGTGTTGTCCAGCGCGGCCGTGGCCGACACGCTTTCCTTCGCCCAGGACAAGGTGCTGGTCACCCTCGGCCTGCGCCACCAGCGCATCCGCGACTACGGCTACAACTACCAGACCGGCAGCGAACTGACCCAGTACGAGGAAAGCGCGAACACACCAGTGGCCGCCATCGTCTATAAACCGGTCAAGGGCGTGTCGCTGTACGCGAACTATATCGAGGCGCTGCAGCAGGGCCCCGAGGCCGCCGCCGGCGCCACCCCCATCGACAACCAGGGCGCCGTCTTCGCGCCCTACCGCTCGCGCCAGAAGGAAATCGGCGTCAAGGTCGACACCGGCAAACTGGGCATGAGCGCGGCCCTGTTCGTCACGGCGCAGCCGAGCGCCTTTGTGCAGGACGGCCACTTCGGCGTGTTTGGCGAGCAGCGCAACCGCGGGGTGGAACTGTCTGTGTTCGGCATGCCGGCCAAGGGCCTGCGCCTGCTGGGCGGCCTGACCCTGCTCGACGCCGAGCAGCGCGAGACCCAGGGCAATATCAACGAAGGAAATGAGGCCATCGGCGTGCCGCGCTCCCAGTTCAACCTGGGCGCGGACTGGAGCGTGCCGGGCATGCCGGGCCTGTCGCTCAACGCCCGCACGCTCTACACCGCCAAGCAATACGCCGACGGCGCCAACCAGCAGCATCTGCCGTCCTGGACGCGCCTGGACATCGGCGCCACCCTCATGACGCGCGCCTTCGAGTGCGACGTGACCCTGCGTGCGCGGGTCGACAATGTCGCCAACCGCAGTTACTGGGCTTCGGCAGGCGGTTATCCGGGGGCGGGCTATCTGGTGGCGGGTGCGCCGCGGACGTTGACCTTCTCGGGGTCGGTCGACTTCTGATTGCGGCGTTGATGTAGAGTGGGCACGAGTGCCCACTCTACGATAGTGAGGCTCAGTGCGGCCTTGCCTCGTCCTTGACGGCCGCCATGGCCATCTTCTCCACCATCCCCGGCGCCAGCAGTTTCAGTAGGCGCCCGAGCTTGCCCTTGGACGTCATCACGACTTCGCGCTTGCGCCCATTCATGCCCTCGATGATGAGGCGCGCGCATTCTTCCACGCTCATCGCACCCTCTTCCTTCAGCGAGCTCTTACCGAGCGGCTCGCCCTGGGCGTTGAAGCCGCGGTAGCGGATCTGAGTAGCGACCACGCCCGGATAGGCAGTCGTCACGCTCACGCCCGCGCCTTTGACTTCCGCCCGCAGCGCCTCGAAAAAGCCCGTCATCGCGAACTTGGTGGCGCTGTAGGCCGTGCGTCCCGGCACGCCGATCAGGCCCGCCAGCGAGGACACCGCCACGATGCTGCCGCGCGCCGTTTTCAGGTGCGGCAGGGCCGCCTGCGTGCACCAGACCGCGCCCCACAGGTTCACCCGCATCAGCTCTTCGTACCAGCCGAGGTCCTCGACCTCTTCGAAGAGGGCATGCGCCGAGCGCCCTGCATTGTTGACCAGCGCGTCGATGCGCCCGAAGCGCTCGACCGCGCTGATGACGAGGCGCCGGCACTGGATCTGCACCGAGACGTCGGTCGGCACCGCCAGCGCCTGCGCGCCATGCGCCACGCATTCGGCGGCGACCGCTTCCAGCTGGGCAGCGTTGCGCGCCGCCAGCACCAGTGCGACGTTGGCGCCCTCTTTCGCCGCCAGCTGGCGCGCCATCTCGGCGCCGATGCCGTCCGAGGCGCCGGTAATTACGATAACGCGCTTCATTTCTGGGCCTTCACGATCTGCAGCGCGCTGGCAATCAGCCCGCTCATCTCGCCCAGGTTAGCCGGCACGATGATCGAATTATTCGTCTTGGCAAGCTTGCCGAAGGCGTCCACGTAATGCTCGGCCACGCGCAAATTCATCGCGTCTTCGCCACCCGGTTCGCGGATAGCCGCGCCAACCTGGCGCAGCGCGGTGGCGCTTGCTTCGGCCAGCGCGACGATGGCGCTCGCTTCGCCCTGGGCGCGGTTGATGGAGGCCTGGCGCTCGCCTTCGGAGCGGGCGATCGAGGCTTCGCGTTCGCCGCTGGCGATGTTGATCTGTTCCTGGCGCCGGCCTTCGGAGGCGGCGATCAGCGCGCGCTTTTCGCGCTCGGCGGTGATCTGGCGCTGCATCGAGTGCAGGATCTCGGCCGGCGGCGTCAGGTCCTTGATCTCGTAGCGCAGCACTTTCACGCCCCAGTTCGCGGCCGACTCGTCGATCGCGTTGACGATGGTGGTGTTGATGTGGTCGCGCTCTTCAAAGGTCTTGTCGAGTTCCATCTTGCCGATCACCGAGCGCAGCGTGGTTTGCGCGAGCTGGGTGATGGCCTGGACATAGTTCGAGGCGCCGTAGGAAGCGCGCATGGCGTCCGTGACCTGGTAATACAGGATGCCGTCGACCTGCAGCTGGGTGTTGTCCCGCGTGATGCAGACCTGGGGCGGCACGTCGAGCGGGATTTCCTTGAGCACGTGCTTGTAAGCGATGCGGTCGATGAAGGGGATCACGATGTTCAGGCCCGGCGCCAGCGTCGCGTGGTATTTGCCGAGACGCTCGACCACCCAGGCATGCTGCTGCGGCACGACATTGATCGTCTTGAAGACGAAGACCATCGCGATGACGAAGATGACGAGCGCGACTATTTCGAACGAGAATTCCATGAGCATCCCTTGTAGATGAGTAATCAATATTAGCGTTGCTTATGAATTCGCGACGATCAAGCGGTTTCCCTGTACCTCGACGATCCGGTATTCCCCCGCTTCGGGCTGCGCACCCGGACCGAGTTCGACATCCCACAGCGCGCCGCGGTACATCACGCGGGCGCGACCTTCCTGCCAGTGCGGCACAGCCACGCGTGCGCCGATGTCGAGATTGACGTTCGGGTCGCGCGTCGCATTGCTCTTGGCCGGCCGCCCGAAACGGCTGCGGTGCAGGACGGCCGTGGCAACCAGGCCGACGCCGGCCGCAACCAGGGTCTGGATCGGCCCGCTCACCCCCAGCATGGCGGCAATGCCGCCGAAGGCCAGTCCGATGGCGATCATCAACAAATAAAAGGTGCCGGTGAACAGTTCGGCAATCACCAGGATTCCCGCCCCCACCAGCCAGTTCATCCAGTCCGACATCTTGCTCTCCCGATCAATCCGACGACAATAACCCGGTAGGTGTTCATCCGCTCTTGCGCGGGGAGAGGACAGGCGACACCGGGGCCTTGGCCTCGGGCGCCTTGCAGGCGCGTTCGCAGCGCTGCCAGGTACTCACGCAAGCTTCCGTGCGCTGGATGCGGCGATTCTGCACCGCCGAGTGTTCCCCCCTGCGCACCGCTTCCGAGGTCGGCGCGCCGGTCTTGGCGGCGGTGCGCGCCAGCTGGTTACGCTCCTGCATCACGAGCAGGCCCTCGCCGTCTTCCGCCGCGAGCTGCTGCACGTCCGCCTTGCAGGCGCGGCGTTCGCTGTCGCAAACCGAGTGGCAGAAACCCGGGTCGGCGGCGAGTACGGTGGTGGAAAGCAGCAGGCCTGTCAAGGCAAGCACGATGGAACCAGGACGCATGGGATTCTCCAGTCGATATGAAAAACCCCCGCCACCGCAGGGGTGGCGAGGGTTTGCAAAAGTCTAACCCGTTCCGACGCCGAGTCAAGCTTTTTGTTGCCTTTGAGCTATTTTAATTCACTTTCATGGCGGCCAGCTTCTGCCAGGTATCGATCACCGAATCCGGGTTCAGCGACATCGACTCGATGCCCTGCTCCACCAGCCACTGGGCGAAGTCCGGATTGTCCGACGGCCCCTGGCCGCAGATGCCGATGTACTTGCCCTGCGCCAGGCAAGCCTTGATCGCCAGCGACAGCATGGCTTTCACGGCCGGATCGCTCTCGTCGAAATCGGCGGCCAGCAGCGGCATGCCGGAATCGCGGTCCAGGCCCAGGGTCAGCTGGGTCAGGTCGTTCGAACCGATCGAGAAGCCGTCGAAGTGCTCGAGGAAGCGCTCCGCCAGGATTGCGTTCGACGGCACTTCGCACATCATGATGACGCGCAGGCCGTTTTCGCCGCGCTTGAGGCCATATTTACCCAGCAGGCCGATGACTTTCTCGGCCTGGCCGAGAGTGCGCACGAACGGAATCATCAGCTCGACATTGGTCAGTCCCATCTCTTCGCGCACGCGTTTCATGGCGATGCATTCCATCTCGAAGGCTTCGGCGAAGTCTTCGGCCAGGTAGCGCGCGGCGCCGCGGAAGCCCAGCATCGGGTTTTCCTCGTCCGGCTCGTAGCGCGAACCGCCGATCAGCTTCTTGTACTCGTTCGACTTGAAGTCGGACAGGCGCACGATGACCGGTTTTGGCCAGAAGGCGGCGGCGATCGTCGCCACGCCTTCCGCCAGCTTGTCGACGTAGAAGGCCTTCGGCGAGGCGTGGCCGCGCGCGACCGACTCGACTGCCTTCTTCAGGTCGGCGTCGATGTTCGGATACTCGAGGATGGCCTTCGGGTGCACGCCGATGTTGTTGTTGATGATGAATTCCAGGCGCGCCAAGCCCACGCCGCCGTTCGGCACCGACTGGAAATCAAACGCCAGCTGCGGGTTGCCGACGTTGAGCATGATCTTGGTCTTGATCGGCGGTAGTTCGCCGCGCGAGACTTCGGTGATCTCGGTTTCCAGCAGGCCGTCGTAGATCTTGCCTTCGTCGCCCTCGGCGCACGACACGGTCACGAAGGTGCCGTCCTTCAGGATATCGGTCGCGTCGCCGCAACCCACAACCGCCGGCACGCCCAGTTCGCGCGCGATGATGGCTGCGTGGCAGGTACGCCCGCCGCGGTTGGTGACGATTGCCGAGGCGCGCTTCATGACCGGTTCCCAGTTCGGGTCGGTCATGTCGGCCACCAGCACGTCGCCCGGCTGCACGCGTTCCATGTCGGCCGGGTCGGTAATCACACGCACTGGACCGGCGCCGATCTTCTGGCCGATGGCGCGGCCGTGGGTCAGCACGGTGCCGGTGCCTTTCAGGCTGAAGCGTTGCTGGGCGTCGGTCGACTTCTGCTGCGACTTCACCGTTTCAGGACGCGCCTGCAGGATGAAGAGTTTGCCGTCGCGGCCATCCTTGCCCCACTCGATGTCCATCGGACGGCCGTAGTGGTTCTCGATGATGACGGCGTATTTTGCGAGTTCGACGACTTCGGCGTCGGTCAGCGAATAACGGTTGCGCAGTTCGATCGGCACGTCGACGGTCTTCACCGAACGGCCGGCCTTGGCTTCGCTGGTAAACTCCATCTTGATCAGTTTCGAGCCGATGTTGCGGCGGATGACGGGCGACTTGCCCAGTTCGAGCATCGGCTTGTGGACGTAGAATTCGTCCGGATTGACCGCGCCCTGCACCACGGTCTCGCCCAGGCCGTAGCTCGAGGTGATGAAGACGACGTCCTTGAAGCCGGACTCGGTGTCGATCGTGAACATGACGCCGGCGGCGCCCAGGTCCGAGCGCACCATGCGCTGCACGCCGGCCGACAGGGCCACTTCCGCGTGGGTAAAGCCTTTATGAACACGGTAGGAGATCGCGCGGTCGTTGTAGAGCGAAGCGAAGACATGCTTCATCGCCTCTAACACGTTGTCGATGCCGACCACGTTCAGGAAGGTCTCCTGCTGGCCCGCGAACGAGGCGTCCGGCAAGTCTTCGGCGGTGGCCGAGGAGCGCACGGCGAAGGACATTTCTGCCGTGGACTCAAGCACCAGGCGCTCGTAGAAGTCGCGAATCTCGTTTTCCAGGCGCGGCTGGAACGGGGTGTCGATGATCCACTGACGGATCTCGGCGCCGGCCACGGCCAGCGAACGCACGTCGTCGATGTCGAGGTGTTCCAGGCGGGTCGCGATGCGCTCGGCCAGGGGCGCGCCGCCATCGATCGAATGCTCGAGGAAGTCGCGGAAGGCCTGGGCCGTGGTGGCGAAGCCGGTCGGCACGCGCACGCCGGCTTCGGCCAGCTGGCTGATCATTTCGCCGAGCGAAGCATTCTTGCCGCCGACCGATTCGACATCGGTCATGCGCAGGCTCTCGAACGGGGCGACGTAGACGCTGGCGCCTTGCTCGGGGTCTTTCAATGCTGCATTAGACAGGTTAGTCATAATAAAACACCTTACTTGATGATAGAAATCTGTACCGGTGCCGGAGGCGAGTGTTCTTGTTATTCTGGTCGCCGTGCAGCACAATGGAAAATCCGTTGCCGAGCATTCTACCCCGTGTGCCTCGAATTCACATCGCACATCACTGCAAACCCGACAGCATTTGTTAAAAAAATACCATGACAGTTGAAGGCCGGCCTCCACTCCCCCCAAGCACCCGCACGGTGTTTTTTGTTTCCGACGGAACCGGCATTACCGCCGAGACCTTCGGCCACGCGGTGCTCTCGCAGTTCGAGATGCGTTTTCGCCAGATCCGTATCCCTTTCATCGACACGCTCGAGAAGGCGAAAGACGCGGCCCGCCGCATCAACGAACACTACGCGGCCAATAACGAACGCCCGATCGTGTTCTCGACCCTGGTGAAACACGACCTGTCGGGCATCATCCGCGGCTCGAACGGCATGCACATGGATCTGTTCCAGACCTTTGTTGCGCCGCTGGAAATGGAACTGGGCGTGAAGTCGACGCACACGATCGGCCGCATCCACAACGTGGTCGACTCCGAGGAATACAAGAACCGGATTGAAGCCATTAACTTTTCGCTGGCGCACGACGACGGCCAGTCGCACAAGAACCTGGCCGAGGCGGACGTCATCCTGGTGGGCGTCTCGCGCTCGGGCAAGACGCCGACCAGCCTGTATCTGGCGATGCAGTACGGAATCAAGGCGGCCAACTATCCGCTCATTCCCGACGACTTCGAGCGCGGCAAGCTGCCGTCGTCCTTGCCGCCCTTCAAGCACAAGCTGTTCGGCCTGACGATCGCACCGGAGCGCCTGGCCCAGATCCGCGAGGAGCGCCGCGCCGGCAGCAAATACGCCTCGATCCTGAACTGCCGCTATGAAGTAGCCGAAGCGGAAATGATGATGAAGCGCGAAGGCATCCGCTGGCTGTCCTCGACCACCAAGTCGATTGAAGAGATTGCGACGACGGTGCTGCAGGAGATCAAGCCGGACCGGCGCGAGTACTGACCCGAAACGCTTGCGCCAGTCACGGAATTGACCCGACGAGAGCACCCGCCAGGCCGACGCAACGATTTCCGCGCTGGCCTGCGCCGGCCACGCGCCATGTTCAGCGCCGGAACTGGCGCTGATGCGCCGCCTGAATCTCAGCTATCCCTACATCCAGGGCGTCGGACGCGTGCGCGATGGCGTCATCGGCTGCTCGTCCATGGGGCCCGCCGCTTTCAAACTCGGCCAGCCCACCTTTGTCACCCCGACCGGCGTCGTCATCTACTCGCACATTCCACTCGACGCGGCGGGCAGGAGTCCCCTGTTCGCGCTTGAGCGTGACGGCTTTGCGGTGCTGGTGCACAAGGCCCTGCCGCTTGCCACCTGGACGCCGATATCGCAGATGGCGCTTGGCCTGTTACAGGTCGACCGTTCGCCCGGTAACGGCCCTGAGTGCCCGCCGCGTATGTGCAGGAGCGAACCGATGCGCTGGCCATGCGCTGCGCTGGCGCCGCTCGACCGGCGACCTGATGGCGCCGGATCTGTTCATTACAGTGGCCGAAGAGTGCGGCGTCATCACGCAGTTGACCGAACGAGTGTTGGAGCTGGTGGAACGCGATGCCGGGCACTTTCTTGCAAATCATCCCGGTTTCCACGTCGCCATCAACATCTCCGCCGCCGATTTGCACTCGCCTGGCACGGTTCCCCTCCTCGACCGCTTCATGACTAACACGCGGGCCGCGCCCGGCAACCTGCTGATCGAGATTACCGAACGGGGCTTTCTCAACATGACGGCCGCCTGTCCCACCATCGAGACACTGCGTGAGCGCTGCTACGAAGTCGCCATCGATGACTTCGGCACCGGCTATTCGAGCCTTTCCTACCTGGAATCGCTTGAACTCGACATTCTCAAGATCGACCGCTCCTTCGTCGAGGCGATCGGCACCAGGGCGCCCACCAACCAGGTGGTGCCGCATATCATCGCGATGGCCGGTTCGCTGAACCTGCGAATGATCGCCGAAGGCGTCGAGCTCGCGGCCCAGGCCGAGTTCCTGAAGGAGCAAGGCGTGCAGTACGCCCAGGGCTGGCTGTTCGGCAAGCCGATGTCGTTTGGGGAAGTGAGCCGGATGTTCAGGGAAGAAAGCGTGGTGGCCCAGATGCCGGCGAATGCGGCAAACCGCATGTCTGCAGCGGCCGGATCGGATCGGCGCGAGTACTGATCGCCTGGCACGGCTGTTTATCGTTTGTTGGAAACCCAGTGCAAGACCCGCCTGCTGTTCGCATCGATGGCCACAAATTCGTCCATCGTCGGGCCGGCCATCGCGAAGTAGCGGATGTCTGGTCCATGTTTGAATTCCCACCCGTCGGCGGCGCGTCTGCCGAGCGCCGCCTGCGACACCGGCTGCCAGTTCTCGCCGGGGTTGGCGCGCAAGGCAGACGTATATGAAAACTCCGTCACTGCCTCGTTGTTATCCAGATCATGCGTGTGGACGATAGCGTAGGCATCCTGCGGTATGAAGCCGGTAATCCAGCCTTTTTCGATCAATCCGGATTGTTGAAGCTGGCCGTAAGACGCGAAACGCTCGATCTTGGGAGCAAATAGCCAGGCCGCGGTACCAATGAATAACAAGCCGCAGACAATCACGGTCGAGAGAGTGATCGCCAGGTACCTGAACAGTTTTTTCATTCTCGTCTTGCCGGCACCGTCGCCAGCGCCAGCCCGTGACGGCGCGCCGCTTCCAGGTGGAGCGCGAAACCCGGATTGTGCGGGTCAAGCGGACCCGGGTGGTTCGCGCGCGTGATCTGTACGGCGGCCTCGATGTCGACACGGGCCGCGGCGCGCCAGGCCTCTGGGGTCGTGGGCAATGCCACCGGAGCAGCGGCCGCCGCGGCGCATGCCGGGCCGATCGGGGCAGCAAGAAGGCCTGCAAGGAGCAGCCTGGAGAAATGGAGGCGCAAACGGTGGAGAAGCACGGTTACCTCGTCGTCGTGGTTGGATGGGTGTGGCGCGCCAGATCCGCTTCGACCGTCTTCAACAGGGTCTCGACCGACCAGGCGACGTCGCGCACCTCGATAGCCGCGGGGTAAATCTGGCCGTTGGCGCGGCCGCGGTTGACGTACATCTTGTTCGGCACGATCACCACCGCCAGGTTCGAGGCCAGCGGATGGCGCCGCACTTCCATGTAGGTCGAGTCGGCCGAACTCGGCGCGCCGATCAGGGTCGTGTTCGGGAAGCGCGTGAAGACGTCGAGCGCGTCAAGGCAGGCGCTGACGCAGTTGCCCGGCACGACCACATACACCGGCCGCGTGAAGGACGCCGTCGCCTCAAGCGCGTCCGGCGCGGCCGCGGCAGGATCCCTTTTCTCTACGTGGAAATCATCCCCGCGCGCCAGCGCCGCGCGCATGCCTTCGGCATTGCGGCGGGCCCAGGCGGCCATGTCCTCGCTGCCCTGGCCGGCAAGGGTCTGCGCCATCGAAAACACATATTCGGTGTTGGCGGGCGAGGCGCGCCACCAGACTTCGGACTTGCCCGAGAAGGCGGAGCGCGCCTGGCGCACCCGTTCGCTGCCCCACAGGGCGCGCGCAAAATCGACGCTCCAGGCGGACGAGCCGCCGCCGTTCTTGCGCAGGTCAATCACGACTGCGTCGAAAGCGAGCCAGCGCGCACGGTTGGTCTCGACATCGCGCGTCAGGGCGCGGTAGGTGGCGCGTTCTTCCTCGTTCGGGTGGAAGGTCGGCATCGAGACCCAGGCCAGGTTCTTGCGCGCTTCAAACATGCCGACCGGGCGCGCGTCGCCGCTCTCGCTGTCGACCCACAGGCGGCGGGCTTCGGCGTCCAGTTCGCGCCATGCGAGCCTGTGTTCGCGCACCGCGCCCTGGAACTCGAAACGGCAGCGCCGGGGCAGCGTGATGAAGGGATTGTGGGTGTCGATGAACAAATTCGGCGCGTCCGACCACCATTGCCCGGCCTCGCCGACGCGGCCCTCGAAACTGAAGACGTTCTCGCGCACCAGCTGCTCGCCGGTCCGGCCGTCGCAGCCGAGCAGCTTGCTGCCGACCGCGACCTCCGGGGCCTGCGACGAATGCACATACAGGGCGTCGCCGCGCCAGACCGTGATGAAGCCGGGCCAGCGCGTGGGCGGACGCGCCGACTTGTCGATGCGTGCCCGGATCCCGGCGTGGCCGTCGCCGATGCGCACGTTGAAACCCTCGACCGCCGCGGTGTAGCCGGCGGCGTCGTTCACTTTCGCGGCCAATGCCAGGCCGTGCAGGCGCGCCGCGTCCAGGTTGGCGAGAAAGCGCGGGTTGTGCGGGTCGCGCGCGCCCGGATGGTTTTCGCGCGTGACCTGCACCGCCGCCTCGATGTCGGCTTGCGCGGCCGCGCGCCAGGCCTGGGGCGAGTCCGGCAGCGCGGGCGCCGCGGCCCAGGCGCCGCCAGCCAGGGCGGCCAGTCCGAGGGCGGCCAGCCGCCTGGCGTAAAGGTGGAAAATTCGGGTCGCGCGCATGGAGGATCCGTAGCAGGTTCGATAAGTTATCAAATCATAAATCAGTTAATTCCAATTAGGCAACAAGTTCCGGGCGTGGAGCGGCCTGTGTGGCCGCGGCGTCAGCCTGCGCGCCCTCCCTCATGTAAAATCGGCGGGACACTTTCTAAGGGCAGCATGCAATGGGTTGGCTGGACAAATTAAAAAAAGCGGACGCGGCCCCGGCCGCGGAGGCAGGGGCCGCGCCGGAGGGGGTAGCGGCGACCGGCGCCGAGATCGACGCCGTCTTTTACCGCTGGCTGGCCCAGGCGCGCCCGCCGCGCGCCACGCCGCAGACCGAGGTGGCCATCCTGGCCGAACTGGCGCGCCTGGCGCAATCCCCGGTGGCGGGCGCCGCCCTGGTGCCGCGCGTACCCGAAATCATTCCGCAACTGATGCGCACCCTGCAGGGCGAGGACATGAACGCCGCTGAGCTGTCGCGCCAGCTCAGCCAGGACATGGTGCTGGTGGCCGAGGTCTACCGCGAGGCGAACCGGCCGGCTTACCTGCCGCGCTACCATTCCGGCCCGCCGATCAGCAGCATGCAAGGCGCCATCATGCTGCTCGGCCAGAACGGCATGCGCATGCTGCTGGCGCGCGTGGCGTTTCGCCCCATCGTCAGCATGCAAAGCAGCCGGCTGGCCAAACGCGCCGCCCCCCTGATCTGGCGCCAGTCCGAAAAGTGCGCCCTGGCCGCCAGCCTGCTCGCACCAAGCCTGCGCGCGAACGCCTTCGACGCCTATCTCGCCGGCCTGATGGAAAACGTCGGCCTGGTCGTGGCCTTTCGCCTGATCGACCAGCATTGCACGGGCGAGGCCCTGCCCGGCTCCGACCCATTCGTGGCCGGCCTGTTTACGCAGGCGCGCATCCTGTCGAGGCGCATCGCCGCCTTGTGGGATTTTCCGCAAGCCGTCTGCGACGCCATCGGCAGCGCCGGACAGCTTGACGCTCCGGCGCCGGCCCAGGCGCTGGCCCTGGGCGACCGCCTGGCCAAGCTGCGTATCCTGGTCGACGCGGCCGAGTATGCGCCGGACGATCCCTTCGTTGTCGACGGCCTGAGCGAGACGGCGCTGGCCGTGTTCGACAAACTGCGCGATGAAGACGAAGGCTGAATAGGAGCAGGCCGACGCAGGCGTTGCAAACGGGCAACAACCGTGTTGTGTCCTCGCGGCGGTCCCTTATTTGTCCCTGCCAATTTCATGCAGCATGCATCAACAGCGGCGCGCCCGTGTAAAATCCGCATTGTGAAATATCACTAAAATTTACATGGAAGAAATAGTATGAAGGGCATTGTTTTTAATCTGCTGGAAGAGGCGGTCAGTACCGAGTTCGGCGACGACACCTGGGACCGCCTGCTCGACGACGCCGGCCTGGACGGCGCCTATACCTCGCTGGGCAGCTATGACGATGCCGAAATCCTGCGCCTGGTCGGCGTTGCGTCGGCCGCACTGAACATCCCCGAGCAGGACGTCCTGCGCTGGTTCGGGCGGCGCGCCATGCCGCTGCTGGCACAGCGCTACCCGAGCTTCTTCGCCGGCCATCCGGACACGCGCAGTTTCCTCCTCACGCTCAACAACATCATCCACCCGGAAGTACGCAAGCTGTATCCGGGCGCGAGCCCGCCGGTCTTCGATTTCGACACGGCCGACAGCGGACAGCTCGTCATCGGCTACAACTCGGCGCGCCGCCTGTGCGCCCTGGCCGAAGGCTTCATGCAGGGCGCGGCCGAACACTTCGGCGAACAGGCCGAGATCACCCAGCCGCAGTGCATGCACCATGGCGCCGCCAAGTGCAGCTTCCACGTCAAGTTTCGCGCATGACGCTGAACGAGGCCGCCGCAGCGCCTGATCCGGTGCCCGATCCCGAGATCGCGCGCCTGCAGCGGCGCCTGCGCCGCGAAACCGCGGCGCGCCAGGAAGCCGAAGCCATCGCCGAGCGCGGCCTGCGCGACCTGTTCCAGCGCCAGCAGGAACTCAAGCTGCTCGAACAGATCGCGGTGGCCGCCAACGAAGCGGCCAGCGTGGACGACGCCATGCGCCGCGCGCTCGATGCGGTATGCCGCTATACCGGCTGGCCGCTCGGCCACCTGCTGCTGGTGCGGGGCGAGGGCGAGGCGCTCGACTCCACGGCGGTCTGGCACGACGAGAGCGAGGGCCGCTTCGACGCCCTGCGCAATCTGTCCGAAACCATCGCCTTCGGCCACGACGTCGGCCTGCCGGGCCAGGTAGTACGCAGCGCCCTGCCCACTTGGGCCAATGCCGACGCCGCCACTGCCGACGACTACCCGCGCCTGCCGCTGCTGGTGCAGCTCGGCCTGGCCTCGCTGTTTGCATTCCCGGTCGTGATCGGCCACGAGGTGGTGGCCGTGCTCGAATTCTTCAGCCGCGAGCGGCAGACCCCGGAGGAATCGATGCTGCGCCTGATGGCCCAGGTCGGGACCCAGCTCGGGCGCGTGATCGAACGCCGCCGCGCACAGGACCGGCTGATACACGACGCGCTGCACGATCCCCTGACCCAGCTCGGCAACCGCAAGCTCTTCCTCGACCGGCTCGAACATTTCATGGTGCGCTCGCAGCGCATCCCGGACTACCAGTTCGCGGTCCTGTTCGTCGACCTCGACCGCTTCAAGGCGATCAACGACGGCCTCGGCCACCAGGCCGGCGACCAGGTGATCGTCGCCACCGCCGAGCGCCTGCGCGCCTGCCTGCGCCAGAACGACCTGGTCGCACGCGACGCCCAGGACGCCGGCTATGTCGTCTCGCGCCTGGGCGGCGACGAATTTACCATCCTGCTCGACCACGTCAACAGCGCGGCGACCCCGATCCGGGTTGCCGAACGCCTGCTCAAGGCGCTGGCCACGCCCTTCCTGATCGGCCAGCAGCAGGTCTACGTCACCGCCAGCATCGGCATCGCGCTCAGTTCGAGCGGCTACGCCGACGTCCACGACATGCTGCGCGACGCCGACATCGCGATGTACCACGCCAAGCAGAACGGCCGCGCGCGCTGGATGATGTTCGACCAGACCATGCAGGAAGGCGCCCTGCGCCGCCTGACGCTCGAAGCCGAGCTGCGCCTGGCTGTGGAGACGAACCAGCTTTACCTGCAATACCAGCCCATCATCACCCCGCAGGACGGCGTGATCCGCGGCTTCGAAGCGCTGCTGCGCTGGCGCCATCCGGTACTGGGCATGATTTCGCCCGTCGAATTCATCCCGGTGGCCGAGGAAGTGGGACTGATTGTCCGGATCGGCGGCTGGGTGCTGGAACAGGCATGCCGCCAGCTGCGCGTCTGGCAACTGGCCGGCGACCCCGCCCTCTCGATGAGCGTGAACGTCTCGGCCACCCAGCTGGCGGGCGGCGAACTGGTGGACGTGGTCACGCGCGTGCTGGCCGAGTCAGGCATCGCCCACGGCAGCCTGAAACTGGAACTGACCGAAAGCGCCGTGATGGCAGACGCCGAGCATGCGCTGACCGTATTCAAGGACCTCAAGGCGCTCGGCGTGCGCCTCTCGCTGGACGATTTCGGCACCGGCTACTCGTCGCTCAGCCACCTGCGGCGCCTGCCGATCGACACCCTCAAGATCGACCGCTCGTTCGTGAGCGCCATGGACAGCCACGGCGACAAGCGCCAGATCGCCGAAGTCGTGGTCATGCTGGCGCGCACGCTGGGCCTGGAAGTGGTGGCCGAGGGCGTCGAGACGCTGGCCGAACTTGATATTTTGCGCGAGATGGGCAGCGACTTCGTGCAGGGGTATTTTTATTTCCGCCCGCTCGACAGCGTGGCGGCGACGGAAGCCTTGGCGGTGCAAAGCGCAGAACGCATTCGGTAAGGTAGGGTGGGCACTCGTGCCCACGCGGTTCACCGGCCGATACCACGCGGAGAAATTTAATACGCCCACGGTGCCGAACGTGGGTTGGATCTCGACCATCATGCGCTCCACCGCGTGGGCACGAGTGCCCACCCTACGTGTCAGGTGAAAGCAGACGTTGCGGGTGGCTGTAGACCACGTACCGTCCACCGCGCACAAACCCGGCCAGCGTCAACCCGGCGCCCTCGGCCATCCTGACGGCCAGCGCAGTCGGCGCCGAGATCGCGGCGAGCAGGCCGAAGCCGGCGCGCGCCGCTTTTTGCACCATCTCGAAACTGGCGCGGCTGGTCACGACCGCAAAGCCATCTTCCGGCGCCATCCGAGCCCTGGCCAGCGCGCCGACCAGCTTGTCGAGCGCATTGTGGCGGCCGACGTCTTCGCGCACCATCAGCAGTTCGCCATCGAGCGCGGCCCAGCCGGCGGCATGCACGGCGCCGGTGGCCTGGTGCAGCTGCTGGCGCGCGGCCATTTCCGCCATCGCGCGTTCCAGCGCGCCCGATTCGATGCGGCTAGCTGCCGGCGCCGCAGGCGGCGTGCGCGGGTCGGGCAGGCAGGCTTCCTGCTCGAAGTAGTCCAGGCTGTCGACCCCGCACAGGCCGCAGCCGGTCTTGCCGGTACGGGCGATGCGCGCGCCCTTCATGCGCGCCATGGCGCCCGAGGCGATCCGGATATCGATCGCAATGCCGCGCGGCGTGTGTCCGACCTCGATGTCGTAGACGTCGCGCGCCTGGCGCACGATGCGCTCGCCGAGCGTGAAGCCCAGCGCGAAGTCTTCCAGGTCGAGCGGCGAGGCCAGCATCACGGCGTGGGTGATGCCGTTGTAGACCAGGGCCACCGGCGCCTCGTCGGCCACCAGTTCGCTGCCTTCTTCTGCCGCTTCGCCCGCGCAGCGGCTCGCAGCCAGGCGCCGCGTGCCCTCCGGGGCGGCGCCGAGGAAGGCTTCGGCCGCGTTCATGATCCGCTCCCGCGTTCGACCAGCACGTCGATCGCTTTCGCGGCCGGCACCTGGCTTTCCTTCGCATGGTGCCAGAGCGGGATCAGCGGATTACATTCGGGGAAATAGCCGGCGATCGTCCCTTCCGGAATATCGTAGGGCACCACCGCGAGCCCTTCCACCTTGCGCTCGACGCCGTCGTCGCTGGCGCAGCGCAGCGTGACCAGGTCGCCCTGGGCCAGCGCACGTTTGGCCATGTCGGCGCGGCCCATGAAGACCACCATGCGGCTGCCGTAGACGCCGCGGAAGCGGTCGTCGAAACTGTAGATGGTGGTGTTGAACTGGCCGTCGCTGCGCACCGTGAACAGGCGCATCGTGGCCGGTCCTCCTGTCAGGTCCGGGTCGCCCGGCAAGCCTTCCGGCACCGTGAAATTGGCCTTGCCGCTCTCGGTCTTCCACTTGCGCTCGGCGGCGCCGACGGGTTTGCGAAAGCCGCCCGGCGTCCACATGCGCGCATTGAAGTCGGGGAAGATGTCGGGATAGGTCGCTTCGATCGCGTCGCGGATGCCGCCGTAGTTGGCCACCCAGGCATCCCAGTCGACGCGCGGATTCGGGTCCAGGGTGGCCTTGGCGATGCCGGCCACAATGGCCGGCTCAGACAGCAGCTGGGTGGATGCCGGTTCCGCCATCCCGCGCGAACCGTGGATGCAGGCCGTGCTGTCCTCGACGGTGACGCTCTGCTCGCCGCCAAGCTGGCGGTCGACCTCGATTCGCCCGAGGCAGGGCAGGATGTAGGAGGCCTTGCCGTGGATGACGTGGTTGCGGTTCAACTTGGTCGAAATCTGGACGGTGAGCGGCAGCTCGCGCCAGGCCGCTTCCATCAGCACGGTCTCGGGCACGGCGCGGAGAAAATTGCCGCCCAGGGCGACAAAGGCCGGCACCTTGCGCGCCAGGATCGCTTCGCAGGCCTCGACCGTGTTCATGCCCTTCTTGCGCGGCGGTTCGAACCCGTATTGTTCCTGCAGCTTGTCGAGCGGGGCCAGCTCCGGCTTTTCGGTGATGCCGACCGTGCGCTGGCCCTGCACGTTCGAATGCCCGCGCACGGGGCAGATGCCGGCGCCAGGTCTGCCGATGTTCCCGCGCAGGAGCAGCAGGTTCACCACCATCGCCACGTTCTGCACGCCGTTGCGGTGCTGGGTCAGGCCCATCCCGTAGACGCCCATCACTGCCTTGGCCTTCGCATATACCCAGGCCGCGCTTTCCAGCGCCGCCTGCTTCAGGCCCGACTCGCGCACGATGTCCGGCCAGGCGCAGGCACGCACCGATTCCAGGAAGTCTTCCAGGCCGTGCGTATGCGCGTCCAGGAAGGCGCTGTCCACCACACGCTCCGCGCCGCTGGCCACCGCCGCGTCGTCCAGCGCCAGGATCGCCTTGCACAGGCCCATGATGGCGGCCGTGTCGCCGCCGGGCTTGACCTGGTGGTACTGGGTGCTGATGGCCGTCTCCTGCCCGGTCAGCATTTCGCTTGGGGACTGCGGATTGGTGAAACTCACCAGGCCGCGTTCGCGCAGGGGATTGAAAGTGATGATCGGGACGCCGCGCTTCCTCGCCGCTTGCAGCTGGTGCAGCATGCGCGGGCTGTTCACGCCCACGTTCTGGCCGAAGAAGAAGATGCAGTCGGTCGCTTCGAAGTCGTCCAGCAAGACAGTGCCGACGCCGTCGCCGATGGTCTTTTGCAGCGCCACCGAGGTGCTTTCGTGGCACATGTTGGAGCTGTCGGGCAGGTTGTTGTTGCCGTACATGCGCGCCAGCAGCGCGTACATATAGGACGTCTCGAGCGAGGCGCGCCCGGAACTGTAGAACACGGTTTTGTCGCGCTCGGCTTGCCGCAGGGCCGCGCCGATCTCGGCGAAGGCGGCCTCCCAGGCGATCGGGCGGTACTTGTCGCTGGCGGCGTCCCAGCGCAGCGGCACCGTCAGGCGCCCCTGGTCCTCGAGTGCGTGGTCGCTCCAGGCTTCCAGCTGGGTCACCGTGTATCGGTCGAAAAAGTCGGCGCCGATGGCCTTGCTGGTGGTTTCCCAGGCGGTGGCCTTGGCGCCGCTTTCGCAAAATTCGAAGGGATGCGGGTTGGCCGGCTTGGCCCAGGCACAGCTGACGCAGGCGAAGCCGTCCGGCTTGTTCTGCTTGAGCAGCAGCGCGCTGTCCTTGACTCCCGGGCGCTGGTCGAACAGCACATGCGCCACTTCGCTCAGTGAGCCCCAGCCGCCGGCCGGCATGGTCGCCGGTTCGATACGTACGTTTCCAGAATCCTTGCTCATGAGACCCCCTGCGCTGAACGATCCTGCACCCTAGCGCCTTGGGGCGGCTGGCCTCTGTGCGCTTGCGCACGCAGCGCCGCGACGCCAGCCAAAGGGCGGGTCAGGACCGGGTCGCGTCCAGCGCCGGCACGGCCCGGCCAATCTGGCTATACTGCCGCCATGCGCATACAGCTGTTTTCCGACCTCCACCTCGAACGCTATCCGGCTTTCCAGCCCGCGCTGGCGCCCGGCATCGACGTCATCGTCCTGGCCGGCGACATCGGCTCTTACCAGGCAAGTTCGCGCCTGGGCGGCACCGACTTCGGCCTCGAACGCTTCGCACCCGCCCTCGGCGCCACGCAGGCGCAGGTGCTCTACATCCCCGGCAACCACGAGTTCGACGGCCTGGAGTTCGATGAAACCTATGATCGCCTGCGCGCCACCTGCGCGCGCCTGGGGATCACCTGGCTCGACCGCGAGACGGTCCTCATCGATGGCGTGCGCTTCATCGGCACCACCCTCTGGGCCGATTTCGATGCGCTGGCCGCGGGCCACGAGCTGACCAAACAGCTGCAGCTGCGCGAAAAAGCCCAGCGCGCCGCCAACTACTACCTCGGCAAGAACACGACCCTGCGGGATGGCGAGCCGGTGCTGGCCGAGGGTTGGCGCGCCATGTCGCTAGCCTGCCAGGAATGGCTGCGTGAGGCCCTGGCCGTTCCCCACGACGGGGTGACGGTCGCGGTTACCCATTTCGCGCCCAGCCTGAAAAGCGCCGATCCGCGCTATGGCATCACGCCCGGCACGGCCGGCTTTTGCAATGCCCTCGACGAATTGTTCCCGCTGGCCGACCTGTGGCTGCACGGCCACCTGCACTGCCTGAACGACTACGTTGAGAGCGGCGTGGAAGATGGCCGCGCCTGGTCCTGCCGCGTTGTCGCCAATCCGCTCGGCTACCTCTCCAAGGGCGAGCAGGAAGGGTTCCGGCCCGGTCTCGTCATCGAGTGCTGAGCGCTCAGAACTTCATTTCCAGGGTGCTGCGCACGCGCACGCCGCCTGGATAGCGCCAGCGGCGCGTTTCCACCCCGCGCGCCGGGTCGGTGTAATCCGGTCCGAACACGTTATCCCCCAGCGTGTCGGCAAGCGCGACCCGCAGCTGCGTGTTCGGGCTGAAGGCCCACAGCGCATAGGCATCGAGCTCGCTGCGCGAGGCGCGATAGAAGCCCCGCTCAGCGGCTACCTGCACCCTGCCGCCGCGCCGGTAGGCGACGCTGCCGCCCGTGGTGAGCGCGCCCGACTTGTAGTCGATGGCGGCGTTCGCGCTCAGCGGCACCTGCTGTTCCATGCGGTTGCCCGGCCCCGGCACCGAGTCCACGCGCGACCAGTTGCGGCTGACGCTGGCGCGCAGGTCGATCGCCGGGGCGCCCGCCCACACCGATTTGAGCGGGAACTTGCTCTCCACGTCGATGCTGCGCATGAGCGCCCGGTCCTCGTTGGCGGGCGTGAAGATCCAGCGCGCGCCGTCGAAATAGATGCGGTTGCTGGTGTAGTCGTCGATGCGCCGCACGGCGCCGCTGACCGACAGCATCGCCCCCTCGGCCCAGAAATGCTCCCAGGCCGCGTCCAGTCCCCAGGCAAGTTCGGGCTTCAGGTCCGGGTTGCCCTGATAGTCGGCCTCGGTGGCGCTGTTGTTTTCCCAGGCCCTGCGCAGCGGCACGATGGCAAACAGGTCCGGCGCCTTGTAGGTGCGCGACAGCGCAAGGCGTAGCTGGTCGCCCTTCCCGCCGGGAGGCTTGTACAGGGTCTGCACGATCGGGCTGAGGACACTCGAGGTGACGCGGGCCGGCGCGAAGCTGTTGCCGAGCACACGCGTGCGCACGCCTTCAAGGCGCGTGCCGAGGTAGACCGACCACTGGGCCCAAGGGTCCACTCGTCCTGGACGTACACGGCGGCGCGGCTGGCCTGCGCGCGGAAGCGTTCGTCAAGCACACCAGGCGGCAGCACGCGCACGCGGTCGCGCTCGACGCGGATATCGTCGCTGTCGTCGACGCGGATGTCCCAGCCCAGCGCCAGCAGGTGCCCGCCGCCCGCCGTGTAGGTCGCCTTGCCGGTCGTGTTGACGCCCCTGGCGTGGGTGTCCGTGAGCGTGCTGCCGTCGGTTTCCAGCCTGCCGCCGGCGTCGAAGCCGAGACGCTTGACGAACATCTTGCGCGACGACCATTCGGCGCCGAACTTCAGGTCGAGTTCAAGCCCGGAGGCCGTCTTGCGGTTCCAGCGCAGGTCGGACTTGATCATCCTGTCGTCCATCTCGCCGAAGGTCTGCAGGTCAGGCACTTGCGGCGCCGGGCCGGCCAGGGTCGTGATCAAGGGCTGGGCATGGTTGCGAAAGCTGGTGCCGTTGCCCATGCTTTCCCAGGCGATGGTGTCGCCGTTATCGAGCGTCCAGTTCAAGCGCGGGGCGAGATTGAACCGGTTGGTGTGGCCGCGCTCGGGCACGACGGTTGTGCGCAGCAGGTCGACGCTGCCGCTTGGCGCGCGGTTTTCCTCCACGCCGTACGCTTCGCGGTCCAGGGTGTCGTGGTTGCCGCTGGCGGTAAAGGCGTACGAGGAACGTTCGCCGCGGTCGCCCAGTTCGGCGTTGAAGTTCGGTCCCCGGAAGTCGCTGGCTGCCAGGTAGCCCAGCTTGGCCGAGCGCTGGCGCTTGCGCGCCGCCTTGCGCAGCACGATGTTGATGGTGCCGGCCATCGACTCGGCGGAAAACTCGGCGCTCGCCACGCGCAGTACTTCGATACGTTCGATCAGGTCGGGCGAGAGGGAGTCGAGCGCGAAGCCGGCCGGGGTGCGCTCGCCGTTGACCAGGATCTGGGTGTAGCCGCGCCCGAGCCCGCGCATCCTGACTTCGATGCTGCGCCCGGCGCCGGTGGTGAGCGTCACGCCGGGAATGCGCTTGAAGATGTCGGCCACGCTGGTGTCGCCGTAGCGCGCGATTTCCTCGCGCCCCACCACGATGCGGGCAGCCGTGTCGTCGCGGCGCGCGTTGTAGCTGTCCGCCCCGCCTTTCACCTCGACCTGGGCGATGGGCGCCGCGGTGCCGGCTTGCTGGGCGCCGGCCTGGGCTGACAGAGCGGCGGCGAGTAAGGCGAGATAGTGCGGGCGCAGCAGGGGCATGTTTCACTCTCCAGAGATCGTTATACGCGGTGTGCGCACGACTATATTCCAGAGAGTAGCAATTTGTAAAGTTAAATTGGAAGTTTATATTGCCACTTGCTAGCAATTTATACTTCCATTCATTTGCCTTTCAGCGCGTGAGGGCCGCCCGCTCCTCCAGCGTCAGCACGCGCGGCGCGCGCACCGGCGCACCGGATGCATCGAAGAAGGGATTGTCGCGCCAGCCGCCATTCAGGCGCGCCTTGACCAGCATGACGCCGATCTTGCCGATCGCAAGCACGCTGCCCAGGGGCTTGGGCTTGCTTGGACCGTAGGCCGAGCTGGAACTGGCGACCATGCGCACGCGCCCCAGGTCGCGCTCGATGGTATCAAGCGGCGCGTCGAGGCAGGTGCGCACCACCCCGACATACGACATCTTCGGGTCGCGCGGGGTATTCCCGATCGGGGTATTGCAGCAGGACGCGTACCAGCGGTAGATGCCTTTCGGGCTGAGCGACATGCAGGCCAGGTGTTCCTGGCCGCTGGTGAAGCGCACCGCCGCCGGCAGCGCCGCCTCGACCTCGGTGCCGCCGCCGGCGTCGAGCACGCGGTCCTCGGCCTTCAGGTAGCGGGCGAAAGCCTGGCAGTCCTTGCAATAGCAGACGGCGCGCGCGGCCACCTGCTTGGCATCGACTTCACCCTGCAGCTTGCCGCACTGGCAGCGTAGCGCAATTCCCATCACTCCTCCAATCAGAAAAAGTGGCGCCAATCCTCGAGCCATCCGGGGAAGGCCGATGCCTCCATCGGATTGGCAATGTGATAGCCCTGGGCATAGGTGCAGCCCAGCCCCTGCAGGAAGTCCCAGTCCTGGCGCGTCTCGACGCCGACGGCCACCGACATCCGGTCCAGGCTGTGGGCGAGGGACAGGCAGGAGCGCAGCACGGTGCCGAGCGGGCGCCGTTTCGAGGCGCCGTCGACGAAGCTGCGGTCGATTTTGAGTTCCGTGAACGGGATGCGGGCGAGCAGCTGCAGGTTCGAGCGTCCGGTGCCGTAGTCGTCGATCGCCAGGCCAAAGCCCATCATCCGCAGGCGCACCAGGCGCTCGATGAAATTCGGGTCGGTGTTGAGCGCCGAAGACTCCGGCATTTCGAAGGTGATGTAGTCGGGCAGGATCGCGTGGCGGCCCAGGCAGGCCGTGATCTGGCGCAGGAAGGCGGGATGGGCCAGGGTCTCGGGCGCCAGGTTGATCGAGATCGAGATCGGCGTGCCCTGGTCGTGCAGCCAGCGGCAGCGCTCGACCGACAGCTCGATCATGCTCCAGTCGAGAAAATCGATGCGGTTGTTCTGGACCAGGGCGTCGATGAAGGCCGACGGCCCCAGCAGGCCGTGCTCGGGATGGTTCCAGCGCGCGAAGGCTTCCAGGCCCTTCACCTGGCCGGTGGCGAGTTCGATCTTCGGCTGGAAGAAGGGTTCGAACTGGCGCTTCTGCAGGCCGTTGCCGATCTCGGCGAATTCGAAGCGCGGGGTGCTGTCGAGCGTGGGCGGCACGCTCGCCGGCGCGTAGTTGTCGATCAGGGGTTTGAGCTTGGCGGCGGTGACCGGCTTCGAGACCGACCCGAGCAGGTCGATGCCGTAGGCCTGGGCCAGGGTCTCGACCGAGAACAGCAGGTTGGCCGGCTGGGCGCCGGTGACGATCAGGCTGATCCCGGAGTCGAGCATTGCCAGGTTGCGGATCAGTTCCAGGCCGTCCATGCCGGGCAGCGCGAGGTCGATGATGGCGACGTGCACGCGCGGCGTGAAGCCGGCCTGGAAGGTGCGCAGCGCCATGTGCCCGTCGGGCACCTCGGTGACGCGGCTGGCGCCGAGGCGGCCCAGCATCTCGACCAGCCCGGAACGCTGCGTGCTGTCGGCTTCGGCTACCAGGAAATGCAAATGCGCGATGTCCATCTCTACTCCACAAGCTGTTTAGCGCGAGCTTACCCTACAGGGGGCAATGCCGTCCATGAATCGCGCTGATGCCGCGCTCATGCCGCCCGCTGGCGCAGCTGTTCGAAGAAGCAGATGGCGGCGGCCGCGGCCACATTGAGCGACTCGACCTGCCCCGCATGCGGGATCACCACCTGGTGCGTGGCGCGTTCCATCAGCTCAATCGCCACGCCCTGCCCTTCGTGTCCTAGCAGCCAGGCGACGGGGCCGGTCAGGTCGACCTCGTACAGCTTCTGCTTGGCGTAACCGCTCATCGCCAGCACCGGCAGCTTCGAGTTGTCGATCAGCGCGCCGAGGTCGGCGTTCTCGAAAATCTCGAGCACGAAATGCGCGCCCATCGCCGCGCGCAGCACCTTGGGCGACCAGCAGAAGGCCGTCCCGGCGCTGCAGAACACCTGGGTGATGCCGGCCGCGCCGGCGCTGCGCAGGATCGAGCCGACATTGCCGGGGTCCTGCACGCCGTCGAGCAGCACGCTCGATACGGTCAAGCTGTGCGGCTGGACGGGCGATGGCGTGTCGACCAGGAACAGCAGGTGCACGCCATGCTCGACCTGGCTGAGGGCGCCGAACAGCGCGTCCGGCAAGACCGTGACGTGCGCGCGCAGGCTTTCGCAGCGCTCGACGATGCCGGCCACCTCGGGATGGTGCAAGGCGCCATCCGAGACCACGCAATGGCCCGGCGCGCCGCGCAGGTCGAGCCAGGACTGGCACAGGTGCACGCCGTCGAGCAGCGTGCGCCCTGCCTTGCGGCGCGCCTGCGAGCTGGCGGCGAGCGCCTTGAGTTCCTTGTAGAAGGGATTGTCGCGCGAAGAAACCTGTTTCATGCGACGGCCGCGAACAGGTCGACCTGCAGCAGGTTGCGCACCGGTGCGAACGAACGCCGGTGCACCGGCGACGGGCCGTGCAGGCGCAGGCGCTCCAGGTGCAGCGCCGTCGAATAACCCTTGTGCTGGTCGAAGCAATACTGCGGGTACTGGGCATGCAGGCGCACCAGTTCGGCGTCGCGCGCGGTCTTGGCCAGGATCGAGGCGGCCGAGATCGCGTGGCACTTGTCGTCGCCTTCGATCACCGCATGGGCGCGGATGGTCATGGGCGGGCAGCGGTTGCCGTCGATCAGGGCCAGGGTCGGGATCGTCTGCAGGGCTTCCACGGCGCGCCGCATCGCCAGCATGGTCGCATGCAGGATGTTGAGGGTGTCGATTTCCTCGCACGAGGCTTCGGCAATCGCCCAGGCCAGCGCGTACTCGCGGATCTGCGGCGCCAGTTCGTCGCGGCGCGCCTCGGTCAGCTTTTTCGAATCGCGCAGGCCTTCGATCGGGCGCTTCGGGTCGAGGATGACGGCGGCGGCATACACCGGGCCGGCCAGCGGGCCGCGGCCGGCCTCGTCGACGCCGCAGACGATGTCGAGGTCGGTGAACGGGCGCAGCCGCGGCGGCAGGCCGGGGTAGAAGTTGAAGCGTTTTTTACTCATGGTGCCTGATTCTTTATTTTCCAATGACCTTCAGCACAGCCTCTGCACTGACCGCAGCGCTATCGCGCAGGAGGCCATGATGCATCTCCGTGAAGCGCGCCGCAAGCCGCTCGCGTCCCGCGGCGTCGTTTAGTTGCTGCCACACCGCATCGGCCAGCGCTTCGGGCGTCACGGCGTGCTGCAGCAGCTCCGGCACGACGAATTCGCGCGCCAGGATGTTCGGCAGGCCAATCCAGGGCATGTAGCCCATGTGGCGCATGATTTCCCAGGACGCGCGCATGACTTTATAGGCAATCACCATCGGCTTCTTGAACAGCGCCACTTCCAGCGTCGCCGTGCCGGACGCAACCAGCACGGCGTCGGCCGCGGCAATGGCCGTGTGCGAGTTGTCGGCCAGGGTCAGCTCGATGCCCCCCAGGCCGGTCTGGGCGACGATCTCGCTGAAGTAGGCGCGCTGCTTTTCGCCCGCCATCGGCACCACGAAGCGCAGGCCGGGATCGCGTTTGGCCAGCAGGCCGGCCGCGCGCACGAAGGGCTCGGCCAGGTATTTCAGCTCGCCCATGCGGCTGCCCGGCATGATGGCGACCACGCGCGCATCGCGCGCCAGGCCCAGCGCCGTGCGCGCCGCCGCGGCATCCGGCGCCATCGGAATAGTTTCGGCCAGCGGATGGCCGATATAGGTTACCGGCACGCCGGCATCCTTGTAGATTTGCTCTTCGAAGGGGAAGATCACCAGCATGTGCGAGACCGCGCGCTGGATCTTCTTGATGCGCCCGCCGCGCCAGGCCCAGATCTGGGGGCCGATGAAATGCACGGTCGGAATCCCGGCGGCGCGCAGCTGCTCTTCCAGGCCGAGGTTGAAGCCGGGGTAGTCGGCGCCGATGAAGGCGGCCGGACGCTCCCGGACCAGGCGCTCGCGCAGGCGGTTCTGGATGCCCTTGATTTCGCGGTAGCGCGGGATGATTTCAAACAGGCCGCGTACGGTCAGGGTCTCCATCGGCAACTCCGACACGAAACCCTGCTCGATCATGCGCGGCCCGCCGATGCCGTGGAAGCGCGCGTTCGGGAGATGGGGCCGCAGCCCGGCCAGCAGGCGGGCGGCGAGCATGTCGCCGGACACCTCGCCGGCGACCAGGGCTAACGAAACCTCAGCGGACGATGCCACGGGTGGCGCTGCCGAGGAAGTCGCGCATGGCGCGGATCTGGCTTGCCGCGTCCGGCATCGATTCTTCATCGCGCGCCAGGGCCGCCTTGGCCTCTTCCAGCGTCAGGTTCTCGCGGTAGATGTGCTTGTAGGCGGCGCGGATGCCGTCGATCTGGGGACGCGTGAAGCCGCGGCGCTTGAGGCCTTCGATATTCACGCCGCGCGCGCCGGCCGGGTTACCCGACACCAGCACGAAAGGCGGCACGTCCTGCGTCAGGCTGGTGTACATGCCGATGAAGGCATGCGCGCCGATCTTGCAGAACTGGTGCACGCCGGCATAGCCCGACAGGATGGCGTGGTCGCCCACGTGCACGTGGCCGGCCAGTTGTGCGTTGTTCGAGAAGATCGTGTGGCTGCCGACCTGGCAGTCGTGCGCCAGGTGCACATAGGCCGAGATCCAGTTGTCGTTGCCCAGGCGCGTGACGCCCTCGTCCTGGGCCGTGCCCAGGTTGAAGGTGACGAACTCGCGCACCGTATTGCCGTCGCCGATTTCCAGGCGAGTCGGCTCGCCGTTCCACTTCTTGTCCTGGGGCGCGGCGCCGATCGAGCAGAACTGGAAAAACTTGTTGTCCTTGCCGACCGTCGTATGGCCTTCGATGACCACGTGCGGCCCGACGACGGTACCGGCATCGATGCGCACGTTGGGGCCGACGATCGAATACGGGCCGACCTCGACCGAACTATCGAGCTCGGCCTTCGGGTCGACGATCGCCGTGGCGTGAATCTTGTTGCTCATTACTGCCCCGCTGCACTCTCGTTGGCACGGATGGTGCACATCAGTTCGCCCTCGACAGCGACCTTGCCGTCGACGCTGGCCGTGGCCTTGTACTTCCAGATGCCGCGCGAGACGCGCAGGATCTCGACGTCCATCACCAGCTGGTCGCCGGGACCGACCGGACGCTTGAAGCGCGCGTTGTCGATGCCGACGAAGTACACGACCGAGTTCTCGTCGGGCTTCACGTCCATCGTCATGAAGGACAGGATGGCCGCGGTTTGCGCCATCGCTTCGATCATCAGGACGCCCGGCATCACCGGCTGGTGCGGGAAGTGGCCGTTGAAAAATTCTTCGTTGACGGTGACGTTCTTGATCGCGGTGATGCGCTTGCCGATTTCGACGTCGAGCACGCGGTCGACCAGCAGCAGCGGATAGCGGTGCGGCAGATATTCCTTGATCTCGGTGATGTTCAGCGTGCGCTTGGGCGCGGTGTTGGCTACGGTATCAGTCATTTTCGGGTTTGCTCTGTTCGGTAATCGTTTTGATTGTTTTTTCCAGGGCGCGGATCTTGTCGCGCATGGTGTTCAGGTTGCGCACGATCGCGGCCGACTTTTCCCATTCGGCGTTTTTCGCCAGCGGATAAAATCCCGTGTACTGGCCCGGTTCGAGCACCGAGCGCGAGACCATGCTGCCCGACGAGATATGCACGTTGTCGGCGATCTCCAGATGCCCGAGCACCATCGCCGCGCCCCCGAAGGTACAGCGGCTGCCGATCTTCGCGCTGCCGGCCACGCCGACGCAGCCGGCCATCGCCGTGTGCTTGCCGATATGGCAGTTGTGGCCGATCTGGATCTGGTTGTCGAGCTTGACGCCGTCTTCGATGATCGTGTCGGCCAGCGCGCCGCGGTCGATCGAGGTGTTCGAGCCGATATCGACGTCGTCGCCGATCACCACGCGTCCGGTCTGCGGAATCTTGATGTAGACGCCCGCCTCGTTGGCAAAGCCGAAGCCGTCGCCGCCGATCACCGCGCCCGAATGGACGATGCCGCGCGCGCCGATGATACATTTCCTGTGGAAGGTGACGTTGGCGTAGAGGTGCGTGCCCTCGCCCACGGTCGCTTCACGCCCGATGAAGCAGCCGTGATCGACGATGGCGCCGGCTTTCACCACCGCTCCTGCTTCGATCGTGACGTGCGGGCCGATGTGGGCCGTGGCGTCGATCTCGGCCGAGGCATCGACGACCGCGCTCGGGTGGATGCCCGGGCTTGGGGCGGCTTCTTCGAGCGAGACGAAATACTGCGCGGCGCGGGCGAAATAGGCGTAGGGGTTGGTGGTGACGATGCGCGCGCCGGTATAGGTGGCGGCAACGGACGGGTCGTCCAGCGGCGACAGGATCAGCGCCGCCGCTTCGCTTTGCGCGGCCAGCGCGCGCAGCTTGCTGTTGCTGAGGAAGCTGATCTGGCTGGCCCCTGCGCTGTCGAGCGGCGCGATCGACGCGACGATGAGGTCGGGATCGCCCGCCAGCTGGCCGCCGAAACGCTCGACCAGGTCGCCGAGGCGTACGCCCGGCTGTGAATGTTGACGATGTTCCAAGTTACTTGTCCAGCAGTTTCAGGATCCTGTCGGTGATGTCGATGCGCGGGCTCGACCACGCCGCTTCCTGCAGCACGGCGTCGAGCTTTTCCTGCTCGGCGATCTGTTCGATCAGCTTGTAGGCCCTGGTGGCGATCGCGGCGCGCTCTTCACTCTTCCTCTGCATCAGGTCTTCGGTGAATTCGCGCTGCATGCGCTGCACGTCCTTTTCCATGTCGAACAGCTCGCGCGCGCGGCGGGTGCGCTCGATGTCGGTCAGGCGCGGCGCGTCGGTATCGAACTTTTCGCTCATCTGCTTGAACTTGCCAAGCATCTCTTCGGTCGTCTTCTGGCGCTTCGAAAACTCGGCCTGGATCTTGGCGTCGGCCGCCTTGGCCATTTTCGATTCCGTCATCAGGCGCTCGGTGGTCACGAAGCCGATCCGGCTAGGGGCCGATTGCGCCAGGGCCGGTGAGGCGGTGCCGCACAGGGCCGCCAGCACCAGCGCGTGTGGCAGCGCTTGTGACAAGATGCGTGGCAGCGAGGCTATCGGATTTTTCAACATGGTTCTCCGCGATGAAAAGGGTAAACCCAGGGGTAAATGCCGACGGGCGCCGGTCAGAAGCCCGTGCCCATCTGGAACTGGAAGCGCTCGAGCTGGTCGCCCGGTTTCTCATTCAGGGGCTTAGCATAACTCAAGCGCAGCGGACCGACCGGCGAAATCCACGACAGGCCGATACCTGCCGAGTAACGCAGCTCGCCCAGGTAGATCTTCGACTTCTCCTGGAAGACCTGGCCGCCGTCCACAAAAGTGAACCAGCGCAGGCTGCGGTCCTTGCCGCTGCCCGGGAACGGGAACTGCAGTTCGGCCGTGCCGAGGACGCGCTTGGAGCCGCCGATGGCGTCGCCGTAGACCGGATCGACCACGCCCAGCGTCGAGCTCTCGTAGCCGCGCACCGAGCCGATGCCGCCGGCATAGAAGTTCTTGAAGACCGGATACGAGCTGCCGCCGATGCCCTTTCCGTAATCGAATTCGCCGCGCAGGGCCATCGTCATCCACGAGGTCAGCGGACGGTACCACTGCTGTTCATAGACCACGCGGAAATACTTGGCGTCGCCGATCGCGTCGATTTCGAAGTTGGCGCGCTGGTAGCGGCCGATGCTCGGCGTCAGCGCGCTGTCGCGGCTGTCGCGGCCCCAGGCCACGCTCAGCGGGATCGAGATGCTCTTGCCGGTACCGATACCGTTCGACGGGCCGCCGTTCTGGGCCACGAAGTTGCGGTACAGGGCCGGGCTGGAGCTGTCGGTCTCGAGGGTCGTGCGCTCGAGGCCCGCGCCGAAGTAGACGGTGTCGGTCTCGGAGAACGGCACGCCGAAGGTCATGTTGCCGCCGGTCTGGCGTACCGTGTACGAACCGATGTTCGACAGCGGCGGACGGGTCGTGCGCAGGTAGAGCTGGAAGGCGCGCGAGACGCCGTCGTCGGTGAAATAGGGGTTCGTGTTCGAGAACGCGATCGTGCGGCTGTACTTCGAGGTGTTCAGGTCGATGCCCACGGTCTGGCCGCTGCCGGCGAAGTTCGCCTGCTGGACCGAGGCCGTGAAGGTGAACTTCTCGGCCTGCGAGAACGAACCGCCGACCATGAAGTTACCGGTCGGTTTTTCCTCGACCGTCAGGTTGATGTCGACCTGGTCGCTGGTACCCGGCGACTCCGGCGTGTCGACCTTCACTTCCTTGAAGTAGCCGAGGCGGTCGACACGGTCGCGCGAGAGCTTGACCTTGTTGGCGTCGTACCAGGCGCCTTCGAACTGGCGGAATTCGCGGCGGATCACTTCGTCGCGCGAGACCGTGTTGCCCGAGATGTTCACGTGGCGCACATACGCGCGCTTGCCCGGGTCGACGACGAAGGTGAAGGCCACTTCGCGCTTTTCGCGGTTGATCTGCGGGTCGGCGCTCACGGTTGCAAACGCATAGCCGAAGTTGCCCAGGCGCGCGGAGATGCGCTTGCTCGAGGCTTCCTGCAGCGCGCCCGAATAGGTGCGGCCCGGCTGCAGGACGATCAGGCTGCGCAGTTCTTCTTCGCGGCCGAAGGTCTCGCCTTCGAGCTTGACGCTCGAGACGGTGTACTTCTCGCCTTCGGTGATGTTGATCGTGAGGTAGATGTCCTTCTTGTCCGGCGTGATCGACACCTGGGTCGATTCGACGTTCGCCTCCAGGTAGCCGCGGTCCAGGTAGAAGGACTTGATCGCTTCCAGGTCGCCGGTCAGCTTGGTCTTGGAATACTGGTCGGCCTTCGAATACCAGGTGAACCAGCCGGAAGTGGTCAGCTGCAGCACTTCGCGCAGTTCCTTGTCCGAGAAGGCCTTGTTGCCGACGATGTTGATCTGGCGGATGCGCGACATGTCGCCTTCGTCCACGTTGAACATGACGTTCACGCGGTTGCGCTCGATCGGGGTGATCGTGGTCGTGATCTTCACGCCGTACAGGCCGTGCGACAGGTACTGGCGCTTGAGTTCCTGTTCGGCGCGGTCCACGGCCGACTTGTCGTAGATCTTGGCTTCGCCGACGCCGATGTCGCGCAGCGCCTTGACCAGCATGTCCTTTTCGAACTCCTTGGTGCCGGTGAACTCGACCGTGTTGATGGCCGGGCGTTCTTCGACCAGCACCACCAGCACGCCGTTTTCTTCTTCGAGGCGGATGTCCTTGAAGAAGCCGGTTGCATACAGCGCCTTGATCGCGGCGACGCCCTTGACGTCATCGAAGGTCTCGCCCACGCGCACCGGCAGATAGGTAAACACGGTGCCCGCTTCGGTACGCTGGATGCCTTCGATGCGGATGTCCTTGACGACGAACGGATTGACGGCGAGCGCGGGAGCGGCGCACAGCGCCAGCACGGCCGCGCCGATCAGGCTGCGGCGAATGAACGGCAGGGCAAAACGATCTGGTTGTGATTTCATTGGCTAAATCAATGGGTCAATCATTGGACAACATACAAATATTCTTGTTTGGCGGTGGCGCGCTGCCGCTATAGCCGCTGCGACAGGTCATTGAAGATGGCGAGCGCCATCAGCATGAACAGCAAGGCCACCCCCGCGCGCTGCGCGAATCCTTGGATCCGCTCGGACAGGGGACGCCCGGTTAAAACTTCCAGCGAATAATACAACAAATGCCCCCCATCGAGCACGGGGATTGGTAACAGATTCATGACACCCAGGCTCACGCTGACGACTGCGATGAAGCCCAAAAAGGTGGCCAGGCCCATGCGTGCGGTCTGTCCGGCATAGTCGGCAATGGCAATCGGGCCGGTGATGTTCTTCAGCGAAGCCTGCCCCGTGACGATCTTGCCGATCATCTTGAACGTCAGCACCGTCATCTCCCAGGTCCGGCGCGCGCCCTTTGCGAAGGCCTCGACCGGGCCGGCCTGCACCGTCACGCGCTCGATCGCCGGCGCCAGCTGCACGCTGGCCAGGCCCTGCCCTTTCGCGTCCTTCGCGGGGGTCAACGGCAGGCTCAAGCTCTGGCTGCCGCGCCGCACCGCCAGCTGCATGGTGCGCCCCGGCGAGGCGCGTACCGCCTGCACGAAGTCGGCCGCGTGCGCGAAAGGCTTGCCGTCGGCGCCGAGCACGACGTCGCCCTTCATCAAGCCGGCGGCGGCGCCGGCGCCGCCGGCCACCGCGTTCTCCACCTGCGGCAGGCCGATCCAGACGTCCAGGCCGAGCGCGCCCATGATGTCGCCCTCGGGACCCGGCTCGCCGATGGCGCTGGCCGGAATCGTGGCCGTGTACTGGCTGCCGTTGGCGCCGCGTACGTCCAGGCGCGCATCCTGCTTGTCGACCGCCAGGTGGGTGACCTGCCAGCGCAGGTCGGACCAGCCTTCCACCGGCTCGCCGTTCACTGCGACGATGCTGTCGCCGCCGCGCAGGCCCGCCGCATAGGCCGGGGTGTCGGCCGCCATCGGACGCAGCTTGGTGCCCGGCTCTTCGACGCCATGCATGAAGAGTGCGCCGAACAGCAAGATGGCCAGCAGGAAGTTGGCGACCGGGCCGGCGCCGACGATGGCGATGCGTTTCCAGACGTTCTGGCGCATGAAGTCGCGCTCGCGGTCCTTGTCGTCCTTCGGCGCCGTTTCCGGGTCGCGGCTGTCGAGGAACTGGACATAGCCGCCCAGCGGCAGCGCGGAGATGGCCCATTCGGTCTGGTCCGGCCCGAAGCGGCGCGACCAGACGACCTTGCCCATGCCGACCGAGAAGCGCAGCACTTTCACGCCGCAGGCGCGCGCAACCCAGTAGTGGCCGAGTTCATGGAAGATGATGAGCGGCCCGAGCGCCAGCAGGAAGGCTACCGCAGTGTAGAGAAAGCCCATGGTCAGTTCCGCCCGATGGCAGCGACGATGCTGGAAGCGGCGGCGCGGGCGCGCGCATCCTGGGCCATCACGGCCTCGATGTCGTGGGCCGCGCCGTGCTCGTTCTCGTCCATCACGCGGCGCAGCACGCGGTCGATGTCGCGAAAGCCGATGCGCTCGTCCAGGAAGGCTTCGACCGCGATTTCATTGGCCGCGTTCAGCAGGGCCGGCGCCGTGCCGCCCGCGCGCAGGGCCTCGAAGGCCAGCGCCAGGCAAGGGAAACGCGCGTAATCGGGCTTGTGGAATTGCAGCGCGCCCATGCTGGTGAGGTCGAGCTGGGCCACGCCCGAGTCGATCCGCTCCGGGTAAGCCAGCGCATGGGCGATCGGGGTGCGCATGTCGGGGTTGCCGAGCTGGGCCAGCACCGAGCCGTCGACATAGGACACCATCGAGTGGATCACGCTTTGCGGGTGGATCACGACCTCGATCAGGTGGGCCGGTGCGCCGAACAGCCAGTGGGCCTCGATCACTTCCAGGCCCTTGTTCATCATGGTGGCCGAGTCGACCGAGATCTTGCGGCCCATCGACCAGTTCGGGTGCTTGCAGGCTTCAAGCGGGGTCACGTCTTCCAGCGTTTCGACGGCGCGGTGCAGGAAGGGCCCGCCCGAGGCGGTCAAGAGGATCTTCGCCACGCCGGCTGCGCCGGGCGTGCGCGCGTAGTCGCCGGGCAGCGACTGGAAGATGGCATTGTGCTCGCTGTCGATCGGCAGCAGGGTCGCCTTGTGTTCGCGCACGGCGTCCATGAAGAGCTGGCCGGACATGACCAGCGCTTCCTTGTTCGCCAGCAGGATCTTCTTGCCGGCGCGCGCGGCGGCCAGGGCCGGGGCCAGGCCGGCGGCGCCGACAATCGCCGCCATCACGGTATCGGTATCGGGGCTCGATGCGATCTCGCACAGGGCGGCCTCGCCATACGACACCTCGACCGGCAGGCCGTCTAGGAGGCGCGCCAATTCGGCGGCCGCTTCGGCCGTGCCGACCACGGCGCGTGCGGGGCGAAACTGGCGGCACTGCGCGGCCAGTTCGTCGACGCGGCTGTGGGCCGAGAGTGCGTAGACCTGGTACTGCTCGGGGTGACGCGCGAGCACGTCGAGGGTCGAGACGCCGATCGAGCCGGTGGCGCCGAGGATGGTAATACGTTGCATGTTAAAGCTCCTTACAGCCAGGCGCCGATCAGTGCCGCCAGGGGCAGTACCGGGACCAGGGCGTCGATCCGGTCGAGCACCCCGCCATGGCCCGGCAGCAGGTTGCTGCTGTCCTTCATGCCGGCGCGGCGCTTGAGCTGGGATTCGAAGAGGTCGCCGACGATGCTGGCGGCGACGATCAGGATCAGGACGAGATAGGTGGCAGCCCAGCCGAGGCCGGCCTGGACGCGGATCGGAAAGGTTCCGGCCAGCTGTTCGTTCGCCAGCACGATGGCGAGCGTGGCCAGCACCAGCACGGCGATGCCGCCGCCGATCGCGCCTTCCCAGGATTTGCCCGGGGAGATCGAGGGGGCGAGCTTGCGCTTGCCGAAGGCCTTGCCGGAAAAATAAGCGAAGATGTCGGCGCACCAGACGATCACCAGCACCGACAGCAGGTAGAGCGGCGAATAGGCATACAGCGCGACGATGGCCGCGAAGCAGCCCACCAGCGACACCGCATAGGTCAGGCTGAGCATGGTATTGGCGGCGCTGTCGAGCGCCGGCAAGCCGATTTTGAGCGAAGGCACGAAGCGCAGCGCCCAGACCAGCACGCTGATCACGAACCAGAAGGTCTGGGCCGCGCCGTTGGCGCTGAAGAAGAAGGTCCAGGCAAAGGCGGCGGTCCAGAACACGGCCACGATGGCCGCCTTGTTCGACTTCGGATTGAACAGGCGGAAGGTTTCCCAGACCGCGGCGCCGAAGAAGGCGGTCACCACCACCGCGAACGCCGTGAAGTTATTCGAATACAGCACTGGCAGGAGCACTGCCAGCAGCACGAGCGCGGTGAGGATCCGGGTTTTGAGCATCAGCTTGGTTAGTCTTATTTGGTCTTGTTGGCGACTTGTTCGCCGGTGCGGCCGAAACGGCGCTCGCGGTTCTGGTAGGACGCGATCGCCGCGTCGAGTGACTCGACCGAGAAGTCCGGCCAATAGGTGTCGGTGAAATACAGCTCGGAATAGGCCAGCTGCCACAGCAGGAAGTTCGAAATGCGCTCTTCCCCGCCGGTGCGGATGAACAGGTCGGGCTCGGGCGCATAGGCCATCGCCAGGTGCGGGGCCAGCATGTCTTCGCTGAACTCGGCCACGCCCGGATTGGCGGCGACCATTTTCGAGGTGGCCTGCATGATGTCCCAGCGTCCGCCGTAATTGGCGCAGACCGAGACCGTCAGGCGCGTGTTGCCGGCCGTGCGGCGCTCGGCATTGGCGATCATCTCGCGCAGCTTGGCATCGAAGCGCGACAGGTCGCCCACGACTTTCAGGCGGATGTTATTGGCGTGCATTTTCGACACTTCGCGTTCGAGCGCGGTGACGAACAGGCGCATCAGGAGCGAGACTTCCTCTTCCGGACGGCGCCAGTTTTCCGACGAAAAAGCAAACAGGGTAAGGTATTCGACCCCGCGCAGCACGCAGGCTTCGACCACGCCGCGCACCGCCTCGACGCCCTTGACGTGACCCGCGACGCGGGGCAGCAGGCGTTTCGTCGCCCAGCGCCCGTTGCCGTCCATGATGACGGCAATATGGCGCGGGACGGCCGGCACATCGGGAACTACGGTCGTGGAACTCTTAAAGATCATAAATCGTTTGCCATCAGGGACGTACGGAAGGCGGGTAATAAGGTGAATGAGCAAGCGGACCTTGCGCGATTGTGCCCGGCAATGGTCCGCATGCTGCTGTCGGTTACGTCTGCTTACCAGTTACAGCGTAGTTGCTGTGCTCGCTTGCGGATGGCCTTGCCATCGCGCCCGAGCACGGCATCTTACACGGTCAGGACTTCTTTTTCCTTTTCCGTCACCATCTTGTCGATGTCGGCGACGAACTTGTCGGTCAGCTTCTGGATTTCGTCGGAGGAGCGGCGCTCGTCATCTTCCGATGCGGTCTTGTCCTTGACCATCTTTTTCAGCTGCTCGTTGGCGTCGCGGCGAATGTTGCGCACGGCAATCTTCGCATCTTCGGCTTCCGATTTGACCAGCTTGACCATTTCCTTGCGGCGCTCTTCGGTCAGGGCCGGGGTCGGCACGCGGACCAGTTCGCCGAAGGTGGACGGGTTCAGGCCGAGGTCGGAATCGCGGATCGCTTTTTCGATGGTGCTCAGCATCTTCTTTTCATACGGCTGCACGCCGATGGTGCGGGCGTCGATCAGGGTGACGTTGGCCACGCCGGTCAGCGGGGTCGGCGAGCCGTAGTAGTCGACCGTGATGTGGTCGAGGATGCCGGTGTGGGCACGGCCGGTACGAACCTTGGCCAGGTCGGCACGCAGGGTTTCGATCGACTTGGTCATGCGCTCTTGCGCATTCTTTTTTACGTCAGCTAAGGACATGCTGCTCTCCTGTTATTCGATATTAAAAGCGAGTTCTACTGTTATTAAACGTGTACCAGTGTACCTTCGTCTTCGCCCATGATCACGCGCATGAGGGCGCCTGGCTTGACGATCGAAAACACCTTGATCGGGAGTTTCTGGTCACGGCACAGCGCGAACGCGGTCGCGTCCATCACCTGCAGCTGCTTCGAGATCGCCTCGTCGAACGAGATCGACTCGTAACGGGTGGCGGTCGGGTCCTTCTGTGGATCGGCAGTATAAACGCCATCGACCTTGGTGGCCTTGAGCACAATCTGCGCGCCCACTTCGGCGCCGCGCAGGGCAGCCGCGGTGTCGGTGGTAAAGAAGGGGTTGCCGGTGCCGGCGGCAAAGACGACGACCTTGCCTTCTTCGAGGTATTGCAGCGCTTTCGGGCGCACGTAGGGCTCGACCACCTGGTCGATGCCGATCGCCGACATGACGCGCGCGGTGATGCCGACATGGCGCATCGCGTCGGCCAGCGCCAGCGCATTCATGACGGTGGCCAGCATGCCCATGTAGTCGGCGGTGGCGCGGTCCATGCCCTGCGCTCCCGGCGCGACGCCACGGAAGATGTTGCCGCCGCCAATCACCACCGCCAGCTCGACGCCCTGCTTCGCCACTTCGGCGATGTCGGCAACCATGCGGTCGATGGTGACGCGATTGATGCCAAACTGATCGTCGCCCATCAGTGCTTCGCCAGACAGTTTAAGCAGGACTCGTTTGTAGGCTGGTTTTGTCATGATGAAGCGCTCTCCTGATGTATTGATTCGAATTCGGTTCCGGCGCCGGGCTCGTGGCATGGCGCCTCATCTGCAAATGTACAGATGGCGGGCAAAACGGCGCGCACGCTCGAATGTGGAGGGCGCACCAACCATGGCCAAAATGCAAATGGCCAGGTTAAAAAAACGGGCCTTGCGGCCCGCTTTCACATTACTGCTTGTTGGCAGCCATCTGTGCCGCAACTTCTGCTGCGAAGTCGTCGACCTTCTTCTCGATGCCCTCGCCCACGACGTACATCGTGAAGCCCTTCACCGTGGTGTTGGCGGCCTTGAGCATTTGCTCGATCGACTGCTTGTCGTTCTTCACGAACGTCTGGTTCAGCAGCGAGACTTCCTTCAGGTACTTCTGGACCGAACCTTCGAGGCGCTTGGCCAGGATTTCCGGCGACTGGGCAGGCTTGCCGGCGGCAGCGGCTGCGTCGGCATCTTCCTGGGCCTTCAGCTGGGCGACCGAACGCTCTTTCTCGATCATTTCGGCTGGCACGCCGTCCGACGACAGGGCGACCGGCTTCATCGCGGCGATGTGCATCGCGACGTCCTTGCCGACTTGCTCGTCCGCACCGTCGTAGTCGACGATGACGCCGATACGCGCGCCGTGCAGGTAGGAAGCGAGCTTGCCGGTGGTCTCGAAACGCTGGAAGCGGCGCACGGTCATATTTTCACCGATTTTACCGATCAGTGCCGAACGCAGTGCGTCGAAGGTCTGGCCGCCGACGTCGAGTGCGGACAGGGCTGCCACGTCGGCAGGGTTCTGCTCGGCGACGAGCTTGGCTGCCAGGTTGGCCATGGCCATGAATTCGTCGTTCTTTGCGACGAAGTCGGTTTCGCTGTTGATTTCCACCAGCGCGCCGATGTTACCGGAGATGAAGCTTGCAACCACGCCTTCGGCGGTGACGCGAGCGGACGCCTTCGATGCCTTGCCGCCCAGCTTGACGCGCAGGATCTCTTCGGCACGGCCCATGTCGCCTTCGGCTTCGGTCAGGGCTTTTTTGCATTCCATCATCGGCGCATCGGTCTTCGCGCGCAGTTCACCAACCATCGCTGCAGTAATTGCTGCCATGTTCTTCTCCTAAATGTTTAATACGGAATCTTGTGCTTAAAAAAAGGGGTGCTCAGCTACAGCGCGGCACCCCTTGGGTCATGCGGAATGCCGCATGCGGCAGGCCGTATGACCGGCTCTTACTTTTTTATGCCTGCTCGGAGACTTCGACGAATTCGTCGCCGCCGGCTGCCTTGACCATCTCGGCAACTTCGTTGGTGGCGTTGGCACGGCCTTCCAGGATCGCATCGGCAACGCCGCGTGCGTACAGGGCGATGGCTTTCGACGAGTCATCGTTACCAGGGATCACGTGGGTGACGCCTTCTGGCGAGTGGTTGGTATCGACCACGCCGATGACCGGGATGCCCAGCTTGCCGGCTTCGGTGATGGCGCCCTTGTGGTAGCCGACGTCGACGACGAAGATTGCGTCAGGAACGCCGCCCATGTCCTTGATGCCGCCGATCGACTTCTGCAGCTTGATCATTTCGCGCTCGAACATCAGCGCTTCTTTCTTCGACAGGTTCTCGACCGAACCGTCAGCGATCTGGGCTTCCATGTCCTTCAGGCGCTTGATCGAGGTCTTGATGGTCTTGAAGTTGGTCAGCATGCCGCCGAGCCAACGCTGGTCGACATAAGGCACGCCTGCGCGCTGGGCTTCAGCGGCGATCAGGTCACGGGCCTGGCGCTTGGTGCCGACCATCAGGATGGTGCCGCGGTTGGCGGAGATCTGCTTGATGGTTTTCATCGCATCCTGGTACATCGCCATGGTTTTTTCCAGGTTGATGATGTGGATTTTGTTGCGATGACCGAAGATGAACGGTGCCATCTTTGGGTTCCAGAAACGGGTCTGGTGGCCGAAGTGAATACCGGCTTCCAGCATTTCGCGCATAGTAACGGACATGTAATTCTCCAGGGTTAAATTCTTGAATGTCGGCCAGTCACCCTTTGGGGCACCCTTGGCGGCCGGATTCGCGATTTTGATAATAAAAAATAGACTACTTTGATAACATTGCCGGACCTCAGCCCAAGCAACCCGAGATTCTAGCCGGATTCTCGTTGCAATTCAAGCTTTGCATGCGGGACACGGGGTATCGGCGGCAACACGCCGTCACATCCCTTATAATGCAAGCACTATTGCGCCGGGCATGCCGCCCCGCCGTCTCGAATACTGCTTATCCATGTCCATCTCCATCAAAACCCCCGAAGAAATCGAAGGCATGCGCCTGGCCGGCCGCCTCGGCGCCGAAGTGCTCGACTACATCACGCCTTTCGTGAAAGCCGGCGTCACCACCGGCGAGCTCGACCGCCTGTGCCACGAATACATGACCAATGTGCAGGGCACCGTGCCGGCGCCGCTGAACTACGCCCCGCCCGGCTACCCGCCCTTCCCGAAGGCGGTGTGCACTTCGATCAACGACGTCATCTGCCACGGCATCCCGGGCGACAAGGTCCTGAAAAGCGGCGACGCCCTGAACATCGATGTCACCGTGATCACCAAGGACGGTTTCCATGGCGACAACAGCCGCATGTTCCTGATCGGCGAGCCGTCGATCCTGGCGCGCCGCCTGTCGGAAGTAACCTACGAATGCATGTGGCTCGGTATCGCCAAGGTAAAACCCGGCGCTTATCTGGGCGATATTGGCCACGCGATTCAGCAGCACGCGGAAAAGAGCGGCTACAGCGTGGTGCGCGAATTCTGCGGCCACGGCATCGGCCGCGTCTTCCACGAAGAGCCGCAGGTCCTGCATTACGGCAAACCCGGCACGCTCGACAAGCTCGAGCCGGGCATGATCTTCACGATCGAGCCGATGATCAATGCCGGCCGCCGCGAGATCAAGGAAATGCCGGACGGCTGGACCATCAAGACGAAGGACCGCAGCCTGTCGGCGCAGTGGGAGCACATGATCCTGGTCACCGAGACCGGCTACGAAGTGCTCACCACTTCCGCCGGCACCCCGCCGCCGCCCGCCATCGTCGCCAACAAAGAAGCCGTACCGGCGTAAGCACCATGTCCGCCGCCGCCCTCGCCGATGCTCGTCCCGAACTGAAAAGCCGGCTCAAAGCCGAACGCCAGGTCCTGTTCGCGGCCTTTCGCGAGGACGGCAAGCCGGAAAAATTGCTGCGCGGGCTGCGCCAGTGCGTCGACGACATCCTCAGCGACGCCTGGGTGACGGCGCGGCTGCCCGCCAATACGGCGCTGGTGGGCGTGGGCGGCTACGGGCGCGGCGAGCTGTTTCCCCAGTCCGACGTCGACCTCCTGATCCTGCTCGGCGCCGCGCCCGACGCGATCACCCAGGCCAAGCTCGAAAGCCTGGTGCAGCTGCTGTGGGACCTGGGCCTGGAGATCGGGCACAGCATCCGCACGGTCGACGAGTGCATGACCGAATCTGGCGCCGACATCACCGTGCAAACGAGCCTGCTCGAGGCGCGCCTGGTGACGGGCGACGCGGCGCTGTTCGACCAGCTGCAGGCGCGCTACCAGGAAGCGCTCGACCCGCAGGCTTTTTTCCAGGCCAAGACGGCCGAGATGCGCCTGCGCCACGCCAAATACGAATACACGGCGTTTGCGCTCGAGCCGAACGTCAAGGAAAGCCCGGGCGCGCTGCGTGACCTGCAGGTGATCCTGTGGGTGGCGAAAGCGGCGGGCCTGGCCAATTCGTGGAGCCAGCTCGCCACGCGCGAACTGATCACGCAGGACGAGGCGCGCCAGCTGATGGAAAAGGAGCGCGCCTTCAAGGACATCCGCGTGCGCCTGCACCTGCACACCAACCGGCGCGAAGACCGCCTGCTGTTCGACGTCCAGACGGCGATCGCCGAATCCTTCGACCTGGTATCAGATCCGTCGGGCCCCGGCGCACGGCGCGCCAGCGAATACCTGATGCAGCGCTACTACTGGGCGGCCAAAACGGTCACCCAGCTCAATACCATCCTGCTGCAGAACATCGAGGCGCGCCTGTTCCCCACGCCCGCGGAACCGGTGCGCATCAACGCCTGCTTCAACGACGTGCACGGCTTGATCGACATCGCCCACGACGACACCTTCGAGACCACGCCCTCCTCGGTGCTCGAGATTTTCGTGGCCATGACCGAGCGCCCCGAACTGAAGGGCATGACGGCGCGCACCACGCGCGCGCTCTGGCATGCGCGCAACCTGATCGACGACGCCTACCGCGCCGACCCCGTCAACCGCGCCAACTTCCTGCGTATTTTGAAAGCGCCGGTCGGCCTGGTGCATGCGCTGCGGCGCATGAACGACTTCGGCGTGCTGGGACGCTACCTGCCGAAGTTCAGGAACATCGTCGGCCAGATGCAGCACGACCTGTTCCACGTATATACGGTGGACCAGCACATCATGATGGTGGTGCGTAACCTGCGCCGCTTCACGATGGCCGAACACGCCCACGAATACCCCTTCTGCAGCGGCCTGATCGCCAACTTCCGCGACCGCTGGCTGCTGTACGTGGCCGCGCTCTTCCACGACATCGCCAAGGGCCGCGGCGGCGACCACTCGGAACTGGGCAAGGTCGACGCGCTTGATTTTTGCTGGGAACACGGCCTGTCCCAGGACGATACCGAACTGGTGGCCTTCCTGGTCGAGCAGCACCTCACCATGTCGCAGGTCGCGCAAAAGCAGGACCTGTCCGACCCCGACGTGATTGCCGCCTTTGCCGATGTCGTCAAGGACGAGCGCCACCTGACGGCGCTCTACCTCCTGACCGTGGCCGACATCCGCGGCACCAGCCCGAAGGTGTGGAATGCCTGGAAGGCCAAGCTGCTGGAAGACCTGTACCGCATCACGCTGCGCGTGCTCGGCGGCGAGCCGCATTCGGCCGACCGCGAACTGAAGATGCGCCAGCAGGAAGCGCTGGCCACGCTGCGCCTGTTCGGCCTGCCCGCCAACGCGCACGAAGCGCTGTGGGACCAGCTCGACGTGGTGTATTTCCTGCGCCATGACGCATCCGACATCGCCTGGCAGACGCGCAGCCTGCACGACAAGCTCAAGAGCACGCGCCCGGTCGTGAAAAGCCGCCTGGCGCCGGTCGGCGAAGGCCTGCAGGTGGCCGTTTACGTGAAGGACCAGCCCGACCTGTTCGCGCGCATCTGCAGCTATTTCGACCGCAAGAACTTCAGCATCCTGGACGCCAAGATCCACACCACCAAGGACGGCTATGCGCTCGACACCTTCCTCGTCACCGAAGAAAACTTCGCGAAGAACTACCGCGACATCATCAGCCTGATCGAACACGAACTGTGCGAGCTGCTGGTGTCGAACGCGCCGCTGCCCCCGCCCACGCGCGGTCGCCTGTCGCGCCTGTCGCGCCACTTCCCGGCGGCGCCGACCGTGGAATTGCGCCCGGACGAACGCGGCCAGTACTGGCTGCTCTCGATCGCGGCCAACGACCGCACCGGCCTGCTGTACGCGATCGCCACCGTGCTCACGCGCTACCGCATCAACCTGCATACCGCCAAAATCATGACCCTGGGCGAGCGCGTCGAGGACGTGTTCCTGGTCGACGGCCCGAACCTGAACAACCCGCGCGTGCTGGTGCAGCTGGAAACCGAGCTGCTCGACGCGCTGGCGATCTGATACACCCCGTCTCACTTATTTTTATTCACTTATACCAAGTTTCCAATGACCGAACCGCTCCGCCTCTCCAAACGAATGTCCGAACTGGGCCTGTGCTCGCGCCGCGAAGCCGATGAATGGATCGCGCGCGGCTGGGTGCGGGTGGACGGCAAGGTCGTCTCGGAACTGGGCAGCAAGGTGCTCCCCGACCAGCGCATCACCGTCGAGCGCCAGGCCGCGGCCGAGCAAAGCAAGCGCGTCACCATCCTGATCAACAAGCCGATGGGCTATGTATCGGGCCAGGCCGAAGACGGCTACACGCCGGCCGTGGCCCTGATCAAGCCGGAGAACCGCTGGCCGGACGACCCGGCGCCGGACCAGTTCCACCCGACCCAGTTGCGTTCGCTGGTGCCGGCCGGGCGCCTCGACATCGACTCGGTGGGCCTGCTGGTCCTGACCCAGGACGGGCGCGTGGCCAAGACGCTGATTGGCGAGACCACCTCGGTCGAGAAGGAATACCTGGTGCGGGTCGAGTACACCAAGCCCGGCAAGCTGCCCGATGCCGACCTGAAAAAACTGTGTTTCGGCCTCTGGATGGACGGCAAGCCGCTGCTGCCGGCCAAGGTGCGCTGGCAGAACGACGACCAGCTCAGCTTTACCCTGAAGGAAGGCAAGAAGCGCCAGATCCGCCGCATGTGCGACATGGTCGGCCTGAAGGTCGTTGGCCTCAAACGCGTGCGCATCGGCAAGGTCAAGCTGGGCGATCTGCCGGTCGGGCAGTGGCGCTACCTGCGGGCCGACGAGGTGTTTTAAGCAGGCGGCCCGGCCGGCCTGTTCCTGCATTGTGCTTTCTGCTAATCTTGCCGGATTGCTCATCAAGGATCCTGCCATGGCCATCTCCCGCCGCGCCGCCCTCACTGCGCTCGCTACCGCGCCTGTTATTGCCGACGCCGCCGCCCAGCCCGCGGCGGCCGGCCCGATGTATGGCCTGATCGGAAAAATGCGCGCCAAACCCGGCCAGCGCGACGCCCTGATCGACCTGCTGGCGGCCGGCACGGCCGACATGCCCGGGTGCCTGAGTTACGTCATCGCCAAGGACGTGCAGGACCCGGACGCGCTCTGGATCACCGAAGCCTGGGACAATGCCGCCAGCCACAAGGCCTCGCTCGCCCTGCCCGCGGTGCGCGCCGCCATCACCCAGGGCAAGCCCCTGATCGCCGGCTTTGGCGAACGTTTCGAAACCCAGCCGGTGGCCGGCGTCCAGCGCATTTCGGCGAACTGAACCGCGGCCTTCGCAGCTTTACAACACAACAAGTTTCCAGTTGGAATTGTTAGTTAGAACTCTGCTATAGTCTCGTTCCCTGCGCCTGTCGAGCGCCCTCCCCCCGTGTTTCATCATCATGCGCATGACCCTTCGGGCCGGCTTTGCCGTGCTCCTCGCCTGCCTGGCGGCCGGCCCCAGCCTGGCCGCCGAAGCGCCGGCCTATAACTTTTCACCAGTGAACCAGTACAACCTGCGCGTGTCGGCCAGCTTCTGGAATCCGATCGTGCGCTATGTCTCGGCCAGGAGCGGCGTGCGCCTGAACCTGAAGCTCGGCCGCACCTCGGCCGACACCACCAGCTTCATCCTGACGCGCGAAGTCGACTTCGCTTTCACCAACCACTTGTTCAGTCCCGAGCGCGCCCACCTGGGCTGGACGGTGTTCGGCCGGCGCGACGCGGCGCCGGTGCGCGCCCAGATCGTGGTGCCGGCCGAGTCGCCCGTGCGCACGCTCGCGGAACTTGGCGAGAGCACCGTCGTCTTTCCGGGCCCGGAAGCGCTGATCGCCTACAAAGTCACCTACGCCCAGCTGCTGCGCGAGAAGGTGCCGATCACGGTTGTCTTTGCCGGCAACATGGATGCCGCCTTCACCCAGCTCTTCAGCGGCCGCGTCAAGGCGGCCGGGGCGAATTCCCAGCTGGTGCAGAACTACGCCGAACGCGAGCAGAAGGCGTTTCGCGTGCTCTGGAGCTCGCCCCCGTTCAACGACCTGGCGCTGATGTCGTCCAAACGCGTGCCCAAGGCGCACGTGCGCGCCGTCGCCCAGGCCTTCCTGGGCATGGCGCGCGATCCGGAAGGACGCAAGATTCTGGCGGCGGCCACGGAACTGATCCATGCACCCGAGCCGGTCGGCTTCGTCGCCGCCACCGAGGCCGATTACGCGGCCTACCGCGCGTTCTACCAGGCCGCTCCGGCCCAGCTGCGTTGATCCGCGCCGCGCTCTCGCGACCTGCCGCCCTGCTGCGGCCGCGCACGCTGGTGGGGCGCGTGTTCGCCCTGTTCGCCGTCAGCATGCTGGTCTTCGTGGGTGTCGGCCTGGGCATGTTCTACCGCCACCAGTACCTGCGCCACATCGAAGAAACCCAGGACGCCGCCAACACCCTGGTCGAAGTGGGCGCGCAGGCGATCGAGGAGAGCGCCCTGATCGGCGACTACGACACCGTCAAGCGCACCCTCTCGACGATGATGGTGCAGTCGCCGTTTCGCAGCGCCGCCTTCATCGACATGAATGGCGGCACCATCCGCGCCGAAGCCGCGCCCGACGATTCGCTGGCGCCGGCGCCGCGCTGGCTGCTGGCGCACGTGGGCGGCGAACTGTACGACGTGAACCGCGTGGTCACCGCCGGCGGCAAGGATTACGGCGTGCTGCGCCTGCATTTCGACGAGCGCAGGCTCGCCTCGCAATTGTGGCTGCTGCTGGTGCAATCGGGCCTGCTCGCGGCCGTGGTGCTGGCAATCAGCCTGGCGCTGGCGCGCACGCTGCTGGTGCGCTGGCTGAAGAACCTGGGCAGCCTGCGCTTTTACGGCGATGGAGAAGCCGCAGCCGCCACGGTCCATCCCGACACCCCGCTGGAAATTCGCGAAGCCATCCTGGCCGTGAACCGCAGCGCCGCCAGCATGCGCGACGAGTACGGCCAGCGCATCGCGGGCCTCATGAATTCCCTGGTCCAGCACAAGAGCGCGCTCGACCAGGCGGCCATCGTCTGCGAAGTCGACCTGGAAGGCCGCGTCACGGCCGTGAACGACGAATTCGTGCGCCAGTCGGGCCACGCGCGCGAAGACCTGCTGGGCATTGCCCTGCCGCGCATGGGCGGCGGCTGGTCGCCGGCCGAAACGGTCTGGCGCGGCGAAGTCGCGGTGTCGGCGCGTGACGGCGAACGCCAGTGGTACCGCACCATCGTCCCGATTTTCGACGCCGCCGCCCGCGTCGAAAAATACATCTGCATCGATTTCGACATCAGCGAACGCAAGCAATTCGAAGACGCGATCGTGCGCAACGCCATGCGCCAGGGCCTGATCGCGCGCCTCGGACGCAAGGCACTGGAGGCCGGCTCCCTGCACGAACTGTTCGCGCAGGCCGTGATTACCGCCTGCGACGGCGTCAACGTGCGCCACGCGGCGCTGTTCGGCTTCGACGCCGGCGCCGGCCAGGCCTGCCTGCAGGCGGCCTGCGGCTTCCCGCAGGATGCCCAGGGCAGCCGGATCGACTGCGTTCCCGGCGCGGACGACGCGCTCGGCCTCTGGAGCGCCGCCCTGCTCGGCGCCGGGCAGGCCGGCAGCAGCATTGCGGTGCCGCTCGACTGCGGCGAGCGCCCCTACGGCGCGCTGGCCGTGTATGCCCCGGCCGCGCGCACCTTCCAGGAAGACGAGGACGGCTTCCTGACCAGCCTGGCCAACATCCTCTCGAGCGCCGTCGAGCGCGAGGATGCACGCAATCGCTTGACGTATCTGGCGCAATTCGACGCCCTGACCGGCCTGCCGAACCGCCACCGCCTCGGCACCTGCCTAGAAGAAGCGATCGGCGCCGCCGCGCGCGCCGGAGGCCGGGCCGGCGTCATGTTCATCGATCTCGACCGCTTTAAAAGCGTCAACGACATGCTCGGCCACAGCGCCGGCGACGCCCTGCTGGCCCAGGCCGGGCAGCGCCTGCAGGCCTGCGTGGCGCCCGGCGACGTGGTGGCGCGCCTCGGCGGCGACGAATTCGCGGTGGTGCTGCCGCGGCTGGGCAGCAGCGCCGATGCCGAAGCCACCGCGCAGCGCATCGTCGACGCCCTGGCCCAGCCTTTCCTGCTGCAGGGCCAGCAGCTGTTCGTCTCGGCCAGCGTCGGCATCGCGCAATATCCCGCGGACGGGCGCGACGCCGCCACCCTGCTGCGCAGCGCCGACACGGCGATGTACAGCGCCAAGCACAATGGCCGCAACAACTACCGCTTCTACCTGGCCGAGATGAACGCCAACGCCGCGCTGCGCGTGCAGACCGAACACCAGCTGCACCTGGCGCTCGAGCGCGGCGAGTTCGAACTGCACTACCAGCCGAAAGTGAAACTCGCGACCGGCCTGGTGAGCGGCTTCGAGGCCCTGCTGCGCTGGCGCCATCCAGAGCGCGGCCTGGTCGCGCCCGGCGAATTCATCGCCATCCTGGAGGAAACCGGCATGATCCTGCCGGCCGGCGAATGGGTGATCGCCCAGGTCTGCCGCCAGATCAAGGCCTGGTCGGCCCGGTACGCCCCGGTGCCGCCGGTGGCGATCAACCTGTCGGCGCGCCAGCTGGCGCAGGACGGCTTTGCCGCGAAGGTAAGCGCGATCGTCGCCGAGGCCGGGGTCGACCCGCGCCTGCTCGAATTCGAACTGACCGAATCGATGCTGATGACCGACCCGGAAAGCGCGGTGCGCATCCTGACCGAACTCAAGCAGCAGGGCATGCGCTTGTCGGTCGACGACTTCGGCACCGGCTATTCGAGCCTGGCCTACCTGAAGCGCTTCCCGCTCGACGCCCTGAAAATCGACCGGACCTTCGTGCGCGACCTGCCCGACGACGCCGACGACGCGGCCATTACCAAGGCCGTCATCAGCCTGGCGCACAGCCTGAACCTGAAGGTGGTGGCCGAAGGCGTCGAGACGGCCGGCCACCTGGACGCGCTGCGGGCCTATGGCTGCGACGAAATCCAGGGCTATTACATCAGCCGCCCGCTGCCGGCCGACGGCTGCGCCCTGCTGCTGGCGAACGAACGGGTCCTCGCCGCGTAACGTGGCGCTGCGCGCACGGTTGACTTCATACGGAACGCCGTTCGCCCCGCCTGTCAGGATTGCATCTTGCCCTGCCCTCGCGTAGCATGCAGCAGCTTGCTTCTGGTCATGAGCTGGAGGCGACAGTCCACATACCAAGGAGACATTTTTTGAAAACGGAAATCCTGCCGTACAGCCAGACCCGCTCGTTCGTGACCGTCTGGATGATCGAGTTATGGGAGCGCTTCGGCTATTACGGCATGCAGGCGCTGATCGTCTATTTCATGGTCCAGCGCATGGGCTTCGAAGATACCCGCGCCAACCTCGTCTGGGGCGCAGCCGCGGCCCTGATCTACGTCGCGCCGGCCATCGGCGGCTGGATCGGCGACAAGGTGCTCGGCACCCGCCGCTCGATGCTGCTCGGCGCGATCATCCTCTCGCTCGGCTACGCCCTGATGGCGGTGCCGACGACGAATACCTGGTTCCTGTTTTCGGCACTGGGCGTGATCGTGGTCGGCAACGGCCTGTTCAAGCCGAACACCGCCAACCTGGTCCGCAAGATCTACGAAGGCGACGATTCGAAAATCGACAGCGCCTTCACGATGTACTACATGGCGGTCAACGTCGGCTCGACCTTCTCGATGCTGGCGACGCCCGCGATCAAGGATTATTTCAACGCGGCCCACGGTAACGAGATCGGCTGGCACATCGCCTACGGCGTGTGCAGCGTCGGCCTGATCATCGGCATCTTCACCCTCCTGATGATGCGCGCGACCATCCGCCACGTCGGCTCGCTCCCGGACGAACTTCCGCTCGACAAGAGCAAGCTGGCCATGGTGCTGGGCGGCGGCGTGGTCGCGGTCGCGCTGTCGGCCGTGATCCTGCAATACCAGAGCATTGCCCGCGTCTTCGTCTACCTGGCCGGCATCGTGGTGCTGGGCATCTTCGTGCACCTGATCCGCAAGAGCGAGCGCAGCGAACGCGCCGGCCTGATCGCGGCCCTGGTGCTGACCCTGCAGACCGTGTTCTTCTTCATCTTCTACCAGCAGATGAGCACCTCGCTGTCGCTGTTCGCGCTGCGTAACGTCGACCTCGAGTTCACCGTGCTGGGCTCCCACCTGTGGACCTGGTCGCCAGGCCAGTTCCAGGCCCTGAACGCGATCTGGATCATGGTGCTCTCGCCCGTGCTGGCCGTGATGTACACCCGCGCCGGCCGCACCGGCAAGGACTTGTCGATCGCCGGCAAGTTCGCGCTCGGCTTCAGCGTGGTCGCCGCCGGCTTCTTCACCTACGGTTTTGCGGGCAGCTTCGCCGTCAACGGCATGACCTCATCCTGGATCATGATCGCCGGCTATGGCCTGTATTCGCTGGGCGAACTGCTGGTCTCGGGCCTGGGCCTGGCGATGGTGGCGCGCTACGTGCCGGCGCGCATGGGCGGCTTCATGATGGGCGCTTATTTCGTCGCGACCGGCATCTCGCAATACCTGGGCGGCGTGGTGGCGAACTACGCCAGCGTCCCGCAAGGCATGACCGACCCGCTGCAGACGCTGCCGATCTACACCAGCCTGTTCAACAAGCTGGGCATCGCCGCCCTGATCTGCACCCTGATCGCGCTGTCCGTCTTGCCGCTGATGCGCAAGCTCACGGCAACGCACCACGCGCACCAGTAAGCAGCGCGCTGGACATGAAGGGCCGCTTCGCCGGCCCTTTTTTTTTATTCTGTCGAGGTCTATCTCAACGATGACAATCCTGACCACACCACGCCTGCGCCTGGAACCGATCGACGAGCAGCACTTCGACGGCCTGCAGGCCATGAACCGCCGGCTTGAAGTCATGCGCTTCCTTAGCGGCGCTCCCGAAGCGCCTGAAGAGACGCGCAAGATGATCGCGCTGGTCAAGGCGCGCTGGGCGCAATACGGTTTTTCCTGGTGGGCCTTCATCGAGCGCGACACAGGCCTGCTGGTCGGCGCCGGCTGCATCCAGTACCTGGGGCGCGACCCGGCCAATCCGCATGAAATCGGCTGGCGCCTGGTGCCCGAACGCTGGGGCCGGGGCCTGGCCTCGGAAGCGGCGCAGGCGATGGCCGCCTTCGCCTTCGATACCCTGCGTGCCCGGTCGCTGGTGGCGGTCTGCCTGCCGGAAAACACGGCTTCAACACGCGTGATGGAGCGCCTCGGCCTGCGCTACCGCGGCCTGGAAACATGGTATGAACGGCCGCATGCGGCCTGGGAAATGACGCGCGCCGACTGGCAGGCGCGCGCGGCCGTTTAAACGCGCGCCGCGACCAGCGCCAGCAAGGCGTCCGGGTTCACCGGCTTGACCAGGTAATGGTCGAAGCCCGCCTCCAGGGCACGGGCTCGGTCCTCGGCCTGGCCATAGCCCGACAGCCCGATCGCCACCGGACCTGCGCCGTCCTGGGCGGCGCGCAGGCGCCGCATCACCTCGAGCCCGTCCATCCTCGGCAGGCCGATGTCGCAGACCACGACCGCGTAGGGCTGCGCCAGCAGCGCGTCCAGGCCCGTCTGGCCGTCGTGCGCGACGCTGACCTCATGCCCTTCCATGTCGAGGAAGGCTTTCAGGGTGTCGCAGGCGTCGATATTGTCTTCAATGATCAGGACCCGGCAGCAGCTGGCGGCGGCGGGATGCAGGTCCTGCCGCGGCGGCGCCGCATCGGGCAGCGTGCAGGCCGGCAGGCGCAGGATGAAGCGGCTGCCCTGCCCGACGCCCGGGCTTTCGGCGCTGATCGCCCCGCCGTGCATGGTGACCAGGTTGCGCACCACGTTCAGGCCGACGCCCAGGCCGCCCTCCGAGCGCGCCAGCGAACGCGGACCCTGGGTGAACAGATCGAAAATATGCGGCAGCACTTCGGGTGCGATACCGCTGCCGTTGTCACTGACCGCGATGACGATCTCGTCGCCCTCGCGCGCGGCGCTCAAGACGATGCGCCCGCCGTCGCCCGTGTACTTGGAGGCGTTGCCGATCAGGTTGGACAGCACCTGGGTCAGGCGCACCCGGTCGCCCAGCGTGCCGAGCGCTTGCGGCGGCAGGTCGAGCACGAATTCCTGGCTGCGCTCGCCGATGCGCGGCAAGACCGTTTCAAGCGCCTGGTCGATGGTGGCCGAGAGCGACAGCGGTTCCAGGTTGAGCGTGATCTTGCCGCTGCTGATGCGGGCGGCGTCGAGCAGGTCGTCGAGCAGGCAGGCCATGTGGTCGACCTGGCGCCGGATCACCTTGGTGAAATTGAGCAGCTGGGGCGTGGCGTTGGCCGACCGCTCCAGCAGCATCGAGGACATGCTGATCGGCACCAGGGGATTGCGCAGCTCGTGCGCCAGCATGGCGAGGAATTCGTTCTGGCGCCGGTTCGCATCTTCGGCGTCGTCGCGCAGGCCCTGGGCGCTGATGGCGGCGAGCACCAGGTGCTCGTTCGCTTCGCGCAGGCGCGCGATTTCTTCTTCCTGGCTGGCGATGCGAAGCAGCAGCGCGCCGGTCAAGGCGTCGCTTTGGTCCTGCCCCTGTGCGGGATCCAGGGAACGTTGCATCGAGCTGCCTCCGTGTTCGTGAAACATTCCCTGTCCTTTTCAGCCAGGCGCCAGGGCGCGCGCCGCGGCGCCGCCGAAGACGCCGATGACCTCGGTCGGGAGCGCATCGATCTCCAGGCCTTCGTCGGTGATGCGGTATGCGCGCAGGTCAGTGCTGTGGGCGCTTCCGCGCACCTTCACGACCGACATGAATTTCTGCAGCTTGCCGTCCACCTCGGCGTAGCGCAGGGTGACGATGGCGTCGGTCAGGAAGGGGATGTTCGCTTCGCCGAAACGCAGCTCGCCGAACACGTCGTTCAGTCCGATCGTCACCAGCGCACTGACGCCTTGCTTTGCCACCGCCGAGAGCAGGCGGAACACCGCCAGGCGCAACTCGGCATGGTATTCCGGCGCCATGTAGAGGTCGAATTCGGAGAGCGAATCGATGACCAGGCGGGTGGCGCCGGTGCGCTGCAGGGTGCGTTCCAGCTCGTCGATCAGCTCGTCCACCGTCAGGTCGAGCAGGCGGCTCTCGACCACGCTGACATCGCCCTTCTGTATCATTTCAGCCAGCTCGGCGTTGCGCAGGCGCGGCGTGCCTTTTTCGAAGTACACGGCCACGCCTTTTTCGCCGAGGCGCGCGCCCTCCTGCAGGAAGCGGGTCGCCAGGATGGTCTTGCCGGAACCGGTGGGCCCCGAGACCAGCATCGTGTGCCCTTCCGGCAGGCCCCCATTGAGCATCTTGTCCAGGCCCGGCACGCCGACCGAGATGCGGCGCGCGTCGCGGTCGATCGGCACGCCCGGGATGCGGTCGTCGGCCAGCGGCGGCAGGATGCGCGGATAGGTGCGCAGGCCGTCGCCCGTGATGCGGAAGTTGTGCGAACCGGCCAGGTGGGCGCGGCCGCGCATTTTGACGACCCGCATCTTGCGCACGACGGTGCTGTGCTCGTGCACCTGGGTCAGCGAGAGCACGCCGTCGGCCACCGTCATGATCGGATTGGCCTCCGGGTCGGAACTGACGTACTCGCCGATCAGGAAGGTGGTGGCCTGCCAGCTCGTCATGCGCGTGCCCAGCTCCTGGATGAAGTACTGGAGGTCGGCCACGCCCTCGTTGCCCGACTTGGCCGTCTGCACCACCGAGCGGAAGGAGTCGACGAACACCAGCGAGGGCGAGAAGGTCTCGACCTCGGCCATGATCCGTTCCAGCACGCCGCTGAAGTCGCCCGTGCGCAGGTTCTCGCTCAGGTTCACGTAGCGGATCGCGGGTCCCACCATGCTCATGTCGAAGAAGGAAAACTGCTGCTGGTAGCGCAGCATCTTCAGGGGCGGCTCGCCCAGCACGGTGAAGAACAGGGCGCGCCGCTCGGTGCTGGCCAGCGTAAACATGATCTGGTGCGCCAGGGTCGTCTTGCCGCTGCCCGGCGGGCCGGCGACGAGGTTGAACGAAAACTCGGGCAGGCCTCCACCGAGCAGCGTGTCCAATCCTGGCACACCGGTTTGCAAAAGCCCCAGGTCTACTTTATCGCTCATTTACTTCTGCTCCAGTCCATACGTCTGCCCCTCCCCGCCAAGCTCTGCGACGTGTAACAGCTGTTTCGTTAGCGCTTCGCCGATCAAGGAACCCAGCAGCGTGGTGAATGTCTCGAGCAGGACGCCGTTGGCGGCGCTCGCTTGCTCGGGTCCTATCTCGTTCAGGGTTCTGGTCAGGGACGTCAACAGGTCGGCCACAGGACGCGCGCTGTCGCAAGTGGACAGTCGCTCGAAGCGTGGGGTAGACAGGCGCAGGGCGCGTCCGAACAGGGCGCAGAAACCGCTTTCGCCGACCAGGGGCATGAGCTGTTCGCTCAGGCGCAGCCAGGGCTGCACCAATGCCGCGGCGCTTCCCGTATTGCTGCCATTCCCCTCTCCGGGTTGCCCGGGCCGCGGCCCCTCTTTCTGATCCATGCGCGCTGTTGGCTGTCGTTGTTATGTTTTATTCGCCATTTGGCTGGCTGCGACACAATTATAAAGGCAAGATCAACACTTTTTACTCTTTCATACGAAGACGGGATGAATTCCTACGCCGCGCCCCGCTTAAACAGAAGTTATCGGTGACGTATCGGCCGCTGCGCCATAATGCAGAGCAGGAACTTCCAGGCCATACTTTGGAGAGAACATGAAGCAATCCATCGCAGGCGTCTTGTGCGCGCTTGGCATCCTGCTGCCGGCGCAGGCGCAGGCGGCTCCTGTCAAGGCAGCGCGGGCCGTGCCGTCCAAAGCGCCCTCGCTCGACGCGCGCTTCACGGCGATCCACCGCGCCGAATGGCAGTGGCGCGTGGCCCAGGGCCTGGCCGACGACGAGGCCGAAGGCGGCAAGGTCGATGCCGATTTTCCGCGCGTCGAAGCCGCCTCCCAGGCCGCGCGCCTGGCCTACTGGGAAGGCACCCTGCGCCAGCTTGCTGCCATCGACCCGGCGCGCCTGTCGGCGCCGCAGCAGCTCAACTTCCAGGTCTACCATGCCCAGATCGCGGCCTTTGTCCAGGCGCTGCGCTTTCGCGAGTACGAGGCGCCGGTCAATGCCGACAGCGCCTTCTGGACCGACGTGACCTATGGCGCGCGCCAGCCGTTTGCGCGCGCCCAGGACTACCGCAACTACCTGGCGCGCCTGGGCAAGCTGCCGCGTCACTTCGCCGAGCAGACCGCCAACCTGCGCGCGGGCCTGGCGCGCGGCTTCACGCCCCCGCGCGTCACCCTGCAGGGACGCGACGCCGCGCTGGCCTCGGTGGTCGCGGCAGCGCCCGAAGACACGGTGTTCTACACGCCTTTCAAGAGCATGCCGGCGGCGATTCCCCTTGATGAGCAGGCCGCCCTGCGCGCCGAGGCCGTCGCCGCGATCCGCACCCAGGTGCAGCCGGCCTACGCGGCGGTGCTCGGCTTCGTGCGCGAGGTCTACCTGCCAGGGGCGCGCGAAGCGCTATCCGCCGCCAGCCTGCCCGACGGCGAAGCCTATTACCAGTCGAAGATCGTCGAATACACGACGACGAACTTGAGCGCGGACGCCATCCACCGCATCGGGCTGGACGAGATGGCGAAGATCCGCCTCGAGATGACGGCCACGATCGGGCGCGCCGGTTTCAAGGGCGACCTGCAAGCCTTTCTTGCTTTCCTGCGCAGCGACCCGCAGTTCTACGCGAAGTCGGCCGACGAACTGCTGATGCGCGCGGCCTGGATCGCCAAGAAATTCGACGCCAAGGCCGGCCAGTATTTCGGCTACCTGCCGCGCCAGCGCTTTGCGATCCGGCCGGTGCCGCCCGACCAGGCGCCCTATTACACGGCCGGACGCGGCGGGCCCGGCGTCTACCTGGTCAATACCTATGATTTGCCCTCGCGCGCGCTGTACAGCCTGCCGGCATTGACCTTGCACGAGTCGGCCCCGGGCCACGCCTTCCAGATGCCCGTCGCACTCGAGCAGACCGGCGTGCCGCCGTTCAGACGCGCCTATATTTCGGCCTTCGGCGAAGGCTGGGCCCTGTACGCCGAGCGCCTGGGCAGCGAAATGGGCATCTACGAGACGCCCTACGAGGAGTTCGGCATGCTCAGCTACCAAGCCTGGCGCGCGGCGCGCCTGGTGGTCGACACCGGCATCCACGCCAAAGGCTGGACGCGCGAACAGGCGCAGGCCTACCTGCGCGAGAACACGGCGCTGTCGAACCACGAAGTGACGACCGAAGTGGACCGCTACATCTCGTGGCCGGGCCAGGCGCTGTCGTATTACCTGGGGCAGATGGCGATCATGGAGGCGCGTGCAAAAGCGGAAAAGGCGCTGGGCGCGACCTTCGACATCCGCGCCTTCCATGACACGGTGCTGCAACTGGGCTCGGTGCCCCTGCCGGTGCTGGCCGCGCGCATCGACCGTTTCATCGCCGAAGGCGGGAGCAGCCCCTACCCGAAGGCGCAGTAAATTCAGGGCGAGGGAAAGCCTTCATCCACCGCCCCCCCCGGCGCGCCAGCGCGACAAAGGCGTGCAGGTAATCGAGTTCCCAGTCCGCTTCACGCGCGCCGAGATGGATATGCTTCTGGATCCCTTTCGGCCCCAGCCTCAGGGTCTGCAATTGCAGCTGCGGCGCATACTCCGTCACCAGCCATTTCGGCAGCGCCGCCACGCCGCGCCCGCTGGCGACCATCTGCAGCATGATGTCGGTCGTCTCGATCGTCTTGTGCCGGCGCGGCGCCTGGTTCGCCGGCAGCAGGAACATGGTGTAGATGTCGAGCCGGTCGATCGGCACCGGATAGGTGATCAGCGTTTCTTCGGCCAGCTGCGCGGGCAGCACCTCGGCCTGTCCCGCCCAGCGATGGTCCTTGTGCACCACCAGCACCTGTTCGTAGCCGAACACCGGCTCGAAGCGCAGCCCGGGCCGCAGCAGCGGATCGGGCGTGACCAGAAGGTCGATCTCGTGGCCGAGCAAGGCGCCAATGCCACCAAACTGGAACTTCTGCTTCACGTCAACGTCGACCAGCGGCCAGGCGGCCAGGTAAGGCGCCACCACTTTCAGCAGCCACTGGTAGCAGGGATGGCATTCCATGCCGATGCGCAGGGTGCCGCGCTCGCCGTTGGCGAACTGGCGCAGCTGCTCCTCGGCCAGCACCAGCTGCGGCAGCAGGCGCTGCGCCACCACGTGCAGGTATTCGCCGGCCTGCGTCAGGCGCAGCGAGCGCCCTTCGCGCGTCCACAGTTCCGTGCCGGCCGCCGCTTCCAGCTTGCGCATGCTGTGGCTGAGCGCCGACTGGGTCACGCACATGACCTCGGCCGCCGCCGTCAGCGAACCCTGGCGCTTGACCTCGAGCAGAATCTCCAGATGGGTACGTTCCAGCATCGACATGAGTGAATGTAATGGATATGTGAGAAATGACCATTTTACTTCATGAATGCTGCTCTTTAGTATGGATGAGTCGATTCATTCACTTACCCGGAGCACCCATGACCACCATCCACAACCTCGGCTTTCCCCGCATCGGCGCGCGCCGCGAACTCAAGTTCGCGCTCGAGTCCTACTGGAAGGGCGAGTCCTCGCGCGATGCCCTGCTCGGCCTGGGCAGGCAGCTGCGCAAGCGCCACTGGGACCAGCAGGCCAGCCTGGACCTGGTGCCGGTCGGCGATTTCTCGCTCTACGACCAGGTACTCGACATGAGCGTCACCCTCGGCAACCTGCCCGAGCGCTTCCGCGACTTTCATGGCGATGCGCTCGACAATTATTTTCGTGTCGCGCGCGGCCGCTCGGCCGGGAGCGAAGAACACCAGGCCTGCTGCGGCGCCGTCGCGGCCGGCGAAATGACCAAATGGTTCGATACCAACTACCACTACATCGTCCCCGAATTCTCGGTCTCCACCACCTTCACGCTCGACGCCTCGCGCCTGCTCGGGCAGCTGGCCGAGGCGAAGGAGCACGGCGTCAAGGGTAAACCCGTGATCATCGGCCCGGTCACCTACCTGGCGCTGGGCAAGGCCAGGGACGACTCCGACAAGCTCGCCCTGCTGCCCGCCCTGCTCGACGCCTATGCGCACCTGCTGGAAACCCTGGCGCTTGAAGGCGTGGAATGGGTGCAGGTCGACGAGCCCATCCTCGTCACTGAGCTGAGCCTGGACTGGCAGCATGCCTTCAACCTCGCCTACCACCAGCTGAAAGCTTGCCGGGTCAAGCTGCTGGTCGCCAGCTATTTCGGCCAACTGCAGGAAAACCGCTACCTGGCCGCCAACCTGCCGGTGGCCGGCCTGCACATCGATGCCGTCAGCGGCTTCGACGACGTCGCCCCGCTCCTGAATCTCCTGCCCGACCATAAAGTGCTCTCGCTGGGCGTCATCAGCGGGCGCAACATCTGGAAGACCGACCTGTCGGCCGTCCTCGACTGGCTCGAGCCGGTGGCCGCGCGCCTGGGCGAGCGGCTCTGGCTGGCGCCCTCCTGCTCGCTGCTGCACGTGCCGGTCGACCTGGACAGCGAACAGGCCTTCGATGCCGAGATCAAGTCCTGGCTGGCCTTCGCCGTGCAAAAACTGGATGAATTGCAGGTGCTGGCGCAGGCGCTGCGCTTCGGGCGTGCTTCGGTGCAGGCGGCGCTGGACGCGAACGCGGATGCACTCAGCGCACGCCGTGCCTCGCCACGCGTGCACGCGCCAATCGTGCGCCAGGCCGTCGCTGCCTTCGACGCGCGCCTGGCCGAGCGCACCAGCGGCTATCCGCAGCGCGCGGCGAAACAGGCGGCCCGCCTGCAGCTGCCCCCTTACCCGACCACGACCATCGGCTCCTTCCCCCAGACTGCGGACATCCGCCAGGCGCGCAGCGCATTCAAGGCCGGCACCCTGGACGAAGGCAGCTACAAGGCCGCGATGCGCGCCGAGATCGCGCGCAGCGTGCGCGAACAGGAAGCGCTCGGGCTGGACGTGCTGGTGCATGGCGAAGCCGAACGCAACGACATGGTCGAGTATTTCGGCGAGCAGCTCGAGGGCTATGCCTTCAGCCGCTTCGGCTGGGTCCAGTCCTACGGCTCGCGCTGCGTCAAGCCGCCCATCCTGTTCGGCGATATCAACCGGGCGCAGGCGATGACGGTGGAATGGAGCAGCTATGCGCAGTCGCTGACCGACAAGCCGATGAAGGGCATGCTGACCGGCCCCGTGACCATCCTGAACTGGTCCTTCGTGCGCGACGACCAGCCGCGTTCGGTCTCGTGCCGGCAGCTGGCGCTGGCGATCCGGGCCGAGGTGCTCGACCTGGAACGGGCCGGCGTGCGCGTGATCCAGATCGACGAAGCCGCGCTGCGCGAAGGCCTGCCGCTGCGCCGGGCCGAGTGGCAGCACTACCTGGACTGGGCCGTGGAGTGCTTCCGCATCGCCGCCAACGGTGTGCTGGACACGACGCAAATCCACACCCACATGTGCTATTCCGAGTTCAACGATATCATCGCCGCGATCGCCGCCATGGATGCCGACGTGATCACCATCGAGACCTCGCGCTCGAACATGGAGCTGCTCGACGCCTTCGAGCATTTCAGCTACCCGAACGAGATTGGCCCGGGCGTCTACGACATCCACTCGCCCAACATCCCGAGCCGCGAGCACATCGTGCAGCTGATGCGCAAGGCGGCCGAGCGCATTCCGGCCGAGCGCCTGTGGGTCAATCCGGATTGCGGCCTGAAGACGCGCCAGTGGGAAGAAGTATTGCCGGCGCTGGCCAACATGGTGGCGGCCGCGAAGGAGCTGCGGCTGGCCGTGTGACGTCAGTCGTCGCCGGCGGGATCGAGCCCCGGGAACATCACCTCGGTAAACCCGAAGCGCGAAAAGTCGACGATGCGCATCGGGTAGAGGATGCCGAGCAGGTGGTCCACCTCGTGCTGGACCACGCGCGCATGAAAACCGTCGACCTCGCGCCGGATCGGTTCGCCGTACTGGTCGACGCCCTCGTAGCGCAAGCGCTTGAAGCGCGGCACGCTGCCGCGCAGGCCGGGCACCGACAGGCAGCCTTCGAAGCCCTCTTCCATCTCGTCCGACAGGGGCGTCAGGACCGGATTGATGAGCACCGTTTCGGGCACCTGGGGCGCGTCGGGATAGCGCGCATTATTGGCAAAACCGAAAATGACCAGCTGCAGGTTGACGCCGATCTGGGGCGCCGCCAGGCCCGCGCCATTGGCCGCATGCATGGTCTCGAACATGTCGGCCAGCAGCAGGTCCAGTTCGCGCGTGCCGAATTCGGTCACCGGCTCGGCCACGCGCAAGAGGCGCGGGTCGCCCATCTTCAGGATCTCACGTACCGTCATGTCCGTTCTCCTTTGCCAGCTGGGCCAAAAAGGTACTGAAGCCGGCCGCCGTCTCCGGGTGCTTCAGTCCCATCGCGGCGGTCGCCTGCAGGTAGCCAAGCTTCGAACCGCAATCATACCGCCGTCCGTCGTAACGGTAGGCGAGCACGCGTTCCGCGCGCATCAGGGCCGCGATGCCATCGGTCAGCTGGATCTCGCCGCCGGCGCCGGTGCCCAGGTGTTCCAGGTGCTCGAAGATGGCGCCCGACAGGATGTAGCGCCCGACCACGGCCAGGGTCGACGGGGCCTCGTCGGGCAGCGGCTTTTCGACGATGTTCGACACCAGCTCGAGCTTGTCGCGGTAGGACTCGGCCTTGACGATGCCGTACTGGCGCGTGTTCGCGCGCGGGACGTCCTGCACCGCCAGCACGCTGCACTGCTCGTAGTCGTAGACCTCGGCCATCTGGGCCAGCACCGGTTTGGCGCCGGGATCGGTGTCCATGAAGTCGTCGGCCAGCAGCACGGCGAAGGGCTCGTTGCCGACCACGGGCCGCGCGCACAGCACCGCGTGGCCGAGGCCCAGCGGCGCCGACTGGCGGATGTAGATGCAGGTGACGTTTTTCGGGATCACGTTGCGCACCAGTTCGAGCAGGGCCTGCTTGTTGGCCGCTTCCAGCTCGGCTTCGAGCTCATAGGCCTTGTCGAAATGGTCCTCGATCGCGCGCTTGTTGCGCCCGGTGATGAAGATCATTTCCGTGATGCCGGCGGCCACCGCCTCTTCGACCGCGTACTGGATCAGCGGCTTGTCGACGATGGGCAGCATCTCCTTCGGCTGCGCCTTGGTGGCGGGAAGGAAGCGGCTGCCCAGGCCCGCCACGGGAAAGACTGCCTTGCGAATTTTGTTCATGTTTGTTCTCCTGTTCTGTTCATGCACCCGGCGCTGCCGCCAGCAGGGCCAGCAGGCCCGCTTCGTCGAGCACGGTCACGCCGAGCGACTCGGCCTTGGCCAGCTTGCTGCCGGCCTCCGCTCCCGCCACCACATAGGAGGTTTTCTTCGATACCGAACTCGATACCTTGCCGCCCGCCGCCTCGATCAGCGCGCCGGCCTCGTCGCGCGACATGGTCGGCAGCGTCCCGGTCAGGACAAAGGTCTGGCCGCTGAGCACACCCTGCTCGGTCTCAAACTCCTGCGGCAGCGTGTCGATCAGCGTGCCGCGCAGGCTGGCCAGCGCCAGCAAGGCTTCGCGGTTGGCCGGCACCGCCATCCAGGCATCAAGGGAAGCGACAAGCAAGTCAGGCAGGCCGAACACGCTGAACACCTTCAGGTGGGCCAGGTCTTCGAGTGTACGCCCGGCCAGCAGCTGGCGCGCGCGCGGCTCGGTCAGTTTCGGAATGCCGAGTGCGGCCAGCAGGGCCACCTCGTCCAGGCGCTCGCGCAGCGCCGCCTTCGGAGGATGCTCGCCCTGCGGCGCCACGCCCGTCGCCAGCAACGCGTCGAGCGCGGCCTGGTTCTTCGGCTCGATGAAGAAGTCGGCAATCGACTCGGCCACGGTGCCACCGATGTCGGGCAGTACGCGCAGCAAGGCGGCCGGCGCACGGCGTACCAGCGCCAGGCTGCCCAGCCAGTCGGCCAGGGTCTTGGCGGTCGATTCGCCCACATGCCGGATGCCGAGCGCGAACAGCAGGCGCTCGAGTGGCGGCTGCTTGCTGGCCGCGATCGCGTTCAGGAGGTTGTCGGCCCATTTGGTCGGCACCTTGCCCTGTTTTACGGTCTCGGGCGTGCTGCCCTCTTTTTCGTCGGCCAGGCGCTTCATGCGCAGCAGGTCGTCCAGGGTCAGCGTGTAGAGGTCGGCCACGCCGTGGATCAGGCTGCATTCGACCAGGCTGTCGATATAGCGGTCGCCCAGGCCCTCGATGTCCATCATGCGCCGGCCGGCGAAGTGGCGGATCGCTTCTTTTCTCTGGGCCGCGCAGGACAGGCCGCCCGAGCAGCGCGCCACCGATTCGCCTTCTTCGCGCACCACGTGCGAGCCGCAGACCGGGCACACATTCGGCAGCGTGTAGGCGGCCGGCTCCGGAACCGGGCGGCGTTCCAGCACCACCGACAGCACCTCCGGAATCACGTCGCCGGCGCGCCGCACCACCACCGTGTCGCCCACGCGCACGTCCTTGCGGCGCACTTCGTCCTCGTTGTGCAGGGTCGCGTTGGTGACGGTCACGCCGCCCACCGACACCGGCACCAGGCGCGCCACCGGCGTGATCGCCCCGGTGCGCCCGACCTGCACGTCGATGGCCGAGACCACCGTCAGCGCTTCTTCGGCCGGAAATTTGTGGGCCAGCGCAAAGCGCGGCGCGCGCGAGACGAAACCGAGCGCGCGCTGGTCCGCCAGGCGGTCGACCTTGTACACCACGCCGTCGATCTCATATGGGAGGCCGCCGCGCTTTTCACCGATAGTGCGGTAGTAGTCGAGCAGGCCTTCACGCCCCATGACCACGGCGCGCTCTTTCGAGACCGGCAGGCCGAGGCGGTCGAACCAGTCGAGCACCTTCGAATGCGATTCCGGCATGGGCGCGCCTTCGAGCAGGCCGATACCGTAGGCGAAGAAGCGCAGTTTTCGCTGGGCCGTGATGCGGGCGTCGAGCTGGCGCAGGCTGCCGGCGGCGGCATTCCTCGGATTGGCGAATTCCTTCTGGCCGGCGTCGCGCTGGCGCTGATTGAGCTTGGCGAAATCGTCCTTGAACATCAAGACTTCGCCGCGCACTTCCAGCACCTCGGGGATGTCGTCGCCATGCAGGCGCAGCGGAATCACGCGCACCGTGCGGATATTCGCCGTCACGTCTTCCCCGGTATAGCCGTCGCCGCGGGTGGCGGCCTGCACGAAGATCCCGTTTTCATAGCGCAGGCTCATCGCCAGGCCGTCGAATTTCAGCTCGGCGACGTACGCCACTTCGCCGTTATCCAACCCATCGCGCACGCGGCGGTCGAAGTTGTCGACGTCTTCAATCTCGAAACCGTTGTTCAGCGACAGCATCGGCACCGCATGCGTCACCTGCTTGAATTCGGGGATGGGCGCCGCGCCCACGCGCGAGGTCGGCGTGTCCGGCGAGACCGCCTCCGGGTGCGCCGCTTCCAGCGCCTGCAGCTCGACGAACATGCGGTCGTACTCGGCGTCGGGAATCGTCGGCGCGTCGAGCACGTGGTAGTTGTAGATATGGCGGTTCAGTTCCTCGACCAGCGCCCCCATGCGCGCAATAGCATCGACTTGTTCGTTCATCCAGGCCTCAGCTGAACAGGCGCAGCGCGCGGGTCGAGCCGGCCGGGATGTCGGCCGCTTCCATCTCGGTATAGAACTCCTTCACCTGGCCGGCGATGTCGTCCAGCGCCGGGTCGAGCAGCGGCTGCTCGAAGTCGTCGACGATGGTCGCGTCCAGGCGCAGCATCAGGTCGCGCGCCGCTTTCACCATGGCGCCGAAGCCGTCGCGCGCGGGGGCCACGCAAGGCACGTCGAGGAGCAAGGTCAGGCGGTCGGTGTTGTCGGCGCCCAGCGTGACATTGGTCGAGAGCGTAAACAGCACGCCGCCGGCGCCGTCAGGCATGGCGAAGCGCCCGTCGGGACGCACGTCGAAGCCGGCCTTTTCCAGTGCGCCGATCAGGGTCGACATGGGCCATGGGGCGCCGTTCGATTTCAGGTTCACGCCCAGCTGGGCGTCGTGGCCGGCGACGAATTTGTGCAGGGTGCGCGCTTCGCTCATCACTTCGATCATGTCCGGCACTTCCGGCTCGGCGCCGATTTCGTCGGCCACCGCGCGCAGGCGCGTCACCAGTTCCGAGTATTCCAGTTCGTTCAGGCTGGTGGTGCGGGTGGCCATCTGGACGCCCGCCTGCAGCTTGGTGTAGACGCCGCCATGCACGATCGGCTCCCAGTCGCCGTTCACGGCCAGGCCGATGAAGTGGATCGGCTTGTTGCCGACCCGGCGCAGCTTGTGCAGGGCCGGCAGGATCTTGTCGCCGCGCGCCGCGCCCTCGAGGGCCAGCGGGATCATGCAGTCGATCAGCGGGTCGACCAGGTTCTCGGCCAGTTCAGCCGGGGGCGTATCCGGCGTCGTGCCCGGCAGCGGCGCGACGGGCTCCAGCGCTTCCGTGGCATCGGAAGCGCCGGAAGCACCGGCGCCCGGTGCGCCGGTGCCGAAGCCTGGCTCGACCGGCCCGAGCGGCGGCGTGGCGCCCAGTTCCAGCACCGGTTCGCTGCGTTCGCCTGGGGTGCCGTCGGGGCGCATCAGGACGTCGTCGTGATCGGAAGCGAAGGCGCGTTCGACGCTTTTACGCGCCTTGTGCTCCTGCCACTTGTTATAGGAGATGACGCCGACGACGAAGACGCCGCCCGCCGCGATCAGGCTCATTTGAAGGTCTGTCATGCTGCTTGTGCCTCTTGTGAGAAGTGGGCGGCGGACTCCATGTCCACCGCCACGATGCGCGATACGCCCTGCTCCTGCATCGTCACACCGATCAGTTGATTGGCCATTTCCATCGCAATCTTATTGTGCGAAATGAAAAGGAATTGGGTATGTTCGGACATGCGCTTGACCATGCGGCAGAAGCGCTCGGTATTGGCGTCGTCCAGCGGCGCGTCGACCTCGTCCAGCAGGCAGAATGGCGCCGGGTTCAGGCGGAACATCGAAAACACGAGGGCAGTCGCCGTCAGGGCCTTCTCGCCGCCCGAGAGCAAATGGATGGTGGCGTTCTTCTTGCCCGGCGGCTGGGCCATCACCTGGACGCCGGCATCCAGGATTTCGTCGCCGGTCATCACCAGGCGCGCATTGCCGCCGCCGAACAGGATCGGGAACAGCTCCGAGAAATGCGTGTTCACGCGTTCAAAAGTGTCCTGCAGCAGGTCGCGCGTTTCCTTGTCGATGCGGCGGATCGCGTCTTCCAGCGTATTGATCGCTTCGTTCAAATCGGCGTTCTGCGAATCGAGGAAGCGCTTCCTCTCGCTGGCCGTGGCCAGTTCCTCGACCGCGGCCAGGTTGACCGCGCCCAGCGCCGCAATGGCGTTCGTCAGGCGCGTGACCTCGCCCTGCAGGTATTGGGGTTTCAGGTCGGGGTCGAGCTTTTCGGCGAGCAGGGCTTCGTCGGCGCCGGTGGCGGCCAGGGCTTCGGCGAACTGTTCCTGGTTCAGGCGCGCCGCCTGTTCCTTGAGCTGCATCTCGGTGATGCGGTCGCGCTGCGGCTGCAGGCTGCGCTCGGAGCCCATGCGCCCTTCCTCGGCGTGGCGCAACTGCTGCGCCACCTGGTCGAGCTCATGGCGCGCATCCGACAAAGCCTTTTCCTGCGCCGTGCGGCGGTCGAGCAGTTCCTGCAAGCCCTCGTGGGCGGAGCCGCTTTCGAGCGCCGTCAGTTCTTCCTTGCCGCTGGCGAGCGAATCGGCCACTTGCGCGGCCTGCTGCGTGGCGGTGGCGATGCTGCGCCGCAGTTCCTCGATCTTCGCGCGGCCCGTCTTTTCGGCGAACAGTGCTTCCTGCGCGCCGCGCTCCAGGTCGCGCAGCTTCTCGCGCGCCTCCGACAGCGCCGCTTCGCGCTGCAGGAACAGGGTCTGGCCGTCTTCGAAGCTGCCCTGCAGTTCGGCCAGTTCCATGTCCAATTGTTCGAACTGCTGCTCGGCCTCTTGCTGGACCATGCGCTGCTCTTCGTCCTGGGCCGCGATCTCGGCCAGGTCGACGTCGATCTGGCTGCTGCGCTGGTTGAAGCGCGATTCGACTTCGTTCTGGCGCACGACCTCGATCTGCAGCGCGTGGGTCTCGCGCTGCAGCGTGGCGATGCGCGCCCGCGCGTCCTGCAGGCGGCGCGTCAGTTCCGTCACGGCCGCGTCGGCGCGCGTGGCGCGGGTGCGCGCTTCGTCGGTCAGCAAGACCTGGGCGCGCAATTGTTTACCGATGTTGTCGATATCGTGCTGGCGCCCGAGCATGCCGTCCTGCTCGGCATCGGCCGCGTAGAAGCGCACGCTCGACGCCGTGATCACATGGCCCTGGCGCGTGACAAAACTGCCGCCCTGCGGCAGGCGCGCGCGCTCGGCGAAGGCTTCGCTCGCCGTCTCGGCAGTAAACACCAGGTGCAGCCAGTCGTTGAGCACGCCGCGCAGGCCGGGGTCGTTCAGTTTCAACAGGCTGGCGAAGGACTTCAGTCCCATGACTTCCTGCGCGGCCGGCGCACCCGGCATTGGCGCATACAGCGCCAGGCGCGCCGGCGGCGCGTCGCCGACAAAGGCCTTGGCCCAGTCGATGTTCGACAGCTCCAGCGCGCCCGCGCGTTCGCGCAGCACCGCTTCCAGCGCCGTCTCCCAGCCCTCGTCGACCTGCACCTTTTGCCACAGGCGCGGCAGCGTATCGAGTTCGTGTTTTTTCAGCCAGGGCGCGACCTTGCCCTGGGTCTGCACGCGTTCCTGCAGCTGTTTTAATGCCGACAGGCGCGCTTCCAATTGGGCGTTGGTGGTCGACTCGCGCTGCGACTGTGCGTGGGCTTCGCGCCGCTCGGTCTCCGCCGCGTCCTGCAAGGCCGAGGCTTCTTCCTGCAGCAGGGTCTGTTCTTCCAGCGCCTGCTGCTTTTCCTCGAGCTGCATGCGCAGGTTGGCCAGGTGGGCGCTGTCGGGCGGCGCGAGGGCCTTCTTCTCGGCCTGCAGGCGTTCGCGGCGCGTGGCCAGGCCATTCAAAATGTTGCCGGCATTGCGGCCGTGGGCGGCGGCCAGTTCGATCCGCTGGCGCACTTCGCCGATGCGGGCGCGCCCTTCGTCGCCGCGGCGCTGGGCGTCGCGCCAGGCGGCGTCGAGTTCCGGCAGGCGCTCGTTCTGGGCTTCGACCGCGATCTGCGCGCCTTCCGCGCGCGCGGCCAGCTCCTCGACCTTGTAGGTCGCTTCCTCGATCTGTTCTTCGTATTCCTGCGCCTGCGCCAGCCACCCGTCGCGCTGCGCGCTCAAGGTGCCGAGCTGGTTTTGCAGGCGGGTGCGCGACTCGATCACGAACTTGATCTGGGCTTCCAGGCTGCCGATCTCGGAATTGGTCTGGTACAGCGCGCCTTGCGCCGTGTGCAGGCGGTCGCCGACCGAAAAATGGTGCTGGCGCAGGTGCTCGAGTTCGAGTTCGACATTGCGCAGCTTCGCGGTCTGCTCTTCCAGGCTGTTTTGCGCTTCTTCCATCTCGCGGAACCAGCGCGTCTGTTCCAGTTTGGCCTCGTTCTTGCGCAAGAGCCAGAGCAGCTTCTGCTTTTCTTCCTGGTCGCTTTGCATCTGCTGGAAGCGCATTGCCACTGCCGCCTGCGCTTCGAGTTTATCCAGGTTGGCGTTCAGTTCGCGCAGGATGTCTTCGACCCGCAGCAGGTTTTCGCGGGTGTCCGACAGGCGGTTTTCGGTTTCGCGGCGCCGTTCCTTGTACTTCGAGACGCCCGCCGCTTCTTCGAGGAAGACGCGCAGTTCTTCCGGGCGCGACTCGATGATGCGCGAGATCATGCCCTGGCCGATGATGGCGTAGGCGCGCGGACCGAGACCGGTGCCGAGGAAGATGTCCTGGATGTCGCGCCGGCGCACCGGCTGGCTGTTGATGTAATAGGTGGAGGTGCCGTCGCGCGTCAGCGTGCGCTTGACGGCGATCTCGCCGTACTGGCCCCACTGGCCGGCGGCCTTGCCGAGCGAGTTGTCGAACACGAGTTCGACCGAGGCCCGGCCCGATGGCTTGCGGTGGGTCGAGCCGTTGAAGATCACGTCCTGCATCGACTCGCCGCGCAACTCCGACGCTTTCGATTCGCCCAGCACCCAGCGCACGGCATCGATGATGTTCGACTTGCCGCATCCATTCGGGCCGACCACGCCAACCAGCTGCCCAGGCACCTGGAAATTGGTGGGATCGACGAAAGACTTGAATCCCGACAATTTAATGGAGGATAGTCGCACGTTGCTTCGGCTACTCGGGAATCGATAAAGGACGCATCATACCATTTGTTGCTTGCAATTGAGCCAAGTTCATAGGTGAGCAGGCAGGCGGGCCGGCTGCCGCATTCCACGCTGCCGGCGGGGCGGCCATCGCAGGGCATCGTTGCCTTAATTCAATGTGCGATAATCCAAAACCACTTCCGGCCCAGGCACGAGGAATTCCGGCGCATGCACGACACAAGGATGTTCGCCAAGCGGGAAGCGCACCCCGCCTTCATGATCCTGTACCGGATCCGGCGCGACGCCTTCCGCAGGCAGTCGATGGCCCTCTACCGCCGCTACAGCCAGGCCATCATGCTGTTCATGGCGCTGTTCGGCATCCTGTTCAGGGAGCGCCCCAGCCTGCTGGCCGAGCCCCTGCTGCATTTCTGGCGCGCGCCCGGCAGCATCGGGCCGGACCTCGCCTTCGCGGCCGGGTGGATGGCGCTGGTGGCCGCCTGGACCAGCATCCATGGCCCCTTCATCCGCGGCGGCGCCCTGGCCCGCTACAGCCGCAGCCTGCCGCTGCCGCGCCCTGTCCAGCGCCTGGTCGACCTGTCGGTTCTCGGCCTGGCCTTGCCGGTGTTCCTGCTGCCCTTTGCGGTCGCACTCTGGATCGCCGGGCGCTCGGAGCATGCGCTGGGCGTCGACGAGCGCTTCCCGCTCTACCTGCTGCTGTATGCCGCCTTGACGATCGCGACCGCCCGGGCGGTGGCCTTCGGCCCGCACATGCGCGCCCGCCTCGGCGCCGGCGCGGTGCTGGCCATCCTGGTCGGCGCGCCCTGGCTGCATTCCTTCCTGCTGGCGCCGGCGGCGCTGGCCGCACTGGCGGCGACCGTGTACGCCTGCATGGCAGAGAGCGACGCGCCGCTGGAACGCGCGTCCCGTACAGAAGGCGCGCCGCCGTGGCGCCCCCTGATCCTGCTGCGCGTCCAGGCGGCCCTGCTGCTCGAGCAGCACCGTTACGATGCGGCGATGCGCCTGCTGCTGGCCGGCCTGCCGCAACTGGCGGCCTGGTGGATGATCGTGTATGCCAACAAGGTCGAGGAGGCGCGCGCCTTTCTGCACGTGGGCTGCGCCCTGAGCATCTGCTTCAGTTCCGGCTATTTCTATACCCTGCACCAGGGCGGACTGGTCCTCGCGCCCCTGCTGCGCAGCATGCCCTTCGCCCGGCTGCGCATGGTGCTGGCGGCGCAATGGCTGGTGCTCGGCCTGACCGCGCTGCTGTTCGGGGCCACGCTCGCCGCCCTGGCCTGGCGCTTCGGCGCGCAGCATACGGCGACGCTCTCGATGGCCGGCGCCGGCGCTTACTGGCTGGCCTGGCTCCCGCTGCTCGGCCTTCCGGTCCTGCAGCGCCACAAGGACGCCAACCTCGCCAAATTCGCGCTCGTCGCGGCGGCACTTCTGATCGCATTCAATCTATGACCAGCATTTCCCTTGCGCCCCTGCTCGAGGTCGACACCCTCGCCATGCGCTTCGACGGCCAAACCGTGTTCGAGCAGCTCTCGTTTTCCTGCGCGCCGGGCGCGGTGGCCCTGGTCGGCGTCAACGGCAGCGGCAAGTCCACGCTCATTTCGCTCGTCTGCGGCGTCGAGTCCCCGCAGGACGGAACGATCCGGATCGCCGGCCACGACATGAAACGCCATCCGGCGCGCGCGAAAGCCCAGCTGGTCTATGTGCCGGACGAACCGGTGGCCTACGACTTCATGCGCGGGGTGGAGTTTCTGGTGATGGTGGACGCCCTGCGCGGCAGGCGCGACCTGGACGATGCCGGAGACCTGATCGAAGGCCTGGGCCTGGGCCCGCACATGGACAAGCGCTTCGACGCGATGTCGCTCGGGACGCGCAAGAAGTTCATGCTGCTCAGTGGCTTGATGAGTCCCGCGCCGCTGGTGGTGCTGGACGAACCGACCAACGGGATCGACGCCGAGGCCTGGGGCTTCCTGGCGGCGCACATCCGCCAGGAAGGGGCGAAGCGCCTGTTCTTCTTTTCGACCCACGACCGTGAATTCATCGATGCCACCGGGGCCCGGCGCCTGCGCCTGGGAGCGGCGCAGGACTGAGGCAAGGCTGCCTTATCCGGCCTGGCGCGCGGCGCCGGGGGGCGCGGGGTCGTTGACGGCGTCCTGCATGGCGGCGGTGAGCACGCGGCCGACCACGCCCTCGAGCGCCAGCACGGCGAGGCGGCCGGCGCGCACGGCCTCGAGCAACTTGTCGGCGCTGAGGGAAAACGACTCCTGGCGCAGGCCGCTCGAAAAGATGAAGAGCGAGCGCCGCGGACTGACCCAGGCCAGCTTGACCTTGCGTACGCTGCCGTCAAGCTGGGTGAACTCGATGCGCATGCCGCGCTCCAATTCGTCGACCGTCAGGGCGGCATCGTCCTTTTCAAGCGTGTCTTCCTGGGCCGCCGCGGCCTGTTCCAGGGCGATGCGGCGCAGGGCGTCCTGCTGGGCCGCCTCCACCGCCAGCTCGAGCTGGCGCTCGGGCGACAGTTCGATCGGGGCGCGCACGATCGAGAGGTGGCATTTCGCCAGTTCGGCGAAAAACTGCAGGCGCTCGGCGTCCTGCCATTTGATCGCATCGAGCCATTTGTTGAGCGCGGTGAGCAGGCCAGGGAGCTTGTTGATCAGGACCTTGCGCTGTTCCTGCGTCGCTTTCGGCTTCACGGTCCAGACCAGTTCGTCCATGGTGCGGGTGGCGTTGTCGAGCGCACCCGGACGTTCTTCGTCGATCACCCCGGCGAAGGTCAGCACGTCGACCCAGCGCTGCTCCAGGAAGCCCGACACCAGGCCAATCAACTCGCCGTCGGCCACGCGGACCTGCACCGCCTGGCGCGCCGAACGGGCGGCCACGGTCTGCTTTTCGATTCTGGTGGCGCGCGCGATGGGCGCCGCGATCGCTTCCTCGGCCGCGCGTTCCTCGACCAGCAGCTGGGCTTCGAGTTCGGCCACCGCTTCGGCAAAGGCGGCCGGCTGCGACTCGCCTTCGCGCCCGATGCGGTCGACGCCGCGCCGCATGGCCTGCACCACCGGGTCGTCGCCGCCCTTGCGCCCTTCCCAGCCCATGTTCGAGAGCAGGTCGATCATGCGCCGCGCCGGGTGGGCTTCCTCGAAGAAGAAGTCCTGGTCGAGCAGCGCCGCTTTGAGCACCGGCACCTGCAGGAAGCGGATCAGTTCGCGCGTCTCGGGCGGGATGCTGTCGTCGAGCAGCACGGTTTCGAAAATGCGCGACAGCAGGTCGAGCGTGTTTTCTTCGCCGCGCGACAGGGCGCCCTGGGGCAGGCTTTGCTTGAAGCGCGGCAGGTAGAAGACATTGTGCGGCTGGGCCGCCGGCGCGCCGGTTGCCTGGCCTGCGCCGTTGGCGGCGGCTGGCAATTGCAGGCTTGCCAGCAGGTCGAGCAGCGAGGCGTGCTGGCCAGGCGTCGGGGATGCCGCACCCGGCGCGCCGCTGCCGGCCAGGGCCGGCAAGCCTGTTCCCGGCCCGCTTGATCCAGCCTGCACCCCGGGAGCGCCTGGATGGCCGCTTGATCCCGCCTGTACCGCGGACGCCGTCGCGGCCCCCGCCGGGGCCACGCCAAAGCCGGCCGCCGAACTCGGACGCCAGCCCTGCCCCTGCGGCATGTTCGGCAAGTCCGGCACCAGCGCCGTCGATCCGTCCGCCTCCGCGCCGCCGAGCAGGCTGCGCAGCTGCTGGGCCAGGGCGGCGTCCATGCCGTTCTTGCGGCCGCGCCCGGGGTCGCTGGTCTTGCTGATGTGGAAGCGCTCGCGCGCCTGCTTGCTGCGGGCGCGCAGGGTGGCGTCGAGCCCCGCCAGGAGCGGCCCCAGGTCGATGAAGAGCTCGGGGCGCAGCAGCGGCAGCAGCACCGGGTGGTCCTCGACCTCGGGCGTGAAAGCGCGCCAGGCATCGTGGGTGGCGCTGACGAACACCTCGGGCCGGAAGGGATTCTGCCCGGGCCGCAGCAGTTCGCGCCCGAGCAGCATGCCGATCCGCACCGACAAGCTGGCCAGGGTTTCCGAATGGGCGATCTCGAAGGGACGGCAGAGCGCGCCGAAGGCGACCTGGTTATCCATCACTTCCAGCGGCACCAGGGACAGCGAAATGGCGCCGGCACGGATTTTCGCGCCCGGCACCAGTTCGTCGACCGCTTCGCGCAGAGCGCGCTCGATCGCTTCGCCGGCCAGATGGACGAAGGCGTAGGAGTTGCTTTGCAGGAGCTTGCCGGCCTTGGCGCGGCGGTAGGCGGCCTGGGGCTCGAGCCCGGCGCTGGTCATGTCGGCCATGGCCGCCACCAGCCGGTTGACCATGCCGGTCAATTGTTCGTTGGCGCAGGCGCAGGCGTCGCGCACGAGCTCGGCCAGCACCTCGCGCGGAAGCACGGGCAACACTGGGCTGGCGGGTTCGTTGGCGGCATTGGCCATGGCTTGTTCATCCTGTGGCGCAAGGCGCCGACACCCTATTGTTGCACATTATTTCCGAAAGGCAATAGTCACGCAGGAAAATTGCGGCTTTTTCGCCTCTTCCGTCGCGGGCGCTGCCCGCTTCTTCATTCACGGCATGTCCAAGCGGCATCTTTAACTTTGCGATGACGCAACCGTCCACAATTTTGTTTCCCTAACATAACAAGGTCCCCTTTCACCCATCCCGCCCGAGGAAGCTCCCATGAAACACATTCGTCAACTCGACACCAGGTTCAAGATCCTTGGCGCTTTTGCGCTGCTGTTCGCCCTCGGCGCCGGCTGCCTGCTCTGGCTGCTGGGCCAGGCCGGCGCGGCCGGTGCGGCCTTGCGCGGGAGCGCCCTGCTCTGCCTCGGCTTTGGCCTGGGGTTCACGGCTTTGCTCGCCGCCTGGGTCGCGGGCGAAGCGAGCCGGCCCCTGCACGAGGCCGTGCAAGTGGCCGAGCGCGTGGCCGGCGGCGACCTGCGCCTGCGCGCGGCAAGCGCCGCGGGCGGCGACGGCGCCGCGCTGATGGCCGCGCTCGCCGCGCTGGCCGGCAAGCTCGCGGGCATGATCGGCGAGGTGCGCACGGGCGCGGCCGGCATTGTGACCGGCAGCACGGAAATCGCGGCCGGCAACATGGACTTGTCCAGGCGCACCGAGCAGCAAGCGGCCTCGCTCGAAGAAACCGCCTCCTCGATGGAAGAACTGACCGCCACCGTGCGTCAGAACGCCGACTCGGCGCACACGGCCAGCAAGCTGGCGCTGTCGGCCTCGGAAGTGGCGGTCAAGGGCGGCGCCGTGGTCACCGACGTGGTCGGCACCATGGCCTCGATCAACGATTCCTCGAAACGCATTGCCGAGATCATCGGCGTGATCGACGGGATCGCCTTCCAGACGAATATCCTGGCCCTGAATGCGGCCGTGGAAGCAGCCCGCGCCGGGGAACAGGGGCGCGGCTTCGCCGTCGTCGCCTCGGAGGTGCGCAGCCTGGCCCAGCGCTCGGCGGCGGCGGCCAAGGAAATCAAGGCCCTGATCGACGATTCGGTGGCCAAGGTCGACGCCGGCACCCTGCTGGTCGACAAGGCCGGGCGCACGATGGACGAGGTGGTCACCAGCGTCAAGCGCGTGACCGACATCATCGGCGAAATTGCCGCCGCCAGCGCCGAGCAGACTGCCGGGATCGAGCAAGTCAACGGCGCCATCACGGCGATGGACCAGGCAACCCAGCAGAACGCGGCGCTGGTCGAACAGTCGGCCGCCGCTGCCGCCGCCGTGCGCGAACAGGCCGCCACGCTAACGCGGGCCACGACCGGCTTCGTGCTGGCGGGCGACGCGGCGCAGGAAGCGTCGCCGTCCACGGTACGTCAGTTGCCGGTCATGAAGAAGGCGGGGCCGGCAGCGCGCAAGGCGGCGGCGAAAGCAGCACCGGCAGCCGCGGCGGCGAAAACGGTCACGCCGATCCGGCGCGCGGCGACCAAACCGGATGCGGATTGGGAAGAGTTCTGAAAATCGCTAACGAAAAACATTGAAGTATTTGAAGTATGGATTATTTTCAATGTGTAGGAACCCATCCTACACGGGCTCAGGTGGTCATCCGATACCGGTTCAACTGTACCGCTCGCATGATTGCAGCACCGAAAACAACTGCTGAAAGAACGCAGTCATTCGACGAGCAGGCATATTTCTCACACATTGAAAGGAAATAATCATGGCCTCGAATCAGAGAAAAGGTAAGCAGGGCGGCACCCCCAAGCAGCACGCGGAAGCCGGCCGCCAGAGCCACAAGAACGATGCGAACAAGCAGTCCGGGTCAAGCTCCGGTTCGCGCTCCGGTTCCAGCGCAGGCTCGCGCAGCGGCGCCCAGGAAGAGAATCTCGAACTGGGCCGCCAAGGCAACAAGCAGTCCGGTGCGGGATCGCGTTCGGGCGCAGGTGCGGGCGTGCGCGGCGGTACGCCTGAGCAGCACGCCGCGGCTGGCCGTCAAAGCCACAAGAACGACGCAAAGAAGTAATCGACCTTATTCCGCCATTTACCATGGCGGATAAATGAAAGAGCCTGGCGAAGGAATGCGTTGCAGGCTCTTTTATTATGCGGCGCAGATATTGTCGGGGATTCAGGCCGAATTACTCAGCCATATAATGCTGTTCCTGCCGGGTGATCGAAAGGCCCGGTAAAGTTTTAGCGAATGCGAACATTCTTTGCATGTAATGCATAATCTGCAAATAATATTTGCACGCCTTTTTATCGTAAAAATGCGGCCTTCAGATATTGCGCAGGTGAGCGCCCTTGGGCGGCGCGAAATCGACGACGTCGTTGATCATGCCGGCCGTCTTGGCATCGCGAGAATTGAGGTGCAGGTCGGAATACTGGTGGATCGCCCACTGCTCGGGGCTGAGCTCGACGTGCTTGCGCAGGATCGACTCGGTGCGCGCGTCGTCCGCCCGCAAGCCTTCGACGATGATGTTGAGCGCGTCGGGGCGCGAGCCCGGCGAGGCCGTCGCGTGCGACTTGTGCACCATGAAGCGCGCCGTTTCGCTGGCGTAGCGGCGCTTGCCCGACAGGTACATGATGACCGCGATCGAGGCCACCGCCCCGCCGTTGTACATCACGAATTCGATCGGCGACTTCGACAGGAAGTTGTACAGGCACAGCCCGTCGCTGACATAGCCGCCGTTCGACTGCACCAGCACATGGGCCGTTTCGATGCCGTCCTCGGTCATGTGGCCGACCGCCTCGAACACCCGGTGCACCATGTCGCTGTTGACGTCGCCCGACAAGGTGAACCAGGCTTCCTTGCTCATTTTCGCTTTATCGTCGCTCATAGATTCGTTTTACCCCGTTATTTTGCCCCGCAAAGTGTGGACGCCAGTTTAACAAATCGAGGAAAAAGCCTGCGCGCATGCACGCCAACGGTGCGCGGGCTGCCTGCAGAGCAGAAGAAGGCCGCCGCAAGCCCTGCGAGATTGACAGGCAGGCATGGGTGACATATTCTTCGCAGTCTTGATCGGGAGAGACCAGCTGCTGCTGGCGCCGAAGGGGCATCACCCATAAACTCTCAGGCAAAAGGACCGGTCAGGGGTCGGCGCGCGACGCGTGCTTCGATCAACTCTGGAGAGCGGCCACGGTTATAAAACGCGGGGCCCACCGAAGGGGCAGGCGATGTTGACATCGCTATCTCTCAGGTACCAAGGACAGAGGGGCGCGCAGCACACGTTCGGTTAGGTCCGGCGTGGCGGCTCCCTATTATTCTGCCCTGAGGATTCCCATGACGCTCAAAGCGACCCCGCTCAATTCCGCACACCGCGCCGCTGGCGCCAAGATGGTCGATTTCGGCGGCTGGGACATGCCCGTCAATTACGGCTCGCAGATCGAAGAGCACAACGCCGTGCGTACGGACGCGGGCATGTTCGACGTCTCGCACATGTGCGTGGTCGACATCGAAGGCGCCAATGCCCGCCCTTTCCTGCGCGGCCTGCTGGCCAATAACGTCGACAAGCTGCAGGTGGCGGGCAAGGCGCTCTACTCGTGCATGCTCAATCCCGAAGGCACGGTCATCGACGACCTGATCGTCTACTTCTTCCGCGAAGACTGGTTCCGCCTGGTCGTCAACGCCGGCACCGCCGAAAAAGACGTGGCCTGGATGCGCCAGCAGAACGACGCCACGAACAGCGGCTTGACCATCACCGAGCGCCGCGACGCTCAAGGTGATAAAAAGCGTGCGATTGCCCTGGTCGCCGTGCAGGGCCCGAACGCACGCGCCAAGGTCTGGGAAGTGCTGCCGACCGCGCAAGCCGCTTCGCAGGACATGAAACCCTTCAACGTCGTGATCGTCCCGGACACCGCCTTCGGTGAAGCGATGGTCGCGCGCACCGGCTACACCGGCGAAGACGGCTTCGAAATCGGCGTGCCGGCGACCCAGGTCGAGGCGCTCTGGAATGCGCTCGTTGCCGCAGGCGTCAAGCCGGCCGGCCTCGGCGCGCGCGACACGCTGCGCCTGGAAGCGGGCATGAACCTCTACGGCATGGACATGGACGAGTCGGTGAACCCGCTCGACGCCGGTCTCGCCTGGACCATCGACCTGGTCTCCGAGCGCGACTTCATCGGCAAGGCCGCGCTGCAGGCCAAGGGCCAGAACGCCCAGTTCATGGGCCTGATCCTGCGCGAAAAAGGCGGCATCCTGCGCGCCCACCAACGCGTCGTGGCCGCCTCGGGCGAAGCGGGCGAAATCACCAGCGGCACCTTCAGCCCCTCGATGCAGCAGGCGATCGCCCTGGCGCGCCTGCCGATGGACGTCGCGATCGGCGACACCGTGCACGTCGAGATCCGCGACAAGAAGCTGGCCGCCACCGTCGTCAAGCTGCCGTTTGTCCGCAACGGCAAAGTCCTGGCCGTCTAATATAATATCGACCTATCTAAACCTGGAGCCTGCACATGAATATTCCAACCGACCTGAAATACACCGAGTCCCACGAGTGGGTCCGCCGCGAAGCAGACGGTAGCCTGACCGTCGGCATCACCGACTTCGCGCAGGATGCACTCGGCGACATCGTGTTCGTCGAACTGCCGCAGGTCGGCAAGGCTTTCACGGCCGGTCAGGACGCCGCCGTGGTCGAATCGGTCAAGGCCGCCAGCGACATCTACGCTCCGGTCGCCGGCACCGTGCTTGAGGTGAACCAGGCAACCGCCGACGCGCCAGACTCGATCAATACCGATGCCTTCGCTGCCTGGCTGTTCAAGCTCAAGCCAGCCGACGCCGGCGCGTACGACGGCCTGATGGACGCCGACGCCTACGGCAAGTCGACCGGCAACTGATTTTGACGACAAGCTTGCGGGGCGCTGCGCGCCGCAAGCTTGGTTTGTCACCGTCCTTCCCCATCTTCCTTCTTTAGTCCGGCCGGTCCCGCCCGTCCCGTCACCTCTTTTTGGCCACCACCATGACCCGCACCAGCCTCACCCAACTTGAAGAGCGCGATTCCTTCATCCCGCGCCACATCGGCCCATCGACCGCGGAAGAAGCGGCGATGCTGTCGACCCTCGGCTACGCAACGCGCGCCGCGCTGATCGACGCCGTCGTTCCCGCCAACATCCGCCGCAAGGACAAGCTCGACCTGGGCCAGTTCTTCGAGCCGCTGCCGGAACAGGCCGCGCTGGCCAAATTGAAAGCCATCGCCTCGAAAAACAAGGTGATGAAGTCGGTCATCGGCCAGGGCTATTACGGCACCCACACGCCGGCTGTCATCCTGCGCAACATCTTCGAGAACCCGGCCTGGTACACCGCCTACACCCCGTACCAGCCGGAGATCTCGCAGGGCCGCCTGGAAGCGATCCTGAACTTCCAGCAGATGATCACCGACATGACCGGCATGGGCATCGCCAACTCGTCGATGCTCGACGAAGGCACCGCCGCCGCCGAAGCGATGACGCTGATCCAGCGCGTCGGCAAGTCGGCCTCGAAGGTCTTCTACGTGGCCGACGACGTGCTGCCGCAGACCCTGGAAGTGGTCAAGACGCGCGCCGAACCGATCGGCGTCGAAGTGCGCGTGATCGCCGCCGCCGACGTCGAGTCGCTGGACGAAACCTGCTTCGGCGTGCTGCTGCAATACCCGGGCGTGAACGGCGAAGTGCGCGACTACCGTGTCGCCTGCGAAAAGCTGCACGCGGCCGGCGCCATGATCGTGGTCGCGGCCGACCTGCTGGCCCTCACCATGCTCACGCCGCCGGGCGAATGGGGCGCGGACGTGGTCGTCGGTAACAGCCAGCGCTTCGGCGTGCCGCTCGGTTTCGGCGGCCCGCACGCCGGCTACCTGGCCACCCGCGACGAATTCAAGCGCTCGATGGCGGGCCGCCTGGTCGGCGTCACGGTCGACGCCCAGGGCCAGTCGGCCCTGCGCCTGGCGCTGCAGACGCGCGAGCAGCACATCCGCCGCGAAAAGGCGACCTCGAACATCTGTACCGCCCAGGTGCTGCTGGCCGTCATGGCCGGCATGTACGCGGTCTACCACGGCCCGGACGGCCTCACCCGCATCGCCAATCGCGTGCACCGCATGACCGGCATCCTGGCCACTGGCCTGAAGCAGATGGGTTATGCGCTGGCGAACGACAGCTTCTTCGATACGCTGACGGTCAAGACCGACCGCGCCGGCGAGCTGCACGCCGCCGCCAACGAGGCCGGTGTGAACCTGCGCCGCGTCGACGACGGCCACGTCGGCCTGTCGCTGGACGAAACCACGACCCGTGAAGACCTGGAGCTGCTGTTCTCGATCTTCGCGAATGGCGCGGCCGTCCCAAGCGTCGAGGAACTGGACAAGGATGCGGCTGACGCTTTTCCGTCGACCTTGGCCCGCACCAGCGCCTTCCTGACGCACCCGACCTTCCACCGCTACCACGCCGAGCACGAAATGCTGCGCTACCTGCGCGGCCTGGCCGACAAGGACCTGGCGCTCGACCGCACCATGATTCCGCTCGGTTCCTGCACGATGAAGCTGAACGCGACCTCGGAAATGATCCCGGTCACCTGGCCCGAGTTCTCCAGCATCCACCCGTTCGCTCCGGATGACCAGACCGTCGGCTACCGCCAGATGATCTGCCAACTCGAAGAAATGCTGTGCGCCGTCACCGGCTATGCCGCCATTTCGCTGCAGCCGAACGCCGGCTCACAGGGAGAATACGCGGGCCTGCTGGTCATCCAGAAATACCACCAGTCGCGCGGCGAAGGCCACCGCAACATCTGCCTGATCCCGTCCTCGGCCCACGGCACCAACCCGGCATCGGCCAACATGGTCGGCATGCAGGTGGTCGTCACCGCCTGCGACGAGAACGGCAACGTCGACCTGGCCGACCTGAAGAAAAAGGCCGAGCAGCACAGCGCCAACCTGGCCTGCGTGATGGTCACCTACCCGTCGACCCACGGCGTGTTCGAAGAAGGCATCCAGGAACTGTGCGAGATCGTCCACGCGCACGGCGGCCAGGTCTATATCGACGGCGCCAACATGAACGCGCTGGTCGGCGTGGCAGCGCCGGGCGCCTTCGGCGGGGATGTGAGCCACCTGAACCTGCACAAGACCTTCTGCATCCCGCACGGCGGCGGCGGTCCCGGCGTCGGCCCGATCGGCGTCGGCGCCCACCTGGCGCCCTTCCTGCCGAACCAGCGTTCGACCGGCTATGTGCGCAGCGAAGACGGCATTGGCGCGGTCAGCGCGGCGCCTTACGGCTCGGCCTCGATCCTGCCGATCTCGTGGATGTACATCGCGATGATGGGCGCCGAAGGCCTGACCGCCGCGACCGAGATGGCGATCCTGAACGCCAACTACATCGCGCGCCGCCTGGCCCCGCACTACCCGGTGCTCTACACCGGCCACGACGGCCTGGTCGCGCACGAGTGCATCATCGACCTGCGTCCGCTGCAGGACAAGACCGGTATCAGCAACGAAGACGTCGCCAAGCGTCTGATGGACTTCGGTTTCCACGCCCCGACCATGAGCTTCCCGGTGCCGGGCACGCTGATGATCGAGCCGACCGAGTCGGAATCGAAGATCGAGATCGACCGCTTCATCGAGGCGATGATCACGATCCACGCCGAGATCGTCAAGGTCGAGCGCGGCGAGTACGACAAGATGGACAATCCTTTGAAGGGCGCGCCGCACACGGCGGAAGTGGTGACTGCCGACGACTGGCAGCACACCTATTCGCGCGAAGTGGCTGCCTTCCCGGTGGCTTCGCTGCGCAAGAAGAAGTACTGGCCGCCGGTGGGCCGTGCGGACAACGTGTATGGCGACCGCAATCTGTTCTGCGGTTGCGCACCGATCAGCGATTACGAGTAATCGTCATCGCGTGAAGTGAAGGGCGGCGTGGGGAGTGATCCCTGCGCCGCTTTTTTTTGCGCGCTTTGCGGCGACCAATCGACAACTCAATCCCTGCGCGACGCCAACCTTAAATGCGGCCTGGGGACCTTGCGCCGCTCCACCTTCGGCGCCGTGCTGGCATCGCGCCGCCCATCCTTGAGCACCTCGCGCATGTCGGGTTCGGCCACGCTCGACTGGCGCGGCGGCGGTTCCGGCGGCAGCACGGCTTCGTCCAGCCGGAAGGTCGCCACCGCCTTCGACAAGGTCAAGGCCTGCATCTGCAGGGTGCGCGCCGCTTCGGCCGCCTCTTCCACCAGCGAGGAATTGCGCTGCGTGACCTGGTCCATCTGCACGATGGCGTCGCTCACTTCCGACAACCCGCTGGCCTGCTCGGCGTTGGCTGAACTGATCTGGTTGATGATGTCGCCCACCTGCTGCACCGACACCGCGATGGTCGCCATGCTGCTGCCGGCCTGCGCGGCAAAGGCGGTGCCGCCCTCGATCTCGGCCACCGACCGCTCGATCAGCTCGCGGATCTCGCGCGCCGCGTTCCCGGTGCGCAGGGCCAGCGAACGCACTTCCCCCGCCACCAGCGCGAACTCGCGCCCGCGCTCCCCCACGCGGGCCGCTTCCAGGGCCGCGTTCAGGGCCAGGGTGCCGGTTTCGACGGCGATCGCATCGATCTGCTGGGTGATCTCGCCGACCCGGCAGGCGCTGCCCTTCACGGTCGCCATCGTCGTCACCAGGCGCTCGGTCACGCTGCCGCCATGCTGGGCGACGTTCGACGCCGATTCGGCCAGGCGGTTGGCCGCCTGCGCGCTGTCGGCGGTGAGGTTGACGGTGGCGGCCAGCTCCTGCATCGAGGAGGCCGTGTGCTCGAGCGAATTGGCGCGAAACACGGCGCGCGTGGTGAGGTTCAGGTTGCCGAGGGCCAGGTCGCGCGAGGCCGAGCCGATTGAGCGTGCCGATTCGAGGATGGTGCGCAGCGTCGCGTTCAGGTTGCGGATGCTGGCGTTCAGGGCGCGCGAGGTTTCCGCGATCTCGTCGTTGCCATACACGCGGTCCTTGACCGTCAGGTCGCCGCTGGCCAGGTCGACGGCGGCCGCGCCGATGCTGCGGATCTCGCTCAGCAGCGCGCCGCGAACGGCCACAGTGATGCGCAGCGAGACGCCGATCGCCAGCACGATCACGAAGGGCATCAGCCAGGTCATGGCGCGGAACTCCTCGGCGGCGCTGTTCGACGCCTCCTGCGACAGCGATTGTTCCAGCTGGGCCAGCGCGTTGAGCCGCTGGGCCACGTCGGCAAAGGCGCCTTCGGCCTTGCTCATCGCATTCGCACTGATCGACTGGTCGTCGCGCGCCAGTTCGATCACGTCGACCACGGCGCGGATATAGCGCGCGTAGGCGGAAGCGGCGCCGTCGACGAAGCGGCGCTCGTCGCCCTGCGGGGGCGTCATGCGCGAGAGCTGCTGCAGGCCGGAGCTGGTCAGCGCATGCTGGCGGTGGATGTCGCGGATCAGGGGCTCGATCCGGCTTTTCGGGAAGCTGCCGCCGATCCAGGTCTGCAGCTGGTAGATTTCGGCATGCCCGCGCTGGGCCGTGAATACCACGTCGCTGGCGGCGCGCATGTGGGCGGCGCGGCGCCCGACGATGTCTTCCAGCAGGGCGTTCTGGCGCACCATCGCATACCAGGCGCCGGAGGACAGCAGGACCAGCAGCACCAGCACGACGCCGGGCGCGAGCAGCAGTTTGGGACCGATCTTCAGGCGCGACAGCATTTCAGCGCTCCTCGAACAGGAAAGGAAAGGCGGCAGGAAGAACCGCCGCGGCTTGACAACGCTGGTGCTTGTGCATGGGGGCCTCGCAAGTCGAGAGTGCGCGATATTTCTCTAACGCATTGACCAATCTAAGGCATCGCCATGGGCACCCCTTTGCGCGGCATCAACACCTTCCCGCAGGTGGACAATTGCAGACAGGTCGGTGACACTAGCGCCATGAAGATTGCCGTCCACCTGGCCCGGCACCGGCGCCTGGCGGCGTGGGTCGGGCTTTCCCTGCTGTTGCACCTGTTCGCGCTTGTCCTGATCGATGGCCTGTGGGCGCCCGCGCCGGCGGTCATTGGCACGCCGGTAGCGCTGCGTCTTGTACGCGCGCGGCCGGATGGAGTCGCACCGGCGGCCTTGCCACCCCCTGCCCCGGCGCCTGTGCAGGCAGCGGCCGAGGCGCCGGCGCTGCCGCCGTCCACACCCATCGCACCCGCATCGAACGCCGCGGCGGACACCCCCGCCGCGCCGCCTCCCGCCGCCACGTCCGGCATCGCACCGCTGCAAATGCCGGGCCGCTACCGCGTGCGCCTGCCGCCTTCGGCCACCCTCACCTATGCGGTGACGCGCAACGCGCCCGGGCAGCCGGCCAGCGCCGGCGAAGCGGCGCAACTGGTGTGGGCAGAGACCGACGGCGCCTACCGCCTGCGCATCGAAGGCGTGCTTGGGCTGCTGGAGAGCGAAGGCGGCGGCGACGACGCCGGCATCGCACCAAGCCAGGCCAGCGAAGCCGGCGCCGCCGGCGGCACGCAAATGACCCGTTTCAACCGCGAAGCGCGCCGCATCGAGCACGGGCCCCTCGCCGCCAGCGAGCCGCTGCGCCTGGGCAGCCAGGACCGCGCCTCGGTGCTGATGCAGCTGGCCGGCATCGGGCTGGCGGAGCCGGACCAGGTGCAGGAGACGATCGACATCGTGGTAGCGGGCAGCAGCGGCGCGCGCATCGTGCGCTGGCAGGTGGTGGGCAATGAAGAATTGAGCACGCCGGCCGGCGTGCTGGCCACCGTGCGCCTGGCGCAGCTGGCGCCGGCAGGCGAGGCCCGCGTGGAGTTGTGGCTTGCGCCCGAACGCCACTGGCTGCCGGTGCAGTTGCGCGTGACGCAGCCCGACGGGACGGTGGCGAACCAGATCGTCACCAGCATCGAGAGCGCGGCACAGCCGTGATCGCGACGAAAAAAAGGCCGGCTTGATCGCCGGCCTGCTTGTCGCCACAGCGGGAATTACCCCAGCTTCGCCGCGTGCTCGCGCGTCGCGTGGAAGGTCAGCTTCGGCCAGCGTTCCTGCGTCAGGCGCAGGTTCACGCCGGACGTGGCCAGGTAGGCCAGGTTGCCGGCCGCGTCATAGGCCACGTTGTGGCCGAGCTGCGTCTCGAAGTCCGACAGCGACTTCTTGTCGTCGGACGACACCCAGCGCGCGCTGCTGATGCTCGATCCTTCGAAGACAGCGTCCACGCCGTATTCATTGAGCAGGCGGCTCGCAACCACTTCGAACTGCAGCACGCCGACCGCGCCCAGGATCAGGTCCGAGCCCAGCACCGGCTTGAAGACCTGGACCGCGCCCTCCTCGCCCAGCTGCTGCAAGCCTTTATGGAGCTGCTTCATCTTCAGCGGATTCCTGATGCGCACTGTGCGGAACAGGTCAGGCGCGAAGTACGGGATGCCGGTGAAGGTCAGCATCTCGCCTTCAGAGAAGCTGTCGCCGATCTGCATGTTGCCGTGGTTCGGCAGGCCGATGATGTCGCCCGCATACGCCTCTTCGACCTGCTCGCGCGAAGAGGCCATGAAGGTCACCACCGACGACAGCTTCACTTCGCGTCCCAGCCGCAGGTGCTTGACCTTCATGCCCTTTTCGAAACGCCCCGAGCACACGCGCAGGAAAGCGATGCGGTCGCGGTGGGCCGGGTCCATGTTGGCCTGGATCTTGAAGACGAAACCCGAGAACTTCGGCTCGGCGGGTTCCACCGAACGCACCGTGGCGTCGCGCTCGCGCGGCCCCGGGGCCCAGTCGACCAGCGCCGAGAGGATTTCGCGCACGCCGAAGTTGTTGATCGCCGAACCGAAGAAGACCGGGGTCTGGATGCCGGCCAGGAAGCGTTCGAGGTCGAACGGATGCGAGGCGCCGTGGACCAGTTCCACTTCCATTTTCAGCTGCTCGATCTCGAGCGGGAACATCTCGGCCAGCTTCGGGTTGTCGATGCCTTTCAGGATCTCGAAGGCGCCGTCGGCCTTCTCTTCACCGGCCTTGAACAGCATGATCTCGTCGTTCAGCAGGTGATACACGCCGCGGAAATTCTTGCCCATGCCGATCGGCCATGTCACCGGCGCGCATTCGATCTTCAGGACCGACTCGAGTTCGTCCAACAATTCCAGCGGATCGCGCGTTTCGCGGTCGAGCTTGTTCATGAAGGTGACGATCGGCGTGTTGCGCATGCGGCAGACTTCGAGCAGCTTGATGGTCTGCGTCTCCACGCCCTTGGCCGCGTCGATCACCATCAGCGCCGAGTCGACGGCGGTCAGCACGCGGTAGGTGTCTTCCGAGAAGTCCTGGTGGCCCGGAGTGTCGAGCAGGTTGATGACGTGGTCGCGGAATTCGAACTGCATCACCGAGGAGGCGACCGAAATGCCGCGCTGCTTCTCGATGTCCATCCAGTCGGAGGTCGCGTGGCGGCCGCTCTTGCGGCCCTTGACGGTACCGGCGAGCTGGATCGCGCCCGAGAACAGCAGCAGCTTCTCGGTCAGCGTGGTTTTACCCGCATCGGGGTGGGAAATGATGCCGAAGGTGCGGCGGCGCGCCACTTCGCGCGCGACGGCGGCCGGCCGCGCACCAACTGCGGTCTCGGGCGCATCGGTGCCAGGAAGCTCGCTAGCGAGGATGTCAGGATCGTTGGACATAGTCGAGGCCTTAGCCCGGATAAAGAAAACCCTCGATTTTACCGATTCCGGGGCCGATCGTGTGAATAGAATGCAGAAGGGGCCGGCGCTTTCGGCGCCGGCCCCTCCGTGTTTCCATCCTGGCAGCTTGCCTGCCCCGCTTATTCGCGCACGCGGCGCCAGCCGCCGCGCTGGGCCGCGGCCGAAATGGCCCCGTGCACCGCGCCGTCGCCCATGCTGCCGTCGGCATTCGTCGTGATCTGGCGCGCATTGCCTTTTGGCAGAGTGATAATGATCGAACCGACGGCCGCCGCCGAATTCGACAGCGTATGGCCCGCGATCATGACCGAGGTGCCGCTGCCCGTGCCGCCGCCGCCGCTGCCATCCGTGCCGCCCGCGCCGTCGACCGTGATCGAGGTCAGCGGCGCTCCGGTGCAGATATTGATCTGGTAGACATTGCTGGTGCCGCCCACCTTGCAGCTCGACGAGGAGCTTGGCGTATTCGTCACGATGTTCAGGGCGCCGTAGATGATCTGCGGGTCGAGGTTGACGCGTTCGCCTGCGTTCTGGTTGAAGTCCATGTACCAGCCCTGCTGGGTCGCCAGGTCGATCTTGACGCCGTTGATCGTGTAGGCGGTGGTCGTGCCCGGGACCTTCGCCAGGCTCTGCCTGGCCATGGTGGAGGTGCCGCGCCATGCGGCCGCACTGATCGGCAGGCCCGTATCCTTGAGCACATAGGTGCTCTGGACGTCGATATTGCCGATATCGGCCGTATCGAGCAGGCGTCCGGTGCCGAAGGCGACCACCCGCTGCAGCGTGCGGCTCTCGGTGCCGTCGGCGCTGGTGCCGTCGACCTGGCACATTGTCACGTCGGGACGGGTGGTGACCGGCTGTTTCACGCCGGCGTCGCCCATCTTGACCAGCGTCGTGGCGCCCGGCTTGGTGAAGTCGAAACGCCACATCTGGCCCAGGTTGTCTCCGCCGTACACATGGGTCACCAGCGGATCAGTATGCGGGTTTTCCGAGACCGCCGTGAAGCGCGCGAAGCCCGACGGCGTGGTGGTGTCGCCCGAGCCGGTCGTGATTTTCGAGAGTACCCTGCCGCTGGCGATGTCGACGACATACAGATAGCCCTTGCCGTTGCCGCCGGCGACGCCGTCGGTGCCCGGAATGTTGTTATAGCCCGAGCTCAGGAAGGCAACCCAGCGCTCGACCTGGTCGCTGCCCTTCCAGGTGCCGATCTGGGCGCTGCCGAAGGACAGGCCAAGGTCGGCGTCGAAATTGTCGCCACTGCACACGGCCGGGTCGGCGCACAATTCCCACAGCGCGGTCGGCTCGTCCGGATTGGTGACGTCGAGCGCATAGAAGCCGCGCCCGCCCGCATTCAGGCCGGCCACCAGCACCGAGCGCCATGTGCCGCCGATCTTCACGTCCGCCACTTCGGGCGAGCCGTCGACGGTGAACTGGTGGCTGGTCGAATAGGTGGTGCTGGCCTGGACGGCCAGCTTCTTCATGGTGATGCGCGGCGCGTAAGCCCAGAGCTCTTCGCCGGTCTGGGCGTTGAACGCGTGCAGCATGCCGTCGTTGGCGCCGACGAACACGGTCGGCTTGCGGTCCTGGTTATCCTGCTGGTAGGTGAAATAGTCCTCGTAGGGATAGGCCTTGCGCGGGTCGCGCAGGTAGGCCGGCTTGGAGGACGCGATATCGCCCAGCACGATCGGCAGCGGCGCCGCCAGGCCCGCCGGGGTGGTGGCCGTCTTCGAGTAGGCGCGCAGCACGACATCGTTGGCATGCTGCTGCTGGCCGCGCAGCCAGTCGACGATGGTCTTGCCCTTGTTGACGGTCGCGCGGTCGGCGACCGAGAGCGTCGGGCATTGCGCCAGCAGGCTGCACTTGTCCTTGAACCAGGCCTGCTCGGCGGTGGTCATTTCGAGGAAGTCGAAGTTCTTCAACCCGCCAGTTTCCACGTCCAGCATCAGGATGCGGCGCTGGTCCGTGTCGGCAGCCACCTTGCGCCCGACGATCTCCGACGAGTTCCAGGTTGCCTTCGGTTCGATCGCACCGGTAAAGATATTGATCTTCTTGCCCTGCAGTTCGCCGAACCAGCGCACCGTGGTGAAGGTGGCGGCGAAGATGTCGTTGTCGGCCTGCGAAACGTTCGGGGTCGAGGTGGCGGCCGCGGCGGCGGCGCCGATCCGGATTTCGATGTTCGACAGGGCCGCGCGCAGGCCCTCGATCACCTGCAGCGGATCGGAGGCACTGAAGTACTTGCCGTGGCCATTGATGGCCGCGTGCCAGAGGTCGTCGACCCGCGACTGGTAGGTGACGCCGGCTGTATTGTCTTCGGTGCTCGGATTCGGCCAGACATAGGTGCCGCCGTTGTTCCATGGGCAGCCGGTGGCGCCGGTGAGCAGCTTGTGGAAGTCGCTGCCGGTCTTCGGGGCCGTGTCGTACTTCGGATCGTAGGTCATGAGGCCGTCCACGCCCAGGCCGAGCGTGTAGGTGTTCATGTGCAGGCGCGTGTTTTCGCCCGCGGCCGCGGCCACCAGGCCGTCGACGTCGGTCCAGTTCTCTAAGTCGTAGCGCAGCGATTTGCCCGCTTCGTTGGAGCCGCCGTTGTACCAGTACAGGGCGACGTCGGCCAGCGAATTGCCGGTCTGGCTGCGCGGGTCGACGCAGCCCTTGGCACGCGAGCAGAAGCGCGCCGAGCTCTCGACGTTGTCGTTGCTGACCACGTCCGCGGCAGCTGCGCCGTTCCAGTAGCCGTCGGTGGTGACGAAGGTGAAGTTCTGCTGGCACGGGTACTGGATCACCTCGTTGCCGGTCGAGTAGTTGTACGGCGCGCGGTTCGCGTACATCTTGCCGATCGAATGCAGGGCCGTGCGGATCGGCGTCGAGCCGCTGGGCGACATGCCGTACAGCGCGCTGTACCAGGCGGTGCGCGAGGAACCCGCGAAAGGCTTGGGCGCTTTCATCGTGCCTTCGGCAGCGGCCACCGACAGCGACACGATGCCGACGTTGTAGTTGTCGTTGATCGGCTGGAAGGCCTGGCCGACGGCGGTCTTCATCATCTGGTTGCGCGTCTTGTAGTAGGCGTACCAGTTGGCGAAATTGGTCATCTCTTCGTCATAGGTGCAGCTCGTTCCCGCGCAGTCCGTGCGCGCCGCCACTTTCGGGTAGCTGGTGCGGGTCGCGACGATGTCGGTGCGCACGAATACCGAGGCGCCCAGCGGCGTCACGGCGCTCGGCACGCCGTCGGACACGCCGACGGTGCTGGAAAAGCTCAGGTAAGTCGTCTTGCTCGCGGTGTTGTTCGAGAGCGCGCCGAGGGCGATGTTGTCGCCGTCGGCGTCGAGCGAATCGGTGACCAGGCAGACGACGTTGCTGGCCGCGGCTTCGCACATCGGCGTCACGTTGTTGCCGCCGACATAGGCGCGCACTGCGCCGCCGGTGCCGATCTTGGTCTTGATGGCCAGCGCCACCGCGCTGGAATTCACGCCTTTCGACAAGGTGAGGGTGCCGGAAAACAGCTGGACGCCGCCGAAGGTAATCCCGTTCAGGACCTGGTTCTTGCTGGCGTTCGTGGTGCCGGTCACGGTCAGGAGCGCAGTCACCGAGGCGCCGGAATTGACGATCAGGTCGCGCCCGGCGCGGCTGCCGTCCGACACCAGGGTGCAGGGACCGACCGCCTTGCTGCTCGTGCCCGCCGGGCAGCTGATCGGCACGACGGCGACCATGGCGGTGCTGTCGAGGGTGATGCCGAAGCTCGAACAGGCCGGCACGCCCGACACGGTCGGCGTGCGCACGCAGGCCGTGTACTGGGCCGCGAGACCGGTTTTGGCGATGATCGAGGCAGCCAGCGCATTGGCTACCGCGGCTTGCTTGGTGGCGCTGTTGGTGCCGCCCGAGGCGGTAACGGCCGTGTTGGTGAGGGTGAAGGTGCCGGTCGGCTCGACCACCGAGACGCTGTCGATGCGCATCGCATTGGCATAGCTCGAGGCGCCGATGGTGATGGTGCCGTACCAGTCGGGGTTGCGCGCCGGGTCGGAATAGCGCGGGTATTTAAAGGCGCCGACGTACTTGGCCTGGCAATTGGTGAGAGCCCGGCTGTCGCACCAGCGCACGCGCGCAGGTTCCGGATAGCCGGCCGGCGCCGGCGCGTTGACAGCGGTGACGCGGCAATTGGTCAGGGTGGCGTCGGTGCAGTATTCGGCGACGTTGATCGTGTAGTAGTAAGGATTGGCAAGGAAGGACTGGGCCGTCGTGCGCACGTCGTTCGGGTAGGCGTAGCCGTTGCTGTTGGCGCTGCAGTTGCCGCTGCCGTCGCACCAGCGCAGGTCGGGGAAGCCCGTCACCAGGTTGGTCTTGCTGACATCGGCGCCAAGCAGGTCGGTGTTGTCGACGTTGAAGGCATCGGTCGTGACCGAGGTCCAGGCGGTGGTATAAGCGCGCGTCATCGATTCGAAGGGCACGCCGGTGCTGGTGACCGGCGGCAGGTAGCGCACCTTCGGGTTGTAGTACTGCTTGTTGAAGTCCGGGCTGGCGAAGGGCGGATCGCCGATGCGGCAGCCGCGCGTGCCGCCGGCCATGGTCGCGCGCGAGCGGCAGGTGCTGGTGTCGTCGACGTAGTCGGGGGTGAAGGTGCTCGTCATCGAGCCCGAGTTATCGTACAGGAGCATCAGGTTCGGCTTGACCGTGCCGGTACCGGTGATGTTCAGCAGCGGCAGCTGGGAGATCGCGGTCGGGCCGGCCTGGACGGCCGGAGCCAGCAGCGCCAGCAGGAGCGGGACGAATGCGAGAAGGCGATACGAGAGAAGACGATTCATGCGTGTTTCCATTTCATTGGCCCGGGGGCCTCGATTCGGTGGGCGGCGTCAGCCGCCGATCAGCACCACCAACTGGTTGACGACATTGCCGCCGCGCGCGCCGTCCATGCGTGCGGTGATCAGGTAGTGCACGCGCGGCACCTCTGCGTAGCGTGGCGTCGAGATCGCATTGCTGGCCCCGACCGCCAGCGGCGCACCGCTGGCCAGCGGGTTGTCGCTGGTCTGGATGCAGTTGTTGTCCTTGTCGTTGTACGGCAGCGGCAGGTCGCACATGCGGTGGATGGCGAATTCGACGCGCTGGTTGCCCACGTTGACAATGCGCGAGCGGGTCCAGAAGGCGGGCGTGCGCACACCCTGGGTGGTGTCGTAGGTGGCGCTGTAGCCGGAGTCCGCGGCGTCCGTGTCGAGCCGGTCCTTGTTGCCGACCGATGTAGTCTCGAGCCAGCGGTAGGCTTCGTGCAGGCCGAAGTCGACGGCCCGGCTCTGGGCCGAATCGTAGGCCAGGTTCGAGGCCGTGAGCGTCGTCGTGTTGCTCGACTTGAGCAGGTAGATGCTCGAGATGAGCATCACCAGGAGGATGACCAGCATGACCGGCAAGGCGATGCCGGACTGGGTGTGCAGGGATCGTTTCATCATGGTTTCCAGCCCGCGTTGCGCAGCGCGACGATGGTTTCGAACACGCGGTAGCGGTAGCAGCGCCAGTCGGCGCTGTCGTTCGCCACGGCCACGTCCACGCTCATGGGGACGGGCGTCACCCCTTCCGGTTCGTCGGTGGCGAACACGGTCGGCAAGCTGGTGGTGGCGCTGCAGGCGCCGGCCGCGTTCGGGCGCTCGCGCGTCTTGCTGCGCGCGACAACGGCAATACGCAGTGCGGCCAGGTGTTCGTAGTCGCCCGGGCTGCCGGTCACGCCGTTTGCGTCGGCATCGATCATCGTGGTCGACCAGCGCCCCACCTGCATGCTTTTGCGTTTCTTGAAAGTGTCGCCGTTGCGCAGGTCGAAGCCGTATTGGGCCTTGATCGAGACGATGTTGTCGGCCACCGTGGCGGGCGTCGCGCTCGATCCCTCCATGTCGGTCGAGCGCAGGCGCAGGAAGCCGTTGTTGACCGACCAGGTGTGCAGCGACAGCGTAGCGGCCGGTCCCAGGTTGAAGATGCGCGCCCGGCTGCCCTTGAACGAGGGGCCGAGCGCGCCGGTGTTGTAGCGGAAATTGGCGCCGCCGCCCACCATCACCCAGGGATTGCCGTTCGGCGGGGCCGAGATCTGGGCCAGCGCGCAGTCGCCGATGCGGTCCTCGGGCGCGACCACGACCACGTCGCCGACGGCGAAGCCGTACGGCAGGCGGTCGGTGTCCAGGCGCGTGCCGCCGCCGTAGTCGGTCGCCAGGCGCATGGTGCCGGTGCCGGTGACGGAACTGCCGGAGTACAGGCTGATGACGTCGGGCGCGGTGCCGTTCGATACGATGATGGCCGGCGCCAGCGGGCGAATGACGGCGCCGCCGCGCGGCGCCTGTGCCAGCATGAAACCGGCATTGTCGGTAAAGCGCGTATTGCAGCCGATGATGATCGGGTCGTTCAGGCCGAAGCCGGCCTGGCTGGCGTCGTTACTGACCGAGAACATCGCCAGCATCCCGTTCTGCATCGCGTCCGAGCCGCCGAGCGCCGATTGCTTGCTCTGCTCGGAGCCCGTGATCAGGCGCGTCGCGAATACCAGCGCCAGCAGGCCGATGGCCACGCTCACGAGCAGCTCGACCACCGAGAAGCCCTGCGCGCTTGAGGAAATGGGTCGCATGCCGGCTCCTAGATGTAGGCGTTGACGGTGTGCGTGTTGGCCTGGGCGCCCGCCTTGCGCTGCCAGCTGATCGAGACCGTCACGACGGCGGGAAAGGACAGGCTGGCCGGGGCGATCCTGATGACGACCTGCGCGCCGGGAATGCTTTTTTTGGTGGCGCTGTGCCAGGGCGCCAGGCGCGCGCCGGGCGTGCCGCCGGCCGCCAGCTTGTAGTCGTCGAGCTTCTGGGCGTCGGTGCTCATCATGCCGATCAGGCGTTCGGCGGCAATCGTCGCCTCGGCGCGCATGCCGGCATCAAGCAGGGCCGAATGGGCGCGCGCCTGCAGGCCGATCGTGCCGAGCAAGCCGATGGCCAGCAGGACCGCGGCGAGCAGCGCCTCGAGCAGGGCGACGCCGTCCTGGCGGCGCTTCGGGATCATGTTCATGGCGGGCACCTGTAGGGGTCGTTGGCGGCAACGAGCGGCTTGCAGCGGATGGCGTTCCCGGCCAGCGTCAGCACGATCGCGGTCTCGGGGGCGGCGCCGGTCTTCTTGCCGGCCGGTTTCATGTCGATGCGCTCGAGGCGCGGGCCGATCGCGGGATCGACCCAGCCGAGCGGCGTGAAATAGACGGCGCGCGCATTGTCTTCACCGGTCGACTGGGCCAGTTCGGCCGCCGGCGGCAGCGCGTCGGCGCGCCGCAGCAGCGACTTGAAACCGTTCACGCCTTTCGGGTCATCGGTTGCCGCGGCGGTCGTGGTCGACCAGTTCTCGCTGATCTCGTTGCAGGGATTGTTCGAGCGCGGGAAGCAGATGTCGATGCGCCAGTCGAACTGGCCATTCGTCGGATTTGCGCTCAGCACCAGGCGGCTGGTGCCGTTCTGGGTCAGCGCCTGGTTGCGCGCCATGGCGAAGCCCTCGGCATAGAACTGGCCTGCGGCGGCCACCTTGCCGGCATAGATCCAGTTGCTCATGCTCGGCATGCCGATCGAGACCACGACGCCCATGATGGCCAGGGCGACCAGGGCTTCGAGCAAGGTGAAGCCGCGCATTGCCGCCGGGCGCACGCGCTGCCTCATTGGCTGCCTCATTGGCTGCCTCATTGGCTGCACTTCCCGCCCTTGTCGCGCACCCAGCAGCTGGCGCTCGCGGTCCAGCCGGACGGCACGCCGGTCGTGGCGCGCTGGCCGTTATGGTCGATCGTGAAGACAAAGCCGAGGGTCGCGTTCTTGCCGGTGGCCGTGATCGAGTAGGCGCTCTCGCTGGCATTGGCGACGGCGAAGGTGAAGTTCTCGGTATTGGCCGGCAAGGCCGTGAAGCCGGCGTAGCTGTTGGTGTTCGCCCAGTGCTGCTCGGCCGCGGGCTGCACGCCGGCCAGGCCCGAATAGGCATCCGTCAGGCGCGTGCGCAGCACATAGCTGCCGTAATTCGGGATGGCGATCGCCGACAGGATGCCGACGATGGCGATCGTGATCATGAGTTCGATGAGCGTGAAGCCAGCCTGAGGTTTCATGTCGGTTCCCGAGGGTAAAGAGGCCGCTGCAAGGCCAGCGCACCGGAAATAAAAGTTGCCTTGGGAGAATAGTAACGCAGCAAGCTTGCATTTCCCTGAGGAAATGCTGACAGGAAGCTGACAGTAGAAACTAGGGGAAGGCGACGGTGAAGACGGCGCCGCCCTCTTTCGCGTCCGATAGCGTCAGCTCGGCGCCGTGCAGGTTGGCGATGTCGCGCACGATCGCCAGGCCCAGGCCGCTGCCATGGGTGCCTTCGTCGAGGCGCACGAAGCGCTCGAAGACCTGGCCGCGCAGGTGCGCGGGAATGCCGGGACCGTTGTCCTCGACCCGCAGCATGGCGCCGCCGCTAGAGAGCGCGGCGCAGCCGACAGTCACGCGCCCGCCGCGCGGCGTATAGCGCAGCGCGTTGTCGACCAGGTTGTCGACCAGGTCGCGCAGCAGGAAACGGTCGCCCTGCACGCTCGCCCGGTCAAGTTCGAAACCGAGGTCGATGTCGCGCCTGGCCGCCTGCTCGACGAAATGCTGGACGCTCTCGGCCACCAGCGCCGACAGGTCGAGAGGCGCCAGGCGCGCACGCGCAAAGCGGTTCGGTTCGGCGCGTTCGAGCGAGAGCAGCTGGTTGGTCTGGCGGATCATGCGCTCGTTCGCCTGCAGCATCAGTTCGACCGAGTGCCGCGTCTCGGGCTCCTGCGCGTGGCGCGCGGCCAGCCACTCGAGCTGCAGGCGCAGCCCGGCCAGGGGCGTGCGCAGCTGGTGCGCGACGTTGGCGCGAAATTCGTCCTGCGCGCGCGCGCCCAGTTCGATGCGGCCCAATAAGGCATTGAAGGCGTCGACCACGGGCACCAGTTCGCGCGGCATGCCGGTGTCCAGGATCGGCGCCAGGTCGCTGCTGCCGCGGGCGTCGAGCCGGGCGCGCAGGCGGGCCAGCGGCGCCAGGCCGTTCCCGACCGAAAACCAGACCAGGCCCACCAACGCCAGGCTGAACAGCACTTCGAGCAGCACCAGCGAGCGCACGATCGCCGCCTGCACGCCTTGCCGCGCACGCGTGGTGCGCGCCAGGCTGACGTGCTGCCCGTTCGAGCCCGGCACCTCGGCCACGGCCACCCGCACCGGCTCGCCGTTCAGGCGCGCATCCAGCATGCGGGTACGCCGGGCGCCGGGCAGCTCAGGCGAACCGGCCAGCAGCCTGCCTTGCGCATCGTGCAGGGCGGCCCAGCTCGATTCGCCCGAGAGTCTGTCGGCGCCAGTCGACGCCAGCGCGGGCGCGCCGCCGACACGGACACGGGCGGCCAGGGTGGCGGCGTCCAGGCGCAATCCTTCGTCGAATGCCAGCTGGGCCGGGGTCCAGGCCAGCAGATAGGTCAGCGCGGCGGCGCCCAGGTTGACGACCAGGATCGGGCCGACCAGCCATTTCAGGAGCCTGACCCGGATGCTGCTCATTCGCTGGCGGCCGCTTCCAGCAGGTAGCCGAACCCGCGGATCGTACGCAGCGCGAGGCCGGCGCCATCGAGTTTCAGGCGCAGGCGCGAGACATAGACTTCGACGGCATTCAGGGTCAAGTCCTCGCCCCAGGGCGCGATGGTGTCGATGATCTGCTGCTTCGAGACTACCCGCCCCGCCTGCTGCAGCAGGTATTCGAGCACCGCCCATTCGCGCGCCGACAGCTCGAGCGCGCGGTCGTTGACGCGCGCGCGCCGGGCGCCGGAATCGAAGACCAGGTTGCCGAGCGTGAGGATGCCGGTCTTCGGGGCGTTGCGCCGGGCCAGCGCGCGGATGCGGGCCACCAGTTCAGGCGTGGCGAAGGGTTTTACCAGGTAGTCGTCGGCGCCCAGTTCGAGGCCGCGCACGCGGTCTTCGATGGCGTCGCGCGCGGTCAACAGCAGCACGGGGGTGGTATCGCCGCGCGCACGCAGGCGGCGCACGACTTCGAAGCCGTCGATGCCGGGCAGGCCGATATCGAGGACAGCCACTTGCGGAGGATTGCGCTGTAATTGGGCGTCGGCCTGGAGGCCATCGGTCGCCAGTTCGACCTGCATGCCGTGTCCCTGCAGGGTGCGGGTCAGGCCATCGGCCAGGACGGCGTCGTCTTCGACGAGGAGGACGTGCATGAGTTATCGAAGTAAATGAGGAGGTAAATGGTTGCGAGCGCACCCATTATGAAGCAATTGTTTGCTCTACCAAAAGAAAAGCCCTGATTTGCGGCATCTTTCCCAGTAGGACTGGACTGACACGACACCATGCATAGTGCCTACACAGGAGCAACCCCTAATCTTATGTTCGCCAACAGACGGAAGCCGTATCGTACACACATCGCGATTGAGATCTTGTCAACATAGTGAACAAGCTCTCCGGAAGTCGCACTTCATGCAGTACGTTAGATAAGAGGACAGAAAATGAACAACGCTCAACTCGGTGGTGTCACGCAAAAAGCACAATCGGTCAACCAGCTTCTTTCGACCAAAGAGGATATCAAAGCGGCGTCCCGTCCAGTTGTCAGCGTCTCCGGCACCCAACAAAACGAGTTGCTCGGAGCCCTTCCCCGCCCTGACCTGGAAGCCCTGTTCGAGCACCTGGAACTGGTTCCTATGCCCTTCGGCAAGGAGCTGTTCGAGTATGGCAGCAAACTTGAATACGTGTATTTCCCTACAACCTCAATCGTGTCGCTGCTGTATGTCATGGAAGACGGCGCCACCACCGAGATCGCCGTTGTCGGCCACGAAGGCGTGGTCGGTGTGTCGCTCTTCATGGGCGAGCGCGCCATGTGCAGCGCCGTCGTGCAGAGCGCCGGCTACGGCTACCGCCTGAAAACCCAATTCCTGCGTGACGCATTCATGAAGGGCGGCGCCCTGCCCCAGCTCCTGATGCGCTACACCAATGCCCTGTTCGCCCAGATGGCCCAGAACGCCGTGGGCGGCCGCCACAGCTCGATCGAGCAGAAGCTCTGCCGCTGGCTGCTCGACCGCCTGGACCGTTCACCAGGCAACGAACTGAAAGTGACCCAGGAACTGATTTCGATCATGCTGGGTGTGCGCCGCGAAAGCATCACGGCAGCAGCCGGCAAGCTGCAGGATGAAGGCCTGATCCAGTACCGCCGCGGCAACATCACCGTGCTGGACCGTACCGGCCTCGAAGACTATGCCGGCGAATGCTACAAGGTCGCCAAGACTGAATACGATCGTCTGCTGATGGACGTCGCGCGCTAAGCGGCAAACCGGTCGCCCTCTCCCACCGCCGGCAGGACCGGCGATGGGGACGGCGGCATCAATGCGACGGCGCCTGCCGTTGTTCCCACGGCCGGAATCCATGCCCGCACGCAAGTCCCCACCCCGTTGACCCCACGGTCGATATCGAGTTTCCCGCCCAGCAGCAAAGCCCTTTCGCGCATGCCCAGCAAGCCGTGCGATTTCGAACGCGTAATCGCGTCGGAGCCGATGCCGATGCCGTCGTCAATGACTTCCAGCGACAAGGCGTCGTCTTCGCGCGCCAGGTGCACGATCACGCTGCGCGCCTGGGCATACTTGGCGATGTTGTTGAGCGACTCCTGCACGATGCGGAACAAGGCGATCGCATGCATGGGGCCGGCGCTGTCGACGTCGCCGTCGATCAGGATGTCGCAGTCGAGCCCGGTCACGCGACCATAATCCTCGCAATAACTTTGCAGGGCGGCGCCCAGGCCCAGGTTGTCGAGCAGACTCGGGCGCAGGTCTTCGACGATGCGGCGTTTCAGTTGCACCGTATCGACCAAGGTGGCGCGGGCGCGCGCCAGCATGGCCGCCAGCTCGGGCCGGCTGCCGCGCAGCTGTTCGCCGACGCTGGCCAGGTCCATCCCGATGGCCGTCAGGTTCGCACCCATTTCGTCGTGCAACTCGCGCGCCAGGCGCGATTTTTCTTCTTCCGACACATGGATCAGGTGGCGCGACAGCACCGACAGCTGTTCGGTGCGGCGTGCCACCAGCGATTCGAGCTGCTCGTTCACCAGCTGCAAGGCCTGTTCGGCGCGGGCGCGCGCGGCGAAACTGCGCTGCACCAGCTGGTAGAACAAGAGCAGCACGGCAATCGCCGCAGCATTGATGCCCAGGCCCAGGATCACGGCATGGCGGTACTCGTCGTAAAAGGCCGCGCTGCGCGCGTTGAGCAATTCGTTCTGTTCGCCCAGCATGATTACCACTTGCAGGCGGATCTCGTCGGTGTCGCCTTCGGTCGGCGCGCCGGTAATGGTCAGGATTTCCTGCAGCCCGCCATCGCGGTAGATGGTCAGCGCTTCGTTCATCATGCGCAGCTGGCGCTCGACGAGCAGGCGCAGCTGGGCCAGGTTCTTTTGCTGAGAAGGATTGTCGGCCAGCAGCGCACTCAGTTTGTGCAACTGGGCATCGATGCGGGCGGGCGCGCCCGTCACCGAGCCGAGATAGCTCGGCGAACCGGAAAGGAAATAGCCACGCAGATTGCTTTCCGCATCCGTGACGAGCAGGTTCAGGTGCTGCAGCTCGTCCGTGACTTTGGCGGTCTGGTCTTGCAGGGAATTGGCGGCCTTCATCCCGTCGAGATTGCGCAACAGGCTGATGCCGTTGACCAGCAGGATCGCCACGACGGCAAAGCACAGCAGCGTCTTGTACAGGGGAAGCGAGCGGCTGCGTTTCGGGAGGGGATCGGTGGAAAAATACATCTGCAAAGGTTCCTTTCGCGCAGCTTGCCGGACCGGGTTGATTATAGTCCCTGTGAGGCTTCAATGCAGCCCAGCAATCTTGTCGTATAGAAGGGAAACTCAGATGTGCGCTGGCGGCCGGGACCGTGGGGCCGTCACATGATGACGGTTTGCCACGGGCGGACGTTGCGCGATGACACGCGTGCGGTGTCGGAACCGCGGCCGGCGATTGGAGGCCGGCAAGGGCAGGCGCCGGGAGGCGCCCGCAAACTGCTGCTTAGTCGAGCAGGTTGTTCTTCATGGCGTAATAGGTCAGGTCGCTGTTCGACTGCAGGCCCATCTTTTCCATGATGCGGGTACGGTAGGTGGACACGGTCTTGATCGACAGCGACAGCGCGTTTCCGATATCGGACACGGTCGCGCCTTTGGCCAGGCGCAGGAAGACCTGGAATTCGCGGTCCGACAGCTCGGTATGCAAAGCCGTGTTCGGATCGCGGTCGAAGCTTTGCGCCAGCAGTTCGCCGACCGTCGAGCTCACGTAGCGGCGGCCCTGGAACACGGTGCGCACGGCAGTCTTGAGCTCGTCGGCATCGCATTCCTTGTTCAGGTAGCCATTGGCGCCCATCTTGAACAGGTTCAGCGCGTACTGTTGCGCCGGATAGCCGGAGAGAATCAGCACCGGCAGGTTCGGCTGGCCCTGGCGGATGGTACGCAAGATGTCAATCCCGCTCTGGTCGGGCATGGCGATGTCGAGCAGCAGCACATCGCAGATCTCGCGACGGGCAATGTCCAGCGCCTCGCGGCCGGTGGCGCCTTCAGCGACGACTTCGAAATCGCCGGACGAGGAGAAAATTTGTTTGAAACCTGCTCGAACTATCTGGTGATCGTCACAAATGGCAACGCGTATCATTGTCTTCCCTTAAATTTTCCTGGCACAGGAAAGTGCCGGGGATGGCTCACCCCGGCTGTCGTGCGTTGGTACCTAAGCCGCATGTAACATTTTAGCACTCAAGCGTCTCCTGTAACAGACGCATGACTGCCGCGTTAACGCTACATTAAGCTGGGCTTACACTCTGCTTGCATAAGGCCACGATATCGAGCAGCTCCACGCGCAGCTTGGCCGTATCGACGACGGGCGTCTCTTCGACCTGCACATCCTCGATGCCGCCTGCCAGGCTGCTGGCGCGGCTGTCGAGCTTGTTGCGTGCACCACTGATCGTGAAGCCCTGTTCGTAGAGCAACTCGCGAATGCGCCGGATCAGCAGCACTTCATGGTGCTGGTAATAGCGGCGGTTACCTCGGCGTTTGACTGGCTTTAGCTGAGTAAATTCCTGCTCCCAGTAGCGCAGCACGTGCGGCTTGACGCCGCACAATTCGCTCACTTCGCCGATCGTGAAGTAGCGCTTCGCCGGGATCGGCGGCAGCGCGGTCAGTTCAATCTTGTTCGGGCGATCGTTCATGGCTCACTTTTTAGGTGTACCGAGTAGCGGTACTGACTGGCTGACTCAGGCGGCGCGCGCCATCGATGCCGGGCTGGTCTCTTCAACCATGCCCTTCAGTTTCTGGCTGGCGTGGAAAGTCACGACACGGCGCGCCGTAATCGGAATCTCTTCTCCGGTTTTTGGATTGCGGCCAGGCCGCTGCGGCTTGTCGCGCAACTGGAAGTTGCCGAAGCCTGACAGCTTGACGGCCTCGCCGCGCTCGAGCGCGTTACGGATCTCATCGAAAAAAGTCTCGACCATGTCCTTGGCTTCGCGCTTGTTCAAGCCGACCTGCTCGAAGAGCAGCTCGGCCAACTCGGCCTTGGTCAGGGTCGGGAGATCCTTTTCCGCTTCCTGCCGTACTCGTGCCACCTGCATCGCGCGATGCAGGTCGGCCGCCAGGGCCTCCTGGAATACGGCCGAATCAACGTCGTTGTTATTAATTTTGAAGCCCTGCCTTCAGATGGACATGTTTTGGAATGACAAACTTAGCCGCGCAGTTTTGCGCTGTGTTTTTCTCTTGCAGCCTCAGCCAGCGAAGCCATGACGGCCTCGACGACATCGTCCTGCAAGGTCGATTGAGTATCTTGCAAGCTAAAGCGGAAAGCAAGCGATTTTTCGTCCGGCTCCAGGCCCTTGCCGCGGTATTCGTCAAATAAAACAATGGCTTGCACGATCTTGCCATTCGGATGGGCGGCCGCGGCCGAGGCGAAGGCATCGATGACATCCTGGGCCGGAACGCCCTGCTTCACCACCAGCGCCAGGTCGCGCGTGGCGCCCGGGAACTTCGAAATCTCGGTGTAGCGCGGGACCACGCGTTGCTGCAGCGCGTCGGCATCGACTTCGAACAGGACCGGCGCCTGCGCCAGGTCGTATTTCTGCAGCCAGCGCGGATGCAGTTCGCCGATGAAACCGACGACGCGGCCATCGAGCTCGACGTTGGCGCAGCGGCCCGGATGCAGCGCCGGGTGCTCAGCCTTCACAAAGCGTACCACACGCGGGGCGAACAGGGCTTCCAGGTCGGCCTTGACGTCGAAGTAGTCGACCGCGCGAGTCGGCACGCCCCACTGCTCGTCCAGCGCCGGGCCATAAGCCATGGCGGCAACGCGCTTGGGCTGCTCGAAGCCCGCCACCGACAATGGACCGTCGGCAACCGCATCATTACGCTTGAAGATGGCGCCGATTTCAAACACGCGCACCCGGCCCGCCTTGCGATTCAGGTTGTAGCGCACGTTGGCCAGCAAGCCGCCGATCAGGGTCGAGCGCATGACGCTCATCTGGCTGGCGATCGGGTTCTGCAGCTTGATCGGCGCATCGTTGGCAGCGAAATCCTGTTCCCAGACGCTTTCCACAAAGCTCATGTTGACCACTTCCTGGTAGCCGAGGTCGGCCGCGCGGTGGCGGATCGCGAACAGCGAGCGCGTGTTTTCCGGTTCGATCAGCATCGCGCTCGGCGCGACCGGCGGGTTGGCAGGAATGTTTTCGAAGCCATACACGCGCGCAACTTCCTCGATCAGGTCTTCCTCGATCTCGATGTCGAAACGGTAGGACGGCGCGGTGACGGCAAATTGGCCAGCCTCATGCGTGAACGGCAGGTGCAGCCGGGTGAAGATATCGGCCACCATCTCGTCGGTGATCGGCACGCCGATGACCTTTTGCGCGCGCGCCGTGCGCAGCACGACCGGCTGGCGCTGCGGCAGGTTCGCGATCTGGTCGTCGATCGGGCCGACTTTCGTTGCTTCCGTGCCGCAGATCTGGACGATCAGCGCGGTGATGCGCTCGATGTGCTCGACCGTGGTCGCGTAATCGACGCCGCGCTCGAAGCGGTGCGCCGCATCGGTCGAGAAATTGAATTTGCGGGCACGGCCCTGGATCGCGTTCGGCCACCAGAAGGCCGCTTCCAGGTAGATGTCGGTCGTTTCCAGGGTCACGGCGGTCGAATCGCCGCCCATGATGCCGGCCAGCGACTCGATTTCTTTCTCGTCGGCGATCACGCCGACCCATTCGTCGACCTCAACGGTGTTGCCGTTCAAGAGCTTGAGCGTTTCGCCCTTTTTGCCCCAGCGTACGTCCAGGCTGCCGTGGATCTTGTTCATGTCGAACACGTGCGACGGACGGCCGACTTCGAGCATGACGTAGTTCGAGATGTCGACCAGTGCCGACACCGAACGCTGGCCCGAGCGCTCGAGGCGCTGCTTCATCCAGTCGGGCGTGCTTGCCTTCGCGTTCAGGCCGCGGATGACGCGCCCGGTAAAGCGGCCGCACAAATCCGGCGCCGAAATTTTGGCAGGCAGGATCTCGTCCATGGTCACCGGCACCGGCACCGTGGTCGGCAGGTGCAGCGGCGTGCCGGTGAGCGCGGACACTTCGCGCGCCACGCCCAGCACCGACAGGCAGTCCGCCTTGTTGGGCGTGAGCTTGATCGTAAACTTCAGGTCGTCCAGGCCCAGGTAGTCGCGGATGCTGGCGCCCACTGGCGCGTCAAACGGCAGCTCCATCAGGCCGCTGCTCTCTTCCGAAATTTTGAGTTCCTTGGCCGAGCACATCATGCCCTGCGATTCGACGCCACGCAGTTGTCCGACCTTGATTTCGAAAGCTTTGCCGTCGGCGCCAGGCGGCAGCACGGCGCCGGCCTTGGCGCAGATCGCCTTCATGCCCGCGCGCACGTTCGGCGCGCCGCAGACGATGTTGAGCAGCGTGCCGGTGCCGACATCGACCTGGCAAACGTTCAGGCGGTCCGCGTTCGGATGCTTGGCCACTTCGACCACTTCGGCCACGACCACGTTCGAGAATGGCGGCGCGACCGGCTCGACTTCTTCGACTTCGAGGCCGGACATCGTCAGCAGGTGGGACAGTTCATCCGAACTCATGTTCGGGTTGACCATGGAACGGAGCCAGTTTTCGGAGAATTGCATAATCTTTAGCCTTGTAACTGCGTAATTTATTATTGATCGTACTGAATCGACGACACTATTAATTAAATTGCTTCAGGAATCTCAAGTCGCCTTCGTAAAAGAGGCGCAGATCGTTGATTCCATAACGCAGCATCGTCAGGCGCTCAAGGCCGGAGCCGAACGCGAAGCCGATGAATTTTTCCGGATCCAACCCGAAGTTCTTGACGACGGTCGGATGCACCTGCCCCGCGCCAGACACTTCCAGCCAGCGGCCCTTCAAGGGGCCCGAGCCGAAGGCGATGTCGATCTCGGCCGACGGTTCCGTGAACGGGAAGTAAGACGGGCGGAAACGCACCTGCAGGTCGTCGGTCTCGAAGAAGGCCTTCACGAAATTCAGGTAGACACCCTTCAGGTCGGCAAAGGAAATGTCCTCACCAATCCACAGGCCTTCGACCTGGTGGAACATCGGCGAGTGAGTGGCGTCGCTGTCGACGCGGTAGGTGCGGCCCGGCGCGATCACCTTGATCGGCGGCGTGTGGGTGCGCGCGTAGCGTACCTGCATCGGGCTGGTATGGGTGCGCAGCAGCAGCGGCTTGCCGGTACTGTCATTGCCTTCGATATAGAAGGTGTCCTGCATCGAACGGGCCGGGTGGTTTTCCGGGCTGTTCAGGGCAGTGAAATTGGTCCAGTCGGTCTCGATTTCGGGGCCGTCGGCCACGTCGAAACCGATCGAGCGGAAGATTTGCTCGACACGTTCCCAGGTACGCATCACTGGATGGATGCCGCCGATGGAACGGCCGCGGCCCGGCATGGTGACGTCGATCGCTTCCGCGTTCAGGCGTTCCTGGAGCTGGGCGTTCGCCAGCGCCTCGCGGCGGCCCGTCAGTGCCTGTTCAATTTTTTCTTTTGCGGCATTGATCAGGGCGCCCTGCGCCTTGCGCTGTTCAGGGTCGAGCTTGCCGAGTCCCTTCATCAGTTCGGTTACCTGGCCGGTCTTGCCGAGGTATTTTGCTTTTGCGTTTTCCAGCGCGGCTGCATCAGGCGCAGCGCCAAAGTCAGCCTGGGCCGAGACGACGAGTTCTTCCAGCGAGTTCATGCGTGTTTTCCTGTTTTGATGGTGGCGGGAGCCACAGGGTCCGTGCTGGTTTGACAAGGCCCCACAATCAAAAACGGGGCATAGGTTTGAACCGATGCCCCGCTCTTTTCGCGCTACGTTACCGCAGCGCTATTTGCTCTAGCAAACTGCTGTTAGGCAGCCAGCTTGGCCTGGACGGCAGCGACGATCGCAGCGAACGCTGGCTTGTCGTGCACGGCCATGTCGGCCAGAACCTTACGGTCCAGTTCAATCGCGGCTTTTTTCAGGCCGTTCATGAAGACGCTGTAGGTCATGCCGTGCGAACGCGATGCCGCGTTGATACGGGTGATCCACAGTGCGCGGAAAACGCGCTTCTTGTTGCGGCGATCGCGGTATGCGTACTGGCCAGCGCGCATGACTGCTTGCTTGGCAACACGGTATACTTTTGAGCGACGGCCACGGTAGCCTTTTGCAAGCTCAAGAACCTTCTTATGACGGGCCCGTGCGGTAACCCCACGTTTAACTCTAGGCATATTAGCTCCTTAGTGTGAGATTAAGCAGTTGGCATCATGCGGTAGACGCTGGTCACGTCCGACGCATTGATGTTACGGGTACCGCGCAGCTGACGCTTGTTCTTGGTGGTCTTCTTGGTCAGGATGTGACGCTTGAACGCCATACCCGATTTCACAGTACCGCCCGGACGTACGCGAAAACGTTTCTTCGCGGAGCTTTTGGTTTTCATTTTTGGCATAGTCTTCTGTCCTTTTCACGGACAGCCTCATATATAACAGGATTGCAGGTGGCAACTGATGTCGCGCTTAGATGCCTGCTTTCACTTGTTTTGCAGCGCATGCGAGATACGCTACAACCTGCTTCGAAAAACAGGAACCGCAGATTCTAACACAGGTTGGGGGGGAATGGTGTTGCCGCAGAGCCGCAAAAGCCGGCCGGAGGAACGTAGGGTGGGCGGGTCTCCCGCCCACGCGGTGATAGCTGGCGGCAAAATCAACTCGCACGACAGCGGAGCCGATAACAATCACCGCGTGGGCGCAATTCCGGCCATTGGCCGAAATTGCCCCGCCCACCCTACAAATCGGAGAATTATTTCTTCTTTTTCGGAGCAATAATCATGATCATCTGGCGGCCTTCCATCTTCGGGAACTGCTCGACCTGGCCATACGGCTCCAGGTCACCCTTCAGACGTTCAAGCATGCGGAAGCCGATATCCTGGTGCGCCATTTCGCGGCCACGGAAACGCAGCGTGATCTTGGTCTTGTCGCCCTCGTCGAGGAACTTGATGAGGTTGCGCAGCTTGATGCTGTAGTCGCCCTCATCCGTACCTGGACGGAATTTGACTTCCTTGACCTGGATGATCTTCTGCTTCAGCTTGGCCTCGTGGGCCTTCTTCTGTTCCGAGTACTTGAACTTGCCGTAGTCCATGAGGCGGCAGACCGGCGGGACCGCGTTCGGCGCGATCTCGACCAGGTCAACGTTCTTTTCTTCGGCCAGACGGAACGCGTCAGCCAGGCTCACAATGCCCAGCGGCTCGTTGTCTACCCCGGACAAACGCATTTCCGGGTGGCTGATTTCGCCATTGATGCGATGCGACGACTTGTCAGTAGCTATGTTGTTTCCTTTTAATGTCTGAATAACCGGCCGGCTTACTTGGCTTTAGCATTCACTTCGCCAAGCAGGCGCTCGATCAGGGCATCGATGGACATCACGCCCAGGTCGACATTGCCCCGTGCGCGCACGGCCACGGTGTTTGCTTCACGTTCCTTGTCGCCAACAACTAGAATATATGGCAACTTTTGGACGGAATGTTCACGTATTTTATAGGTAATTTTCTCGTTCCGCAAATCAGCGTGAACGCGCAGGCCGGCCTTCTTCAGGCGATCCTGTACCTCTTTTACGTAATCGGCCTGCGCATCGGAGATGTTGAGCACCGCCACTTGCACCGGCGCCAGCCAGAGCGGCAGCGCGCCGGCGTAGTTCTCGATCAGGATGCCGATGAAGCGCTCCATCGAGCCGACGATCGCGCGGTGCAGCATGACCGGCACCTTGCGCGTGTTGTCTTCGGCCACATACTCGGCGCCCAGGCGGCCCGGCATCGAGAAGTCGACCTGCATCGTGCCGACCTGCCATGGGCGGCCGAGGCTGTCCTTCAGGTGGTACTCAATCTTCGGACCGTAGAAGGCGCCCTCGCCCGGCAATTCCGTCCACTCCACGCCACAGGCGCGCAGGGCCGAACGCAGCGCTTCTTCCGCTTCGTCCCAGACTTCGTCGCTGCCGATGCGGCTTTCCGGACGCAGCGCCAGCTTGACGTCGATATTCGTGAAGCCGAAGTCGTCATACACTTCCATCGCCTGGGCGTGGAAGGCCGTCACTTCCGCCTCGATCTGCTCTTCGGTACAGAACACGTGGCCGTCGTCCTGCGTGAAGCCGCGCACGCGCATGATGCCGTGCAGCGCGCCCGAGGATTCGTTGCGGTGGCACTGGCCGAACTCGCCGTAGCGCAGCGGCAGGTCGCGGTAGCTCTTCATGCCCGAGTTATAGATCTGCACGTGGCCCGGGCAGTTCATTGGCTTCAAGGCATACGAACGGTTCTCCGACTCGGTCGTGAACATGTTCTCGCGATAGTTGTCCCAGTGGCCGGTCTTCTGCCACAGCGTCACGTCCAGGATCTGCGGCGCCTTGACTTCGTCGTAGCCGTTGACCTGGTATTTATGGCGCATGTACTGCTCGACCTGCTGCCAGATGGTCCAGCCTTTCGGGTGCCAGAAGATCAGGCCCGGCGCTTCTTCCTGGAAGTGGAACAGGTCCAGCGCCTTGCCCAGTTTGCGGTGGTCGCGCTTTTCCGCTTCTTCCAGGTTGTGCAGGTAGAGCTCCTGGTCTTCCTTCTTGGCCCAGGCCGTGCCGTACACGCGCTGCAGCATCTCGTTCTTCGAGTCGCCGCGCCAGTAGGCGCCGGCCAGCTTCATCAGCTTGAACACTTTCAGCTTGCCCGACGATGGCACGTGCGGGCCGCGGCACAGGTCCGTGAAGCTGCCTTCCGAGTACAGCGAGACGTCTTCGCCCGCCGGAATCGAGGCGATGATCTCGGCCTTGTATTCTTCGCCGATCGACTTGAAATAGGCAACGGCTTCGTCGCGCGGCAGCACCTTGCGCGTGACGGGCTCGTCCTTCTTGGCCAGCTCGGCCATCTTCTTTTCGATCTTGGCCAGGTCTTCCGGCGTGAACGGGCGCTTGTACGAGAAGTCGTAGTAGAAACCGTTTTCGATGACCGGGCCGATCGTGACCTGGGCATCCGGGAATAGTTCTTTCACGGCATGCGCCAGCAGGTGGGCGGTCGAGTGACGAATCACGTCCAGGCCTTCCGGGTCGCGGTCGGTGATGACGGCGAAATCGGCGTCCTGTTCGATCAGGAAAGAGGTATCGACCACTTTGCCGTCGACCTTGCCGGCCAGCGCGGCCTTGCCCAGGCTGGGGGCAATGCTGGTCGCCACCTGGGCGACCGTTACGGGGCCGTCGAACTGACGGCTGGAGCCATCGGGAAGTCGCACGTTAAGCATAGTGATCTCCATGTGGCGCGCCGCGCCGAAAGTATTAAAAAATTCGAAACTATAAAATTCTGGACGAAAAAAAACGCGCTCTAGGCGCGTTGATTTCAGTGTATTGAGCAAAAGAACACCATACCGCGTCTAGCGATTCCCCCACAACCAGGTTGTAGTTCGCGGTGTCATAACCGTAGTGCCTTTCTCGCTCTTACTCAAGTCGGCGCCATAAATAGCCTACTGCGCGTTGCATTTCCGGTCTGCGATGCTCGCCGTACATTCGTACGACTGCGCTTCTCTACCGGAACTGCCGCCGCTCGCTACGGCTCTTTATGGCACCTTGGTGTTCTGGTGGGCGGTGCAGAATTCGAATCTGCGACCCCTTGGATGTCGACCAAGTATTCTAACCAGCTGAACTAACCGCCCAATGACGTGCATTATAGGGGGTGCGTCCGCGTCGCGCAAGGCTTGTCCAGAATTAAGTGCTGAGACGGAAAAGTTACCCGTAGCATCACCGTTCCGGAATCACCGATATCCATTACACTTGCCGGCTGTTCCATCTATCGAATCAGCAATGAACTCAGCACCGACATCAAGCCACCTGCACGCCCACCTCGACGGCGACGCCAGCCATGGCCATTTCATCGAGGCGCGCAGCCAGAAGGCGCTCGGCATTGCACTGACGATGACGCTGCTGTTCGCCGTCATCGAAGTCGTGACCGGCTTCATGTCCAATTCCCTGGCCCTGATCTCGGACGCCGGCCACATGGTGACCGACGCCGCCGCCCTGGGCCTGGCCCTGCTCGCCCAGCTGATCGCCAAGCGCCCGCCTTCGCACCGCCATTCCTTCGGCCTGGTGCGCGCCGAAGCGCTGGCCGCCTTTGTCAACTGCCTGGCCATGCTGGCCCTGGTGGCCTGGATCGTGTATGAGGCCGTGCAGCGCCTGACCCACCCCGAGCCGGTGCAGGGCGGCGTGGTGCTGGTCGTGGCCGCGATCGGCGCCGCCATCAACATCGTGGTGGCCTGGGTGCTCTCGCGCGACACGCAGAGCATCAATACCCGCGCGGCCCTGGTGAATGTGATGGGCGATTTGCTCGGCTCGGTGGCCGCGATCGCCGCCGGCGCCATCATCTACTTTACGAACTGGGTCCGGATCGACCCGATCCTGTCGATCTTCGTCTCGCTCCTGATCCTGAAATCGACCTTCGGCATCCTGCGCGAGTCTTACCACTTCCTGATGGAGGGCGTGCCGCACGGGATCGACTACCTGCAGGTCGGCGCCGACCTGGCCGAGGTCGACGGCGTGCTCTCGGTGCACGACCTGCACGTCTGGGACATGTCGCCCGGCCACCCTGCCCTGATCGGCCACCTCGAAATCCACGACCTGGCCGACTGGCCGGCGGTCCTGCGCCGCGTGAAGGAGATGCTGCTCGAACGCCACGGGATCGATCACGTGACGCTGCAGCCTGAAGCGGAGGGCGGCCTGCCGCTCGACCCGAGCCACTGTAAGCCTGCGCTTACCCAGCCTGAGCACGCGCGCCGATAGGTGCCTGCGGCGAAAGTCCCGATAATCGCTCCATGAGCGAACTTACCGAACGTGTTTTCGATACCCTGGTCATCGGCGGCGGCCCCGGCGGCCTGACCGCCGCCATCTACCTGCGCCGCTTCACGCGCAACATCGCCGTCGTCGACAAGGGCAACAGCCGCCTGTGCCTGATCCCCGTCTCGCACAATTACCCCGGCTTCCCCGAAGGCGTGCCGGGCAGCGAACTGCTGAAGAACCTGACCGACCAGCTGCGCAACTACGGCGGCGATGTCCTGCACGGCGAAGTCATGGACCTGCGCCTGGAGGACGGCCACTTCGTCGGCGACTACCTCGACGACGCCGGCGACACCCACTCCCTCCGCGCGCTGACCGTGCTGATCGCCACGGGCGTGGCCGACGCGGGCCTGCCGGTCGAGAACTGGCGCGAAGCCGTGGCCTGCGGCGCCGTGCGCCTGTGCCCGGTGTGCGACGGCTACGACGTCATGGACCGGCGCATTGCGGTGGTCACCAACGAAACCAACCCGGTCGGGCACGCCCTCTTCATGCGCTCTTTCAGTGCGGACGTCACGCTGTTCGACCGCGGCGAGGAATCGATGCTCAGCGATGAAGACCGCAAGCAAGTGGAAGCGGCCGGCGTGGTCTATGTCGAGTCGCCGCTGCTGGGCGTGTCGATGAGCCCGGACATGAAGCCGATCCTGAACACGGCCGACGGCGAGAGCCGCGAGTTCGACGTGTTCTATCCGATCCTGGGCGAGACGGCGCGCTCGGCGCTGGCCTCCGCACTAGGGGTCGAGACGGCCGAATGCGACAAGATCGTGGTCGACGACCACCAGCGCACCAGCGTGCCGGGGCTGTATGCGATCGGGGACGTGGTGCGTGGGCTGAACCAGATTGCGGTGGCGGCGGGACAGGCGGCGATTGCGGCGACGGCGATTCACAATGCCTTGCCCTGGGCCTTGCGGGCGAAAGTCGAGCGTCGCGACGATTCTGAGGCTGGTTGAACGCGTGGGCGGCAGAGCCGTCCACCCTACGTCCTATGCCAAGGACCCGTAGGGTGGGCGGGTTCCCCGCCCACGCGTTCAACGCACGGCAGCCCACCATTCCACGCTTATTTCTCGCCCGACGCCAACGCAATCCGCCGCTTGATCTGCTCCACGCCCACCGCATCGCCAAGCGCCTCCGCCCGCTTCTGCGCCACCCCCAGCCACATCAACAGCGGCCTGCGCCAGCCCTGGCTCGACGCCGTCTCGGTCGCCGCCCCGATATCGGCAGGCGCGATCCGCCCCGACTTGAACAGCGCCCCTGCCGCCACCAGCTTGGCCAGCGGATCGGTCACCGCCGCGATCGAGCCGCTGCCGGCCACCGTCCGGTGCTGCTCCGGCAAGGCCGCCACGTCCAGTCCTTCCCAGCGCCCGGCGATATAGGCCGCGTACGCGCGTTGCTGCGCCGTCGCGTCGCTCGCCAGCGCCGCAAAGCCGGGACAGGCGTCAAACTCCAGGCTCGCCGCCAGCACCGCGCAGCGCACCAGCTCGACCTGGGCCACGAGGTCGGCGCGGCCGGTGCTGGTGGTTTCGCGGCGCGCGCGCGCGAAGTTCGCGTTGGCCGCGCCCGTGCTGCCGCGCAGGTAGTCTTCGGTGAAGGCGTCGAGCGCGTCCTTGGCGTCCGGCTGCCAGCTTGGCGGCGCGGGCCGGGTGCTGCAGCCGGCCAGCAGCAGTGCAATCATCAGGGCGGGTAGTTTCATGGCAGCTTGATCTCCTCGGGCTTGCCGGCGAACGGCCACTTGCGGTTGACCTGGTCGACCAGGCGGTTCACCTTGCGCAGGCTGGCGTCGACTTCGCCGCGCAAGGCGCCCAGGTCTTCGGTCGCCACGCGCGCATTCGCGCCCACGGCCTGGGCTTCGACCAGCACGGCGTCCACGCGCTTCAAGGTGGCGCGCGCATCCTGCAGCACGCCCTGCAGTTCGACCACCGCGGCCTGGGCGTCGTCGACCACGCCCTTCTTGCCATACAGGCGCTGGTCGGTCTTGGCCAGCAAGCCGTCCAGGCGCTGCAGCGTGCCGATGAATTTTTTTGCTTCCTCGTCGCCCAGCGCGCCGCTCAGCAGGCCGTATCGGCCGGAGATGCGGCCCGACAGGCTTCCGGTCAGAGCCTGCAGGTTGTCGAGGCTGCCGGCCATGCTCGATCCTTCCGCGGTCATGCTGTCCAGGTTGTTCAGGAGCGAGCGCGCCGTGGCCACCAGGCCGGGGATCTCGGCGGTGACGTCGCCGCGCAGGATGGGACGCACCGCGCCGTCGGGCAGCGGCGCGTCGTCGAGCACGCCGGTGAAGGCGCGCAGGCGCGTCTCGCCGACGACGCTGCGCTCCAGCGTGAAGACGCTCGACACCGTGAGCCAGCGGGCGTCCGACTTCGAGACGTCGACCAGCACCTGCACCTTGCCGTCTTTGGCCAGGTCGACCAGGCGCACGCGCCCGATGGGAAAGCCCGCGAAGGTCATGTCCATGCCGGGGATGACGCCTTCCGAGTTCTCGGTGGTCAGGATCAGCTTCTGTGTGGGTTCGAACACCCCGCGCGCATACATCACATACAGGACAAAGGCGATGATCAGGGTGGCGACCAGCCCCAGCAGGATCATTGCCTTGGTTTCAACATGGGCCGGCTCGTCAGGTGTCGTATCGATCATGGGTTCAGATAGTTGAGGATCAGATGTACTTCAAGGCAAGCGAAGCGCCTTCGATCAGCAGCAGCACGAACAGGAGGCGCAGCGCGCCCGGCTGCACGCTCGAGTTCAGGCGCCGCGGATAGCGCTGCAGTTCGAGGATGGCGGCGGTCGGAATCACGGCCACCGCCAGGCCGAACAACACGGTCTTCAGGACAAAGCCGATCGTGACGATGGGGTCGAACACGCGCCCGACCGTGCGCGTATAGTCGGAAACGCCCCAGGGCGACACGCCGTACACGTTCAGGTAGGCCAGCAGCAGCACGATGGTCGAGCTGACCATGGCCAGGCTGAGGACTGAAAAGGCGTTGGCAAACAGCTGCGGCACCAGGTCGCGCCGCAGGCGGCGCAGGGCTTCCGCATTCACCTCGACGGTCGGCAGCCCGGCGCGCGCCAGGCCGAGAGCAGTCGCATCGAAGGCCATGCCGGAACGCAGGGCGGCAAACAGCGCGGCCGAGAGGGGAATGAGTTCCAGCACCAGCACCCGCACCACCATCTCCAGCGCATAGCGCGACAGGCCGTAGCTCATGGCCGTCACCAGCACGATGCGGATGATGACGAGGCTGATCAGGGCCGAGAGGACCGTGAACCAGGGCAGCACCTGCCAGGTGCTGGCGTGGATGTAGCGCGCGGTGGCGAGGCGGTTGGCGCGGTTGTAGGTCGAAGGCGAGAACGCCGTCACCATGGCGATGGCGCCGAGGTGGAACATGTACCACCAGCTGCGCAGGTAGTGGACAAACGCGAGGCCCCAGAGGCTGGGGCGGGTGGCGAGGTGGAGGGAGCGGCGCATGGGCATATGATACGGTTTTAACAAGGATGCATGTGTTTTCGTATCATGACCATTATGCTCTGCGCGCCTCCTGCACTCCCGGCACTTCAGCGATGCCCGACAAGGCCTTCTGCAACTGCGCCGTCGACCCGATCTCCGCCGTAAACACCATGCGCGCCTGTCCCTTGGTGGTCTGCGTATTCACGCCGGTGACGTTGATCTTCTCGCGCAAAAACGCGTCCGACACGTCGCGCAGCAGGCCCTGGCGGTCCACCGCAAGAATGAAGATGTCGACCGGATAAACGGTCTCGATCACGCCCTTGCCCCAGTCGGTCTGGATCACCCGCTCGGGCGCCTTGCTGCGCATCTCCCCAAAATTCTTGCACGAGAGCCGGTGGATCGACACGCCCTTGCCGCGCGTGACGAAGCCCACGATCGGGTCCGGCGGCGCCGGTTTGCAGCACTTGGCCAGCATCGTCATCAGGCCTTCGGTGCCGACCACCAGTACGCCCGACTTGGCGCCCTGCTCCACGCTCGAGGCCCGGCTCTTGTTGACGACGGCCGTATCGTCCGGCGGCGGCGCTTCCACCGTTTCGTGCAGCGCCGCTTCCACGTGGCGCAGGCTGAATTTTTCCTTGCCGACCGCGATGAACAGGTCGTCGACCTTGGCGAAACCCAGCTTATGCGCCAGCGCTTCCAGGTTGACCGCGGTCTTGCCTTCGCGCTGGAGGGATTTTTCGACCAGGGTACGGCCTTGATTGAGCGTCTCGGCCAGTTCCAGCGCATGGAACCAGGCGCGGATCTTCGAGCGCGTGCGGCTGCTGACCGTGTACCCGGGGCTGAGCCAGTCGCGCGACGGTCCCTGGCTGCCGGCTGGGCCTTTCGCGGTGATGATCTCGCAGGTCTGGCCGTTCGACAGCGGCGTATTCAGGGGCACCATCACGCCGTCGATCTTGGCGCCGCGGCAGCGGTGGCCGACTTCGCTGTGCAGATGGTAGGCGAAGTCGATCGGCGTCGCGCCCACGGGCAGTTCGAGCACCCGCGCCTGCGGGGTCAGCACGAAGATGCGGTCGTCCAGCGTCGTGGCTTTCAGCTTTTCGACCCATTCCTTCTGGTCTTCTTCGGCGGCCACGACGTCGGTGACGTCGGTCTTCCAGGCCAGCAGCTGGCGCAGCCAGGCGATCTTTTCGTCGTACTTCTGGCTCTTGAAATTCGAGCCGCCTTCTTCCTTGTAGCGCCAGTGCGCGGCCACGCCGTACTCGGCGAAGTTGTGCATCTCCTGGGTGCGCACCTGCACTTCCAGCGGCCGCCCGTCCTCGGCGGTGACGACCGTGTGCAGCGACTGGTAGCCGTTCGGCTTCGGGCGCGCGATGTAGTCGTCGAATTCGGACGGGATCGGGGTCCAGATGTTGTGCACCAGGCTCAGGACCGTGTAGCAGGTCTTGGCGTCGGCAACGATCACACGGAAGGCGCGCACGTCGTAGAGCGAGGAGAAATCGAGCTCCTTGCCGCGCATCTTGTTGTAGATGCTGTAGATGTGTTTCGGGCGTCCGCTCACCTCGGCCTTGATGCCGGCCGCGTGCAGCTCCCGCTGCAACCGCTCGATCGACGACGCGACGAAGCCTTCGCGCGACATCCGCTTCTCTTCCAGCATCTTGGCGATGCGCTTGTAGGTTTCCGGCTCGAGGAAGCGGAAGGCCAGGTCTTCCAGCTCCCACTTCAGCTGCCAGATGCCGAGGCGGTTTGCCAGCGGCGCGTACAGGTCCATGGTCTCGCGCCCGTAGTCGCGCGTCAGTTCGTCGAAGCGCTTGGCCTCGGCAAAATAACGCAGCGTCGTCACGCAAGAGGCCAGGCGGATCAGCACCACGCGCATGTCGGTCGCCATCGCAAGCAGCATCTTGCGCAGCGTTTCCACCTGCGCCACGGCCTGCTGGGCCGCGTTCTTGCCGCGCCCGATGGCTTGATGGCCCACGGTCAGGTCGCGCAGGCGGATCAGCTGCTGCACGCCGCGCACCAGGCTGGCCACCTCGGCGCCGAACAGCTGCTCGAGCGTTTCCACCAGCGCCGGCTCGACGATCGCCAGCTCGAACAAGAGGCCCGCGATGCGCGTCTCGACATCGCTGCGCAGGTAGGCCAGCGTGCCGGCCACCCCTAACGAAAATTCGAAGGCGTTCTGGCCGGAGGAACAGGCCCGTTCGCCATAGGCGGCGGAGGCGTAATCGAGCGCGTGCTGGACGCGCACGCATTCCTCGGGGCTGAGGCCCGATACCAGCTGCGTAGTCGCGTCGCCGAGCGCGGCGGTGGAAACCATGTATTAACGCAGGGCGGCGGTGACGACGATCTCCACCAGGCAGGCCGGATTGGCAAGCTTCGCTTCGACGGTTGCGCGCGGCGGCGTGTGGCCGGATGCAACCCATTCGTCATAGACGGCGTTCATGCCGGCGAAATGCGCCATGTCGGCGATGTAGATCTGGCACATCAGGATGCAGGTCTTGTCGCTGCCGGCTTCCTGCAGCAGGCGGTCGACGTGGCCCAGCACTTCGCGCGTCTGGCCTTCGATGTCCTGGGTCGTGTCTTCGGCGATCTGGCCGGCCAGGTAGACGGTGCCGTTGTAGACGGCGATTTCGGACAGGCGTTTGCCAACGTGGAGTCGTGTGATTTGCATGTTCTCTTTCGTATTCAGTGCGTAGCGCTTAATAAAAATTTTCGTGCGATTGCAATCTGGTCGGGCTGGACAAAAGTCGGCGCATGGCCCACGCCGGGAATCTCGACCAGCTGCGGTTTCGGTCCGCGCGTCGTCATCAGCTGCGCCGTTTCGTGCGACAGCAGGTCGGAATGCTCGCCGCGCACCAGCAGCGTCGGGCAGGTAATCGCATCCCAGGCGCGCCAGAGCGCTTCCTGGTCCTGCTCCGCGCGCTCGACGTTCATCGTCTTGAAGGGCTGGGCCAGCGCCAGGTCGTAGTGGCGCACCCACTGGCCGTCCGCTTCCTGGCGCAGCACGTCGCCCGCCAGCTTGTCCCATTGTTCGTCCGTGTGCGGCCCGAACGAGGCGGACACCTCGCGCACGAAACGCGCACCGGTCGCGTAATCGGGAAAGCGCAGGTCCTGGCCGATGTAGTCGGCAATGCGCTGCAGGGCCGTGCCGTCGAGCGTGGGGCCGATGTCGTTCAGGAGCAGCCGCGTGATCGGCGAGCCAGGCAGGGAGGCCAGCACCATGCCGATCAGGCCGCCCATCGAAGTGCCGAACCAGTGCACCTTGTCCTCGCCATTGGCGGTGACGCGCGCGACCAGGGTCACCATGTCGGCGATGTACTGCGGCAGCGCGTAGAGCTGGGGGTTGGCCAGCCGGTCCGAACGCCCGCGTCCGGCCACGTCGGGACAGACCACGCGGTACTCGTCGCACAGGTCGCGCGCCAGCGCATCGAAGTCGTCGGCCACGCGCGTAACGCCGTGCACGCAGACCAGCACGCGCGCATTGTCCGGGTCGCCCCATTCCTTGTATGCAATCCGGTGCAGGCCGGCGGGCGAGCTGCACTGCACGCTTTTCAATCTCGCTTCGCTCATATCCCTGCTCCAGATGACAATATTGTTACGTCGATAAACGCCAGGCCACATTTTACCCGGCCAAGCGATTAGAATTCTACCAATTCCGTACAAACACCCGATCACCTATCCAATAGAGGAAACAATGAAATCGACCATGTTAAGCGGCAAAACGGCTCTCGTCACCGGTTCGACCTCCGGCATCGGCCTCGGCATTGCCCGTGCGCTGGCCGAACAGGGCGCCAATCTGGTCTTCAACGGCTTCGGCGACGCCCAGCAGATCGAGAAGCTCCATACCGACATCGGTTCCGAATTCGGCGTGCGGACCGCCTACCACAACGCAGACATGTCCAAGCCCGAGCAGATCGAGGCGATGATGGCCTTCGCGCAGGAGAAATTCGGCGGCGTCGACATCCTGGTCAACAACGCCGGCATCCAGCACGTGGCCAGCGTCGAGGATTTCCCGGTCGAGAAATGGGATGCGATCATCGCGATCAACCTGACCTCGGCCTTCCACACGGCGCGCCTGGCCCTGCCCGGCATGAAGCAGAAAAACTGGGGCCGCATCATCAACCTGGCCTCGGTCCACGGCCTGGTGGGCTCGGCCCAGAAGTCGGCCTATGTCGCGGCCAAGCACGGCCTGGTCGGCTTCACCAAGGTCACCGCGCTGGAGACGGCGCAGACGGGCGTGACCTGCAACGCGATCTGCCCGGGCTGGGTCCTGACCCCGCTGGTGCAAAAGCAGGTCGATGACCGCGCCGCCCGCGAGAACCTGTCGAACGACGAAGCACGCCGCGCCCTGCTGGCCGAGAAGCAGCCATCGGGCGAATTCGTGACCCCGGAGGAACTGGGCGCGCTGGCCGTGTTCTTCTGCAGCCCGGCCGGCAACCAGGTGCGCGGCGTGGCCTGGAACATGGACGGCGGCTGGGCCGCGCAGTAATCACCTCCCACCTTCCGTGTCCCGGCTGAGCGGGACACGCCACATCGGCGCGGCACCGGCAATCCCGGTGCCGCGCCCGTTACGCCATCGACTTCGCATGCACAATTTCGACAAGCGGCGCGACCGCTTCGACCTCTTCGACCGCATGGACAGCCCTGCGGTCAACCTCTGCTTCCCGCTCGAGCTGCCCGACTACCGCCCCTGGTGCAAGGCGCAGGGCCTGCCGCCCTTCCACGTGCTGCTGTGCGCCGTGCTGCGCTCGATCCTGAAGATCGAGAACTTCCGCTACCGCGTTTTCGAGGGTGAAGTGATTCAGATCGAGCGCCTGATGCCCTCGTTCACGGTCGTGAACCACAACGACGACCTCAATTTCGCCCTCTTCGACTGGTCCGACGACCTGCGCGAATTCGTCCGGCGCGGCGTGGCGGCGCGCGAACAGGCCTGCGCGATGACCGGCTTGAACAACGCCTACGCAGACCTTTCGCCGCGCCAGTGCAAGGACCAGGTTTTCATTACCTGCATCCCCTGGCTCGACTTCACGTCCATTCAACACCCGACGGCCAGCCTCGGCGCTCCCGACATTCCCTCGCTGGCCTGGGGCAGGTTCAGGGATGCGCCGAATGGCCGCCTGCTGCTGCCGTTCTCGGTGCAGGCGCATCATGGGTTTGTGGACGGCTTCCATATACACAAGCTGGCGCAGCAGATTGCAGCCGAACTGGCGGACATCATGGCCCGGCAAGCGTAAAGCCGCTTCGGCCAGGAAGCCGCGCCGAGAGCGTGGTCAGTACCAGTACGAGCGGCCTTACTTCAATACTTGGCCGACGTCGACGATGTCCACTCCCTGCAGCTGCCCCAGCCAGCTGTCGAACCACGGCTTGTGCGTGGCGCCGACGACGGCAAGCACGCGCGCGCCCGGCTTTTCGCGGAAGGTCTCGCGCACGTTGGCGACCATGCGCAGGTTGCGGATTTCCCATCCCGCGACCCAGATCTGCGGATAGCCTTCCTTCGACACCGCCTGCATCGACGGCGTGACATTGCCCACCGCCCGTGCGCGCAGGCGATCTGGCTGGTTGATCGTGCGGTACAGCGGCAGCAGGTCGGGCGCGCGCGCCATGACATCGTCCTGTTTCTCGTGCGCGCGCATTTCGCTCCCGCCCGAGGCCCAGGCCGCCTCGATCGAACGCACGAAGGCCTTGATGTCGGGGACGTCGATGCGGTCGCCGGTATGGTTGTCGACCGCGTGCACGCGCGCCAGGCCCAGGCGCGCAGCCAGGCGCGCGGCGATCTGGTAGCTCTCGTCCTTGCGCTGCCCGAGCTTGACGAGCTGCGCGACCAGCGCGGCATCGAGGCCATCCCCGGCACGACGCTCGCTTGGGGGCAGCTGCAGCCATTGCACATAGGCCGAGGCGCGGTCATACGAGGCCATGAACAAGGCGGCCAGGCGGCGCCGCTGGCCGGGCGTCGGCTGCGCCGGCCAGGTCTTGAGTAGCTTGTCCACTTCCATGATCGCGGACGGCGCGTCCAGCCCGGTCGCCGCCTGGGCTGCGCTCGTGGAGGGGCAATAGTCTGCCCCGTACCGGGTCGGCAGGCGCGCGGCCAGATCGCACTCTTCACCGTTCTCGTCCTCGATCGTGACGATCTCCGGCTTGAAGGCGGCCAGCCGGTCGAGCAGGGTGTCGAGCGAGGCCGGATTGAAGCTGTCCGGCAGCGTGCTCAGGTGAATCGTGCCCAGTACCAGCACCTGCGCACGCGGCCCGGCCATGTCGCGGTCGAGCGCCGTCAGGTCAATTTGGGCCTGGGCGGCATGTGGAAGTGCAAGCGCCAGCAAAGGCAGCAGGCGGGCGACGGCGCGCAGTGGTTTCATCCCGGTATTTCCCTCGAAGTTTTGTTGACTGGACAATGTAGGAAAAACAAGAAAGCGCGACAACCGGCAAACCGACAGGACGCGGTTTCGGCGGCCCAGAACGTCTAAAAACCCTGGCAAGCGCCTTAATCCGCAATAGAAAAAGCGCTTGACTACCAAATATGATGGTCATAATATGAAAGCCATCATATTTGTGAGCCGCACCATGAACACAGAAAACAAGCCCTCCCGTCGCGAGCAATCGCACCAGCGCATCCTCGACGCCGCCGCGCGCGCCCTGCGGCGCCAGGGCTATGCCGGCGTCGGCGTGGCCGAGGTGATGAAGGAAGCGGGCCTGACCCATGGCGGCTTCTACGCCCACTTCCCTTCGCGCGACGCCCTGCTCGAAGCGGCGGTCGAACATGCGGCGCGCGACAGCGTGAAGATCCTGTCGCGCCGGATCAAGGCCCTGGAAGAAGCCGGCGCCAGCCCCGTGCGCGCGCTGGTGGAGGCCTATCTCGGCGACGAGCACGTGGCCAGTTGCGAGCGCGGCTGCCCGGTCGCCGCGCTCGGCTCGGAAATGGCGCGCCAAAGCGACGCGCTGCTGCTGGTCTCGCGCAAGCGGGTCAGCGGCCTGGTCGAGCGGGTGCGCGCGAGCTTGCCGCCGAGCGCAGCGCCCGAACACGCTTTTCTGCTGGCCGCCAGCCTGGTCGGCGCCCTGCAACTGGCGCGCGCCCTCGGCGACGCGGCAGGCGCGCTGCTGCCGGCCACCCGCGCCGCGCTGATCGCCCAGTACGACAAGCCGGCCTGACTCCCTGCTGCGCTCGCCCCGCAGCTTTTTTTACTGACGAATATGACGAACATCATATTCTTGAATTCCAGCTCAACCTGAAAGGAACGGCCATGAAACTCCAGGACGCCACCGTCTTCATCACCGGCGCCAACCGCGGCCTCGGCCTCGCTTTTGCGCGCCACGCACTCGAACACGGTGCGCGCAAGGTCTACGGCGCCGCGCGCGATGCCTCCTCCATTCGCTTGCCTGGCGTGGTGCCGGTGGCGCTCGATGTGACGGATCCCGCGCAGGTCGCGGCGGCCGCGCGCGATTGCGGCGACGTCACCCTGGTCGTCAACAATGCCGGCATCGCCAGCTTCGGCAACCTCCTTGGCGCAGATAGCATCGCCGCCACCCAACGCATGATGGAGACGAATGTCTACGGCCTGCTGCGCGTAAGCCAGGCCTTCGCGCCGGTGCTGGCGGCCAATGGCGGCGGCGCCCTGCTCAACGTGCTATCGATCGCGAGCTGGCTCAGTGGCCCGATGCTGGCCGCGTATGCGGTTTCGAAAGCGGCCGCCTGGAGCGCCACCAACGGTCTGCGCAACGACTTGCGCGCGCAAGGCACCCAGGTGCTCGGCATGCACGTCGGCTTCATCGACACCGACCTCACGCGCGGCATGGACGTACCCAAGCTGGCACCCGAAGTCGTGGTTGCGCGCGCTTTCGCGGCCCTTGATAACGGCGACAGCGAAGTGGCGATCGACGACCTGACCCAGCAAATCAAGCGCGGCCTGTCGAACGAGCCCGGCATCTACATCGATTTCGCACGCTGATCGGACCCCATCATGACCACGCCCGCCACCATCGCCGCCCCTGCCGTTCCGCAGGCGGCAAGCTCGCCCTGGCCGACCTTCTGGATCGCCTGCATCGCCGTCTTCCTGGTGTCGATCGACAGCACGGTGCTGTTCGCCGCCTTCGGCGCCCTGCAGGCAGCCTTCCCCGCCGCCACGCCGGCCGACCTGTCCTGGGTGCTCAACGCCTACACCGTCGTCTACGCGACCATGCTCATTCCCGCCGGCGGCCTGGCCGACGCCCATGGCAGAAAGCGCGTCTTCCTGTTCGGGGTCGCGCTGTTCCTGGCGGCGTCGGCGGCCTGCGGCATGGCCGACAGCGTGGCCTGGCTGATCGCCGCGCGCGTGCTGCAGGCCCTCGGCGCCGCGCTGCTCACCCCCGCCTCGCTGTCGATCATCCTCGACGCCTTCCCGAAAGAAAAGCGCGCGGTGGCAGTGAGCCTGTGGGGCGCGGTCGGCGGGCTGGCCGCGGCCATCGGGCCGAGCCTGGGCACGGCCATCGTCGAGCACCTGGGCTGGCCCTGGGCCTTCTACATCAACCTGCCGCTGGGCGCGATCTCGCTCTGGTTCGGCGCGGCGCGCCTGCGCGAAGCGATCGTGCCGGGCAAGCGGGCGCGCATCGACCTGGTCGGCATGCTGCTCCTGATAGTTGCGGTCGGCGCGGTCGCGATGGCGATCACCCAGCTCGACTCACCCCACTGGAGCCGGCTCGAACTGGGCGCCCTGGCGGCAACGAGCGTGCTGGCCTTCGGCGCCTTCATCGCCTGGGCCCGCAACAGCGACGCGCCCCTGGTCGACCTGGCACTGTTCGCCAACCGCAGCTACAGCGCGGTCAACCTGGCCACGCTCGCTTTCGGCACGGCGTTTGCGATGATGTTTTTCGCCTTCTTCGCCTACATGACGCGCATCTGGCATTTCAGCCTGCCGCTGGCGGGTCTCGCGGTCACACCCGGTCCCCTGATGGTGGTGCCCACTGCGATCATCGCCGGGCGCATCGCCGCGCGCAGCGGGCACCGGCCGGTGCTCGTCATCGGTTCGCTCGTGTATGCGGCCAGCGGCCTGTGGCTGCTGCTGGTGCCGGGCACGGAACCTGCCTACCTGACCCAGTGGCTGCCGGGCCTGTTCCTGTCCGGGATCGGCGTAGGCATGGTGCTGCCGTCCCTGTCCGGCGCGGCGGTGGCGGGGCTGCCGCCGGCCCAGTATGCGGTCGGCAGCGCGGTCAACCAGGCCACGCGCCAGCTCGGCGCGGTGCTGGGGGTGGCGATCACGGTGCTGCTGGTCGGGCATGCCAGCCTGACGCGCGCCGACTTCATGCCGCTGTACGGCATGCATGTGGCGCTGGCCCTGATCACCGGGGCGCTGTGCCTGGCCGTCAAGACGCGGCCGGCGCCACGCCCGGCCTGATCGGACAAAAAAGTCCGGGGTACGCGCCTGCGCCCCGGACCGATTCCCGCGTTATTGCGCGCTTGCAGGCGCGGTCGCGCGGCTGATGCGGTAGACGATCCCGTCGGACAGCGACACCACATACAGGTTGCCGTCCGGTCCCTGTTCGATGGCAGGCGTGATGCCGAAGCCGCGGCCGATGAGCAGGCTCTCGCTTTCGGTCGCGCCGAACTTTTCCAGGTTGTCGGCTACCTTGTCGGCCAGGCGCGCATCGGCGCTGAGGTCGACCGCAAGCCGGTCGGGCGCCAGGCGCAGCCGGTACAGGCTGCCGCCGGTCCCGCCCACCTGCGCGAAGGCACGGGACGAACCGATCCACAAGCTGCCGAGGTAGTCCGCGCCGAGCGCGTCGCCGCGCACGAAGGCTGCGCCCGCAGGCCCGGACTCGTAGCGCCAGCTGAACTGCGGATCGACATACTCGGCACCGGGCAGCATGACCATCCGTTCGCGAGCCGCGCCGGCCGTGTCCGCGATGCGCGTGGGCGGATAGCGCACTTGTTGCAGGTTAGCGCCGAACATCGTGGTTTCGATCTGCTTGAACTCGGCGATGCGGCTCAGTGGTCCCATGTTCTGGATCCAGCCGCCATTCATGCCGCGCACCACGCGGTTCAATTCGCTGAAGGCGTCGTCCGAGTTCTCGGTCAGCCACAGGTAGCGGCTGTAGGGGTCGAAGGCCATGCCGAAACCATTGCGGTGGCCGTACGAATAGACGGTGCGCCACGCCCTGCCGGTCTCCCCGCCGATGATGCTGCCGATGGCATAAAAGGGGTTGTCGCGCGGCGTGCTGCCGTCGTCGTTCAAGCGCTGGACCACGCCGGACAGGTGCGCGCTGTCGGGTGCCGGCCCGCCGTAGATGTCGTCGCGGAAGGATGGCGATTCGAAGGGGCCGATGACCAGGTTCTGCGTGTGTCCGCGGCGGCCAAGGTCGCCCGTGAAGACATACAGCTTGCCATCGGGGCCGAAGCGGATCGGCCCGCCGTTGTGGTTGCCCCGTTCGGCCGGGTTGACCAGGTCTTCGTGGTTGCGAACGGCAAGGTTGTCGGTCTGCCGGGCGCGCAGGCGCACTGTATTGAAGTTGGGGTCGAGGCGCAGGACAGCGCCGTCCCAGATGAAGCGGTCGACGCGGTTGCCCAGCAGCGGCACCTCGCTCAGGACCTCGCTGTCGGCCCCGGTCGAGCTTTCGGTCCAGCGAATGTACACGAAAGGCACGGCCGGAAAGTTCGGATGCAGCGCAATGCCGAGCAGGCCGCGCTCTGAAGCGGAATTGACGGCGAGGTCGAGCACCGGCGCCGGTTGGAGAACGCCGCCGGTCGCCCGTTTCACCAGGCCCGTCGCTTTTTCCAGGATCAGGGCGTCGTCCGTGCCGATGAAGGCGATCCCGATCGGCTGGACCAGCCCGGCGCCGATATAGGTGGTCACCTGCAAATTCGGGTCCAGGATTTCGACCGGAATCGTATCGGCGGCGGCAAAGGGTGTGGCCAGTCCCAGCAAGACGGAAAACGCCAGGGCCGAGCGCGGCTTGACTGCGAGTTTTTCAGCGCATGTTTTGGACATGATGATCCTCCCATTTCTGCAGGCGCATCAAGAACCAGCCGGGCTTCGTGGAAGCTCGCCTGGCGGTCAGGATTGGACCGCAAAGCGTTTCGAGGGTTCGCAGGCGTGGCAGGTCGAATCAGGCCGCGCGCAGCAGTAGCAGGTAGCCTTTGACGTCGACACCGTTCTCGCTGCGCACCACCACCGATTCGGCCTCGACCAGTTCAAAACCATGTGCGCGCGCCAGGCCGTGCAGATAGGCCGAGGCGTGTGCATACCGGTTCGAAGGCAGCAGCGTATAGCCTGGCTGCGCGCTCGCTTCGGTCGAAAAACAGAACCAGCCGCAAGGACGCAGCGCGGCCCGCACGCGGGCAAACAGAGGGTCGAGGTCGCCGAAGTAGACCAGCACGTCGGCGGCCACGGCCAGGTCGAAGGCGGCCTTGTGTCCCTCCAGCCAGCTGCCGATGTCGGCGCAGGCGAGCAGGTCGTACCGGCCGGCCGCCAGCGCCAGCATCTTTTCCGACAGGTCGACGCCAACCAGGCTGCGCGAGCGCGGCCGCAGGAAGGGCGCGCACAGCCCAGTGCCGCAGCCCAGGTCCACCGTCGCCAGGTCGGTGCGCATGACGTGGCGCTCGATGGCGGCTTTGACCAGCGCCGGCGTGCGGTAGCCCAGCACGTTTGTGAGATGCTGGTCGAAGTGGCCGGCGTACTGGTCGAACAAGGCCTTCACGTAAGCGCCCGGCGCCTGTTCGGGCGCCTTGCCCACGCCCAGCGCGGCCAGCACGAAGGCAATCTGGCTGGTATCGGCGCCGGCGTCCTGCGCCAGGTCGCGTGCGCGTTCATAGGCGGCGATGGCCTCCTCGCGCCGGCCGAGGGCCAGCAGCGCGTCGCCACGCTGCTGGTGGCTGTGCGGATGGCGTGGGCGCAGTGCCAGCGCGGCATCGAAACTGGCCAGCGCTTCCCGCGGCCGTGCGAGCTTGAGCAGGGTCAGGCCACGGCCGGCCTGTGCTTCCGGCGTTGCGGCGCCGGCCAGCGCTTCGTCGTAGCCGCGCAAGGCTTGCTCGAATGCGCGCAGCTGGAACAAGGCGTTCGCGCGCACGCAGGACGCCTCTGGATACGGGCGCTTGTGCGCCAGCGCCTGCTCGCAGCTCTCAAACGCCTCCTGCGCCTGGCCCAGGTCGAGCAGCGCGATGGCGCGGTTGCACCAGGCTTCAGGATAGTTCGGGCGCAGCGCCAGCGCGCGTTCGTAGCTGTCCACCGCTTCAGGCAGGCGGCCCAGCTTGCGCAGGGCGTTGCCGCGGTTGCTCCAGGCAAGCGGGTAGCCGGGATTGCGCTGCAGCGCCGCCTCGAAACTGGCCAGCGCATCCCTGCTCCGCCCCAGGTCCTGCAGCGCAGCGCCGAGGTTGCAGTGCGCCGTCGCCTGACCCGGATCGATGGCGATCGCCTGTCCGATCAAGGCCACCGCGCCTTGCGCATCGCCCTGCTGGCGCAGCACCACGCCGAGCAGGTGCAGCGCGTCGAAGCGGCGCGGCGCGAGCGCCAGCACCTGGCGATAGCGTGCCTGCGCCTCACCGAGCTTGCCCGCCTGGTGCAGCGCCACCGCCTCCTTCAACAGTGCCGCAATCGACTCCTCTGCCTGCCCCATGGTGACCCCGTTCGATAAGATGGCCGCCAGCATACCGCAGGCCCGCCAGGCTCCGCTATGATGGCAGCTTCACAACCCATCGGAACACGCCATGCGGAACTGGACCGGCACACTCGCGCTCACCCTCTTGACCCTGGCCGCAAGCGCCTGCGCGCAGGCCGCCGATCCGCGAAGCCTGCTCTTGAGCGCCGACCGCGTCTGGACCGGCGAAGGCAAGCCGCACGCCGGCTGGGCGGTGCTGGTGGCCGACGGGCGCGTCAAGGCGGTCGGGCCGGCGCAGTCGATCGAGGCGCCGCACGACGCCGAGCGCATCGACCTGCCCGGTAAAACCCTGATCCCCGGCCTGATCGACCTGCACTCGCACGTGCTGCTCCATCCCTACAACGAGACCAGCTGGGACGACCAGGTGATCAAGGAGCAAGTCGAATACCGCACCCTCCTGGCCGGCAAGCATGCGGCCGATACGCTGCAGGCAGGCTTCACCACCCTGCGCGACCTCGGCACCGAAGGCGCCAACTATGCCGACGCCGGCATCAAGCGCGCCATCGAACAGGGCGTGGTCGCCGGCCCGCGCCTGCTGATTGCAACCCGTGCGATCGTCGCCTCCTTCAGCTACGGCCCGGCCGAGCGCAGCTACCGGCCCGACATGGAAATTCCCTACGGCGCGCAAGCGGCATCCGGCATCGACGAAGTGACGAAGGCGGTGCGCGAACAGAGCGCGCGCGGCGCCGACTGGATCAAGATCTACGCCGACTACCGGACCGGCGTCGACGGTACCAGCCGCCCCACCTTCACCTTGGAGGAAATGAAGGCGATGGTCGCGGCCACGCACCTCACCGGGCGCAAGGTCGCGGTGCACGCGAGCACCGACGCCGCGATCCGCATCGCCGTGCTGGCCGGCGCCGACACGATCGAGCATGGCTATGGCGCGTCGGAATCGACGCTGCGCCTGATGAAGGAGCGCGGCACCGCCTACGTGCCGACCTTGACGGCGCCCGAAGCGATCGGCGAATACTTCCTGAAGCACGTGCGCGGCGGCGCCCCGACGCCGGCCATGCAGGACGCGGCGCGCGCCTTCCAGCTCGCGCGCAAGGTGGGCGTCGTGATCGGCAACGGCAGCGACGTCGGCGTCTTCACGCACGGGACGAATGCGCGCGAGCTGGAATGGATGGTGAAGCTCGGGATGACCCCCACCGAAGCACTGCGCGCGGCGACCGTGGTGGCGGCCGATATCCTCGGCAAGGGCAAGGAGCTCGGGCAGCTGGCGCCGGGCGCGCTGGCCGACGTGGTGGCGGTGGAAGGCGATCCGACGGCGGACATTGCGGCATTGCGCAAGGTGGTTTTCGTGATGAAGGGCGGGAAGATATATCGCCGGCAGTAATCTTCCGCCGCTTCGATACCGTTGATCAGGGGCGTAGGGTGGGCGGCTCCACCCGGACGTGCGCATTGATGCGGCTTTCAATGCCGCCCACGCGTTTAACGATCACATGATCTGCCGCGACGGATCAACCGTGCGTTGAACGCGTGGGCGGCGTCAACAGCCGCGTGGTCGTACACGTTAGGGTGGAGCCGCCCACCCTACGCCCTGTTCAACGGTCTTGACTCAATAGGCCCACGGCCTGCTCATCAGCAACGGGAATGATGGTCATTCACCGCGACGAAATCTCACATCAAGCACCGTAATGACGGACATTCACCACCTTGGGGATATCCACAATAGCGGCTGATGTGAGAATTAGTGATCATGGCGACACCATCAACCTCTCGTGAAGAGTTGCCATGAAAAAGCCTTTCTACAAAATCCTGTACGTCCAGGTGCTGTTCGCCATCGTGCTGGGCGTGCTGCTCGGTGTGTTGTATCCCGAGCTGGGCACCAAGATGAAACCCCTGGGCGACGGCTTCATCAAGCTGATCAAGATGATCATCGCGCCCGTCATCTTCTGCACCGTGGTCGCCGGTATCGCAGGCATGCAGGACATGAAGAAAGTCGGCCGCGTCGGCGGCAAGGCACTGCTCTACTTCGAAGTCGTGTCGACCTTCGCCCTCGTCATCGGCCTGGTCGTGGCCAACGTCGCGAAACCGGGCGCGGGCTTTAACGTCGACGTCGCCCACCTCGACTCGAGCGCCATCGCCCAGTACACCGACAAGGCGAAGTCGCAGTCGACCGTCGACTTCCTGATGAACATCATCCCGAACACCTTCATCGATGCCTTCGCCAAGGGCGACATCCTGCAGGTGCTCCTGATCGCGATCCTGTTCGGCGTGGCGCTGTCGATGCTGGGCGAACGTGGCCGCGCAACGACGCGCATCATCGAAGACTTCTCGCACGTGATCTTCGGCGTCGTGAACATCGTCATGAAGCTCGCCCCGATCGGCGCCTTCGGTGCAATGGCCTTCACGATCGGCAAATACGGCCTGGCCTCGCTGGTCCCGCTGGCAAAGCTGATGGGTTCCTTCTACCTGACCTGCGCCCTGTTCGTCTTCGTCGTCCTCGGCACGATCGCCAAGATGACCGGTTTCTCGATCTTCAAGTTCATCGGCTATATCAAGGAAGAACTGCTGATCGTGCTCGGCACCAGCTCCTCGGAAAGCGCGCTGCCGGCCCTGATGCGCAAGTTGGAGAAGCTCGGCTGCTCGAAGTCCGTCGTCGGCCTCGTGGTCCCGACCGGCTACTCGTTCAACCTGGACGGCACCAACATCTACATGACGATGGCCGCCCTGTTCGTGGCCCAGGCAACGAACACCGAACTGACCCTGATGCAGGAACTGACCATCCTGGCCGTGGCCATGCTGACGTCAAAAGGCGCTTCCGGCATCACCGGCGCCGGCTTCATCACCCTGGCCGCCACCCTGGCCGTGGTGCCGACGATTCCGGTGGCAGGCATGGCCCTGATCCTGGGCATCGACCGCTTCATGAGCGAATGCCGCGCGCTGACCAACTTCATCGGCAACGGTGTGGCGACGGTGGTGGTGTCGAAGTGGGAAAAGGAACTGGACAAGGACCGCATGGATGCGGTGCTGGCCGGCACCCACGTCGACGTCGATCCGAAGGCGCTGCAGCCGGTGCGCGACGCCGCCTGATTGGGTAAGGCTTCATCATGAAAGACCGCGCTTCGGCGCGGTTTTTTTATGCGCGGACGTCCAGGCTTATCCATTGCCGCCTGAATAAGCCCGTGCTACGCTGCCGCCACGATCACACCGGAGACCCACGATGCGCCTGCCCGCCCTTGCCCTCGCCACCCTGCTGGCCCTGCCCTTCGGCGCCACCGCGGCCGAACCCGCCGCAAGCCCGGTCTACGACGCCGAACTGGCCAAATCCCTCGGCGCCGACGAGCGCGGCATGCGTGCCTACGTGCTGGTGATCCTGAAGACCGGCCCGAAGAAGATGGCCGCTGGCGAAGAGCGCAACGCCATGTTCAAGGGCCACTTCGCGAACATGGGCAAACTCGCCGGCGAGAAGAAGCTGGTCCTGGCCGGCCCGCTCGACGGCAAGGAAGGCCGGCGCGGCATCTTCGTCTTCAATACGCCCGACATCGACACCGCCAAAACCTGGGTCGCGACTGACCCGGTCATCATCAACGGCGAGATGGAAGCGGAGTACCACAAGTTCTACGGCTCGGCGGCGCTGATGATGGTCAATGAGGTGCACGGCAAGATCGAGAAGAAGTAAGGCCTGCGCCGGCTCACTCCAGCCGGAACACCACATCCACCGGCTGCACCAGCTTCAGCGCATCGACCGACAGGAAGTCGCGCGCCTCGACGTTCGACGCCTTCACGCGCGTATAGCTGAAGTCTGCCCGCACCAGGCCGATCGCGGCGCCGACGTTCTTCACGCCGCCCGGCGTCACGGCGGTGACGGCGCCGAGTTTGCGCTTCGTCCCTTTGGCGATGATCTCGGCGCGGCGGCGCGCGTCGCGCAAGGCATCAAGCATCAGCTCGGCCTCGAACTGGTCGCGCTCGACGATATCGAAGGAGGTGGCGAAGTCGGACAGGTTCGGCTTGTCCAGCAAGGGCGCGACCACGGCGCGCCATTTCGAGAGGTCGCGCACGATCAGGTGCACGCTCACGCGCAATTCCTGCGCCGTCGCTTCGGCCGCCCCGTTCTTGCCGGGCTCGCGCCGCACGTCGCGCGTTTCCAGATCCTCGAGCGGGATGCCCTGCTCCTGCAGCAAGGCGCGTACCTCGGCGATGCGCGTCTCGACCAGCGTGCGCGCCAGCGCCGGGTCGGCGTCGGCCGCGACGATCAGGAAATCGACGGCGCCGATGTTCGGCGTGGTGTAGCGCGAGGCGTCGGCGCTCACGTGCACGAACGAATAGGTTGGCAAGGGCGAGGCCTGGGGGGCGGCGGGCAGCGCCAGGCTGGCCGCGAGGGCGGTCACGAGGGCAAGCGGTTTGAGCATGAAGTCTCCGGTCGGTGTTCTGGATCTGCGAGCATAGACGCATATAGACAACTTTGTCTATTTATTTCAGCGTCAAGCCGCACGAGTCAAAATCGTTATAGACATCTTGTTCTAGACAAGATAATCTAGATACATCCACCCTGCATTCGAAGGCACCGCCATGACCACCTCATCCGATCTCCCGAAGCCCACCGCTGCCGAACTCGACCTGCTGCAGGTGCTGTGGCCACTTGGCGCGGCCACCGCGCGCCAGGTGCATGAGGCGATGCAGGCAACGCGTCCCGACGTCACCTACGCCACCGTGCTGCGCCTGATGCAGATCATGCACACCAAGGGCCTGCTCACCCGTGACGAGAGCGAACGCTCGCACGTGTATGCGCCGGCCCAGCCGCAGGATTCGCTGCAGACCAATTTGCTGAAGGACCTGATGCAGAAGGCCTTCGCCGGCTCGGCCAAGGCGCTGGTGCTGGCGGCCCTGAAAACCGGCATCTCCAAAAAAGAACGCGCCGAAATCGAGAAGCTGCTCAAGGAAGACAAGCAATGACGGGCCAGGAACTGATCGGCCATGTCGGCGCCACCCTGCTCGACTCGATCTGGCAGTGCGCCCTGATCGGACTGGAAGCGGCCACGGCGATGATCGGATTGCGCAAGGCGCGGCCCCAGACGCGCTACGCGGTGGCCTGCGTCCATCTGCTGCTCTGCCTGCTCTGGCCGGTGGTCGAGTTGAGCGCGCGCCTGGCCGGCGGCGCAGCCGCCGCCAGCGGCACCCCGGTCCTGCTGCAGATGCTGCCGGGCGCCACGGGCGACGGCGGCGCCGGCTGGCAGGGCTTCCTGCAGGCCCACCTGGCCTGGGTGGTGGGAGGCTGGGCTGCCTGCGCCGGCGCGCTGGGCCTGCGCATGGCGCTGGGCCTGGTGTGGATCGGACGCGCGGCACGCACGCAGCGCACCGACGCCCACTGGGACGCGCGCCTGACCGGCATGGCGGCGCAGTTCGGCATCACGCGCGCCGTGCGCCTGCGCGTGGTCGAGGCGCTGGCCAGCCCGGTCACCGCCGGCTGGTGGCGTCCGGTGGTGCTGGTGCCCGCTTCCCTGATTGCGGGGATGCCGCCACACCTGCTCGAAGCCCTGCTGGCGCATGAGCTGGCCCATGTGCGCCGCCACGACTACCTCGTCAACCTGGCGCAGAGCGTGATCGAATCGATGTTGTTCTACCACCCCGTGGTCTGGTGGCTCTCGCACCGCATCCGTGCCGAGCGCGAACTGATCGCGGACGATATCGCGGCAAGGCAACTGGGCGAACCGCGGCGCCTGGCCCTTGCGCTTTCGGAACTGGAGCGTCTCCAGTTCTCAACCCAGCACCTGGCCCAGGCGGCCAACGGAGGAGATCTCATGACACGTATCAAACGACTGGTTCGGCCCGACACCCAAACATCGACCTGGAAGGCCGCGATTCCGGTCCTCGCCATCGCGGCAGCCTGCCTTGCCGGCTGCGCCGGAACCACAGGCGCCAGCGGTGCGCTCGAGCAAGACGCCCTCAGCACCCGGCCGCTCGCCAGATTCGATACCTGCGCCAAACCGCACTACCCGCAGGAGTCGCTGGCACGCCGCGCCGAGGGCACGACGAGCCTGCGCTTCCTGGTCGATACCGACGGCACCGTCGCTGAGGCGCAGGTTGCCAAGTCGAGCGGCGACCCGCTGCTCGACGAAGCGGCGCGCGTCGCGATTGCCAAATGCAGTTTCACCCCGGGCATCGCGGGCGGCAAGCCGGTGCGCGCCTGGGTGCCGGTCCAGTACGTCTGGTCGCTGGGCTAAGGCGGCGCCACCCGGGCGTTGCGGCGCCCCGACACTGCAAACGTACCCCCGGGCGTAGAATGGCCCTGCGACGTGTCCAGCGTCGCATGGTCCTTGACCGGGGGGGCGCAATGCAACACGGCGAACGACTCAATACGATTACCCATCTGGGCGGCGCCCTGGCCGCATTCGGCGCCAGCATCCCGCTGCTGGCACGTGCCTTCGATGCGAACGGGCATCTCGGCCTGATCAGCACGGCCGTGTATGCCATCTCGCTGGTGCTGATGTACGCCTGTTCCACCGCCTACCACGGCAGCAGCGGCACGCTGAAGGCCTTGCTCCAGCGCTTCGATCACCTCAGCATCTATCTCTTGATCGCGGGCAGCTACACGCCCTTCTGCATGCTCATGTTGACCGGCAGCGCAGGCTGGATCCTGCTCGGCGTGGTGTGGGGGCTGGCCATCGTTGGCATCCTGCAGGAAACGCGGCCACGCAAGGGTGCGCGGGTGCTGTCGATGCTGGTTTACCTGGCGATGGGCTGGTCGGCGACCAGCATGCTCGGCCCGCTGCATGAGGGGCTCGGCACTGCAGGCTTCGCTTGGCTGCTGGGCGGAGGAATCGCCTATACGGCGGGCATCGTGTGCTATGTGCTCGATGCGCGCATGCGCCATGCACACGGCATCTGGCACCTGTTCGTGCTGGCGGGCAGCGCCGCGCACTACGTGACGATTTATTTCTACGTGCTATAAAAAAACGGGGAGCGGCCAGTGGCGCTCCCCGTTTCGATCGTGCTCCCGCCAAGAACTCAGACCGCCGATACGTCCAGCTCGGCAGCCGTTGCTTCAACGATCTGTTCCTTAGTCACGCCCGGCGCCAGTTCGACCAGCGTCAGGCCCTTGTCGGTGATGTCGATCACGCCCAGGTCGGTGATGATGCGGTCCACCACCGCGACGCCGGTCAGCGGCAGGTCGCATTTCTTCAGGATCTTGTGGCTGGTCGAGCCGTCCTTGGCGGTGGCGACGTGTTCCATCACCACGACCACGCGCTTGACGCCGGCGACCAGGTCCATCGCGCCGCCCATGCCCTTCACCATTTTGCCTGGAATCATCCAGTTGGCCAGGTCGCCGTGCTCGGAGACCTGCATCGCGCCCAGGATGGCGAGGTTGATCTTGCCGCCGCGGATCATGCCGAAGGAATCGGCCGAGCTGAAGTAGGCGGCGCCCGGCAGCGCGGTCACGGTCTGCTTGCCGGCGTTGATCAGGTCGGCGTCGACCGCCTCATCGGTTGGGAAGGGGCCGATGCCGAGCAAGCCGTTTTCCGATTGCAGGAAGACTTCGATGTCCTGCGGCACATAGTTGGCCACCAGGGTCGGCAAGCCGATGCCCAGGTTCACATAGAAACCGTCCTGCAGTTCCTTCGCCGCGCGTGCGGCCATTTCATCACGAGTCCATGCCATGTTCTGTCTCCGAAAGTGTTCTTGAGGTCGTCTTAACCCGCACGCACGGTGCGCTGTTCGATGCGCTTTTCCGGCGATGGATTGTGGACGATGCGGTGCACGAAGATGCTCGCGGTGTGCACCTGGTCCGGATCGATCTCGCCGATCTCGACCAGCTCTTCGACTTCGACGATGCAGACCTTGCCTGCGGTGGCGACGTTCGGGTTGAAGTTGCGCGCGGTCTTGCGGAACACCAGGTTGCCGGCCTTGTCAGCCTTCCAGGCTTTCACGAGGGACACGTCGGGCAGCAGTGCCATTTCCATGACATAGTGTTCGCCGCCGAATTCGCGCGTTTCCTTGCCATCGGCAACGATGGTGCCGTAGCCGGTTTTCGTGAAGAAGGCCGGGATGCCGGCGCCGCCCGCGCGCAGCTTTTCAGCCAGCGTGCCCTGGGGCGTGAATTCGAGTTCGAGTTCGCCGGCCAGGAACTGGCGTGCGAATTCCTTGTTTTCGCCGACGTAGGAGGCGATCATTTTCTTGATCTGGCGCGTTTCCAGCAGCTGGCCCAGGCCGAAGCCGTCGACGCCCGCGTTGTTGGAGATGGCGGTCAGTTGCTTGACGCCCGAGTCGCGCAGCGCCGCGATCAGCGCTTCCGGAATGCCGCACAGGCCGAAGCCGCCGACGGCGATGGTCTGGCCGTCTTTCACGACACCGGCCAGCGCCGATGCCGCGTCAGGATACACTTTGTTCATACCCGTCCCTTTTATCAAATAAGCTTAACAGCTTGAAGTTGGAATCGCCCGTGGTGCCGCTCGAGGATTCCTTTATGTACCGCAGAGTAGAATCCCAGCATAAAATAGGCGGATTCAAAGCACAATACCGTAGAACTACCGGCCATGGCCCCGCTTCACCACCCGCAACAAGATCCCAGTCAAGTGAATCCATCATACGCGATCGATTACGAGATGATTTTCCAGCATGCCCCGGTCGGCATGTGCATCTCCAGCAACCGGGTGATCCAGTCGTCCAACATCGCCCTGGCCGCGATGTTCGGCTATGACCAGGGCATTCTCGACGGCCAGTCGTTCGCCGTGCTGTATCCGACGATGGACGAGTTCCTGCGCACGGGCGACCGCATCGTGCCGATCATGAATGCCAAGGGGCGCTATTCGGACGAACGCATCATGCGCCGCGGCGATGGCGAACTGTTCTGGTGCCACGTGACGGGCCGCGCGCTCAAGGCCGCCGAGCCGCTCGGTGCCGGCGTCTGGACCTTCGAGGATGTGAGCGAAAAGCGCCCGGTCACGGCCGAGCTGACGCCGCGCGAGCGCGAGATCGCGGCGCTGCTGGTGGAAGGCAAGACGAGCAAGGTGATTGCGCGCGAAACCGACCTGAGTCCGCGCACGGTGGAGATGCACCGTGCGAAATTGATGAAGAAGTTCTCGGCGTCGACTTCGTCGGAGCTGGTGCACAAGCTGGTCGGCGTGGCGCGCTAGCCCTCGAAACATTGAAGACATCGCCTACCTCAGCCCGACTGGGGCGCTACCTGCAAGCCTCGTCGTGCCTGGGCATTGTTTCGGCGCCTCTTCTTGGCCTAACAGACGAACCAATTCAATGGTCACAAATACCTGCGTGCACCTTTCTCACGCGGCAGCAGCACGCGCTTCGCTTCTCATCACCGTTGTGCCATTGCTGCAATCAATGTAGAAGAGTTGGCGCGAGATGATAAAACGTGACTATTGCGCCATAAATACAGGCTCCAGGATAAAAATTGCTTATTGCCTTGCGGATATTTTATGATAAAGTGGCAACGATTCAAAATTTTTTGGATCTACATTTAAATAAAAAATTCAATTAGGGCTGGACATGAAAAAACATATCTCTCTCTGTGGCGTACTGGCCGTCGCGTTCGCACTTACCGGATGCGCGAGCGTTGGAAACGAATCGCTGCGCAAGGAAACCGAGGGTTCGGTTTCGCAAAAGATCGTGCAAGGGAAGACGACCAAATCCGAGATCCGGTCGATGTTTGGCTCGCCGACCAGGACCACATTTACGGACGGTGGATTCGAGATCTGGAATTACGATTTCTCGAACGTATCGGCGGATGCAATCAGCTACGTTCCTATCGTGAGCATGTTTGGGGCGAGCGCAAGTGGCAAGAAAAAAGAGCTCGTCGTGATGTATGACGCAGCGGATATCGTGAAACGATTCTCGATGAGCGAGGCCAACGTTACGCAGAAAACTGGACTCTTTAATAACTAAGTAAACAAGTTGGCCGTCGCCTACCGTCATCCGACGGTAGGCGGATCTCTTATCGGGCTAGCCTACGCACAACCGCCATTTGCTCAGATCAATGTAGTTGCCCACCGCTCTCAGCAGGTCGTTACTGGGCGCCTGTCCGATTTACCGTCAGGAGCGGCTTCTATCTGGTGATTCATGATAAACCCCCCATGTTCAGGCCGTATTAAATAACGGCAGAAACGTAGATAGCTAACTCCACCAGAGTTTCTCAACTCAACAGACCTATTGAAGACGTTCGCAACGCATCATCAGGAAGCGTTGCGAAAGCTCTTTATTTGGCAAATGGTTGTTCGACGACGTACTTGATGTGAGCGCTCGTCGCCTCTAAAACGCTGACGCGAAGGCCTTTACACACGACAGTCGTCTTGCCATTACCCTCCAGGTCGTAAAGGACTTCTTGTGTAAATGCCGGCCTTGCCATGTCATTTGAGAATTCACGATACGACAGCTTGATTGTCCCTTTCGACAGGCCCTGATAAAGCAGCTCGCGCCGGAACTTACTTTCCTGTGCGGTCTCCATTGGTATGCCCTTGACTACAGTATATGTCACAGGCGAAGTCAACGGAAATACACGGTCCCTGTTCTTGAACATAGCATAGTCGAATCGGCTGGCATCGCTATAATCGACGAGACACGCATGTGCGGGACCACCAACGCCTGGCGTTGTCACGAAATCCCAGCATAGCCCCTTGCGGCCCATGGTGGTCACGAGCTGGCCGGTCCGCCCTGCCTCGACGTTGAGCCGATGACCTAGTTCCATCTTCACTGTAGCAGCCTGGGTTAGCGTTGCCGTAATATCTTGCGCGAAAGTCGTCTGAGACTCGGCATACATCGCCTCCCCTGTCCCTGCCGCGCTCGCACTTCCAACTCGAGGTTGTGAACGCACGCCGTGCGTCAGCTCGCGCGCCGGGATGGGATCCGATACGTAGGCCGGCGTGCTAGCACAACTCGAAAGCACTGCACCGCACACCGCAATCAAAGCAGACCGGAAAAATTTATTGGATTTCATCGAGCTGGGCTTTCAAGGCAAAATTTTATTTAGTAAATTATATTATTATTGTTGCAAAACCACAAGTTTCGGTCAGCTGCTGATGGAGCTATAGGTTTTCTAACTCAAGGCGAGAGTCACGAGGTTCTAACGGCTTGTTCGCTTATCGTATTGCGGCCAGCACTTCCTTAATCGATATACCGCGTTTAAGTGCGACGATAACAACGTGTACGATTGCGCACTCCGTGATTAATTAGTCGCCGTCAATGCCACTGCGCCGCTCAGCCCTGTTGCAAGAGCGCGCGGATCGTATCCGGCAGAGCAACCGATTTTTCGGCGTGAAAATCGACCCAGACGACTTTTGCCGCGCCTTCGGCGTGCAAGCCCCCTGCCCACCCGGCCGCATCGACGAGGCGAATTTCGTGCGACATCTCGAAACTCGAACGCCCCGGCGGCCCGACATAAGTGCTCACTTCGATATCGGCCGGATATTTCAACTGCTTCAGGAACGAACACTGGGCATTGATCAGCACCGGGCCGGTGGCGCTTGGATCGGGTAATGCGCCAATTTGTTCGAACCAGGCGATGCGCGCCGTTTCGATATATTGGAAATAGATGGTGTTATTCACATGGCCCATTGCGTCCATGTCGCCCCAGCGCACCGGCATGCGCATTGTGTGTACCAGCTTTTTATTACTCATGCTTCTATTTCATTCCCGGGTTAACAAAAAAAATGGCGCCGCTAACGGCGCCACCCTCGGTATTCTACAACGCGTCTTATTGGGCCGTCATGCCGTCGTCGGCGGTGATGATCGCGCCATTGATGAAATGCGCTTCCTCGGCCGCGAGCAGCAGCAGCAGGCCGTCGAGGTCTTCCGGCTTGCCCGGGCGCTTGCGCGGCAGCAGGTCGATCAGTTTCTTGCCCTGCTCGGTGCCGAAATAATCCTCGTTCATTTCGGTCGCGATGTAGCCGGGGCAGATGGCGTTCACATTGATGCCGTACTTGCCCCATTCGACCGCCATGGCCTTGGTCATCTGGACCACGCCGGCCTTGCTCATGCAATAAACGCCGATTTGCGGCAGTACGCGCAGGCCGGCCACCGAGGCGATATTGACGATGCGGTGCTGCTTGCGCGGGTCGCCCTTGGCGCGCTGGATCATGCGCTTGGCCACCTGCTGCGCGACGAAGAACGAACCGCGCAGATTGGTGTCCATGATGTAGTTGTAATCGTCCTCGGTGACGTCGAGCAGGCGCTGGGTGCTCTGCACGCCCGAGTTGTTGATCAGGATGTCGAGCGGGCCGGCCTCGGTCTCGGCGTGGGCAATCGCCGACTTGATGCTGGCCAGGTCCGTGACGTCGAGATTGACCACGTGGGCCGCGCCGCCGTCGGCCTCGATCTCGGCGCGCAGCTCCTTCAGGCGTTCGGTGCGGCGCGAGGCCAGGACCACCTGGGCGCCGGCGCCGGCCAGCGCCTTGGCAAATCGCGCACCGAGCCCGCTCGAGGCGCCGGTGACCATCGCAATTTTTCCTTCAAAGTTCACTTCGATGCCCACGTTTGCTCCTGTCGTGCACGATGATGTCGAAGGCATAATCATGTCACAGATTGCAGGGATTAGATCGCCTCATCTAATAAACGCTCTAAAATGGCCCGCCAAGTTGCATTCGAGCGGAAAAACCCGCACACTCGTGCTTAAATTTTTTTAATCATACCAAGACCATGACCGAGCCTATCAACATCCTCGAACAATACGGACCGCGCGAAGCAATGGAGTACGACGTCGTGATCGTCGGCGGCGGCCCGGCGGGCCTGTCGGCAGCGATCCGCCTCAAGCAGCTCGCCACCGAACAAGGCCGCGAAGTGTCGGTCTGCGTGCTCGAAAAAGGCGGCGAAGTCGGCGCCCATATCCTGTCGGGCGCAGTCATGGATCCGATCGCCCTGAACGAGCTGTTCCCGAACTGGAAAGAGCTGGGCGCGCCGCTGCATACCGAAGTGACCGAGGACCGCGTCCTGTTCCTGACCGAGACGAAAGCGCGCGCCACGCCCTCGTTCATGATCCCGAAGATGCTGACCAACCACGGCAACTACATCATCTCGCTGGCCAATGTGGTGCGCTGGCTCGGCCAGCAGGCCGAAGCGCTGGGCGTGGAAGTCTTCCCGGGCTTCCCTGCGGCCGAAATCCTGTACAACGACGACGGCTCGGTCAAGGGTGTCGCGACCGGCAACATGGGCGTGGACCGCGAAGGCAATCCGACCGACGCCTTCCAGCTCGGCATGGAGCTGCACGCGAAATACACCTTCTTCGCCGAAGGCTCGCGCGGCCACCTCGGCAAGCAGCTGATGACGAAGTATGATTTGAACCGCGGCAAGGACCCGCAGACCTACGGCATCGGCATCAAGGAGCTGTGGGAGATCGACCCGGCCCTGCACAAGCCGGGCCTGGTGATCCACACGGCCGGCTGGCCGCTGGACAACAGCACCTATGGCGGCTCCTTCCTCTACCACCTGGAGAACAACCAGGTCGCGGTCGGCTTCGTGGTGGGCCTGGCCTATGCCAACCCCTATCTGTCGCCCTACGAGGAATTCCAGCGCTACAAAACGCATCCGGAAATTCGCAAGTTCTTCGAAGGCGGCAAGCGCATCTCCTACGGCGCGCGCGCCATCACCGCGGGCGGCCTGCAATCCCTGCCGAAAACCGTGTTCCCGGGCGGCGCCCTGATCGGCTGCGATGCCGGCTTCCTCAACACCAGCCGCATCAAGGGCAGCCACAGCGCGATCAAGACCGGCATGCTCGCCGCCGAAGCGGCTTTCGAGGCGCTGGGCGCCAGCCGCCAGCACGATGAACTGACGGCCTACCCGGCCGCCTTCGAAAAGTCGTGGCTCTACACTGAACTGCACACCGCGCGCAATTTCAAGCCGTGGATGAGCAAGGGGCTGTACTTCGGCACCGTCATGACCGGCATCGACCAGATGCTCTTCCGCGGCAAGGCGCCATGGACCCTGCGCCACAAGCATGCGGACCACGAGATGCTGCAGCCGGCCGCCAACTTCAAGCCGATCGTGTATCCGAAGCCGGACGGCAAACTGACCTTCGACCGCCTGTCGTCGGTGTTCATTTCGAACACCAACCATGCCGAAGACCAGCCGGTGCACCTGACCCTGAAAAACGCCAGCATTCCGGTGGATGTGAACCTGGCCAAGTACGCCGGTCCCGAGCAGCGCTACTGCCCGGCGGGCGTGTACGAGTTCGTGAAGACCGACGCCGGCGAGGACCGCCTGCAGATCAATGCGCAGAACTGCGTGCACTGCAAGACCTGCGACATCAAGGATCCGACGCAGAACATCGTGTGGGTGACGCCGGAAGGTGGCGGCGGGCCGAATTATCCAAATATGTAATTGAGACGGGCGCTTCTGGCGCCCGTTTTTTTTGGTGCGTTCGGGGTATTCATCGGCCTGCAAACCCGTGGAGTCGGGACTCCACCCTACGTATACCGATGATGTCGCTCACCCATCGAAACAAACATTTGTTGTTTGCAGCCAACTTTTGTTTGTCCACTCAGCGCCAGCCATTCCGCCCGAGATTTACCGTGTGCAATAATCCCGCACCGAAAACTCCCCAAAGCTCACCGCATGCCACGCCCCACCCCGCTTCGCCCCCTGCTGCTCTGCACCTTGCTCGCCACTGTCTCCGCCGCCTCGGCCCAGTCGCCTTCCTACCTGATGACCCGCATCTCCCAGCTGCCCGAATACAGCGCCGGCGGCGACAGCGTGCGCATCTACGGCACGCTCGACCTTGGCATGATGTACGCCAAGACCGACAAGGCCGAGGGCCGCTGGCAGCAGCAAAGCGGCGGCGCGTATTCCTCCAAGCTCGGGTTCTATGCCTCCGACGACCTGGGAGGCGGCCTGAAGGCCGAAGCCAAGCTGGAAGCGGGCTTCAACGCCGACAGCGGCACGCAGCAGGCCAGCGCCCTGTTCAACCGCGAATCCTGGGTCGGCCTGCGCTCTACCACCTGGGGCCTGCTCCGCTTCGGTAACCAGATCAATGCGATGCTGCCGCTGTTCATCGATCCGTTCGCGCTGGTGCAGACCAATTCGGTCTACACCTGGATCGGCGGCGGCGTGATGCAAGGCCCGCGCGGCGTTGGCGCGAATACCGACCTCGGCCCGGGCGCCGGCACGATTCCCGTGCGCGTGCCGAAATCAATCACCTATGCCACGCCACGCCTGAACGGCTTCGGCGCGCAGGCGATCTACGCGGGCAACCCGTATGGCACGGTCGAACCGAACACCGGCACGCGCGGCGGCGTGGTCTCGTTCACGAATGGCCGCCTCTACCTGGCGGCGAGCATGACCCAGGCCTGGAGCGCCCCGGTGGTCGTCACCGCGGGCACACCGGCGCAATCGGTACGCACGGATATCCCGGCCGTGGGGGCGCTCTACGACAACGGCAAGCTCGTGCTCTCGGCCTCGTATGCGCGCATCGCGCCGCAGCTGGCCTGCAGCGGCGAAGCGCAACTCAAAACCCTGGGCTTTATTTTGCTGCAGGAGCGCCTGTCCTGGCGCGTGTCGCTGGTCCACCGCGATACCGACGGCGCGCGCAATGCGGCGGGCGTCCTGGCCGAGTCCTCGGCCCTGGGCCTGATGCTGGGCGCCGATTACGACCTGTCGCCGCGCACCGCCTTGTATGCGCGCGCCGGCGCGCTGCGCAATTTCGGCGCCTCGACCATCATCCTCAACAGCGTGGCACTGCCCCTGGTACCCGGCTCATACACGCCGCAGACCGGCATCGAGACCCGCACGGTCTCGCTCGGCCTGCTGCACCACTTCTGATCAGCCTGGGCGCCTGAAGCGCCGCTCGGCCAGGCGCTGCAGCTGGTCAAACGCGAGGCTGAGCATCCAGTAGATGGCAGCCGCCGCCAGGTAGAGCGGCAGCGGCTGGAAGGTGGTGGCGATGACTTCTTTTGTCGCCAGCATCAGTTCGGTCATGGTGATGACGGAGACCAGCGAGGTGTCCTTGATCAGGCTGGTCAAGGTGTTGCCCATCGACGGCACCGCCACCCGCAGCGCCTGCGGCAGCACCACGTGAAGCAGGGTCTGGCCATGCCCCAGGCCCAGGCTGAAGCTGGCGCGCCACTGGTCCTGGCGGATGCTGACGATCGCGCCGCGCAGGCTTTCCGACAGATAGGCGCCGCTGTTCAGGGACAGCGCCAGCACCCCGGCCGTGACCGGCGTGAACTCGATGCCGATGCTGGGCAAGCCGTAATAGATGACGAAGATCTGCACCAGCAGCGGCGTGCCGCGCATCAGGCTCACATACAGGCCCGCCGGCCAGCGCAGCCAGGCCAGGGGCGCGATGCGCATCAGCGCCGTGGGCACCCCGATCGCCAGCCCGCCCAGCATTGCCGCCAGCGCGAACAGCAGCGTGTAGCCGGCGCCCGTTACCATGGTGGGCGCCGCTTCACGCAGCAGCGCAATCAGCTCCATCGGCTCAAGGGAGCGGGCGCGAGGCGTCGCTGCCGAACCATTTCATCGACAATGCCTTCAGGCTGCCGTCCTGCTGCAGGCCGGCCAGCGCCTGGTCGAGCGCCGCCTTGAATTTCGGATTGCCCTTGCGGAAAGGGATGCCCATGCGCTGCGGCGTGCCGACCCGGGCGCCGGCCTTGATCGGCAGCTGGGAATTCTTCAGGAGGTAGGCCACCATCAGGCTGTCGTTGAGCGCCGCGTCGATGCGCCCGAAGGCCAGGTCCTGCAGGTTTTCGGGCGCGGCCGGATAGCTCTTCACCACGATGCCGGGCACGGTCTTGGCCTGCTGCTCGTACACGCTGCCCTGCCCCACGCCCAGCGCCTTGCCTTTCAAATCGGCCAGGCTCGCATAGGGCACGCTCTCGTTGCGGCGCACGACGAGCTGGGGGGAAGACCAGGTATAGGGCCGGGAAAAATCGAAGGCCTGTTCGCGTTTGGCCGTGATGCCGACCTGGCTGACGATGACATCGTACTTGCCGGTTGCGAGGCCCGCCAGGATCGCCGACCACTCGGTGGTCACGAACTCGGGTTTGAGGCCGAGCCTGGCGGCGATGGCTTTGGCGACGTCGACGTCGTAGCCGGCCAGCTGGCCCGTCTTCGATTCCTTGAAATTAAACGGAGGATAGGTACCTTCCATCGCGATGCGCAGGGTTCCGCGCGCTTTGGCGGTGTCGAGCAGATCGGCGCCGAGGGCGGGCAAGGCGTAGCCAAGGGCCAGCAGCATGGCGCCTAGCCTGGCGGCGCGGCGGCGCGAAAACGATGGAAGCCTGGGCATCTGAGTTGCTCTCCGTTAAAAAAGCCGATGTTGCTTTTATAACCTAAAAGAGCGCTCCCAGGCGAGGGAAATGCGTCAGCCGGTATGCATGCGGCCGCGCGAGCCGAAGCGGTGGCCCACCACCATGGTCGTGCTGGCGACCAGGCTCGACAGGCCGATGACGAGCTGGATCAGCTTGTCCGCCGGCAGCAGCCAATAGGAACCGCGCGGCATTTCGGCGCCGGTGGCGGCCACGATCAGGGGCGCGATCCAGGCCGCGTCGTCGTCGACGTCGAGCACGATCGCGTCTTCATGGGTCTGCATGTAGATGTTGCCGCCCTCGGCCAGCGTGAAGCAGATGCCGTAGCCAGTCTCCTGCGGCTTGATCAGTTCCTGCATCGCCTGGTCGTGTTCCGCGATCCACAGCTCGACGTCCTGCGGTGTTTCGAGGTGGATCCAGGGACGGGGACGGAAGCGAGGGGGCGTATCGAGCGGAGCGGTCATCGGAGGCGAAAAAATCAAGGCGAAGGGACGTATCTTACGGCATTTCGCACATGCCAGAGCAGCGAAACTAGACCAGGGTGACGATGCGCGGACGTATGCTGCCGTCCTCGATGATCAGTTCGGCCGCCGAAATCGGCAAACTGAATCGGCGCCGCCCTGCACTGCCCGGATTGATGTACAAGACGCCGCCGCGCTCGGTGCAGGACGGCTTGTGCGAGTGGCCCGAGACGACCACCCGCACGCCGAGCGCGGCCGGATCGATGTCGAGTTCCTTCAGGTCGTGGATGGCATACAGGGTGACCCCGCCCGCCTCCAGGGCCGCGCTGACGGGAAGGCCGCGCGCCCAGGGGTCGCGGTCGTTGTTGCCGCGCACGGTCGTCAAGGGAGCGATCTGCGCCAGGCGCGCGAGGATGGCGGCGTTGCCGATGTCGCCGCCATGGACGAGAACATCGCAGCCGGTCAAAAAATCGAGGGCTTCGGGACGCAACAGCCCATGCGTGTCGGAAATCAGCCCGACCCGCACGGCTTTGCCGGGAGGGCTTTTAGTGATGGCGCTTCGCCCCGGCCATCTTCGCCGTCGTATAGATCGAGAACAGCGCGGCCAGGCCTACCAGCACATAAATCAGGCGCGCCGCCGGGCTGCCGGGGCCGAAGATGGTGGCGACCATGTCGACTTCGAATAGTCCCACCAGTGCCCAGTTCAGGCCGCCGACAATCAAGAGGACCATCGCCACGTAATCGAGTGCCGACATGGCCGGGCGCCCGCCTTCGCGCACATTGGTGCGGCGTTCGGGGCCGGTGCGGCGATCCATGGTCGGTGCGTTCATTGTTGCCATGATGTGCTCCTTCGCATTCTCGGTCGACAGAAACGGCAATGCAGACATTGCCGCCGCATATCTCAAGATAGCAAAATCTGTCGCCTTTGGGGCGCGCAGCAGCCTAGCAGCCTTGTCAGCCTTTCCAGGTCCGGTTCAGCCCGGTGTCGGCATGGATCCAGCCGCCTCTCGGGCCGGAGCGGTAGTAATAACCGACGCCGCCCTGGCGGAAGCTACGAATCAGGCCGCCAAGCACTTCTTCGCTAAGGCTGGAAATGCGGATATCGGCCGCCTTGCCCACCATGTGCAGCGACTTGCGTGCAGCCGGGATGCCGGCCTCCAGCAGGCGCGCGTTCGAGGCCGGCGTGCGGTAGCCCGACAGGATCTCGAGGGGCTGTTCGAGGCCATAGCGGGCGATGAAGGCCTGGGTGCCCCACAGCATTTCGAACAGTTTCGGGTCGATCGGCGCGGTTTCGCGGCCATTCACGTCGCGCAGCAGGTGGCACAGCTCCTGGTAGGCGGAGTCGATGACTTCGCCGTCTTTCCAGTAGAGCAGCTTGGCGCGTTCGCCACTGGCCGGGCGCGTCACCGTCAGCGTGCGCGGCTTGACCCAGAAATCGAGGTCGAGCAGCTGGGCGTCGAACAAATCGGGAGGGGGTGTCAGGTCGGCGGGGGCCGCCTGCGGCGCCGCCTGGGCGCTGCCGATCAGGGTCGGGGCCAGTGCGCCGAGCGCCGACAGGCGCATGCCATGATGAAGAAAATCTCTGCGGGAAGCCATAAAGTACTCATCTTTGCGAAGGCCGTACTATAGCCTAATGAGTTCGGCTGAAACAGGTGTGTTCTGTTGCTTAATCGCTGCACTTACAGAAGCGCTTGGACTTGGCATCAAGACCTTGCGATTCGGCATCGAGCTGCTTCCACATCAGGCTGCACTCGAGCCCGAAGCAGGATTTTTCGAGGCCGGCATTGGCGTAGCCATGGCGCTCGTAGAAGGTGGCGCAGCTGGCGGGGCTGTGGAGTTGCAGCTTGCGGATGTTCCAGGCACGGGCTTGTCCTTCGACCGCCGCCAGCAGGGCGCGGCCGACGCCGATGCGCAAGGCGCCCGGCTCGACATAGCACAGGGCCAGCTTGCCGGCCTGGGTCAGCAGGGCCAGGCCCAGCAACTGGCCGTCGCGTTCGGCGACGAGGGCGTGGTTGGTCGTGGATGCGAACCAGGCCGCGACGGTGTCCGGCGTCTTGTTGGCAAGCCACGAATCGAGGACGTCGGGACGGCCGCGGTGATCCGGCTCGCAGACTTGCTCGATCGAGCGGCGCAGCAGAGCGCAGGCGGAGACGGCGTCGGCCGGTGCTGCTTTGCGAATGTCGATACCCATGACCATCTTACCCAGTGATTCGTAATGACTGTTTCTGTTGCCCGGCAGTACGCTTTTGACGGCGCCGGCGATGTGCGGACTATACACCGAAAGCCGCAGAGCTTGCCGGAGCCCATGCATACCTTGCGCCGCTTCTAAGCATATGACGAAAGTATTCTTCCGTTTTCCCTTCAATAAACGGAACATGCACGATGTTTCCATTGTATTTAAAAAGCGAGAAAAATATGCCAAGCACCCGCCTCAATCCCCTGCGCCGCTGGATCCTCGCGCTCGCCGTCGCCGCCGCCCTGCCTGTAACGGCAAACGCCGCCGACCCCGAGCTGCTGAACGTGTCCTATGACGTGGCGCGAGAATTGTACAAGGACATCAACCCGGCCTTCGTCGAGAGCTGGAAGAAGAGCACGGGCGAAACCGTGACGATCAAGCAGTCGCACGGCGGCTCGAGCAAGCAGGCGCGTGCCGTGGCCGACGGCCTGGAGGCGTCGGTGGTGACGATGAACCAGGCCAACGACATCGACATGCTGTCCGACCGCGGCCTGGTGACCAAGGATTGGGCCAAGAAATTTCCGAACAATGCGGCGCCCTACTACTCGACCATGGTGTTCCTGGTCCGTAAAGGCAATCCAAAAGCCATCAAGAACTGGGACGACCTGGCGAAACCCGGCGTGCAAGTCATCATCCCGAACCCGAAGACGGCCGGCAATGGCCGCTACACCTATCTGGCGGCCTGGGGCTCGGTACTGAAGAAAAAGGGCGGCACCGAAGCGCAGGCGCGCGACCTGGTCACCCGCATCTTCAAGAACGTGCCGATCCTCGACGCCGGCGGACGTGCGGCCACGACCACCTTCACCCAGCGCCAGATCGGCGACGCCCTGGTGACGTTCGAAAACGAAGTGAGCATGGTGCGCGCCGAGTTCGGCGACAACTTCGAGGTGGTCTACCCGACCGTGTCGATCCTGGCCGAGTCGCCGGTCGCCGTGGTCGACAAAGTGGTCGACCGCCGCGGCGTGCGCAAGCAGGCAACGGCTTACCTGAACTTCCTGTACACGCCACTGGGCCAGGAAATCGGCGCCAAGCACTTCCTGCGCGTGCGTAACGAAGCCGTCATGAAGAAGTTCGCGGGTAATTACAAGCCGATCAGCCTGTTCTCGGTCGACGAGCTCTTCGGCGGCTGGCGCAACGCGCAAAAAGTCCACTTCGACGATGGTGGCGAGTTCGACAAGATCTATCAGTCGAAATAAGCATTCTCTTTTCGAACAGGCAATGTAATTGCCGCTCTATAAAGGCCCTGTTACAACGCAGGGCCTTTTTTTGTCACTAAATAGTACCCTTGTGTTCGGTATTTGCTTGTGCGCCATAGACACCAGGAAATGTGGGTGCTATCTTTCCCCACTTGGGTGTGCTCTAAAGCAAGATAATGCGGCGCTCCCCCGGCGCCTGGCCTCAACCCGATACCTATTCCACGACCCATGATGAAAAAACTGTTCGCTGCCGTCCTGTTGTCGATCTCGTCTGCTGCCGCAATCGCGGTGCCTTTCGGTTCGCAATCTGTGCTGGTGGTTGAAGATGACACCGGCAAGATTTTGCTGGAAAAGAATGCCAGCGCCGTGCTGCCAATCGCTTCGCTGACCAAGCTGATGACCGCCATGGTCATCCTGGACGCGAAGCAGGACATGGACGAGCTGATCGAAATCGACCGCAGCGACGTCGACACCCTCAAGCACAGCACTTCGCGCGTGCCGGTCGGCGCCAGCATCCCGCGCCGCGACGTGCTGCAGCTGGCGCTGATGTCCTCGGACAACCGCGCCGCCGCTGCCCTGGGCCGTACCTACCCGGGCGGCTTCCTTGCCTTCAAGGCAGCCGTGCGCCGCAAGATCGCCTCGCTCGGCATGCACAACACACAGATCGAAGAGCCGACCGGCCTGTCGCCGAACAACCGCTCGAACGGTTCGGACCTGGTCAAGATGGCGCGCGCCGCCGCCGCCTATCCGGAGATCAGCGAGCTGACCACGGACGCCAAGAACATCATCAACATCAACGGCCGCGGCGTCGAATACCGCAACACCAACCGCCTGGTCGGCGCGAATGGCTGGGACATCGGCCTGTCGAAAACCGGCTATACCCAGGAAGCCGGCCGCTGCCTGATCATGAGCATCACGACCGCGGGCAAGAAGGCGACCATGGTGCTGCTCAACGCCAGCGCCTCGTCGGCCCGCATTCTCGACGCACTGAACGTGCGCCGCTACCTGGCCGGCGAAGAAGCGCCGGTCGCGCGCATCGCCAAGGCGGCGCGCTCGTCCCGGATCATGAAGGCCGGCAGCCGCGCACCGCGCTTCGCCGCCAGCAGCGCCAGCCCGCGCATCAAGTCCGCCAGCGGGCGCGTCGTGCTGGTCAAGACCAAGGCCGGGACGCGCAGCAAGGCCAAGGTCGTCGCGACCAAGAAGAAAGTGGTCGTGGTGCGCAAGCGCCGTAACTGATCGAACGGGCCGGTTTGGCCCGGTTCCAGACGAAAAGGGATTCCCGCGCAGGCGGCAATCCCTTTTTTCTTGCGGCTCGCCGGCGGCGCGGCAGTCCCATCGCGAGTAGAATGCGGGTCGTTCACTAAGAAAGCTTCCAATGAAAAAGACCGCCCTTGCAAAAAGCGATGCCAAGAAGATCATGGGCCAGATGGGCTCGCGCAGCGCCTCCTTCGGCGCCGCCGAAGCCGCACCCGTCGACCGCCGCGAACAGCGCGAGCGCGAACGCGCGCTGGGCCTGGTGCCGTTTGCCGTCAAGCTCAATGGCGAGCTGGTGGCGCAGCTGCAGGCGCTGGCCAAGGAACGTGGGGTTGACATGAACCAGCTGGCCGATGAAGTGCTGCGCAAGGGTCTCGCTGGCTAACTTGCCTTTGTAGGGTGGGCCGGGCTGTTTGGCCGGGGGACATAGGTAACACTTGTCGGGAGACATGGGTAACACTTCTTTTATGATTATTGCACCTCAAGAACTGGGAGCGTGCGATGCCTTGGAAGGAGTCCTCTACCATGTCAATGCGACTGGAGTTTGTCCGGCTTGCGAGCGCTCCGGGCGCAAACGTTCAAGCCATCTGCGCGGCTTACAAGGTCAGCCGGAAGACGGGCTACAAGTGGCTCAAGCGCTTTGTTGCGGAAGGGGAAGCGGGACTGGCAGATCGATCGCGCCGCCCGCATTCTTCGCCTGCTCGCTCCAGTGACGAGCTTGAGGCGAGCGTCCTGCGATTGCATGATCAGTATGACTGTTGGGGTAGCCGAAAACTGCATGCACTGCTTCCAAAGGAAGCCAGCTTGCCCCATCCCAGCACGATCGATGCCATTTTGCGGCGTCACGGCCGACAAATACATGGCAGCATAAAAGGCCCAGATGCCGCTACAAAGCGCTTCGAGCACGCCGAGCCAAACATGCTTTGGCAGATGGACTTCAAAGGTCACTTCGCCTTGAGTGACAGTCGGGCAGGACGGTGTCATCCTTTGACTGTGCTGGACGATCACTCCAGATTCAACCTGTGTTTGGCAGCCTGCAGCAACGAGCAGACCAGCACCGTCAAGGCTGCGCTGACCGCCACGTTTGAGCGCTATGGGTTACCAGACCGGATTACAGCCGACAACGGTCCACCCTGGGGGCTGCCGCGTGGCATGGGAATATCAACGCTTGAAGCTTGGTTAATTCGGTTGGGTATCCGCGTCGGCCATAGCCGTCCCTATCACCCGCAAACGCAAGGCAAAGATGAACGGTTTCATCGGACATTGAAACTCGAAGTCATTACCCGCCACGGTTTCCCATCGATTGCCGACTGCCAGGCGGCGTTCGACGATTGGCGCGCGATTTACAACCACCTTCGTCCACATCAGGCCCTGGGTCACGCTACGCCCATGGACCGCTACCGTCGCAGTGGCAGGGAGTTCCCTGCCGTACTTCCGCCAGTGGAATACCTATCTGGAGACCGAGTTTTGAAAGTGAGAGGAAACGGCCACGTCATGCTCAAGAAGCACGAGTGCTTCATCGGCGAAGGGCTCATAGGACATGAAATTGCGCTGCGGGCGACCGATATCGATGGCGTCTACAAGGTCTATTTCTGCGGCACCGAATTGCATGAAATTGACACGACCAAGTTCGGGTAACATGGCCAAAATAGTGTCACCTATGTCTCCCGACAAGTGTTACCCATGTGTCACGGCCAAACACGGGCGGCGAACCGCTCTTGAGCCCACGCGGTACGGCGGTGACGCAGTCGAAATGCAAGCGGTGTACCGCGTGGGCACGAGTGCCCACCCTACGTTACTGTTCAGCCGCAGGCCAGATCACCGCTCGATCAAGTTGCGCAAGCCACTGGCGCGGTGCGTCCTTCTCGCCACCGCTTCGGCCAGCACCGCCCCGTTCGGCGTCACCAGCGTGAATTCCGCACTGGCGCGCGTGATGCCGGTATAGACCAGCTCGCGCGTCAGGATGCCGTGGCGGTCTTCGGGCAGCACCAGCACGGTGTGGCGGAACTCCGAACCCTGCGATTTATGCACCGTCATCGCATACGCCGTCTCGACGCTGCGCAGGCGCGTGGCCAGCACGCTGCGCACTTCGTCGCCTTCCAGGAAATACACACGCAGCGAACCGGGACGCGCCGGGTCGCTTAGCGTCAGGCCGATGTCGCCGTTGAAGACGCGCGTGCCGTAATCGTTGCGTGTCACCATCACGGGACGCCCGACATACCATTCGCCGGCGCGGCCCAGCAGGCCCGCCGTCTTCAGGCTCGCTTCGATCGCCGTGTTCAGCCCCGATACGCCCCACTCCCCCTCGCGCACCGCGCACAGGATGCGGAAAGCCTCGAAGCGCTGCAGCACCGCGCGCACCCAGTCTTCATGAATGCCCGCCGGCCCCGCACTCAGCAGTTCCAGGTAAGGCTGGTAGCCGGCCAGCGCCAGGCGCACCACCTGGTGCTGGTGCGCGCCCTCGATCCAGCGCAGCCCAGCTTCGCCGCCCCCGCGCAGCACCGCTTCGGCTGCAGGCGCGTCGCCCGCGTTCACGGCCAGCGCCAGTTGCCCGATCGGGCCGCCGAAGCGGCGGCTGTGGCGCAGCATCACGGTTTGCTGGGCCAGCGGCCCGGCGCTGCCGAGGAATTCAGGTGGCATTTCCTCGCCGCTGGCCTCGCGCACATAGGCCGCAGTCTCGAGACTGTAGCCGCCGGCCTGGGCGTCGTGGCACAAATCGCCGAGCACGGCGCCCGCTTCCACCGAGGCCAGCTGATCCTTATCTCCCAGCAGGATCAGGGTGGCGCCGGCGGGCAGCGCGTCGAGCAGGCAGGCCATCATTTCCAGGTGCACCATCGAGGCTTCGTCGACGATCAGCACGTCGACGTCCAGCGGATTGCCGGCGTGGTGGGCGAACGAACGCGTGTCCGGCCGCGCGCCCAGCAGGCTGTGCAGGGTGCGGGCAGCACCCATGCGGCTGGTGAGTTCGCGCAGCGGCAGGGCTTCGCCGACCCGCTCGGCAAGATCCGTGAGCGCCTTGTCGATCGACTGCTTCAGGCGCGCGGCGGCTTTGCCGGTCGGAGCGGCCAGCGCGATGCGCTGCTGGGCGGCATCCGGGGCGACGGCGAACAGCAGCGCCAGCAAGCGCGCCACCGTATAGGTCTTGCCGGTGCCGGGGCCGCCGGTAATGATCGCAACCGACCCGCGCAAGGCGACGGCGCAGGCCAGCTTTTGCCAGTCGGGTTTGGCCTGGGCGCGCTGGGTCGTAAACAGCAGGTCGAGCCAGGTGCGCACCTGGGTGGTTTCGACCGGATGCAGGGCCGCGGCGCGCGCGCGGATGCTGCGCGCGACCAGGGTCTCGTCGCGCCAGTAGCGGCGCAGGTACAGGCGTTCGCCATCGAATACCAGCGGCGCGCCGTAATCGAATTCCTCCACCTGCCATACCTGCTCGCAGGCGGCCAGCTGCGCAGCCCAGGCCCTGGCGTTCTTCGGCAGCGGCGCGACCGTGCCGGCCAGGCCCTGCCATTGCTCCTTCGTCCAGCCGAGCAGCGCGGCCGGATCGTGGGCCAGGTCGGCCAGCTGCAGGCAGCTGTGGCCGCGGCCCTCGAGTTCGGACAGCACCAGCGCAGCCAGCAGCACGGGCGGCGCGACGGCGCCGAGCGAATCGACGAAGCGGGCAAAGGCCGTGGACAGGCGCCGCAGCTCGCCCTCTTCGGTCAGGCGCAGCGCTTCCTCCCAGAGTGCGGCGCTGGAAACGGCGGCGAGGGTGTCGTGTTTCATGCGTCGTTCCCGAGGAGGTGGTCCAGCCCGTCGAGCAGTTCGACGTCCGGTTCTAACAGGCAGCAGCCATGGGTCGCCGTGTTGGCGATCCCGCGCAGGAACAGGAACACGGCGCCGCCCAGCTGGCGCGCCGGCTCGTACGCGTCGCCGAGCCGGCTTTTCAACAGGCGGTGCAGGGCCAGCATGTAGATCGCGCCCTGGATGTCGTAGCGGTGCCCGGCCATCCCCTCTTCCATCGCCCGTTTGGTGTACCCGGCGTCGTTCGGACCCAGCGCGTTCGACTTGTAGTCGAGCACCCAGTACTTGCCCGCGTGTTCGAACACCAGGTCGGCGAAGCCCTTGAGCATGCCGTGCAGGGCGCGTTCGGGCAGGCCCGGACGCGCGGTTTTTCCCAGCAGGCGGCGCCGGCACAGGCGGTCGAGTTCACCCAGGTCCAGGCCTTCGCTCGGGAACCAGAATTCCATCTCCGGCACCGTTTCGGTGATCTGCGACAGGCTGGCGCCGATCGGCGGCAGGCTGGTCGCGACGATGGTGCGCAGCCAGGCGCCGGCGTCTTCCAGGCGGTGACCCCAGCCGGCGCGCTCGATGCGCTGCGCCAGGCGCGCGTCGAAATTCGGGTCGTCGATGGCGTCGAAACCCTCCTGCCCGATCCATTCGAGCTGCTCGTGCAGGAAGTTGCCGGGCACCGAGCCGCGCGGGAAGCGGTGCCAGGGCGCGTCTTCCAGGCGCAGCGCCGGCGCCGGCTCCTCGTCCTCGAGCAGGGTTTCTTCGGCAGCGCGCATGGGCGGCGCCATCGTGTGGCGCGTGATCGAGGTAAACGAGCCGACCGACCAGTTGCGCTCGAACTCGGCCTCGAAGGGCGGCGCCTCGATCAGCGCGGGCCTTTCCTCGACCCGGTTGAGCATGGTGCAGCCGTCCAGCGGGTCGAGGGCGTGCAGCTCGATGCCGCTGCAGTCCCCGCGCAGGCGTCCCAGGTGTTCGCCGACCAGGCTGGTGGGCACGGGCGCACCGCCGCTCATCAGGTAGCCGAGCGCCGACTCGTGCAGCTTGTTCTCGTCCTTCTTCCTGCTGGCGGCCGCCGCCACGCCCAGCCACAGGAAGTGGCGCGCGCGCGTGAGGGCGACATACAGCAGGCGCAGGTCCTCTTCCAGGCGCGCCCGGTCGACGGCTTCCAGCGCCTCGTCCGAGAGCGCCAGGTCGATGCGCCGGCCGCCCTCCTCGTCGACGTACTCGAAGAAGCTGCGCCGGCGCCGGTCGGTCTTCCTCGCACTGGCGGCAAACGGCAGGTAGACCAGCGGGTATTCCAGGCCCTTCGACTTGTGCACGGTGACCACCTTCACCAGGCGCGCATCGCTTTCCAGGCGCAGCACGCGCTCGTCGCCGCCTTCGCCGAGTCCCTCGATCTGTTCGGCGAACCACCTGATGAGAGCCTGCTCGCCGTCGAGCTGGGTGCTCGCTTCCTGCAGCAGTTCGGCCAGGTGCAGCAGGTTGGTGAGCCTGCGCTCGCCGCCCGCTTCCTTCAACAGCCGCGCCGGCAGGCCGAGTTCGTGGATGAAGCGGCGCAGCATGGCCAGCACGCCCTGGCGCTGCCAGGTCGCGTGCAAGCCTTTCAATTGCTCGACGCGCTCTTCCCACACGGTTTCGTCGCCCGAGAGCCGGGCCAGTTCGGCCAGCGGCAAGAAGGCCGTGCGCGTGGCCAGCGCGGCGCGCGCCAGCGTGCCGTCAAGCGGGCTGGCGACCGCATACAGCCAGCGCAGCACGTCGGCGGCCTCCTCGCTCTCGACCACCGAATCCTTGTCTGACAGGTAGACGCTGGCCACCTTACGCCGCGCCAGGGCATGGCGCACGGCGGCCGCCTCCTTGCGGTCGCGCACCAGCACGGCGATATCGGCCGGCTGCAGGCGCAGGAAGCGTCCACCCAGGTTCTCGGGATCGGGTTCGGCGAAACCGACCTGGGGATCGTTGAGCAGGCTGACGATGTGCTCGGCGCAGTGGCCGGCGAAGAAGGCGCGGTACTCCTCGGCCTTCATGTCCTGCTGGTCCGTCGTGCACAGCGCCAGCGCCTGGTAGGGCCCGTCGACGCCGACCAGGTGGGCGCCGCGGCCGGCGGCGCGCACCGATTCGAAGGGCAGCGGATTGAGGTGGCCACGGCGGAAGCGGAAGGCGCCGGCAGTGTGGCCCGGATGCTCGCCATGGCCTTCGGCGTGGCGGAACAGCTGGTTCACCGCCGCCACCAGCGCCGCCGTGGAGCGGTAGTTGGTGCCGAGCTGGTAGTGGCGCCCTTCGGTGGCGCTGCGCGCGGCCAGGTAGCTGTGGATGTCGGCGCCGCGGAAACCGTAGATCGACTGCTTCGGGTCCCCGATCAGGAACAGGCCCTGGGCCGGGTCGTTGTCCTCGACCCGGTACAGCAGGTTGAAGATGCGGTACTGGTCGGGCGAGGTATCCTGGAATTCATCGATCAGCGCAACCGGGAACTGGTTCACGATGCGTTCGCGCAGGGCCTCGCCGTTCGCGCCTTCCAGCGCCTCCTTCAGGCGCGCCAGCATGTCGGCGAAACCGAACTGGCGGTTGCGCGTTTTGAGTTCCGCCATGCCTCGCGCGATATGGCCGGCCGCGTGCCGCAGCAGCGCGTGGCCCAGCGGCTCGATCTCCGCCAGGGCTTCGCGCAGCCCATCGGTGCAGCCGAAGCAGTCCGGCACCACCGCATGAAAGCAGGAACCAAAGGCGTCTTCCAGGCCCGCCGGCGCCAGGCGCTTCCAGGCGGTCTCGTTCATGTCGGGTTCGACCAGCGCCGGATCCTGCGCCCAGGCGCGCAGGGCTTCGAACCATTTCGGCACCGAGTCGGCGCGCATCTTGTTGCCGTTGAAGGCTTTCGGATTGCGCTCACGCTGGGCTGCGATCCAGCGCTCCATCTCGTTGGCGCGTTCGAACCAGCCTTCTTTCAGGCGCGCGAGTTCGGCCTGCTGGCTGCGCTGCACGCGTGCCACCAGGCTGCCGAGCGGCTCGTGGTCAGGCATGCCGAGCGTGGCCGTGCGCTGGACCAGGTCGCGTACGGCCGTCTTCATGGCGCCGACGTCGCGCCAGCATCCCAGCACCGCGCCCAGGCTGGCGCTGTTCATGGGGTAGACGTGCTGGCGCCAGTAATCGTGGGCGGCGTCCTCGAACAGCGCGCGCTCGTCGCTGACCAGTTCTTCGTCGAACAGGCTGCCGGAATCGAAGGCGTGCTCGCGCAGCATGCGCTGGCACCAGGCGTCGATCGTGAAGATGGCCGCTTCGTCCATCGTCTCGGCCGCCAGCACCAGGCGGTGGGCGGCGACCTGGCGTTCGCTGTCGCTGTCGTAGCTGCCGGCCAGCGTTTCCAGGTAGGGGTCGGACTCTTTCGCCTCGCCGCGGAAATAGGCCGCGGCGCCGACCAGGCGTTCGCGCACGCGGTTGGCCAGCTCGCGCGTGGCGGCGCGGGTAAAGGTCATCACCAGGATCTGCGACGGCAGCAGCGGACGCGCGAAAGCGTCCTCGCCGCCATGCCCAAGCACCAGGCGCAGGTAGAGCGCGGCGATGGTCCAGGTTTTACCGGTGCCGGCGCTGGCCTCGATCAGGCGCGAGCCGTGCAGCGGGAAGCTCAAGGCGTCGAGCAGGCGGCTCATGATGTTGCTCCCGCATGCTGTTCGATGGTGATGGTGCCCATCCAGCGCGCCAGCGGCCCGTAGAGGTCGTGCGCCAGGTCGGGCCAGCCGCCGGCGGCGACCAGCAGCGCAAATTCGGGCCACAGGCGCGCCAGGGAGGGTTCGTCCTTCACCTCGCCGCGGATCTCGTGCTTGCCGTCGTAGACGACGCGCGCATCGACGCCCGCCAGCTCGGCCAGCGCGGTCTTGCAGGCGACCGGCAGCGGCGCGTCGAGGTTGCGCTGCCACAGCCAGACGATATTGCCCAGCACGGCCAGCGCCTCCTCGCGCTCGATGGGCGCCAGCGTCAGCACGGCGTCGCGCGCCACCAGGCAGCCGGTGAGGCTCGCCCCCGCTGCGCTCGCGGCCAGTTGGCGCAGCCAGGGCGCAATGAGCTTGTCGCCGCGCGGTGCGCCCTTCTTGTCGAGCACCTTGGACGAAGTCTGCATCAGCCAGGCCGTGCGTACGCCGTCGCTGCGCAGGCGGTCGATCCAGTCTTCCAGCAGCACGCCGTCGAACTCGAGCCTGATCGCCAGCTTGGGCGCGGCCTCGGGGAAACGTGCGCCCAGCGCCAGCCAGCTGCTACGCACCGGCACCAGGCCGTCGACCAGCTGCTGCTGCCACTGGCGCCCGACCAGGCCGATCGGCAGCACGCCTTCGCGCGCCAGCCGTTCCGCGCGCGCATCGAGCTTCTGGCGCACTTCATCCGGGGCCTCGACCTTGCCCAGGTCGTCGAGCAGGCTGTCTTCCAGGAAGTAGCGCTCCAGCGCGTCGAGCGAGAACGGTTCCTCGTCCTCGCCGATCACTTCGGCCGCATTGAAGACCACGCCCAGGCGGCGGCGGAAGAAGTAGCGCGAAGGCTGGCGAAGGAAGCTGGCAAGTTCCGAAAGCTTGAGGCGAAAATCGGCTTCGAGTTCGTAGCGCGGCAGGGTGTCGGCGGCCGCCTCGTCCTCGGCGCCGTCGGCCTTGCCGTGGGCTGTACGCCATTCGCGCGCATAGGTCAGCAAACCGCCCTCTTCGAAATAACGCCGGCTGAAAGGCTGCAGCGCGTGTTCGGTGGTGAGCGTATCGAGGTCGAGCTTCCAGCCGGCCTGCAGGTAGTCGCGCAGCTGGGCCACCAGCACCGAAGCCGGCTGCTCGCTGTTGTCGCGCACGTTGCGTCCGACCCAGCTGACATAGAGCTTGTCGCGCGCGGCCAGCAAGGCTTCGAGCATCAGGTAGCGGTCGTCGTCGCGCCGCGAGCGGTCGCCCGGACGGCTCATGCCGGGCAGCGAGAGCAGGTCGAAATCGTTTTGCGGCGTGCGGCGCGGGAAGTCGCCATCGTTCATGCCGAGCAGGCAGACGGCGCGGAAGGGCACGGCGCGCATCGGCATCAGGGTGCAGAAGGTCACGCCGCCCGAGACGAACTGGTGGTTCAGCGTCGGCTGGTCGATCTGGCCGAGCCAGGCTTCGCGCAGCACGGCCAGCGGCACCGCTTCGTCGAACTCGCCGCCTTCGGTCATCTCGATCCAGCAATTGAGCGCTTCGTTGAGCTGCGCGAGCGTGATGCGGTCGTCTTCTTCGCGTCCGTCGAAGAATGCCGCGAGCAAGGCGCGCGCCTGCACGCCCCATTCGCTTGGGGTGCGCGACTCGGCCAGGCGTGCGCGCCACGCCAGCAGGCAGTCGACGAACTGGGCCAGCGAACCGGCCAGGGCCGCATCGAGCCCGCCCACTTCGCCATAGGGTTCGATGTCGCCGAAGCGCGCGCCGGCGCCGCTGGCGTAACCGAGCAGCATGCGCCGCACCCCGAAGATCCAGGCATTCTGCTCGCCGGCTGCGCCCAGGCCAAGCCCCGCGCGGTGCGCGCCGTCGAGGCCCCAGCGCACGCCGGCGCCGTCGATCCAGGCGCCCAGCGTAGGCAGGTCGTCTTCACGCAGGCCGAAACGCGTGGCCACGGCCAGCACGTCGAGCAGGTCGCGGATTTCGCTCTGGCGGCAGCGCTGCTGCGGCAGGCGCAGCAGCCATTCGAGGGCGACCAGCAAGGGATTGACGCTGCGGTCGCGCGTGTCGCCGATCTCGAAGGGGATATAGCGCGGGTCGCTGCGCTTGTGCTGGTCGAACACGGCGTGGATCGCGGCCGAGAAGGTGTCGATGTCCGGCACCATGACGACGATGTCGCGCGGGCGCAGGCTCGGGTCCCGGGCGAACCAGGACAGCAGCTGGTCGTGCAGGGCCTCGACCTCGCGCTGGGTGCTGTGGGTGATGTGGAATTCGATCGAACGGTCCGAAGCCGGTGGCGGCTCCTGCGGGTGCTCGCTCAGGGGCCGCAGGTCGCGCACGGCGGCTTGCACCTGCTGCAGCAGGGTCTCGCCGTCGCCGTCGGAGAACAGGTCGATGCGCAGCTTGGTGATGGCCTCAAGTTCGGGGCGGCCTTCTTCGTTGTCGAACTCGTCGAGCATGCGCACGAAATCGCGGCCCTGGCGGCCCCAGCTCGCCAGCAGCGGATGGCTGTGCGCATGCAGTTCCTCGATCGGCAGCGTGGCCAGGTCGACGCCGCCGCGCGCCGGCTGGCGCTTGTAGGCCGCTTTCAACAGTTCGCGGCCCTCGATGATGTCGCCCCAATAGAACTGGCAAGGGTTCGGCACCGCCAGCAGCACCTGCGTGTGGCGCGAGAGCGCGGCAATGGCCTGCAGGGTCTGGTAAGGCAGGGCCGACATCCCGAACAGCACCACGCGGCGCGGCAGCTTGCCCACGGGCGGCTCGCCCGACAGCACTTTTGCGACGAACACTTCGTGGATGGCCGCGCGCCCGCTGCCGCGCTGCATCGGCGGCACGCTCTCGTGCACGGCGCGCCACAGGCGCGCCTGCCAGCACTGGTCGGGGCCCAGGGGAAGCGGCTCGCCGCCGGCGCGGCGGAGCTGGTCGCGCCCGATTTCCCAGTCGGTCAGCCAGTCGGCGCGGTAAACCTGGTACTGGTCGAACAAATCGGCCAGGCGTTCGGCCAGCTGCAGGCGCCGCTCCGGGCAGCCGTCGCCAAGAAAATGGCGCAGCGGCGCGAATACGGGCTCGTTCAGCAGCGTCGGCAGCAGCCGCATCAGGCGCCAGGTCAGCGGGTCGCGGTCGAAGGGCGAGCGGCTCGGCACCCGTTCGCGCCCCAGCATGGCGCGATAGGCTTCCCACAGAAAACGCGCCGGCAGCGCCACGCGCGTGGCAGCGCATACGCCGAGCTCCTCGGCCAGCGCGATTTTCAGCCATTCGGCAAAGCCGTTCGACTGCACCAGGACGGTTTCCTGCTCCAGGGGCCCGAGCGGATGCCGGCGCAGCCAGTCGAAGACGGCAGCGCGCAGCATTTCCATCTGGTTGCCGTGCAAAATCAGCAGGCCGGGGGTGATCGTGGAGGCGGACATCAGGGATGGTGGATTCGGGAGCTCAGGCGCAACAGGATACTCTTTTTGCGGGCGCGGCGAAAGGCGCAGGGCGTCTCAGAGCCCATCCGTGGCGCGCGCGCCAAGCTCCGCTGCCACCTGGCGTTCGAGCTGCGCAAAGATGCTGCGCAGACTTGCCCCCAGAGCTTTTGCTTTGGCCGGGTCCGCGCCCTCGTCCTGGCGCTCGAGCGCGTCGCAAAAATCGGCGAATGCCAGCGCGCCCACGGCCCGCGCCGACGATTTCAGGCGGTGCGCGACGGCGCCGGCGCGCGCCAGGTCGTTCGACGCCAGTGCAATGTCGATTTCGCCCAGGCCGTCGCGCGCGCTGTCGAGGAACATGAAGGCGAATTTGCGCATCTTGGCCGGGTCGTCGCCGAAGGTGGCGGCCAGCACGGCGGTATCGAACAGGGGTGCACAGCGCTCTGCTGCCGGGGAATCGGCCGCCACGGCAGCGTCCTGCGCGTCGGCCTGCCAGCCCGATTGCCCGGCTGCGGCGCGCCCGATCGCGCGCGCGATGGCCGCCGCCAGCTGCTCGGGCGCCACCGGCTTGGTCAGGAAGCCGTTCATGCCGGCCGCCATGCAGCGCGCCTGGTCTTCCAGGCCTGCGTTGGCCGTCATCGCGATCACCACCGCGTCGCGCAGCGCCGGATCGGCGCGGATGCGGCGCGTGGCTTCGAAGCCGTCCATGACCGGCATCTGCACGTCCATCAGCACGCAATCGAAACGCCGGCCGCGCATCAGGTCCAGGGCCTCGCTGCCATTGGCGGCGACCAGCACCTGCGCACCGGCGCTTTCCAGCAGCTCGCGTCCGACCTGCTGGCTGAAGGCATTGTCTTCGACCAGCAGGATGAGGGCGCCCTCGAGGCGCTGCCCGCCGCTCGACGGCGCGGGCGCCGCCTTGCGCGCCAGGCCCGCATCCGGCGCACCGCCCTGCCCCAGGCGCGCCGTGAACCAGAACATGCTGCCGCGTCCGCGCTCGCTCTCGACGCCAGCCTCGCCGCCCATCAGCTCGGCCAGCTGCTTGCTGATCACGAGACCGAGACCCGTGCCGCCGTAGCGCCGCGTTGTCGACGGATCGGCCTGGTGGAAGGGCGTGAACAGCTGCGCCAGCGCCTCTGCTTCGATGCCGATGCCGCGGTCCTCGACCTCGAAGCGCACCAGGACGTCGGTGCCGGCCGCATGCAGCGCGCGCGCCCGCACGGTCACCTCGCCATGCTCGGAAAACTTGATCGCATTGCCCACGAAATTGAGCAGCACCTGTTCCAGGCGCAGCGGGTCGCCGCGCAGCGGCCGCGCAAGTTCGGGCGCGATGTCGAAGACCAGGCGCAGGCCGCGCGCCTCGGCGGCTTCCCCGAGCTGGGTCTCGAGGTTCTGCATCAGGGTGTCGAACCGGAAGTCGAGCAGCTCCAGTTCCAGGCGCCCTGCTTCGATCTTCGAAAAATCGAGGATGTGGTTGATGATGCCGAGCAGGTGCTGGCCCGAGTGGAAGATCTTTTCCAGGTAATCGCGCAGTTTCGGGTCATGCGCCGATTTCAGCGCCAGGTGGGTCATGCCGATGATGCTGTTCATCGGCGTGCGGATCTCGTGGCTCATGTTGGACAAAAAATCGCTCTTGGCCTGGTTGGCGGCGTCGGCCGCTGCTTTGAGCTGGTGCAGTTCGGTGACGTCGGTGGCCACGCACAGCACGCTGCCGGCGTCGCCATCCAGGCGCAGCGGCACCGTCACTTCCCACATCTGGCGCGGCGCGGCGCCGGGCAGGCGCAGCTCGACCTGGCTGGCGCGGCGCGTGCCGTCGAACACGGCGCGCTCGCGCTCCCAGGCGGCGTCGGCCAGGTTCGGCGGCATGACCTCGCGGTCGACGCGGCCCACGATGCGCTCGGCCCCCTGGCCCAGCGCCAGCGCCATCTTCGCGTTCACGTAGCGAAAGCGCCGGTCGCGGTCCTTCATGAAAACGAAGGCGTCGAGGTTGTCGAGCACCGTATCGAGCAGGGTGCGCTGCTCGATGGCGCCGCGGCGCGACCAGTAGAGCGACAGGAACAGGCTGTAGACCAGCAGCGTGGCGCCAAAACCGACCGCCATTGCCAGCAGCGGCAAGCGGCTTTCGCTGGGCAGGAACATGGCGCTCCTGGGTGCGGAAAAGTGCGCCTTCCACAGGCTGCCGCTGAAGTCGACGGGCAGCACCGCCGTGAAGCTGGCGACGCCGTCAAGCATGCGCGTGCGCACGGCGCCGTCGCCATACAGCAGGCGGTCGTTCGAGCCAATGGCCAGCGGCGCGCCGCCCTTGCCGGGACCGGCGGCAAACAGCGCCAGCGAAACAGGATCGTTCGCCTGCGTGCCGAGCGCGCCCTCGACCAGGGCCGGCACCGAGAACGAGACGCCGACGCCGCCGATATAGGCCGCGCGCCGCGCTGCCACCGTGGACGGCGCCTGTGCGCCGCGGTAGACCGGCGCGCGCACATTCAGTGCGAGATGCGGCGTCGGCACCTGCACCAGCACCGGCTGGCCCGAGGCGCTGATGCCGCCGCGGTCGCGCGCCAGCGCCATGGCGGCGGCCGGCACTGCATTCACGCTGATGTCCATGCCGAGCTTGCCGGCCGCCATGGCAGGCGGCTCGATGTAGTTCAGCACCGTGTAGCTGGGGCGCCGGCCCGCCGGGAAGATCCTGAAATGCGGATAGCCCTTCGGATCGACGCTGGTATCGAGCCGTACCTGCGCCTCGAAGGCATCGCGCTCGGCGTCGCTCACGACCTGGGCGTACGACACGGCGTCGATCGCCGGGTAGTTGCGGCGCAAATCGAGGGCGCCGACGTAACGGTGAAATTGCAGCCGCGTGACCGGCCTGTCGCCGGCCGCGAACAGCGACACCAGCGCGCGCGTGGCGTCGAGATAGGACTTGATGGCGCCGGCCAGGCGCTCCTGGGTGGCGCGGGCCCGGTTCTCGAAACGGCGCCGCGCTTCTTCTTCGACCGCGCGCGAGGCGGCCATGTGCAGCATCGCTCCCACCAGCAGCGCCAGCCAGAGGCCGGCACCCCACAGCACCACGCGCGTGGTGCCGCGCGCTCCGGCGGCTGCGCCTATGCTGCGGGTGATCGACAGGGCCATCGATGTTTGCGAGCCTTGGGTGATGAAAGATTGTTGATAATATACGCTATCGGGTCGCCAACGGGGCGCCCAGCTGTAAGGAAGACGAATGCACAAGGCAGTTATGGAATCGGCGGCGCTGGACGACCCGCATGCATGGCTGGAAGACGTCGGCGGCGACGCGCCGCTGGCCTGGGTGCGCGCTCACAATGCGGTCGCGGAACAGGCCCTCGGCGGTCCCGCCCACGAGGCCTTGCGCGCTCGCCTGCAGGGCATCCTGGATGCGAAGGAGCGCATCCCGTATGTCCGCCAGCACGGCGGCTACCTGTACAACTTCTGGCGCGACGCGCAGCACGAGCGCGGCCTCTGGCGCCGCACTACCATGCTTGAATACCGCAAGGAGGCGCCGCACTGGGAAACCGTGCTCGACCTCGATGCGCTGGCGCTCGCCGACGGCGAGAACTGGGTCTGGGCCGGCGCCACCTTCCTCGAGCCGCAGGGCAGGCGCTGCCTGGTCTCGCTTTCGCGCGGCGGGGGCGACGCCGACGTGGTGCGCGAATTCGACCTGGCGCAGCGCGATTTCGTGGCGGGCGGCTTCAGCCTGCCGGAATCGAAAGGCAGCGTGTCCTGGATCGATGAGGACACCCTGTTCGTCGCCACCGATTTCGGGCCCGGCTCGATGACGGCGTCTGGCTACCCGCGCATCGTCAAAGAGTGGCAGCGCGGCACGCCCCTTGGCGACGCGCGCCTGGTCTTCGAAGCCGAGCCGAGCGACCTGTCGGCGTCGGCGCGCAAGGACCTGACGCCCGGCTTCGAGCGCGAGTTCGTCACGCGCCAGGTCGGCTTTTACAGCAGCGAACTGTTCCTGCGCGAGGGCAGCCGCCTGCGAAAGATCGAGAAACCGGATGATGCGAACGCCTTCGTGGTGCGCGACCAGCTCCTGATCGAATTGCGCTCGGACTGGCGCGTGGAGGGCCGCAGCTGGCCGCAAGGCAGCCTGCTGGCCATCGATTTCGCCGGCTTCATGCGCGGCGAACGCGATTTCACGGCGCTGTTTTCGCCGACGCCAACGACCTCGCTGGACGGCATGGCCGTCACCCGCAGCGCCCTGCTCCTGACGGTACTGGACAAGGTGAAGCACCGCCTGGTCGAACTGCGCCGCGTGGATGGCGCCTGGCACGAACGCACGGTGGCCACGCCCGGCATCGGCACCCTCGGCGTGGCCGTGCTCGATGAAATCGAATCGGACGACTATTTTCTTACCGTGACCGATTTCCTGAACCCGACCACCATGTACCTCGGCCGCGCGGGCCTGGATGCACGCGAGCGCCTGAAAGCCATGCCGGCCTGGTTCGACGCGCAACCGTACACCGTGTCCCAGTTCGAGGCGACATCGAAAGACGGCACGCTGGTCCCGTATTTCGTCGTCATGGACCGCAACGCGGCCTTGGACGGCAGGAATCCGACCGTCCTGTATGGCTATGGCGGCTTCGAGGTGTCGCTCACGCCGGCTTACAGCGGCATGACCGGCGCGGGCTGGCTCGAGCGCGGCGGCGTGTATGTACTGGCGAATATCCGCGGCGGCGGCGAATTCGGCCCGCGCTGGCACCAGGCGGCGCTCAAGGAGCACCGCCAGAAGGCCTTCGACGATTTCCTCGCGGTGGCGGAGGACCTCATTGCGCGCAAGGTCACGAGCCCGCGCCACCTCGGCATCATGGGCGGCAGCAATGGCGGCCTGCTGGTGGGCGCCGCCCTCACCCAGCGTCCCGAGCTGTTCAACGCGGTGGTGTGCCAGGTGCCGCTGCTGGACATGCGGCGCTACCACAAGCTGCTGGCAGGCGCTTCCTGGATGGGCGAATACGGCGACCCGGACATCGATGCGCAGTGGGCCACCATCGGCAAGTACTCGCCCTACCACAACGTGGTCGAGGACAAGCACTATCCGAAGGTGCTGTTCACCACCTCGACCCGCGACGACCGCGTGCATCCCGGCCACGCGCGCAAGATGGCGGCGCTGATGGAAGCGCAGGGCCACGCGGTCCTGTATTGGGAAAACATGGAAGGCGGCCATGCCGGCGCGGCCAACAACACGCAGCAGGCGCGCATGTGGGCGCTGACCTGGTCTTTCCTGCAGCAGCAGCTGGCATGAGCACTGTCTATATAGAAGAGCCGGGCCGCCCGGGCGCCGTACAGGTACGCATGCTCGCGGCGCACGAATGGCCGCTGTACCGCGCGCTGCGCCTGCGGGCCCTGGCCGACGCACCGGAGGCCTTCTGCGCCACGCTGGCCGAAGTGGAGGCGCGTACCGACAATGACTGGGCCTGGCAGCTGAACCTGGGCGTGAACTCGGGGCGCGACCGGCCTTTGACGGCATTCATTGGCGAGGTGGCGGTGGGCATGGCCTGGGCCAAGGTCGATGCAGGCGATCCATCCCGCATCAACCTGTTCCAGGTGTGGGTGGCGCCCGAAGCGCGCGGCCAGGGCGTGGCCGCGGCCTTGCTGGAAGCGGCGCTGGACTGGGCGCGCGGGCGCGGTGCGCGCGCGATGCAGTTGGGCGTCGTCTGCGGTAACGAGGCGGCCCGGCGCCTCTACGAGCGCGCCGGCTTTCGCGACATCGGCGAACCCGAGCCGCAGCGGCCCGGGTCAAGCCGGATGGAACAACAGATGCGGCTCGAGCTGGCCGGCTGAACGCCGGCCCTACCCTCGCCTTTCTGCTCTTACTGCGGCAATCCGCTGTAAGACCGCTGCTTGCCGGCCCCATACCGGACCACGGCCGGATAGCTCGCATCGATATCGACATACAAGGCCACCGCCGTCTCGACCCCGATCACCAGCGGCGGGCCGAGGCGCTCGGTGACGATGCCGGCACGGCGCAGCAGGCGCTCGATCGAAGTCGTGGTCACCGTCACATACTTCTCGATGCCGTGCTCATACCCGTAGCGGGTGATGGCCGCAAACGACTCCATCGTGATTTCCGAGAAGCCGAACTGGCCGCTGCCGCCGGTCTCGATCGCAAAGCGCGACAATTCCCAGATGTGCTCGTTGCAAGGTGCGGGCTGACCGTGCAGCAGCTGCGGGAAGGAGTCCTTCAGCATGTAGGGGCCGTCGGTCGGCAGCAGGCGCCAGCAGCCGCGCAGCATGCCTTCGCCGGGCTCACGCATCATCATGTAGTGCGGTTCGAGCGCATCGTAACCGTCGATCTCCATCCCCGACAAGACCGGCACTTCCCAGCCGAGCCGTCCCTGGAACACCTTTGCGCGAAGCGTATGCATCTCCCGCAAATCCCGGGACTGGAACTCGCGCCGTGCTGCGATATTGATTTGCAGTGCCATGTCGTTCTCCCTTTTTTGTTGACGCAGGAACATATGCGTTAGGCATAAGATTCATGCATTCCGGGCAGGAAAGTAACTAGCAGGTTTGCTAGGTGGCTAGAAAGTGACTCGGTGGAATACTAAGTTTTCCCCCGTTCACCAAGGAGACTGGCCATGCCTAACGATTTCATCAGCGAATCCATGCTTGTCCGACCGAGCATTCCCTCGGCAATGCCAATGCCCATGCGCGCGCCGCATGCGGACCTGCGTCAGTTCCGCATCAGCAAGCGTGAAAGTCAGGAAAAATTCTGGGGGCGATTCGGCGTGACGCAATCGAGCGGCAGCCGGTTTGAGACGGGGCTGGCGATTCCGGCCCCGGTGGCGATCCTGTTGAAGCTTTATGTCAACGGCAAACTTAACGATGGCGATCTTCAGGGTTAAGCAAGCCCAGTGCGATCGCCTTGACCACCGCCTGCTGACGTGTGTTGACGTTGAATTTTTGACGCACGTTAGCGAGGTGGAAATTGACCGTGGCTTCAGAGCAGCGGTTGATCATCGAGATTTCCCACGACGACTTGCCCGCCATGACCCAGTTGAGCACCTCCAGCTCGCGCTTGGTCAGGCGCGGCACCCCATGGCCTTCCTGGTGTGAAAACGGCAGCGACGACGCAAACGCATAGTCGCGGATCAGCGTCAGGCAACCCATCTTCTGCGCAATCTCGCGTGAAAATTCCTCCCCAGGCGCGGCGTCCGACGCCAGGCTCAGCAACCCAACCTCGCCGCCCGGGCCGTGGATCGGCAACGTGACGCCGGTGCGCATGCCGAAACCGCAGGCCTCCTCGTAGAGGGCGCGCCCGCGCTCGTTGCCGAACGCCTCGGGCTGCCAGACGATGGGCAAGTTACTGATCAGGCAATGGCCGACAGTCGGATCGACATAGGCGAACTTTTCGGCGTCGTAGCGCTCGCGCCACGCGTCGGAGTAATTGGTCTGTACGAAAGCGTTTTCGTACTGGGCGTGTCGCGAATGCACCACGGCATACATCACCTGATCGAGGCCGAGCGAATGCGACAGGTCGAACAGCGCCTGACGCCACGAAGTGGCATCTTTCGATTCCAGTAGCTGCACTAGCTGTGCAGTTTCGATCATAACGCTCGCCCGCCTGGTAGGAATGACCTCAATATGCAGCGTGCATGCTGTACAGAAAGCATGCGATCTAGCAATTCTAGCAATTCTGATGCAGGTTTGTTCATCTAATTTTGTAGTATTTACGCAACGCCAACCAAGACTCACCGATGCAACCGTGCGCTGCGGAAATAATTTTTCCGCTACCCTCCACCGCTGGCGATTTAACATTCTTGTAAGCAAGATTTATTCTCGCCGTCGAGCTTGACTTGATCTCGCACAAGAGTATCGTTTCGTATTCCCAGTTATTGCCTTTTTACAGTTTCCTACGCGCGTGAGCCGTCCAGCCAACGCGACGATAACTACGCCCTACCCATTTTCCAAGACAAGGATTACACGTCGATGAACACAATAACCGACATGGCCGAACAGCTGGACGTCAAGCTCCTGCTCGCAACGCTGATGGCCCTGAAAAAGGGTGACTTTTCGGTACGCATGCCTTCTGACTGGACTGGGGTGTCGGGCAAGATCGCCGACACCCTGAACGACATCATCGAGACCAAATCGAAGATGGTCGAAGCCGTCACAGAAGTGTCGCGCGTGGTCGGCCGCGAAGGCCACCTGACCCAACGCGCCGATGTGCCGGGCGTGGTGGGCGGCTGGAGCACCATCATCAGCTCGGTCAACACCCTGATCGACGACTTGGTGCGCCCGACCACTGAAATGGCGCGCGTCATCGGCGCCGTGGCAAAGGGCGACCTGTCGCAGACGATGGCGCTGGAAGTCGACGGCCACCCGCTCAAGGGCCAGTACCTGCGCGCGGCAACGACCGCGAACACGATGGTGGAACAGCTTTCCTCCTTCTCCTCCGAAGTCACGCGCGTGGCGCGCGAGGTCGGTACCGAGGGCAAGCTGGGCGGCCAGGCGCAGGTGAAGGGCGTCGCGGGTACCTGGAAAGACTTGACCGACTCGGTCAACTCGATGGCGGGTAACCTTACCTCCCAGGTGCGTAACATCGCGGAAGTGACGACCGCCGTGGCAAACGGCGACTTGTCGAAGAAAATTACGGTCGACGTGCGCGGCGAGATCCTGCAGCTGAAAGACACCATCAACGTCATGGTGGACCAGCTGCGCTCCTTCGCATCCGAAGTGACGCGCGTGGCGCGCGAGGTCGGTACCGAAGGAAAGCTGGGCGGCCAGGCTTACGTGCCGGGCGTGGGCGGTACCTGGAAAGACTTGACCGATAACGTGAACTTCATGGCCTCGAACCTGACGGGCCAGGTGCGTAACATTGCGACGGTGACGACCGCGGTGGCGAACGGCGACCTCTCGAAAAAGATTACGGTCGACGTGAAGGGCGAGATTCTCGAACTGAAGAACACGATTAACGTCATGGTCGACCAGTTGTCCTCGTTCTCCTCCGAAGTGACGCGCGTGGCGCGCGAAGTCGGTACCGAGGGCAAGCTGGGCGGCCAGGCGCAGGTGAAGGGTGTCGCAGGCACCTGGAAAGACTTGACCGACTCGGTGAACTCGATGGCGGGTAACCTGACGGGCCAGGTGCGTAACATTGCGGACGTGACCACCGCCGTGGCAAACGGTGACTTGTCCAAGAAAATTACAGTGGACGTGAAGGGCGAGATTCTCGAGCTGAAGAACACCATCAACGTCATGGTCGACCAGCTGAACTCCTTCGCATCCGAGGTGACGCGCGTGGCACGGGAAGTCGGTACCGAGGGCCGCCTGGGTGGCCAGGCGAACGTGCCGGGCGTTGCAGGTACCTGGAAAGACTTGACCGACGGCGTGAACTCGATGGCGGGTAACCTGACGGGCCAGGTGCGTAACATTGCGGACGTGACGACCGCGGTGGCGAACGGCGACCTCTCGAAAAAGATTACGGTCGACGTGAAGGGCGAGATTCTCGAACTGAAGAACACGATTAACGTCATGGTCGACCAGTTGTCCTCGTTCGCATCCGAGGTGACGCGCGTCGCCCGTGAGGTCGGTACCGAGGGTAAGCTGGGCGGCCAGGCCTATGTGCCGGGCGTGGGCGGCACCTGGAAGGACTTGACCGATAACGTGAACTTCATGGCGTCGAACTTGACGGGCCAGGTGCGTAACATTGCGGCGGTGACGACGGCAGTGGCGCGTGGTGACTTGTCCAAGAAGATTACGGTGGACGTGAAGGGCGAGATTCTCGAGCTGAAAGACACGATCAACGTCATGGTCGACCAGTTGTCCTCGTTCGCATCCGAGGTGACCCGCGTCGCCCGCGAGGTGGGTACGGAAGGTAAGCTGGGCGGCCAGGCAAACGTGTCCGGTGTCGCCGGTACCTGGAAAGACTTGACCGAGAACGTCAACCAGCTGGCGGCCAACCTGACCAACCAGATGCGCGCGATTGGTGAGGTGGCAACCGCCGTGACCCGTGGTGACTTGTCGCGTTCGATTCAGGTCGAAGCGCGCGGCGAGGTGTCCTACCTGAAGGACAACATCAACGAGATGATCCGCAACCTGAAGGAAACCACGCAGAAGAACGCGCAGCAGGATTGGCTCAAGACCAACCTTGCCCGCTTCACGCGACTCCTGCAGGGCCAGCGCGATTTGGGCGCGGTGACCAAGCTGATCCTGTCGGAACTGGCTCCGCTGGTCTCGGCCCACCACGGCGTGTTCTACATGATGGACTCGCAGGAAGCCGATGCGCGCCTGCGGATGATCGCATCCTACGGCTACCGTTCCAGCCGCAAGCTGCCGACCTCATTCTCGCCGGGCGAAGGCCTGGTCGGACAGTGCGCGCTTGAAAAAACCCGCATCTGGCTGACCGACGTGCCGCGCGATTACATCGTCGTCTCCTCTGGCCTGGGTTCGGCGCCGCCGAACAACATCGTCGTGCTGCCGATCCTGTTCGAACAGCAGGTCAAGGCCGTCATCGAGATCGCCTCGCTCGACCGCTTCACCGAAACCCACCTCTCCTTCCTCGACCAGCTGATGGAATCGATCGGCGTCGTCTTGAACACCATCGAGGCGAACAGCCGTACCGAGTCGCTGCTGACCCAGTCGCAGTCCCTCGCCCAGGAACTGCAGCAGACCAACCAGGAACTGGCCGAAAAGGCGCGGCTGCTGTCCGAGCAGAACATCGAGGTGGAACGCAAGAACCGCGAGGTGGAGCAGGCCAAGCTGGCGCTGGAAGAAAAGGCGACCCAGCTGGCGCTGTCCTCGAAGTACAAGTCCGAGTTCCTGGCGAATATGTCGCACGAATTGCGGACACCTCTGAATTCGCTCCTGATCCTGGCGCAGCAGCTCTCCGATAACCCGGAAGGCAACCTGTCGGGCAAGCAGGTCGAATTCGCGAAGACCATCCACGGCTCCGGTTCCGACTTGCTGACCCTGATTAACGACATTCTCGACTTGTCGAAGATCGAGTCCGGCACCGTCACGCTGGACGTTTCGGAATACCGCTTCGCCAACCTGCGCAACTACGTGGACCGCACCTTCCGCCACATGGCCGAAGCCAAGCACCTCGGCTTCCAGGTCGACCTGGCGGAAAACCTGCCGACCGCGGTGATGACCGATACCACGCGCCTGCAGCAGGTTCTCAAGAACCTGCTCTCGAACGCGTTCAAGTTCACCAGCCACGGCCAGGTTGCGCTGAATATCAGCCTGGTCACCAGCGGCTGGACGGCCGACCACCCGCACCTGCTGCATGCGGACGCGGTGCTCGCCTTCTCGGTCAGCGACAGCGGCGTCGGCATCCCGTCGGACAAGCTGCAGCTGATCTTCGAAGCCTTCCAGCAGGCCGACGGCTCGACCGCCCGCAAATACGGCGGCACGGGCCTGGGCCTGTCGATTTCGCGCGAACTGGCGCGCCTGCTGGGCGGCGAGATTCGCGTCGAGTCGACCGTCAACGTCGGGTCTACCTTCACGCTCTACCTGCCGTACAACCGCGCCGGCTTCATCAACTATGAAGCGACGCGCCAGCCGCAACCAGCGCGTTTGAATGCACCGAGCGCAGCCCCGGTTGCCGCACCGGTGATCTACACGGCCGCGCAAGTCGAAGAAAGCGGCGTGGCGACCATCGAAGTACAGGCGCCGACCAACAGCAACCTGGTCGAATACGCCTCGATGCTGGACGACCGCGGCCTGATCGCCCCGGGCGACCCGTCGGTGCTGATCGTGGAAGACGACGACCGCTTCGCCAAGACCGTGCTGGAACTGGCGCGCGAGAAGAACTTCAAGGGCATCGTCACCCACCGCGGCGACTCGGCCCTGTCGCTCGCCCGCGATTACCTGCCGTCGGCGATCCTGCTCGACATCGACCTGCCCGACATCGACGGCTTCACGGTGCTGGACCGCCTGAAACGCGATCCGAGCACCCGCCACATCCCGGTGCACGTGGTCTCGGCACTGCGCGAGCGCGAGCGTGCGCTGCGCCAGGGTGCGATCTCGTTCATCAACAAGCCGGTGGAGCGCGAGGTGCTGGACGAGGAATTCAACCGCATCCAGAAATTCCTGGTCGGCGGCAAGCGTTCGCTGCTGGTGGTGGAAGACGACATGGCCCAGCGCGAGCTGATCGTCAACCTGATCGGCGACAGCGACCTGAACATGGTGACGGTGGAGACGGGCCAGGCCGCGATGGAGGCGCTGGAAGCCCAGCACTTCGACTGCATGGTGCTCGACCTGACCCTGCCGGACATCTCGGGCTTCGACCTGCTCGACCAGATCGGCAAGACGCCGGCCCTGCGCGACCTGCCGATCGTGATCTACACGGCGCAGGAACTGTCGCGCAAGGAAGTGACGAAGCTGAAGAAGTATGCCAAGACCATCGTCATCAAGGACGCCCGTTCGCCCGAGCGCCTGCTGGACGAAACCGCGCTCTTCCTGCACCGCTCGCACGCTTCGCTGCCTGAACTGCAGCGCCGCATGCTGGAAGAGATCCACGCGGCCGACGGCGGCCTGGCGGGCCGCAAAGTGCTGATCGTCGACGATGACCTGCGCAACATTTTCGCCCTCTCGTCCTTGCTGGAGCGCCAGCAGATGCAAGTGCTGTTCGCAGAGAACGGCCGTGACGGCATCGAGGTACTGGAGAAGGATCCGACCATCGAGATCGTCCTGATGGACATCATGATGCCGGAGATGGATGGCTACGACACGATGCGTGCGATTCGCCGTATTCCGAAGTTCAAGTCGCTGCCGATCATCACCCTGACCGCGAAAGCGATGAAGGGCGACCGCGACAAGTGCATCGCCGCCGGCGCTTCCGACTACATCACCAAGCCGGTCGATGTGGCGCAGCTGCTGTCGCTGATGCGGGTGTGGCTGCATTGACCGCCTTCGCCGCCTTTGCTCAGTTGGCCCAACCTTCGCTCGCGGTCGAGGAACTGGAAATCGAACTGCTGCTGGAAGCCTTGACCCAGCGCCACGGCTACGATTTCCGCGACTACGACCGCGCGCTGGTGCGCAAGAAGCTCCTTGGCGTAATGGCCGCGCGCGAACTGAAAACGGTCTCCGCGCTGCAGGAGCGCGTGCTGCACGAAGCGGGCGCGGCGTCCGCCGTGCTGCGCGCGCTCGCGGTGGCGCCGGCCGCGCTGTTCGACGATCCGGTGCGGGCAAGGGAGGCACGCGAAGTGCTGGGAAAGTCGCTGCGGCCGGCGGCCGTGCCGAAAGTCTGGCTGGCTGAATGCGCCGGTATCGGCGAAGCCTGGACGCTGGCGATCCTGCTGCACGAGGAAGGCCTGCTCGCACGCACCGAGATTTTCGCCACGATGGCCAACGACGAATTGCTGGCCGACGTACGCGAAGCCGATATCGACGCCGGCGCGCTGTCCGCGCTGCAGGAGAATTACCTCCTCGGCGGCGGCACGGGACGCCTGGCCGACTATTTCGACGTGCGCGAGGGCCGTGCGGTGCTGTTGCCGCGCCTGCGCGCACGCATTACCTGGGCTGGCCACAACCTGGTGACGGACGCCTCGTTCAACGAGTTCCAGGCCATCATCTGCTGCCGCGCCCTGCAGGACTTCGGCCCGATGCTGCGCCAGCGCGTGCTGCGCCTGTTCCACGAGAGCCTGTCGCGCTTCGGCGTGCTGGGGATCGACCGGGAGCTGGCGCCGGGGGACGCGCATGCGGCGGCTTACCAGGCGCTGGGGGGTGAGCGGCCCTGGTACCGGCGTGTGGGATGATGTTTGTGTGAAGGGCGGCCTTGCCGCCCTTTTTTATTGGCGCTGGATGTGTCGCACGTAACGGTTCTGGCCTACCCGTAGGGTGGGCCTCGGCGGCCCCGCGGTCTCCCGCCCACGCGTCGATAGTTAGCGGCTACTTTATCGTGCCGGATGATCTTGCCGCCAACGATCACCGCGTGGGCAGCGCGTACCCTGCCACTGCCCGGCGTTCAGTGGTGGAGCTGCCCACCCTACGTCCTTTTAATACCGTCGGCGATTGTTCCGCGACGAGCCGTCGGTACGATTAAACCCGCCCCGGTTTCCCTACTTCGACCCGATGGCGCTCGGGCGCGCGGCAATGCGGTCGCGCCAGGCCTGCAGGTTGGCCATGCCCTCGTCGCTTGGCCGGAAGCGCAGCAGGCCGCGGCCGAATTCGAGGGCGCAGAAGGCGGTGATGTCGGCAATGGTAAAACGCTCGCCGGCGACGTATTCCTGGCGCGCCAGCAGCTGGTCGAGCCAGCGCGCGGTGGTGCGCATCTTGTCGAACTGGGCGGCGCCGAAGTCCTTGAACTGGGGTTGCTCGAGCACCGCCAGCGCCGGGTGCGTGTGGCGCGCGCTGCTGGCCGTTTCCAGCAGCAGGTGCAGCTCCATGCGGCGGTCGGCCATCTCGATGAAGGCGCGCTCCTCGAAATCGACGCCCATCAGGTTCGTCTCCGGATACAGCCCTTCCAGATAGGTGCAGATGGCGCGCGTTTCGCTCAGCACGCGGCCGTCGTCGAATTCGAGCGCGGGCACGCGCCCGAGCGGATTCTTGGCCAGGAAGCGTTCGCTGCGGTGTTCGCCCGCCATCAGGTCGATCATCTCGGTCTCGATGCCGCCGATGCCCTTTTCGAGCATGAACATGCTCACCCGGCGCGGGTTCGGCGCGTGGCTGCTGATATACAGTTTCATAGGTCTCCTTGATGGTATTGGTCTTGTCCTGCCGCGCACAATCATAGCCGCAAACGCCCCGGCACGGCTGCCCTTCCTTGGCACATTGACATGCCCCGGCTTTGGCGACAGACTGCCGCATGCCCTTTTCCGCACTCCGACGAAAGAACTCCATGCACCGCAGCCTGATGTCCGCCGCCATCGCCCTTGCCCTGGCCGGCTTTGCCGCCCTGCCCGCCGCCGCCGCGCCGACTGCCGCGGCCACCGTCCTCGCCACCACCCAGCTGCCGCGCGGCGTGCAGCCGCTGCACTACGACATCGCGATCGCGCCAAACGCGCAGGAGGCCAGCTTCAGCGCCCAGGTCGCGATCGATCTCGAGGTCACGGCGCCGACGAACAGCATCACCCTGAATGCCGCCGAGCTGACGTTTTCGAAAGCGGTACTCAGCGCGAAGTCGGGCGCGGCGCAGAACGCGCAGGTCTCGGTGAACGAAGAAGCGCAGACGGCGACCTTCCGCTTCGCCAGGCCGCTGGCGCGCGGGCGCTACAAGCTGGCACTGGATTACACCGGCAGCATCGGCACCCAGGCCGTCGGCCTGTTCTCGCTGGACTACGACACGGCAGGCGGCAAGCGCCGCGCCCTGTTCACCCAGTTCGAAAACTCGGACGCGCGGCGCATGATTCCGTCCTGGGACGAACCGGCCTACAAGGCCAGCTTCGCGCTGCGCGCCACGGCGCCGGCCGGCGAGATGGCCGTCAGTAACATGCCGGTGAAAAGCAGCAGCACGCTGCCCGATGGCCGCGTGACGGTGCGCTTTGCCGATTCGCCGAAGATGTCGACCTATCTGCTGTTCTTTGCGCTCGGCGACTTCGAACGCGCCACGGCCATGGTGGACGGCACTGAGCTGGGCGTCGTCACGCGCCGCGGCAGCCTGCCGCAGGCGGCCTTCGCGCTGGAGTCCTCGAAAGCGGTCCTGCGCGAGTACAACGATTATTTCGGCGTGCGCTATCCGCTGCCCAAGCTCGACAACATCGCCGGTCCGGGCCGCAGCCAGTTCTTCGGCGCGATGGAAAACTGGGGCGCGATCTTCACCTTCGAATACGCGCTGCTGCTCGACCCGGCCATATCGACCCAGCGCGACAAGCAGGAGATCTTCGCCACCGCCGCCCACGAGATGGCGCACCAGTGGTTCGGCGACCTGGTGACCATGCGCTGGTGGGACGACCTCTGGCTGAACGAAGGTTTCGCTTCCTGGATGGAGTCGCGCATGACGGCGCGCCTGCACCCCGAATGGAACACGGCGCTCGACGCCGTGAATAGCCGCGACGGCGCCATGCGGCGCGATGCGCTGGCCACCACCCACCCGGTGGTGCAGCACGTCGAAACCGTCGAGCAGGCCAGCCAGGCGTTTGACGAGATCACCTACCAGAAGGGCGAAGCGGTGATCCGCATGCTCGAAGCCTATGTCGGCGAGGACGCCTGGCGCCGCGGCGTGCGTTCGTACATGCAAAAGCACGCCTACGGCAATACGGTCTCGAACGACTTCTGGCGCCAGGTCGAGCGCGCCGCCGCCAAGCCGGTGACCGCGATCGCCCACGACTTCACGCTGCAACCCGGCGTGCCGCTGATCCGCGTGGCCGAGCCGGTGTGCAAAGGCGGCAGCATGACGGTGGCCCTGACCCAGGGCGAATTCTCGCGCGACCAGCCCGAGCGCAAGCCCCTGTCCTGGCGCGTGCCCGTCATCGCCCAGGCCGCAGGCACGAGTGCACAGGCGCGCACCCTGGTCACCAAGGGCAAGGGCAGCCTCACCTTGCCCGGCTGCGGCGCGGCGGTGGTGAACGCCGGCCAGAGCGGCTATTACCGCACCCTGTATGCGCCGGGCGCGTTTGCGCAGCTGGCGGGCGGCTTCGCGGGGCTGGCGCCGATCGACCAGATCGGCATGCTGGCCGATACCTGGGCGCTGGGCATGGCCGGCCTGCAGCCGGCCTCGAACTTCCTCGACCTGGCCGCGGCCACGCCGGCGAGCGCGGCGCCCCAGGTCTGGGCCCGCATCGCCGGCGGTTTCGACAGCCTGCATGCGATGTATGCCGGCGACACCGCCGGCCGCGCACGCCTGGACGCGTATGCCGTCTCCCGTTTGGCGCCGGTGATGGCGCAAGTTGGCTGGGACGCCAAGGCGGACGAGCCGACCTCGCAGGCCAACCTGCGCGAAAACCTGATCGCCACCCTCAGCCACCTGGGCCATCAGGCCACGGTCGCCGAGGCGCGCCGGCGCCATGCGCGGATGGACAGCGATCCGTCCGCCGTGCCGGGCGCGCTGCGCAAGACCATCCTGGCGGTGGTCGCCGAGCATGCCGACAGCGACACCTGGGAAGCCATGCGGCGCGCCGCCCAGATGGAAAAATCGCCGATGATCAAGGACACGCTGTACGCGCTGCTGGCCACCGCCCAGGAGCGCACGCTGGCCGAAAAGGCGCTGGCCCTGGCCTTGAGCGAGGAGCCGGGCGCCACGAATGGCGCGGCGATGATCGCCATCGTCTCGCAGAGCCATCCGGAGCTTGCCTTCGACTTCGCGCTGGCCAACCTCAAGGCGGTCAACGAGCGGGTCGACGCCACCTCGCGCAGCCGCTATGTGCCGGGGCTGGCGCGCAGCGCCACCACGCCCGCCATGGCCGACAAGGTCAAGGCCTATGCGGAGGTCCATATCGCCGCCGGCGCAAGGCGCGACGCCGACACCGCGATCGTGGGGATCATGGACAGGATCAAGGTGCGCCGCGAGCGCTTGCCGGAAATCGACGCCTGGCTGGCGCGCGGCGGCAAGTAAGCCGTTCCGAAGAAACGAGGCCTGCGTTCGCGCAGGCCTGTTTTTTGCAGCCTACAGAACCAGCGCCCCCTGGCGCGCGCCGATCCAGTCGTCGAGCAGTGCGGCGCTGCCAGGCGCCACGTGCAGCCCGAGCTTGGTGCGGCGCCACAGGATGTCGGCGCTGGCGCGCGCCCATTCGTGCTGCATCAGGTAGTCGATCTCGGCCTCGTAGAGGCCCGGCAGCACCTGCGCGCCCATCTCGTCCAGGCTGCCCCTGCGCGCCAGCAGCGTGTGGATGCGGGTGCCGTAGGCGCGTCCATAGCGCGCCAGCAAGGGCGCAGGCAGCCATGGGTAGCGGCCCGCCTGGCGCGTGCTCCAGCCATCGAATTCGAGCACCCCGCGCTTGCTCGGGCGCGGGCCATACAGGTCGCCGCCGGGCAGGCAGGCGTGGGCCGTCCAGGCCGGCGCCGGGCGGCCGAGGGCGGCGCCGATCCAGTCCACGGCCTGCTCGGCCAGCTTGCGGCTGGTGGTGATCTTGCCGCCGAAAACCGAGAGCAGCGGCGCCCCGGCCTGGTCGGGTTCGAGCCGGTAATCGCGCGTGGCCGCCGCCGCGCTGGCCGCCTCGTCCTCGACCAGCGGGCGCACGCCGGCATAGCTCCACAAGACTTCGGCCGGGGTGATGGCGCGCTGAAAATAACGGTTCACCAGCTGGCACAGGTAGCCGGTTTCCTCGGCGGTGATGGCCACCTTGTCGAGTTCGCCCCGGTAATCGACGTCGGTGGTGCCGACCAGGGTGAACGCGCCCTCGTAGGGCAGCGCGAACACGATGCGCCCGTCCGGGTGCTGGAAGATATAGGCATGCGGATGCTCGAACAGGCGCGGCACGACGATGTGGCTGCCCTTGATCAGGCGCAGCGTGCGTCCGGCCGCCGCGTTGGTTGCGCCATGCAGGAAGCGCGCAGCCCAGGGCCCGGCCGCGTTCACCAGGCAGCGGGCATTGACGTGCAGGTGCCGCCCTTGCGCCTCGAGTGTCGCGCTCCAGCCGTCGGGCAGGCGCTGCGGCGCGCCGCAGCGGGCGTGCGTGAGGACGACGGCGCCGCGCTCGTGGGCGTCGAGCGCGTTGAGCACGACCAGCCTGGCGTCGTCGACCCAGCCGTCGGAATACATGAAGCCGCGCTTGAATTGCGGCTGCAGGGGCGCGCCGGCCGGATGCTGACGCAGGTCGACTTCATGGGAGGGCGGGAGGAACTCGCGCCGCGCCAGCCGGTCGTACAGGAACAGCCCGGCACGGATCATCCAGGCCGGGCGGGCGCCGGTGTCATGGGGCATCACGAAACTCAGCGGATACATGATGTGCGGCGCGCTGCGCAGCATGGTTTCGCGTTCGATCAGGGCCTTGCGCACCAGGCCGAACTCGTAATGCTCGAGGTAGCGCAATCCGCCATGGATGAGTTTGCTCGAGGCCGAAGAGGTATGCTGGCCCAGGTCGTCCTTTTCGCACAGCACGACCTTCAAGCCGCGCCCGGCGGCGTCGCGCGCGATCGCCGCGCCGTTGATGCCGCCGCCGACGATCAGCACGTCGCATTCATACCGCTTGACCAGGTCTTGCACGGCGCCTCCTCGGAAAAGCAAACCGATCCAGTGTAGGCCGTCTCCATTTCTCCCATGTTCGCATGGATCAAGGCGTTCGGCCGCGCGAATCGGCCGTGCCACAGGGTGCAGCTGGCGGACACGGCCAATCGCCCCGCCGCGCCGCGCCCTGTGTAGAATTACAGGCATGACCTTGACGACCGATCGCCGCTGATGGCCGAGCAACGCGCCTGGGTGCGCATGCCCTCGGGCAAACGCCTGGACTTGCTGAACCCGACTCCTTTCGACTGGGACGACGCCGACCTCGCCCTGGGCCTGGCCCGCACCTACCGCTGGGGCGGGCACTCGGCCTGGCCGCTGCCCCTGTCCGTGGCCCAGCATTCGATCACCGTGATGCTGCTGCAGCGCGCGGCCCTGGGACGGATCGATCCCCTGTTGGAACTGCGCGAACTGCTGCACGACGCCGAGGAAGGCCTGCTCGGCTTCGACGCCCTCTCGGTGATCAAGCCTTTCCTGGGCGAAGGCTTTCACGCGTTGACCAAACGGCTCGAACACGCGGTCTTCCTGCGCTACGGCCTGCCCTCCTGGAGCCAGCTCGACCATGCACGCCACAAGCGCGCCGACCGCCTGGCCGCCGCCAGCGAAGCGGTGCACGTGGCCGGCTGGTCGCACGAGGAAGTGCGCCGCACCCTGAAAATCCAGGCGGCGGTGTTGCAGGACGACCCGCTGGCCGCCGCCTATGGCGGCACCCCCTGGGAACCCTGGCCGCCGGCGCTGGCCTGCGAACGTTTTCTGGCCGAGCTCGACCGGCTGACCGCGCTAATGCGTACCCCGGGAGCCTGAGTGAGGCCCGGCGCCCACGTCATCAAGGAGTCATCCATGCGGCGGATACTGGCCTTGATGGCAGCGGCCACCTTCGCCCTGCCGGCCTGGGCAGCCTGCCCGGCCGCCGACCGCCTGGTGGACGAGTATGGCATCAGCTTCGGCGGCTTCGAGAAGGCCATCCCGAAAGTGGCGCAGCCCAGCGCAGGGGGCACGCGCGCCGATGCGCTGGTGGTGATCCGCTTGCCGAACAAGAAGGGCAATGTGCCGGATGGCTTCAGGCATTCGGCCGTGGTCGACAAGGAAAAGCAGCAGGCCTGGATAAGGCGGCGCGGCGGCTTCGTGCCGGTCGACGAATGGTATGGACCGGTCAAGGTCGAGGGGCGCCATCTTGCCGGCTGCGTGGTCGAAGCCTGGCGCTGAAGCTGAAGCCAAAATTCTTCCCGCGTTGCTATTTCGCTCACTACAGACATCGCGCCGATCGAGCGCGCGGCGTTGACCAAACGCAAACAGTCGCAGCTAAGGTATTGATTTTATTCAGGTTGCGCCGATATCCACAAGAAATGTGGATAACTATGTGGACAAACGCCTCTTGACAAGCCGCAAGCGCAGTATTGATGCGGGTTTCAACAAAATGCCCAATCTACAGGCAAAAATTGTCTCCTTTAAAATCAATGGCTTGCACGCCATGTGGTTTGGTGAACGGACTCAGCATCAGAAGATTCCTACAAAGTCCTACAACGGGGGATAAGTCATTCCTGAGGACATCTGCGGACCCTATTTCCACGCATTGCGCGCCCGGTCGCGCACCAGCATCCGGACACTTTCCGGCATCGGTCTTTTCGACTTCGCCGTGTCGGCCGTGATCCAGACGCATTCCTCGAAGTGCTTGAGCATGGCCGGGGTGACGAAGCGAGTGCGCGCCGCGTAGACGTGGCGGTCGCCCATCTGCGACTGCTGCTTGATGAAGAAGCGGTTCGGCACCACCAGGTGCAGGTGCTCCTTGGCGCGCGTCATGGCCACATACAGCAGGCGCCGCTCCTCCTCGATTTCCTCGGCGCTGCCGGTGCTCATGTCCGAGGGGATGCAGCCATCGACCACGTTGAGCACATGCACCGATTTCCATTCCTGGCCCTTGGACGAGTGGATCGTCGACAGGATCAGGTAATCCTCGTCCAGCAAAGGCGGTCCGGCGCGGTCGCTGGTCGCTTCGGGCGGGTCGAGCGTGATCTCGGCGAGAAAACTTTCGCGCGTGCCGTGGCCGCCCGCCAGCTGGGCCAGCTGGGCAACGTCGGCGGCGCGCACGGTGGCGTCGTCGTGCAGGCGTTCGAGGTGCGGCAAATACCAGTCGCGCACCAGTTCAATGTCCGCCGGCCAGCGCAGGCCGGGCGTGCGCAGCCTACGGTAGAGGGTGACGAATTCCTGCCAGTCGCCCTGGCTTTTGGACGGCGCCGCAAAAGCCTCGACGGCGTGGATCGCTTCGGGCGCCTCGGCCACGGCGTCGAGCAGGCGCGTGGCAGTGGCGGGGCCGATGCCGGGGATGAGCTGCAGCACGCGAAAACCCGCCATGCGCCCGTTCGGGTTCTGGGCGAAGCGCAGCACGGCCAGCACGTCCTTGATGTGGGACGCTTCCAGGAATTTCAGGCCGCCGAATTTGACGAAGGGAATATTCCGGCGCATCAGTTCCAGTTCCAGCGCCGCGCTATGGCTGGCGGCGCGAAACAGCACGGCCTGGGTGGTGAGCTTGATGCCGGCTTCGCGGTGCTCGAGGATGCGGTTGCAGACCCAGCGCGCCTGTTCGGCTTCGTCCGGTATCAGGACCAGTTGCGGCAGGCTGCTGGCCGCCTTGTCGGTCCAGAGCGTCTTGGCGTGGCGCTCGAGGCTGGCCGCGATCACCGCGTTCGAGGCGTCCAGGATCGGCTGGGTCGAACGGTAATTGCGGTCGAGCGTGATCACCTGCGCCGGCTGGGTAAATTGCGCCGGGAAGTCGAGGATGTTGCGTACCGTCGCGCCGCGGAAGGAATAGATCGACTGGGCATCGTCGCCGACCACCATCACGCCCTCCCCGTCCGGCTTCATGCCCGTGATGATGGCCGCCTGCAGGCGGTTCGTGTCCTGGTATTCGTCGACCAGCACGTGGTCGAACAGGGAACCGATCTCGGGGCCCAACTCGGGGTCGGCCGCCATCTCGGCCCAGAACAGCAGCAGGTCGTCGTAGTCGAGCACGTTCTGTTCCTGCTTGGCGTCGACATAGGCGCCGAACAGGCGTTTGAGCTCGGCTTCCCATTCGCAGCACCAGGGAAAGGTGCTCTGCAAGACCAGGTCGAGCGGCTCGCGCGAATTCACCACGCGCGAATAGATCGACAGGCAGGTGCCCTTCAGGGGGAAGCGCTTGGCCGTTTGGGTAAGCCCGATCTCGTGGCGCACCAGGCCCATCAGGTATTCGGAGTCGCCGCGGTCGTGGATGGTGAAGGATTCGTCGAGGCCGATGCGGCCGGAAAATTCGCGCAGCAGGCGCGCGCCGATGCTGTGGAAGGTGCCGGCCCAGGGCAAGGCCGCCGCGCCCTCGGTGCGCCCGCCCATGATCCGCTGCAGCACATTGCCGGCGCGCTGGGTCATCTCGTTGGCGGCGCGCCGCGAGAAGGTCAGCAGCAGAATGCGCTGCGGGTCGGCGCCTCCCATGATCAGGCGCGCCACGCGGTGGGCCAGGGTATTGGTCTTGCCCGAGCCGGCGCCGGCGATCACCAGCAGCGGCCGGCTCGTGCTGGCCCCGATGTCATGCTCAACGGCCGCGCGCTGCTCCGGATTGAGGCTGGCGAAGGGATCGTCGGTAGGGGGCGCAACTGTGGCAGCGGACATGAGCAAGTGGCAATTAGGAAACAACGCTACTGTACATTTGTCCAGTAGCGCTCGGCAAGTGCTTTTTCCACTCGTACGCGCCGCTGCTGTCGTAAATAGATGACGGGAAGGTGGAGCCGGGTACGCGCATCACGCGATGCCCTTGCCTAAGTAGCCGTAACTAAAGGACTTTTCCGGATATCCACAAAGTCTGTGAATAACTTTGTGGAAAAGTCGGGGCTTGACAGGCCGAAATGCCGTCCGCATGCGGCTTTCAACAACTTGCCCGTTCGACAGGCAATGCCCGTTTCATGGAAAATCAATGACTTGCGAGATCATGTGCAAGGCCATGTTGAAACCGGCTTGAACATGAAAAAAAGAAATTTGTGTGTATAAGCGCCGCAGGTCGGGCGCAACAAACATGATTCTTTGATATCGAAAATGCCTTGCTTCAAGAAACTTTCACGACCCCGACCGGCGCCGGTGCGGTTCCAGCAGCACCCGTTCGATGACGTGCGCATGGATATCGCGCGTGCGCAGGTATTCCACGGCGGACATGGTATTCGTGCTGTCCTGCACCGCGATGCCGGCATCGACAATCACACGCTGGCGCGCATCGGTACGCGCTTCGTCCATGACGGTCGTAAGCACCGCCGGCTCGATTTGGGGATTCTCCATCGTAACCTCGCCTTGTCAGGTTGAATGTTTGGCCCTAGGCAGTATTCATCAATACGGAACAATGTCAATGTCAACTTCCCATCGAAAATATGAAATAGTTGTAAATACACGTTTTCAGCTGCGCGCCGCGCGCGGGTTCGGCGGGGCTTGAAGGCGCACCCGAGACCTGCGTGACAGGAAGACGGGTCGGCGCGATAATCGCAGGATGAGTTCACCGTCCGCACCAGCCCTCCCCGCAGCGCCGCATCCCCAGCCCGCTTCCCTGCTCGACCTGTTTCTCGCTTTTACCGTGCTCGCCCTGCAAGGCTTCGGCGGCGTGCTGGCGGTCGTCCAGCGCGAGTTGGTCGAGCGCAAGCGCTGGCTGACCCAGGACGAATTCATCGAGGACTGGGCAGTGGCCCAGATCATGCCGGGCCCGAACGTCGTCAACCTGTCGATGATGATCGGCGCACGCTATTTCGGTTTGCGCGGCGCCCTGGCCGCGCTCGGCGGCATGCTGGCCGTGCCGCTGGTGCTGGTGCTGCTGCTGGCAGTGCTGCACGCCCGCTTCGCCGATAATCCTTACGTGGCCGGCGCCCTGCGCGGCATGGCAGCCGTCTCGGCCGGGCTGATTGCCGCGGCCGGACTGAAACTCTCCGTGGCACTGAAACGCAGTCCGGTGCCCCTGCCCTGGTGCGTGGCAATCGGCGTGACCGGCTTCGTGTTGGTCGCACTGCTGAAATTCCCCCTCTTCTACGTGCTGCTCGGCTTGGGCAGCCTCGGCTGCGTGCTGGCCTACAGGAATTTGCGATGAGCACGGCCATCCACATCACACTCGACTGGCATGACTGGCTGAACCTGTTCGCCCACTACCTGCTGCTGTCGATGATGTCGCTCGGCGGCGCAATTTCGACAACCTCGGAAATGCACCGTTTCCTGGTCGAGCAGCACGGCTGGCTGACCCAGGCCCAGTTCAACGATTCGATCGCGCTGGCCCAGGCCGCACCCGGACCAAACGTGCTGTTCGTGGCGCTGATGGGCTGGAATGTCGGCATGAACGCCGGCAGCTTGACTGCCGCGCTGCTGGGCGTGGCGGTGACGATGACCGGCATCCTGCTGCCGTCGACCATCTTTACTTACCAGGTCGCGCAATGGGGCCACCGCAACCGCGACCTGCGCACGGTGCGCGCCTTCAAGCAGGGCATGGGGCCGGTCGTGATCGCGCTGCTGCTCTCGACCGCCTGGATTCTTGCCAGCTCGGCCGGCGGCCCGGGCGTGCACTGGCCGCTCTGGCTGCTGGCGCTGGCCAGCTGCGTGCTCATCTGGCGCACGAAACTGCACCTGCTGTGGGTGCTGGGTGCGGGCGCCGTTTTGGGCGCATTCGGATTCGTATAAGAGGGACTCTGCTGCACGCGGTTTGCCGAAATGGCATACTTGCGGTATCGACCACCCGGAGCCCCCCATGCCCACTCTCCTCAGCGAACACGCCTGTTTCGGCGGCGTCCAGCGCTTCTACCAGCACGACTCCAGCGCGATCGGCCTGCCGATGCGCTTTTCGGTCTACCTGCCGCCCGGCTTTGAAGACAAGCCGCTGCCGGTGCTGTTCTACCTGGCCGGCCTGACCTGTACCGAAGAGACCTTCGCCACCAAGGGCGGGGCCCAGCGCGTGGCGGCCGAGGAAGGCCTGGTGCTGGTGATGCCCGACACCAGCCCGCGCGGCGCCAACCTGCCGGGCGAGGCCGAGAGCTGGGACTTCGGCCTGGGCGCCGGCTTCTATGTGGACGCGACCGAGGAACCATGGTCGCGTCACTACCGCATGTACAGCTACATCCTCGAATTGCGCGAACTGGTGCTGCGCGAGTTTGGTCTTGATGCCGACCGCTGCGGCATCTTCGGCCACTCGATGGGCGGGCACGGCGCCCTGGTGCTGGCCCTGCGCAACCCTGAGCTGTTCCGCTCGGTATCGGCCTTTGCGCCGATCGCCGCGCCAAGCCGCTGCCCCTGGGGCGAAAAAGCCTTCGGCGGCTATCTCGGCGCCGACAAGGCAAGCTGGCGCGCCTATGACGCCACCGAGCTGGTGGCCGGGGGCCCGGTACGCTTCCCGCAGGGCATCCTGATCGACCAGGGACTGGCCGATAAATTCCTGCCTGACCAGCTCAATCCGGACGCTTTCGAGGCGGCCTGCCTCGAGGCCGGCCAGCCGCTTACCCTGCGCCGCCACGCGGGCTACGACCACGGCTATTACTTCATTTCCAGCTTCGTCGAAGAGCATCTGCGCCTGCATCGCCGCCAGCTCGGCTGACGCAAACTTCCTGTCATATCGACCGCCGGAACAGCTCAAGGTTCCGGCCGGCTGCACCCTTTCTGTTCCCGCGCAAAACCGCCGCCAGGCAGACTCGCGCGCGCCTTTTCCCTTCCTTGAAAATGCCCCGGCGCTGCCCTATAAATCAAGTGCGGCGCCATGCCGCGCATTCATCGTGAAGAAAGGAGGCTCACCATGAATCTCGTCAGGAGAACCAATTCGCCCCTGTCGGCCTACCGCCCCGGCACGGTCGAGGAGGGATTCGGCCGCCTCGTCGAAAACATGTTCGAGGACTTCTTCGCGCCACTTGCCCAGAGCGGCGCCTGGGCCGACGCCGGCGCCAGCATCCCCCGGCTCGACCTGCGCGAGACCGAAAAAGAATATGAAATCGAGGCCGAAATGCCCGGCGTCGAGAAGACGGACCTGAAGGTCGCCATCGATCGCCAGCGCATTACCATTGAAGGAGAATGCCGCAAGGCAAACGAGCGGCGCGAGGGCGAAAACGTGGTGTATTCTGAACGCTCAGCACGCAAGTTCATGCGCAGCTTTACCTTGCCGTCCGAGGTCGACGATGCAGCCGCGCAGGCAAGACTGGAAAACGGTGTGCTGCACCTGACGCTGCCGAAAAAACAGGGCGGCACGGTGCGGCGGCTCGACATCCAGTAAGCGGGCCGGGTCTGACGGGCTCGAACGAGCAGGCCAACATTTACAGGAGCATCCGGGCGGCCATGGCCGGTCGTGCTCCCGGGACTGACCGCGATGGCCGATGTTCGCCGTTTCAGGAACCGCGCGCAGGCCGGCAAGCTGCTTGCAAAAGCGCTTGCCGCTTACGCGCAGCGGCCGGACGCGATCGTGCTTGCGCTGCCGCGCGGCGGCGTGCCGGTCGCGTTCGCGGTGGCGATGTCGCTCGAACTTGCGCTCGACATCCTGCTCGTGCGCAAGCTGGGCTTGCCGAGCCAGCCCGAGTACGCGATCGGGGCCGTCGGCAGTGGCGGCGTGCGCGTACTCCAGCCGGGTGTGCCCGGGCTGATGGGCGTAACGCAGGAACAGGTCGACGCGATCACCGCGCGCGAGCTGCTTGAAATCGAACGGCGCAGCCGCCTCTACCGGGGCGGACGCGCCCAGCCGGTGCTGGAAGGACGCGACGTCATCATCGTCGACGACGGTATTGCCACCGGGTCGACGATGCAGGCCGCGGTCCAGGTGGCGCGCGGACACGGCGCCCGGCGCGTCGTCGTGGCTGCGCCCGTGGCGCCGCCCGACACGCTGGCGGCATTGGCGCCGCTGGCCGACGAACTGGCATGCCTGGCCGCACCGCCGTTTTTCAGGGCGGTCAGCCAGTGGTACGACACGTTCGACCAGACGAGCGACGAGGAGGTGCAGGACTTGCTGGCGATGGCCTGGCGTACCGAGGCCCTTCGCCCGCCCCATGAACAACTGCGACAACCCAACAGAGAGGACGGAACATGAGACATACCACTACCACCGACCACAGCATCGAAGCACGCGATCTTGCCAAGCTGCTGGGCGGGGCCGCCGCTGGCGCCCTGCTGATGTACATGCTCGACCCGGACCGTGGCGGCGCACGACGCGCGACCTCGACCACGGCGCTGCGCAATGCAGGGTCGCGTACCGGCAGTGCGCTCGGCAATGCATGGCACGGCATTGGCGAGCGCATCGGCTCGGCCGCGCGCCATGCCGGCGAAGCCGCGGGCGCGCTGCTCGACGATGCCGGCAAGACGGGCGGCAAGTATATCGACGAGGCCAGCAGCACGGCCGGCAAGTATCTCGATGAAGCCGGTTCGCGCGCAAAAAGCACCTACGAGTCCGCCAAGCCGAACGGCTCGGCGCGCCACGTCTACGACGACACGGTAGCCGGCGCTTCGCGCATGCTCGATTCCGCTTCGCACAGCGCCAGCGCCGCGGCGTCGCGCCTGGGCCGCATGGCCGGCCAGGCCGTCGACAGCGCTTCCAAAGCCCTGCACATCGAAGACCGCAAGGACCTGGCCTCCCTGCTGCGCAACCCGGCCGTGGTTGGCGGCGGCCTGCTGGGCCTGCTTGGCCTGTTCCGCCGCTCGCCGGTGGCCGGCGCGGTTGGCCTGGCCGCCCTTGCCCTGGCAGCACGCAGCAATGCCACCGGCGGCAGCCTCGGCTCCTCGCTATCGAGCCTGCTCGGCAGCGGCAGCGGTCGCGCCCGCCCGATCGACCTGGAAAAGACGATCCGCATCGACGCCTCGCCGTCCGAAGTCTACGAGATGTGGAACAACTACGAGAACTTCCCACGCTTCATGTCGCATGTGGTCGACGTGCGCGACCTCGGCCGCCGTCGTTCGCACTGGACGGTGCAGGGTCCGGCAGGCACCCAGTTCGAGTTCGATTCGGTGCTCACCGAGCAGAACAAGAACCGCCGCCTGGCCTGGCGCAGCGAGCCCGGTGCCCAGATCCCGAATTCCGGTGCGGTCGAGTTCGAGCCCTACCGCGGCGGCACCCTGGTCACCGTGCGCCTGTCCTATTCGCCGCCGGCCGGCGCGCTCGGCCATGCGGCAGCTGCGCTCTTCGGTTCCGACCCGAAAGGCCAGATGGACGACGACCTGGCACGCATGAAGCATTACATCGAGCGCGGCGCCATCCCGCACGATGCCGCCCAGCGCGAGAAGTCGGGAAGCCGCTTCTTGCACTGACACAGGTTCGTATGCCATGACAGCGGCGATCGACATCAGCGCCGCGGCGCTGGCCGCTGCCGCCCACCCGCTCTCTGGCGGGGCAGGCGACTACGACGCCCTCATGAAGCTCGTGGGCGACGCCCGCTTCGTGCTGCTCGGCGAAGCGACCCACGGTACCCACGAGTTCTACGAGGAACGGGCGCGCATCACCCAGCGCCTGGTCCGCGAAAAGGGTTTCACCGCTGTGGCGGTCGAGGCCGACTGGCCGGACGCCTACCGCGTCAACCGCTATGTCCGCGGCGAAGGACCGGACGCGAATGCCGACGAGGCCTTGTCTGGCTTCGAGCGTTTTCCGGCATGGATGTGGCGCAATACCGACGTCGCCAACTTCATCGACTGGCTGCGCACGCACAACGCGGGCCTGCAGGCCGATCCCAAGGTCGGGTTCTACGGGCTCGATCTCTACAGCCTGTTTACCTCGGTGCGCGAAGTTGTGCGTTATCTCGAGGAGGTCGATCCCACCGCCGCCGAGGAAGCCCGGCGACGCTATGCCTGCTTCGACCACTACGGCGAAGACAGCCAGCACTATGGCTACGCAACCGGCGTCGGCATGTCCGAATCCTGCCAGCAAGGGGTACTGACCCAACTGCACGAACTCCAGCAGCGCGCCTACGACTACATGCGCGCCGACGGCGCCTCGCGCGAGGACGCCTTCTTCTACGCCCAGCAGAACGCGCGCCTGGTCAAGAACGCCGAAGAATACTACCGGACCATGTTCCGCGGCCGGGTCTCATCCTGGAACCTGCGCGACAGCCACATGGCCGAGACACTCGACGCGCTCACCCGCCACCTCTCGAAGGATGGAACGCCGGCAAAAATCGTCGTCTGGGCCCACAACTCCCACCTCGGCGACGCGCGCGCGACCGACATGGGCAGCCTGGGCGAGTGGAATGTGGGCGAACTGGCGCGCAAGGCCTATCCCGGCCAGACCTGCCTGGTCGGCTTTTCCACCCATGACGGCCAGGTCACCGCGGCTTCGGCCTGGGACGGTCCGGCCGAGCGCAAGCGCGTGCGGCCCGGCATGCCCGGCAGCGTCGAAGCATTGCTGCACCACGTCGGCCTGCCGCGCTTCTACCTGCACCTGCGCGACGAGGGCGCCACGCGGCGCCTGCTGCTCGAGCGCCGCCTCGAGCGCGCGATCGGCGTGCTGTATTTGCCGCGCACCGAACGCCAGAGCCATTATTTCCATGCCGAGGTGGCCGAGCAATTCGACGCCATCATCCACATCGACACCACCCAGGCCTTGACGCCGCTCGACGCGACCAGTGGCTGGCATTCGGATGAGCCGCCGGAGACCTACCCGGAAGGGATCTAAGCAAGTCGGGTGACAAATAACTTTCCACTGCCACACTTTTCCTTGCCGCCTTTTGATACGATGCCGAGGTTCAATATCTGGCAAGGAAAGTCGATGAGTAAATACACGCTGAACATCAACGGCAAGCCGCGATCGGTCGATGTTGATGCCGACACGCCGCTGCTGTGGGCGCTGCGCGATTCGCTCGGCCTGGTGGGCGCGAAGTACGGCTGCGGCGCGGGCCAGTGCGGCGCCTGCACCGTGCACATCGACGGCGCCCCGGCGCGTTCCTGCCTGATGCCGGTTTCCAGCATCGGCAAGGCAAAGATCACGACCATCGAAGGCCTGCACAAGCAGCACCAGCACCCGCTGCAGCTGGCCTGGCAGGAACTCGACGTGCCGCAATGCGGCTACTGCCAGTCGGGCCAGATCATGAGCGCCTGCGCTTTGCTCAAACAACATCCGCAGCCGACCGACGCCCAGATCGACGAAGCCATGGCCGGCAACCTGTGCCGCTGCGCGACCTATACGCGCATCCGCGCCGGCATCCACCGCGCCGCCGAGATCGCCGGCGCCAAGAAGGGCAAGGCATGAACGCGCCCCACTCCACTTCCCGCCGCGGCTTCCTGAAAACCGCTGCCGCCGGCGCCCTGGTCATCGGCATGGGTCCGGGCGGCGTGCTGGCCGCAAAGAATGCCGCCAGCGCCGCCGCTGCGGAAGCCGGTTTCTCCCCGAGCGTTTTCATCCGCATTGGCACCGACGGCGTCGTCACGCTGATCTCGAAACAGCCGGAAATCGGCCAGGGCATCAAGACCTCGCTGCCGATGGTGATTGCCGAAGAGCTGGAAATCGACTGGAAGGATGTGCGCATTGTCCAGGGCGACCTGAACCCGGCCTATGGCAGCCAGGGCGCGGGCGGTTCGACCTCGACCCCGACCAATTACAACGACTTCCACCGCCTCGGCGCGACCGCACGCACCATTTTGGTGCAAGCGGCGAGCCAGGCCTGGGGCGTGCCCGCCGCCGAGTGCCGCGCCGCGCACGGCGCCGTGGTCCATGCGCCGACCGGCCGCAAGCTCGGCTATGGCGCGCTGGTCCCGGCAGCGACGAAACTGGCGCTGCCCGATGCGGCCCAGGTCCAGCTCAAGGATCCGGCCACCTACACGCTGCTGGGTACGCGTATCGGCGGCGTCGACAACGGGGCAATCATCAGCGGCAAGCCGCTGTTCGGCATCGACGTGCAACTGCCCGGCATGCTGTACGCGGTCTATGCGAAATGCCCGGTCTTCGGTGGCAAGCCGCTCAAGGCCAACCTGGCCGCGGTCAAGGCCCTGCCGGGCGTAAAGGATGCCTTCATCATCGACGGCACCGACAACCTGAACGGCCTGCGTCCAGGCGTGGCGATCGTCGCGACCTCGACCTGGGCCGCCTTCAAGGCGCGCCGCGCACTGGAAGTGAGCTGGGACGAAGGCGTCGGCGCCGGCCACAGCTGGGCGGCCTTCAGCGCCCAGGCCAAGGCCGCGGCCGGCAAGCCGGGCGGCACGGTCATGCGCCAGGATGGCGACGTGCGCGCAGCCTTTGCGGGCGCCGCCAAAACGGTGGAAGCGAGCTACAGCTATCCCTTCATCTCGCACGCGAGCATGGAGCCGCAGAACTGCACCGCCTGGTTCAAGCCGGAGCAAGGCACGCTCGAATTGTGGGCGCCGACCCAGAACCCGGGCGCCGGCCAGGCGCTGGTCACGAGCACCTTCGGCATTCCGAAGGAAAAGATCGTCCTGCACATCATCCGCAGCGGCGGCGGCTTCGGGCGGCGCCTGTCGTCCGACTTCATCGTCGAGGCCACGGCGATCGCGCAGAAAGTCGGCGTGCCGGTGAAACTGACCTGGACCCGCGAAGACGATTTGCAGCACGACCATTTCCGTCCGGGCGGTTTTCACCACCTGCGCGGCGGGGTCGATGCAAACGGCAAGCTCGTTGGCTGGCACAACCATTTCGTCACCTTCGCCAACCGTGTCGAACGCGAGGGCAAGAGCCTCCTGCAGCCCGGCAGCGGCGGCAACCTGTCGGGCGACGAATTCCCGGGACGCTGGCTGGCCAATTGCCTGCTCGAACAAACCGCCCTCGAATGCCGCATTCCGATGGGGCCGTGGCGCGCGCCGGGCAGCAGCGTGTTTTCCTGGGTCTTCCACAGCTTCATCGACGAACTGGCCCATGCCGCCGGGCGCGACCCGGTCGAGTTCCGCATGGAACTGCTAGGCGACAAGGACATCGTCCCGGGTACGGGCGAGCGCGGCCAGCCGTACAGCGTCGCGCGCATGAAGAATGTCTTGAAGGCGGTGGCGGAGAAATCGGGCTGGGGGACAAGGAAATTTGCCCGCGGCCAGGGCGCCGGCATCGCCTTCCACTTCAGCCACCGCGGATATGTGGCCGAGGTGGCTGAGGTCACGGTCTCGAAGTCGGGCGAACTGAAGGTGGACCGCGTGGTCGTGGTGGCCGACATCGGCGCCCAGATCGTCAACCTGTCCGGCGCAGAAAACCAGGTGCAGGGCTCGGTGATCGATGGCCTGTCGACGCTGATGCATCCGGAACTGAATATCGAAGGCGGCCGCGTCGTGCAAAGCAATTTCCACGACTACAAGCTGCTGCGCATGCCGGACACGCCGGCCAAGATCGACATCCATTTCCTGAAAACCGATTATCCGGTCACGGGACTGGGCGAACCGGTGCTGCCGCCGCTGGCGCCGGCCGTCTGCAACGCGATCTTCGCCGCCACGGGAAAACGGGTGCGTGAGCTTCCGCTCAGCAAGACGGATTTGAGCTGGAGTTAGGTCGCGATTAGCGCCTGGTTCAGGCGCCGTGGGCCGGGTCGTTGTCTACGCCGCCGTGGTATTCCAGAATCGCGGCCGCCCGCGCAAGCTGCGATGCATCGGCCACCGTGACCGTCACCATGCACAAATCCCCCCGGTCGGCCGGCTTGAACACGTCCTCGTAGTCGGTCCCGCCTTTGACCGCGGGCGAATCGCCGACATAAAAATTGCTCTCGGCAGGGCCGGCTTCGTCGGTGGTGACCTTGATATCGATGCCGTTCTTGTCGAAGCCCTCGTCCGGCAAGCCCTTGCGCGCAGCTTCGGCGGCGTCAAAACTGGGCAGCATGCGTACGATTTGTTGGTTCATGGTCGCTCCATTGTTGCAGTAATGACCACCGTACCAGAATCCCTTTCCCGGCGGCGCCCGCTCGCACCGCGCCAGTGACGCGCGCCGACTGTTGGACATCGGCGACGCCTGAAACGGAACACCGCTTTCGCATCCATTTGCGCTCGCCCAAACACGAATGTTTAGTACAATCAGGAAATGTTGTGGCGTGCGGAGGCCACAAGCTGACACAGTGTTAATCATTTACCCATAGCTCATAAGAAGATGAAGATTTCGCGCCGCATTGCCGCCTCCCGTCCCCTGGCCACGACCGCCATGCATGGCCGTGTCGAAGCCTTCCGCAACGAGGGCATGGGCATCATCGATTTCTCGATCGCGATCTCGCATTTCACGCCGCCCGCCTCCGTCCTCGACGCCGTCACGCGCGCGGTGCAGGAAGAGCGCACCATGCCCTACACGGGCGTTGCCGGCGCGCTCGACGTGCGCCGCAGCCTGTGCGCCAAGCTCGAACGCGAGAACGCCGTCGCGGCCAACGCCGCCGAAATCATCGTCACCAACGGCGCCAAGCAGGCGCTCTACGAAGCCCTGTATGCGATGACCGATCCGGGCGACAGCGTCCTGATCTTCAAGCCGCACTGGCCGGCCTATGTGACCACCTGCCAGCTGCTCGGCTTGAAGCCGGTGCTGGTCGACCTGCCCGACACCCTCACGCCGGCGTTCCTTGCAGCCTGCCCGGCCGCCGACCTGGTCATCATCAACAACCCGCACAACCCGACCGGCAAGGTCCATACCCGGCAGGAGCTGGAACACCTGTGCGCCTGGGTGCATGGCAGCGGCGCCCAGGTGATCGTCGACGAGAGCTACGAGCACCTCAGCTTCGGCCCGGCCCACACCAGCTTCGCCACCCTGTGCGACTGGCGCGCGCTGGGCGTGGTGACGATTTTCTCGGCCTCGCAAAGCTATGCGATGATGGGCTGGCGGCTCGGCTTCGCACTGGCCCCGCTGGAAATCGCCAGCGCCATGCAGACCCTGCAAGGCCCGATCACCGCCGCGACCTCGCACCTGGCCCAGGTGGCCACCGTCGCCGCCTTCGACTGCGGCCCGCAACGGCACATGATCGATGAATACCGCGCGCGGCGCGACGCGGTGCTGCGCCATGTGCGCGAAGTGCCGTGGATCGAGATGGCCTGTCCGGATTCCGGCCCTTATCTATGGGGCGACGTGCGCGCCCTGACCACGGACACCGAGGCGTTTGCCGAAGCGCTGCTGGCCGAGGAAGGCGTAGCCATCATGCCGGGGGATGCGCTCGGCGTTCCCGGCTTCATCCGCATCGGCTACATCTGCGACGATACGGTGACCCTGATGGAAGGCCTGCGGCGTTTGGTCGCCTTTGGCGACCGGCTGGCGGCGGACCGATGAAGCTCGCCCGGACTCCCTTCAAACTGAGCAGCCTGCGCAGCCGGCTGATGCTGCTGGTCGCGCTGGCGATCCTGCCGCTGGCCCTGATGACGATCCTGGGCGGCATGCGTGAGCGCGAGCAGGCGATCGAAGCCTCCGAGGACAACCTGCGCCGCCTGACCAACCTGGCCGCGGCCAACGAGGCGCAGTCGGTCGAACGCGCGCGGCAGATCCTGGTCGACCTGGCCAGCGTGCCCGACCTGCTCGGCGAAGCGCCGCGCTGCAATGCGCTGCTGGCGGACGTCCTGGACCGCAACGAAGGCTATGTCAACTTCGGCCTGATCCAGCTGAACGGCGACGTTACCTGCAGCGCCGTGCCGATGCTCCATCCGGTCAACCTGGGCGACCGCAGCCACTTCAAGCGCGCCATCCTCGAGCGCCGCTTCATCGCCGGCGACTACGTGTTCGGGCGCGTGATCCGGCGCCACACGATCAACCTCACCTATCCCGTGATCGACCGCAGCGGCAAGGTCACCGCCGTCGTTTTTGCTGCGATGGACCTGGCGGGCCTGGACACCTTTGTGGCCGACATCGACCTGCCGCCCGGCTCGGTGCTGGTGACGACCGACGCCAACGGCACCATCATCTCGCGCCGTCCCGATCCGGAGCGCTGGTTCGGCACCAAGGTGTCGCCCGCCATGCGCGACGCGATGCGCGAGTCGCTCAAGACCGGCACCCGCCACGCGGTCGCACTACGCGACGACGACGATGTCGAGCGCCTGCATACCTTTGCCCGCGTCGGTGCGCCTTCGCTGTCGGACTATACGGTCACGATCGGCATTCCGGTCGAGACGGTGACGGCCGGCGCGCGCCGCGCCCAGCTGATGTCGCTCGTCGGCCTGGCCGCCACCACCATGCTGGCCCTGCTGGCGGCCTGGCTGGCCGGCGACGTGCTGATCGTGCAGCGCGTACGCAAACTGAAGGACACGGCGCGCCGCATCGCCGCCGGCGACCTCGATGCGCGCTCGGGCATCGCCTACGAGCGCGAAGAGATCGGCCAGCTGGCCGAAGCGCTCGACGAGATGGCAGCCACGCTGCAGAAGAAGGAAGCGGCCCGGAGCCTCGCCGAGCGCGAACTGCGCGCGGCCGACCAGCGCAAGGACGAATTCCTGGCCATGCTGGCGCACGAGCTGCGCAACCCGCTGGCGCCGATCAGCACCGGCGCCCACCTGCTCAAGCTTCTGCACTCGGACAACGCGCAAATCACCCAGACCTGCGCCATCATCGCGCGCCAGGTCGAGCACATGACGGGCCTGGTGGACGACCTGCTCGACGTCTCGCGGGTGACGCGCGGCCTGGTCTCGATCTCGACCCAGGTGCTGGATTTGCGCAAGGTGATCGACGACGCGGCCGAGCAGATCCGCCCGCTGATCGCCACGCGCCGCCACAGCGTCGTGCTCGACCTGCCGCCGCACAGCGCGCCCGTCAAGGGCGACCACAAGCGCCTGGTGCAGGTGGTGGCCAACCTGCTGAACAACGCGAATAAATATACGCCGGAAGGCGGGCGCATCGAACTGGGCCTGGCCGAAGACGGCCCGGAATACGTGCTCACCGTGCGCGACGACGGCATCGGCATGGAGCCGCAGCTGGTGGCACGCGTGTTCGACCTGTTCACCCAGGCCGAGCGCACGCCGGACCGCTCCCAGGGCGGCCTGGGCCTGGGCCTGGCGCTGGCGAAAAGCCTGGTCGAGCTGCATGGCGGCACGGTGCAGGCGGCCAGCGCGGGCCTCGGCCAGGGCAGCATCTTCACGGTGCGCCTGCCGCGCCACACCCAGGAAATGATGGCGCCGGTGGTCCAGACGTCGCGCCACGCGCAGTCGGTCAAGCCGCTCAAGGTGCTGCTGGTCGACGACAACCTGGACGCCGCGCACACGCTGCAGCTGTTCCTGTCGGCCGGCGGCCACCGCGTCGAAATCGCCTACAGCGCCGCCGACGCGGTCGACCTGGCGCGCGTGTTCGCGCCCGACGTCTGCCTGCTCGACATCGGCCTGCCCGACTTCGACGGCAACGAACTGGCACGCCGCCTGCGCCGCCTGCCGCAAGCAACCGGCGCGACCCTGATCGCGATGACCGGCTACGGCCGCCAGCAGGACCGCGACGCCGCCGAGGCGGCCGGCTTCGATCACTACATGGTCAAGCCGGTCAATACGGTGGAGCTGTCGGATTTGCTGGCCGATGCGGCGGCGGAGAAGCATCCGCGGTAAATGACGGTCGCGGCGGTGCTGCATCGCCTGCCTGTCCAACGCCCTATCCCGCATTCCCGTATCATGTCAGCTCGACATGACGGGGAGCGGGAATGGAATCGGTCAGCGTAGTGCTTGCCATGCTGCTGGCAGTAATCGCCAGCGGCTATCTGGTGCGCATGCTGCCCTTCGCGCTGCCGCTGCCGCTGGTGCAGATCGCGCTGGGCGCGGTGATCGCCGGCGTGTTCGGCCATGGCGTCACGCTCGACCCCGAAATCTTCTTCCTGCTGTTCCTGCCGCCGCTGCTGTTTCTCGATGGCTGGCGCATCCCGAAGGTGGGGCTGTTCCGCGACAAGGGCATCATCCTCGAACTCGCGCTGGGCCTGGTCGTCTTCACGGTGCTCGGCGCCGGCTTCCTGATCCACTGGATGGTGCCCGAGATGCCGCTGGCGGTCGCCTTTGCCCTGGCCGCGATCGTGGCGCCGACCGATCCGGTGGCCGTCGCCTCGATTACCTCACGGGTGCCGATTCCACGGCGCCTGATGCACATCCTGGAAGGCGAATCGCTGCTCAACGACGCCACCGGCCTGGTGTGCTTCCGCTTCGCCGTGGCCGCCGCCATGACCGGTGCCTTTTCGCTGGCGAGCGCGTCGGCCACCTTCCTATGGTTGGCGCTGGCCGGGGTGGCCTGCGGCGTGGTGATCACGGCCACGGTCGCTTTCGTGCAGCGCGTCGCGGCCCAGCGCCTGGGCGAAGAACAAGGTTCGGCCATCCTGATCAACCTCCTGACTCCCTTCGGCGCCTATCTCGCGGCCGAGCACATCGAAGCGTCCGGCATCCTGGCCGCCGTGGCGGCCGGTATCACGATGAGCTATGTCGAACTCTCCGGCCGCGCGCTGGCCACCACCCGGGTGCGCCGCGCCGTGGTCTGGGACACCGTGCAGTTCGCCCTCAACGGCGTGATGTTCGTGCTGCTGGGCGAACAGCTGCCCGACATCGTTGAGCGTTCGCTGAACGACGCCCGGCTGGACGCGCGCATGACGCCCCTGTCGCTGGTCGGCACGGCGCTCGCGATCAGCCTGGCGCTGATCCTGCTGCGCCTGGTCTGGGTCTGGGTGTCGATGCGCCTGACAATCCTGAAAGCGCGGCGCCACGGCCAGGAGGTCTACACGCCGAATTTCCGCCTCGTGATCGCCACCTCGCTGGCCGGCGTGCGCGGCGCCATCACCATGGCCGGCGTGCTGACGCTGCCGCTGACGCTGCCGGGCGGCGCGCCCTTCCCCGGGCGCGACCTCGCCATTTTCTACGCCAGCGCCGTCATCATCGTGTCGCTGCTGGTGGCCAGCATCGGCCTGCCGCGCGTCCTGAAGGGGCTGGAAGTGCCGGAGGAATCGAGCGAGGAAGCCGAGGAAGACCACGCGCGCCATGAGGCCGCCGTCGCCGCCATTGCCGCGATCGAAAAGGCGGCGCACGCCCACCTCGAGCAGGAGCATGATCCGGACGTGCATGCCGGCGCGGCCGAGCATGTGCGCGGCATCTACGAGCACAGGATCGGGGGCGACGGGCTGTACGACCCGGCGCGCGTGCGGGTGGCCGAAGTGGCCGAGCGCGAGTACCGCCTGACTGCGCTGCAGGCGGAGCGCCAGGCGATCCTCGCAATGGTCCATGCGCGCACCCTGTCGGACGAGACGGCGCGCAAGCTGCTGCGCGAGATCGACCTGGTCGAGGCGCGCTACCGCTGAATTGGTCTGCGCCTGCGTTAGCTCCCGAACGGTGTGAACTAGTGAAAAGCGTAATATCGGCCGGGTCCGTTTCACTTCCGAGCCGCGCCATGACCCTTGACACCACACCGCAAGACGCGGCCCCGCTGTCCGATCCGCCCGCCGCCGCCAAGGCCGCCGGCCTGCGCTACGTCCATGACGACAAGCCCGGCATCCGGCGCGAGCCCGGCAAGGACGGTTTCACCTATACCACTCCAAAAGGCGAGCCGGTCGAGGACGAGGCGACGCTCAAGCGCATCAAGTCGCTCGTCATTCCGCCCGCCTGGACCGACGTCTGGATCTGCCCGCAGGCGAACGGCCACCTGCAGGCCACCGGGCGCGACGCGCGCGGGCGCAAGCAATACCGCTACCACCCGAAATGGCGCAGCGCGCGCGACGAGGTCAAGTACGAACGGATGATCAACTTCGGCAAGGCGCTGCCTAGCATCCGCGCCGAAGTCGACCGCGCCCTGAAACTGCCGGGCCTGCCCCGCGAAAAAATGCTGGCGACGATCGTCTACCTGTTGGAAGCGACCATGATGCGGGTCGGGAACGAAGAATATGCGCGCACCAACAAGTCGTTCGGCCTGACGACCCTGCGCAACCGCCACGTGACGGTCGACGGCAGCGCCATCGAATTCAAATTCCGGGGCAAGAGCGGCGTGTTCCACAAGATCCACGTGCAGGACCGGCGCCTGGCGCGCATCATCCGCAGCACGCGCGACCTGCCGGGCCAGGAGCTGTTCCAGTACCTGGACGAGGATGGCGAGAGCCACAGCATCGATTCAAGCGACGTCAACGATTACCTGCGTTCGATTACTGGCGAAGAGTATACGGCCAAGGATTTCCGCACCTGGTCCGGCACCGTGCTGGCGGCCCTGGCGCTGCAGGAATTCGAGAAGTTCGACTCCGAAACCCAGGCCAAGAAGAACATCGTGCGCGCCATCGAATCGGTCGCGCAGAAGCTCGGCAACACGCCTTCGGTCTGCCGCAAGTGCTATGTACACCCGGCCGTGCTCGACGCCTACATGGAAGGCGCCGTCATCGAAGCGATGCGCGAGCGCGCCGAGCAGGAGCTGGTCGAAGACCTGGCATCGCTCCAGCCCGAGGAAGCGGCCGTGCTCGCGATGCTGCAGCAGCGCCTCCAGCACGAGGCCGAAGCCGCTGCAGGCAGACAGCGCAAGGCCGCCTGATTCCACCCACATTGTAAAGGACCTCCATGAGCAAACAGAAAACCGCCTCCACGTTCGACTTGCAGGCCGGCCGCGTCGCCATCGAATGCGTCGCCCGTTTCGAGCACCAGGTAACCGGCGTCACCGTGTCCGAGGACAACCGCATTTTCGTCAACTTCCCGCGCTGGACCGAGGACACGGCAGTGTCGGTGGCCGAGCTGCAGCCGGACGGCAGCATCAAGCCCTATCCAGATAAAGAATGGAACAGCTGGCGCAATGCGCGCAAGGACGAGGTGTCGGCCGAGGATCATTGGGTCTGCGTGCAGAGCGTCGTCGCCGACGGCCGCGGCAGCCTGTGGGTGCTCGACCCGGCAGCGCCCGCGCAGAGCCATGTCGTCGAGGGCGGACCGAAGCTGGTGCGGATCGACCTCACCACCGACGAAGTGAGACAGACCGTCTCATTTGACGAAGACGTGGCGCCGCAAGGCTCCTACCTGAACGACGTGCGCTTTTCGCCGGATGGCGCGCATGCCTACATCACCGACTCCGGCGTGCAGGGGGCGATCGTGGTGGTCGAGGTCGCGAGCGGCAAGGCGAAACGCGTGCTCGATGGCGACCCGTCGACGCAGATGAAGAAGGGACTGGACGTGAAGGCCGACGGCCAGGTGCTGCGCCGCCCGGACGGACGCGGCGTCGAGTTCTCGTCCGACGGCATCGAACTGTCCGGCGACGGCGCCTACCTGTACTGTCAGGCGATCAAGTGCGACACCCTGTACCGCGTCAAGACCGACGTGCTGCGCGGCGCCGGCATGCGCGGCGAGGATGTGTCGGGCAGCGTCGAGCCCTATGGGAAGAATGGCGTGAACGACGGCCTGTTGATCCCGCGCGGGACCAACCGCATGCTGCTCAGCAGCCTCGAGATGGACGCCATCGCCATGCGCGACCTCGACCAGGGCGCCCACGCCCCCATCGAGACCCTGGTGCAGGACAAGCGCCTGCGCTGGCCCGACACCTTCAGCCAGGGTCCGGATGGCGCGGTGTACGTGACCACCTCGCACATCCAGGATTCAGCCTTCTTCAAGCCGGATGCACCAAGCGCGCTGCCGACCGAGTTGTGGAAGCTGCGCCCGGCCGATTAAGCTGCATCAAGCCTGCCCGCTGCCCGGCTCCTGCACCCCGAACACCTGGCGCAGGTAAGCCAGGAAGGTCTCGTCGGTGCACATCGATTTGCCCGGCGTGTCCGACAGTTTCGCCACCGGCTGCCCATTGCAGCGCACCAGCTTCATGACGATGTTCAGCGCTTTATACGGCGTGTCGTTGGTGAGCTGGGTGCCGATGCCGAAGCCCGTCATCGTACGGTCGGCGAAGTGGCGGTACAGGGCCAGCGCCTTGGGCACGGTCAGCGCGTCTGAAAACACGAGGCGCTTGGTGCGCGGGTCGATACGCAGCTTGGCGTAATGGGCCAGCGCCTTCTCGCCCCATTCGAGCGGATCGCCCGAATCGTGGCGCAGGCCGTCGAACAATTTGGCGAAGTACAAATCGAAATCGGCCAGGAAGGCGTCCATCCCGACCACGTCGGTCAGCGCCGTACCGAGGTCGCCCCGGTATTCCTGCACCCAGTCCTCAAGCGCTGCCTTCTGGAAGTCGCGCAACCGCACGGGGAAGGCCTGGAAGGCTTGCAGGTATTCGTGGGCCATGGTCCCGATCGGCACCAGGTTGTACTTGCGCGCCAGGTGCACGTTCGAGGTGCCCTTGAAGAACTGGGGCAGCTCGCGCGCCAGGGTCGAGACGACTTCGTCCTGCCACTCGCCAGAGAAGCGGCGGCGCACGCCGAAGTCGAAGAATTCGAAGGGATTGACGCGTTTCGGCTCCTGGTCGAAGTCGCGGAACTGCGCGATCTTCAGCGCCAGGCGCTTGCGGGCCTCGAGAATCGCCGCCCCCTGGTCGAAGCGGCGGAAGTACAGTTCGTTGACGATGTAGAGCACATAGATTTCGAAGCCCATCACGTGCACGACCGGGCCGCAGGCGCGGATGCGCAGGTGCGGCCCGTCAGTTTCCACTGTGATGAATTTGCGCTGGAAGCGGAACACGGTGAGGAAGTCGGCGAAGTCGCTCTTGATGAAGCGCAGGCCGCGCAGGTAGGCGATTTCTTCGTCCGTGAACAGCATCTCGCACAGGTGGTCGAGTTCGCGTTCCACCTCTTCTTTCAGCTCGGCCAGCGGATAGTCGGGCTGGTTACGGCACAGGAATTCGTATTCGCCATGGGCGTTCGGATGGCGGTGCAGCAGGGCCTGCCACATCGTGAATTTATACAGGTCGGTTTCCAGCAAACTGCGGACGATCGGCTTCATGGCTACTTTCGGCGGGCTCAAGCCGCTTGTTTCTTCTGGCGTTTTTTCGGGGCCAGCATGGTGCCGCTGCACCCCGGGGTACCGCAGCGGCATTCGAACAGCTTCTTCAGGGCCGGCGTGTGGCGTTCGTCGTAGATCAGCGCGTAATTGTAGTGCATCTCCTGGCCGGCCTCGATCGGGTGGATCGCGTGGATGTAGACGCGGCCCTCGTCTTCATAGGCTTCGCAGTTGGGCGAACAGGCGTGGTTGATCCAGCGCGCATCGTTGCCGCGCCGGCCGCCGTCGATCACGCGGCCGTCGTGCAGGCTGAAATAGAAGGTGTGGTTGATCGGGCCGCCGCGCTCTTCGGCGCGCTGGGTGGCGTCATCCCAGCTGATGCGCTCGCCGCGGTATTCGATGATGCGTTCGCCCGCGTCGATGTGGCGCCGGGCGAAGACGCCGTTGCCGTGGACGGGGGACTTCTTGACTTCATAGGCCAGGTCGGCCTTGGCTGCGGGTGTGGTGGGCATGGTGGCTCAGGTGAACGGAAAAGGTAGGCAAATGCGACGCGCATGAAGCATCCTTGCCATTATGGTAGGTTTTTAGCGCCTGTGCCGCACATGCGTTCGTTCTGGCAAAGAAGCGCACCGCGCCGTGATCAGGCCCCCAGGTCTTCCTCGCGAAACTCGGTCCCCGTACCCGGCACCGTGTCGCGCACCGCTTCCTGCTTGCGCAGCTCGACCCGGCGGATCTTGCCCGAGATGGTTTTCGGCAGTTCGCGGAACTCGATGCGGCGGATGCGTTTATAGGGCGCCAGCCGTTCGCGGGCAAAGGCGAACAGTTCGCGCGCCAGTTCCGGGCTCGGCTCGACGCCCTGGCGCAGCGTGATGAAGGCTTTCGGCACCGACAGGCGCAGCGCATCGGGACTGGGCACGATCGCCGCTTCCATCACCGACGGGTGCTCGACCAGCACGCTTTCCAGCTCGAAGGGGCTGATGCGGTAGTCGGAGGATTTGAAGACGTCGTCGTTGCGCCCGACGTAAAAATAATAGCCGTCCTCGTCGATCAGGGCGGTGTCGCCGGTATGGTAAAAACCGGCGCGCATGGCGTCCGCCGTTTTTTCCTCGTCGCCTTCGTAGCCCAGCATCAGCGCCAGCGGGCGCGGCGTCAGTGCCACCGAGATTTCGCCCTCCTGCGCCGGCTGGTCGTCGATGTCGAGCAGCGCAATCGAATAGCCCGGCAATGGACGGCCCATCGAGCCCGGCTTGACCAGCTGGCCCGGCGGATTGCCGATCTGCGCCGTGGTTTCGGTCTGGCCGAAGCCGTCGCGGATCCGGATGCCCCAGGCGCGCTCGACCTGCTCGATGACTTCCGGGTTGAGCGGCTCGCCCGCCCCCACCAGTTCGCGCAGCGGCGGCTTCCACTGGCTCAGGTCTTCCTTGATCAGCATGCGCCAGACCGTCGGCGGCGCGCACAGCGAGGTCACGCCGCAGCGCTGCACGGTGTCCAGCGCCGCCTTGGCACTGAAGCGCTCGTAGTTAAACACGAACACGGTGGCGCCCGCATTCCAGGGCGCGAAGAAGCAGCTCCAGGCGTGCTTCGCCCAACCGGGAGAGCTGATGTTCCAGTGCACGTCGCCGCGCTGCAGGCCGATCCAGTACATGGTCGACAGGTGGCCGACCGGATAGCTTTGGTGGCTGTGCAGCACGAGTTTTGGCTGGGCGGTCGTGCCGGAGGTGAAGTAGAGCAGCAGCGGGTCGTTCGCGCCCGTCGCGCCCTTCGGGGTGAAGACGCTCAGCACGCGCCGGCAATCGTCGAAGTCGTGCCAGCCGTCCAGGCTGCCGCCGACGGCGATGCGGGTGAAGTTGCCCGTCACCCCCTCGAATTTGTGGGCGTCCGAGACCTGGACGATCACGTGGCGCACCCGGCCCCGTTCCATGCGGTCCTGCAGGTCGGCGGTCGACACCAGCATCGTGGTCGGCACCAGCACGGCGCCGAGCTTGATCCCGGCCAGCATGATTTCCCACAGTTCGACCCGGTTCGGCAGCATCAGGAGCACCCGGTCGCCGCGTTCGACGCCGCATTGCTGGAGGTATTGTGCGACCTGGTTCGAGCGCGAGGCCATGTCGGCGAACGAGATCTTCTGCTCGCTCCCGTCCTCTTCAACTACCCACAGCGCCGGCGCGTGGTTGTCCTTGGCTTCGGCGTCGAAGAAGTCGAGCCCCCAGTTGAAGCTGTCGAGCTTCGGGGCCTGGTAGCCGCGGTAGGCGCTGTCGTAATCGGTGCGGTGCTGTTGCAGGAAGTCGCGTGCTTGCACGAAACGCTGGTAAGGGCTCATGGTGTCTCCTGTGCGCAGTGGTGGGTGCGTTCTGTGGGTCTGGTGCCCGTGTCTGTTCGCGCACATTGTGCCATGGCTTGGACCGTCCCGGCAGCGGCGCGCGCGCCGCGGCCGGGGCGCTGCCCGGCCGGTTTTTCAGAAACTTAGCGTGGACGGCGCAACGGCACGGAGAGCTCGCCTTCCGGCTGCATCATGTCGATCACGCGGCAGTCCCCGCACATTTTCAGGCGCTCGAGGTTGCCGGCAAAGGCGCTGTGCCCGGACAGGCGCGCCAGCATGTTTTCGATCATGTGCACGGTACCGAAAGGTTTGCTGCAGCGGATGCAGTGGAAAGGCTGGGATTCGTTGAGCACCACGGTTTGCTTGCGCAGCTCGCCGAAGGCCATGCGCGGCACCAGTGTGATGGCGTTTTCCGGGCAGGTCGTCGCGCACAGGCCGCATTGCACGCAGTTCTGCTCGACGAAACGCAGCTGCGGCGCATTCGGCGTATCCATCACGGCCGACGTCGGACAGGCGCCGACGCAGGACATGCACAGGCTGCAGGTCTGCTTGTTGACGACGATCGCGCCAAACGGCGCGCCTACCGGCAGGGCCACCGTCTCGGGCTGCTGGCGCGCGTGGCGCAGCAAATGGTCGAGCGTGTAGTCGAGCGTGTTGCGCTTGTCCTGGGCCAGGTTGAAGGTAGCGCTCTGCGCCGGGACCTCGCCGCGCGGGACGTGCTGCAAGGCCACGGCGAGCTCCTGCGCGCTTGCCACGCGCAGCAGCTGGAAGTGCGGGCCGGCATAACCGAGGCCGTCGAGCACGGTCTGTGCGACCTGCATCTGGGTGTCGAGGGCTTGCGCATACTGCGGCGCATCCGCCTTCGTCGTCAAGACCGTGATGCCGGCCGCGCCATAGCACAGGGCCGCGAGCCAGACGTCGATGCCGATCGAGGCAGTGTGGTGCAGGGCGAACGGGATCACCCGGCCCGGCAGGCCGCCGGCGGCGTCGTTCGCGACCGCCTCGATCAGCGGCGCCCCGCCCTCGCTGTGCAGCAGCAGCACCGGGTCCTGGCCGCCGGCCTCGAAATAGGCGCGCAGGGCCGCCTTGATGCGGCTGCCGGTGTGGGCGGCCGAGGGGTAGGCGTAATTCATCGCGCCCGAGGGGCAGACTGTGCTGCAGGCGCCGCAGCCGGCGCACAGGTAAGGGTTGACCTTGACCCGGTCGCCGTCGCTGGAAATGGCCTTGGCCGAACAGATGTCGATGCAGGCCGTGCAGCCGACCAGCTTGTTGCGGCTATGGGCGCACAGGCGCTCCTTGTAGGCGAAATACTTGGGTTTTTCGAAGTCGCCGGTCATTTCCATCATCTCGGCCACCGCCGCGCGGCGGTCCGCTTCCTCCACGCCCGGCGCGTAATAGCCGTGCGGATTCTGGTGGGTCGAGATCAGGGGGCTGGGACTCAAGTCGAGCACGAGGTCGAACTTGCCCTGCTCGACCGGCTGGTTCGGCGCCTGCCAGCGCGCCTCGAAGGCGCCCAGCCAGCCGGCCACGGCGACCGTGCGGGCGAGGAAGACGGGATAGGTGCGCGCGCCTACGTCGACGTTATCGAGCAGCAGCAGCGTCACCGGCAGCGCGGTCGACAAGTGCTCGGCCCAGGCCAGGGCCTGCAGCGAGCTGCCAACGACGAGGGTGCGCCCGCCGGAGCGGTAGCTGACCGAGACGCCGGGTTCGGGCGCAGGAATGGCGTCGGCGGCCAGGATGGCGGCGGTCTTGGCAAGGGCGTTGCGGCGTTCCTGCAGCGGGTCGCCGGCCTGCCCTTCCAGAAATCGGATGTTCATCGTGTACCTTGAGTAATGCGCTTGGGAAGCGTGCGGATGTGAATACGGTGCCGGTTACGTGCGCGACACCCCATTGTGCGCGCGCACGATTGTTAGCGCAATGGCATCATTGTCCTGGTCGACCGGGAGCGTGACCGGGAGCGCTTCCTCGCTGACGGGCGTGATGGCGGGATCGTCCGCGACGGTGTCGGTGTCGGCGTCGGCGTCGGCGTCGGGCAGCTCGCCGTCCGGCTGCGGCGCGTCGAGCGGGTCGCTCTCGCCGGCAAGCTCGGCCGGCGCTTCCACTGCCGGCGCCCGCACCGGCATGGGCTGCGCCACACCCTTCGGATGGGGTGGCGGTTCCAGCGCCGCCAGGCGCGCCAGTTCGGCCTGCACCTCTTCGGGCCGGCGCAGGGTGCCGCGTGCGTGCTGCAGTGCGGCCAGCATCGCGGCCGACACCGGGCTCGGTTTGTTGTAGTCGTCCATGTACATGTCCAGCCGGTCCATCACATTGAAGTGCGGGTCGGCAAACAGTTTTTTGAGGGCGAGGCGGCGCACGTCCTGGTCCACGCCCTGGCTGACGAAGGCGGAATAGTCGGACGTGGAATCAAGCTGGGCGGCGTCGTCGAGCGTCAGCGCGCTCTGGGGCGCGGCGCCTGCTGGCTCGGCGCTGTGCGCCGGCGGCGGTGCAGGCGCGGCCACCGGCGCGGCAGGACGCGGCGGCGCTTCGGCGACATCATCGCCGCCAGTTGCCTTGACACGCGCCCAGCGGCGCAGGAATCCTTCTTCGGGCATGCGTTTCCTTACCCGTGCTGGCGGCCGCGGCGCGGCTTGGGCGTGTAGTGCTCGCGCAGGTAGGCGGCGACCCAGGCGTAGATCTCGGCCGGCATCGTCACGCCGTCGGCCGATTCGCCCGAGTCGAACATGCGCGTGCCTTCGACATAGCTGACCGAGGCGCGCGCCGGCATGGCGCGGCCCTCTTCCATGCGCCACAGCACGAAGACCTTCGATTCGGGGGCGATCACGTTCTCGTAATAGCCTTCGTTTTCGTCCGTGTAGAGTTCGAGTTCCAGGCCCGAGACGAGGTAGTAGTCGCGCTCGGGACTTTCGCCGAGGATCTGCAGGCGCGGCAGATTGCCGCGGTCGGGCACGACGCCGACGGCGGACCAGGCCTCGTCGGCCCAGCGGTGCTGCAGCGCGCGGCGCTGCATGATCACCGCGATCGGCATGCTGGCCATTTTCATTGGACCTTCATCTCCTTCGTCTGCTTGGAATTGCCCTTGTCGACCGCCGGCGAGGCGCCTTTCGGCACCGACTGCGTCTGCACTTTCTTGGTGTCCGCACTCGGCGTGGCCGTGCCGAGTTTTTCGCTCTTGATCGGCACGTTGGCCGACTGCAGCGCCTGCTCGCTGCGCGGCGCCGCGCCGCCACCGGGCGAGGCGGCCGCATTCCCGGCCGGGGTGCCGGTCAGGGTATTGGCCGAGACGCCCGTGACCCGCGGCGACACGCCCGGCATCGGCGTGCCGGTAATGGCCACGCCGGTCGTCTGGACCGCGGCAGGGACGGCGCCGGACAGCGGCGTGCCCGGCGCTGCGCTGGTCGCGGCAGTGCCAGCCGCCGGCGCGCCGGCCACGGGCGCACCGGCAACGGGAGCGGCCGCAATCGCCACCGGCGCGTGGGTTTTCCAGCCCTTGGCGCCGGCCTGCGAGCGCCAGCGGTTGCTGAGCGCATCCATCGAAGCGGCGAGCTGCTCCTTGGCCTGGGCCGCCTGTGCATCGGCAGCCGCTTTCTTGGCGGCGGCTGCCTGCTGCTGGGCGGGCGTGGGCGCCGGCAAGGTGGCCCAGGCCAGGCTGCTGCCGGCGCAGGCGGCTGCAATCAGCGCACGTGTGAAGAATCGGGTAGCCATCACTTACCTCCCGTCAAAGTCCCGGGCGCGGCTGCCGGCTTGCTGTCCTGGTTGGTCGCGGTGCCCGCCCCCACCGGCGTCACCCCGGCCTGCGGCGCGTCCGCTGGCTTGGTGCCGTAGTCGCCGACCGGCTTGTTGCCTGGCTGGCCGCCGCTGGCCGGCGCCGTGACGCCTTGCGACGGTCCCTGGCCGGTCTCGGCCACGGTGCCGCCCATGGCCGCGCCGGCGGTGTTGCCGCCGGAACCGCCGGCAAGACCCGGGGTGCCGCCAGCATAGGCCGCATTCGTTTCCGGTTTGCGGCTGTGCGCCATGATCTGGCCGCTGGTCATGCCGCCGGCCGTGACCTGTCCGGGAAACTTGGTCTGGATGATGCCGTCTTTCGGACTGGTGTGGCCGCGGTCGCAGCCCGCCAGGGCGGCGCAGGCGGCGAGGATGCCGAACGTGAAGGTGGATGCTTTCATCGATGACCTCAGTGTGCGGGATCGGGGCGCGGCGCGACCGGCGGCACCGCGCCGGGACGCGCGCCGTCCACCGTCACGGCGCCGGATTTCACTTCTTCGTACCAGAGCGCGTGGTGCGCCTTGGCCCAGTTTTCGTCGACGCTGCCCTGGCGCATCGACTCGTAGGAGCCCGGCGAGCCGATCGTGCCGATATAGATATGGCCCATCGCCGCCGCCATGTACATCGTGGCGCCTGCGATATGCAGGATGTTGGCGACCTGCAGCACGTAGCGGGTCTGGCCAAAGTTGACAAAGTCGAGAATCAGCCCGGTGATCGACATGACCAGGCCCAGCACCACGACACCGAACCAGAACCAGGTCTTTTCGCCGGCGTTGAAGAAGCCCGCCGGGACGTGCTTGTGCGAAGTCAGTCCACCGCCCTGCTTGACCCAGTTCCAGTCGATGCGGTTGAAGAAGTTACGGCGCAGGAAAGTGAAGAACATCAGGATCGAGCACAGGATGAACAGCGGCCCGACGACGTTGTGCACGTATTTCGAGATGATCGCGACCCAGGAGAACAGGGTGTGGCCCATCCAGGGCATGAAGATGTTCTTGCCGAACATGATGATGATGCCGGTGACCGCCAGCGCAATGAAGGAATAGGCAGTGGCCCAGTGCACGCCGCGCTCCCAGCTGCTGAAGCGGTGGATGCGCTTGCCCGAGACCGGCAGCGTCGGCGGGCGGAAGGCGCGGTAGAAGACGAAGATCAGGAACGGCACGGCCAGCAGGATGGTGCCGGTGATGAGGGCCACCGGGCCATTGCGCAGCAGGCGCCAGGTATTGCCGCCGCGCTGGACGATGACGTTCGCTTCGGTGCTGCCGTACTGGCCGAGGAAGTGGCGGTCCATGTGCACGCGGCCCGAGGCGCTCTCGGCCAGGCCAGGCTCGCGCACGCGCGAGTCGCCCTCGATCTGCAGCATGGTCTGCTCTTCCGCATAGGCGGGCTTGGCATCCTTGTTCGGTACCCCCGCCCAGCTTGGCGCGAACACCAAAGCGCACAGCAGGCCCAGGATGACGCGCAGGGCAATCAGGTTCGCTCGCATGGCAGGCTCCTAGGGATTGGCGCGGTTGTACTCGTTCTGCTGGTTGGTGCGATTGGTAATCGCGGCGTTCCAGGAGAGCTTGTCGTTATGGAACAGCGTCTGGAAGTGGCGCGGATCTTCCTTGCCCGCGTACTCGCCCTTGATCCAGGCGGGATGCTGTTCGACTTCGAGGCAACCGGACAAGGCCAGTGCCAGCGGCAGGGCCGCGATCAGTTTGAATGGTTTCATGTCGGCAGCTTCCCCGGAATGTTCTGGCTGTCGCCAAGTTTCTGGTTTTCACGCGGCAGGTCGCCGGTGGCCTTGCGCACGCCGCCGCGCTTGTTCGGACCGTAGGCGATCTTCCAGCCCCACAGCTCGGGACCGTAGCCGCGCGTCTCGACGCGCTGGCGGTAGATGTCGGCGATCAGGTTTGCCTCGCCGGCCAGCAGCGCCTTGGTGCCGCACATTTCGGCGCAGGCCGGCAGCTTGCCTTCGGCGATTCGGTTGCGGCCGTATTTCTCGAATTCGGCGGGTGAGGTGTCCGGTTCCGGTCCGCCCGCGCAGAAGGTGCACTTGTCCATCTTGCCGCGGTGGTTGAACAGGCCCGTTTCCGGGAACTGCGGCGCGCCGAACGGGCAGGCATAGGAGCAGTAGCCGCAGCCGATGCACTGGTCCTTGCTGTGCAGGACGATGCCGTCTTCGGTGTGGTAGATGCAGTTGACCGGGCACACGGCCAGGCAAGGCGCGTCGGTGCAGTGCATGCAGGCGATCGACACCGAGCGCTCGCCCGGCACGCCGTCATTGATGGTGACGACGCGGCGCCGGTTCACGCCCCAGGGCGTTTCGTGTTCGTTCTTGCATGCGGTAACGCAGCCGTTGCAGTCGATGCAGCGCTCGGTATCGCAGATGAACTTCATCCTTGCGGACATAATTGTCTCCTGTTCAGGTCCGTCAGGCGCGCACGATGCGGCACAGCGATACCTTGGTTTCCTGCATCATCGTGACCGCGTCATAACCGTAGGTCCAACCGGTGTTGATCGCTTCGCCGCGCACGGTCGGCGCCCCGTCCTCGGGATAATGGCGCTCGAGATCCTCGCCCATCCACCAGCCGCCGAAGTGGAACGGCGCCCAGACCATGCCCACCGGCACGCGTTCGGTGACCATCGCCATCATTTTCATGCGCGCTCCGGTCGGCGTTTCGACCCAGACGTAATCGCCGATCCGGATGCCGGACTGCACCGCATCCTGCGGATTGACTTCCACGAACATGTTCTGCTGCAGCTCGGCCAGCCACGGGTTGGAACGGGTTTCCTCGCCGCCGCCTTCGTATTCGACCAGGCGCCCCGAGGTCATGATCATCGGGAAGTCCTTCGAGAAGTCGACGTCCTGCACCGATTTGTACAGCGTCGGCAGGCGCAGGAAATTGGCCTTGTCGTCGTAGGTCGGATACTTGGCGACCAGGTCGCGGCGCGGCGACAGGAGCGGCTCGCGGTGGGTCGGGATCGGATCCGGAAAATTCCAGACATTGGCGCGGGCACGTGCATTGCCGAAAGGCGCGCAGCCGTGGGCGATGACGACGCGGATAATGCCGCCCGAATTGTCAGTCTTCCAGTTCTTGCCCTCGGCCATGGCCTGCTCGGCCGGCGTGAGTTCTGCCCACCAGCCCAGTTTCTTCAGGAAGACGTGGTCGAATTCCGGATAGCCGGTGTCGAGCTCGGAGCCCTTGTTGGCCGAGCCGTCGGCCGCCAGCAGGGAGGCGCCGTTGTGCTCGACGCCCCAGTTGGCGCGGAACGGCAGGCCGCCCTCGGCCACCGTCTTGTTGATGTCGTACAGGATAGGCGTGCCCGGGTGCTTCATCTCCGGCGTACCCCAGCACGGCCACGGCAAGCCGTAGTAGTCGCCCTTGCAGGGACCGGATTCGGCCTTCATCGTGGTGGGATTGAAAGTGTGCTTGTTCTCCATGTGGAGCTTGAGGCGCTCGGGCGAGCAGCCGGTATAGCCGATGGTCCAGCAGGAGCGGTTGATCTCACGGAGGATGTCCTCGATCACCGGCTCGTTCATCACCACCTTGATGTTCTTGCACAGCTCGTTGTGGAAACCCAGCTTCTTGGCCAGCAGGTACATGATCTCGTGGTCGGTCTTGCATTCGAACAGGGGTGCGATCACCCGTTCGCGCCACTGGATCGAGCGGTTCGAGGAGGTGCAGGAACCATGGGTCTCGAATTGCGAGGCCGCAGGCAGCAAATACACGCCGTCGGTGCGGCCGTGCATGGCCGCCGTCATGCTCGGATACGGGTCGACCACGACCAGCAGGTCGAGCTTTTGCATGGCCGCCTTCATGTCGGGCAGGCGGGTCTGGCTGTTGGGCGCGTGGCCCCAGTAGAAGACGGCCTTCAGGTTGGCCGGCTGGTCGACGAACTGATTTTCTTCATTGACGGCATCGAACCAGCGCGAGACCGTAATGCCGGGCTTTTCCATCAGCTCTTTCGAGCTGAAGCGCGACAGCATCCAGTTATAGTCCACGCCCCAGACGTTGCCGAAGTGCTTCCAAGCGCCTTCGGCCAGGCCGTAGTAGCCGGGCAGCGAGTCGCCGTTCGGGCCGACGTCGGTCGCGCCCTGCACGTTGTCGTGGCCGCGGTAGATGTTGGCGCCGCCGCCAGGCACGCCGATATTGCCCAGCGCTAGCTGCAGGATAGCCAGCGCACGCACGTTGGCGGTGCCGACGTGGTGCTGGGTGATGCCCATGCACCAGACCACGGACGAAGGCTTGTTCTTGGCCAGCATTTCGGCGGCCATGCGCACCGAGGATTCGGGCACGCCGGTAACGTCGGAGACCTTGTCCGGCGTCCACTTGGCGACTTCCTTGCGCACCTCGTCCATGCCGTAGGTACGGGCAGCGATGTATTCCTTGTCTTCCCAGCCGTTATTGAAGATGTGCCAGAGCATGCCCCATACCAGCGGGATGTCGGTTCCCGGGCGCACGCGCACATAGTGGTGTGCGAAGCGCGCGGTACGGGTGAAGCGCGGATCGACCACGATCATCTTCGCGCCCAGTTCCTTGGCGTGCAGGAAGTGCAGCATCGAGATCGGGTGCGCCTCGGCCGGATTCGATCCGATGAACATCACGGCCTTGCTGTAATGCAGATCGTTGAACGAGTTCGTCATCGCGCCGTAGCCGTAGGTCTGGGCCACGCCCGCGACCGTGGTCGAGTGGCAGATGCGCGCCTGGTGGTCGCAATTGTTCGAACCCCAGAAGGCGGCGAACTTGCGCAGCAAATACGCTTGCTCGTTGTTGTGCTTGGAGCTGCCGATGAGCATGACAGAATCGGGACCGGATTGCTGGCGCATCTGCAGCATCTTGTCACCGATCTCGTTGATCGCCTGGTCCCAGGAGATGCGGGTGTACTTGCCGTTCACCAGCTTCATCGGATAGCGCAGGCGGTGTTCGCCAAAACCGTGCTCGCGCACCGAGGCGCCCTTGGCGCAGTGCGCGCCCATGTTGATCGGCGAATCGAAGGCCGCTTCCTGGCGCACCCAGACGCCGTTGCTGACGATGGCGTCGACCGAGCAGCCGACCGAGCAGTGGCTGCAGACGGTGCGTTTGAGTTCCATCTTGGCCGGCTCGGCCGCGGCCGCGGCTGCTTGCGCCGGTTCGATCACGTTCAGCGGCAAGCTGCGGGCAATGGCGCCGGCACCGGCCGCCACGCCGGCGCCGACCAGGAACTTGCGCCGCTTGACGCCCTTGTCGTTCGAACTTTTGACTAAAGACATGACAGGTCTCCGGGTACGCTCACCAGTAGGCGGCGGTTTTATAGTAACGACGAATATGCTCGGTCTCGTGGTAGCCGCGCTTGACCTCGGGCTTGGCCGCCTCCACGGGCGCCAGTTCAGGCTTGGCTTCGGCGCCGGCGGCCACCGCAGCCAGCGCGCCGAGCGGGGCCGCTTTCAGGAAGTTGCGGCGCGTCGGGCTTGGCGCCGGCTCCCCGGCCTTGCTGTCTTGCTGTTGCTTGTCCATCGCATTCCCCTGTGGTCGGTTAAATATCGAAGGCGTCTTCGACGGCGAAGGCTTCGGCTTCGATGGCCAGCAGCGCAGTCACGAAGGCCGCGATCAGCCGGTAGAAATTGGCGCCTTCGGCATTCTTCATGTCGGCCAGGCAGCGCGCATACCATGGGGCGATGCGCGCTTCGAAAAACATTTTTTGCTCCGACAGCGGCTGGCGCCGGATGCCCTGCCCGCCCGCGATCAACACGCGCATCGTCTCGCACAGGGCGCCCAGGTGGTCTTCGGATTCGAACGCGCCGCGCACGCGCCCGATGCCGTAGCGCGCGAGGTCGGCGCGCAGTTCGGCCAGGGGAGTATCGTTCATGAAGCCCGACAGGTAGAGCGAGCCATAAGGATTGAGCGCCGGCGTGCCGCTGCTGATGAAGAGGGCGTCGAACTCGTCGGACACCGCGGCGCTGTCCATCACGCTGGCGGCCAGGATCAGGTTTTCCCAGGCGTCGGCCAGGTGATGGTCGCCGCCGTTCGCTTCAATCGGGTCGGCCGCCGCCAGGGCAGCCAGCAGGTCCGCATCGGCCGGGGCCAGCAGCAGGCGCGCTGCCAGGGCGTAGAGATCGCTTCTTGCCTGGTCTTCGGGCGCCAGCGGCATCGCGACCGGGGCGCTGCCGACGGCGCCGGGATGGGCGGCGCCGGGCGCAGCGCAAGAGGAAACCTCTGGTAATGCAGACTGCATGGACACTGGCGGCGCTCCGTTAATAAATCTTCATCGAAAGTGTAAGCTTTCCTCTACCGATAGGCGCGCACAGTTGAACCTGTGCGGCCTCCCCGTATTTACCGCATCCCCGCCGCATGCATGATCAAGCGGATCAGGCCGGCAACCAGGAAGAGCGCAAGCACCCCGCCCGCCCACAGCCCAGCCATCCAGCCGAGGCGCCGCAACCAGGGCTTCTTCATCAGTGATACCCCGCGTCGGCCTTGACCTTGCCGCGAAAGACCCAGTAGGACCAGACCGTGTACATCAGGATGATCGGCAGGATGACGAGCGTGCCGACCAGCGTGAAGACCTGGCTGCTGGGGGGCGAGGCCGCTTCCCAGATCGTGATGAAGGGCGGCACGATGTGCGGCCAGATGCTGATCGCCATCCCGGTGTAGCCCAGGAAGATCAGCGCCAGCGCGGCCACGAAAGGCCAGCGATAGGGATTGCGTTTGAGCGAGCCGAGCAGGAGCGCGATCGACAGCAGGACCAGGATCGGCACCGGCGCCAGGAACACGATGTTCGGGAAAGTGAACCAACGGTCGGCCACCGCCGGGTCGCGCAGCGGCGTCCAGATGCTGACCACGACCACGCTGGCAAGCAGCATCAGCGCGAAGGGACGCGCCACCTGCACCATGCGAAGGTGGAGCTCGCCCTCGGTTTTCATGACCAGCCAGGTGCTGCCAAGCAGGGTGTAGGCGATCATCACGCCGAAGCCTGACAGCAAGGGAAACGGCGCGACCCAGTCGAGCGGCCCGCCGGCATAGCTGCGGCCCGAGACCGTGATGCCGTCCAGGAAAGCGCCCAGCGCGACGCCCTGGAAGAAGCTGGCCACCACCGAGCCGCCGATAAAAGCCTTGTCCCAGACGTGGCGCCCGCCTTCGCTGGCCTTGAAACGAAATTCGAAGGCCACGCCGCGAAACACGAGCCCGACCAGCATGAAGACGAGCGGCAGGTAGAGCCCGGACAGGATGATGGAATAGGCCACCGGGAAGGCCGCCAGCAGCCCGGTCCCTCCCAGCACCAGCCAGGTTTCGTTGCCGTCCCAGACGGGCGCCACCGTGTTCATCATGGTGTCGCGGTCGCGCGCGTCTTTGACGAACGGAAACAGCATGCCGATGCCGAGGTCGAAGCCGTCGAGCAGCACATACATGAAGACGGCAAAATAAATGATGATGGCCCAGATGACCGAGGTGTCGATGCCCATTCAGTTCCCCCTGGGACCAAGGTCGTGGCCGTCGCCGGTGTCGTCATCGTCGTTGCCGACGTCGGCCGCCGACATCGGCCGCATCGGCGTGCGCACTTCCCCCGGCCCGCCCTCGGTGGCCCGGTGCAGCTCGAAGGCTTGCGGACCCTTCCGCATCATGCGCAGCACATAAGCGGTGCCGGCCCCGAACACGAAGAAATAGGCGACGACGAAAATGCCCAGCGTGAGCGCCAGCGCCGGGGCGCCGTGCGGCGAGACGGCGTCGGCGGTGCGCAGCACCCCGTACACCACCCAGGGCTGGCGCCCCACTTCGGTCGTCACCCAGCCGGCCAGGATCGCGACCAGCCCCGCCGGCCCCATCCACAAGGCCGCGCGCAGGAAGAACCGCGAAGTGAAGATGCGCCCTCGCCTGCGCAGGAAAAAACTCCAGGCGCCGAGCACGATCATGAGCAGGCCCAGGCCCACCATCAGGCGAAAACTCCAGAACACGATCAGCGAATTGGGCCGGTCCTCGCGCGCGAACTCCTTCAGGCCGGGAATCTGCCCGCTCCAGGAGTGCGTCAGGATGACGCTGCCCAGGTGCGGGATGCCGACCGCGTAGCGGGTTTGCTCGGCCTCCATGTCCGGAATGCCGAACAGCAGCAGCGGCACCGCTTCCCCGGGCGTGTTCTGCCAGTGCCCTTCCATCGCCGCCAGCTTGGCCGGCTGGTATTTGGCGGTGTTCAGGCCATGGTAGTCGCCGATCACGGCCTGGATCGGCGCGACCAGCAGGATCATCCACATCGCCATCGACAGCATCTTGCGCACCGCGGGGTTGTCGCGCCCGCGCAGCAATTGCCAGGCGCCGACCGCGCCGACGATCAGCGCGGTACACAGGTAGGCTGCGGCCACCATGTGCAGCAGCCGGTAGGGGAAGGAGGGATTGAAGATGATGGCGAGCCAGTCGGCGGGCACCATGCGGTTGCCTTCGATGGCATAGCCTTGCGGGGTTTGCATCCAGCTGTTGGCGGCCAGGATCCAGGTGGCGGAAATCAAAGTGCCGACCGCGACCATGCAGGTGGCGAGGAAATGCAGGCCGGGGCCGACCCGGGTCCAGCCAAAAAGCATCACGCCAAGGAAGCCCGCTTCCAGGAAGAAGGCGATCAGCACCTCGTAGGCCAGCACCGGCCCCAGGATGGAGCCGGCGAACTCGGACATATAACTCCAGTTGGTGCCGATCTGGTAGGCCATCACGATGCCCGAGACCACGCCCATGCCGAACATGACGGCGAAGATCTTCAGCCAGAAGTGGTAGAGGTCGACATACACGGGGCGCCTGGTGCGCAGCCAGGACAATTCGAGCACGGCCAGGTAGCTGGCAAGGCCGATCGTCACCGCCGGGAACAGGATGTGGAAGGACATTGTGAACGCGAACTGGATGCGTGCCAGGTCCAGTGCCGATACGCCGAACATCTGCCCTCCTCATGCGCTGCGATGTTCAGAATCTAGCATGCGGATCGGCGCGCACGATTGGCAAGCTGCCCCAGCGGGAGCCGCGTCTACACGGATGCCAGGCCGCACTTGCGCGGGAATATCGAGAGTTGCCAATTGGAAAGAAGTCGCGGGCGCTCCCGGGCGGCGGTCTATAATTGCGGCAACCAATTGTTTCCCTGTCCCGATGAGCCAAGGCCTTCCCTTCCCCACCACGGCGCCGGTCACGATCAGCGCCATCAAGGCCAGTTGCAGCGCCTGCAGCATGCACCAGCTGTGCCTTCCGATGGGGCTCGACGACGCCGACATCAGCCGCCTCGACCAGATCATCGGCGCGCGCCGCCGCGTCCAGCGCGACGCGCGCCTGTACGCCGTGGGCGAGCCGTTCAGCAAGCTGTATGCGGTGCGCTACGGCCACTTCAAGACCACCCAGGCCAATGCCGCCGGCGAAAACCAGATCACGGGCTTCCAGATGGCGGGCGAGCTGCTCGGCATGGACGCAATCGCCGGCGAGCGCTACCACTGCGACGCGGTGGCGCTGGAAGACAGCGAAGTGTGCGAGATCCCGTTCTCGCGCCTGGAGGAATTGTTCGGCGAAGTGCCGACCCTGCTGCGCCATTTCCACCGGATCATGAGCCGGGAAATCACGCGCGAGCAGAACGTCATGCTTTTGCTGGGCAATATGCGTGCCGAGCAGCGCTTCGCGGTGTTCCTCGTGAACCTGTCGGCGCGCTATGCCGCGCGCGGCTACTCGGGCACGGAATTTGGCCTGCGCATGTCGCGCGAGGACATCGGCAATTACCTCGGACTGACGATCGAAAGCGTCAGCCGCCTGCTCTCGCGCTTCAGGAAGCAGGACTGGATCGCGGTCGACAAGCGCGCGGTGAAGCTGCTCGACCTGCCCCGCCTGAAAGCGGTGGCGGCGGGGCTCGAGGACTGCGCCTCCTGAACTGAGACAGGTCGTCTCAGTTCAGAACGTCACCTTGACCGAGGGCGCACTGCGCCTGGCCTCGCCGTGGTAGACGGCTTCGATGTTGTTGCCGTCCGGGTCGAGCACGAAGGCGCCGTAGTAACCAGGGTGGTAGGCGCGCTCGCCGGGGCCGCCGTTGTCCTTGCCGCCGGCCTTTAGCGCCGCTTCGTAAAAGGCATCGACCATGGCGCGGTCGGCCGCCTGGAAGGCCAGGTGATGGCGCCCGGTGAGTTTTCCTTGCGCTGCCTCGCTGTCGGGCGTGGAGACGAACAGTTCGTCGTACCAGAAATAGTTCTCGCCCTCGCCGCCCACGGGGATTTGCAGGACCTGGAAGACGGCGGTGTAGAAGGCGCGGGAGGCGGGCAAGTCCTGCACGACCAGCTGGATGTGGTCGATCAGGCGGCCGCGGTGGAGTTCCTGGGTTTGCATTGTCTGCTCCTGAGAAAACACCTGGTTGGTCAGCAGATTATGCCGCAATCGGGGCTCACATTCCACCGCGCTCCCGGACTGATTACGCCTTCGCCTTTTCTTTCGCGATCCAGCCATCGACCAACTGCCCCAGAACATCGAGCGGCACCGACCCGGCACCCAGCACCATGTCATGGAAGCCAGGCAGCGAGAACTTCGGCCCGAGTTCGGCCTTCGCCTTTTCGCGCAGTTCGACGATGCGCAGCATGCCGATCATGTAGGCCGTGGCCTGGCCCGGCCAGACGACGTAGCGGTCGACTTCCTCGACGTTGATGCCGTAGTCGACCGCCTGCTGGCGCGTCCAGCCCTTGGTATGCAGGCCGGTATCGACCACCAGCCGGCGCGCGCGGAACAGTTCCGAGCCGAGCGCCCCGAGCAGGCCCGGAACGTCGCCTTCGTACCAGCCCTGCTCCACCGCCAGGCGCTCGGTGTAGAGCGCCCAGCCTTCGGCATGCGCGCTGCCGCCCGAGAAGATGCGCTGGCTGCGGTATTTCGGGATGCCGGCCAGCTCCTGCTGGATCGCCAGCTGGAAGTGGTGGCCCGGCACCGCCTCGTGATAGGACAGGCTGCGCATGCGGATCATGTCGAACTTCGGCCCGCGCAGCGGCACCCAGAACACGCCCGGACGGCTGCCGTCCGGCGCCGGCAGGCTGTAGTGGGCGGCGGCCGAGGCTTCGGTCAGCGGCGGCTCGCGCAGCACGTCGACCGGCGCGCGCGGCTTCAAATTAAACAGCGGCTCGCTGCGTGCCTGCGCATCCTTCACCATCTCCTTGTATTTGGCCAGGATCATCGGGCGCGGGTCTTCCTCCCCCTTCGGCTGGAAGGTCGCGTCGAGCGCCTTCATGCGCGCTTCGATGCTGCCCTCGTTGAAGCCGAGCGCGCGCAGGTGCTTGTCCATCTCGCCTTCGAGGCGCGCCACTTCGCGCAGGCCGATCGCATGGATCTCTTCGGCCGTCAAGCTGGTGCTGGTGAAGTTGGCGATCGCACGCGCATACGCCTTGCGCCCGTCCTGCAGGCGCGAGATGCCGGCGGCGTCGCCCGTCTTCGGATGCAGTTCGGCCATGAAGCCCTGCACGCGCAGATAGGCCGGGCGGATCTTGTCTTCGACGATGCGCGTGGCGCGTGCGATGGCCGCGCTGCGCGCCTCGGGCGACAGGTCCTTCAGTTCGGCGCTGCGCTTTTCCAGCGAGCTGACCAGCACGTTCTGCGGCGCGGCCGGCTTCAGGAAACCGTCGACCTGGAACTGGGCGCGTTCGAGGATGAAGCGCGGCGGAATGCGCTTGCGTTCGGCCGCGCTGCGTGCGCGCGCCAGCGCTTCGTCCAGGCGCGCGCCGACCTGCTCCAGGCGCGCCAGCCAGCTGTCGACGTCCGCGGCGGTGCGCATCGGGTGGGTCTGGGTCATGTAGTTCACCAGGCCGACCTGCGGGCCGCCGAACTGCGAGAACACGAAATTGAAATCCTCGAACGGCTCGTTCGCAACCACGTTCGAGAGCGACCAGCGCATCACCAGGGCCGATATCTTCTGGGTCTCGTCCAGCGGGCCGGCCAGCCATTTGTCCAGGCGCGCCAGGCCCATCTTCGCCAGCGCGACCATCTTCTTGCGCTGGGCCGGGGTCTGGGGCGTCAGCTGGCGGTCGAGCGCGGCCTGTTCGGCGCCGCTGAAGTACTGGGTGCTGCTGGCAAGCTGCGGGTTCATGCGTACCCAGTCGTCCGCGAAACGGCCGGCCCAGGCATCGAAGGCGGCGTTCGGTTTCACGGCGGCGGCCTTGGCCGCGGGCGCGGCGAGCGCGGCATCGGGGAGCATGGCGGCGCCCAAGGCAAGCGGGACGAAGAGGGAAGCAAGGGCGGCGCGCAGGCTGCGCTGGGAAGAAATCGGCATGATGTCTCTTATGTTTTCGTTCGGCGAAGTGCCGGGGCGAATCTATCACGGAAGAGTTGGAACGGACAATATTTGCGACGGGGCGGCGCCGACCAAGCTGGCGCGGCCATCCTAGGAAAACGGCTAGAGTATTTCCAGACTGCCTGTTCAATAACATCCACGCCGACATCAGGAAAACCGCATGCCCATCTCGCAATCCCTCCGCGACGACCTCGCCAAGCGCCTGCAGGAAAGCCGCGACGCCGCGCTCGCCACCGTGCGCGCCCGCACCGGCCTTGATCCCGAAGGCGATGAGCCACCGGTCATCTCCCCGCGCGCCCACCTGGTCCAGAACGACGACGCGCCCACGGCCGAAATGATCGCCCACGACGAAGAGCGTTTCGCCGAGCACGAAACCAGGCTGCTGCACGAAATCGACGCCGCCATCGGCCGGCTCGAGTCCGGCGGCTACGGCATCTGCGAGTCCTGCGGCTGCGAGATTCCCGAGCAGCGCCTGCTGGCCACGCCCACGGTGCGCACTTGCGTGCCTTGCCAGGAGCGGATCGAGAAAGAAGAAGGCACGGGGCGCGGGCCGACGATGTGAGTCCTGCGCGGCAGGCCCGGCCGCCCGGCTTCAGGCCGGCTGCGCCGCGAACTTGAATACCGATAAAGCCTGCACTAGCCTGCCCGCTTCTTCGGCCACATTGGTCGATGCCGCCGCCGACTGCTCCACCAGCGCCGCGTTCTGGCGCGTGATGGCGTCCAGCTCGGCCATGGCGGCATTGACTTCGCCGATCTCGCCGCCCTGGGCGCGGCTGGCGTGGGTGATGTCATGCATGATACCGGCTGCCTGCTGTACTGAGGCGACGACTTCGCGCATGGTCTGGCCCGCTTCGCCGACCAGCGCATTGCCCTGCGCGACCTTCTGCACCGAATCGTCGATCAGGGCCTTGATCTCCTTCGCCGCCCCGGCCGAACGCTGGGCCAGGCTGCGCACTTCACCTGCCACGACCGCGAAACCGCGGCCCTGCTCGCCCGCGCGCGCCGCTTCGACGGCCGCGTTCAGGGCCAGGATATTGGTCTGGAAGGCGATGCCGTCGATCAGGCCGATGATGTCGACGATGCGCGTGGCCGAACTGCTGATCTGACCCATGGTGGCGCCGACGCGCTCGACCGCATCGCCGCCGCGCCCCGCGACGCTGGCTGCCGCACCCACCAGGCCGTCGGCGCGGTGGGCGCTGTCGGCATTGCGCCCGGCGGCGCCGGCCACCTGGCCGAGGCTGGCGGCGGTCTGCTCCAGGCTGGCGGCCTGCGACTCGGTGCGTGCGGCGAGGTCGACGTTGCCGCTGGCGATCTCGCGCGTCGTCTGTTCGATCGAACGCACGTTGCTGCGCACGTCGCCGACGATCGCCTGCAGATTGATGTTGAGTTGGCGCAGCGCGCGCAGCAGCCGGCCGAATTCGTCCGTGCGGCGCGTCTCCGGCAGGTGCGACAGGTCGCCGCCGGCCAGCGCATGTACCGCTTCCGTCGCTTCGCGCAGCGGCGCGATGATTGCCTGGCGCAGGCCGGCCCAGGCACCCAGCGTCACCAGCACGCCGCCGGCAGCCAGGGTACGCCACAGCATGCCGTCGGCGGCCAGGCCAAGCGCGCCCAGCAGGATTGCCTGCGTGCCCATCACCAGGCCGAGGCGCTGGCCCAGCGAGGGTCGGCGCAGGCGGTTCAGCCGCCCGGCCAGGCCAGTGCGCACGGCGCGCCCGCCGCGCAGCGCCAAAGCGCCCTGCTCCCCGGTGCGAAATTTACTGTACAGCTCACTTGCCGCCGCGACCTGTTCACGGGTGGGCGTGGTGCGGATCGACATGTAGCCAATCACGCGCCCCGCTTCCTTGACCGGCACCACATTGGCGACCACCCAGTAAAAGTCGCCGTCCTTGCGGCGGTTCTTGACCATCCCGGTCCAGGGCTGGCCGGCCTGCAGGGTCTGCCAGAGATCGGCAAAGGCTTCGGGCGGCATGTCGGGATGGCGCACGATGTTGTGGGCCTTGCCCAGCAATTCGTGTTCTTCAAAACCGCTGACTTCGATGAAGCTGGGGTTGACGTAGGTGATGCGGCCTTTGGTGTCGGTCTTCGAGACGATCGACTGGCCTGCTTCCATCCGGTATTCGATGCCGGTGACCGGCAGATTGGTACGCACTTCGCTCTCCTGTGTTGCCATATGGCAAGAATTCAAGGGGCGATTTTACGATGGCGTAGTTTGGGAAATCCTTGATCTGGATCAAGAATTCAAGCTTGACTGTTCAAAACCATGAGTATTCGCTCAGCCCGCCAAGTGCCGCGGGCAGTGCTAACATTGCAACATGGATAACCTTACCCACTCCCTCGTCGGCCTTGCGCTCGGCGAACTGACGCATCGCCTGTTGCCGCGCGAAGCAAATGCGGCGGCCGCATCCACGCGGCGCCGCTTGCTGTTGACGGGCGCCGCGCTGGCCAGCAATTTTCCCGACCTCGACCTGGTCCTGACCCCGCTGGCGCCGGCCCCGCTCGGCTACCTGCTGCACCACCGCGGCCATACCCACACGCTGCTGTACGCGCTGCCGCAGGCGCTGCTGCTGCTGGCCCTGCTCTGGCTGAGCTGGCCGCGAGCGCGGACCCTGCTGCGGGGCAGCGCCGACGCGCGCCGCGGCCTGGCCGCGGCGACGGTGCTTGGCTTGCTGCTGCACTTCGGCATGGATGCGCTGAACGTCTACGGCATCCACCCCTTCGCACCGTTCGATGCGCGCTGGTATTACGGCGACATGGTCTTCATCATCGAACCCGTGTTCTGGCTGGCGCTGGGCACGCCGCTGGCCGCACACGTCGCCAGCCGCGGCTGGCGCCGCTTGCTGCTGGGATTATTGCTGGTGGTGCCGGCGGGGTTCACCCTGGCCGGCTTCCTGCAATGGGGATCCTTCGCCGGCCTGGCCGCGGTCTGGGCGCTGGCCCTGGTGCTCGAGCGCCGCCTGGGCGAACGCAGCGCCTTGCTCGCCGGCGTGGCGCTCACTGCCTGCTTCGTGCTGCTGCAGGGAACAATGGCCGAACGCGCGCGCGGCGAACTGCGGGCCGCGCTCGGCCGCAGCAGCCCGGGCGCAGCCATCCTCGACCTGCCCTTGTCGGCCTTTCCCGCCAATCCCCTGTGCTGGGGCGCGATCGCCGTCACGCGCGAGGGGCCGGACGGCTACCGCATCCGCCGCGGCGTGCTGAGCCTGGCGCCAGGCATCACGCCCGCCGCTGCCTGCCCGCAAGCCATCGCCGGGATGCGCCTGGCGCCGGGACCGGCGGCCCTTGCCTGGGGCTGGGATGAGCGCGGCTCGGTGGCCGCGTTGCGCGCGCGGCGCGGCGATTGCCGCTTCGACGCCTGGCTGCGCTTTGCGCGCGCGCCGTCGCTGGCAAACGGCCAGGCCACGGACGTACGGTTCGGCCCGGCCGGCATGCCGAATTTCTCGACCTTGCCGATCGTCTCGAATAGCGTCGCGCCCTGCCCCGGCCGGGTGCCGCGCTGGGGCTATCCGCGCGCCGACCTGCTTGGCCTGCCCTAGGTAAAGCGCTTCGTCAAGCCCCGCAAATTGTCGCGTTGGTAAGAAAACACGACCATTTCGATTGCCAGCCATACAACAGAATAATGCAGTATGCTTACCGGCGGTTACACGGGTTCAGGCGAAGCCGGCGGGCGTGAGCGTTGCCCGCGGCGGTTCCAGCGAGGGAAGTAAATGGCTCCGAAGCGATTACTCTGCATTGCACCCGATGACCTGGGCGCGATCGACGCCTTGTGCATGGATATGCCCGATTGGGAGATCCGCACCGTGCGCAGCCTCGACGAAGCGCATTCGGCATTGCGTCAGGGTGGTTATCTGGTCGGTTTGCTGATGGAAGTGATCGGTGCGCGTCCCCATCTCGAGGTCGAGCGTTTCCTGCGCCAGCATGGCCACGTCCAGTGGGTCGGCGTATTACGCGGCGAAGCCATCAAGGCGCCGGCCTGGCGCGACATCGTGGCCGATTACCTGTGCGACCACCACACGCTGCCGATCGACATCCGGCGCCTGGCCCATACCCTGGGTCACGTGCACGGGCACGCCTTGCTGAGGCGTCCGCATGCGCGTGCAGGCGCGGCGTCCTCGGCCCTGATCGGCAGCTGCGACGCCATGCTGCGCCTGCGCAGCCAGGTCGAGCGCGTGGCCAAGGTCGACGCGCCGGTCCTGATCTGGGGCGAAAGCGGCAGCGGCAAGGAACTCACCGCCCAGGCCATCCACCGCCAGTCGCTGCGCGCGACGGGGCCCATGGTGCCGATCAATTGCGGCGCGATCGCCCCCAACCTGATCCACTCCGAACTCTTCGGCTACGAGCGCGGCGCCTTCACCGGCGCGGCGCGCGACAAGGTCGGGCTGATCGAGTCGGCCAATGGCGGCACCCTCTTCCTCGACGAGATCGGCGACCTGCCGAAAGACCTGCAGGCGAATCTGCTGCGCTTCGTGCAGGACAAAACCATCATCCGGCTCGGCTCGACGCGCGCCATTCCGGTCGACGTGCGCGTGATCTCGGCCTCGCACGTGAACCTGCAGCAAGCGGTGGCGCGCGGCGACTTCCGCGAAGACCTGTATTACCGGCTGTCGGTCCTGCCCGTCACGGTGCCGGCCCTGCGCGAGCGGCGCGACGACCTGGTCGAACTGGCCGAGCACTTCTTCCGCGTGTACGCGTCCGACAAGTCGCCGCGCCTGAAGGGCTTCAGCAGCCGCGCCGTCGCCGCCATTGCGGCGCACGACTGGCCGGGCAATGTGCGCGAGCTGATCAACCGGGTGCGGCGCGCGATGGTCATGGCCGACGGCAAGTGGATCGAGCCGGACGACCTCGACCTCGTTATGCCCTCGCCGCCCATCGAAGCCATGCTCGACGACGCGCGCTGCAGTTCCGAGCGCCTGGCGATTCGCGCCTGCCTCGACCGCACCGGCCAGAACGTCAGCCGCGCCGCGCGCGACCTGGGCGTCTCGCGCACGACGATGTACCGGCTGCTGGCCAAGCACGGGATGCGTAGCTGAGGCTGTTCCTTCTAGCCCCTTGCGCTTGCGCGACCGCGCGGGCGCCTGTCCGCGCACCCTTGCCCCACCTTGTAGCGCACAGCTCAGGCACAACTTGGCGCCACCGTGTCCACAAGCGTCCTCCTACGCGGCAAGCCACCACCCAGGCCCTTCTCTCGCAAACGACAGGGCGAGCGCACCATGCCGCCGGATGAACCCAAGTACACAGTGTCCGCAGTCAACTCAGCCAAACGGTACACAAATGTGCCGATTCCGTTACACCTCGCGAGTGTTAAATTCCTAACAACAATGTCTATGCGCAATTTCATCAATCCCTGATGAGATTGTTCTTATATTTCAATGGTTTGAGCATATTTACACTCCGCTGGCATCTGTTTTGCATATAGCAAGGTTCCGCTGGTACAACCGCCAGTCGAACTCAACCACACACCCTAGGGGAATTTGCATGAACAAGACATTGCTCGCCACCGCCCTGTCGCTTGCCTTCAGCCTGAACGCACAAGCCCAGACGACGGACCCGACTACCGACTCCTCGACCAACGTGACCCAGCGCGGCAGCGGCGTGAATGCCAATGGCGGCGCGGCCAGCATGGATGACAATTCGACGAGGACCGACGACAACTCGAACCGGAACAACGATTCGAGCACCCGCACGAACATGAACAACGATTCGTCGACCGACGACCGGTCGGGCCAGAACAACAGCACGGGCGCCGCCATGGCCAGCGAGATGGGCGCCGCCGCCGCGAATAACGGCGGCACCGCCACGTCGAACTTCGCCAATTCCTTCAACACCTCGAACGCCACCGCCGTCAGTACGCTGACCGGTACGGTGACCGGCAACCACATCAACAACATCGGCAACGTCGCCAACAACATGGGCAATGCCAGCGGCGCCAGCGCCACGGGCGGCGCCGGTGCGGCCGGCACGGGCGGCCTGGCACGCGGTAACGGCGGCGCGGGTGCTGCGGGCACCGGCGGCGAGGCAGCATCGGGCTCAACCGGCGGCTACGCCTCGAGCGGCAGCGCCAGCACCGGCAATGCCATGGCCGGCGCGGCATCGGCAGGCGCGGGCGGCGCAGGCGGCCTTGCGTCGAACGCGGAAAGCGGTGCGGGCGCGGCGGGCGGCGCAGGCGGCTCGGGTGGTTCTGGCGGCTCGAGCGGTAACGCCGGCGGCGGCACGGGCGGCGCCGGCGGCGCGAGCGGCGCAGGCACTGGTGGCTGGGGCGGCGAAGCAGGCGGCAACACCGGCGGTAACGGCGGCAACGCTGGCCGCGTCGTTGCGGGTGCCGGCGGCGCGGGTGGCGCGACCGGCGCGGCGACCGGCGGGCAAGGTGGCAACGGTGCCGAAGGCGCGGCAGGCGGCATGGGCGGCGCAGGCGCGGCGGGCGGACGTGGCGCAGCGGGCGGCATGGTGACCGTGGGTGGCGCCACCTCGACCGGCGAGGCGTCCGGTGCGGGAGCAGGCAACAGCGGTAACGTTGCCACCAGCGGCAGCGGCGCCTCGACCCCGGATTCGACCGGCGGTGCAAGCGGCGCGGCTGACGGCGGCAGCGCCACCAGCACCGGCGGCACCGTGACCGGCGCCACGAATACCGCGTCGGCAGGTACCGGCACCGGCGGCGCCGGCGGCGCGGGCGCTGCAGGCGGCATGGGCGGCGCAGGCGCGGCGGGCGGCGCAGGCGGTACGGCAGGTTCGGGTGCCATGGCCACGAACACTGCCGGCGCCGGCGCGGCAGGCGGCACGGCCACCGGCGGCACGGGCGGCGCAGGCGCAGCCCTGTCGAGCACCGGCGGCGCGGCAGGAAGCGGCACCAGTGGCACGGGCGGCGCGGGCGGTTCGGCCACGGCCGGCACCAGCACCGGCGGCGCAGGCGCTGCAGCAGGTGCGGGCGGCGCGGGCGGCTCGACCGGCATGGCATCGAACACGGGCGGCGCAGGCTCGGCCGGCGGCGCAGCCACCTCGGGCAGCGCGACCAACGGTTCGACCTCCTCGGGCGCGGCAACCGCCGGTAACGGCGGCGCGGGCGGCACGGGTGGCACAGGCACCGGCGGCATGGGCGGCAGCAGCGGCACCAACACCGCAGGCACCGGCACCGGTGGTGCGGGCGGCGCGGCGACCGGCGGCAACGGCGGCACCAACACCGTCAACGCGGGCGCCTTCGACATGTCGAACGCCATGACCAACGTCGGCCAGTCGGCTGCCGGTGTGATGGTCGTCAGCCAGAACAACGGCTTCTCGTCCCTGATCCAGCAAAGCGTCAACGTCCAGAGCAACCTGGCCGTCGGCCCATAAGCTGAACCACGTGTAATGCGTTGTCCGTAGCACGGACTGCCGCGCCTTCACCGGCGCGGCAGTTTTCCGGATCCAGGAGACACGATGAACAAGATTCTTGCACTACCCCGATTACCGCAGGCCTGCGCGATGGCGCTGGCAGCGGCCCTGGCCGGCCAGGCCTGCGCAGGCGAGCCGGCCATGCTGGCCTTCGAGCAGCTCGGCACGCCGGCCGTCGCCGGCATCGAACAGATCATGCAAGCCGCGCCGGAGATTGCGCACAGCAGCACCCTGTCCATCGGCGGCGAAATCGTCCAGGCGGTCGATCTCGGCCAGCTCGAGCAAGAACGCGGCCGCGCCGACACCGTCTTCAACGACACCAGACTCAATGGCGACGTCGCCAACAACAGCGCCATCAACGTCCAGACCGGCTCGAACTCGATCGATTCCGGCTCGTTTGCCAACATGTCCGGCATCCCGGTGGTGATCCAGAACAGCGGCGCCAACGTGCTGATCCAGAACGCCACGGTCATCAATTTGCAGTTCCAATGAAACGACGTCTCGCTGCCTCTACCCTCGCCCTGCTCTTAGGCGCGCTGCATGCGCAGGCAGCCGAGCTGTCGCTGCCCAGCGGCATGCGCGTCGGCAGCATGCCGGTCAAGAGCATGAAAGACCTGCGCTTCCAGGCCACGCTGCGCCAGCAGTACGATTTCAGCTGCGGTTCGGCCGCGCTGGCCACGCTGCTGACCCACCACTACAACATCCCGACCACCGAACAGGCCGCATTCCAGGAAATGTTCGTGAAAGGCGACCAGCAAAAGATCCGGCGCGAAGGCTTCTCGCTGCTCGACATGCAGCGTTTCCTGAAGGACCGCGGCTTTACCGCCAACGGCTTCCAGCTGCCGCTCGACAAACTGATCGAAGCGAAGCTGCCGGCCATCGTGCTCATTTCGGACAACGGCTACCAACACTTCGTCGTGGTCAAGGGCTTCGACGACGGCCGCATACTGCTGGGCGACCCGTCGCGCGGCACGCGCCTGATGGCGCGCGAACGCTTCGAATCGATCTGGGCCAACCGCATCCTGTTCGTCATCCACGAGGGACCGAACAAGCCCGGCTTCAATCTCGCGGCCGACTGGCGCAACGCGCCGCGCGCGCCCGTCGCCGAAGGCGCCAGCCGCGCGCTCGAATCCACCTATGGACTGCCGAAATTCGGTCCCACCGATTTTTAAGGAGGCACCATGCGGCTTTTCCTTTCCCTGCCAGGCTTGCTGCTGCTGTCGACGGCAAGCCTGGCCAGCGCCGCCCCTACCTTCAACGCCGCCAGCGCCGTCGACAGCGCCACCCTGGACGCGACGCGCGGCGGCTTTCTCACCGCCGATGGCCTGGTCGTCACGCTCGGCCTCGAGCGCCTGGTCAGCATCAATGGCAACGTCATCGAGCGCACCCAGATGCAGCTGGGCGACATCGGCAAGCTTGCCAGAGGCGAAGGCACGCTCGCGCGCGACGCCCTGGGCGAACTGCGCCTGATCCAGAACGGCGACGTGCGCACGATGGCGGGCAATGCCCAGAATCTGCTGGGCGGCACCGTCATCCAGAACTCGCTGAACGACCAGGTCATCAAGAACCAGACCTCCATCAATGCCACGGTGAACACGGCTGGAATGCTGCGTGCGCTCAATTTTGGCACGAACCTGAACAACGCCTTATCAACCGCCGTCGCACCCCGCTGACGGCCTAATTACATGGAGAGAAGCATGCAGAAAATCCCGGCGTTATGTGTTGGCGCCCTTGCCGTCAGCGCGGCGTTCTGCGCCCTGCCGGCGCAGGCCCAATCCGTCGAGGAACTGGTGGAGCAAATCAAGGCGATGCGCCAGCAGCTGGACGCCCAGCGCGCGCGCATCGATGAACTGGAACGGGACGTGCGCACGGTACGCGCCCCGGCGCCGCAGGCGCTGGACCTGGCCGACCCCAGGCTGGCCACCCGCGCCCTTTCCCCCGAAACGCTGGGCGCCATGCGCGGCACCGGCGGCGCCGGCCTGCAGCAGCAGCCGGCCGCACCCGCCGCACCGGTGGGCGGCCCGGCCAGCGCCCCGACCGCGGCCACCAACACCGCCGCCGTCGGCCGCGCACCCGCCGGCGACAGCCGCCCACGCGAGGTCGCACCCATCTTCGAGTCGCCGGGTGTGCTCACCCCGCGCGGCTCCTATGTGTTCGAGCCGGCCATCCAGTACGGCTACTCGTCGAGCAACCGCGTGGCCCTGGTCGGCTACACGGTCATCCCGGCCCTGCTCATCGGGCTGATCGACGTGCGCGAAGTAAAACGCAACACGACCACCGCCACCGCGACCCTGCGCCGCGGCTTCACCAACCGTTTCGAGATGGAAGCCAAGCTGCCCTACGTCTACCGCAGCGACGCCACGGTCAGCCGCGAAGTGTTCACCGGCACCGCCGTGGAGCGGGCGTTCGAGACCAGCGGCAAGGCGATCGGCGACGTCGAAATCGCCGGGCGCTACCAGCTCAACGACGGCGGCGCCGACAGGCCCTATTTCATCGGCGGCCTGCGCTTCAAATCGCGCACCGGCAAGGACCCGTTCGAAGTGACCACCGATTGCCAGCGCCGCTGCGTCGGCGAGAACATCACCGGCAGCGGCCTGCCGCTCGAACTGCCGACCGGCTCCGGCTTCTACTCATTGCAGCCGAGCCTGACCTGGCTGTTCCCGTCGGACCCGGCCGTGTTCTTCGGCAGCTTCAGCTACCTGCACAACTTCAGGCGCGAGGTCTCGCGCACGGTGCTGGGCGGCGAACAGGAGTCGCTCGGCACCATTGCGCCGGGCGGCGTGATCGGCTTCAATTTCGGCATGGGCCTGGCCCTGAACGACAAGGCCTCGTTCAGCGTCGGCTACGACCACAACTCGGTCGCCCGCACCAAACAGAACGGCCGCACGGTGCCGGGCTCGGTACGGATGCAGCTCGGCACGCTCCTGGTCGGCTACAGCTACCGCCTGACCCAGAAGAAAACCCTGAGCGTGGCCGTCGGCGCGGGCCTGACGCGCGATACGCCGGACGTCACGCTGATGGTGCGGGTGCCGATGTCGCTCTGATGCTGTTGCAACAAGCCCGGGGCGGTTTCAACGTCGTTTAAAACGCCCCGACATAATTCTCGGCCAGCGCCGTGCGCATCGCCCGCGATGCCACCACCGCTTCGAGTTCGGCACGCTGGATCTGGCGCTCGAAGGGCGTCGCGTCCTCGAAGGTGTGCAGCAGGCGCGTCATCCACCACGAGAAATACTCGGCGCGCCAGACGCGTTTCAGGGCGGTTGCCGAATACCCGTTCAAGCCGTCTTCGCTGCCCTTCTTGTAGAAGGTGTCGAGCGCCTGCGACAGCACGCGCACGTCGGAGATGGCGAGATTCATGCCCTTGGCCCCGGTCGGCGGCACGATGTGGGCGGCGTCGCCGGCCAGGAACAGGCGGCCGTGGCGCATCGGCGCGCAGACGAAACTGCGCATGCCGATGATCCCCTTCTGGAAGATCCTGCCTTCCTTGAGTTTCCAGCCGTCGTTGTGCTCCAGGCGCGCGTGCAGCTCGGACCAGATGCGGTCGTCCGACCAGGCCTCGACCTTGTCGTGCGGGTCGCACTGGAAGTACAGGCGCTGCACGGTGGGCGAACGGGTGCTGACCAGGGCGAAGCCGCGTTCGTGCTGGGCGTAGATCAGCTCATCGGACGAAGGCGCGGATTCGACCAGGATGCCGAACCAGCCGAAGGGATAGACGCGCTGGAAGTCCTCGCGCGTCCCGGGCGGGAACATCGGGCGCGAGACGCCGTGAAAGCCGTCGGCGCCGATCACGAAATCGGCGTCGATGCGCTGCGCCTGGCCTGCGTGCGTGAACGTCACGGAAGGCTGGGCCGTGTCGATGTCGTGCAGCGCGACCTCGCTGACCTCGAAGCGCAGGTCGCCGCCGGCGGCCAGGCGCGCCGCCACCAGGTCGATGATGACCTCGTGCTGCGGATAGACCGTGATCGAATGCCCGGTCAGCTCTTGCAGGTCGACGCGGTGGCGCCGGCCGCCGAAGGCCAGCTCGAAACCGTGGTGCAGCGCGCCTTCGCGACGCATGCGCTCGCCGACGCCCGCTTCGTTGAGGATGTCCATGCTGCCCTGCTCGAGCACGCCGGCGCGGATGGTCGCCTCGATGTCGGCGCGGCTGCGCATCTCGAGCACGACCGATTCGATGCCCTGCAGGTGCAGCAGGTGGGATAGCAACAGGCCGGCGGGGCCGGCGCCGACGATGGCAACCTGGGTTTTCATGACGCTGTCTCCGAATGTGTTTTAGTTGACACCATCGTAGTGCGGCGCCGGCGGAATATGAATGGATCAAATCTGCTAAAACTTGTACTATTTTCTCATTCTTATCGCACGCCACCTTGCGCCCCATGCCCGCCACCGCCGCCGCACTCCCCTTGCAGGTCCCCGAATTCGCCCTGTATGGCGAGACCACGCGGGGTACGGACGCCGAAGCCGTCCATATCGAGCTGATCGAGACGCGCAGCCGCAAGTACGACTGGCATATCGGCACCCACACCCATGCCGGCCTGTTTCAGGTACTTTTTTTACTTGGCGGACAGGTTCGCGCGAACATCGATGGCGCGCTCTGGGAGTGCGAAGCCCCGGTCGCGCTGACGGTCCACCCCTCCCTGCCCCACGGCTTCGATTTTTCCGAAGAAGCCCATGGCTATGTGCTGACGGTCGACCAGAACATGCTGTTCGCCGCCGCCGGCCACGAGGGCGACCTGTTTTCCTCGCTGTTCGTGCAGCCGCTGGCAATTGGCCTCGGCGCGGCGCCCGAGATGGTGGCGCGCATCGAGGCGCTGCTGCAGAACCTGATCTTCGAGGCCGCCTGGCCGCGCCACGGCCACACCCTGATGCTCGAATGGCTGGCGAGGAGCGCGCTGCTGATGCTGGTGCGGGTCCAGGCCGAGCGCCACATCGCCGACAGCTCGGGACGCGGCGACTTCGAGTTGTTTTCGCGCTTCCGGGTCGAGGTCGAACGCCACTACAAGGAGCAGTGGCAGGTCGGCCAGTACGCCGACTCCCTGCGCGTGGCGACGGCGCGCCTGAACCGGCTGTGCGTCAAACTGGCAGGCAAATCGGCCTTCGAAATTACCCAGGACCGGCTGATGTTAGAGGCCTGCCGCAAGCTGACCTATGTGCCGGCGGGGGTGGCGAGCATTGCGTATGAGCTGGGCTTCCAGGACCCGGCCTACTTCAGCCGGCTGTTCAAGAAGCTGGTCGGGGTAACGCCGAAGGAGTTCCGGCGCCGGCAGCAGGACGTAGGGTGGGCGGCTCCACCCTGACATCCGAACCGACGCGGCCTTTGCGCCGCCCACGCGTTCAACCCAGGCATGCGCCGACGCGACGCCGGCATCACGCCGCCCGGTCAATCCTTGCACGCGCATTCGCCGCCACATCCTTCAGCCACGGTTTGTCCTCACGCCAGCGCTCGGCAAAGGCCTGAATCGCGGGCAGGTGCTGCAGCGAGGCGCCGAGCATGTCCAGCCCATCCATGAACATCCTGCGGTGGCGCTCGCTGAGCGTGAAGCGCACCGTCCCCGCCGCGCTGGCGACCTCGAGGCGCTCGACGTCGACCCGCACCTGCAAGGGCACCGGCGAAGCTGCAGCCAGCGCCTGCAGGCGTTGCATGTAATCCTCCGGTACGGTTGCCAGCATCAGCCCGTTGTTCATCGCATTCGAATAAAAAATCTCGCCGAAGCTCGACGCGATGACGGCGCGCACGCCGAACTGCTGCAAGCCCCAGACCGCGTGCTCGCGGCTCGATCCGCAGCCGAAGTTGGCGCCCCCCAGCAGGATAGGCACCCCTGCATACTCAGGCTGGTTCAGCACGAACTCGGGACGCGGCGTGCCGCTACCGTCGAAGCGCAGGTCGTACAGGATGCCGCCTGCCAGGCCGGCCTTGTCGATGCCGCGCAAGAACTGCTTGGGGATGATCTGGTCGGTGTCCAGGTTGGCGATCGGAAGCGGCGCGGCGCTTCCCTCGATGATGGTGTTCTTCATGGCTGGTACTCCAGGAGGGTGCGCACGTCGGTGATCTTGCCGGTCACGGCGGCAGCAGCGGCCATGGCGGGGCTCATCAGGTGGGTAATCGCCCCGCGTCCTTGCCGTCCTTCGAAGTTGCGGTTGGTGGTCGAGGCGCAGCGAACGCCGGGTGCGAGGACGTCGTCGTTCATGGCCAGGCACATCGAGCAGCCGGGTTTGCGCCACTCGAATCCAGCCGCGATCAGCTGTGCGGCAATGCCTTCGCGCTCGGCCTGCTCGCGCACCGCGCCCGAGCCGGGCACCACCATTGCACGCACACCGGGCGCCACCTTGCGGCTGCCCACCACCTCGGCCACGGCGCGCAGGTCTTCGATCCGCCCGTTGGTGCAGGAGCCGATGAAGACGTGCTGGATGTCGACGCCCGCGAGCAGCGTGCCGCTGGCCAGGCGTGCGTACGCCAGCGCGCGCGTGTCGGACGCGTTCTGCGGCTGCGGGATGCGTCCCGTGACCGGCATCGCCTGGTCTGGACTGGTGCCCCAGGTGACGATCGGCGCCAGGCCGGCGGCGTCGAATGCATGCTCGATGTCGAAGCGGGCATCGGCGTCGCTGGCAAGCAGGGCCCAGTGCGCCAGCGCCCGTTCGCGCAGGGCGTCGTCGGCCGCGATGTCGGGGCAATGGGCGAGCACGTAATCGATGGCCGTCTGGTCGGGCGCGATCAGGGCGCCGCGGGCGCCGGCTTCGACCGCCATATTGCACAGCGTGAAGCGCGCCTCGACGCTGAGCGCTTCAATCGCCGAACCGCAGAATTCGACGACATAGCCGCGCGCGCCCTGGGCGCCAATCCGGGCAATGACCATGAGGATCAGGTCTTTGGCCGTCGTCCCCGGCGGCAGGTGGCCGTCGATGCGGATGCGCATGTCGCCGGCCAGCCGGTAGACCAGGGTCTGGGTCGCCAGCAGGTGCTCGACTTCGGTGGTGCCGATGCCGAAGCCCAGCGCGCCGAGCGCGCCGTAGGTCGTGGTGTGGCTGTCGCCGCAGATGACCACCATCCCGGGGCGGATCATGCCGTGCTCCGGCGCGATCACGTGTTCGATGCCCTGGAAACGGTCATTCGTATCGAACAGCGGGATGCCGTGCCGGTCGCAATTGCGTTTCAGGTTGCTGGCCTGGAGCGCGGAATCGCCGTCCGCGATGATGCGCAGCTTGTCCGCATGGGTCGGGATGATGTGGCTGACCGTGGCCACGTTCTGCCCCGGATACAGCGTTGTCAAGCCACGTTCGTGAAGGCCGGCGAAGGCCTGCGGGCTGGTGTACTCGTTCATCAGGTGCAGGTCGGCGTACAGCAGGACGTTGTCCGCGTCGAGCTGCACGACCGTGTGCGCATCCACCAGTTTTCGGTAAAGGGTCTTGCTCATCTGGGTGTCCTGCTTGCGTTATTCGGCGGTGATGCCGCGTTGCTTGATCAACTTGTCCCAGGAAGCGAGTTCCTGGCTCAAGCGGGCCTGGGCCTGCGCCGGCGTGGTGGGCAGCGGGTCGAAGCCGTCCTTGACCAGCTTTTCTTTCAGCTGCGGCGAATTGATGGCCTGGTTCAGCGCGCCATTGAGCTTGTCGATGATCGGCTTCGGGGTTCCGGCCGGAGCGAAGACGATGAACCAGGTCTCGAAGCTGTAGCCGGGCGCGCCCGATTCCTGCAGGGTCGGCACGTTCGGCAGCAGCGGCGAACGCTTCGGGCCAGTGACGCCGATGGCCCGCAGCTTGCCGCCGTTCACGTGCGGCACGACGGCCGACAGCACCGGGAAGCTCATGTGCACCACGCCGGCCATGGTATCGACCAGGGCCGGGCCGCCGCCCTTGTACGGGATGTGCATGATCTCGGTGTTGGTGACGTCCTTGAACAGTTCGGCCGACATGTGGAAGGTACTGCCCGGGCCGGCCGAACCGTAGGTGTAATGGCCGGGCTTGGCTCTCACGGCGGCCAGCAGTTCTTTCGTGTCCTTGCCGGGGAACGCGGGATTGACGACCAATACGTGCTGCGAGCTGGCGACCAGGCCGATCGGCGCCAGGTCTTTCAGGGTGTTGTAGGGCATCTTGGCGAACAGCGATGGGTTGATCGCCAGCGACACCGTCTGCAGCCCGATCGTATAGCCGTCGGGCGCGGCCTTGGCCACCGCATCGACGCCGATATTGCCGCCCGCACCCGCCTTGTTCTCGACGTAGAAATTACCGCCAGCAGCCTTCGCCCATTCGTCGGCAATCCGGCGCGCGACGATGTCGGCGCTGCCGCCGGGCGCATACGGCACTACCAGGCGGATAGGGCGCGACGGGTAGGTCTCGGCGTACGCAAACGTCGTGGCGCAGGTCGCGAGTGCAAGCAGGGCAAGTTTGATTTTCATGGGTCTCCTCCGATGGATGGAATGTCGTTTCCGGATCGCTGCCGGATGTCACCATGATATTCAAAACAAGAACTCGTATAATAAATATTTACTAACTATATTCGGTCGCAGGAGTTACGAATGGATGGACTCGATGACATCTCCTTTTTTGCCGTCGTGGTCAAGCGTGGCAGCCTGGCCGCCGCCGCGCAGGAACTCGGCGTCACGCCGCCGGCCGTCAGCAAGCGCCTGGCCGCGATCGAAGCGCGACTGCGCGTGCGCCTCCTGAACCGCACCACGCGGCGCATGAGCCTGACGCCCGAAGGCGAAACCTGGCTCGGCGAAGGCGAGCGGCTGGTGGCGGAACTGGAAGCGCTCGAGCGCAGGATCTCGGGCGGCAGCGTCGTGCCGCAGGGCCTGCTGCGCCTGAACGCCACGCTCGGTTTCGGCCGCAAATTCATCACGCCCGCGCTGTCGCGCTTCGCCCGCGCCTACCCGGAAGTCGAGGTGCAGATGCACCTGAGCGACCGGCCGGTGAACCTGGTAGAGCAGGCCTTCGACCTGGCGATCCGCTTCGGCGAACAGCCCGACGCGCGCATCACCGCGCGCAAACTGGCCGACAACCGGCGCTTCCTGTGCGCCTCCCCGGACTACATCGCCGCGCACGGCATACCGAACGCTCCGCGCGACCTGCCCCGGCACAGCTGCATCGTGCTGCGCGAGAGCGACGAGATCTACGGCAGCTGGCATTTCCGATCCGGCACGCGCCAGGAAACGGTCAAGGTGCGCGGGCCGCTGAGCACGAACGACGGCGAAGCGGCGCTGTCCTGGGCACTGGACGGCCACGGCATCGTGCTGCGCTCCGAATGGGAAGCCGCCCCCTACCTGCGTTCGGGGCGCCTGGTGCTGCTGTTAGAGGACTGGAACGCGCCACCGGCCGACATCTACATCCTGTTCCCGACCAAAAGCCATTTGCAGGCCAAGACCCGGGCCATGGTGGACTTCATGCTCGATGCGTTTGCGGACAAGCGGCGCACGGAGCGCGGCGGCAGCGGCTGGCTGTGGTAAACCTCGCGTAGCGTCAGCGCCTGAAGTCTGCCTGCAACAGGCCGTAGACACAGTGGTCGACAAACACGCCGTTCAGGCAACTGTCCTGGCGCAGCAAGCCTTCGCGCACGAACCCGAGCCTTTCGGCCACGCGCATGCTCGGCACATTGTTTGTGGCGCAGCGCAGTTCGATCCGGTTCAGGCCGAGCGGACCGAAACACCAGGCCAGCACCGCCTGCAGCGCCGCGGTGATGATGCCCTTGCCCGTGTATTCGCTTCCCAGGAAATAGCCGATGCCCGCCTTGCGGTCGTCGTGATCGATATCCTTCAGGCGCACCGAGCCGCACAAGGTGTCGCCTGCAAACAGATGCCACTCGAAGATCTCGCCCTCTTGCGCACGGACGACGGCGCGCTCCAGGTGGGCACGCGCCGCCTCGGGTGTGGCCAGGGTCGCGACCAGCGGCAGCCAGGCGTGCAGGTGTTCTCGATCGTGGCGGACCAGGACCGCGAGCATACCGGCATGCCCAAGCGTGACGGGGACGATGGCGACGCCGGTGCCGGTGTCGAGGGCTACGGGTTGCGTGCAGGTCAAAGTAAAGCTCCCAGTTCCACTTGAATCTTGATCATCGCCGGCAGGCAGCGCTCGACCATCTGCTCGACCGGCAGGCGTCCCGCATGCACGCTGACGTTCATCGCCGCCACCACCTCGCCCCTGAAATTCCTGAGCGGCACCGCGATCGTGCGCAGGCCCAGTTCCAGTTCCTGGTCGACCAGCGCATAGCCTTGCGCACGCGCGCGGGCGATCTCCAGCGCCAGGCGCTCGCGGTTGACGATCGTGTGCTGGGTGATCGGTTCAGGATGGGCGCGTTCGAGAAAGGCCTCGATCTGCGCCTGCGGCAGGCTGGCCAGCAGCATGCGCCCGTTCGCCGTGCAATAGGCCGGCACGCGCGTGCCCGGCTGCAGCGTGGCCGACACCAGCTGCCCTGCGCTCACCGCCGCCACGCAGACCAGCTGGTCGTGGTCGAGCACGCCGACGGATGCCGCCTCGCCCAGCGAATAGGCCAGCCGGTACAGCAGCGGCTGGGCGATGCGCGGCAGGCGCGCCGAATGCAGGTAGCTCTGGCCGAGGCGCAGCACGGCGGGCGTCAGCGAAAACAGCTTGTTCTCATGGCGCATATAGCCCAGGTGGGTGAGCGTGATCAGGTAGCGGCGCGCGGCCGCGCGGGTCAGGCCGGTGGCGTCCGCCACCTCGGCAATGGTGAGGCGCGAGCGCTCCTGGTCGAAGGCTTCGATGACCTTCAAGCCCTTTTCCAGGCCGGCGACGAGGTCGCGTTCGAGTGGCGGTGCGGGCGTTTCAAGCATGGCAAGCAAAAAGGATATCGATTTGTGCGAGTATCGCACAAGGTGTGCGCACTGCGGATATCCTCGCATCTTCGCCGCTTGTGGTCGAGCCGGGACAGGCCTACCATTTTCACTATCGACAAGACCACTGAAGGAGACAGGCCGTGAAATTCGATCCCATCGAAGCAGGCGTTTACCCCGAGCTCATCTACCCCGCCTACAAATCGACCGTGCCGCGCGGGCCGAAGCAGCCGAACCTGCGCATCGAGGCGCTCGTGCCCGTCACGCAGAACATCGTCACGACGCCGCGCCTGCTGCTGCCGAACGACACCGATCTCACCAAGCACGGGCAAAGCGAGCCTCTCGGCGAAAAGATCGTCGTCACCGGCCGCGTGGTCGATGAAGACGGCAAACCGGTGCGCAATTCCCTGGTCGAAGTCTGGCAAGCCAATTCGGCCGGGCGCTACTGGCACAAGAAAGACCAGCATGCCGCCCCGCTCGACCCGAATTTTTATGGCGTCGGCAAAATGCTGACCGACGACGATGGCCGCTATCGCTTTGTGACGATCAAGCCCGGCCCCTACCCGTGGGGTAACCACGACAAGGCCTGGCGCCCGGCGCACATCCACTTTTCGCTGTTCGGCAACGTGTATGCCCAGCGCCTGGTGACGCAGATGTATTTCCCGAGCGATCCGCTGTTCGCCTATGATCCGATCTTCCAGAGCGTGCCGGACGAAGCAGCGCGCCAGCGCCTGGTGTCGCGCTTCAGCCTCGAGCAAACCGTCGGCAGCGAGATGCTCGGCTACGAATTCGATATCGTCCTGCGTGGACGCGACGCCACGCCGATGGGCCTGTAAGGAGACGAATCATGAGCAAATCTATGACCAACATCACCACCTCGCAAACCATCGGCCCCTTCTCGCACGAAGCCTGGCAATGGGCGGTCGACGCCTGCACGCCGGCCAACGTGAAGTCGAGCGCGCCGACGATCAACATCAGTGGCGTCATCTACGACGGCAACGGCGCGCCGATTAACGACGCCCAGATCGAAGCCTGGACACCCAGCGCTGCAGACGCGGAAAACGAACATGCGATCCCTGGTTTCCGCCGCGTGCCGAGCGGCGAAGCGGGCGAATTCTCGCTGTGCATCTCGCAGACTGAAGCTGCAACGCGCGGCGAACCGGTGATGTACGTGACCGTCTTCGCGCGCGGCCTGGTCAAGCACCAGTTCACGGCCGTCTTCCTGGAAGACGACGCGGGCCTGTCGCAATCGGCGATACTCGGGCAGGTGCCGGAAGAACGCCGCGCCACCCTCCTCGCGCGCAAAACCGGGGAGAACGCCTACACCTGGGACATCTGGATGCAGACCGAGAAGGAAACCGTCTTCTTCGATTACGTATGACCCGGGAGCGGCATCACAAGGGAAATCCATGAGCGTATCGATCTTCGACAGTTTTCTCACGACCTCCGACATGATTGCCGCCTTCGACGACGCGGCGATCGTCGGGGCGATGTTTCGTTTCGAGGCGGCGCTGGCCCGGGCGCAGGCAGAGGAAGGATTGATTCCGCTTGCCGCCGCCAGCGCGATTGCGGGCGTGTGCAACGCCCAGCTCTACGACATCCCGGCCCTGATCCACGCCGGCCGGCGCGCCGGCAGCCTGGCCATCCCGCTGGTCAAGGAATTGACGCGGACGGTGGCGCTGTATGACGAAGCCGCGGCGCGCCATGTTCACTGGGGCAGCACCAGCCAGGACGTGATCGACACGGCGATGGTGCTGGTCACGCGCGACGCACTGCAGCTGCTCGACGATGGCCTCTCGGCGCTGTGCGCGCACTTGCTGGCGCTGGCGGAGAACAATCTCGCCACGCCGGTGCTGGCGCGCACGCTGATGCAGCCGGCCCAGGTGACGAGCTTCGGCTTCAAGGCCGCCGGCTGGCTGGCCCCGCTGGTGCGTGCGCGTGAATCGCTGCGCGCGGCCAGCACGCGCGCCTTGCAACTGCAACTGGGCGGCGCGGTCGGCACCCTGTCGGTGATGAAGGAACAAGGCGCCGCGGTGGCCGAACGCATGGCCGCGCAACTGGGCCTGAAGGTGGCCGACGCCGCCTGGCATACCCAGCGCGACGAATGGGTGCGGCTCGGCCTGGAAGTGGCGGTCCTCTGCGGCAGCCTGGGCAAGCTGGCCACCGACCTTTCCCTGATGGCGCAGGGTGAAATCGCCGAACTGGCCGAACCCTCGGGCAACGGCCGCGGCGGCTCCTCGGCCATGCCGCACAAGCGCAATCCCGTCTCCTCGATGATCGCCCTGGCCGCCTCGCGCCGCACGCCCCAGCACGCAGCGGCGCTGCTGGCCTGCATGGACCAGCAGCACGAACGGGGCCTGGGCAACTGGCAGGCCGAACTGGCCGAGTGGCCGCCGCTGTTTTTATCGACCCACGGCGCCTTGCACGCGCTGAACGAGGCCTTTGCGGGTCTTGGCGTGGACCGCGAACGCATGCTGGGCAATATCGCCTCCTTGCAGGGCCTGGTGTTTGCCGAAAGCGCGTCGAGCTACCTGGCCGGCGCGATGGGGCGTCCTGCGGCGCACGCGCTGCTGGAACGCCTGACCGGGCAAGTGAACAGCGAAGGACGCCGGCTCGACGCGCTGCTGATCGATGCCGTGCAGGCGGACCCGCAGCTCGCCGCGCACGTCGACCTGAAGCAGCTCGCTACCCTGTTCGACCCGGTCGCCGCCCTGGCGCCGGCACGCCGCCTGGCCGAGGGCCAGCTCGCAAGCCTGCGCAAGCGCATGGCCGCGCTGGACGCTTCCCAACCTTTTCGAGAGTGATGAACAATGAGTTTCGATCCGATTGACCACGATTTCGAACGCGGCCTGCAGAACCGCCGCAGCGTTCTGGGCGACGAATGGGTCGACCGTTCGCTGAACAAGGCGACCAGTTTCAACGCCGACTTCCAGAACCTGATCACGCGCTTCGCCTGGAACGAGATCTGGGGCCGCCCCGGCCTGGAGCACAAGACGCGGCGCGCGATCGTCCTCGCGATCACCATCGCTCTCGGCCGCTGGGAAGAATTCGAGCTGCACGTGCGCGCCGCTCTCCTCGGCACCGAGGGCAGCAAGCTGACGCCCGACGAGATCAAGGAAATCCTGATGCAGTCGGCGATCTACGCCGGCGTGCCGGCCGCGAACACGGCCTTCACGCATACGCTGGCGATCCTGCGCGAAGTCGGGGAGCAGATCGGCTATGTGCTGGAACCGGTTTCGCCTGTTTCGGTGGTTCACTCCGGCGTCGGGCGCGAAGGCCGCACCGCCAGCAGCCCTGCCCTGCACTACAGCGTGCGCGAGCCTGCCAACGGCAAGGCGCCGCGCCACACGATCGTGCTCAGCCACGCGCTCGGGTGCGACCTGACGATGTGGGACAGCCTCGCCAATCAGCTGGCGACGGACTGCCGCGTCATCGCCTACGACCAGCGCGGGCATGGCAGCTCGGACGCGCCAGATGCCGCCTACACGATGGCTGACCTGGCCGACGACGCCGCGCGCCTCTTGCGCGAACTCGATACCGGGCCGGTGGTGTGGGTCGGCCTGTCGATGGGCGGCATGGTCGGGCAGGAGCTGGCGCTGCGCCATCCGGCGCTGGTGCGGGCACTGGTGCTGGCCAATACCACGAGCGGCTATCCCGAGGCGGCGCGCGCCGTGTGGGCCGAGCGTATCGCCACCGTGCGTGCGTCCGGCATCGAGGCGATTGCGGATGCAGTCATGGGGCGCTATTTCCACGATGCGTTCCGGGCGCGGAAGGCGGCGACCGTGGCGCGTTTCCGGCGCCGGCTGGTGACCTCGGATGCGGTGGGGTATGTCGGGTGCTGCCATGCGGTGGGCGGCGTCGATACGACTTCGCGGCTGGGACAGATCGGGGTGCCGACCCTGGTGATTGCCGGGGAGCTGGACCAGGGGACGCCGGTGGCGATGGCGCAGGCGCTGGCGGAAGCGATTCCGGGAGCGCGGCTGGAAGTGCTCGACGGGGCTTCGCATTTGAGCGCGATCGAGGAGCCGGAGGCGTTTGCGGCGACTGTTGTGGGATTTGTGGCGGATCTCTGATGCATTGATCGGCTGAGCTGACGCCGGTTGAACGCGTGGGCGGGGGACCCGCCCACCCTACGGGTCACGCACCGCCGTCGCGGGTTTCGTAGGGTGGGCACTCCGTGCCCACGCGGTACGGGCGCATTCTCTTGGCACGCGCCCGCGCCGCCACCCATCACAAATCCAGCACCAGCACCTTCGTCTTCGCCCGCGAACAGCAAGGCGTGAACTGGTCGTTCGCCGCCTGCTCTTCCTCGGTCAGGTACATGTCGCGGTGATCCGGAACGCCCTCGATCACGCGCGTCAGGCAGGTGCCGCAGACGCCCTCCTCGCATGAATACGGAATGTCGACGCCCGCCTCGGCCAGCACCTTGATCACCGTGGTCCCGGTCGGCACCGTGAATACCTGGCCGCTGGAGGCCAGCTTCACGTCGAAGGGCTGGTCGCCGGTGGTGTCGACGGCGGCGGCGCTGAAGTATTCGACATGCTGCTGCGCTTGCGGCCAGCCCTGCGCCTTGGCGGTCCCGAGCACGTACTCGATGAAGCCCTGCGGCCCGCAGACATACAGGTGGGTGCCGGGCTGCGGGTTCGCCAGCAGCGCCGCCATGTCGAGCTTCTGGGACGCGTCGCCGCTGTCGTAATGGAAGTGCACCAGGTCGCGCAGGTGCGATTGGCCGAGGCGTTCCTTGAAGGCCGCCTTCTCGGGCGAGCGGGCGCAGTAGTGCATTTCGAACGCCGCACCCTTTGCCGCCAGGGTTTCGGCCATCGCCAGGATGGGCGTGACGCCGATGCCCCCGGCCAGCAGCAACGTGCGCTCGGCGTCGACCAGCGGGAAGTGGTTCTTCGGCGCGGAAATCGTCAGCACCGTGCCGACGTCGATGCGGTCGTGCATGGCCTCGGAACCGCCGCGCGAGTCGGCGTCACGCAGCACGCCGATCTGGTAGCGGTGGGTTTCACCAGGCGGATTGCAGAGCGAGTACTGGCGCACCAGGCTGCCCGGCAGGTGGACATCGACGTGGGCGCCCGCCTCGAACGCAGGCAGCGCGCCGCCGCTCGTGGGCACCAGCTCGTAGCTGCAGATGCCGTCCGCTTCATTGTGCTTGCTAGCGACTTTCACTTCAATTGTGCTCATGCGGTGATCTCCTTGGTCTGTTCTTTCGCCAGCCAGGCATCGATGATGCGGCGCGATTGCACGCCGCCGGCGTCGATATTCAACATCAAGAGTTTGCGCTCGGGGTGGCGCAGGATGTTCTGCTGCTGCAGTTCCAGCATCTCGCGGTCTTCGCCGAAGATCTTGCCCTGGCCTTCGCGGATGGTGTTCGTCAGCGCTGGATCCTGCGGCTTGAAGTTGCGCGCCATTCCCCAGAAATACCAGTGCGAGGTCTCGGTCTCGGGCGTGATGAAGTCGACCACGATGCTCGATGCCTTGTGCGCGGCGTCGGCGTGGTAGCCGCCCTTGCCCGCATGCGCGACGCCCACTTCGATCATCACGTGGCTCGGCGCGTTGAAGCGGCAGATCTGCCAGCGGTCGACCGGTACATCGTCCGCCAGTCCGTTGCCGCGCAGGGCCGCCTGCCAGAACGGCGGCGGCATGATGTTTTCCATGAAGCGGCTGGTGATGACTTCTTCGCCCTCGACCTTGGTTGTCACTGTCGCCTCGTCGATTTCCTTCTGGCCGATCGAAGACGCATGGACATAGGTTTCGTGGGTCAGGTCCATCAGGTTGTCGACCATCAGGCGGTAGTCGCAGTTAATGTGGTACAGGCCGCCGCCGTAGGCCCACTCGGGATTCTCGGCCCACTCCAAATGATGGATGGTGGCGGGGTCGGCCGCTTCCTTGTCGCCGGTCCAGACCCAGATGAAGCCGTAGCGCTCCTCGACCGGATAGCTGCGGATGCAGGGGAAGCCGCGCACGCGCTGGCCGGGCATGCTGATCGTCTTGCCGTCGCAGCCCATTTCCAGGCCGTGGTAGCCGCAGACGAGCGAGCCGTCGCGCACGAAACCGAGCGAGAGCGGCGCGCCGCGGTGCGGACAGAAATCCTCGACCGCGGCGACTTTGCCGCCTTGGCCGCGGTAGAACACGATTTTCTCGCCGCAGATCTGGCGGCCCAAAGGCTTGCTTTCGATCTCGTCGGGCGTGCAGGCAACATACCAAGCGTTTTTCGGGAACATCCTTGTCTCCTTTCGAGCGTCTAACAAAATCGCCATGGCGGCGTTGCATCGTCTCGCCGTACTAGCGTACTGTCTTCGACGATGCGCCTTGCCCTGACGATTTTGTTAGACGCTCTTGATTTAGTCGTTTATATTCAGTGCACTGAATGTGAGAAAAGTATCACGCGTTTGCGGCACGAAGTAAACTGTGTTTTCAAACTTTTTTGACGGTGCGCAGCGTCACCTAACCTAGAGAAATATGCCTGAAGAAAAATCAGCCCTGGTCCCGGGCGAAAAGCTTGATTTATACCAGCATCCAGGCCACTTGCTGCGCCGTGCCCAGCAGATCTCGGTGTCGATTTTTTACGACGAAATGGGGCGCGAACTGACGCCCGTTCAGTACGCGATCCTGAGCCGGCTGGCCGAGCATCCGGGGATCGACCAGGTGTCGCTGGCGGGCCTGGCGGCGATCGATACCTCGACCGGGGCGACGGTGTGTGCGCGGCTCGAGGAAAAGGGGCTGATGGAACGGAAGGTGATTCCGCATAACCGAAGGCAGCGGGCCTTGACCATCACCGCCGCTGGGCAGGCGCTGCTTGACGCGCTGGTGCCGGGGGCACAGCGGCTGCGCCAGCGCTTGCTGGAACCCTTGAGTACGCAGGAGCAGCAGGTGTTCATGGGGCTGCTGGCGAAGCTGGTGCATGAGAATAATGAGCAGAGCCGCGCGCCGCTGGCGGGGCTGGTGGCGCTTGACGCGACGGCAAAATAACTCGGGGGCGCAGGGTGGACTCCTGAGTCCACGCGTTGCGGGCGCGCGCGTGTCTGCGACCTTCACGAACACCGAGTCATTTCGGTACGTGGGGCTGTTGCCTGTACTGTTCGCGGTGTTTTGAATCCGCGTGGGCACGGAGTGCCCACCCTACGGATCCGGCCGCGGACTGGCGGACACGAGGTCAACCCCGTGTCCGCCCTTCCCTTACTCCACGCCCGGGTCCTTGAACTTCTCGACCTTGTCGAACTCGACGTTGAACACGCCGCCGTCGACCTGCTCGGCCTTGCGGATATAGACCGTCTGGACGATGTCGCGGGTGGCGGGGTCGATCGTGACCGGGCCGCGCACGCTGGTCCAGGACTGGCCTTTCATCGCTTCGAGCAGCGCAGGGCCGTCGCTCTTGCCGCCGGTTTTCTTCAGCGCCGCGTACAGCAGGTGCATGCCGTCATAGGCGCCGACTGCGTGGAAATTCGGGCGCATGTTCTTGTTCGCCTTGGTGAAGGCGGCAACAAAGGCCTTGTTTTCCGGCGACGGGTGGGCCGCCGAATAATGGTGGCTGCTGACCACGCCGACCGCCGCGTTGCCGATGCTCGGCATCAGGTCATCATCCAGGACGTCGCCGGTGGCGATCAGGCGGATGCCCGCTTGCGCAAGGCCCCGGTCGGTGAACTGCTTCAGGACAGCGGCGCCCTCGCCCGAGGGCACGAACACGAACAATGCATCGGGTTTCGCATCCTTCACGCGCGCCAGGAAAGGCGAATAGTCGGGATTGCGCAGCGGCGCGCGCAGCGAGGCGACGATCTTGCCGCCGGCCGCGGTGAAGTCCTTGACGAAGACCTTTTCGGCGTCGATGCCGGGACCGTAGTCGGACACGAAGGTGACGACCGACTTGATCTTGTTCTTGGCCGCCCACTGCGCCATGGGCGCCGTGACCTGGGCCAGCGTAAAGCCGGTGCGCACGATGTAGGGCGAGCGCTGCGGGATCACCGAGGTGGCCGCGTTCATGACGATCATCGGCACCTTGGCCTGCGTGGCGACCGGTGCGGCGGCAAAGGCGAGCGGGGTCAGGCCGAAGCCGGCCAGCACCTGCACCTTGTCGCGCGAGACCAGCTCCTGGGCGATGCGCTTGGTGACGTCCGGCGAGACGCCGCCGTCATCCTTCAGGATGATCTGCACTTCGCGGCCGGCGACGGTGGCGCCGTTCTGCTGCATGAAGAGCTTGACGGCGGCGTCAACCTGGCGGCCGGTGGAGGCGAAGGGACCGGACATCGGGACGATCAGGCCGACCTTCAGGGGCTCGGCGGCGGTCGCGACGCCTGCGGACAACATAGAGGCAGCGAGCAGAATGTGGCGGCGGGTTTGGTTCAGGGTATTCAAGGTGTGTCTCCTGTTTTTATGTGTGCGTCCTTGGGACGCTTGCTTAAGACCCGTAGGGTGGGCCTCGGCGGCCCCGCGGCCTCCCGCCCACGCGGTGATAGTTACTGGCTCCAATTCCGGGCCCGATGATCTGGCCGCCAACTATCGACGCGTGGGCGGGGAACCCGCCCACCCTACGGGTATGTTTTCAAATAATGGCGTCAGGCGACGGACACGAGCCGATCGAGCTTTTCTCCATCGGCCAGCAAACTGGCTGAATCCGAGTCGTGCACGATGCGCCCGCGGTCCAGCACGATGGCGCGCGAGGTCAGCGACAGCGCCAGGCGCGCATGCTGCTCGACCACGATCACCGACATGCCTTCATCGGCGACGAGCCGGCGAATCACGCGCACCAGTTCCTGCACGATGATCGGGGCCAGCCCTTCCATCGGCTCGTCCAGCAGCAGGATGCGCGGATTGGTCATGAGGGCGCGCGCGATGGCCAGCATCTGCTGCTCGCCGCCCGAGAGCTGGTTGCCCATGTTGGCGCGCCGCTCGTGCAGACGCGGGAAGACTTCGTAGACCTTGGCCAGCGTCCATGATCCCGGACGCGCCACCACCGTCAGGTGTTCTTCGACGGTAAGCGAGGGGAACATGTGGCGTTCCTGCGGCACCCAGCCCAGGCCCGACTGCGCCCGTTTATAGGTCGGCACGCGCGCGATATCAAGACCGCTCCAGCGGATCGCGCCCTTGTGCAGGCGCGTCAGGCCCATCAGCGTGACCAGCAGGCTGGTCTTGCCGACGCCGTTGCGGCCCAGCAGTGCCAGGCTGTCGCCCTCGTTCATCGTGAAGCTCACGTCTTCCAGCACGATCGATTCGCCGTAGCCGGCGGTGACCTTGTCCAATGCCAGCAATTCAGCCATGTTCGGCCTCCCCCAGATACACTTCTTTTACGCGCGGGTCGGCGGCAATCTCCTCCGGCGTCCCTTCGGTCAGCACCTTGCCGCCCACCAGCACCGTGATGCGGTCGGCGAAGCGGAAGACCAGGCCCATGTCGTGCTCGATGAAGACCACCGTCACATCGCGCGGCAGGCCCGCGATCACTTCGAACAGTTCCTTGCTTTCTGCCGAAGGGATGCCGGCGGCCGGCTCGTCCAGCAGCAGGATCTTCGGTTTCGTGGCAAGGGCCAGCGCGATCTCGACCAGGCGCTGTTTGCCATAGGCCATGCTGCGCGTGATGGAATTGGCTTCCTTCGTCAGTTTCAGTGTGGCCAGCAGCTCCATCGCCTCGTCGACGACGTCATCGTGCTTTTCCACCGTCTTCCACCACACTTTCTGCAGGCCGCGCCGTTCGCAGATCGCGAGCACCACCGATTCGAGCACGGTCATGCCGGCGAACAGGGTGTTGATCTGGAAGGTGCGCGTCATGCCGAGCTTCACGCGCTCGTGCTGCGGCAGTTTCGTGATGTCTTCGCCGCCCATGTACACCTTGCCGCTGGTCGGGGCGAAGCCGCCCGTCAGCAGGTTGATGAAGGTGGTCTTGCCGGCGCCGTTGGGGCCGATCAGCGCATGGCGCCCGCCCGGTTCGAAGGTCAGAGACACGTCGGTATTGGCCTTGAAAGCGCCCCACTGTTTCGAGAGCCCTTCGGTACGCAATGTGTTGCTCATGCTGGCTCCTTGCGCTTCAGACGGTTGAAGATTTTCTCGGCACCGCCCATGATGCCGCCGCGTGCGAACAGCACGATCAGCACCAGGAACAGGCCAATGTAGAACTGCCAGTAAGCCGGATCGAGCCCCGAGATCTTGTCCTGGGCGATCATGAACACGGCAGCGCCGATCAGCGCGCCATACAGGCGCCCGGTACCGCCCAGCACCAGCATGATGAGCAGTTCCGCCGAACGCGGGAAGCCCAGCACGTCCAGGCCCACGAACTGGGTAGTCTGCGCCAGCAGCGCGCCGGCCACGCCGGCCACGGCGGCGGCGACGGTGAAGATCATCTTGAGGCGGCGGTCGACGTCGGCGCCGATGGCCGGCATGCGGCGTCCGCCTTCGCGGATCCCGCGCAGCGACATGCCGAAGGGCGAGTTGACCAGCCGGCGCAGCACCACGAACAGGATGAAGAGCACGGCGAAGCTGTACCAGAAGGCGGTCTTGCCATACAGGTCGAACTCGAAGGTGCCGAACAGATTCCCCATCACCATGCCGGACAGGCCATCGACGCCGCCGGTAATGAAGGCGGCTTTATTCGCCGCCTCGAACAGCATCAGGCCGATGCCGAGCGTGACCATCAGGCGCGCCAGGTCCTGGCCGCGTACGACGAGGAAGCTGACGATGAAGCCACCGATGCCGGCAACGATCGCCGCTGCGAACAGCCCGGAGATCGGCTCGCCCCAGCCATGCACCGACAGCAGGCCGGCGGTGTAGGCGCCCAGTCCGAAGAAGGCTGCGTGACCCAGGGAGACGATGCCGGCGTAACCCAGGATTAAATCGAGCGAGAGCGCGAACAGGCCGATGATCATGATCTGGCTGATCAGGACCAGGTATTCCGGAAACAGGAAGAAGGAGGCCACCGGCAGCAGCCAGAACACGATCTCGAGCGGCTTCCAGCGGTCGTTCGGCAGGCGCAGCATCGATTTGTTCATGGCGGTAGTCGGTTCAGTTTCCGGCGCACCGGCGGTCCTGGCTTTCAGGGTTGAGGTTGAAAAGGCGCTCATGCTTTCCTCCGTACCAGGCCGAATGGGAACAGGATCAGCAGCACGACCATCAGCGTGTAGATGACGAAGGCGCCCACTTCCGGCACATAGTATTTGCCGGCGACGTCGAACACGCCGAGGATCAGCGCCGCGATCAGCGGACCCTTGATGGAACCGGCGCCGCCGACGGCGACCACCAGCAGGAAATAGACCATGTATTTGACAGGGAAGCTCGGATCGAGCCCCAGCACGTCGATGCCCAGGCCCCCACCGAGACCGGCGAGGCCGGAACCGAGCGCGAAGGTCAAGCTGAAGACGCGGCTGACGTTGATGCCGAGACCGGCGGCGGCGGTCTGGTTGTCGACCGATGCGCGGATCTGGGCGCCGAAGCGGGTGCGCTCGATCAGGAAGTACAGGCCGAGCGTGACCAGCACCACGACGCCGATCAGGAACAGGCGGTAGGAACCGACGTCCAGCCCCAGCACGTGCACCTGGCCGCGCAGCCAGTCCGGCAGGTTCACCGGCTGCTGGGTCGGCCCGAACAGGAAGGTGGCGCCGGCCACGGCCATGAAGGTCAGGCCGATCGAGAACAGCACCTGGTCGAGGTGGGTCGCCTGGTAGAGCTGGCGGTAGAGCGTACGTTCCAGCACCAGGCCGACCACGGCCGCGGCGATGAAGGCCAGCGGCAGCGTGGCCAGGAAGGGCATACCGAGTTTTTGCAGCAGGATCACGCAGACATAGCCGCCGACCATGGCAAAGGCGCCGTGCGCGAGGTTAATGAAGTTCATCATCCCCATCGTGACCGAGAGGCCGACGCTGATGAGGAATAACAGGCTGCCGTAGGCGATGCCGTCGAAGAGCACGCCGATGAAATTACCGATCATGGCTGCCTCCCTGGTGTGGGTTCGTACTGGTTCATGCTTTGTCTCCTGCTTGTATTTATAGTGGTGCTACGAGCGTGTGAAAAAATCGTCAGGGCAAGGCGCATCGTCGAAGACAGTACGCTAGTACGGCGAGACGAATGCAACGCAGCCGTGGCGATTTTTTCACACGCTCGACCGGGTCAGACGCGTTCGATCACCATTGCAATCCCCTGCCCCACGCCGATACACATCGTGCACAGCGCATAGCGCCCGCCGGTGCGGTGCAGCTGGTACATGGCCGTCGTCACCAGACGGGCGCCGCTCATGCCCAGCGGATGGCCGAGGGCGATGCCGCCACCGTAGGGGTTAACCCTTGGATCGTCGTCGGCAATACCCAGTTCGCGCAGCACCGCCAGAGCTTGCGATGCAAACGCTTCATTGAGTTCGATGACATCCATCTGGTCGAGCGACATGCCAAGCTGCTTCATGAGCTTTTTGGTCGCCGGCGCCGGGCCAATGCCCATCACGCGCGGCGGCACGCCGGCGGTCGCCATGCCGACGACGCGGGCGCGCTTGGTCAAGCCATACTTCTCGGCCGCTTCGCTACTGGCCAGCAGCACGGCGCAGGCGCCGTCGTTCACGCCCGAGGCGTTGCCGGCGCTCACAGTTCCGTCCGGATGGACCACGCCCTTCAGCTTGGCGAGCGCTTCGATGCTCGTTTCGCGCGGATGCTCGTCCTGTGCGAAAGCGATGTGGTCGCCTTTCTTTTGCGGGATCAGGACCGGCACGATCTCGTCGTTAAATAAACCTTCGCGCTGGGCGCGCGCCGTCTTTTGCTGGCTGGCCAGGGCAAACTTGTCCTGGTCTTCGCGCGAGATCTTGTAGTCGACGGCCACGTTCTCGGCCGTCTCCGGCATCGAATCGGTGCCGTACAGGTGCTTCATCTGCTTGTTCGGGAAGCGCCAGCCGATGGTGGTGTCGTAAATGGTGGTCTGACGCGAAAAGGCGCTGTCGGCCTTGCCCATCACGAAAGGCGCGCGCGTCATCGATTCGACGCCGCCGGCGATCATCAGCTGGGTCTCTCCGGCCTTGATGGCGCGCGCGGCGATGCCGATCGCGTCCATGCCGGAGCCGCACAGGCGGTTCACGGTGGTGCCCGGCACCTCCGGCGGCAAGCCGGCCAGCAAGGACGACATGTGGGCCACGTTGCGGTTATCTTCGCCGGCCTGGTTGGCGCAGCCGTAGATCACGTCGTCCACGGCGGTCCAGTCCACGCCGGGATTGCGTTTCATGAGTTCGCGCAGGGGCACGGCGCCGAGGTCGTCGGCGCGCATGTCTTTCAGGGCGCCGCCGTAGCGGCCGATCGGGGTGCGGATCGCATCGCAGATAAATGCATCAGTCATGATCATCCTCTTCTAAATCAAGGCGCCAGCAGGGGCGCGGAGGTGGCTGCCTGCAGCTCGTCGAAACTCAGGCCCGGCGCCATCTCGACGACGCGCAAGCCTTCAAGGGTGACGTCGAGCACGGCCAGGTCGGTGTAGATGCGGTTCACGCAGGCCACACCGGTGAGCGGGTAGGTGCACGCGGGGACGATCTTGCTCTCGCCGGTCTTGGTCTGGTGATCCATCATCACGAAGACTTTCTTGGCGCCCAGCGCCAGGTCCATTGCGCCGCCGACGGCGGGAATGGCGTCCGGGGCGCCGGTATGCCAGTTGGCCAGGTCGCCCTTTTCCGACACCTGGAAAGCGCCCAGCACGCAGATGTCGAGATGGCCGCCGCGCATCATGGCGAAGGAGTCGGCATGGTGGAAGTAGGCGCCGCCGGTGAGGATGGTGACGGGCTGCTTGCCGGCGTTGATCAGGTCTTCGTCCTCTTCGCCAGGCGCGGGCGCGGGGCCCATGCCGAGCAGGCCGTTTTCGCTGTGCAGGAAGACTTCACGGTCGGCGGGGAGGAAGTTCGCTACCTTGGTCGGCAGGCCGATGCCGAGATTCACGTAGGCGCCTTCGAAAATGTCCTGGGCGACGCGCGCGGCGATCTGGTCACGTGTAAAACGGTTCATGCTGCCTCCTTCACCACGCGCTGCACGAAAATGCCCGGCGTGACGATGTTTTCGGGGTCGAGTTCGCCGAGCGGCACGATCTCCGCCACCTGGGCGATCGCCACCTTCGCGGCCATCGCCATGATCGGGCCGAAGTTGCGCGCGGTCTTTCGGTACACGAGGTTGCCCCAGCGGTCCCCTTTTAACGCCTTGATGAGCGCGAAGTCGGCGTGGATCGGGGATTCGAGTACATAGTGGCGGCCGTCGATCAGACGCGTTTCCTTGCCTTCGGCGAGCAGCGTGCCGTAGCCGGTCGGCGTGAAGAAGCCGCCGATGCCGGCGCCGGCGGCGCGGATGCGCTCGGCCAGGTTGCCCTGCGGCGTGAGCTCGAGCTCGATTTCACCGGCGCGGTAGAGCGCGTCGAAATGGTGCGAGTCGGACTGGCGCGGGAAGGAGCAGATGATCTTGCGCACCCGCTTGGCGGCAAGCAGCGCGGCCAGGCCCGTGTCGCCGTTGCCGGCATTGTTGTTGACGATGGTGAGCTCGCGCGCACCTTGCTCGATGAGTGCGTCGATCAGCTGGGCCGGCATGCCGGCATTGCCGAAGCCGCCGATCATGACGGTGGCGCCGTCGTGCACGTCGGCGACGGCGCGCTGGAGTGATTCGTAGGTTTTGTCGATCATGTTGGCACCCTGGTCTCCACCCTGGTGTGCACCCTGATATAGAGCGCACTTGTAATGTTGTCGCGGTTGTTCGATAATCGAACTAATGATTGATTACCGCCCAACCAAGTGTAGTAGCAGGCTGGCCGAAAGGTCAAGAAAAAAGACCAATCGAAGCGCCCTTCGCTGCATTAAAATCGCGCCATGACAAATTTGACCAAGCAAACACCCGTCTCTGGCAGCACCGGCAATGACGAGCAGGCAGAAGAACGCGAACTGACGATTGCCGAGCAGATCGACGCCCTGACCGACCCCAGCTTCATGACTTCGCTGGCCCGCGGCCTCGCGGTCGTGCAAGCCTTCAGCGATTCGCGTAAACCCCAGACCATTGCCCAGATCAGTCAGAAGACCGGCATCCCGCGCGCCGCCGTGCGCCGCTGCCTGTTCACGCTGCAGCAGCTCGGCTATGTGGACGCGGAACTGAACAATTTCTCGCTGCGCCCGAAGGTGCTGACGCTCGGCTATTCCTACCTGTCGTCGACGCCGCTGACCGTGTCCAGCCAGCCCTACCTGAACGCCATCAGCCGCGATCTGGGCGAATCCTGTTCGATCGCCGTGCTCGACGACAGCGAAGTACTCTACGTGGCGCGCTCGGCCGCCTCGCGCGTGATGTCGGTGGCCCTGAACACCGGCAGCCGCCTGCCGGCCTACTGCACTTCGCTCGGGCGCGTGATGCTGGCCCACCTGCCGCCCGCCGAGCTCGATGCCTATTTCGCGAAGGTCAAGCTCAAGCCCATGACCGACAAGACCGAGACCAACCAGAAGCGCCTGCGCGAGCTGCTGATGCAGGTGCGCCAGGACGGTTATGCGATCAACGACGAAGAACTGGAACTGGGCCTGCGTTCGATCGCGGTGCCGGTACGCGGCGCCTCGGGCCAGGTGCTGGCCGCACTGAACGTCGGCGCCCAGGCCAGCCGGGTCAGCAAGGAGCGCATGCGGCAGGAGTTCCTGCCGATCCTGCAGCGCGGCGCGCAAGAGCTGTCGGTGCTGCTGCCGTAGAACTTGCGGTTGTAGGGTGGGCACTCGTGCCCACGCGGTACGGCCCATGCATACCGTGCGGCGCGCTAAGGTACGACCGCGTGGGCACAAGTGCCCACCCTACGTTACGCCACGGTCAGTGGACTAATCAGAAATGGTGGCGCAAGCCGACCATCACACCATTTTGCGCCAGGCCGGCACCGACCGTACCACCCGCATCCAGCGCTACCTGCGACACGCCATCGTTGTCCATGCGGCCCACCGCGCCGTACACGAAGGTCCGCTTCGACATCGCATAGGTCAGGCGTGCGACGAGCATGTCGACATCGTTGTTGGAGTTCTTGGTATCGCGCCGCGCGACCTGGGCGTCGGCGACGAAGGCGCCGAAGGGATGGCTGGCGCCGAAGTAATACAGGTTCGATTCCGAGAAGCCCGTCGCAGGATTCGCGTTCGTTTCGCGCGCGATCACACCGCCGCCCAGCTTGGTCACCCCCAGCATCAGGTAGCCGTTGACGGTCTTGCGCACGTCGGTGTTGATGCTGCTGGTCAGGCCTGCGCCGGCGCCCGTATTGCCGCGCAATTGGTCCCAGGATGCATTCAGGCCCCAGGCCTTGGTCTCGTAGCCGATCAGGCCGGTGACCTGGCGGCAGGCGTCCGAATCGCCGGCGACTTCGCCGGCGCAATTGGTGGCGGCCGGGCCACCGGCGGCGGACGCATCACGTCCGAAGCTGTAGGTCGCGCCGAGGACGAAGCCTTTGAAGTTACCCATGTAGCCAATCGCATTGTCGCTGCGCGCGTTCGGCAGGTAGGGATCGATGCTGCCGATGGCGAACAGGTGCGGTCCCAGCACGTCGGTCTTCAGGCCCGAGATATAGGTCATGTTTTGCTGGCGGCCGATCGTCAGCGTGCCCCAGGCCCCTTTCAGGCCGACGTTGGCATTGCGGCCGAACAGGCGCCCGCCCTGCTGCTGGGTGCCGCTGTCGACCGCGAAGCCGTTTTCCAGTACGAAGAAAGCCTGCAGGCCATTGCCCAGGTCTTCGGTGCCGCGGAAACCGATGCGCGACGGGAAGGAGCTGGTGAGCGAAGGAATCTTGGTGTTCGAATCGCCCGCGCTGTTGACGTTGGTCACATGCGCGACGCCGCTGTCGACGATACCGTAGATCTGGACCGAGGTCTGGGCTTGGGAAGCGGACGCGGCGATGCCGCACATCAGCGCAACGGCGCTGCAGATGGTGTTCTTCATGTTGTCTCCGTGTTTTATGGTGGTGCGTTCGATTACCGAACAAGAGGTTGTTAATCGAACGCAATTTGGATACTATGTTTCTCACGGAAGCTTGTCAACAATATGCGCAAGGCGGTTATGATGCAGTTGTGATAACGACACGCCTGCTCGAGCAGCTGATACGACTTCCGACAAGACCAACTCAGGAGACCACCATGAAGTTCACGACGATCGCCGCAGCCTTCGCCACCGGCGCCACCCTCATGTTCGCCCCAGGCGCGCATGCCCAGGACACCATCAAGGTCGGCGTCATCGCCCCCTTCTCGGGTCCGTTTGCCGACTACGGCAAGCAGATGCAGGGCGGCATCAACGCCTGGATGGCGCAGCATGGCGATACGGTCGCCGGCAAGAAAATCCAGGTCATCTACAAGGACACCACCGGCCCCGCCCCGGAAGTGGCCAAGCGCCTGGCGCAGGAACTGGTGGTGCGCGACAAGGTCGACTTCCTGGCCGGCTTTGGCCTGACGCCCGAAGCGCTGGCCGTGGCGCCGATCGCCCAGCAGTCGAAAACGCCGATGATCATCATGAACGCGGCCACCTCGGTGATCACCACCAAGTCCGACTACATCGCGCGCTTCTCGATGACGCTGCCGCAGATCTCGGCGCCGATGGCCGACTGGGCAGACAAGAACAACATCAAGACCGTGGCCACCGTCGTGGCCGACTACGGCCCTGGCATCGATGCGGAAAAGGCCTTCAGCGACCGCTTCGTGAAAAACGGCGGCAAGGTGCTCGAAGCGATCCGCGTGCCGCTGCGCAATCCTGAATTCGCGCCCTTCATCCAGCGCATCAAGGATGCCAAGCCCGACGCCGTGTTCGTGTTCGTCCCGGCCGGCGAGCAGAGCATTGCCTTCATGAAGGGTTACCGCGAACGCGGCCTGGCCGCCGCCGGCATCAAGGTCATCGCCACCGGCGACCTGACCGACGACCACGTGCTGCCGGCCATGGGCGATGCGACGCTGGGCGTGATCACCACCTTCCACTACTCGGCCGCGCACAAGTCGCCCGAGAATGACGCCTTCCTGAAGAGTTTTGCCGCGACCAACCCGCAAGGCGGCCGCCCGAACTTCATGGCCGTCGGCGCCTACGACGGCATGAACGCGATCTACCAGGTCAGCGAAAAACTCAAAGGCAAGATCGACGGCGACGCGGCGATGGCGGTGTTGAAGGGCATGAAGATCAACAGCCCGCGCGGCCCGATCAGCATCGACCCGGCCACGCGCGACATCGTGCAGACGGTCTATGTGCGCAAGGTCGAGAAGGTCAACGGCCAGCCGTACAACATCGAGTTCGACCAGTTCGCGAACCAGAAAGATCCGGGCAAATAAGTCTTATTTTCTGCCGCCGGCCTGTCCCGTACAGGCCGGTTTTTTGTTGGCATCGGGATGTAAAGATACGTAAATACACGGCGGGCGCGCCAAGCGCCCAACAGCGCGGATGACAGGCGTTATCTCATACGGAAATTGGGCCAATTCCATCGCCGGAAGCAAACCTTTCTTCCGCTCCACCTTGCTTGACATTCTTTTTTGCCTGTCGATACTGAGTCCGTCAACGTTTCCAGCGTCCGAGTCCGTCAGCCCTTCAGACAGTCATTCAATTCGCTACCGGCCCCTCCGCGGGACGGCACGCATCTGAAACATATTTTTCCCAAGGTATGGATTGCCCGTAGTGTCCACTCACGCGCGTTGATTATTTATTTCCAGGAGTCAATAGATGAGAAAGCATGGTTTGTCGGCGCTTGCGCCGCTGGGGCTCTGTTTGTTCGTCAATTCCACTCACGCGGATACCGTCGTCGCTCGCCAACCGAGCCGGGCCGCACATCCCGAGAATGTCTTTACCCGCATGTATCCGGACCTGCCTACCTTTGCACCGCAAACCGCCACCGCGCGCGCCGCGATGCAGCGCATGGGCGCCAGGGGCGACCTGTTCGACGCCGAGGACAATTTGACGGACCCGATCCAGTCCATCCTCAACCCGGCCGTATTCAGCCCGCATAATCCGGACAACCCGAACATGACCGCGGGCATGACCTTCCTCGGCCAGTTCCTCGACCATGACATCACCTTCGACAAGCGTTCCGTCCTGAACGCGAACGCGCAGCCGGGCCAGACGGTAAATTTCCGGACGGCGGCATTCGACCTCGATTCCGTCTACGGCAACGGCCCGGCCGGCTCGCCCGAACTCTACGACACCAGTTCCGGCTGCATCAAGTTCATCCTGCAAAGGATCCCGGGCGCCGAAGCCGTCTCGCGCAACGGCGCGCCGCGCAACGATGTGCCGCGCCATGCCCAGGGCAATGCCATCGTGGCCGAAAGCCGCAACGACGAAAACGTCGTCATCTCGCAAATACAGGTCGCCCTGCTCTCCTTCCACAACCGGATCACGGACCACCTCGCCGCCCAGCCGGCCTACCGGGGCGCCACGGCCCAGCGCCTGTTCGACGATGCCCGCAGGCTCGTTACCTGGCACTACCAATGGATCATCCTGCATGAGTTCCTGCCCCTGACCATCGGCCAGGACCGGCTCGACGCGATCATGCGCGGCGGCCTGCTCTACTACCACCCGCAAGCGGCCACGAACCGGTTCCGCACCGCCAGCGGGCACGAGATGCCGAGGATTCCCGTCGAATTTGCCGCCTCCGTCTACCGCTTCGGCCATTCGCAGGTAAGGCCGAGCTACCGGGCCAATTTCGGCCCGACCGGCGGCTCGCCCTTCTTCGCCTTCCTCTTCGACGACGCGGAAAACCCAGCTTCGCCCGATCCGAACGACCTGCGCGGCGGCAAGCGCGCCGCGCGCCGCTTCATCGACCGGCAGACCTTCTTCGACTTTGGCGACGGCAACGTGCGTCCGAACAAACGTATCGACCTCCATCTGTCGTCGGTGCTGATGCACCTGCCTGGCTCGCCCGGCCCCTCCCCCGGCCTGCCGAACGATGGCCTGCAGTCCCTGCCGGCACGCACGATGACGCGTCACATCAATTTCGGCCTGCCCTCCGGCCAGGCGAACGCACGCAAGATGAACATGCCGGTGCTGGCCCCGAACCAGCTGAGCGAACTGGCGCCCTATGCGCTCGATGCGAAGACGACGATGGCCACGTCGACGCCGCTGTTCTTCTATGTCCTGAAGGAAGCCGACGTCATGGAGCATGGCCTGCGCCTGGGCCCGGTCGGCTCGCGCATCGTGGGTGAAGTGTTCGTTGGCCTGCTCAAGGAAGACCCTGCTTCCTACCTGCGCGCCGCGCCGCAATGGACGCCGACGCTGCCCTCGCGCCAGCCGGGCAGCTTCCGCATGGCCGACCTGCTGCAGTTTGCCGGCGTGGTGATGCCGCTGTAAGGGCTGGTCGCCCAGAAAAGCCTGCCGCCCGTCAGCTGATGGGTGGCACGCTTCCGCAGACTGTCGAGGTCAGGCGCGGCGACACCGGCGTCTGGCGCAACAAGGATCCGTTTCCGCACAATGCGACCGGCGGCAAGGGCGGGCCCAGGTTGCCCGACATCGCCACGGGAGCGCGCTGGACCTTCAAGGCGAAGGAGCGCGGCAGCTATCCGTATGTCTGCACGCTGCACCGGACGATGACGGGGGTGCTAATAGTCAAATAGATCCGGCACGTAAATCGCTGCGTCAGGTAGGGTGGGCACCCTGTGCCCACGCGAAACGCTGCGCAGAGTTACCGCTGTCCCGGTCCGCGTTGTGGGAAGGCCGATAGGCGTCCGAATGATCATTCGGGAGCGCCGCGTGGCATCTGGTCGGCGTGGCCCGCTCCATGCTGACAATACTCGTCGTTCCGCGTGGGCACGGGGTGCCCACCCTACGAGAAGCCCAGCGTCAGTCAGCCTCACATTTCAAAAACTGAGGACGAACCGGGCCCCGCCCGTCACTGGCCGCACGTGGCGCACGGTGCCGCCATTGCCATGCACCAGCTGGCGCACCAGCGCCAGGCCGATCCCGCGTCCGCCCTTTTTGGTCGTGAAGAAGGGCGTGAAGATATGCGCCAGCAGTTCCTCGGGTACGCCGGGACCATTGTCGCTGACCTCGATGCGCAAACGGGCACCGCGTACCAGCCGCGCATGCACGCTCGCGCGCGGCGCGGCCAGGCCGGCGGTGGCGTCCATCGCGTTTTTCAGGAGGTTGATCAGCGCCTGCTCGAGCTGGCCGCCATCGGCCAGCAGGGACAGCGAAGCCGGTTCCACCACGAAGCGCAATTCGCCGCCGCGCTCGCGCCACGCCGGTTCGATCAGCGTCGCCAGGCGCGCGAACAGCTGCTCGATGTCGATCCGGTCAAGCCGCGGCTGCGGCATCGCGGACAGGCTGCGGTAGCTGCCGACGAAATCGGCCAGGCTGGTGGCGCGGCGCGCAATCGCGTCCAGCGCCATGCCCAGGTCGGCCGCCGCCTCGCCCTCGAGCTGCGGCTGCAGTTCCAGCAGCAAGCCCTGCGCCGTGGTCGACAGCGAAGCCACCGGCGTGAGCGAATTCATGATTTCGTGGGTCAGCACCTGGACCAGCTGCTGCCAGGCGTTCAGGGTTTCGGTTTCGAGCTCGCTCTCGACCGGCAGCAGCGCCGCCACCCGCTGCTGCCTTCCCTGCACGGTGAGCGAAGACACCGCGACCATGGCGCGCTCGCTGCCGCGTTCGGAGTCGAAAGCGATCAAGGCGCGCCCGCTCGCCGGCTGCGCCGCCAGCAAGGCGAACAGCTTTGCCGGATCGACCACGCGGCCGGGCGCGAGCAACTGGCGTGCATTCGCGTTCATCGGCGCGACCCCGGTTTGGTCGCCTGAGGCGTCGAGCAGGAACAGCGCCACCGGCGCATGTTCGAGCCGCGCTTCGAGCACCAGGGCCTTGTCCTGCGACTGGAACAGCGGCGCAGTCGGCGCGGCTTCGCGCGCAGCGGGCGGCGCCAGCCGGGCCAGCGCGCGCCACAGCTGCCATGCGGGGAAGCTGGCGGCAAGCAGGCACAGGACCAGCAAACGCGGCGACTCGCTGGACGCCTGCGCGAGCGCGGCCAGCGCCATCAGGGCGAGGACGCCGGCGCCGGCTTGCAGGCGCAGCGCGCGGCTAGAGGCCATGCTTTTCCAGCTTGCGGTAGAGCGCCGCGCGGCTCAGGCCCAGGCGGCGCGCCGCTTCGCTGATATTGCCCTTGGCCTGCGCCAGCGCGGCGGCAATCGCGCCGCGTTCGACTTCGCCCAGGGTCTGGTCGTCCGGCGTTTGCGCAAGCGCGACCGGTGGCGCCTGCACTGGCGCGGTGAGGCCGAAGTCCGCGAGCTCGTAGCCGGCACCCGCCGCCAGGATCACCGCGCGTTCGCAGGCGTGGCGCAGCGAGCGCACGTTGCCGGGCCAGTGCCAGTCCAGCAGCGCGGCCAGCGCATGCTCCCGCAAGGGCTTCGGCGGCCGGGTGTATTGCGCTTCGTAGTGGGCCAGGTAATGGCGCAGCAGCGCGGGAACGTCGCTGCGCCGCTCGCGCAGCGGCGGCACCCGGATCACGATGGTATTCAAGCGAAACAACAGGTCGGGACGGAACACTGCCGGGTCGAACAGGCTCGCTTCATCGAGGTTGGTGGCGCTGACGATGCGCACGTCGATGGCCTGCGGACGGTCGGCGCCCAGCGGCGTGACCTCGCGCCGCTCGAGCGCGGCCAGCAGCTTGGCCTGGTTCGGCAAGGGCATGTTCCCGACCTCGTCAAGGAACAGCGTGCCGCCGCGCGCGGCCTGGAAGCGGCCATCGCGGTCGGCCTTCGCATCGGTGAACGAGCCCTTGCGGTGGCCGAACAGTTCGCTCTCGAAGGTCGCTTCCGGCAAGGCGCCCATGTCGACCGCGAGGAAGGCCGCGCCGGCGCGCTTCGAGGCCGCGTGAATCGCACGCGCGACGAGCTCCTTGCCGACGCCGTTCTCGCCCAGCACCAGCACATTCGCCTCGGTCGGGCCGACGCCGGCCACCATCGCGCGCACCGCCGCCATGGCGGGCGACTCGCCCATCAGCATCGAATCGGCGGCCTGCGCCGGGGCGGTTGCGCGGCGCGCCAGGGCGCCGTCCACTGCCGCCAACAGGCGCGCATTGTCCCAGGGCTTGGTGATGAAGTCGCCGGCGCCGCGCTTCAAGGCTTCCACCGCCAGCGGCACGTCGGCATAGGCGGTGAGCGCGATCACGCCTGGTGGCTGCGGCTGGCGCCGCAGCAGGTCGAGCACCGCCAGGCCCTCGAAGCCGTCGGTGCGGCCGGGCGTGAAGTTCAGGTCGAGCAGGACCACGTCGAACGCGCGCTGCGCCAGCAGCGCCGGCAAGGCGCCCGGGTCGTGCAGCACGGTGACTTCGCCATGCCGGCGGCGCAGCAGCATCCGCGCGGCGAAGGCCACGTCGGCGTCGTCGTCGAGGATCAGGATGCGGGCAGACGTCGGGTCCATGGTGCGGGTGCGAGGCGTTGGAGACGGGGCATTCTAGCAGCGAAGGTGAAACGGCGACACGCTAAATCGGGGCCGGCCGGCCACCTGTCCGGAATCGAACAGGTGACCTGTCCGGTCGTGAACAGGTGGACCGAAAGACCGGCGAAAAAGCGGCAAAAAAGGCATGGCACGGCGCTTGCAATGGCATGGCCTGTCACCACTCAGTCTGAAATCCATGCCCCTGCAACCGATCCACACCCCTTCCACCGGCGCCGCCATGGACAGCATCGTCCCGCGCAAGCGTGGCAAGAAGATTGCGCTTGCCTGCACCGCGGCCCTGCTGGCGCTGGCGCTGGCCGTCTTCGCCTGGCAGCAGATACCGCGCGGCTTGCGGGTCGAACGCGCCGACCTAGAGATCGCGGCCGCCGAACAAGGCGTCTTTCGCGACGAACTGGTAGTGCGCGCCAGCGCCGCGCCGCTCGATTCGGTGATCCTCGACTCGGTCGAATCGGGCCGCATCGAGGAAGTGTTCGTGCGTGACGGCGACATCGTCAAGAAGGGCCAGCTGCTGTTCCGCATCGCCAACCCGCAGCGCAACCTGGAACTGCTGGCGCGCCAGGCGGAACAGGCGCAGCAGCTCTACAACCTGTCGAACCTGCGGCTGGCCCAGGAGAGCGACCGCAGCGCGCGCCAGCGCCGCCTCGACGAACTCGCCTTCCAGCTCGAGCAGGCGCACAAGCGCCACGCCCGCAACGAACGCCTGGCGCAGCAAGGCTATATCTCCGCCGTGGCGCTGGACGAATCGAACGATGCGCTCGACAAGGAAACGCGCGCCATCGCCCTCGAAAAACGCAGCGCCGCCGCCGACGCCCAGGTGCGCACGCCGGCGCTCTCGCAGCTCGAACGCGCGATCGCCGGGCTCGACACCGGCCTGCAGCTGGTGCAGGCGACAGTCGATGCGCTGGTCGTGCGCGCGCCGGTGGCGGGCCGCCTGACCGACTTTCGCATGCAGGTCGGCGAATCCATCGCCACCGGCAAGAACGTCGGCCGCATCGACGACCCGAGCCGCTTCAAGCTCACCGCGCGCATCGACGAGTTCTACCTGAACCGCGTGGCCGCCGGCCGCGCCGGCTCGGTCATGCACGACGGCCAGCGCTACCTGGTGAAGATCGCCAGCGTCTACCCGCAGATCAAGGAAGGCCGCTTCCTCGCCGAACTGCTGTTCACCGGCGCCCAGCCGGCCGGGCTGCGGCCCGGGCAGAGCCTGGACACCCAGGTCACGCTGGGCGAGCCGGCGCGCGCCCTGCTGCTGCCGGCCGGCGCCTTCATGAGCGACAGCGGCGGCGCGTGGGTGTTCGTGCTCACGCCAAGCGGCGACCAGGCAGTGCGGCGCGAGATCCGCACCGGGCGGCGCAGCCTCGATCAGGTTGAAGTGCTCGCCGGTCTGCAGCCGGGCGAACGCGTCATCGTTTCAAGCTATACCGCGTTCGGAAACTCGACCGCGCTCAGCATTTCACAGTAATCTCTCTCACCAGAAAAGAAAGAACGGCATGCTCAAACTCTCAGGCGTCAGCAAGACCCATGTGGCGGGTGAAGTCCACACCACGGCACTCGACCGGATCGACCTCGATATCGAAGCGGGCGAATACGTCGCCATCACCGGCCCCTCGGGCTGCGGCAAGTCGACGCTGCTTGGCCTACTGGGCCTGCTGGATGTGCCCAGCACCGGCGAATACTGGTTCGACGGCGAGAACGTGGCCGGCTGGAGCGAAGCGCGATTGAACCGCCTGCGCCGCGGCCGCATCGGCTTCATCTTCCAGAGCTTTAACCTGATCGACGAACTGAACGTGTTCGAAAACGTCGAACTGGCGCTCGAATACACCGGCATGAAAGGCGCCGAACGGCGCGAACGGGTCGGGGCCATGCTCGACAAGCTGGGCGTCGCGCACCGCGCGCGCCACAAACCCTCGCAGCTCTCGGGCGGACAGCAGCAGCGCGTGGCCATTGCGCGCGCGCTGGTGGCCGGCCCTGCCCTGCTGCTGGCCGATGAACCGACCGGCAACCTCGATACCGCGCACGGCGACGAGGTGATGCGCATGCTCCGTACAATCAACGCCGAAGGCACGACGGTCGTCATGGTCACGCACTCGCCAAGCCACGCGGCGCAGGCCTCGCGCACGCTGAACCTGCTCGATGGCCGCATCGTTGTCGACGCGCTGAGGGCCGCATGAAGATGATCATTAAAAGCGCCCGCGACTTTCGCATCGGCTGGCGCCAGCTGGTGCAGGAACCCGGCTATTCCGCCGTCACGGTGCTGGGCCTGGCCGTGGCCTGTGCGGCCTGCTTCCTGCTGCTCGGCTTCGTGGCTTACTGCCTGAACTACAACAGCCATGTGCCGGAAGGCGCGCGCGTGCACGTGGTCAAACAGCGCATCAATTTCTTCCCGCGCCCGGACTGGAACACGCGCGCCACGCTGTCTCTGCGCGACGCCGCCATGGCCAGCGGGATGGTCGAGCAGGCCGCGACCGCAACCCAGGGTCAGCAGCCGCTACGCGTCGGCACCGAGCTACACGAGGCGCGCCTGTATGCGGTCGACCCGGACTTCGCAGCGATCTTCGGCATCACGCCACTGGCGGGCGATGTGCAGGCGGCCTTGAACCGGCCCGATGGCCTGGCCCTCACGCGCGAGACCGCGCTGCGCCTGTTCGGCAAGCTCGAGGTATTGGGCAAAACCGTGTCCGTCGGCGACGAAGTGCTGCAGGTGCTGGCCGTGATCCCCGACCTGCCCGCGAACACGACGCAGCGCTGGGACGTGTTGACCGGCCCTCTGAGCCGCGCGCGCCCGATGGAGGACCGCACGCTGCACCCGTCGGACAAGAAACGCGGCCAGATCTTCCTGAAACTGCGCCCCGGGGCCGACGTCCCCCGGCTGGCGGCGCTGCTGCAGGAGGCGGTCGAGGCATCGCCCATGAACCGGGATTTCCGCGCAGGTCCCATGGGCCGCGCGACGGCAGGCCCCGGCGTCGAAGTCAGGCTGGTGGCCATGCCCGACGCTTACTTCGACCCCGACCTGGCCAGCGGCCGCGAGAAGAACAGCTACGGCCAGCGCGACAGCACGCTGGCATTGGCCGGCGTCGCGCTGCTGATCCTGGCCCTGGCCATGACCAACTGGATCAACCTGGCGACCGTGCGCACGCTCAAACGGCAGCGCGAGATCGGCATGCGCAAGGTGCTTGGCGCGAGCGCGCCGCGCGTGGCGGGCCAGTTCCTGGCCGAGTCGGTGCTGGTCGCCCTGCTTGCCACCGGGGCCGGCATCCTGCTCGCCTGGCTCTTGCTGCCGATCTTCGCCGACCTCGTCAACCGCAAGCTCGAAGGCTTCTTCACGCCCGGCCGGCTGGCGTTGGCGCTGCTGCTGGGCGTGAGCGCGGGCCTGGCGGCAGGGTTGTATCCGGCCTGGACCGCACTGAGCGTGCGCGCCTCCACAGTCCTCGCGGGCCGCGACAGCAGCAGTGAGACGACGTCGAACCTGTGGCTGCGGCGCGCGCTCACGGTGCTGCAGTTCGCCACCGCGATGGCGCTGGGCGGCATTACCGTGGCCGTCGGCTGGCAGACCTGGTACGCCACTACTGCCGATCCGGGTTTTGATCCGGCCCGCTTGATGCTGCTGCACATGCCGCTGGCAAAGAACGAACAGGTGCAGGGTTTTGTGCGTGCGGTGAAACGCGTGCCGGGAATCGAAGGCTCGGCAGTGTCGGCCGAAGCGATCGGGCGCGACGCCAACAAGATCACCGGCGCCTACGACTTGCGCAAGGGTGGCGAGATGCGCGTCGAGATCAAGCGCGTGTCGCCGGAATTTTTCGACCTGTACGGCATACGCCCGAGCGCCGGACGCCTGTTCAGTGTCGAACGCGACCAGCCGACGTCAAACGTTATCGTGCTGAACCTGGCCGCGGCGCAGGCGCTGGGCTACGGCACGGCGCAGGACGCGGTCGGCAAACTGCCGTTCGCAGCGCGCGACAATGGGAGCGAGATGACGGTCGTCGGCATCGCGCCCGACCTGCGCCACCAGTCGATGCGCGAGCGCCCCGGGCCGATCGTCTACCTGCTGACCGATGCCGACAGCGTCGTCACGGTACGCACACGGCTGGACCAGCAGGCCCTGGCCAAGGCCATCGCGCCGGTCTGGCGCCAGTACTTCCCGCACGGGATCATGACCATGCAAAGCGCCGCCAGCATCTCCGGCGAAAGCTACAAACAGGACCTGCGCATGGTGAAGATCCTGGGCGCCGCCAGCCTGGTGGCGCTGGCACTGGCCGCCTTCGGCATCTACGTGCTGTCGGCCTACACGGTGCAGCGCAGCCGGCGCGAGATCGTCATCCGCAAACTCTACGGCGCCAGCAACGGCGCCATCGCCCGCCGCCTGGGCCGCGAATTCGGGTTGACGGTGGCGGTGGCCGCGCTGATCGGACTGCCGGTGGCGGCGCTCGCGATCCGCTTCTACCTGGCGGGATTTGCCGAGCACGCGCCCTTCGGGCAGTGGCCGCTGATTGCGGCGGTGGCGCTCGCGCTTCTCGCCGCGCTGGCGGCGACGGCGCGGCACACGGCGGTGGCGATTCGTATGAGTCCGGTGCAGGCTTTGCGGGCCTAGAGCGCGGCGAACCAGTCGGCGTAGGGGGTGTTCTTGACCATGCGCCGGTTGAAGTCGGGCGCGCCGTCGCTCCACCAGACCGCGCCGCGCTCGCCAAGGGCGATCTTGGCCGCGTCGACGGCGGCGCGCGCCTGGCGCTCGGCGTCCTTGTCGGCGGCTTTCAGGGCGAGGCCGACCTGGCGGCGCGCGCTCATGAGCTGGTCGACCAGCGTCTGGCGCTCGTCGGGCGCTAGAAGCGGATTGCTGGTGCGCCAGAGGCGGCCTTTGACGATGAAGTAGCGGCCGTCGGGGGTGCTGGGGTATTTATCCGAACCGGGCATTTGGCTACTGCCCGTCAATCAGAAACGGCAGCACCCGCGCCATCAAAGCGTCCGGCGCTTCCTCGGCGATGTAATGCCCGCACGGCAGCGCCTCGCCACGCACATCGTCCGCCACTTCCCTCCACTCCTTCAAGGGCTCGAAACAGCGGTGCACCACGCCCTGCTCGCCCCACAGCACCAGCAGCGGCATCGCCAGGCGATGGCCCTGCCCGCGGTCTGCGCGGTCGTGCTCGAGGTCGATGCCGGCCGCGGCGCGGTAGTCCTCGCACAGGCCGTGCGCAGCGCCAGGCTGGGACAGGCAACGCTGGTATTCGGCCAGCGCGCGTGGATCAAAGACGCTCAAGCCCCCGCTGCGCCGGCCCATGACGTCGACCACATAGGCGGCGGGATCGGCTTCGATCAAGCGCTCGGGCAGCGGCGCCGGCTGGATCAGGAAGAACCAGTGCCAGTAGGCGCGCGCAAAATCTTCATTCGTCTGCGCGTACATGGCCAGCGTCGGCGCGATGTCGAGCAGCGCCATTTTCAGGACAGCCTGCGGATGGTCGGCCGCCAGCCGGTGCGCGACGCGCGCGCCGCGGTCGTGAGCGAGCACGCTGAAGGTGTCGAAGCCGAGCGAGCGCATGACCGTCAGTGCGTCCAGGGCCATGGTGCGCTTGCTGTAATTGGCATGGTCGGCGTCGCCCGGGGGTTTCGAGGAGTCGCCGTAGCCGCGCAGGTCGATGGCCACCACTGTGAAATGCTGGGCCAGCACCGGTGCGACCCGGTGCCAGATGGCGTGGGTCTGGGGGTGGCCGTGCAGGAGCAGCAGCGGCGGGCCCGAGCCGCCGATGATGGCGTGGATGTCGATGCCAGATGCCATGTAAAGGGTCATGGCGCGAAAGCCGGAAAAGAGGGTCGTCGTTGTCATGGTCTCGATCCTAACAGTGTCTCGAAAGCCGGGCACGAAGAGCGCGGGCCAGCCGTCCTTGCGCCAATCATTTATAAATCAAAGCGCCGTGTTGCAAACTAATGCGTTAAGCCGGCCGAAGTTCTAGTTCCTTGAATAAAGGTATAAATGAATGTTCGTCATTAATACGACCAAGGTGCACTTCATATTTATCTCCAAGTACAGCTGTTAGAGAGTCAGCTCGGAGGAAAAATCTGTTGATTGCGTAATCAGAATCGATATCGCGAATAGCAATAACGATGTGAATTTTAGTATAGTTCAAATAATCAGGAAGCAATTCCCACCTTTTTGCTTGATCCATAATCATACGCACCATAACAATAAAGCTTCGCTCGCTAACCGATTTTACGTCAATAGCAACAGTATCGTCGCCTTTCGATGCAATTAGGTCAAAGCTTGACTGCCGAGGGGGCATAGCCCTTACTTCATAACCCATCTTCGAATAATAATCCGCTACAGCTTTTTCAGTTAGGTAACCAATTGATGCCATACTATCTGAACTGTATGATGAGATAAACAATTCCCTGTCAACTTCATTTAAATCAATTTCTCCGAGCTTCGCAGTAGCTTTGCCGATGATATCTTTTATTTCATCAGACAGGCCTCTAACTTGTAGGAACTCAGATTTTTTGACACTCCGATTATGCGCGACTTTATTTCTCAATTTGTAAAGCAACTCCCACTTTCTCTCCAAGCTACGATCCTTCTCAACAATTAGGGAAGAGAAATACTTCTCCCAATTCGATTTGGGTAGATATCTAAGAATTTTCTCCTTATCTTCCTCGCTAAACCTAGTTTTAGAAAGTAATCTATCCAACTCATCCACGGCGATGTCTCGCTTCTTTTCGAATAAGACCTGACTAAGATGAATAAAATCGAGCTTATGAAGATCATTCAAATACAATTCCTCTTCCTCAAAACTTTCGATTTTTTTGAAAAGCTCAGGATGTATCGCATCCTTTGACCAATTCATACCGACAGTAATCAGCATGAATTTGGTAATCAATCGCCGCATTAAGTTTTCAACTTCATTAATTATCGGATATGCCTTCTCAGCATAGATCCGCCCCACTCCGTCCCATAATGTATTTACGGCCACCTGACCAGGCGAGATCCTCTGTGCAATCGTCTTAATTCGATCACACAAATCCGAAAATTCGTCAACCTTTGAAGCATCTTCACATTCTAAAACGAGCAGAAAATATCGTTCCTGCTTAGACTTTACCTTATCTGTTTCGACCCTAAACCTAACTGATACAACGTCTTTCGACTTAGCTGTTCGTCGAAATGTAATCTTCTGCCCTACAACAGAGAATAACGCATCAACCTTTATAAATTCCACAAAGGCTTTCTTCGTGCTACAAAATTCCTCTTCATCTGGAATTAGAATTAAAAACTCTGTCTTCAAGGCATATCCTTTAATTAAAATGAAATTTTTCGTCCTTACCGACATCATCAATCGTTATGGATTTTTCGTCAAGCGTAAAGGGTTTAAAGGGTATACGCGGCGCGCGCTCACCCGCGATGCTCAACGAGCACTAACGGGCTTTCCCTTGACTGCGTTAAGCCAAATAGAGTTAAAGGCGGATATTAGAGGAAGACAAAGCTAAAATGGATAGGCGGTTCCAAACGATACCGAATGGCAAATTTATGACGGCCATCTACCTTGACCGCAACGGTAAATTTCGTCGATGCCTGAGGAGGTTCTATTCGACCGCTGACGACTTTGCTGGTGTCAATTAATGGCTAGTCGCACTTACGCTGAGCCAGGGGCCGCACAATTGCCTATAACCCCTGCACACTCAGGGCGCGCACCGCCCCCCGCAACTGCGCCTGCAATAAGGCCCTTCCCGCCTCATCGAGCTCCGGAAACATCATCCGCTCCACCTCCGCCACCCTTGCATCGCACTCCCCCAGCACCGCCTGCCCCGCCTCCGTCAGGCTGATCTGAATGATCCGCCCATGCGCCGGATCGGGCGTGCGGGCGATCCAGCCGCGCGCTTCCATCTGCTTGACCATCTCGTTGGCCGACTGCGGCGAAATCATCGTGCGCGTGGCGAGCTGGGCGTTCGAGAGCGAGCCGTGGGCGCGGAAGACGGATAGGGCCGTGTACTGCGGCACCGACAGGCCGGCGGGCGCCAGGCTGTCGCGCAGGCGCTGGTTCAGCACGTGATCGAGGCGGCCGACCAGGTAGGCCAGGCCCATCGGCTTGTTGGTGGCGGCGCCGCCGGATGCGGCCGCGTTCGCTACCAGAAGTTTTTTTGAAGTCGTCATAAAAAAATGCTTGTCACGGGAATCAGGTGCGAATAGTATAAGCCACATATCAGGCAGCCTGATAAAGAACTTACATCAAAGGAGACATTGTATGTCCAAATACGAAGCGCGCTGGAAGACCGTCAAGGTGGATGTGGAGAACGGTATCGGCTGGATCACCCTGAACCGTCCCGAGAAGCGCAACGCCATGAGCCCGACGCTCAACCGCGAGATGATCGACGTGCTGGAAACCCTCGAACTCGACGACGATGCGCAAGTGGTGGTGCTGACCGGTGCGGGCGACGCCTGGACCGCCGGCATGGACCTGAAAGAGTATTTCCGCGAGACCGACGGCAAGCCGGAGATCATGCAGGAGCGCATGCGCCGCGACTGCTCGCAGTGGCAGTGGAAGCTGCTGCGCATGTACAGCAAGGCGACCATTGCGATGGTCAACGGCTGGTGCTTCGGCGGCGCGTTCTCGCCGCTGGTGGCCTGCGACCTGGCCATTGCGGCCGACGACGCCGTGTTCGGCCTGTCGGAAGTGAACTGGGGTATCCCGCCGGGCAACCTGGTGAGCAAGGCCGTGGCCGACACCATGGGCCACCGCCAGGCGCTGCACTACATCATGACCGGCGACACCTTCACCGGCAAGGAAGCGGCAGCCATGGGCCTGATCAACAAGAGCGTGCCGAAAGAGCAGCTGCGCGACGCCGTCATCGAACTGGCGAACAAGCTGCTCGAAAAGAACCCGGTGGTGCTGCGCTATGCGAAGATCGGTTTCAAGCGCTGCCGCGAACTGACCTGGGAACAGGGCGAAGACTACCTGTACGCCAAGACCGACCAGTCGAACCAGCGCGATCCGGAAAAGGGGCGCAAGGAAGGCCTCAAGCAGTTCCTGGACGATAAAACCATCAAGCCGGGCCTGCAGACCTACAAGCGTCCAAAATAAGACGCGCAGTACATCAACACTAATAATACCGGCGGCGGCACCCGTGATGGGTAGCCGCCTTCCAATCCAGATAGATAACAGAGGAGACCTCTGATGTTCCAAGCAGATTTGCTGTTGAACGGCCAAACCGCGTCCGCATCGAATGGCGCCACCTTCGAGCGCCTGAATCCCGCCACCGGCGAGGTCGCCACCCGCGCCGCCGCCGCCACGCTTGACGATGTCGACGCCGCCGTCGCCGCCGCGCAAGCCGCCTTCCCCGCCTGGTCCGCCATGGCCCCAGGCGCACGCCGCACGCTGCTGTTGAAAGCGGCCGACAAGATGGAAGCGCTGCGCGGCCAGTTCGTGGAAGCGGCCGTCGCGGAATGCGGCGGCGCACCGATGTGGTACCAGTTCAACGTGACGCTGGCGTCGAACATGCTGCGCGAAGCGGCCGCCATGACGACCCAGATCGCCGGCGAAGTGATTCCGTCGGACGTGCCGGGTTCGCTCGCCATGGGCCTGCGCCAGGCTTGCGGCGTGGTGGTCGGCATCGCGCCGTGGAATGCGCCGATCATCCTCGGCACGCGCGCGGTCGCCATGCCGCTCGCCTGCGGCAATACGGTGATCCTGAAAGCGTCGGAGCTCTGCCCTGCCCTGCACCGCCTGATCGGCCAGGTGTTCGTCGACGCCGGCTTCCCGGAAGGCGTGGTCAACGTCATCACGAATGCCCCAGCCGATGCGCCCCAGGTCGTCGAGCGCCTGATCGCAGCGCCCGCCGTGCGCCGCATTAATTTTACGGGTTCGACCAAGGTCGGGCGCATCATCGCCCAGACGGCGGCCAAGTACCTGAAACCTGTGCTGCTGGAATTGGGCGGCAAGAATCCGGTCGTGGTGCTGGACGACGCCGACCTGGACGCGGCCGTGGAAGCGGCGGCGTTCTCCGCCTTCTTCAACCAGGGCCAGATCTGCATGTCGGCCGACCGCATCCTGGTCGACCGCAAGGTGGCCCCCGCCTTCGTCGAGAAGCTGGCAGCCAAGACCGCAACCCTGAAGGCCGCGCGCAGCGATGCGCCGCTGGCCGGCATGGTCGATCCGAGCGCGGCCGCGCGTGTCGAATCGATGCTGCAGGATGCGCGTGCACGCGGCGCCAAGGTGACCCAGACGGGCACCAGCGTCGAGGGCAACATCATGCAGCCGGCGATCGTCGACGACGTCACGCCGGAGATGCTCGTCTACCAGGAAGAGTCCTTCGGGCCGATCGTCTCGGTGCTGCGTTTCGACAGCGACGAGGAAGCGATCCGCATGGCCAACGACAGCGAATATGGCCTGTCGTCGGCGGTGTTTTCGCGCGATATCGGCCGCGCGATGGCGGTTGCCCAGCGCATCGAATCGGGCATCTGCCACATCAACGGCCCCACCGTGCACGACGAGGCGCAGATGCCCTTCGGCGGCGTGAAAGGCAGCGGCTACGGGCGCTTCGGCGGCAAGGCGGCGATCGCCGAGTTCACCGACCTGCGCTGGATCACGGTGCAAACCACGCCGCGCCACTTCCCGATCTGAGGAGGCCGTCATGAACCAATCTTCTCCGGCGCAGGGCGCCGGGAAGCGGCGCGCGGTCGCCCTCGGCAATCCCGAGGTCCGTGCCTGGCAGGAGGATGGCGTCTGGCATGTCGACGCCGTCACGCCGCTGGCGCCGGTTCCTGCGCGCTTCACCGACCGCCTGGTCTCGGGCGCGCAGGCGCACCCCGAGCGCACGCTAGTCGCGCGCCGCGGGCCGGACGGCGAGTGGATCCGCCTGTCATATGCCGACGTGCTGGAAAGTGCGCGCCGCATCGCCCAGGCCCTGTTCGACCGTGGCTTGTCAAGCGAGCGTCCGCTCGTCATCCTGTCCGGGAACGACCTGGAGCACTTCCAGCTTGCACTCGGCGCGATGTACGCGGGCATTCCCTATTCGCCGCTCTCGCCCGCCTATTCGCTGGTGGCGAGCGACCCGGCCAAGCTGCGCGACCTGATCGAACAGCTCACGCCTGGCGCCGTCTTTGCCAGCGACGGCGACGCCTTCGCGCACGCCCTGGAAGCGGTGCTGCCGGCGGACGCGGAACTGATCCTGGCACGCGGCGCGGTGCCGGGCCGCACCGCCACAAGCTTCGCTTCGCTGCTGGCCACCGAACCGACGAGCATCGATACGCGCAATGCGCAAGTCGGCCCGGAGACGATCGCCAAGTTCCTCTTCACCTCGGGCTCGACCAAGAAGCCGAAGGCGGTCATCACGACCCACAAGATGCTCTGCTCGAACCAGCAGATGCTGCTGCAGACCTTCCCCTTCTTTGGCGAAGAGCCGCCGGTGCTGCTCGACTGGCTGCCCTGGAACCATACTTTTGGGGGCAGCCACAACGTCGGCATCGTGCTCTACAACGGCGGCACCATGTACCTCGACGACGGCCGCCCGACGCAGCGCGAATTCGCCGCGACGCTACGCAACCTGCGCGAGATTGCGCCGACGGTGTATTTCAATATCCCGGTGGCCTGGGAGATGCTGGCCGAGGCGCTGGAGACAGACGACCAGCTGGCCCAGACCTTCTTCTCGCGCGTAAAGCTGTTCTTCTGCGCGGGGGCCGGGCTGTCGCAGTCGGCCTGGGAGCACCTGGACGCCGTGGCCTTGACGCGCTGCGGCGAATCGATCCGCATCATGACGGGCCTGGGCATGACCGAAACCTCGCCCTCGTGCACCTTCGGCACCGGCCCGATCAGCCGCGCCGGTTACGTCGGCGTGCCGGCGCCGGGCTGCAAAGTCAAGCTGGTGCCGCTGAACGGCAAGCTCGAAGCGCGCTTCCACGGGCCGCACGTCACGCCCGGCTACTGGCGCGCGCCACACCTGACAGCCGCAGCTTTTGACGACGATGGCTACTACTGCACCGGCGACGCGCTGCGTTTCGTCGACGACGCACATCCGGAACTGGGCTTCATGTTCGACGGGCGCATTGCCGAGGACTTCAAGCTCAGCTCGGGCACCTTTGTCAGTGTCGGGCCGCTGCGGGCGCGCGTCATCAGCCAGGGCGCGCCTTATGTGCAGGATGCGGTGGTGACGGGACTGGACCGGCATGCGATCGGCCTGATGATATTCCCGCGGCTGGACAACTGCCTGGCGCTCTCAAAACTCCCGGCCGGCACTTCGGACGCCGAGGTGCTGGCCAGCGCCCCGGTGCGCGACTTCTTCCAGCGCCTGCTCGCGACGCTGAACGTGAATGCCAGCGGGTCCTCGACCCGGGTCGAACGGCTGCTCCTGCTGGAAGAGCCGCCCTCGATCGACGCGCGCGAGCAGACGGACAAGGGTTCGATCAACCAGGCGGCGGTGCTCACGCGGCGCGCGGCCGTGGTCGATGCGATGTATGACGGAACGGATGCAAACACAATAGTTGCGGCATAAAACAGACCTATAACGACAAGGAGACAGCATGAAACTGAAAACCCGCGCCTGCATCACCTATTCGACGGCGCTCGACAACGAGGCCAACCGGGTCTTCCTGAAAGCCTATGCGGACGCCAATCCGAACAGCAAACCGCCGACCTTCGTCACCGTCGCCGCATACGACACCATGGGCATGATCTACGAGACCATCAAACGCCTGGACGGCAAGGTCACCGGCGAGGCAGCCGTCAAGACGCTCTCCGGCATGAAGTGGAACAGCCCGCGCGGACCGATCAGCATCGATCCGAAAACCCGCGACATCGTGCAGAACATGTACATCCGCGAGGTCAAGCGCGTCAACGGCAAGCTGGTCAACCAGCCGATCGGCACCCTCAAGGACGTGATGCCGGACTAATTCCGCCTCACCGTAGTTCCGGCGCGGCGCCCATCGCCGCGCCGTCCGTACTCCCCATCGTTTCGACTTCAATCGCTTATCTGTATTCCAGCAGAGGAGACCTCACGCATGAACACTTTGAAATTCGGTAGCGCAGCGGCGCTTGCCGCATTCGCCCTGGCAGGCTGCGGCGACAACGACCACGATCCCGACGCCGCTCAGCTTCCGCAGCTGTCGCCGGCCGTCGGCACAACGCTGGGCGCCTGCACCGAACTGGCCAGCCGCATCGCCTATCCCGAGGCCGTCATCACCGCCGCCACCTCGGTCGCGGCAGGCGCCTTGAGCATTGCCGGCAAGCCGGTCGGCCAGCACTGCCTGGTGACCGGCCAGCTCGCGCGCCGAACCAGTCCGGTCGACGGCGCGGCCTATGCGATCGGCTTCGAAATGCGCCTGCCCCTGACCTGGAACGGGCGCTTCTTCTACCAGGCCAACGGCGGCGTCGACGGCAGCGTGGTCACCGCAACCGGGCCGGTAGGCGGTGGCGGGCCGCTCGAGAATGCGCTGAACCTTGGTTTTGCCGTGATCAGTTCCGACGCCGGCCACCAGGCGCCGACGCCCTTCTTCGGCATCGACCCGCAGGCGCGCCTCGACTATGGCTACCAGGCGGTGGGCAAGCTGACGCCGCTGGCGAAGAACATTATCCAGACTGCCTACGGCAAGGGCCCGGACCGCTCCTACATCGGCGGCTGCTCGAACGGCGGGCGCCATGCGATGGTTGCGGCGGCGCGCTATGCCGATCAATACGACGGCTTCCTGGTCGGCAATCCAGGCTACCGGCTGCCGCTGGCGGCGATTGCCAACGTCGCCGGCGCCAAGACCTATGCGGCGCTCGCCACCACCCCGGGCGACCTCGGCACCGGCTTCACGCTGGCCGAGCGCGCGCTGGTGTCGAATGCGGTCCTCGGCAAATGCGATGCGCTCGATGGCGTGGCGGACGGCCTGGTGCAAGACACCGGCGCCTGCCAGAAGGCCTTCGACCTGAACCGCGACGTGCGGACCTGCAGCGCCACGCGCGACGGTACCTGCCTGAGCACCGCGCAAAAGACAGGGATTGCGGCGCTGTTCGCCGGTGCCAAGACCGAGAGCGGCGCCACCATCTACACCAGCTTCCCCTACGACGCGGGCCTGGCGACCGCCGGCTGGGCCTCGTGGAAGTTCACCGCACCGATGCAGCGCGACGCCGGCGCGATCGCCTTCATCTGGCAGGTACCGCCAGCTGCGGTCGTCGGCTTCGACGGCAACGCCTTTGCGCTCAACGCCAAGCTCGACGCCCTGCTGGCGAGCATCAAGGCCACCAACGGCACGTATCAGGAAAACGCCTTGTCGTTCATGCTGCCGCCGAATCCCGGCAACCTGGGCGCCCTGAAAAACCGCGGCGCCAAGATGCTGGTCTACCACGGCACCAGCGACCCGATCTTCTCGAGCGACGACACCGCCAGCTGGTACGAGCAGCTGCGCGCGGCAAACAGTGGCGACGCATCGAACTTCGCGCGCTACTTCCCGGTGCCCGGCATGAACCACTGTTCCGGCGGCCCTTCCCTCGAGCAGTTCGACATGCTGACGCCACTGGTGAACTGGGTCGAGAAGGGCCAGGCGCCGGACAGCGTGACGGCCAGCGCACGTGGGGCCGGCAATGCGGGCGGCGTGAACGCGGATGTGCCGGCCGGCTGGTCGGCGACCCGCTCGCGGCCGCTGTGCGCCTACCCGAAAGTGGCGCGCTACAAGGGCAGCGGCAGCATCGAGGATGCGGCGAATTTCAGCTGTCAATAAGCAGTCAACGTAATCAGTAGGCGGGCCGGGCGGCGCAGTGTGCGTCGTCCGGCCTTTTTCCGTTGGGCGTGATTTTTGAGCACTTACTACACTAATGAACTATTCAGTAGTAAAATAGACCCATGACGCCGATTGTCGTGCGTCTCGCCAAACTTCAGGAGTAATAACCATGTCCAGCAAATTCCTCATCCCCGCCCTCCTCGTCTCCCTGCTCGCAGGCTGCGCCTCGTCGACGGTCGCCGCGACCGACGATTGGGTCAACATCGCCAACCCGGCCGGCGTGATCATGACCGACGGGCACCTGGCAGAAGCCGACGCTCCGGCCGTGGCCACCGTTGCACCCCGCAGCGTCGCCGCCGCGCCAGCAGCCGCACGCATGACCGACGGCCACCCGGAGTTGGAAAGTGCCGCGCGCACCGTCAAGGGCGGCGATTCGTCGCATTGAGTAGCGGCGCAGCTTGCGGCGCGGCCGGTGCTACCTGAACTCCCCCGCCCGGCTGCCGCCGCGGTTACAATCTGGCATTTCATGCAGGAGCGTTCATGAGCATTTTCGAGCCGACGGAAAAACGACTACGCAACATCCAGGCGCGGGTGCCGGATTTTCCGTACGAACCAATCCTGCTCGTGCGCCTGATCCACCACCTGCAGAAGCGCCAGCGCGACCGCACCAACGCCGCGCTCAAGCAATATGAACTGGCCGACACCGGCTATATCGTGCTGGCCATCCTCTACGGCAGCGCGGACGAAACCACGACCGCGTCGGAACTGAGCGAAGCCTGTCACGAGAAGCCTGCGAACCTGACCCGGGTCTGCGACGACCTCGCCGCGCGCGGGCTGATCGAACGCGGTACGCGCGCGGGCGACCGGCGCAGTGTGCTGATCACCCTGACCGAGCAGGGGCGCGCCGTGATCGCAGAAGCCTTGCCCGACATTTCCACGAAACTGAGCGCGGCCTATGCCGGCTTCACGAAGGCCGAGCTGAAACAGTTTGCCGGCTTCGTGGCGCGCGTGCTGGGCAATATGGACAAGGCGGACTGAAGGCGCCGTCCTTCGATTCGCGGTGACCGCCAGACCTCCTGTATCCACCTGGACCTGCGCCACAAAAACCAAAATCGCCGTCGAGCGGCGATTTTGGCTGTGTATTCTGAAGGCGAGGACGGGAGTCGAACCACGTCTGGGCGGCTTTGCAGACCGCTGCATACCTCTTTGCTACCTCGCCATGAACAAATAATACGCCTGCCGGGCTGGGAGGATTTGATCCGGCACAGTCCCCCTCAGGCTGCGAACATCGAGCACGATGAACGGCCGTCCGGAAATGCAAAAATCGCCAACGCGTGGCGATTTTTGGCGGTGTTCCGAAGGCGAGGACGGGAGTCGAACCACGTCTGGGCGGCTTTGCAGACCGCTGCATACCTCTTTGCTACCTCGCCATGAATCTATGGTACGCCTGCCGGGATGGAAGGCTTTGATCCGGCTCACTCAGCCCCGGTCAACCATTCAGATAAACGGCCAGCTTAGCTTGCGTTTCACGTGCAGGACCGTGCGCGTGGCGACGTAGGCAATCGCAAAGCCAAACGCCAGCAGGCAGCGCGCATCGAGCATGGCGGCCAGGAAGACGCCGGCGACGGTGGCAGCGGCCACCAGCACCATCAGGGCGAGCTCGATGCTGAGGAAAAATCGGGCGGCGTTACGCCAGGTGCGCAGCGCGAGGGCGCCGGCTTCTTTGATCGTGTGGATGTTGTGACCCATGGTCTTCTTCATAATCTTGAACGGGACCAGAAATGCAAAAATCGCCAGCGAGTGGCGATTTTTGGCTTTTTTCTGGAGGCGAGGACGGGAGTCGAACCCGTCTAGACGGCTTTGCAGGCCGCTGCATAACCGCTTTGCTACCTCGCCATTAGGTATCGAACGACTGCCGAGGTGGACGGTTATGTTCCACTTCAACAGGAGAAGGGGGAAGGTCTTCTCTGAATTCTGGAGCGGGAGAAGAGTCTCGAACTCTCGACCTCAACCTTGGCAAGGTTGCGCTCTACCAACTGAGCTACTCCCGCTTAGGAGTTGTTACATGCACGCTTCATGGAGCGGGAGAAGAGTCTCGAACTCTCGACCTCAACCTTGGCAAGGTTGCGCTCTACCAACTGAGCTACTCCCGCATGGAGTGTGTTACCGATTACTGCTGCCCCAGATAACTGGAGCGGGAGAAGAGTCTCGAACTCTCGACCTCAACCTTGGCAAGGTTGCGCTCTACCAACTGAGCTACTCCCGCATTCTGGAACCACCGATTATCGCAGAAATGATTTCAATTTCCAAGACAACCCGTTACTACTGACTTCTGCAAACTCTGGAGCGGGAGAAGAGGCTCGAACTCTCGACCTCAACCTTGGCAAGGTTGCGCTCTACCAACTGAGCTACTCCCGCTTTGTCTGTCGTTTGCTGTGATGTCGTCACAACAGGCAAGCATTATAGATGATCTGATCCGTACGTCAAGGATGCCAGAGAATTAATCTTACAGATTCCCGCCTTTTTCCTTAATCACTGGCCACGCGCGGCGCAGGTAGTAGAACATCGACCACACCGTCAGCACGCCCGCCACCCACAGCAGGACCTGGCCCCAGAAGTGGATATCGATGCCCAGCAGCGTGTCATGGAACAGCAGCATCGGGATAGCGGCCATCTGGGCGGCGGTCTTCACCTTCCCCAGCGAACTGACGGCGACCGACTTGCGCGCGCCGATTTCGGCCATCCACTCGCGCAGGGCCGAGATCGTGATTTCGCGGCCGATGATGATGAAGGCGATGACCGCATCCACGCGTTGCAGCTGAATCAGGATCAACAGTGCGCCGGCGACCATCAGCTTGTCGGCGACCGGGTCGAGGAAGGCGCCGAAGGCGGAGGTCTGGTTCCAGCGGCGCGCCAGGAAGCCATCGAACCAGTCGGTGATGGCGGCGACGATAAAGACGACGGTCGCTGCCAGGTTCTGGTCGGCATGCGGCAGCCATTGTGGGGGGAGATAGTAGACGCCGACAACGAGGGGAATGAGTGCTACGCGTAACCAGGTCAGGAGAATCGGGATGTTAAGCGGCATAAGGGGTGATCTGGCTTACGGTTGAAAAAAGCGTGCGCCGCTAGTCTACATGGGTATTGCTTTTTAAACCAGTTGAGGTCGATGGCGTGGCGGCGCCACCAGGATCAGGGCCGGATCAATGGCAGCCATTCAATGCAGCTGCCGATAAATCTCTTCCGCCAGCGCGGTCGAGATGCCCTCGACCTGGCACAGGTCTTCGACGCTGGCGTCGACCACGCCGCGCAGGCCGCCAAAGCGCGCCAGCAGGCGCTGGCGGCGTTTGGCGCCGATACCCTCGATCTCTTCCAGGCGCGAGGCCTGGCGCGTCTTGGCGCGCTTGGCACGCATGCCGGTGATGGCAAAGCGGTGCGCCTCGTCGCGAATCAGGGCGACCAGCATCAGCGCGGCCGATTCCTTGCCCAGTTCCTGGGGCGCGCGGCCGTCGGCGAAGATCAAGGTTTCAAGGCCGACCCGGCGCCCTTCTCCCTTGGCGACGCCGACGATCAGGCCGATGTCGAGCCCCAGCTCGGACAGCACCTGGCGCGCCATCTCGACCTGGCCCTTGCCGCCGTCGACGAGCACGACGTCGGGCATGACGCCGTCGCCGCCCACCACTTTTTCGTAGCGGCGCATCAGCACCTGGCGCATCGCCGCGTAATCGTCGCCCGGCGTGATGCCGTTGATGTTGTAGCGCCGGTATTCCGAGTTCTGCATGGCGTGGTGATGGAACACGACACAGGACGCCTGCGTCGCCTCGCCCGCCGTGTGGCTGATGTCGAAGCATTCGATGCGCAGGGTTTCGAGTTCGGCCGCGTCCAGCCCCAGGGCCTCGGCCAGCGCGCGCGTGCGCGACTGCTGCGACCCTTGTTCAGACAGCAGGCGGGCGAGCGAGATCTCTGCGCCCTTTTGAGCGAGCTCAAGCCACTGGCGGCGCTGCCCCTGCGGCTGGAAGATCAGGTTGATGCGGTGCCCGCACTGCTCGGCCAGCGCCACGATCAGTTCCGGCTGGTCGAACTCGATATTCAGGATCAGGGTGCCAGGGATGAATTTATCCGTGTAATGCTGGACCAGGAAAGCGGCCAGCACCTCGCACTCGATCGACAGCTCGGCAATCGCTTCGGCAACCTGGGTCGGGAAGTAGGCGCGGTCGCCCAGGTGGCGCCCGCCGCGGATCATCGCCAGGTTGACGCAGGCGCGCCCGCCCTGCACCACCACGGCGATGACGTCGACGTCGGCGTCGCCGGTCGTTTCCATGCTTTGCTGGTGCAGCACGCGCGAGAGCGACTGGATCTGGTTGCGCACGCCGGCGGCCTGCTCGAACATCAGCTTCTCGGCAAAGCCCTGCATCTTGTGCTGCAGGTCTTCCATGACCTCGGTCTGGCGTCCGCGCAGGAACTTGGCGGCGTTCTCGACATCGACCTTGTACTCTTCCTTGTCGATCAGGTTGACGCACGGGCCGCTGCAGCGCCCGATCTGGTGCAGCAGGCAGGGGCGCGTGCGGTTGGCGAACACGCTGTCCTCGCAAGTGCGCAGCATGAAGACTTTTTGCAGGATCTGCATCGATTCCTTCACCGCCCAGGCGCTCGGGAAGGGACCGAAATACTGGTTCTTGCGATCGAGCCCGCCGCGGTAATAGGCCATGCGCGGGAAGTCGCCGCTCGTGATTTTCAAATACGGGTAGGACTTATCGTCGCGAAACAAGATGTTGTAGCGCGGCTTCAAGGCCTTGATCAGGTTGTTTTCCAGGATCAGGGCTTCGGCCTCGCTGTGCGTGACCGAGGTTTCCAGGCGCGCGATCTTGCTGACCATCATCGCAATGCGCGAGCTCGACACGTTCTTCAGGAAATAGCTCGACACCCGCTTTTTCAGGTCGCGCGCCTTCCCGACATACAGCACGGCGTCGTTGGCGTCGAAATAGCGGTACACGCCCGGCAGGTTGGGCAGCTTGGCCACGGTGGCGAGCACGTGGGCGCGCGCGTCCGGCTGCGCGTCGGGACTGATTTCTTGATTCGCTTCGGTCATACGGTGATAAAGCCCTTACGCCTCCTGAGTGACGATCACAAAAGCCACACCATAGTCGGCCTCGTCGCTGATCGTCACCTGGGCGGTCAATTTGTTCTGTCGCATGAATTCCTCGAGCGCGCCGCTACAGACGATGGTCGGCTTGCCGCTCGGGGCGTTGAGCATCTGGGCCGAGCGCCAGGTCATCGGCATGCGCATGCCCAGGCCAATGGCCTTCGAGAACGCTTCCTTGGCCGAAAAACGCGTCGCCAGGAAGCGCAGGCCGCGCACTTCGCTGCGGGCGCGCCGTGCGTGGTATTTCTCGAGTTCCTGCGGCCCGAGGATCTTTTCGGCGAAGCGTTCGCCGCTGCGCGCGAGCGCCGCTTCGACACGCGAGATCTGGACGATGTCGGTGCCGATACCGTAAATCATTTTGCGCCCAGCGACACGCCCAGGCGCGCCGCCACCATGATGGCCTTCATTTCGCGCACGGCGTTTTCCCAGCCGGCGAAGAGCGCATGCGCGACGATCGCGTGGCCGATGTTCAGTTCGGTGATGTCGCGGATCGCGGCCACCGCCTGCACGTTGGTGTAATGCAGGCCATGGCCTGCGTTCACGACCAGGTTATGGCGCACGCCGGCGGCGGCGCCCGCCTTGATGCGTTCCAGTTCGCGCAGCGCTTCCTCGCCTTCGGCTTCGGCTTCGGCATAGCGCCCCGTGTGCAGCTCGATCACGGTCGCGCCCGTCTGGGCGGCGGCCGCGATCTGCGCTTCGTCGGCGTCGATGAAGAGCGAGACGCGGATGCCCTCGCCTTTCAACTGCTTCACCGCGGTCTCGACTTCCTTGAAATAGCGGATGACGTCCAGGCCGCCTTCGGTCGTGACTTCCTCGCGCCGTTCGGGCACCAGGCAGACGTCCTGCGGGCGCACCTGGCAGGCAAAATCGATCATCTCCTGCGTGACCGCCGCTTCCAGGTTCATGCGCGTGGCCAGCTGCGGGCGCATCGCCAGTACGTCGGCATCCTTGATGTGGCGCCGGTCTTCGCGCAGGTGCAGCGTGATCAGGTCGGCGCCGGCCTGCTCGGCGAGCAAGGCTGCGCGCAGCGGGTCCGGATAGACGGTGCCGCGGGCATTGCGCACGGTGGCGATGTGGTCGATGTTCACGCCCAGGTCGATGACCTGGCCAACGGGTTGCAGGAAGCTCATGGTGGTATTGGTTTTATAGTTGCATCAGGTCGATCAAAATCTGCCGCGTGTTCAGCGGCACGCCGCCGAGGTGGTGCGCCAGCAGGAAGCGCATCAATTGCTTGCTTTGCGCCTGCGTTGCCGGGTCCGCGTAGTCTTCGCGCTCCATGTCGAGCAGGGTCTTGCCGGAGACAACCGGCCAGACGTCGGAAACACGGGCTTCGCGCGCACCCTTTTCGGGATCGACCACGTAGTCGATCGCCACCTGCACCGCCTCGCGCGTGGTCGTCGAACGTCCCAGGTTGGCGGCGACGCCTGTTTCCTTAAGTAAGGCCCGTTCGAACTTTCGCAAGGCAATTTGTGCCGGTTCGTCGTGCGCCAGCTCGTTGAGCGTCGAAATGTAGTGGTCGAACAATGCCCGGTGCGGGTCGTCGCGTGCGATCAGCTTGACCAGCAGCTCGTTCAGGTAAAAGCCGCACAGCAGCGCGTTGCGCTCGATGGGCAGCATGCCGCCGACCCATTCAGCGTCGATCAGGGTGCGCAGCTCGGACTTGCCGCTCCAGGACACCGAGAGCGGCTGGAAGGTTTGCAGCACCCCGCGCAGCTTCGACAGCGGCCGCTTCGCGCCCTTGGCCACGACCGCGACGCGGCCATGGTCGCGCGTAAACAGGTCGACGATGAGGCTGGTTTCTTTATAGGGATAGCTGTGCAGGACGAAGGCCGGTTGGCCATTGATGCGGGTGTCGCGCACGGGGACGCGGCTGCGGCGCGGCGCCGGTGCGGCCGCGACCGCATAGGCTGCGGGAGCCTCGGCCACCGCAGGCAGGCTGGACGCCTGGGCTGCGTGACCGGGTGTCGCCTTGGCGTCTGGATCTGGGCTCGTCATGCGGTCGGGAAGTCCTCCGACGCTTACTCGTAGCCGTAGGCGCGCAGGCCCGCTTCGTTGTCGGCCCAGCCGGACTTGACCTTGACCCAGATCTCCAGGTACACAGGGCCGCCGAACAGCTTCTCCATGTCCAGGCGCGACTGGGTCGAGATTTCTTTCAGGCGGGCGCCCTTGTTACCGATGATCATCGATTTATGGGTATCGCGCTCGACCAGGATCGCCGCGAAAATCCGGCGCAGGTTGCCCTCTTGCAGGAACTGCTCGATGATCACGGTGCTGGTGTAAGGCAGCTCGTCGCCCAGCAGACGGAAGACTTTTTCGCGCACGATCTCGGCCGCGAGGAATTTCTCGCTGCGGTCGGTGATGTCGTCGGCGCCGAACACCGGCGGGTTTTCCGGCAGGTGGTTGCGGATCTCGCGCTCGAGCGAGTCGATCTGGAAACGCAACTTGGCCGAGACCGGCACGATGGCCGTGAAGTCGCGCAAGGCCGCCACTTTCTGGGCGAAAGGCATCAGGGTCGCCTTGTCCTTCATGTGGTCCGACTTGTTGATGACCAGGATCACCGGGACGTTCTTCGGCAGCAGGTCGAGCACTTGCTGGTCGGCCGGGCCAAAGGTGCCGGCCTCGATCACGAACAGGACGACGTCCGAGGCCGTGAGCGTGTTCGAGACCGTCTTGTTCAGGGTTTTGTTCAGTGCGTTCGAATGACGCGTCTGGAAGCCAGGCGTATCGACATAGATGAACTGGGCATCGTCGACGGTCTGGATGCCGGTGATGCGGTGGCGCGTGGTTTGCGCCTTGCGCGAGGTGATCGACACCTTGGCGCCGATCAGCTGGTTCATCAGCGTCGACTTGCCCACGTTCGGGCGGCCGACGATGGCGATGTAGCCGCAACGGAAGCCTTCGACCGAGGTGCCCTTGCTGGCATCGGTGCGGTCGTTGAAGAAGGCGTTGAGGTCGGCGCCCTGCCCGTCTTCTTCGCGGCCGGTGATGGCCTTGTCCTCGGCCGCGTTATGCACGGGATCAATATTGTCGTCTGGATTATGTTCGGTATTCATACTTCGTTCATGCCTGTTTGGTGGGGGCGGCGGAGGACGCGACTGCGGGTGCATCGGCAGCCTCCTCGCCCTGGATGGTGGCGATGCCGGCCAGCTTGAGCTGGGCGGCACGCGGCTTGGCCTTGCGGCCGGCGGCCGGGGTCTTGCGCAGCGCCTGTTCGGCGACTTCCAGCGCCAGGCGCGCGGCGGCCTGTTCGCCGGCACGGCGGCTGCCGCCGCGCCCGAAGACCTGGATATTCAGCTTCGGCACCAGGCATTCGATCTCGAACTCCTGGCTGTGGGCCGCGCCATGGGTGGCGATGACGTTATAGGTTGGCAGCGAGATCTTGCGGCTCTGCAGGAATTCCTGCAGCAGGGTCTTGGCATCCTTGCCGAGGGTGCGCGGATCGACCGTATCGAGCAGCGGAATGTAAAAGGCGCGGATCGCGTCGCGCGCGGCATCGAAACCGGCGTCGAGGAAAATCGCACCGAGCAGGGCCTCGAGGGTGTCGGCCAGGATCGAGGGACGGCGGAAACCGCCCGATTTCAGCTCGCCTTCGCCCAGGCGCAGGAATTGCGACAATTCGAGCTTCTGGGCGATTTCGTAGAGCGACTGCTGCTTGACGAGGTTGGCGCGCAGGCGCGACAGGTCGCCCTCGTCGAGGTGGCTGAAGCGCTCGTACAGAATGGAGGCCACGACGCAGTTCAGGATCGAGTCGCCGAGGAATTCGAGGCGTTCGTTATGCAGGCTGCTATGGCTGCGGTGTGTCAGGGCCTGCTGCAAGAGGCCAGCATCCCGGAACGTGTAACCCAAGCGCGTTTGCAATAACTGAAGATTCATTGTCGATGTATTGTAGTACGGCCGCCGCGAAGACGGCGCTTGCTGCTCGGTTGGACGGCGCCGGGCGGCGCGCGCCATGGTGATGTGTCCGCCTGGACGCCGGCGCCAGGCCGGCTGCCTGCGCCCGTGGCTGCCGGCTGGCGGATCAGTCGGCTTTTGCCGCCACGACCCCGCTCGGGTCGGTCGTGCCATCGTAATCGATGACCAGGGTGGCGCGTTCGGTCAGCGGAATGCGCTTCTCGTAGGCAAAGCTGACTTCCGGAACCGCACCGTCGCGGCTGATGACGAGGTCGCGCCCGCGCACTGCCTCGACGTCGTTGATGCCGGCGTACTTGTCGAAGGCTTCGCGCATCTCGGCGGGGCTGCCGCCGACCGCTTTCGCGCGCACGATGCCGTCACGCACGGCGCGGTACTCGAGGAAGGATGGCACGATCTTGATGGCCAGGAGCGCAAACGCGCCCAGTACCATCAGCACCAGGATCAGCCCTGTGAGCGAAATACCGCCCTGCCTGCGCAGGGAAACCGGGGTGCGGTCGACCATCTTCTCTCCTTGTGGATGTCGCAAACGAACTTACTTGATGCCGCCGATGCGCTTCGGATCGCCGAAGTTCATCCACACCAGGAAGGCCTTGCCGACAATATTCTTGTCCGGGACAAAACCCCAGTAACGGCTGTCCAAACTGTTGTCGCGGTTGTCGCCCATCATGAAGTAATTGCCTGCCGGTACAGTACAGGTAAATTTGTCATAGGAATAGTCACAGGCTTCGCGCTGCGGGAAGCTCTCCACGCTGTCGAGGTTGAACGAGCGCACCATATCCGTGTTCAGGATGCGGTGCTGGCTGCCCGGCAGCTTTTCGATGAGCTGCTTGTGGTAGACCGGCTTCTCGTCGTCGAGGTAGTCGTCCAGCGCCGTGTACTGCACCGGCACGCCGTTCACGCTCAGGCGCTTGTTTTCATAGGTGATCTTGTCGCCAGGCACGCCGATGACGCGCTTGATGTAATCCTGGCTCATGTCCTTCGGGTACTTGAAAACCATGACATCGCCGCGCTGCGGATCATTCAACTGAATCACCTTCTTGTTGATGATCGGCAGGCGAATGCCATAGGTGTACTTGTTCACCAGGATCAGGTCGCCCACCAGCAGGGTCGGCACCATCGAGCTCGATGGGATCTTGAACGGTTCCCACAAGAAGGAGCGCAGGAAGAACACCGCTGCAATCACAGGGAAGAAACTGCCCGAATACTCGACCCAGGTCGGCTGGCGCAAATGCCCTGCTTCCAGCGCGGCCCGGTTGCCGTTGTTGTCGACCTTGATGCCGTCGGCCAGCAACTTGGCCGTGCGTGCATCGTACTCGGCCAGGGCGGCATCGGCGGCGGCGCGGCGCTGCTTGGCCAGGACGAAGATGTCCCAGAGCCAGATGACGCCGGTGAGGACCGTGAGTACGAATAAGATGAGTGCGAAATTTCCCAGGATCGGTTGCAGGTTCATTTATCGTCCACTTGAAGGATGGCGAGGAAGGCTTCTTGTGGAATTTCCACGGAACCGACCTGTTTCATGCGTTTCTTACCGGCTTTTTGTTTCTCAAGCAGTTTCTTTTTACGGCTGATGTCGCCGCCGTAGCACTTGGCCAGCACGTTCTTGCGCAGCGCCTTGACGTTTTCGCGCGAGATGATGGTCGCGCCGATCGCGGCCTGAATCGCCACGTCGAACATCTGGCGTGGAATCAGTTCGCGCATCTTGGCGGCCACCTGGCGTCCACGGTAAGGCGCGTTGGCGCGGTGCACGATGATCGCCAGCGCATCGACCTTCTCGCTGTTGATGAGCATGTCCACCTTGACCACGTCGGCCGAGCGGTATTCCTTGAACTCGTAGTCCATCGAGGCGTAGCCGCGCGAGGTCGACTTCAGGCGATCGAAGAAGTCGAGCACGATTTCGGCCATCGGGATTTCGTAGTGCAATTTCACCTGGCGGCCGTGGTAGGCCATGTCCATCTGCAGGCCGCGCTTGCCGTTACACAGCGTCATCACCGCGCCGACATATTCCTGCGGCATGTAGAGATTGACGTCGACAATCGGCTCGCGCACTTCGTTGATCTTCGACGGCTCCGGCATCTTCGACGGATTGTCGACGCGCAGGATGCTGCCATCGCGCATCTCGACCTCGTACACGACGGTCGGCGCCGTGGTGATCAGGTCCATGTCGAATTCACGCTCGAGGCGTTCCTGCACGATTTCCATGTGCAGCAAACCCAGGAAGCCGCAGCGGAAGCCGAAGCCCAGCGCCTGCGACACTTCCGGCTCGTACATCAGGGCCGCGTCGTTCAGCTTCAGCTTTTCCAGCGAGTCGCGCAGCGCGTCGTACTGGTTCGATTCGACCGGGAACAAACCGGCGAACACCTGCGGCTGGACTTCCTTGAAGCCAGGCAGCGGCGCCGGCGCCGGACGGTTGGCCAGGGTGACGGTGTCGCCCACTTTCGCGGCTTTCAGTTCCTTGATGCCGGCGATGATGAAGCCCACCTGGCCTGCGGACAGGGTCGGCAGCGAGACCGAGCGCGGCGTGAAGACGCCGATGCTTTCGACCAGGTTCACCGATTCGGTCGCCATCAGGAGGATCTTGTCTTTCGGGCGCAGGGTGCCGTTGACCACGCGCACCAGCATCACGACGCCGACATACGGGTCGTACCAGGAGTCGACGATCAGGGCCTGCAGCGGCGCATCGACGTCGCCCTTTGGCGGTGGCACGCGCTTGATCAAATCTTCCAGCACGTCTTCCACGCCCAGGCCCGACTTGGCCGAGCACATGACCGCTTCCGCCGCGTCGATGCCGATGACGTCTTCGATTTCCTTCTTGGCGTTGTCCGGGTCGGCGTGCGGCAAGTCGATCTTGTTCAGGACCGGCACCACTTCCACGCCGAGATCCAGCGCGGTGTAGCAGTTGGCCACCGTCTGCGCCTCGACGCCTTGCGAAGCGTCGACGACCAGCAGCGCGCCTTCGCAGGCTGACAGCGAGCGCGAGACTTCGTAGCTGAAGTCGACGTGGCCCGGGGTATCGATCAGGTTCAGGTTGTAGACCTGGCCGTCGCGCGCCTTGTATTGCAGGGCAGCGGTCTGCGCCTTGATGGTGATGCCGCGCTCGCGCTCCAGGTCCATCGAGTCGAGCACCTGCGCGTCCATTTCGCGGTCCGACAGGCCGCCGCACAGCTGGATGATGCGGTCGGCCAGGGTCGATTTACCGTGGTCGATGTGGGCGATGATGGAGAAGTTACGTATGTTGTTCATTAACAAAGCTCAAAACCAAAAAGGGGCGAGGCCGCTGACGGGTGGCCGGCCGGCGCCGCAAACTGCCGGCGCAATACGAAAAAGGCGCTTCGTGTGGGGCTGTTCCTCCCCAGGCGAGCGCCTTATCTCAACGTGATCATGCGAGGGACTAAGCCATGTACGGGCGACCAAAGCTTTTCCAAACCAGGCATTTTACCGGATTTCGGGGTAGAAAGCCCGGAAATCGGCTAGGCGGGCCGCCGGGGCGGCGCTGGGGCCCTATGCCGGCGTTTCCGTCCGGCCCAAGAGGTACCCGCGCACGGCGGCTTCGTCGAGGAAGTAGTGGCACAGCTCGGGCTCGTCGAGCCGCCCGTAGAGCACCGGCACCAGCTCGTCGAAGCGTTCGACCAGGGCCGGGTCGGCATCGACGTCGATGACCTCGACCGTGAATGGCTGCCCCGCGGGCGCCAGCGCCTGCAAGGCCGCCAGCATGTCGTCGCAAAGGTGGCAGTAGCTGCGCGAGTAAAGCGTAAATTGCATCACTTGCCCGGTTTGATGACGAGGTACTGCGTCACGTTATCGCGCCGCACCAGCACCGCCACGCTCTTTTTCGGGTCCAATTTGGCAGCCAGGCCATTGAACTGGGCCGCGTCCTTGATCTCGACATTGTTCATTTGCAGGATCAGGTCGCCCGGACGCACGCCGGCGCTGGCTGCCCTGCCCTCGGAGGCATCGACCACCACGCCGCCCTCGAGCTTCAGGCCGCGGCGCTGTTCCGCGCTCAGGTTCGACACGGCCAGGCCCAGCGGGTTCGGCGCCGCGCCAGGGGTGCTCTTGCCCGGCTGCGGCTTGACCGCAACGGCTTTTTCGTCATCGAGCGCGACGATCGTGACCGGCACCTCGAGCTGGGCGCCGCGGCGCCAGACGGTGACGCTGGCGCGGGTGCCGACTTTGGCCGCACCCACCAGGCGCGGCAGGTCGCGCGTAGTTTCGATCGGCGCGCCATTGAACTTGAGGATGATGTCGCCGACCTTGATCCCGCCCTTCTCGGCCGGCCCGCCTGCTTCGACCATCGACACTTCGGCGCCGCGCGCCTTGCCCAGGCCGAGCGACTCGGCCACGTCGCGCGTGACTTCGCTGATCTGCACGCCCAGGCGCCCGCGCGTGACGCGCCCGGTTTTCTTCAGCTGGTCGGCCACGCGCATGACTTCGTCGATCGGCACCGCGAACGAAATGCCGTTGTACGCGCCGGAGAGCGTGGCGATCTGCGAATTGATGCCGATGACTTCGCCGCGCATGTTGATCAGGGGGCCGCCCGAATTGCCCGGATTGACGGCGACATCGCTCTGGATCAGCGGCAGATATTCGCCGGTGTCGCGCGACTTGGCCGAAATGATGCCGGCCGTGACGGTGTTGTCGAGGTTGAAGGGCGAGCCGATCGCGATCACCCATTCGCCGACCCGGATCTTGCTCGAGTCGCCGGTGCGCAGGTAAGGCAGGTTCGTGGCGTTCACTTTCAAGAGGGCGACGTCGGAGCGGCGGTCCGCCCCGAGCACCTTGGCCTTGAATTCGCGGCGGTCGGTCAGCGTGACCGTGACCTCGTCGGCGCCCTCGACCACGTGCGCATTGGTCAGCACATAGCCGTCGTCGGACACCATGAAGCCGGAGCCGACCCCGCGCTGCACTTCCTCCTCTTCCTGCTGCGGCTGGGGCGAACGGCGGCGCGGGATCGGCTGGCCGAAGAAGCGGCGCAGGAATTCCTGCATTTCTTCCTCGCCCGGCCCACCCTGTCCCATGCGCACGCGCTCGGTGGTGCGGATGTTGACGACCGCGGGGCCGGCCTTGTCGATCAGGTCGGAGAAATCGGGCAAACCCGTGACCACCGGCGTCGGGACCGGCGCGGCGGCATGGGCGACAGGGGGAAGGAAAAGGCCGGCGCCCGTCAACAGCAGGGCCGACAGGACTGCACCAGCAAAATTTTTGCTTGTCATGAGAGTCAGGGAGTGAGGACGGGATTGACGTTATGGTAAGCCAAAACCCGGCGTCTTGTCGCGCATCCCGGCCGTTGGCCGTTCAGGCGCCCTGCAAGCTGCAATCTGGCGCGGATGCACCACGATGGAAGACCGGCGCTGCGCCGGCGATACTGGTCCAACCTGTGGCTTGGGTGGAAACGAGCCCGGCGGGCATTGCACCCGCAGGGACGCGCAGACCTGGCGGACTTCAGGAGCCCGGGGTCGACGCCGCCAGCGCCGCCGGCTGCTTGGCGCGCTCGAGCTCGGCGACCGGGCGGCGCGGGTGCAGCGGCTCGTCGGCCAGGCGCGCGGACAGGCGTGCCGCGAAGCCGGGCGACAGGTCGGCAGACTCTCCCGTGCGCAGGGCGTCACCGATCAGGTGATACACTTCCCACGCTGCTATTCCATCGGCCGTGCGCAGGGCTGCGCAGGCCAGCTCGTGGTCGTCCTTCGGCAACGCGTCGTCGCTCAGGGCGGAGATACGTTCGCGGTTCTTTTTGTTCGTGTCCATCGGTAGTCCATAGCTGTGTGATCCAACATGCCAAGGTTTAGGGAACCTCGGCTAACCCGGTGCTGCACCTGCTCAGGGCTCGTTTGCGACCACCTTCGCTACCGACGTTTGTCAGCCGGAAAATCAAGCAAAGGCTTTAATTTTTCGGCGATGACTTCGCGTGCGCGAAATATCCTGCTGCGCACCGTTCCAATCGGACAAGCCATCACTTCCGAGATTTCCTCGTAGCTCAAACCCTCAATTTCGCGCAAAACGATCGCAGTCCGCAATTCGAGCGGCAATGCTTCCATTGCTGCGTTGACCGTGTACGCGATCTGCTTGCTCGCCAACACCGATTCCGGCGTGTTTATGTCGCGCAAGCTGTCCGCATCGTCAAACCCTTCGGCACGTTCCGTATCGGCCTCGGTCGAGGTCGGCGCGCGCCTGCCTTGTGTGACGAGATAATTCTTTGCGGTGTTAATGCCTATTCTGTAGAGCCAAGTATAAAACGCCGATTCACCGCGAAAATGGCGCAAGGCCCGAAAAGCCTTAATAAAGGTTTCTTGCACCACATCTTCAGCTTCGGCGGGGTCGTGCACGAGGCGCGACACCAAACGCATCAGCCTGCGCTGATACTTCGCCACCAATAAGTCGAACGCCCCCCTGTCACCGGCCTGGACGCGTTCAACCAGCAGTTGATCACCCTCGCGTTCTGTTGTCACTGACCGTGCCCCTTGCACACCCGGCCGGAGAGCTGTCGAAAAACCTGCCGCGCGAGGAAATTTTTGGTGACTTGCCCGACCCTGCGATGCTCGCCGCCCTTGCGTTCGGCAAGCATGCGCCGCGGAGCACGACCAAAAAATTCTTGCGCTTGCTACGGTTTTTTGAGGCCTCTCCAGCCTAAGAGTTGGCTGACTGCAATAAGTTCAAAGTATTTCGGTTGTCGGTGCTGCACGTTCATGGCGCCTGCACAAGGTGCCGATTGCAACGCGCAGCGCCCGGTATTCAAAGGGCGCCAGGCTGTCGCGCAGAACCGCTACGATGTGCTTGTGTCCGCTTTCATCGGCCAGGTGCAAGAGCAAGAGCGAGGGCCAGATGAGTGTGGCGGGCAACAGCCTGACGACGGTGCCGCTGGACGCCAGCGCTTCGGCCCCCATCCGTTGTTGTACCGTCAGGTGCAGGGTGCCGGTTCCAGATACATCAATCCGGTGCGTCTTTGTCGCGCCAGCCCATCCGCGCAAGGAAGCGAGTGCTGCAAGCAGGAAAAAAGCGGCGCAAAACGCCGCACCGGCGACGCGTTCGGGCAACACCAGGCCGACCAGGACGGCCGCGCACAGCTGCGCCAGCGCGAACAGCAGGAGCGCTGTGCGCAGAAGGCGTGACGGCGCAACGCGTGCGGACACGGCAAGGGACACGGGTATGGAGGAAAAGTAAAACGGAACGCCTGCCGCGCGCGGGGTGCGGCAGGGTCAGGCGTCCGATCCGTTGTTAGACAGGACCGGACGCAGCAGGTTCAGAACCTTAATTTAAACTTTGGCGAAGACGAGGGTACCGTTGGTACCGCCGAAACCAAACGAGTTCTTCACGGCATAATCGATCTGCATGTCGCGCGCCGTGTTGGCCACGAAATCGAGATCGCAGGCCGGATCCTGGTTGAACATGTTGATGGTCGGCGGCGAGATCTGGTTGTGGATCGCCAGCACCGTGAACACCGACTCGAGTCCGCCTGCGCCGCCCAGCAAGTGGCCGGTCATCGACTTGGTCGAGTTGACCGCCAGCTTGTGGGCATGGTCGCCGAAGGTGCGCTTGATGCCCTGCACTTCCGCCAGGTCGCCCAGCGGGGTCGAGGTACCGTGCGCATTCACATAGTGCACCTGGTCGGGATTGATCCCGGCATTGCCCATGGCCGACACCATGCAGCGGCTCGCGCCACTGCCGTCTTCCATCGGCGCGGTGATGTGGTTCGCATCCGCGCTCATGCCGAAGCCGAGCAGCTCGGCGTAGATCTTCGCGCCGCGCGCCTTGGCGTGCTCGTATTCTTCCAGCACCATGACACCGGCGCCCTCGCCCAGCACGAAGCCGTCGCGGTCGCGGTCCCAGGGACGCGAAGCCGTGGCCGGATCGTCGTTGCGCGACGACAGTGCGCGTGCCGAGGCGAAACCGCCCAGGCCCAGCGGCGAGATGGTCGACTCGGCACCGCCGGCGATCATCACGTCGGCGTCGCCGTATTCGATCAGGCGGCCAGCCGCGCCGATGCAGTGCAGGCCCGTGGTGCAGGCCGTGACGATGGCCAGGTTCGGACCACGCAGGCCGTATTTGATCGAGAGGTCGCCCGAGATCATGTTGATGATCGACGCCGGCACGAAGAACGGCGAAATGCGGCGTGGGCCGCGCTTGTCGTACTCGTCCTTCTGCTCTTCGATCCGCGGCAAGCCGCCAATACCCGAACCGACGATCACGCCGATGCGGTCGGCGTTTTCTTCAGTAACTTCGAGGCCCGAGTCCTTCAGCGCCTCAATACCCGCTGCCATGCCGAAATGGATGAAGGTATCCATGTTGCGGGCTTCCTTGGCGGGGATGAAATCCTCGATATTGAAGCCTTTGACTTCGCCCGCAAAGCGGGTCGAAAATGGCGCTGCATCGAACTTGGTGATGTTGGCAATGCCCGACTTGCCAGCCAGCGCTGCGCTCCACGTGTCGGCGATGTTATTGCCGATAGGTGAAATACAGCCCAGGCCGGTAATGACGACGCGGCGGTTGCGTGAACGGCTCAAGCGATTCTCCCGAAAACTAAAACAGCTTAGGCCTTGACGTGCGCAGTTGCGTAGTCGATTGCCTGCTTGACGGTGGTGATTTTCTCAGCCTGTTCGTCAGGGATTTCCATTTCGAATTCGTCTTCCAGGGCCATCACCAGTTCGACGGTGTCCAGGGAATCAGCGCCGAGGTCGTCAACAAACGACGACTCGATTTTGATGTCGGCTTCTGCAACACCCAGTTGCTCAGCGACGATTTTTTTAACGCGTTGTTCGATATCCGACATGTTATGGCTCCATTAGGTATGTGTTGCGGAAAGTGCGCGCATTTTATCAGGTTTGCGCGCTGAAAAACTAGTTTCGGCGTGTGACGCTAATTCGACCGGAACTCCTGCTAAAAGATGAGATCCTGCCGCGATTCAAAAACGGGTCAATGTAATCGACCGCCCCCTATTCGCGGCTTTTGCATCAATTCATGTACATGCCGCCATTCACGTGCAGCGTAGTACCGGTGACATAGGCGGCGGTCGGACCGGCCAGGAAGGCCACCGCATGGGCGATGTCTTCCGGCTGGCCGAGGCGGCCCAGCGGGATTTGCGTGAGCAGCGCTTCGTGCTGGCCTTCGCCCAAACCACGGGTCATGTCGGTATCGATGAAACCGGGCGCGACGCAGTTGACGGTGATGTTGCGGCTGCCGATTTCGCGGGCCAGGGCGCGCGCCATGCCTTCCACGCCCGCTTTCGCGGCGGCGTAGTTCATCTGGCCAGGATTGCCCGACGAGGCCACCACCGAGGTGATGTTGATGATGCGGCCAGCCTTGGCCTTCATCATGCCGCGCAACACGGCGCGCGACAGGCGGCCGACGGCGGTGAGGTTGGTCGCGATCACGCTCTCCCACTCCTCGTCCTTCATGCGCATGGCCAGGTTGTCCTGGGTAATGCCGGCGTTGTTCACGAGGATGCCGACGGTGCCGAAAGTTTTTTGCACTTCGTCCATAACGGCCGTGCAGCGCGCCGCATCGGTGACGTCCAGCACGAGGCCCTTACCGCCGAACTCGGCCAGGTAGGCCGTGATCGCTTCCGCGCCGGATTCGCTGGTGGCGGTACCGACGACTTTTGCACCCTGACGGGCCAGCTCGAGTGCGATGGCCTTGCCGATGCCGCGTGAGGCACCGGTGACGAGAGCGACTTGGTTTTCCAGATTCATGTAATTCTTTTCCTTATCTATAACAGGGGCTCAGGCGCCCTTAATGCTTTCCAGCACGCGATCGATCGCGGCCTGGTCAGTCAGCGCTTCGCCCACCAGCACCGGATCGATGCGTTTCGCCATGCCGATCAGGGTCTTGCTCGGGGCGCATTCGATGACCTGGGTAACGCCCTCGCCCGCCATCTTCTGCATCGTCTCGACCCAGCGCACGGGACCTGCGGCCTGGCGTACCAGGGCATCCTTGATCGCTTCCGGGTCTTTCAGGATAGCGACATCGACGTTGTTGATCAAATCGATGCGCGGCGCGTTGAAGTTCAGTTTTTCCATGTACTCGCGCAGCCGGTCCGAAGCAGGTTTCAGGAGCGACGAGTGGAACGGCGCCGACACCGACAGCTTCATGGCGCGCTTGGCGCCCTTGGCCTTGGCGATCTCGCAGGCGCGGTCGATTGCCGCGGCGTGGCCGGCGATCACGATCTGGGTCGGCTCGTTGAAATTCACGGCTTCCACCACTTCGCCCTGGGCCGCTTCCAGGCAGACGGCGCGCACGTCGTCGGCGGAGAGTCCCAGCACGACGGCCATGCCGCCCTGCCCGACCGGCACCGCTTCCTGCATCGATTGGGCGCGGAAGCGCACCAGCGGCACCGCGTCCTTGAAATCGATCACGCCGGCGGCGACCAGGGCCGAGTATTCGCCCAGGCTGTGGCCGGCGACAATCGATGGCGCCGGGCCACCGGCGGCGATCCAGGCGCGGTAGACGGCCACGGCCGCGGTCAGCATGACCGGCTGGGTGTTGGTGGTGAGGTCGAGGTCTTCCTTCGGCCCTTCGGCGATCAGGCGGCCCAGGTCCATGCCGAGCGCCTCGGAGGCTTCCGCCACGGTCTGGTCGACGACGGCATTGCCGGCGAAGCCGTTCAGCATGCCGACCGCTTGTGCGCCCTGGCCGGTAAACAGGAATGCGAATTTGCTCATCTTATTATGTTCCTTGTGAATTCGAGGACGTGGCGCGCGCTTAGCGCTGCGCCTTACATGCGCGCCAGAATCGCGCCCCAGGTAAAGCCGCCGCCGACGCCTTCCATCAGGATATTGTCGCCTGCTTTGATGCGACCATCGCGCACCGCAAGGTCAAGCGCCAACGGAATCGAGGCGGCCGAGGTGTTGCCGTGCTCGTCGACCGTGACGACCATGCGATCGAGCGGCAGGCCGAGTTTCCTGGCGGTGCTCTTCATGATGCGGATATTCGCCTGGTGCGGGATCAGCCAGTCGACGTCGGCCGGCGCCATTTGCGCGGCATCGAGCACTTCGTTGGCGACTTCTTCGAGTACGGTGACGGCCAGCTTGAACACGGCCTGGCCATCCATGTGCAGGAAACCGCCGCTGGCGGCGCTGCCGGCCGGGCTTGGCGGGATCGACAGGATGTCGGCATGGGTGCCGTCGGCATGCAGTTTCGAGGCCAGGATGCCCGGCTCGCTCGAGGCGCTCAGCACCACGGCGCCGGCGCCGTCGCCGAACAGCACGCAGGTGGTGCGGTCTTCGAAATTCAGGATGCGCGAAAACACCTCCGAGCCGATCACCAGCACCGTCTTGTGCATGCCCGACTTGATGAAGGCGTCGGCGGTCGCGACCGCGTAGACGAAACCGCTGCAGACGGCCTGCACGTCGAAGGCCGCGCTGTGGTTGGCCATGCCCAGCTTTTGCTGGACGATGCAGGCCGTGCTCGGGAAGCTGCCCTGGAAGTCCGGGGTCGAGCTGGCGACGATGACCATGTCGATCTCGCCCGGGGCCTTGCCGGCCATCTCGAGCGCGCGCTGCGCGGCTTCGACCGCGAGGTCGGAGGAATTCTGGTCGGCTGCGGCGTAGTGGCGCGCGGAAATGCCGCTGCGCGACACGATCCACTCGTCCGAGGTCTCGATGCCCTTGGCGGCCAGTTCAGCGGCCAGCTCCTCGTTGGTGACCCTGCGCGCCGGCAAATAGCTGCCGGTGCCGATGATTTTGCTGTAGACAGTCATTACATCTCCACCCGAATTCCGTCGTCTATCAAACCTGCCGCTGGGCGTCAGGCGTTTCTGGCATGAGTTCGGCGATCATCGCCGACAGCTGCTCTTGTACATTATTTTTCGCCGCATCGAAAGCACGCCGGATGGCCCATTCGAAGGCGTACGCATTGGCGCCGCCGTGGCTCTTGAAGACCAGGCCCTTCAGGCCGAGCAAACCGGCGCCATTGTAGCGCTCGGGATTGAGTTTCTTCAGGGCGCCGCGCGCGATCAGTGCGCCGAGCATCGACAGCGCACTTTGCTTGAAGACCGACTTCATGAAGCGCGACAGGCCTTCGATGGCTTTGAGCGTGACGTTGCCGACGAAACCATCGCAGACGACGACGTCGGCCGTACCCTTGAAGATGTCGTTGCCTTCGACGTTGCCGTAGAAATTCAGGGCGCCGCGCTCGTGGTCGGCGCGCAGCAGCAGCGCCGTTTCCTTCACGACGTCATTGCCCTTGATTTCTTCGGTACCCACGTTCAGCAGGCCAATCGTCGGCTGCCGGCCTTCCATGGCCGCGAACAGGACCGAGCCCATGATCGCGAACTGGTGCAGGTGGTGCGGGCTGCAGTCGACGTTCGCGCCCAGGTCGAGCATATAGGTCGGACCGTTTTTCTGGTTCGGCAGGATCGAGCAGATCGCCGGGCGGTCGACGCCGGCCATGGTTTTGAGCACATAGCGCGAGACGGCCATCAGGGCGCCGGTATTGCCGGCCGAGACGCAGACGTGGGCGCTGCCGTCCTTGACCAGCTCGACCGCGACGCGCATCGAGGAATCTTTTTTGCGGCGCAGGGCCACTTCGATCGGATCGTCCATCTCCACGACTTCGGAGGCGTGCTTGACCGTCAGGCGCGGATTGGCGCCGGCGTGGTGTTTTTTCAGCTCGGCGCGGATTGCCTCTTCGACGCCGACGAGAATCAGTTCGGCTTCCGGCTGTTGCTTGAGGAAGGACAGGGCTGCCGGGATGGTAACGGAAGGACCGTGGTCTCCGCCCATGCAGTCGATGGATATTTTAATTGTCATCTGTGGGGGGGTGCAACTGCGCTCACGCGGTGGTGGCGGCAAGACGCATACGCGAATTAAACGCATGCCGGTCCGGGACAGAAACCGTAATGGTGCGCGAACATCGGCGACCGGGGACAAAGAAAAAGCGGCGCCACGCACTCAACATACGTTGCACCGCTTTCATGGTACAGAAAAACAAGACGGCGATTACTCGTCGTTCTTGGTCTTCAGGACTTTGCGACCACGGTAAAAGCCGTTCGGGCTGATGTGGTGGCGCAGGTGGGTTTCACCGGTCACAGGCTCGACTGCCAGGTTAGGGGCAACCAGGAAATCGTGCGAGCGGTGCATACCGCGCTTCGATGGGGACTTCTTATTCTGCTGAACTGCCATGATGACTCCTAATACTAAAGTTCTAAAATTCTAACACAATCGATTTGCAAAAACATGCACATCGAGTATCCCACCGGCAATCTCACGATTGCCGACATGTTTGTAACGCTGCCCTGACATACTCGACTGTGCACGCGTCTGACTACAACTGCTTTACTGCAAACTGCTTATTCGGATTTCAGGTTCTTCAAGCCGGCAAACGGCGAGACCTTTTCAGACTTCAGGTTGTCGAGCAGCGGCGTGCTCGGACATACCTCGTGTTTCGGCGACTGCGGCAGGGCCAGCAGTGCTTCGTCCTCGAGCAGCTCGCGGATATCGGCAGCGTGGCTGCCGACGATCACGTCGATGCTTTCATCGTCGAGGACTTCTTCCATGCCATCGGCTTCCTCGTCGTCACGCCCCAGCACCAGCTGGGTCGCCGAGTCCATGTGGTAATCGAACGGGGCCAGGCAACGCTGGCATACCAGCTGGACGGTACCTTCGACAGACAAGGTCATCGTCGGATAATCCTGCGGCGTCGTGCCGCCCTGGATCGACCAGGTGATCGCGCCGCTGTCGTTCGCGCAATCGGCGGCGAGGCGGGGCATCTCCGTCAGCGGGGTGACCCCTTCGCGGTGGCCGTTGGTCCGGCAAAATTCAAAAGCGTCGATGACAAAAGCGCTCATTGCAGAAAACGTCCCCGGAAAACCTGCGATAATAACAGGGTTATCCACGCGCAGTCAAAGACTTGGCGCGTTTTTTTGGTCCTGACGCCCCTGGCTGTTGCTGTGATTCACGGCCCTGGCGCCCTGCTCTGCCGCATTCATCAGCATTGCTTGCCGGGAGGCGTCATCCATCTGTTTTTCTTATAGATTCCTTGAGCGCGCACATGATACCAAGTTCTACCGTAACGCGCCTGATTTTAGCGTCGAGCTCCAGCTACCGGCGTGAATTGCTGGGCCGCCTGCACCTGCCTTTCGAGGCAATCGCACCCCATATCGACGAGACGCCGCGCGCCGGCGAAGCCCCGCAAGAGACCGCCCTGCGCCTGGCGCGGGCCAAGGCCGAAGCAATTGCCCGCCACTATCCGGGGGCGCTCGTGATCGGTTCCGACCAGGTCGCCACCCTGGACGGCGAGCAGATCGGCAAACCGGGCGACCACGCCCGCGCGCTGGCGCAATTGCAAACCATGCGTGGACGCGAGGTCGTGTTCCATACGGCGCTCTGCCTGTGGGACGGACGCGTCAGCGCCGCGGGGCAGTCGGAACATGTGCAAGTTGAAAACGTGCAGGTCTTCGTGCGTTTCCGCGACCTGCCCGACGCCGAACTCGACGCCTACCTGCGCATCGAACAGCCCTATGACTGCGCCGGCAGCGCCAAGAACGAGGGCCTGGGCATCGCCCTCATCGAACGCATCGACTCTTCCGACCCGACCGCCCTCACCGGCCTGCCCCTGATCGCCTTGACCGGCATGCTGCGCCGCGCCGGCGTGGCTTTCTTCGGCGTTTAACCCTTTTTTTCCTGACTCATGCCCGGCACCCTCTACCTGATTCCGAACACCCTAGGCCCCACCGATGCCGCGCCCGGCGCCCTGTCCCAGGTCCTGCCCGGCCAGGTGCAGGCGATCACTTCCCAGCTCGGTTATTTTGTCGCCGAAAATGCGAAGACCGCGCGCGCCTTTTTGAAATTGATTGCAATCGACCACCCGCTGGCGAAACCGCTGCAGGAGATCCGCATTGCCGAACTGAACGTCAACACGCCCGCGGCGGCGCTGGCACAGCTGCTCGCGCCGCTGCTGGCCGGGGAAGACGCCGGGCTGGTCTCGGAAGCAGGCGTGCCGGCCGTGGCCGATCCGGGCGCCGACCTGGTGCGCCTGGCGCATCAGCATGGCGTGACGGTGCGCCCTCTCGTCGGCCCCTCGTCGCTGCTGCTGGCCGTCATGGCGAGCGGCCTGAACGGGCAGAGCTTTGCCTTCAACGGCTATTTGCCCACCGACGCCGCGGCACGCACCAAGCGCATCCGCGAACTGGAAACGCGCTCGCGGCTGGAGAAGCAGACCCAATTGCTGATCGAAACGCCGTATCGCAACGGGCAAATGCTCGAAGCCCTGGTGGCGAGCTGCCAGCCGGGAACGCTGGTGTGCGTGGCGACCGACTTGTCGCTGGCAACCGAATCGGTGCGCACGATGACGGCGACCAAGTGGAAGGCGCAGCTGGGCGCGGGGAAGATGCCAGACTTTCACAAGAAGCCGACGGTGTTTTTGTTCCTGGGGCAGTAAGACCGCAGACACGGCCGTTCCTTACCGTAGGGTGGGCGGCTACACCGCGGTGCGTGATTGCACGGCGGCGCGAGTGCCGCCCACGCGTTCAACCAGCCCGTGAAACGACGCGAAGATGCCAGCGTGCGTTGAACGCGTGGGCGGCGCAAGAGTCGTGTGCTTGCATCGTTAACAGTCGAGCCGCCCACCCTACATCCTGCATCAACCCGCGTCGTGCACCAGCTCGCGCACCCAGTCAAAAGCCGCCAGCTCGATCTCGCGCACCTGCTTCGAGGTCAGGCCGAGCTTGCGTAAGGCCGCGGTGAACTGGCGGCCGGTATCGGCTTTTTCCAAACGCTCGACCACGTCGAGCATCGCACCCAGGTCGCCCGCGCGCTCGAGCAGCGCCGCGCGCACGTCTTCGGCCAGCTCGACATTCTCGAGGATATCGGCCATCGGCATCGAAAACAGGGCGTCGGCCAGCGACATGATGCCGGCCGTGAAGGCGCGCTCGGCGCCGACCACGTTGCCCGGGCGCACCTGCAGCGACATCAGCTCAAGGAGCTTGCCGCGCGTGGTGGCCAGCTGCAGCAGCGGCGAATTGAGTTCGACCTTGCTGCCGGGCGCGGCGAACATCAGGATTTGCAGCCAGCGGCGCAATTGCTTGCGCCCCAGCTTGACCAGGGCCTCGGCGATCGATTCGATGCGGTTGCCGGGCTTGGAGGCGCGGCTGTTTACCAGGCGCAGCAGGTTCAGGCTGATCAGGGGATCGCGCTTGACATAGGTTTCGATCGCGGCGTCGTCGGCGTCCGAATTGATCAGTTCGAGCAGGTGCAGGATCACCATTTCGGAGGGCGTGATCTTGCGGCCGCTGAGGATCACTGGGCGCGCGAAATAATAGCCCTGGAAGTAATCGAAACCGAGTTCCAGGCAGGCGCGAAACTCCTGCTGGGTTTCGACCTTTTCGGCCAGCATCTTCTTGCCGGTCTTGCGCAGGGAGGCGGCCAGATGCGCCAGGGCTTCCGGCGCCACGCCCTGCAAGTCGACTTTCACGATATCGACCAACCCGAGGAGCTTTTCGACCTCCTCGGTATGGTTGACGACATCGTCGAGGGCGAACTTGAAGCCGAGCGATTTCAGCACTGCCACGCGCGCCAGCAACGGCTCGGTCGGCTTGACGGTTTCGAGAATTTCGAGGATAACCTTATTAGGCGGCAGGAAACGCACGTAGTCGCTCATCAGCACGTTCTCGTCGACATTCACGAAGGCAAGCTTGTTATCGACAACTTGCTCGAGGCCGAGCTGGGAAGCGTGGGAAATCACCGCTGCCGTGGCAGCGGCGCCGTCCGTCAGGCGTGCGTCGTCGTGCTCGCCGGCTGCGCGAAACAGCAGCTCGTAAGCAACCAGACGTTGGTCGCGCCCCAGGATCGGCTGGCGCGCCAGGAAAAATTCGTCGGACAGCATCGTTGTCGATACGGTCCTTACTTCGGCAAGCATGTTGACTCCTGAAAACGTTTGCTGCGCAGCAGGCACGTGGGCGCAGCAATACGCGCGCGCATGGTTGCGCACCTCTTCCGACTATACACCATCGCATCAATCTTTACATTTTTACATCGAAACGAGCGACGGCCGCGTTGCGAAAATGACCCGCTCGCGCCCATGCGGACGGGTTCTCACATCACGTCAACGGGAAAGCCGGGCGCGCGCGGCGCCCGGCGAGCCGGCAGATTAGCTGCGCTTGCGCGGGCGTGCCGGGCCGGTGCCAAGCGCCGGAGTGCGTGCATCCGGACGGCCCGACGTCGGACGGCCGCTGGTGGCGCGTTCCGGACGGGCACCGGCACTCTTCGGACGTGCATCGGCGGCCGGCGCGGCGCCTTCCGAACGCGAGAAGCGGCGGGCGCGCTCGGAGGCGCCCACCTTGCTGGCCGCCGCGCCATCCGGACGGCGCGTGTCGGCAGGGGCCGCTTCGGCACGCGCCGCCGCGGCCTGGCCCGGCAGGCGCAGGCTGCCGGTGCCCGACAGCGGGCTGGCACGGCGCGCATTGCCGACCGGCTGGCGCGCGGTGCCGCCGGCGCCGACCCGGGCGGCGGCCGCACCGGTCACCTGGGTGCCGCGTTCGATGACGAAAGTCGCGCCCGCATCCTTGCCCAGCACCTTGACCAGGTAGGGCATCACTTCGCGCAGCATCGGTTCCAGCGTGTACGGCGGGTTCAGGATGAACATGCCGCTGCTGTGCAAGCCGAAACCGTCGGGGCCGGGCGTCGACACGGTCAGCGTCACGTTCAGCCACTCCTTGGCCGGCAGGCGTTTCAGGCGGTCGGCGAACTGGCGCGACTCCATGCGCTGCAGCACCGGGTACCAGACGGCGAAGATGCCGCTCGGGAAACGCCCGAGGGCGTCTTCCAGCGCATCTTTCACCTTGCGGTAGTCGTCCTTCATCTCGTAGGGCGGGTCGATCAGCACCAGCGCGCGGCGCGATGGCGGCGGCAGCAGCGCCTTCATGCTGAGGAAGCCGTCGCCGCGCTCGATCATCACGCGCCGTCCGCGCGAGCGCTCGCCCTGCTCCGCCTTGTGCGCGTCCGCCTTGCGGAAATTATCCCCCAGGATCTTGCTGTCGGCCGGATGCAGTTCGAACAGGCGCAGGCGGTCTTCCGGACGCGTCATCTGGTCGGCCACCCAGGGCGAGCCCGGGTAGTAGCGCATCTTGCCGCTCGGGTTCATGCCCTTGACCAGCTTGACGTACGCGGCGAGCGCCGGCGGCAGGTCGGTGCGGGTCCAGAGCGGGCCGATGCCGGTGTCGAACTCGGCATTCTTGGAGGCGAAGCTGCCGTCGAGCGCATACACGCCGGCACCCGAGTGGGTGTCGATATAGGTGTAGGCGGTGTCCTTCTGGTTCATGTACTCGTGCAATTGCACTTGAACGAAATGCTTGAGGACGTCGGCGTGGTTACCCGCGTGGAAGGCGTGGCGGTAGCTCAACATAATATGGGAATCCTAAATAGAAAGCGCCGGCATGGAGCCGGCGCGGGGGCGCGGCTCCGGGAAAATCGCCGGCTTCAAGCCGCCATTATCTCCCAGAACCGCCGGGCCGCCCAAATCGGCGCCCGCATGGTGTTTTCAGGCTGTGGTCAGCCGACCTGCGACTGCAGCAGGCGCGCGACCAGGGCGCGGCTGAGGCGGTCCATCTCGTCGCGCGTTGCGACGCTGTCTAAGCGCAGCTTGACCCTGGCCACCAGGGCGCCGTTGCCGACGTCCTTCAGCGCGCCGTCCAGTTCGCACTTGCCGTTCAGGTTCAGCAGTTCGACTTCGAAGACGAAGCGTGCCGCGCCCTTGAGCGACTGGTACTCGAGGTCGCCGCGCGCGCCGCTGGCGGCGAGTTTGCGCTGCAGGATCGCGCCGTCGAGCACGCTGAGCTGCTGGCGCTTCATCTCCTCGTACCACAGCGATCGCGCCTTCGCGGCGCACTCCGTGTTGGCGAACATGCCTTCGATGCTGAATAGGTATTCTTTGCGTTTGATAATTAACAATCATAAAAATCTATGCACCCTGGGTTGCAAGATGTTGCTATTCAGCTAGTTTTGTTGTTATCAATGAATTTCTTGTTGACTGAAATCAGTAAATTCGGCAATATTCGGGCTTGAAGTTGCATTTATTTATCGAATCCGCCGATGACCGGCATGTCAAGGAACGCATTTGAAACCCATTTTCCGCAAGATGAGCCTGGCCCTGGCCATGGCAGCAGGACTCGGCACCGCGCAAGCCGGCGTGCTCCGCTTTCAGGACGTCGTGTTCACGACCACCTGGTCGAATAATGTGCTGACGCTCGACATCGACGCCGCGAAACACAGCGGCGACTGGAGTCGCGCCACCTCGCTGGGCGCCCTGAGCCTGAAGGACATCGGCAGTTTCAGCAGCGTGTCGGTGACGGCCGCACCGAAAGGCGCAACTGCCTGGAGCCTGAGTTCGAAGGAACTGAACGCACAGGGCTGCGCCGGCGGCGGCGGTTCGCGTACCGGCACCGCGCTGTGCATCTCGGGCACGCCGATTGCGCTGACCGACAACATGGTGTTCACCTTCACCTTCACCGGCGGCACGCCGGACCTGGATGCGCCGCACCTGAAGGTCAGCTTCCTCGATGCGTCGAAGAACAAGGTGGGCGACCTGCTGTCGCGGCAGATCCCCGCGGCGCCAGTCGTCGTGGTCCAGCCGGTGACGCCTGTGACGCCGGCCACGCCAGTCGCGCCGACGCCCGTCGCCCCTGTCATCGTCCCTGCCCCGGCCGCCCCAACGCCAGCTGCGCCGGCGACGCCGGCCCCCGTCGCGTCGACGCCGGTGTCCGAGTCCGGCACGCCGGCGAGCCTGCCCGCGAGCGGCAACACGACCGTGGGACAGCCGGAAACCGTGGTGGTGACCGCACCTGCCGTCGAGCCTGTCACGACGCCGGCGATTCCAGTCCCGCCGCCAGTGCTGGTGACGCAGCCCGAGCTCGTGCTGGAGCCGGTGTCGCAGGAGCAGGGCTCGAACGAGGTGCCGGAACCGCAGTCGATCGCCCTGCTGCTCGGCGGCCTGGCCCTGATGGGCGCGGCGCTGCGCAAACGCGGCTGATCCACAGCGCAAGCAAGCACCCATAAAAAAAGCGCGGGCCATTCACTGGCCCGCGCTTTTTTGTTGCCGAGGTCTTTACGCCTTGTGCGGCAGCGGCGCCCTTGCGCTGCCCCCGGCGCCGACCGCCGTGGCGATCGCCAGGGTCTGGAACAAGGCCACGCCGATGAAGAGGCCGGCCGGATGGCCGCCATCCATCAGCATGCCGAACAGCACCGGGCCGACCGCCATGCCGCTGTCCAGGCCCGAATACACGACGCCGAACACGCGCCCGGTTGCATTCGGCGGCGCCGCGGCGCGAATCAGGAGGTCGCGCGAAGGGGCGGCAACGCCGCTCGCCAGGCCGATCGCACCCATCATCGGCACCACCAGCGCGCCCGGCAGGATCGAGGCCGACAGCAGCAAGGCAAGCGCGGCCGCGAACAGGAAGGACACCGCGATCGTGCGGTCGTAACTGCGCGCGCGCGCCGCCAGGAAGCCGCCGGCCACCATGCCCGCCGCCGAAGAAAGCATATAGGTGGTGTAGGCCGTGGCCGCGGTCGGCAAGGAAATGGCGTACAGGGCGGTCAGGCTGGTCGAGGAGAAGGCCTGGATCCCGCCCAGGGCCACCGAGGTGAGGAAGAAGAAGCCGAAGCACATCCACACGGCCGGCAAACGCAGAAAATCGAAGGAACCGCCGGCCGCCTGCGCGCTCGTTTGCACCGGAGCAGCCGTGCTCAGCACCTTGCGGTTCAGGACCAGGGTCAGCAGCATGAGGGCGGGAATCGCCGACGCCGCCAGCAGCGCCACGCGCCAGCTCGACAGCGTTGCCACGCCCGCCAGGAACAGGGGCGCCGCCGCCCAGCCGATGTTGCCGGAAATACCGTGCACCGAGAAGGCATGCGGCAGGCGTTCCTTCGAGACGTTCTGGTTCAGCAGCGTGTAGCCGGCCGGGTGGAACACCGCGTTGCCGCAGCCGGCAATCAGGGAGCCGAGCAGCAGGACCGAATAATTCGGCGCGGCGGCCAGCACCAGCGCCCCGATCCCCAGCAGCGCATGCCCGGAAAACAGCACGCGCCGCGCGCCGACCTTGTCGACCAGGAAGCCCGACAGCGCCTGGCCGACGCCGGAGACGACGAAGAACACCGTCATCAGGAAGCCCAGCTCCGCATACGAGAGCACGAAGGCCGCCTTCAGCCAGGGGAACAGACCCGCCAGGATCAGGTGATAGAAGTGGGATACCCCGTGCGAGACGCCGACCAGGCCGATCACGCGCGCATCCTGGCGCAGGCTTGTTGTGCTCATGGCTTACCGATGTTGAGAAGCGAAAGCGATCAGTGTAGTCAAAACCGCGCAGCTTTGCTGGCGAGGGGGCGGAGTGTTCAGTCAAGACTCGTTCCGTAAGCCGACGTAGGGTGGGCGGGTTCCCCGCCCACGCGTTCAATGAACCTGAGTGCATCCGCAACATCTGCTCCCGATCCAACGTTCCGTCGAGACAGTGTGGATGTTCAAGCCGCAATTGAACGCGTGGGCGGGAGACCCGCCCACCCTACGTCCCTCCGATACACGTCGCAGCCGTAAAACGAAAAAGGGGCGCATCGCTGCGCCCCCGTCCCGACCGCCAGAACCGGCTTACTTCGCCAGCTCGACCGTCTTCTCCTCGCCGAACACCAGCTGCCCCGCCCGCACCCGCACGGTGATCGTGTCCTTCGGCCCGAACTTGCCCGACAAGATGGCTTTCGACAGCGGATTTTCGATCTGCTGCTGGATCGCGCGTTTCAATGGACGCGCGCCATACACCGGATCGAAACCGGCTTCCGCGATCTTCTGCAGGGCTTCCTCGTCGAGGTCGAGCGTCATCTCCATCTTCGCCAGGCGCTCCTCCAGGCTGCGCAGCTGGATCTTGGCGATCGCGCCGATGTTCTTCTCGTCGAGCGCGTGGAAGACCACGATGTCGTCGATCCGGTTGATGAACTCCGGACGGAAGTGTCCGCGCACCTCGGCCATCACCGCCATCTTGACCACGGCCGGCTCGTCGGAGTCCATCGACTGGATCTTGTGCGAGCCCAGGTTCGAAGTCATCACGATCACCGTGTTCTTGAAGTCGACGGTGCGGCCCTGGCCATCGGTCATGCGGCCATCGTCCAGCACCTGCAGCAGCACATTGAAGACGTCCGGGTGCGCCTTCTCGATCTCATCGAGCAGGATCACGCTGTAGGGCTTGCGGCGCACGGCTTCGGTCAGATAACCGCCCTCCTCGTAGCCGACATAGCCCGGCGGCGCGCCGATCAGGCGGGCGACCGAATGCTTCTCCATGAATTCGCTCATGTCGATGCGGATCATCGATTCCTCGGCGTCGAACAGGAAGCCGGCGAGTGCCTTGCACAGCTCCGTCTTGCCCACGCCGGTCGGGCCCAGGAACATGAAGGAGCCATACGGGCGGTTCGGGTCGGACAGGCCGGCGCGCGAACGGCGAATCGCGTCCGACACCGCTTCGATCGCTTCGTCCTGGCCCACCACGCGCTCATGCAGCTTCTCTTCGATGTGCAGCAGCTTGTCGCGCTCGCCCTGCATCATGCGCGAGACCGGAATGCCGGTCGCGCGCGAGACCACTTCGGCGATCTCCTCGGCGCCCACCTGGGTGCGCAGCAGCTTGGGTTTCGCATTGCCGTCGGACTGGGCGAGCGTCGCCGCTTCCTCGGCCTGCTTGAGCTGGGCTTCCAGTTGCGGCAGCTGTCCGTACTGCAGTTCCGAGACCACCTGCCAGTTGCTCTGGCGCTTGGCTTCCTCCATCTGGTAACGGATGCGCTCGATCTCTTCCTTGATGTGGGTGGTGCCCTGCACCGCGGCCTTTTCCGCCTTCAGGATTTCCTCGTAATCGTTGTATTCGCGCTCGAGGCGGGCGATCTCCTCGCCGATCAGTTCCAAGCGCCGCTGCGAGGCTTCGTCGGTCTCCCTGCGCACGGCTTCGCGCTCGATCTTCAGCTGGATCAGGCGGCGCTCGAGCTTGTCCATGACTTCCGGCTTGGAGTCGATCTCGATCTTGATCTTCGAGGCCGCTTCGTCGATCAGGTCGATCGCCTTGTCGGGCAGGAAGCGGTCGCTGATGTAACGGTGCGACAGCTCGGCCGCGGCGATGATGGCGGGGTCGGTGATCTCGACCTTGTGGTGCAGCTCGTATTTCTCCTGCAGCCCGCGCAGGATGGCGATCGTCGCCTCGACAGTCGGCTCGTCGACGATGATCTTCTGGAAGCGGCGCTCGAGCGCGGCATCCTTTTCCACGTACTTGCGGTACTCGTCGAGCGTGGTCGCGCCGACGCAGTGCAGCTCGCCGCGCGCGAGCGCCGGTTTGAGCATGTTCCCCGCATCCATCGCGCCTTCGGCCTTGCCGGCGCCGACCATGGTGTGGATCTCGTCAATGAAGACGATGGTCTGGCCCTCATCTTGCGCCAGTTCCTTCAGTACGCTTTTCAGCCTTTCCTCGAACTCGCCGCGGTATTTGGCGCCCGCCAGCAGCGCTGCCATGTCGAGCGAGAGCACACGCTTGCCCTTGAGAGAATCCGGCACTTCGCCGTTCACGATGCGCTGGGCCAGGCCTTCGACGATCGCAGTCTTGCCCACGCCCGGCTCGCCGATCAGCACGGGATTGTTCTTGGTGCGGCGCTGCAGCACCTGGATCGCACGGCGAATCTCGTCGTCGCGCCCGATGACCGGGTCGAGTTTGCCCATGCGGGCGCGCTCGGTCAGGTCGAGCGTGTATTTTTTCAGCGATTCGCGCTGGCCTTCGGCGTCCTGCGAATTGACGTTCTCGCCGCCGCGCACGGCCGAAATGGCCGACTCCAGCGATTTACGGGCGAGACCATGCTCGCGCGCCAGGCGGCCCGCGTCGGATTTGTCCTCGGTCAGCGCCAGCAGCACCATTTCGGAGGACAGGAACTGGTCGCCGCGCTTTTGCGATTCGCGGTCGGCGAGGTTGAGCAAGGCGACGAGCTCGCGCCCGACCTGGGTTTCGCCGCCGGTGCCGGACACCTTGGGCAGGCGCTCCATACTGCTCTTGAGCGCATTGGTCAGTGCGCCGACGTTCACTCCCGCGCGCTGCAGCAGTGAACGGGCGCTGCCGTCGTCCTGGTTGAGCAGGGCGACGAGCAGGTGCACGGGATCGATGTACTGGTTATCGTTGCCGACCGCCAGGCTCTGAGCATCGGCCAGTGCTTCCTGGAGCTTGGTCGTCAATTTATCTTGCCGCATGTTGTACTCCCTGGTGAGTATTCATAACTACGAAACAACATTGGGATGCCGACGCGCTTTTCAAGATCTGCCCGCGCCGCGGTAAGCGCAGTCTTACGCCGCCTGGGCCTGGCCCGTGCTGCCCGCAGGCGCGAACACGTCGCCTGCCCGCTGCAGGATGCGCTTGACGGCAGGATGGTCGAGCTGGCGCTCGACCGTCATCGCATGGAACTGTTCGGTGATCGCGTCGATCACGCCAACCTGCTCCAGGCCATATTCGGCAGCGACCACGGCGGCCACGACGGTCGGCACCACGATGAACCCGGCGCCGGCGCGCGCGAACGCCTTGAGCAAGGCGCCGTCGTCGAATTCGCCAACCACGATCGGGCGCAGGCCGTGCTCCTCGAACCAGCCCTGCAGCTGGCTGTGCACGGCCGCCTCGACGCCAGGCAACAGGAAAGGCGCCTCGCGCAGGCGTGCCGGGAAAGCGCCGCTCCATGCCTGGCACAGGCGCGGGTGGCCCAGCACGCTGAGGGTGGTCGATCCGAGCAAGCGGGTATGCGCGCGGATCGCCGCGCCGGGCGCCAGGGCGCGGTCGGCCAGCACCAGGTCGAGCCGGTGAGCGGCCAGTTCGACCAGGAGTTGATCGAAACGCCCTTCGCGGCAGATCAGGCGCATCGCCATGCCCGCTTCCCGCGCCGGCTGCAGCAGGCGGAAGGCAACCGTCTTCGGGACGATGTCGCAAATGCCCACCCGCAGCGTTTCCGGCACAGGCGACGCGCCGCGCCGCATGGTCTGTTCCAGCTCGTTGCCGAGGTCAAAGATGCGCGCGCTGTACTCCAGGGCGACGCGGCCCGCATCGGTCAGCTCCAGGCCCCTTCCCTTCTTCCTGAACAGCGGCGTGCCGAAGCGTTCTTCCAGCAGGCCGAGCTGGGTGCTGATGGCCTGGGCCGTGACGTGCAGCTCCTGTGCGGCGCGCGCGATCGAGCCGCCGGTGGCCACCGCATGGAAGTACTGCAAGTGCTTGTAGTTCATCACCTGACAGTTCCATAAAAATTGAGGATAAGGAAAGATTAATCGATTTTTCCTTTCGCGTCAGGCCAACTATGCTACAGCCATCCCCACCACCACCAAGAGAGGACATCATGCGAAGCTACCCGAACGATAGCCAGGAAGCCGTCTGCCGGCTGCTGGCGCTGTCGATGATCGTCGACGGCCACCTGGCGCCGTCCGAACTGAAGGCACTGCACCACTGTGCCATCCTGGAGCGGGTCGGGGCCGACGCCGACAGGTTCGACCAGGTCGTGCATGGCCTGTGCGAAGACCTGCTGGCGAGCGCCATCGGCCTCGATTCCGGAACAATCGCACTCGACCGGGATATGCTCGACGGCCTTCTGGGCGAAATTACTGATCCGCTCCTGCGCATGTGCACGCTCAAGGCGATGCTCGAGGTCGTCGATGCCGACCGCCTGGTCGACAGCCGCGAACACCTGCTGCTGCAACGTGCGCTGCGTAGCTGGTCATCGCCCGCTCCAGCCGAGGACATGACACGGCGCTGCTGACGTCAGCAGGTCAGACGATACGCGCGTCCCACTGCGCGTAATGGCTTTCTACCGCGCCCTTCGGAATGGCGAGCAGCACCAGGGCGACGCCCGCCACCACGGTGGCCGCCGCGGCGGGCGCGGAAAAGCCCGCGATATGCCAGGGCGCAAACACGAGCCAGGCGCCGAAGGCGGCGTTCACGTAGCGCAGCGGACGCGCCACCTCGGCCCAGGCCATGATGCTGAAGGTCACTACCAGGGCACCGACGACGTGGTCGCTGTCGGCCGCCGCCCCTGTCGTCCCGAACAGGAGCGGCGTGGCCATCAGCAGCATGCCGATCGCCATGCTGGCCCATAGCGTCCAGGGAAAGGTGATGCCGCCGTACAGGACTTCCCGCAGCACCTCGCGCGCCGGCCGGGCGAAGTCGTCCGAACGGTCCACCGCGTCGCCGGGGCAGGTGCCGCCGAAGACGAGGAGGCGCAGCACCGGCTTGCCGCTGCGCCGGCCGCTCCGCAGGAACTGCAGGGTCGCCAGGATCTCGTCGAAGGAATATGGCACCTGGACCAGCATTGCCAGCGCCGCGACGAGGCAGAGCGTGCACCAGGCGCCGAGCCATATGGGCTGGACGATGATGAAGAAGATGCTGGTCACGCCCAGCGGCACGATCAGGATGCCAAACAACAGCACCAGCCAGGGCATGGTGCGCCAGCGCCGCCGGCTGCCGATCACGCCAGTGACGATTTCCAGTACATAGGTCGCCGCGCCCAGGCCGGCATCGGGCACCGGCCAGGCCTCGGACAGCCAGGAGGTAACGATGCGCTCGGTGCCATCGCCGAAGAAGGGGTCCCAGGCGGCGTCGATATGCCCCAACTGATAGGCAGCCAGGTAGCGCGACACGAACAGCCCGACGAAGGCGAGGACCACGATGGGCAGGCGCTGGTTCCAGCTCGATGGGCAATAACTCCAGCCGGGAGGAATGTCGGGACCGCTCATCCGCCCCGCCAGGCTCTCGCCGGGGGCGTCAGGGATGGCCACCGCCAGCAGGATCACGAGGGCGCCGACCAGCGTATCGTTGGCGTAGGCGGCCGCGCTGGGCGTCCAGAACAGCAGCGGCGCGAACAGCAGCCAGGCGCCGAGCAGCGCGACCAGCCAGCGCGCCCAGCCCTTGAAGCGCGACAGCGACAGCAAGGCGAACACGGTGATCAGCAGGCCGGTAATCACGTTACTGGCCGTCATGTATGTATGACTGAACTCCAGGCCGCGTCCGTTCGGCGCGATCGGCTCCACTGCCTGCATCCAGTATTGCGCCAGGCCGAGCACGAAGGGGCTGGACATCAGCCACAGGCCGAGGCCGGCATTGGCGAAATGGCACCACAGGGTGCGCGCGTGCGCCTCGCGCTGGACCTGCTCATCGCGCTCGATCAGCTGCCCTGCCGGCACGCCGGACGCGGCCACTTCGTCGAGCCAGGGCGGCAGCGGGAGGCGGTTCCGCCGGTACCAGGCGAGCGGGTCGCGCTTGAGGGAATCGACCATCGCGCGCAGGGTGTCGCGCAGGCGCCGTTTCGGCTCCCAGCCGAGCAGGCCGCGCGCGCGGCCGATGTCGATCTCGTAGTGCTCGTCCGCCAGCGCGATCATGAAGGGCTTGATGAAGGGCTCGATGCCGCCGTCGATGGCGTCCGGCACGATATCTTCGACCTTGTCCTGCATCCAGGCACCGGCTGCGGCGACGCTCCTGGGTACGCTGCGCGTGGCCCAGGGCTCTCCGTGCAGCAACTGGCCGATCAGGTTCTGCAGGGCCTGGTAGCTCTCGGTCACCGGTTCGCCAATCAGCAGCACCGTTTCCTGCGGCAGGCTGGCGCGGCGCTCGATCGCCTGCACGAAGGCCTGCGCCAGGTCGTCGATATGGACGAAGCTCTGGCCGTGCGAAGGGTCGCCCGGAAACAGGTGGCTGCTCACCTGGCGCTCGTAGATGCGCTGGATCTGCATGGTCAGCGACGGCACCTCCCCCTGATCCGTATAAACACCGGCAATGCGCAGGATGAGCGCCGGGATCGCGCCGTGCTCGCGGCGCACTACTTCCTCGGCCTGCGCCTTGGAACGCGGGTAGGGCCACTTCGGCGCCAGCGCCCCCTCCTCGTCGATCGGCAGGCCGGGGCGGGCCGGCGCATGGACCAGCATGGTGCTGGCATACACGAACTGCTCCACGTCAAAGCCGCGCAGGGCGCGCAACAGGCGCCGGGTGCCCTCGACATTGACTTGCTCGTAGGCCGGATTGTCTTCTCCCGAAAAGTCATAGAAGGCCGCAAGGTGCACCACGCAGGCGATGCGGCCTCCGTGGCTTTCCCGCAGGCGCCCGAGGGCACGCTCGAGCGCCTCATCGGAGGCGATGTCGGCCTCGATGCAAGCGCCGTCGCCCGGCTCGCAGCGGCGCTCGAGCGCAACCACGCGGTAGCGCGGAGCGAGACGCTCCGCAATTGCGAGGCCGATGCGGCCGCGCCCCCCGGTGATGAGAACAAGAGGCTGGTCCATGTGATTTTTCCCTCTATTGGTTTGATCCCGCGTGCCGCTCGCCGGCCGCGCCCATGCGCGGCGCGGCGCCTGCACCCGGTTCCACGTGCAGGGCATGGCCCGACGCCTCGATGCGCCTGGTCTGGGCGGCGATGTGGTCCATCAGCGCAAAAAGCACGCCGCACACGACGAGGGTGAGCTGAATGCCTACCTTCCAGGCCAGCTGCTCGGAAGTAAACTGGGAGACGTTCATGAACGCGCCGAGCAAGTCGACTGCAGCCACCGCCACGATCGAGCCGAAGAGCTTGAGCTTGAGTCCCGAAAAGTCCAGGTTGCCCATCCAGGCCGGGCGTTCGTGCCCGGCCGCGATGTCGATCCGCGAAATGAAATTTTCGTAACCACTGAGGATTACCATCAGCAGCAGGTTGGCCACCAGTACGATATCGATCAAGCTCAGTACCGAGAGCATCACCTTGCGCTCGCTGAGCTGGACGATACCGAGCGCTACGTGGACGAACTCCGCGGCGAAGGTGTAGACCAGGAAAACCAGGGCGCCGGCCAGCCCGACGTACATCGGGACCAGCAGCCAGCGGCTGAGGAAAAGTATTCGTTCAATGAATTTTTCCATGTCTCTTTCGATGCAAAAAGCCGCTACGGCACGGCCGCCGATGCGGCTCGGCAGCGATCATTAAACAAATATTACGTGTTCACCCTCATAATGAATAATTGGGAATTCATGCAAGATCCATAAACTAGCGTCTATCGTTTGGAGAAGTGCCATGCACGTCACCCTGCGCCAATTGCAGATCTTCGAGGCGGTCGCACGCAACCAGCACGTCAGCCGCGCGGCCGAACAACTGCACCTGACCCAGCCCTCGGTATCGATCCAGATGCGGCAACTGTCCGACGCTGTCGGCCTGCCCCTGTTCGAACCGGTCGGCAGGCGAATCCGGCTCACGGAAGTGGGCCAGGCGCTGTACCGGACTTGCCGCGAAATGACCGACGCCTGGGACCGCTTCGAGGCGATCTGTTCGGACTACAAGGGCGTGCGCTGCGGCCGCCTGCGCCTGGCGATGGTGACCACGGCGAAATATGTGATCCCGCGCATGCTCGGCCCGTTCTGCGAGCGCTATTCCGGGATCGACGTCGAACTCGGCCTGTTCAACCGCGACCAGGTGCTGGACCGGCTCAAGGACAACCTCGACGAGCTCTACGTCATGAGCATGCCACCGGCGGACGCTTCCTTCGAAGTCATTCCTTTCGTGCCCAATCCCCTGGTCGTCGTGGCGCCGCTCGGCCATCGCTACCCTCACCCGCCGCCGCTGCTGCTGCGCGAACTGGCGGCCGAACGCTTCATCATGCGCGAGGAAGGCTCGGGCACGCGCATGGCGGTCGACGAGCACCTGGCCAGGCAGGGCGTGTCGCTGAACGTACGCATGACGCTTGGAAGCAACGAAGCAATCAAGCAGGCGGTCGCAGGCGGCATGGGGCTGTCGATCCTGTCGCGCCACGTGCTGGGGCATGCGCCGTCCGCAGAAGGACTCGAGGAACTGGCGGTGGCCCACTTTCCGCTCGAGCGGGCATGGTATGTCCTCTACCGGAAGGAGCGGCCGCTGTCGCTGGTTGCCAGGACCTTCCTGGAATACCTGCTGGGAGAAACCGATCCTATGGGCATGGGCAAGGCAATGGCGGCCCACCCGCCCCCTCGGGATCCATAAAATCAGGGCGCGGTGACGGCGCGCCGCTCCTGATTCAACAGAGCGACAAAGCGCGCCGCCGCCGTCCCCAGCGGGCGCTCCGCGCTCCAGACGACGTCCACGAAAAAGCGCAGGGCATTCGTAAAATTATCGATGGGGATTTCGACCAGGTCCCCCTCTTGCAAGGGCGCTCCGACGAAACCCGCGGGAAGCCAGCCCCAGCCCAGTCCCGCCTTCACCAGCGCCAGCGCCGCTGCCGGGCTGTCGGTTTTCCACTGGAGGCGCGAGATGGCGATGCGCTTGTCGACCTGGTCGGTATCGCGCCCGGCCACCACGATCTGGCGTTCCTGCAGTAAATCCGCGTCGCGCACGGGATGGCGAGCGAGCCTGGCGAGCATGGCGTGGCCGGGCGCCACCACTGCCACGAGGCGCTCCTCGCCTACTTCCTGGAAGGCCTCGTGCGCGCCGATCCCGTAGCGCTCGAAGACCAGCGCCAGGTCGGCACGCCCGCTGTGCAGCATGCCCAGGGCATCGTCCTGGGGCGCGGTCAGCACTTCCACCGCGAGCAAGGGGTACTCGGCAGCGAGCGTGTTCAGGGCCGCGCTCCAGGGTGCGGCGGCCAGCAGCTCGGGCATCAGTGCGATGGTGAGCGAGGTTTCCAGTCCGCGCGTCAGGGACAGCGCGTGGATATTGAGCCGGTGCAGCTGCTCGGCCAGCAGCCGCGCTTGCGGCAGCAAGGCCAGCGCCTGCGCCGTCGGCTTCGGTTCCCTGCTACTGCGGTCGAATAACTGCAGGTCGAGTTCGGCTTCGAGATTGGCGATCGCCATGCTCACGGCCGACGGCACCCGCTGCAGGGAGCGCGCCGCTGCCGAGAAGGAGCCGTGGTCCACCGCGGCAAGGAAGGCCTTCAGGTTGTCGAGATCGAACGCCATGTGTCAGTTCCGCTGATAGCTACTGACTTTTTATACCATGAAACCAGATATACGATGCTTCCTATGCCCTCAGGGATCTTATCGGTTCATCGTTTTGAAAGGTACATCATGGTCTGGCTTTCCCTTGTTGCTGCGGGACTCTTTGAAATTTGCTGGGCGGTCGGCCTGAAATACACCGACGGCTTTTCGCGCTTGTGGCCGAGCGTCGCCACGGTGGCCGCGATGGTGGTCAGCTTTGGCTTGCTCGCGCATGCCTTGAAGACGCTGCCGATCGGGACCGCCTACGCCATCTGGACCGGCATCGGCGCCGTCGGCACGGCCTGTGTCGGCATCCTGGTCTTTGGCGAGTCCGCCGGCGCCGCGCGGCTGGCCTGTATCGGCCTCATCGCCGGCGGCATTGTGGGACTCAAGCTGGTGACGCCGCACTGATCGAAGGCAGGCGCTTCACGCCTGTTCGGCGGGCGTCGCCAGTCCCGGCCGCGCCGCGCCCAGGTCGCGCACATTCTTTTGCACCGCGACCACCGCGAACAGGCTCAGCACAAAGGACATCGCATAAAAGCCCTTCTCGCTCGGCGCCAGGGTCGCATTCCACAGGCCCACCGTCAGCAGCAGGATTACCGCTGCCAGCGAGATCCAGCACAGCGAGAAGTACAGGCCGGTCACGACGATGCCTTCGCTGCGGTCGCGCACCGATTTCTGCAGCGAGACGGCGGCGAACAGGCCGTACATCAGCAGGGTCAGGTAATAGCCGCGTTCGTTGAGTTGCATCTGGGCGTTCCACAAGCCCAGCAGGAAGGCGCAGACGCCGATGATCAGCGCAGCCCAGGAAGCACTCACGAAAGCGGCGGTCGGTCGTTGAACGGTGGTCATGGCAGGCTCCGGTTAGTTGTCCGGCGGCAAGCTTAGCATTGCGGGGGCCGCGCCTGTTGCGTCACAACAGGAGTAGCGGCAGGCGCTACTTGCAGTACTATCCGCGCAGGGCGCGCCAGGTCGCAAAGCCGGCGATGCAGAGCAGGATCGAGCCTGCCAGGTGCAGCAGCGTGTGCGTCAAGGCCCAGCCGTAGTCGCCACGCTGCAGCAGCGCCACCGACTCGCCGGAAAAGCTGGAGAAGGTGGTCAGGCCGCCCAGGAAACCCGTGATGACGAACAGGCGCCACTCGGGCGTGAGCTGGGGATGGCTTGAAAAGAACCCAAGCGCGATGCCGACCAGGTAGCCGCCGACCAGGTTGGCCGCAAGCGTGCCGGCCTGGACGTAGGCATGCATGGACCCGAGCCAGAGACTGAAACCCCAGCGCAGCCAGGCGCCGATCGCCGCGCCCGCCCCGACGGCCAGCCAGCCCAAGCTCAAGCCTGCACCCACTTGGCCTTCGCGCTGTCGTCGGTCAGGCGCGCGTCGACCCAGCGCGCACCCTCAGGCGTTTGTTCCTTCTTCCAGAACGGGGCGTCGGTCTTGAGGTAGTCGATGATGAATTCGCAGGCGGCAAAGGCTTCGCCGCGGTGCGCGGCGCTCACGGCCACGAGGACAATCTGCTCCAGCGGCGCCAGCGGGCCGACGCGGTGGATCACCAGCGCATTGTAGAGCGGCCAGCGCTCGCTGGCCTGGGCGAGGATCTCTTCCAGCGCGCGCTCGGTCATGCCCGGATAGTGTTCTAGCTCCATTTCGGAGACCTGGGAACCATCGTTCATGTCGCGCACCGTGCCGACGAAACTCACGACGGCGCCGACGCGCGCATCGCCGGCGCGCAGGCGCGCCAGTTCATGGCCGAGGTCGAAGTCCCCGGCCTGTACTCTCACTTCACTCATTTGCCCTCCCGGCCGGCGCGCATCAAGAGCTGCTCGATACGGTGCGCGGTGCGCTCGTCGACCAGGGCCGGCAGCGCGCACAGCGCGTGCAGGGCCGCGTGACGGTGGGTCGGCTTGTTACCGGCTTTCAGGGTCGATTGCAGCGCTTCCACCTGCAGTTTCAGGCGGTCGCGTGCGAACTCGGCGCCGCTGTCGATGCCGGCCGCCACTTCCTGGCGCAGCAGTTCGGCAAGCAGGGGCTGACGGTTCGCGTCGAGCAGGCGCGCATAGGCCGCGCGGTCGGTATCCAGCGCATGCAGGGCCGCTTCGAAACGGGCGTCGAGCACCGGATCGTATTCGCTGCCCGCCGGCAGCAGGGCCGCCCAGCGTGCGCGCCAGTCGGCACCCGACACCTCTTGCCCGGGCTGGGCCAGGGAGTCCTCGAGTTCCTGGCAGGCGCGCAGCTTGTCGCGCAGGGCCCCGGCCAGGGCCAGCCCGGCGGCGCGGCGCGACAGGTCGGCGTGGTGCTGCACCTTGGCCACCGCGTCGTGATAGCGCTTGTCGACCCGCGCTTCGTGGGCGCGCGGCACGGGGCCGATGGCGTGCCATTCGGCGGCCGCCTCGCGCAGCAGCTTGGGGGCGCTGGCCGCGGTGGCATCGAGCGCCGCTTCTTCCAGCCGGGCGCTGACTGCTTCCTTGGCCGCTTCGTGGGCGCGCCGTTCGGCGTCCGCCGCGTGCGCGGTTTCCTTGCGCCGCGCGAACAGGTCGTCGCAGGCGCCGCGGAAGCGCTGCCAGAGGGCTTGCTCGGCCTTGCGTTCGAGCGGCAGCGCGCGCGCATGCTCCTGCCAGCGCGCCTGGATGTCGCGCAAATGGTCGACCGCGTGGCGGTCGTGCGCGTCGATGGCGAGCACTTCCTCGATCAGCTCTTCGCGGCCCACCACCTCGGCCTTGCGCTGCTCTTCCAGCGGGCCCTGCAGCGTGGTGAGGGCGGCGCCGAACAGGGTGTCGAGGCGCTTCTTGTCCTTGCGGTCGATGGCGCCCAGGTGGCTCCAGGCCAGGCGCAGGCGCTGCACGGTGCCGGCCACGTGCTTCCAGTCGGCCTCCCCGGATTCCAAGCTCGCGATCTCGGCCTGGGCTTCGGCGACGATGGCTTCGCCCTTGGCGGCGTTGGCATGGCGCTCGTCTGCCAGGTGCTTGAAATGGGCCGCGGCCGGCGCATAGGCCACCGTGCAGGCGTGGTCGAACCGCTCCCACAAGCTTTTCGGCGCCGCGCCCGACAGGCTGTCGAGCGCCTTCCAGCGCTCGCGCATGCTGCCGACTTTTTTCGCCAGCTCCGCCATCGCCAGGTTCTGGGTCGGCAGCGCTTCCACGGTCTTGATCAGTTCTTCGCGCGAGACGTTGCCGCCCCAGCGCGCCCAGTCCGACAGGCGTTTGAGTTCGGCGCGCAGGTGGGCCAGGCGGTCGGCCTGCGGGGCAGTCAAACGCATGCCCTTGCCCTTGGTGTCCTTCAGTGCCTTGTCGAGTTCGGCCGCGTGGGCGAGCGAGCCCTGTTGCAAGGCCCCTTCCAGTGCGTCCATGTTGTCGATGAAGGCCTGGTCGGCGCCTTTCGCCGGCTTGGGCGCACGTGGGGCGCTGCCCTCGCCCGCCGGCTCGCCGGGTGTTCCGTCCGCAGCACGCGCGGGAGGCGTTTCGCGCGCCTTGCGCACCGGCTGCGGCAGGCTCGCCAGCAGTGCATCGAAGCGCGCCTGCATTTCGGTCGCGGCCGCTCCCGCGGGCAGGGCCGACAGTTTATGCCAGGCGCGGCGCAAGGTCTCGGCATTGAGTTCGGCGACGGGTTGCGCCTGCCACTCGAGCAGCGCCGCTTCGCGCGCGGCCAGGGCGGCCTGCGACTGTTCGAGCGTGGCAAGCAAGCTGGACACGCGCGCGTGCTCGGCGGCGAATTCCGTCACGAGCGAGCGCGGCAGCGAGGTGCGTTCGGGCGCCGCCAGCGCCGCGCCCTGCTCGGCCTGCATCTGTTCCAGACGGGCCGCCATCTCGGCCGCGTTCAGGCCGGCGGTCTCGAGCTGGCGCAGTGCGCCCAGGCGGTCGATCATGGCGCGCTGCAGCTGCACCTGGGCTTCGAGGCGTTCGCCCAGGCCTGCGCGCAGCGGCGCGAATTCGTCCTGGAGTTCGGGAGCGGCAATGATCGCCCATTTGCGATCGAGATCGGCAACCTGGTTGGGCGTCAGGTGCTCGTCCGCCAACAGCGCTTTTGCCTGGGCCAGCGTGGCCTGGCCGCGCGCCAGTTCGCCCTCGTGGTGGCGAATCGCGTCGAGGCGCGCCTGCATCAATTTGGCGACGCGGCGGTCGAGGTTGCGGATCGCGCCATGCACGCGCTCGAGCGCGGCGCGGCTGTGCACCAGCTCGGCAGCCTGCAGGCGCAGCTCGGAAAATTCGCACTGGAGGATGAAGTCGACGGCGCGCGATTCGTCGCCGTCGAGCGTCTTGAGCAGTTGCGCCTGCTGCTCGCGCACGGCCGACGTCGCCCGCGTGGCGGCGGCGTCGGGCGCGGCGGCGCCACTCTTGTTCGACGGGCCGTTCTCCTTACCGGCCGGCGCGGACGCCTGGGCGGACTTTGCCGGCACGGCCGCTTGCGCGCCGCGCCCATTGCCCGTCTTGTCGCCCTGGCGCTTGAATAGGAATTCGAACATAAGATGATCGCACTTGCAAAACCCCCATCATAGCAAAGAACGAAGGCGGTTTTTTCTGGCATACCCTGCACAGGCGCAAGCGCCGCTACTAATGGACGTAGTAGGCAGCCACACCTTGTCGATGAGCATGTTCGGCCCGGCCGATGCGGCCTGCCGGCGGCGGCACCCGCCCACGCCCGCGGTGTTCCTCGCGGTAAGCGTCGTGGGTGAGCATCTGATTGGCCACGGCAAACCAGGCGTCGCCGGCAATCGCCCCGCGCGCAATCGGAAACAGCTCGCGCTCTTCGCGGTCGAAGCGCAGTTCGAGCGCGGCGCAGAAGCGCAGCGCGGCCATGCAGAATGCATCGACGCCTTCTTCCTCGTCGATGCTGCCGGCGGCGAGGCGGCAGGCGGTGCCGAGCGACTCGGCGGCACTGCGGCTGAGCATATCGAGTTCGCACAGCAGCGGCTCGGCGTCGGCCCCGGCGCGGCGCAGGGCCGGCAGCAGGAAGCGGTCGAGCTTGCGGCCCTGGCAGCCTTCATACAGGCGGCGCAGGGTATCGCAAACGTAATCGGCCTGACCCTCGGTGAGCGCGCTTTGGCGGGCATAGCTTTGTTGAACGAGTTGCTGGACAGTATTGAGGCTGACCCGCATATTCGTTTGTTCTACGGAAAGCGCAACGAGGGTATAGGTCGCGGTGAGCATTCTGTCTCCTCTCGGCGTCGTCAACGCAAGCGCATGCTCCGTAGAGGAACACGGCCAGGCTGGACGCTATGGTTTTTGGACAGGCTGTGCGGTTCTTTTTTCTTCTCTTCAGCCTGAAGGAAGGTCTAGTTTACGGACCGTGCACCTTGCGACTTTGATCTTGATCAAACTCGGGGGAGACGACGGCGCAGTTCGCGTCAACCGTGCATAAGCCGGATTCGTTGCGCCGCAACAGACGCTACCAGCGCGCGCGGTAGTCCTCGGCCAGGCCCGCCAGCCCCGTCACCAGCAGGCGCGGCGCGTCCTCGCCGGCCTTCACCCAGCCGTCGAAACGGCCGACGTGCTGGCGCATGTGGCTGCTGGCGACCAATAATTGCTTGTCATCAATGCGAGTACCTTCCGGCGTGAAGCGCAGCGCCAGCAGGCCGTCGGCCGTGTGCATGCGCCAGCAGCCGCTTGGTTCGACCTCCACTTCGAGCGGACCCAGCGGCAACAATTCCCCGTCCACCCAGAGCGCATTTTCGGCGTCGCCAAAGTAACCGCATTGCAGGTTGAAGCCGAGCCGGGCGCTGTGCGCCGAAATCCAGCGCCAGGCCGTGCGGCGGCCAACCAGACCGTTGGAAAAATCGTAACTGGCGGTCCCGCCTTCCAGCCGGTAGCGCCGCCCGTTCGCCTCGACCTCGCCGGTCAAGGCCAGGCCGGGCGATTTTTGCGTGCTGTGCACGCTGCCGCCGTCGAAGGTGGGGCCGATCGCCAGCAGGCGCGGACCCTCCCCGCTGTAGTGCGCGTCGATCCGGAGACGCCCGCCGCGCAGCAGCAGATGGTGGCCGTGGACGCCGTCCGGGGTAATCGCGATGCGCCGGCCTGGCATGCCGAAGCGGGCGCCTTCGGCCACCGTGGCGCCGACAAAGGCCGTGAGGCCGGCCACGCCCAGCGGCGAGAAAGCGGCCAGCACCCGCCCCTCGCCCCGGTCGAAGGCATAGGCGAAGCAGGTATTGCTCCACCCAATATCGACGATCGCCACGCCGCAAAACAGCTCCTCGGTCACCAGGGCGACGAAATGCCAGCGCTTGTGGTGCAGGCGCCGCCACAGGGCCCCGCGCGCATGGGGCGGTGCGAGATTGGCCCAGCCCGGGGCCCCGGCCAGCCCCTGGTAGCGCCCGAAGAGCGCCAGCCCGTCCGGGCCGACGGCATCCATGGGCGCCGGCGCCAGCTTCATGCGGCCGCCGCGACCGTTTCGCTGCCGAGCAGTGCGGCCAGCCGCTCGCTCACTTCAAGCGGCTCGGTGCGCACCAGGCGCAGCTGCGGGCAGCCATGCCAGCGCGCGCAGCGCAGCAAGGCGCCGGCCAGGTCGCGCAGCAGCGCCTCGCTGGTCCTCACGCCGGGCTCGAAGAACACCGCCTTGATTTCGAACTCGCCCGTGCGCCGGTGCGCCTTGGCGTCGATCCGCGCCACCAGCGCGCCGCGGCGCAGCACCGGCAGCGTGAAATAGCCGTAGCGGCGCTTGGCTTGCGGCGTGTAGCACTCGAGGCGGTAATCGAAGCCGAACAGTTCCAGCGCGCGGCGCCGGTCCCAGACCACCGGGTCGAAGGGCGACAGGATGGTGGTCAGGGTCGGCGTCAAGGCGCCGCTGGCTGCTTGCCGGGCCAGGTCGAGGTGGTCGGGGTGGATATAGACCGGGTCGTCCCAGCCGGCGACGCGGGCGCGCAGCAGCAGGCCTTCCTCGGCCAGCCGGGCCGGGTCGACGTGCGGACGCCGGGTGCGGTGGTAGTCGGCGATCCAGCCGGCGCGCGCCAGTCCCAGCGCTTTCACGGCGCGCAGCGCGAAGCTGCGCTGCACCTCGTGCAGGGGCGGCGTCGTCGTCTCGTCCCAGCTGGGGTGCACGCGCTCGGCCAGGTCGTAGACGCGCTGGAAATTGTGGCGCCGCGCGATCATCAGGGCGCCGGAGGTAAACAAGACTTCGAGGGAGCGCTTTTCGGGCTTCCATTCCCACCATCCTTCCGCCTTGGCGCCGGCCTTGCCATCCGACCGTTCGAAATCCGAAGAGCGCACCGGGCCATTGGTGCGGATATGCGCCAGCAGCGCCGCCACCTCTCCCGCACGCTCGCGCATCCAGGTGGCCGAATACTTCCAGCCCATGGCGCTCGGGTCGAGCATGCGATGCCGGTACAGGCCGTAATCTTCGCGCGGGATAAAGCAGGCTTCGTGGGCCCAGTATTCGAAGAGTTTGCCTTCGGCCAGCAGTTCGTCCAGCCATTCGGGCGGGTAGTCGCCGAGGCGGCTCCACAGCACGAAATACGGACTGCGCGCGACGACGCTGATGGTGTCGATCTGCAACACACCCATGCGGCGGATGGCGTCGAGCACGTCGTCCTTCACGGCCTTGCGCCGGCGTGGCTGGAGCAGCCCCTGGGCTGCCAGGTGCAGGGCGCGCGCGGCGCCGATCGACAAGATGATTTCGCTCATGTAAATATCTTAACGATATTTCGCCGTCCGGATTCGTCGCCGCCCGGAATTTTTTTGAATGCCTACCCCAGCTGCGCTATAGTGCAGCCGTCCCCTTTTCCCTTGATCGAACTCCGCATGCGGCTGTTGCACACTTCCGACTGGCATCTCGGCCAGACCCTGCACAATTACGACCGGACCTACGAACACCAGTGCTTCCTCGACTGGCTGGTCGACACGATCGTGAGTGAAGATGCCGACGCGCTCCTGATCGCGGGCGACATTTTCGACAACGCCAACCCCTCGTCCGCCGCCCAGCGCCAGCTGTATCGCTTCCTGCAGCAGGCAAAGGCGCGCGCGCCCCATGTGCAGATCGTCGTCATCGCCGGCAACCACGATTCGCCGGGCCGCCTGGAAGCGCCGGGGCCGCTGCTGGAAGCGCATGGCACGGTCGTGATCGGGAACGTGGTGCGCAATCGCGAGGGTGCGATCGACCTCGAACGGCTGATCGTGCCGCTGCGGGACAAATCGGGCGAGATCAAGGCCTGGTGCCTGGGCGTGCCTTTCCTGCGTCCCGGCGACGTACCGAAGAGCGACGCCGAGGGCGACGCCTACCTGAACGGCATTGCTCTCCTCTACCAGCAGGCTTTCGAACTGGCGCAGTCGCGCTGTGAACCAGGCCAGGCGATCCTGGCGATGGGCCACTGCCACATGGTCGACGGCCAGTCCTCGATCGACTCCGAGCGCCGCATCGTCATTGGCGGCACCGAAGCGCTGCCGGCGTCGATGTTCGCCCCTGAAATCGCTTATGCGGCCCTTGGTCACCTGCACCTGGCCCAGCGCGTCGGCAAGAAGGACCATTTGCGCTATTCCGGCAGCCCGCTGCCGCTCTCGTTTGCGGAAGTGGGCTACCAGCACCAGATCTTGCGCATCGACCTCGAAGGCCCGGTGGCGAGGGAAGTCACGCCCCTGCTGGTGCCGCGCGCGGTCGAGCTGCTGCGCGTGCCGCCCAAGCCGGCGCTGCTGCCCGAGGTGCTGGCCGCGCTGGAAAGCCTGGAACTCGATCCCGACCTGCCGCCGCAATGCCGGCCCTATCTGGAAGTGCGGGTGCTGCTCGACGGCCCGGAGCCGAGCCTGCGCGCCCAGGTGGAGGCGGCGATTGCCGCTAAACCGGTACGCCTGGCGAAGATCGAACCGACCCGCAAGGTGGTCACGCGCGAGGATGGCGCCGACGCGCTCACGCTCGACCAGCTGGCCCAGCTGCAGCCGGACGACATCTTCCGGCGCCTGTGGCAGCAGCGCTTCGGCGAGGACGCCCCGAACGAGCAATTGACGGCTTTTGCCGAACTGATGCTGCCCGGCGACGCGGAGCGCGCATGAAAATCCTCCGGATCGCGGGACGCAACCTGGCGTCCCTGGCGGGAGACTTTTGCGTGGACTTCGAAGCAGAACCGCTGGCCTCGTCCGGCCTGTTCGCGATCTGCGGCCCGACCGGCGCCGGCAAAAGCACCCTGCTCGACGCCCTCTGCCTGGCTTTATACGGCAATACCCCGCGCCTGCAGCAGCGCAGCAGCCGCGGCGCCCTGCCGGACGCCGGCGGCGAATCGGTGTCGACCACCGACGCCCGTAATTTACTGCGCCGTGGCTCGGCCGAAGGCCATGCGGAAGTCGATTTCGTCGGCAACGACGGCATTGCCTACCGCGCGCGCTGGAGCGTGCGGCGCTCGCGCAACAAGGTCAGCGGCCTGCTGCAGGCTTCGAACATGACCCTGCACCGCCTGCCGGAGCTGGTCGCCCTGGGCGGTACCAAGACCGAGGCGCAGGCCGAGATCGCGGCGCGCATCGGCCTCTCGTTCGAACAGTTCACGCGCTCGGTGCTGCTGGCGCAGAACGAATTTTCCGCCTTCCTGAAAACCGATGAGAACGAACGCGGCGAGCTGCTGGAAACCCTGACCGGCAGCGCCGTCTACAGCGAAATCTCGAAGCGCGCCTACGAGCGCTACAAGCAGGAACAGGATGCGGTGCGGCGCCTGACGCTGCGCCTGGCCGACCAGACCCCGCTGGCCCAGGAGGCGCGCGCCGAACTCGACGCCGAACGCGCCGCCGCCGAGGTGGCGCTGCAGGCGGTCGACGTGCGCCGCGCCCTGCTGGAAGCGCAGCTGCGCTGGCACCAGGAACGCGAACGCCTGCGCGTCAACGAAGCGCAGGCCGACAGCCTGCTGCAGGACGCACGCACCGAGGCCGACGCCGCACGCGAACGGCGCCTGCGCCTGGCCACGCTCGACCAGGTGCAGGCGGCGCGTCCGCTGATGGCGGAACTGGCGCGCCTGGACGCCGAACGCGCGCAATTGGAAGCGCTACTGGCCAAGGGCCAGGGCGAACTGGCGCAGGCGGGCGAGGCTTCACGGGTAGCGCTGCAGGAAGTGAACACGGCGACGCTCGCGCAGGAAGCGGCCGAAGCAGCGCAGCTAAGCGCCGCCGCGCAGCTGGATGCGGCCAAGGCGCTCGACGCGACCATCGGCACGCTGCTCGCGGCGCACACGCAACTGGTGGAGCGGCGCGATCAATCGGCGCTGGACGCCGCGCGCACGGCCGACCTGCTGGCCGGCGCCGCGGCACGTTTGGCGCAAACGCGCGAAGCCGAATCCCGCAGCGCCGCCTGGCTGGCCGCGCACGGGCGGCATGCGCTGCTTGCCGCTCAATGGCCGCGTTGGGAAAAACTGTTCGCCCAGGCCGCGCAGGCTGCCGGCGCCGAGGGCGCGAACCTGGCCGCGCTGGCGAAAACCGAGCGCGCACGCGTGAATGCGGCCGCCACCCTGGCGGCGGCGCTTGAGACCACCGAACGCGCCAGCGCGCGCATCGCCGAACTCGATGCCGCGCGCCAGGCGGCCACCGCAGCGCTGGCCGCCTTCGATCTCGACGCCTTGTCTGAAGAGCGCCAGGGCCTGGAAGCACGCCGCGAAGCGCTGGGCGCGGCCGCCCGGATCGCCAAAGGCCTGCAGGCCGCGCGCGAACACCTGGCGCGCATCGACGCCGAGATCGAACGCACGCGCGCAGCCCGCGCCGCCGCCGAGACGCAACTGGCGGCGGCTGCTGCCGCCGCGCCGGGTCTCGCCAGCGCCGCTGCCCAGGCCGAACATGCGCTCAGCGCGGCCGAACGGGCGGTCGCCGGCAATGTCGAAGACTTGCGAGCAGCCCTGGCCGAGGGCGAACCCTGCCCGGTCTGCGGCAGCGAAGCCCACCCTTACGCCCACCAGGACGCGCGCCTGCATGCGGTCTTCGACCTGCTGCGCGGCCAGGTCGCCGAGCGCCGCGCCGGCGTGCAGGACAACCTGTCGGACCAGGCCACGCGCCGCGCCCAGTTCGAAGGCGCCGGCGAGCGGTTGGCCGCGCTGGGCGAGGAACGGGCCACGCTGGTGCAGGACATCGGCGAACTCGATGCCACCTGGCGCGATAACCCCGTGGCCCGCGATGCGCCGCCCGAGGGCGAACGCAAGCCCTGGTTCGAGGCCCAGACGAACGCCGTGCGCGAGGCCCTGCTGGCCGTCGAGGCGCGCCAGCAGGCCGCGCGCCGCGCCGCCCAGGCGCGCGAGGCGGCGCAGACGGCTTTTGATGCCGGCAACGCCGAGCACCTGCGCGCACGCGACCTGGCCCAGAACGCACGCACCTCCCTGGCGACGCTGGACATCGAACACACCAGCTTCAGCACGCAGCTGGAACGCGACCGTGCGGCGCTGGGCTTTCTTCTCGCCGAACTCGACCCGGTGCTGGCGGAATCGGCCGGCGACGGCTGGCAAGACCTGTGGCGCCGCAATCCCGCGCAGTGGCAGGCCGCGCGCGCGCTCGAGGCAAAGGCGTGGTCGGAACAATCGGCGCAACTCGACGCGCACCGCGCCGCGCTGGCGAACCTGGAAGCGGCCCAGCGCGAAGCGGCCGTGCGCGCCGAGCATGCGGCCGGTGCGGCGCTCGCCGACAGGGAAGCCTTTGCGCGCAGCGAAGCCGAGCTGCGCGAACGGCGCCTGGCGCGCGCCGCCCTGTTCGAAGGACGCGCCGTCGGCGACATCGAACAGTCCCTGCGCCGCGCCGTCAGCGCCGCCCGCGAAACCCTGGCCGCGCGCCAGGCCGCCGCCGGCGAAGCGGCCCAGCGCGAAACGCGGGTGCGAAGCACCTTGGCCCAGGCCCAGGAACGCATCGGCGCCTTGCAGGACGATGCGCGCGACGCCGCTGCCAGGCTCGCCGACTGGATCGAAGACTACGCCGCCCACCACAGCGAACTCGAAGCCGTGGAAAACCAGGCCAAGCTGGCGAGCCTGCTGGCGGTCGGCGCCGCCTGGCTGGCCCAGGAACGCGCCGCGCTGGCCGAACTCGACGCGGCGCTGGCCAAGGCCGTCACCGTGCTGGCCGAGCGCAAGTCGCAGCGCGACCTGCACGAGCAAAGCGCCTCGCCCGACGGCGCCATGCAGGACGGCGCTGCGGTCGCCGATGCGCTCGAGGCCGTGCTGGAAGAGCGCAGCGCCGTGCACGAGCGGGCCACCAGCCTGCGCCTGCAGGCGGCGCAGGACGACGAACGGCGCGTCAAGGCGCAATCGATGCTGGCCGAGATCGAACGCCAGCAGGCGATCGAGGCGCGCTGGGGACGTTTATCCGAACTGATCGGTTCGGCCGACGGCAAGAAATTCCGCAACTACGCCCAGCAGTTCACGCTCGACGTCCTGCTCGGCTACGCCAACAGCCACCTGAACCAGCTGGCGCGGCGCTACCGCCTGGAACGCGTCGACAACGCCGGCGCCCCCTCGCTGGCCCTGATGGTGCGCGACCAGGACATGGGCGGCGAAATCCGCTCGGTCAATTCGCTCTCCGGCGGCGAATCCTTCCTCGTCTCCCTCGCCCTGGCCCTCGGCCTGGCCTCGCTCTCGTCGAACCGGGTGCGGGTCGAGTCGCTCTTCATCGACGAAGGCTTCGGCTCGCTCGACAGCGACACCCTGGGCGTGGCAATGGATGCGCTCGACGCGCTGCAATCGATGGGCAGGAAGGTCGGCGTGATCTCGCACGTGCAGGAGATGACGGAGCGGATCGCGGCGAAAATTCAAGTGCGCCCAACGGGAGGCGGAAGCAGCATCATCACGTAGGGTGGGCACTCCGTGCCCACGCGAAACTCCGCACATACGAAACGCTCAACGGTTCCGCATAATCCGCCAATCGTTGACACCTCCCAATGATCACCCAATAACGCAAAACCCGCATGCCGGCGCGCTCTACAATCCGCGCCACCATGCCCCGCTACCGCCGCGCCCGCACCGGGCCCACCTATTTCTTCACCCTCGTTTCGTTCGAACGCCGGCCGATATTGTGCTACGCGCCGATACGCAATGTCCTTCGCCTCGCCCTGCGAAACGTCCGCGCCAAACGCCCGTTCGAGATCGACGCCTGGGTCCTGATGCCCGATCACTTGCACTGCATCTGAACCCTGCCTGAAGGCGATACCGACTATTCGACACGCTGGGCTCAGATCAAGCGAACCGTGTCGCGGTTCTGCGATACCGATATCCGGGCGTGTCACCCGGTAAGCGAATCACGCCGCAAACATCGGGACTCCGTGATCTGGCAGCGCCGCTTCTACGAGCACGCGATACGCGACGAGCTCGATTTCGAGCGGCATGTGGATTATGTGCATTTCAATCCGGTACGGCACGGGCATGCCGAGAGCGCGGCAGCGTGGCCGTTTTCAACGTTTCATCGGTATGTGCGGGCGGGGGTGTTGCCGGCGGATTGGGGCGGGACCACAGAGGCAAAACAGATGCATTTGGAGTAATCACGTCGGCCGACGAGATCAGGGCCGCGTAGCGAAGCATTGCCGCCGGCGCCGCCGGATACGTGCCTACCGCGTGGGCACGGAGTGCCCACCCTACGTTGTACAATGACGCTCTTTCGCATATCCACGTATCCCCAGATGAAACCCGCCCGCACCCTCACTTTCAAATGCGCCAAGTGCGCCAAGCCCGTCACCGTTTACCTGCAAAAGGTCTCTGCCTGCTCGCACGTCCAGCCTTACCAGGGCATCTGCGGCTGCGGCGAAGTCAAGCGCCATGCGACCGGCAATCCGGATGCGGTGAAATCCTTCGTCGAGTCGGGCGACAACAACTGGCACCATCACCATTAATCCGATGACGCGCATCGAATGGATCGAAAACGGCGAGCAGCGTTCGGCGCTGTGGCGTTCGGAGAGCGGCTGGCCGGCGCCGAAGAAGGTCGTGATCGCCGACGACACGATGACGGCCGATGCCGCGTATCGCCTCGCGCTCGACGGCACCGCCCTGCTCTGGCGCGGCGACTTCCAGAATGCGCGCCAGCTGGTGCAGGCGCTCGCGCGCCGTATCGACCATAAAGGCTCGCGCGCCAAGCGTGCAAAGCCAAAAGTCGCGCCGACGCTGCTGGAGAGCTTCCACCGTCATCGCCTGGCGCAGCTGCAGCGCGCCCGCACACTGGCGATGCTCCTGATCCCGTTCGAGGCCGGTTACTCAATTCCGCTGCGCCGGGCGCCCGACGTGCGCCAGGCCTGCAGCGAGGCCTATGGCGCTGCAACCGAGCCCTTCGTGGTCTCGCTGCGCGAGCTGCTTGGGCTGATCGGCGCGCATGAGTGGCGCAGCAAGGGCGTGCCGATCGCGGCGCTCGACGACCGGATCCACCCCTGGTATGGCGTGTTTTCGCCGGTGCGCGGCGAGTATGTCGAGCTGGTGGCGCAGGCGCCGCTGCCGAACAACGCGACAATCGCCTTCGACATCGGCGCCGGTACCGGCGTGTTATCGAGCGTGCTGGCGCGGCGCGGCCTGCAGCGCGTGATTGCGACCGATATGGATGCGCGGGCGCTGGGCTGCGCGCGAGCGAACATCGCGCGCCTGGGGCTCGAGAGCCAGGTCGAGATCATCGAGGCCGACCTCTTCCCCGAAGGCCAGGCCGACCTGGTGGTCTGCAATCCGCCCTGGCTGCCGGGCAAACCGAGTTCGGCGATCGAATATGCGATCTACGATCCGGACAGCCGCATGCTGCGCGGCTTCTTGAATGGCTTGAAGGCGCATTTGGCGCCGGGCGGCGAAGGCTGGCTGATTCTGTCGGACTTCGCCGAGCATCTGGGCCTGCGCACGCGCGAACAGCTCACCGGCTGGATCGAGGCCGCGGGCCTGGTGGTGGCGGCGCGCCACGACGTGCGCCCGACGCACGCGAAAGCGATGGATGCGGACGACCCGCTGCATGCCGCGCGCTCGCAGGAAACGACCTCCTTGTGGCGCCTGCGCGCCGCATAATCAACTTCATTTGCATCCTGCGGCGCGAAGCAGTACAATAGCGCTGCGGGGTGGAGCAGTCTGGCAGCTCGTCGGGCTCATAACCCGAAGGTCACAGGTTCAAATCCTGTCCCCGCAACCAAACACTAGTTCGAATTGAGCAATACCCCCGAGCCCGACTCTTGCAGCCGGGCTTTTGTTTTTTGGGCAGCGACACGGGATGAGAGACAAGAAAGACAACGCCACGATCGATCTGCCGGGTTTCGAACCGGCCGCCCCGCTCGAAGGCGGCAATGTCGAGTTTCGGCGCCCCGCGCCTCGCTCCCGTCGCTCGACCTTGAAGCAGGAACAGATTCCCCTGCTCGAAGAAACCGACACTTCCGGCCTGCCAGTCTGGCGCCGCGACGATAATCTTGATTTGACCGGCTTGCCGGTCTGGGCGCCGGCCCCCTAGTCGGTAACCCCGGCTGGAGGCCACATGACGACATCCTTTTCCACGCTGCCGCTGTCGGCGCAATTCCTCGACAACCTGGGCGTGCTCGGCTACCACGAGATGACGCCGATCCAGGCCGAAAGCCTGCCCTCGGTCCTCGAAGGCCGCGACCTGATCGCCCAGGCGAAAACCGGCAGCGGCAAGACCGCGGCCTTCGGCATCGGCCTGCTGCACAAACTCAATCCCGCCTGGTTCGCGATCCAGGGCCTGGTCATGTGCCCGACGCGCGAACTGGCCGACCAGGTAGCCGGCGAATTGCGGCGCCTGGCGCGCGGCGTCGGCAACGTCAAGATCCTCACGCTTACCGGCGGCGTCTCGATGCGCCCGCAAATCGCGTCGCTCGAACACGGCGCCCACATCGTCGTCGGCACCCCGGGCCGCATCCGCGACCACCTGGGCCGCGCCACGATCGACCTGTCGAAAGTGCAGACCCTGGTGCTGGACGAAGCGGACCGCATGACCGACATGGGTTTCTATGACGAGATCGCCGGCATCGTGAGTGCCTGCCCGCAGCGGCGCCAGACCCTGCTGTTCTCGGCCACCTACCCGGACGACATCCGCCACGCCACTGCGGGCTTTCTCAACGAGCCGATCGAAATCGCGGTCGAGAGCCAGCACGACGACTCCAAGATCGAGCAGCGCTTTTATGAAGTCGGTTTCGACAACCGCGACGATGCGGTTGCGCGCCTGCTGCGCCATTACAAGCCGGTGTCGACGCTTGCCTTCTGCAATACCAAGGCCCATTGCCGCGAACTGGCCGATTCCCTGCGCGACCAGGGCTTCTCGGCCCTCGCCTTGTACGGTGAACTCGAGCAGCGCGAGCGCGACGAGATCCTGATCCTGTTCGCGAACCGCAGCTGTTCGGTGCTCGTCGCTACCGACGTCGCCGCGCGCGGCCTGGATATCGCCAACCTGGAAGCGGTGGTCAATGTCGACGTGTCGAAAGACGCCGAAGTGCACGTGCACCGCATCGGCCGTACCGGCCGGGGCCTCGGAAAGGGCGTTGCCCTTTCCCTATGCGCGCCGAACGAAAAGAAATGGGTGAAGGCGATCGAGGAGTATCAGGACAAGCCAGCCTCCTGGTACAAGCTGGACGACCTGGGCGACTCGGTGCTCCCGGCCGAGCCCGCGCCGATGGTGACGCTCATCATCGCCGGCGGCAAGAAGGACAAGCTGCGTCCGGGCGACGTGCTGGGCGCGCTGACCGGCGACGCCGGCCTGGTGAAGGACCAGGTCGGCAAGATCAATGTCACCGAATTCCAGACCTATGTGGCGCTGGCGCGCGATGTGGCCGATGCGGCCTACCGCAAGCTCAATGCCGGCAACAAGCTCGGACCGGATTTCGGCAATTTCAAAGGCCGCAGCTTCAAGATGCGTTTCCTGGACGTCTGAGCGCTTGCTAGCGTGGCGCACGATTCAGTGGCGACACAAATGCTGTAAATCTGGCATAGTTTTGCTGAAAATAAACGTTTAGCAAAATGACCAGCCAAAACACAACCATTTTTACCCCGTTCGCGGACGGGCGCCCGGTGCGCGACATTGTCGAGCACACTCCTGCGCTGGTCGACGAGACCTGGTGCCGCAACCTGTTGCGCCACACCCTCGATTCGCTCGACCAGCAATACGCCAGTGGCGCCCCGCACCGTCCCATCACGCCCGACACGCTGGTCATGCTTGCCAATGGCGAGGCGCTGCTGCTTCCCTCAGACGACGAGCTTGCGTCCGGCGCGGACCTGCCGGCCGACCTGCACGCACTGGCCCTGGCCGTGCATTACGCGATCACCGCCGAGATGCCACCGGAAGGACCGCTCGGTCCGCGCCTGTACGACAATTACAGCGAACAATTGACCAAAGGACTGGATTCCTGCCTGGGCCCGAACCGCAGATTGCGGCCGCAGACCGTCGACGATATGCGCCGCCTGCTTGGCATCGAGGCGGGCACGGGCGAACTGCTGGTGCCGGCCGCGCCTGCGCTCGAACCGGTTGAGACCATCAGCACGGCGGAACCGGCCATCATGATGTCGTCGGATGTGCCGGACGAACTCATTCCGCTGACGCTCGCGGACGATCCGCAGGTATTCGCCGAACCGGCAACGCCAGCGGCCGACACCGCTTCCGTCGAATTCGTGGAACCGCCCCTGGTTACCGCTCCCCTCGACCAGCCCGCACCGGAACCGCTCAGCCTGCGTGAACAAACCGAAGCCGGTATGCTGCGCAAACCTGCCAGCCAGGACAGCGCGGCAGCCGGGGAAGTACCAACGCCGCGCGCGGCGCCCCTGCACGAGAGCTCCGAACCGATCCAGTCGGCACCCAGCAAACCGTCAGCGGCAATACCGGTGAGTGCACCTGGCAGCGCTGCCCGGCCGCAGGCGGTCAAGGGCCGCGGCAAGCGCGCCCAGCGCTGGGGCATGATCGCGGGAGCGGCCATCGTCGTGCTGGCCGCCGGCGGCGCCCTCCTCTCCTACATGAACCAGAACGATACGCGCGACGTGGTGCCGCTGGCCCTGCCCGTGGACGAGCCTTCGGCCAGCGGCCTGGATGCCGGCGAAACCGTGGTCGCGGCGCCCACCGGTGCCGCCGCCACCGACCAGCCGGCGGGTGTGCAGCCGGCCGACAGCCCACTCGACGCGACCACGGGCGCGGCGCCGGAAAACGGCTTGCCGGTGCAGGCCTCAAGCGCGCCGATTGCCACGCAGGCCGCGACCATCGTCAACGGCACCACCTATAAACTCGTGATCAAGCCCTGGGGCACGCTCTACGTCGACGGTGTCGACCATGGCGTCAGCCCACCGGTCAAGCGCCTGACGCTCGGCCCGGGCCGCCACACGATCCGGATCACCAACCCGAATTTCGCCGACCACAGCATGACGGTCGACGCAGGTTTGCGGGAAACCGCGGTCATCGAGCACGATTTCACCGCCCAGGCGCAATAAGGAGGCAGCCATGACAAATAATCTCCTTCCCCGCTTGCTCGCCACGCTGCTGGCGGCCAGTACGCTCGCCGGCTGTGCCGAGCTGTCACAAGTATTCGAACGCAAGCCCGACCGGGTCCATGTGCGCACCTTGCCGCGCGCCGCCGACAAGGACGACGACCGCCAGTCCGCCCGCAGCGAACGTGCCGAAGCCCAGTCGGGGCGTGACCAGGCTGCGCTGCGCGAAGGCATACGCCTGTACAACGAAGGGGATTTCAACGGAGCGATCAAGCGGCTCGGTTCGAACGATATCCGCAGCAATTCGCCGGCCCGGATCCGGGTGGCGGCGCTGAAATACACGGCCTTCAGCTATTGCGTGACTTCACGCCCGAAGCAGTGCGAGCAGGCATTCGAGAAAGCGCTGAAGATCGACCCGGATTTCAGCTTGGAATCCGGCGAACAGGGACACCCGCTATGGGGCCCTGCCTATGACCGCGCCAAGAAGGGCTAAGCCTTTTCAGGATCAAGCAGGCTGCCAACATATGTTGGTAGCCGATAAACAAATGTTTAGACCTTGATGTTGACCGTGCCCGGGAAAGCCGGCGCGCGGCGGCGTTTCGACGCCTGCTCGTAGGCATACGCCATCCCGATCAGGGCCGCCTCGCTGTAGGCGCCGCCGACAAACGAAATCCCCACCGGCAAGCCACGCGCAAAGCCGGCCGGGACCGTGATGTGCGGATAGCCTGCCACCGCCGCCGGCGACGAGAAGCTCATGCCGTAATGGTCGCCGTTGATGTAGTCGGTCAGCCAGGCCAGCCCGCCCGTCGGCGCCACCAGCGCATCGAGTTTTTCTTCGCGCAGGATCTGGTCGATGCCCTCTCCGCGCGAATAGCGGTGGTTGTTCGCCAGCGCGTCCCGATACCCCTTGGCGTCCAGCCCTTCCTTGCCCTGAGACGCAATCAGGTGTTCCTGGCCGAAATACGGCATTTCGCGCGACGCGTTCTTGTCGTTGAACGCGATCACGTCGGCCATGTTCTTCACCGGCGCATGCGGCGCGTAGCCGGCCAGCCAGGCCGCCAGGTCCGGCTTGAACTCATGGAGCAGGACCTCGACTTCGGACTCGTTGTATTTGTCGGTGTTGGGCAGCTTGACGTCGACCAGGATCGCGCCCTGGGCGGTGAGGATGGCGAGCTCTTTCTCGACGATCTCGTCGATCACCTTGCTGCCGCCAAAGAAATTGCGCGCCACGCCGATGCGCTTGCCGCGCAAGCCGTCCAGGCGCAGGGCTGCCGCGTAATCGGCCACCTTGCCGTCGCTCTCTTTGGTCACCGCATCGTCATTGTCGACGCCAGTCATGGCCGCCAGCATGTAGGCGGCGTCGGCCACGCTGCGGGTCATCGGTCCGGCCATGTCTTGCGAGTGAGCAATCGGGATGATGCCGCTGCGGCTGACCAGTCCCAGCGTCGGTTTCAGGCCGACGATGCCGCAGCTCGAGGCGGGAGAAACGATCGAGCCGTCGGTCTCGGTGCCCACCGCCAGCGTGGCCAGGCTGGCGGCAATCGCCGCGCCCGAACCGGAGCTCGAGCCGCTAGGATTGCGGTCGAGCGCGAAGGGATTCTTGGTCTGGCCGCCGCGGCCGCTCCAGCCGCTGACCGAATGCGTCGAGCGCATGTTGGCCCATTCCGAAAGGTTGGTCTTGCCGATGATGACGGCGCCGGCCGCGCGCAGGCGTTCGGCAACGAAGGCGTCGCGCGTGGCGCGCACGCCGTTCAATGCCAGCGAGCCGGCGCTGGTGCTCATCTTGTCGCCGGTGGCGATATTGTCCTTCAGCAGGACCGGGATGCCGTGCAGCGGGCCGCGCAGCTTGCCGGCCGCGCGCTCGCGGTCGCGTTCGGCGGCGATCTGCAGGGCGTCGGGATTGAGTTCAATCACCGAATTGAGCTTGGGTCCGGCCTTGTCGACGGCCGCGATGCGCGCCAGGTAGCGCGTCACCAGCTTGTGCGAACTGGTCTTGCCGGCCGCCATCGCCGCGCCCTGCTCGCGCACGCCCGCTTCGAGTAAATCGTCCGGCGCCGCCGTTTTCGGTGCGGCCGCTGCCGCGCTGCCTGCGCCGGCTACCGTTCCCGCCACCACGCCAAGTCGAACGAAATCCCTGCGGTCCATGCGTTTCTCCACGTTCAATAATAGTAGAGCAACAGCATAGCAGTGCTTTCTCTTCAGCACCATTCGCAAGAGAAATGTCCAGACGAAAAAAAACGCTGCCGGTAAGGGCAGCGTTCTTTCGCAAAACGGACTACAGCGGAATCGATCAGTTACGAACGACGCGCTTGTATTCGTTGGTACGGGTGTCGATCTCGATCGTGTCATCCTGGCTCACGAACAGCGGCACCATGACGACGTGCTGGTGGGCTTCGATGGCGTTCTCGATCTTGGCTTCCTTCAGGACGTTGCCCGAAGTGTTGCCCTTGACGGCAGGCTCCGAGTAGATGACCTGGCGTGCGATCGTGGTCGGCAGTTCGACCGAGATGGCCTTGCCGTCATAGAACACGGCTTCGCATTCCATACCGTCTTTCAGGTAGTGCAGTGCGTCGCCCAGGTTCTCTTCTTCGATTTCGAACTGTTCGTAATCGGCGTCCATGAAGACGTACAGCGGATCGGCGAAGTACGAGTAGGTCACTGGCTTCTTGTCGAGCACGACGACGTCGAACTTGTCATCGCCACGGAACACGTTTTCCAGCGGAGCGTTGGTCAGAAGATTCTTCATCTTCCACTTGTAGGTGAAGCCCGTGCGGCTCGAGCCGTTGACATCGGAACGCAGCACGATAAATGGCTTCTCATCAACCATGATGATGTTGCCGACACGGATCTCTTTTGCGGATTTCATAGGAGTCTGGGGTATCAAAAAAAAGGGTTTCAGTAACCGGGCATGATATCACGTAACGAATTGTCTGCCTAACGAAGTGAAGCGACAAAAGCCAGCAGGTTCGACGCCAGGTCGCCATGGCTTGCCATCTCGGCATGCCATGCTTCGGAACGCGCGGCAATGCGTGCGCCATCGGCCCGCAGCGCCGACCACAGTGCAGGCCAATCGGCCGCCTCGACAGCGGCACCGTTCCACTGCAACATCACTGCCTGCACGCTGTCGATGTCCGGCGCATAGCGTTCGAGGAAGGCGCGCAGCTTCTTGTGGTGCAGGTTCTCGTCTTGCGGATAAATATGCCAGACGAAGGGTTTGCCGGCCCATTGGGCACGCACCCAGGAATCCTCGCCGCGCACAAAATTCAGGTCGCAGCACCACAGCAAGCGGTCGTAATCGGGCTGGGGCACGAAGGGCAGCACGCGCACCGTCAGCGCCCCGTGGGTCGCGGCGGCGCCGGCACGCGCTTCGGTTCCGAGGAAAGCCTGCACGGCCTGCGCGGCGACGCCTTCGGGCACCAGGCAAGTCACCCGTTCGCCGCCCTCCTGCCAGGCCGCGAACAGCTCGGCCACCGGGGCATGCGGATAGCAGAACAGCGAGACCTTGAAGGCGTCGATCTCGGCCTGCGTCAGGCCGAGCTTGCCCAGGAAGGCGCAGGCGCGCTGCGGCTCGTCATGGAAAGCCAGGCGCTCGCGCTCGAGGCCGGCTTCGCGCAGCAGGCCGCCGGTCTGGGCGGTAAAACCAGGGAAGAAGAAATGCTTGGTCAGCTTCAGGCGCGGATGCATCGACGGCAGCTTGTGGCAGCCCTCGACCCATTCCTCGGCCGTCAAGCCTTCCAGGTTCAGCCAGACGGGCCGCGGCGTGCGCTGGGCCATCGCTTCTATATAGCTAGGCGGAATGTCGCAGGCAAAGAATTCGATGACGATGTCGGCGACCTCGGCCGGCAGGTAGTGGTCGTCCTGGCCTTTCCAATGGCGCACCACGACGCCGGCAACCGTCTGCACGTCGGCTTGCGGGTTCACGTCGGGGCAAATCCGGCGAAAACTCGCCAGGTCGTCGACCCACAGGGTGACGGCGACGCCATGCTCGCCCTGCAGCTGGCGCGCAAGGCGCCAGCAGATGCCGATGTCGCCGTAGTTGTCGACGACCTTGCAGAAGATGGCCAGCGATGGAAGGGATTCGGGAGCCATGATGGGATAGCTGGAAAAGAATACACGTGAAAAAAAACATAAAGCCGCTGAAAAGCGGCTTTATGTTTTTTACTTCTACTTGACTGGCGTCCCCACGGGGATTCGAACCCCGGTACTCACCGTGAAAGGGTGATGTCCTAGGCCTCTAGACGATGGGGACCTAAAACTGTTTGCTGCTCATTACTGCTGCCAAATTCTTGGCGTCCCCACGGGGATTCGAACCCCGGTACTCACCGTGAAAGGGTGATGTCCTAGGCCTCTAGACGATGGGGACCCTGGAACTACCGTTACTGCTTACTGAAGTCTTCGTGGTGGAGGTAAGCGGGATCGAACCGCTGACCTCTTGCATGCCATGCAAGCGCTCTCCCAGCTGAGCTATACCCCCCACGGGGAAACAACATCATAACATACCGCATTTGCTTCTACTACTCGCTGCCGCTGGCGCAGCTTCCGGCAAACTTCTGCCAAAACCTTGGCGTCCCCACGGGGATTCGAACCCCGGTACTCACCGTGAAAGGGTGATGTCCTAGGCCTCTAGACGATGGGGACCCTGAACTACCGATTACTACACTTCAAAGTGGTGGAGGTAAGCGGGATCGAACCGCTGACCTCTTGCATGCCATGCAAGCGCTCTCCCAGCTGAGCTATACCCCCGTACTGCTGAAGTGCGAGCATTATAGCGGGGGTTCTTGCATTACGCAAATACCGATTTGAACGAACTATCGTCAGGCCTGCAGACCTTTTGCAACACGGGCCAGCACGGCCTCGCGGCCGAACAATTCCAGCACCGCATCGATGGCCGGCGTTTGCAGCTGGCCCGTCACCAGGAGGCGCAGCGGCATGGCGATCTGCGGCATTTTGAGGCCGTGTGCGGCGAGCACTTCCTTGAGCATGGCGGCGATCGCCGCCTTGTTCCACTCGACCGTCTGGCAGCGCTCGGCGAACGTGGCCAGCGCCGGGCGCACCGCGTCGGTCAGGTGCTGGGTCAGCAAGGCCGCGTCAGGCTGCGGCTGGCGGTAGAACAGCATGGCGGCGTCGGCCAGCTCGTTGACCGTGTTGACGCGGTCCTTGACCAGCGCCAGCACGCCGGGCAAGGCCGGGCTGCCCTCGAACTGGCCGCCCTGCTCTTCAATCTTCGGGCGCACCAGGCCGGCCAGGCGCTCGTTGTCGGCGGCCTTGATGTAGTGGTTGTTCAGCCAGGCCAGCTTTTCCGGATTGAACTGGGCCGCCGAGGCGGTCAGGTGCTCGAGGTTGAACCACTCGGTGAACTGTTCCATCGAGAAGATCTCGTCGTCGCCATGGCTCCAGCCCAGGCGCGCCAGGTAGTTCAGCATCGCTTCCGGCAGATAGCCCTGCTCCGGGTATTCCATCACGCTGACGGCCCCATGGCGCTTCGACAGCTTCTGGCCGTCGGCGCCGAGGATCATCGGCAGGTGGCCGTACTGCGGCAGCTCGGCGCCCAGCGCCTGCAGGATGTTGATCTGGCGTGGCGTGTTGTTGACGTGGTCGTCGCCGCGCAGCACGTGGGTGATCTTCATGTCCCAGTCGTCGACCGAGACGCAGAAGTTATAGGTCGGCGTGCCGTCCGGACGCGCGATGACCAGGTCGTCGAGCTCCTTGTTGGCGATCGTGATCGGCCCTTTGACGACGTCGTTCCAGGTCACTTCGCCGTCCAGCGGATTCTTGAAGCGCACCACTGGCGTGACGCCGGCCGGCACGTCGGGCAGGGTCTTGCCGGCCTCCGGACGCCAGGTGCCGTCGTAGCGCGGCTTTTCCCCTAGAGCGCGCATGCGCTCGCGCATCGCTTCGACTTCGGCGGGCGAGCAATAGCACAGGTAAGCAGTACCGGCTTCCAGCATGCCCTTGACGACTTCGCGGTAGCGGTCCATGCGCTGCATCTGGTAGAACGGGCCTTCGTCATGCGACAGGCCGAGCCACTGCATGCCGTCGATGATCGCCTGCACCGCTTCCGGCGTCGAGCGCTCGAGGTCGGTGTCTTCGATGCGCAGGACGAAGGTGCCGCCGAAATGGCGGGCATAGGCCCAGGAATACAGCGCGGTGCGCGCGCCGCCGAGGTGGAGGAAGCCGGTCGGGCTGGGGGCAAATCGGGTGCGGACGGTCATGGCGAAAAGCGTAAGGGGAAAGCGGCTATTCTACCCCGATGCGCTGGACGCGGACAGCGCCGTCGGCTCCGCTCCGTCCTCTTCCCGGCCACCTTGCTCGTCCCGCTGTTCGTCGATATAGCCCGCCAGCAGCCGCACCGTCGGGTAATCGTAGAGCAGCTCGGCGCTGACCGGCACCCCGCTGGCCTGCTCGACTTCGAGCGCCAGCGGCACCGAGGCCAGCGAATCGATACCGAGGTCGCTGAAGGGCGTGTCGACGCTCCAGGCCTCCATGCCCGGCACTTGAACTGTATCTCCCATGCCGGGCAGCGCGTCGCCTGCCCCACCCTCGCGCAGCCAGCGCTGCAGGCAGGCGTGCACCAGTTCCAGGCTGGTCGGCGCTGCAGGCACGGCCGGCTGCGGCACTGCCGCCGCGGGCGCCTCCGCCTGGCGCAATAAGGCGTCGAGCCCGGCCGCTTCGCCCGGGGCGCTTTGTTCGATGTCGCCGATGGCCAGCGCATGCCGGGCCACCCGCGCCAAGAGCGCGCCGCTCGGCGGACACAGGGCAGCGGCGGCGCTCTCGGCCTGGATGTCCCGGCGCAGCGCGTCCAGCTTGCGCAGCGCCCAGCTGGACGCGTCCCCGCGTGCGGCCGCAGCGAGCAGGGTCCAGGCGGCGAATTCGCCGTTGCGCCCATCCTGCCAGGCGCCGCTGCCCTGCGCCGGCAGCTGCGCCAGCAAGGCGGCGTGCTGCGCCCCGCCGAAGCGCGCGACCGCCTGCGCGATCGGATTGCCCGGCAGGCGCACCAGCGCGCCCAGGTGCGCATACAAGGCTTCGCTCGGACCCTCGAGGATGCGCAGCACGCGCGCGTCGCGCAGCAACTGCGGCGCCAGGTTGGTCTCCAAGTAGCCGCGCCCGCCCAGCATCTGCATCAGGCGGTCGGCCGCTTCCCACAGCAGCTCCGAGAGCACGCATTTGCAGGCGCTGCAGGCGTCCAGCGGCAGCGCGGCGTCGTCGTCCATGCTGCCGGCCAGGGCGTCGACCAGGGCTTCGGCGGCTGAAATGGCGCAATCGAGTTCATGCAGGCGCAGGAGCGTGACCGGGTTGTCGATCAGGCGCCCGAGCGCGATGTCGCGCCGCGCCGCATAGCGCGCCATCAGTTGCAGGCAGCGCTTCATGGCGCCGACGGACAAGGCGCCGATGCCCAGCCGCGCAAAGCCCATCGCGTCGTTGGCCACGTCCATGCCGGCGCCCGGCGTGCCCAGCACCTGGGCATCGGGCACGAACACGTCCTCGAAACGCACTGCGCTTTGCGGCATCGCGCGCATGCCCATCGTCAGCGCTTCCGGCCCCAGGCACAGGCCCGGCGCATCCCCCGGCACCAGCAGCGCGACCGTGCCGAGCGCGCGTCCCGCGGCATCGAAGGCGCGCGCGAACACGGTCAGCACGCCGGCCCAGGCCGCCAGGCCGATCAGGTGCTTTTCGCCGCGCAGGCGCCAGCCGCCGTCGACGCGGTCGGCGCGGGTGCCGATCGCGCGCGGGTTGGACCCTGCCTGCGGCTCGCTCAGCGCATAGGCCGCCAGCTGGCGTCCACCCGCCAGCTGCGGCAGCCACTGCGCCCGCAGCGCCTCGGGCGCGAAGCGCAGCAGGGGCCGCAGGCCCAGGCCATTGTGCACGCCGACCATGGTGGCCAGCGTCAGGTCGATCGCGGCCAGCTGCGCCATCACGCGCACCAGGTCGCACGTGGCCAGGGCCAGGCCGCCGCTGCTGCGCGGCGCCTGCAGCCCGAGCAGCCCGCGCGCGCCGAAATCGAGCAGCACGTGCGGGGCCAGCGAGCGCCGTTCGTCGGCCAGGCGCGAATCGAGCCGGCGCGCCGCATAGCCGCGCAGCCAGCCGATGAGGGCATCGGCGCGCGTGGCGCTGCCTTCGATGCCGGGGGCACGCATGGCCAGCAGCGGCAGGCTGCCGTTTTGCAGCAGGGTCTTGCAGCGCGCGCGCTGGACCTTGCCGCTGGTGGTGCGCGGGAAGACGCCCGGCGCGACAAAGGCCAGCGTATGCAGCGGCACGCCGGTCCCGAGGGCGACTGCTGCGCGGATGCGGCGCGCCAGTGCGTCGATGTCGCCGCCGCGTACCAGGGCGCGGCTCGCTTCCACCACCAGGGCCAGGCACTCGCTGCCCTCCCCCTCCAGCGCGAAGGCAGCGCAGCTGTTGGGCGCCAGCTCGGCGCAGGCGTCTTCGGCCAGCGCCTCCACGTCGCGCGCGTGGATCTTGCGTCCGTTGACGACGATGACGTCCTTGCGGCGGCCGGTAATAAAGACTTCGCCGTCCTGCACGAAGCCGAGGTCGCCGCTGCGCAGCCAGCGCGCACCCGCCAGCGCCGGCGGCGCGTTCGCGATGCGCAGGCCGAACAGCTGGGCGCTGTCCTGAGCCCGCTCGTGGTAGCCGCGGGCGACCGCCGGCCCGGCGATCCAGAGTTCGCCGATCGCACCAGGGGCGGCCGGGACGAAGCGCGCCGGATCGATCACGGCCACCTCCACGCCCGGCGCGGGCAAGCCGCAGCTGACCAGCGCCCGGCTGCCCGGTGTGCCTTCAGCGGCTGCGCAGACTTCGCCCCGTTCGAGCGCGGCGGCGTCCACGCCGACGATGCGCGGCGCGCGTGATCGCGGCCCGCCGGCCACCAGCAAGGTCGCCTCGGCCATGCCGTAGCAGGGAAACACGGCATCTAGCCGCAGGCCGCAGGGGCCGAAGGCCTCGATGAAGCGCGCCAGGGTCGCCGCGCGTACCGGCTCGGCGCCGTTGTAGAGCACCTCGAGGCTGGACAGGTCGAGCGTGGCCTTCTGCAGGCGGCTGACGCGGCGCAGGCACAGGTCCCAGGCGAAGTTCGGCCCGCCGCTGCAGGTGGCGCGGTAGCGCGTGATCGCCTCCAGCCAGGCGCCTGGCCGGCGCAGGAAGGCGCCGGGCGCCATCAGCACCGAGCGAAAGCCGATGATCATCGGCGCGGCGATGCTGCCGATCAGGCCCATGTCGTGAAACGGCGGCAGCCAGCTGACCATCACGGAATCGGGGCCGAAGCCGAAGGCGCTGCCGATGGCCGCCACGTTCGCGCCGATGTTCGCGTGCGTGACTTCGACGCCCTTCGGCTGGCCGGTCGAGCCGGAGGTATATTGAAGAAAGGCGACGCTGTTCTCTGCCGGTGCCGGCAGGACGGCGGCGGGCGCCGCTTTCATCTCGCCGAGCAGCGGCACGCTGCAGCCGGCACGCGCCAGTGCCGCGGCGGTGGCGGCCTGCGCCTCGGGGGCGCACAGCACCAGCGCGGGCGCGGCGTCGGCCAGCAGCGCGGCCAGGCGCGCGCCATCGCGGGTACGGTTGGCGGGCGCCGCCGGCACCGCGACCACGCCGGCCGCGAGGCAGGCGAAAAAGGCGACGATGAAGTCGATGCCCGCCGGGTACAGCAGCAGGGCGCGTGCGCCCGGGCCGGCATGCGCCAGCATGTGCCCGGCGAGCGCATCGACGCGCGCGGCCAGCTCGGCATGGCAGACCGTGTGTTCGCTGCCGTCTTCGCGCAGGAAGGTGTAGGCGATGCGGCTTGGGGTGCGCAGGGCGCGCTCGCGCAGCCGCTCTGCCAGCAGCAGGCTGGCGGGTTTGGCGTCTTCAGCCACGGGCGCGCTCCCGCGGCCAGGGCTGGCGTGCCGGTTCCACGCCGAGCGCGGCGCCGGCGCCGCTCACCGCCGCGCCGATCATGCGCGCGCCCAGGCGCAACTGGGCCGGCCCGTGTCCGGCCATTACCTGCAGGCGCAGGCGCGCCGCCCCGAGCGGCACGCCCGGATACTCGACGGCGTTGACGAACACCCCTTCGCGCGCCAGCGTGCGCCCGGCCAGGCGCGCCACCTGTTCGCTGCCGATCCAGAGCGGCACGATGGCCGAGGGCACGCCCAGGCAGCGCATCCCGGTTTCAGCCAGGTTCGCGCGCAGCGCCATGGCATTGCGCAGCAGCGACTCGCGCAGCGTGTCGCCTTCCTCGCTGGTCACGATGCGCAGGGATTCGAGCACGCAGGCCGCCTGCATCGGCGAGAGCGCGTTCGAGAACAGGTGGGGTCCTGCGAACAGCTGCAGCTGGCGCTTGACCGCGCGCGAGGCGCTGGCGACAAAGCCGCCGTTCGAGGCGAAGGTCTTCGAGAACGCGCCCATCACCAGGTCGACCTTGCCCAGCATGGCCTGCTGGCCCAGGCTGCCGGTGCCGTTCGGCCCGAGCGCGCCCAGGTCGTGCGCCACGTCCACCAGCAAGGTGGCGTTGTACTCGCGGCACAGGTGCTGCATGAGCGGCAGGTCGGGACAATCGGCGTCCATGCTGAACAGGCCTTCGGTGACGACCAGGATGCCGTTTTCGGTATCGCGCGCGCGGATCGCGGCCAGCAGTTCGCGCACGTGGCCGGTGTCGAGGTGGCGGTGCAGCGCCACGTTGCGGGTGGCGGCGTTCGCGCCCTGGCGCAGCGAGGCATGCGCCAGCTGGTCGACCAGCACGTAGTCGCGCGCACTCACCAGCGCCGTGATGACACCGAAGGCGGCGCCCCAGCCGGTCGGGAACAGCGTCACGTGCTCGAGCTGCAGCAGTTCGGCCAGGGCCTCTTCGAGCCTGAGCGACAGGCGGCTGTTGCCGAGCAGGACGGCCGAGCCGGCGCTGTGCGGGCCGGCCTCGCTCAGCGCGGCCTGGGCTGCTGCGTGCACGGCCGGGTGCGAAGCCAGCGACAGGTAGTCCTGCGAGGCGAAATTCACGCCGCGGGTCGAGGCGCCCGGCAGCGCACCCTCCTCGTGCACGTTCGACTCGGGGCTGGGCGCGCCCTCGAGCGCACGTGCGTACTGCCAGAGGCCATGGGCCGCGCGCAGGCGGCACCAGGCATCGAGCGGCTCGGTGCGGCGCATCAGGTTGGCGCCGCGCGGCTGCGCGAACTGGGCGACGCTGCCGCGCAGCGCGCCGCAGGCTTCCAGTTCGGCGATATCGGCGGCCCGCTCGAAGACGATCGTTTCCTCGTGCACGGTGGACTCCTCTTGATGGGTAAGAAAAATCAGGGGAACAGGATTCAGGCCGGCGCCAGGGCCGCCTGCTGATCGGCCTGGCGCGCCAGCAGCGCGCCGACCTGCTCGGCAAGCAGGGGGCGGTGGAACAGGTAACCCTGGGCTTCGTCGCAGCGCATGGCGCCCAGGTCGCCCAGCTGTTCAAGCGTTTCGACGCATTCGGCGATCACCTTCAATTCGAGCCGGTGCGCCATGGCGACGATGGCCTCGGCGATCGCATACGGCCGCGCACGGGCGCTGCCACCCAGGCGGCGCACGAACAGGCCGTCCATCTTGAGGATGTCGACCGGCAGCTCGGACAGGTAGTTCAGGCTCGAATAGCCGGTGCCGAAGTCGTCGATGGACACCAGCACGCCGGCGGCGCGCAGCGCGCCCATCACCTGGCGGTTGGCGTCGAGGTCGTCGATCAGGATGCCTTCGGTGATTTCGAGGTCCACGCAGCCGCGCGGCAGCGCTTCGCCCTGCACGATTTCCAGCACGCGCGCGGCGAAGTCCGGATGGCGCAGCTGGCGCGCCGACAGGTTCACCGCCGTCTTCACCCCGGGCAGGCCGGCATCGCGCCAGGCGCGGTTCTGGGCGCAGGCGGTACGCAGCACCCAGTCGCCGATCGGCACGATCATGCCGGTCTCCTCGGCCAGCGGGATGAAGCGGCCCGGATCGATGCGGCCATACACCGGATGCTGCCAGCGCAGCAGGGCCTCGACGCCGACGATGCAGCGTGTGGCGAGATCGACCTGCGGCTGGTATTCGATGAACAGCTGGCCGCGAGCGAGCGCTTCGCGCAGGCCGTTCTTGAGCGCCAGGCGCTCGCTTTGCGGCTCGCAGGCTGCGCTCGAATACTGCTGCACGCTGTTCTCGCCCCAGGCGCGCGCGCTGCGCATGGCGATGTCGGCGCGTTTCAGGAGCGCGTCGAGGTCGCAGTCCTCGGCCGGATACAGAGCGACGCCGACCGAGAGCGTCACGAAGCATTCACGCTCGCCCGCGTTCAATGGCAGGCCAAAGCGGTCGAGGATCTTCTCGGCCACCTGGAGCGCATCGCCTTCCTCGGCCACGTCTTCGAGCAGGGCGACGAATTCGTCGCCGCTCCAGCGCGCCACGGTATCGCAGTCGCGCAGGCACTGGCGGATGATGGCGCCGGCCTGCACCAGCAACGCGTCGCCGGCCTCGTAGCCGAGCGCGTCGTTCACTTCCTTGAATTTGTTGATATTCAGGAGCAGCAGCGCCACCAGGCGGCGGTTGCGATCGGCCCGGTCCATGGCGTGGCGCAGGCGGTCGCGCAGCAGGCGCCGGTTGAGCAGGCCCGTGAGCTGGTCGCAGTGCACGCCATCGAGCATGCGCCCGACGCTCGCGCCCAGGTCTTTCAGCTCCACCACGGCGGGCTCATTTGCGCGCAGCGCGAGCGCCAGCGGCGCTTCGCCCTGGCCGTGGCAGACCACCCGGTTGCGGCCGCTCGACTTGGCCAGGTAGAGCGCCTCGTCGGCGCGCCCGATGGCCAGGCCTACCGTTTCGCCCATGCGGTATTCGGCCACGCCGATCGAGACCGTCAGCGCAATCTCGCTGCCTCCCTCGATGCAGCGCATCTTCTCGATCGCGGCGCGCACCCGCCCGGCCAGCACCATGGCGTCGGCGGCCGGGGTTTCGGGCAGCATCAGCAGGAATTCTTCGCCGCCGTAGCGCCCGAAGCTGTCGCTGCCGCGCACCAGCGCCTGCACCGTTTCGGCGAACGCGCGCAGCACGGTATCGCCCGCGCTGTGGCCCCAGGTGTCGTTGACGCGCTTGAAGAAGTCGATGTCGAGCAGGCACAGGCAAAACGCGCGGCCATTGCGGTCGCTGCGCTCCTTTTCCCTTTCGATCAGGCGCATCAGGTAGCGCCGGTTGTGCACGCCCGTCAGTTCGTCGCGGATCGCCAGCTCGTTGATGGTGCCGAGCGCCTGCTCGAGTTTCACGAAACCCTGGGTCTTGGTCAGCTCGAACAGCAGCGCGAAGACCAGCACCACCACGAACAGGCCGAGGTGGCAAACCAGGTAGAGCAGCGCCATGTCCGATACCGGGTGGCTGGGCAGCGGGTAGCCGGCGCCCGGCAGCGCGTAGATGGCGATCGCGGCCACGCAGCTGAGCGCGAGCCAGAACAGCGCGCTGGCCACGCCACCGAGGAACATCGCCACCAGGGGTGCGGTGATCAGCCAGCTGGCGGTCGGCGCGCCGATCCCGCCCAGGTTATAGCTGAGCCAGGTGAAATTGAAGAACAGCGCGCACAGGAACAGTTCGCGCGCGGCCCAGATGCTGCCGCTGGCGCGCAGCAGCAGGGGCGAAGCGAGCATGCAGGCGCAGCACAGCAGGATCTCGACGGCCGCGGCGGAAAACCCCAGCAGATAGTAGGCCAGCGCGTAGAAGGGGCCGGCGGTGGCGGCCAGCAAGGCGGCGTTGACGACGTTCTCGGCGCGCGTGCGGGCGCTGGCTGCCTGGTTTAACAGGTCGGCCGGGATGAACCAGTGGTTCGCGCCCAGGTAACGGTCGCTCCATCGCGCGCAGGTGCTGTTCATATGGTGTCGGTCCGGCGGCAGGGCCGCCTGGCGAGTCAGTCCAAACACCAGTGTAGGAAGGAAATTTCCTACAGACTTTATTCTTAAACAGAAACAACGCGGAAAAGCATGCGCGCAACGCTTGACAAGAAAAAACCGCGTTTTCGGCGACGGGGCGGGCAATTCCAAAAAACGTGGAGTCAGGACTCCACGCGTCGACCTGCTTAAAACTTAGTCGTTCTTGACGACGATACTCGGGAACTTGCTGGTCATGTCCTTCGCCCGCTCCGCCACCTTGACCGCCACCTTGCGCGCGATCTCTTTATAAACAGAGGCCACCGCGCCATCCGGATCGGCAACCACGGTCGGACGACCCGAATCGGTCTGCTCGCGGATCGACATGGTCAGCGGCAGCGCGCCGAGGAAGTCGACGTTGAAGTCCTTGCACATCTTTTCGCCGCCGCCATGGCCGAAGATCGCCTCGGTGTGACCGCAGTTCGAGCAGATATGGGTGCTCATGTTTTCGACGATGCCGATGATCGGAATGCCGACCTTCTCGAACATTTTCAGGCCCTTGCGGGCGTCGAGCAGGGCAATGTCCTGCGGCGTGGTGACGATCACGGCGCCCGTGACCGGCACTTTCTGCGACAGGGTCAGCTGGATGTCGCCGGTGCCCGGCGGCATGTCGACGATCAGGTAATCGAGGTCGCGCCAGTTGGTTTGTTCGAGCAGCTGCTGCAGCGCCTGGGTGACCATCGGGCCGCGCCAGACCATCGGCTCGTCCGGATCGATCATGAAGCCGATCGAGGACACCTGCACGCCGTGGTTTTCCAGCGGCTCCATGGTCTTGCCGTCCACGCTTTCCGGACGCGCATTAATACCGAGCATCATCGGCTGCGAAGGACCGTAGATGTCGGCGTCCAGGATGCCGACGCTGGCGCCTTCGGCCGCCAGGGCCAGGGCCAGGTTGACGGCCGTCGTGGATTTGCCGACACCGCCCTTGCCCGAGGCGACGGCGATGATGTTCTTCACGTTCGGCATGACCTTCAGGCCGCGCTGCACCGCGTGCGACAGGATCTTGACCTGGACGCTGACGCTGACGTTGCCGGCGCCGGGAAGGGTCTTGACCGCGTTGACGACGAGACCGCGCAGCAGGGCGATCTGGCTTTTGGCCGGATAACCGAGCTCGAGGTCGAAGGCGACGTCGGCGCCGTCGACCTGGATATTCTTGACCGATTTGGAGGACACGAAGTCCTTGCCCGTATTAGGATCGATGACCTTTGCCAATACGGCCTTGACGTCGTCTGCAGTGATGCTCATGTATTTCTCCAATGTGATGAGCGCAGTGTAGCAAAAAACGCTGTAACTCTTATTGTCGCATTGGTCATTCCAGGGAGTACCCCCTGCCTCTTCAGGGCCATCCGCTGGTAAAATGGTTTTTTTCATCCCTACAATAGCGTTTCGACCATGACCCGCAAGCTGTTCGTCACTACCGCCCTGCCCTACGCGAATGCCGCCTTCCACATCGGCCACATGATGGAGTACATCCAGGCCGACATCTGGGTCCGCTTCCAGCGAATGCAGCGCGATGGAGACGCTCGCCGCCAGGTGCATTTCGTCTGCGCCGACGACACCCACGGCACGCCGATCATGATCGCCGCCGAAAAGGAAGGCATCACGCCCCAGGAATTCGTGGCCAAGATCGCCGCCGGCCGCGCCCAGTACCTGGACGGCTTCCACATCGGTTTCGATAACTGGTACTCCACCGATTCGCCGGAAAACGTCGAACTCTCGCAAGGCATCTACCGCAAGCTGCGCGACGCCGGCCTGATCGTCACCAAGACCGTCGACCGTTTCTACGATCCGGTCAAGGGCATGTTCCTGGCCGACCGCAACATCAAGGGCGAGTGCCCGACCTGCCACGCCAAGGACCAGTACGGCGACAACTGCGAAGTCTGCGGCGCCGCCTACCAGCCGACCGAACTGATTAACCCGTTCTCGGTCTTCACCGGCTCGACCCCGATCCTGAAACCGTCCGAGCAGTATTTCTTCAAGCTGTCCGACCCGCGCTGCTACCACTTCCTGAAGGAATGGCTGAACACCCCGGGCCGCCTGCAGCCTGAAATGGTGAACAAGGTCTCGGAATGGCTGGGCGAAAACGGTGAAAAGCTGGCCGACTGGGATATTTCGCGTGACGCGCCCTATTTCGGCATCCCGATTCCCGATGCGCCGGGCAAGTTCTTCTATGTATGGCTGGACGCGCCGGTCGGCTACCTGGCTTCGCTGAAGAACTATTTCGACAAGCAGGGACTCGACTTCGAGGCCTTCCTGAACGACCCGCAGGCCGAGCAAGTGCACTTCATCGGCAAGGACATCGTTTCCTTCCACCTGCTGTTCTGGCCGGCGATGCTGAATTTCTCGGGCCACCCGATCATCGACAAGCTGAAGGTCGCCGTCCACGGCCACCTGACGGTGAACAACGAAAAGATGTCGAAGTCGCGCGGCACCGGCATTTCGCCGCTGCGCTACCTGGAACTGGGCATGAACCCGGAATGGCTGCGCTATTACCTGGCGTTCAAGCTGAACGCGAAAGTCGAGGACCTGGATTTCAACGGCGAGGACTTCGTCGCCCGCGTGAACAGCGATTTGATCGGCAAATACGTCAACATCGCCAGCCGCTGCGCCGGTTTCATCGCCAAGAAGTTCGACGGCAAGCTGGCAAGCACGCTCTCGGATAGCGCCAGGGGCTGGATCGCCAAGGCATTGACGGTCGACGGCGCCGAACGCCAGGCGAGCATTGCCGCCAGCTGCGAGTCGCGCGACTACGGCCGTGCCCTGCGCGAGATCATGGAGATCGCCGACGTCACCAACCAGTTCGTCGACGAGAACAAGCCCTGGATCCTGGCGAAGGACGAAACCAAGCTGGCTGAACTGCATGATGTCTGCACCACCGCCCTGATCCTGTTCCGCCAGTTGACGATCATGCTCTCGCCGGTGCTGCCGCAGGTGGCTGCGCGCGTTTCCGAATTCCTGGGCGACGCCAGCTTCACCTGGGCCGACACCCAGGGCGCGGCCGTCCACGAGACCATGCTCGGCCGCACCATCGGGGCATACAACCACCTGATGCAGCGCGTCGACGCAAAAATGGTCGAGAACCTGTTCGACAAGCCGGGCGTCGCTACGCCGGCCGTTGCCACACCGGCCGCGGTGGTGTCCGACGCCAGCCTGGCCGTTGCCGCGCTGGCGCCAGCCGATGATGCGCCTGCCGCCGGCGACATCGAAGAACTCGCCCCCGAAATCTCGATCGACGATTTTCAAAAGATCGACCTGCGCGTGGCCCGCATCGTCAACTGCGAACACGTCGAAGGCGCCGGCAAGCTCCTGCGCCTGACGCTGGACGTGGGCGAAGGCCGCCACCGCAATGTGTTCTCGGGCATCAAGTCGGCCTACAAGCCGGAAGAGCTGGTCGGCAAGCTGACGGTGATGGTGGCCAACCTGGCGCCGCGCAAGATGAAATTCGGCATTTCGGAAGGCATGGTGCTGTGCGCTTCCGCCGCCGACGAGAAGACCAACCCGGGCCTGTACCTGCTCGACCCGATGGCGGGCGCGACGCCTGGCATGCGTATCCGTTAAGCCCTGGACAAGGACCCGGGAAACGCTCTTCCCGGGGTCCGCGGCAGCGTTATAATGCCGTTTTCCTCAAGAAACACGCGCTCGAGACGCCCCTACAAAACTCTTTTGAGAGGTAGCTAATAACATGACCGAACTCACCCCCCTCCGCCACATCCCCACCGCCAACGTGTTCCGCAAGGGCGACGTCTTCGTCCTGTTCGGCGAACTGTTCGGCCGCGGTTATGTGAATGGCCTCCTCGACGAGGCACGCGCCGCGGGCATGACGATGGTCGGCATCACCGTCGGCCGCCGCGACGAGACCGGCGCCCTGCGCGCACTGACCGCCGAAGAACACGCGGAAGCCGAAGAAAAACTGGGCGGGCGCATCATCAATGTGCCGCTGATGGCCGGCTTCGACATGGACGCCCCGGAAGGCGAGCAGAACCCGACCGAAATGCTGGCCGGCGTCAAACTGAAAACCTGGCAGGACGACAAGCTGGACTGGGACAAGATCGAGCGCTGCCGCGAAGCCGGCGTGCGCCGCTTCACCACGAATGCCGCGCAGGTGATGGGCGAAATCGACAAGCTGATCCCCGAAGGCGCGAACGTCTTCTTCGCCCACACCATGGCCGGCGGCATTCCGAAGATCAAGGCCTTCCTGGCCATTGCCAACCGCATCTATAAAGGCCGCGGCGAGCGCTTCGAATCCTCGCGCGCGCTGCTGGAGAGCGATCTCGGCAAGCTGATCCTGATGAACTTCGACGAAGTCACGGCCAATACGCTGAAATACCTGATCGATGCCTCCGCCCCGATCCGCGAACGCGTGACCGAAGCCGGCGGCGAAGTGCGCTACACGGCCTATGGCTATCATGGCACCGAGATCCTGATCGGCGGCAAATACGTCTGGCAGACCTATACGAACTACACCCAGGGCTATGCCAAGATGCGCCTGGAAAGCATCGCCGAAGCGGCTTGGAAGCAAGGCATTGCCGCGACCGTCTTCAACTGCCCGGAAATCCGCACCAATTCCTCGGACATTTTTGTGGGCGTCGAATTGTCGCTGTTCCCGCTCCTGACCGCGCTGAAGAAAGAAGGCGGCGGAGAATGGGCAGAGAAACAATGGGCAATCTGCCAGGAACTATTGGGCGAAGGCACCTCGCTGCAGTCGCTGCTCGACACCATCGAGCAATACAACAACGATGCCACCAGCGCCCAGTTCCGCAACTTCGAAGCCTGGCCGATGGACAACACCCCGGCCCTGGCCGAGGTCATGATCGGCACCTCGGAAGCCATTACCGATCTGCACAAGGACAAGAAGGCCCTGATCACGGACCACCTGTCCTCGCTGGTGCTCGAAGGCGCCGGCCCGCTGATGTTCCACGGTGCATCCGAAAAGATTGCGCCTGTCGTGTGGCTGAACCACGACATCATCGCACGCCAACTCAACGCGCTGCATCCGTAACCCTTGACGCCGGGAGGCAGGGGCAGAACAATCTGCCTCGCCGTCCCGGCTCTCATTTTATTCTGTCAAAACAATGCCTAAATTTACCGGTTACGTATCCGACCACACGAAGTTCATCGAAGAGTTGAAGTCGAAGACTCCGGGCATGGAAGAGCGCCAGCAGGAAGGCCGCTCCCTGCTCTGGGACAAGCTGCCGATTTCGCTCGACGAAGAAGCGCGCACGAAAGCATCGCGCCTGCGCCAGAACGCCTACCCGTACCAGAACAAGTTCTAAAGGCCAAAAGGCATGCTGCCGGAGCAGGCTGCGCCGGAAGCACCGGGCGCCGAGGTGATCGAGGGCGCACCCCCTCACCCGCTCGACGATGTCGCCGCGGCTGCGATTGCGCGCCTGTACGGCGAGCCGATGCTGCGCATGCCGAACGACCTCTACATCCCGCCCGACGCCCTCGAGATCTTCCTCGACGCCTTCGAAGGCCCGCTCGACCTGCTGCTCTACCTGATCCGCAAGCAAAACTTCAACATCCTCGACATCCCGATGGCGCAGGTCACCCTGCAATATCTCGTCTACGTCGAAGAGATCCGCAAGAGCAACCTGGAACTGGCGGCCGAATACCTGTTGATGGCGGCGATGCTAATCGAGATCAAGTCGCGCATGCTGCTGCCCAAGCGCGAGAACGACCTGGTCGAAGACGCGGGCGACCCGCGCGCGGAACTCGTGCGGCGCCTGCTGGAATACGAACAGATGAAGATCGCCGCCCTGAACCTGGGAATGATGCCGCAGGAAGGGCGCGATTTCCAGCGCCCTTCGCTGCCGGTCGAGCAAAGCCTGGAGCCGGTCTGGCCCCAGGTCGAGCCGCACGACTTGCAGCGGGCCTGGCTCGATGTGCTGCGCCGTGCGAAACTGACCCAGCACCACCGCATCGGGCGCCAGGAACTGTCGGTGCGCGAGCACATGTCGGCGATTTTGCGCTGCCTGCAGTCGCAGCGCTTCGTCGAGTTCGGCGAACTGTTCGAGGGGCAGGCCTCGGTGCCGATCGTCGTCGTGCATTTTGTGGCCCTGCTCGAGCTGGCCAAGGAAACCCTGGTCGAAATCACCCAGGCCGAACCGTTCGCGCCGATTTACGTGCGCCTGGCATACTCGCCGGCATGAGCCGCTTGCCGACGTACTCAACTTACCGCATCCAATTATGAAAATCATCACCACCATTGAAGAACTGCGCGACCAACTGCGCGGCCAGCTGCGCACCGCTTTTGTTCCGACGATGGGCAACCTGCACGAAGGCCACCTCTCGCTGATGCGCCTGGCGCGCAAGCATGGCGACCCGGTGGTCGCCTCCATTTTCGTGAACCGCCTGCAGTTCGGCCCGAACGAAGACTTCGACAAGTATCCGCGCACCTTCCAGGCCGACGTCGAGAAGCTGGAAAAAGAAGGCGTCTACGTCCTGTTCGCGCCGACCGAGTCGGACCTGTACCCGGAGCCGCAGGAATACCGCGTCCAGCCGCCCGACATGCTCGGCAATACGCTGGAAGGCGAGTTCCGCCCGGGCTTCTTCGGGGGCGTGTGCACGGTCGTGACCAAGCTGTTCTCCTGCGTGCAGCCGCGCGTGGCCGTGTTCGGCAAGAAGGATTACCAGCAGCTGATGATCGTGCGAAACATGGCGCGCCAGTTCGCGATGCCGACCGAAATCATCGGCGCCGAAACCTTCCGCGCCGAAGACGGCCTGGCCCTGTCCTCGCGCAACATGTACCTCTCTACAGAACAACGCGCGGAAGCGCCGGCGCTGTACCAGGGCCTGAATTTTGTCGCCAACGAAATCCGCAGCGGCCACCTCGACATCTTCTCGGTCGAGCGCGAAGCGATGGCCCAGCTTGCCGCACGCGGCTGGAAGCCGGACTACATCTCGGTGCGTAAACGCATCGACCTGCAGCCGCCCTCGGCCGGCGACCTGGCCCAGGGCACGCCCCTGGTCGTGCTGGCCGCCGCCAAGCTCGGCACCACGCGCCTGATCGACAATCTCGAAATCTGATGTAAAGGCGCCACGGCCGTCCTGCTATTTTGCAAAGAACTATTAACGTTTTGCAACATCAGCGCTAGACGTCTATACTACTGGCAACAAGCATGCATTCCGGGCCACTGTGGATGCATGCAATGATCTTGCTGCAAGGATTGCTGCCGTGACCGAAACCCCCGCCCGTCCGCCCCGCAAGGGCCTGCCCCGTCCCGCCGATGTCCTCGAGCGCATCGGACAGAACGCCTCGCCGCACGCGATGTGCGACCCCTTCGATATCGGCGAAACCCTGCACAGCCTGGCTGAATCGGGCGAGCCGCTAACGATCTACCCGCAGCATGTGCGCGAGCCGATGCTGGCACGGATCGCCTCGGTTCATCCGGAAGAGCCCCATTTCACGCTGGACCTGGCCGGCGACCTGCCGATTCCCGCCGGCCGGGCCACCTTCGTGGCGGCGCTGGGCGGCAATGCCAAGCTCCAGTTCGAACTGGAAGCCGGCTGGGGCGCCCTGCCCGGCCAGGCCAACATGGTTCCCGCCGTCTTCCCGGAAACCTGCCTGGTCCTGAACCGGCGTGCGGCGCCGCGCCTGGATACGCCGGTGAACGGCAACTTCGCCGCCACCTTCGCCATCCTGAACAAGCAATTCGAACTGCCGCTGTGCGACTACTCGGTCGGCGGCGTCGGCCTGCGCGCGACGCCCGACCAGGCGAAGGACCTGTTCCTCGGCCGCAAGCTGAAAAGCGTGCGCCTGCAGCTGGGCCCGGCATTGGCGATCACGGCCGACCTGGAAGTGCGCCTGCTGCGCCCGTTCCGCAGTTTCCTGCTGGGCGAGCAGGTGCAGGTCGGGTGCGCGATCTCGAATATCGAGATGCAGATGCAGCAGCATCTGGAGCGGCTGATCAGGTCGAATCGCCCGCTAGCGCGGAGCTGAAACTATGCCTGGTCGCCACCGCTCAGGCTCAGGCTCACCAGGCGCAGCGCCGCATCGTCCGGGCACTGGCGGTCGCTGAAGCCCAGGCGCCTGGCAAGCCGGCGCATCGGGGTGTTGACGGCCAGTACATATCCCTCCATGCAGCGCAAACCCCGCTCCCTGGCGTTTGCGATCAGGATTTCCATCAGGCGCCGCGCGAGGCCAAGCCCGTGCCAGTCGTCGGCCACCGTGACGGCGAATTCGCAGCTATCGCTTCCAGGCGCGCCCACATAGCGGGCGCCGCCGACGATGTCTTCATCCTCACCATCGAAGCTGATGGCAACCACGGCGAGATCACGGCCGGGCACCGGATGCGTCGCTGCTGCGAGCATGCGCGGGGACAGCTCGCGCAGCGGGATCATGAAGCGGGTGTAGCGCGATTCGGCCGACAGACGCTCGAAGGCCTCGACAATCTCGTCAGCGTCCTGCGCCCCGATCTCGCGCAACAAGAGCGCGCGGCCGTCGCGCAGCGTTACCTGCATCGGCAGCCTCAGTGCGGTTCCGGCATCGTTTTGCATGGCTGGGCGTCAGCGTTGTTTGCGCTGCCGTGAAATTGCCTGTAACTGCGCAATGGCGATGGCCAGTTCCGACTGCGCCTTGGCGTAATCGATCTTGGTCCCTCGGTTGCGCAAGGCTTCTTCGGCCTGCTTTCTTGCCTCGTTCGCGGCCGCTTCATCCAGGTCACGCCCGCGGATGGCGGTTTCCGCCAGCACCGTCACCTCGTCCGGCTGGACTTCCAGGATGCCGCCGGCGACGAACACCAGCTCTTCGTCCTCGGTTCCCGCGAGCTTGATGCGCACGGCGCCCGGCCGGATCCGCGTCATCAGGGGCGTATGCATGGGATAGATGCCGAGCTCGCCGCTTTCGCCCGGCAGGGCGACGAATTCGGCTTCGCCATCGAAGATTTCTTCCTCGGCCGAGACGACGCTGACGTGGATGGTTCCCTGCGTTGCCATGATGTTTCTCTCATCTAGTCATGCAATCAGACCGCCGCCGCGCCGGAGACGATCTCGGAGAGTTCCTTCGTGATCGCCGCCTGCCGGGTCTTGTTGTACACAAGCTTGAGCTCGTCGATGACGCTGGCCGCGTTGTCGCTGGCCGCCTTCATCGCCATCCTGCGCGCCGAATGCTCGGATGCCACGTTTTCAGCCACTGCCTGGTAGATCAGCGCTTCGACATAGCGCACCAGCAGCTCGTCGATCACGTCGGCCGCGTCCGGCTCGTAGATATAGTCCCAGCTATGCGTTCCCCGCTCGGCCGCCATCCTTTCCGGGGCCAGCGGCACCAGCTGTTCGACCACCGCTTCCTGGCTCATCGAATTGATGAACTTGGTGTAGCCCAGGTAGATGGCGTCGACTTCCCCGCCCTGGTAGGCGTCGAGCAGCACCTTGACCGGGCCCAGCAGCCTTTCCAGGTGCGGCGTGTCCCCGAGCTGCACCGCGTGCGCGACCACCCGGGCGCCGATGCGGTTCATGAAGGACAGGCCCCGGTTGCCGACCACCACCAGGTCGCTGGAGATGCCCTCCGCCTCGAACCTGCGCATGGCCTGGGTGACCGCGCGCAGGATGTTGGTGTTCATGGCGCCGCACAAGCCCTTGTCGGTCGTGATCACGATCAGGCCGGCCTTCTTCGACTCGTGTTGCGTCACCAGGAAGGGGTGGGTGTATTCCGGGCTCGCCTCGGCCAGGTGCCCCGCAATGTTGCGGATCTTCCTGACATAGGGCCGCGCGCTGCGCATCCGGTCCTGCGCCTTGCGCATCTTGGAGGTGGCGACCATCTCCATTGCCTTGGTGATTTTCCTGGTGCTTTCCACGCTCTTGATCTTGTCGCGTATTTCTTTGCCTCCAGCCATGATCCTGACTCCTTGAAAAAATTTCGCCAGTGCCCCCGTCACGACCAGAGCCCAGACGACAGCTGCTGCTCTGCCTCGTCAAAAATATTCCTCTGCGGTAGCATGCTGGCCCGGGCGAAGCGGATCAGCGAGAAGGCGCGGATGCGCGGCGGGACGGTTGGAACGCTGGCAATCCGGAACTCGAGTTCCTCGCCGTCCTGCGCGTGGGCGCCCTCCACCACCACGTTCATCCGGTTCAGCCGCAGGCGCCGGGTGGAGACGGTCAGATGCCGCTCGGGGTGGGCGAACACCGTGCACACATGCTCGAGTTCGCGGTCGAGCGCCTCTTCGCGCAGCCCGAGCGCGGCCAGGTTCTGCGCGTTCTCCTCCACCTGCGCCGCCAGGCGTTCGAGCTCGGCGAGGTCTTGCGCGACGTCGCCGCCGATCAGGCCGCGGATGCCCCTGCCCTGGCGCTCCAGCAATTGCAGGCGCGTCTTGAGCAGCGCACGCTCGCGCTCGAGCGCCGTGCGGCGCGTCTTGTCCGCGGCGGTGCGTGCCAGCCCTTCGAGGGCAAGCTGGTCCAGCAGGCGCGCCACGATCCCCTTCCTGAGTTCAGCCTCGTCGCGCCCGCACATCCGCACCTGGTGGTCGCTGAAGCTGACCGTCGTTTGCGGCACGTCGCGGCGCATGGTGTCGCCTTCCTGGCGCACGCCCAGGACGTGGCGGTCGGTCATTTCCATCCCCAGCACCGCGCAGGCTTCAGCCAGGGGGCTGTTGTTCTCGTTGTCGAAAAATGCGCGCAGCTCGGCCGCGCGGCTGAGGGTGGCCGCGACGTCGTCGGGTGCGGCGAACCAGGCGTGCACGTAGGGGTCGACGGCCCAGGCGGCGGCGCTCGCTTCGCGCGGCGCCGGCACCGCATCGACCAGCTCGCGCAGGTAGGCGAGCGAGGCGCCCAGCGCGGGCGTGAGGCGCTTGCGGCAGTGGCGCGCCAGCCCCAACTGCGGATGCAGCGCCATGACGCGTTCGATCGACTCGCCGACGCGTTCCCGGTCCTGCGGCGCGACGGCATCGTCGGCCCGTCCCAGCCGCTTGAGGAAGCCCATGTTCCAGTCCCTTAACTGTAGCGCTCGTTCACGACGTGCACATGAAGCTTGCGGTTGTTCCAGAACATGTCCTGGATGCGCGGCAGCAGGCTGTTCAGGGCTTCCGGCGGCGCGTCATTGAATTTCAACAGCACCGCCGGACGCGACCCGTCGCCGGGCATGTGTTCGATCTCGTCGAATGGCGGGAAGCCGTACTTGACCAGGAAGGCCTTGATGTCCTCGTCGCTGGTCCCGGCTTCCACATTCCCCATTACCAAGTCGGCCATGACGCTTCTCCTTCAGGCCATGATGTGTACGCCGCCATCGACGTACATGGTTTCCCCGGAGAGCCGCCTGGCATACGGCGAGGCCAGGAAGGCGCAGGTGAAACCGACGTCCATGATGTCGACCAGTTCGCCGAGCGGCGCGCGCTCGGCCGCTTCCGTCAGCAACAGGTCGAAGTCCTTGAGCCCGGAGCCGGCGCGCGTCTTGAGCGGCCCCGGCGACACCGCGTGCACCCGGATGCGTTTCGGTCCCAGTTCATAGGCAAGGTAGCGCGTGCACGCTTCCAGCGCCGCCTTGACCGGGCCCATCAGGTTGTAGTTGGCAACCACTTTGTTGGCGCCGTAATAGCTCATCGTGAACATGCTGCCGCCGTCCTTCATCAGCGGTGCGGCCAGCCGCGCCATGCGGACAAAGGAATGGCAGGAAATGTCCATCGCCTTGCCGAAACCTTCCGCGCTGCTGTCGAGCAGGCCTCCCTGCAGGTCTTCCTTCGGCGCCCACGCGATCGAGTGCACGAACAGGTCGAGCTGTCCCCATTCCTGTTCGATCCGGGCAAACACGGCAGCGATGTCCTCTTGCTTCGTGACGTCGAGCGGCATGAAAATGGGCGCGCCGACTTCGCGCGCAAGCGGTTCGACATAGGTCCTGGTTTTCTCGCCCGCATAGGTAATGGCGAGCTCAGCGCCGAGTTCACGAAAGGCCTTCGCGCAGCCCCAGGCGATGGAGTGCTCGTTGGCGATCCCGCAGACCAGTGCCTTCTTGCCCTCCAGCACAGGGCGGTGGCGATCGTTTGTCATGGTGAATCTCCTTCGATGTGCATGTGCGGAACCTGGTTTGGCACGACCAGCTCGGCCTCGGTGGCCGCGATTACCTCCTGGACCGCGACGCCCGGCGCCGTTTCGAGCAGGGTCGCGCGGCCTTCGGCAAAGCCGATGACGGCCAGTTCCGTGACCAGCAGGTCGATCCTGCGCAGCGAGGTCAGCGGCAGCGAGCATTGCCTGACGATCTTGGGTTTGCCCCTGGCGGTGTGTTGCATGGCGACGATGACCCGTTTGGCCCCGGTCACGAGGTCCATGGCGCCACCCATGCCGGGCACCATCTTCCCGGGGATCGTCCAGTTCGCCAGTAGGCCGGCCTGGTCGACCTGCAGGCCGCCCAGCACCGTGAGGTCAAGGTGTCCTCCGCGGATCAGGCCGAACGACATGGCGCTGTCGAAGGTGGCGGCGCCCGGCAAGGCCGTGACCGGCTGGCCGGCGGCGTCGGTAAGGTAGGCCTGGGCCATGCCTTCCTGCGGAATCGGTCCGGTGCCGATCAGGCCGTTCTCGGACTGGAAGTAGATGTGCATGTCGCGCGGCACGTAGTTGGCGACCTGGGTCGGGATGCCGACGCCGAGGTTGGCCAGCATCCCGGGGCGCAGTTCCTGGGCAATGCGTTTGGCAATCAGGGTCTGGGCGTCCATGGCGCACTCTCCTTGTCGCCCTAGTGGGCAACGACGTAGTCGACCAGCACCGCCGGCGTCACGACATGGTCGGGCGAGATCATCCCCACCGGGACGATATGGGCCGCGTCGACGATCACGGTGCCGGCGGCCATCGCGATCACGGGATTGAAATTGCGCGCCGTCAGCGCATACACCAGGTTGCCGTAATAATCGGAGAGGAAGGCCTCGACCAGCGCGAAATCGGCTTTCAATGCCGTCTCCAGCAGCCAGGAAGCGCCGTCGAGCTCGATCTTTTGCTTGCCCTCTTCGACGGCCGTGCCGACGCCGGTCGGCGTCAGTATTCCGCCCAGGCCATGACCGGCGGCGCGCAGCCGCTCGATCAGGGTGCCTTGCGGCACCAGCTCGACGTCCATCTCGCCCGCGATCATCTTCTTCTGGGTTTCCGGATTGAGCCCGATATGGCTGACGATGGCTTTGCGCACCGCCCCGGCCGAGACCAGCTTCCCGATCCCGCGCCCGGGCGTGGCGGTGTCGTTCGCGATCACGGTCAGTTCGCGCTTGCCCTGGCGTGTCAGTTCGTCCATCACCCGTTCCGGGGTGCCGACGCCCATGAAGCCGCCGATCATGACGCTGGCGCCGTCCGGGATCAGCGCAACCGCATTCTCGAGGCTGAGCGTTTTCATGCCCCCGCCCCTTTGACCACGTCGCGCGTGTGGCGCGCGATCATCAGTTCCTCGTTGGTCGGAATCACCCAGGCGGAGACCCTGCTCGCCGCCGTGCTGATGCAGGGGCCGCCTGCCTCGTTGGCGGCCGGATCGAGCTCGACCCCGAGCCAGCGCGCCTGGCTGCAGACGCGTTCGCGGATCAGCGCCGAGTGCTCGCCGATGCCGGCCGTGAAGACGAGGGCATCGACGCCCTGCGTGGCCGCCGCCAGCGACCCGATTTCGCGGCCGATGCGGTAGACAAACAGGTCGACCGCGAAGCGGGCACGCGCATCTTCGCTGCCCAGCAATACCCGCATGTCGCTCGACATGCCCGACACGCCAAGCAGGCCCGATTGCTTGTAGATCAGGTTTTCGATGGCGCGCGTATCCATCTTGAGGTGATCCATCAGGAACAGGATCACGCCCGGATCCAGGTTGCCGCAGCGAGTGCCCATCGGCAGGCCGTCGACGGCGGTAAACCCCATGGTGCTGGCCATGCTCTTGCAGCCCTCCAGCACGCACAGGCTCGAGCCGTTGCCAAGGTGGGCAACCAGCGTGGCACCCGCCGCGCCCTGCTCCGAATACCCGGGCAGCACGGACGCGATGTATTCGTAGGACAGGCCATGGAAACCGTAGCGCCGCACCCCCATCCCGGTAATCGAGGCCGGCAGCGCGTAGGCCTGCGCCACCTCGGGCTGCGAGCGGTGGAAGGCGGTATCGAAGCAGGCGACCTGCGGCAAGTCGGGCCGCGCCCGGGCCAGGCCGCGGATCGGCGCCAGGTTGTGCGGCTGGTGCAGGGGCGCCAGCGGCGTGAGCTTGTCGAGCGCGTCGATCACGCTCGGTGTGACCAGGGTCGACCCGGTGAACTGCAGGCCGCCGTGCACGACGCGGTGGCCGACCGCGGCCAGGCGGTGGCCCTCGCCGTGGCTGCGCAGGAATTGCGCGATGTACTCGGTCGCCTCGTGGTGTCCGAATCCGGCGTCCGCCTCCCAGCGCTGCTCGCCGATGGGGCCGCCGCCGGCATCTTTCGCGCTGAAGCGCGCACCTGTGTACAGGCCCTCGACCTGGCCGTAGAAAATGAGTTCGGGTTCGACGGGGCCGGCGTCGAAGGCGCGGAACTTGATGCTCGACGAGCCGGCGTTGAGGACGAGAATGACGTCAGCCATGGCATCACCTCACCGGGTTGGCGCTCTCGCGGCGCGCTTTCGCCACCAGGGTGGCCACTGCACAGGACGCCAGCCTGGTCACCATCGAATCGGCGCGGCTGGTGAGGATGACCGGCACCCGCGCGCCGAGGACGATGCCGGCCGCATCCGCGCCGGCGAGGAAGGACAGGCTCTTGGCGAGCATGTTGCCGGCCTCGAGATCGGGCACCATCAGCACGTTGGCGTGCCCGGCGACGGGCGAATCGATGTTCTTGATTTTCGCCGCAAGCGGATCGATGGCATTGTCCAGCGCCAGCGGGCCGTCGACCAGGGCGCCGCTGATCTGGTGACGATCGACCATCTTGCACAGTGCGGCAGCCTCGACCGTGGACGGCACCTTCGGGTTGACCGTCTCCATCGCCGACAGCACCGCCACCCGCACTTCCGGAAACTGCAACGCGTGCGCAAGGTCGATGGCGTTCTGCAAAATGTCCATCTTTTCTTCCAGCGTCGGCGCGATATTCACGGCGGCGTCGGTGATGACCAGCGCATCGTCGTGCCCCGGCACGTCCATCACGAAACAATGGCTGACGCGGCGCCCGGTACGCAGGCCCGACTCGCGCTTGACTACCGCGCCCATCAGCTCGTCGGTATGCAGGCTGCCCTTCATCAATGCTTCGGCCTTGCCTTCACGTACCAGCGCGACGGCCGCAGCCGCGGACGCCTGGCTGTATTCCGCCTCGACGATGCGCACGTCGTCCAGGTCCAGGCCGTTCTCCTTCGCAACCGCCTCGATCCGTGCACGCGGCCCGACCAGGATCGGCGCGATCAGGCCGACGCGCCCAGCTTCCAGCGCGCCCGCGAGCGAACTCTTGTCGCAGGGGTGCGCAACGGCGGTCGGCATCGGCGGCAGCTCCTTGCAATAATCGATCAGCCGCTGGTATTTTTCGTGCTTCGGTTCCATGTCAGGCTCCTGTCAATGGAGGCGGGCGCCGGGTGCCGGCTGCGGGATCGTTACGAAAGGCGGTACCGCGGGGGATTCGCCGCTCAACAGCGCGCGCAGCCGCTCCACCGCGGCCAGCTGCCCGCCCGTCGGCGGCGTCGCCTGCACGCGCGGGTCCGCCATCAGCTTGTCGACCAGCGTCAGCAGGCGCTCGCGGTCGCCGCGCTCGCGCAACAGCGTGGGCAGGGTGGCGATCGCCTCCTCATGCGCGTAGCGGGCAATGATTTCCTGCTCGCCGCGGATGCGCCGCCACTGGTCGAGCGGCAGGTCCGGCAGGTACTCGGCGTAGTCATGCGCCAGCTCCTTGCGCTTCACCAGCCGCGCCAGGGGCAGCAGCTCGCCCTGTTGCGGGGCGCGCAAGCTGGCCAGGCGGGCGAAGGCCTCGGCATAGCCGCCCTCGGTGATCGAGCCCAGCGCTTCCTGGACGAAAGGCAGGCTGCGCACGTCACCCGCCGTATGGGTCTCGAGCTGCGCCGGCTGCTTGTCCGCGAGGTAAAACGCAAACATGTTGGCGTAGACGCTGAAGAACTGCGCTTCGGTGGTGGCGTCGCGCAAGCCCCGGTACAGGTCGAGCGAGGCACTGACCAGCTCGGCGCCGGAGTTTTCCAGGCGCCGCCACGGATCGTCGGCATCGACCGGCTGGCGGTGCGCCTTGACCGCCTGGGCCGCGGGTTCGAGCCAGGCCATCCAGGGATTGCGGCTCGACAGCGCCCAGTTCTGGACACGCAAGGGATGGAGGGTACGCAGCAGCTTCGCGCTCACGTCGTTCGACATCGCCCGCACCAGCGGTTGCGCGAACAGCTCGTAGGCGCGCTGGTTGAAGTCCGACAGCGCCGCCACTGCCTCGAACGGCTTCTCGTCGACCCGCCTGAAGCGGTTGCCCCGGGCGACGACATCTTCCAGCCGGCGTTCGTGGAAGGTGACTTCGTACTGCTTCTCTGCGCCCGCATCCGCGTCCTCGATTTCGGTGATCTGCATGCCGTACAGGCCGGGCGGCAAAATCTCCACTTCGTCGAGCACCGACACGAGTTGCGTATATTCCTTCTTGGCGACCTTGCCGGAAACAAAAATGCCGAGATGGCCGACGTTCTGATGCAGCAGGCCGACGATCACCTGGCCGCGCGCCTTGATTTCCTCGGTGCTGCCGTAGATGTCGGCCACCCAGTTGAATGCCTGCTCCGGCGGCGTGATGTTGTCGCCCATTGAAGCGAACAGGACGATCGGCATCTTGATGGCGCGCAAGTCGAAAGCCTGGCCGCCGGCTCCCTTGACGTCGCCGGACCACAGCTTGTTGCCGACGAACAGGTTGTGCGTGATGAATTCGATTTCCTCGCGGTTGAGCAGGTAGTAGGTGCCCCACCAGCGCTCGAAATCGAGATAGCGCGCCGGTTCCGTGTCCGCGTCCTTGTACACCTTGTAATACTTGTCCCATAGCGTGTTGGCGGGATTGAGGTGTTCGAAGTTCTCCACCAGGTAGGCGCCGTCGAAGATGCCATTGCCGAGGTCGGCGGTAAACGAGGACAGCCAGGTGCCCCCCAGCATGCCGCCGGAATAGCGCATCGGGTTGTCGCCTTCGCCTTCCTCCCATGCGCCGCTCACATAGGCCATCGGCGCACCGTTGATGAGGATCGGCCCGGTGTCCTCGGGACCGGACGCGGCCAGCATCATCGCCGCCCAGCCCCCCTGGCAGTTGCCGATGATCACCGGCTTCCCGCTGTCCGGGTGCAGCTTGCGCACGTGCTTCACGAACTGGCCCTCGGCGCTGCACACGTCGAGCAGGGTCTGGCCCGGTTCCGGGTCGCGGAAGAAGCTCACGAAATACACCGGATGGCCGGCGCGCATCGCCACGCCGGCCTGCGAGTCGTCCTTGAAGCCGCCGATGCCCGGACCATGCCCGGCGCGCGGGTCGATGATGAGATAGGGACGTTTCGCGGGATCGATCGTGACGCCGGCCGGCGGCGTCACCCGCAGCAGGGTGTAGTTGACCGGCCGCTCGAACGTGCGGCCGTCGAGGATGGTTTCGTAGTCGAAATGGAGCACCGGTTCCGACCCTTTCATCGCACGCTCGATGAAGTTGTCGCCGCGCTGGCGCATCGTGTCCCAGAACAGGATTGAACGCTGGAAGGCATCGACCGCATAGTGCTGGAAGGACAAGGGATTGAAGGCCGCCAATGGCCCAGGACTTGCCTCGGGGCTTTTGCCGCCCACCGCTTCGCTTGCCGCGTCTTTCACCCGCTGGCTGAACTGATCGGCTGCGGTTTTCATCCGTTTTTGATAGACAAGACCGATCTTCGTGCCGATCTCATGGCTCCGTCCAAGTTGCGTGGCAGCGTCCATAGGAAAACCTCGAATGTGGGATGGTAAGCAAGTGCTCAGTGGAGAATTCTGAAGGTGCAGCTTCCACTGGAGCTCTCATTTTGTCCCACCAAAGTCATTTCACAATGAGACCATGGTCCCATTCGGCCCGATGCCGGATCAGGCGGCCCTGATCTCGTTCGACAGTGGCTGGCCGGTGGCGTACTCGGTGACGCTGCGCAGCGTGGTTTCGCTGATCGTCGTGATCGCTTCGCGCGTGAAGAAGGCCTGGTGGCCGGTCACGATGACGTTCGGGAAGGAGACCAGACGCTGCAGCACGTCGTCGGTGATCACGCTGCTCGACAGGTCGCGGAAAAACAGATCCCCTTCCTGCTCGTAGACATCCAGGCCAAGACCACCCAGCTGGCCGCTCTTGAGTGCCGCGATGGCGGCGTCGGTATCGACCAGGCCGCCACGGCTCGTATTGATCAGCAATGCGCCCGGCTTCAGGCGCGCGAGGGTGCCTGCATTGACGAGGTGATGCGATTCAGGGGTCAGGGGGCAATGCAGGGAGATGATGTCGCTCTGCGCCCCGATTTCATCGGCCGTGGCGTAACGCGCCCCCATCGCCTCGAATTCGGCCGAGTGATGGATGTCATAACCGATGACCTCGCATCCAAACCCGAGCATGATCCGCCCGAAGACGCGGCCGATCTTCCCTGTTCCAATCACTGCAACCGTCTTGCCGTGCAGGTCGAAGCCCATCAAACCGTCGAGTGCGAAATTCGAGTCGCGCGTGCGTTGGTAAGCGCGATGGATCTTGCGGTTAATGGCCAACAGCAAGGCAACGGCATGCTCGGCAACCGAATACGGGGAATAGTTGACGACCCGGACGACCTTCATGCCCAAGCGCTGTGCGGCAGCGAGGTCGACATTGTTGAACCCGGTGCAGCGCAAGGCGACCAGACCGGTGCCGGCGCGCCGCAACACCTCCAGCACGGCCGCGTCGGCATTGTCGTTGACGAATATGCACACTGCCTCATGGCCCGCAGCCAGGCTGGCGGTGTCGAGGTCGAGCAGGTCTTGAAAATAGTTGAGCTGGTGCCCCTCGGCGGCATTGGCTGCGTTCAGGAATTCGCGGTCGTAGCGTTCCGCGCTGAATACGGCAATCTTCATGGCACGCTCCCCAGGCCTGTCCGATGTACTGGAAGGTGGACTGCGATCAGCGGCAGGAGTTCAGCCGGGCGAGCTTCCTCGCGCTGCGGACTGCTCCAGCTACTGCGTCACCGCCTGCGCCCAGGCCAGCGCCGACAGGTGCGCCTTGTTCACTTCCAGCGGACTCAGGTCGAGCGAGCCGGCCAGCGCGCCCACCAGGTTCGAGCTGAGCTCGCAGGCCTCGGCCAGCGCCAGGTAGGGCCCGTACATGCCTTCGCGCGACAGCAGCGCACGCACGACTTCCGGCGGCAGGGGGATGGTTTCCAGCACCTCTTGCATCGGCAGGCCGAGCAGGCGGTCGAGCAGGGAGAACATGCCGGCCACGAACAGGTTTTCGGCTTCCACCTTGGGCAGCGTACTGAGCCCCAGCAGTTCGGTCAGGCGCCCGCGCACGACCGCCGTTTCCATCAGCACCGGCGAATAACCGCTCGCGCTGGCGCTGGCCAGCAGCATGGTCAGCCAGCGGTAGAGCGGCGCGTAGCCCATCAGGCTGATCGCCTGGCGGATCGACTGCACCTCGCGCCCTGCCCCGAAGCCGGCCGAATTAATGTTGCGCAGCAGCTTGTAGGTGAGCGCCGGGTCGCGCTTGAGCACGCTTTCGAGCTTGGGGATGTCGTCGTTGTTCTGCACCATCTGCATCAGTTGCAGGATGATGGTCTGGGCCGGATTGAGCCCCTTGACCGGGTTGCCCGGGCGCGGGGTCAGGTGCAGTTTGCCGACAAAGGCGTCCAGGCCGAGCGCGGCGCAGGCGTCGTAGTCGACCCAGTTGGTGACCGGGCGCCCCAGCATGCGCAGCGCCGATTGTTTGGCCGCGGCATAGGTGCGCGCCTGCTCGGCCACGTTGATGCCGGCAAAGCGCATCTCGACGTGCGACGCATAGGGCACGAGGGCCGGGGTGATGTGCTTGACGTCCAGGCCGCGCAGCGAGATGCCGACGCCGCCGGCGCGTACCGCCTGCACGGCGGGGCGCGCGCCCGGGTCCATCAGGTGGCGCGCGTCCAGGCTCAGGACCGTGCGTTCGGGCGGCAGGTTGAACAGCGCGTCGGTCGACAGCATGGCCGGGACGGCGTCCAGGAACAGTTGCTTTTCGCGCAGCAGCCAGCCGTGCAGGTCGTGGTTGAGGTGCTCGGCCACAAACGCGACCAGTCGTTCGAGCTCGGCGTCCGGCATGGCCTGGCCGCCCTGCTGCCACAGCAATTCATAGCCGATGACCCGCTGCGACGGGTCGAGCAGCGGTTCGCGAACAATATAGTTGGTGTGATGCATGGAGTGGTCGCAGTAAATCGAGGGCGAACAGGAGGCGGCGCGCGGCCGCCGGTAGGCCTCAGAAGCCCAGGCTGTCGAGCAGGTCGTCGACCTGGCCCTGGTTCGACACCACCTCGAGGTTGCCCTCGGGTTTGATCTGCGGGCCGTTCAGCAGGCCGTTGTCGAGCTCGCGCTTGATTTCGTCCGGGGCGAAATCGATCAACACCTGCACCAGCTGCTTTTCCAGGTCCTGGGCGATCGAGGTGATCTTGCCGATCACCTGGCCGGTCAGGTCCTGGAAGTCCTGGGCCAGCATGATGTTCATCAGCTCGGCACGGGTGGCAGTGGCGGCGCGTTCGTTCTCGGCCATCGTCGCCATCGTGCGTTCGGCCAGGGCGCGCCAGTCTTCCGCCTTGGCGGCTTCGCCGGCGCCGTCCTTGTCGAGCAAGGCCTGCCAGGAGGTGCGAATGTCGGCGCTGCGGCTTTCCACCGCGTCCTGCAAGGGGCCGGCCGCATCGGTGGCGTCGAGCACGCGCTTGGCGGCCTGTTCCGAGAGACGGGCCACATAGTCGAGCCGGTCGCGTGCATCGGGGATGTCGCTCGCCGCTTTTTCAACCAGCTTGTCCAGGCCGAGGCCGCGCAGGCTGTCGTGCAGCGTGCGCGTCATGTGACCGACCCGGCTCAGGACTTCTTCGTGTCCAAGCCCATCCACTCCAACGACAGCGACCGGCTCGAGCATGATCAGGCCTTTTCCATTTTCTCGAAGATCTTGTTCAGCTTTTCGTCGAGCGTGGCGGCGGTGAATGGCTTGACCACATAGCCGCTTGCGCCGGCCTGGGCCGCCGCGATGATGTTTTCTTTCTTCGCTTCCGCGGTCACCATCAGCACCGGCAGCTTGGCCAGTGCGGGATCGGCACGGATGTTTTGCAGCATGGTCAGACCGTCCATGTTAGGCATGTTCCAGTCGGAGACCACGAAGTCAAACGTCTCGCTGCGCAGCTTGGCCAGCGCCATTACGCCGTCTTCCGCTTCATCGACGTTGGCGTAGCCCAGTTCTTTCAACAAGTTCCGGACAATGCGGCGCATCGTCGAGAAATCGTCAACAACCAGGAAACGCATCTTTGGATCAGCCATGAAATACTCCGTTGTTTCTTCTACTAATGGTTAGTGTGGCTTGAGTCGCTGCAACAAGCAACCTCAAGAATAGCATTTTTGTTGCCGTACGGCGATAAAACCGACAGGAAATGGTGCGATTCGGCGCGATCCGGATCAAACACGCAACGCTCTTCCACCATGGGCCGCCAGATGACCGAGTACAAGGCCGGGCAAGGCCGTCAGCGGCGCCACTTCGTGGGTGGCGCCAATGGCGATTGCTTCGCGCGGCATGCCGAAGACGACGCACGAGGCTTCGTCCTGGGCGAAATTCTGTGCACCAGCGTTTTTCATTTCCAACATACCAGCAGCGCCGTCTTTACCCATGCCCGTCAGGATCACGCCGACCGCATTTTTACCGGCGGCAACTGCCGCCGAGCGGAACAGCACGTCGACCGAAGGACGATGGCGGTTCACCGGATCGGTCTGCTCGATTTTGGTCATGTAGTTGGCGCCCGAGCGCGCCAGCAAGAGGTGCGAATGGCCAGGCGCGATATACGCGTGACCCGGCAGGATGCGCTCGTTGCCGGCGGACTCGCACACTGTAATCTTGCACAGGGAATCGAGGCGCCGCGCAAACGAGGTGGTAAAGCCTTCGGGCATGTGCTGGGCAATCAGGATGCCCGGGCAGTCCGAGGGCATCTGCATCAGGAATTCGCGGATCGCTTCGGTGCCGCCGGTCGAGGCGCCGACGATGATCAGTTTTTCCGACGAAATCAGGGGGCTGCGCATCGAAGGCAGCGCCGTGGTCGGCGTGGCGCTGGCCACCGTGCGTTTTACACGCGCACGTGCGGCGGCGCGGATTTTATCGGTGATCAGCTCGGTGTACTCGCGCATGCCGCTCTGGATCGAGATCTTCGGCTTGGTCACGAAGTCGACCGCGCCCAGTTCGAGCGCGCGCATCGTGATTTCCGAGCCGCGCTCGGTCAGCGAAGACACCATCAGCACCGGCATCGGGCGCAGGCGCATCAGCTTCTCGAGAAAGTCGAGGCCATCCATCTTCGGCATCTCGACGTCGAGCGTGAGCACGTCTGGGTTGGTTTTCTTGATCAGTTCGCGCGCGACGAGCGGATCGGGGGCGGTGCCCACCACTTCCATGTCGGCTTGCGAATTGACGATCTCGCTCATCACACTGCGGATCAGGGCCGAGTCGTCGACGATCAGGACCTTGGTTTTCATGGGTTTTCCTTAGCGAATCAGAAAAGATCGATTTCACCGCCCACGGGCTCGACCTTGAGGCGCTTGGCGTAGTCGAGTTCGCGCTTGGCCAGCGTATCGTTCTGGGTTTGCATGAGTTTCTTCACCAGCACCTTTCCCGTCTTCGGGAAGAAGTACACCTTGCGCGGGTGGATGTCGTTCAGGTCTTCGGCCAGCACCGGGATGCGTTCGGTCTTGAGGAACTGCATCACGAACTCGGCGTTGCGCTGGCCCACGTTCATGGCCGTGAAACCGCGCAGCACGGCGCCGCCGCCGAAGACCTTGGCTTCCAGGTTTTCGCGGCGCGCACCGGCTTTCAGCAGGTCGTTGATCAGGATTTCCATGGCAAAGGTGCCGTAGCGCATGGAAGCCGAGACCGGGCTGCCGGCGTCGCCGCCGCCATCGGGCAGCATGAAGTGGTTCATGCCGCCGAGACCGGTGATGCGGTCGCGGATGCAGGCCGAGACGCAGGAACCGAGCACGGTCACGATCAGCATGTTCTTGCCGGTGTAGTAGTACTCGCCCGGCAGGATCTTGGCCGCGTCGCAATCGAAGGTGCGGTCGTAGTAGACGTTGGTGGCGAACTGGTTATTCGAATGCATGGTGTTTCCGGGAGGTACGCATGAGCGGCACGCCTCAGGCGCGGCGCTCGTTGAGTTCGTAGACGGTCTTGCCGCGCAGGCGCAGCGAGTCGGAAACGTAGAGGAAATTCTCCGAGTGGCCGGCGAACAGCAACGCATGCGGCTTCATCAGGGGCACGAAGCGCGCCAGGATCTTGCGTTGCGTTTCCTTGTCAAAATAGATCATCACGTTGCGGCAGAAGATGGCGTCGAACTGGCCGTTCACCGGCCACGAATCCGACAGCAGGTTCAGCTGGCGGAAAGTGACCAGCTGGCGCAGTTCCGGGCGCACGCGCACCATGCCTTCGTGGCGGCCCTTGCCGCGCAAGAAGAAGCGCTTGAGGCGTTCGGGCGACATCTTTTCCACGCGGTCCAGGCCATACATGCCTTCGCTGGCGGTGGCCAGCACGTTGGTGTCGATGTCGGTGGCGATGATCTGCACCGGCGGCGTGAGCGAGTCGAACGCTTCGCACAGCGTCATCGCGATCGAATACGGTTCTTCGCCGGTGGAACTGGCCGAGCACCAGATCGTCAACGGCGCATGCTCGCGCCCGCGCAGCAGCTGCACGTGGTCGGCCAGCAGCGGGAAGTGGTGGGCTTCGCGGAAGAACGAGGTCAGGTTGGTGGTCAGCGCATTCGTGAACGCTTCGAATTCATCCCCCAGGCGACCTGCTTCCAGGTCATCGAGGTATTTGCCGAAGGAGACGATGCCGGTGGCGCGCAGGCGCCGCGCCAGGCGGCTGTAGACCATTTCCTGCTTGCTATCGGCCAGCGAGATGCCGGCGCGGCGGTAGATCAGTGCGCGCACGCGCTCGAAGTCGGCGCGCGTGAAGTCAAATTCCTTGACTGTGTCGGAGTTGTGTAACGGCACTTTGCCTTACCTGTCTGTTCTGCCGGCCCGGGGGGGGCCGGCGATTGTTCTGCTCGGTGCCGTTCGTCTTACGCAGCCAGCTTCGTATCGATGAGACCCATTTCGGCCGAGGACATCAGGCGGTCGATGTCGACCAGGATCAGCATGCGCTCGTCGACCGTACCCAGGCCGATCAGGTAGTCGGTGGAGAATGCGCTGCCCATGTCCGGGGCCGGCTTGACCTGGTCAGGCGTCAGGGTGGTGACGTCGGAGACGCTGTCGACCACCATGCCCATCACGCGGCCGGCGATGTTCAGGATGATCACGACCGTGAACTGGTCATAGGTCGGGGCGCCGAGGTTGAACTTGATGCGCATGTCGACCACGGGGATGATGATCCCGCGCAGGTTGATCACGCCCTTGATGAATTCGGGCGCGTTGGCGATGCGGGTCACGGCTTCGTAGCCGCGGATTTCCTGCACCTTCAGGATGTCGATCCCGTACTCTTCCGAGCCGAGCGTGAAGGCGAGGTATTCGTTGCCGGCGCCGTCGGTGGCTTGGGAAATGTTCTGGGTAATGGACATGGTTATTCCTAGTTATCTATAAATTAAGAGGCCAGCGCTTCGCCGGCCAGCTGGCGCGACGAGCGCACCAGCGCCGCCACGTCGAGGATCAGGGAAACGCCGCCGTCACCGAGGATCGTGGCGCCGGAAATCCCGGCCACCTTGCGGTAATTCGATTCCAGATTCTTGACCACCACGTGCTGCTGCCCGACCAGATCGTCGATGAGCAGGGCTGCACGCTTGCCTTCGGACTCCAGGATCACGACGATGCCCTCGCTCGGCTCGGTCACGCGCGAAGCGATCCCGAACATGCCGTGCAGGGCGATCAGCGGCAGGTATTCCCCGCGCACCTTGAGCACCTGGCCGCGGCCGGCGATCTCGCGCACGTCTTCACGGCGCGGTTGCAGGGACTCGACGACATAGCCTAATGGAAGGATATAGATTTCCTCACCGCAACGTATAGTCATCCCGTCCAAAATGGCGAGAGTCAGTGGTAAAGAGATCGAAATCGTGGTGCCAAAGCCACGCGCGGAGCGGATGTCGACCGAGCCGCCCATCGAAGTGATATTACGTTTGACAACATCCATGCCAACGCCGCGGCCCGAGACGTCGGTGACGACGTCGGCCGTGGAGAAGCCCGGTGCGAAGATCAGCTGCCAGACTTCGGAATCCGGCATGTTGTCCGAGACGGGAATGCCGTTCTGCGCGGCCTTGGCCAGGATGCGCTCACGGTTCAGCCCGCCGCCGTCGTCCGCCACTTCGATGACGATGTTGCCGCCCTGGTGGCCGGCCGAGAGGAACAGGCGCCCTGCTTCGGACTTGCCGGCGGCGGCGCGCGCGGCCGGCATTTCGATGCCGTGGTCGATCGAATTACGCACCAGGTGCGTCAGCGGGTCGACGATGCGCTCGATCAGGCCCTTGTCCAGTTCGGTCGCGGCGCCATGGGTGATGAAGTCGACCTTCTTGCCCAGTTTGCTGGCCAGGTCGCGCACCATGCGCGGGAAGCGCGAGAACACGAAGTCCATCGGCATCATGCGGATCGACATCACGGCTTCCTGCAGCTCGCGGGTATTGCGCGTGAGCTGGGAAACGGACGAGAGCAGGCGCTCGTGCAGCATCGGGTCGAGCCCGCTGGAGCGCTGCTCGATCATGGCTTGCGTGATGACCAGTTCGCCGATCAGGTTGATCAGTTGATCGACCTTTTCGACCGAGACCCGGATCGAGGACGACTCGGCGCCCTTTTCGTCTTTTTTGGCCGCCTTCTTTTCCACCGCTTCGACCACGTCGACCGGGCTCAAAGGCGCCGCCGCAGGGGCATCGACCCCGGCCAGTGCGCGGATCTGCTCGATCGGCTGGAAGAAGCCATAGCCGCGCTCGTCGTCAGAAAGCTCAGCGTCGGGGCTCGGCGCGTCGTCGGCCGGGTCGAAGAAGCCATAGCCCTGCTCTTCTTCGATGCGGGCGCGCTCGCTCGCCTCGATGGCGCGCTGCTGCGGCGTCAGGGGCGGGGCTTCGAAAATCTTGAGGTCGTCCGGGTCGAGCACGAAGGAGCAGATGGCGACGATGTCGTCCAGGCTCTCGTGGGTCGTGATGATGAGCGCGCTGCGTCCGCCCGCCAGGGGCGTGACCGAGACGCGGCCCATCAGGCCCAGCTCGTCGACCAGGGCGTTCACGTCGCGCTGCTCGACAGCGGGCAGCTCGATCTTGTAGCGGTGGGCGCCCTCGCCGGTCTGGGCTTTCGGTTCGGCGTGCAGGAAGGATGGCGCGACGATGGAAGCCGCCGGCACCAGGCCTTCGGACAGGTCGTGCAGCACCATGCGCACGTTGGCGACCGAGTCCTGGTCGACCCAGGCGCCGTTGCGGTGGCCGCCCAACTGCATCTTGAGCGTGTCCTTGGCTGCTAAAAACGCGTCCACGTGCTGCGAGGTCAATGCCATCTCGCCCTTGCGGATGCGGTCGAGCAGGGACTCGAGCACGTGCGTCACTTCGCTCATGTCGGTGATGCCGAAGGTCGAGGCGCCGCCCTTGACCGAGTGCGCGGTGCGGAAGATCGCGTTCAGGTCTTCGCTATCCGGGGCGGCCACATCGACGCCCAGCAGCAGCCGTTCCATTTCGGCGAGCAGCTCTTCGGCCTCGTCGAAAAAGACCTGGTAAAACTGGCTGATGTCGATCGTCATGGGGTAGTCCTGGCGAGAATCCTGCGAATTGCGTTACAGCGCTGCGTCATCGCCTCAGCCGATCACTTTCTTGACGACTTCGATCAGCCGCTGCGGGTCGAACGGCTTGACTAGCCAGCCGTTCGCACCGGCCGCGCGGCCTTTCGATTTCATTTCGTCCGACGATTCGGTGGTCAGCATCAGGATCGGCACCTTCTGGTACTCGGGCAGGCCGCGCAGGTGCTTGATCAGCGACAGGCCGTCCATGCGCGGCATGTTCTGGTCGGTCAGGACCAGGTCGACGACCTGGTTCTTGGCCTTGTCCAGGCCATCCTGGCCATCGACCGCTTCGACCACCTGGTAACCGGCCGCCTTCAGGCTGAACGCCACCATCTGGCGCAGCGAGCTCGAATCGTCGACCGCGAGAATTGTTTTAGCCATGTTGTGCTCCTGCTGTTTTCTTTGATTTCGGGATAGTGTGGCGGCCGGACTGTCAGAACAGTTCGATGTCGCCGCTTTCGAGATGCTGTTGTTCGACCGATTTGCGCAGCACGCTGCGCAGCTCGAGCGACTGGATCGCCAGCGCCATGCTGACCTTGCCCAGGCGCTCGACGATTTCGTCGCTGCCCGTCTCGGGATGGATCTCCGCCCCGTGTTCGTCGAGCGTGCCGAGGAATTCACGCAGCCCCGTCACGCGCTTGAGGGTACGCTCGATCAGCTGGCTCGTCATGTCCTGGAACTGCATGCTGGTGATCGCCGTGTTCACATGGGTGCCGATTTCGCCCGACATGCCCGACAGCGTGGCCGAGTCTTCCGGCGTCAGGCTGCCGCCCGCCAGCAGGCGGTCGATCGCTTCCTGGCGCGCGCCGACCGCGCTATGGATCGCCATGAAGCTGCTGGTGAGCTTGTCCACCGCCTCTTCAAGCAGCAATTCGGTCTGCAGCAGGTCGGTCTCGACTTCGCTCAGGTGGCGCCGCCCGTGCGCCGACACGCCCGACAGCAGGCGTTTCACGTGCGAACCTAATATCTTTTTTCTTGTCATTGTGTCCTCCTGCTGCTTACTTGGTCGCGGCAACAACGGCCTGTGCGGCCGCCTTGCCGTCGTCCGCCGGCACGTCGAGCGTGGCGGCGTCGCGCATGATGGCTTCTTCGGTGCGCTTGTTCATCACGATAATGCTGATCCGGCGGTTGATCGGGTTGAACGGATCGGCGCGGTCGAGCGGCGCAGCCGCGGCCAGGCCGACCACGCGCAGGATCTTCTCGTCGGCCAGCCCCCCCACCACCATCGCGCGGCGCGAGGCGTTGGCGCGGTCGGCCGACAGTTCCCAGTTGCTGTAGCCGGCGTCGCTGAAATACGGGGTCGAATCGGTGTGGCCCGACAGGCCGATCCGGTTCGGCACGTCGTTCAGGACCATGCCCAGCACGTGCAGGATGTCGCTGGTATACGGCTGGAGCGTGGCTTTCGCCAGCGCGAACATCGGGCGGTTCTGCTCGTCCACGATCTGGATGCGCAGGCCTTCGCTGGTGATGTCGAGCAGCAGCTGGTTCTGGTATTTTTTCAGGACCGGATTGGCTTCGATGACCGACTCGATCTTCATCTTGAGGGACTTCAGGCGCTCGCCTTCGGCCTTCTCGAGCGCAGCCTTGGCGGCGTTCAGGTCGTAGGTCTTCTTGTTGGTCTCGGTATCGCCCTTGTTGACCTGGCCGTTGCGGCGCGTGAGGTCGGTACCGCCGCCCTTGATGACGGAGGAGCTGTCGCCGGAACCGGAGCCGCCCGACATCGCCACCTTCAGCGGATTCTTGAAATGTTCGGCGATGCCTTCGAGGTCGCCCTTGGAGGTCGAACCCAGCAGCCACATTAAAAGGAAGAAGGCCATCATCGCCGTCACGAAGTCGGCGTAGGCGATTTTCCAGGCGCCGCCATGATGCCCGCCAGCGGTCTTCTTGATCCGCTTGACGATGATCGGGCGCATTCCTTCATCGGCCATGGCTTACTTGGCCTTCGATTTCTTGATGTGTTCTTCGAGCTCGGCAAACGTCGGGCGCTCGGTCGAATACAGCACCTTGCGGCCGAATTCGACGGCCAGGGCCGGGGCGTAGCCGTTCAGGCTGGCCAGCAGGGTCACCTTCACGCACTGGAACATCTTGCTCGACTCGTCCAGCTTCTGCTCGAGCAGGCTGGCAAGGGGTGCGACGAAGCCGTAGGCCAGCAAGATACCCAGGAAGGTACCGACCAGCGCCTTGGCGATCAGGATGCCCAGTTCCGCCGGCGGAATGCCGACCGATTCCATCGTGTGGACCACGCCCATGACGGCCGCCACGATACCGAAGGCCGGCAGGCCGTCGCCGAGCTTGGCGATCACGTGAGCCGGCACCAGGCCTTCGTGATGATGGGTCTCGATCTCGTTGTCCATCAGGTTCTCGATCTGGAAGGCGTCCATGTTACCGGACACCATCAGGCGCAGATAGTCCGCCATGAATTCGATGATGTGATGGTCGGCCAGCACCAGCGGGTATTTCGAGAACAGCGGGCTCGCTTCGGGCGCTTCGATATCGCCCTCGATCGACATCAGGCCTTCCTTGCGGACCTTGGACAGGACGTCGAACAGCAGCGACATCAGTTCCATGTACATTTCGCGCGTATAAGGCGAGCCCTTGAACAGGCCCGGCATCGCCTTCATTGTCGCCTTGATCGACTTGTTGTTGTTACCGACAAAGAATGCGCCGACGGCCGCGCCGCCGATCATCAGGAGCTCGATCGGCTGGAACAGGATGGCCGCATGCCCGCCGGCCAGGATGAAGCCGCCGAACACCGAAGCACAGACAATGACGTAACCAATAATAACTAACAAGAACGTGCTCCAGATGGCAACTAGCAGTGACGCGGATGCGACGCGAGTATCCGAGACAATGTATCTCAGAAAAAATATTTACTTGGGGAACTACTACAGCTGGAACAATAGCTTGAGAATGGCCTACGGGCAAGTAAAAAGGCCCGATTTGTGGCCTAAAAGTGCCATATGTAGAGAGTTCGACCAGTATCTTGTAGATGGAGCGATACCGGCGCAGGTGCGGCGGGAATAGCGAATTCATAACTCATCAGCATGCTGCCGGGAAGCATTTCGCGCTGGGCCTTGCGCCAGAGCGCCGTCATCGCTGCCGGCGAGAGGTAGGCGAACACGGCGTCGTACTGGCCGAAATCGAGTGACTCATAGTCGCCGCGCACGAAGCGCGCCCGGCTGCCTTGCAGGCGCGCACGCAGGAAACTGGCCAGCCAGGGCAGCGGCGCCAGTTCGATTCCGGTCGCCTGCGCATCCGGGCGGCGCCGCGCCAGGTCGAGCACCAGGCCGCCCAGGCCGCTGCCGATGTCGATCACCTTCACTGCCCTGCCCTGCGGCAGCTGCGCGGCCACCGCCGCCCAGGCCGTCTTGCCGGACGGGTAGTAGGGCACCTGGGTGCGGAAGGTCGACCAGTACAGCACCAGCATGAACAGGAAGACGGTCAAGAACAGCCAGGGCGGCAAGTCCAGGCCGCTCGCGCCGTATAAGGCCAGCGGGAACAGCAGGCAGATCGCGATCCACCAGGAGGCCAGGCGCCAGCGCCAGGTGAAGAGCGCGGCAAACGCGCCTTGCAGGAGCGCGGCCACGAGATAGGTCGGCTGCATGGCGGCGCGCGCGAGCAGGTAGACGGTGAGCAGGGTCAGCGGAAAGGCGGCGATCTGGCAGAGGAGCGCGCGCACGGCGGGTGCGCGCAGGAGCGTGAAGGTCACGGGAGTTACTTACGCCCCGCCCTGGGCATCCTGGCGGGCCGCTTCGATGGCGTTGGCGGCGTCGAGCGCGGCGGCGTCCTTGGCCTTGCGCGTCTTGCCGGCGCGCGAAGGCATGTGGCACAGGCCGCACTGGTAGTCGCTGTTCAGGTCGAATGAATTGACGACGAACTTGCCCTTGCACTTGCCGCAGGGGGCCAGCGCCAGCATGTTGCTCTGGAAGAAACGCACCAGGGTCCAGGCGCGGGTCAGCGAGAGCAGCGGCTCTTCGCCGGGCGCGGCCGGCATTTGTTCGAGGTAGAGTTTATAGGCCTTCATCACCGCCTGGACGCCGGTGGCACCGGCATGTTCGACCAGGAAGTTATAGATATTGATGAACAGCGAGGAGTGGATGTTCGGTTGCCAGGTCAGGAACCAGTCGGTCGAAAACGGCAGCATGCCCTTGGGAGGCGACATGCCCTTCAACTCCTTGTACAGCTTGATGAGGCGCTCGCGGGACAGCGAGACTTCGCTCTCGAGCAATTGCAGGCGGGCGCCCAATGTGATCAGCTCGATGGCGAGCTGGATTTCCTGCGCTTCTGATACGACGCTTTTTTTACTCATCCGACGGCTCCGCTTGGTTCACAGCTATCCTACACCATCAGCCTGAGCTCAGCGGGATTTTACAATGTAGCCCAGTGGAAATTTATCCACTGACAGGCAACTTAGGCGATTTCTTCAGCAGGCTGGCCGGCCATGAGGATGGCGGCGTGGGACTGGGCCAGTGCGCGATCCTTGGTGTGGCTGGTGAGCATCGACAGGATCGCGGTGTCATCGAAGCGGAAGCGGGCCAGCATCATGTTGCCGCCGGCGAGCTTGAGGATCTGGGCGTTGCTCATGCCTTCGATCAGGTCGGCGATGTCGGCCGAGATGCCCAGACGGAAAATGGCGGTGACTTTGTCGGCGCGGATCATTTGCTGGGCCAGCATCAGGTAGCTCAGGTTGGCGTCGCGAATTTCAGCCATCATGTCGTTTGCAGTCATTTTTATTCTCCATCTTCCGTTGAACCTGGCGCTATGTGTGTTGCCAGTGAGATAGATTCTGACTGTACGGAAACTTTTGGGGAATCGGACGGACACTGTATTTTGCGTCCGGTAAACGCGGGTGTACCCGTAGGAGTTTGTCTGACAAACCCGGGCCAAGGTGGGGTGCGCTCCTATGAAGCAGGAGGCTGAAGCGGTGATGCGAACTGGGCTGTATCAACTTGCTAGCCAGCGCGGCAATCTGCTCATGTGTTGGTTTACGTCAACCAAATCCAGAACTTTAGGGTCGTTTTGAAATTAATTTCGACCCGCTTTCTTGCCTGATGCACCTTTAACGGCAGCATCGCGAGGAACTTTAGGGTGATTTCAAACTATTTTTGAACTTTTTTCGTCACCGTTCTGCTGCCTCTGACTCCTTTACGGCAGCGTTCGGCTGAACTTTAGGGTTCAGAGTGAAAAAAGTTCAAAAAAGTTCAAAAAAGTTCGTGGCAGGGACAACAGATGCAAAAGCGTCATCTTGCAGCTGACTTCAGCCTCCCTTTTCTTGCTACACTCCCGCCCGAACGGCCCTGCCCTCCACCTCTCTATATAGACATGAGCATGAGCGAACTTTCGATTACCCGCGCCGGCTGCATCGCGCGCGACGCCGCCGATCCCCTGGCGCCCCTGCGCGAGCGCTTCGACCTGCCGCCCGATGTCATCTACCTCGACGGCAATTCGCTGGGCGCCCGTCCGCGCGCGGCGCTCGAGCGCGCACAAGCGGTGGTGGCGCGCGAATGGGGCCAGGACCTGATCAAGAGCTGGAACACGGCCGGCTGGTTCGACATGCCCAAGCGCCTGGGCGAACGCCTGGCCCCGCTGATCGGTGCGCAGGCGGGCGAAGTGGCCGTCACCGACACCACCTCGCTCAACCTGTTCAAGGCGCTGGCCGCCGCCGTGCACATCCAGGCCGCGGGGCTGAACGCGGCGCGCCGGGTCATCGTCACCGAACGCAGCAACTTCCCGACCGATATCTACATGGCAGAGGGACTGAGCGCCTGGCTGAAACAGGGCTACCGCGTGCGCCTGGTCGACTCCGTCGACGAACTGCCGGGAGCAATCGACGCTGACTGCGCCGTCGTCATGCTGACCCACGTGAACTACCGGACCGGCTACCAGCACGACATGGCCGCCCTCACCCGCCACGCGCACCAAAATGGTGCATTGATCGTCTGGGACCTGGCCCACTCGGCCGGCGCCGTGCCGCTCGACCTGACGGCCGCGGAAGCCGACTTCGCCGTCGGCTGTACCTATAAATACCTGAACGGCGGTCCCGGCTCGCCCGCCTTCATTTGGGTGCCGCGGCGCCACCAGGCGCAGTTCCAGCATCCACTCACCGGCTGGTGGAGCCACGCCAGGCCCTTCGCCATGGCGCCCGGCTTCGCACCGGTTGATGGCATCGGCCGCGCGCTGTGCGGCACCCAGCCGGTGGTGTCGCTGGCCCTGGTTGAGTGCGGCCTCGAAGTCTTCGAAGAAACCAGCATGGACGCGATCCGCGCCAAGTCGCTGGCCCTGACCGACCTCTTCATCGAACTGGTGGAAGCCACCTGCGCCGGCCACCCGCTGGGCCTGGTCACGCCACGCGCGCATGCCCGGCGCGGCAGCCAGGTCAGCTTTACCCATCCGCACGGCTATGCGGTGATGGCGGCCCTGATTGCGCGCGGCGTGATCGGCGACTACCGCGAACCGGAGATCATGCGCTTCGGCTTCACGCCGCTGTACACGCGCTTTGTCGACGTCTGGGATGCGGTGGCGATCCTGAAGGATATTCTCGACCGTGAAGACTACGACGTGGCCGCCGAACGCGGCGCGGTGACTTGAGGCGTACATGGACAACGATCAGAAAAAACCCGCCGACTGGCATGGCGCGAAGATGGACTTCAAGGAGTCGATGAGCTACGGCGACTACCTCGGCCTGAACCAGATCCTGTCGGCCCAGCACCCGCTCTCGCCGAACCACAACGAGATGCTGTTCATCATCCAGCACCAGACCAGCGAACTCTGGGTCAAGCTGATGCTGCACGAACTGCACGCGGTGCGCGTGCACCTGCGCGCCGGCGAACTCAATCCCGCATTCAAGATGCTGGCGCGCGTGGCCCGCATCATGGACCAGCTGGTGCACGCCTGGGACGTGCTGGCGACCATGACGCCGTCCGAATACACGGCCATCCGCCCCTATCTCGGCGCCTCCTCGGGCTTCCAGTCGCACCAGTACCGCGAACTCGAATTCATCCTCGGGAACAAGAACGCGGCCCTGCTGGCGGTGCACGAAAAGAATCCGCCGGCCCATGCCGTGCTCTCCGGCGCCTTGCAGACAGCTTCGATCTATGACGAAGCCGTGCAGCTGCTGGCGGGGAGCGGCTTTACGATCTCCCCCGAACGCCTGGCGCGCGCGCCAAGCGAGGCGACCGCGCACGACGATTCGGTGCAGGCCGCCTGGCTCGCCGTCTACCAGGATCCGGAACAGCACTGGGCCTTGTACGAACTGGCCGAAAAGCTGGTCGACCTGGAGACAGCCTTCCGCTTCTGGCGCTTCCGCCACGTGACGACGGTCGAGCGCATCATCGGCTTCAAGCAAGGCACCGGCGGTACGGCGGGCGTGAGCTATCTGCGCAAGATGCTTGACGTGGTGCTGTTCCCGGAACTGTTCGCGCTGCGCACGGCGCTGTGAACGGCCGACCGTTAGCCCATGTAGAATGGATTGAACGACAAGGAGGCGGCATGGATGGCGACGTACTGATTTTGTCGGGCTTGTGGAATTCGGGCCCGCAGCACTGGCAGTCGCATTGGGAAGCGCGCCATCCCGCGTGGCGCCGCGTTCAGCACCGCGACTGGAACAACCCGGTGCAAAGCGAATGGGTCATTGAACTCGATGCGGCAATCGCCACCTGCAATGGCGCGCCGGTGCTGGTCGCGCACAGCTTGGGCTGCATGCTGGCCGCGCACTGGGCGGCGTCCGGTTCGCCCCTGCGCGCAGCCGGCGCCTTCCTGGTCGCGCCGAGCGACGTCGAGGCCCCATCCTACCCGATCGACGCCAACGGTTTTGCGCCGGTGCCGATGGCGCGCCTGCCTTTTCCCAGCGTGGTCCTCGCCAGCACGAATGACGAATTCGTCAGCCGCGAACGGGCGCGCGCCTTTGCCGAGGCCTGGGGCAGCAGCTATGTCGAGATCGGCGACGCCGGCCATGTGAATGCCGACGCAGGCTTCGGCGACTGGCCCGAGGGCGAGCAGCTGCTGCTCGACTTCCTCGCCCAGCTGCGCGCCTAGCCACGGCTGCAAGCTCAGGGATGCCTTTATCATGGCCGCTGCACCACCAGGCACGACCATGACAACCCCGGTCTTCCCGCTTCCCCGTCCATTTTCGCTCTACCTCGACTGCTGCCGCTTCCTGGCGGCGGTGCTGGTCGTCGTCAGCCACTTTGTTCCCTATGGCGTGGTCGCCCCCAGTGCCGTCGCCTGGTTGCCCAACCTCGGGCGCGAATCGGTGGTGGTGTTCTTCGTGCTCTCCGGCTTCGTGATCGCCTACACCACAGAGTACAAGAACGCGAGCCTGCATGATTACTGCGTGGCCCGCTGCACGCGCATCTATTCGGTCGCCCTGCCCGTGCTGCTGCTCGGTTTTGCCGTGGCCGCCGTGCTGGTATTGTCGGGCCAGGGGACGCTCGCGCATTACTACCAGCTGGCCAAACCCTGGCTTTACCTGCCGCTGCACCTGCTGTTCATGGGCGAACTCTGGACCGTCTCCGAACCGCCGCCGCTGCTCGCACCCTACTGGTCGCTCGGCTACGAGGTCTGGTATTACGTCCTGTTCGGCGCGGCCTTCTACCTGCGCGGCAGGCGCCGGCTGGCCGTCGTCGGCTCGGTGCTGCTGTTCGTGGGGCCGAAGCTCTGGCTGCTGCTGCCGGTATGGCTGGCCGGCGTGGGCGCCTACCACTGGCACAAGACGCATACGATCGCGCGTCCGCTGGCGCTCGCCGGCTGGTGCGCAACGCTGGCGCTGCTGGCGGCGTTCAAGCTGGGCGACCTGGATGCGGCGCTGCGCGCATTCGCCCTGGCACACTGGCCCTGGACCGGACTGCCCCTGAAAAGCGCCGACCGCTACCTGGCCGACTACCTGGTCTGCGTGCTGGTCGTGGTGAACTTCCTGTGCGCGAAGAGCGCCGGCCTCCAGGCCCTGCTGCGCATCGAGCGGCCGGTGCGCTGGCTGGCCTCGTACACCTTCACGCTCTACCTCTCGCATGCCCTGGTAATGAAGACGTGGCTGCTCGTCTATCCGCACCGCCAGTCGCATCCTGGCGATGTGCTGGCGCTGGTGATGCTGATCATCGCGGCGACCCTGATAATTGGCCAGCTGACCGAACATCGCAAGCAGCTGTTCCAGACCGGGTTCACCAGGCTTGCGCGGCGCGTCTTCTTCCACGCCAGCGGCGCGCCGGCGCCACGTTGAAGCCAGCCCCGCTCCCGGGCAGCGCACTGTCGGAAAACCTTACAGCCGAGCAAAATTTAACGCAGCTGGCAGCCGTAAATACTTGATTTGCCTCATGCTTTATTTCCTGGCACAAATTGTGCTAATGGATGAGCTGTAATTAAAACTAAACCATAGGGGTGTCTCATGCGTAAATTTCTGCTTTCCTTCCTTCTCGCAATCAGCGCAACAGCGGCCAATGCCGACGTGTTGACGGCCGACATCAAATCTGCTGCCGACCTGCCATACTGCTGCCAGCGCAGCGGTCCGTTGACCGCCGAATACAGCGGTGCGATCGGTAGCGGCTTCGAGATCAACGGCAGCACCGCGTTCGACAATCCGTCGATTTGGAGCGGTGGCCGCGTCTTCATCGACCTGAACCCAAGCACTGGACTGCTGACCCTCGATTCGCAGGACAACCTGGACTTCCAGACCTACGTGCTGACCATCGATAACCTCACATTCGATGCCGGCCAATACCTGCGCGGCCTGAGCCTCGTATCGGATCAGCTGACCACGAACGCCGCCGCCCAGTTCAGCTTCACGGGCAACAGCCTGCGCATCGCCTACGACTCGCGCGACATCTTCAATTTCACCACCAATAACGCCGTGTTCCAGCTCGATATCGGCCAGCGCAGCGACGTGCCTGAGCCTGCCAACCTTGCGCTGTTTGGCCTGGCGCTTGCCGCCCTGGCCGGGGCACGCCGCCGCAAGACCTGATCGCCGAACCGGCGCCAGCATATAAAAACGGCCCGGGCATCGCTGCCCGGGCCGTTTTTTCGTCTACTCCTCCGGCGTTTACTTCGCCATCGCCAGCAGCATCTCGTTCAGGCGCTTCACGAAGCTCGCCGGGTCAGCCAGGCTGCCGCCTTCGGCCAGCATCGCCTGGTCGAACAGGATATGCGACCAGTCGGCAAAGCGCGCCTGGGTCGCATCTTCGTACTTCAGGCGCGTCACCAGCGGGTGGTTCGGGTTGATCTCGAGGATGGGCTTCGACTCGGGCGCGTTCTGGCCGGCGGCCTTGAGCATGCGCACCAGGTTGGCCGACAGCTCGTGCTCGTCCGCCACCAGGCAGGCCGGCGAATCGGTCAGGCGGTGCGTCACGCGCACGTCCTTGGCCTTCTCCGCCAAAGCGCCCTTCATCTTCTCGACCAGGTCCTTGTACTGGGTCTCGGTCTCTTCGTGTTCCTTTTTCTCGGCTTCGTCTTCCAGCTTGCCGAGGTCCAGGCCGCCCTTGGCCACCGAGGTCAGTTCCTTGCCGTCGAAGTCGGTCAGGAAGGACAGCATCCACTCGTCGACGCGGTCGGTGAGCAGCAGCACTTCGACGCCCTTTTTACGGAAGATCTCGAGGTGCGGGCTGTTCTTGGCGGCGTTGAAGTTATCGGCCGTGACGTAGAAAATCTTGTCCTGGCCTTCCTTCATGCGCCCGACATACTCTTCGAACGACACGGTCTGGTCGTCCGACGCGTTCTGGGTCGAGGCGAAGCGCAGCAGCTTGGCGATGCGGTCCTTGTTGGTCGCGTCCTCGCCGATGCCTTCCTTGAGCACCTGGCCGAATTCCTTCCAGAAGGTGACGTATTTGTCTTTCGTCTCGGCTTCGTCCGCGTTCGCCATTTCTTCCAGCATGCCAAGCACGCGCTTGGTCGAACCTTCGCGGATCACCTTCACGTCGCGCGACTCCTGCAGGATCTCGCGCGAGACGTTCAGCGGCAGGTCGGCCGAATCGATCACGCCTTTAATGAAGCGCAGGTAGGTCGGCATCAGCTGCTCGGCATCGTCCATGATGAAGACGCGCTTGACGTAGAGCTTGATGCCGCTGCGCTTGCTGCGGTCCCACAGGTCGAACGGCGCGTGGCTCGGCACGTACAGCAGCTGGGTGTATTCGCTGCGCCCTTCCACGCGGTTGTGCGTGAAGGTGAGCGGCTCCTGGAAGTCGTGCGAGACGTGCTTGTAGAACTCGTCGTACTGCTCTTTCGTGATCTCGGAGCGGTTGCGTGCCCACAGCGCGCTGGCCTGGTTCACGGTCTCGAACTCGTCGCGCGCGACGGTGGCTTTCGCCTCTTCGTCCCACTCTTCCTTCTGCATCAGGATCGGCAGCGAGATGTGGTCGGAGTACTTGCGGATGATCGATTTGAGCTTCCAGTTCGACAGCAGCTCTTCTTCGCCGGCGCGCAGGTGCAGAATGACGTCGGTGCCGCGGCCGACTTTCTCGATCGATTCGACGCTGTAGTCGCCTTCGCCGGCGGACTCCCAGCGCACGCCTTCCGATGCATCGGCACCCGCACGGCGCGTCTCGACCGTAATGCGGTCGGCGACGATGAAGCCGGAATAGAAGCCCACGCCGAACTGGCCGATCAGGGCCGCGTCCTGCTGCTGGTCGCCCGACAGGCGCGAGAAGAATTCCTTGGTGCCCGATTTGGCGATCGTGCCCAGGTGCGAGATGACTTCCTCGCGGCTCATGCCGATGCCGTTGTCGGAAATCGTGATCGTTTTCGCTTCCTTGTCCAGCGTGACCCGGATTTTCAGCTCATGGTCATTGCCGTACAGGGCGTCGTTGTTGATCGCTTCGAAGCGCAGCTTGTCGGCCGCGTCGGAGGCGTTGGATATCAGTTCGCGCAGGAAGATTTCCTTGTTCGAATACAAGGAGTGGATCATCAGTTGCAGCAGCTGCTTTACTTCAGCTTGAAAGCCAAGGGTTTCTTTTTCGGCGTGCGCCATCTTGTTCCTCGTTAGTTACAGATTGAACGGATTAGGTGTTGAACGGATTGCTGCAATATTGGGATAGCGTGTCGGTTTTCAAGAGGCCCTCGCAAGCGCGGCCGAAGGAGGCGGCGCCAGCAGACGCCGCGCCGCCACGTGTACCACCAGTGCGCAGCCCAAAGCGAGTGCGAACGCGGTCCCGACGCGCCCCGGCTGCAACTGCAGCGCCAGCACGACGCAGAACACGGCGAACCCATAGAAGCCGGTCACCATGCCGCGCAGCAGCGCCACCGCGCTGCCGCGTCCGGCGCCGGCATGGGCGAAGCCCACCAGCACGCTGCCCATGACGGGGAACATGGCCAGAAAGCCCGACAGGCGCGCACCCAGGTGGGCCGCGCCGGCCGTCACCGCCAGCACCAGCGCGGCGGCGGCGAGCATGCGCCAGGGCAGATCGTTGCGGCGCGCGCCCACGGCGACCGGCACGGCCGGCGGAAACAGGCGCCCCGCCAGCAGGAGCGCAGCCCACACCAGCAGGAAGCCCGCAGCCGGCGGCAGGCGCAGCGTCTGCAGCAGGGCCACGCTCGCGGCCCAGGCCAGCAAGGCCAGCGTCATGGAACCGGCCACGCCCCAGCGCACTGAGGCCCAGGCATACACCAGGCAGAACACGAGAATCGCCAGCACCGCCAGCAGCGTCCCCTCGGCCGCGTGCGCGGCAAAGGCCGCGCCCTGCTCCAGGTTCAGCGCAAACAGGATCGGGCCGGCGACGATCGGAAAGGCCGACAGCCAGCCGGCCACGCCCGGCCCCCAACGCCGGCCTGCCAGGGTGACGAGCCAGATCAGGAGCGGGACCAGGAAAAGCTTGAGCGCGAAAACCGGGGTAAACAAGGTGTATCTCCCTCTTGAGCCGCAACTGCGGCAAGCCGCGATGATACCACCAAGCAATATCGAGTTGATAACAAAATGCAATGTCCGCCCTGGGTTGGCGCCACGCGCCCCTTACCGCGGCGGTGTCCAGCGCGCCCTTCAAGACGTACAATACCGGCTTCATCCACCGCATTGGAATTGCCATGTCCGTCTACGACAAACTGAAGGAACTGAACATCACCCTGCAGCAGGCCGCCGCCCCTGCCGCCGCCTACGTCATGTACGTGCAGACCGGTAACCTGGTCTTCATTTCGGGCCACATCGCCAAGAACGCGGACGGCTCGGTCAATGTCGGCCAGCTCGGCAAGGACAAGACCACCGCCGACGGCCAGGCCGCCGCGCGCGCGATCGCCATCGACCTGATGGGCACGCTGCAGGATGCCTGCGGCGGCGACCTGACCCGCGTCACGCGCATCGTCAAGCTGATGAGCCTCGTGAATTCGACCCCGGACTACACCGAGCAGCACCTGGTCACCAACGGCGCCTCGGAACTGTTCGGCGAAGTCTTTGGCGACGCCGGCAAGCATGCCCGTTCGGCCTTCGGCGTGGCCCAGATCCCGCGCGGCGCCTGCGTCGAGATCGAGATGATCGTCGAAGTGGCATAACAAACGCATTCCGGGGCCGGGCTTATCCGCCCTGGCCCCTTTCGCGGGCAGCTTACCCAGCGCGCCCATCATGGCCGGCACCGGATACCGGGCCGGCGATTCATTCCTGTGAGACCAGCATGAAAATCGAGAATCCCCATCCCATCCAGTGGCAGTTTTCGGAACGCGCGCAGGGGCTGCAAAGCTCCTTCATCCGCGAGATCCTGAAAATCACCCAGCGCCCGGAGATCATTTCGTTCGCCGGCGGCCTGCCTTCGCCCGCCACCTTCCCGGTCGAGCGCATGAAGGCAGCCTACGACAAGGTGCTCAGCGAAGCCGGCAAGGTGGCGCTGCAGTACGGCCCGACCGATGGTTATGCGCCGCTGCGCGAATGGATCGCCAATTCGCTGTCCACGGAAGGAACGAAGATCCTGCCCGAGCAGATCCTGATGGTGTCGGGTTCGCAGCAGGCGCTCGACCTGATCGGCAAAGTGCTGATCGACGAAGGCAGCCGCGTGCTGGTCGAAACCCCGAGCTACCTCGGTGCGCTGCAGGCCTTCTCGGTCTACCGCCCCGAGTTCGCCTCGGTCGCCACCGACGAGGACGGCCTGGTGCCGTCCTCGATCGACGCCGTCGCCAAGGGCGCGCGCCTGCTGTATTCGCTGCCGAACTTCCAGAACCCGACCGGCCGCTCCCTGTCGCTGGCGCGCCGGCGCGAGCTGGTCGACACCTGCGCCCGCCTTGGCCTGCCGCTGATCGAGGACGATCCCTACGGCGCGCTCTCGTACTCGGGCGAGCCGATGCCGAAGATGGTGGCGATGAACCCGGACGGCGTCATCTACATGGGTTCGTTCTCGAAAGTGCTCACGCCCGGCATTCGCCTGGGCTACGTGTGCGCGCCGCTGCCGCTGGTGCGCCGCCTCGAGCTGGCCAAGCAGGCCGCCGACCTGCACACCGCCCAGCTCACGCAGATGGTGGTGCATGAGGTGATCAAGGACGGCTTCCTCGACGAGCATATCCCGACCATTCGCGACCTGTACGGCAAGCAGTGCCAGGCCATGCTCGACGCGATGGCCGAGCACTTCCCGGCCAGCGTCTCCTGGACCAAGCCGGAAGGCGGCATGTTCATCTGGGTCACGCTCCCGAAAAGCATCGACGCCATGAAGCTGCTCGACACCGCGATCGCTTCGCGCGTGGCCTTCGTTCCGGGCGCGCCTTTCTATGCCAACGAAGGCGAAACCAATACGCTGCGCCTGTCCTTCGTGACGGTACCGCCCGAGCGCATCCGCGAAGGCATTGCGATCCTCGGCAAGCTGATCGCGGCATTGCTGTAACGGCTTGGGGCAGCTGCAGCAGGCAGCGGCTGCCCCTTCCTGATTGAATACCTTAAGTTACTGATAACATTGCAATTATTGGTTGTGGCATTGCAACAATAAAAACTAGTCTTTAAACAACAAGTTTCCCGCTAGCATGGACATCGGGGTATGATTTTGAACGAGATCAAACCCGTCAACTGCGACGAATTGCAATGTCCACTCAAGCCTCCGCACCTGCCGCAACGACGCGCCAGGCCGCCATCCTGATCGTTGACGACGCTCCCGCCCAACTCGGCGCCATGCGTTCCATGATGCTGCAGCAGGGCTACCAGACCTTCGTGGCCAACAGCGGCGAGCGTGCCCTGGTCATTGCCCAGCGCGCCCAGCCGGACCTGATCCTGCTCGACATCGTCCTGCCCGGCATGGACGGCATGGAAGTGTGCCGCCGCCTGAAGGCGCACCCAGCGACGAGCCATATCCCCGTCATGTTCATCAGTTCCAGGAACGAGACCGACGACATCGTCGCTGCCTTCGACATCGGTGCGTCCGACTACGTCGCGAAGCCCCTGCGCCTGGCCGAAGTCTGCGCCCGGGTGCGCGCCCAGCTGCAATTGCGCCGCACCAGCATGTCGCAGCAACAGCAGGCCGAGCGTTTGCGCCTGATCGTCGACAGCATGGACGAGGGCCTGATGGTGATCGAACCGAACGGCCGCATCCAGTACACCAATCCCGCCTGCGACCGCTACCTCGGCTATGCCAGCGGAGAACTGGCCGGCGCCGCCCTCGACGACCTGCTGGCGCCTTCGGTGGCGCAGGAATACCTCGCGATGTTTGGCGAAAGCATGAAGGTGAGCGGTGTGGGCGGCGTGGCGGCGGGCGCGCGCGAAGTGCTGATCCGCCAGCGCGACGGCACCCTGCGCGCGATGGACTTCACCCTGACCCCGCTGGGCGCCGAGCAGCCGCTCTTTGTCGCCCTGCTGCACGACATCACCCACCACAAGCAGTCGGAAAACGCGCTGCAGCGCGCCGCCCTGATCGACCCGCTCACGAAAATAGCCAACCGGCGCCATTTCGACACCTTCCTGGAGAAGGAATGGCAGCGCGCGATCCGCTCGAGCCAGCCCTTGTCGCTCATCGTGCTCGACGTCGACCACTTCAAGGGCTATAACGACAGCCTGGGTCACGCCGCCGGCGACACCTGCCTGCAGCAAGTGGCGATGGCGCTGCAGTCGCATGCGCTGCGCGCGACCGACCTGGCCGCGCGCTACGGCGGCGAAGAATTCGTACTGCTGTTCGGCGAGACCGGCTTCGAGGCAGCCTGCGTGCTGGCCGAGGCGATCCGCGCCCACATCGAGTCGCTCAACATCCCGAATCCCCGCTCCGCCACGTCGCACTGGGTCACCGCCAGCCTGGGCGTGGCCACGATCGTGCCGACCCAGCTCGACGACATCAAGGAATTTTTCGTGCAGGCCGACCGTGCCATGTACGCGGTCAAGGAGGCCGGGCGCAACGCGGTGCGCGCGGTCAGAACCGGCGCTACCTTCGAGACCATCGACGCCGCACTACAACGCTAGCACTGCTTCGGGTAGCCCGTAATGTCGGCAATCTCGCGGTACAGCGGCTGCAGCTGGCGGTACATCCTGCGGTACACCTGCTTATAGAGCTTGTCGTAGATCGCCCGGTTGGCCTCGATCGGCTCGAACACGCGCCCCACCCGCGTCATCGCCTTCACGGCGCTGGCGAAATCCGGATACAGCTTCAAGCCCACGGCGGCGTCGATGGCCGCGCCCAGGCCCGAGGTTTCGTAGACGTGCGGGCGCGCGGTCGGCAAGCCAAAAATGTCGGCCGTGAGCTGCATCGCCGCGTCGCTCTGCGAACCGCCGCCGGACACCCGCAGCTCGGTGATGCGCACGCCGCTCCTTTTTTCGATGCGTTCCTTCCCGTCCCGCAGCGCATAGGCCAGGCCTTCGAGGATGGCCCGGTAGACGTGGGCGCGCGTGTGCACGTCGCCGAAACCGATGATCGCACCCTTCGCCTCGCGCCCCGGCACCCGGATGCCGGGCGTCCAGTAGGGCTGGAGCATCAGGCCCATCGATCCCGGCGGGACCGATTCGGCCAGCTGGTCGAAGAGCTGCTCGGGGGCCAGGTCGCCGGCCAGCGCCCTTAGCTGCTCGTGATGGCCGAACTGCTCCTTGAACCAGTTGACCATCCAGTAGCCGCGAAAGACCTGCACTTCGGTGCTGTAGGCGCCGGGCACGGCGGACGGGTACGGCGGCACGAAGGGCGTCACCTCGACATAGCGGCGGCTGGTCGTGTTGATGGTCGCCGTGGTGCCGTAGCTGAGGCAGCCGACCTGCGGCTCGAGGCAGCCGGCGCCCAGCACTTCGCAGGCCTTGTCGGCGGCGGCGGCGAACAGGGGCGTCCCAAGCGGGATCCCGGTCTGTGCGGCGGCATCCGCGTCGATCGTGCCCAGCTGCGTGCCGGGCGGCTGCAGTTCGGGCAGCATGCGCGCTTCGACCGCCAGCGCCTGCCACTTCCAGTCGCGTTTCGAGGCCCACTGGTGGCGCTTGTAGTCGAAGGGCAGATAGGCCACTTGCGAGCCGCTCGAATCGACGAAGCTGCCGCACAGGCGCCAGTTGAGGTAGCCCGAGAGCAGCAGGAACTTGTCGGTGGCTTCCCACACCTCCGGCTGGTGGGCGCGAATCCAGTTGATCTCGGCTTCGCCGCGGAAGAAATCGATGGTGTTGTTCACCCGCGCCAGCCTGAAGGCGGTGCGCCAGAAGGCGCTGATCGGCGGGACCGACTCGGTGCGTCGCTGGTCGAGCCAGGTGATGGCCGGACGCAGAGGCCGGCCGGCGCGGTCCAGGTTCACCACCGTGCCGCGCTGGGTCGTCACCGCAACCGCCTGCACGGCGCTGGGCTCCACGCCGGGTTGGTCCCACAGGCTCTGGCAGGCACGGCAGACGGCTTGCCAGTAGCCTTCCGGCTCGTGCTCGGCCCAGCCGGGGTGGGTCGAGAAATAGGCTTGCAGCGGCACCTGGCATTTGGCCACGATGTTCCCCTGCAGGTCGAACAGCAGCGCGCGCACGCTCTGGGTGCCGTTGTCGATGGCGAGGATGAGCGGTTCGGTCTTCATGCGGATGCCTGCTCTGCCGCGGGCAGGCTGTAGTGGGTTTGCCAGAGCCGGGCATAGGCGCGAGCCTCCTCTTCCCAGCGCGCGTCAGGCCAGTTCAGTTCCGGCTGGCAGATCGCGCGGATGCGCGCCAGGTGTTCCTCTCCGCCACCGCGCAGCAGCAGGCCGATGCGGGTGCGGCGCAGCAGCAGGTCGTCCAGCTGCGCCACCGCTTCGGCGCGCGCGGCCCAGCGCAGCTCGGCCCACAGGGTCTCGGTGCCGGGAATGGTTTCCAGCTCGGTGACGCCGGCCGCGTCCAGCAGGGCTTGCGCCTGCTCTCCATAGCGCCCGGCCAGGCGGCGCAGGACCGGCGCCGGCAGGCGCTGCGCCGCGCGCGGCAGCGGCACGGGGTCGAAAATGCGGCATGGCGCCAGCGCATCGCTCCAGCCGGGCAGCTGCTTCTGCGCCTCGCGCAGGGTCGCGAGCGCAATCGCGCGGAAGGTCGTCAGCTTGCCGCCGGTGACGCTGACCAGGCCCTTTGCCGCGACGATCGCGTGTTCGCGTCCCGCCTTCGAGGGCGTGCCATCGGCGCCGCTGTCGACCACGGGCCGCACGCCGGCATAGGTCGCAATCACGTCGCGCTCACTCAAACCCAGTTGCGGGAACTGCGCCTGCAGGGCCGCCACCAGGTAATCGAGTTCTGCGCGCGTGATCGCCGCTTCCTTCACCAGGCCCTCCTTGTGGTCGACGTCCGTCGTGCCGACCAGGGTCGCCCCTTCCCAGGGAAAGGCGAACACGGGCCGGCCGTCGACGGGGTGCATCAGGCTGACCGCCTGCGCCAGCGGCAGGCGCCAGGCCGGCAGGACCAGGTGGCTGCCGCGCAGCGGGCGCAGGCGCAGGCTGCTGGCGCCGAGCATGCCGCTCCAGGCGCCGCAGGCGTCGATGACGAGCCTGGCCCTGACTTCATGCTGTTCGCCGGCGGCGCTGTCGCGCAGGCAGGCGCCCACCACCTGCTCGCCTTCGCGCCGCAGGGCCTGCACGCTCAGGTAGTTGACGGCAACGCCGCCGTGACGGCGCGCTTCGGCGAGCGTGCGCAGGACCAGGCGCGCGTCGTCGGTCTTGGCATCGGTGTAGACGATCCCGCCCGCCAGGTTCGGCCCCGCCGCATTCGGCGCGCGCAGCGCGAATTCGTCGGCAGCCAGCCAGTGCGCTTCGCGCCGTCCGGCGAACAGGTCGTAGAGCGCGAGACCTGCGAGCATGGTGCGCCGTTTGCGCTTGCTCGTACCGAAATCGGCGAAGGCAAAGCCCTGCGGCTCGACCAGCCCGGGCGCGTCGCGCAGCAGCGCTTCGCGTTCGTGCACCGCTTCGCGCGTCAGCCCGATGTGTCCCTGCGCCAGGTAGCGCAGGCCGCCGTGGACCAGCTTCGAGGAGCGGCTCGAGGTGCCCCAGGCGAAGTCGCGCTGCTCGACCAGCAGCGCCGACAAACCCCGGCGCGATGCTTCGAGCAGGATGCCGGCGCCGGTGATGCCGCCGCCGACGATCAACAGGTCCCACTCGCGCGCGCATAGGTCCGGCAGCGCAGCGCGCCAGCCCTGCGGCCAGAGCGCCTTCATGATTGAACCAGCGGCAGCACCAACTTGCCCGGATTCATGCGCCCGTCCGGATCGAAGCGCGCAAACAGCGCGCGCATCGCGTCCAGCCCGAGCTCGCCTTTTTCCGCTGCCAGCCAGGGCGCGTGGTCGGCGCCGACGCCATGCTGGTGGCTGATCGTGCCGCCGCCGGCGACGATGGCGTCGGATACGGCAGTTTTCAGGCTGCGCCAGCGCGCGAGATCGGTGTCGTAGTCGCCCGCCAGGCGATACACGAAGGTCGAATACACGCTGGCGCCCTGCGGGTACAGGTGCGACAAATGGGTGTAGGCGTGCACCCGTTCGCCGTGCTCGCCCAAGGCGCGCGTGGCGGCCGCTTCGATCGCCTGCATGGCGCCCGTGACGCCTGGCCAGTCGACGGCCGTTTCCACCGTGTCGATGGCATAGCCGTGGCGCCAGGCGGTATTGCGCATGTAGACGTTGCGAAAGCGCTTCGCGCGCCAGCGCTCGCCCAGCCCCTGCCCCATATGCACGCCGTCCTGGCTGCGGCAGATGGCGAAGGCATCGGCCAGGGCGGCGCGCGCCTGCCGCTTCGCGCCCGTGGCGCCGACCAGCAGCATGCACTTGCCTTCGCCGCAGCCGCGCAGAAGCAGCCATTTCTCCAGCCAGCCGACCAGGCGCTTGTGGCCGGCCAGCGCCAGCATCGTTTGCGTTTCCATGGCATTGGACAGGCGCAGCATCGACAGCGGCAGGCGCGCCTGGGACAGCGTGCGCACGGCCTGGACGGCGCATTCCCAGTCGGGAAAGAAGACGGCATGGAAGGCTTCGTAATCGGGCAGCTTCGTCACGCGCACCGTCGCTTCCGTCAGGATGCCGAGCCGCCCTTCCGAGCCGAGCACCATTTCGCGCAGGTCGATGCCGGCGGCGGACGCTGGGAAAGTCGGGATGGCGAGCGTGCCGGCGGGCGTTTCGACCTGCCCGCCCGCGAACATCGCCTCGATGCGTCCATAGCGCAGCGATTGCTGGCCGGAGGAGCGCGTCACCACCCAGCCGCCCAGGGTCGAGTATTCGAAGGATTGCGGGAAGTGGCCGAGGGTGTAGCCGTGGGCGCGCAACTGGGCTTCCAGGTCGGGGCCGGTGACGCCGGCGCCAAATGTGGCCAATTGCGCTTCGCGGTCGAGCGCCGTCATGGCGCGCAGGCGCGTCATGTCGATGCACAGCGTCGGCGGCCCATCGGCCACGCTCAGGTGGCCGGCGACGCTGGTGCCGCCGCCGTAGGGAATCACCGAGGCGCCGTTCGCGGCCGCGTAGGCCAGCAGCGCGCGCACCTGGGCGGCGCTTTCCGGATATGCCACGCCATCGGGCACGGGGCCGAGGCGGCCGTGGCGCAGGCGCAGCCAGTCGGGCAGGCTCTGGCCGAGTGCATGCAGGGCGCGTACGGAAGGCGCGGTATCGACCAGCGGATGCGGCGCGAGGCGGCTCGGCGCGATTGCAGCACAGGCCTGGTCGAAGCTTGCATCGGCCGGCGCCTGTCCTGCGCCGATGCGCGCTTCCAGGAAGGCCAATGCATCGTCATTGAGTGCCACATCGATCGTGTCGTCGCCCCAGCCATTCCACCGTCTCATGCGCTTTTCCCCTTATACTTATTATCAAATTTCATGCCAGAGTAAGCGGAAACCGCCGCGGCGTCTTGCTCCTTTATGACACAGCCTTGCTCGATTGCGCCAGCCGGCGTTTCGGCCCCGCCCCGGGTCACCGGCTCCTACCTGCAGCCCCTGCTTGACGCCGCCGGCGCGCGCGGCGTGACGACTGACGCCTTGACGCGCGCCGCCGGTTTGCCTGATGGGCTACTAACGCCGCTCCCCGACTCCTTGCCCGCTTGCGACTACCTGCGCCTGCTCGACGCCGGCGCGGCGTTGGCGCAGGACGAGCACTTCGGCCTGCACGTGGGCGAATGCGTCAAGCTCGGCACCTACAGCGTCTACGGCCTGGTGCTGCTGGCCTGCCGCGACTTCGGCCAGGCCTTCGAGCAGACCATGCGCTACGAGGCGCTGGCGCACGACCTCGGGCGCTCGCAGCTCACGCTCGGCGCCACCCACGCGCAGTACGAATGGATCAGCCACTATCCGCATGCGAGCCGCCACCTGGCCGACAGCGTCTTCGCCGGCATCCAGACCTTCGGCCACTGGCTCGCCGGAGGCCGCCTGCCGCCGGCCGCGCTGGCCTTCACCCATGCCGGCAGCACGGACACCAGCGAGTACGTGCGCGTGTTCGGCGTCCTGCCGCGCTTCGATGCGCCGGCCAACAGCGCGCACTTCCCGGCCAGCCTGCTCGCGCTGCCGCTGCCGAATGCCGACATCACGCTCTATCCGGTACTGCAGCAGCATGCCGAACGCGTGCTCAGCCAGCGCGAAGCGACAGCGCCCGCCATCGTGGCCCAGGTGCGCGCGGCCATCATCCGCAACCTGGCGCACGACCGGGTGCGCCTGAACACGATCGCGGCCGAGCTGGCCCTGTCGCCGCGCACCCTGCAGCGCAAGCTGGCCGACGCCGGGGCCAGCTTCCAGCAGGTGCTCGACGGCGCCCGCCACGCGCTGGCGCTCGACTACCTGCGCCAGGGCAGCCTGTCGCTGCAGGAAATCGCCTTCCTGCTCGGCTACCAGGAGCAGAGCGCGTTTACGCATGCGTTCAAGGAATGGTCGGGCGCGAATCCCGGCGCCTGGCGCGAGCGCGCCGCACGCGGCCCGGCCTGAGGCAGGCGGCCGCGCGGCGGCGCCATTTATCGGCTTATAATGGTCGCTTTCGCATCGCGCCCAACCAGACCGCCGCCGTGAATCCAAACCTCGACAAACTCCATCCCTATCCTTTCGAAAAGCTGCGCGAACTGTTCGCCGGCGTGACCCCGAATGCCGCGCTGGCGCCGATCAGCCTCGGCATCGGCGAACCGAAGCATCCGACGCCGCTCTTCATCGAAAAGGCCCTGACCCATGCGGTGGCCGGCCTGTCGAATTACCCGAGCACGGTCGGCGCCGAGCCGCTGCGCGCGGCCATCGCCGGCTGGATCGAACGCCGCTATGGCTTGACCGGTATCGACCCTGCCACGATGGTGCTGCCGGTGAACGGTTCGCGCGAAGCGCTGTTCGCGATCGCCCACGCCACCATCGACGCCAGCCGGCCGGATCCGCTGGTGCTGTGCCCGAATCCCTTCTACCAGATCTACGAAGGCGCGGCCTACCTCGCCGGCGCCACGCCGTATTTCGTGAACTCCGACCCTGCGCGCAACTTCGCGCCCGACTACAGCGCCGTGCCGGAGGCCGTCTGGGCGCGCGTGCAGCTGCTCTACGTCTGCTCGCCGGGGAACCCGACCGGCGCCGTGCTCACGCTGGACGACTGGCGCGAGCTGTTCGCGCTCTCCGACCGCCACGGCTTCGTGATCGCGGCCGACGAATGCTATTCCGAGATTTATACCGGCGCCGCGCCGCCGCTGGGCGCGCTGGAAGCGGCGCACCAGCTGGGCCGCAGCAGCGGTGCCCATCCTTATGCCAACCTGGTCGTGTTCTCGAGCCTGTCGAAGCGCTCGAACGTGCCGGGCATGCGTTCCGGGTTTGTCGCGGGCGACCCCGCCGTGCTCAAGAAATTCCTGCTGTATCGCACCTACTGCGGCGGCGCGATGTCGCCGGTGGTGCAGACCGCCTCGATCGCAGCCTGGAACGACGAGACCCACGTGCAGGACAACCGCACCCTGTACAAGGAAAAATTCAAGCTCATCACGCCGCTGCTGCGCGAGGTGATGGACGTCGAGCTGCCCGATGCCGGCTTCTACCTGTGGGCCGACGTACGCAGGACAGGCCTGTCGGACACCGACTTCGCAGGCCGCCTCTACGCCGAATATAATGTGACGGTACTGCCAGGATCCTATCTCGCGCGCGATGCGCACGGGACCAATCCGGGCCGCAACCGCATCCGCATGGCACTGGTGGCCGGCGTCGACGAAGGCCTGGAGGCCGCCAATCGCATCGTCCAGTTCTGCCAGTCGCTCGGCACCAAGTCACCGAATACCGCTTCCTGAAACGAGACCACAACCATGACCCAACAACTCCAGAACATCATCGACACCGCCTGGGAACAGCGCGCTGACTTCAGTCCTTCGAATGCGCCCGCCGAATTGCGCGAGGCCGTCGCCCACGTGCTGGCCGGCCTGGACGCCGGCACCCTGCGCGTGGCGCAGAAAGAAGGCGCCGAGTGGACCGTGAACCAGTGGATCAAGAAGGCCGTGCTGCTGTCGTTCCGCCTCGAAAATAATACCCCAATGGGCTCGGCGGCGGGCCTCGGCGGCAGCCTGCAGTTCTACGACAAGGTGCCGACCAAGTTCGCCGACTACACGGCCGAAGACTTCGCCAAAGGCGGTTTCCGCGTGGTGCCACCGGCGGTCGCCCGCCGCGGCTCCTTCATCGGCAAGAACGTGGTGCTGATGCCGTCCTACGTCAACATCGGCGCCTATGTCGATGAAGGCACGATGGTCGACACCTGGGCCACCGTCGGCTCCTGCGCCCAGATCGGCAAGAACGTCCACCTGTCGGGCGGCGTCGGCATCGGCGGCGTGTTGGAGCCAATGCAGGCCAATCCGACCATCATCGAAGACAACTGCTTCATCGGCGCGCGTTCGGAGATCGTCGAAGGCGTGATCGTCGAGGAAAACTCGGTGATCTCGATGGGCGTGTATATCGGCCAGTCGACCAAGATCTACAACCGCGAAACCGGTGAAGTGACGTATGGCCGCATTCCTTCGGGTTCGGTGGTCGTGTCGGGCAGCCTGCCTTCGGCGGACGGCAAGTACAGCCTGTACTGTGCAGTGATCGTCAAGCGGGTCGATGCGAAGACGCGTGCGAAGACGGGCATCAACGAGCTGCTGCGCGGGATTTAATTTTTCGCGGCTTGGCTTCAGCTGGTTGAACGCGTGGGCAAGGAACTTGCCCACCCTACGTCCCTGCTCAGCCTGTATCGTAAATTGCATACCCGTAGGGTGGGCGGGTCTCCCGCCCACGCGTTCAACTATCATACGAATACCGCACCACCCGGGAGACACCGCCAATGGCCATGGACCGCCTGTTCCAGCTCATGAAAGAAAAAAACGCGTCGGACATGTTCTTCGCGGTCAATTCTCCCGTCCACATCAAGATCAACGGGAACCTCATCCCGATCAACCAGCACAAGCTCGACCGCGACAACATCGACTCCCTGCTCTCGGAAATCACCTCCCCCGAACAGCGCGATGAACTGAACCGCACCAACGAACTGAACATGGGCATCTCCGTGCCCAACCTGGGGCGCTTCCGCCTGTCCGCCTTCCGCCAGCGCGGCAGCGTCTCGGCCGTGTTCCGCTTCGTGCCGGCGACCATTCCGCCGCTGGGCGAACTCGGCCTGCCGCCGGTACTGTCCGAACTGATCATGGACAAGCGCGGCCTGCTGCTGATCGTCGGCGCCACCGGCTCCGGTAAATCGACCACGATCGCTTCGATGCTGGACTACCGCAACGAGCAGCGCACCGGCCACATCCTGACGCTGGAAGACCCGATCGAATACCTGTTCAAGAACAAAAAATCGATCGTCAACCAGCGCGAGATCGGCAGCGACGCGCTCGACTTCGCCCAGGCCTTGCGCAACAGCCTGCGCCAGGCGCCCGACGTGATCCTGATCGGCGAAATCCGTGACCAGGCCACCATGGGCGCGGCGCTGGCCTATGCCCAGTCCGGCCACCTGGTCGTGGCGACCCTGCACGCGAACAACAGCTACAACGCCCTGAACCGCATCATCGGCTTCTACCCGGTCGAGAACCGCCCCGCCCTGCTGCAGGACCTGGCCTCGGCCACGCGCGCGATCGTCTCGCAGCGCCTGGTGAAATCGGCCGCCGGCGGCACGCGCCAGCCTGCGGTGGAAGTGATGCTCAATACCCGCTACGTCGCCGACCTGATCGAAAAGGGTGAACTCAGCGGCATCAAGGAAGCGATGGACAAGAGCCTCTCTCCCGGCTCGCAGTCCTTCGAGTATGCCTTGCTGGCGCTGGTGCAGGCAGGCCTCGTCACGCAGGAAGAAGCGCTGGCCAACGCGGACTCGGCGACCAATCTGCTCTGGCTGCTCAATAACGGGCCGGCCCAGGGCGCCGAGGACGCGTCGAACAAGAACGACGAGCCCCCGGAAGCCTCGTTCACCGAGTTCACCCTCAATACCTAGGCTGGCGCAAGCGCTGCACCTCCACCTCGGTCGAGAACGCGTAGGGCTCGAAGCGCAGGTGCAGGGACTGGTCCTGGGTGACGAATTCGAGCGGCCCCACCCCGGTCAGCCGCATCGGCTCGGTGTCGTTCAGCTGCGCCCAGGTGCGGTGTCCCCGCCGCTCCACGCGCAGCGTGTCGCCATCGGAGAGCGGATAGGTCCCATAGAGCTCGGCCATTTCATGGGGCGCGTGGTAATACTCCCGCGTGGCGCAGCCGGATGCGGCCAGCAAGACGAGCGCGGCCAGCGCACCCGGTACGATCCGCAAAGCGTTCATGATGTCCTCCTGTCTGGGAGGGCCGCCCAGCGCGGCCCTTATCACTAAGACAGGATGAATGCCCAGCAGTTCGATTTGGAACGGCCGTGTGCGACATCTGTTGGCGCGATGGGCTTATGCTATCCTCTCGCCCTCCCCGACCCACCGCGCTTCCGGCAAGCCCCCTTGCTCAGCACTATTTACGCCCATGAATAAGACGCTCTACGGTATTCCCAACTGCGACACCGTCAAGAAGGCCCGCACCTGGCTGCTTGAGAACGGACACGACTTCAGCTTCCACGATTTCAAAAAGCAGGGCCTGGACCGCGAGACGGCCGCGCGCTGGCTCGAGACAATCGACTGGGAAGTGCTGGTCAACCGCAAGGGCACGACCTGGCGCAACCTGCCGGACGAGCGCAAGGCGGCGGTCGTGGACAAAGCCTCGGCGCTGGAGCTGATGCTGGAAACGACCTCGGTGATCAAGCGTCCCGTGCTGGAAGGCGACGGCGCGCTGGCGGTGGGTTTCAGCCCCGACAACTACGCGCGCCTGATGGGGGCGGCATGATCAAGACCTCGCGCACCCAGGAACTGGCCGCCGAACTGATCGCGCTCGATTCCATCACGCCGCAGGACAAGGGCTGCCAGCGGCGCCTGGCCGAATTGCTCGCGCCCCTCGGTTTCGTGTGCGAGACCATCGAGTCGAATGGCGTGACCAACCTGTGGGCGCGCAAGGGAACCGAATCTCCGGTATTCGTCTTCGCCGGCCACACCGACGTGGTGCCGACCGGCCCTGTGCACCAGTGGACCTCCGAGCCCTTCGCGCCGACCGTGCGCGACGGTAAGCTGTATGGGCGCGGCGCAGCCGACATGAAGACCTCGATCGCGGCGATGGTAGTCGCCTGCGAAGAGTTCGTGGCAAGCCACCCCGACCACACCGGTTCGATTGCCTTTCTCATCACGAGCGACGAAGAAGGCCCGGCGACCGACGGCACCGTGGTCGTCTGCGAGCTGCTGGAAGAGCGCGGCGTCAAGCTCGACTACTGCCTGGTGGGCGAGCCCACGTCAAGCCACATCCTGGGCGACATGATCAAGAACGGACGGCGCGGTTCGCTCTCGGGCCACCTCGTCATCAAGGGCATCCAGGGCCACATCGCCTACCCGCACCTGGCGCGCAATCCGATTCACCAGGCCGCGCCCGCGCTGGCGGAGCTGGCGCTTGAGGTCTGGGACGAGGGCAACGAATACTATGCGCCCACCTCCTGGCAGGTGTCGAACATCCATGCCGGCGCCGGCGCCAACAACGTCATTCCCGGCCAGATGACGCTGGAGTTCAACTTCCGCTTTTCGACCGCGAGCACGGCCGAGGGGCTGGAAGCGCGCGTGCATGCCATCCTCGACCATCACGGCCTCGAGTACGAACTGGAGTGGACGCTGTCCGGCCTGCCCTTCCTCACGCCCAAAGGCACGCTGTCGGACGCTGTCTGCAGCGCGATCAAGCAGGAAACGGGCGTGGCGGCCGAATTGTCGACCACCGGCGGGACCTCGGATGGGCGCTTCATCGCCCGCATCTGCCCTCAGGTGATAGAATTCGGCCCACCAAACGCCAGCATTCATAAAATCGACGAACACGTCGAGCTGCGCTTCATCGATCCACTGAAGAACATCTACCGCCGCACGCTGGAAAACCTGCTGGCCGCTTGAACCGATCCAGACACCCAGACCGCGAGAAACCGCCATGACCACTACACCTTTCAGCACCCCGCGCGACCTGCTGCGCTATGCCGTTACCCGCTTCAATGCGGCCAAGCTGTTCTTCGGCCACGGCAGCGCCGAAGCCTTCGACGAAGCGGCCTACCTGGTCCTGCATACCCTGAAGCTGCCGCTCGACCGGCTCGATCCTTTCCTGGATGCGAAGCTGCTGCCGGAAGAAGTGCTGCAAGTGCTGTCGGTCATCGAGCGCCGCACCGTCGAGCGTATTCCGGCTGCCTACATCACGAACGAAGCCTGGCTCGGCACCTATGCCTTCTATGTCGACGAGCGCGTGCTGGTGCCCCGCTCCTTCATCGCCGAATTGATTCCGAACTTCTTCAGCCCGTGGGTGACCAATCCGTATGAAGTCGAAAACGTGCTCGAGCTGTGCACGGGATCCGGGTGCCTGGCGATCATGATGGCCGACGTCTACCAGAACGCGGTGGTCGACGCAGTGGACATCTCGAAGGATGCGCTGGCTGTCGCCGAACGCAATATCCGCGACTACAAACTGGAAGGGCGCGTCAATCCGATCGAGTCCGACCTGTACGAGAACGTCCCGTTCAAGAAGTACGACCTGATCGTCACCAATCCGCCGTATGTGAACGCCGATTCGATGGCGAAGCTGCCGCCGGAATACCTGCGCGAGCCGCAAATCGCCCTGCACGGCGGCGAGGATGGCATGGACCTGGTGCGCAAGATCGTCGCCGGCGCCGCCGAGCGCCTGACGCCGGAAGGCATCCTGGTCGTCGAAATCGGCAACGAGGCCGAGTACGCGGAAGCTGCTTTCGGCCACCTGGGCCTGACCTGGCTTACCACGAGCGCCGGCGACGAGGCGGTGTTCCTGCTCACCGCCGAGCAACTGCAAAACGCATAATCAACAAGATTTATAAAGTAAAGACGCACGAATGATCCGCTTCCTGAACGTCAGCCTGATGCGCGGCATAAAGCCGCTGCTGGAAAACGCCGACCTGACCCTGAACCCCGGCGACAAGATCGGCCTCATCGGCGCGAACGGCGCCGGCAAATCCAGCCTGTTTGCCATGCTCCGCAATGAATTGCATGCAGACCAGGGCGAGATCGACTTCCCCGCCAAATGGCGCATGGCTTACGTGGCGCAGGAGACGCCGGCGCTCGACCGCCCTGCCCTCGAATACGCGATCGACGGCGACGTCACGCTGCGCCGCCTGCAGGCCGAACTCGACGTGCTGGAAGCGGCCGAACACACGGAAGAAAACGGCATCGCGATGGGCAACGTCCACGGCGCGCTAATGGATGCCGACGCCTACACGGTGCAGTCGCGCGGCGAACAGCTGCTGCTGGGCCTGGGCTTCACGCTCGACCAGATGCAGCAGCCGGTGGCAAGCTTCTCGGGCGGTTGGCGCATGCGCCTGAACCTGGCGCAGGCGCTGATGTGTCCTTCCGACCTGCTGCTGCTCGATGAACCGACGAACCACTTAGATTTAGATGCGATCATCTGGCTGGAAGACTGGCTCAAGCGCTATCCGGGCACCCTGGTCATCATCTCCCACGATCGCGACTTCCTGGACGAGATCGTCAACGTCGTCGTGCACATCGACGAGCGCAAACTGAAACGCTATTCGGGCAACTACTCGTCCTTCGAGCGCCAGCGCGCCGCCGCCATGATTTTGGCCGCCAGCGCGATGGAAAAGCAGCAGCGCGCGCGTGCCCACCTCGAGTCCTTCATCGACCGCTTCAAGGCGAAGGCCAGTAAGGCGCGCCAGGCCCAGAGCCGCATGAAGCAGCTGGCCAAGATGGAAGAACTGGCGCCGCTGCGCGCCGCCGCCGAATTCTCCTTCGAATTCCGCGAGCCGCTGGCAGCGCCAAATCCGCTGCTGGTAATGGACAAGGTCGACGCCGGCTACCCGCTGCTGGACGGCCATGGCGACAAGGTCGGCGCCAAGACCATCGTCAACGACATCACCTTCTCGCTGACGATCGGCCAGCGGATCGGCCTGCTGGGCGTGAACGGCGCCGGCAAATCGACGCTGATCAAGACGATTGCCGGCGAACTGGCGCCCCTGACCGGCGAATCGACGCTGGGCAAGGGCCTGTCGATCGGTTATTTCGCCCAGCACCAGGTCGAGATGCTGCGCCACGACGAGTCGCCCCTGTGGCACCTCGCGAAGATCGCGCCGACCGTGCGCGAGCAGGAACTGCGTAACTTCCTGGGCGGCTTCAACTTCCCGGGCACAATGGTCACCAGCCCGATCCGTCCCTTCTCGGGCGGCGAAAAGGCGCGCCTGGCGCTGGCCCTGATCGTCTGGCAGCGTCCGAACCTGCTGCTGCTCGATGAACCGACCAACCACCTGGATCTGGAAACGCGCGAGGCGCTGACGATGGCGCTGGCGCAGTTCGAAGGCACGCTGGTTGTCGTCTCCCACGATCGCCACCTGCTGCGCGCCACGACCGACGAATTCATCATCGTCGCCAATGGCCGCCTGCAGCCTTTCGACGGCGACCTGGACGACTACAAGGACTGGCTGTTCAAGACCAAGCTTGGCAAGGGCACCGACCTGCTGCCGCTGCCGAAAGCAGCTGCCGCCGCAGCCCCGGTCGCCGCGCCCGTGGTAGCCGCGCCTCCGGTGCCGCCGGCCGAGCGCAAGGAACAGAAGCGCCTCGGCGCCGAAGAACGCCAGCGCGTCGCGGCCCTGAAGAAGCCTCTGGAGAACCGCCTCAAGCGGGTCGACGAGCAGATGGCCAAGCTCAATGCGAAGAAGGCCGACATCGACGCGCGTTTGCTCGATCCGACGATCTACGACGCCGACAAGAAGGATACCCTCAAGACCCTGGTCGCGGACCAGGCCTTCTGCGTGCGCGACCTGGCGACGCTGGAGAATGAGTGGCTGGAGTTGCAGGAGCAGATCGAAGGGCTGGCCGCGTAAGGCCGATTTGACGCTGTCGGTTCCAGCGGCCGATGATGCCCCGCGACGAATCGTACGTGCGTTGAACGCGTGGGCGGGAGACCCGCCCACCCTACCTCCCTGCGATGAGGGTCGCGGGACAATCAAGACAGTTACGCCACCTGGCGCGTGCTCGTTTTTTTATCGATCGACATCAGGCGGTCGATATCCACCAGGATCAGCCTGCGGCCCTCGGTCACGCCGAGCCCGATCAGGTAGTCGATCGCCCCGCCGTCCGCCCCCGGAATCGGCGAGATCTGTTCAGGCGTCAGGCCCACCACGTCGGTGACGCCATCGACCACCATCCCCATCACGCAGGTCGACAGTTTAAGGATGATGACGTCCGTGGTGGGCGTGGTGGCGACCGGGTGGCCTACGATGCCGCCGCGCATGTCGACGATGGGCATGATGACGCCGCGCGAGACGGCCACGCCCTGGACGATGGCGCCGTCGGACGAGAAGCGTTCGAGCGACTTGAGGATGCGCAGCTCCTGCACCTTGCTGAAATCGAGCCCGTATTCGAGGCCGCCGAGCTTGAAGCTGAGGAAGCGATGCGCTGGCGGGCAGAAAGCCGTTGTGTCCTTGTGCATGATGGGTCCTTTCGGTAACAGCCACCATGCTAGGCTTTTGCCCTCCTGCACTCGTTGAGTGCAGTCAATATTTCCTTACACCATTATTACTGGATCAGGCGGGTGGCGCGATGGCGCTGCCCTGGAAGGCATAGCTGCCGCTGGCGGCCGCATGCAGCCTGGTGCCGCCGTTGCCGCGCAGGTTGGCCTTGATTTCGCGCGCGGCCAGGTCGTAGAAGCAGGGGCCGTCCGGGTCGAAGGGGAGCAGGCGTATTTGCGTGTCGCCCTTGATCTGGCGCAGCGTCAGTTCGGTGCCGGCGGCGCGCTCGCTGCGCTGGGCGCTGAAACGGTCCAACATGGCCTGCCCTTCTGCCCTTTCCTTCTCGGCCGCCTTGCGCGCGTTCGACAGCTCGCCGATGCGCGTGAGGTCGGCGGAAACGGCCTGCCCCATCAGCTTGAATTGCGTTCCCTGGGCCGGCGTCAGGACCATTTCTCCGCTGCGCACGCGCCCGGCGACGTCGAGGTATTTGCGCACGGCAGGTTGGGCGCATAAATAGGCCTGCTCGGTCTTGTGGCCGTTGATGGCGGCGTCGAACTGGGCCAGGCGCGCGCCGATCTGCACCAGCACCTCGTCGATCCGTCCGCAGTCGGCCGCCAGCGCGTACACCAGCATCTCGCTGTCGTGCCAGGGCGCGCTGCTGTCGATCGTGATGCGGCGCGCGGCGACCGCGCAGCCTTCGGCGCTGCCGATCGAGACCTCGTCGGCGATGATCTCGCAATTAAGTGCCTGCTCGATGCGCACGCGTGTGCCGGAGATAACGCTGTTCTCGGCGCGCTGCAGCGTCACGGTGCCGGACGTGGCCTGCACGATGGCGTTGGCCGTCACGCCGTCGACCTGGACGTCGCCCAGCTTGTTGTGGACGCTGCCGCCGACCAGGTTGGCGCGCAGGCGCACCATGCCGCCGCGCGAGAGGATCTCGCCGTACACGTTGCCGTGCACGGTGATGCCGTTGCCTTCGACGACCCGCTTTTCCTGCACCTCGCCGAATTCCTCGTAGTCGCCGGTCAGATGCAGGTTGCCGGTGGTCCGGGCGCTGACGCCGTCGCGGCTGACGATCTTGTTGCCGACGGCGATCTGGTGGGTCTTCGGGTCGACGTTCAGGAAGCCTGCGCGCGCGGCCAGCAGGTATTCGCCGCCGGCGCTTTTCTCGACGCTGGTGCCTTCACCGGCAAAGCGCAAAAAATCGAGGTCGGCCGGCGCGGCGGGCTCGATGCGGATGCCCGACAGCTCGAAGCCCGGCTGGCCAACCTTGCTCGGCAGTTTTTGCAGCAGTTTGGTGCCGCCCTGCACCTGCGGAAAGCGGTTCTGGAAGGACATCAGGTCGAGCTTGCCGTTCGACAGCTGGCGCGGCGCGTCGCTGCGGTGGATGTCGTCCGATACCTCCACGACCGTGGCATCGATGCCGGCTACCGGCTCGAGCCGGCGCGCCACCACGCTGCGGCCGATGCTCGGATTGGCGATCCCCGCCTGCACGCTGGCCAGGTCGATCCCGAAACGGATGCCCTTGATCCACATGTCGGCCACGAATTCGTCGAGGTCGAGGCGCGTCGGGATATCTCCCTCGCCGTTTGGCCCCGGAAGGTAGACCGGCTCGAAGCAGTATTCGGCCTCGCCGCCGGTGATGCGTACCGAGCGGTAGAGGCTGCGGCGCTGGACGTTGAAGGGAACGATGTCGCGCGCCAGGCGCACCAGCGGCTGGCCGTCGGGGCCATGCGGCAGGGCCGGGCCGCTGCCGTAGATGGCTTTGATCAGGACTGGATAGTCGATGCCGGCAAGGATGCTGCCTGAGCGCAGGATGCTGTCGATGGCGGCCAGCACGGTGGTGCCGAGCACGGCCGGATCCGCATAGATGCCGTCCGGCCGGCGCTGGATGCAATGCTCGGGGCCGGTCGAATCGAAACGGGCGCCTGGCGCGGCAGGTAGGGCAACAGCAGGTTCGGACACGTTCACACTCCAGGGTATGGACTGGACCCTTATCAAAACGCAAGGATCGCACCGTATCAGCCTACCATGTTGTTTCACATAAATAAATGACAATTGACAATAATAGCCGCGGATCGTCACTAAAAATGACGACGATCAAGGCAAGCTTGTCACTTCAGACATTAAAAAAGCCGGGACCAGCCTGGCTTTGTGTCCAATGCGTCAGCGCTCTAGCGCCGCTGCGCGTTTGGATAGATGTCGGCGCCCGCCTCGTTGATCTGGCGGCGCAGGTCGCGCCGTTCGTCAGGCGTCAGGCGCCCGCCGCGGCGGCCTTCGCGATTTCCCTCGCCTTGCACCTGGGTGGCCTGGCGCCGCTGTTCCTCGTAGGCACGCTGCTGCTCGCGCTGTTGATCGTAATAACGCTGCTGCTCGCGCGGCTGTTCGATCTGCGGGGGCGGCAGGCGGTCGGCACGGGCGGACGGTGGCGGCGTCAGTTGGGCATCGTCGCGGCGGCCATGGTATTGTGCGTGGGCCGCGCCAACGCCGGCACAGGCGAGCAGGCACACCGCCACACCACGGCGCGCCAGGCGGGCGAGCCGGCCCTGGGCCTGGGCTGCTGCATTGGTATTGTCGAGCGCGTTTGTCATGGTGTTCCTCTTCCGTGGTGCGGGATAAACGGATAAGCTGTGTTTCATTGGTTCCCAGTGTATGGGGAAGTGCTCGGGGGTATAAGGCTAATTGGGTAAAGTTTGTAACACAATGTAATGACTTGTCTGTAATGCTGAATGCAAAGCGAAGAGAAGTTACCATAGCGATATGAATCTGACAAACTAACGGCATATGAATTCTGCTTCCAACGCAACTAACACCACCGCCAACGCCACGCACAGCGCCAAGATCATGGTCGTCGACGACGACGTGCGCCTGCGCGACCTGCTGCGCCGCTACCTCACCGAACAGGGCTTCCAGGTCGTCACGGCAGAAAGCGCGCCGGCCATGAACAAGCTGTGGCTGCGCGAGCGCTACGACCTGCTGGTGCTCGACCTGATGCTGCCCGGCGAAGACGGCCTGTCGATCTGCCGCCGTTTGCGCGGCGCCGGCGACCAGACCCCGATCATCATGCTCACGGCCAAAGGCGAAGACGTCGACCGCATCGTCGGCCTCGAGATGGGCGCCGACGACTACCTGCCGAAACCCTTCAATCCGCGCGAACTGGTGGCCCGTATCGGCGCCGTCCTGCGCCGCAAGGGTCCGGACGAAATCCCGGGCGCGCCGTCGGAGACGCCGCAGTCCTTCGAATTCGGCCAGTTCGTGCTCGACCTCGGCACGCGCACGCTCAAGAAGAATGGCGAGACCGTGCCCCTGACGACCGGCGAATTCTCGGTGCTGAAGGTGTTCGCCCGCCATGCGCGCCAGCCGCTGTCCCGCGAAAAGCTGATGGAACTGGCCCGCGGCCGCGAATACGAGGTCTTCGACCGCTCGCTCGACGTCCAGATTTCGCGCCTGCGCAAACTGATCGAACCCGATCCGTCGAGCCCGCTCTACATCCAGACCGTCTGGGGTCTCGGCTACGTCTTCATCCCTGAAGGGCAGCCGCGCTAAGTGCTTGCTTCGTTTTCACCGCGCAAGTCAAGGCGCATGGGCTGGGTCAAGAGCGGCCTGTTCTGGCGCACCTTCTTCCTGCTCTCGCTGCTCACGACCCTGTCGATGGGTTCCTGGATCGGCATGCTCAACGTGTTCCAGCGTGGCCCCCAGGTGCAGCAAACGGCCGAACTGGTGGTCTCGGTGGTCACGCTCACCAAAGCGGCGCTGACCCACTCGGCGCCCGAACTGCGGCGCGAACTGATGTTCGAACTGGTGTCGAACGAAGGCGTGCGCATCTTCGCGCTCGAAGACTCCGACCAGGTCGACCCGCCCCCGGCCAACCCCCTGATGCCGGAAATCGCCGCCGCCGTGCGCGAAAAGCTCGGCCCCCAGACCCGCTTTTCCAGCCGCGTGAACGGCATGGCAGGCTTCTGGATCAGTTTTAACATCGAGGACGACCAGTACTGGCTGATGCTCGAACGCGAGCGCATCGCGGGCCTGACGCGCGTCCAGTGGCTGGGCTGGGCCGGCGTGGTGGGCGTGCTGTCGCTGCTGGGTGCGGCCTTCATCTCGAGCCTGATCAACCGGCCGCTCGCGCGCCTGACCGCGGCGGCGCGTGCCATCGCCAAAGGCGAGCGTCCGACGCCCTTGCCCGAGAAGGGCTCGAAAGAGATCATCGTCGCGAACCGCAGCTTCAACCAGATGGTCGAAGACCTGGCCCAGGTCGAAAAAGACCGCGCCGTGATCCTGGCCGGCATCTCGCACGACCTGCGCACGCCATTGGCGCGCATGCAGCTCGAACTCGAGATGGCCAGCCTGTCGACCGACGCACGCGAAGGCATGCAGTCGGACATCGCGCAGATGGATGCGATCATCGGCCAGTTCCTCGACTACGCCAAGCCGACCGAGACGTCGAGCTTCGTGCCGGTCGAGATTTCGCACCTGTTGGCCGACTGTGCCCAGCACGCGCGGCGCCTGCCCGGCATGCGTGTGTCGACCCATCTCGAGGAAGACGTGCAGGTCCTCGGCAACGAGATCGACCTGCGCCGCGTGATCAACAACATCGTCGAAAACGCGCGCCGCTATGCGCGCACGCCCGGCCAGGACTACACCGAGCTCGATTTCGCCTGCCACGTGCGCAGCACGCCCCAGGGCCGGCGCGCCGTCGTCGAGATCGCCGACCATGGTCCCGGCGTGCCGGACGACCAGATCAACCAGCTCCTGAAACCCTTCACGCGCCTGGACACGGCGCGCGGCCAGGCCAATGGCGCGGGCCTGGGCCTGGCGATCGTCGAGCGCGTCGTCACGCGTCACAACGCCGAACTCGCGGTGCGCAACCGCGAAGGCGGCGGGCTGCTGGTGCAGCTGGCGCTCCCCCTGGCAAGCTAATACTTTTCTACCCGACCACCATGAACGATTCCGCACTTCTCTCCTACAGCGACGTCGAACTGGCAGCCAGCCGCCTTGAAGGCGCCGCCCACCGCACGCCGGTGCTCACTTCCACGACCGCCAACGCGCGCACCGGCGCCGCGCTGTTTTTCAAATGCGAGAACTACCAGCGCATGGGCGCCTTCAAGTTCCGCGGCGCCTTCAATGCGATCGCACGTTTCACCGATGCCCAGCGCGCGGCCGGCGTGCTGACCTTCTCCTCGGGGAACCACGCCCAGGCCATCGCCCTGTCGGCGCGCCTGGCCGGTATTCGCGCCACCATCATCATGCCGCAGGACGCCCCTGCCCTGAAGGTGCAGGCGACGAAGGAATACGGCGGCGAAGTGCTGTTCTACGACCGCTACACGGAGAACCGCGAAGCGATCGCAAGCCGGCTGGCCAATGAACGCGGCATGACCCTGATTCCGCCCTACGACCATCCCGACGTCATCTGCGGCCAGGGCACGGCGGCCAAGGAGCTGTTCGAGGAAGTCGGCCCGCTCGACCTGCTCCTGGTGCCGCTCGGCGGCGGCGGTTTGCTGGCCGGCTGCGCGCTGGCGGCCAGCGGCCTGGCACCAAGCTGCAAGGTGATCGGCGTCGAGCCGGAAGCCGGCAACGACGGCCAGCAATCCCTGCGGCGCGGCGAGATCGTCCACATCGGCGTGCCGAAAACGATCGCCGACGGCGCCATGGTGACCCATGTGGGCGAGCATAATTTCGAGGTGATCAAGCGCCGCGTCGACGACATCGTCACGGTCAGCGACGCGCAGCTGGTCGAGACCATGAAATTCTTCGCCGAACGCATGAAGATGGTGGTCGAGCCGACCGGCTGCCTCGGTGCGGCGGCGGCCCTGTGCGGCGTGGTGCCGGTCGCCGGCAAGCGCGTCGGCATATTGATCAGCGGCGGCAACGTCGACTTGTCGCGCTTCGCCGAACTGGTCGCCTGATGGAGCTGATCCAGTCCGATGAGCTGCCCGCGCCTGGCGGGCATTATTCGCAGGCGGTGGCGGCGGGCGGCCTGGTTTTCGTGTCCGGCATCCTGCCGGCACGGGGCAGCGTCGCGCCGGACGCGTCCTTCGAAGACCAGTGCGCATCGGTTTTCGACCAATGCGAGAAGGTCTTGCGCGCGTCGGGATGCAGTTTCAATGACGTCGTGCAGTGTACGGTCTACCTGGCCGGCGTCGAACACTGGCCGGCCTTCAACGACCTCTACGCGCGCACGTTCGGCGCGCACAAACCGGCGCGCGCCGTGGTGCCGGTACCCGCCCTGCATTTCGGTTTCCTGGTCGAGATCCAGCTGGTCGCCCAGCGTCCCTGAGGCGTTCGCGCCTGCAGCGGGCGGATGAGCGAGCTCATCCGTGGTTTTTTTGATAATATTAGTGCTCTGTGTAGCACCGAACATACTGCGGCAGCCTCGGCCGGGACAATGGCTCCATCGTATTGATGGAGGTAGCCATGAAACGCCTGGCCACTCAGCTGACCCTGGTATTTGCGGCCATAGTCGCCGCCCCCGCCGCCCTGGCGGGATCTGAAGTATTGAAATGCGTCGATGGCGCCGGCCATGTGACCCTGACCGACCAGCCCTGCGAAAGCGGCTCGCGCGTTACGCGCCTGAGCAGTGGCTCAGCGCCCGACAGCGAGCCGGCACCGGCCGCAGCGACAAACGAAGCACCCACGGCAGGTGCGCAGCGTTACGAGGCCTCGCCCGCGCTGGTGCGCCAGCATGCCTGGCGCCCGCGCGTGGAAAACCGCGACCGCCCGCTGGCGCGCGACGTGGCCACGCTGAAGGCGGCCCGTGCGCAGTTGCTGCTGATCGATGCCGACCGGCCGCATCGTCAGACGCTCGCAACAATCCAGTAAGCGTTGTTTTTCCCGTAGATCCTATGATGAAAAAAAAGTGAGCCGATTTGCAGATCGAGTCCTAACCTGAGAGTTCGAAACGCAGATTTAGGAGAACGACATGCAACCGGCTCACACTCAGGATATTACGCTCACCCACCAGACGCTGACAGCCTCGCTCGAACTTGCGTGCAAGAACTGGAAAGTGGCGTTGCAGGACGATGCGCACGAGCGGCCCTCAGTGCACAACACGAAGCAGGCAAGCGCCTCTAACCGGTTAGCCGAATTGATTGGGCTAATCGAAGCAGAACGAGGGAAATGGGGCTTGCCCCCAGACTGTCGCGTCGTGGTGTTGTATGAGGCAGGCCAGGACGGGTTCTGGATTTGCCGGGCCTTGCAGAAACATGGATACGAAGTCGTGGTCGCCGATCCAGCGAGCATTCCCGTGGAACGCCACGCCCGGCGCGCCAAGACCGACCGACTCGACGCGTTGCGCCTGCTGTCGTGCCTGCGCGGCTGGCTGCGCGGCGAGCGTGACCGGCTGCGGGCAGTATCGGTGCCGGCGGCTGAGGACGAAGCGACGCGTCACCTCGTACGCGACCGCGGCCAGTTGCAAAAGGAAATCACGCAGCACCGGGACCGCATCACGAAGTTGCTGCGTACCGTCGGCTGCTGGATGGAAGTCGGACCGAAGTTTGCCGAACAGCTCGGACGCAACGAAATCATCTGCCATGACGGCGTTGCGCTGCCGCAGTGCCTGCGACAGCGCCTGATGAGGGAATGCGATCGGCTGGCGCTGGTGACCCAGCAATTTCACGAACTGGAAGCCCAGTTGCCCCGGCTGTTACCCCCCGCTGCGGCGTCCTCGGCCGCCACGCTGCAGAAGCTGCGCGGTGTCGGCCCGGTCGGCGCGCAGCGCCTGGTCCTCGAACTGTTCTGGCGCCAGTTCGACAATGCCCGCCAGGTCGGCAGTTGCGTGGGACTGGTACCTCAACCGTACGACAGCGGGCAACGCCGGGTCGACCAGGGCATCAGCAAGCAGGGCAATCGCCGGGTGCGCGCCTTGCTCGTCGAGATGGCCTGGATGTGGCTGCGCCACCAGCCCGACAGTGCGCTGGCCCAGTGGTTCAAGCGACGAACCAACAGCGGCACCGACGCCCCTTCGGCGGGCAAGCGTGGCCGGCGGGTCTGCATCGTGGCTGTGGCCCGACGATTGGCCATTGCCCTCTGGCGTTACCTGAAGGACGGCGTGATGCCCGACGGCGCTGAGCTCAAACCAAGGACTGGCAAGATAATCGAAGCGGCAGTATGACGAGCAGGAAGTTTTGCAGTGTGAAGCTTGCAAGCCCGTGGCCCACCCTGGCTGTCAACCAACAGCCGACGCTAGTAGATGGGGCTTGCCTTAACGAGGTCACCTGAGCGCAACGCGCATGCAGGATTCAGTTGGACAAACAGCCCAACGGATAGAAGGTGGTGAGACGCCAATGTCTCACGGACAGATGACCAAGAGCTTTACGACAGCAGCATCAACCAGATAGCTACCAGGAGAGGCAAGATCGCACACGCTCCTTGACAGTCTTCATAGAAGGGTGGGCCGAGCCGCGAAAGGCACTCCGTGCCCACGCCAACGCCTGCATCACGTTGGCTACGGCAAGCGTTGGGGAAACATCATTTTACGCAGCGCCGAATGGGAAACGACGCACGCTGCGCCCGGCAAACACAGCGGCGCGTTCCGCGTGGGCACAGAGTACCCACCCTACCAAAGCACCACCGCCAGCCTCAGTGAAACTTCATCATTCCGCGTAAATCCAGCGCCGCCCCCAGCCCGAGGTTGGGCAGCATCTCCAGCAATTCCGGATCGGAGATGAAGCTCGCCGACGAGGCGGCGCTGAGCATGCGCTCCGGCGGCAGCGAGCGCGTCACGGCCCAGCCCTGCACGTAGTCGACGCCGATCCCGGCCAGGGTCTGCACCGTGGCCGCGTCTTCCGCCCATTCGGCGATCGTCTTCATGCCGAGATTCCCGGCCAGGCTGACGATCGCTTCGACGATCGCCACGTTGGCGGGATGGGCGTTGATGTTGACGATGAAGTTGCCGTCGATTTTCAGCACGTCGGCCGGCAATTCCTTCAGGTAGGAGAAGGAGGTGTAGCCGGCGCCGAAGTCGTCGAGCGCCACCTTCACGCCGAAATTGCGCACCTGGTCGATGAAGCGGCGCGTGTTATCGAGGTCGTGCAAGGCCACGCTCTCGGTAATTTCCATGCACAGGCGCGGCGCTACGTGCACGTGGCGGCCCAGGATCTCCAGGGTGTCGGCGACGAAGCGTTCGTCGTTGAGCGAAGCCCCCGACAAATTCATGCACACGAAACGGGTGTTCGGCAGGCGTCCCACGTTCTCCGCGATCCAGCCCAGGGTGGTGGAAAGGACCCAGCGGTCGATGGCGCCTGCGCGCCCGCATTTTTCAGCAGCGCCGATCAGGGGGCCGGCCGGCATCACGCGTCCGTCGGGCCCGCGCATGCGCAGCAGGACTTCGAAGTTGAGCGAATCGTGCGGGTTCTTCAGCGACATGATCGGCTGCATCTCGACGAACAGGCCCTCGGTCGCGTTCGGGCCCTGCAGCTTGGCGACCAGGTTCAGCTCGGCCTCGCGCTCGTGGAAGGCCGCCGCATTGCGCTCGTAGACTACCAGGCCGTCGCTGGCCTCCTTCGCTTCGCGGCAGGCGCGGTCGGCCGCGGAGATGGCGTCGCGCATCGGCATGCCGTTCGAGACTTCGATCAGGCCGACCGAGCCGCGCACGTGGAAGGCCTTGTCGCCGACCCGGTAAGGCGTGCCGCCGATGCGCTCGACGATGCCGCGGCAAATGAGCGAAGCCAGCGGAATGGCGGTATCGGGCATCACGATCACGAATTCGTCGCCGCCGACGCGCCCGATCTGCTGGCCGCCGGCCAGCATCATGGCCATGCGCTCGCAGACCTGCTTGAGCACCTCGTCGCCGGCGCTGTGGCCGAACAGATCGTTGATCAGCTTGAAGCGGTCGAGGTCGATGTAGGCGATCGCCATCGGCTTGCCGCTGGCAAGCGAGGCCGCCGCGCCTTCGAACGTCTTCTCGATGCCGCGCCGGTTGAAGACGCGCGTCAGCGGATCGTTGTTGGCCATGAACTGCAGCTGCTCGGTGGCCTTGGTCTTTTCGGTGATGTCTTCGAGGACGCCTTCGATGCGGCCATGGGCCAGCGTCGCGCGCACCAGGAAGCGGCGCCCGCCTTGGCGGCTGGCGATGTCCATCTCGACCGCGGTCTGCTGGTGCACCTGTTCGCGCAGGTGGAACCAGGATGCGTCGTCAAAAAACTGCTGCCAGAGCGTGCGGCTTGGCGCGGGCAGCTCGCATTCGAGCATGCGGCACAGGGCCGGATTGGCCGACAGGAAGGCGCCCTGCAGGTCGAGCGTAAACAGGCCCACCGGCATGGCCTCGTAGGCGTGTTCAAGTTCTGCCTGCACCGCAATGCGCTTCTGGGTTTCCAGGCGCATCTGCTCGGCTACGGCCAGCGCCGCCAGCAGGCTCGAGGCCAGTGCCGCCGTCACGCTGTTGACCACGCCCAGCATCTCGCGCATGCCCAGCGCGGCCGAGAGCACCTCGGCCAGGGTCGACAGGAAGGTGACGACGAAGGAAGCGGCAAACCACATCGCCACCCGCGCCTGGCTGTTGCGCATCACGCCAAACAGGCCGAGCGTCATCATCGCCAGGCCCGGACCGACCAGCAGCCACATCACCGGCAGGTAGATCCCGTAAGGCAGGAAGATTCCCATCGGCAGCAGGCACAGGCATAGCGCCTGCGCCACGCGCAGCGGCCCGGCCAGCCGGGTGCGCGCCAGTTCCGCGCCGAACAGTTCCCGGTACAGGGTCATGGTGGCGATGGCGTACAGGGCGGTCGTGACGGCGCGGCTCGGCGCCAGCCAGTCCTGGGGCAGGGTCTGGCCCAGCCACTGGATGTCCCAGCCGGCCGAGATGGCGCCGATGCGCAGGTTCAGGATCAGCCAGACGGCAAACTGCAGGTAGAGCAGCTGGCGGTTGATGAGGGCGGTAATCAGGATGAAGAGGCTGAGCACGATCATGCCGCCGTCGAGCAGGCCCGACTTGCGGTGGAACTGCTGGATCGACAGCGTCATTTCGTCCGCCGGCCATTGCACGGCGCTCACCCGCGCCGGTCCCGTGAAGCGGGCGCGGCATAGCACTTCGGCCGGCATCATTTTCGGCTGCAGCACGAAGCCGGCCTTGGCCAGCGCAAGCGCACCGCTGGCGTTCTCGTGCGATGCGCTGCCCAGCGACTGCAGGGTGGCGCCATTCCAGCAGGCGATGTCGACCGCGTGGCGCGAGGGGAATTCGACCACCTGGCGACCATCGCCCTGGCTATGGGTATGGAGCGTGAACCAGAGCGGCTCTTCGGTGAGATGCGTGTCGTAGCGCTCGACGCCCGGCACGTTTGCCAGCTGGCGCAGGGCGGTGGCCGGCGTCAGCGCCCTGCCCTCTTCCGCGACCACGCGTAGCGGCAAGATGACGTCGTCGTTGGCGACGTAATGGCTGTTCCAGGAAACCAGCGCCAGCACCGAGACCAGCGCCACCCCGAGCGGCACCAGGTACAGGGACAACAGCCGCATCGCTGCCGTCAGCAGCCGGTCGAACGACGCTGGAGGCGGTACTGGGTCTGGCGAAGGCGAATCGGGCATAGGCTGGTCGGGTCAGGCTGGCAAACGCCAGCCCGCTGCCAGCGCGTGTTACCCCTGAAGGATACAAGCTGCTGCAGATGCTGTCATGCAATATTTGCCTTAGCAGCTAGCCATCTGTGCAATTTCGGCCAACATCGGCGAACGGGCGCCGGCCGGCGTGGCCACAAGGCGACGCGGCGCCACGCCGACGTCGATGTCCGGATGGTGAGTATGGCGGAAGAATTTCAGCATCGGGTGGTTCGCCGCCTGCCAGCGCGCCTCGCCGGTGGCGATCTCGAAGGCCATCACGCGGTGTGGAATGTTGCCCGTATGAACCAGCGGCACCATTTCCTTTTCGCCGAACACGTCGCTGAACATCAGCTGTTCGTACTGGCGGTCGATCGGGGCGCGGCCGGCGATGACGGCGTATTCGATGCCGGTCTTTTCAAAGTAGTCGAAGAAGGCCTTGACCAGCGCGACCTTGACGACGTGGCCGATGCGCCCTTCGGTGACGCCGAGGCGCTCGACTTCGCCCAGGCTGCGTCCCTGCAGCCAGTGCGGCAGCACCACCGATTCTTCGATATGCAGCGGATGGTGCACATTGGTGCGGATGCGCGCCGTGCCCAGGGCCGTGCCGTCGAGCTTCGATTCGGCCAGCAAGACTACCGTGTCCTCGTCGTAGTCGCAGGCTTCCGGCAGGGCCAGCGAGCGCGCGAAGTCCGGCACGTGGCGGGCATAGGCCGCATGGCGCAGCGCCACGGCTTTCTTCAGGCTGTCCTCGGTCTCGACCCGGCGGATCGTGAACGGCAGGCGCTCGGTCGACATGGCTGGACGCGCTAAGGTGGCGGAGAGAGTGGCGGGGGTGCGCATATCCATGACGGAATTCCTTGATTGATAGTTGGCCAACGACTTCTGTGTTGATAATTATCAATCTTTAGAAACTTTTCTAAACGTCAATAAAAGATGCTTTTTTCCCTTTATTCAACGCTCACTGAACGCCCGTTCTAATTCATGCTATTCGGATAATTCCGCTTTCAAATAATGCGCGCAGTCCCCGAAACGCGGATCGAGCCGCCCTGCTCCACCCCGATCCCGGCATGCAGGCGCGAGCGCATGCCCATGTCTTCGCCCTGCACGATGTCGATCGCGCCGCCATGCGGCCAGCCGATGTCGCGCAGGTAGCCGGCGAGCGCGGCCGTGCCGGCGCCCGTGGCCGGGTCTTCGTAGACGCCGCCCGAGGCGAAGGGATTGCGCGTGTGGAGCAGCGTATCGGTTTGCGCAAACACCAGCACCACGGTGACGATGTCCAGTTCGCGCATGAAATGGCGGCCGGCGTCGAGATCGTAGCGCATGGCCGCCAGCAGGGCGCGGCTGCGCAGGGCGAGCACCAGATGGTCCGCCCCGCCATGGGCCAGGGCCGGCGGAATGTGCGGATCGAGATCTTCCTTCTGGTAGCCGAACAGCGCCAGCGCCCGGGCCACGACCTCGCCTGGCGCCGGGGCGCTGCGGGTGGGCGGCGACTGCAGCGCGGCCGAGGTGAGCACGCTGCCGTCCGCGCCGGTGCCGCGCCGGCCCTCGACGGTGATCGCAGCACTATTGAGTACCAGCGGATAGACGCCGTCGCCATGGCTGGCCGCGAGCGCAGCGCCGAGCGCGATGGTGGCATGGCCGCAGAAGGGCACTTCCGACTCGGGCGAAAAATAGCGTACGCGCCAGCCCTCGCCCAGCGGTGCGGCGAAGGCAGTTTCCGAATAGCCGATCTCGTGGGCGATGCGCTGCATCTCGGCTTCAAGCGGCAAGGCGGCGCCGATCCACACCCCGGCCGGATTACCGCCCTGGGTGCCGTCGGAAAAGGCGGCGATGCGCTGGACGTCGGCGGCGTTCGCGGTCAAGTGGTGGGGCTGGGACACGGCGCGCTCCTGGAACATGGAAGAGCGCCGATGTTAGCGTGTACCCAACAATTTTGCTGACGTGACCTTGGTTTATGGATAACGCACTGGTTTGCCCTGCGGCTCCGGCAGCGGGATGAATTCGGTCTCGCCCGGCACCTGGGGAAAGGCGCCGGCCTGCCAGTCGCGTTTGGCCTGCTCGATGCGCTCTTCGGAACTGGCAACGAAATTCCAGGACAGGAAACGCGGCCCATCCATCGGCTCGCCGCCCAGCAGCATGATGCGCGTCGGTCCCGGTCCGGGCGCCCCCAGCATCACTTCCGCCCCAGGCTTGATGACCGCCAGCTGGCCGGCGTCGAAGACGCCGTCGCGGCCGAGGTCGAGCCTGCCTTCGACGATATAGATGGCCTGCTCCGGGTATTCCGGCGGCATCGCGATGCGCGCGCCGGGCTGGAGCTTGACGTCGACGTAGAACATGTCGGACAAGGTCGCCACCGGCGCGCGCCGGCCCCAGAAGCTGCCGGCCACGACGCGTGCCTCGACGCCCTCGCCTTCGATCACCGGCAGCGCGCCGGCGTCGAGGTGGGCAAAGGCCGGATCGGTTTCCTCGTGTTTCGTGGGCAGCGCAACCCAGCACTGCAGGCCGAACAGGTTCGAGCGGCCCTGGCGCAGCACGCTGTCGGTGCGCTCGGAGTGGACGATGCCGCTTCCGGCCGTCATCCAGTTCACCTCGCCGGGGCGGATCGCCTGCACGCTGCCGACACTGTCGCGGTGCAGGATTTCGCCATCGAACAAATAGGTGACGGTGGCCAGGCAGACGTGCGGATGCGGACGCACGTCGAGCCCGCGCCCAGCGTCGAACACGTGCGGGCCCATCTGGTCGAGAAACACAAACGGGCCGACCATGCGCCGCTGGCGGCTGGGCAAGGCGCGCCGCACCTTGAAACCGTCGCCCAGGTCGTGGGTGGGCGGGACGATGACGATGTCGATTGCGCCGATGTTGTCGTGGCTGTCCAAACTATTCTCCTTGCAGGGGTTCGGGCCCAGTCTACGTGGCCGGCAGGTCTTGTGCAAATGGCTACTGTGTGCGGGCGCCACAGCCAATGGCTGAGTTTTTCGATGCGCTGGAGTACAATATCGCCATCCATTGGGGAGTAGCCTGCTTCGCTGTCAGCGAAGTTCCCGTATCAACATACTCGGCGCCAGCAGCGCGCCGTGGTACGGGCAGCCGGTCGATCGACCGTCCGGTTGGCAAGACCACTGGCATGCCAGCGCGCGAGTTCGGGCCGCGCGGGCTTGCCTTTGCGTTTGCCCGACGGAAAGCCCCCATGAATTTCGCCGCCACCGCCTCGCTCGCCCTCGCCATGTCCACCGACGCCTTCGCCGCCGCCGTCGGCAAGGGTGCGGCCCTGCAGCGGCCGCAGCTGCGCGAGGCGCTGCGCACCGGCCTCATCTTCGGCGTGATCGAAGGCCTCACTCCCCTGCTCGGCTGGGCGCTGGGCAACGCCGCCGCACCTTACGTGCAGGCCTGGGACCACTGGATTGCTTTCGTGCTGCTGGGCGCGCTCGGCCTGCGCATGATCCACGAAGGCTGGGGCGAACCCGAGCTCGACGAGGAAAAGCCGAACAGCCATTCCTTCCTGCGCCTGGCCGTGACCGGCATGGCGACCAGCATCGACGCCCTGATCGTGGGCGCAGGCCTGGCCTTCATCGACGCCAACATTTTCATTACCGCCGCCGCGATCGGCTGCGCTACCTTCATCATGGTCACGCTCGGCGTGATGCTGGGCCGCGGCCTGGGCGCGCTGGTGGGCAAGCGCGCCGAGATCGTCGGCGGCGTGGTGCTGATCGTGATCGGTAGTTTGATTTTGTACGATCACCTGCAGGTGGCGGCGCTTTGAGCAGCCACCTTGTTGCGCTGAACGCTTACGCGCACTCGCGCTTCATCGCCTCTTCCATCTCCTCGGGCGACACATCCTTGATGTGGGTCGCCATCGACCAGATGTGCCCGTAGGGATCGACGATCTGGCCGTAGCGGTCGCCCCAGAACATGTCGGCCAGTTCCATGCGCACGGTGGCGCCGGCGGCTGTTGCGCTGGCCCAGATCTCGTCGACGTTCGGCACCGACAGGTGGATCGTGACGGGCGAACCTTTCAGGGTCAGGGGGCCGAAGGAACCGTAGTCCGGGAATTCGTCGGCCAGGAACAGGGGCGAGTCGCCGATGCGCAGCATGGCGTGGCCGACCTTACCGTCCGGCATGGGCGAGCGCATGATTTCGATGGCGCCGAAAGCCTTCTTGTAGAACTCGATCGCCTCGTGGCAGTTGGCGCAGACGAGATGCGGGGTAACGGTGTGCATGCCCTCTTCGACCGGCTTGACCTCTGAACTCATGACGTGTTCCTTTCAGGATAATTAATATTGTTGTTGGTGCTGCTTTATGAGCGTAGCGCCTGGCAGAAGTTCGCGCAACGAATGCTTGTGCTGCGCTGCGCCAAGCGCCTCACGCGTCGAGCACGGCCCCCAATTCGCGCGCCAGAAAATCCACCAATGCCGCCACCCGCGGCGCCAGGCCGCCCTGCTTGTAGAACACGGCCCACACCGGCTGCGACCACGGCAGCGCTGCCTCTGCCAGCACCGGCACCAACCTTCCTGCGGCGAGGTCGTCGCGCGTAAGAAAGTCCGACAACGAGGCAATCCCCGCACCGGCCAGCGCCAGGTGGCGCACCGTTTCGCCGTTCGAGGCGGTCACGCTGGGGGCGATCGTATAGCCCTCGGCCCCGCCATCCGCCAGCGGCCAGGTGTTGAGCGTGGCCGGCGCCGCAAAGCCGAGCAGGCGGTGGTGTGCCAGCGCGGGCACATCAAGCGGCATGCCATGGCGTTCGAGATAGGCGGGTGCAGCCAGCACCCGGAGGCGGCTGGCGCCCAGCCTGCGCGCGTTCAGGGTCGAGTCCGGCAGGCTGCCGATGCGAATTGCCAGGTCGGCGCGTTCCTCGATCAGGTCGACGACGGTTTCGCCGCTCTTCAGCTCCAGCTGCACCAGCGGATAGGCGTCGAGAAAAGCCGGCACCAGCGGCGCCAGCAGGTGGCCGAGCGCGGGCGTGGCCGCATTCACGCGCACCAGGCCCGCGGGCTGAGAGCGGCGCGCGGCGGCTTCGGCTTCGGTGTTGGCGAGCGCCGCCAGCAGGGTACGGGCGCGCTCGAGCAGCCAGGCGCCTTCGTCGGTCAGCTGCAGGCTCCGCGTGGTGCGGTGCAGGAGGGTCAGGCCGAGATGCTTTTCCAGGCGCGCAATGGTGCGCGAGACACCCGAAGGCGTCTGTCCGAGGCGTGCGGCGGCGCCGGAAAACGAGCCGGCATCCATGACGGCGGAGAATGCAATCAAGGCCTCTACATCGATCATTCGTGACTCCCAGTCAAAAGTCTATTGTACGGCAAGGGATTTTTCGCAACACGCATATGGCCCAGACTGCATGCCTGTTCATCCCTTGCCCCAGGAGTCACCATGCCACTTGCCCTCTGGGCGCTCACCTTGAGCGCCTTTGCCATCGGTACCACCGAATTCGTCATCGTCGGGCTCATTCCCGACGTCGCCGCCAGCCTCGGCGTTTCCGTTCCCTCCGCTGGCCTCCTGGTGAGCGTGTACGCGCTCGGCGTGGCCATCGGCGCGCCTCTGCTCACAGCCCTCACCGCCCATGTGCCGCGCAAGAAACTGCTGATCGCGCTGATGCTGCTGTTCACGCTCGGCAACCTGGTCGCCTCGATCGCCCCCGGCTACGCCGCCCTGATGGCCGCGCGCGTGCTCACCGGTCTCGCCCACGGCGTGTTCTTCTCGATCGGTTCGACCATTGCGACCAGCCTGGTGCCGAAAGAAAAGGCCGCCAGCGCGATCGCCCTGATGTTCACCGGCCTGACGGTGGCCCTCGTCACCGGTGTGCCGCTCGGTACCTGGATCGGCCAGCAATTCGGCTGGCAGTCGACCTTCCTGGCGGTGGCCGCGCTCGGCATCGTCGCCATGATCGGCAGCGCGCTCCTGGTGCCGAAAGCCATCGGCGGCGCCAAGCCGGCCAGCCTCGCCAAGCAGTTCGCCGTGCTGAAGCAGCCGCGCCTCTTGCTGGTGTATGCGATCACGACGCTCGGCTATGGCGGCTCCTTCATCGCCTTTACTTATCTTGCCCCGATCCTGCAGGACGTGGCCGGCTTTGCCCCAAGCAGCGTGGGTCTCGTGATGCTGGTGTATGGCGTCTCGGTCGCGGCCGGGAATATCTGGGGCGGCCGCCTGGCCGACAAGAAGGGCCCGATCCGCGCCCTGCAGATCGTGTTCGCGCTGCTGGCCGCCGTGCTGGCCATCCTGACCTTCACCGCGCCGCATCCGGTGCTGGTTGTCGCCACCGTGCTGGCCTGGGGCGCGGTCGCCTTCGGCAATGTGCCGGCCCTGCAGCTGTATGTCGTGCAGCGCGCTGAACGCGACGTGCCGCAAGCGGTCGACATGGCCTCGGGAATGAACATCGCCGCCTTCAACCTCGGCATCGCGCTGGGCGCCTGGGGCGGTGGCCTGATCCTGGAACACCTCGGCCTGATGGCGACGCCGCCGATCGGCGCCCTGATCCTCGTCGGCGCGCTGGCCCTGACCACGCTGGCCGGCCGGCTGGACAAGCGCGAGGCGCTGGCGCGGCCCGCCCCAATCAAAGAAGCAGAACTCGTTTAATTATTTTTCACTCAAAAGGAATACACCATGCACATGCCAACCATCGGCGCCGGCACCTTCCGCCTGCAAGGCCAGACCGCCATCGACAGCGTCGCCAACGCCCTCGACCTCGGCTACCGCCACATCGATACCGCCCAGATCTATGGCAATGAGCTTGAGGTCGGCACCGCGCTCGCAAAGAGCAGCGTGGCACGCCAGGACGTCTTCGTGACGACCAAGATCTGGACCGAGCACCTCGCCGGCGACGCCCTGATTCCGAGCCTGAAAGAGAGCATGCGCAAGCTGCGCCTCGAGCAGCTCGACCTGACCCTGATCCACTGGCCCTCGCCTGGCGGCGCGGTACCGGTTGCCGAATCGATGGCGGCCCTGCTGGAAGCGCGTGAACTGGGCCTGACGCGCGCCATCGGCGTCTCCAACTTCACAATTCCCCTGATGCAGGAAGCGATTGACAGTGTCGGCGCGGCGAACATCGCCACCAACCAGGTCGAGCTGCATCCCTACCTGCAGAACCGCGCCGTCGCCGCCTTCGCGCTTGAACACGGCATCGCGCTGACGGCCTACATGCCGCTCGCTTACGGCAAGGTGCTGGACGACGCGGTCATAGGCGCCATCGCAGCACGGCTGAACGCGACGCCGGCCCGGGTCACGCTGGCCTGGTTGCTGGCCAAGGGTTTCACGGTCATCCCATCGTCGACCCGGCGCGAGAATTTGGCCAGCAACCTGGCCTCGCGCGAACTGGTGCTCAGCCCGGGCGACATCGCCGCCATCGATGCGCTCGATCGCGGCGAACGCCTGGTCAGCCCGGACTTCGGACCGCGCCGGGACTAACTGTCCAGTTCCGGGTAATGCCGGAAGATCCCTTCTTCGCTGAACGGGATCCGGCGCGGCGACGCCAGATAGGCGGCAATGCGCGGCCGCTCGGCCACGCGCCGGCGCAGCGCCGCCAGGTTCGGGTGCTTTGCCAGTGCGCGTCCGGCCGCTTTCGGGAAGGCGTAAGCAAGTCCTTCCAGCACCTGGAACAGCGACAGGTCGGCGTAGGTAATCTCTTGCCCGACCAGGTAGTCCTTCTCGCCCAGCACGCGGGCAAAGTATTTCAAAAACTTCGGGATGCGCGCCGACGTGAATTCGCCCGCGCGGCGCCGCGCTTCCTCCTGCTGGTCTTCGTAGTACAAGCCGTTGCCGACCGGGTGGTGGCTGTCGTGCGCCTCGTTGACCAGGTCGGCGATCGTCAGCTGCAGCTGGTGGGTCCAGATGCGGCCCTCCGTGTCCTGCGGCGCGAGGCCATGGCGCTCGCCCAAATACATCAAGATTGCCGCTGTCTGGCCGATTGTCATGCCGTCCGCGCGCAGGAAAGGCGGCGCGAAGCTGGGCGTAGGCCCATCCTTGAGCGCCGCCATCAGCGCGTCGACGCCGTCCGGCCCGCGCGCCACGTCTGCGTACTCTTCTCCCGTCTCTTCCAGCGCCAGCCGGACGAATTCGCCGCGGCCCTGGATGCTGGGCCAATAGAACAGTTCGTATGCCATACGTCACCTCCACAGGATGCGAAGGCCGAGTATGAAACAGAATTTCGCAAGGCCCCGCGCAAACTGCGCCATTCCCGTGCTAATCTTGCAACAAGAAAAGTTTGCCCAAGAAAACAATAGCTGCGAAAGAACATCACAATGCTGACGATGCGAACGCCGGGCGAGGATGAGTCCGCCGAAAATATTGCCACAGAGAATCTATTTCCCTTGAGCAATCGCACCGCCGGGAGCGTGCGGGTGGGACACCATGAGCCTGTCCGCAACCCGCCGTCTTCTACGGAGCGCCCCATGATCTTCGCTCACCTTACCCGCTACTGGCTGGCTCGCCGCACCGAGCTGGGTTTTTCCTCCTGGCTGCTGGCCGTGCTGCGCAGCGCGCGCGTGCTGCGCTTCTATCGCGACCACGCGGCCTTGTGCCAGCTCGACGTCTACCGCCAGCACGTGATGGCCGCGCCGAACGACGATCCCTTCCACCACCTGAGCCACCGCGGCTACCTGCTGCAGGGCCTGAGCAGCCGCCAGCGCGTGCAGTGCGTGCTCTCGCACTACCGCTTCGAAGAGACCACGTTTGATGCGGCCTACAAGGCGGCCGTGTATGGCAGCGGCGGCCTGACCCTGTGGGAGCAGACCGTCGGCACGCATGCCTTCCTGATCCGGCTCGAGATGGCCTCGCGCATGAATGCCGAAGGCGACCTGACGATTGCCCTGATTGCCGACGGCAAGGTGCTGCACCGCTTGTCCTATTCCTGGATCGAAGGCCGGATCGTCGGCGTGCCGGCGCCGCTGGTGCCTTTCGTGGCCCGCAACCAGGGCCGCTGGACCGATTCGGGCGATGCCTTCGAGGCCTTCGAGCTGTGCTTCCCGAACAATTCGCCGAGCTTCTTCTGCTTCGCGGCCATGCAGGGCCTGGCGCAGGCGGTCGGCATGGAACAGGTGCTGGCCGTGAAGTGCACTTCGCACATCGCCTACGACCCGGACGAGATCAAGCATTTCGCGAATGCCTATGACGGCTTCTGGAAGATTCTGGGCGGGGTCGAACTGCCCGGCGACGCCTGGCAGGTGAGCCTGCCCTTCTACCTCAAACCGCTAGCCGACATGCCCTCGAAGCACCGCAAGCGCGCCGCCCAGCGCCGCGACAACTGGCGCGCGATCGAAGCGAGCACGCGCGCGACGCTGCAGCGCCACTTGCTGCATGCGCGCTCGAACCACGAGCATGCCGCGCCCTTCCGGGAGACGGTCGAGGTATAAGGGGCGCCCCGGCGCGGGCGGCCGCCGAGGCATTGCCGCCGCCCACCTTCATTGACAGAAGCACCACGGCTATAAAACTCCGTGCTACACTCGCGGCTCGCTAGGGGTCCTGGAACGTGTTTCCGGGTGAGAGATACCCTTCGTACCTGATCTGGATAATGCCAGCGAAGGAAAGCGCGCCAAGCAGTTCACACCTTGTTTGCCCTTCCCCCGCGTTGGCTCCGGCTTTTTTTGAAAAAGCGTCGCGTTACTGCGCCGCTCGATCCGCGAGCACACCAATGAAACCCGTCTTCAAGCTTTCCCTCCTCGCCTGCGCCCTCGCGCAAGCCTTCGCCGTTCACGCCCAAACCGCGCAGTCGCCCACACCAGTCGCTTCGGTGCTGGTCACCGGCAGCAAAGAAGCCGCCGGCGGGCGCGCCAGCATCGGCGGCTTCGCCGACCTGCCCCTGATGGACATTCCGGCCTCGGTCGTGGCCTTCGACCGCAGCCAGATGCAGGACCTGTCGATCCGCTCGGCCACCGATGCCGCGCAGTACGACGCCTCGGTCGGCGACGCCTACAACGCGGTCGGCTATGCCGAGCAGTTCTCGGTGCGCGGCTTCAAACTGAACAACAACTCGGGCTACCGCAAGGACGGCATCGCGATCGCGGCCGACACCCAGATCCCGATGGAAAACAAGGAGCGCTTCGAGCTGCTCAAGGGCGTGGCCGGCTTGCAGGCAGGCCTGGCGGCGCCGGGCGGCGTGCTGAATTTCGTGACCAAACGTCCGCTTGACGCGCCCCTGCGTTCGGCGACCGTCGAAGCGCGCGAGCGCGGCAGCCTGCACGGCGAGTTCGACCTCGGCGGCCGCTTCGAGGATACGCGTTTCGGCTACCGCATCAATGCCGCCGCCGACCGCCTGCGTTCCTACGTGAAGGGCGCCGACGGCAAGCGGCAGTTTGCCTCCGCCGCTTTTGACTGGCAGATCAGCCCCGACGCGCGCCTCGACCTGGACATGGACTTCCAGCACAAGGAGCAGATCACCGCGCCCGGCTACCAGCTTACCCGCGGCGTCGACCTGCCGGCCAACATCTCGCCCAAAACCCTGCTCAACGCCCAGCCCTGGACCCGCCCCGTCGACACCGACAGCGCCAACCTCGGCCTGCGCTTCGCCTACCGCCTGAACACCGAATGGAATGCGACGGTCAGCGCCAACAAGCACTGGTTCAAGCGCGACGACTACACCGCCTTCCCTTACGGCTGCAGCAACGAGGGCGAGGGTTACTATCCGGGCTATTGCGGCAATGGCGACTTCGACGTCTACGACTACCAGAGCGTGGGCGAGCGCAAGACGCCCTTCGGCCTGCAGGCCCAGCTCCAGGGCCGCTTCGCCAGCGGCGCCCTGCGCCACCTGCTGACCTTCGGCGCCAGCTATGCCGAGCGCCACAACAGCTACGGCGACTATGTCTACGACTACGCCGGCTACAGCAACATCTACAATCCGCTGGTCACCGAGCCGGCGCCGGGCAACCCGCGCACGGGGCCGGTCTACGAGCGCTTCCGTGACCGCGAGCGCGCCGTCTACGTGCAGGACATCGTCACCCTCTCGCCGCAACTGGCCCTGCACGCCGGCCTGCGCTTCGTAAAAATCGACAGCGACCAGCAACCCGAATCGGCCCTGCCATGGGTAGCAGACAAAGCCTCGTTCACGCTGCCGAACGTCTCGCTGGTGTACAGCCCGACCCGCAACTGGAATGTCTACGGCACGCTCGCGCACGGGCTCGAGTCCGGCGGCGTGGCGCCGATCGAAACGACGAATGCGAACCAGGACCTGGGACCGAACCGCTCGAAGCAGCTCGAGTTCGGCGTGAAAGGCATTGCGGGCGATGGCGTCTCGCTCAGCGCCGCCGTGTTCCAGATCACCACGGGCCTCGAATACACCGATGCAACCGAGACCTTTGTGCGCAATGGCGAGCGCAATCACCGCGGCCTGGAATTGTCGGCGCAGCGCGCGGCGAATGGCCTGGCCTATGGCGCTTCGCTGATGGCGCTGCGCGCACGCCAGCAGGACACGGGCGACGCCACCCTGGACGGCAAGCGCGTCACCAACGTGCCGGAACTGAAGACGACCGTCTGGGGCGAATATGCCGTGGCGGCGGTGCCGGGACTGAAGCTCAACGGCCAGTGGCAGTACGCCGGCAAGAAGACCTTCGACCCGGAGAACACGGTCGACGTGCCGGGCTACCACCTGTTCGGCGTGGGCGCTGCGTATGGCATGAAGATGGGGTCGACGCAGGTCACGCTGCGCGCGCGGGTGGACAACCTGTTCGACAAATTCTACTGGCGCGACGTCACCCAGGACTTGGGCGGCTACCTGCTGCCGGGCGCACCGCGCACGCTGCGCGTGTCGGCCCAGTTCGACTTCTGACAGGGATTTACAGCGGCGGCGCCAGCACCTTGAGCGCCGCCTCCACCTGCCGCAGCCTGTGCGGCAGGTCCCCGTCCACCAGCACGAAGCGCACTCCCCGCGCATCCAGTTCCTCCACCAGCAGCGCAAACACCCGCTGGCGCATTTCTTCCGATTCGCGCATCAGGCCGTCCGCGATCCAGGGCGTGTCCGGCGCCGTCACCAGGGTCAGCGCGTAGTCGTGGCTCGCGGCCAGTTGCGCAAGCTGCGCGTCGACCCTGCCCCAGTACACCCGGCTGTAGAGCGCCGTCATCAAAGGCGTCGTGTCGCAGAACAGGAAGCCGTTCGCTTCCAGCGCAGCCGCGTCTTCGCGTGCACGCTGGGTGCGGGCAATCCCGTACTGGTCCGACTCATAAGGCACGCGGCCCTGCGTGTCGACGAATTCGCGCAGGTATTCGGGTACCCAGAGTGTCTCGTAGCGCCGCGCCAGCGCGACGCACAGGGTCGACTTGCCCGACGATTCCGCGCCCAGCACGGCGATGCGGCGCAGCGTCATGGCGCCACCCGCGCGACCTTGCTCCATTCGCGCAGCCCGCGCCAGGCCAGCACAACGAAGACCGCATACAGCACCGCCGTCACGTGCAGGTCCTTGAAGATGTAGAGGCCCACGTAGAGCACGTCGACAATCACCCATACATGCCAGTTCTCGACTTTCTTGCGCGCCAGGAGCAGCTGGCCGACCAGGCTGCCCGCGGTGAGGAAGCCGTCGATATGGGGGACGTCGGTGTTGGTCCAGGTCTTCAGGAACCAGGACAGCGCCAGGAAGGCCGCAGCCCAGCCTCCCAGGGCCCAGGCAATGGCCGTGCGGTCCAGGTGCGTGACGACCAGCTTCGTCTCGCCGCTGCCGCGCAGCCACTGCCACCAGCCCCATACCGAGGCGGCGATGAAGACCAGCTGCAGGCCGCTGTCGCCGTACAGGCGGGCGTCGAAAAAGACGACCGCATACGTGGCCGAAGAGACGATCGAGAACAGCCAGGCCCAATGGTTCTGGCGGATGTTGAGCAGCACTGTCGTCACCGCGAGGGCAAACGAGATCAGTTCGAGCGGAGTGGTGCTGAAACCAGCGAAAGCGAGGGCGTCGTTCATGCGCAGCGGCGATCAGGTCCGGCAGGCAGGCATGCGCGCCAGGAACATGGTCGATTAGGTGGAGAGATGATAGCCATCGGGCCGGCGAGTATGCACGCTGCGCAATGTTAATGCAACGCAAGCGGAATGGTCGTATCAAAACAACATGTTGCCATAAAGATTTTTATTTCTGGAAATATTTTCCTTATACTCGATGATTCCTTGAGTGAATTTTTAACAAGATGATCGGAGAGGTTTCGATGCGTTTGCATGTCGCTGCACTGTACGCCGCCGTTCTCGCGGCCCAGCCGGCCCTCGCCCAGTCCACGGCCGGCGCGGCCCAGGTGCCCCTCGCCGCCTTTGTGCACGAGGACCAGTTCTCCAATCCGCGCCTCTCGCCCGACGGTAAGCACATCGCCATTACCGCGCGCGTCCCGAGCGGCGACCGCTTCATCCCCGTCCTGATGATGTATTCGGTGCCGGACATGCAGATCACCGGTGCGATCCGCTTCCCCGTGTTCGAGGTGCCGGTCGCCTATCACTGGGTCAGCCCGACCCGGCTGGTCGTGGCCAAGGGCCGCGAATTCGGCTCGCGCGAGGCGCCGCAGGCGACCGGCGAAATCGTCGCTACCGACATCGATGGCAAGAAGCAGGAATACCTGTTCGGCTACCGCATGCGCAATCAGTCCAGCCGCGGGGATCGCTACGGCAACGACCGCGGCTTCGGCTATGTCGAGGACGTATCGGAGAAGCGCGACGGGCGCGTCTTCATTACCAGCCGCGCGTGGGAGGGCAACCACAGCATGCTCTATGACGTCGACTCGATCAAGGGCACGCGCACGCTGGTGGCCGACCTGCCGATGCAGGACCTGACCTTCATCCTGCAGCACAGCGGCAAGCCGCGCTTTGCGATCGGGGTGGACGACGAGTCGCGCGCGGTCGAGTTCCGTTTCGACGACGCCAGCGGCCGCTGGAACAAGATCGAAAAAGATGCCGGCAGCCGCTACCGTCCTTTCTATTTCAGCGCCGACGACAGCGAGTTCATCGCCAATCACTCGGCCACCGGCGGGCCCGATACCCTGATCCGCGAAAACCTGGCCACCGGCCAGCGCACCACGCTGTTTTCGGACCCGGTCGGCAGCTATACCGCGCCGCTCTACAGCAGCGCGTCCCTGCCCTTCGGCGCCCATTCCGCGGTCGGCATCCCGCGCGTGCGCTACTTCGACGACAAGAGCGTAGACGCCCAGCTGCACCAAATGCTGAGCGCGCAATTCCCGGGCCAGTACCTGCACTTCATCGACTTCAGCGACGACGGCAAGCTGCTCCTGTTCAGCGTGAAGAGCGACCGCGACCCCGGCTCTTACTACCTGTTCAACCGGGCCACGATGAAGGCCGACATGCTGTTCTCGGCCATGGAGGCGATCGATCCTGCGCACATGTCGGAAAGGCGCCCGATCAGCCTGAAGGCGCGCGACGGCCTCGAACTGCACGGCTTCATGACCATGCCCGCACACGCGCCAGGGACCAGGCTGCCCTTGGTGGTGCTGCCGCACGGCGGACCGCATGGACCCTCCGACCGCTGGTTCTTCGACGAGGACGCCCAGTTCCTGGCCAGCCGCGGCTATGCGGTGCTGCAGCTGAACTTCCGCGGCTCCGGCGGGCGCGGCGTCAACTTCCAGCAAGCGGGCTACCGCCAGTGGGGCGGCAAGATCATCGACGACCTCGAAGACGCGACGCGCTGGGCGGTGGCCCAGGGCGAAGTCGACGGCGCCCGCGTGTGCGCCTATGGCGCCAGCTTCGGTGCCTATGCATCGATGATGCTGGCCGCGCGCGACCCGGCAACCTACAAGTGCGCCGTCGGCTATGTCGGCGTGTATGACCTGACATTGCTGGGCAAGGCGCAGAACGAACGCACCGATACCTATATGGCCAACACGATGCGCAAGTACATCGGCGACGACCGCGCGGAACTCGACCGCATTTCGCCGGTCAAGCTGGCGGCAAAAATCAACTCGCCCGTGCTGCTGGTCCACGGCGGCAATGACAGGCGCGCGCCGGTCGAACATGCGCATGCGATGCGCGCCGCGCTCACCACCGCAGGCCGCCCGCCCGAATGGTTCCTGGCACCCAACGAGGGCCACGGCTTCTACGACACCGCCAACCGTACCGCCTTTTACGAAAAACTTCAGGCTTTCCTGGACCGGAACATCGGCAAGGGAGCGGCGCCGAAATAAGGCCGCCCGCACCGCCTGCCATGTCAATCAACCACGCGTGCATTCTTGAAAAGATGATCGGAGACGTTTCCATGCGCTTGCATTTCGCTGTCCTTTACGCCGCCCTTCTCGCGGCCCAGCCGGCCCTGGCCCAATCCACGGCCGCCCCGGCCCAGGTGCCCCTTGCCGACTTCGTCCACGAGAACCAGTATTACAATCCGCGCCTCGCGCCTGACGGCAAGCACATCGCCATCACCGAGCGCGTACCGGACGGCGACCGCTTCATTCCCGTCCTGAAGATGTATTCGCTGCCGGACATGAAGCTCACCGGCGCGATCCGCTTCCCTGTCTTCGAGGTGCCGGCCAACTATTACTGGGCCAGCGCGACCCGGCTGGTCGTGGCCAAGGGCCGCGAATTCGGTTCGCTCGAGGGGCCGCAGGCCACCGGCGAGATCGTCGCCACCGACATCGACGGCAAGAAGCAGGAATACCTGTTCGGCTACCGCATGCGCCAGCAGTCGCGGCGCGGCGAGCACTATGGCGATGACCGCAGCTTCGGCTATGTCCAGGACATTTCGAAACAGCGCGACGGGCGCGTCTACGTCACCGGCCACGACTGGGAAACCAGTCACAGTGCCCTCTACGAGATCGACTCGGCCAGGGCCTCGCGCAAGCTGCTGGCCGACCTGCCGATGGGGGACCTGACCTTCATCCTGCAGCACAACGGCCAGCCGCGCTTCGCGTTCGGGGTCGACGACAAGACGCACGCCGTCGAGTTCCGCTTCGACGACGCCAGCGGACGCTGGAACAAGATCGAAAAAGACACGGGCCGCCGCTACCGGCCTTTCTATATCAGCCCGGACGACCGTGATTTCATCGCCATCCACTCGGCCAAGGGCGAGCCCGATACCCTGATCAAGGAAAACCTGGCGAGCGGCCAGCGCACCTCCCTGTTCGCCGATCCGGTCGGCAGCGTGACCGGGCTGCTCTTCACCAGCGCCTCCCTGCCCTTCGGCGCCTATTCCGCGATCGGCATTCCGAACGTCCGCTATTTTGACGAGAATAGCGCCGAGGCCCAGCTGCACAAGAAGCTCAGCGCCCAGTTCCCGGGCCAGCACCTGCACTTCATCGACTTCAGCGACGACGGCAAGCTGCTCCTGTTCAGCGTGAAGAGCGACCGCGATCCCGGCGCCTATTACCTGTTCAACCGGACGACGATGAAGGCGAGCATGCTGTTCGCGGCGATGGATGCGATCGATCCGGAGCGCATGGCGGAGCGGCGCCCGATCAGCCTGAAGGCGCGCGACGGCCTCGACCTGCACGGCTTCATGACCATGCCCGCGCACGCGGCCGGGACCAGGCTGCCGCTGGTGGTGCTGCCGCACGGCGGACCGCACGGCCCCTCCGATGACTGGTTCTTCGACGAGGACGCCCAGTTCCTGGCCAGCCGCGGCTATGCGGTGCTGCAGCTGAACTTCCGTGGTTCCGGCGGGCGCGGCGTCAACTTCCAGGAGGCGGGCTACCGCCAGTGGGGCGGCAAGATCATCGACGACCTCGAAGACGCGACGCGCTGGGCGGTGGCCCAGGGCGAAGTCGACGGCGCCCGCGTGTGCGCCTATGGCGCCAGCTTCGGCGCCTATGCATCGATGATGCTGGCCGCGCGCGACCCGGCGACCTACAAGTGCGCCGTCGGCTATGTCGGCGTGTAAGACCTGAAACTGCTGGGCAAGGCGCAGAACGAACGCACCGATACCTACCTGGCCAACACGATGCGCAAATACATCGGCGACGACCGCGCGGAACTCGACCGCATTTCGCCGGTCAAGCTGGGCGCGAAAATCACCTCGCCCGTCATGCTGGTCCACGGCGGCAAGGACACGCGCGCGCCGGTCGAACATGCGCACGCGATGCGCGCCGCCTTGACCGCCGCCGGCCGCCCGCCGGAATGGTTCCTGGTCGCGGACGAAGGCCACGGTTTCTACAACACGGCCAACCGCACCGCGTTCTACGAAAAGCTCGAAGCCTTCCTCGGGCGCCACATCGGCAAGGCGCCGGCCGCAAAATAAGCGGTAGTGCAGGCGATGTCCCGGACAGCCGCGGCGCCCAGCGCCGCGGTATTTTTTTCGCGCCACTGCCCGGATCCGGACACTGGTGCCCGCAGGCGGGCAGGCAAGGCCCTGCCCTGGCCACGCACACGGGGCAAACGGAGCTGGCACGGCCCTTGCAATACAAGCGGCAAGACCCACTGCACCCCGACCATGGACCAAGCCCTCGACCCAGCAATTCTTCAACGCCGCCGCCGCATCCGCATGCTGGCAGGCGCCCTCCTGGCTGCCAGCCTGGCCGGCGCCGCCTGGGGCGTGAACCGCGTGCTGCGTCCCAGCCTCGATGCCACCGACATCGTCGTCTCGACCGTGCGCCGCGGCGACGTCGCCAACACCGTCAACGCCGCCGGCGTCGTCATTCCCGTGCACGAGGAAGTCGTGGCCAGCCCGGCCGCCAGCCGCGTGGCGAAAGTGCACGCCAAGCCGGGGCAGCAGGTGGCGCAGGGCGAACTGCTGCTCGAACTCGACGACCGCGAGATCCGCCTCGCGCTGGAGGCCTTGCAGGAGCAGCTGGCGCAACAGGAAAACCGCGTCCAGGTGCTGGCGGTCGAACTCGACCAGAAACGCAAGCAGCTCACCAGCAGCATCGAACTGCTCGAACTGGACCTGCTGTCGGCGCGCGCGCGCCACGAGCGCAACCAGAAGCTGCGCCAGAGCGGCCTGGTATCGGGCGAAGACCTGCTGGGCGCGGAACTGAACGTCAAGCGCACCGAAATCCAGCTGCGCCAGCATCGCGAACAGCTGGTCGATGCGCGCCGCGCCACCGACGGCAGCATCGGCGCCGCCAACTTGCAAAAGGCGATCCTGCTTAAACAGATCGCACAGCAGGAAGGCCTGCTGGCGCGGGCCCGCGTGCGTGCGCCGATCAAGGGCATGCTCACCTCGCTGGTCCAGGAAGAAGGCGCCAGCGTCGGCGCCGGCCAGCTGCTGGCGCGCGTCTCGGAGCTGAACAACTACCGGGTCGAAGCGACCCTGTCCGATTTCCACGCGCGCCTGCTGTCCCCCGGCCAGCTGGTGCGCGTCGAGCAGAACGGCGAGCGGCTGGCCGGCCGTGTACACACGATCCTGCCCGAGATCCAGAACGGCACCGTCAAGCTGCTGGTCGAACTGGCGCAGCCGCACAACCCGCTCCTGCGCAACAAGATGCGGGTCGACGTGAACATCGTCACCGCGCAGAAGACCGGCGTACTGGTGATCGATTCCGGCGCGGCCTTCAACGGCAGAGGGCGCCAGGATGCGTTCGCGGTCATTGATGGCATGGCGCGCAGGACCACCCTGCAACTCGGCAGCAGCGACGGCAAATTGGTCGAAGTCATGGCTGGCGCAAAATCCGGCGAGCGCTTCATCGTCTCCGATACCAAGGCCTACGCCCAGCAGGACAGCATCCGCATCTCCGATTAACGACAACAACACGAGCGAGCCCATGATCCGCCTGAACAAAGTTAGCAAGACCTACCGCACCGACAAGGTGGAAACCCTGGCCCTGAAGGACGTCGACCTGCACGTCAAAAAAGGCGAATTCGTCGCCATGATGGGGCCCAGCGGCTGCGGCAAGAGCACCCTGCTGAACCTGATTGGCCTGCTCGACCGGCCCGGCCAGGGCAGCATCGAAGTCGATGGCGTCCCGATCACGCGCTACCGCGACAAACAGGTGGCGGGGCTGCGCAACAGCACCTTCGGCTTCATCTTCCAGAGCTTTCACCTGATTCCCGACCTGCGCGTGATCGACAATGTCGAACTGCCGCTGCTGTACCGCAAAATGGCCGCAGGCGAACGCCGCGCACTGGCGCGCGCGGCACTTGAAAAAGTGGGCCTCGGCGCACGCATGGACCACTATCCGAACCAGCTCTCGGGCGGCCAGCAGCAACGCGTGGCGATCGCGCGCGCCATCGTCGGCCGGCCGCAGGTGCTGCTGGCCGACGAGCCGACCGGTAACCTCGACAGCAAGATGGGCGAGGAAGTGATGGACATCCTCCTGAAACTGAACGAGGAAGGCACGACCGTCGTCATGGTCACCCACGACGAACGCGACGCGCGCCGCACCAACCGCATCGTGCGCGTGTTCGACGGCCAGATGGTCGCATAAGGGGCCGCCATGTTCCGCAACTATCTTCTCACCGCATGGAAGGTCTTCATGCGCCGCAAGCTCTTCACGGCGATCAACCTGCTGTGCATCGTGCTGACCCTGGTGGTGCTGATGGTGATCGCCTCCCTGCTCGAGACGGCCTTCCGCCCTTCCGGCGTCGAGGGCAAGAGCGACCGCTTCCTGCAAGTGCTGATGATGCGCATGGAAAGCCCCGACGGGACCCGCCGCAGCAGCACGCCGCCCGGCTTCAAGCTGATCGAGAAATACCTGAAACCGATGCCGGGGGTCGAGCGCGTCGCCACCGTCACCCTGCCCACAGCGCAATCGGTCTACCAGGGCGCAGCCGTGAGCGAGGTCCAGATGCGCCGCGCCGACGCCGACTACTGGAAGGTGCTCGACTTCAGGCTGCTGGCCGGGCGCCTGCCGAACGCGCTCGACGACGCCGCCGGGCGCATGATCGTGGTGCTCAACGCATCGACCGCGCTGCGCCTCTTCCCTGGCGAGCCGAAGGCCGCGCTCGGCCAGCGCATCGACGTCGGCGGCCAGGTGTTCGAAGTCGTCGGCGTGGTCGAGGACGCAATGCACCTGAATGCGTTTGCCGACATCTGGGTGCCGATCTCCACCTTCGCCTCGAGCGGCTACCGCAACGAACTGACCGGCATGTTCACGGCGCTGATCCTGGCCGACAGCGCGGCCGACCTGCCGCGCGTGCGCGAACAGGTCGCGCGCATCTCCGCCGGCGTGGTCCACGACGACCCGAAAGAATGGAAGACGATCCGCTTCTGGGCCGACAGCAAGCTCGATCTGTTCGCCCGCATCCTGACCAGCAGCGACGAGAGCAGCGACTCCGGAGCCGGCAAGCTGCTCACTGGGATCGTGGTGGCGATGCTGGTCTTCATGCTGCTGCCGGCCCTGAACCTGGTCAACCTGAACACCGGCCGCATCATGGAGCGGCGCGCCGAGATCGGCGTGCGCAAGGCCTTCGGCGCCACCAGCGGCCAGCTCGCGGTGCAGCTGGTGATCGAGAATGTGCTGCTCTGCCTGGCCGGAGGCCTGATCGCCCTGGGCGTCACCGCCCTGGTCCTCGCCTGGCTCGAGGGCGCCGGCCTGATTCCCTACCTGAAGGTCGACCTGAACCTCGCCGTCTTCGGCTGGGGCATGCTGATCGCCACCGTCTTCGGCCTGCTCTCCGGCGTCCTGCCCGCCTGGAAGATGTCGCGCCTCGATCCCGTCCATGCCCTGAAGGGAGCCATCTGATGTTCCGCCATTTGTTGAAACTGACCTGGAAGCGCAAGTCCAGGAACCTGATGCTCAGCCTCGAGATCCTGCTCGCCTTCGCCATCGTCTTCGGCGTTGCCGCCTTCGGCCTGCGCTATGCGCAGCTGTACCGGATGCCGCTGGGTTTCGAGGGCGCCGACGTGTGGTCGGTCTCGATCGAGTCCGGCCATCACCTCGAAGGCCGCATCGACCCGGCGCGCTACGACGGTTTGCGGCGCGGCCTGTCCGAACTGCCGGAAGTGGCCGGCGTCGCATTCGCCAGCTTCGAGCCCTACGCGATGTCGACCATGTCCAGCGACCTGCGCCGCAATGGCGGCAGCGGCAAGCAGGTGCCGACCGAAATGGTCGAAGCCGACGACGCCCTGGCCGCCGTGCTGGGACTGAACCTGGTCGACGGCCGCTGGTTTTCCGAGCGCGATAACGGCAGCGCGCAACGGCCGGTCGTCATCAACCGCCGCATGGCAGAGGCCATGTTCCCCGGCGAGCGCGCGCTTGGCCAACAGTTCGTCGACGGCGAAGGCGCGAAAATCGAAACGACCTACCGCGTGGTCGGCGTGGTCGACGACTACCGCGCCAAGGGTGAGCTGGCCGCGCCCGTCAACTTCGTCTTCATGCGCTTCGAGGCCGGCAAGAACGACCGCGACGCCCGCACCATCCTGCTCAAGCTGAAACCCGGCACCACGCGCGATTTCGAGCGGCGCCTGAACACCCGCCTGAAACTGATCCACAACGACTGGACCTACCAGATCGCGCCCTTGACCAGCACGCGCGCGTCGATGATGAAGTCACGCATGGTCCCGCTGATCGTGGTCGGCGTGATCGCCTCCTTCATGCTGCTGATGGTCGCCTTCGGCCTGTTCGGCGCGCTGTGGCAGAACACCACCCAGCGCATCCCCGAGATCGGACTGCGCCGCGCACTGGGCGCCAGCGCCGGCGGGATCTACCGCCAGATCGTGGCCGAACAGTTCCTGCTCAGCTCCATCGCCATTGCGTTCGGCCTGGTGCTGCTGGTCCAGCTGCCGCTGACCGGCGTGCTCGGCGAAAGCCTGAACTGGAGCGTCTTCGGCGCCGCGGCGCTGCTGTCGATGGCCGTGATCTATCTGATATCCTCGCTCTGCGCGCTGTACCCGGGCTGGCGCGCCAGCCGCCTGTCGCCAACCGAAGCGCTGCACTACGAATAGCAAACGAAAGAATCACGCACGATGCAAGTTTCCCACTCTCCGCGCATCCTCATCGTCGACGACGACGGCGCGGTGCTGGTCTCGCTGGCCCTGCTGCTCAAGCAATCCGGTTTCGAGCCGCTGCGCGCCGCCGGCGCGCAAGAAGCCCTCGACCTGCTGGCCCGCGAGCCGGTCGACCTCGTTTTGCAGGACATGAATTTTTCGCTGCAGACCGGCGGCGAAGAAGGCCTGGCCCTGCTGGCCCGGGTGCGCGAACACCATCCCGCACTGCCGGTGCTCCTGATGACGGCCTGGGGCTCGATCGGGCTGGCGGTGGCCGGCATCAAGGCGGGCGCCGCCAACTTCTTCACCAAGCCCTGGGACAACGCCCAGCTGATCGAACTGGTACGTGCGACGCTCGAACTGAACTCGCCCGCCAGCGCACCCTCGCGGCGCGCCTTCGACGAGCAGTTCGACTTCAGCGGCATCGTCGGCGAGCATCCGAAACTGCTGCGCGTGCTGGCCACCATCGGCCAGGTCGCACGCACCCGGGCGCCGGTGCTGATCCTGGGCGAAAGCGGCACCGGCAAGGAGCTGGTGGCCGATGCGATCCACCGCAACAGCCCGCGCGCGGCCAGCCCCATCGTCAAGATCAACATGGGCGCGATCACCTCGACCCTGTTCGAGAGCGAACTGTTCGGCCACGTGCGCGGCGCCTTCACCGACGCGCGCAGCGACCGCAAGGGCCATGTCGCCAGCGCCGAGGGCGGCACCCTCTTCCTCGACGAGATCGGGGAACTCAATCGCGGCGACCAGGTAAAACTGCTGCGCGTGCTGCAGGACGGGCGCTACCAGCCGGTCGGCGCCAGCCACAGCGAGCAGGCCGACGTGCGCGTGGTCTCGGCCACCAACCGCGAACTGGCTGAGCTGGTCGCGGCCGGCGAATTTCGCGAAGACCTGTTCTACCGCCTGAACCTGATCACGATCCGCCTGCCGCCGCTACGCGAACGGCGCAGCGACATCCCCCTGCTGGCGCGCCACATCGTGGCCAGGGTCGCGGCCAGCTATGGCCTGGGCGAGGTGTCGCTCACCGGCCAGGCGCTCGAATGGCTGTCCGCCCAGCCCTGGCCCGGCAACATCCGCCAGCTGAGGCAGACGCTGGAACGCACCCTGCTGCTGGTCGACAAGGCGCAGCTGACCCAGGCCGATTTCATCGCGGCCGGACAGCTCGACGAAGCCGGCGGCGGCGCGCGCCTGGGGGTGGACGGCATGACGCTGGAACAGGTCGAACGCCACATGATCGAGCAGGCGCTGGCCCAGCACACGGGCAACATCTCGCGCGTGGCCAAGACGCTCGGCCTGTCGCGCACGGCGCTGTACCGGCGCCTCGAGCGGCACGGCCTGGGCGAGAACCATGCAGGCAGCGAGGACGGCGCGTGAAGCTGGGCCACCGGCTCGGCGCCTACATCCTCGCCATCCACCTGGCGCCCTTCGCCTGCGCCTTCCTGCTGCTGCCGGAGCGCCCCGCGTATTTCGTGGGCGCCGAACTGCTGCTGCTGGCGAGCCTGGCCACGGGCTGGCGGCTGGCGCGGCGCGCGCTCGAACCGCTCGACTACACGCGCCGCTTCCACGACCTGCTGCAGGACCAGCACTACGCCAACCGGCTGGCGCCGCCCGCCTCGGGCGAGCTGGGCGAACTGGTCGCGATGTTCAACACCATGCTCGCCGCCCTGCACCGCGAGCGCCTGATGGTCGGCGAGCAGCAGGGTTTATTGGACCGCCTGCTGGAAGCAACACCGGGCGCGGTGCTGGTATTCGATTTCGACGGCGCCATCAGCCTGGTCAACGCCAGCGCGGCCAGCCTGCTCGGGCTCGAGCAGGCGCAGGGCAAGCCGCTGGCTCACTGGCTGGGCGCCGCAGCCCTGCCTGGCGCCCCGGCCGCCCTGCGCGAGGGCGAACGCAAGCGCGACCTGATCGCCCAGCTTGACACCCTGGCGCCGCTCGAAAGCCGCCTGCTGACCGACCTCGATGGGCGCCGCTACCGCGCCCAGCGCGGCCAGTTCTATGACCGCGGCTTCGTGCGCCACTTCATGCTGGTCGAGGAATTGACGGCCGAACTGGAAGATTCGGAACGCTCCACCTACGCCAAGCTGGTGCGGGTGCTGGCGCATGAGGTCAACAACACGGTGGCGGCCACCTGCTCGGTGCTCGACTCGCTGCTGTTTTACCGCGACCAGCTGGCCTCGAGCGACGCCGCCGACTTTTCCACCGCCATCGACGCCGTCAAGCGGCGCAACGTCAGCCTGGGCGAATTCATCGACCGCTTCACGCGGGTGGTCAAGATGCCCGAGGTCGACTTGCGCCCGGCCAGCCTGCGCGCGATCGTCGACGACATCTTCTGGCTCAACCGCGAAACCTGCGCCGCACGCGGCATCGCGCTGCGCTGGGAACGCTGCGACGAGGTCGGCGCCATTCCCATGGATGCCCAGCTGATCGAACAGGCGCTGCTCAACGTCGTGAAAAATGCCATCGAAGCGGTGCAGGCGCGGCAGATGCTCGGCGTGCCGGGCGGGCATGTGCGGGTTACGCTCGAGGCGCAGGGGAACGAGGTGGTGCTGGCTGTGCTCGACTCGGCCGACCTGCTGGGCGAGGTCGCCCCGCGCCAGCTGTTCACGCCCTTCTTCACCACCAAGCGCGGCGGCCAGGGCATCGGTTTGATGTTCGTGCGCGAGGTGCTCAACCGCCACGGTTTTGCCTACGCGCTCGGCGCGACGGGTCAAGGCGAGACGCGCTTCGAGATCCGGTTTTCGGCCGCAACCGCCGCCGCAAGCGCCGACGTTTGAACTTGACCCGTAGGGTGGGCGGGTCTCCCGCCCACGCGTTCAACGAACGCTCGTGCTACTGCGCTGTGTGCCACGACGCCGGCTACACTGAACGCGTGGGCGGGGAACCCGCCCACCCTACATCCTGCTGGACACGGGGTGCCGACCTACAAAAAAACCGCGGTCCGGATTGCTCCGGCCGCGGCTTTTCCGAGACAAGCTGTCCACTTATTTCTTCGGGTACTTGATCGTCATTTCCTTGAGCAGGTTGTCGGCGTGGTCGACTTCCTTCATCACCCACAGCATGTAGCGGATGTCGACGTGGATCGCACGCGTGATGGCGGTGTCGAAGTACCAGTCCTTGGTGATCGATTCATAGGTCGAATCGAAGTTCAGGCCGACCAGTTCGCCGCGCTTGTTCATCACGGCCGAACCGGAATTGCCGCCGGTCGTGTCTGCGCTCGACAGGAAGTTGACCGGCACGGTGTTCAGTACCGGGTCCTTGAATACGCCATAACGCTTGGCCTTCACCGCTTCGGTCAGTGCCGCCGGGACCAGGAAGGGATCCTTGTCGGTGGCCTTTTCGACGATGCCCTCGACGGTGGTGAACGGGCCCTTGACCAGGCCGTCGCGCGGCGCATACGGCGACACGGTGCCGAAGGTCACGCGCAGGGTCGAGTTGGCGTCCGGGTAGACCGGTTTGCCCTGCGATTTTTTATAGGCGATGACGGCCGACATGTACTGCGGGATGGTGCGGTCGAGGTTGCCGTCGACTTCCTTGCGGCGCTCGTCCAGGCCCTTGGCGATGTCGTTCAGGCGCACGGCCAGCACGATGAAGGGATCGGCCGACGTGCGGAAAGCCTCGACGTCCTTGCCCATCCAGGCCAGGCGCTTGCTCGTGTCGCCAAGTTCGGTCGACTTGTACATCGCGTCCAGCGCGCCTGCGTTCGGCACCAGCGCGTCGAGCCCTTGCGGACGCAGCTTCTGGTCGATCTTCGCGTAGCGGTTCAGGGCCGCGGTGTAGCGGGCCTGGTCGACGCTCGGCACAAACGACTGCTCCAGGCGGGTCAGGCGCGCCTTGATGAAGGACAGGTCACGCTCCTGGTAGCCGGCTTCGCGCTGGGCGTCCGGCTTCTGGCGCTCCTGCGCCAGGCGGTACAGGCTGCGCGCGCTTTTCAACAAATCGCTGTGCGAGGCTTCCGCATAGGCGCCCTCTTCGCGCGACAAGGCCATGTCGGCGGCGATCACGGCGTCGAGGTCGGCGAGCAGCGTGGCGCCGCTGCCGCTTACGTTGCCACTGCGCGCGTACCAGGCGCGGAACTCGGCATCCTGCACGTCCTTGATCGCGGCGACGTCCTTGCGCGCAAAGCCGTCGAGCAGGCCCTGGGTTTTCTTGAGCACGTTGTTCAGGCCCTTGGCGACGCTGGCGTAGCGCACGTCCCAGGCGGGGTTGCCCTTGGTCGCGTCGGCGATCACGGCCAGGTCGGCGGTGATGGTGGAGACCTTGGCCGGGAAGTCGGTGTCGCGCGCGAAGCGGATTTCCGACGGCAGCTTGTAGCGGCTGGTGCGGCCCGGGTAGCCGGCCAGCAGGATCGGATCGCCGTTCTTCAGGCCTTCGGCCGAGACGACCAGGAAGTCCTTCGATTTGTACGGCAGGTTGTTCGGCGACGGATCGGCCGGGCGGCCATCCGGGCCGACATAGGCGCGCAGGAAGGTGTAGTCGCCGGTCTGGCGCGGCCACTCGTAGTTGTCGATGTCGCCGCCGAAGTTGCCGATCTTGTCCGACGGCGCGTACACCAGGCGCACGTCGCGGATCATCAGCTGCTTGATGCGGTAGTACTCGAGGCCGCGATGGAAGGCCGGCACCGAGCAGCGCGAGGTCTTGTCGCTTTCGCATTCGGCGATAAGGGCCTTGACGCGCTGGGAGATCGCCTCGTTGCGCTGGCGGCCGGTCAGGTCCGCGCCCAGGTCCTTGAGGACGCGGGCAGTGACGTTTTCGACCTTTTCGGTCACGTAGACCAGCGTGTTCGGGCCGCCCGGCAGTTCTTCAGCGCGGGTCTTGGCCAGGAAGCCGTCGACGATGTAGTTTTTTTCCGGGGTCGAATTGCGCTGGATCGCGCCATAGCCGCAGTGGTGGTTGGTGACGACCAGGCCATCGGGCGAGACGAAGGAGGCCGAGCAGCCGCCCAGCGACACGATCGCGCTCATCGGATGCTTCGACAGGTCGGCCAGCTTCTCGGCCGGCATGGTGATGCCGATGCGTTTGAGTTCGGATTTCAGCTGGGGCAGCTGGTGCGGCTGCCACTGGCCTTCGTCGGCCAGGGCAGGCGCCGCGGCGCCAAGGAGAACGACGGGAAGAACGATCGATTTGAACAAGATAGACCCCGGGTGAGAAAGTTCAAGCGGGGAGTATAGCCCGGTTGCCAGCGCCGGGAAATCGATTTTTTGGCGTCAATACGCGCCTTCAGGCCTGCTTGCGCTTGCGCGCCGCGACCAGGGCGGCGACGCCCAGGCCGAGGAGCGCGAAGCTGCCCGGTTCCGGCACGTCGCTGCGCTGCGTCTCGAAGTTGAAGGTGGTCGCGCCCTGGCCCTTGAAGCCGAAGCTGACGTTGTCGACGTAACCCGTGAAGCTGCCGTTCCAGCCCGAACCGATGCCGAATTCGATGCCGAGGATGGCGGTATTCGCGCCCAGCACGTCGGCCGGCGCGCCCGGACGGGGACCTGCGATCCACTCGGCCAGCGAGGTGCCGTAGTTTTCGACCGTATTGCCCGGGCTGAACTGGCGCATCCAGAAATTCCCGGCCAGGATATCGCTCGTGGTCCAGCGATTCTCGACCAGTCCGCCGCCGTTATAGGTCTGCTCCCAGACCAGGTAGCCACGGTCGAAGGTGGTGCCGCTGTCGCCGTCGGCGTCATAGGACAGGCGCAGGGCCGGCTGCAGGTGCGCCGGCGCCGCGCCGCCACTGCTGCGCAGCCAGTCATAGCTCAGCGTGTCGAGATTGCCCAGCGTGCGGCCCGCAACATAGCCCCAGGTGTAGACGTAATCGGCCTTGCCGCTGCCGTTGGCCAGCGCCATCTCGACCGACCCGTTGCCGCTGCGCGCCTGCGTATCCGTGATCGCCGCGCTGCTGCTCTCGCGCACGTTCGCCACGTTCCACTTGTTCAGGCCAGCGCCCATGTCCTCAGGCGTGACGGTGATGGTCGAGGCCTGGGCGGAAGCGGCGCCGAGGACGGCGGCAGCGATCAGGATGGCGCGAAGCGATTGGGTCATGGCAGGTTCCGATGGGTGAAAGTGAGCGGCAATATTGCAGTTTAGCATTATTAATTGCAAATCTACCAATCATCGCTGCGCCGTGGGTTGCCAACAACAGATGGGCCCGAGCAGCTAGAATGGATTCTTTTGACTGCCGGGCCTGCCCGCAACGCCATGGGACGCATGACGCACTTCCTCGCCACGACCGCGCGCCGCCTCGCGCTCGACGCCTTTACCATCGGCCTGATGGTCATGATGCTGCTGGCTACCCTGCTCCCGGCCAGCGGCCAGGCGGCCGTGGTGCTGGGCGATATCACCACGCTTGCCATCGGCCTGCTGTTCTTCCTGCACGGCGCCAAGCTCTCGCGCGAAGCGCTGCTGGCGGGCCTGACCCACTGGCGATTGCACCTGCTGGTGCTGGCCTCGACCTTCGTCATGTTCCCGCTGATGGGACTGGTGATCGAACCGCTGGCCTTGCGCCTGCTGACGCCCGAACTGACCATGGGCATTCTCTTCCTGTGCGTGCTGCCGTCGACCGTGCAGTCCTCGATCGCCTTCACGGCACTGGCACGCGGGAACGTCGCCGCCGCCGTCTGCAGCGCCACGGCCTCGAATTTCATCGGGATTTTCCTGACGCCCCTGATGGTCGGCGCACTGGTATTGCAAGGCGCGCAGGCGGCGGGCGGCTCGGGACTGTCGCAGGTCTGGAAGATCGTCGAGCAGCTGCTGCTGCCCTTCATCGCCGGCCAGCTGCTGCGCCCCTGGATTGGCGCCTTCATCGACCGCCACAAGCCGGTGCTGCGCTATGTCGACCAGGGCTCGATCCTGCTGGTGGTCTACATGGCCTTCAGCGAATCGGTGACCGAGGGGCTGTGGCAGCACGTGTCCGGCACGGCGATCCTGGTGCTGACCGTGCTCTCTTGCGTGATGCTGGCCGTCGCCCTGGGCCTGGCCGCCTGGGCCAGCCGGCGCATGGGCTTTTCAAAAGAAGACGAGATCACGATCGTGTTCTGCGGTTCGAAGAAAAGCCTGGCCAGCGGCGTGCCGATGGCCAAGGTGCTGTTCGCGCCCTCGGCGCTGGGCATGATCATCCTGCCGCTGATGCTGTTTCACCAGATCCAGCTGATGGTGTGCGCGGTGCTGGCGCAGCGGTGGGCGCAGCGCGCAACAGTCGTGCAGGCGGCGCCGGTGCAGCCGTAGGCCTGGCCTGGCTACACGCGATGCACCTCGTTTTCGTCAAGGGAGCCTGGCTTCTCCTCGACCGCGGAAAGAAGTACCGAGTCCAATCCGCCGTAGACCTTGCGAAACCGCAGGTAGCCCGCTTTTGCGAGACTGAAGGGCTCGCGGCCGGACGTCATCATCCGTGGAATCTTGCCTGTTCTCGCATAGTCATCGGCGGCGCGGCGCTGCTCCTCGCTCAAGCCGTCGGCAACGCGCATCACCCTGAAGTCGGCGGCCAACGCCGATCCGCCCATCGGCTGCGCATTCAGCGCCTGGGCCGTCTTGCGCTTCTGGACCCATTTCGACAGTTCGGCATGCATCTTCGCCTCACTGTCGGGAGAACCGTCCATCTTGAACCACGCCCGTGAGTCGTGCACGAAATTGTCGAAGAAGGCCAGTACTTCGGCAGGAGGCCGGACCGCCTCATTCCACCAGGTCGCAATTTCTTCCCACTCGGACTCGTGCTCATTGTCGAATCCGCGTTGTTGGGAAACCGGCCGAAAGGCTGGCCCCTTCCCTTTGCGCCACTCGCCAAACGCCTTGATTTCATCTTCGAATTCGACGGCGGCACTATGCAAATCGTTTTGATCGAAGGTCGTTGCACGCGCAAAACTGGCGGTTTTCTGGATGGGCGTGTTGCCTTTCACCCGGCGCGCCAGGCGCCACTCAATCTGTTTGCGCGCCTGCTCGCGCATGATGCGATGCAAGGGGCCATTGGTCTCGCGGCACGCCGCAATATAGGCGTTGAATGCCTTGATCGCCTCAGGCGCCAGCGCGAATCGCGCTTGTGCAATGGGCGCTGCCATTTCCAGTTTCAGGGGCACGCCGCTGAGCCGCGCTGCCTTGTACATCATTAACAGCGGGATACGGGCCAGCATATCGCTCCCACCCGGATCGGTCCCACGCCCCTGCTCGCACGGGCAGTATCCGGAGCCGATGTCCGAGTGCATACCGGGAACGACGACTTCCCGGCTCCCTGCCGGTAGCTGGCCTCCCACCGAAATCGAATCGACTGGAAAGCTGCGGCGCAGCTCGTGGGCAGCGACCAGGTGCAGGCATTTTACGTCGTCCGGAACACGCAGGCTTTCTTCAATATCTGCCCAGGCGGCATGCCCGTTGAAAAAGCCCACCGTATTTGCCAGGCCAACGGATGCCACCGTATCGTAGATGCCGAGGAAATCGAACTGGACCGGGAAGCCACCAAGCGACATACCGGATTTCCCGCGAAGCTGCGCGTCGAGCTTGCACAGCGACTGGAGCCAGTTGAGGAAAGCGCGTGCCTGGGTCGCGCCGCGCGAAAAGCCGAACACCGAGATATGGATCGTCTTCACGATGCCGGGATCGATCTTGGCGGGTTTGCCTGTCTTTTCGTTTGGCCAGTGCTGCGCTACTGCGGCATGCAGGCGCTTGAGGACCGCTTCAAATTTTCGCCTAACGTGCCAGGTCCGATCTGAGCCTGGAAGAACGCGGCTTTCTCCGAGGCTATCTGCCATGCGCCGTAGCGAAAATTTATCCAGCCGAACAATACGGATCAGCTCGTCCATTTCCGATTGCGTTACCAATGGCGCCTTCAGTAAAAATCGGTGCACGTTATTGATTGCCTGAACCAGAGCCCAGACGATGCGGCGTTCACCCAGTGCGCCGGCTGCGCCTCCCAATGCCTCGTCTTTGCCTTCGCCGCTATCGTGCACTTGTGGGAAAGGCGAGGAAACGCCGGGGACGTACACTTTGAAAAAGTGCGTGTACCGCGATGGATTGTGCTGCCAGTCGGTGGATTTTGGGAGGACGCCAGGGACGCTCAGGCCGGGGTAACAATCGTAGAGACGGGCGACGTTTGAGTGGTTTTTTCCGGCTTCGGCTTTGACGTAATTGTTTTTTGTGCCGTCGAAGAAGAAACCGAAAAATAAGTTATTTCTGCACGAGTCCTGTGGCGACGAAGAACCAAGATGCTCGCGCTTTTCCCAACGTTCACGAATTTCATCCGCGTTTTTTCCGAAAAACGTTTCGAAATCGGCCGCCTGAGCAAATTCATTCGTCAGCGCAGAGGCAAGATTAGTAGTCATGGTCGAGCCTCCATCACACTTTGCAGTCTACGATGACCTTCCTGTAAGCCGTCCTTGTAATGTTGTCTTAACGCTGCAATGTAGGCGGGATCGCCTGGGCCTGAGAAACCGCTGAGAAAGTCTGGGTCATATTCTTTCTTTCGCTGCCAAGCCTGCGCCGCCTCTGTGGTGGGCGACGCTTCAAGTGCTGCCAGCAGCGACGTGTATAGCCGAATGCCGCCTTCTTCATGGTGCCGAAGGAGCGCCCAGCGATCACGGCGATATTCGAGCGAAGGCACTGGCCATCCCTTTACTTTCCCTGGCCAGTTCGAGTGATCCGGTTGAAAGTCGCTTAAGACCACGCTTACCTTGCCATCCGCCTCCCGCAGCACCCATAGTTCTCCCGGCTTTTTTTCCACATATCGCGGCACTTCCAGAACATAGGTTTCTTTGACCTCAGGCAGGCTGTTATCCGGCAGTTTCGGCAACCAGTGCGTCGTCGATATCTGGACCTTGATCCCAGGTCGCCATACCTTAGGTAGCGTGATGCAACAGGTCGTTCCGCCGGCGGCGAATGCGTCGATTAGTTCGCCGCCAGCACCGCTGTCAGGCCGCGCTGGGTCGGCAACGTAGTAACTGAAGGCATCGCCCTTGTAGTTCACCCCGTGAATATTGACATCGATGTCCGGCTTTTCGCAGCCAGCCAGCAGGACCGCAATGACCAACCAGCACCGCGATCGTTGACGCCACAAGAATGAACTAAGCATTTGGTACTCCTTCAACATGGACATTGCGCCAGGCCGCCAGCGCGGCGATCACCGTTTCGTTGTCCGACAGCTGGTCATGCCGCCAGAAGCATTCGCCATCCGCCTGCGCGAGAATTTATCCAGCCGAACAATACAGATCAGCTCGTCCATTTCCGATTGCGTTACCAATGGCGCCTTCAGTAAAAATCGGTGCACGTTATTGATTGCCTGAACCAGAGCCCAGACGATGCGGCGTTCACCCAGTGCGCCGGCTGCGCCTCCCAATGCCTCGCCTTTGCCTTCGCCGGTATCGTGCACTTGGGCGAAAGGCGAGGAAACACCGGGGACGTACACTTTGAAAAAGTGCGTGTATCTCGATGGATTGTGCTGCCAGTCGGTGGATTTTGGGAGGACGCCAGGGACGCTTAGTCCGGGGTAACAATCGTAGAGACGAGCGACGTTCGAATGGTTTTTTCCGGCTTCTGCTTTGACGTAGTTATTTTTTGTGCCGTCGAAGAAGAAACCGAAGAATAGATTGGTTTTGCACGACTCCTTTGGATTACCAAGTTGCGGTTGCTCACGCTCCGAAAAAATCGCAAGTTTTCTCTTTTCGTCTATGTCGTAAAAATCGTTGACACGATGAGCCGCAACGAAGTTATCAGGAACCAGATAAGACAGGCTTGCAGTCATGGTCTCGTCTCCTTATATAAAGCCAAGTCTTTGCTTGTCCGCTCCAGGCCATCCGTATAATCCTTTTTGAGCATAAAAGCGTAATTTGGATCGTCTGGGCCCGTGAATCCCTTTAACGATTGCGGTTCATTTTCTTTTGCGTATTCCCAAGACTCTCGAGTCCTGATGTGAGGTGACATTTCGAGTTCATCCAATAGTTCCTTGTAGGTTTGAACAAAAATCTCTTTATGTTTTCTTAGAATTTCCCATCTTTCACGCTGATATTCCAACGAAGGCACCGGCCAACCCTTCACCTTGCCTGGCCATTCGTCATGGTCAGGCTGAAAATCACTGGAGACCAGGCTGATGCTGCCGTCAGCGGCGCGCAGCACCCACAGCTCGCCTGGCTTCCCGTCCGCATACCGAGGCACTTCGGCGATATGGGTTTCCTTCACCTCGGGCAGACTGTTATCCGGCAGCTTAGGCAACCAGTGCGCCGTCGAAATCTGAACCTTGATCCCGGGCCGCCATACCTTCGGTAGCGTGAAGCAGCACGTCGTTCCCCCAGCAGCAAATGCATCGATCAGTTCGCCACCAGCACCGCTGTCAGGCCGCGCTGGATCGGCAACGTAGTAACTGAAGGCGTCGCCCTTGTAGTTCACTCCGTGAATATTGACATCGACGTCCGGCTTTTCGCAGCCGGCCAGCAGGACCGCTATGAGCCACCAGCACCGCGATCGTTGACGCCACCAGAATGAACTATGCATTTGGTACTCCTTCAACATGGACTTTGCGCCAGTCCGACAGCGCGGCGATGACCGTTTCGTTGCCCGACAGCTGGTCATGCCGCCAGAACCATTCGCACCAGCCGAGCAACTCCGAATCACCCAAGTTGGCAGCAGCAGCGGCATGAAATGCTTGCGCCAGCAGCGCGTGGCTGCGCGAAGGATGTCGATCGACCTCATGGCCCCGATCGTGCAGCAGGCTGAGCAGTTCATCGAGCCGGCTATCGTCGACCAGCGCCGCAAACTGTCGTTCGTCCAGGACCGCGGCCGCCGCAACGTCGACCTGATCTCCGGCACTGAGCGCGAGATCGGCCCAGCCGCCTTCCCGCGTCACATACGACCAGCGCCGCGCCGGCCCTGCCAGTTGTGCGCGTTGCCGTTCATCGAGCGTGCGGTGAATGGCAGGCAGGCGCCTGGTATCGGCAAAACGGAAGTTGAAGCGCTGCCCATCGGCCTCGACGATGCACCATGCCGAAAGCCGCTGCGCCAGCGCTTCGATCGGTTCCGTCGTTTCGATCAGGCTCACCATCGGCCACCCCTCGCACTGCGCGAGCAGTGCCCGGACGTGTTTGTCATCCACCAGGAAGGGAATCAGAAACGGCGAAACGTCTTTCGCCTGTGTTGTACACGCGGGCAAGGCATCGAACAGGAGCGCGATGTCCCCTAACCTGACCTGCTTGTACAGCCCAGGGACAAACGCGCCGTCGATCAGGAGATACAAGCGGTGCCGAGCGGGGAGCTCGACGCGCCGGGCGCGCAGGTCGTTGAACCATCCGTCGTTGTAGGCGTCGATGAACATGCTATTCCACCAGGGAGAAGGCTGAACCAGCCGCAAGTGCCTTCTTCAGGCACTCGACACAAATACTGCTTGGCAGCGCAGGCATCGGATAGCTGAGCTTCGCGGGTCCGTTAAAGCTCTTTTTCCCGGCATGCACCTTGATCTTGCCGGGGCATTGCACAGTGATATTCCCGCCTTCGATCGTGATATTCGCGCCCCCTGCCGTGGACAGGCTGATGCGCTTCGCCGCGGCCCAGTCGATATGCGCATTCGCGCTGATGACATCGATCTCGTCGCGCGCCTGTACCTTCAGTTCGTCGGCCTGGGCCTGCATTTCGATCGCTTCTTTTGCGGCGATCAGTTGCAGTCCAATTCCACCCTCGCCGGCCTTCACCGCGCCCGCGAGCAAGCCGATGGCCTGTCCGCTGTGCACACGCATCTGTCCGCCGCTTACGAACTGCGTGTCCTGTCCGCTCATGAGGGTCACTATTTCGCCGTTTGCCAGTTGTAGGCTTTGGCTGGCGCATGCGCCGAAGCCCCCTTGCGCGGCAATGGCGATGACCGGGTCGGTTGAATGGGGGAGCTTGCCGCCGGCGGCGCTGGTGCTTTTTGCACTCGCGTCGGCCCTGGCTGCATCGAGCGTCCCGCTGTCCACCATGCCTGAGAGTGCGGCAAGCAGGGCCGGGAGCGGCGCGGCCTTGTCGTCCAGCGCACTCGTCTTTGCCCTGGCAGCGCCGAGGTGGGTAGCCAGCCCGACGGCCTGGTGCGTCTGCGCCGCCGAATGGAAGGTCTCGGCCATCACGCAGGCCTGCTTCAGCAGACCGATGCCCCCCGTGTTCTCACCTGCCGGGTCGCGCGAGGATGCGCTGTGCTGGCTCCGATAGCTCGTCACCAGCAGTCCGGCTCCCGCCCGCAGGGCGCCAAAGGCATCGGTCCGCAACTCGGCGCCCAGCCCCCTGAAGCTGCCCCGGTAGTTATCGGCCGCATGAATCAGGTGGCCAAGATTGAGCTCCGTTGCCGCGCAGCTGCTCTTGATCTGAATCCGGCCCTGTCCATCGGTGTCGTCGAACAGCAGCTGGTTGTAACCGAGGCCGCCGAACTCCTTGCTGCGCACTCCCCATTGGGCTGCGGCGTTACGATGGCCTGCGCTGTCTCCCGATGCACCATGCCACACCGGACTGTTGCCACCCGCGAGATTGCCCTGCCCCGACGGCGCATGGTCGTGAGCCCGCTGAAAGCACGACAGGTCGCTCGAGGAAGACACTTGTCCGCCTGGGGTCGGGGCCACGCCACCGTCCCCTCGGCCGTTGTAGAGGGTGCCGACGATGATCGGCCGGTCGATATCATTTTCCAGGAATTGCACGAGCACCTCCTGGCCGATGCGGGGCAGGAACTGGCTGCCCATTCCGCCGCCGGCCGAACGCTGGGCGACGCGCACCCAGCACGAGGCAGCGCCACTGTCCTGCCAATGAAAGCGTATTCGCACACGGCCCAGACGGTCGCAATAAAGTTCGTGGGCGCCGTTGGGGACATCGGCGCCGTCGGCGCCAATAACGATCGCGGTTTGCGAGCCGTGCGCGCTTGGCTTGCACTGGCTATCGTCTCCGCCCGGCAGTCCTGGCCGCCAAAGCAAATCGACAGGGACCGCTTCGAAACAATTCGCGTAGCCGGACTCGCGCGCCTGCGCGATCGCCAGTGCAAGCTCATCACGCTCGTCCCCCCGCACAATCTCTTCCAGCAGCTCGGAAATCGGGCCGAACAGCTCGGCCAGTGCCTGCTGCGCAAGCGGCGGAAGATTGTTCACAACAAAGCTGGTCACCCGCACCAGTGTGAACGCTGCTCGACGATCGCCCCGCCCGATGGGCATGCCGCTGACGGTCATCCTGGTCCCGGCGCGCAGGGTGCGGACGGTAGAACGTCCGCGCCAGACCTGTCCGCGCGCTTCCAGTGCTTCCATCCGCAAATCTGCATAGTGTTGCGCCTGTTGCCGATTCGCGTACGCATACTGGCCTGGGACGTCGAACGATTCGAGCAGCGGGAGATGCTTGCCATGACGGACGTGCGACGGCGAACCGGCGGCGACCGCCCGCTTGCTCTTGTAGTCGCTGGCGAGCACGGTCACGAGCGACGCGTGCAGGCGGCGCTGGGCGATCAGCGCCTGCACGGTGTCGGACTGCTCACTGGAGCGCGCACCGTGGTAACGCACGCTGCCCCCGGCCGCACTACTGATATCCTCTGGTATGGCGTCCGGATTGCTGCTGTCCGCAAACAGGACCACGCCTGGGCCGCTTTCGGCCTGCTCGAAACGCCAGCACAATCCCTCCTCCGTCAAGATCCTGCGCACGAAGTCGAGGTCCGATTCGCGGTACTGGCAGCAGTAACTGCGCCGCATCGCGTCCGCCAGGAAGGGACCGGTTTCGTCGCTCCAGCGCCATTTCGCCAGTGGCTGGTAGGCGGCGAATACCGAGTCGACGATTTCAGTCACGGTCTTCTCTTGCCACACCCGGCTGTTGCGTACTTGGGCCAGTTGCCACATCCACGGCGAAATGCGTATCCGGTAACGTGTGAGTCCACCGTCGCTGCCGAGCATTGCCGCCTCGCTGATCACGCCGGCGAAAGCGGTGCGGGTTCCATCGGCCAGGCTGATTGCCAGTGAGGCAGCTTGTCCCAGCAAGAATTTCAGCGCGACGTGGGCGCTCGTGGACAGGGCGATCACATCACGTGCGGCGATAACCTGAAGTGCATCATCGGCGGCAAAGGCTTCCACAAGCCATTCGCTCGTCCCGTTCCGTCCGGCGTCGCTGTCGAGGTTAAGCTCGTAGAGCCGGGTTTTGCTTGAAAATTCTGCCAAGGCAGCAGTGATTTGTGCCGACATTGCCATGCCCATGACAAGCTCCCGAAGAAGGCGCTCCCGCCGTACGACGCTGTACGCTGCCGAAAGACAAAAGTTTGTCTACGGAAAGGGAGGGAAGTTTGTCACGATACAAGGACTAGTACCGCCAACTCTTACGTCAGATCAAGATGACCGGTCAGCGCTATCCCGAATGCATGCGTGCAGGTGTTTTCGAGTGAGGCTGTGCAGGAGCGCTCAGGGCCTTCTTTTGTCCGGGCCCGTGGGCGGTACGTGGTGCGTCGCCTGCCCGGACGGCTTGTCGACCACGATCAAGGTACGAGAAACGGCCTGCGTGGCCTTTTGCTGCACCACCAGCATGGCGACCGCGCGCGGGTCGACGACGCTCTTGGGGTGACGGAAGAAGAACATGGCTGGCCCGGCTCGAGTGGTCAAGCAGTCAAGATGGGGACGGGCGCAGGCAGTTCAAGGCTGGGCGCCCACCTGCCACCCGCCTCCCAGCGACTGGATCAGCGCCACCGCCACCGTCTGGCGGTCGGCCTGCACCTGCACCAGCGAGCGGCGCGCATTGAGCGCCGTGAACTGGGCCTGCACCACTTCCGTATAGCCCACCTGCCCGGCACGGTAGCGGTTCATGATCTGCTGCTCGACCAGGTCGGCCGCGGCCGAGGCCTCGCGCCGCAGGTCCTGCTGCTGGGCCAGGATGCGGGTGGCCGTGAGCTGGTCCTCGACGTCGGCGAAGGCATTCAATACCGTCTGGCGGTAGCGCGCGACCGCCGCCTGGTGGCGCGCCTCGGCCCCAAGCACGCTGGCGCGCGTGGCGCCGGCATTGAAGAGCGTCTGCGCCGCCGACAGGCCGAAGGACCAGGCCGCGTTCGAGGCCGAGAACAGGTCGCCCACGCGGCTGCCGCCGGTCCCGAGCGCACCGGACAGGCCGATGTTCGGGAAATAGGCCGCGCGCGCGATGCCGATTTCCGCGTTGGCGGCAGCGACGTCGCGTTCGGCGGCGGCGATGTCGGGACGGCGCTGCAAGAGCGTGGCCGGCACGCCGACCGGCACTTCGGGCACGGCGACGCGCCAGTCCGGGCTTGGCGCCAGCGCGAATTGGCTCGGCGCCTTGCCGACCAGGATCGCGATCGCATGCTCGAACTGGGCGCGCTGGCGCGTCAACGTAAGGGCGTCGTTGCGCGCATTGGCCAGCTGGGTCTGCGCCTGCAGCACGTCGGTGCGGGCGGCGATGCCGACGTTGAAGCGGTTCTGCGTGATCTGCAGTTCGCGCTCGTAACCCGTGATCGTGCGCACCAATAAGCCGCTCAGCGCGTCCAGCGCGCGGATGTTGAAGTAATTCGATGCCAGCTCGCCCTGGCTCGACAGGCGCGCGCTGGCCAGGTCGGCGGCGCTGGCCTCGAGGCCAGCCTGGGCGCTGGTGACGCCGGCGCGCAGGCGGCCCCAGACATCGGGCTCCCAGCTGCCGCCCAGGTTCAGGCGATAGCTGGTGTCCGCGCCCTGGTTGCGCACCCCGGCGCGTTCGCCCGACAGGCCAAGCGAGACGGTCGGGAACAGCGCGGCGCGCTGCTGGGCGACGGCGGCGCGCGCCTGCGCATAGTTGGCGACAGCCAGGGCCACGTTCTGGTTCGAGACCTCGACGCTCGAGACGAGCCGGTCGAGTACCGGGTCGCCGAACAGCTGCCACCAGGGCCCGCGTTCGAGCGCATCGGCGGGCACGGCCGGCACCCAGCCTTCCAGCTCCTTGAAGGAGGCGGATTCTGGCGCGCTCGGGCGCTGATAGGCGGGGCCGACGGCGCAGCCGGCCAGGCTCAAGGCCAGCATCAGCAGGGTCAGTCGGATCGTCGTGTGTTGTCGCATGCGGATTCTCATTTCGAAATGGAGGGTACTGCCTCGTCCTCGCGTGGATGGCGCGCCAGCTCGTGTTCGTCGGGCTTGCGGCGGCGCAGTTTGTCGAGCAGGACGTAGACGACCGGCGTGGTGAGCAGGGTGAGCAGCTGGCTGGCAATCAGGCCGCCGATGATGGCGATGCCGAGCGGCTGGCGCAATTCCGAGCCTTCGCCAAAGCCGACCGCCAGCGGCAGTGCACCCAGGGCGGCCGCCAGGGTCGTCATCAGGATCGGGCGGAAACGCAGCAGGCAGGCCTCGCGCACGGCCTCCAGGGCCGAGACGCCTTTCGCGCGTTCGAGGTCGAGCGCGAAGTCGATGATCAGGATTGCGTTCTTCTTGACGATGCCGATCAGGAGGAACACGCCAATGAGCGCGATGATCGAGAACTCCATGTTGAACATCAGGAGCGCCAGCACCGCGCCCACGCCGGCCGAGGGCAAGGTCGAGAGCACCGTGATCGGGTGGATCAGGCTTTCGTACAGGATGCCGAGCACGAGATAGATGACGACGATCGCCGCCAGGATCAGCAAGGGCTGCTCCTTGCTCGACTCCTCGGCGGCGCGCGCCGTGCCTTCGAAGCTGCCGCGCACGTTGGACGGCATGGCGATGTCGGCTTCGGCCTGCTTCACCGCCGCCTTGCCGTCTTCCAGGTTGGCGCCGTCGGCCAGGTTGAAGGACACGGTGGTTGCCAGTTCGCCGTCCTGGTGGTTCACCGAGGTTGGGGTCGCGCTCTCGGCGAAGCTGGCAATCGCCGACAAGGGCACCATGGTCGTGACGCTGTTTGAAAGGGCCGAGCCGCTCGAGGCGTCGCGCGTGGCGGTCAGGTTCGAGGCCGGCGCCGGCGTGCCGCTGCTTGCCGTCGTCGCAGTGGTGCTGGCCGTGGGCCTGGCCGGCACGTAGACGTCGTTCAGCGCTTGCGGCGACTGCGCATACTTCTGCGCCACGCCCATGATCACGCTGTACTGGTTGAGTTCACCGTAGATCTTCGATACCTGGCGCTGGCCGAAGTTGTTGTACAGCGCATTGTCGACGTCGCGCGTGTTGATGCCCAGGCGCGCGGCGCTGTCCTTGTCGATGGTGACGTACATCTCGACGCCGTTCTCGGCCTGGTCGGTATCGACGTCGACCAGTGGGGCTTGGCGCTTCATGGCGTCTGCCAGTTTTGCCGCCCACTCCTTCAGGTCGCCGGCGTTGTCGCTTTTGAGCGTGTACTGGTAAGTGGAATTGCTCGAGCGCCCGCCCATGCGCAAGTCCTGCACCGGGTTCAGGAACAGCGAGACGCCCGTCACGCGCGCGAGCTTGGGCCGCAGGCGCGCAATCACGGCTTGCCCCTTGTCGGTGCGTTCGGACGCGGGTTTCAGGTTGATGAACATGAAGCCGCCCCCTGCACGGCCGCCGCCCGTGAAACCGACCACGGTGTCGACCGCAGGGTCGCGCTTGATGATGTTGACCAGCTGGGTCATCTTGCCCTGCATCGCCTGGAAAGAGATGCTCTGGTCGGCGCGGATGCCGCCGCTGATCTGGCCGGTGTCCTGCTGGGGGAAGAAGCCTTTCGGGATGCTGGTGAACAGGAAGTAGTTCAAGCCGATCGTGAACACGAGGATGACCATCACCAGCCCCATGCTGCCCAGGGCCCAGTCGAGCGCGCGCTCGTAGACGCGGTGAATCCAGTCGAAGCCGCGCTCCGCCCAGCGCGCCAGGCGCCCCGGCGGACGCTCGATGGTGTGGCCTTTCTTCAGCAGCCAGGCGCACATCATGGGCGTGGTGGTCAGCGAAATGACGAGCGAAATCATCACCGCCGCCGACAAGGTGACCGCGAACTCGCGGAACAGGCGCCCCACCTGCCCGCCCATGAACAGCAGCGGAATGAAGACCGCCACCAGCGACAGGCTGATCGAGAGCACCGTGAAGCCCACTTCGCGCGCGCCGACCAGGGCCGCCTGCATGCGGTCCATGCCGGCCTCGATATGGCGCGCGGTGTTTTCCAGCACCACGATGGCGTCGTCGACCACGAAGCCGGTGGCCACCGTGAGCGCCATCAGCGACAGGTTGTTCAGGCTAAAGCCGAGCAAATACATGACGCAGAAGGTGCCAAGCAGCGACACGATCGTCGCCACCGCCGGAATGATGGTCGCGCGTACGCTGCGCAGGAACACGCTCACCACCAGCACCACCAGCAGGATCGAGAGCAGCAGCGTGAATTCGATTTCGTGCAGCGAGGAGCGGATCGAGTTGGTGCGGTCCGACGCCACCTGCAGCGTCACGTCGCCGGGCAGTTGCGCCTGCAGGGACGGCAGCAGCGCGCGCACGCCGTCGACCGTCTCGATCACGTTGGCCGCCGGCTGGCGCGTGATCAGCACGATCACCGCCGGTTCGCCATTGAACAGGCCCAGGGTATTGATGTTTTCCGGGCCGTCGATGACGTCTGCCACGTCCTGCAGGCGAATGGCGGCGTTCTCGCGCCAGGCCACGACCAGGCCGCGGTAGTCGGCCGCCGTGCGCCCGCCGGTGGCGGTGTCGGTCTGCGAATAGATCTGCAGGCGGTTGCCGTTGCCTTCCAGCGCACCCTTGGGGCGGTTCGGATTGCTCGACTGGATGGCGGCGCGCACGTCCTCGGCCGAGACGCCGTAGCGGTTCAATTGATAGGGATTGAGTTCGACCCGCACCGCCGGCAGCGAGCCGCCGCCGATCTCGACCTCGCCCACGCCCGGCACCTGGGCCAGGCGCTGCTGGACGATGTTCGAGACGGAATCGTAGATCTGGCCGGGCGTGCGCGACTTGGAAGTGAGCGCCAGGATGATCACCGGCTGGTCCGAGGGATTGGCCTTGCGGTAGGTCGGATTGCTGCGCAGGGTCGACGGCAGGTCGGCGCGCGCGGCATTGATCGCGGCCTGCACTTCGCGTGCGGCCGAGTCGATCTTGCGGTTCAGGTCGAACTGCAGGCTGACGCGGGTCGAGCCGCTGCCCGAGTTCGAGGTCATTTCGTTGACGCCGGCGATGGTGCCGAGTCGTCGTTCCAGGGGCGTGGCCACGCTGCTGGCCATGGTCTCGGGGCTGGCGCCAGGCAGCGAGGCCGAGACCGAGATGGTCGGGTAGTCGACCTGCGGCAGCGGCGAGACCGGCAACACGAAGAAGGCGCCGATGCCGGCCAGCGCCAGTCCGAGCGTCAGCAGGACGGTCGCGATCGGGCGCTGGACAAAGGGCTTCGACAAATTCATGCGCCAACCTCGCGTTTGGTACTCGGCTTGGCCGGCGCCTTGCCGCTCCAGCGGCGCGACACACGGTCAAAGGCGAGATAGATCACCGGCGTGGTGAAGAGTGTCAGCATCTGGCTCACGATCAGGCCGCCGAAGATGGCCAGGCCCAGTGGCCGGCGCAGCTCGGCGCCCTCGCCCCAGCCCAGCATCAGCGGCACCGCCGCGAACAGGGCGGCGAGCGTCGTCATCAAAATCGGCCGGAAGCGCAGCAGTGCGGCCTGGCGGATGGCTTCCAGCGGCGTCTTGCCCTGGTCGCGCTCGGCCTCGATCGCGAAGTCGATCATCATGATCGCGTTCTTCTTGACGATGCCGATCAGGAGGATGATGCCGATGATGCCGATCACGCCCAGGCCCTGCCCCGTGACCCAGAGCGCCAACAGCGCGCCGACGCCGGCCGAGGGCAAGGTGGAGAGGATCGTCAGCGGGTGGATGTAGCTCTCGTACAGCACGCCCAGCACGATGTAGACGCAGACCACGGCGGCCAGGATCAGCCACAGCTGGTTCGACAGCGAGTTTTCGTAGGCGCCCGAGGCGCCGAGGAAGCTCAGGGTGACGGAAGCGGGCATCTTGATGTCGACTGCCGCGGCGCGGATCGCATCGACCGCCTGGCCGAGCGAGGTGCCGCTGCTGGTGTCGAAACCGATGGTCGTGGCCGGGTACTGCGCCACGTGGGTCACCTGCAGCGGCGCCTGCTCTTCGCGGATCGTCGCCACCGCCGACAAGGGCGTCGGTTCGCCGGAACTGGTGCGCAGCTGCAGGCGGCTCAGCGCCTGCAGCGACATCGCTTCGTCCTGCTGCGCTTCGAGGATCACGCGGTACTGGTTGGTTTCCGTGAAAATGGTCGAGACGATGCGCTGCCCAAAAGCGCTGTAGAGCGCGTCGTCGATGGTGGAGGCCGTGATCCCCAGGCGCGAGGCGGTATCGCGGTCGATGTGCACCACCGCGGCCGCACCCATGGCGCCGGCGTCGGTGGTGACGTTGCGCAGCTGCTTCTGGCGCGCCATTTGCGCCACGAGCTTGTTCGCCCACTGGATCACGGTGGCATTGTCGGCGCCCTCGAGCGACACACGGTACTGGGTCGGGCCGCTCTCGGCGTCGATGGTCAGGTCCTGGGTCGGCTGCAGGTAGAGCGTCAATCCGGCGACGTTCGCCACGCGGCGCTTCAGGCGCGTCATGATATCAATCGGGTCGCCATCGCGGTCGCGTTTCAGGTTGATCAGCATGGTGCCGGTGTGGAGCATCGTGTTGTTCGCGGCATCCACTCCGACATTGGAGGCTAAAGACTCCACTTCCGGATCTTCCAGAATCGCTTTCGCGGCGGCCTGCTGCATTTCGGCCATGCGCTCGTACGAGATCGCCTGCCGCGCCTCGACGCGTGCCTGCAGCTGGCCCGTGTCCTGGGTCGGGAACAGGCCTTTCGGGATGAAGGCCCACATCAGCGCCGTCAGCGCCATCGTGGCGACGGCGACAATCAAGGTCAAGCCCTGCCGCAGCAGCACCCAGTCCAGGCCGCGGTCGTACTGGCGGATCACGCGGTCAAAAAAAGCCTGGGTCTTGACGGCCCACTTGCCGGGTTTTTCTTCTTCATGGCTGCGCAGCCAGCGCGCCGACATCATCGGCACCAGGGTCAGCGAGACCAGGCCCGAAATGAGGATCGTGATGGCCAGCGTGACAGCGAATTCGCGGAACAAGCGCCCGACCACGTCGCCCATGAACAGCAGCGGAATCAGCACCGCGATGAGCGACACCGTCAGCGAGATAATCGTAAAGCCGATTTGCGCCGCGCCCTTGATGGCCGCCGCCATCGGCTTTTCGCCCTCCTCGATATAGCGCGCGATGTTCTCGATCATGACGATGGCGTCGTCGACGACAAAGCCCGTGGCAATCGTCAGCGCCATCAGCGACAGGTTGTTCAGGCTGTAGCCGAGCAAATACATGACCCCGAAGCTGCCGATCAGCGAGATCGGCACCGCCAGGCTGGCAATGACGGTCGCGCGGATGCTGTGCAGGAAAGCGAAGATCACCAGCACCACCAGCGCCACGGCCAGCAGCAGTTCGATCTGCACGTGTTCGACCGAGGCGCGAATGCCGGTGGTGCGGTCGGACAGCACGTCCAGGCGCAGCGAGGCCGGCAAGCCCGCTTGCAGTTCCGGCAGGCGTTCCTTGATCGCGTCGACCGTGGCGATGACGTTGGCGCCCGGCTGGCGCTGCACGTTCAGGATGATGGCCGGTTTCAGGTTGGCCCAGGCGCCCAGGCGCACGTTCTCGGCGCTGTTGACGACGCGCGCCACATTCCCCAGGCGTACCGGTGCGCCGTTGCGGTAGGCGACGATCAGGTTCTTGTAGTCGTCGACCGTCACCAGCTGGTCGTTGGCGTTGATCGCGTAGGCGCGGGTGGGGCCGTCGAAGCTGCCCTTGGCGCTGTTGGCGTTGGCCGCCGTAATCGCCGTGCGCAGCGAATCGAGGCCCATGCCGTACGTCGCCAGGGCCTCGGTATCGGCCTGGATCCGCACCGCCGGACGCTGCCCGCCCGAGAGCGAGACCAGACCCACGCCCGAGACCTGGCTGATTTTCAGGGCCAGGCGCGTGTTGACCAGGTTCTGCACTTCGGTCAGGGGCACGGTGTCCGAGGTGATCGCGAGCGTCAGCACCGGCGCGTCGGCCGGATTGACCTTGGCGTAGACGGGCGGCGCCGGCAGGTCGGCCGGCAGGAGCGAGCCGCCCGCGTTGATGGCGGCCTGCACTTCCTGCTCGGCCACATCCAGCGTCTGGCCCAGGCCGAACTGCAGGGTGACGACCGAAACACCGGCGGCGCTGGTGGAACTCATGCGCGACAGGCCCGACATCTGCCCGAACTGGCGCTCGAGCGGCGCCGTGACCGTGCGCGCCATGACCTCGGGACTGGCGCCGGGATACAGGGTCTGCACCTGGATGGTCGGGAAGTCGACCTGGGGCAGCGCCGACAGGGGCAGGAATTTGTAGCCGACCAGGCCGGACAGCACGATGGCCAGCATCAGCAGGGCCGTGGCGACCGGACGGCGGATGAAGGGGCCGGAGGGGCTCATCGATGCACCTCGTGCCCGACAAGGGCCATCATTGCGCCGCTCCCTCGCGCTGCTGGCGGCGTGGACGTTCGCCCTGCGCACCTTGCGCACCCTGGCGGCCGCCGGCGCCGCCTGCGGCCGGACGATCGCCCGGCAAGGTCACCTTGGCGCCATCCTTCAGGCGGTCGGCGCCTTCCGTAATCACCTGCTCGCCCGCCTTCAGGCCGGTGGCCACCTGCACCTTGTCGCCGGTGGCCTGCCCGCGCGTCACCGTGCGCAGCGCAACCGTCTTTTCCTTTGGATTGAGCACGTACACGAAGTCGCCGTTCGCGCCATGGCGCAGCGCGTTCACCGGCACCACGACGGCATCCTCGATCGTGCGCACCTGCAGGCGCAGGTTCACAAACTGGCTCGGGAACAGTTTGTTGTCCGTATTCTCGAAACGCGCCTTGGCGCGCACGGTGCCGGTCTGCACGTCGACCTGGTTGTCGAGCGCCTTGAAGCGGCCGGTGGCGAGCGCGGTGCTGCGGGTGCGGTCGAGCGCGGTCGCGGCCAGCGTCGCGTTCTGGGCGATGCGGCCCTGCAGTTCCGGCACCTGGTCTTGCGGCACCGCGAATTCGACGTCGATCGGCGAGAACTGGGTGATCACGGCAATGCCGGCGGCATCGCTGCTGCCGACCAGGTTGCCGATGTCGACCGTGCGCAAGCCGACGCGGCCCGCGATCGGGGCTTTCACCTGGGTGTAGCTGAGGTTCAGGCGCGCGAGGTTCTCGGCCGCGGTGTCGGTCTTGACGGTCGCCTCGAGCTGCTTGACCAGGGCGGCCTGGGTGTCGACTTCCTGGCGCGCGATCGAGTCCTGTTCGAGCAGGGTGCGGTAGCGCGACAGCGTCAGGCGCGCGCTTTCCAGCTGGGCTTCGTCGCGCTGGCGCTGGCCGGTGGCCTGCAGCAGCGCGATCTCGGACGAGCGCGGGTCGATCGTGGCCAGCACCTGGCCGGCGCGTACCAGCTGGCCTTCGGTGAAGTTGATCTTCTGGAGGACGCCCGACACTTGCGGCCGCACGGTGGCGATGGCCGCCGGGGTCACCGTGCCCAGCGCTTCGAGCGTGACCGGGATGTCGACCTGTTCGGCCGTCGCGACCCCGACCGTGGTGGCCGGCGCGCCGCGCCGCCCGCCGCCCCCGCCGCCGCCCCCGCCGCCAGGCCCGCCACCGGCACCCGCGCCGCCACGCGCCCCCGCGCCGGCAGCGCCGGGCCCGGCCGCTCCGGCGCCTTGCGGCGTGCGGTGGGTCAGGTGCCAGGCCAGGGCGGCCAGCGCCACCATGGCCAGTACGGCGACGATGGAGCCGATCAGCTTGCCGCGCTTCTTGTTGCGGGTCGGGGTCGGGGTTTTGTTCGGGGAAACGGTGGAGTCCATGCTCGTCCTTGATGTTCTTCGTGCTTGCTGACAAATTCACAAGTAATTTGCTCGGAATGTAGCACGGCACGCCGCAAGGATATGTTTCGTAACGTACATAGCGCTGAGGTGAATTTCAGCGCAGGAAGCAAGATGAAGCCTGGTCTTTACACCCCTTTACACCATAGGTAGACGTAGCGCGCGGATGCATGAAAAAACGGGCGCCGGAGTGATCCGGCGCCCGTTCGGGGTCCTGCGGGATTTGTAACAACCGATACAAACCCGCTACACGCCTTTACGCGCGATGCTCAAGGCAATTCGCACAGGCAATGCGTCACGGCCGCAAACGGCTTCTTGCCGTCGGCCAGCTCCGACAGGAAACCCAGGTCTTTCACCACGCCGGCCACGGCACCGGCCGGCAAGGCGTCCGGCAGCACGCCGAGCTTGACCTGGATATTCACGGCCTGGCTGGCAGACACGCCCAGCATCGACAGGAAGCGCTCCAGGCTCGAGCCCGGACGCTCGACATAGGCCACGCGGAAGTCGTCACCCAGCTTGGCGCGCTTGGCGGCCGAGCGCAGCGCGTCGCCATAGCTGCCGAGCGTGTCGACCAGGCCGCGTTCCTTGGCCTGCACGCCGGTCCAGACCCGGCCCTGGCCGACTTCGTCGATCTTCGCCGGGGTCGTCTTGCGCGCGGCGGCGGCGCGGGTGGTGAACTCCCGGTAGACGTTGTTGATGCTGGCCTGGATCAGCTGGCCGAAGCGCGGATCGAGCGGGCGCAGCGGGTTGTAGGCGTCGGCCAGCCAGGTGGTGGTGACGCCGGCGGTGCGCACGCCCAGCTTGTCGGCCACCTTGTCAGCCGTCGGCAGGATCGCGAACACGCCGATCGACCCGGTGACGGTGGCCGGGTCGGCGATGACTTCGTCGGCCGCCATGGCGATCCAGTAGCCGCCGGAGGCGGCGACATTGCCCATCGAGACCACGACCGGCTTGCCGGCCGCGCGCGTCAGTTCCAGTTCGCGCCGGATCAGCTCCGAGCCGTAGGCGCTGCCGCCGGGCGAATCGACGCGCAGCACGACTGCCTTGACGTCGTCGTCTTCGCGCGCGCGGCGGATCATGTTGGCGGTCGAAACGCCGCCGACGACGCCCGGGCCGCCCTGCCCTTCGGTGATTTCGCCAGAGGCGACGATCACGCCGACCGCGTCGCCGAAGTTCTTCTGCGGGTGGCGCGCGAGGTAGTCGCCGAAGGAGACCTGGCGGAAGCTCTTGATCGATTCTTCGTACTCGCCGCGCTTGATCATCATGGCGCGCACTTCATCGCGCGTCTTGATGCCGTCGACCAGCTTTTCGCGCAGCGCCACCTGGGCCGCATTGCCTCCCGCCGCTTCCATCAGCTGCGGCAGTTGCTCGACGCCGCGTGCGATGGCGCCCTTGGACAGCTTGCGGTTCTTCTCGACTTGCGCCGTATAGCCTTCCCACAGCGCGCCGTAGAGGAAGGTATCGGCTTCGGTCGCCGCCTGCGAGGGGCCGTTGCTGATGTAAGGCTCGGCGAAGCTTTTATAGGTGCCGACCTTCATCAGGTTGACCGTCACGCCCAGCTTGTCGAGCGCGTCGCGGTAGTAATTGCGGTGCCGGCCGAAGCCTTCGATCAGGACCATGCCCATCGGGTGCACATAGACTTCGCTGGCGTGCGAAGCGAGCAGGTAGCGCTTCTGGTCGAAGCTGCCGCCCCAGGCGATGACGGGCTTGCCGGCCGCCTTGACGCGGTCGATCGCCGCGCCGACCTCGTGCAGCATGGCCAGGCCGCCGACGTCGAACTCGTCGAGCATCAGGTAGACGCTGCCGATGTTCTTGTCCTTGGCGGCGGCGTCGAGCACCACCAGCAGGTCGCGCAGCTCGATCATGCGGCGCGTCTCGCCGCCTACGTTCGAGAGCAAGGCATCGCGCAGGTCGCCGCTGTGCTCTTCGACCAGGTCGCCGCGCAATTCCAGCACGAGCGAGGTTTTGTTGCCGAGCGGCTTGACGCCGCCGCTGAACATCGCCACCAGCAAGGCGATCACGATGGCCAGGAACAGCATGTTGAGCACGAAGCGGCGGGTGGCATCCAGGCCACGCCAGAACATGCCGAATCCGCGGCGCAGGGAAGTCAAGGGCTTGAAGGACATCGGAACTCCACTTTATTAAAGAAGGTCAGGCCGAAGGTAGGTCAGCAATCAGCGCGTGTTTGTCTGCCGCCTCTTTGTGCGAAATCGCAAACAGGCCGGTGTATACGAGTATGCCATTGACCATCAACAGTTCAAGACCAAAGCGATAGCTCCCAAGCAAATATTGCTGATTGAACTCAAGAATTGCACAAAGAATCGGCGCGCCGATCGTCACGAACGGCACCAGATGGTCGGTCAGCGTGCGCCGCGTCAGCATGCCGAAGGCGAACAGGCCCAGCAGCGGCCCGTAGGTATACGCGGCCAGCTTTAGGATCACCACGATCATGCTCGGCTCGTCGATCCATTTGAAGCCCAGCACCAGCACCAGGAACAGCGCGGCAAAACCCAAGTGGACGTGGCGGCGCAGGCGCTCCTGCCCTGCCTGGTCGAGATCGGGGCGGCGCTTGATGCCGAGGATGTCGATGCAGAAGGTGGAGGTCAGCGCCGTGATCGCCCCGTCGGCGCTCGGGAACAGGGCCGAGACGAGCGCGATCAGGAAGATGATCTGCACCGCCGCCGGCAAATGGCCCATGACGACTGCCGGGAAGATCTTGTCGCCGCTGGCCGTGAGCCCCGCCAGCGGCGCGTACAGGTAGAGCAGCCCGCCCAGGAACAGGAAGGACGAGAGCACGACCACCAGCACGACCGTGAGGCTGAGCAGGTTCTTTTGCGAGTCGGCCAGGGTTTTCACCGAGATCGTCTTCTGCATCATTTCCTGGTCCATGCCGGTCATGGTCAGCACGATGAAGATGCCGGCGATGAACTGCTTCCAGAAGAAGTTGGGGCTGTCGAAATCCCAGGTAAAGATCCGTGCCAGGCCTTGCGACTGCATCTGGTTCAGGCTTTCGAACACCGACATGTCCAGTGCATCGAGCAGGAACCAGACGCAGGCGAACAGGCCGAACAGCATGCAACTCGTCTGCAGGGTATCGGTCCAGACGATGGTTTTCACGCCGCCCTGGTAGGTGTACATCAGGATCATGGCCAGGATCACGAGGGTCGTGGCCCAGAACGGGATGCCGAGGCTATCGAGAATGATGGCCTGCAGGATGTTCACCACCAGGTAAAGTCGCGCGGTCGAACCGAGCAGGCGCGAAACGATGAAGAAGCCGGCCCCGCTCTGGTAGGCGCGGCGCCCCAGGCGCACGTCGAGGTAATGGTAGATCGAGGTCAGTTTCAGGCGGTAGTACAGGGGCAGCAGGATGTAGGCCACCGCGATATAGCCGAACACATAGCCGATCAGGATCTGGCCATAGCCGAAGGCATCCTTGCCGACGGCGCCGGGCACGCTGATGAAGGTTGCGCCGGACAAGGTCGTGCCGACCATGCCGAAGGCGACCAGCATCCAGTTGCTGCTCTTGTTACCGATGAAGAAGCTGTCGTTGTTGGCGTTGCGGGAGGTGACCCAGGCGACGCCCAGCAGGAGCGCGAAATAGCCGATGAGGATGCAGAAAAGAAGAACCGGGGACATGTATTTCCGTGGGGTGTTGATGTTTCGCCAGCAATATACACCCGTACGGGAAGCGCAGCCATGTCGGTTGCGAATGTCGCTGGCGGACGCCCCTTACGAAACCATCACGCCTCCTCGCCCTCCACCCGCTCGAACGGCCCGATACACGCCTCCATCGTCTCGTCGCTGCACATCAGGAACAGCTCCCCCGACGGGTGGAAACGCAGGAAATTGGTGGCCTTGGTGCCGACCTTCATGATCTCGCCCGAGCAGTCCTTCTTGCCGTTGTCCTTCACGATGCGGTCCTCGAGTTTATAAAACCCTTTTGCGTTGGGCACGTCGGGAATCTGGAATTCGCTTTCGGAGACTTCTTCCTTGCTGGTGACGAGGGTGGTGCCGTCGCCGCGGAAGCGGTAGGTTTCGACGCAGCGCAGTTCGGGCAGCGCCAGGCGCCAGATGCCGAGGATGGGATGGTCTGCCTTGGGCGAGGGGGGAGCCGCCTGGGCAAGTGGTGTGAGGAGGGCAATGGACAGCAGCATTCCGGCAAGCGCACGCATGAGAGTTCCTTTCACCACAAATATGTGATCAATCGGTTAGACCACCAGACCTGGGGCGGGTTGCGTCCCAGGCCGGCTTCATGCGGCAAACGCTCGCTTGCGTGCTTAACTATTGTCCGGCGTCGCCTTCGGCTTGGCTGGACGGCGGCTGCGCGGCGCCGCTGGCTTGCTGGCGGCATTGCGTGGCGCCTTGCCGGCCGATTTCGATGCCGGACGGCTTGAGGCGCCACGGCCGGATCCCGAGCGGGAAGCCCCGCCCGCGCCCGGTGCGACGTTGCCGTTCACGTCTCCAGGCAAGACGTCCTCGTCCTCTTCGTCGTCGAACGCGACCGCGGCGACGGGCGCTGCGATCTCGGCCACCGGCACCGGGGCCGGCGTTGCATCAACCTGCGGCAACTCGGCTGCGGCTTCCACCGGCACGCCTTTCTTCGCAGCCGCCTTGCGCGGGGCGCGGCGGCGTTCCTTCTTGGCGGCCGGGGCTTCTTCCTCGACCACCGGTTCGGCCTCTGGCACCGCTTCCTGCGCCGCAATCGGTTCCGGCCAGGCTTCGGCGACCTCGGCCACCGTCGGCTCGTCCACCTGGGCCACCTCGTCCGGCGTCACCGCCACGAACGGGGTTTCGCCACGGGTGTTCTTGCGGCCACGCCCGCCGCGGGTGCGTCCCTTGCCCTTGCTCTCTTCCTTCGCTTCGACCGGCAGCGCCGCGTCCTCGAGCTGGACGCCCTCGAGCGCCGGCTCGGCCAGGTTCGCGCCCTCGCCCTGCTGGGCCGCGTTGGCGCCACTGCTGCGGAAGACATAGGTGCCCGACTTTTCGTCGCGGCCGAATTCGAACATGCCGCGCGCCTGCGCTTCTTCGAGCAGGTTGCCGAAGGTACGGAAGCCGTAATACACCTCGGAGAACTCAGGACGGCGGCGTTTCAGGGTGTCCTTCAGCAGCGAAGCCCAGATCTTGCCGGTGTCGCCGCGTTCGGACACGAGCGCATCGAAGGTCTCGGCGACCATCTCGAGCGCCTGCGTCTTGCGCGCTTCGAGTTCTTCCTTGCGGCGGTCGTCGCTCGGGCGCTTGTTGTTCTGCGGGGTGGCCTTGCGTGCTTCTTGCACTTCCTTGCGTTTGGCGGCGGCGCGGCTAACTTCGCGTACCAGGTCGTCGTAGAAGATGAATTCGTCGCAGTTCGCCACCAGGAGGTCGGAGGTCGACTGCTTCACGCCCACGCCGATCACCTGCTTGGCGTTTTCGCGCAGCTTCGAGACCAATGGGGAAAAGTCGGAGTCGCCGCTGATGATGACGAAGGTGTTGACGTGCGACTTGGTGTAGCACAGGTCGAGGGCATCGACGACGAGGCGGATGTCGGCCGAATTCTTGCCCGACTGGCGCACGTGCGGGATCTCGATCAGCTCGAAATTCGCTTCGTGCATGGTCGACTTGAAGCCCTTGTAGCGGTCCCAGTCGCAATACGCCTTCTTGACGACGATGCTGCCCTTGAGCAGGAGGCGTTCGAGCACCGGCTTGATGTCGAATTTTTCGTAGTTCGCGTCGCGTACGCCCAGTGCGACGTTTTCGAAGTCGCAGAACACGGCCATGCTGATGTTATCGGAGGATGAAGCCATAGATTTTTATTTTCTGATAAGAGAGGACAGACACCCCGCGGATTATACGCACAACATCGGTTTTGCCCGCGCGTGGCGCAGCGTCCGGCAAGCGGCCGAATGAGAAGCTTACAAACGCGCCAGGGTCTCCGGGTCGGGACGGCCGTCGAAGAACTGGTCGAGGCAGGTCTGGAATACGGCCTCGTCGGGCGCGATGTCGTTAAACAGCGTCATCGAGGAATGGAATTTGAGGTCGTCGGGGCTGTCGAAGATTACCCTTGCCTCCATGTCCCGGTGCAGGGCGACCAGGCGCGCGCATTCGCGCAGGCGCGGCCCGAGCACGGGATGGGCGAGATAGGCGGCTGCCTCGTCGCTGGAACGAATCGCATAGCGGCGCGCCATCTCGCTTGTGCCCAGGCCTGCGATCTGCGGAAAGACGAACCACATCCAGTGCGTGCGCTTTTTGCCCGTACGCAGCTCGGCGAGGACCTCGGAATACACGGGGTCCTGGGCGTTGACGAAGCGGTCGAGGTCGAATTCGTCGTTCATGGCTGTTCTCCCATTGGTTATTCATGCTACCTCTTTCACTGACTTTGCTAAAGTAGCGCCACGATGAAACCCGAACACCTGCTCCTGCTGCTGACACGCGACATGCCCTACGGGAAGTACGAAGGGCGCAAAATCGCCGACCTGCCCGGCCATTATCTCGGCTGGATGGCGCGCGAAGGCTTTCCGCGCGGCGAACTGGGCGAGTTGCTGGCCCTGATGTACGAACTCGATCACAACGACCTGCGCGGCCTGCTCGATCCCCTGCGCCGCGGCCGCTGACGCGTACCGTTGCCGGGCGGCAACGCAGCAGCAGCGCCGCGCCTGCCCTTTGGCTATAATCGCCTCACACTCCCACCGTCATCCACAGCGCATGCAAGCAGATCCGGCCGCGGCCCCTACCGTCCTCGTCGTCGAGGACGACGAACACATTTCGCAAGTCCTGCGCTTCATGCTGGAACGGCAGGGTTACCAGGTCGTGCACATGGCCGACGGACGCGCCGCCTCGCAGCACATAACGGCCTCGGCGCCGCCGGCGCTGGTCCTGCTCGACGTGATGCTGCCCTATGTCGACGGCTTCGAGATCGTCCAGCTGATCCGATCCCAGGCAGCCTGGCGCGAGGTGCCGGTGCTGATGCTGACGGCCAAGAACACCGAACGCGACACCGTGCGCGCGCTCGACGCCGGCGCCAGCGACTTCGTCATCAAACCGTTCCAGCCGCAGGAACTGCTGGCACGGGTGCGCCGCTTCCTGCGCCCGGTGTGACCGGGGCGCCGCGCGCCAGATTACATTGACCCCGGCCACCAACCCCGACGCCTTCATCTCCGCTGCGCTCTGGACCGGCTTCTGTGCGCTCGTGCTGACCCTGCTTCTGGCCGTGCAGATCATCGCCATGCGCATGCTGCTGCGGCGGCGCCAGCGCAGCGATGCGCGCGCCCTGGAACGCTGGCGCCCGCTGCTCAACGCCGCCGTCGTCGGCGACATGCCGGCCACCCTGCCGCCCCTCGGCCGCGCCGAGCGCCTGCCTTTCCTGCGCCTGTGGGCGCACCTGCAGGGTTCCCTGCGCGGCGAAGCGAACGAGGCGCTCAACGACGTCGCGCGCCGCCTCGGGCTCGATGCCTATGCGCGCGGCCTGCTCGGACGCGGCAGCCGTCCGGCGCGCCTGCTCGCTGCCCTGGTGCTGGGCCACCTGCACGACCGCAATGCCTGGGACGACCTGCTGCGCATGGCCGAACAGCCCGACAACACGGTCTCGCTGACGGCCCTGTGGGCGCTGGTGCGGATCGACCCGCAAGCCGCGGCCGACTACATGGTGCCGCTGTTTATCGCGCGCGAGGAATGGGCGCTGTCGCTGGCCGCCGGCATCCTGCAGCAGGCCGTCGAGCCGGCCGCCGCCGCGCTGGCGCGCGAACTGCCGCGCCTGGGCGAGGACAAGCTGCCGCGCGCGCTGCGCATTGCCGAGGCGCTGCACGTGACGCTGCCGGCCGGCGTATTGAAAGCGGCCTTGACCAGCGCCTCGATGCCGGTCGTGATCGCCGGCCTGCGCGGCGTGCGCACGCCCGAGACCCTGGCCGAGGTGCGCATGCTCTTGGGGCACGAGGACTGGCAGGTGCGGGTGCAGGCGGCGCGCGCCCTCGGCCGCGTTGGCGAACGGGGCGACGCCGAGCGCCTGGTGACCCTGCTTGGCGACCGCGAGTGGTGGGTGCGCTACCGCGCCGCCGAGGCGCTGCTGGAACTGCCGGCCCTGTCGCGCGCCGACCTGGAAGCCCTGCGCGCCGGCCTGAGCGACCGCTTCGCCGCCGACATGCTGTCGCAGGCGATGGCCGAAAGCGCGGCAGTATGAATAGCGCTCATGATCTTTGCCCAACCATGAATGGCGTGCATGCATACCGATAATCTCCTCGTCGCCTTCATCACCTGGTTCGTGCTCTGCTTTTTCGTGGCGCTCAATGGCGGCTACCTGCTGCTGAACCTGTTTTCGTTGCGCGCCCTGCACCGGCGCGGGCAGGAGCAGTTCCTGGGCGACCTGCCGCGCGCCTACTCGGGCCTCGAGCCGCCGGTCAGCATCCTGGTGCCGGCGTATAACGAAGAAGCGACGATCGCCGCTTCGATCCGCTCGATGCTGCAGCTGAGCTATGCCGAATTCGAGATCGTGGTGATCAACGACGGCTCGAAGGACGCGACGCTGGACGTATTGAAACGCGAATTCGCGCTGCTGCCCTTCCCCGAAGCCTACCGCCGCACGATTGCGACGAAAGAGGTGCGCCAGATCTACCGCTCGACGCGCTACCCGAACGTGCGCGTGATCGACAAGGTCAACGGCGGCAAGGCCGATTCGCTCAACGCCGGCATCAACGCCTCGCGCTATCCGCTGTTTTGCGGGGTCGACGCCGACTCCATCCTGCAGCGCGACAGCCTGGCGAAAGTCACCGAGCCCTTCTTGCGCGACCCGACCATGGTCGCCACCGGCGGCACCGTGCGCGTGGCCAACGGCTGCGAGATCTCGGGCGGCTTCCTCACCAAGGTCGGCCTGCCGAGAAGTCCCCTGGCCCTGTTCCAGGTCGTCGAATACCTGCGCGCCTTCCTGTTCGGGCGCCTCGGCTGGTCGGCGCTGAACGGCATGCTGATCATCTCCGGCGCCTTCGGCATCTTCCGCAAGGACGCCGTCGTGCTGGCCGGCGGCTACCGCCCCGACACCATCGGCGAAGACATGGAGCTCGTCGTGCGCATGCACCGCACCCTGCGCGCGAAGGGCCAGCCCTACCGCATCGAATTCGTGCCCGACCCGGTCTGCTGGACCGAAGCCCCGGAAGATCTCGCCACCCTGAAAAACCAGCGCGTGCGCTGGCAGCGGGGCCTGGCCGAAAGCCTGAACGCGAACTGGGGCCTGATGTTCTCGCGTAACGGCGGCGTGGCCGGCTGGGTCGCCTTCCCCTTCATGCTCTTCTTCGAGTGGCTGGGACCGGTCATTGAGCTGGGCGGTTACATCTTCATGGTGTTTGCATTTCTGACCGGCGCGATTTCCTGGGAGGCCTTCGGCGCCTTCCTCTTCGTCGCACTTGGCCTCGGCATCCTGCTGTCGGCCTCGGGCCTGCTGCTGGAAGAGATGTCCTTCCACCTTTACCCACGCGGCAAGCAGCTCCTGATGCTGGGGCTGATCGTGATCCTCGAGAACTTCGGCTACCGCCAGTTGAACACCTACTGGCGCCTGGTGGGCCTGTGGCGCTGGCTGCGCCAGAAGGAATCGACCTGGGGAACGATGAAACGCAAGGGCATCGGCGAAGAAGGCGTGCCGCCGCGGTCGCCATGAAGCGCCTGCTCCCGACCCTGCTGCTTGCGATGTCGACTTGCGTACACGCCGGCCCCTTCGGGATCGATGCCGCTCTTGTGGAAAGCCAGTACCTGCTGCGCCCGGGCGACAAGCCCGCGCGCACGATCCTGTTGTACGGGCCGGTCGGCACGACTCCCTTCACACCGTCCAGTCACGAGCTGCCGCAACCGGACAAGCCCGGCGCCACGCCGCCGCCCGGCTTGACACCGCTGCGATCGAACCTGCTGCCTGGCGCCCGCGTGCGCGCCTTCGGCGTCGAGGAACGGGTGCGTGTTACGCAAGCGGACGGCAAGCTGCAGCTGGCCTGCAGCGCCGGAAGTCGTGCGGCCGGCGTGCTGATCGACGGTCCCTGGCGGCTGCCGCTAGCCGAGCTGCGCCTGGCGGCGCGCTACAGCGCCAGCGCAGCGTTCGCGCTGCAAGCGGGCGACGCCGCCTCTGCGGCGCGCGAGACGGCGCATGACCTTGGCACCCTGCTCCCTGCCGAGAGCCGGGCCGCGCTGGCGCTGCCGGCGGGACTGGAGCGCGCCACCTGGCGCCAGTTCGTGATCCTGTGCCCGGCGCAGGCCGCAACGCTCACGCTCGAGCATCTGGCGCTGGAACCGGTTCCAGGCAAGGCGCAGCCGCGCGCCGCCTGGATCTGGGAGCGCACGTCCTGGCGCGATGAAGGCGAGGCGCTGCTGGCCTGGGCAAAGCAGGAGAAGCTGAAGGAGCTGTTCATTGTCGTGCCGCTCATAGGCGCGAAGGTGCGCGACCCGGCGAAGCTGGCCGCCTTCGTGCACCGTGCCGGGCGCGCCGGGATCGCCGTCACGCCGGTCGAAGGCGACCCGCACATGGTGCTGCCCTCGCAGCGCGCCGCCACCGTCGCGCGCGTGCGCGCCTACGCCGCCTACAACCGCGCTGCCCAGCCGAGCGAAAAGCTGCGCGCGCTGCAGTTCGACGTCGAACCCTATCTGCTCGCCGACGCCGTGCTCGACGCGCAAGAGCGCGACCGCGAATACCTGGCGATGGCGCGCGCCCTGCATGCCGCCGCCGAGGGCATGCCGCTCGAGTTCGTGGTCCCCTTCTGGTGGGACGGCAAGCGGGAATTGCTCGACCAGCTGGCGCAGGTGTCGGACGGCCTGGCGGTGATGGATTACCGTACCGATGTGGACCAGATTGTCCGCTTCGCCATCCCCTTCCTCGACTGGGGCACGCGGCACAACAAGCGGGTGCGCATCGCGCTCGAGGCGGGCCGTGTGGCGCCCGAGCTGCAGCGGCGCTACGTCAAGGCCGAGCCCGGCGAAGCGGGCACGCTGCTGCTGGCGCAGGCGGGCGACGCACAAACGCTGGTACTGCTGCGCCGGCCAGTGCAGCAAGCCGCCGGCACGCTGTACCGCCTGTCCGGCGAGCGGACCCTGGATGGCGGCGCCACCAGCTTTCACGGCAAGCGAGACGCGCTGCGCACCCTGCTGCCCCTGCTTGAGCGTGATTTCTCGGCCTGGCCGGGCTTTGGCGGGATCGCCCTGCACGGCTGGCGCTAGCATGCGACTTTTTCCTCCTGACGCTGTCTAAACAGAGTCCGGCGTGGCTGCCCCTGGCGGCCCGCTGTCGATGAGCGTGCCTGGCGCGGCATCACGCCTACGCCAGGCGTCCGATCCAGTGCTTCATCCACAAAAGAGGGAGACCATGATTCCGTCCATGATGCGCAGCGACCTGTTTTCGCAATTCGACCGGCTGCAGCGGGAAATGCAGCAGGTATTCGGCATGGAGCCCGACATCCGGGGGCTCGTGCGCGGTGGATTTCCAACAATGAATATCGGCAGTACGCCCCAGTCCATCGAGGTGTATGCCTTCATCCCTGGCGTCGATCCGGACACGATCGACGTCAACCTCGAGCGTGGCGTGCTGACCGTGGCGGGCGAGCGCAAGTCCGAACTCGCCGGCGCGGACGAGCAGGTCAACCTGCACGTCAACGAACGTTTCGCCGGGCGCTTCCGCAAGGTGGTCAGCCTGCCCGACGACATCGACCCGGACGGCGTCAGCGCCGAGTGCCGGGATGGCGTACTGCATATCAGCGTCAGACGGCGGCAGGAAATGCAGCCACGCCGCATCGACGTTCACTGACAAAGGGAGGGCACCATGGCTGACGAAAACAATGTGACCACGCAAGCTGGTCAAGACACGCAAGCAAATGCAGGCGCGGTCCCGAACGGAGGCAAGGTCCCGGCCACGGCTTCCAGCCAGGACCTCGCCGCCCAGGACGAGCCGGCGCTGCTGCCGCCGGTCGACGTCGTCGAAGACGCGGGCGGCATTACCCTGTACGCGGACTTGCCGGGCGTGTCCAGGGACAGCCTGACGCTGCAGCTCGAGCGCGACCGGCTCACCGTCGAGGGCCGCGTCGCACTCGACCTGCCGCAACAGATGCAGTCGCATTTCGCCGAGGTCCGGCTGGAGCGCTATCGCAGGGTCTTCGCCCTGTCCAGGGAACTCGACGGCGAGCAGACCACGGCCGAACTCAAGAACGGTGTGTTGAAACTGCGGATTCCCAAAGCGCAGCACGCGCAGCCCAGGAAGATCGCGATCAACGTCACATAGTGCGTCCCGGGCGCCGGCCGGGCCGCCGCGGGTCCGGCCGGCAATGTGCACGCCAGCCTGCTATCCTGCAGGCTTCGCCACCGCACATCCCTCCCATGTCGATCCATTTCTACGAGCCACGTCACGGCCACGGCCTCCCCCATGATCCCTTCAATGCGATTGTCGGACCGCGTCCGATCGGCTGGATTTCGTCCCTGAGCCAAGAGGGCGTGCCGAACCTGGCGCCCTACAGCTTTTTCAATGCCTTCAACTATGTCCCGCCCATCGTCGGGTTTGCGAGCATCGGCGAAAAAGACACCTTGCGCAACGTCCAGGCAACCGGGGAATTCGTCTGGAACCTCGCGACCGCCCCCCTGGCCGAAGCGATGAACATCAGCTGCGCGGCTGTCGCCCCCGAGGTCGACGAATTCGCACTGGCCGGCCTCACGCCCGCGCCCTCGCGCCTGGTCCGGCCGCCGCGCGTGGCCGAAAGCCCCGTCGCCTTCGAATGCCGGGTGACGCAAATCGTCCAGCTGCAGAACATCGGCGGGGAAGCCGTCCCGACCTGGCTGGTGTTGGGCGAAGTCGTGGGGGTGCACATCGCGCAAGCCTCGCTCAGGGACGGTGTCTACGATACCGCCGGCGCCGGCCATATCCTGCGCGGCGGTGGCCCAGCCGATTACTTTTCGGTCGGGCCGGAACAGCTGTTCCGGATGTTCCGGCCGCGCTAGGGGCGCACGCTCCCTCTTTTCATGGACGATCCGAATGCAATGGATGACTGAAATCCACGGCGGCTACACGCTGCTCTCGACGGCACAGCCATCGCCCGGTGATCCAGGCAAATACTCTGCCACTTGCGTGATTAAAAAAGACGGGAAAATCATGGACCGTGTTTCCAGCGTCAGTCTGTTCGACGACGCAGGCGAAGCCAATGAGGACGCCCGGCGTCTCGCCAGACAGCGCCTAAGTGACTGGCAGCGCAGCGCTTGATCTGCACCGCTTCCACGGAGCCGTCCATGGCAGTGCGGTCCGCTACAGGAATACTGTCGAGCTCGTGTCCGAATGTCAGACCTGACCCCAGCTGTTCTACGCCGGCTGCGCTCCCTCGGCGGGGGGCAAGTCGACCCTGAATGTCGTACCGACGCCCTGCGCCGTCTCGAAGCTGATCTGCCCCCCATGCTCCTCGACCAGGCTCTTGGTGATCGACAGGCCCAGCCCCGTGCCGCCTTTCTGGCGCGTATCGGCGCCGTCGGCCTGGGCGAAGCGCTGGAACACGCGTGCCTGGAAGGCTTCCGGAATGCCGGCGCCCTGGTCGCGCACCGACAGGCGCGCGCCGCGGGCGTGTTCGCACAGTGCCAGCGTGACCGTGGTGCCGCGCGGCGAGAACTTGATTGCGTTCGACAGCAAATTGGTCAGCACCTGCACCAGGCGGTCGTGGTCGATCGCGGCGGACAAGGCGCGTGCGCCCTCTTCGCATTCCAGCACCAGGCGCACGCCCATCTGCCCGGCATAGGCCTGCATGCCCGCCAACGCGTGCTCGGCGACCGGCAAGAGCAGCTGGGCGTGGCGCTCGAACTGCATGCTGCCCGCTTCGATGCGCTGGATGTCGAGCACGTCGTTCACCAGGCGCACCAGGCGCTCGCAGCTCTGGTGCGCGATCTCGACCAGGCCGGCGACGTCGGGCGGCAAGTCGCCGGCGATGCCGTCGGCCAGCATCGAGAGCGAGGCGCGGATCGAGGTCAGGGGCGTGCGCAGTTCGTGCGAGACGGTGGCGACAAATTCGCTTTTGAGCTGGTCGATTTTCCTGCGCTCGGAGATATCGTGCAGGAAGACGGCGAAGAAGCTGCCCTGCCCGCCGCTGGCCAGGCCCGCGGTCATCTCGATCGGGAATTCGACGCCCTGGCGGCTGATCACGGTGCGCTCGACGCGGCGCTCGAGCAGCGGGCTGTAGCCGGTGCTGCGCACCATGTCGATGGCTTTATAGGTGCTCGGGCGGAAGCGTTCGGGCACGATCAGTTCCGGCATCGGCCAGCCCAGCACCTCGGAGCGCTTCCAGCCGAACATGCGCTCGGCGGCGCTGTTCCAGTCGGTGACGAGGCCGCGCATGTCGACGCCGACGAAGGCATCCTGGGCCGCTTCGACGATGGCGCCGATGCGCTGTTCGCTGGCCTGCACCGCCACCAGCGCGCGTTCGAGTTCCTGGGTGCGCGCCTCGACCCGCGCTTCGAGCGTGGCGTTCGCGCCGCGCAGTTCGTGGCGGCGCTGGCGCAGGTCGGTGATCAGGGCGTTCAGGGTCGCCGATAAAGTCTCGACCTCGATATAGCTGCCCGCGCCCGAGGCCAGCTGCAAATTCTCGCCGCCGCGGATGCGCTCGGCCTCCTGCACCAGGCGGCCGAGCGGGCGCGTGATGTAATGCGCGACGATCACGCCGACCAGGGAAAACACCAGGGCCAGGCCGACGCCGCTCCACAGCGCGCGCTCGCGCAGCGCCCGTGCCGGGGCAAAGGCTTCGAGTTCGGCCTGGCGCACCAGCACCGTCCAGCCCAGTCCCGGATAGGCGTCGAAACCCCGGCTGCGGCTGAACCCGACCAGGTAGGAGGCGCCGTCCGGCCAGCGTTCGACCAGGTAGCCGGCGTCCTGGCCCTGGGCCGCGCGCAGGCTGGGCAGGTCGAGCTTGCGGCCCTGCAGCGTTGATGGCCCCAGCAGCACGGTGCCGTCGCTGCCGACGATCAGGGCATCGACCTTGCCGCGCGCGGCGAGCGGCGCGATCACCGAGCGTTCGACCGAGCGCGCCCATTGCCAGGACAGGTGCGCGCCCAGCACGCCGAGCGTCTTGCCCTCGGCATCCTTGTAGGGAAAGGCGATGTCGACGAAGCGGCGCGGCTCGCCTTGCTGGCTTGGCAGCAGTTTGGCCAGCAGCACCGCTTCGTGCACGTCGCCCACGTTGATGCCCTTGAGCGCGTTGCGGAACCACGGCCGCTGCGAGACATCGGCCCCTTCCAGCAGGCCGCGCCCGGCCACCTGCACGCGACCGTCGAGGCCGGCCATGCCGATCCAGTCGTAGTAATCGTAGGATTGCTGGATGGTGTCGAGGGCCGCGCGGCGCTGCTCGAGGCTGCCGCTGGAGGGCAGCAGGTCGCGCCGCTGCGCCAGCAGCTTCACCTCGCGGTAGCGCACGTACATGCCGCGATCGAGCTTGTCCGCCGTTTGCAGGGCCAGTTCGCGCAGGCCCTGGCCGATGCTGGTTTCGACCTGCCTGGTGGCGGCCACGTCGACCACTTCGACCATCAGCACGGTCAGGAAAATCGACAACAGCGAGAAGGCCAGCGCCAGCCAGGTGCCCAGGCCCCGCCGTGCGGGGCGCCGCGGCGCGTTTTCCAGGGGGGCCGGCATTTGATCGGGAAGGGAATTCGGGGAACGGTCCATGGGTATCGGGTGATTTCCTGTCCCGCAAGAGTACCATGCACCCATGGTGCGCCACGAGCGGCCGCGAGGGGCCCCGGCGCCAGGCGCACGGCCGCGGCCGATTTCTCTTATACTTGACGGTTACATCCACCGCAACAGACCACAGCATGTCCAACATTGCCACGCCCGCCGATCCCCTGCTCGACTACGTCACGTCCTGCGCGCTGCCCACGCCCTGGGCCCAGTTCACGCTGCACGCCTTCGTCGAACATTCGACGGGCAAGGAGCACCTGGTGATGGCGCTGGGCGACATCGGCAGCGGCGAGCCGGTGCTGGCGCGTGTGCACTCGGAATGCCTGACCGGCGACGTGCTGTTTTCGCAGCGCTGCGACTGCGGCGCCCAGCTCGAGGGCGCGCTGAAACGCATCGCCGCCGAGGGCCGCGGCGTGCTGCTCTATTTGCGCCAGGAAGGGCGCGGGATTGGCCTGGTCAACAAGATCCGCGCCTACCGCCTGCAGGAAGCCGGCGCCGACACGGTCGAAGCGAACCTGCAGCTGGGCTTTCATGCCGACGCCCGCAACTACGAACTGTGCCTGCCGATGCTGGAACAGTTCGGCATCAAGCAGGTCAAGCTGATGACCAACAACCCGCGCAAGATCGACGCCCTCACGCGCCTGGGCATCGAGGTGACGGAACGCGTGCCGCTGCTGGTCAACCGCAACGCCTTCAACAACAGCTACCTGAACACCAAACAGGCCAAGCTCGGCCACATGATGAACCTGCCGGCCGCAATCGTGGCGGAAGATGGCGAACTGTAACGTTCTGCAGACTAATTAGTATGGTGGCAAGATAGCAGTCCATGACTGCGATCGATTCAGGGCGGCGGGGCGGCGGTGCCTGCACCCTTGCCACCGCCATGACCGTTTCTGCCGGCCTGCTGCTGTCCTGCTGGCTGGGGGCCGCTGTCGCCGCCCCTGCCGGCACGCTGCCGGATGCGGCCAAGCCCCAAGCTCCTGTTCCGCCACAAGCGGTCCCGCCGGCCACACCTCCCGCCACCACACCGCCCGCGCCCGGCCCAGGCGAGCTCGACACCACGACGCCCCTGCCGCCGCCCTCGTCGGCCGCCCAGCAGCTGTATTCGTCGGCCCAGGCCGACCTGCTGCAAATTCGCATGTTGCTGCGTAACGGGCGCACCCAGTCCACCGTCGGCTCGGGCTTTTTGGTCGGCACGAGCAACCTGGTGCTGACCAATTACCACGTGGTGTCGCAGATGGCGCTGGACCCGAAGGTGTATGCCGGCGAGTTCGTCGACACCGACGGCAAGCGCGGGCCGGTCGAACTGCTGGCCGTCGACGTGCTGCACGACCTGGCCGTGCTGCGCGTGAACCGCCAGGGCAGCGGTTTTTTCATCGTGCCCGAAAAGCCGGTGAAACTGATCCAGGGCCAGGACCTGTATTCGCTCGGTAATCCGCTCGACCTGGGCTTCGCCATCTCCGAAGGGGCGTACAACGGCGTGGTCAGCCGCAGCTTCTACGACCAGCTCATCTTCAGCGGCCCGATCAATTCGGGCATGAGCGGCGGGCCGAGCGTGACCTCGACCGGCACGGTTGCCGGGATCAATGTCTCGAAGCGGCGCGACGGCGAGGCGGTCAGCTTTCTGGTGCCGGTGAAATACGCGCAGGAATTGCTGCGCCGGGTCGCCGCGCAGCGCACAACGCCCAAGGATTTTAACCCCCTGATCGCCGAGCAATTGCTGGCGCACCAGCGCGCCATGGTCGGGCGCCTGCTCGACAGCCCGTTCGCGATCAAGAACATGGGCCCTTATCTGGTGCCGGTGCGCGAATCCGGCCAGGTTCGCTGCTGGGGCCGCTCGAACGCGATGCCGGAAGCCTCGTTCAGCTCGGACACGCTCAGCTGCGCGATGGAGTCGGCGATCTATGTCTCGGACACCCAGCAGACCGGCCAGGTCTCGATGACCCACCTCTACCTGCGCTCGGCGACCCTGCACCCGCTGCGCTTCGCGGCCCTGGCCAGCAGCCAGTTCGGCCTCGACCGCCTGGGCAATACGCGCGACGCACGCCTGACCGGACCGCTGTGCAGCGAGCGCTTCGTGCATTCGAATACGCTGCCGCTGCGCGCCGTGACCTGCGTGCGCGCCTACCGCAAATTTCCGGGCCTGTACAACTTCACGCTGCTGACTGCCAGCACCGACAATGCGCAGGCCAGCCTGCAAAGCCGGCTCGACGTCGCCGGGGTCTCCTACGAGAACGGCATGCGCGTTGCGCGCGCCTTCCTGAACGCGCTCGGGCGCAGCGGCAAGTTATGAGCGTGTGCGCATGAAGGGTCCGTGGTTCATCGAAACCCTCGCCCGCAATGGCGACGTGCTGCACCGGCACCGGGTCGACCAGCTACCGATCCGCATCGGGCGCGGCTACGACAACGATTACATCCTCGACGACGCCTATGCCGCGCCACGCCATGCGCTGGTCGCGGCGGGCGACGATGGCGCGCTGCTGCTGACCGATCTCGGCACCCGCAACGGCATCAACCACGCGGGCAAACGGACCGGCAGGCTGGTGCTGACCGGGAACACCGTCGTGCGGCTCGGCCACACCACCCTGCGCATCCGCGCTGCGGATTTCCCGGTGCCGGGGGAACTGGTCGACCGCACCATGCACGGCTGGGAGGGCGGCGCGCCGGGGCTGGCCGGCGCCCTGCTGGTGGCGGCCGTCGCCTTGTTCACGATGTGGCTGGCCGACACCCAGGCTTTCCGGCCCTTTCGCTACCTGCTGGCGCTGGCGTACGGCCTGGGCGCCGGGCTGCTCTGGAGCGCCCTGTGGGCCTTCGGCAACCGCCTGTTCGGGCGCCACGCGCGGCTTGGGCGCCACCTGTTCGTGTTTGGCTGCGGGATCGCCGCCCTGATGCTGTTCCGGCTGGCGTCTTCCGCCGTCGGCTATGCATATTCGATCGAAGTCTTCACCCGCTATGGCTCGCACGTGGCGATCCTGCTGGTGGCGGGCATGGTGTACTTCCACCTGACGACGGTAAAGCCCGAGCCACGCAAACGCTATGCCATCGTCTGCGCGGCGCTGGCGGTGCTGGGCTCGGGACTGGTCTTGATCAGCAACGAGCAGCGCAACGGCCGCCTGGCTGACGAACTGTATATGTCGGTGCTGCTGCCGCCGGAAATGCGCGCGACCGGGGACGACAGCGTGGACGCGTTCCTGGCCGACGTGGCCGCCATGAAGGCGGAGCTCGACCGCGAACGGCAGGACGAAGGCGGCAACTAGCTTAGTGGCAAGGAAGGAGGAAACATCCGGCCGGACTGGTTCCGCCCTCCCCTCGCGCCGGCGCGCCGGCGCGCGGCGCGTGCATCAATGACCGGACTTGCGTCTGCGCTTATGCGCCGTGCTGCTGGGCGCCCTTGCCAGTCTGGGAAGTGGACGGGCTGGCTTGCTGCATGCTGGCGCTGCCGGGGGCAGTGCTCTGACGATCCTGGCCATTGCCGGTCTTGAACGGATCGACGAAGCGCTGCAGGTTGTCCTGGCCCTGGCGCAGGCCGCGCTGGGTTTCTTCGGTAGCGTTGCGGGCCACTTCGTCGGCCAGCTGGCGTGCGGTCTGGGTGGTTTTCTGCACGTGTTGTTCGGTGACGCGGGCCAGTTCGACCTGGGCGTCGGCCGCGACTTTCGAGATGTGCTGCTGGTAGGCGCGCAGTTTTTCAGTGGCAGGCTGGGCACGCGACGCGGCGGCGCTCAGTACTTCGCTCTGGCGGTCGGCCGTCATGATTTGCTGGCCGGCCAGCGCCGTTTCTTCGAGCATCGTTTGCACCAGCTGGATGTTCAGGTTGCACATTTGCTGGAAGGATTGGAACAGCGACTTCGACATATCGTTCAGGAAGGCAGTCTGTGCGTCCAGGTGGGTACGCACTGCAGGAGTTACCGATTGGGAGAATGGATACATGCGTTGCCTCATTCATGGGTAGTGGTTATAGGAGTTGTCCGGCACACGGCCCGCAGGTCCGCGTCGACAGGTCGCCCGGAGATGTCTGACCCGAAAGGGTCGGGCGTCTCCGACGCGAAGCCACAAGGCTAAGGCAGCACGACATCCCCTGTTTGCGCTAAATCAAAAGTGCACGGCTAAGGCAAGCGGAAGCGCGAACGGGAAAACAAGCCTCAGGGAAATAAAAAGGCCCCGCTACCTGCCGGTAACGGGGCCGTTCAAACGTGTGCAGCAGGGGCAGGCTCAGCCGTGAAGCTCGACCCAGGCGGCGAACGCGTCGACGAAAGTTTGCAGGAAGGAACGCAGCGATTCATCGCTCAGCCGCTCACCGTCGAACTTGTCGGCAATGCCGCCGAGATAGGCTTCCGGCGCCGGCATGGCCGGCATGTTCAGGAAGGGCAGCATCTGGCGCAGGTGGTGGTTGGCGCCGAAACCGCCGAGCGCGCCCGGCGACTGGCTGACGATGGCGCAGGGCTTGCCGCTCCAGGCGGCCTTGCCGTAAGGGCGCGAGCCGACGTCGATCGCGTTCTTCAGTGCGCCCGGTACCGAGCGGTTGTATTCCGGGGTGACGAAGAGGATGCCGTCGGCGGCGGCGATACGCTCGCGAAAGGCGGTATAGGCCGGCGGCGGCGTTGCCGTGTCGATGTCCTGGTCATACATGGGCAGATCGCGGATCTCGACGATTTCCATGTCGAGCTTGCCTTCGGCCAGCTGGCGCATCGCATTCGCCAGCTTGCCGCTGTACGAATCCTTGCGCAGACTGCCGACCACGATTGCGATTTTTTTCGATGCCATGCGATCCCCTCTTTCTTCGTTTGCAAAATCCTGATGGTAACCAATTTCGTCCGCGGCCGCGCGCGCGGCTCGGCCCGCCGTTCAGATTCGGCCGCGCCGGAATGCCTTGAGGAATTTGCGCGCCGCAGCCGCGCTCAGCACCTGCACCGGGTCGCCGTGCCAGGCGAACAGGAAGGGCTCGCCGCCGAGCCTGTCGGTCAGCTTGGCATTGAGCAGGAACCGGGTGCCGGGCGGATACTGCGCCGGGTCGCTCAGGGCGCGCGCGCACTGCACCCGCATCGAGGGCGCGAAGGCTTGCCCCGGCATCGGCGCGATGCGCAGGCGCCCGGTGCGCGCATCCGGCACCGAATGCACGGCCACTTCGCGGTAAGCCCAGCTGTCGCGCGCCACGCTCAAGCCTTGGCCAGGGGCGCCGCGGCGCGCACCACGGGCGCTTCGCGGATCGGCAGGTTGACCAGGGCCGCCGCCAGCGCCAGCGCGATGTCGGCATACCACATCCAGCTGAAGTCGCCGAAGTGCACGAACGACAGGCCGCCCAGCCAGGCTCCGAAGAAGCCGCCGATCTGGTGCGAGAGCAGCGTCAGGCCGAACAGCGTGGCCAGGTAGCGCGTGCCGAACAGCTTGCCGACCAGGCCGGCGGTGGGCGGCACCGTGGCCAGCCAGGTGAAGCCGAGGGCGGCGGCCAGGATGTAGAAGGTCATCGCCGTTTTTGGCGCGACCAGGTACAGGGCGATGATCACCGCACGGCTGAAGTACATCAGGGCCAGCAGGTTTTTCATGCGATAGCGTGTCGACAGTGCGCCGGCCGTCAAGCTGCCGGCGATATTGAACAGGCCGATCAGCCCGAGCGCGGTACCGGCCACGCCGATTGGCAAGCCGCACAGCGCCACTTCCCCCGGCAGGTGGGTGACGAGAAAGGCGATGTGAAAGCCGCAGGTGAAAAAGCCCGCATGCAGGCACAGGTAGCTGCGGTCACGCAGCGCTTCTTTCAATTGCTGGGTCAGGCCGATGCCGAGCACGGGCGCGGCGCCCGCCGCGGCCACGGTCGGCTGCGCCGCCGCTTTCCTGCCGCGCATGAGCCAGGCCAGCGGAATGGTCAGCAGGGTCGTGGCCGCCATGGTGAACATGGCGATGATCCAGCCGGGACCGGCAATCAGGAATTGCATCAGCGGCGAGAACACGAACTGGCCGAAGGAGCCGCCGGCGTTGATGAAGCCCGACGCGAACGGCCGCCGCGCTGGCGGCAGGCGCTGGGCCGTGGCGCCGATCAGGATCGAGAAACTTCCGGCGCCGGCGCCTGCGGCCGAGAGCACGCCCATGGTCATCAGGAGGCCCCATTCCGAGCTGACGAAGGGCGTGGCAGCCAGGCCGCCGGCCAGCAGCAGCGCGCCGAGCACGATCACGCGCGCTGGTCCGTACTTGTCGGCAATGGCGCCGAAGACCGGCTGGGAAGCGCCCCACATGAACTGGCCGATGGCCAGCGCGAAGCTGATCGTCGCAACGCCCAGGCCCGTCGCCGTGTTCAGGGGAGAAAGGAAGAGGCCCGTGGTCAGGCGTGCGCCCATCGTGATCATCAGGATCGCGCTGGCAGCAAGAATCAGGAGCCAGGCCGCGCGTGGGGACATCTCGGGTTGGGTACTCATCGTCATCCCCTTGTTTTTTTTGCCGCGGGCACACGCAACGCGGAAGTGGAATGTGAGAGTTTAGCAATGAAGCGCAAGCCTTGCTGGCGGGGCAGCGAAATGCCGCCATGGCCACCCTGGATGCCGAACTGATGACATCGAGCAAACGAGACGCGGGATCTGATCCGGATTCTCCCGGTCCAACGATACGGTGCGGCGCTGCTTGCCCGATGGCGGCGCCCCCCCCCGCACGATTGACATAACCACGATCAGCCACGAAAGAGTGCCATCAGAATGCATGAGCAGACCGCAAAAACAGGCGCGGCCAGAAAGCCGCACACACGTGGCGCCTCCCTTGGGCCACACCATCCACCGCCACGCAATCCAGTCGACACGGCGACCAGGCATGCAAAGGAGCACACCATGGAACTGAGAATCGCAAGGCTCGAGAATTTTGGCGACGAGTGCCTGAAAGACATGCGGTCGGTCGATGTACGCTTGGCAAAGATCGAAACAGTCGCCGATGGGCTCGCCAAAAACGCCGCAACCAAGGCCGACGTTGCCCAGCTCGAATCGACGATGATTAAATGGTTTCTCGGCACCGCGGTCACGGTTGCCGGCGTCGCCTTCGCAGCGGCGAAACTGGTGAATTAAGCTGCGTCGTGGGGCAGCCTGCCGCGGCAGGCGCTTGCCCTGCCGCCAGCTTCAGCGGCACCGGACCGTCGGCCGATCCTCAGCCGAGCTTGAGCCGAGCTTGAGCCGATCCTCAGGCGCTCGCCCGAATCAGCATCGCGACGGCTTCGGCAGCCATCCCCTCTTCCCGCCCCAGGTAGCCAAGCTTTTCGTTGGTCTTGGCCTTGACGTTCACCTGCTGCGGCGACACCCCCAGGTCTTCGGCGATGCGCGAGACCATTTGCGGGATATGCGGGGCCATCTTCGGCTGCTGGGCGATGATGGTCGCGTCGATGTTGCCGATGGTGTAGCCGGTGGCGACCACGCGCGTGGCCGCTTCGCGCAGCAGTGTGCGCGAATCGGCGCCGGCGAACATGGGGTCGGTGTCGGGGAAATGCTTGCCGATGTCGCCCAGCGCCGCCGCGCCCAGCAGCGCGTCGATGATTGCGTGCAGCAGGACGTCGGCGTCCGAGTGGCCGAACAGGCCCAGGCGGTGCGGAATGGTCACGCCGCCGACGATCAGCTTACGCCCTTCGACCAGGCGGTGGCAGTCGTAGCCGGTGCCGATGCGAAACGGTGGAGTCGGGTTGTAGGATGCAAGTGCCATGGTGTTCACAGTAATTCGGGTTGGGCCGTGGCCAGGTACATTTCGGCGATGCGCACGTCCGAGGGCAGCGTCACCTTCAGGTTGCGCGGATGGCCCTCGACCAGTGCCGGCGACAGGCCCAGCGCTTCCACGGCCGAGGCGTCGTCGGTTATCTGCTGCGGATCGCGCACTGCGGCAAGCGCCTCGCGCAGCAGTTTATACCGGAACATCTGCGGTGTCTGGGCCAGCCACAGGCCTTCGCGCGACACAGTACTGAGCGTGCCGGGTTCGCCGCCGCTGCTGCGCTTGACGGTGTCGACCACCGGCAAGGCCAGCAAGCCGCCGACCGGGTGCTCGCCGGTTGCGGTAATCAATTTTTCGATCAACTCGTCGTCCAGGCCCGGACGGGCGGCGTCGTGCACCAGCACCCAGTCGTCCTCGCGCAGCGTGGGAGCCAGCGCCGCCAGGCCATTGCGCACCGACTCCATGCGGGTGCCGCCGCCGCAGCGCAGCACGGTCACGCCGTGGCTGGGCACGACGCTGTCGATGATGGGGTCGTCCGCGCTGACGACGACATAGGTGTGCGCGATCAGTTCGCTGAAAAGAAAAGCGTCGATGGCATGGCGCAGCATGGGCTTGCCGCCGATCTTCAGATATTGCTTGGGTCCGCTTGCGGCCATGCGCGCCCCGACGCCGGCGGCGGGGATCAGCGCAAAATAGCGTGGTGCCTGGGAATTCATGTTCTTTGTTGTCTTTTTGCCGGTCTGATAAGAGACTGTACCTCACCTGCGCAAACTTTGCCGAGACGCGCATACTCCTGCGGGGTGTCGATCGCCGCTTGCAGTTGCTCGACTTTTCCCATCTCGCGCTTGATGAAGGGCAGCCAGGCGCTGTCGATTTCGCGCTGCAACAAACTGCGTGCCTGGCCGGCCGGCGCATACAGCGGTTTGCCCTGGAAACGGCGCGCCAGTGCTTCGCGCACGATTTTCTCGGCGCGCGGCAGGTGGGCCAGGTAAATGTCGCGGTGGCGAAGTTCGTGGGTCAGGATTTCGCGGTAGGCACAGGTGCCGGGTGCGAATTCGCGCCCCACATACACCACGATCGGCAAATAGGTCAGCGTGACCTCGATGCGCGGCGCCACGCATTCGTAGCCGCTGGAAGGGTCGCTCAGCATGGTCCCTTCAACACGGATGCCCACGCGCGACTCGGTGCGCGTCAGGCCCAGCACATAGCTGCCCGGCGCCCGGTCGCCCTTCATGCTCGACAGGCCGTGGAAGGAATAGCTGTTGTCGACCCGGTAGCCGTTCTGCTGCCCGGTCAGAACCGAGACGCTTTGTCCGATTGTGTCCTCGCAGCGCGCCTGAAACGCCGTGCGGGCACTGGCCGGCATCACAACAGAGAGCCAGGCCAGCGCAAGCAGCAGCTTCATCGCATCAAGCCGGCGTCCAGGTGCCGCTCACGATTTTCTCGAGCCAGAACGCGCCGATGATGGTTTTCACGTCGGTCACCTGCCCCGCCTTGACCATCTCGAGCAGCTCGGGCACGGTGGCGGTGAAGAGTTCCAGGAATTCGCCGTCGTCGAGCTTGGCCTCGCCGGCCGTCAAGCCGCGCGCCAGGAATAATTCCAGGTGCTCGTCCGAATAGGCGATGGCGTTGTGGATGGTGCAGACGTAGCGCCAGTCGCTGGCGGTGTAGCCGGTTTCTTCTTCCAATTCGCGCTTGGCGCAGGCCAGGTGCTCCTCGCCCGGGTCGATTTTTCCGGCAGGGAATTCGACGAAGACGCGGTCGTTCGGATAGCGGAACTGGCGCTCGAGCAGCACGCGGCCATCGTCGAGCAGCGGCAGGATCACCACCGCACCCGGATGGCGGATGTACTCGCGCTGGGAGATTTTGCCGTCAGGCAGTTGAATGCGGTCGCGAGAGACCTTGAGGAATTTGCCGTCGTAGGCAAGTTCGCCGTCGAGGCGAACCTCTTTGAGATGCGAATCCATTGGACTCCTGAGTGCAGCGTTGATCGGAAAAATCAGCGGCGCTTCAGGTATCTCAAGACAAACCCTGGAAACGCCAGCACGATGAAGAGACAGCCGGTGACCGCATAGAATTCCCAGCCCTGGGCAAACACGTTGCCGATGCGGGATTCCAGCAGATAGGCGACGGCGCCGACGAGGAAGTATAGAACAAGGAGCTCGAGCAGGCGCGCAAGGAAGGGTTTCGAGCGCGCCTGGCCGGTTTGCGTGGACTTCAAGGAAATGAATCCGAACACGCGCTCGTTCGCAAACGGAAGGTTGGCCGCCGCCAGGGCGGCAAGCACAACGATCCAGGTGGCGAACGAGATATCCACGACTGAGATTACGACTTGAGCGTCAGCTGCATCGCCTGCAGGCAGACTGCCAGCAGCGTGCCCGGGATCAGGCCCAGCACCACAACCATCACGCCGTTCAGCGACAGCGCAACGCGCATGTCGGTCGGGGTGGCGATCGGGCTGGTGTCGGCCGCTTCGTCGAACCAGATCGTCTTGACGACGCGCAGGTAGTAGAAGGCGCCGATCAGCGAGAACATCACCGCGACCACGGCCAGCCAGACGGCGCCGGTGTTGGCGATCGCCTGCAGCACTGCCCACTTGGCCATGAAGCCCATCATCGGCGGCACGCCGGCCAGCGAGAACATCAGGATCGTCATGACGACCGCGAACCATGGCGAGCGGCGGCCGAGGCCCTTGAAGTCGGCGATCTGCTCGGCTTCGAAGCCCGAACGCGCCAGCATCATGATCAGGCCGAAGCTGCCCAGGGTCGTGAGCACATAGGTGATCGAGTAGTACATCGCGGCGCTGTAGGCGGCAGGCATGTTGATGCGGTCGTCGCCGACCACGCCGGCCAGCATGCCGAGCAGCACGAAGCCCATCTGGGCGATCGTCGAATAGGCCAGCATGCGCTTGATGTTGGTCTGGGCGATCGCGGTCAGGTTGCCGATGGCCAGCGACAGCACGGCCAGCACCAGCAGCATCTGCTGCCAGTCGTAGGCCAGTTCGCCCAGGCCTTCGACCAGGATGCGGATGACCATCGCGAACGAAGCCAGCTTCGGCGCACCGCCCAGCAGCAGGGTCACCGCGGTCGGCGAACCCTGGTAGACGTCCGGCACCCACATGTGGAACGGAACCGCGCCCAGCTTGAAGGCCATGCCGGCCACCAGGAACACCAGGCCGAAGACCAGCATCGTACGGTTCGCGCCATTCGCTGCAGCGGCGGCAATCTCAGGCAGGTTCAGCGAACCGGTGGCGCCGTAGATCATCGAGATACCGTAGAGCATGAAGCCCGAGGCAAGCGAACCGAGGATGAAGTATTTCATCGACGCTTCGGTCGAGGTCGCGTGGTCGCGGCGCAGTGCCACCAGGGCGTACAGCGCGAGCGACATCAGTTCCAGGCCCAGGTAGATCGACAGCATGCTGTTACCGGAGATCATGATCATCTGGCCCAGCATCGAGAACAGCGCGAGCACGTAGAACTCGCCGCCCAGGTTACCCGAGAGCATGCCGCGGTCCGTGGCGTACTGGCGCGAATACACGAGCGTCACACCAACCGCGAGGTAGGTGAACAGCTTGAGCAGGTTCGCCATCGGGTCCGACACATACATGCCGCTGAAGGTGTAGACCGTGGTGCCGGCGTTGTAGTCGGCCCAGCTGAACACCGCGCAGCCGACCAGGGTCAGCAGCGACAGGTAATACGTGATGTCACGACGCGACCCCTTGAGGTACATGTCGATCAGCAGGATCGCGGAAGCCGCGATCAGCAGGAAGATTTCGGCGTAGACCGGCACCAGGTTGGTGTCGACTGCCGCTAGCAAAGTGTTGTTCATGGCGTCTATTTCGATTTATTGAGGCAGCTGCGGGAGCTTGCTCACGGACACGTGCTGCAGCAGGTCGGCCACCGAGGTCTGGAGCGTCTCGGCGATCGGCGCTGGATACAGGCCCATGTACAGCGTGGCGATTGCCAGCACGGCCAGGATCGCGAATTCGCGCTTGTTCAGGTCGACCAGTTCGGCGACGTGCTTGTTGCCGATTGGACCAAACACAACGCGCTTGACCATCCACAGCGAGTAAGCAGCGCCCAGGATCAGCGCGGTCGCAGCCAGCAGGCCCGTCCAGAAGTTGAACTGCACGGCGCCCAGGATGACCATGAATTCGCCGATGAAGCCCGAGGTGGCAGGCAGGCCGGCATTGGCCATCGAGAACAGCACGGCAAAGGCGGCGAACTTCGGCATCGTGTTGACGACGCCGCCGTAGTCGGCGATTTCACGCGAGTGCATGCGGTCGTACAGCACGCCGATGCACAGGAACATCGCGCCCGACACGAAGCCGTGCGAGATCGATTGCATGATGCCGCCCTGCACGCCCATGTCGTTGAAGATGAAGAAGCCCAGGGTGACAAAACCCATGTGCGCGATCGACGAGTAGGCAACCAGTTTCTTCATGTCCTTCTGGACCAGGGCGACGAGGCCGATGTAGATCACGGCGATCAAGGACAGCACGATGACGACCGGGGCCAGGTAGTGCGAGGCGTCCGGGGTGATCGGCAACGAGAAACGCAGGAAGCCGTAGGCGCCGAGCTTCAGCATGATCGCGGCCAGCACGACGGAGCCGCCCGTTGGCGCTTCGACGTGGGCGTCCGGCAGCCAGGTGTGCACCGGCCACATCGGCACCTTGACGGCGAAGGCCATGAAGAAGGCGATGAAGATCAGGATCTGCTCTTTCATGCCCAGCGGCTGCACGTGCCACTGCTGGATGTCGAAGGTGCCCGAGACGTTGTACAGGTAGATGATCGCGATCAGGGTCAGCAGCGAGCCGAAGAACGTGTACAGGAAGAACTTGAATGCCGCGTACACGCGGTTCGGGCCACCGAAGACGCCGATGATGATGAACATCGGGATCAGGGTCGCTTCGAAGAAGAAGTAGAACAGCAAGCCGTCCAGGGACGCGAACACGCCGATCATCAGGCCCGACAGCAGCATGAAGGAACCCATGTATTGCGACACGCGTTCCTCGATCACTTCCCAGGCCGCCACGATCACGATGATGTTGATGAAGGCCGTCAGCGGAATGAACCACAGCGACAGGCCATCGACACCGAGACGGTAGAAGATGTTGAACGCGCCGATCCACGGCGTGACTTCATAGAACTGCATGCCGTGGGCGGCATTGTCGAAGTTCGTAATCAGCGGAATCGTCACGAGGAAGCTGACGACTGCGCCGGCCAGCGACAGCCAGCGGCTGAAACCTGGGTTCTTGTCGCGTCCCACGGCGAGCACGAGCACGCCGAACAGGATCGGGAGCCAGATAGCCAGGCTCAGGTAAGGAGGAAATGTAGAGATCGTAGACTGCATCATTTGTCTTTTTCTTTGCCTGTGATTAGCGCCAGAACGGGAAGAAGTACAGCAGGGTCGCCATGACGCCCACGATCATCACGAACGCGTAGTGATAGATGTAACCGGTCTGGAAGGTGCGGGTGATGGTCGAGAACCAGCCGATCATCTTGGCCGAGCCATTGACCAGCACGCCGTCGATCAGCGCGCGGTCGCCCGCCTTCCACAAGCCGTTGCCCAGGCCTCGTGCGCCGCCGGCGAACACGGCCTGGTTGAACTTGTCCATGTAGTACTTGTTGTCCAGCAGCGTGTGCAGGAACTTGAACTTGGCATAGAACCAGGCGGGAACGCGGGGGTTGACCATGTAGCAGTAGTAAGCCAGTGCCACACCGGACAATGCCAGCCAGAACGGCGCCGTCATCAGGCCGTGGGTCGCCATCGCGAACGCGCCATGGAATTCTTCGCGCAGGGTTTCCATCGCCGTGTGGTTTTCACCGACGAAGATCACGTCCTTGAAGAAGTCGCCGTGCAGCATCGGGCCGATGGTCAGGTAGCCGATGATGACCGACGGGATCGCCAGCAGGATCAGCGGCAGGGTCACGACCCATGGCGACTCGTGCGGCTTGTCGCCAGGCTGCAGGCCATGGTGAGCATGGTCGTCGTGACCATGGTCGTCGTGCGCGTCTTCCTCATGGTGCGCGTCCGAATCATGCCCTTCGCTGTGCTTCACAGGATGGTTCCAGCGCGACTCGCCATGGAAGACCATGAAGTACATGCGGAACGAGTAGAAGGCGGTGACGAACACGCCGGCCAGCACCGCGAAGTTCGCGAAACCGGCGCCCGGGATGTTCGATGCGTGCACCGCTTCGATGATCGAGTCCTTCGAGTAGAAGCCCGAGAACAAAGGCGTACCGATCAGGGCCAGCGAGCCGAGCAGCGAGGTGATCCAGGTGATCGGCATGTACTTGCGCAGGCCGCCCATGTTGCGCATGTCCTGGTCGTGGTGCATGCCGATGATGACGGAACCGGCGCCCAGGAACAGCAGTGCCTTGAAGAACGCGTGGGTCATCAGGTGGAACACGGCGACCGAATAGGCCGACGCGCCCAGTGCAACCGTCATGTAGCCCAGCTGCGACAGCGTCGAGTAAGCGACGACGCGCTTGATGTCGTTCTGGATGATGCCCAGGAAGCCCATGAACAGCGCCGTGATCGAACCGATGACGATGACGAAGGACAGCGCGCCATCCGACAGCTCGAACAGCGGCGACATGCGCGCCACCATGAAGATGCCGGCGGTGACCATCGTTGCGGCGTGGATCAGTGCCGAGATCGGGGTCGGGCCTTCCATCGAGTCAGGCAGCCAGACGTGCAACGGGAACTGCGCCGACTTGCCCATCGCGCCGATGAAGAGGCAGATACAGGCGGCGGTCAGCAGAGGCCAGCCGATGCCGGCCACGGTCATGCCGGCCAGTTTGTCGGCCTGCGCGAAGGTTTCGCCGTAGTGCATCGTGCCCGAGGCGGCCAGCAGCAGGCCGATACCGAGGATGAAGCCGAAGTCGCCGACGCGGTTGACCAGGAAGGCCTTCATGTTGGCGAAGATCGCGGTCGGACGGGTGTACCAGAAGCCGATCAGGAGATACGACACCAGGCCCACCGCTTCCCAGCCGAAGAACAGCTGCAGGAAGTTGTTCGACATGACCAGCATCAGCATCGCGAACGTGAACAGCGAGATGTACGAGAAGAAGCGGTTGTAGCCTTCGTCCTCGGCCATGTAGCCGATCGTGTAGATGTGGACCATCAGCGAGACGGACGTGACGACGCACATCATCATTGCCGACAGCGCGTCGATCTGGAAGCCGACCGCCAGTTTGATGGTACCGACCTGCATCCAGGTGTAGATGTCCTGGTTGAAGGAGGCGCCATCGAGCACCGCCATCAGGGTTTGCACCGAGATAATCAGGGCGATCAGGACACCGAGGATGGTTGCCGTGTGGGAGACCTTGCGGCCGACCACGTTACCCAGGAACTTGGTACCCAGCAGGCCGGCGATTGCCGATCCTGCCAGCGGCGCCAGCGGCACCGCAAGTAAGAGTGAGGAAGAGAGTTGCCCCGCCATGTTGAACCTTAATCGTTATTGTTTATCGAGCCGGGACCGGGTCAGCCTTTGAGGCTGTCGAGGTCTTCCACGTTGATCGTGTCCAGATTGCGGAACAGGACCACCAGGATGGCCAGGCCAATCGCCGATTCGGCGGCGGCCACGGTCAGGATGAAGAACACGAAGATCTGCCCTGCCGCGTCACCGAGGTAATGCGAGAAGGCGATGAAGTTCAGGTTCACTGCGAGCAACATCAATTCGATGGCCATCAGCAAAATGATGATGTTCTTCCGGTTCAGGAAAATGCCGACGATCGAGATCGCGAACAGGATCGCGCCCAGGACCAGGTAGTGTGCGAGCGATAAAGTCACGAGTTCTGCTCCTTGTTCTGCGCGGCTGCGGTAGCAGCTGCCGCGGCGGCCACGTTGGCCTCGTCGATGGCGCGCTGGTTCACCGATTCCATCTTGACGATGCGCAGGCGGTCGTTACGCTGGACGCGCACGGCGGCGCCAGGGTCGATGGCCTTGCTGTCCTTGCGCTTGCGCAGGGTCAGGGCAACGGCGGCGATGATTGCCACCAGCAAGATCACGGCGGCAATTTCGAAGCCGTAAATATATTGGGTGTAGATCAGCAGGCCCAGTTCCTTGGTGCCGCCGATGTTCAGCGCAGCAGCTTCGGGCGACTGGACGAAGTTGCCATAGCCATTCCACAGCACCAGGCCCATTTCGATGACGATCACGGCACCAATGATCGAGGCCATCGGGAGATAGCCCCAGAAGCCTTCGCGCATGCGGTCGACGTTGATGTCGAGCATCATCACGACGAACAGGAACAGCACCATGACGGCGCCGACATACACCAGCACCAGCACGATGGCGAGGAACTCGGCCTTCAGCAGCAGCCAGATGCCGGCCGCGTTGAAGAACGCGAGCACGAGGAAGAGCGCGGCGTGCACCGGGTTCTTCGCAGTGATGACGCGCAGCGCGGACAGCACCATGATGGCCGCGAAGACGTAGAACAAACCAGTTGTGAATTGCATGACTGACGGGACCTTTTCTATTAACGATACTTCGCGTCAGCCGAGCGGGCGGCAGCGATGTCGGCTTCGTAACGGTCGCCCACGGCCAGCAGCATCTCTTTGGTGTAATAGAGATCGCCGCGCTTTTCGCCGTGGTATTCCAGCACGTGGGTCTCGACGATCGAGTCGACCGGGCAGGACTCTTCGCAGAAGCCGCAGAAGATGCACTTGGTCAGGTCGATGTCGTAACGCGTGGTGCGGCGGGTGCCGTCCTCGCGCTGCGCCGACTCGATCGTGATGGCCATCGCCGGACACACCGCTTCGCACAGTTTGCAGGCGATGCAGCGCTCTTCCCCGTTCGGGTAGCGGCGCAGCGCGTGCAGGCCGCGGAAGCGGTTCGACATCGGCGTCTTCTCTTCCGGATACTGCACGGTGATCTTGCGCGACAGGGCGTAGCGGCCCGTCAGGGCCAGACCCTTGAACAGTTCGGTCAGCATCAGGCTGCCGAGGATTTCTTTAATTCGGTTCATGTGAATATGCTTTCTTACTTCCAGATATTCCAGGACGTCTGCATGACGGCGGCGACCAGCACCAGCCACACCAGCGTGATCGGAATGAAGACTTTCCAGCCCAGGCGCATGATCTGGTCATAGCGGTAACGCGGGAAGGTGCCGCGGACCCAGATCATCAGCGAGACCAGCAGGAACATCTTCGCGAACAGCCAGAAGAAGCCGCCGAATGCGCCGCCGAATTCGAGGAAGGCGAACGGTGCGTGCCAGCCGCCCAGGAACATGATCGATGCCAGGGTGGCGATCAGGATCATGTTGGCGTATTCGGCCAGCATGAACATCGCATAGGACATGCCCGAGTACTCGACCATGTGGCCGGCGACGATCTCCGACTCGCCTTCCACCACGTCGAACGGGTGGCGGTTGCATTCAGCCAGGCCGGAGACGAAATAGATGACGAACAGCGGCAGCAGCGGCAGCCAGTTCCACGAGAACAGGTTCAGGCCATTCGAGGCTGCCATGCCGATGTTCTGGCCGGCGACGATGTCCGAGAAGTTCAGGCTGCCCGACACCATCAGCACCACGACCATCACGAAGCCCATCGGGATTTCGTAGGAAATCATCTGGGCCGAGGCGCGCATGGCGCCCATGAACGAGTACTTCGAGTTCGAGGACCAGCCGGCGATGATGATGCCGTAGACTTCGATCGAGGTAATCGCCAGCAGCAGCAGCAAACCGGCGTTGACGTTGGCCAGCGCCGCGCCTGGACCGAAAGGCACGACCGACCAGGCGGCCAGCGCCGGCATGATCGTCATGATCGGGCCGAGCACGAAGAGCTTGGTGGTGGCTTTCGCCGGGATCACGATTTCCTTGAGCAGCAGCTTGATCGCGTCCGCGATCGGCTGCAGCAGGCCCATCGGACCGACGCGGTTTGGACCCACGCGGATCTGGATCCAGCCGATCAGCTTGCGCTCCCACAGGGTAGCGTAGGCGACCAGGCCCATCAGCGGCAGCAGCACGCACAGGATCTTGATCACGGTCCAGATCACCGGCCAGACCGGAGCGATCGGGCTGGTGGCGCCAAGCTCGTAAAAATTATCGATAAAACCGGGCGTTGCCATTACTTGCCCTCCCCTGCTTTTTCAACGGTGATGGCACCAAACATCGCGCCGAGAGTTGCGGTTGCCGGATGCGATGCGGCGACGCGGACAACGTTCGCCGGCAGGCGGACGTCGACCTCGGCTGCCAGGATCGCGCTGCCATTGCCTTGCGTGACGCGGACCAGGTCGCCGGACTTGACGCCCAGCTGCTCGGCCAGTGCCTTCGACAGGCGCGCGGCCGGCTGCTGGCCTTCGGCCGTACGCAGCAGTGGCTCCGAACGGCGCGCGATCGCGTCGGCGAAATAGATCGGCACGTCGGCGATACGCTGCAGGGAGCCGGACTCTTCCGAGCGGCTTGCTGCTTGCGGCGCCAGCTTGCTGATGTTGTTCAGCTTGCTGGAGAGATCGGTCACGCCCTTGCCCAGCGCTTCGTCGCGGATCGATTCGGCGGTGTCGTAGTCGAAACCGGTCAAACCGAGCAGGTTGCCCAGCACGCGCAGCACTTTCCAGGCCGGACGGGTTTCGCCCAGCGGTTTCACGGTGCCGTTGAAGCTCTGTGCACGGCCTTCGCAGTTAACGAAGGTACCGGCCGTTTCGGTGAACGGCGCGATCGGCAGCAGCACGTCGGCGTAGTCGAAGCCATGCTTGAACGGCGACATGGCGACGACCATTTCGGCGCCCTGCAGTGCGGCCATGGCTTGCTGCGGATTCGCAGCGTCCAGTTCCGGCTCGGCGTTAAGCAAGACATAAGCCTTCTTCGGTACGCTGAACAAATCGGTGTTCGTGGTCGCGCCGACGATGTGGCCGCCGACCGTGTTCGCCGCTTCGACGAAATAGCCGAACTTGGCGCCGGTCGCGTCGGCGATCCACTGCGCAGCAGCGTGGATTTGCGAGGCTTGCGGATGGTGCGCAACCGAGTTACCCAGCAGCACCGCGCCCGGCAGGTCGCCGTCGATGGCGATGAGCGATGCGGCGATGCCTTTGGCGACGTCGCCGGCCTGCACGTTCTCGAAGCCGCTTGGTGCCGCGACGTTCTTGGCGCCGGCAACTGCGGAAACGATTTCCGACAAGGCGGCGAGCCAGTCGGTTGGGGCAGCGATAAATTTATTCGCGGTCGGAATCAGGTTGTCTTCGTCCGTGCCGTGCAGGATCGACAGCTTGGCGCCGCCCTTGACTGCCGTACGCAGGCGCGTTGCGACCAGCGGATGATCCTTGCGCAGGAAGGAGCCGATGACGAAGGCACGCTTCAGGTTCGACAGTTCGGCGATCGGCATGCCCAGCCATGGGGTGACGGCGCCATCGAGCGCAAAGTCGCCCTGACGGAGGCGGAAGTCGATGCTGTTCACGCCGAAGCCACGCATGGCCTTGTTCAGCAGGAACAGCTCTTCGACCGTCGAGTGCGCGGTGCCGACGGCAGCAATGCTGTCCGCGCCGTGCTCGTGGCGGATGTTACGCAGGCCATGGGCCACGTATTCCAGCGCCGTCTGCCAGTCGGTTTCCTGCCACTGACCGCCCTGCTTGATCATTGGATTGATCAGGCGGTCGGCATTGTCCAGCGCTTCGTACGAGAAGCGGTCCTTGTCCGAGAGCCAGCATTCGTTGATCGCTTCGTTTTCCAGCGGCAGCACGCGCATGACCTTGCCGCCCTTGACCTGGACGATCAGGTTGGTGCCCAGCGAATCGTGCGGCGACACCGACTTGCGGCGCGACAGTTCCCACGGACGTGCCGAGTAGCGGAAAGGCTTGCTCGTCAAGGCGCCAACCGGGCACAGGTCGATCATGTTGCCCGAGACTTCCGAATCGACCGTCTTGCCGACGAAAGTCGTGATTTCCGAGTGTTCGCCGCGGCCCAGCATGCCGAATTCCATGACGCCGGCCACTTCCTGGCCGAAACGCACGCAACGGGTGCACTGGATGCAGCGGCTCATCTCTTCCATCGAGATCAGCGGGCCGGCTTCTTTCGGCGCGACCACACGCTTTTCTTCGTTGTAGCGCGAATTGCTCTTGCCGTAACCGACGGCCAGATCCTGCAGCTGGCATTCGCCGCCCTGGTCGCAGATCGGGCAATCCAGCGGGTGGTTAATCAAGAGGAATTCCATCACCGACTTCTGCGCCTGCACAGCCTTGTCGCTGTGGGTGCGCACGATCATGCCGGGCGAGACTGGCGTAGCGCAGGCAGGCATCGGCTTCGGCGCCTTCTCCACTTCGACCAGGCACATGCGGCAGTTCGCGGCGATCGACAATTTCTTGTGATAGCAGAAGTGCGGAATGTAAGTTCCGAGTTTGTTTGCGGCGTCCATCACCATGGAACCTGGTGCGACTTCGACTTTTTTGCCGTCTAATTCAATTTCAACCATTTGATCGTTACCTGACCTGGCTTAAAGGTATGCGGGCACAACACACTGCTTGTGCTCGATGTGATGAATGAATTCATCACGGAAATGTTTGATCATGGCTTCCACCGGCATCGCGGCGGCTTCGCCGAGTGCGCAGATGGTGCGGCCCTTGATATTGAACGCCACGTTGTTCAGCAGTTCGATATCTTCCGGGCGGCCCTGGCCGTTTTCGATACGGTGCACCATGCGGTACAGCCAGCCGGTGCCTTCACGGCAAGGCGTGCACTGGCCGCAGGATTCTTCGTAATAGAAGTAGGACAGGCGCAGCAGCGACTTGACCATGCAGCGCGTCTCGTCCATGACGATGACGGCGCCGGAACCGAGCATCGAGCCCGCTTTCGCGATCGAGTCGTAGTCCATGTCGGTCTGCATCATGATGTCGCCCGGGATCACCGGCGCCGACGAGCCGCCAGGAATCACGGCCTTGATCTTCTTGCCGCCGCGCATACCGCCGGCCAGCTCGAGCAGCTTGGCGAACGGCGTGCCCAGCGGGATCTCGTAGTTGCCTGGACGCTCGACGTCGCCCGAGATCGAGAAGATCTTGGTGCCGCCGTTGTTTGGCTTGCCCATGCCCATGTAGTTCTCTGGGCCGACGTTCATGATGAACGGGACAGCTGCGAAGGTCTCAGTGTTGTTGATCGTGGTTGGCTTGCCGTACAGGCCGAACGAGGCCGGGAACGGCGGCTTGAAGCGCGGCTGTCCCTTTTTACCCTCGAGCGATTCCAGCAATGCGGTTTCTTCGCCGCAGATATAGGCGCCGTAGCCGTGGGCCGCGTGCAACTGGAAGTTGAACGTCGAACCCATGATGCCATCGCCCAGGAAGCCGGCGGCACGCGCCTCTTCCAGCGCTTCTTCAAAGCGCAGGTATTCCTGGAAGATCTCGCCGTGGATGTAGTTGTAGCCCACGGTGATGCCCATCGCATACGCGCCGATGGCCATGCCTTCGATCAGCGCATGCGGGTTGTAGCGAATGATGTCGCGGTCTTTGAACGTACCCGGCTCGCCTTCGTCGGTGTTGCAGACGAGGTATTTCTGGCCAGGGAACTGGCGCGGCATGAAGCTCCACTTCAGGCCGGTCGGAAAACCGGCGCCGCCGCGGCCGCGCAGGCCCGAGGCCTTCAGATCGGCAATGACCTGTTCCTGGGTGACGCCGCCTTCGAGAATACGGCGCAGTGCGGAATAGCCGCCGCGCTTCACGTAGTCTTCGAGGTGCCAGTTTTCGCCGTCCAAGTCCTTCAGGATCAGCGGATTGATGTGACGGTCGTGCAGGCTGGTCATTGCTTGGCTTCCTTCAATTCGCTCACCAGGGCGTCGATCTTCTCGTTGCTCATGAACGAGCACATGCGGTGGTTATTCACCAGCATGACCGGCGCGTCGCCGCAGGCGCCCATGCACTCGCCTTCCATGACGGTGAACTGGCCGTCCTCGGTGGTGCCGCGGAATTCTACGCCCAGCTTTTGCTTGAGATGGTGCGCAGCGCGCTCGCCGCCCGACAGCGCGCACGGCAGGTTGGTGCACACGGTGATCTTGTGCGTGCCGACCGGGCGGGTGTTGTACATGTTGTAGAAGGTCGCGACTTCCTGCACGGCGATCGCCGGCATGCCGATGTAGTCGGCGATGTCCTGCATGGTGTCGGGCGACAGCCAGCCCAGTTCGACCTGGGCGTGGGCCAGCGCGGCCATCACGGCCGACTGACGCTGGTCGGCCGGATACTTGGCCAACTCGCGGTCGATTTTTTTGTAGCACTGCTCGGATAACAACATAATCTTTCTGCCTTTGAACTTATCGATCAATACTGCCGAAAACGATGTCTTGCGTACCGATGATCGTGACGGCGTCGGCGATCATGTGTCCACGTGCCATCTCGTCCAGGCTCTGCAGGTGTGCATAGTCGGGCGTGCGGATTTTCAGGCGGTACGGCTTGTTGGCGCCGTCGGAAACGATATAAATGCCGAACTCGCCCTTCGGGTGTTCGACCGCGGCATACGCCTCGCCCGGCGGGACGTGGAAGCCTTCGGTGAACAGCTTGAAGTGGTGAATCAGCGATTCCATGTTCGACTTCATCTCTTCGCGCGCAGGCGGGACGATCTTGTGGTTATCGATCATCACCGGACCCTGGTTCACGCGCAGCCAGGTGATGCACTGCTTGATGATGCGGTTCGACTGGCGCATTTCTTCCATGCGGACCAGGTAGCGGTCGTAGGAGTCGCCAGTCTTGCCGACCGGGATGTCGAAGTCGAGCTTGTCGTACACGGCATACGGCTGCGTCTTGCGCAGATCCCAGGCCACGCCCGAACCGCGCAGCATGGCGCCGGTGAAGCCCATGGCTTTTGCGTCTTCTGGCGACACCACGCCGATGCCGACCGTACGCTGCTTCCAGATACGGTTATCGGTCAGCAGGGTTTCGTATTCGTCGACATAGCCGTCGAAACGCTTGGTAAACGCCTCGATGAAGTCCAGCACCGAACCCTGGCGGTCTTCGTTCAGGGCGTCGATCGCTTTTTTCGAGCGGATGATCGATTCCTTGTGCTGCGGCATGCGGTCAGGCAGGTCGCGGTAGACCCCGCCCGGGCGGTAGTAGGCTGCGTGCATGCGCGCGCCCGACACGGCTTCATAGACGTCGAACAGGTCTTCGCGGTCGCGGAAGGCATACAGGAAAGGACCCATCGCACCGATGTCGAGCGCGTGCGCGCCCAGCCACATCAGGTGGTTCAGTAAACGGGTGATCTCGTCGAACATGACGCGGATGTACTGCGCGCGGATCGGCGCTTCGACGCCGAGCAGCTTTTCCACGGCCAGCACGTAACCGTGCTCGTTGCACATCATCGACACGTAGTCGAGGCGGTCCATGTAAGGCACCGACTGCAGATAGGTGCGCGTTTCGCACAGCTTCTCGGTGCCGCGGTGCAGCAGGCCGATATGCGGGTCGGCGCGCTGGATCACTTCACCGTCCAGTTCAAGGACCAAACGCAGCACGCCGTGCGCTGCCGGGTGCTGCGGACCAAAGTTCAGGGTGTAATTCTTAAGCTCAGCCATTATTTCATCCCGTAGGTTTCTTCGCGGATCACGCGCGGAATGTTTTCACGCGGCTCGATCGTCACGGGTTGGTAGATCACGCGCTTCTGCTCGGGGTCGTAGCGCATTTCGACATAGCCCGAAATCGGGAAGTCCTTGCGGAACGGGTGGCCGATGAAGCCGTAGTCGGTCAGGATGCGGCGCAGGTCGCCGTGACCGTCGAACAGGATGCCGTACAGGTCGAACGCTTCGCGCTCGTACCAGTTGGCGGCGCGCCAGATCGGGGTAATCGATTCCACGATCGGCATCTCGTCGTCGGGTGCGAAGGTGCGCACGCGCACGCGCCAGTTGTTCGCCAGCGACAGCAGGTGGACGACGACCGCGTAACGCGCGCCATCCCAGGTGCCTTCGCCGTACTGCGAGTAGTCGACGCCGCACAGGTCGATCATTTCTTCGAATGCGAGCGCAGGATCGTCGCGCAGGGTCTGCATCGCCTGGATGTAATCGGCGGACTTGACCACCACGGTCACTTCGCCGAGCGCGGCCGAAATGACAGCGCCCTCGCCCAGGGCTTTTTCCAGGGCGAGTTGGAGGACTTCGAGTTTTGTCGTCATGGTGTTTCCGGCAGTATTAACGCGCGATGGTGTTGGTGCGCTTGATCTTGTTCTGCAGCTGCATGATGCCGTACAGCAGGGCTTCCGCCGTCGGCGGGCAGCCCGGCACGTACACGTCGACCGGCACGATACGGTCGCAGCCGCGCACCACCGAGTACGAGTAGTGGTAGTAGCCGCCGCCGTTGGCGCAGGAGCCCATCGAGATGACCCAGCGCGGCTCTGCCATCTGGTCATAGACCTTGCGCAGTGCCGGCGCCATCTTGTTGCACAGCGTGCCGGCGACGATCATCACGTCGGACTGGCGTGGCGATGGACGGAACACAATGCCGAAGCGGTCGAGGTCATAGCGGGCTGCGCCCACATGCATCATCTCGACCGCGCAACAGGCAAGGCCGAACGTCATCGGGAACATCGACCCGGTGCGTGCCCAGTTGATCAGCTTATCGGCTGTGGTGGTAATGAAACCTTCGTTTAAGACGCCTTCATGAATAGCCATGGCTTATTCCCAATCAAGGGCACCTTTCTTCCAGATGTACCAGAACCCAACGACGAACTCGGCGATAAACACCATCATCGTGACGAAGCCGGCCCAGCCCAGTTCACGCATGGAGACGCCCCATGGGAAGAAGAATGCCGTTTCCAGATCAAACAAAATAAAGAGAATCGCGACCAGATAGTACCGGACGTCGAATTTCATGCGCGCGTCTTCAAAAGCTTCGAAGCCGCATTCGTAAGGGGAGAGTTTTGCTGCATCGGGACGTTGCGGTCCGAGCAGATACCCGAGCACCTGGGGTGCTACGCCGACACCGACGCCAATCAGGATAAAGAGAAGAACGGGGAAGTAATTTTCGAGGTTCACGATGGAGCCTATATTGAACGATCGCGTTAATGAAACCACTGCATGCCTGCAGCGCCGTATCGCGCAATCCTGGCTTCGTACCTACCACCAGGACCGTACGACTGATCCTCGTAAAAAAGCCAGCTTGGGCATGAGAGCAATCGCTCGTTTGCCCTTGCTGGCTTTTTCTTTATATCTTGGTGCCGACGGCGAGACTCGAACTCGCACAGCTTGCGCCACTACCCCCTCAAGATAGCGTGTCTACCAATTTCACCACGTCGGCTGGAGACCAGTATTCTACCCTGCTTTAGCACCTTTTTTCAATGCTCAAATTGATGCATCGCAAGGAAAAACAGGGAATTTCTCAAACTTTCTTGCGCCGAGCCGAGGAAAGCACGGCACAAGAGGCTTGTGAGCCTGACAAACGCCCTGGTGGAGACGCTGCAGGATGCTGCGAGGTACTGCTGAGCGGAGGGACCTAGGATGGGCGGCTTTGCCGCCCATGCGTTCAACGCACGTATGCGCGTCGAATCGCCGCCCTCCTCTCCTGTTACTTCTGCGGAGCCGGGGCCGGAGCCACTGGTGCCGCTGGTGCAACAGGCACGGTCGCCGCAGGGGCAGCCGGTACGTCGGCTGCCGGCGCGGTCGGCACGCCCGCGGTCGGCGCAGGTGCGTCGGCAGGGGTGGTGGTGGTGGCAGGCACGCCACTCGCAGGTGCCGCCATGCGTTCCATCACGCCGCCGCTTGGGGCCTTGCCGGGCGTACGGTTGCTGCCCATGTAGGCCAGCGCCAGGGTCGAGGCGAAGAAGATGGCGGCCGCGAAGGCGGTCGACTTCGACAGGAAGTTCGACGAACCGCTGGCGCCGAACAGGCTGCCCGAGGCGCCGGAACCGAAGGCGGCGCCCATGTCGGCACCCTTACCGTGCTGCAGCAGCACTAGGGCAATGATTGCCAGCGCGGAGATGACCTGCACGACAACAACAAGATTGAACATCACGCTCATTACAATTCCATTCCAAGTTTAACTACGTTGCAAATGCTGAATTCTGAATCTTCAATTACGCGGCGTTGATAATCGCCAGGAAGTCCGCCGCCTTGAGCGCCGCACCGCCGATCAGGCCGCCGTCGATGTCGGCTTGCTGCATCAGTTCGACCGCGTTGTCCGGCTTCATGCTGCCGCCGTACAGGATCGCGACCTTCTCGGCCGCTTGCGCGCTGCGCTCGCGCAGCTGGCTGCGCAATTGTGCATGCACTTCCTGCGCCATCGCTGGCGTTGCCGTCTTGCCGGTACCGATCGCCCAGACGGGTTCGTAGGCGACCACGATACGCGCAACAAACGCTTCGTCAAGCAGTTCCAGCACGGCAGACATTTGTTTGCCGACTACAACATTTGTTTGTCCCGCTTCGCGCTGCTCGAGCGTTTCGCCCACGCACACGATCGGGGTCAGGCCGGCGTTCAAGGCCGCCAGCGCCTTCTGCGCCACCTGGCTGTCCGTCTCGCCATGGTAGGCGCGGCGCTCCGAGTGGCCGACGATCACGTAGCGGCAGCCGAATTCGGCCAGCATCGCGGCCGAGACTTCGCCCGTGTAGGCGCCGCTGGCGTGGCTGGAAACATCCTGCGCGCCCCAGGCCAGGGCCGTTCCGGCCAGCGCATCGGCGCATTGCTGCAGGTAAGGCGCCGGCACGCACACGGCGGCGTTCGCCTTGCCATTGCCGAGTCCGTCGACAATGCCAGAGAGCAGCGTCGCGTTATTCGCGCGGCTGCCATTCATCTTCCAGTTACCTACAACGAGTTTGGGACGCATATTACCCCACAGTCAAATAACCCGCTATTCTAGCTGCCGTTCAGGGGTCGGTCAAACAATGGCTGAGCGGGCGTGTTGAAAAGACGTCAATGGAATTGGGCCGAAGAATCATGGTGCGGGCCGGATTCGACGCCTGCTGAACGCGTGGGCGGGAGACCCGCCCACCCTACGTCCTATGCACCCGTTATCGTTCGATCTCGATAACCCGTCTGATCTGACCCGTAGGGTGGGCGGGTCTCCCGCCCACGCGTCCAACCAGCTCCAGCAAAGCCGCGCAGGTTTACACTACCTTCAACACAATTTTTCCCACATGCGTGCTGCTTTCCATCAGCGCATGCGCCGCCGCCGCCTCGTCCAGCGGGAAGGTTTTATAAATCACCGGCTTGACCTTGCCCGCTTCCAGCAGCGGCCACACCTTCTCGCGCAGATTGCGTGCGATCGCGCCCTTGAAGGCCACCGGACGCGGGCGCAGCGTCGAGCCGCTGATCGTCAAGCGCCGGCGCAGCACCTGCGCCAGATCCACATTTGCCTTGGCGCCGCCGAGCAAGGCGATCAGCGCGATGCGCCCATCGTCGGCCAGGCAATCGATCTCGCGCGCCACGTAGTCGCCGGCCACCATGTCCAGCACCACGTCGACACCGCGCCCGCCGGTGAGTTCCTTCACCACCGCGACAAAATCCTCGTCCCGGTAATTGATACCGCGCTCGGCGCCCAGCTCTTCGCAGGCGCGGCATTTGTCTTCGCTGCCGGCGGTGGCGAACACGCGGTGTCCCATGGCCGTGGCCAGCTGGATCGCGGTGACGCCAATGCCCGAGGTGCCGCCCTGCACCAGCAGGGTCTCGCCTTCGGACAATTGCGCGCGATCGAACACATTGGTCCAGACGGTGAAGAAGGTTTCCGGCAGCGAGGCCGCTTCCACCATCGAGAGGCCGGCCGGCACCGGCAGGCACTGCGCGACGGGCGCGGCGCAGTATTCGGCATAACCGCCGCCCTGCACCAGCGCGCAGACCATGTCGCCTTTCTTGAAACCGCTGCCCTCCAGGTCGCCGTCGACGATCTCGCCCGCCACTTCCAGGCCCGGCAGGTCGGAGGCGCCCGGCGGCACCGGATAGTGGCCCAGGCGCTGCAGCACGTCGGGCCGGTTGATGCCCGCCGCGTGCACCCGGATCAGCACTTCGCCGGCTTTGAGTTCAGGCATCGGCCGTTCGCACGGCTTGAGCACCTCGGGTTTGCCCGGCTGGGTGATTTCGATTGCGCGCATGGGTAGGCCTCCGCTTGAGAAAACAACAATTGTACGTCAGCGCCCGATGCCGCGTTGCCTGCTGAATTGTTGCTCGAAAGCGAATGTATTCCCTATTGCTGTGCTCAAACGCAAACAAATTCTTCAATGCATCAGCTAACTGCGGAACTTTAGAGCTCGCACAACGATCTCGTCCGTAGCCACCTTGTCCGCCCTATTCCCGCCGCATAGATTGGAGGACGCCGGCTCAGCAGTCGAGCCGCCCCGACCAATCACCGAAGGAGCACGATCATGCCTTTGTCGCCTGCTACCCTGTCCGGCTTCGCCCGCCGCACCCTTGCCGCCTTCGCGCGCCCCCTGCCTGCCAACCGGCCGCGCCGCGGCCTGCTGCTGGGCGCCGCCGCGCTCGCGTTCGCCCTCGCCCTGCCCGGCCAGCCGGCCGGCGCCCAGGACTGGACCACCGAGCGCTGGACCGGCACCTGGGGCACCGCCCCGGCCGGCCCGCCGCTGGCGGCCAACCTGCAGACCTTCACCGACCAGACCTTGCGCCTGATCGTCCACACCAGCATCGGCGGCAACCGCGTGCGCATCCGCGTGTCCAACGAATTCGGCGCCACGCCGCTACGCATCGGCGCCGCCCGCATCGGCATCCGCGCCGCCGGCTCGGACGTCGCGCCCGGCACCAACCAGGTCCTCACCTTCAGCGGCAGCACCTCGATCACGATCCCGCCAGGCGCCCCGGTGCTGTCCGACCCGGTCGAACTGAACGTGCCGGCCCTGAGCGACCTCGCGATCAGCCTTTACCTGCCCGGCACGGTGCAGGCCACCACGATCCACAACACCGGCCTGCAAACGAATTATGTGTCGCTGGCGGGCGACCTCACGGCCGCCGCCACGCTGCCGGTCCAGCGCACCCTCACCGCCTGGCCCTTCCTGACCGAAGTGGACGTCGACAGCGCCGGTCCGGCGATCGTGGCCCTGGGCGACTCGATCACCGACGGCACGCGCAGCACGGTCGACACCAACAACCGCTGGCCCGACTGGCTGGCGCGGCGCCTGCAAACGGTGCGCGACCCCATCCTCGGCATCAACGCCCGCCTCGGCGTCGTCAATCGCGGCATCAGCGGCAACCGCCTGGTGAGCGATTCGCCGAACCCGCTGGCCGGGCGCAGCATCCTCGAGCGTTTCGACCGCGACGTGCTGGCCACCGCCGGCGTGCGCTACATGACCCTGATGATCGGGATTAACGACATCGGCAACAGCCCGAACACGAACCCGATTGCAGCAAGCGAGCTGATCGCCGGCTACCGCCAGGTGATCGCGCGCGCCCATGCCAAGGGCATCGCCGTGTTCGGTGCGACCCTGACGCCGTTCGAGGGGGCCGGCTATTACTCGCCGGAGAAGGAAGTGGTGCGCCAGGCGGTGAACAGCTGGATCCGCAGCACGGACGAATTCGACGGCGTGATCGACTTCGACCTCGCCACGCGCGACCCGGCCCATCCGGCGCGCTTCCTGCCGGCCTATGACAGCGGCGACCATTTGCATCCGAACGATCTGGGCTACCAGGCGATGGGCAATGCGGTGCCGCTGGCGCTGTTCCGCTCGCCGGGCGCGGCGCTTCTCAAACCTGCATTGGCGAGATAGGACAGCTTGATGAGGGCTGACGGCAAAGGCCGCAACCAGGCCTTTGCCGTGTCGAGAAACTTTACATTCGGCCTGAGCCTTGCTGACCGTATTTACGCAACCCTTTGATTTTTCATAAAGTTTTCCTACGGGCACGTTTATTGCTGATACGTAATCGTTCTGATCATAAAACAACTATTTAGGGAATGTCATGAAAATCAAAGCACTAATCGCCTCCGCCATCGTCCTGCTCACCAGCGCCGCCGCCAATGCAGGCACCATCGCCTACGGCACCGGCGACCGTAACCCATGGGATCAGACGACCAACGATGCCGCCATGAACGCCGCTTTCGGTGCAGGCCAGTGGTCGAAAACCATGGGCTTTTCGACCGCGATATTCGCAGATGCCGACTTCGTTTTCCTCGACGGCAGCGACTCGAACGCGGACGCCTTCAGCAGCTTCCTCGCAGCCAATAACGATATCGTCACCAGCTACGTCAGCAATGGCGGCCGCCTGTTCCTGAATGCGGCGCCCAACCAGGGCGGTTCGTTTGACTTCGGCTTTGGCGTGCGCCTGACCTATCCAGGCTTCAGCAACTACGTGTCGGTGACCGAAGCGGGCATCGCCGCAGGGCTGACCCAGGGCGGCATCGCCACCGGGTACTCGGGCAACGCGTTCGGCCACGCCACCGTGAGTGGCGCCATCAGTGACCTGATCAACGATGGCAGCAATGGCATCGTATTTGGCGCCATGCAGTACGGTAAGGGTTTCGTTGCTTTCGGTGGCCAGACCACCGACAACTTCCACTCCCCGAACGCCGACGCGCGCACCCTGCTGGTCAACGAACTGCGCTATGTCGCCAGCGCCGAGACGAATGACGTCCCGGAACCGGCATCGCTGGCACTGATCGGCATGGGCCTGCTGGCCGCCGGCGCCGCCCGCCGCAAGGCAAGCGGCAAATAAGCCGCATGCCGGGCCGCCACGGCCCGGCTTACTTGCCGATCAATACCGGCTCGTCGAAACCCAGCTCCTTCATGCGCGGCAGCTGGGTTTTGGCGTCGCCCACCACCAGCCACACCATCTTCGACGGATCGAGGTATTTCTGCGACAAGGCCTGGATCTGCGGCAGCGTCATGGTCTTGACGATCTGCTCGCGCTCCTTGACATAGTCGGCGCGCCAGCCGTACTTGCTGATGTTATCGAGCATGCCCAGTTTGGCCGCCGAAGTCTCGAAGGCGCGCGCATTGCTCTTGACGAGGAAGTTACGGGTCGTTTCCAGGTCCGCCGCCGAATAGGTCGGCGCGTAATCGGCCAGGATCTGCTTCACCAGCTGGGTCGACTCGAGCGTCACGTTGCTGCGCACGCCGCTGGCGATGACGAAAGGCCCGGCGCTCTTGCTGCCCGAGAAATTCGAATTGATCCCGTAGGTATAGCCCTTCCCTTCCCGCAGTTGCTGGGTCAGGCGCGACGCGAAACCGCCGCCGCCAAGGATGTAGTTCATCACGACGGCCGGGTAGTAATCAGCGTCGGTGACCGCCAGCGCGCGATAGCCCACTTGCAGCACCGATTGCTTCGCATCCGGCACGTCGACAAAGTAGACGCGCGCCGGCGCCCGCTCCGCCGCGCTGGACGCCGCCGGCAGCGCCACTTCCTTCGCCTTCCAGTCGCGCGCCAGGCCCGCCAGGGAACCGGCGATGGCCGCTTTCGGCAAGGCGCCGACCACCTGCATGCGTGCGTTCGACGGCGTCAGGTTGGTCTTGTAGTACTGCTTCAGGTCGTCGATCGTGATTGCGTTCACGGTCTCGGAGGTGCCCAGGATGTTGCGCGAACGCAGATCGTCCTTGGCGTAGACCAGCTTGTTGAAATTGATGCTGGCCAGGGCGTTCGGATCGGCCTCCTGCTGGCGGATCTGGCTCAGCACGCTCTGCTTGATCAGGGCAAATTCCTTCTCGTCCCAGCGCGGCTGCAGCAGGATCTCCTGCACCAGGTCCAGGGTCGCACGGTAGTTGCGTGCCAGGGTGGTCACGCTGATGCGCACATCCTCGGTGCGCGCGGCCACGTTGATCGTCGCGCCCAGCTGCAGGATCGCCTCTTCCAGTTCCTGCGGGGTTTTGTTCGCGGTACCCTGCGTCATCATGCGCGCCATCAGGTTGGCCACGCCCACCTTGTCGAGTTGGTCCAGCAGCAGGCCGCCGTCGATCGCAATCTCGAACTGCACCAGCGGCACTTCCTTGTTCTCGATGCCGACCACGCGCATGCCGTTGGCGAGCGTTGCGTTCCACACCTGCGGCACCTTCACCTCCAGCGCTTTTCCGTACGCAGGCTCCTTGCTGCGATCGAAGGTCGATGGGGTCTTCACGTAGTCCGCATTCGCGCTCGGATCGACCGCGGTCTCGGCGCCCTGCACCACGCGTTCCTCGACCACTTCCGCCTTGTTTGAGCCGCTGAGCGCCAGCGCCAGCTTGCCTTTCGGGACGAAGCTGGTCGCGACGTAAGGCTTGCCCTTGATATAGGTGTTGTAGACGCGCCGTACGTCGGCGCTGGTGACGGCCAGCGTCTTGCGCACGCTCTCCTGCACATAGCCCGGATTGCCGGACAGGTAGTTGTATTCCGCGAGCAGCGCCGATTTGCCGAGCACGCTCGAGACCGAGTCGTAGAAGCGCGTCTCGAGGCCGGCCTTGATCCGGTTCAGGTCTTTCTCGGGTATGCCTTCCGCTTCGAACTTGGCGAAGGCCTTGTCGACCGCGCCGGCCACCTCGTCCAGTGGTTTGCCCTCGAAGGCGCGGATGCGCAGCATGAACTGGCCCGCGAGTTCCGAGGTCTGGTTGCCGATCTGGACGCTCGGCGCCAGCTTGCTGTCTTCGACCAGCACCTTTTAGAAGGGCGCGCGCTTGGTCTGGGACAGGTATTCGGCCAGCACTTCGAGCGCATACGAATCCGGATGCAGGTCCTCGACGGTCGGCCACGCCATGTTCAGCTCGGGCAGCTTGGCGAAATTGTCCTCATGCGCCAATTTGACGGTTTGCTTGACGACGCCGGGACGCTTGGCCATCGACGCGACCGGCGCGCCGCGCTTGATCTCGGAAAAATACTTCTCAACCCACTTGCGCGCCTGGACCGGATCGAAATCGCCGGCCAGCACCAGGGTCACGTTGTTCGGCACATACCACAGGCGGAAGAATTCCTTGACGTCGTCCAGCTGCGCATTCTGCAAGTCCTCGAGCGAACCGATGACCTGCCAGTTGTACGGGTGGTCCGCCGGATACAGGGCCTTGTTGATGACGTAGCGGGTGTGGCCGTAGGGCGCGTTGTCCACGCCCTGGCGCTTCTCGTTCTTGACGACCTGCTTCTCTTTGGCGAGAACGGGCTCGGTGACGGTGTTGATGAACCAGCCCAGTTTATCGGCTTCGGCCCAGATCATTTTCTCCAGCGCGTCCTTCGGCACCGTCTGCAGGTAATTGGTGCGATCCTGCGACGTCGACCCGTTGGCGCCCGAGCCGCCGATGCGCGCGCTCATCTTGTCGAGGCCGCCCTTGCCGAGGTTTTCGGACTCCAGGAACAGCAGATGTTCGAACAGGTGGGCAAAGCCCGTGCGCCCCGCCTTCTCCCTGCTCGATCCCACATGCGCCGTCAGGTTCACGGCCACGACAGGATCTGAGCGGTCGATGTGGAAGATCACCTCCAGGCCATTGGGCAGCGTGAACTTCTGGAAGTCCACTTTCAGCGCGGCCTTGGGCGCTGCTACTTTCTGCGTCGCGGCGGCCTGCGCCGGGATGGTAGCAGCCGCGCCGAGGCAGGCGGCCAGCAAGAGGGTCGGGCGAACAATCTTCATGCAATCACTTCCTCGCAATAGGGGGAACGGTTAGCGAACCCATCGGTGCGCCGGAGTTCCTGGATACTATTGCAATTTCCTGATTGCTACAACGTTGAAGCTGAATGCGCTGGGTAGACAACACCAGGCCGAAATGCTCGGTACGGCCGCTACCGGGCCATTGCAGACTTTCACCTATCAGGATTGACACATTTATTTAGGCAAATACCGACGGTTGAATCGCCACGAGTTTACTAGACACTCGCGAGCCGCTTGAAATACTGCTTTTCATACTCGACCGGCGACAAATTATTGCTGAAGCTGTGCCGGCGCTTCGGATTGTAAAACATCTCGATGTAATCGAAGACATCCGTCCTTGCATCTTGCCGGGTGCCGTAAGTTTTGCGTCGGATTCGCTCCCGTTTCAAGAGCTGGAAGAAGCTCTCGGCAACGGCGTTATCGTGACAGTTCCCGCGTCGGCTCATGCTTTGCTGCAGATTGTGCTGGTCCAGAAAGTCGCGCCAGTCGTAGCTGCTGAATTGGCTGCCCTGATCGGAATGTACCATCACCGTATTCTTGGGTTGCCGCCGCCAGAGCGCCATCAAGAGCGCATTCATCGCCAGCTCGCGATCGATGCGTGAACTCATCGACCAGCCGACCACCTGACGCGAAAACAGGTCCAGTACAACGGCCAGATAGAGCCAGCCCTCGTAGGTACGGATGTACGTAATGTCCGTCACCCAGACGCGGTTGGGTTCCTGCACGTCAAATTGACGCTGAAGATGATTGGGCGCCACCAGCGAAGGCGCACCGCCGCGCTTGTATTTGCGCTTGGCGTAGCCGGTTTGTGAACGAATCCCGGCCGACCTCATGAGTCGGTGGACACGATTGACGCCGCATTGTTCACCGAGCTCGCGCAGATCGTCGCTGACTTTGCGGTAGCCGTACACGCTGCCGCTTTCCAGCCAGGACTCCTTGATGGGAACCAGGAGGCGCTTGTCTTCTTTGGCTCGTTTGCTTTCAGGGTTAAGGCGCCAGGCATAGAAACCGCTCGGATGCACCTCAAGCACTTTGCACAGCCGGCGCACCGGGAATTGGTCCTGTAACTGAGCAATTAAGGTGTACCTTACCCGGACGTCTTGGCAAAGTACACCGCGGCCTTTTTCAATATGTCACGCTCCTCCGTAACGCGCTTGAGCTCGGCCTTCAGGCGCCGCATCTCGTCTGACTGAGCATCGACAGCCTTGCGCTCCGCCTCGGGCACGCCGTAGCGCTTTGTCCAGGCGTACAGGCTATGGATGCTGATCCCGAGCCGCGCCGCTACTTCGCTCGCCGGGTGACCGCCCTGCGCCACCTGCTTGACCGCTGCAATCTTGAATTCTTCTGTGTACCGCTTACCGCTCATATCTTCTCCTTGTGCCCGATATTATGGCTCAGGAGTGTCTACGATAGTCGTGGCGATTCAGTCTGGACCCTAAGCGGACGTTCGCCACAGATCAAAAGTAGCTAGGTTTAACAACTCTACGGTCCAGTTAGGCCCATGCAACTTTCGCATCCATGGGAAACCGCGCAGCCATGCCGAGCATATGCTTGCTGCCTTCGCGCGCACCGGCGTGGCCGGCACCTGGGGTTACACGGCCCAGAGGGTTTTGCCGTGCATATTATGCGCGTACATGGCCCCTCTTGGACTCCGTGCCTACGCACACATTTTTCCTTTGGGCAAGGTGGTATACTACGGCACTTGTCCAGCGATTACGATGCAGCATTGCCGTTGATAGCTAACCGTATTGTTGTCCTGGGAAGCGGAATTGTCTGTAACCTTGCGCCCCCAGTTCCCGCCCGAGCAGTCCCGCTTGACTTCGTTTATTTATACAGAGGACGTGATTTATGAAAGTTTTGATTGAACGATTCAAGAGCTTGCAGAATGTGCCATTGGACCTCGATGGTCTCACTTTGCTTGTCGGAGGAAACAATGCGGGAAAAAGCTCAGTGCTACAAGCGATTCAATTTGGCGTTTCGGTAGCGCAGACATCGACAATGCAAGGCGGTGCATGGGTCGATGGCCGTTTGGCTACCTCGATAGGTCAAAATGACCTCGTCTACTCACCGATCAAGGACGTTCTTTCTCTTGGACCGAACGGCAAGCTTCGTGAGCCGGAGGCAGAAGCAATCAACATTACATATACCGACGGCGAGATTTCCACCAAAGTAATTGTCCGAAAAGGGCGCAATAAAAACGTGAGTCTTCAGCTGATCGGTCAACCGTTGGGCGCACAACTTCAATCAATTGTAAGCCCATACAGCGCGTTGGTTACGGGGTTAGCGGGCATCCCTTCCGAAGAAGAGTTTGAGACGAAACTTGTTGTTCGTAAAGCGGCTGCAAAGGGCGACTCCAACGGGGTTTTTCGAAATATTCTATTGCAATTGAAATCGGATCAGGGCAAATGGCTGCGATTTCAAGAGCAAATTGGACGAATCTTTCCTGAGTACCAATTGGATGTTTCGTTCGATGCGGACGCGGACGAAATGATCCAGTGTAAAGTTGTACGTGATGGCGTGACTTACCCTATCGACGCCTGCGGAACCGGAGTCCTTCAGGCAATTCAGATATTCTCGTACATCAATCTCTTTGCTCCGAAAATTCTCCTGCTTGATGAACCCGACAGCCACCTTCATCCGAATAATCAGATACAGCTGGCGAACGAATTAATAAACGCATCGCAAGGTGGCTTGAACATTGTTATCTCAACGCATAGCCGGCATCTGGTCGAAGCGTTATGGGACAACGCGAGCTTAATTTGGCTAAAAAATGGCGAGATCCAACCCGATGTTGAAGACTATCAAGTCAAGGCGTTGTTAGAGATTGGGGCTCTGAACGTTGGCGAGCGGCTAGGGAATCCGCGCTTCATCGTCTTCACAGAAGACGAGGATCACGGAATACTGAAGATTTTTCTTGAGGCGAACGGGGTGGATTTGGATGAGTGCGACATAGTTTCCTATTCAGGCTGCACTCAACTTGCGACAGCCGCCGCACTAATCCGTCAACTTCGAGTTCGGCACCAGGCTGCAATTTTCATCCTTCACCGGGATCGAGATTTTCTGACCGAGGATGCTTTGCTTGCGTACCAAGCAAAGTTCGCCGCCCTAGATGTACGCTTTTTTATCCCCGCTGGAAATGACTTAGAGTCATATTTCATGACTGTGGAGCATTTAGCGCAAAGCAGTGATATCGACGTGGCAGAGGCCACCAATATCATAGAAACGGCCTTTGCTGCGCGCCGGGACGAGCTGATGAAAAAATACATAAACACACGTTGCGCCAACCTCAGGAGCGAGGGGCAGCAACCAAATGCTGGAGATATAGCTGTAGAGTGCGCTCGCTTGATGACCAGCGCATTTACCCGAGCCACTCATGGGAAGTTGCTCATGAAAGGGGTGCGCGATGTACTCCGCGACCGCGGAATTCCGGATCGAATTTTTTCGATTTCCCAGGCTTTGCGATCGCCAGAGCTTACTGCGCTGCTGGCATAGGACCAGCGTTCCCCTTTTGTGCAGTTAGTAGAGGACCGACGCCGAAACGCTACGCTTCTAACCTGATGAGAAAACTCGTTCCGCTCCGATTCAGCAGGCTGACATTGCAGAACTTCTTCCTGATGCTAGCCTGGGGGGAAGGTCGATGCGAGCTACTTCCTCCTAACTGTTGTCTTCATCGCCAAAGTCGATTCCGTAAGGCTCTCTCGGTAAGCGCCTTATCCAGAATCACTTGCCAAGGCCGGACCAAGTTCGGCTCGGTGGGCCATGCGTACCGAAACATCCCCTGAAGCCATGCCTCCTTTTTCATTGGAAGCTCTTCTCCTATCCACTCCCTGTGGTCGGCTAGGCCATGGATTTCAATGCAACGCATTGCCGTGCGGAGATCGTGCTTAAGTTGCTTAGGAATCCGCGGCGGGGAGCTAAACGACTCGCGTCTGATGTCACGGCGGGTGGGCGCGTATCGGCTTCCTTTGGTGGCCACGCTCGGCTACTTGGCCGCGCGCGGCGAACCGACCACGCCCTCCGATCTGGGGCAGCATGCGTGCCTGCACTACCGGTATCCCAGTACCGGCAAATTGGCACCTTGGCCAGTTCGACAGTCCCGCACCGTTGCGCGCGAACTAGCGTTGCCAAATGACAGTGGTCGTCAGCGACCTCGATTAATTGCGCTACCTAGCGCAGGGCGGCCGGGGTATAACCTGCGTAACGGATTTTTTGATCAAGGAGGCGCTTGCGACGGGCGCGTTGAGTACGGTCGTTGTCCGGCACATGAGGCAGACAACTGCATTCTGGATACTGTGGTCTAGCAGCAAACAAATGACGCCAAAAGTCCGCGTTTTTGTTGACTTTGTGGTTGAACATTTTAAGGAGGAACTTCTGGCTTGAATTGCTACTAATGCAAGTACGACCGGGTAAAGTGCGAACCCGATCGGTTTCGAATGCAAGCCGTAAATCCGAGGGACCGCTTTTGGCCGAACCCGGCCGTTCGGCCCAGCATATCAGGTTGCCAGTATGAAAAGTAGTGAGCAGTGCGACAGGCCGCAACCGACCCGAAGCCGCCGTTAATACGCTCATCCGTGGTAATCCCTAGCATGGTCGGCAGGTGGCTTTTGAACATCGGAATATCGTCGCGGCACAGATAGATTGCAAGGAAGGCACCTAAAAGAGGCACGAACAGTAGCAGCGCGGTCTGCGCCCAAAACTGGTTTCTTTCGTAGAGCTCCGACGTGTACACCTTGCGCACGGCATAAGCGTCCAGGCACAGTGTCGCCGTGCCTAGGAGCAGAAGAAGCCACGCTGTCGAAGTCATATGATTCAGCTGCTCCTCTAATGCCGGATTCTGGCCGAATCCGGCCGGTCAGGTCAACGGGGCATGTTGCCAAAGCGAAATCCACGGTCCGTCGTGACTGGCTGCAAACGACCTTGGATTCAACCGGTCGACGCAACAAGTTGGCTGAATCGTTCAGCGGGTGTTTGGTATTCTAAAGTCTTCCTTGGCCGTTCGTTCAATTTGCGGGCTACCTCGTTAAGCTGGGCCTGCGAGTACTCGGAGATATCGATGCCTTTGGGGAAATACTGGCGCAGCAGTCCGTTGGTATTTTCATTGCTACCACGCTGCCAAGGGCTGTGCGGATCGCAAAAGTAGACATCGATGTCGGTTGCCATCGTAAAGCGTTTGTGGTCGGCCATCTCCTTGCCACGATCCCAAGTCAGTGATTGATAGAGCTCTTGGGGTAGCTGACGAGCGTTATCAATCAATGCGTTGATTACTGTTTCGGTATCTTTGCTCGCGACTTTTACCAGCATCACGTAACGAGTATGGCGCTCGACGAGGGTGGCGATCTGGCTGTTTCGGTCTCCAAACATCAGGTCTCCTTCCCAATGGCCCGGTACAGCTCGGTCCTCCACCATGGCAGGGCGTTCGCTGATCGATACCGTATCCCTGATCCTGCCGTGGTTATCTTTCTTTTGCGTATGATGACGCGATCGGCGCATGACCCGGGTTCGCCGAAGATGCTCCAGCAGCTCCTTCTTCAGCGCACCACGGGCTTGAATGAAGAGGCTGCGATAAATCGTTTCATGCGACACCTGGTAATCCTCGTTGCCTGGAAACGTATGCTTGAGCCACCCGGCAATTTGCTCTGGCGACCACTGTAGTTGGAGTTTACTAGCCACAACGCGCGCCAACACGGGATTGTCCACCAACTTGCAGCACTTGGGACGATGGGCTCGCTTCCAGGCAGCGGCGTCGGCACAACCAGCTCGATAGCTCGTCTTGCCACCATTGCGACTGATCTCGCGGCTGATAGTAGAAGGTGCTCGTCCAAGTGATTGAGCAATCCGACGGATGGGTTGACCAGTGGCTAGCGAGCGCGATATTTCTTCCCGCTCAGCCAAGGTCAAAGCCAATCTTGAGCGCTGCCTTTGTGCAGGCCGGATGCCGCCAGACTCGGCAAGAATTCGCTGTATCGACGAGTGGTTTCGATCGAACAGCTGGGCAATTTGCTGAAGTGATTCACCCTTCTTCCAGCGCTCCCACATGAGCGCCTTCTGGGCTTCCGTATAATAAATCCTCGGTTTTTGCTTCATCTGCAACACTCCTTCTGCTTACGCAGAGTTTAGTGTGTTGCGTCGACCGGTTGAATCCAAGACTCAAAGCTGTCATTCGTGAATGACACCTACAAAGTCCATGGGACATGGCGAATTGCTGAAGTGTTGTCGTTTCTGTTTCCCTTTTTAAGATTACACTTATCACATAAAACCTGCAGATTTGTAGGGTCATTGGTTCCATGGGCGCTAATAGGGATGATATGATCGATATGAATTTTTTTTCCTATGGCTATAACACCAGTTAAATCGCAGAGACACATTGCGCATCGTCCCCGTTCTCTATTAAAAAGAGCGTCTTCTAACCACGATGGCCAGTAATTCACTCTGGAATATACTTCATTGCTTAGCGAAGCCACCAAGCGACTAAATTCCCTCATCAACTCCCTGTTTTCAAATAATATACAAAAGGCATCATGTGCTAACATTCTAAAAGCAGGCACCGCTATTTGGTACAATTTATAATTGCTGTCTCGTCCTGTATAAGGAATTTCTTCATATTTTATATTGTACTCATTCAAGAGGCCATAAACCGTTGGGGGGTAGTGCTCCTCCCCCTTCCTTGCGCCATAATGATACTCGGCTGAAAGATAGCTTTCAGTAAACTTATGAAGAAGCGTATATTTGGAAGGCTTAGATGCTTTCGAAATAAAATCGCCATCGATAGGAAGTGCCTCACTCAAAGAAATTATGTCTGAAGAATTCCCACTCTTTTTAAGATATGTCCCAGAAATTCGATCTTGGACCCCTGCAGCTTCATCGATCGCCAAACTGGGAAAATTCCCATCTACAAAAGGCATAACGACCTCCCTTAGATATTAATAATTACTTAGCAATATAGCGGCCTTTATGTGGCCGAGCTTCATCGCCCTCAGGACGTCGATCAAGCCTGGAACCTTTTGAAGGTTGAGGATGGTCTCTGCGAGATCGATGACGCGCGTCCGATGCAAAGATTCGTCCCCAGCGGCGGCTTCGAGATTGCGGAAGAAGGGGGATCGCTCGTCGCTGGCTAGCACGTGGTGCTCAACCCAGTCGTTGCCAAAAGTCGAGGTCAGGGTCCTCACTGCCAAGGTGTAGACGTGGTTCGCCCACGATTCATTAGGCAGTGCCTCACGTACCTCCTGCGCGTACTGGTAGACCTGTTCAATCATTGAAGGCGGCTGCGGTGCTGTCATGTAATTTACATATGAAAGATTGTAAGAAGATCTTCGTCGACGCCAGCTTTTTCCGAAATCTGGTAGAGATAACTTGCTTGGCTATTCATAATGTCCGCTTCTGGCCGAGCAGTCTAACACTGGGCGGCAGCTACCGCCCCGGAGCGGCCACTAGGCGCCAGTCGCTCATGCGCGTCATGCGGACAAGCACGCACAAGGCGTCAACCCAAAACGGAGCAGAGACCGTGGAGTTCAGCGAAGCGTTTCAGACTAACTGCGAGGCTTACCCGGCACTACCAATCAAATATTTACAAACTCACTTAAGTCCGCATCTACGAGTTGTTGATCGAACTGGTCCGCATCCAGTTTTCCTGCTTCCCTTAATTTTTGCAAGAGCGGACGGAATTGATGGCTACCCTGTATTTGACTATTCGCCGCTGCGCCCGTGATTAGTAGCCTCACTTGATCAGCACTTATCTCACTAGCATAGAAAGCAATATGCTTCCCCCAGTTGTTTGCGGATTCAAAAGATCCGGCTCGGAGATAATTCCCCACGATGACGTCGCCAATATGCGGCGGAAAATCAAAGAAGAGAGAGGACTCCAGCTCTTTTATTGTAATCCTGCGAAGCCTCGCCATTGCGCTCCGGGCCAGAGGTGCAAACCGAAGTAGAAATGGAATTGTCTCAATCTCGGACGAAGGAAGCTGATCTACAAACGCCACGAGCTTTTGATGTAAGTCCTCGTCCATATATTCCCAACAACCTGGGTCGTCCTCCAAAAGTTCAATCTGGTACTGAAGTTTGTCGTCACTAGCCCTTCGGCAGATTTCTGAAAGAGATGATCCCAACGTCGTCGAACACTCAATAGGATGCATCTCTTGAAGAGCGCCTAGCGCTGCGATTAGCTGTTTTCGCCGCGTGTAATTTCGCGCTTCCAGCAACATCGCTTTTAGCAGAACTACAACTAAATTTCTTATTAACGATGCCCTTGGTCTGCTGAGCGGACCAGGCGCGAAAGCAATCCTTGCCTCTGTTTTGGTTGTCGGAAAATAGGGAGAATCGATTTCGGAGAGAATACGCGCCAAGGCATATTTGCCTTGAACTGGAGGATGTTGAAGCAGATGGGTGACTGCGGAGTGGATGTGCAGCCGAGCAAGCTCAGCAGGCGGCCGATACGCAAGACCATCTGAAGTTAATGAAGGGTGAGCACAGCGATTTCGGTCGGCCTGAAGACGTTCAAGATCAACATATTCAATTGGCGACAATAGTTCGAATTTATCTTTGGCCAATTGTAGTAGTTCGCGCTCGAACTTCAGTGCCCCTGAAAGGTCGTCCTTACGTCTGATCTCGTCAACTTGGTCCACGTATACTTCGGCGGCCTTATCTCCCGCTAGTGACAATTCCCGTAATTTTCCAATGACGTCGAAGCATACCGCAATCCATGATGCCACAATGGCAGAGCGAAATGCACCTGCACGATAAGCGGCCACAGCTTCGCTGATGTACTCTCGGGCGCGATGATCCCTGCAACGGAGAGTGAGTTCGTCAAGATCTTCCAAAGGTGACGCCAAGATAACCTCCTAATAATTTCCTGCTGGTGTCCTAGCTACGACGCGCAGACTTAGCAAGACTAGCCGCAACTCGTAATGAGTTTTGCGCAGTGCTAATCGTCCGCTTCTGGCCGATTGCGGACCTATTGTAGCGTCCGCTTACGATCCAAAGCGGACCAAGAGGCCTGCATTTGATCAGTGTCGCCAGACAGGAAAGGCCATCGCAAAACCGAGCTCTTGGAGCATGTCCATCATTGTGTTGACTTCGTGAGCATCGACCGATGCAGGAACATCAACTGCATAGTGTTTGAACTGAGAGAAAACTTCGATACTGAGGCCCAGATCTACTAGCTCATCTTTGTACGGCTCAAGTTCAAGCCCCTCTTGTTCAGCAATCCAGACTAGCGAATGTCCTGATGGTTCTACGGTAGTGAACTCGAAAACACAGCCGTTGACTGCGTCTGGCTCGGCAGAAAATTTATCGCCAAGCGCGAGACCCTTAATAAAAAAGGGAGCGTTTTTAAGTTCGTAAATCGAGCCTGTTTTTTCACACCAAACATGTTCGGTAGCTACGGGCGGCCATCCATCGTCGACATCTAACGCAAAAGCTACCTTTTCCACTTTCCCTCCAAAATCTGACCTGTGTACTGACGACGAACTTCCGCTTCTGGCCGCTTGCAGACCTATTGTAGTGCCCGCTTCCGACCCTTCAGCAGCCGTTAGTACGCTCATCCGTGATAATCGACGTTACTGCAGGTCCCGTCTATATCCCTGGCGTGGCCGGCAGGTGGTTTTTGAAACAGCGCAATATTGTCGCGGCACAGACAGAGTGCAAGGAAGGCGCCTAAAAGAGGCACGAAAAGTATCAGCGCGGTCTGCGCCCAAAACTGTTTTTTTTCGTAGAGTTCCGACATGTACACCTTGCGCACGGCATAAGCGTCCAGGCACAGCAGCGCCGTGCCTGCGACCAGAAGAAGCCACGCTGTCGAAGTCATATGATTCACCTGCTCCTCTAGTGCCCGATTCCCGCCGATACCAGACGGTCGGAATGGCTCAGTGTACGAGGGCCTAACTTCCAGAGCAAGTAAGACGTTTTAATTGGCGTTCCAAGCCGCAAACCAGGCTGAGCGGCAAAGACAAGACGCGAAAAATGGTCCCTGAGCACTGAAAATCGAGATTTGTGCGGCTGTGATACCGTCGTCATCGCATTCTCCGCCCCCGCTATCAGGCTCCATTTGCACAAGCACTTCACTGTCGCTTCCGCCTTTTACGCCGGCAAATCCATCGCTCAACTTGAAAGGAATACGATGAACCATTTCAAAGAAAAAACCGTACTCGTCACAGGCGCCGCGTCCGGCATCGGCCTGGCGGCCGCGCGCCGGTTCCTCGATGAAGGCGCCAATGTCGTCATGTTCGACATCGACGGTGCCAGTCTCAACAAAGCCGCCGCCGGACTTCCACAGGACCGTGTTCTCATGCAGGTGGGCGACACCGCCGACAAGGAAACCGCGGCCGCCGCGGTCAAGGCGGCCATCGACCGCTTTGGCGCGCTGCATGTCCTGGTCAACAACGCCGGCGTGGCGACCGAGGGCGACATCATGCAGACCAGCGAAGAAGACTTCGCGCGCGTCATGGCGGTTAATGTGACCGGTTACTTCCACATGGCCAAGGCGGCGATGCCCGAACTCGTGAAGGTACGCGGTTCGATCGTCATGACCTCCTCCGTGTCGGGGCTGGGAGGCGACTGGAACACGTTCGCCTATAACACGTCGAAGGGCGCTGTCAGCAACATGGTGCGCGCGATGGCGCTGGATGCGGGAAAGGACGGCGTGCGGGTGAACGCCGTCAATCCAAGCTTCACGGACACCGGCATGACCCAGGACATGCTGAAGGACGCCGAACTGGTCGCCAAGTTCAAGGAACGCATGCCGCTCGGCGCGCCCGAGGATCCGGAGGGCGTCGCTGCAGTGATGGCCTTCCTGGCGAGCGAGGATGCGCGCCTTGTCACTGGCGTCAACCTGCCGGTGGATGCGGGTGTGACGGCATCGAACGGGCAGCCGCCAATGTAGTCACGGCGGCGCGGTTCACCCTCCCCCCGTCTTCGACTGCGTCGGCAAGGGCGTGCCCACCTTCCAGGTGCGCGACAGCGCCTGCGCTTCCTCGATCTGCTCCTGCGTCATGGTCTTGGCGATCGCCGCGCGCTGGCCAACCGCATTGTGGTTGCCGCCCGCTGCCGCCAGGTTGAACAGGATGTAAGCGATCACCGGATCGCCCGGCACGCCGGCCACGTGGTAGCGGTACATCAGGCCGAGCGCGTGCTGGGCTTCGCCGTGGCCCTGCTCGGCCGCCTTGCGAAACCACGTGACGGCATGCTTCTGGTCTTGCGGCACGGCGTTGCCGGTGTAGTACATGGCGCCGACCACGTACTGCGCGTCGGCCTTGCCCTGCTGGGCGGCCTTCAGGTGCCATTGCAAGGCCTGCTTGTAGTCGCGCGCAACGCCGCGGCCCATGTAATACATCAAGCCCAGCAAGTGCTGGGCATCGGCATGGCCGGCGCGTGCCAGCGGCGCGATCTCTCGCATCGCCTGCGCATAGTTGCGCGCGTTGTACGCGCTTGCCCCCTCGGGGAAGCCCGCCTGCGCCAGCCCGGTCAGGCCGAGGGCAAGCAGGATCGCTACGGTAATTTTTTTCATTGTCTCAGTGCGTGGATCGGTCTCTCGCCTACCTCGTTATCGCCCGGTGCCTTTACTTCCAGCTGACCTTGCCCAGTCCCTCGACGCTCACCCGGCGGTTCAGCGGCTTGCCGTAGACTGTGACCGAACCCATGCCCGACAGGTTCAGGTTGGCGCTCTGGTGCGCGGTGACCGTCGCATTGCCCAGACCCGACAGTTCGAGCGTGACCGAATCGGCCACGAACTGCTGCGCGTCCAGCCCGCCCAGGCCGCCCAGCTCGGCGTTCAGGGTCTTGCTGCGCCCGGCCAGCGTCACATAGCCCGCGCCCTGCAGGTCGAGGTTGATGCGCTCGCTGTTCATGCCTGCCAGCCGCATGCTGCCCACCCCGCCCAGCGTGGCGCTGATGATGCGGAAATCCGCGTTCACGGTCATCGAGCCGGCGCCGTCGAGCGACAGTTCCAGTTCGTCGCCCTTGAAGCCGGTAATCTCGGTCATGCCGACGCTTTCGGAACTGACTTCGCGCAGGTTCGGCAGCACGATCTCTGCACGCACGCCGTTCTTGCGCGCCACGCGCATCTCGTGGTTCTCGGTGCCGATCACGATCGTGTCGCCGCTTTGCAGGGTCGTCATCTTCGCGATCGAGCGTGGGTCGCCATTGAGCACCAGCGAGGCCGGACTGCCCTGGCGGACCCGCAGGTCGACCACGCCATCGATCTTGATGCGCATCACGCGCGCGTCCAGCGGGCGGGTTTCGGTGGTGATGTCGGGCGCGGCCGATGCCAGGCGCATCAGCGCCAGCAGTCCGAGGGCCGCGAGGCCGAACTTCAAAAATTTGCTCATCTGCTTCTCCGTTGCTATTCGTGTTTTGTTGGCAATGCTGCTAAGAGCCTATTCCTGTAGGCTCTAGGTGCGGCAATTATTAACCAATTTGACAATGTAGCCACTATAACGGCCTCCTTCCTGCCAGCTGCCGGGATTGCGACAGACTGCAGATTTGCGGGACCAGACGACAAATCGGCACCGCCGTTGCCTTGCTTAACCTCAACATACATACGCAAAATAATTACTTTCTAACATGACCTTGCGCTAAGATGAAATGCTCCGTACAGCCCTTTATTTGAGGTCATCAATGCGCATGCGCCAACTTCCCGTCCTGCTGGCCGGGCTCAGCTTGTCGGTGTCCGCTTTCGCGGCAACCAGCGACAAGTGGGATCTGCCGGTCCACACCAAAAAACTCGACAACGGCCTGACCGTCATCGTCACGCCCGACAGCAGCTCGCCGACCGTCGGCGTCTCGGTCGTCTACCACGTCGGCATGCGGCTCGAGCCGAAGAACCGCACCGGCTTCGCCCACCTGTTCGAACACCTGATGTTCCAGGGCACGCCGAACGCCAAGAAGGGCGTGTTCGACAAGACGATCACCGGCGGCGGCGGCCGTAACAACGGCTCGACCCGTGCCGATTTCACCAACTACATCGAGACCGCGCCGGCCTCCTCGCTCGAGCCGATCCTGTGGCTGGAAGCGGACCGCATGAAGACGCTCGACTTCAGCGCCGAGACGCTGAAGAACCAGCAGGACGTGGTCAAGGAAGAGATCCGCGTGAACGTGAAGAACCAGCCTTACGGCGGCTTCATGTGGATCGACATCGGCCAGCACGCTTTCCAGAAATGGGAAAACAACCACGACGGCTACGGCAGCTTCGAAGACCTCGAAGGCGCCAGCCTCGACGACGTGCGCGCCTTCCACCGCGACTACTACGGCCCGAACAACGCGGTGCTGGCGATCGCCGGCGACGTGACCCCGGCCCAGGGCTTCGCGCTGGCGCAGAAATATTTTGGTTCGATCCCCGCGCGTCCGGTGCCGAAAGGCGGCGACTTCACCGAGCCGCTGAACACGGTCGAAAAGCGCGTCGAGCAGAGCGACGCGCTGGCCCAGGTGCCGGCCCTCGCCGCTGCCTGGAAGATGCCGGACCGTGGCAGCCGCGACCAGGCGCCGATGGCCGTGCTGGGCGAGCTCCTCGCCGGCGGCGACGCTTCGGTCTTGTACCAGGGTCTGGTCAAGGGGCGCGAGCTGGCGCTGAACACCGACGTCCTGTTCGGTTTGACCAGCCCATGGGAATTCGACGGCCCGACCCTGTTCACCGTCTACACCATGTACAAGCCGACGACCAACGCCGACACCATCCTCGCCGCGATGGACGAGGAAATCGCGAAGATCGTCAAGGATGGCGTCGACGCCGCGACCCTCAAGCGTGTGAAGACGCGCATGCTGGCCGACTGGAACAACGGCCTGGAGAGCTACATCAGCCGCGCCGACACCCTGGCACGCCTGCAGACCCTGTGGGGCGACGCCAAGGTCGTCAACAAGATCCCGGGCTGGATCGAAGGCGTCACCTCCGCCGACATCCAGCGCGCGGCATCGATCTACCTGGTCAAGAACAACCGCACCGTCATCGACCGCAAGCCTGTTGCCAAGGTCGCGGCTGCCGGCGCACCCACCACGCCGCCTGCCGGCGTACAGAAATGAGGAGCGCATCGATGAAAAAACTGATGCTGACACTGGCTGTTTCCCTGGCCTTCGCCCCAAGCGCGTTTGCCGCCGAAGCTACCGCCTTGGCGACCGCCGCCGCCAAATCGTCGCCGATGCCGGCCTACGGCGCCGACAAGCCGATCCCGACGCCGAAGATCGTCAAGAAGACCCTCGCCAACGGCATGACCGTCTGGGTCGTGCCCCGTAAAGGCTTGCCGCGCGTGGACTACGTGCTCGCCGTGCGCGGCGCCGGTTTTGCTGCCGACGGCAAGGCCAACCCTGGGTTTGCCAGCCTGCTGGCCGGCATGCTCAACGAAGGCACGGCCAAACGCGATTCGCGTGCGATCGCCGAAGCGGCCCAGGGCATGGGCGGCTCGGTCGCGGCCGGCCCGGCGTCGGACGGCATCTTCGTCTCGGCCAATGCCGTCTCCTCGCAGGCGGCGGCCATGATGTCGCTGCTGGCCGAAGTCACCCGTGTGCCGAACTTCCCGGCCAATGAAGTCGAGCTGGCCAAGGCCAATGCGCTGCAGAGCCTGCGCGCGCAAGAAGCCACGCCGCGTTTCCGCGCGGAGCGCGCCATCAACCAGGCCGTGTATGGCGAGCACCCCTACGGCCACACCCAGCCGACGGCCGAGGCGATCACCTCGGTGACGCAGGAGCAGCTGCGCGCCGAACACGCCAGGCGCTTCCGTCCGGACCGCGCGCTGCTGGTCATCACGGGCCGCATCGGCGAGCTTGAAGCCATGAAGCTGGCGCAAGCGGCCTTCGGCGACTGGAAAGCCACGGGCGAGGCGCTGCCGGAAACGGCGCCGCCGGCGCTGGCTGCCAAGCCCGCGCGCATCCTGCTGCAACGCGCCAACAGCGTGCAGTCGACCATCCGCGTCGGCGGCCCCGGCATCCAGGCCAGCGCCGACGAGCAGGTGCCGCTGCGCCTGGCCAGCACCATCCTCGGCGGCGGCTTCTCGAGCCGCGTGAACCTGAACCTGCGCGAAGCCAAGGGCTATACCTATGGCGCCTCGGCCGGTGCGCGCATGAACCGCGTGGGCGGCGCCATCGTCGGCGGCGCCGACGTGCGCAACGAAGTGACGGGCGCGGCGCTCAGCGAGTACTTCAACGAGTACAAGCGCATCGGCACCGAACTGGTTCCGGCCGACGAGATGACGATGAACAAGCGTTACGTCGCCGGCGGCTACCTGATCAGCAACCAGCTTCAGGGCGCGGTCGCCAACACCCTGGCCCAGAACTGGCTGATCGGCCTGCCACCCGAATTCCTCGGCCAGTACGTGCCGCTGATCCAGAAGGTGACGCCGCAGCAGGTGCGCGACGTGTCGAAGAAATATTTCGCACCCGAGGCGCAGTCGATCGTCGTGGTCGGCGACCCGGCGGCCGTGAGCGAGCAGCTCAAGGCCTATGGCGAATTCAGGGTGACCGACAAGTAAGACGGTTTGTCCGGTTACGATGCCCGCCTTGCGCGGGCATTTTTTATGGGCGCAAACTCAATGCAACAACGCGCTTACCGGTTCGCGCCGCAGCGCGCTCATCACCTCCTGCACCGGCAGATGACACTGCAGCTCGGTATTCGTGTGATGCCACGCATTCTTCGGCCGCACCTCCACCGTGATCGCCGGATTCGAATTCATCGCCCCGAACCAGTCCACCTCTCCCATCACGTCGATGATCTTGCGGTAGCGCGGCGGCATGGCGATCGCCGCTGATACGGTGACGATGCCGATCTCGCGCAGGTGTTCGTCGGCGTTCGCGTCGCGCAGCGCGTACAAGGCTTCGGAAATGACCAGGTTACCCTTCGAGTGCCCGGTCAGGAGTCCGAAGTGAAAGGAATCGTCCGCCAGCAACCTGCACAGGGTGCGCGTGTCGAGGCTGGCGCGGGCGACGTTCGGCGGCGCGCTGAGACCGACGTCGAACAAGGTCCCACGCGTGAGGTCGTCGACCTGCTCGAAGGCGTGGCGCATCCGGTTCAGGGTGCCGAACCAGAACCAGCCGCCCAGTGCTTCGGTCAGCAGGTCGGCCAGGCCATAGCCCGAGACCAGCCCCGCCACCGGTTCGCCGAAAGCGTCGGCCACGTTGCGCGCGAAGGCGGCGGTGCCGAGCGCCGAGCTGCCGACGCCGGCCACGGCCAGGATGCGCAGCTCGCGGCCGCCCTGGCGGGCGAAGTCTTCAATCGTCGGGCAGATCTGCAGCGCCTCGCCGCCGGAGGGCGGCACGATCAGCAAGGCGCCTTCGCGTGCCAGGCAAGGCGCGAGTCTTCCCGCTTCCGCGGGGTGCAGGACTTTCAGGTCGTAGAAGAAGGCGTCGAGCACCGCGTTGCGGCGGCGCCAGGGTTCGAGCGAGGCTTCGCGCGCCGGCACTTTGGCCTGGATCACCTCGGCGGGGGTATTGCGTGTCAGCTGCGCTGAGGCCAGCACGAGCGGCGTGCCGGGAGTCGATAGCTGGGCCATGACGGTCTCCTGAGGAAGCCGGCAGGCGTCGCGATCGCGCCCCCGGTTACGTTAAGAGGTCGGCGATGGCCTGAAGTTCACCGCTGCGTCCGCCCTACCCGCGCAGCGCCTTCTCCAGGTCTTCCAGCTCGGCCGGCTTGACGAGGTGGGCATCGAAGCCGGCTTCCTGCGCCCGGCGCCGGTCTTCGGGCGAGCCGTAGCCGGTGTGCGCGACGAGGCGGATGTGCGTCAGTTCGGGATTGGCCTTGAGCATACGCGCCAGCTGGTAGCCGTCCGCACCCGGCAAGCCGATGTCGAGCACGATCACCTGAGGCCGGTGGCGCAGCGCCAGGGTCTCGATCTCGCTGGCGTCGGAGGTGGTCCAGGTCTCGTGGCCCATCTCGGCCAGCAGGAAACCCATCATCTCCATGGCGTCGACGTTGTCGTCCACCAGCAGCACGCGCAGGCCGCCCTTGCTGGCGGCGTCTTCGTGGGTGGCGTCGAGCGTGCATTCGCTGCCGGCCGTGCGCAGCACCGGCAGCTCCACCGTGAAGGTGCTGCCCATGCCGATGCCCGGGCTTTCGGCGCGCAGCTGGCCGCCGTGCATCTCGACCAAACGCGACACCAGCGACAGACCGATGCCCAGCCCTTCCGGCGCGCGGTCCGGCGGCACCGCAGCCTGGGCGAACATGCCGAAGATGCGCGGCAGGTTGTCTTCGGCGATACCGATGCCGTTATCGATCACCGAGATGTGGACGGCGTCGCCCTGCAACGCGACGCTGAGCATGATGTCGCCGCCCTTGGGCGTGAACTTGGCGGCATTGTGCAGCAGGTTGCCCATCGATTGCGCCAGGCGTACCGGGTCGCCCGCGACCCAGATCTGGCAGGCCGGCTGCTGCACGTCGAGCGAGTGGCCGCGCGCGGCGATCAGGGGACCGGCGGTCTCCACCGCCTGGGCGATCACGGCGCCGAGGTTGACCTCTTCGCGGCGCAGCACGATCTTGCCTTCCGAGATGCGCGCCACGTCGAGCAGATCGTCGACCAGGTGGGTCAGGTGGTCGACCTGGCGCAGGATGACTTCGCGCGCATGGGCGTGGCGTTCGGTCGCGTGCTCGCCGCCCACGCCGAGGAGCGTTGCGGCATTGCGGATCGGGGACAGCGGGTTGCGCAGCTCGTGCGCCAGCGTCGCAAGGAACTGGTTCTTGTTGGCGTCGGCCGCGCGCAGCAGCGCTTCCATTTCTTTACGGGCCGAGACGTCGGAAGTGACGCGCGCCACGCGGTACACCTCGCCGCGCGCGTTACGCACCGCGAACAGGCGGTCGCGCACCCAGCGCGTGGCGCCGTCCGGCAGCACCAGGCGAAATTCCTCGTCGTAGTGCGGATGCGTCGCCAGCGCCGCCCAGCGCCCCGCCAGGCGCGCGCGGTCGTCCGGGTGCACGGCGTCGAGCCAGCTCGCATGCTGGCGCCGCAAGGTATCGACGCTGCGACCCCAGATCGTCGCGTAGGCCGGGCTGACATAGGCCAGCACGCCATCCGGGGCCGAGAACATCCAGAACACGTCTTCGATGTTGTCGGTCAGCTGGCGGAAGCGCTCCTCGCTCTCGCGCAGCTCGTCCTGGGTCTGGCGCATGCGCAAGAGCGCATTCACGTTGGCGATCAGTTCGTCGGCTTCGATCGGCGCGGCCAGGTAATTGTCGGCGCCGCCTTCCAGGCCGCGGATGCGGTCGGCGCGGTTGGTCAGCGCGGCCGAGGTCTGCAGTACGAGCACGCAATTGGTATCGGGGTCGGACTTGATGCGCCGGCACACCTCGATGCCGTTGATGTCGGGCAGCTTCACGTCCAGCAGCACCAGCGCAGGCTCCTCCTCGCGCACCATGGCCAGCGCATCGGTGCCGTTTGCCGCTTCCAGCACCCGGAAGCCAGCGCTTTGCAGGATGCGGGTCTTTGCGTAGCGCGCGCCGTCGTTGTCGTCGACGTTGAGGATGATAGGTGGAGTCGCGGTCATGATTCGGTATCTCGGGTGCTGGCAAGCGCCGGATGGGGAAATTGACGCGGCAGCGTCAGCATGAAGGTCGAACCGACGCCGGGCCGGCTGCGGACGTCGACACGCCCGCCGAGCAGCTCGGCCAGGCGCCGGCACAGCGGCAGGCCGAGGCCCGTGCCCTTGCTGCGCCGTTGCAGCGGATTCTCGACTTGCGTGAATTCTTCGAAGATCAGGTGCAGGTGCTCGGGATCGATGCCGATGCCGGTGTCGGTCACGGCAAAGCGCAGCGTGCCGGCCGCCTCGTCGAGCTCCGCGGTGACACGCACCGAACCCTGCTCGGTGAACTTCAGGGCATTCGACACGAAGTTGCGCAGGATCTGGGACAGCATGCCCTCGTCCGAATCGAACGGCTCCTCGATGCCGCCGTTGTCGAACACCAGGTCGACGTGCTCGGCGTCGACCAGCGGGCGCATCATGCCCTTCAGGGCGCGGAACAGGTTCTCGACCACGACCGGCGCCGGCTGCGCTTCCACGCGGCCGGCCTCGATCTTGGCCAGGTCGAGCAAATCATTCACCAGCTCCGACATCTCGGTGGCGGTGCGCTCGATCAGCCACACCTGGTGCTCCTGCTCCTGCGTCAGCTCGCCGTCCATGCGGTCGAGCAGCAGCTTCGAGAGCGCCCGGATCGAGGACAGCGGCGTGCGCAGCTCGTGGCTGGTATTGGACAGGAAGCGCGACTTCATTTCGTCGGCGCGGCGCAGGCGCTCGGCCTTGTCTTCGATCTCGGCATACAGCGCAACGATGCCGCGGTTGGTGTCTTCCAGCTCGCGCGTAAGAGACAGCAAGTCTTCCTGGCGCTCGCGCAGCTCGGCCAGGGTTTCGATCAGTTCGCGGTTCTGCTGCTGGACTTCCTCGTAAGTGCTGCCGGCCGGCGTGGCCGCCAGTTCGGTCGCGATCTGGGCCAGGCGCGTCGGGCTGACCGGCTGCTGCGGCGGCAGCGCCTTGCGCAGGCGGATCAGCGGCGCACTGCCGGTGGCGTCGACCTCGCAGGCGTCCATCAGGCGATGCGCGGTGACCAGCGCGGCGTCGGACAGGGCCGCGCCCTCGCTGTGGGCGGCGGCCGCGCGCACGGCGTTGACCGAGACCTCGAGCATCTGGCGGTCGCGTTCATCGTTGAGCACGAACACGGCGCGCGCCGCGATGCCGCCATGGCAGGCCGCGCGTGCGACCTCCGACACGGCCGTCGCAATGCGCACCTGGTCCTGCTTGGTGAAACCGAGCAGCATCGATACCTGGCGCGCTCGCTGGCGCACCAGGACTACATCCTTGTCGCTGTCAAGTGCGACGGCAAGGATGCGTTGGCTCATGCGCGTCCCGAGTGGCGGCGCACCACCAGCACCATGGCGTCGTCGCGGCGGCGGATGAAGTCACGCATCAGCATGGCGGCCACCAGCGCCGGACTGCGCGAGGTCAGGCCGGGATACTTGTCCAGGTCCCACTGGGTCTGGATGCCGTCCGAGTGCAGGATGCACAGCGCGCCCGGCGCGCAAGGCACGGAAAACTCCTGCACCTTGCGCATGTTGTGGCCGACGATGCCGTTGTGCGAGACCAGCGCGCGCCGGCTGTCGCCATCGATGACGTACGCACCGATATTGCCGATGCCTGCAAAGCGCACCACGTCGTTGTCGAAGTCGATGCGCGCCGCAGCCAGGGCTGCGCCGCGCGTGCTGCGCAGCGCATCGTGCGCCGCGTCGACCAGGGGACCGGGCTCCGAGCTTGGCAGACGCTGGAGCTGGCCGAGCGCCGCGTGCGCGGCTAGCGCCGCCAGCGGGCCGTGGCCGAGGCCATCGACCGCCAGCAAGGTGGCGCCGGCCGGGTCGCAAGCCACGCCCCAGCCGTCGCCGCAGGCGTCCTCGCCGGCCAGCGGCACGGTCAGCGCACCGACGTCGATCCGGCACAGGCCAGGACCGGCTTCGTCGCGCCACAGGCGCATGAAGAACAGGGCGCCCTCGCCGAGCGCCGACCAGACGTCGAATTCGTCGGACAAGCGGCGCAGCGCGCCCAGGCCCGTGCCGGCGGTACCGGCTGTGGACATGCCATCGCGCAGGCAAGCGTCGACGTCGGCAATGCCGGGCCCCTTGTCCACGGCCAGCACGTCGACCCCGGGCACGCCTTCGGATTGCGCCACGTTCAGGTAGAGCATGCCTTCGCCGGCATGCTTGAGCAGGTTGGTGCCGGCTTCCGTGACGATCAGGGCAAGCTGGCCGGCACGTGTTTCGTTGAAGCCGAGTTCGAGCGCCAGCTTCTGGCCGGCGCGTCGCGCCGCCGCGATGTCGCTGGCGTGCACGATCGGATACGCATGGTGGGTGCTCAGTGAGCTGATCAGCGTTTCCATTTCACGACCGCGATGGCGGTCCCTTCTCCAAATCGTGTATCGATGTCGAATTCGTCGACAAGGCGCTTCGAGCCACTCAGGCCAAGGCCCAAGCCGCCACCAGTGGTATAGCCGTCGCGCAAGGCCAGCTCGAGGTCGACAATGCCGGGGCCGCTGTCGATGAAGACGATGCCGACGCCCTGGCGCATGCCATCGCTCAGTTTATCCAGGTGCGCCTCGCCACCGCCGCCGTACTTGATCGTGTTGCGTGCCAACTCGCTCGCAGCAGTGATGAGCTTGGTCTGGTCGACCAGCGACAGGCCAATGGCGACCGCACGCTCGCGTACCTGCTTGCGCAAACCGACCACGTCCTCGTCGCTGCGCAGGCGCAGGCTGGTCCGCTCGATGCGCTTCTTGGCGTCGCGTTCCAGCAAGTGCGTCTCGAATTCAACTGCGGAATCAGTCGCCGTGCTCATCTATTCAAATTCTTTCCGAGAAGAATCATACCCTTCTCGACGTTCAGCGCGGTCTTGACACCGGTCAGGGTCAGGCCCAGCTCGACGAGGGTGATCGCCACGGCCGGCTGCATGCCGACCACAACGGTCTGGGCGTCGAGCACGCGCGCCATGGCAGCGGTGTTGCTGATCATACGCCCGATGAAGGAATCGACCAGGTCGAGCGCGGAGATGTCGATCAGCACGCCCTTGGCGTTATCGCGCACGATACGCTCGGTCAAGTCGTCCTGCAAGGTCATGGCAAGGCGGTCGTGCATGTCGACCTGGATGGTGACCAGCAGCAGGTCACCCATCCGCAGGATAGGAATGCGTTCCATCGTATTTCCTGTCCTTATTAGTTCTTGCGGGCGACGGTAACCGAAGCGCCGGTGCGCTCGAGGGCGACCAGGAAGGCATCGGCCAGGGTGGCCTTGGTGACGACGTCTTCCAGGTTCACGCCGAGGTGGACGATGGTCTGGGCGATCTGCGGGCGGATGCCGCTGATGATGCAGTCGGCGCCCATCAGGCGCGCGGCGGCGATCGTCTTCATCAAGTGCTGGGCGACCAGGGTATCGACCATCGGCACGCCGGTGATGTCGATAATGGCAATGACGGCGCCGGTGTCGACGATCTTTTGCAGGATGTTTTCCATCACCACCTGGGTACGGGCCGAATCGAGCGTGCCGATCAGCGGCAGCGCCAGGATGCCATCCCACAGTTTCACGACCGGGGTCGACAGCTCGAGCAGTTCCTGCTGCTGGCGCACGATGATCTGGTCGCGGGCTTTCTGAAACACTTCGATGGTGAACAGGCCGAACTTGTCGAGCAGCGAGCTGACCGCCCAGGATGCAGCAGCCAGGGTCGCAGGCTCATCGGCAAAGGCGGTCGTCAGCTGGGCGAACAGGGGCTGCTTGAGCGAAAACACGAAGCTGGCGGTTTCGCTCGGGGTCGAGCCGTTCTTCGCACGGGTCGACGAAATTTCGGTCAGCAGGTCGCGTACTTCGTCCCACGAACGGTGTTCGATGTTTTCGAGTTCGCCGCTATTGGTCGCGTGTGCGAAGGCCGCCAGGAATTGCTGGCAATGCGTGCGCAGCTGCTCGCGCGAGCTGCTGGTGCCGCGCACGATCATCGCTTCGAGTTGGGAAATCCACTGCGAGCCGATCTCGGCCTCGTGCTCCTGGATGATCTGGCTGATGCGGCTTGCGTTGTCTTTCGTGGTCATCGATTAGGTCCTGGTTTTGGTCGTCAGTGTCGGGGATGCGCTCGAATTTCGAACGAGCTGCTCCACCATTGGAGAATTATTAACTATAACACTTCTTCTATTGAATTTACGTAACTGTTGAGCGATGCGCGGGGTGATTCGGGCCAGTTTGGGCGCCGCGCGCAGTTGCAAATCGGCACACTGCACCAGTCTGGTGCATACCATTTTCGCTCCATTACATGCCTTTGGCGCTAAACCATTGATTCTAAACAATGTTAGACGCCCGGGTGGGATTAGCCTGAAGTCTTGCGCCAGAACAACGGCGAGCAGCATTGTCCAGCGCAGCCGTTGACGCATCGCGGTGCGCGGACGCACCCTTGCCTCAGGGAGAAGACCCATGAAATTCAAGTTCGGTCGGCGTGAAAAGTTTCTGTATCGGCGTAACACGGTGGTTGCCAGTTTCCTTTCCGGAACCAAGTTTGGCCTGGCGCTTGCGGCGCTGGTCTACTTGGCGATCAAGCTGGGCTGAGTGGCCAGAATAAATCTATGGTCACCCTCCTTTTTGCAACCCTGATTTTTGTATGATGTAGTGGCTTGCTCAAATCTATCCGGCGTCTGTTTGGAGACTTGCTCCGCGCCACGATGAGAGTCGCGCCTGTCGGTCCTAAAAAACCGCTCGGCTTGCAAGAGCCGGATTTTTCGTCAGGTTATCCGTCAGGCCGGTGTGCCGTTCACGTCATCCAATTTCAGCAGTCGCAAAACCAGGTCGGTGTTCAAAAGCAAGTGCAAGAGGCCGTCATGATGGCATGACGGCCTCTTGTCGTTTAAATTCCGTGTGATGTGCAGCGATCGCCCAGGCCGTGCGCGCCAGCTTGTTGGCCAGGGCGCAGGCAACGACATTCGAGTGGCGCCGCGTCAGCATGGTGCGCACCCATCGCGCCAGCCGGTCGGTTTGGCGCTCCAGGCGCTGCATGTACGCTCGGGCGCATTGGACAAGCAGGCGTCGGATGTTCTTGTCGCCGCGTTTGCTGATGCCCAGCAGGTTGTTTTTTCCGCCCGTGCTGTACTGCCGCGGTACCAGTCCGATCGATGCGGCGAAGTCGCGGCCACAGTGGTAGTGCTTGCCATCGCCCACTTCGGCAGCAAGTACGCTGGCCGTGATCGGACCCACGCCCGGTATCGACATCAGGCGCTGCCCCAGGTCGTCGTCCTGCAGTTGCCGGCCCAGCTCCTTCTCGATATCGGCGATCTGCTCGTCGAGATATTTGAAATGGCTGTGTAGCCGCTCGAGCAAGGCCACCAGCCGCGCTGGCAGAGCTTGCTCCGCCAGCGCGGAAGGCAGATGTCGAATCGCGGCATGGCCGACCGGCAGGCTAATGCCGAACTTGAGAAGAAATCCATGAATCTGGTTGCTTGCCTTGACGCGCTCGCGCACCAGCGTTTCGCGCACCCTGTGCAGTGCCGACAGGCATTGCTGGGATTCGGTTTTCGGTGTCACGAAACGCATGGAAGGACGGCAGGCAGCCTCGCAGATAGCTTCGGCGTCGATGAAGTCGTTCTTGTTGCTCTTGACGAAGGGACGCACGAATTGCGGCGAGATCAGTTTGACCTCATGGCCGTAACCAGCCAGCAACCGGGCCATGTGATGGGCGCCGGCGCACGCTTCCATCACGACTGTGCAAACATGGAATTTGGCAAGGAACTCGATCAGCTGCTTGCGGCTGAATTTCTTGCGCAGCAGGGCTTTGCCTTGGCGATCCTGGCCATGCACATGGAAGCTGTGCTTGCCGAGGTCGATGCCGATGAGCGTAACGTCTTGCATGATGGCCTCCGTCCAGAAAGAACAACACCCTACAAGTCTAGTAACTTATAGGGTGGAGGGTGACCATCTCATTAACCGCCAGGCTTACGCGCTGGCGGTTTTTTGCTTCTCGAGCGGCGAACCGCTCCGAAGATGATTACTGCGCCGCAGCTTCCGCCGGATCAGCCGCCTTCATCGACAGCTTCAGACGGCCGCGCTCGTCGGTCTCGAGGACCTTGACGCGCACTTGCTGGCCTTCTTTCAGGTAGTCGGCAACGGCGTTGACGCGCTCGTTGGCGATCTGCGAGATGTGCAGCAGGCCGTCTTTACCTGGCATGACTTGCACGATGGCGCCGAAGTCCAGCAGTTTCAGGACGGTACCGTCGTAGGTCTTGCCGACTTCAACCGAAGCGGTCAGTTCTTCGATGCGGCGCTTGGCTTCCTGGCCGGCGGCAGCGTCGACGGAAGCGATGGTGACCACGCCTTCGTCGGTGATGTCGATCTGGGTGCCGGTCTCTTCGGTCAGCGCGCGGATGACGGCGCCGCCCTTGCCGATGACGTCACGGATCTTCTCTGGGTTGATCTTGATCGTGATCAGGCGTGGGGCGAAGTCCGACAGTTCGGTCTTCACGTTTGGCACGGCCTTCTGCATCTCGGCCAGGATGTGGTGACGGGCTTCCTTGGCTTGCGCCAGTGCCACCTGCATGATTTCCTTGGTGATGCCCATGATCTTGATGTCCATCTGCAGTGCCGTGATACCCGCTGGGGTACCGGCCACCTTGAAGTCCATGTCGCCCAGGTGATCTTCGTCGCCGAGGATGTCGGTCAGGACGGCGAACTTGCCGCCTTCCTTGATCAGGCCCATGGCGATGCCGGCGACGTGCGCCTTCATCGGCACGCCGGCGTCCATCAGTGCCAGGCAGCCGCCGCAGACCGATGCCATCGACGAGGAACCGTTCGATTCGGTGATTTCCGACACCAGGCGGACCGAGTAGCTGAAGTCTTCCGGGTTAGGCAGGGCGGCAACCAGTGCGCGCTTGGCCAGGCGGCCGTGGCCGATTTCGCGGCGCTTCGGGGTGCCAACACGGCCGGTTTCGCCGGTGGCGAACGGAGGCATGTTGTAGTGCATCATGAAGTCGTCGGTGTACTCGCCCATCAGGGCGTCGATCTTCTGGCTGTCACGGGCGGTGCCGAGGGTCGCGATGACCAGCGCCTGGGTTTCGCCGCGGGTGAACAGGGCCGAACCGTGGGTGCGTGGCAGCACGCTGGTGCGGATTTCGATCGGACGCACGGTGCGGGTGTCGCGGCCGTCGATGCGTGGCTCGCCGTCCAGGATCTGGGTACGCACGACTTTGGCTTCCATGTCGAACAGGATGTTGCCGACGTCGCCGCCGTCAGCCTGCACGCCTTGCGCCGACAGGGCCGCCATGACTTCGCTCGACAGCGACTTCAGCTTTTGCTGGCGCGCCGATTTTTCGCGGGTCTGGTAAGCGTCGCGGATCTTGGCCGCGGCCAGTTCCGTCACTTGCGCGATCAGGGTTTCGTTTTTGGCAGGTGCAATCCACTCGACTTCCGGCTTGCCGCCTTCGGCGACCAGGTCGTGGATCGCATCGATGACGACGCGCATCTGGTCGTGGCCGAAGACGACCGCGCCCAGCATGATTTCTTCGGACAGCTGCTGCGCTTCGGATTCGACCATCAGCACGGCCGTTTCGGTACCGGCGACGACGAGGTCCATCTGCGAGGTCTTGAGCTGGGTGGTGCTCGGGTTCAGGATGTACTGGCCGTTGGCGTAGCCGACGCGGGCGGCGCCGATCGGGCCGTTGAACGGGACGCCGGCGACGCACAGGGCGGCCGAAGCGCCGATCATCGCAGGGATGTCCGGATCGATTTCAGGGTTGACCGACAGCACGTGGATGATGACCTGGACTTCGTTCAGGTAGCCTTCCGGGAACAGCGGGCGGATCGGACGGTCGATCAGGCGCGAGGTGAGCGTTTCTTTTTCGGAAGGACGGCCTTCGCGCTTGAAGAAACCGCCCGGGATTTTACCGGCAGCATACGTTTTTTCGATGTAATCGACGGTCAGCGGGAAGAAGTCCTGGCCCGGCTTGGCGTCCTTGCGGGCGACGACGGTGGCCAGCACGACGGTGTCTTCCACCGACACCAGCACGGCGCCGGATGCCTGACGAGCGATTTCACCAGTTTCCAGGGTGACGGTGTGTTGGCCGTACTGGAAGGTCTTCGTAACTTTATTAAACATTGGTAATCCCTTTCTAATTGCCGACAGATTTTCAGGAGCTGTCGTTCACCTCACCGCGGACAACCAGAGCGTCTAATACAGCCCTCATGGCTGCGTTGCATTCGTCTCGCCGTACTCGCGTACTGTCTTCGACGATGCGCCTTGCCCTGAGGGCTGTATTAGACGCTCTAAGCCGTTTACTGCAGAATCCGTAAAACAAAAAATGCCCGCGACAGCAACACTGGCGCAGGCATTTCTTTGACTAAACCGTCTGGCGCAAAAATTACTTACGCAGGCCGAGTTTGGCGATCAGGTCGCGGTAACGGCCCAGGTCTTTGCTCTTCAGGTAGGACAGCAGGCTCTTACGGCGGTTGACCATCATGATCAGGCCGCGGCGCGAGTGGTGGTCTTTCTGGTGGGCTTTGAAGTGGCCGTTCAGTTCGTTGATGCGTGCGGTCAGCAGTGCGACCTGGACTTCCGGCGAACCGGTGTCGTTCTGGCCACGTGCGTTGTCGGCGATAATTGCCGACTTGTCGATGTTTTCTACGGACATGATGTTACCTTTCACATGCGGTGCAAGAGTCGTAACCCAGCGCACCGTGATTTGATTAAAAAAACCTGCCCTTGCGGACAGACCCGCCAGTATATGCGAAAACAGTTGGCGTCACCAGCTTTTGCTGCGGCCGGGTTAGGGCATGATGGAGTTTCCAGGCGCTTTTGCGGAGTTCGCCATGAATACATTGCTCAGAATGACAACGCTGTGTGCGAGCCTCGTGCTGGCGGGCTGCGCGCAGCCTCTCTTCCACCAGACGCCGTCCGTCGGCGAGCCGGTGGCGGCCGTTATCGCCAAACGGGGGCAGCCGACGGGCAGCTACCCTGCCCTCGACGGCGGCCAGATGCTCGAGTACGCCACCGGCCCCTTCGGCCAGTTCACCTGGATGGCGCACATCGGGCCCGACGGGCGCATGGTCTCCTACGAACAGGTGCTGACGGGCGAAAAGTTCGCGACGATCAAGGTCGACCAGGCGACCAAGCTCGATGTGCTGCGCACCATCGGCCGGCCCGCCGAAGAGTCGCGCGTCAGGCTGCGCAACTACGAGGTCTGGTCCTACCGCTACAAGGAGGCCGGCGTCTGGAATTCGCTGATGCACGTGCATTTCGACGAAGCCGGCATCGTGCGCCAGATGATGAACGGGCCGGATCCGATGTTCGAGGTGCGCGACCGGCGCTGGTAAAACTACTGCTGCTTGCGCCCGCCGTCGCTGCGCACGAAGGCCTCGACCGCGTCGAGCGTCGGCGCCAGCTTGTGCAGGGTGCTCGAGAGCGAGGCGACCAGCGTGGTGTGGGTGACGCCGTCGTAATACAGCTCGCGCACCGGCACGTGGGCGGCGCGCAGCCTGTTCGCCATGCCGCCTGTGTTGCGCGCGGGGTTGACCAGATTGTCGTCGTTCGCGGCGATCAGGAGTGCCGGCGGCGAGGATGCGCTGACATGGCTGACCGGCTGCGAGTCGGGCGGCGTATTCGGCGCGCTGAAGACGGGCTGCGTGGTGCGGTTCTGCACCGGCAGGAAATCGTAGGGACCGGCCAGGCCGATCCAGCCGCGCAGCATCCCGGGCTTGAGGCCCTGCTGGCCCAGCCAGCGCGGATCGAGCGCCAGCATGGCGGCGTTATAGGCGCCGGCGCTGTGGCCCATCACGAACATGTTGTTCGGATCGCCGCCCTGGGCCGCGATCTCGCGTGCGGTCCAGGCGAGTGCCTGCGCGCTGTCGACGAGGAAGTCCGGGTAGCGCACTTGCGGATACAGGCGGTAATCGGGGATGACCACCACGAAGCCGCGTGCGGCCAGGGCGCGGCCGACAAAGGCATAATCCTCGCGCTTGCCGCTGACCCAGTTACCGCCGAAGAAAAAGACGATGACGGGGGCCTTGTTCGCGTTTGCCGAGGGACGGTAGACGTCGAGCATGTTGCGTGGGTCGCTGCCGTAGCGGATCGATGCGGTGGTTTGCACGGCGCCGGCGGGGGTGACGGCATTCACGACCGCGAGCGGCGAGCAGGCGGCGATGCTGGCTGCCAGCAGCACGGCGAAGGCGCAGTAGATGAGTTTGTTCATGCCCCGAGTATATTGGCCGGGGCTTGGGAGTGGCGCACATGAGCTTGAGAAGCTCCAGTGCTGGCGGGGTGGGGCTGTTGCCTGGAGCGGTATTGGTCCGCATGATCCGCGTGGGCACAGAGTGCCCACCCTACGAGAACCGCTACGTATCCGGGTTTCGCATGATCTCGCAGATAACGTCATCCGTAGGGTGGGCACCCGTGCCCACGCGGATCAAACCGACCACTAGCCCTGCAGGCAACAGCCCCACCAGCACAAAAAAATCAAAGCTGCGGATTCACCCGCTCCACCTTCGAGTGCAGCTTGTTCAGCCCCGACAAATACGCCTTGGCCGAGGCCACGACGATGTCCGGATCGGCCCCGACGCCGTTCACGATGCGCCCCTCGCGCGCGAGCCGCATCGTCACTTCGCCCTGCGACTGGGTGCCGTTGCTGATCGCATTAATCGAGAACAGGATCAGGTCGGCGCCCGTTTTGGCCTGGCTTTCGATGGCGTTCACCGTGGCGTCGACCGGCCCGTCGCCCGAGCCCTCGCAGTCGAACTCCGTGCCGTCGATCGAGAACACGACGCGCGCATGCGGCAGCTCGCCCGTCTCCGAGTGCTGCGCCAGCGACACGAAGCGGAAGTACTCGCCCTCCTGCGCGTGGTCCTCGGCCGATACCAGCGCCATGATGTCTTCGTCGAAGATCTCGCTCTTCCTGTCTGCCAGTTCCTTGAAGCGGGCAAAAGCGGCGTTCACCTCGGCCTCGGATTCGAGCGCAATGCCCAGGTCCGCCAGCCGCGCTTTGAAGGCGTTGCGGCCCGAAAGTTTGCCGAGCACGATTTTATTCGCGTGCCAGCCGACGTCTTCGGCGCGCATGATCTCGTAGGTCTCGCGTGCCTTCAAAATGCCGTCCTGGTGGATGCCCGAGGCGTGGGCAAAGGCGTTCGCGCCGACCACCGCCTTGTTCGGCTGCACCGCAAAGCCGGTGATCTGCGAGACCATTTTGGAAGCCGGTACGATTTGCGTGGTGTCGATGCCGACCGTGAGCTTGTAGTAGTCGGCGCGGGTGCGCAGGGCCATCACGACTTCTTCCAGCGCCGTGTTCCCTGCCCGCTCGCCCAGGCCATTGATCGTGCACTCGATCTGGCGCGCGCCGCCGATGGCAACACCGGCCAGCGAATTGGCCACCGCCAGGCCAAGATCGTTATGGCAGTGCACCGACCAGATGGCCTTGTCGGAATTCGGTATGCGCTCGCGCAGGCGGCGGATGGTTTCGCCGAACACTTCGGGCGTGGCGTAGCCGACCGTGTCGGGGAAGTTGATGGTGGTGGCGCCTTCGCGGATCACGGCTTCCAGCACGCGGCAGAGGAAATCCTCTTCCGAGCGGCTGCCGTCCTCGGGCGAGAATTCAATGTCGTCGACATGGTTGCGGGCGTAGCGGATCGCCTGGATTGCCTGTTCCAGCACCTGCTCCGGCTCCATGCGCAGCTTCATCTTCATGTGCAGCGGCGAGGTGGCGATGAAGGTGTGGATGCGCTTGCGTTCGGCCGGGGCCAGCGCCTCGGCGGCGCGGGCGATGTCGCGGTCGTTGGCGCGCGAGAGCGAGCAGATGGTGGAGTCGCGCACGGCCAGCGAGATGGCGCGGATGGCGTCGAAGTCGCCGGGCGAAGCGGCGGCAAAGCCGGCTTCGATGACGTCGACCCGGAGCCGCTCGAGCTGGCGCGCGATGCGCACCTTCTCGTCCTTGGTCATCGAGGCGCCCGGCGATTGCTCGCCGTCGCGCAGGGTGGTGTCGAAAATGATGAGGCGGTCAGGGTCGAACATAGGTACTCCGTCAGCGCTTGTTGATCAAGAGCGCCGCGGGTCCCAGCGAACCCTAGCGGCGCTCGACTTTATCGTTCTCGATCGGCTCATCGGTCGGGATGATGCTGACCCGCTTGCCCCTGGCACGCTGCAGCACGAACACCACATAGCCCGACAAACCGTAGACTACAAAAATCGGCCACAGGACTTTCGGTGGATCGATCGCCAACAGCGCAAAGGCCAGCGCAATCAGGAACACCACGATGAACGGCACCGACTTGCGGAAGTTCACGTCCTTGAAGCTGTAAAACGGCACGTTCGACACCATCGTCAGACCGGCGAACACGGCCAGGCACCAGCTCACCCAGTCGACCTGGCGCGCGCTGATGTTGATGTCCGGATCGGTCATGAACATGATGAAGCCGACCACGACACCCGCCGCCGCCGGGCTGGGCAAGCCCTGGAAGAAGCGCTTGTCCACCACTTCGATGTTGGTGTTGAAGCGCGCCAGGCGCAGCGCGGCCCCGGCGCAGTACACGAAGGCGGCAATCCAGCCCAGCTTGCCGAGCCCGCGCAGCGACCATTCATAAATCACCAGCGCCGGTGCCGCGCCGAAGGACACCATGTCCGACAGACTGTCGTACTGGGCGCCGAACTCCGACTGGGTATTCGTCAGGCGCGCCACGCGCCCGTCCAGCGCGTCCAGGATCATCGCGATGAAGACGGCCCAGCAGGCGTGCTCGAAACGCTGGTTCATTGCCATCACGATTGCGTAGAAACCGCAGAACAGCGCAGCGGTTGTGAACGCATTCGGTAACAGATAAATGCCGCGCCCGCGTGGGCCTCCCTTGTCTTCCGCCCGGCGCCCGAAACGCTTCAGGCGGGAAAATCGCGGCGCACGGGGCGTTGTTCCATTTTTCTTACGTCTTGGAAAGGCTGGCATAAGGTTCCGTATTCAAAAGTGATCGCGCTCGCTGGCGCCGTTTCCTCCATTATAGGGGCGGGACCGGCTTGTTAGCGAACGGATACTATTGAAACTGTTCCAACGGCAATTTTCGCCGTTGCAAAGTTTCTTACTTGAACTTTACCTTTCCTACCAGGCGCATCTGCAGCGTGGTTTCGCCTGGTTCAAAACTTGGTTCCGGCATTTCCTGGTCCGCCGCCTTCATGCGCGAGCTGGCCATCATCGACTGTCCCTCCGGCCGGCCGCCATAATTGCCCGATCCTTCGAAATCGACCGTATCGAGCACGGCATCCGACGGCTGGCGTCCCATTGCGCGTGCAATCGACACGATGCGCTCGTTCAGGTTGCGGTAAGTCTCGGCAATCCGGCGGTCATCGAGCATCTTCTCGGTCGCCGGCGCCAGGCCGAAGTTGATGCCATTGATCTGTAAAACCTTTTGTGCCGCGGCGGCCGTCTTCGGCAGCTCGGCCAGGTTGGTGGTCTTCACCTCCAGGTACTGGCCAACGCGCCAGCCGCTCGGCACCGGCTTGACCGGCACGCGGCTTGCGGGCAGCGGCTGCACGGGCGGCTCCGGGTAGACCGGGTAGGTGTAATAGCCCTGCGTCTTCAATTCGGCCTTCGGATCGGCACGGCGCACGATCTCGGTGCCCTCTTTCATCTTGCGGTTCACGCGCGCGGCGGCCGCCTGCTTGTCCTTGTCGAACTCTTCGACGGCGAAGGTGACTGTGGCCTGGTCGTTGGCATGGCGAACTTCGCCGTTGGCGGGAACGACGACCATGGTGCCGGAAGTGCTTGGAGCCGGCAGGGTTTGCGCGCCGGCGTGGGCCGCCAGCACGAGGCTGGCGATGAGGAACATTTTTGGAAGGGACATGACATTCTCCGAGGCTAAGTAAAAGTGGCTTTACTTATACGATACCGCTGCGCTGCTTTCCGTCGTGAATTTGTAATGGAAAGTTGCAACTGTGATCGCCCGCTTACGAATGCCGGTCCCACCCGCTTAATTTTTCGACTGGTCGACCAGCTTGTTCTTCGCAATCCACGGCATCATCGCGCGCAGCTTGGCGCCGACTTCCTCGATCGGATGCTCGGCGGTCAGGCGGCGGCGCGAGATCAGGGTCGGGGCGCCGGCCTTGTTCTCGAGGATGAAGCTCTTCGCGTATTCGCCGGTCTGGATGTCCTTCAGGCACTGGCGCATCGCATCCTTGGTGGCCGAGGTGACGACTTTCGGGCCGGTCACGTACTCGCCGTATTCGGCGTTGTTCGAGATCGAGTAGTTCATGTTGGCGATGCCGCCTTCATAGATCAGGTCGACGATAAGCTTCAGTTCGTGCAGGCATTCGAAATAAGCCATTTCCGGTGCGTAGCCCGCTTCGGTCAGGGTTTCGAAGCCGGCCTTGATCAGTTCGACGGCGCCGCCACACAGGACTGCCTGTTCGCCGAACAGGTCGGTCTCGGTCTCTTCGCGGAAGTTCGTTTCGATGATGCCGGCGCGCCCGCCGCCGTTGGCCATGGCGTACGACAGCGCGATATCGCGCGCGGCGCCCGATTTGTCCTGGTAGACGGCGACCAGGTGCGGCACGCCGCCACCGCCTTTATAGGTGCTGCGCACGGTGTGGCCCGGGGCCTTTGGCGCGATCATGATCACGTCGAGGTCGGCGCGCGGCACGACCTGGCCGTAGTGGACGTTGAAACCGTGGGCAAAGGCCAGCACCGCGCCCTGCTTCGCGTTCGGCTCAACGTTTTCCTTGTAGACCTGGGCGATGTTCTCGTCCGGCAGCAGGATCATGATGATGTCGGCATTCTTGACTGCCTCGTCGACTTCGGCGACCTGCAGGCCGGCTTGCTCGACCTTGTTCCAGGACGCGCCGCCGCGGCGCAGGCCGACGGTGACCTTGACGCCGGATTCACTGAGGTTTTGTGCGTGCGCGTGTCCCTGCGAGCCGTAGCCGATGATGGCGACGTTCTTGCCTTTGACGAGGGAGAGGTCGCAGTCTTTGTCGTAGAAAACTTTCATGGTCATTCCTTTGTTTTATGTTCGTTGTGTGCGGGCGCCGTGGGCGGCGCCGGCGTTTCGTATTGTTTTTGCGATGGGTCCCGCGGACCGGTCACACCTTCAGGATGCGTTCGCCGCGGCCGATGCCAGAGCCGCCGGTACGGACGGTCTCCAGGATGGAAGCGCGGTCGATGGCGTCGATGAAGGCATCGAGCTTGCTCTTGGCGCCGGTCAGTTCGATCGTGTAAGTCTTCTCGGTGACGTCGATGACGCGGCCGCGGAAGATGTCGGCGGTGCGCTTGAGTTCTTCGCGCTCCTTGCCGACCGCCCTCACCTTGATCAGCATGAGCTCGCGCTCGATGTGCTGGCCTTCGGTGAGATCGACCACTTTTACGACTTCGATCAGGCGGTTCAGGTGCTTGGTGATCTGCTCGATGATGTCGTCCGAGCCCGAGGTGACGATCGTCATGCGCGACAGGGTCGCGTCTTCGGTCGGCGCCACGGTCAGGGTTTCGATGTTGTAGCCGCGTGCCGAGAACAGGCCCACCACGCGCGACAAGGCACCGGCCTCGTTCTCGAGAAGAACTGAGATGATGTGTCTCATTTACAGGTCCTCCGATCCGAGCAGCATTTCAGACAAGCCCTTGCCTGCCTTGACCATCGGCCAGACGTTTTCGCTCTGGTCGGTAATGAAGTTCATGAACACCAGCCGGTCCTTCATGGCAAATGCCTCGACCAGCGAGCCCTCGACGTCGGACGGCTTCTCGATGCGCATGCCGACGTGGCCGTAGGCCTCGGCCAGCTTCTCGAAGTCCGGCAGCGAATCCATATAGGACTCGGAATAGCGCGAACCGTAGTCGATCTGCTGCCACTGGCGCACCATGCCCAGGAAGCGGTTGTTGAGCAAAATGATCTTCGGCGTCAGGTGGTATTGCTTGCAGGTGGCAAGCTCCTGGATGCACATCTGGATCGAGCCTTCGCCGGTGACGCAGGCGACCGTCGCATCCGGGTTCGCCATCTGCACGCCCATCGCGTACGGCAGGCCGACGCCCATCGTGCCGAGCCCCCCGGAATTGATCCAGCGGCGCGGCTTGTCGAAGGGGTAGTACTGGGCGGCCCACATCTGATGCTGGCCGACGTCGGAGGTGATGAAGGCGTCGCCTTTCGTCACTTTCCAGAGCTGTTCGATGACCGATTGCGGCTTGATGACGAGATCGGAACCTTCGTACTTCAGGCAGTCCTTGCCGCGCCATTCGTCGATCTGCTTCCACCAGGCGCGCAGCGGCTCCGGATCGGCGCGCATGGCGCCGGCGGCATCGAGCTGCGCGAGGAATTCGGTCAGCACTTCCTTGACGTTGCCGACGATCGGGATGTCGACCTTCACCCGCTTCGAGATCGACGACGGGTCGATGTCGATGTGGATGATCTTGCGCGGATGGCTGGCGAAGTGCTTCGGGTTGCCGATCACGCGGTCGTCGAAGCGGGCGCCGATGGCGATCAGGACGTCGCAGTGCTGCATCGCCATGTTCGCTTCATAGGTGCCGTGCATGCCGGGCATGCCGACGAAATGCTCGTCGCTGGCGCGCGAGCCGCCCAGGCCCATCAGGGTATTCGTGACGGGCGCGCCGACCTTGTCGACCAGGCGGTTCAGTTCTTGCGACGCATTGGCAAGAATGACGCCGCCGCCGGCATAGATCATCGGACGCTCGGCCTGCTGCAAGAGCTGCACGGCCTTGCGGATCTGGCCGGTGTGGCCCTTGTCGACCGGTTTATAGGAGCGCATCTCGATTTCGCGCGGATACTCGAACATGCACTTGTGCATGCTGATGTCCTTCGGGATATCGACCAGCACCGGACCGGGACGGCCGGTACGCGCAATGTAGAAGGCCTTCTTGATGGTGAGCGCCAAATCCTTGACGTCCTTGACCAGGAAATTATGCTTGACCACGGGGCGGGTGATGCCGACCGTGTCGCATTCCTGGAAGGCATCCTGGCCGATCGCATGGCTGGGCACCTGGCCGCTGATCACCACCATCGGAATCGAATCCATGTAGGCGGTGGACAGACCCGTGACGGCATTCGTGACGCCCGGACCGGAGGTGACCAGGGCCACGCCGACGGTGTTCGAGCTGCGCGAATAGGCGTCGGCGGCATGGACGGCTGCCTGCTCGTGGCGCACCAAAACGTGCTGGAATTTGTCTTGCTGGAAGATGGCGTCGTAGATATACAGCACTGCGCCACCGGGATAGCCAAAGACGTGTTTCACGCCTTCTTCGGCCAGGCAACGCACGACGATCTCGGCACCCGTGATAGGGCCTGATGGTGCTTCGTTATTCATGAATCATTCCTTTCAAAACCCATTGGGCGATTGATCGGATGCTCGTTCCTAACGAAATACGGTTTGCCCCACAGCGCTCAAGCTTCCCTTCTTTCTGCGTGCACGTCGAACTCCCGATATCAATAGATACCTTTGGAACGGCGCTAAACGCAACTCGTTTGGCTGAGTGTCTGTAGCGGCTCGACGCATCTCTCGCGCTTGTGGCACGGGTTGGAGCAAACTGCCTACAAATGAAAGCGTGTCACGCGGGTCCTGGCCTTGTGTGCCGGTCCTGCGGACGGTGAAGCTTCGCTGGTGCAAAGCATGAGGAACACCTTACTGCGTTGCACCATTTTGGTCAAGATAAAAAAATGAAAAGAGAATATGCACCGGTTGGGTGCATGTTTTGGTGGGATCGTGCGATGCAGCGGATGAGTTTGATGGCGCCAATGTGCGAGGGGTGAAACGCGTGGACTCGGGAGTCCACGCGTTGGAACGATGCGCCTCGTTAGCGCTCCATCCCCCACCGCCGAATGGTCACCCGCTCCAAGGTCTGAAACACAATATTCTCGACAGCCAGCCCGATGATGATCACCGCCGCCAGCCCCGCAAACACCTTATCCGTAAACAGCTCATTACGGCTCTGGAAAATAAACCACCCCAGCCCGCCCTGCCCCGACGTGGTGCCGAACACCAGCTCCGCCGCGATCAGCGTGCGCCAGGCAAAGGCCCAGCCGATCTTCAGTCCGGACAAAATGGCCGGCAGCGCCGCCGGAATCAGGATCTGCAGCACGAAGCGCAAACCGCCGAGCCCATAGTTACGCCCCGCCATGCGCAGCGTCTCCGGCACCGCGCGGAAACCCGCGCTCGCATTCAGGGTCAGCGGCCACAGCACCGAATGCATCAGCACCATGATCAGGCTCCCCTTCCCCAGGCCGAACCACAGCAGCGCCAGCGGCAGCAGGGCAATCGCGGGCAGCGGGTTGAACATCGAGGTCAAGGTTTCGATCAGCTCGCGCCCGACGCGGTTCGACACGGCCAGCCAGGTCAGCATGAAGGCGCCGAAGACGCCCATCAGGTACCCCTGTGTCAGCACCGCGAACGAGGTGCCGATATAGCCGAACAGTTCGCCCGAGGCGGTGCCCTCAGCCAGGGCCTTACCGGTCTGCAGCGCGGTCGGCAGCAGCAGCTCGTTGTCGTACCAGCGCGCCAGCAGCTCCCAGATGGCGGCCAGCACCAGCAGCATGCCAGCCTTGCGCAGCCAGGCGTAGCCCGTGAATGCGGAGAACGATGGCGACGCCGTCAGCGCCTGCCCGGCGGCGGGCACGGCCAGCGCCAACTCGTATTCGGGACGAATCGGAGGATTGTTGAAAGCGTTCATGAGTGCACGGCAAATGGTTGAGTAGCGGTCTCGGCCTGCGCCGGTACCTCGCCGAACAGCAGCCGGTGAATACGCTCGTTGGCCGCCTGGAATTCAGCACTGCCCGCGCTTCTCAGGTCGAACTGGTGACTATTGAGTTCAGCACGCACGCGCCCCGGATGTGGGCTCAGCAGCAGGATGCGGTTGCCCACCACCAGCGCTTCCTCGATCGAGTGGGTCACGAACAGCATCGTGAAACCGATCTCTTCCCACAGGCTTTGCAGCTGCTCCTGCATCGTGCGCCGGGTAAGCGCATCGAGCGCGGCGAAAGGCTCGTCCATCAGCAGGATGTCTGGCTGCATGGCCAGCGCCCGCGCAATGGCCACGCGCGCCTTCATCCCGCCGGAGAGCGTGTGCGGATAGGCGTCGGCAAAGCGCGCCAGTCCGACCTTGCCCAGCCAGTGACGGGCACGCTCGCGCGCTACGGCTTTCTTCACGCCGCCCGCAAGCAAGGGGAACATGACATTGGCTTCCACCGTTTTCCACGGCGGCAACTGGTCGAATTCCTGGAACACGACGATGCGGTCCGGCCCAGGACCCGTGATCGGCTTGCCGCCGAGGCGCAGGCTGCCGGCGCGCGGGGCGATGAAGCCGCCCACGGCTTTCAGCAAGGTCGACTTGCCGCAGCCCGAAGGCCCGAGCAGCACGAAGCGGTCGCCGCGGTGCACGTCGAAGCTGACATCCTCGGTCGCGCGCACGGTGCCTTGCGCGCCGGCGTATTCGATCGTCACGTGCTCGGCGCGCAGCAGCGGCCCCTGAGGCGGCACGACCTGCAAAGGAGGCGTATTCATTTCAGCTCCCCGAGGCAAGCGCCGGATGCTCGAAGAAATAGTCTTTCCAGCTTTCCGGCTTGTTCTTGATCGCGCCGACTTCATGCAGGAACTTGGCCATGCCCAGCGTGTTCTGCGGCGCCACCTTGAACTGCACCTTCGGATTCTTGATCACGGACACCAGCAGCGCCCGGTCGATGCTGCCCTTGTTCACGCGCAGATAGGCGTCGGCCGCCGCTTCCGGATTCGTGCTGGCCAGCTGCGCCGCTTCCACCAGGGCGTCGAGGAAGGCGCGGTAGGTTTTCGGGTTTTCCTTCACATACTTTTCGGTCGCATACAGCACGGTCGACGAGGCCGGGCCGCCCAGCACCTGGTAGGAGTCGAGCACGATCTTCGCTTTCGGGTTGCCGGCCAGTTCCTGCTCCTGGAAGGGAGGATTTGCGAAGTGGGCGTTGATCTCGGTGCCGCCGGCAATCACCGCGGCGGCCGCGTCCGGGTGCGGCACGGCTTGCGTGAACGAATCGAGTTTCTTGAACTGGGCCGGCCCCCACTGCTTGCTTGATGCCATCTGGAGCAGGCGCGCCTGCACCGAGACGGTGACGGCCGGCAGCGCGATGCGGTCTTTCGGACCGAAGTCGGCAATCGATTTCACGGCCGGGTTGGTGCTGATCAGGTAATAAGGAAAATTGCCGAGCGACGCAACGGCGCGCACGTTCTGCTTGCCATTGGTCCGGTCCCAGATCGTCATCAGGGGGCCAAGGCCGGCGCCGACCACGTCCACCGAGTTCGACAGCAAGGCGTCATTGACGGCGGCACCGCCCGACAGCTTGACCCAGTCGACGTCGATCTCGACGCCGTGCTTCTTGCCGTGCTTTTCGATCAGTTTCTGGTCCTGCGCGACATTCAGTAACAGGTAGACGACGCCGAACTGCTCGGCGATGCGGATCTTGCCCTCGGCCTGGGCGGCGGGTGCGGCGGCAACCAGGGAGGCGACGGTCAAGGCGGCCGCGATTTTTTTCAAGTTGAACATGGATTTTCCTGGTTAGAACGGGACATCGCCCGCGATCGTGGTGCGGTACAGCTTGCGGCGCTGTTCGGGTGGGCAGCCGGCGGCCAGGTGCATCAGCGAGCGGTTGTCCCAGAACACCATGTCCTGCGGCTGCCACTGGTGGCGGTAGATGAATTCGGGTTTCGTACTGTGTTCGAACAGCGCGTCGAGCAAGGCGCGGCTGCGTTCTTCCGGGATATCGAGGATGCGCGTCGTGAAATGCTCGCTCACGAACAAGGCCTTGCGTCCCGTTTCCGGATGCGTGCGCACCACCGGATGGCGCACCGGCACCACTTCGTCGATCTGCGCCTGGGTCAGGGCCGGGCGCCATGGATTGATTCTGCGCAGGTCTTCGTAGCGCGCCAGGTAGCTATGCTCGGCATGCAGGTTTTCCACTTCGCGCTTGAGGTGCTCGGGGAGCGTGTCCCAGGCCAGGTGCTGGTTCGAAAACAGGGTGTCGCCCCCATCCTGGGGAAGCTCTTGCGCATGCAGCATCGAACCCAGGCTCGGCGTGGCTTTATAGGACAGGTCGGAATGCCAGTAATGGCCGGCGTCGCCCAGGCCGATCGGCTCGCCGTTTTCGCGGATGTTCGAGATGACCAGCACTTCCGGGGCGCCAGCCAGCTGGAACTGGCGCAGCACGTGGATTTGCAGTGCGCCGAAGCGGCGCGAAAATTCGACCTGCTGGCTAGGTGTGATGCGGGTGTCGCGGAAGACGAGCACGTGGTGGTCGAGGTGGGCGCGGTGCACGCGCGCCAGATCGGCGGTGCTGATCTGGCGCGTCAGGTCGAGGCCCAGCACTTCGGCGCCCAGTGGTGCGTGGAGGGGCCGGATGTCGAAATCCTGGCGGGAGTCGGTATCGAGAGGCATGATGGCTTGGGCTGAGTCAGAGTCGGGTTCAGCTTATCCAGCCGGGGTCGGCCTGAGAACGAATCATTCCGACTATCCTCATGCGTTTTTTGAAAGCGCGTCCGCTACTGAGCAATAACGGTGCAACGACGTGGGATTTTTGCTAGGATTCGTGGGTTTTCCATAAAGCACGGACAAAGCATCCGCGCGCATCACCCTCCCTCAGCGCATGGCGACAGACAAAGAACTCAGCGACTTCCTCGAGAATGTCGAACGGCGCGCCTTCAAGCAGGCCGTGTATGCAGTGCGCAAGGACGAAGCGGCGCTCGACATCGTGCAGGACGCGATGATCAAGCTCGCCGAAAAATACGGCGACAAGCCGGCCGCCGAACTGCCGATGCTGTTCCAGCGCATCCTGCAGACGACCATCCTCGATTATTTTCGCCGCGAAAAGGTGCGCAATACCTGGGTCAGCCTGGCATCGAGCCTCGGCCGGCGTGGCGGCGATGAAGAGGACTTTGATATACTCGATGCGTATGAAGCGGAAGAAGGAACGGCTGCGGCCGAGTCCAGCATGGACCAGGCCGAGCGCGCCCAGACCCTGCGCCTGATCGACGCGGAGATACAAAAGCTCCCGGCGCGTCAACGCGAAGCCTTCCTCATGCGTTACTGGCAGGATATGGACGTGGCCGAAACGGCCGCGGCGATGGGATGCTCGGAGGGCAGTGTCAAAACGCACTGTTCTCGCGCTACGCATACCCTTGCCGATGCCTTGCGGGCCAAGGGAATAAAACTATGAATACCGACGACATCAACCTGGCGTACAAAATACGCCACGCCCTGAACGAAAACCTCGACGCGCTGCCGGCTTCCACAACCGAGCGCTTGGCGGCCGCACGCGCGCTGGCGCTGTCGCGCAAGAAGGCCGATGCGCCTGCGGGATCGAAGAAGGGGCGCCGCTGGTTCGATGTCGGCTTCCATTTCTCCGGGGCGAGCCTCGGCCGCCTCGGCGTGGCCATCCCCCTGCTGGCGCTGGTCGTCGGCCTGGGCGGACTGTACCAGTATGACCAGCAGCAGCGCATGGCCGAACTGGCCGAACTCGACGCGGCCGTGCTGGCCGACGAACTGCCGCTGACGGCTTACCTCGACCATGGCTTCAATGCCTATCTGGAGTCGCAACAGCGCCAGCAATGAGGACACCCCCTTCCAAGCCCCGCCGCCTCGGCCGGATCGCCGCGGCGGCGGTGGTGCTGGCGGCGCTCGTTGCCTGGCTCGCCTGGTTCCTGTGGCAGGACGCAGGAAGCGGGAGCCCCAACGCCACGCGCAGCGCAGCCACCAGCGCCAGCACGCCCGGCCTGCCCGCCAAGGGTGCCCGGGCGCTGGAAAAGCCGCTCTGGCGCGATCTCTCGCCCGCCCAGCAGGTCGCACTCGCCCCGCTGCATCCGGAATGGGATGCGATGGAAGGCGCACGCAAGAAAAAATGGCTCGAGATGTCGCGCCGTTTCGCGTCGATGAACGCGACCGAACAAGGCCGCGTGCACGAACGCATGCGCCAGTGGATGCGCCTGACGCCCGAGCAGCGCAGCCTGGCGCGCGAAAACTTCAACAAGGCACGCAAACTCGCGCCCGGCGACAAGGCCGCCACCTGGGAAAGCTACAAGCAGCTCACCCCCGGCGAAAAACAGCGCCTGGCGCAGTCGGCCGCGCGCAAGAACGCCGCCACCGCCACCAGCCCGCCTGCCGCGAACACGATCGTCACGCCAACGAGCTGCCCGGCCGGTACCGCGCGCCGTGGCGCCTCCTGCATTGCGCTCGACCCGCCGGCCGCGGTTCCGGCCACCCCAGCGGTCACCCAGCCGGCGCCAGCGCCTGCGGCGCCCCCTGCGGCCGCGCCTGCGCCTGCCCAACCCACTGCCGCCCCTGCCCCATCGAATGCAAACGGTTAATCCCCCTGCAGCACCCGTGATCGGCACGCCGACCGTCAAGCGCCGCTTCATCGCCATGGTCTATGAGGCCTTCCTCTTGACCGCGGTCGAGGCCCTGGCCGTCTTCATCTACATTTTCGTCACCGGCAACCGCCAGGACCCTGCCTACCGCGCCGGGCTGATGGTCTTCCTGTTTCTGGTGACGGCCGCCTACTTCGTGCACGCCTGGAGCGGCAGCGGCTTTACGCTGGCCATGAAGACCTGGCGCATCAAGGTGGTGAAGGTGGGATTTTCGAAAGTCCCCTTCAAGAATGCGGCAATCCGCTACCTGCTGGCGTGGGGATGGTTCGCGCCGGCGCTGATCGTGGGCGGCGTGCTCGACCTGCATCGCGTCAGGGACTGGGCGGCGGTGCTGATCGTCGGGCTGGTGGGATGGGGGCTGACGGCGTTTCTGGACAAGGATCGGCAGTTCCTGCATGACCGGATTGCGGGGACGCGCTTGATTGCGTTGCCGAAGGTGGGGAAGAAGAAGTAAGCGGCTGCGTTCAAAGCTGCCTATTGGCAGACGCTGTACCGCGTGGGCTCAAGAGCCCACGCTACGTTCATTGCTATTCGTAGGGTGGGCTCTTGAGCCCACGCGGTGCGGCACATGCGCAGCCAGACACGTCGATTAAAACCGTTCGTACTCGGTCAGATACCGCCACTGCCCCGCCGGCAGCCCACCCATCGACATCCGCCCCACGCGCAAACGCTTGATGTCCGTGACGGTCAAGCCCACTGCCGCGCACATGTGCTCGATCTGGCCCGGACGCATGCCCTTGGCCGCGAAGCGCAGGCGCCCTTCGCTCTGCCAGCTCACCTTCATCGGGTTGATTGGCTTGCCGCTGAAAGTCAAACCTTGGTTCAGCAGCGCCAGGCCGCCCTCCTTGATTCCGCCCGATACTTCCACCACGAACTCGTGCTCCACGCGCTCGCCGTCGTCCATCAGCTTCCTCACGACGCGGAAGTCCTGGCTGTAGACCAGCAGGCCGCTGGCGTCCGTCTCGAGCGGCGTGCACAGGGTCAGGCGCGCCAGGTGGCGCTTCAGGAAGCGCGGCTGGCCGTGGCCGCCGACGACCAGGGTTTCCTGCGTCAGGGATTCCAGCGCATTCGCACCGCGCGCGCCGACGCCGGAATTCATCCCGGCCGGCTTGTGCAGCAGGATCGTCACCGGCGGCGCTTCGTCCCTGCTGGCGCCCGGCAGCAGCACCACGCTCTGCGACGGCAGCACGCGCGAGGCCGGGTCTTCGACGACGACGCCGTCGACGGTCACGCCGCCATTGGCGACATATCGCTCGGCTTCCGCCCGCGAGCATGCTGCTTGTTCGGCCACACGCTTGGCCAGGCGAATTGCTTCGTTACTCATTTACGCTTGCCAGTTCTTGAAGAAGGTTTTGAAGGCGGCGACGACGGTGTCGACGTCGGCGCGCGAGATGTCCAGGTGGGTCACCAGGCGCGTGCGCGGGCCGATTGAGGCGCGGATGCCCTGCTCCGCCAGGGAAGCGCGCAGCGGCTCGCAGGCGGCCGCCGGGATGTCCATCCAGAAGATGTTGGTCTGCGGCGTGCCGACGGTGAGCGCGTCGATCTCGCCCAGAGCGCGCGCGAGCAGCGCCGCGTTTTCGTGGTCGTCCGCCAGGCGCTGCACATTGTGTTCGAGCGCGTGGTGCGCAGCCGCGGCCAGCACGCCGGCCTGGCGCATGCCGCCGCCCAGCATCTTGCGCCAGCGGATGCCTTGCTGGATGAAGGCTTTCGGGCCGAGCAACACCGAACCGACCGGCGCGCCAAGACCCTTCGACAGGCAGACCGACACCGTGTCAAAACCCTTTACGACTTCGCGCAGCGTGATGCCTTGCTTGACGGCGGCATTGCAGACGCGCGCGCCGTCGAGGTGGGTCGCCAGGCCCTTGGCATGCGCCAGCGAGGTAGCGGCCGCGATGTAGTCCTGGCCGAGCACGCGCCCGCCGATCGTGTTTTCCAGCGCCAGCAAACGGGTGCGGGCGAAGTGCATGTCGTCGGGCTTGATATAGGCTTCGATGTCGGCCAGCGCGATGCTGCCGTCCGGCTGGTTCGCGATCGGCTGCGGCTGGATCGAGCCCAGCACCGCGGCGCCGCCGCCTTCGTATTTATAGGTGTGCGCTTCCTGGCCGACCAGGTATTCGTCGCCGCGACCGCAGTGGGTCATCAGCGCGATCAAATTGGTCTGGGTGCCGCTGGGCGCGAACATGCCGGCTTCGTAGCCAAACAAGTCGGCCGCGAAGTCCTGCAGGCGGTTCACGGTCGGGTCGTCGGCATAAACGTCGTCGCCGACTTCGGCGGCAGCCATGGCGGCCCGCATCGCTTGCGAAGGTTGGGTGACGGTGTCGCTGCGCAGGTCGATCCAGTGCTGTTGTTCGCTCATGTTTTCAGTCGTCGTTGGTTACGGCTTCAGCCTGCGCCGCTTGCGATGCATAGAAACGCTGGCCCATCTCTTCCAGTCCCAGCGTGGACAGCACTTCCTGCAGGCGTTCGCTCGGGCGGCGGCGCGGCAGGTTTTTGAAGGTGGCGATGATCAGCTCGTTCTTCATCGAGTGCTCCCAGCCGACCAGTTCCGTCACCGTCACCTGATAGCCGTGGGCTTCCAGCTGCAGGCAGCGCAGGACATTGGTTACCTGGCTCCCGAATTCGCGCGTGTGGATCGGGTGGCGCCAGATTTCGGTCAGCGCGCTCTTGCCCAGGTCCTTGCCCTTGTTCTTGCGCAGCACGGTCGCCACTTCCGCCTGGCAGCACGGCACCAGCACCATGTGCTTGGCCTTCTTCTTCAGCGCGAAGTCGATGGCGTCGTCGGTGGCCGTGTTACAGGCGTGCAGCGCGGTGACGATGTCGATCGACTCCGGCAGTTGCGACGAGGTCGTCGATTCGGCGACCGACAGCGGCAGGAAGGACATGTTCTTGAATCCCAGGCGCGCCGCCAGCTCGGTCGATTTCGCGACCAGCTCGTCGCGCGTCTCGATGCCGTAGATGTGCGAGGCGTCTTCCAGGCCCTTGAAGAACAGGTCGTACAGGATGAAGCCGAGATAGGACTTGCCGGCGCCATGGTCGACCAGCGACACGGCGCCCTTCTCCGCGCGCACGTCGTTCAGGAGCGGCTCGATGAAGTTGACCAGGTGGTAGACCTGTTTCAGCTTGCGGCGGCTGTCCTGGTTCAGCTTGGCGTCGCGCGTGAGGATGTGCAGTTCCTTGAGCAGTTCGATCGACTGTCCAGGGCGTACTTCGGGCGGGAGCTCAGGTGGCAGATCCCGCGCTGCGTCCGGTTTCCGGTCAGCGCGCTTCATCGATCCACGCCGATTGAATTGCTTCGAGCACGCGCTCGCCGCCGCGTGCACGGTCGTCGTCGAAGCCTTCCAGCTCGACGACCCAATTGTGCAGGTCGACGAAGCGCACGTTCGTGGGGTCCACGTCCGGATACTTCTCGACCAGCGCTTCGGCGATTGCCGTCACTTCGGTCCATTTCATGGCAGCTCCCGATCAGTGATTCTTCTCGGCCGCGTGGTTGATCGTGTACTTCGGGATCTCGACCACGAGGTCCTCGCCGGCCACGATCGCCTGGCACGACAGGCGCGAATTCGGCTCCAGGCCCCAGGCCTTGTCCAGCATGTCTTCTTCTTTTTCTTCCTGCTCGTTCAGCGAGTTGAACCCTTCGCGCACGATCACGTGGCAGGTGGTGCAGGCGCAGACGCGGTCGCAGGCGTGTTCGATCTCGATGTCGTTTTCGAGCATGATGTCGCAGACGGACTTGCCGCTTTCGGCCTCGAGGACGGCGCCGTCAGGGCAGAAGACTGGGTGGGGCAGGATGACGATTTGTGGCACGTTGTTACCTCTAAAATAATATATATCGTTTGTAGGGTGGGCACTCTGTGCCCACGCGGTAGGCGGGTCGCACAATCGATGGGTGCGCAAACACCGCATAAGCGCCGTACCGCGTGGGCACAAGTGCCCACCCTACAAAATCAGATTTCGTCCAGCGACTTGCCGGCCAGCGCCTGGCGCACGCTCTTGTCCATGCGGCGCGCGGCGAATTCGTCGGTGCCGTGCGCGAGGGTCTGGACGGCGTCGTGCAAGGCACTCTGGCGCGCACCCGGCTCGACGTTCGTATCGTTCGAACGATCCAGTGCATCGCGCACGCCCTGCACCAATGTCGCCAGTGCCGACTGCTCGGCCTCGTCCAGCAAATTGCTGTCCGAGTCCAAAGCCGACTGCGTCGCCAGCAAAATACGGTCGGCCTCAACCTGCTCTTCGCGCAGCGCGCGCATCTGCATGTCCACTTGCGCCGAGCTGTACGAATCCTGCAGCATGCGTGCGATCTCGTCGTCGGCCAGGCCGTAGGACGGCTTCACGGTAATCGACGCTTCCACGCCCGAACGCGTCTCGCGCGCGGCGACCGACAGCAGGCCATCGGCGTCGACTTGATACGTTACGCGAATCCGCGCCGCGCCGGCTGCCATCGGCGGAATGCCGCGCAGCTCGAAACGCGCCAGCGAACGGCAATCCGACACCAGCTCGCGCTCGCCCTGCACCACGTGCACCGCCAGCGCGGTCTGCCCGTCCTTGAAGGTCGTGAACTCCTGCGCACGCGCGCAAGGGATCGTCGAATTGCGCGGGATGATCTTCTCGACCAGGCCGCCCATGGTTTCGATGCCGAGCGAGAGCGGCGTGACGTCCAGCAGCAGCCAGTCGTCGCCCGAGGCGCGGTTACCGGCCAGCAGGTTCGCCTGGATCGCGGCGCCCAGCGCCACGACTTTATCGGGGTCGATGTTCGCGTGCGGGATGGTGTGGAAGAACTCCGAGACCGCGCGGCGCACGTGCGGCATGCGCGTCGCGCCGCCGACCATCACCACGCCGTCGACGTCTTCCACCGACACGCTGGCGTCGCGCATGGCCTTCTTGATCGCGTTCATGGTCTTGCCGACCAGGTGCTTCGTGATCTCGGCGAAGGTATGCGCGGAGATCTTCACGTGCACCAGTTCGCCCGAGTTCAGGACCGCGTCGATCGTCGTTTCGTCGTTCGAGGACAGCAGTTCCTTGGCCTGGCGCGCCTTGACCATCAGGGTCGCGGTGTCTTCTTCCGACAGCGGCGAGAGCTTGGCCTGTTCGTTGATCCAGCAGAACAGGCGGTGGTCGAAGTCGTCGCCGCCCAGGGCCGAATCGCCGCCGGTGGACAGGACTTCGAAGACGCCTTTCGACAATTTCAGGATCGAGATGTCGAAGGTGCCGCCGCCGAGGTCATACACGGCAAACACGCCTTCGGAGGCGTGATCGAGGCCGTAGGCAATCGCTGCGGCGGTCGGTTCGGACAGGAGGCGCAGCACGTTGATGCCGGCCAGCTGGGCCGCATCCTTCGTGGCCTGGCGCTGGGCGTCGTCGAAGTAGGCTGGCACGGTGATCACCGCGCCGACCAGGTCGTCGCCCAGCGAGTCTTCGGCCAGCTGGCGCAGGGTTGCCAGGATCTGGGCCGAGGTTTCGACCGGGCTTTTCACGCCGGCCACGGTGCGGATCTGGACCATGCCTTCGCCGTCGACGAAGTCGTAGGGTAGGTTTTCGGCGTGGGCGATGTCCTTCAGGCCGCGGCCCATGAAGCGTTTTACCGAGACGATGGTGTTCTTCGGGTCGGTGGTGCGATGGGCTTGCGCCTTGTGGCCAATGTTGGCATTGCCGTTGGCCAGGTAACGCACGACCGATGGCAGCAGCGAACGGCCTTCGTCGTCGCTGAGCACTTCAGGACTGCCGCTGCGGACGGTGGCGACGAGCGAATTGGTGGTGCCCAGGTCGATGCCCACCGCCAGCCGGTGCTGGTGCGGTGCGGTCGACATGCCGGGTTCGGAAATCTGCAAAAGTGCCATGTTCGTGTTACCTGGTTGTTGTTTTGTGTGGTGCGGTGGCCGATTGCACAATGCATACGCCGGTCGAACGCGTGGGCGGCACCGCCGCCCACCCTACGTCCCTGCGCTTCGAGCCAGCGAAGTTTTTAACCTTCGATCGCCTCGTACGCGTACTGTACCTCGCCCCCGAATTTATCGAGGAACATGAGCGAGCGCACGCCCTGGGCGGCGGCTTGGAAATCGCCGGCGTCGAGCTCCTTGCCGACCTGCTCCAGCAGCGCCGCGCGTTCCATGCGCAGGTCCTTGTCGAGTGCGTCGAGCGCATCGGCGTCCTTCTGCGCGCGCGCCTCGCCGAGCGCTTCGCGCCATTCCATCTGCTGCATCAGGAAGGCCATCGGCATCGCCGTGTTCGATTCGGTCTGCAAATCGACGCCGTTCAGTTCGCACAGGTATTGCGCGCGCTTTTGCGGGTTCTTCAGCGTTTGGTAGGCTTCGTTGGCGCGCGTGGCCCATTGCATGGCGACGCGTTTTTCGGCGTCCGTCGCGTTGACGAAGCGGTCCGGGTGCACGCGGCCCTGGACTTCGCGATAGGCCGCGTCGAGCGCGGCCATGTCGACGTCGAAGCGCGCCGGCAGCTGGAACAGGTCGAAGTGATTCTGCATCAGATCAGATGCGGAAGCTCTCGCCGCAACCGCAATTGTCCTTGACGTTCGGGTTGTTGAAGCGGAAGCCTTCGTTCAGACCCTCGCGGGCGAAATCGAGTTCCGTGCCGTCGATATAGGCCAGGCTTTTCGGGTCGACAAAGACCTTCACGCCGAAGGACTCGAAGACGTTGTCTTCGGGCGCCGCTTCGTCGACATACTCCAGCTTGTAGGCCAGACCCGAGCAGCCGGTGGTGCGCACGCCGAAACGCAGCCCGAGGCCCTTGCCGCGGCGCTCGATGTAGCGGGTGATGTGCCTCGCCGCTTTTTCGGTCAGTGTAATTGCCATGCGTTCCTCTCCTGCTCAGGTCTAACGATTTATACGGTTGCGTGCTTGGTCTTGTAGTCGGCGACCGCTGCCTTGATCGCGTCTTCCGCCAGGATCGAGCAGTGGATCTTCACCGGCGGCAGGGCCAGTTCTTCGGCGATCTGCGTGTTCTTGATGGCCAGTGCCTGGTCCAGCGTCTTGCCCTTGACCCATTCGGTCACCAGCGAGCTCGATGCGATGGCCGAACCGCAGCCATAGGTCTTGAACTTTGCGTCTTCGATCAGGCCCTGGTCGTTGACCTTGATCTGCAGCTTCATCACGTCGCCGCAGGCCGGCGCGCCGACCATGCCGGTGCCGATCGATTCGTCACCCTTGTCGAAAGCGCCGACGTTGCGTGGGTTCTCGTAGTGGTCGAGTACTTTGTCCGAATATGCCATTTTGATGCTCCTAGAATTCTGAAATTAGTGGGCTGCCCATTGGATCGAACTGATGTCGATCCCTTCTTTGAACATGTCCCACAGGGGCGACAGTTCGCGCAGTTTGCCGACCTTCGATTTCAACAGGTCGATCGTGAAGTCGATGTCTTCTTCGGTCGTGAAGCGGCCGATGGTAAAGCGGATCGAGCTGTGCGCCAGCTCGTCGCTGCGGCCGAGAGCCCGCAGCACGTAGGATGGCTCCAGGCTGGCCGAGGTGCAGGCCGAACCGGACGACACGGCGATGTCCTTGATCGCCATGATCAGCGACTCGCCTTCGACATAGTTGAACGAGACGTTCAGGTTGTGCGGCACGCGGTGTTCCATGTCGCCGTTGATGTAGACCTCTTCGATCTCCATCAGGCCCTTGGCCAGGCGGTCGCGCAGCGCCTTGACGCGCACCAGTTCGTCGTCCATCTCGATTTTCGCGAGGCGGAAGGCTTCGCCCATGCCGGCGATCTGGTGGGTCGGCAGCGTGCCCGAACGCAGGCCGCGCTCATGGCCGCCACCGTGCATCTGCGCTTCCAGGCGCACGCGCGGCTTGCGGCGCACGTACAGGGCGCCGATGCCCTTCGGACCATAGGTCTTGTGCGCGGTGAAGGTCATCAGGTCGCACTTGGTCTTTTCCAGGTCGATCTCGACCTTGCCGGTCGCTTGCGCGGCGTCGCAGTGGAAGATGATGCCCTTCGAGCGGCACAGTTCGCCGATCTCGTCGATCGGTTGAATGACGCCGATCTCGTTATTCACCAGCATGACCGAGACCAGGATCGTGTCCGGGCGGATGGCCGCTGCCAGCTGCTCGATCGTGATCAGGCCATTGTCCTGCGGCTCGAGATAGGTGGCTTCGAAGCCGACGCGCTCCAGCTCGCGCACGGTGTCGAGCACGGCCTTGTGCTCGGTCTTCACCGTGATGATGTGCTTGCCCTTGCTCTTGTAGAACTGGGCCGCGCCCTTGATGGCGAGGTTGTTCGATTCGGTCGCGCCCGAGGTCCAGATGATTTCGCGCGGATCGGCGCCGACCAGGGCGGCGACGTGGCCGCGCGCTTCTTCGACGGCAGCCTCGGCCGACCAGCCGTACATGTGGCTGCGCGATGCCGGGTTACCGAACTGCTCGCGCAGGAAAGGGATCATCTTGTCGGCCACGCGTGGGTCGACCGGCGTCGTCGCCGAGTAATCCATGTAAATCGGGAAATGCGGCGCAGTCACGAAGCTCTGCTCGATTTTTTTGTCCAAAGGCGCGTTCATCTGTTCACTCCAGGTTCGGTTTTGTGCTTAATTTTGTACACTCGCGGCGACGGGCGTACGGTGCACCACGACGACGTTCTGTTCTTTTTGCTTCTGCTGGTCGACCAGGTCCTGCAGCGAGACCGAATCGAGATAGTCGACCATCTTGGCGTTGAGCGTGGTCCACAGCTCATGGGTCATGCAGCGGGTGCCGCTGGCGGCGTCCGAGCCGTGGCAGTTTTCCTTGCCGCCGCACTGGGTCGCATCGAGCGGCTCGTCGACGGCGATGATGATGTCGGCCACCGTCACCTTGTCCGCCGGACGCGCCAGGCTGTAGCCGCCGCCCGGGCCGCGGATCGATTCGACGATCTCGTGGCGGCGCAGCTTGCCGAACAGCTGCTCCAGGTAGGACAGCGAAATGGCCTGGCGCTGGCTGATGCCCGACAGCGTGACGGGACCATTGCCTTGACGCATGGCAAGATCGATCATCGCAGTAACAGCAAAACGGCCTTTGGTGGTCAGACGCATCACAACCCCGGTAATGTTAAAATATTGCCCTTGTTCATTTCAGCAAGTCTTCGCGTGTTGCAGTGCGGACCTGATTAGTTGAACGATTTAGTCAAGTATAGCAAATTCGGTGGGGCTTGTCTTGGAGGGGTCCAAAACCGGGAGGTGTCCGGCGGGGCGTTTTCGAGGGCTCGAATAGCCCATTTCATCGCTCCACGCGACGCTTCTCTATCGCAACCGCAGCAATTGCATCGGCCCAAACAGCCGCTGCATCCCCTGGTGCCCGATAAAACTCAGGTTATACGGATGCTCCGCAAGCACCTGCGGCAGTTTTTCCGTCTCCGGCAGCTTACGCAGCTGCTCCGCAATCTTCCCCCACAACACCAGCGTCGGCGGTTCAGAGCGTTCGGCCAGCACGGCCAGCACCGTTTGCAAGAACGGCAGCCAGGCGCGCGCGTCGACCACCGGCGCCACGTGCTTGCGAAACACCAGCGCCGCGTTCAGCAGCAGAAAACCCTGCGCCGTCAGGTTGTCCTGCAGCTGCGTCAGGGTCTGGATCGAGCCGTTCGCCCGCGCGGCAAGCGCCACCGGCCCCATGGCCGCCCCGCCGGTGTCTTCAAGCTGCAATTGCCCGTCCGCCACCAGCAGCATCTTCATGAAGTTGCGCAGCGAGGTCGCCCGGTTGACGGGCTTTGACAACCCGGCCTCGCTCCAGAGTTCGCCGACGGCGCCATCCATGAAGCAGACGCCGGTCGCGCTGTCGGCGCGCGGATACGGCCCCTCCCCCACCAGCACATAGCGCACCCTGTCCAGGGGCTGGGCAAAGGCGGCGAACAGGCGGCCCTGGGTCGGCAGGTAATCGTCGGCGGCCAGGGCCGGCAGGTAGCCGGGATTGGCGGCGGCCACCGCGTCCAGGCCCCGCAGCAAGTGGGGGCGCCAGGACGGGTCGGCCAGGTCGAGCGCCCGGAGAATCGCCTCGGGAATCGGGGAAGTGGTCATGGGTGAAGGTAGCGAAAAAGAGCCGAAATTGTAGCGCGGCCGCGGCTGGCTCGCCGCTAACATTCCGGGCGTCAATCAAACGGGGCAGTTTCGGGAATCAAGGCATATTGACAGCTCTTCCATAAATAACCAGACCAAGGAAACCGCATATGCAAACGATCCAGGACATCATGACCCGCGACGTGCAAACCGTCGCATCGCAAGACACCGTGCAACGCGCCGCCCAGCTGATGGACGAACTCAACGTCGGCGCCATTCCCGTGCTCGACAACGGCAAGCTGGTCGGCATGATCACCGACCGCGACATCACCGTGCGCTCGGTGGCCATCGGCCAGGACCCGCGCTCGACGAAAGTCACCGACGTGATGAGCACCGACGTGCGCACCTGCACCGCCAGCCAGAGCATCGACGACGTGCTGGGCCAGATGGGAGACGTGCAGATCCGCCGCCTGCCGGTGGTCGATGAATCCGGCAAGGTGATCGGCATCGTCTCGCTGGGCGACGTGGCCACCAGCGATGCAGCCGACGTCGACCTCGCGCTCGACGAAATCTCGTCGCCGTCGGAACCGGACCGTTCCTAAGGCGTTCGCACCGGCGCTTGAATAGAAAACGGCGGACGCTCGAAAGCGTCCGCCGTTTGTCATTGCGCCGCTTACTCCGCGTCCGGCTGCTTCGACGGATGCGCGCCGGCGAAGGCCGGCATGTCCACGCACAGCGCATAAATGCGTGCAATGTTCGGGTAGGCAGCGATATCGATGTCGAAACGCTGCGCATTGAACACTTGCGGCACCAGGAAGCAGTCGGCGATCGTCGGCGACTGGCCGTGGCAGAACGGGCCGGCGGCCGGGTCGCGCGCCAGGTGGGCTTCCAGGCCGGCCAGGCCCTCGCTGATCCAGTGGCGGATCCAGGCGGTCTTCTGCTCTTCGGTAACCTTGAACTCGTGCACCAGGTGGCGCAGCACGCGCAGGTTGTTCAGCGGGTGGATGTCGCAGCCGATGATCTGCGCCAGCTCGCGGACTCTGGCACGGCCGGCGACGTCCTGCGGCAGCAGGGGCACGGCCGGGAAGCGTTCCTCCAGGTATTCGATGATCGCCATCGACTGCGTCAGCGTGATGCGCTCGTCCTGGAAGGCCGGGACCAGGCCGCTCGGATTGATGCGGCGGTATTCTTCCTGGCGCTGCTGGCCGCCGTCTTTCAGCAGGTGGACGGGGATGGCCTCGTAGCCCAGGCCCTTCAGGTTCAGGGCGATCCGCACCCGGTAGGCGGCGGAGCTGCGGAAATAGGTATAGAGCTTCATTCTTTCCTCCCGTGGTGGTGCGCGCCATGGTAATGCGCCACTTCGTGGTCGATGGCACCAAAAATACTCTCTCCGGCGGCGTCCAGCATCTCGATGCGCACGCTGTCGCCGAAGCGCAGGAATGGCGTTTTCGGCGCGCCATGTTCAATGGTTTCGTACATCCGCACTTCGGCCAGGCAGCAATAGCCGACGCCGCCGTTGGCGATAGAGGACCCGTGCAGGCCGCCCTGCTTGTTCGACACCGTGCCCGAGCCGATGATGCTGCCGGCGCCCAGTTCGCGTGTCTTGGAAGCATGCGCGATCAGTTGCGCGAAGCTGAAGGTCATGTCTTCGCCCGCATTCGGCTTGCCGAAGGGTTCGTCGTTGATCGTGACCAGCAGCGGCAGGCACAGCTTGCTGTCACGCCAGTCGGCGCCAAGCTCGTCGGGCGTGACCGCGACCGGCGAAAACGCGCTGGCCGGCTTGGACTGGTAAAAGCCGAAGCCCTTGGCCAGTTCGTTCGGAATCAGGTTGCGCAGCGAAACGTCGTTGACCAGCATGACGAGGCGGATCGCGCTTGCGGCCTGCTCGAGGCTGGCGCCCATCGGCACGTCGCCGGTGACGACCGCCACTTCCGCTTCCAGGTCGACGCCCCAGTCCTCGCTCAGGACGGCAATCGCATCGCAGGGGCCGATGAAGGAATCGCCGCCGCCCTGGTACATCAGCGGATCGGTATAGAAGGAGGCCGGCACGTCGGCATTCCTCGCCTTGCGCACCAGTTCGACGTGGTTGATGTAGGCCGAACCGTCGGCCCACTGGTAGGCGCGCGGCAGCGGCGAATGGCACTCCATGTCGATGAAGGATTCGGCCTTGTCGGCGGTGCCGGCATTCAGGCGGCTGTAGACGGCCTCGAGCTGGGGCTTGACGGCATCCCAGTCGTCGAGCGCAGCTTGCAGGGTGCGCGCGATTTTCGGGACGGCCTGGCAGGTGACGAGGTCACGGCTGACGACGACCAGCGTACCGTCGCGGCCGCCAATCTTGAGTGTGGCGAGTTTCATGGCGTTTCCTTCGTCTGATGGTTGCATCGATGCGTTGTTGCCGCCATTAAAAATGAATTCGGACTATCATACAAACAATATTTTTCGCCCGATTTATCGGACTATCTTATGAATCCAACCCTGCGCCAGATGCGTGCGTTCGTGGCGCTCGCCAAGACCGGACACTTTACGTCGGCCGCCCAGTACATGCACGTCACACAATCGGCCTTGTCGGGTTTGATCAAGGAGCTCGAACAGACGCTCGGTGCGCGCGTGGTGGACCGCTCCACGCGGCGCATCGTATTGACGGACATCGGCCGCGAGCTGTATCCGCTATTTAGCCAGATGATCGATGACCTCGACGGTGCGCTGGCGAACGTGGCGGACCATACGCAGCTGCGAAAAGGCGTGGTGCGCATCGCCGCGCCGCAATTGATGTGCTGCACCCTGGTGCCCGAAGCCGTGGCCGCCTACCGTGCCGATTTTCCGGACATCGATGTCCGGGTGGCCGACTGCGCCGTCGACAACGTGATCGCGCGCGTGCTCTCGGGCGAATCGGATTTCGGCATCGGCCCGGAACGCGAAGCCCTCCCCCAGCTGGAAGCGCGCGAACTGTTCGAGATGCCCTTCTCGCTCGTCTTCCCGCAGGGCCACCCCCTGGAGGCGAACGAGCGCGTCACCTGGCAGGACGTGGCGCGCTACCCCTTCATCGCCCTGCAGGGACAATTCACCCACCGCCTGCTGACCGACATGCAGGCCTTGCTGCGCGAAGTGCCCCTGAAACCCGCCAACGAAGTGACCTTCATGACGACCGCGCTGGCCATGGTCAGCGCCGGGCTCGGCATCACGGTCTGCCTGCCGTATGCCGAGCCGCTGGTGCGCCTGCACAAGCTGCATATGCGCCCGCTCGAGGAACCGCGCCTGACGCGCCGCTTTTTCGTCTACACGCGCAGCAGCCGCTCGCTCTCCCCGGCGGCCGAAAGCTTCATCGATTTCCTGTTTCCGTATGTGGACGCCATGCGCGGCCAGGCTAGAGGCCAGCCGGCGGCGTGACGGGATAGAATCGGCGCATTGCATTTGCAGGAGCAGCACGGATGTCCCACAACACCATCGCCATCAACCAGCGCATGGACAAATTCGACGGCCACCATGAAGTCTGGCTGTTCGGCTACGGCTCGCTGATCTTCAAGGCTGACTTCCCTTTCCTCGAACGGCGCCCGGCCAGCATCGCGGGCTGGACACGCCGCTTCTGGCAAGGCTCGCACGACCATCGCGGCACCGAGACCGCGCCGGGACGCGTCGTGACGCTGGTGCCCGAACCCGGCGCCGTCTGCCACGGCATGGCCTACCTGGTCACGCCCGAAGAGTTCGCCCACCTCGACCACCGCGAAAAGAATGGCTACCTGCGCCTGGCGATCGACATTCATTTCGATGATGGCGGCAGCGTGGAGGGACTGGTCTATATCGCGACACACGAGAACGCCGCCTTCCTGGGACCGGCGACCGAGCGCGAGATCGCGCAGCAAATTGCCGGCGCGCGCGGCCCGAGCGGGCCGAATAGCGAATACCTGCTGGAACTGGCCAGGGCCTTGCGTGCGCTCGGCAAGGACGATGCGCATGTGTATGAGATCGAGCGGCATCTTGAGGAGCTCAGCAAGAGCTGAGCCTGCGTCCGCCGCATTGCGCAGCGAGCCGCGCCATCGCGCCGGATGCGGCAGGCCTTACAATGCGGCCTGGACTCTCATTTATACAATGCTCATATGGACACCAAAGATCAGCGTTACCTCGTTCAACAAAACAAGATTGCCGACGGCGACAAGAAGCCGCCCGTGTTTGCCAAGGTCATGCGCAGCAAGGAAGGCAAGTTCGAAGGCGTTTCCTTCATCAAGAACAAGGAAAAGGCCACCATCATGACGGTGGACGAAGCCCAGGAAGTCATGGACTGGGCCGCCAGCAAGAAGAGCAATGCGAAGGAATACGCGACCAAGGTGATCTGCCTGGGACAGTAACCCCTGTTAAACGCTGGCCGGCGCTCACGCCCGGGCAGCGCCTGCCTTCAGAACAAATCCAGCTGCCCCGCCTTCTTGCTGCCCGCCTTGCCAACCGCCGCCGGCACCACCAGCGGCCGCCGGAACTGCGAGTTATCCAGCCGTTCGAAGCGGCTGCCCAGCTTGCCCAATCCCAGCCGCTCGACGGTCTTGGTGAAGCGCTGGCGGATCAAATCGGCCCATACGCCCTCTCCCACCATTCGCTTGCCGAAATCGCTGTCGTAATCCTTCCCGCCGCGCATTTCGCGCACGCGGTTCATCACGCGCTGGGCCCGTTCCGGGAAATGCGTTTCCAGCCATTGCTGGAACAGTGGATTGACCTCGAAAGGCAGGCGCAGGACGGTGTAATGGGCGCTGACGGCGCCGGCGTCGCGCGCCGCTTCGAGGATGCGTTCGATCTCCGGCTCGGTAACGAAGGGAATGATCGGCGCCACGCTCACGCTCACCGGAATGCCGGCTTCGGTCAGGGTACGGATGGTGCGCAGGCGCCGCGCCGGAGCGGCGGCGCGCGGCTCCAGCGTGCGCGAGATTTCAGAGTCGAGCGTGGTGAGCGTGATCGCCGCGCAGGCCTGGCCCTTGGCCGCCATGGGCGCGAGCAGGTCGATGTCGCGCTCGATCAGGGAGGACTTGGTGATCATGCCGACCGGGTGCTGGCATTCGCTCAGCACTTCCAGCACCTGGCGCGTCAGGCGGTACTCGCGCTCGCAGGGTTGATAAGCGTCGGTATTCACGCCGATGGCGATGTGCTCGGGTTTGTACCCAGGATGAGCCAGCTCGCGGCGCAGCAGCTCGGCGGCGTTCACCTTGGCGAAGAGCCGGCTTTCGAAGTCGAGCCCCGGAGACAGGCCGAGGTAGCTGTGCGTGGGCCGCGCGAAGCAATAGATGCAGCCATGCTCGCAGCCGCGGTAGGGGTTGAGCGACACATTAAAAGGGATGTCGGGCGAGGCATTGCGCGAGAGGATGCTCTTCGCGAGCTCGTCCGTCACCTGGGTTTTGAAGGGGGCGGCGTCGCCGAGCTCGATGCCGGGCTCCCAGCCGTCTTCGAAGGCTTCGCGTCCGTTGACTTCATAGCGGCCCTGCATGTTCGATACGGCGCCGCGTCCCTTGCGCGCCGCGAGTGGACGCGGCGGCAGCATGGCCTGCTCGGCACTGTATTCCCGGTCGATCGTTCGCTCGCGGAGTTCCATAAAGACACCTTATACTGTATGTTTATACAGTATGGTACGCCGCCCCGGGTTTGAACTCAAGCCTCCCGCGTGCGCGGGGCGTGCGCAGGCACAAAAGCGGCCTGTTGTTGCACGAATCCGTCAAACGCATCGAAGAGCGGCGTGACGGCCGCCATGTCGCCGCTGACCTGGCCGAGGGCGTGGGCGGCGGCTTCCAGGCTCGACAGCTGGTCCGCGGCGTGGGCCTTGCGGATGCGGTAGCCGGAGGCCGGCATGTCAACCAGCGCCAGGCGCGGCAGGCGCTGCAAGGCGGGATTCAGGTGCAGCATCTTGCGGCTTTTACGCCAGGTGGCGTCGAGCACGACGATCAAGAGCTGCTCCGGCGGGGGCAAACTGTCTGCGGCCGCGGCATTCGCCCCTGGCGTTTCCGGATACAGCAGCACCGGGGTGCGGCCGTCGGCGTGAAGCAAGGCGTCCAGCGTAGCTGCCTCGAACGCTTCGCCTACGGCCAGCCGGCTGCCACTGACGCACAGGTGCAGCAGGCGCGCGCTGTTCTTGGCGTTCGCCACTTCCAGCGGATGCTGCAGGATCAGGAGCCCGGCCGGCAGCGCGAGCGGCCGCACCCAGGCGCAGATGCAGGCCGATTGCGCGCGCAGGCAAGCCGCGCATGTACTACGGCGGGGAGAAGACACGGTCATCGAAAGGGCGCGCAAAAGGCGCCGATTGTATCAGCCAGGACTTTGCCGCAGCGGCGCCAGCGCCCGGCTCCAGGCCACCACCTGCTCGAGCATCGCATCGACCGATTTGGCGTGGTGCGCGGCCGGCTTGAAGACCGACATCTTTTCGAAGTCGGTGAACAGCGACAGCATCACCTGGGCGCGCACGTCGGCCACCATCAGTTCGCCCATCACCAGGCGCAGGCTTTCGACCGCGCGCGTGCCGCCCGCGCTTCCGTAGCTGACAAAACCGGCCGCCTTGTTGTTCCATTCTTTATAGAGAAAATCGATGGCGTTCTTCAGCGCGCCCGGGATGCCGTGGTTGTATTCCGGCGTGACGAACACGAAGCCGTCGAATTGCGCGATTTTTTCGGCCCAGGCGATGGTGTGCGGCTTCGAATACTGGTCCATCGCGGGCGGCACCGGCTCGTCCAGCAGCGGCAAACTGAAATCCTGCAGGTCGACCAGTTCGAAGGTCGCATCGCTGCGCTTGACTGCCGTTTCCATCACCCAGCGCGCCACATCGAGCGCCTTGCGCCCGGGACGGGTACTGCCGACAATTACCGCTACCTTGACCATGCCAATCTCCTCGCGACAAATCCGGGAATAGCCCCGCTGCCGATTCTAGTGAAGTCGCGCCGCCCGCCGCGCCGCCTTGCCGCCGGGTTACTCCTGCGGGACCAGGCCGCCGAGCAGCCCGACCGCCTGGGCGATGTCATAGGGCTTGGCCAGGATCGGCACGTTCGGCAGGGCCACGCGGCGCTCGGTATAACCCGTGGCCAGCACCACCGGCAGCTGCGGCCAGCGGCGGCGCACGGCGCGCGCCAGGTCGATCCCGCTGATCCCGCCCGGCATGACGACGTCGGAGAACACGACGTCGACCTCAAGTCCGCCGTCAAGCAGCGCCAGCGCCGCGTCGCCATTCTCGGCCACCCGCACCGAGAAGCCGGCCTGGCGCAGGCCGCCGGCCACCGCTTCGCGCACCAGGGGGTCGTCTTCCACGAACAGCACGCTGCCGCTGGCCTGGCCGAGCACCGCCGGCGCCTCGTGCACGGCCGGCGCCGGCGTGGCGTCGGCGCGCGGAAGGTAGATGTGCACGCGCGTGCCGCGTCCCGGCGCGCTGTCGATCGTCAATAATCCGTGCGCCTGGGTGGCGAAGGCATAGGCCTGCGGCAGGCCCAGGCCCGTGCCCTCGCCCGGCGCCTTGGTCGTGTAGAAGGGGTCGAGCGCGTGCGCCAGCACCTCGGGCGACATGCCGATGCCGGTGTCGATGACAGTCAAATGCAGGTAGTCGCCCGGCGCCAGGCCCTGGGGCGGCGCGTTCAGGGTGGCGTTGCGCACGCAGATGCGCAGGATGCCGCCGCCCTCCATCGCGTCGCGGGCATTGATCGCCAGGTTCAGCAAGGCCAGGTCGAACTGGAGCGGCTCGACCGTCACGGGCCACAGGTCGGGCGCGAAGTCGGTGTCGATGGCAACGGTCTCGCCGACGCCGCCGCGAATGAGCTGCAGCGCGCTTTCCAGCTGCAGCAGCGGGTCGATCGTCAGCAGGCGCCCTTCCTGCACCCGGCCGAAGGAGCCGAGCTGGCCGGTGAGTTTGGTGGCGCGCCCGACGGTGCGCTTGCAGGTGTCGATCAGGCCTTGCAGCTTGGGGTCCTTGGCCAGCATCGCGCCCAGTTGCAGCGCGGTGGTGAGCGTTTGCAGCAGGTTGTTGAATTCGTGGGCGATGCCGGCCGTCAGGCGCCCGAGCGACTCCAGGCGCTGGCTCTTGAGCAAGGCGCCCTGGGCCTGCTCGGTGGCGCGGATCGCCTCGTTCACGCGCTGCTCGAGCTCGCGCTGCGAACGGCGGATCTGCTTACTGGCTTCGGTCATGCGCCGCGCGACGTTGTCGATTTCTTCCAGCCCGTGGGGATGGTAGGCAACCTCTTCGCCATTGCCGAGGCGGTCTGCGCAGCGCCCCAGGTATTCGATCGGCGCCGTGGCCCGCTGCGCGAACCAGCGCCCGGCCGCCACGGCCGCCACCAGCAGCACGGCCATGATCCCGGCCAGCAGCGCCGCCGCTTCGATCGGCACGCGGCGCAGCTCGGCCGTCGGGATGCTGATCAGGACCTTCCAGCCGATGTTCGGCACCATGCTGGCCAGGGCGCGCACGGGGACGCCGTCGAGGGTGTGACCGTCGAAAGCGACAGCGCCCTGGGCTGCGCCGATGCGCTGCCGGGTTTCCTCACGCAGCAGCTTGCCGACATATTGCGCGGCATCGCGCGAGCGGGCGACGATCCGGCCATTGCGGTCGGCGAAGGTAGCGATCCAGGTCGATGGAAACTGCTGGCGCGCCAGCAGTTGCTGGACGATGCCGACGTGCAGGCCCAGCAGCAGGTGGTAGCGCACCTGGCCCTCGACGCGCACCGGCACCTGCATCATGAAATCGTAACGGCGCACCGGCGGCGCATAAAAGATGTCGGAGACCAGCGTATTGTCCGCGCCGAAGCGCGCGCTCAGCGCCGGCAGGTTGGACGGTCGCGCCCCGGCACGATGCTGCCCAACGGACGCCGCGTATTCAGGACCGTCTTGCCCACCATGTCGTAAAGAATCGCCACCGCGCCCACGCCCTCGGCCGCGCGCCGCGCGTGCGCATAAAACTCGTCCATGTCGCCTTCCTGCAGCGCCGGCGAGACCGCCAGCGTGCGCAGGATGCCTTCCTGATGCCGCATCTCTTTGTCTATAAGCAACGCAAACGCGTGACCGGTTTCCGCGACACCGCGCTCCTGGTCCTTTTGTTGTTCGACGTAGACATAGGCCACCGCCAGCGCCGCGCCGATGAAGGCCGGCACGAGGATGGCGACAACCAGGATCAGGAGCCGGTTCCGAAATCGCAGGCCTTGTCCCTATGGTGGCGGGGCCTCCCCGCAACTAGCCTGCCGGACGCCCGCCGGCGCCGCGGCGAGCGCTGAAAAAACGGCAATCTTGCCCGCTTGCCCACGCTTATTTATCGCTGCGGCATGCGCTCGCCCGTGTTCATTATTGATGTAGATGAGCATCTTTGCCACACACAAAAATTTAGCTCTGGAATTGCCTAAACGGATATTGCTCTGGCCTTGCGAGGTGCCTAGAATCAATTCATTCCTTCCAGCAATTCTGTCGCACCGGCAGGCATTCCAGAGTTTCCCATGATTAGAGTTCGTCCCTCTGTTCGCAAGATTACCACCGCACTGCTCGCCAGTTTGGTCATGCTGCCGGGCATCGCTATCCAGCAGGAACTCGAGCTCGACTACCGCATGAACGAACAGATCGTGCAGGTGCCGGGCGGGCTGGAACACCGCGCCATGCTGGAGACGACCGTGTTCCGTCCGAACGGTCCCGGCCCCTTCCCGCTGCTCGTGATCAACCATGGCAAGGACCCGGGACGCCCGAGTTCCCAGCCGCGCGACCGCTTCTATCACATGGCCACCGCCTTCGTGAAACGCGGCTATGCGGTGATGGTGCCGATGCGCCAGGGCTTCGCCAACTCGACCGGGCGCTACCGCGACCGCGGCTGCGACATGACCGCCAATGGCTACCTGCAGGCGGACGACATCCGTTCGACGATCGAGTATGCGCGCAGCCAGACCTGGATCGATGCCAGGCACATCGTCGTGGCAGGCCAGTCCTACGGCGGCCTGGCGACGATGGCGCTCGGCACCCAGGACTTGCCCGGCGTGCGCGGTTTGATCAATTTCGCGGGCGGCCTGCGCGACGACAGCGACCGCTGCGCCTGGCGCTCGGCGCTGGTCTCGGCCTTTGCCGAGTACGGCGCCAACAGCCGCGTGCCGAGCCTGTGGATGTATGGCGAGAACGATTCGCTGTTCGGCCCGGACCTGGCGAACCGCCTGCACGAAGCCTTCATCCAGGCCGGCGGCAAGGCGCGCCTGGTCGAGTTCCCCTCGTTCAAGCGCGACGCCCACGGCATGCTGGCCAGCCGCGACGGCGAAAAAATCTGGCTGGACGACACCGTGCGCTTCCTGAAAAGCGTCGGCATGCCGACCGAGGTCGTCCACAGCGTGCCGCCGCCACCGACCCCGCCGCGCACCGAGTTCGCCAAACTGGAGGACGTCGACGCCGTGCCCTTCCTGTCGGAAAACGGCCGCCGCGCCTACGCCGACTATCTCACCAAGCTGACCCCGCGCGCCTTTGCCGTCTCGCCGAGCGGCGCCTGGACCTGGGCCGAGGAAGGCGAAGCGCCGGATGCGCGCGCATTGGCTACCTGTTCCGCGAAAAGCAGCCAGCCGTGCAAGCTGTATTCGATCGACGATTACATCGTCTGGAACGGCAATCGTATCGATGCCGCCGACAAGGCCAGCATGACGGCAGCGATTGCAGCGCCGGCAGATGCGAGTGCGCCGGGCGCGGTCGGTAGTACTGTGCCCGCAGCCAACACGGTCCCGACGGCAAAATAATTCGTTTCGTCAAGCCGAAGGCGCACCATATTGGTGCGCCGCGCTTGCTTTCCCCGCCCAGGCTCGACCTGGCGCAAACTCGTCCTCCTGCTCAGCTCCGACAATCGAACACTCGACCTCTCGGAGTGTTTCCATGCCGCGCTTTTTCCGGACCGTCTTCACTGCGTGCAGCCTGCTACTGGCGCTGGCCAGCCCCGCCCGCGCTGCGAACAACGATCCGGTCGTGCTGGTGCACGGCTTCCTCGGTTTCGGTCCCGAGCAATTCCCGCGCAGTGGTTTCCTGTACTGGGGCGGCAAGGGCGACGTCGCCGCCCACCTGCGCACCTACAAGGGCCCGCACATGGTCTACACCGCCGTCGTCGGCGCCATCTCCAGCAACCGCGAGCGCGCCGCCGAGCTGTACGCCCAGCTCAAGGGCGGCTGCGTCGATTACGGGGCCGGGCGCATCGAGACAGACGGCACGGCGAAGACCATCAAATGCTGGGCAGCCGACCCGGCCAACAATCCGCAAGGCTACCCGCTCGCGCTGCACCCCGGTTGGGACGCGGAGCATCCGCTGCACATGATCGGCCACAGCCAGGGCGGCACCACGATCCGGGCGCTGGTCGAATTGCTCGAGCACGGCGACGTCAACGCCGGCAATGGCGAGCTCTACCGCGGCGGCAAGACCGGCTGGATCCGCAGCGTCACCACGATCTCGACGCCGCACAACGGCACCACCCTGCGCGACGCCGTCCTCGACATCCTGCCCGAGCTGCGCTCGCCGCTGCGCGACTGGTTCCTGGCCGACCTCGCCAACTGGGAGCTCGCCCCTGACGGCGCGCGCAATTTCAACGCCTGGGCGCGCACCTCGCCCGCCGTCTATTATTTTTCGATCGGCACCCAGGCCACCGAAGCGGGCGCCCTGTGCTGCAACGGCACCGACCGGATGATCGCGCCGCTGCAGAACCGCTACTACCAGTACCCGCGCGAGGACATGTTCAGCTATTACAAAAGCTATGCCGGCGAATGGATCGTGCCGTCGATGCTGCAGCACGGGATGGGCGGCTATACCCAGGACACGCCGGGACGGGTGCGCATCGACCGCAACTGGTTTGCCAACGACGGCGTCGTCAACACGGCCAGCATGCGCGCGCCGGCGGGACATCCGGTGCGCGATTTCGATGGCGTGCCGGTCAAGGGGAGCTGGAATTATTTGGGGACTTACCGGGGGTATGACCACTTCGACGTGTTGAACTGGCCGAACAAGGGGCCGTCGGCGGACGTGATTTATGAGCGGGTCAGCGATATTTTGTTTGGGCTGTGAGCGACGGGATGTGGGGCTGTCGCCTGTTCTGCTATCGCTCGTTTGAATCCGCGTGGGCACGGGTGCCCACCCTACGGGACACGCTACGTATCGGGTCTCGTATGATCTCGCAGTTAACGTTGACCGTAGGGTGGGCACCCCGTGCCCACGCGGACGAAACGAACCACGCACGGCACACGCAACAGCGCCACTCCTCCCGCATTGGCGCCTTCGCTTAACGAAGCTGAAGATCCCACGCCTGCAACTGCGCCACGGTCGCCGTAGCGCCCCCGCAAACAATCACGAGCACATTCTCGAACCCGGCGAGCGGCCCATCGGCCTGGTAAGCCAGCGCCAACGCCGCCCCACAAGCCGGCTCCACCACCACCCGATGATCATCCATGAAACGCAAACAAGCGGCGACGGCCTCGCGGTCCGTCACCACGACCGGCCTGACCGGATGCGTCCGCGCCAATTCGAACGCATGCTGCGACACCTTGCGCGCCCCCAGCGAGGTGGCAATGCTGGAGATCGCTGGCAGTTCAACCCGCTCCCCCGCCGCCAGCGACTGCGCATACGAATCCGCGCCCACCGTCTCGACCGCGAACACGGGCAGATCGTTCCAGCCCTGCCTGCGCAAGCCCGCCACCACGCCGCTGAGCAGCCCGCCGCCGCCGACGGCCAGCACCACCGCGTCCGGCCGCACGCCCTCCTGCGCGACCTCGTCGATCATGCCGGCGTGTCCCTCCCACAGCAGCGGATCGTCGAAGGGGTGAATAAAAGCGTCGTGCGCGCCGAGCAGCAACTGTGCGTGGGCGTTCGCTTCCTGGAAGGACAGGCCGTGCACGAGCACATCGGCGCCTTCGCGCGCCAGCAGCGAACGCGCGCGTTCGCTCGTCGTTTCCGGCACCACGACCAGCACCGGCAAGCCGAGCCGGCGTCCGGCATTGGCCGCCGCCAGTCCCGCATTGCCGCCGGACGAAGCGACGATGCGCCGGGCGCCACGTGCCGCATGGGTTGCGCAGGCGTGGCCGATGCCGCGCAGCTTGAACGAGCCGCTCGGCTGCAGCGCTTCCATCTTCAGCCAGACACGCGCGCCCGGGAAAGCGGTTGAGGCCAGCAGCGGCGTGGCGATATGCAGGGCCATGGCCGGCCGCCTTACACCGCGGTGCGCAAGGCGCGCGCCAGGTCGGCCAGGCGGTAGGGCTTGCCGACGAGGGCGAAATCGTCCAGGTTGGCGTCGGCCAGCGTGAGCGCCGGCAGCGGATAGCCCGAGGCCAGGATGATCTTCACATGCGGGTAATGCGCACGCGTATGGTTCGCCAGCGCCAGGCCGTTCATCCCGTCCGGCATGATGATGTCGGTGAACAGGATGTCGACCGGGCGGCTGGCCAGCAGCTGCAGCGCCTCGTTGCCGCTCGACGCGTTCACAACGTCATAGCCCATGCTGATGTAGAGCGCCGCGGCCACGTCCATCAGGTCGGGTTCGTCCTCGACGATCAGGACCAGCTCGGCGCTGTTCTTGGGCGCCGCCTCGCCATCCTGGCCGGGCGCTGACGGCAGGAAGATGGAGATTGCCGTGCCCTCGCCGGGCGAAGAGCCGATCACGACTTCGCCGCCGGACTGCTTGATGAAGCCGTAGACCTGCGACAGCCCCAGGCCCGTCCCCTTGCCCACCTTCTTGGTCGTGTAGAAGGGTTCGAACGCGCGCGTCACCGTCTCGGGCGACATGCCGGTGCCGGTGTCGGTGACCGTCACCCGCACATAGGGGCCAGGCGCGAGGCCACGCACTTCGCGATTGGCCAGTTCGATGTTGGCCGTCTCGATTTGCAGGTGGCCGCCCTCAGGCATGGCGTCGCGCGCGTTGACGACCAGGTTCAAAATCGCCGACTCGAAACGGGCGCTGTCGATGACGGTGCTGCGCACCTGCGGGTCGAGCCGCACCTGGAAATCGATGGCGGCATTCACGGCGCGCCGCAGCACCGATTCGAAACCGGAAATGAGGCGGTTCACGTTCTGCGTTTCAGGCTGCAGCGGCTGCTGGCGCGCGAAGGCCAGCAGTTGCTGGGTCAGCGTGGCGCCGCGGTCGACCGCACGGCGCATGCTCTCGTAGGTCTTGCTGTCGGCGTTGCCGCCGCGTCCCAGGGCCAGCACTTCGAGGCCGCTGGCCAGCACCGACAGCAGGTTGTTGAAGTCGTGCGCGATGCCGCCGGTGAGCTGGCCGATCGATTCCATCTTCTGCGCCTGGAACAGCGCCGCATTCGCCTCGGCCAGGGCGGCGTCGGCCTTCTTTTTCTCGGTCAGGTCGCGCGTGATCTTGGCAAAGCCGATCAGTTCGCCCATGTCGTCGCGGATGGCGTCGATCACGACGTGGGCCCAGAAGCGGGTACCATCGCGGCGCAGGCGCCAGCCTTCGGCCTCGTAGCGGCCGTCGCGAGCGGCGGTGTCGAGCGCCCGTTGCGGCCTGCCGTCGGCCAGGTCTTCCTCGGTGTAAAAACGCGAAAAATGCTGGCCCACGATCTCGTCGGCCTGGTAGCCCTTGATGCGCTCGGCGCCGACGTTCCAGTTGCTGACCGTGCCCTCCGGCGAGAGCATGTAGATGGCATAGTCGGTCACGCCCTGCACCAGCAGGCGGAAGCGTTCCTCGCTGGCGCGCAGCGCCTGCTCGGCCTGGCGCTTGTCGGTGATGTCGCGCGTGATCTTGGCGTAGCCCAGCAGCGTGCCCTGTTCGTCGTAGATCGGGTCGATCACGACGCTGGCCCAGAAGCGCGTGCCGTCCTGGCGCATGCGCCAGCCTTCGGCTTCGTACTTGCCCTCGACCAGGGCGGTGGCCAGCGCCCGCTGCGGCAGGCTGGAGGCGCGGTCCTCGGGCGTATAGAAGCGCGAGAAATGCTCGCCCAGGATCTCCGGCGCCAGGTAGCCCTTGAAGCGCTGAGCGCCGGCGTTCCAGCTGCTGACGTGGCCGTCGGGGTCGAGCATGTAGATCGCGTAATCGCTGATTCCGGAGATCAGGTACTGGAAGCGCTGTTCGTCGGTCAGCTTCTTGGGGGCGACGCGATTGTTCATGGACTCGATCGGTTAGGGTAGCGGTTAACGTCCCATCATAAACCGAAACGGCCGCTCCCTGCCACGCGAAGCTTGCCAGCAGATCCATGCTCTTGCCGAACGGTCAAGCGCCGATCGGCTCAAAAAGCTTGCCGTTCGTCTCCACCTGGCAAGGCTGGCGGGACGGGGCAAAAAGTGACGCATCCGCCCTTGCCTTTCACGCTAGAATAACGCTTTTGTAACCCTGCCGTACCCACGTCCGCGCCTCATGACTCCAACCCCCACCGCACCGCTCGACCTGTCCGGCTGTGACCGGGAACCGATCCGCACCCCCGGCAGCATCCAGCCGCACGGCTTCCTGTTGACCGTCTCGAAAGCGGGCGAGGTATTCCAGGCCAGCGCCAACCTGGCGCGCTGGATCGGCGTCGAGGCGCAATCTGCCTGCGGCCTGCCGCTGGCCGAGGTGATCGGCAGCGCCGCGGCAGAGCAGCTGGCGCCCGAGCTGGCAGGCGACAAGCTGGGCAACCGGCCACTCTACCTGTGCACGCTGGCCATCGGCGGCGAGCAGCACTTCGACGTGCTCGGCCATGCCTGGGACGGCGTCGTCGTGCTCGAGTTCGAGGCCGCCGACCGTGCCGAGGCGCTCGATTTCCGCCAGCTCTACCCGCTGCTCGGCGACTTCATGCTGAAGGTGAACGAGAGCCGGTCCGTCGAGTCGCTGGCCGAACTGGCGGCGCACCAGGTACGCATGGTCACCGGTTACGGCCGCGTGATGGTCTATCAGTTCGACCGCGACGGCCATGGCCACGTGCTGGCCGAGTCGAAAGAAGACGACTACCACTCGTATATGGGGCAGCGCTTCCCGGCCACCGACATCCCGGCCCAGGCGCGCGAGCTGTATGCGCTCTCGCGTATCCGTTTGATCCAGGACGCGAACTACACCCCGGTCCCGCTGGTCCCGGCCGACAATCCGGTCACGAAGGCGCGCAACGACCTGTCGTTTGCCGCCCTGCGCAGCGTCTCGCCGGTGCATTTGCAATACATGCGCAACATGGGCACGCTGGCCTCGATGTCGGTCTCGCTGATGGTCAAGGGCAAACTCTGGGGCCTGATCTCCTGCCATAACGAAACCCCCTGCCCGCTGCCTTTCGAGAAGCGCACTGCCTGCGAGCAGCTCGGCCAGGTGCTGGCGCTGTGCATCGAATCGCGCGAGGACGCAACCGAACTGCAGTTCCGCCTCGAAGTGCGGCGCATGATGGTCGCAATGCTGGGCAACCTCACCAAGGGCGCCGACGTCATCGAGAACATGGCCGGTGCCTTCCCCGAGCTGCTGCGCTTCGCGCGCGCGGGCGGAGTCGCCATCGTGGCCGGCGAACGCGTCCTGACCTATGGGGATACCCCCGACGTTTCCGCCATCGAAGACCTGGTGGCCTGGCTCGAACTGCAGGGCCACGGCAGCGAGATCTTCCACACCGACGAACTGGCGCTGGCCTACCCGCCAGGGGCGGCGCTCACGCGCAATGCCAGCGGCCTGCTGGCGATGCCGATCTCGCGCGTGCACAAGCACTACCTGCTGTGGTTCCGTCCCGAAGTGGTGCACACCATCGAATGGGCCGGCAATCCGCACGAAAAGGAAGTAGCGCAGGGCTCCATGGCGCAGCTGACCCCGCGCACCAGCTTTGCCGCCTGGCGCGAGGTGATCCACGGCGTCAGCCTGCCCTGGCACATCGCCGAGATCGAACTGGCTGGCGAGTTCCGCAGCGCCCTGCTCGGCATCGCCCTCGAGCGCGCCGAGCAGATGGCGGAACTGGCCGAAGAACTCGGCCGCGCCAACAAGGAACTCGAAGCCTTCTCGTATTCGGTCTCGCACGACCTGCGCGCGCCGCTGCGCCACATCGTCGGCTTTTCCGACCTGCTGCTCGAGTCGGCCGGCAGCGAAGACACGACCATGCGCCAGCGCTTCCTCACCAACATCAAGGAGTCCGCGCGCCTGGCCGGCAAACTCGTCGACGACCTGCTGAGCTTCTCGCAGATGGGCCGCGCCGCCCTGCGCCCGGTCGACGTCGACATGGCGCGGCTGGTCGCATCCTGCATCGACAAGATGGCCCCCGATACGGCCGGCCGCAACATCGAATGGGACCTGGCCCCGCTGCCGCGCGTGACGGCCGACCCGACCTTCCTGCACCTGGCGGTGCAGAACCTGCTCTCGAACGCGGTCAAGTTCACCGCCCAGCGCGATCCGGCGCAGATCCGCATCTGGTCCGAACAGGTCGACAAGGACACCGTGTTCCACATCGCCGACAACGGCGCCGGCTTCAACATGGATTACGTGCACAAGCTGTTCGGCGTCTTCCAGCGCCTGCACCGGATGGAAGACTTCCAGGGCACGGGCATTGGCCTGGCCAACGTGCGCCGCATCGTCGAGCGCCATGGCGGGCGCGTCTGGGCCAACTCGGTACAAGGCCAGGGCGCCACGTTCTCGTTCAGCATTCCCCGCACGCTCGCACCTTCATCGCAACAGCGAAGCTCATCATGTTAAAACCCATCCTGCTGGTCGAAGACAATCCGCACGACCTCGAACTGACCCTGGTCGCCCTGGCGCGCAGCCAGCTCGCCAACGAAGTCGTGGTCGTGCGCGACGGCGCCGAAGCCCTCGACTACCTGCTGCGCCGCGGCGAATTTGCCGAACGCCCGGAAGGCAATCCTGCCGTCACCCTGCTCGACCTGAAACTGCCGAAGGTGGACGGGCTGGAAGTGCTGGCCACGATCCGCGGCACGGCGAGCCTGAAAAGCATGCCGGTCGTGATGCTGACCTCATCAAAGGAAGAACAGGACCTGGTGCGCAGCTACGAGCTGGGTGTGAACGCGTATGTCGTCAAGCCGGTCGACTTCAAGGAATTCGTGCGCGCGATCGCGGACCTGGGGATTTTCTGGGCGGTGCTGAACGAACCGCCACCGGGTTCGTTCCGCTACATCCCGCCGAACTGAGCGGACGTCGCTGCGTCGTTCGACGCGCCAGCCCTGCCCTGCGCGCCGGGCTGGCGCCCGCGCCGCAGCAAGTGACGGATGCGCGCACTGAGCGCGTCCGGATGATAGGGTTTCTGCAGCAGGTGCACCGACGCGCTGACCTTGCCTTCGTGTGCCAAAACGCCTTCGGCATAACCCGAGGTATATAAAATCTGCGCATGCGGCAGCCGTGCGCGCACCGCTTCGCCCAATTGCAGGCTGCTCACCGGTCCCGGCATGATCACGTCGGTAAACACCAGGTCGACGTGGCGGCCGCTCTCGATGAGGGCAATCGCGCCGGCAGCGTCGCTCGCTTCGAGCACCTGGTAGCCGAGCGCGGACAGGATCGCGCAGGTCGAACTGCGCACGTCTTCCTCGTCTTCCACCACCAGGATCGTTTCCAGCCCGCCACATAGCGGAACCTCGGCCTGGGGTTCCGGCTGCACGGCCTCGGTCTCGCTGCGCGGCAGGAAGATGCGCACGCTGGTGCCGCGCCCCACTTCACTGCTGAGCACGAGCTCACCACCCGACTGCTTGACGAAGCCGTAGGCCATCGACAGGCCCAGGCCCGTGCCCTGCCCGACCGGCTTGGTCGTGAAGAAGGGTTCAAAAGCGCGCTGCAGCACTTCCGGCGGCATGCCCTTGCCGGTGTCGGCCACTTCGATGACGACATACTCGCCCGCGGCCATCCCCGGCGGCAGCACCCCGCCCGGTGCGGGCGGCACGCCGCCGGCATTGCTGGCGCGGATCAGGAGCGTCCCGCTGCCGGCCATGGCGTCGCGCGCATTGATGGCCAGGTTCAGCAGCACGTTGTTAAGCTGGTCCGGATCGGCGACCGTGCTCCACAGCGAGGGGTCGATATCGGTGACGATGCGCGCATTCGGCCCGAGCACGCGGCGCATCATGTCGTCCATCTGGCGCAGCAGGTGGCCGGGATTGAGCACGACCGCCTGCAGCGGCTGGCGGCGCGCAAAAGCGAGCAGGTGCGAGGACAGCTTGGCGCCGCGCTCGACGCCGGCCAGCGCCATTTCGACGCGGGTGCGCGCCGCTTCGTTCAGGCCGCCGACGAGCTTCAGCAGCTGCAGGTTGCCGCCGATGATCTGCAGCACGTTGTTGAAATCGTGGGCCACGCCGCCGGTCAGCTGGCCGATGGCTTCCATCTTCTGCGCCTGGTGCAGGGCCGACTCGCTCGCGGCCAGCTGCTGCTGGGAGACGCGCAGCGACGCAAACGCGGCGTCGCGCTCGCGGCGGGCGATACAGGCGGCATTGTGGTACTGCACCCGCGCCACCAGCTCGCGCGGATCGGGCCATTTCACCATGTAGTCGTTCACGCCCGCGGCGAAGGCCTGCGCCTTGACCTCGGGATCGTCTTCCGAGGAGAGCATGATGACGGGGACGTGTTCGGTGGCGGGGTCGGCCCGCAGGCGGCGCGTGAATTCGAAGCCGTCGAGGTCGGGCATGCGCAAATCGACCAGCACCACGGTGATGTCCAGTTCGCGCACCAGGTCGACCGCGCGGGCGGGACTGGACTCGTAGCGCAGCACATGCTTGACACAGGTTTTCAGGCCATGCTCGATGATCTGCTGGGCAAAGGGTTCGTCGTCGATCAGAAGGATCGAACAGGTACTGGTTTCGTCATCGATCATCGCTGGAGACCCGGTTTGCCAATTGCGCAGGGGCCTGAATACGTATTGTGAAGTAATAATTCTACACCAATGTGAACCGCAAGATCATCAATTTCACTATCGTGCTTGCCCCGCGGGATTTCGCCTCCATCTGCAACCGACAGGCTTTTTTCGCCATGCGAGGACCACGTGCCAGACCACTCTTGCCCGCTCTGCGGCCGCGAACTGGGAACCGTCAACATCGACCGCCACCACCTGGTGCCGAAAACCTTCAAAGGCAAGGAACAGTTCGCTATCCACAAGATCTGCCACCGTAAAATCCACTCGGCCTTCACCGAGCGCGAGCTGCTGCGCAGCTACCATACCTGGGAGGCCCTGCGCGGCCACGCCGAGATCCGCGCCTTCATCGACTGGGTCGCGAAGAAGCCGCCGGACTTCTATACGCGCACCTATACCTCGAACGACAAGAAGCGGCGGAAATGACGGATTTGATTTTAACTTGACAATGTTGATTTAAAACTATTTCATGTAGGGCTATACCCTTTGAGGGATGCCCATGGATTTTTCCGACTACGTACAACGCGACGCCACCGCCCTCGCCGCCCTTGTGGCCAGTGGCGACACCACCAGCGCCGAGCTGCTCGACCTGGCGCTGGCCCGCAACGCCCAGGTGCACGGCCGCATCAATGCCGTGTGCCGGCTGCTCGAGCCCCAGGCGCGCCAGCAACTGGCGCGTCCGGTCCCTGGCCCACTCACGGGCGTACCCTTCCTGATCAAGGATTGCGTGCAGGATTACGCAGGCGTGCCGACCAGCTTCGGCAGCCGCTCGATGCGCAATTACGTGCCGACCGAGCACGCTGCGGTGGTACGGCGTTACCTGGAAGCCGGGCTCGTCATCTTCGGCAAGACCAACCTCCCCGAGTTCGCCCTGAAAGCCGTCTCCGACTCGGCGCTGTATGGGCGCGCCAGCAATCCTTGGCATCTGGACCACACGCCGGGCGGCTCGAGTGGCGGTGCGGCGGCGGCGGTCGCGGCCGGCATCGTGCCCATGGCAGCGGGCAACGACGGCGGCGGCTCGCTGCGCATCCCGGCCGCCTGCTGCGGCCTGTTCGGCCTGCGCGCCTCGCGCGGCCGGGTGTCCTCGGGGCCGGCCATCGGCGAAGTCTGGTTCGGCGCCTCGAGCGAGGGCGTGCTCTCGCGCAGCGTGCGCGATTCGGCCCTCGCGCTCGATATCCTGGCCGGACGCGAACCGGGCGATCCCTTCGACGTCGCCCCGCCTGCCGACACCTACCGCGCACTGATGCGGCGCGATCCGGGCAAGCTGCGCATCGGGTTTTCCGCCGTGTCGCCAATCGGCACCGAGGTCCATCCGGAAGCGGTAGCGGCCGTCCACAAGACCGTGGAACTGCTGCGCGGGCTCGGCCACGAGGTCGAGGAAGCCGCGCCCGACATCGACGGCGCGGCGCTGGCCGAAAGTTTCCTGCACATATATTTCGGCCAGGTGCCGGCGCTGGTGGAACGCGGCCGCGCACTCGGTGCGCGTGCCGGCGACGTCGAATTGATGAGCCGCTTGCTGGTCACGCTCGGCGGCAGCGTATCGGCCGGGCGCCTCACGACCCAGCTGGCAAAGTGGAACGATTTTGCGCGCGCCCTGGCGCGCTTTCATGCGCGCTACGACCTGCTGCTGACACCGACCCTGGCCCATCCGCCGATCCGCCACGGCCAGGGCGACCCGCCGCGCGGCGAACAGTTCGTGCTCGACCTGCTGCAGCGCAGCGGCCTGCTCGGCCTGCTGGCACGCGCCGGTTTGCTCGACAGCACCGTCAACAAGATCGCGCGCGACAACCTGCGCTATGTACCGTTCACCCAGCTCGCCAACCTCACCGGGGTGCCGGCGATGTCGGTGCCGCTGCATTGGACGGCGGAGGGCTTGCCGCTCGGCGTGCAATTCGTCGGGCGCTTCGGGAGCGAGGACCTGCTGCTGCAGCTGGCACACCAGCTGGAACAGGTTGCGCCGTGGTTTGACAAGTTGTCACCGCTGGCGCGGGAAGGCGTGGACCTGGCCATCAAACGAGAAACGGTGCCCGCATAATGTAGGGTGGGCACTTGTGCCCACGCGGTGCGGCATGTGCGGGTCGAAACGCATCTCGATTGGGATGCGTTATACCGCACCCTACCCGATCAGGCCCGCAATCGCATCACCAATCTCGACGGTCGTTGCCGCACCACCCAAATCCCCCGTCCGCGGCCCATCGCGCAGCACCTGCTCGATCGCCCCCAGAATCGCATCATGCGCCGCCCGGCACCCCGCCGGCGCATCCGGTGCATCGGCAAGGAAGCCCAGCATCATCGCCCCCGACCAGATCATCGCGATGGGATTGGCAATCCCCTTGCCCGCGATATCCGGCGCCGACCCATGCACCGGCTCGAACAGCGAGGGAAACTTGCGCTCCGGATTGAGGTTGCCGGACGGCGCCAGGCCAATCGTGCCGGTGCAGGCCGGCCCCAGGTCCGAGAGAATGTCGCCGAACAGGTTCGAGGCCACCACCACGTCGAAGCGCTGCGGCTGCAGCACGAAGCGCGCGGTGAGGATGTCGATGTGCTGCTTGTCGACCGTGATGCCGGGATAGCCCTCGGCCATGGCATCGGCCCGCCCGTCCCACCACGGCATGCTGATCGCGATGCCGTTCGACTTGGTCGCCACCGTCAGGTGCTTGCGCTGGCGCGACTGCGCCAGCTCGAAGGCGTATTTCAGCACGCGGTCGGTCCCGTGGCGGCTGAACACCGATTCCTGGATCACGATTTCGCGCTCGGTCCCGGCGAACATGATGCCGCCCAGGTTCGTGTATTCGCCCTCGGTGTTTTCGCGCACCACATAAAAATCGATGTCGCCCGGCTTGCGGTTGGCCAGCGGGCACGGCACGCCTTCGAACAGGCGCACCGGGCGCAGGTTGATGTACTGGTCGAACTCGCGCCGGAACTTCAGCAGCGAGCCCCACAGCGAAATGTGGTCCGGCACCGTGGCAGGCCAGCCGACCGCGCCAAAATAAATCGCGTCCATGCCGGAGAGCTGGGCTTTCCAGTCGGGCGGCATCATGTCGCCGGTTTTCAGGTAGTAGTCGCAGCTGGCCCACTCGAAGTGGGTGACCTCGAGGTCGATGTTGAAGCGCTTCGCGGCGGCGGCGAGGACTTTCAGGCCTTCGGGCAGGACTTCCTTGCCGATGCCATCGCCGGCAATGGCGGCGATCTTGAAGGGTCGGGTCATGGGGGCACCTGTGGACAGAAAAACCGATCGTAGCAGTCTTTCAATGACCACGGTGCTGCACCCGGAACGAAAAAAGCCGCGTCATCGACGCGGCCTTTTTCTCTATTCTGGCTCCCCGACCTGGACTCGAACCAGGGACCTGCGGATTAACAGTCCGTCGCTCTACCAACTGAGCTATCAGGGAATTGAGGCAACATTATAGCGGGCCGTTCCCTGTTTGGCGAGTCCTGTACGCAAATTTCACCGCGCCCACCGGATCGAACTGACGGGTGACGATTTGAGAGAGATCAAACCATGCGCACTTTACCTTCCTAGAATGAGTAAAGATTGACTTCTCCACAAGGCGAGGACGCGATGAAGACCGGAATTTTCCTGTCCACAACGGGACTCAGCCTTGTGTTGACGGCGTGCTCATCGTCTCCGGCGTCGCCGCAACAGGGGCAGGCAGCATCGCCGCCGCCGGCGGCGCAAGCGTCCGCCGCACCCGCGCCCAATCCAGCCGGTGGCCAGACATTTTCCCAGCAGGAGCTCGAGCAGCTGGTCGCCCCGATCGCGCTGCATCCCGACGCCTTGTTCACGCAGATCCTCATGGCCTCGACCTATCCGCTGGAAGTCGTTGCGGCAGACCGCTGGGTCAAGGCGAATGCCAGCCTGAAGGGCAAGGCGCTCGAGGATGCGCTGCAGGGGCAGCCCTGGGATCCGAGCGTCAAGTCGCTCGCCGTCTTTCCGCAAGTGCTGACGATGATGAGCGAGAAGATTGACTGGACCCAGAAGCTTGGCGACGCGTTTCTTGCGCAGCAAAAGGACGTGCTGGCCGCGGCCCAGACCCTGCGCAACCGGGCGGCGGCGGCGGGCACGCTCAAGGACACCGAGCAGCAAAGGGTGATCACCGAACAGGTGGAATCGAAAACCGTCATCCAGATCGTGCCGACCAATCCGGAAGTCGTTTACGTCCCGACCTACAATCCGACGGTCGTCTACGGCGCCTGGCCGTATGCCGCCTATCCCCCTTATTACTACTATCCGCCCGGCTATACCGCGGGCGCCGCGCTGTTTACTTTCGCCGCCGGCGCGGCCGTCGGGGCGGCCCTGTGGGGCGACTGCGACTGGGGCCACGGCGACGTGAATATCAATACCAACCGCTACAACTCGTTCAATCGCACCAATGTCTCGAACCGCAACTGGTCGCACAATGCCGCGCATCGCGGCGCGGTCCCCTACCGTGACCGCGGTGTAGCCCAGCAATACGGGCGTGGGCGCTCGACAGCCGACGCCGCGGCCCGGGAACAATTCCGCGGCCGGGCTGACGCCGGCCGCAGCGCAATCCAGCGTGGCGAGGTATCCCAGGCCGACTTGGGCAGGCGCGATGGCGTCGGCGGGCGTGACGGCGCTGGAGGACGCGACGGCCTTGGAGGACGTGACGGCGTCGGAGGGCGCGACGGCGTCGGAGGCCGCAACGATGGCATCGGCAACCGCGGCGCCGGTGTGGGCGACCGCAGCGCCGGCGGCAGCGACAGCCTTGGCAGCAGCGGCTTCGGCGACCGCAACACCGGCCTGCGCGATACGGGCATGCGCAATTCCTCCGCCTTCGATACCGGGCGCGGCGGGCAGGCGCGCGATTTCAGCAGCCGGGGCGGGTCGAGCATGAGCGCGGCGCGCTCGTCGGGCAACTTCGGTGGCGGCATGCGTGGCGGTGGCGGGATGCGTGGCGGCCGCGGCGGGCGCGGCGGGCGTTGAAGATCATCCGGTCGATGTGGGCACAACGGAGGCTGACTATGAGCGATGGCCGCTGGCTTGACACGGCAATCGGCGCGCTGCGGGGCGCCCTGCTGGTACTGTGCGCAAGCCTTATGATTGCCGCAGGCGCCGTCGCCGCAGGCGCACAGCGCAACTTCGCCTCGCCCGAGGAGGCGGCGACGGCCCTGGTGCAGGCGCTCAAGGCGAACGATCGCGAGGCGACGCTCGCGGTACTGGGCAAGGATGCCTCGTCCTGGATCTCGTCGGGCGACCCCAATGCCGACCGCGCCGCCGTCGACCGCTTCATCAGCGCCTACGATGCCAAGCACGAATTGGTCACGAAAGACGGCAAGGCCACGCTGACGCTGGGCGCCGACGATTTTCCCTTCGCCTTTCCGATTGTCCGCGACGGCAAGCGCTGGCGCTTCGACACGGCGACCGGCAAAGTGGAGATGCTGGCGCGCCGCATCGGCGAAAATGAGCTCAACGCGATCAAGGTGCTGCAAGCCATCGTCGACGCGCAACTGGACTACGCCTCCGCGGACCGCAATGGCGACGGGGTCGTCTCCTATGCGCAGAAATTCGTCAGCAGCCCAGGCCAGAAGGACGGCCTGTATTGGCCGGTCGAGCCGGGGCAGCCGCCGAGCCCCGCCGGCGAACTGCTGGCCAAGGCGTCCAGCGAAGGCTTCCAGGCCGGCGGCGCGAAGCCGACGCCGTACCACGGCTATTACTACCGCCTCCTCCCGCGCCAGGGCAAGCATGCAGCGTCCGGCGCGCAGGACTACGTGGTCGGCGGCAGGGCCATCGGCGGGTTCGCGGTCCTCGCCTATCCGGCAAGGTATGGCAACTCCGGCATCATGAGCTTCATCGTCAACCAGGACGGCAAGATCCATCAACGCGATCTCGGACCCACTACCCAGACCAGGGCGCTGAAGATGCAGGAATACGATCCCGGGCCGGGCTGGACGCCGGTCGATCCCGGCAAAGCCAGATAACGAAAAGGCCGCGCGACGAACGCGGCCTTTTCACGATTGCTTCGGTATTTCCGGCTCCCCGCTTTTCGCCCCCGCCGCACCGGCTTCGCGCGCCTTTGCTATAGTCGCAGCACCTTGCTGCACGCCCCTTTTAACTTTCATCGGCATCGATATCCTCATGACAGTCTCCCGCATCCTCGGCACTCCCCTCTCCCCCTCGGCCACGCGCGTCATGCTGCTCGGCTCCGGCGAACTCGGCAAGGAAGTCATCATCTCCCTGCAGCGCCTCGGCGTCGAAGTCATCGCCGTCGACCGCTACCCGAACGCGCCGGGCCACCAGGTGGCACACCGCGCGCACGTGATCGACATGACCGACGGCGCGGCCCTCGCTGCCCTGATCGAGCGCGAAAAGCCGGACCTCGTGATCCCCGAAATCGAGGCGATCGCCACCGACACCCTGGCCGCACTCGAAGCGGCCGGCACCATTACCTGCATCCCGACCGCGCGCGCCACGCAGCTGACGATGAACCGCGAAGGCATCCGCCGCCTCGCCGCCGAAGAGCTGCAGCTGGCCACCTCGCCCTACCGCTTCGCCAGCAGCCTGGAAGAATTGCAGGAAGCCTGTGCCTTCGTCGGCTTCCCGTGCGTGGTCAAGCCAGTCATGTCGTCCTCGGGCAAGGGCCAGTCGAAACTCGACAGCGCGGCCGACGTGCAAGCCGCCTGGGACTACGCGGCCGCCGGCGGACGGGTTGATGCCGGACGCGTGATTGCCGAAGGCTTCATCGATTTCGACTACGAGATCACGCTGCTGACGGTACGCTCGCGCGGCGCCGATGGCGCGACGCAGACGAGTTTTTGCGAACCGATCGGCCACAAGCAGGTGCAGGGCGATTACGTCGAATCCTGGCAGCCGCACCCGATGGCGCCGCTCGCCCTGGAACGTTCGCGCGAGATCGCGGAAAAGGTGACGGGGAACCTGGGCGGCTACGGCGTGTTCGGCGTCGAACTGTTCGTCAAGGGCGACATGGTCTGGTTCTCGGAAGTGAGCCCGCGCCCGCACGACACCGGCATGGTGACGATGGCGACGCAGGTGCAGAGCGAATTCGAGCTGCACGCCAAAGCCGTGCTCGGCCTGCCGGTCAACACGGCGCTGCGCGCGCCGGGTGCGTCGGCGGTGATCTACGGCCAGCTCGATGCGAAAGGAATTGCCTTCGAGGGCGTGGCCGAAGCCTTGCAGGTGCCCGACACCGACATCCGCCTGTTCGGCAAGCCGGAATCGTTTGCGCGCCGGCGCATGGGGGTCGCGCTGGCGACGGCGGGCGATGTCGAAACGGCGCGCGAACGGGCTTTGCTCGCAGCCTCGAAGGTTAAGCCGGTACCCGGGCGCTGATGTCTTGATACGAAAAAGGCCGCGTCATCGACGCGGCCTTTTGCTTACTACACTGTTCTGGCTCCCCGACCTGGACTCGAACCAGGGACCTGCGGATTAACAGTCCGTCGCTCTACCAACTGAGCTATCAGGGAATTGAGGTTGGCATTATAGCTGCTCAACAGCATTGCGCAAGGGTCTTTTAAACGAAAAAAAGCGCCGATTGCTCGACGCTCTCTGTCGTATTCTGGCTCCCCGACCTGGACTCGAACCAGGGACCTGCGGATTAACAGTCCGTCGCTCTACCAACGTAGGGTGGGCACTCTGTGCCCACGCGGAACGATGAGCAGTGGTAGTGGTAATTACAGCGCAGAGAAAAAGTGTGCAGGATCGATAACGGTCACAATGGACAAGCGAAAAGCATAGCGCAGACATTTGCGAACGACGGTTCAGGGCCGCAGACAATGGATATACACATACCGCGTAGGCACGGAGTGCCCACCCTACGCCCAACGCCACAATACAGTCGAAAAAAAAAGCGCCGATTGCTCGACGCTCTCTTTCGTATTCTGGCTCCCCGACCTGGACTCGAACCAGGGACCTGCGGATTAACAGTCCGTCGCTCTACCAACTGAGCTATCAGGGAATTGACTTGCTCTTTGCCGTAGAACAAAGTTCAGCAGCGAAGAGCCAAGATTTTAGAGGACTTTGGCGATGGCGTCAACGACGAGATCGATGTTCTTCGAATTCAGGGCGGCAACGCAGATGCGGCCCGTGTCGACGGCATAGATCGATTCCTCGCGCAGCTTGCCGACCTGCTCTTTGCTCAAGCCCGAATACGAGAACATGCCGACCTGCTCGCGCACGAAGGCGAAGTCGCGCCCAGCTGCTTTCTCGGCAAGTTTCTGCACCAGCGACTCGCGCATCTGCTTGATGCGCACGCGCATGGCGGCCAGCTCTTCTTCCCACAGCTGGCGCAGTTCCGGCGTCGACAGGACCATGGCGACGACCTTGCCGCTATGGGTCGGCGGGCTCGAGTAGTTGGTGCGCACCACGCGTTTGAGTTGCGACAGCAGGCGCGCCGCTTCTTCGGCACTCGATGCGACAACCGACAAGGCGCCAACGCGCTCGCCATACAGCGAGAACGATTTCGAGAAAGAATTCGATACCAGCAGCGGGCCGCCGGCCTCGACGAAGCGCGCAACGACAGCCCCGTCTTCAGTGATGCCGGCGCCGAAGCCCTGGTAAGCCATGTCGAGGAAAGGAATCAGGCCGCCGGCCTGCACCGCCTCGATCACCTGGCCCCATTGTTCCTGGGTCAGATCCGCGCCGGTCGGGTTGTGGCAGCAAGCATGCAGCACGACGATCGAACCGGGCGCCATCGCGCGCAGCGAAGCCAGCATGCCGTCGAAGTTCACGCCGTGGGTGGCTTCGTCGTAGTAGGCGTAATTCTTGACCGTGAAACCGGCGCTTTCGAACAGCGCGCGGTGGTTTTCCCAGCTCGGGTCGCTGATGAAGACCTGCGAGTCAGGAGAAAAGCGTTTGAGGAAATCGGCACCAATCTTGAGGGCGCCGGTGCCGCCGATGGCCTGCACGGTGACTGCACGTTTCTCTTGAATTACCGCGCTGCCGGCCCCAAATACCAGCTCTTGCACAGCCTTGTCGTACGCTGCCAGGCCTTCGATCGGGAGGTAGGTACGCGGCGCGAGCTGTTCGATCAGCTTCGCTTCCGCCTTCTGCACGCACTGCAGCAGAGGCACCTTGCCATTATCGTCGTAGTAAACGCCGACCCCCAGGTTGATCTTGGCCGGGTTCGTATCGGCGTTGAATGCTTCGGTAATGCCCAGGATAGGGTCGCGCGGGGCCATGTCGATGGCGCCGAAGAGGCTGGCGGAGGCTGTGGAAGTCATCGTGATAAACTGATTTTGTCGGTGGATCGCAGCAGTTGTATAGACAGCGACGCCGCAGCGATAGCTCTGCTGCAGTGCCGCAAACGGATCCCCATTCTAGCAAAGGTCTGAAAGTATGGCTGATTTATCCATCGCAAATACCCCTGAACCTACGGTTATTACTTACCCGGGGTCGCCATTCAAACTGCACCAGCCCTTCGCACCCGCCGGCGATCAGCCGACCGCAATCGCCGGCCTGCTTGAAGGCATCAATGACGGCCTGATGTACCAGACCCTGCTCGGCGTGACCGGCTCCGGTAAAACCTACACGATGGCGAACGTGATCGCCCAGGCCGGCCGTCCGGCGATCGTGTTCGCGCCGAACAAAACCCTGGCCGCCCAGCTGTATTCGGAGTTCCGCGAATTCTTCCCGCAAAACGCGGTCGAGTATTTCGTGTCGTACTACGATTACTACCAGCCGGAAGCCTATGTGCCGCAGCGCGACCTGTTCATCGAAAAGGACTCGTCGATCAACGAGCACATCGAGCAGATGCGCCTGTCGTGCACCAAGTCGCTGATGGAACGGCGCGACGTGGTGATTGTCGCCACCGTCTCGGCCATTTACGGTATCGGTAATCCGAACGAATACCACAAGATGATCCTGACGCTGCGCCACAAGGACAAGGTGGCCCAGCGCGACATCATCGCGCGCCTGATCCAGATGCAGTACACGCGCAACGAGATGGACTTCGGCCGCGGCACCTTCCGCGTGCGCGGCGACACGATCGACATCTTCCCGGCCGAGCACGCCGAGCTGGCGATCCGCGTCGAGATGTTCGACGACGAAATCGAGTCGCTCCAGCTGTTCGACCCGCTGACCGGTCGCGTGCGCCAGAAGATCCCGCGTTTCACGGTGTATCCAGGCTCGCACTACGTGACGGCACGCTCTACCGTGCTGCGCGCAGTCGAATCGATCAAGGCCGAGCTGAAGGACCGCCTCGAGGAATTCCGCCAGCAAAACAAACTGATCGAAGAGCAGCGCCTCGAGCAGCGTACCCGTTTCGACCTCGAGATGATGGCCGAGATCGGCTTCACCAAGGGCATCGAGAACTATTCGCGCCACCTGTCCGGCGCGATGCCGGGCGAGCCGCCGCCGACCCTGGTCGATTATCTGCCGAAAGACGCGCTGATGTTCATGGACGAGTCGCACGTGCTGGTCGGCCAGCTCTCGGCCATGTACAACGGCGACCGTTCGCGCAAGACCAACCTGGTCGATTACGGCTTCCGCCTGCCGTCGGCGCTGGATAACCGGCCTTTGAAATTCGAAGAATTCGAAGGCAAGATGCGCCAGACGATTTTCGTCTCGGCCACGCCGGCCGAATACGAGAAGGCGCATGCGGATAACGTCGTCGAGCAGGTGGTGCGCCCGACCGGCCTGGTCGATCCGATCATCATCGTGAAGCCTGCCCTGTCGCAGGTCGACGACGTGATGAGCGAGATTAACGACCGCGTCAAAAAGAACGAGCGCGTCCTGATCACCACGCTGACCAAGCGCATGGCGGAACAGCTGACGGAATATTTGTCCGACCACGGCATCAAGGTGCGCTACCTGCACAGCGATATCGAGACCGTCGAGCGCGTCGAAATCCTGCGCGACCTGCGCCTAGGCACCTTCGACGTCCTGATCGGCATTAACCTGCTGCGCGAGGGCCTCGACTTGCCTGAAGTGTCGCTGGTGGCCGTGCTCGACGCCGACAAGGAAGGTTTCCTGCGTTCCGAACGCTCGCTGATCCAGACCATCGGCCGCGCGGCGCGTAACCTGAACGGCGTGGCGATCCTGTACGCCGACCACGTGACCGATTCGATGCGCCGCGCCATCGACGAGACCGAACGCCGCCGCGCCAAGCAGATCGCTCACAACGAAGCGAACGGCATCACCCCGGTAGGCGTGCAGAAGAAGATTAAGGAAATGATCGACGGCGTCTACAGCAATGCGGCGCAGAAGGCGATGCTCGAAGGCGCGCAAAACCTGGAAGAAGCGGCAGCGGTGGCCAAGGTCGAGTCAATGAGCGAGAAGCAGATTTCGAAGGAAATCAAGCGACTCGAGAAGCTCATGGTCGACCACGCCAAGAACCTCGAGTTCGAAAAAGCGGCCCAGGTACGCGACCAACTTCACGTGCTCAAGCAGCAGGCGTTTGGGGCGCCGGGGGCGGACAACGTGGTGTCGATGTTGGGCAAGTAAGACGAACGGCGCCGACGGCGCCGTTTTTTCATCACGCCGCAGAGCAGGCGTCTTACTTCACATCGAGCAGCTCGACATCGAACATCAGCGTCGCGCCCGGCGGGATCGGGCCGGCGCCGCGTGCGCCATAGCCGAGTTCCGACGGAATGATCAGGGTGCGCTTGCCGCCGACCTTCATGCCGGCCACGCCCTGGTCCCAGCCCTTGATGACGCCGCCCATGCCCAGTGGGAAGGTGAACGGTTCGCCGCCGACCGAGCTGTCGAATTGCTGGCCGCGCTGCTTGGCCGCTTTCGGCGCGTACAGCCAGCCGGTGTAGTGGACCTTGACGGTGTTGCCGGCAACTGCCTGCTTGCCCTTGCCAACGACGGTGTCGATGATTTTCAGCTGTTGGACGCTCGCTGCGGGCGCAGCCTTGGTGGCAGGCGCGGCGGCGACGGCAAGGCCTGCGGCCAGGGACAGGGCCAAACCAAGGGCCGAGAATACGTGTTTCATCGTTTTACCTTTATAGAGTATGGTGCCGGCGCACTGGCCGTGCGGCAGTATTGCCGAATCGCGCCGTTCGCACAAGACGCAGCGGTTCAGCCGATCGGCGGCCGCACCTGCGCCAGGATTTCGCCTACCCGCCCCAGGTCGGCCGGCTTGACCAGGTGATGGTCGAACCCGGCCTCCTCGGCCCGGCGGCGGTCTTCATCCTGGCCGTAACCGGTGAGCGCCACCAGGGTCGCGCCCTGCAGTTCCGGGAGGGCGCGCAGCTGGCGTGCCAGCGCGTAGCCGTCGGTATCGGGCAGGCCGATGTCGAGCAGCATGACCTGCGGCCGTTCCAAACGGGCGCGTTGCAGGGCGCCGCGCCCGTCGTACTCGACCGAGACGGCATGGCCCTGCACTTCCAGCAGCGTGGCCAGCATCTGGGCCGCGTCCTGGTTGTCGTCGACCACCATCACCCGCAGCGGCTCGGCATGCACAGCCGCCACTCTGCCTTCGTCGCCTTCCGGCAGGGGTGTTGCCGAATCCAGGCGCGGCAGGCAGATGTCGAATTCGCTGCCGCGTCCCGGCGCCTCGCTGCGGGCGTCGACCGTGCCGCCGTGCAGCGCGACCAGGCTTTTTACCAGGGCCAGACCAATGCCCAGTCCCCCTTGCGAGCGGTCCGGCGTGCGTTCGGCCTGGGTGAACAGTTCGAAGATATACGGCAGCACGTCGGGCTCGATGCCGATGCCGTTGTCGCTGACGGTCACCACCACCTTGCCGCCGGAGGCGGTGACGCGCAGCACGATCTGGCCGCCGGCCGGGGTGTACTTGGCGGCGTTGTTCAGGATATTCGACAGCACCTGCACCAGGCGCGTGCGGTCGCCCAGCACGTGCACCGGCTCGCCCGACAGTTGCATGGTGAGCGAATGGCGCTTCGACTCGATCAGCGGGCGCACCTGTTCCAGCGCGCCTGCCACCACGGTGTTGACGTCGATCTCTTCCTTCTCCAGCGTGACCAGGCCGCGCGTGACGCGCGAGACGTCGAGCAGATCGTTGACCAGGTCGGTCATGTGCTCGGCCTGGCGCGCAATGATCTCGCTGGCGTTGCGCACGCCCTTGGCGTCCAGGGTGCCGAGTTTCAGGAGCTGGGCCGCGGTCGTGATCGGCGCCAGCGGGTTGCGCAGTTCGTGCGCCAGCATCGCCAGGAACTGGTCTTTCTGGCGGTTCGCGGCGCGCAGTTCGTCCTCGACCTGCTTGCGCACGGTGACGTCGCTGCCCTCGACGAAGATACCCACGACCTCGCCGGCCGCGTCGCGGATCGGCTGGTAGATAAAGTCGAGATAGCGCCGTTCGAGCGGCGCCCCCGCCTCCCGGGCCACATCCAGCGGCACCGCATGACCCACGAAAGGTGCGCCGCTGGTGTAGACCTGGTCGAGCAGCTCGAAGAAGCCCTGCCCTTCGACCTCCGGCAAGGCCTCGCGCGCGGTCTTGCCGATCAGGTCGCTGCGACCAATCAACTCGACATAACTTTTGTTCGTAATTTCAAACACATGTTCGGGACCGCGCAGCACGGCGATAATCCCCGGCGCCTGCTCGAACAGGGTCACCAGGCGCTTGTTTTCCTCGTCGCGGTAGCGCTCGGCCTGAACCTGCTCGGTCACCTCGACGCAGGCGCAGTACATGCCTGCCACTTCACCGGTATCGTCGCGCACTGGCGAGTACGAGAACGTGAAGAAGGTCTGTTCGTCGTAACCATGGCGGTGCATCACGAGCGGCAGTTTTTCCATATACGTCGCCTCGCCATCCAGCGCGCGCTTGATCAACGGATAGATGTCCTGCCAAATTTCGGACCACACCGCTTGGAACGGCGTCCCCAGCGCTGCCGGATGCTTGTCGCCGAGAATCGGAATATAGGGTTCGTTATACAGGAACGCCAGGTCCTTGCCCCAGGCGCAGAACATCGGAAACTTCGATCCCAGCATGAGCGAGACGACCGTGCGCAGCGCCTGCGACCAGCCTGCCGGGTCGCCCAAGGGCGAACGCGACCAGTCGTGCGACCGCATCAGCGCCCCGACCTCGCCGCCGCCGCTCAGGAACATCGGCGAGGCTGCGTGGGTGTCGTTCGATGATGCGGGCAAATCGCTCATATCAGAGGGTCTTCACGAATTCACGGATGCCGCCCAGCAGCATTTCGACCGACATCGCCGTCAGGATCAGGCCCATCAGGCGCTCGAAGGCCGTCATTACTTGGGGTCCGAGCTTTTGCTGCAGGCGCTCGGCGGAGAGGAAGACCATCAGCCAGACGATGGCGACAGCCGCCAGCGCGGCCACATGGACCATGGTTTCGGACAAAGAACCCGAGCTGAACAGCAGCACGGTGGCCAGCGCCGAGGGGCCGGCCAGCGCCGGAATGGCGAGCGGCACGATGAAGGGTTCGCCGCCATGCTCGCTGCGGCCCAGCACGCCATCGGGATGCGGGAAGATCATGCGGATCGCGATGATCAACAGGATCACGGCGCCGCCGATGCGCAGCGCGACCGGGCTCAGGTGCAAGGCGGCCAGGAAGTGCTGGCCGAAGAACATGAAGACCAGCAGCAGCAAGAAGGCGATCGCGCATTCGCGCACGACGATGCGGGGACGGCGCTGGACCGGCGTGTCCTTCAGGGCGGCGGCAAACAGGGGAACGTTGCCGAAGGGGTCAGTGACGAGGATGAGCAGGATGAAGGTCTGGAAAAAGCTTTGGGTCATGGTTTTTGTTGTTGGTTTTCCCCGGCGTACGGCGGGCGGAACAATCTTAACCGATTCGCACGGTGGCGGTTGCACAATGGCTGGAGGCAAGAAAAAAGGCCAGAGCGTCGGGACGCCCTGGCCTTTTCGCAATTCGGCGCAGATGGCCGAAGCGATTACTTCTCGAACTTCTTCATCCACGCCGACAACTGATGCGGACGCAGGCCGTCGTAATCCTCGAACGGCTGGTGGATCCACGGATTGTGCGGCAGGTCTTCGAGGTGGTAGTCCGGCTTAAAGGCCGAGGTACCCTTGACCCAGATGACGGCCGACTTGACTTCGGTGACGTCGGCGTAGTTCTCGGTCAGGTGCTCGCGCACGCGCTGCAGCGTCACGCCCGAATCGGCCAGATCGTCGACCAGCAAAATGCGGCCGGCCAGCGGGCCCTTGGTCATCGTCATGTACTTGGCGATGTCGAGGTTACCCTGCTTGGTGCCGGCTTCTTCACGGTAGGAGCTGGTCGACAGGATCGCCAGCGGCACGTCGAAGATGCGCGAGATCACGTCGCCCGGACGCACGCCGCCGCGCGCCAGGCACAGCACCATGTCGAACTTCCAGTTCGATTCGTACACTTGCAGGGCGAGACGCTCGACCAGGCGGTTGTACTCATCCCACGAAACCCAAAGGTCCTTCTCGGTCGATACAGGGGTGTTCATTTCAGGCTATTCCTATTTTATAATGGATCAGGCAGCAAACGGGTGGCGCAGGACGATGGTTTCTTCGCGGTCGGGACCGGTCGAGACCATGTCGATCGGGATGCCGACCAGCTCTTCGATGCGCTTGATGTAGGCGCGGGCGTTGGCCGGCAGCTCTTCCATCGACTTGGCGCCGACCGTCGTTTCGGTCCAGCCAGGCATCTCTTCGTAGACCGGCTCGCAGAGAGCCGCTTCTTCGGCGCCGACCGGGAAGATGTCGACATCGCGGCCGTCGATCTTGTAGCCGGTGCACAGTTTCAGGGTCTCGATGCCGTCCAGCACGTCGAGCTTGGTCAGGCACATGCCCGACACGCCGTTGATCTGGACCGAGCGGCGCAGCAGTGCGGCGTCGAACCAGCCGCAGCGGCGGGCGCGGCCCGTCACGGTGCCGAATTCATGGCCGACGCGCGAGAGGTGCTCGCCGACGCCTGCGTCGGTCGGCAGTTCGGCCGGGAACGGGCCCGAACCGACGCGCGTGGTGTAGGCCTTGGTGATGCCCATGATGTAGTGCAGCATGCCAGGACCGACGCCGGCGCCGGCTGCGGCATTGCCCGCCACGCAGTTCGACGAGGTGACGAACGGATAGGTGCCGTGGTCGACATCTAACAGGGAACCTTGCGCGCCTTCGAACAGCAGGCTGCCGCCGGCCTTGTGGGCTGCGTACAGCGCCGACGACACGTCGCCGACCATCGGACGAAGGCGCGGCACCAGGGCCATCGCGTCGTCGAAGGTCTTCTGGAAGTCGATCGCTTCGCCGCCCAGGTAGTTCACCAGCACGAAGTTGTGGTACTCGAGGTTTTCCTTGAGTTTTTCGGCGAAGCGCTCTTCGTTGAGCATGTCGGCGATGCGGATGGCACGGCGCGCGACCTTGTCTTCGTAGGCCGGGCCGATGCCCTTGCCGGTGGTGCCGATCTTGTTGACGCCGCGCTTGGCTTCACGGGCCTGGTCGATGGCGACGTGGTAAGGCAGGATGACCGGGCAGGCTTCCGAGATTTTCAGGCGCGAGACGACTTCGACGCCGGCGGCTGCCAGCTTGTCGATTTCGCGCATCACGTCCGGTACCGAGACGACGACGCCGTTGCCGATGTAGCAGGCCACGCCTTCGCGCATGATGCCCGACGGGATCAGCTGCAGAGCCGTTTTCTGGCCCTTGATGACCAGCGTATGGCCGGCGTTATGGCCGCCCTGGAAACGGACGACGCCCGCTGCGTGATCGGTCAACCAGTCGACGATCTTACCCTTGCCCTCATCGCCCCACTGGGTGCCGATGACAACGACGTTCTTTGCCACGTTAGTATTTGACATCACTTAACCTAAGTTTTTGAGAATCCAATTTCCATCTTCGAGCACGAGTACGCGATCGCACTCGAACTCGTCCTGAACGTTTTCGTGACCCGGCATGGACTGGATCACGACTTCGCCTGCCTTGCGCAGGTCAGCGATTTCTTCGCGCAGCTCGGGCGCGTTGCCCCAGGGGGCGCGGATCGAATGCTTGCGCTCGGCCGTCGGCAGCAGCCGGGCCAGTTCGCGCAAGTCGAGCGAGAAGCCGGTAGCCGGACGCGCGCGCCCGAAAGCTTCGCCCACGTGGTCGTAGCGGCCGCCCCGCGCTACCGCATTCGGCAGGCCCGGAACATACAGCGCGAACATGGCGCCGCTTTCGTATTGGTAGCCGCGCAGGTCGGCCAGGTCGATCGCCACTTCCGCGCGCCCGATGGCGCATGCGGCCAGCGCGGCAAGTTCGGCCAGCGCGCGCGTGATGCCCGGCAGCGCCGGCAACACCTCTTTCGCGCGTCCCAGCACGTCGACGTCGCCGTACAGGTTCGGCAGCGCAAGCAGTGCGGCGCGCGTGACGGGGTCGTAGTTGCGGGTGATCTCGTCCAGACCCGGCGTGTCTTTCGCGCGCAGGTAGGCGGTGATCTGGGCTTCGTCTTTTTTGGCGGCCGCGTCTTCGTCAAGAAGCGCGCGCAGGACGCCGACGTGGGCCATGTCGAGGCGCACGTCAAGGAAGCCTGCCAGCGCGACCGACGCCAGGGCGAGCTCCTGGATCTCGGCATCGGCCTCCAGGCCGGCGTGGCCGTAGATCTCGGCGCCAATCTGGATCGGCTCGCGCGTGGCGTGCAGGCCCGATGGACGGGTATGCAGGACGCTGCCGCAATAGCACAGGCGCGTGATCGACTCGCGATTGAGCAGGTGGGCGTCGATGCGCGCCACTTGCGTGGTCATGTCGGCGCGCAGGCCGAGCAGGCGGCCCGAGAGCTGGTCGACCAGCTTGAAGGTGCGCAGGTCGGTATCCTGGCCGGCGCCGGCCAGCAGCGACTCGACGTACTCGAGCAGCGGCGGCATGACCATCTCGTAGCCGTACAGGCGGAAGGTGTCGAGCATCTGGCGCCGCAGATCTTCGATCTTGCGCGCTTCCGACGGTAATACGTCGGCGATATTCTCAGGCAAAAGCCAGTTCGGCATGGGCAACAGCTGTGGGATTGTTAGGAATGATGCAACATGGCGCGCTCGTGCAGCACGAAGTCAGCGCCGAATCGGCAATTTTACCCGAAAATGGGGACGGATTGGGGATTGGAGCGGAAGTACGTATCTATGGACTCCACCCGTTTTGCAAGAAGAAGATTGAATTTCTGCCGTTAGGAAGAGTTGCGTGTATCTATTCGGCCTGTTCGGTGAGCGCTCTTCGTGCTCTGGCCCTGATGTGATACGCGCGTCGGGATCCATATAGGGTGCCGGCCTTGAGGGCCGTTACGGTTCTCGGATTCGCCCGACGCCGGTCCGACCTGTTGGCATCATTCGTTCTTCATCATCGCAAACTTGGCGGTATTGCTCCTTCTATTCGTTCGGTATTTCAGACCGGTCTGGTCGTGATGTTCGACCAGACCGGAACATAGCTTCGACCATGTGCCAACAGTGCCCAGATCACCCTGGCCATTTTGTTGGCCAATGCAACTGCGGCCACATTGAAACTTCGACGCTCGGCGACTTTCCTGGCCCAGCAAAGTTGGCGATCAGGCTTGTTAGCCGCGCTGCGCAGCGCACTACGCGCGCCATGGATTAAGAACGTTCGTAGGTGACTGTCGCCCTTGCACGTGATGCCATACAGGCGCTGCTTTCCTCCGCTGCTGTGCTCGCGTGGCACCAACCCCAGGTTCGCTGCAAAATCGCGGCCGCTACGGAAGTGGTGCGGGTCAGCCACGCTGGCAATCACTGCCGTCGCGATAATCGGACCGACGCCCGGTATCTCCATCAGTTTTTGAGCCGTCTCCGCTTTGGCTGCCTGGTTCAACCTGCGTTCGTACGCCAGGATCCGTTGCTCCTTGTCGTCGAGTTGTTCCTTCAGTTCCCGAAACGTCGTCAGCGCCGAGCCGGACAGGCCGTTCTCGGGATCGGCCAGCCAAGCCATGAGCCCATCGCGGAACCTGGCAACACCCTTTGCAAATACCTGGCCGTACTCGCCGGCGAAGGCGCGAAGGCGGTTGATCAACGCGACACGCTCCGTCATCAGCGCACTGCGCGCACGGTGCAGCATCTGCAAATCCTGCTGGGCCGGGGTATTGATCGGGACGTACTTGGTCGAGCTACGCGATCGGGCTTCAGCAATTGCAGCAGCGTCGTTGGTGTCATTCTTGTTGCCAGTCACGAAGGCCCGGGTGTGCTGGGCAGCGATCAGCTTGACGTCGTGTCCCAGCGCGATCAGTTCCCGGGCCCAATAGTGGGAACCTGCGCATGCTTCGATACCGACTGCCATCGGCGGCAACTCCCTGAACGCCCGCAGCACCTCGCTGCGTTTCCACTTGCGCTGCCAGATCCGTTTGCCGTTACGGTCCTGCGCCACCGCGACAAATACGTCCTTGGCGATATCCAAGCCAGCTACTTTTGCGTTAGCATTCACAGTGACTCCCCCTCTTGTCTTTGCTTGCCAGCCCAATCTGGCACGCTTGGCACAATGATGCCGTTAGCAGGAGGGTGGAGTCCATCACATTAGGGTGGGCACCCCGTGCCCACGCGGAAGGAGGAGCAGACGCGGCATCACCGCGGACGGCAACACCGTGCATGCATCCGCGTGGGCACGGAGTGCCCACCCTACCGTGCCCCGGCTAGCGCCGGGTCACTTGCTCCCCGGCCCCTTGAAATACTTGAAGAACTCGGAATTCGAATCGATCACCATCACGTCGCCATGTGCCTTGAAGCTGGCGCGGTAGGCTTCCAACGAGCGGTAGAACTTGTAGAACTCGGGGTTCTTGCCGAAAGCTTCAGCGTAGATCGCGGAAGCCTTGGCATCGCCCTCGCCCTTCGTCTTCTCGGCTTCGCGGAAGGCTTCGGCCAGGATCACGGTGCGCTGGCGGTCGGCGTCGGCGCGGATCTTTTCGCTTTCGGCGGAACCGGTCGAACGCAGCTCGTTCGCCACCCGCACGCGCTCGGCACGCATGCGGTCGTAGACCGAGGCGTTGATCTGCTCGATGTAGTCGACGCGCTTCAGGCGCACGTCGACGATGCCGATGCCGATCTGTTTGGCTTCGGCGACGACCTTGTTCTGCACCGCCTTCATCACGGCGCCACGCTCGCCCGAAATCACTTCGCGCACGGTGCGCTTGGTGATCTCGTCGTTCAGGGCCGCCTTGATGATCTGCGACATGCGGTTCGTCGCGGCGCGCTCGTCGCCACTGAAGCTGACGTAGTACAGGCGCGGCTCGACGATGCGCCATTTCACGAAGGCGTCGACCAGGATGTTCTTCTTCTCGGCCGTGATGAAGCGGTCGGCGTCGGGCGTATCCAGGGTCAGGATGCGCTTGTCGAGATAGATCACGTTCTGGAACGGCGGCGGCAGCTTGAAGTGCAGGCCGGGTTCGGCGATGACTTCACGCACTTCGCCCAGGGCGAAGACGATGGCGAAGCGGCGCTGGTCGACGACAAAGACGGTCGACGAGAGCAGCATCAGGGCGATGAAGCCCGCCACGAAAATGGTTACGAGGCGGCTCATTAACGGCTCTCCCTGTCACGTGAGGAATCGCGCGCGCGGCTATCGCGCTGGCGCACCTGTTCTAATGTCTGCGTCACTTCCTGCGAAGGCGTTGCAGCCTGCTCCTGCGGCACCTGCACCGGGCCGGAACGCGCGCTGCCGGTGGCGGCGTCGTTCGCGGCAACCTGCGCGATCAGCTTGTCGAGCGGCAGGTACAGCAGGTTCGAGCCCGACTTGGCGTCGACCATCACCTTGCTGGTGGTGCTGAAGATCTGCTGCATGGTGTCGATGTACATGCGGTCACGGGTCACGCTTGGCGCTTTCGCATATTCGGCGACGACCTGGTTGAAGCGCGAGGCGTTACCGGTCGCGTTTTCGACCACCATCGAGCGGTAGGCTTCGGCGTCCTGCAGCAGGCGGAAGGCGGCGCCACGGGCACGCGGGATCACGTCGTTGGCATAGGCTTCGCCTTCGTTGCGGGCACGGGCGCGGTCCTGGCCGGCTTTCACCGCATCGTCAAAAGCGCTTTGCACCTGCTCCGGCGGCTGGACGTTCTGCATCGTGACGTTGGTGACGAGCGCGCCAAGCTTGTAGCGGTCGACGATCTGCTGGATCATGTTCTGCACGTCGAGGGCCACCTTTTCGCGGCCTTCGTACAGGACGAAGTCCATCTTGTTGCGGCCGACGACTTCGCGGATGGCGGTCTCGGCGACCTGGCGCACGGTGGTGTCCTGGTCGCGGTTGTTGAAGACCCAGGCGACCGGATCCTTCAGCGTGTACTGCACCGCGAACTGGATGTCGATGATGTTTTCGTCGTCGGTCAGCATCAGCGCTTCGGCCTGCTGCTTGTTGCGCACGTTGTCGCGGTAGCCCACTTCGGCCGTGCGCACTTGCGAAACATTGACCGTCTCGTGGGCCTGGATCGGGGCTGGCCAGCGCCAGTTGAAACCGGCGCCGGTGGTGTGGGACAGGCGTCCGAACGTGGTGACCACGCCGACCTGCCCTTCCTGCACGATGAAGGCGCCGCTGGCGAGCCAGATCAGGAGGACGATGAAGCCGATCACGGAAGCCGTGATGCCGGCGCCGCGGCCTTCGCCGCGGTAAGGGCCGCCGGCGTCGCCGCCGTTATTGCCGCGGCTGCCGAACAGGCGGTTCAGGCGCGCATTGAAGTCGCGCCACATCTGGTCGAGATCAGGAGGGCCTTCGCCGGGGCGGCGGCCTTCCTGGGCTTTGTGGCCGCCTTCGGGATTTTTGCCCCAGCGTGGATCGTTCAGCGACAGTTTGATGCCGAAACGTTTAAATAAGGAAACAAGCATAGGCTTCAATGTGGCCCGACATGGGTGGAGGTTGGATTACTTTCGCCGGCATCGTCAAATGACAACTCCAGCGCTGCATCGTCCTGCTCTTCGTTTTTAGGGCTCGAGCCTGGTGCCGGGCTGACGCCCGACGCGGCTGCCTCGACAATTGCTTCGCGCAAGAGATCGAGACCGGCGCCGCTCCTGGCGCTGATAAAAACGCGGCTGATTTTATCATGTTCATCACGTTCGACCCCAGGCTGAAGGTCGGCCGCATCAATCTTGTTCCACACGAGGATCTGCGGAATGTGGTCCGCACCGATTTCGCGCAAGACTTCGTTGACTTGCTCGATCTGTTCCATGCGCGTAGGCGAAGAACCGTCGACCACGTGCAGCAGCACGTCGGCGTGGATGGTTTCTTCCAGCGTGGCGCGGAAAGCGGCCACCAATTGGTGCGGCAGCTCGCGCACGAAACCGACGGTGTCGGAAATGACGACGCTGCCGGTGCCCTCGCCCAGGTACAGGCGGCGGCTGGTGGTATCGAGCGTTGCGAACAGCTGGTTGGCGACGTAGACGCCCGCCTTGGTGAGCGTGTTGAACAGGGTCGACTTGCCGGCATTGGTATAGCCGACCAGCGAGACCGAGAAGGTGTTGTTGCGACCGCGTGCACGGCGCTGGGTTTCATGCTGCTTGCGCAGCTTGGTCAGGCGCGTGCGCAAGGCCTTGACGCGCTCGCCGATTAACCGGCGGTCGGTCTCGAGCTGGGTTTCACCCGGACCGCGCAGGCCGATACCGCCCTTCTGGCGTTCGAGGTGGGTCCAGCCGCGGATCAGGCGCGTGGCCAGGTGCTGCAGCTGCGCCAGCTCGACTTGCAGCTTGCCCTCGTGGCTCTGGGCACGCTGGGCGAAGATGTCGAGGATCAGGCTGGTGCGGTCGATGATGCGCAGTTCCAGGCGCCGCTCGAGGTTACGCTGCTGCGCCGGGGACAAGGCATGGTTGAAGATGACGAGTTCTGCGCCAAGGGCCTTGGCGGCGACGCCGATTTCGTCGGCCTTGCCGCTGCCGACGAAGTAGGCAGGATCGGGAGCATTGCGTTTGGCGGTGATCGTATCGATCGGCTCTGCGCCGGCAGAGCTGGCCAGCAAGGCCAGCTCTTCGAGGCTGGCCGTGAAGTCGACCGCGCCGAAATCGACGCCGACGAGGACGGCGCGCGTGATGTTGGTGCCGGGGGCGTCAGCCATCGGCCTTACTCAGCTTCGGGTTCGAGGTTGAGATTGACGGCACGGGCCGGAACAACAGTCGAAATGGCATGCTTGTACACCATCTGGGTCACGGTGTTGCGGAGCAGGACGACGTACTGGTCGAACGACTCGATATGGCCTTGCAGCTTGATCCCGTTGACGAGGTAGATCGATACCGGGACGTGCTCTTTGCGCAAGGCATTGAGGAATGGGTCTTGTAACAGTTGCCCTTTGTTGCTCATAACAGCTCCGTAATGTTGTTGTAGTTTAAAAAATGGAGGCAGACGCCTCCTTTTCAAGTGCACGGGGCAAGATTCAGCTTTGCGAACGATGGCCTGCAACTACTGTAACCTGTTTTGGACGTCCTTGTCGTACTGCTACGCTTAAGAAACAATTAAACCGGCCCCGTTTGCATGAATGCCGGCCTTTTAATTCTGGTCGCGCGCGAACGGATTTTTGCCGCTGCGCAGTTCGATGCGCAAAGGCGTGCCGACCAGGTTGAAGGTCTCGCGGAAATGCTTTTCCAGGTAGCGCTTGTACGGCTCGGTAATGCCGTCCAGTGCGTTGCCGTGGATGACGATGATCGGCGGATTCTGGCCACCCTGGTGGGCATAGCGCATCTTGGGACGCGAGGTGCCCTTGCGCTTCGGTTCCTGCTTCTCGACCGCTTCCTGCAGCGCGCGCGTCAGGCGCGGCGTCGACAGGTTGGCGGTGGCCGCGGCGTAGGCCGTATCGACCGACGCCATCAGCTGCTTGATGCCGGTGCCCTTCAGCGCCGAGATGAAACGCGTCTCGGCAAAGCCCAGGAAGTCGAGCTTGCGGTCCATGTCGTTCTTGATCTCGTCGCGCTGGTCGGAGGTCAAGCCATCCCACTTGTTGACAGCGACAACCAAGGCGCGCCCCGATTCCAGGATGAAGCCGGCGATGTGCGCGTCCTGCTCGGAGATGTTCTCCTGCGCGTCGAGCATCAGCACGACCACGTTGGCCTCGGTCACCGACTGCAGGGTTTTCACGACCGAGAATTTCTCGATCGCTTCGAACACCTTGCCGCGGCGACGAATACCGGCCGTGTCGATCAGCGTGTACTGCTTGCCGTCGCGCTCGAACGGCACTTCGATCGAGTCGCGGGTGGTGCCCGGCATGTCGAAGGCGATCACGCGCTGCTCGCCGACCAGGGTGTTGATCAGGGTCGACTTGCCGACGTTCGGACGGCCGACGATGGCGATCTTGACGCCGCGGTCCTGCTGCTCGAGTTCTTCTTCGGCATCCGGACGGGTGGCGAAGGCCTGGTCCAGCGCTTCGCCGACGAGGTCGGTGACGCCGTCGCCGTGGGCGGCCGAGATGACGTAAGGGTCGCCCATGCCCAGTTCATAGAACTCGGCGGTGACGGAGGTGTACTTCATGCCTTCCGACTTGTTCACCACCAGCATGACCTGGCGGCCGGACTTGCGCAGGAAGTCGGTGATGGTCTTGTCGTGCGGCGTGAGACCCTGGCGGCCGTCGACGATGAAAATCACGACGTCGGCTTCCGCCACCGCCTGTTTCGTCTGCAGCGCCATCTCGTGCATGATGCCTTCCTTGGCGACCGGTTCGAAACCGCCCGTGTCGATCACCAGGAACGGCCGCTCGCCGATACGCCCTTCGCCGTAGTGGCGGTCGCGCGTCAGGCCAGGCATGTCGGCCACCAACGCGTCGCGCGAACGGGTCAGGCGGTTGAATAGGGTCGACTTCCCGACGTTCGGGCGACCAACGAGTGCAATTACCGGCTTCATGTAGTTATTCTATTCGACCGCGATGGCGGTCACAGTTCCATTTTGTGTTTGAAAAATCAGGTTCGATCCGGCAACCAGAGGCGTGCCGCTGATGGCGCTGCCATCGGTTGCGGCGCGCGCGAGGAAAGTACCGTCCTCGCGCGACAGGAAGTGGATATAACCCTCGTAGTCGCCGACGGCGACCGCGCGGCCATACGAGACTGGCGTCGACAGGCCGCGGAAGGCGAGCTTGTCGTTCTTCCAGGCGCTGGCGCCGCCGTCGCGGTTGAAGGCGCTCAGGGCGCCCTTGTCGTCGGCGGCAAAGACGAAGCGCTGGTCGACGGCAACGCCGACGGTCGAGGACAGGTCGCGCGTCCAGCGCGGCGAGCCGCTGGCCACGTCATAGCAGGCGACGCGGCCCTGGTAGGCCACGGCGCAGACGTCGGATTCGAAAATCGTCGGCGCGCCGCCCAGGTCGGTCACGCGCTCGAGTTCGGTGGCGCCGCGTGCGGTGCCCACTTCGACTTCCCAGCGCGGGGCGCCGGTAGCCATGATGAAGGCGCCGAGCTTGCCGGCCGGCTGGGCGATGATCACGTCCTTGTCGTAGACGGCCATGCCCGGCGCGGTGCGCAGGGTCAGGGCCGGGGCGGTGCGCTGCACGGTCCATTTCTTCTGGCCGGTGGCGGCGTCGATGCCGACGATGCGGTTGTCGATCGAACGTGCCACGACGACGCCCTGCCCCACCGCTGGTGCGGACAGGATTTCGCTGGAGAGCTGGGTCTTCCAGAGCGCCTTGCCGTCCATGTCGAAGGCCATCAGGACGCCATCGGCAGCGCCGACGACGATCACGTTGCCGTCGGTGCCGACGCCCGCGGTCAGCTCGCTCGGGGCCTTGATGCGCCAGAGCGGGCGGCCGTTTGCGGCCTCGACGCGCGCGATGCTGCCATCGGCGCCGGCGACGACGACGGTATTGCCGGCCATCGCAGGCGAGAACTGGTAGCCGCGCGCCTTGCCGAGGTCGAGCTTCCAGGCGGTGCGCACGGCCATCGTGCCTTTCAGTTCGACGAGCTTGGCCGGCTCGCTGCTTTTGTCTTTCGATCCGAACGGATTGAGCGAGCTCAAGGTCGAGCAGCCCGTCATCAGGGCCAGGACACCGACACCAACCAGCTTACGGGTAATACGCATTTTTCTTTTACCTTGTTCCGAGTCTGTAAAGGACGACACTATCTAAAGCACGTAATAAAGCACATAAGCCCGCGCGGGCCGGAAAGGCACGCGCGGGCTCGAATCGATGACCGGCTTAAGCCGCCGCTTTCGGCGCGGCAGGCGCGGTACCGCCGATGGCTTCCAGCTTGATGCGCACCAGCTGAGTGCCCGGATGCTTCGGACCCATGGCGGCCAGCGCGGCCAGGTAGGCGGCGCGTGCTTCGACAATCTTGTTCTGGGCAACGAGCACGTCGCCCTTGCGGTCCGACACTTCGGCGCCGAACTGCGGCAGCGTTTTTTCGTTCAGCAGCTTCATGGCGCCGTCGAAGTTCTTCTCGTCGAGCAGCACGCCGGCCAGGCGCAGGCGCGCCACCGACTGGTATTCGTCGTTGCCATTGTCGATCACCCATTGCAGCTGGGCTTTCGCGGCTTTCAGGTCGTTCGCATCGAATGCGGTCTTGGCGGCGGCCAGCGCGCTCATCTGTGCGTAGGTGGTGCGCTTGAACTTCGACTGGATGTCGCTGGCGATGCGCTGCGACTTGGCGTTGTCCTTGGCGGTGACGGCATCGGTCAGCTCGTCGTACAGGGCCGAGGCCTCGCCCGATTGCTTGCGCGTATGCGTGTTCCAGTAGTTGTAGGCGGCAAAGGAGCCGAGGGCGATAATCAGCACCCAGGTGATCAGGTTGCCGTACTTCGCCCAGAAAGCCTTGAAAGTCGCAATCTGTTCTTGTTCTTCGAGGTCGTATGCCATGTCGTTCGTCTAGTAGGTCTAGTTATGAATGTGGGTTAATTCAGTTACGCAGATCATGAATCAAGGGTGGTAGTGCACGTGCTCGTGGTCGTGGTCATGCCCGCCCACGATGGCGTCGACGATATGGTCGACCACGGCGTCAAATGCCACGCTGGCCTGCTGCTGCTCGCCCGCCTCGCCGCGCAGCGACTTCACGGCCGCCACCTTGTTGGCGATTTCGTCCTCGCCCATGATCACGGCGAAGGCCGCGCCGCTGCCGTCGGCCTTCTTCATCTGGCTCTTGAAACTGCCGGCACCGGCCAGCGTTGCGCAATGTAGCACAACATCGAGGCCGGCATCACGCAGGCGCTCGGCCAGGATGAAGGCTTGCACCTGCGCTTCTTCGCCCTGGTGCACCATGTAGACGTCGCACTGGCTCGGCTCGGCCGGTTCGCCCAGGCCTTTCATCAGCTCGATGATGCGCTCGATGCCCATCGCGAAACCGACGGCGGGCGTGGCCTTGCCGCCGAACTGCTCGATCAGCGGATCGTAGCGTCCGCCGGCGCAGATCGTGCCTTGCGAACCGAGTTCGGTGGTAACCCATTCGAACACGGTGCGGTTGTAATAGTCGAGGCCGCGCACCAGGCGCGGGTTCACCGTGTACTGGACGTTGTTACGGTCGAGCAGGCGTTTGACGCCGTTGAAGTGCGCCAGCGACTCTTCGCCGAGGTAGCTCAGCAGCTGCGGCGCGCCGTTCACCATTTCCTGCATGGCAGGATTCTTGGTGTCGAGGATGCGCAGCGGATTGGTGTGCAGGCGGCGCTGGGCTTCGGCGTCGAGCAGCGCCGCGTGCGATTCGAAATACGCGATCAGGTCGACGCGGTGGCGCAGGCGCTCTTCGGCGTTGCCGATCGAATTGAGTTCCAGGCGCACGTTCGAGAGGCCCAGGTCGTCCCACAGGCGGCGGCACAGCATGATCAGCTCGGCGTCGATGTCAGGACCGGCAAAGCCGACCGCTTCCGCGCCGAACTGGAAGAACTGGCGGTAACGGCCGCGCTGCGGACGCTCGTGGCGGAACATCGGGCCCTTGTACCAGAGGCGCTTCGGGCCTTCGTAGACCAGGTTATGTTCGAGCACGGCGCGCACGACGCCGGCCGTGCCTTCCGGACGCAGGGTCAGCTCGTCGCCGTTCATCGAATCGGTGAAGGAATACATTTCCTTCTCGACGATGTCGGTCACGGCGCCGATGGCGCGCTTGAACAGGCCCGTCTCTTCGAGGATCGGGGTCACGATCTTCTGGTAGCCGTAGCTTTTCAGGATCGTTTCGGCGGTGTTTTCGAACAGCTCCCACAGCGGCGCATCGGCCGGGAGGATGTCGTTCATGCCTTTGACGGCGACGATTTTTTCTGGTTTGGACATGTTTATATTCTTCGGTTCGCACGGTGGGCACGGTGCGCCCACCCTACGTTAAATTCGATTTCTACTCTGCTCCTGGCTGAGCGAGCTCTTCCTCAGCCCCAGGCTTAAGCCTGGGTCGCTGCGCCGGCGAGCGACATGTCGCTCGAAACCCCGGCTCGCCCATAATTTTTCTTCACGTAATCGAGCACGATCGTCTGGAACTCATCCACGATGCGCTCGCCGCGCAAGGTCGCGAACTTCTGGCCGTCGACGAACACCGGCGCGGCCGGCGATTCGCCCGTACCCGGCAAACTGATGCCGATATTCGCGTGCTTCGATTCGCCCGGCCCGTTGACGATGCAGCCCATCACGGCCACGTTCATGCCTTCCACGCCCGGATAGGACTTCTTCCATTCCGGCATCGAATCGCGCAGGAAAGTCTGGATGTTGTCGGCCAGTTCCTGGAACACGGTCGAGGTCGTGCGGCCGCAGCCCGGACAGGCAATCACCATCGGCGTGAACTTGCGCAGGCCCATGGTCTGCAGGATTTCCTGCGAAACAATCACTTCCTTGGTGCGGTCGCCGCCCGGCTCGGGCGTGAGCGAGACGCGGATGGTGTCGCCAATGCCTTCCTGCAGCAGCACGGACAAGGCCGCGGTCGAAGCGACGATGCCCTTGCTGCCCATGCCCGCTTCGGTCAGGCCCAGGTGCAGCGGGTAATCGCAGCGGCGCGCGAGTTCGCGGTAGACCGCGATCAGGTCCTGCACCGCCGAGACCTTGCACGACAAAATGATCTTGTCCTTGGCCAGGCCCAGCTCTTCGGCGCGCACGGCGTTTTCAATCGCCGACGTAATCAATGCTTCGTACATCACGGCCTGGGCGCTGAACGGGTTCGCGCGTGCGGCGTTCTCGTCCATGATGCGCGCCAGCAGGTTCTGGTCGAGGCTGCCCCAGTTGACGCCGATGCGCACCGGCTTGTCGTACTGGATCGCCACGTCGATCATCTGGGCGAACTGGGTGTCGCGCTTGGCGCCCTGCCCCACATTGCCCGGATTGATGCGGTATTTCGACAGCGCCCTGGCGCACTCCGGAAAATCGCGCAGCAGGATGTGGCCGTTGTAGTGGAAGTCGCCCACCAACGGCACGTCCACTTCCATGCGGTCGAGCTGTTCGCGGATCGCGGGCACCGCGGCGGCGGCTTCCGGCTTGTCGACGGTGAGGCGCACCATCTCGGAACCGGCACGCGCCAGCTCCTTGATCTGGATGGCGGTGCCGATCACGTCGGCGGTGTCGGTGTTGGTCATCGACTGCACCACGATTGGAGCATCGCCGCCGATCCAGACCTTGCGCTCGCCGTGCTGGACCAGCACGCGGCGGCTTGCGCGGCGTGCCATCGGGCCCGAAGGAATTGGCAGGTTCGTAAAAGTCATTCGTTGTTCGTCCGTCGTTGTTGCGGCCGCCTTCATAGCGCCCAGCGCCCCGGACCAGTGCCGGGGCTGTATTCATGTCACGCCGGTCGGCGTCTTACTTGAGCGTCACGCGCGAAATCGTCTTGCCCGGCACCGGCGGCAATGCGACGGCGGCGCCGCGCAGCGTGGCCGAGACGCCGGCCGGGTTGCCGACCACCAGGGTCGCCGACTCCGGCACTTCGATGGTTTCGGTGCTGCCGGCGCGTACCAGGCGCGAGATCAGCGCGCGGCCGCCCTTCGGCTTGACTTCGATCCACGAATCTTCGCGCACTTCCAGCACCAGGGTGTTCGCCCCGGCAGGTGCAGCCGCCGCGGGAACGGCCGCAGGCGGCGTCGTGACGGCCGCGCCCGCAGCCGGAACGGTGGCCGCCGCCGCGCCTGGCGTCGTGCTTGCCGCAGGCGGCGTCACGCCAGCCGGCGTGCCCGTCGTACCAGTTGCCGGCGCAGCAGCGCCATTGGCCGGCACCGGCACCGAAATCAGCGGCACGGCCGGATTATGCTCGGTGTCGAGGGCCGGCGTCGTGGATGTGGTCGTGGTGGTCTCGACCGGTGCGCTCAGCACCGCGTCGCCGGCGGAGGGGCCGCTGGTCGAACCAACGCTGCCGGGCATGGAGACCAGGCCGAAATGCCAGGCCGCGGCGCCAGCGGCAGCCACCACCACGACGCCGGCGATCCAGGCCAGCGGCAGGCTGGAACGCTTGCCATGGGTCGGATAGCGCGAATGCGAAAACGAAGTCGGGCGGTTGCCGCGCACGGCGGCGCCGGCTTCGGCCGGCACCGGATCGTCCACCGGGACCATCGCCACCAGCGGGGCCGGATCGAGCCGCAGGATCTTGGCGTAAGCGCGCACGAAGCCGCGCGTCACGGCCGGACTCGGCAGGGCCGCATAGTCGCCCGCTTCCATCGCCACCACCTGGCGCACGGCCAGCTTGAGCTGCTCGGCCGCCTGTTCGACAGTCCAGCCCATCGCTTCGCGCTGTGCCGCCAGGGCCGCGCCCGGGTGGCTGTGGTGTTGGTTCGAAGGGGCGCTTTGTTCCGTGCGCTCAGAAGTCATTGTCGTCTCACTCATCAAAAGCCCCGCGCTCGTACGCCAGGTATTCGGGCGACCCGGGGAAGCGCCGCCGCAACTGCGCCACCAGGCTGGCCTCCATCGAGCGTTCGCCCAGTTTACGCTGCACCCGCAAGGCGAGCCACAACGCATCGGCGGACAGGTTGTCGAGTTTCGACACTTCTGTCAGGCGGTTAATGAAAAAACCGGCGCGTTGATAGTCGCGCCGCTCGAAGTAAACCCGCGCCAGCCCGCTCGATACGGCCGGCAGCTCGGGGTTATAACGCAGTGCGTCAAGCAGGTAACGCTCGGCCGCATCGATATTCTTGGTCTTCAGGCTGCAGGTGCCGGCATTCACGAGCGCGCTCACCGGCGTCTGGTAGGACGGGTTCTTCAGCGCCGTCTCGAACTGGGGCATCGCCTCACGCGGACGGTTCGCCGTCTGGCACAGGAAGGAGCCGTAGTTGTTGGCCAGGTCGGGATTGCCCGGCGCCAGGCGCAGCGCCTGCTGGTAATTGTCGTCGGCCAGCGGCACCTGCCCCATCGCCGTATAGATCAGCGCGCGCATGCCGTAGGCGTCGGCATAGCTAGGGTCGGCGGCGATCGCCTTCTTGATTTCGTCGAGGGCGATGTCGTACTTGCCCTGCTGGTAGTAGCCGACCGCCAGCTGCAGGCGGATGATGGCGCGCTTTTCCGCCGCGGTCTGGTCGGACGCGGTTTTCAGCTCGGCGTTGCCGTTGCCAGGCGTGCCGCAGGCCGCGAGCAGGCACAGCGCGAACGCTGCCGCGGCGCGGCTGATGAAGGCACGGCCTGGCGTGGCTTGATTCAAGAAGGGATCTCCACGATGCGCCCGAAATCGGCGCCGAATTTCTTCTGGTACTCGGCCATCTTTTCCATGCGCTGGACGACCTTGGTACGGTCCTGCACTTCGCCGGCCAGCTGGCCGCAGGCGGCATCGATGTCGTCGCCGCGCGTCTTGCGCACGGTGGTGACGATGCCGGCATCCATCAGCACCTGGGCAAAGGCCTTGATGCGCGGATTTTTCGAACGGAACAGGCCCGACTCCGGGAAGGGATTGAACGGAATCAGGTTGAACTTGCAGTTCACGCCGACGACCGGGTCGTTGACCAGCTTGATCAGCTCGCGTGCATGCTCGTCGCTGTCGTTGAAGTCGTCCAGCATGCAGTATTCGAAGGTGATGAAGTCGCGCGGCGCAAATTCCAGATAGCGCTTGCAGGCGGCCATCAGCTCGCGCAGCGGGTACTTCTTGTTCAGCGGCACCAGGATGTCGCGCAGCGCATCGTTCGAGGCGTGCAGCGAGACGGCCAGCGCCACCGGCACGTCCTGGGCCAGCTTGTCGATGTTCGGCACTACCCCCGAGGTCGACAGGGTCACGCGGCGGCGCGACAGGCCGTAGGCGTTATCGTCGAGCATGAGCTTCAGGGCGGTGGCGGTCGGCTCGTAATTCAGCAGCGGCTCGCCCATGCCCATCATCACGACGTTGGTGATCTGGCGTTCGCCCTTCGGGCCGGGCTCGATGCCCTTGGTGCGGCGCAGCTCGAACTCGGCCATCCACAGCTGGCCGATGATTTCGGCCACTGTCAGGTTGCGGTTGAAGCCCTGCTTGCCGGTCGAGCAGAAGCGGCAGTTCACGGCGCAGCCGGCCTGGGTGGAAATGCACAGCGTGCCGCGGTTTTCTTCCGGGATGAACACGGTTTCGACCGCATTGCCGTTGCCCACGTCGATCAGCCACTTGCGCGTGCCGTCGGTGGACGTGTTATCGCTGATGATGCCCGGCGCCATGACGGTGGCGCGGGTCTTGAGTTTTTCGCGCAGCGACTTGGCCAGATCGGTCATGTCGTCGAAATTGCTGGCGCCAAACTGGTGGATCCAGCGCTGCAGCTGTTTTGCGCGGAACGGCTTCTCACCCAAGTCGGCGCAGTAAGCGACGAGTTGCGCGGGATCGAAGTCCAGCAGGTTGGTGAGAGTCGTCATGGTTGTCCTGTATTACTTTGAAAGTGATGCAAACCCCGCTCGCCAGGCCCAAAGCATCGGGCGAGCGGTTCTTACTGCAGAGTACTTATTACTTCACTTCTGGGAAGAAGTAAGCGATTTCAACTTGTGCAGCTTCGACAGCGTCCGAACCGTGGACGGCGTTAGCGTCGATCGAATCGGCGAAATCGGCGCGGATCGTGCCTTTTTCAGCTTTCTTCGGATCGGTCGCGCCCATCAGGTCGCGGTGCTTCAGGACGGCGTTTTCGCCTTCCAGGGCCTGGATCATGACAGGACCCGAGACCATGAAGTCAACCAGATCCTTGAAGAAGCCGCGCTCTTTGTGGGCAGCGTAGAAACCTTCAGCCTGCTCGCGCGACAGCTGGGTCATGCGGGCTGCGACGATCTTCAGGCCAGCCTGCTCGAAGCGGCTGTAGATTTGGCCGATGACGTTTTTTGCAACTGCGTCTGGTTTGATGATCGACAGGGTGCGTTCGATTGCCATGTAAAAACTCCAATAAAAAGAAAGGTTTAAATCGAGAAGAAGGGAACTCAATCAACCTTTGATTTTACCATACCTCTCCCCATATAACCGATATTGCGGCGGTGGCAGCCAAAGTGGTAGAGTGGCGGCGAAAAACCGCCTTGTCAACGCAGCGTTCCGCTTGCGCCCTGGCTTAGGGATCGCTTAAGGATGATCCCGCCGCGACGGCGCCATGCTATGCTTGAGTGGTATTACTATTTATCCAACCGGAGGCAACATGAATCCCATCCTGCAAAAGCAACCCGCTTACGACGTGGCCGTAGGCCAGGTCACGCGCAACAAAGTCCTGCGCAACACCTTCTGGCTGCTCGCGCTGTCGATGATCCCGACCGTGCTCGGCGCTTTTGTCGGCGTGACGATGGGCGTCCCGATGCCGTCCGGCTTCATGGGCTTCATCCTCTTCATGGCGATCGCCTTCGGCTTCATGTACGCGATCGAAAAGACCAAGGAGTCCGCGGTCGGCGTGGCCGTGCTGCTCGGCTTCACCTTCTTCATGGGCCTGATGCTCACCCCGCTGCTGCGCCATACCCTCGGATACAGCAACGGCGGCTCGCTGATCATGACCGCCTTCGGCGGCACCGCGGTCGTGTTCGCCGTGATGGCCAGCATCGCCACCACGACCAAGCGCGACTTCTCGGGCATGGGCAGCTGGCTGACGGCCGGCGCGGTCGTGATCCTGCTGGCGATTGTCGCCAACATCTTCCTGCAGATGTCGGTCCTGTCGATCGTGATCTCGGTGATGATGATTGCGGTCTTCTCGGCCTTCATCCTGTACGACGTGCAGCGTGTCGTGAACGGCGGCGAAACGAACTACATCACCGCCACCCTGGCGATCTACCTCGATGTGTTCAACGTCTTCACCGCCCTGCTGCGCCTGCTGGGCATCGTCGGCGGCGACGACTGACCGGTAGTTGCTCCAACGAAAAAGCCGACCCGCGGGTCGGCTTTTTTGCGTCTGGCGCTGTGTGATTCCCTGCCCTAAGCTTGCAACTCGAACACGCCGATCGACTCGACGTGCGAGGTATGCGGGAACATGTTCACCACGCCCGCCTTCTTCATGACGTACCCCGCGCGGTGCACCAGCACGCCGGCGTCGCGCGCCAACGTCGAGGGGCTGCACGAGACGTAGACGATACGCTTCGGCAGGTATTCCACTTTCCCGCTTTCGCGCAGCTCGGCCAGGGCCTCGGCCAGCGCAATGGCGCCGTCGCGCGGCGGGTCGATCAGCATGCGGTCGAAGCGGCCCAGCGCAACCAGGTCGGCGGCGGTGGCTTCGAACAGGTTGCGCGTGTAGAAGGTCGTCTTTTCCGACAAGCCGTTCGCTTGCGCGTTTTCCAGCGCGCGCGTGGTCAAGGTGCTGCTGCCTTCGATACCGACCACTTCGCGCGCCTGGGTGGCCAGCGGCAGCGTGAAGTTGCCCAGGCCGCAGAACAGGTCCGCCACGCGCTCGTTCGGCTGTACTTCCAGCAGGCTAAGCGCCTTGTGCACCAGCGCGCGGTTGATCTGGTGGTTCACCTGGGTGAAATCGGTCGGCTTGAATGGCATGCGCACGCCGAACTCGGGCAAGGTGTAGTACAGGTCTTTGCCGAGCGGGTAGAACGGCGTCACCGTCTCCGGCCCCTTGGTCTGCAGCCACCACTGGATGCCCCACTGGTCGGCAAAGGCTTTCAGCAGCTCCTCGTCCTTCCCTTTCAGGGGCGCCATGATGCGCAAGACCAGCACCGTGCTCTCTTCGCCGACGGCCACTTCGATCTGCGGCACCTGGTCGTAGATCGACAGCGCCTTGATCAGTTCGCGCAGCGGCATCAGCATCGCACCGAGGTGGGGCGGCAGGATGTGGCAGAAACGGATATCGGCGACCAGGGCCGAGGCGCGCTCGTGAAAGCCCACCAGCACGGTCCCCTTCTTGGCCACCCAGCGCACCGACAGGCGCGCGCGGAAACGGTAGCCCCAGGTCGGACCGACCATCGGGCGCATGATGTTTTCCGCCTTCACCTTCGACAAATGCCACAGGTTGTCTTCCAGCGTGCGGCCCTTGATCGCCACCTGCGCCGTCGGCTCGAGGTGCTGCATCGAGCAGCCGCCGCAATAGCCGAAATGCTCGCAGCGCGGCTCGACCCGCATCGACGTGGCGCGCTGCAGGGTGAGCATGCGCCCCGCTTCCCAGTTCTTCTTTTTCTTCTTGACCTCGTAGCTGACACGCTCGCCCGGCAGCGCGTCTTCGACGAAGACAACCTTGCCCTGGCTGCCGTCCTCGTTCTCGAGGTGGCCGACACCGCGCGCATCCGCGTCGAGGGATTTAATTTCGATGAAAGTTTCTTGCATGTGCATGGTGACGAGACGGAACGGAACGGCGTAGGGTGGGCACTCCGTGCCCACGCGAAAGCGTGCATGGTGATAGCAGATCAGACAGCGGGCCAGCGGCGAAAAGCCCGGCCGCAGCAGCAAAGAACCCGCCTGATCAGCTCACAAGACCGGCGGCATCATAACAAGGAATCGCGCACCACGCCACGGGCCGCCATCGCCCGCTTGAGCTTGACCAGCGCCTCCTGCTGGATCTGGCGCACGCGTTCGCGCGTCACGCCCATCTCCTCGGCCAGGGTCTCGAGCGTGGCCGGATCGTCGTTGTCCAGGCCAAAGCGGCGCATCACGACCAAGCGCTGCTTTTCCGGCAGGCGCGTGAGCCAGTCGCGCACCAGTTCGGTCATCTCGTGCTGCTCGGCGCGCGCATCCGGGCCGTCGTCGATCTCGCCCGGCAGCATGTCCATCAGGCTCGAGCCGGGGTCGTTGTCGAGCGGCGCATCGAGCGAGGCGGCGTGCTCGGACAGGGCCAGGATGTCCTGCACCTCTTCCGGCGGACGGCCGACCAGGCTGGCGATGTCCTCGACGCTGGCATCCTTGCCGTCGTGGTGCTGGGCTTCCAGGTGGTATTTGGCGCGCAGCACGCCATTGAGTTCGCGCACCATGTGCACCGGCAAGCGCACGGTGCGCGCCTGGTTCATGATGGCGCGCTCGATGCTCTGGCGAATCCACCAGGTGGCGTAAGTAGAAAAACGGAAGCCGCGCTCGGGTTCGAACTTGTCGATGGCGCGCATCAGGCCGATGTTGCCCTCCTCGATCAGGTCGAGCAGGACGACGCCGCGGTTGATGTAGTGCTTGGCGATCGAGACGACGAGCCGCAGATTGTGCTCGATCATCTTCTGGCGGGAGTCGAAGTCGCCCGCCTTGGCCAGGGTCGCGTAATGCGATTCCTGCTGGGCCGTCAGGAGCGGCCGGGTGCCGATCTGGTTCAGGTAATGCTGGGTGGTGTCGGTCGAGAGCTCGGCCGCAAGTACTTTCTTGAGTTCGTCGACGCTGTCGACCTCGGCGACGGCGCCGGGCAGCAGCGCTTCGCCCTCGGCACCGTCGCGCCCCGAGGTGGTATCGTAACCTGACGCGCCCTCGCCCTCCAGTTCGTCAGGCAGTTCGTCTTCCCTGGAGTGTGGCAGCGTCATTGGCCCTCTTTAACGGCTGGGCAGGAACCTCGACGGATCGACTGGTTTACCCTGCTGGCGAATTTCGAAATGCAGCTTCACCGTCTCGGCATCGGAGTCGCCCATCTCAGCGATCACCTGGCCCTTGGCCACGTTGTCGCCTTCCTTGACGACGATCGCGCGGTTGTGGGCATATGCCGACAGCAAGCTGTTGCTGTGTTTGACGATGACGAGGTTACCATAACCTCGGATTCCGCTACCAGCGTACATTACTTTGCCGGCGCCCGCCGCCATGACTTGCTGTCCCGCGCGCCCTGCGATGTCGATTCCCTTGTTCTTGCCCTCATCGAAAGTGGCGATGATGCGCCCGTCCGACGGCCACATCCAGCTCAATTTCTCGTCGTCAAGCGCGGTCACGGTCGTGCCCACGCGCGAGCCGTTCGCGGCCACGGCAGCGGCGGCGGCAGGCGTCGTGGCGGCCGCGGCGGCAACGGTTTCGGCGCGTTCGCCGGCCTTGTCGCTGCGCGGCGCCTCGGCCATGTCTTCGCCGACGGTTTTCTTGTCAGCGCGTGGCGTGGTCTTGCGCGGCACGGACGGACGGCTGTCCGGCGGCATCGGCACCGGCTGGGTCACGACGGCCGTGCCGGCAGCGCGCTCAGCAGGGGTCACGCGCAGCACCTGGCCCACCTTGATGTCGTCCGGGTCGGCCAGGTTGTTCCAGGTCACCAGGTCGCGGTAGCTCTGGCCGTGGTCGAAGGCAATGCGCAGCAGCGTGTCGCCGCGGCGCACGGTGTAGGTGCCTTTTGCGTCCTGGCGCGGCTCTTCCGTGCGTGCAGGGGCCGGACGTGCTTTGGCGGTCGAGGAACCAACGGGACGCTCGACGATCGGCGCCTGGCGGGAGGAGGTGGTGCAGCCGGCAACCAGGCCGAGCGTGAGCGTCAGGAGGACTAAACGGGGTGTTTGATTCATTCTCATCTAATATTTATTACGTACTTTGCAGCGCTCAAGCCGTGCCCGGGCGCAGCGGCACGAAATGGCAGGATTCCAGGGTTTCGCTGGTCCACTCCGACTTGCCGGTGCGGGTGATGCGCTGCAGATGTTGGACCTGGCCGCCGACGGGGGCCACCAGGCGCGCGCCGATGGCGAGCTGTTCAAGGAGGGCGCGCGGCACTTCCATCCCGGCCGCGGCGAGGATGATTCCGTCGAATGGCGCAACCTGTGCGAGCCCGAGCATACCATCTCCGTAATGCAAACGCAGGTTGGACAGGCGCAGGGAGCGCAGATTGGCCTTCGCCAGCTCGTGCAGGGGCTTGATGCGTTCGATCGAATACACGTCTTGCGCGACCTTCGCCAGCACGGCGGCCTGGTAGCCGCAGCCGGTGCCGATTTCGAGGACGCGGTTCATGGTTTTCCCCTCGGGCATGCCTTCGCGCATGGCTTCGATCATGCGCGCCACGATATAGGGCTGGGAAATCGTCTGGTGGTGGCCGATCGGCAGCGAGGCGTCGATATACGCCTGGCTCGACAGCGCCGGCTCAATGAAGAGGTGGCGCGGCACGGCTTCCAGGGCCGCCAGCACGAACCGGTCGCGCACGCCCTGCGCTGCAACGCGCGCCACCATGGCGCGCCGGATCGCTTCGGTGGCCATCAGCTCCGAACGCTGCGCGGTGGGCGCGCTCTGCGTGGCGGACGGCGCATAGCCGGGCAGCTTCGGGCCGGGCTGGGGCGCCCTGGGCGCCTGCGGGCCGCCGACTGCGCCTGCCGCGTTGCGGGTGGCGGTCTGGGGCGTGGCGACCGGCGCCGGCGCACCGGGTTTGCGCACGCCGGCGCCGGTGACCGACGACAGCGGCAAGGGGAAGGTGCTGCGCTCGGGCGCCTTGCTGCGGTCGTTCATGCGAGTCCCTGGGCCAGCAAGGCCAGCTGCGTTTTATGCGTCAGGTCCACCTGGAGCGGCGTAATCGAGACTTGCCCCTGCAGGGTGGCGTGGAAATCGGTGCCCTCGCCGGCGTCGCGGCAGGCGCCCGGCGCGCCGATCCAGAAAATCTCGCGCCCGCGCGGATCCTGCGAGCGGATCACGGGTTCGGCCTGGTGGCGGCGCCCGAGGCGGGTCGGGGTCAGGGGTCCGAGCGCCTCGTAAGGCAGGTTCGGAATGTTCACGTTCAGCAAATACGGCGCGGGCAGCATGTCGAAGCGGCGCTGGACGACGTCGCGCGCCACTTTGGCCGCGGCGTCGAGGTGCTCCCAGCCGTGATTGACCTGGGAAAACGCAATGGCTGGAATGCCGAACAGATAAGCTTCGGTGGCGGCGGCGACGGTGCCGGAATACAGGGTGTCGTCGCCCATGTTCTGGCCATTATTGATGCCGGACACCACGAGGTCGGGCAGCGCGTCGCCCATGCCCGTCAGGGCGATGTGGACGCAATCGGTGGGCGTGCCGTTAACAAAATAAAAACCGTTGGCGGCGCGGTTGACCGTCAGCGGACGGTCGAGCGATAGCGAGTTCGACGCGCCCGAGCGATTGCTGTCGGGCGCGACCACGATGATTTCGGCGATGCTCGCCAGGGCTTCCGCCAGGGCGTTGATACCTGGGGCGAGGTAGCCGTCGTCGTTACTGATAAGAATTCGCATCCGGGGATTTTACCTGAAGCAACGCTTTTAACGCGCATTCCGGGGACATAAATTCTGGGCCACGGGGCATGGCGCCCGCTGTTCCAATTCGGCCAAGCGTGGCGGCGTTGCAGTGAAGCGACGCCGCCAGGCCCGGAGTTATCAGGCAAGCACGCTTCGAAGCGGACCCGTCACGGCGCTAGCGCAGCGCCAGCGGACGCCCGCCGGCCGCCTCGATCAGCGCCCCCTCGAGCGAGGCGACCTCGTCTTCGGCAAAGGCCAGCAGCGCATCCTTGTCGCCGTCGTCCTGGTACACCTGCTTGATCAGCGCCACCCCGCGCCGGCGCAGCGGCTGGGCCACCGTCGGGCGCAGGATGAGTTCGCGCAGGCTGTCGGCCAGCTGGCGCGCTTCGCGTGCCCTGCCCCCTTCCAGCAGCTTGTGCAATTGCCCGAGCTTGTGCTCGATCGGCTCGTGCGGCGCCGGCTGGCCGGACCCGGGCCGCGCGCCCGCGTGCCGGCCCATGCCCTGCCCCGCCGCACCCGGCAAGCCACTGTGCGGCGCTTCGTCCGGCGCGGCCTCGCCCGGCCCGTCATAGGGCCCGGCCGACATCGCGCGCAGCTGCCTCAGGCGGTGGCCGCCCTCCTCCACGCTTTGCTCGAGGCGGCGCGCGTCGGCGCTGTTGCCCTGGCTCGACAGGGTCTGGGCCAGCATCTGCTTGCTGCGCAGGGTTTCCTGGTCGTCCATGCCGCGCAGGCGCTCGTGCAGGCTGACCACGTGCTGCTGCAGGCGGCGCGCTTCTTCGAGCTCGCCCTGCTGGCTCAGGGTGGAGGCCAGCCGCAGCAGCACGCCCAAAGTATCGGGATGCTCGGAGCCGAGGCGCCGCTCGCGCGCCGTGGCGAGCGACTGCTGCATGTCGCGCACCGCACCCAGGTCGCCCTGGGCGGCGAAGATCTCGGCCAGCGCCTCGCGCGCCTGCAAGGTGAGCGCCGCATCGAGCCCGGCCTGGCGCTCGCGCACCCGCACCACGCTTTCCTGGAGCTTGCGCGCGTTGCCCAGGTCGCCCATGTCGCGCAGCAGCGTGGCCAGCTGCTGGGTGCAGCGCAGGGTGTCTTCGTGTTCGGTGCCGAGCACGCGCTGGCGCCCCTCGAGCACGCGCTCGTAGAGCATGCGTGCGCGCGAATACTCGCCCTGCAGCGCCAGGGTGCGGGCCTGGCCGGCCACCGCGTCGAGGGTGGCGATGTGATCGGGCCCGTACAGGCGCTCGCAGGCCTCGAGCACCAGCTCGTGCAGGCCGAGCGCGGCGCCGAACTCGTCGAGCCTGGCCAGCGTGGCGGCCAGCCCGGAGCGCGCGGCCAGGGTTTCGGGATGGTCGGCGCCGGCCACGCCCAGGCTGTGCTCGAGCAGCACCTCGTACTGCTGGCGCGCCTCGCGCAGCCGGCCGCTGTCGCGCAGCAGGGCCGCCAGCGCGGCCCGGCTGGCGCGCGTATCGGGATGGTCGTCGCCCAGCAGGCGCTGGCGCAGCGCGGTGCTTTCGGCGAAGCAGTCGCAGGCCGCCGGGACCCGTCCCGCGTGCAGGTACAGCTCGCCCAGGCGCAGCAGCTCGCGCGCCAGCAGCACGGCATTTGGATCGAAGGCCGGCAGCGCGCTGCCCTGGTGCTCGCCCAGGGCCAGGCGCGCCCGCGCGGCCTCGACCGCGTCGAGCAGGTCGATTTCAAGGCGCGACTGCCACGGGAAGCGCCCCGCCGCGGCCCAGCCGAGCAAGGCCTCGATTGCGCGCGTCTGCGAGAGGCGGTCGCCGTCGCGCTCGGGCAAGGTGCCCAGGTGCCGGGCGGCGCCGGCCGCCAGTGCGCCGTGCAGCTGGACTTCGTCGAAATAGCTGTCGAGCGAGAGCTGGGCCAGGCCGTAGCTGTTGCGCAGCAGTTGTTCGAGCCGGGGCTGGTAGCCGGGCATGCCCTTGTTCGGGTCGCCCCGGCGCCACTGCAGGCGCCGTTCGGGATCGAAGCCGTCGACGCCGCAGGGCACCGGATACACCAGCAGCGGGCGCTGGGCTTCCTCGTGGCTGCAGCGGTAGTCGATGGCGCGCGTGACGACGCCGGCCAGGCCCTCGAGGCTGCGGCTGTTCGGTGTGAACAGGCCCACCAGGCGGTCGGGCAGCAGCGTGGTGCAGACGCTCACCGCCGCCGAGCGCCCGCCGCGGCAGTCGATCAGGACGTGGCGGAAGTGGCGCGTCAGGTGGGCCGCGAAGGCCCGGAACAGGGCCGGGCAGGCGGTGAACAGGCCGTCCCAGTCCATGCGGTCGGCGCGCTCGCCGAAGCTGTCGTCGAAGCAGCCGGCGCGCATCAAATAGAGCGTGCGGCTCTGGTCGACGCGTTCGACATAGGCTTCCCAGTCGATCGCTTCGAGCACCAGGCGGGCGCGCTCCTCGTGGTCGTCGCCGCCGGTGCGCCCGAGCGCCTTGAGCTGTTCGCGGCAGGCCTCGAAGTATTCGAGCAGGCCTGGACGGGCGGCCTCGGGACGGATGTCGTTGCGCGCCGCGTCGTGCCGGGCCGGCAGCGCACGCGCGCCGCCTGCGCCGCCGCTGCGTGCTGCGGCCCCGCGGCTGTCGTCGCCACGCGCATGCTCGTGGCCCGCATAGCGTTCGTCGCGGGTCGGAAACAGGTGGTGCAGGCCGGGCGCCTCGGTATCCCAGTCGATCATCAGCACCGGCGTGGTGGCATTCTGGCGCCCCGCCAGCAGGACGGCGCTGTCGGCCAGCGCGATGCTGCGCGCTGCGCCGCTTTCGAAACTATAGAAGGTGGTGACTTCGCCCGGGCCGCCAATCGGCGGCAGGGTCAAACGGTTGATTTCCATGGAGCTCCTCATTTTTTCGGGAAAGTGAGATCCGGGACCGCACGCCACTCCGGTGGGACATCGGGGAGCACGAATTGGTTGCAGTCATGCCCGGGCGGCATGTACTTTTTTTGGTACTGATAGTGGGTAGCGATCCGCTTCACCATCTTGCCGATATCGGGTAGGAATTCTGGGTTGGATTTCAGGTCGGCCGTCGCCATCGTGAAATGCGAAAAATCCACGTAAAAGGACGAGGACGCGATCTGCGGCGGCAGCCGGTCGGGATGCTGGGTCATGATCACCGGAATGATCAGGTGACTGGGCAGCGTGTACCACTGGCTGCGCTCGGATTCGATGCGGCGCATCGCCTCGTATTCGCGCCGCGTGTAGGCATGCGCTTCGTATTTGGGTGTGTAGATCAGGACCATGCACACGCTCTCGCACATCGCGCGCGCAATTTTCTGGTCGAGGTCGTCTCCGCCGCCGAGCTGCTCGGTATCGACGAAGAGTTCGTCCTCGGTGTCGAAATAGGGCTCGAGATAGCAGTGCAATGCCTCCGCCAGCGCGGTCTTGAAGCGCTGCATCAAGGCATGTTTTCCGTGGGCGTAACTGAAGAAGCAGCCGTACCGAATCGCCATTGCATTCCCCTCATCAATACGCCGCCGGCCCGCCTGCGCATCCATCACTCTAGCGCCGTGTTCCCTCCTCATTTTGCGGGCGCACAAACGGGTCCGTCTCGCGGGGCCATTGTCAGCATTCCCGTTCTGTGAGGCATAATTAGCCACCGAATAAAACCAACAGGAGATGAACATGAAAGCAATCGTCTGCAAGCAATGGGGTCCGCCGGACAGTCTGGAACTGCAGGACCTGCCCGACCTCGAACCGGGCCCGGGCCAGGTTGCCGTCGACGTGCGCGCGGCCGGGGTGAATTTCCCCGACGTGCTCACGGTCCAAGGCAAGTACCAGGTACGCCCACCGCTGCCCTTCACGCCCGGCAACGAGTTCGCCGGCGTGGTGCGCGCGCTCGGCGAAGGCGTGCAGGGCGTGAAAGTCGGCGACCGCGTGATCGGCTTCACCCAGACCGGGGCTTTTGCGCAGCAGGCGCTCGCACCAGCAGCGGCCCTGATGCCGATGCCGCCCGGGATGGATTTCGACACCGCCGCCGCCATCACCCTCACCTACGGCACCTCGCACCACGCGGTGGTCGACCGCGGCCAGTTAAAAGCCGGCGAAACGATGCTGGTGCTGGGCGCGGCCGGCGGCGTGGGACTGGCGGCGATCGAGATCGGCAAGGCGCTCGGCGCACGCGTGATCGCGGCGGCATCGAACGCGGAAAAGCTGGAAGTGTGCCGCGCGCATGGCGCGGACGTGCTGATCGACTACAGCAAGGAAGACCTGCGCGAGGCGATCAAGGCGGCCACCGGTGGTAAGGGCCCTGACGTGATCTACGATCCGGTCGGCGGCGCCTACAGCGAGCCTGCGCTGCGCTCGATCGCCTACCGCGGCCGCCACCTGGTGATCGGCTTTGCGGCGGGCGAAATCCCGAAGCTGCCGTGGAACCTGATGCTCCTGAAAAGCGCGTCGGTGGTCGGCGTGTTCTGGGGCGATTTCGCGCGCCGCGAACCGCAGGCGAATGTGGCGGCGATGCGCGAGATGCTGGGGTGGATGGCGGAGGGCAAACTGAAGCCGCTGGTGTCGAAGCGCTATGCGCTGGCGGAGACCGCGCAGGCCTTGAATGACATGGCCGAGCGCAAGGTGACGGGCAAGGTTGTCATCGTTCCGTAAAACGAAGGGATGTAGGGTGGGCGGCTTTGCCGCCCACGCGTTCAAATCACGCCTCCCGGCCCGCTCCGTGGTTAGCGAACGTGCGTTGAACGCGTGGGCGGCAAAGCCGCTACGGTCTATTCCGCTGGAGGCTTAAAAAACGCCAGTACTTCTTCCTGCAACCTGGTCCGCTTGAACGGCGGCAAACTCTGCCAGATCCGGCGCCCATACGGCTTGCTGATCAAGCGCGGATCGCAAATCATCAGCACGCCCCGGTCATCGACGTCGCGGATCAAACGTCCCGCGCCCTGCTTCAGGGTGATGATCGCTTCCGGCAGCTGGTGGTGCATGAAGCCGTTCATCCCCTGCTTTTCCATCACCTCGATGCGCGCCGCCAGCACCGGGTCGTCCGGCGGGGCGAAGGGCAGCTTGTCGATGATGACGAGCGATAAAGCCTCGCCGCGCACGTCGACGCCTTCCCAGAAACTCTGGCTGCCCACCAGCACGGCGTTGCCGGCATTCCTGAACGAGTCGAGCAGCTCGGTGCGTCCGCGCTCGCCCTGCACGAACAGCGGGTAGTCGAGCCCGCGGTCGGCGAACTCGGTGCGCAGGCGTTCGGCCACGCGGTTCACGGCGCGAATCGTCGTGCACAGGAAGAAGGTGCGCCCGCCGGCCGCTTCGATGACCGGCAGCGCGGCGTCGACCACAGCGTCGGTATAGCCCATCGAATTCGGTTCCGGCATCCCGGTCGGCACGTAGAGCACGCCCTGCTCGGCGTAATTGAAGGGGCTCGGCCAGGTCAGGGCCGGTTCGCCCGTGAGGCCCATCTGGTCGGCGAAATGTTTGAAGTCGTTCTTCACCGCCAGCGTGGCCGACGTGAAGATCCAGGTGCGCGGCGTGCCTTCGCGTTGGTTCGAGAAGATCGGCGCGATCGACAGCGGCGTCTTGTGCAGCTGGAGCGAAGAGTTAAACGCCTCGACCCAGAGCACGGCCTGGTCGCCTTCGACGACCTTGCCCTTGGCGTCAGCCTTCCAGGCGTCGTAGGCCGCTTTCAGTTCGACCGCGCGCACGCGGCAGGCTTCCAGGGTTTCGGCGCGCTGGGCCTGTTCTTCCAGCACGTCGATCAGGCCATCGAGTTCGTCTTTCAGGGTCTGCACGGCCGGGAAAAAGGCGGACGTCGGCGGTACCTGCGGCAGCGACATGCGCGTGCCGCCTTCCGGGAAGGTCAGGCGCAGGTCGCGCGCGGCCTTTTCGACGACCGTCACGGTCTTGGCCCAGTCGGGACCACGCGCATGGGCCAGGCCCTCGGCCAGCACGTCGCGGCACAGTTCCAGCACTTGCGAAGTCGAGACCGAGGTGCCGAAGAAGAGCGTCGCGGTATCAGGCAGCTGGTGCGCCTCGTCGAAGATGATGGTGTTCGCGGACGGCAGCAATTCGGCCACGCCCGTGTCTTTCAGGGCGACGTCGGCGAAGAACAGGTGGTGGTTGACCACGACCACGTCGGCCTGCTGCGCTTCCCGCCGCGCCTTCATCACGAAGCAATCCTGGTAGTACTGGCACTCGGCGCCCATGCAGCTGTCGCGCGTGGAGGTGACAAGATTCCAGACCGAGGCCGTTTCCGGCACCTTGGCCAGTTCCGCCTTGTCGCCGGAAGTGGTCATCTTGATGAAGCGCGAGATTTCGCGCAGGTGGCCGACGTCGTCGCGCGAAGTCAGGCGACCGTTCTGCAGCGTGCGTTCGAGGTGATAATGGCAGACGTAATTCGAGCGGCCTTTCAGCAAGGCCACCGAGACCGGGGCCTTCAGGGCCTTGCGGATGGTCGGGATATCGCGCAGGAACAGCTGGTCCTGCAAGTTCTTGGTGCCGGTCGAGACGATGGTCTTGCCACCCCAGAGCAGCGCCGGCACGAGATAGGCGAAGGTCTTGCCGGTGCCGGTGCCGGCCTCGGCCATGAGGACTTTCTGGCCGTCGATGGCGGTGGCGATGGCTTTCGCCATCTCGGTCTGGGCCACGCGCGGCTTGAAGGTGCCGACGGCGGGCGCGAGCGGGCCGCCGAACCCGAACAGGCGCTCGAGCTCGGCATCGTACTTGCCGGGCGGCGCCAGGGGAGTGTCGTCGGCAGGCAGGTCGGCGCCGGCGGCGCCGGGCACGGGAAGGTGATCGGTCAAAATGGGTGCTTTAGAGTGCGAAGGCAATCAGGCCGGCACGTCCGGCACGAGTTGCATTTTCAGCAGGGTGATATGGTCTTTGAGCTGCAGTTTACGCTTTTTCAGGCGGCGCAGCTGGAGCTGGTCGGCATGGCCGTCCGCGGTCAGCATGGCAATGACTGCGTCCAGGTCGCGGTGTTCGACGTCGAGTTCAATAATGCGGCGCTGGATGTCTTGGACATCGGTCATGATGGCGGTTCCAAACGAGTTTTTCAACAACGAAGGTGGGGCGGAGGCGGAACAGCGGGAGCCGGCTGGTCCGGGATGGAGCTTACGGCTTGCAACACGGGCGCTTCTCGGTGCATAGTTTAATCTACCATGAGGTTGCCGCCAACAAAGAATGGCCTCTGAGCCACGGAAAGCATCAAAGTTTATGAATCTCTTCAAGATCGAAGCGGGAACCGCGCAACACATCGGCAACCGTCCGCGCCAGAACGACCGGGTCGCTGTGCTCACCGGCGCCCGTGCGCCGGGTCATGTGCTGGCGATCTTGTCCGATGGCCTGAATGGGCCGGCCGGCGCCGAACAGGTGCTGCACACGGCCAAGCAGGTCTTCGACAGCTTCAAGCCGGGCGACACGCCCAACCCCGAGCGCCTGGCCGAGCTGCTGCGCGAGATCGTGCAGGAGACCCACCTGGTCATCAAGATGAACGCCGTCACCACCGGCGAGGAAGCCCACGCCAGTTTCGTCGGCCTGCTGCTCTCCCCGCATGGCGAGGCGGTCTGGGCGCACGTGGGCGATTCGCGCCTGTACCGCTTTGAAAATGGCGAGCCGGTGCTGCGCACCAACGACGAAGCGTATATCGAGCACCTGGTCGGCACCGACAAGTTGGCGCTGGAGGCGGCGCGCAATCACCGGCGCTCGAAATTCCTGCTCAACGTGCTGGGCAACAGCCGCAAGGAGCCCTTCGTGACGGTCGGCTGGCAGATGGGCATGGCGCCGGGCGACCAGTTCCTGCTCTGCTCGGACGGCTTGTGGCATTTCTTCACCGATGCGGAGCTGGGGGCGGCGCTGGCGCGTTCGACGCCAAGGCAGGCGTCCGAGATGCTGATCAACAAGGCGTCGGAACGGTCCCAGGGCAAAGGGGGGAATTGTTCGATGGCGATCGTGAAGCTGGTGAAGGCCCTGCCGGAAGGCACGAGCGTGTTCGGGGCGGCGCCGGGCCGGCCGTAAAGCCCGCATTGCGGCGCTTGGCCGCAATGCCCCCTCCGCCTTATTTCGCCGGAACGGGTGCCGGTTGCACCACGCCGGCTTTTTCCTTGTCCTTCTTGGCCTGGTCGGCGGCGCGCTTGGCTTCGCGTTCGGCCTTGCGCTTGGCTACTTCACGCTGGCGCTCTTCGGATTTGCGGCGGCGCTCCTCGAAAGCGGCGGCGTTCGCGGCGCGGGTCGCGGCATTCGCCGGTTCTGCCGCCGCCTCTTGCGCGGCGCGCGCGTCGCGCTTGGCGATGCGGCCGGGTACCGAAGATGGCCGCGGCGGCGGCACCGGGCTGATGGTCTTCGGCGGCGCAGTCGGCTGGGCCGCGGCGGCGGCTTCCTCGGCCTGGAACTTGGCTTCGGATGCGGCAATCGCCTTGTCGCGCTCCTCGACCGTGTTCTTGCGCTTGAAGTATTCGGCTTCGACCTCGATCGCGCGCTGGGCGGTCAGCGCCAGGCGGCGCCGTTCCTTCGCTTCGTCGAGGCAGTTATTCACAAAGAATTTGCCGTAGCAGACCACTTCGCGCTCGGCGAAGCGCGACTCGATCGCCGCGCGTTCAAGGGCGACGTCGGCCAGGCGCGCATCGGCCTGGGCTACCGAGGTGCTGGGCGTAACGACCGTGCTGACCGCAGCGGGACGCTGGGTGCCGCAGGCGGCCAGCAAGGCCGCGATGGTCAAGGCGCCGGCATGGCGCAACGTGGACTGTGCTCTGGTCATCTCGTTTCCTGTTTTTTTCAAGCGATGGCGTCGGCCGCGCCGCGCCGTTCGGCGAGCATGTATTCGCGCGACTGCATCTCAATGATACGCGAGACGGTGCGGTGGAATTCGTTCGCCAGCATGCCTTGCGTGTAGAGCTGCTCCGGTTCGACCGCGGCCGACATGATGAGCTTGACCTTGTGGTCGTAGAACACGTCGATCAGCCAGGTAAAACGGCGCGCTTCGGACGACTGGCCGGCCGACATCGCCGGTATGCCCGACAGGATCACGGTGTGGAAACGCGTGGCCAGTTCCAGGTAGTCGTTCTGCGAGCGCGGGCCGCCGCAGAGGGTCGCGAAATCGAACCAGATCACGCCGCCCGCATGGCGCAGCGCGCGGATCTCGCGGTTCTCGATGTGCACGATCGGGCTTTCGTCGGCAGTGTCGGCGACTTTCGCATAGGCCTCGCGCAGCATCTGGTCCGCTGCGGCGTTGATCGGCGTGTAATAGGCCTGGACCTGCTCCATGGCGCGCTTGCGGTAGTCGTTGCCGGCGTCGACGTTGATGACGTCGAGCTTGTCTTTCAGGAGCGCGATCGTCGGCAGCATGCGGTCGCGGTGCAGGCCGTCCGGATATAGCGTGGACGGCTCGTAGTTCGAGGTCATCACGAAACTGACACCGTTGTTGAACAGGGCCGTCAGCAGGTTGTACAGGATCATCGCGTCGGCGATGTCGGAGACGTGGAATTCGTCGAAGCAGATCAGGCGGTATTTTTTGGCGATGCGCTTGGCCACTTCGTCGAGCGGATCGGCCACGCCTTTCAGTTCATCGAGCTGGCCGTGCACGGCGCGCATGAATTCGTGGAAGTGCAGGCGCGTCTTGCGCACCACCGGGACCACGGAATAGAAGGAGTCCATCAGGAAGGACTTGCCGCGCCCTACCCCGCCCCACATGTAGACGCCGCGCGGCACGTCCGGACGGTTGATGAGACGCCTGAAAGCGGACGACCGCTGGGCCTTGTACTGGACCCAGTCGTCGTACGCCTGCTGGAGGCGGTCGACCGCTGCCTGCTGGGCAGGATCGCTAGTGAAGCCGCGCTCGGTGAGGGCGTGCTGGTAGTACTCTTGGACGTTCATCAGATATATGGCTTTAAAAGTAGGGTGGGCGGGTCTCCCGCCCACGCGTTCAACGCACGTTTGCAAGCCACGGAGCGGGCCAGATTACGTGATTTGAACGCGTGGGCGGGGGACCCGCCCACCCTACGGTCCTACTTAGAAATTCAACGAACGCTTGTCAACCGCCAGCGCCGCTTCCTTCACCGCTTCCGACAGCGACGGGTGCGCGTGGCAAATGCGGGCGATGTCTTCCGACGAAGCCTTGAATTCCATCGCGACGACGGCTTCCGAGATCAGTTCCGAAGCCATCGGACCGACAATGTGCACGCCCAGGATTTCGTCGGTCGTGGCATCGGCCAGGAATTTCACCATGCCCGAGGTGTCGCCCAGTGCGCGTGCACGGCCGTTGGCCATGAAGGGGAAGGTGCCGGCCTTGTAGGCGACGCCTTCGGCTTTCAGCTGCTGCTCGGTCTTGCCGACCCACGCGATTTCCGGCGAGGTGTAGATCACCCATGGAATCGTGTTGAAGTTGACGTGGCCGTGCTGGCCGGCGATACGCTCGGCGACCGCAACGCCCTCTTCCTCGGCCTTGTGCGCCAGCATCGGACCGCGCACGACGTCGCCCACTGCCCACACGCCCGGCAGGCTGGTGCGGCACTCGTCGTCGACGACCACGAAGCCACGCTCGTCCAGCTGCAGGCCGACGCTCTCGCCACCGAGACCGATCGTGTTCGGCACGCGGCCGATCGAAATGATCAGGCGGTCAAACACGGCGGTCTGCTCGGCGCCGGTGCTGTCTGCATAAGCGACGGTGACGTTGTTCGCGCCCTTGGTGATCGCGCCGATCTTGCAACCGAGGTTGATCTTCAGGCCCTGCTTGGTAAACAGTTTATGCGCTTCCTTGGCGATCTGCTCGTCGACGGCGCCCAGGAAAGTCGGCAGACCTTCCAGCACGGTCACGTCGGCGCCGACACGGCGCCACACGGAACCCATTTCCAGGCCGATGACGCCGGCGCCGATCACGCCGAGCTTGCCCGGCACCGCTTCGATGGCCAGTGCGCCGGTGTTCGACAGGATCAGCTTCTCGTCGAATTCCGCGCCTGGGAGCTGGCGTGCGTTCGAGCCGGTGGCGACGACGACGTTCTTGGCGGTGAGCGTGTCGGTAGTTGGACCGGTCACGTTGATGGTGTAGCCGCCTTCAGCCTTGCCCGCGAACGAGCCGCGGCCGTGGAAGAAGGAGACTTTGTTCTTCTTGAACAGGAACAGGATGCCGTCGTTGTTCTGCTTGACGATGACGTCTTTGCGCTTGAGCATCTGCGGCAGGTTCAGTTCCAGGCCCGACACGTTGATGCCGTGCTCGGCGAAGGCGTGACCGGCGTGCTCGAAGTGTTCCGACGACTGCAGCAGCGCTTTCGACGGGATGCAGCCGACGTTGGTGCAGGTGCCGCCTGGTGCAGGTTTACCGGCTGCGTTGCTCCACTCGTCGATACAGGCAACCTTGAAGCCCAGCTGGGCCGCGCGGATCGCCGCGATATAGCCGCCAGGACCGCCGCCAATGACGACGACGTCGAATTGTTTCTCGTTACTCATGAATGATTCCTTATTTATTCTTCTGGGACAAAAATCCACATCAGGAGGTAGACCAGTGCGCCGAATCCGGAGGTGAGGATGGTGAGCACGGCAAACAGCAGGCGCCAGACCCATGTGTCCAGGCCGAAGGTACCGGCCAGGCCACCGCAAACGCCGCCCAGCCAGCGGTCGGCGCGCGAGCGGCGCAGCGACTGGAAGCTGGTCACGCCGGGCGTGGGACGGGCGTCGAAGTTGCCCGTGCTGCCGCCATCCTTGTTCAGACTCACTCGCTCATTTATGCGCTCATTCGGGCCAGCGCCGGCCAGGACCTTCGCCTTGGCCCGTTCGAATTCCTCGAGCGTCAGTGCGCCGGCCTGGTGCAGTTCATGCAAACGACGGATTTCATCGGAGATCATGGTCGTGCTCCCAATGTGTGGTGGACGCGCCGCAAAACGGGCGCGTCCACGCCCTGATGATTACAGCTCAGTTACAGCTTAATTACAGGTCCAGCAGCAGGCGTGCCGGATCTTCCAGCGCATCCTTCATCGTGACCAGCGCCAGCACGGCTTCGCGGCCGTCGATGATGCGGTGGTCGTAGGACATCGCCAGGTAGTTCATCGGACGGATGACGATCTGGCCGTTTTCGACGACAGCGCGGTCCTTCGTTGCGTGCACGCCCAGGATGGCCGACTGCGGTGGGTTGATGATCGGGGTCGACAGCATCGAACCGAAGGTGCCGCCGTTCGAGATCGAGAAGGTACCGCCCGACAGGTCTTCCAGGGTCAGCTTGCCGTCCTTGGCTTTCTGGCCGAATTCACCGATCTTCTTTTCGATCTCGGCGATCGACATCTGGTCGGCGTTGCGCAGGATCGGCACCACCAGGCCGCGTGGCGAACCGACAGCGATACCGATGTCGAAGTAGCCGTGGTAGACGATGTCGTTACCGTCGACCGAGGCGTTCACGATCGGGTACTTCTTCAGCGCGGCGACAGCGGCCTTGACGAAGAAGGACATGAAGCCCAGCTTGACGCCGTGTTCTTTCTCGAACTTGTCCTTGTACTTGGCGCGCAGTTCCATCACAGGTGCCATGTTCACTTCGTTGAACGTGGTCAGGATGGCGTTGGTCGACTGCGACTGCAGCAGGCGCTCGGCGATACGGGCGCGCAGGCGGCTCATCGGCACGCGCTCTTCCGGACGGTCGCCCAGTTGCGCGACCGGTGCGGCCACTTGCTGCAGTGCTGCTTTAGGAGCGGCGGCAGGTGCCGGTGCAGGAGCGCCGGCCGGCTTGTTGGCGACTGCGGACAGGGCGTCGCCCTTGGTCACGCGGCCGTCGCGGCCCGAGCCGTCGATACCGGCAGGGCTCATGCTGTTGTCAGCCAGGATCTTGGCGGCGGCCGGCATGGCCACGCCCGACATCGAACCGGCCGGCGATCCGGCGCCGGTGGCGGCTGGCGCTGCGGCAGGCTGTTCGATCGCTGCGTTCGGCGCGGCCGACGGGAGAGCTTTGACTTCCAGCGGGCTCACCTGGGCCGAGGCGTCGGTGTCGATGATGGCGATGACTTCGCCGGCGACGACGGTGGCGCCGTCGGCTTTGAGCAGTTGCACGATCACGCCAGCGCTTGGCGCCGGCAGCTCAAGGACCACCTTGTCGGTTTCGATGTCGATCATGTTTTCGTCGCGGCCGACCGGCTCGCCGACCTTCTTGTGCCACGACAGCAGGGTTGCTTCAGCGACCGATTCCGACAGTTGCGGGACCTTGACTTCGATTTGTGCCATGTAAAACTCCGTTAAATTATTCTGTAGTCTTCGAAAAACGCCCGGCCGGCATGAAGGCCGGTCGGGCGCGGACGATGCTTATTTGGTCAGGATGAAGCCCTTGAGCTTCGAGAACGCCGTGTCGAGCAATTCCTTCTGCTGCGCCACGTGCTTGTCCGAGTAGCCGACAGCAGGTGCTGCCGAGGCTGGGCGGCCGGCGTATGCCAGGCGCTGGCCTTCGTCCATGTTTTCGAAGATGTTGTGCTGGATCTGGAACCACGGGCCCTGGTTCTGCGGCTCGTCCTGTGCCCACACGACTTCGGTCGCGTTGCTGAACTTTTTCAGTTCGGCGCCGAACGACTTGTGCGGGAACGGGTACATCTGTTCCATGCGGATGATCGCCACGTCGCTGATGCCGCGCGTCTTGCGTGCGCCGACCAGGTCGAAGTAGACCTTGCCCGAGCAGACGATCACGCGCTTGACCTTCGACGCTTCGATCTTGTCGTCGCACTCGCCGATGACGGTCTGGAAGGCGCCTTTCGACAGGTCGGTCAGCGGCGAACCGGCGTCCTTGTTACGCAGCAGCGACTTCGGCGTGAAGATGACCAGCGGCTTCCTGAACTGGCGCACCATCTGGCGGCGCAGCAGGTGGAAGATCTGGGCGGCGGTGGTCGGCTGCACGACTTGCATGTTGTTGTCCGCGCACAGCTGCAGGAAGCGCTCGATACGGCCCGACGAGTGCTCCGGACCCTGGCCTTCGTAACCGTGCGGCAGCATCATGACCAGGCCCGAGGCGCGGCCCCACTTCACTTCGCCCGAGGCGATGAACTGGTCGATGACCACTTGCGCGCCGTTGACGAAGTCGCCGAACTGGGCTTCCCAGATCGTCAGCGTGTTCGGCTCGGCGGTCGAATAGCCGTACTCGAAACCGAGCACCGCTTCTTCCGACAGCACCGAGTCGATGACCGTGAACTGCGCCTGGTTGTCCGACACGTTGGCCAGCGGCAGGTAGATGCCCTGGTCCCAGCGCTCGCGGTTCTGGTCGTGCAGCACGGCGTGGCGGTGGACAAACGTGCCGCGCCCTGCGTCCTGGCCCGACAGGCGGATCGCATAGCCCGATGACAGCAGCGAGGCGTAGGCCAGGTGTTCGCCCATGCCCCAGTCGAGGTTCATCTCGCCCTTGCCCATGTTGGCGCGGTCGTTCAGCACCTTCTCGACCAGCGAGTGCGGCTTGAAGTCTTCCGGCACCTTGGTGATGCGCTCGGCCAGGCGTTTGAGTTCCGTCATCGGCACGGCGGTATCGGCCGCGTCGGTCCACTTCTTGTTCAGGAAGGGCGCCCAGTCGACGGCGTACTTGTTCTTGAAGTCGGTCAGCACAGGGTCGACCGTGTGCTTGCCGGCGTCCATCGCGTCGCGGAAGGCAGCGACCAGCTTGTCGCCTTCGTCAGCCGGGATGGTGCCTTGCGTAGCCAGCTTTTCCGCGTACAGCTTGCGGGTGCCAGGGTGCTTGGCGATCTTCTTGTACATCAGCGGCTGGGTCAGCGCAGGCGTGTCCTGCTCGTTGTGGCCCAGTTTGCGGTAGCAGATGATGTCGACGACGACGTCCTTGTGGAACTCCGTGCGGTAGTCCATCGCGATTTGCGTGGCCAGCACGACCGCTTCAGGGTCGTCCGCGTTCACGTGCAGCACAGGCGCTTCGATCATCTTCACAACGTCCGAGCAGTACAGCGTCGAACGGGCGTCGCGCGGGTCGGAGGTGGTGAAACCGATCTGGTTGTTGATCACGATGTGCATCGTGCCGCCCGTGCCGTAGCCGCGGGTCTGCGCCAGGTTCAGGGTTTCCATGACCACGCCTTGACCTGCGAATGCGGCGTCGCCGTGCACCAGGATCGGCAGCACTTCCTTGCCCTTGCGGTCGCCGCGGCGTTCCATGCGCGCCTTGACCGAACCTTCAACCACTGGGTTGACGATCTCGAGGTGCGACGGATTGAAGGCCAGCGACAGGTGGACCGGGCCGCCCGGGGTCGAGATATCGCTCGAGAAGCCCTGGTGGTATTTGACGTCGCCCGACGGCAGGTCGTCGGCGTGCTTGCCTTCGAACTCTTCGAACAGTTCCGACGGTGCCTTGCCCAGGGTGTTGACCAGCACGTTCAGGCGGCCGCGGTGGGCCATGCCGATCACGATTTCCTGGACGCCCTGCTCGCCGGCGCGCTGGATGGTTTCATCCATCGAGGCGATGAAGGACTCGCCGCCTTCGAGCGAGAAGCGCTTGGCGCCGACGTATTTGGTATGGAGGTAGCGTTCCAGGCCTTCGGCAGCCGTCAGGCGCTCGAGGATGTGGCGCTTTTTCTCGGCCGAGAAGGTCGGGGTCGAACGGATCGACTCGAGGCGCTCCTGGATCCAGCGTTTTTCGGTCGGGTCGCTGACGTACATGAACTCCGCACCGATGGAGCGGCAGTAGGTATCGCGCAGCATTTGCAGCAGGTCGCGCAGGGACGCGCTCTCGCCGCCGAAATAGGTATTCGAGATGTTGAACTTGGTGTCGAGGTCGGCATCGGTGAAGCCATAGAACGACGGATCGAGTTCTGGGATTGGCGGACGTTCCTGGCGCTGCAGCGGGTCCAGGTTGGCCCAGCGCGAACCGAGGTAGCGGTAGGCGGCGACCAGCTGGGTCACGGCGACGCGCTTGCGCGCCATTTCCGGATCGGCTTCGACAGCGGCGCTGACGGTGCGGATCGGGCCCTGTTTCGCGCGCTCGGCGAAGGAGGCGATGACCGACGAGTGGATCACGTCAGGGCGGGCGCTGCCGTCGACGGCGGGCACGTTCTGCATGCTGTCGAAATAGGCGCGCCAGTTGTCCGGCACCGAGCCTGGATTGTTCAGGTAGGCTTCGTACAACTCTTCCACATACGGCGCATTACCGCCGAACAGGTAGGAGTTCGCAGTTTGTTGTTGCATCATTCTTGCTCACCTTTTCTTCGCGCTTCGCGAGTATGGCGGGTTAATCTAACCTTCCGCGACACGGCCTGACCGGTTAGCGGATCGCACATCAAGTTGTGGGGAAGGACAGATGGGGTCTTATCAAACCTACGGTTCCCGAAGACCCCATGTTATTGAAGAAGACCATCCTGATCCTCCGCAATAGCCGGGGTATTGTAACGCAACATACGGGGTGCATCAGGGGCAGGCTGAATTTTGTTGACCGCCTAAATGATAATGGTTATCATTTGCGTTGTGTACTCAACAGGAAGCTTGCATGTCTGTCCAGAACCCGCCGGGGCCCGTTTCGAGCCCGGCTGTCCCGTCCGCCCCAGCAGCGCCCGCCGGCCTTCCCGGCGTGCGGCGTTCGCTCTGGCTCAGGACGCTGCACCAGTGGCACTGGATCAGTTCGGCGATCTGCCTGATGTCGATGTTGCTTTTTAGCATCACCGGCTTCACCCTGAACCATGCGGCGCAAATCGAATCGAAGCCGCAAGTCACCCGCATCAAGGCGGCCGTGCCCCCTTCCCTGCTGCCCGTGCTGCGCAGCCACGCCGAAAAGCACGCCGATGGCGAAGCACCCGTGCCGGCCCAGCTGGCCGAATGGGCGAATGGCGCCTTCCCGGTCGACCTGCGCGGGCGCAGCGCCGAATGGAGCGAGGAAGACGCCTATGTCGCCCTGCCCCGTCCCGGCGGCGACGCCTGGCTGCGCATCAGCGTCGACGGCAATGCCGAATACGAACTCACCTCGCGCGGCGCCATTTCCTGGCTCAACGACCTGCACAAGGGCCGCAATACCGGGGTGGTATGGAGCTGGTTCATCGACATCTTCGCCATCGCCTGCCTCGTCTTCTGCATCACCGGTTTCCTCATCATGAAGATCCATGCGTCCAACCGGCCGTCGACCTGGCCCGTGATCGGCTTCGGCATCGTGCTGCCAGCCGTACTGGCGCTGCTGTTCATCCATTAATTCGCACTCTATATAGAAGGCATTGCATGAAACTGTCTCCCGCGCTCGCCCTGACCCTGCCATTGCTGTCGACCGGCGCCATCGCCGCCGACCTGTCGGTGAAGTTCGAACTGCCGCAACTGAACGTCGCCGAGTACCACAAGCCCTACGTCGCCATGTGGATCGAAAAGGCCGACGGCTCCATCGCTTCCACGCTGTCCGTGCTCTACGACGTCAAGAAAAAGGACAACGCCGGCGAGAAGTGGGTCAAGGACATGCGCACCTGGTGGAGGAAGGCCGGCCGCGAAGCGACGCTGCCGATCGACGGCGTCTCGGGCGCCACGCGCGCGGCCGGCACCCACACGCTGAGCTTTGGCCCGGCACGCACCGGCATCGACAAGCTGCCGGCCGGCGACTACAAGCTGGTCGTGGAAGCGGCGCGTGAAGCGGGCGGACGCGAACTGGTGCGCGTGCCCTTCACCCTGCCGGCAAAAGGCAAGGTCGCGGCCAATACCAAGGGCCAGGAAGAACTCGGCGCTGTCTCCCTCAACATCCAATAAAGCGAGACCCAACATGCATAACCCCTTCATCAAGCACGGCGTCCTGACCCTGATCCTGGCCGCCACCGCAGGCGCCGCCAGCGCCCACCGCCCGTGGATGCTCCCGAGTTCGACCATCGTCGAGAACAAGGACGCCTGGGTCATGATCGACGGCGCCGTCTCGGAAGGCCTGTTCGACTTCGACCACATGGCGTTGCGGATGAACGGCCTTACCGTCACCGCGCCGGACGGCACGACCGCCCCAGCTCCGGAAGGCGTGACCGGCAAGATGCGCGCCTCGGTCGACATTCCGCTGCCGAAGGAAGGCACCTACCGCATCGCCCTGGTCAGCAACAATGCGATGGGCAGCTACAAGGTCGGCAACGAAGTAAAACGCTTCCGCGGCAGCGAGGCCGATTTCGCCAAACAGGTGCCGGCCGGTGCGCTTGAGGTCCGCAAGACGCTCACCCACCAGCGCATCGAAACTTTTGTATCGGCCCACAAGACCAGCGACGGCGCCCTGAAGCCGACCAATACGGGCCTGGAGATGGTGCCGCTGACGCACCCGAACGACCTGCGCGCCAACGAGACCATGCGCGTGCGCTTCCTGCTCGACGGTAAACCGCTGCCGAACCTGCCGTTTTCCCTGGTGCCGGGCGGCGTGCGCTATCGCGGCGTGGCCGGCGAAATCCGCTTGAGCACCGATGCGAAAGGCGAAGCGAGCTTCAAGCTGCCGGCGGCGAACATGTACTGGATGAACGCGGCCTATCCGCCCAATCCAGGCAAGGGTCCGGGTCCAGACAACGGGCCTGCCGAGACGCGCCGCTACGCCTATACGGCCACGCTCGAAGCCCTGCCGGAGTAAACAGTCTTTGCGTCAGGTCCTCGTCCCGCTGGTGATCGATCCTGCCGTCGCACCCGACGGCAGCAAGCTCCATGAAGCCTCCGGCGCGACCATGGGCACCAGCTGGTCGGCGCGCCTGCTGCTGCCGCCCGGCGTACGCAGCCATCTCGGGCAGCAGCTGCAGCGCGAACTCGACGGCATCAATGCCGAGATGAGCCACTGGGATCCCGACTCGACGCTCGGGCGCTACAACCGCGCCCCGGCCGGCAGCTGGCATGTGCTGCCGCCGCGCTTCGTCGAAGTGCTCGAGCACGCGCTCGACATGTTCGATGCGAGCGGCGGCGCCTATGATCCCTTCGCGGGGGCGCTTGTGAACCTGTGGGGCTTCGGTCCCGAACGGCGCTACAACCAGCCGGGCTTCTATGCGCCGGCGCCTGGCGCGGTGCAGGCCGTGCTGGCGCAGCGCGGCGCGCTGCAACCTGAATTCGATCGCGCCGGCGCGCGCCTGCTGCAGCCTGGCGGCGCCCTGCTCGATTTTTCCTCGATCGCCAAAGGCTATGCGGTCGACCGGCTGGCCTGGTGCCTGGAACAGCACGGCGTGCGCCATTACCTCGTCGAAATCGGCGGCGAACTGCGCGGGTCCGGCATGAAGCCGGACAGCCAGCCCTGGTGGGTGACGCTCGAAGGCGTGCCCGGTCTGGACGCCACGCCGACGGTTGCCGCCCTGCACGGCTTGGCGGTCGCCACCTCGGGTGACTACCGGCGTTATTTCGAACACGGGGCCAGGCGCGCGTCGCACACGCTCGATCCGCGCAGCGGTTATCCGGTTGCGAACGAGGTCGCCTCCTGCACCGTGCTGCACGCAAGCTGCATGGCGGCCGATGCGCTGTCGACGACCATCACCGTGCTCGGATTCGATGCGGGCCTGGCCTTTGCCGAAGAGCGCAAGCTGGCCGCGCGCCTGCTGCGGCGCCGTGCGGGCGGCCTCGAAGAACGTAGCACCCGCGCTTATCAAGCCATGCTGCAATGATGCTCACCATCGATCCCGCACGCTGGGCCAGCGCCCTCACCCTGGTCGCGGCCTGGGGCGGCCTGTGCGCGGCCATGCTGCGCAAACCGAAAGCCGCCGCGGTCAACGCCGACGCCGACTGGCTTGTCGTCTACGCCAGCCAGACCGGCAACGCCGGCTACCTGGCGCAGCAGACCGCTGCCAGGCTGTCCACCGGCGGGCTGTCTGCGCGGGCCTTGTGCATCTCGGATCTTGATGCCGCGACCCTGGCCGGCGCCACGCGCGCCCTCTTCATTGCCAGCACCTACGGCGAAGGCGACTCTCCCGACACTGCCGCCCGTTTCGCCGGCGTGACGATGGCAGGCGCCCCAGCGCTGGCGCACCTGCACTACGCCGTGCTGGCCCTGGGTGACAGCAAGTACCTACACTACTGCGGTTTCGGCCGCTCGCTCGACGCCTGGCTGGCCGCGCGCGGCGCGACCGCGCTGTTCGAACGGATCGATGTCGACCGCGGCGAACCGGAGGCGATCGCCCGCTGGCAGCACCAGCTCAGCCACCTGGCCGGCACCAGCGACCTGCCCGACTGGGAAGCGCCCGGCTATGGCGAATGGCGCATCGTTGAGCGCACCCGGCTCAATTCCGGCAGCGCCGGCGCGCCCCTGTATCGCATCGCCCTGAGCCCGCGCGACGGCGTCCTGCCCGGCTGGGAAGCTGGCGACCTGGTCCAGGTCTGCGCCCCGGGTGACCCGGCCCAGCCGCGCGAATACTCGATCGCATCGACACCGGACGAAGGCCGCATCGACTTGCTGGTGCGCCTGCAGCAGCGTGCCGACGGCACGGCCGGCGCGGCGTCCGGCTGGCTCTGTCTCGACGCCGGCATGGACGCCACGATCGCGCTGCGGGTACGTGCGCATGCACGCTTCCGCTTAGGCGAGAACGCGGCACGGCCAATTATTTTCATCGGCAACGGCACGGGTCTCGCCGGCCTGCGTGCGCTTCTAAAATCGCGCATCGACGCAGGCGTGATTGACAACTGGCTGGTCTTCGGCGAACGCAATGTCCGCCACGACTTCCTGCTGCGAGAAGAGCTGTCAGCCTGGCATGACGCCGGCCAGCTGTCCCGCCTCGACCTCGCCTTTTCGCGCGACGGCGACGGGCCGCGCTACGTGCAGCACGTGCTGGCCGAGCGTGCCGACGACCTGCGCGCGTGGATTGCGCGCGGGGCGGCGGTGTATGTCTGCGGCAGCCTGCAGGGCATGGCCAGCGGCGTGCACGAGGCGCTGTCGGCTGCGCTCGGCGCCGAGGCGCTTGACGCCTTGGCCGCCGGAGGCCGGTACCGGCGCGACGTTTACTGACCCGATCCCAAGCCACCCTCTGCGGTGGCTTTTTTACGGAACGGCCGCGCACCGTAGGGTGGGCACCCGTGCCCACGCGAACGCTTGCATCGTGTTGGCGCGTGAGCGCGGCGATGGCTTCCTCGAACCGGATACGTTATCGCGGAGCATCCGGATACGTCTCGGTTGTGCAGGCGCTGCGGTGCTGACTCTGTGAACACGATGCTGGCGTCCGCGTGGGCACGGAGTGCCCACCCTACGGCAACGGGCCATAGATCCAAATAAGAACGCGAATGATAACGATTCTCGTTTACATATCTGCAAACGCTCACTAGAATACTGGTCAGTCCAACAAGAAGCGCCCGCGCATCAGCGGGCGTCCTCCAACGAGAGAAATCAGGAAGACCATGCAACCGATCAAAAGCCGCAAGCACGCCCCCAGCCGTTTCAACCAACACGTGAGCGCCGCATTGGCGACCATGCTGCTGCCGCTGGCCGCCAGCGCCGCCGACGCCGCGCCGCCGGTGTTCGACGAGATGAACGGCGTGCAGGTAGCGAAGGTCCGGGTGACGGGCAAGACCGAGAACGAATTCAAGGCCGAGCGTGCATCCTCGCCGAAGTACACGGAAAAGCTGGTCGACACCGCCCAGTCGGTGCAGGTCATCAAGAAGGAGCTGATCGAGCAGCAAGGCGCCCTCACCCTGACCGAAGCGCTGCGCAACACCCCGGGCGTCGGCGCCTTCTTCCTCGGCGAGAACGGCAACACGAATACGGGCGATGCCATCTTCATGCGCGGCTTCGATACCTCGGGCAGCATTTTTGTGGACGGCGTACGCGACGTCGGTTCGATTTCGCGCGACGTCTTCAACCTCGAACAGATCGACGTCGTGAAAGGCCCGGCCGGCACCGACAACGGCCGCGGCGCGCCGACCGGCTCGGTCAACCTGGTGTCGAAAAAAGCGCAGATGGAGGACGCGGTCTCCGGCTCCGTGACGGTCGGCAGCGCCTCGCAGAAGCGTCTGACCTTTGATGCCAACAAAGTCCTGAACGCAGAGCGCGGCATCGCGCTGCGCCTCAACGCGATGGCGCAGGATGCAGGGCGTCCGGCGCGCGACGTCGTCAACGACAAGCGCTGGGCGATTGCGCCCAGCCTGGGCTTCGGCCTGAACGGCCCGACCCGCGTGGTGCTGGACTACCTGCACGTCGACCAGGACAACATCCCCGACGGCGGCGTGCCGACGATCGGCCTGCCCGGCTACACCAGCCCGGACCGCGCCCGTCCCTTCATCACCGACGCCGCGCCCGTCGATCCGCAGAACTTCTACGGCTCGAACAGCGACTACGACAAGGTCAAGGCCGACATGGCCACCGTGCGCGTCGAACACGATTTCGCACCCGGCTTCAAGCTGCACAACATCACGCGCTATGGCCGCACCAGCCAGGACTACCTGCTGAGCGCCTTCCTCAATTCCAGCGCCAACCTGGCGACGCCCAACGCGGCCGACCCCTCGACCTGGACCCTGGTGCGCAACACCCGCACCGTAAAAGACCAGGAAAACCGCATCCTCACCAACCAGAGCGCGCTGACCTCGCAGTTCGATACCGGCAGCCTGCGCCACACGCTGGTGACAGGACTGGAACTGTCCAACGAGCGCCAGATCAGCTACGGCCTCACGGGCCTGGGCACCCTGCCGGCGGCAAACCTGTACCGTCCCGATGCGGGCGTCCCCGTGACGGGCCTGGCGCCGGCACGCACCGGCGCCTACAACCAGGGCGTGATCGACACCCAGAGCCTGTACGCCTTCGACACGATCAAGGTCGGCGAGCGCTGGATCTTCAACGGCGGCCTGCGCCTCGACCACTTCAGCGGCGACTACACGGTCGTGGCATTGACCAACAATGCACTTGTGCCGACCCACTTCACCGTCGGCGACACGCTGGTCAATGGCAAGCTCTCGGCTCTCTACAAGCCGACCGCGAACAGCAGCATCTACGCGATGGCCGCCAGCTCGAAGCGGCCGCCGGGCGCCAGCTTCGTCGTCTCCGGCAACGTGAACAGTGCGCAGAACCCGATCTACGATCCGCAGGAAACCCTGACGACCGAAATCGGCGGCAAGCTCGATTTGCTTAAGCAGAAGCTGGCCCTGACGGCCGCCGTCTTCCGCACCGAAGTGAAGAACGAAGTCGAGCAGGATCCGGTCGACCTGAAGTATTACCAGACCGGCCGCAAGCAGGTGCAGGGCGTGGAATTGGGCGCCACCGGCGCACTGGCGCGCAACTGGCTGGTCAGCGCAGGCTACCTGTACATGGACACGGAAGTCGAAGCAGGCAAGGTGATCACGGCCGGGGGCGAAAACCACCTGACCTATACGCCGAAAAGCGCGTTCACGCTGTGGACCTCCTACGACCTGCCCTTCGGCCTGAAGCTCGGGGGCGGCGCGCGGTATTCGGGCAGCCTGCTGCGCGGTACCGACGGCGCCATCGGCACCCCGGCCTCTACCGATTCGTACTGGGTGTTCGACGCCATGGCCTCCTACCAGGTCAGCCGCAATCTCGACATCCGCCTGAACGTCTACAACCTGGGCGACGAGCGCTATGTCGCAGCGATCAACAAGAGCGGCTACCGCTACACGCCCGGCACGCCGCGCGCGGCCAGCTTGACGGCCAACCTGCGCTTCTAAGAACTACTCCTCCGGTAGGTTTGCGCCCCTCGCCGTTCGCGGCGGCGGGCGTTTTTTTTCGCCCTGCCTTTTACAAGCTTGGCTAGAATGGCGTGCCACTACTACCATCGCGCCCCTTGAAGATATCGATCGGCCTTCGCCTGTTTGCCTCGGTCCTCTTAGCCATCCTGGCGGTGGCCGCGAGCGCCGTCTACCTGCTGCGCCAGAACGTGCTCGAGGGTTTCGGCGACTATGCCGTCCAGATCGAACTGGACCGGCTGGACGAACTGTCGAACGACCTGGCGCGCCGCTATGCGCGTTATGGCAGCTGGAATTTCGTGCCGAGCGCGGGCCGCCGCGACTGGATCGCGCAGGAGCTCGGGCGGCTGCAGGCCGAGCGCGATGCGCGTGCGCTGGCCGCGCCGGCTGCGCCCGTGGAACGCGTGCCTGCCATGCCTGCACAACCCGTTGCCCCTGTCAGCCCCGTCGCGCCTGCCCCGCCAGCTCCGCCGGCACCACCGCTGCCGCCCCTGCCCCCTCCCTCGATCGGCAACGCGCCTTTTGCCGCGCCCGACGCCATCGATACCGCGCCGCTGCAGTCGCGCATCACCCTGTTCGACGCCGCGGGCACGCCGATCGCCGGCCGCCCGCCCGGCGCCCTGCCCATGGCAAGGCGCGCTATTTTGGTCGATGGCCGCAGCGTGGGCGCGCTGGCGGTGGCGCGCACGGCGCGGCCAACCGACGCCCTGGCCTATGCCTTCCTGCAGCAGCTCGGCGCCAGCCTGTGGCTGATCGGCGCGGCGGGCGTAGCCCTCAGCGCCCTGGTCGCCGTGCTGCTCGCGGCGCACTTCCGGCGTCCCATCGGCCGCCTGGCGCAAGGCGCCCGCGCCTTGGCCGAGGGCCGTTTCGAGACCCGCCTGCTTGACAAGCGCAGCGACGAACTGGGCGAACTGGCGCAGCACTTCAACCAGCTGGCGGCGCGCCTGGAAGGCCTCGAGGATGCGCGCCGCCAGTGGGTGGCCGACACCTCGCACGAGCTGCGCACGCCGCTGGCGGTCCTGCGCGCGCAGCTCGAAGCCGTGCAGGACGGCGTGCGCAGCGCCGACCCGAGCCATGTGGCGGCGATGCTGCGCCAGGTGCTGGCGCTGTCGAAGCTGATCGACGAGCTGTATGCGTTGGCGCGGGCCGATGTCGGCGCCCTGGAAATCCGGCGCGAGCCGGTCGACCTCTGGCTGCTGGCGCTCGAGGAAGGCCAAGCGTTTGCCGAACGCCTGCAGTCGTCCGGGTTGACGCTGGAACCGGCAAGCGCGCCGGCGCGCGCCACCGTGCTGGCCGACCCCGACCGCATGCGCCAGGTGCTGCGCAACCTGCTCGAGAACAGCCTGCGCTACACGAGCTCGCCCGGACGCGTGCTGCTGTCGGCACAGGTGACGGGAACCCGCCTGGCCCTGCACATCGACGACAGCGCACCCGGCGTGCCCGATGCGGCCCTGGCGCGCCTGGGCGAGCGCTTCTACCGGGTCGACGCCTCGCGCAGCCGTGCGGGCGGCGGCGCCGGCATCGGCCTGGCGCTGTGCCGGCGCCTGGTCGAGGCGCAGGGAGGCACACTCAATTTCGCGCATTCGCCTCAGGGCGGCCTGCGCGTGACGCTCTCCATGGCGCTGCAAGCATGAATACTATTTATATTGTTGAAGACGAACCGGAACTGGCCGCCCTGGTCGCCGACTATGTACGCGCGGCCGGCTATGCGGCCACGGTCTTCGGCGACGGCGCCGAAGCGCTGGCTGCGATCCGCGCCGCCGTTCCTGCGCTAATCGTGCTCGACCTGATGCTGCCCGGGCTCGACGGCCTGTCGCTGTGCCGCGCGGTGCGCAGCTTTTCAAGCGTGCCAATCGTGATGGTGACGGCGCGCGTGGAGGAAATCGACCGCCTGCTGGGACTGGAACTGGGCGCCGACGACTACCTGTGCAAACCCTTCAGCCCGCGCGAGCTGGTGGCGCGCATCAAGGCCATCCTGCGCCGCAGCAGCGCGCCAGGCACGCCGCTGGCGATCGACGCGGGGACGCGCCGCGCCAGCGTGCATGGCCAGGCGCTGGACCTGACCCGCACCGAATTCGACCTGCTGGCGGCGCTCGCATCGAAGCCGGGCCAGGTGTTCTCGCGCGCCCGGCTGCTCGACCTGGCGCGCCAGGACAACCTCGAGGTCACCGAGCGCGCCATCGACAGCCACATCAAGAACCTGCGGCGCAAGATCGATGCCGCCGCACCCGGACTGGAACCGATCCGTTCGATCTACGGCGTCGGCTACTGCTTCGAGCCCTGAGCCGGGCGCCCTCCTTTGCGCCGGCGCCGGGCCAGCAGCGAGACCAGGCCCAGCCCGCCCATCATCATCGCGTAGGTTTCCGGTTCGGGAACCGGCGTCACGTTGATCAGCGCACGCGAAGTTGCGGTGAGGGTCAGCCCGGCCTCGTTGACGAAGATGCTGTTGCCTTCAAAGGTGACCACCGGGGTATAGGTACTCGCCGGATCGAGCGATACACTCAGGATGGCAGGGGCGCCCGTGAAGGAAAACACGTAGCCGTTGAAGCCTCCCGGGTCCGTGGTGCCGCCCGCCGCATAGTCGATGTCGATCGTCGAACTGCCGACATCGATCGTTACCGGCACCGGGTCGAGCAAGGGATCCAGGCTGGTGAGGCTCCCTTCCGGGAATTCGACGCCGGTTCCGACGACTGCGGTGAGCAAAGCCGTGACCCGGTCGTCCTCGGTCGGCGCGGTGCAGCAATAGCCCGCCAAATTGACCGTTGACCCGGTCAGGCTCTGCGCCTGCGCTCCCGTCATGGGGCTGAAGGCGAGGGCCGCGGCTGCGGACGCTAGCAAGAGTCGCATACTCATGATTTCTCCTTGATCTGATTTGTCAGTAGGAGTTATTCAATCTCAACGAATTGCAGAGTTATCCTTTGATCGGGCTCAAATGAAACTCAGCGATATTGCGTTAGCGCACTCGGCGTTGCGCTCTTGGCGGGCGCTTCGACGTGCAGGACCTCCATCGTTTCTCCACATTCGGCATGCACAGTGAGCTCAATGGCGCCACGTTCGCGCGCCGCACTTCGAGGAGAACAACATGCAATTACTGTCCATCGCCTTCGCCGCCCTGCTGCTCGCAGCGGGCAGCAGCCAGGCCGCCGCCGGCATTGACGCCGGCATCGCACAGAGCACGGAGTGGACCGCGCCCCCGGCGCCGCCGGCACCGCCTGCGCTGCCGTCGATACCACTCCCGCCCGCCCCGCCGGCCCCGCCGCCCCTGCCCGCGATCCCGGCCGAAGCGCATGCCGCCTGCGCCGGCAAGGCCAGCGGCAGCACGCTCACGTTCACGCCCGCCCCCGGCGAAACCATGAGCGGGGTGTGCCGGCGCGTCGATGGACGCATGCAGTTCCAGCTGCACAGCTATCACAAGCGCGATTGAGCCTGGCAGCCTCGTCCGTAGCGGACGCCCTCCTGTTGACAAAATGATTAGAATCAGGGCATCGGCTTTCAAACTTCGGGGCAGCTATGTTCGATATGGATTTGGCGTGGTGGGAACTCGTCGTGCGCGGCGCCGTCGTCTATCTGGCGCTGCTCCTCATGGTGCGCCTGTCCGGCCGCCGTACGGTCGGCCAGCTCACGCCTTTCGACTTGCTGGTGGTGATGCTGCTGTCGGAAGCGGTCTCGAATTCGCTGACCGGCGGCGACAATTCGCTCGGCGGCGGCTTGATCATCGCCGCCACCCTGATTGCGCTGAATACGGGCGTGGCCATGCTCTCGGCCTACAGCCGGCGCGCCTCCACCATGCTCGACGGCACCGCCGTCCTGATCGGACGCAACGGCGAATTCTTCGACAAGGAAGTGAAACGTTGCCGCATCGCGGAGTCTGACCTGGAACAGGCGCTGCGCACCGCCGACTGCGAACTCCACGACATGCAGACCGCCTTTCTCGAGGCAGACGGCGAGATCACGATCCAGACCAGGAAGTGAGCCGCTGCGGCCGGTGAATATGATTCACCCTGGGGAGATCGGCGCAAAATCTGTATCAGATTGACCCCAGTGCGCGGCCCGCTTCCACCTGTTCAATTTCCCTCGGAGTTTATTGTTCAGCGGCTCCTGCCCATCCGTACCGTGTGAGCGTCCCCCAACCGATGTGCTAATTTTTTTGGCAGCGCCACGCCGTGGCGCCCGGGATTCTTTCCTGATCAGGAGGTTTGCCATGAAGCATATCTTGTCCATCCTGGCGCTGGCGGCGGCAACGCTGTTCGCGCCATTTGCCGCCCAGGCCCAGACGACCATCATCAAGGCGGTCGCGAGCGGTCCGTAGGAAGCGCCGCCGAACGGTTCGGCCGGCTCGAGCGTCGCCAGCTTCGAAATCGACGGCAACCTGCTGCGCGCCGAAGTGCCCTTCCGCGACTTGCTGGGTACGACGGTCGCGGCCCACATCCACTGCTGCACCACCGAGTCCTTCACCGGCACCGCCCCGATCGCCCTGCCCTTCGCGGACTTCCCGACCGGCGTCACGAATGGCCTGTATTCCCAGGCTTTCGACCTGACCGACGCCGCGGTCTACGCACCGGCCTTCCTGACCGCGTTCGGCGGCACGGCGGCGAGCGCCAGCGCGGCGCTGATCGACGCGATCAACTCCAGCGAGGCCTACCTGAACATCCACACGACCGAGTTCCCGGGCGGCGAGATCCGCGGCTTCATCGTGGCCGCGCCGATTCCGGAACCGGCAACCTGGGGCATGCTCGCCCTCGGCATGGCGGGCGTGGGGATGATGGCGCGGCGCCGGCGCGCCTAGGTAATGGCGGCGTGCGTTTCCCGCTCGGCCAGCAGCACGCGCCAGGCGGGAATCGCGGCCTGCCAGAAGGCGGCGAGCGAGGGCGGCTGCGCGAGCGGCAGTCCGAGGAAGCGCGCGGCTTCCATCAGGGCAGCGATCGCCGCCGCTTCATCCCCCGGCAGCACGGCCAGCGCGCCGGTCTGCTTCGAAAGCTTTTCGCCATCGGCATTGCGCACCACCGGCACGTGCAGGTAGCGCGGCGTCGGCACGCCCAGCACGCGCTGCAGGTAGATCTGGCGCGCGGTTGAGTCGATCAAATCAGAGCCGCGCACGATATCGGTCACGCCCTGCTCGGCATCGTCCACCACCACCGCCAGCTGGTAGGCCCAGTAGCCGTCGGCGCGCTTCAATACGAAGTCGCCCGACTCATGCGCCAGGTGCTGGGTCGTGGGGCCGGCGAAGCGGTCGATGAAGGTGATCGTGTCCTCCCCCGCATCGGGTACGCGCAGGCGCAGGCTGCGCATCGTGCGACCCTCGGCCAGGCCAGGGCGGCAGGTACCCGGATAGATCGCGGCACCATCGGGTCCGACGCCCAGGCGCGAATCCTGGATTTCGCGGCGGTTGCAGCCGCAGGGGTAGGCGTGCGCGCCGAGCTTTGCGGCGGCCGCCGCATACAGGTCCTTGCGCCGGCTCTGCCAGACGACGTCGCGGTCCGAATGCATGCCGAGCGAATCGAGCAGTGCGAGGATGGCCGTGTCGGCGCCGGGCACGCTGCGGCCTTCGTCGATGTCCTCGATGCGCACCAGCCACAGACCGTCGTGGGCGCGCGCGTCGAGATAGCTGGCGACGGCGGCGACCAGGGAGCCCGCATGCAGCGGCCCGGTGGGAGAAGGCGCGAAACGGCCGATGTAGGTGGTGCTCACGGTGGGACGGGAAGGCGAAGACGGGGCAATACGATAGCACAGCCCCTTATTTTGGGCCGCCCTTCCAGCCGTTCTTCTCCTCGAAGTCCTTGATCAGGCGCGTGACCTGACTGCCCACCTCGTTCGGCACCGCCATCGACAACTGGTAATGCACGATCTCGAAACTGTCGCCCTTGCGGCGCAGGACGCCGCTGGCCTGGCAGACGCCCATTTGCGTGTCGAGCAGTTCGTCGAACCAGATGATCGACTGGTCCTCGGAAAAATACACGTTACGGCGTTGCGCCTTGAAGGCCCAGGCCGACTTGCGCTTGAAGTAGGGTTTGGCCCAGGCCTTGAACTCGTCGCGCCGCCAGTGCTCGCTCTTGTCGGTGCCGATATAGACACCGTCTTTCGCGATCTTGTCGAAATAGGCCGGACGCGCGTGGGCTGCGTCGCTATGCCAGCGGTCGACAAAGGCATTGACCTGTTTCTTCAGCAGCGGATCGGCCTGCGCCGCGAGGGCGCACAGCAGCAGCGAGCAGGCAAGCAAAAAACGTTTCATGGAATCGCAGACTGTTGACTAAGAAATCACATTCTACACAGCCATATGTAACCAAGTGTACAAATTGCCAAACATTTTACGATCAGGTATATATTTGGCAACATTACTTTTTCTCATTTCGCCATGCGCCCTTCCCTGCTCTGTGTGCTCAGTTTGCCCCTCCTGGCCCAGGCGCAGACGCTGCCGGCGACATCGACGCAGAAAAAGGCGGGCGGCGTAGTTGAAGAGGGAAAATTGCCGCTGCGGGCACGCCTGGACAAGGACACGATCCGCGCCGCCATCGCAGCCACGCCGGCCGAGCCAGATGCCAAGCGGCGCCGTCTTGATGCGGACACCCTGAGCGGCACGGTCCATGAAAACTTCGCGAAAGATTTTGCGCAAGCGCGCAAACCCGATTGCCTGCACTCGGAAGGCCTGCGTAACCAGCCGACCTTTTTCCTGAACGGTTTCCTCGCGCTGCCCTTCATTGCAGTGGCCAAGCTGCGCGGCGTCTGCCGCTGAAGCGCCATGACAGCGACCCTGCTCGCCCTGTTGATGTTCTCCGGCGCCGCCGAGGCCACGGCGCCGGCCAGGCCGGCAGCCAGCCTGCCGCTGCGCGCGCGCCTGACCGACGAAGTCATCAAGCAGGCGGTACGCGACACCCGGGACGAGCAGCCTGCCGAGGGCGAAGCCGCCCCTTCCGGCCAGGTGTTGCGTGGAGACCGCGCCCAGGCGTTCTCGCGCGCGTTCACCTACGCGCAGAAGCCGTCGTGCATGGGATCGGATGCGCTCAAGTTCCAGCCGGCCGAGATTTACACAAAGGACTGGCACTTCGCCGCCAAAGAGCTGATGGCGTTGCCTTTCTGGGCCACGGCCATCGTCAAGGGAAAGTGCAAGTAGCGCGCGAAGCCTAGCGATGCAGGTCGCCGGCACTCTCCGGCTGGTACACGATCTTGCGCACCGTGACGTCGAAGCGCGCCCCATTCGGCCCGGTCCAGTCGATGCTGTCGCCCACCTTCAGGCCCAGCAGCGCACTGCCGACGGGCGTGAGCACCGACAGCTTGCCGGGCGCGCCATCGACATCCTTCGGGTAAGCAAGCGACATGTCGAACTCCTGCGCCGCGTCGCCGGTGACGAAGCGCACGCGCGAATTCATCGTGACGACGTCCGTCGGCATGTCTTGCGGCTCAACCAGTTCGGCGCGCGCCAGCTCGGCCAGCAGGGTCTCGCGCGTTGCGGCCTGCGCGGCCGGCAGGGAATCGAGCATGTGTTCAATGCGCTCCATGTCGAGCGAGGATACGACGATTGGTGGTCTCATTTGTGACTCCAGTATGGCAAAAAAGGGTATCCCCGCATGATGCGGAGAAGTTCGATGCAGTGGAGGAGGCTCGGGAGGACGGATGGCGCGAGGCCGGCCGGGTTTTTTCCTCACCGAGCCCGGGAGAGCCAGGCGAGATCTCGCACGGAGAGCAGACGAACGGACGCGACGCGACCTCCCTCGTTCAGGGACGAACCACAAAGCCGGCAGCAGTAGCTCGATGAATTCATGGTGGAAGTCGAAATCCGGTAAACGTAGGGGTCCTTGAGGCCAGTGACCTCAAGGACGGGTTCACCGGGCTCTGCCCACGCGGTACAACACATGCACACCGCAAAGCGCGCACAGAAAGCAAACCCCAGTATAGCCCCCCTGCCCCATCCGTCAACCTCGCGCCTGGAAATGAAAAAAGCGGGCCGCAGCCCGCTTTCCTTGAAACTATCTAAACCGAATTAACGCTTGTCGATACTCGGCACATCACGCACCGGCGAACCCACGAACAGCTGACGCGGACGGCCAATCTTCTGCTCAGGATCGGCAATCATCTCGTTCCACTGGGCGATCCAGCCGATGGTACGGGCCATCGCGAAGATACCGGTGAACAGCGAGACCGGGATGCCCAGGGCCGACTGCACGATACCCGAGTAGAAGTCGACGTTCGGGTAGAGCTTGCGCGAGACGAAGTATTCGTCTTCCAGCGCGATGCGCTCCAGTTCCATCGCCAGCTTGAACAGCGGGTCTTCCTGCAGGCCCAGCTCTTCCAGCACTTCGTGGCAGGTTTCGCGCATCAGTTTTGCGCGCGGGTCGAAGTTCTTGTACACGCGGTGACCGAAGCCCATCAGCTTGACGCCCGAGTTCTTGTCCTTGACCTTCTCGATGAAGGCAGGGATGTTCTCGACCGAGCCGATTTCTTTCAGCATGGTCAGGGCCGCTTCGTTGGCGCCGCCGTGGGCAGGACCCCACAGGCAGGCGATACCGGCAGCGATACAGGCGAACGGGTTCGCGCCCGACGAGCCGGCCAGGCGGACGGTCGAGGTCGAGGCGTTCTGCTCGTGATCCGCGTGCAGGATCAGGATACGGTCCAGGGCGCGCACCAGCACGTCGTTGACCTTGTACTCTTCGCACGGGTTCGCGAACATCATGTGCATGAAGTTGGCGCTGTACGAGAGGTCGTTGCGTGGGTACATGAACGGCTGGCCAACGGTGTACTTGTAGGCCATCGCGACCAGGGTCGGCAGCTTGGCGATCAGGCGGATCGCCGAGATTTCGCGCTGCTTCGGATCGTTGATGTCGAGCGAGTCGTGGTAGAACGAGGCCAGCGCGCCGACGGTGCCGACCAGGACCGACATCGGGTGCGCGTCGCGGCGGAAACCGCGGAAGAAGAATTGCATCTGCTCGTGAACCATCGTGTGCTTGGTCACGGTGTCGCTGAAGGTTGCCTTCTGCTCGGCGTTCGGCAGTTCGCCGTTCAGCAGCAGGTAGCAGGTTTCCAGGAAGTCGCAGTTCTCGGCCAGCTGCTCGATCGGGTAGCCGCGGTACAGCAGCTCGCCCTTGTCGCCGTCGATGTAGGTGATGCTCGAGTTACATGCCGCGGTCGACATGAAGCCCGGGTCGTAGGTGAACTTGCCGGTCTGGCCGTAGAGCTTGCGGATGTCGACGACGTCCGGTCCGATCGTGCCCTTGTAAATCGGCATGTCGATCGATGGGCTGCCGTCGGAGAACGACAGGGTTGCTTTGGTATCAGAGATATTCATGGCACTTCCTTCTTGGGAGTGGATCTACAAAATATAAAACGAAAAGGGTGTTGCCCCTGGCGCGTTCAGGCCTGGCGCAGGCGCGCCAGCAAGGCGTGCACGTGCGGCAGGTCGACATCCCCTTCGGGTTCGGCGCGACCGAGCAGCAGGTCCATCAGCGGATTGTCCGCCAGGTCCAGCAAGCGGGTCAGCGCATCGACGTCGTCATCGCTCAGGTCCGCCTCATGCGCATCGAGGAAACGCGTGAGGATCAGGTCGTTTTCGAGCAGTCCACGGCGCGCGCGCCAGCGCAGGCGGGCACGGTTGGCAGGATCGGATTGATGCGTTGTCACTTGAGTCCGTTGTTGGGTCAACACTATACTCGGGTTGCCGCGAAAGGGCAGTACCGTACTTTTACTGTATTTCTGTCAATACTTTGGGTGTGACGCGAGCGCTGTACCGCGTGGGCACAAGTGCCCACCCTACGTTACGCGACGGCCGCGGGTTTCGTAGGGTGGGCACTCCGCGCCCACGCGGTTTCACCATCAAATCAAACGCCTTAGATCGCCCGGCGAACCAGCAATTCCTTGATCTTGCCAATCGCCTTGTTCGGATTCAGGCCCTTCGGGCAGACGTCCGTACAGTTCATGATCGAGTGGCAGCGGAACAGGCGGTATGGGTCTTCCAGGTTGTCCAGGCGCTCCGCGGTGGCTTCGTCGCGCGAGTCGGCGATGAAGCGGTAGGCCTGCAGCAGGCCGGCCGGGCCGACGAACTTGTCCGGGTTCCACCAGAACGACGGGCACGAGGTCGAGCAGCAGGCGCACAGGATGCACTCGTACAGGCCGTCGAGCTCTTCGCGCTCTTCCGGCGACTGGAGGCGCTCTTTTTCAGGGCGGATCGAGTCGTTGATCAGGTAAGGCTTGACCGAGTTGTACTGCTTGAAGAACTGGGTCATGTCGACGATCAGGTCGCGCACGACCGGCAGGCCCGGCAGCGGACGCAGCACGATCGGCTGGGTCAGTTCGTTCAGGTTGGTCGTGCAGGCCAGGCCGTTCTTGCCGTTGATGTTCATTGCGTCCGAACCGCAGACGCCTTCGCGGCACGAGCGGCGCAGGGCCAGCGAATCGTCGACGTCCGACTTGATGCGCTGCAGTGCGTCGAGCAGCATCTTGTCGGTGTCTTGCAGTTCGACGGTGACGTCTTGCATGTAAGGCTTCGAATCCTTGTCCGGATCGTAGCGGTAGATCTTCAGGTGGACTGTGCGTGCCATGTTTTACCTATGTCTTTATTAAAGCCCGGAAGGAGGTCAAAGCCCGCCTCCCGGGCTAAAAAACTAATTAGAAAGTACGGGCCTTCGGCTTGAAGGTGTCGACGGTCAGCGGCTTCTGCCTCACTTCCTTGTACTCGAGGCGGTTGCCTTCCGAGTAGAACAGGGTGTGCTTCATCCAGTTGGCGTCGTCGCGCGTCTCGAAGTCGCTGTGCGCGTGGGCGCCGCGCGACTCTTTCCTAGCCTGGGCCGAAACGATGGTCGCTTTCGCGGTCTCGATCAGGTTGTCCAGTTCGAGCGCTTCGACGCGCGCGGTGTTGAAGACCTTCGACTTGTCCTTGAACGAGACGTGTTTGCGGCGCTCGTCGAGGACCATGATTTCCTTCACGCCCTGGGTCAGCAGCGCATCGGTACGGAACACGCCGCAGTACTTCTGCATCGTGGCGCGGATGTCGTTGGCGACGCCCTGCACTTTTTCCGAGCCGGTCGAGGTCTCGAGGCGGTTCAGGCGATCCATTGCGAAGTCGGCAGCGTCGCTTGGCAGCGGCTTGTTCGACTGCGCCTTCAGGTTCGACGCGACGACGTGGTTGCCGGCGGCGCGGCCGAAGACCAGCAGGTCGAGCAGCGAGTTGGTGCCGAGGCGGTTGGCGCCGTGGACCGAGACGCAGGCGCATTCGCCGATGGCGTAGAGGCCGTTGACAACCTTCTGGCCGCCATTCACGAGGTCAGGCGTGACGACCTGGCCGTGGATGTTGGTCGGGATGCCGCCCATCTGGTAGTGAATCGTCGGCACGACAGGAATCGGTTCCTTGGTCGCGTCGACGTTGGCGAACTTGTGGCCGATTTCCAGGATCGAAGGCAGGCGCTTCTTGATCGTGTCGGCGCCGATGTGGCGCAGGTCGAGCAGCACGTGGTCCTTGTTCGGACCGCAGCCGCGGCCTTCCTTGATTTCCTGGTCCATCGAACGCGAGACGAAGTCGCGTGGCGCCAGGTCCTTCAGGGTTGGCGCATAGCGCTCCATGAAGCGTTCGCCCTGCGAGTTGATCAGGATACCGCCTTCGCCACGCACACCCTCGGTGATGAGGACGCCCGCGCCGGACACGCCGGTCGGGTGGAACTGCCAGAATTCCATGTCCTGCAGAGGCAGGCCGGCGCGTGCCGCCATGCCCATGCCGTCGCCGGTGTTGATGAAGGCGTTGGTCGATGCGGCGAAGATGCGGCCGGCGCCACCGGTGGCGAAGATGGTGGTCTTCGCTTCCAGGATCATCGTGTCGCCGGTTTCCATCTCCAGCGCGATCACGCCGATGACGTCGCCGTCGGCATCGCGCACCACGTCCAGGGCCATCCATTCGACGAAGAAGTGGGTGCGGGCGCGGACGTTACGCTGGTACAGCGTGTGCAGCAGCGCGTGGCCGGTGCGGTCGGCAGCGGCGCAGGCGCGCTGGACCGGCTTCTCGCCGAAATTGGCGGTGTGGCCGCCGAACGGACGCTGGTAAATCGTGCCGTCCGGGTTACGGTCGAACGGCATGCCGAAGTGTTCGAGTTCGTAGACGACCTTTGGTGCTTCGCGGCACATGAATTCGATCGCATCCTGGTCGCCCAGGTAGTCGCCGCCCTTGACGGTGTCGAACATGTGCCAGTACCAGTCGTCTTCGCTCATGTTGCCCAGCGAAGCACCGATACCGCCCTGCGCGGCAACCGTGTGCGAGCGGGTCGGGAAGACTTTCGACAGCACGGCGACGTTCAGGCCGGCTTCGGCCAGCTGCAGCGAGGCGCGCATGCCGGAACCGCCGGCGCCGACGATGACCGCATCGAAGCGGCGGGTAGGGATTGCAGTTTTAATGGCTGCCACGATTACACACTCCAGAGAATTTGCACAGTCCAGGCGGCGCAGGCGAGCAGCCAGAGCACGGTAGCGAACTGCAAGGCCAGCTTGATGCCGGCATTTTTGACGTAGTCCATCCAGATATCACGCATGCCGACCCAGACGTGGTAGTACAGGCCGAAGAAGGTGACGAGCGAGAAGAGCTTGAACCACTGGCGCGAGAACAGCGACGCCCAGCCTTCGTAGGTGAAATTCTGTGCGGTCAGGAAGGTGCCCAGCAGGACCAGGGTATAGACGACCATGACGATCGCGGTGACGCGCTGTGCCAGCCAGTCGCGCACGCCATAGTGCGCGCCGACGACCATGCGATTAACGCCGATATTGTTCTTCTTTGCCATGTTAGAAAACTCCGAACAGTTTCAGACCGCAGAGCGCAGTCAGGACCAGGCTGATGACCAGCACCCAGCGTGCGGTCTTCTGGGCTGCGTCCTTGTCCAGGGCCATGTGGTTGTCCATGAACAGGTGACGGATGCCGGCGGTGAAGTGGTGCGCGTAGGCCCAAATCAAACCGAGCAGGATGATCTTGGTGAAGATGTTGTCAACAATGCCACCGAAGTGGTAGTACGAAATTTCCGAACGCAGGCTTTCCTGCAGCAGGTACAGCAGGAACGGCAACATCAGGAAAATGCCGAAACCGCTGACGCGGTGCAGGATCGAGACGATCGCCGACGGCGGCATCTTGTACTTCGTAGTGATATCCGTAATGTGGATGTTACGGAACTCCGGCCGTCCTTTTTTTGTGGCCTCTCTCACGGCTTCGGACATACAACACCTCCCTTAACTGACAAAATGTGATTAACCCTTAATTTTCGCCGATTTTTTGCGGCGCACCAAGATCCGTGTGCGGAATATTGGCGGGACAAATGCTGAACCGGGTTTTGTTCGGCGCTTGCTTGCTAACAACATATTTTATACGCATAGCTGGGAACGTGCCGAAGGCGCCCAGATCGGCGCCGCTTACGACAAATTGTTCTGGTAATGGTGCTGCGCGGTCAGGTACAAGCCCCGGCGCAGCTCGACCGGCCGGTCGCCGTAGGTGAACGACACCCGGTCCGCCACCAGCAGGGGCGTGCCCTCTGGTACGTTCAGATACTGCGCCGCCACCGAATCGGCCCCGACCGCGCGAATCTTTTCCGTCGCGCGGATCATGCGCGTGCCGAATTCCGACTCGAACAGGCCATACATTGGACCCTTGTACTCGACCAGGCGTTCGGCCGTCAGCCCCTTGAACACCTGCCCCGGCAGCCACAGCTCCTCGAGGATGGTCGGCGCGCCGTCGAAGGACATCAGGCGCTTGATGTAGACCACGGCGTCGCCCGATTTCAGCTCGAGCAGGCGCGTCACCTCGGCCGGCGCACGGATGCGCTTGACTTCGATGATGCGGTTGTCGGGATGGTGGGGCACGCCCTCGTCGGGCATGAGCTTGAGGAAACGGAAGTGGGCGCGCTCTTCGTGATGGGTGGCAACAAAGGTACCCTTGCCCTGCCGGCGCACGACCAGGTTCTCGGCCGCGAGCTCGTCGATGGCTTTGCGCACCGTGCCCTGGCTGACCTTGAAACGCACGGCAAGCTCGACTTCGCTCGGCATCAGCTCGCCGGGTTTCCATTCTCCGGATTGCAGGCTCTGCGTGATGAGCGCCTTGATCTGCTGGTACAGCGGACGGAACGATGGCGAGGCATTGCTGCCTGGGCCCTCGCCGGCAGGGTTGGTCGGGACGGAATTCATAGACCACGATTTCACCACAAAAGCCCCCTTCCGTCCAGTGACCATGTGGCAACACATGTGTCTTATATAAGACATATGATATGGATTGACGGCGGCACGGGCGAGGACTACACTCGCGGTCGACCGGGTATCCGCGAAGGCCTCGTGCTGCACGTCGGACACCCGCAAGAAGAGAGCCCGGTTTTGGTATCATTGGAGTTTTCCCCGGCTGACGCTCGGGGACAGGCGTATCCTCGGCTTCGACCGTTTTCATTCCCACTTTTGGAGATTCATCATGGCTAAAACCCCACTGCGCGTTGCCGTTACCGGCGCTGCCGGCCAGATCGGCTATTCGCTGCTGTTCCGTATCGCTAACGGCGACATGCTGGGCAAAGACCAGCCGGTCATCCTGCAACTGCTCGAAATCGACAACGAAAAAGCACAGAAGGCCCTGAAGGGCGTCATGATGGAAATCGACGACTGCGCCTTCCCGCTGCTGGCCGGCATGACCGCGCACTCGGACCCGATGGAAGCCTTCAAGGACGTCGACTACGCCCTGCTGGTTGGCGCGCGTCCACGCGGCCCTGGCATGGAACGCAAGGACCTGCTGGAAGCGAACGCCCAGATCTTCACGGTGCAGGGCAAGGCGCTCGACGCCGTCGCTTCGCGCAACGTGCGCGTGCTGGTGGTCGGCAACCCTGCCAACACCAACGCCTATATCGCGATGAAATCGGCTCCTTCGCTGCCAGCGAAGAACTTCACTGCCATGCTGCGCCTGGACCACAACCGCGCCCTGTCGCAAGTGGCTGCCAAGACCGGCAAGCCTGTGTCGTCGATCGAGAAGCTGGCCGTCTGGGGCAACCACTCGCCAACCATGTACGCCGACTACCGCTTCGCCACCATCGACGGCAAGTCTGTCAAGGACATGATCAACGACGACGCATGGAACCGCGACGTCTTCCTGCCAACCGTCGGCAAGCGCGGCGCGGCGATCATCGAAGCGCGCGGCCTGTCGTCGGCAGCGTCGGCCGCCAACGCGGCGATCGACCACATGCACGACTGGCACGTCGGCACGGGCGGCAAGTGGACCACGATGGGCATCCCATCGGATGGTTCCTACGGCATCCCGAAGGACACCATGTTCGGCTTCCCTGTCACCGTTGAAAACGGCGAGTACACCATCGTCCAGGGCCTGGAAATCGACGCGTTCTCGCAAGAGCGCATCAACCTGACGCTCAAGGAACTGACCGAAGAACGCGAAGGCGTGGCGCACCTGCTGGCCTGAGTTACCAACGGCGGATGAAACCGGCCAAGCCGGCCATCCGCCGACCAAGCCGTGCCGCCTTTCGCGGCACGGCTTTTTCGCTTTTGCTTATATCCGTCTTCAACTGACAACCATGCATCCTTCCGAGGTTTTATTCCAGGGCAAACGCCAGCCGCTCCTGCTTCCCGCCTGCGATCACTATTGCGGCTCGGAGAAGCTGATGCGCAAGTCGATGGCCCTGCAACAAGAGCTTGGCCCCGTCTTCGACATCACCTTCGACTGCGAGGACGGCGCCGCCGCCGGTACCGAAGCGGCGCACGCGCAGCTGGTCGCCGCGCTCGTCAATAGCGAGGACAACCACCACAACCGCATCGGCGTACGCCTGCACGACATCGACAGCCCGCACTTCGTGCAGGACGTGGTCGCCATCGTCGGCGCCGCGGCCACGCGCCTGGCCTATATCGTCCTGCCAAAACCGAACGGCATCGACGACGTGCGGCGCGCATTGGAGATAATTAACCGCGTCGCCGTGCCGAACGGCCGCCCGGCCCTGCCCGTGCACGTGCTGATCGAAACCCACGGCGCCTTGCACGATGCTTACGAGATTGCCGCCCTGCCCCAGGTCGAGTGCCTGTCCTTCGGCATCATGGATTTCGTTTCCGCGCACTTCGGTGCGATTCCGGCCAGCGCGATGCGCACGCCGGGACAGTTTACTCACCCATTAGTTGTCCGCGCCAAGCTGGAGATGGTTGCGGCATGTCATGCGCACGGCAAGGTGGCCTCCCATAATGTGACGACCGAGATCAAAGACAGCGCGATTGTGGCAAACGATGCACAACGCGCCGGCGCCGAATTCGGTTTCACGCGCATGTGGAGCATCCATCCGGACCAGATCAAACCCGTCGTCAAGGCGTTTACGCCCCGCTTGTCGGAAGTAAACGAAGCCACCACGATTTTGCAGGAGGCGATGGCGGTGAACTGGGGGCCGATCGCTCAACATGGGCGCTTGCATGACCGCGCCAGCTACCGATATTATTGGACCGTTTTGCAGCGCGCGAAGCTGGCCGGCCTGGCGCTGCCCGAATCCGCGGCGGCAATCGTCAACCAAACGGAATCGAACTAATGGCCACCTCCCCTACCTCCATCCTCGCCGCCGGCGCCTTCGTGCTTGCGTCCCTCGGCCTGTGCAACGCCTCGGTAGCGACCGCCGCCGCGTTCGCAGCTCCAGAGAAAAACCACCCGAAGGCCGAAGACGTCCTGAAGGCGAAAAAAGCAGCGGCGTCGAAAGCCAAACCAAAGAAGGCCGCCGCGGCAGCCGAAGACAACTGGGCCCCGGCCGACGAAGCCGAACCGGACATCACCGACACCGTCGTGACCGAGTACACGTGCGAACTCAATAACAAGGTCACGATCTACACCAACGAAAAAGACGACGCGCACATCGCGCTGCGTTGGAAGAAGCGCCTGCACCGCCTGGAACGGGTCGGCACGACCACCGGCGCGCTGCGTTTCGAGAACACCAATTTCCGCCTGGTCTGGATCGGCATCCCGTCGAAGGGCATCCTGCTCGACTCGCGCCTGAACCGCCAGCTGGCCAATGAATGCAAGAGCGCCGAGCAAAGCAAGCCGCTGGTATCGGCGGCGTCGGAACTGAAGAATAGCTGACGCATCAACCCCGTTGCCCGATATTCGTTTATTGAAGCAATAACAAGAAACCCCACTGAAGGAGAGCTTATGTCTCGCAACACCCTCAACACGCTGAAGGATTTCCCGCTGAGCGCGGGCCAGTCCGGCCAGTTCTATTCGCTGCCGGCGCTGGGCGAAAGCCTGGGCGTGAACCTGTCGCGCCTGCCGGTGTCGATCCGTATCGTCCTCGAATCCGTGCTGCGTAACTGCGACGGCAAAAAGGTCACCGAAGAACACGTCCGCCAGGTAGCCAACTGGGCCGCGACCGCCGAGCGCACCGACGAGATTCCTTTCGTCGTTGCCCGCGTCGTGCTGCAGGATTTCACCGGCGTGCCACTGCTGGCCGACCTGGCCGCGATGCGCAACGTCGCCAACAAGATGGGCGTCGATGCCAAGAAGATCGAGCCGCTGGTGCCGGTCGACCTGGTCGTCGACCACTCGGTCACGATCGACCACTTCCGTGAGCCGAACGCGCTCGACCTGAACATGAAGCTGGAATTCTCGCGCAACAACGAGCGCTACCAGTTCATGAAGTGGGGCATGCAAGCCTTCGACACCTTCGGCGTCGTGCCGCCGGGCTTCGGCATCGTCCACCAGGTCAACCTGGAATACCTGGCGCGCGGCGTCATGAAGCAAGGCGACACCTATTACCCTGACACCCTGGTCGGCACCGACTCGCACACCACCATGATCAACGGCGTCGGCGTCGTCGGCTGGGGCGTGGGCGGCATCGAAGCCGAAGCCGGCATGCTGGGCCAGCCGGTCTATTTCCTGACCCCGGACGTCATCGGCGTGAACCTGACCGGCAAGCTGCGCGAAGGCTGCACCGCGACCGACCTGGTGCTGACCGTCACCGAACTGCTGCGTAAAGAGAAAGTCGTCGGCAAGTTCGTCGAGTTCTTCGGCGAAGGCACCCGTTCGCTGTCGACCACCGACCGCGCGACCATCGCCAACATGGCGCCGGAATACGGCGCGACCATGGGCTTCTTCCCGGTCGACGAAGCGACCGTCGACTACTTCCGCGGCACCGGCCGTACCGAAGAAGAACTGGCCGCCTTCGAGAACTACTACAAGGCGCAGGGCATGTTCGGCATCCCGCAAGCCGGCGAGATCGACTACACCCGCGTCGTCCACCTCGACCTGTCGACCGTCACGCCATCGCTGGCAGGTCCCAAGCGTCCACAGGACCGTATTGAACTGGGCAACGTGAAGAACAACTTCACCGAACTGTTCAGCAAGCCGACCACCGAGAACGGCTTCAACAAGGCGCACGAGGACCTGTCGAAGGTCTACGAGACGACCAACGGCGTGCGCGTGAAGAATGGCGACATCCTGATCGCCGCGATCACCTCGTGCACCAACACCTCGAACCCGAGCGTGCTGCTGGCTGCGGGCCTGCTGGCCAAGAAAGCCGTCGAGCGCGGCCTGACGGTCGCTCCGCACATCAAGTCCTCGCTGGCCCCTGGCTCGCGCGTGGTCACCGAGTACCTGACCGCCGCAGGCCTGCTGCCTTACCTGGACAAGCTGGGCTTTGGCGTGACCGCCTACGGCTGTACCACCTGCATCGGCAATGCCGGCGACCTGACCCCGGAACTGAACGCCACGATCGTCGAGAACGACATCGTCGCGTCGGCTGTCCTGTCGGGCAACCGTAACTTCGAAGCACGTATCCACCCGAACATCCGTTCGAACTTCCTGGCCTCGCCACCGCTGGTCGTCGCTTACGCGATCGCCGGCAACATGACGCGCGACCTGATGACGGAACCAGTCGGCCGCGACACCAACGGTGTCGACGTCTACCTGGGCGACATCTGGCCAACCAGCCAGGAAATCGGCGCACTGATGCGCTTCGCGATGAACTCGGAAGTGTTCAAGAAGAACTACGCGGACGTCAAGGGCAACCCGGGCGAACTGTGGGAGCGCGTGTCGACGACCGAAGGCCAGGTCTACAACTGGCCTGAGTCGACCTACATCGCCGAACCACCGTTCTTCGCCGACTTCGAGATGACCCCGAAAGCGGCCGCCACCGGCATCTCCGGCGCCCGTGCACTGGGCGTGTTCGGCGACTCGATCACCACCGACCACATCTCCCCGGCCGGTTCGATCAAGGAAGACGGTCCTGCAGGCAAGTGGCTGAAGGATCACGGCGTACTCAAGGCCGACTTCAACTCCTACGGCTCGCGCCGCGGCAACCACGAGATCATGATGCGCGGTACGTTTGCGAACGTGCGCATCAAGAACAAGATGATCCCGGCCAAGCCTGACGGTTCGGCAGTCGAAGGCGGCATCACGATCCACCAGCCGAGCGGCGAACAGATGTCGATCTATGACGCAGCCATGCAGTACGTGGCCGCCGGCACCCCGACCATGATCTTCGGCGGCGAAGAGTACGGCACCGGCTCGTCGCGCGACTGGGCAGCCAAGGGCACCCAGCTGCTGGGCGTGAAGGCCGTGGTCGTGCGTTCGTACGAGCGCATCCACCGCTCGAACCTGGTCGGCATGGGCGTGCTGCCGCTGCAATTCATCGGCACCGACAGCGTCGAAACCCTGGGCATCACCGGCAAGGAAATCTTCGACCTGAAGGGCCTGGAAGGCGAGATCAAGCCGCAACAACTGGCCACCCTGGTGATCCACCGCGAAAACGGCGACACCCAGGAAGTGCAAGTCCTGCTGCGTATCGACACCCCGATCGAAGTCGACTACTACAAGCATGGCGGCATCCTGCCGTTCGTGCTGCGCCAGCTGCTGGCTGCGTAATGAAGTAAGCAAAGGCACTCTCAGGCGCGCCGGATGGCGAACCTGAGAGTCAACAAAAAGGGCTGGAACCTTGATGGGTTCCAGCCCTTTTTATTTTTCCACTGACGTTTGCGGCAGGACGTAGGGTGGGCGGCTCTGCCGCCCACGCGTTCAACCGAACCGTAATCCGTCGCGACAGATCACCCGTGCGTTGAACGCGTGGGCGGGAAACCCGCCCACCCTACGTCCCTGCGCTTGGGGTCGCGTGGCATTCAAAATGCAGGCGGTCATACCACACGCCTTTCATCTCGAAACTGCGCCGCGACTGTCCGTACTGCGTAAAACCATTGCGCAGCAGGACACGTGCCGAGGCCGCGTTCGCGACCCGGCAATCGGCTTCGATCCTGGCCAGGCCCAGCGCGCCGAAGGCAATGCCCAGCACCTGGCGCACCGCTTCGCCCGCATGGCCCCTGCCGCAGGCAGCTTGCCCGATCCGGTAGCCAAGCACTGCGCTGTGGAAATGGGCGCGCCGCACGCTGCTGAGGTTGATGCGTCCGACGATCTGCCCGTCGTCCTTCACCAGGAACTGGTAGCCGAGATCGTCCGCAGCATCCTGCATGGCCTTTTTTATCGCCTCCGCGACGCCATCTGCCGAATAGTAGGAGGCAGGCCGCGCGTTGATCGTGGCTTCGAAAAATGCGCGATTTTCCAGCTCAAAGGCGAACAGGGCCTCGGCGTCGGCCAGCGTCGGCGGGCTCAAGACGAGCGCCATCAGACCTCGGCCCACATGCGCAGCAGGTTGTGATAATGCCCGGTCAAACCGACCGTCGCTTCGGACTCGCCGTGCGCGGCGCGCAGCGCCTGGATGTTGGTGTCGAGCTCGAACAGCATGGCGCGTTTGGCGTCGTCGCGCACCATGCTCTGGGTCCAGAGAAAGGAGGCGATGCGTTCGCCGCTGGTCACCGGCAGCACCTGGTGCAGGCTGCCCGAGGGATAGACGATGGCGTCGCCTGCCGGCAGTTTGACTTCATGGGTGCCGTAGGCGTCGACCACGACCAGCTCGCCGCCCTCGTATTCGTCGGGCTCGCTCAGGAAGACGGTCGTCGAGACGTCGGCGCGAATGGCCGGCAAGCCGGGCCGCTGGGCGCGGATCGCGCCGTCCACGTGCAGGCCGTAATGCTCGCCGCCGCCATAGCTGTTGAAATAAGGCGCGAGGATGCGCAGCGGCAGCGCGCTGGAAAAGAACAGCGGGTGCGCCATCAGCGCTGCGCTGACTATTTGCCCCAGTTCGAGGGCGAGAGGCGAGCCTTCGGCCAGCTGGCGGTTGCGTTTCACCTGCGCACCTTGCGGGCCCACGCTGGCGCGGCCGTCGATCCAGTCCGTCGCCGCCAGGCGCGTACGCATTTGCGTTACCTGTTCCTGGCTTAATACGCCAGGGATGTGCAGCATCATCGTTTGACTCCTCCCCCAAAAAGCACGGCCCTCCCCGCTTCAAGCAAGGAGGGCCGTGCAAAACATATCCGATTCTCTTAGAACTTCAGGTTCGCCGTCAGGCTCGCCGAACGGCCCGGACCAACGCCCGCATAGTGCGGCGAAGAGACGCGGTCGAAATACAGCTTGTCGCCCAGGTTTTGGATGTTCAGCTGGAAGGACACGTTCTTGTTGAGCGTGTAGCTGGCCATCGCATCGAAGCGCGTATAGCTTGGCGCGTATTTCGTGTTGTTAATGTTGGCATAGACGCGGTCGACATAGTTCATGCCGAGACCTGCGCTCAGGCTCTTGTTGAACGCGTATGAAGTCCAGAGCGAGGCGCTGTGCTTGGGCGTGGTCGGGAACTCGTTGCCGTTGTAGGGCGATACCACATACACGGGCGCGGCCGTGGTGCCGGTGTTCAGGTAGCCATTGTCCGCCAGCACGCCATCCAGGAAGGTATAGCCGCCGAAGACTTGCCAGGCGTTGGTCAGTTTGCCCGAGAAGCCCAGTTCCAGGCCTTGCAATTCCTTGCGGCCGACGTTCTGGCTGGTGCCGTCCGGTGCGGTGACGCGGGCATTGTCCATCTCGCTCTTGAACACGGCAGCGTTCAGCGACAGGCGGCTGTTGAGCACTTCCCATTTGGTGCCGAGTTCGAAGTTCTTGCTCTCCTGCGGCTGCAGGTTCTGCACGGCGACCGTCAGCGCATCCAGCCCGTCGCCGCCCTCGTTGCCCGGCGGCGTGGCCGAGGTGGCATAGGAGACATAGATGCTGCCGTTGGTGCTTGGCTTGTAGACCAGGCCCGCCTGATAGGTCGTGAAGCTGGTGTCGACGCGGGCGCGGGTGGCGGCCGTCGTTGGGCCCGCCAGCGTGTCGAGCGCGGTCTTGAACTCGTCCCAACGCAGGCCGATGTTCAGCATCCACTGCGGATTGAATTCGATGGTGTCGAAACCGTAGACGGCGCGGGTATTCGTCTTCACGTTGGTGAGGGCCGGCGACACGCTGCGGGTATAAACCCACGGGTCGTACGGGTTCGGGTTATTGATCGTCGTGCAGTTGTAGAGCGTGGCCGCGCCCGAAGTCGGGCAGGTAAAGGTGTTGGTCAGCGGGTTGTTGGTGCCCGGCGTGAACAGGTAAGAACTGCGCTCGGTCGACTCGCGGCTGATTTCCACGCCGGTGTTGAAGCTGTGCTTGATGCCGCCAGTCGTCAGCTTGCCGGACAGGCTGGTCGCATTCGCCATCGTTTCGGTGTCGGTCACGCGGGTGTTGGCGCGGCGCCAGACGGTGCCGTACAGGGCCACGTTGCCCTTCGAATCGTCGGGCTGGGTCCAGACGAAATCGTTCTTCGACTTGCCGTAGCGCGTGACGTTGCGCAGCACCAGGTTGTTGCCGAAATCGTGGCGCAGGTCGATGGTGCCGATGTCGGTCTCGGTATCGCGGAAGTCGCGGTTCACGAGGCCATAGAAGGTTTCGCGGGCAACCTTGATCGGGGTGCCGTCGCCGTTGCGCGCGACATTCGGGCCGCTTGCGAAGGGGTTGTTGAACGGGATGCCGGTGTCCGGGATCTCGTTTGATTGCATGTGGTAGTAGCTGAGGATGGCTTTCGTCGGACCGTTCAGGCCGAAGGTCATCGTTGGCGCGATGCCCCAACGGTCGCCGCCAACGACGTCGCGGCCCGGCGTGTTCGCTTCGTGCGCCATGACGTTCAGGCGGAAGGCGGCGTTGTTGCCCAGCGCGCGGTTCAGGTCGCCGGTGACGCGGCGGTATTTGTCGGTACCGAGGCCGATGCTGGCGTTGCTGAAGTTGTCCAGCTGGGCCGACTTGCTGATCAGGTTGATGCCGCCGCCTGCCGACGAACGCCCGCCGTAGGCCGAATTCGGGCCCTTCACGACTTCGACCTGCTCGAGGTTGAAGATTTCGCGCGATTGCGAGCCGGAGTCGCGGATGCCGTCGACATAGGTATCGGTCTGGGCGTTGTAGCCGCGAATGAAGACATTGTCGCCGACCGGATTGCCGCCCTCGCCCGCACCGATGGTGATGCCCGGCACCGAACGCAGGGCGTCGGTCAGGGACACGGCCGCCGTTTGCGCGATCACTTCCTGGCCGATGACGGTGACCGACTTCGGCGTGTCCAGCAGCGGCGCGGTGAACTTGTCGGAGTTTGATGCGACCGGCGCCTGCACGTCGCGGCGCGCGGCGCCCGTCACTTCGACTTTCGGGATCGTCGGGTCGACGTCCTTGTTGCCGCCGTCGGCCAGCGCCAGCGGCGAGACCAGGGTGGCCAGCACTGCGAGCGCCGAGCCGGAGAGGCAAGGCGCGCTGGTGCGCGCATGCTTGCGGCTGCGAATGAAGGAGGTGGCGCTCTGGACTGCTGGGCTTGCTGTCGTGGTCATGGTCATCGTTGAATGTGTGTGCCTGTCCGGCCGGCCCGCACTGGCGATACCGGAGAAGAAATGAGAACGATTCGCATTATGATTTCTATTGGCGAGTTTGGCAAGTTATGCTGGGCTTGTTCGACGCCACCATGCCCCGCTGCAAGCTCCAACGTCCGCTTCCCGCCACATCGCCCGGGGCGCCCCGCCGGCCGTTGTGTTCATGGCATGTGGCCGAATCAACTACAATACCGGGGATAAGGGTTTATCATGACCCCTCGGACTTTGATCCTCACCTATTTACAAGAGACTCTTCAGCGCTATGCGTCGTCCTTCCAAAGATTCATCCAATAAACTTTCCGCAGAAAGCCAGCGTCTCTCCAGCATCGCCCAAGCTATCGTGCAATCCGCCAGCCGCGTCGAAGAGCGGACCTGGGAGCGCCAACTGGATGCGCAGCTGCAGAAACTGCTCAAGACCAATCATCAGGAAAGCATCGACGCCGCGCTCAACGCCCTGTTCAAGGACGACCTGGCCGCCTACGATGTGCTGATGGATGGTGTCGAGGCGGTGAGCGAATCATCGACGATGGTCGAGCAGGCCAACGACGGCGCCGAAGTCACCTGGCAGGCGCTGCTTGTGGCCGCGCCGATTCTCGCGTGGACGCGTTTCTCGATCGGCTCGGGTACGATTCCCGCCGAACTGCTCACCACGCTCTCCAGCCATTTCTCGGCCCACCTGCTGGCCGAAGGCACGCAGATGTCGATGGCGCCGACGCTGTACGCGATCGACCAGCTGCCGCGCACCCATGCCGAAACCTATGCCCTGACCCACAAGCTGGCGCAGGCGGCGCACAAGGGCGCGCCCATCAAGGCGGCCGTGCGCATTCCGGAAACGGCGCCCTTCCTGGCCGATACGCGCTATCTGCTGGTAACCATCGTCGCCCCGGTCGGCGCGCCGCTGTTCCGCTGGCAGGAGCCCCAGCACCAGATCAATTTCGAAGCCGAACGCGGCAACGCCCTCATCGCCTGGCGCGACCAGGCCACCGCCAACGTCGCGCGCCTGATGCCGGGCTGCGGCGTCGAGCTGCTGCTGCCGGAAGCGTATTACGTGGCTTGCCGCGAAGCCGACAAGGCGATCCGCCCGATCTCGATCCGCGCCGCCGTGCATTACCTGACCAACACCCTCGACCTGGAAGCGTCGGACCTGCGCGCCGTGATCGCCGGCTTCGGCGAGGAAGCAGCCGATGGCCAGATCGACGAATACCGCGTCGGCTTCACCCTGCGCCAGAGCGCCGAAGTCGTTTACGGCATCGTCTGGCCGCTGTACGGCCAGGAAGACGAGGAAGGCACGCCGATGGACGGCCCCGGCGCCGGCGGCCTGCTGCCCGCCCCCTTGAGCCCGATCAACGAGATCACCGCGCACCTGAACGAAGCGGGCATCACCCACATCAAGCGCATCAACGAGGTGTATGTCGCCGAGTATTGCGACGATTGCGGCTCGCCCCTGTTTGCCGATCCAACCGGCGAACTGGTGCATGCGGAAATGCCGGAAGATACGCCGGCCGGCACCGAGCACTTCCACTGATTTTTTAAACGTGGATTGATGAAAAAACGGCACCAATTGGTGCCGTTTTATATTACCTATATCTGAATCCGATGCCGTGTCAGCCTTTATCCGTCCAGGTGGAATACGGCTGGCGAATCAGGTTCGAATTAAAATAGCGCGCCTCGTGCGTGACCTCCGCGCCGATCCAGTCGGGCTTTTCGAAGGCTTCATCTTCGCTGGCCAGTTCGATCTCGGCCACGACCAGCCCGGCATTCGCGCCGAGGAACTCGTCGACTTCCCAGATGTGCGCGCCGACCGGAATACGGCGGCGGTATTTCTCGACTAAAGGCTGCTGGCACAGCGTATCGAGCAGCTCGGCTGCTTCAAGCACGGGAATCGGGTATTCCCACTCCCCGCGTGTGGCGCCCTGGCTCTTGCCCTTGATGGTAAGGAAAGCGGCCTCGCCCTGGATGCGCACGCGCACCACGCGCGCGGGGTCGGCGCTGAGGTAGCCCTGGCGCAGCAGGACGGGTTCGCCCAGTTCCCGCCAGCCGTCGCCGGCCAGCAGGAACTTGCGCTCGATCTCAACGCCCATCAGCGCAATCCAGCGACTGCAGGATCGGCTGCAACAGTGCCGCGCCCAGGGCCGCGCTGCGTGCGCCGTTCCAGCCGGTATAGCTGTTGGGCAAATCGGCATTGTCCTTGAACGGCATTTCCAGGGTCAGCGACAGGCATTTGAAGGTGTGGCCGATGTATTTCGACGCCAGCGTCAACAGCTCTTCGTTGTACTTGCTGGCGGCGTAGCCATACACGTTCTGGAAGTCCGGGCTGGCCGCCATGTACTGCGCAACGAAGGCCTTCTGGCGCGCTGCGCGCTCGGGCGTGAAATCGGCCAGCATTTCGTTGCCCGCGACGAAGTTGTACGGCAGTGCCTCGTCGCCATGGATATCGAAGAACATGTCGACGCCGGTTTCGTGGATCTTGTTCTTCACGCACAGCACTTCCGGGCTGCGTTCCAGGGTCGGCGTCATCCATTCGCGGTTCAGGTTGGCGCCGGCCGCATTGGTGCGCAGGTTGCCGCGCACCGCGCCGTCCGGGTTCATGTTCGGCACGATGTAGAACACGGCGCGCTGCAGGAGTTTTCTCGCAATCGGATTCGCGTCGTCGAGCAGCGCATCCATCAGCCCTTCGACATACCATTCGGCCATCGTCTCGCCCGGGTGCTGGCGTGCGATGACCCAGATTTTTTTCTCGGCTGCAGGGTTGCCGATCACTACCAGGTTCATGTCGCGGCCGTCGATCGTGGTGCCGATGTCGTGCACGCGCGCGATCGGGTTTTCGGCTACTTCGCCCAAGAGGCGCAGGTGGCGTTCCCAGGTGTAGGGCTCGAAATAGGCGTAGTAGACGCTGTCGAGCTCGGGCGTATGACTGACCGTCATCACCTGCCCGTCAAAACTGGTCGGCACGCGGAACCAGTTCTCGGTGTCGTAGCTGGCGGCGACCTGGTAGTCCTCGAAGCCCTTCGGATAGGTTGCCTGGCCGGCATTCAAGAAGCGGATCGTGCAGGCCTGGCCACGCGCGCCCTGCAGGCGGAAGTGGAACCACTGGTGAATGTCCGCGTTATTGTCGCGGCGCAGGTTCAGGTCGATCTGTTTCGCATTCTCTGCTTGCACCACCTCGATGGCGCCCGAATCGAAATGCTGGCTGATTTTGATGGGCATGGCTGATCCTTTTTTAGGCCTGGTCACGAAGGAAGATGATACCGGATTCACCAGGCTGCACGGCTGCGCAGCTTGACTACGCGGGCCCGGCGCCGTGGCCTCGTGTGCATGAGCAGGCCAGGGCGTCGAAGCGACGCTTTTACGCGTCGAGATCGATCAGCTCGCGGCTGTACAGGGCCATGATCTGGCGCATCAGCTCGACGTTGCTGCGGTCGAGCACCAGCACCAGGTTCGGCGTACGGTCGAGGTTGAACTGCATGCGCAGCTTGCCCGGCAGTTCGCGGCAACTCAGGCTCAGCGCGCGCGGGTTGTTCGGGTTCGCCCAGTCCTGCTGGGTGAGCAGGGGCGGCGCCGGCGGCGGCTGCAGGGACGGATCCTGGTTGACCGGCATGTGCTTGAGCAGCCAGAACACGATGGAGGCCGGGATGTGCAGGCAGACATCGGCGGCGCCTTCTGCCGAAAACTTGGCGAGCAGCGAATTGCCGACGCGATCGCACGACATGGACATGCTTTTTACTTGACGAATGACCGCTTCTTTCACCACGATGTTCCTCAGGAGTTTGTTTAAAAAGGCGCAGCGATTCTACCCCATCCGGGCGGCACTGAGATAGGTTCTTGGCATGAAAACGGGGAGCAATCGCTCCCCGTGGATGTTCCTGCTGCGGCCCGCGCCGGCGGTAAAGGCCGGCGGCAAGGCCGCCTGGCCTGTCTTACTCTTTCGAACCGCGGCTGCCGCTCTTGGACGAGCTGCGCGAGGCGCTGCCCGAACCGGCGCTGGCCGATTGACGGTTACCGTGGCTCATGCTGCCGGCGCGGCGTGCTTCCTCGGAGGTGAATTCGTGCGCAGTACCTTTCTGGTGCGCTGCCTTGCCACCCTGGCTGGCAATTTCGCGCTGGCGCTGTGGATCCATCGACGCGAAACCGCGGTTACGGGTGCCGCCGGCGCTTTGGCTGTTGGACTGGTTACCGCCCTGTTTGTTACCCTGATTACTCGAAGCCATGATCGTTTTCTCCCTGTTCACTTATAAAACCGCCGCGTCCTGCGGCAGGCCTGGCCTCCACTCTTTGCTATAACGCAGATGAGCGAACGTCAACTCATAGTAGGCATGCGAATTAGATGAGGGTATAGGACATTTTCAGATGACTTTGTAGGACAACACGCGACAGAAAATGCACTTACGCAATAGGGTTCTTTTGATCACTATTCCCATCAGTAGTTGTCCTACACACTACCGCTGCGTCTTCCTATACTGGACCTAGGCGGACGGGCGCATCATGGCAGGATCAGGCGGCGCCGACGGGCAGTTTCCGGCCCCGTCCCGCGCGCAAAACGTTTTTGAAAGGAAATGACATGGATGCGAATCAACGCAGCGAAATGAACAACCAGACGAACAACGGCGACAACGAAAAATGGAATGAAAACGCCAAAGGCAAGACCGCGCCCGACGCGCCGCTCGACCATACCTACCCGAACGGCGCCTCGCTGCAGCAGGGAGGCCACCAGGGCGTGGACCAGATGGACAACCCGCAAAGCGGCATGGGACCGGGACAGTTTGCCGAGGACAGCAGCCGCTGGGACTTGCCGGGCGGCTCGATGCAGACCCAGCAGAGCGGTGGCAGCGGCCCGCAACAGGGCATCACCGACAGCCACCAGCGCCAGATGGAGCAGCACTCCGAGGCCTATGGCGAACTCGAGCTGCCGGTGGGGCGCCGTGCGCGCGACAGCGGCACCTCGCTCCTGCAGCATGGCGAGCACGCCGGCAGCATGCAGGCGGCCCAGGGCATGAATCCGCAGGATCCGCGCCAACCCGAGCTGCAGGGCGGCTCGCTCGGCCACCACCACGGCGTGGGGCAATCGATGCAGTCGAGCCAGGACACGCCGTCCGGACGTACCCAAACCAACCCGGCAGGCGACGCGCAGCAAAGCACCGACCGCGCCGGCTCGCAAACGGGCGCAGCCGGCAGCGAAGGCAATGCGCAGATGCACGAGTCGAACGACACCATGGGCGGCCTGCCGCGCAGCCCCGGCAACTCGGGACCGCGCGGCGACAATCCGGGCTGGAAGCCGGGCGGCAGCATGCAACAGGATCCGGACCGCGTGCACGAATCGAACGATGCCGCCGGCGGCTATCCGAAGAGCCCGGCCGGCGCGAACAAATTGGCGGGCGACCGCAAGATGGACGACGACACCGGCTTTTCGCGCGGGTGATCGGATTTTTCTGACCCAAGCTCGGCGGCGTGCAAGCGCCGCCGAGCGCACATCATGCCCGCCGCGCGCGGGCTTTTTTTCGTCCCTACAACATTTTGACCGCCCTTGCCGCGAGCAGACCGTGTAGGACCAATCCTGCGCCTGTCGGGCAACAGTTCAGCTCCCTTGCTCGCCAAATACCGCATAAGCGGCGTCATCACTTGATCCAGATTCAGCGCCCGCGACAGGCACGGAACTCCGCGGCTCGTCGTGCAATCGAACCACTCGCATCAAGTAAACGCCCCCGTTCATTTACCGGAGAGCAGCATGCGAGGTATGACGCCAAGGACAGCCAGCGGCACGATCGGAATCTCGGTCGTGGTGCCGACCAGCGGGCGAATGGATTTGCTCGACCGCTGCCTCGACGCGCTCACGCGCCAGACCCTGCCCGGCGCGTCCTACGAAGTCATCGTCGTCGACGACGAACCCAACCACAACACCCTGCACCTGGTGGCCGGCTGGCGCGCCCGTACCCTCGAACGCGGCCCGCGCCTGGTCTACCTCCCGAATTCAAACCGGCACGGCCCGGCCGCCGCGCGCAACCTTGGCTGGCGCAGCGCCCAGGCCCCTCTCCTCGCCTTCACCGATGAAGACGCGGTGCCCGCGCCCACCTGGCTGGCGCAGGGACTGGCCGCCTTCGGCGACGACGTCGACGTGCTGTGCGGGCGGCTCGACCTGCGCCTGCCGGCGCGCCTTGCCGAAGCCGGGCATGCCAACCGCGACGAGCCGGACGAACAATTTAGCATTGCCAACTGCTTTTGCCGGCGCAGCCTGCTCGAGCGGCTCGAGGGCTTCGACGAACGCTTCGAACAAGCCGGCCATTGCGACGCCGACCTGTATTTCCGCCTGCTCGCGCTCGACGCGCGCATTGCCCGCGCACCCGAGGCGCTGGTGGTGCTGCCGCTGCAGCAGGCGCCCTGGGGCGCCAGCCTGCGCCGCACGCGCGCGGGCATCTTCGACGCCCTGCTCTACAAGAAGCATCCGCAGCTCTACCGCGAACGCATCGCCGCCGCGCCGCCCTGGGATTACTACCTTGCGGTCGGCGCGCTGCTGGCCGCACTGGGTTTCCTCGCCGCCGGCAGCAGCGCCGGCGCCCTGCTCGCGGGCCTGGGCTGGGTGGCGCTCACGGCGCGGCTGTGCCGGCAGCGCCTGCGCGGCATTGCGCACAGCGCGGCGCAGGTGGCCGACATCGTCGTCACCTCGGCCCTGATCCCGCCGCTGGCCGTGTTCTGGCGCCTGGCCGGGGCGATCCGCTACCGCGTCCGTTTCACTTAAGGCCGCCATGCGACTGAACGAAGCGCTGCTGCGCGCGCCGCCAAGCAGCTGCGCTGGCCACCTGGCCCTCATCAGCGAGCACGCGGCGCCGGGCGCCGGCGAGGGCGGCCAGGACCTGCATGCCGCCAGCCTGGCGCGCGAACTGGCGCTGGCGGGGGTGCACGTCGACATCTTCACGCGGCGCGACGGGCCAGGGCAAAAACCGGTCGTGCAGCTGGGGGAGAAGCTGCGCCTCATCCACGTGCCGGCCGGTCCCGCTCGCCCCGTGCCGAAGGAGCTGCTGCTGCCCTGCATGCCCCGGTTCGCCCGCTTCGTGACGCACTTTGCGCGGCGCCAGGCGGCGCCCTACGACATCGTCCACGCCAATTGCTGGATGTCGGGCATGGTCGCCCAGGAGCTCAAGCTGGCACTCGGCCTCCCCTTCGTCATCAGCTTCCACGCCCTCGGCGACGCGCGCCGCCTGGCCCAGGGCCCGCCCGACGCCTTCCCGCCCGAGCAGGTCCGCATCGAGGCGGAGCTGATGCGCCAGGCCGGCCACATCATTGCCGCATGCGCGCAAGACCGGCTCGACATGGAACAGCTGTACGGGGCGGCGCCGCAGCGCATCACGGTCGCGCCGCGCGGCTTCGACCCGAACGAATTCTGGCCCTTGCCGCGCGCCGCGGCACGCGCGCAGCTGGGCCTGGCCTTGGCGCGCTTCACCGTGCTGCAGCTGGGAAGCCTGGCGCCGCACAAGGGCGTCGACACCGTCATCCAGGGCCTGGCGCTGCTGCGCGAGCGGCACGGGATCGATGCGCAGCTGGTGGTCGCTGGCGCCGGCGGCGGCGTGGAAGCAGCGCGCCTGCGCGCCTTGGCCGGCCAGCTCGGCGTCGGCGAACAGGTGCGCTTCGCCGGGCAGGTGCCGCGCAGCGCCTTGCGCCTGTGGTACGGCGCCGCCGACGTGTTCGTCACCACGCCCTGGTACGCGCCTTTCGGCATCACCCCGGTCGAGGCGATGGCCTGCGCCCGCCCCGTCATCGGGTCGGAAGTGGGCGGCATCACAAGCACGGTGGTGGACGGCCTCACCGGCTTCCTGATCCCCTCGCGCGACCCGCGGGCGCTGGCGGCGCGCCTGGCCCTGCTCCATGCCGACCCGGCGCTGGCGCGGCGCATGGGCGAGGAAGGCCTGTTGCAGGCCTGGCGCCACTACACCTGGCGCGCCGTCGCCCAACAGGCCAGCGCCGTGTATGCCACGGTGCTCGACGAAACCCGGCCCGGCATCGCGTCCGGCTTCATCCCTTTCTAGCGCATGGTGATCCAGGAATGAAAGCGATTTTTCTCGACAAGGACGGCGCGCTGGTCGACAGGCTGCCGCTAGAACCGCAGCAGTGCATCGACCCGCGCCGTATCCGCCTCAGCAGCGGCGCCGGCCCTGCCCTGCGCCTGCTGGCACGGCTCGACTACCGCTTTTTCGTCGTCTGCAACCAGCCCGGCGTGGCCCAGGGCCGCTTCCTGGAGGACGCCATGGGCCCGGTGGGCGACCGCCTGACCGACCTGCTGTTTCGCGAAAACCTCAGCCTCGACGGCTTTTATTATTGCCCCCACGATCCGCTCGGCAGCGTCGCCCCCTACGCCATTACCTGCCACTGCCGCAAACCGCTGCCCGGCCTGCTGCTCCAGGCGTCGGCCGAACATGGCATCGACCTGCGCGCCTCCTGGATGATCGGCAATCTCCTGGACGATGTCGAAGCCGGCAACCGCACCGGCTGCCGCACCGTGTTGCTCGACAATGGCGTCGAGGCGGAATGGCGCCTGGGCCCGCGCCGTGTCCCCACCCGGATGGCGCCCGACCTGTATGCGGCGGCCGTCCTGATTGCCGGGCACCATGACCATGATGAATGAGTGGAACGGCGCCGCCAGCCTGCTGTGCGTGCAGTTCGGCGCCATTGGCGACGTGCTTGCCTGTACGCCGGCACTGCGCGCGCTGCGCGCCCAGTGTCCCGGGCGCCGGGTGACCCTGCTCGCTTCGCCTGCCGGTGCAGCGCTCGGCCCGTATCTGCCGGACGCCGATGCCGTGCTCGCCTACGTGGCGCCCTGGCTGGACAGCACGGCGTCGGCAGCCCACCTCGACTGGATCGCCACGCTGGCAGTGCACGCTTTCGACGGCGCCGTGATCTTCACGCGCCCTGGCGAGAGCGCCCTGCCCGCCGCCCTGCTGTGCCGGCTGGCAGGCATCCCCTTGCGCGCCGCCTGGTGCAATGAACGGCCCTGCCAGCTGCTGACGCACCCGGTCGCCGATCCCGAGCCGGGCGCCATGCTGCGCCATCCGGTGCAGCGCCAGCTCGACCTGGCAGGCCGCCTCGGCGCGCACATCGCCGACGAGCGTCTCGCATTCCTGCCCAGTCCCCGTGACATGGCGGCCGTGGGTGCGCGCCTGCACGCCGCCGGCATCGATCCGGCACGTCGCTGGCTGGCCGTGCATCCCGGCGCCGGCGCCATGGCCAGGCGCTATCCCCAGCAGGCCTGGTGCGATCTCCTGCGTGCGCTGCAGGAGAATATCGGCTGCCCGCTGTTGCTGACCGGCGGCGTGCACGAAAAGGCGCTGATCGATGCCATCGGCAGCGCGTCAGGCATGCGTATCGCGTCGTTGGCCGGCGAGCTGGGCATCGGCGAACAGGGCGCCCTGCTGGCGCAGGCCTCGGCGCTCATCAGCACCAGCGCCGAGACAAGCTGCCTGGCAGCGGCGGTCGGCACCCCGGCCGTCCTCGTGCACGCGCTGACGCACCCGCAGCACACGCCCTGGCGGGTGAGCGCGCGCATGGTGGGCCTTGCCGACCCTCCTGTCGGCAAGTTGGCACTAGCCCCCGTGTTTGACGCCGTGCGCGGCCTGCTGCGGCAGACCGAAGTTCAAGGCAAGCCGATGAACAGATAGAAGGACGAATGTCCGCCGCGCGCATAGCCATAGCCGAGAAACAGCGGACCGACCGGGGTCTCTCCGCCAAAGTAGACCGCCGCCGCCTGCTGCCAGCCCCGGTCCTGCGTCTCGGTAAACCGGTTGCGCGCATCTCCCGCCTCGAGTGCCACGCCAAGGCGCAGGTCGCCCCGTAGACCGAGCGGCATCTTGCCGATGATCTTCTCGCCGCGCAGGCTGGCATAACGGACGTCGTCGGCCAGGATCTGGTTGCGCACATAGCCCGACAGGTTGAGGAAGCCGCCCAGCGCGGCGGCGTTGGCCAGCGGCAAGCGCCCGCTCGTGGAGCCGGTGTGGCTCAGGCGTGCGTTGATCACGTAATCGTTCCAGGTACGGGCCGCACGCAGTTCCGCCGCCAGGCGGCTGTAGCTGCCATCTTTTTCCCGAAACCAGGTAGCGCGGGCCAGCCAGCCACTGGTCGGAAAGAAGGCGCGGTCGAACTGGTCGAAATCAAGCGCCAGCTGAAAGCCCCGCAACAGCGACTCGCCGGTGGGCAAGGTCGGCGCGCCGGTCTCGAGCGACGCATCGCGCTTGCGCAGCGTGTACTCGAGGCGCACCTGGCCCAGGGTGCCGGCGTTGGCACCGACGCCGAGATTGGCGTCGCGGCTGCGCAGGCGATACTGGGCAATACGCTGGTCGTCCTGGTAGGCGTTCAGGCTGTCCCGCACCACGCCCAGCGTTGGCTGCACGAAAAACCGCTGGCGCGCATCCAGCGGCTGGTAGAACTGAGTGAACAGGGTCGAGCGCTCGCCGAACTGGCCGCCGGACAGCCATTCGCCGCCGAGGGAATTGACCCACTTGCGATGATAGGCCGCACGCAGCGCATGGCTGTTTTCATTGTTCGACCCTTCGAGCTCGACGCCGAAGCGCAGGTAATTCGGCCCCCAGCGCTTTTCGGTGGGGGTGACTTGCAAAATGCGGCGCTCTCGCGTGCCGAGCAAGGCGTAGTCGACGCTCTCGAAGTCGCCTTCGCCATACACGCGCGCCAGGCCCGCTTCGAGGCGCGCGGTGTCGAGCGGCTGACCAGGCTGGACGTCGAGGTGCTTGCGCACCAGTGCGGGATTGACCGTGCGCAGGCCGGCAATCTGGACGGCGTCGATGCGCGGCGGCGGCGGCAACGGGCCTTGCAGCTTCCCGGCCCAGGCCGCGTATTGCTCCTGCGGGATGGCCAGGCGCCGCAGCGCCTCGCTTTGCGCCAGCGCCGCGGCGCGGCCGCGCGCGGCGCCCTCGCGGAATTTGTCGAAATCGGCCGCGGTGATGCCGGTCAGGTCGGGACGCATGTAGATGTCGCCGGGCCGGATCAGGGCGCGCGAGGCAATGGCATTCTGTTCGGTCAGGATGCTGACCATCTGGCCAGCGACGCTGCGCAGGGAATCGACCTCCTCGGGACTACGCAGCGGCGAGCCGACATCGACCGCGATGACGATATCGGCCTTGCACAGTGCGCGCGCCTCCGCCACCGGCAAATTGTCGACCAGGCCGCCGTCGACCAGGTAGCGCCCCTGGTAGGGCACGGGCGTGAGCACCGCGGGCACACTCATGCTCGCGCGCATTGCCAGGGCCAGCTCGCCGTCGCGAAAGACCACCCGCTCGCCGCTGCCGATGTCGGTGGCGATGATCGCCAGCGGCAGCGGCAGGGTCCCGATCGTGCGCTCGGCGCGGTCGGCACCGACCAGGGTGTTGAAGAACAGCTTGATTTTCTGGCCACCGACGACGCCGCGCGCCATCTGCATGCCCTCGCGCGTGAGCCCTGTTTCGAGGCCGGGATAATAGCTCTGCGCCAGGCGCCGTTCGCGGTAGTTGGTCTCGCCGCGGGCCGGATCGTCGCGGAACAGGTCGTACCAGTCGACCTGGGCCAGGCGCTCCATCATCTGCCCTGGCCTGACGCCGCTAAGATAGGCACCGGCCACCAGCGACCCCATGCTGGTGCCCGCGATGCAGTCGACCGGCACCCGCAATTGCTCCATTACCTCGAGCACGCCGACGTGGGCGGTACCACGTGCGCCACCGCCGCCGAGCACGAGGCCGATGCGCGGCCGGGCAAGTTCCGCTGCCGCAATGGGCCAGGCAGCCAGGCAGCCAAGCGCCAGGGCCAGCATCGAAACGGTTGGCCGGTACGAGATCGCCATGCCCTGTCCTATGGTTGAGCTACACCTCGGATAAGACCCGAACTCGACAGGTTTGTTCCGGAAAAAGCGGCTGAAAACGAAAAAGGCCAGTCCGAAGACTGGCCTTTCCGATTGATTCTCTTGGTCGGGGCGAGAGGATTCGAACCTCCGACCCCGTGCACCCCATGCACGTACGCTACCAGGCTGCGCTACGCCCCGACTAGCCAGCAATTATACCTGAGACGAAAAATTTTTCTCAGGTTTTTGTGATGCCTAAAGCAAGTTTCCAGCACCCGCTGATGCAGCGCAAACCGGGCGCCAGGCTTACTTCCATTCCCCGCGCAATACCCTGACCAGCTCGTAGAGGTATTCCGGCGTCGCCTCCTGCGGCGCCACCGGCACGCCGACCGCCAGCGCCAGCTTCGAACGCCAGCCGCGCGCGAACGAACGCTCGAACAGGTTGCCCGAATCGCGCGTAAACACGCTGCCCCAGAGGCCGCGCAGGGCCATCGGGATCACGGGCACCTTGCTGCGCTCGACGATTTTCGAGATGCCGCCGCGGAACTCGCTCATTTCGCCGGTCGAGGTCAGCTTGCCTTCCGGGAAGATGCAGACAAGGTCGCCTTCGTGCAGCGCCTCGGCGATGTCGATGAAGGCGCGTTCCATCATGAACGGGTCTTCCTTGGCCGGGGCGATCGGAATGGCTTTCGCCGCGCGGAAGATCCAGCCCAGGAAGGGCGTCTCGAAGATGCGGTGGTCCATCACGAAACGGATCGGACGCGGGCTGGCCGCGCCGATCACGAGGGCATCGACATAGCTGACGTGGTTACACACCAGCACCGCCGGCCCTTCGTGGGGAATGCGCTCCACGTCCTCGGTATGCACCCGGTGGATGGTGTGGATCAGCAGCCAGGCCAGGAAGCGCATCAGGAATTCGGGCACGAGCGAGAAGATGTAGATCGCCACCACGGCATTGAGCAGGGCCGTGACGAGGAACATCTCGGGAATCGAGAAGCCCTGCCCCAGCAGCAGGATGGCGACCCCGGCCGCGGCCACCATGAACAGCGCGTTCAAAATGTTCATGCCGGCGATCGTGCGCGAGACGTGTTTCGGGTCGCAGCGGGTCTGGATCAGCGCGAACAGCGGCACGATGAACAGGCCGCCGAAGATGCCGATCAAGACCAGGTCGGCGAGAATGCGCAGCGCGCCCGGCTGGGCCATCAGGGCGAAGGCATCGACCGTGGCCGTGTTGGTATAGGCCATGCTCGCAAAATACAGGTCGATGCCGAACAGGGACAGGCCGATCGAACCGAAGGGCACCAGGCCGATCTCGACCTTGCGGCCGGAGAGCTTCTCGCACAGCAGCGAGCCGACGCCGATGCCGAGCGAAAACACGGTCAAGAGCAGCACGAAGACGCTGTGGTCGCCGTGCAGGTAATCCTTGGCATACACGGGGAATTGCGACAGCACCAAGGCGCCGTAGAACCAGAACCAGGAATTGCCCAGCATCGACAGGAAGACGGTGCGGTTCTGGCTCGAGAATTTGAGGTTGCGTACCGATTCAGTGACGAAGTTGTAGTTGATTTTTAATTCCGGCACCGGCGCCGGCGACAGCGGGATGCGCCAGCTGGCGGCTAGACCGAACAAGGCCATCAACAGGCTGGCGCCGGCGACCAGTTCGATACCGAAGGGTTTGTGGGCCACCAGCAAGGCGCCCACCACCTCGCCCAGCAGGATGCCCACAAAAGTACCCATTTCGACCACGCCATTGCCGCCAACCAGCTCTTCCTGTTTCAGGTGCTGCGGCAGGTAGGCGTATTTGACCGGCCCGAACAGGGTCGAATGCACGCCCATGCCGACCACGGCGGTGATCAGGAGCCACAGGGTATGGGTCATCCAGCCAATGCCGGCGATGAGCATGATGCCCACTTCGAGCAATTTCACGAAGCGCGCCAGCCTGCCCTTCTCCACCTTGTCGGCGATCTGTCCGGCGGTGGCCGAAAAGACGACATAGGGCAGGATGAACAGGCCGGGAATCAGGTTGTTCAGCAGGCTTGGGTCGAGCGTGGTCCAGGACAGGGCGTCATAGGTCAGGGCGACGAGCAGCGCAGTCTTGAACAGGTTATCGTTGAAGGCGCCGAGGAACTGGGTCCAGAAGAACGGCGCGAAACGGCGTTGCGACAGCAGGGAAAATTGACTCGACTGACTCATGCGGTAGGCCCTGGTGGAGAGTTAGGTAATTTACAACACGGAAGGGCGCGCTACAATCTCTTCTTGCTTTAAGTCATCTTTAAATTGGAATGCTAGCCCGGCAGTACTGTCGGTACCGCGAGCCGCGACAGACCGAAAAAAGCAGATGACTTAACGCAAGGCCAGGCGTTGTTCGCGAAAGCAAGTGGAGTGTGCGCAGGAAACCCAATTGATGGCCCTCAAACGTGTAGTCTCGATTGCTTGTTGTGCAGCGCAGCGTGAGTAGAATGCTCGGATGAATTCGCCCAAGCTCCCCTCCATCCTGAACGGCGCGCTTGACGCACCGTATGACGACATCGAGCAAGCCTTGCTCGATCTCACCACCGCTTCGCTCGACGAGGACGACCTGCCCGCCTCCACGGTCGACGAATTCGCGCTTGAATTCCTGATCGAATGCAGCCGCCCGCCCTGTCCGGGCGGTTCGGCGGCCGGGTCCTGTTAGCTCAGCGTTTCCAGGCGGATCCGGATCACCTTCCCGACGACCGAACCGAGCGCCTCGATGCTTTTGATCGCCGCGTCGACCTTCTTCTCGGGCGTCTCGTGGGTGATCATGATGATGTCGGTCCGGGCGTCGCCGCGGGTGCCCTTTTGCAGCACGGCGTCGATCGAGATGCCGGCGTCGGCCAGGATGCGGGTCAGGTCCGCCATCACGCCGAGCTGGTCGTTCACATAGACGCGCAGGTAGTAGCTGGTCACGATGTCCGACATCGGCAGGATGGCCACGTCGGTCATCTGGTTCGGCTGGAAGGCAAGGTGCGGCACGCGGCAATACGGGTCCACCGTCGCCAGGCGCGTCACGTCGACCAGGTCGGCGATCACCGCCGAGGCGGTCGGCTCCGAGCCGGCGCCCTTGCCGTAGTACAGGGTGGAACCGACCGCGTCGGCTTCCACCAGCACCGCGTTCATCGCGCCTTCGACGTTGGCGATCAGGCGCGCGGCCGGGATCAGGGTCGGGTGCACGCGCAGCTCGATCCCTTCGACGCCGTCCACCGTGGCGCGGCGCGTAATGCCGAGCAGCTTGATGCGGTAGCCGAGCTGTTCGGCGTAGCGAATGTCGTCGGCCTGCAGCGCGCTGATGCCCTCGACGTGGGCCTTGTCGAACTGTACCGGGATGCCGAAGGCGATCGCCGACATGATGGTCAGTTTATGGGCCGCGTCGACGCCTTCGATGTCGAAGGTAGGGTCGGCTTCGGCATAGCCGAGTTCCTGCGCCTGCTTGAGCACGGTGGCGAAATCCAGGCCCTTGTCGCGCATCTCGGACAGGATGAAATTGGTGGTGCCGTTGATGATGCCGGCCACCGATTCGATGCGGTTGGCCGTCAGCCCTTCGCGCAGCGCCTTGATGATCGGCACGCCGCCGGCGACGGCCGCCTCGAAGGCCACCATCACGCCCTTGTCCTGCGCCGCGGCGAAGATCTCGTTGCCGTGCAAGGCCAGCAAGGCCTTGTTGGCCGTGACCACGTGCTTGCCGTTGGCAATTGCCCGCAGCACCAGTTCGCGTGGCAATTCGTAGCCGCCGATCAGTTCGACGACGATGTCGACGTCCGGGCTGTCGACCACCAGGAAAGGATCGTCGACGATCTGGCAGCTGCCATTGGTCAGGCGTGCGGCACGCTCGGTGTTGCGGGCGGCAACCATGGTGATCTCGATACCGCGGCCGGCGCGGCGGCGGATATCTTCCTGGTTACGTTGCAGCACGTTGAAGGTGCCTGCACCGACGGTGCCGATGCCGAGGAGGCCAACTTTGATGGGTTTCATGATCGATTCGTATTGAATTAGCGCGCGTGGCGTCGTCGGTAACCGTCGAGGAAGCGTGCGATGCGTGCACAGGCATCCGTCAGGTCGTCGGAATTGGGCAGGAACACGAGCCGGAAGTGGTCTGGCGACTTCCAGTTGAAGCCCGTGCCTTGCACCAGCAAGACTTTTTCCTCGCCCAGCAGCTGGCAGATGAACTGCTGGTCGTCGGCGATCGGGTACATCGCCGGGTCGAGGCGCGGGAACATGTACAAGGCCGCTTTTGGCTTGACGCAGGTCACACCCGGAATATCGGTCAGTAATTTATGCGCGAGGTCGCGCTGCCTGAGCAGGCGCCCGCCGGGGCCGACCAGGTCGTTGATGCTCTGGTAGCCGCCGAGCGCGGTCTGGATCGCGAACTGCCCCGGGGCATTCGCGCACAGGCGCATCGAGGCCAGCATGTTCAGGCCATCGATATAGTCTTTCGCATGGCGCTTTTCGCCCGAGACCACCATCCAGCCGGCACGGTAGCCGCAGGAACGGTAATTCTTCGACAGGCCGTTCAGGGTCACGAACAGCACGTCGTCGGCCAGCGAGGCGATCGAATCGTGCTGGTGGCCGTCGTAAAGCACCTTGTCGTAGATTTCGTCGGCGTAGATGATGAGGCTGTGCTGGCGCGCCAGCTCGACGATCTCGAGCAGGATTTCGCGCGGGTACAGCGCGCCGGTCGGGTTGTTCGGGTTGATGACGACGATCGCGCGCGTGTTCGGCGTGATCTTCCTGCGCATGTCGGCGATGTCGGGCATCCAGTCGGCCTGCTCGTCGCAGACGTAATGCACGGGCGCGCCGCCGGCCAGGCTCACGGCCGCCGTCCACAGCGGATAATCCGGCGCCGGCACCAGCACTTCGTCGCCGTTATTGAGCAGGCCCTGCATCGACATGACGATCAGTTCGGAGGCGCCATTGCCCAGATAAATATCGTCGATGCCGACATTGGCGATCTTCTTTTGCTGGGTGTAGTGCATGACCGCCTTGCGCGGGGCGAACATGCCTTTCGAATCCGTGTAGCCGGCCGCGCCGTGCATGTTCCGGATCATGTCCTGCATGATTTCATCGGGCGGATCGAAACCGAATACGGCGAGGTTGCCGATATTGAGCTTGATGATCTTGTGGCCGTCGTCTTCCATCTGGCGCGCCTGCTCCAGCGCCGGGCCGCGGATTTCGTAGCAAACGTCGTCGAGCTTGTTCGATTTCAGAATCGGTCGCAAATTGTCACCTTTTTGGTACTAGCCGTTGCCCGCATGTTGCAGTGCGAAAAATACCATTCTGCCGAAAGCGCCAGATTTAAGCAACCTATGGCCCGCCCCGCGCGCGCGCTGCAGAAAACGTGACGAAAAGCTTACAATGGCAACCCATCCCGCCGACAGCGTTTATTACGATGAAGCTCCATTCCGACAGCACCCAACAATACCAGACCGTCACCGGCTATGATGCCGCGGGCGTGGAAATCAACGCCCAGCGTTTCGACTACAGCCTGATCGTGATGCCGGAGGCCCCGCCGCGCGCCTGGCCGGTCAAGCGTTTCGAGGACCTGGAGGCGTCCCACTTCGAGCAGATTGCGCTCGACGCCCCGGATGTCGTCATCCTCGGCACGGGCGAGCGCCAGCGCTTCGTGCATCCGCGCCTGATCCAAGCCCTGTCGGCGCGCCACACCGGCGTCGAGTCGATGGACAGCCAGGCCGCCTGCCGTACCTATAACGTCTTGATGGGCGAAGGACGCAAGGTGACGCTGGCGCTGATTATCGAGAGCGTCTGAGAGCGCCCAAGAAACCTGGCAGGGCAAGGCGCAGTGCCGCATCGGCGGACCGCGAAGACAGTACGAAGGTACGGCGAGGCGCTGCAACGCAGCCATGGCAGGTTTCTTGGGCGCTCTAACTTGCTCTATTGAATGGTGGCACTTAGCCCTCATATTGGATGGGCTATTGACATATCGACATGCTAGACTGGTCTCCGTCTTGAAGCCCGATTATGATGAGCGCCATGCAGGATGGCACGAGGCCGATCCTGCCCTACCAGGAGAACCCCGTGGCCGTCAGCCCCAGCGCAGCAACCGTAGAGAACTTTTCCGCCGCCATGACCGGCGACCAGACCTTCCAGCTCGGCGGGCGTCCGGCCAAGTACACGGTGCTGTATTTCTACCCGAAAGACAACACACCGGGCTGCACCACCGAGAGCCTGGCGTTTCGCGATGCGCACGATGCTTTCCTGGCGGCCGGGGCCGAAGTGTATGGCATCAGCCGCGATTCGCTGCGTTCGCACGAGGGTTTCAAGTCCAAGCTCGGCCTGCCCTTCGAACTGATCTCCGACCCGGACGAACTGGTGTGCCAGCAGTTCAGTGTGATGAAGAATAAAATGATGTATGGAAAGCAAGTGCGCGGGGTCGAGCGCAGTACGTTTGTCGTTGACGCTCACGGCCGATTGGTGAAAGAATGGCGTGGCGTGAAGGTTCCTGATCACGTCGATGAAGTGCTCGAATTTGTGAAGAGCCTGCCTTGAAACGGCGGGCTTAATCGCTCAACTTTCTGGACGAACCCCGTCATTTTGAGTCAACCGTTTTTATCTCAGCATCATTCCAACCCCGCAGCCTGCCACGCCGGCTCGTCAAGCCCTGGCCTGCGCCCCAACGTGTTTCCAGCTTTACTCCCGAGTTGCATCGATCCCGCCCGGCAGCGCGTCGCACGACGCGCTGGCGCGAGGCGTCCTCCACTTTTTTAGATTGAGAACCTGATGCCACTACCAAAAATGCCCAGCAAACCGGCCACGCTGTTGCCGGTAAATGAATACCCGAAAGCCGAAGCCGGCAAATCCCCCGTGCGCGCCATTGCCGCAGCGCCGGTGGAAGCCGATCCTGTCGAAGACCTGATCAGCGGTAAAGCCGTACCTGCTTCCAAATCGAGCCGCGCGCGCAAGGAAAAGAACGCACCGCTGGCCGCCGTTCCATCCACGCAAGGCGAGTCGGCCACCTGGCCGGCCCGTGCCGACACCGGCACGGTCTCCAAGCTCAAGGACACCGACATCGCCGAGCCGCATCCGGCCAAGCACAAGCCGGTCGAAGTCAACGTCAAGTCCTCGACCAGCCGCAAGGCCGACCGGTCGGGCAAGACCAAGGTGTTCGTGCTCGACACGAATGTCCTGATGCACGATCCAAGCAGCCTGTTCCGTTTCGAGGAACACGACGTCTACCTGCCGATGATGACGCTCGAAGAACTCGACGACCACAAGAAAGGCATGTCCGAGGTGGCGCGCAACGCCCGCCAGGTCTCGCGCACGCTCGACGCCCTGATCGCCGACATCGACGACGACGGCATCGAGTCCGGCATCGAACTGTCCAAGCTCGGCAACAAGGATGCGAAGGGCCGCCTGTTCTTCCAGACCAAGCTGCACAGCGGCCCCCTGCTGCCCGAAGGCCTTCCGGTCGGCAAGGCCGACAACCAGATCCTGGGCGTCGTCAAGGCGCTGGCCGCCGAACAGCCGGACCGTGCCATCGTGCTGGTGTCGAAAGACATCAACATGCGCATCAAGGCGCGCGCGCTGGCCCTGCCGGCCGAGGATTATTTCAACGACCACGTGCTGGAAGACACCGACCTGCTGTACTCGGGCATCGTCCAGCTGCCGGACGATTTCTGGGACAAGCACAGCAAGAACATGGAGTCCTGGCAGGAAAACAAGAACGGCAACAACGCGACGTTCTATCGCGTGAACGGCCCCTTCATTCCCAGCCTCCTGACCAACCAGTTCGTCTTCCTCGAGCCTTCCGGCGGCGAAGCGCCGATGTATGCGCAGGTTAAGGAAATCAACGGCAAGACCGCCGTCCTGCGCGTGCTGCGCGACTACAGCCACACCAAGAACAGCGTCTGGGGCATCACCGCGCGCAACCGCGAGCAGAACTTCGCGCTGAACCTGTTGATGGACCCGGAATGCGATTTCGTCACCCTGCTCGGCCAGGCCGGTACGGGCAAGACCCTGCTGGCGTTGGCGGCGGGCCTGGCGCAGGTGCTGGAAACGAAGCTCTACAACGAAATCATCGTCACCCGCGTGACGGTGCCGGTCGGCGAAGACATCGGCTTCCTGCCGGGTACCGAGGAAGAGAAGATGTCGCCATGGATGGGCGCCTTCGACGACAACCTCGAAGTGCTGAACAAGTCCGATTCCGACGCCGGCGACTGGGGCCGCGCTGCCACGCAGGACCTGATCCGCTCGCGCATCAAGATCAAGTCGCTCAACTTCATGCGCGGCCGCACCTTCGTGAACAAGTTCCTGATCATCGACGAGGCGCAGAACCTGACGCCGAAACAGGTCAAGACCCTGGTCACGCGCGCCGGTCCCGGCACCAAGATCCTGTGCCTGGGTAACATCGCGCAGATCGATACGCCTTACCTCACCGAAGGTTCGAGCGGCCTGACCTATGTGGTCGACCGCTTCAAGGGCTGGAGCCACAGCGGCCACGTGACGCTGGCCCGCGGCGAGCGTTCGCGCCTGGCGGATCACGCGAGCGACGTGCTGTAAGCGTTTTTCGCTTCACCAAAAACCTGCGCGCCGCAAGGCCCGCAGGTTTTTTTTTACGTCCGCCGGAACGTCAGGCGCTCGTTCAAGCACTACCTATCGACGCGTGGGCGGGGAACCCGCCCACCCTACCGGTATGCCAGACACATTCCCGATCGAGCCGTAGGGTGGGCGGGTCCCCCGCCCACGCGTTCAACCGGCTCGCGCACGCGCGGAATCACGACTTCACCCAGATCGCCGGCTCGAACTCGCGTTCGCTGGCCGGCTGGTGTTCCCCGGGCGCCATCGGCCGCGAAAAGAAATAGCCCTGCCCTTCGTCGCAGCCCAAGGTCCTGAGAAGCACCATCTGCCGGCGGTTCTCGACGCCCTCGGCGACCACCCGCATGCCCAGTGCATGGGCCATCGCGATCATCGAGGCGATCAGGGTGTCGCCTTCCGCCTGCTCGATGCGCTGGATAAAGGCGCGGTCGATCTTGAGGACGTCAAAACGCAGCTTCTGCAGCTGCGAGAGCGACGAATAGCCGGTGCCGAAGTCGTCGATGCACAGCTTGATGCCGAGCTCGCGCAGTTGACCGAACACGGCCGATTCGCCAATTCCCTCCTGCATCATCGAGGACTCGGTGACTTCGATTTCCAGCAGCGCCGGATCGATGCCGTGGCGTGCAATGGCGCTGCGGAACTGGGCCAGGATGTCGGACTGGCTGAACTGGCGCGGCGAGACGTTCACCGACACCGGCAGCAGCACCGCGCCGTCGCGCGCCCAGCGCGCCAGCTGGCGGCAGACGCTGTCGATCACCTGTTCGCCCAGCCGCATGATGAGGCCGGTTTCTTCGAGCAGGGGAATGAAGTGGTCCGGCCCTGTCAGCCCGCTGCCCGGCCGCTCCCAGCGCACCAGCGCCTCCATGCTCGAGGCCGTGCCGGTGGCCAGGTCCACGCGCGGCTGGTAGTGGACAACGAACTGGTGCTGGTCGAGCGCGCGCCGCAGCTCCATTTCCAGCTCGAGCCGGGTGCGGATCGCCTCGAAAAAACGCGCCTGGAAGAAGCGGAAGGCGCCCTTGCCTTCCGTTTTGACGGAATACATCGCGATGTCCGCATGCTTGAGCAGGGTCTCGGCGTCCTCGCCATGCTCGGGAAACAGGCTGATGCCGATCGATGCACCCAGCACATGGGTCGCATGCTGCAAATGGAAGCCGTCGCGAAACGACGCCAGCAGGCGCCCGGCAACGTGCTCGACGTCGTCGTGGCCGCCGACCTGTTCCAGCACGACCACGAACTCGTCGCCGCCGAGGCGCACCACGTGGTCGCGCGGGCGTACCGCGATCTTCAGGCGCTTGCCGACGGTGCGCAGCAGCTCGTCGCCGGCGGCATGCCCGAGTGCGTCGTTGACCGTCTTGAAGCCGTCGAGGTCGATGAACAGCACGGCCAGGCCGCGTCCATCGACCCGCGCGCGCTCGATCGCCTGCGGCAGGTACTGCTGGACCCAGTAGCGGTTCGGCAAGCCGGTCAGCGCATCGAGGTTGCTCCTGCGCTCGAGCTCAGTGAAATGGGCCTTGGCTTCGCCGATGTCGGCTGCGATACGGGTAGACGTACCAAGTAGTCGTCCGGAGAAAATTCGTGCACGACTTCGTAGCGCAATGGTGTCTTGGCGCGCATGAGCCAATGCCTTTGCTCGCCCGCCTGCTGCCAATCGAGTAGAAACGCAGCAGAGAAGTAGGCGCGATCGAAGATCGTCAACGAATTATCCGGGACTTTCTGCACGAGTGGCTTTGCAAGAGTAAGTTCGCCGGTAAGGAAGTCGCCAAAACTGGCACCACGAACCAAGTAATTATAGGTATCCATCAAACACACAGCGCGCAGCTGCGGCCAAGCACCACTGCCGCCGCCGCCATTGGGGTGAGCAAATTGTGCAGCATTGGCCGGTGTATCGGGAATTGACCAGACTACGCCATCAACTGCGTAGGTGCGTAGGCCTTGAAAAAGCTCTCGGTTCGGCGTGTCCTGATTACTCCACGTACTTGCCAACCGCTCGAACAACCACGCTAGTGGTGCTTCCCCCAGCCGTTCCCGTCCAGCCACTGCGGCACTAGGGACGGGCGCAGTTGAAGTCGGACCCTCAGCAAGATCAAGCTGCTGCACGATGTGCCATATCGGTTCGTTGCGAAACAAGGCGAGGCCGATAACTAGCCAAACCATGCGCTCTGCAGGCAAACGACGGCGTCGAACTGAAACGGTCTTGGTTTGCTGCAGTGCTTCATCGATCCAAGTTGGATCGATCAGACTGGCAAAACGGTCGAACTCATGCGGTGCCAGGGTTGCTGCATAGTCCATGTCGAGTTGGCGAGCCATAATGAAAAACGGATTCACGTTGATCGTGAATCCGTTTTAGTCGCTGCCGTCAGCTCGTCAAGCCCTTAACTGACTGGCATTACGGCAATGCCGGGCTTTCGCATGAATCAGAAACGCTTACATGATGTGCTTGCCGACCCACCAGGCGATCGCCGCCATGAAGGCCGACGCCGGAATGGTGAAGATCCAGGCCCAGACGATGCTGCCCGCCACGCCCCAGCGCACGGCCGAGGCCTTTTGCGAGGCGCCCACGCCGACGATGGCGCCGGTGATGGTGTGGGTGGTCGAGACCGGGATGCCGAAGAAGCTGGCCATCAGCAGCGTGATCGCGCCGCCCGTTTCGGCGCAGAAGCCGCCGACCGGTTTGAGCTTGGTGATCTTCTGGCCCATGGTCTTGACGATGCGCCAGCCGCCGAACAGCGTCCCGAAGGCGATTGCCGCGTAGCAGGAGATGATCACCCAGGCCGGTGGCAGCGCGTCGTCCGGGCTGGTGACGCCGGCGGCGATCAGGAGCATCCAGATGATGCCCATGGTCTTTTGCGCGTCGTTGCCACCGTGGCCCAGCGAGTAGCCGGCCGCCGAGACCAGCTGCAGACGGCGGAACCAGACGTCAACCTTGCGCGGCGTGGACCGCACAAAAATCCAGGCCACCAGTAGCATGATGATCGATCCCAGCAGGAAGCCCATGATCGGCGCGATCACGATGAACATCACCGTCTTCAGCAGGCCGGCAGAGATCAGGGCGCCGGTACCCGACTTGGCCACAGCGGCGCCGACCAGGCCGCCGATCAGCGCATGCGAGGACGAGGATGGAATGCCGTAGTACCAGGTGATGATGTTCCAGACGATGGCGCCCACGAGCGCCCCGAAAATCACGTAATGGTCCACCACCGCCGGATCGATCGTGCCTTTGCCGATCGTTTGCGCGACCTTCATGCTGACCACGAAAATGGCGATGAAGTTGAAGAAGGCGGCCATCGCAACCGCCGACTGCGGCTTCAGCACGCCGGTCGACACCACGGTGGCGATCGCGTTCGCCGAGTCGTGGAAGCCGTTCATGAAGTCGAAGATCAGTGCGAGCAGCACGAGCCCGCCCAGCACATAAATGCTGATAGTTAAATGTTCCATAATTGTTCTTGTTGTACGCGCGCGTTACGCGTTCTCGACGATGATGCCTTCGATGATGTTGGCGACATCTTCGCAGCGGTCGGTGACGGTCTCGAGGATCTCGTAGATCGCCTTCATCTTGATCAGGTTGCGCACGTCCGGTTCGTCACGGAACAGTTTGCTCATGGCGGCGCGCATCACGTGGTCGGCGTCCGACTCCAGGCGGTCGATTTCTTCGCAGATGGCGACGATCTTCTGGGCGTTGCCCATGTCGTGCAGCAGGCCGACGGCCGCCTGCACGCGTTCGCAGCAGGCCAGGCACAGCTCGGCCAGGCGCTTGGCTTCCGGCGTGACGCCGTGCAGGTCGTACAGCGAGACGGTCTGGGCCGCGTCTTCCATCATGTCCAGGATGTCATCCATGCGGGTGATCAGCTTGTGGATGTCGTCGCGGTCGATCGGGGTAATGAAAGTCTTGTGCAGCAGGTCCACGCATGCGTAGGTGACCTTGTCCGCCTGCTTTTCGATGCTCTCGACGGCATGGGTGCGGGTTTCCAGGTCGTCGAAGTTGGTCATCAGGCCAACCATTTCATGCGCACCCTTCACGCACAGCGCGGCGTGCTGGTTGAACAAATCAAAAAACTTGCCCTCGGTGGGCATCAGGCGTCCAAACATTAAAGATTCTCCGTGATAAAACTCTTGGGACTGCGAGGGGCTGGGACCAGCGGTCCCGGCGGCGCAATATCGGCTTAATCGCCCTGGTAGACGGCGAGGTTACCGCTGTAGTTGCCAAACTTGGTGTACTGGCCGATCCAGGTCAGGCGGACCGCGCCGATTGGACCGTTACGCTGTTTGCCGATGATGATTTCGGCGGTACCTTTATCGGGCGAGTCGGGGTTGTAGACCTCGTCGCGATACAGGAAGATGATCACGTCCGCATCCTGCTCGATTGCGCCGGATTCGCGCAAGTCGGACATCACGGGACGCTTGTTCGGGCGCTGTTCCAGCGCGCGGTTCAGCTGCGACAGGGCGATGACCGGGCAATGCAGTTCTTTGGCCAGGCCCTTGAGCGAGCGAGAAATCTCGGAGATCTCGGCGGTGCGGTTATCGCCCGGCTGGCTACCCTGCATCAGCTGCAGGTAGTCGACGATAATAAGGCCGAGCTTGCCACACTGGCGGGCAAGGCGGCGCGCGCGAGCGCGCATCTCGATCGGGTTCAGCGCCGGCGTCTCGTCGATATAGACCTGGGCGTCGTTCATTTTCTGGATGGCGTGCGTCAGGCGCGGCCAATCCTCGTCGTTCAGGCGGCCGGTACGCAGGCGGTGCTGGTCGAGCTGGCCGACCGAGCCGAGCATACGCATGGCCAGCTGGGTGCCGCCCATCTCCATCGAGAAGATCGCCACCGGCAAGCCCGCTTCGATCGCGACGTTCTCGCCGATGTTCACCGAGAACGCGGTCTTGCCCATCGACGGACGGCCGGCGACGATCACCAGGTCGCCCGGCTGCAGGCCTGAAGTCATGCGGTCGAGGTCGATGAAGCCGGTCGGCACACCCGTGATTTCGCCCTGGTTTTCGCGCGAATAGAGTTCATCGATGCGCTCGACCACCTGGGTCAGCAGCGGCTGGATCGGATTCCAGCCCTGGGCGCCGCGCGCGCCGGATTCGGCGATGGCGAAGATTTTCGACTCGGCTTCGTCAAGCATCTGCTTGACTTCCTTGCCTTGGGGATTGAACGCGTTGCCGGAAATTTCGTCGGCCACGGTGATCAGTTTGCGCAGGATGCCGCGGTCGCGCACGATCTCGGCATAGCGGCGGATGTTGGCGGCGGACGGCGTGTTTTGCGCCATCGCGTTCAGGTATTGCAGGCCGCCCACGTCCTCGGCCTTGCCCAGCGAAACCATGGCTTCGTAGACAGTGATGACGTCGGCTGGTTTGCCGCTGTTAATCAGGCGCACCATCTGTTCGAAGATGATGCGGTGATCGTAGCGGTAGAAGTCGTCCGCGTGGCTGAAGTCGGCAATGCGGTCCCACGCCGCATTATCGCGCAGCAGGCCGCCGATGACGGACTGTTCTGCTTCGATGGAATGCGGGGGAATGCGCAGCGACTCGATCTGCGGATCTGCGGGGTTATTCATGGCGGGCATTATAACCTCTCCCGTCACACGGCTGAAATAATTGGGGAGATTCTGACAATAAAAAAAGCCGGGCGAACCCGGCTTTTTCTTTCACGCAACAACCTCTTGCGCGGTGTGCGTCGATGCTTTATTAAGCAGCTTCGCCAACGACAGCAACCGTGATTTCCACGACGACGTCGGTGTGCAGGGCAACAGCAACTGGGTGCTCGCCGGTGCTCTTCAGAGGACCGGTAGGCATGCGAACCTGTGCTTTTTCAACTGCGAAGCCTTGCTTGCTCAGCGCTTCGGCGATGTCGAAGTTGGTGACCGAACCGAACAGACGGCCGTCAACGCCGGCTTTCTGGCCGATGGTGATGGTCATGCCGGTCAGCTTGTCGCCCTGGGCTTGCGAAGCCGACAGCTTTTCAGCAGCAGCTTTTTCCAGCTCGGCGCGCTTGACTTCGAACTCGGCGACAGCCGAGGTGGTAGCGCGGCGGGCCATCTTTTGCGGGATCAGGAAGTTACGTGCGTAACCGTCCTTGACCTTGACCACGTCGCCCAGGTTGCCGACGTTAACAACTTTTTCCAAAAGGATAATTTGCATATTTTTCTCCAGAAGTTCTGATCTGTACGCCGCGGATTAACCGTGGTGCAGGTCGGTGTACGGCAGCAGCGCGAGGTAGCGTGCGCGCTTGATCGCGGTGTCGACCTGGCGCTGGTAGTGCGCCTTGGTGCCGGTCAGACGTGCCGGCATGATCTTGCCGTTTTCCTGGACGAAGTCCTTCAGGGTGTCGACGTCTTTGTAATCGACCTGTTCCACGTTTGCAGCGGTGAAGCGGCAGAATTTCTTACGCTTGAACAGCGGATTCTGCTGTTTGCGCTTCAGTTTTTCTTTTGCTTTGTTTTTGTCGAACTTTTTACCGAATGCCATTTGAGGCTCCTGTATCTAAAAGGTGGCCGCTCATTCAAGCGGCGGCACTAAAATCAATGATGTGAAACACCAGGGCTTTACTGTTGCGGTTCTTCCTGGCCAAAAATCCCGTGAACTGGTGCGCGGCGCCCAGCTCTGCGCTGGCGAAGCGGCCCGAAATTTCACCCGCGGCGAACGCGGCAATTTCGAACTCGACCAGCCTGCCCACCCCTGCCTCGACCTGTTGCGAACTGTGCATCAGGATTGCCGAAACGACCGGCACGCCGGCGGGGGTGTAGCGCAGTACGTCGCGTTCAGCAATCGTCGCGACGACTTGTAACTGGTTCACTGCGGGTTCACGATTCCTGGCGAAGAAAAATTAGGCAGCAGCTGGGGCCGGAGCAGCAGCAGGAGCCGATGGGGCTGGGGCTTCTGCGCGGTGGCTCTTGGCTGCGTCTTCGCGCTGGACCGACTTCATCATTGGCGATGGGGTCGTTTCAGCTTTCTTCATCTTCACGGTCAGATGACGCAGCACGGCATCATTGAACTTGAATGCGGTTTCCAGCTCGACCAGGGTCTCGTTGTCGCACTCGATGTTCATGCAGATGTAGTGTGCCTTCGGCAGCTTCTGGATCTGGTAAGCCATCTGACGACGGCCCCAGTCTTCGACGCGATGGATGTTACCGCCGCGTGCGGTGACGCTGGCTTTGTAACGCTCGATCATCGCCGGGACTTGCTCGCTTTGGTCCGGGTGGACGATAAAAACGATTTCATAATGACGCATGCAACACTCCTTGAGGACGTTTAAACAAATGCCCACCTCGGCGTCAAGACGAGTGTGGGAAGGGAAAGCCGGCAATTATAGCGCGCCTGGCCCGTCAGCGCAATCACCAGCGCCGAAGGACCCCGCGTCGCTGCGCTGCGACACCTTGCCGACAAGGAAATGTTAAAAATCGCGGATTTCCCTTGCATTCCCCGAAATACTGTACAAAAATACAGTCTACTCATACAACCGTGCCCGTATCACCATGCTCAAGCTCACCGCAAGGCAAGAACAGATCCTGAACCTCATTCGGGAAGCGATCGACAATACCGGCTTCCCGCCGACCCGCGCCGAAATCGCCAGGGAGTTGGGCTTCAAGTCGGCCAATGCCGCCGAGGAGCACCTGCAGGCGCTGGCGCGCAAAGGGGCGATCGAAATCGTTTCCGGCACCTCGCGCGGCATCCGCCTGATCGGCGCCTCGCTGCGCGATCCCGTGCCGGATGTGCCGCACGTGCCGGCCGCCCTGCTCATGTCGCTGCCGCTGGTCGGCCGCGTCGCAGCGGGCTCGCCCATCCTGGCGCAGGAACACGTCGAAGCCACCTATAACGTCGACCCGGCCATGTTCGGCGCCCGTCCCGATTTCCTGCTGAAGGTGCGCGGCTGGTCGATGCGCGACGCCGGCATCATGGATGGCGATTTCCTCGCCGTCAAAAAGATCGACAGCGCCAAGAACGGCCAGATCGTCGTGGCCCGCATCGGCGACGACGTCACCGTCAAGCGCTACCGCAAGACCGGCGAGACGATCGAACTGCTGCCGGAAAATCCGGACTTCAAGGTGATCCGGGTCGAACCGGGCGACGAGTTCGCGCTCGAAGGCCTGGCCGTTGGCCTGATGCGCAGCTGGCATTAAGAAAGCCGGACGTAAAAAAAAGTCGCTCGCGCGACTTTTTTTTCGTCTTGCGGCTGCTTATTTGCCGCCCTGACTGTAGTTGCTCTTGCGCGCCTCGATGTCGCGCGCACGCTCGGCAGACGGTGCTGTGCCGACGATGGCGTTGTGCTCCTTGACATAGGCCTCGGTCGCCGCGCGCCAGGCATCCAGGTCCGCCAGCACCAGCTTGGAGCTGACGCGCGCTTCCTCGGCCAGGTTTTCCTGCACCAGGCGCAGGCGCTCGTTGACGCGCGTCGTTTCGACCTGGTTCATCAGCTTGGCGATGTCAGGCGGAATGCGCTTGGTCAGGGGGAACGCAGCGTTCAGGTTCGCCACATAGGCGTTGTAGCAGCTCTGCCACTTGGAAATGTTGGCATTCACGCGATCGATCTCGTCGCTCTGCTTCGAAATGGCGGGAATGCGCGGCGCGGCGCAGCTGAACTTGCCGCTCTTGAGATCCTCGCCCTGGTAACGCTCGACCCATTGCGTGATCTCGGCCTGGCGTGCAAGGCGTTGCTTCATGAGGTCGAGCGAGGCGATTGCCACCGCATTGCCTTTGGCCGCGGCCTTGCGGAACCAGCTCTCCGCTTTGGCCTCGTCGACGGCACCGGCTTCGCCATACCAGTACATTTCGCCCAGGTGCTGCTGCGCTTCGACATTGCCTGCATTGCCGAGCTTGGTATACAGGCGCAGCGCTTCCGGGTAGGATTTTTTTGCGAACAGGGCGTTCGCGTCGGCCAGCTCATCGGCGTAGGCCGGGATGCACAGGCTCAATGCCAGGCACAGCAACAGTTTCTTCATGTGACAGACGCTTCCGGGTAAAGGCTCATCATACCGCGCAGCCCCACCCTGCTCAACCGGGGTTGCACGGCTTTACATCAGGCGCTCAGGGCGGCCCTGAAGTCTTCCAGCAAGTCCGCCGGGTCCTCGATACCCACCGACACCCGGATCAGCGATTCGGCGATGCCCATGCTGGCGCGGCGCTCGGCGCCCATCTCGAAGAAGATCGTGTGCGCCACCGGAATGACGAGGGTGCGCGTGTCGCCCAGGTTGCTGGCGGGGATGGCCAGCTGCAGGCGGTTCAGGTAGTCGAAGGGATCAATGTCCTCGCGCAGCTCGAAGCTCAGCAGCGAGCCGGCGGAGCGGAACAGCTCGCTCGTCAGGCCATGCTGCGGATGCGAGGCCAGGCCCGGGTAGTGGACAGCCGATACGCGTTGGTCGCCTTGCAGCATCTGCGCCAGCGCCAGCGCATTGGCGCAGGTGCGCTCCATGCGCAGCGCCAGGGTTTCGGCGCCGACCGCGATGTGGTGCGCCGCTTCCGGCCCGAGGGCCGCGCCGAAGTCGCGCAGGGCTTTCGCACGCAGCTGGGCCATGCCCTGGGCGCTGCTGGGCTGCTTGCGGAAATTGGCGGCGATGTTCGGGAAAGCGCTCCAGTCGAACAGACCCGTATCGGTGAGTGCGCCGCCGAGCGCGATGCCGTGGCCGGCGATCGATTTCGTTAAGGAATTGACGACCAGGCCGGCGCCGACGGCTTTCGGACGGAACAAATACGGCGTGGTCATCGTGTTGTCGACCACGTACAGGATGCCGCGCGCACGGCACAGCTCGCCAATGCGGGCCAGGTCGGCGACCTGGGTACGCGGATTGGCGATCGTCTCCACGAACACCATGCGGGTGTTCGATTTCAACACCGCTTCGACATTGCCCACATCGGTCGCATCGACGAAGTCGACCGCCACGCCCTGCCCCGCCACCGTCTGCCAGAGGCTGTTGGTGTTCCCGAACAGGAAGGAGGAGGAGACGATGTGGTCGCCTTCCTTCAGCAGCGCCTGGAACAGCGCGCCGATGGCCGCCATGCCGGTGCCGAAGCACAGGCTGGCCACGCCGTCTTCCATCTTCGTGATCTTGTCCTCGAGCGCGGACACCGTCGGATTACCCTGGCGGCCATAGCGGAAGCCCGGCTCCTTGCCCTGGAACACCGAAGCCAGCTGGCGCGCGTCGTTGTAGCCGAACGCGACCGAGGTATGGACGGGCTTGTGCAGCGAGCCCTGCTCGATCGCCTTGCGGCGGTCGTTGTGCAGGATGGTGGTCGTGAAACCGTAGTTTTTCTTGTCGCTCATGGTGTCACGCCCGGCTTATTCGGCGGCGACCGGCGGGTTCAGGTTCAACTGGGTCCTTACCTCGTCTTCCTGCTTCGGCTTGCCGCCATTGTGGCGCGCCGATTCGAGCTGGTCGAGATAGGCCGGCGTCACGTCGCCCGTCACGTACACGCCATCGAAACACGAGGCCTCGAAGTTGGTCAGCGCCGGGTTGACGTCCGAGATCGAACGCTTCAGGGCCTCGATGTCCTGGTAGACCAGGCGGTCGGCCGTGATCTCGGCGCAGACCTCTTCCACCGTGCGCCCGTAGGCGATCAGCTCGTCGCGGGTCGGCATGTCGATGCCGTAGACGTTCGGGAACAGCACCGGCGGCGCCGCCGACGCGAAGAACACTTTGCGTGCGCCCGCTTCGCGCGCCATCTGCACGATCTCGCGGCTGGTGGTGCCGCGCACGATCGAGTCGTCGACCAGCAGCACGTTCTTGTCCTTGAACTCGGAACCGATGGCGTTCAGCTTCTGGCGCACGGATTTCTTGCGCATGCCCTGACCCGGCATGATGAAGGTGCGGCCGATGTAGCGGTTCTTAATGAAGCCTTCGCGGTATTCGATGCCCAGTTTCAGGGCCAGCTGGATTGCCGCCGGGCGCGAGGAATCCGGGATCGGCATCACGACGTCGATCTCCTCGACCGGGATTTCCTTGCGAATTTTATCGGCCAGGTATTCGCCCATTTTCAGGCGCGTCGCGTAGACCGAGGCGCCGTCGATCACCGAATCCGGACGCGCCAGATACACGTACTCGAAAGCGCAGGGATTGAGCGACGGATTCTCGGCGCATTGGCGCTCGTGCAGGACGCTGTTCGAGTCGATGAACACGGCTTCGCCCGGCGCGATGTCGCGCACGAAACGAAAACCAATGCCTTCCAGGGCGACCGATTCGCTGGCCACCATGTATTCGACGCCGTTTTCGCCCTCGTTCATGCCCAGGCACAGCGGACGGATGCCGTAAGGATCGCGGAAAGCCAGCAAGCCGTGGCCGGCGATCTGCGCCACCACCGCGTAGGCGCCGCGCACGCGGCGGTGCACTTCGCCGACCGCCTTGAAGACGGCGTCGGCGTCGAGCGAATAGCCGTCGGCCGCTTCCTGGATCTCGTGCGCTAGCACGTTGAGCAGCACTTCCGAGTCCGAGCCGGTATTGATGTGGCGGCGGTCGTTGTGGAACAGCGCTTCCTTCAATTCGGCCTGGTTGGTCAGGTTGCCGTTGTGCGCCAGCGTGATGCCGAAGGGGGCGTTCACGTAGAAGGGCTGCGCTTCTTCCTCGCTCGACGAGCCGGCCGTCGGATAGCGGCAGTGGCCGATACCGGTATTGCCCTGGAGCGAACGCATGTTACGGGTGCGGAACACGTCACGCACGAGACCGTTGGCCTTGTACATCGAAAACATGCTGCTGTGATTGGTTGCAATCCCCGCTGCGTCCTGGCCGCGGTGCTGCAACAGCAACAATGCGTCATACAACAACTGGTTGACGGGGGTTTGCGAGACGACGCCGACGATGCCACACATGGTGCGCTCCTAAAAACTGAATGCTGTTACGGAAGATTTAAAAAATGGAAATCTTAAAACGCGATGAGGTCAAAATTTCAGGTGCTGCGCCAGCGCAGCAGGGAGAAAGGGCTTGACGGTGCGCGCGCCGGCCTCGGCCAGGGGGGCCAACAGCGCGTCTTTCCAGAAAGCTTGCTGGGGAATGGCGGTCATGGAACACAATATGACGGCGGCAAGCACGATTACAATCCCCCGCGCCAGGCCGAACAGGCCGCCGAGGCCCCGGTCCGCCAGGGACAGGCCGGACGCTTCGATCAGGGCGCCGATGGCCAGGGATAACAGGCCCATCAGAATGCGCACGCCGAGGAACAGGGCGACGAAGGACACGATCAGGCGCGCCGTGTCGCCGGGAATCATATCCGGTAACAGCGGCGCGAGGCGCGCGCCATATGCATTGGCGACCACGAAAGCGACGATCCAGCCTGTCAGCGACAGGATTTCCTTGACCAGGCCGCGCATGGTGCTGATCACCACCGAGGCCACCAGCACGAACAGGACGAGGTAATCGAAAATTGTCACAGTAAGCAAATGCGCATCAGACCGGAACCAGGAAGCCACCCAGGCCCAGGCTGCTCAACCTGGCCTTCGCCTTATCGGCTTCCTCGCGGCTGCTGAAGGGTCCCACTTGCACCTTGATCAGGGCGCCGGATTTTTTGGTGAAGGAGCTGATGCCGCCGGCGCGCAGGCGTGCCTGCAATTCGTCGACTTTTTCCTGGGTCGCCAGGGCCGCCACCTGCACCACATAGCGCTGGTTGGCCTCGGCCTTGTTCTCCGCGCGCGGGTGGGTCTCGGCCGGCTTGGCGGCAGGTTTGCCTTCCAGCAGCGCCAGGGCGCGCGCGGCATCGGACTCTTTCGGGCGCGGGGCGACCGGTTTTTCTTCCGGCTTTTTCGCAGCCGGTTTCTCGACCGGCTTGTCGGCAAGCTTGCGCTCGGGCTTCGGTTCGGGCTTGCGCTCGACGAGCTTCGGCTCCGGCTTGACGGGCTTGACCTCGCGCTCGCTGTAGACCAGGGGCGGCGGCTCGTCCACGGCCGCGGGCGCCTTGGCGGTGGCCGGTTCGGTGCTGCGCGCGTCCGGCGTCGTCAGCGGCGGCGGTGCGATGATTTCCTCGTCCTGGTCGACGCTGTCGGCGGCCGGCACCGGGCTGGCCGGCATCGGCAGCGGGGGCGCTTTATCTTTCGAGGGAATCTGGATGGCGATGTCGCCGGCCAGGGGACGCGGTTCGGAATCGAGCAGCATCGGCAAGCCAATTGCGGCGGCCAGTGCCAGCGCGACAGCCCCTACCAGGCGGCGCCGTGCGCGCTTCTTTTCCGGCAGCATCGGGTCGCCTCCGCTGCGGCTGCGGCGCGAACCGCCCTGCCCGCTTTCGTTCGCGGAATTGGCGTGGCTGGCGCGCTTGGCGCGGGCCTGCTGCCCGAAGTCGTCATCGTCGCGCGAAAAACGGCCACTGTCCTGGGCGGTGCTTTCTTGCTTGTTTTTACTGAAAATCGAGAACAAGCCCATGCGTCTGTATGTCAGTGAAGAGAGTTTTTTCGGGCGGCCATCACGCCGGCGACGGTGTAGAACGAGCCAAAGACCACAATTCTATCATTCTCCTCGGCACGGCTCACCGCATTTGCGAAAGCGGCGGCCGGATCGGCGAAGGCGGTGACTGAAAAGTCGGCGTCCTTGGCGCCGGCCGGGCGCAATGCGGCGACCTTTTCGGCAAGCAGCACGCTCCCGGCGGAACGCGGCGACGGCAGGTCGGTGACGCACCAGTGGTCGACCAAGCCGGCCATCGGCGCAATCACGCCGGCGATGTCCTTGTCGTCCATGATGCCGAACACGGCATAGGTATAGCGGTGAAAGCCCATGGCGCCGAGGTTCTGGGCCAGGGTGGCGGAGGCGTGCGGATTGTGGGCGACGTCGAGCACCGTGGTCGGACGCCCGGCCAGCACCTGGAAGCGGCCCGGCAGCTCCACCAGTGCAAGCCCGGTGCGCACTTCCTGCGCGCCGCATGGCAATTGCATGCGCAGCGCTTCAAGGGCGGCCAGCGCGGCCGAGGCGTTCAACAACTGGTTGGCGCCGCGCAGGGCCGGATAGGCCAGCGAATTGCGACGCTGGGTGCGCCCGCCATAGCTCCACTGCTGCTGGTCGCCCTGGAAGTTGAAATCGCGCCCGATCAGCCACAGGTCGGCATCAATATCGGCGGCGTGCTGGATCAGCGATTGCGGCGCCAGCGGGTCGCTGCAGATCGCGGTTTTGCCAGCGCGGAAAATACCCGCTTTTTCGAACCCGATTTCCTCGCGCGTGTCGCCCAGATAAGCCGAATGGTCGATGTCGATGCTGGTGACGATCGACACATCGGCGTCGACCACGTTCACCGCGTCCAGCCGTCCGCCCAGGCCCACTTCGAGAATGGCGACATCGACGCCGGCTTGCGAGATCAGGTGCATGATCGCCAGCGTCGTGAATTCGAAATAGGTCAGCGCAATATCGCCGCGCCGGCTTTCCACGAAATCGAAGCTTTCCACCAGCATGGCGTCGCTGGCCATCTCGCCATTGATGCGGGCGCGCTCGTTAAAGTCGAGGAAGTGCGGCTTGATGTAGAGGCCCACGCGGTAGCCAGCATGCAGCAGGACCGACTCGAGCATCGCGCAAGTCGAGCCCTTGCCGTTGGTGCCGGCCACCATGATGACGGGACAGGCAAACTGCAGCGCCATGCGTTCCTTGACGGCGCGGACGCGGTCCAGGCCCATGTCGATATGGGTTTCGGCGTGGCGCGACTCGATCAGCGCCAGCCACTCGGGCAAGGTGTTGGGAAGCATGGAATGGAAAGGTAAATGCGTTGAAACGAAAAACCGGCGACCCGCATTGCAGATCGCCGGCTGGAATGTCCGTGATGCGAAGCGCCCTTAAGCGACGACTTCGGCAGGCTGGTTCTGCAGCAGGGCCAGAAGGCGCGCGATTTCTTCACGCATCTTGCGGCGGTCGACGATCATGTCGACGGCACCCTTTTGCACCAGGAACTCGGCACGCTGGAAGCCTTCCGGCAGCTTTTCGCGCACGGTGTTTTCGATCACGCGCGGGCCGGCAAAGCCGATCAGCGCTTTCGGTTCGGCAATCACGACGTCGCCCATGAAGGCGAACGAGGCAGAGACGCCGCCCATGGTCGGATCGGTCAGCACGCTGATGAATGGCAGTTTCTTTTCCGACAGCTTGGTCAGCATGGCGGTGGTCTTGGCCATTTGCAGCAGCGACAGCAGGCCTTCCTGCATGCGCGCGCCGCCCGTGGCGGTGATGCAGATGAACGGCACTTTCTGTTCCAGGGCAACCTGGGCGCCGCGGACGAAACGCTCGCCGACGACCGAGCCCATCGAGCCACCCATGAATTCGAATTCGAAGCAGGCCACGACGACCGGCAGGCTCATGATGGAGCCGCCCTGGACGATCAGCGCATCGGTTTCGCCGGTGGCTTCCATGGCGGCCTTGAGACGGTCCGGATACTTCTTGCTGTCCTTGAACTTCAGGGTATCGACCGGCAGCGTTTCCTGGCCGATTTCATAGCGGCCGCCTTCGTCGAGCAGGCCGTCGAGGCGGCTGCGTGCGCGGATGCGCATGTGGTGGTCGCACTTCGGGCAGACATGCAGGTTCGACTCGAGGTCGGAGCGGTAGAGCACCGCTTCGCACGATGGGCACTTGACCCACAGGCCCTCGGGCATGGTCTTGCGGTTGGCGGCATCGGAGCGCTGGATTCGTGGGGGCAGCAGTTTTTCCAACCAACTCATATGTTTCTCCTGTGCGGCAATCTAAAAGTTGGGCGTAGTGTAGCCGCTAGTGTCCAGCTTGTCGACCGCTTGCCAGCTTGGCAATTATTGCTTGCCGACCTCGCTTGTCGTGAATTCGAAGCCGCCGATGCGGGCCGCAATGAAGTTATACACCCATGCGCCAATCAGGGTGAACACGAACCCGAAGATGGTGTACAGCACCGGCATGAGCAGCATGACGAACAGCGAGCCGCCCGCGCCTTCGCTCATCAGGATGGGAATGGCCATGATCAGGACAAAGGGAATCGAGAACAGCAGGTAGATCACCGCCATCAGCTTGGCGTTGTGGAAGGTGGATACGCTGGCGAGCTGCTTCTTCATGCTGTGTCTTCCATGCAAGATTGAGTTTGGTTAATGTACCGTACTCGGGAGCAAGGAGACAAGTGAAAACGCCGGCGATGGCGAGGGCCATGCCGGCGTGGGGTGTTGCGCGCGTGCGGTGTTACTAGCTGTCGAGCGCGGCGCGGATGCCGGCGCAGAAGGCGCGCACCGCTTCCGGGCCGCCCTCCTTCGGCGTGTCCTCCAGCTCCTGGATGATGCGGCTGCCGATCACGACCGCGTCCGCCACCGAGGCCACCGCTTTGGCCGTGGCGGCGTCGCGGATGCCGAAGCCCACGCCGATCGGCAGGCTGACGTGTTCGCGGATCGCGGCCACGCGGCGCGCCACGTCGTCGGTGTCGATGGTGCCGGCGCCGGTCACGCCCTTGAGCGAGACGTAATAACTGAAGCCGCTGCCATAGCGCGCCACCTGGCGGATGCGCTCCTCGGTGGAGGTCGGCGCCAGCAGGAAGATCAGGTCCAGGCCGTTGGCGCGCATGGCGTCGGCAAAGGCTTCGCATTCTTCGGGCGGATAGTCGACCACGATGGCGCCGTCCGCGCCCGCGTCTTTTGCCAGGCGGATGAAGTTGTCGGGGCCGATGCGCTCGATCGGATTGGCGTAGCCCATCAGGACGACCGGGGTGTCCGGGTCGGTCTGGCGGAACTCGCGCACGTAGTTGAAGACATCGTTCAAGCCGATGCCGAATTTGAGGGCGCGCTCGCAGGCGCGCTGGATGACCGGGCCCTCGGCCATCGGGTCGGAAAACGGAACGCCCAGTTCCAGGACGTCGGCCCCGCCCGCGACCAGCGCGTGCATCAGGGGGACGGTCATCTCGGGACCGGGGTCGCCGGCGGTGATGAAGGTGACGAGGCCGGTTTTTTTGTTCGCGCGCAGGGCGGCGAAAGTCGATTCGATTCGGGACATGGTGTTTTTATATGTTGGGTGATGAATAACGGTAGCGTGGAAGGCGATGCCGTCCACGCGTTCAAGGGCATCAGCTGAAATCGAGCCCCATCCGTTCGGCCACCGTGTGCATGTCCTTGTCCCCGCGTCCCGACAGATTCACCAGGATCAGCTTGTCCTTCGGCAGCGTCGCCGCCAGCTTGAAGGCGTAGGCGATCGCGTGCGCCGATTCCAGCGCCGGAATGATGCCTTCGATGCGGCAGGTATCGTGGAAGGCCTGCAGCGCTTCGTCGTCGGTAATCGACACATACTCGGCGCGCGCCGAATCCTTCAGCCAGGCGTGCTCGGGACCGACGCCCGGATAGTCCAGGCCCGCCGACACCGAGTGCGTCTCGATGATCTGGCCGTTCGCGTCCTGCAGCAAATAAGTTCGGTTGCCGTGCAGGACGCCCGGGATACCGGCCGTCAGCGAGGCTGAATGCTTGCCCGAATCGAGTCCCTCGCCCGCCGCCTCGACGCCGACCAGTTTCACGCCCGGCTCGTCGATATAGGGATAGAAAATACCCATCGCATTCGAGCCGCCGCCGATACAGGCGAGCACGTAGTCAGGCTGGCGCCCGGTCATTTCCGGCATCTGGACGCGGCATTCCTCGCCGATCACGGACTGGAAATCGCGCACCATCATCGGATACGGGTGGGGACCTGCCACCGTGCCGATGATGTAGAAGGTGTTTTCGATGTTGGTGACCCAGTCGCGCATCGCTTCGTTGAGCGCGTCCTTCAGGGTCTTGCTGCCCGATTCGACCGGCACCACGGTCGCGCCCAGGAGCTTCATGCGGTAGACGTTCTGCGCCTGGCGCTTGACGTCTTCGCTGCCCATGTAGACCACGCATTCGAGGCCGAAGCGCGCGCAGATGGTGGCCGTGGCCACGCCATGCTGGCCGGCGCCGGTTTCGGCGATGATGCGCGGTTTGCCCATGCGCCGCGCCAATAAAGCCTGGCCGATCACGTTGTTGATCTTGTGGGCGCCGGTGTGGTTCAGGTCTTCGCGCTTGAAGAAGACTTGCGCGCCGCCGGCGATTTCGGACCAGCGCTTGGCGTGGTAAACCGGCGAGGGACGGCCGACGAAGTGGGCCAGCTCGTAGCGGAATTCTTCGAGGAATTCGGGATCCTGCGAATAACGCGCGTAGGCTTCGTTCAGCTCGGCCAGCGCGTGGGTCAGCGTCTCGGCGACAAAGCTGCCGCCATACGGGCCGAAATGGCCCTTCGCGTCGGGGAATTGATAATCGGTAGTCTGGAACAGGGCGTTAATCGACCGTTCAAGCACCGCTTCTTGGTTCTCCAGGGCTGCTTCCTGTACTGATTTCATGGGGGTGATCGCTTTCAATGGTGGCATCGGCTGCCCGCACCGCGGCGATGAAGTCCGCGATCTTGCGGGCGTCCTTGATCCCCTTGGCGGATTCGACACCACTGCTGATGTCGACGGCCCAGGGGCGTACGCGTGCGACCGCGCTAGTCGCGTTTTGAACGCTCAAGCCACCACTCAAAACGACCCGAGGCGCGAGCTCTTTTGGGATAAGAGACCAATCGAAGACCTTTCCAGCGCCACCGTAGGCGTCCACATAGGTGTCGAGCAGAAGGCTCGAGAACCAGGGACTGGCGGCGCGGTATGCGAGTTCGCATTCTAGCAAATCATTCGGCGCCGTGTCCGGCTTCATCCGGTAAGCGTGCACGAAGGGGCGCTTCACGGCGTCGGCGATGCGCGCGCACTCGTCTATGCCCTCGTCGCCGTGGAACTGCAGCAGCGCCACCGGACCGGCATCGACCACCGCCCTCACCTCGTCCAGACTGGCGTTGACGAACAGCGCGACCGAGCTGACGTAAGGCGGCAGGCTGGCGGCCAGCGTCGCGAAGCGCTCGGGCGAGACGTAGCGCGGGCTCTTCGGATAAAAGACGAAGCCGAGGGCGTCGGCGCCGCACGAGACGGCGGCGCGCAGGTCTTCTTCGCGGGTGATGCCGCAGATTTTGATACGGGTACGGTGCATGGTCGGCTAACTCAGAAAGGCAGGGGCGAGACCGCCTCCTGCGGCAGTCCCCATCGTGGATCGTAATCGATTTTCGCGAAGTACAGGCCGTCGGGCATGAAGGTCGGCGCGGCGGCGTCGCGGTTGCGCGCTGCCAGCACCTCGGCCATCCAGCCCGGCTCCTGGCGGCCCAGGCCGACATAGATCAGCGCGCCCACCAGGTTGCGCACCATGTGATGCAGGAAGGCGGACGCGCGCACGGTGAAGACGATGATGTCGCCGCGGCGCTCGATGCGGATCTCCTGCATGTCCTTGATCGGCGTGTTGGCCTGGCAGCCCGCCGCGCGGAAGGAGGAAAAGTCGTGCAGGCCGATCAGGTGGCGCGCGGCCTCGATCATGCGCTCGACATCGAGCGGGCGAAATACCCAGCCGGCGCGCCCGGACAGCAGCGCCGAGGGCTGGGCATTGTTGTACAAGACGTAATGGTAGGTGCGCGAGCGCGCCGAATAGCGCGCGTGGAATTCCTGGCCGTCCAGCTCGGGCGGCATTTCTGCCGCCCAGCGCACGGCGATCGAATCGGGCAGGAAGGTATTCGTGCCGCGCACCCAGCTCGGCATCGGCCGATCGAGTTCGGTATCGAAGTGGACTACCTGCTCGATCGCATGCACGCCGGCGTCGGTGCGGCCGGCGCAGGTGGTGGCAAACTTGGTGCGGCCGAACTTCTCGAGGGCGATCTCGAGGCTGTCCTGGATGGTGTGACGGCAAGGCTGTTTCTGGTATCCATTCCAGCCGGTGCCGACGTACTGGAGTCCGAGTGCGATGCGTCTCACGCCAACTGTGCGCGCATGCTGCTGGCCCGGCTGGACTGTTCGACGTTGCCGCCCTTGATGACTTCGTCGAGCAATTCGCGCGCACCTTCCTTGTCGCCGATCTCCTGGTAGGCGATGGCTAGGTCCAGCTTGGTTTCCATTTCCATCTGCGCTGCGCTCAGCTCGGCCGTCGCCGTGGCGCCGGCAGGCGCTTGCGGCTCGCTCGAGGCGAAGTCGTTGGCAGGCAGGTCGAGGTCCATGTTCGACAGGTCGAAACGCGGCACCGGGGTGCCCGGGTTCGGGATCGCCGGCACGTCCGACAGCGCGAATGGATCGTCCTGCGGCGCAGCGGGTGCGGCCGGCTGGCCGAAGTCCATCATGTCGAGGTCGAACAGCGGATCCTTTTCAGCTGCCGCCAGCGCAGGGGCTTCCTGCGCCGGGGCTTCGCCGGCCGGCGCGGTCAGGTCGAGGCCGGTCGCGCCGAAATCGAAGACCGGGTCCTGGCGCTCGCCCACAGGCGTCGCCGGCGTGGTGTCGGACAGGCCGAAGTCCATCGCGTCGAGGTCGAACAGCGGATCCTTCAGGTCGGCAGACGCCGGCGCCGTGGCCGGTGCTTCCGGCAGCGGCGGCAGCTCGTTCAGGTCGAATTCTCTCGCCAGCTGGGCCATGCCGATGTCGGTGTTCGGGCCGCTCCTGGACAGGTCGAGCACGAACGCGTCGTCTTCGTTCTCCACCAGGGTCGCCGCGGACGGGCTGGCCACTGGCGCGTCGAAATTCATGTCGAAGGCGAGGTCGTCCAGGCTTTCGCTGCCGGCGGCTGCCGGGGCGCCGGATGGCGCGGCGCCGGCCGGGGTCTCGAGCGGCGCGAACGGCTCCATATCGAACTGCAGGTCAGGCACCGCGGTGGCGTCGTCATGCACGGCATTGGCCGTGCCGGTGGCCGCGACCGGCTCGAAGGAAAGGCCGCCGAGGTCGAAGTCGAGCAGGTTGTCGTCCGCCTTGGCGTCGGCTTTCGCCAGCGTCGCCTGCGGGAGTGCGGTGGCGTCGTGGTCCAGGCCCAGGCTGTCGAGGTCGAAACCATTGTCCAGCGGCGCGCCGGTGACGGCGTCGACGGTGGACGCCGGCTCGATGGCTTCGGCAGTGTCGGCGCGGCTGCGGAAGGCTTGCTCGAGCTGCTGCGACAGCATTGTCTGCGGGCCGCTGTCGCTGTCGATGGTGGCCGCGGCGATGCCGGCGCCAGCAACGGCGGCGCCGGCGGCCAGCGCCGCGCCCTGCAGGCCGGCGGCATACATCGGATTGGCCGCATCGAGCGTGTGGCCGAGCGCGGCGGCTTGCGCCCATTCGTCGCCCTTGCCGCCCGTCAGGCTATACAGTTCGGTCGCCTGGGTCTCGAAGGCACGCACGTCCTTGCGCGCCGCGTAGATCTCGAGCAGCTTCAGGCGCACCGGATGGCGGTACGGATCGTTGCGCAGCGCTTCCTTGAGGATGTCTTCGGCCTGGGTGTCGAAGTTGTATGCGAGGTACAGTTCGGCTTCGGCGAGCGGATCGACTTCGTTGGTGTCGAGCTGGCTGGCCGATGGCGCGAAGCTCGAGTTGAACACGCTGTCGTGGGTGTCGACGCTCTGGCCGCCGGTTTCGGCGAACATTGCCTGCGCCGGCTGGGCCGCGCTGCCGAGGATGGTCGGCGGCGTCGGCGTGGTCTCGACGACGACCTTCTTCTTGCGGCGCTGCGACAGGCCGAGGGCGGCCAGCAGCAGCACGGCGGCGCCCGCGCCCAGGTACAGGATATTGTCCATCAGCGTATCGGCCAGGCTGGTCTCGGCCGGCGCTTCGACGGCAGCAGGCTTGGGCGCGGTCTTGATGCGCGGCGCCGGTTTCGGCTGGGTGTCGGCCTGGGCCACGACGGTCGGCGCGCCGGGGACGACAGGCGTCGACACCGGCGCGCCGGCGGCGCGCTGGGTTGCGCTGGCGCCGGTCTGGCTCTTTACCGTGATCAGGCTTTCGAGGTCGTTGACGTTCTTTTCCAGCTCTTTCACGCGGGTCTGGGCGTCGGCCAGTTCTTTTTCCTTGGCCACCACGTCTTCGGCATTCGCCGTTGCGGCGCCCGTGGCCGGACGGCTCGGCGTCGCTTTCGACAGGCGCAGCTGGTCTTGCGATTCGTTGGCGGCGGTCGGGCGTTCCTCGACCCTGGAGGTGATGCGGCCGGTCGCGCTCTGCCCTGCCTGCGCCTCGCGCGCCGGGGCGCTGGTGGCGACCTGGCCGGCCAGCTTGGCGCGGTAGGCGTTGAAGTCGGCGGCGTGCGCGACCACCGTGCCGTGCGCGTCGCCGGCATCCAGGCCGCGCAGGCCGTCGGCGTCGGGCACCGACAGGATCTGGCCCGACTTCAGGCGATTCATGTTGTTGCCGATGAAGGCGTCCGGATTCGCCCGGTACAGGGCGACGAGCATCATGTCGAGCGAGACGTCGACGGGTTTCAGTTTGCCGGCGATGCGGCCGAGCGTGTCGCCTGCCTTGACGCGGTAGCGCGACGCAGCAGCGCCGCGTGCGGCCGGCTCGCCTGCAGTTTCTTCCGCGCGTGCGCCGCGCTGCGGGCGCGCAGCTTCGCTCGCCTGCGTCGGCGCGGGCGACGCGGCCGTGCCGCGTGCGGGACGCGCAGCCGGTACCGGCGCCACCTGCGCCGATTGCGTCGTGCGCAGTTCGGCCGGGTCGAGCAGGAAGGTGTATTCGCGCACCAGGCGCCCGTTATCCCAGGACAGCTCGAGCAGCAGGTCGATGAAAGGTTCGTTCAGCGGCTGCGGCGAGGTGATGCGCACGAACTGGCGTCCACCGCGCTGCTCGACAGCGAAACGCAGCGACAGCAGGGCAGGATTGAATTCGACGTTGGCGGCGCGGTAGGCTTCCGGGGTCGCGAGTTTGGCGACCAGGTTCGACGCTTCTTCGTTCGAGACGGCGGTCAGTTCGATCTCGGCGCGCAGCGGCTGGCCGAGGCTCGACAGGACTGTCAGCTTGCCCAGGCCTGCCGCGTTCGCAACTGACGTCAACAACACTGCACTGGCGACCGCTGCGGTAAGCGTTTTCAACGCGGACGACATGATCTGAGGGCGGCGGTTCAATGGCATAGAGTTCGATGCGAGATGGTTGGCAGGAAGGAAAGGACGGTTTCCCGGAGGTCTCAACATATCATCATGCACTGGAGCATGCAAGCTCTGCGGGGCGTAGGCTTGTGATTCTGTGGGGTGGATGCGTGATCGATAACGTTTCGATATCGTCTCTTGCAATGCTTGATTATCGGGGCACCAACAGGTCTGGTCGGAACGATAAGAGATATGCGGCCGGGATGGTGGATGCGCTGCGGTACGTAGGGTGGAATAAAGAAAACGCCCGGGGTGCGGGCGTTGGTCGATTCTTACTTGTCGAGCACGATGCGCAGCATGCGCCGCAGCGGCTCGGCCGCGCCCCAGAGCAGCTGGTCGCCGACCGTGAAGGCCGACAGGTAGCTTGGGCCCATCGACATCTTGCGCAGGCGGCCCACCGGAATCGTGAGGCTGCCGGTCGTCGCCGCCGGCGACAGGTCACGCATCGATGCTTCGCGCGTGTTCGGCACCACCTTCACCCACTGGTTGTGCGAAGCAATGATGTCGTTGATCTCATCTAACGGCACGTCCTTCGTCATCTTGATGGTCAGCGCCTGCGAGTGGCAGCGCATCGCGCCGATGCGCACGCACAGGCCGTCGACCGGAATCGCCGGTGCCTCGCCAGGCCTCGTCCCAAAGCCTTCGCCGCGGCCGAGGATCTTGTTGGTCTCGGCGCCTGCCTTCCACTCTTCCTTCGACTGGCCGTTGCCCAGGTCCTTGTCGATCCACGGGATCAGGTTGCCGGCCAGCGGCGCCCCGAACTGCTTGATCTCTTCAGGCGAGAAGCCATGCTGGGTCGCCAGCACCGCGCGGTCGATCTCGAGGATGGCCGAGGCCGGGTCGTCCAGCAGCGGTTTGACGGCGCCGTTGATGGTGCCAAATTGCGTGAGCAGCTCGCGCATGTGCTGGGCGCCGCCGCCGGATGCCGCCTGGTAGGTCATGGAGGTCATCCACTCGACCAGGCCTTGTTCGAACAGGCCGCCCAGGCCCATCAGCATGCAGGAGACGGTGCAGTTGCCGCCGACGTAGTTCTTCACGCCGCGCGTAATTGCATTCTTGATGACGTCGAGGTTGACCGGGTCGAGCACGATCACCGCGTCGTCGTTCATGCGCAGGGTCGAGGCAGCGTCGATCCAGTAGCCATTCCAGCCGCTGGCGCGCAGTTGCGGGAAGACCTCGCTCGTGTAGTCGCCGCCCTGGCAGGAGATGATGATCTCGCACTTCGACAGCTCGGCGACATCAAACGCGCTTTTGAGGGTGGTTTCGTTCTTCGCCATCTTCGGCGCCGCGCCGCCCGCATTCGAGGTGGTGAAGAACACCGGCTCGATGTGGTCGAAATCGCCCTCGTCCTGCATGCGCTGCATCAGGACCGAACCTACCATGCCGCGCCAACCTACCAGGCCTACTAACTTCATTTTATTCCCCGTTGTTTTGTATGAATTACCCGAGCGCGCGCACCACTGCGTCGCCCATTTGTTCTGTACTCACGCGCTGCGTGCCATCCTCGAATATATCCGGTGTACGCAATCCTTGCTGGAGGACGCGCTTCACAGCCGCTTCGATACGATCGGCCTGCTCGAGCTTGCCGAGCGAGAAACGCAGCATCATCGCGGCCGACAAAATGGTGGCCAGCGGGTTCGCGATGCCCTTGCCCGCGATGTCAGGCGCCGAGCCGTGCGAGGGTTCATACAAACCCTTGTTGTTGGCGTCGAGCGAAGCCGAGGGCAGCATGCCGATCGAGCCGGTCAGCATCGCGGCGCAGTCCGACAGGATGTCGCCGAACATGTTGCCGGTGACGATGACGTCGAACTTCTTCGGCGCGCGCACCAGCTGCATCGCGGCGTTATCGACATACATGTGTTCGAGCTCGACGTCGGCGTACTCCTTGTGCACGTCGGTGACGATGTCGCGCCAGAACTGGAAGGTCTCGAGCACGTTGGCCTTGTCGACGCTGGTCACGCGCTTGCCGCGCTTCTGCGCGGCCTGGAAGGCGACGTGGGCGATGCGGCGGATCTCGCCTTCGGCATAGCGCATCGTGTCGAAGCCCTCGCGCTGGCCTTTGAAGGGGCCGTCCGGGCACTCGCGCACGCCGCGCGGCTTGCCGAAATAGATGTCGCCGGTCAGCTCGCGGATGATCAGGATGTCGAGACCCGACACGACTTCAGGCTTCAGGGTCGAGGCGCCGGCCAGCTCGGGATACAGGATCGCCGGGCGCAGGTTGGCGAACAGGCCGAGCTCCTTGCGCAGTCCGAGGATCGCCTGTTCGGGACGCAGCGCGCGCTCGAGCGTGTCGTACTGGTAGTCGCCGACGGCGCCGAACAGCACGGCGTCAGCTTCCTTGGCCAGTTTCAGGGTCGATTCCGGCAGCGGATGGCCGTGCGCGGCGTAGCCCGCGCCGCCCACTTCCGCGCGCTCCATCTCGAAGGATTCGCCCAGCGCTTCGAGTACGCGCACGGCTTGCGCCATGATTTCGGGGCCGATGCCGTCGCCCGGCAGGATTGCGATTTTTTTTGACATGTGCGCTCTTGTTAAATCACGTTGGCCAGCCAGGGCTGGCGTGCCAGGTGGCGTTCTTCGAAGGCGCGGATCTCGTCGGCGTGACGCAGGGTCAGGCCGATGTCGTCCAGGCCGTTGAGCAGGCAGTATTTGCGGAAGTCGTCGATCGCGAAGCCGAAACCGATACGTCCGTCGGCACTGCGCAGCACCTGGTTTTCGAGGTCGACCACGAGACGGAACTGGCTGGCCGCCTTGACCTCGTTGAACAGCTGGTCGATCTGCGCTTCCGTCAGGACGATCGGCAGCAGGCCGCTCTTGTAGCAGTTATTGAAGAAGATGTCGGCGAAGCTCGGCGCGACGATCGCACGAAAGCCGTACTGCTGCAGCGCCCAGGGCGCATGCTCGCGCGAGGAGCCGCAGCCGAAGTTCTTGCGCGTGAGGAGAATGGAAGCGCCCTGGTACTGCGGCTGGTTCAGCACGAAGTCCGGATTGAGCGGGCGGTGCGTGTTGTCCTGGCCAGGTTCGCCATGGTCCAGGTAGCGCCACTCGTCGAACAGGTTGGGGCCGAATCCCGTTTTCCGGATCGACTTCAGGTACTGCTTCGGGATGATGGCGTCGGTGTCCACATTGGCGCGGTCGAGCGGCACCACCAGGCCTTCGTGTACGGTGAATTTGTCCATGTCCTCTCCCGGTTTATTTGCCGCCGGCGCCGGTGACGACCTTGCCGACCTTCTGCACGTCGCGGCCGAAGCCGGACACCGTATTGCAGCCCACAAGGACGAGGGCAAGCAGCGAGAGAGCGAATACTTTTTTCATGGTGGTCCTGTAGTCCGGTCTTAATTGTTCAAGGTGCGCACGTCGACGAAGTGGCCCGCGATGCCGGCCGCGGCGGCCATGGCCGGCGACACCAGGTGGGTGCGTCCGCCCTGCCCTTGGCGTCCTTCGAAATTGCGGTTCGAGGTCGAGGCGCAGCGTTCGCCCGGCTCCAGCCGGTCGGCGTTCATCGCCAGGCACATCGAGCAGCCCGGTTCGCGCCATTCGAAGCCGGCGGCCTTGAAGATCTTGTCGAGGCCTTCGCGTTCGGCCTGTTCTTTTACGAGACCCGAACCGGGCACCACCATCGCCAGCTTGACGTTCGAGGCGCGCTGGCGGCCGCGCACGACGCTGGCCGCTGCGCGCAAGTCTTCGATGCGCGAATTGGTGCAGGAACCGATGAAGACCTTGTCGATGCGGATGTCTTCGATGCGCGTGTTCGGCTGCAGGGCCATGTAGACCAGCGCCTTTTCCATCGCGTCGCGGCGCACGGCGTCCTTTTCCTGGTCGGGATCGGGCACGCGGCCGTCGATCGAGGTCACCATTTCGGGCGAGGTGCCCCAGGTGACCTGCGGACGAATCTGGGCCGCATCCAAGGTGACGACCATGTCGAATTTCGCGCCCGGGTCGGTGTGCAGGGTGCGCCAGTAGCTGACCGCCTGCTCCCACTGCGGGCCGGCCGGCGAATAGGGGCGCCCTTTCACGTAGTCGATCGTGGTGTCGTCCACGGCCACCATGCCGGCGCGTGCGCCCGCTTCGATCGCCATGTTACAGACTGTCATGCGCCCTTCCATCGACAGTGCGCGGATGGTCGAGCCGCCGAATTCGATGGCATAGCCCGTGCCGCCGGCGGTGCCGATGCGGCCGATCACGGCCAGCACGATGTCCTTCGCGGTGACGCCCAGCGGCAGCGCGCCGTCGACCTGCACCAGCATCGCTTTCGACTTTTTCGCCAGCAGCGTCTGGGTGGCCAGCACGTGCTCGACTTCCGAGGTGCCGATGCCGTGCGCGAGGCAGCCGAAAGCGCCGTGGGTCGAAGTGTGCGAGTCGCCGCAGACCACGGTCATGCCCGGCAGGGTCGCGCCCTGCTCCGGCCCGATCACGTGGACGATGCCCTGGCGCTTGTCGTTCATGTTGAAATAGGTGAGCCCGAAGCTCTTGGCGTTGGCGTCCAGCGTTTCGACCTGCAGGCGCGAGGTCGGGTCCGCGATGCCTTCGCGGCGGTCCGTGGTCGGCACGTTGTGGTCGGCCACGGCCAGGTTGGCCGAGGTGCGCCACAGGCCGCGGTTGGCTTCGCGCAGGCCTTCGAAGGCTTGCGGGCTGGTGACTTCATGCACCAGGTGACGGTCGATATACAGCACGGTGGTGCCATCGGCATCGGCACGCACCACGTGCGATTCCCAGAGTTTGTCGTAGAGCGTCTTTAACATGCTGTGTCCTGTGAACCGGCCGCTGGAAGAGTGGATTTTGATTATGCCATAATTGTGCACTGCGGCAGAAGCAGGCTTCTTTTGCAATTTTCTGCCAATAAAATTCGATACTTGCAAACAATATTTGCAAGCAGAGCACGCGATTCAAATAAAAAAAGCCTGCGCATCAGATGCACAGGCTTTTATTGCAAGGGCCGGCTTCGCCCTTTTTCACTTAATCAGTGCACTTTATGCAGCCATGCGCACCGTGCTGCGGCAGCCATCCATCAGGAAGGACAGGCCCACGACCAGCACCAGCTCGCCCTCGGCCGAACGTGCGGTGCCGGTGATGCCTTCCACCGTCAGCGCCGTCATCGGCTTGATCACCAGATCGGCCGTGCCATCGACCGCTTCCACCGCCAGGATATATGGCTGCGGCGCGTTGATGACGATGCCGACGCGTTCGATGGCTTCTTCGTAGCCGAGCGAGCCGGCCAGCGAACGCACCGGCAGCGGACGGCCCTGGTCTTTCAGCACCGGAGCGCCGCCGACCATCGAGAAGGTTTCCGGCAGTTCGACGACACGCTCGACCACCGCCATCGGCAGCGCCAGCGAGGCGCCCGAGGTGGAGACCAGCATCGTCGGCACGATCGACAGTTCGATCGGCAAGCGAATCGCGAACTTGGTGCCGTGGCCGAGCGAGGAATCGATGCGGATCGCGCCGCGGTTCTTTTCCACCGCCGTTTTCACAACGTCCATGCCCACGCCGCGGCCCGAGACCGAGGAAGCGACTTCCTTGGTCGAGAAGCCCGGCAGGAACACCAGCTGATACGCGTCTTCGTCGCTCTGGGCGCCGTTTTCGCCGATCAGGCCCTTGTCGATGGCTTTACGGCGCAGCTTGATCGGGTCCATGCCCTTGCCGTCGTCCTGCAGCACGATCATAACGCTGTTGGCTTCCTGCCAGGCTTTCAAGAGAATGAAGGCCTTCGCAGGTTTGCCGGCGGCGACGCGTTCCTGCGGCGATTCGACGCCGTGGTCGAGCGCGTTACGCAGCATGTGCACCAGCGGATCGTAGAGGCTGTCCACGACGACGCGGTCAACTTCGGTCTCGGCGCCTTCGATGGTCAGTTCGACTTCCTTGCCCAGGTCTTTCGCCAGTTCGCGCACCATGCGCGGGAACTTCTGGAACAGGCGCCCGACCGGCTGCATGCGGGTGGCCAGCGTGGCGCGCTGCAGTTCGGCCGAATAGCGCGAGGCGCGTTCCAGAGTTTCGGTCAGCGTCGCCATCAGGGTTGCGGCCTGGCCTTCGAACTTGAACTGCGCCAGGCGTTCGAGCAGCACGGCGGCCTGGTTGGCGGCCTGCACCGATTCGCCCGCCACTTCCAGCAGCGCGTCGAGTTTCACCGCATCGATGCGGATGCTTTCGTCTTTGGCCGGCGCGGTGGCGGCGACCTTTGCTTCGTTGCGGCGGTCGACGCCGTCCCAGCCGGCCTTGGCCGCCGGGGCGGCTTCGCCGGGCGCGGCCGGGGCTGCGGCAACCGCGGCCGTTTCCGGCGCGGCGGTCACAGGGGCAGCGTCCGCCGCGATGGCGAAGCCCGCCGGCACCACGGCGTTGTACATCGCAGGCCAGTCGAGACCATCTTCACCGGCGGCTGCAGTGGCGGCCACCGGCGCCTGCACGGCAACGGGAGCGACAGCGGCAGGCGCCGCGGCCGGGGCCACCTGCGCCTTGCCTTCGATGGCGTCGGTCAGGATGCGCTCGAGGTCCGCCGGCATCGGCGCCAGTTGTTCCGGCGTGGCGCCGTTGTTCAGGTCGTTCAGCTGGTCGGCAACAAAACCCGAGGCCTGCAGCGCGGCTTCGATCGACAGCGGCGTGACGGGCGCGGCGCCCGTGCGCAGCGCGTCGAACAGGTTCTCGGTCAGGTGGCAGGCCGCGACCAGCGCGGGCAGGCCCATGAAACCGGCACCGCCCTTGATCGTGTGGAACGAACGAAACACCGCGTTCAGCGTTTCCTTGTTCTCCGGATCGCGTTCGAGGCGCAGGAGGTGCTCTTCAACATTGACTGCCAGATCCATCGCCTCGACGACGAAGTCCTTGAGCATATCGTCCATTAGAATCCCAGATCGGCAAGAAGGTCGTCGACGTTATCCTGGTCCATCGCCGCTTCCGGCACGGACGGTCCCTGCATCAGTTCCACTGGTGCGGCTTCCTTCTCGGCCAGCTTGGCGCGCGTTGCCGGCGGTGCATTGTCGCGCAGCAGCTGAGCCAGTTCGTGCTCGACCGTCTTGGTGATGGTCACGACTTTCTTGATCAGCTGGCCGGTGATGTCCTGGAAGTCCTGGGCCATCATGATTTCCAGCAAACGCGCTTTTTCCGCTTCGGTCGCGTCCGAGACGGCTTGCGCGAACTGGCGCGAGTCGCCGGCCAGGGCCTTGAACTCGTCCAGGCTCAGCTTGCCTGCGAACAGGGCGTCCCAGCGGCCCGACATGTCCTGCGCCTGCTTGGACAGCTTGTCCTGCGCCGGCATGCCTTCGTCCAGGGTATTCAATACCTTGTTCGCGGCCTGCTCGGTCAGCGTGGCGACGTATTCCAGGCGGTCCTGGGCGTCGGTGATCTGCGAGGACGCTTCGGTCAGCGCGCGGTCGTAGCCCAGTTCGCGCAGCGAGTCGTGCAGCAGGCGCACGATGCCGCCCAGGCGTTCGTACATGTTCTTGTCGGTCTCGGCGCCTTCGCCGGCGGCGACGGATGCCATGTCAACACTGGCGACCGCCGCGGTGGCGACGGCGGCGGCATTGCCATTGTTGTTGTCGGCGGCCTGCGCCGGGACGGCGGAGGCAACCTGGTCGAACAGGGCTTCCAGGTCATCCTCGTCGGCGGCAGGCGCCGGCGCGGCCGCAGGAGCGGGCGCGGGAGCCGGCGCGCTGGCGCGCTGGGCAGCCACTTCCTCGAATAAGGCGTCGAAATCGTCGGCGGCGTCGGTCATAGTCCCTGCTTCTCCATAATATGAATGTGTCGCAATTTTTGCGTGCTTCGGTCCGGTGGTGCGGACTTCCGCGCGCGTCATGCAGTCGCTGGAAGCCCCAGAATTCAGAAAGTGAGTGTAGCAGCGTAGTTGCCGTAGGTAAATCTCGGAAAAAGCAATACGTCGAAATGGACAAGGAATCTTAATTCCGCGACAATAAAACCGTGCACTTACTGAATATTTTCACAAGTCAGGTGTTGTTTTGTGGTCGCGTCGATTGTGTAAGCTTTTTCTAGGCGTTCCGGCGAAGCGAGCTCGTGTTTGAGCAAAGTCAACAGGTTGCGCTATCGCAAGCCCGGAACACGGAGTAGCAGCCACAATGGCGTGGCGTTTCATGGGGGGCTCATCATGTACCGGAAAATCCTGATTACCACCGACGGTTCCGCCGTCTCCCAGCACACGGCCTGCGCCGGGGTCAAGTTCGCGCACCAGATGGGGGCCGAGGTACTGGCCCTGTTCGTCGCGCCCGACTACCAGTATCCGGTCTACGTCGAGATCATCCCGCCTTCCTACCCGAGCGAGGAGGACTATATTGCACAAATGCGGCGCACCGGCGAAGACTACATGGGCAAGATCATGCGCTCCTGCGAGCAGGCTGGGCTCAAGCACAGCTGCATGACGGCGTTTTCCGACGCTACGGCCCTGAAAATCGTCGACGTCGCCGAACAGGAAGCCTGCGACCTGATCTTCATGGGCTCGCACGGGCGCAGCGGCTGGGGCCAGATCCTGCTGGGCAGCGTCACGAATAAAGTGTTGTCGCATACTACCAAGCCGGTGCTGGTGCACCGGCTGATCAACGAGCCAGCCTCAGCCTGACGCCGGCGCCGGCACGCCGCGCCGCGGCGTGCACTATATAGAAGCCGCGGTGCGCCGCGGCGCAGGGGGAAGCATTCATGATAAGAATCGTCATTGCAGATGATCATACGATCATGCGCGAGGGGCTCAAGCGAATCCTCGACGGTGCGCTCGACGTCGAAATCGTCGGCGAGGCCACCAACGGCTTCGAAGTACTGTCGCTGGTGCGCCAGGGAGGCTTCGACCTGCTGCTGCTCGACCTCTCGATGCCCGGGCGCAGCGGCGTCGACCTGATCCGCCAGGTACGCAGCGAGGCGCCCAAGCTGGCCATTCTCATCCTGACGATGCACGAGGAAGAGCAGTATGCGGTGCGCGCGATCCGCGCCGGCGCCCAGGGGTATCTCACCAAGGAAAGCGCGGGCACCCAGCTGGTGGGGGCGATCCGCAAGGTCGCCTCGGGCCGGCCGTATATCAGTACCGAAGTGGCCGAGCAGCTGGCGCTGAACATCATGGCGCCCAACGAGCAGCTCCTGCACAAACAGTTGTCGGACCGCGAATTCGAGGTGTTTTCGCTGCTGGTGGGAGGAAAATCGATCACCGAGATCGCCAACAACCTGCATTTGTCGGTCAAGACCGTCAGCACCCACAAGACGCGCATCATGCAAAAGATGGGCATGACCTCGCTGTCGGAAATGGTGCAGTATGCCGTTGCCCACCGGCTGCTGGCGCCGCTGAAGGCCTAGGCAGGTGTTGTATGTTTGTTGGCAGGCGCCCTGCTTCAGGGCGAAAAACGTTTGACAGCGGCGGGCGGGCATTGTGCCTTGCCCGCCACGCTGACCGTTCAGGATCACTGCATCTGCAGCAAGTATTCGGACCAGATTTCGCCCCGCAACGCCCCGATTTAGTAAGAATATTCCTACACTGCTGCGCCCTCTCCTACCGATACATTCAGCCATTGCTGATACCAATGCCGAACTCGTGTTGGCATACTGAATTCAGCGTATCGACTTGCTTGCGATCTAATTTTTCTCCGTAAGCCAAGCCTGCCGCTTGATGAATCCTATTGAAGCACCCGGAAGCGGCATTCACTGACTGGGCCGCACCGACAGATTTCTTCACTGGAGAAGAGCATGCAGTCCCAGCAAACGCCAGAACAACGCAACGCCACGTCGACCATGCACTCCACGCCAATGGAGGCAGGACGCCAACGCCAGGGCCGCCTGTGGTCCAACCTGAAGGAAGTGTGCGACCTGCTGCACATCCCGACCGCGGTATCGATCAATTCCGAAGAATTATTGTTCCAGCACGTACAGTTCAAGACCGGCCAACGCGTCCACACCATTGGCCAGGCCTTCGATACCTTGTACATCGTCAACTCCGGCTTCCTGAAAACGGTGCTGATCGACGAGTTCGGCAACGAACAGGTGCTGAGCTTCCCGATGAAGGGCGACATGCTCGGCGTCGACGGCATCCATACCCGCCACTATGCCTCCGAAGCCGTGGCCCTGTCCGACTGCGACCTGATCCTGCTGCCATTCAAGAAACTGACGGCACTGGGCCGCGTGCACATGGAGCTGGAAAACCTGATGTACGGCGTCATGAGCCGCGAGCTGGTGCGCGAGCAAGCCATGATCGGCATGCTCGGCGCCCTCTCCGCCGAGGCACGCGTGGCCCGCTTCCTGGTCTCGCTGGCCGACCGTTTCGCCGCCATGGGCTATTCGAGCAAGCTGTTCAACTTGCGCATGACGCGCCACGAGATCGGCAGCTACCTGGGCCTGACGCTGGAAACGGTGAGCCGCACCTTGTCGGCCTTCAACGAAATCGGCCTGATCACGGTCGACCAGCGCACCATCGGCATCAAGGACGCGGAAGCCCTGAAAACCCTGCGCCGCCTGCCACCCTCGCGCTCGCGCACCAAGGCCGCCGGCGCCAAGGCGAAGGCCGAGCTCGACGCGGCCGGCGACGACCAGGTGCTTGCAACGGCGTGATTGGCAGCCGGTTCAGTCCGGTAAATGAAAACAGCTCCGACACGGTGGTTTCTTCAAGAGACCATCCTGTCGGAGCTGTTTTTTATTGCGGTCGCGGATTTGCATGGTGGACACGGCGTGCCCACCATCGGTAAAGCCCGTTTTATTGATCGCGCGACAGCACCCCATTGTTGACGCGCACCGCGTCGCCGGCGCGGAAGCCCGGATCGTTTTCATACTGCAGGGTCTGGGTCGCGCCATTGCCGGTGTAGCGCACCACGACTTCATAGCGCTGGCTCTGGCCCTGGTTGCGCTGGACGTTGTTGCCCACCACCCCGCCGGCGACGGCGCCGGCCACCGTGGCCGCCTTGCGGCCGCTGCCGCTGCCGACCTGGTTGCCGAGCAGGCCGCCGATGACGGCACCCGCCGCAGTGCCAAGATAATTGCCGTTACCGGCCACTTCCACCACGTTCACGGCCTCGACGGTCGCGCAGCTGGTGCAATAGCGCGCAGCGCGCGGCGCGGCTGTGGCGACGATGGGCGCCGCCACCTGGCGCGGCGTGCTGGCCAGCAGCGGACGGCCCAGCACCTGCGTCGTGTAGCGGCCGTTGGCGCGGATGGTGGCCGTCACGCGGCTGTCCGGGGAAATGCGGTCGTCGCGGCGGATCCGGTAATCGGCCGAATATTCGCCGGCACGCACTTCCGGCAGGAAGAACACGCCGCGCGCGCCGACCATGGTCAGCTCGACCCGGGCGCCTGGGGTGCCAAAGACGGAAAAGCCGAGCTCATTGCCCGGTGCCAGCTCGTCACTGGCGCGCACTTCGAAACGCTCGATGCGCGGCACGCCGGCCAGGTCGCCGCGGCGTTCCTGGCGCGGGCCGCCGCGGCGCACCACCGATTCGCTCAGCACGTCGGTCGCAACACGGTTGCCTATGCGCAGGTTGGCGGTGACGGCGCTGCTGTTCGTGATGCGGTCGCGCACGCCGATGGTATAGGTGCCGACGTACTGGCCGGGTTCGGTTTCCGTCATATACAGGTTGCGCGTGGCGCCGTCGATGCGCAGTGTCGCATTGCCGCCAGGGGTGCCGTACAGGTCGAAATGCAGTTCGACGCCGGGCGCCAGGCGCCGCACTTCGTCGACATTGAAGCCGCGGATGGCGGGAGCGGAACGGTCGCGGTCATATTGCTGGGCATGCGCGGCGGTCGGCGCCAGCGTCAGCGAGCACAGCGGTAATAGCGCGACCAGCGTGGTGGTCAGGGTGCGGCGAAGTTTCATGGTGCGTCTCCTTATGGTGGGCCAGACTTATCGTACTTACACGGTACGCCAATGCCCACGAGGAAACAGTGCGCTACCGTACGCTGTGCACGGCCTCGCCTGAGGTGACGAAAATGGCATCGCCGGCTTCGCGCGTGACGACGTGCCCGCCGGTAAAGGAACCGAACGAAGGCAGGATCATGCGCTCGCTGCCGACGACAAAGCACGGCAGGCGCAGCGAGTCAAAACGCGTCGCCAGCACCCAGGCCGGATGGATGTGGCCGGCCAAAGCATAGCCGCCGGTATCGACATCCGGGTGATGGCAGAACGCGAACGGCCCCACCCTGTGCGGCTCGTCCACCAGCTCGATGCCGAGCACGGCGGCCGGGTCGCCCGCGTGCTTGTCGTGGTTGCCGCGCACCAGGGTCAGGCGCAGGTCGCGCCGCCGGTCGCGCCAGGCCAGCATCGCCTGCTGGGTGCTCGACGCGTGCGCCGCGCGTGCATGGAGAAAATCGCCGAGGAAGACCACGTGCCGCGCGCCATGGCGGTCGATCAGGGCGTCGAGCCCGAGCAGGTTTTCGGTGGTGGTGCCGCGCGGCACCGGGATGCCCAGGGCGCGGAAGGAGGCGGCTTTTCCGAAGTGGATATCGGCAATGATCAACATCTGTTGCGCCGGCCAGAACACGGCTTTTTCGGGCAGGAGCAATAAGCGCTCGCCCGCGATCTCAACAACCGAACTCGTCATACTTCTGCAGCTTTCTCCAGTTCGCGCACCATGCGCGCCACGCGGTCGTTCAGTTTTTCTGTACTGATTTTTTCGCGGAAGCGCTCGACCATCAGCGCGAAACCGAAGGGCGTCGCGCGTTTAACGACACGATACGCCACTTTGCGTGCATGCAGTTCGGACAGCGTATCGCGCAGGCGGGTCAATTCCAGTTCCTGCTCCAGCACTTCGCGCTGCGCCTGGGTCAGCAGCAGATTGCCCGCGTCGTGCTTGCGGAAGACTTCGAAGAACAGGGAGGACGAAGCTTGTACCTGGCGGTTCGATTTCGGCTGGCCCGGATAGCCCTGGAACACCAGCCCGGCAATGCGCGCCACTTCCCGGAAGCGCTGTTGCGACAGCTGGGTCGCGTTCAAACTATCCAGCACGTCCTCCAGCAGGTGCTCGGTGTCGAACAGGCCAACGCCCGCCCCGGTGGCCGCCGCAAATTCGCGCTCCCAGTCGACCGGTTCGGGTGCCATCAGCTCGAAGCCGTAATCGTTGATCGCAATCGAAAACGTGATCGGCTGGCGCCGCCCGATGCGGTAGGCGAACAGCGAGGCCAGACCCATGTGCACCGACCTCCCCGCGAACGGATAGACGAACAGGTGGTAGCCCTCGCGGCTCTTCATCGATTCGAGCACCAGGGTGTCGAGCGTGGGCAGGGCCGACCATCTTTCCTGGATCTCCAACAGCGGCCGGATCGCCTGCATTTCCGGCCCCTCGAAGCGCCCTTCGGCGGCCTGGCGCAGCTGCTCGAGGGCGGCGTGGGCCAGTTCCGACGACATCGGCATCTTCGCTCCCTGCCAGCGCGCGATCGCCCCGCGCGACCCCGTGGCGCGCTTCACGAAGGCCGTCATCTCGTGCACGCGGATGAATTCGAGGATGCGCCCGCCGAACAGGAAATGGTCGCCCTGTTTCAGGCGCGAGATGAAGGACTCCTCCATGCTGCCGATGCGTCCGCCGCTCATGTACTTGATCTGGATGGTCGCATCCGAGACGATGGTGCCGATGCCCATCCGATGACGGCGCCCGATGGCGGTGTCGGGCACGCGGTAGACGCCCTCCTCGTCCGGCAGCACACGCCTGTATTCCGGATACACGGTCAGGCTCTGGCCACCGCGCGCGACGAAATCGAGCGCCCACTGCCACTCTTCCTCGGTCAGGTGCCGGTAGGACCAGGCGCGCCGCACTTCCTGATAAAACTCCTCGGAGCGAAAGCCCCCGCCCAGGGCGACGGTGACCATGTGCTGCACCAGCACGTCGAAGGGCTTGTTCGGCACATAGCGGCCCTCGATGCGGCGCGCGGCGACGGCCACCTTGGCGCCGGCCGCCTCCAGGATTTCCATGCTGTTGGTCGGCACCAGGGTCACGCGCGAGACGCGTCCCGGCGCGTGCCCGCTGCGCCCCGCGCGCTGCAGCAAGCGCGCGATACCCTTGGCGCTGCCGATCTGCAGCACGCGCTCGACCGGCAGGAAGTCGACGCCGAGATCGAGGCTGGCGGTGCAAATCACGGCCTTCAGTTCGCCCTTTTTCAGGCCCATCTCGACCCAGTCGCGCACCTCGCGCGCGAGCGAGCCGTGGTGCAGCGCGATCACGCCGGCCCAGTCGGGCCGCGCTTCCAGGATGTTCTGGTACCAGATCTCGGACTGGGAGCGCGTATTCGTAAACACCAGGGTCGCGTCGTAATGCTCGATCTCGTCGATCACGGGTTTCAGCATCTGCAGGCCCAGGTGCCCGCCCCAGGGGAAGCGCGCCACGTCCTTCGGGATCAGGGAGTCGACGACGATCTGCTTTTTGGTGTCGCCTTCGACCAGCACGCCGGGCGCGTCGCCGAGCAGCACCTGGCGCGCGAGGTCGAGGTCGCCCATGGTCGCCGACACGCCCCAGATGACGAGGCCTGGGCGCCAGTAGCGCAGGCGCGCCAGCGCCAATTGCACCTGCACCCCGCGCTTGCTGCCCATCAGCTCATGCCACTCGTCGATGATGATCATGTCGAGATGCTTGAACTGCTCGCTTGCCGCCGCATGGCTGAGCAGCAGCGACAGGCTTTCCGGCGTCGTGATCAGCGTGGAGGGCATGCTGCGCGACTGGCGCGCGCGCTCGGCCGAGCCGGTGTCGCCGGTGCGGGCGCCGACGGTCCAGTCGGGCGCCAGCGCCGCCGCCGACTCTTCGAGCGCGCGCTGGGTATCGGCAGCGAGCGCGCGCATCGGCGTGATCCACAGCACGCGCAGGCCGCTCATGCGGCCTTTGCTCAAGGCCCCGCGCTGCAGGGCCGCCAGCCAGACGGCATAGGTTTTACCGGCGCCCGTGTTCGCGTGCAGCAGCCCGGACTGGCCGGCGAGCGCCGCCTTCCAGACCTCTTTTTGAAATGGAAAAGCTTTCCAGCCGCGCGACGCGAACCACTCCTTGACCGCTGTTTTGGTAGGCCCGCTCATGTACCCGCGCTGCCCGCCGGCCGGACGCGGATGCTTCTCGATTGATCGCGCTTCAACATTCGTGCCTTATCCTCAGCTGCCTTCAAAAAAAAATGCCTCCTCGCGGGGCCTCAGGCCGAGTCTATCAAATGAGACCGTCAGGCGGCGCAAGCCTCCCGTGCCTGGCGGAAGAGGCCGATTGAAGGACCGGGCGCGCGCCAGAAAGTGCTAGGGAAAGTGGGGGCATGCGAGTATGGTCAATTCAAGCAGCGGATGCCTGAACCTGGCATACGCAGCCCTGATCGAGGTAGACAATATGAACAAGCGTCAAAAACGAACCGATATCGGTACCGCCAACGTCGTTAGCCGCGGCGTCAACATCCTAGCCGTGCGCGACCGGTCCCTGGCGCAGAACTACATGGAATGCAAGGATGTCCCTGCCGGCGTCGTCAAGCGTGTGCTCGACCAACCCGGGTCGCGGCGCGCACCGAGTGCGGCGCAGGTGATTTCGGAAGCCATTACGCCCCTCCCCGCGCGCCATCGCGACGACTAGTCCACGGGCCTGCTTGCCTGCCGTTCGGCGCCAGAGCATGGCCCGAACAGCAGGCGGCGCAGGGCAATGACGAAGGAGGAAGATTGCGGTGAAAGCGCAGCAACTCGACGCGGCCCAGATGCGTATCATGCTCAGCCTGGCGCGCGAGCTGTTCCAGGCCGACGAGGTGAGCAGTTCGCTGCGGCTGGTTGGCCGCACCGTGGTCGACCTAGTCCGGTCCGATTCGGCCTTGCTGCTGTTGCGCGCAGAGCGGCTCGAGATCGCGGCGTTCGACGCTCGCGGCGCCCTGCAGGCAGCCAGCACTGAGCACCCCTTGTATGAAGCAGGCATTGCCCTGATGTCCGACGTCGCCGCAGCGACGGCCGGCAATACGCGCGCCGATGGCCAGTGCGAAGACGTCGGCATGCGCACGCTGACCCTTGCTGTGCCTGCACATGCCGCGGTCGCCGCCCTGGCCGTCGCGTGGGACCACGACCTGACCCAGGCGGAGCTCGGCCGGTGCAGGCGCACGCTCTCCATGATCCTGGAACTGGCGGCCGCCGCGCTGGGCAAGATCGAGTCGCGAAGCTCGCTCGAACGCCTCGTGTCGGACCAGTCCGCGCAGATCGCGACCACCACCATGACGCACGCTGCGGAACTGGCGCAACGCGACGAAGTGACGTCCGAAATGCGCATGCTGTCGCTGACCGACGTGCTGACCGGGCTGTACAACCGGCGCGGCTTCTTCCTGCAGGCAGAGCGTCTGTTCAAGGTGGCGCGCCGCAAGCGCGCGAAAAGCGCCGTCATCTTCGCCGACGTCGATGGCCTCAAGCGCGTGAACGACGACCTCGGCCACGACGCCGGCGATGGCCTGATTCGAGACGCAGGCATGGTGCTTCGCCAGTCCTTCCGCCAGGCAGACGTCGTCGCGCGCCTGGGTGGCGACGAGTTTGTCGCCTACACCCTCGACGACGAGCAGCCCGCTGTGATTCTCGAACGCATACGGGCCAGGGTGCATGCTATCAACCTGCAGGCGCAGCGGCCTTATGTCCTGTCGATGAGCGCAGGACTGGTGCAGTGCGATCCCTGCGGCGCACAGAGCCTGTCGGACTATGTGCTGCTGGCGGACGAGCAGATGTATGTCCAGAAACGCTGCCGGCCCTAGCGGCGTCTCAGGCTGCGGCAGCCGCCAGCAAGCCTTTCAATGTGTCGAGCGTATCGGCATCCTCAACCGTCTTGTCGTCGCGCCGGCGCAGGATGCGCGGGAAGCGCACGGCAATGCCGGCCTTGTGGCGCGAAGACAGCGCGATGCCCTCGAAGCCGATCTCGAACACCATCGTCGGTTTGACGGAGCGCACCGGCCCGAATTTTTCGACCGTCGTCTTGCGGATCGCATTGTCGACCTGGGCGATCTCGGCATCCGTCAGGCCGGAATAGGCTTTCGCGAAGGGCACCAGCTTGCGCTCGCCGTGGCCTTCGTCGTCGTCCCAGACCGCAAAGGTGTAGTCGGTGTAGAGCGAGGCGCGCCGGCCGTGCCCGGCCTGGGCGTAGATCAGCACAGCATCGATCGAGTAGGGATCGACCTTCCACTTCCACCAGGTGCCGACATCCTTGGTGCGCCCGACGCCATACTGGGCGCTTTTCGCCTTGACCATCATGCCCTCGACGCCGCGGTTGCGCGACTCCGTGCGCAGCAAAGCCAGCGCTTCCCAGCTCTCGGCGTGGATCAGCGGCGAAATCTTCAGCTGCGGCTGGTCGATGGCGGCCACTTGCGTCTCCAGCAGCGCGCGCCGTTCGTGCTGGGGCAGCGCGCGCAGGTCGACGCCGTCCAGTTCCAGCAAGTCGTAGCAGACCAGCACCGCCGGCAGTTCAGCGAGTAGCTTGGCCGATAAAGTCTTGCGGCCGATCCGGCGCTGCAGTTCGGCGAAGGGCGCCGGCACGTCGTTCGCGTGGTCCCAGACCAGCACCTCGCCATCGACCACCGTGCCCTCGGGCAGGCGCACGCTGCACAGCTCGGGGAAGCGGTCGCTGATCAAATCCTCGCCGCGCGACCACAGGTAATTCAGTGCGCCGCGCCGCACCAGCTGGGCGCGGATGCCGTCGTACTTCCACTCGACCTGCCAGTCGTTCAATTCGCCCAGCGCTTGCGGGTCGCCCTGCAGCTGGTGCGCGAGGAAGAAGGGATAGGGCTGGCCGCCGCGCAGCTTGTGCTCTTCATCCGACTGCGCCGCGATCAGCTGCAGGAATTTGGCGGCGGTCGGGCGCACGCTGCCGTCGGTCCAGCCCATCAGGCGCTGGGCGACCAGTTTGCTGTCGACGGCCGCAATCGCGGCCAGCGCGCGCGTCACCAGCAGCTTCGACACGCCGACCCGGAAGCCCCCGCCGATCAGTTTGGAGAACAGGAAGCGCTCGGGCGTGGTCAGCTCGTTCCAGTAGCTGAACAAGGCTTCGCGGATCACGGCTGGATCGGCGCCGCGCAGGGGCCCGATCCGCTCCGTCATCCATTCGGCCAGGCCGACGTCGCTGTGATGTTCGGCCGGCGGCAGGATGTGGGCGATGGTCTCGGCCAGGTCGCCGACCGCGTGGTAGGACTCGTCGAACAGCCACTCGTCGAGCACCGCGTACTCGATCGCGAACTGGCGCAGCAGCTTGGTCGGCACCGCCTGGCGCGGCTTGCCGCCGGCGAGGAAATAGACGGCCCAGGCGGCGTTTTCGGGCGCGGCAGTGGAAAAATACTGCTGCAGGGCTTCGAGCTTGCGGTTGGTGGCGGTGGTTTCGTCGAGTTCGGCGAACAGGCGGGCAAACTCACGCATCGTTCGATTCCTTGGCGACGGCCGCCGCTTCCGCGCTTTCGGCCGGCTGCGGCGCGATGCCGACGTCGTCATCGTCGTCGCCGTATTCGGTGTCGAAGCCGGCCGCGTCCAGGCCTTGCTGGCAGAGCCAGCGCACCATGACCGGAATCGAGCCGTGGGTGACGATGATGCGCTGGGCGCCGGTGGCGGCGATGGCCGACATCAATCCCGGCCAGTCGGCGTGGTCCGACAGGACAAACCCGCGGTCGACGCCGCGCCGCCGGCGTGCGCCGCGCAGCTGCATCCAGCCGCTGGCAAAGGCGTCGCTGTAGTCACCGAAGCGCTTCATCCAGCTTGACCCGCCCGCCGAGGGTGGCGCAACCACGATGGATTGCTTGAGCCCCGCCTTGTCGATGTCGCTTACCAGCAGGGTCGGCGGCAGGTCGATGCCGCCTTCGCGGTAGACGCGGTTAAGGGGTTCGACCGCGCCGTGGCAGACGATCGGCCCGATCGAGGGGTCGAGCCCGGACAGGATGCGCTGGGCCTTGCCGAAGGAATAGCCGAAGATGACGCTGCAGCGTCCCTCGTCGGCATTCTTTTTCCACCAGCGGTTGATGTCGTCGAAAATCGACTGCTCGGGATCCCAGCGGTAGATCGGCAAACCAAACGTGGACTCGGTGATGAAGGTATCGCAGCGCACGGGCTCGAAGGGTGCGCAGGTTTTATCCGGTTCGATCTTGTAGTCGCCGGACGCGACCCAGACTTCGCCCTGGTATTCCATGCGCACCTGGGCCGAACCCAGCACGTGCCCTGCCGGATGCAGGGAGATGGTGACGCCGTTGTGCACCACGGTCTCGCCATATTCCAGGCCGTCGACCGAGATCTCGCCCAGGCGCGAACGCAGCACGTGCACGCCGCTGGCGGCGGTCAGGTATTTGCCATGGCCGACACGCGCATGGTCGCCGTGGGCATGCGTGATCACGGCGCGCTCCACGGGGCGCCAGGGGTCGATATAAAACCCGCCAGGGACGCAGAACAGCCCCTCCTTGCGTACTACGACCATATCTCCCATGCGATCCTTTATCAGGCTGGTTGGACAAAGTCTGCCATGAAGCTGCGATGTTCGCCGTCCGGAAAGTCGATGCCGATCTGGTCGCCCGCGACCGAGACGACGACGCCTTGTCCATACTTCGGCACCGTCACTTGCATGCCGGCCTCGAACTGCGGACCCGCGGCTTCCGGCTCCGGCGTATGGTCGAATTCGTCGTCGCGGATTTCGATGTCGTCGAGGGCCATCGACGGCGGGTTCTTGCAGTTATCGCAGCGGCAGCACTTCTCGAAGCCATCGACCTCGTCGGCGAAATAGTCGAGCATCAGCTTCCAGCGGCAAAAGCCGCTCACTGCATAACCGACCATCTTTTCCAGCGATTCGCGGTCATGGTCCTGCTTCTGCACATAGACGGCGGCCAGGGATTCGAAATGGGCCGCTTTCGGTTCCATCGCGGTGACGACGAATTCCAGCTTGCGGTTCTGGCGCACCAGCTTGCCGTCCTTGAGCAGCTTGAGGCAGATCTTGATCTTGGCCTCGTTCAGGTCGGCCAGGTGCTCTTCGATCCGCTCGGTCGTGATCGGCCCGCTGTCGGCCAAGTCGCAGGCGGCGTTGTAGACCGAGCGGATCTCGGCGGCGTCCGGGTAGTGCTTCACCAGGAAGAATTGCTGCAGGCGCTTGTCGTCCTGCAGGAAGAGCAGCGTGCAGCTCGCATCCTTGCCGTCGCGCCCTGCCCGGCCCGACTCCTGGTAATACGATTCGAGGTTGGCCGGAATCTGCAGGTGGATGACGAAGCGGGTATCGCTCTTGTCGATGCCCATGCCGAAGGCGTTGGTCGCGACCATGATGCGCCGCTCGTCGTTCATGAACAAGTCCTGGTTGGCCTTGCGTTCCCCACTCGGCAATTTGCCATGGTAGATGGTGACCGATTCGCCGGCTTCTTCCAGGATGCGGTGCATCTCCTCGGCCGCCTTGACGGTGGCCGCGTAGACGATGCCGACGCCTTCGGACTCCGCCACCAGGCGGCGCGCTTCGGCAAACTTCTGGTCGGTATTGGTCACCTGCACCACGCTGTAGTGCAGGTTGGGCCGGTAGATGCCGGTGTTGATGACATTCATGCGCGGCCGGTTCAGCTGGCGCCCGATGTCTTCCATCACTTCGTCGGTGGCGGTGGCGGTCAGCGCAAGCACGCTTGGCTGGCCGAGGGCGGCGATGGCGGCGGCCATCTCGATATATGCCGGCCTGAAATCATGCCCCCATTGCGAAATGCAATGGGCTTCGTCGATCGCCACCAGCGCCACCTTGGTTCGTTTGAGTACAGCGAGGAACGCGGGCGAAGTCAGGCGCTCGGGCGTGCAGAACACGATCTTGCAGGTGCCGGCGGCGATGGCATCGATTGCCGCGTGCTCGTCCTCCGCGTTGAGGCTGCTGTTGACCTGGCAGGCGCTCACGCCGAGTTCCTCGAGCTTGCCGAGCTGGTCTTTCATGAGCGAAATCAGCGGCGACACGACCACCGTGATGCCGTCCAACATATGGGCGGGAATCTGGTAACAGAGCGACTTGCCGCCGCCGGTGGGCATGATGGCCAGCGTGTCCTTGCCGTCGAGGACGCTGTCGATGACGCGCTGCTGGCCGTCGCGCAAGCGATCAATGCCGAACACGGAACGCAACATGTTGTTGATGGCGTGGCGGCGCGCTGCAAGCAGGCCACGGTTGAGGAGTTGGGTATCGTGTCGGGTCATGCAATAAATATAATTTGCAGCCACGAACACGACTATAGGAGCACAGGCAAGAGCCGCGTAGGAGCCGCGCCAAGCGCTACTTCCTGCCGCTGAGACAGTCCCGCAAGCACTTTTCCTACAGGATGGCGGTATCAGCGCCGATGCCGCGCAAGATCGCCAAGCCTCAGAATGGCACCATACCTAGCGAAAACACGCACACCAAAATCGGAGAAACAATCATGATGCGCTCGATCCCAACTACCCTGACCGCACTTCAAGTTGCCCTCGCCAGCGCCGCAGCCTGGCTGGTGTATGAAACGAACACCCTGCAGAGCGCAGCTGTGTTGATGTTTCACTAAAAGAATTCCGCCACAGGCGTGGCCGGTAGTCGCGAACATGATTATGTCTTGACGAAATCATTGTCGCAAAACATCTGGCTCATCGGCGCACGATAACGCTAGGCAATACAGGTTTAAGACCGGTACTCCATCAGTACCGGCAATTGACAAAAAGACAGCGCCATCCGCTTGGACCGGATGGCGCTTTTTTGTTGGTATTAAAAAAACGCCATCCCGATTTGCACCGGAATGGCGTTTTTACTTACTGCACGAGCTGTCAGGCAGCCTTGGCAGGCATCTCCACCGCATCGGTCTCTTCGGTCGGCAAGCGCATCATGTAATCGAAAGCTGCCAGCGAGGCCTTGGCGCCCTCGCCCACGGCGATCACGATCTGCTTGAACGGCACCGTGGTGACGTCGCCGGCGGCAAACACACCAGGAATCGAGGTTTCGCCGCGTGCGTCGACTTCGATTTCGCCATGCGGGGTCAGCTCGAGCGTCCCCTTGAGCCATTCGGCATTCGGAATCAGGCCGATCTGCACGAACACACCCGCCAGTTCCACGGTATGCAATTGGCCGCTGGCGCGGTCCTTGTAGGTCAGGCCGGTGACTTTCTTGCCGTCGCCCAAGACTTCGGTCGTCTGCGCACCCTTGATTACATTCACGTTTTTCAGGCTGTAGAGTTTGCGCTGCAAGACTGCATCGGCGCGCAACTCATTGCCGAACTCGATCAAGGTCACGTGCTCGACGATGCCGGCCAGGTCGATGGCCGCTTCGACACCCGAGTTGCCGCCGCCGATCACCGACACGCGCTTGCCCTTGAACAGCGGGCCGTCGCAGTGCGGGCAGTAGGCCACGCCGTGGTTCTTGTACTCTTTTTCGCCCGGCACGTTGATTTCGCGCCAGCGGGCGCCGGTCGAGATGATGACCGACTTGCTCTTCAATACGGCGCCGTCTTCGGTCTGCACTTCGAACAGGTTACCGACGCGCTCGAGTTTCGAGGCGCGCTGCAGATTCATGATGTCGACCTCGTACTGCTTGACGTGCTCTTCCAGCGACACGGCAAAGCGCGGGCCTTCGGTTTCCTTGATCGAAACAAAATTCTCGATCGACAGCGTGTCGAGCACCTGGCCGCCGAAGCGGTCGGCGACGACGCCGGTGCGGATGCCTTTACGGGCGGCATAGATCGCCGCGGCCGCGCCGGCAGGACCGCCGCCGACGATCAGCACGTCGAAGGCTTCTTTCTTGCTCAATTCGGCGGCCTTGCGCTTGCCGGCGCCGGTGTCGAGCTTGGCGAGGATTTCCTCGGCGCTCATGCGGCCCTGGCCGAAGTGCTCGCCGTTCAGGAACATCATCGGCACCGCCAGGATCTGGCGCGACTCGACTTCATCCTTGAACAGGCCGCCATCGATGGTCGTGACCTTGATGCGCGGGTTGATGATCGACATCGAGTTCAGTGCCTGCACGACTTCCGGGCAGTTATGGCAGGACAGCGAAATGAAGGCTTCGAAGACGTAGTCGCCATCGAGGTTTTTAATTTGTTCGATGACCGCGTCGTCGAACTTGATCGGGTGGCCACCCACTTGCAGCAGGGCCAGCACGAGCGAGGTGAATTCGTGGCCGAGCGGAATGCCGGCGAAGCGCACGCCGATGTCGGTGCCGATGCGGTTGATCGCAAACGACGGGGCGCGCACGCTGGCGTCGTCGCTGACGCGGTACGAAATCTTGGTGCTCAACGAGGTAATTTCCTGGAGCAGCTCTTCCATTTCGCGCGCCTTCGGCGAGGCGTCGAGCGATGCAACGATCTCAATCGGCTGCACCACTTTTTCCAAATAGGCTTGTAATTGCTTTTTGAGGGTTGCTTCGAGCATGTTTCTTCCTTTTTTATTCGGTGAATGTGGATGCCGGCGTCCTGCTGGCCGGCATCCCGGTACTGCCAACTACTGACTACTAACTACTAACTACTTAGATCTTGCCGACCAGATCGAGCGATGGGGTCAGGGTTTCTGCGCCTTCGGTCCACTTGGCTGGGCAGACTTCGCCTGGGTGCGAAGCGACGTACTGGGCAGCTTTGACTTTGCGCATCAGTTCCGATGCGTCGCGGCCGATGCCGTTGTCGTGCACTTCCATGATCTTGATCTGGCCTTCTGGATTGATCAGGAAGGTGCCGCGCAGTGCCATGCCTTCTTCTTCGATCATGACTTCGAAGTTACGGGCCAGGATGCCGGTTGGGTCGCCGATCAGCGGGTAGTTGACCTTCTTGATCGCGTCCGAGGTGTCGTGCCATGCCTTGTGGGCGAAGTGGCTGTCGGTCGACACGCCGTAGACCTTGACGCCCATGTCGGCGAATTGCGGCTGGAATGCAGCCAGGTCTTCCAGTTCGGTCGGGCAGACGAAGGTGAAGTCGGCTGGGTAGAACATGAGCACCGACCAGGTGCCTTTGAAGTTTTCTTCGGTCAGGTCGATGAATTTGCCGGCGTGGTAGGCGGTGGCTTTGAATGGCTTGATTTCGGTATTGATAAGGGACATGAAGACTCCTGTTGTGTGTCAAAAGTTGATGAAGCAAGTGTAAAGCGCTTGGGGTCGCCTGTAAAATTAATTGATCAGATGAGATCCATTAACTTTAACTATCACGAGGAGGAAACAAGGCCGGCCATAGCTATCAGGCAGGGCTGTCGGTCTCGCAAAAGACCGGTCAGTGTGAGGGAAACGCGCGGTCTTTGCAACCGCGCACTTGCCTACGAGATCCTGAGCTAATCCTGACAAACCCTAGTTCCCAAAGCACGCGTACAGCTAACAAACCGTAAAGTTGCTCACCGATAATCTGTAAGTCATGGTATCTCTAGTAAAAACACCGTCAATTCCGGCGATAGCCTTTTAGCGATTGAACTTTCGCAGAGCAATTGATTCTTCAACACGGGCCCTTTCGTTGTCTCTCATGATCTCAAGTTCGGATACATATTGCGCAGCAAAAGCACGAATCCGTTCATCCGGATCTCCAATCCATTCGAGTACCTCAATACGTTTTCGCTCGAATGCTTCGGCTATCCCATACTCTCCTGATACAACCCCTGTGCTTTGAAGCGCCATCTCAACTTTAGTGAGAAGTGCGCTACCCGGTGGCACGCGTCTAATAATTTCTCTGGCGACTGGATGAATGAACGTCTCTCCGTTGTAAGCGCGCATGAGACCTGCCACAAATTCTAGCTCTGTATCGCCACCCTCTCTAATCAACTGCACTAATGACTTCTCAAAAGGATCTGAGAACTGCGGGAAAATTATTTGGAGTAGCTTTCCCCCTCTGAATTCAAATAGTGAGGAGTCCTTGCGATAGCAGTCCAGAACCTTTTGGATCACCATCGTGGGGTTACCCGACAGCGGTTTTTCGAGCGCGTTTAATTGGAAAGGCAGCTCCTCGTATAGCGCCCCTACACTTTCGGCCAGTGACTTCGCCTTCCCATTGTACTCGTAAAGCCGTGCGCAAAGAAAATCAACGACCTCTTCCGGATTGTGCTCCGCAATTACGGCTATTACGTCCTCGGCTTGATAGTCGATTTGCGAGAGGAAGCGCAGATTCATTAACACTTCACTGACCTCAATCCGCGAGAGACTCGCGACCATCTCCTTCGCATCCCTTTGGAACCATACCCCCCTAATCCAATTCGCGTCTCCGAATTCGGTCAGATGAAACAAAGACCGTAAGAAAAGTTCTTTTAACTCAATTCGCAGCTCTTCTGTTTTAAATCTAGCAATGGCAACGGAGGCAACTTGGCGCAGGACAAAGACATCCTTAAGTTCTGTCGCCTTTTCGAGTATTTGCCTCAAGAGCTGAATATCGACATCTTCAGTCGACAAGAATAGCTTGACGCACGCATAAAGGAACGTAGTTTCTTCTCGGCGCGCGTTTCGCACCGATTCCTGTATGAGTGCCAATAGTTCATCATGCTTCTCACTTTGCCAAAGACCACGAAGAATCGGTATAAGAAATTTTGATAGTGCCCTGGAATCATGGGTGAGTAAGTTCAACGCGAAGTCTGGGTACAAGACTGCCACCTCCGCGAGGAACTCGTAAAAGACTGGAAAGGTCGCCAAGTCGTTCGACTCAGTATCGGCAAACGCAAGAATTCGTCGCCGCCATATCGCAAAGCCGTCATCTCTAATGGCAGACGCAATGTCACGCGCTTTCTTTATTCTGAAGTCCTGGGAGCCCAGAGCGAACGACTCCTCACTCTTAGACGTCGACCAGTCTCCGAAAATGCCCTCGAATCCAACGAGAGTCTTATAGATTCCGTATTCATCGCTGGCGTCAATGATGCCTTTCACCTTAAGCGCTGCTGACCTCACTTCTTCAGATGAACTGTGATAATGGATCCAATAGCTGTCGTGTTCGATCTTTTGGACTATCTGCAGGTTCTCATCCTTGACAATTTGAGAAAAGAAGCTCAACACCTCCCGAGCATTTTCCGCGATCATTTCAGCATATACATTGTCAACAGCCGGCATCCGTTCCATACGAGTAGCAGCGGTTAAAACCCCAATGATGATTTGCTTTTCTGATTTGGTTGCAGCGAGGCCATATAATCGCTTTAATAGGCCAATACTTTTTTTCCGAACAGACGGGACACCTCCATCCGCGGGTGTCACAGATCGAGAAAAAATTACCTCGTTGGACGACCACCTAGCTGATTCCATTGATGTTGATATGAATCCCTTTAGGAGTGTGAGAATCCCTTCGATTTGGGATTTCATTTCCGGATCGCTTTTGGCCTCTAGAACGTTGATGACTAATAGCTGAGGCGTTGCTCCAACTCCCCGACCCTCCGCAGCTTCTTGACCATAGAAGACTGAAAGGTTGTAGGTTGCCAAGTCGCTCAGCGCCGACATAGCATCTTTGCGCACAGATTCTTTAGAATGCGACGATGCCCAGAGTAAGGTTTCAACGACAGCAGGCGTTTCCAGGTAACGTAATGACGACAACACCTCAATACCTTTGGACATCAAAGTATATGAATTTCGATACTTAGCCCATATTTCCGCTAGAGCACCATGCTCATTCGAATTTACTAAATTTCGAAATTCGACCGAGCGAAGGAAGCTGTCTATGGCAGACACTACTTCCTTACTCCGCCGAAATCCTATCGTGGCTAATACCTGGATACTGAACTCAAGTGCTTCATATTCATTTTTTTCGGCCAGAGTTGCACATGCCTTATCGCACGCGCGACCGACAGCCTCGGCGGCAGCCGGCGTGCTTGACTGGGCTAAGCGGCTCAAAACGTTTATGCGGGTCGCAGTGTCCATATGTCAGTCCCCCAACCCAGTGAGCTTGATCATTTCTGGCTCTATGAACTGCGCTGCGACGTCGGCGAGGCGCCCGTCTACAGCAAGATAGTAGTGGCCAGTATCTTTGATCAGTCCCGCCATTGCCAATCGCTCAAGCGCGTTTCTTGCCGCTTCTGGAGCAATGGTGGACTGTACAAGCAAATCAATGACTGTTTGCTTTCCCGCACTCTTCAGGTAACTGACAAACCCTAACGCCTTGATGTCGGCCCGCGCATAAGGCCTTGTTTGCGCCTCATACAGCGCCTCAAGTTCGCCTGCTCCTGCGTCGGCTGGCTGACGCACATCTGCACCAATGTCCCTTGGCAGAACCGGGGCGATCGGTTCTGCTTGCATGTATGCCCGGATGAAAGGATGGTCATCAAGGGGCAGCTCTGCTGCAGCTAAGGCCGTCAGGTCAGCGAATCGTCCCTTTAATGCGTCGACTAATGGTGTTAGAGTTGGATTCTTTGTAGTGTTGTACGCCGTTAATAACAGGCCCCTTGATTCAGCTTCGTCCTTGAGACTGGGCGCCAGGACCCCGTTATCGAAGAAGGCGGCGTCGTCCCGGGACAGCAGCATCACCTCGGAACCTTCCGGTAAGGTCAGCACACTCTCCCAGATAAGGCAGTCCTTGTACCCATGGTCGGTTTTAGAAGTCGGCCGGATGCCGCCGATAGACCTGTCCGCCGCTGCTACTTTGAGCTCAGGTGTGGTCGGGATACTATGGATGACATCCTCCAGCTTTGCCAGGATTTCCAACGCTTGAGCTTCACCAAATTGAGACCTTGGGAGAATTCCGCCCATGTCAAATCCACAGAAGGTCTTCAGCTTGTCCAGTCCCTTCGATGCCTTTTGGAGAGCGTCATCTCCAGCTTGGCCGAACTGGGTGATGTATTCCATGCGAAGCACTTCAGGCACCAACAGCTTGGCCTTCTTAGCGCGCAGCATCGCGATAAGGAGCGGACCGCCCCTCTTTCGGAAGAGATGCGCGTCGCGAACTGCAGCGTTGGTATCACACAAGACGTAAAGTTGTTTATTCACTGTCATAGCTGACTTTCATTTCACAAACGTCAATCTAGAAGTCACTGTGCGGTCCCCTAAGTACTGGCGCCTATCAGGCGAGCCGATATTCACGCAAGCAGTTGAATACAGCTCGCCGCAGCCATCGTTAGTGGGGAGTAACGGATTTGGTGTCTATGTTCCGATTAGCGTCGCTTGACGTACTTACACCGAGACCGCCGCGCAGGAAACAACCACGTCGCAGGGCAGCGCCAGGCTGAACGTCGAGCCCTGCCCCGGCGTACTGATGACGGTCAGCTCGCCGCCGTGGGCAGTGGCCAGCTGGCGCGAAATGTACAGGCCCAGGCCGAGACCCTTCGGCTCGCCATTGCGCGCGCCGCGTTCGAAGGGCTGGAAGATGCGCTCGACGTCGTCCGGAGAAATCCCCTTGCCCTTGTCGATGACGTCGATGCGGGCGCACTTGCCCTCCACGACCACCCGCACCTCGACATTGCAGCCGCCGCCGTAGCGCAGCGCATTGGTGAGCAGGTTGACAACGACCTGCTCGATGCGGAACTCGTCCCAGTAGCCGCTGACGGGCGGGTGCGGCACCAGCGCAATGGCGCAGCCGCTGGCGGCGGCCTGCAGCGACAGATCGCTCACCACGCGTTCCAACATGCCGATCAGTTCGACCTGGGCCGGGCGCACCGACAGGGTGCCGTTGCGCATGCGCGTGACGTCCAGCATGTCGTCGATCAGGCGGATCATGGCCTTGATCTGGCGCTCGTCGCGCTTGATCATGGCGCCCATCTGCTCCCCGGCGAAGGCCTGCAGGTTGCCGCGTTTCAGGTGCAGCGTGCGCATCTGGGTTTCCAGGAAGAGCGTATTCAGGGGCGTGCGCAGTTCGTGCGCCACGAGCGACATGAATTCGTCGCGCATGCGCAGGGAACGCTGCAGTTCGGCCTGGGTGGCGTTGAGTTCCTGCAGCAGCACTTCCTGCTCGCGCCGGCTCTTTTCCAGCGCGTCCATCTGGCGCCGCGTCTCGCGCCGCTGCTGGTCGAGGGCCACGAACACATTGACCTTGCCGCGCACCGCGTCCGGATCGAGCGGCTTGTACAGGAAATCGACCGCCCCGGTCTCGTAGCCTTTGAAGGCGTAGTTCAGCTCGCGCCCGGCGGCCGAGACGAACACGATCGGGATATTCCGGGTGCGCTCGGTGCCGCGCATCAGCTCGGCCAATTCAAAACCGTCCATTTCCGGCATCTGGACATCGAGGATGGCCAGGGCGAACTCGTGTTCGAGCAGCAGCGCCAGGGCTTCGTCGCCCGAGTGGGCATGGAACACCAGGCGCTGCTCGTCGCGGATCAGGGCGTCGAGGGCGCGCAGGTTGTCGGGCAGATCGTCGACGATCAGGAGTTTGCTTGGGTTCAGGACGCTCATATTCTTGTCTCCAGCTTTGGCAGCAGCGCGCGGATCCCGGCCAGCGGCAGGACCAGGTGCGGTTCGCACAGGCGGATCGCCCCTTCCGGCATGGCGGGAGCCTGCGCTTCCTTCGGGTCCTGCACGACTGTCAGGCCGCCGCGCTGCCTGATCCTGTGCATGCCTGCGGCGCCATCGATATTCGCGCCGGTCAGCAAAATTCCGGCAAGCGCCGCGCCATAGGCGTCGGCGGCCGACTCCATCAAAAGGTCGATGGCCGGACGCGCATAGTGTACCGGCGGCTCGCAGCTGATGGAAAAAACGCGATCGTGTTCGATCGACAGATGATACCCGCTGCCTGCGAAGTACACCGTGCCCGCCTCCACCGGCGCCTTGTCGACCGCTTCCAGCACCGGCAGCGCCAGGCGCGCCGCGAACAGCTCGGCCAGGCGGCTTTCGCGGTCGGCCGGCACGTGCAGGATGCAGACGGTGGCCGCGCCGAAGCCGGGCGGCAGCGCCGGCAGCAGCTCGACCAGCGCATCGACGCCGCCGGCCGAGGCGCCGATCACGATCGCCTCGATGCTGCGCCCTGAAAGCACGGCATCGACCAGCTGCGCCAGCGTTTCCGAGCCAGGCATCATTGCGCGACCTTGCGGAAGATCCGCTCGCGCCGCGCGACCGAATCGAAACGGTTCGCATGGGTCGAAAAATCGATGCTTTCCTTGGTGCCCAGCGCCATGAAACCGCGGTGGCAGAGCGACTCGTGGAACAGGCCCAGCACGCGGTTCTGCAGGCGCCGGTTAAAGTAGATCATGACGTTGCGGCAGCTGATGAAATGGGTCTCCGAAAACACGCTGTCGGTCGCCAGGCTGTGGTCGGCAAAGGTCACGTTCTCCATCAAAAAGCGTTCGAACAGCGCCCCGCCATAAGCCGCCGTGTAGTAATCCGAAAACGCGCGCTTGCCGCCGGCCTTCTGGTAGTTCTCGGTGTACAGGCGCATCCGGTCCAGCGGGAAGACGCCGCGCCGCGCCGCTTCGAGCGACGCCGGGTTGATGTCGGTCGCATAGATCAGGCTGCGCTCGAGCAGGCCTTCCTCGTGCAGCAGGATCGCCAGCGAATAGACTTCTTCGCCGGTGCTGCAGCCGGCCACCCAGAGTTTCAGCGACGGGTAGGTCGACAGGTGCGGCACGACCTGGCTGCGCAGCGCCGCATGGTATTCCGGGTCGCGGAACATCTCCGTGACGGGAATGGTCAGGAACTGCAGCAGCCGGGCAAACGCCTCCGGCTGGTGCATCACCTTGGCCTGCAACTCGGAGACGGTCGCACACTCCATCTCGCGCAAGGCCACCAGCACGCGCCGCTTCTGCGAGGCGCCCGTGTAGTCGCGAAAGTCGTAGTTGTACTTGAGGTAGACCGCCTCGACGAGCATGCGCAGCTCGATGTCGATGTCCTCTACGGGGTGTTTCACACGCGCTCCATGGTCGGCATCCAGACGCGCAGCAGGGAATACAGGCGCGCCAGGTCGATCGGCTTGGCCAGGTAGTCGTTCGCCCCGGCGGCCAGGCACTGCTCCTGGTCGTCCTTCATCGCCTTGGCGGTAATCGCAATGATGGGCAGGCGGTTGAAGCGGCCGTCGGCGCGGATGCGGCGCGTCGCTTCCAGCCCGTCCATGCCCGGCATCATGACGTCCATCAGCACCAGGTCGATGCCCGGCACTTCGTCGAGCTTGGCGATGGCCTCGAAGCCATTACGGCCCACTTCCACATTCGCGCCGCGCTGCTCGAGCGCCGCCGTCAGGGCGAAGACATTCCTCACGTCGTCGTCGACCAGCAGGATGGTGCGGCCTTCGAACACGCGGTCACGCCCGCGCACGGTTTTGAGCATGGTCTGGCGCTCGGTCGAGAGCTGCGACTCCACCTTATGCAGGAAGAGCGTGACTTCGTCGAGCAGGCGCTCCGGGGAACGCGCGCCCTTGATGATGATCGAGCGCGAATACTTCATCAGTTCGGCCTCCTCGTCGCGCGTCAGGTTGCGGCCCGTGTAGACGATCACCGGCGGGAAGGAGAACAGGTCTTCGTGCGACATCTGTTCCAGCAATTCCTTGCCCTGCATGTCCGGGAGCTTGAGATCGATAATCATGCAGTCGAAAATCTCGGTGCGCAAGAGGGCCAGCGCTTCCTCGCCCGAGCCGACCGCGTCGATCTTCACGTCGGCGTCGGCAATCAGGCTCACCACGCTGTCGCGCTGGCGTTCGTCGTCCTCGACCAGCAGCACGCGCTTGATCTGCTGCGAACTCTTTTGCTGGAGCTTGCGGAACACGTCCTCCAGCTGCTCGCGGCTGGTCGGCTTCAAGGCATAGCCGATCGCGCCCAGGTGCAGGGCCTCGCCGGCATTGTCCATGCTCGAGACCACGTGCACCGGGATATGGCGGGTGGCCGGATTGTCTTTCAGCTGCTGCAGCACCGACAGGCCCGAGCCGTCGGGCAGGCGGATGTCGAGCAGGATCGCGTCCGGCCCCTGGGCCGCGGCCAGTTCCAGGCCTTCGCCGGCGGTCAGGCCCACCAGGCAGCGGTAGTCGAGATCGTGCGCCAGATCGAACAGGATGCGGGCGAATTCCGGCTCGTCCTCGATCACGAGCACGGTGCGCTTGCCCTGGGCGTCGCTGGCGCGGTCGTCCGGGAAAGAGGTCCTGGCGGCCGGCGCCTCGTCTGCGAGCTCGACCGGGGCCGGGGCCGGCACCGGCGTGGCGCGGCGTGGCGCCATGGCCGGGGCGGCGGCACGCGGCGCCGGCGGCGCAGCGGACACCATGCCGTTCCTCGGCATGCTCAGGGTGAAGGTGCTGCCTTGTCCAGGGACGCTGGAGACGACCAGGGTCCCGCCCAGCAGGCTGGTCAGGTCGCGCGAAATCGACAGGCCCAGGCCCGTGCCGCCGAAGCGGCGGTTGGCGGTGCCGTCGGCCTGGTGGAAGGCCTCGAAAATGCGTTCCTGCTGGTCCTGGGCGATGCCGATGCCCGAATCGACGACGGTGAACTGGACCCAGCCTTCGTCGGTCGCGCTGACGGTCAGGCTGACGTCGCCTGCTTCCGTGAACTTGACCGCATTCGACAGCAGGTTCTTCAGCACCTGTTCCAGGCGCTGGCGGTCGGTGTGCAGGGTCGGCGGCACGTTCGGCTCGACCGCGACGGTGAAGCGCAAGGCTTTCTGCTTGGCCAGCGGCTCGAAGGTGCGGCCCAGGCCTTCCACCGTGCGGCGGATCGGCAGCTCTTCCGGCATCAGTTCGAGCTTGCCGGCTTCGACCTTCGAGATGTCGAGGATGTCGTTGATCAGGTGCAGCAGGTCGTTGCCGGCCGAATAAATCGTCTGGGCGAAGCGCACCTGCTCGTCGTTCAGGTTGCCCGGCACGTTATCGGACAGCAGCTTGGCCAGGATCAGCGAGCTGTTGAGCGGCGTGCGCAGCTCGTGCGACATGTTGGCGAGGAATTCCGACTTGTAGCGGCTGGCGCGTTCCAGGTCGAGCGCGCGGGCGCGCAGCTGTTCCTGGGCTTCGGTCAGGGCCGCGTTCTTCATGTCCAGGTTCAGGGCCTGTTCGGCCAGCTGGTCGTTGGTCTGCTCGAGTTCGGCCTGCTGGTTTTCCAGGCTGCTCTGCGATTCTTCGAGCGCGCGCGATTGTTCTTCGAGTTCTTCGTTGGCGGTGCGCAACTCTTCCTGCTGTACCTGCAGTTCTTCGTTCAGGGCCTGGCTTTCGGAGAGCGCGTCCTGCAGGCGCTGGCGGTACACCACCGCGCCGACCGAGGCGCCGACGGCGTCGCCGACCAGTTTCAAAAATTCGATGTCGCGCTCGCGCACCGGATGCAGGAAGCCGATCTCGAGCACGCCCTTGACCTTGCCGAAGTTGTTGAACGGCGCAATCACGATTTCGCGCGGCGCCGCTTCGCCCAGGCTGGAGGTGACCTTGAGGTAATCGGCCGGCAGTTCCTTCACGCGCACCACGCGGTTTTCGTTGGCGGCCTGGCTGGCCAGCGAAGCGCCCGGTTCAATTATTTTCGCGCGCTCGTCGTCGTTCGAGAAGCCGTAGGCGCCGATGCGGCGCAGCACGCCCTCTTCGTTACGGAAATACATGGCTGCCACCGAGCCGCCCAGGTAGCGCACCACGTGGTCGAGCACCGCATCGGCCAGGGCTTCCAGGGAATTGATGCCAACGCTCTTGGCCGCCAGCTCGGTCTGGCCGCTGCGCAGCCAGCTCAGGTGGCGCAGTTCGGCATTGTGCTGGTTTTCATGCTCGAGCACGTCGCTGTAGGACTTGGACAAGCGCAGCAGTTCGCGCCGGCCGAAGGCAGCCAGAAGGCCCCCGACGACAAGTGCAAATAACAGGAAGGCGGAAACCGACCAGGTAATCACGGAACGCGCCGAGTCGTTGCGCTCGCGCAGCAGCTCTCGCTCGCTGATGATGAAGGCAGCGAACTGGTTTCGCATGTCATCGGTCAGGACCTTGCCGCGCCCGCTGCTGACCAGCTCGACGACATCCCGCCCAGTGCGGCGCCTTTCGATGGCTTCCGACGTAAATTTCAGCCACTCCGTATGCGCTGCCCGCACGCGGCTCAGGCGTTCGGTCTGGGCCTCGTTATCCGACACCAGTGCCGTCAGGTTATCCAGCTGGACGTCGACCTTCGGCTTGGCAACGGTATAGGGTGCAAGGAAGCTTTCGTCACCCGAAATGAGGTAGCCGCGCATGCCCGCTTCCATGTCGGAGACCAGTTTGCTGACCTCGTTACCCTTGCCTATCACTTCCTGCGAATGCTCGACCCAGTTCAGGACGCTGACCAGGTAGGAGACGACGGCCACGAAAACCGCGGCCGTCAGCACGGAGAGGCCGAGCGGGAGGGCGACGTTGCGCGTCAGGATGCGGCGAAACTGGGTGTTATCGAGCGAGGTGCCGGTCATGTCTTGCGATTATCTTAAGAAAAAAGTTCTTAAGTGTAACTCATACAACATGATTCCGGCGCTTCAACCGTGCGCTGCCCGCCCTGTATTTACGCCGCGAGGCAAGGCCGCAGATACCGGGCGCTGCGGCTTTTCTTCGAAGCCGCCACCGTTTCCGGCGGCCCGGCAGCCACCACCGTGCCGCCTTCGTCGCCGGCGCCCGGCCCGATGTCGATCACCCAGTCGCAGGCGGCCACCACGCGCATGGTGTGCTCGACCACGACCACCGTGTTGCCGGCATCGACCAGGCGTTCGAGCTGGAGGATCAGGCGGTCGACGTCGGAGGGATGCAGGCCGGTGGTCGGCTCGTCCAGGATATACAGGGTGTTGCCGCGCCCGGTACGCTGCAGTTCGGTCGCCAGCTTGATTCGCTGCGCTTCGCCGCCCGAGAGCTCGGTGGCCGGCTGGCCCAGGCGCAGGTAGCCGAGGCCCACTTCGCGCAGCACGTCCAGCGAACGCGCGACCAGCGCTTCGCCTTCGAAGAATTCAAAGGCCGCATCGACCGTCAGGCCCAGCACGTCGGCGATATTTTTATCCTTATAAGTGACTTCCAGCGTTTTCGCGTTGTAGCGCGCCCCGGCGCAGACCGGGCATGGCGCATACACGCTCGGCAGGAAGAGCAGTTCGACCATGACCGAGCCCTCGCCCGCGCAGTTCTCGCAGCGGCCCTTGGCGACGTTGAACGAAAAGCGCCCGGCATCGTACTTGCGCGCCTTGGCTGTTTTTGTAGCGGCGAACAGTTTGCGCACCTGGTCGAACAGGCCGGTATAGGTGGCAAGGTTCGAGCGCGGGGTGCGGCCGATCGGCTTCTGGTCGACCCGCACCATGCGCCGGATCGTTTCCATGCCCGAGACGATATGGCCTTCGAGCGGCATGGCCGCTTCCTGCTCCAGGTCGTCGGCTTCCTCCATCTCGAGCGCCATGGCGCCCTGCCCCAGTTCGCGCGCGACCAGGTCGACCAGCACCTGGCTGACCAGGCTCGATTTGCCCGAGCCCGAGACGCCGCAGACGGCGGTGAGCACGCCGAGCGGGAATTCGGCGCTGAGTTTGTTCAGGTTGTTGCGGGTGACGCCCTCTAAACGCAGCCAGCCGGCCGGTTCGCGCCTGGTGGGGGTTTCGATCTTTGCATCGTCGAACAGGTAGCGGCGGGTCTGCGAGGCCTCGATTTTCTTCAGCCCCTCCGGCGGGCCGCTGTAGAGCACTTCGCCGCCCTTTTCGCCGGCGGCAGGCCCCACGTCGACGATCCAGTCGGCGCAGCGGATCACGTCCAGCGCATGCTCGACCACGAACAGCGAATTGCCCGAGGCCTTCAGCTGGTCGAGCGCGGTGAGCAAGGCTTCGGTATCGGCCGGGTGCAGGCCGGCCGAGGGTTCGTCGAGCACGTAGACGACGCCGAACAGGTTCGAACGCACTTGCGTCGCCAGGCGCAGGCGCTGGAGTTCGCCGGGGCTGAGCGTTGGCGTGCTGCGCTCCAGCGCGAGATAACCGAGGCCCAGCGCCAGCAGCACGTCCAGGCGCGCAACCAGGTCTTCGGCGATGCGCTGGGTGACGATCAGCTGTTCGGGATGGAGTTTGGCGCGCTGCTTGTCCGCGATCGCTTTGCCGCTCGCGTAGGGTTCGAGCATGTCGTGCAGGCGCGCCAGCGGCATGCGCGAGATGTCCGCAATATCGACGCCGCCAAAGGTCACCGACAAGGCTTCCTGGCGCAGGCGCTTGCCGCGGCACAGGGGACACTCGGTACTGACCATGTAGCGCGCCACGCGCTTTTTCATCGAGGCGCTTTCGGTCGTGGCGAAGGTCTGCAGCACGTAGCGGCGCGCGCCAGTGAACGTGCCCTGGTAGCTCGGCGTGTCCTTGCGCTTCAGCGCGCGCTTCGTTTCCTCAGGGCTCAGGCCCGCGTACACGGGCACGGTCGGCGACTCGTCGGTATACAGGATCCAGTCGCGGTCCTTTTTCGGCAGCTGGCGCCAGGGCGTGTCGACGTCATAACCCATCGTCACCAGGATGTCGCGCAGGTTCTGGCCATGCCAGGCCGGCGGCCAGGCGGCGACCGCCCGCTCGCGGATGGTGAGCGTATCGTCCGGCACCAGCGACTTTTCCGTCACTTCATACACGCGGCCCAGGCCCGAGCATTCGGGGCAGGCGCCTTCCGGCGTGTTCGGTGAAAACGATTCGGCATACAGCAGCTCCTGCCCTTTCGGATAGTCGCCGGCGCGCGAGTACAGCATGCGCAGGGAGTTCGACAGGGTGCTGACGCTGCCTACCGAAGAGCGGGTGGTGGGCGAACCGCGCTGCTGCTGCAGGGCCACCGCCGGCGGCAGGCCGTCGATCTCGTCGACTTCCGGCACCGGCATCTGGTGGAACAGGCGGCGCGCATAGGGCGAGACCGATTCCAGGTAGCGCCGCTGGGCTTCCGCGTACAGGGTGCCGAAGGCGAGCGAGGATTTGCCCGAGCCGGACACGCCCGTGAACACGACGAGGGCGTCGCGCGGAATGTCGAGGCTGACGTTTTTCAGGTTGTGTTCGCGCGCCCCGCGCACCCGCACATAGCCGGGGCGGCCCTGGCCGCCGGCCGCATTGCCGGTCTTGCCGCCTGCGGCTTCCTTGTCTTCGGTTTTGCGTCGCATTGCCTGTCTACCCTTCGCTGGTCATGGCTGCATTACATCGCGATGAGGGGAAGTTGACGGTGCGTTCACACACCCAGGACGCCTGCCGGCATATGCATCAAAAAATATATAAGCACTTATGTAAATTGGGGTAATATTCCCACATGAAACAAGGACTCGGAACCCAATTGCGCCACCTGATCGAATTGCTCGACGGCGCCGTCGCTGCCGCCTACGAAGAGGAAGGCATCGATTACCGCCCGCGCTACACGCCGGTGATGCGCGCGCTCGAAGCCGGCACGCCGTGCAGCGTCGGCCAGATCGCCCACGCCGCGGGCATCACCCAGCCGGCCGCGACCCAGACGGTGGCCCTGATGATCAAGCATGGATTGGTCACCGCCACGGCCTCGCCCCTGGATGCGCGCCAGAAGCTGGTGGTCTTGTCGCACCAGGGCCAGGCCCTGCTGCCGCGCCTGCAGCGCTGCTGGAGCGCCACCAGCGCGGCCGCCGCCAGTCTCGACGCGGACCTGGCGCATCCCCTTTCCGGCACGCTGGCGCAGGCCATCGCGGCGCTCGAACAACGTCCCTTCGGCGAACGTATCCGCGCCGCGCGGGCGGAAATTTACCTCGACGACAAGGAGCCATCATGATGACCGCCTCGCTTACCGATCCCTCCCCACGCCTGCACAGGCGCCTGCTCGCGCGGCCCTCCATCCGCGCGCTGCTGGCCCTGCTGTGCGTGCTGCTGCCCTTCGCGTTGGCGATCTGGCTGACCAATGCCGTACCCAAGCCATGGAAGGCCTGGGCCTTGCTGCTGGCCGCGGCCGGCGTCGTGGCGGGCTATGTGTTCTACGTGCGCCGGGTCGAAGGGCGCGCCGTCACCGAATTGTCGCTGGCGGGCGCGGGGCGAGAACTGGGCAGCGGGCTGGGACTGGGCGCGCTGCTGGTGCTGGCCTGCACCGGGGTGCTGCTGGCGAGCGGCGTGTATTCGGTCACGGGCCTGGCCGCACCCGGGGTAATGCTCAAGCCCGTGCCGGAGCAGGTCATGGTCGCCTTGTTCGAGGAGATCCTGTTTCGTGCGGTGATCTTCCGGCTGCTGGAAAAATCCTGGGGACTGCGCACCGCGCTGGTCGCCTCGACCCTGCTGTTCATGGTCGGCCATATGCCGAATGCAGGGTTCAGCGTGCTGGCGGCACTAATGACGGGGGTGGCCTCGCTGGTGTTCACCTTTGCCTGGCTCGTCACGCGGCGCCTGTGGCTGCCGGTCGGGCTGCACTTCGGCTGGAATTACCTGCTGGACGCGGGGATGGCGATTCCAGTGTCGGGGCATACGCCGCGCGGGTGGGTGCAGGTCAGTGTCAATGGGCCGGAGTGGCTCAGTGGCGGGGCGTACGGGATCGAAGCGTCGCTGGTGACGCTGGTGGCGTGGAGCGTTGCGGGAATCGTCTTGATGACGATTGCGCGGCGGCGGGGACAGTGGGTGGCGAAGGCTTAGCGCAGATCTTCCAGGGCCCTCACCACCTCCTCCATCCTGCCATCCCCTGCGAACTTGGCCGCCACCGCCCGGCAGCGCCCGATCAAGCCTTCGTCGTCGAGCAGGGCCTCGAGCCCCGCCACCAGGCGCCGGGTATTCAGGCGCGTGGCCGGCAGCGACAAACCAACGCCCAGGCTCTCCACCCGCGCCCCGTTGTCGAACTGGTCGTGCGCAAGCGGCACCACCAGCTGGGCGGTGCCGGCGTGCAGCGCTTCGGCCGTGGTGCCGATGCCGCCGTGGTGCACCAGCACCGCCACCTGCGGCAGCAAGGCGCGCAGCGGGACGTAGTCCTGCCACAGCACATGGCGCGGCAGCTCGGCGGGAAGCTGGTCGCGGTGCGGCGTCAGGAAGAGCGCGCGTTCGCCCAGCAGGCGCGATGCTTCGATCGCGTGGTGGAAATAGGCCCGCGCCTGGCGGTTGCCGGTGCCGGGCGTGAACACGAGCGGGCGGCCGCCCTGCCCCAGGAACTGCTGCAGCGCGGGCGACAGGGCCGCCTGCGGGTTCGGATCGAACAGGGGAAAGCCAGTGCGCACCACCGGGCGCGGCCAGTCCGGCTGGGTCGGCGCGAACCAGTGCGGGAACAGCGCGACCGACAGGTCGGGAATGGCGACGATGGTGTCGAGCAGCGAGCGCACCGGCGCCAGGCCGGCCGTGCTGCGCGCCGCGTTCACGTCGGGCAGCGCGATGGGGTCGACGAAGCGCGCGGCCAGCGTGCGCCACAGGCGCTTGCGGACGCCATGGGGCACCCAGCGCGGCACGCGCCAGGGGCCGAGCATCAGCGGATCGTGGACGGTGGGCAGGTTCGACGGTGCGAGGAAGGCGGCGACTATGCGCAGCCCGGGACGCGCGGCGCGGCAGAGTTCCGCCTCCGGCAAGGCCAGCGGATGCACCAACATGGTGCATTTTTCGTCTTGGGGCAAGGACGCCATGAAGGCCGGCACGGCGGCCATGGCCGGGCGCGTGGCTTCCCATACCACGCCGAAGCCGCGCGTCGGGTGCCACAGGTCGGGATGGTCGAGCACGGCGGGGTCTGCCGGCAAGCCGTGAAACGGCAGGTCGGCGGCGCGCACGAAGGGCTCATGCTGGCTGGGCCCCAGAAAGCTGATCCGGTGCCCGGCCTCGCGCAGCGCCAGCGCCAGGCGCATGAAGGGAAACAGGTCGCCGGCCGAGCCAATCGTGACCAGCACGAAATGAAGGGGCTGAGGCCGCGCTTCCATGCTGGTCATACCGGTAGCCGGATGCCTCAGGGAATCAGGCGTTCGGCGCGCAGGCGTTCGAACAGCTCGAAGAACGAGGCGTCGGTGGCCTGGTAGGCGGCAAAGCCGAGACGGCGGCTGTTGGCCATGTCGGTCATCACTTCCAGCGGACGGCCCAGGTCGAGGTCGGTGTGCCAGGCCGAAGCCAGGCGGTCAAGATCGGGCTCGGCCAGGCCGTGGCGCATGGCGATCTCGCGCCACAGGGGCGCGTCCTGCGCCATCGCCGCTTCGAGAGGCTGGATCTGGCCGCTGAAGCCCGCCGCATGCACGCCGAACCAGTTGGCCAGTTTCGGCCACAGCCAGCTCCAGCGGAAGACGTCGCCATTGACGATGTTAAACGCTTCGTTCTTCGCCGCATCGGTATCGGCCGCCCACACCAGTTGCTTGGCCAGCATGCGGGCATCGGTCACGTCGGACAGGCCGTTCCACTGCGCCGCCGAACCGGGGAACTGGAAGGGACGCCCGGTTTCCTTGCAGAGCGTCGCGTAGACGGCCAGCGTGGTGCCGAGGTTCATCGCATTGCCGACGGCCTGGCCGATGATGGTGTGCGGGCGGTGCACGCTCCAGGTGAAGCGATCGCGCTCGGCGGCGGCGTAGACTTCGTCTTCCTGCGCATAATAAAAGTTGTCCAGCGGCAGGCGTGGCTGGCTCTCGCGCAGCGGCGTGTCGGGCAGCGTGCCCGACTTGGCATAGGCCTCGAAAGGTCCGAGATAGTGCTTCAGGCCCGTGACGAGCGCGACGTGGCGCACGCTCTTCTTCAGCGCCAGCGCGTCCAGCAGGTTGCGCACGAGCGCGGCGTTGACGCGGATGTTCTCGGTTTCGGTGTCCTGACGCATCCAGGTGGTGATGAAGACATGGGTCGGAGATACGTCGGCAAGCGCCGCCGTCAATGCCGCCGGGTCGAGCAGGTCGGCCGCGACGTGGCGCACAGCGGGCAAGTCCTTCGGCGCGCGGCGCGACAGGCCGACCACATTCCATCCGCCGGCCAATAATTCGCGCGCGACATGGTTGCCGCCGATGCCGGTGATGCCCACTACCAAAGCCGTTCGTTGCATGTGATTCCCCTGCGTTTTCAATGAAACCCATTCTAACTGCGGGTCGAAAACGGCGTACGCAGGGGGCGAAAAGCGGTCAATCGTGCGCGGGGGCCTGGCGCTGGCGCGCATAACTGCTGGTGAGGATTTCCCAACGGTGATTGTCGGGCGCGTCCCAATAGATATTCCGGCCGCCGTAGGCAGTGCCGATGCTGTTGTCGTTCGCGCCGCGCACCTCGGCGCGGTAGCCGATGCCCGCTCTCCCGAGCCGGTTCAGGATGGCGTCGAACTCGGCATCGCTGACGCGAAAGCAAAAATGCTCGACCGGAAAGGCCTCGTCGGTGCCGATAAAGTCGAGCGTGAGCCCAGGATTGACGTAGACGGCGGAAAAGATGCCAAGCGCCGTCTCGTCCCAGGGCACGTCGAGAAGGCTGGCGAGCAGCCGGGCCGAGGCAACCCGGTCGCGCGCCGACACGATCACATGATCGAGTTCGATCATTCCTTCCTCCCCCGTCAGCTTAGGGCGTCAGCTTGCCCTCGATCGAATCGTCCAGCGTCTTGCCGATCGCCGCACCGATGAGCATCTTGGCGCCGGCCACGACCTGGCCGTGCTTGTTGTCCCAGTAATAGCCTTCACGCGGCACGACCTGGATGACGGAAATGCGCGGGTCGTCCTCGCCTTCGGTGAACCAGGTCTTCAGGATCGGCTTCCACAATTGCTTGATCTTGGCGCGGTCCTGCGACACGGTGGCGATGCCGTCGAGCTCCATGAAGCCTGCGTGGGCGCTACGCTGGAAGAACAGTTTGACGGCCGGGTCGTGCGCCAGTTCCGCATTCGTGTGGCTGTCGGTGGCGCTGAGGAACCACAGGTGGCCGGCGTCGTCGGCTTCCTGCACGCTCATCGGGCGTACGCCGCGGCTCTGTCCCGTGCCGCCGGTGGTGCAGAAGAAGCAGGTTTCCACTTCTTCAGCCATCTCCTTGATGAGTTTCCGGGCTTCGAGGCCGGTCAGGTCGCGGTGGTTTTCTTCAGGCTGGTTACGGTTGATCGAATCCATGTCGGTGTTCCTTTTAGGTGGCAATGGGACCACATTACGGAGGCTGCGCCGGCCCGTCTGTGGGCGGCTTCACGCTCGCGCCGCCAAGCGCGGGTCAAACCAGGGTCAAGCCGCCCCGCCAGAGCGCGTGCGCGGGTAGGCCGGCAAGGCGTCCATCCCCTCCATCCAGCTCAGCCGTTCCTTGGCAAAGGTATGGTCGCGCGGCGGCACCGCTTCCGGGTCGTCGAGGCTGGCCGTGGCGATGTCGATGTCATCAAGAGTGCGGTCGTGCTGGTAAGTCAGGGTCGTGCCGCAGGCGCCGCAAAAGCCGCGCAGCACATGCTCGCTCGAGCAGAAGGTCGCGGGATTGCCTTTGGTAAAGCGCATGGCGGCTTTGCGCACGCTGAACCAGGCCACCGCCGGCGCCCCGGCAATGCGCCGGCAGTCGCTGCAATGGCAAAGCGTGCCGTTGAAGACCTCGCCCTCGACGACGTAGCGCACTGCGCCGCAAAAACAGCCTCCTTGCAACATGCTCGCTCCCGGTATCCACGGATGGAACCAGCATATGCCAGCCTGCGCCGCGCTTCAAGCACAGCACGAATTAGGAATCGTCCTGTGCCTTCAGCGAGACCGCCGCATGGTCGAGCCAGCGTGCCACGGTCTGGAGCTCTTCAGGCGTGAAACCCTGGCACAGGCTGGCATTGAGTTGCGCCAGTACCTGCTTGGCCTGCGCGCCGGCCGCCATGCCCGCGCCCGTCAAACGCAGGCGCGTCAGGCGCGCGTCGTGCTCGTCGGCGACGCGTTCGACCAGGCCGGCCGCCTGCATCCGTTTCGACAGGTTGGTGACGGCTGCCGGCGCCACCTCGAGCGCCGCAGCGATCTCGCCGACCGAGGCCGCGTCGCGCCCGGCCAGCAGGAACAGCAGTGCGGCCTGAGCAGCACTCGCCCCCTCCCAGGCCTGGGGCCGGCCCTCGATCCAGCGCATCATCGCGCGCTGGGCGCGGTTCACGAGCAAGACAAAGCGCGGCGGCTTGACCGGCGCCGTCATGCCTGTTCCCGCGCCGGCACAGCGGCCTGCGCCAGGAGCCAGCTGCCGACCTGCGGCCAGAGCGCCTGCGCGCTGCGCTTGCGGAAGAAACCCATGTGGCCGATGCCCGGCAGGCCGACCGCACGCGGATCGATCTGGCGCCGCTCGATCGGCGCACCCGTCACGCCCGCGAGCAGGATGCCCATTGCGTGCGGATTGGCCCAGGGATCGTCGTCGAAGCCGAGCGCCAGCAGCGGCATGCGCACGCCGGCGGCGCGGCGCGCGGCATCGAGCGCAGGATCGTCATAGAAGTAGCGCGGCAGCGTGGTCCAGCGGCTCCACTGCAGCATGACGCTCTTCGGCAGGTCTTCGCCCAGGCCGACGCGCCGCCCCGGCATGTAGCCGTTGACCGCGCACAGGACCGGCCCGAGCACGCGCATGAGCAGCCAGACCCGCGCCGCCTCGGCCCGGCCGCGGATGGTGCGCGTGATGCCCGCGTGCGAAGCGACCAGCACGCCCGCCCGCACTGCGTGCTCGCCACCCGACAAGGCAAGCGCATGGCCGCCGACGCTGTGGCCGACGGCCAGCAGCGGCAGGCCCGGCGCATGGGCGGCGGCCCAGCGCGTGACGGCCGGGACGTCCTCGAACATCCAGTCGGCCATCGTCACCGTCTCGCCGCGCAGGCTGGCGCCGCGCGAGCGCCCGGTGCCGCGGTAGTCGTAGGTCAGCGCGCTCAAACCCTGGCCGGCGAGGTAGCGGGCGAAGGCTTCGTAGAAGGCTTGCGTGACGGCCGTGGCGGGGTGGATCAGGACCAGGGCCTTTGGCGCGGAGGCGGGCCAGAGGGTGGCAGCGAGATGGGCGCCGTTGGCGGTGGGGATGGTGAGAAGTTCAGGAGTCATCGCGGGTGGGTTTTATCGTTAACGTGTTAACGACATTAGCACCGGTTTGGGGCGATGGCTGGAATTGGCGGATTTATTAGAGGAGGTATTCGAAAGGCCGCAGATGTAGGGTGGGCTCTTGAGCCCACGCGGTACAGCGGTTGAGCCGCCGATCATTAAACAAGATTCGACCTGCATGCCGGGTCCCGGTAGGCTCGAGAGCCCACCCTACGTGTCCGGCCAGGCTTACAAGAACCGGTCGAGGATCTTGCGGCTGTGCTTGTCGATCTTGAACATGTCCCGCACCAGGAAATTGATGCCATGGCTGTCGGAAATCAGCAGCGAGGCCTCGCCCACGCGCCGGATGTCTTCGTCGACCTTGAGCACGAAGGCGGTGTCGCCGCGGTCGGTGGTCACGTACCAGGTGCAGGGCGTGGCGAAGCTCGAGACGCTGGCGATGTGGGCGATTTCGGGGATGAATTCGCGGCCTTCGAGTTCCTCGGAAACGAGCGCGCGGATATCGGCCGGCGCGGTGGCCAGGTCGTCGATCCAGGCCACTTCCTTGCCGCCGTCGCGCACCAGCGAGATGCCGCGCGTAGGCGCCTGGATCGGAAAGGCGCGCACCGGAATCACGCCATGGACGTCGACCCCGTCTTCGCCCGTGAACACCAGTTTGCCGAAGCTGTCGCGGCGCAGTTGGAATGCATTACTCATCTCAGTTGTCCTTGTCCGCATCGTCCAGGTCGCCGTCCACGTTGCGCGCCTGCGCTTCGTAGAGGCGGTGGTAAGCACCCTCGCGCGCCATCAGGTCGTCGTGGCTGCCCTCTTCCACCACCACGCCGCGGTCCAGCACGATCAGGCGGTCGGCGCGGTGCAGCGTGGACAGGCGGTGCGCGATCGCGATCGTGGTACGGCCCTGCACCAGGTTGTCGAGCGCCTTCTGGATTTCTTTCTCGGTTTCCGAGTCCACCGAGGACGTCGCTTCGTCCATGATCAGGATCGGCGGGTCGATCAGCAGTGCGCGCGCGATCGAGATGCGCTGGCGCTCGCCGCCCGACAGGCCCTGGCCGCGCTCGCCGACCATCGAATCGTAGCCCTGCGCCAGGCGCAGGATGAATTCGTGGGCGTGGGCGGCGCGCGCTGCGGCGATGATTTCTTCGCGCGTCGCATCCGGTTTGCCGTAGGCGATGTTCTCGGCGATGGTGCCGAAGAACAGGAAGGGCTCCTGCAGCACCAGGCCGATGTTGCGGCGGTAGTCGGCGACCGCAAAGCTGCGGATGTCGACGCCGTCCAGCAGGATCGCGCCTTCGGCCACGTCGTAGAAGCGGCAGATCAGGTTGACCAGCGTGCTCTTGCCCGAGCCGCTGTGGCCGACCAAACCAACCATCTCGCCGGCCTTGATGTTGAGCGAGATACCGCGGTTGACAGCCCGGTTACCGTAGCGGAAACCGACTTCGCGCAGTTCGATATTGCCCTGCACCTCAGGCACCTTGACCGGGTTGACCGGGTCCGGCACGCTCGAGACGTGGTCGAGAATGTCGAAGATGCGCTTGGCGGCCGAGGCGGACTTTTGCGTGACCGAGACGATGCGGCTCATCGAATCGAGCTTCACGTAGAAGCGGCCGCTATAGGCGATGAAGGCGGTCAGGGTACCGACCGTGATCTCGCCCTGCGATACCTGCCAGATGCCGAAGATCCAGATCACCAGCAAACCCAGTTCGGTCAGCAGCGACACCGTCGGCGAGAACAGCGACCAGACCCGGTTCAGCTTGTCGTTGACGGCCAGGTTATGCTTGTTCGCCTCGCGAAAACGCGCCGCTTCGCGCTTTTCCTGTGCAAAGGCTTTGACCACGCGAATGCCGGGGATGGTATCGGCCAGGACATTGGTGACTTCGCCCCAGACCCGGTCGATCTTCTCGAAACCGGTGCGCAGCCTGTCGCGCACGATGTGGATCATCCAGGCGATGAAGGGCAGCGGCACCAGGGTCACCAGCGCCAGCCACGGGTTCATGCTGAACAGGATCACGCCGGTCATGATGATCAACAGTACGTCCGACAGGAAGTCGAGCAAGTGCAGCGACAGGAAGACGCTGATCCGGTCGGATCCGCTGCCGATGCGGCTCATCAAGTCGCCGGTGCGCTTGCCGCCGAAGTATTCCAGCGACAGCTTGAGCAGGTGTTCGTAGGTGGTCGAGCGCAGGTCGGCGCTGATGCGCTCGGACGCGAGGGCCAGCACATAGGTCTTGCCCCAGCCCAGGGCCCAGGCCAGCATCGAGGCGCCGAACAGCCCCCCCATGTACAGATAGACGAGCGACTCGTCGATGGTCTGGCCGTTCTGGTACGGGATCAGTACGTTGTCCATCAACGGCTTGGTGAGATAAGGCGGAATCATGTGCGCCGCCGTCGACCCCAGCATCAGCAGGAAACCCACCAGCAGCTGGCCCTTGTAGGGCCGGGCGAAGCGCCACAGGCGCAGCAGGGTCCAGGTGGAGGGCGGCGTGTGCAGCACCTTGGTGCAGATCGGGCACTCTTCCTGGTCCGGCTCGAGCGGCGCCTTGCAGCTCGGGCAGGTGTGCTGTTCAGGGGCGAGCACGGGCTGGCCCGTTTCCACACTTCTTACCTGGTCGGCGAAGGCGTCGGCAACGCGGATCGCGTGCAGGTTCTGGCCCAGCGTGAAGCGCCAGGAGGCCAGCAGGCCGTTCGGATCGACCAGTTCGAGGTGGCCGACGCCGGCATGGTCGTGGTGGCGCAGCACCAGGCCGGGCTTGAACGCCCAGTCGCGCCAGACGGTGTCGCCCGGCGCGCGCGACAGCAAACGGCGGCTGGTGACCACAAGAACACCCTTCGTGAAACGTAATTTCGTGTCGAGGTCAACCTCCACGCCAGTTAGAACGTTTTCCCCTGGTGCAAGCTGTTTCCGGACGTCATTGTCCCAACCGTCAGGCAGGAAGCCGGCGGCGCCCGCCATTGATGTCGGAAGAGCTAGTTGTTGAGTTGTCATTAATGGTGCCGCCCGTGACAGGCATGTTCTGAATAGAGGGGTAACGCGGTGACCGGCTCAGCGGTTTACATGGATTAGCGGAATAATTTCCACTGTGGACCGGGAGCGACGCGCTGAGGTCGCTCATTTGGCATAAATCGGTACGGCGCTGTAAGCTTCGGGCCGGCAAGTAGTATATAACAAGCGCGCATGTACGCCGCATGACCGCGTTTGGGTGCGGTGGCGCACAGGCAGGCAAACATAGGCAACGCCATCATGGTGCACAAGAGGACACCGTGGGGCAAGACATCATTACATGACAAAGAAGAATGACATCAAGTTTCTCCGTGTATCTCACCTGCGCGGCCCGAATATCTGGACCTACCGTCCGGTAATCGAGGTCTGGCTCGACATAGGCGAGCTGGAAGACTTCCCGTCGAACAAACTCCCCGGCTTCAACGAACGCCTGACCGGTTTCCTGCCCGGCCTGATCGAGCACCGCTGCGGCGTCGGCGAGCGCGGCGGCTTCCTCGAGCGCCTCGAACTGGGTACCTGGGCCGGCCACATCCTCGAACACGTCGTGCTCGAGCTGCAGAACATGGCCGGCATGAAGACCGGTTTCGGCAAAACCCGCTCCACGGGCGAGACCGGCGTCTACAAGATGGCCTTCCGCACGCGCGACGCCATCGTCGGCCGCGCCGCCCTGGAAGCCGGCCACGCCCTGCTGATGGCAGCGATCAACGACGAAGCCTTCGACATGCAGGGAACGGTCGCCCGCCTGACCGACCTGGTCGACCGCTACTGCCTCGGCCCGTCGACCGCGAACATCGTCGATGCCGCGACCGAGCGCCGCATTCCTTCGATCCGCCTGACCGAAGGCAACCTGGTGCAGCTCGGCCATGGCGCCGCCCAGCGCCGCATCTGGACCGCCGAAACCGACCGCACCAGCGCCATCGGCGAGAGCATCGCCAGCGACAAGGATTTGACGAAAAGCCTGCTCGCCTCTTGCGGCGTGCCGGTGCCGGAAGGCGCCCTGGTGAGGAGCGCCGACGCCGCCTGGGACGAAGCCCAGGACATCGGCCTGCCGGTGGTCGTCAAACCGGTTGACGGCAACCATGGCCGCGGCGTGACCCTGAACCTGATGAGCGAATCGGAAGTGCGCACCGCCTACGCGATCGCCTCCGAAGCCGGCGACAGCACTGCCGTGCTGGTCGAGCGCTTCATCCCCGGCAACGAGCACCGCCTGCTGGTCGTCGGCCGCCAGGTCGTGGCCGTCGCGCGCGGCGAATCGCTGTGGGTGACGGGCGACGGCATCTCCACCGTCGGCGCGCTCGTCGCCAGCCAGATCAACACCGACCCGCGCCGCGGCGAGACCGAAGAACACCCGCTGGGCACCGTCAACGTGCAGGACGGCGAAATCCTGCTCGACCTGAAGCGCCAGGGCATGAACCCCGACTCCGTGCCGCAGGAAGGCCAGAAGGTCCTGATCCAGCCGAACGGCAACGTCTCGGACGACGTCACCGACCTGATCCACCCGGACGTGGCGCACGCGGCAAGCCTGGCCGCGCGCATCGTGGGCCTCGACATCGCCGGCATCGACCTGGTCTGCGAAGACATCTCGAAGCCGCTCGCGGAGCAGCGCGGCGCCATCATCGAAGTCAATTCGAGCCCGGGCCTGCTGGCCCACATCAAGCCGGCCAGCGGCCAGCCACGCAATGTCGGCGAAGCCATCGTCAGGCACCTGTTCGCCGAAGGCGAGAGCGGCCGCATTCCGGTCGTGGGCGTCACCGGCACGCTCGGCACCAGCCTGATCGCGAAGCTGCTCGGCTGCCTGCTCAATGCCGCCGGCAAGCATGCCGGGGTCGCCAATGGCGAAGGCCTGTATCTCGACGGGCGCCAGGTCCAGAAAGGCGACTGCACCGGCTTCGCCTTCGGCGAGCGCCTGCTCATTAACCGCAACGTGGAAGCGGCCGTGTTCGAATCGAACGCGCGCAGCATCCTGGCCGGCGGCCTGCCCTACGACCGCTGCTCGGTGGGCATCGTGACCGACATGGGCCAGCTGGCCGACGTGGCCGAATTCCACATTGCCGACGACGAAGCGCTGGCCAATGTGGTGCGCAGCCAGGTCGACGTGATCCTCTCCGAAGGCACGGCCGTCCTGAACGCGGCCGACCCGGAAGTGGTGAAACTGGCCGAGCTGTCGGACGGGCGCGTGATCTTTTATGCGATGGACGAGTCCAATCCAGTGATGCTCCAGCACCGCGCCAGCGGCGAACGCGTCGTGTTCGCGCGCGACAACCGCATCGTGCTGGGCGACGGCGTACACGAACACGTGCTGCTCGACCTGGCGAAGATCCAGCCGGCCACCGTCAAGCACCCGGCCAGCGTGCTCGCCGCCACTGCCGCCGCCTGGGCGCTGGGCCTCGAGCACGACCTGATCTGCGGCGGGCTGCGCGCTTTCGACGCCACCAAAAAAACGACTTATTGAACAGCAGGGCCGGTTCGCCGGAGCCAGGGAGCTTGCCGCCGCAGTTGCAACAGCACGGCGGCAGGCGCGACCCATATTAAAGGAATGAAGGTTTATGGAAGTATCTCGCGTACGGGCCTTGCGCGGCCCTAACCTCTGGAGCCACCACACCTCGGTCGAGGCGATCGTCGCCTGCACTCCGGAGGAGGAATCGATCGCCACCCTGGCTGGCTTCGAGTCGCGCCTGCGTTCGCGCTTTCCCCAGCTCGGCCAATTGCAGCCTTTCGGCCATGAAGAAGACGTCACGGACCCGGTGCCGATGGCCGAAGTGCTGGAAATCGTGGCGCTGGCCCTGCAGGCCGAAGCCGGCTGCCCGGTGACCTTCAGCCGCACCACCGCCACCCTCGAACCCGGCATCTACCAGGTCGTGGTCGAGTATTCCGAAGAAGACGTCGGCCGCCTGGCCCTGAGCCTGGCGCAGCAGCTGATCGAAGCGGCCGTTGCGGACGCGCCTTTCGATCTGGACGCGGCCCTCCTGCAACTGCGCGACGTCGACGAGGACGTGCGCCTCGGCCCGTCGACCGGGTCGATCGTGCAGGCCGCCGTCGAACGTAACATTCCGTTCCGCCGCCTGACCGAAGGCAGCCTCGTGATGTTCGGCTGGGGCAGCAAGCAGCGCCGCATCCAGGCCGCCGAGATCGACGCCACCGGCGCGATCGCCGAGACCATCGCCCAGGACAAGGAGCTGACCAAGCGCCTGCTGGACGCCGCCGGCGTGCCGGTGCCGCTCGGGCGCGTCGTGCTCGATGCGGACGACGCCTGGGTCGCCGCGCAAGAGATCGGCCTGCCGGTCGTGATCAAGCCGAAGGACGGCAATCAGGGCAAGGGCGTGACGGTCAACATCACGACCCGGGAACAGATCGCCGCCGGCTTCCATTCGGCCTCGGAGTTCCGCGACGATATCCTGGTCGAGCGCTACCTGCCTGGCCACGATTACCGCCTGCTCGTCATCGGCGACAAGCTGGTCGCCGCCGCGCGCCGCGATCCGCCGATCGTGGTCGGCGACGGCGTGCACACGGTGCGCCAGCTGGTCGACCAGGTCAACCTCGACCCTCGCCGCGGCAACGGGCACTCGACCTCGCTGACCAAGATCCGTTTCGACGACATCGCGCTGGGCAGCCTGGCCAAGCAAGGCCTGGAAGCCGACTCGGTGGCTGAAAAGGGCCGCCGCGTCGTGCTGCGCAATAACGCCAACCTGTCGACCGGCGGCTCGGCCACCGACGTCACCGACGACGTCCATCCGGAAGTGGCCGCGCGCGCGATTGCCGCCGCCCACATGGTGGGCCTGGACATCTGCGGCGTCGACCTGGTGTGCGATTCGGTCCTCAAACCGATCGAAGAGCAAGGCGGCGGCATCGTCGAAGTCAATGCCGCGCCCGGCCTGCGCATGCACCTCTCGCCCTCGTTCGGCAAGGGCCGCGACGTCGGCGAAGCCATCATGCAGACCCTGTTCAAGGATGGCGACGACGGCCGCATTCCGGTGGTGGCCGTCACCGGCACCAACGGCAAGACCACCACCGTGCGCCTGATCGCGCATTTGCTCACTGCCTCCGGCCTGCGCACCGGCATGACGAACACCGACGGTGTCTATATCGAAGGGCGCCGCATCGACAGCGGCGACTGCAGCGGCCCGCGCAGCGCGCGCAACGTGCTGCTGCACCCGGACGTCGACGCGGCCGTGTTCGAAACCGCGCGCGGCGGCCTGCTGCGCGAAGGCCTGGCCTTCGACCGCTGCGAAGTGGCGGTGGTGACCAACATCGGCGCCGGGGACCACCTCGGCCTGAACTACATCACCACGCTGGAAGACCTGGCGGTGCTCAAACGCGTCATCGTGCAGAACGTGAAGGTCGGCGGCATGGCGGTACTGAACGCGGCCGATCCGGTCGTCGCCGCCATGGCCGAGAACACCAAAGGCGACGTCACTTTCTTCGCCCAGGACGGCGGCCATCCCCTGATGGCCATGCACCGCGCCCAGGGCCGGCGCGTCGTCTACGTGGACGGCGCCTCGCTCGTCTGCGCCCAGGGCAAGCAGGAAACCCGGATCGCGCTGGCGGAGGTGCCGATCACGCGCGGCGGCGTCATCGGCTTCCAGGTCGAGAACGTCATGGCCTCCGTTGCTGCCGCCTGGGCCGTGAATCTCGACTGGGACAAGATCCGCCTCGGCCTGAAGACCTTTGTCGGCGAGAGCGACAATGCGCCCGGCCGCTTCAACGTCTTCGACTACAAAGGCGCGACCCTGATCGCCGACTACGGCCACAACCCGGACGCGATCGCGGCCCTGGTGTCGGCGGTCGAGAACATGCCGGCCAAGCGCCGCCTTGTCGTCATTAGCGGCGCCGGCGACCGGCGCGACCAGGACATCACCCAGCAAACCGAAATCCTGGGCAAGGCCTTTGACGACGTGCTGCTCTACCAGGACCAGTGCCAGCGCGGGCGTCCCGACGGCGAAGTCGTCGCGCTGCTGCGCCAGGGCCTGAACGGCGCCACGCGCACCAGCCATGTCGAGGAAATCAACGGCGAATTCGTCGCGATCGACCGCGCGCTGGCGCGCTTGAACGAGGGCGATCTGTGCCTGATCCTGATCGACCAGGTCGATGCGGCGCTGGCGCATATCACCCAGCGGGTCGCGGACTCAAAGTAATACCCGTTGGGTGGGCCGGTTTCACGCCCACCCAACGTCCTTTTCTCAAATAAAAATAATGCTCGCACCCGAACAATTTTTCGGCTTCCTGCTCGCCGCCATCCTGCTCACCGCTTCCCCCGGCCCCGACAACCTGATGGTGCTTGGCCTGGGCATGTCCAAGGGCCGCAAGCAAGGCATGGTCTTCGGCCTGGGCTGCGCGCTCGGCTGCCTGAGCCACACCTTCCTGGCCGTGATCGGCGTGAGCGCCATCATCGCCGCCTCCCCCACCGCCTTCACGGCGCTGCGCATCGGGGGTGGGCTGTACCTGGTGTGGCTGGGGATCGGTGCGCTGCGCAGCACGGGCGGGCAGTCGGCGGCGGCGGACGGCGCGCCGGCGCAGTCGCTGAAAAGCCTGTTCATGAAAGGGCTGCTGGCGAACGCCATCAACCCGAAGGTGGTGCTGTTCTTCCTGTCGCTGCTGCCGCAGTTCGTGGTGGCCGCGAACGGCAATGTGCCGGGGCAGATGCTGGCGCTGGGCCTGACCTTCACCCTGCAGGCGGCGATCCTGTTCGGCCTGCTGGGTTATTTTGCCGGCGCCGTGGGCGCCTGGCTGGAACGCAAACCCGGCGCCGGCAAGTGGCTCGATCGCCTGGCCGGCACCGTCTTCATCGCGCTGGGCGTGAAACTGATCGTCTCACGCTGAGCTATTCAACGCTTGCGCCTGGCGCGCATGCCCATCAGGCCCAGGCCCAGTCCCAGCATCGCCAGCGTGGCCGGTTCCGGCACGGGCGCCGGGTCGTAGGTGATGTCGAGCGAAGCCGAGAAGAATTCGAGCGGATCGGCCGGGAAGAAGTCTTGCAGGTAAAGGGTCCAGCTGCCGTACAGGCTCATGCCGTCGAACAGCGACAATGACTCATCAGGACGGAAGCTGCCGGCCTCCACGCGCGGACCGAGCGAGCGCAAGGCCTCGTCGTCGAAGGTCACGCTGACGCGGCCAGCGCCGCCGCGCAAGCCTACGCTGTAGGTCGAGTACGGCTCGACCAGGGTGACTTGCTGGCCGTTCGGCCCCACCAGGACCAGCGTGAACTCATTCTCGAACGGCGAACCGCTGCCGGTGCAGGCGCTGCCATTCGGTCCGATCGGCGGATTGTCGCACTTCGAGAATTCGACCGTGAGGTTCACATCGGAGATCGTGCCGCGCACGTCGACGTTCAATGCGCGTGTCGCCTGGCTGCCATCGATGACGCCGTAGCTCGTGTTGGTGGCAACGACGGTGGCCGAGGCGCTGACGCAAGCGAAGGCGGTGATGATGAAGACGGCAAGACGGTGGATGCTACGCATGGATTCTCCTTATTGTTGATGTGTACATAAAAGCAATTTTCGTTCCACGATGTAAAAGATGCACTTTATCAAGCACTTACTGCCCGCCGTCCGCGGCAGCAGGCGGACGCTGTCAATTGCACCGACATCCAGGCTGGGTAGGGTATGCGGCGAGGATAGGACAGCGGGTCAATCGCGCCCTTCGCGCGCGAGCTGGGCCTGCACTTCTTCCGGTGCCGCCGGTTTCAACAGGTGGACATCGAACCCGGCTTCGCGCGAGCGGCGCCGGTCGTCGGCCGCGCCCCAGCCCGTCAGCGCGACCAGGCGCACCGCATCCAGGTCCGGCAAGGCGCGGATCGCGCGCGCGGCGCCATAACCGTCCAGGCGCGGCATGCCGATATCGAGGAAGGCCACCTGCGGCCGCAGTTCGCGGGCCAGGCGCACCGCTTCTTCGCCGTCATGCGCGACGCTGGTAATGTGCCCGGCCAGCTGGAGCAGCGCGCACAGGCTGTTGGCGGCGTCGATATTGTCGTCGGCGACCAGCACGCGCAGCGCGCGTGACGCCGGGGCGCTCGACGCTGCGGACGGCGCTGCCGCTGCGGGCCGGGCCCGCGCACCGAGCGGCAGGCGTACCGTAAAGGTACTGCCCTGGTTGATGCCGGCGCTGGCCGCACCGACGCTGCCGCCGTGCAGCTGCACCAGGTGACGCACCAGCGCGAGACCAATTCCGAGGCCCCCTTTCGCACGGTCGATGCTGCGCGCGACCTGGGTGAACATCTCGAATACCTCGGGCAGCGATTCGGCGGCGATGCCGATGCCGGTGTCGCCGACTTCGATGACGACCTCGCCGTCCTCGCGCCGCGCCGCCACCGTGATGCGCCCGCCCCGAGGCGTGTACTTGGCCGCGTTCGAGAGCAGGTTGGCGAGCACCTGGTTCAGGCGCACCGCATCGGCATCGAGCGGCAAGGGCTCGGCGGGCAGTTCGATCGCCAAGGCGTGCCCATTTGCCTCGATTAGCGGCAGGCTCGTTTCGACCGCGCTGGCGACCACGTCCTGCAAGGCCAGGGGTTCGGCCTGCAGCACCACCTTGCCGCTGGAGACGCGCGCGATGTCGAGCAAATCGTTGATCAGGTGGACCATGTGCCCGACCTGGCGCTCCATCATCGCGCGCACGCTGGCCTGCAGCGCCGGCTTGGCATCGGCCAGGCGCAGCAATTCGAGGCCGTTGCGGATCGGCGCCAGCGGGTTGCGCAGTTCGTGCGCGAGCGTGGCCAGGAACTCGGACTTGCGCCGGTCCGCTTCGACCAGCGCCTCGGCCCCGCGCACGCGTTCGATGTGGGCCCAGCAGCGCTCGACGACCGCGTCGACCAGCGCCACCTCGGCCTCGGTCCAGGAGCGCGGCTCGCGCTGGTGCACGGCCATCATCGCCACCAGGCGCCCGGCCTTGACCAGCGGGCAGCAGATGATGGCCTTGATGCCGATCGCGTTGAACATGTCGGCGCCGTCGACAGCGGCCAGCTCGCGGTCGACGTCGGCCACCAGCAGCGTTCGTCCCATGCGCAGGTTCGAGGTCGCGCGCGAGCCGAACAGGTCGAGCGAATAGGTGCCGACGGTGCTCATCACACCCTCGACGCGCCAGTCGTGGCGGATCGTGAAGCGGTCGTTGTCCGGCTCGAGGTCGGCATAGGCCACGCGCGTCACGCCCAGGTGCTCACCCAGGAGGCGCGTCGCCTCGCGCATGATCGCCTTCGGATCGTGCGCGATGCGGGTCGCTTCGCCGATCTCGTCGAGCAGGCGCAGGCGCTGCGCCACCATGCGCCGTTCCGTGACGTCGACGCCGGTCGCGGCGAGGAAGGCGATGCGGCCATCCTCCCCGCTGACCGGCGTAACCGTGAGGTCGGCGTAACGTTCGCTGCCGTCGGCGGCGCGGTAGGCCGACAGGCGCTGCACGGTCTCGCCTCCGGCCGCGGCCAGCGTGGCCGCACGCACCCCTTCCATTAGACCGGGCATGTGCGTCCACCAGCGGCATTCCCAGAATGGGCGGCCGATGACGTCCTCGCGCGCATAGCCGCCCAGCGCCAGCGAGACGCGGTTCATCTCGACGATGCTGCCGTCGAGCTTGAGCAGTGCCGCGAAGCTGCTGCCCTGCTCGAAAAAAGCGCGAAACATGGCGGTATGGGCGTCAAGAGACGGGCGGAGATCAGACACGGGTTTGTTTCCTGGAAATTACTTGTGCAGCCAAAACGTTGCGCAGGCTGAACGATAGCAGTTTCCCATCGGATTTGCGCGGCGCGGAAGTGACAGGCCGCGCGCGCGGGCGCCGGCGCCCTGCCCTCAACTGCCGAAATAACGCAGGTCGAAGTCGAGCGCCCATTCCACGCGGGAGGGCGACATCGGCGCCTGGATCGTCGCGTCGCATTCGCCCATCCATGCTTCGTTGGCGGCGTCGAGGCCGCGCTCGAAGCCGACGACGGCGCTCCCCGGCGCGACTGACCGCAACTCCTGGACGAAACTGCGGTCGCTGCCGGGCTGGACGCCGCCGACGCTGGTGAAGATGATGTCGAAGCGCACCGTGCCAAGCGCCTTGATGGCGGCACGCCGACCGGCGGCGGTGACGGCAATGTGGCCCATGTTGGCGAGCAGACGGCGGATATCGGCCGGATCGCGGGTCGAGGGATGTATCACGAGTATTGTTTTGCGTTGAGATGCCATGCTTAAGGGGTTATGCCGATTCCGGCAAAATCAAGCCTATATCGATAGTTTATTTTTATAGCATTCCTCTGGGCACGCTTTATCCCTCGCACTGTTATATACAAACAGCAATAGTTTGCACCCTCAGCCGGAATTGATTCATACTTGTCTTTTGCTTATCTGCTGCCCCGCCCGGGCGGCCCGCGATCTGTCCTGGGAGTGGCTGTGTACGGTACGACAAATGTCCGCTGGTGTTCGAAAGCTGTTCCGCCCGGTTTCGCCGGTGCGCCCCAGCCTGACGAGCAGGAAACCGGCAACGCGGCCGGCCTGGTGCGCAAGGTCCTGGTCGTCGACGACGAAGCGGACCTGGCCGACATGGCCGCAGCCTTGCTGACCAGCCGCGGCTTCGAGGTCGTCGTCGCCAATTCGGCCATGCAGGCGCTGCGCATTCTCGAACAGGACAGCGGCATCGACGCCGTCTTTTCCGATGTCATGATGCCTGGCATGAACGGCTTGCAACTGGCGGACGCCGTCAACGAATTCTTCCCCCGCATCAAGATCGTCCTGACCTCCGGCTACACCCAGCCGTCCATGCTGGCCGGCCGCGAGCGCAGCTATCTGTTCACCACCAAGCCCTACCGGATCGATACGATCCTGGCGCTGCTGCGCAGCTGAGCCCATCCTGCTGCCCAGCCAATGCCTGTAAAATGACGGTCCCTGGCCGGGCAATTGCCCCGCCTTACCGAACACGACCGACATGACCACCGTCCCTACCGAAATCAACGCCGCTGCCGCCCGCGCAACGTCGGAAAAAGTCACACCGATGATGCAGCAGTACCTGGGCATCAAGGCCGATTATCCGACCATGCTGGTCTTCTACCGCATGGGCGACTTCTACGAGCTGTTCCACGAAGACGCGGAGAAAGCCGCACGCATCCTCGGCATCACCCTGACCGCGCGCGGCGCCTCCAACGGCAATCCGATCAAGATGTGCGGCGTGCCCTTCCACTCGCTCGACGGCTATCTGGCCAAGCTGGTGAAACTGGGCGAATCCTGCGCGATCTGCGAGCAGATCGGCGACCCGGCGACGAGCAAAGGTCCGGTCGAACGCAAGGTGGTGCGCGTGGTCACGCCGGGCACCCTGACCGATTCCGACCTGCTACCCGAAAAGGCCGAGCGTTCGCTGCTGGCCATCTGCACGCTCTCGCAGCGCAAGTCGGCCACGGTGGGCCTGGCCTGGCTGTCGCTGGCCAGCGGCGGCCTGCGCCTGACGGAGTTCTCCGGCGACGAGCGTACGGTAGCGGCGCGCCTGGCGCAGGAGCTCGAACGCATCGCGCCGGCCGAAATCCTGCGCGCCGACGACGGCGACATGTTCGAGGAAAACCCGTTCGCCCACACCCAGCGCGTGCCGGAGTGGCATTTCGATGTGGTCAAGGGCCACAAGGCGCTGACCGAGCAGCTCGGCGTGGCCACCCTCACCGGCTTCGGCGCCGATGGGCTGGGCGCCGCGTTCGGCGCGGCCGGCGCGCTCTTGCGCTATGCGCAGGCGACCCAGGGCCGCGGCCTGCAGCACGTTAAGAGCCTGGCGGTCGAAAGCGAAAACGAATTCATCGGCCTGGACGCGGCCACCCGGCGCAACCTGGAACTGACCGAGACCATCCGCGGCCAGGAGTCGCCGACGCTGTTTTCCCTGCTCGACGGCTGCCGCACCGCGATGGGTTCGCGCATGCTGCGCCATTGGCTGCACCACGCCAAACGCGACCAGGCGGTCGCGCGTTCGCGCCATGAAGCGATCGAGGCGCTGGCCCAGGGCGATGCCACCGGCGCCCTGTCGAGCACCCTCAACGAAGTGCCCGACATCGAGCGCATCACGACGCGCATCGCGCTGCTGTCGGTGCGCCCGCGCGACCTGGCCAGCCTGCGCGACGGCCTGAAGCAGCTGCCGGCCTTGCGCGAGCAGGTCGCGCGCTGCTTCATCCCGGGCGACTCCTGCCTCTTGCGCGCACTGCACGAAGCCATCGATACCCCTTTGCCCTGCCTCGACCTGCTGGCACGCGCCGTGGCCGAAGAGCCGGCGGCGATGGTGCGCGACGGCGGGGTGTTTGCGGCCGGCTTCGACGCCGAACTGGACGAACTGCGCGCACTGTCGCAGAACGCCGGCCAGTTCCTGGTCGACCTCGAGACGCGCGAGCGCGCCCGCACGGGCATCGCCAACCTGCGCGTCGAATACAACCGGGTGCACGGCTTTTATATCGAGGTCACCAACGGCCAGGCCGACAAGGTGCCGGACGACTACCGCCGCCGCCAGACGCTGAAGAACTGCGAGCGCTACATCACGCCGGAACTGAAGGCCTTCGAGGACAAGGCGCTGTCGGCCCAGGACAAGGCCCTGGTGCGCGAAAAGGCGCTGTACGACGAGCTCTTGAGCTGTCTCGCCCCACACATCGGCGACCTGCAGCGCGTCGCCCGGGGCCTGGCCCAGATCGACACCCTGGTTGCCCTCACCAGCCATGCGCTGCGCCACAACTGGTGCGCCCCGCAACTGGTCGACGCGCCCTGCTTGAACATCGTCGAGGGCCGCCATCCGGTGGTGGAAAAACAGATCGAGCGCTTCATCGCCAACGACTGCAAGCTCTCCAACGAGCGGCGCCTGTTATTGATTACCGGCCCCAACATGGGCGGTAAATCGACCTTCATGCGCCAGACAGCACTGATCGTGCTGCTGGCCTATGTGGGCAGCTATGTGCCGGCGACGAGCGCCACGATCGGACCGATCGACCGCATCTTCACCCGCATCGGCGCCAACGACGACCTGGCCGGCGGCCGCTCGACCTTCATGGTCGAGATGACCGAATCGGCCGCGATCCTGAACGGCGCTACCGAACATTCGCTGGTGCTGATGGACGAAGTCGGGCGCGGCACCTCCACCTTCGACGGCCTGGCGCTGGCCTGGGCGATCGCGCGCCACCTGATCGACATCAGCCGCAGCTTCACCCTGTTCGCGACCCACTATTTCGAACTGACCCAGCTGCCCGAGAGCCACCCGAGCGCGGCCAACGTGCACCTGTCGGCGGTCGAGCACAAGGACACGATCGTGTTCCTGCACGCGGTGCAGGACGGCCCGGCTTCGCAGAGCTATGGCTTGCAGGTGGCGCAGCTGGCCGGCGTGCCGCCGGCGGTCATCAAGGCCGCGCGCAAGCACCTGGCGCGGCTCGAATCGCAGGCCGTCGGCACCACGCCGCAGCTCGACCTGTTCGCCCTGCCTTGCGACGACGCGCTGGAGGATGAAGCACCGCAGGCCGCGGTGCCCGCCGTGGCGCCGGCCCTGCTGGCCGCCCTGGACGAACTCGATCCGGATGCGCTCACCCCGCGCGAAGCCCTCGAGCGGCTGTACGAACTCAAGCGCCTGGCCGCCTGATGCCGTTTTTACGCCCCGCCCTGCTCGCCGCCGCGCTGTTGACGGCCCTGCCGGGGCCGCACGCCGGCGCGCGCGATGGCGGGACTGGCGTGCCGGAAGCGCACCGCTTCGGCGTCATCGGCCACAGCTTCACCAGGCCGGGCGACGAGCACTTCAAGAAGGCGCTGGCGGAGACGAGCGAGAAGTCGCTGGCCTTCGTTGTCGTCACCGGCATCAAGGCCGCCGGCGAGCCTTGCGGGGACAAGCTGTACCAGGAGCGGCACGACCTGATCGACAAGGCCAGGCGCCCCGTCATCGTGCTGCCGGCCGGCAGCGACTGGACCGATTGCCGCAACTCGGCCGGCCGCACCAACGCGGTCGAGCGCCTGAACCGGATGCGCGAACTGTTTCATGGCGAGCAGCAGTCGCTGGGCGCAAAGAAGCTGCCCTTGACGCGCCTGTCGATGAGCCCGCGCTTTCGCAGCTATGCCGAGAACGCGCACTGGAGCGTCGACTCGGTGCTGTACGCCACCGTCAATCTCCCCGCAAACAACAACCACTACCTTGCCGCGGCCGGGCGCAACAGCGAATACGAGGACCGCGCGGTGGCGACGCGCTTCTGGCTCAACCGCCTGTTCACGCTGGCGCGGCGCGACAAGGTCGATGCGATCGTTCTGTTCTCCGAAGGCGACCTGAAACCGCTGGCCGAGCAGACTGGCCTGCGCAGCCTGCTGCGCCGCGCGCCGGTCACGCGCGACGGTTTCGCGGCGACCCGCAACCAGGTGCAGCTGCTGGCGCAGAAATTCGAGGGCAAGGTGCTGCTGGTCGACAGTGCCGCGCTGCCAAAGAAGGCGAAGCCGGCGATCGAGTGGCGCGGCAACGTCGGGCATGTGTCGGTGGGAGGCGAAGCGATTGAAGTGAAGGTGACGCCGGGCGCGAAGGCCTTGTTCAGCCTGAAGGATGCGGGGGAGTGACGGGTGCGCGCGAACGCGGGGTGAAAGCCGGCTAACGTTGTGCGACGTTCCGCGTGGGCACGGAGTGCCCACCCTACGATGCACCGCCGTTGTAGGGTGGGCACTCCGTGCCCACGCGGATGCATGCATCCTGTTGGCAAGGCCAGTGCCGGCAACGGCAGCCCCCCACAACGTACAACCGGGGACTTTCGCCCCCGGTCATCGAACAATTCAATCAGTGCAGCGGCTGGCTACGGAAGTGGTCACCCTCTTCGCCGTCGTCGTCGCCGTCTTCACCGTGGTGGTGACCGTGGGCGCCGTGCACGTGGCCGTGGGCGATCTCTTCATCGGTCGCGGCGCGCACGTCGACGACCGACAGCTCGAAGCGCAGGGCCATGCCGGCCAGCGGGTGGTTACCGTCGAGGACGACCTTGTCGTCGGCGATTTCGGTGACGGTGAAGATCATCGGCTCGTCGTCGCCGCCATCGGCCATGCCTTCGAACTGCATGCCGACTTCCAGCGGCTCAGGCAGCAGCTTGCGGTCTTCGACCTTGACCAGCTCGGCATCGTAGTCGCCGAAGGCGTCGTCCGGCTCGACCTGCAGGGTCGACGCATAGCCGACTTCCTTGCCGTCGAGTTCTTCTTCGATCTTCGGCAGGGTGTTTTCGTAACCACCATGCAGATAGACCATCGGCTGCGAGCCTTCTTCGATCAGGTTGTTCTGTGCGTCCGACAGCTTGTAGTTGACCGTCACGACCGTATTCTTGGCAATCTTCATCGCGTTTCCTTTCGTTGTAAGGAGCGGATTATAACTTCCCTCGCCGCCTCCTGTAGCGGCGCTGGTTATAATGGCGCATGAAAAAATTACAGCTCCTGGGGAACATTACCCCCGCCCAGTTCCTGCGCGATTACTGGCACAAGAAGCCGCTGTTGATCCGCAATGCCATCCCCGGTTTCAAGCCGCTGCTCAAGTTCGACAAGCTCGCCGAGGCAGCTAGCCAAAACCACGTCGAGTCGCGCCTGGTGACGAATGTCGACGGCCAGTGGGACATGCAGTATGGTCCCCTGCCCAAACTGCCGCCGCGTACCCAGCGTGAATGGACGCTGCTCGTGCAGGGCGTGAACCTGATCGACGAACGCGCCGACGCGCTCCTGCGCGAGTTCCGCTTCCTGCCCGACGCGCGCCTGGACGACCTGATGGTGAGCTTCGCCACCGATGGCGGCGGCGTCGGCCCGCATTTCGATTCCTACGACGTGTTCCTGCTGCAGGCGCACGGCAAGCGCCGCTGGAAGATCAGCGCCCAGCAGGACCTGTCGCTGGTCGAAGGCATGCCGCTCAAGATCCTGTCGAACTTTACGCCTGATGAGGAATTCGTGCTGGAGCCGGGCGACATGCTCTACCTGCCCCCGCACTACGCGCACGACGGCGTGGCCGAGGGCGAATGCATGACCTATTCGATCGGTTTCCGTGCGCCCTCGTTCCAGGAACTGGGCGAAGCCTTCCTGCAGTTCATGGCCGATTCGATCGACCTGCCGGGCCGCTATGCCGACCCTGGCCTGCAGCCGGCCAGGAACCCGGCCGAGATCCCGCGCGAGATGCTCGCCAGCGTGACCGAAGAACTGAACAAGGTGCGTTTCGACGAGGAAGACGTCACGGTCTTCTTCGGCGAGTACATGTCCGAGCCGAAGCACAACGTGTTCTTCACGCCGCCCGCCAAGCCCCTCGTTGTCGGGCGCTTCATGGAGACGGCGGCAAAACGCGGCCTGAAACTGTCGCCGAAGTCGCTGATGCTCTACCGCGGCAAGCACGTCTTCATCAACGGCGAATCGTTTGCCGTGAGCCGTACGGACAAAATTGTCCTCGACGTGCTGGCCAACGAACGCAGGCTGTCGGGCGAAGCGCTGGCCCAGGCCTCGGACGACGTGCTGGAAGCGCTCTACACCTGGTATTGCGACGGCTGGGTCGAGCTGGGCTAAACGATGACCGCGCCGGCGCCCATCCCCTTCGACACCCGCCTGGCCCTGCAGGCGCAGTGGCGGGCGCTGCTCGGCAGGGCCACGCACCGGCTGGAGCTGTTCGATCCCGACTTTTCCGTCTATCCGCTGGACGCGCCGGATGTCGAAGCAACGCTGCGCGCTTTCCTGCGCAATGGCGGCATATTGCGCCTGGCGCTGCACGACACAATTTATATCGAGCGCGCTTGTCCACGGTTTCTGGGTATCGTGCGTTATTACAGTGAACGGGTCGAATGCCGCCGCAGTCCGCGTTCGTTGCGGCACCTGTCCGACTCGTTTACACTGGCCGATGGCCTGCATGTGGTGCGGCGTTTTCACTGTGACCACATGCGGGGCGAAGCGGCCTTCGATAACCCGGCGGCTGTCGAGTTGCCGGCATACCGTTTCGAGGCGCTTTGGGAAGAGTCCGGTCCAACTCTCCCACCGACTGTCACGGGACTGTAAATTGTCTGTAAATCAACATGTAAAGACGAATCTTGACCTTTGTAGCATCTTGTAACAAAATGAAGCTTATCAAGACACAAAATACTTCCATTTTGGCATGTGTTTTCTATTGCGAAGCAGTAAATTTGGCTATAATATCGGGTTAGGAAGGTTCCGTTGTCTATCAGGCACTGTTACCAGTATGAAAGCCACGAGAATTCCAAAAGAGCGATAATTACCGGTAATTATTAATCGCAACAAAAGTTCTAACTTAATTAAGGAAAAACCATGAAAAAATCCCTGCTGATCGTTTCCCTGATGGCTGTTGCTCTGGCTGCTTGCTCGAAAAAAGAAGAGACCACCACCACCACCACCACCCCAGCTGCTGTTGAAGCACCTGCTGCAACGACCACCACCGACGCTGCTGCTCCAGCAACGACGACCACCACCACCACCACCGACGCTGCTGCTACCCCAGCTGCTGACGCTGCTGCTGCTGCTGCAACCGCTTCGGCTGCTGCTGCTGACGCTGCTTCGGCCGCTTCGACCGCTGCTGACGTCGCTGCTGACGCTGCAAAGAAGTAATCAGCTACTCGCTGATGGAAAAACCGGCCTGCGGGCCGGTTTTTTTTCGTCTGTACGTTCGGGGTTGGTAGAGCGCGCGGCTGCCAACGATGGGCATAAAAAAAACCGGCCACAAGGGCCTAATGCCGTTCAGTTAAGACTGAGCGGCATTTTTTTTCGTCGTTGTAAACGCGACGAATCGCTGTTAACCTTCGTCGCCATGTTCGACGATACCCTACATTTTCTCGCAAATCACCTAGAAGCTCCCGATTGGGCAAGGCTGGGAGATCATCTTCCTTTTGAATGGATCGAGCAGGCCCTTGCGAGCACGGATGCACTCAGTATCCGCCATCGACGGCTGCCTGCCGAGCAGGTGGTTTGGCTAATGGTGGCGCTGGCGCTCTACCGTCACAAGTCGATCGGCGAGGTGCTCGACGATCTCGGCCTGGCGATACCGAGCGAGCAGACGCCGTTCGTGAGCAAGAGTGCAGCGGCGCAGGCGCGCCAGCGTGTCGGGGCCGAGCCGTTGAAGTGGCTGTTCGATCATTCAGCCAGAAATTGGGTGGCGCAAGACAAGCGCGCCTATCTATTCAAGGGGCTGCAGCTGTTCGCGATGGACGGCACAACCTTGCGTACCCACGATACAGAGAAGAACCGGGAGCATTTCGGTGCACAGGGCTATGTCGGCGGCACGGTCGCGAGCTATCCGCAAGTTCGCGGGGTCACGCTCACTGCGCTGACGACACACTTGGTGTACAGCGCCGCGTTCGGTCCTTATTCGACCAACGAAATGCTTTACGCGAAGCAGCTGATCGAAGCGATTCCGGAACAATCGCTTACCGTCTTCGACCGGGGCTTCCTGTCGGCCGAGATTTTGTGCAGCCTGACTGGCAGTGGCGCTGAGCGGCATTTCCTTATCCCGGCCAAGTCCAATACCAAATGGGAAGTGGTCGATGGCAGCGACAACGATGAAGTAGTGCGCATGCGCGTATCGCCGCAAGCAAGGAAGAAATCTCCGGAGCTGCCGGAATTCTGGGAAGCGCGCGCCATCACTGTTGTCGACGCCCAGGCGCGCAAACGCGTCTTGCTCACTTCACTGCGCGACCGTCAGCGTTACAAGCCGGCCGACATCGCCGCCTTGTACGACAAGCGCTGGGGAATCGAGACCAGCTATCGAGAACTTAAGCAGACAATGCTGGGCATGGCGCTGACCTTGCGGTCGAAAACCGTGGACGGTGTCTACCAGGAAATCTGGGGCACGCTGATCGCCTACAACCTCATCCGCCTTGAAATCGCCAAGGCTGCGCTGGCGGTCAAGTGCGAGCCAACCGAGGTCAGTTTCATCCGCGCCTTCCACCTAATCCAGTTTGAACTGCATTGGGCTGGCGTGACGAGGTCCTATGGGAAGTTACCTGCATTGATGAAGCACTTGCGTGAAAGGCTGGTTAGCCTTCTAAAAGACGAACGGCCCGGTCGCAAATGCGACCGGGCCATCAAGGCAACGCCGAAGCGCTATGCTGTACGTAAGGTGAAAAAACTACCTTAACTGAACGGCATTAGCCACAAGGGCCGGTTTTTTATTGCAGCGCTGACGATTATTTCAGCTCGTCATTCAGCAGCGACAGGATCTTCTTGCCGGTCGGCGAGGTATCCGGCGCGCCGGTGCCGTCCTGCACGGTCACGTTGCTGACGCTGGCGTTCGGCTCGGCCTTGACCAGCACGCGGTAGCGCTGGGCTTCCTTGGCCTTGTCGGAGTCGCCAAAGCTGAACAGGCGCTTGACGAAGCCATCCTTCTGCGCGCCGTCAGGATCGACGTAGCGCACGAAATACACGCCCTGCACGCGGTCGCGGTCTTCGACGGTGAAGCCGACGCGGTCGAGCGCCAGGCCGACACGGCGCCAGGCGCGGTCGAAACCTTCGTCGACTTCGACGCGGTCGCCCAGCAGCTTGGCGTGCTGCGGCGCCACGATCGCGTTGGCGACGGTCGTCTCGGCAGTCTTGACTGCCTCCGGCTCGGTGGCGCCGGTCAGGCGCGCGACCAGGCGGGCCAGGAACTGGGCTTCGAGGGCCGGATCGTTCGGGCGCACGGTCCAGGCGGTGGATTCCTTCGCCGGGCCGGTCAGCACTTCTTCGGCGCCGCGGTGGCTGATGTAGATCTCGGTCGAGCCGTCCGGCAGGCGCTCGAGGCGGGTGCGGAACTTGTCGCGCTCGCCGGTCGAATAGGCGCTGTCGAACACGCGGCCGAGCGTGCGGCGCAGGATGTCCTGCGGGATCTTCGAGCGGTTTTCGTTCCACTCGGTTTCCATGATGCCGGTCGTGGCCGATTCGGTGGCCATCGTGAAGCCCGCGTCGGTCCAGAACTGGCGTACCTGCGGCCAGAGCTGTTCAGGCGACTGCTTGACCACCAGCCAGCGCTGGTCGCCGGCGCGCTCGACGCGCACGGCTTCGGTGGCGACCGGGCCGACGGTTGCACCGCCCGCGGCAGGCATGGCCACCATGCCCGGCTGGGCGGCAGGGCCCTGCTGCATGCCGGACGCGGTGGCGACGCCGCGGCCTTCCGGCACGGCGTAGCGGTTGTCCTTCTGGAGCTGGGTCAGGTCCGGCGGCACGTCCAGCGCGGCGGCTTTCTTGGACGACTTGTAGTCCACCTTGTCGGATTCGAAAACGGTGGTGCATGCCGCCAGGGACAGCGCCACGGCGCCAATGGCCAGCACGCGCACGGGCGCGGAAGTCTTGTTGCTTTTAGTCATATCGTTACGGTGTCAACTCTGTAAACGGAGACCCTTGCGGGAGTCAGGATTGCGGAACGAGGCCCGCGGCACGCAGGGCAGCGCGGACGGTATCGTGGAATGGGCTCGACAGGGGCGCGAGCGGCAGGCGCAGGCCGGACGGCATCTTGCCCATCTCGGCCAGTGCCCACTTGACCGGCACCGGGTTCGGCTCGACGAAGAGCTTGGCATGCAGCTCGAGCACGCGGTTGTTGATATCGATGGCGCGGGCGATGTCGCCCGACATGGCGGCCATGCACAGCTCGTGCATGGCGCGCGGGGCCACGTTGGCGGTGACGGAAATATTGCCGGCGCCGCCGCAGAACATCAGGGCCATTGCGGTCGGGTCATCGCCCGAATAGACGGCAAACGATTTATCCACCATGCGCAGCAGTTCGATGCCGCGGCCGATATTGCCTGTGGCATCTTTCACGCCGACGATATTGTCGATCGGCGCCAGGCGCGCAATGGTTTCGTTGCTCATGTCGGCAACGGTGCGTCCCGGCACGTTGTACAGGATGACCGGCAGGTCGACCGCTTCGGCGATGGCCTTGAAGTGGCGGTACATGCCTTCCTGGGTCGGACGGTTGTAGTACGGCACCACCTGCAGCGAGGCGTCGGCGCCGACTTCCTTCGCGGCGCGCGTGAGCGAAATGGCTTCCGCGGTGGAATTGCCGCCGCTGCCGGCGATCACGGGAATGCGACCCGCCACGTGGTCGACCGTCAGCTTGATCAGCTCGACGTGCTCTTCCGGCGTCACGGTGGCCGATTCGCCGGTGGTGCCGACGATGACGATGCCGTCGGTACCTTCGTCCACGTGCCAGTCGATCAATGTGCGCAGGCCGTCTTTGTCGAGGCTGCCGTCTTCGAACATCGGCGTGACGATTGCTACAATGCTGCCCTTAATCATAATCAGTGGAACGTGCCGAAAAATAAAAATCTGATTGTAGCGGATCGTCCGCCAATATGGTTCATTCCCGACCAACTAAATGGTCGAGCTTTACCTCGGTTTGCACCAGGCCCGGCCCAGCTGCGCACAAGCGCTGCACGCGCGCCGGCTTTGGCTGCGTGAGCACGCCGTCCTCGTAGGCCAGCACGGTCAAGCCGCCCTGCATGGCAAGCTCGAGCAGCTCGCCGGGACGCAGCAGGAAAGCCGGATTCGAGGGCTTGCCAAAGGCTTCGTTGCCGAGAGCAAACGTTTCATAGATCAGCATGCCGTCCGGCGCCAGGCTCTTCACCAGGTCGGCCAGCAGGGGGCGGTGCAGGTAATTCGTGACCACGATGCCCTTGAAGCGGCCAGCTTCGAAGGGCCAGCGCGCGCCCTCTTCTTCCAGGTCGATGGCCAGCGTCGTGATGCCGGGGCCGGCGGCCAGCGCCAGGGCCTGGGGATCGCGGTCGACAGCCACAACCGGGTGACCGAGCGCGGCGAACAGGCGCGCGTGGCGCCCGCTGCCGCAGGCCAGGTCCAGCACTTCGCCGGCCGGCACGCTTGCTGCGAAGCGGCTCACCCACGGGGAAGCCTCGAGCGTTGGCGTATGCATCAGGTCAGGAAGAAGGTGAAGGGCGAAGCGATGAATTTCACCGCTTGCGCGCCCAGCCACATCACAGGCTGCACCCAGAAGGCCAGCACGTTGAAGTACAGGAGCGCGAGCAGGATGAAGAAGCCGTAGGGCTCGATCTTGGCAAATTTAAAGGCCAGGCCATGCGGCAGCATGCTGGTCAGGACGCGCCCACCGTCCAGCGGCGGCAGCGGGAACAGGTTGAACGCGAAGATCAGCAGGTTGGTCACGATGCCGGCCTGCGCGACCTTGTGCGGGAAATCCTCGCTGACGCCGGTCGCCGTCAGTACCACGGCGAAGATCAGCCACATCACGGCCATGAAGAGATTGGCCAGGGGCCCGGCCAGCGCCACCCAGGCCATGTCGCGCTTGGGATTGCGCAGGTTGCCGAACTGGACCGGCACCGGCTTGGCATAGCCGAACACGAAACCCGAGGTCAGGTAGAGCGCGATCGGAATGATGATGGTGCCGAACAGGTCGATATGCGAAATAGGATTCAAGGTCATGCGACCCTGCGCATAGGCCGTATTGTCGCCAAAATAACGGGCGGCGTAGGCGTGGGCGGCTTCGTGCAGGGTAATCGCGAACAGAACGGGCAGCGCATAGACTGCGATATTGCGAATGATTTCATCCATAGGGGAGCGATTCTAGCAGAGCCGGGCCTCAGAGCCAGGCAGCCCGTAAATGGGTTAGAAATGAGTAATAAAAACCAGCGGCCTAACAGGGCCTCGAGGAACCGTAGCGAGCGGAAGAAATTTTGGCCGAGAAGCGCAGCTGTACAAGCGTACAGCGAGCATCGCAGGCCAAAAGTTCGACGCGCAGTAGGTTCATCGAGGTCCCACTACAGGCCGAAGGCGGCGGGGTTGCCCCGGCCTTCGCGCACGAGGACGGGCTCGGAGCCCGTGAGGTCGATGATCGTCGTCGCTTCCAGCATGCCGGCCCCGCCGTCGATCACCAGCTCGATCTGCTTTTCCAGGCGCTCGCGCACCTCGTCCGGGTCGGACAGCATGTGCTCGTCGCCAGGCAGCTGCAAGGTCGTGCCGATCAGCGGCTCGCCCAGTTCCTCGAGCAGCGCCAGCGTAATCAGGTTTTCCGGCACGCGCAGGCCGATCGTCTTGCGCGAAGGGTGCGACAGGCGGCGCGGCACGTCGCGCGTGGCTTCCAGGATCACGGTGTAGGGGCCGGGCATGGTCGCTTTCAGCATGCGGTACTGGGCATTGTCGACACGCGCGTACTTCGAGATTTCCGACAGGTCGCGGCACAGCATCGTCAGGTGGTGCTTGTCGTCGATGCCGCGCACGCGGCGCAGTTTCTCGACGGCCGCCTTGTCGTCGAGCTGGCAGACCAGCGCATAGGCCGAGTCGGTCGGCAGCGCCACCACGCCGCCGGAGCGGATGATTTGCGCCGCCTGCGCGATCAGGCGTTTCTGGGGATTCTCGGGATGGATCTGGAAGAATTGGCTCATCGGGCACCGCCCTGGCGCAGGGCCTGGAGTGCGGCGATCCGCTCTTCCATCGGCGGGTGGGTCGAGAACAGCGCACCCCAGCCGCCGCCACTGCCGGAAATGCCCGACGCGCTCATCGACGAAGGCAGCATGCCGGGCTGGAAGCCGGCGAGACGGGCCAGCGCATTCTGCATCGGCACCGTGCTGCCCAGCAGCTGGGCCGAGCCTGCGTCGGCGCGGAATTCGCGTTGGCGCGAGAACCAGGCGACGATGATCGAAGCCAGCAGGCCGAACAGGATTTCGCAGACGAAGACGGCCGCCATGTAGCCGATGCCGCGCCCGCCTTCGTTGCGCAGCAGGACCTTGTCGACAAAGAAGCCGACCACGCGCGCGAAGAAGACGACGAAGGTGTTGACCACGCCCTGGATGAGCGTGAGCGTGATCATGTCGCCGTTGGCGATGTGCGCCACTTCGTGGCCGAGCACCGCTTCGACTTCGTCGCGGTTCATCCCTTGCAGCAGGCCCGTGGAAACAGCCACCAGCGCCGAATTTTTGAACGCGCCGGTGGCGAAGGCGTTCGGTTCGCCGTCGTAGACCGCCACTTCCGGCACGCCGATGCCTGCGCGCTCGGCGAGCTGGCGCACGGTGTTCACCAGCCACAGCTCGGTCGAATTTTGCGGCTGTTCGATGACGCGCGCACCGGTCGACCACTTGGCCATCGGTTTGCTCAACAGAAGAGAAATGATCGAGCCGGTGAAGCCCACCACCAGCGAGAAGACCGCCAGCGCGCCGACATCGATCCCCTGTGCGCTCACCGCCCGCCCGACCCCGAGCAGGTTCAGGACGACAGTCAGCACCAGCACAACCGCAAGGTTGGTGGCGAGGAATAACACAATGCGCTTCATGGCGTGCCTCCGGGGCAGAATGACATTAACAGGATGCCAAGATAAGGGTGCCGGAGGGAAAATTCAAGGGCGGAGGCTTATGACCGGCTTAAACTGGGCCGGGGTCGGTAGGGTGGGCACTCCGTGCCCACGCGAAAGCATGCGTCGCGTTGACGCATGCATCGGCCTCAGAACCAGTCGCGCCAGACCGGCGTCACGCCCGCCGGCAGCGGCGGCAAGGCATCAAATTCGACCCGCGACTCGCCGGGCGCATGGAAATCCGTCCCGCGCGAGGCAAGAAAGCCATAGCGCCGCGCCACTTCGGCGTAAGTGGCGTACTGGTCCGACGTATGGCTGCCGGTCACGACCTCGATCGCAGTCCCACCCAGCTGGCGGAATTCGTCGAACAGTGCATCTTCGGCCGTCTGCGAAAATTTGTAGCGGCCCGGGTGCGCAATCACCGCCGTCCCGCCCGCGCTGCGGATCCAGCCCATCGCTTCCGTCAGCGAAGCCCAGCGGTGCGGCACGTAGCCGGGTTTGCCTTCGGTGAGAAAGCGCCGGAAGACCTCGGTCGTCGTATCGCACTTGCCGCATTCGACCAGGTAGCGCGCGAAATGGGTGCGCGAGAGCAGGTCCGGGTTGCCGACGAATTTCAATGCGCCTTCATAGGCGTCCGGGATGCCGGCTTCTTCCAGTTGCGCGGCGATCTCGCGCCCGCGTGCGTCGCGCCCCTGGCGGGTCTTGGCCAGGCCGGCCAGCAGCGCGGGGTTGTCTTCGTCGATCTGCAGGCCCACAACGTGGACGGTCTGGTTGGCCCAGGTCACCGAAATTTCGACGCCCGGCACGAAGCGCATGCCCTGCTCCAGCGCCGCCGCACGGGCCAGCTTGATGCCGCCCACTTCGTCATGGTCGGTCAGGGCCCAGACGTCGACCCCGCACTTGCGCGCATAGGCCGCCAGCGGCGCGGGTGCAAGCACCCCGTCGGAGACATTGGAATGGCAGTGGAGATCGACTTTCAGCATGGTGCGGACCGCTTTTCTGGACGAGCAAACATTGTACGCCGCATTGCGCGGGGCGGCGTGTAGCCGTCCGATTGCCTGCCAACGGGCCAGTGGCTGGTGCAAATATTCTTTGCAGTTTGAGCCGCGGATGCAAATATTCTTTGCATCCTGCGGCTACCGGCCGAACGCGTCTTACTTGGCGAGGAAGGCCTCGATCAGGCGCGCCAGCACTTGCGGCTGGTCGTGGTGCACCATGTGCCCTGCATCCGCCACGATATGCGGCTCGACGCTGGCCATGTGCGCCAGGCGCCGGTCGACTTCCGCGCGCATCTCTTCCTGCAGCCCCATCCAGCGCCACATCTCCGTCTGCGCCGCCTCGATCCACAGCACCGGCGCGCTGATGCGTTTCCACATCGCGATCACCTCGTCGAGGTGATACAACAGCGGCCCCGGCATCTTGTGCGCCGGGTCGCCCAGGATCTCGTATTCGCCCGCATCGTTACGCGCCGACCAGTGCTCGGCCAGGAAGGTGGCACGTTCGCCGGGCAGGCGCGGATTGGTCTTCTGCAGGCGCGCCGCCACCTCGTCCAGGCTGGCATAGGCGCGCATGACAGGCGGCGTGCGCAATTCGTCGAGCCACTTGGCCATGCGTTTCGGCGCCTGCTCGGGCTTGGCCCCCACCAGGCCGATGCCTTCGAGGTTGATCAGCTTTTTCACGCGCTCGGGCCGCACGCCCGCATACATGCTCACCACATTGCCGCCCATGCTGTGACCCAGCAGGTTCACCGGCGCGTCGGGCGAATAGTGCGCGAGCAAGGCGTCGAGGTCGGCCACGTAATCGGGGAACCAGTAGGTATCCGAATGCGAACGTTCGGACAGGCCGAAGCCGCGCCAGTCGTTCGCAATCACGTGCCAGTCGCCTTGCAGGTGGTCGACCACGAACTGAAAGGAGGCCGACATGTCCATCCAGCCATGCGACATGAACAGGATCGGGGCGCCCTCGCGGCCCCAGTGGCGCACATGGGTGCGCAGGCCGCGGATGGTGAGGAATTCGGAACGGGAAGGAGTCATGGCAGGCTAAAAAAAGTACGATCGTTCGGATCGAAGCTGCCGATTATACGCATGCAGTTGAATTCCTGCCCATCACCCCCACTTGCCCGCAATCGGCGATGTGCAACCAGAGCGGACGCGAGGGCGTAAAATAGCAGTACTTCAACCTTTTGCGAGCACATCCATGGCGATTTACCAGCTGGGCGAGCATGCGCCCGAGATCGATGCGTCGGCCTTTGTCGCCGATTCCGCCAGCCTGATCGGCAAGGTCACCCTTGAGGCCAACGCCTCGGTGTGGTTCGGGGTCACGATTCGCGGCGACAACGAGCGCATCACGATCGGCGAAAACAGCAATGTCCAGGAAGGCACGGTGATGCACACCGACATGGGCTACCCGCTCGTGATCGGCAAGGGCGTCACCATCGGCCACCAGGCCATGCTGCACGGCTGCACGGTGGGCGACGGTTCGCTCATCGGTATCCAGGCCGTGATCCTGAATGGCGCCAAGATCGGCAAGGGCTGCCTGGTCGGCGCCGGCGCCCTGGTAACCGAAGGCAAGGAGTTCCCGGATAACTCGCTGATATTGGGTTCGCCTGCGAAAGTAGTGCGGACACTCACGGAAGAAGACCTGCTGCGCCTGCAAGGCAACGCCGCCAGTTATGTGGCGCGTGGCCAGTTGTTCAAGGCGCAGCTCAAGCACATCGGATAGACAATGACGACAGTAGAAACCAAGGACACCCTGCAGAAATTCATCTTCGACAACGCCGCCGTGCGCGGCGAGCTGGTCGAGATATCCGACACCTGGCGCGAGATCCAGGCCCGCCACGGCTACCCGAAGGCCGTGCGCGCCATGCTGGGCGAAATGGTGGCGGCCTCCGCCCTGCTGTCGGCCAACCTGAAATTCAACGGCTCGATCGTGATGCAGATCCACGGCGACGGCCCGGTGCGCCTGCTGGTGGTCGAGTGCGACGCCGAGCTGCGCATCCGCGCCACGGCAAAACTGGCGCCGGACGCTGAAGTGGCGGACGACGCCACCCTCACCGACCTGCTCAACGTCAACCGCAAGGGCCGTTTCGTGATCACGCTCGACCCGCTGGAAAAGATGCCGGGCCAGCAGCCCTACCAGGGCATCGTTCCGCTCGACGGCGAGAACGTGGCGACCGTCATCGAAAACTACATGATGCGTTCCGAGCAGTTGGATACGCGCCTGTGGCTGGCGGCCGACGACAAGGTCTCGCGCGGCATGCTGCTGCAAAAGCTGCCGCGCCACAGCGGCAAGGACGACCAGACCGTGCAGGCCAGCGAAGAGGAAGACCTCGAGACCTGGAACCGCGCGGTCGTGCTCGGCAGCACGCTGAAACAGGAAGAATTGCTCACCACGGATATTGAAACCCTGCTCAACCGCCTGTTCTGGGAAGAGACGATCCGCGTGTTCGATCCGCAGCACCCGCAATTCCACTGCAGCTGCAACCGCGAAAAAGTCGGCAACATGCTGAAAATGCTGGGCCAGCCGGAAGTGGAAGCGGCGCTGACCGAACTGGGCGAACTGGGCATCAACTGCGACTTCTGCGGCAAGCACTATTCGTTCGACAAGGTCGACTGCGCCCAGCTGTTCGCTGCCGCCACGACCGCCGACGCACTGCTGGCGCCGGGCGAAATCAAGCACTGAAACGAGGACTTTTGACGATGCGCGATACACCCCGCTCTGCCTTCCCCCACTTCCTGGCGCTGCCGACGCGCTGGATGGACAACGACAGCTACGGGCATGTCAATAACGTCAACTACTACAGCTTCTTCGATACCGCGGTCAATCAGCTCCTGATCGACCGCGGCGTGCTCGACATCCACAAGGACGACGTTGTCGGCTTCGTGGTCGAAACGGGTTGCTCCTACTTCAGTTCGATCTCGTTTCCCGATCTGATCCATGTAGGCGTGCGCGTGGCCAAGCTCGGTAATTCGAGCGTGCGCTACGAACTGGCCTTGTACCGCAACGACGAGCCGCTGCCCGCAGCGGCCGGCCACTTCGTGCATGTGTACGTGGACCGGCCGGGCGGCAAATCGGTGCCGATTCCGGCCCCGGTGCGCGACCTGTTGGCGACGCTGCAGCCGGCTTAAGCGCGCAGGTGCGCGATTTCCACCGAGCCGTGCTCGTCAAAAATGGGCGACGATTCCGCCAGCCGGACAGCATCGTTGAAGTCGCTTGCCTCAATGAGACAATAGCCGGACAAGGCACTGCTGCTCAGCTTGGGGCCGATCAGCCGCGTCGGCACCTCCACACTGCCGTGGCTCAGCGCGCCCGGGTCCAGCAGGGCGTCGCCCAGTTCGCCGAACCATGCACGCCAGCGTTCGGGTTCATGTGGCGGACCTTCCGATTCTCCGGCGGTTCCACCCCGAAATACGATCAGAAATTTTTCCATGCCGACCCCTCCACGGTTATTTGCGCGTGCGCTGCCCCATCACACTGAACCGTAACACAGCGCTTTTCGGAACGACGTACGCAATCCTGCCGGCACTCAGGCTGGGCCGTTTGTGTCCCGAATTTGAAACGGGGCGCCGTGCTACAGGATTTCGCCGCCGGTGTTAAGCTGTTGCATTGTTAGCAGTGTTGCCATTTGAACCAACACTGCCATTTACCAGGGGAGAACCGCAATGCACATGGATACCGGAATCAACACCGAAGACCGCGCCAGAATCGTCGACTCGCTCTCGACCGTCCTGGCCGACGCCTACATGCTTTACCTGAAGACGCATAACTTCCACTGGAACGTGACCGGCCCAATGTTCTCGAGCCTGCATGTGATGTTCGAGGAACAGTACACCGAGCAGTGGACTGCGCTGGACGACATCGCCGAGCGCATCCGATCGCTGGGCCATTTCGCGCCGGCCACCTACAAGCGTTATGCCGAGCTGTCGAGCATCAAGGAAGAACCGGAAGTGCTCTCGGCCAAGGACATGATCCGTCAACTGGTCGAAGGCAACGAAATCCTGACCCGCACACTGCGCGCGGGCGTCAAGGTCGCCGACGAACTCGACGACTTCCCGACCGCCGACATGCTGACCACCCGCATGGACGTGCACGAGAAGAACGCGTGGATGCTGCGCTCCTTCCTCGAGCAGGGTGCGGGGTCGATGCAGGGTGATGCTTCGTCGGACTGAGTCCGGCAGCGCGTTGACTCATGGGGCAGGCGTCAACTGCCTGCCCTGGCCTGCCGAGCTGGCAGGCTTCTTCTTAATGCTCGTCGGGGAAGTACCCTGACAGCCCCGGCGCACGCTCCTTCATGGCGGCGTTGAAACTGCGCCGCAGCCGCGCCATGGTCTCCACTTCGTCCCAGTCATGGCTCTGCTTGAAGCCATTGGCGATGTGCTGTGCGATATCGCTCAGGATGTTGCCCCATACTTCCAGCTCATCCTCGTCGCACTCTTCCGCATCTTCATACATTCCCAGGAACAGGGACACATTGCACGTGCCGTTGCCGAGCCAGACCCGCGCCATCTCGACGGCATTCTCGTCGCCATCGTTTTCAATCGGTATCGTTAATTCGCGCATGTCTTTAGTCGCTCCTGTGCTGGATTGGTTGAGGTAAGACGAATGGCTTGCCGCGCGGCTCAGGCGTTTGGCAGCTCGAAATCGAACTCATAAAAATGCTTGCGCTCCTCGATCCGGATCCGCATCGTCCCCGCAATCCCCACCAGCTCGCCGGTCCCTGAATCGGGCACCACCGTGATCGACAGCGCCTGCGCCCCACGCGCCATGGTGCCGCTGTGCTGGACGACGAAGCTGCCGCTGCGGCCCTGCAGCGTGCCAGTCACGCGCTCGATGGCGACATAGCCGGCCGAGCCTTCGGTGGTGGTCATGGCCGAGAGCATTTCGCCGACGCCGGTGCCCTCGAGCTCGCCGTGGTAGCGCTTGTCGATGGCCATGCGGCCGGTGGTCACGCCGTCGCGTACCTCGGGCTGGCCTTGCGGGGTGACGGTCACATCGAACGGTCCTGCGACATGTTGCTGGCTCATGATCGGCTTCCTTGTGGGTGAAGAGGTAACGAACATTCTAGGGCAATCCGCCTGCCTTGCGTTCACTGATGGGCAGGCGGCGCCGACAGACTCGATGCGTAATGGCGGCTCTCGACGAGGGTGACGATGTCGAGGAGGCCGGCGAACTCGATCTCCTCGCCGCCGGCGGCGCGGGCCGGATCGAATTTCAGCAAGGCGCAGTTGCCGACCACTGCATCGGCAGCTGGCTTGCCCGCGATGAGAAGCTGGCCGCCTGCCTCGAGAAATCAGGCTTTCAGGGTGTCGAGCTTGGCGTGCTTTTCGATGCGCAGGGACATGTCGAACAGCGAAATCTCTTTTTGCACGGCCTTGCTTTCATTCAACGCCCCGGCGAAGCCGGCATAGCGCAGGCGCTGGCCAGGGTCTGGACGGACGATCCAGCCGGTTTCGACGCGCTTGGCCCGGCTCTGCTCCTTGAACATGACGGTGGCGTCTTCGTCATAAGCGACCGGATTCACCGGAATCAGGAAGTAGCCACCACGCCTGATTTCCACTTCCTGGTCGACCGTGGTGCCCACCACGGAAACGCCCCAGCTTTTCGGAAGATAGGCATCGCGCTGCGCCTGCGGCAGTTCGGTGAAGGAAATCCGGTGCATCAGGTCGAGCCGTCGCGGCTGCGGAGGCAGGGCCGACAGCAGCCGGCGCTGGGCGCGGATGAACCACCGGTACGGGAGATCCCCGGGATTTTTGCGGGTGACGATGTTGATCGTGGTAGAGGGTGTTGCGCTCTCCTGCGCAGCAGCCGGCTGGCCGGCGAGGACGAACAGGGGCAGCAACAGCAGGCGGGACAGGATAGACATAGGCTTCGAAAAATGGTGCGCGGCAAATGTTGCTCGTACGCCATTCTTTAATTCTATGAACTAGTTGTCAATACTTTTTTTTAACCAGTCTCGCGGATCCGGCGAAGCCGCTATTGCGCCTCAGTGCGCCGCGCCCGGCATATGCAGATCGATCACCTTCATGATCGCCAGCGTCGCCGCCATGCTCATCTCGCCGGTGGCGAAAGCATGGCGCAGGTCGGCTTGCGGCAGGCCGGCTGCGGCAGCCAGCTCGCTCGTGGCGTCGGCGCGCGCCGCGTGGGCGAAGGCCTCGGTGAGGGTGGCGGCGTCGCCGCTCTCGAAGGCGGCGGCGAGGTAGCCGGCCAGTGCTTCGAGCGTGGTCAGGGACGCTGCGGGATCGGTATTCATGGGATCAGTGCGCCGCCACGGGAAGCGGTTTGCCGTCCTTGCCCGGCTTTGGTGCCGGCGGCGGAGGCGGCACCGTCATCGATTCGGTCGGCTGCTCGTCTTTCCTCAGCACCTGCACGAAGATTTCGTTCTGCTTGATCATGCCCAGCTCCAGGCGCGCGCGTTCTTCGACGGCGCCGGTGCCTTCGCGCAGGTCGCGCACTTCCGATTCGAGCTTGGCGTTGCGCGCCTTGAGCCCGTCGGTCTTGACTTGCGCCAGCTGCACCTGGTCGCGCATGTCGGAGACGGCCAGCATGCCGCCCTTGCCCAGCCACAGGGGGTACTGGATCATCAATAAGAGTGCGGCGAGAACGAGCGTAATAATGCGCATGGAGAGAAATCAGGAACGCGGGCCGCGCCACGATGGGCGGCCCGCGGGATACAACGAAATTACTTCAGATTATAGAACGCGTCACGGCCAGGATAGCTGGCGACGTCGCCGAGGTCTTCCTCGATGCGCAGCAGCTGGTTGTACTTGGCCATGCGATCCGAACGCGACATCGAACCGGTCTTGATCTGCAGGGCGTTCAGGCCGACTGCGATATCGGCAATCGTCGAGTCCTCGGTCTCGCCCGAACGGTGCGAAATCACCGCGGTGTAGCCGGCGCGCTTGGCCATCTCGATGGCGGCAAAAGTCTCGGTCAGGGTGCCGATCTGGTTGATCTTGATGAGGATCGAGTTGGCGATGCCCTTCTGGATGCCCTCTTTCAGGATCTTGGTGTTGGTGACGAACAGGTCGTCGCCCACCAGCTGCACGCGCTTGCCCAGTGCGGCGGTCAGGACTGCCCAACCGTCCCAGTCGCCTTCGTGCATCGCGTCTTCGATCGAGATGATCGGGTACTTGTCGACCCAGGTCGAAAGCATGTTGGTGAAGTCGGTTGCGCTCAAGGAAAGGCCTTCGCCTTCCAGGTGGTACTTGCCGTCCTTGTAGAATTCGCTGGCCGCGCAATCCAGGCCGAGGGCGATATCCTTGCCCGCTTCGAAGCCTGCTTCTTCGATCGCCTGCATGATCAGCTTGATCGCTTCTTCATGGTTCGCCACCGATGGGGCAAAGCCGCCTTCGTCGCCGACCGCGGTCGACAGGCCCTTCGAATGCAGGATCTTCTTCAGGGTGTGGAAGACTTCGGCGCCGTAGCGGATCGCTTCCTTGAACGAGGGAGCGCCGATCGGGATGATCATGAATTCCTGGATGTCCAGGTTGTTGTCGGCGTGCGCGCCGCCGTTGATGACGTTCATCATCGGCACCGGCATCTGCATCGCGCCCGAGCCGCCGAAGTAGCGGTACAGCGGCAGGCCCGCTTCTTCAGCGGCGGCTTTGGCCACCGCCATCGAGACGGCCAGCATCGCGTTCGCGCCCAGGCGGCTCTTGTTCTCGGTGCCGTCCAGGTCGATCAGGGTGCGGTCCAGGAAGGCCTGTTCGTTGGCGTCCAGGCCCATGATGGCTTCGCTGATTTCGGTGTTGATGTTCTCGCAGGCTTGCAGCACGCCCTTGCCGAAATAACGCTTCGGGTCGCCGTCGCGCAGTTCGATCGCTTCGCGCGAGCCGGTCGATGCGCCCGACGGCACAGCCGCGCGGCCCATCACGCCGGATTCCAGCAGCACGTCGCATTCGACGGTCGGATTGCCGCGCGAGTCAAGGATCTCGCGGCCGATAATATCAACGATAGCACTCATGTTTCAGTCTCCGAAAAGTAAGAAAATCGTCGCACATGAAAGTCGAGGCGCTGATTGAGCGCCTCGACTTTCGAGCTAAATAGTTAGGTCAGATCTTGAAGCTGTTCTCGAGATAGCCCGAGCGCTTGACCACGCGGTCGAGGTCGACCAGGGTGGTGAGCAGCTCCTTCATGCGCCCCAGCGGCACGGCGTTCGGGCCGTCGGACAGGGCGTTGGCCGGGTCCGGGTGGGTCTCCATGAACAGGCCGGCGATGCCGGCTGCCACCGCGGCGCGCGAGAGCACCGGGATGTGTTCGCGCTGGCCGCCCGAAGACGTGCCCTGCCCGCCCGGCAGCTGCACCGAGTGGGTCGCGTCGAACACCACAGGGCAGTTCGATTCGCGCATGATGGCGAGCGAACGCATGTCCGAGACCAGGTTGTTGTAGCCGAACGAGGCGCCGCGTTCGCAGGCCATGAAATTGTCTTCGTTCAGGCCAGCCGCGCGTGCCGCATTGCGTGCCTTGTCGATCACGTTCTTCATGTCGCCAGGGGCCAGGAACTGGCCCTTCTTGATGTTCACCGGCAGGCCCGAACGGGCGCAGGCGTTGATGAAATCGGTCTGGCGGCACAGGAAGGCCGGGGTCTGCAGGACGTCGACGATGCTCGCCACTTCCGGAATCTCTTCCTCGGTGTGGACGTCGGTCAGCACAGGCACGCCGATCGTGCGCTTGACATCAAGCAGGATCTCCAACCCCTTCTCGCGGCCAGGGCCACGGAAGGACGTGCCGGACGAACGGTTCGCCTTGTCGAAAGAAGATTTATAGATGAAGGGGATGCCGAGCGCCGCGGTGATCTCTTTCAGGGTACCGGCGACGTCCATCGCCATCTGGCGCGATTCGATCACGCAGGTGCCGGCGATCAGGAAAATCGGCTGGTCCTGGCCTACTTCAAAGCCGCAAAGTTTCATGCTGCGTCTCCTTGCAAGGCGGGTGCATTGGCAGCAGCCGGCGCATTGGCCGACTGGTGCGCGAGCGCCGCCTGGATGAACGAGGTGAACAGCGGGTGGCCGCTGCGTGGGGTCGACTTGAATTCAGGGTGGAACTGCACGCCCATGTACCACGGGTGCGCATTCTCGCCGGTACGCGGGAGTTCCATGATTTCGCACAGGTCTTCGTTCGGCGTACGCGCCGCGACGATCAGGCCGGCCGCTTCCACCTTCGGCAGGTAGTGGTTGTTCGCTTCGTAGCGGTGACGGTGACGTTCGGTGACGACGCTGCCGTAGATCTCGGCAGCCAGCGTGCCCGGGTTCACCGCGCAGGTCTGGGCGCCCAGGCGCATGGTGCCGCCGAGGTCAGAGTCCGCGTCGCGCTGCTCGACTTTACCGTCGTGGTTCTGCCACTCGTTGATCAGGGCGACGACCGGCTGGTCGGTATCGAGATCGAATTCGGTGGAGTTCGCGTTCGGGAGACCCGCCATGTGGCGCGCGTATTCGATCAGCGCGACCTGCATGCCCAGGCAAATGCCCAGGTAAGGGATCTTGTTTTCGCGGGCATAGCGGGCCGCCATGATCTTGCCTTCCACGCCGCGCTTGCCGAAGCCGCCCGGAACCAGGATGGCGTCGTACTTGGCCAGCCGCGCACAGCCGGTCGTCTCGATGTCTTCCGAGTCGAGGTATTCGATGTTGACGCGGCTTTCGGTATGGATGCCGGCGTGGCGCAGCGCTTCGGTCAGCGACTTGTACGATTCGGTCAGGTCGACATACTTGCCGACCATGCCGATGGTGACTTCGTGCTTCGGGTTTTCCAGCGTGTGGATCAACTTGGTCCACATCGACAGGTCGGCCGGCGGCGCTTCGATGCCGAGGGCTTCGAGGATGATGTCGTCCAGGCCCTGGTCGTGCAGCACCTGCGGCACTTTATAAATGGTGTCGACGTCCCATACCGAAATGACGGCCTGCTCTTCGACGTTGGCGAACAGCGAAATCTTGGCGCGCTCGTCGTCCGGAATGCGGCGGTCGGCGCGGCACAGCAGCGCGTTCGGCGAGATGCCGATCTCGCGCAGCTTCTGCACGCTGTGCTGGGTCGGCTTGGTTTTCAGTTCGCCTGCCGACGCGATGTAGGGCACCAGGGTCAGGTGGACAAACGCGGTCGACTTGCGGCCGGCGCGCAGCGACAGCTGGCGCGCGGCTTCGAGGAAGGGCAGCGACTCGATGTCGCCGACGGTGCCGCCGATCTCCACCAGCGCCACGTCGACGCCTTCGGCGCCGCGGCGGATGTAATCCTGGATCTCGTTGGTGATGTGCGGGATCACCTGCACGGTCTTGCCGAGGTACTCGCCACGGCGTTCCTTGCGGATCACCGATTCATAGATCTGGCCGGTCGTGAAGTTGTTCACCTTCTTCATGCGGGTGCTGATGAAGCGCTCGTAGTGGCCGAGGTCGAGGTCGGTCTCGGCGCCGTCGTCGGTGACGAAGACTTCGCCGTGCTGCATCGGGCTCATCGTGCCGGGATCCACATTGATATAGGGATCGAGCTTGAGCATGGTGACTTTGAGACCGCGCGATTCGAGGATCGCAGCGAGAGAAGCGGCCGCAATTCCCTTGCCCAGGGAAGACACGACGCCGCCAGTGACGAATACAAATTTGGTCATTGTGCTGAAGGTGCCGAATGGCACGCGCGGGAAATCGAAATTATACCTTAAACCGGCGAGTGCATCTTCACAACAAGCCGCCCGCCGCACTGGCACAAGCCTTGCCACGCCCTGTGGCAGCTTGCACAAGCCTCGATTGTTTCGTAAAGACAACAGCTTCAGGCCGCAATCGCAGGAAGCGCTAACATGATGGCTAGGTGCAATTGCAATTGCCGTGAGACAAGGTTACATTCCCTGTTCTCTTATTTGTATAGGCATGAGCGTCATGGGTTTTTTCAACAATCTGAACATCGGTAAACGCCTTGCGATCGGCTTCGCGCTGACCCTGGCCATGGCCGTCCTGATCGCCGTGGTCGGCATCGCGCGCCTCAACAGCGGCGCCGCCAACACCGCCCAGGTGCTGGCCGAGCCGCTGGCCAAGGAACGCATGATCACCGAGTGGTACATGCAGGTCTTCGCCGCGGTGCGCCGCACGGCCGCCATCGTCAAGAGCAGCGATCCTGCCCTCGGCCCCTTCTTCAAGGAAGATGCGGCCCAGACCGGCAAGCGCTCGGCCGAGCTGCTGAAACAGATCGAGCCCCTGATCGAAGCGGGTCAAGAAAAAGCCCTGTTCGACCGCATTACCGAACAGCGCAAGGCCTATTCGAGCGCACGCGACGAAGCCGTCAAGGCCAAGGCCGACGGCAACGAGGAACTCGCTGCGCAGATCCTCAACGAGCGCTTCACCCCGACGGCCAAGGCCTACCAGGACTCGATGCAGCAGCTCGTGGCCATGCAGGCCGCGAACATCAGCACCACGGCGCGCACCATCGGCGAACGCGCCGAGAGCAGCGAAACCCTGATCGGCACCCTGGCCCTGTTCTCGGTGCTGCTCGGCGCGCTGTCGTCGTGGCTGCTCACGCGCAGCATCGTGCGTCCGATCCGCGAAGCCGTCGCGCTGGCCGAGACGGTTGCCAGCGGCGACCTGACGCGCCGTATCGACGCCACCACGCGCGACGAAACCGGCGCCCTCCTGCGCGCGCTGCGCCACATGAACGACAGCCTGGTGCAGATCGTCACCGAAGTACGCAGCGGCACCGACACCATCAGCGGCGCCTCGAGCGAAATCGCCGCCGGCAACCTCGACCTGTCGAGCCGCACCGAGCAGCAGGCCGCTTCGCTGGAAGAAACGGCCGCCTCGATGGAGCAGCTGACCGGCACCGTGCGCCAGAACGCCGACAACGCGCGCCAGGCCAATCAACTCGCGATCACCGCCTCGAACGTGGCTACCGAAGGCGGCGCCGTCGTCGGCCAGGTGATCACGACCATGGGTTCGATCAACGAATCCTCGCGCAAGATCGTCGACATCATCGGCGTTATCGACGGCATCGCCTTCCAGACCAACATCCTGGCGCTGAACGCGGCAGTCGAAGCGGCACGTGCCGGCGAACAGGGCCGCGGCTTTGCGGTCGTCGCTTCCGAAGTGCGCAACCTGGCCCAGCGTTCGGCGGCGGCGGCAAAAGAGATCAAGGTCCTGATCGGCGACTCGGTCGACAAGGTCGACCTCGGCGCCAAACTGGTCGACCAGGCCGGCGCGACGATGGAACAAGTGGTCGAATCGATCCGCCGCGTGACCGATATCATGGCCGAGATCACCCATGCAACCCACGAGCAGACCGGCGGCATCGAACAGGTGAACCAGTCGATCGGCATGATGGACGAAGCGACCCAGCAGAATGCGGCCCTGGTCGAGGAATCGGCGGCGGCAGCGGGCGCGATGCAGGAGCAGGCGGCCAAGCTGGCCCAGGTGGTGGGCGTGTTCAAGCTCGATGCGCAGGCAGCAGCGGTGGCCGTTGCCGCGCCGGCAGCGGCGAAAGCAGCGCCGTCGCGTGCGCTTGCCGTGCGTCCGAAGCCGGCCGCGCGTGCGGCCAAGGCGCCGGCCGCAGCCAAGCCGGCCAAGCCGGCGGCGCGTGCCACGGCGGCGGCGGGTGCGGATGAGTGGGAAGAGTTTTAAACGCGTTATGGCGTGATCGATCGAACCGCCCGCATTGTCGGGCGGTTTTTTTTGAAAGGCGCCGGTATTGCGCGGGTGTACCGGCGCCCCGGCTAACTACACCGGCGGCGGCGGATTCCTCCGCTCTTCCGTCCTCCCCTGCTCACGCCCTTGCACCGAACCCGGTGCGGCCGGCTCCAGCGCGCGCGCCGCCGGTCCATGCAGCACCCTGCCGTCGACATCGAAACGCGAGCCGTGGCAAGGGCAGTCCCACGAGCGCTCGGCTGAATTCCAGTGCACCACGCAGCCGAGATGGGTGCAGGTGGCCGACAGCGCATGCACGGCCCCCGCCTCGTCGCGGTACACGGCCAGCTTGTGCATGCCTTCGCGCACCACCGCTCCCTCGCCCGGGGAAATCGCGTCGGCCGAGGCGACCTCGCCCGCGGTCAGCCAGTCGCTGTACTGGGAGATGGTATTGGCCTGCTCGGCCATGAAGTCGTTGACGCCGTGCCAGCCCTTGCGGCCCGGGTCATAGACGTCCTGCCAGGGGTTCGCGCGTCCCGCGATCAGGTCCGTCACCAGCATCGCGCCAGCCGTGCAGTGCGTCATGCCGTTGCCCGAGTCGCCCGTGATGAGATAGCGGTGCTTGCCGCCATGCGGATCGCGCCCCAGGTAGGCCAGGCCGTCGCTCGGCTCCATTACCTCGCCCGACCAGCGGTAGGCAAGCGCCTCCGCCATAGGGAAATGCGCGCGCGCCCAGCGCTCGAGCTCGGCGTAGCGGTGTTCGGGATGGCTGTCCTGCCCCACCTTGTGGTCGGCCCCGCCCACCAGCAGCAGCTCGTGCGCGGCGGCCGGATCGGGCGCGGCGACCCGTACGTAAAAATAAGGGTCCCCGGTGTCCCAGAGCAGCAGGTGCGGCACCGAGCCTGCCGGCACCTGGAGCGCGATGACATAGGTGCGGTAAGCGGCCTGCTTGGTATGCATGACCACCCGGTGGTGGAAGGGCGTGTTGGTCGCCACCACCACGGCGCCGGCGCGGATGGCGCCCTCGCCGGTTTTCACCAGCTGGGCATTGCCTGCATCGTCGATGTCATGGGCCTGGGTGCCGCCATAAATGCGTCCGCCCATGCGCACGAAGGCCGCGGCCAGCCCGGCCAGGTATTTCAGCGGGTGGAACTGGGCCTGGTTCGGATAGCGCACGCAGGGTCCCGTCGCAAAGGACAGCCCGGGCACGCCGAACAGCACCTCGGCGTTCAGGCCAGCGCGGATGGCGGCAACGCGTTCCTTCTCGAGGTCTTTCGCCTCGTTGCCGGGACGCGCAAACAGGAAGCCGTCGACGCGCTCGAAGCCGCAGTCGATGCCTTCGGCGGCGACGATCGATTCCACCAGGCCAGTGGCGGCCGCGTAGCTCTCCGCCACCAGTTTGGCGGTCTCGGTGTCGAAGGCGGCCTCCAGCCCCGCATACCACTCGTCCGGCGGAAAGAAGTGGGCCGTCGTGCGGCCCGTTTCGCCGGCCCCGACGCCGATGGCGTCGATCAGGATCACATCCCTGCCCTCGCGCGCCAGCAGGTAGGCGCAGGTCAGGCCCGCGATGCCGGCGCCGATGACGCAGACCTCGGCGCCGGCATCGCCCTGCAAGGGGGCAAACGCCGGGATCGACACGGTGTCCATCCAGGGCGAGGTCGAACTTCCGTTAGTATTGAGCGACATACGTCCTCCTCTCTGTTCGGATAAAAGAAAGGCTTTGTGCCAAGACCGGATAGATCCAGTGTAGTCCTGATCGCGTACCGCGGCGCGCCCGGCGCAGGCAATCGAGTAGGGGACGGGGTCACCCCCGTCGCCCTCTCACACCACCGTACGTGCGGTTCCGCATACGGCGGTTCATTTAACAAGCTGGAAGCGCTGCTGGGTCTCCAGCAGCGAAACCAACCCGAGCACGTCGAACGAACTCTTCGGATACGCAGCGTTCATATGGCTCGCTCCGGCGTTCCACCATGGGCCACGACCATTGCTTGCCGATTTCCACGCCCGCGCCGCATCCAGTCCGCGGGTTTGCAGCCGCTTGTTACGTGTCGACGGGTACTTCCATTGACGCCACAACAGGCAGCGAAGTTTGCGGCGAATCCATCCATCCAAATCCTGTAGCGCACCCTTCACCTCGGTCAGCCGGAAGTACGATGTCCAGCCACGCAGCACAGGGTTCAGTTCGTTGATCGTGGCGACGAGGTTGCGCGAGGCGTTCCCAACGACGATGTCCCGAACCTTGTCTTTCAGTCGCTTCAAACTGCTGTCGGCGATTTTCAGACGAGCCTGCTTATGCCAAGTGAAGCTGTGACCGAGGAACTTCCTGGCCCAGGGTCGCGCTACGGCGCTTTTCTCCCGATTCACTCGAAGCTTGAGTTTCCGCTCCAGATAATCGGTGATCGCAGCCATCGCGTGTTGCCCTGCTATTTCGCTCCTGACGTAGATATTGCAGTCATCGGCGTAACGGCAGAACAGGTGGCCCCGACGTTCCAGTTCGCGATCCAAGTCAGTCAGCAGGATGTTCGACAGCAGCGGCGACAGCGGCCCGCCTTGCGGCGTGCCCTCCGTCCTCGCGCTGACGATCCCGTCAGACATCATGCCCGCTTCGAGGTAACGCCGGATCAGTTTTAAAACCCGTTCATCCTTGACCTTGCGCGCTATCCGCGACATCAGAATGTCGTGGTTAACACGATCGAAGAACTTCTCCAGATCGAGGTCAACCACCCAGCGGCGGCCTTCCCAAATAAAGCCTTGCGCTCGTTGCACCGCTTGCCATGCATTGCGGCCCGGTCGGAACCCGTAGCTATGCTCGGAGAATTCAGGTTCGAATTCTGGTTGCAGAATTTGCAGCAGCGCTTGCTGGATCAAACGGTCCAGTACCGTCGGGATGCCCAGTGTTCTTACCCCGCCATTCGGCTTCGGTATTTCCACTTTGCGAATCGCCATTGGCATGTAATCGCCCGCTAGCAATGCTGCCCTGACGCTTGGCCAGTGCTGTTGCAGCCATGCCTTGAATTCGGCCACGGTGAGTCCGTCGACTCCTGCCGCACCCTTGTTCCGCATGACTCGCTCATACGCTCGCCACAGGTTGTTACGTTCAACCACGGCATCCATCTGCCGCAGTCCTTCCGCTTTCGTTTGCCCATCCGCCGCCGTGCCAACCTCGGCACCAGGCACAGCCATTGACGACATCCGGCCGCCTCTTTCCGTATCTGGCGCAGTTGCCTGCCTTGTTGCGTCGTCGATTTGCATCGAGGTCGAATGTCCTAATCGCGTTGTTCAATGTTCAGGCCTTCGGTCGGGTTCTCTTCGGCTCACCGCCTTGGCCCAACCTACTATGCCGTCTGCTGACTTCTGCATGCACATCCCAACACCTCTCGATGTCGGTAGCACTAGGCATGCATGCAGATCTCCCCGGGTATTGCGCACTCACCTTCACGCTTATGCCTGTCGGATCTACGTCGCAGCGTTCCGTGCAAGTATTGGGCTTTGATGATTTTGGACATCTCACCCCGCCGCGCCGCCTCATCCGCTTCCTGTTCGTCAGGCCAGCGCTTTGCTTCCGGCTTCCTCCAGATTCGCAGTCGCCCACGACACCCTTGCCTTCCGCTAACTCTTCCCCTTGCCGGGTGAGTAGAGGACTTTCACCTCCAAGTAAGTGCGCCCTGCCGGGCGCACCAAAAAAAACTAGGACGGCACATTCCGCTTGTGCCGGACTTTTCTCTCCCGACCGTGGTCAAACGGACATGCATGAAGGAGAGTTGCCATGTCTGGACGCATTGCTCGTGATAACGCCGAAAGTGAGCACCGGCTCCCGGTTACCCTGACCCACTGCGCTGCATGCGGGCATGCGATGCCAGTGGCGTACACCAAGACGCGCAAGCTGATGACGATGAGCGGGTTGGTTCTGCTTCGGCTGCAGATTCGCCGCTGTCAAAACAGCTCTTGTGAACGATTCCACAAAGTGTGCCATCCCGAAGCTGAAGGGAGCTGGGCATTGCCTGATCAGGAATTCGGTCTCGATGTCGTGCTGCGTGTCGGGCAGCTGCGATACCGGGAACACCGATCCCGTGCCGAAATCCATCAACGCTTGCTGCAGGACGGCGTGACGCTGGGCGAGCGTAGCGTGTCCAATTTGCTGGCGCACTACGACATATTACTCAGCCTCTCTCTGGACACGCTTCCCGAGCGCGGCGCGAAGCTGGCGGCACAGGGACACGCCATTTTGGCGATCGATGGTTTGCAGCCCGATGTCGGCCATGAAGTGTTATGGGTGGTGCGCGAAGTGCTGTCGGGCGAAGTGCTTTGCGCACGCAGCCTTTTGTCGTCGGCCAAATCGGAACTGCAACCGTTGATCGAGCAAGTGGCTCGGGCGCTGCCGGTCCCGGTGATTGCCGTGGTATCCGACGGTCAGCGCAGTGTTCGGCACGCTGTCGCCGCTGCCCTGCCGGGTGTGGCACACCAACTATGCCAATTCCACTATCTACGAGAGGCAGCCAGCCCTTTGTGGGAGGCAGATCGGCATGCCAAGAAAGAGCTGAAAAAACTGGTACGGGGGGTACGCCCGCTCGAATGCGCCGCCGCTGATGGCGGCGCAGCAGCCGATGTGGTGACCGGCTACTGCGCCGCCGTGCGCAGTGCGATGACCGAAGACGCGCATCCGCCACTGGTGTTTGCAGGATTGCGCCTGCATCGACATCTCACTGATATCCATGCCAGTGTGCGGCGAAGCGCCGAAAAAAAGGGGCGCTGACGGCGCTCAGGCGCCTGCGCGATATGCTGGAGCGGGCGCTTCAACGTACTGCCACCTTGTGGCCCGACGTTGAGCTGGGCGCTTCTTGGGTGCACGCAGCATCGTCCATCCTCGCCAATAGTGACGCACTGCCAGCCGACCTTGTCGCGGGGCGCTATCAGGACTGGATCGGCCGCCTGGAACTGGAAAGTAGCGCTGCCGGTCTGTCCGCAGCACTGCGCGAGGCCGCTTCCCATTTCATCAGAGTGACCCGCGGGTATGGCCTGGATCTTTTCCATTGCTACCGGATCCCGGGCCTGCCGCGCACTAACAACGCCCTCGAACAAGCTTTTGGCAGCTTGCGTTATCACGACCGCCGCGCCAGCGGCCGCAAGGTCGCTTCGCCGTCCCTGGTACTCAGTGGGTGTGTGCGAATGGCCGCTGCCGTTTTTACTCGTACTCGCACGGTGACACAGGACATGTTGGCTGCCGTGTCGCATGCCCGCTGGTACAGCGAACGCGCCGCGCTCGAACGTCGCCGCCAGTCACGCTGCCTGCGGTTCCGTTTCAGGAAAAACCCTGCGGCCTATCTGACTAAACTAGAGTCAGCTTGTGACAAGCTAAATGTGCCGTCCTAGAAAAAAAGCCACCCGGCGCATTGCCGGGCGGCTGTTTCTTTTCAAACTCAGAGGGTGATTACTTCGCGCCCGGCTTGAGCAGGTCGAGCAGGATCGCCGTCTCGGCCATGATGAAGGAACGCACGGTCGGCTTGAAGTCCGGCGCCCACTGCGGCGAGTGCGTGCCCGGCGGGTACTTGCCGGCCTTGCGCGCCGCGGCCAGCTTGCCCGGCTCCACCGCACCGACGTGCAGCAGCACCGCCTTGACGCCGGCCTGGCCGTAGTTGGCGAAGTCTTCCGAGGTCATCTTGGCCGGCATTTCGACCACGTTCTGGTTGCCCAGCGCGCCCTGCACCGCCGTCACGGCGCGCGCGGTCAGCTCGGGATCGTTGTAGACCGAATCGGCGCCCGGCACGATGTTCACTTCCGGTTTCTTCGGCATGCCGGCGGCCATGGCTTCGCCTTCGACTTCGCGCACGATGCTGGCCAGCACGCGCTGGCGCACTTCCGGCTTGAAGGTACGCACCGTCAGCATCAGCTTGACCTGGTCGGGCACGATGTTGGCCTGGGTGCCGCCGTGGATGCTGCCGACGGTGATGACGACCGGGTCGGCCGGGTTGTTCTCGCGCGAGATCAGGGTTTGCAGCGCCATCACGACACGTGCCGACATGACGACCGGGTCGCGCGTTTCCTGCGGCGTGGCGCCATGGCCGCCCTGGCCGTGGATGGTGATGGTGATGGTGTCCGCGGAGGCGCGGAAGTGGCCGGCGCGCCAGCCCACCTGGCCTGCCGGCAGCGTGCCTTCGTCGTGCATCGAGATCGCGTAGTCAGGCTTCGGGAAGCGCTTGAACAGGCCATCCTTGAGCATCGCGGCCGAGCCGGTCAGCGGCTCTTCGGCCGGCTGGCCGACCAGCATCAGGGTGCCGCTCCAGGCCTTGCGGTTTTCCGCCATCAGCTTGGCGGTGGCATACCAGGCCGACATGTGGACGTCGTGGCCGCAGGCGTGCATGGTCGGCACGGTTTCGCCGGCCGCGTTCTTGGCCGTGGCCGTGCTGGCGAAGGCCAGGCCGGTCTTTTCCAGCACCGGCAGCGCGTCGAGTTCGGTACGCAGCATTGCGGTCGGGCCGGGACCATTTTTCAGGATCGCGACGATGCCGGTGCCGCCGACGCCGGTCGTGACTTCAAAGCCCAGCGCCTTGACGCGCTCGGCCAGCTTCTTTGCAGTCTGGTGCTCGTTGAAGGCCAGCTCGGGATTGCGGTGCAGGTCCTGGTAGAGGGCCTCGATGGCCGGGAAATCCTTGTCCAGCTGGGTGGTGAATGCCGGTGGCAGGGGGGCGGCATGGGCAGCGGTGGTGACTGCGGCGCCGGCCAGCAGGAGGTGTTTCAGTGTGCGGGTCGATGGTTTCATGGTCTTTTTTGTGAGGCGCCACTGGACGCGGGTGACAGGAATCTAGTGCAGATTCCGGAGGTCCGCAAGCCTAGCAAACTCAATGCTTCATAGCAATATTTAACAATCAACGTGGTAAGGCTAACGGCAAAAGTGTCGTAAAACTTTCCCTAGGTCATCTTTTTACTTCATTATTGAACGAAACACTCGTAGAATCCACACCCTTGAAGCGCCCGCTCGGGCTGCTACGTGGCCGCCGTTCGTGCACAGGCCGCCACGCCCAACTCCATCAACGACAAGGAAATGCTGTAATGGGCTTTATCTCGAACATCAAGATCGGCAAGCGCCTCGGACTCGGCTTCGCGCTGATCCTCGCCATGACCGTGCTGATCGCTTGCGCAGGCATCTGGCGCCTCAACGAAGTGGCCGATGCAACCCGCACCATGATGGCCGCGCCGCTCACGAAAGAGCGCCTGATCACCGACTGGTACAGCCTGAACTTCGCGTCGATCCGCCGTACCGCCGCCATCGTCAAGAGCACCGACCCGGCCCTGGGCCCTTATTTCAAGGAAGACTCGGCTGCCTCGGTGAAGAAGGCCGCCGAACTGCTCAAGGGGATCGAGCCGCTGATCGACGGCGATGCCGAGAAAGCCCTGTTCGCGAAGATCCTCGACCAGCGTAAGCTCTACAGCGCCTCGCGCGACGGCGCCGTCAAGGCCAAGGCCGCCGGCAACGAAGAAGAAGCGGCGCGCCTGCTCGACCAGAACTTCACGCCTGCCTCGAAGCTGTACCAGGAACTGCTGCACGAACTGGTGGAGATGCAGCGCACCAGCATCGACGCCACCGCCAAGGCGATCGACGCCAATGCCGCGCGCAGCACGACGATCATCGCGGTGCTGACCACTGCCGCCGTGCTGCTCGGCGCGATCCTGTCGTGGCTGCTCACCCGCGGCATCACCCGTCCGATCCACGATGCGCTGGAACTGGCTGAGACCGTGGCGAACGGCGACCTGACCCGCAACATCCACACCACCGCCCAGGACGAAACCGGCGCCCTGCTGCGCGCCCTGCGCCACATGAACGACAGCCTGGTCAAGATCGTGTCCCAGGTTCGCGCCGGCACCGACACCATCGCCACCGGCTCGGCTGAAATCTCGGCCGGCAACCTGGACCTCTCGGCACGCACCGAACAGCAGGCCGGCGCGCTGGAAGAAACCGCCGCCTCGATGGAAGAACTGACCACCACCGTGCGCCAGAACGCCGACAATGCGCGCCAGGCGAACCAGTTATCCATTACTGCATCCGAAGTCGCGGTGCAAGGCGGCGCAGTGGTCGGCCAGGTCATCACGACCATGGGTTCGATCAACGAATCCTCGCGCAAGATCGTCGACATCATCGGCGTCATCGACGGCATCGCCTTCCAGACCAACATCCTGGCGCTGAACGCTGCCGTCGAAGCGGCGCGTGCGGGCGAACAGGGCCGCGGCTTCGCGGTCGTCGCCTCGGAAGTGCGCAACCTGGCCCAGCGTTCGGCTGCGGCGGCAAAGGAGATCAAGGTCCTGATCGGCGACTCGGTCGACAAGGTCGACGCCGGCGCCAAATTGGTCGACCAGGCCGGCGCGACAATGGAGCAAGTGGTCTCCTCGATCCGCCGCGTCACCGACATCATGGCCGAGATCACCCACGCCAGCGCCGAACAAACCGGCGGCATCGAGCAGGTCAACCAGGCCATCGGCCAGATGGACCAGGTCACCCAGCAGAACGCCGCGCTGGTCGAAGAATCGGCCGCCGCTGCCGCCTCGATGCAGGACCAGGCGGCAAAGCTGGCGCAAGTGGTCGGCGTGTTCAAGCTGGCCGGCCCGGCCCTGGCGGCGCCAAGCGCCCCGGCTGCCCCGGCCCGCGCCCTCGCCCGCCCGGCGCCTGCCCTGCGCGCTTCAAAAGCGGCCGCGCCGGCCAAATCGGCGGCACGCGCCAGCGCCGACGAATGGGAAACCTTCTAAACGGTTTTCAACGTTCATGCATGCGGCATCGACCTGCCGCCCCAAGCCGCCCGCCTCGCCGGGCGGCTTTTTTATCCCCGTCGCCGTGCCGCCACGCCACATCTGGCCAAAATCTTTCAAAAAGTATATTGACCAATAAATACAAAAAGAGCATTCTTTTTTGCGCACTCGCATTCTGGTCACGCCGAAAGCTAAACAAATAACGGGCTTAGTGGACATGAAAAAGCGGTTTTCCCCCTTCGCGTATGCGCTGGCCCTGCTGCCGTTTTCCTGCCCTGCCCAGACGGTGCCGCCCCAGGCCGGCACGCTCGAACCCCGCCCCACTCCTCCCACACCCAGCCCGGCCAGCGCGCCGCGGCCGGTCCTCGCCCCGGCTCCCCGCCATGCGCCGGCCGGCGCGCCGGTCGACATCGCGGAAGGCAGCCTCGAGGTGCGCGCCTTCCGCTTCTCCGGCAAGCTCGACGGCCTGCCCGTGGCCGAGATGGAAAGCATGCTGGCCGGCGAAGGCGGCAAGGTGGTCACCCTGAAGGCGCTGCACGGCGTGGCGGCCAGGATCGAGCGCTACCTGCAGAACGACCAGCAGCGCATCGTCGCCAAGGCCTGGGTGCCGCTGCAGGACGTCCAGCATGGCGTGGTCGAAATCCGCATCCTGCAGGGCGCGGTTGGCCAGCTGCGGCTCGACCCGGCATTCACGCCCGGCAGCGCGCGCGACGGCGCCCTGGCCAGCGCGCGCGGCGTCCTGGCCGCAGGCGCGCCGATCGTGCGCGAGCGCCTGGAAGAAGCCGTCTACCGGGTCTCCGACTACCTCGGCATGCCGGCGCGCGCGGTGCTGGTGCCGGCCGCCACGCTGGGTGAATACGATGTCGTGTTCGAGATCGAGCAGGGCCGGCGCGTGACGGCCAGCGCCAGCGTCGACAATACCGGCAACCGCTACACCAGCCGCTGGCACGATTCGCTCAGCCTGCGCGTGGCCAATCTCACCGGCCATGCCGACCAGCTGACACTCCACGCGCAGCTGCTCACGCCCAACCAGCGCAACCTGCACCTGAGCTACCAGGCACCGGCCGGGCGCGACTGGCGCCTCGGTGTGACCGGGCAGGCGAGCCGCTACCATTTGTGCTGCGTCTTCACGCCGCTCGATGCGCGCGGCAGCACGGGCATGCTGGCTTTCACCGCTTCGCGCGCCCTGCAGCGCACCCGCGCGCGCAGCGTCTACCTGAACGCCGAACTGCTGCAACGGCGCCTCACCAACCGCCAGCTGGGCGTGACCACCAGCGAACACCGGGTCAGCGAACTGACGCTGGGCATGCGCGCCGACTGGAGCGCTGGCGAGGTGCTCAGCGCAGGCTGGTTCAACCTCAGCGGCGGCTACACGCAGGTCGGCGCCGAGGGCGCCGATGCGCTGAGCGACGCCGCCACCGCGCGCCTGCATGGCCGCTTCGCCAAGCTCGGCGCCGGCTACACCCGCAGCCAGCCGATCGGCAAGCGCGGCGACCTGGTCGTCAAGCTGTCCGGCCAGGCGGCCAGCACCAATCTCGATTCGTCCGAAACCTTCCTGCTCGGCGGCATGGGCGCCGTGCGCGCTTATCCGGCAGGGGAAACGGCCGGCGACCAGAGCGCGATCGCGCAGTTCGAATACCACCTGCGCCTGCGCGACGGCCTGCGCGCCTTCGCCTTCTACGACCACGGCTGGATCGAACAGCACCGCCATCCCTGGCCCGGCCTCAAGGGCCGCAACGAGGTGCAGCTCAAGGGCGCCGGCGCGGGCCTGGTCTGGAATCCGGGGCCGCGCGTCGAGCTGTCGCTGATCGGTGCGGCCAAGGTCGGGCGAAATCCGCTGGCCGATCCGCTCACCGGCACGGACAGCGACGGCCGCTCGCGCCGCTACCGTCTCTGGTCGTTCGCAACCGTACGCTTCTGAAGGGAGATGACCATGCTGAACCTGCCGCTGCGGCTGCGTCCGACCGTCTGCTTCTGCCTGCTGGCCCTGCCTGCGCTGGCGCGCTCCCAGACCGCGCCGAACGCCCTGCCGGCCGGCGGCCAGGTCGCCAGCGGCGCCGTCACGCTGCAGCAGGACGCCGCCACCTTGCGCGTGCACCAGGCCAGCGACAAGGCGATCGTCAACTGGCAGAGCTTCAATATCGGGCGCGATGCGGCGGTGCAGTTCATCCAGCCGGGCGCCGCGTCCACCATCCTGAACCGCGTGGCCGGCGGGCCGAGCGACATCGCGGGCAGGCTTACCAGCAATGGGCGGGTCTACCTGGTCAACCCGAACGGCGTGTTGTTCGGGTCTTCCGCGCGGGTCGACGTCAGCGGCCTTGTAACGGCCGCCGGCACGGTCAGCGACGCCAGCTTCCTCTCCGGCGCCCCGCAGGTCGCCACACGCGGCGCCGTCAACAACGCCGGGACCATCCGGACGGCCGACGGCGGCAGCGTGGTGCTGGCCGGCGCCGCTGTCGGCAACAGCGGCAGCATCACGGCGCCGCAGGGCGCCATCACGCTGGCCGCCGGCGACGCGGTGCGCATCAACCTTTCCAGCGATGGCCTGATCCAGGCCCAGGTCACGCTGGCCGCGCCGCAGGCAAGCGTCGCCAACAGCGGCATCCTCGACAGCGAGGGCGGCCGCATCGCGCTGGCCGCCAGCGGCGTTGCCGGGGGCGCCGGCGGCCTCGTGATCGAGAGCGGCATCGTGCGCGCCGGCGCGGTGCGCAGCAACGGCGGCACGGTCTCGCTGATCGGCGGCGAGGTCGAGGCCAGCGGCAGCATCGATGTGAGCGCGGCCCAGGGAGAGGCCGGCAGCGTCGCCATCTTCGGCGACCTGCAGGCGGGCCGCGTGCGTCCGGACGCCGGCATCGATGCGCGCGGCGCCATGAAAGGCGGCATGATCGAGACCTCGGCGGCGCGGGTGCAGGCAGGACCGAAGGCGCGCGTCAACACCCTGTCGGCCAGCGGGCGCCATGGCACCTGGCTGATCGACCCGCAGGACTACACCATCGGCGAGGCGCCCGGCGACGACATCAGCGGCCTCACCCTGTCCTCCAATCTTGCGCAGGGCAACGTCACGATCGAGAGCGTGGCCGGTGCGCGCAGCGGCGCCGGCGACATCCACGTGAATGCGCCCATCAGCTGGGAAGCCGACACCACGCTCACGCTCACGGCGCAAAATTCGATCCTGTTCGCATCGGGCGCGATTCTCGACCCGTTCAACCCCAACCTGGCGGCGCCGGCCAATCTGAACGCCAGCGGCGACAACGCCGGCCTGGTCCTGAATTTCGGCGCCGGCTACCGCCTGGGCGAGAACAAGATCACGCTGGGCGGGCTGACGCCGCGCGTGACGATGAACGGCGTACCGTTCACGGTGATCAACGAATGGAGTCCCGACGCACTGGCCGTCACGGCGCGCGCCAACCCTGGCGGCAACTACGTGCTGACCACCGACCTCGATGCGTCGGAGACGGCCTCCGACAACAATGGACAGGGATGGGAGCCGCTCGGGACCGCGCAAACGCCGTTCTCGGGCCAGCTGCACGGCTTTGGCCATGTCATCGGCAACCTCACCATCAACCGCAGCAGCAGCTATGTGGGACTCTTCGGCGCCTTGCGCGGGACCGTACGCGACCTGGGCCTGGTCGATCCGGACATCACGGGCGGCACATCGACGGGCGCCCTGGCCGGCAGCGTGGACTCGGCGAACGCGTCCATTTTCAACACCTATGTCGCCGGCGGCAGCGTCAGGAGCAGCGGCAGCGGGACAGCCGGGGGCCTGGTGGGTACGCTTACGTTCGGCGGGGCCCGCACGCCGCGCCTTGTGATCGACAGCAGCTATACCAGTGGCGTCTCGCTGGACGGGGCCTTCGAGGGGACGGGCCTGATCGGCGACGCATCCCTGTTTGCCGGATCGAGCATCGGCAACAGCTTCTACAATGCGAGCGACGAAGGCTATGCCGATCATGCGCTCGGTCCCGGCGCCATCCTCGGCGGCCAGTTCGCGGCCTGGCTGGCAGGCGGGCGCAAGCTGCGCATCGCCGACTATGCCGCGTCGCTGCCCTACGATGCGCAGACCGACAGCTACACCCTGGGCACGCTGCAAGGCGTGCGCGACCTGCTCGGCTTCGCCAACGCCGGCATCAGGCTGCGGCTGACCGCCGACATCGACCTGGCGCAGGAACCCGCCCTGTTCCTGCCCACCTTCAATGGCCAGTTCGATGGCGCCAGCCATACGATCTCGAATCTCCTGCTCACGGCCGACGACCGCGTCATGTATGCCGGCCTGGTCGGCGCGAATTCCGGCACCATCCGCAACCTGAACCTGGCCAATGTCCGGATTCAGGGCGGTCTCGCAGGGGGCGTGGCCGGCAGCAATTTGGGTACGATCCAGAACGTCTCGGTCAGCGGGGAGCTGCACGGAAGCGACAGCGTCGGCGGCCTGGTCGGCTTCCAGTACCAGGGCGGACAACTGCTCGACAGCGTCAGCACGGCCAACATCACCGGCACATCCACCCTGGGCGGGGTCATCGGCGATTTCGACTCCGGCATCCTGCGCAATACCCACTACAACGCCGACGCCGTACTGATCAACCATAGCACCGGCATGCTGACGATGGGCGGCTTGCGCGGCGGCCAATACAACGACTGGATCGGCAACGGCCGCCGGCTGGCCATCGCGAACTACGCCAATGTGCTGCCGCGCGACGCGGCCAGCGGCGCCTACCTGGTGTCGACCGTGGCGGGAATGAACGCCATGCTCGGCTTCGTCGACGACCCCGCCCTGAGCTTTCGGCTGAACGCGGACATCGACCTGGCTGCCGCGCCCGGCCTCTTCCTTCCCTATTTGATGGGTACGCTCGACGGCGATGGCCACCGGGTGCGCAACCTGAACCTGCTGCTGCCGCAGCAGCCCTACGTGGGCCTGGTCGGGGTGAACTACGGCACGGTGCGCAACCTCGGTGTCAGCAACGCCAGCGTCGACGGCCTGTACTACGTCGGCGCCCTGGTGGGCCGCAACCAGCAGGGCGCGCGCGTCGACGCCAGTTTTTCGAGCGGCACGGTGCTGTCCCAGTACTCCGGCAGCGGCGGTCTAGTGGGCGGCAACTTCGGCGACATCAGCAACAGCTACAGCAGCGCCAGCGTCCTCGCCGAGAGCGGTTACGAGGGAGGCTTGGTGGGCGCCAATGGCGGCACCATCAGCAACAGCTTCGCCAGCGGCACGGTCGGCAACGACAGCGGCGCAGGCGCCGGGGGCGGCCTGGTCGGCAGCGGCAGGACCGGCGTCACCAACAGCTTCTGGAATACCGACACCAGCGGCACGACGAACAGCAGCAGCGGCACCGGCAAGACCACGGCCGAGCTGCAATCGCTCGCCACCTATACCGGCTGGGATTTCGAGCGCACCTGGCGCATGGTCGACGGCACCCCTTCCCTGCGCAGCTTTTCAAAGGGCCAGTACGACCTCGTGATCGATGCGCTCGACCTGCGCCGGGTCTACGGCAGCGGCGCCATCGGGGCGGGCGACCTGTCGGTGTCGGTCACGGGCCTGCAAGGCGGCGACAGCATGGCCCAGCTCAGCGGCCAGCTCGGCTACGGCGGCAGCGGCATCGGCGCCATCAATGCCGGCAGCTACGGCGTGCTGCCGGGCGGCCTGGGTTCGAGCAAATACGACATCGTCTACCTGCCCGGCACGGTCACCATCGACAGGGCGCCGCTGGTGCTCAAAGCCGACGACAAGGCGATGCGCCTGGGCGGCGCGCTGCCGCCCTTTACCTGGCAAGCCAGCGGCTTCCAGTATGCCGACGGCCCCAGCCTGGTCGGCGGCGTGAACCTGGCGGCCGACGGTGCCGGCGCCGGCAGCTTCCCGATTCGCTTCACGGGCGCCGACGCCGGCCCGAACTACAGCGTCAGCACGGTGGACGGCATCCTGAATGTGGAAGGCGTGGCCGCCGCTACCGAACCGCCGGTACCGGTGCAGAGCCTGATGCAGGCCCCCCTGGCGCTGCCGCGCGTGCCGGACGCCCTCGCCGCCGGCAGCGTCGCCCTGGCCGCCAGCGTGGCCGGCGGCGCGACGCCGCAGCGCAAGGAACTGTTCCTGCAGGCCGGGGACGCCATCACGCGCGCCCCCGGCATCGGCACCCTCAAAACCTGCGGCGAGACGGAGCTGGCCGACTGCATCGCCAAACCGCGCATGGCCTACCAGGCGCAGGTGAGCGAGGACACGGGCGGCGCGGCACCCGCCATGCGCATCAAGCGCAAGCTGGCGCTCGTGATCGGCAACAACGACTACCACTCGCCGCTGTCCCAACTGGAAGGCGCGGGACGCGATGCGCGCGCCGTCGCCGGCCTGCTGCAGCGGCAGGGCTACCAGGTCGACCAGCTGCTCGACGCCGACCGCTCCAGCATGATCGCCTCGCTCAACCGCCTGATCCGCGGCAGCGAACCGGACGACAGCGTGCTGGTGTTCTATGCCGGCCATGGCTATATCCACCCGGGCTCCTCGGTCGGCTACTGGATTCCGACGGGCGCCAACGTCGACGATCCGCGCGGCTGGCTGTCGAACATCGACATCGCCCGCTTCCTGGCCAACATGCCGGCGCGCCAGCTGCTGCTGGTGTCCGATAGCTGCTTTTCCGGCGCCCTCACGCGCGAAGGCGCGGCAGCCGAACAGAAGACCGGCATGAGCCGCAACGCCATCCTGATGCGGCGCTCGGTGGTGGCGCTGTCCTCGGGCGGCGAAGAAGTCGTGGCCGACAGCTCCCTCGACGGCCACTCGCCCTTCACCTGGCACCTGCTGCGCCAGCTCGAGGCGGCGCAGGGCGAAATCCCCGCGCGCGACATGCTGCTCGCCATACGCGACAAGGTCAGCAAGAGCAGCGATGGACAGGTGCCGTCGTACGGGATCATCCTGTCGTCGGGGCATGCGAGCGGCGGCGAGTATCTGCTCAATCCGAAGACCAACTAGCCACGTGCCGCTCTCGCATACCTAGGGCGGGCACCCCGTGTCCACGCGGACATCCGCGTCATGTTGGCTGCTGAACGCGGTCGCGACCTTATCAAATCGGACGCTATCGCGGATCAATCGCATACGTTTTGACGATGCCAGCGCTGCAGTGCTGATTCCGATAACACGAGGCCAGCGTCCGCGTGGGCACGGAGTGCCGACCCTACAAGAGCAGCCCAGACCTCGGCCGCTTCCACGTGCCACTCCAACAAGTTTCATAACCAGCTTGACCACGCTTTGCAGCATGGACGCGACATCCTGGCTGCCTGCGCCCTGCTCTTCTTGACGCTCACCCCCGGCTGCGGCAGAGTTGCGCCATGGCACTAAGCTGTTAGTGCGTCCCTCCGCCTCTCTCCCGTTTCCATGCCCATCGACTTCCAGCTTCCCCCGACCGCCAACGCACAGGTACAAGCCGCCAGCGCGGCCTCCTTCGACGAACAGTACGACAAGGCGCGCACGCTCGCCAACAGCGGCCAGCCGGCGCTGGCCCTGGCTGCCTACAACGCGCTGCTTGCCCAGTCGCCCGGCAATGTCGACGTGCTGCTCGGGCGCGGCATTGCCTACACGCGCATGGAGCGCTGGGAAGAAGCCCGGGCCGACCTCGAAGCGGCGGCGAAAGCCTCGCCCGAATACGCCGATGTCTGGCTTGCGCTCGGCAACCTGCACCTGTGGCACCACCAGCCGGCACAGGCGGTGGAGGCCTACACCCGCCTGACTGCCTTGCGCCCGGCCGATGCCGCGTCCTTGCAGGCACGCGCGCGCGCCAACCGCGCGGCCGGCCGGCGCGATGCGGCACGCGCCGACCTGGAACAGGCGCGCAGCCTTGGTGCGAACGCGGCCGAGATCGACGCCGCGCTGGCGGCGCTGCACCCCGCAGTGCAGATGCAGCCCGCAGCCCAGGCGCAGCCGCGCGCCGCCAATCCGGAAGCGGCGCTGGCCGCCGGCTACAGCTGGGCGGCCAGCCTGTCCGGCAGCTGGACCGATGTTGGTGCCGGCCCCCGTTGGAACGACCAGACCGCGAGCGTGCGCCACTACATGAAGCATGGTTCGATCGGCTTCGAGACGCTGCGCGCGCACCGCTTCGACCAGACCGGCCACGCCTGGGCGCTCGACGCCTATACCGACCTCTGGAACGGGGCCTACGCCAACATCCGCTACCAGCGCGCGCCGGCTGCAAGGCTGTTCCCGGCCAACTCGGGCCGGGTCGAGGTTTACCAGTCGCTCGGCAGCGGCTGGGAACTGTCCCTGGCCGACGACGTGCTCGGCTTCGACTCGCGCGTCAACATCTATGGCGTCGCCCTCGGCAAATACGTGGGCAACTGGTATGTCCAGCTGCGCCACCAGAACATCGTCTCCGAAAGCGCGCACAGTAAGGGCCAGCGCCTGCTGGCGCGTTACTACTACGCGGGCGACGCCGACAGCTACCTGGAAGCGACCGCCAACAGCGGGCGCAGCGACGATCCTCTCTCGCTCTCGGGCGGACGCGCGCGTTCGGGCGGCGGCAGCGTCACCTGGGTGCGCTACTGGTCGGATCACTGGGGCACCAAGGTCGGCGCCAGTTTCTCGCGCGACGCAAACGACGCGCAAGAGCGCGGCGTCTCGGCCGGGCTGTACCGCCGATGGTAATACCTGCGCGCCTGCGCAGCGCCGGCGGAGGGCTGGCGCGCGCCCTCGCCTTTTCGCTCGATGCGCTGCCGGCCCTGGTGCTGGCCTGGTTCTGCCTGCGCATCGGCGAAGCAGTGCACGCCAGCGGCGCCGGCGTGCCGCAAGCCACGCTCTTCGGCGCGGCACTTGGCAACGACCTGCTGTCGCTGCTGCGCTTCGGCTTCGTCTTCCTGCTCGGCGGCCTGGCGCTGGCCTTGATCCCATCGCCGCGCTGGCGCACCCTGGCGCTCGGCCTGGTCTGGAGCGCCCTGCTGTTCGCGCAGGCGGCGCTGATGCAATACCACTGGGTCGCGGGCGTGCCGCTCGGGGCCGACCTGTTCGCGTATTCAGGCAGCGAAGTCGCCGCCACCGTCGCCGGCGGCTGGGCATTGAGTCCCCTGCTCGGCATCGCCCTGGTGTCGGCGCTGGCGGTGCTGTGGACCCTGCTGTCGCTCTCGGTGCGCGACTGGTGGCCGCGCGCCGCAGCGCAAACGGTGTTCGTGGCATTTGGCGCCAGCCTGCTCGCTTTCGCGCTGCTGCCGCCGCGCTTCGCGCCGCTGGTGGCGCGCACCGATACCGACCTGGCCTACCTGGGCAACAAGACCGCCTTCTTCATCGATAACAATATCGCGCGCCTGCGCCAGCCGGGCGACGAGGCCGCGGCGCCGCGCATGAACGCGCAGGCGCCCTGGTCGGGCGCCGATCCGCGCTACCCCTTCCTGCACGCCGAGCGCACGCCCGACACCCTGGGCCCTCTGTTCAACGTGCGTCCGGGTGCGGCGCCGCCGAACATCGTCTTCATCGTCGTCGAAGGCCTGGGGCGCAGCTTCTCCGGCCCCGGCGCGCGCCTGGGCAGCTTCACGCCCTTCCTCGACGAACTGGCAGGACGCAGCCTTTACTTCGAAAACTTCCTGGCCGGCCAGGGCCGCACCTTCGGCGTGCTGACCACGCTTTTCGGCTCGCTCCCCTTCGGCGAAAACGGCCTGGCGGCGCTGGGCGAAAAGCTGCCGCGCCACGATTCGCTGCTGTCGGTGCTGAAGGCGCAGGATTACCGCCTGCGCTTTTATTCCGGTTCGAACCTCGACTTCGACAACGAAGGCGTCTACCTGCGGCGCCAGGGCGTCGACACCCTGGTGAGCGAACGCGATTTCAAGCCGCCCTACCAGCGCAGCAACGACTGGGGTTATGCCGACCGCGACCTGATGGAGATGGCGCTCCAGCGCGAGGCCGCGGCCCCCGCCGGCCGCCATGTCAGCATCATCCAGACCACCAGCATGCACAGCCCCTTCACCTTCCCCGGCAAGGACGCCTGGCTGCGCCGTGCCGGCGAACGCGTCCGCGCGCTGAAGCTGCCGGACTCCCCGGTGTACGAGAACGGGCGCGAGATCTTCGCCAGCATCCTGTACACGGACGACGCGCTGCGCATGTATTTCGAGCGCGCGTCACGCCTGCCGGGCTACGAGAACACCGTCTTCGTCATCACCGGCGACCACCGCCTGCCGGAGCTGCCGATGGACACGCGCATCGAGCGCTACCACGTGCCGCTGATCGTGTATTCGCCGCTCCTGAAAGGCGCGCGCTCGTTCCGCTCGGTGTCCTCGCAATTCGACATCGCGCCCTCGCTGCTGGCATTCCTGGCGAACGGCTACGGCCTGAAGTCCCCGGCCGAGGTGACCTGGATCGGCACGGGCCTGGACACCGAAGAGTCCTTCCGCAACCTGCACGTGGTGCCGCTCAAGCAGACCAAGAGCGAGATGAGCGACTTCGTCTCCGGCACCGCCTACCTGGCGCAAGGCCAGCTCCATACGCTGGGCGAGGGCATGCAGATCGACCGCAACAACGATCCCGACGCCCTGGCGCGCGCCCAGGCCCAGTTCCGCGCCTTCCTGAAGGCGAACCGCACGGCCGGGCGCAGCGAGGCGCTCGCGCCGCATGCGGCAACGCAGTTTGCTGCCTATGGCGGGCAGCGCACCCTGCGCGGCGTGGCGCTGGCGGCCAGCGCCGGCGACATCGGCGTGACCGGCGTGTACCGCGCGGGCGGCGCGGTGTTCGAAGCCACCTTCACCAACCACGGCGCGACCCGCTCGCCGCAGTTCGCGCCGCTGCTGGTCGTGACCAACGAACACGGCCTGGAACTGAACGAAACCGCCGCCCCGGTGCGCACCCTGGCGCCCGGCGAATCGGCGACCATCCGCTGGCAGCCGGACCTGCGCAAGGTGGCGCCAGGCGCCTATTTCATTTCGGCCCTGCCCTCGCACCCGGATACCGGGCGCCCGCTCGGCGTCGGCCAGTACCACGTGGGGGTGAAGCTGTGAAACGCCTGTTTGCCAGCTTGCTGCTGGCCTGCGCCTGCGCCGGCGTCGGCGCCCAGGCCGACGCTGCCGCGCCGCGCGCGATCTGGACCTGGGAAGAAGATTCGTATGCGCTGCTCGAACAACCCGCAACCGCTGGCCGCGCGATCGATTTCCTCAAGTCGAAATCGGTCGACACCGTGTTCCTGTATGCCGATGCCTACGGCGGACGCAACCTGATCGTATCGCAACCGCAGCTTTACCGGCGCCTGATCCGGCGCCTGCACGCTTCCGGCCTGCGCGCCTATGCCCTGCTCGGTTCGGGCTACCTGAACACCGAGCGCTACGTGCTGCCAAAGCACCGGCTTGAGGCGCTGGCGATGCTGCAGCGCGTCCTCGATTACAACAGGACGGCCGCGCCAGACGAGCGCTTCGACGGCATCAACGTCGACATCGAGCCGCACATCCTGGCCGAATGGTCGACCCGCAAGATGGCGCTGCTGGCAGAATTCGTCGAACTGTCCGATGCGCTGATGCGCGCCAAACGCGCCTCCGGACAAACGCTCCCGATGGGGCCTGCCATCCCGTTCTGGCTCGATGGCCTCGTGATCGAGTACAAGGGCGTATCGAGACCGGTCAGCCAGCACGTGCAGGACCAGTACGACTATGTCGCCCTGATGGACTACCGCGACCGCGCAGCAGGCGGCGACGGCATCGTCAGCCATGCGCTGGACGAACTGGCGTATGCAGAGAAGACTGGGAAGCAGGTGCTGATCGGCGTGGAGACGCTGCCGAATGCGCTCAAAAAGGTGTCGTTTTACCACCTGAAGGAGGCGGACATGGAACGCGAACTCGGGCTGACGGCGAAAAGCGTGGGCGCGATGCCGTCCTTCGGGGGCTTTGTGGTTCACCACTACGGGTCGTACCGGAAGTGGCTGGGGCTCGATTAAAGCCCACCTGCCGATACTCGGTATCGCGCATACTGTCGGCTTTACACGCACATGGGGACAGCATGCATCTCTGGTTAGCGGCAATCGCGGCGACAGTGGTCCAGCCACTGATCATGATGGCGCTCATGGCCTACGATCTTTTCATGTCGCCCAATCCCGTTCATGGCGTCGGGCTGCTGTTGTTGAGTGTCCTGGTGGTGGCGGGAGCGGCCGTGCTCGTTCTCGGGATTCCGGCATTCCTGCTGCTGCATACCTTTGGACGCGCGAACCGGGCTTCGCTGGCGCTGGCCGGCTTTTTGCTGGGTGCGCTGCCGGTGGCGGCATTGTCCTGGCCCGGCAGGCTTCCCGGTTTTTCAGCGGGTCAGAACTGGCACGGACATTACATCAAGACCTATATCGACGGCTTCCCGACGCAATACGCCTGGTTCCTGTATGGCGAGGATATCCTGCGCTTCGGGATGCACGGCTTGGCAGGCGCCCTGGTTTTCCATATCGTCTGGTCCCGCTTGAATGCACGCCTTGCCGCCCAAGGTCCAGGCCTGGCCTGATCCGTGCAGGCCCAATGTCCAGGCTGTCGTACTATCCCTTCACGACTGATTCGAAGGAGCCTGAAGATGCTGAAACTCGGAACGGACGACGCACTGGTCGAGAAGCTGGGCGCCCTGGCTGCGCAGGTGGTCGAGGAAGCGCTGGCCTCGGGCCTGGCCTGGGATCAGGCGATTACCGCCTTCGGCATCGCCAGCAAGGCCATCGCATTGAAGGCTGCCAGCCAGGGCAACGGCACGCCCGAGCAATGTGTGGCCCATGCGCAGGGGCGCCTGCAGTTCGGGATGGAGCACAGCGCCGATGTGCTCAAGGCCTGGCTGAGCTGAACCAGGCTTTCCCTGGGTGGACACGCTGCCCACCCAGGGAGCGGACAGGCGTTTCAGTCAGCTACAACGTGCCACACGTCCTTCACCTTGTCGCCCTTGCGATCGCCCGGTTTGGTATCGTTGGCGAACAGGTAGAGCGGCTTGCCCTTGTAGGCCAGCTGCTTCGTGCCGTCGTCGCGCGTGACGGTCGAATACGGCGAGGCGACGCGTTCGTCCGTGACCGGCACCGGCGGCCACATCTTGGCGCAGCCTTCGTTGCAGGCGCTCTTGCCCGAGCCGGCCGTGTCCTTGTCGAAGGTGTAGACCGTCATCCCGGCGGCGTCGGACAGCACGCCGTTCGCTTTCTTGAAGCCCGACTGCGCCAGGGCGGCGCTGCTGGAGAATACGAGTGCAGTGGTCAGTGCGGCGAGTACAGGGTGAATCGCTTTCATGGCAACCTCCTGGATGACGGTGAAGCGCCAGTATATGCCTTGTATTGACGAATCGCACGCGTTCGCGTTATCAAAAATGATTGACTTACTTGCCAGAGATGGAGGATATTTCTTGCTATTAAGTTTTTCTTTCTCCTGACCTCCAAGGCCACTTGCAAGCTGCGATCCCTCTTGTGTGCGTTGAAAAATGGATCGCTGGCCTGACGATGGCCAACGGCATGCTGGGCCTTGCCATGTGGGTGACGGGCCTGCCGTCGCGCGGCGCCATCGACAGCCTGCCGCTACTGCCCCTACTCGGCCTGCTGTCGGGCGTGCTGGCCTGGCGCGGACGGCTGTCCGGACACGCTGCCGGACTCCTGTTTTATGGCGTGCAGCTCGCCGCTTTCCATCCCTACGATTCCACGCCGGCCTGGCAGCCACCATGGGCTTTCAGCCTGGCCTTCGTCGTGCACTTGCCGGCCGGCGTGTTGATCGTGAATGCCTTTGCGGTCGCGATGCTGGCGGCAAGCGCCGCGCTGGTCCTGCTGCGTACCAGGCAATGCCGGGGCCGGGTCCGCTAATACAGCGACTCGCGCTGGCGCTGCGGCAGCGCGCGATCGTAGGTTTCGCGGTCGATGCCGCCTTGCGTCAGCTCGCCCAGGATCGATCCGGGCGTGGGTACCTGCGAGATATCGTGTTCTTGAAGATGCCAGAGACGCGAGCGCAGGATCGAACGGGCACACTGGAAAAATACCTTGTCGACCGAGATGCGCAACACGCAGATTGGCGCTTTCCCTTCAACAGCGAACGACGCCAGCAGTTGAGGGTCGACGCATATTTCTGCACGCCCGCGCACGCGCAAGGTTTCGCCCACGCCCGGGATCAGGAATATCAGGCTCACTCGTGGATCGGAAATCAGGTTGCGCAGGCTGTCGATGCGGTTGTTTCCGCGTCGCTCGGGCAGCAGCAAGGTGCGTTCATCGATGATACGCACCAGGGGGCCGGCGTCTCCGCGTGGCGATATATCCAGCCCATGCGGCCCGCTGGTCGCCAGCAAGGCGAAGCGTGCGTTGTCGATCCACCGTGCGTAAAGCGGATGCAGGTGGTCGACTTCCTTGGCGATGGACGCAGGCGCCACGGGGCCGAACAGCGCTTCGAGCGATGCGAGATCGGTGATGAGATGTTCGGACATGGCGCCCCTGGCGAGATCAATCGGCAAAACCCAGTGTACGGTCCAGTTCCATTCATGGCAAGCCGGCGGTTTTTCCAAAGGCCCGCCCGGCCCTCAACAAAAGTCCCTGCTCCCCGTCGCCAGCCGCCCCAGCAAATGCGACATGTCCACCAGCCGCTTCGCCACCAGGTGTTTTACTTGCCCCTGGCTTTGCCAGATGCCGTACACGCCCAGTAAATTCGCGCCCAGCACTTCGCGCCGCTGGTGCTCGACCAGGTCGGGCCAGACGATCACGTTGACATTGCCCGTCTCGTCTTCCAGCGTCAGGAACAGCACGCCCTTGGCGGTGCCGGGCCGCTGGCGCACGGTGACCAGGCCGCAGCCGCGCGCGAGCTGGCCGTCGGCGTACTCGTTCAGCACGGATGAGGGCATGAAGCGCTGCGCCAGCAGCTGTTTGCGCAGCAGCGCCACCGGATGACGGCCCAGTGTGAGCCCCTGCGCGCGGTAGTCGCCGACGATCTCGTCGCCCTCCGAGGGCGCGGCCAGCACCGGCATCTCTTCGTCGATCGTCGTCGGGCGCAGCAAGTCCTTGTCGGGGACGCCGCCGACGGCCTGCCACAAGGCTTCCCTGCGGTGTCCGGCGAGCGAGCGCAAGGCGTTGGCGCCGGCCAGCACCTGCAGGTCGCCGCGGTCCAGCCCTGCCCGTCTCGCCAGGTCGGCCACGTTTTCGAAGGGGCGAATCGCGCGCGCGTCCTCGATGCGCGCCGCCGCCTCGCGGCTCATGCCGCGCTGGAGCGACAAGCCAAGGCGCACGGCCGGCTGGCGCGTCGTGTCGTGCAGTTCTTCCAGGGTCGACTCCCAGCCGCTGATCGCAATGTCGACCGGACGCACTTCGATGCCGTGGCGCTGGGCGTCCTGCACCAGCTGCGAGGGACTGTAGAAACCCATCGGTTGGCTGTTAAGCAAAGCGCATAAGAAAGCCGCCGGCTCGTGGCACTTCATCCAGGAGCTGGCATAGGCCAGCAGTGCGAAGCTGGCCGCGTGCGACTCCGGAAAACCGTACTCGCCGAAGCCCTGGATCTGGCTGAAGATCGCTTCGGCAAATTCCAGTTCGTAGCCGCGCTCGAGCATGCCGCGCACGATGCGGTCGTAATAGTGTTCGAGTCCGCCCTTTCGCTTCCAGGCCGCCATCGCGCGGCGCAGCTGGTCCGCCTCGCCGGGCGTGAAGCCGGCGCCGAGAATGGCCACCTGCATCACCTGCTCCTGGAAGATCGGCACGCCCAGCGTGCGTCCGAGCGCCTGCTTCATTTCCTCGCTCGGGTAACGCACCGGTTCCAGGCCCTGGCGCCGGCGCAGATACGGGTGGACCATGCCGCCCTGGATCGGGCCCGGGCGCACCACCGCCACCTCGATCACGAGGTCGTAGAAGACGCGCGGCTTCATCCGCGGCAGCATGCTCATTTGCGCGCGCGATTCGATCTGGAACACGCCCACCGTGTCGGCCGCGCAGATCATGTCGTAGGTGGCCTTGTCGTCGGGCGGGATGTCCTGCATCTCGAACTGGCTGCCGTGGCGCAGGCTCACCAGTTCCAGGGCGCGCCGCAGCATCGACAGCATGCCCAGCGCCAGCACGTCGACCTTCATCAGGCCGAGTTCCTCGAGGTCGTTCTTGTCCCACTGGATGACGCTGCGGTCCACCATCGCCGCGTTCTCGATCGGCACCAGGCGAGAAAGCTTGCCTTGCGCGATGACGAAGCCGCCCGGGTGCTGCGACAGGTGGCGCGGGAAGTTCAGCAGCCCTGTAGCGAGCGTAGCCCACTGGCGCGACAGCGGCGCTTCCGGGTCGAGGCCGGATTCCGCCAGGCGATTCAGAAGGTCGGCCTTGTTGTCGAACCAGCGGTGGCTTTTACAGACCTTTTCGATGATGCCGAGATCGACGCCGAGCGCGCGCCCGCTGTCGCGCAAGGCGCTCTTCGGGCGATAGCTGATCACCACCGCCGCCAGCGCCGCGCGCATGCGGCCGTACTTGTTGTAGATGTACTGGATGACTTCTTCGCGGCGCTGGTGCTCGAAGTCGACGTCGATGTCGGGCGGCTCGTTGCGCTCCTTCGAAATGAAGCGCTCGAACAGCAGATTGGCGCGCGCCGGATCGACCTCGGTGATGCCGAGGCAGTAGCACACGGCCGAATTGGCCGCCGAGCCGCGGCCCTGGCACAGGATGTTGTTCGAGCGCGCGAAGTGGACGATGTCGTAGACGGTCAGGAAGTAGTGTTCGTAGCCCATCTCGGTGATGAGCGTGAGTTCATGCTCGATCTGGGCCTGCACCTTGGCCGGAATCCCTTCCTTGAAACGCCGGTGCGCGCCGATATAGGTTTCGGCGCGCAGGAAACTCGATGCCGTTTGCCCCTTCGGCACCACTTCGTTCGGGTATTCGTAGCGCAGTTCGTCGAGCGAGAAGGTGCATAAAGAAGCGATACGGAGTGTCTCACTTAATGCTTCGCGCGAGTAGATGTTCGCCAGGCGCAGGCGCGCGCGCAGGTGCTGCTCGGCGTTCTGGGCCAGGCCATAGCCGCATTCGGCCACGGGCTTGTTCAGGCGCGTCGCGGTGAGCGTGTCCTGCAGGGGTTTGCGCGAGCGCACGTGCATCACGACGTGGCCGAGGGCGACGATCGGCAGCCGGTGCTGCCAGGCGACTTCCTCGATCGTGACCCGGTGCGCATCATCAAAAGCGCGGTGCAGCAGCACCAGGCCCAGCCAGGCGCGTTCCGGGAACTGCGCCGCCACCCACTTCGCCTGTGCATGCAGGCGGTCGACGTCGTCCGGTTCATGCCCTGGATAATGCGGCAGCAGGATCGCCAGGCAGTCGGGCATGCCCTTCAGGTGGGCCAGCGCCCCCTGCGGATTGGCGATGTCGTCAAGCGTGAGGAAATAGGTGCCCTTCTCGCTGCGCGTGCGCCCCAGCGTGATGAATTCGGACAGGTTGCCGTAGCCGTTGCGGTTCTGCGCCAGCAGGATCAGGGACAGCGCCGGGTCGCCGCCCGGATGCTTCAGGTGAAAATGGGCGCCGACGATGAAGGGCAGCGCCGCTTCCTTTGCCTCGGCATGGGCACGCACCACGCCGGCCAGCGAACACTCGTCGGTCAGCGCCAGCGCCGAATAACCGAGGCGCACTGCCCGCTCCACCAGCTCCTCGGCGTGCGAAGCGCCTTGCAGGAAGGAGAAATTCGACAGGCAGAACAGCTCGGCATAGTCTGGTAGATGGCCGGACTGGCCCTGTGTCGGCGGCGGAGGTGGAGACGGCATCGGCAAGGTGGAATGCGGTGAGCATTCAAACTACTGTACAAAAAAACAGTATAGCCGAACAGAGCAAGTTAATAAGTAATTTCCATGCGGATACAAGAACCACAGGTCCGCCGGGGGCGCTCGTACGCGATCGGGTGCGCTTTACGTTATAGTGAAACGCACCCCCAACCCACACGCGCACGACCAACAGGAGCCCACCATGAGTAAAAGCCAGGACGCCAAGAAATCCACCAAAAAAGAACCGGCCAAGAACGCCAAGGAAAAGAAGGAAGCGAAAAAGGTGAAACAGGAAGAGAAAAAGCGGCAGCAATAAGGCTGGTTGACCGGCGCCCCGCCTCCCGGCTTCAGGCGAAAAACTTCACCATCATGAACAGCACCGCCTGCACCGCGGCGAACACGACGCCCGATACCAGCACCGCCGACGCCGCCGCCATCACCAGCCCGCCAACGATCCAATAGCCGTCGCGTTCGAGGATGCCAAGCGCCAGCATGCTGATCGCCAGCGCCGGCAGCATGTTCCCGAGCGGGATAGGCAGCAGCACCACGATCGCCAGCAGCAGGCAAACAATGCCGACCAGGTATTCCATCGGCGGCAGCGCCCAGATGCTGGCGCGCGGGCGCAGCATGCGTTCGGCGCGCTGCAGCCAGGGACAGATGCGGGCGATCATGGCGCCGAAATCGGCGCGCGCCATCGAACGGTTGGCGATGAAGCCGGGCAGCCAGGGCTTCTGGTTGAAAGCCAGCTGCGCCGCCAGCAGCACCAGCGGCGCGCCCAGGATCACCGAGGTGCCGGGCAGCGCCGGCAGCGCGTTCGGGCAGGCGAACACGAACAGCAAGGCGCCGAGCGCGCGGTCGGCCAGCGCCGCGAGCAGGTCGCCGATCGAGATGCGTTCGCGCTCGGCGTCGTCTGCCAGCTGCTGCAAGACTTCCGACAAGGCCGGGCCACCCGATACTTCTTTCATCGTTCTTCCTCCATGTGCGCGTGCATTGAAGCGGCGGTGATCCGGCGGATCGCCACCCTTGCGATGCGATGCGCCTCGACCGCCAGAATTTCGTAGCGCAGGCCATCGTGTTCGACACTCTGCCCCACTTCCGGGAAGCGCTCGAAGCGCGCCAGCAGGAATCCTGCAAGCGAAGTGTAATCCGCATCCATGCCGAGCAGGCCCTCGGTGCCCAGCACCTGTTGCAACTGGCGCAGATCGGCCGTGCCGATGACTTCCCATTCGCCCGGCGCGCGCGCCTGGATCGCCAGTTGCTCATCCTCGTCGGGGAACTCGCCGGCGATCGCTTCCAGGATATCGACCGGCGTCAGCAAACCCTGGACGATACCGTATTCGTCCGTCACCAGGAGCAACTGGCCGTGCGCGCGTTTGAGCGTGTCCATCGCGCGCAGGACGCCGGCGGTGTCGGGCATGATGATCGGGGTGCGCAAAAGGCTGGCCGCGCCCTCCTCGTCGATGCGCCCGCGCAGCAGCAGGCCGGCGATCAGGTCCTTGGTGCGGCCGATGCCGACCACCTGATCGAGCTCGCCGCGGCACACCGGCATCAAACCGTGCGGCGTGTCCTGCAGCTGGCGCAGGATGGCGTCGGGCTCGTCGTCGAGGTCGACCCACGACATTTCCGAGCGCGGCGTCATGATCGAGCGGATCGAGCGGTCGGCCAGCGCCAGCACGCCGCTGACCATGTTGCGTTCCTCGACCGCGAACCCTGCCTCCTCTGCTTGGCGGCTATCCGAGGCCTCCTCGCTGGCATCGAGGCGTTTGCGCCCGCCCATCAGGCGCAGCACGCTGTCGGCAGTGCGCGCGCGCAGCGGCAGGCGCGCCTCGTTCTTGATGAAGTTCCGGCGCGCGAACTGGTTCAGCGCTTCGATCAGGATCGAGAAACCGATGGCCGCATACAGGTAGCCCTTCGGGATATGGAAGCCCAGGCCCTCGGCCACCAGACTCAGGCCAATCATCAGGAGGAAGCTCAGGCACAGGACGACGACGGTCGGATGCGCGTTCACGAAGCGCGTCAGCGCCTTCGAAGCAAGGATCATGACGCCGATCGAGATGATCACGGCCGCCATCATGACGCCCAGCTCGTCGACCATGCCCACTGCCGTGATGACGGCGTCGAGCGAGAACACGGCGTCGAGCACGACGATCTGGGCCACGACCACGCCAAAGGCGGCATAGGCTTTCGAGCCGGTGTGGGCATGGGTCACGCCTTCGAGGCGTTCATGCAGTTCGGTGGTGGCCTTGAACAGCAGGAACAGGCCGCCCCCCAGCAGGATCAGGTCGCGTCCCGAAAAACTGAAGGAGCCCAGTGCGAACAGCGGCGCGGTGAGCGTTACCAGCCAGGACACGATCGTCAACAGCCCCAGGCGCATCAGCATCGCCAGCGACAAGCCGATCAGCCGCGCCTTGTCGCGCTGGTGCGGCGGCAGCTTGTCGGCCAGGATGGCGATAAAAATCAGGTTGTCGATGCCCAGTACGATTTCCAGCACGACCAGCGTGAGCAAGCCCGCCCAGATCGTGGGGTCGAATAGCCATTCCATTTCAATACCTCGTTCATATAAGATTCAAGCTGATCCCGGTGGCGGCGCGGCAGGCGTGTCGGACAGGAATCAAGGGGCGCCGGGTGTCGCCCGGCGTGTGCAGACGGCGGTCCATGCCGGATAAACGGCAGGACCGTGGCTCAGTGCATGGGAGGAGGTTTTATCGGTGGAAATGGCGCAAGGCCGCGCCGGGGCGGCAGGGAGGCAGGCCTGGAACGGCCGGGAAGCGCGGCAGGCTGCAGGCGCCCTTCTTCGTTGACCGAATCGTGAAAGTCGTAGCCGGCCGGGGGCTCGTCCGAATCCGGATCGCCCATCGCCTGCATATCGGGTGCACCCATGGCGTCGCCGTCGGCGGCGAGGGCTACGTGTTGCACTGCGCCGCTCTGCATCGACGATACCGACATCGACAGCGCGAATACATTCAGGGGGAACAGCAGGATCAGGAAGATGACGAATGCTCGTCGCATAGGGAGGTCGTTGGACGGGACGGCTGGAGTATACCAGCTATTGTTATTGGCAGTTTTTACAGAACCTGGCACGAGACTTCAATGAACATGAAAGAATTCAGCTGCTTCGGCGAGGACGGCGGCGGCGGCAATCCGGCGCTCGTGATCGAGGATGGCCCACGCGAGGATGCGGAGCGCGCACGGCTGGCGCGTGAGCATGCGCTCACTTGCGTCTTTCTCGACGCCCCTGGCGCGCCTGGCCTGGCCGCCACGCTCGACTTCGTCTACCCGCACATGCGCAGCCCGCTCTGCCTGCACGCAACGCTGGCGGCGGCGCAGGTGCTGTTCGCGCGCTTTGGCGACGCCTTACCCTTGCAGGTGACGACGGCGATGCGCGGCCAGCGCCTGGTGCTCTCGCGCGAGGGCGAGCTGGTGTTCGTGCAGCTGGCGCGGCAGGACGCGCCGCAGGTGGCGGCGGACGCCGCCCTGGCCCGGCGCCTGCTGGCGGCGCCAGGCCTGCAGCTCGCCGGCAGTCCGCGCCTCGCCTCGGTCGGTAGCCCGAAGCTGCTGCTGGAAGTGGCGGACCGCGAGACCCTGCATGGCTTGACGCCGGACCTGGAAGCGATCGTCGAATGGGGTCGCGCCCAGGGCGTGAGCGGCTGCTACGCCTGGTGCCGCATCGGCGAGCAGGAATACGAAGGCCGCAACTTCAACCACCTCGATCCCCGGCTCGAAGACAGCGCGACCGGCGCAGCGGCCGGCGCACTCACCGCCGCGCTCGGGCATGGACTGATGCTGCACCAGGGCCGCGCCAGTGGGCGAGCGTGCCTGATGCACACCATGATCGATGGCGACGCCGTGTTTGTCGGCGGCCGGGCTGTTGCGTGTTAAATTAAAACAAACATAACAACCCATGGAGACCTTATGACATTCTGGACCCGCACCCGGCGCTGCATGGCCGCCATCGCCTTGAGCTTGCCGGCTTCGGCATTCGCCTTTCCCACCGCGCCCGTCGAATGGGTCGTCCCCTACGCCGCGGGCGGCGGCTCCGACGTGGTGGCGCGCGTGATTGCCTCGGAAATGACGAAGACGCTCGGCCAGCCGATTGTCATCAACAACAAGCCCGGTGCGGGCACCAACATCGGCGCGGCCTATGCCGCCAAGGCGAAAGCGGACGGCCACCTGGTGCTGACGGCCGATACCGCCACCCTGGCGACCAACCAGTTTTTGTATGCCAAACCCGGTTACAGCGCGGAGCAGGATTTCGCGCCGGTCGGCCTGATCGCCCGCTTCCCGATGATCCTCGTCGTCCATCCCGACGTCCCCGCCAAGAACCTGCAGGAGTTCATGGCATGGGCCAAGGCGCAAAGCAATCCGGTGGCCTATGGCAGCCCGGGCGCCGGCAGCCCGCACCATCTGGCGACCGAATTGTTTTCCGATGTCTCCGGCTTGAAACTGCTGCACGCACCTTATAAAGGCGCGGCGCCCGCAGTGCAGGACGTCATCGGCGGCCAGATTCCCTTCATGTTCGTCGACACCGCCGCCGGCGGCTCGCATATCCGCGCCGGCAAACTGCGCGCCATCGGCGTTGCGAGCCTGAAGCGGGTACAGAATTTCGAGACCATCCCGACCCTGAACGAGCAGGGACTGGCCGGCTTCGAAGCCTATGCCTGGCAAGGCATGGTGGCGCCCGCAAAAACGCCCGCGGCCACCATCGAGACGCTGAACAAGGCCTTGCAGAAGGCGGTCCAGACCGAGGCCGTGAAAACGCGTTTCCAGGCCCTCGGCCTCGAAGCCATTCCCGGCAGCCCGAACGACATGACGGCGTATGCCAGGGCCGAGCGCGAAAAATGGGGGAAGGTGATCAAGGCCAAAGCGATCAGGCTCGATTGATCTGGAGTTGGATTCTTGAACGCAGCGGATGTGCGCTTTATCCGCCCTATTTCCGTGCAATCGTTGCGTTTTCGACACATCCAGTGGTTCAGCCCGTCAATATTGATTAGCATGCAATTTTCCCCTTTGGAGATGTTGCGTGTTCAAACAAAAACAATTGCGCCGTGCCGTGCTGTTTGCCCTGTATGGCAGCGCTGCCCTTGCCCTCTCCCCGGCGGCCACGGCCCAGACCGCAACTTCTGACACTGCCCAGGCTGAATCCATGCAAAGCGTGCGCGTGGTCGGCACCCGCCGCGTCGGCGCCTCGTCCTCGACCGATACCCCGGTCCCGGTCGACATCATTCCGATGACGCGCCTGGCCGAACAAGGCGGCCAGTTCGACCTGTCGCAGACGCTGACCAACATCTCGCCTTCGTTCAACTCGACGCGCCAGACCGGCGCCGACGGCGCCGACCTGGTCGACTCGGCCGCGCTGCGCGGCCTCGGTTCCGACCAGACCCTGGTGCTGATGAACGGCAAGCGCCGCCACACGACGGCCCTGGTCAACCTGTTCGGCGCGCGCAACCGCGGCAACACCGGCACCGACATGAATGCGATCCCGATGCTGGCGATCAAAAATGTGCAGGTGCTGCGCGACGGCGCCGCCGCCCAGTACGGCTCGGACGCGATCGCCGGCGTGATGAACATCGAACTCAAGAAAAGCCTGGGCTGCGAAGCCGTTACCGGCTTCGGCGAATACACCGAAGGCGACGGCGAGAACTACCTGGCCTCGGCCTATTGCGGCATTGCCCTTGCAGGCGGCACCTTCGGCGTAACCGGCGAATACCTGTTCCGCGACCGCTCGAACCGCGCCGAAGAAGGCAACCCGCGCATCATCGGCGACAGCCGCTCGGAAAACCAGACGCTGTATATCAATGGCGATATCCCGCTGGGCGCGGGCCGCCTGTACACGACGCTCGGCGTGCAGCGCCGCGATGCCTCGTCGGGCGCATTCGCACGCGGCGGCATCGGCTCGGACGACATCCCGAAGAAAAATTCAGCGGCGATGTATCCGGACGGTTTCGTCCCCTTCATCAACGGCGACGTCGATGACCGCTACGGCACGCTCGGCTACCGCCTGAAAATCGGCGAATGGGATGCCGACTTCTCGCAGACCTACGGCTACAACCGCCTCGACTACACCATTGCCAATACCCTGAACGCGTCGATCGCCAACCTCGACCTGATCAACGGCGGGCGCGGCATCAGCCCGAACACGTTCGGCGCGGGCGGCTTCTCCTTCCGCCAGCTGACCACGAACGCCGACTTCAGCCGCTACTATCCTGCTGTCTTCCAGGGCCTGAACGCCGCCTTCGGCCTGGAATACCGCAGCGAGAACTACAAGATCTTCGCCGGCGAACCGGGTTCCTACGTCGACGCCGACGGCGCCAGCTTCGGCGGTGCTGCCGGCAGCCAGGGCTTCCCGGGCTTCCAGCCGGTCGATGCCACCAACCGCAGCCGCCACAGCACCGCGGCCTACCTCGACTTCGAGGCGGAACTGACCGACCGCCTCAAGCTGCAGGCGGCGCTGCGCCACGAGCGCTTCTCGGACTTCGGCGCCACCACCGACGGCAAGCTGGCCGGCTCCTTCAAGCTGGGCGGCGACGTGCTGCTGCGCGGTTCGGTCAGCACCGGCTTCCGTGCCCCGTCGCTGCAGCAGGTCTACTTCTCGTCGACCTTCACCGACTTCCCCGAAGGTCAATCGATCAACGTGAAACTGGCGCCGAACGGCGGTCCGGTGGCACTCGCCGCGGGCATCCCGGCGCTGAAGGAAGAGAAATCGAAGAGCGCCACCCTGGGCGCGACCTGGACGCCGTCGCAATCGACCTCGATCACCGCCGACTTGTACCGCATCGACATCGACGACCGTATCGTGCTGTCGGGCCGCTTCAATGCCGACAACTATCCGGCGCTGGGCGCGACCCTGCAGACCCTGGGCGTGGACGAGGCCCAGTTCTTCGTCAACTCGGTCGATACCAGCACGAAGGGCCTGGACGTGACGGCCTCGCACCGCATGCCGGTAGCAAGCGGCCGCCTGAACACCTTCCTGGCGCTGAACTTCAGCAAGACCGAGGTGACCGCCATCCATACGCCAAGCGCGCTGACCGGTTTCGACGACGTGCTGCTGTCCGAGCGCGAGCGCCTGTTCATCGAACAGGGCGGCCCGCGCCGCAAGGCCACGCTCGGCTTCGAATACAGCCAGGGCAAGTTTGGCTCGGACTTGCGCATCATCCACTTCGGCCCGCAGACGCTCGGCACCTTCGCCGGTCCGCCAACGCCGAACGCGCACTACGAGCCGAAGACCTCGGCCGACCTGTCCTTCAGCTGGTCCTTCACCGAGCGCACCAAGCTGACCGTGGGCGGCACCAACATCTTCAACGTCAAGCCAACGGAACAGGATCCGGACCAGACCGATAACGGCTTCAAGTACGAGAGCGTGCAGTTCGGCCTGAACGGCGCGGCCTACTTCGCGCGCCTCTGGCACAAGTTCTGATCACGCTGGCGCCATGAAAAACGGGGACACGCAGGTGTCCCCGTTTTTCATGGCCCTCCCGACGCGACAGCTCAGCCTGCGTGGCGGGAACGCAGCACCGACTCGATCGCGGCGATCGCGCAGTTGTAGAAACCGCGCAGCGCCTCGGTATCGTCCTGGCTCATGAACCCCATCAGAAACTGCTTCTGGATCGTTTTCGTGATCTTCTTTGGCTTGCCTGCCAGGCTGTTGTAGCGCTCGACGAGCCGGGCGCGGCGCGCGGCTTCGTCGGCATCGGTGATCAGGGCCACGCGGGGCGGTACGGTCGGGAAGTCCAGGGACATGGCGTCGCCATCAGAATTAAAGTTGCCCTAGAATAACTGTTAAAGTCCGAGATTTGTGACTTTTTTGACAGATCACAGCCCATTCTCTAGGAGAAATGTTAAATCGTGGGCCAACTACAACACTCAGTTGTCTTCTCCCGATCTGACATCGGCAGCCGGACGCGCATCGTCGTGCCTTGGCCGCGTCCTGCGCTTTCCGCCGTGACCGTCCCGCCATGGAGTTCCACCAGCTTCTTCACCAGATGCAGGCCTATGCCAAGTCCCGCGTTGGGATCACCCGCATCCCGGTGAATCTGCATGTACAAATCGAAGACCCGATCGAGCGCATCGGCTGCGATGCCGATACCGTTATCGCTTACCGACAAGACAACGTGTCGCGGCCCATCGGCGCGCAGGCCCACGGAGATGGCGCCGCGCGGCGGCGTATATTTGCAGGCATTGCCGAGGAGGTTGACCAGCACCTGGGTCAGCCGAACGAAATCGCCATCGATCTCGATTTCCTGCTCCGGCCCGTCGACCGTCAGGTGATGGCCTGCGCAGGCGAGCGCATCTTCGCACATGGACGTGGCGCTATCGACGACATCCTGCAAGGAAATGCGCCAGCGTTCGAGCATGAGCTCATTACGCTGCAGACGCTTCAAATCGAATATATCGTCGACCAGGCGCGTCATGTGGGTCAGTTGCCGCGTCATGATGTGTTGGGCTCTTTCCATTCCCATCGTTGCCATCCTGGCATGCAGGAGTTGCATGCCGGACGACAAGGGCAAGAGGCAATTACGCAGTTCGTGACCCAGCGTCGACAGGAATTCCATCCTGTACGCATCGTTCTCTTCCAGCTGTGCGACGGTGCGCATCAATCTTTCCTTGAGGGCGACGCGTTCGCTGATATCGAAGAAAGCACAGGTCATCTGACACTTGCCGGCGGTTGCCCTTCCAGTACATTCCATCCAGCGCAGCTGCCCATCATCGCGGCAATGGAAGCGACCCATGAAGTAGAAACCCGGCTCACCCTCCTCGAAAAAACGTGCGGCCGCTTCATGAAAGGATTGCCGGCAATCCTCGTGCCACAAAGCGTCGAAAAAGGTGGAGGCAGTCCTGCTCTGCGGCGCTTCGCTCTCGATGCCGAGAATTTCGCAGGCCTGGCTGTTCTCTAAAATGAGCACGTCGTTCAGCGCATCCCAGTCCCACATTCCCATATGCGCCGCGTCGATCGACAGTTCCAGGCGCTGTGTCTGCGCCCGCAATGCGTCGACCAGGCGCCTGTCCCGGGTAATGTCCTGCGCCGTGCCGTGCAAGCCGACGATGACTCCCTTGTTGTCGCGCTCGACTTCACCGCGTGCCTCCAGCCAGCCGGTGCTGCCGTCCGGGACGAAATACTCGAGTGCGAGAACATACGGCGTGCCGCTTGCCAGGGCCTGGTCGACCGCCTCGCGCAACAGCGCCAGGCTGGACGGCGTATACAGCCTGGCATGCTCGGCAAACGCGGGCGGCAGCTGAGTCGGGTCGTAGCCGAACAGCCGGTACAGCCCGTTCGACCAGGTCGTGATATCGGCTTCGATTTCCCAATGCCAGCTGCCGATCTGCTCGAGCTGCTGCGCCGCCTCCAGCGCCGCATCCTTCTTCTTGAGCGCCTCGATCATGCGGTGTTTCAACGCGATTTCTTCTTGCAGGCTCGCTTCCAGGCTCTTGAGCACGCCGACATCGGATACCTCAGCGACGAATCCCATGACCACGCCATCGACCACGTCAGGGTGATAGCGCGCCAGGCTGCGCCGCACGACGCCGTCCGGACCGGTGATGTTGCGCTCGAATTGCTGGGGATGGCCGGCGAGTGCGGCAAGAATATAAGGTTTGTTCAGTGAAAAAAGCGCCGGCCCCAGCAGGTCCGGCAACAATGTGCCGAGCAATTCCGCGCCTGATTTACCGAACCATTGTTTATAGGCGCTGTTGGCATAGCGGCAGCGCAGATCGCAATCCCAATAGGCCAGCATCGACGACGCATGGTCGAGGACGCGCATGGAAAAGCTCTGCTCGACGATGGTCTTCATTTGCTCGCTCACCAGGCGGATGTAGGATGCATAAAATTACCATAAGTCGCCAGCTGGCGGTGAGTAAATATCGGCAGGCACATTAATTGGCACCCGGGCCAGCGGCCAGCGAATCAGGATCGGCGTCCAGGTGCGCGGGGTGAACCGCTGGCGCGTCAGCTCGCCCTTGCGATTCGCGCGCGCACGACAACGGCAGCCGCAACTGTCGTTGTCATTTCAGCGCCGTTTTACCCGGCCACTTTCTCAGCTTTGCCTTGCCTGGTGCGCCCGTTCTCGAGCACGCGCCGCTCCCAGTAATCGGCGTTCTTGATTCCCAGCGCCAGCGGATCGAACTGCGGATCCTTGCCCTGCGCCTTCTGCGCCTCGTAGTCGCGCAGGCATTTGAAGGCGACATTACGCAGCAGGACGATGGCGACCAGGTTCAGCCACGCCATCAGGCCCACGCCGATGTCGCCCAGCGCCCAGGCCAGGTCGGCTGTCTTGACCGTGCCGTACACGGTCGCGGCGATGATGGCGGCCTTGAGCAGGAACTTCAGCCATGGGTACTTCGCATGGCGGTCGATGTAGGAGATGTTGGTCTCGGCGATGTAGTAGTAGGCGACGATGGTGGTAAACGCGAAGAACAGCAGGGCGACGGCCACGAAGATCGCGCCGAAGCCCGGCATCACGTTTTCCAGCGCCGTCTGCACGTAGCCGGGGCCGCTGGCCACGCCCTGCACGCCGGTAAACATGGTCTTGCCGTCCGGCCCCTCGACGTTGTACTGCCCGGTGATGAGCAGCATGAAGGCTGTGGCCGAGCAGACGAACAGGGTGTCGATATAGACCGAGAAGCCCTGCACCAGGCCTTGCTTGGCCGGGTGGCTCACTTCCGCCGCGCTCGACGCGTGCGGACCGGTGCCCTGCCCGGCTTCGTTCGAATACACACCACGCTTGACGCCCCACTGGATCGCCAGGCCCAGGATGGCGCCGAAGCCGGCGTCCATGCCGAAGGCGCTGCGGAAGATCAGGCTGATCACTTCCGGCAGGCGCTCGAGGTTCATCAGGATGATGACGAGGGCCACCAGGATATAACCCAGGGCCATGAAGGGCACGACGACTTCGGCAAAGGTGGCGATGCGCTTGACGCCGCCGAAGATGATAAAGGCAAGCACCACCGCCAGTCCCGCCGCCGTGGTGGTGCGGTCCAGTCCGACAGCGGTCTGCAGGCCTTCGGCGATCGAATTGGCCTGCACGCCCGGCAGCAGCAGGCCGGTAGCGAAGACAGTGGCAAACGCGAAGGTCAGCGCATACCATTTCATGCCCAGGCCTTTCTCGATGTAGAAGGCCGGGCCGCCGCGGTACTGGTTGTCGATCTGTTCCTTGTAGACCTGGCCGAGGGTGGACTCGACAAACGCAGAGCTGGCACCGAGGAAGGCGACGGCCCACATCCAGAACACCGCGCCCGGGCCGCCGAAGGTAATCGCGGTGGCGACGCCTGCGATGTTGCCGGTGCCGACGCGCCCGGCAAGCGTCATGGCGAGGGCCTGGAACGAGGACACGCCCTGCTCCGAGCTTTTTCCCTCCAACATCAGGCGGACCATTTCGCGCACATGGCGCACCTGCAGGAAGCGTGAGCGGATCGAGAAATACAGGCCCACGCCCAGGCACAGGGCGATCAGGGCCGGACTCCAGATAATGCCGTTGATGGTGCTGACCAAATCGTTCATCGTAAATTTTCGGATTGAAAAAAAGAAACCATACCCGAAGCCTGGCCGGATGGGCAACGTTTTCCGAACGCCGGCGGGGTCGGGTCGAGATGCCCGAGGCTGTTTTTCGTCGTCAGCCGAAACCGGTCTCGCCGAGCACCACGCAATTGCGCCCGGCATCCTTGGCGCGGTACAGCGCGGCATCGGCCAGCCGCATCAGCGTGTCGGGGTCGGCGCTGCCGCCTTCGAGCAGTACGGCGATGCCGACGCTGATCGTGACCATGCCGGCCGCCGCGCCCGCATGGGGAATGTCCAGGGCTTCGACCGCACCGCGCAGCGCTTCGCCGAGTTGCTTCGCCTCATGAGCGCCGGTGTTCGGCAGGACGATCGAAAACTCTTCGCCGCCGTAGCGCGCCGCCAGGTCGCTGGCGCGCCGTGTGGCACCCGCCAGCGCATGCGCGACGCGGACCAGGCAGGCGTCGCCCGCCTGGTGGCCATAGCGGTCGTTGAACTTCTTGAAATGGTCGACATCGAGCATGATGACCGCGAGCGGCTGGCTGCTGCGCGCGGCGCGCGCGCATTCGAGCTGCAGCACCTCGTCGAAATGGCGCCGGTTGGCGAGGTTCGTGAGGCCATCCGTGACGGACAGGGTCGCCAGCATGCGGTTGGCGTCCTCGAGCTGTGCGGTGCGCTCGGCGACGCGCTGTTCGAGGCTGTCGTGCAGCCTGGCGCTGGCGATCGAAATCATCGCCTGGGCGCCGAGCATGCGCAGAAAGGCGACGCGCTCCTGCGTGAACGAGGCATCGGCCAGGCGGTTCTCGAAGTACAGGACGCCGTCGATGCGCCCGCCGTGCCGCACCGGAAGGCACATGACGGCGCGCGGGCGCTGCTGCTGCACGTAAGGATCGGCGGCGAAGCGCGAGGCGAGCGCGATGTTGTCTTCGATGACCTCGGTGCCGGTGCGGATGACGTAGCGCAGCAGGGACAGCGGAAAGTGCGGATCGGCGGCGGCATCGAGGTCGACCTGGCGCGATTGCAGCACGGTGACCTGGTCGTCGTCGGCGTCGGCTTCGAGCCGGTAGACGCCGTCGGACAGCAGCAGCAGGCGCGCCACCTGCCCTCCGGCGTTCTCGCGCACGATGGAAATCAAGCAGTGCAGCACCTTGCGCAATCCCACTTCGTTCGACAGGATCCGGGTCGCCTTCAGCAGCGACACCAGGTCGAGCGCGGTATTGTCGTGCGTGCCGCGGGCCGAATGCGTCTGCGTCCTGCGTTCGTCCGCGCCCGACAGCACGGCGCCGTACCGCGCCCGCAGCTGCGTCACTTTCCCCTGCGCGCCCCATTGCTCGTAATGCGCAATGGCGTCCCGGATGAACACGGCCGCCACGCGCGGCTGCCCCTGGTCGAACCAGCATTCGCCGCACAGCTCATTGGCCAGCGCCTGGAGGTTGACCAGGCCCGCCATGCCGGCCGCGTCGATCGCCTGCTGGTACCAGCGCGTGGCCGGCGCCAGTTCGTGCCGCGCGCGTGCCAGTTCCGCCTGCACCAGCATGTGCCGGGGGCCGGCGTCGTCCGGGTTTTGCCCGGCCCAGGCGGCCAGGCTGGCCTGCAGCGTGTCGATCCGTTCCTGCACGTCGTTCGCATCGGCGCGCGCCGGAGCGCGGCGCAAGGCGCGAATCAGTATCAACACGGCGAAGAAACTGGACTCGGGCACCTTGGCCTGGCCGCGCATCATCCCGGTGACGACGTCGAGCTGGGCGGCGAGCGCCTCGGCGTCGGCGCCGTCGAACAGATACGCATTGCGGATCTTCCCCTGGATGAAGTAGGCGCGGTACAGGCGCGAGCCGCCGTATTGTTCCAGGAAGCGCGCCTCGCTGAAGGCGGCATCGTCGTAGCTGTCGCTGCGGCTGGTAAGGCCGATGAGGCAGCTGATCGGCTGGACCGCGGCGGCCACGCAGCAATCGGCCATCGCGTGCTGGCCATTGGCGCGCATCAGGGCCAGGTCGCGCCTGACGTCGTCCAGCAGCTGCGGCAGGTAGTCGCCGAGGATGATCCGTTCGGTGGCGCGCACGGCCGTCACTACGCCGACCTGCACGAAATCGGCGATCTCCAGCGCCCAGCCGCAGGCCTCGTCGTACAGCGCGTCGGAGCTGCGCAGCGGGCGCGTCCAGTGATTGATCAGCGCCGCGAACATCAGCGCCGTCAGGATGCGCGTCTGCAGGTTGGCGCGGCGCCTGGCCAGCGCCAGCGCCATTGCGCCGAAGCGGTGGCCGCCGGCGTCGTCGCCGCTGTACATGCGCAGCATGGAGCCGTAGCCGACGTAGGCGACGGCGCTGAAATCGCTGCTGCCCTGCTGCATCGACAGGCGCGTCATCGACACCACCATCAGCTCGCTCAGGCCCTGCTGGCCGGCATAGTAGCTGGCCATCCACAGGCCCTGCATCATCTGCATGGCGGCGATCGCGCCCGGGTCGAGCATCTCGCCGGCCTCAAGTAATTCTTCGGGGCCGCGCGCGCCGCGCAGGCGTCCGATGTCGGCGAAGATCCCGTCGAAGCGTTCTTTCATCTGCGCGCTATCGTGCGGGATGGCGATGTCCAGCTGCGCCAGCCCCTCGCGCAGCACGGCGATGGCCTCGAGCAGGCGGCCCTGCAACTGGTACTGGTGCGCCTGGACCGCGATGCAGCGCACCTGCAGCAGCGGTGCCGGGCTGCGCGCGCGCACCAGCGGATAGATCGCCTCGGCGGCATCGAACTGGCCGCACAGGTAGGCCGCCTCGGCCTCACCGAGCTGCAGGTCGAGCCAGAGGGCGGCGTGGTCTCGCCAGGCATCGGCCGGCAGCAGGGCCAGGCCGGTGCGCATGTGCTCCAGCGTGGCCTGGAACGCCGCACAGCGGCGTGCCCTGGCGCCGGCGCGCAGGTTCAGGCCGGCCAGCAGCACACGCTCGCCGCCATCGTCGATCAGCGCACGGCCGGCATTCATCTGCTCGACGATCTCGAACAGGCGCGCGTCTTCCTGCCCGGGATCCGCGTGGCGCAGCAGCAGGCGGCCGATGTGCAGGTGATTCGCCGCGCGCGTGCCGGCATCGAACACCAGGTAGGCGGCCTGCTGCACGCGGTCGTGCAGGAAGCGGTAGCCGACGCCGTTCGCGCCGCCGTCGGGGTCGAGGTATTTGTAGGCTTCGTCGAGCGGCTGGATCAGGCCGGCGTCGAGCGCGGGCCACAGGGCTTGCTGCGTCTCCCAGGCGCTGGCGCCGGCGACCAGCGCCAGCGTGTCGAGCTTGACGCGGTTGCCGGTCGAGGCGGCCAGCTGCAGCAGGCGCTGGGCCGCGGCCGGCAGGCTGCGGATTTTATCGAGCAGCAGTTCGACCACGTTGTCGGTGTAGTTCGCCTGCTCGATCGCGGCCAGGTCCCAGTCCCAGCAGTCGTCGGCGGCGCGGTAGCGCAGGTGGCCGGCGGCATGGATCGTTTCCAGGAACTGGCCGAGGAAAAACGGGTTGCCGGCGGTCTTGCGCCAGCACAGCCGGGCCAGCGGCGCGCAGTCGCCGGCAGGCACGCGCACGGTGGCCGACACGATCTGCGCAGCCTCGGACTCGCTGAGCGGGCCGAGCGCCAATGTCGACAGGGGCAGGCCCGCAGCGAGCAGCTTGTCCTGCAGCCCGGTCAGCGGATGGACGGCGCCCACTTCGTTGTCGCGGTAGGCGCCGATCACCAGCATGCAGCCGCTGCCGCGCGCGGCCATGCACAGTTCGATCATGCGCAAGGTGGGCGCATCGGCCCATTGGAGGTCGTCGAGGAACAGCACCAGCGGATGGCCGGGGGCGGCGAACACGTCGACGAAGCGCGGGAAGATGCGGCCCAGGCGCAGCTGGCTTTGCTCCGGCGCGAGGACGGGCACCGCTTCGGTAGGACCGACGACCAGCGCCAGCTGGGGGATCAGTTCGACCATCACGCCCAGGCCGTCGCCCAGCGCCTCGCGCAGCTTGCCGGCCCATTCCAGCAGCACTTCCTCCGGCTCGCCGAGCAGCTGGCACACCAGCCCCTGGAAGGCCTGGATCAGCGAGGCATAAGGCACATCGCGCTGGAACTGGTCGAATTTACCGGCCAGGAAACAGCCGCGCCGGGCCACGATCGGCTTGTGCACTTCGTTGACCACGGCCGACTTGCCGATGCCCGAATAGCCGGCCACCAGCAGCATCTCGCGGCTGCCCGCGGCGCTGCGCTCGAAGGCGGCCAGCAGCGCGGCGATCGCCTCCTCGCGCCCGTGCAGGGTTTGCGGCACCAGGAAGCGGCCGTTGTGGCCGGACAGCGTGAGCGCCTGGGCCGGGCCGGCCATCCCCGTGCGGCAGGACGCGAGGTCGCTGCGCAGGCCCTGCACGCTCTGGTAGCGCTGCTCGGCGTTCTTTTCCAGCAGCCGCTCCAGGATCGCCTTCAGTGAAGCCGGCAGTGCAGCGAGCGCGGGGTGCGACCAGTCCGGGCTGCGCGCAATGTGGCAATGGACCAGCTCCATGTCGTCGCTCGATTCGAACGGCGCCTGTCCGGACAGCAGTTCGTGGAAGGTGGCGCCGATCGCATAGAAATCGGCGCGGTAATCGACGCGCCGGTTCATGCGCCCGGTCTGCTCGGGCGCCAGGTAGCGCAGCGTGCCTTCGAGCGCATGCGCACGGGCGAGCGCCTGGCTTTCGTGCGGCAGCTCGCAGGCGATGCCGAAATCGATCAGCTGCAGCAGGCGCCGCTCGCCATTCCACACCAGGTTGGAGGGATTGATGTCCTTGTGGATTACGCCTTGCCGGTGCACTTCCTCCAGGGCGTCGCACAGTTGCAGCGCGATCTCGAAGAAATCGTCCAGTTCCAGCGCGCGCCGCGTGCGCAGCAGCTTGTCGAGCGCCAGGCCGCCGATGTCTTCCTGGATCATCGTCCAGCGCCCGCCGTGCTGCGCGAGCGCGAGCGGACGCACCACGCCTGGATGGCTGCAGCGGCAGGCGATCGCATACTCGCGCTTGAACTGCGCCAGCAGCTGGAAGGAAGGGAAAGGCTGGTTGGGCGATTTGACGATCAGCGCGGCGCCGTCGGCGGCGCGAGCACGATACACGAGCGAACGGGAGCTGGCATGCAGCTGTTCGATGATCTCGTGGTCGAAAAAAGCGCTCATGGACTGGGCCTGCAGTGGTCCGGTGATGTTGCGAGGCCGCGGACGATACGGACTTGATCGCATTACCTACAAGTAATTATTATAGCAGTACTGCCTATGTCTCCCGGGTGGCCGGTATCGATGTCCAGCCGGGGTACTGCGCACAGGGGCCTTCGTGTAAAATCCCCGAAGTCAGATGGACAACCAACCAAAGGATGCCGGATATGAAGCTGTTTTCCAAATCGTTCGCCCTCGCCTTCGCCGCCTCGGTCGTGTCGCTCAGCGCCGCGGCCCAGAACTGGCCTGAAAAAAATGTGAACGTCGTCGTGCCATGGCCACCGGGCGGCCCGTCCGACATCGCTGCGCGTCCATGGGCCAAGGAGCTTACCGAGTCGCTCGGCAAGACCTTCGTCATCGATAACCGCGCCGGCGGCGGCGGCAACATCGGCACCGCGGCAGTGGTGCGTTCGCAGCCGGACGGCTACACCCTGCTCATCACCTCGAGCGCGCCGATCGTCATCAACCCGAGCGTCTACAAGGGCATGACCTTCGATCCGCTGAAGGACCTGGCCCCGATCAGCAACCTGCTGCGCGTGCCGCTGGTGCTGGTCGCCAACCCATCGGTCCCGGCGAAGAACCTGAAGGAACTGATCGCCCACATCCAGTCGAAGAAAGGTGGCTTCTCGTTCGGCTCGTCGGGCAACGGCACGCCGCAGCACCTGACCGGCGAACTGTTCAACAGCGTCCAGAAACTGAACATGGTGCACGTGCCGTACAAGGGCTCGGCGCCGGCGATTTCCGACCTGCTGGGCGGCCACATCCCGATCATGTTCGACAGCACCATCGCGATCATGCCGCACATTAAGAGCGGCAAAGTGCGCCCGATCGCCATCTCGGGCAACAAGCGCTCGCCGCTGCTGCCGGACGTACCGACCTTCGCCGAAGCCGGCATCCCGCAGATCGAGTCCTACGCCTGGTACGGCCTGTTCGCACCGGCCAAGACGCCGAAGGCCGTGATCGACAAGATCAACGCCGAAACCATCAAGTTCATGAAGTCGCCTGAATTCGCCAAGGTCCGCGCCGAAACCGGTTCGGAACTGCTGGCCGATACTCCGGAAAACTTCACCAAGTTCGTCCACGCCGAATCGGCGAAGTGGTCGAAGGTGGCGAAGGATAGTGGCGCGACGGTGGACTGATTTTTTCGGTTTGCCGGATATGAGAAAGGGACTGGATTATTCCAGTCCCTTTTTTTATGCTGCGTTGAACGCGTGGGCGGCGTACACGCAGCGTGATCGCCAACCACCCGGGTGGAGCCGCCCACCCTACGTCTTCAATAGCGGGAAGCTGACCGTGGCTGCCAGGCCCCCAAGCCGCTCCGATTTATCCAGCTTGAGCGTCGCCCCATGCCGCTCGGCGATCGCCTTGATGATGGCCAGTCCCAGCCCGCTGCCGGCGGCGTCGCTGCCGGCCACGCGGTAGAAGCGGTCGAACACGCGCTCGCGTTCCTCGGGCGGGATGCCCGGGCCGCTGTCCTCGACGACGACGTCCACCGTCCCCTTGTCGGCGCGCACGGCGATGTCGACCGTGCCGCCAACTGGCGTGTACTTGACCGCATTCTCGACCAGGTTGCGCAGCAGGATGTGCAGCGCGTCGGGCTGGCCGTCGATGGAAATGGAATCGGCGTGTTGCAGGCCGAGGTCGACTTCCTTGGCCTGCGCCAGGCCCACCAGGTCGCCGACGGTGCGGCGCGCCAGTTCGGCCAGGTCGACCGGACGCGTGGCGACGCCGTTCGCGGCCGAGGCTTCCTGGCGCGCCAGCACCAGCAGCTGCTCGACCAGGCGCGTGGCGCGGTCGATGCCGGCGGTCAGGCGGCCGACGGCCACCTTGCGTGCTTCGGCGTCAGGCGCGCGGTCCAGGCTTTGCGCCTGCAGGCGCAGCGCGGCGAGCGGCGTGCGCAGTTCGTGGGCGGCGTCGGCGACGAAATTCTGCTGGGCGTCGAAGGCCGTGCGCACGCGCCCGAACAGCAAATTGAGTTCGTGCACCAGCGGGCGCACTTCGTCGGGCAGGCCGGCTTCGGACACCGGCGACAAATCGTCGGCCTGGCGCCGCGCGACCTGCGAGCGCACGCGCGCCACGGGTTCGAGCGAGCCGCTCACCACCCACCACACGACCACCATCAGGATCGGCATCATGACCGCGATCGGCCCCAGCGTGCGCAGGGCCAGGTTGCCGGCCATGTTGCGGCGCACGGCCAGGTCTTGGGCGACCTGCACGGTCTGGTTGTTGGTCTGGATCGAGAACACGCGATAAGTCGTGCCGTTGGCTTTCAGGTTGGAAAAGCCGAGCACCGCGCGCTGCGGCAGGCGCGCGCGCGAGACGCTGTGAAACACCTGCACGCCGTCCGGGGACCACATCTGCACCACCAGGTCGTCGTTGCCGGGTGCGCTTTCCAGGCGTTCGGTCGCTTCGGTGTTCGACAGCGGCGTGCTGGAACGCAGCGACAGCGCCATCTGCTGCATGTGGTAGTCGAAGATCTGGTCGGCGTCGTCCAGCGCCGTACGGTAGGCGATCGAGGCCTGGGCCAGCGCCGCCAGGGTGATGGCCGCCAGCAGGAACCACAGCAATCGCCCGCGCAGCGAATGCGTCATCGTCACCTTCACCTTCATGCCTTCGGAACCATGTAGCCGACGCCGCGCACGTTCTGGATCAAATCGCTGCCGAGCTTCTTGCGCAGGCCGTGGATATACACCTCGACGGCATTGCTGGAGACTTCATCGCGCCAGCTGTAGAGCTTTTCCTCGAGCTGGGCGCGCGAGAGCACGGCGCCAGGCCGGGCAACGAGCGCCTCCAATACGGCCCATTCGCGCGCCGACAGCGAGACCGGCTCGCCATCGACCAGGGTTTCGCGGGTGGCGGGATTGATCGAGATGTTCTTGTATTCGAAGATGGGTTCGGCGCGCCCGGCGGCACGCCGCAGCAGCGCGCGGATGCGTGCCAGCAGCTCGTCGAGGTCGTAGGGTTTCAATACATAGTCGTCGGCGCCGGCGTCTAACCCGGCGATGCGCTGGGCGACCGAATCGCGCGCGGTGGCGACCAGCACCGGGGTGCGGTCCTTGCGGTTGCGCATGGAGCGCAGGACGTCGAGGCCGTCCTTGCGCGGCAGGCCCAGGTCGAGCAGCACCAGGTCGTAGTTCTGGTTCTGCACCAGGGCCGTGTCGGCCATCTCGCCGTCTTTCACCCAATCGACGGCGTAGTGCTCGGCCCTGAGCAGGTCGAGCACCACTTCGCCGATCATCGTGTCATCTTCTACCAGCAGCAGCCGCATGTTTGTTACCTCTTTGTGTGACCCGGCCGCGCTGGCAAAGCTCAGTGTGAGCTCACTTAGCCAATCCGCACCGGAATGAAGATTCTGTCACTCCCGCGCTGGATCAGCAAGGCCACCGACTTGGTGGACTTGCTCACCATCGCGCGCACCTGCGCGACGCTCGACACCGGCTTGCCGTTCACCGACAGCAGCACGTCGCCCGGCATCACGCCGGCGGCAATCGCCGGCCCGCCCGCGTCCTCGATCACGAGGCCCGAGGAGATGCCGCTCTGGCGCTGTTCGATCGGCTCGAGCGGACGCAGGGACAAGCCCAGCCTGGCGCCCTTGTCGACGTCGGCGATCTCTTCGCGCTCGAGGCGTTCCGGCTTGTCGTCGGCATTGGCCAGGGTCGCGTTCACGCGCACGATTTTACCGTCGCGCCAGACGTCGAGCGCAATCTTCTCGCCCGGTTTCGAGACCGCCAGCATGCCCGGCAGGTCGGCCGAGCCGACGATGGCCTGGCCGTTCACCTTGCGCACCACGTCACCCGCCTTCAGGCCGGCGCGCTCGGCGGCGCTGCCGCGCTCCACATTGGCGATCAGGGCGCCTTCCGGGGACGCCAGGTTGAACGAATCGGCAAAGCCCTGGTTCACTTCCTGGATCGAGACGCCGAGCTTGGCGTGCTGCACCTTGCCGGTGGCGACGATCTGGTCCTTGATGCGTACCGCGACATCCATCGGGATCGCGAAGGACATGCCCATGTAGCCGCCGGTCTGGCTATAGATCTGCGAGTTGATGCCGACCACTTCGCCGCGCGTATTGAACAGCGGGCCGCCCGAGTTACCGGGGTTGACCGCCACGTCGGTCTGGATGAAGGGCACGTTGCTGTCGCTGCCCAGGTTGCGGCCGGTGGCGCTGACCACGCCGGCCGTCACGGTCGATTCGAGCCCGAAGGGCGAACCGATCGCCAGCACCCACTCACCCACCTGCAGGTTACGCGAATTACCGACCGGGACTACCGGCAGGTTTTTCGCATCGATTTTCAGGACCGCGACGTCGGTCTTCGGGTCGGAGCCGAGCACCTTGGCGCGGTATTCGCGCCGGTCGGCCAGCTTGACCGTGACTTCGTCGGCGCCTTGCACCACGTGGGCATTTGTCAGGATGACGCCGTCCGGGCTTACGATGAAGCCCGATCCGGCGCCGAAAACGGGAGCGTCGCGCTGCGGGCCGCGTTGCTGCGGGCCCTGGAAGCGACGGAAGAATTCATAGAACGGGTCGTTCGGATCGATTTGCGGTCCGCCGCGCGCGCTGGTCTTGGTGGTGCCGACGACGCGGATGTTCACCACCGCCTTGCCGTGCTGGGCGGCGATGCGGGTGAAATCGGGCAGCGTGACCGTGGTAGTGGACGCGCCGGCAACGGCCGGCGGAGCGATGACCGGCGCAGGCGCAGGCGCCACGGCAGCCGGTGCGCTCTGGGCGGTGGCGTTGTTATGGTTGACGGTAATCGCTCCGACCGCGCCGCCAATAACGCCCGCCGCGCAAAGCGCCAGCGTGAGACGTTTTGCGGTGATGGCGGTGACTGCACCTTCGTTTAGCATTTACGTGCTCCTGGATCAAAGAGGTTGGCCGATAACGTGTATCGATGTTGATTAGTGTGGCTGATCTGTCTTAGATGATTCTTAAACTCAGCATTGGGTCGGGTGGACAAACCTGTCCGTATCGAGACGCAAAAAAGGGCACCCCAAACCGCGGGCACCCTTTTCCTTACTGCCTGTACTGCTTATGCCACGCGTTCTGCCTTAAGCGGCTTGACGCTGTTCGATCTGCTGAACATTGTCGGTATTGCCGTTGGCGTCGCCAACGTGCGCGTCTGCGATCTGGATCTTGCGCGGCTTGAGCGCTTCGGGCACTTCGCGCACCAGGTCGATGGTCAGCATGCCGTTGTCGAAGGACGCGGTGGTGACCTTCACGTGGTTCGCCAGCTGGAAGCGCTGTTCGAAATCGCGGGCGGCGATACCGCGGTGCAGGAAAGTGCGTTCGGTTGCATCCTTCTGCTTGCGGCCGGTCACGTGCAGGGTGTCGCGCTCGGAGACGATTTCCACTTCATCGCGCGAGAAGCCTGCGAGGGCCATCACGATGCGGTATTTGTCTTCGGCGAGCAGCTCGACGTTGTACGGCGGGTAGCTCGGCTGCGATTCGGCGCGTTGCTCGAGCAGGCTGGCCAGGCGGTCGAAGCCGATGGCGGAACGGTACAGGGGAGCGAGGTCAAAAGTACGCATGATATATATCCTTGTAAAAGTTAAGCGATAAGTTGACGGACCTCATCGTGAGCATCCGTTGGAACCAATCTAATGCCATGCCCCTTACTTTTCAAGGCATACGAAATACGGATTTTTTGCCTCTCATGCAAATTTAATTTGCAACGATGTTTCAGAGTATTTCGTGATTTTCTGCGTGCTACACTCGTCCGGTTCTGTTACCCACACTGCCTACGAGATGACCGCACACGCTCCCTTCCTCTTCGCCGCCAAGACCGCTTCCAGCCTCGCCCTCGCCATCGCGCTGACCTTCCCGGCACAAGCCGCCGTCCCAGTTCCAGTCGACCAGGCCTACCCCGGCACCATCGTGCTGAAAGTCGATGCGACCAATTTGTCGCAGCAGATTTTCCGCATGCGCATGACGGTGCCCGTGAAGCCTGGCCCGATGACTTTCCTGTACCCGCAATGGCTGCCTGCGAACCACGGCCCGAGCGGCCCATTGACCCAGCTCGCGGGCCTGAAATTCACGGCCAACGGCAAGCCGGTGGCATGGACGCGCGACCAGGTCGAGGTGTACGCCTTCCACGTCAACGTGCCGGAAGGCGTCACGACCCTGGAAGCGGAATACCAGTTCCTGTCGCCGCTCGATGCGAGCCAGGGCCGCATCGTGATGACCGAAGATATCCTCGGCCTGCAATGGCCGTCGGTGACGCTCTACCCGGCCGGTTACGTGGCGCGCCGCATCACGGTGCAGCCATCGCTCACGCTCCCCGCCGGCTGGCAGTACGGCACCGCGCTCGAGACAGCCGAACGTAAGGGCGACGAAGTCCAGTTCAAGGCGCACGACCTCGAAACGCTGATCGATTCGCCGCTGTTCGCGGGCCGCCACTTCAAGAAATTCGACCTCGATCCGGGCGCCAAGGTGCGCGTCTCGCTGAACGTCGTGGCCGACAATGCCGAGAGCCTGGAAGCGAAGCCCGAGCAGATCGCCGCGCACCGCGCGATGGTGCAGCAAGCGCTCAAGCTCTTCGGCTCGCACCACTACGAGCACTACGACTTCCTGCTGGCGCTGTCGGACGAATTCGGCGGCATCGGCCGCGAACACCACCAGTCGAGCGAGAACGGCGTCAAGCCGAACTACTTCACCGAGTGGGCGCGTACCGAGTCGGGCCGCGACCTGCTGCCGCACGAGTTCACCCACTCGTGGAACGGCAAGTTCCGCCGGCCGGCCGGACAGGACGTCCCGAACTTCAACACGCCGCTGCAGAACGACCTGCTGTGGGTGTACGAAGGCCAGACCCAGTACTGGGGCAGCGTGCTGGGCGCGCGCTCCGGCATGGTCTCGCAGGCGAGCGCACGCGATGCGCTGGCCGCGACCGCCGCACGCTACGACAACGTGCAGGGCCGCGCCTGGCGCGCAGTGCAGGACACCGTGAACGACCCGATCATCATTGCGCGCCGCGCCCTCGGCTGGAGCAACTGGCAGCGCGGCGAGGACTACTACTCGGAAGGCGCGCTGATCTGGCTCGACGTCGACACCAGGATCCGCGAACTGTCCGCCGACAAGCGCTCGCTCGACGATTTCGCGCGCGCCTTCTACGGCATCAAGAACGGCAGCATGCTGCCGGCCTTCTACAGCTTCGAGGACGTGGTGGCGGCACTGAACAAGGTCCAGAAATTCGACTGGGCGCCCTTCCTGCGCTCGCGCCTGGACGGCCACGGCCCCGGCGCCCCGCTCGACGGCCTGACGCGCGCCGGCTGGAAGCTGGTCTACACCGACACCCCGACCGACTACATCAAGGGCGGTGAAGAGCGCAGCAAGTCGACCGACTTCAGCTATTCGCTGGGCTTCGCCGTGCGCGCCGATGGCGGTGTGAGCAACGTGCAGTGGGATGGCGTCGGTTTCCGCGCTGGCCTGGCGGGCAATACGACCATCGTCGCCGTCAACAACAAGGTGTTCAAGCCGGAAGTGCTGAAGGCGGCCGTCAAGGCCTCGAAGGACAACAAGGCGCCGATCGAACTCCTGGTCAGGAAGGGCAACAACCTGCGCACGATTTCGCTCGATTATCACGGCGGCGCGCGTTATCCGCGCCTGGAGCGCATCCCGGGCACGCCGGACCGGCTGGAAGCGATTTACAAGGCGCTCAAGTAAGAATCGTGGAAGTCGGGTCGGTGGTATGCTTTCGGGTATGACTACCGATACCGACATTGAACTGTCCGGCCCGTTCAAGGCTCTCGACAGCACCGGCCGTTCCCACGACGTCAAGGCGATCCGCATTTTCGACGAGGGCTACGGGATTATCGACGTGTACGTGGATTTCGCCTCGCAGCTCGACGCCGGCTTGTACAAGGACAGCGTCCTCGTCAAGGCGATCATCGACCGCCTGCGCGGGCTCGGCTACAAGGGCCCCGACTTCGGCCACAGCGACCCGGGCCTGCAGGACCGCAAGCTGATCGTGCTGGAGGCGCCGGAGGAGTTTGCGCCGTTTGCCAAGGCCCGCGGCTGGAAGAATCTGGCTGAAGAGTTCGACGAGTAAGAGGACATTGTGGGGTGGGCACTCCGTGCCCACGCGGACGCTCGCGTCATGTTTGCTCTGTTATTGCGGCTACGTGATCATGTCGCGGTGTCACCTTGGGTGCTTCCACGACTTTCGGTTATCGCTCTCCTGATGACGTTCGCACTGTGCCGCATTCCGCGTGGGCACCGGGTGCCCACCCTACGTTACCTCGGCGTTAACGATCACTCTCGATATACCGCGCGCTCCACGCCGCAATCATCGCTGCCACCTGCGCGGCATCTTCCCTGCCCGTCACCAGGTGATCTATCCCGTCGAGCGACACGAAGCTCTTCGGATACGACGCCATCTCGAAAATGCGCAGCGCGTTCGCGATCTCCACCGTATCGTCGTTCGGCGCATGCATGACCAGCAGCGCACGTTGTAAATGCGCGATCCGCTCGGCCAGTTGGTGCTGGGTCGCATCGTCGACGAACTGTTGCCGGATATTGAAATCGCGCCCGGCCAGCTTGACGCGCGCTTCGCCCAGCTGGGCAATCGTGTCGAGGTGCTCGTGCAACAGGGAGTTCACCACATAATGCGGATCGCTCGGCGAGGCGATCGTTACTACCGCTTTCGATTCGGGTATCAGGTGCGCCGCAGCGAGCACAGCCGTGCCGCCCATGCTGTGGCCAACGAGCAGGCGCGGCGCGGCGAACTTGTCGCGCAGGAAGCCGGCGGCGGCGACCAGGTCTTGCACGTTCGACGAAAAATTGGTGTCGCCAAAATTGCCGGCGCTGGCGCCGAGACCGGCGAAATCGAAGCGCAGCATGCCGACGCCATGTGCCGCCAGTCCCTGCGAAATGCGATTGGCGGCGAGCACGTCCTTGCTGCAGGTAAAACAGTGGGCGAAGAGGCCGTAGGCGCGCGGCAAGCCATCGGGCAGATCGATCTTGGCGGACAACTTTCCGTGCGACCCCTGAAATTCAACGCGTTCGGTCAGCATGTGCTTCCTTGCTTGAAGAAGCAGCTACTGTGCACCGGATCGGCGCGATGTGCAAGAACGCGGCGCGCTGACCGACGCGGCGCCGCTGAATTGACCTCCACCCCAGCAGCCTCGGTCATGAACGACGAACGGCTTACAAGGCTGGAATCAGCACCTTGTCGATGACGTGGATGACGCCATTGCTGGCCCTGACGTCGACTGCGACAATGTTCGCCGGTGCAGCGGTGGTGTCATTGATCAACGGCGGCGTTCCCGATGCAAACCTGATGCTTTGGCCCGCGACCGTCTGAACCGGCACGCCAAACGGGATCTGCGCGGAAAGCACCTGGCTCCCCAGGACGTGATACGTCAGCACGGTGCGCAGTTGGGCGGCAGTCAGGTTTTGTGGGGCCGCAGCGAATGCGGCATTGGTCGGAGCGAAGACGGTGAACGGACCAGCGCCACTCAGGGTCGCTTGCAGGTCGGCGGCAACGACGGCAGTTACGAGTGAACTGAAGAGCGGATTGACCTGCGCCATCTGGACGATGTTGAGCACGCCTGGAGGGATCAGTACTTTGTCGACGGCATGAATCGCACCGTTACTCGCCAATACATCCGGGGTGACGACAGTAGCGGTCGTCAAAGCGGCGTCCGTGATTTTTACGCCGCTCGTGAAATCGAAGGCCAGCGTCGTTGGCGTATTGGCATACACATAAGCAGTCGTCTGTGTAGGGCCGCCAGCGGACAGGTCGGCAGCGAGCTTTTTCGAACCAAGCACGTGGTAAGTAAGGATGCTCTGCAGTGTGGGGGCAGGCAATGCATTGACCATGGCTGTCGCATTGGCAAACCCTAACTTGCCTGCCAGATCATTGAAAGCCTGGTCAGTCGGCGCAAAGACGGTGAGCTGTGCATTCGAATCACCGAGTGTGCCGGCGATGCCGGCCTTCGTGGCGGCCGCCAGCAATGCATTGAATCCTTGTGCATTCGCTACTTCAGCAATATTTCCCTGCGTAGCGACCGGGTCGTGATCGTCGTCGCCACCACACCCGGCCAAGGTCATGGCCAAGGCGACAACTGCCAGTCCGAATCTCAGGAAGTTGCGTGTTTTCATCGAGTTCTCCATCAAACTAGTTAATGTTTCGAAGTGGAGTGGAACAGATCAAAAATTGCAGCATGCCTGCCATCGAATATAGCTGCGTAGCGTCGCTTGAACAGGTGTGCACCTTTCAAAACCGGGACAACCCAGGGACGATTACGAGCTCAGCAAGTCCTCATGCCAGGATCATTACCGTTGCGCAATTTGGCGTAAGCTATCTGCCATCAACCGGCCGATGCGAAACCAGGATGCCCGATCAGGTCGATTCTGATGTGTCCGGCCTGGGCGCGGCGGCGCGCGCCAGCGCGTGCGAAGCAATCGGCACCGTCGCCGCGAGCACCGCCACCAGCGCACCGATCCTGACCCACCATGCCCACGACGGCTGCAGCACGGCCAGTCCGGCGAGCATCACCCCCAGCGCCAGCGTCGCCGCCTTGGTCGCCGCATGCTGGCGCGCCAGGGCGTCCGGAAGCCTGAGCAGGCCCAGCGCCGCCACCGCCAGCAGCGCGGCGCCGAGAATCATGAGCGTCCATCCCAGCGCAATCATGGCGCTTCCTCTGTGGCGGCCGCGGAGCGCAGCGCGAAGGCCCAGCAGACCGTGGCCAGGAAGGCGATCAGGGCAAAGCCGAGTGCCACGTCCAGGAAAGCCGTCTGGCCGGTCCGCGCGGCGGCCAGCAGGCAGGCCGCCAGGCCGCAGGCGGAGAGGACGTCGACCGCCACCAGCCGGTCGGCCGCGCCCGGCAAGCGCCGCAAGGCTTCCAGGACCAGCAGGAGCGCCGCCCCCACGAATAGTTCAGCCAGTATCGTCATGGTGTGTCCTTTCAGCGAACAGCGTGCGCACGGCGCTTTCGAACAGCAGGCGGATTTCCTGCAGCGCCGCCTCGGCGGCGCCATCGCGCACGTCGAGCAGGTGCAGTCGCATGCGTCCGGCCACGGCGTCGACGTCGACCGCGGTGGTGCCGGGGGTGAGGCAAATCAGGCAAGCGAGCATGGTCGTCGCTCCCGCTCCCATCGGCGCGAACCTGTACTCGACGAATCCGGGCGCGACGCTGCCGGGAGAGGACAGGATGCGCAAGGATATCTGCCAGCCCGAACGCGCAATGGCCGCGAACAGCCGCCACAGGAGCGCGCCGCCGGCGGCAAGGCGCTTCATGGCAGTCCCCCGGCCGCCGGCGCGGCCATCGCCGCGGCGGCCGCGTTCAGGAAATCGATCAGCGGGCCCGGCATCATGCCCATGGCCAGGGCCAGCAGCGAAAGCAGGCCGCAGGCGGCCCATGCACCCGGCCGCTGGGCCGCCTGCGGCGCGCCGGCGGGCGCGGGATGCGGCTTCCAGAACGCCTCGATCCAGATCTTGGCCATCGACAGCAGGGTCAGGCCACCGGTGCCCAGCGCCAGCGCCATCCACAGGTAGCGTTCCTGGTCGAGACCTTCGCGCAGGATCAGGAGCTTGGCCCAGAAACCCGACAGCGGCGGAATGCCCACCAGCGCGGCCGCGCTCAGCCCGAACAGGACGGCCAGCGCGGGACTGGTGCGCGCCAGGTTGCCGATCCGGCGCAGGTCGTGGTGGCCGCCGCTGCGCGCGATCATGCCCGCGATCAGGTACAGGTTGGCCTTGACGAGGATATGGTGGATGCTGAAGAACAGGGCCGCGGCGATTCCGGCCGCCCCGCCCAGGGCCGCCGCCAGCAGGATATAGCCCATCTGGCTCACGCTGTGGAAGGCCAGGATACGGCGCAGGTCGTAGTGGTGCACGGCGCCCATCACGCCGGCCACCATCGTGGCCAGCGCGATCACACCCAGGGCCTGGGCGTAGACGGGCGCACCGGCCGGCAAGACCTCGTACAGGAGGCGCAACAGCGCGTAGGCCCCGACTTTGGTCGTGAGCGCCGTGAACAGCGCCTGCACCGGCGCCGGCAACACGGGGTAGGCCGCCGGCAGCCAGAACAGGAAGGGAAAGGCGCCTGCCTTGATCAAGAGCGCGACCAGCAGCAGCGCGCCCAGCAGCAAGGCCAGCGGATCGTCGCCGCGCCCGGCCAGTGCCCTGCCCAGGGCCTCGTAGTTGAGCTGGCCGGTCAGGCCGTACAGGCCCGTTACCGCCGCCAGCAGCAGGATTGTGCCGAACAGGTTCAGGACCAGGTATTTCAGGCCGGCCTCCAGCTGCGCCGGCTTGCGGCCGGCAACGATGAGTCCCAGGGCCGCGATCAGCATCACTTCGAACCAGACGTAGAGGTTGAACAGGTCGGCCGTGGCATATGCCCCGCCCGCCCCCGCCAGCAGGCCGTGCGCCAGCGGCTGCCCGAACGGCGTGGCCAGCGCCCCGCCCCGGCTCGGGTAGGCCAGCACCGCCAGCGCCAACACGGCATTGACGGTCAGCATCAGGGCGGCGGCACGGTCGATGCGGAACACGATCGCGAACGGCGCGGCCCAGTCGCCGAAGCGCGCCGTCACCACGGCGCCGCCGATGGCGCCGTGCAGCAGCGCGGCGCAGCACAGCAGGAGCAGCAGTATGCCGGCCGCGCTGGCCGCGCGCTGGCGGCGCGGCCAGCGCGCCAGGGCGGCCGTCAGCGCGGCCGTCAACAAGGGCACCAGCACCGGCGCGGCAACGAGCGCCCCGTTCATGGCAGCTCCCCGGGCTCGCCGTCCGGGCGCGGAGGCGGTTCGGCCTGCTCGAGCGCATCGGCGTCGGCGCGGCCGTCGTGCCCGGCGAGCGCCAGCGCGAGGGCGATGCCGAAACAGGCAAAGGCGAACCCGATCACGATCGCCGTCAAAACCAGGGCCTGCGGCACCGGGTTGGCCAGCGCCGTCGGCGCCGCCGCCGCGCCCTGCGCGATGATCGGCGCCGCCGCCTGGCCCAGGCGGCCGGCGGCGAACACGAACAGGTTGACGGCCGAGCCGAGCAAGGCCAGTCCCACCGTGATCGACACCAGGTCGCGCGCGCTGGCCAGGTACAGGCCGGCGGCCGCCACCACGGTCACGCTCGCCGCAATCGCCCATTCGATCATCGCACCGTCTCCAGTAGCCGCAGGCAGAATCCGCCCAGCGCACCCCACACGCACAGCGCCACGCCGAGGTCGAACAGCAGCACGGTGGAGACCTTCAGCGCCAGGCCGGCCAGGGCGAGTTCGCCCCACCAGTGCGTGAGGAAAGCCTGCCCGAGCAGCAGCGCCGGCAGGCCGCTGGCCGCCGCCAGGGCAAGTCCCAAAGCGCTCAGGCTCAGCGGGCCGAGCGGCAAGCGGGCGCGCGCGGCTGCCGGGCCGAACACGAGCGCATGGGCAGCCGTCGCCGCCACCGCCACCAGGGCAGCGACGAAGCCGCCCCCGGGCGCATTGTGCCCGCGCAGCAGCAGCCACAGGGCCGCACCCAGCATGATCCAGTAGAACAAGGAGATGGTGGTTTCCAGCACGATCGAGCGCGGCGCATTCATCGGTTTTTTCTCCCGAGCGGCAGGCGGCGCGCCAGCGGCCAGGCAGCCAGGGCCGCCAGCATGACCACCAGGATCTCGCCGAGCGTGTCGAGTGCACGAAAGTCGACGATGATGACGTTGACCACGTTGCGGCCGTGCGCCTGCGGTACGCTCTGGGCGAGGAAGTAATCGGCCATGGCGGGGTCGAGCGGCCGGCCGGACAGCGCCAGCAGCACGGCGCCGAGCAGCAGGCCGAAGGCCAGGGCGATGCCGGCCCGCCAGGCGCGGCCCCGCCCCGCGCCGCCCCGCCCCGCGCCGCCCCGCTCCACGCCGCCCCGCTCCACGCCGATGTCCTGCCGCTGCCGATAGCGGTGCAGGGCGACCGCGGCCACCACCACGAAGACGGTCTCCACCGCGAACTGGGTCAAGGCCAGGTCGGGGGCGCCGCGGAACAGGAAGACCATGGCGCTGCCGGCGCCGACCGCGCCGGCGCCGAGCAGCCGCCCGAGCGTGTCGCGCGCGCGCACCGCCAGCATGGCCCCGGCAATGGCGCCGGCGCACCCCACCAGCACCCCGGCACCGCCGGCCTGGAGCGGCGCAGGCGCAGGCACCTGCAAGCCGAACGCCCATGGCGCCGACAGCAGCACCGTGGCGGCGACCGTCGCGCCCAGGTAGCGGCTCAGGCGCCGCCCCTGCTGGGCGCGCGCCAGCACGCCGGCCACGTGCTTCAGGCCACGCAGTGCGGCGCCGTAGGCGGCGGCCGGGCCAGCGCCGTCGAGCACGTGCAGGCGCCCGAGGATGCGCGCCAGAGCGTTCCAGCGGGCGTACACGAGCGCCCCGACCAGCCAGACGGCGGCGAAGCTCTCGATGCGCAGCAGCCAGTCGGCTTCCAGGGAGGCATCGGCGCGTCCGAGCGCCGGGGAAATCATGCGGGCAGCGTCCGTCACCAGCGCTTCGGCCAGCGCCGGGAACAGGCCGAGCGCAATGCCGATGGCGGCCAGGGCCAGGGGCGGCAAGGTGAGCCGCCAGCCGCCTTCGTGCGGCGCGCGGCCCGCGGGGTGCGCCGGGCGGCCGAAGAAGATGCGCACCACCGCCACGCTGGCGACGGCCACGCCGACCGAGCTCACCAGCAGGCTGGCGCCTTCGACCACCCACAGCACCTCGCTTACTTCCTTGGCGGCCTTGATGCTGTCCTTGGCGACGAAGCCGGCCGTGGCCGGCAACCCGGCCATCGACAGGCCCGCCAGCAGGGCCGCCAGCGCGCTGGCCGGCATGCCATGGCGCAGTCCGCGCAGGCGGTCGATCAGGCGCGTCCCGGTGGCATGGTCGACGTTGCCGGCCACGAAGAACAGCGGCGCCTTGTACAGCGCATGGGCCAGCAGGAAGGCGGCGAAAGCCAGCGCGCCCAGTTCGTTGGGCAGGCCGATGAGGACCGTCAGCGTACCCAGCGCGGAGACCGTGGACCAGGCCAGGAGCCGCTTGAGGTCGCGTTCACGGGGGGCCTGCACGGCGCCCCACAAGGCGGTCACGGTGCCGATCGACAGCAGCGCCGCTTCCCACCAGGGCGTCGCGCCCATGGCCTCGTCGAAGCGCGCCATCACGTACACGCCGAGGTTCACCATCGTGGCCGAGTGCAGATAGGCCGAGACCGGCGTCGGCGCGGCCATCGCACCCGGCAGCCAGAAGTGGAATGGAAACTGGGCCGACTTGGTCATGGCCCCGGCCAGCACCAGCGCCACGCCGGCCTGGAAGCGGGGATCGCCCAGCACGGCCGGATCGAGATGGGCCAGGTCGCTCAGCCGCAGTGCGGGCGCGGCCAGCAGGATCAGGACAATCCCGGCAAGCAGCGCAAGCCCGCCGGCGCCGGTGACGAGCAGCGCCTGGCGCGCGCTGTCGCGGCTGTCCGGGCTGTCGTGCCCGAAGCCCACCAGCAGGAAGGACAGCACACTGGTCGCTTCCCAGAACAGCAACAGCAGCAGCAGGTCGTCGGCCAGGATGGCCCCGATCATGGCCAGCGTGAATCCGATCAGCAGGCCCATCAACTGGCCGAGCCGGGCATGGCCGCGCAGGTAGCCGGGCGTATAGGCGAGCACCGCCGCGCCCACCCCGCACACCAGCAGCAGGAACAGGCGCGCCAGGCCATCGGCGGCGAAACCGAGGCGCACGCCGAGCGGCGCGACCCAGGGCACGGACCAGCTGGCAGGCTCGGCCGGCAGGCTCGCCACCACCGGCAGCAAGGCCAGCGGCAGCAGCCAGGCCCAGCGGATCCATATCGCCTGCGGTGCCGCCGGGAGCGCTGCGTGGTCCATGTCGTCGTCCTGCCGAAGTGGAAGGTCCGGCTCAGGCGCCGCGCTGGCCGCGCCACTCGCGCCAGGCGAGCAGCGCAAGGGTCAGGGCAAGCAGAGGCAGCACCGCCGTCAGCATGACGCTGCTGTACGGCTGCAAGGCGTCATGCTGCTGGGCGGCCAGCAGCACATAGGCCATGTAGGCGCCATACAGCCCGAAGAACAGGGCGCCCTCCCAACGCGCGATCAGGCCACCGGTAAAGAAGATCGGCAGGCAGGCCAGCGCCACGGCGAGCATGACCGGCAGGTCGAAGGCCAGCACCGACGGGGCGACCTCGATCCCCGCAGGGCTGACCATGGAGGACAGGCCCAGTACGCCGAGAATATTGAAGACATTGCTTCCTACTACGTTTCCGACGGCGATATCGCGCTGGCCCCGCAGCGCCGCGATGATCGATGTGGCCACTTCCGGCAGCGAAGTGCCGGCCGCAACGATGGTCAGGCCGATGACCAGTTCGCTGACGCCAAGGTATTTCGCGAAGCTGACCGCTGCGTCGACCAGCCAGGTGGCGCCCAGCACCAGCGCGCCGAGCCCGGCGGCGATGAGCAGCAGCTGCGCTGCCGGGTGGCGTTCCCAGGGCGCGGGCGGTGCCAGCGTGTCGTCGAGCAGGCCGGCACCGCCAGCCCGGTCCTGGCGCGACTGGCGGACCAGGAACGCGGTATAGGCCAGCAGCAAGCCGGTCAGCAATGCGCCGTCGCCACGGCCGATGCGCCCGTCCAGTGCCAGCGCCAGCAGCAGCAGCGAGACGCCAATCATGACCGGCACTTCCTGGCGCACCAGCTGGCGCGCCACCAGCAGCGGCACGATCAGGGCGGACACGCCAAGGATGAACAGGACGTTGAAAATATTGCTGCCAACGACATTGCCCAGCGCCAGGTCGGCGCTTCCGGCCAGGGCCGACTGCACGCTGACTGCCATTTCGGGCGAACTGGTGCCGAAGGCGACCACGGTGAGTCCAACCACGAGCGGAGAAATGCCCACCGACAGCGCGAGGCGGGACGCCCCGCGCACCAGTGCTTCGGCGCCGACCACAAGCAGGACCAGCCCGAGCAAGAACATCAGGACTTCCATCATTGCGTCTCCTCCTTACGCAAGGCCGGCAATGGGCGCCGCAGGTCGTTGCCGCTGCGCTGCCGATTATAAAACGCTTCCCGTCGGGACGGTCCGGCCACCTTGCCTGCCCGCCTCAGTGCCGAACCAGGTCCTGGCCGCGCGCCGCACCAGCGTCGTCTCGCGCTCGTCGATGCGGCCGTCGGCCCGAACGATACCGGCCATGGCCTGCCACACGCAGATCTGCAGCAGCGGGTCCCGGACCTCGTCCAGCAGGCCATCGAGCAGCGCCGGGTCGATCTCGACGATGCCGGCGCAGCGGTTGACAGCCGTGTCAAGCAGGTCCTCGCACAGTTCGCGCAGGGTATGGTCGAAGGTATCGGCGTCGACCCCGACCTGACCCAGGAAGGCGGCGTCGTGCATGGCGCGCACCTCGGACGGGCTCACGTGGCCGTCGACGATCATGGTCAGGGCCAGCAGGCGGCTGATGGCAGTGGGACTGTCGGTGGGATAGGTATGCATGGTGACCTCATCAAAGTGGAATACAAGTCCACTATAGGAGCGTGCAAACTCAAAGTAAAATCAATTAATATCGGATAAAAGATCAGTTTTTATTGAGGATTGCATGATTAACTACAAGCACCTCCATTACTTCAAGGCGGTCGCCACCCACGGGTCGGTGGCGCGGGCGGCCGAGCAATTGCATGTGACGGCGCAGGCAATCAGCATGCAGTTGCAGGTCCTCGAAGACCAGTTGGGCGAGCCGCTGTTACAGAAGAAGGGCCGCGGGCTGGAGCTGACCGAGGCGGGCAAGACCGTGATGGGCTATGCCACGCAGATCTTTGACCTGGGAAATGAGCTGGAACAAGCCGTGCGGCGCGGCGTATTCGCTTCGGAAACGCTGCGGGTAGGCATCTGCGACATGATTGCGAAGACGATGGTCTTCCGCCTCTTGCAGCCGGCGCACGAGGCAGGATTGGGGATGCGCCTGATCTGCAAGGAAGGCCGGTTCGATGCCCTGATGGTTGAACTCACGGCGCACAAGCTCGACCTCGTCATCGCCGACCAGGGCCTGCCGCCCGGAGGCGCAATCCGCGGCTACACGCACCTGCTCGGTTCGAGTACCTTGACCGTGATGGGCCACCCCGACCTGTGCAGCGCCTGGCCGGGCCCGTTCCCGCAGCGCCTGAAGCAGGCGCCTTTCCTGTTGCCGGGCCAGGACGCCGCCATCCACAGCCAGCTTCGCAGCTGGTTCGAGCGCCACGCGCTGCGCCCGATCGCCGTGGGTGAATTCGACGACGGCGCCCTGCTGAAGTCCTTCGCACGGGCCGCCAGCGGTTTCATGGTGGCGCCGACGGTGCTCGCCGATATCGTGTGCAAGGAAAACGGACTGGAAGCCGTCGGCACGATCGACACCATCGTCGAGCACTTCTACGCCGTGTCGGTCGAACGGCGCGAAAGCCACCCGGCAGTGCGCCGCATCCTCGACGGCGCCGGGGCCGTCTTCGGCCACGGCGCTTGACGCTTGGCCATGTTTGCCAAGCCGTACATCCGGACAGGCCATGCAGGAACCGGCGCGCATCGCCTTGCTCCGCCGCCCCCACCGGTCTGCGCTTGCGTCAGCCGGCAATCCGCCCGTCGACCAGTTCGACGATGCGGTCGCAGCGCTGCGCCAGCGCCAGGTTGTGGGTGACGAACAGGAAGGCGGCGCCGCTCTCGGCGCTGACGCGGCGCATCAGCGCGAACACGGCGGCGGCCGATTGCGTGTCGAGGTTGCCGGTCGGCTCGTCGGCCAATACCAGCGGCGGCTGCAGTGCGAGCGCGCGCGCGATCGCCACGCGCTGCTGCTGCCCGCCCGACAGGTTGTTGGCCAGGTGGTCGCGCCATTGCGCCAGGCCGACATGCTCGAGCAGCTGCCGCGCATGCGCGCGCATCGCCGCGTCGGGGCGGCCGCGCGCGAGCAGTTCGGGCATCATGACGTTCTCCAGCGCGGTAAAGGCGGGAATCAGGTAGTGGTACTGGAACACGAAGCCGATGCTGTGCCCGCGCAAGCGGGTCAGCGCGTCGTCGTCGAGCATGGCGGTGTCGCGGCCGTCGATGAACAGCCTGCCGCTGCTGGGGCGGTCGAGCAGGCCGATGATGTTGAGCAAAGTGCTCTTGCCCGACCCCGAAGGCCCCATCAACGCGACGAACTCGCCGCGCGCCAGGCGCAGGTCGATCCCGTGCAGCACCTCGGTGGCGGCAGGCGTGCCCAGGCCATAGGACTTGGTGACGCCTTCCACACGCAGGACGTCCTCAGCCACGAATTGCCTCCACCGGCAGCATCCGGGCCGCACGCAATGCCGGCGTGACGGCCGCCACCAGTCCGGTCAGGGTGGCCACCAGCGTCGCCAGCACATACAGGCTGGGGCTGATCTGCAGCACGAACATCGGCGTGCCGTCCGGATTCCTGGCCGCCAGCCGCCAGATCAGCACGAGCAGCGTCGCCATGGCCGAGCCGGCGACCGAGCCGAGCAGGCCGACGATGGCGCCCTGCAGCAGGAACACGCGCATGATCTGGCCGCGCGAGCCCCCCATCGCACGCAGGATGCCGATTTCCTTCGAGCGCTGCACCACCGACACGACCAGCACGCTGGCAATGCCGGCCGCCACCGACAGGTCGACGAAGATGCGGATCAGCTCGCTCGTAAATTTTTGCGCGTTCATGCCAAGGAAGAACTGGTTGTTGGCGGCGATCCAGCTCAGCGCCTCCAGGCCGGTCTGGCCGGCCACCGAGCGGGCGACGGTCTCGGCGTCGAAGGGATCCGGCACCGTCAGGTTGATGCTGGAGACGCCGCCGGTCAGGTGCAGCAGGTTTTGCGCGGTGGCCAGCAGCACGTAGACGGCGCGCTGGTTGGCGCCGCGGCTGCCCAGGTCGACGATGCCGGCAATGTCGAGGATGACGGTGCCGCTGGCTGCCTGCAGGCGCAGCTTGTCGCCCAGGCGCACGCCGAGGTCGCTCGCCAGCGTCTGCCCGACGAGCACGTCGGTCGTGCTCATGCAGTAGGTGCCGGCAACGATTTTTTCGGGCAGCGGCACGATCCGGACGTACTGCTCCGGGTCGATGCCGGTCACCGAGACCGACTGGCTGGTGGCCCCGCGCAGCACGAATGCAGGACCGCTGAGGGTGGGCGCGACTGCCAGGATGTCGCTGCGCAGGCGCATCTCGTCGCGCACTTTCTGCCACTGGTCGATCACGTCGGGCCGCTGCAGGGGCGTCTGCAGGATGGCCGCGTCCGCCTGCCCGGCCTGCGCCTGGCGCAGCGCGCGCGCCGCATCCTTGGGCCGCTCGAGCACGATGTGCGGCTGCGAACTGAGGACGCGGCGAAACAGGTTGGCCTGCATGCCGGTGAGCAGTGCCGACATGAACACGATCACCGCCACTCCGATCGCCGCGGCGACGATGATGAACAGCGACTGCATGCGGCCTTCGCGCAGGAAACGGACGGCGGCGATCCATTCGAAAGGCATCTCAGCCTCCAAGGCTGCGTGCACTGTGCGCAGCGACGGCCGGGCGCACGCGGCTGCCTTCGGACAAGGCGCCGGAGACGGGGGCCACCAGCTCGCCCGGCTGCAGGCCGTCCAGGATCTCGGTACTGCCGGCGCCGCCGATGCCGGTGGCCACCGGCTGGCGCCGCAGGCGCCGCCCGACGACCTTCAGCACCCAGGGCGCGCGTCCGGCAAGGTCGTGCACGGTTTCGGTCGGCACCACGACCGCATTCGCGCGCCGCGCCACCTCGATGTCGACCGATACCGTCATGTCCTGGCGCAGGTAGGCGGGCGGGCGCTCGACGTCGAACTTGACCTCGACCGAACCGCGCTGCGGATCGACTGCCGGATTGATGTAGACCAGCCGCGCGCCGAAACGTTCTTGCGGATAGGCGTCGGTCGAGGCCAGCGCGTTCTGGCCGATGCGCAGCAGGGCGATGTTGCGTTCGTCGAGGTCGACCACCAGCTGGGTCCGGCCTTTGGGCGAGAGCACCATCAGCACCTTGCCCGGCTGGACGACGGCGCCGCGCTCGGCCTGGCGGGCGATCAGCACACCGTCGACGGGGGCGGTGATGGTCGTGTAGGCGAGGCGGGCGCGCGCCTGCTTCAGGGCGGCCCGGGCCTGCTCCAGGGTGGCCTTCGCCATCAGCACATCGCTGCCCTGCTCGCCCATGCTGCGCGCCTGGATGCGGGCACTGGCGGCCTGGCTGTCGGCCACGTCCAGGCTGCGCCGGGCCTCGTCGAGCGCCGCCTGGCCGACGAAGCCGCGGGCAAACAGGTCCTGGCTGCGCGCGTACTGGCGGCGCGCGTTGCCGAGGTTGGCTTCGGCCTGGCGCAGTGCCTGCTCGGCGACCGGCAGGCTGAGCTGGCGCAGTTGCTGCAGCCGCGCCTGCGCCTGGAGCACGGCGGCGCGCGCCTGCTCGACCGCGGCGCGTGCTTCGTCAGGCTCGAGTTCGATCAGGACCTGCCCCGCCCTGACCGCCTGCCCTTCGTCCACCGGGATCGCCGCGATGGTGCCGGTCACCTGGCTGCCGATCTCGACGCGCAAGGGCGTTTCCACGCGACCGGTGGCGACCACGGTCTGCACCAGCTCGCGCCGCTCGACCGCATACACCTGCACTTCCGGTCCGAACAGCAGCGGGCGCGCCGCATAGGCGCCCGCCAGCAGCACCAGCAGGACGGCGGCGCTGCCCTTGTGCTTGACCCGGCGAAGCTTTTCGCTGAGCGACATCTGCATTTCCGGCACCTGCGCGAAGACGGCCGATGTTCAATATGGGCGTCGATCCCGTGATTTCCGTTGATGAAGATCAAACAAAAAACGGCGCGTTTCCCTTTGCCTGGCGAGACCTGTCTGGTGTCGCAGCGGCTCACCCGAACAGTCCATGCAAAAACCACCGCGGATTCGCATCCTCGCTCGCCCCCACGATCCGCTCCCGGTACACCCAGTACAAGGTGTGATCCTGCCCCTCCGCAATAAAATAATCGCGCGTCTGCGGTTCCGTCCACCAGCCCGCCTCGATGCGCTCCGGCGTCGACGCCATTTTTAAAGGCGAGCCATAAAACGGCCGGTGATTGCGCATGAGCAGCGCGATCGGCTTGGCCAGGATCCAGGTCGGGCGCGGCAGGCTTTGTACGTCCGCCGGCATCTGCGAGGCACGCACGGATTCGCGCACCTTCTGCTGCACCGGCACCCAGGCATTCGCCACTTCCGGCCGGTAGTCGGCCTGGGGCAGCGCCTGCAGCACATTGTCCGGTCCGAGGCGCGCCACCAGCAGTTCGAGCATGCGCACGCGGTCTTCCTCGCTGCCGCCGGGTTCCGGAAAGAGCGACTCGCTTGGCGGCGCCATCGGCTGCAACTGGGGGGCGTCGAGCGCCAGGCCGATGACCGGCGCCTCCAGCACCACCTGCGCCAGGCGCTCCTTCAGCAAGCGCATCAGGTGCTCGTTGCGCCAGGTCGGTTCGCCCAGCGCGATCTCGACCGCGGTGGGTGGGCGCGCCACCTTGCCCCGCTCGTGCTCGAGCAGCAGCGTGATGCGTTCGACCGCGAGCTGGTGCGCGCACAGCCAGCCGGTCAGTTGCTGCACCAGGCGCTCGGCGCCTTGCAGGCATTGTTCGGCGTTCTCGATGCGGTCGAACAGTTCGATCTTCGCGTGAAAGACGGTGGGCGCCTCGATCCATTCGAAGAGTTCAGGCGCCATGCCGTAGGCGGCATCGAGCATGTCGAGCAGCGCGCGGCCGCAGCGGCGCTGCAGGCCGGGACGCGGCAGGCGGCGCATGGCGCCGATGTCGAAGCAGCCGATGCCTTCGAACCAGCCGGCATAGCTGCGTGCGGGCGGCGGCAGCGTGCTTGGCAGGCGGTCGAGGCGGCGCGTGAGGGTGGCGACCGTGAGTACGCGCCCGGCACGGCGGCGCGCCAGCATCCAGCTGCCGCGGGCGGTGGGCGCGCAGCTGAGGTAGCCGGAAAAGCCCAGCGCGCGCAGGCTGGCGCGCACGCGCCGGCACAGGGCGCGGATGCCGCCGAACAGGCGCAGGCTGGCCCCCCACACCCAAGTTCCCCCTAAATGGACAACCTTTTCCTCAAACAAATCAAGCACATAGAATTTCTCGCATGTCCATCGAAATGTTCTTGGTGATGGACAAATTCGAACCATGTTGTCCATTTTTTGACTACGCGCCATTTTAGGTTGCTGTGGTCCTTAGGGCTCTAAACCGTGGTCGGTCCATCCTCGCTGCCTACCTAACTGAGCCGGAAACGGCGCCCGAATTGCTCAGTGCACCCGCCGCCTGGGCAGGGCGAGTGCAGGGCCTACCTCAATTTTTCAAAATAATATACACCTCTTGGAGCTTCCGCACGTTGCAGATGAGCTTTAGCAAGAACATGGCTCGCAGCGGCTGACCGGCCAAGCTTTCTGGTGTGCTCCGCCTTACTTCAACGCCGCTTCGGCCTGCTCGACGCCTCTTTTACTCACCTCTGCGTCCAGCTTTTTCCGGATACTCAACAGGGCTGCATCCATTCGCCGGGGGGCCATTACAACCGGCTGTGGTGGAAACAGCATATCGAAACCAGGCGCTCGACCAAAGCCCTGTGCTATCCGTATTAGCACCCCTAACGAATCACACTCGCCAAGCTCAAATCGCTTGTACGTGCGGAGCGGAACTCCACACGAGACAGCGAAATCTGCCTGCGAGAAGCCGAGACGTCCTCGCTCAAATCGAACCCTGTCCCTGAGCAATCGAAGAACATCCTCGTAAGCGAGCACATTGGCTTGCTCGAAATTAGGCATCGGCATATTAGAAAGTGCCGACCTTGGCACCAGAATTGTGGATAACTCTCACTTTACCATCGTTTTACTTTAGAATTATTTTCCACAAGCGACATACGTTTCTGGGAAACCGTCGCATCTTTCCTTACGGCACTTTCACCAACAGTCCCACAACCCGCATTTGCGCAGACCCTAAATGAATCAAGCAGAACTGCTGAAACAGATCGCTGAATCTGGATATAACGTTGGCTATGGGGCAAAAAAGCACTTTGCCACGGCAGAGTTTGTCGACAAAATTCCTGGGTGGATTGGCTTTATATCGCTCGCGATCGGAGTTTTAGCCCTCGTTTTTTCAACTTTGAGCGAGAAGCTTCCTTCGGCAATGCTTATAATTTTGGCCGTTGCAAGCCTGTACATGAGTTTCTATGACAAGGCTGCATATATGAAAGCCGGCGAAAAGCTGACGGAGCACTTTCAGGAGTTGCGCTCGATCTACTCGCATGTAAAGTCAATGCCGATCGATTCCGATTTCTCATCGTGTGTAGTTGAGTACACTCGCATTCGATCAGCGGCTAATGGAGCCGGTATCTCGCGACAAATATTTTTAAGCGATACCGCTGCACACTACAAATTTTTTTGGCAACAACAGATCGGCTGGATCGAAGAACAGATTGAATTTAGCTTTTTTAAAGACAAGATCCCCTTAACGACCACTTTAACTCTTTCTGGAATACTCATCGCAAGCGTATGCACGTTCGGATATATGTCATTTTATAAATCTTTCTGCTAATTGGAATCACTTTGAGTGCAACGCTATTTGAACAGTTCCGTAAAAATTTGTCAGTAAAAAATTCTGAAGAGATCTCCGGCAGATATCTGGCGATAACAAGGCGCTTGAACAAGGACTACTGGGACACAGAGTCAGAATATGCGCACTGCTTACAAGTAGGATCGTACGGCCGCAACACTGCTATTCACGGAGTCAGCGATCTTGACATGGCATTCGAGTTGCCTTGGGCCGTCCATGATCGCATTCAAAAGCGCCCTGGCAACTGCCAGAAGATTCTCCTTGATGAGATTCGAGAAAAATTAAAGGTTTTATATCCAAATACTCCTATTCGTTCCGACGGCCAAGTTGTTACTGTCGATTTCAAGAATTACAGAGTCGAAGTGTTACCAACTTTTGTAGAGGCGGATCGCCGCTACAAATATCCAGATGCAAACGACGGCGGAAGTTGGAAATGGTGCCACCCGCGGGACGAAATAGAAGCCGTTCAGGATATTCATGACCGCTCCAGCCGCAACCTCAAACGCGTATGCAAAATGGTACGTGCATGGAAGAATAAGCATGGCGCTGCCATGAGCGGCATGCTCATCGATACCCTGTGCTACAACTTCTTTAAAGGAAATACAAGTTTCGATAATAAGGGATATGCTAGTTATCCGTTGCTGGTAAAAGAACTCTTTGACTACCTCAGTGAACAAGCAGACCAGAACTACTGGAAAGCTCCAGGCAGCGATGACCGCGTTTATACTAGTGGCCGATTTCAATCCAAAGCAAAAAAAGCCGCACAGAAGGCGCAGGAAGCACTGGACGCTGACACAGACAGAGCGAAGGAAAAAGCTTGGAAAAAGATTTTTGGACGTCACTTCCCAAGTACAGCTACTTCCGCAATAGCCACTGAAGCTGTTACAAAAGCAAGTAGCGCGCGCTCTACTGAACAGTTTGTCGAGGATGAGTATCCAGTCGACATTCAGTATGAGCTTGGGCTGGCATGCGAAGTTCTGTTTCGCGGTTCGCGTGAACGCGTATTCCGCTTTATCGAAACTACGTTCCCATGGCTTCAACTAAACAGGAAACTGCGTTTTCATATTGTAGAGTGCAATGTTCCACAACCATATAATGTTCTATGGAAGGTACGGAACCGTGGCCCTTTTGCAGAAGAACGTGGGATTCGAGGACAACTCCTCGGGGACGACGGACGCCAGGAACGAACCGAAACCACGTCCTTCCCCGGAAGGCATTTTGTTGAGTGCTACATTATCCGTCAAGGAATTTGCGTCGCACGTGACCGCATTCCAGTTCCTATTACTGAAACTTAATCGTTGGCCATAGGCAATATATATGGTACCGACTCCGGATAGTTGGCAAGTGCGTATACATTACTTATGCAAAGCGATATTTCATGGACCGCCGATCGAGATTTGAGTTCTTCGAAAAATTATATTTTCACGAGTTGGAGTCGAGAGAGCAGATGAATACGCGGATACAGATACCGCTGGCACTGCTGATCTCTATCATTGGCGCCCTCGGCTTCATGATTCAAAACTTTGAAAGGGATAATAAGGATGGGTGGGCATATCTATTTGTAGGCGCCTGCATAACCTCGGCGATCTTTATTATTATCAGTGGTTATTTTTGCGTCAAGGCCGCTTGGGGTCATACCTACAATATGACTTCCTTTTCAACAGAATGGAAAGGTTACTACGATAGTTGCGTAACCTTGTATCAAGGCGAAGAGGAGCAAGAAAGGGCTGGCTTGATAGAAGGCGCATTAGAAGACGCTGTGTTAAATAAATACATAGAATGCGCGTCAGTAAATGCCGGATTGAATGCGACGAGATCTTATCAATACCATTTGTCCATTAAATACTTCCTTTGGGCTATTACTTGCGTTTCGCTGACATTTATCTTTTATTTTTTTGGAATGCTTGACAAATCACTGCATACCAAGCCTACTGAGATCGTGATTGTTTCACAAAAGGGAGTATCTATGACAACTAAACCATCGCCACCGCCTCCACCACCTCCACCACCGACAAGACTCGTTCGTGATGACCGGCGTCCTTCACCACCACCACCACCACCACCACCACGTCCTCATGCAAACTAAACCGCCCCCGCCCCCCCCACCTCCTCCACCAGCAACCAGATCAGTGAAAACGGAGGTTACGCCACCAAAAACGAAGTAATGAATCGCCCCGGCTTTCTTGAGGCGGTTAGTTTGAGTCAGGCCGGAATGGCCTGATTGCTCAGTTACTTGCAATAGTTTGCCTCAGCTTCGGCCGGCGGTATATAGCCGAGCGGCTCCAGCAGTCGATGGTGGTTAAACCAGGACACCAATTCCCGCGAGGCCAGTTCGACAACCTCGCGCGTTTTCCAGGGAGTGTGGCGGTGGATCAGTTCAGCCTTATAGAGCGATTTATCGTCTCAGCCAAGTCATTATCGTAACTGTCGCCCTTGCTGCCCACAGACGGTTCGATGCCAGCTTCTGCCTGGCGCTCGCTGTACTTTATCGACACGTATTGCGAGCCTTTATCGCTATGGTGGACCTGCTCGTTCCGTTCGGGCTGACGTGCGTACAGCGCCTGCTCCAGTGCGTCGAGCACGAAGTCGGTTCGCATCGAACTGCTGACTCGCCAACCGACAATGCGCTGGGCAAAAACGTCGATGACGAAGGCCACGTACACGAAGCCTTGCCACTTCAAGACATAGGTGAAATCGATGAGTTTCAGGTGTGCAGCCGATCTTGCCTGCGATGGACTCGATCGCTGCCCACTGAGAGCTGTACTCGCTGGCGGCCTCGCTGACCATGCGCACCGCGCGCTTGATGACTTCGGGGAATACTTGGGTTGTTTCTTCATAGCCCCATTCTCTCAAACAATGGAGCCTCCACAAAACCCGGGCCGGTTCAGTTATCTTAATTGTCCTAATATATATTTCCCGGTTACTTTGCGACTCGAGGAGGTAGTAGCCTAGTTGATGAGTGTCCACTACTGATGCCTGGCGCCTAGCTGGCGGGTGTCTTCTCGCGAATTCTGGACTCTACTTCAGCTACGGTACGGTTGCTCCGCTCGGTAAAGAGAATTGAGCCCAGCAAGCGTGGGCCGGTTACTGCCGTGTGAGGAATTTCTACGGACTGGTAGCCGATCGTGTGCCGAAGCACCCTGAGACAGACTTGGCGGAGTGCTGTCAGAAGTGTCAAAAATTCTGCATTTGTGAGTGATGTTTTGCCGGTGTGCGTCAACTCACCGCGGGCCGTATAACAAGCCTTGATGAAGTCAGCAGGTGTTTTGTCTAAAATGACATTTCCCTGCAAGCATGCCTCTGTTAAGTTTTGAATCGATTGAGTTATCGATTCCTTCCTTAATTCGGCGAGCGAACTCATTATGCGCTCAAATGCAGCTTGCTCCTCGGTATTTTGATTAATTTTGGCAGTGTCTCGAGCGGCTTTTGTAGCTGTTCGCAACAGTTCTACATGGCCTAGTATTGCGTCAGCACGCGGAAGGCGTTCTGACAGACACTCCAGCATCTGAATGAGCGTAAGAAACGTTGTGCGGGGACTGCTTTCAAAAAAAGAGTTGTTATACAACTCAAGGGCTAGAGATCCCTTCTCGGAAAGCTGCACTTGCTGCTGCCCCATTAGCGACCACAGTTGCAGTAGGCCGATTGGCGTAAGTCCGTGATCTATAAGTAGGCCGCCCTGGACCTCGGCACTTACGATTCCTTGCTTCCGACTCGAGTGTTCGATAACCGTAATCCCGCGCTTCTGGCCAATGGTCTTTACGTTGTGCTCTTCCTCTAGATTCTTGAACATAGTTTCGCTAAAGGTCAGTCCTCCTGGTGCCGCCTTGGCGGGCGAATAAGGACCTATGTCTATACCTCCGATATCGACGCCAAGCCCTAAATCAGCGGCCAGCAAACACAAGGCTACGGCGTCGGCTTGGGCCACTGTCCACGCCTCTTCAGGAGAGGCATAGCCGCCGTGGCACAACTGAAACGCGTCTGCATTGCATAGAGGCGCGCCCCTTGAGATCAACGCATGAGGAACCGAGTCGGAGGTTTTCATCGCAATTTGGCACTCGGAGGTTGCTTCAGACTCATCAACGTCAAGAACGCCTTTGCGAGAAAACTGGAACGAAAGTCTGTACGAGTAGAATTTTTGAGTACTCATGCCCTTCTCAGATTTGTTGTTGTGTCTTGCAGTGTACTCTTGATTACTCACATTTAGTAACTAAGCAGGTGTGAGCTGCGGCCGTTTTCCGCCACCGAAACGGTATGACAAGTCACTGGTGTCACACCTCCGATAGGGGCATCATACCTGTCGAACGTGTCCGGGCTAGTGGGGGAATGCCAAGCCCCAGTTTTGGGAGCAAGGCCGATCGAGTACCTAATGCGCTCCGTTTCACCAACAAATCAGCCCTTGACCTTCCCATCGTTGTAAGCCTTATGCTTGTTCTCACACTCACAAGGAGGTTTGCATGGAATTTCACATCGAAAATATGACCTGTGGCGGCTGCGCCAGAGGCGTGACAAAGGCGATTCAGTCGGTAGACGCTGGTGCACAGGTAACCGCCGATCCGCCGAACCGCACAATGCACGTGGTCGCCTCTGCTACGCGTTCCCAGATTGAGCACGCTCTGACCGAGGCAGGTTTTCCACCGAGCGCTTGATAACATCCCTGCCCCGTCCTTGGGGCAGGACCGGTCATCCGGCCGTGATAATCCTTCGGGGTATTCGCAGCTCCAGCGGCTGAGCCAAGCACGGTGCCCGCTACTTGCGGGCGGGTACCTTGTCGCGAAAGCCAGCCATCGTTTCCGAATGCCGCGGCGCTTTCGTGTCGCCATCGACGTAGTGTTCAAGATTAGCCAGAATCGGACAATCGGGCCGCTCGTCGCCCGCGCAGCAGTCGACCAGCTCTTGAAGGGTGTCCGCCATTTCCCGCAGACTTGCAATCCTATCCTCGAGCTCCGCAATGTGAGCTTTTGCCACCCGCTTAACGTCAGCACTCTGTCGCGAGCGATCACTCCACAAGCTGAGTAATTCGCTGATTTCAGCCACTGAAAACCCTAGGTCCCGGGCGCGACGGATAAAACCCAGGCGATGGACGTCGCTACGCCCATAGGCACGGTAGCCCGATTCGGTACGAGCGGCAGCCGGGATCAGGCCCGTGTCTTCGTAGTAGCGGATCATCTTCGCCGAGACGCCCGATGCCTTGGATGCTTCACCGATGTTCATATGTGTTCTCCGTTTTCATGCGCCGATCAATGGCGGTTTAAAGCCTCGCAAACGCAAGGCGTTCCCCAGTACAAAGACACTGGACAATGCCATCGCACCTGCAGCAACGACTGGCGAGAGCAATACCCCATAGCCTGGATACAGCACTCCCGCCGCCACCGGCACCAAGGCCGCGTTGTAGGCAAACGCCCAGAAAAGATTTTGTCGAATGTTGGCGATGGTTGCCTTCGACAACGCGATAGCGTTTGGAACCCCCTGTAAACTGCCGGACATTAGCACCACGTCGGCGGCCTCCATCGCAATGTCTGTACCGGTACCGATTGCAAGTCCCACATCGGCCTCGGCCAACGCCGGCGCATCGTTAATCCCGTCACCGACGTAGGCCACATGCCCGTGCGTAGCGCGCAGGCGCTGGATCGCCTGCACTTTGCCGACGGGTAGCACTTCCGCAACCACCTCGTCGATACCGAGACGTGCGGCAATTGCCCTGGCGGTGCGTTCGTTATCCCCCGTAATCATTGCGACCTTTAGCCCGAGTGCGTGCAGGGCCGCGATCGCTCCCGGCGTGCTCGCCTTGATTGGGTCGGCCACGGCGATAATCGCAGCGAGACGCCCATCGATCGAAGCATACAGCGGCGATTTTCCTTCTCGACCCAATTGCTCGGCCGACTGAGCAAAGGTTTCGACATCCAATCCCAGGGACCGCATGTAGCGGTCTGCGCCGATCTCAACGCGTATGTTGCCGACGTTGGCGCGTACACCCATGCCGGTGACCGACTCGAACTCGCCAGGCGCCCGGATCGCCATACCTTCCCCCTCGGCAGCCTCGACGATTGCGCGGCCGATCGGATGTTCGGAGCGCGACTCCACGGATGCTATCTTGACCAATACGTCCGCACGCCCGAAGGAGTCGATCACTTCTAGGTCGGTCAGTACTGGCCTTCCTTCGGTCAGGGTGCCGGTTTTGTCCAGCGCTACGACCCTCGCATCCTTCAACAGCTGCAGCGCCTCGCCCTTCCGGAACAGAACGCCGAGCTCCGCACCCCGCCCGGTGCCAACCATGATCGACGTCGGTGTCGCCAAGCCCATGGCGCATGGGCACGCGATAATGAGCACAGCCACGGCGTTAACCAAGGCGAACGTCAAGGCTGGCGCAGGGCCGAAGACGAGCCAGGCCAGGAAGGTGAGCAAGGCAGCAGCCATCACGGCGGGTACGAACCACATCGTTACCTTGTCGACGACAGCCTGGATGGGCAGCTTGGAGCCCTGCGCCTGCTCGACGAGGCGGATGATCTGGGCGAGGACCGTGTCGCCACCCACAGCGGTGGCGCGCAACCTGAAGGCGCCCGTCTGATTGATGGTTCCACCTACCACTGCACTGCCTGCGCTTTTCTTGACCGGGACGGGCTCCCCCGTGATCATCGATTCGTCAACGTAGCTGTCGCCGTCGATGATCTCACCGTCGACCGGTACCCGTTCCCCAGGGCGTACCTCGACGACATCATTTGCTGCGACTTCTACAATCGGGATATCGCTCGCGCGTCCGTTGCGTACCACGTGCGCAACTGTCGGCTGGAGACCGACCAGCCGCCCGATGGCCTGCGACGTCCTTCCCTTCGCCTGGGCCTCGAGATAGCGCCCCAGCAGGATTAGCGCCACGATCACGGCTGCCGCTTCGTAGTAGACATTGACCGTACCCACCGGCAGAACACGCGGCACGAAGGTGGCGACGGACGAGTACGCATAGGCGGCCAGTGTGCCAACCGCCACTAGCGAATTCATGTCGGGAGCGAGCCGCGCCAGTGCGGGCAAACCTTTGGTAAAGAAACGGCGGCCCGGGATCAGCAAAATGATTGTCGTCAGCATGAACTGCAGGTACCAGCTTGGCGCCTGGCTAATCGTGCCCATGACCCAGTGGTGCATCGCCGGAACCAGGTGCGAGCCCATCTCGAGAATGAACACTGGCAGCGCAAGAACGGACGCAAGCACCAGGTCGCGCTTGATCGCCAGCCGCTCGGCATCCTTCCTGGCCGTCGCGTCGTCATCGCCGGGCCGTGCAATGGCAGTGACGATCCGGGCTTCGTAGCCCGCCTTGTCGATTGCTGCGACAAGCGCGTCGGCCGCTGCCAACCCGCGAACGGTCGCTCGTTCGGTGGCCAGGTTCACGGTGGCCCGAACGACGCCCGGCACGGCTTGCAGCGCACGTTCGACCCTGCCGACGCACGACGCACAGGTCATCCCGTCGATTGACAATTCGATCGTCTGCGCAGGGACATCGTAGCCCGCCGCCTCAACTGCCTGAACCAGCGCAGCCCGATCGACTGCGCTGCCTCCGCTCGACCGTACCTCGGCTCGTTCGGTAGCCAGGTTGACCGCAACGCTGTCGACGCCTGCGACCTTTCGAAGCGCCGCTTCCACGCGCCCGACGCAGGAAGCGCAAGTCATGCCCTCGATCGGCAGACTGATCATCGCAGGGCCGTTGCCCACCAAGTCCTTGTGCGACATAAAGGTGTTTCCTCTGTAAGTGTTCAGCAGGATCACACCGTACACCTTACCATCATTGGAAGGTCAAGCCGGCCAGAGAAAGCCGCAATGTTCATTGCACCTAAAGCCACTTCAGGTACTAAGCTCGCCTTTCACCAATATTTATCGAATGGCGAAACAATGTCCTTTCCCTACCTGAGCGATGTAGTAAAAGCCCTCACTGGTCACGACGTGGCACTCCCGATCGCGACATTTGGCCTCTTCATAGCGTGCGCGGCAATCGCTGCCGCCGCCTGCCTTAACGCCGAGTTGCGGCGCATGTGGGAAGCGGGGCTGATTCAGGCTGGGAGCCGTCAATCACGAAACGCCGACGGGGCCATCGTATTGATTTCGAAGCCACCGCATGAACTGGTTCCGAATCTGACCTTGGTTGTCTTCCTTGCCGGCATAGCGGGTGCCCGGCTGTTTCACATCCTGGAGAACGTGGATCAATTTCTGGAGTCGCCCTGGGCAATGATATTGAGTCGGTCGGGGCTCAGCGTCTTCGGTGGCCTGATTTTTGGAACGCTTGCCGGGCTGGTATATGTTCGTCGCTGGCACCTGCAGGTCCGCGACATCCTTGACGCTGTCGCGCCAGCGATGATGCTGGGTTATGCAATCGGCCGTGTCGGCTGCCAGGTGTCAGGCGATGGCGATTGGGGAATACGCGCCGACCTCAGCTTGAAACCTGAGTGGCTGCCTACCTGGCTATGGGCTCAGACTTACGATAACAACATTTATGGAGAAGTTATCGCACAGCCCGGGGTCTATCCCACGCCGCTATACGAAACGCTGCTGGCCCTGTTATGTTTTGGGCTCTTGTGGATCATTCGCAAGCATCCTTTCAAAGCAGGATGGCTATTTTCCGTATATCTCATCCTGGCCGGCATGGAGCGTTTGCTGATCGAGCAGATCCGTGTGAACCCGGTATTTTCGTTTGCAGGCTTCCAAGCCACGCAGGCCCAGCTGATCGCGACGGTGTTTCTCATCGGCGGTCTCGCTGGGACGATTCTATTAAGCAGTAAACAGGATCTGACGCCGCGCCATGGTGTTCGGATGTAACCGAGCCGGTCTCCGGCGAAGTCATCGGCAGCCGATGTCAGCGTTTCAGTTCGCGTGCGGTGAAAGCAGCGGTGCCGCACGTAGCGGAACGGACTGACGGTGTCTCTGCACATGATCCGGCACAGGAGGTCGTACCGTCTGCACGCGCGATATCGTCGAAGATGACGCAATCGCGCGTCAGTCCGCCGTTGCACGCTGCGTCACAACGGGAAACGAAGAACTCCAGGCTCGATTCCAGCTCCTTCATCAAATGAAGCTTCCGACGTACTTCTTCGAGGTGAATTTTCGCCACGTCGCGTACCTCGATACACTCCCTTCCACCGTCGTCGAACAGCGAGGCCAAGGTCCGTACCTGCTCAATCGGAAAACCGAAATCACGACAGCGTTTGATGAAGCCAAGTCGTTGCAGGTCAGAATCGCGGTAGTACCGATGACCATTCGACGCGCGGGCAGGACGCGGCAACAGGCCGATCTGTTCGTAGTAGCGAATCGTCGGCACCGTGCATGCGGTACGTTCAGCCAAGGCTCCGATCGTCAGTCTTGCATCCGTCATGCTTTCCCCGAAAAAAACGTTTGCACCTCAAGTTGCTTGAGGTCTCATCGTTCATCTTATCAAACACCGGGAGAATAAAATGGAAATCACACGTAAACGAAAGTGGATGTCGAGCGACGCCGCGTTGATCAGCTTGGCCGTCGCATCCTGCGCCGGTTGCTGCATCCCGATCATCGCGCCTTCCTTGATGGCATTAGCCGCTGGAGCCAGCATGGCCCACTTCGCGGCTGTAACCGCGTATTGGCCAATAATAACCGCCACAGGTATTGCGCTCGCGACGTTCGCGGCGCTAGGTAAAAATTCCAACGCAGATCATGGGGCGCCAGTGGGCCTAAGTAACAGCCAGGATTTCTCACTGGTCATTCGAGCGAAAGATGACGGGACTGCACCTCGCGCTGAAATCGATTTGATCCCACCCTCCTCGGATTGACTTCAATGCCAAATTAAAGTCTCCACAAGTGTGAATCACGATGAGCGCATGTACCATTGAAAATGCAAGGTTCTGGTGTAGCAGGGATAATGCAGCATTAATTACCTGCCCCGCTGCAACAATACATGGATCACTATATCTCGCTAATTGGCATCGCCGCAGGTCTGTTTGCCACCACAAATATCGACGATATCTTTGTGTTGCTAGGTTTTTTTTCCGATCCAAAATTCAAATCCCGTCATGTCGTGCTGGGGCAGTACATCGGGATTACGGTGCTTTTTGGCGTAAGCGTAGTCGGATCGCTGATTGCGTTGGTTGTATCACCTGCTTACGTTGGTTTGCTGGGCATCGTGCCCATCATTCTGGGTTTGAAGGCCCTGTGGGAGCAGCGAAAACATACGGGCGAAAATGAAGACGGTGAACACATCGATACGCCCGCCGGTCGTGGGAATATGATTGCTGTCACTGCCGTCACTGTTGCGAACGGCGCCGACAATATTAGTATTTACGTTCCGATTTTCTCGATGAGAGACCGGTATGACATCACGGTGATCGGCATCGTTTTCATCATCATGACGGCGATCTGGCTGGTCGCCGCGCACTGGCTGACCAACCACAAAACGATTGGCGCGCCGATCCGCCGGTATGGCCACCGAGTCGTACCTTTCGTGCTCATCGCTCTGGGACTGCTGATCTTGTATGAATCAGGCAGTATTTCCCTCATCGGTCCGTGACAAAATAATGTTCTGACTGCGAAATGGGAGTGAAACCGACAAGGTTGCCGGAATGTTAGAAGATTCGCGTGGGGATGCAAGGCCAGCGCTAGACGGCTTCAGTTTCCTTCAACAGTCCACCCGGAGACGATAATCGCCATTCCGCACAGCGCGATTACAGCCCCGGCCCAGTCCATTGTCGACAATTTGATCCCGTCGACAAACCTTAGCCAGACAAGCGCGGTCGCGACATAAACGCCGCCATAGGCCGCGTACACACGCCCGCTTGCTGCGGGATGCAGGGTCAGCAACCAGACGAAGAGGATGAGGCTGACTGCTGCGGGCAGCAGAAGCCAGACTGGCCCACTCTTGCGCAGCCACAGGTATGGAAGAAAGCAACCGACGATTTCGGCTACGGCGGTGGCGATAAAGAGCAGACCGGTTTTAATTATCAATTTAGTTCTCGTGCAATAGCGGACAGATCCGAATGATAATCGTAGGGGGAATCTCCCACCGCCGTTCTAGCACGGGCTTCGTCACCTCCGCTTCCCACGCGAACGAGAGCCGTTCCGTGTTTTGCCAGACCTGGCATCTCGAAGCTGCGCCTTTTGGCGGCGGCCGCGGCGGCGTTGCACCTCCGAATAACCGACGAATCCGGCTGCGCACACGCCAAAGATCGCGCCCGCGACCATCATGACATCGAGCATTCCTTTTGTGACGATAATCTCCATATGTCCTTTTCCGTGGCCAACAAGTAAAAGACGGGCGCCCGGCAGGCGAACAGCGCTGTTCAGTGGCGAGGGAAATCATCGCCCCGCACACAATTGTTCACTCCCTTCCCCGGCGCAGCCGCAACGCGTTACCGATGACCGACACCGAACTCAGGCTCATCGCCAGAGCCGCAACCATCGGCGACAGCAGCTGCCCGGTGAAAGGATAAAGAATTCCGGCCGCAAGGGGAATCCCCATCGCATTGTATGCGAACGCAAAGCCCAGGTTCTGCCGCATGTTGCGCACGGTCTCGATCGACAGCAGCCGCGCTTTTGCTATCCCACGCAGGTCGCCTTTGACCAGGGTGAGGTGGGCCGAGTTGATGGCGACATCGGTACCGGTTCCCATCGCGATCCCCACATCCGCCTTTGCCAGTGCCGGCGCGTCGTTGATGCCGTCGCCGGCCATCGCCACCACTTTGCCACTTTGCTGCAGCCGTTCGACCAGTGCAAGCTTGTCCTGCGGCTTGACCTCGCCATGCACTTCCGAAATCCCCAGCCTCGTCGCCACCGCTTTCGCGGTCGTGACACCGTCGCCGGTCGCCATCACGACGGTCATTCCCGCGTCGTGTAGTGCCGTCAATGCCTCCTGTGTGCTTGCCTTGATCGGGTCGGACACAGACAGCAGTCCGACCAGACGGCCGTCCAGGGCCAGGTACATGACGCTGGCGCCGGCATGCCGCAGCTCCTCGGCAGCCTGCCGCAGGGGCGTCCAGTCAACCTTCTCGATGTCCATCAGCGCGGTATTGCCCAATGCGACACGCTGCCCCTCGAGCGTACCCCGTACGCCGATCCCGCTCGCCGATTCGAATGCCTCGGGTTTGGTCAGCTGCAGCTTGCGTTCGCGGGCTGCGGCGACGATGGCGTGCGCAAGAGGATGTTCGCTCCCCTGGTCGATGCTCGCCGCGATCCGGAGCACCTCGTCGTCCTCGAACCCCTCGGCCGCGATCGCGCGATCGAATGCGGGCCTGCCTTCGGTCAGCGTGCCGGTCTTGTCGACGATAATCGTGTCGACCGTGCGCATGGCTTCGATCGCCGCCGCGTCGCGAAACAATACGCCCTGCGTCGCGGCGCGGCCGGTCGCCGCCATGATTGACATCGGGGTCGCCAGCCCGAGCGCACATGGACAGGCGATGATCAACACCGACACGGCATTGACGAATCCGTACACCCAACTCGGCTCCGGCCCCCACAGGCCCCACCCGACCAGGGTCAGGAGTGCGATGGCGACCACCGTCAGGACGAAGTAGCCGGCCACCACGTCGGCCAGGCGCTGCATGGGCGCCCGCGAGCGTTGCGCATGCGCAACCATCTGGACAATCTGCGACAGCATGGTCTGCGCGCCTACCCGTTCAGCCCGGATGATCAGGCTGCCACTCGTATTGATCGTCGCACCGATGACCTTGTCGCCGGCCCTCTTCATGACCGGTAGTGGCTCGCCCGTCAGCATGGCCTCGTCGATGGCGCTCTCGCCTTCCAGCACGCTTCCGTCCACCGGCACCTTCTCTCCGGGCCGCACGCGCAACATGTCGCCGATGTGAACATGGGACAGCTCGACATCCTCCTCGTCTCCGTCGGCGCGGATGCGCCTCGCCGTCTTGGGCGCAAGCCCCAGCAATGACTTGATCGCCGCCGAGGTTTGCGAGCGCGCGCGCAGCTCGAGGATCTGCCCGAGCAAGGTCAGGGATACGATTACCGCCGCGGCTTCGTAATACACGCCGATGCGTCCGTGCATGGCGAAATCCGACGGGAACAGGCCGGGCGCCAGAGTGGCGACGATGCTGTAGCCATACGCGGCGGCCACGCCGGTACTGATCAGCGTCCACATGTTCGGACTGCGGTTCTTGATCGACTGAACACCACGCACGAAGAAAGGAGCGCCTGCCCACAGCACCACGGGCGTGCTCAATACCAGCTCGATCCAGCTTTGGTAAGCCAATCCGCCGTCGAAGAGCCGGTGTCCCGCCATCGCCAAGGCGGTCACGGCGACCGTCAGCGGCAGGGTCCACCAGAAACGGCGTTTGAAATCGCCGAGCTCGGGACTTCCCTCGTCGTCGAGCGACGGCATCAGGGGCTCGAGCGCCATTCCGCATTTCGGACAGTTTCCGGGCGCGTCTTGCCGGATTTCCGGGTGCATCGGGCAGGTATAGACAGTCCCTGAGTACGGCTCGTCGACCTGTTCAGACGAGAGAGCTTCGGATACGACAGGGGCCGCTTCAGCGTGTGTCGCGGGGCCGTCCTGCAGGGTTGAATGCGTGCAATGATCAATCACATGTCCGTGGCCCGCGTGTACGTGAGATTCGTGCTTCATGTCACCTCCAGGAATAGATTGCGGTGGGCTTTCGGACCAGCTAGCGTTATGATCCCGCCCGCTACGACTCGCTTGCACTGTAAACCTTCCAATTATGGCAAGGTCAAGCAGCGTGTTGAAGCGCCCAGTGACACTGGTACCTGACTGGCACCGCGTCTTCCGCAGGAGCAAATTGAAATCTGTCCCCCGCTTCAAGCGACAGTCATTTTCCAAATTAGTCTTCGATTAAAGCCTTGATGATCGGACATCCTCCGTTCTCGCCTTCCCGGTCGCAGCGGCCGACCATGTCAACCAACGCAATCTTCATCGCCAGCAAATCGGATATTTTTACCTCTACCATTGCCAGCTTCCTTGCAGCCAACTCGCGCGTCTCGGCGCATACCATGGATCCTTCAAGCTTGAGCAAGACAGCGATCTCACCCAAGGTGAATCCTAAGTGCTGTGCTCGCTTAATGAATTGAATACGGCGCACATCGCTATCGCGGTAAGTGCGGTAGCCGCTACGCGGCCGTGCCGGCTCTTCAATGAGCCCGCTACGCTGGTAAAAGCGGACTGTCTCCAGGTTCACAGAGGCCGCCGCGGCCAGACGGCTTATCGTCATTATCTTCATTATCTTCATCATCGCTTGACTCCGTATACAGGTACGGAGTTTATTCTAGCCTGGTCAAAAAGGCGCTGGAGAGGGAATGGCAACAAATACCAAAGGGTCGATGATTGCCGGGGTGCTTGCCGCGTTGGGAGCGTCCGCGTGCTGCGCTGGCCCGCTCATACTTGTCTTGCTGGGTATCGGCGGCGGCTGGGCGTCGCGCCTGATTGCTCTCGAACCCTACAGTCCTTTCTTGACGGTACTTACTTTACTTTTCCTCGGCATGGCATTTTATAACCTGTATGTGCGTCCGCGTCCGTGCGAACCGGGGGATGCTTGCGCCGTCGGCCGCGTTCAGAAGAACCAGCGTGCCCTATTTTGGTTCATTTCCGCATCTGTGATTCTGTTGTTGACATTTCCCTGGTATGCCCCACTGTTCTATTGAAAGGAAATTCACATGCGCTTTATCTCACTGACTGGCGGCGTCCTGCTGACAGCATCGGCAGCCGCTTTTGCCGGAACACCGCAAGCAGTTATCCTCGATGTCCAGAATATGACCTGTGCGACGTGTCCCATCACTGTCAGGATGGCGCTCGAAAAGGTGGCGGGTGTCAAGGACGTAAAAATCGATTTCGAAAACAAGACGGCAACTGTCCAGCTTGATCCAGACAAGGCGAGTGCGCAGATGTTGACCAAGGCGACGACCGATGCGGGCTTTCCATCGACGGCAAGGAAATAAGGCGATGGCGCAAGCGATTCTCGAGTCCACCCTGACCTGCCCGCACTGCGGTGTGAAAAAACTGGAGACGATGCCGACGGATGCCTGCCAGTTCTATTATGAGTGCGAGGGCTGCCATGCCTTGCTGCGTCCGAAGGCGGGTGACTGCTGCGTATTCTGCTCCTACGGCACCGTGAAGTGTCCGCCGATTCAACTCGACCAGGCCTGCTGCGGTTAGCTACAGTTCGGAATATCGAGGTGACAGTCTTCTCGCAGGAATTCCCTCCTCCCACAGTGCATGGAAGTACAGCCAGGCGCGCGCGCAGCATGTGCGCGGAAAGCCGGAAGCGCCACGGCGTGGCGCCCACGGCAGCACTGTTTATTTTGCCGGTGCCGGATGCTTGGCCAGCCAGGCATCGAACTTCTTCACCTCTTTGGTCTGCTCGGAAATGATCTTCTTCGCTGCCTGCTTCATCTGCGGATCCTTGCCATGCTTGAGTTCTGCCTGCGCCATGTCGATGCCGGCCTGGTGATGCGAACGCATCATCATCGCGAAATCATGGTCGTGGTTTCCGCTCATGGGCATGCTGGCCATTTTTTGATGCATTTCCTGCATGCTCTTCATCATGTCGTGCGACGACATATTGTCGTGCTGTTGCAGACCCTGCGCGGCGGTGCCATGCTGGGCATGCTGTCCCGACTGGGCCGCCGCGGGCGCCGCCATCGCGGCGGCGAATACCACCGTCACGGCCATGCACGCGATACTCCTGCGCGATTGATTCATGCTTGTCTCCTGATTGAAGTTGATCATAACGTTGCTCCGGTACACTGAAGCGGAGTAGGGAACGCCAATTGTGAGAGGCTCTCGGCAAGCATGCGGTGCGCGAACGCACCTTTGAACAGCTTTCACTCATGCTATGCACCGCCTTGCTTTAATCAACCTTAAGCCGTCTACCACACAAAATCCGTCGTGATATACTCGCCGCCACTATGAACCGCATTTTCAAGAAGTTGCTCGTCTGGCTGCTCGTGGCCCTGCTTCCGCTTCAGGCGGTTGCCGGCGGCTTCGGCATGACTTGCGCGCCGGTTCATCAGCAGTCCAGCTCGGATGTCCAGAGCCTTGCCAGCGTCGCCCATGAGAAAATGGCCGAGGCACACGCCGGCCACGGCAGCGAGCATGCCAAGCAGACGGCCAGCGCCGATGACGACGCATCCGGTCACCACGCCGGCAAGCTGTCGCACTCGTCCTGCAGTGCATGCTCGGCCTTTTGCCTCGGCGCGGTTGCGCCACCTTCGTCCCATCTTCCTGCCCCCACGTTTGAAGGCTCCGATGCCGTCATCGTTTCGCCTTCCGTATTTGCCGTTGGTTTCATCCAGGACGGCCCGCAGCGACCTCCCCGGCAATAAATCCGCCTGATCGAAACAAGCGCTGAACCGGCCGGCCTTTCCTGTCGCCCTCATGCGTCTTGAACATATGCGCGACCCCGCGCATGCCTGTTTCCGATTTTGAGGATTTGACAATGAACACCAAGCTCTCGGCCGCCGTCTCTGGCGTCCTGTTGGCCGCCCTCGGCGTGCCATTCGTTGCGCACGCCCAGCAATCCGGTCCTGCCGCCAACCCGGCCGACCCGGCTGCGCCGGTGCCGGCACTTGTCTATGCGTCCGCCTTCCAGAATGCTTCGCGTCCTGCAGACGCTGCGCAGACGCCCGACAAGGTCTGGCGCGCGGCCAACGATGCACTGTCGGCCGTGCCGGACCATGGCGGGCATGCGGGCCACGGCGTCCCACAGCCGGTCGAAAAAGCCCATGGGCACCATGCCCCTGCCGCGCAAGCGGCTCCACAGCCCGAGAAGAAAGCTGAGCCTCAGCCGGCTGCCGGGCACGGCAAACATCACCATTAAAAAAACAGGCGGAACAATGACAAGAACATCCCCTATCGCTTCGCTGCGCACCATTGCGGCGGCGGTCGCCGTCCTCGCGCTCAGCGGCTGCGCCACCTTCTCCAAGGACGGCGGCCTGGACGCCGTCTCGGCCCTGACGGCCGAACGTACAGGACAGGACGTCCGGCTTCCCAAAGGCACTGCCGGCACCGAGGCGGCGCGGGCCGAGCTCGACCAGATGCTCAAGCAGCCGATCTCGGCTGATAGCGCCGTGCGCATCTCCCTGCTCAACAACCGCGGGCTGCGCGCCTCGCTGGCCGGACTCGGCGTGGCCGAGGCGGACCTGGTGCAGGCCGGGCGCATGGCCAATCCGGGCTTCAGCTTTAGCCGGATGTCCGGCGGCGGCGAGACCGAGATCGAGCGCAGCGTCATGTTCAACCTGGTCGGCCTGCTGACGATTCCGCTGCGCCGCGACATCGAAGGGCGCCGTTTCGAAAGCGCCAAGCTGGTCGCCGCGACCCAGGCCGTGCGCCTGGCGGCCGACACGCGCAAGGCCTGGTTCAACGCGGTCGCGGCCGGCCAGTCCGCGCGCTACGCCGAGCAGGTGCGCGAGGCGGCCGGGGCCAGTTCCGATCTGGCCCAGCGCATGACCCGGGTCGGCAACCTCAGTGCCCTGGACCAGGCGCGCGAACAGGCCTTCTCGGCGGAAGCCGCGACCCAGCTGGCGCGTTCGCGCCACAAGGCCACGGCTGCGCGCGAGCAGCTCGCCAGGCTGATGGGCGTGTGGGGTGCGAACACCGGATTCCAGCTTCCGGACCGGCTGCCGGACCTGCCGGCTACACCGCGCGAGGCGGCAAACATGGAGTCGCTCGCGATGCAGCAGCGCCTCGACATCCGCCTGGCCAAACTCGACGCTGAGTCCACCGCGCGGGCGCTGGGCCTGACGAAAGCGACCGGCGTCATCAACGTGCTCGACGCCGGTTACGTTAACTCGAGCAAGTCCGGTTCACCGCGCGAGAACGGCTACGAGATCGAACTGTCGCTGCCGATCTTCGACTGGGGCGGCGCCCGCGTGGCGAAAGCCGAGGCGACCTACATGCAAACTGTGCATCGCACCGCCGACACCGCCACGGTCGCCAGGTCGCAAGTTCGCGAGGCTTATTCGGCTTACCGGACCAGCTACGACGTCGCGCGCAGCTACCGCGACGACATCGTCCCGCTGCGCAAGAAGATCTCCGAAGAGTCCCTGCTGCGCTACAACGGCATGCTCATGAGCGTGTTCGAGCTGCTGGCCGATGCCAGGGCCCAGATCACGGGCGTCAACGCCGCCATCGACGCGCAGCGCGACTACTGGCTTGCGGAGACCGACCTGCAGGCAGCCATCAGCGGTAGCGGCGGTTCGCCTGCCGCGCTCACTGCCAGCGCTGCCGCCGAAGCGGCTCCAGAACATTAAACGAGGAAGACAAATGAGTTCACGTCGAGATTTTTTCAGCGGCGCCGCCGCCCTGGTGGGCGCCGGCCTGGTGACCCGCGCGGGCGCCGCCACGCTGCCGGAAGCGCCGATCATGACCAGCGCGGCCACCCAGCCGCCGCCACCGCCGCCCAACGGCCGCCCCTACAATCCGGTCGTCACCCTTAACGGCTGGTCGCTCCCATGGCGCATGAACAATGGCGTCAAGGAGTTCCACCTGATCGCCGAGCCTGTCGTGCGCGAAATCGCACCGGGCATGAAAGCCAATCTGTGGGGCTATAACGGACAAAGCCCGGGGCCGACGATCGAAGTGGTCGAAGGCGACCGCGTACGTATTTTCGTGACCAACCGCCTGCCAGAGCACACCAGCATCCACTGGCACGGCCAGCGCCTGCCGAACGGCATGGATGGCGTCTCGGGCCTGACCCAGCCGGCCATCCAGCCGGGCAAGACCTTTGTCTACGAGTTCGTCGCGCGCCGCCCGGGTACCTTCATGTACCACCCGCATGCCGACGAAATGGTGCAGATGGCGATGGGGATGATGGGTTTCTGGGTCACGCACCCGAAAAACCCTGCGCAGCACGCCGTCGACCGCGATTTCGTCTTCCTACTCAACGCTTACGACATCGAACCGGGCAGCTACACGCCGAAGGTCAACGAGATGCTGGACTTTAATATCTGGACCTTCAACAGCCGGGTCTTCCCAGGCATCGACACGATGAACGTGCGCCAGGGCGATCGGGTGCGTATTCGCACCGGCAACCTGACAATGACGAACCACCCGATCCACCTGCATGGCCACGAGTTCGAAGTGACCGGCACCGACGGCGGCTGGACGCGGCCGGAATCGCGCTGGCCGGAAGTGACGACCGACATCGCGGTGGGCCAGATGCGCGCGATCGAGTTCGTTGCCAACGAGCCGGGCGATTGGGCCTTCCACTGCCATAAGTCACACCACACGATGAACGCGATGGGGCACGACGTCCCGACCATGATCGGTGTCGACCACCGCGGTGTAGCCGAGAAGATAAGCAAGCTCGTTCCCGACTACATGGTCATGGGCGACAAGGGCGGGTCAATGGGCGACATGGAAATGCCGCTTCCCGAAAACACCCTGCCGATGATGACTGGCCAGGGGCCGTTCGGCGGGGTCGAGATGGGCGGCATGTTCACCGTGCTGAAGGTGCGCAAGGACCAGAAGCGTGGCGACTACAAGGACCCGGGCTGGTACAAGCATCCGGCCGGCACCGTCGCCTACGAGTGGAAGGGCGAGCCACCAGCTGCGGTGCGCAGCCAGACGGCCGGCGGCCAGGCCATGCCGGCCACCAAGCCAGCCGACGTGGAAGTAACCGTACGTAAGCCAGCTAGCCACCAAGGCCATCACTAATTAAATTGCCGAACAAGTGAGAAAGGACTACTCCATGATCCGACGTTTATTCATACGAGCCGCCGTGGGCACTGCGCTGGCCATGCCTTTAATGGCCATGGCGGCCGCGCCCGTCATCGAGGTCTTCAAGACCGAATCGTGCGGCTGCTGCGGCGCGTGGGTTGAGCATTTGAAAGCGAACGGATTCGTCACGCGGGTTGTCAATGTCGACAATCCGTCGGACTACCGCGAACGTGGCGGGATTCCGAACGAACTCGGTTCCTGCCACACCGGCATGGTGCAGGGCTATGCCATCGAGGGCCACGTTCCGGCAAGCGACATCAAGCGGCTGCTGGCCACGAAGCCCAAGGCCAGGGGCCTGGCGGTGCCAGGAATGCCCCTCGGCTCCCCGGGCATGGAAGGCCCGCGCAAGGATCCGTTCGACGTCCTGCTGGTGGACGCCAAAGGCCGCTCCAGCGTATTCAAGCACTACAACTGATCAATCACTCATACCAATAAAGGGACTCACCATGAACGCATTTTCGAAACTGACCTTCGCCACCATCCTCTTCGCCGCAGCGGCGTTTGCGTCCGCCCAGGACCACGCACATGGCGGCCCCGGCGCGCACGGCGCCAAGGCCGCGCAGGCCGCTGTCCAGGCGACGGCGGCGACCGAACTGGTCGACGGCGAAGTTAAGAAGATCGACAAGGACGCTGGCAAGATGACGCTGCGTCACGACGAACTCAAGAGCCTCAATATGCCTGCGATGTCGATGGTATTCCGTGTCAAGGATGCGGCCATGCTGGACCAGGTCAAGGTCGGCGACAAGGTCAGGTTCGCGGCCGACCGCGTTAACGGCGCCGTGACGATCGTCGAACTCAAGGCTGCGCAGTAAGCCATTTCTTTAATCCTTGCCTCCTTGCACGCCGCCGTGCGCTGTAAGGATGCTGACCGGAGAAGTCTATGAAACTGAAGAAAATTCTCGCTGCGGGCGTGGCCGCCGCCGGCTGTGTGTTCGCCTCGTCGGCGCTGGCGCATGCGAAACTCGAAGTCTCGACGCCGGCGGCCAACGCCGTGGTAAGCCCGGCGCCGACCCAGCTGCGCCTGCAGTTCAACGAGCCCCTGGAACTGCCATTCAGCAAGGTCAAACTCGTCGACGAAAAAGGCGTGGTGACCGAAGCGTCGAAGCTGGCGATCGATAGCGCGAACGCCAAGGTCCTGGTGGCGGCCGTTCCCGCACTACAGGCGGGTGCCTACCGCGTCCAATGGACGACCCTCACCCGCGACGGGCACAAGGTCAAGGGCGAGTTCGGCTTCCGGGTAAAGTGAGGTGGAGCCGGATCTTCTCTATGCGCAGCGGACGGTGGTCGTTGTCCTCAACCTAACGATCGCCATCCTGGTCGGAGCGAGCGCGGCTAGCCTGTGGCTGCGGTCCGCCTCCTCGGCATGGGCAGCCGCAGTGCTGCCACGCCTGCGTACGGCAATGCGCGCTTGCGTGCCGATTGCACTGGCCGCATACGTTGCCGTCCTCTGGCTGGAGGCGGCATCCATGGCCGAGGTGCCGCTCGCCAGCGCCTGGCCCGCCGTGGTGTCGGTCCTCAGCGCGACTCACTATGGCATCGCGTGGCTGATCGGCGCCGCGGCACTGGTGGTCGTTGGCTTGACCGGTTTTGCCCTGCCTGCACACCAGGCGAAGGCACCGGCGAATGCTGCACACATCCTCGCCCTCGGGGTGTTTCTGTACAGCCGCAGCATGGTCAGCCATGCGGGCGCCGCAGGCGACTTCACCTGGGCCGTCGCTGTCGACTGGGTCCACCTGGTGCTCGTCAGTGTATGGGTCGGCGAAGTGATCGTGGCGGGACTGCTCGTGCTGAACAAGGAGCCATCGGACGATTCCACGAACCGCGAAGATTGCGCCCGCTATACCGAGCAACTGTCGCATTCGGCCACGATCGCGCTGACCGGGATCTTCATCACGGGTGCAATCAGTGCGTGGCGTGGCCTCGGGGCACTCGATAACGTCGTCGGCGACCCCTACGGTACTACCCTGCTCGTCAAGATTGCCCTGGTCCTGAGCGCGGCCGCGCTAGGCGGAATGAACCGCTTCGTCGTTATGCCGAGCCTGCTAGAAGGACTGCGCAAGCCACTCGTCGACCAGCAAATTAGCCGCCGTTTTGCGGCCGTCCTCAAGGTCGAAGCGGCCGTCCTGCTGGCCGTCCTGGTTGCGGCAGCCTTTTTAAGTTCGACGTCGCCGCCCACGGCGGCTTGATCAACCTGTTCACAAGGATCGGAAATGAAAAATAAAAACGTGGCTGGCCTGCTGCTGGCCTCCGCCCTGCTCGCGCTGACTGCGACCGCCTCGGCCGCGACGCCGAAAGAAACCCTCGCGGCCTTCCATGGCGCCCTGACAAGCGGCGACAAGGCACGTGCGGTCAGCCTGCTGTCGCCCGGGATCGCGATCTACGAGTCCGGCTATGTCGAGCGCTCGCGCGACGAGTACGCCAGTCACCATCTCGGCGGCGATATCGAGTTCGCCAAGAGCTCTTCGCGCAAGGTGCTTAAGCAGACAGAGCGGATCGACGGCAACACGGCCGTGGTATGGGAAGAAAGCGAAACGACCGGCACGGTGCGCGGCAAACCAGTGCATGTGTTCGGAACCGGCACCGCCGTCCTGGAAAAGAAGGGCGACGCCTGGACAATCGTGCACGTCCACTGGTCGTCGCGCAAGGCGAAGTAAGCCGGACTCACAGCGACCTGCCGGCGGGCGCAAGCGGCTTTTGCCCTTGCGCCCGCCCTCCTTCAGATCTTGAAGTCGTCGTACGCGACGTTTTCGTCCTCCACGCCGAGATCGCGCAGCATCGTCCGCGTTGCCGCCAGCATGCCAGGCGGCCCACAGACATAGAACTCGAGCGACCGAACATCCTCGTGCCGGCGCAGCAGCCTGTCCAGCACGAGCTCATGCACCAAGCCACTGTGCGCTTCGTCTGAACCCGCCTCCTCCGACAACACCAGCTGCCACTGGAAGTTGGGATGTTGCTGCGCAAACGCGCGCATCTCGTCCACGTAAGGAGCATCCACCAGGCTACGTGCACCGTACCAGAAATGCAGCGGTTCGGTAGCGCCCTGCGCGAGGCGTTCGTGGATCATCGCGCGCAGCGGCGCCATGCCCGCGCCGCCGCCGATGAATACCTTGGGACGCGCTCCCGGCTGCAGGGCGAAGTCGCCGAAGGGCCCGCTGAAGCGCACCTCGTCGCCAGGCTTGAGCGTGTACATGTAGCTGCAGCCGCGGCCGGCCGGCTTGCCCGGCACGAAGCGCACCAGGAAGGTCAGCTGCCCGTCGCAGCGCTCCAGCGGGACTGCCACGGAATACGCACGCCGCACCGGTTCGCTGTTGGCCAGCTCGGCGGGCACGGTTAGGCCTTGCCAGTGATCGCGATGATGGTCCGGGATGGCAAGGTCGCTCGCGCTGCGCGTGAACGCCGGCACGTGGATCTGCACATACGCGCCCGGGCGGCATGCGAGCACCCCTTCGGGACGCACCGTGACCTCGCGCAGAAACGGCGTTACCGCATGCACCTTCGTCACCACACCCTTGCGCTCGGACGACGAGGCCAGCGCTTCGCCGACGTCGACATCGACGCTGCGCTTGACGGGTAGATTGCACGCCAGCCTGAAGCCCGCCTCGAGTTTTTGGGGCGACAGGAGTGCGCGGTCGGCCGCCGTCGGCGCCGGTGCTTTGCCGACGCACCGCACCTCGCATAAGCCGCAGCTCTGTCCGCCGCCACAGTTCGACGGCAACTGCAGGCCCGAGCGTGCCAGCGCCTGGTAGACCGTATCGCCTGCCGATGCGGGCACCTCGCGCTGGCGCAGACCCTGGCGGTCGACCAGGTTGACCGTGACGCGGCGGCGCCAGCGGCCTGGCACGAGTTCCGCGAGCCGCACGCTGGCGAACAGGAGCCAGACGCCGGTCAGGGCCATCCACAGTCCGCCGATCGCGCTCGACACCAGCAAGGGATTGTTGAAGTCGACGCGCTCGGTGTAGTCCATGATATGGAGCATCCAGAAGAAGTCGAACAGGCGCCAGGTGCTGTTGCGGTGCTCGAGCACATTCCCCGAGCGCGCCGAGACATAGACCGAGGTCTCCTCAAGATCGTCGAAGTCGACGCGCCAGACCGGCTCCTTGTGGGCGCGCGTCTCCAGTGTCGGCTCCTGCAGGTGTGCCGCCTTGGCTTGTCCCGGTCCGGAATACGAGGCCCTGGCAATGCTCCCCGCCAGCGCGGCATCGATCGTCACGCCCTTGCCGTTGCCGGCATCGACCAGCCAGCTGCGCTTGTCGTTCTGCAGCCGGTAGACCGGACGCTCGAGCAGCCAGCCGGAGGTGACCGCCATGACGCTCTCGCCGGTTGCAGCAAGCACGGCGTCGGGGCTGAGCACATTGCCCGGCCAGACCGGCGTCGCCGGCGGCTTGATGCGAAATTCGCGGCCCTGCACTTTGTTCGAATCGAGCAGGCTCATCATGACACCACTCGTCATCCATAGCGCGAACTGGATCGCCAGCAGCAATCCAACCCATTTGTGAAGGCGTCTCATCCAGTGGCTCATGCCTGCTTCCTCCGGTTGAAACTGTAGAACAGCAACCAGGCGCCGCTCAGGGCGAAGGCCAGCCCGGTGATCGAGGCCACGCGCAGCAAGGTATTGTTCACATCCTCACGCTCCTCGTAATCCATGATGTGAAACATCCACAGGAAGTCGAACCACCGCCACAGCTCGTGGCGGCGCGCCACCAGGTCGCCGGTGTGCGGTGAAAAATACAGCGTCGTCTTGCCTGCCTCGTCGTAATGAACTGCCCACAGCGGCACCGGGCGCTTGCCCACTTCCTGGGGCGCTTTGACCACCCATTCGACGCCGCGGATACTGCCTTCGCCAACATAGGCCGTATCGGCAAGCGCGATGATGTCGGCGCGCTCCAGTGGACTGATCTTTTCCCCGCTGCCAGCGTCGATCAGGCTCGCCTGCGCTCCCTGCTTAATCTCGTAGACTTCTTTCCCGAGCAGGTTCTTCATGCGAATCGACGTGAGGCCCGGGTACATCTCCTGCAGGCGCGCCTGCGAGAGGCGCGTCGCCGATGGCATGAGCCGCTCCGTCGGCACGTGGGCAAGGTGGTCGCCGTGGATGACTTCCAGCGGCACCACTACCATGTAGAGTCCGCTGATCATCCAGAGCAGCGCTTGTACCCCGATGACGAGGCCGATCCATTTGTGGGCGCGTCGCACCCAGAAAGCTGATTGCATAGTCGTCGCTTGTATGTTTAGTTACCCCGGGCATGCCCACCGGGCTGTGGCGCGGCTAGGACACCACAGCCCGGTGGGCACTATCCGCTGATTAGAACTTGTAACCAAGGCGAGCGTGCCAGCGCCGGCCGAGCAAGTCGTAGGTCATCGTGTCCGTGTTGCCGTCGGTCCAGCTTTGGATGTAGGGCGCGCGTTTGTCGAACAGGTTGTCGACGCCGAACGAGATGGCCATTGCCTTGTTGAGCGCGTACTTCACGCTGACGTTGTGATACGCCACACTCGGCGCCCGCGATCCGATATCGGCCGGCTGCGCATTGATATCGTCCGCACTGCCGATGTACTGGATCGAGTAGGAGCCGGACCAGGGACCGTTGGCGCTCGTCAGGGCAGCGGTCGACCTCCACTTGGCATAGCTTCCGCGCCCGCCAGTGATCTTGCCCGCATACTCGATCGTGTCCCCCCCCGGGAACGGGGTGACGTCGAACCGGCTCAGGCGCGAGACATCGGCAGTCAGCGACGAGGTCCAGCCGAAAAGCGAGAAGTCCACTACCGCACCCAGGTCGAGCCCCGAGACGCGCTGCTGCGCGGCGTTTTCGGGTTGCGAGGACAGGAAGTTGATTTCGCCGGTACGCGGATCGCGGGTAAAGCTCGACGGCCCGCAGAAAATGTGTGCGAGCCCTGGAGTGTTGTAGCACACGGACAGCTTGGTCGAGCCCGGCACCGTCTCGATCGCGTTGTCGATCTCGATATTGAAATAGTCGAGCGTGAGGGTCAGCGCTTTGGCAGGCCGCCATACCGCGCCCACCGTAAACGTATCGGCTTCCTCCGGTTTCAGGTTCGGGCTGCCGCCGCCGGTCGTCAGGATAGACGGGCCGAACTGACGGAATCCGGCCGGCACGCCCGACGCCTGGCAGTTCTTGTAAACCGCGGAATTCGGGTCGAGCGTGTTCCAGCCATTGCAAGGGTCGGTCGTGGTCAGGTTGCCTTCGGAGACGCCGCCGAAGAGCTCGGGGACGGTCGGCACGCGGAAGGCGGTCGACCGGTTCGCGCGCAGCTTGAGCGACGGCACGACCTGCCAATCGAGGCCGACCTTGTAGGTGCCTTGCGAGCCGAACAGACTATAGTCCGAATAGCGGGCTGCGGCATTCATCGTCAGAGAATCGACCAACGGCAACTTGGCTAGCAGGGGCACGGACAGTTCGGCGAAGAGCTCGCGCGCGCTGTACTCGCCGGCGATCGGACCCTGTGCATTCGTGTTGGCAGCGCCTGACACGATAAGGCTGTCGGGGTCGCGCCAGCCCTTCTCGCGCCGGTATTCGAAGCCGGAGGCGAAGCCAACGGGACCGGCCGGCAGCGAGAATACTTCTCCACTGATGCTCGCATTAAAACTCTTCTGGTCGTTGCCGCCGTGGTCGCGCGTCGTGAAGTGGATATACTCGAGCACTGCCGGGCTGAGGTTGCCGTAGCCGAGATAGTTGCCGCACGGTGCAGCGGTGGGGCCGGTGCCGCAGGTTGCGGCATTAAGCGTCGCATCGACCCGGTCGAGGTTGATGATGTTCGTCATGCCGTCGACGCCTGTATTGCGTCCCCAGTTGACGGAGGCGGACCAGTCCCACTTTTGGGCGAAGGTTCCCTTCAAGCCGGCGAGAATCCGGAAAGTATTCGTCTCCTGGAAGAAGTAGCGCGGGCCAACCTCGGCCACGCGGCGCCGTTCCAGCGTCAGGTCCTGGCCGGTAGGATTGGTCGGGTGGTTCGCGGCGATCTCGATCGGACGATAGACGCCGATCGCGCCTGGCGTGGCCAACTGCTCGGACTGGCGGTTGGTGAACATGAGTTCACTGAACAGGTCGACCTTGTCGCTGAGCTTGACGTTACCGAAGGCGGATACGCCGACGCGCTTGATCGGATTGACCGCGTTCAGGAAGGGGTTGCTGTTGTAGGCATGTTTGGCTGCGCTGTAGGTTTCGAAGCCGCGCGGATTGCCTCCCGGGTCCTGGTTGAAGTTCACGCGCCGGCCGTCGGCCAGGCGTGCCCGGCCGCCGATGGTCGACGAGCTTCCGGAACAAACCAGTTCGCCCTCGTCCTCGAACAGCGCGCAAGGCGCCCGACTTGCGAGGTTGACCGCTTCGCTTTCGGAATAATTCAGCGAAGCCATGAGCGAGCCGCGTTCGCTGCGCGTACCCCAGACCAGGTCGGCCGACTTTTCGTCGCCGTCGCCGCGCTCGGTTTTACCGTAGCGCACGGAGGCTTCGATGCCATCGATTGCTTTTTTCGTGATGATGTTGACGACGCCGGCTACCGCATCGGCGCCGTAGATCGCCGAAGCGCCGTCCTTCAGCACTTCAATCCGTTCGATCATCGCCACCGGGATCATGTTCAGGTCGACCGAGCTGTTCGCGCCAGTACCGCCACTGACCACGCGGCGCCCGTTCAGGAGAACCAGGGTGCGGTCGATCCCGAGGCCACGCAGGTTGACTTGGGTCGTGCCGTAACCATTGCTAGTCCAGTAGGCGCTGCCCTGGTTACCTGCCGTGCCCGCCGACGATGGCAGGCGCTGCAGCAGGGTCTCTACCGAAATCGCTCCGGAGCGCTGGATGGCTTCCGCATCGATGACGGTCACGGGGCCGACGCCGGAAATCTGTTCCTGCCGAAGGTTGATCCGGCTGCCGGTAATCTGGACGCGCTGCATGTCGGCCGCTTGCGCATCGCCTGTGGCGGGTTGCTGGGCGTGCGCCCCGTGCGGCATGAGCAGGACCGCAAGCGCGGTCGCAGTAGTTGGGAAGTACTTGTAAGCCATTTACCCTCCGGATTAATTGTTATTCAAGCGTGAGCACAAACTTGTTGGTACTGAATAGGGGAAGCACGACTGCCAGGTACGGCACATGTGCGGGACGTAACGACGCAGCCGCGCTGCCGAGTACCGAACCCGGCAGGCATGGCGCTGCCTTTTCTCCTGACGCCAGATGGCCGCGCACGCGAACGTGCGCACGCCGGCGGCGAGTGTCGGGACAGGCAAGCAGTGCCGGGCGGGTGCCCGGCGGATCGCGTCAGTTCAAACGGCGCGAGGCGGCCGTTCGATCCGGGCCGGAATATGGCCGGTGAAGGAAGAGGAGATGAATTGCTGGCGTCCAATGACCGCTTCCTCGACGGCGGAAATGGTCAGGACAGGAGGCGGCGCGTAAGCGCCGATACTGCAGCTTGTGCAAGTGCCGCAGCCGGAAGGGCCGTGGTCGCCCATTTCTTCACAGTCGTCGCCGGCCGAGGCAGTATCTTGTGCCACGGCGTCGCCAGGCGCAGGCGACATAGCGTGCTCCATGCCGTGATCCATGACGTGCGCCTCGGCATCCTGCGCAGCAGGCTGGTCCAGCGTCGCCTGATGGTCGATGTCGGCAGGCTGATGCTCCATCCCGCACCCGAACCTCGCGACTCCCGCGATGCCTTGCATCGGAAGGGAAACGATCAGTAGGCACAAGAAAAATGATTTCAACCTGTTACGCATATCTCAAATGTAGCATGCACAACCGCAAATTTGCACGGACTTTAGAGAGCGTTGGTATTTTTCCAACCCTGCGCTAAAATGGGCTTCGATCCCATGGCACTTCTTTCGATGCGACGTTCACGACCGTCCCTGTTTTACTGCATCGCCCTGTTCCTCGTCGTCGCAATGACGACCTCGGCCATGGCGATGGCATCGTATGTCTGCCCCCAACTGGTAGCCAAAGCCGACGCTATGTCCATGATGGACGGCATGCCCTGTGCCGGCATGGACATCGAGCAGCCCGTGCACTGCGCCGCGCTGTCCGCCGATACCCAGGCGTCCGTCGATCACCAGAACGCCCCGCCCGCCCTCGCGCTGCTGTCGCACGCGGCCCTGCTCGGGATCGTTGCGCCACAGTCGAAGGGTGCCGCGTGGCTGCCTGTGGCTCACGAGGCGCCTGCGCCGGCCGGCGACCCGCCTTACCTTCGCACCCGGCGCATTCGCGTCTGATCGTCTTCCGCCTGCATACCGCCCGGCCGCTGGCTGCCGGGACTCGTTATCCATTGCGGAGGAATCATGTTTACTTTATTTACGCCACACCGGGCGGTCCCGGCTGAGCGCGCCCGGCGCGACCTTGCCCTGTTCGTCTCGCTATCCCTGTTCGCCGCCAGCGCCTGCGCTGGCGCCGCGCCTGAACCTCTGGGCTTGAACGATGCATTGCGTCTCGCCACCGCCGCTTCCGCGGCAGGCAAGGCGGCGCAAGCCGATGTCGCCGCAAGCCGGCAGGCCGAAGCACGCGCTGGCCAATTACCCGACCCGATGCTCAAGTTCGGCATCGACAACCTTCCAGCGTCCGGGCCGGATGCGTTTCGCCCGAACGCCGACTTCATGACGATGCGCAGAATCGGCATCGAGCAGCAATGGGTAGCACGCGACAAGCGCCTGGCCCGCACCGAGCGCGCACGCCGCGCTGTGGAAGCCGGGGAAGCCGTGCACCTGGAGCGGCTTGCCGATGTGCGCGTGGCCGCCGGCAAAGCCTGGATGAGCGTCCTGCACGGGCAGCGCGCACTTGCGCTCACACAGTCGATCACCCGCGAGATGGAGCGTGACCTGGCGGGTCTGGAGGCGGCCCATCGCGGGGCGAAGGCGAGCGCGGGGGACGTGCTGCAGGCGCGCGCCGAACTGGTGCTCAGCCGCGATGGCGTCGAGGCAACCGTACAGGATCTGCGCGGCGCGCTTATCGAGCTACGGCGCTGGACCCGCACCGGCACGACGGCGGTCATGGACTCGCCTCCGGCGCTCGCTGCCGGCGCACCTGGATTTCAGGCTTTCGAACTGGAACGGCGTCACCCCACCGTGCTCATTGCGCAGCGCAGCGTAGCCCTGGCGGACGCCGACACGGCCGCAACGGTCCGTGACAGCAGGCCGGACTGGTCCTTCGAGCTGGGTTTCGCCCAGCGCAGCAGCCCGTATTCGAACATGGTGTCCTTCGGCGTTAGCGTCCCTTTGCCGGTTGCCAGGGCGCGGCGGCAGGACCGCGAGATCGCCGAAAAGGCGGAACTCGGCACCAAGGCCAGGTTTGAGTACGAAGAAGCGCTGGTCGCCGCGCATTCGGCGGTCGAAATGCAGTCCGAGCGGCTCGCCAGCATGCAAGGCCGCATTGCCCGACTACGCGAAGCGCTCCTTCCGGCGGCCGACGGGCAGGTGCAGACCTCCGCGGCGGACTATCGCGGCGGGACTGGCACGCTGACCGCGGTTTTCAAGGCGCGCCGCAATGCGCTGGATCGGCGCCTTCAGGTCAATGCCCTGGAACTCGAGGCGGCGCTGACCTGGGTGGAACTGGAGCTGCGCCTGCTCCCGCAAGACAGCAATATGGCATCGGGAGAGGCGCGATGAAACCGAACTCGATGAAGAAAATCGGCCTGCTCGTGGCGGCCGGCATCGCGCTTGGCTACGGCGGATACTGGCTCGGATCGCAACAGACCGCGCCGGATGCAGGTACTGGCGGGCCGGCTGCGGCAACAGGCCGTCGCGTCCTGTACTGGCACGATCCCATGGTGCCGGGCAAGCGTTTCGACAAGCCCGGCAAGAGTCCCTTCATGGACATGCAGCTTGTGCCGGTCTACGCTGACGAGGACGCATCGGCAGGCGTAACGGTGTCGCCTGCCCTGCAACAGAATCTCGGCATCCGCTACGCGACGGTGCGCCGCGCGGACGTCGCGGACACGCTCGAGCTGGTGGGCAGCACGCAGTTCGATGCAAGCGGCGAAGAGGTGATCCAGAGCCGCGCAACCGGCTTCATCGACAAGCTGCACGTGCGCTCGCCGCAGCAACGGGTCCGGCGCGGCCAGGCGGTCGCATCGCTGTTCGTCCCTGAATGGATCGCGCCCCAGGAGGAATACCTGGCGCTCAAACGCACGGGCGACGCCGTCCTGGCGGATGCCGCACGCCAGCGCATGCGTGCGCTGGCGATGCCCGCGACCCTGGTCGCCGACCTCGAACGCACCGGGCGCGTGCGAGGACATTACACCTTGACTTCCCCGGTCACCGGCATCGTCAGCGAGCTGAACGTGCGCGAAGGCGCGCAGGTCACGCCCGGCATGACGATTGCGAAGGTGGTTGGCATGGACACGGTATGGCTGGTGGCCGAAGTACCTGAAGCACTGATCAGCGCGGCAAGGCCTGGCATGCAGGTCACTGCGACGGGCAGTGGCGACACGCAGCGTACCTACCAGGGCAAGGTAGCCGCGCTCCTGCCCGGCGTGAACGCCTCGACCCGTACGGCCCAGGCACGGGTCGAACTCGACAACCGGGACGGCTCGCTGACGCCGGGCATGTTGATGCGGGTACGCCTGAGTGCCGGGAAAGCCGCGTCGAAGCTGCTCGTGCCGAGCGAAGCCGTCATCGCTTCGGGTACCCGCTCGGTCGTGCTGGTCGTCGAGGGCGGGAGCCGTATTCGTCCTGTGGTGGTGACAACCGGCCGCGAGACCGGCGACGACACCGAGATTACCGCCGGCCTGACGGAGGGCCAGCAGGTGGTCGCATCCGGCCAGTTCCTGATCGATTCGGAAGCTAACCTGAAGTCGATCCTGCCGAAGTTTTCCGGCGGCGGCCAGGCGAACGACATGGGCACGATGGCTAAACCGGCACCGGCCAAGCCAGGCACGCCGGCGAAGGCTGCCCCGACAACGCATGTGGGCATCGGCAAGGTCGAGCAAGTCACGGACGAAGCACTGACGCTGTCGCACGGACCGATTCCGACCCTGCAATGGCCGTCCATGACGATGGAGTTCAACAAGCCCGGCGCCGATGCGTTCAGGGACATCAAAGCGGGGCAAGTCGTCGAGTTCGAGTTTGTCGAAGGCGAGGACGGCTACGACCTCAAGAAGGTGGTCGTGTCGAAGGGAGGCAAGCCGTGATCGCGCGCATCATCCGCGCGTCGATTGCAGGACGGGTGTGGGTGCTGCTTGCCGCAGCGCTGCTGGCGGCCTGGGGCGTGCACGCGCTGCGCGCCACCTCGCTCGATGCGCTGCCCGACCTGTCCGACACCCAGGTCATCATCCGCGCGCAATATCCCGGCAAGGGGCCGCAGCTAGTGGAAGACCAGGTCACTTATCCGCTGACGACCGCCCTGCTCTCCGTGCCCGGCGCGAAGACGGTGCGGGGCTATTCCTTCTTCGGCGATTCCTTTGTCTACGTGCTGTTCGACGACGAAACCGACCTGTACTGGGCCCGTTCGCGCGTGACCGAATACGTCAACCAGGTGCAGGGCCGCCTTCCGGCCGGCGTGCGCGCCGAACTCGGTCCGGACGGCACCGGCGTCGGCTGGGTCTTCGAATACGCACTGGTCGACCGCAGCCGCCGGCTGGACCTGGGCCAGCTTCGTGCACTGAATGACTGGTTCCTGCGGTTCGAGCTCAAGACGGTGCCGAACGTCGCGGAGGTGGCCAGTATCGGCGGCATGGTAAGGCAGTACCAGATCGTGCTCGACCCGGACCGGCTGCGTGCGTTCGGAATGTCGCATACCCAGGTGCTCGATGCGGTCGGCAAGGCCAACGAGGCATCGGGCGGCTCCGTGGTCGAGATCGCGGAAACCGAGTACGTCGTCAGGTCGCATGGATACCTGCGCTCGCTGGAAGACTTCCGCCAGATCGTGCTGAACGCGAGCGACGCCGGTACGCCGGTCCTGCTGCGCGACGTGGCGAGCGTGCGCTTGGGCCCGGAAATGCGGCGCGGGATCGCGGAGCTCAACGGCGAAGGTGAAGTGGCCGGCGGCGTGGTCGTCATGCGCTCGGGTAAAAACGCGCTCGATACCATCGCAGCGGTGAAATCCAGGCTCGAGAGCCTGAAGCCCTCGCTGCCGCCAGGGGTCGAAGTGGTGACTACCTATGACCGCTCGACCCTGATCAAGGCCTCCGTCTCCAACCTGGCCACCAAGCTCGCGGAGGAATTCGTGGTCGTCGCCATCGTCTGCGCCGTGTTCCTGTTCCACCTGCGCAGCGCCCTGGTCGCCGTGATCACCCTGCCGCTGTGCGTGCTGGCGGCCTTTGTCGTCATGCGCTATCAGGGCGTCAACGCCAACATCATGTCACTCGGAGGGATTGCGATCGCCGTCGGCGCCGCTACCGACGCGGCCCTGGTCCTGGTCGAGAACGTCCACAAGCATTTGGAAGAACATGGCGCCGCCCACCCAACCCAAGCCATCGACGCGCGCACCCGCTGGGAAATCGTGGCACGGGCATCGACCGAAGTCGGTCCGGCGCTGTTCTTTTCGTTGCTGATCGTGACGCTGTCCTTCGTGCCGGTATTCGGTCTGGAAGCGCAGGAGGGCAAGCTGTTCGGGCCGCTGGCCTATACGAAGACCTACACGCTGGCCGCCGCAGCGGGACTGGCCATCACGCTGGTGCCGGTGCTGATGGGCTACCTGATCCGGGGAAGGATTCCGAAAGAGTCGTCGAACCCGGTCAACCGTTTTCTCGTCAGCGTGTACCGGCCCGTCCTAGACGCGAGCCTGCGTCATCCGCGCACCACGATCGGCATCGCGCTCGCAGCCCTCGTCCTCACAGCCCTTCCTGTATCCCGGCTTGGCGGCGAATTCCTGCCGCCGCTGAACGAGGGCGACTTGCTCTATATGCCGTCGGCCCTGCCCGGGCTATCCGCCGCCAAGGCAAGCGAACTGCTGCAGCAGACCGACCGCCTGATCAAGACCGTTCCGGAGGTGGCGACCGTGTTCGGCAAGGCCGGCCGTGCCGAGAGCGCGACGGATCCGGCCCCGATGGAGATGTTCGAGACGACGATCCAGTTCAAGCCGAGAGACCAGTGGCGCGCGGGCATGACCACTGACCTGCTGGTGCAAGAGCTGGACCGCATCGTCAAGGTGCCGGGCCTGTCGAACGTGTGGGTGCCGCCGATCCGGAACCGCATCGACATGCTCTCCACCGGCATAAAGACGCCGGTCGGCATCAAGGTGTCGGGTCCGGACCTGAACCAGATCGACAAGCTAACTACTGCCATCGAAGCTGCCGTCAAGCCGCTCCCCGGCGTGAGCTCGGCGCTGGCCGAGCGGCTCAGTGGCGGGCGCTACATCGACGTCGGCATCGACCGGGTCCGTGCTGCGCGCTACGGCCTGAATGTCGCCGAGATCCAGTCGCTGGTGGCGTCGGCGATCGGCGGCCAGAACGTCGGCGAAGTCGTCGATGGCCGGCAGCGCTTCCCGATCAACATGCGCTACCCACAGAACTACCGGGATTCGGTACAGGCGCTGCGCGAGCTGCCCTTCGTGACCTCACGCGGAGCCCAGATCAGGCTTGGCGACGTGACGACCATCGTCGTCACCGACGGACCGCCGATGATCCGCAGCGAGAACGCCCGCCTGTCCGGATGGGTGTATGTGGACGTGCGCGGCGTCGACCTCTTGAGCGCCGTGCGTTCGATGCAGGCCCGGGTGCGCGAGGCGGTGGTCCTCCCGCCAGGATATGCGATCGGGTGGTCCGGACAGTTCGAGTACCTGGAGCGCGCGTCCGACCGCCTGGCGACCGTGATTCCGCTCACCCTGCTTCTGATTGCAGTGCTGCTCTACCTTGCCTTCCGCTCGGTGGGCGAAGCGCTCCTGCTGATGGCGACCGTGCCCTTCGCGCTGGTCGGCGGATTCTGGTTCATCTGGCTGCTGGGGCATGCGGTCTCGGTGGCGACCGCCGTCGGTTTCATTGCCCTGGCCGGACTTGCGGCCGAATTCGGCGTTGTCATGCAGGTCTACCTGCGCAATGCGCTGCAGAGCCGCCTTGACGCCGGCAGGATGCTCACGAGCGAACTGGTGCTCGAAGCAATCCGCGAAGGGGCGCTGCAGCGCATCCGCCCCAAGGCGATGACGGTTGCCGTGATCGTTGCGGGCCTGCTGCCCATTATGTTCGGCGACGCTGCCGGTTCCGAAGTCATGCAGCGCATTGCCGCGCCGATGGTAGGCGGCATGGTCACAGCGCCACTTCTGTCGCTATTGGTGATACCGGCCGCATGGCGCTTGTTGCAGGAGCGGCGCATGCGTCGCATACTCGGCAGCAAGGGCGTGCAGACGGCGGCGATCGCCCCTTATCTTGACTGAACCCCTGCGCCAGTTTCCCGTGTCAGACCAGCGGCAGCATCGGAAACAGCTGCGCTGGCGGGACGAGTGCGGGTTCCCAGTACTGACTTGAGCCATTCCCGGACACGGTGAGTCCTGGCTTCAAACGGCAAGTGGAACAGCCAGGCGCCGCCGACCAGTGCGAGATAGACGGCTGCGTAGATCAACAGATGGGCTGGCCGGCTCGGGTCGAGCTGCTCCATGCCCAGGACAGGCGTGAGGAAATGAAGCAAGGCGGCCATTAAGGGAATGTGCAGCACGTACAGCGTGAACGAAAACTCCGAAAAGAAGCGACCGATGCGATTCAGCCAGTCAATCGACCGAGTGCGGGCTTGTTTGAACTGCATGCTCGACAGGAACAGAACGAAGACCAGACTGAACAACAGGTACTGAGCGAAACTGTCGACCTCGATATGGCTCTTTCCTTTCAGGCGGATTGCGACTGCGGCGGCGATCACGCCCAGGAATAAGGCCCAACGCAGGGCGGTACCGCAGTCGATCCGTATGCGCGAGAACGCCGCCCCCAGCAGCCAGATCGAGAAGTACAGCAGGATGGCACTGTCGAGCAGGTACACGATTGCAGCGATCGCCATCAGGATTGCAACCCTGTGCAGCGTCGAGCGAGTACGGAGCAGTATCACTAGCATGGGAAACAGGATGTAGTACCAGGTCTCGTTTGCCAGGCTCCACAGCGGAAAGTTACCTCCAAACTTAGGCACGAAGATGGTTTGCAGCCCAGCGAGGTTCCCGGCGAACGCCGCTGCCGAGTAGTCATTATCGGGCGCGAACGATAGCCTTGAAGAATCGAGCGCACCTGTTGCCACACCGAACAGCAGCATCGCTACAAAGGTCGGTGTCAGCACGATCCATAACCGCGTGACCCTGTCGATAGCGTAGTTTGCAATGGCGCGATCTGCGTTCAGGCGGTTGAGCAGGCTGCCTCCGACCAGCCAGCCGCTGAGCACGAAGAATACGATCACCGCCAGATACGGGAACCCGACGCCAAATGCGAATCCTATAAAGGCAAGCGAAGGGTTTTGAACGCTGTCGAAGCTGGGGTACACCTGGGCGCGTAGGTGCGCCGCCGCGACTTGAAGCGCCGCAAGGCCACGCAGGAGCGAAATCAGCATCGAGTGCCACTGGTCTTCGGACAGGTTCGAGCGTTGGAGGATGGAAATCTTCGGCATGGCTGAAATCTTGAGAGGTGGATGCAGCCATCCTAGGGCACGCCAAGAGCTAATCATCTGATAACGAACAAGTTCGCCAGACGCATTGAGAACGGTGCCTGAGCGATACGCGAATCAGGCAGAGACCTGATTCCGACGGTCGGTTTGCAATTGCGGACATAAGAGGCTGAACTGCGGAACCGGGCCGCGCGTCGACGCTCGTACGAGTGCAAGCGATGCCTCGTGCTATACTTTTTGTCATGGCAGCCCGACGATTCATCTACCTCGTCCTAACAATTCTCGCTCTTCAGCTCAGCTGGAGCGTGGTCGCTGCCTATTGCCAGCATGAATCGGGGCGCGCGGCCCAGCATTTAGGCCATCACTCCTCAGAGACCGATGCGCACAAGCTGGCTTCCGAGAATAGTGACAAGCCGACCGGATCGGCCAAGAAAGCAAGCCTGCATTCGCACTGCTCGTCTTGTGCCCATGCGCCGCTCTCCTTCGACAGCCTCCCGATAGCCGTAGCGATTCTCGAACCGGTTCGGCTTGCGCCACCCGTGAGCCTGATGCTCTACTCCTCTTCGTACTCCGCGCGTCCAGAGCGGCCTCAATGGATCTCCGCCGTCTGATTCGGCGGCAGATCGTATAAACCCAATCTAATCGTTGTTCTGGAGCGCCTGCGGGTGCTCCGATACGCATCGCTGCTGAATAGCCTTCGTTATTAACAACCGGAGTTATTCATGCATCCCAAGTATTTCCTCGTCGGGGCGTCCGTGCTATTGGCACAGATGTCCCCGACTGCTGCGCAAATTTCAGCGCAGAACGCGCCCCTTGGCGTGGCCCAGCAATTCATCGAGGCGGTCGACGCGACACTCACGCTGGAACAGGCTGTCGCGAAGACCCTTGCTGCCAATCCAGGCCTGCGTGCGGCAGCGCTTGACGTCGCAATCGCCACTGGCCTGCAACGCCAGGCTGGCCTGTTGCCCAATCCTGAAGTCTCGTTCGTACGCGAAGGCGCTCAGCGTGGCACCCGCACCCAAACGGTTCAGCTGAGCCAATTGATCGAGCTCGGAGGCAAGCGTTCGGCGCGCATGCGCCTCGCTGAACGCGAGCGGAGCCTTGCCACTGGCAACCTGCGCGTTGCGCGAATCGACCTGCGTGTCGATGTGACCACTGCTTTTTTTGATGCGCTCGGCGCCCAGGAACGGGTGCTGCTCGCTGAAACCTCGCTCGACGTGGCGGCAAAGGCTGCAGTCGCTGCGCAAAAGCGGGTTGCGGCCGGCCGCGTGTCGCCCGTCGAACAAGACCGCGCAGGTGTAGCGCAGGCGTCGGCCCGGCTCGAGCTCGCCCAGGCGCAGAGCGACTTATCGATTGCACTGCACACGCTGGTCGCATACTGGGGCGAGACAGGTCCCTCAGCCCCGACCCTGGTGATTCCGGAACTCGACCTGTCCTCCACCCCTCCCCTTTCCGAGCTTGAACAAGGTCTCGACACTTCGCCGCAGCTGGGGCGCGCCCGCCTGCGGGTCGAACGCGAAGAAGCGCAGGTCGGCCTCGACCGTTCGCAGCGGATGCCGGATCTCACGCTCATTGTAGGCAACAAGAAGGACGACGAAATCGGCCGGTCGCAGACCGTGCTCGGGCTGTCGGTCCCACTACCGCTGTTCAACCGTAACCAGGGAAGCCTGCAGGCATCGCTCGGCCGCGCCGAGAAAGCACAGGCAGAGCTCGAAGCTGAGCGCATACGCTTGCATCAGGGCCTAGCAAGCGCCTATCAGCGTGCACATTTGGCGCGCGAACAGGTGCGCAGCATGCGCGAGGAAATCCTGCCGGCGGCGCAACGGGTGTTCGATTCGACCGTGACCGGTTTCGAGGCCGGCAAATTCGCTTTCCTCGACGTCCTCGATGCGCAACGCACGCTACTGCAGATTCGCACCCAATACATCCAGACACTCTACGACCGCTATCGCGCCGTCGCGGAACTTGGCCGCTACGTCGACCCAGACGCCGGCGCCCATCACCCCAACAGGATCACCCCATGAAGTTCAACATCGACAAGAAATCCACGTTTTCAGTCCTCGCGGTACTCGCCATCGGCGTCGTGCTTGCCCTCACTATCTTCTTCTGGAAGAAGGATGCTCCTGCCGCGCAGGAAGGTGGCGAGCACGCAGAGGAGACCGCTGAAAAAGCACCAGGCAAAGAGGAAAGCCATGCCGACGAAGCCCCTGGTCTGGTCGAGATGACGCCGCAGCAGGTGCAAGGCGCCGGGATTGTCACCGCCCAGGCCGCTCCGGCGAGCATCGACACTGCCGTCACTCTCCCTGGTGAAGTGCGGTTCAACGAAGACCGTACCGCGCACATTGTCCCGCGCCTGGCCGGCGTGGTGGAGTCGGTGTCCGCCTCCCTTGGGCAGGAGGTGAAGAAGGGCCAGCCACTGGCCGTGATCGCCAGTGCCGACGTCGCCGAGCTGCGCAGCACCGCCCTGGCCGCAGACAAGCGGCTCGGGTTGGCGCGCGTGACCTATGAACGTGAGAAAAAACTGTGGGAAGACCGGATCTCGGCCCAACAGGACTATCTGCAAGCCGAGCAGGCCTACCGAGAAGCGCAGATCGAGGCGCAGTCGGCCAAATCGAAGCTGACGGCCCTCGGCGCCGAGCAAGCCTCGGGCGCCGTCAACCGCTACATCCTGCGTGCCCCCTTTAACGGCGTCGTCGTTGAAAAGCACCTGGCCCAAGGCGAGGCGGTCAAGGAAGATGCGAATGTCTTCCTCGTGTCGGATCTGTCGACCGTGTGGGTCGAGATCGTCGTCACCGCCAAGGACCTGGAGACCGTGCGTGTTGGCCAGCCGGTCACGATCCGGTCCGCCGCCGGCAGCGCATCGGTAACCGGCAAGGTCAACTATGTCGGCAGCCTGCTGGGGGAGCAGACTCGAACCGCGACCGCGCGTGTCGTGATCGACAACCCAGGGCTTGCCTGGCGCCCGGGCCTGTTCGTCAATGTCGCCGTCGTGCGCGGCAGGAAGGATGCGGCCGTCACCGTATCGGCCGAGGCAATCCAGACGATCGAAGGCAAGACCGTCGTCTTCACGAAAGTGCCGCAGGGTTTCCAGGCCCAGCCGGTGACGGTCGGCGCGAGCGATGGAAAAAGCATCGAGATCCTGAGCGGGCTGACCGCCGGGACGCAATACGTTGCAACGGGAAGCTTCGTTGTGAAAGCCCAGCAAGGCAAGGGCGGCGCCGAGCACGGCCACTGAACGAGGAACAGATATGTTTGAACGCATCATTCGCTTTGCCATCGAACACCGATGGCTCGTCATGCTGGCGGTCACCGCGATGGCGGCCGTCGGCATCTACAACTACCAGAAGCTGCCGATCGACGCGGTGCCCGACATCACCAATGTTCAGGTCCAGATCAACACGTCAGCAGCCGGCTACTCTCCGCTCGAAGTCGAGCAGCGCGTGACCTTCCCGATCGAAACGGTGATGGCCGGGCTGCCCGGGCTGGAAGAAACTCGTTCGCTATCGCGCTACGGGCTCTCACAGGTGACCGTCATCTTCAAGGACGGTACCGACATCCACTTCGCCCGCCAATTGGTCAACCAGCGGATCCAGGAAGCTCGGGAGAACCTGCCCGGCGGCGTCGTGCCGATGATGGGCCCGATTTCCACGGGTCTTGGCGAGATCTATCTGTGGACCGTGGAAAGCGATCCCGGAGCGAAAAAGCCTGACGGCACGCTCTACACCCCGACCGACCTGCGCGAAATCCAAGACTGGATCATCAAGCCGCAACTGCGGCAGGTGCCCGGGGTTACCGAGATCAACTCGATCGGCGGCTTCGCGAAGGAATACCTGATCGCGCCCGACCCGGCCAAGCTCAGCTCTTACGGTTTGTCGATGTCCGACGTCGTCGGCGCGATCGACCGTAACAACAACAACGTGGGCGCGGGCTATATCGAGCGCCGCGGCGAGCAGTTCCTGATCCGCGCGCCGGGCCAAGTGCGCAACCTGGACGACATCCGCAACACGGTAGTAACCAACGTGAAAGGGGTGCCGGTCCGCGTGCGTGACGTGGCCACTGTCGGTATCGGGCAGGAACTGCGCACGGGTGCCGCAACGGAGAACGGCCGCGAGGTCGTGCTCGGCACGGTCTTCATGCTCATCGGCGAGAACAGCCGGGCCGTCTCCCAGGCAGTTGCCGCCAAGATGGTCGACGTCAACCGCTCGCTGCCGAAAGGGGTCAAGGCGATCCCGGTCTACGACCGTACCGTGCTGGTCGACAAAGCCATCAATACGGTCAAGAAGAACCTGCTCGAGGGCGCGGTCCTCGTGATCGTCATCCTATTCCTTTTCCTCGGCAATATCCGTGCGGCGATCATCACCGCCATGGTGATCCCGCTGGCGATGCTGTTCACGTTCACCGGCATGGTCACGTACCGGGTCAGCGCGAATTTGATGAGCCTGGGCGCTCTCGACTTCGGCATCATCATCGACGGCGCGGTCGTGATCGTCGAGAACTGCGTGCGCCGTCTGGCCCACGCGCAGGACCACCACAAGCGCGAGTTGACCCTGACGGAGCGCTTCCACGAAGTCTTCATCGCCGCCAAGGAAGCGCGCCGGCCGCTGCTGTTTGGCCAACTCATCATTATGGTGGTCTACCTGCCGATCTTCGCGCTGTCCGGCGTTGAAGGGAAGATGTTCCATCCGATGGCATTTGCAGTCGTCGCCGCGCTGGTTGGGGCGATGATCCTGTCGATCACCTTCATTCCCGCAGCTGTCGCCCTCTTTATCGGCAAGCGCGTCGCCGAGAAGGAGAACCGGATCATGGCAATGGCCAAGCGAGCCTACGAGCCTATGCTGGGCAAAGTCATGCGTAATGCGGCCGTTGTCATCACGGGCGCGATCGTCCTGGTTGGATTGTCGGGCCTCCTTGCAATGCGGCTCGGCAGCGAGTTTATCCCAAGCCTCAACGAAGGCGACCTGGCCCTGCAGTCGCTGCGCATTCCTGGCACGAGCTTGAGCCAATCGGTCGAGATGCAGAAAAAAGTCGAGGCCGGCCTGAAAGCGAAGTTCCCGGAGATCGATCGGATATTCGCCCGGACCGGCACTGCCGAGATCGCATCCGACCCGATGCCGCCAAACATCTCGGATGGCTACATCATGCTCAAACCCGAGTCGGACTGGCCCAAGCCCAAGAAAAGCCGTGCCGAGCTGATCACGGCGATCCAGGAGGAAACCGAGAAGTATGCGGGCAACGCGTATGAATTCTCGCAACCGATCCAGTTGCGGTTTAACGAACTCATCTCGGGCGTACGCAGCGACGTCGCCGTGAAGGTGTTCGGCGACGACATGGACGTGCTCGCGGCAACAGGCCAGGAAATCGCCGAGGTGCTTGGGCGAATCCCTGGAGCTGTCGAAGTCAAGGTCGAGCAGACGGGAGGTCTGCCGATGCTGACCGTGAATATCGACCGTGAGAAGACAGCGCGCTATGGCCTCAATATCGGCGATGTGCAGGAGGCGCTCGCAATCGCAACTGGAGGGCGCGAAGCGGGCACCATGTTCGAGGGCGATCGTCGTTTCGACATTGTTGTGCGCTTGCCGGAAACCTTGCGAACCGATCTGGACGCGCTGCGTCAGTTGCCGATTTCGCTGCCCTCCAAGGACGGCGCCGCCACGACCTACATTCCGCTGGGTGAAGTCGCCACGCTCGAATTCGCGCCTGGCCCGAACCAGATCAGTCGCGAAAACGGCAAACGCCGCATCGTCGTCAGCGCGAACGTGCGCGACCGCGACATCGGCAGCTTCGTGCCGGAAGCAGCCGCCGCCATTGAGAAGCAGGTCAAAGTGCCCCCCGGTTACTGGACCAGCTGGGGTGGGACCTTCCAGCAGTTGCAGTCGGCCACCGCCCGTCTGCAGCTCGTTGTGCCCCTCGCGCTGTTCATTGTCTTCACGCTGCTGTTCATGATGTTCAACAACGTCAAGGATGGACTGATCGTGTTTACCGGCATTCCGTTCGCCCTCACCGGTGGCGTCGTTGCACTCGCGATGCGGGGCATCCCGATGTCGATATCGGCTGCCGTTGGATTCATTGCGTTGTCGGGGGTGGCTGTCCTGAACGGCCTGGTGATGATCTCGTACATCCGCACCTTGCGCGAGGAAGGCATGGGACTGGACAGGGCCATCACGCATGGCGCGCTGACAAGGCTGCGGCCAGTCCTGATGACCGCTCTGGTGGCGTCGCTCGGCTTCGTGCCGATGGCAATCGCCACCGGGACCGGCGCCGAGGTGCAGCGGCCGCTCGCGACGGTTGTGATTGGCGGCATCCTGTCGTCGACTGCGCTGACGCTGCTCGTGCTTCCTCTCCTTTACCGGCTTGCGCATCGCAAGGACAGCGATGAGGTTCCAGTTGAACCAGCCAAAGTCCTTGTGCATTGAAAGCGCCGGGCCGCAGTCTGTTCTGTGGCCCCTCCTAGGAGCACGAAATGACACGCGACAATTCAGGCGGGGACGGGCACCAAAGGCGCTGGTTCGTCAAGATTGACCTAGTTGCGCACGGCATTGCTTTTGTCAGCTGCGCAGCCGGGGGGCTTGTTCTGGAAAGTGTCGTCCTCATGGGCGCAGCTGCGCATCATGTTGCCAGTGTCGGTTTCCGGCTCCTGATCGACGAACGTGACGCTGGCAGGAACCATCCCAGGGGCGGAGAAACATGGTTTTTCGTTGCCCAGCTTCTTCTGTGGACGACTTGCGTGCTGCTCGCTCTGTTCGTAACGGCGACTGGTGCGCACGGCATGTTTCACGTCGAGACGATCGATGCCGGGGCGATAGCGGGATTCGTCGTGCCAGGGGTCATCGCGGCGCTCACAACCGCTGGCCTTGCGCTCTGTTCAGACGAAAGTCGATCCAATAGTGCGCGTACTGATGCACTTCTGTCGGCAGCGCCGGTTGCGCTTGCCGTGTGTATCGCTTTCAGCGCACTTAGTACCGATGCAGGGCGGCTCGATGCCCTAGCAGGCATCGCCATCGTACTGATGCTGTGCGTGCGGGCGTTGCTCCATCTAGGGCGCGCAATGAACTGACTGCTCAACAAGCGTCCCCCTAAAATATGGAAGGAAACGAAGACATGAGACTGCAACAACAGCTGCCGGAGGAGATACGCGGTCAGGTAATCGAAACTGTCGCAATCGGCAGCCTCGTTTTATTCGGCGTCATCATGGTGTTTTTAGGTTGGCTCAAATACCGCGACCGGAAAAAATCCACCAGAACGAAACCTCAGCAGAAATCGAGGCGCAAGGCAAAGCGGAAGTAGTGCCGGGAGCACGGTCGGCGACACGTTTGCTACGAAGCTGCCAAGCATCGCCCGATCGTGGCTGATTGGGCGACGATCGGCATTACAAGCATCACCATCAAATCAAGACATAAAGGAGACACAATGGGCTCAGGACATTCACACGCAGCACAGCCGGGCCAGAGCGAACGACCGCTCTGGATTGCACTCATTCTTACAACAGCCTTCCTCATCGCAGAAATCATCGGCGGCATTCTCACGAACAGCCTTGCGCTGATCTCGGATGCGGCGCACATGTTCACCGACACCGCCGCATTGGCCATCTCGCTCGCGGCAATCCGGATCGGCCGGCGCCCTGCCGATAGCGAGCGCACCTTCGGCTACTACCGCTTCGAAATCCTGGCAGCAGCCTTCAATGCCATCCTGCTGTTCCTGGTGGCTATATATATTCTGTACGAGGCATACCAACGCCTGAACAATCCACCTGAGATCCAGTCGGGCACAATGCTGATCGTCGCTGCCTTCGGCCTCGTGGTCAACCTCATCAGCATGCGGCTCCTCTCCAGCGGCAAAGACAGCAGCCTGAACATCAAAGGTGCCTATCTCGAAGTCTGGAGTGATATGCTCGGCTCGATCGGTGTGATCATCGGTGCCCTCGTTATCCGCTACACAGGCTGGACCTGGGTGGACTCGATCATTGCAGTCGGTATCGGACTGTGGGTGTTGCCGCGTACGTGGACACTGCTCAAGGCCAGCATGAACGTACTGCTCGAAGGCGTCCCCGAGGGTCTTGGCATTGCCGAGGTCAAGAGCGCGATCGCCGGGGTCCCGGGCGTAGCCAGCGTACATGACCTGCATGTCTGGTCAATTACCAGTGGAAAAGCCAGCTTGACAGTGCATGTCGTGCAGCGCGAAAACGTCGTGAACCCACAAGCGCTGTTGTTGGACATCCGCCAGCTCATTGCGAGCAAATACGACATCCATCACAGCACCATTCAGATCGAGACGACGCCTTGCGAACAAGCAGTCGAGGACCACAGTTTCGGCCCCGCTGCCCAGACTGCGCCCGACGATCACACAGGCCACGACCATGACGAACGCGAAGGAGCAAAGGAATGATCGACTATATCAAGCGCAATCTTGTCGAGGCGCGCGAGGCGCTCGACCGCCTCATCGCCGATGACATCGAACTTGGCAATATCCAGGCAGGCGCACAGTTACTCATCGACGCCTTACGAAGCGGCCAGCGCGTGATCTCGTGCGGCAATGGCGGTTCGATGTGCGATGCGATGCATCTGGCCGAAGAGCTGTCGGGCCGTTTTCGCGACAACCGTCCCGCCATGGCGGCAATCGCCATCAGCGATCCAAGTTATATCAGCTGCGTTGCCAACGACTACGGCTACGAGCAGGTGTTCGCCCGATTTGTGGAAGGCAATGGCGGGACCGGCGACCTGCTGTTTGCAATCAGCACAAGCGGAACCAGCGCGTCCGTCGTGCTGGCTGCGAAAGCAGCCCGCGCAAAAGGAATGAAGGTGATTGGCCTGACCGGGCGCGCCGGATCGCAGCTCGCACAAAATTCCGACGTGTGCATCTGCACGAGTGGCGGACAATACGCGGATCGGGTGCAGGAACTCCACATCAAGGTCATTCACATTCTGATCGAGCTGGTGGAACGAGCGCTGCAACCATCGAACTACGCGGATAAAGCCTGAACAGGTAATCCAAGGCTGGCCGCCGGTCCATACAGATCAGTCAGGGCGCCCGTCCAGGCTTCAATAGCCGGAGCCCGTTGAATACGACGAGCAGGCTGGCCCCCATATCGGCGAACACAGCCATCCACAGCGTGGCCGAGCCGGCCATGGCGAGGAACAGGAACACCGCCTTGATTGCAAGGGCAAAAGCGATGTTCTGGCGCAGGATCGCGTTGGCCCGCCGGCTCAGCCGAATGAACTGGGGAATCTTGCGCAGGTCGTCATCCATCAGCGCGACATCGGCCGTTTCAATCGCAGTGTCGGTGCCGGCGGCGCCCATCGCGAAGCCGATGTGTGCTTTCGCTAGTGCTGGCGCGTCGTTGATACCATCGCCAACCATGCCTACGATACCGTACCGTGCGATTTCGCCGTCGACCGCCGCGAGTTTGTCCTCGGGCAGAAGGTTGCCACGTGCGTCGTCGATACCGACCTGGCGTGCGATGGCATCCGCCGTCACTGCATTGTCGCCGGTGAGCATGACTGTCCTGATGCCCAAAGCATGCAGCTGGGCGATTGCGTCGCGGCTGGACTCACGCATGGTATCGGCGGCGCCGATGACCATGAGTGGCGCCGTGGCATCGCACAGGACAACAGCAGTTTTTCCTTCGCCTTCCAGCCTTGAAAGGACGCTTTCAGTTGCCGGGTCACAAATTCCTAGTTCCTCGACCAGTCGGTGATTGCCAAGGTAATACCATTGGCCATCGATGCGTCCCTTCGTGCCACGTCCGGTAATGGCCTCGAAGTCCGTTACGACCGACAACTGTTGCCCGTGTAACTGGCCGTGCCAGTAGCGGCTCACTGCACTCGACACCGGGTGATCGGACCGATCGGCCAGGGAGGCCGCAAGTTGCATAAGGGTGCCGGCATCGCCGCGCACGGCCAAAGCATCGGTCACGACAGGTTTGCCCTGCGTGATCGTCCCGGTCTTGTCCAGTGCCAGCGAACGCAGCTTGCCCCCCTGTTCGAGGTAGACGCCACCCTTGATCAGGATTCCTGAACGTGCGGCAGCGGCCAGCGCGCTGACGATCGTGACGGGCGTCGAGATCACCAGGGCGCAAGGACAAGCGATGACGAGCATCACCAGGGCCTTGTAGACCCAGGACATCCAATCCGCGCCCAATAGCAGCGGCGGCACGATCGCGACGGCCAGGGCAATGACGAAAACCGCAGGCGTGTAAATGCGCGAAAAACGGTCGACCAGCCGCTGTGTCGGAGCGCGGCTGCCCTGCGCTTGCTCGACCGCGCGGATAATGCGCGCGAGTGTCGAGTTGCTGTGTGGGGCGATAACCCGGTACTCGAACGAACCCGTTTCGTTGACGGTCCCCGCGAATACCTTATCGCCGGTTGATTTCGGCACAGGCATGCTTTCACCCGTGATCGGCGCCTGGGTCACCGACGACTGGCCCGTCGTTACCTCGCCATCGAGTGCGATTCGTTCCCCTGGCCCCACCCGTGCAATGCTTCCGACCGTCACCGAACCGGCTTCGCGCTCGCTCCATGTACCGTCGGCCTGACGTATGCTGACCTTATCCGGCGTTAGCGCCATCAGTCCCTCGATTGCGTTTCGTGCCCGATCAAGCGATTTTGCTTCGATCATCTCGGCAATCGCGAACAGAACCATCACCATTGCCGCTTCCGGCCACTGCCCGATGAGGACAGCGCCCGTGACGGCGATGGACATAAGGGCGTTGATGTTGAGATTGCGGTTCTTGAGCGCGATCCAGCCCTTCTTGTATACGCCAAGACCAGTGGTCAGGATTGCCAGCACGGACAGCAGGATGACTGGGACCGAATGCTCCATCCCTGTCGTCCACGCAATCACTTCGGCGCCGATCGCCGCTGCCAAGCCGACGAACAGACCCGCTTGTCGCCAACGCCTGCCTGCGCCTGGAACCGTGGCGGGAGTTATTGGGGCACTTCCTTCTGTGCTCGTGGCGACGCGTACGGCGTGCATTCCGATCGTGGTCAACGCTTCCTGGATGGGTCCGTCCGGGCCCGTGTGAGTGACCTTCAACTGCTGCTGAAGGAGATTGAAGTCAAGTTGAGTGACCTGCGGCATCGCAGCGAGCTTGTTGCGGATCAGGCGCTCCTCGGTCGGGCAGCACATATTGTCGATACGAAATACCGTACCTCCGCCGATTGTTTCCTCCTCCTCCATGCGCTCGATCACCGGGTCCATGCCGGTAGCGCGCACCGCCGCCAGAATCGGGCCTGGTTCGCCGAGGCTGTGGCTGATGCGCAAGCGGCGCCCGACGAGGTTGAATTCGAGTTCGTCAATGCCCGCAACGCGTCCAAGCGACTGGCGCAGCAAGCCCTCTTCAGTCGGACAATCCATCTGGTCGATACGCAGAAGCAGTGAATTGGGTGCGATTGCGGCATCGGTCTCGTCCAGCGTTGCAACCGGCGCAGTCTTCGCGCAGCAGGCTTTGGTCTGACAGTCGGACATATTGTTTTCCTTGCAAACTATGTATAGTTCACATTGGATACCCTGTAGCAGGTAGAGGGTCAAGAACGATTTGCGCGCCGGAGCGAATAATGAAAATAGGCGAACTTGCCCATGAAACGGGATGCCCCGTGGAGACCATCCGCTATTACGAGCGAATCGGCGTTCTGATGATGCCCGACCGGTCATCCAACAACTACCGCAGCTATGGAGAGCGCCATCTCGAGCGGCTCATGTTCATTCGACACTGCAGAGTCCTCGACATGACTCTCGACGAGGTCAGGGAATTACTGGATTTGCGTGACCACCCCGAACTGGACTGCGCAGGCGTCAATGACTTGCTCGACCGGCACATCAAGAACGTTGCGGAACGCCTGGCGTCGCTGACGGTACTCGATTCGCAACTCCGCACGCTACGGAACCGCTGTCTCGCCACGGATTCAACCAGCGCTTGCGCGATTCTTCATGCACTGGGAACAGGGGTGCCAGGGACGGTCGCAGACGAATTGAGTTAGTTTGTCCAACCTCATAGGCCGCCGCAACTGTCATGCGGCGTGAAGGAGCCAGCCTGCGGCTCCGCTGAAGACGACCACGAGCCATGGTGGAAGCTTCCAGAAGATCAGCGCAATGAAAGCGACCAGAGCAAGGCCGAAGTCGTGCGGCCGAAGAATGGCACTCGTCCATACCGGATGATAGAGCGCCGCGAGGAGCAGGCCTACCACGGCCGCATTGATTCCGCCCAGCTCCGCTTGCGTACGCGCATTCCGGCGCAATGGCTCCCAGAACGGCAGAGCGCCCGCGACCAGCAGGAAAGACGGAACGAAAATTGCAAGCAGGCAGACCATGCCGCCGATCCAGCCGGAAGGTGTCGCGGCCATCGACGCGCCCAGGAATGCGGCGAACGTAAACAGCGGCCCGGGAACGGCTTGCGCCGCCCCGTAACCAGCAAGAAAAATTTCATTACTGACCAAGCCGGTGGGCACGAGCTCCGCTTGCAGCAGGGGCAGGACGACGTGCCCACCACCAAATACAAGGGATCCTGCACGGTAGAAAATGTCCGCCAGGGTCAATGCCTGGTTGGGCAGCAGCTGGGCCAGGACAGGGAGAGCGGTCAGCAAGAGAAAGAACAATGCCAGCCAGGCCGCACCGGCGCGCCGGCCGATCGTCATTGGCAGCGGATCGTGGGCCGCATCGAGCACTGGTTTCAGCAACAGCATGCCGGCAGCCCCGGCGGCGGCGATGACGCCAACCTGTCCCCATGCGGACGGTACAAGCAAGGCAACACAGGCCGCGATGGCCATGATCGTAATGCGCAAGCGATCGGTACACAGGTTGCGTGCCATTCCCCATACGGCCTGGGCGACGACGGCGACCGCTACCACTTTCAGGCCGTGCAGTGCGCCACTTCCGATCGCATGGCCATAGGTGGATATTCCCTGCGCGAAGAGGATAAGGGCAAGCGCGGAAGGAAGGGTGAAGCCGGCCCAGGCCGCCAGCGCTCCCGCGTAGCCCGCCCGGGAAAAACCCAATGCCATTCCGACCTGGCTGCTGGCCGGCCCCGGCAGGAATTGACACAGGGCTACCAAGTCGGCGTAACTGCGCTCCGACAACCACGCCCGGCGTACGACGAATTCGTTGCGAAAATAGCCCAAGTGGGCGATTGGGCCGCCGAAGGACGTCAGGCCAAGTCGCAGGAAGATGAGAAAGACCCGCCAGAAGCGGTGCTCATCGGTACGGATGCGGATGCGGGTTTCGGAGGAGTCCATGGCCTCGCATTCTAGATTGTCAACAGGACACTGGTCACGATAATTAAGTGCTGCTGCTATAATCCTCGAAAATTTCGATTGGTAATTTTCTTGCGCCGGATTGTCCATCTCCTCCTGCTGTTGTGCTTGCCGCTGTATGGTTTTGCCATGCAGGGCAGCTTGCCGCCGGCCGTGGGCGCGGCCTCGCTCGTGCATGAACTCGAGCACCATGAGGGCATCCAGCATCACCATGAGGACGACGGCTCGGTTCACTACGACGAGTCCGATGAGTCGTTCGATCATGCCCAGGAACACTCTTCAACTTCGCAGCCGGCTGGCGTCGGGTTCCCGCGCCTGATGTTCCCGCCTGAACAGACAGGGTCCGTGGCACGGCCATACCGTGCCCAGGCAGTCCCCGAGCCCTTCCTCGACGGGCCACACAGGCCCCCTGCCCGCTCCCCCGGCCACACTGCCGGGGGGCTGCAGCACACATAAACGTTCAATCCAGGCGCGGCCTGGTCGCGCTGCTGTGCTCGCCCTCGGTGATTTCAATTGTCATCCGATGGAGAACACATGCGCACTTGCCGCCTGTCCTTGTACATTATCCGTGCCGTCCTTGCGCTGCCGTGCCTGGCACTGGCGGCACCTCCCGCGCCGCCCGCGCCCGGAACCACCCTTAAGCAGGCCGTCGACAGTGCCTGGCAACGCGCCAGCGCCGCCCGTACGCTCGACGCGCGCCAGGACGAAATGCTTGCCGCGCGGGCGAACTCCCGCAGCTGGCTGGCCTCCAGTCCGACGCTCGGCTTGTCGCGCCGCAGCGACCTCGGTGCATCCGAGCGCGACCAGCGCGAGTCGGAAATCTCGGTTTCGTCCTCGTTCTGGCTGCCCGGGCAAAAAAGCGCCCGCGAGACCCTGGCAGCGCGTAGCACCGATGAAGTCGCCGCCCATATCGCGGCGACGCGCCTGGCCATTGCCGGCCAGGTGCGCCAGCGCATGTGGGAAGCGGCCGCCGCCCAGGTGCGCCTGCAGGAAAAGCAGGACCACTTGCACCACCTTGAGGGCCTGGCGGACGAGGTAGCGCTGCGCGTCAAGGCCGGCGACCTTGCCCGCAGCGACGGCTTGCTCGCGCGCCAGGAAGTGCTGGCCGCGCGGATCGAGGTAACCCATGCGCAAACGGCAGCGGCCGAAGCACTGGCACGCTACCGGGTGCTGACGGGGCTGCCGGCCTTGCCGGTGCTCGAACCGGAAGCCCTGCCCGTGGCCGCCATGCCGAACAATCCTCGTCTGGCCGCCGCCCAGGCGTCCGAACAGCGCGCACGCGCCGCCCTGCGGCTGGCCGCGGCCACCCGCTCGGCGCCGCCGACGATCGCAGTGTCAGTGCGCAGGGAAGACGAAAGGCCGTTGCGCGAGGGCGTCAACAGCATCGGCATGGCGCTGCAGATCCCGCTCGGAAGCGCCGCCCGCAATCGGACCGCCGAGGCCCAGGCGCAGACCGCAATCGCGACGGCAGCAGCTGAGGCTGCTGAAATCCAGGCAGGTGCCGATGCCGAGGTCGGGATCGCCCGGGAACGGCTGGCGAATGCGCGGACCGCGCTCGACACCGCCGCCGAACGCGCCACTACCCTGCACGAACACACCGCACTCTTTGAAAAGGCATTTCACGCGGGTGAACGGGGACTTGCCGACCTGCTGCGTTCGCGCGCACTCACGCACGAGGCCGACATCGCGCTCGCCCAGCAACAGGTCGCGCTCGGGCTCGCACACGCCCAACTCAATCAAGCCTTAGGAATTCTTCCATGAAATACCTGTACCTGCTGTTTGCCGCCATGCTCGCCATGTCGCCGGCACTGGCCAGCCCCGGCGCCCACGGGCCGAACGGCGAACACCTCGACGGCCAAGCTACCGCCACCGGCTCGGCTACGTCAGTTCCCCGTATCGAGACTTTTACCGAAGCCTTCGAGCTGCTTGGCCACCTTTCTGGTGGCGAGCTGTCGATCATGATCGACCGCTACGAGACCAATGAGCCCGTGCTAAACGGCGCACTTGAGGTCCAGTACAAAGACCTCAAGGCAAAAGCCAAGTTCCACGCCGATCTCGGCGACTACGCGATCGACGATCCGAAATTCCTCGCTGCAATTTCAAAACCGGGTACCCATGCCTTGCTGTTCACACTGGTTTCCGGTGAAGAAAGCGATCTGCTCGAAGGCACGCTGACGGTCGCCGCAGCGGCTGACGATCACGGGCATGGCCACGGCGTGAGCCGCTGGCTGCTGGCCGCAATTGCGGCCGCCACCCTCGCAGTCGCCGCAGTATTCGTCGCCCGCCGTCGCCGTCAACGCAAGGAAGTTTGATATGAAGATGACTCAACGAATTGTTACCAGCCTTGTTGCCGGCGTGTTTGCGACCTCGCTGCAAGCGGCGCCTGGCGCACACGGCCCGAACGGCGAGCACCTGGACGGCCAGGCAACTGCCAGCGTTGGCGGCCTGGCGCGCCTGCCCGACGGCAGCGTCAATGTGCCAAAACTGGCGCAGCGCCGCATGGGCGTACGCACGCTCATGGTCAAGGAGGGAGAATTTGCGCGCAGTGTGGCTCTGAACGGCCGCGCGAGCATCGATCCGAACGCTGGCGGCCGGGTGCAGGCGCCGTTCGGCGGGCAAATTGCGCCGGGGCCGAACGGGCTGCCGGTCGCTGGCCAGCGCGTGGTCAAGGGCCAGGTCCTGGCTCGCCTGCGCCCAACCGGCGCTGCCATCGAGCGCGGCAACCAGGCTGCGGAACTGGCCGAATTACGGGCAAATAAGACCCTGCTGGCAAAGCGTGTAGCACGCCTGAAATCGCTCGAAGGCGTGGTGCCCGCAAAGGAAATTGAAGCGGCCCAGGCAGAATTGACCAGCACGATCGGGCGGGAACGCGCGGTTGCCGGGTCGATCAGCGGCAGCGAGGCGATTACTGCACCGGCTAGCGGCATCATTGCCAGCGCATCGGTGCTTAATGGCCAGATCGTCGAATCGAAGGACGTGCTTTTCGAGATTGTCGATCCGCAGCGAATGGTGATCGAAGCCTTGTCTGCCGATGCAGGCATCGCCCGCAAAATCAGCACTGCGACGCTCGTTGACGTGCCGGATGTCGAGCTGACGCTGCTTGGCGGCGGCCGCACCCTGCGCGACGGCGCCGTGCCGATCAATTTCCGTGCGCGCGGTACGAACCTCGACCTGGCAGTAGGTCAGCCGGTGACGGTCCTGGCCAAGCTCGATACCAAGGTCAAAGGCATCGCCCTTCCGGCGGCGGCACTGGCCCGTAATCCGGCCAATGAAACGGTGGTCTGGATTAAATCCGGTGCGCAGCGCTTCATCGCGCTGCCGGTGGAGGCGACGGCGCTGGACGCGCGCACCGTCATCGTCACCAAGGGGCTCACACCCGACAACAGGGTGGTGGTCATTGGCACATCCCTGATCAACCAGATCCGGTGAGCATCCATGTTTAATTCTATAGTTCGCTTCAGCCTCGACAATCGCCTGTTCGTTCTGGCGGCAGCACTGATGCTGATGATCTACGGTGCCATGACGGCATGGCAAACGCCGGTAGACGTCTTCCCCGACCTGAACAAGCCGGTCGTCACCGTGCTGACCGAAGCCGGCGGCATGGCCCCCGAGGAAGTGGAACAACTCGTCTCATTTCCGATCGAGACTTCCCTCAACGGCATGCCCGGTGTCACACGGGTGCGCTCGGTTTCGGGCGTCGGTCTGTCGATCGTATATGCCGAGTTCGACTGGGGTACCGACATCTACCGCAACCGCCAGCTTGTATCGGAGCGGATCACCCTGGTCAAGGAACAACTCCCTGGCAACATCGCGCCCGTGATGGGACCGGTGTCCTCGATCATGGGCGAGATCATGCTCATTGCGCTGCCGATCGACGTTGCCAAAACCGATCCAATGAAGGCGCGTGAGTATGCCGACTTCGTGTTGCGGCCTCGCCTGCTGTCGATCCCGGGAGTGTCGCAGGTGATCCCAATCGGCGGTGAAGTGCGCCAGTTGCGGGTCGAGCCGGATACGGCCCGCATGGCGCAATTTGGGGTATCTCTCGAACAAGTCACCACTGCGCTACGCGGCTTCGCGGCCAACACCAGTGGCGGGTTCGTCGACCTGAACAACCGCGAATACCTGATCCGCAACCTCGGCCGTACTAATCGCCTCGAAGACATCAGTGGCCTGGCCGTAGCCTATCGCAACGGGGCACCAGTCCTTCTTGAACAGGTCGCCAGCGTACGCTACGCGCCGTCATTCAAGCGCGGCGACGCGGGCTTGAACGGCAAGCCGGCGGTGATTGTCAGCGTCCAGAAGCAGCCAGCAGGCGACACAGTGCGCCTCACGCGCGATATCGAAACGGCGCTGGCCGAACTCAAGCAGGGTCTGCCGACCGGCATTTCGCAGCCGGTAGTCCTGTTCAGGCAAGCAAACTTCATCGAATCCTCGATCGGGAACGTTGTCGAGGCTCTCCGCGACGGCGCCATTCTAGTTGCCATTGTGCTGTTCGCTTTCCTGCTCAGCGTCCGCACCACGCTGATCTCGTTGATTGCCATCCCGCTCTCGCTTGCGGTGACTGCGCTTGCTTTCCATTTGCTGGGCCAGTCCATCAACGTGATGACACTGGGGGGCCTGGCGATCGCCATCGGCGAACTTGTCGACGATGCGGTGGTCGACGTCGAGAACATCGTACGCAGGCTCAAGCAACGCAAAGAAGACGGCCAGTCGGTGCTGGAGGTGATTTGGCATGCCTCGGTCGAGGTACGCTCGGGCATCGTCTATGCCACCGTAATCGTGGTGCTCGTGTTTGTGCCGCTGTTTGCCCTGCCTGGCATAGAGGGCCGACTGTTTGCACCGCTCGGCATTGCCTACATCGCCTCGATCCTAGCGTCGATGCTGGTTTCCATGACGGTTACCCCGGCCCTGGCGTACTACCTACTGCCCCGCATGAAGTCCCTGCATCGTGGTGACAGCCCGATCGTGCGCCGCATGAAGCAATGGGATACCGCCGCGCTGAACTGGACCTTCCCGCGTACCCGCCTGATGCTGGCAATTGCCCTCATCGCTGTCGTGTCGGCCGCTGCATCCGTGCCTTTCTTCCCGCGTGCATTCCTGCCAGCCTTCAACGAGGGCTCGCTGGTGATGGGAATGACGTTCACGCCGGGCACATCGCTGGCGGAAGCGAATCGCATGGGCTCACTGGCCGAGACGCTGATTGCCCAGGTGCCGGAAGTGACCAGGGTTGGGCGGCGTACCGGCCGCGCCGAGTTGGACGAGCATGCCGAGGGCGTTCACTCATCCGAGATCGACGTCGACCTGAAGCCGTCTGAGCGGTCGCGCGAAGAGATCATGTCCAGCATTCGAAACCAGCTCTCTGTCATTCCAGCATCGGTGGCAATCGGGCAGCCCATCTCTCACCGTCTGGACCACCTGTTGTCTGGAGTGCGCGCGCAGATTGCCCTGAAAATCTACGGAGACGACATCGACACCCTGCGTGGCCTGGCCGATGGCCTGCAGGGCCGCCTGCGCGCCGTGCCCGGCCTAGTCGACTTGTCGGTGGAGCGCCAGGTCCTGATCCCGCAGATCAAGGTGCGCATCGATTACCGCAAGGCGGCGCAGTATGGCCTGGCCGCGGGTGACGTGCTCCAGGCGCTGCAGTCGCTGGCGGAAGGCACGCGTGTGACCCAAGTGATCGACGGCGCGCGCCGCTTTGACCTCGTTGTGCGCCTGGCCGACGTGGACCGGTCGCCGCAGGACCTGGCGCGGGTGATGCTCACCACCCCGGCGGGACAGATCCCGCTGTCGAGTGTTGCGACTGTGGAAGAAGGCGATGGCCCAAACCAGATCGGCCGTGAAAACGGGCGCCGGCGCATTGTCGTGTATGCCAATACCGATGGCTCGAACATGTCGAGGATCATTGAAGACGTGCGCAAGACGGTGTCCGCTAGCCAGCTCCCAGGCGGCTATTTTGTGAGCGTAGAAGGCCAGTTCCAGGCCCAGGAACAGGCGCAGCAGCTCATCGTCGGCCTGTCTCTGGCCTCACTTGTGCTGATCTTCCTGGTGCTCTATTCGCGCTATCGGTCGTCGACGCTGGCACTCGTCATCATGGGCAACATTCCGTTCGCCCTGGTCGGCAGCGTGGTTGCCATGTGGATCGCCGGGGTGTCGCTGTCGGTCGCATCGATGGTTGGTTTTATTACCCTGGCCGGCATCGCCACCCGTAACGGCATCTTGAAGGTGAGCCACTACATCAACCTCTGCAAGTTCGAGGGTGAAACCTTCGGCTGGCCAATGATCGTACGCGGCTCGATCGAGCGTTTGACGCCGGTCTTGATGACCGCGCTCGTTGCTGCCTTTGCGTTGACGCCGCTGCTGCTAGCCGCCGACGCACCAGGCAAGGAAATTCTGCATCCGGTCGCGGTCGTGATTTTCGGAGGGCTGATCAGTTCCACCTTGCTCGATTCATTACTGACGCCGCTTATCTTCTGGAAAGTAGGCCGCAGGCCGCTGGAGCGGTTGTTGGCTGAAAAAGGCGGCGACACCTATTGATTCATACGGGCCAAGTGGCGGCGCCCATCCCCAGCCGCTACAGTTTTCTGGAGCATCAAAATGAAAAAGATTTTTGCAGTTATGGCCCTTGCGGTCAGTGTGGCCCTGTCGGGTAACGTTCTTGCACACGGCGCCAAGGCCAAGCACGGCGGCATCGTGCAAAGCGCAGGCGACCTCGCGTTCGAACTAGTGTCCAAAGACGGCATTACCACGATTTACGTTGACGACCACGGCAAGGCCCTGCCGACCGCAGGCGCAACCGGCACCCTGACCGTGCTCAAGGGCACGCAAAAGACCGCGCTGCCGCTTGAGGCAGGCGCAGACAACACCTTAGTCGTCAAAGGTGACGCCAAACTGGCACCGGGCAGTAAGGCGGTTGCCGCCATCACATTCGCCGACAAAAAGTCTATCAGCGTGCGCTTCTCGATTAAGTAAGCGCAGTTCCGGTGGCCGCTCCGACGGCCGCCGGAATAACCAAGTGAAAAGGGAGAACAATGAAGTGGCTCATCACGAAATACTTGATTACCGCAGCGGTCGTCGTACTGGTGTCGGAGGTGGCGAAACGTAGCGACCGCTTCGGTGGGTTCGTTGCCGCCCTGCCGATGATCACGTTGCTCACCTTGGTGTGGCTACATATCGAAAACCAGCCAGAGGCTAAGCTCGCGAATCATGCGTGGTACACCTTCTGGTATGTGGTGCCGACCCTGCCGATGTTTCTTGCGTTTCCGTGGCTGTTGCAACGTTTCGGTTTCTGGTGGACGCTCGGGTCTTGCGCTCTGATCACAATCGCCTGTTTCGGTGTGTTTGCACTTGTAGTGAAACGGTTCGGAATCACTCTACTTTAAGTAATCTAGCGCTCCTCCAGCATGACAGAAACCTGCGACACGTATCGTTATCTCTGTCGTCGCGAGTGATGGGTGCCGAGCGGTGCGGTTGACGCCGGTTGCGTGTCGAACGACTGGCAGGTTGGCCAGAACGGACAGATCGTCGCCCGGCCATGTACGTGTCGGTCGGCATCTCAGGCGCGATCCTGTACCTGACCCGCATTATGGACTGCAGGCCATCGTGGCGTTTAACAAGAATCCGGAAGTGCCCATCTACTCGGTGGTGGCTATGGCCTGGTCGGCAACCCGTTCGAAGTCGTGCCACAATTGGCTGGTTCATTAGACCAGGTGTCTGAAGCAAGGCCGAACCGACAGCAGGTCGGCTACGCATTACGTAGCAGTCAATCCGACCTGATCCTCGGTCATCTGGATCAGTCGCACAGCTGAAACCTGCAAGGCAGCAGCGAGTTTGAATAGGACGCGTACGGTCGGCTGGCGCTCCCCTCGTTCGATCAGGCTGACGAATGTGCGGTCGACGTCCGCTGCAAGTGCAAGTTGTTCCTGAGTGAGGCCAACTTCCCGGCGGACGGTACGCAACACCTTTCCAAACGCTAGACCTGGATCCAAAAGATTTCTCCCTATATTCGGGGGAAATCATGGCTCTGCGTTATGATTGCGTCTTCGGACTATAGTCATCATTTTCAAAAATGAAGCCGGCGATGCGGAATAGCCGACCAGCCTCTAGTGATGTGACGTGGTCCAGCAATTTGCTCAGGACCCGTCTCGGAAAATGATTCGAAATCGCACGCGTTATATCTGCCTCTTGACCGACAGTGAGATCGCAAACAATTTTTGTTTGAGGTACTGGGCAAGATCGTCAAATGGTAAGTGGAGGGAGTCGTTCCAGACCTTGCTGTCGGACTCAGGACTCAGCAAGGGGGAGATGGTTGACATGCTGAAATCGGCGTGTCGTTTATACTTCCCTCGCGTTCGTTGTGGCAGTTGCGGAAACCAAATTTCTTTGGCAACCCGTAGCGAGTACTCATCACTAATTGGGACGATTCAGAGGTCTGAAAGAGGTTCGCCTCCTCCAATCTGCACCTCCTGCTCTGCAGTCGCACTCATGCCGAAGCGAGGAAACGATTTCGTCATCTTGAAGCACCGGCGGGATCGTGTGACAGACGCACTGAAGCGTTTGCATGAAAAAGCCAAACCGGTTGACTACACGCAGTTGAGTTTTTTCCAATCGTGTCTACTGTATGCTGCCCTGCTCGCAGCGAACTTGGGCCCAGGAGAGGGCGTCGTGCCACCGCTAGAGATGCAGATGGACGAACTCGCTCCGACTCCAGAACTTGCAGACGAGATCTATGCTCGGCTTTGCACCGACGGAATATTTCTTCCCGCTCTGTGCTCTGACCTAGATGCATTTACCTTGGACCAAAACACCGATGCCTTAACGTGTAACATCAGGGCTGGTGCGTGGACGCTCGCTAACGATCTTTCCGGAAGATCGATAGACGAAATTCTTGCAGTATTGTTTCGACGACTGGATCAACCTGATCCTAAAGCAGTCGAAGCGCTTTGGTACATGGTAGCTGAAGACGAATGCAGGAGATACTTCGTCAGTCAGTGGGAACGCTACCGATTTGCTCATCCTGGTATTTATTCTGCTAAAGTTGCTACCGCCCTGCGGCTTTACTTGGGTCTATGCTCGATTGGGCAGATATGGAATGTCATCTACTACGCGGTCAGGAACCTTGCCGCCTTGACACAAGAAGGTAGACATACCCCACAGCACATCTACAACATGCTTCCAGGAAGCATTCGCCGTTATGCGGACTACCGACTAGCGAACAGCCAGTCGATTCGACCTTGGCGTAGGCCTTCCTCGGCAAGGGAATCATGGATAACTAGCATTCTCCTCGATAAGGTTTTAAAAGCTGGCGACATTGTCTTCGAAATGCTAAAAGGACAAGATGTGGTTGAGTACGCAGAGTACTTGGTCACGAACCCAAGGGACTGTACTCCTGGAACGTGGTTCTTAAGACCTTTAGACTGACTTAAGCTGCCATGAATGCTGGTTGAGCTAGCCGAACAAGCCATGCAAGAACCAACGCGGTTCGGTACTGTCGGTTCCGATACGCTCACGGTAGACCCAATACAAGGTGTGATCCTCCCCTTCTGCGATAAAGTAGTCGCGTGTCTGCGGACCGTTCCACCAGCCAGCCTCGATGCGTTCTGGGTTTGAGACCATGCGTAAAGGTGAGCCATAGAACGGACGGTGGTTGCGCATCAGCAAGGCAATTGGCTTGGCTAATAACCATGTCGGCCTCATGACTCTATTAGGGTTAGACGGAAGCTGCGACGTTATAACGGCCTCTCGTACTTTTTGCTGAACTGAGACCCAGGCGTTTGCCACTTCAGGACGGTAGTCGGCAACAGGTGACGGCTGCACTACATTATCAGCGCCCAAGCGAGCGACTAGTAATTCCAACATCCGAACCTGATCTTCTTGCGATCCTCCTGGCTCTACAAAAAGAGACTCGCTCAGCGGTGCCATCGGCTGTAGCTGCGTTACTTCCAGGGCCAATCCAATGACGGGCGCAACGAGCTCGACCTTTCCAAGTCGTTCTTTCATCAGGCGGATGAGGTGTTCGCCCTGCCACGCGGGCTCAGCAAGCGTGATTTCTACAGCAGTGGCGGGCTGGGCTTCTCTTCCTCGCTCGTGTTCCAGCCGAAGCGTGACTCGCTCTACGGCCAACTGCTTACTACACAACCACCCGATGAGCTGCAGCACCAAGCGCTGTGCGCCCACCATCAATAAGTCGACGTTTTCAATGCGATCAAAGAATTCTATCTTGGCTTCAAACGTTGTGGGCGCCTCGATCCATTCAAACAGCTCGGGGGCCGCGCCAAACGCGCTGTCAATAGTGTCGAGTAGCTGCCGGCCACACCGACGCTGCAGACCTGGACGCGGAAGTCGGCGAAGGTCTGCAATGGTCTCGCAACCGATACCTTCCAACCAGCGAGCGAAAGGCCTCGCTGCAGGCAGAGTCATGGCTGGGAGACGGTTTAGATGACGCATCATGGTTTCAGGCTTAAGCACACGTCCGCCTTGAAACCGAGCGAGCAACCACGCTCCCCGCGCGGTTGGTGCACAGCTCACATAACCGGAAAATCCCATACCATGCAAATCTGCCCGGACGAGCTTACACAATGCGCGTACGCCGCCGAACAGACGCAAACTAGCCCCAATTTCGATTAAAATTGTCGATTCCTCTGCAAGTGTTACCAAGGGCGTGTATTTGAGCATTGCGATCGCGACGGTGTGTAGCGCTGCCTCTTCATTAGCGGTGGAACGCTCATAAATCCGCGCTTGCGGCATAAGCATGAGTGCACTCCCGCGGCGCATCCCGCGCTTCAGTCCCGCGATGTGTGCGACAGATGACATTGCCAGCACCTTTTCGTTCTCAAGGACGACGCCTGTGCCATTATTCGACCAGCTTGATTCGAATACCTCGAGCGGGAGCTGGGACAGATGTAGACCGATCCAAAGGCGCATGGCTATGAACAATGTTGGAGATAGTGGAAGGAGCAATCCAGCTTAGACGTTAAGTAGGACGCATTATTAAGGACGTGTTCTCTCTTTTGTATGGAGCTTCTGACTCAAAATAGACGACACCTTCTTCCCTGTAAGCGCAGATTTCTCTGCTGCCCACTCTGCGCGTTCGCTCCACAATTGCTTGACCAGCGACACCTCGCGTGCCAGGGCCTCTTCCCATAGGACACGATACTTTGCGGTTTCGGCCTTCGCCAAGGCTAACTGTTCCTTGTGGACACTTTCCGGACGAGACTCAAGTGACGCTGCGCTAATGGCGCTAATTAGATCCTCAAAGACTGGTCTCGATCTTTTGATCGTACCTTTCTTTCGCCCTGCTTCGAGCGAAACAGCATCGTTAGTTATCCTCGTTCCTTTTGCAACTCTTTCTGGACTTCCATTTTTAAGGCGTTCTAACGCTAAATAGTATTCATTAAGCGCGTCATACATGTTTATTTCCTTTCTAAACTTCACTGCATTCGCTACGAGGTCGCCATGAAACCTCAGTTGCAATTAAAGAGTCGAGCTCTTCTTTCTCCATTTGATAAGCGATTGATGATGGATCAATCCCATTCAATACTCCACGCTGCAGGCGTACCAATTCTATGATCTTCGAGTGCTTACCAATTAAATTCTTGCATCCTTCCGTTGCACAGGCCGAATCGATTAATCGCAGTCCTTTTACGCTTTCACATGGGTTTGGATTAGTACATCCACCTAGCGGAGTCGCCCGATAAGACAGACGTCCCATTTTGATTTGCTTCTTCAATTCCTCAGGGGAGAAATATTCGTTGCGCTTCTTCTTCATCTCGTAATAAGTTCCTGCCGCGCCATACATGGGCTCGTCGCTATCAAGCACATCCTTGACAAATGCAAGGTATTCCGCTTCATGCCCTCCTTCCTGCCACACTACCGCCATATGCTGCTTGTAGCCTTTTGGGTCCTCGGCAACAAAATTAATCGCAAAGACGCTTCCACGAGCATAATAAAGTGACATCTCCCTTGTAATGTGTTGGAGTTGCCGCCGTAACGACGAGAGCCGCACTAAGCCAGACGCATTAGCATATAGCGCCAGAGAACGTCGCAACTGATGGGACTTCAAAGACCAGGGCTGTCCAATGGCATACTCTTCTTCGTCACGCCAAGAACGAAAAGCATCAATCTGCTCCAGTTCCGCAACGTCCTCTTCTTGTATGATTGGCCTAAGCTTTCCCAGCAAATGTTTTGATGCCCCACTTAGAGCCCCGGGCGACACAATGAATTTACTAGAAGCACCTTCCGATTTAGTACTAAGCCACGGCAAATACTGAGTTGAAATGAACAACGGATATTTATCCTTCAATCTTTCACTTTCGCTCGGAGTTACACCGATACTGCCGTAAATAATTGAAGCGAATTGTTGAGCTAATCGAATTGCACGAAATCCGTCCCGGTCAGTCGTAACCCATTTAGCGCGTCTTGCCCGACCGCCCTCAAGCTTAGTGGTGACTCCAACAACTAAAGAATGATTGCGTCCATGCAGTCTACGTTCTGTGGCCATGCAATGAAAGGGCAAATGGCGCGCCTCACCATCCCTCATGCCAGTGAAAGCATGAATTTGCAACTTACAAACACGAAATATGTCGGTAACAGCAGCGCTGATGCCTTTTAGAGAGTAGGTAAATCCACGACGAGAAAAATACTCTTCAAGTCCGTAGCGCCGGACAATCGCTGGACCCAAATACCCATCGGCATCCTTCCGATCATATTCTCGCTCCGTAATTGAAGCACGTAGTGCGGAAATGAGGCGCTCTTTATGCTCCTCGATATCATCTAACTCGCTCGACAATTCGTTAATAATCGACGCATAAATACGAGAGGGAATAGCGGCATGCTGCTTAAGAGACTGTTGATATTCCTTGGCCTTTTTTCGAAGCTGACGCCATCGACGCGGCTTAGCAACACGATAACCGAGCCTCCCATCCTCTTCGATTTTCGCAAGGAAGCAGAGCCAAGCAATGAGCCCTTGCGCTGCGGCGCTGGGTACAATCTGAATCAAAGCGTCAAGATCATCGCGGCTGGTAAGAATATCCCGAATAGAGCATGACCTAGACTCGGCGAGACGAGCAATATGAAGAAGCACACCCAAATTTTGTCTGAGCGCACGTCCTCCCAATAACTGCCCACCCTCCCTATAAATCAATTTAACCATAAGGTATTGCAGTTCGCGCATGCGAGTAATGCGCGATGGTGTAACTTCGGATTGATCTACTGTTGCCCTAGGATTACGCCAATAATAAAAGTAAATCGAGGAGCGCTGTCCATTAGGGTCATATGGAGTCCAGTCCCACACAAAATCACCTACAATTGATACTACACTCCCTTCCTTATCGCGGCTAATAACGCTCTCTAATTGCAGCGTATTCTCGTAATCATCTTTCCATTGGTCCGGAGGTCGAGCTTCATTAGGCAGACTAAGGTTCGCATCAAATAACTTCATCAAAGAATTCCCAACTCCAAAAAAAGCTGAAACTTATCGGCAAAATATGGCGTTAGATTTCCTTTTTCATAAACGTCTCGCTTCACTATCAAAACCATACGTTCGCAGCCATTAAAGCTCGCTATCTTGTCCAGATCCTGGTCACACTTTAGAATTTTTGGACGGAATTCGGATTCGGATAAAGGACCAGAAATCAACTGCTCCATAACGAAGGCTGCACTTGCAACCTTACGGGCATCCTCCTCGTTAGCAACTAAAACTCGATTTACACAAAAAAGACAACCTTGGTTGCAATCAGGAATTGACGGCGCATCTTCTATGACCTCGGGCTTTCCATAATTCGTGCATTTCCCGCCTTCTTCTAGGCTTCTTGCATCTTTAGGCATTGAGCCAGGAGATACTATCTTCTGCTGCCGGGCAGAATTTGAGACAGCATCTAAAAATAACGTGAACTCGTCATGATGATCGACTGGTGATCCCGCCAAGTAACTGCGATCAGCTACTTTTTCAGAATGCCCCATAATACGTGATGATATATACCCATCATGCGTTCGACGATAATAATCATTCACTGTCGCTCGGATTTTTGTGGGACTTATTCGGGGAATCGCGGGATAAATCCTCCGTATGCTTTCATAGTGTAGATGCAACACACTACTATAAATTTTCTCAGGCTTGGCTTGGATAGATTTAGTCCGCATTCCCAGAGTAAAAAAAAGGAATGGACAACTTAAGCCATTTAGCAAATATTTCCGCAAATCCATAAAACGCCGAAGACTTGGCATAAACGAGGCGGGGCAAACAACCGAAATCTCCTTCCCCTGTGCGCGCATTTTTATGACGCGATAACTCTGATTAAGTGTCGACGCATCGACTGAACCATCTGTTTCAATTTCACGAGCAACTGCCGAGTTGCAGCCTGTGTTGGCATGAAAAAGAAATAGAAACGCTGCCTGGGCAACCATTGCAAGGTCAACACGCACTCGATGCTTAGTATCGGTGTTAGCACGATCTACATGTACTAACGCTTCCTTAATTGCCTTATTTGCACCTTCACGGCCCCTGTTACGATGACTTTTCGTTCTGTAATGGTGTGCAATTTCTTCCACGCTCGCTATACGACCATTCTCGTAATCATAGGCCCAATATGGATAAGCCAGTTTTTCCCGCGGCGCGCCCCAAAGATGGGGAGCTAAATGCGATTTATGACTTGGGAAAAACCACAAGTAATTGTCTTTCCAGCCAAGAGAACCAGGCATTTTTAGTTTGAAAGGAAATGGCAAGTTCTTGAGAACTAGATCACAAAGTCCATCAAATAATGATTGGTTTAGTGCGAGCGTCTGTGCGAAGTCATATTCTGAAGCTGGCTCTGAACCCTCACCTCTATTTCGGGAGCTGACAAACCGGACCCCGCGACGTAGGTTTTCACAGTTTGTTATCTGCTCAAGCAATTCACATACATCGCTCTGCAGAGCACCTGCGGATCCGGAAGTTAATTTATGATGTCGAAACTGCTCATACACGTGCTCTGCCCAGAGGCGGAAAGCAATTTCGGTTGCATCGCCTCCATCAAGGCAGTCGTGGTATGCATTTTCATCAGCCCAGTCCATAAATTGCTTGAATCGTCTTGCCGTTCCATAAACTGAAGATGGGCGGAACGCCCCATCTTTAAGCATGCTAGAGAGGCGCTTAATTGAATTGCCAATTTGCCCAACTCTTTTAGCGCAATAGGAGGATTTATCAACGCTTAGAGGTTGCGCAGGATTACGCCGGGCGCGAGAACGACTCAGGTAACACAACGCGCCGATATCAATATATAAGCGATCAAATCGAAGTATTATCTGTTCTGGTCGAATGATCTTGGTTTTCTGATCCAGCGGCAGATCGACTATTAAAAAATCCCGCTGACTGAAATCTTTTATTTCTCTTTTAACGATTTTCGATGCCTTTCATCGCCCTGTCGATCCATCCTTGCACATGGTCGCCATGCCCATTTATCGCAGCGTGAATCATTTTCAACTGCTTACGGTAGTCGAGATATTTATCGGTGGTTGCCGCTGATGTATGCCACATCAGCTCCTTTACGATTGAACGGGCTTTGTTCAATGTAATCACGCCGGCTTGAACTAGAGACATCTGTATATTAGTTTGATTCATTCCAAAAGTTGCACGAAGATCGTGTATGCGAAATTTAAATCTTGGATCATAACGATTTTGCACAAAAGGAATCAGACGTTCTTTAAGGAACTGGCGAACAGTTCCTCCGTTTTTGTGATGTCGGCGCACCATGTTTGGATCATAACTTGATGACTGCACTTTAGCTGTGTAATAAGGACTGCCTTGCTGAGTAAGAAATAAATATTGATCTAAGTAGTCACCTCCCGGCGCCATTTCCCTGCGACGACGAGCTCGATCTGAGGTTACATAGACATGTAAAGCCTCATACAAAAGCTTAGGAATCTGCAACGTCTTATTCTTATTTCTCTTAGTGTCGATGCCTGTCCCTGGCCCTGCTTTAAGCTTAAATACCTGCCCCTGCCCAGCTATGCCATTTGAAAAAGCGGCATCAGGTTGTATAAAATGTCGCACACGCAATGTACCAACGGTTTGAATCCGCGCTCCAGTAAGTAGCATAAACAAAATAAAAAGATACATTTCACCATTACCCAGCGCATCGGCAGCTTCCATTACCCACTTTTGCTCCTCCAGTGGCAAAGGTCGTAGCTTGCCGTCATCCTGGATAGTGTCGTCGAGCGGATCATCAGCTTTCGACGCTAAAATCTGCAAATCGGTAGATTTCACCGTCTTTTTAACAGAGCCTCCATATGAGTTCGCCACCGTTAAGCCGTATGTTCGTTCTTGCCAAGGATCATTAGCTGGCTGAAAAAGCTCCTCCTTGATTATCCATCGGTAAAAAGATACTACAGTTGCCATCCGGCGTTTCGCCGTGCTCGCGGCAATTTCCCCGATTTCAATTTTTTTCTTGAGGTTGCCCCGATAGCGATAAGTCACACGGCTTAACGGCAACTTCGGAAAACTGAATAATAAATCATCCGGGTTTTCATGCGAATCTAACCACTCTCTGAATGCCCCTAGATCATCGGCTATACATTTTAATGTGACCATGTCTGGATTATCTTCAGCTTCCAATCGGCTCAATATGAATAATGTTCCAAAATCCCAGGGGATTGAGTCTCGACTAAGTACAATCGGAAATAGATTATGATTTCGATGAGCTCCTTCTATAGGATCAACCACAGGCTTTAAGTGATACGTAAACGGCCCACGTTTCTTTGAGCCGGAGATTAACCGTTTAAATGCAGCAGTGTCGCCTTTGTCGCAAACCTCAGTTAGCGTGAACGTAGGAATCAATACCTTTCGACGTAACTCTCGCAATCGTAGCTCCTTGCCTTAATGACCTTGTCCATTAATTATAACTTGCATTGTGTGGTAATTTGGCAATTACTTGCATGTAGCGCCGATGTCGATGAGCAGGGTCGACTCTTCGGCCTGCGTTACCTGCGGCGTGTACTGCAGCAGGGCCATTGCCACCGCGTGCAGGGCCTCGGCTTCGCGCTCGAGCGAACGCTCGACGATGCGCGCCTCGGGCATGAGCATCAGCACCCCGCCGCGGCGCATGCCGACCTGGACGCCAGCGGCGCGCGCGAGGGGCGAGGCTGCCAGCACCCGCTCTTGCTCGAGCACGACGCAGCCCGCGTCAGTTGACCAGTTCGGGCTGAAGACCTCGAGCGGTAGCTGGGGCAAATACAGGCCGATCCACAGTCGCATGGCGTTGGAGCAAAGAAGGAGTGAGGGGCAGGAACAGCGGCGCATCGCGCTGCGGTCCCCGGCGTTTGACGAAGCCGATGTCGAGCCCGCCCGCGGCGGGCCGCAGGGACAGGCGCAGCGGCGCCGGGGAGGAATCCTGGGCGCTGGCCAGCGGACGCAGCATGAAAAACAGGGTCTCGCCGCATTGGGCCGCCAGGTGCAGGCGGCGCAGGCTTTCGCCGCGCGCATGGTTGGCCCAGAACAGCAGCACCCCGCAACTGCCGCTGCGCAGCACCTGCTCGGCCGCCCACAGGGCATCGGCCCCGCGCGTGCTGCGCAGCCAGATCAGCTGGGAGGGCGGCACGCCGAGCGCGGCCAGCGCCAATGCCTGCGGCGGATGGGGCGGCTGCAGCAGCACGATGCGGCGCGATGCGGCCGCCGCCAGGGCCGGGCGCAGCAGGCGCATTTCTCCGATGCCGGGCTGCTGCAGGAGTAAATCGATGAGGGTGCCGGTGGGCCAGCCGCCGCCCGGCAACTGCTTGGACAGGGCCGGATGGCCGGTGTCGACACAGCGCGACTGCGCATGCGCCAGCTGCGAGGCGCGCCACAGGGAGGGATGCAAATCTTCTGGTGTGGCAGTGTGTTGTTGAGAAGACATTATTTGAACAATGCAAAAGTACTGTATGGATGTACAGTACTCGCTCATTCAGCTTTTGGCAAGATGTGTCTAGTTTGAAAACACCAGGAATCGTGCACAAAATGCCTTGCCCGCATTGCCCATGGCGTCCGCCAGACCCAGGCCTGGACAGGACCTATAGCAGTGCTAGACTGCTGTACGGGTCAGGCGCCAACCACCCTGGCCGGCGCTTCATGCATGGGTCAGCATGCCATCGACAAATCACATCAGTCTGGTGCAGCTAGCGACGTGTGCCGTCACGCTGGTTGCCGGCGCCGCGTTTCGTCTTGCCGGCGCGGACCAGGTCGCTGGCTGGATCTGGCTGAGCGGCGCCGCCATCGTGCTCGTTGCCGTGGTGGTCGATACGGTCGTCGCACTCCTGCATAAAAAATTCGGGCTGGACTTGATTGCCCTGGTATCGATTGCGGGCGCGATTACCCTCGAGGAATATTTCACTGCGGCGGTCATCGCCCTGATGTTTGCCAGCGGCCGCGCATTGGAGGGCTATGCGGAAAAGCGCGCCCATGACGACATGTCGGCCCTGCTGAGCAAAGCGCCGCGCAGCGCCAACCGTTACGAGAACGGGCAACTGATCCAGGTGCCGCTCGCGGCCGTCAAGCCGGGTGACCGCCTCGCCGTACGGCCGGGCGACACGGTACCGGTCGACGGTACGCTCATCTCAGGCGCTACTGTCGACGAATCGAGTCTGACGGGCGAGTCCTTGCCGGTGTCTTACGGACCGGGGAAATCGCTCGGCAGCGGCGTCGTGAACGCCGGCGACGCATTCGACCTGCTTGCCACCAGTAGCGCCGAGAACAGTACCTTCGCCAATATCGTCCGCCTGGTGCAGGCGGCGCAGGCATCGAAGGCGCCGGCGGCGCGCCTTGCCGACCGCTATGCGCTGCTGTTCGTCCCGCTGGCCCTGGGTATCGCCGGCCTGGCCTGGCTGCTGAGCGGCGATCCGAACCGGGCCCTGGCGGTGGTCGTGGTCGCCACGCCCTGTCCGCTGATCCTGGCGGTGCCGGTTGCCATCGTCAGCGCAATGTCGCGCTGTGCCCAGCGCGGCGTGCTGATCAAGCACGGCGCTGCGCTCGAAAAGATGGCGCAAGTGAAGACCATGTTTTTCGATAAAACCGGCACGCTTACCGGCGGCAAGGCGCGTCTGGTGGCGATCGCGGCCGCCCCCGGCGTCATCCAGGAAACGCTGCTGCGGCTGGCGGCCTCGCTGGAACAAATGTCCGGCCACGCGATCGCGCAGGCGGTGGTCGGCGCCGCCATCGAGCGCGGACTGCGCCTGTCGGTTCCCGAAAGCGTGAGCGAGCAGCCGGGCGCGGGATTGTCTGGCTGGGTGGATGGCCAGGAAGTGCGCATCGGCGGCCATGACTACATCCTGGGTACGGCGCCATGGCCGGCCTGGGCCGCCAATCTGGTTGAACGCATCGGCGACGAAGGCGCTGCCGGTGTGTATGTCGCGCTGAACGGCCAATTCTGCGGCGTGCTGCAGATGGCCGATGAAATTCGCCTGGAATCGCCGCGCGCACTGCGCATGCTGCGCGCCCTGGGCGTCGGGCGGATCGTGATGCTGACCGGCGACCGGGCCGACGTCGCGAACACCATTGGCCGTTCATTGGCCGTCGACGCGGTGGTGGCCGAGCAGACGCCGGCATCGAAGCTTGCGGCCATCTCCGAAGCCAGGAAGGACGGGGTCACGCTGATGGTCGGCGACGGCATCAACGACGCGCCGGCCCTGGCGGCGGCCGATATCGGCGTCGCCATGGGCGCGCGCGGCGCGGCTGCCGCCGCCGAATCGGCCCAGGTCGTGCTGCTGGTCGACCGCCTGGACCGCCTCGCGTTCGCCGTGCGCATTGCTCAGCGCACCAGGGCCATTGCCTTGCAGAGCGTCGTGGGCGGGATGGGATTGTCGGCCGTCGCCATGCTGGTCGCGGCGTTCGGCTACCTGCCGCCGGTTGCCGGCGCATTGCTGCAGGAATTGATCGACGTGGCCGTCATCCTGAATGCGCTGCGTGTACTTCGGCTGGGGGCGCCACCTGGCGGCGAGCGCATGTCGGCCGCCGATCTGGACCACCTCAGGGAAGAACATGCCCGGCTGCTGCCCGTCATCGACCGCCTTGGCCGGCTGGCCGATCAGGCGGGCATGCTTCCCGCTCTGGCCATGCGGGAAGAACTGCTGTCGCTGAACGATTCTCTCCTGCGCCAGATTCTTCCGCACGAGTCCAACGACGATGTCGCGCTGTATCCGCGTGTCGCCCGGCTGATCGGAGGAGAAGACCCATTGGCGTCGATGAGCAGCACGCATCGCGAAATCTACCGCCTCAGCCGCATCGTCGACCGGCTGTCGAAGACGGCGCCGGACCAGGGCGCGGACGGGGCCTCGCTACAGGAGTTGCGCCGTACCCTGTATGCCCTCGACGCCATCCTGCGGCTGCATTTTGCGCAGGAAGAGGAAATTTATCATGGACTTGCCTCTTGAGCCGCAAGGGCAGGCGCCGCCGGTTGCGCCCGCGCCAGCTGCATGCGCGCCAGCGTCGGGTAGAGTGGCGGGCTGATGATGCGCGACGCCATGCTCGCCACGAGCGCGCAGGCCATCAGGCTGAGCACCATTGCATGGCCGTCGACCATTTCCATGACGATGATGAAGGCTGTCAGCGGCGCCTGCGTGGCCGCCGCCAGGAAACCGACCATGCCGAGCGCGATGAGCGCCGGCACCTGCGCCCCGTAGAATGCCAGCGCCACGTCGTTGCCGAGCGCCGCGCCAATCGCCAGCGACGGCGCGAAAATCCCGGCCGGCACGCCCGACCAGGCGCTGAGCCAGGTGGCCACGAATTTGAAGAAGGCATACATCATCGGCATCGTCGCGACGCCCTCGACCATGCCGCGGGTCGGGCCGTAGCCGGAACCGAAGGTGGCGCCGGCCGTGACCAGGCCGATGACGGCCACGCCGGCGCCGCACACGGCGCCGAACAAGACCGGACGGCGCGCGCGCAGGCGGCTGAGCCGGTCGCGTCCCTCCCCCGCCAGCGATACGATCAGCAGCCGCGAGAACAGGCCGCCGGCGAGACCGGCGCACAAGGCCACGACCATGCCGGGCACCAGCAGCGCAATGCCAATGTCGCCGGTGTGCACGACCCCGAAATACGTGGCGTTGCCATGCACGGAGACGGCGACCACGCCGCCCAGCACGATGGCGGTGATGATCAGGCCGCTGCTGCGCTGCTCGGGCGAGCGCGCCAGCTCTTCGATGGCGAACATGACGCCGGCCAGCGGAGTGTTGAAGGCCGCTGCGATGCCGGCCGCGCCGCCGGCCACCAGCAAGCCGTGGACCGTCACCGACGAGCGCTGCGGCAGCCAGCGCCGGGCCTGCAGCATGATCCCGGCCGCGATCTGGACCGACGGGCCTTCGCGCCCGAGCGACAAGCCGGCCAGCAGGCCGCTGGCGGTCAGCGCGATCTTGGCCAGGCTCAGGCGCAGCGAGACGAACAGTCCGCGCTGCTCAGGCGCCAGCGCCGGATCGAGCGCCGCCATGACTTGCGGTATGCCCGACCCGGCCGCGCCTGGTGCGAAGCGGCGCGTCAGCCAGACGATGGCGGCCGTGCACAGCGGGGTCCAGACCAGGGGAGTCCACCAGGCCAGGCCCTGCATCCCTTCGAACAGGTCGAACGCACGCTCGGACAGCCAGGTAAAGCCGACCACGGTCAGCCCGGCCGCGCCGGCCAGCGCAACGACCAGCGCCCGCCCCCACCAGCGCTGCCAGTCGGAGAACTCGCCGCGCATCCTGCCGCGCCAGTCGTGGGAGGTCTTCATGCCGGTTTCCTAGGGCGCAGCGGCCGGCGCCGCCTCCACGGCCGGGGGCGGCCGGCGCACGATGGCGCCGCGCACCGCGGCCAGCACCAGCCTGGCATCCGGATTGCTCATGCGCACCTTCAGCCAGGCCTTGATCCGGGTGGCCTCGGCGGCCTTCGGCAGCCTGCGGCAATCGGCGCTAAGGAAAGGAATCAAACCCGCTCCCGCTTCGGGCGCCGCCGCCATGCCGACCAGGACGTTGCCGCACTGCGGATGCTGGGCCTCGAACTCGCGCGTCACGGCGTCGGCCTGCGCCACCCAGCCCTGCTGGTTTGTGACCTGTGCGCGCAGCGCGGCGATGGTGGCGTCCTTGTCGTCGACTACCTGCTGGTTGCTGCGCACGACGCCGGCCAGGATATCGGCCTTCAGGCTGCCGACGTCGATCTTGTTGGTATCCTCGGCTTGTGCCTGGTGCACCGCCAGGCGCGCGCCCTGCAGTCCCGCCGGCGCCAGGCGTGCCTCGATCGCGCCGATCGTGGCGGCAGGCAGGCGCCGGCCGATCAGGGTAACCTCGATGTCGCGCGTGCGCGGCGTCAGGCGCGTCTCGAGCACATGGACCTTGACGGCCTTGAACTCCTTGCGCACGAAGTCGCGCGCGCGGCTGCTGAAGACCTCGTTGTCGACCAGGCGCACCGCCAGGTAGATGCTCGGCAGGCCGGTGACCAGCACGATCGCGATCAAGGCGCGCTTGACGCGGCGCTCCCGCACCGGATCGACGAACTTGCGATGCGGCAGGCGCAGGAATTCGATGACCACCACCGCGGCGAACGCGATGAAGACGCAGTTGATCGAAAACAGGTAAAAGGCGCCGCCGAACACGGCCCAGTCGCCGTTGGCCAGGCCGTAGCCGGCCGTGCACAGGGGCGGCATGAGCGCGGTGGCGATGGCCACCCCGGGAATGACGTTCGATTTTTCGCGCCGCGTCAGCCCGATGATGCCGGCCAGGCCGCCGGCCAGGGCAATGAGCACGTCCCACAGCGAGGGCGTGGTGCGCGCCAGCAATTCGGACTGCGCCTCGTCGAGCGGCGTGATCATGAAATACAGCGTCGAGGTGAGCAGGCTGATCGCCGCGGCGATCGCCAGGTTGGCCAGCGAACGGCGCACCAGGAAAAAGTCGAAGATGCCCACGCCATAGCCGAGCCCGACGATCGGCCCCATCAGCGGCGACACCAGCATGGCGCCGATGATCACCGCATTCGAATTGATGTTCAGGCCGATCGAGGCGATCAGGATCGCCAGCATCAGGATCCACGGCGTCGCCCCGCGCAGCTCGATCCCGGCACGGAGGCTGCGGTCGATCTCGGCATCGTCCGCCTTGTCGTCGAGCAGGCTGAATCGGTGCGCGATAGCCGCGCGCAGCGAGGGGGACGGAGGCAGCGGCTGGCTGTCGGGGGCGTTCATGGACGGCCGGGCTATTTGACGGCCAGCTCGCGCATGCGGCGCCGCAACTCACGCTCGCGCCGCGCCTCGGCCTGCCAATCCTCGCGCAAGGCACGCGCCAGGGAAATCATCATCAGGACGATCACCAGCGCGAACGGCAAGGCAAACAGGATCGTGGCCGTCTGCACCGCCTTCAGGCCGCCGGCCAGCAGCAGGCTCACGGCAATCCCGGCCACCAGCACGCCCCAGATGATTTTGATGCGCCGTGGCGGATTCGGATTGCCCCCGGTGCTCATCATGCCCAGCACCAGCACGGCCGAGTCGCCCGAGGTCACGAAGAACACGAACACCAGCAGCGTGGCCAGCACCGACATCACCATTCCGAAAGGCATCGCGTCGAACATGGCGAACAGCGCCGTCGCCACGTCGGCCTTGACCGCCGCCGACAGCGGCACCTGCTGCCAGATCTCCAGATACAGAGCGGTGCCGCCGAAGATGGAAAACCAGACGAAGGCGGCCAGCGAAGGCGCCAGCACGGTGCCGAGGATGAACTCGCGGATCGTGCGCCCGCGCGAGACGCGCGCGATGAACAGGCCCACGAAAGGCGACCAGGAAATCCACCAGGCCCAGTAGAAGATCGTCCAGTTGCCGACCCAGCTACTGTCGCGGAACGGCGTCGCGCGCAGGCTCATGCGCACGAACTCGCTCAGGTAGTTGCCCAGGGTATTCGAGAAAGTATCGATGATCGCCACCGTCGGCCCCAGCACGAATACCGCCAGCGCCAGCAGTACCGCCACCCCCATGTTGAAGTTCGACAGGTAGCGGATGCCCTTGTCGACGCCGGTGACGGCCGATGAGATGAATACCGCGGCGGTCAGGACGATGATCGCGACCTGCGCCGCCTTGCCCACGTCCAGCCCGAATACCGCGTTCAAGCCGCTGTTGATCTGGAGCGCACCCGCACCCAGCGAAGCGGCCACGCCGAAAGCGGTGGCCACCACGGCGATGACGTTGAACAGCCCGGCCATCGACTGCACCGCTCGCCAGGGCAAGGCGCTCGTCACGCTGCTGATCAGGGGACTGGCGCCGCGCCGGTACTGGAAGAAGGCGATCGCCAGCGCGACCACGCTGTACACGGCCCAGGGGTGGATGCCCCAGTGGAAAAACACATAGCGCATGGCGGCGTTGGCCGCTTCCGGCGTATTGGCCTGCGTGCCGGGAGGCGCGGTACCGTAATGCGACAGCGGTTCGGCCACGCCCCAGAACACCAGGCCAATGCCCATGCCGGCGGCAAACAGCATGGCAAACCAGCTGCCGATGCCGAACTCCGGCTCGTCGTCGTCGGCGCCGAGTTTCAGGTTCCCGTAGCGGCTGAAGGCCGCGTATGCGGCAAACACCACCATGGCCAGCACGACCCAGAGGTAGAGCCAGCCGAAGTTGCGCGTGAGCGCGGCGAGCAAGGTATCGAAGATGGCGGCCATATTGTCCGGCGCAAAAATGCCCCACAAGACAATCAACAAAATGAAGCCGGCCGAGAAAAACATCTGCATAGCTTTCCTTTATTCCGCGACGGCGGTAGCCTTGTTTACGCGCGACAGGTAGAGCGTCTGCGTTGGGTACGCAAATTCGATACCTTCGCTTTCAAAGCGCTCGAACAGGGCCATATTGATCGCCTGCTGGACGTCCATGTAGGCGCCGTAGGCCGGCGTTTTGACGATATATACGGTTTCGAAATCGAGCGACGAGGCCCCGAAGGCCTTGAAATGGGCCCGGTCGAAATCCACGTCCGGCTGGGCCTGCACTGCCTCGCGCAGTATGTCAGGAATGGCCAAAAGTTGCTGTTTGCTTGTCTCGTAAGTCACGCCGATCCCAAAAACGATGCGCCGCGTCTGCATCCGCTTGAAGTTGCGAATCCGGCTTTGGAGCAGGTCGCTGTTCGAAAAAACGACCTGCTCGCCGCCGAGTCCCCGAATCCGGGTCGTTTTCAGGCCCACGAACTCGACCGTTCCCGAGATATCGTCGACGGTGATGAAATCGCCCACCTCGAACGGCTTGTCCAGCACAATCGACAGCGACGAGAACAAGTCGCCGAGAATGTTCTGCAGCGCCAGTGCGACGGCGATGCCGCCAATCCCCAGGCTGGCGACCAGCGTCGTGATATTCACGCCGAAATTATCCAGAATCATCAGGATGATCACCAGCCATATCACGGTGCGCACGACAAAGCCGAGCGCCGCGGTCGACGTGGTGCTGGCCGCATCCTGGCCGGCGCGATGGGTACGGTAATGATGCAGCCACGCACGCACGCCGACGTCGCCCCAGCGCGCCACCTGCAGCAGCAATGCCGCAATCGCCAGGCGCGACAGCAAGGTCAGCCGCGCCTCGGGCAGGGCCAGCGACTGCGCCCCGGCGTACACACCCATGAGCACGAAGAACAGCGGATGCGTGGCCGACAGGACCTTCACCGCGAGGTCGTCCAGATAGGTCGCCGTCGTGGCCGCAAACAGCGCGAGACGGCGCACCACCAGCTGCCTGGCAAAATACAGAAGGAGACAGACAGACAATCCAATGCCCAGGGCAATGGACCATGTAGTCAAGCCGTTTCCAAGAAAGACGTAGCGCATAGCCTGGTTTCCATCGTGGTGAAGCGTGAAGCCGCTTCGTGTCGCCCGCGGCGTGTCGTACGTCAACGGATACAGGGAACGAGGGCGTCAACGCAGTGTCGCCTTGGCGCTGTACCTGCCTGGTATTGATGCAGAGAAGGTGAATTGTAACAAACCAGTCACATTTGCACAAATATGCATGTATTTTATATAATGGAATGCTGCGCAGCACAACGCGTCCCGCCAGTGGTGTGTCCGCCGAACCGCGTCGCAGGTAGAGTGGCTATGTCGCGCGACTGGCCTCACCCGGGCACGCCCCCTCATACGACGCCGGTCGTTTTCCAGGAAGATACCAATGCAGCTCCTTCGTTTGCCATGACAGCCGACCTGATGCTGGCAGCTGCCAAGAGTTTCCTGTTCGTGCTGGTGACACTGCTACCGATTCTCAATCCGGCCGCGACGGCGCCGATCTTCCTGAGCATGACCGAAGGCGCGTCGCCTGCGACCCGCACCCTGCTTGCGCGCCGCATTGCGCGCAACATGTTCTGGCTGATGACAGGTTCGATGCTGATCGGTTCCTACGTCCTCGATTTCTTCGGTATTTCGCTTCCCATCGTGCGCGTCGGCGGCGGCCTGATCCTCGCTTCCGTCGCCTGGCGGCTGCTCGGCGCGACGCCGGCCAACCAGGATAGCCGGACCGCGCTGGCCGATGCCTTCACGCCCGATCACGCGCACCGGCAGGCTTTTTACCCACTGACCTTTCCGATCAGCTGCGGCCCGGCCTCGATCTCGGTTGCCATCACGGTCGGCGTCACCCTGCACGACGCGGAACTGGCGGCCTCGCTGGCGCGCATGGGCGCTGCGCTGCTGGCGCTGGCGGTCATTGGCGTGCTCCTGTACCTGGCTTTCCGCTATGGTGAGCACTTGCTGCGCCTGATCGGTGAAGCCGGCACCGCGGTGTTTCTGCGCCTGACGGCGTTCATCCTGCTGTGCCTGGGCGTACAGATCGTCTGGGACGGTGTGCGCGAATTGATGTTCGAGATCCTGAGGACAGCCCATGTTTAAACCTGGACCCATGTCGGCGGGCGTCGCCCTGGCCGTCGCCAGCTGCCATTGCAGCGACGCCGCCGCCCAAACAAAACCAGCCATCGACTTCTACGGCTCGCTGCGCATGCAGGCGGAACGGGTCAGTCCGGATCGCCGCGACCGCGTCGCCGCGTATACGTCGCTGCGCGATGCATACTCGCGCCTGGGCGTGAAACTCGACTATCCGCAGGGCGCCGCGCTGGCGCTGTTCGGGCATCTGGAACTTCCTGCCGATTCCGCCAACGTCAGGCTGCGCGACCCGTATGACCAGCAAGAGCGCCTGCGGATCGCACGGGTCGGATTGCGCGGGACTGCCGGCACGATCAGCTACGGCCAGCAGTGGATGCCTTATTACAATGCGATTGCCGCGCCGGTGGATATGTTCAGCAGTTATTACAGCGGCTTCGCGACGTATACCGTGTTTCGGGTCGCCCGGACCGTCGCTTATGAAACGCCGGAGCTGCACGGGCTCTCGATGGCTGCCGCGTATGCCGGCAGTTCCGCCAACAGCGTCTCGACCTCGCGCATCGACGCGCGGCGCTGGCAGGCGACGGCCGCCTGGGTGCACGGCGAGACCCGGGTCGCGGCAGGCATCGATGACCGGGGCAATGCAGGCTACGGCAGCAACCGGCTGTACGGACTGTCCGCCAGCCATCGGCTCGGCAAGCTGTATCTGGCGCTGAAGGTCGAGCTGTTCGACACCGGCAACCGCCGGCCGGGCGGATTTTCAAGCGACGGCAATCGCGCCGTCAATCTGTTCGGCAGCTATGTCGCGGGCAAAACCACCTTCAAGCTCATGCTCGTGCAGGTGGAGAACTATGGCGGCAACATCGTCCATCTCGGCCTCGACCACGCGCTGTCCGACAAGCACACGCTGTTTGCCGAAGTCTATCGCGAGGCAGATACGGCCGCCCTCGTCGCGCGCCGCGGCGGGCTGGCCGACGCAGACCCCGGCATGCGCGGCGGCCGGGCCATCGTGGCCGGCCTGCGCTACGATTTTTGACGCCCCGCACCGAAAGTCCCCGCATGCAGCTGCCCGACCGCCTCCAGTTCCTCCTGAACCGCTACCGCGAGCGTCTGTGGATCAAGCCCGTGATTGCCTGCGTCCTGTCGGTGGCGGGCGTGCTGCTGGCGCATTTCGCCGACAGTATCCCCATCGACTGGAAGGTTCCTGAAATCGCCCAGGGCGCGATCATCGACTTGTTGAAGATTATTGCCGCCAGCATGCTTGGCGTGGCCACCTTCGCCGTGGCCTCGATGGTCGCCGCGTATGCCTCCACCGGCCAGTCGGCGAGCTCGCGCGCCTTCCCGCTGGTGGTGGCCGACGACGTGTCGCAAAACGCGCTGTCGGTCTTCGTCGGCGCCTTTATCTATGCCATCGTGGCGCTGAGCGCGGCGACCAACGATTATTTCGGCAAGGCCGGACGCTTCACGCTGTTCGTGCTGACCCTGCTGACCCTGATCATCGTGGTGCTGGTCTTCGTGCGCTGGGTCGACAGCATCGCGCGGCTGGGCCGGCTCGGCGCCGTGATCGCCAAGGTCGAGCAGGCAACGGGCAAGGCCATGGACCGGCGCCGACAGCTTCCCTGCCTCGGCGGGCTGAGCGCCAGCGGTCCGCACTGCGGCCTTGCCTTCCATGGCGCCGAAAGCGGCTACCTGCAACGGGTGGACATGCCGGCATTGCAGCGCCTGGCCGAGCGCAACAAGCTCCGTATCACGCTCGCTGTCGTCCCTGGAGGCATGATCGAGCCGTCGCGGCCGCTCGGCTATGTGCTGCCGGATGGAGCAGACAGCGGCGCGGTCGACGCCGGCCTCCTGCGCGCGGCCTTTACCGTCGGCCCGGTGCGCCGCTTCGACGACGACCCGCGCTTTGGCCTGGTGGTGCTGGCGGAGATCGGGTCGCGCGCCTTATCTCCGGGCATCAACGACCCTGGCACGGCCATCGGCATCCTCGGCTCCCTGCAACGCCTGTTCGCCAACTGGGCCAGCCGCGCCGCGCCGGAGGTGCCCGAGTACGACCGGGTGGAAGTGCCGCCCCTGGCGCTCGACGACATGTTCGACGATGTCTTTCCGGCGCTGGCACGCGACGGCGCCGGATTGCTTGAAGTGGCAATGCGGGTACAGCGCGTGCTCGGCGAGCTGGGCCGCTGCGGCGATGTGCAGCTTGCCCTGGCGGCCCGGCGCCACGCCGACCTGGCGCTGGCGCGTGCCGAACGCGCCTTGGACTTCCCGGCCGATCTGGCGCTCGTGCGGCGCCAGCATGCGGACTATCATCCGGAACATCAGCCAGCCGGCTAGGCGTTCTTGCGCTTGCCCGCCGCAAACTCTTCGATCTTCCTGGTCGGCCCCGACACGATGAGCAGGTCCGCCGGGCGGATGTGGGTGTCGGGCAAGGCATGCTGGAAGTCTTCGTTGGCGCGTTTGACGCCGACGATCGTGACGCCGAAACGCGAGCGCACATGGGCTTCGGCCAGGGTCTTGTCATGGGTCTCGGCCGGCGCATGGATTTTTGCGATCGCAAACCCGTCTTCGAACTCGATGAAATCGATCATGCGTCCGGTAATCAGGTGTGCAACGCGCTCGCCCATGTGGGCTTCCGGATAGATGATGTGATGGGCGCCAATGCGTTGCGCGATCTGTCCGTGTTCGGGCGACATGGCCTTGACCCAGATATCCTTGATGCCCAGCTCGGTCAGCACCATCAGCGTCATCAGGCTGGCGGCCAGGTCCGAGCCGATGGCGACGATCGCATGCGAGAAGTCGGCCACGCCGAGCTGCAGCATCACGTTTTCGTTGGTCGAGTCGGCCTGCACGGCATGGGTCAGGCGATCGGCCCAGACCTGCACCAGGTCTTCCTTGTGATCGATGCCCATGACATCGTGGCCGAGGCGCACCAGCGACTGGGCAACGGCGCCGCCGAAGCGGCCCAGGCCAATGACGACGACGCTGTCGCTGCTTGAAAATGCGAACTGCTCTGTGAAAATTCTACCCAACAATTGGATGCTCCTCCGGAAAACGATAAGGCATGCGCCGCTCACCCATGACCAGGGACGTGGCCAGCGTGATCGTACCTACCCTGCCAAAAAACATTAATAAGGCCAGTATTGCCTGGCCCGCTTCCGGCAACTGCGCGGTAATGCCAGTGGACAGGCCAACCGTGCCGAATGCGGATATCACTTCAAAAATAATTTGATCGGTCGGAAAATGGGTTATGCGCAGCAAGGCCACGGTACTGAGCACGACCAGCGCGCTGCCGATCGCCAGCACCGTGATGGCCTGGCGCTGGGCCGATGCCCCGACCCGGCGGCCGAACGCCTCCGTGTCGCTGTGCCCTTTCGCTTCGGCCAGCACCAGCAGGAACAGGACGGCGACGGTCGCCACTTTCACGCCGCCGGCGGTGCCGGCACTGCCGCCGCCGATGAACATGAGCAGGTAATGCAGCGCCCAGGTTTCCTGCGTCAACGCGGCAATATCGACCGTATTGAAACCGGCGGTACGCGCCGAGGCCGAAATGAAAAAACTGTTGAGCAACTTCCCGCCGATGCCAAGCGGCCCCAGCGTGCCGGGATTGTCCCATTCGAACAGCAGCACGGCGCAAAAGCCCGTGAGCAGCAGCACCAGTGTGCCCGCCAGCGTGAGCTTGGTGTGCAGCGACCAGTGGCGCGGATCGTTGAAGCGCTGACGCAAGTCATGCAGTACCGGAAAGCCGATGCCCCCAACGATGAATCCCGCCATCAGGGGAAGAAGAATGAGCGCATCCCCGGCGTAGCGCACCAGGCTGTCGCCATGGATCGAAAAGCCGGCATTGTTAAAAGCGGAAACCGCATGGAACAGCCCCGACCAGGCCGCCTCGCGCCAGCCAAGGCCATGCCCCAGGTGCAGCCTGAGCATGAGCACCACCGCGATGACGCACTGGCACAGCAAGGTCATCGCCAGCACCACCCTGGCCACGCTGCGCACGTCGCCCAGTGCCAGCGAACGCGTCTCCGTCTGCGTCATCAGGCGCGTGCGCAGCCGCGGCGAGCGGTTCACCATCAGGCCCAGCAAGGTCGCCGCCGTCATCATGCCGAAGCCGCCCAGCTGGAACAGCGCCATGATGGTCGCCTGGCCGAAGGTCGACCAGTAGCTGCCCGTGTCGACCGTGACCAGGCCCGTGACGCACACGGCCGACACCGAAGTGAAGAAGGCCACCATCGCCGGTGCCGCGCTCCCGTCCGCACGCGCCACCGGCAGCGTCAGCAGCAGCGTGCCGATCAGGATCGCCGCCAGGAAGGCCAGGGCCACCGCCCTGGCCGGGTGCAGGATCGCCTTCATGTCAACGCGCGCGCAGCGGGGCGTCGTCGAAGTCCATGGTATCGGTATCCGGATCCGAAGCCAGTGGCGCACCGAGAAACTTGAGCCAGGCAAAACCGATCACGCCCGCCACCAGCGATCCAAGGAGAATCGCCATCTTCGACGCATTGATCACATCCGCCTGGCCCGTGTAGGCCAGGTTGGTGATGAAGATCGACATGGTAAAGCCGATGCCGCCCAGCAGGCCGGCACCGAGCACATGACGCCACGCCAGGTCGAGCGGCAGGCGGCAAATGCCCAGCAGGACCGCACCAAAGCTGAACAGGAAAATACCGACCGGCTTGCCCACGACCAGCCCCAGCGCGATGCCCAGGCTGTTCGCCGACATCAGGTCCCCGGCCCAGCCGGTGCCGATCACGATGCCCGTATTGGCCAGGGCGAACACCGGCAGGATCAGGAAGGCGACCGGCTTGTGCAGCACGTGTTCGAGCCGGTGCGAAGGCGACGCGGCATCGTCCTCGACGCTGGAATACGGGATGGTAAAGGCCAGCAGCACGCCGGCGATCGTGGCATGCACGCCCGACTTGAGCATCAGGAACCACATCAGCGCGCCTCCCAGCAGATAGGGCCAGAGCGCCATGACGCGCAGCACGCGGTTGGTGGCCAGCAGCGCGGCGAAGACGGCAAACGCCCCCACCAGGTACAGGAAAGACAGTTCGGCCGTATAGAAGACGGCAATAACGATGATCGCGCCGAGGTCGTCCATTACCGCCAGCGCGGTCAGGAAGACCTTCAGCGATGCCGGCACCCGGCTCCCGAGCAGGGCCAGCACACCGAGTGCGAACGCGATATCGGTCGCCATCGGGATGCCGATCCCGGCCTGCGTCGCAGTCCCGCCATTGAACATGAAATGGATCAGCGCGGGTACGGCGATGCCCCCGGCCGCGGCCAGGATCGGCAGCATCGCGTTCCTGATATCGGATAGTTCGCCGTTCTGCAGCTCGCGCTCGAGTTCCAGGCCGATGAGCAGGAAAAAGATGGCCATCAGCGCATCGTTGACCCAGTGTTCAATGGACAGGCCGGCCACATACTGGTGCCAGAAACCGAGATAACCTTCGCCCAGCGGCGAATTGGCAAGCAGGAGCGAGACGACCGTGCAGACGATGAGCACGATGCCGCCCGCCTTGCCCGATTCGGTGAATTGCTTGAATGTTTTTGAGAGTCGCTTTTCGATGCGCAATTTTCTTCTCCGTTGGCCGGCCCACGGTCATGGTCCGGACTGCACTTGTTAACAAGCCCGCGGACGGGCAAAGGCTGTCGCCTGCTGAAAAGCAGGGCGATATGGCGTCAGGACGAATCGAGGCCAGGGAGGGAGGGAGTTGCCGGCAGCAGCGGAAAGATGGACGAGGGCAGGATCATGGGCGACAGGCGTAACGGTACCGCGTGGCGGCCCGACCATCGCGCATCCTGTCGTACCCTGCGGTACGATCACCCTCGGTGGATTATACCTTGCTTGCCCGATAACGAATGTCCGGCTGCGCGCGGCGGATGGAATCCGGTCCGCCCCAAAAGGTGAAATAATGGACCTTCATTCATTATTTTACTGACAATGAACGCTTTCCCATTTCACGGGTGCCGCGCATGACCACCATGCAGCTCGTTGGCGCCATCGTCTTTGCCTGCGCCCTGATCCATACCTTCTCCGCCAAAGGGTTCGAGCTGCTGGCCGACCGCCATCCGCGCCATGAAGGCCTGTACCACCTGCTCGGCGAAGTCGAGGTCGTGTTCGGCTTCTGGGCCTTCGTCCTGATCGCGGCGATGGCCTTCATTTCCGGCCCGGACAGCGCCGTCGACTACGCCGAATCGCGCCAGTACACCGAACCCCTGTTCGTGTTCGTGGTCATGGTCATCGCCGCTTCGCGTCCGATCCTCGACGCCGTACGCGCGCTGCTGGGCACGCTGGCGCGGATCGTGCCGGTGCGTACCGAAGTCGCCCTTGCCTGGCTGGGGTTGGGCCTGGTGCCGCTCACCGGCTCCCTGATCACCGAACCGGCCGCGATGACGCTGGCCGCCCTGATGCTGGCGCCCCAGGTGTTTCGCCCCGGGATTCCGGAACCGCTGAAATACGGCGCGCTGGGCGTGCTGTTCGTGAACGTCTCGATCGGCGGCACCCTGACGGCCTATGCGGCACCGCCGGTATTGATGGTCGCTTCGACCTGGGGCTGGGACAGTGCCTACATGCTGGCCCACTTCGGCTGGCGCGCGGCGTTGGCCGTGCTCATCAACGCCAGCGTCGTCACCCTGCTGCTGCGCAAACACCTGGCGCCGGCAACGGGCGAGGCCATCAAGCCGGTTCCGCTCAAAGTCTCGGCCGTCCACCTGCTGTTCCTGGCCGCGGTCGTGCTGCTGGCGCACCACCCGGTGCTCTTCCTCGGCCTGTTCTTGCTGTTCCTGGGCTTTACCCAGGCCTACCAGCGCCACCAGGACCCCTTGATCCTGAAAGAAGGGCTATTGGTCGGCTTTTTCCTGGCCGGGCTGGTGGTGCTGGGCGGGATGCAGCAATGGTGGCTGCAGCCGATCATTTCCAGCCTCTCCCCCACCGCCCTGTTCTTCGGTGCGCTGGGCCTGACCGCAATCACGGACAATGCGGCACTGACCTATCTCGGCTCGCTGATCTCCGGGCTGTCCGAGCACGCCAAATACATGCTGGTGGCCGGTGCAGTTGCCGGCGGCGGCCTGACCGTGATCGCCAATGCCCCGAACCCCGCCGGCGCCGCCCTGCTGCGGCGCGGCTTCAACGACGAATCGATCGGCGCCCTGGGCCTGCTGGCCGGCGCCCTGGGCCCGACGATCGTTGCCGCAATCCTGTTCTTGATGTAAGGAGCCAGCATGGATGACACCGTATTGATCGGCAAGACCGCCACCATCGAACGCTGCTGCCGCCGCGCGCGCGAAGAGTACGAGAAGGACCCGACGACTTTCGTCGGCGACCTCACGCGCCAGGACGCGGCCACGCTCAACGTGATCCGCGCCTGGGAAGCGGCGGTCGAGATGGGCGACTACGTCATCGCCATGGCCGACCTGGGCGAACCTTTCAACGAGCGCGAAGTCATCACCATCCTGGCCGACAACGGCTGGATCGACCCCACCCTGGCCGAGGACCTGAAGCGCACCGGCGAATTCTGCCGCGCCGAATGGGACTACCAGGCCGCGCCCCTGCCGGCGCTGGTGACGATCATCAAGCGCGGGCTGGACGATTTCGGGGCCTACTGCCAGGCCCTGGTGACCGGGGCGGCGACCCTGCCGGATACGCCGCGGCCGGAGTAAGCATGCCCGACATCTTTCTGTTGATTGCGCTGCTGTTGCTGGCGCTTGCCGGCTTGCTCCATACGGCACGCAATCGCAGGCTGCTCAATTTCGTCGACTATGGCCCCGCCCAAGCGGTGGCACGCATCAACCGCTACGCGGCGGCGCGCCTTCTGCTTCCGGTTGCCGTGAATGCGCTGCCGGCCGGCTGATTGCGCAGGACGAAGAAGCCGGCCAGTGCGTCAAGGCTGGACATCCGTCGCGGACAGCGTCGACACATCTTGCGCCACTGCGGCGCGCTCCTGGGATGCCAGCGCAGCCTGGTACCCGTCACGCCCCTGCAGGCGCTCCCAGTAGCGCGCCACTTCCGGCGTGAAGCGCGCGTGCAAGCCCAGGCGCTGCGCCAGTGACAGCGCGTAGCCGACCGAGACGTCGGCGGCCGTAAAGCGGTCCGCCGCCAGGAAAGCGTGCTGCTCCAACAGCGGCTCGAGTGTGCGCAGCCGCGCCAGGAACCACTTTTCGTAATCCTCGGCCACCTGCGGCGAGCGGCGTTCGGCGGGTTCGAAACGGGCGTAGCGCAGGATCAGCGTTTGCGGGAAGGTCAGGGTCGCTTCGCCGAAATGCAGGAAATTCAAATAGGCGGCATAGCCTGGTTCGTGCGGCTCGACATTCAGGTTTGAGCCGGCACGTGCCGCGAGATACTGGCAGATGGCCGCCGACTCGGTCATCCGGACCTCGCCATCGAACAGTGCGGGCACGGTCCCCAGCGGATTGATCGCCAGGTAGGCTTTATCGACGACGCGCGGCGGAAACGGCAGCATCTTCAATTCATACGGCAGGCCCAGTTCTTCCAGCATCCACAAGGGACGGAAGGAGCGTGCATTCATGCAGTGGTAGAGGGTCATCATCCGTATTCTTCCTTTCTCAAGCGCTGCATTCCAGGCTGCTGCTTCGGCAGTTCGTCGCACGGCGCCAATGGGCCGTGCATCAGGATGCTACCTTCAAGCATCCGGAAAGCAGGTCTCACCCATCACAAGGAAACAAGATGAAGCTCCTCATTCGTTCCCTCGCCGCTGCAGCCATCATCGCTTGCTGTGCCGCCCATGCGCAAGCCCAGACGCCGGCGCCCGCCGCGCCCCTCACGGCCGAACACATCGCAGTCGGCGCCAAGCCCTACCAGGTGCAGGTGGCAAGCGGCGGCGCCGGCCGTTACACCGTCATCATGGAATCGGGTTTCGGGACCGACCTGCGCGCCTGGCGCAAAGTCGCGCCTGAATTGGCCAAGGTCGCGCGCACCGTCACCTATTCGCGCGCGGGCCACGGCAGTTCCGATCCGCGTCCCGAGCCGCGCAGCTTCGAGCAGGCGACGGCCGAACTCGAACAGCTCATTGCCGCGGCCAAGCTGACGCCGCCCTTCATCCTGGTCGGCCATTCCTACGGCGGCTTGCTGGTGCGCGCTTTTGCCGCGCGCCACCCGGGCCAGGTCGCGGGCATGGTGCTGGTCGACCCGGCCGACGAAGGCTTCAATCCCGCCCTGCGCAAGCTCGATGCGGCGCGCGTTGCCGAAGACGACCGCCAGTTCGCCGCCATGGTGCCGGCCAAGTTCCAGAGCGAGCTGAAGTTTTTGCAGCCGGTGCTCGACAGCGGCACGCTGCCGCTGGCCGGCACGCTGCCGAACGTGCCGACCGTGGTCCTGACCTCGGTGCAGCAGGCGGACAAGCCGATGTTCTTCCTGGAGACGGCGCAGGCGGTGGCCGTCAAGCAGGCGCTGCACGCCAGCTTCGTGCGCCAGTTCAGCGAGGGCGCGCAGGTAGTGACCTCAAAGAGCGGTCACAACATCCAGCTCGAAGAGCCGGAACTGGTGATCGCGGCCGTCAACAAGGTGATTGCCGCGGCGGACAAGCAAGGGATCCAGGCGCGTCAGTAAGCGCCGTGCCTTAATGCCCGAAGTGGCCGTAGAGCCCGAGGCATAGCTCGACAAAAATCAGCAGGAAGATCGCCGTCTCCAGCCGGTGCGAGCTGTGGTAGCGCATGGTTTCGACCAGCGTTTCCGAGGTATGCGACAGGGTGGTGAGCTTGCGGTCCAGCGCCGCCGCGCGGTCGTGCAGCTCGTAGTCGCCCTCCAGCCTGGCGTACAGGCCGGACAGGCCCGGGTTATCCCACAGCAGGTCGGGGCGATCGAGCACGCCGGCGCGGCCGTTCAGGCGGTTTTCAGCGAGCAGCATGTTGCCGACCGCCTTGAGCAGTTCGGCCGGCTTGGCCGAGAAGCGCCCGTCTTCGGCCAGGTCGCGCGCCAGCGGTTCGCTGCGATCGAAGTCGCGCGCGGCGCGCCGTTCCTGGAACGAGAGCATGGTCGCCTTTGCCATGACTTCGGCGATGAGCTGCAAACGCAGGCGGTCCGCATTCTTGATCTTGATGTACTGGCCCGACGGGCCTTCCTCGTCGTCCGGGCCGACGTGGATCATCGCCACTTCTTCGGCGCCGATATCGCCCGGGCCGGACGAATGGGCGGCCAGCATCTCCAGCAGGTTCGCCTTTTCCTCGCTCGAGGCGTTGAACAGGACCACGGCGCCGTAGCGAAACAGCGCCGCGATCCCGCCCCCGCCCAGCTTCACCATGAAGGGCGATTTGGCGATGATTTCGAAACCCGATAAAGCCCGCAGGTCCATGCGCTCGGCCACCATGATGGCGCTGGCCGTGAACTGCGAGTGGGCGATGACCGGCCGTTGATACGGCAGCTTCTCGGTTTTCAGATGCAGGCCGGCGCGCGTGCGCGGGCGTGGATTCCAGTGAATCTGTTTTCGTTCGGTGTGGCTTTCCATACGCTTCCATGTGCCTGGATGATTGACCTGCGGGCGATCCGAAGGCCTGCCATGATAGCGGAATGCGCCGTGTCCTGCCCTAGGCGCCGGCCTGTCCCGCCCGAAACTGGCGGCGGTAGTGCGAGGGCGAGGTATGCAGGCTGGCCCGGAAATGCTGGCGCAGCGACAGGGCCGTGCCGAAGCCGGCTTCGCCCGCCACCACCTCGATCGACGCATTCGTCGACTCCAGCATGCGCTGCGCCTGGGCCAGCCGCTGGCTCAGCAGCCACTGCTTGAAGGAGGTGCCGGTCGCCTGGCGGAAGTGGCGCGTGAAATTGCGGCGGCTCATGGCGGCGCGCTCGGCCAGGGCGTCGATGCCGTGCGGCTGGGCGAGGTTGTGCAGCACCCAGTCCAGCACTTCCGAAAAGCGTCCCTGGCTCGCCTTCGACGGCACAGGATGCTCGATGAACTGCGCCTGCCCGCCCTGCCGGTGCGGCGCGATGAGCAAGCGCCGCGCCACCCGGTTGGCGACCTCCGCACCGCGCAGTTCGCGCAGCAGGTGCAGGCAGCAATCGAGCCCCGCGGCCACCCCGCCCGACGTCAGTACCCTGCCCTCGTCCACGTACAGCACGTCCCGGTTCACTTTTACCTTCGGGTAGCGCCGCGCCAGGCCGGCGGCAAGCTCCCAATGCGTCGTCGCCGTCTTCCCGTCCAGCAGGCCCGCCTGCGCCACCGGGAAGGCGCCCAGGCACAAGCCCACCACGCGCGCGCCCCTGGCATGCGCGCGGCGCAAATGGTCGAGCAGCTCGACCGGCGCGGGCCGGCAGTCCTCGTGCCAGGCGGGCATGATGACGATGTCGGCGCTGTCGATGACCGACAAGTCGCGCTCCACCGCAATGGCGAAACCGGCCGAGGTAGGCAAGGCCTTGCCTTCGGCGGCGCAGACCAGCACCTCGAAGGGCGCCGCCCCCTCGCTCATGCTGCCGAAGACGAGACAGGGAACCGACAAGTGAAACGGCGTCATGCCCGCAAAAGCGACGACGGCGATGCGCTGGGGATGGGTGATCGACATGGCCCGATTATATCGAACATCGACCTTCGGGCCACTGTCGGCGCCGCGCCGCCGAGCAGAGAATGGCCTCACTTCACAACCAAAGGACAAGACCATGACCCTCGCACCCGTTCTCGACAACGCCCTCGTCGACGCCAATACCGGCACCGTCGGCTTCCAGCAGATCCGCAATGCCACCGTCAAGATTCGCTATGGCGACACCACCTTCCTGGTCGACCCGATGCTGGCGAAAAAAGACAGCTATCCCGGCTTCGAAGGCACGGTCAACAGCCACCTGCGCAACCCGCTGGTCGAGCTGCCCTTGCCCATCGAGGAGATCGTCCGGGCCGACGCCGTCATCGTCACCCACACCCATCTCGACCATTGGGACGAAGCGGCGAAACAGGCGCTGCCCAAGGACATCCCCCTGTTCGCACAGGACGAGCAGGACGCCGCCAGCATCCGCAAGGACGGTTTTACGGACGTGCGCGTGCTCGGTGAGCAGAGCGAGTTCCGCGGCGTGCGCCTGACGCCGGTCACGGGCCAGCATGGGAGCACGGCCGTCATGGCGATGCTGGGCTCCTTCCTGGGCAAGACGATCGGCATCGTGTTCCGGCGCGAAGGCTGCAAGACGGTGTACGTGGCCGGCGACACGGTCTGGACGCCCGCCGTGGAAGCGGCCATAGCAAACTGCCGGCCCGACGTCATCGTCCTCAACACGGGCCATGCGCGCGTCGCCGGTTTCGATGACGCGATCATCATGGGCAAGCACGACCTGAAACGTGCCCATGATGCGGCGCCGGGCGCGACGGTCATCGGCATCCACATGGAGGCGTTCAACCACATGACGCAATCGCGCCGCGACTTGCTCGACCATGTGGCCGAAACCGGGATGGATGAGGCGCGGGTGCTGGTGCCGGACGATGGGCAGGCCTACCGCTTCTGAGCAAAAAAAAAGAGCGGGCAAGCCCGCTCCTGTCCATGCGCCTGAAACGATTTACATCTTGGCGGCGCGGCGGCGGGTCACGACGCCCGCGCCCAGCATGGCGATACCGAACAGGGCCAGCGAACCTGGCTCCGGCACTTCGGACAGCTTGAACTGACCGTTGTTGCTCACGAAGAAGTTGGTCGGGGTATTTGCATAGGCGGAGCCGTTGCAACCATTGCCCGTGAAGCCAGCGTATTCGCAAGCCACTTCGTCCACCAGGGTGTCGGTTGGCGAAGAAACGGTGTTGGCGTTGGTGAAGGCAAAGGCCATGATCGATTCCGTCGACAGGTCCTCACCGTTTTCACGGAAGAAGTAGCCGGAATCGAGTCCACCCGCCTCTGCCCGTGCGAACACGGTCACTTGGCCGTTATTCGTGGGCGAGCCGCTTGCATCGACCAAACCGCCGCCACCGGCCATCACGGTGAACACGGCAATCTCGTTACCCAGGTTGGCGCCATAGATGCCGGCCGTGGTGGCGTACTGGTTGTTGGCCGGGTTCTGGAACATGCGAATGGTGCCGCCGCTGAAGCTGAAGGAGCCGCTGAAATTGCCGGTACCGGTCGCTTCAAACATTGCGGTGATGTTGCCGCCCGGGTAATTCACTGGGAACAGCGCGCCGTTGCTGTCAGCCTGGGTGATGTTGAACACTGCGTGCTCGGTGAACGAGAAGCTCGATCCGCCCGTTGGGTTGATCTGGATGAAGGCATTGCCGTTCACGTCCAGATACTCGTTGATTTCCTGACCACTAGCGAAGCCGCCACCGGTTGGATTGAAAACCCAGTCGTTCAGGACCGGGGCCGCGTGGACAGCGCCCATTGACAATGCAACCGCAGTAGCACAGGCCAGTTTCTTGAAAAGTTTCATGACTGAATTCCTCATTCGGTGGTTGATCAGGAACCGCAACCTACTACTAGCAACCCTCGTACCAGCCCATTTACGGCGTTAAAAATCAGGCACTTGCAAATTATCGATAACTCATCAATTATAAAAATGTAAAGAAATCCGACACAATTAAATTCCAGCCGGACACAAAAATCATGCTTGGCCAACGAAAAATAAGTGCGCCGCGCTGTCGAATACCGGACCCTGTCTTCGTCGTATTTCCAGAGGGACGTCCTCTGTCTTCACATAAGGAAACCGATCATGTCCACGAATACCGTCGAGCTGCACCGCGTGCTCAAGTCCACAGCCGAGCGCGTCTACCGCGCCTTCACGACACCCGGCGCCATGGCCAAATGGCTGCCGCCGCACGGCTTCTTCGGCACCGTGCACGAAATGGATGCCAGCGTGGGTGGGCGCTACCGGATGTCGTTCACGAATCTCACCACCGGCCACAGCCATGCCTTCGGCGGCGAGTACCTGGAGCTGGAACCGGGCAAGCGCCTGTGCTATACGGCCGCCTTCGACGACCCGAACCTGCCGGGCCGGATGCAGACCACGGTCACGCTGCGCGAGGTGTTTTGCGGAGTCGAGATGCAGGTGAAACAGGAAGGCATTCCTGCGATGATTCCGGCTGAGGCCTGCTATCTCGGCTGGCAGGAATCGTTGATTTTGCTGGCGCAACTGGTTGAAGCTGACATCAAGGAATAAGAACCTTCACAACAGGAGAACACCATGAACAAGAACACGATCTGCCTCTGGTTCAACGGCGCCGCACTCGAGGCCGCGCGCTTCTACGCTGAAACGTTTCCGGACAGCGAAGTGAAAGCAGTCCATCACGCACCGAGCGACTTTCCATCTGGCAAAGAGGGCGATGTGCTGACGGTCGAATTCACGGTGCTCGGCATTCCCTGCGTGGGACTCAACGGCGGCCCGGCCTTTACCCATAGCGAGGCGTTTTCCTTCCAGATTGCCACCGAGGACCAGGAAGAAACCGACCGCCTGTGGAATGCCATCGTGAATAACGGCGGCCAGGAAAGCGCCTGCGGCTGGTGCAAGGACAAATGGGGACTGTCGTGGCAGATCTCGCCGCGCGTCCTGCTCGAGGGCGTCGCCAGCCCCGACCCGGCCGTGGCCAAGCGCGTTTTCGAAGCGATGATGCAGATGCAAAAAATCGACATCGCCACGATTGAGGCGGCGCGGCGCGGCTGAGGGCGCGCGCAAAGGGTATTGCATTCTTGTTCAAGGGCAGCATATGGCCAGGGCCGGCGGGCGCGACGTGCCCGCCGCGTGCGTGCTCGCCCCGTGGTCAAACTGGTATCATTCGCGTTTGTCCGGACCCAGGCCCCGACGCTGTCTGACAGCGCGCCGGTCACTTACCCTACAGAACATCAAGAATGAGCACACCGACCCAACTGCCCTCTTTCTGGAGCCGGCTCTCCCTCGCCTTCAGCACCTTCTTCAAAACCGTCGGCGACGCCGAATTCGCCGCGCGCGTGCGCGATGACCAGGTCGGCCCCGTCGCCGCACCCGCCCCGATGCCGGCGCCCGCCGCCGCCCCGGTCCCGGTCCCCGTCCAGTTGCGCGAAACCACGCCGGAAGCGGCTCTGCAACTCTTGACCCTGCTGCAGCGCGAGGCGCGCCTGATCGACTTCGCCCACGAAAACCTGGCCGCCTATGCCGACGCCGACATCGGCGCCGCCGCCCGCGTGGTGCACGAAGGCTGTGCACGCGTGCTGAAAGACCACTTCACGATTCAACCGGTGCGCAGCGAGGCCGAAGGCACGCGCGTCACGCTCGAAGAAGGCTTCGATGCGTCCAGCGTGCGCCTGACCGGCAACGTGGTCGGCAAGGCCCCGTTCAAGGGCCTGCTCACCCACCGCGGCTGGAAGGCGACTGAGGTGCGCCTGCCGCAGCTGGCCAAGGAACACGACGCCAGCGTGCTGGCGCCCGCCGAGGTGGAACTGTGAGCGCGCGCTACGCCATCGGCATCGACCTCGGCACCACGCACAGCGCGCTGTCCTGGGTCGACCTGGAAGCGAGTGACGGCGAGAATACCGCGCACGGCGTCCTGTCCGTGCCGCAGCTGACCGCGCCCGGCACGGTCGAAGCGCTGCCGCTGCTGCCCTCCTTCCTTTACCTGCCGCATCCGGACGAACTGGCGCCGGGCGAACTGGCCCTGCCGTGGAATACGGAAGGCGAGACGCTTGTCGCCGGCGAGATGGCGCGTTCGCGCGGCGCCACCACGCCGATCCGCCTGGTGTCGTCGGCCAAGAGCTGGCTCTGTCATCCGGGCGTGGACCGCCGCGCCGCCATCCTGCCGCCGGACGCGCCGGAAGAAGTCACGCGCGTCTCGCCACTCGAGGCCTCGACCCATTATCTGGCGCACCTGCGCCGCGCCTGGGACAGCGCGCATCCGGAAGCGCCCTTCGACGAGCAGCAGGTGACGGTGACGATTCCCGCCTCGTTCGACCCGGGCGCGCGCGAACTGACGGCCGAAGCGGCCCGCAAGGCCGGCTACACCTCCGCCACCCTGCTGGAAGAGCCGCAAGCGGCCCTGTACAGCTGGATCCAGGGCAGCAATGGGAGCTGGCGCAAGCAGGTGAAAGCCGGCGACATCGTGCTGGTGGTCGACGTCGGCGGCGGCACCAGCGACTTTTCCTTGATCGCCATCCTCGAACGCGACGGCAAGCTCGAACCGCACCGCGTGGCCGTGGGCGATCACATCCTGCTTGGCGGCGACAACATGGACCTGGCGCTGGCCCACCTGGTCGCGCGCAAGCTGGCCGCCAACGGCACCCAGCTGGACGCCTGGCAGATGCGCGCCCTCACCTACGGCTGCCGCGGCGCCAAGGAACATCTGCTGGCCGACGCGAATGCCACCACCTGGCCGATCGTGGTGCCGAGCCGCGGCTCGAAGCTGATCGGCGGCTCGATTCGCACGGAACTCACGCGCGAGGAAGTCACCACTTTCATTACCGATGGCTTCTTCCCGCGTGTGGAAGCCGGCGCGCGTCCTGCGACGCGTGCGCGTGCGGGCCTGACGCAACTGGGCCTGCCGTATGCGCAGGATGCCGCGATCACGAAGCACCTCAGCGCCTTCCTGGCACGCCAGGCCGGTGCCACGGCAGAACTCGAAGGCTTCGAGGGCCGCGTGAGCGCCGAACACAGCTTCCTGCATCCGAGCGCAGTGCTGTTCAACGGCGGCGTCTTCAAGTCCGCCATCCTGGCCCAGCGCGTGATGGACACCCTCAACGACTGGCTCTACATGGAAGGCGCAGAGGCCGCACGCATGCTGGAAGGCGCAGACCTCGACCTGGCAGTGGCGCGCGGCGCGGCCTATTACAGCTATGCGCGGCGCGGCGGCGGCGTGCGCATCCGCGGCGGGACGGCCCGTTCCTACTATGTCGGCGTCGAATCGTCGATGCCGGCCATTCCCGGCATGGAACCGCCGATCCAGGCCCTGTGCGTGGCGCCCTTCGGCATGGAAGAAGGCAGCGAACTCGAACTGCCTGGCCAGGAATTCGGCCTGGTGGTGGGCGAACCTGTCCACTTCCGCTTCTTCGGCTCCACCACGCGGCGCCAGGATGCGATCGGCGAGGTGCTCGACTTCTGGGGCCCGGACGAGCTGCAGGAACAGAACGAAATCCAGGCCACGCTGCCGGCCGATGGCCGCACTCCGGGCGACGTGGTGCAGGTGACCCTGCACGCGCTGGCGACCGAAGCGGGAACGCTCGAACTGGCGGCGGTGGCGCGTGACGGCCAGCGCTGGAAAGTCGAATTCGACGTTCGCTCCACGTCGGACCAGTGACGCCTCAGTGACACCCTCAGTGACGCCCTACCTGGTCAGCATCGATCTCGGCACCACGAATACGGTGCTGGCCTATGCCGCGCCCGGTGCGGCCGAGGTCGAACTGTTTTCGATCGACCAGCTGGCCGCGCCCGGCGAAGTGGTTGCAGCGCCCTTGCTGCCCTCGAACCGCTACCACCCCGCTGCCGAAGAACTCGGGCCGGGACAATTGCAGCTGCCCTGGCAGCTGCCCGACGTTGCCGGCGTCGAACGCATGGCCGTCGGCCGCCTCGCACGCATTCTCGGCGCGGCGACGCCGGGCCGGCTGGTGGCCAGCGCCAAGAGCTGGCTGTCGCACCCCGGCGTCGACCGCATGGCGCCCATCCTGCCCTGGGGCGCCGAGCCTGAGGTGCCGAAGGTCTCGCCGGTGGCCGCCAGCGCCAGCTACCTGGCCCACCTGCGCGCCAACTGGAACATCCGCTTCCCCCAGCATCCGCTCGAACAGCAGCAAGTCGTGCTGACCGTGCCGGCCTCCTTCGACGAAGGCGCCCGCGCGCTCACGCTCGAAGCGGCCAGGATGGCCGGCCTGCCCCAGCTGCGCCTGCTGGAAGAACCGCAGGCCGCGCTCTACGACTGGCTGTATCGGCACCGCGCCACGCTGGCCGAGGATTTACGCGGTACGCGCCTGGTGCTGGTGGCCGACGTCGGCGGCGGCACCACCGACTTCAGCCTGGTCAAGGTCGAACTGGCCGAAGGCGAGCCGCAGCTGACCCGCATTGGCGTGGGCAACCACCTGATCCTCGGCGGCGACAACATGGACCTGGCGCTGGCCCACCTGGTGGAAACGCGCATGGCGCAGCAGGATGGCGCAACGGCGCCTCCCGCACGCCTGTCGGCGGGGCGCCTGGCCCAGCTGACGGAACGCTGCCGCGCGGCCAAGGAACAGCTGCTGGCGCCTGGCGCGCCGGATCAGGTGGCGGTCACGCTGCTGGGCGCCGGTTCGCGCCTGATCGGCGCCAGCCGCAAGGCCGAGCTGCTGCGCGAGGACATCGAGCGCGTGGTGCTGGACGGCTTCTTCCCCCTGAACGAGACGCAGGAACCGGCGCGCCGCGCGCGCGCCGGCATCGTCGAATTCGGCCTGCCGTATGCGAGCGACCCGGCCGTCACGCGCCACCTGGCCAGCTTCCTGCGCCAGCATGCAAGCGCGGCGCGCGCAGCGCTCGGCCTGGCCGAGGACGACGACACCCTGCCCGTGCCGGACACCCTGCTCCTCAACGGCGGCGTATTCCGCGGACAAGCACTGGCCGAGCGCCTGGCCGAGACGCTGGCGCGCTGGCGCGGGCAGCCGCTGCGCATCCTGCACAACCTCGACCCGGACGTGGCCGTGGCGCGCGGCGGCGTCGCCTATTCGCTGGCGCGCCAGGGCCAGGCGCCAGGCATCGAAAGCGGCGCCGCGCGCAGCTACTACCTGCTGCTCGAGGGCGAACGTTCGGCCGCCGGCCTGCGCGCCGTCTGCCTGCTCCCGCGCGGCACGGCCGCCAGCCAGGAGGTGCGCCTGTTTGACCGCAGCTTCGCGCTGCGCCTGGGGCGCCCGGTGCGCTTCCACATCGTCTCGACGGTGGCCGACGCGGGCCAGGCGCCGCAGCCGGGCGCACTGGTCGATCTCGCGCCGGACGAGGTCGTGCGACTGCCGCCGATTGCCACCGTCCTGCGCGCCGCACCGGGCGCCGCGCCGCGCAGCGAGATCGCGGTGCAGCTGGTGGCGTCGCTGAGCGAAGTCGGTTCGCTGGAAGTGCATTGCGTGGCCGAAGACGGCAGCGGACGCTGGCAGCTCGCCTTCCAGCTGCGTGAAACGGACAGTGAAGACGAGGCAGTCGATACCGACCTCCTGCCGCCGCAGACCGATGCCGCCATCGACAAACTCGAACGCGTCTTCGGCACCCGCTCGAAAGCGGTCGACACCAAGGAAGTACGCCAGCTGCGCGCAAGCCTCGAGCACCTGCTGGGCCGGCGCGAAGCATGGGCCACGCCGCTCCTGCGGCGCCTGTTCGATGCGCTGATGGAGCGCGCCAAGGGGCGGCGCAGGTCGAGCGAGCACGAACGCGCCTGGCTGAACCTGGCGGGCTTCTGCCTGCGTCCGGGCTTCGGCCACCCGCTCGACAGCTGGCGCATCGAACAGCTGTGGGCGATGTTCGAGGGCGGCGTGCAATACCACAAGGACACGCAGGTGCGCGCCGAATGGTGGACGCTGTGGCGCCGCGTGGCCGGAGGGCTCGACACCGAAGCGCAGCTGCGCCTGCTCGACGACTTCGCCTTCAACCTGCAGGCCGACGCGTCCGAACGCGGCAAGCGCCCCATCACCCTGGTCGACGGCAGCGAGGAGGACATGCTGCGCCTGGGCGCTTCGCTGGAACGCATTCCCTCGGCCTACAAGGCGGAGATCGGCCACTGGATGATGGAGCAGATCGACGCCATCCCGCGCGCCGGCGCCAAGCTCGATGCGAAAACGGCCGCCACCTATGCGCGCTACCTGTGGGCGCTGGGCCGGGTCGGCGCGCGCCAGTCCTTCCACGCCAGCGCGCATGAAGTCGCGCCCGCGCAGGCGGCCGAAGCCTGGCTGGCCAAGCTACTGCTGCTGGACTGGAAGAAGATCGAGCCGGCGGGCTTTGCCGCCACCCACATCGCGCGCATGACCGGCGACCGCTCACGCGATATCAGCGAGACGGTGCGCGCCGAGGTGTTGCGGCGCCTTGGGTCGATCGGCGCGCCGGGGGCGTGGACGGCGATGGTGCGCGAGGTGGTGGAGCTGGATCAGGCGAGCGAGACGAGGATGCTGGGGGAGGCGCTGCCGCCGGGGTTGAAGTTGATTCGTTAATCGCGTGCGCGTGGATATGCATGACCGATGGCACATGCGCACATCACGCTGTTTTCCTAGAATCTGGGCTCCAACAAACCCAAGGAAAGCACCATGTCCAAGTTCCTCGCCTGCGCCGCCCTCGCCGTCCTCATGTCGGCCTCCTCCGCCCATGCCCAGCAAGCCTACGCCGGCGCCGCCGTGGCCGGCGGCGGCACCATGCAATACCGTATCGCACCCGACGCACCCAGGGTCGACGAACACGTCCTGTTCGGCAGGCTGTACGGCGGTTACGCCTTCAGTGACAGCTTTGCGCTCGAAGGCGGCTGGGCCGGCTTTGAAAACACCGACTTTGCCAAAGCCGACACCGGCGCGCCTTTCGACGCCACGCTCAAGGTCAACCTGCTGTACGTGGCGGCGCGCGCCAGCTACCGCTTCAACGACGCCTGGTCGGTGGCCGGCAAGCTGGGGGCGGCGCGCCTTTCGCAGGCATTCGACACCGGCGGCGTAACACGGCGCGCACACGGGGTGCGCCCGATGTTCGGCGTTGGCGTCACCTACGACCTGACCCGCACTGCCGCCCTGACGCTCGAATTGAACGACTACGGGACGCTGCGTACCAGCCAATCGCAACTGAAGGTGCGCAAGCTGGAAGCCGGCGTCAAATTCAGTTTTTAATCAAAAGCCGCGTACCAGCATCAGGGAGTACCCGACGCCGGTGCGCCGCGTCACCAGTGCCCCGGTCGCCGCGTCCCCGTGCAGTCGCCTGGCCTCGACAGTGGCCGAGGCGGTGTACTTCGGCGTCAGCGCCCACTGCCAGCGTCCCTCGATGCCGCTGTCCTTGACCCCGGCCTTCGCATCCGGTCCGGCGCCCAGGTGCGTCTGGAGGAAGCGCCGGTCGGCCAGGCGCACACCGGCGGCCAGCACCAGCACATGGTGCGGCGCCACATTGTAGTGCGTGGCCAGCAGCAGGCTCGCCTGGATGCCGCCACGGCTGCCCGCCATGCGGTAGCCGTTCGTCACGACGTGCAGGTTATGCAGCAGCTGGTAGTTCATGAATGCGCCGAACAGGGGCATGAGCCGCGTATCGCGCCCAGGCGCCGCGGTGCGCTCGCGCCCCAACGCAAGCAAGGGTCCGTAGCGCAGGCCCGGCGTCGCCGACAGCTGCATGCCGAGCGACAGCCCTTGCAGGAATACGCCATTGCTCCAGCGCGCCTCGAAATGCGGCGCCACATAGTTTGTCCGCGTGCGCCTGCCTTCGTCCTCGGCGTGATTGCCCAGCACCACGCCGGCCTGCAGTTCGCGCGTCCCCTCGGGCATCAGGAAGGGCGAGGCACAGGCGCCGCCGGCGCCGAGGCAGGCCAGCACGGCGGCAAGGTAACGCGGCGCCATCAGATGCACCCCATTTCGAGGCCGCGCAGCACCGCGCGCACGCGGTCGCGCACGCCCAGCTTGGCCAGGATGCTCGACACGTGGTTCTTGATCGTGCCTTCGCTGGGCCCGAGCGCGGCGGCGATTTCGGCGTTGTTCAGGCCTGCCGCCATCAGGGCCAGGATTTCGGTTTCGCGGCTGGTGAGGGCATGTCCCGCCGCGCGCACAGTCCCGCTGCTGCTGCGTTCAAAGGAAGCGCGCGTGCGCTCGGTCAGCGCGGGCCGGAACAGCGTGGCGCCGGCGGCGACGCTGCGGATGCCTTCGGCCAGGCGCTCGAGCGAAATGTCCTTGAGCAGGAAGCCGCGCGCGCCCAGGCGCATGCCGTCAAACAAGACCTCGTCGTCATCAAAAGTAGTCAACAGGATGGTCGGCGGCAGGCTGGCGCCGGCGCGCCGCAGCAGTTCGATGCCCGACACTTCCGGCATGCGCACGTCGAGCAGCAGCACGTCCGGCCGCGCCGCGGCAATGACGCTTGCCGCCGCCGCGCCGTCGGCCGCTTCTGCCACCACGCGGATGTCGGGCGTCAGTTCCAGCAGGCCGCGGATGCCGCTGCGTACCAGCATCTGGTCGTCCACCAGCACGACGCGGATCACGCGCCCTCCAGCGCAACGGGCAGCGTAAACGCAAGGTAGAAGCCCTGCCCGGGCGCGCTGTCGGCATGCAGCGTGCCGCCGAGTTCGGCCACGCGCTCGCGCATGCCGGCCAGGCCGTTGCCCTCAAGCTGCCCGCTGCCGCGGCCGTCGTCGCGGATGGACGCCGCGATCCCCTCGCCGTCGTGCCCGATGTCGATGGCCAGGTGCGACGCCTGCGCGTGGCGCACCGCGTTCGTCACCGCCTCCTGCACGCAGCAGAACAGCGCATGCGCCGTCGCCGGGGAACAGTCGCCAACGCGCGCGCCGATCGTGAGCGCGATCGCGGGCGACGGAATGCCGGCGCACAGCAGGCGCAGGGCCGCTTCGATATCGATGCGCCGCTCGCCCCGTTCGGCGCCGACGATGCCGCGCACTTCGGCCAGCAGGCCCTGGGCCAGTTGGCGCGAGGTGCGCAGCGAGTCGGGCGCTGCGCCGGCGGCCTGGCGCAGCGCCAGGTCCAGGTGCAGGTTCAGGGCGGTGAGGTGATGGCCGATCGAATCGTGCAGGTCGCGCGCGATGCGCATGCGTTCCGAAGCGCGCACCGTCTCCCCCAGCAGCATCTGCGTGGCCTGCAGCTGGGCATGCGATTGCGCCAGCTGCAGGCGCGCATTGCGGTCCTTGCGCACCAGCCAGACCAGCGAGAAGGCCAGCGGCAGCAGGCAGCGCTCGAAGGTCAGCATGGCCAGCATGGTCTGGATCCGGACGTCGCTGACCGGCGCGCTCCGGTGCAGCACCAGGACCACGTCGAGCGCCACGCCGAGCAGGAACTGCGCGCCCAGCCAGCGCATGCCGCGCGCAAGGGGCAGCAAGGCCGCCAGCTGCACCGTGGCGAGCAGGCTGAAGACAAGCGAGTCCAGCGCCACGCCGAGCGCCACCTGCCCTGCGAGGAGGAGCGGCATCAGGCGTGGTGCGCGCTGGGGCTGGAACACGGTGCGTACCAGCAGCAGGAGAAACAGGGCGACGCACATTCCTTGCAAACCCACGAACAGCAGGTGCGCCAGTTCTGCCCGTTCGGAACCCGCCGTCACCAGCGATGGCGCCGCCGTGAACTGCGCAGCAACCCGCTTGGCCAGCAGGCCTGCCGGATTGTGCAGGTTTTCGGCGTGCGCGCCGCTCAGCCAGCGCGTGACAAGTTCCGACGTGGCGAACACGAGACCGGCGGCCAGGGCCGCGGCGGCGTAGCGCCGCAGGGCGGGCGGCCTGCTGCTGAAAGTTGGTGGGTGCATTGCTTGCTGTTATGATAAATCCGGTGGGCAATTCTACGCGAGCGCACCTGTGCGCGGCGGCCTGTGTTCGAGCAAGCATGACTTTTGGCACGGGTAGCCTGATTGGGCGCGCCGTAGAATCCACGCATTCCCCTTGGCGCAACGATGAAAACGATGAAGAAAGCGATGTTCACCGGCGCCCTGCTGGCAGCGTCCCTGGCGCCGGCGCCCCTGCCCGCACAGGAAGCGGAACCGGCCAAGGTATTCGTCAGCACGCAGCGCGACTCCGAATGGCACAGCTACCGGCACGCTTACAAGGCAAGCCGCTTTTTCGAGGCCTATACCGAAACGCGGCCGCTGATCCAGGCCCACATGCAGATACGCCCGCTCAAGGCCGACCTGCCGATGGACGGCCTGCACGTCCAGCTCACGGGCGCGACGACGATGGCCGAGATAGCGGTCGACGCGCTCGGCCGCGCCACGCTCCCGATGATCAAGCAGGCCTTCAACGAGGACGCGGTACTGCGCCTGAACCGCCAGAAAGGCCATTACATGTTCAGCGGGCGCTATTCGATCCGCGAGCGCGTCGACGGCGTGTATGCGGGGACCGAGCTGCGCGCGGCCTGCGAGCAGCTGCTCGACGCGCAGCGCGCTTCGGGCTACCGCTGGCGCCTGCTCGGGAAAAAGTGCGCGGGCATCAAATTCGTCTACCGGCTGACGGATCCGACGCCGCGCATCGTGCACCGCGACGATGCGGGCGTCGAACGGCCGCTGGCCGTGGCGGAAGGGCAGCCCTTCGAGAGCGGCACCATGGGCGGTTTCCAGGTGGCGGAATACCGCTTCGCGGACTGGCCATTATCGGGGACGGTGCTGGCGCAGACGCTGCCGCTTGCCATCGGCACGCTGTACGACTAGGGGTCATCGGGCCGCTCCACCATCGTCGGAAAATTTGGGCCGGTTCGTACGCCTGTTGAACGCGTGGGCGGCGAGTGGGCTGCGGGCTTGCCGAGTCCAGGGTGTAGCCGCCCACCCTACGTCCTGCTGCGGAGGTCAACAGGTGATGGAACCCGTAGCGTGGGCGGGTACCCCGCCCACGCGTTCAACCGCCCAGGGAAACCTCGCGCCCCTACTCCACCCTGATCGCCAGATCCCGTCCTTCCAGCGCCACCTGTCCCGCGTAATCCGCCGCATAAATGCGCAGGATGTAATCCCCCGGCGTCAAGGCATCGACCTTCCAGGTCCCCGGCGCCACGCGCCCGCCCTGCAGCGTGTTGTTGACCGCATAGGCAAAGCGCGTCGCCTTGCTGCCGTAGACCGTGATGCCGCTGCTTTCCGCGTACAGCAGCTTCACTGCTTCGCGCTCGCGCGGCAGGCGGTCGTAGACCTGCGTGATCAGGGGCTGCTCGAAACCGGGGAGCGCGCTGCCGTCCGGGCGCAGCAGCTGGTAACCGAGCTTGTACAGGCCGAGGCGGCGCCGCGCCAGGTTACCGTCCATCTGGTCGTAGCCGTCGGCCACGATCGACACCGCGCCAAGCGTACGCGCGACGCGCACCGGCTGGCCCTTCTTCGCGCCCAGGCGGCGGCCGATGCTGTCGTACAGGGCCACGCCCTGCAGGCGCGGCGCGATGGTGTCGAGCACGCCGGGGAAAGGCAGCGTCAATGGATTGACGAGCGAGCCGCCCGGGTAGTAATCGAGGTGGACGTGGGCCATGCTGTTGATGGTGCCGAGCGCGTCGCCCACCGCAAAGCGCGTTCCGCGCGGCACGCGCACCCGATCCGGCTTGCCCTTGGCGTCCTTCAGCAGCTGGAAGCGCGCATCGAAGGGCTTGTCGCGGCCGTCGCGGCCGACGCGCATGTGGATGTAGGAGATCGGACCAACGGCGATGCCCTCGCTGAGCGAGCCGAATCCCCAGTTCGCGAACGGGTCGCTGACCTTGGTGGCGGTGATCGCCAGCACGCGCGTGCCGATGTCGGCGCGCACGTCGAGGCCGGCGTGGAAGTGGTCGCGGCTTTCGCCGTCGTAGCTGCCGCGCACTTCGCCCATCAGGCCCACGACTTCGTGCGGCGCATCCTGCGGGCCGACCGGCCAGGGCATCGGCGTGCTGCGCGCAGGCTGCACCGGCGCGGGGATGGCCGGCATCGCCTCGCCCTCCTTCGGCGGCGCCAGGCGCAGTACGCGCAGTGCGAGCGCGTCGGCCACGACCAGGCTGCCGGCCGGCTCGACGGCGATGCCGTGCGGCGCGAACAGATGCACCTTGCCGTCGGCGCCGAAGGTCGATTCGGGCGGGCGGTCGGCGTCGTCGAGCGCGCGGATCTCGCCGCCGGGCGCCAGCTGCAGCACGCGCCCGCCGCCGGCGGCGATGTACAGGTAGCCGTCGTGGGTCAGCGCGAGACCCGTCGGGCGGCGCAGCAAAGGTTTGCGCTCGCCCTCCAAGGGTGCGGCGAGCGTGCTCACCACGCCGTCAAGGCCGATGCGGCGGATCGCGTTGTTGCCGGTGTCGGCCACGAAGAGCGTGCCGTCCTTGGCCACTGCAATGGCGCTCGGCGTATCGAAGGCGGCCGAGGCGGCCGGGCCGTCGGCGTTGCCGGGCCGCGCGCCGCCGGCCAGCGTGGTGACGACGCCGTCGGGCGCGATGCGGCGGATGCGGTCGTTATAGGTGTCGGCCACATACACGTTGCCGCGCGCGTCCACCGCCAGCCCGACCGGCGCGTGGAAGCGCGCCGCGCGTCCCTGGCCGTCGGCGTCGCCCGGCTGGCCGTCGCCGGCCAGGGTGGTGACGCTGCCGGCGGGGGTGATTTTACGGATGGCGTGGTTGCCGGTATCGGCCACGTAGAGGTTGCCGAATCGGTCGATCGCAAGTGCCGATGGGGTATGGAAAGCGGCGGCGGAACCGAGGCCGTCGGTGAAGCCTTCGCCGGCGCCGGCCAGGGTGGCAACTCTGCCCTGCCGGTCGATGCGGCGGATGCGGTTGCTGTCGCCGCCGTCGGCGACATACACATTGCCGTGGGCGTCGATGGCGATGCCGAAAGGATCGCTGAAGCGGCTCTGCGCCGCAGCGCCGTCGAGCACGCCATCCTGGCCGTTGCCCGCCAGCGGCGAGACGCGTGCGGCCCAGAACGCTTTCGTCGGCGCAGGCGCGGCCAGCAGGACGGCTGCGGCGCCGAGCGGGCCTGGCTCGCGCTGGCCGGCAAGAAAATAACCGGCCACGGCAGCGGCCAATACGCCGGCGCCCGCCAGGGACGCGATCTTCGTTGTTCGATTCACTACGCCACCCGTTCTTGCACAAAACGCAAGTTTAACCGATTGCATCGGTTAGCTCGGGGGCCAACAGTGCGCGGCGCGGGGAGCCGCTACGCGAACGGCGAATCCGGTATCAGCGCTTGCGCAGCAGCCGCGCGAACAGGGAAGTGATCGACACGGTAGGAATCAGTTTGGCCAGTGGGCCTGGATGGTTGCAGCGCGAAGTGATGGTCATGTTGTAGTCTCCGAAACATTGATTATCAGGATATTCATAAAGCTGAGCTCGCTCTGTGCGTTAGTTCGCATAGCGTCGCACTCGCCGATGACGCGCGCATGACAAGCGCGCGCACCCGTGCAGAATTGAGACATATCATGGCGTTGCGGGGCCAGGAGTGGCTTTGCAAACGATGCAATCGGACCAGGGAGAACGACATGGGCTATGCAGATCGTGACAAATACGGGATATACAGGAACAGGAGCCACGCCGGTCCAGGCCCGGCGCTGATGGGGGCCGACACGCTGATCGGCGACGGCGTCGTCAATGCCGCCGAGGAAGATCTTGGCGACATCAAGGAGATCATGCTCGACATGCAGACCGGCCAGGTCGCCTATGTCGTGCTGGCCTTCGGCGGCTTCCTCGGCATGCACGAGAAACTCTTCGCCGTGCCTTGGCAGGCCTTGCACCTGGACACCGTCAACCACCGCTTCGTGCTGAACGTGGAGAAAGAACGCCTGAAATCCGCCCCCGGCTTCAACAAGGATGCGTGGCCCGACATGGCCGACGTCAGCTGGGCCAGCCAGATCCACAGCTTCTACGGCACCGACCCGAACCGCGGCGGCGCCCCGACGATCGGCGCGGGACCCGGCGTGGCGCGCGGCGGGATGGGCAATACCGAGGCCGCGGTGCACGGGCCTGGGGCCAGCGTCGACCCGCGGCCGGGCAACCTGGGCAGCGACAAGGATATCAGCCGGATTCGCGGCAGTAATATCGGCTAAGCGGCACCCACTCCATCAACAGCCCGTGGCGGAACGCCGTTCCGCCACGGCGTGCGTCCTGCAGCCTCAACTGAAAATCATGCAGGTCGTCGTCGCGTGCGCATACAGCTTGCCATCGGGGCCGACGATCCGCCCTTCCGCAGTGGCGACCTGGCGCCCTGCATGGATTACCTTACCCTCGGCGCGCACCAATGGCACGGCCTCGCTCAAGGCACGCACCAGGTTTATTTTCAGCTCCAGGGTGGTATAGCCCTGGCCGGCCGGGAGCGTCGTGTGCACGGCGCAGCCCACTGCCGAATCGAGCAGCGTGGCGAACCAGCCGCCATGCACCGTGCCCATCGGGTTGTAATGCCTGGGCTGCGGGCGGCCCTGGAAGACGGCGACACCAGGCGCCATATGGATCGGCACGAAGTCGAGGGTATCGCCCATTGGCGGCGGCGGTAACTCCCCGGCAAAGATCGCCTCGAACATTTCCATGCCCGTCAGCGCGCGGACCTGCTCCCGCGCCGCTATGCCGGGCGCAAGCAGGCGCGCGCGGACCGCCTGTTCTTCCCGATACCACTGTGCCACGATCTGGTCGCTCTCCATCACCAACTCCTGTTTAATTGTTTAACCCGCAGTGCGCCCGGCGCTACCTGATGTTCACGATGACCTTGCCTTTGGCCCGACCCTGCTCGACATAGGCAAGTGCGTCCGCCGTCGATGCCAGCGGATAGCTGCGATCGACCACGGGGCGAATGTGCCCTGCCTCAACCATCGACGTAATCTCACCCAGTTGCCTCCCGTTAGCGCGCATAAAGACGAACGCATAACGGACCCCGCGTTTGGCGGCCTGCTTCCTTATACGGTAACTCAGGGCGCGGAAGACTTGCTTCAGCGGCCAGCCCAGACCCTGCTCGCTTGCGAACTGCGGCGTGGGGGGCCCGGAAATGGAAATGAGCTGCCCGCCGGGCCGCAATACCTGCAGCGATCGTTCCATTACATCCGTGCCAAGACTGTTGAGCACGACGTCATAGTCCTGCAGCAGCGCCGCGAAGTCCTGCTTCCGGTAATCGATTACCAGGTCCGCGCCCAGCCGCCTGACCCACTCGACATTGGCCGTGCTGGTGGTCGTAGCCACGAAGGCGCCAAGACGCTTTGCAAGCTGGATGGCAATCGTGCCCACACCGCCGGAACCGGCATGGATCAGTACTTTCTGCCCCGCCTGCAGTTGTGCAGTGTCGACCAGCACCTGCCATGCAGTCAGCCCGACCAGCGGAATGGAGGCAGCCTCCTCCATGGTGAGATTCGCAGGCTTGTATGCCAGCGAAGCTTCCTTGACACTGATGCGTTCGGCAAAGCCGCCGATCCGGTCCTCATCTAGCCGCGCATACACCTGGTCACCCGGTTTGAAATGGCGCACCCCCGGCCCGACTTCGAGTACCGTGCCGGCCACGTCGTTGCCCAGTATCAGCGGCATGCGATAAGGCAGGATCATCTTGAACTCGCCGCGCCTGATTTTCGAATCGAGCACGTTGACGCTGGCGGCGTGAACCTGAACCAGGACGTCGTCGTCGCGCACGACCGGTTCCGGAACATCGGCTACCCGGCCGCCACCCTTGCGGTCATACCGATCGATGAGAAATGCTTTCATGCTCCAATGATGATGACTATAATCAAAGACGTCAAGTTTTTTGATTATGGGCGACATCAATGTAGAATGGCGACGGAATCCGTCGACATGCATGAAGGGTGAAAAATGAAGGTCACGAAGGCGCAGGCGCAGGCAAATCGGGCGCGGATCGTCGAAACCGCGTCGACGCTGTTCCGTGAACGCGGCTACGACGGCGTCGGTGTGGCGGATTTGATGGGTGCGGCCGGCTTCACCCACGGCGGTTTTTACAAACACTTCCAGTCGAAGACCGACTTGATGGCGCAAGCAGCGCAGTGCGGCATAGCGCAAACGGCGGCGAAAACCGCGGGCGTGGACAGGAACGCCTTCGTGAAGTACTACCTGTCGCGCAAGCACCGCGACAACCCCGGCGATGGCTGTACCATGGCCGCCCTCGGGACCGATGCCGCACGCCAGAGCGAACAGGTCAGGGAAGCCTTTGCAGCCGGGATCGAACGCATGCTTGCATTGCTGGCGCTTGACGCCGGCGGCGCAGGCACGCGCGCCGAGTCGATCGACACCCTGGCCCACCTCGTGGGCGCCATCGTGCTGTCGCGGGCGTGCCCCGAGGGTTCGCCGCTGGCGGACGAAATACTGCGGGCCTGCCGATCGGCCATGCTCCCGACCGCAGCGTCCTGAGCGATCCTCGCTCCGATCACCGAATCATCGACTCCCACACCTTCTGCAAACGCTTGGCCGACACCGGCATCGGCGTGCGCAGCTCCTGCGCGAACAGCGAGACGCGCAGTTCTTCCAGCATCCAGCGGTATTCCGTCATGCGCGGATCATTCTGCTTGCCCGGCTGTTTGGAAATGCGCTGGAACTGGCTGGCGGCGTTCTGCCACTCCGCCATCAGCTGCGCATCGCGCGCCGGATTGCCGCGCAGCTTTTCCAGGCGCACGTTCATCGCCTTCAGATAGCGCGGGAAGTGCGCCAGCTGGCTGTACTCGTTGTCGGCAATGAAGCGCTTGTGCACCAGGCCCGCCAGCTGCGCCTGCATGTCGGCGGCAACCGGCGCGCCCAAGCCGTTCAGGCGCTTGGGCATGCCATGGAATTCGGACAGGATCGAGGAAACGAGGCGCGCGATCTCGTTGATCAAGAGGCCAATGCGCCCCTTGCCCTCGTCCTTGCGCTTGTTGAACGCGGCGGCGTCCAGCGGCAGCGGGTCCTGCAGGCAGGCGATGTCGATCGCCTTCTGGATGATCTGGTCGCGCAGCTCTTCCTGCGAGCCGAGCGCCATGAACTGCATGCCCATTCCCTGCAGGCCGGGGATGTTCTTCTCGGCGAATTTCAGCTGGTCCTTCAGCTGCAGCGCGAACAGGCGGCGCAGGCCGATGCGGTGGGTGCGCGCCGCCACGTTCGGATCGTCGAACACCTCGAGGTCGCAGTGCGTGATCTTGTCGACCAGGGCCGGGAAGCCGATCAGGGTCAGCTTGCCCTGGTTTATCTCGAGGAGTTCGGGCAGCTCGCCGAAGGTCCAGCTGGTGAGATTGGTGTGCTGGCTGACGGCCGGAGCGGCGGCCGGCGCAGCCGCTTGAGCGCCCTTCCCTTTGCCCTGCGGCACAGGCACCGCGATGGGCGCTGAGCTTCTTCCGCCGCCCCAGGCAGCAGGCGTCGCTACATTGGCGCGTATCGATCCCACCGCGGCCGGCGTCGATTCCGCCATCTTCTGGAAGCTCTCGCGTGCCTGGCTGCCCAGCTCCGCCTGCAGGCTCGCCAAATTGCGGCCCATCTCGAGCTGGCGCCCGTGTTCGTCGACGATCTTGAAATTCATGAACAAATGGGTCGGCAGCGTCTCGAGCTTGAAGTCGCCCGTCAGCACGTTCACGCCAGTCTGGGCGCGCACATCGCCGATCAGTACGTCGATCAGGTCGCCGCGACCGAAGGCATTGGCCGCATGGATGCGCTCGACGAAGCGCGCCGCGTAGTCCGGCAATGGCACGCAGTGGCGCCGCAGCTTTTGCGGCAGCGATTTGAGCATCAGGTGAACGCGTTCCTTGAGCATGCCCGGTACCAGCCAGGCCGCGCGCTCTTGCGGAATCTGGTTCAGCGCGAACAGCGGCACGGACAAGGTCACGCCATCGCGCAGGCTGCCCGGCTCGAAGTGGTAAGACAGCCCCATCTCGATGCCGGTGACGTTCATCGTCTTCGGGAACAGTTCCGTCGTGACGCCCGCGGCCTCGTGGCGCATCAGCTCTTCGCGGTTCAGGAACAAGAGCTTGGGGTTCTCGCGCGCCGCGTCCTTGTACCACTTCTCGAAGCCGGCGCCGTTGACGACGTCCTTCGGGATCTCGGCGTCGTAAAAGGCGGCGATCAGCTGGTCGTCGACCAGCACGTCCTGGCGGCGCGACTTATGTTCGAGGTTCTCGATCTCCTTCACCAGCTTGTGGTTGTGCGCATAGAAGGCCGAGCGCGTTTCGTAGTCGCCGGCCACCAGCGCATCGCGAATGAAAATCTCGCGCGCCTCGAAGGGGTTGTAGAGCGCATGGTTGATGCGGCGGCCGCTGTAGACCACGATGCCGTACAGGGTCGCGCGTTCCAGCGAGGACACCTGCGCCGGCTTCTTTTCCCAGCGCGGCTCGCCCCAGGATTTTTTCAAGAGGTGCGCCCCGACCTTCTCCACCCATTCAGGCTGGATCTGCGCCACGCAGCGCGCGTACAGGCGCGTGGTTTCGACCAGTTCGGCCGCCATGATCCATTTGCCCGGCTTTTTGGTCAGGGAAGATCCCGGCCAGATGTGAAACTTGATGCCGCGCGCGCCCAGGTAGCCCGCACCCGGCTCGTCCTCGGCCTTGAAACCGATGTTCCCGAGCAGACCCGTCAGCAGCGCCATGTGCAGCTGTTCATAGGTCGCCGGCGCCTCGTTCAGGCGCCAGCCCTGCTCGCGCACGATGGTGAGCAGCTGCGAATGCACGTCGCGCCACTCGCGCAGGCGCACCTGCGACAGGAAGTTGGCGCGGCAGTTCTCCTGCAGCAGGCGGTTGGTCTTCTTGTGCGCGATCGCGTCTTCGAACCAGGCCCAGATTTTGAGGTAGCTGAGGAATTCGGATTTCTCGTCGGCGAATTTCTTGTGCTTCTCGTCGGCCTGCTGCTGGTATTCCATCGGCCGGTCGCGCGGGTCCTGGACCGACAGGGCCGCGGCGATGATCAGCATCTCGCTCAAGCAAGCGTTATCGAGCGAGGCCAGAATCATGCGGCCCACGCGCGGGTCGAGCGGTAATCTCGCCAGCTTGCGGCCCAGCGGCGTCAGTTCATTCGTCTCGTCGACCGCGCCCACTTCCTGCAGCAGCTGATAACCGTCGGCGATCGCGCGGCCCTGCGGCGGCTCGATGAAGGGGAAGGTCTCGACATCCGTCAGGTGCAGCGACTTCATGCGCAGGATGACGGCCGCCAGCGAGGAACGCAGGATTTCCGGCTCGGTGAATTTCGGGCGCTGCAGGAAATCGTCTTCCTCGTACAAACGGATGCAGACGCCATCGGCCACGCGGCCGCAACGGCCGGCGCGCTGGTTCGCCGCCGATTGCGCGATCGGCTCGACCTGCAGCTGCTCGACCTTGTTGCGGAAGCTGTAGCGCTTGATGCGCGCCAGGCCCGCATCGACCACATAGCGGATGCCCGGCACCGTCAGCGAAGTCTCGGCCACGTTGGTGGCCAGCACGATGCGGCGCGCGTTGGTGGTGCGGAAGACCTTGTCCTGCTCCTCGACCGAGAGGCGCGCGAACAGCGGCAGGATTTCGACGTGCGGCGGATGGTGCTTCCTCAGCGCTTCGGCGCAGTCGCGAATTTCGCGCTCGCCGGGCAGGAAGACCAGCACGTCGCCCTGGCCGAGGCGGCAGAGTTCATCGACGCCCTCCAACACCGCGTCCATCAGGTCGCGCTTCTCGCGCGCCTGCTGCGCCTTCGGTGCCGGTTTGCTGTCGACGCCACCGCCGACGGCGACCGGATCGCGGTCGACCGGGCGATAGCGCACCTCCACCTTGTACAGGCGGCCCAAGACCTCGATGACCGGCGCCGGCTTGCCGTTCTGCGCGGCGAAATGGCGCGCGAAGCGTTCGGCGTCGATCGTCGCGGAGGTGATGATGATTTTGAGGTCCGGGCGGCGCGGCAGCAGCTGCTTCAGGTAGCCGAGCAGGAAGTCGATGTTCAGGCTGCGTTCGTGGGCCTCGTCGATGATGATCGTGTCGTAGGCTTTCAGGAGCGGATCGGTCTGGGTTTCGGCCAGCAGGATACCGTCGGTCATCAGCTTGATCGAGGCGCCCGGCTGCAGCGTGTCGTTGAAGCGCACCTTGTAACCCACGTGTTCACCCAGCGGCGTGCCGATCTCCTGCGCGATGCGTTTGGCCGTCGAGGACGCGGCGATGCGGCGCGGCTGGGTGTGGCCGATCAGGCCCTTTTCGCCGCGGCCCAGCTGCAGGCAGATTTTAGGAAGCTGGGTCGTCTTGCCGGAACCGGTTTCGCCCGAGACGATGATGACCTGGTTCTCGGCCAGGGCCTTGGCGATCTCCTCGCGCCGGCCCGAGACCGGCAAGTCTTCCGGATAGGTGATCGGGGGCAGCGGCGTCTGCACGCGCGGTGCACGCGGCGCTCTCGGTTCACCCTGAGGCTTGCGTTCGCGTGACGCGCGCTGCGCACCCTCGCCTTGAGGTACACGCTCACCCTGCGCACGCTCGCCCTGCGGACGCGCTGCGCGCGGCTGCTTGGTATTGCTATCAGGGACTACTGCGCGCGCCGCGTCCGGCTTAGGCTTGTTACTCTGTTCAGACATTGATTTTTACGAGGTATTTGGTGCGCAAGTCGCGCAGCGAATTATAATGCGGCAAATGGAAAACCCTACCCAATTCGTCCAGTGGCTGCGCTCTGTCGCGCCGTATATTCATGCCTTTGGCGGCAAGACGTTTGTCGTTGCCTTCCCCGGCGAACTGGTCGCCGCCGGCGCCTTGCCGGTCCTGGCGCAAGACTTGTCCCTGCTGGTCGCACTCGGCATCCGCATCGTGCTGGTGCACGGCTCGCGTCCGCAGGTGGCCGAACAGCTTGAGCTGCGTAACGTCGAGGGACGCTTCCACAACGGCGTTCGCATCACCGACCCGGCTGCGATGGAGTGCGCCAAGGAAGCGGCCGGCGAACTGCGCCTCGATATCGAAGCGGCCTTCAGCCAGGGTTTGCCGAACACGCCGATGTCGCACGCGCAGATCAGCATCGTCTCGGGTAACTTCGTCGTCGCCCGCCCGCTCGGCGTGATCGACGGCGTCGATTTCGAACTCACGGGCGTCACCCGTAAGATCTCGGCCGAGAAGATCGCCCCGATGCTGGCCTTCGAAGACAACCTGGTGCTGCTCTCGCCGCTGGGCTTCTCGCCGACCGGCGAAGTATTCAACCTGACGATGGAAGACGTGGCCGCCGCCGCCGCGATCGCCCTGCACGCCGACAAGCTTATCTACATCACCGAAACGCCGATGATGTCGGACGCCGCCGGCGAGGAGATCCGCGAACTGTCCTCGCACCAGGCCGAGGCCGTGCTGCAGGCGAACTTCCTGCCGCCGGACGCCGCTTTTTATCTGCGCCACGCGATCAAGGCCTGCAACAGCGGCGTCGACCGCGCCCACATCGTGCCCTTCGAGATGGACGGCTCGGCCCTGTTGGAGCTGTTCACCCACGATGGCGTGGGCACGATGATCAGCCACGAGAACCTGGAAAGCCTGCGTATCGCCACAATTGAGGACGTCGGCGGAATTATCAAGCTGATCGAACCTCTGGAAGCGGACGGCACCCTGGTTTACCGTGGGCGCGAGCTGATCGAGCGCGAAATCGAGCTGTTCTCGGTCATCGAACACGATGGCGTGATTTTTGGGTGCGCCGCGCTGTACCCCTTCCCGGACGAGAAAATGGGCGAGATGGCCTGCCTGACGGTGAACCCGGACGTGCAGGCCCAGGGCGACGGCGAGCGGATTCTCAAACACATGGAAAACCGCGCGCGCGCCGCCGGATTGACCAAACTGTTCGTGCTGACCACGCGCACCGCGCACTGGTTCAAGAAGCGCGGCTTCCGGCCAGCGACCGTGGACGACCTGCCGAAGGACCGCCAGCACATGTATAACTGGCAGCGCAAATCACAGATCTTCATCAAGACTTTATAATCTTGGTTTTACCTCATACCGAATCAGGAGCACTCATGGCCCGCACCATCCACTGCATCAAACTGAACAAGGAAGCCGAAGGCCTGGATTTCCCACCCGTCCCGGGCGAAATGGGCAAGAAGCTCTACCTGTCGGTCTCGAAAGAAGCCTGGCAGGCATGGCTCAAGCACCAGACCATGCTGATCAACGAAAACCGCCTGAACCTGGCGGACGACCGCGCGCGCAAATACCTGGCGACCCAGCTGGAGAAGCATTTCTTCGGCGACGGCGCCGACCAGGCAATGGGTTACGTGCCGCCGGCGCAGTAAAAATGTCGGGTGGGCGCCCCGTGCCCACCCGCCCTTCAGCAGCACTGCTATCAAAAACGTGCGCAAAAGTACGCACCGCTCTCTTCCTGCCCCGAACCGTCTATATGGACGCCCCCCCTTTTGCAAGGTATTTTCAGCTTTGTTCAGACGAGGAAAGTCGCAGTTCTATATCCGGCCTTGCACGGCGGACGCCGCTGGCCCCGATGAAATCCGCTGACCCACGCCTCATTCCTGCTGCGGGCTGTTAGCCCAGACGGTTCGTCAGGCTTGATGGGTCCCGGTCTAACCTGTCTGTCATCGCTGTCTACACCTGTCGCAACTGGTGACGTGCCATCCTTTCAAAAAATCGATTCGTCTCACGTCGTTGCCGCTGCCTGCGGCATCGAGCTGACATATTCCTTGTCGTACTTGCGCCCGTGGGCCAGCATCGCCCAGATCGTGCGCGCGATCTTGTTGGCCACGGCCACGACGACCACGTTGTATGGCCGTCGCGCGCTGATCTGCTGCAGCCACGGACTCGGTGTTTTGCTGTGCTCGACCACCGACCGCGCGCCGTTTATGATCATCCTGCGCAGGTAGGTGTCGCCACGCTTGCTCATGCCCAGCAACTTCACCTTGCCCCGCTCCCGGTCTGGCCAGGTATCAGGCCGACATAGGCCGCAAACTCACGGCCAGACCGGAACGCCTTGGCGTCGCCCATGGTGGCCACCGCCGCGGTAGCGGTGATCAAGCCGACACCTGGGATGTCGGCGATGGCCTTCGCGGCGGAGTCCTGGCGCATCCATCCCTGCAACGATCGCTCGATATTGGCCATCCGCTCGTCCAGCCGGGCCACTTCGTTCCACTGGTCGCGCAGCGCATCGATCAGCGGCGCCGGCAGCCGTTCCGCCAGCCGTTCGAGCGCCTCTTTTATGCCCTCGTCGAACGATTTTCGTCCCTTCCCGAACACTTCGCCGTATTCCGCCAGCAGGCCGCGCAACGCGTTGATCGTCGCCGTACGCGCCTTCACCAGGCCTTCGCGGATGCGGTGCAGTGCCAGGATCGCCTGTTGGCCTTCGGTCTTGACCGCCACAGCTTTTATGCCCGGCTGCTGCACGGCCAGGTAGATTGCATAAACGTCGGCCGCGTCGTTCTTGTTCCCGCAGACGAACGCCTTGACCATTTTGCCGCCCATCAGCTTCACTTCGTGTCCCATCTACTGGAGCTGGCGCGCCCAATGCTGGGACCCGCCGCATGCTTCCATCCCGATCAGGCAGGGCGCGCGGTTGGCGAACCACTCCAGGAACTTTGCGCGCTTGATCTGCTTGTTGAACACCTCCCCGGTCCCCTTGTCTACCGTGTACACCTGGAACACGTTCTTGGCGATGTCGACACCGACCACCTGCTTGTCCGTCGCTTTCATGATCTGGCCCCTCCGGCTCAACGGCATAGCGGAATGCTTCCCCTGGAACAGCTTCAGATACCACCGGCTGCCGGTGGTTCACCCGTCAGCCAAACCTACCGACTCGCGGACTTCGCCTATGCGGTAGAGGTGGGGGCGTCCATTTCATTCCTGCTGACCGTGTTCGTGCCTGACAGGCGTGACTTTCCCGCCTGCTGCCGGAACCATTCCGGCAGCAGTGCCCGGCGTTGCCGCCGGACTCGCCACGGGTAGCGCAGTGCGCGCCGCAAGGGCGCCGGTTGCGAGCCGTTGTAGATTGATGGCCGCGTTCACATCACGGTCGTGCCGTACGCCGCAACTGCAGGTCCACGCGCGTTCGGCTAAGGCCAGCAAACCATTCTTCCGACCGCAGGCGCAGCACAGCTTGCTGGACGGATACCAGCGGTCGGCCAGCACGATCACCGTGCCGTAGCGTCGGGCCTTGTACTGCAACTGGCGCCGGATCTCATGAAAGCCGACATCGGCAATGCTGCGCGCCAGGCGCGCATTGGCCAGCATCCCCTTGACGTGCAGATCCTCGATCGCCACTGCCTGGTTTTCGCGGCAGAGCCGTGTGGTGAGCTTGTGAATAAAATCCGCGCGCACCCGGGCGATGCGAGCATGCAGGCGTGCGAGACTACGCGCGCCTTTGGTCTGGTTGATGGATCTCGACAGGCGTGTTCCCTTCGGAATGGCGCCGACGAACCCTGCAGCGGCCTTGGCCGCTTTCATTTTCCGCGACTGGCGGCGCGAACGAATGCGCAGGCGGCGCAGTGCCGAGCGCAGGAGGCGTGGCGCAGCGATCTTCTCGCCCGTGCTCAGCGTGGCTGCGACGGCTACGCCCAGGTCGATGCCGACCATGTCGTGGCCAGTTCTTCGCCGTAGCGCGACCCCATCGGGCACCTCGACCTGGACCGCGAGAAACCAGCGGCCGGCCTCGTGCGAGACGGTGGCGCCCATGATCTTTCCCGGAAAGCGCAGCACCTCGGCCAGCGCCACCCGCCCGACCTTCGGCAGGACAGCGCTCTTGCCCTCAACGCGGAGCTTGTCATTGGCAATGTAGAAGCTGTCGCGGGAGCGGCCTTTCTTCTTGAAGCGAGGCGGGTGCGCCGGTTGGCCAGCCTTGCGCGCGGCGAAAAAGCGGGTCCATGCATTGGCCAGGTGCGCGAACGGTTGCGAGTGGGCGTCGCGGTGAATCGTGCGTAGCCAGGGCTGGCCCTCGCTATCGAGCCAGTCGGGGTGAGCATACTTGATTGCATTGAACTGCTTTTTCAATGCCATCGCGTTGGGCCGCAGGTTAGCGGCAATCTGCCGTTGCCACTCGGCCAGGGCCCAGTTCCAGACCCGGCGTGCGGTCCCTGCCGCGCGTGCGAAGTATTCGCACTGTTCCAAAGTGGCAGCGAGGCGGATGCGATGGGACAGGAGCATGTCGGGGTGGCGTCGGTGAATCGATGTTCGACTACCGCGGGCGCAGACGGTTCGACCGCAGCTGGAATAGTTTGTGTACCTTCAAACCACTTTCGAGCACCTTTGAGCACGTCCTTGGCGACCAGAGTCTAGCTCCCTGTCCGGTTTCGGCCGGCGCCGCGGAGCTCGTCGTAAAATGGACGCGCCCACTACCCGGCCTGGAAAAGAACATGAACATGCTAGCCGCCTTCGACAACCTGCTGATGGACGGCCGCCCGCGCGAGCTTGGCCGCCTGCGGCGCGGCCTGATCGAATTCCTGTATTTCGGCTTCAAGAACGCGCGCTCCTGCCTGTTCGTCTTCACCTTCATGGCCACCGTGCTTGTGATGCCGCGCGCCGGGATCCTCGGCATCCCACGCTACGACGTGCTGCTGATCGTCGCCCTCGGCATCCAGTGCTGGATGGTGTATGCGAAGCTGGAAACCTGGGACGAACTCAAGGCCGTCTGCCTGTTCCACATGGTCGGCTTTGCGCTCGAGGCCTTCAAGGTCTCCGGCAGCATCCAGTCCTGGAGCTACCCGGACTTCGCTTATACCAAGGTCTTCGGCGTGCCGCTGTTCGCCGGCTTCATGTACGCCTCGGTGGGCAGCTATATCGTGCAGGCCTGGCGCATGTTCGACCTGCGCATCCGCCACCATCCGCCCTACTGGATGGCGGCGCTGATCGCGGCCCTCATCTACGCCAACTTCTTCACCCACCACTATATCGGCGACTACCGCTGGTACCTGGCGGCCTGCGCGCTGGGCCTGTATTCGCGCACGGTCGTCATCTACCGGCCGCTCGACCGCGACCGCCAGATGCCGCTGATGCTGGGTTTTGTCCTGATCGGCTTTTTCATCTGGCTGGCCGAAAACATGAGCACCTTCTGGGGCGTGTGGCGCTATCCGAACCAGCTCGGCGCCTGGTCGATCGTCCACATCAGCAAATGGAGCTCGTGGTCGCTGCTGGTCATCATGACGTTTACCATTGTCGCCAGCCTCAAACACATCAAAAGCAAGATCCACATCGCCGAGGCATGACCATGACCAGACCACGCAGCAAGGCATTCACCGTCGCAAAATGGGTGTTGATTGTGCTGGCCACCTTATTCGTGGTCACGCGCATCATCCGCTTCTTCCTGCAATAAACAACGACAACCCGCGCACCATGAAGGTGGGCGGGTTGTCGGGAACTGCTGGCCGGGCCTGACTACGCAGGCCCGGCCTCGACTTGCATTACTTCGAGGCGTCCTGCATCTTTTCGCCAGCGCGCTCCAGGCCCTTGCCGGCCTTGTCGGTGACATTGGCGGCGCCCTGCTTGACTTCAGCTGCGGCTTCGCGCGATTCCTGGCGCACTTCGGCGCCGGCTTCCTTCATGTTCGCGGCAGCGCGGTCGGTGGCGGCATCGACGTTGGCAGCGGCACGCTCGGCGCCCGCTTCGACGTTCTCGGCAGCGCGCTCGGTCGCAGCGCCGACAGCGGCGCCGGCTTCACGCGTTTCCTGGGCTGCGTTTGCAGCGGTGTTGTCGATGGCCTTGCCGGCTTCCTGCGCAGGGCCGGTCGATGGATCGTTGTCGGCTTTTTTGCAACCGGTGGCGAGGACGGCAACGGCGAGCATCAGTGCGGAAATGGTGGTCTTGTTCATGAGGGGGCTCCTTATCAATTTGTTATTACAAGAATACACCTTTCCATCAATACAGCGCACACGTTACAGTTGTTACAAATACACGCCTTTTTCCGGCATGATGGAGGCCCTGAAGCAGCTGGAAACAGAAGTGACACCCCAGATCAATCCCTCCGAAGTCGAATTCATCGCCATCCGCGCCCAGGGCCCCGGCGGCCAGAACGTCAACAAGGTCTCGTGCGCCGTGCACGCGCGTTTCGACATCAAGGCCTCGTCGCTGCCGGAATACGTCAAGGAGCGCATGCTCGAGATGCGCGACACCCGCATCACGCGCGACGGCGTGCTGGTGCTGAAAGCGCAGCAATCGCGCAGCCTGGAGCAGAACAAGGACGACGCCCTGCAGCGCTTGCAGGCCTTGATCGCGCAGGTGGCCGAGGTGCAGGTCGTGCGCCGCGCCACGAAGCCGACACGCGGCTCGCAGCGGCGCCGGCTCGACGAAAAGACGCGCAGCGGCCAGATCAAGGCGCTGCGCGGGCGGGTCAGCGAATAGCCAGTTCCCGCAACACGCTGCCCTGCATGGCCAACAGCGCGAGATAGCCGACCAGCTCGGCAAGTTCTTCATAGGCGTCGGCCTGGTCGAATATGAATCCTGTGACCGGACGCAGATGCCCTTCGGCGAACGTGGACGCGTAGCCGACGACAACCACCAAGACCAGGATGCCCCAGGGGAAACGGCGGCGCACGATCAGGTCCTTGATGAGGCGGCCGAGCCGATGGCGCCAGGCCAGCATCAGCAGGCCCCCCAGCACCGCGCCGGCAAACGGCCCCACCAGCGGCCGGTACCACAGGATGCGCGAGGCGTAGACCGGGCCATCCTTGTCGAAGCCGATTGCCGGCAGGAATACCGCGCCCCAGCTGCACTCGCGCCCCGCCAGCAGGAGCCAGACCGGCACCGCGCAGGCGGCCAGTACCGCGGCAGGACCGGGACGCAGGCGGCGCCATGCCAGCAGCGCCCACAGCGCGCCGGCCAGCAGCAAGGCCACCTGAATATTCTCGAGCATGCCGTTTTCCCAGGCCCATGCCGGCGGCATGCGCTGCGACAGTGGATAGCAGGCAAGGAAAGCCAGCCATAAGCACCAGGCAAGCCGTCGTGAAGCCGGAAGTGGGATCGGATCGGTCATTCTGCAATTACCGATGAATGGTCAGTTAGTTGAGGATGCTTTCAAATGACGAATTTCGCTTGCATCAAATCACACCTCGGATAGAATGGTAATGAGAATCATTCTCATTGATGCCCAACTCTAACCCTTGAGGACATGTATGTGCGATAAACACAGCGCGTCCGCGGCCCTTGGCGCCGCGCCGCAAGCTTCGCGCCGCCGGCGCTTGTGGGAGCTCTCCCATACCTGCCACTGCCCGCTGATCGGGGTCGGGGTTTCGATGCAGGGCCTGCGCAAGCTGGCCGAAAAAATCATCGGCGACACCGCGGAGCACGACGATTACGAGCTGCACGTCGGCGTCGTCAACGAATGCATGACGCGCAAGGCGCTGTCCGAAGCCTTGCAGAAAGAGTTCGAGCAGCGTTACGCGCTGGAGCTCGGGCGCTTCCAGAAGGCCCGCACCACGGCTGAAGTCCATGGCTTGTGGAACGAGGCGGTCGCCGCCGGCAACGTCGCCGGCGCCTTCTGGGCCGGCCTGACGCACGCGCGCTGCACCCCGGCACTGGAAGAGCAGATGACGCGCGACATCCACATGGTGCAGCACCAGGCCGGCGCCTGCGCCCGCGTCGACATGGGCAAGTACTGGGCCCTGCTGGCCGAAAACGCCAGGCTGGGGCGCGCGCTGCTCAAGCTGCAGGAGCGCTGCAACGGCCTCACGCAAGACAAGGCCGAGGCCGCGCGCGAACACGACGCGGCGCTGTTGCAGCTGCGCGCGCTGGCGATCGGGAAGGACACCGACATCGGCCAGGCGCGTGCCGAACTGGGCGGCGCTGCGTGCATCGGTGCCGGACCTGGACACGCGCAAGCGTCTCGCCAACCGCCTGGCGCTGGTGGAGGCGCGCGAAGGATCGCTGCGTGCGCAACTGGCCGCGTTAACGCAAGCGCAAGCCGCACCCGCGCCTGCGCCTGCCCTGCCGGAGCCGGCCGCGCCGGCCGAGCCGCCTGGCCAGCCGGTGCGCTTCATGAACCGGAGCATCCTGTGCGTGGGCGGGCGCAGCGGCAGCGTGCCGATCTACCGCAGCATCGTCGAACGCGCCGGCGCCCAGTTCGCGCACCACGACGGCGGCCTGGAAGACAGCAGCGGCATGCTCGATGCAAACCTCGCCGCCGCCGACCTGGTCATCTGCCAGACCGGCTGCATCAGCCATGGCGCCTATTGGCGCGTGAAGGATTATTGCAAGCGCACCGGAACACGCTGCGTCTTCGTCGACAACCCGAGCGCCTCGAACCTGGTGCGCACGCTGCAGGAAGTGGAAACGGCGCCGTGAGGCGCCGTTCGGGAAGTGAGACAGACCGTATCGATTACATTTTGCGGCACTGGCGCAGCTCGCAGCGCGCCATGAACACCTTGCCGTCGCTGCACTGCAGGCGGTAGACCTCGACCGGCCCGGGCTCGGTAATGAGGCCGGCGCCCTGCCCGCTGCAGGCATGCTGGCGCGCCAGCTGCTCGACCGTGCTGGACGACACGCCGACCCGGTAAGGCACGCGTTCGATCGCCACGCCGTTGGCGTCGACCAGCTGGGGCGCCGCTTTCGCCGGCACCGCCGCCTGTTGCGCGGCGGGCCGCTTCGACTTGAACATCGTGCAGCCGCTTGCAGCAGCGGCTACCATTACCAGCGCCAGCAGTGCTTTCATTGACGGTCCCCGATCAGAAGGTCAGTTTCTTGACGCCGTCGGCCATGCCGAGCAGGCAGACGTTGGCGCCGCTGCGCGCAAACAGGCCGACCGCGATCACGCCAACAATGCTGTTGATCTCGGTTTCCAGCGCCACCGGGTCGGCGATCTGCATGCCGGCCACGTCGATGATCTCGCCGCCGTTGTCGGTGATGAAGGGCTGGTCGCTGCCGGCCTTCGTGCGCAGGCGCGGCTGGCCGCCAAGAGCTGCCAGCTTGCGCATCACGGCCGCACGCGCCATCGGAATCACTTCGACCGGCAGCGGGAATTTGCCGAGCGCCGGCACCAGCTTCGAGCCGTCCGCGATGCACACAAAACTCTTCGACACCGAAGCGACGATCTTCTCGCGCGTCAGCGCCGCGCCGCCGCCCTTGATCATCGCGCCCTGCTCGGTGATCTCGTCGGCGCCGTCGATGTAGACGGCGATCGACTCGACCTCGTTCAGGTCAAACACGGGAATGCCGTGGCCGCGCAGGCGCGCCGCGGTGGCTTCCGACGAAGCGACGGTGCCCTTGATGCGGTCCTTGATTTTCGCCAGCTCGTCGATGAAGAAATTGGCCGTCGAGCCGGTGCCCACGCCGATGATTTCGCCGTCGACCACGTAATCGATGGCGGCGCGTGCCACGGCTTGCTTGAGTTCGTCCTGAGTCATGATCTTTGCAATGGAAAAGAGGAATGCCGCCATTTTAGCGGATCGCCACTTCCACCCCGATTATCCCTGCGTCGAAACGGCCACATGCATATCCGAATCCTGCGGATATGTATCCGTTTTAAATTGCGGAGGGGAGAAAAATCACAGACACTTGGTTAATTGCAAATTGGCATCATCCACCTCGGACAGGCGACACGATGAAGATTTTTACCAAAAAACGCGTGCTGGTGGCAGGCGCCCTCCTGATTGCCGGCGCCGGCGCCGTGGCCTGGGCCAAGCTCGGCAGCGAGCCGAAGACGCCGCCGCTGAAATTCCGCGCCAGCGTGGTCGACACCGGCGCCATCACGCACACGGTCACCGCGACCGGCACCATCAATCCGGTGGCGCTGGTGAACGTCGGCTCGCAGGTCTCGGGCACCGTGGTCGAGCTCAAGGCCGACTTCAACGACCGCGTGAAAAAGGGGCAGGTGCTGCTGAAACTCGACCCGACCATCTTCAACGCCCAGGTCGGGCAAGCCCGCGCCAGCGTCGCCTCGGCGCAGGCCTCGAGCCGCCTGGCGCAGGCGAGCTTCGAGCGCAACCAGCAGCTGGTGGCCCAGAACTTCGTCTCGAGCCTGGCGCTCGACCAGTCGCGCCGCGAGCTCGACGTGGCGCGCGCCAACCAGCAGCTGGCCGGCGCCCAGCTCGAACGGGCCCTGGCGGACCTGAACAACAGCGTGATCCGCAGCCCGATCGACGGCGTCATCATCAAGCGCACGATCGACCTGGGGCAGACGGTCGCGGCCTCGTTCAATACGCCGAACCTGTTCCAGATCGCGCAGGACCTGACCAAGATGCAGATCGATACCAGCGTCTCGGAAGCGGACGTCGGCGCCTTGAAGGACGGCTTGCCGGCGCGTTTTGTCGTCGACGCCTACCCGAGCCGCGAGTTCAACGCGACCATGCGCCAGTTCCGCCTGGCGCCGAACGTGGTGCAGAACGTCGTCACCTACAACGTGGTCCTCAACGTCGACAACAAGGACGAACTCCTGAAACCCGGCATGACGGCCCAGGTGCGGCTGGTGGTCGACACCCGGCCAAAGGCCTTGCGCATCCCGACCGCCGCCTTGCGCTTCCGGCTGTCGGAAGAAGAGCAAGAGAAGGAACGCAAGGCGCTGGCCGAGAAGGCTGCGAAGGATCCGGCGCATAACGCCTCCCTGCCGCCGCTTGAGGACGATCTCGCCTTCCGCAGCGCGGGCGAGACCGCGCGCATGTTCAAGGTGTACAAACTCGACGCGAAGAACGAGCCGAAGCCGGTCGACATCCGCATCGGCCTGTCGAACTTCCGCTACACCGAAGTCGTCGGCGGCGACCTGAAAGCCGGCGAGCGCGTGGTCACCCGTGCGCTGACCCCAGCCCAGGACATGTGATGACGGCGGCACTGATCGACGCATTGATCGACATTCGCGCTGTCGAAAAAAGCTATATTTCGGGCAGCGTCGAAACGCCGGTGCTGTTCGGCGTCGACTTGCGGGTCGAGCGCGGCGACTTCATCGCCGTCATGGGCCAGTCGGGCTCCGGCAAGTCGACCCTGATGAACATCCTCGGCTGCCTCGACCAGGCCAGCGGCGGCGACTATTTTCTGAACGGCGCCGACACGCGCGCCCTGACACGCGCACAATTGGCCGAGATCCGCAACCGCACCATCGGCTTCGTGTTCCAGAGTTTCAACCTCATCAAGCGCATGAGCGTGCTCGAGAACGTGGCCCTGCCCCTGATCTATGCGGGCGTGCCGCGCACGCGCGCGCTGGCCAAGGCGATGCAGGAACTCGAACGCGTCGGCCTGGGAGAATTCGGCAAGCGCACGCCGAACCAGCTCTCCGGCGGCCAGCAGCAGCGCGTGGCCATCGCACGCGCCCTGGTGGGCGACCCGCCGCTGATCCTGGCCGACGAGCCGACCGGGAACCTCGACACGCAAACCAGCGACGACATCATGCGCGGCCTGCAGACCCTGAACCGCGAGCGCGGCATCACCATCGTGCTGGTCACGCACGAACCGGACATCGCCGCCTGGAGCCGGCGCCTGGTGCGCCTGAAGGACGGGCGCGTGGTCTACGACGGCCCTGCGCTTGAAGGCCTGCGCCAGCTCGCGGCCAGCCATGAGCATTCAATCGCCGGGAGCGAAGCATGAAGGCCTGGCAGGTGGTCGTGGAAGCGCTGCGCTCGATGGCCGCGAACCGGCTGCGCACGGCGCTGACCATGCTCGGCATCGTGATCGGCATCGCCTCGGTGGTGCTGATGCTGGCCCTGGGCGACACCATGCAGCGCTTCATCAAGAAAGAGATGCAGATGCTCGGCACGAACATGGTCTACGTGATGCCCGGCGGCGACCGCACCCAGGAGCAGCGCAGCCGCAGCGGCGCCGTGCCCTCGCTCACCCTGGCCGATGCCGAAGCCCTGAACCGCCTGCCAACCCTGGCCGGCGCCGCCCCCGCCCTGCAGGGCAGCTTCAAGCTCGCTGCCGGCAACGAGACCGCCGTGAGCATGGTGCATGGCGTGACGCCGGCCATGTTCAAGATTCGCAACTGGAAGATCGACCAGGGCAGCATGTTCACCGACGAGGACGTGCGCGCCGCCTCGCGCATGGTGGTGATCGGCCAGAAAAAGGCCGACCAGTTCTTCTACCGTCAGGACCCGCTCGGACGCTACCTGCGCATCGAGAACGTCGCCTTCCAGGTGATCGGCGTTCTGCAGGGCGAAGGCCGCCAGCTCGACGGCGACGACCTGGCCGAGATGGTGCTGGTCCCGATCACCGCTGCGCGCGCCTACATGGTGCGCGGCTCCTTCCCCGACAACGTCCACTACATCGCCGCGCAGGGCAAGAGCGAAGGCGTGCTGGACGACGCAATTGTAGACATGAAGGAAACCCTGCGCGACCGCCACCGCATCAAGTTCGAGGAACCCGACGACTTCAGGATGCAGAACATGGCGACCTTTGCCGCCACCGCCGGCAAGATCAGCGCGGGCATTGCGGCCCTGCTGGGCGTGATTGGCGGGATCTCGCTCATTGTCGGCGGCATCGGCATCATGAACATCATGCTGGTCTCGGTGACCGAGCGCACGCGCGAGATCGGCATCCGCATGGCCATCGGCGCCAAGCCGCGCGACATCCTGCTGCAGTTCCTGACCGAGGCGGTCATGATCTGCCTGGCCGGGGCGGCGGTGGGGATCGCGATCGCAGCTGGCGGCGCAGCGGCCATTTCGGCGGCGGCCGAATTCGACGTCCGGGTCGGCCTGAGCGCGGTGATCGTGGCCTGCGCCTTTGCCAGCGCCGTCGGCGTGTTCTTCGGCTTCTATCCGGCGCGGCGGGCCTCGCGCCTGCTGCCGGTGGATTGTTTACGGCATGAGTGATACCCGGCCGGAAGATGCGCCGCCGATCACGTTCTGCAGTAAGCTTGGTGTGCGCGCAAGTGCTGCAGGTCGGGCGCGGCACTTCGGCATTGCCGGCATCCGCATCAACGACTAATTATCTCGACAAGGATCAGAATGAGCAAAACGATGTTCTCGCGCCGTGCATTTGCGGCCGGCGTGGTAGCGGTACTTGCAGCCCTCCCCTTGAGCAGCGCCCTGGCCGCCCCCTTCTCGTCGGAGCGCATTACGGTGCGCACCGAGGGCACGGGACCGGACGTGGTATTGATCCCCGGCCTGAACTCCTCGCCGCGTACCTGGTCCTCGACCGTGGATGCGCTGCCGGGCTACCGCTACCACCTCGTGCAGATCTCCGGCTTTGCTGGCCAGCCCACCGGGGCCAACAAGGAAGGCGCGGTAGCAGCGCCCGTGGCCGAAGAAATCGCGCGCTACATCAAGGAGTCGAACCTGAAGCAGCCGGCCGTCATCGGCCACTCGATGGGCGGCACCATCGGCATGATGCTGGCAAGCCGCCACCCCGACACGCTCTCGCGCCTGATGGTGGTCGACATGTTCCCCTTCCTGGGTAGCTTCTTCGCCGGCCCCGGCGCCGCGCCGGCCCGCGTCGAAGCGGTCGCCGACCAGATCGCGGCCGGCATGCGCGCCACGCCGCCCGAGCAGCGTTCGAAACGCGCCAACGACACCATCGCCGGCATGGTCGACACCGAGGCGATGCGCCCGGTGGCCATCAAGGACTCGATGGCCAGCGACCCGGACGTGGGCATTCGCGCCTACCGCGAACTGATCGTCACGAACCTGATTCCGGAACTGCCGAAGATCACGGTGCCGGTCACGGTGCTGTACGTCCAGCCGAAAAGCGTGCCGCTGGCGGCCGAACAGTTCGACGGCGTCTACAAGAGCGCCTACGCGCCGGTCAAGCAGCTGACCCTCAAGCGCATTCCAGACAGCGCCCACTTCATCATGTGGGACCAGCCGCAACGGTTCCGGACCGAAGCGGCCGCATTTTTGTCGGCGAAGTAAAAGCGCGGGCACCCTTTTATAGGGTTTGCTCCCACATCAGCCGCCACACCGGCTGCCCCCGGTAGACCGTCGTGCGCGAGAGCGGACTGGCGCCCTGATACACAAGCCGCTCGCGGTAATCCGGGTGCAGCAGGTCGGACACCGACAGCCGCAGGCGCGAGCTCGCGTCGCGCTTCCACACCGCATACAGGTCGAGCTGGCGTTTGGCGCCGGCGTCGCTGAACAGCACCGCGCTGGTGCGGTTGGCCAGCGGAGCGCGCCAGGTGAAGGTGCCGCCCAGGTCGGCCCGGCCGGATGGCGCTGCGTAATCAAGCCCGAGGTTGCCGCTGCGCGCGGCCTGGCCGTCGATGCGGTTGTCCGGCCCCGGCACGCTGTCCACCTGCGACCAGTTGCGCGCCAGGTTGATGCGCGCCGTCAGCGGCCCGACAGTGCTGCGCCCCTCGAATTCGATGCCTTGCACGGTCGCCTCGCCCGCATTGTCCGGCATGGCGATCCACACGCCCTTGTCCTGGACGACGCGCACCAGCGTGATGTCGCGGATGCGCTTGTGGAAGGCGCTGAGGCTGACCATGTCGGTCTTGTTGAGGTAACGCTCCCAGGCCAGGTCGACGCCCAGCGCAAGCTCAGGACGCAGCTGCGGATTGCCTTGCTGGTCGGGGTTGGTGGCGCTGTTGTTGTTGTCGACCGTGTAGCGGCGCGGCATGAGCTGGACGATGTTCGGCGCCTTGTAGGTGCGGCCGACGGCCAGGCGGAACTGGTCGCGCGCCCCGCCTTCCTTCGAGGCCTGCGGCTTGAACAGCGTCTGGAAGATCGGGCTCCAGGCGCCGGCGTCGACGTCGACCGGCGCGTCGGCATTGCCCTCCCCGGTCGTGTGCAGGACTTCGCGGCGCAGGCCGAGGTAAGCCGACCAGGCGGCGTCGATGTCCCATTCGTCCTGGATGAAGAAGGCGCTGCGCGAGACCTTGGCGCGGTAATGCTCGTCGCTGGCCAGCAGCAGGCTGCCGCCGGCGTCAAACTGCCGTTCGCGCCGGTATTCGCTGCGCCCCTTGCGCCCGAACTCCCAGCCGGCCGCCAGGGCGTGGCTCCCCCACAGCGGGCGGCGCCAGCTGCCGTTGAAGGTCCATTCGCGCTCGACCGGGCCTGACGCGACCAGGTGGGACTCCAGCAACTGGTCCTGCAGGTCCATGCCGCGGTATTCGAACGCGGCCTCGCGCCGCACATAAAAGCCGGACAGCTTGGCGGCAAGCCGCGCGCCGGCGCCGAGCTTGCGCGTCCAGGCCAGGTCGGCATAGGCATGGACGGGACGCGTTTCGTAAGTGTGCCGGGCGTGCGGGAAGGCGGTCGGGCGGCCGATCTCTGTGGTTTCATCCTCGCGCTTGGCATTGTCGACGTGGCGCTTGCGCAGATAGCTTTGCGACGTGATGCTGTCGTCCGCGTTCGGTTGCCACGACAGGCGCGGCGCCAGTTCCAGCAGATCCTCGACCTGGTGGTCAAGCCATGCGGTGCGCCGCAGCAGTGCCGGCTGCGCGCCCTCTTCCGTGGTGATGGCCTCGATCGGGTTGTCGTTGCGCTTGAGCGTGGCGGTGACGGTATAGGCCAGGGCGCCGGCGCGGCCGCTGTGCTGGGCCACCAGCTGCGGCGCGGCGCGGCCGGCAACGAAGGCGCTGCCGCCTTTAACCTCGTTCGCGGCGCCATCCTTTCCCGGCCCTGCGCGGCGCAGGATCACGTTGATGGTGCCGGCCACGGCCTGGCTGCTGGTCTCGGCGGTGGCGGCGCGTCCGATTTCGATGCGTTCGATCAGATCGGGGCTGATCGATTCGAGCGAAAAGCCGCTCGGCGCCGGCAGGCCGTTGAGCAGGATCGCGACATAGCCGCCGCCCATGCCGCGCATGCGGATCGTCGGCGCCTTGCCGGGGCTGGCGTCGAGCGTGATGCCGGGCTGGCGTTTCAGTACTTCGGCCAGGCTGGTGTCGCCCTGGCGCAGGAGCTCGTCGCGCCCGACGACGATGGCCGTTGTCGTCGACTGCGCACGGGCCTCGTGCACGCCGCTCTTGACGACGACTTGCTGCATGGGCGGCTCGGTGGACTGGGCGCAGGCACAGGCGTGCGCCGCCAGCAGCAGCGCGCTGGCGCCGCCGGTTCGGATGGTTCGCATGGTCTTATGGGTGGGTGATAAAGTTGTTTGGTATGGCGTGCGTCATCGGGCGCCCTTCAACAGCGCTTGCGGATCGACATGCGCTCCCTGCTGCGAGACCTCGAAGTGCAGATGGGGGCCGGTGACCTTGCCGGTCGCGCCCGACAGGGCGATGTGCTGGCCGGCCCGCACGCGTTCGCCCGCCCGCACCAGGCGCTGGTCGAGGTGGGCATACAAGGTACGGGTACCGCCTGCATGCTCGATGACGAGCACCTTCCCGTAGCGCGCGCCGCCTTCGTAGCGGTCGGTCGAGATCGCGACCTTGCCGTCGGCCGGCGCCAGCACGGCGGTCCCGCGCGCGGCGCCGAAGTCCGTGCCGCGGTGCGGCCGGCCGCCGGGGTGGTTGATGGAACCGTAGCTGCCGGTGACGCGCAGCTGTGCCAGCGGGGCTTGCAAGGCCAGTGCGGCGTTGCCGGCGCCTGGAAGTTCAGCCGGCGCGGCCTCGCCGGCATCGTGCCAGGCGAACTGCGGCTGCAACAGCACGCTGGCGCCGCACAGGACCGGCAACAGCAGCAAGGCGGCCATGCAGGCGACCCGGCCGTGGGCGGCGGGTTGCGCGTCGCGGATCAGGTGAATGCGCTCGGCCACCGCCTGCGCGCCGCGCGCACCGAAGGCCAGCGAGGCAGGCGCCATGTCGGGCGTACTGCCGCTGCCTGCGCGCACCTGCATGGCCAGTTGCGCCAGCAAGGCGGCGGCGTAGCTGCGCCGTTCATCCTGCGAGCGGCCCGCCAGCACGGCGCGGTCGCAGCCGAGCTCCAGTGCCCATTGCAGGCGGCCGCGGAAGCTGTGCACTGCCGGTATGAACCACAGGAGGATGGCTGCCAGGGTGGCGGCATGCTGCGACAAGGGGTCGCGGCGGCGCAGGTGGGTCAGCTCGTGGGCGACGATCAGTTGCTGCTGCAGCGGCGGCAAATCGCGCATGTGGCGCGGCAGCAGCAGGACCGGCGCAAACAGGCCGGCCAGCATCGGAGAGATCGGCGCATCGACTTCCAGCACGGGCGGCAAGGCGCCACGCTGGCGGGCAAATGCGGGGTGCGCGGCCATGGCCGCATCGTCCAGGCGCTCGGCGACGAACAGCAGCGTACGCAGCCCGCGTCCCGCGCGCCGCAAGCGCAGCGCATGCCACGCGGCGCCGGCGAGATAGACCGCGGCCCAGGACCATGCAAGCGCCGGCAGCAAATCCGGAGCGGCCAGGGCGCCGGCCGTCCCCTGGAGAACGACCGTGGCATCGGTGCCGAGCACCTGCCATTCGCCTCCCGCCTGGCCAACCGGGACGCTTGCGAACAGGCTCCAACGCGACGCCGCCGGCAGCAGCGCCAGGACCAGCGACGCGAGCCCGATGCCTTGTGCCAGCAGCCAGGGCGAGCGCCGCGCATCCAGGCTGGGCCAGCGCCGGCGCGCCAGGTGCAGGAGCGCCCAGGCTACGCTGGCGGTGACGAAAGCGCTGACGCTCGCCTGCAGGAACAGGAACGAAAAATGATGGAACACCATGCCTAGTCCTTGTCGCCTGGCCAGTCGTGCAGCAGCTGTTCCAGCTCGGCCAGTTCGGCATGGTTCACGAGCTTCGATCCGGTGAACATGTTGACCGGCAGCGGTTCGTCCATCTCCATCACGCGCCGGCCGAAATCGCGGGCGAAGCCGGCCAGGGTTTCGATCTTGTCGAGCGCCGCCGTGTACACGTTCACGCCATGCACGGCCTGCAGCGTGACCATGTTCTTTTCCACCATGCGCTCGAGCGTCTTGCGGGTGGACGAATAGGACCAGTGCAGTTCGGCCGCGACCTGCTCGTGGAGTTCGCGCGCCGACAAGGGGTGCTGGCGCCACAAAGACTTCAGCAGCGTCAGCTCGGTTACGGAAGGAATGGACATGATGGGCTCGCGTCGCGTGACTGATGACGCAAGCATACGACAGTTGTCACACGGGGGCAAGCGCTCTTTAGTTGTCTTTGTCCCGGCAGTCAGGCAGGCCGCGCGTCGGCCGCTCGATCGCGCCCAGCTGGTGGACGGCCGTCTTGCCGTCGGCCTGGCGCGCCAGGCAGAAGCGCGCGGCATAGCGCAGCGGCGCCGTGGAACCCTTGTCGGGCCGGGTGTCGAGATGCACGGTGTAGACGGTTCCGTTTTCCAGCGCCGCCGCCGGCGTCTGCGGCAGCGCCGGCCCCCTGCCCCCGTAGGGAATGCACATGTTGAAGGCAAGCGGGAAGGTGCGCTCGCGCGGCATGCTCATGCGCCACAGGATGCGCTGGTTGGCCATGACCGTCACCGACTGGAAATCGGGATTGCCGCCGCGCTTCTCTTCACGCTCGGCAATCGTGAAGCAAGGCAGGTCATTCTTGCCGGGGCGGACCTGCGCCTCGCCCACGCGCCGGGCTGCCAGGACCGGGAGAGTAATCAGGCTGGCAAGGCACAGGATGAGAAGCAGCTTCATGACGGGTTCGGAAAACAGGAAGGGGAAAGGAGGAATAAGCCTAATATGTTGCTGTGCAGCAGCATTGAGGAATGTCAATTCCGGGGAGGGGATGTGACGAAATAGCGGCGGCTTTTCGGTGAGCAAACGCTCACCGCACATCATCAGCCTAGCGAGCCCAGCGACTGAGCGGCGAGCGCGCGAGCTTGCGCGCAAAACCCCGGTGCAGGTTGTCGCGGCTGGCGGGATCGGCCAGGAATGGCGCCAGCACCTGCTCGTACAAGGCCAGGTCGTTCTGGTAGCGGCGCTGCCGCATCGCCTCGGGCTTCTTCAAGAACTTCAACACGAAGTAATCGGCCAGCAAGTCGCCTTGCGCTTCCATGTTGTAGTCGGCAAGCGTCGCATCTTCGTGCAGGTCGTAGTGGTAGGGCAAGCCAATGCGCACGGCGCCGCGCAGGCGCACCGGGTAGCCCAGCTGGTGCTGCCAGACGTGGACCATCTCGTGCATGAACCAGTGCTGGCCGGTGAGGTTCGTCTGCGAATAGTCGTCGAGGAAACAAGAGGCGTGGAAGTAAATGCTGCCGTTGGGCGTCATGGCGCAGTTCTTCGGCTGGAAGGGCATGTAGCGGCGGCCGTGGATGCGCACGCGCTCATAATCGATGGCATCGCGAAACAGCAGCGAGGCCATGGCTATTTCGCCCGCGGTGAGGGGGCGCCTGCGCTGCGCATGCAGGCGGCGAACAGGTGCGGCATGCATCGGTTACTTTTGCGAGAGTGAGAGGCATGGCAATCTTACTTCAGATTGCTCGGACACCGCATCTAACAGCTCCTTGACGGTACCATCGCTTCACAGCCCCTCGATTCAGAGCATCCGGGCCGCCTCCTGTCGACCCAAGCTGCCCGTCCTGGGCGGCTGTCAAGGCTAATGACCGACTAGAACATCATGGCCGTCATGTTTGTCGTGAACGCCAAACTTATCCACCAACGTGGCGCTGGCCTCGTTCAGGCCCTGCACTTCGACTTGCGCTCCGATCCTGCGGAACTTGAAAACGACCTTATCCAGAGCGTCGATTGCAGTGATGTCCCAGAAATGTGCGCCAGTCAGATCAATATGCACGCGCTCCAAGGTCTCGGTGTAGTCAAACGAGTGGACGAGATGATCCGAGGAAGCGAAAAAGACCTGGCCCGATACCCGGTATCGGCGACTGCGGCCAGCATGTTCAGCCTCCGAGCTGACAGCCAGCAGACGGCTGACCTTCTGAGCGAAGAAGATACCCGACAGCAATACTCCAGTCAGCACGCCTTTCGCCAGGTCATGGGTGGCCACAGTGACGATGACCGTTGCCACCATGACGATGCTCGAGCTAGGTGGGTGCTCGCGTAAATGCCTGATCGAGTTCCAGTTAAAGGTGCCAATGGACACCATGATCATCACCGCGACGAGTGCTGCCATCGGGATCTGCTTGACCCACTCACCCAAAAAAACAACCAGAATGAGGAGCACCATGCCTGCGGTCAAGGTCGAGAGCCGACCGCGCCCGCCGGATTTTACGTTGATGACGGACTGGCCGATCATTGCACAACCAGCCATACCGCCAATGAAGCCGGTCGCAATGTTGGCGACGCCTTGGCCCACGCATTCGCGGTTCTTGTCGCTCTTGGTGTCAGTGAGGTCATCGACGATGGTGGCAGTCATCAGCGACTCGAGCAGGCCAACGACCATTAACGTTGCCGAGTAAGGAAGAATGATCTGGAAAGTCTCCAGGTTGAACGGCACGTTCGGGATCAGAAAGGAAGGCAGGCTGTCCGGAAGCTGGCCCATGTCGCCGACGGTGCGGATGTCCAGGCCCAGTGCGATAGACACACCCGTGAGCACGACAATCGCTATCAGCGGGGATGGGACGGCGCGCGTCACATAAGGCAGGCCGTAGATGATAGCCAAACCAGCAGCCGTAACGGCGTACACGTGCCAGGTAACGTTCGTCATCTCGGGCAACTGCGCCAGGAAGATCAGGATGGCCAAGGCATTCACGAACCCGGTCACGACCGAGCGCGAGACGAAGCGCATCAGCCGGCCAAGCTTTATCCATCCCGCAGCGATTTGAAGTGCTCCTGCCAGGATGGTGGCGGCGAGCAGGTAGTCCAGGCCATGGGTTTTTACCAGTGTAACGATGACGAGAGCCATCGCCCCGGTTGCCGCCGAGATCATCCCGGGACGGCCACCGAAGAAGGCGATCAGGGTAGCGATGGAGAATGAAGCGTACAAGCCGACTTTCGGATCGACGCCAGCAATGATGGAAAAAGCGATCGCCTCTGGAATAAGTGCAAGTGCGACCACGAGACCTGCAAGGAGGTCGTTACGGACGTTGGAAAACCAGTCCTGGCGAATAGTTTGTAAAGACATGAATTACCTTCTCAGGCGAGAATTGCCGAGTACAGATGAGTGAACACCCTGCGCGAAGATACCCGCAGCGAATCGGAAGTGAGCATTGCAGGCGCGATGTCAGAGCGAACGACGTCGCGTTATCTGCCGATGAGAAGCAGTCTTATGGGGGAGTAACGGAGGAAAAATAACCGCGCGGCAAACCTACGCCTGGATAGGAAGGCTCGTCCCGATGAAGACACGAACGAGCGCACTCAGCGGCGGATTTCGCGCGAGATGTCGTGTCGGATGCAGGGAACGGGACGGTCATAGCCCACCATTTTGCACCGCAACATAGACATCGTCAAGGAACGCGGCGAACTATGCCCCAACACGTGGGTGTGCAGACTGCCACAAGACGACCATCTCGTGCATGAACCAGTGCTGGCCGGTGAGGTTGGCCTCGGCGTAATCGTCGAGGAAGCAGGAAGCGTGAAAATAGATGCTGCCGTTCGGGGTCATCGCGCAGTTCTGCGGCTGGAACGGCATGTAGCGCCGGTTGAACACGCGTACGCGGGTGTAGTCGATGGCATCGCGAAACAGCAGCGAGGCCATGGCGATTTCGCCGGCGGTGAGGGGCGCCAGCGTTGCGCACGCGGGCGGCGAAGAGGGGCGGCATCCATCGGTTACTTTTGCAAAGTCGAGAGGCTTGGCAAGCTTAACTCAGATTGCGCGGATACCGTTTTGAACAGCTTCCTGGACACGCTACCGCCTCACGGCGCCGACCCGCAATCCTCGTGGCTGAAACGCGCCGACAGCACGCGCTGGACTTTGTCGATGTCGACCGGCTTGGTCAGGTGCAGGTCGAAACCTGCCTCAAGGCTGCGCGCCTGATCGGCCTCGCTGCCCCAGCCGGTGAGCGCCACCAACACGCGGGCCTGCGCGCCCGGCAAGGCCCGCAACAGAGATGCAGTCTCGTAGCCATTCATGCCCGGCATGCCGATGTCGAGGAACACGACCGCAGGGTCATGCCGCTTCACCATCTCTACCGCTGCCTGCCCGTCGTGCGCGAGGAGTACCGCGTGGCCGCTCATTTCCAGCACCATGGCCATGGTCTCGGCCGCGTCGCGGTTATAGTCGACGACCAACACTCTGCATCGTTCGTTCGCACCCGGACGCGAAGGCGGCGCAGCCTCGACCGCTCCGGCGTGTCCGCACGCGGCAGCCAGATGCGGAACAGGCTGCCGGCGTCCGGGCCGGCGCTCCCGCGGAAATGCGACTGGTCAGGGGAGTCGGTCATTGGCAGGGCTCGATATATCGGCGGCGCAGGAGCGATTCGCACAGGTTGATCGGATTAAGTCGGAATGTTGTGGACGACGTCGCGCTGGTTACTCTTATGAAAACCCGGCTGGCAAACTCCGTTGCCTTGTCCAGCCGTTTCACGCATGACCATGCTTTGACTTTACCGGCGCTCAGTGTATGGCGCTGTTACTCAAATGACAAGCAAGAAGTGTTGCTAGCCGCAGCGCCTGTTCGTTTCGGTCGCAAGGACCTGAGATTCGGTGTGCAGACTGCCACGGGGGTACGGCTCGGGCTGCCGCGCAAGCAGGTGCGACAGGCGTTGAAGACCCGCCTGCAAGCGTCCACGGTCCTTGATGCTACCCAAAGAGATTCGAATTGCATTCGCGGATACGCTGCCTGTTGCGAATGCCTCCGCCGGCGTAACGGCGATGCCCTCGCTGTCGGCAGCACGCGCAAGCTGCGATGAGTTCCAATACGCCGGCAACTCGAGCCATACATGCAGGCCGTCACCAAAGCCGCTGTACCGCCCCGCCAGGATATCGCGCGCCATCCGATGGCGCACGCGCGCCTCCTTGCGTACGCCTTCCATCAACACGCCGGCCGAACCGTCGAGGATCCACTGCGTGGCCAGTGCGGCCGTCAGAGGGGCGACCATCAGCGCAAATGATCGTAGCGCGGCCAGAAAACGTTCGCGTTCTTGCGGATCGCGTATGAGCACGAAAGCGACACGCAAGCCGGGCGTCAGGCATTTCGACAGGGTCGAAATGTAGACCACCTGTTCCGGGGCGAACGTGGCAACAGGTGGTGGCGGGGACTCGGCAAGGAGCCAGTAGGGATCGTCCTCGACGATGCGTACATTGCAGCGCTTCGCAATGCCGGCGAGCTCCTTGCGCCGGCGTTCCGGCATGGTGATGGCGGTCGGGTTCTGTAATGTCGGATTGAGGTAGACCAGCCCAGGCTTGTGCTGGCGGCACGCCTCCTCCAGCAGCTCAGGCACCATCCCGTGCTTGTCCGTTTCCACCGCAATGATGCGCCGGCCGAATTGGCTCGCTGCCGCACGCAAGCCGGGATACGTCGCTGGCTCTGCGAGGATGACATCGCCAGGCTGCGTCAGCGCGAGGATCGATGCGGCGATCGCCGCTTGCGCACCCGGACAGACAACGAGCTGCCCGGAATCCAGATGTCCAAACATCGGCTCGAGCCATGTGGCTCCAGCCTTGCGGTCGGAGTCGCTTCCCCCGCCCAAGTGGTAAGTCATCAGCAACTCACTATCTGCCCTCATCAGCACTTGAGACAAACCTTGTTTCAGCATGTCGTCGAAGTCCACGCCATCCGGCGGCGGTGGGGTGTTCATGCTGAGGTCGAGAATCGACGTCAATTCGACTTTCGGCGCCGCGACATACGTGCCCCGCGCGCCGCGGCCCTCACACAAGTTGCGGCGCCTGGCTTCGTCGTAGGCGCGCGTGATCGTCGTCAGGTCGACGTCCAGCTGTGCCGCCAGCTGACGCTGCGGAGGCAGGCGGTCGCCCGGTTTCAGTGATCCATCCGCCAATGCCGCCTGCAAGGCATCCGCGATCTGCAAAAAACGCGGCCCTTTGTTCCCCGCCAATCGCGGCAACCAGATTGGCAAATCTTCATCTTGTATGGCTTTCAACTGGGACATTTTGTCTCAATGTATGGATATTGCTTTTAAGTAGAATGCCTCAGAACGTGCAGCAAGGCCATCCCTGCATAAAAGTCGCTGACGTTTTCTCCTCTCGCAAGTCATAGCCTGGAAATACTGAAAATCATGGATTGGTTCCCAATAGTCGCAGGTACGTTCAAGGTTCTCGCCTTAGGCACGGGCATGTTCTTCGCCGTCAAGTGGCATTACGATCAGGGGAAGAAGGGCAAGGTGAAGGACAAGCGCGCGGTGCTACGCTCAGCCGGCAAGGTCGCCGCAGTCTTCGTGCTCGCTCTCCTGGGCCTGGTGTTCGTCACCTTCTTCCTTGCCAGGAAACTCGGTCTGGACTTGACCTTCCCATAATTCAATCTGCCGGGCTAAGGCGGTGATTGCGTCTGCGGCTCTTGGCGATCCAATCGCAACAACACTGCCGCCATCATCCTGGCAATGTCCTTTCGAACCACGTTTGTTCCCACGATCCCTGGCACCCCGAACTTCGGTACGATGGTCGCGTTGTACACCACCCTGGTTCCGGTAGCGCCGGCCAATGGCCTGAGCTCCCACGTGGCGCGGTAGACTTTCATGTCGCCGTCGATCAGGCTGATGTCGATGCGATCGGGCGAGCGTTCCTGCACCTGCACCACCAGGCGAATCGCCTGGCTGAAAAATAGAAAGCGGGCAGTGCCAAGTTGTTCGACGATGACCCTGTCGCCATTGCGGGACACCACGCGCGTGCTTGTCAGGTTTGGCAGGTAGTCGGCCAGATGGTTGTAATCGGTGAGAATACGCCAGACAACCGCCGGCGTGGCCGCGACTGCGCCGCTTGAGGTGATCTGATAGGCCGGGTCTCCCTCGGCCCCATCGACGCGCTCAACGGTCAATTCGAATTTTGGCGCGCCAGGCTGCGCTGCCGCCAGGGTGGGGCCCCAAGCCGACAAAGCGCAGCTGAGCAACAGCATGTTTGAGATGCGACGTGGCATGCACGGAGCGTAACATGCGAATAAGCGTGCGTCACACGATTGCAGCGCGCCGTCATCGGCCTATGGGCCAACCGACGGGCTCCAGCGCCGCGCGACGATGTGATAGCGCACCTCCAGCTCATCCTGTACTGAAAGCAGGCCGCCCCCGACTGAAAACGGCGTGATGCCGAAATCCGTCTGTTTCAGGCGCGCCGTTCCGCTCGCGACCACCTGTGCCGCGTCGATGCGGACCGTGGCCGGTAGCGCCAGCGAGCGCGTCGCGCCGTGCAGCGTGACCGCGACGCTTAGCCGGCCGTCGGCCTGCTGCTGCGCATGCAGCGTCGCCATCGGATAGCGCTGCGCCTCGAGTACGGGCCCAAGCATGTTCGTGCGCGTACCCTCGACCGCTTGCGGTGACGGTTGTTTGTCGATGCCCGCGTCGCGCAGCAGCTCCGGCTCGTCGACCGTCATCTGGTCGACACGGAAAGAAAGGTCGGCCCTGCCCGCGCCAGGCGCGACATAGCCCGCCAGCGTGCGGCTGGCTACCACGTGGTCATGCCCGAGCCGCGCCATCAGGCCAGCACGGCGCACGGTCACGGCGATGAGCGAGGCATTCGGGTCAACCGCGTAGACGGCGACACCGGAAGCCGCTCGTGCACGATACGCGCCTGGACCGTCGCCCAGGACCGGCACTGGTGGCGCCAGCTGCCGCCCGCAGGCGGTCAGCAGCAACAGCAACGGAAGAACGCGCTTCATGGGGACTAGCGCGGACTGCCATGGCCGGGCCATGAAGCTTACTTGCGCAGCGCCGACGCAGCCCGCGCCAACTCCGTGATGCGGCCCCAGTCGCCGGCCATGATCGCGTCCTTCGGCGTGAGCCAGGAGCCACCCACGCAGGCGACGTTCTTGCAGGCCAGGAAAGCGGGCGCGGTATCGATCGAGATGCCGCCGGTCGGGCAGAAGGTCACGTCCGGCAGCGGGCCGGCAATGGCGTTGAGCATGCCGACGCCGCCCGCCGGCACGGCCGGGAACAGCTTCAGTTGCTTGAAGCCCGCTTCGCGCGCCATCATCACTTCCGACGGCGTCATCACGCCCGGCAGCAGCGGCAGGCCGCTCTTTCGCGCCGCTTCGATCAGTGCGGGCGTCAGGCCAGGCGAGACGCCGAAGACGGCGCCCGCATCGCGCGCGGCGGCGAATTCTTCACCCTGGGTCAGGGTGCCGACGCCGACGATGGCGCCTTCGACCTGGGCCATGTCGCGAATCGCCTGCAGGCCGTGCGCGGTACGCAGGGTCACTTCGAGCACGCGGATGCCGCCGGCAACCAGGGCTTTCGCCAGTGGCACGGCGTGCGCCGGGTCGTCGATGGCGATTACGGGAATCACGCTCGCCGAGCGCATGATGTCAAGTACGGTCATGGTCATGGTGGTAGTCACTTCGGAGTCTTGAACAGGAAATCTTCGTCGGAGCCGGGCATGATTTCGCCGCTGTCGGCGCCTTCATGCAAAGGCACGGTGGTGTGCTTCGGCGACGGCAGCGGGAACGTCGCCGCGCCCTCTTCCGCCGCACTGCTGGAATTGCGGAACATCGAGAACAGCTCGCGGCCCATGCCGATGTGGCTCGACGAGATGTCGGCGGTAACCTGCTTGCGCGCGTCCCATACTTCGGCTGGGACCAGCGCCTCGAGGGTGCCGGTGGCGGCGCAGACGCGGATGATGTCGCCGTCGCGCACGCGTCCCAGCGGGCCGCCGGCCAGGATCTCGGGCGACACGTGGATCGCCGCCGGCACTTTGCCGGAGGCGCCCGACATGCGGCCGTCGGTCACCATCGCCACGCGGTGGCCGGCGTCCTGCAGGTTCGACAGCGCCGGCGTCAACGCATGCAGTTCCGGCATGCCGTTGGCGCGCGGACCCTGGAAGCGGATCACGGCCACGAAGTCGCGGTTCAGGTGGCCCGCTTTGTAGGCGTGCATGAAGTCTTCCTGCGAATTGAAGGTCAGCGCAGGCGCTTCCACGGTCTGGTGTTCGATCTTCACGGCCGAGACCTTCATCACGGCGCGGCCCAGGTTGCCCTTGACGAGCACCATGCCGCCATTGCTGCTGAACGGGTTGGCATGCGGGCGCAGCACCGATTCGTCGCCGCTTTGCGCAGGCACGTCCTTGAACACGGCATTCCCGTTCTCGTCCAGGAACGCCTCCTTGCAGTGCTTGCGCAGGCCGTGGCCGAGGATGGTGTTGACGTCGTCGTGGGCGAGACCGGCATCGAGCAGCTCGCGGATGACGAAGCCCGGGCCGCCGGCGGCCTGGAAGTGGTTGATGTCGGCGTCGCCGTTCGGGTAGATGCGCGTCAGCAGCGGCACGACTTTCGACAGTTCGTCGAAGTCGTTCCAGTCGATGACGATGCCGGCCGCGCGTGCGATGGCCACCAGGTGCAGGGTGTGGTTGGTCGAGCCGCCGGTGGCGTGCAGTGCGGCGATGGCGTTGACGATGCTTTTCTCGTCCACGATGTGCCCGACCGGCATGTAGTTGCCGCCCTGCTGGGAGATCGCGACCGCCTGGTGCGAGGAGGCGCGGGTCAGGGCGTCGCGCAGTGGCGTGCCCGGCGTGATGAAGGCGGCGCCCGGCAGGTGCAGGCCCATCATCTCCATCAGCATCTGGTTGCTGTTGGCGGTGCCGTAGAAGGTGCAGGTGCCGGCGCCGTGGTAGGAGGCCGATTCGCATTCGAGCAGTTCCTCGCGCGTGGCCTTGCCCTGCGCGTAGAGCTGGCGCACGCGCGCCTTCTCTTTATTCGACAGGCCGGTGGTCATCGGGCCGCCCGGCACGAACACGGCCGGGATATGGCCGAAGTGGAGCGCGCCGATCAGGAGGCCCGGCACGATCTTGTCGCAGATGCCCAGGTAGAGGGCGGCGTCGAACATGTTGTGCGAGAGCGCCACCGCGGTCGACATGGCGATGGTGTCGCGCGAGAACAAGGAGAGCTCCATGCCCGGCTGGCCTTGGGTGACGCCGTCGCACATGGCCGGCACGCCGCCTGCGAACTGGGCCACGGCGCCGATGTCGCGCACCGCATCCTTGATCAGTTGTGGAAAATATTCGAACGGCTGGTGCGCCGACAGCATGTCGTTATAGGACGAGACGATGGCGACCGACGGCTTCTTCGTCTCGCGCAGTTTCAGCTTGTCGTTGGCGGGAAAGGCGGCGAAACCGTGGGCCAGGTTGGTGCACGACAGCGCGCCGCGCTGCACGCCCTGGATGCGCGCCGCCTCGAGGTGCGCGAGGTAGGCAGCGCGCGAGGCGCGGCTGCGCTCGATGATCCGGTTCGTTACCTGTTCAACTACGGGGTGCAGCGCCATAATCGTTCCTTCGAAATTGTTTTCTGAAATTTTACTACAAAGTGGGAATGGGTGCGTGGCGTGCTTCAAGTTTGCAGCATCGGAAGCGCTGTACCGCGTAGGCACAAATGCCCACCCTACGATGTGCAGCTTACCGGGAAGCTAAACCCTGTCGTGGACGGTCGCGTACCGTAGGGTGGACACTCGTGCCCACGCGGTCGGACCGTTATTCAACCGCTACGTCAACAGTAAGCCCGGGCACGCATCTCTTACCATCATGTAGTGAATTTACGCGCCATTCCTGTATGATTCGATAACCTGTTCAAAACAACATCGCGCCTGCTCTCATGACCACTTCCCTCACCAGCACCGCCGCCTTCCAGGCACTCGAAACCCACGCCGTCGAGGCCGAAGACTGGGAGATGCGCCAGCTGTTCGCGGCTGATCCGCAGCGCTTCGATCGCATGTCGATCGAGGCCGCCGGCCTGTTCCTAGACTATTCAAAAAACCGTCTTGACGGGCGCACGCTTGAACTGCTGGCCGCGCTTGCACGCGAGCGCGGCGTGGAAAGCCAGCGCGACGCCATGTTCGCGGGCGAGAAGATCAACAACACCGAAAACCGCGCCGTCCTGCACACCGCCCTGCGCGCCCCGCGCGACGCTCAGCTGGTCGTCGACGGCCAGGACGTCACCACCGACGTGCACGCCGTCCTGGCCCGTGTAAAAACCTTCACCGATGCCGTGCGCAGCGGCGACTGGCGCGGCCACACCGGCAAGCCGATCAGCACCATCGTCAACATCGGCATCGGCGGCTCCGACCTCGGCCCGAAGATGGTCTGCCTGGCGCTGCGCCCGTACAGCCACCCCAGCCTGACCCTGCACTTCGTCTCGAACGTCGACGGCCACGACATGGACGCCGTACTCGAGAAGGTGGATCCGGAAACCACCCTCTTCATCATTGCCTCGAAAACGTTCACGACGGCCGAGACCATGATGAATGCGCAGACCGCGCGCCGCTGGTTCCTGGCCCAGGCGCAGGAAAACGCACTGGCCAAGCATTTCGTGGCCGTCTCGACCAACGTCGAAGCGATCAAGACCTTCGGCATCGACCCGGCCAACATGTTCCCCTTCTGGGACTGGGTCGGCGGCCGTTATTCGGTGTGGTCGGCGATCGGCCTGCCGGTGGCCCTGGCCGTCGGCTTCGGCTATTTCTCGGACTTCCTGGCCGGCGCCCACGCCATGGACCAGCACTTCCGGACCGCGCCAGTGGAAGAGAACATGCCGATGCTGCTGGCCTTGGTCGGCTTCTGGAACCGCCAGTTCCTCGGCTGCACCTCGGTCTCGATCGCACCCTACCACCAGGACCTGAACCGCTTCCCGGCCTACCTGCAGCAGCTCGACATGGAGAGCAACGGCAAGCGCGTGACCAAGGAAGGCGCCCCGGTCGACACCCCGACCTGCCCTGCCATCTGGGGCGAGCCCGGCACCAACGGCCAGCACGCCTACTTCCAGCTGCTGCACCAGGGCAGCGACGTGACGCCGATCGACTTCATCGCGGCGCTGCGCCCGGCGCACGAGCTGCAGCACCACCACACGGCCCTGCTGGCGAACTGCTTCGCCCAGTCGGAAGCCTTCATGAAGGGCAAGACGATCGACGAAGTACGCAAGGACCTGCAGGAGCAGGGCCTGGCGCTGGCCGAGATCGAACGCCTGGCGCCGCACAAGACTTTCCCCGGCAACCGCCCGAGCAACACGATCCTGATGGAATACCTGAACCCGGCCACGCTGGGCGCCCTGATCGCACTGTACGAGCACAAGACCTTTGTGCAGGGCGTGCTCTGGAACCTGAACAGTTTCGACCAGTGGGGCGTCGAGCTGGGCAAGGTGCTGGCCAAGAAGATCGAGGCCGAGCTGGCCGGCGACACGCAGCCTGCGCAGCACGACAGTTCCACCAATGGCCTGATCGCGCGCGCGAAGGCCGCCGTCTAATGAACCACAGCGCGGACAGCATGAAGACTCTGAAAATCGACGTCCTCCACAACGAACCGATGCAGGTGGGCGAATGCCCGCTCTGGCACGACGTGGAATCGGCCCTGTACTGGGTCGACATCAACGGCCTGACCGTGAACCGGGTACACCCGGCCAGCGGCAAGTTCACTTCCTGGAAGATGGGCTCGGAACCGTCGGCGATCGCTGCCGACGGCGACAACAACCTGGTCGTGGCCACGCGCAAAGGCTTCATACGCCTGAACACGACCAGCGGCGAGATCACCGACATCTGCCCTGCCCCTTACGACCCGGCGGTCAATCGCTTCAACGACGGCCGGGTCGACCCGGCCGGACGCTTCTGGGTCGGCACCATGTACGAGCCGCGCGACAAGCCGGCCGCCGAGATGTACGTGCTCGAACGCGACAAGCTGCGCCTGGCCTGGTCGGGCGGCATGACGAACTCGAACGGCCTGGCCTGGGGCTTGGGGGGCGGCACCATGTTCCACGCCGATACCACCAGCCACCGCATCGACTGCTACGACTTCGATGTGGCGGCCGGCACCGTGGCCAACGGGCGCAACCTGGTGGTTTTCTCGACCGACAAAAGCGCGGCCGACTACGGCGGGCGTCCGGACGGCGCCGCGGTCGACGCCGACGGCAACTACTGGGTGGCGATGTTCGAAGGCGGCCGCCTGCTCAAACTCTCGCCGACCGGCGAACTGCTGCGCGAAGTCCAGCTGCCGCTGCGCTGCCCGACGGCCGTCGCTTTCGGCGGCAGCGACCTGCGCACCCTGTATGTCACCAGCGCCAGCCACGGGCGCTCGGCCGCCGAGATGGCGCAGTATCCGCTGACGGGCAAGGTGCTGTGCATGAAGGTCGATGTGGCGGGGCTGGTGCAGCCGGAGTATCGCCGCTGATTTCGGGGCGTTCACGGTACGCTGATCGCAAGGGACGTAGGGTGGGCGGCCATATCCCGGTGCTTGATGTCACGGGACTCCTGATGCCGCCCACGCGTTCAACGATCGCGTGCACATCGCGACGGTTCATAGGTGCGTTGAACGCGTGGGCGGCGTTCACGCAGCCTGATTGCAGAGTTCCGGGTATAGCCGCCCACCCTACGTCCCTCCCGGAAGCGGCGCGACCCATCATCCCTGCCTATGGCACCATCTTCGCTCACGCTTTCGTAGTAGAGTTTCTTGCCAAGACCATATTCATGTAGTAAATTTACATGGATAGTCACCTTTCCTCTTTGCGACCCGACCTTATGGCACTTTCCGATTTCGACCTCGTTCTCTTTGGCGGCAGCGGCGACCTTGCGATGCGCAAGCTCCTGCCTGCGATGTACGCACGCGACGTCTGCAGCGACCTGCCGCAGACTGCCCGCATTATCTGCGTCGGCCGCGACCCGAGCACGCAGGACGACTTCCTGAACTTCGTCGACACGCATTCGAAGCAGCACATCAAGGACCAGGACAGCGTCGACGAAGGCAAATGGCAGCGCTTCCTCGAGCGCATTACCTATGTCGCGCTGGACGCGACCGACGTCGCCAGCTTCGGCCCGCTGGTCGAGGTGTTGCGCCAGGACGAAGCGATCACCCGCGTCTACTACCTGGCCACGCCGCCGCACCTGTTCGCCCGCATCTGCGACAACCTCAAGGCCACCGGCCTGGCCACGCCTGCCTCGCGCGTGGTGCTGGAAAAGCCGCTCGGACGCGACCTCGCCTCGGCCAAGCAGATCAATGCCGACGTCGGCAAGGTGTTCGCCGAATCGCAGATCTACCGGATCGACCATTACCTCGGCAAGGAGACCGTGCAGAACCTGCTGGCCCTGCGCTTCGGTAACGTGCTGTTCGAGCCGCTCTGGCGGCGCGAATGGATCTCCGACGTGCAGATCACCATCGCCGAGAAGATCGGCGTGGGCAACCGCCTCGGCTACTACGACAACTCGGGCGCGCTGCGCGACATGCTGCAGAACCACCTGCTGCAACTGCTGTGCATCGTGGCGATGGAGCCGCCGACCTCGATCGCGCCCGACGCCGTGCGCGACGCCAAGCTCCAGGTGCTGCGCTCGCTGAAGCGTTTCACGCCGACCACGCTGTCGCAAAACATCGTGCGCGGCCAGTATCGCGCCGGCCACGTGGACGGCCAGGCCGTGCCGAGCTACCGCGATGAACCGGACGCGCCGAAGCAGTCGAAGACCGAAACCTTTGTCGCCCTGAAGGCCGAGATCGACACCTGGCGCTGGGCCGGCGTGCCCTTCTACCTGCGCACGGGAAAACGCATGTCCGACCGCCTGGCCGAAATCGTCGTGCGCTTCAAGCAGATCCCGCATTCGATTTTCAACCAGCCGACGTCGAGCTTCCAGCCCAACAGCCTGGTAATCCGCCTGCAGCCCGATGAAGGCCTGTCGCTGAACCTGATGGCCAAGACGCCGGGCGACTCGATGCGCCTGAAACAGGCCGAACTCGAACTCGATTTCCGCGAGCAGTTCAAGGCGCCGCGCATGGAAGCCTACGAACGCCTGCTGCTGGACGTGCTGCGCGGCCAGCTTACCCTGTTCATGCGCGGCGACGAACTGGAAGCGGCCTGGGAATGGGTCGAGCCGATCCTGAACCACTGGGAACAGGACGACACGGCGCCCGTGCCCTACGCGTCGGGCACCTGGGGTCCGGCCTCGTCCTCGGCCCTGATCGGGCGCGACGGCTTGCAGTGGCGCGAAGAAGCCTTGCCGGAAGACTGACGCCATGCTGCTCGACTCGATCCGCACCCAGCTCGACTCGCTCTCGAAATCCGAGCGCAAGGTGGCCCTCGCCGTGCTCGAAGCCCCGGGCGCGACGGTCAGCCAGAACATCACGGCGCTCGCCAAAAACGCGCAGGTGTCGGAGCCGACCGTGGTGCGCTTTTGCCGCACGCTCGGCTACGACGGCTGGCACGAGTTCAAGCTCAAACTCGCCCAGGGCCTGGCGCTGGCCCTGCCGAGCGCGAACGAGCAGCCGGCCCAGGACGACCTGGCGGCGGACCTGGTGAATAAAATCTGCAGCCGCTCGATCAACACCCTGCTCGACCTGCGCAACAACCTCAATGCCGAGTCGGTCCAGAAGGCGCTCGACATCCTGTCGCGCGCAAACAAGATTGAGTTCTACGGCCAGGGCACGTCGGGCATCGTCGCCGCCGACGCCCAGCACAAATTCTTCCGTTCCGGCGTGCCGACGGTGGCCTATGCCGACCCGGCCATCCACTCGATTTCGGCCGCCCTGCTGCGCGAAGGCGACGCGGTGGTGGCGATCTCCCAGCGCGGCAACAACCCGACGCTGGTGCGCTCGGCCAAACTGGCGCGCCGCGGCGGCGCCGACGTGATCGTGCTGGCGCCCTCCGGCACCCCGCTGGCCGACATGGCCAGCGTCCTGATCCCGATCGACCTGGTTTTCAATATCGACCCCTACACGCCCATCTCGGCGCGCCTGGCCTACCTGGTCGTGATCGACGTGCTGGCCGTCGGCCTGGCACTGCAGCGCGGGCCGGAGTTCCGCAAGAAAATGCAGAACGCGCAGAAGGCGCTGCAGGAATTCGACATGCAGTTCGATTCGTTCATCGGCTAATTAACAGCTGGGGTCAGGTCTGACATTCGGACACGAGCTCAGCCATCCCCCTACATCAGTCAGGCCTTACTGCAGAGGCCGTGTCCAAATGTCAGACCTGACCCCAGTCTTTAACGCCCGCCCGACACCTCGATAAAGCTGCCCGAGGTGTACGAGGCCGCATCCGACAGCAGCCACAGGACGGCGCGCGCCACCTCCTCCGGCTCGCCGCCGCGCCCCATCGGTACCGACGATTGCAATCGTTCCACCCGCCCCGGTTCGCCGCCATCGGCATGCATCGTGGTGTGGATCAGGCCCGGACGCACGCCGTTCACGCGGATGCCCTCGCCCGCCACTTCCTTCGACAGCCCGATCGTCAGCGCATCGAGCGCCGCTTTCGAGGCTGCGTAGTCGACGTATTCGCCGGGCGAGCCGAGGACGGCCGCGCGTGAGGAGACGTTGACGATGGCGCCGCCGCTGCCGCCATGTTTCGTCGACATGCGCCGCACCGCTTCGCGCGCACAGAGAAAACTGCCCACGACATTCGTCATCAGGATGCGTTCGATGCGCGCCCCGTCCATCTGGTCGACGCGCATCTGCTGCGCCAGCACGCCGGCATTGTTGACGAAGGCGTCGAGCCGGCCGAAGCGCGCATCGACTTGCGCGAACAGGGATTCGGCCTCCGCCTCCTGGGCGACATCGGCACGCAGCGCCACGGCTTCGCCTCCGGCGTCCTCGATGGCGCGCACGATGCTTGCGGCGGCCGCGTCGTCGCTGCGGTAGTTGATGCAGACCCGGTAAGCCTGTGCGGCAGCCAGGCGCGCGCAGGCGGCGCCGATGCCGCGCCCGCCGCCGGTAATGAGGATGGTTTTTTTCATGGTGTCCTTTCGCTTCGGTAGACAGCGGCACGGCGCCGGGCGTGTCCGATTGCCCGACATTTCAACATATAATGCCTTTTTACCAAAAAGCCATGCTATGCGGTCGTCTACTGGTTTTACTCTGTCCTTGCGCCGGCTGCTCATTTTGCTCAGCGCAATCGGCCTGCTGCCCCTCGCCTTGCTGGGGCTGTGGTCGCTGCATACGGCGAGCCAGTACCAGCAGCGCGAACAGGACCGCGCCATGCTCGACCAGGCGCGCGCGCTGTCGAGCGCCGTCGATGCCGAACTCGATGGGGCGATCGCCACTTTGGCCAGCCTGGCGCGCTCGCCGGCGATGGGGTCGGGCGACCTGCGCGCCTTCTACGACATCGCGCGCGAACAGGTCGCGGCCCAGCCGGAATGGCTGGCCATCATCCTCTCCGACGCCGGCGGCAAGGTCCTGTTTCGCACCACCTCTCCATTCGACAAGCCGGCCGGGCACGTCACCGATCCGGACAGCCTGCGCAAGCTGCTGGCGGTGCAAAGGCCGCTGGTCGGCCACGTGGCGCGCGGACAGGGCGGCAAGGTGGCGTTTCCGGTGCGCGTACCGATCCGCGATGAGGCCGGGCGCCTGTATGCGCTGACCGCCGTCATCAAGCCGGACCGCATCCGGGCTGTCGTCAAGCGCCAGCGCGTACCGGCAGATTCGGTCATTTCGATTATCGATGCCTTTGGTTCGATCGTGGCCCGCTCGAAGGACCACGACAAGCGCGTGGCCGGGCCACCCGGTCCCTCGCTGGCGCAGCTGCTGCGCGGCCCGGCGCCGGAAGGCGTGGGCGGCACCGTCAATCTCGAAGGCGACAACCTGACCAGCGCCTACACGCGCGTCTCGCGTTTTGGCTGGACGGTCGTCATTGGCGTGCCGAAGCCGGCCATCGGCGCCGCTTCGCTGAAAGGCATCACGCTCTACGCCTGGGGCCTGGGCGCGTCGCTGCTGGCCTGTATCGGCCTGGCCTCGCTGCTGTCGAGCCGCATCGTGCGCAGCTTCGCCAACCTGCAGCACGGCGCCACGGCGCTGGGTGCGGGCAAGAGCGTCGACGTCCCGCCCTCGCGCATCCGCGAACTCGCGCAGATCGGCCGGGCGCTTGAAGCGGCGGCGAACCAGCACGCAAAGCACGAGCAGGAACGTTCGCGCCTGCTCGCTTCGCTGGAAGAGGCGCTGGCCGCGAGCCGCGACGCCAGCCTGGTGAAGGACGAGTTCCTGGCCGTGCTGGGCCACGAGCTGCGCAATCCCCTGAGCCCGATCGTCGCCTCGCTCGACCTGATGGACCTGCGCGCCGACGGCGCCAGCCTGCGCGAGCGCACCATCATGCGGCGCCAGGTGAATCATTTAAAACGCCTGGTGGACGACCTGCTCGACGTGTCACGCATCACCTCGGGCAAGATGCAGTTCGAGCTGCGGCCGCTGAACCTGGCCGAGGTGGTGCGCCACGCCGTGGCCGGCCGGCCAGGCACGCCGGTCGCCGTGACGGCGCCCGGCGCGGTCTGGGTCGAAGGCGACGAAAGCCGCCTGGCCCAGGTACTCAACAACCTGCTATCGAACGCCGAGCGCTTCGGCATGGGCGCGCCCCGGGTGACCCTGTCGGGCAGCGCGGACACGGCGCGGCTCGAGGTCAGCGACGGCGGCATCGGCATGGATCCCGAGCTGCTGGCCCGCATCTTCGAACCCTTCTACCAGGCGCCCCAGACGGTCGCGCGCAGTACCGGCGGCCTGGGCCTGGGACTGGCGATCGTGCGCAGGATCGTCGAACTGCATGGCGGACGCGTGTCGGCCCACAGCGACGGACCGGGCACCGGCAGCCGCTTCGTCGTCGAACTGCCGCTCGCTGCCGCGCAGGCACCGCAGCCGGCGCCAAGCGCAAGCCCGCCTGCCAGCGCGCGCCAGGTGCTCGTTGTCGACGACAACATCGATGCCGCCATGACGACGGCGCTGGTGCTGGAACAGTTCGGCCATGAAGTGCGCGTCGCCCACAGCGCCGCCGAGGCGCTCGAGGCCGTGCGGCGCAGCGCGCCGGATATCGCGATCCTCGACATCGGCCTGCCCGACATGGACGGCTACGCGCTGGCCGCTGCGATCCGCGGCAGCGGCGCCGCGCCGCGGCTGGTGGCGCTCACCGGCTACGGGCAGAAATCGGATGTGGACCGGGCGACGCAGGCGGGGTTTGATTTGCACCTCACCAAACCGGCCTCGCTCGAGGACCTGGAACGGGCGGTGTCGGGCGATGTGGGAGTGACCTCATGACAAAGCGAAAAAAGCTGACCTTCTACGGCGTCGACGAGAACGACGACAGCCTGGTGCGCGAAGTGATCGCCGGCCACAAGACCGTCACCGCCGACACGATCGAGGCCTATTACGAGGGCTACGGCGAACTGGGCGATGGCGGCTACGAGACGGGCGACCTGATCGACGTGTACGACCGCAAGGGACGCGCGCGCTGCACCATCCGCGCGCTTGAAGTGCGGGTGATCAAATTCGGCGACATCCCTGAAGACGTCTGGCGCGGCGAGACGTTTTCGAGTGCGCAGGAATTTCGCGATGTGCACATCCTCTGCCTGTCGCACCTGGAGTTGCACGATGACTTCGAGTTCGTGACGCTGCATTTCGAACTGGTCGAGGTCGCATAATGATCATCCTGATGTGTTCTTTCCTCGCAGTGGTGCTCGTGGGCTGGGTCCTGTTCACCAATGCGAGGGACCGCAAGTCCTTCGAAAAAGAACTCGAGGAAGACCTCGCGGATGACCGCGACGATCGCGGGTGACCGCCACTTTCTTGACATTGGATTACCCATCACCCAATAATGAAATTTGCCTGACCAAGCTCGATGAGCTGCCTTCGTGGAGGTTGCCATGGCCATCACCAGTGCATCCACCGGTACCAACGTCCAGGAAATCGCCGAGGGCGTCTATCGCATCAATACGCCCGTGGACCTGGTGCCGGGCGGCTTTTCGTTCAACCAGTATCTGATCGTCGATGACCAGCCGCTGCTGTTCCATACGGGACCGCGCAAGATGTTTCCGCTGGTGCGGGAGGCCGTCGACAGCGTCATCCCGGCCAGCGAACTGCGCTTCATCGCCCTGTCCCATTTCGAAGCCGACGAATGCGGTTCCATCAACGAGTGGCTGGCCGTCGCTCCGCAGTCGGTCCCCTTGTGCAGCCGCGTCGCAGCGATGGTGTCGATCAACGATTTCGCGGACAGGCCAGCCCATGCCATGGCCGACGGCGCCGAACCCGTGCTGGGAAAACGCGCGGTGAAATGGCTCGATGCGCCGCATTTGCCGCATGGCTGGGAGACGGGCTTCCTGATGGATACCCGCACCAGGACGCTGTTTTGCGGCGATCTCTTCACCCAGGGCGGCGTGGGCGCTGCTGCCCTGACCCGGGAAGACATCCTGGAAAACAGCGAGGCCTTCCGCAAACCGATGGACTACTTTTCGCACTCCACGAACACCAGGCAGTTGATCGAACACCTGGCAGCGGAATCACCCGCAACCCTGGCCTGCATGCATGGAAGCGCCTGGAGTGGAGATGGCGCACGCCTGCTGCGTGCGCTGGGAGAAAGACTCGTCAATGACCCGGCGCAGCAGTGATGTTGCACGCTGCCCGGGTGTGCTGCAGAACGGTCAGCGCAGCGCCAGCTGGCCTGACGCCGCACCACTGCGGCCGAGCGCGCGCGGTGCCGCGTCATGGCGGACGGCGCTGCCTTCCAGCTTGAAGGTGCTGACCAGGCGTGCCAGCGAGGCCGCCTGATCCTCGAGCGAAGTCGCGGCGGCGGCCGCCTCTTCGACCAGGGCCGCGTTCTGCTGGGTGACGTCGTCCATCTGCGTGATCGCCGCATTGACCTGCTCGATGCCCAGCGTCTGTTCGGCACTTGCGCTGGCGATCCCGGCCATGATGTCGGTCACGCGGGAAATGCCCTGCACGATCTCCTGCATGGTGGCGCCGGCCTGCTCGACGAGCTGCCCGCCGGTTTCGACCTTGCCGACCGAATCGGTAATCAGGCCGCGGATTTCCTTGGCGGCCGCTGCCGATCGTTGCGCCAGGTTGCGTACTTCCGAGGCGACGACGGCGAAACCGCGGCCCTGCTCGCCGGCGCGTGCTGCCTCCACCGCGGCGTTCAGCGCGAGGATATTGGTCTGGAAGGCGATCCCGTCGATGACGGCAATGATGTCGGCAATCTTCTTCGACGATTCGTTAATCGAGGCCATCGTCTCGACGACCCGCGAGACAACTTCGCCGCCGCGCGATGCAATGCCCGAGGCGTCCAGCGCCAGCGTGTTGGCCTGGCGTGCGTTGTCCGCATTCTGGCGTACGGTACTGGTCAGCTCTTCCATCGACGAAGCGGTTTCCTCGAGCGAACTTGCCTGCTGTTCCGTGCGCGACGAGAGGTCAAGGTTGCCGGCGGCGATTTGCTGGGAGGCCGTGACGATGGTCTCAGTGCCGGAGCGCACTTGGGAGACGGTGTTCAGCAAGCTTTCGTTCATGTCCTTCAGTGCCGAGAGCAGCACGCCGACTTCATCCTTCGACGACACCTGGATGTCGGCGGTCAGGTCGCCGGACGCGACCTGCTGTGCCAGCGTTACCGCATGCGCCAGCGGGCGCGTGATGCTCCTGGTGAGGACCACGCCCAGGCCGACGCCGCAGGCCAGCGCAAACACGCCCAGGGCGACCAGGAAGGTGCGCGAATCGGCGTACACCTCGTCGATGCGGGTATTGGCGGCCTTGAACAATTCGTCCTGGAATGCGACGACACTGTCGATGGTCGCAAGATATTTTTTCATTTCAGGCAGCAGCTTGTCGGTCACGGCAGCCTTGAACGCATCATCCGCGCCCTGCTCGGCCTTGCGCTTGAACAGGTCGTTGCGAATTGCGATGTACGCCTTGCGCTGGTCGGCAACGGCCTGCAGCTTGGCATTGCCTTCGTCGCTCTTCACCAGGCTTGCGAGTTCCTCCTGCACCTTGGTCACCTGGGCGCTGACGGTTTTCATTTCGCTGTCGAGTTCCAGCTCCGCAGCCGGGTCATTGCTCCTGGCTTTGGACAGCGTACGCACAATGTTGGTGGAAGTGCCCTCGCGCCAGGCGTTGGCGAGTTGGGCCTTGTGGTTTGCGCCGACCATCTCGGTCTTGGCCTCGTCGATCCGCTCGAGCTGCTTCAAGGCGCTGAAGAGCACGACGCCGAGTAATACCAGGAGAATTGCGAAAGCGCCGCTGAGACGCGTGCCGATGGGGAGATTCGAGAGTTTCATGTGTGTGGCCAACCGTTGTGGATGAGCGTGGGCTATATGCAGACCTGAGAACACATAGCAAGAAGTTTCTGTAGGATAACTCCTACTAAACTCTGTGCTCGCTCGAGCGGTAAATATGTGTGTTTACTTATGGAACAAGCAAGTAAAAGTTGCCCTTACACAACATATTGATAACTGCCTGGTATTCTAGTTGTCGAACACCTAATGTTCCGCACGCACAGGATCGAGCGTGCTGGCTGTAAAATAGTGGTTTTCGCCAGCACCCTTGAGCTCGCCATGCACATCAACCCAGAACGCAGCACCCGCCCCGATTACGACCTGCTGGTACGCCAGGTCGCCAGTGTGTTGGAGGGCGAACGCGACCTGACCGCGAACGCGGCGCAGTTCTCCGCACTCGTGTACGACACCCTCGCCGACCTGAACTGGGCCGGCTTCTACCTCACCGTGCCCTCGAAAAAAGGCGAAGGCCAGGATTTGCTGGTCGGGCCCTTCCAGGGCAAGCCGGCCTGCGCGCGCATCCCGTTCGGGCGCGGCGTATGCGGCGCGACCGCAGTCGAGCGCAAGACCATCGTGGTGCCGGACGTGCATGCGTTTCCGGGGCATATCGCCTGCGATTCGGCGTCGGCGTCCGAGATCGTGCTCCCGGTGCTGAAGGATGGCGAATTGGTCGGCGTGTTCGATATCGACAGCCCGCTGCTGAACCGCTTTTCGGATGAGGACCGCGCTGGGCTGGAAGCGATGGTGCAGGCGTTTATCGACGCGACAGATTTCTGAACGCGGTGATGCAAAGAATATTTGGCAATATTACATTTTAGGCAAATTATATGAATCAACTCGACCAACTCAAGCAATACACCACCGTCGTTGCCGATACCGGCGATTTCCAGTCCATCAAAGCCTATGCGCCGCAGGATGCGACCACCAATCCGTCGCTGATCCTGAAAGCCGTGCAGAAGCCGGAATACCTGCCGCTGCTGCAGAAAGCAGTGGCGGATGCCAAGGGCGGCTCGACCGATGCGATCGTCGACAGCCTCCTGATCGCGTTCGGCGTCGAGATCCTGAAATTCGTGCCGGGCCGCGTCTCGACCGAGATCGATGCGGCGCTGTCCTTCGATACCGAGGCCACCGTCGCCAAGGGCCGCGAGCTGATCGCCCTGTACGAAGCGGCCGGCGTGTCGCGCGAGCGCGTCCTGATCAAGATCGCTTCGACCTGGGAAGGCATCCGCGCCGCTGAGATCCTGGAAAAGGACGGCATCCACTGCAACCTGACCCTGCTGTTCTCGCTGTGCCAGGCCGTGGCCTGCTCCGAAGCGGGCGTGCAGCTGATTTCGCCTTTCGTCGGCCGCATCTACGACTGGTACAAGAAGTCGAGCGGCCTTGAGTACACCGGTGCGGACGATCCGGGCGTGCAGTCGGTCAAGAAGATTTTCCAGTACTACCGCACGTTCGGCTACAAGACCGAAGTCATGGGCGCGAGCTTCCGCAATACCTCGCAGATCCTCGAACTGGCCGGTTGCGACCTCCTGACCATTTCACCGGACCTGCTGCAAAAGCTGGCCGACAGCGACGCGCCGGTCGAGCGCAAGCTCACCGACGAAGCCGATGCCTCGATCGAAAAGATCGCCGTCGACGAGAAGAACTTCCGCTTCATGCTCAACGAAGATGCGATGGGTACCGAGAAGCTGGCCGAGGGGATTCGCGCCTTCGTCGCCGATTCGAAGAAGCTCAAGAAGATGATTGAAGAAATGCGTTGATCCGTTAACGGGAATCGATGCTGACGACGCCGGCGGGATGCCGGCGTTTTTGTTTTTTTGGGTCAGCGCGTCCGAATCCCATCCAGCATCCCCGCAATAAGCCTGTCCCCCGTCTCCACCAGCCCGAACGAATCGGGCTCGAACATCCAGTTGCGGATCAGCCCATCCATCAGCGCCCACAGCCCGATGGCCAGCACCTGCGTACTCACCTCCTTGCGGATCTGGCCGCTGGACTGTCCCAGCACGAGGCGCTGTTGCACCTGCGCCATCCACTCCTGCTGGTTCTGGCGCCGGCGCACGCGCACGGCATCCATCTCGCTGACGAATTCTACTTTCAGCGAGGCAATCTCAAACACGCGGCGCGCTTGCGGGTCGGTTTCCGTGACGCGGAAGATTTCGACGATGAACTGGCGCAGGTTGTCCAGCACGTTGGCCTCATCCGCTTCGCCGAGTACGCCCATGGCGCATTCGAAGGGCAGGATTGCCCTTTCCATCATGGCGTTGAACAAGGCGCCCTTGTCGTCAAAATGCCAATAAATTGCACCGCGCGTCACACCCGCTTCTGTTGCGATATGCTGCAAGGTCGTTCGCGACACTCCCTGCTCGACAAACAATTTCTCTGCAGCATCCAGAATGCTGTCGCGTGTGGCCGCTGCTTCTTCTTTTGTCCTGCGGGCCATGTCTCTTCTCCGGTTTTAAATGGGTGCTGCACGTTAAACATACACTCGTGATAGTATATAAAAAAATCTGTAAAAGCCAGTGATGCACGCGTGCACAGGACCGAGAGGATACCTGAGCACGCTTGCGTCTTTCCCAAAAAACCAGAAGGAAGCACGTAATGCGCTCTGCAAACTCCTCTCCCCTGTCCCTCACCCGGATCGCCGCCTGCACCTTGATGGCCGTGGCCCTGCTGTCGGCCTGCGGCAAGAAAGACGCCGCCCAGGCCGGTCCTGGCGCCGGCGCCAAGATGCCTGCGCCTGAAGTCGGCGTCATCACCACCAAATTCGAATCGGTCGCCCTGCAGACCGAATTGCCGGCCCGTGCCGAGCCAGTGCGTACTGCGCAGGTGCGCGCCCGCGTCAACGGCGTCGTCCTCAAGCGCCTGTTCACCGAGGGCAGCGCGGTCAAGGAAGGCCAGTCACTGTTCCAGATCGACCCGGCGCCTTACCAGGCCCAGCTCGCCGCCACCCAGGCCGAACTCGGCAGCGCCCAGGCGACGCTGACCCAGGCCGCCGCCCAGGCCGCGCGCTACAAGCCGCTGGTCGAAGCCAACGCGATCAGCAAGCAGGAATACATTAATGCGGTCGCCGCGCAGAAGCAGGCGGAAGCAGCCGTGGCAGCCTCGCGCGCCCAGGTGCGCATCGCCCAGATCAATTCCGGCTACGCCAACGTGAATGCGCCGATCTCGGGCCGCATCGGCCGCGCCCTGGTCACTGAAGGCGCGCTGGTCTCGGCGACCGAAGGCACCCAGCTGGCGCTGATCCAGCAGACCGACTCGATGTACCTGAACATCACCCAGTCGGCCTCCGAAGTGCAGCGCCTGCGCAAGCAGGCTGGCGGTGGCGCGAAAGACGCTCCGGTCACCGTGCTCCTCGACGACGGCACCGAACTGCCGACCCGCGGCAAGCTGCTGTTCTCGGACGTGACCGTCGATCCGGGCACCGCCCAGGTCACCCTGCGCGCCACCGTCGCCAATCCGGACAACGCCCTGCTGCCGGGCCAGTACGTGCGCGTGCGCCTGGCGCAGGCCCAGGTCCCGAACGGCATCCTGGTGCCGCAGCAGGCCGTCACCCGCGGCGGCGCCCAGGGCGACACCCTGATGGTGGTCGGCCCGGACAACAAGCCGGCCCCGCGCACCGTCAAGATCGGTTCGCAGCAAGGCTCGAACTGGGTCGTGCTCGACGGCCTGAAGGAAGGCGAACGCGTCATGGTCGACGGCTTCCAGAAGCTGCAGATGCTGCCGCCGGGTACCCCGGTGAAAGCCGTGCCGTGGACCGCGCCGAAAAGCGAAATCGCAGCCCCGGCAGGTGCCGCGCCTGCCGCTGCCGCCGCCACGACGGCCGCCCGCTAAGCCGCAACGCATAAAAACAGGACTATCCAATGGCACGTTTTTTTATTGACCGCCCTATTTTCGCCTGGGTGATCGCGCTGTTCATCATGGTGATCGGCGGCGTTTCGATCACCCAGCTGCCGATTGCACAGTATCCGAACGTGGCTCCGCCATCGATCGTGATCAATGCCGCCTATCCGGGCGCCTCGGCACAAACCCTGGAAGACTCGGTCATCTCCGTCATCGAACGCGAGATGAACGGCTCACCAGGCCTGGTCTACATGGAGTCGAGCAGCACCGCCAACGGCAGCGGCTCGATTACCCTGACCTTCGAAACCGGCACCGATCCTGAGCTGGCCCAGGTCGACGTCCAGAACCGCCTGTCGCGGGCAAGCCCGCGCCTGCCGGCGGCCGTGAACCAGCAGGGTGTGCGCGTCGACAAGGTGCGCGCTAACTTCCTGCTGTTTACGATCCTCTCCTCGAGCGATCCGAAATGGGATCCGATCGCGCTGGGCGACTATGCCTCGCGCACGGTCCTGCCTGAAATCCAGCGCATCAAGGGCGTCGGTACCGCCCAGCTGTTCGGTACCGAGCGCGCCATGCGCGTCTGGATCGATCCGGCCAAGCTGGTGGGCTTGCGCCTGTCGCCGGCCGACGTGAACAATGCCATTCGCAGCCAGAACGCCCAGGTCGCCTCGGGCACCATCGGCGAACTGCCGTTGGCGCAAGGCCAGGAAATCACCGCGACCGTGGTCGTCAGCGGCCAGCTCTCGACCGTCGAACAGTTCGGCAACATCGCACTGCGCGCGAACCCGGACGGTTCGACCGTGCGCCTGAAGGACGTGGCCCGCATTGAAATCGGCGCCCAGGCGTATGGCACTTCGGCACGCCTGAACGGCAAGCCGTCGACCGGTATCGGCGTGCAGCTGGCGCCATCGGGCAATGCGCTGGAAACGGCGCGCCTGGTGCGCGAGCGCATGGACGAACTCTCCAAATTCTTCCCGGCCGGGATGAAGGCCACCGTGCCTTTCGACAGCTCGAAGTTCATCGACATCTCGATCGAGCAGGTGCTGCATACCCTGGTCGAAGCGATCGTGCTGGTATTCCTGGTGATGTACCTCTTCCTGCAGAACTTCCGCTACACCATTATCCCGACCATCGTCGTTCCGGTCGCGCTGCTTGGCTCGCTGGGCACGCTGCTGGCACTGGGCTATTCGATCAACGTGCTGACCATGTTCGGCATGGTGCTGGTGATCGGTATCGTCGTCGACGATGCGATCGTGGTCGTCGAGAACGTCGAGCGCATCATGAGCGAGGAAGGCCTGCCGCCGCTCCAAGCCACACGTAAGGCCATGGGCCAGATCTCGGGCGCCATCATCGGCGTGACCGTGGTCCTGATGTCGGTGTTCGTGCCGCTGGCCTTCTTCGCCGGCGCCGTGGGTAACATCTACCGCCAGTTCGCGGTCGTCATGGTGTCCTCGATCGCCTTCTCGGCCTTCCTGGCGCTGTCCCTGACGCCGGCCCTGTGCGCACACCTGCTCAAACCCGTCGAAGCCGGCCACCACCACGAGAAGAAGGGTTTCTTCGGCTGGTTCAACCGCCGCTTCGCGCGTACCGCCAAGGGCTACGAGAGCTGGGTCGGCAAGCTGGCGCGATATTCCGGCCGTGCGCTGGTCGCCTTCGTGCTGGTATGCGGCCTGGTCGCGCTCATGTTCACGCGCATGCCGAACTCCTTCCTGCCGAACGAAGACCAGGGCTATGTGATTGCCAACATCCAGCTGCCGCCGGGCGCGACCCTGGAGCGCACCAACGAAGTGATGCGCACCGCCGAAGCCTTCATCATGAAGCAGCCGGAAGTGGCGAACATGGTCAGCGTGCTGGGCTTCTCGTTCTCGGGTGCCGGCCAGAACATGGCATTGGCCTTCATCCCGCTCAAAGACTGGAGCGAGCGCAAGGGCGAAAACTCGAGCGCCAACGCCGTGGCCGGACGCATCATGGGCGGCTTGTCTGGCGTGCGCGATGCCTTCATCTTCGCGCTGTCGCCACCGCCGATTCCGGAACTGGGCCGCGGCACGGGCTTCAGCTTCCGCCTGCAGGACCGCGGCGGCAACGGCCACAACGCCCTGCTGGCAGCACGCAACCAGCTGCTGGGCATGGCATCGCAAAGCCCGGTCCTGGCCGGCGTGCGTCCGGAAGGCCTGGAAGACGCGCCGCAGGTGATGCTCGACATCGACCGCGACAAGGCGCAGGCGCTGGGCGTTTCTTTTGACGCCATCAACACCGCGATCTCGACCTCGCTGGGCTCAAGCTACGTGAACGACTTCCCGAACGCCGGCCGCCTGCAGCGTGTCGTGGTGCAGGCCGATGCGAAAGACCGCATGCAGCCGGACGACCTGCTGCGCCTGAACGCGCTCAACGCCCAGGGCAACCCGGTGCCGCTGTCGTCCTTCGCGTCGACCAAGTGGGTGACCGGTCCAATGCAGACCCTGCGCTACAACGGCTATCCGGCAATGAGCATTTCGGGCGACGCCAAGCCGGGCTATTCGACCGGCGACGCGATCGCCGAGATGGAAGCCCTGGCGGCCAGGCTGCAGGCCGGCTTCGCCTTCGAGTGGACCGGCCAGTCGCGCGAGGAACAGCTTTCCAGCGGCACGATGGGCATCCTGATGGCCTTCTCGCTGCTGGCAATCTTCCTGGCCCTGGCCGCACTGTATGAAAGCTGGTCGATCCCGGTGGCGGTGCTGCTGGTGGTTCCGTTTGGTATCCTGGGTGCGGTGCTGGCAGCCCTGCTGCGCGGCTACCCGAACGACGTGTACTTCAAGATCGGCCTGGTCACGATCGTCGGCCTGGCCGCGAAGAACGCGGTCCTGATCATCGAGTTCGCGAAAGACCTGCAGGCGCAGGGACGCTCGCCGATGGAAGCGGCGATCGAGGCGGCGCACCTGCGCTTCCGCCCGATCATCATGACCTCGCTGGCTTTCATCCTTGGCGTGATGCCGCTGGTAATCGCAGGCGGCGCCGGTTCGGCATCGCAGCGCGCCATCGGTACCGGCGTGATGGGCGGTATGATCACGGCGTCGACGCTGGGCGTGCTGTTCGTGCCGATGTTCTTCGTCGTGGTGCGCAAGTTCTTCAAGGGCAGCGAACGCCAGCGCAAGAAGTACGCACATGAAGAAGAGACCAGCAAGGTAATCGAGGAAAAAATCTAAATGAGAACAATGAAACTCATCCTTACTCCCCTGGCACTGGCCATGGCCCTCTCCGGCTGCATGTCGCTGGCGCCGAAGTACGAGCGGCCACAAGCGCCGGTGGCCCCGGCCTTCCCCGAGCTGCCGCGGGCCGGCGGCACGGCCTTGCCGGTGGCAACGCCGGAGGCCCCCGTCAATCTGGCGTGGCAGCGCTTCTTTGCGGACGCGCGCCTGCGCCAGCTGATCGAGCTGTCGCTGGCGAACAACCGCGGCCTGCGCGTGGCCATCCTGAACATCGAGCAGGCGCGCGCCCAGTACCGCATCACCCGCGCCGACCGCCTGCCGACGGTGTCGGCAATCGTCAGCGGCAACCGCCAGACCACAGGCGAGGACCAGCCGATCTCGAGCATCTACCAGGCGGGCTTCGGCGTCTCGGCCTTCGAGCTGGACCTGTTCGGCCGCGTGCGCAACCTGTCGCAGGCGGCGCTGGCGCAATTCCTCGCTACCGAGGAAGCGCGCCGCACCACGCAGATCAGCCTTGTCGCCTCGGTTGCCAACACCTACCTGACGCTGCTGGCCGACGACGAGCTGCTGGCCCTCACCCAGCAGACGCTGAAAACCCGCGAAGAGTCCGACCGCCTGACCCGCCTGCGTTTCGAGAACGGCGTCGTGTCGAAACTCGAACTGCAGCAATCGCTCTCGCTGGTGGAGGGGGCGCGCGCCGAACTGGCGCGCTTCCAGCGCCAGCGCGCCCAGGACGCCAACCTGCTGACCCTGCTGGTAGGCCAGTCGATTCCGGAGAACCTGCCGGCCGGCGCAACCTTGGCGACGACCGAGCTGCCCGAGCTGCCGGCGGGCCTGCCGTCCGACCTGCTCACCATCCGTCCGGACATCCGCGCGGCAGAGCAGCAGCTGATCGCGGCCAACGCCAACATCGGTGCGGCGCGCGCGAACTACTTCCCGCGCATCTCGCTCACCGGCTCGGTCGGTAGCGCCAGCACGGAGTTGTCCGGCCTGTTCAAGAGCGGCTCCTTCGGCTGGACCTTCGCGCCGCAGGCGGTGCTGCCGCTGTTCGACCTGGGCCGCGTCAGTGCCGGCGTCGATGCAGCCAGGGCCGGCCGCGACATCGCGGTGGCCCAGTACGAGCAGTCGATCCAGACCGCGTTCCGCGAAGTGGCGGACGCACTGGCCGGCCAGGCCACCTTCAGCGAGCAGCTGCGCGCCCAGCGCGCCGTCGCCCTGGCCGAGCAGGACCGCTTCAACCTGTCCGAGCTGCGCTACAAGAGCGGCGCGTCCAGCTACCTCGACCTGCTCGACGCCCAGCGTTCGCTGTTCCTGGCGCAGCAGCTGGCGGTGCAGGCGAATTTGCAGCGCTTGCAAAACCAGGTCACGCTGTATCGCGTGCTCGGTGGTGGCTGGAGCGAGGGCGCTTCGCCGTCGCAAGCGGCGCGCTGATTCGCCGCCGCGCGCTCGCCAGGGCGCCCGGGGCGGCCTGAACTGGCCCCCAAAAGTTGAGCACAACTTTTGGGGGCCTTTCATCGCCTGCGTAAATGAGTATGATTTGCATCTGCATTCAGGTTTTGGTACCCTCAAGTTTTAATCAACGCCAGGACCATCGTGAGCCCCAAGAAACTTGTAGCCCTTGCCTTCGCCTCGCTGCTGGCCTTGCCCGCCGTCGGCCAGGACAAAGTACTGAACCTGTACTCCGCGCGCCATTACCAGACCGATGAAGCGCTGTACTCGAATTTCACAAAACAGACCGGCATCAAGATCAACCGTATCGAGGCCGGCGAAAATGAGCTGCTCGAGCGCCTGCGCAACGAGGGCGCCAACAGCCCGGCGGACGTGTTCCTGACCGTCGACGCTGCCCGGCTGGGCAAGGCCGAGGAACTGGGCTTGTTCGCCCCGGTGAAATCGGCGCTGTTGACGCAGCGTATTCCGGCGCACTTACGCACCGATACCTGGTTTTCCTTCTCGCAGCGCGCGCGTGTCATCGTGGCCAACAAGTCGCGCGTGAACGCCGCTGCCGTGCAGAGCTATGAGGATCTTGCTGGCCCTAATTTCAAGGGACAGGTGTGCGTGCGCTCCGGCGCCCATCCGTACAACCTGTCGCTGGGCGCAGCAATGCTCGCACACCACGGCGAACAAACGACGCAGGCCTGGGCCAAGGGCCTGGTAGAGAATTTCGCACGCGCGCCGAAAGGCGGCGATACCGACCAGATCAAGGCGGTGGCTGCGGGCGAATGCGGGGTCGCGCTTGCAAATTCGTACTATGTGGCGCGCCTGCTGCGGTCGGAGAAACCGGAAGACAAAAAGATCATGGAAAACGTCACGGTGATCTGGCCGAACCAGAAAACCACTGGCGCCCATATCAACATTTCGGGCGGAGGCATGCTCAGGAACGCGCCAAACAAGGATGCCGCAGTCAAGTTCCTGGAATACCTGGTATCCGATCAGGCGCAGGTGTATTTTGCTGACGGCAACAATGAGTGGCCCGTGGTCGCCGGCGTCAAGACCATTAATCCCGGGCTGGGGGCAATGGGCAAGTTCAAGGCCGACACCGTCAAGGTAGGCACCCTCGCGGCAAAACAGGCCGAGGTCCAGAAGATTTACGACCGCGCCGGCTGGCGCTGAGACGCTGCTATCAAAAACGTGCGCAGCTGAAACCGGGCGTGCAATGCCGTCCGGCCGAGGCTGGACGGCATTGCGTCGTTTTGAGGGCGCCGCTCAACGCCCATGGCGGCTGCGTGCGATCTCGCGGGTAAGAAACATCAGGGGCAGCACCCCGACGGCGACAATCGCCAGCGCTGCCGTGGAGGCCTCCGTCAGGCGTTCGTCCGAAGCGAGCACATAGGCCTGGGTGGCCAGGGTATCGAAATTGAAGGGCCGCATGACCAAGGTTGCCGGCAATTCCTTCATGACTTCTACGAAGACCAGCAGGCCGGCGGTCAGCAGGCTGCCCCGTAACATGGGGATGTGGACGCGCCACAGCGTCGCCGGCGCGCCGTGTCCGAGCGAGCGTGCAGCGTCATCCATCGACGTGGTGATCTTGCCCAGGCCCGCCTCCACAGCATGCAGCGAAACGGCCAGGAAGCGCACCAGATAGGCATACACCAGCGCGGCAATGCCCCCGGTCAGCAGCAGGCCGGGGTTACGGCCCGTCAGGTTCGTCATGGCCGCGGCCAGCCAGGTATCGAGCTGCGTCACCGGCAGCAGCACGCCAACGGAAATGACCGTGCCCGAGAGCGCATAGCCAAGTCCGGCCAGCCGGTTGACGTGGCGGTGCAGGCTGCCGCGCGCCATGCGTGCGGCATAGGCCAGCAGGACGGCGATCGCCACGGCCAGGACTGCCGTCAATGCCGCCAGCACAAAGCTGTTGCGGGCAAGCACGAGGAAGCGTTCCCCAAACTGCGCGTCGCCGCTGGTCAGTGCCATGTGCAGCAAGACCGCCGCGGGCACGAGAAAGCCGGCACCGAGCGGAATGCCGCAGAACACGACCGCGCCGGCGGCGCGCAGTCCCGTCAGCCGGTCGCCCGGATGGAGGGCCCGGCGCTGGCCGGCGACCTCGAAACGGGCGCGTCCGCGGCTGAGGTGCTCCACCAGCAGCAGCAGGGCCACGAAGCCCAGCAATGCCGCAGCCAGCTGCGCCGCCGCCTCGCGGTCGCCAAGTGAGAACCAGGCGCGGTAGATGCCTGTCGTGAAGGTCTGCACGCCGAAATACGACACGGCGCCGTAGTCGGCCAAAGTTTCCATCAAAGCCAGCGCGGCGCCGGCGGCGATCGCGGGGCGCGCCAGCGGCACGGCGATCGTGAAGAAGCGCCGCCATGGTCCCAGTCCCAACGAGCGCCCCACATCGAGCATGCTGCCGGCCCGCTCCAGGAACGCCGAGCGTGCCAGCAGGTACACGTACGGATACAGCACGAACGTGAAGATCACGGCCGCACCGCCAAGGGTTCGTATATCGGGAAACCAGTAGCTGCCCGGAGCCAGGGCGAAGGTGGCGCGCAGCCAGGACTGCACCGGCCCGACGAACTGAAGCAGGTCGGTATACGTGTACGCCATTACGTAGGTCGGCACCGCCAGCGGCAGCACCAGCGCCCACTCGAAATGGCGCCGCCCGGGGAAGTCGTGCATGGTGACGAGCCACGCGGCACCCGTGCCGATGACGACCGTAGCGGCGCCCACGACTGCGCACAGGTAAATGGTGCTGGCAATATAGGACCCGAGCACGGTGTCGGCCAGGTGTATCCAGGTATCGCCGGCCGCGCCGGGAAGCAAAGACGCCGCGACAGTCAGCAAGGGGACCGCAATCAACGCCGCGATGACCAGTGCCGCAGCTTGCAGGGTGTTGAACGCCGATTTCGCCACGATAACCTAAGGAAATAAAGAATTATAATGGGTCCTTTGCCCGATCGGACCAGCATGGCGCTTCTCGAACTCCAGCAGCTTTCCCACGCCTACGGCAACCATACTGTCGTGAACGGCTTATCGCTCGACCTGGCGCCAGGAACGATCGGCTGCCTGCTCGGGCCTTCCGGCTGCGGCAAGACCACTGTACTTCGCTGCATCGCGGGATTCGAGCGCCCCGATGCCGGTGTGATCCGGGTCGGCGGCGAAGTGGTCAGCGCGCCGTCCGGCCATGTCGCGCCCGAGCGGCGGCGCATTGGCATGGTGTTCCAGAATTACTCGCTGTTTCCGCATTTGAGCGTGGCCGCCAACATCGCCTTTGGCTTGCGGGCCCTGCCGTCCGCTGCCCGCAAGGAGCGTGTGGAGGCGCTGCTGGACCTGGTGGGCCTGCCCCACCACGCAAACAAGTATCCGCACGAGCTGTCGGGCGGCCAGCAGCAGCGCGTGGCGCTGGCGCGTGCCCTCGGGCCGCGGCCGCGCTTGCTGCTCCTCGACGAGCCGTTCTCCAGCCTCGACGTGGACCTGCGCGAGCGCCTCGCGGCCGAGGTGGGTGCCATCTTGCGCGCCGAGGGCACCACTGCGGTCCTGGTAACGCATGACCAGCACGAAGCGTTTGCGATGGCCGACCAGGTGGGGGTCATGCACCAGGGCCGGATCCAGCAGTGGGACACCCCCTACAACCTCTATCACCGCCCGGCGAACCGTTTCGTCGCGGACTTCGTCGGCCAGGGCGCATTCGTTCCTGGCCGCGTCCTGCCTGCGGGCGCGATAGGAATCGAACTGGGCGAATTGCGCAACACTGCGGCAACTGATCCTACCCCGTGGCGCAGCGGCGATTCCGTCACCGTCCTGCTGCGCCCGGACGACATCGTGCATGATGACGCCAGCCCCGTGACGGCCGAGGTGGTTGCCAAGGCCTTCCGCGGCGCCGAATTTCTCTATACGCTCAGGCTCGCCAGCGGACAGGAAGTGCTGTCGCTGGTGCCAAGCCACCATGACCATGCGCTTGGTGAGCGCATCGGGATTCGGCTGGACGTCGATCACGTGGTCGCTTTTTCCTGCTAGCGCAGGGCGCGTCGGGCACATTGACGCCCGCCACTCCCTGCGCCGGTTGTGTTCGCGACAATGCTCAGAAGCTGGCGAACAGCGACAGTTTCACGCTGCGCGGCGCGCCCGGCGTGATGTTGTTGTCGTTGTGGGCAGATGCCCAGTACTTCTTGTCAAACAGATTTTCCACGTTCAGCTGCAGCCGGTACTGCTTGCTGAAACGGTAGTAAACGGCGCCATCGAAGCGGGTAAACGCGGGCAGCGTCACCGTGTTCGAGGTCGACGTGTACAGGCTGTCGCGATAGACCACGCCCAAGGCCGAACCCAGCTGCTCGCTGAAGTCGTAGCGGTTCCACAGTGAGAACGTGTGCTTCGGCACCATGGCCAGCCTGGCGCCGGAGCGCACGGTCGCCGACTGGTCGGCCGTCAACACGGCGTCCTGGTAGGCATAGCCCCCCATGACGCTGAGCGCCTTCGTCAGCCGGCCGGACAATTCCAGTTCGACACCCCTGCTGCGCTGGCCATCGACAAGGATGCTGGTGCCGGCGACCGCGCCCGGCACGACGACGTTGGTACGGTCGAGCTGATACAGCGCGGCGCTGGCCGCCAGCAGGGGGGTCACATCCCACTTCATGCCGACTTCGGCATTGTCGAATTTCTCAGGATCGAAAGCGCGGTTGCTCGGGGTGAGCGAGGTGAGCTGATCGCCGGCGCGCGGCACGTAGGCGCGGCTGAAGCTGGCGTAAAGCGACATAACATCGACCGGCTTGTAAATCAGGCCGAAACGTGGGGAGACCGGCGTGTCGACGACCTTGAACCGTGCACCGGTGGTGGCCAGGCGGTTGTTGAAATCCACGCTGAAGCGGTCGTAGCGCAAGCCTGCCACAGCCTGCCACTGGGGCGAAAACACGATCTGGTCCTGCACATATACCGATGCAACGTTGGCCGCACTTTCATTGCTGGTAGTCGCCGCCGGGAAGCCCACCGCGCCGGTGTAGGTCGGACTGCCGACGGACACGCTCGGGCTGCCCGCAAACACACCGGCGCGACGCATGTTATCGGTTTCCTGGCGCCCCACCTCGATGCCACCGGCAAGCTTGTGCGTTATGCTGCCGGTCGCGAGCGCGTAGGTCAGGTCGGTCTGGTTGAACAGGTTGGTGCGCTCGGTCGCATCGTGATAAGCGCCCACGGCGAGACGGCCGGTAGCGGCGTTGACGGCGCCATTGGCATAGACGTTCTGGTAGAACTTGTCATAGTTGGCAAGCCGGGTCCGGTTGCGCAGCACGAGGCCGTTGCCGGCATCATGCTCGACATAGGCCGAAACAGCGTTCACGCGCACGCCCGTCGGACTCAGCTCGGCGTTACCAAAGAAGGTCGACTCGCCGGCAGCGTACGGGTGTCCATTCAGCGATGGCACGCCGCGGTCGGCGATGCGGTCGTCACGGAAGTGCTCGTAGCCAAGGCTGACGCGGGTGTTCTTGCCGGCGCGCAGCGTCATTGTCGGATTGATGCCTTTTCGCTCGAGCGTAACGCCATCGCGATAGCTGTCCGATCGCTCGGCCATGGCGTTCACGCGCAGCGCCAGGTCCGCACTTGTTGTCCCACCGACATCGACCGCGGCTCGCTTGTGGCCAAACGAGCCTGCGCTGAACGTGGCATCGAACAACGGCGTCCGGCCCGGCTGCTTGCTGACGCGATTGATCACGCCACCCGAACCGCCACGGCCGAAGATCATTGCATTGGCGCCCTTGATGGCCTCGATGCTGTCGATATTGTAAAAGTCGCGGTAGTACTGCACGTCGTCACGCATGCCATCGATGAAAAAATCGCCGGTCGAGCTGTTGCCGCGAAATACGGCCGTGTCGCGATTCCCTTCCCCCTGCGCTGTGACAATCCCTGGCATATAGCGGATCGCGTCGGCGATGCTCTGCATGGCCTGGTCATTCATCAATTGGCGCGTAATCACCGTCACCGATTGCGGGGTATCGCGCAGCAGCGTATCGGTCTTCATCGCGCTAAGAGAAAATTTTTCAACATAGCCATTGTTGGCAGCGCCAAGTACTTCAACGACAGCCATTGGACTTGCTTGATTCTCCTGTGCCATCGCTGCGCTGCCCAGGAGTGAACTTGCCACGGCAAGCGCGACGGGAGTTGGCCGGAAAATTGTCAAAGAAAAAATCATATGCGATGAGAACGAGAATGAGAATAATTCGCAATAATATTACCAGATGTGCTTGTTTGCAAGTTAGATTTTGCAACACGCATTGACGGGCACGTGCAAGCGGTGGACGAACCCGTGGCGCTGGTATGGCACGCGCCGGGGAACACCGTGCGTGCTGCGCGGCTGAACTCCGCTGGAACAAACCGGTCTATCAGGGGGGGTCCTCATCCACGCCGCCGAAAGACTGCCATGCGAAGCTTTTTTCACTCACACTGGAAATTGATCCTTGCGCTCATTCTGCTCCTCCTGGTGGCGGCGCTGGCCGTGCGTCCGGATCCCGCCGCTGCCGCCAGCAGCCTGGCCGGGCGCCTGCACCGGCATGTCAACGCGATCGCGTCGAGCGAACATAATATGAGGCCGCCCGCCACGCTCGAACAAGCGGCCTCGCATATAGAAACGGAACTAGGCCGCGCCGGCTACCGGATCACGCGCCAGGCATACCTGACGCGCGGGCAGCGCGTGCGCAATATCGAAGCCCTACTCAGCAGTGCCGCACCCGACAAGCGCCCGGAGCGTATATTCATCGTCGGCGCTCATTACCATGCGGCGTACGGGTCACTCGGCGCCAACGACAATGGCAGTGGCACGGCGGCTGTGCTGGAACTTGCGCGCATGCTGAGCACCATGCAGCCCGCCGCCGGCACCGAGGTGCGCTTCGTCTTCTTCGTGAACGAAGAACCGCCCGGGCCAAGGGGCGGAAAATGGCCGGAGGGACGCTATCCGGGTACGGGCAATTTCATCGCCTTTGTCGGCACGCTGGAGTCCTCGGCACTGGTGCGCGAGGCGCTGGCGGCGTTCCGGGCCGCGCCGGAAATTCCGGCGCATGGGCTGGCGGCGCCGGCGCATACCACCGGCGTCACGCTGGCCGACCACAGCGCGGATAACCGGCAGGGCTATCCGGCCCTGATGGTCACGGATACGGCCTTCATGCGCTATCCCTACCATCACACCGCCGAGGATACGGCCGACAAGCTCGACTACGAAAGCCTGGCGCGAGTGGTGACGGGGCTGGCGAAGACGATTGCCGGGCTGGCGGGGGCGGCGAAGGGGTAGGATCAGGGGTAGCTCGCGTGCGCTTGCTGCAGGGGTTCCGGGGTGCGGTACGTTTATACGCGTGGACTCGGGAGTCCACGCGTTACAGCAGCGCCGCATCAACGAAGATCGTGTCTACCCGGCGCCCGCCGCGCTTTATTTCCCTTCAGCGAGGAACATCTCCTGCAGATCATTGAGAAAGCGTTGGCCAAGTTCCGTCGGACGGATCAGCTTGAAGTCGCGGTACAGCAGAGCCTTTGCTTCGGCGGCGTCGAGCGCTTTGCTGATCGCCGTGATGCTCATGCCGGTCCGCTCGCCGAACAAATTCGGATCGAAGCCGGCCGTCAGGCGCAGCGTGTTGAGCATGAACTCGAAGCCCATGTCGGCGCGCGCGATCTCGTGCTCTTCCTGAACCGGGTTGCCGCGCTTCGCCGCCTCCATGAAGGAGGCCGGCTGCTTGAAGCGCGCCTGGCGCAGGATGCGGTGCGGGAACGAGATCTTCGAATGGGCGCCTGCGCCGATGCCGAGGTAGTCGCCGAAATTCCAGTAATTGAGGTTGTGGTTCGCACGCTTTCCCGGCTGCGCATAGGCCGAGACTTCGTAGTGCTCGTAGCCGGCGGCCTGCATCCTCTCCGCGATCATGTCCTGCATGTCGGCGCTGGCGTCGTCGTCCGGCAGCGCGGGCGGGTACTTCGCAAACACCGTGTTCGGCTCCATCGTCAGGTGGTAGAGCGACAGATGCGGCGGCGCGAACGACAGCGCCGTTTTCAAATCCGACTCGGCCTGCGCCAGCGTTTGCGAGGGCAGCGCGTACATCAGGTCGAGGTTGAAGTTCTCAAAAGTAGAGTGTGCGATCTCGACCGCGCGCAGGGCTTCGCGCTCGTCGTGGATGCGGCCCAGCGATTTCAGGTGCTCGGCGTTGAAGCTCTGGATGCCGATCGAGAGACGGTTCACGCCGCTGTCGCGGTAGTGACGGAACTTCTCGATCTCGAAGGTGCCGGGGTTGGCTTCCATCGTGATCTCGGCATTGATTTCCAGCGGCAGCAGCGTGCGCACGTCCGACAGCAATCGATCCAGCCCGGCGGCCGACATCAGGCTGGGCGTGCCGCCGCCGATAAAGACGGTGTGGATCTTGCGGCCCCAGATCAGGGGCAGCGACTGCTCGAGGTCGAGGCGCACGGCGTCGAGGTATTCCTGTTCCGGCAGTTCGCCCTTCGCTTCGTGCGAATTGAAGTCGCAATACGGGCATTTGCGCACGCACCACGGGAAGTGGATGTAGAGCGAGAGCGGCGGCAAGGCAGTCAGATTGAGGGCGCCCGGCTGCAGGTATTGCAGCGCGGCCTGGGCCGGCGAACGGGCTTCGCCCACTTGCGCGCCCGCGACTTTAATCGGGATCATCGCAGTTTCTCGACCAGCGCGCGCAGGGCCTGGCCACGGTGCGAGCGCGCGTTCTTCTCATCGGGCGTGAGTTCGGCCGTGGTCTTGCCGAGTGCGGGAATCAGGAAGTACGGGTCGTAGCCGAAGCCGTTCTCGCCGCGCGGCGTGGCGATGATTTCGCCATCCCAGCGGCCGTCGGCAATCACCGGCTGCGGGTCGTCGGCGTGGCGCACGTAGACCAGCACGCAGTAGTAATAGGCCGACTTGTCTTCTTTGTCGGCCAGGTCGGCCACCAGCTTCTCGTTGTTGCGCGCGTCCGATTTCGGCTCGCCCGCGAAGCGCGCCGAGTACACGCCCGGCGCGCCGCCGAGCGCATTCACGCACACGCCGGAGTCGTCGGCCAGCGCCGGCAGGCCGGTCAGGCGTGCGGCGTGGCGCGCCTTTTCCAGCGCATTTTCCACAAAAGTGGCGTGCGGCTCCTCCGCTTCCGGGACGTCGAATTCGCCTTGCGGATGCAGGGTGAAGCCGATGGGGCCGAGGATTTGCTGGAATTCCTTGAGCTTGCCGGCGTTGTTGGAGGCGAGGATGAGGCGTTGGGTCATGGTGGGAGCGATGCGGAGGGAACAGAAGCGGGTATTTTACCCCTTCGCCGCGACCGCGGTCGTCGCACATCATGGATCAGACGATGCCGAGCGCGCCTTTCTGCAGGCGCACCAGCTCCGCAATCCCGCCCTGCGCCAGATCCAGCAAACGATTCATGCCCGCGCGGTCAAACGCCGCGCCTTCGGCCGTTCCCTGCACTTCAATGAAATGCCCCGCTTCGGTCATGACCACGTTCATGTCGGTATCGCAGCCCGAATCCTCGACATAGTCGAGATCCAGCACCGGCATGCCCTGATACACGCCCACCGAGATCGCGGCCAAGAAATGCTTCACCGGCACAGCCGGCAGCAGCCCGCGCGCCACCAGCGCGTTGAAGGCGTCGTAGGCGGCGACCATGGCGCCGGTGATCGCCGCGGTGCGGGTGCCGCCGTCGGCCTGGATCACGTCGCAGTCCAGGTGCAGGGTACGCTCGCCGAAGGCCTCGAGGTCGAAGGCGGCGCGCAGCGAGCGGCCGATCAGGCGCTGGATTTCCTGGGTGCGGCCGGACTGCTTGCCGCGCGCGGCTTCGCGGTCCATGCGCGTGTGGGTCGAGCGCGGCAGCATGCCGTATTCGGCCGTCAGCCAGCCCTGCCCCTTGCCCTTCAAAAAGCCGGGCACCTTCTCTTCGATGCTGGCGGTGCAGATCACCTTGGTGTCGCCGCATTCGATCAACACCGACCCCTCGGCATGCTTGGTGTACTGGCGGGTGATGCGGATGCTGCGCAGCTGGTCGACGGCGCGGCCGCTCGGGCGGGTTGTAAAGGACATGGGGGACTTTCGTTATTTGAGTAATTGGGACGACTTCTCGATCGCCTGGTTGATTTCGGCAATCGCCTTTTCGATCTCGTCTTCGTCGAAAGGATCGGCATTCGGGTCGATGGCGGCATCGACGTTACTGATCGTGCTGCTGACCTGGTCCTCCGGCAGCATCTGGGTCGAGATCACGTTCGGGCCGGCGCCGCCGGCGTTATCCGCGCCCTGCCAGCTGATGGCCAGCGCGGTCGTGTTGTCGGCGCGCGGGCCGCCGATGTTGACTGCCATCGACACCAGCTCGGGTACGGCCTGCACCACGGTGCCGGTGGCGAGCTTTTGCACGATCTCGGCATCCGGCACCATCGACCACAGGCCGTCGGAACACAGCAGCAGCACGTCGCCCGGCTCCAGGCCGGCCTGGCGCGAGAGCTCGACGCGCGGCGTGGTGCCGGCGCCGATGCAGTTATACAGCTTGTTGCGGTCGGGGTGGCTTGCGCGATCGGCGGGACTGGCCAGGCCCTTGGCGATCAGGTATTCGAGGTGCGAGTGGTCGCGCGTCTGCGCCAGCACGCCGTTGCCGCGCACCCAATACAGGCGCGAGTCGCCGCAGTGGGCCCAGACCGCGCAGTTGTGCTGCACCAGGCAGGCGACGACCGTCGTGCGCGGGCTTTCCGGCAGCTTGTGGCGCGCGGTGTAGGCGAGGATGTCGCGGTGCGCCTGCTGGAAGGCTTCCTCGAGGAAGCGCTCCGGCTTCTTGATATAGGGCCGGGCCTGCATCTGGAACATCATCGACAAAGTTTGCATCGCGATGGTCGCGGCGATCTCGCCATGCTGGTGGCCGCCCATGCCGTCGGCCAGCACCAGCAGCAGCGCGTCGCGCGTGAAGCAGTAGCCCATGCGGTCCTGGTTGACCTTGCGCCCGCCGATATGGCTTTGCTGGTAGACGGAAAACTGCATTCTGGCTCCTGGTTGCCTTGATAGGCGTAATTGAATGACTGGCTAGCGGCGCTTGAGGGCGCGCTTGACCAGGCCGCGCAGGCCGCCGGCAGGCGCGGCCGCTTCTTGCGGTGCGGCGGCGCTCGGCATGGCGGGCGCTGCCTGCAGCACCTTCTGTACCGCGAACACGCTCTGCGGGCGCGCCATCGGATCGAGCGCGAGGCAGGCGCGCACCACCGCTACCAGCTCGGGCGAGTAGAGGAGCGCGAGCTGATCGAACTGCGCACCCAGCTTGTCGTCGAGTTTGCGTGCATCGGCCGCCTGCGGCGGCGCGCTCGTCATGCAGGCGAACATGGCCGCGCCGAGGCTGTAGATATCGGACCAGGGACCGAGCGCCAGGCCCTTGGCGTACAGGTCGGGCGGCGCGAAGCCGGGCGTATACATGGGCGCGAGCATCGGCGCGTCCACCCCGACCGCCTGGCGCGCGGCGCCGAAGTCGAGCAGGATGGGCGAGCCGTCGCTGCGCAGGTAGATGTTGGCCGGCTTTAAATCCAGGTGCAGCAGCTTGTTCGCATGGGTTTCGCGCAGGCCGCGGCAGACGCCGTCGAAGGTCTTGCGGATGAAGCTTTCGCCGAGGCGCTCGCCTTTTCCCCTGGTGCGGGCGATGTGTTCCTGCAGCGACTGGCCCGATTCGTAGGCCATCACCATGTACACCGTGTCGTTGGCGCGGAAGAAGTTCACGATGCGCACCACGTTCGGATGGTTGATGCGCGCCAGTGCCCGCCCCTCTTCGAAAAAGCACTTCAGGCCGATCCGGAACAGGGGCTGGTTGGGCCTCGCGATGACGGGTGCGAGTTCGCCGGGCTGGCGCAATGCCAGCGCGCTGGGCAGGTATTCCTTGATGGCGACGGCATTGCCCTCGCCATCATATGCAAGATAGACAATACTGAACCCGCCAGACGCGATTTTCTTTACAATGCGATATCCGGCAATCTCCAGCCCTTCCGGCAAGGGTGCGTTATTTTGTGCGGCCATACTGAAGAGTTCCTTGCATAACACGGCGATTGTGTGGATAAATGTCGGTCTTGTAAAGAATAAAGAGCGTCGACCAAAAGTTCCAGGGCAAGGCGCATTCGTCGAAGACAGTACTTTAGTACGGCGAGACGAATGCAACGCCGCCATGGGGCTTTTGGTAGGCGCTCTAAAAACCGGGGACAGAATTGAGCATTTCAAGCATGACAGGTTATGCGGTCGCCACCAGCGAAGGCGCTGCCGGCACCCTCACGATCGAAATCAAGAGCGTCAATTCGCGCTTCCTCGATCTTCAGTTCCGCATTAACGACGAGCTGCGCGCGCTGGAACCGGACCTGCGCGCCGCCATCATGGCCGCCATCACGCGTGGCAAGGTCGAAGCGCGCCTGTCCTTCGGCCGCAAGGTCGCCGGCGGCGCCCAGGCGCTGAATGCGGAATTGCTGGCCGACCTGGCGCGCCTGCAGGCCGAGGTCACGCAGCACTTCACGCAAGCGCAGCCGATGACGGTGGCCGAACTGCTGCGCTGGCCCGGCGTGGTCGAGGAAGCGCACATCGGCCAGGAGTCGCTCCAGGCCGATGTTGCCGCCCTCACCGCGAAAACGATCGCCGCCTTCGTCGACAGCCGTCGCCGCGAAGGCGCGGCCCTGGAAACGATGCTGCAGTCGCGCATCGATTCGATGGAAGCGATCGTCAAGCGCATCACCCCGCTCATTCCCCAGGTGATTTCGCAATTCCAGCAAAAGGCGGTCGAGCGCATGCAGGACGCGCTGGGCCTGGCCGGCCACGGCAACCCGTCGACGCTGACGCGCCAGGAAGTATTCGAGCGGATTCGCCAGGAAGTCACTTTGTATGGCATCCGGATCGACGTTTCCGAAGAATTGTCGCGCCTGTCCGCGCACCTGAACGAGACGCGCCACATCCTGAAAAAAGGCGGCCAGGTCGGCAAGCGCCTCGACTTCATGATGCAGGAGCTGAACCGCGAAGCCAATACGCTGGGCGCCAAGGCCTCGGTGAAGGAGCTGGCGGATGCGTCGATGGAACTCAAACTCCTGATCGAGCAGATGCGGGAGCAGGTGCAGAACCTGGAGTAATCACAATTTGAATGGCGGCGTGGTTTGCACGCGCCGCTTGAACGCGTGGGCGGGGGACCCGCCCACCCTACGGGTATATCGGTGAAATTACTGGCATACACGTAGGGTGGGCGGGTTTCCCGCCCACGCGTTCAGCACTATGATGAACAATCGCGACATGAATTCGCAGAAACAAAGGACCACCCCATGATCACCACCGCTTTCTCCGGCAGCCTGTTCGTCGTCGCCGCACCTTCCGGCGCCGGCAAATCGACCCTGGTCAACGCGCTGCTGGCGCAGGAGCCGGGCATCCAGCTGTCGATCTCGACCACCACGCGAGCGCCGCGTCCGGGCGAGCAGGATGGCCGCGAATACCATTTCACGAGCGCCGAGGATTTCGTCGCCCGCGCCGAGCGTGGCGAGTTCCTGGAATGGGCTGAAGTGCACGGCAATTACTACGGCACCAGCCGCCTGACCGTGGAAGACAAGATGAAGACCGGCACCGATATCCTGCTGGAAATCGACTGGCAAGGCGCGCGCCAGGTGAAGAAGCAATTCCCCGATGCGTCCGGCATTTTCATCCTGCCGCCGTCGATCGAGGCGCTCGAGCAACGCCTGCACAAGCGCGGCACCGACGAACCGCACATCATCACGCGCCGTTTACTGGCTGCCGGGGGTGAGATCGCTCACGCTCCCGAGTTCGAATATGCTATCATCAACGAAGAGTTCAATGTCGCCCTGTCCGAGCTGCGGGCGATTGTCCAGGCGACACGTTGCCGCTTCGCCCAACAGGCAGCCCGCAACGCCTCGCTGTTTGCCCAGCTGGGAATCCACGCGCACCAACCAACGTAATCCTTCGCGTCGTTGACGCGTCGTCGTTATATTGTCTATCCAGGAGCTACAAATGGCCCGTATCACCATCGAAGATTGCCTCAAAAACATCCCTAACCGCTTCCAGCTGACCCTGGCTGCGACCTACCGCGCGCGCCAGCTGCTGCAGGGTCACACCCCGAAAGTCGAAGCCAAGGACAAGCCGACCGTCGTCGCCCTGCGCGAAATCGCCGCCGGTAAAGTCGGCGTCGAAATGCTGAAAAAAGTGCCAATGTAATAGCCCCGGTGCGCCTGACTGTGTCGACCCTCACTTCTGTTATTCTGTCACTACACCGCTGATCGACATAACATGAACCTGCTTCCCCCGGACTCGACTCATTCAGGCAATACCACCACCCGGGCCAAACGCCCGGGCAAGCCGCAAGAAGTCCCTGAGCCCAACGCCATCGGTGTCGCCTCGGTCACCTACCTGATCGACAAGCTCTCGGACTACCTCACCCCCGCCGAACTCAAGAAGGTCAAGGAAGCCTACCGCTTCTCTGACGAGATGCATCTGGGCCAGGTCCGCAAGTCGGGCGAGCCGTATATCTCCCATCCGATCGCCGTCGCCGAAATCTGTGCCGAGTGGAAGCTCGATGCCCAGGCCATCATGGCCGCGCTGCTGCATGACGTGATCGAAGACCAGGACGTCAAGAAGGAAGAGCTGATCGAACGCTTCGGCGCGCCGGTCGCCACCTTAGTGGACGGCCTGTCCAAGCTGGAAAAGATCGAGTTCCAGAGCCTGGTCGAGGCGCAGGCGGAAAACTTCCGCAAGATGCTGCTGGCCATGGCGTCGGACGTGCGCGTTATCCTGATCAAGCTGGCCGACCGCCTGCACAACATGCGCACGCTGGGCGTGATGGCGCCGGCCAAGAAGCGCCGCATCGCGGGCGAGACGATGGAAGTCTACGTGCCGATCGCGCACCGCCTCGGCCTGAACAACATCTACCGCGAGCTGCAGGACCTCGCCTTCTCGCACCTGTACCCGCTGCGCTACCGCACGCTGTCAAAAGCGGTGAAGGCGGCGCGCGGCAACCGGCGCGAAGTGGTCAAGAAGATCCTGGAAGCGGTCAAGCACACGCTCTCGATCGGCGGCATCCACGCCGAAGTCTACGGCCGCGAAAAGACGCTGTTTGGCATCTATAAAAAGATGCGTAACAAGCACCTGTCGTTCTCGCAGGTGCTCGACGTGTATGGCTTCCGCATCGTGGTCGACACGGTGCCGAACTGTTACGTCACGCTGGGCACCCTGCACGGCCTGTACAAGCCGATGCCGGGCAAGTTCAAGGATTACATCGCGATCCGCAAACTGAACGGCTACCAGTCGCTGCACACGACCCTGATCGGTCCTTACGGCACCCCGGTCGAATTCCAGATCCGCACCCAGGACATGCACCGTACCGCCGAATCCGGCGTGGCCGCGCACTGGCTGTACAAGACGGGCGACCAGAACATGTCGGACCTGCAGCAGCGTACCCACGCCTGGCTGCAGTCGCTGCTCGACATCCAGCAGCAGACCGGCGACTCGGCCGAATTCCTCGAACACGTCAAGGTCGACCTGTTCCCGGACTCGGTCTATGTGTTCACGCCGAAGTCGAAGATCATCGCCCTGCCGCGCGGCGCCACGGCGCTCGATTTCGCCTACTCGATCCACACCGGCATCGGCGACCACACGGTGGCGGTCAAGATCAACAACGAAACCCAGCACCTGCGCACCGAGCTGCACAACGGCGACATCGTCGAGATCGTGACCGACGCCGAATCGCGCCCGAGCCCGGTCTGGCTCAGCTATGTGCGCACCGGCAAGGCACGCTCGGCGATCCGCCATCACCTGCGCACGATCAACGTCAACGAGTCGGTGGAACTGGGCCAGGAATTGCTGGGCCAGGCGCTCGCCGCGCGCAATATCGAGCCGGCGCTGTCGTCGACCACGATCGAGCGCCTGCTCAATGAATCGTCGGCCAAGTCGATGGACGAGCTGTACGCCGACATCGGCATCGGCAAGCGCATGCCGGCGCTGGTCGCGCGCCACATCTTCGGCCTGATCGAAGGCGAGTCGGCCACCGTGCCGTCGTCGAACATGCCGCTGGCGGGCGACATCGATCCGGTGACGATCTACGGCAGCGAAGGCGTCTCGGTGCAACTGGCGCCCTGCTGCCTGCCGATCCCCGGCGACCAGATCACGGGCCAGCTGCGCCGCGACCAGGGCCTGGTCGTGCACACCTGCGACTGCCTGCCTGCAAAACGCCTGCGTGTGAAAGAGCCGGACCGCTGGATCGCCGTGCAATGGGGCGAGGAGCTGAACCGCCGCTTCGACTGCCGCATCCGCCTGTTGATCAACAACGAAAAAGGCATTCTCGCGCGCGTGGCGGCCGAGATCGGCGAGTCCGACGGCAACATCACCTATGTCGGCATGGACGAGGACGACGAGAACATGATGACGCAGCTGCGCTTCACGATCCAGGTGAAGGACAGGGTGCACCTGGCGCACTTGATCCGCAACTTGCGGCGCGTGGCGGGCGTGAACCGGGTCGAGCGCGAGCGGGCCTGACTTGCAGCCGGGGGGGGCGAACAGCCCCCCCTTTTGAACTGCTACCTCGTATCGGCTCGACCGCAGGCGCCATAAGACCTATGCGCGGTTAGCGGCGCTGGACAACTTCAACGCTTACCTCGTTCGACTCGTAGCCCGACCATTCGACCTTCACGCGATAGCGGGCAGGCTGCAAGGGCAGCGCTACGTAGGACGCCACATCGACGTTAAGGTAGCTACCAAACGCTTGATTTTCGTAGATGGCGGGATCAATCGGAGCCGAGCGCGGCGGAGGAATTGTCGGGTTTGGATCTCGATCCACGATTGCGCCCCGATACGTTTTTCCAGAGATATCGTCGGTAACGACCAACATCATTCGCCCAGGATGTTGCATCACTTTGACAAGGTCCAGGCAATATATCCCGCACAAGGGAATGCGCAGCACCGATCGTAGTGCGTCCTTGCCAGGCAAGACAACCTGCGAAGGGGCGCGCACCTTCAGCCCACGCCAGCCAAAACCAGGATCTGGCGGCGAGCAAGCATTCTGCTCTTCCGTGTCAAACGGTACCTGGTCGAATGCTTTGTCATCTGTCATCATTTTGTCCACCATTAAGCTGCGCAAGGTCGTCGGGTGCTGGACAGGCGACGAGGTTTGTTGGGATAGAGGGTAATTGCTTGCGTGTGCAGGCAAATACAGAACGCAAACAGCGGCGGCGAATAAGGGGGCCAGGGAGCGCATCAGAATGATCGCTACGGACGCTGAACAACAGCGATGATTACCTCGTTCGACTCATAGCCATGCCACTCGACCTTTACGCGATAACGCGCGGCCTGCAGCGGCAGCGACACATACGACGCTACATCGAAGTTGAAGTAGCTGCCGAAGTCCTGATCTTCATAGTCAGCGGGATTAAGGGGGGGCGACGGTGGGGGCGGGACTCTCGGGTGCGGGTCTCGATCGACGATCGGACCACGGTACGTTATTCCAGTTGCAATGTCGGTAACGATCAGCATTAGCGGCCAGGGATGCCGTATTGCCTTTGCGACGTTCATAGTATAAATCCCGCACAAAGGCATGATGAGCGCCGAGTGGGAAGCGCCTTTGTCGGGTATAAAAACTTGCGAAGGGGCGCGCACTTTGACTCCAAGCCAATCGATTCCTGGGTCTGCCGGGGAGCAGGCCGTCTGCTTATTCGTGTCAAATGGCACGTTCTCGAACATTTTGTCGTCGGTCATAATTTTGTTTAGCGTTGAACTGGACGGGGTGGCCGGATGAGCGACCGACGAATCGGGTTGTTGGGATAGAGCGTTGCCGCTGACGATTACCGGTAGGCTCAAGACGCAAACGGCAGTCGCGAGTAATTGAGACCAAGAGCACATTAAAACGGGTCCCAGCCGTCGCTCAAATCGACTTTCGAAACAGCCGGCGCGCAATTGACGCAGAAGTCGCTAAGTTCATTGGCTGCACCATACATTACGCACTTGGAACCGCTTAGGTCGGCATCGGAGTCATAACGGGTCTGAGTCGCAGGAAGGCCATAAAAGCAATGGTTTCCACGGTGTCCTTTCGCATCGTCGTACAGACTAACAATTTTGTCAGGCAGCTTCCCGCGACCATCTGCCACCATGCCCATTTTGTGCCCTAATTCGTGGACGATCACTTCGTTCTGCATTTTAGTGTCAACGGTCGACCACCATGCTTTTGTGCAAACGCAAATCAGGTTCCCGCCAGGGAATGAAATTCCGCCTCGCATCCTGTCGACAATATTTACGACGAGCTCGATAGTGCCAATCGCATGCGGCAGCGCGCTTACGTCAATTTGCACGACTTGAGCCCCGTGAGGAGAGGCAGCACTGCTTGACACTGGAGTGCATTTCTCGGGCGGGATGCTGATTGCATCGGCGGGCGCCCCCCCATTTTTAATAAATCTGGCTGACACGAGCCAGCTTTCCCCTGGCACGAGGCCCTGCCACAAATAATAAGACTCCGGAATTTCGGAGCCCCTCCCCTTTTTAAGGATAGCAATTAGCACTGGTGAGCTTCCCGGCCCGACCGCAACTGACAACTTTGGAACGAGCAGATTTGTTTTCTTTACTGCTAAGTGCCCGGTGTACGCAATCGCTATCACATGAGGCTGCTTTCCGACAGCTAACGACGTGGAATAGGCTCTCTTAGCATCGGCCATAAATGTGTCAACATCGTTCTGCTGTCCGATGTTGGGCATGAAAGCCATCTCGACCGCGGGCAACTTCAGCAGTTTGATGTGGTGCTTTGCGTACACCTGTTCCGCTAGCGCCAGATTGGCCGCACATGAAGTAAGCGAACGCATCTTTAGCTCTACGTAGTAGATCAACCGGTGCACTTCCAGATTCCCGGTCGATACCGTTACGCCGCTTGCGTCGGTAGCGCGAAATACATATCTATCCTTGCCCGCAGCGCCCACGAAGAAATCTTCGAGCGGCAAGGCCAGGCTTCCATCGCTTCCAGTTGTGTAAGACTTTTGTTCTTTCTGATAGGTGAAGCGATCATTCCGCGCCAACTCTCCTGCACTGTACCGAGCGTTGCCCTCAAGCGGTTCGCACTTGACCATGAATGGATAAGTGCCAGGCTTATTGAAGAGCACCTTTAGTCGGATTTGATCGCCAGCGCGGTAGACATTTGGAACGATTTTTCCGTCCACAAAGCTCTCCGACTCGCTCAGGTTGACGAACTGCTTGACGCTGTTTGCTTCGGTACCGTCGCTATTGAGGAAGACAATCCGGGCGATTCCCGCCGGCCCGACTTTTACCCTGATCTCCTTTCGAACCTTGTTCTCGACAGGGTTGGTACTGGCGTTTCCCGCATTCTTGAATTTTGTGGTGGCCATGGAAAAGAAACCTTTATAGGCGAGGAATCTCGATGTTTATCTCCTCAATTTCGGCCGAGGAAACGACGTGTGTCCGACCTTCCGCGTCCGTTATTCCAGCCTCGATTGATCCATCCGCTCGGACGATTCGGTAGGGATAGTTCGGTAGGGGCGAGCCTGTGTCCTCGTCCCGCAAAACGAAACCTTCGTCGAAAAGCTTCAATCGGCTGTCGGGTAGCCTTGTAACTGATGCCTCTTTACGAGCACCGGCGTCAAACAAATGCTTCCCGCCCTTGACTGAGAATTTCCCAGGGCATGCGAAAGTGATATTTTGTCCGTCGAGCGTGACCGCGCATTTCCCCGCCTGCAGCACGATCTTTTCCTTGGCGCTGATCTCGATGCTGTCGTTGACCGATATGACGGTAACGGCTTGGTCCGCTAGAATTTCCAGCTGATTGGTATGAGCCTGCAAAGATACCGGGCCATTCGCGGCGATGGCCTGGATACCCCCTGAATGGGCGAAGAAATTCGCAGCGCTGCCAGCGACTGACGATACGGTATGCGCTGCCGTCATGTGCAGATCCGATTGCATAGTCCAGTGCATCTGCTGTCCAGCGAAGATAACAGTCGATGCCGGCGTCGCCCAATTGATGCTGGCTGCCGAATCCATCAGCACGATCGACGATCCGAACTTCTCGACCGCTTGCCCGGCATCGAGGTCACGCGATCCGTTCTTCGCCTTGACAGCCTGCTGTCCGTTGATCGCACCCGTATACTTGCCCTTGGCCTTCGGATCGAGCTGTTCGATAAAATCGACCTGCGCTTTCGCAGCGTCCTTGCTGACCAGCGCCTGTTGCTGATTCGCAACTTCGCTCAGCGTGTTGCCCAGCGACTGTGCGCCCTTCAACAGCGATACCGCCTCAGCCGCATCCATCTGTGTGGATGTGACGCCGCTTCCCTGCCGCGCCCGCGTACTGGTCGACAGCAATACCCCTTCGCCTCCCCGCAGCACGGCCCATGCATCCGTGCGCAGCTCGAAGCCGCTGCCGCGATAGCCGCCGCGCTGGGCAGATGACGCGGCCTGCTGAATCAGGTACCCGAGGTTCAATTCGGTTGTCGCGCTGCTGCTCGCAAGACGCGTACGTAACTGGCCGTTCGTATCGTCGAGTTGCCACTGGTTGTAGCCGCTGCCGTCGAAGCTCGTCGTGTGGATGCCCGATAGCATGCCGGCATGGTTGACGCCGGAATCGACGCCAGCCGCAAACGGCGGCAAGTCGGCACCTGTGTAAAGCTGGGCGACAATCACAGGCCGGTCGATGTTGCCCTCAATGAAGTCGACCAGCACTTCGGTTCCGATGCGCGGCGTGAATTGCGTTCCCCAATTGGGACCGGCCAAGGCCTCGGCGACGCGAACCCAGGTTCCAGACCTCTCGTCACCTGGTGCGTTGCCTTGATGATCGGTATTGTGCTCAAGCCCGCCTGCGTTTGGTTCGCCACCACGCTGCCATGCGAACTGGACCTTCACCTGGTGGTCGCGTGTCGTTGTCACCACGGAGCCGGCCAAACCGACCACGAGCGCTGCCTGTGGTCCTTGGGCTGTACAGGGATAGGTGAGCGCCATTCTGTCGGGAACAATGGCGACCTCATCGCGGACACACGCGAATGTGTTCCGGTAAGTGCCGTTCTCGACTGTGTTGGCTGCGGCGCTGGCGATCCCGGTATCGAAGTTATTGCGCGCTTCGTGGCGCACCCAAAGTACGTTAAAGCTATTCCGCCCCTCCGGATACCTGTCGTGTTGGGTAAGTAGAAACGCGTGGCCTGGGCGCAGTCGCCGAACCGCGCCGGCACCCTGGAAGAACTTATTCTTCAACTCCAGCGCCTGCAGCATGAGTTCGCCCTGTCGGGCGGCCTCGGCGCTTCCCGTGTCGCCTTCACCGCTGCCGTCGTAAGTCTGGAGCACAGGCAGTTCGCCCGCATCCAGAATGGATTCCAGTTCAGCGCCCGGGGCAAGCAGTTGCGACGGGTTCCAACTGCTGATGGCTACTGCGTTGCCCGACACGCGTCTGCGCGCCGAGAACGCATCAATCGCGTCGTCAGTATCTGTCGCCCGCACTCCGTGGAAACGGATAGCTCGTCCATCGGGCATCGCGGGCGCCCTTGCCCTGCTGTCGAAAATGACCAGCCGATGCGTTGCATGCCCAAGACGGTCGCGATCGTCAAAGCCCACCTGGTCGTGCTCGAAACGCCAGTTCAGCCCTTCCGACGCTAGCAAGCGCCCGAAGAATTCAAAATCAGTTTCCCGGTATTGCGTACAGATCGGACGGATGAGCAACTCTTGCGTGATGTCGAAATCGAAGCGGACTTGCGGGTAATCGGCTAGAAGCTCGGTGACGATTTCGCGCACGTTCTTGCCTTGGAATATATAGCAATCCTGGCGAAGGGCGAGTAGCGACAAAGCAGGCTCCATCCGTAACCGGTAACGGGCTACCCCACCGTCTGCACCGGACCAGAATGCATGAGTACACATGCCGTGCCAGGCGCGCCGGCCACCAGCAGGCTGCAACAGGGTGACTGTGAGCTGTTCACCGATAAAGCTGGACAGATCGAGGTCCGTCGACACGCTCAGGGCGTCGATTTCGAAACTGAACAGCTCGTTGACCGCTTCACGCCCGGCAAACTGTTCCGCCACCAGCGACTCTGGAAGTCCACAGTTCTGGGACGTTACCAAGGTGATGAGCCTGCTCTGCTGACTCAGCCCAGCACCATACGGACGCGATGACGCAGACTCAGAGAAAGCTTTCGTCTGAACGACCGACTCATGGGCGTTTGTCATCTGCAGAACTCCTTACGGTCATGAGATTTGCGCCAAGAAATATCGATCTTAGCGAACTCGAGCTCAAGCTCGCAGATTAGCTAACTACATTTGACACGAATCAAGTTTTCTTCAAGGAGCCTAGTCTGAATACTGAAGTTCCACGGACCGGCGCGATTGAAACCCGAACTCGCTCACTAACAGGTCAGGACGAAGGCGATCGGCCAGGCAAACAGGAACTTTTTTGGCCAGACGCTGAGCCAGAAGGCGGTCGGGCCGAGGACGATGAGGGACATGATGCCGAGCATGCAGACGGCTAACACGAACGTAATGTGGATTCGGGCTAGCAAAGTTTTTCGGTCGGATTGCATGACATTCCCGGTACAGTCGATGGACGAGCTGTACGCCGACATCGGCATCGGCAAGCGCATGCCGGCACTCGTCGCGCGCCACATCTTCGGCCTGATCGAAGGCGAGTCGGCCGCCGTGCCGTCGTCGAACATGCCGATGGCCGGCGACATCGATCCGGTGACGATCTACGGCAGCGAAGGCGTCTCGGTGCAACTGGCGCCCTGCTGCCTGCCGATCCCGGGCGACCAGATCACGGGCCAGCTGCGCCGCGACCAGGGCCTGGTCGTGCACACCTGCGACTGCCTGCCTGCAAAACGCCTGCGTGTGAAGGAACCGGACCGCTGGATCGCCGTGCAGTGGGGCGAGGAACTGAACCGCCGCTTCGACTGCCGCATCCGCCTGTTGATCAACAACGAAAAAGGCATCCTTGCGCGCGTGGCGGCGGAAATCGGCGAGTCCGACGGCAACATCACCTATGTCGGCATGGACGAGGACGACGAGAACATGATGACCCAGCTGCGCTTCACGATCCAGGTGAAGGACAGGGTGCACCTGGCGCACTTGATCCGTAACCTGCGGCGCGTGGCGGGCGTGAACCGGGTCGAGCGCGAGCGCGCCTGATTCAGTATCTGTACTCATCAAAAAGCCCACTATTCAGTGTAATGCCGTTCAGTTAAGGTCTCTTTTTAGCACACGGACGGTATAACGCTGAGGTAAGGCTTTGACGGCCCGGTCGATTTTTCGACCGGGCCGTTCTTCATTCAGGAGCATCACCAGGCGTTGGCGAAGACGCTGCATCAAGGCAGGCAGCTTGCCGTATGCTCGGGTCACCGCTGCCCAATGCAGTTCGTACTGGATGACGTGAAAGGCGCGGATGAAGCTGATCTCGGTCGGTTCGCATTTCACTTCGAGTGCGGCCTTGGCCATCTCCAGCCGTATCAAGTTGTAGGCAGTTAGGGCGCCCCAAATTTCCTGATAGACGCCCTCGACGGTGCGACTACGTAGTGTTAAGGCCATGCCCATCATCGTTTGCTTGAGTTCGCGGTAGCTCGTCTCGATCCGCCAGCGTTGCGTGTAGCAAGCGGCGATGTCCTTGCCCGTGTAGCGCTTGGTGTCAAACAACGATGTGAGCAGTACGTGTTTGCGTGCACTCTGATCAATGATCGTGATGGCACGGACGCGCCATGTTTCAGGCAAATCTGGACACTTCTTGCGTGCTTGGGGCGATACCTTCATTTCAATGACGGCATCGTCAGGTGTGCCGCCGACGACTTCCCATTTGGTGTTAGCCTTGGATGGAATGATGAAGTGTCTGTTGACGCCGCCCTTGGTCAGCCCACACAGAATTTCGGCCGACAAAAAACCTTTGTCGAAAGCGGTAAGGGAGTCATCCGGAATCGATGCAAGCAGCTCTTTGGCATAGAGCATCTCGCTGATCCCGTAAGGGCCAAATTTCGCGTCGCGAATCAAGTGGGTCGGTACTGCGGTCAAGGTCACGCCGCGTACTTGCGGATAGCTCGAGATCCGGCCGCTGGGATATACCTGCTCGCCGAAATGCTCACGGTGCTCGGCGGTGTCGGCAGTCTTGAGCGTCGTGCCGTCCATCGCAAACAGGCTCAACCCCTTGAACAGGTATTGCTTGCGATCCTGTTCCGACCATGCCTTCGCTGATATATCGAACAGTGCCCGTAGCGGCTCGGCGCCAAGACGCTGCCGCGCTTGCGCTACTGCGCTTTTGCTGACGAACGGTGCCTGTGCATCCGGCAGCGCCAAATCCAGGTCGTCCACGACTTCGCTAATGGACTGATGACGATACAGTGCCAAAGCGACGACCAGCCACACCACTTGCTCGGCTGGCAAACGGCGCTGCCGGATGCTCGCCTTTCCTGTGTAAGTAACCGCTTGCTCAATCCACTCGTACGGCAAGTGCTGTCCCAGGCGCGCCCAATCCGGGGCTTCCTGAGCTTGTACAAGAAAATGGAGCGCGTCATCAAACATGGTGACGCAGGTTAACAGCCTGAGCTAACGTTTACAACACCACAAAAGAAAAATGCCGTTCAGTCTTAACTGAACGGCATTACACTATTCAGTGGGCTTTTTCATTAATCATGCGCCTGCCGCGCCCAGCGCATTCTGGCGCCGCCAACGCTCGGCATATTCCTCGGCCAGCTTGTCTTCCTTTTGCTCGCACAGGAAGGCATAGGCCCGTTCGCAAACCGGCTTGACGGCCTCGGCGTCGAGCGCTTGGCGCCCGCCGAATGCAGGTGACCGCTACAAAACGATTTGCTGAAGTCATCCGTTCAAGCAATCAACAAGCTTCGCCTTGTTGAGTAAGCATTGTATGCAGCACGTAAAAATCAAAGGCGCAGTGTAGTTAATCCGGGAATGGCGTCAAAATAACGCGCCCTGCGGGCTGGTAAGGCGCGCGAAACTGTCGCCGACAAAAGGCAGGATGCCGTCGGCAACGGGTTCCAGCTGCTTGACCAGGTAGTGTTCGTAGTCGACCGGCGAACGCAAAGCTTCCATCGGTTCGGGCCCGGCGGTCGTTATCAGGTAGCGGATCCAGCCTCCGTTGCGGTATTGCGCTCCCCGGCCTTGGGCGATATGGAAGTCGTCGGCCATGCGCGCGGCGCGCACGTGGGGCGGCACGTTGCGTTCGTATTCCTGCAGCGGCCGGCGCAAACGCTTGCGGTAGACGAGCAGGTCGTCGAAGTCTCCGCGCAGGGTAGACGCCACGTAGTCGCGCACGTAGTCCTCGTAGGGTTCGCGCCGGAAGATGCGGCCGAACAGGCCCTGCTGGAACTGCTGCGCCAGCGGAGTCCAGTCGGTGCGCACCGTCTCCAGGCCCTTGTACACGATCTCCTCGCCACCGCCGGGCGTGCCGGCCAGGCCGGCATAGCGCTTCTTGCTGCCTTCGTCGGAGCCGCGCACGGTCGGCATCAGGAAGCGCCGGAAATGGGTGTCGTACTCCAGCTCGAGCGCACTCTCGAGCCCGAGCTCGTCGCGCAGGTGCGTACGCCACCAGCCATTCACATGCTCGACCAGTTCGCGCCCGATGCGCAGCGCGTCAACGTCGGCATGGGCCTCACCTAACCACACGAAAGTGGAGTCCGTGTCGCCGTAGATGACCTGGTAGCCGCGCGCCTCGATCAGCGCGCGCGTGCGGTGCATGATCTCGTGGCCGCGCATGGTGATCGAAGAAGCCAGCCGCGCATCGAAGAAGCGGCAGCCGGTGGTCCCGAGCACGCCGTACATGGCGTTCATGATGATCTTCAGGGCCTGCGACAATGGCTGGTTCCCGGCGCGCTTGGCCGCGTCCCGGTCCTCCCACACGCGCTTGACGATGCCGGGCAGGCAGTGCCGGGTGCGCGAAAAGTGCGCGCCGCGAAAGCCCGGCACGGTGTCGGCCTCAAGCTTCTCCAGCCCCGCCACCAGCCCCACCGGATCGATCAGGAAGGTGCGGATGATCGACGGGTAGAGGCTTTTGTAGTCGAGCACCAGCACCGAATCGTAGAGGCCCGAACGCGAATCCATGACGAAGCCGCCCGGGCTGTCCGCACCGGGCACGTCGCCGATGTTGGGCGCCACCCGGCCCAGGCGATGCATCAGCGGAATGTAGGCGTGCTCGAACGCGGCGACCGATCCGCCGCTGCGGTCCGCCGCCAGGCCGGTGACGCTGGCGCGCTCCAGCAGGAAGGTCATCAAACCGGTCTTCTCGAAAATGCGGGTGACCAGTTCGCAGTCCTTCAGGTTGTAGCGCGCCAGGGCCGGCTTGTCCTGCGCGAACATGCGGTCGATGGAGGCCATGCGGTCGTAGGGATGATCGATTGCTTTACCCTCGCCCAGGAGGGTTTGCGCCACGTTCTCCAGGCTGAACGAAGGGAAGCTCCAGGTGGCCGAGCGCAGCGCCTCGATGCCGTCGATGACCAGCCGGCCCGGCAGGCCCGCGAAATAACGCGCCTCGCGCTCCGAGCTGGCCTTGGCATTCGTGCGCCATTCCATCGATGCGCCCCCGCGGCCAATGCGCAAGGGATGCCGCAGGCGTTCGGCGTGCTCGTGCAGCACGCGCAGGTCGAACCCGATCACGCTCCAGCCGATGATGGCGTCCGGATCGTGGCGCGTCATCCACGCTTCCAGCTTCTCCAGCAATGCCAGGCGGGTGTCGCAATACTCCAGATCGAAATCGAGCCCGGTTGGGTCGCCATTCGGCGGTCCCAGCATGTACACCTGGCGCTGGCCGCAGCCTTCCAGGCCGATCGAGCGCAACTCGCCCTGCATGGTGGTCTCGATGTCGAGCGAGACGGTGCGCAGCCGCGGACGGTAGCCGGGCGCCGGTTTCAGGTGTGCGGCCAGGAGCAGCGCGGGGTCGTCGGGGGCCGGCGTGCCCGTAAACGCCACCGGCGCCGTGATGAAGCGCTCCATCAGGTAGCGCTCGGGCGGACGGATGTCCGCCTCGTAGACGTCGATCCCGTGCTCACGCAGGCGTTTCTCCAGCCGCAGCAGATGGCGGTAGTGGCGGCAGTACAGCCCAAGCACAGGACGCCCGCGGAAGTCGCACAAGGCCAGCGGGCGCAGTTCGACACCGCGTTCCCGCTGCAACAGGCTCCGCACCGCTGACTCCTGCTCGGCCGGGACAAAGGCGACCGCCTCCGCCGCCGGCAGGCGCAGGCGGCGTGGACCGTCGTCGGTGGCGAGCCAGAGCTCGACCTCGACGCCGCCGATCCCATCGTCGCCGTGGTTGCCGGCATCGCGCCAGTGGCGCGTGAGCAGGAAGCCCTGACTCGCTGTGTCACTCATGGATAGTTATGTGATGCGATGCCATGCGATCCACTGGGCCAAAGGCGGCAGTTTATTCGCATCAAAGCTCGTGCCGTTCCAATGGGAATCGTGTTTGTCCTGAATCCGGGCCGAACGCCAGCGCCAGAATCCGATCGAACGCATCGCAGGCGCCCGCGCAGGCCTCAATGCTGGCCTCCGGCGTATTCACCTCTTCACGTAGCGCCAGCATGAAGGCGCGCCAGCGCGGGCCCGGCCCGCCCTCGCCCGCGCCGCGCAGGTAGTGCAGCGGATGCGGCGCCAATTGCTGCGCGAGACGTTTATAGAGGACCGCGCCGCCCAGCTGCGAGCCTTCGACGACATAGGCCACGCCCCAGCGGTAGGCGGCGCTGGCATCGTGCGGCCAGGGTGTTGCATCGAGGTGTTCGGCGCCGTCATAACCGGCCAGCGAAGACTCGGCCAGGTCGGCCTCGATCAGCGCCAGGTGCGGCGCCGGCGCGAGCCCGGCGGGACCTTGCGGCCCGTCGCCATAGCCGTTCAGCCAGGCCTGCAGGGGCGCCAGCCAGTCCTGCAGCAAGTGCAGGTGCGCGGCGTAGTCGGCCAGCGTGGCGTCGAGGCTAGAGAGCGGCAGCGCGCTGTCGAGCCGTTCGTGGCGGGCGGCGGTGGCATGCCGCAGCGCGGCCAGGACGTCGGGCGCGGGTGCGGTGTCGGGGGAACGGTTCATGGAAGGCGTACGAGCATTATCGAGAGCAACTCGCCATCTTACCAGCCTAGTCGGTGATCGGCTCCGGGTACGCGACCGAGACGATTTCGAGTTCTTCGCTGCCCTGCGGCGTTTCCAGCGTGACGAGGTCGCCCTCGCGCGCCTTGGTCAGCGCACGCGCCACTGGCGAGACCCAGCTGATCTTGCCTTTCAGCGGGTCGAGCTCGTCGATGCCGACGATGTTGACGGTATGCTCTTCCCCTGACTTGTTGAGATAGGTGACGGTGGCGCCGAAAAAGACCTGGTCGTTCCCGTAATGCACGCTCGGGTCGACGATGGCGGCCGAATCCATGCGCTTGGTGAGGAAGCGGATGCGGCGGTCGATCTCGCGCAGGCGGCGCTTGCCGTAGATGTAGTCGCCGTTTTCCGAGCGGTCGCCGTTCGAGGCGGCCCAGTGCACGATGCGCACCACTTCCGGGCGGTCGACGTCGATCAGCTGCAGCAGCTCGTCCTTGATGGTCTGATAGCCGGCAGGGGTGATGTAATTCTTGGCGCCCGGCGGAATCGCCTGCGCCAGTGCGACGGCGTCTTCATCGTCGTCGTTGTCGGACTCTTTTACAAATGCCTTGTTCATTCGTCCATTGTAGCCGCAGTTCGCGCGCCCCGAGAAACCGTTGCCGGCGCTCAGCGTGGCCGAAGGTTTCGCGGCGCCAATGCCGTATCATGCACGTAATGACAAGCCCTCATCCCACGCGCGCCATGCTGCTGGCCCCACTGCTCTACCTGGTGGCCTTGCTGCTGCTGGCCGAGCAGTGGCTGTGGGAAACCGGCAGCCGCTGCGCCGGGGCGATGGCCACCTGGCCGCCGCTGCGCGCGCTCGAGTCCCTGCTCCGCCGCCTGCCGCCGTATGTGGCGCTGCTGGCCTTCGCCCTGCCCGGCTTGCTGCTGCTGCCAATCAAACTACTGGCGCTGCTGGCGATCGCGCACGGCCATCCGCTCATGGGCCTGGCGGTGTTTATCGTGGCCAAGGTGGGCGGTGCGATGGTGGTGGCGCGCATCTATGTGCTGACTCTGCCGTCCTTGCTGGCGCTCATCTGGTTCGCGCGGTGGCACAATCGCTTCATTATGTTCAAAGACCAGCTCATCGCCCGCCTGCGGGCCAGCCCAATGTACAGCCACGCGCGCCGCTCCCTGTCGAACCTGCGCCGTGCCCTGCGCCGGCTGCGCTATCAACTCAAACCGTCGATTCCCTTCGGCAGCTGCCATGCCACGCGCAGCGCGCGCGCCCTGCGCCGCTTCGTCTCGCTCTGGCGCCGGCGCCGCAAACCGGGGAGCGAAGGATGACGACCGTCGAGCCGCTGCTGGCTGCGCCCATGCATGCCGTCCCGGCCGAGATCCTGCTGTTCGACGCCGCCACGCTGGCCCTGGTCGAGTTCAACGCCAGCGCGCGCGCCAACCTCGGCTACGACGCGGCGGCCCTGGCGAGCATGCGCGCCTGCGACATCGTCCCCAGCCTGGGCGAAGCCGACCTGCGGGCGCTGCTGGACAACCTGGCCGAAGACCTGGGCGAGCCGCGCTGCCTGCGCACCGAGCTGCGCCGCGCCGACGGCAGCAGCTACCCGGCCAAGCTGACTTTCCTGCGCACCCGTCGCGACGGCCGTGCGCTGCTGCTGGCGATCGGCGACGACCTTTCGCCGGAGCTGGCGGCATCGAACACGCTCGCACAGTACCAGGCCCGTTTTAACGCCATCGTCAACCACACGCCCGGCCTGGTCTACCAGTTCCTGCTCGGCGCCGACGGACGCCACGCCTACCCTTACCTGAGCGAAGGCTGCGCGCCCCTGCTCGGGGTGCAGCCGGCCCAGCTGCAGCAGGACCCGGACCTGTTCCTGCGCCTGATCCTGCCGGAAGACCGCAAGGGCTACCTGGAAGCGATGGCGGTGTCGAAAATATCGCTCTCGAGCTGGAACTGGGAGGGACGGATCTGGATCGACGCCTGGAAAGACGTCAAATGGATCAACCTGCGCGCCACGCCGCATGCGGCGCCCGCGGGCGGGGTGCAGTGGGACGGCATCATGACCAATATCACCGACAGCAAGATCGAGCAGCAGGACGCGCTGCGGTCGCGCGCGCGCCTGGCCGAACTGACCGACCACATCGAGCAGGTGAAGGAGCAGGAACGGGCACGCATCGCGCGCGAAATCCACGACGACCTGGGCGGCAACCTCACCGCCATCAAGATGGCGCTGTCGATGCTGGCCGCGCGCCTGCCGCCGGAGCAGCCCGCGCTGCTGGAAAAAGCCAGCTATCTCGACGACCTGGTCGACCGCACGATCGACGCCGTGCACCGCATCTCGCTCGACCTGCGGCCTTCGACGCTGGACCTGGGCATCGTCGCCGCGCTCGAGTGGCAGGCACGCGAATTCGAAAAGGGCTCGGGCATCGCCTGCATCTTCCGCAGCGCCGAGCGCGAGATCGAGCTCGACACGGACCATGCGGCGGCGCTGTTCCGCATCTTCCAGGAAGCGCTGACGAATGTGACGAAGCACGCCGGCGCGACCCGCGTAACCGTGACGCTGCGGCGCCAGCGCCAGCACCTGACCCTGGCCATTTGCGACAACGGCCGCGGCATCGCACCGGCCGACCGTTTGAAGCCGGCTTCGTTCGGGCTGCGCGGCATGAGCGAACGCGCGCGCGCGCTGGGCGGCACGTTGACCTTGTCGGCGGCGCCCGGAGGTGGCACGATGGTGACGATCAAGATCAGGCTGGCGCCCCCGCCGGCCCGTAGCGCTTAGCATCAGGGAACAATGACCGACAAAGCCACCATCCGCGTATTCATCGCCGACGACCATGCCATCGTGCGCGAAGGTTTGAAACAGATCCTGGCCGAGCAGCGCGACATCGTCGTCGCCGGCGAAGCAGAAAACGGGCTCGATGCGATCAAGCTGTTCCGCAAATCGCGCTGCCACGTGATGTTGCTCGATATCTCGATGCCCGACCGTAACGGCATCGACGTGCTGAAACAGATCAAGCAGGAGCGCCCCGAACTGGCCGTGCTGATGCTGTCGATGCACCGCGAAGACCAGTACGCGATCCGCGCCCTGAAAGCAGGCGCCGCGGGCTATCTGACCAAGCAGAGCGCGCCGCGCGAGCTCGTCACTGCCATCCGCCAGGTCGCGGGCGGCCAGAAATATGTCAGCGCCACGCTGGCCCAGGCCCTGGCCAGCCAGGTCGGCGCGGACCACGAAGGCGCGCCGCACGACGGCCTGTCGGACCGCGAATTCCAGACCCTGACCATGATCGCCTCGGGCAAGACGGTCAGCGAGATCGCCCGCGAACTGTCGCTGTCGGTCAAGACGGTGAGCGAATACCGGGCGCGGCTGCTGGCCAAGATGAACCTGAAAACCAGCGCCGAGCTGACCCATTACGCGATCCGCAACCAGCTGGTCGAGTAGGCATTCCCCCTAAGTGAGGCGCTTTTCACTCTCTTTTCGGACAATGCCGAAAAGAAAAGGTGCTTATCATTACGCAATAGTAAATACCTGGCCTTTGCATCATGTCCAATCACTCCGCCCCTCCCGCCCAGAATCCCGTCGACATCGCGCGCGAGGCATTCAAACGACTGGCCACGCGTCGCATCGCACCGACGCCGGACGCCTACCGCGACATCTATGACGAGATCGCCGGCGTGCCGAAACCCGCCGCCGCCCCCGTAGCACAACATGGCGCGGCCGAAGTCGTGCTCGCCGACTTCGCCACCCAGCTGACCGATACGCCTGGCGAACTGGCCGAATACGGCCGCCGCCTGAACCGGGCGGTGAAGGGACGCGACTGGGACGCCTACGCGCGCGCCCTGTCGCAGCTGGTGGAAAAGCACCTGCGGCGCGGAATTCCGCCGGGCGTCACCTATGGCATGGAAAGCAACGACACCAAGCTGCTGCGCGAACTGCTCAGCCGCACGTTGGCCTTCGCCCTCGCCTCGCTGCTGCCGGCCAGCCCGACGCTGGCAAAAGAAGCCGAATCGCTCGGCGCGGCCGTCAAAATCGCCCACGGGGAGGCGGCGCTGCAGGAAATCGCGACCGGCCTGAAGGAACTGTGCTTCCAGATCGAACTGCACAGCGGCGACACCGGCGAACAGCAGGAACTGCTGCTGCGCCTGTTCAAACTGCTGCTCGAGAACGTCAGCGAACTGCTGGACGACGACAGCTGGATGCGCGGCCAGATCGAGGCCGTGCAGGAACTGATCGCCGGTCCGATCGACCAGCGCGCGCTGGAAGACGCCACGCGCAGTTTGAAGGACGTGATCTACAAGCAGGGGCAACTCAAGCACACCTTGTCGGACGTGAAAGCAACCGTCAAGAACATGATGATGACCTTCATCGACCGGCTCGGTTCGGTGGCGGCGTCGACGGCCGACTACCACGACAAGCTGGGCGGCTTTTCGGAGCGCATCCGCGACGCCGGCAACATCACCGAACTGAACGAAGTGCTGGACGAAGTGCTGAGCGAAACGAAGCAGGCGCAGGCCGAGGCGCTCGCTTCGCGCGACCGCATGCTGGCCGCGCACCGTGAAGTGCAGGAAGCGGAAAGCAGGATCAAGGAGCTGGAAGCCAAGCTCCAGCACATGAGCGAACTGGTGCGCGAAGACCAGCTGACCGGCACCCTGAACCGGCGCGGCCTGGACGACGTGTTCGAACGCGAAAGCGCGCGCGCCGACCGCCGCAATACGCCGCTGTGCGTGGCCCTGCTCGACCTCGACAACTTCAAGCGCTTGAACGACACCTACGGCCACCTGGCCGGCGACAACGCCCTGCGCCACCTGGCCAAGGTCGTGAAGGCGACGCTGCGCTCGATGGACGTGATCGCCCGTTTCGGCGGCGAGGAATTCCTGATCATCCTGCCCGAGACCAGCATCGAGGCGGCCGAGCTGACCATGACGCGCCTGCAGCGCGAACTGACCAAGCATTTCTTCATGCACGATAATGAGAAGCTGTTGATTACCTTCTCGGCGGGCGTGGCGCTGCGCCTGCCGAACGAAGACCAGGCCAGCCTGCTGGCGCGCGTCGACCGGGCGATGTACCAGGCCAAGCAGACGGGCAAGAACCGCGTCGTCGTCGCTGATTGAAGAACACATTCCCGAGACCGGTATGATCCCTAAAATCCTGCATTTCATCTGGGTTGGCGACGAGAGCATCCGCCCTGACAACTGTATTCAAACCTGGATCGATCACCATCCGGACTGGGAAATCAGGCTGTGGGGTAACGCGGCGCTGCAAGAGCGTGAATGGGAGAACGGCGCGCACATGCAGAAAATGTTCAGCCGCGAACTCAACGGCGTGGCCGACATGATGCGCTGGGAAATCCTGTACGGCGAAGGCGGGATCGTGATCGATGCCGACAGTGTCTGCGTGCACCCGCTGGACGAATCGCTGCTGGACTGCGAGGCATTCGCCTGCTGGGAAAGCGAGATCGCGCGGCCGGGGCTGATCGCAGCCGGCTATGTCGGCGCTTGCGCGGGCAATGCCTTTGTCGGCCAGATCGTTCTCGACATCCGGGCTGAACCATCGGTCATCGAGACCCGGGCCTGGATCAGCGTCGGCCCGCAGCGGCTGACGGATTCGTACCGGCGCTACGCCTATCACGCCCTGCGCATCCTGCCGAGTCACTATTTCATCCCGGAGCATTTTACCGGCGTGGTGTACGACGGCCCGGGTCCGGTTATGCGCGCCAGATGTGGGGGAGCACGAAGAAAAATTATGCGGAACTCTACCGCACCGAGTTCGATGCATCCGGCGCTCCCTTGAGTGCCGTGGCGGCGCCAGCGTTGCCGCCCGCGCCTCCTGCCGCGCCGCCGCGCCGTTCCGCGCCCGTGCCGGCCGTCATACCTGGCAGCGGCCTGCAGGAATCGCAGCATGCCCCTTACTTCGTGCAGCGCGTACAGGTCAGCAGCAGTCTCGTCGGGTCCAGCCGCCCCGATGTGTTCAAGGCCCTGTGCGCAGGCCAGCGCGTGCTGCATATCGGCTGCGCCGATTGGCCGATCACCGATCCGAAGACCTCGCTCCACCTGTTCCTCGAACCGCATTGCGCCGTGCTCGACGGCTTCGACATCCATGCCGAGGCCCTGGAGGCGCTCGCGCCTTATACCCGCGGCAAGCTGTATTCGAATTTCGCCGACCTGACCGACGAATACGACCTGATCTTGGTGCCCGAGGTAATGGAGCACGTGCCGGACGTTGCCGGCTTCCTGGGCCAGCTGCATTCCCTGAAAGCGCATACCATCGTCATGACGGTGCCGGACGCCTTCCAGTGCCACCAGCGCCATTTCGGCTACATCAAGGAATCCGAGACTTTCGTCGAGGTCGTGCATCCCGACCACAACTGCTGGTATACCCCCATTTACGTTCTCGAACGTGATTACCAAATACACGCCGTGGCGTATCGATGGAATGTGGTTCTTCAACAATATTTCGCTGCTCGCGGTGATGAGCAACCCGGAAGCCTAGGCACTCTGCAGGCTGGGGCCGCCCGGCCTCTGCCTCGCCAGTTCCCCATGGTACGCGGCCTCGTCCGCCATCCCAAGGCTGCCGTACAGGACGGCCAGATTGTGCGCCGCAAGATAGCTGCCACGCCCCGCCACGGCGCCATCGAGCTCCTCGCGCTCCCCCAGTTCCAGGCAGCGCTGCCAGCACCCTTCGACCATCGGCAGCAATTCGCCCGCCCGGCCCGGCTCGCAGCCGGCCCAGTCGAGCAGCACATCGCCCAGCACAAAGTAGAAATCCGGCGACTCGCTCCAGCGCGCCGTCTCGGCCTCGGCCAGCTGAACGGCGTCCGCGTGGCGTCCCGCCTTTTTCAGGCAGAACAGGGTGCGCACCGTCAGGTCGTGGCGGAAGGAGGCATCGGGGCCGCATGCGGCCAGCGCCGCGAGGAAGTGTCCGACAGCTGCTTCATGCGCCCCATACACCTCGTCGTTCTTGCCGAGCTGGTACAGCAGGTAGGGGTCGCCGGGCGCATCGCATAGCGCCCGGCGCAGCAGCGCGTCATTGCGGCCATGCTTGCGTTCGAGGGCGTCCAGACGATAGCCGTCGTGCCCGACCGGCAGGACAATTCGCTGGCGCGGCAAGGCGGACACGGGTTGTTCATGGATGCGGCCCGCGTAGCGCACCCCGCGCGGCAACAGGCGCGGGATCCAGTTCACCGAATGTTCGACCCGTCCCTGCAGGTCGAAGCTGCTGTCGACAGGCAGCAGGCCGATGCAGGGCGCAGCGGCCAATAGCGGTTCGAGCACGGCGCGGCGCGCGGCGGCATCGATCCACTCGTCGGCATCGAGCACGAGGTTCCAGTCGGCGTCGGAATACGCCAGCGCGGCGTTGCGCGCGGCGGCGAAATCGTCGCACCAGTCGAAGGCAAAGACGCGCGCCCCGCGGGCACGGGCAATGGCGGCGGTATCGTCGAGCGAGCCGGTGTCGAGCACGACGATGTCGTCGACCAGCGCGCGCGCCGAATCGAGACAGCGTGCGATGCGCGCGGCTTCGTCGCGCACGATCATGACAAGGGCCAGGCGTGTCATCGGCAATTCAGGCGAAGGAAAAGAAAAGAAGAAAGGCGGCCATCGACGGCCGCCCTGTCGCACCCGCCGGGCGGGCGATCAGTAACCGCTGTTGGCGGCCAGCGCAGCGAGCTGCTGCGACATGTAGCTGCTCATGCTCTGCATGTTGACCATCATCGAGTCGAGCGCGGTGAACTGCGCGCGGTAGCGCTTCTCGGTCTGCGCCAGCTGCAGTTCCATCCGCTCACTGCTTTTCCCGAAACTGCGGATGGTTGCGTTCAAGCCTTCGGTGCGGTTCTGGAACACGCCTTTGCTGCTCAGCATCTCTTCCGTGACCTTGACCAGCCGTGTGCCAACGCCGGAGGTCGACGAGAACAGGCTGGAAACGGACTCGAAATTGCTCGTCAGCGCCGCATCGAGCTTGGCCGGTTTTTCCATCTTCAGGGTACCGTCGCGCTGGAAGGCAATGCCGATATCCGACAGGCTTTTCAGGCCGCCGGCATCGCCCACGGCCTTGCCGAGCTCGGCGCGGATATTCGTCAGGATCGAACGCGCCGAGGCGTCGCCATTGAGCACCGCCCCTTTGCCGGTCGCGCTGTTGAAGGCGGTCTGCTTGTTCACGGCGGTCGCCAGCGTATTGTAGGCGTCGACGAAGGCCGTGATGGCGGTCGTCACGGCCGCCTTGTCGGTCCCGATCGTGACCTTGACCGGGCTGCCGGCATTGGTCTGCGCCAGGTTCAGGGTCACTCCCTTGATGGCGTCGGTGACGGTATTCGATGGCTTCGTGACCTTGATGCCGTCGATATTGAGTTCGGCATCCAGGGGCGCCTGCTGCTGCTTCATCGTCGTCGTGGGCGACGTGGTGTCGAATTGCGCCAGGCCGCCGGAGGCGACGATGTCGATTTTATTGTCCTTGCCGCTTGCATTGCCGGTAATGACCAGGTGATCCTGGGTGCCGTCGTTGAGGACGGTGGCGGTGACGCCGGCGTTGGCCTTGTTGATCGCAGCGCTCAGTCCGGCCAGCGTGGTGTCGGTCAGCACGACCGGGACGGGCTTGCCGCCGACGCTGATCGTCATCGTGTCGGTCATGGAGATCGGCACGCTGGTATCGAAGCCCGCCGACACCCGCTTCTCGGCCTGCGCCAGCTGGGTCACTTCGATGGAATAGCTGCCCGCCGCCGCGCCGCTGCCCTTCACGGTGCTCACGCCGACGATATCGGGTTTGCTGGACGTGCTCGTGAGCGCCTTGAGCGCATCGCCGGAGACGTTCTTGACCGCAGTCTGGAAAGCGGACACCGCACTCTTGAGCGTGCCGAACGCCGACAGCTTGGACTGGTAGCTGGTCTGCTTGGCCTGCAAGTTCGCCAGCGGCTGCTGTTCGATCGACATCAGCGACGTGACCAGGCCATCGACATCGAGGCCGGATACCATGCCTGCAGCACTAATTCCCATCTCGTTCTCCCATCATGGTGTGGATCGGACCGCCGATGCGGTTCAAGCCTTATCGCGCAGCATCACGCCTTGCATCTGTTCGATCGAGCGCCACAGCTTCAGTGCTTCGACCGTCGGAATCTGGCGCAGCACCGTGTCGGTCTGGGTGTCGACCACCTTGACCACGGTGCGCCCGGTTTCGTCGTCGACCGAAAAGCGTACACCCTGCGCATTCGCCTGGGCTACCTTGTTGAGGTCGGCGACGACATTGCCGAGTTCGACTTTATTCGGGGTACGGTCCACCTGTGCAAACGCCGCGACATGCGCGGCATTCGTGACAGGTTTGATCGAGGCCTCGGCAGACGGCCGCGCCGTACCGCCGGCGACGGCCGATGGGCTTCCAGCTTGTATTGGTTGCAACATCGGAACACCTCTCTGAAAACGGCTGTGCGGGGCTCTAACCCCGCACAGCGCGACCATCGATTATACCGAGGGATTAACCACGCAGCAGCGACATGACGTTGTTCGGTGCCGAGTTGGCCTGGGCCAGCATCGCGGTACCAGCCTGCTGCAGGATCTGAGCGCGGCTCAGCTTGCTGGTTTCAGCAGCGTAGTCGGTGTCCATGATGCGGCTCTTTGCCGACGACTGGTTCTCGATCGAGGTAGCCAGGTTGCTGATGGCGTAGCCCATGCGGTTCTGTGCGGTACCCAGCGAAGCGCGCTCGCCGTTGAGCTTTTCGAGGGCGGTGTCGATCTGGGTCAGGGTGCTTTCGGCCAGGGCCTGGGTCGTCACTGCCGGAATCGCCTTGACGAAGTCGGTGGTCGCACCGAAGGCCACGGTGATCTTCTGGGCCGAGTCGGCGCCAACCTGGATGTCCACGTTGCCCTTGCCGAGGACAGTGCTGCCGTTGAACTTGGTGTCGGTCGCGATACGGCCGATCTCGGTGTTCAGCGCCTGGATCTCGGTGTTGATATTGCTAAGTTCGACCGAACCGTTGGTGCCGTTCGAGCCCTGGACCGCCAGTTCGCGGATACGCTGCAGTGCGTCGCTGATGTTCGACAGTGCGCCGTCGGCGGTCTGGATCATCGAAACGCCATCGTTGGCGTTACGGGAAGCTTGCGACATGCCGCGGATCTGCGAATCCATCTTGGTGGCGATCGACAGGCCGGCCGCATCGTCCTTGGCGCTGTTGACACGCAGGCCCGACGACAGGCGCTGCATCGACGTCGACAGGTCGCTCGACGACTTGGTCATGTTACGTTGTGCGTTCAGCGAGGAAATGTTGGTATTGATGGTCGACATGTTAATTCTCCAGTTGGCGGTTCAGTCTGTGCTGCTATCAAGGGTTCTTTGTTGCTTGCTCGCTGTTTCAGCTCGCTTGTATTCTTTAACGGAGCCCTCGGTAAAACCTTGAGGATTTTTTTAAAAAAATGTTTGTGGGCAACTTCCCATCGATTGCGGGACCGCTGGCAAAGCATCATGCGGCGAGCCCGACAAGTACGTCATCGGCATTCCGATAGAAACATTTAGGGGCAAATTGCCCTCCTGTTCGTCCCATGCCCGGCATGGCGGCTGCGCTACACTCCGCGCCATCCCATCGACAAGCCTGCTTGCAGCGCCGGCCGCCGCCCGAAGCCGCGGCGACCCGGCGCCCAACGCTCACCAGATCCCTCCATGAATATCAAACACGCCGCCGTCTCCGACGCTGACCGCCTCTTCGCCACCGGCCTGGCGGCCCACGGGGACGGGCGCCTGGAAGAAGCCTTTGCCAGTTACGAGGCGGCGCTCCAGCACGACGCCGGCCATGCCGGCTCCCTGCACCACATCGGCATTCTTGGCTACCAGATCGGCAACTATGAACTTGCCCTCGAATTTCTTGGCGCGGCCGTCACGGCCGATCCGGCCGATCCGTCAACGTATACCGACCTCGGCAACGTTTTCGCGGCGATCGGGGAAAACTCCCCTGCCCTGCAAAGCTACGACCAGGCACTGGCGCTCGACAAACTTGACCGTACTGCATGGCGCGGACGCGCTGCGGTGCTGCACAAACTCGGGCGGCTCGCCGATGCGCTCAATAGTTGTAAAGAGGCATTAGCGCTGGGCAGAGAAGATGCCGACACTCACTGTATATATGGAGTAATCCTGGGCGCGCTCGGCCACCACCAGGAGGCATTGTCCAGTTTCGACTGTGCAACCAGACTCGTCCCCGAACACTGCGACGCCCGGCTTGGCCTGGCCCGCTCGCTGCAGCAGCTGGGCCGTTTCAACGATTCGCTGGCTTCCTGGGACGGCGTGCTGGCCCTGGCTCCCACCTTGCCCGAGGCGCACCATGGCCGGGGCGAAGCGCTACGCCAGCTCCGGTTTCTCGACAAGGCCGTCGAAAGCTACCAGCAGGCCGTCATCGGCGCCCCCGCGAACCCGACGTTTCGCCTGCACCTCGGTAACACGCTGCTGCAACTCGGTCGCGCACATGGCGCACTGCAATGCGTCGATGCTGCCTTACACCTGGCGCCCCACGATCCCGCCGCTCACCACAGCCGCGGGCTTGTCTTGCAAGCACTCAAACGTTTCAACGAAGCCTTGGAAGCTTTCGACCAGGTGCTGTCCCTGATCCCACAGCATGTCGAAGCAATGCTAAACCGCGGAAATGTACTACAGGACATGGGGCGCATCGACGAAGCCCTGCAGTGCTACGATCTGGTACTCAAGCGCCATGGCGATGACGCACAGATCTGGAACAACCGCGGTAACGCCCTCGAAGTCGCCCGGCGCGATGACGAGGCCCTCGCTTGCTATGCGCGAGCCATCGCACTTAGTCCGGACTACCCGGTTGCGCACTGGAACCGGGCACTGCTCGACCTGCAATACGGGCGTCTTTTGCAAGGATGGGCGGGCTACGAATGGCGCTGGAAGAACGAGCACCTGACTGTCTATCGCCAGAAACGCGATTTTGTCCCTCCCCTCTGGCTTGGCAGCGAGGTGCTGACAGGCAAGACCATCCTGCTGTTCGCGGAACAGGGGCTGGGAGACACGCTGCAGTTTTGCCGCTACGTGCCACTGGTAGCAGCGCGCGGCGGGCGCGTCATCCTCGAGGTGCAAGCTCCGCTGGCAAGCTTGCTGGAAAAGCTCGGCGGTGTCGACCGCGTCGTTACGCGCGGCGAAACGTTACCGCCTTTTGACTACCAGTGTCCGCTGATGTCGCTGCCGCTGGCCTTCGGCACCGACCTGGCCTCGATTCCGGCGCCGCCGCGCTACCTGTCGGCGGAGGCAGCCCACCCGGGCGAATGGCCGCACCTCGGCGCCCACGTGCGTCCGCGCGTGGGACTGGTCTGGAGCGGCAATGCAAGTCATGCGAACGACCACAACCGCAGCATCGCGTTCGCCCGGCTCGCCCCCCTGTTCGGGCTCGACTGCCAGTTCGTCTCCCTTCAAAAGGAGCACCGCCAGGAGGACATCGCTGCGCTCGACGCCTCGGGCGTGCTGCGCATGGACGCGCAACTCGACGATTTTTCGGACACGGCCGCCCTGTGTGAGCTGATGGATGTCGTCATTTCGATCGACACCAGCGTGGCCCACCTGGCCGGTGCGCTGGGCAAGCCGCTGTGGCTGCTGCTCCCCCACGTGGCGGACTGGCGCTGGCTGACCGAGCGCGACGACACCCCGTGGTATCCAAACGCCCGCCTGTTCCGCCAGGAGCGCCCCGGCGACTGGGACAGCGTGATCGAGGCCGTCAAGGCTGCGCTGGGCGCCCTGCCCCACCCCTGAGGCAAGGCTGCCGCTGCAGGCACAGGATTTTACAATCGTGCGGCAATTGCAAAATCTCGAGGGTTCTGGCGTAATGCAGGCTGGATTACGAACCCAGCCGTGTCGGCAAGATGCGGCTCCCCCTGCACATGATGACACCCCAGATCCCGGTGGACGAGGCGCGCAGGCTCGCCGCCCTGCACGCCACCAGCCTCTTCGGCACAGGTCCTGAAGAAGCCTTCGACCGGGTCACGCGCATGACGGCCAAGCTGTTCAAGGTGCCCACCGCCCTGATCTCGCTGGTCGGCAGCGACACCCAGTGGTTCAAGTCGCGCTGCGGCTTCGACGCCCAGTACGGCTCGCGCGACGCCTCTTTCTGCGGCCATGCCATCCTGCTCGACCAGCCGATGGTGGTCGAGGACACCACGCGCGATCCGCGCTTTTCCGACAACCCGAACGTGACCGGCGCGCCCCACGTGCGCTTCTATGCGGGCGTGCAGCTGTATTCGGTCGAGCGCGCCAAGCTCGGCACCCTGTGCATCATCGACAGCGCGCCGCGCGAACTCGATGCCGACGAGCTGACCGAACTGCACGACCTGGCGCGCATGGTCGAGGAACTGATCCACCACCGCCAGCTCGCCATCGCCTCCAAGCGCCTGCACGATGGGCTGCAGCACAACGCCTCGGGCGCCCAGCTGGCCGCCGCCGCCGGCCAGGTCGAATTCCTGCTCACGCACGACACGCTCACGGGCCTGGCCAACCGCCAGGCGCTGGTAGGCGCCATCCACACCAGCGTGGCCAACTGGCGCGCGCGCGGCACGCCGGCCGCCGTCGCCTGCCTGAACGTCGACCGTTTCAAGCGCATCAACGATGCGCTCGGCCACGCCGCCGGCGACGAAGTGCTGGTCGCCATCACGCGCTGCCTGCAGGCGGGCCTGGACGATGCCGACCTGCTGGCGCGCACCGGGAGCGACGAATTCGTGCTGCTGCTCGACCAGCCCGGCGACGGGGACGCGCTGGCGCAGCGCCTGCGCCGGCTGATGGCAAGCGTCAACGGCAGCGTGGCATGGGCCGGCAAGGACATCGCCATTACCTGCAGCCTCGGCTTTGCGCTGTTCCCGCTTGACGGCGAGGATGCCGACACCCTGCTCAGCAATGCCAACACGGCCATGCGCCATGCCAAGGACACGGGCGGCGCGCGCCTGCAGCATTTCGCCCCCGGCCAGCGCCGCGAAATGGGACGGCGCATGGCGCTCGAACACCAGCTCCAGCGCGCGCTGGAGCGCGAGGAACTGTTCCTGCAATACCAGCCGAAGGTCGACCTGCAGGGCGGCAGCCTGGCCGGCTTCGAGGCGCTGCTGCGCTGGCGCCATCCCGAGCACGGCGTCGTGTCGCCGGAAGAATTCGTGCCCATCCTGGAAGAGACCGGCCTGATCGTCCCGATCGGCGACTGGATGGTGCGCACGGCCGTGCAGCAGATGGCGGCCTGGCGCGCTGCCGGCGTGCCCGCCATTCCGGTCGCGGTCAACCTGTCGGCGCGCCAGTTCCTGCAGGGCGACGTGGCGACCCTGGTCGAAGGATTATTGATGGAAGCGGACATTGCGCCGCACCTGCTGGAAATCGAGCTGACCGAAAGCCTGTCGATGGCCGACCCCGAGCGCAGCCTGGCGATCATGCACCGCCTGCGCAAGCTGGGCGTCACGCTCAGCATCGACGACTTCGGCACCGGCTACTCGAGCTTCAGCTACCTCAAGCGCCTGCCGATCGACAAGCTGAAAATCGACAAGTCCTTCGTCCACGACATGGTGCACAGCTCGGACGCGCGCGCCATCGTGCAGGCGATCGTCGCCATGGCGCACCGCATGCAGCTGCGCGTGGTGGCCGAGGGGGTCGAGACGAAAGAGCAGGCCATGGCGCTACGCGAAACAGGCTGCGACCAGGCCCAGGGGTATTATTATGCGCGTCCGCTCGACGCTTTCGAAGCCGGCGCCTACCTGGCGCCGATCGGCATGCAAGCGGACTGAGTCGTATTTACAACAGAAACAAATTTTAACAATTCAGGCGGGTGCGCGCCTTGGACATGGATATCATTGTGCTAACGCGATACGGAAGGACGTATGCCACGTCCGGCCAGCTGTCGATTCAGTCCATGGTACCGCTTTATGATGCAACGAAGAACCGACGAGCAAACGGCGCTGACCGCCGAATACGCGCTCTACCTGGTGGACATTCGCGGGGTCGAGTTCGCCCTCACCTATCTCGACACCTGCAATGTTTCACGCTCGATCCTGACGCGGGCGCTCCAGTCGCCCGACTCGCGGCGCCACCATGAGCGCCGCCAGCAGCCACGCAACGACTGATTTATTTTCATCCCTGCACGCGCCTGCCGCCGCGCCGTCCACCTTCCCCGCTCCCTATGTTGCCGCCCGCCGGTCTCGCCTGATTCCGTTATCGGGATGACAAAGCCTGAAAAAGCCGGGTATTCCTGCCTCTCAAGTCCGGTTAGAACCTGCCGTTAAGCAAGTAAACTACCCTCGCTGAAGAATGGCAGGCCGGCCCAGGTAAACTGGATGCCGCACCCGACCAGCTGCAGCACGAACTTGGAGGAACGCCCGTCGGCGCGGTCCTCACACAATAGAAGCAATGGAGGTTCTGATGTTTGGATCGATGCAGCGCGGCGTCAACGCTTACGCCAAAGTGGGAATGGAAACCTCGGTGATTTCGGCGTCTCCCCACAAACTGATCGTGCTGCTGTACGACGGCGCCCTCACGGCCATCAAGAACGCGGCCAAGCACATGGCGGCGGGTAATATCGTCGAAAAGGGCGCGGCCATTTCGAAAGCGCTCGACATCATCAACAACGGCCTGCGCGCCAGCCTCGACAAGAAGGCCGGCGGCGAAATTGCCAGCAACCTGGATTCCCTGTACGTGTACATGACCGAACGCCTGCTCACTGCCAACCTGCAGAACAAGACGGCGCTGCTCGACGAAGTGCAGACCCTGCTGGTCGACCTGCGCGACGCCTGGTCGCAAATCGGCGAGAAGCCGGCGGCGCCTGCGGCCATGCAGCACTACCCTGTGATGGCGAGCGCCTGATGATGACCGGCCAGGACGTCCTGACTGAATACGCCGCCGTCGCCGAGCTCACCGGCCAGATGCTGGCGGCCGCCGAAGCGGGCGACTGGGACCACCTCGTGGTGCTCGAGCAAGAATGCACGCTCCACGTTGACGCCTTGAAGGGCGCGGAAGCGGCGGTCGAACTCAATCCGTCGGGACGCCAGGCGAAGATCGACTGCATCCGCCGCATCCTGGCCGACGACCGCAAGATCCGCGACCTCACCATGCCCTGGATGGCCCAGCTGTCCTCCCTGATCAACAACTCCGGCACCCAGCGCCGCCTCGCCAACGCCTACGGCAGCGTGTGACGCCGTAATACCGCATGGTCGAGCGCATCCCCAGCCCCGGCGTCAGCGCCCCGCTGCCGGTCTGGCCTGCGGCGGCGGTCGAACGCAACGGGGACGCCCGCCTCGACGCCTTCCAGCGCACCCTTGCCACCATGCTCGGCAGCCAGGTACCGGTCTCGGTACTGGCCCGCCTCGGCGACGGCAGTTTCCTGGTGCGCGTGGCCGACACCCCGGTGCGCATGGCACTGCCCGCAGGCACCCAGCCGGGCGCGCAACTCTCCATGACCGTCCTCGCCGCCTCGCCGCAGCCGACCTTTGGCCTGGGCGAGGCCAGCCTGCAGGGCAAGCTGCTGCCCCTGTCCGCCAGCGCCGCGTCGCTAGCGGCCAACATCGCCGCCGCCAGCCCTCCCCTCCTGCAATCGAACGGCCAGCCACAGGGCGCCGACCTCAGCCCCGCCGCGCGCCTGCTGGGCCAGGTTTTCAAGAGCGCCGCCGGCGCGCCGCCCCTGGCCAGCCTCAATTCCACCGTCCCGCTGGCGCCGCAAGGCGCGCCCGATCCGGCGCAGCTGGCGCAGCAGTTGCAGCAGGCCGTCGCCAAAAGCGGCCTGTTCTACGAATCGCACCTGGCCCAGTGGGCCGAAGGAAAACGTCCGCTGGCCGAGCTGATGCAGGAACCGCAGGGGCAAAAGGCGCCCGGCACGCCCTCCACGGATCCGGCCACCGCCCAGCTGATCAACCAGCAGCTGGCAACCCAGGAGTCCGGCCAGCTGGCCTGGCAGGGCATGCTCGGTCCGGACCAGCCGCTGCGCTGGGCCATCACGCGCGACGAAGAAGGCGCTGCCCAGGCAGGCGGCGAGGAAGACGGCCCCGGCTGGCACAGCGGCCTGCGCCTGCGTTTCGCCCTGCTGGGCGAAGTCGAAGCGAGCATCAGCCTGCGCGGCGCGCACCTGCAGATCGAACTCCTGGCCGCGCCCGAGGCCGCCGGCCTGCTGCGCGCCGGTGCGCCGCGCCTGCAGGAAGCGCTGGCCGCGGCCGGCAGCGAACTGGCGGCGCTGCGCGTCCAGGACCGGGAGGGCGCGTGAGCGAGCAGCCCGGCGCGCGCCAGCAGCGCGCGGTCGCACTGGCGTATGCCGGGGGGTCAAACGCGCCGACGGTCGTCGCCAAGGGCCGCGGCCTGGTCGCCGACCAGATCATCGCGCGCGCAAACGACGCCGGCGTGTTCGTCCACGAATCGAAAGAACTGGTCTCGCTCCTGATGGATATCGATCTCGACGGCCAGATTCCGCCCGCACTGTACCGCGCAATTGCGGAACTGTTAGCATGGCTTTATCATATTGAGTCCGCGCAACAACTCGGCAGCTCGCAGATGGCGCCGATCACGGCCCCACCCGACAGCGCGCTTCTCATCGACTCACCTGCAATATCGGCGGAACAAGATGCAAGCAATGCATGACGCAGAACTGGAAAACTGGCACGACTACGAGGTGCAATCGCGCCGCGAGATCGTCGCGCTGCTGCGCCAGATTAACGAAAAAAAGCAATTGATCCGGATGAAGATCAAGGGCGAGGCCGACGTCTGCGTCACCTCGATCCTCGAGGTCGATGCCGACGACGGCATTTTCATCCTCGACCGCTCGATCAACCGCGAGCAGAACGAACGCATCGTCAAGGCCAAAAGCGTGATGTGCGAGACTTATCTCGACAAGATCCGCATCCTGTTCAGCGTCAGCGGCGTGGAGGATGCCGAATTCAAGGGCGCCGGCGCGCTGGCAGCCGCGATTCCCGCCTCGCTGATCCGCCTGCAGCGGCGCGAGTTCTACCGCATGCCGACGCCGGTGACCAATCCGATCCCGGCGCTGGTGCCGATGCCGCTGGATCTCGGCGGCGGCAACGCCACCTTCCCGCTGGCCGACATCAGCTGCGGCGGCGTCGCCCTGCTCGACAACAAGATGATGCTCAATTCGACGATTGGCCAGACGTTTACGAATTGCCGCATCGAGTTGCCGGAAATCGGGCCGGTCACGACCTCGCTGCAGGTGCGCAATGCGCTGGATATCACGATGCTCAACAACAAGACCAGCCGCCGCATCGGCTGCATGTTCGTCGACATCTCGCGCGGGAACATGGCGGCGGTGCAGCGCTATATCACCAAGCTCGAGCGTGAGCGCAACGCGCGTTTGGCTGGCCTTTCGTAACGGTGCGCAGCCTCTAACAATGTGAAACGGGCCGCGTTCCTTTCGGAAAGCGGCCCGTTTTTCATGGTGCGATCAGCCTGGATTACACCTGCATATTCATGATCTCGTGGTAGGCCGACACCAGCTTGTTGCGCACCTGCACGGTCGCCTGGAAGGCAATGCTCGATTTCTGCATCGCGATCATGGTATCGGACAGGCTGACGCTGTCGTCGCCCATGGCGAAACGCTGGCCCAACTCTTCGGCATTCTTCTGTGAATTGCTGACCTGCTCGAGGGAGTTCTTGAGGGCGTCGGAGAAGCTGACTTTCGACGGGCCTTCATTCAGCGCCGCCGGCGCGCCGAGCCCGCCCAGGGCGCCGGCGCCCATTGAAGGCGCGGCCGGCTTCGTGGCCGCAGCCTTGAGCTGGGCCATCATCGCTTCGATCCGGTTGGTGTCGATTCCGCCTACGTTCATGGCTTTTCCTTTTGTCAGGCTTACAGCTTACCAAGCCCAGTGCAAGCCGCTGGGCCGAGCAGGAGGGGAAAGAACCCCCTATTCCCGCGTTTGAATGTTGCTCCAAGGCTTCATAATTCGGACCTGATCTCCTTTCTCCCTTGGAAAACCCACATGGCCGCGACCGCCGACGACTTGCTCGACACTCCTGCTGCTCCACAACCGTTCCTGAAGACCACCATGGGCCGCAACGTGCTCATCGGCGGTGGGGTGGCGGCCGTGCTGGCGGCGGTGCTTGCGATCTGGATGTGGAGCAGCACGCCGGACTACCGCGTGCTGTATGCCAATTACAGCGACAAGGACGGCGGCGCGATCACTGCGGCGCTCGACCAGATGGGAGTGAAATACAAGTTTAGCGAAGGCGGCACCGCCATCCTCGTCCCGGCCGAGCAGGTGCCCGACCTGCGTCTGAAACTCGCTTCGCAAGGGCTGCCGAAAGGCGGCAACGTCGGCTTCGAGCTGATGGAAAACCAGAAGCTGGGCGTCTCGCAATTCCTCGAGCAAGTCAATTACCAGCGTTCGCTTGAGGGCGAGCTGGCCCGTTCGATCCAGTCGCTCGGCTCGGTCGCCGGCGCGCGTGTCCACCTGGCCCTGCCGAAACCCTCCGTATTCGTGCGCGACCAGCAAAAGCCGACCGCCTCGGTCCTCCTGAACCTGCAATCGGGCCGCGCGCTCGATCCGGGCCAGGTCAGCGCCATCGTGCACCTGGTGGCGTCCAGCATTCCTGAACTGACCATCGGCAACGTCACCGTCGTCGACCAGAACGGCAACCTGCTGTCCGAGCAGCCCAAGAACAATGCGCTGAACAAGCAGCTGGACGCGACCCAGCTGAAATACGTCGAGCAGGTCCAGCAGAACATCATCAAGCAGGTCGAGTCGCTGATCACCCCGATCGTCGGCAAGGGCAATGTGCGCGCCGAAGCGACCGCCGACATCGATTTCGCCCAGGTCGACACCGCCGCCGAGATGTACAAGCCGAACTCGCCGCCGGAGCCGCAGGCGATCCGCAGCCAGCAGACCTCGGAGCAGACGGGCGCGACCACGGGTCCCGCCAACGGCATCCCGGGCGCGCTGTCGAACCAGCCGCCGGGCGTGGCCACGGCCCCGTTGGACGGAACCGCGCCCGGCACGGCGCCACAGGCGACGACTGGCCCTGCCAGCAAAAACGCGACCACAAATTACGAACTGGACAAAACAATCCGCTACGAGCAGCGTCCGATGGGCGGCATCAAGCGCCTGACGGTGGGCGTGGTGGTGAACTACCGCCGCTCGGTCGACCCTGCCACCGGCAAGGTCACCGTGAAACCGCTGGCGGCGGCGGAAGTCGCCCAGATCAACGAGCTGGTCAAGCAGGCCATGGGCTATTCGCAGGCGCGCGGCGACACGATGAACGTGGCGAATGCCCCCTTCGACGGCGTCGACCGTCCCGACGAGAACGGTCCGGACTGGTACAAGGATCCGTCGAACCTGCCGCTGGCCATGGAAATCGGCAAATACCTGTTGATCGCCGCGGTCATCGCCTTCCTCTGGTTCCGCATCCTGCGTCCGCTGCTGCGCCCCGTGGTGCGCAAGTTCGACGAGGCGACCGCGGTTCCGGAAGAGGAAAAGAAGGACGAGGAAGACGAAGACGGCGCGATCGTCGACATCAACGGCAAACCGCTGCTGGGACCGGACGGCATGCCGCTCGAGGAAGAGGAAGCACCGCGCGAGCGCAGTTACCGCGCCAACCTGGCGATGGCAAAAGAGATGGCGATGAATGATCCGCGCATCGTGGCAAACGTAATCAAGGCATGGGTGGGTTCGGAATGAGCGACAAGGACAAGGACGGCATCACCAAGGCGGCAATCCTGATGCTCGCCATGGGCGAACAGGAAGCGGCCGAGGTCATGAAATTCCTCGGCCCGCGCGAGGTGCTGAAACTCGGCGGCGCGATGGCGGCAATGAAATCGGTCCAGCACGAGCAGGTGGTCAGTGTGCTGGAAGCCTTCCGCGACGAAGCCGACGCCCACTCGACGGTGGGCCTCGATTCGGACGAATACATCCGCGAAGTGCTGACGAAAGCGCTGGGCGACGACAAGGCCGCCGTGCTGCTGAACCGCATTTTGGGCGGCAAGGACGCCTCGGGCATCGAAAGCCTGAAGTGGATGGATTCGCAGTCGGTGTCGGAACTGATCCGCAACGAGCACCCGCAGATCATTGCTACCATCCTGGTCCACCTCGAGCGCGACCAGGCCTGCGAGATCCTGTCCCACTTCACCGACCGTTTGCGCAACGACGTCGTGCTGCGTATCGCCACGCTCGACGGCGTGCAGCCTGCCGCACTGCGCGAACTGAACGACGTGCTGACCAAGCTGCTGTCGGGTAACGAACACATCAAGAAATCCTCGCTCGGCGGCGTGCGCACGGCGGCAGAGATCCTGAACTTCATGGCCGGCGAGCAGGAAAGCTCGGTCATGGAAAACATCAAGAACTACGACAACGACATGGCGCAGAAGATCATGGACGAGATGTTCGTGTTCGACAACATCATCGACATCGACGACCGCGGGATCCAGCTGCTGCTGCGCGAAGTGCAGTCGGACATGCTGATCATCGCCCTGAAAGGCGCCTCGCAAGACCTGCGCGAGAAGATCTTCCGCAACATGAGCCAGCGCGCCAGCGAAATGATGCGCGAAGACCTGGAGTCGAAAGGTCCCGTGCGTTTGTCGGAAGTGGAAGCGCAGCAGAAGCAGATTCTGCAAATCGTGCGCCGCTTGTCGGACGAAGGGCAGATCGTGTTGGGTGGCAAGGGCGAAGATTCCTTCGTTTGATCGGTAACAGCGGATAAAGATGAGCAAAGACACGCAGGGCGCCTTCAAGCGCTGGGAAATGACCTCCTTCGGCGACGACCGGCCCAGTTCGCTGGCGGCGCGCATCCAGGCCGAAGAGCGGGCGGCCTCCATTGCTGCCTCGGCCGCGGCGGCCACCTACGCCGCTGCCGAACCGGCGGTGCCGGCCATGCAGTTCCCGACCGCGGCCGAACTCGAAGCGCTGCGCGACGATGCGCGCGCCGAGGGCTATGCCGAGGGCCTGGAAGAAGGCCGCGCAGCCGGCCAGGCCGAAGCGCTGGAAGCGGGCCGCGTCGAAACTGCCTTTGAGGTGGAAACCCTGCGCGGGATCGCCGCTACCTTCAGCGGCGCCGTCACGGCGGCCGACGAAACGATTGCGTCGGACGTACTCGACCTCGCCCTGCACCTGGCGCGTTCGATGGTGCGTAGCGCCTTTACGGTGCGTCCCGAACTGATCATCCCGATCGTGCGCGAAGCGATCGACTATCTGCCGGTGCTCCAGCAGCCGGCCATCCTGGCGCTGAACCCCGAGGACATCGAGATCGTGCGCGCCGCCCTGGCCGACGAACTCGACAAAGGCGGCTGGCGCGTCGTCGCCGACCCGCAGGTGGGCCGCGGCGGCTGCAAGGTCGATACCGCCAGCAACCAGATCGACGCCCAGGCCAGCGCGCGCTGGGCACGCCTCTCGCATGCGCTGGGCAAGAACGTCGAGTGGCTGGGCTGATGGGAGTGACTGCTCCCGACCGGCACACGGCGCGCTGGAAATCCTACCTGGCCGACTGCGATTCGCTGCTCGGCTTTGTCGAGCCGATGCAGGTCTCGGGCCGGGTCACGCGCGTGGCGGGCCTGGTGATGGAATGCGTCGGCCTGCGCCTGGCCGTCGGCAGCGCCTGCACCATCCCGCTGCCCAATGGCGCCAAGATCGAAGCCGAAGTGGTCGGCTTCGAGGGCGAGCGCCTGTTCCTGATGCCGCAATCGGACGTCGAAGGCGTGGTGCCCGGCTCGCGCGTGCATCCGGTGGAACCCTCGATCCCGCGTCCGGGCTCGGTGACCCATCCGCGCCGCCGTCCGAGCGACCGCGCACGCCACCTGCCGGTCGGCTGGAAGCTGCTCGGCCGCGTGGTCGACGGCGCCGGCCGCCCGCTCGACGGCAAGGGGCCGCTGGGCACCGACGAAGTCGCGCCGATCAACGCCCGCCCCGTCAATCCGCTGGACCGCGCGCCGATCAAGGACACGCTCGACGTTGGCGTGCGCGCCATCAATGCGATGCTGACTGTGGGCCGAGGCCAGCGCCTGGGCCTGTTCGCCGGTACCGGCGTCGGCAAATCGGTCTTGCTGGGCATGATCGCGCGCTACACGACGGCGGACGTGATCGTTGTCGGCCTGATCGGCGAGCGTGGCCGCGAAGTAAAGGAATTCATCGAGCAGATCCTGGGGCCGGAAGGCATGGCCCGTTCGGCCGTCGTCGCCGCCCCGGCCGACAGCCCACCGCTGATGCGCCTGCAGGGCGCGGCCTACGCCACGGCAATCGCCGAGCATTTCCGAGACCAGGGCAAGAGCGTTTTATTGATCATGGATTCGCTGACCCGCTACGCCATGGCGCAGCGCGAAATCGCGCTGGCCATCGGCGAGCCGCCGGCCACCAAGGGCTATCCGCCCTCGGTGTTCGCGAAACTGCCGGTGCTGGTCGAACGCGCCGGTAACGGGCTGGAGGGCGGCGGCTCGATCACGGCCTTTTATACCGTGCTGTCCGAGGGCGACGACCAGCAGGATCCGATTGCGGATGCGGCGCGCGGTATTCTCGACGGCCACATCGTCCTCAGCCGCCAGCTGGCCGAGTCCGGACACTATCCGGCGATCGACATCGAGCAATCGATCAGCCGCGCCATGCACGGCATCACGACGCACGAGCACCAGCTGGAGGCGCGCAAACTGAAGCAGCTGTATTCGCGCTACCAGCGTTCGCGCGACCTGATCAGCGTCGGCGCCTACGCCCCGGGGAGCGACCCGGTGCTGGACCAGGCAATCGCCCTGAACACGCAGATCGAGGAATTCCTGTGCCAGGAAATCCACGAAAACACGAATATGGGCCAGAGCTTGGGGCAATTGACCTCTCTGTTCAGCTGATTGGCTGAATGTTGCCGCAGATATACTCTGATTCACCATGGCAAACCAATCCGCGCTTGAAACCCTGATCGAACTGGCCCAGCGCGATTCCGACGACGCCGCCAAGCGGCTCGGGGCGGCGCTCAAGGGTGTCGAGGAAGCGGAACAAAAGCTGCAAATGCTGCTGGGCTACCGCGACGATTACGCGCAGCGGCTCGACCAGGCGCAGATGGCGGGCATCACGCCCTTTGCCTACGCCAACTTCGTCGCCTTCGTCGGCAAGCTCGACAACGCGATCAATGGCCAGCAGGAAGTACTGAAACACGCGAAATACAAGAGCGACCTGGAAAAGGCGGCCTGGCAGGAAAGCGAACGCAAGCGCCTGTCCTACCGCACGCTGAACGACCGCGCGGCGGCCGAGGCCTTGAAGATCGAAAACAAGCGCGACCAGAAAATGATGGATGACCACGCGGCGCGCACTGTGCGCGCCAACCGTTGATACCGAGATAACGATGCAGACCAACTCCCTCCCGATCCAGCTCAACGCTCCCGCCGCTCCGGCCCAGAACCTGCGCAACAACGCGCCGGGCACGGCCGACGGCGTGAATTTCGGCGCCGCGTTGACCCAACAGATCGCCCAGCGCCAGATGGAACAGCGGCAAATGGAACAGCGCCAGGCGCAGGTTCAGCCGCAAGCCCAGCCGCAAGCGCAGCCGGCCATGCCAGCGCCGCAGGCAGCGCCCGTGCCAAAACCGCAAGCCGGCGCCAGGCCGCCCGCGAACGAAGCGAAGGCGGCGTCGCGCGACATGGTCAAGCAGGCGGCGAAGGAAACAGAACATCCCCCCACGACCAAGGAAGCGGCTGCCGAACAGGCAACGGGCGCCGAGAGCAAGACGGCGGCGGCCACGGGCGAGCGCAGCGACGAGGCAGCGAACCCGGCCGACGCAAAGGCGGCCGATGCGGTGGTCGACATGCTGGCCCTGGTCGCCAGCTTCAACCAGGCGCAGCAGGCGCTCAATGCCCCGGTCCCGCTCGCCACCCAGACGGCTGCCGCGCAGACCGATGCCCTGCTGTCGGGCATGCAGGCCCAGCTCGCCGAAGGCAGCGAGCCGCTCGTCAAGCTCGACGCCGACGCGGCGCTGGCCAGCCTGACCGACGCGCCGCAGGACAAGGCCCAACCGGGCACCGACCTGCGCGCCCTCGACATGAACAAGGCGGGCGAGACCGGCAAGCAGCTGGCCGAAAGCGCCGACTTTGCCGGCGCCCTGCGCGACAGCGCGGCCCAGGCCGCCAGCATGAAGGAAGCGGCGCCTGCTACCGAAGCTTTGACCAGCCTGACGGCCCAGGCCACCGCCCTGCAAACCGCGCAAGCGGCCGGCAGCGCCCCGACCGACCGCCTGAGCGCCCGCGTCGGCACCCCGGCCTGGGACAACCAGGTCGGCCAGAAAGTGATCTGGATGGTCGGCGGCGAAGACCAGAGCGCCACGCTCGAACTGAACCCGCCGGACCTCGGTCCCGTGCAGGTGGTGCTGAACGTGTCGAACGATCTGGCCAGCGTGACCTTCTCCTCGCAGCAGCTGGAAGTGCGCCAGGCGCTGGAAAACGCCCTGCCGCGCCTGCGTGAAATGATGAGCGAGAGCGGCATCGCGCTCGGCAACGCGACGGTGAACGCCGGCGCCGAGGGCCGCCAGGGACAGGATGGCCAGCAAGGCCGCGGTAAAGGCGGGAATGGCAACGGCGGCGAGAGCGCCGTGGCGGAAGCGGCGCCACGCCAGCGCACGGGCGTGCTCGGCGGCGCCGGCGCCGTCGACACCTTCGCGTAAGTCAGCAAGTGTTTCGTTTACGGCCGCCAAGTGCGGCCGTTTTTTGGTCGGGAGAGGCATTTCGGTTGCCGTATGGCCACATACGCCGAGCTAACCCACCTTCCCCTCTCTTTTCGAAGCTTGCCGCCGCGCACTTTTTCTCGATAATGCATAATCACGCAACCCCTAATCAGGCACCAGAGGCAACTTGAAAGCGAATCCGAAAATGAAGGCTGACCCCAAGGCAGAAGCGGCTCCGGCGTCGGGCTCGAAGAAAAAGCTCATGATCATGGCGATCGTGGGTGTGCTCGTGCTCGGCGGTGGCGCCGGCGCCGGCTGGTTCTTCCTGCATGGCTCTGGCGATGCCGAAACGGCGCATGCCGACGAAGCGCCGGCCAAGAAGAAGAAAAAGAAGGACAAGGAAGTCGTCAAGGCCGAATATGTGCCGGTCGAAGCCTTTACCGTGAACCTGCAGCCCGAGAATGGCGACCAATACCTGCAAGTGCAGTTTACACTGCAGGTGGACGGCCCCGAACAGGCCGTGCTGGTCAAGGACAACATGGCCAAGGTGCGCAGCCGCGTCCTGCTCCTGTTGTCGGGCAAGAAGGCATCGGAAATCAATACGGTGGAAGGCAAGCAGCAGCTCGCAGGCGAAATCAAGGCCGCGGTCCAGGTGCCGTTCGTTGAGGACGGCGACGAACAGGACGTGTCGGACGTGCTGTTCACCTCGTTCATCATCCAATAAGCATTCAGCAAGCATCGAGTAAAGAAACGACATGGCCGATAATTTCCTCTCACAGGAAGAAGTCGATGCCCTCTTAAAAGGGGTCAACGGCGATCAGGACGATATTTCCGCGCCTGAAGACACCTCGGGAGTCCGCACCTACAACCTGGCGACCCAGGAGCGGATCGTGCGCGGCCGTATGCCGACGCTCGAGATCATCAACGAGCGCTTCGCGCGCTTGCTGCGCATCGGCCTGTTCAACTTCCTGCGCCGCAGCGCCGAGGTCTCGGTCGGTTCGGTGCGGGTCTCGAAGTACAGCGAATTCATCCGAAACCTGGTGGTCCCGACCAACCTGAACCTGATCCACATGAAGCCCTTGCGCGGCACCGCGCTGATGGTGTTCGATCCGGGCCTGGTCTTTTTGTTGGTGGACAACCTGTTCGGCGGCGACGGACGCTTCCATACCCGCGTCGAAGGCCGCGACTTCACTCAGACCGAGCAGCGCATCATCATGCGGATCCTCGACGTCGTGTTCGAGGCCTACGGCAAGTCGTGGGAGCCGGTGTATCCGATCGAATTCGAGTACGTGCGCTCGGAGATGAACACGCAGTTTGCGAACATCGCGACACCGAATGAAGTCGTGGTATCGTCCACCTTCACGATCGAGCTCGGTCCGGTATCGGGCCAGATCCACTTCTGCATGCCGTATTCGATGATCGAGCCGATCCGCGACACGCTGACCTCGAGCCTGCAGGGCGAGGCGCTGGAAGTGGACAAGCGCTGGATCCGCCTGATGACGCAGCAGATCCAGGTGGCCGAAGTCGAACTCGTGGCCGAACTCGGCCACGGCAAGGCGAACTTCGACGAAATCCTCAACATGAAAGTCGGCGACGTGATTCCGATCACGGTCCCGGAATTGGTCCAGGCGACGGTGGACGGCGTGCCGGTGATGGAATGTTCCTACGGCGTCTTCAACGGCCAGTACGCGCTGAAGGTCGAGAAATTGATGGCCAACAGCGACAGCTTCAAGTAATTCAGGAGAAACACCATGTCTGACAACCAGGACGACCAAATTCTCGACGACGATTGGGGCGCCGCCATTGCCGAGCAGGCAGCCGCCGAGGCCGCCGCTTTGCAGAAGCAGCAGGCCAGCGCCGCCGTGTTCCAGGACTTCGGCACCAAGAACGTGCGTCCGGACACCCCGAACGACATCGACTTCATCCTCGACATTCCGGTGCAGCTGACCGTGGAACTGGGCCGTACGAAAATCGCCATCAAGAACCTGCTGCAGCTGGCGCAGGGCTCCGTGGTCGAACTCGACGGCCTGGCCGGCGAGCCGATGGACGTGCTGGTGAACGGCTGCCTGATCGCCCAGGGCGAGGTGGTCGTCGTGAACGACAAGTTCGGTATCCGCCTGACTGATATCATCACGCCTTCGGAACGGATCAGAAAATTGAATAAATGATGTCGACGCGCGCCCCCGCCTGCCCTCCCGCAAGAATGCACCTAGCAAGCGCGCTGCTGGCATCGATGTTGGTGCTGCCGCTGGCTACGCTTGCGCAACAGCCAGCCAGCGCGCCGGCTCCCGCCCAGCCTGCGGCCGCGGCCAGCGCCACCACGCCGGCAAGCCCGGCGCCTTCTGCCACGCCCGTCGCCGAACGCGCCACCACCGTCGGCGAAGTGCCGACCGTGGCAGGCACCCCCGCCGCGCCCGCACCGGAGGTAGCGAGCATGCCGGCCGCGCCGGCCGCGATTCCCGGCACACCAGCAAACCCCGCCACTGCCGCCAATCCGGCCCTGCTGCCGCACGCCTCGGCCCCAGGCCCGTCGACCGGCTCCCTGCTGCAAACCATCTTCGCCCTCGTGCTGGTGCTGGGCCTGCTCGCGGCCCTGGCCTGGGCGGCCAAGCGCTACGGCCCGCGCGTGACCGGCAGCTCGGCCAACCTGCGCATGGTCGGCGCCCTGAACATCGGCGGGCGCGAACGCATCATGGTCATCGAAGTGGGCGACCAGTGGATCGTCGTCGGTGCTTCCCCGGGACGCGTGAATGCGCTGGCTACCATGCCGAAAGGCGAAGCCCCGGCCAGCGCCACCCTCGCCAGCCACGCCCCCTCGGCATCGAACTTTGGCGACTGGCTCAAACAGACGATCGACAAGCGTAATGCAAAGTAATGAGAAATAAGAAGAAATTCCTGCTGGCGGGCGGCCTGATGCTGCTGCTGCCGCTGGCCGTGCTGGCCGCGCCCGGCGTTCCCGCCTTCACCACCGCGCCAAGCCCCGGCGGCGGCACCACATATACCCTGCCGGTGCAGACGCTGCTCCTGATGACGGCGTTTACTTTCCTGCCGGCGGCGCTGTTGATGATGACGAGTTTCACCCGCATCATCATCGTGCTCTCGCTGCTGCGCCAGGCGATCGGCACCCAGACCGCGCCGCCGAACCAGGTGATGGTGGGACTGGCCCTGTTCCTGACCCTGTTCGTGATGGGCCCGACCTTCGATAAAATCTATACGCAAGCCTACCTGCCGCTGCAGGAAAACCAGATCCAGATGACCGAGGCGATGAGCCGCGGCGCCCAGCCGCTGAAGGACTTCATGATCAAGCAGACGCGCCAGTCGGACCTTGCCATGTTCGTCAAGATCTCGCGCACGCCCGCCCTGCAGGGGCCCGAAGACATTCCGCTGCGCGTCCTGATCCCGGCCTTTGTGACGAGCGAACTGAAAACGGCTTTCCAGATCGGGTTCGCGATCTTCATCCCCTTCCTGATCATCGACATGGTGGTCGCCTCGGTGCTGATGGCGATGGGCATGATGATGATGTCGCCGGCCGTGATTTCGCTGCCGTTCAAGATGATGCTGTTCGTGCTGGTCGACGGCTGGCAACTGCTGCTGGGCTCGCTGTCCCAGAGCTTTAATTAGGGAGCGCGAATGACGCCCGAATCGGTCATGACGATCGGCCGCCAGGCCATGGAGGTGACGCTGCTGGTGTCGGCGCCGCTGCTGCTGGTGGCGCTCATCATCGGCCTGGTGGTCAGCATCTTCCAGGCCGCCACCCAGATCAACGAAGCCACCCTCTCCTTCATCCCGAAGCTGGTCGGCGTGTTCGTCGCCCTCATCATCGCCGGACCCTGGATGCTGTCCGTGATGCTCGACTACATGCGCCAGGTGTTCACCGGCATCCCCGGCATGGTCGGCTAGCTTCAGTCCCCCTTGTGCTGACCCTCACTTCGCTGGAGATCAACGCCTGGATCGCGGGCCTCTTGTGGCCGCTCACGCGCATCCTCGGCATGATCGCCTCGGCCCCGCTGTTCGGCCACGCCAGCGTCCCGACCCAGGTGAAGGTCATCCTCGGCGTGCTGCTGGCGCTGATCATCGCGCCCACCGTCCCGTCCATTCCCGCAGTCGATCCCACCTCCTACGCGGGCCTGCTGATCCTGCTGCAGGAACTGCTGGTGGGCCTGGCGATGGGGTTCGCCATGCGCCTGGTGTTCGCCGCCATCGAATATGCGGGCGAACTGGCCAGCTCGACCATGGGCTTTTCCTTTGCGTCCTTTTTCGACCCCACCACGCAAGGCCGCTCGGCCGCGATCAGCCAGTTCCTGTCGATGGTGGCGACCATGGCCTTTCTCGCCGTGAACGCGCACCTGGTGCTGCTGGCGGCGCTGGCGGAAAGTTTTGTGAGCCTGCCGATTTCCAGCACGCCGCTGTCGTCGACGGCGCCGCTGGAGCTGGCGCGCCTGGGCAGCCGCATCTTTTCGGCCGGGCTGCAGATCTCGCTGCCGATCATTGCCGCCCTGCTCATCACCAACGTCGCGCTCGGCATCCTGACGCGCGCCGCGCCGCAGCTGAACATCTTCGGTATCGGTTTTCCGATCACGCTCGGGGTCGGCATGCTGACCCTTTCCGTTGCCCTGCCCTATCTGAATACGCCGATCCAGAACCTGTTCAACGAAGGCATCGAAGCCGGGCGCAGGATTCCGCGCGCGGCGGCAGAACGCGTGCCGCCGTTGCTGGTACCGCAGCGGCCGGCGCCGGCCGTACCCGCGCCACCCGCGCCACCCGAGCCTTAGAACGCCTGACAAAACCGTTCGACGTACCGCCAACAGATGAGCGAGCAGGCAAGCGAAAGGAATGCCCGGTGGATGTATGCTTCTCGCTCATGTCGTATGCGCAGTCTGCAAAAGCGGTGTAGCCAACCCGAGGTGCGCTCGACGACCACCACCATTGGCCGAGCCTTTCGCGCGACTCCACGCCATAGCGCGCAATGCGAACAGCGATGCCCCGACGGCGCAGCCAAGCCCGATGGGCTCTCGAAGCACACGCTCAATGGGCATGCGGAGCAGATAGCGGAAACGCTTCAGTACTTCTTCTTTCTATTGCCGGTCACGACCGGCTGCCTCCACCGAAACACGTGCTACCTCGTCCGCCATTGCCTGGGCCGTATGGGACGTTTCCCGCCCGTGCAGCCGGATAACCCGTGCCAGGTCCGCCTGCGACCCTGCTGCGATACTGGAAATTTTCCGCTGATAGGCGCGCATATGTTCTGACGACGGTTGCGTGTCGGGCAGGACGGTGCCAGCCACGCCGTTGGCTTGCCCGCTTGTCAGCATGCGCCGGCCGGCGCTAAGGGTTTCCTCAATCACATTCTGACCAAGCCTCAGATTCGCCTGGCATACGCCTTGAAATGAACCCGACAGCAACTGCGACAGATAGTTGAAGAATGCGAGCTGCGAGTCCAGGCTCAAGCGCAGGGCTGGGTTAACGGATTGGTTAAATGGAAACATGAGGTACCCTTTCAGTGTTGAGTCGCACAAAATACGCTCACTTGAAGAATAACTTGGTCGATGCCTGGCGCGACAGGAAGGAGGCAGCGACTCGCTGCTCGGATACAGGATCTCGAAGGACCGTGCGAACAAGTCCACTACGCGCTTGTTGAAAGGCGCATCGGACAAATTCAGAAAACTATTTACGCGCAGTGGTTTTCAGCAAGAACTGCGAAATGTTGCTGCCATCGCTTGCACGCCTTATCTATAGGAATCCTTGTTCCACGATCGCCCATTTTTTCCCCCGACGAATAACCGGCGCGAGCTTCCAACGGCGTGCTTGCCGCTACGTCTCGCCTGTACGTAGAACGCACGCAGTCCGGCGGACATCTGCTCTTCGCGCGCGATGTGGTCATGGCGCCGACAGGATCAGAGACTGTCTTGAATGGGAAGCCCTTTCGACTGGTAATGGCTATGGATTCAACCGGTGAACGCAACACTCTAAGGCTTACGGAGGAGTGGTTACATGAAGCGGAAACCTCGGATCTATTACTCAGATAATCAGAAGGCACTGATGTGGGCTCAGTGTACGAACTTGTTGCATTCAGGGCAAGTATAAGGTTTTGTTAGGCGCGCTTAATCAGGCACGAGCGCGGCCGAAAACCTGCTGAAAACCAAGGTTTTCCGTTCCATATCTTCAAACGAAATTCCGCTCGCTCATCCTCCCGCGCTGGACTATCATGCGATTGTGCCTGCCAGGTTTGCCTTCTGGGCAAGTCATGACACGCCACTGCTGGAGAACGCGTTGAATCTTTCACCGTTACCACTCGCCGTTTTCGTTGTTGATGCCAGCGGCAACATCGCCAGCTGGAACAAGGCTTGCGAGAAACTGGCCGGCTATACCGCAGCTGACATCCGCAGCAAGGCGCTCGAAGAAATCATTGAGTTCGACCCCGTTGCCGGGGGGGCGCCGAGTATTGCCGCGCGCGTCGAACTCGACTCGACCGGCCAGCTGCGCTGCGCCGACGGCAGCTGCCTGCCGGTGCGCGTCACCATCGCGCCGCAGTCGCTCGACCCGGACCACAGCGGCACCTACAGCGTGATCGTCATTCCGCGCGCCGGCCTGGTGCCGCCGCGCTACGCCCTGATCCAGGACTTGCCGACCGCCGACATCATCGAAGGCCTGCCCTGCGTGTTCTACGTGATCGACCAGAGCGGCCATCTGCTGCTGTGGAACCGGCAACTCGAGAGCGTGCTGGAAATGACGAGCGAAGAGTTGCCGACCTGCGAAGTCCAGAATTTCTTCGACGAAAAGGGACGCGCGGAAAGCGTCGAGAACATGCTCGCCGCCTTCGAACACGGCCACTCCTCGCATGAAGCGGAAATCATCGGCAAGCATGGCCGGCGCACCAGCCTGCTCTTTCACTGCGCCCGCACCAGCCTGGGCCAGCTGCCGGTCATCTTCGGCACGGGCCTGGACATCAGCGCGCGCAGGCAGACCGAACAGGGCCTGCGGGTGCGCGAACGCGCCATCTATTCGAGCGTCAACGCCATCCTGATTACCTGCTGCGAGGAGGGCAAGAATCCGATCGAATACGTCAATCCCGCCTTCGAACAGATCACCGGCTACACGCTGGCCGAGGTCAAGGGGCGCGATCCGCGCTTCATGCGCATCGAGGGCTGCGATGTGCCTGAGCAGCAGCGCATCCACGAAGCCCTGCACAAGCGCGAAAGCGTGCAGGTCATCCTGCGCAATGCGCGCAAGAATGGCGAGGTGTTCTGGAACGACCTGCGCATCGATCCGGTCAGCAACGCCGATGGCGAAGTCACCCATTTCGTCGGCGTGCTCAGCGACATCACCGAGGCGCGCCATTACGAGCGGCGCCTGCACCACCTGGCCCATCACGACCCCCTGACCGGCCTGGCAAACCGGACCCTGCTGCAGGACGAACTCAAGTTCTCCATCGATTTCGCCGTGCGCAACGAGGTGCTGGGGGCGCTGGCCTTCCTCGACCTCGACAACTTCAAGCACATCAACGACAACTTCGGCCATGATGCCGGCGACGTGGTCCTGCGCGAGATTGCGCACCGGCTCAAGCTGAGCGTGCGCGACGACGATACCGTGGCGCGTCGGCGGCGACGAGTTCGTGCTCGTGATTAACAACCAGCCGGGCCACGAGCAGCTGGCCGACCTGATCGAGCGCATCCGCCAGCGCGTCAACGCCCCGATCGCGGTGGCCGGGCGCGAGATCCTGCCCAGCACCAGCATCGGCGTCTCGCGCTTCCCGCACGACGGCGACACGGTCGACCGGGTGATGCGCGCGGCCGACGCGGCGATGTACCACGCCAAGGCCATGGGCAAGAACAACTGCCAGTTTTATTCGAACGAACTGAACCAGATCGTGCACCAGCACCTGATGCTCGAAGCTAGCCTGTCGCGCGCGATCGGCAACCAGGAGATGGTGCTCGGCTACCAGCCGAAGGTCGATTTGCGCACCGGGAAAGTCGTCGGCGCCGAAGCGCTGGTGCGCTGGAACCATCCGGAAAACGGCATGGTGCCGCCCGATAAATTCATTCCCGTGGCTGAGGAAACGGGGCTCATCGTGCCGCTCGGCGAATGGGTCATCGTCGAAGCCTGCGGCGCCTTGAAGGCGCTCGAAGCGCTGGGCATCAAGGACTTCGTGATCTCGGTGAACCTGTCGGCGCGCCAGCTGCGCCAGCGCCAGTTCGCATCCAGCCTCGCGCGCACGCTCAAGCGCCTCGGCGTGAACCCGGCCAGCCTGGAACTGGAAGTGACGGAAAGCCAGCTGATGGACCATCCGGACGAAGCGATGGAGGCGCTGGCCGACCTGAAAGCCCTGGGCGTGCGCCTGTCGATCGACGACTTCGGCACCGGCTACTCGAGCCTGTCGCACCTGCAGAAATTCCCGGTCGACTTCATCAAGATCGACCGCTCCTTCCTCGGCGAAGTCTCGGACGACGGCCATGCCGTGATCGCGCGCGCCATCATCGCGCTCGGGCACAACCTGAAGCTCAAGGTGATTGCCGAAGGTGTGGAAACGCTGGAACAGCTGACCTTCCTGCGCGACAACGACTGCGACCAGATGCAGGGCTGGTACTTCAGTCCGGCGCTGTCGCAGCGCTCGCTCGAAGAGATGGTCTGCAGCGACGCCCGCCTGCCGGGCTAACGCTGCACTATAGAGGTGCAAAAGGGAGCCCTGCCATGCTAGGATCTCGGCCTGCTTCCGAGTGTCAATATACTGAACAGTTGCATCAGTCTGCCTGCGGAGGACATCACAGCACCCACGGACAACATGACTTTCGGCACCCGCTTCATCCATCGCTACATCGCCGCTATCCGGTGGTTCATTCCGCTCGAGGTCCGTGAGGACGCCACGACCCTGACGCGGGCGCAAAACGTGGTCAATGCGGTCGTCATGGCCGCCCTCTCCGGCCCCCTGTACGCCCTCGCCTACCATCTGCTTGGCTACAGCGCGGCCGCCCGGGTCATCCTGACCTGCTGCGCGTGCATGTTTGCCGCGCCTTTCCTGCTACGCGCCACCAAAAGCATCGTCGTGGCGCGCGAAGTATTCCTGTGCGCGGTGTTTTTCAATTTTTCCTGGCTGACCTATGCGATGGGCGGCGTCTCGGCGCCGACCGCCGGCTGGATGGTGGTGCCGCCGATGGTCGCCATGTTCCTGGGCGGCCTGGCCACCGCCATGTTCTGGCTCTGCCTGACCTGCGCCACCGTGGCCCTGATCTACGCCCTGCCGCTGCTGGGCATCCCGCTGCCCGCGCACCCGATCGAGGACATGGCGCTCCTGTACCTGCTGTGCGACCTCGGCCTGTACGTCGTCATCGTGTTCTTCGTAATCTTGTTCGAGCTGACCAAGACGCAAGGCTTCGTCAAGCTGCGGCATGCCCTCGACTTCCTCCACGCACGGGCCGTCGGCGATCCGCTGACCGGCGCGTTCAAACGCAGCCACACGTACAAGCTGGCCGACGAGGAAAGGGAAAACGCCATCCACGCCGACACGGCCTTCAGCCTGTGCCTGTTCCAGGTCGACCATTTCAGGCGCATCAACGCCGCCCATGGTGCGGCCGGCGGCGACCTGGTGCTGCGCGACGTGGCGCTGTGCGCCGGGCGCCACCTGCGCGAGCGCGATGCCATGGGCCGCTACGGCGCCGCGCAATGGCTGCTGGTGCTGCCGGAGACCACGCAAGAACAAGCGCAGCTGCTCGCCGAACGGGTGCGCCAGGACGTGCAGCAATTGCGCTTTGCCGGACTGCCGCCCGGGGTGGAAGTCACGGTATCGGCCGGGATTGCCGGCTTGCGGCCAGGGGAATCGATCGGCCAGACCATCGCGCGGGCCGACGAAGCCCTGCACCAGGCCAGGGCGGGCGCGCGCAACCGGGTAGTCGCTTACGGCGAAGCCCCTGCACCGGCGCAGTTCAGTGCAGCCCCCGATCTGTTCGACGCCTCCCGGATCGATGCCTTGACGGGCCTGCTCAGCCGGCGCGTGCTGCGCGACCGCCTGGGCCACGCCATGGCGCGCGCGCTGCGCGGCAGCCACCCGGTCGCCTTGTTGCTGCTGAACGTGAACAAGCTCGGCGAGATCAACGAGGCCTTCGGCATTGCCGGAGGCGACGCGGTGCTGGTGCACGCGGCGCGCCAGGTGCGCGCCTGCCTGCACGAATCGGACACCGTCGTACGCTGGAGCGGCGACCAGTTCATCGTCATCCTGGAAGACCTGGACAGCGCCGCGCACGCGCAGCAGGTTGCGGAAAAAATCCTGGACCGTTTTACTTTTCCGCTGATCGTCGCCGAGCGCGAATGCGCCGTGCGCCTGAGCATCGGCATCGCCCTCTTCCCCGCCCCCGCCTGCGACATCGACGCCCTGCTCGAGCGCGCCACGGTGGCCATGACGCGGGCCCGCAACTGGGGCGGCAACAACGCCGAGCTGTATGCGCTCGATCCCGCCTCGGCGCCGGGCGAGCGTCTGATCCTGAAAAATCACCTGCGCGCGGCGCTGGGTGCAGGCCAGCTGCTGCTCGCCTGGCAGGCCCAGGCCGACCTCCCCGGCGGCCAATTGGCCGGCGTGGCGGCGCTGGTGCGCTGGGCGCATCCGCAATATGGCCTGCTGGACGCAGCGCGCTTCATGCCGCTGGCCGAGGAAACCGGCCTTGGCCTGCCGATCGGCGAATGGATCTTGCGCAGCGCCTGCCTGCAGAACGCGGCCTGGCGCGCGCAAGGCCTGGCGCCGCTGCGCACGACCGTGCCGCTGTCGGCATGCCAGCTGGTTCATCCCGGCATGGCCGAGACCATCCTGGCGATCGTCAAGGACACCGGCATCGATCCCGGCTCCCTGGTGCTGGAAGTAGGCGAAGGCGCCCTGGCCGGCAACAGGATGCTGGCCGAGGCGGTGCTCGGGCGCCTGCGCCGCGCCGGCATCCGCATCCTCGTTGACGGATTCGGCACGGGCAGCGCGGGCTTGCGCTACCTGGCGCAGCTCCCCGCGGACATCCTGAAGCTCGAGCGCAGCTTCGTGGAAGGCCTCGGCAGCCCCGATGCCCCCGCCCACGCCCTGGCCGAATCGATCGTCCACATGGCGCACCGCCTGCACCTGGCCGTCCTTGCCGACGGGGTCAATGGCGAAGCGCAGCTGGCCGCGCTGCGCGCCATGGGCTGCGACAGCGCACAGGGCGACGTCTTCGGACGCCCGGCCACCGCCGCCCAGGTGGCGCAACTGTTCGCGCAGCCGCTGGCAGCCTGTCCGCCATGACGCCCATCCACGAACTCGTCAACCGCATCATGTGGGACAACGAATTCGGCAACGCCGACTTCGTCATCGGCTATTACGACCGCGTGTTCAAGCGCGTGCTGCGGGTCTCGTTCGAGCGCATCCGGCTCGAACGCGGCCAGCATTTCGGGTTCGAGCTGATCGGCAGCGATGGCGAAGCGCGCATGGTGCCGTTTCACCGGGTGCGCGAAGTGGTGCGCAACGGCGAACTGATATGGAGCCGGCCGGCGCCCGCCTGATCCACACTCAACCACTGCGCCACGCCCCAGGCGAATTCGGGAACCAGCAGCAGCCACAGCACCGGCGCGCCCGTCTGCAGCAGCGCCCACCCCATCCAGCTTGAAAACAGGAAGCGCGCCGCGCCGTCGTGGCGGCCGAGCAGCAGGCTGGGCGCACGCAGGCGCAGCAGGGACCAGACCACGACGATGCTGCCGAGCAGGCCGCCGATGAACATGTGGAATGGCGCGAAGTCCGGCAGCGCCGCGCCTCCCAGCTGCTGGTTCAGGCTGGACATCAGGCCGTGCGCGAACGGCAGGGTCCAGGGCGTGGCGAGCGCGCCCGTAACGACGAGGTCGTAGAGCGCGCTGGCGCGCACGAGGCGAAGATAGGCGGCAAGTTCCATGATGGTCTCCGGGAGTGAAAGCGCCATCATCAACCCTGGAGTACACTCGAAGGTCAAGCGATTTCGGGAGAGAACATGCGCATCGGCGAACTGGCGGCGGCCACGGGATTGTCGCGCGATACCCTGCGTTTTTACGAAGAGCGCGGCCTGCTCGCGGCCAGGCGCCGCGCGAACGGCTACCGCGACTATCCGGCCGAGGCGGTGGAATGGCTGTGCTATTTGCGCAGCGCGCAGGCGCTGGGTTTTACGCTGGCCGATATCGAAGCGGGGATGCCGCTGCTGGCCGACCCGGCCAACGCGGGCGAGGAACTGCGCGCGGCCTTGCTGCGCAAACTGGGGGATATCGATGCGCGGATTGCCGGGCTGGCGGAGTTGCGGGCCGCGCTGGCTGCGAAGATCGACGACCTGGGGGCGGACTGTCCGCTGCGCCCTGCGGCGTAGCTGGAGTTTCGAAGTACGTAGGGTGGACCGGGCGGCGAACCGCTCCTGAGTCCACCCTACGATGATCAGCCGATATAGTTAAACAACGACAAACTCGACATCGTCTTGAACGACTTCTGCGCCGCTTCCAGCGTGGTCTGCTGGGTCGCGTACTGCGAGATCGCCTTCACGATATCGAGGTCCTGCAGTTTCGACAGCGTGGCGTCGTACTGGATGCCGAGGTCGGAACCGGAGTCGTCGAGGTAGTCGAGTTCCTTCATGCGCGAGCCGACCGAGGCGCGGACCGTCAGGATGTTGTCGAGCGAGGCTCTCAGGCCTTCGCTGGCCGTGTTGAGCTTGTTCGACAGGGTCGCGCGGGCGTTGGTGTCGTCGCCGGAGTCGCGCAGCGCATTGACCAGGTTTGTCATGGTCGTGAAGATCGATTCCTTCTCGCTCGGCTTGACTTCGAACTTGTCGCCGTTGGCCGGCGCGCCGGTGATCGAGAACGAGGTGCCGTCGAAGGTGATCTGCTTGCCGCTCACATAAGGCTCGTTGGCCAGCACGCTGCTCGCGGGCGTGGTGCTCTTGTCCGTGACGCTGTAGGTGGTCACGGCCGGGGTCCCCGCGACCTGGAATTCGAGCGTGTAGTTGTGGCCGGTGAGCTTGGTGGCGTCCGAGACCGAGCCGCTGACGGCGATCGCCCCACCCTGGTTGCCATCGACCATCACGGTCTGGTAGCTGCCGTTGCCGGTACGGTTGTTTTCGAAGATCGCGCTGCCCGAATCGCTGATCGCGATCGAGCGCGAGGAGCCGACCTGCAGCTTGCGCTGGCCCTGGTCGCCCTGGTAGGCCGCGCCGGCGTCGTTCTGGATGAAGGGCACCGTGCTGCCGCGGTAGCCCGAGAACAGATAGCCGCCCGAGCCGTCCGAGGTGTTGGCCACGCCCAGCATGTCCTGCATGCGCGCTTCGATTTCGGTGGCGATCATGTTGCGGTCGGCTTTCGAGAGCGTGCCGTTACCGGCCTGCACCACCAGGGTCTGCACGTCCATCAGCAGGTTGCCGCCGTCGTTGAGTGCGCCTTCCACCAGCGACAGCGCGCTGTTCGCGTTCGAGCGGTTGGTGGCGAACTGCTCGTTGAGCGATTTCGACTGGGTCACTTCCAGCGCGCGCGCCGAGGCGATCGGGTCGTCCGCCGCGGTCAGCATGCGCTTGTTGGTGGCCAGCTGGTTCTGGGTGCGCGCCATGTTCGACTGCAGCGTGTTGAGCTGGGTCGTCGCGTTTTCGTAGATGCTTCTGGTGCTGATGCGCATTTCTTATTCTCCGCTTAGCGTCCGATCGACAGCAGCGTGTCGAAGATGGTGTTGGCAATCTGCATGACCTTGCCGGCCGCCTGGTAGGCCTGCTGGTATTTCAGCAAATTGGTCGCTTCCTCGTCCAGGTTCACGCCCGAGACGTCCGAGGCCGCGCCCGTGACCTGTTTCAGCAGGGCTTCGCCGGCGCTGGCGTTGACCTGCACTTCGCGCGTCTTGTTGCCGACCGCGCTGACGGTCTGGGCAAAGGCCGACTGGTAGGTGGCGCTGCCGCCGTTGAAGATGTTCTTCGTCTGCAGGGCGCCGAGCGCCTGGATGTTGCGCGTGTCCGCGGTACCGGCGGTGTTGGCGCTGATCTGGAACTTGTCGCCGTTCTTCGGCACGCCCGACAGCGTCAGGTTCACGCCCGAGAAGCTGTAGCTGGCGCCCGAGGTGAACGGCGCGCTGCCCCCGGTGTGGGTGGTGGTGGTGCCGTTCAGGGTCATGGTCACCGTGGCGCCGGCCGGGAAGCCGGTCAGCTGGCCGCTGCCGCTGTCGTCGAAGGCGAGCGACACCGGCAGCGTCGGCGGCGCCGTGAAATAGCTGGCGCTGACGCTGCCGGCGCTGACCTGGCCCGTGCCCTTGTTCGAGAGCGGCGTGCTGGTCGCGATCGGGGCACCGGCGGCGATCTGGCCGACGTCGCTCAAGGCCAGCGCGAAGTTCGCCGCGCCGTTGGCGGTCGGACGCACCAGGTAGTTGTCGCCCGAGGCGGCGTTGCCGGAAATGGCGAAGTCGACGCCGTCGATGTTGGTCGTGGTGCCGGCCGGGTTGTACGGGTCGATTTTGGTGCGCGTGTTGTCGGACAGGCGGGTCACAAAAAAACTGCTGCCGTCGGACTCGACCTTGTAGTCGCTGTCGGTCAGCTTGGTCGGGTCGGTGACGACCGCGCCGACCTTGGCGGTGCTGGTTTTGGCATTGTCGGCGGCCGCGGTCACATAGGCGCCCGCCTCCACGAAGAAATTCTTGCCCTGCTGACCACTGCCGTCGATGCCGAGCTTGTGCTGGGCATTGAAAGTCATCGCCATGCCGAGCGCGAGACGGCCGATCGAATTTTGCACGCGGTCGAGGGTGCCGGTACGGAACTCGAGCAAGCCGCCCAGTTCGCCGCCCGAGACGGCGCTTTCCGGCAATTGCGTGACCTTGTCGCCGGTGACATAGCCGACCGTCACGCGCGTGAGGTCGGTCGGCGTCTTCATCGCCGCCAGCTGGAAGGCTTGCTGGCCAACGACCAGCGGCTGGCCGTTGCCGATCGAGACGTTCAGTGCATTGTTGCTGCCGGCGGTGACGGTCGCCTTGACGTGCTTGTTGAGCTCCAGAACGAGCTGGTCGCGCTGGTCGAGCAGGTCGTTCGGCTGGCGCTGCTCGATCGAACCATAGGAGCCGATCTTCGAGTTGATCTCGGCGATCTGCTTGGCGTAGGTGTTGATCAGGTTGACGTTGGTCTCGATCTGGCTGTTCAGGCCCGTGCCGATCTCTTCCAGGCGCGCGCTAACCTGCTGAAAGCTGCCGGCCAGCGTTTCCGACGAGGACAGCAGTGCCTGGCGCGACGGGATCGAGGCGCCGTTGCCGGTCATGTCCTGCACGCTGGAGAAGAAATTCTGGATCGCCGGCGACAGGCCGGTGGTGGTGTCGGCCAGCAGGTTGTCGATCTGGCTGATCTGGGCGTAGTAGGCGTCCAGCGAGGAAGTCGAAGCGGTTGCCGTACGCACCTGCTTGTTCAGGAATTCGTCGCTGTAGCGCTTGATCTCGGCGACCTTGGTCCCGGTGCCGACGAAACCGGCGCCCGTCTCCATCGTCGTCGACGTCGCCTGCACCACGCCCTGGCGGCTGTAGCCGTCCACGTTGGCGTTGGTGATGTTATGGCCGGTCGTCGTCAGCGCGGCTTGCGCTGCGAACAATCCGCTTTTACCGATACTGAGGAGGTTTCCGGCCATGTTCTTTTCTCTGGTTGACTATTCTTCTACGGCAGCAGACGCCAAAACTTGAGCGTTAATTACTGCCTGTTGTTATTACACTAACGCTTATGCCAATGAATTCTTGATAATCTTCGACAGCTTGGCGCCGTACTGCGGATCGGTCGCATACCCGGCGCGCTGCAGGCCGTGGGCGAAGGCCGAGGCGTCGCCGGCGTGGTCCAGCACCTTTTCGTAGCGCGGGTTGTTCGCCAGCATGCGCGCGTAATCCTTGAACGAATCGGCCGGGGTGTCGTAGGCGCGGAACTTCTCCACCTTCTGGCGCGGCTGGCCGTTCACGTATTCGGTGGTGACCGCGGTGGCGACCTTGCCTTTCCAGCCCGGACCGGCCTTGATGCCGAACAGGTTGTTGGCATTGCTGCCGTCGGCGTTGCGGATCATGCGCTTGCCCCAGCCGGTTTCGAGCGCCGCCTGGCCCAGCATGAACTTGGCTGGCACGCCGGTGACGGCTTCCGCTTCGGCCGCGTGGGCACCGAGTTTTTCCTGGAAGGCGCGCACGTGCGGCGCCTGGGTGCGGCCGCTGGCACTGATGCCGTTGGTCTCGCCGTTGGCCTTGAATGCGCCCTCGAGGCCTTTCAAGGTTCCGGCCCGGTTCGGCAGCATCGGGATGTCGAGCGCGCTGGCCGCGCCGTTGGTTCCGGCCGCGCCGTCGGCGCCGATGCCCAGCGCCTTGACATCGGTCTGGTTCGAGAGCTGGCGCACCAGCACGTCGGCCAGGCCCATGCCGCGCTTGGACATGTTCTGGCTCAGCTGCTGGTCGAGCATCGAGGTGAACATCTTGGTCTGCTGGTTGTCGTTCAAGCCCTCCGAGGGCGTGGCTTCGCGCATGCTCTTCATCATCTGGTTGATGAACAGCGCCTCGAACTGCTGGGCCGCGCCGCGGGTAGCCTCGCTGGTACCGGCTTTCGCCGAACGCTTCAGGTCGCCGAGACTCTGGGTGTCGAGCGCGAGGCTGTTGCTGGAATTGCTCCTGGAGGGAATCATTACTGCGTCCTTAGATGATTTCGAGTTCGGCGCGCAGCGAACCTGCAGCCTTCAATGCCTGCAGGATCGCCAACAGGTCTTGCGGGCTTGCGCCGATCGAGTTCATGGCTTTCACGACTTCCGCCAGCGAGGCGCCGCCCTTGACCAGCATGACCTTGCCCGGTTCCTTCTTGATTTCGACGGTCGGGGTCTGGGTCACCACGGTCTGGCCGCGCGAACCCGGCGCCGGCTGGCTCACCTGGGTGTCGGCGCCCACCGTCACCGACAGGTTACCGTGCGAAATGGCGCAGGTATCGAGCGTGACCGACTGGTTCATCACCACCGAACCGGTGCGCGCATTCAGGATCACCTTGGCGGCGGCCGCGGCCGGCTTGACGTCGATGTTTTCCATCAGGCCGATGAAGCTCACCCGCGCGTCCGACGAGGACGGGGTGCGCACGCGGATCACGCGCCCGTCGAGCGCGGTGGCGGTGCCGACGCCGAACTGGTCGTTCAGGGCCGCGACGACGCGGCTGGCGGTGGCGAAATCGGTGGTGTTCAGCTCCAGGCGGATCTGGTTGTTTTCGCCCAGGTTCGAGGCGACCGCTTTTTCGACGGTGGCGCCGGCGGAGATCTTGCCGACAGAAAGGTGATTGACTTGCACCTGGGCGCCGCCGCTCGATGCGCCAACGCCGCCGACGAGCACATTACCCTGGGCCATGGCATACACCTGGCCGTCGGCGCCGTGCAGCGGCGTCATGAGCAGCGTGCCGCCGCGCAGGCTTTTCGCATTGCCGATCGACGAGACCGTGATGTCGATGTTCTGGCCCGGCTGGGCAAAGGCCGGCAGCGAGGTCGTGACCATCACGGCGGCGACGTTCTTCAGCTGCAGCTGGCCGGTCGGCGGCAGGTTCACGCCTTTTTGCTGGAGCATGGCGATGATCGACTGCACCGTGAACGGGGTCTGGCTGGTCTGGTCGCCCGTGCCGTCCAGGCCGACCACGAGGCCGTAACCCGACAACTGGTTCTGGCGCACGCCGGCGATGCTGGCCATGTCTTTCAGGCGCTCGGCCTGGGCGACAGGAGCGGCGGCAACGAGAGCGGCGCACAGCGCCAGCAGCGGGACATTAAAACGCATGGTCATTCCTTAGAACGGCAGCAGGGACATGAAGAAACGCGACATCATCGAATTGACTTCGGCGCGGTCGACACGGCTGTTAGTACGGTATTCGACGCGGGCGTCGGCCACCAGGGTCGAGGAGACGACATTGCCGTTCTGGATCGTGTCGGGGCTGACGAGCCCTGAGAAGCGGATGAACTCGATGCCCTTGTTCATCGCGACCTGCTTCTCGCCGGCGACGATCAGGTTGCCGTTCGAGAGCACCTCGGTAACGGTCACGCCGATGGTGCCGGTGAAGGCATTGCTGGCCGTCTGGTTGTCGCCGTCGGCAAACTTGATCCCGCCTTCGGTGGCGATATTCGCGCCCAGCTTCGACTGCAGCGGGCCCGGCAGGCCAAAGCTGGCGCTGCCCGTCTTGTTGCCCGAGCTGGTGCCGGCCTTGTTGGCCGAGGTCTTCTCGACGATGTTGATCGTCAGCAGGTCGCCGATCTGGCGCGCGCGGCGGTCTTCGAACATCGGACGGTAGCGCGCGGCGTTGTAGATGGCGCCGTCGATCGGCGGCGCAGCTTCTGCCAGCGCCGGGCGCGCCGTGCGCGTTTCCTGCACGATGGTGCTCGGGGTAACAGCGCAGCCGGTCAGGGCCGCCAGCAGAATCGTGAAAATAAGCGTTTTCATAACTGGGACAGTTTCGCAAGCATCTGGTCGGAGGTCGTGATCGCCTTGCTGTTGATCTCGTAGGCGCGCTGGGTCTGGATCATGTTGACCATTTCCTCGACCACGTTCACGTTCGAGGTTTCCACGAAACCCTGCATCAGCACGCCGGCGCCGTTGGTGCCCGGGGTGTTCGCGTTCGGGTTGCCGGACGCGGTGGTTTCCATGTACAGGTTCTCGCCCTTCGATTCCAGGCCGGCCGGATTGACGAAGGTCATCAGCTGCAGGTTGCCGATCTGGGTGGTGGCGGTGGTGCCGGCGACCTTGATCGAGACGGTGCCGTCGCGGCCGACCGTGATCGATTCGGCATTCGCCGGCACGGTGATGGGAGGCTGGACCGGGTAGCCGCTGGAAGTGACCAGCGTGCCGTTGGCATCGGTCTGGAAGGAGCCGTCGCGGGTATAGGCCTGGGTGCCGTCGGGCAGGAGGACCGGGAAGAAACCCGAGCCGTTGACCATCACGTCCTTCGAGTTGCCCGTTTGCTGGGGATTACCCTGGGTGAAGATGCGTTCGGTCGAAACGGCGCGCACACCGGTACCGAGCTGCAGGCCGGAAGGCAGATTGGTTTGCTGCGACGATTGGGCACCGGGCTGGCGCACGGTCTGGTACAGCAAGTCCTCGAACACCGCACGCGAACGCTTGAAGCCGTTGGTGCTGACGTTGGCGAGGTTGTTGGTGATGACGTCGAGGTTGGTCTGCTGTGCCTCGAGGCCGGTCTTGGCGATATACAGCGAACGAATCATGGGTTTCTCCTATTGGCGGCGACCGAGAGCCGCCATGCACAATAGAATTATGCTGGAGAAACACTTAATTCAAAGCAAGGATCTGACTGGCTTTCGCGGCGTTATTCTCGGCGTTCTTCATCAGGCTCATTTGCGTTTCGAACGAACGCGCGAGACCGATCATTGTCACCATGGCATCGACGGCATTCACATTGCTGCCCTCCAGAGCGCCGCCCGCGACGCGCACGTTCGGATCGAGCTGGGCCGGGGCGCCGTCCTTCAAGCGGAACAGGCCGTCGTCGCCGCGCACCAAGTCCTTTTCGGACGGGTTCACCAGCTTGATGCGCCCCAGGATCACCGGGGCGGCCGGGCGTTCGGCGGTCGAGATCGTGGAAATGGTGCCGTCGGCGCCGACCATGACGGTCGCATCCGGCGGGATCGTGATCGGACCGCCCTCGCCTGCGATGGTCGCGCCCGAGTTCGTGGTCAGGACGCCGTTCGCGTTCATCTGCAGGGCGCCGTTGCGGGTATAGGCTTCGCTGCCGTCCGGGTTCTGCACGGCGATCCAGCCCGGGCCCTTGATGGCGACGTCGAGGTCGCGCCCGGTCATTTGGAGCGGGCCGGTCGTGAAATCGGCGCCGACGGTGTTGTTGACGACGAAGGTACGGGTCGGCAAACCCTCGCTTTGCACCGGCACGGCGCGGAAGGTATCGAGCTGGGCACGGAAACCTGTGGTGTTCAGGTTGGCCATGTTGTTCGAGGTCGTGGCCTGCTGCTCGAGGATGTGCTTGGCGCCGGAGGCGGCGGTGTAGATTAAGCGATCCATTTATTTTTTCCTCTTTCGTGCCGGTTTCAAACGATTAACGCATGCTGACGAGGGTCTGCAACACCGAATCCTGCGTCTTGATGGTCTGGGCGTTGGCCTGGTACACGCGCTGCGCCGTGATCATGTTGACCAGCTCCGCCGTCAAATCGACGTTCGAGGTCTCGACCGCCGACGACTGCATCACGCCGAAGCTGCCCGAATTCGGGGTGCCGATCAGCGGTGTGCCGGAATTGGCCGATTCGGCCCAGGCATTGTTGCCCAGTGGTTCCAGGCCGTTGGTGTTGGCAAAGTTCGCCAGCACGATCTGCCCCAGCGGCTTGCTCTGGCCATTGCTGTACTGGCCCAGGATGATGCCCTCTTTACCGATCGAGAAGCGCTGCAGGTGGCCGGCCGTGTAGCCGTCCTGGACCAATTTCTTGTCGCTGGTCGCGGTGCCGTATTGGGTGGTGCCGGTAAAGGCGATTTCCATCGTCTGGGTCGGCTCGGAACCGGTGGACGGGAAGATCGGCAGGGTAATGCCGAACTTGCCGCCGTTGGCCGTGGTTGCCGCGTTCAGGGCGCCGTTTTCGTCGAAGCGCAAGGTACCGACCGGCACTGCGGGCACCTTGACCGAGGCCAGGATCGCCTTGTCGACCAGGTCCGGCGTGTTGCCGGCCACGAGGGCCGCTTCATTGCCGGCGGTCGTGATGGCCGTCTGGGCGGCGGCGTTGGCACCGGCCGTGCCGGCGGCGGTGGCGACCACGCCGCCAGCCGCGGCGGCGTAGGCTGCCAGCGCCGTCGAGATCGTTGCCGCCACCGGTGGCACGGCTTTGGTCGCTGCATCCCATGCGGCGCGTGCGGAAGCGACGGTCGCGTTGCCCTGCGCGGACTGCGCCACCTTCAGGTTCGTCACTTCCGTGCCGTCGTTGGCCGCATACACGTCCCAGGTGCCGGAACCGTTCTTCACGTAGAAGGTCGACAGCACGTGCGGGTTGCCCAGTGTGTCGTACACGTCGACCGGCGACTGCTTGTTATAGCTTCTCGGATCGGTAGCGTCGAACGGGGACACGACGGGCGCGGCAACGCGCGAATCGAGGTTCATCTCGATGCCGACCTTGGTGGTCGAGACCGGCTTGATGTCGGTGGTGCTGATCTGCACCGGGGTCGGTGCGCCGGCCAGGATCTCGCCGCTCGGACCGGTCTGGTAGCCGGTCAGCTTGGCGCCCTGCGCATTGGTCATGTAGCCCTCCTTGTCGAGCGAGAACTGGCCATTACGCGAGTACTGCACCATGCCTGAGGACACCGTGCGGAAGAAGCCCTGGCCGTTGATCGCGATGTCGAGCGAATTGTTCGAGGATTCGACGTTGCCCTGGGTGAACTGCTGGGCGATATTCGACACCTTGGTGCCGATACCGGCCGTCGCGCCGCCGGCGCCGTTGAGCGAGCTGGCATACACGTCGGCGAACTGCGCCTGCGATCCCTTGAAGCCGACCGTGCTGGCGTTGGCGATGTTGTTACCGATGACGTCCAGCGATTTGGCTGCGCCGTTCAAGCCGCTCAGGCCTTGTTGGAAAGACATGTGATGCTCCTAAGATATTGGTTTTCGAGTGCCTGAGACAGCCCTCAGGGCAAGGCGCATCGTCGAAGACAGTACGTTAGTACGGCGAGACGGTGCAACGCAGCCATGAGGGTTGTATCAGGCACTCACGGCTGTTACAGGACTTGATGGATATCGGCGAGGGTAATTGCCCCCTTGCCGGCGAGGTTCAGCTTGACGCCGTCCTTCGAATTCGTGCTGACGCTGGCGACCGTGTCGAGCGTCAATGCTTTTACATCGGTCAGCGGCTGGCCGCCCTGGGTGGCCACCACGCGGAAGCTGTACTTGCCGTCGGCCAGCAGCGCGGCGTCGACGGCGTCGCTGCTGCCGTCCCAGGCCAGCGGCATGGCGCCGGCTTCAGCCGCGCCGAGGTCGATCGTGGCCACGTCCTTGCCGGTGCGCGGATCGGTGACGATCACCTGCACGTTGTCGGCGGCGGTGGCGAGGTCGACGCCGAACACCGATTTGCCGCCGACCAGGTTCAGGGAATTGCCTTCGACCAGCACGCCATGACCGATCAGGCTGGTGGCCGACATGGCCTCGGTCGACTGGTAGCTCGATTTCAGCGTTTCCAGCGTTTCGTTGAGCTTGTTCACGCCGGTCACGGTTTGCAGCTGGGCCAGCTGGCTGGTCACCTGGGCGTTGTCGAGCGGGTTCAGCGGATCCTGGTTCTTGAGCTGGGTGACCAGCAAGGTCATGAACTTGTCGGTATCGGCCTGGACGCTGTCAGCCGTGTCCGGCTTCTTGGCGTTCATGGTCGACATCAGGTCGGTGATCGAGGTGCCGGCGGCGGAATTGACGGTGGTCATTTATCTGGTGCGCTTAAGGTTACTGACCGAGGGTCAGGGTTTTCAGCAGCATGCTCTTGGCCGCGTTCATCGTTTCGACGTTGTTCTGGTAGGAACGCGAAGCCGACAGCATGTTGACCATCTCATCGACCGGGTTCACGTTCGGCATCGAGACATAGCCTTTTTCGTCGGCCATCGGATGTTTCGGGTCATAGACCTGCTTCATCGGCGACGGGTCGTTGACGACTTCCTTGACCTTGACGCCGGTGCCGCCGGTGGCCATCGGCACGGCTTCGAAGACGACCTGCTTGGCGCGGTAGGCTTCGCCGGTGCTCGAGGTGGCGCTGTCGACGTTGGCGAGGTTGCTGGCGACCGTGTTCAGGCGCTGGGCCTGGGCACTCATGGCCGAGCCGGAGACGTTGAAGATATTAAATAAGGACATGTTTATTGACCGTTCTGGATCGCCGCCATCAGGCCGCGGATCTGGTGGTTGATCATCGTGATGCCGGCTTCGTAGCGCAGCGCGTTGTCGGCGAACTGGTTGCGCTCGACATCCATGTCGACCGTATTGCCGTCGACCGCGCCCTGCACCACGCCGCGGTAGAGCACCGGGGTGCCCGGGGCGGCCCCATTCAGCAGCGCCTTGCCGTCCGCAGCCGGCTGGACATGGCCTTTATTGGTCGCTGCCAGCGGATTGGCGGCGGCCGGGTTGGCTTTTGCCACGGCGCCCTGCATGGCGCTGGCGAAGTCGATGTCGCGCGCCTTGAAGTTCGGCGTGTCGGCATTCGCGATGTTGGACGCGATCAGTTCCTGGCGCTGGGCTCGCAGGGAGAGCGCGGATTCGTTGAAGCGTAAGTAGTTGTCGAGTTTGCCGATCATGCCGCCTCCGGGCTGATTTCTTGTTGGGACAGCGTGAATCATACGTTTGAGCAACACTAGTCCATCGAAGGATTAGCCCCTCAATACCCCCCCTATTCAAAGTTTCGCTGTGGCATCAACACGCCTAAGATGGCAGCCATTACGAAAGGTCCTTACGCCATGTTCAGGAATTTCAAGCTGTTCTCGCTTCTATTACTTGCCACGCCGCTGGCGCTGGCCCAGGCCGGCCCACGCCAGGACGGCGCCGCGCTGAAGAAACTTGCCGAAGGCTATTTGCAGGCGCAAGGCGCCGGCTTGCCGGGCAAGGTCACCATTAAAGTCGGCGCGGTCGACCCGCGCCTGTCGCTGGCCGCCTGCCCGGCGCCGGAAGCATTCCAGCAACCCGGCGCACGCGCCTGGGGCAAGACCACGGTCGGGGTGCGCTGCACGGCGCCCGCCTGGACCATGTTCCTGCAGGCGCAAGTGAGCGTGATGGCCGATTACGTCGTGGCCGGCGCGCCGCTGGCCCAGGGCCAGGCGATCGACGCCAGCCAGCTGGCCACCATGCAGGGCGACCTTGCGGCGATGCCGAACGGGATCATCACCGACATGGCGCAGGCGATCGGCCGTACGCCGACGGTTTCGCTGCCGGCCGGCACGCCGCTGCGCCAGGATTCCCTAAAAAGCAAACCGGTGGTGCAGCAAAACCAGGCAGTACGAATCATTTCGCGCGGCGAAAATTTCTCGGTCTCGGGCGAAGGCAAGGCAATCGGCAACGCGGTCGAGGGCCAGGTGGTGCAGGTACGCACGCCGCGCGGGGCGATCGTCAGCGGTACGGCGCGCAGCGGCGGGATTGTCGAAGTCGCAATGTAAGCAGTATTGCCGGCGAGGGCGAGGCCTGCCGGGCTTGTATTTTTGAAAAAACTTCTTTGTTTGGGGTTCTGCGCTAAAGTTTGTAGGCAAACAGCCGTTACACACTGCAGATCCCGGAGTTCCTGCTCCGAACAGAGAAGGATGATGCTGTGAAAATTAACGATACCCTCAAAGGGGCGCAAGCCCAACAGCTGACCAATACCACGGCAGCCAACGCCAAGCAGGCCGAAAAGGCCGCAGCCACGGCGACGCCGGCGCAGACCGATAGCGTGCGTCTGTCGTCGCAGGCCCAGGCAGCGGGCGGCACGGCGAGCACCTCGCAAGTGTTCGATGCCAAGAAAGTTGAACGTATCAAACTGGCAATCGCCGATGGGCAATTCCAGGTAAATTCCGAAAGGATCGCGGACGGCTTGTTAGACACCGTGCGCGACCTGCTCCACTCACGCAACCGATAAAGCCCCATGACCCGTCCGCAAGCCACCCTCCCCGCCGAACACGAGCGCATCGCAGCGCTGGTGGAATTGATGAAGCAGGAACAGCAATTGCTGGTGGCAGCGGACGCGGACGCGCTGGGCGAACTCACGCCCCGCAAGGTGGCGCTGGTGCAGGAGCTGGCGCAACTGTCGCGTGAGCGCCATGGCGCACTGGGCGGCGCCGGTTTCATGGCGTCGGAAGCCGGGATGGCGCCGTGGCTGGCGGCGCAGGGCGACGAAGCAGCACGCGCTGCCTGGGCCCAGCTGCTGGCGCTCACCGCCGAGGCGAAAGAACTGAACCGCGTCAACGGCATGCTGATCAACCGGCAAATGGCGCATAACCAGACGGTCCTGAATGCCCTGCGTACGCCGACGGCAGGCGCGGCCGATGCGACGCTGTACGGGGCCAAGGGGCAGACCTTTGGCAGCGCGCCGTCGAGGCGCTTCGTGGTGGGATAAGTCCTAAAAGTGCTCTGGATGACGGCCGCTGATGCGGCCGTTGTTGTTTCTGGCGTACGCTTTCGGCGTTACGCCGTTGTAGGGTGGGCGCCCCTGCGCCCACGCGGATACGGGCGTCACCTTTGACCCGCTGCTTCGACCTGTCGCCCGCAACTTCAAACGAATCGATCACGGCTCGCGGACGCTGTGCGAGCGATACATCCACGCAACGTACTCACGGCCAAGCACGTAAGCGCGTGGGCGCGGGGGCGCCCACCCTACGAAACCTTGCAGCAGCGCAAGCTCAACCATTGCTACAAGCGGACAGTGTTCCTGATTGTCATTCTTTGACGGAGGAATCCATGCACCGCACCAACTACCTGCTTGCCACCACCCTGCTGGCCGCCGCCCTGCCCGCCCACGCCGACATCGCCGTCACCATCACGCCCGAGCGGGCGTCGCTGGGCAAGCGCGACGAGGTCGTGGTCACGGTCACCCTGACCAATGTCGGCAACGCACCCGAACGCATCCTGAAAGCGCGCACGCCCTTCGGGCCGGCCGAATTCGCCCTGTTCGAGATCACGCGCGACGGCCAGCCGGTGCGCTACCTGGGCCGCGAGGTGAAACGCCCGGCGCCGCGCGAATCCGACTATCTGGTGCTGGCCCCGGGCGAGCGCCTCGTCGCCCTCGTCGAACTCTCGCGCAGCTACGACATGGCCGCGACCGGCGCCTACGCGGTGCGCTACCACGGCGCCTCCAGCGCGCCCACCATGAGTCCCGGCGGCATCAGCTCGAACACGGCCGCGATCTTCATCGAGGGCCGCCTGCCGCGCGGCACCAGCACGCCGCTGCTGGCCGCCCCCGCCGGGCCGGGCCTCACCTACGCCCAGTGCTCGAACGCCCAGCAGGACACGGTCGCCGACGCCTTTGCCGCCGGCAGCGCGATGGCCGCCAACGGCGTGGGCTACCTGGCGAGCAGCAAGGAACAGGGCAAGCGCTACACCAACTGGTTCGGCGCGCTCGACGCGGCGCGCCAGGCGACCGTGACCAAGAATTTCACGGCCATCAAGGATGCCTTCGAGACCAAGCCGGTAAAAGTCGACTGCAGCTGCGACGAGGATTATTTTGCCTACGTCTACCCGGCCCAGCCCTACACGATCTATGTCTGCAACGCCTTCTGGCCCGCGCCCCTGGTCGGCACCGACTCGAAAGGCGGCACCCTGCTGCACGAGATGAGCCATTTCGACATCGTCGCCGGCACGGACGACCACGTGTATGGCCAGCAAGGCGCGGCCGAGCTGGCGCGCACGGCGCCGCAGCGGGCGGTCAACAACGCCGATTCGCACGAATATTTTGGCGAGAACTCGCCGCCGCTCAATTAAGAATGCGGTCGCGGATCGCGCGCGTGCGCGCCTGGGATCCGGGCAATCAAAGCCAGCCCACCAGCAGATGGTGTTTGCAGCACGGAGCTGGTAATCCCAAGGAATTTCTTTCTTGAGCGCAAACAGGCGCTGCGATCAGGCTTGAGCGACTTGTGGGCTTGCTCAACCCGGCAGCTTTGCCGCAAGAACGTCGACCTTTTCGATTTAGGGCGGCTGGGCGAATAACTCACCTGCTTTTTCCATGAGCGCGGCGGCGACTGCGCCGGAAAGATGAGCTTGCCGCCCGGCCTCATCTGGAAAGGCGTCAAAGATGCCAAAGGTTGACGGCCCCAGGCGGATGCCGAACCAGGCTGTCGTACCCGGCTCTGCCTGAACGAGGGGGAGACCGCTTAATAGAAAGTTCTCCACGTCTTTCTCCTTACCCGGCTTGGCTTCCAAGCGAACGAACAACGCGAGTTTGACCATGATAAATCTCCTGTTGTTAAAAAAACATCAGCGCACCGCTTTCCAGCCGGCCCAATTCAATGAAGGCCGGACCGCCACCAGTTGCGGCCATTTAAAGCCTGCCGTCGTGAATGTTCCACGCTTGCGAACATGTGTTCGCCATACGGTCGCGTGGCAGTGTTCAGCAATAAGGTCCTGGTTGTCAGGAACCGGGATGCAAGACCCCTTGGTCCACCCGTGGTCGCGCACGTCGAAAAGCGGGAAACGCTGCGTTGCGGCGGTCTTTCGGTGAGCCCGCACCCGGTACCTGCGGGAGAATGTGACCATCGTCGGCACTGGGAGCAAATATCTTGATCCCCACGCAGGCGAGCGCGAAGCCAGGCTAGCGGTGTGGAGCGTAGTACAAACGAAGAATTGATGGCGCGGAAATGCGAAGCAGATGGGGCTGTGCGGATACGGATGTCGCGGTGCTCAATGCGAGCGCTGCCAAGACAGGCAGTGTCGTCGAAAAATTGCGCGCATATCTCTCCCCAATGGCTGACCCAGACGGATTGAGGGTCTGGACCCGACATTTGAACACGACCTCTACCTTCGTCCCGCATCCGGCAGCTCACTAGCTTTATGAGCATGGACTCAATGTACAGTTGAGCTCGTGTCTGAATGTCAGACCTGACCCTATTGTCTCTAGCTTTATGAGCATGGACTCAATGTACAGTTGAGCTCGTGTCTGAATGTCAGACCTGACCCTATTGTCTCTATTGTCTCTATAAGCACTATCGTCGCCGGCACGGACGACCACGTGTATGGCCAGCAAGGCGCGGCCGAGCTGGCGCGCACGGCGCCGCAGCGGGCGGTCAACAACGTCGATTCGCACGAATATTTTGGCGAGAATTCGCCGCCGCTGAATTAAGCAGGCGTTTTCGGAGCTCGTTCTATCGGCCAGTAAGCAATCGCCCAGAACGCAACGGCGGCCAATGAAGCGTACACCGTGGCGACCAGTGCCGCACCATACGCATGTTGAAGCCTCACCGCCAACGTTCCAGGATGACCCATTACCACTTCAGTTATCAGGAAGAAAACTGGCCCGATCAGCGCTCCGAGCAGGCCATAGGAGGAAAAACGACGGATGCCTTTTCGATGCAGTAAAAGATGCACGGGAACGCCGAGAACCAACGCCGCCGAATAGCCATACAACACGAGGATGAAAGGTCCAACCACCGCCGCATCTCCGTATCCCGCCCAGAAGAAATTGTAGAGATACAGCAGCGAACCAGGAAATGCCGGCGCCACAAGAAAGCCGACGAGTGCGCGTGCGGTGTGGGACATAGGTTCCTGACTACTGGGAGAGGTTTGTTTTCAATGCTGTAAAGCGTTTCGAACGTCCGCTCCTGGCCCCCCAATACGGACATCGGCAAGTCGCCGAGCGTAGCTGATTCACGTACGCTCACGCATATAACTATTGATTCCCTTGCCGTTCAGCTCAGTTTCCATTTCGTAGGTCATTCCCAGGCGCTCGGCTACACGACGCGATGACTCATTGCTGGACGCGATCAACGCCCGAACCTTCGGCTCACGCCGAACCTCGAACGCATATTCCAGTACTGCCGCAGCCGCTTCGCTCGCAATTCCTTTTCCCCAAAATTCCCGATAGGTATTCCATCCCATTTCCATCACAATTGATTCATGGCGGAAGAAGGCGCCCACGCTGCCAACCAGCTGACCCGTCTTCCGGTCCTCTATCGACCACCAGCCAGCCCCGTTCAGGAGCCAAAATCCAGCATGTGAACTGAAGATGCGCCAGGCGGTTTGACGATCTGCCGAGCCTAAATGCGCTGAACTTTCGGCATTCGACAAATGGTCTGCGAATAAGTTGAAGTCTTCAACACGATATTCCCGAAGCGTCAGCCGTTCTGTGTGAAGGCGAGGCACGGAAATCGTCAGGGCGTGATTCATGAGAAATGCGTCTTTGAATGTTTAAAAATTGTTCACGGTCCGATTCTGGCCACGATAGCCGACGTTCGGAATGGCTCAGGCCACGATGTTGTTGCTCTCATGCTGCGGGCACACTAATCGCGGAATTCACATGCCCCTGACGAGCAATGATATTCAAGAATGCCCGCCTTGAGGGAAACCGGGAAAATCTCATCCTTTCCGTCGATCGAAAATACCAGCCTGTCCGCTTTCTGTTTAATCGATACATTGACGGTCTGACCCAGCACGGCCGTGTGATCTACCAATATTAGCTTGTGCTGACGTGGAGCCTGTTTATTAGCGAGATAATAGAAAACCGCCCTGAAGTCCGGCCCCATACCCGATATCCGCGCGAACTGCATGCACGCGGAAGCTTCGGACGCTGCCTCCTTGAGACAAACGCCGAATACAGGAAACCATTTCGAGGTGGCGTGTTCTTCCGTTATGCGCATCCGAAATTTGAGTTCGTCGGAAAACTCCTGGCTGAGCTCCCGCATGAACCCGCCTTCGACATTCATTCTGATCTTCGTCTCGTTTAAGCCCAGACGCTCTGCCGGGACAGGCGCCACCGGTGTCGAGACGTTCGTTCCGGGCGTGCCTTCACGCGCCACGGTCACACAGCCAAACAAGTTACCGGTAATCAAAGCGAGGATGGCAAATTTCGAAGCGTGCATGTTGTAGCTTGATGGGTTATAGGATTGACTGTTTAAGTGGTCGTGTGTCCGCTCTTGGGGGAGCGCCGGCGGTCGGATGGTCCAAGTGTACGGGCTTGTTGCTATTGGAGCAAGAAAGAGGTTTGTCAGGCGCTCTAAGGCCCGCGCTAACACGAGAAGAAAAAGAAATCCAGCGCGACTTAAATAAAATGCACGACTGTTACTTTTTCGCAAAAACCGGCCTCACAAAAACCGATTTGCATTGCTGTCAGCTCATGAATTCGCCAGTATTGGACGAGTTTCCTTAGATTGAAATCAAGTTTTATTCGGAAACTTGTCAAAAGAATGGCCAGCAGGCCACGACAAATCACATACGGAGAAACACATGAGCAACAGCATCTGGAAGTCGGTATTCGGTATCGCAGCACTGAGCGTCGCCGTCGGCGCGCAGGCAGGGTCGAACGGCGTGAAGGTGGACGTGGCGCTCGACAAGGCCAGCCTCGGCCCGAGCGAGGATGTGCTGGTGAAGGTCACCATCACCAACACCTCGTCCACCCCGCAGTACGTGCTCAAGGCGCGTACGCCCTTCGAGGGCCTGTCCGCCCCGCTGTTCGACATCACGCGCGACGGTGCGAAAGTGGCCTACACCGGCGCCATGATCAAGCGCGGCAAACCGGCTCAGGCTGATTACTACGTGCTCAAGCCGGGTGCCTCGCACACGGTGAAGGTCGAGCTCTCGTCGCTGTACGACATGAGCGTGACCGGCGACTATGCGATCAAGTACCGCGCCGCCTCGCCCGACCTGTTCCTGGCCGCTAATAACGGCCGTGCGAACGCCAACGGCATTGGCGAACTGGAATCGCAGGCAGCGCAGGTTTATATCGAAGGCCGCCTGCCGCGCGGCGCCGAATCGCCGATCATGCAGGCGCTCAAGCGTCCCGGCGGCGGCGGCACTACTCCCCCGCCAGGCCTGAGCTATGCTTCCTGCACCGCCTCGCAGCAAAGCACGATCGCGTCGGCCGTCTCGGCCGCCAAGACCATGTCGAACGGCTCGGTCAGCTACATGGCCAATGCCACGATGGGGCCGCGCTACACGAAGTGGTTCGGCACCGTCACGTCGACGCGCCAGGCCACGGTCAAGGCGAACTTCTCGGCCATCAAGGATGCCTTCGACAACAAGTCGGTGGTGGTCGATTGCGGCTGCAACCAGAATTACTACGCCTACGTCTACCCGACCCAGCCGTACCGCATCTATGTCTGCAAGGCCTTCTGGACCGCGCCGCTGACCGGCACCGACTCGAAGGGCGGCACCCTGGTGCATGAGATGAGCCACTTCAACGTCGTCGCCGGCACCGACGACAACGTGTACGGCCAGAGCGGCGCGGCGGCCCTGGCGATCAGCGACCCGAACGCGGCCGTGCAAAACGCCGACTCGCACGAGTACTTCGCCGAGAACACGCCGGCGCTGAACTAAGCAATTGAAAGTACGACGTCCCGGCCGGCATCCCAGCCCGCCGGGACGTTTTTATTTGAGGGTGGTGATGAAGGACACCGGCCGGGCGGGAAACTCGACCGCCTTGTCGAGCTGTTTCACGTCGGCCAGCACCGGGCCGGTATAGCCGATGTGGTAGTTGTGGCGGCCCTTCGCGAACGCATAGGTGTTCGTGATGTCGATCGTGTTCATCAGCATCTTGCCCGGTTCCAGCGGCTGGAAATCGGCGCTGGTGAGCGCGGCGCGCTTGACCATCTTGCCCGTGTATTTCACCGGCTTGCCGCCGGCATCGCGCACGTCGAAGCGGGCGCCCGTCAATTCATTGCCCGCGGCCAGTTCGCGCGGGATCCAGACTGTCGTCTTGCCCTGGTTGGTGAAGGTCAGTTCGACCAGTACCTTGCCCGGCGGCGTTTCGATATCGATGCTGTGTTTCACGCTCACGGTCGGTTCTCCGGCAGCGCCCGCAATCAGGGGCAGGAGGCTCAGCGCGCTCAGGGCGGCCAGCAGGAAAGGTCTGCGCAGCATTGTCAGCTCCATATGGTTGTGTCGCCCATTGTGAGGGTGGGGGCGAAAAAAACCAAGGGTGCGACGAAAAGCGGAGTGAAACAATATTTCATCCACTCGGCCTTGATGAAATTTTATTTCACTGCGTCGCCATAATCGTCACCGCCACCCTGCGGTTCCTCACCCTGCCCGCCTCGTCGGCGTTCGGCGCCACCGGCAAATTCGCCGCGTGTCCCACCGCCGTCAGGCGCCCTTCCGCCACGCCGCTGTCGATGAACAGGCGCACCACGCTGCTCGCGCGTGCGCTCGACAATTCCCAGTTCGACGGGAAGGCGGAATTGGCAATGGCCAGGTTGTCGGTATGCCCTTCGACCTGGATCGCATGCGGATCGTTCTTCAACAAGGACGCAACCGTGCCCAGCGTCGTGCGCGCCTCGCTGTCCAGCGCCGCCCGCCCTTCCTCGAACAGGACTTTGGCATTGATTTCCACCGTCACGCCGCGCCCGCTCTGGGTCACGCGCACCTGGCCATTCCGGATCAAGGGCGCGAGCGAGGCATTGAGTTCGCGCACCAGCGTGTTCAGGCGCTCGCGTTCGCGCCGCGCCGCGTCAAGCCGTTTGCGGGCGATCAGGTTGGTCAGTGGAAGTTGTTCGATGGTGGAGCTGGCCTGGGGCACGGCGGGCCGGCCGCCGAAGGCGTCGCCCAGCGCGTCCGACAGCGCCTTGTACTTGCCGGTGTTGACCACCGAGATCGCGTACATCACGACAAAGAAGGCGAACAGCAGCGTGATGAAGTCGGCGTAGGAAATCAACCAGCGGTCCTGGCTTTCACGATCCTCGCCTTCATCGTAGCGCCGGCGGGCCATCTCAGCGCTTCGCCAGCAGGCTGGCCACGCGCTCCTCGACCACGCGCGTGTGGTTGCCGCTGGCGAGGTCGTGGAATACTTCGATCAGGATTTCGTACTGCGCGACCTGGTCCGAGACGATCGCTTTCAATTTATTCCCGACCGGCAGAAAGAACAGGTTCGCCAGGCCCACGCCGTACACGGTCGACACGAAGGCCACCGCAATGCCGCCGCCCAGGCGCGAAGGATCGGACAGGTTTTCCATCACGTGGATCAGGCCCAGCACCGCGCCCAGGATGCCGATCGTCGGCGCATAGCCGGCGGCGGACTCCCAGATGCGCGCGGCCTGGCGCTCGGCGAATTCGAAGGCGGTCACTTCCATTTCCAACAGGCCGCGCAGCTTTTCGGGCGCGATGCCGTCGACCACCAAACGCAGGCCCTTTTGCACGAACAGGTCGGACGAGCCCATGTACTGCTCGAGCGAGAGCAGGCCGTCGCGCCGCGCCGTATGGCTCCACAGCGCGATCTCGCGCGAGAGCGGCTGGCGCCGGCTTTTGGGAGGGAAAAACACCCAGCGCAGCATGCGCATGCCGCGCCGGAAGGTGCGCGCTTCGGACTGCAGCAGCACGGCGCCGAAGGTGCCGACCACGACGATCGCAAACGCCGCCGGCTGGATCAGGGAGGCAAAGCGCCCGCCGTCGAGCGTGTGCCCGACCAGCAGACCGGCCAGCGCAAGCGCGAGGCCGATCAGGCTGGCGAAGTCCACAGCTTTTCCTTGAGCGAAGCGCGCAGGCGGGCGACCGCTTGCGTATGCAGTTGCGAAACGCGCGACTCGGACACGCCGAGCACCGCACCGATTTCCTTCAGGTTCAGTTCTTCTTCGTAGTACAGGCCCATCAGGATCTTCTCGCGCGGCGGCAGGGAATCGATGGCCTCGATCACGGCCGAGCGGAAGTCGGTATCGAGCAGGGCGCGCAGCGGATCGTCGTCGTCGACCGCATAACGGTCCAGAAAAGAGTCGTTACCGTCTTCGTCATGGAAATCTTCGTAGTACACCAGCTGGTGGCCGCCGCCTTCGAACAGCATTTCCTGGTAGTCCGAGAGCGACACGTCGAGCGACTTGGCCACTTCGAGTTCGCTCGGCGGACGGCCCAGCTGCTGCTGCAGTTTGGTCATGGCGGTCTCGACCTTCTTCATGGTCGAGCGCGTGCTGCGCGGCATCCAGTCGTTGCTGCGCAATTCGTCGACCATGGCGCCGCGGATGCGCAGCACGGCATAGGTCTCGAACTGGGCGCCGTGGTTGTCTTCGTAGCGGTTGATCGCGTCCAGCAAGCCCATCATGCCGGCCTGGATCAGGTCGTCCACCTCGACCGATGGCGGCAGCTTGGCCTTCATCTGGTGCGCCAGGCGCTTCACGAGCGGGGCGTGCTCGGTGAGCAGGTGGTTCTTGTCCGCTTTTCCTTTGACGGTATACATGCTTATGCTTTTCTCAGGAACCAAAATGCGCACTGCTCTGCCCGACTGAGCGTGCCAGGCCAGGGAGCGCGAAGCGCCCGGCCAGTTGACGGAAGGCCACCGAGGCCCCGGCCAGCGGGAAGGCATCGACCACCGAGCGTCCGAGACGCGCGGCGCGGTGCAGGTATTCGTCGGCCGGAACCGAACCCATCGAGCTCAACGTTACTGCAAGGTAACGACTTGCTGCTGCCGACATATTATCGTAAACCACCTTCGCCTCAGCCTCGGAGGCGCCGGTGACCAGGATGCCGAAAGGACGGCGCCCGAATTCCTGGGCCAGGCGCTTGATCAGGCCATACGCATTGGTGATCGAGGTGGCGCTGGTCGAGACCTGGATCACGATTTCCGAGTCGGCCAGCAACGGTACGGTAAAGCCGCCCTCGCGGTTCAGTTCGCCATCGACGATGACGATGCCGCCCTGCTTCTTGACCAGCACATCGAAGGCTTTCGCCAGGCGGCGCGCTTCGTCCGAGCCGGCTGGCGCCTGGCCGTCGCGCGCCAGCAGCGCCACGTTAAAACCCTGGGGCGCGGTCTGCACCACCTGGTTCAGCGCGCATTCCTGGCGCGCCACCTGGAGCAGGCTGACGTGGCGTTCGAGTTCCAGGCGGCGGGCGACGCCGTAGTCGCGCTGGCAGGCGTCGACGATCAGCACTTCGTTGCCGCCCTGGACCAGCGAGGCGCCCAGGTTGACCAGCATCGCGCCCTTGTCGTCGGACGGCGTGGCGGAGAGAAAGGTGACGATGCGTGGCCGCGAGCCGGCCAGCATCCGGCGCAGGCCTTCGGCCTGGTCGAAATCGAAACTAGCCAAGGCGCACCTCGCGCAGGCTCTCGTCGCGGTTCACATTGCCGGTGCCGGCCATCATCAGCGGCAGGTCGGCGTCGTCCAGTTGATTCGCGCCGTCGCGGCGGCTGCGGAAGGCGCGGTCGACCAGCATCGCGCGGTCGGCCAGGTGCAGGTCTTCCGGCACGCGCTGGCCGTTCGAGATGTAATGCAGGTTCAGCTTTTGGCGGATCACGACGTCGAGCACGTTGCCGATCGACGCGGCTTCATCGAGCTTGGTCATGATGCAGCCGTGCAGGCCGCTGCCCTCGTAGGCGCGCACGACTTCGGCCAGGGTTTCGTTGGTCGAGGTAGCGTTCAGGCACAGCAGGCGTTTCACGTCGGCGCCGGCGCCGGTGAGCATGGCCACCTGCTCGGTCACCATCTGGTCGCGCTGCGACATGCCGATGGTGTCGATCAGCACGGTATGCTTGTTCTTGAGCTCTTTCAGGGCGATGCGCAGGTCGGCTTCGTCCTTCACCGAGTGCACCATCACGCCCAGGATCTTGCCGTAGATGCGCAGCTGTTCGTGGCCGCCGATACGATAGGCGTCGGTGGTGATCAGGGCCAGCTTTTCCGGGCCGTGGCGCATCACGCAGCGCGCGGCCAGTTTGGCGGTGGTGGTGGTTTTACCGACGCCGGTCGGGCCGACCAGGGCGAAGACGCCGCCCTTATCCAACAGCGTGTCTTCGTCGGCCATGGTGACGAGGTTACGGGCCAGCACGGTCTTGATCCAGCGCATCGCTTCAGCCGCGTCTTTATTCGCCGGCATCTTGTCGATCAGGTAGCGCGACAGCGATGCCGAAAAACCGGCGGCCAGCATCTCGCGCAGCACGACGGCTTTCTGCGGCTCGCGCGCCTGGGTGCCGCCCCAGGAAAGTTCGGCCAGCTGCGATTCCATCATGCCGCGCATGGCGCGCAGTTCGTGCATCATGCCGCTCATCTCTTGCGCAGCCGATTCCTTGGCCTGGGCGATCGCAGCCGACATCATCGAGGTCATCGCGCTCATGTCGAAGGCCGGTTCCGGCTGGGGTGCACGGCGGTTGGCGTAGCTGTGTTCGGCTTCGTAGTCTTCCGCGGCCGGACGGCGGCCGGCGAAGGCGGCGGCGAATTCCGGCTCAGGCTGGACCGGGCGGCGGCTGGCGTAGATCTGTTCCGGCGTGGCGGCAGCGCTCGGTGCGGCGCTGCGGCGGTTCACAAAACTTTGCGGCTCCGGCTCGAAGGCGTTCAGGTCCAGGCGCGGCGGCGGCGCGGCCATGTCGGTACCCGGCGCTGGCGCGGAAAGGGAAGCGACATCGTCGTTGTCGAGCGCCAGGATTTCGACGACGCCGTCGACAGGACGGTTCGAGAGGATGACGGCATCCGGGCCGAGCGCATCGCGCACCTTGCGCAAGGCTTCCCGGGATGTTGCCGCTGTAAATTTCTTCACATTCATCTTATTCTCCGCACTGCGCTATTCGATTGGTACCGGCACGCATGCCGCCGGTCTATGGGATAGATTATTGACGATGCCGTGGAGCAAGCATCTGGGGAAAAGGATGGGGAAAGTGGGTTAATTCGATTTAGAGGGGGAATTACCCCAAGACAGGCAGGCGAGGTCCTGCGAATACCGCGCCATATCATCCGTGCGTTGAACGCGTGGGCGGGACACCCGCCCACCCTAATGTGATGGACTCCACCCTCCTGCTAACGGCATCATTGTGCCAAGCGTGCCAGATTGGGCTGGCAAGCAAAGACAAGAGGGGGAGTCACTGTGAATGCTAACGCAAAAGTAGCTGGCTTGGATATCGCCAAGGACGTATTTGTCGCGGTGGCGCAGGACCGTAACGGCAAACGGATCTGGCAGCGCAAGTGGAAACGCAGCGAGGTGCTGCGGGCGTTCAGGGAGTTGCCGCCGATGGCAGTCGGTATCGAAGCATGCGCAGGTTCCCACTATTGGGCCCGGGAACTGATCGCGCTGGGACACGACGTCAAGCTGATCGCTGCCCAGCACACCCGGGCCTTCGTGACTGGCAACAAGAATGACACCAACGACGCTGCTGCAATTGCTGAAGCCCGATCGCGTAGCTCGACCAAGTACGTCCCGATCAATACCCCGGCCCAGCAGGATTTGCAGATGCTGCACCGTGCGCGCAGTGCGCTGATGACGGAGCGTGTCGCGTTGATCAACCGCCTTCGCGCCTTCGCCGGCGAGTACGGCCAGGTATTTGCAAAGGGTGTTGCCAGGTTCCGCGATGGGCTCATGGCTTGGCTGGCCGATCCCGAGAACGGCCTGTCCGGCTCGGCGCTGACGACGTTTCGGGAACTGAAGGAACAACTCGACGACAAGGAGCAACGGATCCTGGCGTACGAACGCAGGTTGAACCAGGCAGCCAAAGCGGAGACGGCTCAAAAACTGATGGAGATACCGGGCGTCGGTCCGATTATCGCGACGGCAGTGATTGCCAGCGTGGCTGACCCGCACCACTTCCGTAGCGGCCGCGATTTTGCAGCGAACCTGGGGTTGGTGCCACGCGAGCACAGCAGCGGAGGAAAGCAGCGCCTGTATGGCATCACGTGCAAGGGCGACAGTCACCTACGAACGTTCTTAATCCATGGCGCGCGTAGTGCGCTGCGCAGCGCGGCTAACAAGCCTGATCGCCAACTTTGCTGGGCCAGGAAAGTCGCCGAGCGTCGAAGTTTCAATGTGGCCGCAGTTGCATTGGCCAACAAAATGGCCAGGGTGATCTGGGCACTGTTGGCACATGGTCGAAGCTATGTTCCGGTCTGGTCGAACATCACGACCAGACCGGTCTGAAATACCGAACGAATAGAAGGAGCAATACCGCCAAGTTTGCGATGATGAAGAACGAATGATGCCAACAGGTCGGACCGGCGTCGGGCGAATCCGAGAACCGTAACGGCCCTCAAGGCCGGCACCCTATATGGATCCCGACGCGCGTATCACATCAGGGCCAGAGCACGAAGAGCGCTCACCGAACAGGCCGAATAGATACACGCAACTCTTCCTAACGGCAGAAATTCAATCTTCTTCTTGCAAAACGGGTGGAGTCCATAGATACGGGTCTACTCAACCCGCGCCGACGAGACTGGTGACGCGAATCGTCTTGGTCTCCGGAATCTCCGAATGCGACAAGACCTTCAACTGCGGCAAGGCGCGGCGCAGGAAACGCGCCAGCAGCACGCGCAGCGGCCCCGGCACCAGCAGCACCGGCGTGTGCCCCATTGCTTCCTGCTGCTGCGCCGCGTTGTGCGCTTGCTGGGCGATGGTGTCGGCCAGGCCCGGCTCGATGCCGGTGCCGTCGCCGCCCGCACCGAGCGCCTGCATCAGCAGGCGTTCCAGGCGATTGTCCAGGGTCATCACGGACAGTTCATTGGTGCCCGGGAACAGCTGCTGCACGATCGCCCGGCCCAGCGCGATGCGCACCAATGCCGTCAGGTCGCTCGGGTCCTGCACGCCGGCGTGTTCCGACACGGTCTCGATGATGGTGCGCATGTCGCGGATGTGGACACCTTCAATTAACAGGTTCTGCAGCACCTTCTGCAGCGTCGCCAGCGAAATCACCTTCGGTACCAGGTCTTCGACCAGCTTCGGCGTCTCTTTACCCAGGTGGTCCAGCAAAGCCTGGACTTCCATGCGGCCCAGCAGTTCCGAGGCGTGGGTCGTGATCAAATGGTTCAGGTGGGTCGCCACCACGGTGCCGGCGTCGACCACCGTATAGCCCAGGTTCTGCGCCTCGTCGCGCATGCTCGCTTCGATCCACACCGCCGGCAAGCCGAAGGCCGGGTCAAGCGTCGCCTGGCCCGGCAGCGTGCCGCTGGCCATGCCTGGATTGATCGCCAGGAACTGGCCGTTGATCGCTTCGCCGGTACCTACTTCCACACCTTTCAAGGTGATGCGGTAGGCGGAGGGTTTCAGTTCCAGGTTGTCGCGGATGTGCACGGGCGGGGCCAGGAAGCCGACTTCCTGGGCGAATTTCTTGCGAATGCCCTTGATGCGCTTGAGCAGTTCGCCGCCCTGCCCCTTGTCGACCAGGGGAATCAGGCGGTAGCCCACTTCCAGACCCAGGGTGTCGACCGGCATGATGTCCTGCCAGGTCGCTTCTTCGGTTTCGGTTGCACCGGTGCGCTCGGCGCCAGACGCCGCATCTTCGGCTTGCGCTTGCGCCTCGCGTTCGGGCGCCGTGCGGGCACGCTTGGCCAGCAGGTAGCCACTGCCGCCCAGCACGGCGCCCAACAGCAGGAAGACCAGGTTCGGCATGCCCGGGATCAGGCCCATGCCGGCGATGATGGCGCCGGTGATGTACAGCACTTCGGGTTTCGCGAACAGCTGGCCGATCATCTGGCCGCCGATGTCCTGCTCGTTGGCCACGCGCGAGACGACCATACCGGCCGCGATCGAGATGATCAGCGAGGGAATCTGCGCCACCAGGCCGTCACCGATGGCCAGCAGCGTGTAGGTCTTGGCGGCTTCGCCAATGGCCATGTCGTGCTGGACCACGCCGACGATCAGGCCGCCGATGACGTTGATCAGGGTGACCATGATGCCGGCCACGGCGTCGCCCTTGACGTATTTCGAGGCGCCGTCCATGGCGCCGTAGAATTCCGCCTCTTGCGACACCTCGGTGCGGCGCTTGCGCGCTTCCGGCTCGTTGATCATGCCGGCATTCAGGTCGGCGTCGATCGCCATCTGTTTACCAGGCATCGCGTCCAGGGCGAAGCGCGCGCCGACTTCGGCGATACGGCCCGCACCCTTGGTGACGACGGTGAAGTTGATAATCGTGAGAATCACGAAGACCACGATACCGACCGTGTAGTTACCGCCGATCAGGAAGTGGCCGAAGGCCTCGATGACCTTGCCGGCCGCCGCGCCGCCGGTGTGGCCTTCGGTCAGCACGATGCGGGTAGAAGCCACGTTGAGCGCCAGGCGCAGCATGGTCGACATCAGCAGGATCGCCGGGAAGGCCATGAAGTCGAGCGGCTTGACCGTGTACAGCGCGGTCAGCAGGATGATCACGGACAGCGCGATATTGAAGCTGAAGAAGAGGTCGAGGACGAAGGCCGGCAGCGGCAGGATCATCATCGCCAGCAGCAGGATGATCAGGATTGGCGCGGCCAGGGCATTGCCCTTGGCGCCAATCGCTCCCACCCAGCCCGGCATTCTCAAACTATTCATCAAACAGCTCCGTTATTCGTGTCGGGTTTTACTTGGGATGCAGGGTTCAGCGGGTCCATCTCCGGCGGCACCGGCAGGCTGGTCGGCCGGTCCGGATACTGGCCGGCGCCCTTGCTGTAATTGCGCAGCTGGAAGACGTAGGCCAGCACTTCCGCCACCGCCGAATACAGCTTTTCGGGAATTTCGTCGTCGATCTCGGTGTGCTTGTAGAGCGCACGGGCCAGGGCCGGGGCTTCGAGCAGCGCGACCTTGTGCTCGCGCGCCAGCTCGCGGATCTTGGCCGCCACCTCGTCGGCGCCCTTGGCGACGACGCGCGGCGCGCCGCCCTGCCCATCCGTGTACTTCAAGGCGACGGCGTAGTGGGTCGGGTTGGTCACCACCACGTCGGCATCAGGGACATTCTGCATCATGCGGTTGCGCGCCATTTGCCGCTGCATCTGGCGAATCTTCCCTTTAATCTGAGGATTGCCGTCCGATTCCTTCGATTCCTGGATCATTTCCTGGCGCGTCATCTTCAGCTTGTTGTTGTAATGCCAGATCTGCCAGGGCGCGTCGATCAGGGCCACCACGCCCAGCGAACCGACGATGAAGAGAAATGCGCGCGCCATCAGGTCGGCCACGTGGCCGGTGCCCGCGCCGAGCGGCTCGACGGCCAGCCCGAGCACGGCGTCCTTCTGGCTCATGATCACGATCCAGGCCACACAGCCGACCAGCACCGTCTTGGCGACGGCTTTCAGGAGTTCGATCAGGGCATTCGTGGAGAACATGTTGCCAATGCCGCTGATCGGGTTCAGCTTCATGAAGTTGGGCATGAAGGCCTTGGAACTGAAATTGAAGCCGCCAATGGCCATCGGCGCGGCCAGGGCGACCAGCATGATGGCCAGCGCCAGCGGCAGGCAGGCCAGCATCACGCCGCTGACGTCGTTGGTGATGCGTTCGATCAGGATGGTGGGGTTGTAGACCTGGTCACGGGTAAGGCTCAAGCCCGAGGCCAGCGCCTGCGACAGGCTTCCGGCCAGCGAGCCGCCGGTGATCCAGAGGCCGGCGCCGGCGGTCATCAGGACGGCAAAGGTGGCAAGTTCGCGCGACCGGGGAACGTCGCCGTCTTCGCGCGCCTTTTCCAGTCTTCTGGGGCTTGCGTCTTCTGTCTTTTCCGCGTCGCTGTCTTCCGCCATCTACCGCTCCCCGTCACCGATTCACCATCCAGGACGGGATTATCGCCGGTATTGCTCTACGGCTATAGAGAGAACAGGGAGGAAAAGCGCTGCCAATTCAACGCCGCAGGGCGAAAGGCGAATGCTTCTGCCAACAAATCAGTCGAAAACGGGGGCGTCGGCGAAGGCCGTGCCGTGCAGGTCTTTCGCCGACAGCAGCGGCGGGTGGGCGAGCGGCCAGTTCACCGCCAGTTGCGGATCGTCCCAGGCGATGCAGTGTTCGTGCTGCGGCGCCCAGTAGTCGGTGGCCTTGTAGAGCAGCTCGGCCGATTCCGACAGCACCAGGAAGCCGTGCGCGAAGCCTTCCGGAATCCACATCTGGCGGCAATTCTCGCTGCTCAGCACTTCACCGACCCAGCGGCCGAAACTGGGAGCGTTGCGGCGCAGGTCGACGGCGACGTCGAACACGCTGCCTGCCACCACGCGCACCAGCTTGCCCTGCGGCTGGCCCAGCTGGTAATGCAGGCCGCGCAGCACGCCGGCGCCCGACTTCGAGTGGTTGTCCTGGACGAAGCGCACGCTGCGCCCGACGGCGGCATCGAAGCGGGCCTGGTGGAAGCTTTCGTACACGAAGCCGCGCGCGTCCCCATGCACCTGGGGAGCGAGCAGCAGTACATCGGGAATGGCGAGGGGCTGGACGAGCATGAGGCGGCCGATTGTAGCCGATCGGCCCGGCGGGGTCAGGATTGCAGCGACGCGGACTCGGACTCGAGTTCGGCGAGCGAGATACGCGCCGTTTGCGGACGCGTCGCACGGCGGCGGCGGGCACGGGAAGCCGAGGCCATGTACCAGTAGCAGCCGAGGTAGAGGCCGAAGCTGACCAGGGTGCCCTGCACCAGCGTTTCCGGGTTTTGCGGGAAGCGCACCGCGAACCAGGCCGGCACGGCGGCCAGGATCCAGGAGAACGGCGAGACGCAGGCATTGCGCAGGGGCGCGCGGAACTTGCGGAAATAACGGCCGGCGACGGCGATCTTGACCAGGCTGTGCAGGTGGCAGCTGTCCGGCTGGCCGGGATGGCGGCGGCACCACAGGCGCCGTGCAATCGTAAACACCGTTTCAAAGGTCGGGTAGGCGCAGGCCAGCAGCGGCGCCCAGCTCGATACTTGCGGGTTGCGGTACACCAGGGTCACCGACAGCCAGGCCAGCAGGAAACCGAGCAGGTAGGCGCCGCCATCACCCAGGAACAATTTACCGAACGGGAAATTAACGAGGAAGAAACCGATCGTCACGGCGGAGACGATGAAACAGGTCTGGGCCAGTTCGGCGTCGCCGCAATCGAGGGCGATCAGGCCGACCGCTACCAGGCCGATCACGACGGTGCCGCTGGCCAGGCCATTGAAGCCGTCGATGATATTGACCGCATTGGCCACGCCGCCCACGGCAAAGGCAGTAAACAGGACCGACAGCGGCAGCCAGGTCAGCATGGCGTCGAGCACGTCGACGCCGGTGTTGACGATGCTCACGCCGGTCAGGGCCCAGCAGGCGACGCCGCTGGCCATGGTGGCGACCAGGCGCGCGCCGATCGAGACGCGGCGCGTCATGTCTTCGGCGATACCGAACAGGAAGGCAGGCGCGGCCGCGCAGAGCAGCGGCGCGAGCAGGCTCTGCTGCGACTCGGACGAGACCGCACAGGCAAAGATCAATCCCAGCATGATCGCCAGACCGCCGATGCGGGGCGTGGGCACGCTGTGGAACTTTTGCACGCCGGCAGTGGCGTCGAGGGTGAAACGCCCGTGCCAGCGCGTTGTCGCGACCAGCAGGAGCGAACACACCAGCGAGATCGCCAGACCGAGTTCAAAAGCAAGGATGTTGGTTTCTATTTGTTCCATAAAAGGGACTTGTTTAGCCGCCGAATTCTAACGCATTTCTCCACAGAAAGCATCACATCGGCGGCAATCGTGTTTTATGCCGAAAATGCGATGCAACCTGCATCGGCAATGGCTAAGTCGCTGATTTTGTGTGGCGTTTCGGCGATTCCTTATCGGAATTGAGCAAGTGCAATAAATATCGGTGCCAGATTTCCTAATATTTTCAGACATTTTGTTACATCTACTGATGTATTTATGCCACGTAGACCCATCGTTATTTACATCCCGTTACACCTTATTCTGGAGTCGCGAATGAAGTTCTTTCCGCACGCTCAATTCCGTTGCTTCATATTATTAACATTGCCCTCGCTGGTATGTCCCGCCATGGCCCAGAACATTTCCAAAAGCGATCTGGATGCCGCCAAATACGCGCTCGAATTACGCATCCTGGAGTCGAGCGCCGATGCCGTGATCGCGCAGCGCGAAGCCGAGGCGCGCCAGGCGACGCGCGAGGCCGAGCGCGCCGCCCTGCTGGCCCAGCTGCCGCCGGCCACCAGCCGTGCGCTCGAGGGCCGGATCGACATGCGCCAGTTCGGCGCTGCCGGCCTGGTGCCTGCCTTCGACCTGGCCGATACGCTGGCGCGCGAGGTCTGTGCGAGCTTGCCGCAGGACGCACGCAGCGCCGTCTACGACCCGGCCACCAGCGCCGGCATCCTGGCCGCGCGCAGCGTCAGCGACGCCCTGCTGCGCCTGGCCGACGAAATGGCGCGGCGCAACAAGGAGATGCAGGCCTACCTCGATGCGCATACGCCGCCCGGCGCGCTGGCAGGCACGCTGGCCGTCGCCCTGACGGTGGTGCCCTCGGTGCTGCGCGCCTCGGCCGACACCGCGGCCTTGTTCAAGACCGACGTCACGGCCTCGAGCATCGCGTATGGGGAAGGTGCGCGCGCGCTGTTTGTCAGCGCCCTGGCCGAAGCCTGCCCGCAGCGCATCGCCGGCCTGGGCGGCGGCTACCTCGGCGAACTCGACGCGGCCCAGCACGAACGCCTGCTCGGCAAGCTGCGCTCGCTGGCCAGCCACCGCGCCGACTACGCGAACCGGATCGCCGCCCTGCAAAAACTGGCCGACGCGGCCAAGGGCGACGAAAAACGCGACATCGCGGCGGTCGCCAATGCGGCCGGCGCCGTGCTCAAGGCGGTGGATGCGTTTATCGAATCGCTGCGCGCCGGCGAAAGCGGCGACAAGAGCCCGCTGACGAATGCCGCGCGCTATCTCGGTTATGCCCAGCGCACCGAGAACGCGCCCGTCCTCGATTTCGACTTGCGCCTGGAAGGCATGAGTATCGTGAAGGACTCTTTATTCAGCGGCCAGCGGCTGCGCTTGTCGGCCATTGCCCTGCTCTGGTATCGGGTGCATGCGCCCGATGGGAGCTTGCGGCTGGCGCGCACGGTGCGAAAGATGGCGGCGCCGGTGGAAGTGGATTTACGGGGTGAAGCGGTAAAGGGCGCGTTTTGGGAAGGCCGGTAATGGGGGATTTCCATATCGAAAACTTCGCGAATTACGCCTTGTTGACCTTCTGCTCGATCGCCCCAAATACCGACTTCCCCTTTTCTTCCAGCATTTCGACACGGATCGTATCCCCGAAGCGCATATACGGCGTCACTGGCGCCCCTTCCGCAATCGTTTCCAGATAACGCTGCTCGGCAATACACGAATACCCCGGCGCCACCGCCCCGCGCTTGCTGCTTTCCTTGTTCGACACCGGCCCGGCCGCGACAATGCTGCCGGCGCCGAGCGCGCGCGTTTTGCACAGGTGCGCAATGAGTTGGGGGAAATTGAAGGCCATGTCGACGCCTGCATCCGGCTGGCCGACCAGGTTGCCGTTCAGGGTAGCGCGCAGGCGCAGGTGCAGCTTGCCTCCGCGCCAGGCCTCGCCCAGCTCGTCCGGCGTGACCACCACCGGCGCAAAGCCGGTCGCCGGCGTCGCTTGCAAGGGGCCGCCGCCCCGGGCCAGTTCGTCGGGCAGCAAATTGCGCAGGGTGAGCGCATTGACCAGCGCCAGCAGCCGGATGCGGCCGTGCGCTTCGTCGGGCGTGGCGCCCGGGGCCAGGTCGTCGACAATCGCCGCCAGTCCGGCGCCGAAATCGATGCCCCATTCTTCATGCGCCAGCACGATGTCGTCGCAGGCGCCGAGCAGCGCGCCCCCGCCCTGCACCATGCGCGGGGCGTCGAGCAGGGTAGCCGGCGCCTCGACGCCGGCGGCGCGCGCTTCCAGCGCCAGGTGGTGGGGCCAGGCCGCGCCGCTCGCCAGCGTGCAAGCGCGCGGCAGCGGCGCCATGCACTGCGCCGGATCGAAATCGAAGGCGCGCCTTGCCTGGCCGGCGTTGAGCTGGAGGTAGAGGCTGTCGAGCTGGGGAGCGATGAAGGCCCAGTCGTCAAGCGCGGCCTGCAGGGTCGGCGCGATGGCATCGGCCATGTGCGCGGTTTTCAGGTCGCGCGCGACGACGGCAAGCTGGCCGTCGCGGCTGCCATCCTTGATTGTGGCGAGTTTCATGGGGGCTTAACGAATCATCAAGCCGCCATTGTAGAGGATCAGAAGGTGCCGAGGATACCCAGGCCGACCGAGCGCTGGAAGTAGTTGTAGTCGATCAGGCTCTGGCCATAGCCGGCGAAGGCCTGGGCATAGCCCTTCAGGTTGCCGGCCAGCGGAAATGCCCAGCCGGCCTGGATGGCGCCCTTATCGGTATGCGTGTTGTAGCGCAGTGTCGTCGAATAAATATGGTCGTTGCTGCGGTAGGCCAGCGCCAGGTCGCCATGACCCATGAAGTCGACCAGGTCCGGGTTATCGTCGTCGTCTTCGCTCAGGCGTTTCCAGACGCGGGCCGTGGCGGAGAAGCCGGCCTTTTCGACGCCGAGCTGGGCATACACGCGGTTCCAGCTGCGCGATAGCGATGCCGACTGGCCGTTCGACTGGTGGTTCACGCCCAGGCCCGCATGGGTCAGCTTGAAGCCGCCCACGTCGAAGGCGAGCGGTACGATCGCCATGAGTTCAGGCTGGTAATTCGTTTCGCGGAAAGGACTGGAGGCCTTGCTGTTGGCCGCCTGCCAGAAGCTGTTCTGGGTGTAGCCGAACCACAGGTCGACCGGTTTCCCGAACATACCTTCCAGCATCTTCATCTTGAAGCTCAGCTGGAAAGCCAGCTCGCCTTTCGACAGGCGCGCGTCGTCGTCGGCGAGCTCACGGAATACCTGGTAGGGCTTGTCGTTGACGCTGTAGGAGCGCATGCCGATCAGGTAGTTGGCATGGTGCGGGCGGAACTTGAACACGCCGCGGCGATATGGCTGGTCCAGTTCCCAATGGTCGAGCTGGCTGAACTTGGCGCTGCTTTCGGCCGACGGCTGCGCCGTGGCCACTGCCACGACGGCGGTGGCGGCCGGGGCGCCTGCGACCTGGTTGACGACCACGGCCGGCTCGGTGCGTGGCGCCGGCGTGGCGGCGAGCTGGTCGAAACAGGCCAGGCGCTCGACCTTGTCCCCGATGTTGGCGCAATCGGCCAGCACCTTGGGCGCTTCTTGCGCGCTTGCAGTGGCGGCGACGAACAGGGGGAGGGATAACAGGAGGGTACGGGTGGTGGACGGCATCTTTGAACAGTGATCGGTTGCGAGGAAAATACGCCGTCTCGTCCGACTGCATCTACACGCGCCGACCACGATTCGACGCGAGTCAGTATGCAGTGTGACGAAAAACGCAGTTTTTCGTCGCACGGGAGCGCCCGGCATGCATGCGGGGCGACTCATCGCCCGCAGACACGCGGCGCCAGGTCTCAGGTTGCAGCTACCAGCAGATCGAGCTGCGCCTGCTCCAGGAAACACCACTCGCCCTCTTTCAAGCCGAGCGACTCCAGCGTCAAGCCGCCAATCGCCGAGCGATGCAAGGCGCTGCAATGGTTACCCGCCGCCGCCAGCATGCGCTTGACCTGGTGGTATTTACCCTGCTCCAGTACGATTTCGATGCCGTGCTCGCCATGGGCCACGCAGGACAGCGCGCGCAGCGGCGCCGGTTCGTCGTGCAGTTGCACGCCGGCGAGCAATTGCTCGACCAGTTCAGGCGTCACCGGCTCGGCGGTCGTGGCCTGGTAGACCTTGGGCACATGGCGCTTGGGCGAGGATTGGGCGTGGATGAAGGGGCCGTCGTCCGACATCAGGAGCAGGCCCGTGGTGTCGTGGTCGAGGCGGCCGACCGGCTGCACGTCGCGCCATGTAAACTGTTCCGGCAACAGCGTCAGCACGCCGGGATGGTGGCTCGGTTTGCGCGAACACTCGAAATTGGCCGGTTTATACAGGGCGATGTAGACACGCTCGCGGTAGATCCACTCGTCGTCGAATACCGTCAGCACCAGGCCATCGGTCTCGACCGTCAGCTTGTAGTTGTCGACAATGGCGCCATTCACGGCGACGTCGCCGTCTTCGATCAGGGCGCGGCAATACTTGCGGGTACCGAAACCCTGCGATTGCAGGATCCGGTCCAGGGATAATTTACTCATGGGCGAGACTGTAACAGAAGGGCCAGGAGCGGCAAAGACAGGAACGGACTGTTTCCCCAGGGATCGAAAGTATGCACGCGTTTGCGCTAGATCAATCGTAGCGGGAGATCCATTGATAGACTTCAATCCCATTAGGAATCGACCTACAGCGCGTCCGGAATTGATGAGGAACCGCTAGGACAAATCACTCAACAAAAGAGGACAACATGCAAGCAGTGAATCCTACGCCACACGATGCCGCCACGCCGACCGTCGCTTCCGCGTCGGTCCGGGCGGCGCGTCTCTCGCTGGCGCGTTCGCAGTGCGCCCAGTTTCCCACCCGCCTGGCGCTCGCGCGATGGACCTGCGGCGGCACTATTCCCCATCTGCGCGGCCACGGCAACCCGCCGCTGCGCGCCGCCTGGTTTGCCTGCGCGCAGCGCGATTTCCAGGCCTGGCTCGAGCGTGGGGGGTTTGTGCAGCATGAGGAGGTAGTCGCGGATAACGGCACTGCATGAAGGAACGGACGATGTGCCGGAGGGCGTAGGGTGGGCGGCTATACCCTAGAGTGGGCACTCACGTAGCGGTTGCGCCGCCCACGCGTTCAACGCACACATGCATGTCGCGATGGATCACAGGGTGGTTGAACGCGTGGGCGGCAATGACGTAGCGTATATGCTACCGCTCGGGTGGAGCCGCCCACCCTACGCCCTTTGCGATCGGGTGCGACCCATTCAGTAACTCCCCCTATGAATTGATCCTTATTCATAAGCCCCACAAATGAAAACGACGGCTTGCGCCGTCGTTTTCGCCCCCGGGAAGGGCTCTTACTATGAGGAATTGAATTCTCTCGAAACCGCACGCATGCGGGTGGTAGTGTCACCAGATTTTACGATTGCGAACAGGTTGGCACGTGTTATTGATCGCCCCTCCTGGAAATAACTACAAGATTCACTATAGTGCATCTTACGGAACATTCAAGGAGATATTGAGGAGAATCAGTTAAGTTTCGGAAGTGTCGTGCGCGACATCGCTTTCAGCGCACCCTCACTCACCGAGGCGCCGAATTTCTTCAGCACCCGCTCCGGCAAGCCTTCGTGCGCCGTGTAATCGACGATGTCTTCGGCCTTCACGATGTCGCGCGCGACCGTGTCGACCGTTCCGAAACCATCGGCCAGGCCCATGTCGACTGCCTTGGCGCCGGTCCAGTACAGCCCTGAGAACATCTCCGGCGTTTCCTTCAGGCGCGTGCCGCGGCCGGCGCGTACCACCGTGATGAATTGCTGGTGGATCTCGTTGAGCATTTCCTGGGCGTGGGCGCGGTGCTTGTCGGACTGCGGGCTGAACGGGTCGAGAAAACCCTTGTTCGCGCCGGCCGTCAGCAGGCGCCGCTCGACGCCGAGCTTTTCCATGGTGCCGGTAAAGCCGAAACTGTCCATCAGCACGCCGACCGAGCCGACGATGCTGGCCTTATTGACATAGATGCGGTCGGCGGCGGCGGCAATATAGTAACCGCCCGAAGCGCAGATCTCGTCGACCACGACATACAGCGGCTTGTCCGGGTAGCCGCGCTTCAGGCGCCGGATCTCGTCGACGATGATGCCTGCCTGCACCGGGCTGCCGCCCGGACTGTCGATGCGCAGCACCACGGCGGCCGAACCGGCGTCGGCAAAGGCTTTGTTCAGCGAAGGGATGACATTGTCGGCCGCGCCGCTGCCTTCTGCTTCGATCTCGCCGTTAATTTCGATTAACGCGGTGTGGCGCCCCAGGTTTTCGTCATCCCCGCCAAGGCTGAGGTCGAAATACGTCCACAGGCCCACGACCGCGATGGTGAGGAAGGCCAGCCGGAAGAAAATGCTCCAGCGCCGCGCCGCGCGCCGCTCCTTGATCGTTGCGAACACGAGCTTTTCGAGGGTCTCGCGTTCCCAGTTGCCGGCGGTGGGGTTGGCGACAAAATGGCCGTCGCCGCCGTGGGCGTCGCCGTTGTCATGCTTGATGTTCTCGCTCATTAAGGTTTCTTGGAGCCCCGTGAGTTGAAGGAATAATTCTCTATTAGATGCCCGCCGGCGGGCTGACCCGCTCGTCCGGCTGCCAGTACACTTTGCCGCCCTCTTCACGCACCGCGATCGGGCGCAGCTTGGCGCCACGGCAAGGGCCGCCCGCGCAGACGCCGGTCTCGGGACGGTAGACGGCGCCGTGGGTCGCGCACATGAGGAATTCGCCGCTCGATTCGAAAAACTGCCCTTGCACCCAGTCCAGTTCCATCGGCACATGGGCGCAACGATTCAGGTAGGCATAGGGCGCGCCCTTGAAGCGCACGACGAAACCGGTTGCCGCTTCGCCGAAGACGGCGACCGGAAAGCGTACGCCCTCCCCGCCGTCGACGAGCCGCTCCGCATCGCAGATGAGAACCGCAGGCATCGCTTCGACCATCGCCGTCACGCGTATTCGGCCAGCCAGGCGTGCAGTTCGACCGCGGTCTTTGCCGAATACAGGGGACGGCAGGCTTGCAGCTGGTCGACCGGGTGGGCGCCGTATTCGACCGCGATGGCGGCGGCGCCGGCATTCTTGGCCATCAACAAATCGTGGGTGGTATCGCCGATCATGACGGTGCGGCGCATGTCCTGGCCCAGTTCGCGCGTCAATTCCTGCAGCATGGCCGGATGGGGCTTGGAGAAGGTTTCGTCGGCGCAGCGCGTGGCATCGAACAGCGAGAGCAGGCCGGCCGCATTCAGGGCCCGGTTCAGCCCGACGCGGCTTTTGCCCGTGGCAACTGCCAGGAAATAGCCCTGTTGCGACAGTTCATTCAACATCTCGCGCACGCCCTTGAACAGCACCAGTTCGTGGTCTTTCGTGAGAAAGTGATAACGGTAGCGCTCGACCATGCGCGGATACATGGCCGGCGCCATGTCGGGCACGGCCGCCTGCATCGCTTCGGGCAGCGCCAGGCCGATGACGTGGGCAGCGGCATCGTCGCTCGGCACCGGCAAGCCGACGTCGCGGGCGGCGGCCTGGATGCACTTGACGATAGCGACCGTGCTGTCCATCAGCGTGCCGTCCCAGTCGAACACGATCAGATCAAATTGCTTTCTTGGCATTTCTTCCGGCGTAGGCCGGCTCCTCTTTTTACCTGTGTGAACAGACGTTCAATTGATTGCTTGCCCTAAGCTTAACAAGAAACGGTCACATTCCGCAGGCAAGGGTGCCTGCAGGGTCATTGGTTTGCCGGTTTCCGGATGCGTAAACGTGATTTTGTAGGCGTGCAGGAACATGCGGCGCAAGGCGCCGCGTGTTGCATCGGCTTTTTGCAATTGCTTGTTCAGGGCGAAATCGCCGTATTTCTCGTCGCCGAGGATGGGAAAGCCCGACGAAGCCAGATGAACGCGAATCTGGTGGGTGCGTCCGGTTTTCAATTCCGCTTCCAGCAAGGCGAAATGTTCCCATTTGCGCAGCAAATTAAAAATCGTGTGCGATTCCATGCCGCCGGCCTGCACCACCACGCGGCGCTCGCCATCGGGCGTCGAAAACTTGTGCAGTGGCAATTTCACGTGCTGACGTTTATTCGTCCAGTCGCCCGGCACGGCGGCCAGGTAACGCTTATCGGTATGGCCGTCGCGCATTTGCTCGTGCAAATTGGTCAGCGCCGAACGTTTTTTCGCCAACAACAATAGGCCGGAGGTTTCGCGGTCGAGGCGGTGCACCAGTTCCAGGAACTTGGCATCCGGCCGCGCCGCGCGCAATTGTTCGATCACGCCATACGACACGCCCGAGCCGCCGTGCACGGCCACGCCGGCCGGCTTGTCGATGACGAGCAAATGCGTGTCTTCATGGACGATGCGAAATTCGGCGCCCGGCACCGGCGCCGTGTGCGTCTTTTCGGCAATCCGGATCGGTGGAATGCGCACCAGGTCGCCTTCGACCAGGCGGTACAGCTGGTCGATTCGGCCCTTGTTGACGCGCACTTCGCCGGACCGCAGGATGCGGTAAATGTGGCTTTTCGGTACGCCTTTGCAGACGCGCAGCAGGTAGTTATCGATGCGCTGTCCAGCTTCTTCTTCGGTGATCGTGACGAAAGTTGCAGCTAACGCCTGTGATGAAGGGGGAACAACATCGTTTTGCATCTTCATGTGGCCTGTCTTCCCAGAAATTCTCTCTAAGTCCTTCATTTTGAATATATAATCGACAGGCGGCGGTCAAACCTCTGCAGGTGTAAGAATTAAAACGATATTTTACACAGGGGCGCGCTCCATCGGCCCCGCAGGCATGCAAATTCGATGGAAAAAACGTGTACGCACATTCCTGCGTCGATCAGGGTTGCACCGCAGTTGTAATCGGATCGCGTGCAGGAGTGCCGGATTGGATTGTTTGGAACTGTAAGGATAAGTACCGGAAAGCTGGCTTTTTTTAAAGCAAGCTCGCCGGTTGATGGTGTCGATAACGCTTGTCGTTTCGCCCGACCCGTTGCAAGCCTCCTGCACAAGGCTTGGGAGACAAGGCTGATTACATCGCCTGTCATCGCAGTCTTCGTGTGTTCGCTGTAAACGGTCAGGCTGGTTTTGCGCGCACCGTCTGCACCCGGTCGTACCGCTCCTCGACGAGCGGCCCAGGTGCGGCGTGCCCTCGGCATGACGATCGACCCCATTTGCGCCCCGTGGCGGCAGCGATGATTTTCCATCGCCGCGCCGCCCGCCCGGGCATACACCCCCTCCAGCTCTCCCCTCCCGCGTATGTCCCTATAGTTTTGCCGCCCTGGCAAGGCGGCTTTGGAACGACCCATGGGTCGCGGAGTCAATAATGAAACGTATGTTGTTTAACGCTACGCAGCAAGAAGAATTGCGCGTAGCGATCGTCGACGGTCAAAAACTGATCGACATCGATATCGAAACGGCCGGACGCGAACAGCGCAAGTCGAATATCTACAAGGGTGTCATCACCCGCATCGAACCCTCCCTCGAAGCTTGCTTCGTCAGCTACGGCGAAGACCGCCACGGCTTCCTCCCCTTCAAAGAAGTTGCCCGCACGTATTTCCGTGAAGGTGTCGACGTGCGCAATGCCTCCATCAAGGAAGCACTGCGCGAAGGCCAGGAAATCATGGTGCAGGTCGAAAAGGAAGAACGCGGTAACAAGGGCGCTGCCCTGACCTCGTTCATCTCGCTGGCGGGCCGCTACCTGGTCTTGATGCCGAACAACCCGCGCGGCGGCGGCGTGTCGCGCCGTGTCGAAGGCGAAGAGCGCCAGGAACTGCGCGAGACGATGGACAAGCTGGACCTGCCGCAAGGCATGTCGGTGATTGCCCGTACCGCCGGCATCGGCCGCAACGTCGAAGAACTGCAGTGGGATTTGAATTACCTGATGCAACTCTGGCGCGCGATCGAAGGCGCCGGCAAGTCGGCTTCGGGCGCCTTCCTGATCTATCAGGAAAGCTCGCTCGTGATCCGCGCGATCCGCGATTACTTCCAGCCTGACATCGGCGAAGTCCTGATCGACACCGACGAAATCTACGAACAGGCCCAGCAGTTCATGAGCCACGTCATGCCCGACATGGCGCACCGCGTGAAGCGTTACAGCGACGACGTGCCGCTGTTCTCGCGTTTCCAGATCGAACACCAGATCGAGACCGCCTACGCGCGCACCGTGCCGCTGCCATCGGGCGGCGCCATCGTCATCGACCACACCGAAGCGCTCGTTTCCATCGACGTCAACTCAGCGCGCGCCACGCGCGGCTCGGACATCGAAACGACGGCCTTCAACACCAACTGCGAAGCAGCCGATGAAGTGGCCCGCCAATTGCGCCTGCGCGATTTGGGCGGCCTGATCGTCATCGACTTCATCGACATGGAAGTGGCGAAGAACCAGCGCGAAGTCGAAACCCGCCTGAAAGACGCCCTGCACCACGACCGTGCACGCGTCCAGATGGGCAAGATTTCCCGCTTCGGCCTGATGGAACTGTCGCGCCAGCGCCTGCGTCCTTCGCTGTCCGAAGGCTCGCACGTGACCTGCCCGCGCTGCTCGGGCACCGGCCACATCCGCGACACCGAATCGTCGGCCCTGCAAGTCCTGCGCATCATCCAGGAAGAGGCGATGAAGGAAAACTCGGCCACGATCCACGTGCAAGTGCCGGTCGACGTCGCAGCCTTCCTGTTGAACGAGAAGCGCGGCGAAGTCCTGAAAATCGAGAACCGCCACCGCATCACCGTGATCCTGGTGCCGAACAAGCACCTCGACACCCCGCACTACAAGCTCGAGCGCATCAAGCACGACGATCCGCGCCTGGAAGAAGCCGTCGCCAGCTACACGCTGGCCGAATCGACCGAAACCGACATGGCCTACAGCAAGCGCCAGAAGGAAGAAGCCAAGCCGCGCCAGGAAGCCATGGTCAAGACCATCACCCCGGCCCAGCCGGCGCCCGTGGTCGACCGCAGCGAAGCGGCCAAGCCAGTCAAGCCCGTGGAAGTTGCAGCCGCACCGGTTGCACCTGTCGCAGCCGAACCGGTCGGTTTCTTCGCTAAAATCAAGGCCTTCTTCTTCGGCGAACCGGAACCGGTCGCAGCGGCCCCAGTGGCGCCTGCACCGGCCAAGCCGGCCGCAGCTGCCCCAGGCGAGCGCGGCGAGCGCAACGCCCGTGGCCCGCGTGGCCGTAACGGACGCCCTGAAGGCCGCAACGGCAAGCCTGAGCGCAGCCGCGAAGAGCGCGACGCGACGGCCAAGGCCGGCGTGGACGACGCCGTCAAGGCAGGCGACGAGGGCAAGCCGGCACGTCCACCGCGTCCGCCACGCGAGCCACGCGCTCCGCGTGAAGCACGTGAAGGCGCCGAAGCAGCTGTCCCGGCCCCGCGCGCCGAACGTGGCGAGCGTCCGGAACGTGCAGAGCGTCCTGAACGCGCACCACGCCAGCCGCGCGAACGCACCGAGCGCCAGCAGCCGGTCGAAGCCAAGCTCGACGAACTGACCGGCCTGACCGCTGCCGTGGCAATCGCGACGCCTGAATCGGAACTGTCGACCACGACGCCGCATGGCGACCAGCTCGAGCACGCCGTCAAGGCCGTGACCAGTACCGGTCCACTGGGCGAAGAAGCCGAAGGCGAAGGCGACGAGCCGCGCCGCCGCCGCCGCCGTGGTGGCCGCAACCGCAACCGCCGCGACCGCGACGGCAGCGAAATCGAGTCGGGCGAGCAAGCCGAGAACGAAGGTACGCCGGCATTCATGCCGGTCGCCGACGAGGAAGCCGCGAAAGTAGCCGCCGCCGAGAAGACCGGCCGTGGCCGTGGACGTGGCGAAGGCCGCCAGCAAGCTGCCAAGCAGACGCCATGGCCATTCCCGACCGCCGCTTCGATCGCCGCCCAGCAAGCCCAGGCTGCCGCTGCCGCCGCTCCGGCGCCGGTCGCTGCCCCTGCTCCCGCTTCGGCGCCGAATTTCGGTGTGCCGCAGGCAACGGGCCAGGCTTGGGCCTTCCCGACCGCCGCCTCGATCGCGGCAGCGCAGTCGAAACCGGCAGCAGAACCGGTGCAGGCCGCTCCTGCAGCGCCGGTACCGGTCGCTAAAGCGCCTGTTGCTCCGGCTCCAGTTGCTGCGGCGCCTGTTGCTGCGGCGCCTGTTGCTGCGGCGCCTGTTGCTGCTCCGGTTGTCGAAGCGCCTGTTGCCGCGGCCCCGGTCGCACCAGCACCGGTTGCTGCGCCTGCTCCGGCAGCGCCGGCACCAGCGCCGGCGCCTGCCCCGCAGGCTGCCGTGGCGCCGGTGGCAACCGTCGACCTGAGCGAAGCGCTCGGCGCCGCCGGCCTGACCCTGGCCGCGACCGATCCGGAAAAGCTGCGCGCAGCCCAGGAAGCGGCCGCCCAGGCAGCCGCCCCGGTGCGTGTCGGCCGTGCCCGCAAGCCGGTTCCGAAGCTGGCCGACGAGCCGCTGATCCAGGTCGACACGCGCCAGTAATCCGGCCGGGTTGATCTGCAAGAAAGGGCCTGCGCATGCAGGCCCTTTTTCATTGCGCGGCCGCGTCCGGCGCCGGGCCCCTGTGCGCAGGCTGGCCTCGTGCTATCGTATTGGCATGTCTGAAAAAATCATCATGCTCCACGACCTGCGCGCACCCGCGCTGGCCGTCCCGGCAGTACCCGCCGCGCCCACCGGCCACCTTGCCGACGCGCTCGCGCGCCCCTTGCACGACCTGCGCATCTCGGTCACCGACCGCTGCAATTTCCGCTGCGTGTACTGCATGCCGAAGGAAGTGTTCGGCAAGGACTACCCTTACCTGCCCCATGGCGACCTGCTCTCGTTCGAGGAAATCACGCGCGTGGCGCGGCTGTTCATCGCCCATGGCGTCGAGAAGATACGCCTGACCGGGGGCGAACCGCTGCTGCGCAAGAACCTGGAACACCTGGTGGCGATGCTGCGCGCGCTGCCCACTCCCTCGGGCCGCCCGCTCGACCTGACGCTCACCACCAACGGCTCGCTCCTGGCCCGCAAGGCGCGCGCCCTGAAGGACGCGGGCCTCGACCGCGTCACGGTCTCGCTCGACGCCCTGGACGACGCCGTCTTCAAGCGCATGAATGACGTCGATTTCTCGGTGGCCGAGGTGCTGGCCGGGATCGACGCCGCGCATGCCCTCGGGCTCGGGCCGGTCAAGGTCAACATGGTCGTCAAGCGCGGCAGCAACGACGAGCAAATCGTCCCGATGGCGCGCCACTTCAAAGGCTCGCCGACCATCCTGCGCTTCATCGAATACATGGACGTGGGCGCTTCGAACGGCTGGAACATGGACGAAGTCGTCCCGTCGGGCGAAGTGGTGCGCCGCATCGGCGCCGAGCTGCCCCTGGCGCCGGTCGCCGCCAACTACACGGGCGAGACCGCGGCGCGCTGGCGCTATCTCGACGGCAGCGGCGAAGTGGGCGTCATCTCGAGCGTCACCGGGGCCTTCTGCAAGGATTGCAGCCGCATGCGCCTGTCGACCGAGGGCAAGCTGTACACGTGTTTGTTCGCCACCCGCGGCCACGACCTGCGCGCCCTGCTGCGCGCCGGCCACGACGACCTGGCGCTCAGCGGCGCGATCGCCGGCGTGTGGCGGGCGCGTACCGATCGTTATTCCGAAACGCGTACGGCAGCCACCGGGCGCGATGAGCCGGGCGTGCGCAAAGTTGAAATGTCCTACATCGGCGGTTAACAACAAATGACACAACAAGCATCGATCAGCGGCCTGATTTTGGCTGGCGGACGCGGCACGCGCATGGGCCAGGTCGACAAGGGCCTCCAGCCCTTCCGCGGCAAGACCATGGCGGCGCACGTCCTGGAGCGCCTCGCCCCGCAGGTGGCAAACGTGGCGATCAACGCCAACCAGAACCAGGACACCTATGCCGCGCTTGGCGTGCCGGTGTGGCCGGACGACCTGGCAGGTTTCGCCGGACCGCTGGCCGGCATGGAAACGGGCATGCGGCGCTGCCAGACCGAGTTTTTGTTGACTGCCCCCTGCGATTCGCCCTTCCTGCCGCCCGACCTGGCCGAGAAGCTGCTGGCGGCGCTGCGCGAGCAGGACGCGGACCTCGCGTTCGCGATGACGCAGGAGCCGGGCCAGCGCCCGCAGCCGCATCCGGTGTTCTGCCTGGTGAAGGCGTCGCTGCTGCCCATCCTGTCGCAGTACCTGCTTGAAGGCGGACGGCGCATGGATGGCTGGTACAAGGATTTGAAGGCTGTCGAGGTGCGGTTTGACGACGCCGATGCCTTCCGCAACATCAATACGCTCGACGAACTGCACAGCCTCGACACCACGCGTGCGCCGCGCCTGGCGGACGTGACGAGCTGCCTGTCCGGCTACGATCCGGATGCCCTGCCCGTGAAAGACGCGCAGCGCATCATCCGCGAATTCGTCCAGCCCGTGCAGGCGCTCGAGCAGGTGGCGCTGCGCTCGGCGCTGGGACGGGTGCTCGCGCGCGACATCGTCTCGCCCATCAACGTGCCGGCCCACGACAACTCGGCCATGGACGGCTACGCGCTGCGCGGCGCCGACCTGCCTGCAGAGGGCCAGGCGAAATTCACAGTGATCGGCACCGTGTACGCGGGCAAGCCGATGGAGCTGGCGCCAGGAGCGGGCGAATGCGTGCGCATCATGACGGGCGGCGTCATGCCCGCGGGCTGCGACAGCGTGATCCCGCAGGAATTCGTGGCCGAGGAAGGCGCAGCGGCCATCGTCATCGCGGCCGGCGTGTTGAAGCCTGGCGACAACCGGCGCTTCGCGGGCGAAGACCTGAAGGCGGGCAGCGCTGCGCTGCGTGCCGGGAAAATCATCCGGCCGGCCGACCTCGGCCTGGTCGCATCGCTCGGCATTGCCGAGGTGCCGGTGCGGCGCCGCCTGCGCGTTGCCTTCTTTTCGACCGGCGACGAACTGCGCTCGATCGGCCAGCCGCTCGACGAAGGCAGCGTCTACGACAGCAACCGCTACACGATCTACGGCATGCTGCAGCGCCTGGGCTGCGACATCATCGACATGGGCATCGTGCGCGACGACCCGGCCGCGCTGGAAGAGGCGCTGCGCAGCGCCTGCGAGAACGCCGACGCCATCATCACCTCGGGCGGCGTCTCGGTGGGCGCGGCCGATTACACCAGGCAGATCATGGCGCGCCTGGGCGACGTCACCTTCTGGAAGATCGGCATGCGTCCCGGCCGGCCGCTGGCCTTCGGGCGCATTGCCTCGAACGGCCACAGCGCCTTCCTGTTCGGCCTGCCCGGTAATCCGGTGGCGGTGATGGTCTCGTTCTACTTCTTCGCGCGCGAAGCGCTGCTGCGCATGATGGGCGCCGACGCCACCCTGCCCCTGTTGCGTGCCCGCTCAGCCGGGGCGATCCGCAAGAAACCCGGCCGCACCGAATACCAGCGCGGCATGCTCGCGCACGGCGAGGACGGGATGCCGCAGGTCGCCATCACCGGCTCGCAAGGCTCGGGCATCCTGCGCTCGATGTCGGAGGCGAATTGCATGGTGGTGCTGCATGATGGGCAGGGCAATGTGGGTGCCGGGGACATGGTCGACGTGCTGATGTTCGAAGGCCTGGTTTGACCATCCCACAACATTAATTGATGGGACGTAGGGTGGGCGGGTCCCCCGCCCACGCGTTCAACGCACGCCCGCCCATCCTCACCGCTTGACCGACGTCACGGATCCGCCGGCTCGATTCCCGCATGCTCCGCCACTGATCTACGATCACGCGATGTCCCGCTTCCGCCGCGCCCTCACCGGCTCCACCTACTTCTTCACACTGGTCGCATACCGCCGCCGCCCCATCCTGTGCGATGACGCGATCCTGCGCGCACTACGCGATGCCATCCTCGCGGTTCGCGCACGCCGACCATTCACGATCGACGCCTGGGTTCAGCTCCCGGACCATTTGCACTGCATCTGGACCTTACCGCCTGACGACCATGACTTCGGACGACGCTAGTCTGAAATCAAGCACCGCGTCTCCTACAACTGCCGCCATTTATACGACGACGCTCCCCTTTCACGAACGATGCTGCGGCAGCGCGTGGCGACGATCTGGCAGCGCCGCTTCTGGGAGCATCAGATAAGGGACGAGCGCGACTTCGCCACGCATATGGATTACGTTCACATCAATGCGGTGAAGCACGGGCATGCGACGCACGCGGCGTTGTGGCCGCATTCGAGTTTTGCCCGGTATGTGCGGACCGGGGTTTATCCGGCGGATTGGTGCGGGCCGGTTGGTGAAGTGGAATTGCGGTGGGAGTAGAACATGGTGCGGCCGATCACGCGGCGGTTGAACGCGTGGGCGTATTTCCGGCCATTGGCCGAAATTACCCCGCCCACCCTACGAGTCTGCATCCGCCTCTGGACCGAGCATCAACTGCGCGGCTTCACTCGGGAGCGCTTCCACCGATTTCAACTTCTTCGCCATCTGGCGGCTGCGCACCTCGGCGTTCTCGATGTTCTTGGCCGCCTTCTCCAGCGTCAGCTTGGTGGCCGCCAGCACGTCGCCGAACTTGCCGAATTCGGTCTTCACCGCGCCCAGCACCTGCCACACTTCCGACGAGCGCTTTTCCAGGGCCAGGGTGCGGAAGCCCATCTGCAGGCTGTTGAGCAGCGCGGACAGGGTCGAGGGGCCGGAGATGGTGACGCGCAGCGTGCGTTGTAAATCGTCGGCCAGGCCGGGACGGCGCATGACTTCGGCGTACAGGCCTTCGGTCGGCAGGAACAGGATCGCGAAATCGGTCGTCTGCGGCGGCGAGACGTATTTTTCGCAGATGGTTTTCGCCTCCAGCCGCACCGCGCGTTCCAGTTCGGCGCCATATTTCGCCACGCCCTCGGCGTCGGCGCAGTCCTGCGCTTCCTGCAATCGCTCGTACTGCTCTTTCGGGAACTTGGCGTCGATCGGCAGCCAGAGCGGGGCGCCGCCGTCGGTCACGCCGGGCAGCTTGATGGCGAATTCCACGCGCGCATTGGTGCCGGCCACGGTCTCGACGTTCTTGGCGTACTGGTCGACGGTCAGCACCTGCTCGAGCAGCATCTCGAGCTGCACTTCGCCCCAGGTGCCACGCGTCTTCACATTGGTCAGCACGCGCTTGAGGTCGCCCACGCCGATGGCCAGCTGCTGCATTTCGCCCAGGCCCTGGTGCACCTTTTCCAGGCGCTCGGAGACCTGGCGGAAGGATTCGGTGAGGCGCGTTTCGAGTGTCGTGTGCAGCTTTTCGTCCACCGTCTGGCGCATCTCTTCCAGGCGTTTCGCATTGTCGACCTGCAGGTCGCGGATCTTGTGCTCGAGCGTGGCGCGCACTTCCAGCATGCGCTGGGCATTCGATTCGGTGAGGTTAGTTAATGTCTGCTGGAGCGTGTCGGCAAAGCGTTTCAATGAACGCGCCTGCTCTTCGCGCCCGCCGGCCGCATGCAGCTGCATCTGCTGGCGCATGCTCTCCAGCTGCTGGACGGTCGCACCCTGGTGCTGGCCCATGTGGCCGGTCAGTTCCTGGCGCGTGGCCTGGGCGCTGTGCTGCAGCTCCTGGCGCACCTCGCGCTCGAGCCGCTCGAAGGCCAGGCCGCTGGCATCGCTGCGCCCGCGCAGGAGCAGCAGCGCCAACAGGCCGATCACCACCAGCAGGGCAATCAGCAAGACATAGAATTCGAATGTGGGCATCAGTCGGCCTTGTTGCGCATCCAGTCGGCGGTCTGGTAGAAGGACTGCATCAGGCGCATGCGCAGGTCTTCGTCGATGCCGATGTCTTCCATGGCCCAGGCCATCGCGCGCAGCCATTGATCGCGCTCGCTGGTGCCGATGCCGAAGGGCAGATGGCGCGCGCGCAGGCGCGGGTGGCCGTGGCGTTCGACGAACAGGTCGGGGCCGCCCATCCAGCCGGACAGGAACATGAAGAGTTTGTCGCGCGAACTGTCGTTCGGCTTGGGATGCAGGGCGTGGATGCCGGCAAATTCAGGCTCCAGCTCCATCAGGTCATAAAAGCGGTCGACCAGTTCGCGCAGCCGCGCTTCGCCGCCGATGGTGTCGTACAAGGTTTGGTTCTCGGACATGGCGTCATGATAGCGTAACGCCATGTCCGATGGTAGGGTGGGCACCCCGTGCCCACGCGGAACGCCGAATAGCGTCAGCCGGCCTCCCGCAGCGTCTGCAGCGGCGGCTGCCTGAGTACGCTGCGCAGCCCGAGCCAGCCGCCCACCAGCGCGCACAGCGCGCCGACCACGATCCCGGCCAGCCACACGCCCGGCTCGAACACCCACGGGAACTTGAACTGGTAAGTCGCCAGCGCCCAGCCCAGCAGCGCCGCGCCGCTCGCGGCCAGCAGGCCGGCCAGGCCGCCCACCAGCACGAACTCGATGCGCTGCGCCTGCGCCAGCTGCTTGCGCGTGGCGCCCAGGGCGCGCAGCAGGCCCGCCTCGCGGGTGCGTTCGGACTGCGAACCCATCAGGGCCGCATACAGCACCAGCACGCCCGAGGCCAGGGTGAACAGGAACAGGAATTCGACCGCGACCACCACCTGGTCGACGACCTCCTGCACCTGGCGGATGATGCCGCTGACGTCGATCACGGTCAGGTTCGGATAGGTGCGTGCCAGCGTGTTGCCCAGGTTCGCGCCCTGGGGCGGCAGGTGGAAGGCCGTCATGTAGGTCGCCGGGGCGTTCTTCATCGCTTGCGGATTGATGATGACGAAGAAGTTGGCCCGCATCGAACCCCATTCGAGCTTGCGCAGGCTCGTCACTTTCGCGTCGACCACGATGCCGGCCATGTCGAAGCGCATCACGTCGCCCAGTTTCAGGCCGAGCGTCTTGGCGATGCCCTGCTCCACCGAGGCTTCGGATACGCCCGGCGCATCCTTGTACCAGGCGCCGTCGACAATCTCGTTGCCTTGCGGCGCCTGGATCATGGTCGAGAGGTTGAATTCGCGGTTCGACAGGCGCCGCGCGTCGTCGCTGGTATAGGTGGCGCTGGTGATGGTCTTGCCGTTGACGGCGGTGAGGCGGCCGCGGATCATCGGGTACAGCACCGGCTGGGCGACGCCGGCGCCGACCAGGCGGCGCGCGACGTCGTCCTTCTGCTCGGGCAGCACGTTGATAACGAAGCGGTTCGGCGCGTTCTCGGGCGTGGCGCGCTGCCAGGCCGCGACCAGGTCGCCGCGCACCACGGTCAGCAGCAGGAGCGCCATCAGGCCGAGCGCCAGCGATACCACCTGCACGATGGTCGCGCCCGGCCGGCGCTGCAGCGAGGTGACGGCGAAGCGCCAGCCCTGGTGCGTCGACACGTTGCGCAGGCGGCGCAGGAGTTTGAGCGAGAGCCAGGCCACCAGCCCGAAAACCGCGAAGCCGCCCAGGAAGCCGCCGGCGGTCAGCAGCGCCAGCTTCGGGTCCCCGGCCTGCCACAGCAGCAGTGCGACGAAGACGCCGATGCCCAGGCCATAGGTGGCCAGCGCCATCGGCTGGGGCGCGGCCTGCTCGCGCCGGATGACGCGGTTGTGGGGCACGTTGCGCAGTTGAAGAACGGGCGGCAGCGCGAAGCCGACCAGCAGCAGCATGCCGGTGGCGATGCCCTGCAGCGCAGGCAGCGGCGAGACCGGCGGCAGGTCGGCGGGCAGCAGCGTGCCGATCAGCTGCAGGAGCACGAAGTGCGCGCCGAAGCCCACCAGCACGCCGATGACGCTGCCGGCCAGGCCGACAATGGCGAATTCGATCAGGTACATGGCGCCGACGCCGTTCTGGGTCATGCCCAGGCAGCGCAGCATGGCGCAGGCGTCGAGGTGGCGCTGCATGAAGCGGCGCGCCGCCATGGCCACGGCGACTGCCGCCAGCATGGCCGAGAGCAGGCCGACCAGCGACAGGAAGCGGTCGGCGCGGTCCAGGGTGGCCTGCATTTCGGGACGGCCGTTTTCGATCGACTCGATGCGCACGCCCTTGACGTTGTCCTGCGCGATGCGCGCGCGCAGCCAGGCGTCGAAATCGCGCACCCGCGCCAGGTCGTTGTTCGAGGGCGCCGCCACCAGCAGGCGGTAGGTCACGCGTGCAAAATCGTCGACCAGGCCGGTGGATTTCAGGTCGGTCAGCGCGAGCATCACGCGCGGCGCGAAGTTGGCGAACGAGGCGCCGCGGTCCGGTTCGGCCGCGACCAGCTGGGCAATGGTGAACTTGCGCTCGCCCACCTGGAGCGCGTCGCCGATCTTGACGTTCAGCGCGGTGAGCAGGTTGGCGTCGACCCAGACGGTGCCGGGCGCCGGAATCGAACCGGCCTCCGTTCCACGCGCTTCGCCGGCCTGCGCCGGATCGGTGGTGATGCGCAGGACGCCGCGCAGCGGATAGCCGTTTGACACCGCCTTGATCGAGGCCAGCTGGGCTTGCGAGGCTTCGCCCTCCCCGCCCTGGGCCATGCTCGGGAAGGTGACGGTATCGGCCAGCAGCAGGCCGCGCCGTTCGGCTTCCTGGCGCCAGGCGGGCCGCAGCGGCGCGTCGCTGTTGACCAGCAGGTCGGCGCCCAGCAGCTGGTTGGCGTCGCGCGCCAGTCCTGCGCGCATGCGGTCGATGAAGAAGCCGACCGAGGACAATGCCGACACGGCCACGATCAGCGCGACGAGCAGGAAGCGCAGTTCGCCGGCGCGCCAGTCGCGCGCGGTCATGCGGAGGGACTGCATCAGCATGGGAGGACTTTCTTAATGGGTGGCGAAGAAGGCGTCGACTTCCGCCAGGAAATCGCGCTTTTGCTCGGGGCCCAGGAAGGCGGCGCTGAAGCTGTTGCGGGCGAGCTGGCGCGCGTGCGAGGCGTCGAGCGGCAGCGCCTCGAATGCGGCCACGAAATTGTCGTTCATGTAGCCGCCGAAATAGGCCGGGTCGTCCGAGTTCACGGTCGCCACCAGCCCTTTGTCCAGCAAGGTGCGCAGGTTGTGGCTTCCCATGACATCGAACACGCGCAGCTTGATGTTCGACAGCGGGCAGACCGTCAGCGCCATCTGTTCGCGCACCAGGCGCTCGACCAGCTCCGGACTTTCCAGGCAGCGCACGCCGTGGTCGATGCGCTCCACCTGCAGCACGTCGAGGGCGCTTTCGATATAGGCGGGCGGTCCCTCCTCGCCGGCGTGCGCGACCAGGCGCAGGCCGAGCTGGCGTGCGCGCTCGAAGACGCGCGCGAATTTTTCAGGCGGGTGGCCGACTTCGGAGGAATCGAGGCCGACGCCGATGAACTTGTCGCGGTGCGGCAGCGATTCGTCGAGCGTGGCCAGGGCTTCTTCTTCGGACAGGTGGCGCAGGAAGCACATGATCAGCGAGGCGCTGATCGGCCCCTCCTGGCAGGCGCGCCAGATGCCGTTGATGGCCGTTTCGAACGGGACGCCGCGCGCGGTATGCGTCTGCGGATCGAAGAAGATCTCGGCATGGCGCACGTTGTCGCTTGCTGCGCGCGCCAGGTAGGCGGCCGTCATGTCATAGAAATCCTGCTCGGTCAGGAGGACGCTCGCGCCGGCGTAATAGATGTCCAGAAAAGACTGCAAATCGGAGAAAGCGTAGGCCTGGCGCAACGCTTCGACCGATGGATAAGGTAGCGAGACGCCATTCCTTTGCGCGAGCGCAAAGATCAGCTCCGGCTCCAGCGAGCCCTCGATATGGATGTGTAATTCGGCCTTCGGCATCTGTTCAATGGTCTGGCGCAGCTGCTCGTTCAGCATGGATGTTCTCCGTCAAAGGCGGTTTTTCAGGGCAAGGCCGACAAGTGTACCGCATGCCGCTACGGCTCAGTTTTCATAGCGCGGGAGCACCAAAAACCTCCGGTTTCGCGTGCGCCGCCTGCCTGCCAGATCGTGCACTATCGATCCAGTACTTTTGTCACCTCAGCAGTAAAAATGTGTGGAAATATCCATACAGCACGCATAGAAGATTTCTGCTGGCCAGCTTCTTTATTGCTTATAAAAAGAGTACTGAATACATTGTTTTTGGTTAATAATCAAACACTTACAGGTTTTACAGACCCGAGAACGATACTGCTTTGACTTCGGGAACTAATAGGCACATAATAAATTTCAGAAACATAAAAAGACCCTTTCATCCACGGGACAACCGGCCACAAGCCGGCTCAAAAGAACAATCCGCCTGAGTCGCCGCGCACGTCGCGGCGCTACCAGGACGACCCGCCTAACGGGTGGAACTTCGCGACGCCATCGCGAGCGGATTCACGGTCCAACACATTGGCCGACCAATCCGTCGCGCAGCAGGTCTAACGAGGTATCCGTAAAAACGTCAAAGAAAAATGGGCCTTGGGCAGTCGATATCTATCGTCTGTCGTGACAGTGATCGTTGTTTGCAAACTAAAGGACATGCACATGACCATTTTTGACAACTACGCAGCCCGTTACGAGCGCACCCGTGAAGAAGAATATTCCCTGTCCGAGTATCTTGCCCTGTGCAAGAAGGACCCGCTGACCTATGTCAGTGCGCCGGAGCGCATGCTCGCTGCCATCGGCGAGCCGCAACTCGTCGATACCCGGCTCGATCCGCGCCTGTCGCGCATCTTTGCCAACAAGGTCATCAAGGTCTATCCCGCCTTCCGCGAGTTCTACGGCATGGAGGAAGTGATCGAGCAGGTCGTCTCTTACTTCCGCCACGCAGCCCAGGGCCTCGAAGAGCGCAAGCAGATCCTGTATCTGCTGGGACCGGTCGGCGGCGGCAAGTCGTCGATCGCCGAAAAGCTCAAGCACCTGATGGAACAGGTGCCCTTCTACGCCATCAAGGGTTCGCCCGTGAACGAGTCGCCGCTCGGCCTGTTCAACGAAGACGAAGACGGCGTCATCCTCGAAGAAGACTACGGCATCCCGCGCCGCTACCTGCGCTCGATCCCGAGCCCGTGGGCGGTCAAGCGCCTGCACGAGTTCGGCGGCGACATCAACAAGTTCCGCGTCGTCAAGCGCTACCCGTCGATCCTCAAGCAGATCGCGATTTCGAAGACCGAGCCGGGCGACGAAAACAACCAGGACATTTCCTCGCTGGTCGGTAAAGTCGATATCCGCAAGCTCGAGGATTATTCGCAGGACGATCCGGACGCCTACAGCTATTCGGGCGGCCTGTGCCTGGCCAACCAGGGCCTGATGGAATTCGTCGAGATGTTCAAGGCGCCGATCAAGGTGCTGCACCCCTTGCTGACGGCCACCCAGGAAGGCAATTACAAGGGCACCGAAGGCTTCGGCGCGATTCCCTTCGAGGGCATCATCCTGGCGCACTCGAACGAGTCGGAATGGAAAACCTTCCGCAACAACCGCAATAACGAGGCCTTCCTGGACCGGATCTATATCGTGAAGGTGCCGTATTGCCTGCGCATTTCCGACGAGATCAAGATCTACGATAAGCTGGTGCGCAACTCCTCGCTCGAGAAGGCGCCTTGCGCCCCGGGCACGCTGCGCATGATGGCGCAGTTCGCCATCCTGTCGCGCCTGAAGGATCCGGAAAACTCGAGCGTGTACTCGAAGATGCTGGTCTACGATGGCGAGAACCTGAAGGACACCGATCCGAAGGCCAAGTCGCTGCACGAATACGTCGACTACGCCGGCGTCGACGAAGGCATGAACGGCTTGTCGACGCGCTTTGCCTTCAAGATCCTGTCGAAAGTCTTCAACTTCGACAATACCGAAGTGGCCGCCAACCCGGTCCACCTGCTGTATGTACTCGAGCAGCAGATCGAGCGCGAGCAGTTCCCGCCCGAACTCGAGCAGCGCTATCACTCCTATATCAAGGAGCACCTGGCGCAGCGCTATGTCGATTTCATCGGCAAGGAAATCCAGACCGCTTATCTGGAGAGCTATTCGGAATACGGCCAGAACATCTTCGACCGTTACGTCACCTTCGCCGACTTCTGGATCCAGGACCAGGAATTCCGCGATCCCGATACCGGCGAGAGTTTCGACCGCGAGTCGCTCAATGCCGAGCTGGAAAAAATCGAGAAGCCGGCCGGGATTTCGAACCCGAAAGACTTCCGCAACGAGATCGTCAACTTCGGCCTGCGGGCCCGGGCGACCAACGGCGGCAAGAACCCGGCCTGGACCAGCTACGAGAAGTTCCGCACCGTGATCGAGAAGAAAATGTTCTCGAATACCGAGGAACTTCTGCCGGTGATTTCGTTCAATGCCAAGGCCAGCGCCGAGGATGCGACCAAGCACGCCGACTTCGTCAACCGCATGGTCGAGAAAGGCTATACGGCCAAGCAGGTACGGCTGCTGTGCGAATGGTATCTGCGCGTGCGCAAGTCGTCGTAACGGGAAACGGGCACGGCAGCGCACGCGCTGCCTGTCCGATGTCGACCACGATGCTTGCTTGCATCGAAAGCGTCACCACGCAGCACGCCAGCCGTCGTTTCGCGCGTTTTTGACCACCCTGCCAGCCGTGCGCCACCCGCTTATGCACGCTGCGTATTAAGATAGGGGGACCGCGCGGCTGGCGGTCCGCAGCGGTTTTAACAGGAGGCATGTTTTGACTTACCTCATCGACCGACGCTTGCAGGGCAAGAACAAGTCCGCGGTGAACCGCGAACGCTTCCTGCGCCGTTACAAGGCGCAAATCAAGGACGCGGTCGGCCGCGCGATCAAGGGCCGTTCGATCACCGATATCGAAAACGGCGAGAAAGTCTCGATCCCCGTCAAGGACGTCAACGAGCCGCATTTCGGCCACGCCCACGGCGGCGTCTGGGAAACCATCAACCCTGGCAATACCGAATACCAGAAAGGCGACCAGTTCAACCGCCCGCGCAGCGGCGGCGGCGGTTCCGGCCGTGGCCGCGCCGGCAACAGCGAGCAGACCGTCGAAGACGATTTCATCTTCGAGCTTTCGCGCGAAGAATTCATGAATTACTTCTTCGAAGACCTCGAGCTGCCGAACATGATCAAGACCCAGCTCACGCAGACCATCGATTTCAAGACCCAGCGCGCCGGCTACAACGTCTCGGGCACGCCCTCGAACATCCACGTGTTGCGCTCGCTGCGCGGCGCGCTCGGACGGCGTATCGCCGTCGGGGGCCCGAGCCGGCGTGCGGCCAGCGAATGCCAGCAGGAGCTCGAAGCCCTGTTCGATGCCGAGGTGCCCGAAGACGACCCGCGCGTCATCGAACTCAAGAAGAAAATCCACCACCTGCACACCCGCATCAACGCCATTCCCTTCATCGACCCCTTCGACCTGCGCTACAGCAATCGCATCAAGGTCCCGAAACCGAGTACCCAGGCCGTGATGTTCTGCATCATGGACGTTTCCGGCTCGATGGACGAAACCCGCAAGGACACGGCGAAACGCTTCTTCATCCTGCTCTACCTCTTCCTCAAGCGCGTCTACGAACGCATCGACGTCGTCTTCATCCGCCACCACACGGCCGCGGCCGAAGTCGACGAGGACGAATTCTTCCACTCGCGCGAGTCGGGCGGCACCGTCGTCTCCTCCGCCCTGCACCTGCTGCAGAAGGTGATCGGCGAGCGCTATTCGAGCTCCGACTGGAACGCCTATGTCGCCCAGGCCTCGGACGGCGACAACTGGGACAACGATTCGGTGCTGTGCAAGCAGTTGCTGGACCACGGCATCATGCCGAAGGTGCAGTACTACACCTATGTCGAAATCACCGACGGGCCGCCGCAGAACCTGTGGGAGCAGTACACCGAGGTCGCCGCGCACCATACCAACTTCGCGATGCAAAAGATCGTGACGCCGGCCGACATCTACCCGGTCTTCCGCGAGCTGTTCAAGAAGCAGCCCAAGTAAAGCAGAGGCTCCTATGCCAGACGATCGCACCAATCCCCGGGCGCTGCCTGAACAGTCGGAATGGACTTTCGACCTGATCGAGCAGGCCCACGAGGAAATCCGCCGCGTGGCCAAGAAGTTTGGTCTCGACACCTACCCGAACCAGCTCGAAATCATCACCGCCGAGCAGATGATGGATGCCTACACCTCGGTCGGCATGCCGGTCTCCTACAACCACTGGTCCTTCGGCAAGCATTTCCTTTCGACCGAAAAGAGCTACAAGCGCGGCCAGATGGGCCTGGCCTACGAGATCGTCATCAACTCCGATCCCTGCATCGCCTATCTAATGGAAGAAAACAGCCTGACGATGCAGGCGCTGGTGATCGCGCACGCCGCCTATGGCCACAATTCTTTCTTCAAGGGTAATTACCTGTTCCGCACCTGGACCGACGCCGAGGCCATCGTCGACTATATGGTGTTTGCCAAGAATTACATCGCCGAATGCGAGCAGCGCTACGGCATCGACGCCGTCGAAGACCTGCTCGACTCCTGCCATGCGATCCAGAACTATGGGGTCGACCGCTACAAGCGCCCGGCCAAGCTGTCGGTAGCCCAGGAAGCAGCGCGCCAGAAGGAGCGCGAAGAATATGCGCAGTCCCAGGTCAATGCCCTGTGGCGCACGGTGCCGCGGCGCGAGGAAGAAGAGCGCGACGCCCCGCCGCCGCGCTTCCCCATCGAGCCCGAGGAAAACCTCCTGTACTTTATAGAGAAATACGCGCCGCTGCTCGAACCCTGGCAGCGCGAACTGGTGCGCATCACGCGCAAGATCTCGCAATACTTCTACCCGCAGCGCCAGACCCAGGTGATGAACGAGGGCTGGGCCACCTTCTGGCACTACACGATTTTGCAGGAACTATATAAAGAGGGCATCGTCGGCGACGGCTTCATGCTCGAGTTCCTGCAAAGCCATACGAACGTCGTCTACCAGCCCGCGGCGACCAGCCCCTACTACAGTGGCATCAATCCCTACGCACTGGGGTTTGCGATGATGAGCGACATCCGGCGCATCTGCGAAAACCCGACCACTGAAGACCGCGCCTGGTTCCCGGACATGGCCGGCAGCGACTGGGTCAAGACGCTCGATTTCGCGATGCGCAACTTCAAGGATGAAAGCTTCATCGCCCAATACCTGTCGCCCAAGCTGATCCGCGATTTCCACTTCTTCGCCGTGCTCGACGACGACCGCAGCGACAAGCTCACCATCTCGGCCATCCACGACGAAGCCGGCTACCGCTACGTGCGCCAGCAGTTGGCCGAGCAATACAACATCGGCAACCGCGAGCCGAACATCCAGGTCTGGCAGGTCAACACCCGCGACGACCGGGCCCTGACCCTGCGCCATACCCAGTTCCAGCGCCGGCCGCTCAACGCCCAGGCCCAGGAAGTGCTCAAGCACGTCGCCCGCCTGTGGGGCTTCGATGTGCGCCTGGAAACGGTCGATGCAAGCGGCCACGTCGTCAGCTTCCTCGACTGCCGCCGCGAGAAGCGCCATCACCGTTAATTATCTTTTTTGGTAGTCAAACTACACACTTTTGCCTCCGCTAGCGTCTGCACCATCTTGATGCTACCCGGAGGCAAGCTCTGCACTGATGCAGGTCAAGTTATAGCGACCTGACATCCAGCCATCACCTCCCCTCATGCGCCACGCCCCGCACATCTCCTCCTTGCGTTAGCTGGCGAACGCTCAGCTTTCTTAAAACTGGCTATAGTTTGCGCAAAGCTCAGCATTACACTATATGTTATTTGCCAGATGGCAAAATCTACGTGCAATATTTGGTGAAACGCCAGTTTTTCTGACGTCTTCTACAGTGCGTAAGTATTCATCAGCAATGTTGTAATTTTATATACGTAAGCCCTGCGAGTTTTTGCACAGTAAGGATGCATCCGGATGAGCAGGATCGCCTGTTTTTACAGGCATTTACGCCCCTTTTGAGGCCTCAAAAATACCTGTGCAAAAAAGAATTCGTAGGTATAATTCGCCGATGTCCCGAATGCGGCCTTGTCATTTCGTCGTGTTCTGTGGGTTTAGTAGCAACAAAAAGAGTTGGTATTGGAGAAAGCAGGCATGAATTTTACACACGAGAAGGAACCGGGGAAAAATCTCACTGGTATCACCATTGTGGTCCTGTTGCACGTCCTGGTCGGCTGGGGGATCATCAATGGTCTCGGAACAAAGGTCATCACGAAGGTGCAGGAAGCAGTGGAAACGAAGTTGATTGAAGAGGTGAAACCACCTCCTCCACCGGAGACCCCGCCGCCGCCGCCGCCGCCGGAAATGAAAGCGCCACCGCCGCCATTCATTCCACCGGTCGAGGTGCAGGTGCAGCAGCCTCCTCCGCCGCAGAACGTGATCCAGGCAGCAACGAGCACGCCGCCGCCGACGACCAGCCTGGCTCCTCCGGCACCGCCGGCGCCGCCAGCTGCTGCTCCTGCAGCGCCTGCTGGTCCTAGCCGTACCGCTGCAGTGGCTGATTTCAGCACCTGCGCAAAACCGGAATACCCGAAGGCCTCGGCTCGTAACGAAGAAGAAGGCACGACGACGATCTCGTTCCTGATCGGCGTCGATGGTCGGATGGTCGACTCCAAGATCCAGAAGTCGAGTGGTTCGCGTGATCTTGACCGTGCAGCCCAGTCTGCTATCGGCAAGTGCCGCTTTAAACCGGCAATGGTCAATGGCCAGCCTGAACAGGCATGGGTCCCAGTACAGTACGTCTGGTCGCTGGAACAATAACCGAGACAGAACAACGTCTCACAACTCTGATTTTCGTTGTCTTTAGATCAGCGAACAGTCTATTTTTATATTTCTGGAGGAAGCATGTTTAAGAATACCCGTTTGTCCGCTGTACTGGCGGCAGTCCTGCTCTCGATTACGGCGGCATCGGCCCTGGTCTCGGCACCAGCCTTCGCTGACGCACCGGCAGCAACCGCTCCGGCCGCAGCTGCACCAGCAGACGCAGCTGCAGCACCAGCAGTTGACGCAGCCGCTCCTGCCGCTGAAGGCGCAGCCGCTCCTGCAGCCGCCGCTGGCGAAAAAGAAGAAGTCCCGAACCCATACGGCTTCGAAGCCATGTGGCACGAAGGCGACTTCGTCAACAAGGGCACCATCATCATCCTGTCGCTGATGTCGATGGGCTCGTGGTACATCATCATCACCAAGCTGATCGACCAGTCGAAGATCATGCGCCAGTCGAAGGAAGTTTCCCAGAAATTCTGGAAAGCCAATTCGATCGCCGCTGGTTCGGCAGCCCTGAAAGAAGGCTCGCCATTCCGCTTCATCGCTGAAACCGGCACCAAGGCTACCCAGCACCACGACGGCGCCCTGCTCGAGCAGATCGACCTGTCGACCTGGGTCACGATGCAAGTCCAGCGCGCTGTTGACCGTGTTCAGTCGCGTCTGCAAGACGGCCTGTCGTTCCTGGCAACCGTTGGTTCGACCTCGCCGTTCATCGGTCTGTTCGGTACCGTCTGGGGCATCTACAACGCACTGACCGCCATCGGCATGTCGGGTAACGCATCGATCGACAAGGTTGCAGGTCCAGTCGGTGAAGCACTGATCATGACCGCCTTCGGCCTGTTCGTCGCCGTTCCTGCCGTCCTGGGTTACAACTGGCTGGTGCGTCGTAACAAGTCGGCCATGGAAGATGTCCGTTCGTTCAGCGCCGACGTTCACTCGGTCCTGGTGTCGGGCGCGATGAACACGTCGGAAGCTGCACGTGCCGCTACGTCGGCCAAAAAGATTGGATAAATCATGTCAATGAGTGTCGGCTCCGATAGCGGAGATGAAGATGCCGTGATGTCAGAGATCAACACGACGCCGCTTGTCGACATCATGTTGGTTCTTCTGATCATCTTCCTGATCACCAGCCCGGTGGTTCTGCAACTGCAAAAGGTTGCTCTGCCGGCTGAAACGAACGAGGTCACCAAGACCGCGCCGGAAGACATCAACATCACCGTCAATAAAGACGGCGAAATGTTCTGGAACCAGCGCCGCATCTCGAACACGGACGAATTGTTCAAGTTCTTCGCGGAGCAGTCGGTGAAAGTGCCGCAACCGGCAGTGAAAGTTCGTGGCGACCAAGCTACCCGCTACGAATCAATCGGTCGGGTGATCTACACGGCACAACGTGCTGGTGTGCAAAAGGTCGGTTTCGTGATCGAACCACCTGACAAGATGTAATGTCAGTTGCGGTGCCGGAAGACCTTCGGCGCCGCACCTTGCACCTAGTCATTAAAAAAGGAAACATTATGGGTATGAACGTAGGTTCAGGCGCCGCGAAGAATGCCGATCCGGAACCGATGATGGAAATGAACATGACACCCTTGATCGACGTTCTGTTGGTCTTGATCATCATGTTGATTATCACGATTCCGAAGCAAAACCACTCGGTCAATCTGAACATGCCGGTGGGTACGCCACCGCCGAAGACTGAAGAGCCGCGTGTTCATACGGTCGACGTCGACTTCGACGGTACTATCCTCTGGGATGGTATGGCTATCCCTGATCGCGCGACGCTGGAAGCGAAGATGAATGAAGTCGCTGCCCAGCCAAACCAGCCGGAAGTGCACCTGCGTCCGAACAAGCTGGTCGAGTACAAGGTTGTTGCCGGCGTCATGGCAACGGCCCAACGTCTCGGCGTCACGAAGATCGGCATGGTTGGTAACGAGCAGTTCCAGTAATCGCATCACGCTTGACTAATAACACGGCAGGGATTCCCTGCCGTGTCCATTTTCAAAGAGGATTTTCCACGATGAGCAAATTCCGTCTCGCACACCTCGGCCTCGCACTGGCCGCCCTCGGCTTTACCGCTGCCGCTCCGATCGTTGGCCTGGCCCCTGCCCATGCGCAGACCGTGAGCGCCCAGGTCGGCAAGCCCCTGCAGGCAGCCCAGGCATTGATGAAACAGGGTAAGCACAAGGAAGCCCTGGCAAAATTGCGCGAAGCGGACAATGTCGCTGGCAAGAGCGCACACGAAAGCTACCTGATCGAGCGCGTGCGCGCTGCGGCAGCATCGTCCGCGGGCGACTACGCCACTGCAGCCAAGGCATTCGAAACCCTGATCGCATCGGGCAAGCTGTCGGCTTCAGAACGCAGCCAGTTCTCGGAAGGCCTGATCGGCATCTACATGCGCGGCGGTGATCTGAACAAGGCGAACGAAGCCATCCAGCGCCAGCTCAAGAACGGCGACGATCCGAAACTGCGCGCCTATCTGCTGCAAAACTATTACAAACAGGGCAACATCGCTGCCTTGGAAACCGAGCTGCGCAACGCCGAGAAATCGGGCCGCATGAGCGAAGACATGCTCGGCATGCTGGCCAACATCCAGCTCAAGAAAAACGACAAGGCCGGCTACGTCAACACCATCGAAAAGCTGGCGGCGAACTATCCGAAAGCCCAGTACTGGAACGACCTGCTGAACCGCGTGCAGAGCAAACCTGGCTTCTCGGGCCGCCTGTCGGTCGACATCTACCGCCTGAAGCTGGCCAATGGCCTGCTGAAAAAGCCAAGCGAATACATGGAGATGGCGCAGCTGGTGATGCAGGCGAAAGCGCCTTCGGAAGCACTGAAGATCATCGACAAGGGCTACAAGGCCGGCGCCCTGGGCGTGGGTCCCGACGCCGAACGTCATGCCCGCCTGAAAGCGCTGGCGGAGAAGAACCTGGCCGAGCAGAACAAGGGCATCGCCGCACTGGAAGCCGAGTACACGGCTGCCAAGGACAACGATGGCCTGGTCGCTCTCGGCTACAGCATGGTGCAGTCTGGCCAGACCGACAAGGGCCTGAAGCTGATGGAATCGGCGATCAAGGCAGGCGGCCTGCGCTATGCGGACGAAGCCAAGCTGCGCCTGGGCGAAGCCTATGCCGCAGCCGGCAAGAAGCAGCAGGCGATCACCACCCTGCGCGGCGTCGCCGGCAAGGAAGGCACCGCCGAGCTGGCCCGCTACTGGATCATGGCGATCAACAAGCCACTGGCCTGATCGGCAGGGCGTGTTCGCCACGCGGTTTCGGCCGCGCGGCACGCTACATGAAACGCCGCCTGTTCGCAGGCGGCGTTTTTTTTCGCCTCGACGACGCGCCCGCCCGCCACGCGTGGGCGCAGGGGGTGGTTGGGGCCATGGCAACAAGGCTATACCGTATAATCAGGGTTTTCGCCCCGCGGCATGGTTGACCACGACATGCGTGGCAGGCTTGCCGGGCATTCTGGAACCACCAATGAAGGTATTTCGCGGACTTCCCAACGACGCGGCGCGCGCACCGTGCGCCCTCACCATCGGCAATTTCGATGGTGTCCATCGCGGCCACCAGGCCTTGCTGGCGCGCGTGCGCAGCGCCGCCGATGCGCTGGGACTGGAAGCGGCCGTCATGACCTTCGAGCCGCACCCGCGCGAGTATTTTGCCCGCCGTAGCGGCGACCTCAGCCGTGCCCCGGCGCGCATCGCCAACCTGCGCGACAAGCTCGGCGACCTGGCCAACGCGGGCATCGACCGCGTTATCGTCGAACACTTCAACGAACAATTCGCCGCGATCTCGCCGGAAGACTTTACCCAGCGCGTGCTGGTCGACGGCCTGCACGTCAAATGGCTGATGGTGGGCGACGACTTCTGCTACGGCGCCAAACGCGCCGGCAATGTCGCGATGCTCAAGGAGGCCGGGCGCCGCCATGGCTTCCAGGTCGAGACCCTGCCGACGGTACGCGAAGGCGACCAGCGCATTTCCTCCTCGCTGGTACGCGCCGCGCTGGCGGCGGGCGACCTGGAGGCGACCGGCGCCCTGCTCGGCCATCCGTACGCCATGTCCGGCCACGTGATCCATGGCGCCAAGCTGGGCCGCACCCTCGGTTTCCCGACGCTGAACCTGCGCGTCACGCACCGCCCTGCCCTGCAAGGCATCTTCGTGGTGCAGGTGCACGGCCTGGCCGACCAGCCGCTGCCGGCGGTCGCCAGCCTCGGCGTGCGTCCGACCGTCGAGGACGCAGGGCGCATGCTGCTCGAAGTCCATATCTTCGACTACGAACGGTCTTGCTACGGCAAGCTGGTGCGCGTCGAGTTCCTGGAGAAACTGCGTGACGAAGAAAAGTATGTCGACCTCGACACGCTCACCGCCGCCATCCACCGCGACGCCGAGCAGGCGCGCGCCTGGTTTGCCGGCCACACCCTGCGCCACGATCCGCGCAGCATCGCGCGCGCCGGCGCCCTGACCGCCACCGACCGAATTTGACGCGCGACGCCACGTCGCGCGCGGCTGCACGCTGATGACTGCGCAGCCAACACCTCATTCCCTTACCGAAGAAATTTATGTCCGAAAACAGCAAACCCGTCCAGAATGCGCCCGCCCAGAAGGCTGGCAAGAAGCCTGAGAGCAAATACCCGGTCAACATGACCGATACCCCCTTCCCGATGCGCGGTGACCTCGCCAAGCGCGAGCCGGGCTGGGTCAAGCAATGGCAGGACAAGCAGATCTATCACCGCATCCGCAAGGCGTCCAAAGGCCGCCCGACCTTCGTGCTGCACGACGGTCCGCCGTACGCGAACGGCGACATCCACCTTGGCCATGCCGTGAACAAGATCTTGAAGGACATGGTCGTGAAATCGCGCACCATGGCCGGTTTCGACGCGCCCTATGTGCCGGGCTGGGACTGCCACGGCATGCCGATCGAAATCCAGATCGAAAAACTCTACGGCAAGAACCTGCCGACCGCCGAAGTCCTGCAAAAGGCGCGTGCCTATGCGCTCGAACAGATCGACCGCCAGCGCGCCGGCTTCATCCGCCTGGGCGTGCTCGGCGAATGGGAAAACCCTTACACGACGATGGCCTACGGTAACGAGGCCGACGAGCTGCGCGCCCTGGGCAAATTGCTGGACAAGGGCTATGTCTACCGCGGCCTGAAGCCGGTCAACTGGTGCTTCGATTGCGGTTCGGCCCTGGCGGAAGCGGAAGTCGAATACCAGGACAAGCGCGATCCGGCGATCGATGTCGGCTTCCCGTTCGCGGAAGAAGAAAAGCTGGCGAGTGCCTTCGGTTTGCCGTCGCTGCCGACCATGAACGGCTTCATCGTGATCTGGACCACGACCCCGTGGACCATCCCGTCGAACCAGGCGCTGAACGTCAATCCTGAAGTGACCTACGCGCTGGTGCAAACCGAGCGCGATGGCCAGCCGCTGCTCCTGATCCTGGCGCAGGACCTGGTCGAATCCTGCCTGGCGCGCTACAAGCTCGAGGGCACGGTCATCGCGACCACCCTCGGCGCCAAGCTCGAGGGCATGCGCTTCAAGCACCCAATGCACGCCGCCGACCCGTTCTACGACCGCCTGTCGCCGATGTACCTGGCCGACTACGTCACCACCGAAAGCGGCACCGGCGTGGTCCACTCGGCGCCTGCCTACGGCCTGGAAGACTTCATCTCGTGCAAAGCGCACGGCATGAAAGACGACGAGATCCTGAAACCCGTGATGGGCGACGGCCGTTTCGCGTCCACCCTGCCGCTGTTCGGCGGGCTGACGATCTGGGAAGCCAGTAAGCCGATCTGCGCGGCGCTGACCGCCGCCGGCGCCCTGTTCGAACTCAAGATGTTCGACCACAGCTACATGCACTGCTGGCGCCACAAGACGCCGATCGTGTATCGCGCGACGAGCCAGTGGTTCGCCGGCATGGACCTGACGCCGAAGGATGGCGGCGCTACCCTGCGCGAGACTGCGCTGGCCGGCATCGCCAAGACCCAGTTCTTCCCGGACTGGGGCCAGGCGCGCCTGCACGGCATGATCGAGAACCGTCCGGACTGGACCCTGTCGCGCCAGCGCCAGTGGGGCGTCCCGATGGCCTTCTTCATCCACAAGGAAACCGGCGAACTGCATCCGCGCACGCCGGAGCTGCTGGAACAGGTTGCGAAGCTGATCGAAGCGAACGGCATCGACGCCTGGCAGGCGCTCGACCCGCGCGAGCTGCTCGGCGCCGACGCCGACACCTACGAGAAGAACAAGGACACGCTCGACGTCTGGTTCGATTCGGGCGCCACGCACCAGACCGTGCTGCGCGGCTCGCACGCACAGCAGTCGACCTTCCCGGCCGACCTCTACCTGGAAGGCTCGGACCAGCACCGCGGCTGGTTCCACTCGTCGCTCCTGACTTCGTCGATGCTCAACGGGACGCCGCCGTACAAAGCGCTGCTGACCCATGGCTTCACGGTCGACGAGCACGGCAAGAAGATGTCGAAGTCCCTCGGTAACACGATGGCGCCGCAGAAGATCTCGGACACGCTGGGCGCCGACATCCTGCGCCTGTGGGTGGCCTCGACCGACTACACGGGCGAGCTGTCGATCAGCGAAGAAATCCTGAAACGCGTGACCGAGTCCTACCGCCGCATCCGCAACACGCTGCGCTTCCTGCTGGCGAACACCTCGGACTTCGATCCGGCCAAGCATGCAGTCCCGGTCGAGCAGCTGTTCGAGATCGACCGCTATGCGATCGCGTCGATGGCTGCGCTGCAGAAGGACGTGGCGGCGCATTTCGAGCGCTACGAATTCCACCCGGTCGTCTCGCGCCTGCTGAACTACTGCTCGGAAGACCTGGGCGGCTTCTACCTCGACATCCTGAAAGACCGCCTGTACACCAGCGGCGTGGAGTCGCCGGCACGCCGCTCGGCCCAGACCGCGCTGTGGCAGATCGCCAATGCCCTGCTGCGCGTGATGGCGCCGGTGCTCTCGTTCACCGCCGAGGAAGCCTGGGCCGTGTTCGCGGGCCAGCAAGCCTATGCGGATAGTGACGAGACCATCTTCACGCAGACCATGTGGACCTTCCCGGAGCTGCCCGATGCGGAGCAACTGCTGGCCAAGTACGCGGCCTTGCGCGAAGTGCGCGCCGATGTAACGAAGCAGCTGGAAGAACTGCGCGCCTCCGGTGCGATCGGCTCCTCGCTGCAGGCAGAGCTGACCATCAAGGCGGCAGGCGCCAAGCACGAACTGCTGGCGAGCCTGGACGACGACTTGAAATTCGTCTTCATCACCTCGCAGGCCAGCGTCGAGCAGGCCGCTAACGAAGCGGAGGAAGCGGTGCAGGTCACGCCGTCGGAAGCGCCGAAGTGCGAGCGCTGCTGGCACTACCGCCGCGACGTCGGCCACAACCACGAGCACAGCGGCCTGTGCGGCCGTTGCGTGAGCAACCTGTTCGGCGCCGGCGAAGCACGCCGCTTCGCGTAAGCAGGACCACAACGACCGCCATGCCGCCCTCTAGCGGCATGGCGGTTTTACCATCCGACCCTGAATCCCATGGCAACCAAGAAAAAACCGAGCATCACGACCATCCATAAGAAAACCGGCGGCGCCAGCATGACGCCATGGCTGGGGATAGCATTCATCATCGTCCTGATCGACCAGCTGACCAAGATCACCGTCTCGAAACTGTTCACTTATGGCGAAACGCTGCCGGTCACCAGCTTCTTCAACCTGGTGCTGGTGTATAACCCGGGCGCGGCCTTTTCCTTCCTCGGCAACCAGGGCGGCTGGCAGCGCTGGTTCTTCACCGCGATCGCGATCGGCGCCATCGGCTTCATCCTCTACCTGCTCAAGCGCCATCCCGGCCAGCGCATGTTCTGCTGGGCCCTGGCCCTGATCCTGGGCGGCGCCGTGGGCAACGTGATCGACCGCATCGCCTACGGCCACGTGATCGACTTCCTCGATTTCTACTGGCGCGGCTGGGGGCATTTCCCGGCCTTTAACGTGGCCGACATCGGCATCTCGATCGGCGCCGGCCTGTTCATCCTCGATGAGCTGCGGCGCGTGAACAAGAACTAAGCACGCAAGACAAGGAGCGCGGCATGAACCTGCAAGGTAAAAAAATCGTCCTCGGCCTGTCCGGGGGCGTCGCCTGCTACAAGGCGGCGGAACTGTGCCGCGCGCTGATCAAGGAAGGCGCGCAGGTCCACGTCGTCATGACCGAGGCGGCCACCCATTTCATCGGCGCGGTCACCATGCAGGCGCTGTCGGGCAACCCGGTCTGGCTGGACCAGTGGGATGCGCGCATGCCCAACAACATGGCGCACATCGACCTGACGCGCGGCGCCCACGCGGTGATCGTCGCGCCCTGTTCGGCCGACTTCATCCGTAAACTCGCCCATGGCGCCTGCGACGATTTGCTGTCGACGCTGTGCCTGGCGCGCCCGCACGGCGTACCGCTGCTGGTCGCGCCGGCAATGAATGTTGAGATGTGGCAGAACCCGGCGACCCAGCGCAACGTCGCCACCTTGCGCGCCGATGGCGTCGGCATCTTCGGGCCGGCCGCAGGCGAGCAGGCCTGCGGCGAGACCGGCCTGGGACGCATGCTCGAGGCCGAGCAGATCCTCGACGAACTGATCGCCTCCTTTCAGCACAAGATCCTGGCCGGCAAGCGCGTCCTGATCACGGCCGGTCCCACCTTCGAGGCCATCGATCCGGTGCGCGGCATCACGAATCTCTCGTCCGGCAAGATGGGCTATGCCATCGCCCGCGCGGCGCGCGAAGCCGGCGCCGAAGTGACGCTTATATCGGGCCCGACGGCCCTGGCCACGCCCTATGGCGTGCGCCGCATCGACGTGCTTTCGGCCCAGCAGATGCATGAGGCCGTGATGGCGGGCGTGGAAGGCCAGCACGTGTTCGTCGCCGTCGCGGCGGTAGCCGACTGGCGCGTTGCGAATGCCAGCGGCCAGAAACTGAAAAAGCAGGAAGGCGGCGCCCCGCCCCAGCTCGAATTCGTGCAGAACGCCGACATCCTGGCTTCAGTCGCGGCGACCACCTCGCTGTCGGGCTGGCCCTATTGCGTCGGCTTTGCGGCGGAGTCGGAAAACCTGGTCGAATACGGCGCTGCCAAGCGCGAACGCAAGGGCATTCCTCTGCTGGTCGGCAACATCGGCCACCACACCTTCGGGCAGGATGACAATGCGATCGTGCTGTTCGACGAACACGGCCACACCGTCCTGCCGCGCGCCGACAAGCTGACCCTCGCGCGCCAGCTGGTCTCCGAAATCGGCAAGCGGCTCGAGCAGCGCTCCCTGCTCGACTGACTCACCCATTCACTTAATACGCATCACGCATGAAAACTATCGATATCAAGATTCTGGATCCGCGCATGAAGGAACTGCTGCCGGCCTATGCAACACAAGGCAGCGCCGGGCTCGACCTGCGCGCCTGCATCGACGCGCCGCTCACCCTCGAGCCTGGCCAGACGGTGCTGGTGCCGACGGGCCTGGCCATCCACGTGGCCGATCCGGGCTATGCGGCGATGATCCTGCCGCGCAGTGGACTCGGCCATAAGAACGGCATCGTCCTCGGCAATCTGGTAGGCTTGATCGACTCCGATTACCAGGGCCAGCTGATGGTCTCGACCTGGAACCGCGGCCACGCCGCGTTTACCCTGCAGCCGCTGGACCGCCTGGCGCAGCTGGTGATCGTGCCCGTCCTGCAGGTGGGCTTCAATGTCGTTGAAGAGTTTGCATCGAGCGAACGGGGCGCTGGAGGGTTCGGCAGCACCGGAAAACAATAACAGAGGAAAAACATGATTCGTTTTGATCGTCTGCGCCCTGCCGCGCTGGGCGTCGCCATCGCCATACTGCTGGCTGCCTGCGGCACCCAGCCCCAGACCCGCCCGGCCGGCCTTCCGGGCGTTCCAGTGACTGAAACCCCGCAAGGCGAGCCGCTCACGCCGCAAATGGCGGCAGCGGCCGATACGCTGACGAAAATGGCTGCGCTGCAGGACCGCCTGTACCGCGTGGCGGCGCCGCTCCTGATCGACAATGCCGAACTGTGCACGAAGCATGCGCGCAATTTGCTCGGCTTCACGGCGAAGAACCGCCACTCCTACCCTGGCCTCTACAACGAAGCCGCGCACGTCGCCTTCGGCATGGAAGAACGCCTGCAGGTCACCGGCGTGCTGGCCGGCAGCGGCGCGGCGAAAGCCGGACTGCGCTTGGGCGACGCCCTGGTCGCGGCCGGCGGCAAGCCACTCCCGAGCGGCCCGAATGCCCTGGCAGGCGCCGCGGCCATCTTTAACCCGATCGTCGCCTCGCAATCGAAGCTGCCGCTGACAATCGACCGCGACGGCCGCATGCGCGACCTCAGCATCCCCGTTACCCGCGCCTGCGGCTTCGGCATTGAACTGGGCAACGGCGACAACGTGAACGCCTACGCCGACGGTTCGCGCATCATGGTCACGCGCGGCATGCTGGGCGTGACCCGCAGCGACGACGAACTGGCCTATGTACTGGCGCGCACGATGGCGCACAACATGCTCGAGCACCCGAAAGCGCAGCGCAACCAGGCCACGCTCGACAGCGTGATCGACAACCTGACGCGCATGAGTCCCGACGCCGGCATGCTCACCGGCAGCGCCGGCATCAAGGCCATGCCCTCGAACCTCGACGCCGCTGCCGACCGCCTCGCGATCTTCCTGCTGGCGCGCGCCGACTACAACATCGAAGGCGCCCCCGCGTTCTGGAAGCGCTTCGCCGCGACTCACCCGGCCAGCGTGGCCAATGGCTTCACGGCCAACCACCCGTCGACGGCGGCCCGGCTGACGGCGATGGAGCTGGCGGTCGAGGATGTGAAGATGAAGAAGGCGGCGAAGAAGCCACTCACGCCTTGACGCCCTTGCAGGGTGGGTAGGCCGTACCCACCCCGTAAAACCTCCTCCCCGCCGACGTCCCGCGCGCTTTTTTTGTATCATTGACATCCCTCACCAGCAACGCCCGCGCAGACCATGGACAGCCTCGACCTCGACGTACTCAAGACCGCATCCGGCTGGCTCGATGCCGGACACCGCTGCGAACTGGTCACCGTCATCAAGACCTGGGGCTCCAGTCCGCGTCCGATCGGCGCGACGCTGGCCGTGCGCGACGATGGGCGCGTGATCGGCTCGGTGTCGGGCGGCTGCATCGAGGACGACCTGATCGAGAACGTGCGTGCGAAAGGCATCTCGCCCGACGCCAGGCCGCACGTCGTCAGCTACGGCATCAGCGCCGACGACGCGCACCGCTTCGGCCTGCCCTGCGGCGGCACCATCGAGCTGGCGATCGAGCCCCTGCATGGCGCCAGCGGGATGCGCGAGCTGCTGCAGCGCCTCGAAGGCGGCGAGCTGCTGGAACGGCGCCTGGACCTCAATAGCGGCGCGGTCACGCTGGCGCCCGCCACGCCGGGCAGCGTGCTGCACCTGGAGAACGAAGTGCTGACCACCGTGCACGGGCCGCGCTGGCGCCTGTTCATCATCGGCGCCGGCCCGCTGTCGCGCTTCCTGGCCCAGGTGGCCAGCGCCATGGACTACCGCGTCATCGTCTGCGACCCGCGCGAGGAATACCGCGCCGACTGGAACGTGGCGGGCACGGAACTGGTGCACAGCATGCCGGACGACCTCATGATCGAAGCGAAGCTGGACGCGCGCAGCGCCGTCGTTGCCTTGACCCACGATCCGAAACTCGACGACCTGGCGCTGATGGAAGCATTGAAATCCGACGCCTTCTATGTGGGCGCGATCGGCTCGCGCCTGAACAACGCGCGCCGGCGCGAGCGCCTCAAACTGTTCGACCTGAGCGACGCGCAGCTCGCGCGCCTGCATGGCCCGATCGGCCTCTACATCGGCAGCAAGACGCCGTCGGAAATCGGCATTGCGATCCTGGCCGAGATGACGGCGATTAAAAACGGCGTGCCGACGGCGATGCTGGTGCCGCATGCGAATGCGCCGCAGCCTGCCACCACCGAGGTCTGCGCGCTGTAGAGCGCAATTAAACTCGCGAGCAATAAACGGCTTGCGCAGCGCCCGGCCTTGCGCGACCATGCGCTTCCGCTTCCCCAATCGACCATGAACACAGCCAATTTCCTGCGCCTCTTGCTGCTGGCCGCCATCTGGGGCAGCTCCTTTCTTTTCATGCGCATCGGCGCCCCGGTGCTCGGGCCGGCCGTGCTGATCGAATACCGGGTGCTGTTCGCGGCGCTGTTCCTGGCCGCGGTCGGCCTGGTACTGCGCAAGCGTCTCGACCTGCGCGCCAACTGGAAGCATTACCTGATGCTGGGCTTTTTCAATTCGGCCCTGCCCTTCCTGTTATTCGCGTACGGCGCGCGCACGCTGACCGCCTCGGTGCTGTCGGTGCTGAACGCGACCGCGCCGATGTGGGGCGCGCTGATCGGCGCGCTATGGGCGCGCCAGCCGATCACGCTGCGTAGCGGCAGTGGCCTCTTGCTCGGGACCGCGGGCGTGGCCCTGCTGGTCGGCTTCGACGACGTCTCGCGCCTGCCCGGCGCGGGCCTGGCGCTTGCCGCCGCGCTGGGCGGGGCGCTGTGCTACAGCATCGCCAGCCTGTACGCGAAGTCCGCCAAAACGGTAGAGCCCTTCGCCAATGCGCACGGCACGATGTGGGCGGCTGCGCTGTTCGTGCTGCCGGCCCTGCCCTTCTTCCCCGCGCCGGCCACGCCAACGCCGGGCGTGTGGGCCGCCGTGCTGGCCCTGGGCGTGGTCTGCAGCGGCATCGCCTACCTGCTCTATTTCCGCTTGGTCGCGGAAGTCGGGCCGACCTCGGCCCTGACCGTCACCTTCCTCAATCCCGTGTTCGGCATTCTCTGGGGCGCGCTGTTCCTGGGCGAGGCGGTTGGCTGGCACACGCTGGCGGGCGTGGCGACCGTACTGGTCGGCACCGCGCTGGTGACGGGCTTCGTGCCGCGCTTCGGCCGCCCGGCGGTTGCCGCCGGCAAGCCATGACCAGCCAGGCGCTGTCGATTGCGCTGCCGCCCCACTACCGCAGCGCCGACGTCCTCGCCTTTCATGCGCGCGATGCCGAAGGGCTGGCGGAGCAGGTTGCGTGCGAACGCATCCGCAAGGCCGTATTGCTAGGCAGCGTGCCGGTGCTGCTGGACGTGACGCTGACACCCAGCTCAGCCGCGTGCCGCATCGAGGCCGATGGCGCACTGGACGCCGCCACGCTGGCGCTGGCGCACGCAGCCTTGATGAGCATCCTGGCGCTGCGCATCGATCCGGCGCCTTTCGAGGCTTTCGTTCAGGACGACCCGGCATTTGGGCCGCTGGTGGCGCGCCAGCCGGGGCTGCGCATCGTGCAGTCGGCGAGTGTGTTCGAAGCGCTGACCTGGGCCATCATCGGCCAGCAGATCAATCTACCGTTCGCCATCAGCCTGCGCCGCACTTTCATTGCGCAGGCGGGACGGGCGCACAGCAGCGGTTTGTGGTGCTATCCGGAGGCGCACGATGTCGCCCGGCTGGACCTGGAGGCGCTCACCAGCCGCAAGTTCTCGCGCGCCAAGGCGGAGACGCTGCTGCGCGTGGCGCGCATGATGGCCGAAGGGGAATTGCAGCTGGTGCAGGAGGACGATCCGGCGCGTGCCGCGGCGGCGCTGCTGGCGATCAAGGGGATCGGGCCGTGGACGGTGAATTACACGCTGCTGCGGGGGTATGGCTATGCGGATTGCTCGCTCGAAGGGGATGTGGCGATACGCAGTGCGCTGGGGAGATTGCTCGGAGAAGTGGGAAAGCCGGACCAGGGGCGGACGCAGGCGTGGTTGGCGCGGTACCGGCCGCATCGGACGATGGCGGCGGCGTATTTGTGGGCGAGTTTGAGCCAATCGGCGAGTTAACGCGGATCGATTGGATGCGTCCGTACATATCCGGCCGCGTGGGGAAAGTAACCGGGTTGGCAGATCAATTCCAGCGTGGCAAGCCCTCCAGATGCTGGGCGCTCTCCCCCGAAAAACGGATGAGCTCGTGCAAGGGTACCGTCGCCAGGTTTTCGCTGCCGTAGTGGCCGCCGAGGGCGCTCGGTATTTTCAGGCAATAGGTGCGGTCGTCGGTGAGCGGGCCAAGCGTCGATTCGGCCAGGTCGACCACTTCCGGCATGTACCAGTCGTTCAGAAAATCCTGGTTGTAGGAGAGCGCGTCGAGGGCGGCACGGTCTTCGGCGACCGGTTCGCAGCACAGGTCTTGCGGACGCAAGCGCCAGTAGCTGCCGTCGGCGTCGCGCAGGATCAGGTTGCCGAAAGAGTTGGCGCCGAGTATTTCGACAGCCCGCAAGCCCATCCATCCCCAGGCATCGTTGATGTCGTCGACAGTAATCATGGTCTAACCCGCGTGTGAGCTCAGGACTTGTTGGACACCGACGGGTTCGGCAAGTGCGGCCAATCTGCTTGCCCTTTGACACAGGTCGAGTTCGCCTGAGGGAAATGAAAAAAGCCGGTACTTCTTTTTAGAAAGTACCGGCTTCTTCGTAATTCTGGTTGCGGGGACAGGATTTGAACCTGTGACCTTCGGGTTATGAGCCCGACGAGCTGCCAGACTGCTCCACCCCGCGTCTGTGAAACGAATTATACGCGGCTTCAGCCGTTTAGGCAAACCTGATGCAAGAGGCATGGTCGATTGACGCCTTCAATAGCATCCGGGCAATACTGCTGTCGAGCCGGCGCGGCGGCACAGTCGCTGCAATCGGGTGTAAAGTAGGCGCATATTCATTCTCTCCATCCTCTATGAACTTTTGTTCCGAGTGCGGCCATGCGGTCGCGCTAAGCATCCCTGAAGGCGACAACCGCCCGCGCCATGTGTGCACGCAGTGCGGCACGATTCATTACCAGAACCCGAAAATGGTGATCGGCTCCATTCCCGTCTGGGAGCACGGCGGCAAGCTGCAAGTGCTGCTGTGCCGGCGCGCCATCGAACCGCGCCATGGCTACTGGACGCTGCCGGCCGGTTTCATGGAAAACGGCGAAACGACGAGCGAAGCGGCCATTCGCGAAACGGAAGAAGAAGCCGGCGCCAACATCGAGATCGGCCCGCTGTTCTCCCTGCTCAATGTCGCCCATGTCCACCAGGTGCACATGTTCTACCTGGCGCGCCTGCTCGACCTCGATTTCGCGCCGGGCGAAGAAAGCCTGGACGTGCAGCTGTTCGAAGAACGCGAGATCCCTTGGGACGAGCTGGCTTTCCCGACAATTCGCACAACGCTGGAACTCTTCTTTGCAGACCGCGTCAAAATGCGCGAGGGCGCCGTCAACGCGTATGGCGTGCATAGCCATGACATCCGGCGCCCGATGATTGCTCCACGCGAGCCCGACTGAACCGAGAACGGCATGATTCCCTGGCTTGATGCGCATACGCCGTTTCCCGACGTATCCGAGGCGCTGACAATCGACGCGCCCGGGCTGCTCGCGGCCGGCGCCGACCTGTCGCCGCGCCGCCTGCTGCTCGCCTACCAGAACGGCATCTTCCCCTGGTTCTCGGAAGGCCAGCCCATCCTCTGGTGGAGCACCGATCCGCGCATGGTGCTCTACACCAGCGACTTCAAGCTCAGCGACAGCCTCAGGAAAACCCTGCGCCGCGTCGAGCGCAGCCGGGCCGAAGGCGGGCGCTGGCAGGTGCGCTTCGACAGCGACTTCGAAGCCGTGATGCGCGCCTGCGCCGCCCCGCGCAAGGATGGACCGGGCACCTGGATTTCCGAAGACATCATCGACGGCTATACCGGCCTGCACGCGCTGGGCTACGCGCATTCGGCCGAAGTCTGGTGCGACGGCGAACTGGTCGGCGGCGCCTACGGCGTGTGCATCGGCCACATGTTTTATGGCGAGTCGATGTTCGCGCGCGTCTCGGATGCCTCGAAGGTGGCGCTGGCCTACCTGGTCGCCTTCCTGCGCGCGAACGGCGTGCGCATGGTCGACTGCCAGCAGGAAACAGGCCACCTGGCCTCGCTGGGCGCCGCACCGATCCCGCGCGCGGTATTCCTGCAACACCTGCGGGCGGCGATCCGCGAGCCGGCGATTACCTCGTGGGAACCGGTCGCACCGTTCTGAGCGCGCGCGATACCGTGCGCGCGGCCGCTTTCGTTAGAATAGGGCCATCACGTCGTCCCGAGAGCTCTGCATGACGCACCTTAATGACCTGCCCTTCTCCACGCTGCAGTTCTATACGACCGCCCCGTATCCGTGCAGCTACCTCGACGCCCGCCAGGCGCGTTCGCAGGTCGCCACGCCTTCGCACCTGATCAATGCGGACGTGTATTCGGAACTGGTGAAGAACGGCTTTCGCCGCAGCGGCATCTTTACCTACCGTCCGTATTGCGACGGCTGCCAGGCCTGCATCCCGGTGCGCGTGCGCTGCGCCGAGTTCACGCCGAACCGCGCCCAGCGCCGCGCCTGGAAGCGCCATGACGACCTTTCCGCCATGGTCGCCAACCTCTCGTTCTCCGACGAGCACTACGCGCTCTACCTGCGCTACCAGACCACGCGCCACGTCGGCGGCGGCATGGACCAGGACAGCCGCGACCAGTACGCCCAGTTCCTGCTGCAAAGCCGGGTCAACACGCGCCTGGTGGAATTTCGCGAGCCCGACGGCCTGCTGCGCATGGTCTCGATCATCGACGTCCTGTCGGACGGGCTGTCGTCGGTCTACACCTTCTTCGACCCCGACCTGCCCGGCGCCTCCTTCGGCACCTATAACGTGATGTGGCAGGTGGCCCAGGCGCGCGAACTCGGCCTGCCCTATGTCTACCTCGGCTACTGGATCGAACAGAGTCCGAAGATGGCCTATAAAATCAACTTCCGGCCGCTGGAGGCACGCATCAGCGGCAACTGGGGCATCCTCGAGCGCTGAGCGTCTAATAAAAACTCCATGGCTGCGTTGCATCGTCTCGCCGTACTATCGTACTGTCTTCGACAATGCGCCTTGCCCTGGAGCTTTTATTAGACGCTCTGGCTTGCACTTCGCGCACGGTACAATAACGCGACCCCATTTTCGAGCGCTCCATGTCCCAAAAAATCCTGTACACCCTCGCCCGTCCCCTGCTGTTCACGCTGGCTGCGGAAACCGCCCACAACCTGACCCTGCCGGCCCTGCGCAGCGCAGCGCAGCGCGGCGTGACCGGGATGTTCAAGAAGCCGGCGCCCGATCCGCGCACCGTGATGGGAATCACCTTCCCGAATCCGGTGGGCCTGGCCGCGGGACTGGACAAGGATGGCGCGTATATCGACGGCCTGGCGGCGCTGGGCTTCGGGTCGATCGAGATCGGCACCGTGACGCCGCGCGCGCAGGTCGGCAATCCGAAGCCGCGCATGTTCCGCATTCCCGCCGCGCGCGGCATCATCAACCGCATGGGCTTCAATAACGGCGGCGTCGACGCCTTTGTCGCCAACGTCAAGGCCTCGCGCTTCTACCAGGAACAGAGCGGCGTGCTGGGCCTGAACATCGGCAAGAACGCCGACACCCCGATCGAACGCGCCGCCGACGACTACCTCGAATGCCTGCGCAAGGTCTATCCCTACGCCAGCTACGTTACGGTGAACATCTCGTCGCCGAACACGAAGAACCTGCGCCAGCTGCAGGGCGCCTCCGAACTCGACGCGCTGCTGTCGCAACTGAAGGCCGAGCAGACGCGCCTGGCCGACGACTACGGCCGCTACGTGCCGCTGGCCCTGAAAATCGCACCGGACATCGACGCCGAGCAGATCCGCGACATCGCCGGCGCCCTGCTGCGCCACAAGATCGACGGCGTGATCGCCACCAACACGACGCTCAACCGGCGCGACGTCGAGCGCCACAGGCACGGCATGGAAACCGGCGGCGTGTCGGGCGCGCCGGTGTTCGACCTGTCGAACATCGTGATCCGCGCCATGAAGAAGGAACTGGGCGACGCGATCCCGATCATCGGCGTCGGCGGCATCCTGTCGGGCCAGGACGCGCGCGAGAAAATCGCGGCCGGCGCCCAGCTGGTGCAGCTCTACAGCGGCCTGATTTACCGCGGCCCGTCGCTGGTGCGCGAGTGCGCCGAGGCGCTGCGCACGTCCGCGCGCTAGCCGGCAATCACGGCGCCGCGCTCCCGTGCGGCAAGCGCTCGCCGTTGGCCAGGCCCCAGGCCATCACCGCGAGCACCTGCGCCGCCTGCGTCAGCGCGGCGCGGTCGACGTGGTCGAGCGAATCGACCTGGCTGTGCTGGGTGTGGCTGCGGTAGTCGCGCTCGTCCTGCAGCGCCGGGAAAGCCGGAACGCCCTGTTCCGCGAAAGGCTGGAAGTCCGATCCGCCGGCCTGGCCATAGACCACATCGAGCGGCCCCACGCGGGCGGCCGGCGCGGCGGCCTTCGACAAGGCTGCGTACCAGGCTTCGTTGCGCATGTCGGGAAACCCGGTGATGCGTCCGCTGCCGGTATCCTTGACCAGCACCGCCTGGATCCGCGCCAGTTCGCCGCGGTGCGCCGCGACATAGGCCCGGCTTCCCAGCAGCCCCTGCTCTTCTCCCGAGAACAGCACGATGCGCAAGGCGCGCTTCGGACGCAGGCCAAGCGCATGCCAGGCCCGCAGTACCTCCAGCATGGCGACCGCGCCGGTACCGTTGTCGGTCGCCCCCACGCCCAAGTCCCAGGAATCGAGATGCGCGCCCAGCACGACCATGTCGCCACTGCCGTCGCTGCCCGGGTAGTCGGCGACGACGTTATGGGCCACGGCCGGCCGCGCGGCAAAGCGCCCGCCCAGCGCCAGCTCGACCTGCGGCACGATCCCGCGCGCCAGCAGGCGTTTCAGTACGTTGGCGTGTTCGCCCGTGAGGATCGCGGCGCGCTGGTCGAACAGCGAGCCCGGCCCGCCCCACATGTCGCGCAGGCCGTTGCCTTTCGATGAGACCAGCAGCACGCCGGCCAGGCGGGCGTCGCGGATCGCCTGGGCGGCGTCGGCACGATAACGCGCCATGTCCTTGCGCTGCTCCGGGGTGGCTTTGAATATCGACTCGACCAGCACGATCTTGCCTTTCAATGCGGGCGCCGCCGCCTTGAACTCGTCCAGCGTCTTCGCCTCGAGCAGCGCCACCTGCGCGCGTACAAGCCCCGCCGTGCCCTCGGTCCAGCCTTTCTGCACGACGTCGAGCGCCATCCCATTGGCATTCAACAGTCGCGCCCGTGCCGCACCGCGATGCCAGGGGCGCCCCATGTCGTAAGCCTCCAGACGGACGTTGACGGCACCATAGGCGCGCAGCCGCGCCATGGCCCAGTCCTGCGCGCGGCGCAGCTGGGACGAACCGGTGAGCCGGGAACCGATGTCGTCGCACAGCTGCTCCAGGTTCGGCATCAGCTCGGCGTGTTGGCCGATTTCCTCGATCAAGCGTTCTTCAGGCGTGGGCGAGGCTTGCGCCAGCGCGGCAGCACACAGCATCCATCCACTCAGCAGCGCCAGGAATCGTCGCATCATGGGCTCCCGGTCAGCGGCGCGGCATCGGCGGCAGGCGCGCGACGAACTGCGCCAGCGTGCCCTTGTCGCGGGCGGCGACGGCCTCGTCCAGCTCGGCGCTGCGGATCGCAGGGTTTTGGGGGAGCATGCTTTCGTAGGCGCGCAGCACGCCTTCCAGGCCGGCGACCGTGGTCGCATCCAGGCTTTCCGGGGTCTTTTGCGGATCCTTGACCTGGTGCTTCAACTGCCAGGCAGCGGCGCTGATCGCGTGCTGGAACATCGCCACGCGCTTGAGTTCACCCTTGGCTGCGCCATTCATCAGCCAGAACACGCCTTTGTCGGGCCCGAAGAAGTAATCCGGGACTTCATCGAGCCACTTGCGGAACCAGCGCCCGTCGGGCGAGGTCATGACGGACACGGGATCCTTGTCGGCGGCCGCTGCGATCTGTTCGACACGGGTCGTTTCCTCGGGGGTGGCCGGCCCGCGGGCCGTTTGCGCCTGTGCGGGCAGCGCCAGGCTCAGCGTAACCAGCACGGCGGCGGACAGAAGCTGTAGACAATTCTTGATGGAGCGCTGCATGTTCATGGTTTCTCTCACAGGGTTCGAACGGGATGTTCGCCCCACACCCTTTGCAAGCAGCGTGCCATGCGCTAAGCGATTAATATCTAAGGGGTTTTAACGATTTTCGAAGGCCGTCCATGTGCGTATCCGGACATCGTTGTCCGGATACGGGCATCCCTGCCCGGCGCCGGCGCCATGCTAAGATGGCCACGAACCGGCCCCATGGAAAACCTATGAAACGCACACAACTCGGACGCAGCGACCTGCAGGTGTCGACTGTCTGCCTCGGCACGATGACCTTCGGCGAGCAGAACACGGAACTGGACGCGCACCGCCAGCTCGACTACGCGGTCGAGCGCGGCATCAATTTCATCGACACGGCGGAGATGTATCCCGTCATGGGCCGCGCCGAAACGCAGGGCGCGACCGAGCGCTTCATCGGCAGCTGGCTGAAAGCACGCGGCCGCCGCGACGAGCTCGTCATCGCCTCGAAAATCGCCGGACCGAATGCGAGCATGGGCTGGATCCGCGGTCCTTCGCATAATCTCGACGCCGCCAACATCCGCGCCGCCGTCGAAACCAGCCTGCAGCGCCTGCAGACGGATTACATCGACCTCTATCAGATCCACTGGCCAAGCCGTAACCTGCCGATATTTGGCGCCAACAGTTTCAATCCGAAGCGCGAGCGGTCGAGCGTGCCGATCGAGGAAACCCTGGGCGCGCTGGGCGAACTGGTCACGGCCGGCAAGATCCGCGCGATCGGCGTGTCGAACGAGAGTGCATGGGGCGTGTGCGAATACGTGAAGCAGGCCGAAATGCATGGCCTGCCGCGCATTGCCACGATCCAGAATTTATATAACCTGACCGCCCGGGCGTTCGAAACGTCGCTGCTGGACGAGACCTGCTTCCGTGCCGAGGTCAGTCTGCTGGCCTACAGCCCGCTGGCCTTCGGGCAGCTCACGGCAAAATACCTGGACGATCCGAAGGCGAAAGGACGGCTGACGATCTTCCCGGAGAACTGGAGTCCGCGCTACGTGCGTCCGGAGGTGCTGGCGGCCACTGCCGAATATGCGGCGCTGGCGCGTTCGAATGGAATGACGCCGGCGCAGATGGCGCTGGCCTGGTGTTATTCGCGCTGGTTCGTGAGCTCGACCATTATTGGGGCGACGAACCTGAAGCAGTTGGAGGAGAACATTGACGCGGCATCGATCGTCTTGCCTGAGGAAGTGGTGAAGGCGATCGATGCGATTCACGGACGGATCACGAATCCGGGGCAGTAAGACGGCGTGGTTTTCGGAAGGTCGTTGAACGCGTGGGCGGGGAACCCGCCCACCCTTCTATGAAGACTGTCAAGGAGCGTGTGCGATCTTGCCTCTCCTGGTAGCTATCTGGTTGATGCTGCTGTCGTAAAGCTCTTGGTCATCTGTCCGTGAGACATTGGCGTCTCACCACCTTCTATCCGTTGGGCTGTTTGTCCAACTGAATCCTGCATGCGCGTTGCGCTCAGGTGACCTCGTTAAGGCAAGCCCCATCTACTAGCGTCGGCTGTTGGTTGACAGCCAGGGTGGGCCACGGGCTTGCAAGCTTCACACTGCAAAACTTCCTGCTCGTCATACTGCCGCTTCGATTATCTTGCCAGTCCTTGGTTTGAGCTCAGCGCCGTCGGGCATCACGCCGTCCTTCAGGTAACGCCAGAGGGCAATGGCCAATCGTCGGGCCACAGCCACGATGCAGACCCGCCGGCCACGCTTGCCCGCCGAAGGGGCGTCGGTGCCGCTGTTGGTTCGTCGCTTGAACCACTGGGCCAGCGCACTGTCGGGCTGGTGGCGCAGCCACATCCAGGCCATCTCGACGAGCAAGGCGCGCACCCGGCGATTGCCCTGCTTGCTGATGCCCTGGTCGACCCGGCGTTGCCCGCTGTCGTACGGTTGAGGTACCAGTCCCACGCAACTGCCGACCTGGCGGGCATTGTCGAACTGGCGCCAGAACAGTTCGAGGACCAGGCGCTGCGCGCCGACCGGGCCGACACCGCGCAGCTTCTGCAGCGTGGCGGCCGAGGACGCCGCAGCGGGGGGTAACAGCCGGGGCAACTGGGCTTCCAGTTCGTGAAATTGCTGGGTCACCAGCGCCAGCCGATCGCATTCCCTCATCAGGCGCTGTCGCAGGCACTGCGGCAGCGCAACGCCGTCATGGCAGATGATTTCGTTGCGTCCGAGCTGTTCGGCAAACTTCGGTCCGACTTCCATCCAGCAGCCGACGGTACGCAGCAACTTCGTGATGCGGTCCCGGTGCTGCGTGATTTCCTTTTGCAACTGGCCGCGGTCGCGTACGAGGTGACGCGTCGCTTCGTCCTCAGCCGCCGGCACCGATACTGCCCGCAGCCGGTCACGCTCGCCGCGCAGCCAGCCGCGCAGGCACGACAGCAGGCGCAACGCGTCGAGTCGGTCGGTCTTGGCGCGCCGGGCGTGGCGTTCCACGGGAATGCTCGCTGGATCGGCGACCACGACTTCGTATCCATGTTTCTGCAAGGCCCGGCAAATCCAGAACCCGTCCTGGCCTGCCTCATACAACACCACGACGCGACAGTCTGGGGGCAAGCCCCATTTCCCTCGTTCTGCTTCGATTAGCCCAATCAATTCGGCTAACCGGTTAGAGGCGCTTGCCTGCTTCGTGTTGTGCACTGAGGGCCGCTCGTGCGCATCGTCCTGCAACGCCACTTTCCAGTTCTTGCACGCAAGTTCGAGCGAGGCTGTCAGCGTCTGGTGGGTGAGCGTAATATCCTGAGTGTGAGCCGGTTGCATGTCGTTCTCCTAAATCTGCGTTTCGAACTCTCAGGTTAGGACTCGATCTGCAAATCGGCTCACTTTTTTTTCATCATAGGATCTACGGGTATCAACCGGAGGGATGTAGGGTGGGCGGCTTTGCCGCCCACGCGTCGATAGTTACATTCAGCGCAGCCGAAACCGCGTCAGCAGAACATTAAATCGCCATCGCCTCATCCGCCACCAGCGAGCGCTCGATATCCGCCCGTGTAAATCCAGGCGCGAAGCGTTCGATAAAGTGATACGCATACGCCCGCAAATACGCCCCGCGCCGCACCGCCAGGCGCGTCACGTTCGGCGCAAACAGGTGCGAGGATTCGATCGCCCGCAAGCCCTTGTCGCGCCCATGGTCAAACGCCATCGAGGCGATGATGCCGACCCCCATCCCCAGCGACACGTACTGCTTGATGACGTCCGAGTCCATGGCCGTGAGCACCATGTCCGGCGCCAGCCCGACCTTGGCAAAGGCCGTGTCGATATGGCCGCGGCCCGTGTAGCCGACGTCGTAGGTGATCAGGGGATGCTCGGCCAGGTCTTCCAGGCGCAACGGCGTTTTGGAGAGCAGCGGGTGCCCGTCGGGCGCCACCACCACGTGGCTCCAGCGGTAGCACGGAAAGGACACCAGATCCGGGAAGGTGGACAGACCTTCGGTGGCGATGCCGATGTCGGCGCGGCCCGACAGCACGTATTCGGCGATGTGTTCCGGTGCGCTTTGCTGCAGGGCGATGCGCACGTTCGGGAAGGCGTTGCGGAAGGACTGCACCACCTGCGGCAGCGCATAGCGCGCCTGGGTGTGGGTGACGGCAATCGTCAGCGTGCCGCTGTCCTGGGCCGAATACTCCTGGCTCGCCTGCGCCAGGTTTTCCGCTTCCACCAGCAGTCGCTCGACGATTTTCAGGATGCCCTTGCCAGGCGCGGTAAGACCCGTCAGGCGTTTGCCGTTGCGCTCGAAAATGACGACGCCGAGTTCGTCCTCGAGTTCGCGGATCTGGCGCGACACGCCCGGCTGCGAGGTGAACAGCGCGCTGGCCACGTCCGTCAAATTGAAATTGCGGCGCGCGGCTTCGCGCACCGAGCGCAACTGCTGGAAGTTCATATGCCGCCCCCTTCGTCGACGAACACCTGGATCTGGCGCGGACGCACGAGCAGGGTCTCGCCTTCTTTCAGGCCGAGGCCGGCGAAGCGCTCGTTCGGAATCACCGCTTCGATCAGCTGGGCGTTGTCCGCACGTTCGAGGTCGAGCTGGGCCAGCGGGCCGATCGCATGCGCGCGGCGCAGTTTCACCACGATGCCCGGCTTGCCCGGCGTGTAGCGCTCGACATCGAGGTCGTGCGGACGAACGTAGCCGATGCCGTCGGTGTTCTGCACGCTGCCATGGCCGGGCGCATCGAACAGGGCGTCGCCGCTGGCCAGCACGCCGTCGTGCACGCGGCCATGGAACAGGTTCACATTACCGAGGAAGCTGTAGACGAAAGGCGAGGCAGGCGCGTCGTACACGCTTTGCGGCGTGCCGAGCTGCTCGATGCGGCCCTTGTTCATGACCACCACCTGGTCGGCCACTTCAAGCGCTTCTTCCTGGTCGTGGGTCACGAAAATCGAGGTCACGTGCAGGTCGTCGTGCAGGCGGCGCAGCCAGCGGCGCAGTTCCTTGCGCACCTTGGCGTCGAGCGCGCCGAAAGGTTCGTCGAGCAGCAGCACGCGCGGCTCCACGGCCAGGGCGCGCGCCAGGGCGATGCGCTGGCGCTGGCCGCCCGAGAGCTGCGGCGGAAAGCGGTCGGCGATCCAGTCGAGCTGCACGAGTTCCAGCAGCTGCTTGACCTTGTCGCGGATCTGCTGCTCGCTCGGACGTTCCTTGCGCGGACGCACGCGCAGGCCAAAGGCCACGTTCTCGAACACGGTCATGTGCTTGAACAGCGCGTAGTGCTGGAACACGAAGCCGACCTGGCGCTCGCGCACGTGGCTGCCCGATGCATCCTGGCCGTCCAGCAGAACAGAGCCGCTGTCCGGGTGCTCGAGGCCCGCGATGATGCGCAGCAGCGTGGTCTTGCCGCAGCCCGAAGGGCCGAGCAAGGCGGTCAGCTCGCCGTTCGGGAACTGCAGCGAGACGTCGTCGAGGGCCTTGAACTGGCCGAACTGCTTGCGGATGTGTTGGACTTCGATCGTCATTGCGTGCGCTCCGTGGTACCGGCGTCGTCACGCATCGACAGGTGCAGACGCCATTCGATAAAGGACTTGATGGCCAGCGTTACCAGCGCGAGCAGCGCCAGCAAGGATGCGATCGCGAACGCGGCCGTGAAGTTGTATTCGTTGTAGAGGATTTCGACCTGCAGCGGCATGGTATTGGTCTCGCCGCGGATATGGCCCGAGACCACCGACACCGCGCCGAACTCGCCCATCGCCCGCGCATTGCACAGGATGACGCCATACAGCAGGCCCCATTTGATGTTCGGGAGCGTCACGCGGCGGAAGGTCTGCCAGCCGGAGGCGCCCAGCACCAGCGCCGCTTCTTCTTCCTCGGTGCCCTGCTGCTGCATCAAGGGAATCAGCTCGCGCGCGACGAACGGGAAGGTGATGAATACCGTCGCCAGCACGATGCCCGGCACCGCGAACAGGATCTTGATGTCGTGCTCCATCAGCCACTCGCCGAACCAGCCTTGCGCGCCGAACAGCAGCACGTAGATCAGGCCGGCGATCACCGGCGAGACCGAGAACGGCAGGTCGATCAGAGTGAGCAGAATGCTCTTGCCGCGGAACTCGAATTTGGCGATGGCCCAAGCGGCGGACACGCCGAACACCAGGTTCAGCGGGACGGAAATGCCGGCGGCGATCAGGGTCAGCTTGATGGCCGAAATGGCGTCGGGATCGAGGATCGCTTCGACATAGGTGTCCCAGCCGCGTTTCAGCGCTTCGGTGAAGACGGCCACCAGCGGCACGAACAGGAACAGGGTCAGGAAGGCGAGTGCGACGGCGATCAGGGTCCAGCGCACCCAGTTCGGCTCGAAGGCATTGGTTTTCACGGGACGCCCAGCGCGCACGGCGGGGACCAGGGGTTTATCCAGAACGGCGCTCATTTCTTGCCGGCCCTTCTGCGGGTCCAGGCCTGCAACAGGTTGATCGTCAGGAGCAGGATGAAGGAGACGACCAGCATCACGGCCGCAATCGCGGTGGCGCCGGCGTAGTCGTACTGCTCGAGTTTGGTGATGATGAAGAGCGGCGTGATCTCGGACACCATCGGCAGGTTGCCGGCGATGAAAATGACGGAACCGTATTCGCCGGTGGCGCGCGCGAAGGCCAGCGCGAAGCCGGTCAGCAAGGCCGGGATAATCGTCGGCAGGATCACACGGAAGAAGGTCTGCAGCGGGCTCGCACCCAGGCTGGCGGCCGCTTCTTCGAGTTCGCGTTCGGCTTCTTCCAGCACCGGCTGGACCGTGCGCACCACAAAAGGCAGGCCGATGAAGGTCAGCGCGACCACGATGCCCAGCGGCGTGAAGGCGACCTTGATGCCGAATTGCTCGAGGTATTTGCCGATCCAGCCATTGTTCGAATACAGGGCCGTCAGCGTGATGCCGGCCACGGCGGTCGGGAGCGCGAACGGCAGGTCGACCAGGGCGTCGACAAACCGTTTACCGGGAAACTTGTAGCGCACCAGCACCCAGGCGACGATGCCGCCGAAGACCACGTTCAGGCTTGCCGCGATGAGCGAGGCGCCGAAGCTGAGCTTGTAGGAAGCGACCACACGCTCGGAAGTGACCGCGCTCCAGAATGCTTCCCAAGTCATGGTGAAGGTTTTCAGGAAGACGGCCGACAGCGGGATCAGCACGATCAGCGCAAGATAAAAGATCGTGAATCCGAGCGTCAATCCGAAGCCGGGGATCACCCTGCCCGGCGCGCGCGGCTGAAGTATGTTCATGGAGGCCTTATTACAAATTCTTCTAATGGACTGTAATAATCTCACTTTCAACTCATAAACCAAACGAACCAATCTTCATTTGCATAGATGAATTACGCTATTAGCGTGGTGAACCTGTTATCTCCAGCTCGCTTGATTTGCGTTCTTAATAAACCAGCTTCACGGCGACGCCGGTCAGGGTCAGCGCCAGCAAGGCGCGCAGGAAGCGCTCCGGTACCTTGCGGGCAAGCATCGAACCGAGGGTGATGCCCGGCAAGGAACCGATCAGCAGGGTCACCAGCAGGGTCCAGTCGATCGAACCCAGCCACCAGTGGCCGACGGCGGCAATGGCGGTCAGCGGCACGGCGTAGGCGATGTCGGTACCGGCCACTTCCGCCGGGGTCAGCTTCGGGTACAGCATCACGAGCAGGGTCGCGCCGATGGCGCCGGCACCGATCGAGGAAACGGTCACGAGCACACCCAGGATCGCCCCCGACACGATGGTGGCGGTCGTCAGGCCCCTGCCCTGCAGCTGGCGCGACGGTTTGGCGTGGACCCAGGCGAGCATGCGCTTGCGAAACAGCAGCGCGATCACGGTCAGCATGACCGAGCCGGCGATCGAATAGCGGATGAGTTGGCCGATCTCGGCGTCGAGCGCGCCGAAATGGCGCAGGCCGAGCGTGGCGAGGAAGGCGGCAGGCAGCGCACCGATGCACAGGCGGCGCACGATGTCCCAGTGGACGTTGCCGTTGAAGCGGTGGGTAATGGTGCCGGCGCCCTTGGTGATCGAGGCAAAGGCCAGGTCGGTGCCGACCGCGACGGTGGGCGAGACGCCGAACAGCAAGGTCAGGAGCGGCGTCATCAGCGAGCCGCCGCCGACGCCGGTCATCCCGACCAGCAGGCCAACCCCGAATCCGGCGGTAATGTATGTCATCAGCATGGCCCAAGAGTAAGCTGGGTCAGCCGTGGGACAAAGGACGGGTTTGTTATGAGCTTATGCGGGGAGTGGCGATGCGGGTGCTACGGGCCGTCGGTTCATATACGAAAAATGATCCCACGACTCCGGCACGCATTGTGAAAACGCATGCCGGAGCAATGCCGGTTCTGCTTACTTGTTCGGCTGCGGCGTCAAACGCAAATACGGCCGCGCTGCCGTGAAGCCCTTCGGATACTTCTCGGCGATCACAGCCGGATCCTGCACCGTCAGCGGAATGATCACGTCGTCGCCATCCTTCCAGTTACCCGGCGTCGCCACCGAATAGCCGTCGGTCAGCTGCAGCGCATCGATCACGCGCAACACTTCGTCGAAGTTGCGGCCGGTGCTCATCGGGTAGGTGATGGTCAGGCGGATTTTCTTGTTCGGGTCGATCACGAACAGCGAACGCACCGTGGCCGTGGCCGACATTTCCGGGTGGATCATGTCGTACAGCGTGGAGACCGACCTGTCGGCGTCGGCGATGATCGGGAAGCCCACGACGGTCTGCTGGGTTTCTTCGATATCCTTGATCCAGGTCTTGTGCTGCTCTGCCGGGTCGACCGAAAGCGCGATCGCTTTCACGTTGCGCTTGTCGAATTCCGGTTTCAGCTTGGCAGTCAGGCCCAGTTCGGTGGTGCACACCGGGGTGAAGTCGGCGGGATGCGAGAACAACACGACCCACGATTTGCCGGCCCATTCATGGAAATGAATGGTGCCGATGGTGGAATCCTGCTCGAAGTCGGGGGCGGTGTCGCCAAGGCGTAAGGTCATGGTCATCTCCAGGAGTTGTCAGGGACAGGCCTGCCGGCGACAAAAAATAATGCCGCAGGCCATCCGGCTATTCTGCGGCATTTTTAACAAGCTTGCTGCGCTGTCATCGCATATCTACTTACATAAAACGGCTATAGAGAACCGTTCCCCAGGTCAGCGCAGCCAGCAGCACCGTCAGCCCGACCGCAGCGCTGCCGAAGTCCTTGGCATTCTTCGACAGGGGATGGCGCTCGAGCGAAATGCGGTCGACGATCGCCTCGATGGCCGAGTTGATGAGTTCGACGATCAGCACCAGCAGCAGGACGCCGATCAGGACCAGTTTTTGAAAACCCGAGACCGGCAGCACGAAGGCGAAAATGACGCCAAGCACGAAGACCAGCACTTCCTGGCGGAAGGCATGTTCGATACGCCAGGCCATGGCCAGGCCCTGCACGGTATAGGTCGACGCGGCAAGGATGCGCTTGAAGCCGCCCTTGCTCTTGAATTCGCTGGTCGGTTGTTCCATCATATTTCCAAGAAGACATGCAGAGTTGCCATTATGCCTGTTCCGGCACGCTCCGGGACAGCCCTGTGTGTTAGACGAAAGGCACTAGCCAAACCCTCCCCGCTTTTCGCATTATGGTATAAAGTAGGGACGATACTGCACCGCACCAACCACATCATGAAAATCGAAACCCTTGAAGCGCCCAAGACCTCGATCCAGGTGATTGAGCGCATGGTCGCCCTGCTCGATGCGCTGGCCACCTATCCCGATCCGGTCAGCCTGAAGGAATTGTCCAAGGTGTCCGGCCTGCACCCGTCGACGGCCCACCGCATCCTCAACGACATGGTCGTCACGCGTTTCGTCGACCGTGTCGAGCCCGGCACCTACCGGCTCGGCATGCGCCTGCTGGAACTGGGGAATGTCGTGAAAAGCCGCTTGTCGGTGCGGGAAGCTGCGCTCGACTTCATGCGCGCCCTGCACAAGAAAACCCAGCAGACGGTGAATCTGTCGGTGCGCCAGGGCGACGAGATCGTCTACATCGACCGTGCGTTTTCCGAGCGCTCGGGCATGCAGGTGGTGCGTGCGATCGGCGGGCGCGGCCCGCTGCACCTCACCTCGACCGGCAAACTGTTCCTGTCGGTCGATGAAGCCAAAGCGATCCGGGCCTATGCCACGCGCACCGGTCTCGCAGGCCACAACAAGAATTCGATCACCGATTTGTCCAAGCTCGAGCGCGAGCTGAGCCTGGTACGTGCGCGCGGCTATGCACGCGACAACGAAGAGCTGGAACTGGGCGTGCGCTGCATGGCCGCCGGCATTTATGACGACAGCGGCAAGCTGGTGGCGGGCCTGTCGATCTCGGCGCCGGCCGACCGCCTGCAAGAGGACTGGCTGGACGACCTGGTGCAGACCGCGGGGCAGATTTCAGCCACGCTGGGCTTCCGCCCGGTGTCGGTGGCATAGAAGGAAACGACCACCACAAACAACAACGGCGCCCGCGGGCGCCGTTGTTGTTTGCAGGGCGTTGTTCTATTAACGTTTCTGCAGCACGGTGGCAGCCGTCACCGTCGAGAACGCGCTGTGCGCAGGCTCGGCGACGCTCAGGGGACTCGCCGTTGGCACGGCAATGCTGTCGGGTGTCAGCGCTTCGAGCCAGCGCCGCATGCGGCCGGCGTCGGCGGTACGCGACATCTTCCCCTTGGAATCGAGGAAGACCATGATCACGTTGCGGCCCTGGATCATGGCCTGCATCACCAGGCAGCGCCCTGCTTCGTTGATGAAGCCGGTCTTTTGCAGGCCGATATTCCAGTCCGGCAGCTTCACCAGGTAGTTCGTATTGTTGTAGCGCATAGGCCGGCCGCTGGCCTCGACCACCCAGTCGGGATCGGTCGAATACTGGCGCAGCAGCGGTTTCTGGTGCGCATGGGCCACCAGCCTGGCGAGGTCGCGCGCGCTCGAGACGTTCTGGCTCGACAGGCCGCTGGCATCGACATAGCGGGTGTCGTTCATGCCCAGTTCGCGCGCCTTGGCATTCATGGCGGCGATGAAGGCGTTGATGCCGCCCGGATAGTTGCGTCCCAGCGCAGACGCCGCCCGGTTTTCTGAACTCATCAGTGCGATGTGCAGCAGGTTGCCACGGGTCATCCGTGCGCCGACCGGCAGGCGCGAGCTGCTGAACTTGTGGCGGTCGACGTCGTCATTGCTGATCGTCAGCACCTGGTTCAGGTCGAGGTTCGCTTCCACCACGACCAGGCCAGTCATGAGTTTGGTAATCGAGGCGATCGGCAGGGCAACGTTCGCGTTCTTTTCGAACAGCACTTCCGAGGTGTTCTGGTCGAGCACGAGGGCGACGCTGGAACGCAGCGAGAGCGGATCGCGCGTCTGGTTCAGGCCGGCCATGTCGCCGGCAGTGCGGGCGGCGGGAATGACCAGCATGGCCGGCGCGGCGCGGCGGGCCAGGTGGTAAGTCACGCGGCGCTTGCCGCGCACCGTCTCGACCCGGCGCACCATGCGCTGGCGGTTATCGCTGGCAATGAGCACCGCTTTTTCGCGCTTGGTGCCGCGTTTGGCCTTGGAAGAGACTTTCTTGACCGGCTTCTTCTTGACGGCCTGGCGCTTCTGCTTGCTGGACGAGGTCTGCGCACCTGCACCTGCACCGGCGCCTGCGGCCGACACCGGCTCGACGACCAGAAACAGCGATACCAGGACAGACAACAGGAGCTTCAACATTTCTACTTCCTTTGATTACGCGAACCGATGAGGCACTTTCCAAAGTGTATGCGCCTGCAACTCAACTGCAAGCGAATTTACCACCCTCCTGCCTATTTTGCCGCACAACAACGGACTGAAGCGTAATGCACCGGAGCCGGCCTCGCGATCTCCTTTCAATTGTGTCGCGGGCGCAACAACTTAATTTACAAAATGTACAAATGAGGACACGGGCTCGCGCTCGGTCACCAGCGAGTTTTCGATTTTCGCCGGATCGGCCCAGCCCAGCGCCATGCCGCAGACGACCGTCTCGTTGGCGGGCAGCCGGAGTTGTTCGGCGATGACGCGGTGATACTGGGTAAAGGCCGCCTGCGGGCAGGTGTCGAGCCCGCGTCCGCGCGCGGCGACCATGATGTTCTGCAAGAACATGCCGTAGTCGAGCCAGGAGCCCTGTTCCATCACGCGGTCGATGGTGAAGATCAGGCCGACGGGCGCGTCGAAGAAGCGGAAATTGCGCGCATGCTGGGCCGCCATGCCGGCCTTGTCCTCGCGCGCGAGGCCGAGCAGGCCGTACAGGTCCCAGCCGACCTTGCGGCGGCGGTCGATGAAGGGCGAGACCCATTCGCGCGGGTAGTAGGCGTATTCCTCGGTGTGCTGGCGAGACTGTTCGGGGTCGGTATGCACGGCCAGGATCGCGTCCGACAGCGCAGTGCGCGCCTGTCCCGTCAACACATACACCTTCCACGGCTGCGTATTCGTGCCCGAGGGCGCGCGCGCCGCCACTTCGAGGATGCGCGCGATATCGCCCTGCTCCACCGGTTTGTCGAGGAAGGCGCGGATCGAGCGGCGCGAGGTGATGGCGGAATCGACCGCTTCTTGTTGCTGGCTTGAGATCATGAGTTTCCCTTTTTCTTGACGACGAAAGCGACACCGGCGACGGCCACCGCCATGCCCAGCAAGCCGAGCGGGCTGAGCGACTCACCGAACAGCAGCCAGGCCATGATGGCGGTGGTGGGCGGCGTCAGGTACAGCAGGCTGGTCACCTCGGTGGCATTGCTGCGGCGGATAAGTTTAAACAGCAGGAAAATCGCGCCGATCGACAGCGCGAACACCGACCACAGCAGCGCGAAAATGAAATTCGCAGTCCACACTACCTTAGACAGGGCTGGGTCCAACTGTTCAAAAAGAATTGCACAGGGCAGCAGCACGGCAACCGTGGCCGCGAACTGGATCACGGTGCCCGTGCGCAGATCGAAATTCGGGCAATAGCGGCGCTGGTACATGGTGCCGGCCGTGATCGACACCAGTGCGAAGAGGCAGTAGCCGATGGCAAGCGCCGACAGGCCGGCCAGGTCGATCTTGGCCGCGACGACCAGCGCTACGCCGCCCAGCCCGAGCACCAGGCCAATCCACTGGCGCGGGCGTACCCGCTCGCCGATCAGGGGCGCGGCAACCGCAGTGAGGATAGGCTGCATGCCGACGATCAGCGCCGACAGCCCGGCCGGCATGCCGATCTTGATGGCGCACCAGACCCCGCCCAGGTAGCCGGCCTGCAGCAGCAATCCCGCAACTGCAACATGCTTGATGCGGCCATGCGGCCAGGGCGCGCGCCAGACAAGCACGACAGGTACGAGCACCAGCAGCACGCAGGCGCAGCGCAGGAGTAGAAAGGTGAGCGGCGGCGCGTAAGGCAGGCCGAACTTGGCCACGATGAAGCCGGTACTCCAGAGGACAACGAAGAAGGCCGGCACGACCCAGCGGTACTGGGTGGTGGATGCGCCTGGGACTGCGGTGGTATCGGCCATGGTAATGATTGTCAGGCGCGAACACCGGATGGCGAATAGCGCAATTGCAAGTCTAACATGGGCAGGAAAACGTTTCCCGACGCTGCTTTGTTGCAAAAAACCTTGGCAAACCGATGATAGTAGTTAATGAAAAGTATTTCTTCCGATGCAATAAACCAACATTCGCAATTAGCGTGGTGCGACGCACCAAAATCGCTTGACGCGCTTGCAAAAATGGGCAAAACTTCGCTCTGTTGCGGTGCACCATTCGGATGAGCACCGGTTTGTAGCAGCATACCTTCCTATAACATTTGTTTGGAGATCCACATGTTTGCAATCCCAGAGCAATTCTCGAACGCCACCAAAGCCAATTTCGAAACCCAATTCGCCCTGTTTTCGTCGCTGACCGCGAAAACCTTCGAAAGCGTTGAAAAGCTGGTCGCGCTGAACCTCAGCACCGCCCGCGCCGCAATGGCCGACCAATCGAACACCGCGCGCCAACTGCTGTCGGCCAAGGACCCGCAAGAGTTCTTCCAGCTGACCGCATCCCAGGCCCAGCCAACCGCTGAAAAAGCCGTCGCCTACAACCGCCAGCTGGCCGCCATCGCCACCGGCACCGGCGCCGAGTTCTCGAAAGCCGCTGAAGGCCAGATCGTCGAAGCGAACCGCAAGGTTATCGCCCTGGTCGACGAAGTGAGCAAGAACGCCCCAGCCGGTTCGGAGAGCTTCGTCGCCGCCGTCAAGACCGCGATCAGCAACGCCAACGCAGGCTACGAGCAGTTCAGCAAGACCACCAAGCAAGCTGTCGAAACCATCGAGAGCAACGTCAACGCCGCTGTCTCGCAGTTCTCGCAAGCCGCTGCCAAGTCGCCGGCTGCCAACGCCGCTGCTGCCGCTGCCTAAAGTTTGATGGCCCGCATCAAGCGGGCTGTAGGCTGTATAAATAAAAGGGCCGCCTGATTTCTCAGGCGGCCCTTTTCTTATTCACGCACCGGGTTATTCCCCCAGATACGCCGCCTGCACCCGCGGATCGTTGAGCATCGCATTCGCGTCCCCGGTCATCGTGATCAAGCCGGAATCCATCACATAGCCCCGGTCCGCGGCCTGCAGCGCCAGCTTGGCGTTCTGCTCGACCAGCAGGATCGTGATGCCCTGGTTCGACACGTCGCGAATGACTTCGAAAATCTTCTCGACCATGATCGGCGCCAGGCCCATCGACGGTTCGTCCAGCAGCAGCAGGGTCGGATGGCACATCAGTGCGCGCGCCATGGCCAGCATCTGCTGCTCGCCGCCCGACAGGGTGCCGGCGAGCTGGGCGGCGCGTTCCTTCAGGCGCGGGAAGACCCCGAACCACTTCTCGATATCGGCCTCGATCGCCGCCTTGTCGTCACGCGTATAAGCGCCCATCAAGAGGTTCTCGTGAATCGTCATGCGGGTGAACACGCCCCGCCCTTCCGGCACCATGGCCAGCTTTTGCTGCACCAGGCGGAACGATTGGGTTCCCACCAGGGGCTTGCCGAGATAGGACATGGTCCCCTCGACTTTGCAGGCCGGCAGGGTGCCGGTAATGGCTTTCAGGGTCGTGGTCTTGCCGGCGCCATTCGCGCCGATCAGGGTGACCAGTTCGCCTTTGTTGACTTCCAGGTCGATGCCTTTGACCGCCTTGATGCCGCCATAGGCGACCTTCAGACCGGCAATCTTCAGAATGTTTTCGCTCATCAGTGGGCACCTCCCAGGTAAGCCGCGATGACGGCCGGATCCTTCTGGATCTCGGCTGGCACCCCTTCGGCGATGCGCTTGCCGTACTCGAGCACGGTAATCCGGTCGCACAGGCCCATCATCAGTTTCACGTCGTGTTCGATCAGGAGCACGGTCTTGCCGCTTGCCTTGATTTTCACCAGCAGCTCGCGCAGCGCGAGTTTTTCGGTCGCATTCATGCCCGCTGCCGGTTCGTCCAGCGCCAGCAGCTGCGGGTCGGTGGCCAGGGCGCGCGCGATTTCCAGGCGGCGCTGGTCGCCGTAGGACAGGTATTTCGCGGTACGGTTGCCGAACTGGCCGATGCCGACGAACTCGAGCAGCTCCTGGGCACGGGCGCGGATCGATGCTTCCTCGTCACGCGCAGCCTTGTGGCGGAAGATGGCGCCGAATACGCCTTGTTTCGAGCGCACGTGGCGCCCGACCATGACGTTTTCGAGCGCCGTCATCTCGCCAAATAAGCGGATGTTCTGGAAGGTGCGCGCGATGCCCGCTTTCGCCACCGCATGCGGGGCCGAGGGCGAATAGGGTTTGCCGGCCAGCTCGAACTTGCCGCTGTCGGGCTGGTACAAGCCGGTAATGACGTTGAAGAAGGTGGTCTTGCCGGCGCCGTTCGGGCCGATCAGGCCGACGATCTGGCCCGGACGGATCTGGATCTCGACGTCGGTCAGCGCCTGCAGGCCGCCAAAGCGCTTGTTGACGCCGGAAATATTCAGTAAAAAGTCGCTCATGGAATGATCCGGCGCCTCAGACGGCCGCCGCCTCCTTTTCTTCGTCGCGCGCATTGGCCACGTTGGGACGGTCTTCCTTGTTCGGCGACGGCCACATGCCCGCCGGACGCACCAGCATGATGCCCACCAGGGCCAGGCCGTACAGCAGCTGGCGTAGCACCTCGGCCTCGATGATGACCTTGCCGAACATGGCCATCTGGGCCGGCTCGACCACGTGGCGCAGCACTTCGGGCAAGGCAGCCAGCAGCACGCCGCCCAGCACCACGCCCGGGATGTGGCCGATCCCGCCCAGCACCACCATCGCCAGCACGGCGATCGATTCGGTCAGCGAGAACGATTCCGGCGACACGAAACCCTGGAAGGCGCCGAACATCGCGCCGGCCACGCCGCCGAAGGTGGCGCCCATCGAGAACGCCAGCAATTTGACGTTGCGGGTATTGATGCCCATCGCCTTGGCCGCGATTTCATCTTCGCGAATCGCCACCCATGCCCGTCCCAGGCGCGAATGCTGCAGGCGGCTGGTAACGAAAATGGTGGCGATGCACAGGAACAGGAACAGGAAATAATAGGCGTTCACCGAGGGCATCGCGTAGCTGCCGATGTAGACGGTCGACTGCGAACCCGCCTCCCCCGCCAGCGAGACGCCGAAGATGCGGATCGGATCGATCATGTTGATGCCCTGCGGCCCGTTCGTGAAATTGATCGGGTCGTTCAGGTTGTTCATGAAGATGCGGATGATCTCGCCGAAACCGAGCGTGACAATCGCCAGGTAGTCGCCGCGCAGCTTGAGCGTCGGCGCGCCAAGCAGCGCGCCGAAGAAGCCCGCCACCAGGCCGGCCAGCGGCACGATTGCCCACACCGACAGGTGGATGCCGTTTTGCGCGATGTCCGGGCCGAACAGGGCGACCAGCGACTCGCCGATCACGGGGTGGTAATTCACCACCGATTCGAGCAGGGCCGCGAATTGCGGCGAGGAGAACAGGCCGACCATATAGGCGCCGACGGCGAAAAAGGCGATGTAGCCCAAATCGAGCAGGCCGGCGAAGCCGACCACGATGTTCAGTCCCAGCGCCAGCATGATGTAGAGCAGCGCGATGTCGATGATGCGCACCCAGGAGTTGCCGTACTGGGCCGCAAAGAACGGGAAGGCCAGCATCAGGGCCAGCAGCAGGCCCATCGTGATATAGGCCTGGCGCTTGTTGTGGTGGACGTCGAAAGAGAGGAATGCCATGACGTCTCCTTTATGCGCGGTCGGCCACACGCTCGCCCATGATGCCGGACGGACGCAGGGTAAGGACGAGGATCAGCACCACGAAGGCGAAGATGTCCTGGTAATGGCTGCCCAGGAAGCCGCCGGTCAGGTCGCCGATATAGCCGGCGCCGAGCGCTTCGATGATGCCGAGTAAGAGGCCGCCGATCATGGCGCCGTAGATATTGCCGATGCCGCCCAACACTGCGGCGCAGAAGGCTTTTAATCCAGGCAAGACGCCCATCGTGAAGGTGATCGAGGCGTAGTTCGCGCCCCACATCACGCCGGCCACGGCGGCCAGCGCCGCGCCGATGGCGAAGGTGGCGACGATCACGCTGTTCGAATCGACGCCCATCAGGCCGGCCACGCGCGGGTTTTCCGCCACGGCGCGCATCGCACGCCCCATTTTGGTGCGTTCGACCAGCACGACCAGCCCCACCATGGCCAGCGCGGCGAGCACCAGCAGCAGCACCTGGGTCTGGGAAATCATGGCGCCGCCGATCATGATCGGGTCGGAGGACAGCAATTGCGGGAAAGGCAGCGGGCTGCGGCCCCACCATGGCATGGCCATGACGAAGGTTTGCAGCAGGATCGAAACGCCGATGGCGGTGATCAGGGGCGCCAGGCGCGGCGCGTTGCGCAGGCGGCGGTAGGCGATCCGCTCGATCAGGACGTTGACCAGCATCGCCACCGGAATCGCGCCGAGGATGGCGACAGCCAGCTGGACGGCGCCAGGCAAACCGGGGAAAAAGCTGTCGAGCAGCTGCAGGATCGACAGGCCGACCATTGCACCGATCATGAGGACGTCGCCGTGGGCGAAGTTAATGAGGTTCAGCACCCCGTAGACCATCGTGTACCCTAGCGCGACCAGTGCATACATGCTGCCTAGCACCAGTCCGTTGAGTATCTGCTGGACAAAAGTCTCCATCGTTTCCGCACCCTCTTGATTTCGATAACAAAAACGGCACCCCGGGGAATCCCGAAGTGCCGCTCATTGGCATTGCCGTGACAAAAATTCCGAGCGTCGCCATCATAGCGAGCTTTTTGAAAAACTAACAACGGAAAGTTGCAGGCTCCTGGCTATCGAAATGAACGCAAGACTTATGCCACCTGCGTAGGGATGCCGTCCAGTCCCTTCGGGAGGGGGAAAGTGACGTGTTCTTCCACGCCTTCGAGCGCACGCACGCTCGCTGCGCCGAGGGTTTTCAGGCGGTCGATGACGGCTTGCACCAACACTTCCGGAGCCGAGGCGCCGGCCGTGACGCCGATGCGCTTCTTGCCCACGATCCAGGCCGGGTCGATCATGCCGGCATTGTCGACCATGTAGGCCGGCGTGCCGAGCTTGTCGGCCAGTTCGCGCAGGCGGTTCGAGTTCGAGCTGTTCGGGCTGCCGACCACGATCACGACCTCAACCTGCGGCGCCATGAACTTCACGGCTTCCTGGCGATTCGTGGTGGCGTAGCAGATGTCGCCCTTTTTCGGCTCCGAGATGCTCGGGAAGCGCGCCTTGAGGGCCGCGATGATTTCGGCCGTGTCGTCGACCGACAGCGTGGTCTGCGAGACGTAGGCGAGGTTGTCCGGGTTCGCCACCTGCAGGGTTGCCACGTCGTCCACCGTCTCGACCAGGTGCATGCCCTCTTCGGCCTGGCCCATCGTGCCTTCGACTTCCGGATGGCCGTCGTGGCCGATCATGATGATCTCGGCGCCGCCCTTGCGCATTTTCGACACTTCCACGTGCACCTTGGTCACCAAAGGGCAGGTGGCGTCGAAAATCTTCAGGCCGCGCGATTCGGCTTCCGCACGCACGGCTTTCGAGACACCGTGCGCCGAGAACACCAGCGTATTGCCGGCCGGGACGTCGTGGAGATCCTCGATAAAGATCGCGCCTTTATTGCGCAGGTCTTCCACGACATAGGCGTTGTGGACGATCTCATGGCGCACGTAGATCGGCGCGCCGAACTGCTGCAGGGCGCGTTCGACGATCTCGATGGCACGGTCGACGCCGGCGCAAAAGCCGCGCGGCTGGGCAAGCAGAATCTCGTTTTCCACGTTTTCCACGGTATTGACGTTTTCCATAGCCATTCCTGTTACAGGACCGAAATCAGTTTTACTTCGAAGTGCAGGTTCTGGCCGGCCAGCGGGTGGTTGAAGTCGAACAGCGCGGCGTCGTCGCGCATTTCGCGCAGCATGCCGGCAAAGCGCCCGCCCCCGGGTGCGGCGAAGTCGACCAGGTCGCCCGCCTTGTAGTCGGCGTCCGGCGTCGAATTCTCAATCAGCGTCTGCTTCGAGACCCACTGGATCAGTTCCGGATTGCGTTCGCCAAATCCTTCGGCGGCGCTCAAGGTAAACGTCTTGTGCTCACCCTCAGCCATGCCGAGCAGCCGGTCCTCGAGGAAAGGCGCGAGCTGGCCCTGGCCCAGCATCAGCGTAGCCGGGTTGGTGCCGAAGGTCGTGACGATGTCGGTACCGTCCGCGCCGGCGAGGCGGTAGTGCAGGGTCAGGTAGGCCGATTCGGTGACGACAGCAGGGGAAGCGTTGGACATGATATTCGTTGTGGCAGGCAAACCGCTATTGTAAGCCACCACTGCCCTTCCCGCCTCAGGGCGCTGCTTTTTATGGCAGGCGCGCCTCCTTGGAAAACCGTTTTCCGCCCGGACTGTCGCGCCAGCGCATCGACATGTTGACGAGCAAACAATCGCGGCCACCGGTGGGCAAGCAGGTGTGCAGCCGAGGCCTTGATGCTCGCCTGCATTGCGCCCTTCCGCGCAGGATGCTACCGTGGTCTGTGGCCAGTCCGGCCGCCTACCTGGAGCCCGAATAGTGACCGATGAAACACAATACGAATATGCCGGCTTCTGGTTACGCGTCGGCGCCGCCTTGATCGATACGGTACTGGTGTCCTTTATTACGATACCGATCGTGAGGATCGTTTACGGCAGCGCTTACGGGACCGGCGGCAACTTTTTCGAGGGTCTGGCCGACATCGTGATTTCCCTGGCGCTGCCGGCAATCGCTTCGGTCGCCTTTTGGGTGGCCCGCGGCGCGACGCCCGGCAAGATGGCGATCTCGGCCCAGGTGGTCGATGCGCGTACCGGCCTCAAACCCTCGCTCGGCCAGTCGATCGGACGCTATCTCGGCTATTACGTGTCGACGCTCCCGCTGGGCCTGGGCCTGATCTGGGTCGGCATCGATCCGAAAAAGCAGGGCTGGCACGACAAGCTGGCCGGCACGGTCGTCATCCGGCGCAAAGGCGGCGCGGTCCAGCCGGTCCGCTTCGAGCGCTCCAGCAAGGAAACATCACACTAGCCAGGACCGCGGCACATGGCGCACCTGCGCGCCAGATCAGAACCGTGTTTGCCCGGATGCCCATAATCGGCCCTCCCCTTTTGACTACTGTGGAGCCTTATGGGTATCAACGATTGGCCGGAACAGGACCGGCCGCGCGAACGGCTGGCGCGCGAAGGATCGGCCGCCTTGTCGAATGCCGAACTGCTGGCCATTTTCCTGCGCGTCGGCGTACGCGGGCGCAACGCCGTCGAGCTCGGCGGCCACATGCTGGAACATTTCGGCTCGCTGCAAGCCCTGCTGCACGCGACGCCGCAGGAATTTTCGCAAGTGCACGGCCTGGGCCTGGCGAAATATGCGCAGCTGCAGGCGGTCATGGAATTGTCGCGCCGCGCGATCTCGGAACAATTCTTCCGCCATGCCCTGTGCTCGCCCGATGTCGTCAAAACCTATTTGCGCGGCAAGTTCGGCTTGCAGGCCTATGAATCCTTCGTCGTCCTGTTCGTCGACGTGAAGAACCGCCTGATCGACGCCCAGGAAATGTTCCGGGGCACCCTCACCCACACCAGCGTGTATCCGCGCGTTTTATTCTAGGCCGTATTCTCTTATCGCGATCTTGCTTCGGAACTGATCGGCCGGCTCGCTGTCTATCTCAGCAAAACGCGGATCGTTTAATGGAAACTTCGAAAAAGGTCACGCCCTTTACGGTCGTCTACGCTCCTCCGGATGGGGTGACGGCGGCCGCCTACCCGGGCCTCATTGGGTTGCCGGTCATATTCGATCGAGGCCCAGGGGTCCATCGCCTGGCCCTGCGCTTTTTGCTTGACTTGGCCTACGCCAAGTGGCGCTTTCCCGCTGGTTTTCTCATGAGCAGCGGGGCGAAAATGCCGACACACAAGTCGATGCGTACCATCGCAGCGCGACTTGCGAACTTCCTGGACTGGGCCGACCGCCGGGCCCTGGATCTGCGCACCTGCAACTACAGCCAAGGTGTAGCCCGCTACCAGCAGGAAATGCTGAGGGGCGTGTGGTCACGCAGCGGCCGCGGGCTCGAAACATCTACAGTCAACTTCCGCGTTGACGTCGCGACGCATTACCTGCGCTGGCTGGCCGACACCGGCGAACGAGACTGGTTCGACGTCCTGACCAAGGAAATTAGCCAAACCTACGGCAGACACGACAGCTCCCGCAAAAGCATTAAGACCGTGACAGTGCGTGAAGGCAGGCTCAAAACAAAGCCGAAGGTCCTTACCTTACCGACCAAACAGCAAGCCGTTGATTGGCTCAAGGAAGCCAGGTGCGTAAGCGGCCCCACATCCGCGCTGATGGCCGAGTCAGTTCTGCGCACCGGCATGCGCCGTGAAGAGCTGATATGCCTGCGCGTCGATTCACTTCCCTTGTCCCCATCCGACTGGGAAATAGCCAACCCAACGCAACCGCCGCACCTTCAGGAAATAGTCATCAGGTTGGAATGGGGGCCCAAAGGCGAGACCATCGCCACATGCCCGATAAGCGGCGACGAGCGGAAGGTCGGACGAGATATCCGAATCCCGAGAACGCTAGCGCTGGAATGGCACGAGTACCGTAAAAAGAGCCGCGTCAGGGCGGTGGGCAAGCGGCTGGCCGGGCTGAAGGGACGACAGCGCGAAGAGGTGGCGGCCTCGCTAGTACATCTATTCCTGAGGGACGACACGGGGGACCGGTGGTCCGGCAAGAAGTTCTACGACGCTTGGGTCGCCGTGCCGCGGGTTTTCGCGGACAGATGGTATCCGCACGCTGGGCGGCATTGGTGGGCCTGCATGACGCTCTGGGACGAGGTGATGAGGCTTGAGGCCGAGGGACACACCAAAGAGAATCTGCTGAGCATCATCATGACCCGTATTCAACCCCAGTTAGGGCATGTGTCCGAAGACACCACGATGTTGTACCTGCGATGGGCTATGAATCAGCTCGGCACGCCGCTAGTTCTCGATGAAACGGATGAAAAGACGGGCGCAGATCCAACCGGCTTGAATGACCGTGCCACGAACAATGAATAAGACCAGGAGGCACCGTGAGTATCAGAACGACCCAAAAAGACCATCTTCCAGATCACGCCAGGGTTGCCCTGGCCGTCGACAATGCGACAGTCCTTGCCAAGACGGACCGCGATACCGAAGGCGTGCAGTATGCACCGGCGTCAGTTCAGGCTGCGCCTGAAACGGAGCGCTTTCTGGTCAGGACGTTATCTGGCAGAGTCTATCACTTCTCGGTTTTAGCCGACGGGTACACAGGCGGCCCGAAGAAAGGCGACTCCGCCTTCACCGGCCGACGCCAACTGCTGGTTGAACTGCTGCCAGCGAGCCGTGACCTGGCGTTGAGTGAGGCGGACCAAAGCACGGAGGGTACGTACTACGTTCTTCGCTATTTCTGGCGCACTCTCGATGAAGTTGAAGCCCGAGTCCCCGGCGCGCCCCGGCTAAAATCTGTGCGCGAAATCTCAAGCGTGCACCGCCAAGCGCTCGTCGATCGCGGAATTAATAGAACTGATTTTTGTAAGCTCCGTAAGATTCTAAACCTCACCCGTCTGGGTCTTGGGGAAAAGCAACTAAATTGGCTCGGCGTGCCAGCGAAAGGACTTGGAAAGGCAAAACAGTTGCCCGATCTGCCTGATGTCAAACGCATCAAGAACGCGCTTAAGCGCCTTTGGTTCAGGTGGCGCGACAGGCACGACCACGCCCGTCACCTCCTGAGCCTGCCGCGAGCGGACAGGGAAAAATTGCCTCAGGATCATCGGTTCATCCTCGAAAGTCTGCTTCGGTTCACGGACGCCCAAAAGAGACATGGAGTAGCGCTGCCTACCGCGGAGCAGCTCAACCCGGACGACATTAAGGCGAGGCCGGGCCTCTTCATGGGATATACCGAACTTTGCTCATACTTTTTTCCTACCCCCACGGCGATTAAGGCGGCCTTCCACCTATGCCTGGCCACCACGGGCTGGAACGAGGCGGTGCTCGTCAATCTGAAAGTCGGCGACGAGATCTTCCTGACGCATCCGACCGATGAGAAGCGCTACATCATGAAGGGGGTTAAGCGTCGGGCTGGCGGGGCTGAGCAGCGCTGCGACGGCCTCAAGAAGACACAGCACGGGCCGTATGCGATCATCAATTTCCTTAAAGATGAATCGCCCCGGGTTTTGTAGAGGCTCCATTGTTTGAGAGAATGGAGCTATGAAAAAGCAACCCAAGTATTCCCCCGAAGTCATCGAGCGCGCCGTGCGTATGGTCAGCGAAGCCGGCAGTCAGTACGCATCGCAGTGGGCAGCCATCACATCGATCGCCGCCAAGATCGGCTGCACCCCGGAGACGTTGCGTCGCTGGGTACGCCAGCAGGAGCGTGACACCGGCCAGCGCCCAGGGCCGACGACCGCCGAAGAGGAGCGCGTCAAGGCGCTTGAGCGGGAAGTGCGCGAACTGCGCAAGGCGAACGAGATCTTGCGCCTGGCGAGTGCGTTTTTCGCCCAGGCGGAGCTCGGCCGCCACTTCAAGCCGTGAGGGCTTTCATCGACCGGTACCGCCATGCCTACGGTGTCGAGCCGATCTGCAAGGTGATGCAGGTCGCACCGTCGGGATACTGGCGCCACGCTGCGCAGCAACGTAACCCGACGTTGCGCTGTGCCCGTGTCCAGCGCGACGACGTGCTGAGCGTCGACATTGAGCGTGTCTGGCAGGCGAACCTACAAGTCTACGGGGCAGACAAGGTCTGGCGCCAATTGCGACGTGAGGGAACGGATGTGGCTCGCTGCACGGTAGAGCGCCTGATGCGCAAAGCCGGCCTGCGCGGTGTCATGCGTGGCAAGGTCGTGCGCACGACGGTAGCCGATGCGAAGGCGCCGTGCCCGCTCGACCGCGTCAACCGCCAGTTCAAGGCCCAGCGGCCGAACCAGCTGTGGGTCAGCGATTTCACCTACGTCTCGACGTGGCAGGGTTTTGTCTATGTCGCCTTCGTGATCGACGTCTTCGCTCGGCGCATCGTCGGCTGGCGCGTCAGCAGCTCGATGCGCACTGACTTCGTGCTCGATGCACTGGAGCAGGCGCTGTATGCTCGTCAGCCCGAACGGAACGAGCTGGTCCATCATAGCGACAGGGGCTCGCAATACGTATCGATAAAGTACAGCGAGCGACTGTCAGAAGCCGGCATTGAGCCGTCTGTGGGCAGCAAGGGCGACAGTTACGACAATGCGCTGGCCGAGACCATCAATGGACTTTACAAGGCTGAACTGATCCACCGCCGCGCTCCCTGGAAGACGCGTGAGGCCGTCGAGCTGGCTACGCTGGAATGGGTATCCTGGTTCAATCACCACCGACTGCTGGAGCCGCTCGGCTATATACCGCCGGCCGAAGCTGAGGCAAACTATTATGAGCAACTGAGCAGTCAAGCTATCGCGGCCTGACTCACACTAACCGGCCTCCACGAAAGCCGGGGCGATTCAATGCCGGAGTGTCTGCATGCACCTGCAACCTATGGGTGAAGGATCTTTTCAACTGCGCCCGCCAGACGCCAGCGCGCCATGACACAGGTGCTACAACACGGATGCTTGGACGGGCGCATCAGGCACTACAGAGCTGGACAAGGCGAAATAGGCAAACAGGTTCCTGCCGCCCTGGGCCAGCACGGCATAGGGAAGGCCACAATCCGGATATTTTCCTAACCTGAGGGAACACTGTTTGCAATCACACTCTTGAATCGCCAACCAGCTGCACTTCGACGATAGACGTGGATTCCCTGCAATACCATTGTGGCTTTTGCGCCACCGTTCTTGGGCTGTATCGAAAGTTCAGTTCCAAATCGGCAGAACGCAAAATCGCCGCTTACTAAAAGTTCATGTCTGTAAAATTTCTCCTCGGCTGTCCAGTTGCGGAAAAATTCTTCGTAAGCGGACCGGATTTCCCGTTTTCCGATCGCGGGCCGGATGGCAGGCCAGAAATAGGACCCGTCATCTTCCCAATGATCAAGGACGGCTTCCAGATCTCCGTGCGTGAACGAGTTCAGAGCCTCTTCATACATTGCAATCAGGGCTGCCTTATCTTCGTCAATGCTGTACACAATCAATCCTCTAAAAAAACCGTGTAGCTGCCATACCTAGAATTCGGCGGATTTCTGCGCCGTATCTGCCGAAACGGTGAAATTACGCTCGCCAACGTCAAGCCGGCGGCGCACATTCAGGTTCAGTAAGGGGTTAACCGTCAGTTCGTTCGCGGTAAAAGCTTTTTCTGTTACCCCGACCACTGAGCGCATAAAATCCAGAAGGCCCATTCGATTGTTGAAGTACCCTGTTGGCTTCACCTCTCCGCGACTGGTCAGCTCCGGTCTGATCCCGCCAGTCGAAATGTCAAGGGTACCTTCGACAATCTGCACCGGCTGTTCAGAGGGCAACTTCAGTATGGTCAGGACTCGCCCCAAACCATCCATGTGTCCTGTAATCATGGCCAGTTCGGCAACCTGATGGTTTAGCAGCCGCTCCAAGGCTGCCTGCTCGCCTAGTCTGGGTGACATGTCAAGCAGACGGACTCCTGCAGCGATTTCCCGCCTGTTTTCTTTGTCAAGTAGCCTACGCATGTCGTCCTCCAGCTGCCACGCCATGTGCGGAGCTGTTAAAAATGTCTCGACCCAGCTGAGTACGGCGATCTCCATTGCGCTGAACACGCCTTCCGGCGCCGTTCTGTGTTCATTGACATACAGCACGACCTGTTCTGCATGCGACACTGCACGGGTCCTTGCCTGCTCCTGTTCCACCTCGCTCATCCGGGGCCGGGGCGGCCTGCCGACTCCATAAAGATCCAGATACACATTGAAGAGAAACATTGTGTGATGTTCGAGACCGTACCGGCTTCGAGTCGTTTTGTATATTTTCTGATATACGATTTCCTTGAGTACTCTCGAAACAAAGCCCCCTGTCTGGGAACCATTTCGCCACTCGTCTTCGTTGAAGAGCAGTGGCAGCGAATACGGTGGCTCAAAGCGCGCCAGTTCGGGATGCAGCATCAGGCAGAAAACAAGATTCCCGGGAAAGTGAAAACCGAAGCTCCAGCCAAACGTTCCAACCTGCACGCCGCCGACCGTCACACCCTTGTCACGGTCGCGGTCCATTGCCGTTTCATACGTTTCAAGCGGAATACGAGCTCCGGTGGGACGGCTTGGGTGTACCGTAACTCCGCCAGCAGCAATTTCCTTCACTGGTAACGGTACCGGCTCCGGCACCAGAGCACGCATATCTTCGCCGCCGAGCAGGCAGAGGCTGTTGATGTGAGTGATCAGGGCAGGGGGCAATACGTCCTGCATTGTTTGCGCAAGGAATGACTCGTCCGGGATGTTGAGCGCTGTAAGAACGCCCGTAAGCGCTACAAACTGCATGCAGACAAAGGACAGTTCTACAACTTGGGAGTCTGCTTTTCTTTCAACCTCTTCGTTGGAAATGCTGTTGCACACTTTCGCCGCACTTTCCGCTGCAGCTCTATCGGCTGCCGCATGTGAAGCTCCACTTGCAACGGCTGAGGCCCACGCCGACCGCGCTGCCTGCAGGCGGGCCATTCGCAAACCGTCCAGCACATACTGCTCCCTGTTCGCCTGCACCAGAGCACTGCGCAAGCGCCCATATTCCCTGTCGCCATAGGTCTTCGGATTGGTGGCAAAACAGTCCACAAACTCGAGAACAGCAGTTTCCAGCTCGGTGTACACCCCCCGGGCCTGGCGGAAGTTCAGTAAATTACACCATTTTTCCTCAAAGATCGGGTCAGCCATCCCATGTCTGTTCGCAGTCAATTTTCCGAGAACCGCATGATGGGTCATGGAATACCAGCAGCGCCTTGTCTGCGCTATGAAGCTTATTGCAAGCTCACGCATCATCCGGTCAAGAAATCCGGATACCTGAACGCCGTTACGGAATGATGGCTCGTCAAAAATTAGGGTGGTCGAAAAATTAAGCTGCTGTTCAAAAACCCCGGGGATATGCAGAAAAAAGCGCGCAAGATTGTTTGAGAATTCGGCCGGATAAAGGTGCCCGCTCCAGCACCAGTCGCTCATCGCCTGCAAACCTTTCAGCCAATTTGCGTTGCCCAGGGCGAGGTCCGCGTCCTCCAGGGGAAGCGAGCAGGCTGGCCGTCCTGTCTGGCTGACAGGCATCGCATATAGATTACGCAATTCATTAGTCTCCGCCGACAGTCACTGGATGCCTACCTGCCAAGCGGGATCGCCTGACCCGAATCATCCATGAATGCAACACGCTGGCCCCTGGGATTCACAAAATAGGTCTCGAGTTCAGGCCAGCCAAACTGGTAACGCTTTGCAGCAATCATGTCCCGTAGCGACTGGCAGGAACGTAGCGCGCTGGCGTTCTCAATCCAGACAGCCGGGACGTTGAGTACCCCCCCATGTTCGGGTGGAGCCAGACCGCAGACCAGATCTCGCCTGATCACCCGGGACTGTCGGGTATCACTTGCGGCGCTAGCGTCGGCCGGGTCAACATCAACTGCAGACGCCGAACCTCTGGTAGACAGCTGGTCAAGTTCCGGTACAAGGACCCATAGCTGCTGTGCCTGATAGCTTTCAATTGAGCCCGCAACGTTCGCTACTACTCCACGGTAATGGCAGTAGTCGACAAAAAACCGTATGTCATCGAGACTTAGAATGCCCTGTTGCGGAAGCCCGTTTGACACACGGAACTGATTGACATCTATCATCTCGCTGCCAGAAGTATCCACAAGACATACATTTGCCACTTTGGTCAAGATTGAAGTGTCAATCATGATGCCATACGCGCCGGCTGCAGCCGTTGCATCAACCATTGCCCTGATCACCGCCCTGTTGGTTCTGCCACCCGAAGCTATGCCCGGAAAAAACTGCTCGTGCACGAAAAGCCGGTTCAGCTCGACAAAAGAGTCATTCGCCCCCTCTGGAAGAGCACCGCTTCGGATCAGGCTGCCGAGCGAAACCTGCTGCGACTGGCTGAATACCGAACGGTTCTGTGAATCAATCAGTGTGTTGACTGCAAAATTCCGCAAGTCGAACGATTCAGCCGTAGGTCCTGACGGGAAAAATTCTCGCAGGCCTATCAGGACCTGGCGGACCGTTTCGTTTGTTTTCCGCTGATTCCATAGCGCCAGGTCTTGGGCAAAAAGAACCGACATTACCTGGGTGTGGCAGAACTGCTCAGTGCGGTTAAGCGCGTCAACAGTCTCTGAAAGAATCTCAGTCAGCATATCGATACCGACGCCATCGAGACCGACCTTGACGATATTGCAGGGATGAACCCGGGTACCCATTGAACAGGCTACCCCTATCGCCGCCTGTGACGATTTTCCGGCGATTTCGTACGCGGATTTCTGTATTGCCTGGCCGGATGGAGACCGGTCGAAGAGCAGCTGATCCTCGCCGATATTTGTACTGAGCTGGACATCAAGGTTTCGCTTTGAATCCAGCACCCCGTCACTGATGGCCATAATCTCTACCGGGCGGATGTTACCGAGAGCACTTCGCGGATCTTCGCTGTCGATTATCCGTCCCCCGCCCAGAACCGCCTCGCGGGCTTCCTGCGCGTTAAATACGCTGACAAGCAGCTTCCGGTTCGTACTGGCAGGTATTACACGCTGATGACGTACGACAGCAGGCACGGAGCCAGTGTCTAGACCTGCAGACCGGACAGCATGATTCACAGATCCGTTACCAGTTGACAATGAGTCAGCAGCAGTTGCTGCCGGCCGGGCGTCAGCCTGAGCAGTTCGCCGGGTTTCTGACATGTTCTGTTTTGCGTCCGGACCAGACATGGTACGTATACCGAATACTGTAGCGGGAGTCCCACCCGGTTCCGGAACCCGTCGGTGGTCCGAGACACAGATCGGGGTGTACTCTACCCGGTCACCTGGCCACAGGACCGGAAATTCTGCACGGTAATACTGGGAGATACCTTTCATATCAGAGCGGATCCACTCCGCCGAAAGACTCTGTTCTTCACCGCCGTTTACGCTGTAACAAATACTGACCCGATGACTTGCACTCTGGGGCTGGACGCCCACAGTGATCAAGACTGATGTGCCGTCAGGCACAAGCCCTTCGGGTGCCGGAGCATCAGAAGTTCCATACCAGAGTGTCAGGCCATCATTTTTGGTCAGCATATGCTTCTCATCCGGATTACAGCAGGACGGAATTAATTACACGGTTCGGGATCCGGGCCGATCTGCAAGCAGTTATTTCAGTTGAACGACAGCGCGCGGGTCATTTACCCTGAGACGAAACTGCTCGACAACGACGAACGTCGCATCTCCCTCCACCTTTCGGCATTCAACATGTGTGTCGTAAGGGATAACAAGATCGACGGCCCCCCCGCCGAGAGAGAACGCAACGCCGGTTCTTCGTTCGGCAGCTTCGCAAAAGCGGAAACCGTGTTCCCTGAGCTGGGGCAGAATCGGGTTGATTCGTGGTGTAGTGCCGGTTCCGACCGGTGTGATTGCTTCCCTGTGCAAATCCGGGGAAACAATAACGCAATACGGTCCATGCTGTTTGTTCGCCTGAAGCGTTTCAAGCGCTTCACGAATACTCTCGAAGACATCTTTACCATCGGGAATAGGAACGGCCTTTTCTGCAACAAGTCCTTCCTGGTCGGCTATCGTGCCGTTTTCGTCGATAATGTTCAGTTCTTTAAGTTTTTTTTCGGCGTTCCTGCCGTACAGCAGAATTGCGTCCTCGGCATATGCAAGATCACTGGCCGGCCTCAGCGCAAGACGGGCAGCAAGCACCTGGTCGGAAAACTGCTGCTGTGCAACGAGAAAATACGAGGAGATCTTTACCGGCGCCAGTTTGCTGTTTGGTCTTATTGAATAGGGCGGGCCGGCATGAATCCTGTAATTCTGAACCACATCTTCATATTGGGAGGAACCTGGCACGATCGGTATGAGAGGTGGGTTTGCACGGATCCTGCCGACTTCGGATCTTATTTCTCCGCCAATCCTGCGCGCCAGTTCCTGGCCCCATCTCAGATCATAAATTTCGTTAGCCATCTTTCTCTCCGACTTTATTTTGGATGCATTTTGGACGCCTGGAAAAACTCCTGCAGCTGTCTTTATCCCTAAAAGCCTTTCAGAAGCGGTTTTCGGGTTGCCCGGCGCCGTTGAAAAATGGTTCAGATCTGGCGGCATTAATTTCTGTCATATCTTTTTCTAACCCTGCGACCGGCCAGCCGACTTTATACTGTCAGTCAACAGCGTATCCACTGGATATCTCGAATTCCATTTCACCCATCGCAAGCGCATGCCCGTCGAAATAGGAAGCGATCTGCTCACCTGTTCCGAGAACACGCATTCTTTTCTGGTTCAGCAGTCGCAAAATCTCCCACTCATCATGTGACCCGCGACTGTACGATGCGCTCGCACGGATTGTGTAATAACGGAAAAATTCACGACGTAATCTGCGCCATTCGCTGGTCCTCTCTTCTTCTGAGAGAAGTCTTCCGCCCGAGTCCACCGCTGGCGAATAGTCGCGCGAAAAATCAGGATCAATAGTGAATTTGCTCGCGAAGTATTCCTCGACACCAGACGTTAGCGTGGTAGCGCCGGAATTCTCGAAAAAGTGCTTGACATCAGAAGGGCCGAGAAAATAGTAGGCGTCGAAATAGCCGCCCAGATTAGACCTGTCGTCGCGACCATTGTCCTCTACCAGAACCCTTGTCCACATCCGCATATAGTCCCCACCTTCGGGTTTCAGCGTTTTTACGTCGACAGGTTCAGTACCGGTCTCTCTGGCATACGCATTTGCGTGCTGCTGGAGCAGACTCGTGCCTTCCCGGGATTCGAGCTGATACGCTGCCGGATTCAGGAGCCAGAACCTGTGGCCCCATTGAGTCGTCACCCGCCGTGCCGTCGTATGCGCGACTTCAACATTGGTCCGGTCATGTCCTCCTCCGCGTCTGCTTATCGGGCAACTCAGATAAACGACCAGTCTTCCTTCGGAACGCGCACGCAGGATGTCCTGCCTGATCAGATCAACCTGTCTGTCGATGAGCGTCATCAGGATTCCGGTCTGCCACCGAAACCTGAGTGGAAATCCTGGAACAGGCTCACCGCTCTGCATTGCAGTCTGTGCGCTTTCCATGTCGATACTCCCTGATCAGAGGACAGTCGAAAGTAAAAGACAGAATTTCGATAGCGAAACTATCAGCCGGCCCTCTTGTACCAAGCGCTCAATTCAGCCAGCGGATATAAATACGTCAATCGGTTTTGGATTTTTTGATACTACACTTTTTATGAAAACATGAACAGCTGTCTTCTACCGCTTTTTGATTCACGGTTTTTTGTAGCATGGACGCAACGCAGGGAGTTTCCCATAAGAACAAATTAAGCTTTGAGCATTTGGAGAAGTGTATCGTCGAAAACCGGAATCGTTCTGGCTTGGCTAGGACATTCCTGGTACGCCATCTGGGAAAACGGTGCTTTCTTCACTTCCGCAATTAGAGTAATTTTGCTGTTCAGCCCGCGCTGCAACGAAAATTCTACTTTTCAGAAAACCAATATGCGAATAGCATCCTTCAATCTGGAGAATTTGTTTAGCCGGCCTTTAGCAATGGCGCTTGGCGATAAGGCCGGACAGCAGGCGCTGGACGACTACACGCTTTCCAGCAGCATAATCGCCAACTCGACCTATAGCGAAAAGGATAAGGCCAGACTGCTGGAACTTGACCTGAAGTACAGGTTTTCCGCCCCAGTCCAGCCGGCGAATGCATTGATCATCCTCAACCGCATCCGGAAAAACCTATTTGGCCGCCGCAGTGGAGTTGTTACCGTAGTCGCCCAAGGCCGCAGCGCCTGGACCGGGTGGTTCGAGTTACCACGACGTGATGTCAGCTGGCAGGCTGTCGTCAACACCGGCCGTGTTATTGCTGAAGTCAGGCCAGACATTCTCGTTTGTGTCGAGGTCGAGGACCGCCTTGCACTCCAGCGTTTTAATGACCAAGTACTGGGGGCGATGTATGGGCAGGCCTTTCCGCACACAATGCTTATAGACGGCAATGACCTGCGAGGAATTGATGTTGGCATTCTGAGCCGCTTTCCACTGGCGGGTATGCGCAGCCACATCGACGACACCGTCGATGGTAGAAAGGTGTTCTCGCGCGATTGTCCCGAGTACGTCGTTGAGCTGCCCTCCGGGACTCGACTAGTGATTTGTGCCAACCATTTCAAGTCCAAACGTGGCGGAAACGACGAAAACGCCCGCGCCCTGCGTATGGCCCAGGGACAACGGGTGCGCGAAATTGCCCGTGCGGCCGAACTGGATATCAGCAGATATGTTCTGATTGCGGGCGATCTTAACGACACGCCGGACAGCCCTGCGGTGCGACCTCTCCTCGATAACGGCTGGCAGGATATTCAGTCACATTCGGACTATCCGGATTGCCGTCCGGGAACTTACGGTACCGGGCTGAAGAACAACAAAATTGACTATCTGATCGGCTCAACAGCACTCAATACCAAGTTACGTAAAGTCGGCATAGAGCGCAGGGGTAGCTACCATCCGAGGTTGTGGAATCCTTTCGAAGGCGTCACTTCCGATACGGAAGCTTCCGACCATCACTGCATCTGGGCTGATTTCGACCTCTTCTGAAGCTGCTGTCTGCAGAGAGTCCGATTGCACACCTGCAGAGTGAATTAGTGTGCGCATGAGTCGCTCTCGGGCAAGGCAAAGTGATTGTTACATGAAGTGATTAGTCCTTGATCCTCGGGCGTGAGCGCGGCATTTACGACCTTGAGCGCTGCAGCGCGTGGTTCGCCATCGGGCATGTCGAGTGCGGTTTGGTAACATCTCCGGACATAGAGCATCATCCGCGCTGTTTCTTCCGTGCCTGCGTCATGGTCGCGCGCCCACTGGCGGTCCAGCAGCAGCATCAAGTCGAACCCAGACATCCCCACACCGCTCAACGACACAATGAAGTCAACCGCGTCCGGATGACACGCATCGACGGCGGCCGCAAACGGTCCGCCTTTGCTGTGGCCAAGTAATCCAAATGCGTGCGAATTGCTTGCGCCTTGCAAGAGCTCTGACAGCGGCGTAGGCATCGTCCACAAGGTCCGGGAGCGTATGCCCGTAATAGCCCCCGGTTCAACGCGCAACTTCCCGTTTGTAGTAGCGGGGCACTGCCACACCTTGACGTGCGAGGTGGTTGGCCAGTACGTCGAACATGTGATGCCCGAACATGTTCACGTGCCGTGTCTGTGGCCCACTGCCGGCGATCAGCACCACCGCGTTCGGGTGCGCGGGGGCGCGCGGGACGGTAAGAGTCGCGCCAAGCGTCACCCCGTCCTTGCTGCGGACTGCGACCAACTCTTCACTATACGGAAACGGAAGGCGCGGCGTCTGCGGGCGTATCGGCATAGAGAGGGCGGTGACCTCGTGCAGTTCCAGCGGCAGCGTGGGTCCTTGCGTCCACTCACCTAGGAAATGATCGTGAACCCACGTTAGCTTGAGCGTTGCATTGGTGATGTCGAGAACCGCGGCCTCGTCAGGCCCCATGTGGATGCTCTTTACCGGAATGTCGTAGACCTCTGGTGGGGGGATGAGACGCTCGCCCATGACGTACCGTCAGCTCTTTTGTAAAGCTCTGCCCCGATTTTCAGGACGGCGCCGTCAAGCAACTTCCGATCGGCCATCCAGTGCCCAAGATGCTCCTGCAATGGTGCCGCACAGCGGCGGAATGAAAGGCGAATAGAGCCAACAGGGCAACGCGCAAAGAAGAATTCTTCATGGACATATTCAGGTTGTGGTCATTCTGGCCAGGATATATACCGACTGCGGAGAAATAATTGAGCTCTGCGCTGATGACAAATGGCGTCAATTAAATGACTGCTTCTGGCCGGAAGCAGACGTCAGAAGGCCTCAGTGCATGATGTTGCTGCTAGGACAATCGAGAGGCTTGTTAGGGCGCTCTTAACCGTCCAACTTTTAGGGGTTAGTTCAAAAAAGGTGCTGGCACAAACAGAGCCAGGGGTGGTTGGCTGCCATGCAGGGTGTCAATTCGATGAACGCCTCAGATCATAAAATAGCTGGGGCTTCTCCTTGCGCAGCACGTCGGCGACGCCTGACCACTACTAGTGCAGCCAGGCCAAGCAGCGCCATTGATATGCTATCCGGCTCTGGAACTGAGATTGTTTGGTCGATGACTGCGGTGACCCTCAGAGCACCGTCCATATACCGAAGTCCCTCATATGGGGCGAGCCCACCGGCCGAATAGCGCTGGAAACGGTAGCCCTCGCTAAGGGTCGAGTTACCGCCAGCGATATCCTTCCCTACGAATGAGCGCAGGAAGTCTATATTACTCATCGGTGTGAACGATTCGATCGGGGAGACTCTCCGAAAATCAATGCTAAGGGTGTAGTCCCTGCGGTAGCGCCCGTTCTCGTCGAATCCGGAGCTGCTCATCCTTTGCACGAAGCCGAAGTTCTGATCAGCATAGCCAGGGCCATACCCGTATGCACCTCGGGCATCGCTGATGCTGCCCGTGCCGAGCGTGAACCAGGAAGGTGTCCCCCGGTGTCAGAATAGTTGTCGCGTCACTTGATGAAGTAAAGCCATACCGGGGACGGGCAAGAGAGAGCGTGTGAAGCAGTATTCAGCAGAACGAAAAGAAGCGTTACTACGGCAGATGATGCCGCCCCAGAACCGGGTGGTGTCGGAACTGGCCCGTGAGAGTGGGATCACCGAGCAGACGCTTTATACTTGGCGCCGTCAACTTCGTAATCAAGGAACGCCGGTGCCAGGTAGTGGGAAAAATGCTGAGGAATGGACTTCGGAGGACAAGTTCGCGGTGGTGCTCGAAACAGCAGCGCTGAACGAAAGCGAGCTGTCGGAGTATTGCCGCCGCAAGGGGCTTTTCGCAGAGCAGATCGCCACGTGGCGGGCTGCGTGCATGGCGGCTAACGTGAACGTGGCGCAGCAGGTGCGCGGTCAGCAGACGCAATCGAAGGAAGACAAGAAACGCATCAAGCAGCTGGAGAGGGACTTGCAGCGCAAGGAGAAGGCCTTGGCCGAGGCGGCAGCGCTGCTGATCCTGCGAAAAAAAGCCCAGGCGATCTGGGGGGACAAAGAGGAAGACTGATCAGCGTCCCAGATCGCCTGTCGTGTGTTGCGTTGATCCGCGAAGCAGAGGCAGCAGGTAGTCGGTTGTCACCGGCTTGCCAGGAGCTCGGCATTACCCTGCGTACGTTTCAGCGGTGGGTGCGCGACGGCGACGCTGCTGTAGCTGCCGACAGCCGCCCGACGAGTGCGCGGCCAGAGCCTGCCCACAAGCTCAGTGAGGACGAACGGGCCGAGATTCTCGCTGTCGCCAACAGCGAGGAGTTCGCCAGCCTGCCGCCAAGCCAGATCGTACCGACGCTGGCCGATCGCGGCGTTTATATGGCATCGGAATCGAGTTTCTACCGCGTGTTGAAGGCGGCTTCGCAGCAGCAGCATCGCGGCAAGGCAAAGAAGCCAAGTGCTCGCGTGCTCACAAGCCATTGCGCCGTGGCGCCGAACCAGGTTTGGAGTTGGGATATCACGTGGCTGCCGGCCGCGATCAAGGGCAAGTACCACTACTGGTACATGGTGCTCGACATCTACAGCCGGAAAATCGTCGGTCACGAAGTCCATGAGGCGGAATCGGCAGAGTCGGCAGCGCGGCTGATGCGCCGGGCCAGCTTGGCCGAAGGCCTGGCGGGCCGGCCGCTGGTTCTGCACTCGGACAACGGCAGCGCAATGAAGGGTTCGACAATGCTGGCCACGTTGGAACAGTTAGGCGTTGCACCGTCGTTCAGCAGGCCCCGCGTGAGTAACGACAATGCGTTCGCCGAGTCGCTGTTCAGAACCTGCAAATATCGCCCGGATTACCCAAGTAAGCCGTTCCAGACGCTGGAGGACGCACGCGCATGGACGCAGAAATTCGTGCGCTGGTACAACCAGGATCATAAGCACAGCGGCCTGAAATTCGTGACGCCGGCACAGCGCCACGGTGGTCAAGCCGGAGCGATCCTGGAACATCGCGAACAAGTGTATCGACAGGCCAGAAGCCGCCATCCGCAGCGCTGGTCGCGGGGTGTCAGAAACTGGAATCTGGACGATCATGTCTGGTTGAATCCGGAACGGATTCGGCCAGAAGAATCAAAGCAGGTTGCGTGAGATGACGCGACAACTACGTTGACAAACACCGGTGTCGACCAAATGTTTTCATCAAAGAACGGAGCGAAGGGTATGCTCCCCGTAACAGGTGTGCTAATCCAGCCCGTACCAAACTGGAAGTACGGCCCCAATTCATCGCTTCCCCACTGTGGATTCGCGTCGTCAAATTCGATTGCGAACTTTCCGGTGATTGGTGTCACCGGGACCGTAGCCTTCGTCACGTAATCGAAAGCAGTGCTGATGTTCGTCTCGAATTCCACACGAATGGGGGTTGCTTGCGCAGCAACGGCAGTGAGACTGAAGGCGGCGCCCGCGAGAATCCGATTAATCATATAAGCCGTAGGAGAGATAGGTAGAACCGTCCGGGATGGGCAGTGTCAAGCGGATTATATATCGATACACAACAATTGTTGGTATTATCGCAATCTCCCGGCTGGCCGGACAGGCGAGTTGCGCATCAAGCTTTGCTTGCACCTAACTGGTACCCATTAGCAGGGCCGCCAGACGCGGTCGAGACTAATTACATGCTTGCAGCGACGCGTCGATAGCACTCCGGCGCCAGCGGCACGAGGAAGTCAACATCGCCACGAAATCTAATCACCGAACCCCGTTTGGACTCAAGAACGGGCGCATGTATGCACCGGCCGACGTCGAATCGGGCCTGGCGTGCGGCTGCACGTGTGTAGCGTGCGGCGCTGTCCTCATTGCGAAAAAGGGCGACAAGGTCTCATGGCACTTCGCGCACCACATCGCAACGGGCTCTGAGTCCTGTATCGAGTCTGCAATTCATGCGGCGGCCAAACAGATCCTGTTGGAAGCGAACTATCTCCGCACGCCAATGGTTGCCATTTCGGCTGAGAGGCGCCTGAAAACCGGTCTGCTCCATGCCAAGAGCATCATCCTCTCCCCCGACCGCGTTATCCGCTTCGATCATTCCTGCAGCGAGGTTTGGGAGGGGGCGGCCGGCGTGCGGCCTGACGTCGTCGGGTACCGCGGCGAGCGACGCATCCTGGTGGAGATGTACTTTACCCATGCGGTCGACCGAGAGAAGAGGAGGAAGCTCGAAGCCCTGGGAATGCCGGCGCTTGAAGTGAACCTGTCAGGCCTTGCCTCCGACACCGACCTGGAGACGATACGCCAGCGGGTGCTGGAGGACGTCTTTTTCAAGGACTGGCTGTTTTATCCAGGCGAAGCGAGCACCCGCGCGCAGCTTCAAGGCCAGGTCGACGCCGAGGCGGACGAAATAGACCGTCAGCATGACGAAGAGCTCGAATTGAAGAGGAGCCAGGCAGCTTCGAAGCGCGAGCGGATCCTGGCGGCGCATGCGGAGATTGAAGAAGCGAATGCCCGTTACCGCCGGCTCCCCACGGAGGAAAAGGAGCGACTGGTTCGAGAATCACTGGGCATCAGTGGTGCATGGCCGGACTTCTTGAGCGCCAACCCTAAACACCCCGCCATGATCGCGGAGCCCGATCACATTTGGCAGGGGGCCATCTTTGCACGGTTCCTCCGCGGCAAAGCGGTCCACCGTACATTTATTGAGGCCGATGTGATCGTTGAATGGGTCATCGGCAGGTTCAGTGTGGCCCGAAACGGCAAGAGCTTAGCGGCGGTCGCGGTACGAATGTTTCTTGTTCGCCTGCGCCTTTGCGGCTTCCTCGAAGACGCCCATAGCTCGGGTGGGGCAGCATATCAGGTCGTCTTCGATCAGCTGACTACGCCGCCGAAGCAGGCTCTCAGGCTGATCGACTAGCCGCTTTGCGGCTTATGGTCGGGTGGTCGTTGCAACCACGCTCGGGCATCTCGCGCTAACTCCTCAGGTATAGCGCCCGTCGTGGGCACAGCATCATCTTGAGGAGATCCACATGTTCGGCACATGGAAACGACCCGGTTAGCGACTCACAGCGCCTTAGGCCCGATACGTCGGGCCTTGTATATCAGCTTCATTTTTTGCTTTGACTCTTCTGGCGTTAGTCCTACTGTTTCACCAGCATCGGTGATGTAGACCGGATGCTCAACAGAATCCTCTTCGTACGAGCGAATTTCCAGAACTTTTGTCCAGCGCCATGTATAAACCTTGTCCCTTCGGAAAGGTTCTAGTAGGGAGATGTCAACGATTTTTGCGGTTCGGTTATTTTTGAAACGGAGGCAAAAATCTAGCACATCACGGCTATCCCAGAGGATTGAAGTCTGGTAAATCCAGCTACCCCCGGTGTCAGAATAGTTGTCGCGTCACTTGATGAAGTAAAGCCATACCGGGGACGGGCAAGAGAGAGCGTGTGAAGCAGTATGAATCGCCACGACTATCGTAGACACTCCTGAGCCATAATATCGGGCACAAGGAGAAGATATGAGCGGTAAGCGGTACACAGAAGAATTCAAGATTGCAGCGGTCAAGCAGGTGGCGCAGGGCGGTCACCCGGCGAGCGAAGTAGCGGCGCGGCTCGGGATCAGCATCCATAGCCTGTACGCCTGGACAAAGCGCTACGGCGTGCCCGAGGCGGAGCGCAAGGCTGTCGATGCTCAGTCAGACGAGATGCGGCGCCTGAAGGCCGAGCTCAAGCGCGTTACGGAGGAGCGTGACATATTGAAAAAGGCCGCGGTGTACTTTGCCAAGACGTCCGGGTAAGGTACACCTTAATTGCTCAGTTACAGGACCAATTCCCGGTGCGCCGGCTGTGCAAAGTGCTTGAGGTGCATCCGAGCGGTTTCTATGCCTGGCGCCTTAACCCTGAAAGCAAACGAGCCAAAGAAGACAAGCGCCTCCTGGTTCCCATCAAGGAGTCCTGGCTGGAAAGCGGCAGCGTGTACGGCTACCGCAAAGTCAGCGACGATCTGCGCGAGCTCGGTGAACAATGCGGCGTCAATCGTGTCCACCGACTCATGAGGTCGGCCGGGATTCGTTCACAAACCGGCTACGCCAAGCGCAAATACAAGCGCGGCGGTGCGCCTTCGCTGGTGGCGCCCAATCATCTTCAGCGTCAATTTGACGTGCAGGAACCCAACCGCGTCTGGGTGACGGACATTACGTACATCCGTACCTACGAGGGCTGGCTCTATCTGGCCGTTGTACTGGACCTGTTTTCGCGTCAGGTGGTCGGCTGGTCGATGAGTTCACGCATCGATCGCGAGCTGGCGATGAATGCGCTCTTGATGGCGCTCTGGCGGCGGCAACCCAAGAATACGGTGATGGTACATTCCGATCAGGGCAGCCAATTCAGCAGCTACGACTGGCGCGACTTTCTGGACCAGCACAATCTGCAGCAAAGCATGAGCCGACGCGGGAACTGTCACGATAACGCCGTTGCCGAGAGCTTCTTCCAGCTCTTGAAACGGGAGCGAATCCGACGCAAAACTTACGGCACCCGGCAAGATGCAAGGACGGATGTCTTCGATTACATCGAGATGTTTTACAATCCGAAGCGCCGGCACAGCTTCAGCAATAATTTGTCGCCGGTCGAGTATGAAAAGCAGTATTTCAAGCGGCTCGCGAGTGTCTAGTAAACTCGTGGCGATTCAGTATTCAGCAGAACGAAAAGAAGCGTTACTACGGCAGATGATGCCGCCCCAGAACCGGGTGGTGTCGGAACTGGCCCGTGAGAGTGGGATCACCGAGCAGACGCTTTATACTTGGCGCCGTCAACTTCGTAATCAAGGAACGCCGGTGCCAGGTAGTGGGAAAAATGCTGAGGAATGGACTTCGGAGGACAAGTTCGCGGTGGTGCTCGAAACAGCAGCGCTGAACGAAAGCGAGCTGTCGGAGTATTGCCGCCGCAAGGGGCTTTTCGCAGAGCAGATCGCCACGTGGCGGGCTGCGTGCATGGCGGCTAACGTGAACGTGGCGCAGCAGGTGCGCGGTCAGCAGACGCAATCGAAGGAAGACAAGAAACGCATCAAGCAGCTGGAGAGGGACTTGCAGCGCAAGGAGAAGGCCTTGGCCGAGGCGGCAGCGCTGCTGATCCTGCGAAAAAAAGCCCAGGCGATCTGGGGGGACAAAGAGGAAGACTGATCAGCGTCCCAGATCGCCTGTCGTGTGTTGCGTTGATCCGCGAAGCAGAGGCAGCAGGTAGTCGGTTGTCACCGGCTTGCCAGGAGCTCGGCATTACCCTGCGTACGTTTCAGCGGTGGGTGCGCGACGGCGACGCTGCTGTAGCTGCCGACAGCCGCCCGACGAGTGCGCGGCCAGAGCCTGCCCACAAGCTCAGTGAGGACGAACGGGCCGAGATTCTCGCTGTCGCCAACAGCGAGGAGTTCGCCAGCCTGCCGCCAAGCCAGATCGTACCGACGCTGGCCGATCGCGGCGTTTATATGGCATCGGAATCGAGTTTCTACCGCGTGTTGAAGGCGGCTTCGCAGCAGCAGCATCGCGGCAAGGCAAAGAAGCCAAGTGCTCGCGTGCTCACAAGCCATTGCGCCGTGGCGCCGAACCAGGTTTGGAGTTGGGATATCACGTGGCTGCCGGCCGCGATCAAGGGCAAGTACCACTACTGGTACATGGTGCTCGACATCTACAGCCGGAAAATCGTCGGTCACGAAGTCCATGAGGCGGAATCGGCAGAGTCGGCAGCGCGGCTGATGCGCCGGGCCAGCTTGGCCGAAGGCCTGGCGGGCCGGCCGCTGGTTCTGCACTCGGACAACGGCAGCGCAATGAAGGGTTCGACAATGCTGGCCACGTTGGAACAGTTAGGCGTTGCACCGTCCTTCAGCAGGCCCCGCGTGAGTAACGACAATGCGTTCGCCGAGTCGCTGTTCAGAACCTGCAAATATCGCCCGGATTACCCAAGTAAGCCGTTCCAGACGCTGGAGGACGCACGCGCATGGACGCAGAAATTTGTGCGCTGGTACAACCAGGATCATAAGCACAGCGGCCTGAAATTCGTGACGCCGGCACAGCGCCACGGTGGTCAAGCCGGAGCGATCCTGGAACATCGCGAACAAGTGTATCGACAGGCCAGAAGCCGCCATCCGCAGCGCTGGTCGCGGGGTGTCAGAAACTGGAATCTGGACGATCATGTCTGGTTGAATCCGGAACGGATTCGGCCAGAAGAATCAAAGCAGGTTGCGTGAGATGACGCGACAACTACGTTGACAAACACCGGCTACGTCCCTCCTTCTGGCCGTAGTTGACGAAGACATACAACATTCCCAAAGTGAGGGTTGCGGTTCGCCAGGTCACAAATCCAGGGTCCATCGAGAACATCGCTGCCTCATCCGCCGCATACGTCGTGATCATCTGCTTCTCCAGAATTCGACGATGAACACTATAGATTGTAGCCCTAAAGTGTTCGTCATGAGTACATCGTACCTTTTGTGCGGAGGTACTTGTGATGTTGCTCAAACGTTTCGGAGCTGGATTGCAGAAAGCACGGAAGAGTCGTCAACTGACTCAAGAAGACTTCTCAGTTGTGTCCAGTAGAACCTATCTCAGCAGCTTGGAACGTGGGATCAAAGCGCCTACGATTACAAAGATCGATGAAATCGCGAAGGTAATCGGTGTACATCCTCTCTCGCTGTTCGCGTACGCATACCTTCCCTCTAGCTCGGCAGAGCGCGAACAATTTTGGGCAGCAATTGCCGCAGAGGTAGACTCGTTTGACTACGATACCGCCCCAACTGCTGTAGACAAAGCACGTTGACGATTCATCAAGACAGCTGTTGAGATCAGCAACCTGTTTGTGACCGTTGCGAACAGGTCTGCTTCCGACCCAGGCCGGACATCTCGCAGTGAAACGATAGCCAATAGTGTCAAGCCATGAGATCGCCACACGTTGCAAAGTTCTCTGGCGCATGTGCTACCGCCTTCGCAAGGTTCAACACCCATGTACCAGGCAGCGTTAGCGGTACCCCCCCGATGAAGTCCGATACTAACCTCTCATCAACCATCCTAGCCTCAGAAAAAATAATCTCTTCTGGCATCTTCCCCTCGTGAAGCAATGTGCAGCGGAGTTGCTTGTAAAGCACTTGGTCGAAGGAGATTGGGGACGAAGAATCTGCATTCAATATCACAGTTATTCCTGGGCTGGCCATTGCATCGCTTCCGTATAGGATCGTTGGCGTGACTTCTTTGATGAATGCGCGAAACGCCTCACCGTCCTTCTTGTTTGGGTACCGGCTTCTAGATGTGGCGGCAGCCGCGATCAACACTTGAATCCAAGCCCCGGTCATGCGTCCGTTATCCAAAAGTAACTTAGCGTCGATCAATCGATCTCGTATCGTCATGCGTATCCGATCTTCCCAACGTTAAGAGGAGCACCTTGCGCCCCTACGCCCGCTTTTGGCCGTTTGCGGACCTACCGGGCGCATCTGCTTCCGACCCAAAGCGAACCCGCTTGCCTAGACGTTTACAAACTTATCGAACTGAAAGCTCAACCACCATTGCTCTTCATAGTCGGACACCATGCCGACCGATTTCGTTGACCATCTTTGCTTATGTCGATCGAAGACGCTCAGGTATCTAAAGTTCGGCGATCCATCTTCATGAAAGTCACTGTGCGCGATGGTGATCTGCTTCTGCCGCCAGCCAAATGCATTGGGAATTGCAGGCCATTCGCACGTCGCTTGTGCAATGCGTGTCCATACGGTGCGGCTGTCTGGTAGCAACTCCCACGTGCGCCCACCATTATCGGAATGGTAGAGACGCAACGCCTCGCACTTTAGCCACTCCTGGTCATTCAGCTTACAAATTTTTTCGTCGCGTCGAGGCATCACACCCTCTGAGGTGAGCACACATTTTTGAACAGTTTCAGATACTGATGAATGACGATTTTTCTCAACCAAATGATGAGTTTGTCTTTCCGTGCACTGTCCGCTTCTGGCCGATAATGGACGTCGGCTCAGTGTACGAGGTTGTTGCTACCTGAGCAAATAAGAGGTTTTGTTAGGCGTTCTTAGTTTGTCGCGTCATCTTCGTCATTCAATGACGGCCGCCCGTCTTGCCGGTCCTTATGTACTTTGAATGCTCCGGCCATCAAAAGAACCAGGCCACGGGCAGTTCCGGTATCGCCGTCGCGCATGAGCTCGGACGCATGGTCAAGAATATTTGCGACATACTCAGGGTCACGTGCGTTTGCGATGAAATCTTCTGCAAGCTCGTCGTCCGGTGGTTCTCTTACTACTTCCAAGTCGCCAATTTGCTGCTCGACCTTCACGAGCCGATCGGGCCAATACACCACCTTGTCGAAGTTCGGCGCAACCTCAACCTCGATTCCGTATTGTGTCGCGACCATTGGGTGCACTTCGGTGAGGACGTCGCCGTTCTTGTCCTTGTACTCGATCAGCGCAAAGCAAACCACCGCGGCGTCCCTATCTTCCTTTCTCTCACCCTCATCAGGGTTGTAACGAGCTACCCAACCAACTGCCGGGGTAGTCTGTACAACGCGATAGTGCAGGATCTGGTCGCCTTGGTTCTTCTTCAGCTCACTCATGTATTTTTCCTAACCATAAGAAGCGAAGCTCTTACCGCCGCGATCCAATTTTGAGAGCGTCTTCTGCACATCCAACGTCTCGGCGTCAGATTCGATTTCGTTAAGGTTTTGAAGACTGTAATGTTGGGCGTGACGTGCCAAGGCGCGTGCACCATCTCGCCCTCCGGTCAGTCGCCCTTGGGCGTGCCCCATCTTAAAGACCGCATACGTCCAGACTAGAAAAACGATAACGCCTATTGCTTCCATATTTGATGCTCAAAAGTGTCGGCGTCCGGCCGACTACCGGGCGTTCTAAACGCAGGTTTCCGAGAGTTCGTCACTTAGTCGGGGTCCCGCAAACCTGCACGCACTTCAGCTTGATCCATGCCCTTCGGCGACAGCGAATCATCATCAGCAGGATGGCCAATCTCTTCCCTTATATTTTCGTATTCGATTGCGTCCAGTTGAGGATCGTCGGCGTCGAGCTCGCCGTCCGGATCATCGTTCAACTCATCCTCCAGGTCACTGAACCAATCGTAAAACTCTTCCGAGTTGGTGAACACTTTGGTTGGAGCGGACTCTGGCCCAAGTGCCACGTCGAATCCACCATCTATCAGTGCAACGATGCTATTGCTAAAGGTCTCAGCATTTCCTACTTCAGAAAGCGAGTCACTTAGTACCTCTTGCGAGATAAAGATTACAGGCTGCGTCATTTGATTTTCCTCGTTCGCCGGCACCGTGCCGACTCTCTCAATGCACCCGGCCCGTCATGCGGGCCGTGGATGCTGCTGTGCGGTTTTCCTGTCTAAACTATCCACGACGGTTTGTTGGCATGCAGGAGCAAATCTGGCTTCAACATGTCTGCTACCGCCCCACACCGGTCCCGAGTTGCGCGGTGCAAGTCGTTCATTGCACGAGTAGCTGTAGCGGTGTCCCCGCACGAATCTTTCATGGACTGCCAGAGTTCGTATCGAACCTTAGTCTGATTGCCATCGTCGAGCAATCTCTGCATTGCCTCATGCGCCGCTTTCGAGAAGTAAAACTCACTCAGCAGAACTAAATCCGCGAACTTCCACAGTTCGTCATCGGGGAAGCTTGGCCCCCTGGTGGTTAAGATGGCTCGGAACTCCAGGAGCCCTTTGTATATTCTCAGGCGCTCGTTGTGTATCGCGATTTCGTTAGCACGCTGTGCCGCCTTCCCCGCCCAGCGCGCATATAGCGCAGAGCCAGCTGAAGCGCATAGTGCAAGCACTGCGATGACGTCCGAAGTTCCCATTTTTCCTATTTTCCGCTTCTTACTTAGACTGTGCTTTCGACGCGTCTAGTTTGCCCTTTTGGCGTCGACGCAAATCCCAAACGAGAGTGCCAAAAACAAGGGCCGCCGACGTCGCAGTCGCAAGCAGGACGATCTGTGACCATATGTGGTCGAAATCGGCCAAGTTCGATTTGGCAAAGTAGTCCGCAATTTCCTCATCGTTGTAACCTGCCTGCTTCGCGCCCTGCAAGTCGAAAGCCTTCTTCTTGGCTACAGCACTGATATGGCTGCGTATGTATGCAGCATTCGTCGGATATAACTCAGTCACGACGACACGAGAGGCTGCCAGCGTGAAGACCGCCAGCGAAAGGGCTGCCAGAAATACGGCGAATAGTTTCTTCATTTTTACGCTAGGTATGCTGTTTTCCTAGGTTTCTCTAAGGACGCAAGTCATGAACACAATCGCATTAAAAATTCTGCGGACCTTCCGTCCCAAATGCATCCCGTCAATTCAAATTACGCAGTCGATAAAACATGGCTAATTCCATAGTATTTATCATGCTATAGGGGTGTGCATGTCCCAATTACTAGGTAGGTTGAGTTTGTTTCGCTCTTTCGTCCAGGTTTTATCGGTCCGCCAAATGCATAACCGTGCATATACGATTCCACGTAATTTTTTGAATCTGAATCGAACATTACGTTGCCTTCTCTAAGCTGGCATTGAAGCACTCCGTACCCAAACATCTGCCCACAAAACGTCGATTCCTTGCTCTGGAGATCAATCCACTCCCATCCGTCCGCTTTTTTCTTTAACAACCTCTTTTCAGATTTCGCGTCGAAGTTAGTGGGTTCCCAACTCTTGGTTGCAGACTTGTATTGAAAGCCGCTGGCTTTATCCGGTATGCATACGTAAGAATTCTGTGCGAATGCACCGTTCGTTGTCAGGGCGAGAAAAGCCGAGAAAAAAACCTTAGTGAAGAACTGCCATCTCATATTGTTTATACTGAACCTAAGTGCGTTCACGTGTTTTCCGATTTAGTTTCGCTTAATCGGCATAGAACCAAGAATCGATTCTCCGCCAGTTGTCTCGTGCAGCGATTCCATCAATCCGGCGACAGCCTCCGGTTGACCGGCGACTGCCCAGGTCGTGTGACCACAATCACACATCCCGGCGAACGCTCCGTCGATCCCGAGCATTCCACGAACGTCCATCGTATGGATATCCGAAATCTCGGCCTTGCAGTTATTGCAGACAATCGTCTCAGGCTTGATCGCCTCGACTCGTGCTACAGCTTGTGCAGCACGTACTTCTCTACTTCCGCGTTGCCTCGCCTGTCCCATATCGTCATCTTCTTCACGGCTACCGGCCGAGTGCGGGCGCCGTCAGGCGCAGGTTTTCCTTGCTCAGTTGGCCGGCTCGATGACCGCATCAAAATGCGGCGCCAAGTCGTCCGGCGAACACATGCTCAGTATGCATCCTATGAGCATTTCTACTGTCGGCCGGCCCAGCTTCTCCAGGTAGATCATCGCGCCGGCGCATGCTTTCGTGAGCGCTGGCGTCGTAGCTCCTTTCGTCATCCGAGTTGCCACCAAGGCGGCTCTTGTGGACGATCTTATGGCAGTGGAAGGTCGAACGATCACCGGATACCAGCGTCTCCAGGATCCTATCCCGGCGGCCGGGTGCAAGCTCAATCGCACCCACTTTCAGGAACGGGCAGTCGCATAAGGCCGGCGGAGCTTGAACAGTTTTTCGTACGGAGCGCCCGTCGGTGTCTTCTCTCTGATGCGTGCCGAGGGAGACGGGTCGCGAAAACCCAGTGTTTTCAAACGCTAAAGGCCGAGTTGACGGCGGGAGGCACCCATCTTTTTACCTTATATCCTTGCTCCACTCGATACGTTAAGTAGATCGACCTAAAGCATCCGAGGTTATTTAGCTTTGATGCGCGCCACTGCTCCTGGATCATGTTTAGTGTCTGGTCGTCAAAGAAGGGGTTATGGATCGAGACCAGCAAATATCCAGGGCCAAAGGAGTCGCGAAATTCTTCATAGGATTTTTTTTGAAGCTTTGCCTGCACGTTAGAGACGAATCGCTCGGCAAACTGTTCATCTGGCCCTACGATAAGCGTCCCAGAGATCGAATGGTGCGGTTCACCCTCTGTAACGAACGAGTTTAAGTCTCTAGCAAAATCTTCGTTCAAAAAAACCGTGACTACCTCCACCCACCGTGTAGTCAGCCCCGACTTTATTATTGCTTCTGGCGGGTCTGGCTCAGAAATCACCACAAAGTCCGACCGATGTCTAGCATTAAGCGCTTTTAATAGCAACCCTACTTGGAAGCGCTCGTGGTCCCGTTTGACATGGTGGCGCTGATTCGTCATGTTTCACTCTGCATCATCGTTTTACTCGCTTCGAATCCTGTGCCCGAAGTGCCTCCAACTTATCGCGCATTAAGCCTGCGAGAGTGGTGCTTTGCTCAACGTACTTAGGTAGATCTTCAGGGGCGATGAGCCCTTTTCCTTTTACCATTTCCAGCATGAGCGCAGAAGCATACTGGTCAATGTATTCCGATCGAAATTTATCCACATATCCCATTCATATCACAGACCAGGCACCACGCCCGAATCTCTCAGTGCCTCAGCCGCGTCGAGCGCGGCTTGGGTAATGCTGGGAGTTACGGGCTAAGAGGTTTCAGTCCGATGTAAAGCTCCAGGCCTGCTGCGACGTTCTCAAACAACGCCGCGGCGTGCGGATTCGATTTCTTCATGCCTTCTGCTTTCGCTCGCATACCGTCGATGACCGCCTGAGAATTAGCAGTGGAAGTGGGCGACGAAGAATACAGCTCGCGGAAAAATTCAATACTGGACAGGCCTTGACGTACCAACTCGAAGTTCGGATCGAAACCTTGGATACTCATCGAATGCCTTTCAATTTCATGGTCCCGGCTACCGGCCGGTGGCGGGGCGCCCACCGGCACCAGGTTATTTTCCTATCGGCAGACCGCAACTAACTTTTGGAGCGCGGAAACCTGAGCGGATAGGGCAACGGCTTGTGCTGCCAGCCCTGCAGTCCTAATGCCTCCGGTGACACGTTCAATATTTTTAGCGCTTTGATCCATCATTGCGACTACGATGTCCGCCTTGTTTTGGAAAACGTCAGCTACAAGTTTACGATCATTGCTGTCGCGCATTCGTGCGTGAATAAAGGTCATATCGAAGAACCAGTCGGCATTCCCGGTAATCGAATGGGTCGCCCGGGTAATCTCAATTATTTTGTTTAGTTCGGGATTTGATTCGGTCAATGACCGTTCCATAGCTTTACGGGCTGCTCGAACCTTCATAGATGCTTCGTCCACCTCCTGCGGCTTGATATCTGAGGGCAAGCATGCCCCAAAGGCAGCGGTCTGAGACATAAGTCCCGCATATACGAGAACGAGAGCTATAACCTTTTTCGTCATTGTTTTCCTAGACTGTATGCTCGTTCGCCTTAGCGGCAGTATTTGAGGTTGGATTGCTTCGAGCACGAATAACTACTTGCCAGCGGTTTCATGGGATAAGCACACATGCGGCCAGCATCGCTTCCGGTGACCCGATTGCGTGCATCGAAAAATACTTCGATGCGTGAGCAGCCAGGATTGTCCCAGGTCAGAACGTATTCGATCTCCGGCCCGCGGTCGATATCGTTAGCCTTCAGCTTTCCCGGCGCAATGACGTTCGAGGGCGCACCGAGCGTACTAATGACTGCCTTCCGCGTCCAGCCCATGCCAATAGCGTCGACCTTTCTTGACAATGCAGTGACCCCGCTGCGACTCGCCGCCATGCCTGTCTGTGGCTGCGCTGCAAACGATAAGTCCGCACTGGTGATGGTTGCTGTGAAAAATGCTAATGCCGCGATCGCTTTGAAGTTCATGTTCGTTTTCCTATCTCTTAGCCGCAGAGCTATTTCGAAGATATGAACTTGTCCATATATTCTGTGTTGACGTACTTCCTTCCGGCCTCGTCTTCGAAAACTGTTCTCGGCGCGAACGTCCTCCCACTTGCTTCTAATAGCTCCCTCAGCTGAAGTATTTCGCCTTTGACTTCGACTGTGAAGGACGGTCTACTGTAGACCTTCTCGGTCCTTCCTGTGCTGAGAGGAATATGGTCGGTGACGATGCGCAGCTCATCGACCGTCAGACGGTTCCCATCTTCTCCATAGACGAGGTGGCTTTTGGTCAGTCTTGTTGTCATTTTCCCTCCGCCTTAAATGTCCCACTTGGCGCGCAGCTGCGCAATCCGTTGGGTTTTCCTTCACCTTTTCCATTCAGTCAGCGGCGTGGAGTACGCGAGCGTCAACGGATGCAACGGATCGCCACTGGTTGTAAAACCCAAAGTCAGCACGGGCTTTCCCGATGCCAGCAGTCGATCACGGAGGTCGTCAAGTCGCGCACGTAGGCGCTGCGGCAACTTCGTTCGCCTCCCCCAGCATGGAACGAGGATCTCGGCATCAGCAATGATCTGCGCGAGGTGGACATCGTTCTCGGGGCCGACCGGATCGGCAACAGATGCCAATGTCGTGACGTCTGTGGCACGGTACGCGAAGGCGTTGCCAACGATGAAGCCCCGGCCGCCATTGGCTTTGGTGAACCCAATCCACTTCCGCACCGTGTGGTCATCCTCGGTAGCAGTAGCGGTCGACCCGTTCACGCCAAAATACGCGAACACTGGGCCGCTGGGTTGAACGTCCCTTTCGAGTCGGTATCGGTACGTCCCACAACTGCTGATAATCGCGCTCATGATCTTTTCCTTAGCGAACCAACCACGTCAGCCTGACAGCGCTGTGACCGAAAACTTCTGACCAGGAGCAATTCGATCAGCGGCCAAGCCATAGATACAGTTGAACCGCGGATGCCCGTAAAGTTGGAGGTCTACGAGGCCGATCGACTCAAGAAACTCATACACCTTTCGCATCTCGCTGCTCCCATCACCATCGATCGCACGGTAGACCGTCTTCTGTCCATTGGATTCGGCAATGATTCCAACACGCAGCGTCGGGCCGCCATAGTCGTGCGGGTCAGGCGACCAGTGCGAAAGCCAATCAGCAATTTGCAGATCAAATTCGGGTGCAGGAAAAGTAGTGTCCAGGTGTGTCTTCAATTTGTATTCCTTCTCCTTACTTCTTCTTCCCAAAATGCTTGGACGTGTCGTTCGCCAACTTGTCTTTGCCAGTCAGCATTTCATAGAGCTTCCACACTCCCCAAGCTCCGGCTACGGTAGAAAAGGTGTACTGAGCAGGACGCACCTCCTCGAACAACGGTAGCCACATGGGAAAGAACCAGCCGAGCGCGACGGCCATCATAGTTCCAAGTACGTGTGCTACTACGGCAAGCTTCATACCTCTATTCATGTCTTTTCCTCACGCCGGCGCCGGCCGGATCGGGGCGCCGCGCGGGCGCCGGGTTTTCCTTGATGACTTTCGCGCGCGAAAGCCGGGTTTTTCCCGTTTGCCGGCCCTGCACCGGCTCTCCACGCACCATGCCCGTCGTGCGGGCCGCTAATGCTGCTGTGCGCGGATTCCCCGAGCGCAGCCCGCAGCGTGTTCCAATGAAGCAATTTTATAGCTAAGGGACATTTGGGTCCACGAGAAGTTGACGATTTTTCAGTTTTCGCTAGAACCAAAAGTGAAGAGCACACGTCCGTTGATGCTTTCAAAGGACATCTGCGAACATCTGCTCGAGTCGCTGCGGAGACAAGTGAAGGTATGGGCGCACATGGTCCAGCTCAGTGTGTCCGAGCAGCAGCTGGACGGTTTCCACGGCCGCTCCTTGCTGGACTAGCCTGGACGCCATCGTGCGTCTGCCGCTGTGCGAAGACCACCCCGTATGCCGGCGTCCCTGTACAGCTTCGTGACGTGTGATTGCAAGCTGTCGCACGCTAGGTAATCGACTGGCTCACCGGCCCAGTTCACCCGGCGCTTTATGTTGAGATGAAATTTGTAACCCTTGTGCGTCAGGATCAGCTTGCTCGTTGGCTCAAGGCCTCGATAGCGAATTGGACGAGGAACGTTGTGAAAACGGGGCAAAAAGCAAAATCGACGAAGGAACTAGGCTCACGGAGGGGAGAGGCTGCAGCAATCCAAGGTCGAACTGACCAGGCTGTACGCACAGCCGGGCAAACGGGTGCAGTCCAAATGGGAAATCTGGTTGCGGTTCTTGTTGCGCCTGCTCAACTCTTCACGGAAAGTTTGGCTTGATCGCCTAGAGACCCTTTACGGTAACTTCGGCAGGCTTATCGAACAGTTCCGAGACTGGCAAACGGGGGAGTCGATAGCGCCGTTTCTCGTTGGGGGATGGGTGATTTAGGAAGTTCAGCCGCTTGGGAATTGGGAGACTCGGATAAAGGTTCACCGAACATATGAAGCAAGGTCGTCATGGCCGCCCTGCGCCGCAATGCCTCGGGCGTGATGCTGGCACATAACCATCCGTCGGGCATGGCAGAACCAAGCGAGGCCGACCTGAAACTCACGCGCGCCCTGACCCAGGCCCTGGCCCTGATCGACGTGCGCGTGCTCGACCATTTTGTGGTGGCCGGAACACAGGTGCATTCCTTCGCCGAGCATGGGCAACTCTAGCGGCAATGTTCAATTAACTGCGTCAAAACAAGGCGCTAACCTTGATTTTACAATTGTTAAATTTATGCCGACGAGTATGACACAATTGTTTTCTGCAAGTGATTGATTCCGTGATGGTTTTCACGCTATACTCTCGTTTTTCCGAATTCGGAAGTTTATCTTTAAGGAGTGCGCTATGGCACGTGTCTGCCAAGTTACTGGCAAGGGTCCGATGGTTGGCAACAACGTCTCCCACGCAAACAACAAAACGAAACGCCGTTTCCTGCCTAACCTGCAGAATCGTCGCATCTACGTCGAATCCGAAAACCGCTGGGTCTCGCTGCGTTTGTCCAACGCCGGCCTGCGCGTCATCGACAAGCTGGGCATCGACGCAGTTCTGGTCGACATGCGCGCTCGTGGCGAAAAAGTCTAATTAGGGAGCTATCATGGCAAAAACTGGCCGCGACAAAATCAAGCTGGAATCGACCGCAGGTACTGGTCACTTCTACACCACCACCAAAAACAAGCGCACGATGCCGGCGAAGATGGAAATCATCAAGTTCGACCCAAAGGCACGTAAGCACGTTGCATACAAGGAAACCAAGATCAAGTAATCGATCCTGGACTTGTTCAAGAAAAGCCGCCCACGCAAGTGCGCGGCTTTTTTGCTTTATACGCCGGATTGTGACAATTGGTGATTTTTTGACAAGCACCGGCGCGTATGATGAATGGGTTTCGAACCCGACAATACCCTTCCCATGTCGCGCCGCCCACATCTCCTGCGCTCTGCTGCCCTGGCCGCTTCCTTGCTGTGGACATGCAATTCGGGTGCCGCCCAGGCAGATCCGCCCCTGTACCCGAATACCGAGGGCTTCGGCGTGCCGTTTGACAAGGGTGAAGACTGGCATCGGCATTGCATGCGCGCCGCGCGCCTTGCGCCGCCACCGGCGCCGGTCAAACCGGCGATGCGATGCGATGCGACCAGCCTCTACTACCTGAAGCGCGACCAGGCAAGCACCTCGCCCGCCGAGTGGCGCCAGGTGCAGGCCTGCGCCGAGGCGAACGGCAACGATGCCGTCCTGATGATGCTAAGCGCCAACGGCTATGGCGCACCGCGCGACCTCGAGCGCGCCATCTACCACGCCTGCAAGCTCGATACCGCCAAGGCCGAGATGGAAGGCCGCGTCGCCTACCTCGCCTCCCCTGCCGCCGCCACCGATGGCCAGCCCTTCGACCTGTGCGACCACATCACGAGCGGCCGCATGGGCGGCGTGTGCAGCGCGATCAGCGAAGAACGCGACGACCGGGTGCGCGGCGCACGCCTGGAGCGCTTCGCGGCAAGTTTGCCGGCGCCGGCACGCCAGCCCTTCGCGCGCTTGCGCCAGGCAGCCGAAGCATTTGCGGCGAAGTCGGTCGACGAGGTGGACATGAGCGGGACCGGCGGCGCCGGGTTCGCATCCCGGCACGCCGGACGGCGCGACGAGGAATTCATGGAAACCTTGCTGAAGGCGGCCAGCGGCAAGCTCCCGCGCGCCAGTGCGCAGGAACTGGCGCAGCTCGACCGCCAGTTGAATGTCCACTACCAGAAAGTAATGCGCATCCCATCCGAGCAGGAAAACCATCCGGAGCGCATCCGCTATTCCACCGTCGAGCGCGAAGCCGTGCGCAGCACCGAACGCGTCTGGCTCGCCTATCGCGACGCCTGGCGGCCTTTTCTTGCTGCCGCGGGCCTGCGGTCTGATCCGATCTCGGTCCAGGCCATGCTGACGCGCCAGCGGATCGCGCAACTCAGGCGGATCTGAACGCCCATGAAAAAAGGCTCCCGTGGGAGCCTTTCTTATTAAACAAGCTATGCCGCGTTACGCGTAGCTGCGCAGGCGCAGTGAAAATTCCTGCAGCGACTTGATGCCCGACGCCTCGGCGCGTGCGCACCAGTCCTGCAACTGCTGCAGCAGCTGGTCGCGGGTCGAGTGCGAACGCTCCCAGATGGCGCCCAGTTCCACGCGCATCTGGTGCATCGTTTCCAGCGCCTTGCTGTGCTTGAAGAGCTCGATCAGTTGCTCTTTTTGCGACAGCTCCAGCTTGCCCGGCTCGCGCTGCAGCAGCTTGCGCGACGACTTCAGGAAACGCTTTTCCAGCAAGGCCTTGTCTTTCAGGTGTTCCAGTTCTTCGTGGAAGGCCAGTTTCACCGACTTGGCATACTTTGCCATCACGTCGTAGCGGTTGGTGATGACCGACTGCAGCGTGTCGTGGTCGGCAATCTGCTTGTTCTTGGCGAACTTCGGCTCCGGCGCGACTTTCTTCACCTTCGCCAGGCCCATCATCTCGAGGGCGCGGATATAGCCCCAGCCCATGTCGATCTCGTACCACTTGCTCGACAGCTTGGCCGAGGTGGCGTGGGTATGGTGGTTGTTGTGCAACTCTTCGCCGCCGATCAGGATGCCAAACGGGAAGATGTTGGTGGCCGCATCGGCGCAATCGTAATTGCGGTAGCCCCACCAGTGGCCCAGGCCATTGATGATGCCGGCCGCGGTGATCGGAATCCACATCATCTGGACTGCCCAGACCGTGATGCCGATGATGCCGAACAGCGCGACGTTAATCACGAGCAGCGCGGAGACACCGGCGATGCTGTGCTTGCTGTACACGTTGCGCTCGAGCCAGTCGTCCGGGGTGCCATGGCCATACTTGGCCAGGGTTTCCGCGTTCTTGCTCTCGACGCGATACAGTTCGGCGCCTTCGAGCAGCACTTTTTTGATGCCGCGCGTGACCGGGCTGTGCGGATCTTCCTCGGTATCGCACTTCGCGTGGTGCTTGCGGTGGATCGCCGCCCACTCTTTCGTGATCTGCGCGGTGGTCAGCCACAGCCAGAAGCGGAAGAAATGGCTCGGGATCGCGTGCAGTTCGAGCGCGCGGTGGGCCTGGTGGCGGTGCAGGTAGATGGTGACGCTGGCGATCGTGATGTGGGTCACGATCAGGGTATACAGAACGACTTCCCAGCCGGACAGGCCGACGATGCCGGTATTCAGGAATTCGAGTACCGAATGCAGGATGTTGCTAAAGCTCATTAAGGCTCCAAGAGTAATTGCTGTCTGTGCATGCCGTCTTTTCTGGGAGAGGGTCATCAAGGGCGGTCAGGGACCGGGCCGCCACCCGCATTCTACGCACTTCTCGTGACGCACGGCACGATGGACGCAGTAAATTGCGTCACAGCGCGCAATGTGCGACACATTCATGCCAAGTGTGCATCAAACTGGGAGAGGCTGGGCCGGCAAGCCCAATCGGATGGCGCCGGAATGCACCAGCGCATAGATATTCTTGTTCACGGCGGAGATCACGCTTCCCGTCCCCTTTTCCGCGTCAACGACCGAAAAGCCCAGTTCCAGCTCGTAGCCGGTGGGTCCGAAGGCGTTCAGCTGGACCGTCGGCGCCGGGTCCTCGACCACGCGCTCGACACCGTCGGCCTGGCGCACCAGCAGCGCCATCACTTCGTCGAGGTTGCTGTCGTAGGCCACCGTCAGGCGCGTGGTGAGGCGCACGGCCTTGTTGGTCGCGGCCTGGTTGAGTACCACGCCGGTGATTAGCATTTCGTTCGGCAGCAGGGTTTGCGTGCCGTCAAGCGCGTGCAGCACCGTCGTGCGCGTGTTGATGCGCGTGACGCGGCCGGAATACTTGTCGACCGTGATCGGGTCGCCGATCGACAGGCTGCGTTCGAGCAGGATGATGAAGCCGGAGACATAGTTACTGGCGATACGCTGCATGCCCAGACCGAGACCGACGCCCAGCGCCCCGCCGAAGACCGAGAGGACGGTGAGATCGAGCCCGACCAGGCGCAGGCTGACCAGCACCGAAATCAGAATCAGGAGCGCACGGCTCATGCGTGCCAGTACCACCCGCGACGAGGTGTGCAGGCCTTCCAGGCCCATCAGCCGGTCGTCGAGCGCGGCGCCCGCCCACAGGGCCAGCATCATCAGGACCACGACCGACACCAGGCCCTGCAGGATATCGAGCAGCGAGGGTCGTGCCTTCCCGATGGGCAGGACCTTGTGGTCGAGGAAGTCGATCAGGTCGGGCCACATGCCGGTCAGGTAGAGCGCAACGCCCACCCAGACGATCAGCGCCAGGATTTTTTCGAAGGTTTGCAGCGCCGTGCCGATCTGCCCGTGGCGCGCGAACACGCGCCGCAGCAGGTAGAACACGATGCGGATCAGCGCCATCGAGGTGAACAGCGGCAGCGCCACGCTCAGCAGGTGAACGCTTTGCTGGCGTGCCAGGAAGACCTTGGCGCCCCAGACCAGGGCCGCGATCAGGAGCGGCGCCAGTACCCGGCCGAAACCCTCCACGCCGATGCGCTGCAGGGCGTTGCGCGATTCGTCTTCGTGCAGCCAGCTGCGCCGAATGAAGCGCGACAGGAGCAGGCCGATGACGACCGCGCCGATGATGGCCAGGGCCTGCCACAGGATGCGTGGATTGTTGATGTCCTCTAATAAATCCTGCAACAGGTCGGTCAATGGCATCTTGGCGCGGTTCCTTTAAGGTTTACTCTTCTTCGACAACTGCGTCGTCCGCCTCGACCGCCTCGGCCTTCGGCTTTTTCGGCGCCATCGGCTTACGCTCCAGCACGGCGGCGAAGAAGCCGTCGGTCTGGTGCTTGTGCGGCAAGAGCTTCAGGTACTGGTCCATCTCGAGTTCAATCTTCTGCTCGGCCAGCACTTTGCTCATCGGCACCAGATCGAAATCCGGGTGCGAAGCAAGGAATTGCTCGACGATGAATTCGTTCTCTTCGTTCAAGAGCGAGCAGGTGGCGTACACCAGGCGCCCGCCGCCCTTGAGCAGGCGCGCGGCGCCGTCCAGGATCGAGGCCTGCTTTTCCTGCATCTCGGCCACGGCCGACTCAGGCTGGCGCCATTTGACGTCCGGATTGCGGCGCAGGGTGCCGAGGCCCGAGCACGGCGCGTCGACCAGCACGCGGTCGATCTTGCCGGCCAGGCGCTTGATCTTGGCATCGCGTTCGTGCGCGATCAGGACCGGGTGCACGTTCGACAGGCCGCTGCGCGCGAGGCGCGGCTTGAGCTTCGAGAGACGCTTTTCAGACACGTCGAAGGCGTACAGGCGACCGGTGTTGCGCATCGTCGCGCCCAGGGCCAGCGTCTTGCCGCCGGCGCCGGCGCAAAAGTCGACCACCATCTCGCCGCGGCGCGCGGCCAGTATCTGGGCCAGCACCTGGCTGCCCTCGTCCTGCACCTCGATCGCGCCATCCTTGAACAGCGGCAGGTTCTGCAGCGTCGGCTTCTTCATCACGCGCAGGCCCAGCGGCGAATACGGAGTCGCCACGGCAACGATCGGCGCCTCGGCCAGGGTCGCGATGACGTCGTCGCGGTTCGCCTTGATCGAATTGACGCGCAAATCGAGCGGCGCCGGCGTGTTCAGCACGGCCGCCAGTTCTTTCGCTTCTGCCTCGCCATACTGGGCGACCAGCTTGTCGTACAGCCACTGCGGCATGTTCGCCTGCGCCAGCGGCGGCAGCAGCTTGCGGTCGATTTCCTTGATACGGGTGAGGAATTCGGTTTCTTCCTCGGTCAAGCCGCTGAGCGACTCGATCCCGGCCGTTTCCGCCAGGCCCATCAGGGCCAGGCGGCGCATCGACGGCGTGCCGCCGCTGCCGCCGAAATCGGTGAAGAAGGTCTTATTGCGCAGAACGGCATACACCGCTTCGGCGACGACGCCGCGCTCGCGCGAACCGAGACGCTGGTGGTCCTTGAAATAACGCGACAGGGTGACGTCGGCCGGGGCCGTAAAGCGCAAGATCTCGCGCAGTACCTCTTCGGTACTGCCGAGAATTGCTGGTGGCAATCTCATGAAAATCCTTGATGAATACTATTGACTTAATGACTGGTGGTGTCAGCGAGGCGCGCGTCCAGAACGCGTACCACGCCATGTTCAATACTGAGCCTGTCTTCGACGAACAGGCGCACGGCATAGGGGTAGAGCTTGTGTTCCTCGACCAGCACCCGTGCCGCCAGGCTCTCGTCGGTGTCGCCCGGCAGGACGTCGACCGTGGCCTGCGCCACGACCGGACCGTGATCGAGCTCGGCGGTGACGAAATGCACCGTCGCGCCATGCTGGCGCACACCGGCGTCGAGCGCCTGGCGGTGCGTTGCCAGGCCCGGGAATGCCGGCAGCAGCGACGGGTGGATGTTCAGCATGCGTCCCGCGTAATGTTCCACGAAGGCGCAGGTCAATATCCGCATGAAACCGGCCAGCACGACCAGGTCGGGGCTGAAACGGTCGATTTCCTGCTGCAGGGCGGCGTCGAATTCGTCACGGCTGGCAAACGCCTTGCTCGGCACGACGGCGGTCGGGATGCCATGTTTTTGCGCGAAAGCCAATCCCGCTGCATCGGGCCGGTTACTGATCACTGCCGCGACCCGCGCCGGCCACCTTTCCGACTGCGCCGCACGGATAACCGCTTCCATGTTGCTGCCGCGGCCGGAAATGAGGATGACGATATTTTTCATGGCGCGCATTGTACCGCAAGGCCCCGGGGCTCACTGCCGCCGGGCGCTGCTGGTTATGGCTGGCGCGGCGCCGTCAGGTCGACTTCGAAGGAGTAAAAAACGCGGAACGGGACTTTCTTTTCGGCCCAGAATTCGGCCGCGTCGCGGAAGACGTCGAGCAGGGTCTCGCGCGCTTCCTTGTCGAATTTCTGGGTGTTCGGCAGCTGCTCCAGCACGACGAGAAAACCAGGCTGGGCGCCGGCTTCCGCCAGGGTAGTGGTCAGGCAGTTGCGCAGGGCGTCGAAATTCTTGCTGCAGGGCTTGGAAAAATAAAAGTTCTCGCCGATGCGGGCGCACACCTGTTGCTTGGTCAGCGTGTTCGCGCAATGCGCGTACAGGAAATGGTGCCCCAGTCGCGCCGCCTCTTCCTGCAGTTCCGGCACACGGTAGGCGCGAATGGACTGCACAAGATTGGACGGCACTCGCATCAACATACTCATTTTTCCCTCAAGTCGACTTGGTGGGTGGTTCGAATCGCCGGGGCCGTTCACCATGCCTGCCCGGGCGGCAACGCTGTTCTCCTAAATCGTTTCCACGCGCCAATAACCCTTAGCGTGTAAGGGTAACGTTTTGTGGTAGCCGAAGCAACCCGAATGTGCCCTTCAGACCTAAATTCGAAAGAAAGCGCCGCTTTTCGGGCAATATTGGGCCTGTTTTGCGCGTTTTTCCATTCTGGATGCGTCTGTTGGAGATCTGCACGGCTGTTACATTTTGTTGCCACACAGATTGTCGCGCATGCCGCAGCGGGCTTAACATACAGGGGTGGACGTACATCCTTTCTAACCAGCTGCACCAATGACGAGGTTCTGATGAACATGCAAACCAAACTGATGATTTCCGCGCTGGGACTGTGCGCACTGCCGCTCGCCCAGGCTGCCGAATTCGAAGACTTCGGCCGCGTGGTGCGCGTACAGCCGCGTGTCGAGCAGATCCGCACGCCACGCCAGGAATGCCGCACCGACTACCAGCAGGTACCGGTCCAGCAGCAGCGCGGCGCGGGCGGCTCGATCGTCGGCGGCATTGCCGGCGCCCTGCTCGGCAACCAGATCGGTGGCGGCAACGGCAGAGTCGCAGCCACCGCCGCCGGTGCGATCGCCGGCGCCGTGGTCGGTGACCGTGTCGAAAACAATGGCCGCCAGGACTACAACGGCGTGCAGGAACAAGCCGTGCGCCAGTGCCGTACCGTCGACGCCTTCGAATCGCGCACCACCGGCTACGACGTGACCTACGAATACCGCGGCCAGAACCACACCGCCTTCATGCAGCGCGATCCGGGCAACCGTATTCCCCTGCGTGTATCGGTCGAACCGGCACAGTACTGATTGCTATTGGCGCGGAGAAGCACCTCCTTCTCCGCACCGAGCTTTTCTCGTTGCACTTGCGTAGCGGGAACCCCGATAATAGGGCGATTCAACCAGGTCGCCCCATGCTCATCAAACGCAAATCCATCGAACAGGCCGAATCCTCGCGCCGTCCCGCCCGTAAGCCAAAATTCGCGCCCGTGACGCTGTCCGAACAGGACGGCGTGCGCTATCTCCATTTCGGCACCGAATGGGTGCAAGGCGCGATGCGCATCCGCAAACCCGATTGGCCGGAACTCGAATACGCCCAGCAGATGATGGCCTGGATGCTGTTCATCGAGAGCCCGCGCCACATCGCCCAGCTTGGCCTCGGTTCGGCCACGCTCACCAAATACTGCTACCGCCAGTTCCCCGAGGCGCAAGTGACGGCCATCGAGCTGAACCCGTCGGTGATCGCCATCTGCGACACCATGTTCAAGCTGCCGCCGCGCGACGAGCGTCTGCAGATCCTGGAAATGGATGCCCTCGATTTCGTCGAGGACCCGGCCAACCATGGCAGCATCGATGTCCTCCAGTGCGATTTGTACGACGCCACCGCGCGCGGTCCTGTCCTCGACACGCCCGAGTTCTACACGGCCTGCAACGACTGCCTGAGCGACCAGGGCATCATGACGGTGAACCTGTTTGGCGACCACCCGAGCTACAACAAGAACATCAAGGCGATGAAATTCGCCTTCGATCACGTGATCTGCCTGCCGGAAGTGCATGACGGGAACGTGGTCGCCCTGTGCTTCAAGACCCGGCCCCAGCTCGACAGCGCAGCGCTGGCTGCCCGGGCCGCCCAGATCGTCGCCGCCACCAAGCTGCCGGCGAAATCCTGGCTCAAGGGTATCGAGGCGTCGCGCTAGTCATTGCTTAAAGAGGGAACATGAACGCCAACCCGCAACCCGCTTCCCTCCCCCGCAGCCCTGCGCGGCCACGCAAGCTTGATTTGCAGACCATTTTCTCTTGGCTGCTGGCCGAAGGCATCGTCGAAAAGGACAAGGTCAAGGCGGAATTCGCCCAGGCCCAGGGCATCCTGAAAAACGCGGCCGGCTCGATGCATCCGCTGACCGCCGTGGCGCAGTGCAAGCTGGTGTCAAACCAGCCGCCGCACCGCCTGCTGACGCTGGACGTCCTCACCGAATGGTGCGCGGCCAAAGTCGGCATCCCTTTCATCCGCATCGACCCGTTGAAGATCGACTTCACCCGGGTGGCCGACGTGATGTCGGCCAGCTACGCGGCGCGCTTCAATATCCTGCCGGTCGATATCAGCACGACGACGCTGACGGTGGCCACAAGCGATCCGTTTTCGACGGAATGGGAAGCCGAGATTGCCAAAGTGTCGCGCCGGCGCATCGACCTGGTGCTGGCCAACCCGCTCGATATCTCGCAGTACATTTCCCAGTTCTTCAGCCTGGCCAAATCGATCCGCGACGCCAGTAAATCGAACGCGCAGGACCTCGCGCTGCGCAACAATTTCGAGCAGCTGGTCGAAATGGGCAAGACGAACAAACAGTTCGACGCCAACGACCAGCACATCGTCAACATCGTCGACTGGCTCTGGGGCTACGCCTTCGAGCAGCGGGCCTCGGACATCCACCTGGAACCGAAACGCGAAATCGCGGTCATCCGCTTCCGCATCGATGGCGTGCTGCACCAGGTGTACCAGGTGCCGGCGGCAGTCATGCTGGCAATGACGGCGCGCATCAAACTGCTGGGACGAATGGACGTCATCGAAAAGCGCCGCCCGCAGGATGGCCGCATCAAAACCCGCACCCACGCCGGCCAGGAAGTCGAACTGCGCCTCTCGACCATGCCGACCGCCTTTGGCGAAAAGCTGGTGATGCGTATTTTCGATCCGGAAGTCGTCGTCAAGACGCTGCCGGAACTGGGCTTCCCGGCGGACGACGCACAGCGCTGGGATACGCTCACCAACCGTCCACATGGCATCATCCTCGTCACCGGACCGACCGGCTCGGGCAAGACGACCACGCTCTACACGACCCTCAAAGCCTTGGCGACGAACGAAGTGAACGTCTGCACGGTGGAAGATCCGATCGAGATGGTCGAGGCCTCCTTCAACCAGATGCAGGTGCAGCCCGGGATCGACCTGTCGTTCGCCGATGGCGTGCGCGCGCTGATGCGGCAAGATCCCGACATCATCATGGTCGGCGAAATCCGCGACCTGGCAACAGCCGAGATGGCGATCCAGGCAGCCCTGACCGGCCACCTCGTGCTGTCCACCCTGCACACCAACGACGCGCCCTCGGCCGTGATGCGCCTGCTGGAACTGGGCGTGCCCGACTACCTGCTGGAAGCGACCCTGATCGGCGTCATGGCCCAGCGCCTGGTGCGCACCCTGTGCCCCGACTGCAAGGCGCCCGACGCCGAGCTGAGCGACGACGTCTGGGAAAGCCTGGGTGGTTCGTGGAAGCTTCCGAAGCCGGCGACGGTGTATCGTCCCATCGGCTGCCCCGAATGCCGCCAGACGGGCTACCGCGGCAGGACCGGCCTGTACGAATTGCTGACGGTGTCGGAGGAATTCACCCGCCGGATCGGCGAGGCAGCGGACCTGGTGGGCTTGCGCCAGCAGAGTGTGCTCGATGGGATGAAGCCGCTGCGCATTGCCGGGGCGATGAAGATCATCGAGGGCGCGACGACCGCCGAGGAAGTGCTGAAGGTGACGGCGGCGCTGTCGGCTTCCTAGTCCTTCCTTCGTTGGCACTAGCGCAATCGTGATTCACCGGCTATAATGCTGCCTCTTTCGGGTCGTTAGCTCAGCTGGTAGAGCAGCGGACTTTTAATCCGTTGGTCGCAGGTTCGAATCCCGCACGGCCTACCACGAATTTAGTAGTAAACATTGAAGGCGTCATGAGTGATCATGGCGCCTTTTTTGTTTTTCTAAAAGATTTGATTGTCAAAATAATCAAAATCTATTTCAAATTCAAATTCTCAGTTTACATTGAGGAGACTTAACACGTACCTCGAATCTTTTCGTCTATCAGGCCACCTTCATGATTCGATGCAAACTGGTATTTTTCATCACCGCCGAGATATACAACGCGCGGATCTGACGGGAGCGTCGCGTCACCAGCGAAGGCGGCGAGAGAATCATGAACATAGTTATCAAAGAAGCTGATTATCGTTTGATCAGTCAAGCCTGCACTCCTTTCGAATTCGTTTTCGTACGCTTCCACCAACGCTTTGTAATGCGGACGCAACTCCTTCGCTTTTTCGAGTGCCAAATCAACTCCGAAATTTCCCCGTCGTGAAATAACATTCCGAATAGCTTTCACATCGGCTACGAGTTGAGCATCGTAAACATCAAGCATCTGCAACAACACACTCATATCTGGGTTGGCTAACTTACGTGCCTTTGCCTTGAGAACCTCATCACGTGCTTTTTTCCTTTTTTCTTGCGCTGCTTGAATATCTGAAACTGCAGCGCCACTTGCCGGTTTAACAACCGGCATTCCATACGCATAGCCGGTTTGGCTCGCACGACGGGACATATCCGTATTTAACTCGGCATTTGCAATAGCCTCTTTCTTCTCAAGAAGCGATATTTCCTCATCAATTCGCTTGGCTTCTTTAGCGAACTCGTCGCGCCGCTCGGACACGCGAGACGCTTCAACCTTATCTCCCGCTGCTTTGATCTTTATTGCTCTGAAACGCCAAGCAAAATATAAGGCCATATGCCTGTTTATAAGCTGCCCTAATGCTCGATAATTTCCCACCTTCTTTAGGTATCCGTTATAGGTTTCAATGAGAGTTTTACTAATTTCGAAGTCAGCTTTATTACCTTTGGCCCAAGCAGTTGCCGGCAGAAGAGGTACTCCTTTCGCGATTGCGTATTTGTACATGTGAATTAACGGCACCAAGCCTAACCCCTCGGCCGGCAGATCGCTCCTCGCTCCTTCGCCAGGGGCATAGCTTCCGCCTACGTCGGAGTGCGCTCCGGGATAAACCGTTTCATAGAAGTGCGACGGCTTCGTAATTACGCCATCGCGTAGTATGCTGACACTATCGACTGGAAATGAGTTGCGCGTTTCGTGCGCGGCAATGAAGTGTCGAACTTCTTCAACTGCGTAATCAACAGTCAACCGCCCACCCCAGCTCTGGTGTCCGTCGTATTTCCCAGGAGCAGGATCCGCACCTGGCTTGGCACCTGCCGCGAATGCCAATGCGTCAGGTCTTGTATCGAGATAACTCTGCAGCCGGTCGCTAATCATGTATTTAACACTGGACAAAGCTGCACCCGCCTTGCTAGTCGTATTCGAACTCATAGGCAACCCTACTGATGCGACTGTATCGAATAAGCCCATGAACCTAAATCGCATCGGCCAACGCCCAGACTTCAGCACCCACGTATCTCCGGCTTTAATACACCGTTCTTTTAAAACCAAGTTCAGAAAAGCTCGCGTTAGTGCGGCACCACGGCTGAACCCAAAAAAGGCCATATTGATCTCGACAATGCGTGCTGAAGGTGATGCCTTGGTGCGACCTAAATGTGGCGCCAAGTATTCATCAAATTTTTTTAATGCGTGCTCCAGTCGCTCCTCACCCATGGAGCCAGTACCTAGTCCCAATTTGCTACCGCCATCATCGCCTATAGCAGGGAAGTATGTGCCGACACCTGGAATGTAGAGGGCATAAATGCCGCTCACCGTGTCATTAGCTGCATGGGCGCGGAATAGTTTTGCAACATTACTGTGTTTGGAGAATCCTTCGTCAGCAGCGAGGTTGTTCCCAGTGCCATCAAAAAAAAATGAGAACCAAAGGGTTTGCTTGCACGTTGTCAGCTGATCCGATGAGTTTGCTGTCGACATGGCGGCAGCGACGCTTCCGAGTCCACTTATTTTGGAGACTGACGCCGATGAGTCCGCGTTTATAAGCGCTGCCTGGTCTGTAGCGGTTCGCAGCCCGTGTCCCTCCGGACGCAATGGAGGGGACTTGCTATCTCCCACGACATCATTCCGGCTTTTTGTCATCACGGCACCTTGGGAAATTTGAAACGTCGGATCGTTTATCATTCAACGAAATACGCGGAAGCGAGAGAGATTCCGTTAACTCTGCCTTTACAGACCCGTTCGGATAGAAATGAACTTCCAAATGCTGCGGATTGATTTTTTCCGGTAGGGACAACGGCACTTCTGCTTGTTTATAGTAAGGAAATATGTTTTCAAAAACCTCTCCTGAAATTTTTGAGCGCGTAAGATACGTGCATCCATCAACCTGCCATCGCACGCGTACTCGGGAAATTTCTGACTTCTGATACGGGATAGTTATGCAACAAACAGATTTTCCGCCACCGCTGGTTCGCGAACTCAGCAGGACATTCCCGCCCCCCTCCCCATTAACACTGAAACTATCTATAATTTTGTCAGTGTAGTTAAATCCAACGATATCTATCTCCCACTTTTTCGCATCTCTCTCACTAGCTGCCTCCTTTTTGACTGGCTGGGCATTTACTCCAGAATGCAATGAAAGTGAAAGCACAATCAGGACTGAAATTACGATAATTCGTGGAAACGGTTTTTTGATAAGTCTCACTTAGCTCTCCCAATCGATGTCTTCGCTTGACGCTACAGCGTCAGCGAAAGAGAGTCGCCCAGAACGAATTTCATCGAATGCGATCCGCCAATATGGCAACGTATCAAATTCGGCCCCGTGAAGAATCTTCATCGCAGAGTAGAGTGCAAAATCAGAAATCGCGCACAGCGCCAGACGCGACGCCGATCGAATATTGTCGGCAATGAAACCGTAGCGATCAACCGGCATTAGCGATTCGAGGTCGGGCATTGTCTTCATCAATATACGCATCACCTGATCCGGCTCCGACGCACTAATCAGAGAAAACTCTTGTTCTTCATTGAACTCAAGTGAATAAGAATCGCTTCCCACATGCCGAAATTCTTTTTCAATTCTTACAAGTCGTCCATTTCGATTGACATACCACCAGACCCTGCCAGGGTTACATAAATTTTCCAGTTGTTCGGCGGTCAATAATTTGATCAACTGTTCAAAAATGCGCGGATCGAAAAATCGCAGTACCGCATCCATATTTTGAGAAATTTTTACATCAAGACGTAGGGTCAGTTCGTCTCGTAATTCCATTAGTGGAAGCTGGGATGCCAACATAATCACTGAGGAAGACTTCGTTGATTGCTCGCTTATCCACCGGATTAAAGACTTACTTACCTCCAGCGATGAGTTTCGTCCAATTAAGACTAAAATAGGTGCCACGGCAAGTGCGCCGCTCTCCGGCGTTGTATCGAAAAGGCTAGCCCAATTCACTGTGTCTTTTTTGAGTCTGCAAGCCAGACCATTCATTCCTGCATGATCGATGAGTAGGTATAAAGTATCACTCGTATTGGCCGCTAAGTAGGCTTCGGCAGCCCGCCTGATTTCTGAAGAAGATGTCATATTCACCTCAGCACAAAGGGAGAGCCCATGTCGCGCGCTTTGATCAAACATTCGACACAGATGCTCGTCGGCATTGTTGGGAGGGGGTATGAAAGCTTAGTCGGACCGACAAAACTCTTCTTCCCCGCATGCACCTTGATCTTTCCCGGACACTGCACCGTAATATTCCCGCCCTCGATCGTGATATTCGCCCCACCCGCCGTCGACAAACTGATCTTCTTCGCCGCCGCCCAATCGATATGCGCATTCGCGCTGATCACGTTCACTTCATCGCGCGCCTGTACCTTTAGCTCGTCTGCCTGCGCCTGAATATCGATCGCATCCTTTCCAGTGATGAGCTGCAGACCGAGCCCGCCCTCCCCCGCCTTGACCGCGCCGCCCAGAACGCCGATCGCCTGCCCGCAATGAACGCGCATCTGCCCACCGCTGACAAATTGCGTATCCTGCCCACTGATCAGCGCAACACTTTCGCCATTGGCCAGCTGCACGCTCTGCCCTGCAACCGCACCAAAACCTTCCCGAGCCGCGATGCCGATGATCGGATCGGTCGCGTGCGGCGTCTTGCCGCTCCCGCCACCGGTATTTTTCGCAACCGCGTCCGCCAGCGCCGCATCGAATGAATCCGCGCCCACCATGCCCGAGGCCGAGGTCAGCAGCGCCTTCAAAGGCGCCGCCTTCTCATCGAGCGCGCTCGTGTTCGCCTTCGCCGCGCCCAGATGCGCTGCCAGCCCCACCGTCTGATGCGTCACGGCGGCCGTACTGAAGCTCTCCGCCAGTTTTACGGCTGTATTGAGCATGGCGATACCGCCCAGGTTCTCGCCCGTAGGATCACGTTGCGCCGCGCTGTGATTGAGCTTGTAGCTCGACACCAATAAACCCCTGCCCGCCCTCACGGCGCCGTAGGCATCGGTGCGCAGTTCCGCGCCCTGGCCGCGGAAACTACCGCGGTAATTGTCGGCGGCGTGGATCAGGTGTCCGAGGTTCAGTTCGCTCGATGCACAGGTGCTGCGCAGCTGCACGCGTCCTTGCGCGTCGGTGTCGTCGAACAGCAGTTGGTTGTAGCCGGCACCGCCGAATTCCTTGCTGCGGATGCCCCACTGGGCGGCGCCGTTGCGGTGGCCGGCGCTGTCGCCGGAGGCGCCGTGCCAGACGGGGCTGTTGCCGCCGGCCAGGTTGCCCTGCGCGGAAGGGGCGTGGTCGTGGGCGCGGTTGAACGGGGCTTGCGGCTCGGCCACCCGGACGCCGCCCGGAGTCGGTGCGATGCCGCCCTCCCCCTGCCCGTTGTAGAGGGCGCCGACGATGACCGGCCGGTCGATGTCGTTTTCGAGGAACTGGACCAGCACCTCTTGTCCGATGCGCGGCAGGAATTGGCAGCCCATGCCGCCGCCGGCCGAGCGCTGGGCGACGCGCACCCAGCAGGTGGCGTCGCCGATGTCCTGCCAGTGGTAGCGGATGCGCACGCGGCCCAGGCGGTCGCAATGGAGCTCGTCGGCGCCGTTCGGCTGGTCGTTGCCGTCGGCGCCGATCACGATGGCGGTTTGCGAACCGTGCGCGGTCGGCCGGATGCGCTGCCGGCTGTCGGACTCAATCAGTTGCGGCCGCCACGGCACGTCGGCCGGCATGGCGTCGAAACAGTTGGCATAGCCGGTCTGGCGCGCTTGAAAGATAGTGAGCGCGAACTCATGCGGGACGTCGCGCGGCGTCAGTTCGTCCAGCAGTTCAGGAATCGGCCCGAACAGTTCGGCCAGCGCATGTTGGGCGGGCGGCGGCATGTTGTTGACGCCGACGCTGGTCACGCGCAGCAGCGTGAACCCGGCTTCGCGCGCCTCCGACAGCGGCATGTCGCTAATCGTCAGCCGGGTACCGGCGCGCAGGGTGCGCACCGTGGAGCGGCCGTGCCAGACGGCGGCGCGTGCTTCCTGGCGCTGCATCTGCAGGTCGGCATGGCGCAGCGCCTGCTCGCGGTTGGCATAGGCAAACTGGCCAGGTACGTCGAACGACTCCAGGGCAGGCAGATTACGGTGTTGGGCGATGCGGGTGGGCGAACTGCCGGCCACGACCTGTTTCGCCTTGTAGTCGACACTGAGCACGGTTGTCAGCGAGGCGTGCAGGCGGCGCTGGGCAATCACGGATTGCACCGTATCGCTGCTTTCCACCGACCGCACGCCGTGAAAGCGCACGGCGCCGCTGGCTCGACTGCTGGCATCCTCGGGGACGGCGCAGGGCTGGGTACTGTCGGCGAACAGGACCAGGCCGGCGCCGTCATGGTCCTGTTCGCAGCGCCAGCCCAGGCCTTCTTCGGCCAGCAAGCGCTGAACGAAAGCGAGATCGGTCTCGCGGTACTGGCAGCAGTAACTCCGTGGCATGGCCCGCGTTATGAAGGTGCTGGTCTCCTCGCTCCAGCGCCAGCGCGCCAGGGGCTGGTAGGCGGTGAAGACGGCGTCGACGATCTCGATGACGCTCCTGTCTTGCCACACGCGGCTGTTGCGCACTTGGCCGAGGCGCCAGATCCAGGGCACGATGCGCACCCGGTAGCGCGTCAAGCCGCCATCGCTGCCGAGCATCGCGACTTCGCTGATCTCGCCGCCGAAGCGGTCGCGACTGCCGTCGGCCAGGCTGATGTCGAGCGCGGCCGGCTGGCCCAGCAGCGCGGCCGGGTCGAGATGGGCGCTCGTCGACAGGACAATCACGTCGCGGTAGCCGGGTGCCTGCACGGCGTCGCTGGCGGCAAAGGCTTCCACCAGCAAGCTTCCCGAGGCCGGCGCGCTGTCGCCATCGCCGATGGTGAGCTCATAGAGCCTGCCTCTGCTAGAAAACTCCGCCAAGGCTTCAGTGACCTGTCGAACAAGCGCAATAGTCATGGATAAACGCACTCCTCATGCATGAGCAATAACGGTGAAGCACCGCAAACACAGCGTGATGTGGAAAGGCGTTGCCAAGATACAAGCACTAGCCGTCGCGACGTTTGCGCATCGTCATGACGTTCGGAAACGAGATGAATTGGCAACACTCGCGCATCGCCGAGGCGCGAAAAAAAACGCCAGGCTGCGCAGCCTGGCGTTTTTCAATTCCGGCCGATGCCGGGGCGGGCGTCAGGCCGCTTGCGTCACCGGATGCGCCTGCTTGCGGTACAAGAATTCGAGCACCGCCTTGCGGTGTTCGGTATAGCGCGCATCCTGGGCCAGCGCGACGCGGTCGCGCGGACGCTCCAGCCCGACGTCGACGATCTCGCCGATGGTCGCGGCCGGGCCATTGGTCAGCATGACGATGCGGTCCGACAGCAGCACCGCTTCGTCCACGTCGTGCGTGACCATGACCACGGTGGACTTCGTGGCGGCGACGATCTTGAGCAGCTCGTCCTGCAGGTGAGCGCGCGTGAGCGCATCGAGTGCGCCGAAGGGTTCGTCCATGAGCAGCACCTTCGGCTGCATCGCCAGGGCGCGGGCGATGCCGACGCGCTGCTTCATGCCGCCCGAGATTTCATGCGGACGCTTGGCGCCGGCGCTCGTCAAGCCGACCAACGCGAGCGCCTCCTCGGTGCGCTCGCGCAGCCGAGCGCGGTCTTCGTTGCGGCCAAAGACCCGCTCGACGCCGAGATGGATGTTTTCGTAGCATGTCAGCCATGGCAGCAGCGAGTGGTTCTGGAACACCACCGCGCGCTCGGGCGACGGTCCGGCGATTTCGCGGTTGGCGCACAGCAGCACCCCGGCGGTCGGTTTCAACAGGCCGGCGATTAAATTGAGCAGCGTCGACTTGCCGCAGCCGGAGTGGCCGATCAGGGTGACGAATTCGCCCTTGCGCACCGACAGGTCGATGCCCTGCAGCGCCTGGAACACGCCCTTTTTGGTGTGGAAGGCCATTTCCACGCCGGTGATGTCGATGAATTTCGGAGTCGAAGCATTCATGGTCGCGCCTTTCAGTTGGCTACTTGTTCGTGGGTGAGCGCACGGGCCAGCGCCATCAGCGCCTGCTCGAGCAGCAAGCCGACCACGCCGATGATGACGATGGCGATGATGATGTGTGCGACGTTCAGGTTGTTCCACTCGTCCCACACCCAGAAGCCGATGCCCACGCCGCCGGTCAGCATCTCCGCCGCCACGATCACCAGCCAGGCGGTGCCGATCGCAAGGCGCACGCCGGTGAGGATGTAGGGCAGCGCCGAAGGCAGCAGGATCTTGGTCAGCACCTTCCATTCGGACAGGTTCAGCACCCGCGCCACGTTCATGTAATCCTGCGGCACGCGCTGCACGCCGACGGCGGTGTTGATCACCATCGGCCAGATCGAGCAGATGAAGATCGACCAGATCGCAGCCGGGTCGGCCGACTTGAACACCAGCAGGCCAATCGGCAGCCAGGCCAGCGGCGACACCGGCTTGAGCAGGCTGATGATCGGGCCGAACATGCTGCCGATGAACTTCACCCTGCCGATCATGAAACCGAGCGGAATGCCGACCAGCGCCGCCAGTCCGAAGCCCACCCCTACGCGCTGCAGCGAGGCCAGCACGTTCCAGCCGATGCCCTGGTCGTTCGGGCTGTTGCGGTAGAAGGGGTCGGCGAACAGCACCAGCGCTTCCTTGAAGGTCGCCAGCGGCGACGGGAAGGCGGTATTGTGGGTCGCGATGATTTGCCACACCAGCACCACAAGCGCGATCCCCATCAAGGGCGGCAGGACCAGCTTGACCGCCGCGGCAAACAGCGGCTTGCCGCGCGCCGCTGTGGATTCCTGCTTGCGCGCAGGGAGCGAAGGCGCCGCGGCGGCGCTGACCGCAGCGATGGCAGGCCGCCGCTCGGGCAGTTCGGATTTCAGGATGGCGCTCATGGCAGTTCCTTCTGTGGCGAGGGGGTGAATCAGGTCTTGATCTTGAACGAGGCGGCGTAGGCTTTCGGATTCTTGCCATCCCAGACGACGCCATCCATCAGCTTCGAGGTGCGCATCAGGCTTTTCGGAATCGGTGTCTTCGTCAGCGTGGCGGCCTCCTTGAACAGGTCGACCTGGTTGACCGAGGTGGCCACGGCCAGGTAGTCCGGATCGTCCTTCAGCAGGCCCCAGCGGCGATGCTGGGTCATGAACCACATGCCGTCCGACAGATACGGGAAGTTGACCGTGCCTTCGTTGTAGAACTTCATGTGGTTCTGGTCGTCCCAGGTTTTACCGAGGCCATTCTGGTAGCGGCCCATGATGCGCTGGTCGATCGCGTCCTTGCTGGTGTTGACGTAGGACTTGGCGGCGATGACTTCGGCCATCTTGTTCTTGTTGGCCAGCGAGGCATCGATCCATTTGCCCGCTTCCAGGATGGCGGCCATCATCGCGCGGCAGGTGTTCGGGTGCTTCTTCGCAAATTCCAGCGTGCTGCCTAATACCTTCTCGGGATGGTCGCGCCAGATGTCCTGCGTGGTGGTGGCGGTGATGCCGATGCCGTCCATGATGGCGCGGTGACCCCACGGCTCGCCCACGCAGAAGCCGTCCATGTTCCCGACCCGCATATTGGCCACCATCTGCGGCGGCGGCACGGTAATGACCTTGGCATCCTTCATCGGATTGATGCCGTTCGCCGCCAGCCAGTAGTACAGCCACATCGCGTGGGTGCCGGTCGGGAAGGTCTGAGCGAAGGTGAAGTCGCGTTTTTCTGTACGCATCAGTTTGGCCAGCGAGGGGCCGTCGACCGCGCCCTTGTCGGCCAGCTGTTTCGAGAGCGTGATGGCCTGGCCGTTGTTATTCAGGCCCATCAGCACGGCCATGTCCTTCTTCTGGCCGCCGATCCCCATCTGCACGCCGTACAGCAGGCCATATAGAACATGGGCCGCATCCAGATCGCCGTTGGCCAGCTTGTCGCGCACGCCGGCCCAGGAAGCCTCCTTGCTGAGCACGAATTTGACGCCGTATTTTTTATCGAGGCCGAGCACCGAGGCCATCACGACGGATGCGCAGTCGGTCAGCGGAATGAAGCCGATCCGGATTTCTTCTTTTTCAGGCTTGTCCGATCCTGCCGCCCACACGCCTCCCGTCGCCAGGCCCAGCAGGCTGCCCGCCGCTGCCAGGCCTGCGCCGTGAATCACGCTCCTGCGCGCGAGATTGACCTCGTCGGCGCCTGCCGGCACGGCGCTCTTGTCTTCTGGTTTCTGATAATTCATCGCACATCCCTAATGGTGTCAGGCAAAAAAAACGACGCGTACCCAACATGAACACGTTCATGTTTTGGTAGACGTCGTTGTCTTGGTGGGCTCTGCCAGCAATGGCAGGACTCGGGGCGCTTCATTGCGCTGATATTGGATATGCAAGGTCTGTGCCAGTAATGCCACCGGGGTGAAACGCATGCACTGCCCCTGGCTGCACTACCCCTTGGTGCAAAAGATGCACCCGCGTTGTGCGCCGCATCATTTTGGACAAGATATCCTGCCGAACACTGGACTGTTCAGCAATGATGCTAAAGTTTCTACATATTCAATCTCGAGGCTTCTGTGAAATTCCTGCTAAAAATAAGCGCCATCGGTTACGTTTCGATCGCCATCCTCTTTCTCATCTGCGGCCTGGGCCTGGTTGTGCTCGGCGCCATCGAAATCTGGTCGGCCTTTAGCCCCAGTGACGAGCAATCGGTGCAGGAGCGCTTCCGCCTGATCCTCGAATGCATCGGCTTGCTGACGATTGCCGTGGCCGCCCTCGAACTGGGCCAGACGGTGCTGGAAGAAGAGGTTCAGCGCGAGGTGCACGTCAGTTCGCCGACCCGCCTGCGCCGTTTCCTGTCGCGCTTCATGATCGTGGTTGTGGTCTCGCTTGGCGTCGAATGCCTGGTCGGGGTATTCCAGTTCATGCACACGAGACCGGAACTGCTGCCGCATGTCGCGTCGATCGGTGTCGCCGCGGCGCTCCTGCTGGCAGGCTGGGGTTTCTTCGTCCGGATGAACGTCGAAGCGGAGAAGCTCGAACCGCAAGCCATGAAGCAGGCACAAGCGGAAGACAAGAACGTCGAAACCTGAGTTTCACCTTGCCGAAGCACTGCCGCGCAGGAAGTTCTTGGACATTCGCAAGAGTCCGGCTATAATCTTGCCTTCTTCGGGTCGTTAGCTCAGCTGGTAGAGCAGCGGACTTTTAATCCGTTGGTCGCAGGTTCGAATCCCGCACGGCCTACCAAAGATTCAGCGAAAACGCCAACCTTCACGGTTGGCGTTTTTGTTTCGGCTTGCCACGGCGTCCATGCCCTACACCCTCCCTGCCCCTGTCCATCACGAACTGCTCATCAAGAAGAGCCGTTTCATCGCCTGCGTGCAGCCGATGACGGACCGCGCCAGTGCGCAGGCCGTGGTGGCAAGCCTGCGCGCCCAGCATCCGCAGGCGGCCCACGTCTGCTGGGCGCTGCTGGCGGGCGGACAATCGGCTGCGGTCGACGACGGCGAACCAAGCGGCACGGCCGGGCGCCCCATGCTCGACGTGCTGCGCCACCAGGACCTGGAAGGCGTGCTGGCGACCGTCGTGCGCTATTTTGGCGGCGTCAAACTGGGCGCCGGCGGGCTGGTGCGGGCTTATACCGACAGCGTGGCCCAGGCCCTGCTGCAGGCCGAGAAGGTGGCCATCATCCGCAAGACGACTTTGCGCTGCACGGCGCCGTATGCGCAGGAAGGCATGATCCGGCGCGAACTCGATGCCGCGGGGGCCACCCTGCTCGAGGTCAGCCATGGCGACGCGGTCATGCTTACCTTCAGCATGGCCGAGGACGATGCCCCGGCGCTGGCCGCGCGCCTGAACGACGCCGGCCACGGACGGATTGGCTGGTTGCGCGACGACGAGCCATGAAGGGCTGCCCCCACTATCAGGCCGCCGAATACCCGACATCACGAGCGGAAAGCGGACGGGTTCAACCGTGCGGGCTATAGTGGCCGGTTCCACTCGGCCCGGCATGGCGCCCGACGAGCGTGTGAAAAAATCCTCCATGGCTGCGTTGCATCGTCTCGCCGTACTTGCGTACTGTCTTCGACGATGCGCCTAGGTTTTTTCACACGCTCTTCCGGCGTCACCACTGTAAAGACATCTATTTTGATCAAGAAAAGCCTGCTCCCGCTGGCCCTTGGCGGCTTCGGCATCGGCATGACCGAATTCGTCATGATGGGCATCCTCCCCGATATCGCCGGCGGCCTGGATATCACGATTCCGCAAGCCGGCTACCTGATTACCGCCTACGCTCTCGGCGTCGTGGTCGGTGCGCCAACCCTGGTCAGCCTGGTAGCGAAACGCCCGCCGCGCAGCGTGCTGATCTGGTTCATGCTGATGTTCGCGGTCTTCAATGCGCTGTCCGCGCTGGCGCCGAATTTCGGGCTGATGCTGGTATCGCGCTTCCTCGCCGGCTTGCCGCACGGCGCCTTCTTCGGCGTCGGCGCGGTCGTCGCCAGCCGCCTGGCGGAAAAAGGGAAAGTAGCTGCGGCGATGGCGACCATGTTCACCGGCCTGACCCTGGCCAACGTGATCGGCGTGCCGCTTGGTACTTACCTCGGCCATAACTTCAGCTGGCGCCTGGTGTTCCTGATCGTGGCCGCCATTGGCCTGCTCACTGCCATCAGCCTCAGGCAATGGGTGCCGGTGATCGAGGCGCGTCCGAGTGCCGGCTTCAGGAAAGACCTGGGCATTTTCAGAAAACCGGGCCTGTGGATGGCGCTGGCGATCACCTCGATCGGTACCGGCGGCTTCTTCGCCTGGTTCAGCTATATCGCGCCGCTGCTGACCGACTTGTCGCGCTTCGCCCCTGGCCAGATCCCGATGATCATGACGGTGGTCGGCGTCGGCATGACGGTGGGCGTGGTGCTGGGCGGCCGGCTGGCGGACCGCTTCGCGCCGATCCACGCGATCGTCATCCTGCTCACGACCATGACCGCCCTGCTCGCGATGAACGGCCTGTTCGCGACTTCGCAGACGGCCATGCTGGTGCTGGCCTTTGCCACCGGCGCGAATGCGCTGGCAATGGGGCCGCCGATCCAGATGCTGTTGATGGAGCATTCGCGCGAGGCGGAAATGCTGGGGTCCTCGCTGGGGCAGTCGGGGTTCAATGTCGGGAATGCGACCGGGGCCTTCCTGGGGGGGATTCCGCTGACGCTGGGGTATTCGTATGCGGCGCCGCAGTGGGTGGCGGCGGGGCTGGCGTTTGCGGGGGTGTTGCTGGCGGTGGGGATGCTGGCGATGCAGTCGGGGGCTGGGGCGTTGAGGTTGCAGCGGGAGTGAGTTTTTAATTGCTCCTGTGCTGACGAACGTGGCGCTGTTGCGTGTGCTGATCGTAGCGCTTGATCCGCGTGGGCACAGAGTGCCCACCCTAATGTGATGGACTCCACCCTCCTGCTAACGGCATCATTGTGCCAAGCGTGCCAGATTGGGCTGGCAAGCAAAGACAAGAGGGGGAGTCACTGTGAATGCTAACGCAAAAGTAGCTGGCTTGGATATCGCCAAGGACGTATTTGTCGCGGTGGCGCAGGACCGTAACGGCAAACGGATCTGGCAGCGCAAGTGGAAACGCAGCGAGGTGCTGCGGGCGTTCAGGGAGTTGCCGCCGATGGCAGTCGGTATCGAAGCATGCGCAGGTTCCCACTATTGGGCCCGGGAACTGATCGCGCTGGGACACGACGTCAAGCTGATCGCTGCCCAGCACACCCGGGCCTTCGTGACTGGCAACAAGAATGACACCAACGACGCTGCTGCAATTGCTGAAGCCCGATCGCGTAGCTCGACCAAGTACGTCCCGATCAATACCCCGGCCCAGCAGGATTTGCAGATGCTGCACCGTGCGCGCAGTGCGCTGATGACGGAGCGTGTCGCGTTGATCAACCGCCTTCGCGCCTTCGCCGGCGAGTACGGCCAGGTATTTGCAAAGGGTGTTGCCAGGTTCCGCGATGGGCTCATGGCTTGGCTGGCCGATCCCGAGAACGGCCTGTCCGGCTCGGCGCTGACGACGTTTCGGGAACTGAAGGAACAACTCGACGACAAGGAGCAACGGATCCTGGCGTACGAACGCAGGTTGAACCAGGCAGCCAAAGCGGAGACGGCTCAAAAACTGATGGAGATACCGGGCGTCGGTCCGATTATCGCGACGGCAGTGATTGCCAGCGTGGCTGACCCGCACCACTTCCGTAGCGGCCGCGATTTTGCAGCGAACCTGGGGTTGGTGCCACGCGAGCACAGCAGCGGAGGAAAGCAGCGCCTGTATGGCATCACGTGCAAGGGCGACAGTCACCTACGAACGTTCTTAATCCATGGCGCGCGTAGTGCGCTGCGCAGCGCGGCTAACAAGCCTGATCGCCAACTTTGCTGGGCCAGGAAAGTCGCCGAGCGTCGAAGTTTCAATGTGGCCGCAGTTGCATTGGCCAACAAAATGGCCAGGGTGATCTGGGCACTGTTGGCACATGGTCGAAGCTATGTTCCGGTCTGGTCGAACATCACGACCAGACCGGTCTGAAATACCGAACGAATAGAAGGAGCAATACCGCCAAGTTTGCGATGATGAAGAACGAATGATGCCAACAGGTCGGACCGGCGTCGGGCGAATCCGAGAACCGTAACGGCCCTCAAGGCCGGCACCCTATATGGATCCCGACGCGCGTATCACATCAGGGCCAGAGCACGAAGAGCGCTCACCGAACAGGCCGAATAGATACACGCAACTCTTCCTAACGGCAGAAATTCAATCTTCTTCTTGCAAAACGGGTGGAGTCCATAGATACGGGAACTGTTCCAGGCGAGCTCATACAAAAACGAAGGCGCTACTGCTCTCGCCCTCCCATCAGGTTTGACAGCATCTCGACTGGCAAGGGAAACACGATGGTCGCGGTCTTGTCGCTGGCCAGCGTCGACAGGGTCTGCAGGTAGCGCAGCTGCATCGCGCCGCGCTGCCGGGCCAGCACTTCGGCGGCCTGCATCAGCTTTTCGGAGGCCTGCAGCTCGCCCTCGGCGTGGATGACCTTGGCGCGCCGTTCGCGTTCGGCTTCGGCCTGGCGGGCGATGGCGCGCACCATCGATTCGTCGAGGTCGACGTGCTTGATTTCGACATTCGCGACCTTGATGCCCCAGGCATCGGTCTGAGCGTCGAGCACTTGCTGGATATCGATGTTCAGGCGCTCGCGCTCGGCCAGCATGTCGTCCAGCTCGTGCTTGCCGAGCACCGAGCGCAGCGTCGTCTGGGCCAGCTGGCTGGTCGCTTCCAGGAAATTGGCCACCTGGATGATGGCGCGCTCGGGATCGACCACGCGGAAATACAGCACCGCATTCACCTTCACCGACACGTTGTCGCGCGAGATCACGTCCTGCTTTGGCACGTCGAGGACGATGGTGCGCAGGTCAACCCGCACCATCTGCTGCAGCACCGGGATCAGGATGATCAGGCCCGGCCCCTTCACCGCCCAGAAGCGCCCGAGCTGGAACACGACCCCGCGCTCGTATTCGCGCAGCACGCGTACCGACATGGCGAGCAGCACCAGCGCCACCACGACCAGCAAGGACAGGCCGAAACTCAGTTCGAACAGCATGGCAGTCTCCTAGTAGGTTCGCTTGCCCTCGTCCGGTTCCGCGGGCGGTGCGCGCCCCGGCGGCGCCTGCGCAAGCGGGGCCACCAGCAGCACGCGGCCGCGCCGTCCCAGCACGCGCACCCGCTCGCCACGTGCCAGGGGCGTTTCGGCCGCCACCTGCCAGGTCTCGCCGCCCACATTCGCCCAGCCCTCGCCCAGCACTTCACCGATGCTGCCTTCGAGCGAGGCCAGCACGCCCGTGCGCGGCCGGCGCCGCGTGCGCAAGGCGACGTTGGCCGTGGCGCCCACCAGCAGCGCGGCGGTGAGGCCGATGCCGGCCACCAGCCCCAGCGGCAGGCCGAAGCCAGGCGCCTCGCTGTCGAGCAGCAGCAAGGCGCCGATCACGAAGGCGATCACGCCGCCGAAGCCGATCACGCCAAAGCTGGGCAGGAAGGCTTCGGCAATCATGCAGGCCAGGCCGAAGAAGATCAGCGCCAGCCCCGAATAATTGATCGGCAGCAGCTGCAAACCGTAGAGGCCGAGCAGCAGGCAGATCGCGCCCACCACGCCCGGCAGCACCGCGCCCGGACTCATGAATTCGAAGAGCAGGCCGTAGACGCCGACCGACAGCAGGATCAGGGCGACGCTGGGATTGGTGATGGCCGCCAGCAGGCGCGTGCGCCAATCGGGCGGCGTGGCGACGACGGCCATGGCGGCGCTGTCGACGCGCCAGGGCTGGCCACGCACGCTGACGCTGCGTCCGTTCGCCTGCGCCAGCAGGCTTGGCACATCGCGCGCGACGATGTCGATGACCTTGGCCTCAAGCGCGTCCTCGGCCGACAGGCTGAGTGACTGGCGCACCGATGCCTCGGCCCAAACCGCGTTGCGTCCGCGCAGCTGCGCCAGGCCGCGCAGATAGGCGGCGGCATCGTTGACGGCCTTGTTTTCCAGCGTCGAGGGTTTCTTGGCCTCGCCCGGTTTGGCCTCGCCCGGCTTGACGGCGCCCGGTGCTGCGTCTCCTGGCGAAGCGTCGCCCGGCGAAGCGTCGCCCGGCGAAGCGTCGCGCGGCGGATCAGGTCCGGCGCCGATTTGCACCGGCGTGGCCGCGCCCAGGTTGGTGCCGGGCGCCATCGCCGCGACATGGCAGGCGTACAAAATATAGGTGCCGGCGCTGGCCGCGCGGGCGCCGCTGGGCGCGACGAAACAGGCGACGGGAATCGGTGCGGCGAGGATGGCGCGCACGGTAAGGCGCATGGCGGTGTCCAGGCCGCCGGGGGTGTCGATCTGCAGAACGACGAGCCGATGCCTCTTCGCTGCCGCCGCGGCGATGCCGCGCTCGACGTAGTCGGCATAGGCCGGACCGATCGGCCCGTCGACGGTGAGCAGGCTTGCGGCAGGACTAGCGGGATGGGCGGGACCGGGTTGCGCCGGCACAGCCGGCGCCGCGAGCAGGCAGAGCAGGAACAGCACCTGCACGATCTTCGACGGCAAGCCCGTCAAACAAGGATTCACGCTCCCTCCCGCAGGCCAAGTCCCTACGGTTAGAACGGCTGGCCTCGTCCTTGGTTCCCGGCCCTTGATTGAGCTGGATAATCCTTAGACCAGGAGCGGCCCGCCCATCGCCTTGCAGGTCTCGGCGGCCTCGTGCCGTATCGACGCCAGCAGTTGTTCGTCGATGACGAAGTCGAGCGCGCTGTCGGCATGCTCGGGCAAGGCGGGCAGCGCCGCGCCGAGCGGGGACGCGACCGGCGCGTACTGGTTCGCCAGCAGCAGCGTGTCGAGCAGGGTCGAGGGCGGCATGTTGATCCAGGCGCGGCGCATCTGGCCGATCGCCTCGGCCACCGGCGCCGGCACCGACAGCTTTTTCAGGACCTCGAGGCCGACCACGTCCTCGCACAGTTCACCCCATTTTTCCGCGTCGTCGTCGAGCAGACCGGGAAATTCGTCGGCGCGCGAGAGCAGATAAAAGCCGCCGACTTCGTGGATGATGCCGGCGAACAGCGCCGTGTCCGGATTGGCGCCGGTCACGTGGCGCGCCAGCGACCAGGCCAGCGCGGCCACATGGGTCGTGTGCTGCCAGAGCTGTTCGGCCTTGGCGCGCAGGCCAGGGTCCTTGATGCGGCTGCCGAACTGGCGCACCAGCAGGCTGGCAACGAGCGCCTGCAGGCGCCGGTAGCCCATGCGCGTAATCGCAGCGCGGACATTCGTCACGGGCGCGCCGCCGCCGCTGAAGGCAGCTGAATTGGCCAGCGCGACCGTGCGCGCGGCCAGCAAGGGCTCGGCCAGCACCAGGCGGATCGCCTCGTCGAGCGGACAGTCGGGATCGTCGAGCGCCTGCTGCAGGCGCAGCACGGCATTGACGCTGGTAGGGAGGGTGATATCACCGCGGGAGGCTTGCGCCACGATGTATCCGAAGGCTTCTAGTTTATTCACCTGAAAATTATACCCGCGCACCTGCTGCCTCACGGGAATACATGACCGGCAGACGCCGCCAAGGGGCGCGAATGCGGCGCGCATACGACAACGCGCGCTGTCATCAAGATGACTGCGCGCGTTGAACGAAGCGGTGCGGGACCGCCGAGAGCGGGCTTACTTGACCTTGATCGCGCTCTTCACGCTGCTCACGCCTTCGACTGCCTTGGCAGCTTTGAGTGCCTTGTCGGCCTCGGCCTTCGATTCGACGAAGCCGCTCAGCATGACGACACCCTTTTCGGTCTCGACGTGGATGCCCAGCGAGCTCAGTTCCGGCTGTGCCAGCAGGCTCGCTTTCACCTTGGTGGTGAGGGCCGTGTCGGAGGCGGCGACGGCGGTGGTACGGCCGGCGTCACGGGTCTTGTCGGCAGCGCGGTCGGTCGCGTTGTCGGTCTTGACCGCGGCTTCCTTGGTTTCCTGACGGGTCTCGGCAGCGACCTGGCGCGACTTGTCGCCGACGTTTTCGGCTGCGTTCTCGGTCTTCCGGGCCACGGTCGAGGCGGCTGCCTTGGTCTTGTCGACCACGTTCGAAGCGACTTCCCTGGTCTTCTCGGCAACGGTCGATGCGACAGCTTTGGTCTTGTCGACGGCGGTGACGGCGGCGGCCTTGGTGTTGTCGGCGGCACGTTCGGTCGCGTTTTCGGCGCGGCCGGTCATCGTCGTCACATTGCCTTTGCTGTCGACCAGGCAACCGGTGTTGGCGCCGCCGGTGGTCTGCTCGCACTTGGCGACCGCTGCGGCCTTGACCGGATCCTTGGTGTCGGTGCTGGCGATCAGGCCGGCGCTGCCTGCAGCAGTGGTCGAGCCGTCACGGCCGGCTTTGGCATCGGCCAGCGCGGCGGTGCGTACCGACTTGGCGTTGTCCAGGCAGCCATCCTTCTCGGCACCCTTCTTGGCATCGCATTTTTTAGCGGCAAGCTTGTAGTCGGAAGCGGCCTTCTCGGTCGCGCTGCGGTAGGTCGCTGAATCCTGGGTGGGGGCAGTAGCTGGTGCGGCGGCGAAAGCGGCGCCGGCTGCGGTAGCCAGCAAAGTGGCGAGCAACGATTTCATGGCGGTGTCCCTTGTGTCAGTTGTTGTGATGACACCATTAAACGCTGGCACCTAAACAACATCTGTGCGACAACGAACACTTGCCGAAAATACCATAAATGTGGTCGGGCCGGCCCCGGTTCCAGGGCGGTTCCCCTCAGTCCTGCAGGAGCCCTTCGCGCCAGATCGGCCCGGCATCCTCGAAGGGCGCACTCGCGCTGCCGAAGCGCTCGCCGTCCCTTGCCAGCGCCACCCAGGCACGGGTGTCGTGCCCGCCGCGCGGCGTCTGCCCGGCCCGCACCGAGGCCAGCCAGCCATGCACGCGCGCATACGATTCCGGATGCTTGTGGCGCGTCCAGGCCAGCGCGGCCATGTCGGCAAAGGCTTCCTCGCGGCGCGATTCGCGCAGTGCACGCGAGATCACCAGGAGCGAGCCGTCGCTGGCCGTTTCCTCGCCGTCTTCCACGAAGCCGGCCGGCAGCGCATTCCAGGCGCCCTTCGCATGGCGCCAGCAATGGGCGATTTCATGCGCCGCCATCGCTTCGATCAATTCGCCCTGGGCAGCTTCCGGCACGCCCGCAAACACGGCTTCGGCCTGCGGATTGCCGCGCAGCGACAAGACCAGCTTGCAACGGCCGCCGGCGAAACCGATCGCCAGCGGCACGTCGGTGGCACGTGCCTGCGGCTGGACGATGATGTCGATCGGCAGCTTCAATTGTTGGGAATACCCGAGGACCGGAGCCGCCGCTTGCAGCCAGCGCTGTTCGAGCGCGGTCAGTTCAGCGGCCTGGACGGTTGCGCTGGCCAGCAGCGCGAGAGAAAGCAAAGATTTGAACATGGGAAATATCCGGTTCGAAGAAATGCTTCAAGGCAATTCTAAGATTCAGGATATCTTCCCATTCAGAAATATTTTTGTCCCTGTTCAAACCGACATCGCCAAGGCGGCATGTTGCGGCTTGAAAGCAACAGTTCGGCCGTGTTGCTGTTCCATTTTAAACACACTGACGACCTCGGCCAGGGTGGCCGCTTCGTCCTGCAACGACGCAGCGGCGGCACTGGCCTGCTCGACCAGGCTGGCGTTCTGGCGCGTTGCCTCGTCCATGCGGCCAATGGCGCTGTTGACCTGCTCGATGCCGGCGCTCTGCTCGGCGCTGGCCGAACTGATCTCGGCCATGATGTCGGTCACGCGCTTGACGCTGGTGACGATCTCTTCCATCGTGCTGCCGGCCTCGTCGACCAATCTGGCGCCGGCGTCGACACGTTCGACGGAACTGCCGATCAGGGTCTTGATTTCACGCGCAGCGGCGGCCGAGCGCTGGGCCAGGTTGCGCACCTCGGTGGCGACGACGGCGAAGCCGCGTCCCTGTTCGCCGGCACGGGCCGCTTCCACTGCAGCATTCAAGGCCAGGATGTTGGTCTGGAAAGCGATGCCGTCGATCACGCCGATGATGTCGACGATCTGCTTCGAGGAAGCGTTGATCGAGGCCATGGTCTCGACCACTTGCGCCACCACGGCGCCGCCCTTGAGTGCCACTTCCGAAGCCGATTCGGCCAGCGCATTCGCCTGGCGTGCATTATCCGCATTCTGGCGCACGGTGCCGGTCAGCTCTTCCATCGACGAGGCGGTGTCCTTCAGGGTGTCGGCCTGGTTTTCGGTGCGGTTCGACAAATCCTGGTTGCCGGCGGCGATCTCGGTCGAGGCATTCGCAATGGTCAGGGTGCCGGTGCGCACTTGCGAGACGATGCCCACCAGGCTGTCGCGCATGCCCTGCATCGCGAACAGCAGGCTGGAGCGGTCGCCCGGCTTGGTGTCGATCTGCACGCCGAGGTTGCCGGCGGCAATGCTGCGCACGATGTGGGCGGCATAGCCCGGCTGGCCGCCAAGCTCGCCCAGCAGGCCGCGGCTGATGAACCAGGCGCCCAGCGCGCCGGCCGCCACCGCAATCGCGCACAGCACTGCCATCCAGGCAAGGAAACTGCCGGTCAGCGCGCGCGCCTCGGCGGCGGACTCCTTGTTCAATTGTTCTTCGAGATCGATCAGGCGGTTCACGCTGGCCAGCCAGGAGACAAACGCGGGCGCCGCGCTTTGCGCCAGCAGCGTGCGGGCGCCGTCGACGTCGCCGGCCAGGCGCAGTTCGAGCACCTTCGCGATCACCGGCTGGGTCTTGCGCTCGTCTTCCTTGATCGCGGCCAGTGCGTTTTTCTCGTCGGCGAGGATATCGCTGCGCGCGGCGAACATGGCGTCCAGCGCCACGCCAGCGCGTTCGTAATTTGCGGCCAGCACGCGGATCTGTTTGATGGCTGGCTGGGCGGCGGCGTTGTCGCCGGCCAGCACCACGTCGCGCAGGGCGATCGCGCGGTCGTGCACGCTGCCGCGGAAATTGATGGCGTGGCGTTGCTTGACGTTGTTGACGTCATTGATACGGTTCAGGGTGGCATCGATGTTGCCGACGCGGCTCACTGCCAGCGCCGTCAACACCATCATCAGCGCCAGCACGGCGCCAAAACCGAGCGCCAGACGGGCGCCGATCGTCATTTTCGAAGAAAACATGGAAGCTCGCTAAAGGTCAGCCGGAACAACGCTCCGGTACGCCACAAGGCACGTATTGCCTCGTGGAAATTGATCGTGACTATAGCAGACCGAACATGCGATTTCGTCAAATGCGATTCATTTATGTGAGGAACATGTGCTCGACCGTTGTAAATCATCGAATTTGTCGAAAATGCAAGATTATCGTTTCTCGCTCCCGGTCAAAGCGGCCGCCGTCACGAAGGCCGGGCGGATGTCGTTCGGCACCGCCTTCATCTTGTCGAGCGCCTTCTGCACGTCAGGGCGGATGACGACATATTTCGCCATCATGGCCTTGGCGCGCGCATAGTCGCCGGTCGCTTCGATCGTCAGGAACTCGCGGTCCAGGTCGATCACGGCCTGCTTGATCTTCTTGAAGTCGACCGAGAATGTGCCGTCGCCGTGCGACACGAAGGCGCCCTTGTCGAGCAGGTAGTTCACCTGGATCGCCATGCCGCGCGCGTGCGAATCGGTGAGGCCGAAGTGCAGCGTGCGGAAGCACGAGGCGAGGAAGGTGTTGTACAGCTTGCGCTCGGCTTGCGCGCCCTGCCCCAGCGTGTCCTTCAGCTGGCCCTTCTCCATCATGTAGGCCAGGGCCCAGAGGCCGGTGACGTCGGCTTTCGCTTCCTCGATGGTCGAGTAGGTCTCTTTCAGATCCTGGCGCGGGGTCGATTCCTCGCCATTGACCTTCGTATGGTGCGGCCCCAGGCCATGCGTGATTTCGTGCGCCAGGATGTGGGTGAAGAAGGAATCGAAGTCGAGGTCCTTCTGGTCTTGCGGGCGCAGCACCAGCTTCGTGATCGGTTTCAGGGTCGACTCGAACTTCGCTTCCTGAATATTTTTAAGCATCACGCGTTTCGAACCGCGTTCGCGGATGATGCGCTCGTCGTTCGGCAGGTTGTAGGCGGCCGTCTGCACGCCCATGTTGCCGTCGCCCGCGCCATAGACCTGGTTCACCACCACCATCGGCGCCATCGCCCCGACCTTTGGATTGCGGTACTGCTTGTCCACCGGCAGGTTGTCTTCCAGTTCCTGCATGTGCTTGCCGAAGAAGTTCAGCTTCTGCGTCTCTTTCGCATCGCGCACGCTGACATAGGCCTCGAAGGCCGCCTTGTAGCCGAACAGTTCGTCGTTATAGGTCTCGTAAGGCCCGATCGTGATGTCGACCGGCGAATCGAGGTCCATCCAGGCGAAGTCGGAGGCCAGGTAATCGTTCGACAGGAAGGCGTCGGCGCGCAGCAGCAGGAATTTTTTCAGCGAGGCGTTATCGGTGCTGGCGGCGGCGTCGCGCAGCAGCTTGGCCAGCTTCTCCAGCTCCGGCTTGTATTCTTCCGAGTACTTCACGCTGCGGAACTTGCCGTCCGGGCCAGTGCGGATGGTCGTGAAATACCATTGTGCCGCTTCCTTGTCCTTGGCAGGCAGGCCGTTCATCCAGGCTTCCAGCGCTTCCTTGCTCGCACCAGCCGGATAGAAATTCGCGCCGTCGGGCTTGCGCGCCGGGATCTTGATGCCCGCGTACTCGGGCGGCATGAAGGAGGCATTCCCGTCGATGATCGACCACGGTCCCTTGTTCAGCCAGAAGTAATGCTGGCGCGCTTTGCCCAGCGGCGTCGTGTCCTTCTGCAGCGCCGCCCACAGCGCCTCGTTGCCCGACCAGCGCTGGCGCAGCTGCAGGGCGTCGATGATCTTCGCCGCCTCGATCAGCTTGCCGATCGCCGCACGGTCCCCTTTCGACAGCGCCTTTGTCTCGGCACGCAGCTCGACCGGGGCGAAGCGTTTCGCCATGGCGTTCAGTTCGGCGGCGCTGGCCGCCTGCGCTTTGGCAGCAGGCGCTTCAGCTGCAAGGACGGCGCCGGCCGCGATGGCCAGTACGAGTGGAGCGAGAAGGTGTTTCATGGGTCCCCTTGTTGGTTTGAATACAAGGGAGATTGTAATACGGTGCTTGGTTCCACAAACGAAAACGGCCGGCGCGGACATCGTCCGCGCCGGCCGTGGTTCACGCCATGAACATCAGCGCACCGTCGCCATCGCCGGCGCTTCCGACCAGCCGCCGCCAAGCGCGCGGGCCACGGCGACCGAGGCCAGCAAGCGCTGGGTGCGGATTTGCGCGGCGGCGCGGTCGGCGGCCAGCGCGCTGCGCTGGGCATCGGTGACATCGAGATAGGATGACATGCCGCGCTCGTAGCGCGCCTGCGCCACCAGCAGGGCGCGGGCGGATGCGGCTTGCGCCTCGGCCTGTACGTCGCCTTGCTTCTGGCGCTGCTGGACGTCCGACAGCGCGTCCTCGACTTCGCGCAGGGCGGTCAACAGGCGGTTCTCGTGGTTCGCCACCGCTTCCGCGTAGCGCGCCTTGTAGAGGTCGAGGTTGGCCTGGTTGCGCCCGCCGTCGAAAATCGGCAGCGACAAGGCGAGCGGACCAACCGAGAACTGGCGCGCATCGCCGCCGGTCAGGTCGCGCAGGGATTGCGAGGCGTAGCCGAAATTGCTGGTCAGCGTCACGGATGGATAGAACATGCCCTCGGCCACGCCCACTTGCGCATTCGCGGCGCGCAAATTGGCGATGCTGGCCGCCAGGTCCGGACGCTGGAACAGCAGGTTGGCCGGCAGGCCGACCGGAATGCTTGGCGGCAGCGGCAGCAGCGGCTTCGCATCCACCGGCAGCAGCGGCGTGCTCGGCGAGCTGCCGACCAGCACCGCCAGCGCGTGTTCGACCTGGTTGCGCTGGCGCTGCACCTCGTGCAGGTCGGCTTCGGCATTCGCCCGTTCGACGCGCGCACGCGCAAAATCGAGTTCGTTCGAGAGGCCGGCGTCAAAACGCGCCTGGACCAGTTCCTGCGCTTCGCGGCGCGCGGCCAATGCGTCGCGCAGGATCGCCTGTTCGGTGTCCAGCCCGCGCAGCTGCCAGTAACTTTGCGCCACCTGGCTCGACAACAGCAGGAGCACGCCGTCGCGGTCGTCCTGGGTTGCCAGCGTCTGGGCATCGGCCGCTTCGACCACGCGCCGCACGCGGCCCCACAGATCGAGTTCATACGACAGCGCCGCGCCCACACTGAAGGTGTTGCCTTCGATCGAACGCCCGCCCAGCGCCAGTCCCTGCGGGGTCTCGGCCGAGCTGCGCGAATTCGACACGCCGGCATTCACCGACACGTTCGGCGACTGGCCTGCGCGCAGCACCCCCAGTTGGGCCCTGGCCTGCAGCAGGCGCTCGGCCGCTGCTTTTGCGCCCGGGTTGTCGCGCAGTGCGCGTTCTTCCAGGCCGCTCAGGGTGGCATCGTTGAACACGGTCCACCAGTTGGCCGGCAAACGCGCGGTGTCGACCGCCGCAGTATCGACCGCCGCAGCCGCCGGCGCCGCGACGTGGCGATAGGCCGGTGCTTCGACCGTTTTCGGTGCGCTGAAATTGGGGCCGATGGTGGAACAGCCGCTGGCCGCCAAGGCCAGGGCAGCGGCCGCGCCGACGGTCAGGGCGCGTTGCGGGAACATCCTGCTAAAGGAATCGAACATCGTTTTTCTCATCTCTTCAAGTAATCAGTGGCCGCCACCGCCGGCGCCGCCGGGGGACTTGACCTTGTCGGCGAGCCAGACCGCGGCGATGCATCCCACCAGGATGATCCCGACGATAAAGAAGCCGTCGTTATAGGCCATCACATAGGCTTCGCGCCGCACGATGCGGTCGAGCGCGGCCAGTGCCTGGCTGGCGGCGGTGGCCGGATCGATGCCGCTTGAAATAAAGGCCTGCGTCATCTGCTCGATGCGTTCCTGGGTCGGCGCCGCATAGCTCGAGACCGATTCGCCCAGGCGCGCCGAATGGAAGTGCTCGCGGTTGGTGAGCGAAGTCGCCAGCATCGCGATGCCGATCGAGCCGCCCAGGTTGCGCGTCATGTTGAACAGGCTCGAGGCCGACGGCATGTCCTTCGGGGCCACGCCCTGCATCGCGAAATTCGACAGCGTCAGCATCACGAAGGGCTGGCCGATGGCGCGGACCACCTGGGTCCACATCAGCTGGTCGTAGCCGGTGCTGGCGTCCATGAAGGCATTCATCAGGCAGGAGCCGCCGAACAGCAGCAGGCCGAAACTGCACAGGATGCGGTTGTCGACTTTCGAGGACAGGGCCGCGGCGAACGGCATCACCAGCAGCTGCGGCAGGCCGACCCAGGCGATCACCTCGCCGATCTGCATGGGCGTATAACCGGCAATCTGGCCGAGATACAGCGGCAGCAGGTAGGACGAGCCATACAGGCCCATGCCGGTGACGGCCGACAGCACGGTTGCGACCAGAAAATTACGCTGGCCGTACAGGCGCAGATTCACGAACGATTGCTGGCGCGTGAAACTGTTCGCTACCCAGCCGAGGATGCCGATCAGCGCCAGCGCGGCAAAGGTGATGATGAACTGCGAATCGAACCAGTCCTTCGAATTGCCCTCTTCCAGGAAGATCGTCAGGCAACCCAGGCCCATCGCCATCAGGCCGATGCCCAGCCAGTCGGCATTGAGCAGTGAGCTCGCCTGCGATGGCTCGCGGTCCAGGCCATACACCATGCCGGCGATCAGGAGCACGCCCGGCACCCAGTTGATATAGAAGATCGAGGGCCAGCCGTAGATCTCGGAAAGGTAGCCGCCCAGGGTGGGCCCCATGGCCGGCGCCAGCGTCGCGGTCAGGCCGAAGATGGCCATGCCGACCGCGCGCTTGGAGCTTGGCAGGCGCGTCATCACCAGCGTCATCGCCATCGGGATCAGCGCGCCGCCCGTAAAGCCCTGCAGCATGCGAAAGACGATCATGCTCTCCAGGTTCCAGGCGGCGCCGCACAAGGTCGAGAACACCAGGAACAGGGAGGTCGTGCCGATCATGTAACGGCGCACCCCGAAGGCGCGGGCGAACAGCGCCGTCATCGGAATGACGACGATCTCGGCGCACAGGTAGGCGGTCGAGATCCAGGAGCCCTCTTCCTGGGTCGCATTGAGCGTGCCCAGGATGTCGCGCAGCGACGAATTGGTGATCTGGATGTCGAGCACCGCCATGAAGGCGCCGAGCATGCCGGCGGCGACCGCGATCCAGGTGCGCAGATCGATCTGCGCACCGGCGGCGGGCGCGCCGGGGAAGACGGCCGCTGCCGCCTTGGTGGAACTGGTCATGGCAGACCCCTTACTTCACCGGCTGCGCTGCCTGCGCGGTGCGTGCCGGCTCCGCGCGTTTCGCTTCCATCTTCTGGCGCAGGTCCACTTCCGCCACCACCGACATGCCCGGTACCAGGCGGCCCGTGAGGCGCTGCACGTCGCCAGGGGCCAGGGTGATTTTCACCGGCACGCGCTGCACGACCTTGGTGAAGTTGCCGGTCGCGTTATCGGCCGGCAGCAGCGCGAACTGGTTGCCCGAGGCCGGCGAGAAGCTGTCGACGCGGCCGACCAGGTGTTCGTCCGGCAGCGCGTCGACCTGGAGTTCGACTTCCTGGCCGGGCTTCAGGCCGGCGAGCTGGGTTTCCTTGAAATTGGCGGTGACCCAGACCTTGTCTTCGACCACGGCGACCAGCTGCTGGCCCGGCTGCACGCGCGCGCCCACTTCCACGCTGCGCCGGCCGATGCGGCCGTCCACAGGCGCCAGGATGCGGCTGTAGCCCACCTGCTGCTTCGCGTCCTTCAACTGCGCCTGCAGCACCTTGATCTGGGCTTTCAGGACGTCGCGCGCCGAGGAGGCGGCGGTGATCTGGGCCTGGGCGGCGGTGGCGTTGTCGCGGCGCGCGGTCACGTCGGCGGCGGCGGCGCTACGCGCGGCGTTGGCGGCGTCGACTTCGGCTTTCGAGACGGCCTTCATCTGCTTCGTATAGAGCTGGCTGAAGCGCTCGGCGTCCTGGCGCGCGCGCAGTGCCAGGGCCTGCGACTGGCCGACCTGGGCTTGCGCCGCCTGGGCCTGGGCACGCACTTGCGCTACCTGCGCATCGCCCTGGATCACCTGCTGCCTGGCGCTGGCGATCTGCGCTTCGATCTGCTCGACGCGCACGTGCTGGTCGGCCGGATCGAGTTCGGCAATGACGTCGCCCGCTTTCACATGCTGGTTGTCTTCCACCAGCACGCGCGTGACGACGCCGGCGATGCGCGCCGACACCGGGTGCACGTGGCCGGACACATAGGCATTCTCGGTATCGACGAAGTTATGGCTGCGGTACCACATGCGCCCGCCGGCAAGGGCAGCCGCGATCGCGATCAGCGCGACGACGGTCAGCACGCGCTTGTTCGGCGGGGTCTTGCCGGCGGCAGCCGATGCGGGTGCGGATGCGGCGGGAGGATTGCCGAGCGGCTTCTGCTCGAGCGAAGGCTGCGTTTGGGACATGGAGCAACTCCGAAAATAGACTAAGGGTTTTCCTACATTATTCGGCAAGCGCTTCAGTTCGTCAAGAAATGAAACGGTTGCATTTCATTTGCCGCTGATTTACAGTGACGCCATGAGTAAATCATTGCAAGCCAATAGCGCAGCCTCCCTGCGCGGCGCCGGCCGTCCCAAGGCGAGCGACGTCGAAGCGCGCATGCAGGACCTGATCGACGTTGCCGCGCAACTGTTCCTGGCCAACGGCTATACCCGCACCAGCCTCGAGTCCATCGCCCGTGCGGCGCGCGTTGCCGTGCGCACCATTTACGTCAAGTTCGGCGGCAAGGCCGGCCTGCTCGAAGCGGTGTTGATGTCGCGCCGCGACGCCTACTTTCACATGCGCGACATGGAACACGACCAGCGCCCGTTTCGCGAGGTGGTGGATGATTTCGCGCGCCAGTTCTTCGACCTGCTTTGCCAGGATCAATTGATTGCGATGCAGCGCGTGGTGATCGCGGAAGCGGCCGACAATCCGGAACTGGCCCGTACTTTCTACGACGCCGGGCCGCGCCTGACGCGCGAAATGCTCGAACGTTTTTTCGCGCGTGAGGACATCCGTGCGCAATTGCGCGCCGACCTGCCCTTCGAACAATTGCCCGCTTTTCTCACCAGCTGGATTTCGGGCGACGCCATGCAGCGCTTCGTGTTCCCGCATGAGCAGCCGACCCGCGCCGAGGCGCATCGCCTGCTGGGGCAACGGCTCGAGCTGTTCTACCGCGCGGTGTTGAACTAGCCTACGGCTGAGCGAAATGTGCGGCATCGCACCGATCCGGCGCAACCGCTGTGCGAAACTGACCCCCTACTTCAAGGAGGATGTCATGGATACCAACAAGAACATCACAGCGGTCCGCAAGGGGGCATTATGAGCAAGACTTCCCGTTACGAATGGCATGATCAGCAGGCTTCCCTGCAAGAGCGCGTCAAGGGCTTCCTGCTGAACCCGGGTGCCGAGCAGCTCGAAGCGGTGATCGCTGAAATGCGTTCCTACGCCGATGCCGCCAAGTCGGGGCATATCGACATCCCGCAAAGCTGGACCAGCTACGGCTGATTGCCGATCCGGCGCCCTGGTGGCGCCACCCTGAAAATGCCGTCCGGCTTGCGCCCAGCGGCATTTTTTACGGCCATCCGCCCCCTGCCTGCGCTGCGGCACCTTCGCTCCCATGATCTTTTCCGGGACAAGCGCGGGACACCACGCAAGTTGCACCTAGAAAACCGTCAAATTTGACGGGGAAACGAACGACACCATTGAATAATTGAGGATTCTACAAAGTGGTTTCCGGTATGATGAATTACGAATTCATCAATATTCGTCAATGAACAATCAGCAAGGATCGGCGTATGACTACGATGACTGGACGGCTCACTGGACTCAACATGGAAAAAAGGGGAGATCCCTGGCTGACGGAACTCGCCGCGATCCGGCACGAGTTCGAAGCACGCATGGCGCAGCTGCTGCCCGACAGCGCCAATGGCAGCGATGCCCTGACCGCAGCCATGCGTAGCGGCACCCTGAGCGCCGGCAAGCGCATGCGTCCGCTGCTACTGATGCTGGTCGCACGCGACCTCGGCTGCGCCTCTCCTGCCCTGGCCGACATCGCCTGCGCCGTCGAGATGGTGCATGCCGCTTCGCTGATCCTGGACGACATGCCCTGCATGGACAATGCCGCGCTGCGCCGCGGCCAGCCGACCATTCACGTGCAGTATGGCGAAGACGTCGCCATCCTCGCCTCGGTGGCCCTGCTCAGCCGCGCCTTCGGCGTGCTTGCCAGCGCGCCCGGCATTCCGGCTGCGGTGCGTACGCGCCTGGTGGCCAAGCTGGCCGAAACGGTCGGCACGCAAGGCCTGGTGCGCGGCCAGTTCGAAGACCTGCGCGCCGGCGGCCAGCGTTCGGAACAGGAAATCGCCACGACCAACGAACTGAAAACCGGCGTGCTGCTGGGCGTTTCGGTCGACATGGCCGCGATCCTGGCCGAAACCGACGACTGCGTCGCCGAATCGCTGCGCGCCTTTGCGCTCGCCGCCGGCCACGCCTTCCAGATCCGCGACGACTTCCAGGACGATGTCTCCATGGACAGTAGCGTGACTGGTAAAGACACCGGCAAGGACCTCGGCAAGGCCACCCTGACCAACGTCCTCGGCTTCGAAGAAGCGAGGAAGCGCCTGGCCACCCACCTCGACGACGCCGACCGCTATCTCACCGATGCCATCGGCGCCAAGCAGCGCACGCGCCGCTTTGTCGGCACCCTGTTCGGGCAAGGTGCGGGTTTCCGTTTCGCGGCGAGCAGCGCCGCCGGGACCCCGGTGCACCATTGAACGCTGCATCGCCCTTGAACCAGCACGGCTAGCCGGAGACACCCCATGGCGCATTTCGGCGTGGTCGCTCCTGCCTTCTACAGTCATGTCAGCGCGCTGTCGGCGCTGGCATTGGCCCTGGTCGAACGCGGCCACCGTGTCACCTTCCTGCAGCGCCCGGACGCCTCTGCCTACCTGAACGATGCGCGGCTCGGCTTCCACGCGGTCGGCCTGAGCAGCCATCCGGCCGGGTCGCTGGCGCAGTCGCTGCGGCGTGCAGCCAATCCCGGCGGCCCGCTCGGCCTGCGCCGCGTGATCCTCGACATGGCCGCCACCACCAGCATGCTGTGCCGCGAACTGCCCACGGCCTTCGAACAGCTCGGGATCGACGCCGTGCTGGCCGACCAGATGGAAGCTGCCGGCGGCATGGTGGCCGAGTCGCTCGGACTGCCCTTCATCTCGGTTGCCTGCGCGCTGCCGGTGAACCGCGAGCGCGGCATTCCGCTGCCGGTGATGCCCTTCGACTGGGGCGCCAGCGAGCGCTCGCTGCACATGTTCGAAGGCAGCACCCGGGTCTACGACTGGATGATGACGCCGCACCGGCGCGCCATCGAAAGCGAGTCGGAGCGCCTCGGCATCCCGCTGCGCGGCGCCCTGCACGAATGCCTGTCGCCGCTGGCGCAGATCAGCCAGACCGTGAGCGCCTTCGAGTTTCCACGCCAGGCGCTGCCCCAAGGCTTTCACCATGTCGGCCCCTTGCGCGCGGCCAGCCACAAGGCGCCGGCCCGCATCGAGGCCCTGCCCGACATCAAGCAGGACCGCCCCTTCATCTTCGCGTCGCTCGGCACCCTGCAGGGGCATCGCCTTGATATATTCAAGCGCATCGCCAGGGCTTGCCGCAAGCTCGACGCCCAGCTCCTGATTGCGCATTGCGGCGGTCTCGACGCGCGCCAGGCGGCCTCGCTCGAACGCCTTGGCGCGACCTGGGTCTGCGCGTTTGCGCCGCAGGAGGCGGCCATTGCGCGGGCCGACGTTGTCATTTCGCACGCCGGCCTGAACACGGTGATGGATGCAGCCGCGGCCCACACGCCTGTACTGGCGCTGCCGATCGCCTTCGACCAGCCGGGCGTGGCGGCGCGCATCCGCCATGCGGGTGTCGGCCTGTCGGCCTCGCCGCGTTTTACAAGCAGCACCATGCTCGCGCGCCATCTGCGCCGCCTGCTGGACGAGCCGGCGTTCAAACAGCGCTGCCTGCCGCTGGCCGACGGCGTCCGGCAAGCCGGCGGCAGTGCGCGCGCGGCCGATATCGTCGAAGCGGCGCTGGGCATCGACACACGCAGCGCGGTGCAGCGTGGATAAGCGCGCCTACGACCTCATTCTCGTCGGCGGCGGGCTGGCCAATGGCCTGATCGCCTGGCGCCTGCGCACCCAGCGTCCGGAACTGAACATCCTGCTGCTGGAAGCGGGCAGCGAGATCGGCGGCAACCACACCTGGTCCTTCCACGACGGTGACCTGGACGCGGACCAGCATGCCTGGATCGCGCCCCTGGTCGGCAGCCGCTGGCCGCGCTACGAGGTCGTCTTTCCCGGTCACGCGCGCACGCTCGAAAGCGGCTATGCCAGCATCGCCTCCGATGATTTCGCCCGCGTGATCAAGGGCGCGCTGGGCCCGGCCCTGCGCACCGGCGCGCAGGTGGAAGCCGTCACCCCGACCACGGTGCTGCTGGTTGGCGGCGAGCTTCTCCACGCGGGCGCCGTCGTCGACGGCCGCGGCCCGCAGCCGAGCACGCGCCTGGCGCTCGGCTACCAGACTTTCCTCGGCCAGGAAGTGAGACTGACTGTCCCACATCGCTTGAGCGCACCCGTGATCATGGACGCCAGCGTGGAGCAGCAGGGCGGCTACCGCTTCGTCTATCTGCTGCCCTTCGGGCCCGACCGCATCCTGATCGAGGACACCCACTACGTCGATACCCAGGCCTGGGAGCCGGAACGGCTGCGCGCCAACATCGCGGCCTATGCGCAGGCGCGCGGCTGGGACATCGCCGAGGTGCTGCGCGAAGAACACGGCTCGCTGCCGATCGTGCTGGCGGGCGACGTCGACGGCTTCTGGCGCGACCTGTATGGCCAGCCGGCCTCGGGCCTGCGCGCCGGGCTGTTCCACGCGACGACCGGCTATTCGCTGCCGCACGCGGTGCGCCTGGCCGAGCGCATCGCCGCCCTGCCCGACCTGCGTGCGCCTGCCCTGTTCGACGCGATCCGGCGCGAAGCCAACGCCGCATGGCGCAGCCAGGGTTTCTTCAGGCTCCTGAACCGCATGCTGTTCCTGGCCGGCAGCCCGGACAAGCGCTGGCGCGTCATGGCGCGCTTCTACCGCCTGCCGGCGCCGCTGATCGAACGCTTTTACGCCGCGCGGCTGCGCCTGTTCGACAAGGCGCGCATCCTCAGCGGCAAACCTCCCGTACCCGTGCGCGCGGCCATGCACGCCGCCCGCATGCTTCACCCCAGTCAGATCAGGAAATCAGAATGAACGCAGCATCCCCCAAAACCGCGGTTGTCATCGGCGCCGGCTTCGGCGGGCTGGCCCTGGCGATCCGCCTGCAGGCCGGCGGCACGCAAACGACCCTGCTGGAAAAGCGCGACAAGCCGGGCGGACGCGCCTATGTCTACGAAGACCAGGGCTTCGTGTTCGACGCCGGTCCGACCGTCATCACCGATCCGTCCTGCATCGAAGAGCTGTTCACGCTGGCCGGCAAGCGTATCGAAGACTACGTGGAGATGTTGCCGGTCGCGCCCTTCTACCGCCTGTGCTGGGAAGACGGCAGCCACTTCGATTACGCCAACGACCAGGAAGCGCTCGACCGCCAGATCCACGCCATGAATCCAGCCGACGTGGCGGGCTACCAGCGCTTCCTGGCCTACTCGAAGGCCGTGTTCGAAGAAGGCTATGTCAAGCTCGGCACCGTGCCCTTCCTCACCTTCCGCGACATGGTCGCGGCCGGCCCGCAGCTGGCCAAGCTCCAGGCATGGCGCAGCGTCTACAGCATGGTGTCGAAGTTCGTCGAACACGAGCACCTGCGCCAGGCCTTTTCCTTCCACTCGCTGCTGGTCGGCGGCAACCCCTTCGCCACCTCCTCGATCTACACGCTGATCCACGCACTGGAGCGGCGCTGGGGCGTCTGGTTCCCGCGCGGCGGCACCGGCGCACTGGTCAACGGCCTGGTGCGCCTGTTCGAGGACATCGGCGGGCGCCTGGAACTCAATGCCGCGGTAGCGCAGATCGAAACGCGGGGCGAGCGCGCCAGCGGCGTGCGTTTGGAGGACGGGCGATTGTTCCCGGCCGACGCGGTGGCCTCGAATGCCGACGTGGTGCACACCTACGCGTCGCTGCTGAACCAGCACCCGCGCGGCCTGGCCGAAGGCGCCAGCCTGCAGAAGAAGCGCTTCAGTAATTCGCTGTTCGTGATTTATTTCGGGCTGAACCACCACCACAGCCAGCTGCAGCACCACACGGTCTGCTTCGGCCCGCGCTACCGCGGCCTGATCGACGAGATCTTCAATGGCGACACGCTGGCCGACGACTTCTCGCTCTACCTGCACGCACCCTGCGTCACCGACCCGTCGCTCGCGCCCCCGGGCTGCGGCAGTCACTACGTGCTCGCGCCCGTGCCGCACCTGGGAAATGCCGACATCGACTGGGACGTCGTTGGCCCGATCTACCGCGACAAGATTTTCGACTACCTGGAAGAGCGCTACATGCCGGGCCTGCGCAGCCAGCTCGTCACCAGCCGCATCTTCACCCCCTTCGACTTCCGCGACCAGCTCAACGCCCACGTCGGCTCGGCGTTTTCGCTGGAACCGGTGCTCACGCAAAGCGCCTGGTTCCGCCCGCACAACCGCGACAAGGACCTGGCCAACCTCTACCTGGTCGGCGCCGGCACCCATCCGGGCGCAGGCGTGCCGGGCGTGATCGGCTCGGCCAAGGCCACCGCCGGCCTGATGCTGGGACAGGTGGCCGCATGAACGCCGTCGTGAACGGGTCGCTGCTCGAGCACGCGACCGAGACCATCAAGGTCGGCTCGAAAAGCTTTGCAGCCGCCGCCAAACTGTTCGATGCCGCCACCCGGCGCAGCGTGCTGATGCTCTACGCCTGGTGCCGCCATTGCGACGACGTGGTCGATGGCCAGGAGCTCGGCTTTGGCGTGGCGGCGCCCTCGCATGACCCGCATGCCGAACTGGCGCAGCTCTACGAGCAGACGCGCCGCGCCTATGCGGGCGAGAAGATGCCGGACCCGGCCTTCGCCGCCTTCCAGGAAGTGGCGCTGCGCCACGCCATCGCGCCGCGCTATGCCTTCGACCACCTGGCCGGTTTCGGCATGGATGTCGAGGAAGTGCGCTACGAGACGATCGAGGACACGCTGCGCTACTGCTACCACGTAGCCGGCGTCGTCGGCCTGATGATGGCCTCGATCATGGGCGCAAAGGACGAGCAGGTACTGGACCGCGCCTGCGACCTGGGGCTGGCCTTCCAGCTGACGAACATCGCGCGCGACATCGTCGACGACGCCGGCATAGGGCGCTGCTACCTGCCGGCGCAGTGGCTGGCGGAAGCCGGGATTCCGCCAGCCGAACTCGCCCTGCCGCAACACCGGATCGCGCTGGCCAAGGTGGCGGCGCGCCTGGTCGCGCATGCGGAGCCGTATTACGACTCGTCGCTGGACGGCATCCGCGCCCTGCCCCTGCGCTCGGCCTGGGCGATCGCCACTGCGCGCAACGTCTACCGCCAGATCGGGATCGAAGTCAAAGCACGCGGTCCGCGCGCCTGGGACGAGCGGGTCGGCACCTCGAAGGCGACCAAGCTGAAACTGCTGGCGAAAGGCGGCGTGGAAGCGCTGCTGTCGCGCGTGAAGCCGGTCAGGCCGCGTCCTGGCGGCTTGTGGCAGCGTCCCGCGCAGGACGCTGCGGCGCTCCGCCATGCAGCGCCTGGAGCTGGCGCTTCAGGGTCGTGACCGAAGGCGCGTACAGGAAGCCGAACGAGACCGCGCCATCCTTGCCCTCGACCGCATGGTGCATGCGGTGCGCCTGGTACAGCCGCTTGGCGTAGCCGCCGCGCGGCGTGTATTTAAAGGGCCAGCGCCGGTGCACCAGGCCGTCGTGGGCGATGAAGTAGAGCGCGCCATAGGCCGTCATGCCGGCGCCGATCCATTGCAGCGGCCAGGCGCCTTCGGTGCCGAACCAGATCAGGGCGATGGCGACACCGGCGAAGACGACGGCAAACAAATCGTTCTTTTCGAACCAGCCGGTGCGCGGCTCGTGGTGCGAGCGATGCCAGCCCCAGCCGAAGCCATGCATGATGTACTTGTGCGCGACGATGGAAAACACTTCCATGAAGACGACGGTGGCCAGGACGATGAGGGTATTGAGCAACATGGATGCAGCAAAAAAGTAGGAAGGGGTGGAACACAGCCTACCATACGCGCCCGCGCACACGGGCCCCATATTGGCGCTGTCCCGCTCTTGCACCGACAACCATCAGGAGAATCGAGAATGAAGCAGCTGTACCGCATTACCCTGTCCGGCGCCATGCTGCTGTGCTTCGGCACAGCCTCGGCGGCGACCATCGAGGTACGCGTCGCCGGCGTGAGCGCGAAAGGCAAGGTCAACGTCGCCGTCTGCGACAAGGAGCGCTTCCTCAAGCAGTGCGCCTACAGCGCCTCGGCGCCGGCCCAGGCGGGCGAGACGACGGTCAGCGTCAAGGGCGTCCCGAGCGGCACTTGGGCCGTGCTGGCCTACCAGGACGAGAACGGCAACGGCGAGCTCGACCGCAACCTGCTCGGCATCCCGAAGGAGCCCTACGGCTTCAGCCGCGATGCGCGCAGCAAGTTCGGCCCGCCAGGTTTCGAGGACGCGGCGTTCGAGGTGGGCGAGGGGCAGGCGACAGCTAACGTACGCCTGCGCTAACGCACGGTTCGCTCAAGCGCTGGTCGTTGCCTCGTGCGGCGCCGGATGCAGGCCGCCGTCGATCACCCGCATCAGGAAATGCACCTTGCGCGGCGCGCGGTGCCGTTCATGGGTCTCGCGCGTGAGGATCTCGACGCGGCGCGGATGCAGGCTGAGCTGGCGCACGTCGATGTGCTCGCCCGCCGCATCGTTGCCGGCGAACTGAGCCGCCAGGTGCTGGGCCACGGTGCCGGTCAGCGTGACCGGCAAGCCGTGCAGCGTTGTACTGAGCTCGAAAGCCCGCGATGCGGGCAGGACGAACAGCGTCCCGACAAATTCAGTGCCGTGCTCTTCCATGTCAGTCTCCTGTGACACGCATCTGCGTTCGGCGTAGCATCGGCTCGCCGTGCGCGTCTCCATCATAGCGCGGCTGGAGCGTGGCGCAAGATGAAAATATGTCAGCGCGCCAGCCCGTCGCCCGCGTGCATTTCGCGCCGCATCCATGCGCTTCGCGCCCTCCCGCAGCGCTTCGTCGCATCCCCCCACACCCGGCACGCTGCGCCACTACAGTGACTCCACTTTCAACCGAATGGAGTCTTTCCATGAACCCGATCCACACCGTCTTCCTTGCCCTCGCCTTGACTGCCGGCGCCGCCCATGCCGGCGACCTGGCGATTCGTATCGACGACGTCAAGACCACCCAGGGCCAGCTGATGGTTGCGCTCTACGATTCGGCCGACGGCTTCCTGAAGGGGAGCGTCAGGACCAGCGCCGCGCCGGCCACCGCCGGCAGCACCACAGTCGTGTTCAAGGACCTGCCGGCAGGGGACTACGGCATCGCGCTGTACCACGACGCCAACGGCAACGGCAAGATGGATCGCAACGCCATCGGCCTGCCGGTCGAAGACTATGCCTTCAGCAACAATGCGATTGGCAACATGGGGCCGCCCTCCTTCGACCAGGCGAAATTTACCCTGCCGCAAGCGGGCACGACTGTCACCGTTTCGCTGCGCTGAGGCCGCCATGGACCGCCGCCATTTCCTTGCCGCCGGTGCGGGCCTGGGCGCCCTCGCCCTGTCCGGCGCCGCGCGTGCCGACGCCGAGACTTACCGCCGCTTCCACGCCGCCCTCGCGCGCGACCCCTCGCTCGCCGTATATGCCGACCTGGCCGGTGCCCAAGCGGGGCAAGCCACCCTCAAGGGCCGGCTGCCGGCGGACCTGCGCGGCAGTTTCTTTCGCAACGGGCCGGGCCGCTTCGAACTCGGCGGCGAACGTCATCACCACTGGTTCGACGGCGACGGCTTTGCCCAGCGCTGGACGATCGCCGATGGCAAGGTCGGCCACCGCGGGCGCTTCGTCGAAACCGAACGCTACACCGCCGAGTCGCGCGCCGGCCAGTTCCTCATGCCCGCCTTCGGCACCATGGTGACCCGGCGGCCCGTGCGCAGCAACGACGCGGTGAATGCCGCCAACACCAACCTGCTGCCCTTCAACGGCCGCCTGTATGCGCTCTGGGAAGGCGGTTCGGCCACCGAGATGGATCCCGATTCGCTCGCCACGGTCGGCATCAAGACCTGGCGCGACGACTTGCGCGGCATGCCATTCTCGGCGCACCCCAAAACCGATCCGGATGGGGGTTTGTGGAATTTCGGCATGGCCCACGGCGCCGACCGCCTTGCCCTGTACCGGATCGGCGCGGCCGGCGAGTTGCTGCGCAGCGCGGTCGTGGATGTGCCGCAGTTCAATTTCGTGCACGACTTCGTGGTCAGCGCCAAGCACCTGATCTTCCTGGTGCCGCCCTACGACTTCAGCCTTGACCGCAGCCTGAGCCTGGCCGCGCGCCACGTCTGGGCCGGCAGCGGTGCGCAGGCGCGTCCGATGCGGGTGGTCGTGGTGGCCAAGGAGACGCTCGCCGTACGCCAGGTGTTCGAACTTCCGCCGCGCATGGTTTTTCACCTCGGAAACGCCTGGGAAGACGGCGCCTGCACCCGCTTCGACGCCGTCCTGCACGAAGGCGATGCGCTCGACAAGCTCGGCCAGCTGATGCGCGGCGAGCGCCAGCCGAACGATCCCGGGCGCAGCCAGGTCGTGCAGGTCTGCCTCGATTACGCCAGTGGCCAGGCCCGCGCCAGCCGCCTGTTCGGGCCGGCGGAGTTCCCGCGCGTGATGCCCCAACGCGTCGGCGCGCGCCACCGGCGCCTGGCCCTGCTCAGCAGCGACAGCGCCAATCCGGCACTTATACTCGATACCGTGAACCTGGTCGATACCGACAGCGGCAAGGCCGACAGCTTTCGCTTCGGCGCCGGCTGGCAGGTCGAGGAGCACGTGCTGGTGCCGCGCCGCAACCCGCGCTCGGAAACCGACGGCTACCTGGTCGGGGTCGCGCAGGACACGCGCGCGGGCGTGAGCGTGCTGACTGTCTTCGACGCGGCGCACATTGGCGGCGGTCCACTGGCCATGGCCAAGTTGCCCTATCGCACGCCCCACTGTTTTCATGGTAACTTCCTGTCGACTTGATATGGTCTCGTACATGAACCCTTTCCCTTCCGCGCGCCCGGCGCCGGGCCTGCATCCGCTCGAAGCGATCATGCCGTCTCGCCGCCTGCGCCGCTCGCCACTGCACGACATTGGCTATACGCTGGTCTTGAACTGCCTGGTCGCGCTGGTGCTGACGGCGGGCGAGCAGCTGCTTGCGCCGCGTCCGGGCCCCTTGCTCGCCAGCCTGGGCGCGATGCTGCTGAGGGCAAACCTGGCCGGCTTCCTGATCCATGGCGCCCTGGCCGCACTGCGGCGCCTGGCGCCCATCGTGATGGCTCAGGGCGGCCGCGACGCAAGGCGCCGGCAACTGGTCGTCATCGGCATCGGCGCGTTTTGCGGCGTGATGCTGGGGCAGATCGTGCTGCACTGGGCCACCCCCTTGAAGGTATTCGGGACAGGCATGGTCATGATGGTGCTGGTAAGTACGGTGTTCTCGGTCATCACCATCCGCGTCATGCTGCTGCTGGTCGAGCGCCGCGTTGCCCACGCAACGGCGCTCGCGCGCCAGCAGGAACAGTTTGCGACCGCCAGCCGCCTGCTGGCCGAGGCGCGCCTGCGCGCGCTGCAGGCCCAGATCGAGCCGCACTTCCTCTACAACACGCTGGCCAATGTGCTCGGCCTGATCGACACCCGGCCTGCAGAGGCGCGCCGCATGCTCGAGCGCTTCATCGATTACCTGCGCGCGAGTCTCGCCGCCAGCCGCGCCGAGTCCGCGACCCTGGGGGGCGAACTCGACCAGGTGAGTGCCTATCTCGACGTGCTGGCCGTACGCATGGGCGCGCGCCTGCGCTACCGCATCGAGACCGACCCGGCTTGCCGTGCGCTGCCGATCGCCCCGATGCTGCTGCAGCCGCTGGTGGAGAACGCGGTCATGCACGGCATCGAACCGAAGCTGGCCGGTGGCGAGATCGTGGTGCGCACGCGCGTCGACGGCGATGTCCTGTGCATCGAAGTCGCCGACAGCGGCCTCGGACTGGGCACGGCGCCGCCGCGGCCGGGCGGCGGCGTGGGCCTGGCCAACCTGCGCGAGCGCGTGCGCCAGCTGCACGGACCGCAAGCCCGGCTGCAACTGTTCGACAACCAACCCTGCGGCGTGACTGCACGCCTGCTGCTTCCTTTACTGGTGCCATCATCGACCCCATCCGCGCCCTGATCGCCGACGACGAACCGCATCTGCTCCATTACCTCGAAGCCCAGCTGGCCCTGGCCTGGCCGGAGCTGGCAATTACGCGCGCCGCCAACGGCGTGCAGGCGCTGGAACTGATCGACGAACTCGGGCCCGACGTCGTCTTTCTCGACATCCAGATGCCCGGCCTGACCGGCCTGGACCTGGCCGGGCGCCTGTGCGCCGGCGGCAAGCCGCCGCGCATCGTGTTCACGACAGCGCACGAACAGTACGCCCTGAACGCCTTCGAACACGCCGCATTCGACTACCTGCTCAAGCCGATCGGCCTGGAGCGCCTGACGCGCACGGTGGCGCGCCTGCGCGAAGCGCTGCGTGCGCCGGCGCCTGTCGTAGCGCCCGATGCCTTGCAGGCCCTGCTGCGCCAGCTCGGCGTGGCGCCCGCCCCGGCCGCAGCGCCGCTGCAGTGGATCCGCGCCGCCCAGGGCCAGGAAACGCGCCTGATCGCGATCGACGAGGTGGTCTGGTTCCAGAGCAAGGACAAATACACCAGCATCTTCCTGCCCGAGGGCGAAAGCCTGATCCGCACGCCGCTGAGCAAACTGAAGGAGCAGCTCGATCCGCAGCAGTTCTGGCAAATCCACCGCAGCGTGATCGTAGCGGCACGCCATGTGGCAGGCACGCGCACGGATTTTCGCGGCCGCTTGCTGGTCAGGCTCAAGGGACGCAGCGAGGAATTGGTGGTGAGCCGCAATTATGTGGAACTGTTCAGGCAGATGTAGGCGTGCGCCGCGGCCCGCGTCGTGATCCAGGCGGGCTGCTGTACGAATCGGCTGGCATCTCGCGGCCGACTCCCTAGAATGGAAAGTGCAGCGCGCCGTCCATGGCGGACGGCACGGATCCCTGTACTTTTCGGGAGGAATAGCCATGTTGCGCAAGTTGATCGCCGAATTCATCGGCACTTTCTGGCTCGTGCTCGGCGGCTGCGGCAGCGCCGTGCTGGCCGCCTCTTTCCCCGAGGTCGGCATCGGCCTGACGGGCGTGTCGCTGGCCTTCGGGCTGACCGTGCTCACCGCCGCGTATTCGCTCGGTCCGATCTCGGGCGGCCACTTCAATCCGGCCGTTACGCTCGGCCTCTGGGCCGGCGGACGCTTTCCGGCGAAACAGATCGGGCCTTACATGCTCATCCAGGTAGCCGGCGCCATCGCGGCAGCTGGCGTCCTGTATGCAATCGCCAGCGGCAAGCCCGGCTTCGACGCCGCGACCGGCTTCGCCGCCAACGGCTATGGCGAACACTCGCCGGGCGGCTATGCGCTCGGCTCCGCCCTCATCACGGAAGTGGTGATGACCTTCATGTTCGTGCTGGTGATCCTCGGCGCCACGCATACGCGCGCGCCGGTCGGCTTCGCCGGACTGGCGATCGGCCTGGCGCTGACCCTGATCCACCTGGTCAGCATCCCAATCACCAACACCTCGGTCAATCCGGCACGCAGCACCGGCCCTGCCCTGTTTGCCGGCGCCTGGGCGGTCGGGCAGCTGTGGCTGTTCTGGCTCGCGCCGCTGCTGGGTGCAGCGCTGGCCGGGGTCTTGTACCGGACCGTCCTCGAACGCGAACCAGGCGAGCCTGCGGTGACCGGCGAGCGCGAAGGGGTGATGATTCCGGCCCACCGCTAGCGACTTGAGACGAAAAAAAACCGGGACACGTGTCCCGGTTTGCTCGCTGCGCCAGCCCTGACGAATCAGCGCTTGCGTGCCGGCGGCAAGTCGGTGCAGACGCCCTTGTAGACTTCCGCCGCCATGCCGATCGACTCGCCCAGCGTCGGGTGCGGGTGGATCGTCTTGCCGATATCGACGCCGTCGGCGCCCATCTCGATCGCCAGCGCGATCTCGCCGATCATGTCGCCGGCATTCGTGCCGACGATCGCGCCGCCGATGATGCGGCCGGTCTCGGCGTCGAACAGCAGCTTGGTGAAGCCTTCGTCGCGGCCGTTGGCAACGGCGCGGCCCGATGCGGCCCACGGGAAGTGGCCCTTCTCGACCTTGACGCCCTTTTGCTTGGCTTCGTCTTCGGTGATGCCGGCCCATGCCACTTCCGGATCGGTGTAGGCCACCGATGGAATGACTTTCGCGTCAAAGAATGCCTTCTCGCCGTGGGCTGCTTCCGCCGCCACGTGCGCTTCGTGCACGGCCTTGTGCGCCAGCATCGGCTGGCCGACCAGGTCGCCAATCGCGAAGATGTGCGGCACGTTGGTGCGCATCTGGCCGTCGACCGTGATGAAGCCGCGGTCGGTCACTGCCACGCCCGCTTTTTCAGCGGCGATCTTTTTACCATTCGGGCTGCGGCCGACGGCGACCAGCACCATGTCGTAGAGCTGCGGCTCCGGCGCGGCGACGCCGGCTTCGGCGGCTTCGAACGTGACCTTGATCCCTTCCGGCAGCGCTTCCACGCCGACGGTTTTGGTCTTCAACATGATCTTGTCGAAGCGCGCTTCGTTGTACTTCTGCCAGACCTTCACGGCATCGCGGTCCGCGCCCTGCATCAGGCCGTCCATCATTTCGACGACGTCGATGCGTGCGCCGAGGGTCGAGTAGACGGTTGCCATCTCGAGGCCGATGATGCCGCCGCCGATGACCAGCATCTTCTTCGGCACCTGGCGCAGTTCCAGCGCGCCGGTCGAGTCGACGATGCGCGGGTCTTCCGGCACGAAGGGCAGCTTCACCACGGCGGAGCCGGCGGCGATGATCGCTTTCGCGAACTTCACGACCTTCTTCGCGCCATCGGGACCGGTGACTTCGATGTGGTTGGGGCTGAGGAACTGGCCCACGCCCTGCACCACCGTCACCTTGCGCGCCTTCGACATGCCGGCCAGGCCGCCCGTCATCTTCTTGATGACGCCGTCCTTGTAGGCACGCAGCTTGTCGATATCGACTTCCGGCTTGGCAAACGACACGCCGAGGTCGCCCATGTGCGCGGTCTCGTCCATGATGTGCGCCACGTGCAGCAGCGCCTTGGACGGGATGCAGCCCACGTTCAGGCAGACGCCGCCCAGCGTTGCGTACTTCTCGACCAGCACCGTGTTCATGCCGAGGTCGGCCGAACGGAAGGCGGCCGAATAGCCGCCGGGGCCGGCGCCCAGCACCATCATTTCGCACTCGACGTCGACCTGGCCGCTGTAGCTGGCCGCGCCTGGAATCGGAGCGGCCGGTGCGGCGGCAGGCGCCGGCGCAGCAGCCGGTGCGGCAGCAGGGGCCGCGGCGGGAGCCGCAGGCGCCGTAGCAGCCGCACCCGCGCCTTCTTCGATCATCAACAGCAGCGAACCTTCGTTCACCTTGTCGCCGACCTTGACCTTCAACTCCTTCACCACGCCGGCGTGGGTCGATGGAATCTCCATCGAGGCCTTGTCGGATTCCACGGTGATCAGCGACTGGTCGACCTTGATCGTGTCGCCGGGTTTCACCATCAGTTCGATGATCTCGACGTCCTTGAAATCGCCGATGTTCGGGACTTTTACTTCAACAGTGCTCATTCTCGGCGCTCCTTACAGAAGGGTTTTGCGCAGGTCGGCCAGCACTTCGGCCAGGTAGGCGGCGAAGCGGGCAGCGCCGGCGCCATCGATCACGCGGTGGTCGTAGGACAGCGACAGCGGCAGCATCAGGCGCGGCTGGAAGGCGGCGCCATCCCAGACCGGCTTCATGGCCGATTTCGACAGGCCCAGGATCGCCAGTTCCGGTGCATTGATGATCGGCGTGAAGGCCGTGCCGCCAATGCCGCCGAGCGACGAAATGGTAAAGGTCGCGCCCTGCATGTTGGCCGGGCTCAGTTTGCCGTCGCGCGCCTGTGCGGAGAGCTCGCCCATTTCGGTCGCGATCTGCGACACCGTCTTCTTGTCCGCATCCTTCACGACCGGGACCACCAGGCCGTTCGGGGTGTCGGCCGCAAAACCGATGTTGTAGTACTGCTTCAGGATCAGCGCCGCGCCGTCTTCGCTGAGCGAGGCATTAAATTGCGGGAATTTCTTCAGCGCGGCGACCGATGCCTTGATGACGAAGGCGAGCATGGTCAGCTTCACGGCGGACTTCTGCTTGGCCAGCGCGGCGTTCGAATCGACGCGGAACTGTTCCAGGTCGGTCACGTCGGCTTCGTCGAACTGCGTCACGTGCGGGATCATGACCCAGTTGCGGTGCAGGTTGGGACCGCTGATCTTCTTGATGCGCGACAGCGGCAGCAGTTCGGTCGGGCCGAACTTCGAGAAGTCGAGCGATGGCCATGGCAGCAGGTCGAGGCCGACGCCGGTGCCGCCTTTCGATGGTGCGCCAGCAGGTGCCGCCATCACGCCCTTGACGAAGTTCTGCACGTCGATCTGGGTGATGCGGTTTTTCGGGCCGGTGCCGGGCACGCGCGACAGGTCGACGCCGAGTTCGCGCGCGAACTTGCGGATCGATGGCGATGCGTGGGCTTTGGATGCATCGCCGGCAGGCGCGGCTGGCGCAGGGGCGGCAGCCGGTGCAGGTGCGGCGGCAGGAGCCGGTGCTGGTGCCGGAGCAGCAGCAGGTGCCGGCGCGGCAGCCGGTGCAGCAGCAGAAGCAGCAGGCGCAGCTTCGGCGGCCGGCGCAGCGGCAGCAGCGCCACCTTCGGCCTCCTCGAGCAGCAGCACGAGCGAACCTTCGGCAACCTTGTCGCCGACCTTGATCTTGATTTCCTTGACCACGCCCGCGTGACTCGACGGGATCTCCATGCTGGCCTTGTCCGATTCGACGGTCACGAGCGACTGGTCGACCTTGATCGTGTCGCCCGGCTTGACCATCAGTTCGATGACTTCGACTTCCTTGAAGTCGCCGATGTCCGGGACTTTGACTTCCACAATGCTCATAGTGTTAGCTCCGTTATTTTTTGTATGGCTGAATCAGCAAACGCCGGCCCCGAAAGGCCGGCGAAACACCATTCACATTACTGGGTCACAGGATTTGGCTTGTTCGGATCGATGCCGTACTTGGCGATCGCCTGGCCAACAATCGCCATGTCGATCTTGCCTTCGTCGGCCAGCGAGCGCAGTGCGGCCACCGTGATGTAGTAGCGGTTCACTTCGAAGAACTCGCGCAGTTTCACACGGCTGTCCGAGCGGCCGAAACCGTCGGTGCCGAGCACTTTATAGGTGCGGTCCTTCGGCATGTAGCCGCGGATCTGCTCGGCGAACATGCGCATGTAGTCGGTCGTGGCGACGATCGGGCCGCTCGTTTCCTGCATCAGCGAAGTCACGTAAGGCACGCGTTGCTCGGCGCCCGGATTGACCATGTTCCAGCGCTCGCAATCCTGGCCGTCGCGGGCCAGCAGCGTCAGCGACGGTGCGGACCAGACGTCGGCCGCAACGCCCCAGTCGCTCGAGAGCAGTTCGGCGGCGAAGATCGATTCGCGCAGGATGGTGCCGCAGCCGATCAGCTGGACGCGGTTCTGCGTCTCGCCACCCTTCTTGAGCAAATACATGCCCTTCAGGATGCCCTCTTCCGTGCCGGGCGTGAGGCCAGGCTGCTCGTAGTTCTCGTTCATGATGGTGATGTAGTAGAACACGTCTTCCTGTTCTTCCACCATGCGACGCAGGCCGTCACGGATGATCACCGCCACTTCGTGACCGAAGGTCGGATCGTACGGCAGGCAGTTCGGGACCGTGGCCGCGATGATGTGGCTGTGGCCATCTTCGTGCTGCAGGCCTTCGCCGTTCAGGGTCGTGCGTCCCGCCGTGCCGCCCATCAGGAAGCCGCGCGCACGGATGTCGCCCGCCAGCCAGACCAGGTCGCCCACGCGCTGCATGCCGAACATCGAGTAGAAGGTGTAGAACGGGATCATCGTGCGGTTGTTCGACGAGTAGGACGTCGCCGCGGCGATCCACGAGCTCATGCCGCCCGCTTCGTTGATACCCTCTTGCAGGATCTGGCCGGCCTTGTCTTCGCGGTAGTACATGACCTGGTCTTTATCGACCGGCTCGTACAACTGGCCCTGCTGGTTGAAGATGCCGATCTGGCGGAACAGGCCTTCCATGCCGAAGGTACGCGATTCGTCGACCAGGATCGGCACGATGCGCTGGCCCAGGCTCGGGTCCTTCAGGAGGCTCGTCAGCACGCGCACATACGATTGCGTGCTCGAGATTTCGCGGCCCGGCGCGGTTGGTTCCAGCACGGCCTTGAACGATTCGAGCGGCGGCACGACCAGCTGTTCGTCGGACTTCTGGCGGCGCTGCGGCAGGTAGCCGCCGAGGGCCTGGCGGCGCTCGTGCAGGTATTTCATTTCCGGCGAATCGTCGGATGGCTTGAAGAAGGGGATCTCGGAGAGCTTGTCGTCCGGGATAGGAATGTTGAAGCGGTCGCGCATTTCGCGGATCGCTTCATCGTCCAGCTTCTTGGTCTGGTGCGCGGTGTTGCGCGCCTCGCCCGACTTGCCCATGCCGAAGCCCTTGACGGTCTTCACCAGCAGCACCGTCGGGGTGCCCTTGTTCTCCTGCGCGTTCTTGAAGGCCGCGTAGATTTTATGTGGGTCGTGGCCGCCGCGGGTCAGGCGCCAGATGTCGTCGTCGCTCATGTTGGCGACCATCTTCAGCAGTTCAGGGTGCTTGCCGAAGAAGTGCTTGCGCACGTAGGCGCCATCCTTGGCCTTGTAGTTCTGGTATTCGCCGTCGACGGTTTCCATCATCACGCGCTGCAGGATGCCGTCCTTGTCTTTCGACAGCAGGGCATCCCAGCCCGGGCCCCAGATGACCTTGACCACGTTCCAGCCGGCGCCGCGGAAGTCCGCTTCCAGCTCCTGGATGATCTTGCCGTTGCCGCGCACCGGACCGTCCAGGCGCTGCAGGTTGCAGTTGACGACCATGACCAGGTTGTCGAGCTGTTCGCGTGCGGCCATGCCGATCGCGCCCATCGACTCCGGCTCGTCCATCTCGCCGTCGCCGCAGAAGACCCAGACCTTACGGGCTTCGGTGTCGGCGATGCCGCGGGCGTGCAGGTATTTCAGGAAGCGCGCCTGGTAGATTGCCATCAGTGGGCCGAGACCCATCGAGACGGTCGGGAACTGCCAGAAGTCCGGCATCAGTTTCGGGTGCGGGTACGACGACAGGCCCTTGCCGTCGACTTCGCGGCGGAAGTTCAGCAGCTGCTCTTCGGTGATGCGGCCTTCCAGGAAGGCGCGCGCATAGATGCCTGGCGAAGAGTGACCCTGGATGTAGAGCAGGTCGCCGCCATGGGTGTCGGTCGGGGCATGCCAGAAGTGGTTGAAGCCGATGCCGAGCATGTTCGCGAGCGAAGCGAAGGACGAGATGTGGCCGCCCAGGTCGCCGTCGGCGCGGTTGGCTTTCACCACCATCGCCATCGCGTTCCAGCGCATCCACGAGCGCAGGCGCTCTTCGTATTCGAGGTTGCCCGGGCTGTTGACGTTCAGGTGCGCGGGAATCGTGTTGACGTACGCGGTGTTGCTGGAGAACGGGATGTGGGCGCCACGGCGGCGCGCCAGGTCGACCAGGCGCTCCATCAGGTAGTGCGCGCGTTCGGTACCTTCGTTTTCGATGACCGCTTCGAGCGCGTCGAGCCATTCCTTGGTTTCGAGCGAATCGGGGTCGTTGGCGGCCTGGGCCGTCAACTGATCGAGTTGAGCTGACATTGGTGCGTCTCCTTGGTTTTGGTGGCCCACGTCGATCTTCCCGATCGCCGGCGGCGGATGGTATTGAAAATCTAATCTGTATTAAGCAGCATGATTTTACCAGTGCATTTAGTCTTTTTCAAATTACGATATATCATTTCATAATATGAAATAAGGGTGCGCAGCATGCGTTGTCGGGCGATCTCTTGCATACCCGTAGGGTGGGCGGGTCTCCCGCCCACGCGTTCAACGATGGTTCGCCCCCCCCTACCGTGGTTGAACTACGTGCGTTGAACGCGTGGGCGGCAAAGCCGCCCCCCCTACGTCCCTTCGGCATGCATCCCGGATAATCCTGCCGCGTACCTACGTCCCATCCATAGTAACCCTATAAATATGACAACGAAACATCCCGCGCGGCGCGCGTTACCCGCACGCGCCGTATAATTTCATCTTTGTCCAGTGATGAGCCCCACCATGCCTGCCCAACTGATCGACGGAGTCCAACTTTCCCAACAACTGCGTGCCGAGATTGCCACGCGCGCCGCGAAGCTGACCGCCGCCGGCCAGCAGCCGGGCCTGGCCGTGATCCTGGTCGGCGAAGACCCGGCCAGCCAGGTCTATGTGCGCAACAAGGTCAAGGCCTGCGGCGACGTTGGCTTCCATTCGGTGCTCGAGAAATACGAGGCGAGCCTCACTGAAGCGGCCCTGCTCGCCCGCATCGACGCCCTGAACAATGACCCCGCCATCCACGGCATTCTGGTGCAGATGCCTCTGCCGCGCCACATCAATCCGAGCAAGGTCATCGAAGCGATTTCGACCGCCAAGGACGTCGACGGCTATTCGGTGCTGTCGGCCGGCGAACTGGTCGCCAACCTGCCGGGTTTCCGCCCGTGCACGCCTTACGGCTGCATGAAGCTGATCGAGTCTACCGGTACCGATCTGCGCGGCAAGCACGCGGTGGTGATCGGCCGTTCGAACACGGTCGGCAAACCAATGGCCCTTCTGCTCTTGCAAGCCAACGCCACCGTGACCATATGCCATAGCGCGACGCCGGACCTGGGCCTGTACACGCGCCAGGCCGACGTGGTCGTGGCCGCCGTCGGGCGCCGCAATACGCTCACCGCCGACATGGTCAAGCCGGGCGCGATCGTGATCGACGTCGGCATGAACCGCGACGACGCCGGCAAGCTGTGCGGCGACGTCGATTTCGCCGGCGTGCGTGAAGTCGCCTCCCACATCACCCCGGTTCCGGGCGGCGTGGGACCGATGACGATCACGATGCTGTTGATGAATACCGTCGAGTCCGCGGAACGCGTGCTCGGCAAGAACCAGGAACGGCTCGGCCTGACCGCGGGAATGGCCCCGGTGCCGGGCACCGCCTAAAACAGGAAGGAACATGATGAGCACTGATACCAGCAATTCCCTTCTCGATTTCTCCGGCCTGCCGCGTTTCGACCTGTTCCGTCCGGAACACGTCACGCCGGCCATCGAGCAGCTGATCCAGGAGGCCTCCTCCGTGGTCGCCACGCTCGAAGCGCCATCCGACAATGTCACGTGGGACAATTTCGTCGTCCCGCTCGAAGAAGCAACCGAACGCCTGGGCCGCGCCTGGGGCATCGTCAACCACATCAACCATGTGGCCGACACGCCCGAACTGCGCGCCGTCTACAACGAGAACCAGCCGAAAGTGACCGAGTTCTGGACCACGCTGGGCCAGAACGAAGCGCTGTTCGACAAATACAAGGCGATCCGCGCCAACCCGGAGTATGTCAACCTGACGCCGGCGCGCAAGCGCATCGTCGAGAACGCCCTGCGCGACTTCCGCCTGGGCGGCGCCGAACTCCCGGCCGAAAAGAAGGAACGCTTCGCCAGCATCCAGGAACAGCATGCGGCCATTTCCACGCGCTTCTCGGAAAACGTGCTCGATGCGACCAATGACTACAAGCTTCTGATTGAAGACGAAGCCGAGCTCGTGGGCCTGCCGGACGACGCAAAAGCTGCCGCCCGCGCAGCGGCCGAAGCGGCAGGCAAGACCGGCTACCAGTTCACGCTGCACTTCCCGTCCTATTTCCCGGTCCTGCAATTTGCCGACAACCGCCAGCTGCGCGAGACGATCTACCGCGCCAGCGCGACGAAAGCCTCGGACATGGGCGCCGTCTTCAGCGAACTGGATAAATGGGACAACACCTCGAACATCGCCCAGTTATTAAAGCTGCGCGACGAGGAAGCCAAGCTGCTGGATTACCGCAACTTCGCGGAAGTCTCGCTGGTGCCGAAGATGGCCGAGAGTCCCGAGCACGTGATCAGCTTCCTGGAAGACCTGGCGCGCCGCGCCCGTCCGTTCGCCGAGAAAGACCTGGCCGAACTGCGCGCGTTCGCAAAAGACGAGCTCGGGATCGAGGACATGCAGGCCTGGGACCTGACCTACGCGTCGGAAAAACTGCGCGAGCAGCGCTACGCCTTCTCGGCCCAGGAAGTGAAGGAATACTTCCCGGAGCCAAAGGTCATCGAAGGCCTGTTCAAGGTCGTGCAATCGCTGTTCTCTGTAACGATCAAGCCGGACACCGCCCCGGCCTGGCATCCGGACGTGCGCTTCTACCGCATCGAGCGGGACGGCGAGCTGATCGGCCAGTTCTATTTCGACCTGTACGCGCGCGCCGGCAAGGGCCAGGGCGCGTGGATGGACGACGCGCGCGGACGCCGCATGACGACCGGCGGCATCCTGCAAACGCCGGTGGCCTACCTCACCTGCAACTTCACGCCGCCTGCAACTGTGGACGGCAAGCTCCAGCCATCGCTCTTCACGCATGACGAAGTGACGACCCTGTTCCACGAATTCGGCCACGGCCTGCACCACATGCTGACCGAAGTCGAAGAGCTGTCGGTGTCGGGCATTTCGGGCGTGGAATGGGATGCGGTCGAGCTGCCTTCCCAGTTCATGGAAAACTTCTGCTGGGAGTGGGATGTGCTGCAAGGCATGACCGCCCACGTGAAAACGGGCGAACCGCTGCCGCGCGCGCTCTACGAGAAGATGCTGGCCGCGAAGAACTTCCAGTCGGGCATGCAGACCCTGCGCCAGGTCGAGTTCTCGCTGATCGACATGCACCTGCACTACGACTTCGACCCAAGCAGCCAGCAGACCGTGCAGCAGTTGATCGACGACGTGCGCAGCAAATTCTCGGTCATGATTCCGCCGGCCTTCAACCGCTTCCAGCATTCCTTCGGCCACATCTTTGCCGGCGGCTATGCGGCCGGCTACTACAGCTACAAGTGGGCCGAGGTGCTGTCGGCGGACGCGTATGCGGCCTTCGAGGAAGCGATCGAAGCGGGCGGCGGCGAACTGTCGGCCGAGACGGGCCGGCGCTTCCAGCGCGAGATCCTGGCCGTGGGCGGCTCGCGCCCGGCGCTGGAATCGTTCAAGGCTTTCCGGGGCCGTGAGCCGTCGATTGACGCCTTGCTGCGTCATAACGGCATGAACGCCTAAATTGCACGACCTGCGCGCCGGTGATAAGTTCGCCGGTGCGCAGCGACGCAAACCAACCACCGGCCGGCGCGCCGGATTACAATCTGATCCATGACACGGATCGACTTTCACACCAATATCCCCGACAAGCTTGCCTACGCCTGCCGCCTGGCACGCAAGGCCTACGCGTCGAAGGCCAACATCGTCCTGCTGGCCGAAGACGCCGCGCAGGCCGCGGCGCTCAACGAGGCGCTGTGGACGCTCTCGAACATCGACTTCCTGCCGCACGTGATGGCCGACGATCCGCTCGCGCCGCAAACCCCGATCATCATCACCGACAGCGAAGAAGCCGAGCTGCCGCACCACGACATGCTGGTCAACCTCACGCGCCGCACGCCGAGCACGCTCGCCCAGTTCGCGCGCGTGTTCGAAATCATCTCCATCGACGAGCAGGATGCCGCCGCCGGGCGCCAGCGCTACGTCGCCTACAAAAAACAAGCCTATCCGCTGACCCACTTCGTCGCAGGACAATCATGAGCCAGAACCCAGCCTTCGATAGCAGCATTCCCGTGTTGACTGAAGTCGTGCTGGAGAGCGTGCCGCCGGCGCCCGCCGGGCAGTCCGAGGCCGAGGCGGCGATCGCCGTGGCGGAAGAACTGGCGGAGCCGGTTGATGCCGTCGCGGCAGCGCCCGTGGCCGCACCGCAGCCCGCATTGCAGCCCGCATTGCAGCCTCTTCCCGACACCGACTGGGACGAACTCGAGCGCCGCATCGCCGAGCGCGTCGTCGCCCAATTGCAGCCCCAGATCGACGCCGTCGTGCGCAATGCGCTGACCTCGGCGGCCGACCAGATCCACGTCGGCTTGCGCCAGGCGGTCGAGCAGGTCGTGGCGCAGCAGGTGGCGGCGATCCAGTTCGGCCAAAAGTAAGCAGCACTGGCCGGGCGGCACACCTGGTGCCCCAGCGAGCGGCCACACCCAAAATGGGTGCATTTACCCTCCTCCCACGCCTTTAAATCGTGCACACTTCCCGCTGCACGACCACCCCGCGCGATACCTCTTTCCCAACCCTCTGAATTGTTGTACCTTTTGCTCTGCATCAATCGAAACAGGCGCTCGCGGCGGTGTATCGGGGCGCTCGTCATCCCACCATTTGGAGAACGTATGACCATCAAGCTCATTCCCCTTGCCATTGCGATGCTCGTTGCCGGCGGCGCCAGCGCCCAGCAGGTCGTCAAGATCGGCCACGTCGGCCCGGTCTCCGGCCCGAACTCGCACCTCGGCAAGGACAACGAAAACGGCGCCCGCATGGCGATCGACGAGCTCAACGCAAAAGGCTTCACCATCGACGGCAAGAAGGTCACGCTGCAACTGGTGGCCGAAGACGACGGTTCCGATCCGAAGCAAGGTACGGCCGTCGCACAGAAACTGGTCGACGCCAAGGTCAAGGGCGTCATCGGCCACCTGAATTCGGGCACCAGCGTGCCTGCATCGAAGATCTACAACGACGCCGGCATCCCGCAGATTTCGCCGGCCACCACTGCCACCCAGTACACCAAGCAGCGCTTCCCGGGCGCCTTCCGCGTCGTGGCGAACGATGCCAAGCTCGGCGGCACGCTGGGCAAATACGCGGTCGACACCCTGAAAGCGAAGAACATCGCCATCATCGACGACCGCACCACCTACGGCCAGGGCGTGGCCACCGAGTTCGCCAAGGGCGCCAAGGGTCCGGGCGTGAAAATCGTCGGCAAGGAATTCACCAGCGCCACCGCCACCGACTACACCGCCATCCTGACCTCGATCCGTGCCAAGAAGCCCGACCTGGTCTTCTTCGGCGGCATGGATTCGGTCGGCGGCCCGATGCTGAAACAGATGAAGGCGCTCGGCATCGAGGCGCGCTTCATGGGCGGCGACGGCATCTGCACCGAAGCACTGGGCCGTCTGGCGGGCGACGCGGTCGGCGAAGGCAAAGTGATCTGCGCCGAAGCAGGCGGCGTGACTGGCGCCGAGCAGGAAAAGGCGATCGCCGACTTCCGCACCCGCTTCAAGCAACGGACCGGTACCGAAGTGCAGCTGTACTCGCCTTACGTGTACGACGCGGTGATGGTGATGGCGGCAGCGATGCAGGCGGCCAAGTCGGCCGAGCCGGCAAAATACCTGCCTGAACTGAAGAAGATCAACTACCGCGGCGTGACCGGCCAGATCGCCTTCGACGCTTCAGGCGACATCAACAACGGCGCCCTGACCCTGTACACCTTCAAGGGCGGCAAGCGCAGCAAGATGGACGTCATTCGTTGATTTAAATAAGCCGGGCCTCGCGCCCGGCCGCAAACAAAAAGCGCGCCTGCTTCACAGCGGCGCGCTTTTTTATTCCGCTGCCCGGGGGGCAGCCTGGTCAGGCGATCACTTGGTCGCCAGCACCCATTTCACCAGGCTGCGCGCTTCCGCTTCGCTCACCTGTGGATTGGCCGGCATCGGGACCGGACCCCAGGCGCCTGCGCCGCCCTTCATGACCTTGGCAACCAACTTGTCTTCCGCGCCTTTTTGGCCGGCGTACTTGGCGGCCACGTCCTTGTAGGCAGGACCGACCAGCTTCGTCGCGGCAGCGTGGCAAGCCATGCAATTCTTGGCTTTCGCCAGGTCGGCTTGCGCGAACGCGCTCGAGGATGCCAGCACCGACAACACACCGAACAACACCAAAGAACGTTTCATGTGTCTCTCCAAAAGTAATGATTGCATTCTACCGCGTTTAGCCCGGGTAACTAGTTACCGTCACACTCTGTAACCTCGCTTACGTTTTGAGGTTGCACCGTTTCCACGCTCTGGCCATATTTTGCCACAGAGCACTAAATTCTTTGTAAGATGGCCCATTCTGGAGAATGACCATGCCCTTGATCCTGTTGATTGCCGCGCTGCTGCTGCTGCGCTTTTTCGAAGTCTGGAAGTTCGCCGAGCTGTCCTGGTGGTGGATCGTCGCGCTGATGGTGTTTGCATTTTTCTGGTTCGAGTATGTGGAGAAGATGCTCGGCTGGGACAAGAAGAAGGCGCATGACGAGGACGAGAAGCGGCGCCAGGCGCGGGTGAAAAATTCGTTCGACAAGCGCAAGTAAATAAAGCTGGGGGCAGGTCTGACATTCGGACACGATCTCTGCCTTAATCGGCTTGGTATCGTCGAGGCCGTGTCCGAATGTCAGACCTGACCCCAGCGTTTCGTGGGCTCGAGAGCCCATTAATCGGCTTGGTATCGTCGAGGCCGTGTCCGAATGTCAGACCTGACCCCAGCGTTTCGTGGGCTCGAGAGCGCTCGAGAGCCCACCCTACGTGCACAACCGTTCGTTGCAAGTTCATTTACCCGGTGACGGCACCTTTGCTCGCACTCGACGTCAGCGCCGCAAACTTCGCCAGCACCCCGCGCGTATAGCGCGGCGCGGGACGCGTCCAGGCGGCTCGCCGGCGCGCGATCTCCTCGTCCGGCACGTTCAGCTGGATCAGCAGTGCATTCGCGTCGATCGTCACCGAATCGCCCTCGTTCACCAGCGCGATCGTGCCGCCCTCGAAGGCTTCAGGCGACACGTGGCCAACCACCATGCCCCAGGTGCCGCCCGAGAAGCGCCCGTCCGTGATCAAGCCGACCGACTCGCCCAGCCCCTGGCCGATCAGCGCCCCGGTCGGCGCCAGCATTTCCGGCATGCCCGGTCCGCCCTTCGGTCCCAGGTAGCGCAGCACCAGCACGTCGCCCGGATTGATTTGCTTGGCCATGATCGCGTCCATCGCCGAATACTCGTCGTCGAACACGCGCGCCGGGCCCGTGATGGCCGGGTTTTTCAGGCCCGTGATCTTGGCCACGCAGCCTTCCGGCGACAAATTGCCCTTCAGGACGGCCAGGTGGCCCTGGGCGTACAGCGCCTTGTCGATCGTGCGGATCACGTCCTGGCCTGCCGGCGGCGTCGACGACACCTCGGCCAGCTCCTCGGCCAGCGTACGGCCGGTGATGGTGATGCAGTCGCCATGCAGCAAGCCGGCGTCCAGCAGCAGCTTCATCACCTGCGGCACGCCGCCCGCCTTGTGCAGATCGGTCGCCACGTACTGGCCTGAAGGCTTCAGGTTGCAGATGACCGGGACCTTGCGGCGGATGCGCTCGAAGTCGTCCAGCGTCCACTCCACTTCGGCGGCGTGGGCAATGGCCAGGTAGTGCAGCACGGCGTTGGTCGAGCCGCCGGTGGCCATGATCAGGGAGACTGCGTTTTCGATCGCTTCGCGCGTGATGATGTCGCGCGGTTTCAAATCGCGCTTCACCGCTTCGACCAGCACGCGCGCCGATTCGGCGCAGGAGCCGACCTTTTCGTCGTCAGGATTGGCCATCGTCGACGAATACATCAGCGACATGCCGAGCGCCTCGAACGAGGACGACATGGTGTTGGCCGTGTACATGCCGCCGCAGGAACCGGAGGACGGACAGGCGTTCTTTTCGATGCCGTCGAAATCTTCCTGGCTCATGCGCCCGGCCGTGAATTCGCCGACCGCCTCGAAGGCCGACACGATCGTCAAGTCCTTGCCCTTCCAGCTGCCCGGCTTAATCGTGCCGCCGTACACATAGATGCCCGGCACGTTGGCGCGGGCCAGGGCGATCATCCCGCCCGGCATGTTCTTGTCGCAGCCGCCGATGACGACCACGCCATCCATCCACTGGCCATTGACGCAGGTTTCGATGCAGTCGGCGATCACCTCGCGCGAAATGAGCGAGAACTTCATGCCTTCGGTGCCCATCGACATGCCGTCCGAGATGGTCGGGGTGCCGAACACCTGCGGGTTGGCGCCGTTGGCTTTCACGGTCGAAATGGCGATGTCGGCGAGTTTTTGCAGGCCCGAGTTGCAGGGCGTGATGGTGGAGTGGCCGTTCGCGATGCCGATCATCGGCTTGCTGAAATCGTCCTTTTCATAGCCCATCGCGTAATACATCGAGCGGTTCGGGCTGCGGGCGACGCCTTCGGTGACGTTGCGGGATCGGCGGTTGTAGCGCGGCTGGTCGGCCATGATGGACTCCTTGAAAACAATCACCAAAGAATGCCTTGCGCTCCATGTGGCGTCAAATATAAGATTTGCGTGCCTGTGATTCGTAAAACATATCAGAGCCGTTAAATTCAATGGAAACGCATATCGATGAACCTTGAACTGCGCCAGCTGCGCTATTTCGTGACCGTCGCCGAAGAACTCCACTTCGGCCGCGCCGCCGCGCGCCTGCACATGACCCAGCCGCCGCTGTCGCAGGCGATTGCGGCATTAGAAGAAACGCTGGGCGCGCCCCTCTTCCTGCGCAACCGCCGGCAAGTCGAACTGACGGGCGCCGGCAGCGCCCTGCTGCTGGAGGCGCGGCGCCTGCTCGAAGGCGCGGCCAGCCTGCCCGAACTGGTGCGCCGTGCGGCGGCGGGCGAATCCGGGCGGCTGGCCTTATCGTTTGTTACGCCGGCCGACTACAGCGTGCTGCCGCTCCTGCTGCGCGACTACAGCGCGGCCTATCCGAACGTCCAGCTCGTACTGCAGGAAGCGACCACCGACGTGCAAGTCGACGACCTGCTGCATGAGCGGATCGACGCCGGCCTGATCATTCCGCCGCTGTCGGACAAGGCGCAGGTGCACCTCGATTATCTGAAGCTGCTGGAAGAGCCGCTGGTGCTGTGCGCGCCCGCCGGCGTACTGCCGAATGGCGGAAAACCGGTCGACCTGAAAACCCTGCGTCAGCTAGCGTTGATCATTTTCCCGCGCAAGAGCGCGCCGAGTCTCTACGACGCCATCCTCAGCTGCTTCCACGAAGCCGGCCTGTCGCCCGAGATCGGCCAGGAAGCGATCCAGATGCAGACCATCGTCAGCCTGGTCTCGGCGGGCATGGGCTTGGCACTTGTGCCACAATCCGTGTCGAACCTGATGCGCCCCGGCGTAGAATACCGTGCCCTGGCCGGCCCGACACCGTTGGTGGAACTGGGCCTGGCCTGGCGCCGCGACAATGCCTCGCCCGTGCTGCGCGGCTTTTTGGAATTACTGAGGAAAAATTAATATGTTGGTACACCCGAATCCGGACCCCGTCGCCATTTCGATCGGCCCGGTCGACATCCACTGGTATGGCCTGATGTACGTGGTCGCCTTCGGCCTGTTCCTGCTGCTGGGGCGCCTGCGCATCAAGCAGCCGCACATCGCCGCGCAGGGCTGGAAGAACGAGGACCTGGACGACATGCTGTTCTACGGCATGCTCGGCGTGGTGATCGGCGGACGCCTGGGCGAAGTGCTGTTCTACCAGCCGGCCCACTTCTTCGCCAATCCGCTCGATATCTTTAAAGTCTGGCAGGGCGGGATGTCCTTCCACGGCGGCTTCCTCGGTGTGCTGATCGCGATGGCGCTGTGGGCGCGCAAGGCCAAGCGCAACGTGCTCGACGTGTACGACTTCATCGTCCCGATGGTGCCGCTCGGTTATGCCGCCGGCCGCCTCGGCAACTTCATCAACCACGAACTGCCGGGCCGCATCGCCGACCCGAGCCTGCCGTGGGCGATGCTCTGGCCCGTCGATGGCATGCGCACCCCGCCGATCTACCTCGAAGGCCTGCGCCACCCGTCGCCGCTGTACCAGATGATCATCGACGGCATCGTCGTGTTCCTGATCCTGTGGCCCTTCGCACGCAAGGCACGTCCGCGCCTGGCGGTCGGCGCGATGTTCACCCTGCTCTATGGCTGCGCGCGCTTCTTCACCGAATACTTCCGCGTGCCCGATTGGGAAACGACGGTGGCCGGCATGACCATCACCTCGGGCCAGGTCCTGTCGCTGCCGATGATCGTGGCGGCGCTGATCATGCTGGGCTGGGCGTATTCGCGCGATGGGAAGGCGCCGGTCAGGGCCTAAGGTTTTGTAGGGTGGTGCGGGCGCAAGCTTGCACCTGCGGCCTTGAAATATCGCTCGCGACATCAAGCGAAGACGTGTTTCTCGTCCGCAGAATAGTTTGCGAGCGATACCTCACTGCCAACGACTGCGGACACGTACGTAACGCGTGGGCACGGCGTGCCCCACCCTACGGTGCACCGCCGTTATTGAAACGCCTTCCAGAACATGTACGTGGCCAGCGTATATAAAATCACCGCAAACACCTTCTGCAGCCGGCGCACCGGCATCCGGTGCGCCGTACGCGCCCCCAGCGGCGCCATCGTCACGCTGGCGGCCACGATGATCAAGAGCGCCGGCAGATAGATGTAGCCCAGCGAATAGTCGGGCAAGCCCGGCTCGCCCCAGCCATAGAACACGTTCGCCACCGTCCCGGCCAGCGCAATCGGAAAGCCGAGCGCGGCGCTAGTGGCGACGGCGCTGTGGATACGCACGCCGCACCAGGTCATGAAGGGCACGGAGATAAAACCGCCGCCCGCCCCCACCAGTCCCGCCAGGATGCCGATCAGGCCGCCTGCGGCGAACATGCCTGGCGTGCCGGGCAGGTCGCGCGCCGCGGCCGGCTTCTTGTTGATGAGCATCTGCGTGGCCGAGAAGGCGACGAAGGCGCCGAAGAACCAGGCCAGGGTCGAGGCCGTCATCTGCTTGCCGATATACGGGCCGATCATCGACCCCACCACGATGCCTGGCGCGAGCAGCTTGACGATGCGCCAGACCACCGCGCCATGCTTGTGATGCGCGCGCACCGAGGACAGCGAGGTGAACATGATGGTGGCGAGCGAGGTAGCGATCGCCATGTGCACGACCAGCGCGTCCGGCACGTCGCGCGCGGTGAGCACCATGGTAATGAAAGGCACCAGGATCATGCCGCCGCCGATGCCGAGCAGGCCGGCGGCGAAACCGCCGAACGCGCCCATGGCCAGCAAGGCCAGGATCATCAGCGGGTCCATCAGGCGCGCGCGTTCACAGGCGCATCGGTGGCCTTGAGCTGCTTCGAAATCAACTCGGCAAACAGCCGCATCGTCGTGACCGTGGTCTTGTTGCTCAGCGATGCAGGGGCAGGATCGAGGCCGCACAGCGTGCCGAAATAGCTGCCGCAGGGTCGAAACAGGGGAACCGAGAAATAGCTCTGGAACCCATACCGGCGCGGGATAGGGTGCTCCCGGTATTGCGCGCTGTCGTCAACACAGTCGATGACGATCGCCAGTCCCGTATCGCGCACGTCCTCGCACAGTGTGGTGGTGACGTCGAGCGGGTCGCCCGGCTTCAGGCCGACCTTGAGGCGGTCGAGCACCGCGCAGGCGGTCCATGTGGTTTCGGTGACGTGGGCGACACAAATCAAACCCAGCCCGGTCAGCTCAGCCAGGGTGTGCAGGATATCGGGGACGGCACGGATGGCCTGGATCTCTTCGACACAAGACTGCATTACGGTTGTCAACGACTGCTCCGGATGATGATTGGTAGATGCAGAATCCTAACATCACCGGGCGGCCCCGACAGGCGAATTCAATCGCCGCTGTCGGTCGGCAGTCCCGCCCCAAGCCAGCCGGAGATTCCCGCCGACATGACGCGGACATCGGTGTAGCCCAGCTTCCCGGCACGCCGCGCCGCGTTCGGCGCCTTGCGGCACAGCGGGTTCGAACAATAGAAGACAAGCGGCGTGGCGGGTTCGGGCGGCAGCAGCGCGGCATCGAAGTCCGGCACCAGGTTGACTGCGCCCGGGACCCGCGCCTGACGCCAGGCGTGGCGCGCGTTCAGGTCGAACACGGCGAGGCCGCCCTGCCCCAGCCGCTGCTGCACGTCGCGCGGCGCGATCGATTTCAAGCCCATCAGCATGGCGAACATGGGCTTCTCCTTAACCGCGCGCGGCGCTGGCACCGACGCCGAGGCAGCGCAGCACCGCCGCCGTCAGGGCCACGGCCAGGATCGCGCCGCCGACCAGGTGCATCAGCACGGGCGGCGCCAGCAGCATCGCGAGGATATAGCCGAGTCCGCCCAGCACCAGGCTCCAGCCGGCGAAGCGGCGCGCCGCCTGTTCGGCTGCGGGAGGACAGCGCAGGCGCGCCATGCTGGTGAGCGACTTGGGAATCACGTTCGCAAACACGAGCACAACCAGGCCCAGCATCACGCCGGTCAGGCGCTGCGCCCATTCGAAGGATAAATATTCGGGCGCGGCCCATTTCAGGGCGGCGGACGTCGCCACGATCAGCACCGCGGCAAACAGCGCGCGGCCCAGCGGGAAAGCGGTTTTCATGACTTCTCCTCGTTCGATTCAGCTGTGGGATGGCCGTCGTCCGGCCGCGTGACCTGCAATCCAAAGGTTTGCGCAAACGCGAGCAGCGCTTCTTCGAGCACCGACAATTTGAGGCGGTAGGTAACGTTGCGCCCCTGCTTCTCGGCTTCGATCAGGTCTGCATTGACGAGCACGGCGAAGTGCGCCGACATGGTGGGCTTGGAGACGTCGAACATCTCGGCAAGTTCCCCCGCACCGATGGGTCCGGCCTGCAGCAGTTGCAGGACCTTGCGGCGGGTCGGGTCGGACAGGGCTTTGAAGACTGTGCTCATGTGATCGATTATTAGCTAATCATCTAACTATTGCAAGCACTTTCGCGCGGTTCGTGCGCGATGCCGGATCAGCCTTTGCAGCGAATCAATTTGAGGATCGCATCCCACTGCCCGCTCGTCACCGGCGAAATCGACAGGCGGCTGCCTTTCTGCAGCAAGACCATGTCTTCCAATGCGCCCATTGCGCGCATTTCCGCCAGCGGCAAATAGCGCCCCTTTTCTTTCGCGCGCACGTCGACCGATATCCAGCGCGGTTGCGCCTGCGTCGCTTTCGGATCGAAGTATTTGCCGCTGGTGTCGAATTGGCTGGCGTCCGGATAAGGACCGCTCACCACTTCGGCGATTCCCGCAACGCCGGGAACGGCGCAACTGGAGTGATAAAACAGGATGCCGTCGCCGACCTGCATCGCGTCGCGCATGAAATTACGGGCCTGATAATTGCGCACGCCGAACCAGGCGACGGTCTGCCCGGGGGCCGCGAGAACGTCGTCGAAACTGACTTCATCGGGCTCGGATTTCATCAACCAGTAACGCATCGCATCCTGCTCACAAAATAAAAAACGCATAAAAAAACGGCTGCGTGCATATGCCCGCAACCGCTTTCTCGAATAGTGCCCCGCCTGTGCCGTTTTTTGCCGGCATCCCGAACCTAATGGCTCAAGGTGGTCACAGTCAGTTCAATTTCGGGTTCGTCGAACAAGCGACGCTCACGCCCATCAAACACTATCCCGCAACCTATGCATGTAAATGGTTCAAGGAATATATGGCAATCTCGAACACCGCAGGGTGAGACGGAGTTTACTCCCTTGAAGCCTCATGTCAAACGAATTTGGCCGCTCAGGATAAATTTTCTTGCGGCGCCAAGGCCTGGTCGAGGACGCTGTGCATCACTTCGAGTTTTTGCTTGACTTCGAGCATAGTCATGTCGGAGAGCGGGCCTTGCGGCGACTTGACCGACAGGAATTCCGCAGCGACGCTGAGCGCGGCCATGACGGCGATGCGGTCGTTGCCCTTCACTTTTCCCGAGTCGCGCAGCGCGGTCATCTTGCCGTCGAGATAGCGCACGGCGTCGCGCAGGGTGGCCTGCTCGCCTTCCTTGCAAGCCAGGCGGTAAGGCTGGCCCATGATCGTCACATCCAGGTAAATCATCGGGCGGCCTCGGTATCTTCGATGGATTCGGCGTCTTCTTCATGATCGGTGTCCGGCGCGGCTTCCGGCGCGGGCAATTGCTCGATCACGGCTTCGACCCGGTGCTGGACCTCGACAATACGCTCGACGAGCGCCATGTTTACTTCATTGAGCACCAGATTGGTCTGGCGCAGTTGCGCATTCTCGCTGCGCAGCGACACGACCAGCTCTGCGAGCCGCTCGATCTTGTCGGATAAGTCTTGGAATTCGGAAATCATTCGTAACTATAGGTCTGATAAGGTTTGACAGTCAACAGGATAGCGTGTTGTGCGCCCGGGGGTTGGTTCTTGCCGGACGCCTACGCGCTCAGGCCTAGCGCGCCTTCAAATACCTGCCCGGGTCGAAATCGGCGATATCGATCTTGCCGAAGTCCCTGGGCGGCACGTGGACCTGCGTCTCCCAGCTGCGGCATGCGCCCGCAGGCTTGCGAGGTGGCAGGCAAGAACACATTATTTAGGATGGCGCTAAAAATAAAGGCACCAGGTTTTCTTCCTTGAATAGCACGTTTCAGCCGGTCTTTTGATCTTGATCAATTTACCCCCAACGGTGCGTCAAGCCCCGTAGGTTCGGTGCTAGTCTCTCCGCTTTCTGCCTTCACCATGGCAAGGAAAGCATCTCATCCAGCGTGCATGATTTGCGCCCCATCAAGCCTGTAAAGTTTATTTCGCAACATGGCTGCTTGAAATACCCCTATATCGTCCCTATAATTAGCACTCGTTAGCTGAGAGTGCTAACAACTCTTTCAAGCCGCAACGTAGCAACGAGGCGGCGACCGAAGTCAACAACAGCTAGTCCACACACTGAATAAGGAGTTCTGCATGAACCTTCGCCCATTGCACGATCGCGTCATCGTCAAGCGTCTCGACCAGGAAACCAAGACCGCCTCCGGCCTGATCATCCCTGATGCTGCCGCCGAAAAACCGGACCAGGGCGAGATCCTGGCTGTCGGCAACGGCAAGGTCCAGGAAAACGGCTCGCTGCGCGCCCTGGAAGTCCAGGTCGGCGATCGCGTCCTGTTCGGCAAGTACTCGGGCCAGACCGTCAAGGTCGATGGTCAAGAGCTGCTGGTGATGCGTGAAGAAGACATCATGGCCGTGTTGGTCAAGTAATTCTCTTTCAGAATATCCTCGAATAAATCGGAGAACTAAAAATGGCAGCTAAAGAAGTAATTTTCGGCGACGCAGCGCGCGCCAAAATGGTTGAAGGCGTCAACATCCTCGCCAACGCAGTCAAAGTCACCCTGGGTCCTAAAGGCCGCAACGTCGTGCTCGACCGCGCCTTCGGTTCGCCAACCGTCACCAAGGACGGCGTGTCGGTCGCGAAAGAGATCGAACTCAAAGACAAGCTCATGAACATGGGCGCGCAGATGGTCAAGGAAGTCGCATCGAAGACCAGCGACAACGCCGGCGACGGCACCACCACCGCCACCGTGCTGGCACAAGCCATCGTGCGCGAAGGCATGAAGTTCGTTGCCGCCGGCATGAACCCGATGGACCTGAAGCGCGGCATCGACAAGGCAGTTGCTGCCACCGTCGAAGAGCTGGCCAAGATCTCGCGTCCATGCACCACCACCAAGGAAATCGCCCAGGTCGGCGCCATTTCCGCGAACTCGGACTACTCGATCGGCGAGCGCATCGCTGAAGCGATGGAAAAAGTCGGCAAGGAAGGCGTCATCACCGTTGAAGACGGCAAGTCGCTGAACGACGAACTCGACATCGTCGAAGGCATGCAGTTCGACCGCGGCTATCTGTCGCCATACTTCATCAACAACCCGGACAAGCAAGTCGCCATCCACGACAATCCATTCGTCCTGCTGTGCGACAAGAAGATCTCGAACATCCGTGACCTGCTGCCGGTACTGGAACAAGTCGCGAAAGCCGGCCGTCCACTGGTCATCGTCGCTGAAGACATCGACGGCGAAGCGCTGGCGACCCTGGTCGTCAACAACATCCGTGGCATCCTGAAGACCGTCGCTGTCAAAGCGCCAGGCTTCGGCGACCGCCGCAAGGCCATGCTGGAAGACATCGCTGTCCTGACCGGCGGCCAGGTCATCGCTGAAGAAGTCGGCCTGACCCTGGAAAAGGTCACGCTGGCAGAACTCGGCCAGGCCAAGCGCATCGAAGTCGGCAAGGAAAACACCATCATCATCGACGGTGCCGGCGCTGCTGAAAACATCGAAGCGCGCGTCAAGATGGTGCGCGTCCAGATCGAAGAAGCGACCTCGGACTACGACCGCGAAAAGCTGCAAGAGCGCGTGGCCAAGCTGGCCGGCGGCGTTGCCGTGATCAAGGTTGGCGCTGCTACCGAAGTCGAAATGAAGGAAAAGAAAGCACGCGTCGAAGATGCGCTGCACGCTACCCGCGCTGCGGTTGAAGAAGGCATCGTGCCAGGCGGCGGCGTTGCCCTGCTGCGTGCCCGTGCTTCGATCAACATCAAGGGCGACAACCCTGACCAGGAAGCCGGCATCAAGATCGTCCTGCGCGCAATGGAAGAGCCGCTGCGCATGATCGTCCAGAACGCTGGCGAAGAGCCATCGGTCGTCGTCGCAGCAGTCCTGGCCGGCACCGGCAACTACGGCTACAACGCCGCCAACGGCACCTACGGCGACATGGTCGAAATGGGCGTGCTGGACCCAGCCAAGGTCACCCGTTCGGCCCTGCAAAACGCAGCGTCGATCGCCGGCCTGATGCTGACCACCGACTGCATGGTCTCGGAACTGGCTGAAGACAAAGCAGCCGGCGGCATGGGCGGCATGGGTGGTATGGGCGGCATGGGCGGCATGGACGGCATGATGTAATGTCGTTTGCCCGGCGCCGCTTCGGCGGCGCTGTGCTGCACAATGGAGTCCGCAAGGTTCGCGCCTCGCGGGCTTTTTTTACTTTTGGAGATTGCAATGCCGTTTGTCGATGCAGAAGAACTCGAAGACGCCGTGTTGATGGTGTCGGATGCGGGAACCGGGGACGAGGCCTGGGTGTCCCTCGACACCGGTGCGGTGCATGTCCGTTCCGACCTGGTGGACCCGGAGCTGGCGCCCCTGCCGGACGATATCGATACCTCGGACCGCTACGTGCCGGTGCCGCGGGTCAGCACGCTCGAACTCGGGCTCGAGGTCGTGTTCGATTTCGTTGGTGCGGCGATGCCGGAGGACGAAGCGCGGGTGCGCCAGATGTTCAAGAAAGCGGGCGGCTACCGGGTGTTCGGCGAGCTGGTCGACGAGCGCGGGCTGAGCGAGCGCTGGTATGATTTCCGTGAGGCGCAGACGCGCGCGGCGCTGGCTGCCTGGTGCGAGGAGAATGGGCTGACGCTGGGGGCTTAAGGCCGGTGTGCGGGCGGTGTGGGGCTGTTGCCTGTTACTTTATTGGTCCGCATGATCAGCGTGGGCACGGGGTGCCCACCCTACCGGACACGTTAACGATCCGGGTTTCGTATGATCTCGCTACCAGAGGTGCCCGTAGGGTGGGCACCCCGTGCCCACGCGGATTCAAACGGCCACCAACGTAACAGGCAACAGCCCCACGCCCGCCGATTATCTACCCGCCCGCCCCCGAAACCGCGCCAGCTCCTCTTTCAAATACACCGCACTGGCCACCGCCTTCCCTCCCCCGCACCTGACCAGATAATCCTTCCCGCTCATGCTGCTCCCGGTCGCCGCATGCTGGATAAACGACTCCGCATTCGCCACCAGATCGCGCCTGACCAGGTAATCGTATTTCTTGCGCAGGTGATTGCGCGCCGCGGCCCCATCGAGTCTAGCATTGCCCGATCAAGCCAGGCGCGGGCGCGCCACGGCGATTGTTTTCCAAATCCAACTATTTGGGCTAGTATGGCCGCAGTTTTTTTAACGAGGCTCGATCATGATTTCACGCGGCGCACCCCTGCTGACGCTCACCCTGCTGGCCGCCCTGCTCGCCGGCTGCAAGGACAAGCAGCCGCCCGCACCGCCACCGCCTCCGCCGGCCAAGCCGGTGGTCCAGCAGAAGCCGGAGCCGGCAGTCACGCGCGAACAGGCGATGGCCTCGCTGCTGGCGCTGCCGGAAGTGAAAAGCTGGTCGCAGGAGATCGAAAAACGCTCGCGCGGCAAGGCCCATGGCGCCGTCATCGAAGACGACCCGACCCCGCGCGTGATCAACGGCCGCGCATACTGGCAACTGAGCTTTGTCGAAAACCGCGCCGACAAGGTGCATCGGCGCGAGAGCTTTCTCGTGGCGCGCAGCGGGGAGCAGATCCTGGTGGAAGACACGGCGAACGATACGGTGCTGTCGCTGGACGATTGGCGGCGCAGTATCCGGCGCGTGGAGTTGAAGTCGGCGGATTAACATGATCCGCCGGGGTGCGACGATGCCGGCGTAACGCGTGGACTCAGGAGTCCACCCTACGTTAATCAACTGTCCAGATGCGAAATCAACAGCCTGCGCTGCTCCACGTCCGCCCCATCGCGCCCATTGTGCGCATCGACCGACAAGCCCACGGCCATGATGTCGATGAACAGCAGCTGCAAGATCCGCGAAATCATCGACAGGAAAATCGTGCTGTCCTCGGCGTGATCCACCGCCAGGCTCACCGTCGCCTTGCGCGCCAGCGGCGACTGGCTGTTGCCGATCGCGATCACGTCCGCCCCGCGGCTACGTGCGATATCGACCGCCTGCAGCAGCTCCGGCAGCCGCCCCGAATTTGAAATGGCGATCACCACATCGCCCGGCCCCAGCAGATCGGCGGCCAGCGCGAACAGGTGCGAATCGCCATACAGCGCCGTCGGAATCCGGAAGCGGAAGAATTTATGCTGGCCGTCGAGCGCCACCACGCGCGCATTGCCCATCGCGTAGAACTCGACGCGGCGCGCGCGGCTGACCAGTTCGATGGCGCGGTCCAGCGTGTGCACGTCCAGCCCATCGCGGAATTTCAAAATCGCCGACACCGTGTTGTCGATCACCTTGGCGGATAAATCGTGGGTGCTGTCGCTGTTTCTCACCTGGCTGTGGCGCACGGGAATCGCGCCGGTCAGGCTGCTGGCGAATTTCAGCTTGAAGTCAGCCAGGCCCAGGAAGCCGAGCGAACGGCAGAAGCGGATCACGGTCGGTTGCGAGACCTCCGCGCTGCGCGCAATCTCCGCGATCGGTTCGTTCAGCACCAGGCGCGGCTGCTCGAGCACGAGCGTGGCGACGCGCTGTTCGGCCGGCGTCAGTTCGTGGCGCAGGTGCTTGATGCGGTCCATCAGCGTATTAGCGCCGCTGCGCCCACGCAGGTGTTCGGAGAGGATGGTCGCCACGCCGTGGAAGGCGGGATTGGGCGTCGTGATCACATAGGTCGGGATGTCGGCCAGGTAGTGCGAGAAGCGCCCCTTGGCCTCGAAGCGCGCCCGGAACGGCGAGCGTGCGAACCACTCCCCCAGGCGCGGCACGATGCCGCCGCCGATGAAGATGCCCCCAAAAGCGCCCAGCGTCACGGCGAGATTGGCCGCGGCGGCGCCCAGCATGCCGCAGAAGACCTCCAGCACCTCGATGCAGAGCGCGTCGTCCTGGTCGAGCGCACAGGCCAGGATCTCGGCGGACGAGCGCGCAGGCGCCGCGACACCGTTACGCGCGGCCAGCGCTTCGTGGATCAATTCCATGCCGGGCCCGGAAATCAGGCGCTCGTTCGACACGTGCTGCCAGGCGCGCCAGGCGTGCTGCAGGATTGCGAACTCGCGCTCGTCGCCGGGCGCAAAATTCACGTGCCCGCCTTCGCTGCCCAGGGTGACGAAACCGTCGGCGGTTGGAATCAGGCCCGACACGCCGAGGCCCGTGCCCGGCCCCAGCACGCCGATGACGGCATTCGCCGCCGGCGCACCGCCGCCGACCTGCATCAGGTCGTCCGGCGTGAGCACGGGGATCGCCATGGCGAGGGCCGTGAAGTCGTTCACCACCAGCAGCGTGGCCAGGCCCAGCTCGCGCCGCACCGCCTCGGTCGAGAAGGCCCAGGCGCGGTTGGTCATGCGCACCTGGTCGCCGTTGACCGGATTGGCCACGGCGAAGGCGGCGTGCTGCAGGTTCAGGTCGGCGTGTTCGGCCAGGTAGAAGCGCAACAGCGGCACGACGCCGTCGAAGTCTTCGCATCGCAAGACGGCGACATGGCGGAACACGCCCGGCGCCGTCTGCAGGGCGAAGCGCGCGTGCGTGGCGCCGATATCGGCCAGGAGGCGCGGGCCGTCGGCAAAAGCCGTGCGCCCGAATTTTTCCAGCTCGGGCGCGTTGCCCATCAGGCGCTGGTTCCGAACCAGGCGCCGTAGGCCGGCAGCGTGACGCGGCCGTTCGCCGCTTCGCCCGGCAAGCCGTGGCCGGAAAGAATCTGCGCGCCTGCCGTCTCCGGCCAGTCGATCGTCACCGGCGCATTCGACAGGTTGAACGCGGCCAGTACGGTCGGCTCGCCCGCGAGCGTGCGGCGCAGCGCCAGCACCGGCTCCGGCGCATCGAAGAAGGAGATGTCGCCGCGCGTGAGCTGCGGCAGGCTCTGGCGCCAGTGAATGATGCGGCGCGCGGCGTTCAGGCTTGAGGCCGGGTCGAGGTCCTGCTGCGACACGGAGGCGGCCAGGTGCGGCACGGCCACCGGCAGCCATGGCTTGCCTTCGGTGAAGCCGGCGTTCGGCGCCGCATTCGTCCACGGCATCGGCGTGCGGCAGCCGTCGCGGCCCTTGAACTCGGGCCAGAAGGTGATGCCGTACGGGTCCTGCAGCAGTTCGAAAGGCACGTCGGCCTCCGGCAGCGCCAGCTCGTCGCCTTGGTACAGGCAAGGCGTGCCCTTCAGGGACAGCTGCATCGCCAGGATCAGCGACGCGAACGAGGACGGCGCATTCTCGCCGCCCCAGCGCGTCATCACGCGGATCGCATCGTGATTGCCGACCGACCAGGAAGCCCAGCCGCCTTTGACGCGCGCTTCGAATTCCTCGACCTGGGTGCGGATGTGCGCGGCCGTGAACTGCGGCGTGAGCAAATTGAAGCTGTAGGCCATGTGCAGCTTGTCGCCGTCGGCCGTGTACTCGGCCATGCAGGCGAGCGCATCGTCGGCGCCGACTTCGCCGATCGACACGGCGCTGTATTCGTTGAGCAGCGTGCGCACCTTCTGCAGGAAGGCGATGTTTTCCGGACGCGTCTTGTCGTAGATATGGGACTGCATGCCGTAGGGGTTGACGTCGGTGACCGAGGCCGTATCGCGCGTCAGCGCCGGCGGATTGCTGCGCAATTCGGTGTCGTGGAAGTGGTAGTTGCAGGCGTCCATGCGCACGCCGTCGACGCCGCGTTCGAGCCAGAAACGCAGCGCGTCCAGGTGGGCCTTCTGCACGTCCGGATTATGGAAGTTGAGCTGCGGCTGGCTGACCAGGAAGTTGTGCATGTAGTACTGCTTGCGGCGCGTGTCCCACTGCCAGGCGGAGCCGCCGAAGACCGACATCCAGTTGTTCGGCGGGTTGCCGTCCGGCGCCGCGTCGGCCCAGACATACCAGTCGGCCTTCGGGTTGTCGCGGCTGGCGCGGCTCTCGGCAAACCACGGGTGCGCATCGGCCGTATGCGCCATGACCTGGTCGATCATGATTTTCAGGCCCAGGCTATGGGCCTTGGCGATCATCGCGTCGAAGTCGGCCAGGGTGCCGAACAGCGGATCGACGTCGCAATAGTCCGAAATGTCGTAACCGAAGTCCTTCATCGGCGACTTGAAGTAAGGGGACAGCCAGACGATGTTCACGCCCAGGCCGGCGATGTAGTCGAGCTTCGCGGTGATGCCGGGGATGTCGCCCACGCCGTCGCCGTTCGTGTCGAGATAGCTGCGTGGGTACACCTGGTAGATGATGGCTTCGCGCCACCAGTCGGCGCTGTGCGTGGAGGTCTGGGTCATGACGGGGATCCGGTTGGTGATTTTTACGCAATATACAGCAGCTTTTTCGATTTTACAATCCGCACATCTACGCCCCAAGAGTGCATATTTCCTTTGCATTCAAGGACTTAAATGCAAATAATATTTGCATCGCCTGTCGCGGAAGTAGCAAAACTACGGACGTGCTGCGATGCGCCATATTTGACCCTTGCAAAGACCTCAGCGGCATCATAGGATCGCGTGTTATTTATTTTCAGGATGCGCCCATGAGCCAGCCGACACCCGCCGCCACCAGCGGCCGCATGCCCCGCCAGATCCCCTACATCATCGCCAACGAGGGCTGCGAGCGCTTCAGCTTCTACGGGATGCGCAACATCCTGACGCCCTTCCTGATCTCGACCCTGCTGCTGTTCTTGCCGGAGTCCGCGCGCACCGGCGAAGCCAAGCACGTATTCCACACCTTCGTCATCGGCGTCTACTTCTTCCCGCTGCTGGGCGGCTGGCTGGCCGACCGCTTCTTCGGAAAATACAATACCGTCTTCTGGCTCAGCCTCGTGTACTGCGCGGGCCACGCCTGCCTGGCGATCTTCGAGGACAACCTGAACGGCTTTTACTTCGGCCTGTTCCTGATCGCCTTCGGCTCGGGCGGCATCAAGCCGCTAGTGGCCAGCTTCGTCGGCGACCAGTTCGACCAGACCAACAAGGACAAGGCGAAGTTCGTGTTCGACGCCTTCTACTGGATCATCAACTTCGGCTCCTTCTTCGCCTCGCTCCTGATGCCGGTCTTCCTGCGCGACTACGGCCCCTCGGTCGCCTTCGGCATTCCCGGCATCCTGATGTTCATCGCGACCATGGTGCTCTGGAGCGGGCGCAAGAAATACGTGCACGTGCCGCCCAGCGCGGCCAGCCCGGACTCGGTCACCCGCGTCGCGCGCACTGCGCTCATGGCACGCGCGCCCGGCCAGGGCCGCCCCGGCCTGACGGTCGCGCTGATCGGCGTTCTTGGCGCCATCGTCTCGCTGGCGATGTCGGTGCAATGGGGCTTCGTGATCGGCGCCTGCACGGCGCTGGTCCTGCTGCTGGCCTTCGGCGGCATCGGCACCTCGATGCAGCTCGAGCGCGCGCGCGGCCGCCATTCCGACGAAGCGGTCGACGGCGTGCGCGCCGTGCTGCGCATCCTGATCGTGTTCGCCCTGGTCACGCCCTTCTGGTCCCTGTTCGACCAGAAGGCCTCGACCTGGATCGTGCAGGCCAATTCGATGATCACCACCTTCTCCGTCTTCGGCAGCGAGTTCACGCTGCTGCCGGCGCAGATGCAGGCCTTGAATCCGCTGCTGGTGATGCTGCTGATCCCCTTCAATAACTTCGTGCTGTTCCCGCTGCTGGAGCGTATCGGCTTCATGCCGACGCCGCTGCGCCGCATGACGGCCGGTATCGCCTTCTCGGCGCTGTCGTGGATCGTGATCGGTACCATCCAGGTCTCGATGGACGCCGGCACGCCGATCTCGATGGCCTGGCAGATCCTGCCGTATGCGCTCTTGACGATGGGCGAAGTGCTGGTCTCGGCCACGGGCCTGGAATTCGCCTACAGCCAGGCGCCGGCCTCGATGAAGGGCGCGATCATGGCGCTGTGGTACCTGGCGGTCACGGTCGGTAACCTGTGGGTGCTGGTCGTGAACGCGGCGGTGAAAAACGACACGGTGATCCATGCCATTTCGGAATCGGGTGTCGGCGTGATCGCCTTCCAGATGTACTTCTTCGCCGCCTTTGCGCTCCTTGCGGCGGCGGCGTTCGGGTGGTACGCCAAGCGCTACAAGATGGTCGACCACTACCGCAGCACTGCCAGCGCGAAAGCGCCGGTGGCGGCCAAGGCTTGATGCCGCACGTTTCCACAGCTTGAAAAAAAGCCCGCGGATGCGGGCTTTTTCATGTCCTGCGCGGGCGCGGGCCCGGACCAATCAGGCCTTCTTGGCGCGCTTGCGGCTCACCATGCCGGCGCCCAGCAGGGCGATGCCGAACAGGGCCAGCGAGCCCGGCTCCGGCACTTCGCCCAGCTTGACCTGGCCGTTGTTACTGACGAAGAAGTAGCCTGGCGTATTGGCATACTGCTGGCCGTTGCAGCCGTTGCCGGTGAAGTTCGCGTACTGGCAGGCCACTTCGTCCACCAGCAGGCCGGTTGGCTTGGCCACGGTATTGGCGTTGGTGAATGCGAAGGCCATGATCGATTCCGTCGTCAGGTCCTTGCCGTTCTCGGAGAAGAAGTAGCCGGACTCCAGTCCACCGACGCCCGCCTTGGCCAGCACGGTGACCTGGCCGTTGTTGGTCGGCGAGCCGCTTGCATCGACCGAACCGCCGCCGCCGGCCATCACCGTGAACTCGGCGATCACGTTGCCGAGGTTGGCGCCGTAGATGCCGGCCGAGGTGGCGTACTGGCCGTTGGTCGGGTTCTGGTACATGCGGATGGTGCCGCCGGTGAAGGAGAAGGCGCCGCCGAAGCTGCCGGTACCCGTCGCCTCGAAGGTCGCCGTGATGTTCCCGCCCGGGTAGTTAATCGGGAACAGTCCGCCATTGCTGTCGGCCTGGGTGATGTTGAAGACGGCATGCTCCTTGAAGGAGAAGCTGCTGCTGCTGGTCGGATTAATCTGGATGAATGCGTTGCCGTTCACGTCCAGATATTCGTTGACCTTCTGGCCGCCGGAGAAACCGCCGCCCGTCGGGTTGAACACCCAGTCGTTCATCACGGTGGCGGCATTCGCCGTTCCTGCCAGGGTCGTTGCAACAGCTGCGGCGCATGCCAACTTCGTCAAAAATTTCATGATTTACATTCCTCGTTGATGGTGGTTCGGGAAATACACGTCGATGCGCAAGAGTGAAGCGTCGGTATGTACGTCCAAGAGTCCACAGCTTAGATTGATAAAATGTAATCTTTTCAGTCGATGTGTAAAGAACTCCCGCAAGATTGTAGGAAATATCTCTTGAGAAACAATTGGATGGAGGATAGAAAGATGCGAATCACTACTTTTCTTGGAACGATCGCGCTGCTGAGCGCATGCACCAAGAACGCAGCGCCGCCTGAAGCACCGCAAGCCGCGACGGCGGCAAGCGCTTCCACGGAGCGTCCAGCAAGCGTGCAGCAGGTGCTAAATGCCACAGGGTTTGGCGCCCTTCGCTTCGGCATGACGCTTGCGCAGGCGGAGCAGGCAACGGGCGCCAAGGCCGTATTGCCAACGCCCTTCGATCCCGCGTGCAGCATGGTGCGTTTTCCGACGATGCCGGCACTGCGCTTCATGGTCGAGAGCGACATCGTGACGCGCGCCGACGCCGAGCCCGGTGTCGGCAATGCGGTGGGCGTCGCCGTCGGCGACACGCTGGCGCAGATCCGCGCCAGGCATCCGGAAGCGAAAGTCACGCCCCACAAATACGATGAACAAGGCCATTACGTGCGCTTCGCCAGCGCCGATGGCCGTGCAGCCATCATCATGGAAACGTCAGGTGACAAGGTCACCAAGATACGCGCCGGGCTTGAGCCGGCAGTGAGTTATGTCGAGACCTGCCTGTAGGCGCGGCGCTTTCGCGCCGCTTGCAGCGCTTCTTCCCTGCCAGATCAGCTTCCGCGGGCTCCCACCAGAGCTTGGGATTCGACGGCCTTGAAGAAGCGCCTGGCGCAGTGGCCAGAGAACCTCAAGCTGCCCGGGTCTTGCGGCGGCGGGTCAAGCCCACCAGGCCAAGGCCCAGCCCCAGCATGGCCAGCGTTGCCGGCTCGGGAACCTCGGTCGCATTGAGCATAGCCGTTTCAGCAGCCTGGAAGTTGACAAGCTTGTTATTGGCGTTCATGCGCTGGCCGGTGAAGGTTGCGCGTACGTTGAAGTTATCGAAATCGATACGCGGGCCGCCCGAATAATCGAAGGCGATCCGGTAAACCAGCGGGCTGCCTGCGACGAGCGCGTCGTTTAACTCGTTGAAGCATATCTGGCCGCCACCGTTGCTGCCGCCGCACGCCAGGCCAGCCTCATTTGACGATCCCACCATGGTCGCGCCGTCCAATATGAAGTTGCGGTTTGCCGCACCAGGAGGCCTCATACTGGAAAATACCAGGCTTTTCAGGCTGTTAATCCCCCTGAAGGTGCCGGTGGCTTCGTCGGTAAGAATCGACAGGGTCAGCATGTCACCCTGGTAATACGACTTGTAAGTGACCTCTCTTACCGTGGTGGTGGTGCCGTCGGTGAAGACAGGGGTGGCATGTGCTGCAACGCATGCACTCGCCGTCAGGACTACCGACGCCAGAATGCGGCTTATGCGGAAACATTTATACATCGAATCATCCTCCTAAGTTAACAAACTAACACATCAATTGCTAATATTGCATAATATTTCCTAATGCGCAATAAATAATTCTTTTATTCATTGAATAAGAGATACATTTTTTTAAATTTGCAAGCTCTTTCTCGATCCAACCGGCGATGAATGACAGGCCAGCTAGTAAAATTACATATACAGATTCGCAAATTTACGGCAACCGATCCGAAAGAATCGGTCGCCGTAGCAAAACTACGGAAGGCCCAGCGCATTTCATGACTTACCTCATCCGCTCAATCGCGTTCGCAGCCACTGTCCTCATGCGCCCGGTCCACGCTGCCATTCCCTTGCAAGCCTGCGACACCCCTGCTTTCGCCACGGTCCTGCAGGCTACGCAAGGCAAGCTCGAAGCGCGCGCCGTCTGGCTCGACCGCCGCCTGGCCAAATGGCCGGGCATGGCTGCGGACGGACGCTTCCGCCTTTACCACTCCGCCAGCGGCGCGATTGTGGCCACTGTGGGCGCACAGGTTCGCGGCGCGGCAGGATCGCTGGAGCTGACGGTGCATGCGCACGAGGTTCCGGCGCAGGCAGCGCAGCGCTTCAAGTATGTCGGCGCCGGCCCGGTGCTGGCCGTGAACGACGCCGACCTGCCGCGCATCGCCGCGCTGCACCGCGAGCAGCTGGTACTGGTGCGGGAAAGCGCCGCCGGCACCGTGCTCGCCGCCACACGTCTGCAAAGCGCTGGTGCGCTCGACGACCTGTACGCAGCCGCGCAGGACATCCCCGACCTCGGCGCCATGCCGGGTGCCGGCGCGACCACTTTCAAACTGTGGGCGCCGACCGCGCAGCAGGCGGCCGTCTGCGTCTACGATAGCGGCACCGCGAAAGCCAGCGCCATCCACCCGCTCGCCTTCGACGCCCGCACCGGCGCCTGGAGCGCGCAGGCCCAAGGAAACCTGTCCGGCCGCTATTACAAGTACGCGGTCGACGTGGTCGCCGACGGCGCCGGCCTGGTACGCAACCTCGTCACCGACCCGTATTCCGTCAGCCTCACCACCGATTCGAAGCGCAGCTACATCGCCGACCTCGGCGCCGCCGCCCTGAAGCCGGCAGGCTGGGACGCGCACCGCGCACCCGACACCGTCCGCCGGCAAACCGACATGACGGTGTATGAACTACACGTGCGCGACTTTTCGCGCGACGACACCAGCGTCCCGGCGCGGAAACGCGGCAAGTACACGGCCTTCGGCGAAACCAGCTCGAAAGGCATGCGCCATTTGAAAATGCTGGCGAAAGCGGGACTGACCGACATCCATCTGCTGCCCGTGTACGACATCGCCAGCGTGCCCGAGCAGGCCTGCGCGCAGCCGAAGCCACGCGGCGCGGCAGATAGCGAAGGCCAGCAGGCGCTGGTCGAAAAAACCGCGCATACCGACTGCTACAACTGGGGCTACGACCCCTGGCATTACAACGCGCCCGAGGGCAGCTACGCCAGCGACGCCGCTGATGGCGCGCGCCGCATCGTCGAACTGCGCGAGATGGTCATGCACCTGCACCGCGCCGGCTTGCGGGTCGGCATGGACGTGGTCTACAACCACACCTTCGCCGCCGGCCAGAAGGAGAAGTCGGTACTCGACCGCATCGTACCCGGCTATTACCACCGGCTCGATGCGGCGGGCGCCGTCACCCAGTCGACCTGCTGCGACAACACCGCGACCGAGAATGCCATGATGGGCAAGCTCATGATCGATTCCGCCGTGCTGTGGACGAAGCACTACCGCATGGATTCCTTCCGTTTCGACCTGATGGGCCACCAGCCGCGCGCGGCGATGGAGCGCCTGCAGCGCGAGGTCAACCAGGCCGCCGGCCGCCACGTGCACCTGATCGGCGAAGGCTGGAATTTCGGCGAAGTGGCCGACGGTGCGCGCTTCGTGCAGGCCTCGCAGCTGTCCCTGAACGGGAGCGGCATCGGCACCTTCAGCGACCGCACGCGCGATGCGGCGCGCGGTGGCAGCGCCGGAGACTCCGGCGAGGCCGTCATCAAGCAGCAGGGCTATATCAATGGCCTGGTCTACGACGCCAACGCCAAGGCGCCGCCGCGCCCGCCCACGGACCTGCTACGCGCCGCCGACATGGTGCGCGTGGGCCTGGCCGGCACCATCCGCAGCTATGCGTTCATGAATGCCGACGGCGTCACGCGCAAGCTCGAGAACATGGACTACGGCGGTCAGCCTGCGGGCTATGCCAGCGCGCCGGGCGAGACGGTGAACTATGTCGAGAACCACGACAACCAGACGCTGTACGACGCCAACGCCCTGAAGCTCCCGATCGGCACCTCCACTGCCGACCGTGCACGCGTGCAGGTGCTGGGCCTGGCGATGACCGCCTTTAGCCAGGGCGTGGCCTATTTCCACGCGGGTGCGGAGATCCTGCGTTCCAAGTCGCTGGACCGCAACAGTTTTAATTCGGGCGACTGGTTCAACCGCCTCGACTGGAGCTATCGCACCAACCACTTCGGCACCGGCCTGCCGCCGGCGCCCGACAACGCAAAGGACTGGCCGCTGTTCAAACCGCTGCTGGCCAGCGCCAGCCTGCGTCCCGCACCTGGCGACATCGCCTTTGCACGCGATGCTTTCCGCGATTTGCTCGCCATTCGCGCCAGCTCGACCCTGTTCCGGCTGCACGGGGCCGACGAGGTGGCGCAGCGCCTGCGCTTCTTCAATGTCGGGCCGCAGCAGGAGCCGACCGTGATCGCGGCGCACCTGGACGGGCGCGGCCATGCAGGCGCAGGTTTTGCCGGCATCACCTATTTCATCAACGTCGACAAGGTGGCGCATGTCGTGCGCGACGATGCCGCGCGCGGCAAGCGCCTGCGCCTGCATCCGGTGCACGGCGCGCCAGGCGCCGGCGACAAGCGGGTCCTGGAAGCGCACTACGACGGCGCGAGCGGCAGCTTCAGCATCCCTGCGCGTACCGCCGTTGCCTTCGTCGAAGATTGAATCGGACGGAGGCGCACGCAGCTGCGCCTCCCGATTCTGCCGCAAATCGTCCCACAAATCGTGCTTGCAACAGAAAGTCGACAAATGCCGCGGCATGCAAGTGCAACGTGCTAAGATGAAAATCAATCCCGACTGCTTCCTGTCGCCCCTTCCCGCCTGATCTTGCTGCCGTCGCCGGCTTGCCGCGACTGTTCTCCGTTCTCTCATCTTGCATCCCACACTCCTGTGGTGCCGCAGGCTTTTGCATTTCCCTCACGAACAACGAAAGTAGGCCGCGCGCATGATCGACGAACTCCCCCTGGAAGTAGCAGAGGTCAATCTTCAAAACTGCGCGGACGAACCAATTCATGTTCCAGGCACGATTCAGGCGCATGGCGCGATACTGGTCTTCGACAGCGAAGCCCGGCTGGAGGCGTGGAGCAGCAACGTCGCGGCCCTGTTGCACATCCGCCTGCACGTCGGCATGCCGCTGCAGGCGGTCGAACTGCCGGCGCCGGTTCGCACGATGGCGGAGGAATGCAGCACCATGCTGGCGGATGAAGCGATTCCGTCGGTCCTCCCGGTCGACATCGGCGGCCGCGAATTCGACTGCGTCGTACACGCTTACCTGGGCAGGATCATCGTCGAATTCGAATTGCGCGACGTTTCACTGAACACCGTCGGTATTTTCGCGCTCAAGGCGCACAGCGCACTCGATCGGCTCAAGCGCCAGACCAGCATCGCCTCCCTGCTGCAGATGGCGACCGACCAGGTGCGCGAGATTACCGGCTTCGACCGGGTGATGGGCTACCGCTTCGGCCAGGACGGCAGTGGCGATGTCGTCGCCGAGTCGCGCATCGACAGCCTCGCGCCGCTGCTGGGGATGCGCTATCCGGCCAGCGACATTCCCGCGCAGGCCCGGCGGCTGTACGTGATGAACAGCTTGCGCCTGATTCCGGACTTGAACGCAGAGCCGGTGCCGGTGCTGGGGCGCGAGGGCAGCGCGCCGGTCGACATGAGCCATTGCGTCCTGCGCAGCGTGTCGCCAGTACACATCGAATACCTCCGTAATATGGGTGTCGGCGCGTCGATGAGCGTCTCGATCATCGTCGACGGGCACTTGTGGGGAATGATCGCGTGCCACCACATGCAGCCACGCAGGGTGCCGTATGCGATCCGCATGACGGCCGACGTCATTGCCCAGGTATTGGCAGCGACCGTGCAAAAGCTCGAGGCGCTGCGGCATGCGGAAATCGTCGAGCGCGGCGCGCATATGCGCACCAGCCTGATGCAGGCACTGATGGGCGGCGACGATACCCTGCGCGAAGTCGCCCTGCATGCTGCAGCCATCTGCGCCGTACTCGATTGTCCAGCCATGATCGTGACCCAATCGGGCCGCCATCTGGTACATGGCGATATCGATGCGGACACGGCTGCCGCCGTCGTCCGCACGCATCGGGCAGCCGGCGACACATTGCTGCAGCGCCTGCGGGTCGAGGACTGGCCGGAGTCGGCGCGCGTGCATATCGATCGATGGCCGGGCATGCTGGCGATTTGTTTCGATCCGTCCGCAGACGGCTGGGTGATTGCGATGCGGCCAGAACAAGTAGGCTCGATTCGCTGGGCCGGCAAACCGGAGAAAATTGTCGCGGTCGGCCCGATGGGCGCGCGACTGACGCCGCGCGGCTCGTTCGACGAGTGGCTGGAAACCGTCCGCGGCAGGGCGGAAGCCTGGTCGCCGACACATTTGCTCATCGCCCACCAGATGCAGGAGGAGCTGCACCGCGCCAGCATCGCGCGCCAGACACAAACCGATCTGGCACGTGCCCAGCTCATGGGCATGCTGGGCCATGATTTGCGCGAACCGCTGCACGCCATCCGGATGGCGGCAGTGGTGCTGCAAAATGGCGGGCCGGCGGTACCGATGGGATTGCGGATACATGCGTCGAGCAACCGCATGAGCCGGCTGATCAGCCAGGTGCTCGACGTCAGCAAGATCGAAACCGGCATCGGCCTGGGCTTGCAGATACGCGCGGTCGATCTGGCGGCGGTGATTCGCGACGTTGTCGAGGAAGCGACAATCGGCTACCCCGACGTCGTCTACCGCATGACCGGCCCGGACAGCGTCATGGTGGCGGGCGACACCGACCGGCTGGCCCAGGTCGTATCGAATCTGCTGAGCAATGCGCGCAGCCATGGACGCCTTGCCAATTCGATCGATGTCGTTTTGTCGATCGGGCTGGCGCATGCCGTTTTTTCGATCAGCAACGTCGCCGACGCGCTCGCTCCCGCCACCGTTCGCACGCTCTATGCCCCATTCAAGGCAGCATCGCTGCACAATGCGCACAACCGCGGCGGCATGGGACTAGGGCTGTACATCGCCGAGCGTATCGTCACCGCCCACCAGGGTACGATTTTCTATACACACGCGGAAGGCCGCGTCGTCTTCTCGGTGACGATTCCTCTGGCAAGCGCCTGACCTTAAACTGCGTTGCCGGCGATGAGCTGATACAGGAGCGCAAGATCGACCGGTTTGGTCAGGTAGTGATCGAAACCCGCGGCACGCGCCAGGTCGCGCTGCCGGCTGTCGGTATAGCCGGACATTGCGATCACGACGGGCGCCGCGCCCGGGTGCGACGCCTTGATGGCAGCGGCGACCTCGAGACCGCTGAGGCCGGGCAGGCCGAGATCGCATACCACGACATCGAATTGGCCATCGAGTGCAAGGCGCAAGCCATCGGCGCCGTGGAAGCTGCTGGTGACCTGATGGCCTTGCATCGACAGCAGTATTGCCATGATCTCGTTCGCATCGATATTGTCTTCGATGATGAGTATGTTTCGCATCGCAGCGGCCTGCGTGGCAGGCGACTGCAGCGGCGGGGCCGGAGCCGGCGCCAATGGCAAGCTGATCGTGAAACTGCTGCCGGTACCGGCACCGTCGCTTTTCACGGTGACGCTTCCGCCATGCATGCGAACGATGGTCTGCACCAGCGCGAGGCCGAGCCCCAGGCCGCCGAGCGCGCGTTCGAGGGTGCGCTGACCCTGGGTAAACAAGTCGAAGATAAAAGGTTGCAGCGCAAGGGGAATGCCGGCGCCATTGTCGCTGACGGTGATGTGGATCATCTCGTCCCGGCAAACGGCCGCGACGCCAATGCGCGCCTGCGTGGGCGTGAACTGGCTCGCATTGATCAGCAGGTTGGACACGGCCTGCGCCAACCGGATCAGGTCTCCGGTAAGCGCGATGTCTTGGTCAGGCAGGTCAATCGCCAGCGTTTGCTGGCGCAACTGCAGGTCCGGACGACTCGTTTCGAGCGCCGCATCGATCACGCCGCGCAGGGACACCGTGGCCAGCTGCAGGATGATCTTCCCACTTGCCACGCGCGATGCGTCGAGCAGATCGTCGAGCAAGCGCGAGATGTGGCCCATCTGCCGTTCCAGCACACCATGGGCCTGGGCGACGGCCGGATTGATCCTGGCGGTAGGCGCCAGCATCCGGATGGCCATCGCCATCGATTGCAGCGGATTGCGTAATTCATGCGACAGCATCGAGACGAACTCGGTACGGGGCGCCATACCGTTCTCGTCCATGTCGGGGACCGGCATCACACTGTTGGCGCCGCGTTTTATTTCTTCCAGCAAGTTGACGACGGTCGCGCGCAGATGAACCAGCTCGGTCTCATCGCGGGCATGCCGCTCGTCCGAGGACAATGGAAGCGGCGCTGCCGCGAACTGGGGATCAAGGCTATCAGGCATGGCGAAGTCCATTAACAAGTACTTTACGCCCTGCCTTTCCAAGAGGAAATAGACACGTACGCCAGCTAAGTTGCTGCCTACAGGAAGAGCGTACCTTACTCCCTATTCGGCTTGCAAAGGAGTAAATAACACGCGCCTCACCGTATGAGCTGACTTGCAACACCTCGTGCCGATCGCCGGCTATTAATCGCCGGTCCTGCGGTTCGGCATCAGCCGTGGAAAACGTGCAGAAAACACGACGCCGTCCTCCTCGCTCGAGGCCACGCACACCCGGCCTTCGTGGGCGGCGACGATTTGCTTGACCACGTAAAGACCGAGGCCGAGGTTCTGCACGCGGGATGCGACACGCTCGCTTGCAGGACGAATCGCAAAACGCTTCACCGGGTCGAACAGGGTACGCAGCTTGGCCGGCGGGATGACATCGGCTTCGTTTCGCACCTCGTAGACCACTTCATCCTCAAGGCCGCGGATGGCGCCTTGATCACTGTGTCGGGCTTGCCGTGCTGGACGGCGTTGGAAATCAGGTTCGAAAACGCCTGGGCCATCCGTTGTTCGTCCCATGCCCCGGTCGCATCGCCCTCGGTTGCCAGCTCGATCTGACGGTCCGGATGGAAGGTCCTGGCTTCTTCGACCACCCTGTAGGCTATCTCGGCCAGATCGACCGTCGCAGGATCGACCGGAATACCGTCGCCCAGGTGGGTCGTCGAAAAGTCCAGCAGGTCGCGCACGATCGCCTCCATGCGTTTCGCGCTGTTGAAGATGCGCAGTCCCACTTTCAGCGCCTTCGATGGCAAGCTCTGGTCCTGCAGCAGTACCTGGGCCCCCATGCTGATCGCGCCGAGGGGCGTGCGGACGTCATGGCCGAGAATCGCGAGAAACAGGTTCTGGGCTTCGCGCAGCATTTTCGCGTAGCGCGCCATCGATTCCGTCTGGGCCTGGTCGATCGCCTCGTTGAAGCGCACCATGTCCTCGATGTCCTCAGGCGTCGTGATCGTCACCTGGCCGGCCCACAGGCGCAGGACGCTCGAACGCAACGCCCGGTACTCGGCCATGACCTGCTCGCCCGTGAAGCCAGCGTCAAGGCGAAATCTTCCCATTCCTGCAGGATGCACTCGAGGTTGGAAAGAATAAATACCGATAACTTCATTGATGCCCTTCTTTTACAAGTTCGGTGCCGGCGCAGTCCTGCAGCAGTTTGCGCACTTCCAGCAATAAATCTTCTGCCATGAACGGTTTCCTCAGAAACGCGTCATAACTCGGTCCGCCGGCAACCCGGCATTGCAGGGAGCCGCTCATCAACATGATCGGGAACCGCTCGCTGGCGGGCCTGCCCTTCAGTTGCTGGCTCAACTCGAGCCCACCCATTCCCGGCATGTAGCAATCGGAGATGAGGAGCTCGGGCTTGCGCTCGGCGATGCGCGCCAGGGCGGCAGCCGCGCTCAACACCACGCTGACGTCATAGCCGTGGGACTCCAGCATCATTGAACAGTTCTCTGCAAGATCCGAATCGTCGTCCACTATTAAAATCATTTTTCTCTCCTCGTGTGTGCCATTTTTTTATTGTTACTGCCGGCTGGCGGCATTGCCGCCAGCCCGGTATCAGCGTTGTGGCAGCACGACGACGGTGTCGCCGGTACGGCCCTTGTCGCCTTTTTCACCGTCGTAGCCAGTCGCGCCGGTGGCACCGGCTTCGCCCTTCGCGCCGTCGTAGCCGGTAGCGCCTGCTTCGCCCTTGGCGCCGTCATAGCCCTGGGCGCCGGTGTCGCCCGTTGCACCGGCCGTGCCTTTTGCGCCGGTATCACCCACAGCACCAGTCGCACCGGTGGCACCGGTTGCGCCGGCTTGCGCCTCGGCACCCGTGGCGCCGGTGGCACCGGTCGCTCCAGGAGCGCCTGCAGGGCCGGCGATGACTTGCACCACTGGAGGCGGCGCGTCCTTCTGGCAGGCGGACAGGGTGAAGGTGGCAGCCAGGGCGAGCAAGATCAGGGAATGTTTCATGATGAATCCTTTAGTGGGGAGATGCGCCGCTTCAGGCTGGACGGCTCGACGGCGTCGGGCAGGCGTTCCGCGTGGCGGGTGAGGGAGAATGAGGCCGATGGGCGCCGCCGGGGTCGGATTCGACGCGGCAGGACGGAAGCGGAATGTGAACTCATCATGCTCTGCTTTTTGCAAACGTTCCGTTCGGAACCGAACACTGGGCAGTTTGCGGGCAATATCGCTGAGCAAGCGTCGTGCGATGCCAAGGCGGTGTTAATATAATTTTATTAATGCAGCACTCTTCAGATGTCGTCTCGGCCACATGTGGCGGATTGCACATTCAACCGAACCACTGTCTGGAGAGACGACATGCACACCATCAAACTGGCCTTTCCGCTGCTACTGGCACTGACTGGCGCCTGCGCGCATGCCGGCGTCATCCCCGTCCTTGGCGCGGCACAGCAAGTGGCGGTACTCGGCGGCGAGTCGGTCACGAATACCGGCACGACCACCCTGCACGGCGACCTGAGCGTTGCATCGGGCACGGCGGTCACCGGCGCGAACGGGATCCGCTTCGCCGAGGGCGGTGCGATCCATGAGGGCGACGCCCTGGCCGGTCAAGCCCAATCCGATGCGCAAGCCGCCTATAACCGCCTTGCAGCCATGGGTGCAGGCACCGACCTGACTGGCCGGGATCTCGGCACACTCGGCATCCTGTCGTCGGGCGTCTACCGCTTCGCCTCGTCCGCGGCGCTCACCGGCGCCCTCACGATCGATTTCGCCAACGATCCGAACGGGGTCATCGTTTTCCAGATCGGCAGCACCCTGGGCACTGCGGCGGGCTCGATGGTGAACGTCATCAATGGCACCAGCAGCAATGGCATCTACTTCCTGGTCGGCAGCTCGGCCACGCTGGGCGCCGCGTCCACCTTCGCCGGAAACATCCTGGCCCTGGACAACGTGAGTTTCGGCGCGGCGGCCAGCATCGGCTGCGGCCGCGCGCTCGCGGCGACCGTCACGATGGACGGCAATACCGTTTCCAACGACTGCAATGCCTGGTCACCATCGGGGTTCGGCAGCGACTATGGCAGCGCCGGGTACAGCGGTTTCGGCGTCGCTGCCGTGCCGCCCGGCGAGGTGCCGGAGCCGGCGACGCTCGCCCTGTTCGGGCTCGGCCTGTGCGCCGCAGCCTCGCTGCGCCCGCGGCGCCGCACGTGACCGGCACCGCAATACAACAAGGTTTACATTCTCTTATCGCTATGCGCGGTTCCGAACGGAGCCGCGCCGCTGGACGGGCGATAGTGTGTTACGGAAGCCGGCGCTGAGAACCTAAGCGCCCTTCCCGCCTCCCCTGCGCGCATGACTCCATGCGACACCCCAAGGGGATGGACACAAGAAGAAGAAAGTACCGATATGAGCAGCCTCCTCCACAGCTACACAAAAATCTCCGCCTGTTCCGCCGACTTGATCAATTCCCTCTCGTCGCCTGCCGCGGCACTCGCCGGCAAGTTCCTCAGCCTGATGTGGACAGTCCAGATGCAGGGCTGATCGGAACAAGCGGGCGCATTCAAATCCAACAATACAAATTTCTGTATTATTGAACGCGCCACCTTCCAATTAGAGAAGCGGGCCACCCTGCAGACATAATTGAGGAGACACCGCACCATGTCCGAACGCCCTGCCGATTTCTGGCCGCGTGCCTTGCCGCGCCACTTGACCGTCCCCGAAACCAACCTGTTCTTCAACCTGCACGTGTCGGCGGCGCGCTACCCCGACAAGCCGGCCATCATCTTCTACGACACGCCGCTCACCTACGCCGCCCTCATGAACGAGGTCGAACTGGTGGCGGGCTACCTGCAGGCCGAATGCGGCGTGCAGCGCGGCGACCGCGTGCTGCTCTACATGCAGAACAGCCCCCAGTTCATCATCGCCTACTACGCGATCCTGCGCGCGAATGCCGTCGTCGTGCCGGTCAACCCGATGAACCTGACCGAGGAACTGCGCCACTACGTCAGCGACACCGGCGCCTCGACCATCTTCCTGCCCCAGGATTTATACGCGCAAGTAGCGCCCCTGGCCGGCCCCGGCTTGCGCCACCTGCTGGTGGCGGCCTACTCCGACCACCTCGCGCAGGCCACCGACCTGCACGTCCCCGACGTCATCGCCGCGCCACGCCGCGCCATCGAGGGCGAAGGCGTGACGCTGTGGAGCGCCATGCTGGCGCGCGGATGCCGCCCCGGCGCCCTCACGGCCGGCCCTGGCGACCTGTGCGCCATGCCCTACACCTCCGGCACCACCGGCCTGCCCAAAGGCTGCATGCACACCCACCGCAGCGTGATGTACAACGCGGTGGCCGGCGTGCAGTGGTTCGGGTCGCAGCAGGATTCCATTGCGCTGAGCGTGCTGCCGCTGTTTCACGTGACCGGCATGCAGGGCGGGATGAACGGGCCGATCTTCCTCGGCGCGACCATCGTGCTGATGGCGCGCTGGGACCGCGACACGGCGGCCGAATGCATCCGGCGCCACCGCGCCAACGCCACCCAGCTCATCTCCACGATGGTGATCGACCTGCTGTCGAGCCCCCGCATCGACCAGTACGACCTGTCGAGCATCACCCGCCTCTCCGGCGGCGGCGCGGCCATGCCCGACGCCATCGCGCAAAAGATGCACGACCTGCTCGGCATCGATTACGTCGAGGGCTACGGCATGTCGGAAACGATCGCGCCAACCCACGTGAACCCGCCCCAGCGCACCAAGAAGCAGTGCCTCGGCATTCCGATCCAGGACGTCGACGCGCGCGTGGTCGACGCCGACCTGCGCCCCCTGGGCATGGGCGAAGTGGGCGAGATCGTCGTGCACGGACCGCAGGTGATGCTCGGCTACTGGAACAACCCGCAGGCTACTGCGGACACATTTGTCCAGATCGACGGCAAGCGTTTCCTGCGTACCGGCGACATCGGCAAGGTCGACGAAGACGGCTATTTCTTCATGGTCGACCGCCTCAAACGCATGATCAATGCCTCGGGCTACAAGGTGTGGCCGGCGGAAGTGGAAGCGCTGATGTACCGCCATCCGGCGATCCGCGAGGTATGCGTCGTGTCCAGCCAGGACGCGCGCCGCGGCGAGACCGTGAAAGCCGTCGTCGCACTCAAGGACGGCTTTGCGGGCAAGGTCAGCGAGGGCGACATCGTCGACTGGGCGCACCAGAACATGGCCGCCTACAAAAGCCCGCGCATCGTGGAGTTTCGCGAGGCCTTGCCGAAGTCGGCGACCGGGAAGGTGCAGTGGCGGGCCTTGCAGGACAGTCAGGCGGGCTAAGAAAAAGCGGGCCACAGCCCTAATGCCGTTCAGTTAAGGTAGTTTTTTCACCTTACGTACAGCATAGCGCTTCGGCGTTGCCTTGATGGCCCGGTCGCATTTGCGACCGGGCCGTTCGTCTTTTAGAAGGCTAACCAGCCTTTCACGCAAGTGCTTCATCAATGCAGGTAACTTCCCATAGGACCTCGTCACGCCAGCCCAATGCAGTTCAAACTGGATTAGGTGGAAGGCGCGGATGAAACTGACCTCGGTTGGCTCGCACTTGACCGCCAGCGCAGCCTTGGCGATTTCAAGGCGGATGAGGTTGTAGGCGATCAGCGTGCCCCAGATTTCCTGGTAGACACCGTCCACGGTTTTCGACCGCAAGGTCAGCGCCATGCCCAGCATTGTCTGCTTAAGTTCTCGATAGCTGGTCTCGATTCCCCAGCGCTTGTCGTACAAGGCGGCGATGTCGGCCGGCTTGTAACGCTGACGGTCGCGCAGTGAAGTGAGCAAGACGCGTTTGCGCGCCTGGGCGTCGACAACAGTGATGGCGCGCGCTTCCCAGAATTCCGGCAGCTCCGGAGATTTCTTCCTTGCTTGCGGCGATACGCGCATGCGCACTACTTCATCGTTGTCGCTGCCATCGACCACTTCCCATTTGGTATTGGACTTGGCCGGGATAAGGAAATGCCGCTCAGCGCCACTGCCAGTCAGGCTGCACAAAATCTCGGCCGACAGGAAGCCCCGGTCGAAGACGGTAAGCGATTGTTCCGGAATCGCTTCGATCAGCTGCTTCGCGTAAAGCATTTCGTTGGTCGAATAAGGACCGAACGCGGCGCTGTACACCAAGTGTGTCGTCAGCGCAGTGAGCGTGACCCCGCGAACTTGCGGATAGCTCGCGACCGTGCCGCCGACATAGCCCTGTGCACCGAAATGCTCCCGGTTCTTCTCTGTATCGTGGGTACGCAAGGTTGTGCCGTCCATCGCGAACAGCTGCAGCCCCTTGAATAGATAGGCGCGCTTGTCTTGCGCCACCCAATTTCTGGCTGAATGATCGAACAGCCACTTCAACGGCTCGGCCCCGACACGCTGGCGCGCCTGCGCCGCTGCACTCTTGCTCACGAACGGCGTCTGCTCGCTCGGTATCGCCAGGCCGAGATCGTCGAGCACCTCGCCGATCGACTTGTGACGGTAGAGCGCCAGCGCCACCATTAGCGAAACCACCTGCTCGGCAGGCAGCCGTCGATGGCGGATACTGAGTGCATCCGTGCTCGCAAGGGCCTGCTCGATCCATTCAAAAGGAAGATGATCTCCCAGCCTTGCCCAATCGGGAGCTTCTAGGTGATTTGCGAGAAAATGTAGGGTATCGTCGAACATGGCGACGAAGGTTAACAGCGATTCGTCGCGTTTACAACGACGAAAAAAAATGCCGCTCAGTCTTAACTGAACGGCATTAGGGCCACAGCCCGCTTTTTCAATTGCGGGGTCGGCCCGCTTACCTCATCAGAAGCGGTAGCTGACGCCCACGCGAATGACCGGATAGACCTTGAAATCGCTCACTTCGTCGGCCAGCCTGACATTTTCGGCGGCCACGTCGCGCGCCAGCCGGGCGCAGTCGGCGGCCGCGGCGCGGCAACCGGTCGAGGCCAGCATGGTCTTGGGCGAACCCTGGAAGGCCACGCCCAGGTCGAGGCCGACGCCCCAGCCGGTTTGCTTCAAAACGTTGCCCCAGCCGATGCCCAGGTAAGGCGCGGCCTTGCGAAAGTCGATCTTGCCCGACAGTGCGCCGACTTCGGCTGCCGTGTAGGTGTTTCCGTTGATGTCGTAGGTGCCCGCGGCATTCGGCTTGGCACGCGCTTCGATCTTGTTGCCGTTGTAGACCGCGCCGCCGCTGATGCGGAAACCGCTGTCGAAGGGGTGGTAGTCCAGCAGCAGGTCGGCCGTGGCCAGCTTGAGCTTGAAGTCGTATTCGACGTCGGAGGTATTGCCGTCGTACGAATAGCTGGCGAAGTTGACGCCGAAACGTGCATTCAATTGCGCTGCGAGCGGTGTGGTGCCGTGCAGGCCGAGGCCCGTGGTGCCGAGGTCGACCGAGGTGCCGATGTCGGCGGCGCTTGCGCCGTTGGCGGCGGCAAGGCCTGCGAAGAAGAGGGAAACAAGGGTTGTCGTTTTCATTGTTATTTCCGGGAGTGTCCCGCGTGTTGGTGTGGCCACAGTATTGAACGCCATCCGCACAGGGTCCATAGGTCAGATGTCCCAAGGACGAAACCAGAAGTTGCATTTGATATTGAATTACTTATAATTCCCCGGCGGTATTGCAGCCCTACTCACTTCTCTTTGCCAGGCGCGATGGACACCTTCAGCAAGCTGATACTCGACATGTACGACATCGCGCAAGCGACGATGCCCGCCGCATGCAACGACGAGATCATGCGCCGCTTCAAACGGGACCTGTCCTTTGAAGCGGCGATGATCGGCGACATCCGCATCTTCGGAAACCGCCTGGTGCCAACCGGCGTCTACCTGAACAATATGTCGTCGGAGCGCATCACCGACCGCCAAAGCACGCTGGGCGAAGAGATCATGCTGGTCGACGGCACCGTCAAAAGCCGCGACCCGGCCTTGTGCGCGACCTTCCGCCGCCGCGGCCAGAGCGTCGCAACCGACATCGCGCGCACGATCGACGACCCCAAGGTGCTGGCTTACTGCCGCAAGTACGAGACCGCCCATTCGCTGACTTACCTGTCCGACCGGCTGGTGCAGGGCCGGCTGACCGCCGTCTCGTTTTGGCGCGCGCAGCGGCGCCAGGCATTCCAGGGCGAAGCCGAAGGCCTGGCCAACCTCACCTTGCCGCACCTGATCCAGGCGCGCCAGGTCAACGAGCGGCTGAGCACCAAGCCGGCGCAGCACGCCACCGTCACCCTTCTCAGTTCGCTCGCGGGGCGGCTGTATTTTGCGGTGGACGAGGCGATCGCCTTGATGCAGGAAGAGTGGCCCGAGTGGAGTCCGCCCTACTTGCCCGGTCCCCTGATGGCCGCCTTCAGGAGCCGCTCCGGCATGGACTACCCGGGCCGGCGCGTGCACCTGCGCGCCCGGATCGAGCAGGACGTGCTGATCCTGTCGCTGACTCGCCGCACCATGTCGGCGCAGGGACTGACGCCGGCCGAAATGCGCTGCGCGACCATGGCCATGGAGGGACTGCAAACGAAGGAAATCGCCGGCCGCCTGGGCCTGTCGCCCAGCACCGTGCGCAACCAGCTCAGCAGCGTGTACCGCAAGCTCAATGTGAAGAACAAGACCAGCCTGGCGCGCGCGCTCGATGCGCGCTGACCGGGTTCAGGTCAGCCCGCGCCAGCAGCCAGCCGCAGCGCCTGTTCAAGCGCCAGGATCCTGTCGTCCCAGCGCAAGCGCGATGGCGTTGATCAGCGCGCTCAGTGTGTAGGGTTTGCGAAGGAACTGGATCTGCAGTGTTTGCAGCCGTCCCGGATCGACCATGTAGCCGCTGGTCAGCACGACGGGCAGGCGCGGATGGTGGGTGGCGAGCCAGCTCACCAGGCCGATCCCGTCCAGCCTGCCCGGCATCATCACATCCGACAGGACCAGGTCGACCGCACTGAAGTCGGCCTGCACGGCCGCATCGGCGCTGTCGACGAGCGTGATGTCGGCGTCGAGCACGGCGAGCAAGGACGACATCGTGTCGGCCACCACCGGATCGTCTTCCACGCACAGGATACGCACGCCCGCGAGCGAACTGGGCGGCGCTTCCGCAGGCGCGGCCAGCGCCACCGGGGCGTCGCCGAGGCCGCGCGGCAGCAGCATGCCAACCGTGGTGCCGCGCTGCTCGCGCCGGATGAAGGCCATGCCCTCGCTCTGGCTGGCGAAGCCATGTACCTGCGACAGGCCCAGGCCGGTGCCCTTGCCCACCGATTTGGTCGTAAAGAAAGGTTCAAAGGCCTGGTGCGCCGTCTTTTCGGACATCCCCTCGCCATCGTCGGTGACGGTAATGCAGACGTACTCGCCCGCCAGGTCGCCGGCCTCCGGCCAGGCGGCATCGGGCAGGCCAGTATTGCGTGCGGCCAGAACCAACTGCCCTCCGCCGGGCATCGCATCGCGCGCATTGCCTGCCATGTTCAGCAGCGCGGCATCGAGCTGGGCCGGATCGACCGCGACCGGCCACAGGTCGTGTGGCAGGTGCAGGTCCAGGTGCACGGATGCGCCGACCGCATCGTCCAGCAGTTCGGCGGTCGCATGCAGATACAGGTGCAGGTCGAGGGCGACGTTGTTGAGCGGCTGGCGCCGTGCGTACGCCAGCAATTGCTGGGTCAATGCGGCGCCGTGTCCGGACGCGCGGCGGATGCTGTCGAGCGAGCGCTCGAGACGCGGGTTCGGCTCTTTCGCCAGCAGCATGCGCAGCAGTGCTTCGGAACCGGAGATCACTTGCAGGATGTTGTTGAAGTCGTGCGCCACACCGCCCGTCAGGCGGCCCAGGGACTCGAGACGGCGCGCCTCGGCCAGGGCCCGTTCCACCCGGCGCCGCTCGCTCACTTCACGTTCGAGCGAACGCGTGCGATCCTCGACGGCCGCTTCCAGCTCGCTGGCATGCCGCTCCAGCGCGCGCCACTGTGCGCGGATGGCGAACTGCAGGCGGCGCGTGCGCAAGGCCGAGCGGATCGACATCAAGAGTACTTCGCGCGAGGTCGGACGTTCGATCAGGGTGATGTTGCCGATGCGCGCCAGGCGCGCGAAGCGGTTACTGTCGACCTGTGCGCCGGCGCGGCCCGCGAGGGTGAGCACGGGCAGATCCGACCACGCCGGCTGGCGCCGCAAGCTCGCGTCGAGGCCGTCGACGGCGCAGCGGTCCAGCCCCTCCTCGGTGACGATCGCGCACCAGGCGGTCTCGTTCAGGCTGGCATAGAAAGCGGCGGCGTCGCCGCAGGTGTAAACAGCCACGCCTTCGGCTTCGAGCAACAGGCGCAAGGCCGCCTCGTCGCCCGCGACCGGGGCGAAGACGACGGCGAGGGCGGCGCTGGCGGCCGGATTGCCGTAGTCGTCCTCAAAATTCAAGAGAGCTCACTCCTTCCTCGTCCAAGGGTACCCGGACGCGTTCGCCGATCTCGACGCCGGCATCGGTCAGGTGCAGCTCGCGCACATCGTGCTCGTGACGGCCATGGCGGCGCTTCAGGACGCAGATGGCCTTGCACACGACGTTGTCGTGCTCGTAATAGCGCAGCGAGATGATGTTGTCGGTGATGATGCTGAGCGCGTCCGGCTCCTTCGAGGTGTCGAGGCGTGCCGAATGGGCGCCGACGATGATCGAGGTCACGTTCATGTTGCTGAGGTACGAGAACAGCTCGTTCATCTGCAGCAGCAGGGATTTTTCTTCGCGGATGACGTCGAGATAGGAATTGATGCAGTCGATGATGATCAGGCGCGCGCCCTGGTCTTCGACGATGCGGCGCACGTTCCAGATGAATTCGCCCGGCGAAATGCGCGACGGATTGACGCGCCGCAGGTGGAAGCGGCGCTGCTCGTCCGGGGCGCCCTCTTCATGCATGTGTCCGATCACGCGCGAGCGCAGCATCACTTCCGATTCATCGAAGGTGAAGTAGCCGACGTGGTAGCCGCTTTCGACGACGGACAAGGCGTATTGCAGGGCCAGCGTCGATTTGCCGACGCCGGACGGTCCCAGCAGCATGGTCGAACTGCCCGCCATCAGGGGCCCGCCGACCAGGCGGTCGAGGCTGTCGACCTTGCTCAGGATATCGAAACCACCTTCGTCGCGCTTGTGCTCTTGCGCGATCAGGCTAGGGAAAACCAGGATCTCGCTTTTCTTGATCGCGTAATCGTGCCAGCCGCTCTGAAAGTCGCCGCCGCGCAGCTTGACCACGCGCAGGCGCCGGCGCGCCGCCCCGAAACTGCGCTCGAGCTGCTCGAGCGTCACCACGCCATGCACCGCGCTTTGCAATTCGTATTCGCGGCCGTCCGCGGTGAGGTCGTCGAGCAGGATCACGGTGGTCTTGAATTGCGACAGGCGCTGGCGCAGGTCGATGATCTGGCGCCGGTAATGGGCGCTGTCGCGTGCCAGCAGCCGCACCTCCACCATCGAATCGATCACGACCCGGTCCGCCCCGCTGGCCGCGATCCTGTCTGCTATGCGGCCCACCAGTGCCGACAGTTCGGTGTCGGTCGGCAGCAGGATGGTCTGCGAGGAACTCGCCTCGGGAGACACCGGCATGATTTCCTCGATGACGATCCCGTCCAGGCTCCAGCCATGGCTCGACACCGTCGCCTGCAGTTCTTCCTTGCTTTCCGAGAGCGTCAGGTACAGGCAGTCATGCCCGATCGAGGCGCCGTGGATGAGGTAACGCAGGCCCAGCGTCGTCTTGCCGGTGCCGGGCCGGCCTTCGATCAGGTGCACACGCTGGCGGATCAAGCCACCCCGCAGGACGGCATCGAGTTCGGGGATGCCCGTGGGGATTCGTTCGATATAGGGCTCCATGGCCGCCTTCTCCAAAATTTAATGTCGCTGCCGCGCCGGTTCGACGCCTGTGCAGCGATTATAAATTATGCAAATAACATCGTTATTCACACAAAAACAATGGAGTGCAGCAACTTCATGACAGTCAAGGGGGGCTTCGCGGGCAAGGTCAGGAAGCTGACGCCGTCGACCGGGCGCACCAGCACATGGCCCGCTAGAATCGCCCGCGCATCAGGCCAGCCAGCGCCAGATGCCTGCCGCCCAGCCGGCCAAGGGAATATGCGCCCAGGTGGCCAGCAGCCAGACCACGATGCCGCCGCCGATGGCATGCCCGCCGAAGCCGCCCAAATGCGCCCGCCTCTGGGCGATGGCCGCGAACGGCCAGTAACTGGTCCGGCTCTCCCAGGCTATCCAGCCCTGCGGATCCTGCGCCGCCTTCTTGCGGTCCTGTAGCGCCGCCCCGACCAAGGCCAACACGATGATGGCGCTGGCCAGGATGATGTTTTTCTCGACCGGATACACCAGGATGTGGCAGGCGCCCCAGATCGCGAAGGCCCACATCATCGGGTGGCGCGTGATGCCATAGACCCCGCGCGCCTCGGCCTTCGCAGCACTCGCCGCGGCGCCCGGCAACGCCGGATTGCGCACGAAGGAGCCCAGCAACAGGATGGAAGCAACCAGCATGGCAACGGTCGCGAAGGCCCATAGCCCGTCGCCCACTTGCCACAGCGGCGGCGTCGCCGGCGCCTTTTGGTAGGCCCGGATCATGAGGCCGAACGTGATCAGGGCAACTGCGGAGTACAGCCCAAGAAAGCCCTTCTCTCCCATGGCGTTGACCAGCGGCCGGCGCAAGGGGTGGGACAGCAGGAAGTGGGACAGCACGAACGCGCCGGCTGCCGCCAGCACCATCATCGAACCAGACATATCGGGTCACCTTTCGCCAGTTATTCATGTTTATGTGCTTGTATTGCAACACAAGCCCCTGCCACCCTGCCAATATTCCGGCCTAGTCCGGTGCAGTTCCGGACGAATCAGCGTGCGCCGGCAAGGCGGCGCCGCAATCCTTGCAGTAGCGCGCACCCGCATCGTGGCCGCCGCTGCCGCATTCCGGGCAGGCGAGCGGCGGACGCGTGCCGCCGCGGCGGTCATTCCGGCGCGCCGTCATTTCGGCCGTCACGATACCGGTCGGCACCGCCAGGATCCCCCAACCCAGCAGCATCATGAACGATGCAATCCCTTTGCCGAGCGCGGTCTGCGGCGTAATGTCGCCATAGCCGACGGTCGTCATGGTGACGATGGCCCAGTACATCGCGGTCGGAATACTCGTATAGCCATGTTGCGGCCCTTCGACCACGTACATCACGGTTCCCAGGATGAGCACCGCCATCAGCACGACCGACAGGAAGACCATGATCTTGCGCCGGCTTGCGGCCAGCGCCTCGCCCAGCCGCGTATATTCCTCGATGTACAGCGTGAGCTTGAAAATCCTGAATACGCGCAGCAGGCGCAGGATACGGATGTCGAGCAGCGCCTCGCTACCGGGCACCAGCAGCGAAATATAGGTCGGAAGGACCGACAGCAGGTCGATCAGGCCATAGAAGCTGAACGCATAGCGAAGCGGTTGCCGTACGGTCGCCAGCCGCGCCGCGTATTCGACCGTGAACAACAGCGTAAAGAACCACTCCAGAGCGTACATCAGGTCGGCATGCGACCGGCCGATGGCCGGCACGCTGTCGAGCACGACGACCAGGATGCTGAGCAAAATTGCCCCGACCAGGGCGATGTCGAATGCACGCCCGGCCACCGTATCGATGCCGAAGATGACTTCATGGACGCGCGCGCGCCATCCTCCGGCGGGGCCGCCGTGCTCACCGGGATGGAACGGGTCGTGCTGGCGAACTGGCTTTTTCATGGGAGGCTGAACACTATCACGAGCGGCCACATCCGAGCCGCCGGTACCGACCCTGGGGCTGGCCGCAGTTCGCCGATCATGCGCGGCATGGCGGCGATGGAACGGCCAGGGTCAGGTCTGACATTCGGACACAAGCTCAACAATATTCAGGTACCTATGCGTGTAACCGAAAACTACTAAAGGCTGAGGTCGTGTCCGAAAGTCAGACCTGACCCCAGCTCTGCAGTGTGGCTAACTATCCAGGTGGGAAATAAGCAGCTTCCTCGCCTCGATATCCCCATCCTGCTCTGCCTGCGCGCCGAGCGAAATCCCGACCGCCATGATGTCGATCAGGAGCAGCTGCAGGATGCGCGAAATCATCGACAGGAAGGTGGTGCTGTCCTCGGCGTGATCGACCGCGAGGCAGACGTCGGCCTTCTTGCCCAGTGCCGACTTGCTGCTGGTGATCGCAATCACGCTGGCGCCGGCGCGGCGCGCGGCGTCCACCGCCGACAGCAGTTCGGGCGCCTGCCCTGCCGTCGAAATCGCGATCACGACATCGTTCGGTTTCAGCAGTTCGGCGGCCAGCTGGAACAGGTGGGCGTCGCCGTGGGCGGTGGTCGGAATGCGGAAGCGGAAGAATTTGTGCTGGCCGTCGAGCGCGACGACGCGCGCATTGCCCATCGCGTAGAACTCGACCTTGTTGGCGTTCTTCAGCATGGCGATGGCGCGGTCGATCGCGTGCACGTCGAGCCCGTCGCGGAATTTCAGGATCGCGGACACCGTGTTGTCGATCACCTTGGCCGACAGGTCGTGGGTGCTGTCGCTCATGCGCACCTGGCTGTGGCGCACGGGGATCGAGCCGGTCAGGCTGCCGGCGAACTTGAGCTTGAATTCGGCCAGGCCCTGGAAACCGAGCGAGCGGCAGAAGCGGATCACGGTCGGCTGGCTGACGTCGGCCAGGCGCGCGATCTCGGCGATCGGCTCGGACAGCACCTTGCGCGGGTGCTCGAGCACCAGCGTGGCGACGCGCTGTTCGGCCGGCGACAGCTCGTGCTGCAGGTGCTGCACGCGCTCCATCAGGGTGTTGGCGCCGCTGCGGCCGCGCAGGTGTTCGGACAAGATGGTCGACACGCCGCGCAGGGCCGGGTTCGGCGTCATGATCACATAGGTCGGGATCTGGGCCAGGTAGTCGGTGAAGCGCCCTTTCGCTTCGAAGCGGGCGCGGAACGGCGAGGTGGCGAACCACTGCGCGATGCGCGGCACGATGCCGCCGCCAATAAAAATGCCGCCAAAGGCGCCCAGCGTCACTGCGAGATTTGCCGCTGCGCCGCCCAGCATGCCGGCGAAGCATTCGAGCACTTCCAGGCAGAGCGCATCGTGGTCCTCGAGCGCGCAGGCGACGATCTCGGCGGCCGTGCGCGCCGGTGCGTCGACGCCATTGCGTTCGGCCAGTGCGCGGTAGACCAGTTCCATGCCGGGGCCGGACAGGATGCGTTCGTTCGACACGTGCGGCCACTCGCGCCAGGCGTACTGCAGGATCGCGAACTCGCGCTCGTCGCCCGGCGCGAAGTTCACGTGCCCGCCTTCGCTGCCCAGCGTGACGAAACCGTCGGCCGTTGGAATCACCCCCGAGACGCCGAGGCCGGTGCCGGCGCCGAGCACGCCCGCCACCGCATGCGGCGCCGGCTTGCCGCTGCCGATCTGCAGCACGTCGTTCGGGCCGAGACCCGGCAGCGCCATCGCAAGCGCCGTGAAGTCATTGACGACCACCAGCGTCGACCAGCCCATCGCGCGGCGCACTTCGTCGGTCGAGAATTGCCAGTCGCGGTTGGTCATGCGCACCAGGTCGCCGCTGACCGGATTGGCCATGGCGAAGGCCGCATGCGTGATGCGCTCGCCTTTCTGCTCGGCCAGGTAGGTGTTCAGGAGCGGCACGATGCCGCTGTAGTCGTCGCAGCGCAGCACCGCCGTCTGGCGGAACACGCCGGGCGCCGTTTCGAGCGTGAAGCGGGCGTGGGTGGCGCCGATGTCGGCCAGCAGGCGCGGGCCATCGGCGTAGGAGGCACGGCTGGATTTTTGTTCGGTGTCTGGTTCAGTGATCATCGCTGCTACGGCCGGGATAGGTCTGGAGGCGCTCAGGATAGCATTGTTTGAATGCCATGAGACGCCCCCCGACCTACCTGCCTTACTTGCCGCCGTCCTTCTGCTTGATGAACAGGCTCGCAATACAGCTACCGGCGATCAGCACGGCCACCACCGTCAGCGAAGCCTGCACCGGCACGTGGTACCAGGGCATGATCAGCATCTTGGTACCGATGAAGGTCAGCACCATCGCCAGGCCATACTTGAGCAAGTGGAAGCGGTCGGCGACATCCACCAGCAAGAAGTACAGCGCACGCAAGCCCAGGATCGCAAACATGTTCGACGTGAAGACGATGAACGGATCGGTCGTGATGGCGAAAATAGCCGGGATCGAATCCACCGCGAACACCAGGTCGGTCACCTCGATCAGGATCAGGACCAGGAACAGCGTCGTCACATAACGCGTCCCGCCTTTCGTGACGAAGAACTTCTCGCCATGGTCGCCTTCGGCCACCTTCAAGTGCCGGCGTGCGAAACGCAGCACCGGGTTGTTGGCCACGTCCGGCTCCTGGTCGACGGCGACGAGCATGCGGATACCGGTGAACAGCAGGAAGGCGCCGAACAGGTAGAGCACCCAGCTGAATTCACTGACGACCCACGCGCCTGCGCTGATCATGACGGCGCGCATGACAATCGCTCCGAGCACGCCGTAGATCAGGACCCGGCGCTGGTATTGCTGGGGAACCTGGAACGCGGTGAAGATCAGCAGGAAGACGAATACGTTGTCGACCGAGAGCGCCTTTTCGATCAGGTAGCCCGAGAAGAACTCGAGCGCTTTCTGGTCGGCGATCTCCGCACCGACCGTCCCGTTCAGGTACCACCACAGGCCGCCGTTGAACAGCAGCGCCAGGCTGACCCACACCAGGGACCAGATGCCGGCCTCCTTGACGCTGACCTTGTGCGCCTTGTTGCCCCCGAAGACGAACAGGTCGAGGGCCAGCATGACCAGCACGAAGCCGACGAAGCCGGCCCACATCGGGCCGCTTGCAATGCTTTCAAGACCGTTCATTTAACGCTCCTTCAAGTCGTCACTGGCCGCCGGCATGTCGGCTTCGATCAGTTCAGGCAGCTCGCTCATGGCCATCTGCGCCTGCTGGGCCGGGGCACGGGTGCGCACGAAATGGCGCGTGCGCTCGACCTTCTTTACCACTGCCCGGTCGGCACGGTCGACCGCGCGGTCGATGGCAGCGTACATGTTGGCATCGACGTCGTCGATGATCACTTCCCGTCCGCCGCCAAGCTGCACCTGGATCCGGCAGCGCTTGTCGACGCCGCCGCGCGGGCCGTTGATGTCGGACAGCGACACCGCCAGTTTGCGCATGTGGTGCCGCGCCCAGCCCAGTGCGGTGGCCAGGCGCTGCTCGGTATAGGCGCGCAAGGCGGTGGTCATCTGAAAGCCATTGGTCTGGATGGTCATCTGCATGGTGATTCTCCTGTTGGGGTGAAACACTACTATAAAAGCGCACGATACATCGAACAAATCGAATATATTGTCGGGTAACATCGGTTTTTTCGATGTATTACGGGAAGCTTAAAAGGGGGATTCTGTGCTCAACTACAAGCACCTGCGTTACTTCTGGGTGGTCGCGAAGACCGGCAGCATTGCCAAGGCCGCATCGCAGCTGCATCTGACGCCGCACTCGATTTCGGGGCAGTTGTCCGAGTTTGCCCAGTCGCTCGGGGTCGAACTGTTCCGCCGCGTCGGACGCAAGCTCGAATTGACCGAGACCGGCCGCCGGATCATGCATTATGCCGACGACATCTTCGCCACGGGCGACGCCTTGCTCGAACTGGTGCGCGACGAGACCTTCACCACGACGACGCCGTTTCGCGTCGGTTGCGCCGACTCGGTGTCCAAGCTGATTGCCTGCCGTTTGGTCGAACCCGCCCTCAAGCTGGCGCAACCGCTGCGGCTCATCTGCCGCGAAGGCCGGCTCGACAGTTTGCTGGCGGAGCTGGCCATCCACCGCCTCGATCTGGTGATTGCCGACCGGCCGCTGCCGCCGCATTTCAGCCTTCGTGCCTACAACCATTTGCTGGGGGAAAGCCCGATGATGGCGTTCGCGACGGCCGCGCTGGCCGCGCAGCTCGGCGACGACTTTCCGGTCTGCCTGCACAATGCGCCGATGCTGCTGCCGGGCGAAGATTTCGCGGTCTACCAGCGCCTGATCGGCTGGCTGGCACGCATCAAGGTGCATCCGCGCGTGGTGGGAGAATTTGACGACAGCGCCATGATGCAGACCTTCGGCCAGTCGGGCGCCGGCGTGTTCTTCGCACCAGCGGCCATCGCGTCCCAGGTCTGCGCGCAATACCAGGTGGTGGCGCTGGGACAGGCCGACGCGGTTACCGAACAAGTCTATGCGATCACCACCGAGCGCCGCATGAGCCACCCGGCCACCGTGGCCATCAGCGCGATGGCGCGCGACAAGCTGTTTGCCTGATGCCCTACTCCTGCCCGATCAACACCACCGCGTTACGCGCATCGAACTGCACCTTGCCGCCTTTGACGATCGCGGTCTTCCCCGAATACCAGTCGCGCACCGTCTGGCCGTCCATGAAGACGCCGGTGACCGGCACGGCGGTCGGTTTGTCCAGCGGCAGGCCGAGCGCGACGACCACGCGGTCGACGACGTCGCCCTTCTCCCAGGTGCGCTTGAAGGTGTACGGGTAGTGCTGGATCATGCGGTGCACGCCGGCGCCGACCGCGGGATGGGCCTCGCGGAATTTGCCGAGCTTGGCCCAGTGCTCGCGCACGTCGCGAACGCGGTTCAGTCCGCGCTGGGTGTTCGCCGCCAGTTCGTCCCAGTTCATGAAGGAGCGCAGCGTGGCGTCGCCTTCAGCGCCGTCGATTTTCAGCAGGCGCGCGGTCTCGTCGCCGTAATAGATCTGGGCGGCGCCGGGCGCGAGCAGCAGTTTATTCGCCGTCTCGTAAGGACGCTGGCGCAGCGGATCGTAGGGTTCGCCGTCGTCGTGCGAACTGAGGTAGTTCAGCACCGAATAGCCCTTCATCGGGCCCTGCAGCGCTTTTGAATACGCGCTGAACAGCTGTTCATAGCTCTCCACCGCATCGGTCTTCATCGCGAAGTTGATCATGCTGTCGAAGCCCTGGGCCGGATAGTCGACCTTCATGCCGCCCAGGTCGAAGGCGCGGGCGTGTTCGATCCGGTAGTTGTAGACCTCGGCCGTCATGTAGAAGGGCGTGTCGCCCAGCTTCTTGCCTGGATTGGCCTTCTTCCAGTCTTCAAAGGCGCCGCTCGCGACTTTTTTCAGCTCCTTCCACACGCCCGGCTCGGTGTGCTTGACGGTGTCGGCCCGGAAGCCGTCGATGCCGTATTTGCGCACCCAGTCGGCATGCCATTTCACTAAATAGTAACGCGGCGCGCGCGGGTAGCCGGTGCGCTTGAAGAAGGCGTCGAGCTCCTGCACTTCGCGCTCGTAGCGCCCCTCTTTCTTCCACTTCGCCACCAATGCGGGCGGCAGCGCCACCGGCTTGTCGACGCCGGTGCGGATGTCCGGCAGGTTCTTCACCAGCGTGCACTCGATCGTGCTGCGGGCGTCCTTGTAGGTGCACGGCGGGCCGGTGCGCACCCAGTCGGCAGGCCAGACCGCATCGAGCTCGGTGACGGGCCCCGTGTGGTTCATCACCACGTCGAACAGCACGCGCAGGCCGTTCGCGTGCGCCGTCTCGACCAGCGTGCGCAGCTCTTCTTCGGTGCCGAGGTTGGCGTCGATGGCCGTGAAATCGCGCGCCCAGTAGCCGTGGAAGCCGTAGCTCTTGCCGGTGCCCTCGTCGGTGCCGGCGTGGATCTGCTCGACCGGCGGCGTGATCCAGAGCGCGGTCACGCCGAGCTCCCTGAAATACCCTTCCTTGATCTTGGCCGTGATGCCGGCGAAGTCGCCGCCCATGAAGCCGCGCAGCTTGGCCGCGTCGTCCTTGCGGCCATAGGCGTGGTCGTTGTCCGCATTGCCGTTATTAAAACGGTCCGTCAGCAGGAAATAGACGGTTGCGTTCTCCCAGACGAAGGGTTTGGTCGGCGCGGCCCAAGGGGCAGGAGCAGCGGCCGCGCCAAAGGCGAACATGAGAGAGACGGCAAGGACGGGTAGTTTCATGCGGCGGTTCCGGTTAGGTGAATCAGGTGACGACACTCGGCTGCTGGCGGCCGGTGCGCTTGCGCAGTTCGGACAGGCCGTCGGCAATGGCGACCAGGCCTGACAAGGCTTGCTGGGTATCGAGATGGTGACGCGCAGGATCGGCCTCGTAGCGTTCGAGGTAGAGGCGGATGGTGGCGCCTTCGGTGCCGGTGCCCGACAATCGGAACACGATGCGCGAGCCGTCGGTCATGATGATGCGCACGCCCTGGCGCGAAGCGACCGACTGGTCGACCGGGTCGGTGTAAACGAAATCGTCGGCCAGCGCGACGCGGTACGCGCCCAGGGTCTGGCCTGCCAGTTTCGGGAGTTTGTCGCGCAAGGCGGTCATCATGGCCTCGGCCGCCGCGGCGTCGACCGCTTCGTAATCGTGGCGCGAATAGTAGTTGCGCCCGAAGCGGGCCCAGTGCTCGTCGACCAGCTGTTCGACCGATTTGCCGGTGGCGGCCAGCAGGTTCAGCCAGAACAGCACCGCCCACAGGCCATCCTTTTCGCGCACATGATCGGAGCCGGTGCCATAGCTCTCCTCGCCGCACAGGGTGACCATGCCGGCGTCCATCAGGTTGCCGAAATACTTCCAGCCGGTCGGCGTCTCGAAGCATTCGATGCCGAGCGCTTCGGCCACGCGGTCCGCAGCCATCGAGGTCGGCATGGAACGGGCGATGCCCTTGATGCCGGCGGCGTAGCCGGGCGCCAGGGTCGCATTCGCGGCGATGATGGCCAGGCTGTCGGAGGGCGTGACCGCCAGGCCGCGCCCGACGATCATGTTGCGGTCGCCGTCGCCGTCCGAGGCCGCGCCGAAGTCGGGCGCGTCCGGGCCGTTCATCAGTTCGATGAGTTCGGCCGCGTTGACCGGGTTCGGGTCAGGGTGGTGGCCGCCGAAGTCTTCCAGCGGCTCGCCATTGATGACGGTGCCGCTTGGGGCCCCCAGCACGCCTTCGATGATCGCCGTTGCGTACGGCCCGGAGACGGCGCACATGCCGTCGAATTTCATGCGAAAGCCGCGCTTGAACAGCGCGCGGATCGCGTCGAAATCGAACAGGCGTCCCATCAGTTCGGCGTAGTCGGCGACCGGGTCGATGACTTCGACCTGCATGCCGTCCAGGGTGGTGAGGCCGAGGGCGTCGAGGTTGACCGGCGGGGCGTCGCTGATGCGGAAGGACGCCAGGGACTGCGTCTGCGTATAGATCGCTTCGGTGATTTTTTCAGGCGCCGGGCCGCCGTTCTCGATGTTGTACTTGATGCCGAAGTCACCAATCGGGCCGCCCGGATTGTGACTGGCCGAGAGCACGATGCCGCCGAAGGCGCCGCGCTTGCGGATCACGCAGCTCACCGCCGGCGTCGAGAGGATGCCGCCCTGCCCCACCAGCATGCGCGCCACGCCGTGGGCGGCCGCCATGTGCAGGATGGTCTGGATGGCTTCGCGGTTGAAATAGCGGCCATCGCCGCCCACCACCAGGGTGCGCCCGGGGCAGTCGCCCAGGCTCAGGAAAATCGCTTCGACAAAATTCTCGAGGTAGCCCGGTTGCTGGAACTCGGTCACCTTCTTGCGCAGGCCCGAGGTACCCGGACGCTGGCCGGCGAATGGTTGGGTGGCCATGGTCTGAATCGTCATGCTTCGCTCCTGTTTGAATGCGCGTCGTTTGTTGACAAAACCTTACGATACGACAGGAGCGAAAAGCATGGCGCAGCCTTAGTTGGCGGCCTTGTCCGTCACCGCCAGCGTCAGTATGGCGGCCAGCAGCATGCAGCCGCCGCCCAGGGCCAGGGTCTGCACCGTGTGGCCATTGAAGAACTCGCGGGTGACGAAACCGAGCAGCAGGCCGCTGACGATCTGCGGAATCACGACGAAGAAGTTAAACAGGCCCATGAAATAACCCATGCGCTTGGCCGGCAGCGCGCCCGCCAGGATCGCATACGGCATGGTCAGGATGCTGGCCCAGGCGATGCCGACGCCGACCATCGGCAGCATCAGCATCTCTTTACTGTCGATGAAGACGATGCCGGCCAGGCTGATGCCGCCGATTGCCAGGCACGTAGCGTGCACCGTCTTGCGGCTCGTCGCCCGCGCAAAGACCGGCAGGATGAAGGCGGCCAGGGCCGACACGCCGCTGTAGACCGCGAACATGACCCCGACGAAATTGCCGGCTGCTTGGTACGCCGCCGACTGGGCGTCGCGGGTGCCGTAGACCGAATCCGCAATCGCGCTGCCCGTATAAATCCACATCGCGAACAGCGCGATCCAGGTGAAGAACTGGACGAAGGCCAGCTGCACCATCGTCTTGGGCATCTTGCCGAAGCCGCCCAGGATCTCGGCGAAGGCGACTTTCAGGTTGCGTGCGTGTTTGCGCTCGCTGTTGAAGGCGTCCATGTCCGGCGGCGGCAGTTCGTCGGCGGTAAACACGGTCCAGCTGACGGCGAACATGAACACCAGCGCGCCTGCGTAGAACGAATAGCGCACGGTGTCGGGAATGCTGCCGTCGACCGGCACGTTCGACACGCCCAGCGCGGTGAAGATGGTCGGCAGCAGCGAGGCGATGACCGCGCCGCAGCCGATGAAGAAGGTCTGCATCGCATAGCCGGCGGTCTGCTGCGAGACGTCGAGCTTGTCGCCGACAAAGGCGCGGAAGGGCTCCATCGAGACGTTGATCGCCGCATCCATCATCCACAGCACGGCCACCGCCATCCACAGCGCAGATGAATTGGGCATCAGGAACAGCGAGATCATGGCGAGGAAGGCGCCGACGAAGAAGAAGGGACGGCGGCGGCCCCACTTCGGGTGCCAGGTATTGTCGGAGAGGTAGCCGACGATCGGCTGCACCAGCAGGCCCGTGACGGGCGCGGCGAGCCAGAACAGCGCCAGGTCGTCGGGATTTGCGCCCAGCGTCGAGAAGATGCGGCTGGTGTTCGCGTTCTGCAGCGCGAAGCCGAACTGGATGCCGAAGAAGCCGAAGCTCATGTTCCACAACTGCCAGAACGACAGGCGAGGTTTGAGCGCCTTGGTATGCATGTCCATCTGTGTCCCCAATGGCCCGGGTTGAAATCGGGCTCTAGTATGTGTGGCGAACGCGCCACGTGCCGCCATCGAGTTTGCGCGCATGTGCGGGCGTCGAGGAAGTGGCTGGGGAGCGTTCCCGTCCGAAGGCCATGAGGACGGGCTGTTAAAGGCGAATTTTACGGGAAGATTTGTAGCAAAATAACATGGCGTTTTCCGAGTGTCAATTCGAATGAGGCGTAGTAGAATCGCCACGCGTGCCAGTTTCAGCGCACGCTTTGTAGTCAAATAACACAACAAACGCGGAGACAACGATGCTCGACATGCAGCGCCGGCTGAGCAATTCCTTTTATGCCCTGACCAGCCTGCCGGCTACGGCCATGGGCTTCGCCCTGTGCATCCAGATTTCGGCACTCAGCTGGCTGCTGAGCACCAAATACCACCTCGATATCCACGAGATCGGCATCGTCTGGGCCGCCGGGCCGCTGGCCGGCATCCTCGGCCAGGTCATCATCGGCTTCATCAGCGACAAAACCTGGTTCTGGGGCGGGCGGCGCCGGCCGTTTATTTTGATCGGCGGCGTGCTGGCCGCATTGTCCGTGTTCCTGCTGCCGCGCATCGAGATCGTGGCCGATGTCCTCGGCATCGGCAACCTGCTGGTCGTCGCGGTGATCATCGCGCTCACGCTCGACCTGTCGATCAACATCGGCTTCAACCCGACGCGCTCCCTGATCGCCGACGTGACCCCGGACGGCGACGCCCGCACCCGCGGCTATACCTGGATGCAGACCATCTCCGGCTTCTGGGGCGTGATGGCTTACCTGATCGGCGCCTTCATCGACAACTACACGCTGATTTCGGTTGGCGTCGTGCTGGTGCTGGTGTTTTCGATCCTGCCGGTGCTCTTGATTGAAGAGCCGCGCGACCTGGCGCCCGCCGCTGACGCCACTGTCGCTGCCACGGCCACCGACTGGGGCCAGCTGTGGCGCCTCTGGGCGGCGCACGCGTTCACCTGGTTCGGGGTGCAGGCCATGTTCGTCTATATCATCTCCTTCATCCAGCAGCATGTGGTCACGCCGGGTTCAAGCGTCGAGCAGGCGGCGGCGCAGTCGGGCCATGTGATCGCGATTTCGTTCGCGGTCATGAACGTGGTCGGCTTCCTGCTGCCGGCGCTGGTGCTCGCGCCCCTGGTGAGGCGCTTTGGACGCGTACGCACGCAGGCGGCCTGCATCGGCATCATGGCGCTCGCCTATTTCGCCATCGCCCTGTTCGCGCGCACGCCAGGCACGCTCTATGTGCTGATGGGCGTGGTCGGCATCGGCTGGGCGGCGGTGGTTAGCCTGCCGTTCGCGATCATGAGCGAGAAGGTCGACAAGAGCCGCATGGGCTATTTCATGGGCCTGTTCAACCTCTCGGTGGTGCTGCCGCAACTGGCCACGACCGTGGTCGGCTTCGCGCTCAAGGGGGCGGCGGACAAGAGTGTCCTGTTCCTGATCTGCGGCGGCTGCCTGGCCGCCTCCAGCGTGCTGTGGCTGCTGGTACGCGAGAACAAGGCCGTGCCCAGCGCGGCGCCGGCGCTCGCAACTTCGCACTGATACAAGAGAGACTTAATTTAAATGATGCGTACTTCCCTCACCCTCCTGGCCGCCCTGCTGGCCGCACCCGCCATCGCCGCCGACGTCGCGCCGGCAGCCAAGCCATCCACCGCCCTGCCCGGCGTGAGCCTGCTGCCCGACCTGATCGAGATGCCCGGCCTGAACCGCAAGCGCCAGGTGCGCCTCTATTTGCCGCCGGGTTACGCCACCTCCGGTAAACGTTATCCGGTGCTCTACATGCACGACGCCCAGAACCTGTTCGACGACGCCACCGCCTTTTCCGGCGAGTGGAAGGTCGACGAGACGCTCGACGCGCTGAGCCGCGAGGGCAAGCTCGAACTGATCGTGGTCGGCATCGACAACGGCGCCGACAAGCGCATCACGGAACTGAACGCCTGGGACAACGCGCGCTTCGGGCAGGCCGAGGGCAGGCAATACACGGACTTCATCGTCAAGACCCTGAAGCCCTATATCGACGCGAAATACCGCACCCTCCCGGGCCGCGGCGACACCGCCATCATGGGCAGTTCGATGGGCGGGCTGGCCTCGCACTATGCGATCGCCCGGTATCCGCAGGTGTTCAGCAAGGCCGGCGTGTTTTCGCCCGCCTACTGGACGGCCGCGCCTTCCTTCGACTTCATGGCCGCGCACCCGCTGCCCAAGGATGCGCGCGTCTACCTGCTGATGGGAGAAAAGGAAGGCGATTCGATGGTGCCGGACGTCGAGCGCATGGCCGGCGTCGTGCGCAAGAGCGGACATCCGGCGGAGGCGACGGTGCTCAAGATCGTGCCGGGGGCGCAGCACAACGAGCAGTTCTGGAGCGGAGAACTGCGCGAGGCGTTGTTGTGGATGTTTAAGCCTTTGTAGGGTGGGCACTCGTGCCCACGCGGTGCGGCCGATGCGTATCGAAATATCGGCCCCGAGATGCGAGCGATGAACCGCGTGGGCACAGGTGCCCACCCTACGAAAAACGGGGAACCAGTCCACCGGACAGGTTCCCCGTTTTATTTTATGCGGCGCTAGCCACAATCATCAAGCTTTCGGCTTCGCCTTTTTGAACGGCGGCTTGTCCGCCTTGAACCCCGGCTTCTCGCCCACGCGGCGGTCACCGCCTGCGAACGCCTTCTTGGCGCCGGCCGGCTTCTTCGGCGGCGGCGTTTCGCCGTCGCGCGTGATGTTGAGCTGCTGGCCGGCCACCCACACGGTCTTGAGGTGGTCGATCAGGTCCGGCGGCATATCGGCCGGCAGGTCGAGCGTCGAGAAATCGTCGTAGATCTCGATGCGGCCGATGTGCTTGGCGTCGATGTTGGCTTCGTTGGCGATCGCGCCGACGATGTTGCCCGGCTTGACGCCGTTGGCGTGGCCCACTTCGATGCGGAAGGTCGCCATGCCTTCGTCCGGGGCGCGCGCAACGCGCTCCTTCTTGAAGCCGCTGCTGAAGCCGGCGTCGCGCGGCGCACGCGCAGGACCATCGTCACGCGGTGCACGCGGCAGGCGCTCGACGAAGTCGGTGCGCGCAGGACGCTCTTCCCAGGTCGATGCCTTCGGTTCGCGGTCCTGCTTTTCCAGCAGCAGCGGCACGTCGCCGCGGCCCAGCTTGGCCAGGGCGGCGGCGATGTCGACTGCCGGCACGTTCTGCTCCTGCTCGAATTCCTCGATCAGCGAGCGGAACTGCTCCAGGCCGCCGGCGGCCAGGGTCGCCGAAATCTGTTCCTTGAACTTGGCGATGCGCACGTCGTTCACGGCCTTGATGGTCGGCAGCGTCAGTTGCGACACGGTCTGGCGCGTGGCGCGTTCGATGGCTTTGAGCAGGCTGCGCTCGCGCGGCGTGATGAACAGGATGGCGTCGCCGCTACGGCCCGCGCGGCCGGTACGGCCGATGCGGTGGGTATAGCTTTCCGGATCCGACGGCACGTCGTAGTTGATGACGTGGCTGATGCGCTCGACGTCCAGGCCGCGCGCGGCGACGTCGGTGGCGACCAGGATGTCGATCTTGCCGTTCTTGAGCTGCTCGATGGTGCGTTCGCGCGCCTGCTGGGCCATGTCGCCGTTGATCGCGACGGCGGCAAAACCGCGTGCCTGCAGCTTGGTCGCCAGCTCTTCGGTACCGAGCTTGGTGCGGGCGAAGATGATCATGCCGTCGAACGGCTCGGCTTCCAGGATGCGGGTCAGGGCTTCGAGTTTCTGCATGCCCGACACCAGCCAGTAGCGCTGGGTGATGTTGTCGGCAGTGCCGGTCTTGGCTGCCACCGTCACTTCGGCCGGGTTACGCAGGTAGGTCTTGGCGATGCGCGCGATCGCCGACGGCATGGTGGCCGAGAACAGCGCGATCTGGCGCTCTGCCGGGATCTGCTTGAGGATCTGCTCGACGTCGTCGATGAAGCCCATGCGCAGCATTTCGTCGGCTTCGTCCAGCACCAGCGTCTTCAGCTGGGACAGGTCGAGCGAGCCCTTTTGCATGTGGTCGATCACGCGCCCTGGCGTACCGACGATGACTTGCACGCCGCGGCGCAGGGCCTGCAGCTGCGGGCCGTAGCTCTGGCCGCCGTAGATCGGCAGCACGGCGAAGTTCTTCATGTGGGCCGCGTAGCTCTGGAAGGCTTCGGCGACCTGGATCGCCAGTTCACGCGTCGGCGCCAGCACCAGCGCCTGGGGCGCGGACTGCTTGGTGTCGATGCGCGCCAGGACCGGCAGCGCGAAGGCCGCGGTCTTGCCGGTACCCGTCTGCGCCTGTCCCAGCACGTCGCGGCCTTCCATCAGCAGGGGAATGGTGGCGGCCTGGATCGGCGACGGCGTCTCGTAGCCGACGTCCTTGAGTGCCTTCAAAATAGGCGCAGGGATGTTCAGGTCGGAAAACGATGGGATGGGGGTGTCAGACATGGATGAGTTGCTCTTAAGTTAAAACGAAAGCGACAGTTTACACCGTCGCCCGTGTAGGCGTGGGGCGATTGCCCATACGCCAGCAGTTTTGCAATAGAAAAAGCCCTTGCAGGCAACAAAGCCTGCAAGGGCTGGGTTCGCCCGAAGGCGAAACCGATTACAGCTTGTAGTTCAGGCCGAGCAGCATCTGGCGGCCATATTTCGTGTAGCCGCGTGGACGATCTTTCGTACCGGCGTAGGTCTCGTAGACGCTGTCGGTCAGGTTATTCACCTGGAACAGCACGGACAGGCCCTTCACTTGCGGGAAGTCGTAGCCCAGCTGCAGGTCGACAACCTTGTCCGCTTTCACGAAGGTCAGTTCGGTCGCGCCGCCGACGCCGCCGATCGAGCCGACGTAGTCGCTGCGATAACGCTCGCTGACGCGGGCCGAGAAGCCGTCGGCCTCATAGTAGGCGGTCAGGTTGAACACGCGCTTGGACAGGCCCGGCAGCGGGATGGCCATGCTGCCGAAACGCTGGTCCTTGACCGTGATCTCGCTGTTCGTGAACGAGGCGTTGGCGGTGACGCCGAAGCCGTTCAACATCGGGTGCAGCATTTCCAGCGGCGCGGACGCGGCCAGTTCCAGGCCCTGCAGCTTGCCGCCTTCGCCGTTGCGCGGCTGGGTCATGGTGCCGATGTCGGCGGTGGCGCCGGCGAGGCGGTATTCCGAGAAGTCGCGCGGACCGGTCAGCTCGTAGATGTAGGAATCGAGCTTCTTGTGGAAGCCGGCGGCCGAGACATAGCCCTTGTTGCCGAAGTACTTCTCGTACGACAGGTCGACCTGCTTGGCGCGCCATGGGTCGAGCTGGGCGTTACCGCCCTTGCCGTATGGTGCACCGGTGTTCTGGGCAGTCAGGCCGACTTCGAGTGCGGCGTTGAGCTCATTGAGCTTGGCGCGCGCCAGGGTCTTGCCGGCGCCGAAGCGGATGAATTGCTGCTCAGGCAGGCTCCAGGCCAGGTTCAGGCTCGGCAGGTAGTCGGTGTACTGCTTGCCGTCGGTCAGCGGCACCAGATCCGAGAACGGATAGGCGCGCAGCGTGTTGGCGGTCGAGCTCTGGTCGGTCTTGACGACCTGGATGCCGACGTTACCGCGCAGCGGCATGGCCATCAGTTCGGTGTCGATGTTGAGCTTGGCGTAGCCGGTCTTGACCTTCTCGTCGATGGTCCAGTTCTTGGTCGCGCCCCATGGCACCAGGATCGCCGGGGTGAATGGGCCGAAGTTCTGGCTCAGCACGCTGTCGATGTTCCAGCTCAGGGTATTTGGCAGGCCGTACAGGTCTTGCGAGCCGTTGACGACGTTGGCAGCAAAGGTGCCGTCGCCGAGCTTCGAGAAGCCCGTTTCCAGGTGCTGCTTGTCCTTCGAACGCTTCGAGACATTGAAGCCCACTTCGACGCTCGAGAACATGCCATCGCCGAACTTGTACTCCACGCTGGCGCGGGCCGAGTTCAGCTTGTCGGTCAGGTTCGGAGCATTCACATAGCCGTCGCCGAACTGGCCGCCGAGGGCGAGCTGCGAGCGGTCGTCGTAAATGCCGGACAGGTTCAGGGCCGGAATGGTGCCGTTGGCATAGTCGAAACCGAGGGTCTGGCGGGTCGGACGGGTGGAGTTGATCTCGACCAGCTCTTCCTTGTGCTTGGCCTTGGAGTGGCTCAGGTCGATGATGCCGACCCAGTCGCCGCTGCTGAAGCGGTTGTTCCAGCCGAAGGCGGTGAGCTTGTCGTCGCGTTGCATGCGGTTGTTGCGCACGACCGGATTGACGTTGTTCGCAGTGCCGCTGACCATCACGCCATTGACGACTGTCGGGTTGGTGAAACGCACGTTATCTTTGTCCTGCTGCAGCTCCATTTCCATGCCGCGGCGAATTTCCGTCTGGTCGAAGCGCGAATGGTACACATCCACGGTCGAGCTGAAATTCTTGTTCGGACGGTATTCCAGCACGCCCATCAGGCCATCGCGCACCTGGTCGCCGGTGGTAGCGATCGCCTTGATGCCCTTCGGGACCTTGACGGTCGAACCCGGCACTGCCGTGGTGTTGTCGATCCAGTCCCAGGTCTCGAACTGTTCCGAGACGTTCGGCTTGTCCTGGCGCGCGTAGCCGATCGCCACGCCGATGGTGCGGTTGGCGAACTGGTCGATGTAGGATGCGCTGATGCGGCTGCCGGTGTCAGGCGAGCCGGCGCTGATCGAGCCGGCCGAGTTCTTTTCGCCGCGCACGTTGACGCTGATGGCGCGCTCGCGCAGCGACAGCGGCTTGATGGTTTGCAGATCGACCGTGCCGGACAGGCCCTGGCCGACCAGGCCGGCATCCGACGTCTTGTAGACGGTGGCGGCGCTGATCAGTTCCGATGGGTACTGGTCGTATTCGACGGTACGGTCCGAGCTGGTGCTGACCTGCTCGCGGCCGTTGAGCAGCGCGGTCGACAGGTCGCCCGAGGTGCCGCGGATGCTGATCTGCTGCGCCTGGCCGTTGACGCGCTGCGCCGACAGGCCTGGCAGGCGTGCCAGCGATTCGGCGATCGAGACGTCAGGCAGCTTGCCGATGTCTTCGGAAGAGATGGCTTCGACGATGCCGGTGGCTTCGCGCTTGGTGGCGATCGAGGTCTCGATCGCGCGGCGGATGCCGGTGACCTGGACGGTCTGGATCGGCGCGTCGGCAGCCGGTTCGGTCACCGCGGTTTGGGCGTAAGCGTTGCCGGCCATTGCCGACACGAAGATGGCGCAGCCGGCCGCAACCGGGCTCAGCTGAAATACAAGGCCCGTACCAGCGGCGCGCTTGTTTGCGAAGATATTCATGTGTCCCCTCAGATCAATCTATGTAATTTCCCGAAGACAGCTGCACAGCCACGGCACGGGATCCAGAAACTAACGCCTCTTTAGACGTTCTACCAAGAATTCTGTACTAAAACTAGATGCACTGTCAACGGGAGTTCATTCGCACTACTAAACTCCTGAGTTATCGGGGCGCTTATATAGAGTGACGCATATTTTGGTTGTATTGCAGCTACAAACCCGCGGCGTTCGTCATGTAGTCGTACTACATGTTGCTTGCATTTCACCAAGTCAGTGCAGAAATGCACTATTTTGGTGCAAATTTCCAAATGGTATCGATGTCATTACAATTCGGCGTCGAATCATGTCATCTTGAGCATTGCAGCATGGGAACGATCAGGCGGCGATTGGCGCCACGGTGCTCAGCAGAATATGTACCTAAACTAGCAAAGATGACGAATTGATCCTGCCGCGCTTGTATAGTATTCTCATGCCGCCGTAGAGCGAAAAATAGTCGGATTACCAGCAACTGACTGCCCGCTATGTAACAAGACTACTAGTTTTTGTCATTTTCGCTACTTTCTCATCCTCTTTTTAGCCGGGTCCCGCCATGCGACGCTCTTTTGCAACACTTTTCCTTGCCGCCGCCGTTCTCTCCCCTGCCTTGGCCGCGCCAGGCATCGAACATGTAGAGCCTCCCTTCTGGTGGACCGGCATGCAGCACAAGGGCGTGCAGCTGATGGTGCACGGCCCGAAAATTGGCCGCATGCAGCCGAAGGTCGATTACCCGGGCGTGCGCATCGTTTCGAGTACGCGCGTGGCCAGCGACAACTACCTGTTCATCGATCTCGAGATCGCCGCCAGCGCCAGGCCGGGCAGCGTCGAGATCGCGTTCGAGGGCGAAGGCGAAGGCGGCACGCTGCGCCATGCGTATCAGCTGCGCGCGCGCGAACAAGGTTCGGCGCAGCGCCAGGGCTTCGGCAACCGGGACGCCATCTACCAGATCATGCCGGACCGCTTCGCCAACGGCGACCCGTCGAACGACACCGTTCCCGGCATGCTGGAACGGGCCGACCGCAAGCATCCCGGCGGACGCCATGGCGGCGACATCCAGGGCGCGATCGATCGCCTCGACTACATCGCCGACCTGGGCTTCACCCAGCTCTGGCCGACGCCGCTGGTCGAGAACGACATGCCCTCGTATTCGTATCACGGCTACGCGGCGACCAACCACTACCGCATCGATCCGCGCTACGGCAGCAACGAGGACTTCGTGCGCCTGTCGAAGGAGGCGAAGAAGCGCGGCATCGGCCTGATCCAGGACGTGGTGCTCTCGCACATCGGCAGCAAGCACTGGTGGATGAAGGACCTGCCGGCGCCGGACTGGCTCAACTTCGGCGGGACCTTCGTGCCGACAGCACATCACCGGGTGGCGGTGCAGGACAAGTACGCCTCGCAAGCCGACAGCCGCAATTTCACGGCCGGCTGGTTCGTCGAGAGCATGCCCGACCTGAACCAGACCAATCCGCTGGTGGCGAACTACCTCATCCAGAACAACATCTGGTGGATCGAATATGCCGCTCTGTCCGGCCTGCGCATCGATACCTACAGCTATTCCGACGGCGCCTTCCTCACGCAGTACACCAAACGCCTGATGGATGAATACCCGAACCTGAACCTGGTGGGCGAGGAATGGAGCACGCTGGTCCCGGTGGTGGCGCGCTGGCAGCGGGGCAAGGCCAACTTCGACGGCTATACCTCCTCGCTGCCGAGCCTGATGGACTTTCCGCTGGTCGACGCGATGCGCACCGCCCTGTCCACCCCAAGCAAAGGCTTCAACGAGGTCTACCAGACGCTCTCGCTCGACTACCTGTATCCGGAGCCGGAGAAGCTGGTCCTCTTCGGCGGCAACCACGACATGGCCCGCATGTACAGCGTGGCCGGCGAAGATCTCGACCGCTACCGCATGAACCTGGTGTTCCTGATGACGATGCCGCGCATCCCGCAGTTCTATACCGGCGACGAGATCCTGATGACCAGCACCACCAAAGGCCGCGACGATGCGAGCTACCGGCGCGATTTCCCCGGCGGCTGGACCGGCGACAAGGCCGATGCGTTCAAGGGCATCGGCCTGAATGCGCAACAGCGCGCGGCGCAAGACCTGGTACGCAAGCTCGCCACCTGGCGCAAGGGCGAGCCCGTCATCCACAGCGGGCGCCTGATGCACTTCGGCCCCGAGAACAATACCTGGGTCTACTTCCGCTATGACGACAGCAAGCGCATCATGGTTGCGATGAACAACAACGACAAGGAGATGCGTTTGCCTACCGCCCGCTTCCAGGAAATGCTCAAAGGGACGGCGTCCGGCCTCGATGTCCTCAGCGGCAAGACGGTCGACCTGACGCGCGAGCTGCGCCTGGCGCCGAAGGCGACGCTGCTCATCGAACTGCCGGGGGCGTGATGCGGCATTCTCTTCTGGCCATCTCCCTTGCCGTTGCCCTCGCCCCGGCCGCCGCCGTCGACAAACCCGGCGTCGACGCCTTTTTCACGGCGATGGCAATCGAGGCCGCACCAGGCCAGCAGGCGCGCTTCGTCGCCGGCGACAACCTGGCCGGCTACTTCGAAGGCTTCACCCATAGCCACGACCTGGGCGCCGGCTATGTCCTGAAAAGCGGGACCGTCTTTCACAACTACGCCAGCAGCGTCGATGGCGCGCGCAACGAGCGTGCAGGCGGGCGCGAACAGGTGCTGCCCTTCGGCCACCGCGTGGCCTACGCCAACGGCAGCGCCGAGGAACTGGCGCTGCTCTCGAAGAAGCATGCGCTCGCGCTGCGCGTCACCAGTGCGCAGGCATCCAGGCTGGGTTTGCAACCGCAGCTGAAAACGGCGGGTGCACTGAGCTTCCTTGATGGCGTCGTCATCGTCGCGCCAGGTAAAGGGGCGGCCCAGTTCATGGCGCTCGCCGCCGACCGCGCGTTTACGCTGGAAGACGGCCTGCTGCTGCGCGCGAGCGCACCCGGGACATCGTTCACCGTGGTGGCGGCCTTTGGTGCGACGGCGGCCGAAGCGGCCGGGCGCGCACGGACACTGGCCAAGGGCGACCCGATCGGCGACGAACGCCGCGCCAGCCACGCGGCGCTGACGCGCAGCTATCTCGCCACCAGCGACAGTGACTACAACAAGGCGCTGAACTGGGCCAAGGCGGCATCGAACCTGTTCGTGGTCGACGAATACGGCGCCGGCATCTGGGCCGGCCTGCCCTGGTTCCGCGAGAACTGGGGCCGCGACACCTTCATCGCCCTGCCCGGCACGCTGCTGGTGTCGGGCCAGTTCGCCGAAGCGCGCGCCGTACTCGCGAACTTCGCGCGTTTCCAGAACCTGCGCACGCCGCGCGACAAGGATTACGGGCGCATTCCGAACCGCGTCTCGCCCGACGAAATCATCTACAACACGGTCGACGGCACGCCCTGGATGCTGCGCGAGGCCTATGAATACATCCGCTACACGGGCGACAAGGCCTTCGCCGCCGAGATGTACAAGCTGGCGGTGCCCTATTTCGAGGGCGCGATCGCGAACTATGTCGACGCCGACGGCCTGTTGCGCCACGCCGCCTCCGACACCTGGATGGATGCACGCGTCGAGAATGCCACTCACCAGCCCTGGTCGGACCGCGGTCCGCGCGCCAACGATATCCAGGCGCTCTGGTACACGGCCCTCGATACCGGCGCTTGGCTCGCCACCCAGGCCGGTGACCACGAACGCGCACGCGCATGGCGCGCGCTGGCGGCCAAGGCGCGGGCCAGCTTCCTGCGCCTGTTCTGGGATGGCGGGACGATGGCCGACCGTCTTCGGGAGGACGGGAGCCGCGACCTGAAAGTGCGCCCTAACCAGCTGATGGTGGCGACCATTCCTTTCGACGATTTCGTGCCGCCCGCGGTACAGGCGCACGTGACGAAAAATGCCGTCTCCGCGCTGCTCTACCCCTACGGCATCGCCTCGCTGAGCCAGGATGACCCGTATTTCCACCCGCGCCACGAGAACCCGGGCTTGCACCACAAGGATGCGGCCTACCATAACGGCACCATCTGGGGCTGGAACGCGGGCTTTACGGTCACGGCACTGAACCGCTTCGGCTACCAGGACCTGAGCTGGGCACTGACGCAGAATCTCGGAAAACAAATCCTGGGACTCGGCACGCTCGGCAACATGAGCGAGAACCTCGACGCCCTGCCGCACGAGAACGGCCGCCTGCAGCCATCGGGTACCTTCGCCCAGTCCTGGAGCGTGGCCGAATATGCGCGCAACGGCTACCAGGATTACGTGGGTTTCAAGCCCGACCTGCCGGGCGATATGCTGGCCTTCGAGCCCGCCATTCCCGCGCAGTGGTCGCGCTTCGGCGCGATTCTCCCCTTCGGCGCCGGAGAAGAGGTCGCGGTCGACTTCGCGCGCACCAAAGGCGGCGAACGCTGGACCTTTACCCTGCGCGGACAACAGCCGCGCACCCTGCGCATGGCCTGGCTGAATGCCGATAAAAGCCGCTCGCAGACGGCCTTCACGCTGGCGCCGAACAAGACGGTAACACTCGCCCTCGGCACGCGCCGCGCCGCGCTCGACGGGCGCAGGCTGGCCGTGACACAGGCGCGCCGCTCGTATGCCGGCACCATCGGCACGCTGCGCTTCGCCACGCCGAAACCTTACCGCAGCGAGGACTTCCCCGTGCTGCGCTCGCAGGACGCGCTGCGCGGCATCATCGAACGCAACGAATACCGTTAATAACAAGGCTCCCATGTTCTCGCCACGCCGGCTGCTGCTGCCCGCCCTTCTGTTCACCGCCGGCGCCCACGCGGCCGATCCCGGCCCACTGCGCGAAGCCTTCTTCATTCGCGGCGGCTTCAACGGCTGGGGCCTCGACAACGCCCTGCAGCACCAGGGCAAGGGCGTCTATCAGGCCGACATCCTGGTCAGCCCCGGCAACCACGGCTTCAAGCTCGGCACGCAGGACTGGAGCCGCGAATGGGTCCCCAACCTGCACGCCAGCGTCGCCATCAAGCCGGGCCAAGCGCTGCGCCTGGCCACGCGCGCCGGCCCCGAGGCCACGCTGTTCGTGCGCAGCCCCGGCACCTACCGCTTCACGCTCGACGCCAGAAAACCGGCCGCGCCAAGCCTGCGCGTGACCCGCCTGGCCGAGCGGCAAAGCGGCCCGGCGCCTGACCCGCATGCGGGCCGGGATCGCGTCGCCACAATCACCTATCCGACCTGGGACGGCAAACAGGAAAGCGCGCGCTTTTCACTGGCGGACCCTGAAGCCCAGCTGCGCAGCTACACCCATTCGACGACCATGCAGCTGCGCGACCCGGTGCCGCAGCATGCGACCTACGCCGAGAGCGCCGGCCTTCCCTTTGTGCGCAGCGGGAACCTCGCCTTCGATGCCCTGTTCGCGCTGGCTGCCAGCGAAATGCGCCAGGATGCGGTCAGCGACATCCGCGACGGCAATTACAAGGCCGGGGCGGCGATTCCCTGCGCATGCTTCGAGACCGGCGAGAAGTGGCATTACGTCTGGACGCGCGACCTGTCGTATGCGGCCGACCTGGGACTGGCCCTGCTCGACCCGGAGCGGGTGCGCAACTCGCTCGAATTCAAGCTCGCACCCTTCCGGGACGGCGTGCAGAAAGCCGCAGCGGTCGCCGGCACTGGTAACGGTGAGCAGGTCGTGCAGGACACCGGCAGCGGCGGCAGCTGGCCGGTCAGCACCGACCGCGTCGCCTGGGCCTTCGCGGCCGAGAAAACGCTGCACGGCCTGGCGCCCGCGGCACGCGCCGCCTTTGCCGCGCGTGCGCTGACTGCCTTGTCGAACACGATCGAGAACGACCGCATCGCCGCCTTCGACACGCAGGACGGCCTGTACACGGGCGAACAATCCTTCCTCGACTGGCGCGACCAGAGCTATGCCGCCTGGATCACCGGCGACCTGGCCTCGATGTCCAGCGCCAAATCGGTCTCGACCAATGCCGCCCACTACCAGGCGCTGACGCTCACGGCGCGCCTGGCGACCGAGGCCGGCGATAGCGCGCGCGCCGCGCGTTACGCTGGCTGGGCGCAGGACCTGAAACAGGCCATCAATGCGCGCCTGTGGCTGCCCGAGGCCGGCATGTACAGCAGCCTGACCGGCGCCCACTTCGACAATGCGCCGCTGCACAAATTCGACTGGCTGGGCCAGTCGCTGGCGATCGTCACCGGCATCGCCAGCAACGAGCAGGCGCGCAGCATCCTCGCGCGCTACCCGCATGGGCCGATGGGCCCGCCGGTGATCTGGCCGCAGCAGCCCGGCATGCCGGTGTACCACAACCGCGCGATCTGGCCGTTTGTGACCGGCTACGGTTTGCGGGCCGCGGCCCTGGCCGGCAATGCGGCCGTGGCCGACGCCGCCTACGCCTCCCTGATGCGCGGCGCGGCGCTGAACATGTCGAACATGGAAAACCTCGAGTGGCTCTCGGGCCAGCCGCTGCTGCTCGATGAGAAAAACCCGTCCCTGACCGGCCCCGTCATCAATTCGCGGCGCCAGCTGTGGTCGGTCGGCGCCTATCTCGGGATGGTGATCGAGCACGTGTTCGGCGTCACGGCCAGCGAAGAAGGACTGCAATTGCGCCCCTTCGTGACGGCCACGCTGCGCCGCGAGACCTTCGCGGGGTCAAACCAGGCCACGCTGCACGACCTGCGCCTGCGCGGCGCGCGCGTATCGGTGCGCCTGCTGCTGCCGCCCGCCAGCACGGGCCAGGGTGTGCACCGCGTCGAGCGGGTGCTGCTCAACGGCGCGCCCGCCCAGGCCACGATCCCCTGGGACCGGCTGCGCGACGGCGACACCATCGAGATCGCGCTCGGCGCGCCCGTGCAGGGCGAGAGCGCGGTCAAGCGGGTGAACGCCAACCCCTACGCCGAATCGCCCGCCGTCTTCGGCCCGCGCGAACCCGTCATCCAGAGCGTCGGGCGCGACGCGGCGGGACATGCGCGCCTGCGCTTTGCGGCCGGCGGCAATGGCACCAAGACGGTGTACCACGTCTACCGCGACGGCAAGCGGGTCGCCGCCAACCTCGCGCCCGGTGCATGGCGCGATCGCGAGGCGCATTCCGGCGCCTGCTACGCGGTCGAGGCCGAGCACCGGCCATCGGGCAACCGCAGCCACCACAGTGCGCCGCACTGCATCGGCCCGGTCGCCGAGATCGGCGTTGCCGACCCGCGCGTGGCGTCGAACCTGAAGGTAGCCACCAGCACAGCGCCCTATTTGGCCGGCTGGGGCGCCCCGGCCGACCGTTTCGAGCTGCGCGGCCTGCACATCGATGCCGCCGGCACCTATGCGCTGCAGCTCCGCTACCGGAACGAAGCGAACCAGATCAACCTGGGTATCAGCAATGGCGTGAAATGGTTGACGGTCGAGGATGGCAGCGGACGCATGGTGGCGCAAGGGGTGGTCCAGCTGCCGCACACGCTGCCGGCACGCGGCGCGTCGCCGGCGGCGCTGTCGACACCGCTCACGGCGCGCCTGCAGCCGGGCGACTACCGCGTGCGGCTCGGCGATTTTTATAACATGAGCTACCTGGAGAGCAATGCCAGCTTCAGCGGCGCGGGTGGGACGGGCGGGGTGTCGAACCGCTTCGATTTGTTCGGAGTTCGCGTGCAGCGGCTGCGCGACTGAGCCCGGGGCTGTTGAACGCGTGGGCGGCGCCGGCGTTATCGAAGATCAGGCGCCCGGGTGGAGCCGCCCACCCTACGGCCTGCTGCACACGCCGGTGGATGCTTTCGTCGAATGATTACAGGTATGCCCGCACCACCACGCAATCACACCGTGGCGAGTATCCCGAACAAGGCCTTAGGATCCAGCGGCTTGACCAGGTGATAGTCGAACCCCGCCTCCTTCGTGCGCTGGCGGTCGGCTTCCTGCCCGTAGCCGGTCACCGCAATGAGCACGGCGCGCGCGGTGTCGGGCTGGGCGCGCAGGCATTGGGCCAGTTCGTTGCCGTCCATGTCGGGCAGGCCGATGTCGAGCAGGCAGACGTCGGGCAGTTCCGCCTGGGCGCGCAACAGGCCGTCGCGCGCGCCATGCTCGGTCCATACCTGGTGGCCCGATGCTTCGAGCAGCATCCCCAGCATCGTCGCCGCATCGACGTTGTCGTCCACGATCAGGATGCGCAGGGAGCGTGTGGCCGGCGGCAGGGCGCGCTCTTCGAAGGGCGCCTCGTCCTGGCGCTGCGGCATGGACAGGCGCGGCAGGCAGACGCTGAAGGTGCTGCCCAGTCCGGGCCCTTCGCTGTGGCAGGCCACCGTGCCCTGGTGCAGTTCGATCAGGCTTTTCACCAGCGCCAGCCCCAGTCCCAGTCCACCGGCCGAACGGTCCGAGCTGCGCTGGGCCTGCGAGAACAGCTCGAATGCATGGACCGCCAGGTCGGGCGCCATGCCGATGCCATCGTCGGTCACGTCGACGAGCACGTTCGCTTCGCGCACGTCCGTTGTCAGTACGATGTGCCCGCCCGCGTTGGTGTACTTGGCGGCGTTGGCCAGGATGTTGGCGAACACCTGCACCAGGCGCTTCTTGTCGCCCATGACCATGGTGGTTTCCGGCGGCAGGTGCAGGGCCAGGTTGTGGCGCCGCGCCTGGATCAGCGGCGTGGCCTGCTCCACCGCCTCGGCCACGATGTGGCGGATGTCCTGCGGCGCATTGTCGAGCGTGACCAGGCCGCGCGTGACGCGCGAGACGTCGAGCAGGTCGTTGATCAGGTGCGACATGTGGTCGACCTGGCGGCCGATGATCTGGCTCGTGTGGCGCACCCGATCGTCGTCGAGCCTGGCCATCTGCAGCAGCTGGGCGGCTGCGCCGATCGGGGCCAGCGGGTTGCGCAGCTCGTGCGCGAGCATGGCCAGGAATTCGTCCTTGCGGCGGTCCGCCGTCTTGAGCGTTTCCTGCGTCGCCCTGCGTTCGGTGATGTCGCGGAAGAAGAAGGCGATGCCGCCGTCGAGCGAGCGGTGGGTGCGCACCTCGCTCCACATCTTCGACCCGTCGGGCATCAAGTGCAGGTTTTCGATGATTTCGGTCTTGCCGGTCTCCATGACCCGGCGGTAGACCGCTTCCGACTCGCTTTCCTTCAGGTAGGGGAACACATCCCAGTGGCTGCGCCCGATGACCTGCTCGGGCGTGGTCTGCGTCAGGCGCAAGCCTTCCGCATTCATGCGCAGGATGGTCCAGTCGCGGTCGAGCACCGCGAAGCCTTCGGCCATGCTGTCGAAGATGTACTGGCTCTGGTCGCGCTCCGTGCGCAGTGCAAACAGCGCCTGCGCCGCTTCCACGGCCGACCAGGTGCGCTCGGCCGTTTCCCGCGCCAGCCTGCATTCCTCTTCCTGCCAGTCGCGCGGCGCGGCGCTATGGATGGTCAGGACGACGCGCAGCTTGCCGGCTTTGACGAGCGGCAGCAGCAGGTCGGCGCGCACGCCGATCTTGCGGTAGGCGTCGAGGTAGCCCGCGGTCCGCGGGTCCTGCTCGACGTCGGCATTGATGACGGTGCGGCCGGCGCGCAGCTCATCGATCATGTTCGGGCCGAAGTCGTCCATGGTCTTGGTCTGCCCTGCCAGGCTGGCAACACCTTCCACGGTCCAGTCGCGCCGGATGAACAGCGTGCCGCGCTCGTCGTCCACTTCCGCGTACAGCACGCGCGAGACGCCGAGCTTGCGGCCCAGCAGTTCGCAGGCGGCCGCGGTGACGTCGTCCGGATTGCTCAGCTGGCGGATGCGGTCGGCCAGCGCAAGCTGGAAGGCCTGGCTGGCACGCACTTCCTCGAGCTGCTGCACCTTTTCCGACAGGGCATGGTTGGCGCGATAGGCGCCGGTGACGTCGTTCCCCTGGGCGAAGATGCCGCTCACCCGCTGGTCCTGGCCGACGATCGGCTGGAACAGCAGATCCACATAGCGTTCTTCCAGCGCGGCGCCGGGCTCGCGCTGCAAGGCAAGCCGGTGCTCGCGCAGGACCACCGGCTTGCCGCTGCGGCACACCTCGTCCATCAGTTCCCTGAAGCCCTGCCCTGCGAGTTCGGGCAGTGCTTCGAGCGCCGGCTTGCCGAGTATGTCGCGGTGGCCGGCCAGGCGGTAGAAGGCTTCGTTGACCGTGTCGAAGGTGTGGTCCTTGCCGCTCATGACCGCGATGAAGCCCGGCGCCTGGTCGAACAGGATCTGGAGCTGGCTGCGCTCGGCGTTGAGGATGCGCGTCATCGCCTCGTGCATCTGCGGCCGGTTCATCTGCGGCATGTCCGGCACCGCATTCGCGTCCTGCTTCAGGTAGTACTTCCTGGTCGCGACGTCGAAGCGGTACAGGTCGGTGACGTCGATCGCATTCTGGGATACATAGATGACATTCCCGGCCTCGTCGAATACGGGGCTGTGCACCACGCTCCAGTAGCGGTCCTCGAAACCCGGGCCGTCCGCCGTGTCGGAGGGAATCGCGTAGCGCAGCAGTGCGCTGGTATGCGGCTGGCGGGTCGAGATCGCCAGCTCGATCGAGATCCGCACTTCGTCGAGGTTGGTCGAATCCGGATCGAGCGGATTGGCCGGGAAAGCCTCGAAGATGTGCTTGCCGATGAGGTCATCGGCGATCCTGCCGGTCGCGCGCAGATAGGCCGGGTTGGCGCCGATGAGGATGAGGCTCGTATCGATCAGCAGGTAGGGATAGGGCGATGCCGCAAACAGGGCCGCGAAGTCTGGTCGAATGGTCATCACCTATTTTTGCACACAAAGAACCCGCTGCTGCCGCTCAGGAAGCGGGAAAGCGCAGCACCGAAACCGATCCCGCGCCGTCGTCGTTGTCCGGCTGCGCCTCGGCCTGGGCCGGGGCGGCGGGTTTGAGCAGCAGCAGGCGCCCCTCGACCACGCGGAATTCGAGCGGCATGCGCATGTGCGTCACTTCGCCATCGGTGGCGACCTTGATGCGCCGGCGCGGCGACAGCGCGGCGTGCTTGACGCTCAAGCGCTTGAAGGAAAAGGCGACCACGTTCTCGGCATCGCCCAGGCGCCCGAGCGCGCCGCGCAGCAGCAGGCCCAGCATCCCGAGCTTGCCGACCGGGCGCGGCGCGATCGCGGCCAGCTCGCCCTCCTGGACCGCCAGGGTCAGCGGCACCATGCCGACCTGCTCCATCTGCAGCCGGTTGTTCCCGACAAACAGGGTCGGCGTGCGCAGCTTGCGGGTAATGCCTTCGGCGTCCAGGGCGATGCGCAGCGGCCGGTAACGCCCGAGCGCCGTCTTCAGGGCCGAGTAGATGGCCACCAGGCGGCTGCGGCCGTACTGGCGCTTGTCTTCTTCGCGCGCTTCCAGCAGCTGCGGATACAGGCCGACGCTGGCATTGACGAGGAAGATGCGGTCGTTGACCATCCCGATCTGGACCGGCGCGACGCGCGCGCCCAGCAGTGCGCGCACCGCTTCGTCGAGTTCTTCGGGGATGCCGTGGGTACGGCCGAAATAATTGAAGGTCCCCTGCGGCAGCACGCCGAACAGGCAGCCCTGGCGCACCGCTTCGTGCGCGACCGTATTGATGGTGCCGTCGCCGCCCGCCGCGACCACGACGCCGCCGTGCTCCTTGGCCTGGGCCGCCATGCGGCGCGCGATCTCGCCCAGCTCGGCGGGATCGTCGACGATCTCGAGGTAGCAGGTACGACCGGCCGCCTGCAGCACGTCGCGGATGGTGGACTCGCGCAAGGCCGTTTCCGAATGGCCGGAACCGGCGTTCAGGACGACGTAGAAGGCGGCGTTTGGGCCGGGGGCGTCGGGGTGCATGGACAGGGCTACTTTCGTGGATGATCGATCTGACAATATCATCCTAACATCGCAGGCTTCCCCAAGTAGCACGGGAGACAGCGTTATTCGTCGGTGGTCGGCCAGTGGTCGGGATCCTGCAGCAGCTGATACATCACATAGGCATCCACATGGCCGAGGCGCTTGTGGCGAAAGGCCTTGGGCAGCGTGCCGACGATGGAAAAGCCGAGCTTCTTCCACAGCATGACGGCGGCGGTATTCGTGCTGACCACGTAATTGAACTGCATCGCCAGGAAGCCCTGGCTGCGCGCCTCGATGAGGCTGTGTTCGCCGAGCAGGCGGCCGATGCCCACGCCCTGCGCCGCCGGGCTGACCATGTAGGAAGCGTTGGCGACGTGGCGCCCGCGCCCGAGCTGGTTCGGCACCACGCGGTACATCCCCAGCACGCGCTCGCCCAGCGCCGCCACGCGGCAGGTAGCGCCGTGGCCGAACCAGTAGGCCTGCACCGCCTCGCGGGTGGTGTCAAGCTCGAACGGATAGGTCTCCCCCGCGCTCACATGGGCGCTGAAAATGGCCCACATGGCGTCGATATCGGCGCTGGTGGCGGGGCGGATCTGGATGTCTTTCACGGCTCTGCAAACCTCGTCAACGGCAAGATAAGCTGAAGATTCTAGCACCCGTGCCCGCGGACTCAGCGTCCGATACGGAAGTCGACCGACCCCGGGCGCCCCTCCAGGCGCAGGCTCGACACGGCCCGCGGGGCCTCGGCAACGACCGCGCCGCGGCGCACCACGGCGCGCCGCGGGGCGCGCAGGCGGATCGCTTCGACCGGGCTGGCAGCGTCGAGCAGGACGAAGTCGGCCTTGCAGCCGGGGGCGATACCGTAACCTTCGAGACCGAGGATGCGCGCCGGGGTTTCGGTGACGGCCAAAAAGCATTCGCGCATCGCCGCCTGCCCGGTCATCTGGGCCACGTGCAGGCCCATGTGCGCCACTTCGAGCATGTCGCCGGAACCGAGCCCGTACCAGGGGTCCATCACGCAGTCGTGGCCGAAGGCGACGTCGATGCCGGCCGCCAGCAGCTCGGGCACGCGCGTCATGCCGCGCCGTTTCGGGTAGGTGTCGTGGCGGCCCTGCAGGGTGATGTTGATCAACGGGTTGGCGATGGCCGCGACGCCCGATTCCTTCATCAGCGGCAGCAGCTTGCTCACATAATAATTGTCCATCGAGTGCATCGAGGTCAGGTGCGAGCCGGCCACCCTCCCCTGCAGGCCGAGGCGCCAGGTTTCATAGGCCAGCGTCTCGATGTGGCGCGACAGCGGGTCGTCGGTCTCGTCGCAGTGCATGTCCACGCGCAGGCCTTGCTCGGCCGCGAATTCGCACAGCAGCCGCACCGACTCGGCGCCCTGCGCCATGGTGCGCTCGAAGTGGGGAATGCCGCCGACCACGTCCACGCCCATGCGGATGGCGCGCTTGAGGTTCTCGAAGGCGCCCGGGCTGCGCAGCAGGCCGTCCTGCGGAAAGGCGACCAGCTGCATGTCGATATACGGCGCCACCCGGCGCTTCACCTCGAGCAGGCTTTCCACCGCCAGCAGCCGGTCGTCGCAGATATCGACATGGGTGCGGATCGCCAGCAAGCCGCGCGCGACCGCCCAGTCGCAATAACGCAACGCTCGCTCGATCAGCGCCTCCTGCGCCAGCTGCGGTTTCAGCTCGCCCCAGAGCGCGATGCCTTCCAGCAAGGTTCCCGATTCGTTGACGCGCGGCAGGCCATAACTGAGCGTTGCATCCATGTGGAAATGGGCGTCGACAAAGGGCGGCGTGACCAGGTCGCCGCCGGCGTCGATTTCGCGTGCGCCCTGTACGGACAAGCCCGCTTCGACGGCGGTAATGCGCTCGCCGGTCACGCCGATGTCGATTCCGCGGCGGCCGTCGGCCAGGCTGGCATTACGTATGACAAGATCCATGGACGCTCCCGTTCCGAACGCCTAATTGTAGCGATTTCACATCGTTGCAGTGCTTGTTTACTGCGCTGAATTGTAACGATGCTGCAATGCAATATTGCATAGATCCCACACTCGGAGAATTCGATTGGCACGATTACGTAACAGGGCTACACTTGTTTATGTTGCAGTGCGCCATAACCGATCGATAAGGAATTCCGATGACTTCACTTCCAGAACAGTTCTCAGCAGCACGCCAGACTCAGCTCGACAATGGATTCAAACTGATCCGCCGCTTCGGCGACCAGGCGCTCGACCAGACCAGCCGCCTGATTGCCTTCCAGCTCAACGCGTCGCGTACCGCCATCGAACAGTCGACTGCCGCTGCCCGCCAGCTGGTGGCCGCACGCGATGCGCGCGACCTGTTCGCGCTCGCCACCCAGTTCAGTTCGCAGTCCCAGCAGCAGCTGCACAGTTTCTTCGACTTCGGCCGCGAACTGTTTTCCATTGCCGCCGGCTCTACGTTCACACCGCTGCGCAGCTACAGCGCCGACGCCCTGAGTGCAATCGCCAAGGCCAACGCCGCGGCAGCGCAGCAAGCCATGCAGGCGGCAGTGTCCAGCTTCACGGCGGCCAACCCGGCGCCGGCACCGGCCGCAGCCCCGGTCGATGCAACGCCTTTCACCGCGCCCGTGACCGAAGCCGAAAGCGCCCCTGCCGCCTCGGTCGTCACCTCCAGCGTCGAGCCGGGCGCAGCGCCGACGGCCATCGCCCAGGCGGCGAGCGAAATGGCCGACATGTCGGTCGCGCCGCCGCACCCGGTGGCCGCCAGCATGCCGGTCGAAGTCTCGGTCGAGATCGAACTGCCGAAGGTCGAGCCGGTCGATGCCAACCCGCCGGTCGCCAACACCACGACGACGACCAAGGTCACGGAAATTCGCGGCACCAAGGGCCGTCGCAAGCAGAACTGACCAGCTTTCCGAGGCGCGCTGCGCGGCTTGATGAAAGAACGTAAACTAGCGGGCTTCGGCCCGCTTTTTTTATTTGAAACGCGGGCGCCAATGCCAAGGAAAGTCATGAGTTTAGCGAGCCTGGTCGGCAGCTTCGTGCTGCGCCACTGGAAGGCCTATGCCTCGTCGGCAGTGATGCTGGTGGGGGTGGCCGTGTGCACGGTCTGGGTGCCGCGCAAGGTCGGCGCCATGATCGACGGCCTGGCCGCGCACCAGTTGTCCAGCCACGACCTCGCCATCGGCATCATGCAGCTGCTGGCGCTGGGCGTGGCCATCTACGTGCTGCGCGTCTCCTGGCGCATCCGCCTGTATTCGGCTGCCTACCGCCTCGGCGTCGAGCTGCGCACGCGCCTGTACGCGCGGCTGTCCGCGCAAGGCCCGGCCTTCTATCAAAAGCAGCGCACCGGCGACCTGATGGCGCTGGCCACCAACGACATCGACGCCATCGAGATGGCCGCCGGCGAAGCCATGCTGGCCGGCTTCGACGGCACGCTCACCCTGGTCATGGTGCTGGGCGTGATGCTGCTCGGGGTCGACTACCGCCTGGCCCTGATCGCGCTGCTGCCCTTCCCCTTAATGGGATTGGCCTTCTGGTACATCTCGCGCCACATCCACACCGCCGAAACGGATTCCCTGAAACGCTTCTCGGCCCTGAACGACCACGTGCAGGAGTCGCTCTCGGGCGTGCGCACCCTGCGCGCCCTGGGCCTGGAGACGCGCAGCGCGGACCAGTTCTCCCAACTTGCCGGCAAGGCGGCCGATGCCAGCCTGACGGCCCAGAAATGGGAAGCGGCCTACGAGCCGGCGGTCGGCCTGACGCTCACCGCGGCCAGTACGCTCACCCTGGGCCTGGGCGGCTACCTGGTCTGGAACAACCAGCTCACCATCGGCGCGCTGACCAGTTTCACGATGTACCTCGGCCAGCTGATCTGGCCGATGTTCGCGGCCGGCTGGGTGCTGTCCCTGATCGAGCGTGGCCGCGCCGGCCTGGCGCGCCTGCAGCCGATGCTCGACGCGCCGCTCAGCGTCGTCGACGAAGGCGCGCGCACGCGCATCGACGACGGCCCGCTGGCCTTGCGCGACGTGCGCTTTGCCTACGGCGGCGCGGACAAGCCGTCGCTCGACGGCGTGTCGGTGACCCTGCGCCCCGGCATGACGCTGGGCCTGGTCGGCCCGACCGGCGCCGGCAAGTCGACGCTCTTGCGCGTGCTGCTGCGCCAGGCCACACCGCAAAGCGGTTCCGTGACCTGGGGCGGCCATGCGCTGGAGAGTTACAAGCTCGATGCCCTGCGCGCGGCGACGAGCTGGGTGCCGCAGGAATCCTTCCTGTTCTCGGCCAGCATCGCCGAGAACATCGCCCTCGCCCGCCCCGGCGCAAGCAGGGCTGAAATCGAGCAGGCCGCCGACATGGCCGCCATTCACGACGACATCCTGCGCTTCCCGCAGGGCTACGACACGCCGGTCGGCGAAAAGGGCATCACCCTCTCGGGCGGCCAGCGCCAGCGCGTGGCGATTGCGCGCTCGCTGCTGGCCGAGAGTTCGCTGCTGCTGCTCGACGACGCTTTATCGGCGGTCGATACCGGAACCGAAACCCGCATCCTCGAACACCTGGCCGAGCTGCGCGCTGCCAAACCGGAACTGTCGGCCATCATCGCCAGCCACCGCTTGTCGGCCGTCGTGAACGCCGACCAGATCGTGGTGCTGAAGAATGGCCGGATCGTCGAATCGGGCGACCACGAACAACTCCTCGCGCTGGACGGCTGGTATGCCAGCCAGTGGCGCTACCAACAACTGGAGGCCAGCCTTGACGCAAGCTAGCACGATTGAAAAAGCCGGCCGCGCCCAGGTCACGCAGGCGGCCAGCCTGCTGCGCCGCGCCGCCTGGCCCGACCGGCGCCAGCTGATGCTGGCCACGCTCTGGCTGATGCTGGCCGCCGGTTTAGAGGTGATCGGCCCGATTCTCGGCAAGGCCCTGATCGACGACCACCTGCTGCCGCGCAACGCCGACTGGACGCGCATGGCCCTGCTGCTCGGCGGCGTGCTGGTCTCCGGCTGGGCCGCGTCCTGGCTGCGCTACCTGCAGCTGATCCGTTTATCCGGCATGGCGATGCGCTCGGTGCGGCGCCTGCGCGAATGGGTATATGGCCACGTCATGCGCCTGCCGATGGCCTTCTTCGACCGCGCCATTACCGGCCAGCTGGTCAGCCGCGTGACGAACGACACCGAAGCGGTCAAAACCCTGTACATCCAGGTGCTGTTCGTGCTGCTCGATTCGAGCATCGTCCTGGTCGGCACCATGATCGCCATGGCCTGGCTCGACTGGCGCCTGATGCTGATCGTGCTGGCGCTGCTGCCGGCGGTGCTGGTCATCGTCTGGCTGTACCAGCGGCTCTCGGCACCGGCGGTCACGCGTGCGCGCGGCCTGCGCAGCGACATCAACGGCCAGATGGCCGAATCGATCGGCGGCATGACGGTGCTCCAGGCCAGCAATGCGGCGGGACGCTTCGGCGAGCGCTTCGCCAACACCAACGACAAGCACTACCACGCGCGCCTGGCCGAGCTGAAGGCCAACGCCTTCCTGCTGCGCCCCGCGCTGGACCTGCTCAACGTAATCTTGCTGGCGGTCGTCATCTTCAGCTTCGGCCAGCGCGAGATCGGCGCGGTCGAAGTCGGCGTGCTGTACGCCTTCATCAGCTATATCGCGCGCGTGGTCGAGCCGCTCATCCAGATCACGATGCAGTTCAGCGGCCTGCAGCAGGCGGTCGTCGCGACCGCGCGCGTCTCGCACCTGCTCGACGAAGCGGGCGCCGCCGAACACGCCGCCGGCCGCGCGCTCGGCACGCGCCTGGAGGCGCGTCCCGATGCGCCGGCGGTTCGGGTGCGCGACCTGAGTTTTGCCTACGTGCCGGGCCAGAACGTCCTGCACGACATTTCGCTCGACATCCCGCAGGGCGCCTTCTTCGGCATCGTCGGCCATACCGGCAGCGGCAAGTCGACGCTGCTGTCGCTGCTGCTGCGCTACTACCCGGCGGAGAACGGGCGGATCGAGATCTGCGGCGAGCCGATCGCCGGCATCGACAACGAACATTTTCGTAATGAAGTCGGCCTGGTGCCGCAAGATCCGTTCATTCTGGCGGCGTCGGCGCGCGAGAACATCGACATGGGGCGCGGCCTGCCGCTGGAGCGTATCGAAGCGGCGGCACGCGCGGCGCACGCGCACGATTTCATCACGGCGCTGGAACAGGGCTATGAAACGTCGCTCGGCGAAGGCGGCTCGCGCCTGTCCTCAGGCCAGAAGCAGCTGATCGCGATCGCGCGCGCCCTGGCGGGCGAGCCGCGCATCCTGCTGCTCGACGAAGCGACCTCGCGCATCGACAGCGCGACCGAACAGATCGTGCAGGAAGCGCTGGACGAATTGCGCGGCCACGTGACGATCATCGCGATTGCGCACAGGCTGTCGACGATTCGCGACGCGGACCGGATCGTGGTGCTCAATCATGGGAAGATTACCGAGTCCGGCGCGCACGAGGAGCTGATGCGGATCGAGGGTGGCTTGTACCAGCGCCTGTACCTGCTGCAGCAGCTGGCGGTGTAAGAAACGGAAGCGGGGCCCCTTCCTGGCGGCCCCGGGGCAAGGCGGTAACGCTTACTTTGCCGCGTACATCGAAGCGTACTTCACGCCGAAGTACAGGATGAAGGCATAGCAGGCCGCCGGCAGCAGGAAGGAGATCTGCACGCCCAGTGCGTCGGCAATGGCGCCCTGTGCGAACGGCACGATGGCGCCGCCGACGATGGCCATGCACAGGATGCCCGAACCCTGGCCCGTGTACTTGCCCAGGCCGTGCAGCGCCATGCTGAAGATGGTCGGGAACATGATCGAATTGCACAGGCCCACGGCCAGGATCGCCCACATCGCGACGCTGCCCTCACCAAAAGCCCCCGCCAGCACCAGCACGATCGCCAGCAGCGAATTGAAGGCGAGCGTCTTGCCGGGGCTGACCACGCGCATCACGGCAAAACCGATGAAGCGGCCCACCATGGCGCCACCCCAGTAGATGCTGACGTAGTGCGCGGCCTCGGCATGGGCCAGGCCGGCGATCTGGGACTCGCCCAGGAAGTTGATCAGGAAACTGCCGATGCTGACTTCCGCGCCCACGTACAGGAAGATGCCGATGGCGCCCAGCAGCAGGTGGCGGTGCGCCAGCGCCGAGCCGCGCCCTTCGCGCGGCAGCGCCACGTCCTCGCTGCCGGCGATCTTCGGCAGCCGCGCCATCAGGAACAGCATGGCCAGCACGGCCAGCGTGCCCGCCAGGGCCAGGTAAGGGCCGCGTACGCTGGCCGCATCGGCGGCGGCGCCGGCGCCGGCCGCACCCACGGCCGACAGGATCAGCAGGCCGCCGACGGCCGGCCCGATGGTGGTGCCGAGCGAATTGAAGGCCTGGGTCAGCGTCAGGCGGCTCGACGCCGTGCGCGGGGGACCGAGCACCGCGACATACGGATTGGCCGCCACCTGCAGGACGGTGATGCCCGAAGCCAGCACGAAGAAGGCGAACAGGAACAGGCCATAGCCGCTGGAGGCCGCCGGATAGAACAGCGCGCAGCCGACCGACGCGACCAGCAGGCCCGTCACGGCGCCCTTCTGGTAACCGATGCGGCGGATCAGGGCACCGGCCGGCAGCGACACGATGGCGTAGGCGCCGAAGAAGCAGAACTGCACCAGCATCGCCTGCACATAGGTCAGCGTGTAGACCGCCTTCAGGTGCGGAATCAAGACGTCGTTCAGCGAGGTGATCAGGCCCCACATGAAGAACAGGATGGTCACGACGACCATTGCGCCCGTGTTGCCCTGCTGGGCCCCGGCGGGCCCCTCCTGCTGCGCGGCGGGCGCCGCTTCGTATGCCATGTTTGCCATGCTGTCTCCAGTGTCTGATTATGTGTTCGGTTGGCCTGCCGCGCCGCCTCGAGCGCCGCGCAGCCGAGCCAGCCTTATCCCGCCTTGAGCGGCAGCCGGATCGCAAACGTTGCGCCCTTGCCCCGTCCCGCACTGGACACGCTCAGCGTCCCTTCGTGCAGCTCCACGATGCGGCGCGCGATATACAGTCCCAGCCCGAGTCCCGTGGCATTGTTCTGCTGCTGCAGGTTGAAGGCGCCGAACACGTGCGGCAGGTCTTCGGGCTCGATGCCCTGCCCGGAGTCGGCGATGTCGATCGCGACCATCTCGCCCTGCCGGCTGATCGCGATGCGGATCACGCCGCCCTCGGGCGTAAACTTGGTCGCGTTGAACAGCAGATTCCAGAACACCTGCTGCAGGCGGCGGCCGTCGGCGTCCAGGCGGATGCGGTCGCCGTAATCGCTCGGGGTCACCCGCATCGAAATATTCTTGGAGTGGGCGAAGGTTTCCACGGTCGAGATGGCGTCGCGCATGACCTGCCCCAGGCTGACCTGGGCAGGCACGATCGACATCTGGCCGGTCAGCGTGCGGGCGGCGTCGATCAGGTCGTCGACCATGCCGGTTTCCTGGCGCACGTGCACGCGCATCGATTCCAGGCCGCTGACCACTTTCGGCGGCAGATCGGGCATCGTGCGCAGCATCAGCTCGATGCGCAGCGACAGCGCCGACAGCGGCGTGCGCATCTCGTGCGACACCGTGGCCAGGAACAGTTCGCGCGTGCGGTTCACGCGCGTCAGGTCGTCGATGGTTTCGCGCTGGCGGTCGAGCGTGCCGGCCAGCGTTTCCAGCAGCGCCGCATAGGTACCCATGCGCTGTTCGGAGACGGGCGCGTCGAGCCGCACCTCGTTCCACAGCAAATGGCCCGGCAGGCCGATCTGCTTGGCGATGCGTTCGCACTCGAGCGGTGAACTGAAATCGGCAAAGCGCCAGCCGAACACCAGCACGCCATATACCTCGCCGCGCAGCAGCAGCGGCAGCGCGCACACGCGCAGGCCGCCGAATTGCGCCGACGCGGCGTGGGGCGCGGCGCGGCAGGCGTCCACCAGCGTGCGCTCGAGCGCGGTGCCGGGACCGTCGTCGGCCCACAGCGTCGACCCGGCCAGCAGGTTCGCCAGGCGCGACCCCGTCTTCGGCCCGATGCGGCGCACGCCGTCGATGTCGTAGGCCGAGGTGACGAGTCCGGTCGCCTCGGTAAACTGCCTCAGCGGCGTTTCCCAGTCTTCCCAGTCGACCGGTGCGTTGCCCGGCAGCTTGGCTGTGATCACTGCGGCTTTTCAGTCGGCAGGTCGGCCGACTCCGGCATGGAATTGCCCTTGACGACGGCTTCCTCGACCAGGGGACTCTGGCGCGACGGCGAACGCGACAGCAAGCCATAGTAGGAGGAGAACGGCAGCTGCGGCACCGCGCCCGCCTGTTCGCTGTCGCTCTCGTCGAGCAGCAGCAGGCCGCCCACGCCGATGGTGTACTCGCGCGTGACCTGCAGGTTGCGGCTGCCGCGCACTTTCGGCACGGCGATCGCGCGGCGCAGGATGGTCGACACCTCGACGTAATTGAGCAGGATGATGTTGTCGACCAGGTGCGAGCCCTTGAGCTCTTCGCTGATCTGCGACACGCCCAGCAGTTCCGGGCTTTCGTAGTTGAACAGGGTCGTGGCCAGGCGGTTCTTGAAATAGGTCGCCAGCGCATACAGGTAGTCGGCCACTTCGCTGCGGCTGGTCATCTCGTAGACGGCGATCGAATCGAACACCACGCAGTCGATATCGTGTTCCTCGACCAGCTTGACGATGCGGTCGAAGTGAACGTCGAGTTCCAGTTCCAGCGGCGACTCGTAGTGGATGAACATGTCGCCGGCGTCGACGGCGGCCTGGATGTCGAAGCCGAGCGACCTGGCGTTGCGCGTGAGCTGGGCCTGGTGCTCGTCGAGGCTGACCAGGAGCGTCTTGTGGCCTTCCTTGATGGCGTTGGTCAGGAACTGCACGCTCAGCACCGTCTTGCCGGTGCCGGAAATGCCGCTCACCAGCGTGACCGAACCCTTGTAGATGCCGCCGTCCATCATCTTGTCGATGGCCGGGGAACCGGTCGACAGGCGCTCTTCCGAAGTCGGCTGGATCTCCAGCGTGAGCGGTCGCGACTGGGCGCGCCGGTAGACGTGCACGCCGACGCCCGGCTCGATGCGCATCGTGTGGCTGCCGCCGATGAAGTCCTGGCCGCGCGACTTCATCACCGCCAGGCGGCGCTGCACGCGGCGGCGCTGTTCTTCGCGCGTGAGCGAGATGATGGTGTCGAAGACGAAGCGCTCGTGCGCCAGCACGCCGGAGAGCGACTCGTCCTTTTCGGCGGTCACCATGGTGGTCACGCCCAGGCGCGTCAGGCCCTCGATCAGCAGGTGCACGTCTTCGCGGAAAGGCAGGTCGTGCGCTTCCGCATACAGGCGCAGGGGCGTCAGGCCGTCGATCAGGAGGCGCTTGGCGCCCATGGCGCTCAGGGAGGCGGCGAAGGCGCCGTCGGCACTGCGAAATTCGCTCAGCAGCACGGCCGGACTGGTCTGGATGATCTTGATCTTGCCCTGGTCGATCATGCCCTGCAGGTCCCAGTTGAAGCCGGCGGCATCGCGCAGCAGCTTGGCCGGGTCGAGTTCGAACGAGACGATGGCGCCCGGTTCATCACAGTCGAGCGCGCCGTGGTAGATGAAACCCAGGCCCAGGGTGGTCTTGCCGGAGCCCGGGGGACCCTCGACAATCAGGTTGTTATTGCGCGGAATGCCGCCATGCAGTACTTCGTCGAGGCCGGCAATCCCGGTCTTCACCAATGCGTTCATCGTCTTGCCCTTTTATATAGGCGGTCAGCTTACCATGCGCGTACTGGAAGCTATGGGAGGGCGCTAGCGTGCCGGGGGGAAAGAGCAGCGTCCCGCCCCCCTGTTACCTGCCAACGTTGCAATTTGGCGTCGCATTTTTGCGATACGTACGTTAAAAAAGCGAAGTTTCTGACTTGCAACAAGAATATAATGACAGATGGGCGCGCGTGATTACGCGGTACCGACCACCCCATCGAAAGATCATTTATGCCGGCAGCACGCACGACCAGACAGCCACGCCGTCGCATTGCGACGCTGCTGGCGTCGTTATTGCTGGTCTCTTCCTGTGCCTGGGGCCAGGCCACGCCGCCGCTGGGCGAGCGCCTGGCCGAGATCCGCGAAATCAACCGCTTCATTCCCGAACGCGCGCTGCCGATGCTGCTGGCGGTCGAGCGCGAAGCGCGTGCTTCGTCGATCCAGCACCAGAGCGATATGCAGGCCCAGTTGTGCGAGGCCTACATGGGCGTCGGCCGGCTCGAGATGGCGATGGCGACATGCGAAGAGCTGATCGAATTCGGACGCCAGAGCAAGGACAATGGCGCTCAGGCCAAGGGCCTGGTGCGCAAGGGCTATATCAAGTACCGGCAAAACGAGCTGGCCCAGTCGCATGCGCTGATCTGGGAAGCCGAACGCCTTGCCCTCACCACCACCGACGTCGAACTGCGCGTGCGCGTGGGCGTGACCTCGGCCGAGGCGCATGCCGAGGACGGCAATTTCCCCGTTTCGCTGGAGAAGACGCAGGCGGTGCTGGCCTATGCCCGCCAGCATGGCGGCCCGGTCCACCTGGTGATCGTGCTCAATTCGATGGCGCGCCTGTATGGCCAGATGCGCGAGTACGACAAGGGCTTCGAAGCCCTGGCCGAAGCCACCGAGGCGGCCAGGAAGACCAATTCCCCGGGGCGCATGGCAACGCTCAAGGTCACGGAATACGGCCTGGCGGTCGACACCGGGCAGCTGCCGCGCGCGCTCAAGGCGCAGACCATGGCGCTGGAGCTGCAGCGCAAGATCGGCGCCCAGTCGCTCGTCGTGCGCTCGCTGGTCAACATGTCGGACTGCTACCTCAAGATGCGCGACTATCGCAATGCGAAGGCGTATTCGCTGCAGGCGATCGAGGCCGCCGAGAAGATCAACGACCACGTTGCGCTGGCGACTGCGCGCGTGAACCTGGGCCAGGCCTATCTGTCGACGGGCAAGCTGGCAGAGGGCAAGCACAGTTTCGAGGCCGGTCTCGCGGTGTACGAGAAAACCGGCGACAAGCCCGAGCTGCAGATGGTCATGGCGGAGTACGGCAACGCGCTCGAACACGCGGGCGACTACACCGGCGCGATCCAGGCCTATCACCGCGAGCGCGACCTGTCGAACGAACTGTTCGAGAAGCGCCGCCAGAAGGCGCTGCTGGAACTCCAGGAAAAATACAACGCCGACAAGAAGCAGCGCCAGATCGTGCTGCTCGAGCGCGAGAACCAGGTCAAGTCGGTCGAGATCGACAACCGCCGCCTGCAGCAGCGCGTCTGGTGGCTGCTCGCCGCCGTGTTCGGGCTCGCCTCGGTCGTGGTCGCCCTCCTGTACCGCAAGGTGCGCCACGCGAATGCGCAGCTGTTCCTGAAGAACCTCGAACTGAAACAGCAGAGCGTGCGCGATCCGCTGACCGGCTTGTACAACCGCCGCCACTTCCAGGACTTCATGCGGACCCACCGCGTGGACGAAAAACGCGGCGCCGGCGCCTCCGGCGAGGACATGGTCAGCGCGCTGTTCCTGATGGACGTCGACCACTTCAAGCACATCAACGACACCTGGGGCCACGGCGCCGGCGACGCGGTCTTGATCAAGATATCGGAAAGCCTGCGCGAAATCCTGCGCGAGACCGACATGATCGTGCGCTGGGGCGGTGAGGAATTCCTGGCCTTCCTGCCGGCGATCCCTAAAAGCGGCCTGGAAGACGTGGCGCGCCGCCTGCTCAACGGCATCAGCGAGACCAGCATCGAGTTCCAGGGCACGACGCTGTCCGTGAACGTGTCGATCGGCTTCGCACCTTACCCGCTGGCCCCGAGCGGCAACGCGCTGCCCTGGGAGCGCGCCGTCAACCTGGTCGACATGGCGCTCTACATGGCCAAGGGCCACGGACGCAACCGGGCCTACGGCGTGCGCGGCTTCGCCAACTTCGGGCAGACCTCGATGGAAGAAGTCGAGCAGAACCTGGAGCAGGCCTGGCGCGCGGGCTTCGTGGACATGTCGATCGTGACGGGTGGGTATCCGGAGTTGCGGGCCAGCGCGTAATTTACTCCGACGACGTTCGCCCCTGACCCGTAGGGTGGGCGGGTTCCCCGCCCACGCGTTCAACGAACGGGTGAGCGGCGCGAAATCCATGTTCAGTGACGCAGACGCCGGTTGAACGCGTGGGCGGGAGACCCGCCCACCCTACGATCCCATTCAAACGCAATTGAGATTTGCATCCGTGCGTTGAACGCCAGCGCCGGATGCCTCAGCGCGCCGCTTCCTGCATCTTCTCGCCGGCACGCTCGACCTTCTCGCCGACCTTGCCGGTCGCCTTCTCCAGCCCGCGCCCTGCTTCCTCGGTCGCGTCCTTGATCTTCTCGCGCGCCTCATCGGTGCGCTCGGCGATCTGGCGGCGCTCTTGTTCGGCGCGCTCGGCCAGCTTCTTCGCCGCCTCGTCCGCCTTTTCGATCGGCGCGCGCAGGCCGTCGGCGACGCGCTCGCCGGCTTCGTCGATTGCCTTGCCGGCTTTTTGCGCCGGGCCTACCGTATCCTCGTCGCGCGAGCAGCCGGCGGCCAGGGCCAGTACCAGCAGCGCACTGAACATGGTCATCGTTTTCATGCCTGACTCCTGTGATTGTGTTTCCACAAGCATACACCTTCCTAGCGCATCTTCCCTTCTTCGACCTCGTCGGCGCGCGGATGTTCGGGCTGGCGCGCATCGATCTCTTCCTTCATGGCGCGGGTGGCGTCGTCCTCGCCCCAGCGCTTGGTGAAGGTGCGCAGGCGCGTGCGGGCGCGCTCGAACGAGGAAGTCGACAGCGCCGACTCGACCGCCGTTTTCGCGTCGCGCCAGGCCTTGTCGCGCTGGCGCTTGCGGGTGCAGGCGGCGCTCGCCTCGTTGAGCGCGGTTTGCACCTGCTGCAGCTGTTCGGGCGTCGCCTTCGTGCCGCGCAGGGCGATCAACTCGCTCTGCGCCTCGCGCGGCTTGCATTCGGTCGCCAGCGCGATCGCCTTGTCCATCTGCGCTTCGATGCGCCGGTTCGACGGCTTGGCGATCAGCCAGATCGCCCACAAGGCCGCCAGCGCCAGCAGCCACCAGCGCAGGCGCACCGGCTCGCGTCTGGGCGGCGCTGCGCCGGCCGCCGGCTCGGGGCGCGGGAAAGGCGATTGCGGACGCGGTGGCGGCGGTGGCGGTGACGGCGGCGTTTCCGCGGGCGGCGGCACGCGTGCAGCGGCGGGCTCCGGCGCCGGCTCGCTCGCGGCCGGCACTGGCGTGTCGGCCCGGCTCGCGGCAGCGCTCATGGCCGCTGCCACGAGGATGGCTTCGCGCGGCGGTTGTTCGGGTGCGGCGTCAAGCACTGCCGGCGCTTGAAGCTGCGTGCGCCCTCCCTCTTCCTGCGCGCTTCCGCAATACGGACAAAAATGTACGCGGCGCGGCAATGCGTGTCCGCACGCGGCGTCGATACAGCGGACCATTGAATTCTCTTGCACAGCCCTCCCCTGTTATTGCGGATCCGGGACGCCGTCGTCCGGATCGGGAATCGATGGCGCGTTGTCTGCGAAGCCGGGAATCTCGGCCAGCGTTTGCCATTTGCCGTATTTCGGGTCCTGCGCCATGTTCCAGGCCAGGGTGGCGAGGTCGATCTCGCCGCGCGCGAGCTGCTGCGCTACCTCGTCCAATGCGAAGGGCCCGCGCTGGGCGCCCGCAATGAAGAGTTTATAGCGCGCCGCATCAGGCGCAGGCGCGGGCGCCGGATCGGGAATCGCAGTCGGCGTCCCGAGCCCGCGCACTTCCAGCGCCGCTGCCGCGCGTGCCTCGCTGGCCAGGATCTCGGGCTTGACGACGCGCTTGTCGATCGCGCGCTCGACTTCCCAGCTGTAGGCATCCATGGCCGAATCGGGCACGGTCTCGCTCCAGGCGGCGATCGCCGCCAGCGCGGCGTCGACCGCCGCGTTCGAGAGCGTCGGATCGGCCGCCAGCGCGCGGCGCAGCCAGGCTTCGTACAGGCGGCGCGCCGTGATGTTGGGCAGCGAGGGCGAGGGCAGCTGGGCGCCGGTTTCGTCGGTTTCCAGGCGCGGCTCGTAGACGCGCAGCTGGTAGTGGCGCATCAGGGCCGCGAGCAGCAGCAGCTGGTGCGGGCCAAGGCTCGCCTGGCGGTTGCGCACGGCCGCGATCACCTGTTCGCGGTAATAGGCCGGCAAGCCGTTCGAGCGGATCGCGAACTCGTTCCCGATCTGCAGCCATTCGCCGGAACCCGGCTCGACCTCGAACAGGTACTGGCCGCGCGGCTGGAAGGCCGCTTCACGGTCGCCCATGTCGGCTTTGCGCCGGATGACGCCCAGCGCGATCGCCTGCAGAAACCATTCGTAGTCGTCCGCCAGGCGATTCAATTCATCCATCGACGGCGAAATCGGATGGCGGAAGCGGGTCGAATCGAAATGCAAATGGGTCGGGATTTTCGGGTTCTCGATCTGGTAAGACGCGCGCCAGGTCGGCAGGCCGCGCAGGATCGTCATCGGGAAGCCGGACAACTCGATATAGCAGGTCGCCCGCCCCGGAATGCCGGTATTCACCACGGAGACCAGGTCGCCGTGAAAATACCCGGTCGGCACCGAGGCGCGGATCTCGGCTTCCATCTTGCGCCAGGCGGCCACGTCGCCCACTCCGATAAAACACTTAAATTGGTCCGAATTCGGAGTGAATTCGGCCGAGAAGCGCGCGTTCACCCAAGGCATGGCGCTGCGGATCCATTCGGCGAAGACGCGCTGGCGTTCCTGCGGCGTCATCGCGTTCAGGCGGTCCAATAAGGGGTCGCTTGGCTCTCCCTGCAGTTCGGTATTCGACAACTGGGTCTGGGCGCGGCGGAACAGTTTCAGCAGCAGCTCCGCGCGGGTGCGCTCGTCGCCCAGCTGCGGGAACAATTTGCCGGAGCCGCCGAATTCGAGCAGCACTTCCTCGCTCCATTCGCTCACGTCGCCCGTCAAACGCACCGGCGCCGGCTGCATGTCGCCGGCCAGCTTGATGTAGGTGGCGTGCTCCTGGCGCGCATCGGCGCGCAGCTGGCTGATGCGGCCGTCGACCGCGCGCAGGATTTCCTGCACGTGGCGCCGCCCTTCCTGGAATTCGCCAGCGATGCCGCTCCACTGGGCATTGCCCTGCTCGTCGGTCGACTGCGGCTCGCCCAGCCAGGTGGACATCCCGCGCATGACCTCGATCGACTGCCCGGCGGCCACCGCCAGCATGTGGAAGCGCAGGTAGTCGGCGATGTCGCGTTTTAAATGGGCCATGACTTCGCGCGCCTGCGCGTCCTTGCCGAACATCCGGTTCGACGCCTGCGACAGGTTGCCCAAGGACTCCTCGACCTGGCGCGTGCGCAGCGCATCGCGGATGTCGCGGTAGCGGCGGCCGTTACGCTCGGCATTGGCCAGGTCGCGCTGCAGCAGGCGCGATTTCACCTGTTCCAGCAGCGAGAGCACGAATTCGAGCCCGCCCTGCTTGCGGTCGTCCAGCAGCGCATACAGGCGCTCGCGCACCCGCGTCTTCAGGCGCCCGGTCAGTTCGCTCGTATGGCGCTTGATGCGGTCTTCGCTGGTCTCGGCGCTGGCGCCGGCTTCGCGGATCGCATCGCGCTCGAGATTGGGCAGCAGCTCGGCCACGCGCTCGCGCCACTGCGGCACGTCGAAGGCGGCCATGATGCGGTCCATCTCGAGCTGCACTTTACTTTCCACGCGTTCGAGCAGCGAGCGTCCTTCCTTGTCGCGCAGGAGCAGGCCGGTCAGCGCATATTCCTGGAAGGGCGCCACGTCCACGGTGCCCTTTTTGAAATCGGGGAATTCGTCGAAGGGCAGCTCGCGCATGTCCATGTGTTCGCGCATGAAGGCATCGCGCTCCTGGTCGCCGGCACGGCGCGCCAATGCGCCATCGCGCCCGACCAGGCCGAAAAACTCCTTGACCATCAGCGCCGCCAGTTCATAGGCGCGGATGTCCTCGCGCAGGCTTTGCTGGGTATCGAGCACCGACTGGCCAAAGGCCGAATACACTTTGGAGTAGGACAGGCGCATGTCCCCGAAGCGGCCCTCCGGCACGCGCGGGTTATACGGCCCGAGCTTGTGCTGCTGCTGATTCACCGCGACCGAGCGCTTGCGATTCGCGAAATCGGCCGAGGCAAAGTCTTCGAACAGCGTGTCGGCCACCATCTGGTAGACGTCTTTCACGTCCTGGGTCGCCTTGTTGGCCAGGTTCGCGGTGTCGACGAAATACACGTCGTCAAAAGGCGCGCCGCGGCCGGTGATGCTGTCCGGGTCCATCCATTTCACCTGCGCGTTCATGTCGCGCATGCTTGTTTCCAGCTCCATCATGGTGGCGTAGGCATTCGCCTCGGTGCGCTCCTTGTTCGCCTTGGCGAAGCCCGAAGGCATGAACATGACGAGATCGACCTGGCTGTCGGCCACTTCCTGGCGCGCGATGGCCTTGGCCATCCAGCCAAGGTCGATGGCGCTGCCGGCGCCCGTGCCGCCTGCATTGGAGGCGATGACGACGATGCGGAACTTCGAGGTATCGACTTGCAGCCCGAGGCGCTGGTAGTTCTCCTTGCGCTCGATGCCGGCATTGCTGCCCAGGTAGTTCAGCGCGCCCTTGATGCGGCCGCGCAGTTTCGGGTATTTGTCGAACAGGTACAAGCGCGCCACGGCGCGAATCTGGCCCGCGCCTTTCGATGGATCGATGCCGAGCGAGCGCAATTTTTTCGGACGCAGCGGCATCCATTTTTCGATCAGGGGAAAGCGCGCCAGGCTGTCGTCGGACTCGTGATACTGAGGGAGGTCGAGCGGCTCCACGAGCCGTTCTTCATCGGTCAGCTTCACCAGTTCGTACCAGGGATCGGTGCGCTGCGATTTTCCCTCGTCGATGATGGAATTGGAGTCGAGATCGAAGTGCAGGAAGCGCGCCACCGGGAAGTCGGCGATCGATTCGACCCGCGTCGGGTGGTGCCGGTTCCAGACGGCCGACAGGATGCGCCGGCGGATGCGCATCATCACTTCCATGCCGGTGCCGCCTGCGCCGATGAACAGCGTCGGCCGCAAGTCGACCTTCAGTTCGGACTTGCGGTTGATTTGGTCTAGCGTCGGGATATCTGCCATGTCGTTGCTTTCGAATTCTGTGAGGTCGGCTTAGCGGCGGCCGACGAGCAGGGCCGCGACCAGCGCGAAGAGGCCAACCGCCACCAGCGGCGCGGTTACGCCGAAGGTGAGGTATTTGCTGGCGTTGATGATTGCCAGCACCACGGCCGCCGACATGAAGGCCAGGCCGACGAACAGCAGCCACCCTGCGCTGCTCGCGGTCGATGGCGACACGCGGCGCTTGACCAGGTGCTGCACGTAGGCGTTGCGGACAAAGAAGTACACGGCCAGCAGCACGATGAAGATGGCCCCGCCGATGGCGACGTCGCGGGTGGAGGTGTCGGTGGCCGGCGTCGGTGCGCCCGGCATGACTTCGACCGGGCCGGTGGCCGTTTCCGGCGTCGTTTTCGGCAGCGGATCGTCGGGCGCGGTCTTGTCGGCGGGGAGCTTGAAGCCTGGGTCGGTCGGGGCGGTGTTGTTTTGGGCTTGCATGGTTTTCCTTGGGGTCAGCGGCCGAGACGGACCTGCGCACCTTCGCGCAGGTCAATCAGCTGGTGGCCGAACAGGGTGGTCTTCAAGCGGGCCACTTCATTGCCCGCCTTGTCGTAAATCGGTTGCACGGTGCCGGTGCGCGCGTGCATGGTGCGCTGCTCGTCCTCGACGGTCACCAAGGCGCGGCGCGGCCGCATCCAGCCGTAGGCGGCGCCCAGCCCGGCCGCGAGCAGGGCCAGCAGACCGGCGCCCGCCACGAACAGCGGGCCGCTGCCGTAATGCACGCGCACTTCGATCGGCAGCACGGCGCGCGAACTTTGCACTTGCGCCGGGGGCGTGAAAATATCGGGCAGCGGGTCGCCCGGGAACAGCTCGGTCATGCGCTCTCGGAAGCCGTTCGACAGGGCCAGCTTCTGCTCGCCCAGGTGCAGCTCGATCGTCCCCGGCAGTACATAGGCCGAGCCGGCCGACTTCAAGGCCGCCATCGACCATTTGCCCGGCAGCTGCGCCACCGGCAACTGCAGGGTCGAGCCCAGCGGCTGCGGCTTGTTCGGCGCCAGCGCATTCACGCGCGTGCTGCCGAGGCTGACGGCGCGGTCCTCCCCGCCGAGCTTGGAGCGCGCGGAGAGCGTCGCGCTGACGATGGTGTAGGGGTACATCGTGTTCTCGAGGTTCCACCCGATCTTCGCGGTGGGCGAATTAGCGTCCGGCGCGACGTCGGCGCGCAGCACGCCATTCCGGCCCATGGCGAAAGTCACGCCCGGCGCGTTTTCGACCTTGCGCGGCACCAGGCGCACGGTGTTGCGGTCGAGCGGCTTCAGGCGCGCCGGCGGCTCGGTGATGATGTTTCGTACCGCGCCAGAGGCCAGCAAGCCATCGAGCGCACGCGCCCCGCCCTCGCCGATGGCGAACGCATACACCATCAGGCCATTGGCGCGGTAATGCTTGCCGCTGACGGGCATGCGCAGCGGGAAAGCCAGCGCCGTGCGGATCTTGCCGCCGCTGTGGATCAGCTGGTAGAACTCGCGGTTGCGCGTCGCGGTGGCCTGGTCGTTGTTCGGGCTGTTGCGGTTGTTCGTGACCAGCCAGACGATGCCGTCCTTGCCGCCAAGGGCCTGCGTCATCGCCGCGCCCACCGCTTCGCCCAGGTCGGTGTCGGCCAGGGCGCCACCGGGTTTGCGGGCCGTGTCGAGGTTCGACAAAGCACGCGTCACCGCCGCACGGGTGCCCTTGTCGACCGTGGCCGAGACCAGCGCCCGCGGCGACGGCGCATTCGGCTGCGACTGGTTAAAGGCGGCCAGCACCAGCGCGTCGCCCGGCTGCGCGACGGCCAGGGCCAGCTCGGTGACCAGGGGCTTGAAGGGCGAGGACGGGTCGCTGTAGAACGGCTCCATCCAGCCCGAGTTCTGGACCAGGAACACGTGCGGCGTGGCCCAGCTCGACCCCGCGCCGCCAAGCAGCGCAAGGGCACACAAGCTGCGCATGACGAGCGACTTCACGACAGGGCTTCCAGGCGCCAGCCGCGCACCATGTTCCAGTCCGGATGGTGCAGCCACAGCGCGCCGGCATACACGAAGGGCACGCAATCGAGGGGTCGCGACAGGCGCGCGACTTCGTCGAGGATCACGTTGCGCTTGCCGATCCATTCGATCGTGGTTTTGGCGATCGTGCGCCCGGCCAGCGCTTCTTCGGCGCGGCCGGTGTAGGCGTGAAAGCGCAGCACCAGGCCGCTCGGCTGGGCGCGGTTGTTATTGAAACTGCGCAGCAGCGGCAGCACCAGCGAGTCGTCGGCCACCGCCTCTTCGATGTGCTCGGCCGACCAGGGTTGATCGAGCACCGGGTGGCCGCGCCGGAACAGGAAATTGGCAAAGCCCAGGCGCGCGCCGTCGATGGGTTCGACCTGCGGCGTGTCGGCCCCAAGTTCGAGGAAGGAATAGGCCTGGCCATCGTGCCCGATGTGCCACAGGCGCCCGTCGCGGCTTTGCGTGGGGCCGCCGAAATCGAGCTTCGGGCTCCAGCCGCGCGGCCAGGGCGTCCAGCGCGGCGCTTCGCCCGGACGCCAGACCAGCTGGCCCTGCGCATGCAGCCAGAACAGGCGGTTGTCGTAGCCGATCGGGCGCATCCAGCCGGTGGTGGGTGCATCGGGGCAGTCGAAGGTGGTGCCGTTGACGAAATCGAGATCGGCATCGAGCAGCTGCAGCACGCCGTCCTCGACGTACAGGCAGCCGACCTGGCGCCGCATGACGCCGGGGCTCGAGGCCAGGCGCCCGGCGAACAGGAGTTCGAGGCGGTAGCTTTCGTTGACCGGATTGATCCACAGGCGAGACAGCCCGGTATCGAGCGGCACGATGCCGACTTCGCCGCGCGCCGGATTGACCGCCGGCAGCCAGCTGTAGCCGCCGGCGCCAAAGCGCAGTTCGCTGCCCGCTTCTTCGGCGCCCATCACATGCCACAGCTGGGCCAGCGGATCCCAGTACTGCAGCACGCCGCGCGCCGGGGCAAGGGCGAGCAGGCGCTGCTCGGGAAAGCCGTAGCTGCCGGCGATGAACTCGCAATGCGCGTTCGGCGGCGCCGGCATGGCCAGCTCGGCGCGGTTGACGCTGGGCGCCGCCGGCCGCCCCTCCAGGCGGTCGCCCAGCGCCAGCGAGGTGACCGGCAAGCCATGCGGCACATGGCGCGGCAATGCCTGGTCGCTGGGCGCGCCCCACCAGTCGGGCTGGTGCCGGACGCGGCCCTGCAGCCGCTCGAGCGGCGCGCCGCAGGTCGGGCAGTAGGCGAAACCTTCCGGATAGATGCCGGCGCAGGCGCAGCTGGCAGGGAGCGAGGCGCCGAGCAGATGGGCGACGTCAGGCAGCCGGCCGCGCGCATGCGCCTGCCAGTCGATCGGCCCCAGGCCTTGCGTGGCCTGCAGCGCAAACTGCCCGCTCGTGTCGTCTTCCAGCCAGGTGCTGGCCGGCGTTTCCCATTGAGTTGCCATCGTGCTCCGCGTTGATCGAGATATGCATGCCACCCACGTGCCGCGGGTGGTCATTGCTGTCTAAATAATAACTGCCCCGGGGCCTGAGCGGCGCGCCGTTCGGGCGGTAGCGCCAGGCGCCACTGTTGGGAGCGCGCAATGCTCCCCGGCAGGAAGATTCGGCGGGGAATCGTATAATGACGAGTCCCTCCGCGCCGATACTCCCCATGACCGTTCCCACCCTGCCCCCCACGCCCGACCTGCCCGCGCACGCCGTCGACGCCGCCGCCGATCACCTGCGCAATGTGCTCGCGATCGCCATCGAACACGGCCCGGCGCAGCGGGCACTGGTGGTCTATGACGAGCGCACGGGTCTGGCACGGGCCCTGGTCGAGGCCTACCGGCGCAACCTGCCTGACGCCGACTTCCTCGACTTCGACGGCACCGACCCGGCCGAGGTGCTGGCGCGTTTCCGCCAGCTGGCGGGCGGCGACCTGGTGGTGCTGGTGCAGTCGACCAATTTCCGGCTCGAGGCCTTCCGCATCCGGGTCGAACTTTTTAAACTGGGGCTGAAGGTGGTCGAGCACGTGCACCTGTCGCGCATGCCGGGCATCCAGGGCGAGCACTACATCGCGGCGCTGGCCTACGACCCGGCCTACTTCCGCGGCGTCGGCCGCGCCCTGAAAGCGCGCATCGATGCGGCGCCGCACGCGCGCGTCTGCGGCGGCAGCGAAGAACTGGTGTTCGCTTCGCCCCTGGAAGCGGCCAAGCTGAACGTGGGCGACTACAGCGGCATGAACAACGTCGGCGGCCAGTTCCCGATCGGCGAAGTGTTTACCGAGGCGCTCGACCTGGAAGCGGTGCACGGGCGCGCGCAGATCCACGTGTTCGGCGACACCTCCTACCTGTCGAACCACCCCGCCGTGCCGGTGACGATCATCGTCGAACGCGGCCGCGTGGTCGGCACCGAAAACGCGACGCCGGAATTCCAGCAGGTGCTCGACAACATCCGCCAGGACGAAGGCGAAGTCTGGGTGCGCGAACTGGGCTTCGGCATGAACCGCGCCTTCACGCGCGAGCGCCGGGTCGACGACATCGGCACCTACGAGCGCATGTGCGGCATCCACCTGTCGCTCGGCGCCAAGCACGGCGTGTATCCGAAGCCGGGTTTCAAGCGCAAGGACGCGCGTTATCACATCGACGTGTTCGCGGTGACCGATGCGGTCTACCTGGGCGAGGAGCGGGTGTACGCGGACGGAGCCTGGACCGTCTGACTTTGTTCGGCGCTACAATCGCCGTATCCCTTTCATCCGCCTGGCTCCCATGCTCACTCCCGAACAAGGCCTGCAGTACGAACGCGACGGCTTCATCGTCCTCCCCGGCTTCAAGAACACGCAAGAAATCGCCGCGCTGCGCGCCCGCGCCGAGGCCATCGTCGACGCCTTCGACCCGAACGAGTCGCGCGCCATCTTCACCACGCGCGACCAGGAGCGTGCCAGCGACGCCTGGTTCCTCGGTTCGGATAACACGGTGCGCTGCTTCTTCGAAGAGGAAGCCTTCGGGCCGGACGGCCAGCTGCGCCAGCCGAAGGCGCTGTCGATCAACAAGATCGGCCATGCGATGCACGACCTCGACCCGGTATTTGCCGCCTTTACGCGCGACCCGAAGCTCGCTGCGGTGGCGCGCGATCTGGGCCTGGCGCAGCCGCAGGTATGGCAGTCGATGTATATCTTCAAGCAGCCCGGCATCGGCGGCGAAGTGCGCTGGCACCAGGACGCGAGCTTCTTCGACACCACCCCGATCAGCGTGACCACCTTCTGGTTCGCGCTCGAAGACGCGACCATCGAGAATGGCTGCCTGTGGGCCGAGCCGGGCGGGCAGCGCGGGCCGCTGCGCGAACGCTTCCTGCGCGATGGCGATGTGGTGTCGATGGAAAAGCTCGATGCGACGCCGTGGCCGGACGACAGCACGGCGGTGCCGCTCGAAGCCGCGGCCGGCACGCTGATCTGCTTTCACGGCCTGCTGCCGCACTACAGCGCGCCGAACCGCTCGCCGCTATCGCGCCATGCGTTCACGCTGCATGCGACCGATGCGGGCACCAGCTACTCGGCGCGCAACTGGATCCAGCGCGATGCGCACTTGCCGGTGCGCGGCTTCGGCTGATCAGGCGAACCCGAACCCGTACTGCGTCAGCGCCCGCGTCAGGTCCGCCTTGAATACCGCGTAATCGATCGCCTTCTCGACGAATTCGCCGGCGCCGAGCATGCGCGTGCGCACCCGGTCCGCTTCGTCGCGGGAACTCGAGAGCACGATGACCGGAAGGTCGGACAGGAAGGGTTTGGAGGAGATTTCCTTGAGCACTTCGAAGCCGTCGACTTTGGGCAGCTTCAGGTCGAGCAGCACGACATCGAAGTCATGCGCCTTGTTCAATTCGCGCAAGGCTTCTTCGCCGTCCGACACCACGACGACTTCGTGCGCGTCGGCGCAGGCTTGCAAGACGCGGCGCGTGAGTTCGACATCGAAAGGCAAATCGTCAACAATCAGGGCTTTTTTCACCATCCCGCGATCGTACAGGATTTGGCATTGTGTCGTGAGTTAACATTGTGAGCATTTGTACGTGCGACACGTTTTCCGTCGTTGCGTGCACTCGCTACAAATGCCTTGCGCTTTCGTCGATACGGCGCATACTGAGGATCGATGTTTACGAAAGGTAATTCAAATGCTTCCAACAACACATGGAGAGCAGCCTTTCAGAATTCTCCTGGTGGAGCGCAGCGAAGAGACACGCGACCTGTTCGCCGCCCTGTTTCTCGCGATGGGGTATGAAGTCAGGACGGTCACCACCGGGACCGAAGCGCTGGCCTGGGTACCCGTGTTCCGCCCACATGCCGTGTTCTCGGCCATTCGCCTGCCCGACCAGAGCGGATTCGACCTGTGCATGGCACTGCGCCGCATGCCCGAAACGGCAAGGGCGCTCATCGTGGCAATCACCGGCTTTTTGTCGCCCGACGCCGCCGCACGTGCGGTCGAAGCCGGCTTCGACCGGTACCTGGTCAAACCGGTAAAGCTCGACACCATTCTTGCGACGCTCCATGCCATCCATCGATCCGAGGACGCCACGACTGCGCCTACGGAAACGTCGTCGAGCGACAACCAGACTGCGCACTAGAATCAACTCAGGCAGCGCCCGCCCTACGCGGCACACCCCCCTCCCGAATTGCCCGCCGGAAGATTAGATTTCCTGCGCAACCGCGTCTTTTTCCTGATGCAATGTGTCGATAAAACTTACAGATTTTTACATTTTCTCGGTCACCGGCTGCTTCATTCATAGGCAAGCCGGGCATTGGCACATTTTATGCCTACGCCATTGGAAGACGCATTTTAGGCAAATTTTCTCAAAATCTTGCCTTGAAGAGATGCGCAAAACACGAAAATTTGATTTTTTTGATAATTGCAGTTCATTAAGGAGACGCATCATGGTCGACCAAGCCGTACGCCGTGCGAAGTTCCGCGAACTACTGATTGCCGCAAGTTGCCCCCTGCTTGCCCTCGTCGCCGCCCTTCCCGCCCAGGCCTCGAGCCACCGGGAAGCGCCCTTCATCACCACCCAGCCGAAAGTCGACGGTACCGATCTCTACGCGTTCAACAGCTATGAGCAAGGGCGTTCCGGCTATGTCACCCTGATTGCCAATTACCAGCCGCTGCAGGATCCGTTCGGCGGGCCGAATTATTTCAAGATGGATCCGAATGCCATCTATGAGATCCACGTCGACAATAACGGCGATGCGAAAGAGGACCTGACCTTCCAGTTCCGATTCCAGAACGTCTTCAACCGGATCGCACTGCCGATCGGTACCCAGAGCGTGCCCATTCCGCTGACCCAGGCCGGCCAGGTGCAGGGCCCGAATTCGCCGTCGCTGAACGTCAACGAACGCTTCACGGTGAGCCTGATCCGTGGCGACCGCCGCAGCGGGCAGGCGGCAGCGTTGTCGCGGGTGGGCAGCGGCGCGACGAGCTTCGACAAGCCGGTCGACAATATCGGCACCAAGACCATTCCGCAATACGCCGCATACGCCGCCCAGCACATTCACCCGGTCGCCATTCCCGGCTGCTCGGTGCCGGGACGCGTCTTCGTCGGACAGCGGCGCGAAGGCTTTGCCGTCAACCTCGGTACGGTGTTTGATTTGATCAACGCGCCACTGTCGGTGATCACCGATCCGGCCGCGATCAACGCCGCGCCTAACCCGCTGGCCAACAAGAACATCACCTCGCTGGCCGTCGAGGTTCACAAGAGCTGCCTGCTGTCGACCACCACCGCCGATCCGGTCATCGGCACCTGGACCACGGCCAGCATCCGCCAGAGCCAGCTCGTCAACGCGAATCCTCCATCCGGTCACCAGACCACGGTCAGCTATGGCGGCGCATTTGTGCAGGTGTCGCGCCTCGGCATGCCGCTGGTGAACGAAGTGATTATCGGCCTGTCGGAAAAGGACCGCTTCAACAGCGCGTTGCCGCAGAACGACGGCCAGTTTGCGACCTATGTCACTAACCCGACGCTGCCGAAACTGGTGGAGATCGCGATGGGACTGGCGCCGGGAAGCGCCGCACCGAAAAACCTGCCGCGTCAGGATTTGGTGACCGCCTTCCTGACTGGCATCGCAGGCGTCAACCGTCCGCTCAACCCCACCGCATCGGAAATGCTGCGCCTGAACACGTCGATCGCCGCAGTGCCGTTCGCCCAGCAAAACCGCCTCGGCATCGTCGGCAACATCCTCGCCGGCGGCAACGACAATGCGGGTTATCCGAACGGGCGCCGTCCGAAGGACGACGTGGTCGACATCTCGCTGGTGGTGGCCATGGGCGGCCTGTGCATGGCCAACGGGAACAACAATGCGCTCGGCTTCGGCGCCGCTTGCAACCCGTCCGCCGTGCCCCTGGGCAGCACTGCCTTCCGACTGCATGACGCGGTCGACCAGGCGGTCCAGCCCTTCCTGGCCGGCTTCCCTTACCTGAACACGCCACTGCCGGGCGCGCAGTAAGCGCCCGATACCGGAGAGCGACATGAAAAAAATATTCGGTGCATTGGCAGCGGCACTGGTGCTGGGCGCAAGCCCGGTCGCCGGCGCGGCTGTCGTCAACTTCGACAATCCCTCCCTCATCGAGATCGATAACGACAGCGGCCGCGCCGTCTACCGCGAAGCCGGCTTCCGGCTCGACGGCGACGCAGCCGGCTTCCTCACCATCGATGGCCTGGGCAGCGCCTTTACAGGCGCGCTGGTCCTGCTCGACGGCAGCACGGTCAGCCTGATGGCCAATAACGGCAGCCTGTTCAGCTTTTCAAGCCTGGCCGCGGGCGCACTCGATCCGCTGGGCGGCGCCTCGTTGAGCATCACCGGCATCTTCGGCGACAGCAGCCAGCGCAACCTGATGCTGGCCCTGGGCGAGCTGGGCGCGTTCACGCCGTCGATGTGGACGGGCTTGAGCGAGCTGCGCTTCGCGGCCAGCGGCGACCTGGTGATCGACGACATCGGGGTCGACGCCGCGGACGTGCCGGAGCCGGGGTCGATCGCGATGCTGCTGCTCGGGATGGGGATGCTCGCGGGTGTACGCAGGCGCGCCGTACGCAAGGCGTCCTGATGGAAGGCGCTGCCGCAAGCCGTCGCGGCAGCGCCTGTCCGATTACAGCACGTGGGCCCAGCTGCCCTTGTAGAGGATCGGGCCGCTCGGCCCATCCGGATTGGTCGAGCCGCCCTTCGGCTCCAAACTGACCGCCAGCACGGCCACGTCGTCGCCGATCGCACCGGCCGGCAGCGCCAGCGTCAGCTCGCGGCTCGCGCCCAATACGCCGAGCGAGCGCGGCTTGCCGTCGCGCGGCACCGCCCACAGCTGCAGCGCCTGCTGCGGAGTGAGCGCCACGCTGGCCACCACCTTCACCGTCATCACACCGCGCGCGCGGTCGGCCGTCACCACCAGGGCCGGCCGCGCCTGTTCGTCCGTCAGGCTGGCGATGTCGCTCGTGCGCGCCGTGTCGGGACGCTCGACCAGCACAGCCGCCAGCAGCACGGCGGCCAGCGCCGACGAGGCCAGGCCGAAGCCGCGCCACAAGCCGAGCGAACCATGGCGCCAGAACTGCCAGGCCGGGGCGGCAGGACGCAGGCCGAGGCGGTTTTCGATCGCGCGCCAGACCTGGCGATCGGGCGCCACCGGCGGCGCGAATTCGGCCATCGCGCCGAGGCGCTCGTTCCACTCGCGGGTAGTGCGGCGCAGGGCCGCATCGCCATGCATCAGGCCTTCGAAGCGGCGCCGCGCGCGTCCACGCAAGGTGCCCAGCACGTATTCGGCGGCGAGGCGCTCGCGCAGGGGTTCGTTATTCCGCAGATTCATGCCGCACCCCGCGCACTGAGGCAGGCATGCAGGCGCGTCAGGCTGCGCCGGATCCAGGTTTTCACGGTACCGAGCGGCAGCGTCAGTTTTGCGGCGACGTCGCTGTGCGAGAGGTCGTGGAAGAAGGCCATGCCGACCACTTCGCGGTGCTTTTCCTCGAGCGCGGCCATGCAGTCGGCCAGCGCCCTGGCCTCGCTGCTCATCTGCAGCTGATCGGCTGGCGTGGCGGAGAGATCGGCGAGCGACGCCAGCGCGTGGCTGTCCATCTCGTCAGCTACGCCTTCATGGCGCGTACGGCGCAAGACGTCGAAGGCGCGGTTGCGCACGATCGTCGTCATCCAGGTCATCGGTGCCGACAGCGTGGTTTCGTAGTCGCCAGCATGGTGCCAGATCGCGGCGAAACTCTCCTGCAGCACTTCTTCCGCCAGTTCGCGCCGGCCAAGAATGCGCAGTGCCAGGCCATACAGCCGTGGCGAACTGGCGTCGTAGAGCGCGCGGAAAGCGGTGCGGTCGCGGTGCGCCGCGCCGTGCAGCCAGGCGCGCAATTGGGCTGGATCGGTGTGTGCCGCTGCCGGGTTCAAGGGAGGTCCTTCATCGAGTTCATGGTCATTCGCGCTAGTGATGTCGCGGAGAAAATACCATATTTGCGCGTTACGCACTGCAAGAAAATATTTTGAATCCGATAAGGTTTTCGCTGCGTATATGTCCATACGGTTCGCTTGCACGTGAACCATTTCCAGTATTCAAACAATCGTGCGACGGACTTGCCTAATACTCAATATCATCAATTTAGCACTGTTACAAATATTACAAACTATTACCCGGAGAGCGAGATGAGACACCTGCAAAACAAGAAATCCCTATTAACTGCGGCAGTACTGACGGCAACGACGCTGATGGCGCTGTCCAGCCCGGCCAGCGCATCGAGCCACCGCGAAGCGCCATTTTTGACGAATGCGCCGAAAGTCGACGGCACCGACTTCTACATGTTCCGCAGCTACGCCCCGGGCCGCGCCGATTATGTGACGATGATCGCCAACTTCACGCCTTTCCAGGATCCGCAGGGTGGCCCGAACTTCTACCAGTTCGACCAGAACGCGATGTACGAGATTCACATCGACAATAACGGCGACGCCAAGGAAGACATCACCTTCCAGATCCGCTTCAAGAACACCTCCAAGCGCACGGCGCTGAACATCGGCGGCAAGCAGGTCCTGATTCCGCTGATCAATTCGTCGACCATCAGCGGCGTGAATCCGGCCTCGCTGAACGTGCGCGAAACCTACACCATCGACATGGTCAAGGGCGACCGCCGCAGCGGCACGCGCACGCGCCTGGCCGCGCCGAACGGCGCCACCGAGTTCGACAAGCCCGTCGACAACATCGGCGACAAGGTCTTCGGCGGCGCCGGCGGCTATGAAACCTACGCCAACCAGCACATCTTCGACATCGCCGTGCCAGGCTGCGGCACCGGCCGCGTGTTCGTCGGCCAGCGCAAGGAGCCGTTCTACATCGCGGTCGGCAAGATCTTCGACCTGTTCAACCTGAACCCGCTCGGCGCTGAAGCGGGCGGCAACAAGAACGACCTGGAAAACAAGAACGTCAGCGCGATCGCCATGGAACTGCCGGCATCCTGCCTGGTCGTCGCCGGCGAGCCGGTCATCGGCGCCTACGCCACGGCCAGCATGCGCCAGGCACGCCTGATCAATCCGAACCCGGCATCGGGCATCAACACCGCGGTGAAGGAAGGCGGCGCCTGGACCCAGGTCTCGCGCCTCGGCATGCCGCTGGTGAACGAAGTCATCATCGGCATGGATGACAAGGACCGCTTCAACACCTCGAAGCCGAAGGACGACGCCCAGTGGGCCAACTACGTGACCAACCCGGTGCTGCCGGCGGTCGTCGAGTCGCTGTTCCCATCGGCCAAGGCGCCCACCAACTTCCCGCGTACCGACCTCGTGACCGCCTTCCTGAAGGGCATTCCGGGCGTGAACCAGCCGAAGAACGTCGTCGCCTCGGAGATGCTGCGCCTGAACACGAGCATCGCACCGACCGCGCAGGCATCGCAAAATCCGCTTGGCGTGGCCGCCGGCGACAACGCGGGCTTCCCGAACGGACGCCGTCCAGCCGACGATATCGTCGACGTCTCGCTGCGTGTGGCGATGGGCGCGCTGTGCGTGCTGACCGGTGCCAATGACGCGCTCGGCGTCGGCTGCAAACCTGCCGACGCACCGGCCGGCGGCCTGTCGCTGACCGACGGCGTGCGCAAGGACGCCAACAGCTTCAAGGCGGCCTTCCCTTACCTCAACACGCCGCTGCCGGGCAACCAGTAAGCGAAGGAGCAGCCATGTCCACCCATCTCCTTTCCCGCTCGCTGCGCGTCGCCGCCGTGTGCTCGGCGCTCGCGCTGAGCGCCTGCGGCGGCAGCAGCAGTACCGTCCACTCGGAACCGCCGCCCGTCGCCGGCACGCCGGCCCCACCCGCGGCGAACGACTCGTTCTTCGCCTATGTGATGGCACGCGTGAACGCCATGCTCGATAACGACGAACCGGAATCGATCGACGGCGTTACCGAGACCAAGCCGGACGACACCGAGCCCCAACCGGTCGGCTGACCGGCATCCACCAGCGCGGGACGGCATGCCGTCCCGCGTTTTTCGGAGTACCCATGTTTGGCAAGATCATCGTCTTGTTTGCCTGCGCCTGCGCCCTGCTTCCCGCAGGCGCGGCGCCCCATATTCCTGCCAGCGGCGCCCAGGTGCTCGAACGCCTGCCCGGTGGCCTCGCTCCCGCACGGCGCGAACTGCAAGGCCTGCGCGCGGCGCAAAGCGCCAAACCGCACGACCTGGACCTGGCCACTACCCTGGCCCAGCGCTACATCGAACAAAGCCGGCGCGATGGCGATCCGCGCTATCTCGGCTATGCCCAGGCGGCCCTCGCCCCCTGGTGGAACCAGCCGCAGCCGCCTTCGGCCGTGCTGGTGCTGCGCGCCACGCTGCGCCAGAGCACCCACCAGTTCGGGGCGGCGCTGCTCGATCTCGACACGGTCTTGACACGCGACAGCGGCAACAGCCAGGCCTGGCTCACGCGTGCCACCGTGCAGACCATCACGGGCGACTTCGCCAACGCGCGCGCCAGCTGCATGCGCCTGTATTCGCGCGCTCCCGAACTGGTAGTGCAGGCTTGCCTGTCGAGCGTGGGCAGCGTCAGCGGCCAGGCCGACGCCAGCTACGAACGCCTGCGCCAGAGCCTTGCGGCCCGTTCGGACGCCAGCCCGGAGATCCGCGCCTGGGTCGAAACCCTGCTGGGCGAGATGGCCGCGCGCCTGGGCCGCCTGAATGCGGCGGAGTCCCATTTCCGCGAAGCCTACAAACTCGATCCGGCCGACAGCTACCTGCTGGGCGCCTATGCCGACTTGCTGATCGACCGGGGCCGGGCGCCGCAAGCAGCCGCGCTCCTGAAGGACAAGACCGCGGCCGACGCACTGCTGCTGCGCTACGCCATTGCATTGAAAGCCACGGGCGCGCCCGGCGCGGCCGAGGCGAGCCGCGAACTGGCGGCGCGCTTCGATGCCGCCCTGCGCCGGCGCGACAACGTGCACCAGCGCGAGCAGGCCCGCTACGAACTCGCGCTGCGCGGCGACGCGATGGCCGCCGTGCGCCTGGCCAAGCTGAACTGGGCGGTGCAGAAGGAACCGGCCGACCTGCGCATCCTGGCCCAAGCCGCCGACGCCAGCCGCGACCCGGAAGCGCGCAGACTCGTACAGGACTGGCTGGCATCGAGCAAAATCGAAGACGCCTCGCTTGCCGCCCTCGTCGCGCGCCTGGCGGGCAAGGCATGATGGCCCGCTATCTGATCCTGCTGGCGCTCTTCTTCGGCCACGCGCTGCCGGCGCAGGCGCACAAGGCGAGCGACAGTTACCTCAGCCTGAAGGTGCAGAACGAGCGCATCGAGGGCCAGTGGGACATCGCCCTGCGCGACCTCGAGATGGCCATCGGCCTGGATGCGAACGGCGACGCGGCGATTACCTGGGACGAAGTGCGCGCTCAGCACGAGGCGATTGCCGCCTATGCGCTGGCGCGCCTGCAGCTCTCGAACGGCGGCCAGGCTTGCCCGCTGCGCGTCACCCAGCACCTGATCGACAGCCATACCGATGGCGCGTACGCGGTGCTGCGCTTGCAGGGCGCCTGCGCGGCGCCGGTCGGCACACTGGATGTGGACTACAACCTCCTGTTCGACATCGATCCGCAGCACAAGGGCCTGCTGCGCCTGACGCATGGCGCGGCCACCAGCAGCGCCATCTTCGCACCCGACGCCCGCCAGCAGGCGCTGCAGGTGGCCACGCCGGCGCGCTGGCGCCAGTTCGCCGACTATGTGCGCCACGGCGTCTGGCATATCTGGATCGGCTTCGACCACATCCTGTTTTTAGTGTCGCTGCTGCTGCCGGCGGTGCTGGTGCGCAGCAAGGGCGCATGGCAGGCACGCGAGACCTTGCGCGCGTCGGTGATCGACGTGCTGAAAATCGTGACCGCCTTCACGCTGGCGCACTCGCTGACCTTGAGCCTGGCCGCACTCGGCGCATTGAGCCTGCCTTCGCGCCTGGTCGAGTCGGCAATCGCCGCCTCGGTGGTGCTGGCCGCGCTGAACAACCTGTGGCCGCTGGTGCACCGCTGGCGCGCATTGGTCGCCTTCGGCTTCGGCCTGATCCACGGCTTCGGTTTTGCCAGCGTGCTGGCCGACCTCGGCTTGCCGCAAGGCGCGCTGGTGCTGTCGCTGGTGGGTTTCAACGTGGGCGTGGAGCTGGGGCAGATGGCGATCGTGCTGGTGTTCCTGCCGCTGGCCTATGCCCTGCGCCACGGCTGGTTCTACCGGCGCGTGGTGCTGGCCGGCGGCTCGGCCCTGATCGCGCTGCTGGCGGTGGTGTGGTTCGCCGAGCGGGCGTTGGACCTGAAGCTGCTGGCATGAGGGGCGCCATGCGTGTTGCATATGCATCATGTATCAGCTTTTTTACACATGCAGCGGCGGCTTGCCCGAAAGATACCTTTAGAATAGTTTCTCCAACTATCTATAAAAATTCAGGGGAAACATGATCCGTTTGCCATTCGCCTTGGCTGCGCTATGCCTTAGCGTGTCCGCTTTCGCGGCCGATCCATTCGACGACAAGTTCCGCCAGCTCGACGAGCTGCTGCCGTCCGGGTCGACCGTCCGCACCGCCTCGGGCGCACCCGGCCAGGCCTACTGGCAGCAGCGCGCGGACTACACGATCCGCGCCACGCTCGACGAAGCGAACCGCTCGATCCGCGGCGCCGAGACGATCACCTACCATAACAACTCCCCCGATACGCTCAGCTATCTGTGGGTGCAGCTCGACCAGAACATCTACAAGCCCAATTCCGACGCGCGCATGTCGGCCACCTCGGTCTCGCGCGAGGCCTGGGCCAAGCCGCGCAGCCCGGAAGAAGGCATGAAGTTCGACGCCCTGCGCACGACCTTCGAAGGCTTGAGCTTCGACGGCGGCTTCAACATCACCAACGTGAAGTCAGGCAGCCGCAAGCTGGCCCACGTGATCAACCGCACGATGATGCGCATCGACCTGCCGCAGCCGCTCAAATCCGGCCAGCGCTTCACGTTCGAGGTCGAGTGGAACTACAAGATCAACGAGCAGAAGGTGCTCGGCGGGCGTTCGGGCTTCGAGAAATTCGACGACAAGAACGACCTGTTCGAAATCGCCCAGTGGTTCCCGCGCATGGCGGCCTACTACGACACCTACGGCTGGCAGCACAAGCAGTTCCTCGGCGCCGGCGAATTCACGCTCGAATTCGGCGACTACGATGTCGAGATCACGGTGCCGTCGGACCACATCGTGGCCTCGACCGGCGTGCTGCAAAATCCGGGCTCGGTGCTGACCAGCGTCCAGCGCGACCGCCTGGCGAAAGCAAAAAATTCGAACAAGCCGGTGATCATCGTCACCCAGGCCGAAGCGGAAGCAGCCGAAAAGGGCCGCGCCACCACCAGCAAGACCTGGCACTTCAAGGCAAAGAACGTGCGCGACTTCGCGTTTGCCTCGAGCCGCAAGTTCATCTGGGATGCCCAGGGCCTCAAAAGCGGCGACACCGACGTGATGGCGATGTCCTACTATCCGAAGGAAGGCAATCCGCTGTGGGAGAAGTATTCGACCCAGGCGATCGTGCACACCATCGAGCAGTACAACAAGTACTCCTTCGACTACCCCTACCCGACCTCGATTTCCGTGAACGGTCCGGTGGGCGGCATGGAATACCCGATGATCACGTTCAATGGTCCGCGTCCGACGAAGGATAAAAAGACCGGCGAGGTGACCTATTCGAAGCGCACCAAGTACGGCCTGATCGGCGTGATCATCCATGAAGTGGGCCACAACTACTTCCCGATGATCGTCAACTCCGACGAGCGCCAGTGGACCTGGATGGACGAAGGCCTGAACTCCTTCGTGCAGACCCTGGCCCAGGAAGCCTGGGAAGAGCAATGGCCGGAGATGCGCGGCGAGCCGCGCCTGATCACCGACTACATGAAGAGCCGCAACCAGGTGCCGATCATGACCAACTCGGAGTCCCTCCTCCAGTTCGGCAACAACGCCTATGCCAAGCCGGCTGCCGCGCTGACCGTGCTGCGCGAAACGGTGCTGGGCCGCGAACTGTTCGACTTCGCCTTCCGCGAATACGCCCAGCGCTGGAAATTCAAGCGCCCGACCCCGGCCGACTTCTTCCGCACGATGGAAGACGCGTCCGGCACGGACCTCGACTGGTTCTGGCGCGGCTGGTTCTACACGACCGATGCGGTGGACGTGAGCGTGGACGGCATCAGCGAGTACACGATCAGCTCGCAGAATCCGGAGACGGAAAAGGCATGGCGCCGCAAGATGAAGGATGCCGAGCCGATGTCGCTGTCCGACCAGCGTAACAAAGGCATGCCGCGCCGCGTCGATGCGCATCCCGAGCTGAAGGATTTCTATAACGAGCACGACGACTTCACGGTCACGAATGCGGATCGCAACAAGTTCAACGAAGGCCAGGAGAAGCTCGAGGACTGGGAAAAGGCCTTGCTCAGTTCGGGCAAGCACCTGTACCTGGTCGACTTCACGAATGTCGGCGGCCTGGTGACGCCGCTGGTGCTGGAGATCACCCTGGCCAGCGGCAAGAAGTACATCGAGCGCATCCCGGCGGAAGTGTGGCGCTATTCGTCGAAGAAGATCACGAAACTGATCGTCACCGACGAGCCGATGACGAGCCTGACCCAGGATCCGTTCTGGGAAACCGCCGACATCGACCAGAGCAACAACGCCTGGCCGCGCAAGCTGACCCCATCGCGCCTTGAGCTGTTCAAGACCGAACGTGGCGGCAATGACCTGATGAAGGACTTCAATACCAAGTTGAAGACGAAGGAAGACAAGGCAGCCACGAAGGAAGAGCCGAAGAAGGAAACAGTGCCGACGGTGCAGTAAGGCTGTTGTAGGGTGGGCACTCCGTGCCCACGCGGTACGGCGGCTACATACCCACTGACTTCGGTCACGCCGCGACTGCCCTACCGGTGGGACCGCGTGGGCACAAGTGCCCACCCTACGCCCTTCGATCAAGCCGGCGGTCGCGCATCCTGCGCGACTGCCGGTTTCTACATTTAACACGCAAGACATGCACATGAAATTCCTCGCCCGCCTCGCTGCACTGACCCTGGCCCTGTCCACCGGCGCCCACGCCGCCGACAAGTTCGATGACAAGTTCCGCCAGCTCGACGAGCTGCTGCCGACACCCGGCGCCACCCGCAGCGCATCCGGCGCGCCGGGTCACGCCTACTGGCAGCAGCGCGCCGACTACACGCTGCGCGCGACGCTCGACGAAGCCAAACGCGCCATCACGGGCGCGGGCACCATCACCTACCACAACAATTCGCCCGACACCCTCTCCTACCTGTGGGTGCAGCTGGACCAGAACATGTTCCGCGGCGACTCGGACAACCGCAATATCTCGACCATCCCCTCGCGCGAGGCCTGGCAAAAGGGCGGGCCGGAAGGTGTGAAGTTCGACGCGGTGCGCTTCGCGTTCGAGAGCCGCACTTTCGAGGGCGGCTTCCAGCTCAAGAGCATCAAGACGGCGGACGGCCGCCCCCTGCGCCACGTGATCAACAAGACGATGATGCGGGTCGACCTGCCGCAGCCCCTGAAACCGGGCCAGCGCTTCGCCTTCGCGCTCGAATGGAGCTTCAACATTCCCGAGGCCAGCGTGCTGGGCCGGCGCATGGGCTACGAGCGCTTCGACAAGGAAGACAAGAACGACCTCTTCGAAATCGCCCAGTGGTTCCCGCGCATGGCGGCCTATTACGACATCGCCGGCTGGCAGAACAAGCAGTACCTGGGCGACGGCGAATTCACCCTCGAATTCGGCGACTACGACGTCGCCATCACGGTCCCGGGCGACCACATCGTCGCCTCCACGGGCGAGCTGCAGAACCCGGGCGAGGTCCTGAGCAGCGTCCAGCGCGAGCGCCTGGCGAAAGCACGCACGGCGAACAAGCCGGTGATCATCGTCACCCAGGCGGAGGCGGAAAAGGCCGAGAAGACGCGCGCCGGCACCATGAAAACCTGGCGATTCAAGGCGAAGAACGTGCGCGACTTCGCGTTTGCCTCGAGCCGCAAGTTCATCTGGGATGCCCAGGGAATGAAGAGCGGCGACACCACCGTCATGGCGATGTCCTACTACCCGAAGGAAGGCAATCCGCTGTGGGAGAAGTATTCCACGCAAGCGATCGTCCATACCATCGAGCAGTACAGCAAGTACTCCTTCGACTATCCCTACCCGACCGCCATTTCCGTGAACGGCCCGATCGGCGGCATGGAATACCCGATGATCTCGTTCAACGGCCCGCGCCCGACAAAGGATAAAAAGACCGGCGCCTTGACCTATTCGAAGTCGACCAAGTATGGCTTGATCAGCGTGATCATCCACGAGGTCGGCCACAACTACTATCCGATGATCGTCAACTCGGACGAGCGCCAGTGGACCTGGATGGACGAAGGCCTCAATTCCTTCCTCCAGTTCCTGGCCGAGGAAGCATGGGAAGAGAACTACCCGGCCCGCCGCGGCGAGCCGCGCGACATCACCGACTACATGAAGAGCCGCAACCAGACACCGGTCATGACCAATTCGGAGTCGGTGCTGCAGCGCGGCCCGAATGCCTACGCCAAGCCGGCCACCGCCCTGAACATCCTGCGCGAAACGGTGCTGGGCCGCGAGCTGTTCGACTTCGCCTTCAAGGAATATGGCCGCCGCTGGAAGTTCAAGCGCCCGACCCCGGCCGACCTGTTCCGCACGATGGAGGACGCATCGGGCACGGACCTCGACTGGTTCTGGCGCGGCTGGTTCTACACGACCGATGCGGTGGACGTGAGCGTGGACGGCATCAGCGCGTACACGATCAGCTCGCAGAATCCGGAGACGGAGAAAGCATGGCGCCGCAAGCTGCGCGAGGCCGAGCCGATGTCGCTGTCCGAGCAGCGCAATCAAGGCATGCCGCGCCGCGTCGACGCGCACCCGGAGCTGAAGGATTTCTACAACGCGCACGATGACTTCACGGTGACGAACGCCGACCGCAACAAATACCAGGAAACCCAGGACAAGCTGGAAGACTGGGAGAAGGCGCTGCTTGCCTCGGGCAAGCACCTGTACCTGGTCGACTTCACGAATGTCGGCGGCCTGGTGACGCCGCTGGTACTGGAGATCACGCTTGCCAGCGGCAAGAAGTATGTCGAGCGCATCCCGGCGGAAGTCTGGCGCTACTCGCCGAAGAAGATCACGAAGCTGATCGTCACCGACGAGCCGATGATGGCAATCACCCAGGATCCGTTCTGGGAAACCGCCGACATCGACCAGAACAACAACGCCTGGCCACGCAAGCTGACGCCGTCGCGCCTGGAACTGTTCAAGACCGAGCGCGGTGGCAGCGACATGATGAAGGACTTCAATGCGCCCTTGAAGAAGCCTGAAGCTGGTCCAAAGGCGGTCCCATGATGCGCGGCTTGCGCGCCTTCTGCGCCGTCCTGCTGCTGCTCGGCAGCGCCATGGCTTCGGCCCACCGCTTCCATGCGGGGATCACCGACCTGTCGTTCAATGCCCGCAGCGGAAACACCGAGATCGTGCACACCTACATGGCGCACGACGTCGAGGCCTTGCTGGTGAACCTGTACGGGCGCCAGTTCGACCTGACCGATGAAGAGGACCAGGACGTGCTGCGCAAGTATGTCGAGAGCCGCTTCCAGGTGCTCGGCAAGGACAAGGCGCCCCTGCCGCTACGCTGGGTCGGCATGACGGCCGATCCGGAAAAGGTGACCGTGTTCCAGGAAATCGAGCAGACACCGCTGTGGATGGCGGGCGCCATTGTCGACAAGGTGCTGATCGACTTCATTCCGGATCAGGTCAATACCGTCAACCTCAACGAAGGCAATGCCGTGCGCACGCTGACGTTTGATCGCAACAACCAGGAGCAGCCGACGCGCTGAACACACCATGCCCATGATCCGTCCCCTCCCCTGCGCGCTCGCCGCGCTGTTCGCCAGCTCCTGCGTGCATGCCGACGAACTCGTGCTGCAACGCGTGCTGGTCGAAGGCGCGCGCCTGTCCCAGCTCGGGATCGCCGATTCGGCCAATGCCGGCACCGTCGGCCAGAAGGAACTGGCGGCGCGCACGATTTACCGTCCCGGCGAGATGCTGGAGGCCATGCCGGGCCTGATCGCCAGCCAGCACAGCGGCGAGGGCAAAGCCAACCAGTTCTACCTGCGCGGCTTCAATCTCGACCATGGCACCGACCTGGCCACCTGGGTCGACGGCATGCCGGTCAACCAGCGCAGCCATGCGCATGGCCAGGGCTGGACCGACGTGAACTTCCTGATCCCGGAACTGGTTGGACGCCTCGACTACCGCAAGGGGCCGTATTCCGCGCTCGATGGCGACTTTTCCTCGGCCGGCAGCGCCGAGGTCAGCTACGCAAACCGCCTGGTGAAAGACATCGCCAGCGTCACGCTGGGCCAGGACGGTTTTGCGCGCGCCATCCTGGCGGGGTCTCCGGAGCTCGCGGGCGGCACCCTGCTCTACGCGCTTGAAACGATGAACAACGACGGCCCGTGGACCCGGCCCGACGACTACCGCAAGCGCAACGGCATGCTGCGCTACAGCCGCGGCTACGCCAACAACGGCTGGAGCGTGACGGCGATGGCCTACCGGGGTAGCTGGAACGCGACCGACCAGATCCCGCTGCGTGCGGTCGAGGACGGATCGCTGGGCCGCTTCGACGCGGTCGACGGCACGGACGGCGGCAGTGCGCGCCGTTACAGCCTGTCCGGCATCTGGCGCCAGACCGGCGCGGAGTCGGCCTCGAAACTGAGCGCCTATGTGATCCGCAACCAGCTCGAGCTGTTCTCGAATTTTACTTATTTCATGAACGACCCGGTCAATGGCGACCAGTTCGCCCAGCCGGACCGGCGCGTGACCAGTGGCCTCGATGCCATCCACACCTTGCACCTGCACCGCGGCGAAACGATGGCGTCCGACCTGACGGTGGGCGCGCGGCTCCAGAACGACAACATCTTCAACGGCTTGTACGACACCCGCGCGCGCGAACGGCTGGCGACCACGCGCGAAGACCATATCGTCGAGACCAGCGGCGCCGTGTTCATCGAAAGCGCGACGCGCTGGAGCGATATGTGGCGCAGTGTGCTTGGCGTGCGGGCCGACCGCTTCGATTTCGACGTGCGCAGCGACCTCGCTGCCAATACGGGCCGCGCGCACGATACGCAAGTGAGCCCGTCGTTCAGCCTGATCTTCGCACCGCTGGCCTCGACCGAGTTCTACCTGAACTACGGCCACGGCTTCCACAGCAACGACGCGCGCGGCACGGTGGCGGCCTTCGATCCGAAAACGCGCGATCCGCTCGAGCGCGCGCCCGGCCTGGCGCGCTCGCGCGGCGTGGAGCTGGGCCTGCGGACCGAGGCGATTGCGAAGATGCAGACGGCTGTCTCGCTGTACCGGCTCGACATCGACTCCGAGCTCACCTACATCGGCGACGCCGGCACGACTGAAGCCGGGGACGCCAGCCGCCGCACCGGCATCGAGTTCTCGAACTACTGGCGGCCCCTGAAATGGCTGGCCTTCGATGTCGATGCCGCGTATGCGCGGGCCCGCTCGCGCAACGGCGATCGAATTCCCGGCGCCGTGGAAGGCGTGGGCCAGCTCGCCCTCACCGTCGATAAAGTAGGGCCGTGGTCGGGCGCGCTGCGCCTGCGCTATTTCGGCCCGCGTCCGCTCATCGAAGACAACAGCGTGCGCTCGCAGGCCAGCACCACGCTCAACGGGCGTATCGGCTATAAAGTCGGCAGGGACCTGCAGCTGGAACTGGAAGCCTTCAACCTGGCTAACCGGCGCGCGTCGGCGATCGACTACTACTACGCCTCGCAGCTGGCCGGGGAGCCGGCGCCGCGCGAGGACATCCATTTTCACCCGATCGAACCGCGCACGCTGCGCCTGACGCTCACCAAAACCTGGTAAGAGCCTACCCCAGCAGCCCGGAGTCGCTGCTGGCGCGCCTGGCAAGCGCGGGCTGCGTTGCTCGTTCGTTGCATGGCCAGCCATGCGGCCTCCTCGCGCCTTGCCCGCGCTTGCCAGTCATCGCCATCAGCTTCCCCCGGTCTACTGGGATAGGCTCTGGCCCAGGGGCCGCTCTTCACCGGCCCCTGTGAAAAATGCTACGCTACCGGGCATGAACCCATCCGAACTTCCCTACAGCGATCCTTCGCGCCTGGCCGAGGCCCTGCTCGGCGATGGCTATGCCCTGCTGCGCCCCGTCGATGTCGCGCGCCTTGCCGGCTGCACGCTGGCCGACCTCGACGCTCTGGTGCCGAGCTGGGACCATCTCGAACTCGACCACTACCTGAAGGACGGCGGACGTTACCGCCGCCGCCGGCACTCCTGCTTCATCGACGATGGCAAGGCGCTGGTCCAGACGCCGCACCGCGCGCACTGGCAGCCGGTCGAATACAACGCCCTGCACGGCGGCATGCACCGCCTGTTCGAACCGATGGACACTGCTACCGTCGCCCAGCCGGGCTGGCAGCAGCTGGTACGCGCGCTGGGCGCGGTCTGTTCGCAAGCGAGAGCGGCGGCGCCCTGGTTTGTGGAAGCACACCAGTTCCGCATCGATACCACCGACGGCATCGGCCGCCCGACGCCGGAAGGCGCGCACCGCGACGGCGTCGACTTCGTGGCCGTGATCCTGATCGGGCGTACCGGCATCAAGGGCGGCGAGACCCGCGTCTTCGAGGCCGACGGCCCGCGCGGCCTGCGCTTCACCATGACCGAACCCTGGACCCTGCTGCTGCTCGACGATGCGCGCGTGATCCACGAATCGACGCCGATCCAGCCGCTGAGCGAGCACGGGCACCGCGATACGCTGGTGCTGACCTGGCGTGCCGGCGCGTTCCAGGGCGAAGGGGTCGAGTGAGGCAAGCAGGCAGCGCCGAGCAAAAAAAACGCCCGTCTACCTGACGGTAGCGGGCGGTAATCCAGAATTTCAGAGAAAAACTGGAGGAGACAGTTCCAATATACTGCGCTTTATTGTGCACCGCAATACAGTAAAACTACGGTAGGAGCACCGTAGCTGCTCCTATGAGATTCCCCTGAAATGCGCAGCTCAGGCACAGAATGTGTACCGAATTTGGCGCATCGCATCATGACTGTGCAACACATGCTCTAAATGCACCATATTGGTGCATTTAACCCCGTTTTTGATCGTCCTGTGGCACAGGATAGCCCGCGTCAGGTGGGCAGCCTGCGCCTGTCCCGCGCTCCGCGTCCGGCGTTTGTCGTGTCTCTTTCGCCCGCGCGGCGCGCATCGCCCGCAAGGATGGCGTCTCGGCGTGCGAAGGAACCCATGCGTTGCGCGCGACGCTGCCCAACTGCGGCTCGGGTTTGGTACTGGCGCGCGCCGGCAAGGCGCTCGATGCGCGCGTCGCTTCCGGAGCGCCGCAGGCCGCCTGTGACGTCCCCTTTCCAGGTTCGGCGGCCGGCGCGGCTTCCTGCGCCGCGGCGCAGGCCGGCAACGCGGCGCACATCGCGGCAAACAGCAGGGGCTTGTTCATCGGCGCCTCCGTCAAAAAGCCCATTCTAGCCAAGCCGCTATTAGAGTGGCGCTTCAATTGTGCTATTGAATCCGCTTCAATTTTTTATCCTTTTGATAAACTGCTCCATTGCCGTTCACGCCGCGGCATCCCGCATCGATCACGGAACCGGACCCACGCCCATGCCCCAACCAACACCACGCATTCTGCTCCTCGGCTCGGCCGCCCTCTTCTGCCTCGCGCTCGCTGCTTGCGGCAAGGATGAGGACAAGAAGGCGGGCACGCCCGCGACGCCCGCCCTGACCGTCAGCACGGCTGCGCCCATGACGGCCAGCCTGCCACTCAAGCTGACCGCCAACGGCAACGTCGCGCCCTGGCAGGAAGCGGTCATCGGCAGCGAGTCGGGCGGGCTGCGCCTGCTCGAAGTGCGGGTCAACGTGGGCGACGTCGTCAAGAAGGGTGAAGTGCTGGCCGTGTTCTCGGCCGATACGGTCAATGCCGATGTCGAGCAGGCGCGCGCGGCGCTGCAGGAGGCGCAGGCGAATGCCGCCGAGGCGGCCGCCAATGCCAAGCGCGGCCAGGACTTGAAGAGCTCGGGCGCGATCAGCGAACAGCAGTTCACACAGTGGGCAACCGCCGCACGCACCGCAACGGCACGCGTCGCTTCCGCCAACGCCACGCTCAAGCAACAGCAGCTGCGCCTGAAATACACGCAGGTGCTCGCGCCCGACAGCGGCGTCATTTCGGCGCGCAGCGCCACCGTCGGCGCCGTGGTCGGCGTCGGCACCGAACTGTTCCGCCTGATCCGCCAGGGCCGCCTCGAATGGCGCGCCGAACTGCCCGCTTCCGACATCGCCCGCATCAAGCCGGGCGCCCGTGTGCGCGTGAAAGGCGCCGCCGGCGGCGAAGTAGTGGGCAAGGTGCGCACCGTCGCGCCGACGGTCGATGCGCAGACGCGCACCACGCTGGTGTATGTCGACCTGCCCCCTGCGCTTTCGAGCAGCGCGCCCCTGAAGGCCGGCATGTTCGCCGGCGGCGAATTCGAACTGGGCGCCTCGAACGCGCTCACCGTGCCGCAGCAGGCGGTCGCCGTGCGCGACGGCTTCAGCTACGTGTTCCGCCTGAACCGGGACAGCCGCGTCAGCCAGTTGAAGGTCGTCACCGGGCGCCGCCTGGGCGAGCGCATCGAAGTGGTGAATGGTCTTGCTCCGGATACGCAGATCGTCGTCAACGGCGCCGGCTTCCTGAACGACGGCGATCTGGTGAGGAATGTTCCGGCACAGCCGCCCGCCAAAGTCGCGGCGCGTTGAGGACGGCACCATGAATTTTTCCGCACTCTCGATCCGCAACCCGATTCCGGCGATCCTGCTGTTCGCCCTGCTGACGCTGGCGGGCCTGCTGGCCTTCAATGCCAATAAAGTCCAGTTCTTCCCCGATATCGAACTGCCGATCGTGACCGTCACCGCCACGTTAGATGGCGCCGCGCCGGCCCAGCTGGAAACCGAAGTCGCGCGCAAGATCGAGGATTCGGTCGCCACGCTGCAGGGCGTGAAGAACATCTACACCAAGGTGCTCGATGGCGTGGCCACGGTCACCGTCGAATTCATCCTCGAGAAGAACCTGTCGGACGCCGTGAACGACGTGCGCGACGCCGTCTCGCAGGTACGCGCCGACCTGCCGGCCGAGATGCGCGAGCCGAGCGTGACCAAGGCCGCCACCGCCGGTCGCGCGGTGCTGACGTTTACCGCCAGCGCCAAGCCGGGCACGAATGGCCTCGACGACCAGGAGCTGTCCTGGTTCGTCGACAATGCCGCCGCCAAGCGCCTGCTGACCGTGCCGGGCCTGGGCGCCGTGAAGCGCGTGGGCGGCGTTGACCGCGAAGTGCGGGTCGAACTGAACGATGCGCGCATGGCCGCGCTGCGGGTCTCCGCCCTGGACGTGTCGCGCCAGCTGCGCAACGTGCAGCGCGAAGCGCCGGGCGGACGCGGCGACGTCAGCGGCGCCGAGCAATCGGTGCGCACGCTGGCCACCGTCGCCAGCGCCGAGGAGCTGGCACGCATGGACATCCCGCTGCCGGACGGGCGCCGCGTGCGCCTCTCGGAAGTGGCGACCATCATCGACACCGTCTCCGAGCCGCGCTCGCTGGCCGAGCAGGATGGCCGCAAGGTGGTCGGCTTCGAGATCTTCCGCACCCGCGGCGCCAGCGAAACCGAGGTAGCCGAAGGTGCGCGCGCCGCGGTGGCCGAGCTGCAGAAGGCGCACGCGAACGTGGTGCTCAAGGAGGTGGTCGACAACGCCGAGCCGGTGCAGGAGAACTTCGACGCCTCGATGGAGATGCTGTACGAAGGCGCGATCCTGGCCGTGATCGTGGTCTGGTGGTTCCTGCGCGACTGGCGCGCCACCTTTGTCGCCGCCGCCGCCCTGCCGCTGTCGGTGATTCCCGCCTTTCTTGGCCAGTACCTGTTCGGTTACACGCTCAACATGGTCACGCTGCTGTCGCTGGCCCTGGTGGTCGGCGTGCTGGTGGACGACGCCATCGTCGAGATCGAGAACATCGCGCGCCACCTGAACATGGGGAAAAGCCCGATGCAGGCGGCACTCGAAGCGGCCGACGAAATCGGCATGGCGGTGATTGCCACGACCTTCTCGCTGGTGGCGGTGTTCCTGCCGACCGCCTTCATGAGCGGCATCCCGGGGCGCTTCTTCAAACAGTTCGGCTGGACCGCGGTGCTGGCCATCCTCGCCTCGCTGGTGGTGGCGCGCCTGCTCACGCCCATGATGGCGGCGTATATCATGAAGCCCGCCAAGAATCCCCATGTCGAGAAGGATGGCGCAATCATGCGCCGCTACATGGCGAGCATGCAGTGGTGCCTGCGCCACCGCCGCGTCACGGCGATCGCCTCCCTCTTGTTCTTCGTGGGCTCGATCGCGCTGGTGCCGCTGCTGCCGACCGGCTTCGTGCCCGCCGCCGACCGCGGCCAGACCATCATCAACGTCGAACTGCCGCCCGGCTCGACGCTCGCGCAAACCCATGGCGTGGCCGAGCAGGCGCGCCTGGCGGCGATGCGGGTGCCTGGCGTGAAAGGCGTCTTCAGCTCGATCGGCGGCGGCTCCAGCGGCGACGCCTTTGCGCCCGGCGCTTCGGCCGAAGCGCGCCGTGCGGTGCTGACAGTGACCACTTCGCACCGCGGCGATCGCGACGAGAAGCTCTCGGACCTCGAGCGCCTGATCCGGACGGAATTGTCCGGCATTCCCGGTGCGCGTTTTTCCGTCGGCCAGGCCGACACCGGCGGCAAGCTGCAGCTGGTGCTGCGCAGCGAAGACCCGGTCGCGCTGACTGCCGCCGCCCAGCGCGCCGAGCGTGAACTGCGCGGCCTGCAAGGCATCGGGAACGTCAGTTCGAGTGCGTCGCTGGTGCGCCCCGAGATCATCGTGCGGCCGAATTTTGCGCGCGCGGCGGACCTGGGCGTGACGGCGGCATCGATCGGCGAGACGGTGCGCGTGGCGACTGCCGGCGACTACGAACAGGCGCTGGCGAAGATGAACCTGTCGGAGCGCCAGGTGCCTATCCGGGTAAAACTGCCCGACGCGGTGCGCGCCGACCTCGACGCCATCGGCCGCCTGACGGTGCCGGGCAAGAACGGCCCGGTGCTGCTGTCGAGCGTCGCCGATATCACCATGGAAAGCGGCCCGGCCCAGATCGACCGCCTGAACCGCAGCCGCAACGTCACGCTCGACGTCGAGCTGGGCGGACGCTCGCTCGGCGAGGTGAACGACGAAGCGCGCGCCCTGCCCGCGTTCACGGCCTTGCCGGCCTCGGTGCAGATTGCCGAGCTGGGCGACGCCCAGGAGATGCAGGCGCTGTTCGCCAGCTTCGGCGTGGCGATGGCGATCGGCGTGCTGTGCATCTACGGCGTGCTGGTGCTGCTGTTCCACGACTTCATGCAGCCGATCACGATTCTCGCCGCGCTGCCGCTGTCGATCGGCGGCGCCATCGTCGCCCTCCTGATCACCGGCAGCGCGCTGTCGATGCCGACCATGATTGGCCTGATCATGCTGATGGGGATCGTGACCAAGAACTCGATCCTGCTGGTCGACTACGCCATCCTCGCGCGTACGGCCGGCATGAACCGCTTCGATGCGCTGGTCGACGCCTGCCACAAGCGCAGCCGGCCGATCATCATGACCACCATCGCAATGGGCGCGGGCATGATGCCGCTGGCCCTGGGCTTCTCGGGCGACCCGAGTTTCAGGTCGCCGATGGCGATTGCCGTGATCGGGGGCCTGATTACGTCGACCTTACTCAGCCTGCTGGTGGTGCCGGCGGTGTTTACCTATGTGGACGATTTCAAGGGCTTGCTGGGCCGTGGGGTACGCAGGATGAGAAAGCATCCTAGGGAGCCCATGCACAGCGCCGAGGCGACCGCGGTGAAGTAGTCATACATACGCTACGCAGGCCTGGTAGTGCACCATCACGTCTGGACACTCCAGAACCGGGTGGTCGCCAATCTGCACCCAGGCGTGCATTTTTTCTGTCGGAACCTGGGCGCCGAGCAGGATCTTCGAGGTAATGCCCAGCCGGCGCAGATAGATATGGCGGCACAGCGAGACTGGCAGGCAATCCTGATTGCTGCGCCGGCCGAAGGCGACGGCGGAAAGGCGCACGGCTTCCTCCACTCCGATGCCGGCGGCCCGGGCTCGCGGAAACAACAGCTGCATCAGCGCGATCGCGGCCGACAATGGCAGCAGCCGCAGGCAGAGGGTGGCTGCCCGCTTGATCGACGCGGCCTCCGGCCCGGCCGGCACGGCGCCGCTATCCGCGCTGCTGTCGATGATCGACGCACGCTGCAACTCGCTGCTTCCCTTCGTGCCAGGCGACGTGCCCAGTGCCAGGCGCAGGGCGGCGCGCATGGGCGTGCGGCGGTAGTCGGTCGTGCTCACGACCATGTGGCCGGTGCGCGGCGCAATCATGGTGCAGGTGCCGAGTTCGGGATCGTGGATCGGATACCAATGCTTTTTCATGTGGTTTGCCTCAGTGCTGCGCTCACGCCGCTCCTGCCTGTGCGGGAGCAGCGCAAAGTTCACGTCATTTCTGGCGGCGGCTTAACGGCCGTCGTACTCGTACCACATGTTCGCGGTATCACGGTTGCCCGTGTTCGAGCCACCTTTGATCATGGTGGAATCGGCGCGCAGCTGCAGGTCGGTTTTAAAGAAAAATGTGAGCAGATATTTCATGGTTCAGTCCTTGGTGGTTGAATAAATGGGAATACTTCCGAATACCGGTCTCTCGCTGTCACCCCCGTTTCCTTTGAATTTTCCTGATCCGCCCATAGCAGGACGGCGAGCATGATGCTGAACATCGGGTTGCCGGCGTCGACGCCGCGCGTGGCTGTCTCGGCGAATGCCGCGAACACCCCGGGCGGCACGCCCAATGCGTCGAGCGTGCAGGCGCTGCGGCTTGCCACGCGGAGAATGTCCTGGCGCGCGGCGATCGCCCCCCGATATACAATCCCCAGGTGATCGACCTTGCCCGGCCGCCGCCAGAGTGCGTCGGGCAGGTCTGCGCGAAACGCCGCGTGGGCGAACGGCTTCTGGACGCCCGGTTCCCGTGGCGGATCGGCCAGCCACAAGCGCGCCGCCGCGCGCAGCACCTCGCGCGAGGCCAGGCCTGACACGTAGTCCATGCCCGGGACGCCGCTACGCACCATGGCCGTCGGGTGGCAGGGATCGAACATGCCGGGGTGCCAGAGACCGCCGAATCCCTCGCCAGGGGCCGCGTTCAGTCCGGCGGCGATGGCTTGCGCCCGCGCCGCTACTTCGCGGCACAGGCGCGGCGGCAACCAGTGGGCCAAATCGGCGGGCAGCGCATACCGGATCTTCTGGCCAGGATGCCAGCGGAACAGCGTGTCGCCTCCGTGGCCGTTCAGCAGGACACGCGCGCCGGTCTCGCGCGCTGCCAATGCAACGCTGGCAAAAGCACCCCAGGCGGTCGATGCCAGGGTCGGCGCGCCATGCCATGGCAGGCTGGATAGCCCAGCAAACGGCAGGAAGCCGCGGTGCCCGACCAGGGCGATCGGGCCGGGCGCGTGCGCCAGTACCGCCTCCTGCATCTCGCTCTCGCGCATGAATTCCGAGTACGGAAAGCGGCAGGTCACGCCACCCCGGTAGTGCGGCGCGATGCGCGCGAGGCAGCGCGCGCGGACGATCGAGGAGTCGATCCCGCCGGAAAACTCGGAGGCGACGGCTCCCCGTTCCGCCAGGCCCAGCAAGTGCAGGTCCAGCGCTTCGCGCAATTCACCAATGGCCTCGGCCAGCGGTGGAAGCGCCGTGTGGATGCCTTCGAACACCCGGTCGGCAACACCGGAGCGCAACACGCGGCCGTCCGGACCCAGCACCAAGCGCCGGCCCGGCGGCACCGTGCGCCAGCGCCGGTCGAAGGTGAGCGTATGCGTCGACAATTCGTAAGGCCCGGCCACGATGGCGCGCGCGATGAAATCGGCAAAGCCATCCTGGTCGAGATGGCGCAGGCGCTCGTCGAGCGGAACACCAGGCAGTGCATCGCGAATCGTGACACCGTCGCCATCGCTGGCGAAATACAGCGGATGGAGATTATTGTGGCCGGCTGCGAGCGTAATCATGCCGCTGCAGCGTTCGACGGCCACGAGCGCATAGGCCAGGCCGAGCGCTGCGAACAGACGCGGGAGGGTGCCCTCGAGGCCGGGCTCGGCGGCGCAGGCCGCGGCAGCCGCGGCAAGATCCGGTACCTGCGTGTCCGTCCACAACCACAGTTGGCGGCAGCTGCCCGCCACTACCCTGGGCCTTGCGCGCGCAACCAGGGAAAGGCGCGCGGAGAGCCGCGATGCCGTCGATGCCGATGCCATTTGCCGATTGCCTGCGGTCTTATTTGCAGACGTAGGCCTTGCCGACCCACTCGCTGGTCATGCTGGTGCCCTGCTGCGACCAGACCACGTCGGTCGCCTGCAGGCGAACGGCCTCGTTCATGGCCCGCGCCTTGGCATTTTTCGAACCGACGGCGGAGCTCAGGCCGACGAACACGGCGTCCGCGCCCTGCACCTGCCCGGCCAGCTTGCAGCGTTTCACCTCGCTGTCGTTCACTTCGCGGATCGAGTTCGGCTTGACGGTGGTGCAAGCGGTGAGGACAGCCATGCCGCAGAGGCAGACGATGGCGGGGATCAGTTTGTTCATGGTGAGTGTCGTTTTCGTTGTGGGTAAATTGAACAGTTGGGGCAGCAGCCCGCCCCGCGGTCTTATTGCGCGGTCTGGGTGGCGAGGATGTTGCCGTTCTTGTCGGTCAGCTCGATCTTGAGAATCTGCGCCTGCACCACTTTCTTGCTGACGTCGGCGTCCTGCACATAGCCGTACACTACCGTGCGCATGGCTTCGTATTTGCTGCGCAGGCCCTCGATCACGCGTGCCTTGTCTTCGTCCGCGACACTCAGGTGGTGGAACTGGGGGCCGTTATTGAAGCCGATCTTGTAACTGCTGTTGTCGTTGAAGTAGCGGTACGAGCCTTTTTCCCACACCGAGGAGTCGAGCGGAAAGCCCTTCTTCTCGAAATCGTATTTTCCGACCGAGTCGGCCATTTCCAGCTTCACGTAGCGCTGCCGGGACGCTTGCGCCACGCCGCCATCGATCTTCACCTTCAGCGCTTTCAGGAGGTCGCTTTTCTTGAATTCATCCGAGGTCGACATATAGTCGCGCGAGTAATTGCCGGCCACCTCGTTGTAATCGATCGGCATGCCCGCGATGCTCAGGTAGGCGAACATGATCTGGTTGCCGCTGTCGATGTCGATGTAGCTGCTCGCCGGCGTGTTCGGGTCGCCCTTGGGCAACTGGGCGCGTGCTTCTTCCTTGGCCTGTTCCGCCATGGCGGCCGGTTTGGCGGCATCCGCCAGGTTCGGTGCTGCGCCGGTATCGGCCGGCGCCTTGTCCTTGCAGCCGGCCAGGCCGGTGAGCAAGGCCAGCGCCAGCAGCGCGGCGTGCGGACGACGAAGGAGCGGGTGTGCGTGGTGGGACATGATGTTCCTTGATGAATGATGGTGGGGTTCAGGCCTTAGCGGCGAGGAATTTCATGGCCCCTCGTGCGGCCAGGTAGAGGCTGGCGAGCAGCGCCAGGTAAGCGCCCGCGCCGATGGAAATGGCGCGCATGGCTTCGCGCAGCATCATGCTGCTGACGCTCTCGGCCATGCGCGCGGCCTGTTCGCCGCCCAGGAAGCCGGCCGCGCCCTGCGCCTGCTGCACGCTGTCGTTCACGCCGTTGTAGATCATCAGCGCGACGAGCAGCATGAATACCAGCGGCAGCAGGCCGCCAAGATGCGCGCGCTTGTCCTTCCAGAACTGCGGCGCCAGTGGCGCGGCCAGGGCGGCAATGCAGAGGAAACCGTAGATGCCGCTGCTGCCGCTGGCGTCGCGCAGCCCGTTCATCAGCCCGGCCGGCGAGTTGAGGATGCCGAGCAGCTTCCAGAACGAAAGCCCCACGTTGTATTGGGACGAGACCTGGATCGACACCGTATTCAAGAAGAACCAGCCCACGAGCAAAGCGCCCATCGCCACCAGCGTCGGCATGCCGAAGCGCGCCGTCAGGCCAGCCGCCAATTCGCCTCCCTTGCTCCGGGCAGCCTGCATGGCCAGCTCCGCCTGCTCTCGCGCCAGCTGCGATTCGGCCACCGGCACCACCGCGGCCAGGCTGCCCGCGCCGTCGAGCGCGACGTCGACCACCATGCCGACCTTGGGCGGCGTGTCCGACTTCCAGTGCGTCTCCAGCGTGAACGGGTGCTGCAGGCCTTCGCTGCTCAGTAAGCCGGGGCCGGCGTTGGTGTCCCGCAAAATCTTGCCGCGATGTTTCATGATGGTGGTCTTCCTTTCCGGTTTCAGGACTGCAAACGCATCCTTTCACCGTGTTGTTCGTTGCCCACCAGCCGACGGTTCAAATTATTTTCAGATTTTTTAAGAAATTTTTTTTATTTATACAAGGACCTGTTTCCATCGACAAAGCGTCCTGGCCTGACACATAATATTACTTATGGTTACCACTTTGCCCCCCGAAACGCCCGCTGCGCCGCCCCTGCGGAAGGCGGCCGCGAGCGCGCAGACGGCGCCGCCGCGCGAGCTGCTGGTAGCCATGGCCGCGGGCGACCAGCGCGCCCTCGATCTGCTGTATCGGGGCTGGTCGCGCAAGGTCAGGGTATTCGCGCACGCCAGGCTGCTGCGCTGCGGACTCGATGCCGAAGCCATCGCCGGCGAGGTGACGGTCGATGTCTTTCACGAGCTGTGGCGCCATCCCCTGCGCTACGATGGCAGGGTGGAATTCACTACCTGGCTGCTCACGCTGACGCGCAACAAGACCGTCGACCAGATCCGCCGCCATGGCAAGCGCTTGCTGCGCGAGGAAGCGTTCGCCGATGACGACGGCGCCGGGTACGAGGACGCGCTCGACACGGACACCGCGCCCGATCCGCAGGCTCTCCACGAAACCGCCCAGCGCCGCACGGCGGTGCTGCGCTGCCTGCAGCGCCTGCGCAATCCGCTGCAACGCGAGAGCCTGACCTTGTGGGCGCTCGAGGACCTGTCGGTGCTCGACATCGCCCGCATCCAGGAGGTGCCGGAAGGGACCGTCAAGACCAGGCTGTTCCACGGCCGGCTCAATCTGCGCCAGTGCGTCGAACGCTGGTTCGTACAGGAAGGTGGACGCCATGGATGAACATCAACGCTTGCTGGACCGGCTGCCCGACTACTTGAATGGCCATGTCGCCGGCGAGGATGCGCGCCGCATCGGCGCCCTGCTCGAGAGCGATGCGGCATGGCAGGCGCAGGCCGCCGTGCTGGCCGACCTGCGCGCCGCTATCGGTGCACAGGTGGCCAGCATGGACGACGCCGCCGGACTGGACGAGCTCAAACGCCGGATCGCCGCCGGCCCCGGGACGGCGCCGGAGCCGCCCCCGGTGCGGGCCGGATGGTGGTGTCGCATCGTCGGCCTGCGCCCGGGACCGGTGTTGACGCCGGCCGTGATGGCAACCCTGGCCGGCGTCTGCGTGGTGCAGACCTGGATGCTGCACGGCGCACCCGAACCCGACACCGGCCTGGCCTGGCGCAACGCGCCGCTCAGCGTCGCCGCGCCGCAGGCCAACCTCCAGGTGCGCTTTGCCGCCGACGCCAGCCTGGCGCAAGTGGAGGCGGCATTGATCCAGGCCCGCGCCCGCATCGTCACCGGGCCCCTAGGCGGCCAGCGCTACCTGCTGCGGGCCGACGATCCGATCGCCGCCTTGGCGGGCCTGCGTGCCAACGTGGCCGTCGTCGAAGCCGGGCCGGCGCCCTGATGCGCGGCCGGCTGCTTGCGCTGTGGTTCGCTTGCGCGGCCGGCGCCGCCGCGCCGGCCGCACAAGCCGAGCGCTACGCGCTGCTGGTCGGCGTGGCGAGCATGCCGGCACTGCCGCGCAGCGCCTCGCTGGACGGGCCGCGCCACGACGTGCCGGCCATGCGCACCGCCTTGCTGGGCCATGGCTTCGCACCCTCCCGTATCATCACCCTGGCCGATGGCGTCGCCGGCGCGGCTGTGCCTACGCGCAGCGCCATCCTGGCCCAGCTGGCGCGCCTGGGCAACACGCTCAAGGCGGACGACGTGCTGGTCCTGTACTGGTCCGGCCACGGACTCCTGATGCCGGGTCCGCCGGGTGTGGGGCAAACCTCGTCCGGCCAGCAGGTGCATCTGCTGGCGCAGGATGCCCGTATCGACGCCCGCAGCCGGCAGCTCTCGGGCAGCATCAGCAGCGGCGACATCGGCCGGGCGATCGATGCCCTCGCGGCGCGCCGTGTTCAGGTCGTGGCCGTGTTCGACAGCTGCCATGCGGCCGGCAGCACCCGCGGCGATGCCGGCCTGGCCTGGCGCGGCCTGTCCGGCGCGGCGCTCGGCTGGGCGCCGCGGGTGCCCGCGCTCGGAGGCCGGCCCGGTACCAAAGGCCGCCCGGCGGCGGGGCCGCTCGATAGTGCATCAGGGCCACGCGAACGGCCGCTGTTCATCGGCTTCTTCGCCGCCGAACCGCAGCAACGCAGCGCCGAAGCCCTCGGCAGCGACTATCCCGGCCAGGCGCGCGGCATCTTTACGCGTGCGCTGATTGCCGGCCTGCGCGAGAACCCGGCCAGCTATCTGGCGTGGGCCAGCCTGACCAGCCAGTACTACCGCCAGGCGCTGGACGCGCGGCAGCTGCCGGCCAGCGTGCGTCCTTTGCCGGTGTACGCCGGCGCACTTGAACAGGCACTGTGGACGGCCGGGGATGCGCCGCTGTTATGGCCGGTTCGCCAGGACGAACGCGGCTGGTATGTGCCGTATGGCCGCCTCGACGGCCTGGCAGTGGGCGATGTGCTGCAACGCGGCGCCGGCACCTGGCGCGTCATCGAGGCAGGCTGGAACGAAGCGCGTCTGGCTCCACCGGACCACGCAACTGCTGGCGCCGGCTGGGCCCGGCGCCTACCGTCCGAACCGGCACCGGGCGGCGCGCCGGCGATCGCCGTGCTCGACGGGCGTCGCGGTACGCGCGCGGTCGACGTGTCCCTGCCTGGCCGCAGTGCGGTGCGCCTGCGTGTGCGAGACGCCGAACTGCCGGCCTTGCGCACTCGGGTCGCCGCTATCGTTCCCTTGCTGGCCCTGCCATCGACAGCCGGCACGGCGCTGCTGCAGGCGCGCATCGAGGTCCAGGTGCCCGGACACGCAGTGGTCAGCCTGCCGTTTGCCGACCGCGACCTCGGCCGGCTGGCACCCGGCACGCGCCTGCGCGTGATCCTTGAGAACGCCAGCGAGGGGTCGGTCGATGCCGGCATCGTGCACCTGCCGCTGACCGGGCCGGCAACGCGCGTGTTTCCTGTGTTCGAAAGCGACAGCAACCGCCTGCCGCCCGCCATGCCGCCCCAGGCAAGCCGTTTTGAACGCGAGTTCGAGGTCACGCGCCAGGGCACCGCGGGTGCGCCGGAATGGCTGGTACTGGTAGCCGCGCCCGCCGGCAAGGACGCCCTGCCGCGCCGCTTCGCGCTGTTCGAGTCCCTGCGCAGAAACACGGATGTGGAGAACGGACGCGGCGCGGTCCTGGCAGCCCGCCAGCGCGCCGACCTGGCGCAGGTGGCACGCATCAGCTGGCGGGTGGCGCCTGGAGTGCGTCCATGATGCGGCGCACCGCCAGCGCCTGGCGCAAGCTCGCAGGGACAGCTTGGCTGTGCGCGGCGGCAGGCCTGGCGTCGGCGCAGGCGGCGCCCGCCACCGCAACCGGATGCCGGCCCTTTGCCGACGACCTGATAGAACGCGGCTGGCAGTCCATCAAACAGGAACGCCTCCAGCATGCCGTCGCTCCGATCGAGCAGGCGTTGCGCCTGTGCCGCGCGGCCGCCGACCAGCCTGGGATCTCGGCCAGCCTGCTGGCGCACGGCCAGTTGCTGGACTTGCTGCACCGCTATGCCGAGAGCGAATCGGCCCTGCTGGAAGGATGGAAGCTGCGCCAGCAGATCGACAGCGGTCCCCTGGCGGACGGCGATCCGGGACGGGAACGCATGTATTATCCGGCCGAGCTGATGTATCTCTATCGCCAGTGGAGCCGTTACGACCTGGCCTGGGAATGGGGCGAGAAGGCCTTGCGCGCCAAGGCCGAGCTGGTGGGGACCGCGTCGAGTTCTTATGGCACCAGCCTCTCGAACCTGTCCGGCATCGCCCTGGTAACGCGCGACTATGCGCGCGGCCTGCCGTATGCGCGCCAGGCCATGGACATCTGGGAGCGCACCTCCGGGACGGACAGCACCGACCATGCCTGGGGCATGCGCGACGTCGGTGTGCTGCTGCTCGGCCAGGGCAAGATGCAGGACGCCTACCACTATCTGGAGCGCGCCTACCGGATCCGCCTGGCGGCATTCGGCCAGGACAGCGCCGAAACGCAAACCAGCGTCCAGGACATGACGGCCTGGCACACCCAGGCCGGCAACGACGCTGCGGCATTGGCCTATGCCGAACTGGGGCTAGCTAGCGCGGTGCGGCGCCTCGGCCCCGAGACGCTCGGCGCCAGCTATGCTCTGGCGCGGGTGGCCCGCATCCACCTGCGCCTTGGAGAAACGGCGCAGGCGGCCAGCGAGGCGGAACAGACGCTGCGCATCCGCCGCGCAGTACTGGGCGAACACAACGCCCAGACCGTGAACGCCTGGCAGGACGTGGCCAAGACGCAGCTCGCCAACAACCGTCTTGGCCGCTCGGCGGCCGCGGCCCAGGCGGCACTCCAGGCCTGCGGGGCCATGCCGGGCGGCGTGGCTGCCTCATGCGTGTCGCACCAGCTCGATTACACCAGGGCGCTGCTGGCGCTGGGCCAGGCAAGCGAGGCGCTTGCGCAAGCCGAGCGCGCTGCCGCATTGGCAGCGGGCCACGGCCAGATGGGGGACGACGAACAAAGCGCCGTCATGCTTGGCGCGCAAGCGCTGCGCGGCCTAGGGCGCCAGGCAGAGGCCGAAAGCGCCCTTGCCGCGCTGGCGCGGCGCGGCGAGGGCCTGCCCGATGCGGCGGCCAGCGACCGCCTGGAAATCGCGCTCGCACTGGACGCGGTGCGTGCCGAGCGCGCGGGCCTGGACCAGGCCGGCCTGGCTGCGCTCGCCGCAAGCAGCGGTGCGCTCGCACGGCAAATGGGCGAGCGGCGTGGACTGTCCCACCCCGCCTATGCCGCCGCGCTGCTCGATACCGCCGCGCTCAACGCGCGCGGTCCGGACCGGACACTGGCACGTGCGCAAAGCGCGCGCGCCATGGCGATCGGACTGGCGAACCAAGCCACCCTGTTGCAGGCCCGCGCGGCCGCCCAGTTGAGCGCACTCGGTGTGGGCGCAAATTCAGTGTTCTTCGGCAAGCTGGGTGTCAACGCCTTGCAGGCCGCCCGCGAAAACACCACCAGCCTGCCGGTCGAGCAGCAGCACAGCTTCGTCCAATTGAAGAAGGCCGCCTACCAGCAACTGGTCGACCAGCTGCTGGACGGGCACCGCATCGGCGAGGCCGAACGTGTGCTGGCGATGGTCGAGGAAAACGAATTCAACGACCTGGTGCGCGGCGCCGATGCCGACGCAGGGGGGCGCCAGGATGCGCGCGTCGCCCGCCTGCCTTTCGACGGCGTCGACGAAACGGCCGAGCGCGCCCTGGCCCTGCATGCCCGCGGCCTGACCCAGGCCGCACAGGCGCTGGCACAGGCACGCGCCCGCCAGGCGCAGGGGATTGCCGGCGGCGCGGCCGACCTGGCGGCGGCGCAGGCCGCCATGCAGGGATCGCTCGACCAGGCGACGGCAGCCTGGAGTGCACCGGCGCACCCTGTCCCGCCGGTCGGCACCGCCACCGATGCGGCGCCAGGCGCCGCGGCGAAGGGTGTGGCAGCGCGCGCCGCGCTGCCGCCGGGCCGGCTGCACCTGACCTACCTGGTGGGGGAACGCCGCATGCGCATCGTGGTCCAGCACGGCAGCATCGCCCGCGTCGTGAACCTTGACGTGGATGAAGCAGCCCTGGCGCGCGACATCGCACTGCTGCGCCGGCTGGCGCAAGATCCCGGCAAGGACCCACGCGCCCAGGCCCAGCGCCTGTTCGGGCAACTGCTCGCGCCAGTGCTGCCGGAGCTGGCCCGGGCACGCACCCTGACCTTGTCGCTGGGCGGTGTCCTGCGCTACCTGCCGTTTGCCATGCTGCATGATGGCCGGCAGTGGCTGGTCGAACGCCTTCCGCTGCAGGTCGCGAGCGGCGCCGGTACGGACGGCGCTGCGGCCGGGATCTCGACCGCCCAGCGGGCCAGATCGGTCGCCCTGCTGGGGCAAAGCCAGGCCAGCGGCGACCTGCCTGCCCTTCCCTTTGTGGCGCGCGAGTTGCATGCGGTCGGCGCGATCGGCACGTCGGGCCGTATTCCCACTCATACCTATCTCGACGCCGGCTTCACCGACGCCTCGCTCGAACGCGCCCTGCAACGCAACAGCATGGTGCACATCGCCAGCCACTTCGTGCTGCGTCCAGGGCGCGACGATGCCTCCTACCTGGTGCTGGGCGGCGGCCGGCAACTGAGCCTGGCCGAACTGGCGCAGGCGCGCTTCCGCTTCGCCGGACTGGACCTGTTGACGCTGTCGGCCTGCGAGACGGCGGTGCCGGCCGGGGTGGATGCCACCGGCCGCGAGCTGGCCGGCCTGGCCTGGCTGGCACGCGAACGCGGTGCCCGTCACGTGCTTGCCAGCCTGTGGCGGGTCTCGGACAGGTCCACTGCGGCGCTGATGGCGGACTTCTATCAGGCACTGGGACGCGGCGCGGCGAAGCCGGAGGCGTTGCGCGCGGCGCAGCTGCGGCAGATCCGGCGGGCTGCCCTGGAGCGAACGGCGCGCGCGCGTGGCCTGAAGGCCGTCGGCAGACCCGCCCTGGCGCCCATGCGCGGCCATCCCTTCTACTGGGCCGGATTCACGCTGCTGGGTTCCATGTAAAAGCAAAACGCCGGCATGCATGCCGGCGTTTTGCTTTTATCTATCCACTGCTCAGAAAATAATCGCGAGCAGGATGATGATCGGAATCGGAATCCCGATGAGCCACAACAGAATCGAACGCATGAGCTTCTCCTTGAATTAACGACGGGACACGCCGGCAACGCCGTCGCGCAGTTTGCCGCCGAGGGTGGCGCACCAGCTGGCGACGAAGGCGCCGAGCAGCAGGGCAACGGTCAGCCAGAGTGCGGTACCGGCAGCGGCCTTGCGGGCGGTGTCGGCGGCTTCCTTGGCGGTGGCCTTGGCTTTGGCGGCGGCAGCGGCGCCGCGGGCATAGACGTCGTCGACGCGCTTTTCGGCGGCGGCCTGGTCGAGGCCGGTACGGGCTGCGATGCGGCTGGCCAGGTAGGCGCGGTCGTCGGCGGCCAGGCTGCCGTTCTTGACGCTGTTGGCGAGGATGCGCATGGTTTCCTGGCGCAGGTCGGCGCTGCCGCCGGTCGTGTCAGGCTTGTCGGTACGCAGCATCATGTCCGAGAAATAATCGAGCGGATTGCCGCCGGCGCTGGCGCCGTCGTTGCTGGCGGCGGCTGCCGTTGCGGCTGCACCGCTGGCCATCGTCGCCTTCGCCACACCCGCGCCGGCGTCGACTGCCGCGCCGGTCATCTTGCTGATCACGCCCGAGAACAGCGCGGCGGCCAGCATGGTCGACACGGCCCAGGTCAAGAGACCGTGTGCGGTATCGCGGAAATAGACTTCATCGGTGTGCAGACTGGCCCATTTCACGCGCAGGCGGCCGGCCATGTAGCCGCCGATGGCCGACGCTGCCAGTTGGGTCAGCGTGAGCCAGAGGATCGCGCCGATGCCGAAGGCAACGCCGCTGTTGTCGGACCATGGGGACGCGGCCGACAGGCCCAGTCCCGAACCAAGCAGGTAGAGCACGAGCGAGAGTGCGCTCGCGGCGGCTGCGCCGGCGAGGATCGCGCCCCAGGAAACACCTGAGCGCGCAGTTTCGACCGCATCGGTTCCCTGCATAGGGACGTGCGCAGTCGTACTCAATGATTGAGCTTGCATAGATTCCCTCGGATTATTTTTATTGAGACCAGCGGTCTCGTAATGAAAACCGGACCCCGGCCGAATGACTGTCGGCCGGGGTCCGGTGAGGCGCTACTGATTAGTAGTCGCGACGGCGGCTGCCGCCAAGCAGCTTGGCCAGGATGTAGCCGGCGCCCAGGGCGATTGCCACGGCGGTGCCTGGCTTGGTGCGCACGTATTCGCGACCCGAATCAGCCAGTTGCTGGTAGGTGTCGCTCACTTGCGCGGAACGGTCGCTGAACTGGCTCGATGCACCGCTGAGCAGGCCGCTCAGCTTGTCGACGCCGGCGTGAGCGGTGCTCACGACGCGCTCGACCATCGGCTGGGCTGCTTCGGCAGCCTTGTCGATCGTCTTGTGCAGTTCGTCCGGCTTGACCGAGGCCATCATCCCTGCTGCCTTGGACGAATCGGTGCCGGTGCTGGCGCTGGTCGAGCCACCCGAGGCACCCGACGACGACGAACCCCCCGACGAACCGGTGACCGAAGAGCTGCCCAGTGCGCCCGTGCCCGTACCCGACGACGAGCTGCCCATGGCGCCCGACGAAGTGACGGCCGGCGAACCGCTGCTCGAACCGGTGCTCGACGAACCCGAGGTACCGGACAACGACGAACCGGAAGTGCCGCTCGACGACAAACCCGAACCCGACGAGCCGGCAGCGCCGCTCGACGAACCGCTCAGGCCGCCGCTGCTGCCGGAACCGCTCGAACCCATGCTGCCGGTCGCGCCGGCATTGCCGATGCTCGACCCCGTTGCAGGGCTGCTGCTCGACGACGAGCTCCCCGACAGGCTGCCCGACGAGCCGGCGCTGGCCGACGAACCGCTGCCCGACTTGTTCAGGCTGCTCGACTTGTCGTCCTTGCCGAAGCTCGACTGGTCTTTACCCATGCTGTTGCCGTTCTGCTTGCTGGCATCAACGCCTTTTCCCTCGCTCGACTTCTGATTATCCATGACTTTTGTCCTTGTAAAATGTAGACCAACGCGGAGTAGACCGGTACCCGACCATCACCACATTCTCAATCGATTCCGTTCGAAACAAAACGGAGGCGCGAAAATGAACTGCGCTACATCAATGGATCGTTCGGATCATGCTCTCGGTCAATGATTTTCATCGACGACCTCGAACAAGCTCAAAAGTTCCTTCAACAAGCCACGTCACTTTCGCATCCCGTTTTGCAAGAGTACGCCGTGATGGCATACCGCACGATTGCAGCTGTCGGGTTACCACGTCGCGATACAAAAAATATAACGAATGCGCTAGCCGGACCGTGCGTTGACTAACAGAGCTGGGGGATCAATGGCGATCGGATAAAAATGGACGCGAAAGACGGAGCTTCGTTCGTCCTGTGCCTTTTCACATTTCTTGTTGACAAACAAACCGGCACTGCTACTATGTCGTAACTCGATATATCGGAAATCAGTATAGCGAGACCAGTTATAGCGACCGGCAGTGTAAAGATGCAGTCGGTTCGCAACGGCAGGGATGCCGTCCCATTGTTAACGAAGGAAGGTCGGGCATGAGGGGCCAGTTTGTCATCACATTCAAGTTTTTCTGGGACGATGCCGACCATGCGCTCGAACGCTGGCTCGAGCAGATGGCGCGTCAGGGCCTGCACCTGTACAAAGTGGACTGCATGCGCTGCCGCTTCGTCTTCAAGCGCGGCAAACCAGCCGACATCACTTACCGGCTCGACTTCCAGGTCAGGCGCATGTCCACCGACCACGTCCAACTGTTTACCGACGCCGGATGGGAACGTGTCGATCAATCCTTCGGCTGGCAAGTCTGGCGTGCTCCAACGCGCGCCGGGTGCACCCCTGAAATCTTCACCGATACCGCATCGCGCATCAGGAAGTATCAACGCCTGCTGTGGCTGTTTGCCTTCGTCGCAGCGGCAGGACTCGTCCAACTCTCCAGGCGGGGTACCGACGGCTTGTGGGATACGCCTGCGCACATTGCCATGACGCTGGGGGTGATTGCCATGTTCATCTACCCGGTAGTGCGGCTGCTGCGCCGCATACGCAGCCTGCGCAACCCCGTTCCCTAGGCCACGCAGCACCCTTCTTTCCATTTTCCGAGGAGTCTTGAAATGAAATCTTGTATTTCAGGGGCGGTGCTCGCCCTGATTTTCTTCATGCCGCTGTGGGCGCAGGCAGCGACCCAGCCAGGACGCGATTGCCACCTGCCCGGCAGCGGCGCCACCATGCGCTGCCATGCGATCGCGGTTCCGCTCGACCCGCTGCACCCGGACGGGTCCCAGCTGCAGCTGCACGTGACGGTCGCACCGGCATTTCGCCAGGTGGCCAACCCCGACCCCTTGTTCGTGCTCGCGGGCGGACCGGGGCAGGCGGGTTCGGACATCGTGGCCATGCACGCCACCGTCTTCCAGCGCGTGCGTGCCACCCGCGACATCGTTTTCATCGACCAGCGCGGCACCGGCCTGTCGGGCAAGCTGCGCTGCGGCGGCGATCCGGTCGCCGAGGCGCCCAGCGAGGCTGCCATGCAAGAGCGCTTCGCCCGCTGCGTCAAGACGCTGGCGCGTCCCTTGCGCTTGTATACCACTGTAAATGCGGCGCATGACCTCGAACGCGTGCGCCTGGCGCTCGGCTACGGCAAGGTCAATGTGTTCGGCGGCTCCTACGGCACCCGCCTGGGGCAGCAGTTTGCGCGCAGCTATCCCGCCAGCGTGCGCGCACTCATCCTCGACGGCGTTGCCGCGCCCGACATGGTGATTCCAGCCAGCGCGGCCAATGGCCAGCGCGCGCTCGACGCGGTCTTCCAGCGCTGTGAAAACGACCGCGCCTGCGCCCGCGCCTTCCCCGGTTTGCGCGCCGAGTTCGACAGCCTGCTGGCACGCGTGAATGCCGGCGCCGTCACGCTCGACTTTGCCCATCCGCGCACGGCGCAGCCTACCCGCCTGCCGCTGTCGAACATGCAGTTCGTCTACACCATCCACCGCAGCCTGTATGCGGCGCAGACCAGCCAGCGCCTGCCTTACCTGATCCATAGCGCCGCGCGGGGCAACTGGGGGCCCTTCCTCGCACGCGGCTATGCCAGCACCGACCTGTCGCCGGAAAGCCCGCTTGCGATGCCCCTGCTGGTGGCCATCCTGTGCGCCGAAGACATCCCGCGCCTGACGCCGGCGCAGCAGGGCGCCGACGAGCGTGCCTCCTTCCTGCGCGGCCACGCCGGGCGCATCGCCGCACTCTGCCCGCTGGCCGCTGTGCCGCCCGCCGCCGCGCTCCCGGCCACGGCGATCGACGCGCCAACCCTGCTGCTCTCGGGCGCACTCGACCCGGTCACGCCGCCGGCCGGCGCCGCCAGCGCCGCCCGGGCCATGCCGAAGGCGCAGCAGGTCGTGGTGCGCCAGGCCGCGCATGGCGTGGCGGGACTGGGCTGCTCGCCGCGGCTCCTGCGCGAATTTCTCGACCAGCCCGCCCAGGCGCTCGCCACCCGCTGCCTGGACGATATCGCCCTGCCCGCCTTCCAGCTCGGCCACGCCGGCACCCATCCATAAAGGAGCAAGCATGATCGTCGTTAAAGACATCCACAAACGTTTCGGAGAAGTGCACGCCCTGAGCGGCGTCGGCTTCACTGCCGTCGACGGCAAGGCCACCGCGTTGCTGGGCCCGAACGGCGCCGGCAAGACCACGCTGATGCGCACCCTGGTCGGCCTGCTCGCGCGCGACCGCGGCATGGTCAGCATCGACGGCATCGACCCCGCCGTCGATCCACTCGGGGCGCGCCGCAGCGTGGGCCTGCTGACCGACCAGTTCGGCCTCTACGAACGCCTGAGCACCCGCGAATACCTGCGCTATTTCGGCAAGATCAACGGCATGGACAAGGCCTCCATCGCGCGCCGCACCGACGAGGTGACCGGCATGCTCGGCCTGGAAGATATCCTGGACCGCCCCTGCCGCGGCTTCTCGCAGGGCCAGCGCATCAAGGTCGCCCTGGCCCGGACCCTGCTGCACCGCCCGCGCAACCTGCTGCTCGACGAGCCTACCCGCGGCCTGGACGTGATGAGCACGCGGGCCCTGCGGCGCGCGCTGGCCACCTTGCGCGCCGAGGGCTGCTGCATCATCCTCGCCACCCACGTGATGCAGGAGGTGACGCAGCTGTGCGACGACGTGATCGTCATCGCCAAGGGACAAACCGTCGCACAGGGCTCGCCCGAGGACCTGTGCCGTCAAACTGGTATCGCCAGCCTGGAGGACGCCTTCGTCCACCTGGTCGGCACGGAAGAAGGGATTGCAGCATGAAGCCAACCCACACCCCGCTCTGGATCGTGGTGATGATGAAGGAACTGACCGAAGCCCTGCGCGACAGGCGCACGCTGGGCATGCTGCTGATGCTGACGCTGCTGTACCCGGCGCTGATCGGCTTCATCCTGCACAACATGATCGAGCGCGGCACGCGCACCGAAAAAGCCGGCATCGAGCTGGTCGTCATCGGCGCCGCGCAGGCGCCCAACCTGGTGACGCAGCTGCGTGAAAAAAACGTGAACGTCAGCGAACGCGGCCCGATGCAGGATGCCGAGATCCAGGCGCTGCTGCGCGAGAAAAAGGTCGTCGGCGTGCTCAGGCTGGCGCCGGAATTTGCCGACTACTATGCCGCCGTCCGCCCCGCGCCGATCGAATTGTGGTTCGATTCCTCGCTCGCCAAGCGCGAGCAGCAGCTCGAAGTCGAAGACATCCTGCGCGAGTACGGCGGCAGCATCGCCGGCGCGCGCCTGGAAGCGCATGGCGTCTCGGCGGCGGTGCTGTCGCCGCTGCGCCTGGAGCGCTACGATACGGGCGGCGCCGGTTCCGGCTCGCGCATCGGCACCATGCTCGGCATGTTCTTCATGCCGGTATTCCTGTTCGGCCTGTCGATGGCCATCGACAGCACCGCCGGCGAACGCGAACGCCGCTCGCTCGAGGTATTGATGGCCCAGCCGATGCGCTCGCGCGACCTGGTGGTGGGCAAGTGGCTGGCCGCGTCAGCACTGGCCGCGATCGGCCTGACGCTCGAACTGATCGTCGCGCATGGCGTGCTGTCGCTGCTGCCCCTGGAAGAAATCGGCATGTCCTGGCGCCTGGGCCTGCCCATGCTGGCCGTCGTCGCGGTGGCCGCCCTGCCCCTGTGCCTGTTCGTCGGCGCGGTCCAGGTGGCGATGGCGATGAATTCGAAAACCTTCAAGGAAGCGCAGGCGAGCGCCGGCATCGTTTCCATACTGCCGCTCCTGCCGCTGGTGATCGTCCCCATGCTCGACCTGGGAACGCAGCCGTGGATGTACGCCGTGCCGGTGCTGTCGAACCAGACCATGCTGCAGTCGCTCGCGTCCAGCCAGGCGCTGGGCGCGCTGCCTTATTTGCTGACCTGTTTGCTGCCCTTGCTGCTGGCTGCGGGAGCGGTGGCGTTTGCCGCGCGCAGGATGAAGAGCGAGCAGTATGTGATGCGGATTTGAGGGGCCGTACTGGTAACCCGGACACGGGCACTCCTGATCCTGGCGATAGAGGGCTATTGAATTCCTGGCTGTAATGCGTCACTATTGACCGATAGTGTCACGTTGCAACTTTTTGAGAACAGGATGCCAAATGACCCTCCGCTTTGCCTCTCGCTTGGCTTTCTCCACCTTGGCCTTGACCTGGGCGCTGCCAGGCATGGCACATGATGCCGCCGACCCGGACACACGAAAAAAAATCAGCGAAGCCGTCGAACTTTACTATCAAGCCAATCCGAAGCTTCGCCCTGCGGAGAACTGGTTCGCTTCAAAGCCGGAGCCGACTTGCACGACACCTGTTTTTCCCCGTGCCGCCCTGGTCGATGAGCTCCAGGGCCAGACCATCTTGCGATTTCAAGTCAACGCCGCGGGGAAGCCGGTCAATGCCCAGTTGGCAAAAACGTCGGGATGGGCGGTGCTCGACGAGGCGGCTTTGGAAGCCTTGTCCACGTGCGTGGTGAAGCCGGAAGTCCCGGATGAATGGCTGAAACAGCCGTACACGTTTCGCCTGGAATAGATGCGGCGCCTCGCCTGACGGCACGCGGTGGCCTCCGGCGAGCGAAGGGTGAATAGCCCACCAAAACAAAAAAGGGCTACACGCCGAAGCATGTAACCCTTTCTCTACTACTAATTCTGGTGCCGCTGGCCGGAATCGAACTGGCGACCTTCGCATTACGAATGCGCTGCTCTACCAACTGAGCTACAGCGGCTCTACGCGGGCAAACCCGACGAAGAGCCGTATTCTAGCAAACAACCTGCCAAACTTGCTAGTGCGACTCTGCAATTTCTCGCCGGATTCGCCAAATTAGTCTTACTGCGCGTGGTAGCGCGTCACGATCTCGACTTCTTCCTTCGAACCGAGGAAGACCGGCACGCGCTGGTGCAGCTTGTGCGGGGCGATGTCCATGATGCGGTTGACGCCGTCGGTGGCGGCACCGCCGGCCTGCTCGACGATCATCGCCATCGGGTTGGCTTCGTACATCAGGCGCAGCTTGCCCGGTTGCGCAGGGTCGCGCATGTCGGCCGGGTACATGAAGACGCCGCCGCGGTTCAGGATGCGGTGCACGTCGGCCACCATCGAGGCGATCCAGCGCATGTTGAAGTCCTTGCCGCGCGGGCCGGTTTTACCTTCCAGCATTTCGTCGACATAGCGCTGCACCGGCGCGTGCCAGTGGCGCTTGTTCGACATGTTGATCGCGAATTCCTTGGTCGTGGCCGGGATCTGGATATTGCTCTGGGTGAGCACCCAGGAACCCTGCTCGCGGTCGAGCGTGAAGCAGTGCACGCCGTCGCCGGTGGTCAGCACCAGCATGGTCTGCGGGCCGTAGACGGCGTAGCCGGCGGCGACCTGGGCTGAACCGGGCTGCAGGAAGGCCGCTTCGGTCGGCTCGCCCATGCCTTCCGGTGCTTTCAGGACCGAAAAAATGGTGCCGATCGAGACGTTGACGTCGATGTTCGACGAACCGTCGAGCGGATCGAAGAGCAGCATGTACTCGCCCTTCGGATAGCGGTTCGGGATCGGGTGGATGCTTTCCATTTCTTCCGATGCCATGGCCGCCAGGTGGCCGCCCCATTCGTTTGCTTCCAGCAGGATCTCGTTCGAGATCACGTCGAGCTTCTTCTGTACTTCGCCCTGGATGTTTTCGGTGTCGGCGCTGCCGAGGATGTCGCCCAGTGCGCCCTTGCTGACTTCATAGCTGATGCGCTTGCAGGCGCGGGCCACGACTTCGATCAGGAGGCGCAGCTCGGCCGGGATGGAATTGTGGAGGCGTTGCTGCTCCACCAGGTGTTGCGTGAGACTGACGCGTTTCATGAACTTCCTTTTGCTTGGATTGATTGTTTCTAATTAGTTTGCGAGCGCCTTGCCCACCACTTCGCGCACATCGTTCGACAGGCGCTGCTGTCCTGCGACCTGCTGCAGCGCCTTCTTCATCTGCTCCTGCAGCTCCGGCGTGTAACGGCGCCAGCGGTCCATGGTACGCGCCAGGCGGCTGGCGACCTGGGGATTCAGGGCGTCGAGCGAAATCACCTGCTCGGCCCAGAAGGCGTAGCCGCTGCCGTCCGGGGCGTGGAATTGCACCGGGTTGCCGGCGCAGAAGTTGGCGATCAGGCTGCGCGCGCGGTTCGGGTTGCGCAGGTTGAAGGCCGGGTGGCGCATCAGGCCGCGCACGGCCGGCACGTCGGTGGTCGCGTTCGAGGCCTGCATGGCGAACCATTTGTCGATCACCAGCGGCTCGTCAGCGAATTCGTCGTAGAAGCGCTGCAGCGAGGCGTCCGCACCCGGCGCGCGCGCATGGATCAGCGCGCTCAGGGCGGCGACGCGGTCGGTCATGTTGCCCGCCTCGTCGAATTGCTGCTGGGCCAGGGCAAGGCCCTCTTCGTCCTGGGCCGCAGTCAGGTAAGCCAGGCACAGGTTTTTCAGGGCGCGCTTGCCGGCGGACAGGGCGTCCGGGCTGTACTCGCCCGGGGTCTGGTTGGCCTGGTATTGCGCCAGCAGCTCCGTGCGCAGGCGGGCGCCGATGTTGGCGCGCATGAATTGGCGCGCCAGGTGGATCGACATCGGATTGACCACCTCGATCTGCTCGGCCACCATCCCTTCCGAAGGCAGCAGCAGCGCCTGCTCGCGGAAGGCGGGGTCGAGGCTGTCGTCGGTCAGCATTTTGCCGAGCGCCATCAGGAAGGTGTCGTCCAGGCTCAGCGGGGCATCGATGCCGGCCTCCCCCGTCAGTTTCAACAGGCGTCCCATGGCCAGGCGCTGGCCGGCTTCCCAGCGGTTCACGGCATCGCTGTCGTGACTGAACAGGTGCAGCAGGTCGGCGTCGCCATAATTGAAATCGAGGACGATCGGGGCGGAAAAATCGCGCAGGATGGACGGGGTCGGCTGCTCGAGCACGTTTTCGAAGACGAAGCTTTGCTCGGACTCGGTCAGTTCCAGCACGGTGGTGGTGCCGGCGTCCTTGCCGTCGATGGTCAGGGCCATGTCGCGCCCGTCCGCACCCAGCAGGCCGACGGCGATCGGAATGTGGAACGGGAACTTGTCCGTCTGGCCCGGCGTTGGCGGGCAGGACTGGAAGAAGGTCAGGGTATAGGTTTTTTCGAGCGCATCGTAACGGGTCTCGGCGCGCACGACCGGGGTGCCGGCCTGGCTGTACCAGCGTTCGAACAGGCTCAAATCGCGCCCGCTGGCGTCGGCCATGGCGCGGCGGAAATCGTCACAGGTGACGGCCTGGCCGTCATGGCGCTCGAAATACAGGTCCATGCCCTTCCTGAAACCTTCGCGGCCCAGCAGGGTCTGGTACATGCGCACGACTTCGGCGCCCTTTTCGTAGACGGTGACGGTGTAGAAATTGTTGATCTCCACAAACGAATCGGGACGCACCGGGTGCGCCATCGGGCCGGCGTCTTCCGGGAACTGGGCCTGGCGCAGGGTGCGCACCTGGTCGATGCGGCCGACCGCGCGGCCGCTCTCGGTACCGATCATGTCGGCCGAGAATTCCTGGTCGCGGAAGACCGTCAAACCTTCCTTCAGCGACAGCTGGAACCAGTCGCGGCAGGTGATGCGGTTGCCGGTCCAGTTGTGGAAGTATTCGTGGCCGACCACCGCTTCGATGCCCTGGAAGTCGATGTCGGTCGCCACGCGCGGGTTAGCCAGCACGAACTTCGTATTGAAGATGTTCAGGCCTTTGTTTTCCATCGCGCCCATGTTGAAGTCGCCGACGGCGACGATCATGAAGCGGTCCAGGTCGAGTTCGAGGTCCCAGCGTTCCTCGTCCCAGCGGATGCTGTTTTTCAGCGACTGCATCGCGTAATCGGTTTTGTCGAGGTTGCCCTCTTCGACCCAGACCTGCAGCAGGGCATCGCGCCCATCTTTCAATCTGAACGTTTCTTCCTGGCAGACCAGGCGCGCGGCGACCAGGGCGAACAGGTAACTCGGTTTCTTGAACGGATCTTCCCATTTGGCGTAGTGGCGGCCGTCACCCAGCTCGCCTTCTTCGACCAGGTTGCCGTTCGACAGCAGCACCGGGTATTTTTCCTTGTCGGCGCGCAGCATGACGGTGAAGACGGCCATCACGTCCGGGCGGTCCGGGAAATACGTAATCGCGCGGAAGCCTTCGGCTTCGCACTGGGTATAGAAACTGCCGTTCGAGGTGTACAGGCCGTTGAGCGTGGTGTTTTGCTCCGGCACGCAGATCGTTTCGATCTCGAGCGTGACGGCGTCCGGCGTATTCGGGATCGTCAGCAGGCTGCCCTCGATGCGGTAATCCTTATCGCCGAGGGGCTTGCCATTCATGCGCAGCGCCACCAGTTCCAGGTTCTCGCCGTAGAGCTCGATTTCGCGCTGGGCGCTGTCCGGATTACGCCGCAGCGTCATCCGGTTGGCGACGATGGTGCGCGCGGGATCGAGGTCGAAACCGAGTTCGACGGTCTCCACGAGGTAGCTGGGCGGGGTGTAATCTTTCCTGTAGATCGTCTGGGGCGTGTCGGTGCGCATGGGATGTCCGGAAAATACAGTCAAAGAAGCTCTTATTTTACCAACAAGGTTTCGTCCGGCCCGCGCGATTTCTCTGGCGGCGAATGTGTCGGACTGTGGCGTAAGTAACCAGGTGTAAATTTATCTGCGAAAATTGACGAAATGGCGCAATCTGACGCTAGGCAAAGACCGTCAAAATAATTTAGAGAGAGAGAAAAGATGAAACGCTTGATTGCAGTCGGCATGGCGCTCACGGCGCTCTTGCTGGGCGGATGCGCCACCACCATCCGCTCGAACGTCACCACCTTCCACGAGTGGCCGGCCCAGATCGAAGACAAGAGCTATGTCTTCGAGGCGCCGCCCAGCTTCGACAATACGCTCGAATACCAGAGCTACCAGAACCTGGTGCGCGGGCAACTGGCGCAATTGGGTTTCCGTGAAGCGAACACCAGCCCTGCCGCACTGAAGGTGGCGATGCGCTTCACCACCACCGACGTGCCGGTGCGCGTCATCGAGCCGGTGATGCCGATGTTTTATGAGGCGCGCTATGCTTACCCGTATCGCTACGGCCCGCGCTTCCATTCCCGCTTCGGTCCACGCGGACGCTGGGCCGGCTGGCATCACCCATTCTACGATCCGTTCTGGAGCCCCTTCCCGGCCTACCAGGTATCGGTCGAGCACCAGTACCGGCGCGAGCTGCAGGTGTCGATCAAGGACAAGGGCGACAAGCGCCTGTTCGACGTCACGGTGCACAACATGAGCCGCGAACTCTCGACGCCGGTGGTGATGCCGGCGCTGGTGACCAGCGCCTTTGCCGGCTTCCCGGGGCCGAGCGGCGTGGTGCGGCAGGTGGAGTTGCAGCGCAAGGATGGGTAAGTGACGCGCCGGCCTTGGGGCCGGTCGTGAAAAAAAAGAAGCCGGAACGTTCGCGTTCCGGCTTTTTTATTGGGTCCAAGGCGGCGTAGGGTGGGCACTCCGTGCCCACGCGTTACGGGCGCATCCTTGCACCGTTACCTGTGAATGATCGCTCGCACGGCTTCCACGCAAACCAAAACGATTTTTGCAAATTGTGCGAGCAATGATTCGCCGCCATCGGCAAAAAGGACCCGTGCGTACCGCATGGGCACGGAGTGCCCATCCTACGAAAAATAAGCTTCCGAGGCAAAGGTGATGGCCACCACAAGCAGCACGGCAAGCAGCAACACAATCAACAAGCGCCCGAACTTCGGCTCGCCGACCGTGTCCGGCTCTTGCGGCTCGTTATCGTCGCTGAACTCCCTCATGGCAGCAGGATCGTCGAACCGGTGGTCCGGCGCGCTTCGAGCGCGATGTGGGCGGCGGCGGCGTCGGCCAGGGGGAAGCGCTGGCGGATGTCGATCTTGACCTTGCCGCTTTCCACCATCCCGAACAGGTCGGCCGCGCGCGCTTCGAGGTCGGCGCGGTTCGCCGTGTAGGCCGCCAGCGAGGGGCGCGTGATGTAGAGCGAGCCGCGCGAGGCGAGTTCGCCGACCGAGAACGGCGGCACCGGCCCCGACGAATTGCCGAAACTGACCATCAGGCCGCGCGGCTGCAGGCAGTCGAGCGAGCGGATGAAGGTGTCCTTGCCGACCGAGTCGTAGACGACCGGCACTTTTGCGCCATCGGTGATCTCGAGTACGCGCGCCACGATGTCTTCCTCATTGTAGTTGATCACGTGGGCAGCGCCGGCCGCTTTCGCCAACGCCGCCTTTTCCTTGGACCCGACCGTGCCGATCAGGTTCACCCCAAGTGCGCGCGCCCACTGGCAGGCGATCAGGCCGACCCCGCCGGCCGCCGCATGGAACAGGATGGTCTGGCCCGGCTTGACCTGATAGGTGCCGTTGAACAGGTATTGCACCGTCAGGCCCTGCAGCATCATGGCCGCGGCCGTTTCGAAATCGATGGCGTCCGGCAGTTTTACCAGGATGTCGGCCTGCATGATGCGTACTTCGCTGTAGGCGCCGTTCGGCCGCCCGGCATAGACGACGCGGTCGCCCGGCTGCACGTGGGTCACGCCCTCGCCCACGGCCTCGACCACGCCCGCGCCTTCCTGGCCCAGGCCCGAAGGCAGCGGCATCGGGTACAGGCCGGTGCGGAAATACACGTCGATGAAATTCAGGCCGATCGCATGCTGGCGCACGCGCGCTTCGCCCGCGCCCGGCTCCCCTACGTCGACGTCGACGTATTCCAACACTTCCGGCCCGCCGGTGCGGGTCATGCGGATTGCCTTGGCCATCATGCTTTCTTCTCCTTGTTGATTGTGATGAGCTGGCCCAGCACCAGGTGGGCCGTGGAGACGTTGGTGGCGCAGGCGATGTTGTGGACGTCGCAGGCGCGCACCAGCGCGTTGATATCGGGTTCATGCGGCTGCGGCGTCATCGGGTCGCGCAGGAAGATGACGCAGTCGATGTTGCCCATGACGAGTTCGGCGCCGATCTGCAGGTCGCCGCCGAAAGGCCCCGAATGCTTGCACTCGACCGCCAGGCCCAGCTCGTTGATCAGGCGCGCGCCCGTGGTGCCGGTAGCGGTCAAGGCGCAGCCGGACAGGAAGTCGCGGTACTCGCCGGCGAGCGTGATCATCTCTTCTTTTTTCTTGTCGTGCGCGATGAGCGCGATGCGTGGTTTCATAGTCTCGTCTCTTTTCTCATTTTTTCAGGGACAGCAAGCCGATGCCCGCCAGCACCAGACCGGTGCCCGCCAGCTGCACCCCAGTCATCGGCTCGCCCAGCACCAGGTAACCGAGGAACAGCGTCGACACCGGGCCGACCATGCCGGCCTGGGACGCAGTAGCGGCGCCGATGCGCTGCACCGCAGCCATGGTCATGAACACCGGGAAGATAGTACAGAAAACGCCGTTCACGAGCGAGAGCGCGTACACCTCCATCGGCTGCACCAGCAGCGAGGCCGGGCGCAGGAGGAAAAATTGCGCCACGCACGCCACGCTCGATACGCACATCGCATAGGCCACCAGGCGCAGCGAGCCGATGCGGCGCACCATTTCGCCCGTGCTCAGCAGGTAGACGGCGTAGCTGAGGGCCGAGCCCACCACGAACAGGGAACCGAGCGCCGTGCTGCCGGCGTCGCCGCCGGCCAGGTCGTGCATGAAGACCAGCACGATCCCGCAGTAGGACAGCACGAGCGCGCCCCATTGCGCCGGGCCGATCTGTTTCTTGAGCAGCGTGGCGCTGATGATCAGCACGAAGGTGGGCGTCAGGAACAGGATCAGGCGCTCGAGCCCGACCGAGATGTATTGCAGGCCGAGGAAATCCAGATAGCTCGACAGGTAGTAGCCCAGCAGGCCGAGGCCGGTAATGCGCCAGCGGTCGGCCCAGCTGAGAGGCGCTTCGGTGCGCATCTTCCAGAACGCGACGGCGGCAAACACCGGAAACGAGAAGAGCATTCTGAACGCGATCAATGTCACTGCATCGATGTGGTATCGGTACAGCAGCTTGGCGACGACAGCCTTCGTGGAAAACAAAACGGCACCGCCGATGGCAATCGCGAGGCCGGCCAGGAAGGCCGGGCGTGGCATGGAGGGTGCAGTCGCGGCAGGTTCAGGCGGGGTCATCGGACGATTGTACGGCCAAGCACAAAATCAAGCTGGGCAGTACCTCGGAACGCAAGACCGGCTGCGTAGTCCAACCTCTGCATTCACCAACCATGAGGAGCCACAATGCCGAACTGGAGCAAGAAGCGGCCGCCGGCACGCTCGCCGCGGCCTTTGGGCCCGGCCCGCTCGGGAGCGCTTGCATGAACTCGCTGATCCGTGTCGACACCCGGCCCGGCCGCGAACGGCCCTTCGTCATTGCCTGTGTAGCGGTGCTGGTCGCAATCTGCTGGGCCTGCCTGGTATTTCGCGCCCTGCGCATCACGGCGCTCGATCTGCAGGTCTTGCCTGGCGAGGCGGCAGGCGCCATGCCGCCGCCTTATCGCGCGGCCGAGCTGGGGCTGGTGCTGGCGATGTGGGCGGCGATGCTCTCGGCCATTACCTTGCCGGCGGCCACGCCCGTGATCCTGCTGTTTGCCCACATCAACCGGCTGGCGCAGGCGGTGCGCTTTCCGAACGTGGGAACCTTCTTCTTTGTCTTCGGCTACCTGTCCACCTGGATCGGCTTCGGCGCCGGCGCCACCCTGGCGCAGTGGGCGCTGCACGACGCCGGGGCGCTCGACACCAGCATGGCGATCGTCAACGTGAGCGGCTACGGGCTGCTGCTGGTGGCGGCCGGCGTTTACCAGTGGACACCGGCCAAGCATGCCTGCCTCCACCATTGCCGGGCGCCGCTGTCCTTCGTGATCACCGGCTGGCGTCCGGGTTTGTGGGGCGCCCTGCGCATGGGCTTTTCCCACGGCCTGTACTGCGTCGGCTGCTGCTGGCTGCTGATGCTGCTGCTGTTCGCGGCCGGCGTCACCAACCTCGGCGCACTGCTGGGCCTGGCGGGACTGGTGATGCTCGAAAAGCTGGTGCCGGGCGGCCCCGTGGTTGCTTGCGTCGCCGGCCTCGGGCTCGTTGCGTGGGGAACGCTGTTGTTGTTTCCATAACACCATGTCGCCTTTTGCAGACGGGGCGCATGCTAGAATGTCGGCCATTCTTGCATACCGTCTAAGGAATTCTCGACATGGCTGGACACAGCAAATGGGCCAATATCAAGCACAAAAAAGCCGCCACTGATGCCAAGCGCGGCAAGATCTGGACCCGACTGATCAAGGAAATCACCGTTGCCGCCCGCATGGGCGGCGGCGACATCGACGCCAACCCGCGCCTGCGCCTGGCGGTCGACAAGGCGGCCGACGCCAACATGCCCAAGGACAACGTCACGCGCGCCATCCAGCGCGGCTCGGGCAGCCTCGAAGGCGTCAACTACGAAGAAATCCGCTACGAAGGCTACGGCATCGGCGGCGCGGCGATCATCGTCGACTGCATGACCGACAACCGCGTGCGCACCGTGGCCGAAGTGCGCCATGCCTTCAGCAAATTCGGCGGCAACATGGGCACCGAAGGCTCGGTCGCCTTCATGTTTACCCACACCGGCCAGTTCCTGTTCGCGCCCGGCGTGGATGAAGACAAGCTGATGGAAGCGGCGCTCGAAGCCGGCGCCGAAGACGTGGTGCAGGACGAGGAAGGCGGCTTCGAAGTGCTGTGCGATCCGTTCGCCTTCTCGAACGTCAAGGACGCCCTGGAAAAGGCGGGCTTCAAGGCCGAGGTGGCCGAAGTCATCATGAAGCCTGCCACCGAGACCGAGTTCACCGGCGACGACGCGATCAAGATGCAAAAGCTGATCGACGCGCTGGAAAACCTGGACGACGTGCAGGAAATCTATACCAACGCCGTCATCGTCGAATAATCAGCAGTATTAAAGATCAAACAAGCGCGAGCACCCTATGAAGATCCTGGTAGTCGGCTCTGGTGGCCGTGAACACGCCCTGGCCTGGAAACTGGCCCAATCCGAACGCGTGCAGATGGTATATGTCGCGCCCGGCAACGGCGGCACCGCGGCCGATCCGCGCCTGGTGAACGTCGAGATCACGGACCCGGCCGCATTGGCCGACTTCGTGGTGGCCGAACACATCGCCCTGACCCTGGTCGGACCGGAAGGGCCGCTGGCCGCCGGCATCGTCAACCTGTTCCGCGCACGCGGCCTCAAAATCTTCGGGCCGACGCGCGAAGCGGCGCAGCTGGAAAGCTCGAAAGACTTCGCCAAGGCCTTCATGCAGCGCCACGGCATCCCGACCGCGACTTACCAGACCTTCTCCGACGCGGCCCAGGCGCACGCCTATATCGACGCGAATGGCGCACCGATCGTCATCAAGGCCGATGGCCTGGCAGCCGGCAAGGGTGTGGTCGTGGCGATGTCGCTCGAGGAAGCGCATGCCGCGGTCGACAACATGCTGTCCGATAACGCCTTCGGCGACGCCGGCGCGCGCATCGTGATCGAGGAATTTTTGGCCGGCGAAGAAGCCAGCTTCATCGTCATGTGCGACGGCAAAAACATTCTGCCGATGGCGACCTCGCAAGACCATAAACGCCTGAAGGACCACGACGAAGGCCCGAACACCGGCGGCATGGGCGCCTATTCGCCGGCCCCGATCGTCACGCCGGCCATGCATGCGCGCGTGATGCGCGAGATCATCAACCCGACCATCCAGGGCATGGCCAAGGACGGCATCGTGTTCACCGGCTTCCTGTATGCCGGCCTGATGATCGATAGCGAAGGCAACCCGCGCACGCTGGAATTCAATTGCCGCATGGGCGACCCGGAAACCCAGCCGATCATGACGCGCCTGAAAAGCGATTACCTCACCGTGCTCGAACACGCCTGCAACGGCACGCTCGATGCGGTCGAACTCGAATGGGACCGCCGTACGGCAGTGGGCGTGGTGATGGCGGCCGCGGGCTATCCGGACAGCCCGCGCAAGGGCGATGTCATCGAGGGCATCCCGGCCGAGACGGCGGAGTGCGTGACCTTCCATGCGGGCACCACCAACGTGGGCGGCACGCTGCAGACCAATGGCGGGCGTGTTCTCTGTGTCGTGGGGCTGGGCGACAGCGTTCGCATGGCGCAGAAGCAGGCGTATGAAGGCGTCGAGAAGATTCGCTTCGATGGGGCGCAGTTCCGGCGTGATATCGGGTGGCGCGGGATTAAATAAGGTTTCGATTCCAGAGCCGTGGTACCGCGTGGGCACAAGTGTGTTCAGCACAGGGACATAGGTAACACTTGTCTAGAGACATAGGTAACACTTTTATGATCATTGCACAGCCTACAAATGGAGTGTGCGATGCCCTGGAAAGAGAGTAACCAAATGTCTTCTCGACTCGAGTTTGCGATGTTGGCGGCAGAGCCCAACACGGACATGCAGGCCCTGTGCCTGTCTTTCGGCGTCAGCCGAAAGACAGGCTACAAGTGGCGCAATCTCTACCTCGAACACGGCAAGGAGGGCCTGAACGACCGTTCCAGGCGTCCGTTATCAATGCCCCGACGCTGCAGCGCCAGAGTCGAGGAACAGGTATTGGCATTGCATAAGAGGTACCCGTGCTGGGGAGCGCGCAAGTTGCGTGCCTTGCTGCCTGACGACATTGCGCCGCACCCAAATACGATTGCCGCGATCCTGCGTCGGCATGGTTGCCAACTGGTGCCGCAATCCGATCGAACCAGGCCGGCAACGAAGCGCTTCGAGCATGAGGCGCCTAACCAGCTTTGGCAAATGGATTTCAAAGGTCATTTCGCATTGACCGATCCACGTGCCGGCCGTTGCCACCCGCTGACTGTTCTGGACGACTATTCGCGCTTTTCCATCGCATTGACTGCCTGCTCGGGCGAGACTGGCGACGAGGTGCGCAGCGCGCTGACGCGGGCATTTCAGTTGTATGGGCTACCCGAACGAATTACCTGTGATAACGGCCCGCCATGGGGAACGTCAGGACACGAGACCTTATCGCGCCTGGAAGTCTGGCTCATTCGTCTTGGAATTCGCGTCAGCCATAGCAGGCCGCTTCACCCGCAAACCCAGGGCAAGGACGAGCGCTTTCACCGTACGCTCAAGCGCGACTTGCTCGCACGCTTCGGCTTCAATTCGATATCGGCATGCCAGGTCGCTTTCGATGAATGGCGTGACCAGTACAACCTGATACGCCCCCACGAAGCCTTAGGACAGAAACCACCGATTACGCGATACCATCGCAGTGCCAGGGCTCTTCCGGCTCAGCCACCGGCTATTGAATACGACCATGAAGACATCGTGCGCCGGGTCCGGCAACATGGCCAGCTCACCTTCAAAGGACACGACTACTTCGTCGGCGAGGGTTTAACAGGTGAGCACGTAGCCATCCGTCCAGCCAACGAAGACGGGCTCTTCCAAGTGATTTTCTGTAACCGAGAGGTCACCCAAATTCAACTTACAAGGCGCTAAAATTTAACCCGGCAGTGTCACCTATGTGTCTAGACACCTGTTACCTATGTGTCTGTGCTATACAAAGTGCCCACCCTACGTAGGGTGGGCACTTGTGCCCACGCGGTCTCCCGTCGGATCAAACGCTGCCCCATTAGCACGCCGCAGTGTACAATCCCCCTCTTATTTTTCTTTCACGACGCACGCCTTCATGTCCACCCCCTCCCCTTCCGCCATCAAAGCCTGGCTGCTCGACCTGCAGGCAAGTATCGTCGCCGGACTGGAAGAAGTGGACGGCAAGGCCTTCCTGACGGACAGCTGGGAACGCCCCGAAGGCGGCGGCGGCATTTCGCGCCTGATCGAGGAAGGCAATGTCCTGGAACGCGGCGGCGTGAATTTCTCGCACGTGACGGGCGCGAACCTGCCGCCGTCGGCGGCGGCGAGCCGTCCGGAACTGGCGGGCCGCGCCTGGGAAGCGATGGGCGTGTCGCTGGTGCTGCATCCGCGCAACCCGCACGCGCCGACGGTCCACATGAACGTGCGCTTTTTCGAAGCGACCGCCGAGGGACAGGACCCGGTCTGGTGGTTCGGCGGCGGCATGGACCTGACGCCCTATTACGGGAATGTGGAAGATGCACGCCACTTCCACCAGGTCTGCCACGACGCACTGGCGCCGTATGGCGACGCGCTGCACCCGCGTTTCAAGAAATGGTGCGACGAGTATTTTTATATCAAGCACCGCAAGGAAGCGCGCGGCGTCGGCGGCATCTTTTTCGATGACTTCAACGAGCTGCCCTTCGACGACGCCTTTGCGATGGTACGCAGCGTCGGCGACGGCTTCCTGAAAGCCTACCTGCCGATCCTGCAGGCACGCAAGGACACGCCGTATGGCGAGCGCGAACGCGATTTCCAGGCCTACCGCCGGGGGCGCTATGTCGAGTTCAACCTGGTCTGGGACCGCGGCACCCACTTCGGCCTGCAGTCGGGCGGACGCACCGAGGCGATCCTGATGTCGCTGCCGCCGATCGTGAAATGGCGCTACGACTGGCATCCGGAAGCGGGCAGCGCGGAAGCTGCGCTGTACACTGATTTCCTGCCGCACCGGGACTGGCTGTCTCGGTGAGTCCAGGCGTGAACGCATGCGTCGCCCTGCTCGGGGGCAGTTTCGATCCCGTCCACCATGGCCACATCGCGCTGGCGCGGCTGTTCTGCGATCTGCTGCACCCCGATGCGCTGCACGTGCTGCCGGCCAAACCGTGGCAGAAATCGCGCCTGGAGGCGAGCGACGCGGCGCGCGTGGCGATGCTGGAACTGGCCTTCCGCGATACCGGGCTGCCGGTGATCGTCGACCAGCGCGAACTCACGCGCGGCGCGCCGACTTACACGGTCGAAACGCTGCGCGGCTTGCGCGAAGAACTGGGGCCGGATGCCTCGATCGTCTTCCTGATGGGCGCCGACCAGCTGCAGAACCTGGAAAGCTGGCGCGACTGGCAGCAACTGTTCGCGCTCGCCAACATCGGCGTGGCGGCGCGGCCGGGTTATACCCTGGAACAAGAAGCGCTGCCGCCCGCGGTAGCACAAGAACTGGCGCCCCGTTTGGCGCCACCAGAACACGTGCGCACCACGCCTTCCGGCCTGGTGTGCCTGGCGCATAGCCTGGCGGTCGATATCTCGGCCACCCAAGTGCGCGCGGTACTGCATGGAAGTGGGGCGTCGGCTACGGACGCCAGGGCGGTTATGAAAACGCTCGTCCCGCCGGTAGTGCTAGACTATATTCAACAACATAATTTATACAAGAGCTAATGGATATCAAAAAACTGCAAGCGGTCGTCGTCGACGCCCTCGAGGACGTCAAGGGCCAGGAGATCATGCTGTTCGATACGACCGGGCTGACCAGCCTGTTCGACCGGATTGCGGTCGTCTCGGGTACGTCGAACCGCCAGACCAAGGCGCTGGCCGCCTCGGTGCGCGACAAGGTCAAGGCGTCGGGCGGCGAGATCATCGGCATGGAAGGCGAGGACACCGGTGAATGGGTGCTGGTCGATCTGGGCGACATGATCGTCCACATCATGCAGCCAGCCATTCGCCAGTACTACCGTCTCGAGGAAATTTGGGGCGAGAAGCCGGTCAAGCTGGGCGCCGCCAAGCGCAAGTCGACGGTCGAAGCGGCGGAAGCTGCCGAGCCGAAGGTCAAGTCGAAACACCTGGCTGCAAACCAGGATGCGCCGGTGGTCAAGCCGATCAACGAGCGCAAACCTGCGGCCAAGCGCGCCACGACCGCCAAGGCAAGCGACACCATCGGCAAGCCGGCTGCGAAAAAACCAGCGGCCAAGCGTGTATCTAAGCCTGTCGGCAAGACCATCACGGTCGCGCCAAGCCGGACCGAGATCGCCGCTGTCGAAGCGACCAAGGCCAAGCCGCCAAAGCGCAAGGTCGCGGCACCCGCCGTTGCCGCCAGCGCCGAACCGGTGAAGAAAGTCATCAAGCGCGTCGCCAAGAAGGCTGCCGACTAATTTTTCACTGAGTTCCAAGCTTCAATGCAACTGATCATCGCTGCGGTTGGCCATAAAATGCCCGCCTGGATAGAAACCGGTTTCTCCGAGTACACGAAGCGCATGCCGCCCGAGCTGCGCATCGTGCTCAAGGAAATCAAGCCGGTCGAACGTTCGGGCAGCAAGACGGCCGCCACCGCGATGGCGCTCGAACGCGAGCGCATCGAAGCCGCACTGCCGAAAGGCGTGCGCATCATCGCGCTCGACGAGCGCGGCAAGGACCTCACCAGTGTCGGCCTGTCCCAGCAATTGATGGGCTGGCAGCAGGACGGCCGCGATACCGCCTTCCTCATCGGCGGGGCCGACGGCCTCGATCCCGAACTCAAAGCGCGCGCCGAAGGCCTGATCCGTATTTCCAGCATGACGCTGCCGCACGGTGTCGTGCGCGTGATGCTGGCCGAACAGCTGTACCGCGCCTGGTCCATTACCCAGAACCATCCGTACCACCGCGTCTGATGCCAGGTCTCCCATGAAAGTGCTAGACAAAAAAATCTACCTCGCCTCGAAAAGCCCGCGGCGCCGCGAACTGCTGCGCCAGGTCGGCGTGGACTTCGACTTGCTGATGCTGCGCAGCGATCCTGCACGCGGCTCGGCCGACGTCACCGAGGACGTGCGTCCCGGCGAACTGGCACACGATTACGTGGTGCGCGTGGCGCTCGAGAAAGGCGCTTTTGCCTGGAAGGTGCTGCAACATCGCCGCCAGCCGCTGCGCCCGGTCCTGACCGCCGACACGACCGTGACCCTGGAAGACGAGATCCTCGGCAAACCGGCCGACCCGGCGCAGGCTGCCGCCATGCTCGAACGCCTCTCGGGCCGCACCCACCAGGTCCTGACGACGGTCGCGGTGCATTTCACCGACATGGCCGAGCACGTCACGCAAGTATCGAACGTGCGCTTTGCCAAACTGACGCCGCAGGCCATCCGCGCCTACTGCGCCACGCCCGAGCCTTACGACAAGGCCGGAGGCTACGGCATCCAGGGCATGGCGGCGCTGTTCATCGAGCATATCGAGGGCAGTCACTCGGGGATCATGGGCTTGCCCTTGTTCGAGACGGCGGCACTGCTGCGCCGGGCCCGCGTCGTCATTTAATTGTAGGGTGGGCCGGGCCACTTCCAAACCGCCACTTCCCCCGCCTCCTCCCTTGCCCAGCGTGTATCATGGCACTCTGAACAATATCCCCGTGCCCAGCGTGCCATGAACGAAGACATCCTCATCAATATCACTCCGCAGGAAACGCGCGTGGCGCTGGTCCTGCAGGGCGCGGTGCAGGAGTTGCACATCGAACGCACGCTCACGCGCGGCCTGGCCGGCAACGTGTATTCGGGCAAAGTGGTGCGCGTGCTGCCGGGGATGCAGTCGGCCTTCATCGACATCGGCCTGGAACGCGCCGCCTTCCTGCACGTGGCCGACATCTGGGAAGCGCGCCCGCACGACAACACCAACACCCCGCCGACGCCGATCGAAAAGCTGCTGTTCGACGGCCAGGTGCTGACGGTGCAGGTGATCAAGGATCCGATCGGCACCAAGGGCGCGCGCCTGTCGACGCAAATTTCGATCGCGGGCCGCATGCTGGTCTACCTGCCGCAGGATAACCACATCGGCATCTCGCAAAAGATCGAGAAGGAAGCCGACCGCGAACTGCTGCGCACGCGCATGGCGGGCCTGCTGCCCGCCGAGGAAAAAGGCGGCTACATCGTGCGCACCCAGGCCGAGGAAGCGTCCGACACGGACCTCGCGGCCGACATCGATTACCTGCGCAAAACCTGGGCCGCGATCCAGACCGGCGCGCGTACCCGCCCTGCCACGAGCCTGTTGTATCAGGACCTGAACCTGGCCCAGCGCGTGCTGCGCGACTTCGTGCACGACGAGACGGCGACGATCCAGGTCGACTCGCGCGAAAACCACGCCATGCTGGTGGAATTCGCCAAGGTGTATACGCCCAGCGTGCTGGCGCGCCTGCAGCATTACACCGGCGAGCGTCCGCTGTTCGACCTGTACGGCGTGGAAGAGGAAATCCTGCGCGCCCTGGGGCGCCGCGTCGATTTGAAATCGGGCGGCTACCTGATCGTCGACCAGACCGAGGCGATGACGACGATCGACGTGAATACCGGCGGCTATGTGGGCGGCCGAAATTTCGCGGACACCATCTTCAAGACCAACCTGGAAGCGGCGCATGCGATTGCGCGCCAACTGCGCCTGCGCAACCTGGGCGGGATCATCATCCTCGACTTCATCGACATGGAGAACAACGAGCACCGCAACCAGGTGCTCTCCGAGCTCAAGAAAACGCTGGCGCGCGACCGCACCAAGGTGTCGGTCAGCAGCTTCTCGGCGCTGGGCCTGGTGGAGATGACGAGGAAGCGCACCCGCGAGTCGCTGGCCCACATCCTGTGCGAGCCCTGCCCAGCCTGCTCCGGCAAGGGACAAGTCAAAACCTCGCGCACGATCTGCTACGAAATCCTGCGCGAACTGCTGCGCGAAGCCAAGCAGTTCAATCCGCGCGAATTCCGCATCCTCGCCTCGCAGGAAGTGGTCGACATGTTCCTCGAGGAAGAATCGCAGCACCTGGCAATGCTGGGCGACTTCATCGGCAAGAAGATCTCGCTGCAGGTCGAAAAAGGCTATCACCAGGAACAGTACGACGTCATCCTGATGTAACTAACGGTTAAATGCTGAGTTAAAATAGCGCAGTACCCTTAATATATTTATTAACTTGCGTTTACCAAACGAACGCTTGAGCATTTCTTCAAATATGAAAAACGACATCAGCAAACGCGCGGGTTCGGTCATTACGCAGCTTAAGGCATTAGAAATTGCCCCAGCAACTGCGCCTATTGAGGCACATGAAACCGCTCGTCAATGGATTAATACAATCGAATCCAAGCATGCGTTTCTGGATAATCGTTCACATCCTGTTGTCTTCATTGGCAGTGTTGGCGTGGGGAAATCATCGCTGATAGCAGTGACAGCTAACCTTCTGATCGCAGCCGCGCCAACAGACCGAGCGAGCCTTAAAAGTAGTTCTGTCCTCGCGATTGGATCTGGCCGCACAACAGTATGTGAAGTTTGCATAAGGAAGAGCAATAACGGATCAGTCATGCGGCTAAATATTGAGCCGTTCTCATATTCCGACATAAAAACCGAAATCGAAATATATGCTGCGGACGAATGGCGCCGAGTCCAGCCAAACTCACGCCGCAGCGACGAGGATGACTCTGATCCGTCTTCTCAAGAAGTGCAGCGTGTTATAAGAGGCATGACAAATTATGTCGAATATCAGGAAACCTACTTAGAAAATCGGCTACGCAAACGTCGTACAGTAAGGCCGTTCGAGATTGAGGCCCTTAAATATTCTTCTCCAGAGGACTTTGCTACGCATTTGCTTGAGCGAGCATCGCTCGAAAAAAGAACAAAAACGGACTGGGAGTGGGAGGCAAACGTAGCTAATCTTAGGGAGCTGAAGTCTACCTTTGAGGCAATCAACCATGGGTTGGAGGGAAGTGCGATGCTCCCACGCCGCATGACCGTTTTTGTGCCTGAAACGCTCCCAGGCAGTCAACTCGGCCTCGATCTAGAGTTGATCGATACTCGTGGGCTTGACGGGGTTGTCGAATCACGCCGGGACTTGCAAGAGTTTCTTCGTAATCCACGAGCAGTAGTGATCCTTTGCGCTACTTTCAAGGATGCGCCAGGTGACCCTATCCGCGCCCTTTTACGTTCGCTTGTAGGAGACGCGGAACTTCGACTCGCTCTCCCTCGCACTTTGATGGTTCTACTTGACCATGGCGATGCTGAGCAAGTCAACGGGGCCGAGGGCGACCGAGAGTATGGACAAGATCTAAAAATAGGCGAATGCTTCGCTTCGTTAGAAAGCAGTGGCTTACGTAACTTGCAGCATGATCAGATTGTCGCCTTTGATACCTTAAAAGATGACCGACAGAGTTTGCTGTCTGCAATCGACAAACGTGTTGAACTAATTCGTAGTGAAATCGCGGCGCAGCTAGAGGAGGAAATTGTCGACGCCGAGGCATTTATTGAAAACTCGACGAACCTTCTCAGCTCTGCAGAACGTGATATTGTAGATCGACAGCTTCGTGACGTCATGAGCCATAATCTTCCTATTGGCGTCCCCCTTAGCGATCCGCTTGCAGGGATTTATGATGTTATTACTAAGGCCCGTTATGCCTCTGTAGTCTATGCCACCTGTCGCCGCCGCGGTGCTTATGCTGGTCTTAATCTTTACGCTGCCGTCGTTGCCGAAGCATCTCGCGCAGCAACTGCGTGGCTCGATAACTTAGTATCTGCTGCAACCGACCGGTTAAATTTCTTAGAACAAGACCCGGCGTTAGTTTTAGCTGGAGGCCATATTAGACTGCGGAAAAGGCAGTTCATCGAAGCACAAATCAAAGTAGTTCGTACCTACGCCGAAGCCGTTGGCGTCCAAGTAGAAGAACTGCTAAGACAAGATTCATCAGTTTGGGATCTCTGCTGCTTCGAATGGGGAGCGGGGGACGGATTTAAAAATAAAGTTTTGACGCATCTAAGCAATTGGTCAAAAAAAGAATTGCGTCTCACGGCGCATGAAAACATTGGCATGGTGACAGAAGTGCCGCTTATTAAAGATGTTTCGCGACCAGTGCAAGCTCCGAGATTTTCTATTTATGTAAGAAACCTACGGGCATTGAAAAACGTTAGCTGGACCCCGGAACAAGTAAGCGTCCTTATTGGTGCGAACGGTGCGGGGAAGACCACTCTATTCCAAATCCTAAAATTATTACGTCTATCGTATGAACGAGGTCTCCCCGAGGCGGTTAGCGTGGTTCTTAGCGGAAGTAGTAATTTGAGAAGTTGGGATGCACCTGAAACAGAACCTATAGAAATCGGTTTGGACATCGGCGAAGTGAGTTGGCGTATGCAGCTAATTTCACGCAACGGGTCAATAGACCCTATAACAGCCGAGCGGCTAACCGATGACGGGCGTGAAATTTTTTCACGAGACAGCCTCGGCAATTTTACGTACGGAAATGAACGACTTCCGTCTACAAAATTGCTGGGGGTTCGCGCATTATTTGACGCCAATTACTCTGACCCATCTCTTCGCGTTATTGCTAACTTCATGCAGAGAACGGCGGTTTACCACGACCCGGATTTATGGTCAATTAGACAGAACGGTTCAAACATCTTGGATCGTGGCCAATTGCAGGCTCGTGGTGCCAATGTGTTGACTGTTCTGCGGCGTTGGTCACAAGAGAAAAACAATAGACATCGATATCAGTTTGTAGTTGATGGGTTAGCTGCAGCGTTCCCCAATTCCGTTGCCGGAATAGATTTTTCTGAAGCCGGAAATACGCTTGCGGCCCAAGTGTACAGCACAAATTCTGATTATTCGCGCCCGTTATCAGGAGAAGCTAATGGCTTTTTACAGCTGTTAGTTCTCCTTTGCGAGGTCGCGAGTGCCGAAGATGAAAGTGTCTTGGCAATTGATGAACCGGAAAACAGCTTACATCCTTTTGCTATTCGTGTCTTTCTTCGTAGAGCAAGCCGTTGGGCAAAATTACACAACGTTACTATACTACTTTCGACTCATTCGACTGTTCTATTGGATGAACTCACCGGTGAAGCGCAAAGAGTTTTCGTAATGAAGCCTGAAGGAATCGGCTCATCCCTTCCGACCAGGCTCGATAACCTATGCGACCTTAATTGGCTTGCTGAATTTCGCATTGGCGAGCTATACGAAAAAGGTGAAATCGGCAGTAACGAAGATGAGGATTAATCATGCCAGTGATTAAGCTTATTGTTACAGGCCAAATGGAAAAGGTAGCCCTGCACAAATCGCTTGAAAAACATTTTCCATCTAAAATGAATGGGAAAGACGTCGTTTGGGATACGCCGCAATATGAACATGGAGCGACCAGCAATCCGCTTATTGACGGCGGCCCTATCAATACTTCTATGCTGGCGTTAGCTAGAACAATGATTGTGGAAGCATGCATTGGAAAAAAAGGAGTGCCCGCAGATTTAGTCATAGTAATCGACGACGTGGAACTCGGAAATCTTGGAAACGAGGAATTGATTGCACGACAATTCCGGCAGGCAGTAGAGAAAGTTTTGGAAAAATATGACGAGCAGACACGTACCAGGTATCGACAACAAATTAAGGAGAGATGTTCTTTTCATTTGTTAAGACCAATGGTGGAGTCCTACTTATTCAGTGATCCGGATGCGCTCCTTGTAGCCGGCGTGGCCGCTACGGTGATACCTCAACTTAAACACCCCTCTGATGTTGAAGAGTTCGAAAGTACTGATGCAGCATGGCTTCCAAACTGTACAAAGATCAATAGCGAGCAGGCGACAGCAGGAAAAACGTGGTGGATTGAACAGAAACATCCAAAACGCTATCTGTTACATTTGACTAGCTCATCGTATGATGAGACTACCTTCGGAAAGAAAGCTTTGCTACAACTCGATTGGACTAAAATCTCGAATTGTGCCGCAGACGTTCCGATTATGCGGTGCCTATTTGAAGATATATCGTTTTGGTTCCAATCTATGAATCCAATTGGGTCAGTCACTACGCATCCGGAATTCTACCCTTCAGCCGCAAAAAAACCGGCCATGCTTGTGCTAAGAAATATGTAAATAATTATTTATGTGGCGATTGCCGGTAATAGGCAGGTTGGGGTTTAGATGCCTTAAATCGCGGACATAATTTCAAGACCAACCTGGAAGCGGCGCACGCGATTGCGCGCCAGCTGCGCCTGCGCAACCTGGGCGGGATCATCATCCTCGACTTCATCGACATGGAGAACAACGAGCACCGCAACCAGGTGCTCTCCGAGCTCAAGAAAACGCTGGCGCGCGACCGCACCAAGGTGTCGGTCAGCAGCTTCTCGGCGCTGGGCCTGGTGGAGATGACGAGGAAGCGCACCCGCGAGTCGCTGGCCCACATCCTGTGCGAGCCCTGCCCGGCCTGCTCCGGCAAGGGACAAGTCAAAACCTCGCGCACGATCTGCTACGAAATCCTGCGCGAACTGCTGCGCGAAGCCAAGCAGTTCAATCCGCGCGAATTCCGCATCCTCGCCTCGCAGGAAGTGGTCGACATGTTCCTCGAGGAAGAATCGCAGCACCTGGCAATGCTGGGCGACTTCATCGGCAAGAAGATCTCGCTGCAGGTCGAAAAAGGCTATCACCAGGAACAGTACGACGTCATCCTGATGTGATTCAGTGAAACCCATGCGTGAACCATTCGCTCCGGCATGGCTCCAACCTTGGTCGTACTTGCGGAAGCTGCCGCAATTGCCGCATCCATTCACGCTGCATAATTTGCCGCTCGGTTAGCATTCTTCTTGACTTGCCGACCAAAACTGCCTAGCGTCTGGACTAGGTAGCAGTTTCTTTCACGGGATTCTTTGCGGCGAATCAACTGGCATTCGAAATGCGTACACAACCATCCGGCCGCAAGACTGAGGCGCGTGGCCAGCGCCAGAGCGACGAGCGCCTCGGGCACGGCGATTACCTGCGCGACGATGGCGACGGCGCCGACGCCGAAGCCGCCCACGAAGCCGCCATGCTGCGCCTGACGCAGGACCAGATGCTGGTCAACCAGGCCCTGGTGGAAAAGATTTTCGCCTGCGAACGCGCCGAAACGGCTCTGCGCGCTTCCGAACAAAAACTGCATGCGCTGCTGGCACACCAGCTGGCCACCCGCGAAGACGAACGCAGGCGCATTTCGCGCGAGCTGCACGATTCGCTGGGCCAGAACCTGCTGGCGCTGCGCATCGACATCGTCATGATGCACCAGCACACCACCAGCCGGCACTACCGCCTGCGCGACCGCATCGGCGCCGCGCTCGATAACGTCGACGTCACGCTGCGCTCGGTCAAGCAGCTGCTGGGCGAACTGCGTCCCTCCGGCCTGGAACTCGGGCTGATGGCCACCGTCGACATGGAGCTACGCAAATTCACGCGCGCCAGCGGCATTGCGTGCGAACTCAGCGGTGCACCCGGCGTCGACGAGCTAATCATGGGCGAAGAGGAATTGCTGACGGTTTTCCGGGCGCTGCAGGAAGGCCTGAACAACGTATTTCGCCATTCGCTGGCCAGCCGCGTGAACGTACGCCTGAAGGTCGCGGACGGCGTGCTGACAATGAGCATCGTCGATAACGGCATCGGTTTCGACATGGCCGCGCCGCGCAAGGCGAGCAGCTTTGGCCTGCTCGACCTGCAGGAGCGCGTCGGCCTGCACGGAGGCACACTGACCGTTAAAGCGGCCCGTTCGCACGGCACCGAAGTGATCGTGCAAATCCCGATCGCTTCCCCCCCTTGAATCGTCCGACCGGCCCGCAATCGGATAGAATGATGTCCTGAACACATCTATTCACCCGGCCGGGACGTGGCGCTACAAATCGTCAAGGGCCATGCTGCTGTTGCTTCAACGCCATGCCAATACCGACCGAGCTGTTTGAGACGATGACTGGACGCCTTGTTCCCGGAACTGGGGCGGTTACTGCAAAGGATGCCATCGTGGTCTGGCGTGCCTTGTTCAAGAAATTCGGTCCGCTGATCGGGCCCTTGAGCACCGACCTGCTGTTCACGCGCACCCTTGCCAATCACGTGTCCGCCTTTCCCTGGCTGCCGCAGTCGACGACGGGCGCGCCGCGTTCCATCTTCCCGGATTTCGAGCGCTGCCTCGATGGGCGGACATCGGAAGAGATCGCCGAAGTGAACCGCGCCCTGCTGGCATCGTATACGGCCGGGCTGGCCGACCTGATCGGCGCGGGACTGACGGTCCGCTTCCTGGAGGCGACCTTTCCGAATGACGACACCAACAACAAGAGTACTTAGGAGTAAGCGGCATGACCGACAAAGTTGACCTGCGCCTGCTGGCAACAGGCGTTCCCGGCCTCGACACCATCCTTGGCGGTGGTTTGCCCGAGTTGTCGTTCAATATCATCGGCGGGGCCCCCGGCAGCGGGAAGACCACCTTCGCCCAGCAGATCATGTTCGGGCTCGCTTCGCCCGAGCGCAAGGCGCTGTTCTTCACCGCCATGGGCGAGCCGCCGGTAAAAATGCTGCGCTACCAGCAGCAGTTCTCTTTCTTCGATTTCGACAAGGTCGGCGACGCGGTCAATTTCATCAGCCTCGCGCCCCAGGTCGAGGAAGGCAATTACGATGCCGTGCTGGCGCAGATCCTGGAAGAAGTGCGCGCACACAAACCGGCGCTTGTGTTCATCGATTCCTTCCGATCCTTCATCCAGGGAGCGCGCGGCGACCAGCAGGAAGTGGCAGCGCTGCAAACCTTCGTGCAGCACCTGGTGGCGCACATGACGACCTGGCACGCGACCAGTTTCCTGGTCGGCGAATACACCACCAATGAAGCGGACCAGAACCCGATCTTCACCGTGGCCGACGGCCTGATCTGGCTGACCCAGGTGATCCAGCGCAACGCCATGTCGCGCAAGCTGCAGATCATCAAGATGCGCGGCCGCCAGCAGCGCCCCGGCCTGCACGCCGTTCGCATCGGCTCAAACGGCATCGAAATCTTCCCGCGCATCCTGCCCGCCCCCGAGCCGCTCGGCGCCGAACCGCCGATGCGCACCCCCGTCGGGAAAATCTCGACGGGCGTACCGACGCTCGACGAGATGTTCGGCGGCGGTATCCCGGCCGGCTATTCGGTGCTGGTGGTCGGCCCCACCGGATCGGGCAAGACCATGCTCTCGGCCGAATTCCTGGCTGCGGGCGCAGCCAATGGCGAGCGCGGCGTGGTCGCCCTGTTCGAACGCAGCCCGAGCCAGATCATGAACGAGAAGCTCGACACGCTCGTGCGCTCGGGCCAGGTGGCCATGATGAGCGTGCGCGCACTTGACCTGTCGGTCGACGAGATGCTGCACGAACTCGTCGGCCTGATCGACTCCACCGGCGCCACGCGCGTCGTGCTCGATTCGCTGTCGGGCTTCGAGCTGGCAATGTCGCCCGAGTACCGCGAAGACTTCCGCGAGTCGCTCTACCGCATGGCCACCGTGCTTGGCGCCAAGGGCGTGACCGTGATGATGACGAGCGAACTGGAAGACCGCTACCAGGAACTGCGCTTTTCACCTTATGGCAGCGCGGTGCTGGTCGACGCCGTGGTCATGCAGCGCTATGTCGAATCGCAGTCCGAGCTGCGGACCGTGATTTCGGTGATCAAGGTGCGCGGCTGCAAGCACAGCCGCCAGATCCGGACCTTCGAAATCGACGAACACGGCAAGATCCTGATCGGCGACGGGCCGGCGCCGTTCAATGGCGCGCTGCTCGGTAATCCGCAGGCGCGCGAATCATAAGCGCGCCGCGTACTCTTCCGGCACGATGACGCCAGCTTTCGAGCTGGCGTTTTTTATCAGCCGCCGCATTTAACAATCGTGCCAAAGTGCATTGCCGATTTTGCCAGATTTGCTCAATGTAAATCTAGAGTGATAACGAAAAATTCTCAATAGATACAATGACTTGTCGATATTCTTTACACGTCAGTACGATTGTGAACATTGATAATTGTAATCAGTTGATTATAAAGAAGATTTATTTTGGGCATGGTGCTTGCTTTACTAGAAGTTCACCCACCCCGACGACTATTTGTCGAAAGATTAACAATGAATATCGTTAAGAAACTTATGTGCGCAGCAGCAATGATGCTGAGTACGACCGGTGCCGCAATCGCGAGTCCGGTCATGAATAACTGGGTCTTCAACCCAACCGGCGGCGGTTTTTCCGGTGGCCAGGTTATCAATGAATACCTCGACATCAACGGCAACGCCTTCATCCAGCTGACCCCGAACGGCGGCAACGCTTTCCTGTTCAAGGAAACCGGCGTCTTCAACATCCAGCAGGCCGACAGCAATGGCGCGCTGTTCCCCATTAACTACCGCGGCGGCAATATCACCGCCACCTTCGAGGCCACCGGCACCGGCACCTTCGGCGGCTCGTTCAGCTTCGGCAGCGGCACCATCCGCATGTACCAGAACCCCGTCAACGGCCAGTACGGCGGCACGAACGGCTTCTACGGCGCCAACCTGGGCAACGCGATCGCCGAGTTCAGCGTGCTGGGCGGCAGCGGCCTGGTCGACGAGAGCGGCATCCCGACGCGCAACGGTCAGGTCAGCGTCTTCGCCAAGGCGGCCCCGGGCATGCTCGATACCGGCTATTTCTTCAACGGCGCAGGCAGGGACCTGGCACTGGAATCGATCCTGTCCTTCGCCTTCACGAATGCGAACACGGTCGGCCGCCCGACCCGCACCCTGGTCAATGAAGTGGCTTGCCAGTTCGCCGGCTTCACGGGTCCTGGCTGCACGGGCGGCACTTACGCCAACCGTCCGGGACAGTATTTCTTCATCAGCTCGAACGGCCAGTTCAAGCTTGGGGAAAGCCCATCGGAAGTGCCGGAACCGGGTTCCCTCGCCCTGTTCGGCGTCGCCCTGCTGGCTGCCGGCGCGAGCGCGCGCAAGCGCCGTGCCCTGCGCAAGTAAGCTGCGCACGGCAAAATGAAAAAAGCGGCCTCGGCCGCTTTTTTTCGTTCACATCCGGTATTCGAGATGGCCGTCGCGCAGCTTCAGGCGGCGCACGCCCGGCAGGCCGATCAGGTCGCGGTCGTGGCAGGCCATGACGACCGTGGTCCCCTGCTCCATCAAGGTCGGAATCAGGGCGATCACCTGTTCGCGCGCGGCGCCGTCCAGGTTGGCGGTCGGCTCGTCGAGCAGCAGCAGACGCGGCTGCAGCACGCGCGCCCGCGCCAGCGCCACACGCTGCTTTTCCCCGCCCGACAGGCGCGCCGGATCGGTGTCGGCCAGGTAGGCCACGCCCGCCCAGTCCATCGCCTCCCGCACCAGTTGCGCGACGCGCGCCTTGGCTTCCCCGCGCGCCATCAAGCCGTAGCCGATGTTCTGCGCGACGCTGGTCGAAAACATGATCGGATGCTGGTGGACATAAACGATCGCACGGCGCAGCAGCGGCGGATACGGATGCAGGGCCACCGGCTTGCCCTCGAAGACGGCGCTGTCGACCTGGGCCGTCTCCAGGCCCGCCAGCACGCGCAGCAGCGTGCTCTTGCCGGCGCCGTTCACGCCGGTCAGCACATAGGCGCTGGCCGCATCGAGGTTCAGCTCCCCGATATCGAACAGCAGGCGCTCGCCATGGCGTTTTTTCAGGCCGCGTACCGTCAGCAAAGTGCTCATGCGCGTCCTCCCGCAGTATGCGCTTCGCCCTGCAGCAGCATCAGGGCGCCGTTCATCAACAGCGCCAGCGCCACCAGCACGATGCCCAGCGCAATTCCCTGCGCGAACTCGCCCTTGCTCGTCTCGAGCGCAATCGCCGTGGTGATGGTGCGCGTTTCGCCTTCGATGTTCCCGCCCACCATCAGCGCGCAGCCCACTTCCGAGATCACGCGCCCGAAACCGCTGATCACGGCCGCCATCACGCCATAGCGCGCCTCATGCAGCACGGTGGTCATGGTGCGCCAGCGCGAGGCGCCCAGCGCGCGCGCCGTTTCGGCATAGCGCGCGTCGAGCCCCTGCACCGCCGCCAGCGTGAAGGCCAGCAGCACCGGCAGGCCGACCACGAACTGCCCCAGGATGATGCCCGACTGCGAGAACAGCCACTCCAGCGGCCCGAGCGGGCCGCGGCGCGACAGCAGCAGGTAGAGCAGCAGGCCGATCAGGACCGTCGGCAGGGACAGCGCGCACTGGGCCAGCCAGACAACGATGCGCCGCCCCGGAAAGCGGTGCATGGCGACGCAATAGCCGATCAGCACGGCAGGCGGTGTGGCCAGCAGCAGGCCGATGATGCTGGTTTTGAGGGAAACCCAGATGATGCGCCAGAGCGCCGCGTCGCCGGAAAACAGCAGCGCGAAGGCGTGCGCCGTGGCGTCGAACAGGGACATGGCGGGCCGTCCGACTGCGTCAGGCGGTCCGCGGGACATGCGGCAGGTCGAGCAGTTCGGGCTCGAACACGAGCCGCTCCTGCCCCGCCAGCAGCAGGAAGTGCTTGCCGGAGCAGCGCGCCAGCAGCGACATGCCGACTTTTTGGGCCACCATGTGGCCCATTTGCGTGGTGCCCGAGCGCGAGAGCAGGAAGGGAATGCCCATCTGCGCGCCCTTGATGACCATTTCGGAGGTCAGGCGGCCGGTGGTATAGAACACCTTGTCGTCGCCTTTTATGCCTTCGAGCCACATCAGGCCGGCGATGGCGTCGACCGCGTTGTGGCGGCCGACGTCTTCGACGAAATACAGCAGTTCCCCGGTATTCGAGAACAGCGCGCAGCCGTGCACCGAACCGGCCTGCTTGTAGATCGATTGCTGGGTGCGGATGGTGTCGACGATGCGGTAGACGACCGATTGACTCAGCTTCGCAGTATCACTCAGCGAAATAGTCTCGACCTCATCCATTAATCCGCCAAATACCGACCCTTGCCCGCAGCCGGTAGTGACGACCTTTTTCGCCGTGCGCTCTTCCACATCGGCGATGCCGTTGCGGGTGACGACCGCCACCGCATCGACGGCCCAGTCGACCTGTACCGAGACCACGTCCTCGATAGCGCGCACCAGGCGCTGGTTGCGCAGGTAGCCCAGGGTCAGGGCTTCCGGCGCGCCGCCCAGCGTCATCAGGGTGACCAGCTCGCGCTTGTCCACGTACACCGTCAGGGGGCGCTCGGCCGGAATCGAGATGGTCGAAGCGCGCCCCCGTTCGTCGAGCGCGTTCACCTCATGGGTGAGATGGGCGCGTGCGTCGGACAGTTGCGGATGGTAGCGTGGCAGGTCGGGACAGTTCATGTTGCCGATTGTGCCATGCCGGCCAGGATTTGGCCGCCACCGTAGCTGCCCTGCTGTGCAACCTCCCCGCCCGGCGTGAGCTTGACCGCGCAATACTTGAACTCCGGGATCTTCCCGAACGGGTCGAGCGCTGCGTTGGTCAGTCTGTTGATCGCCGCTTCGTAGTAGCAGAACGGCACGAAAATCGCGCCGACCGGCGAGCTGTCGTCGGCACGCGCATACAGCACCACTTCGCCGCGGCGCGAGGCGATCGTCACCGGTGCGCCCGGCGTGATGCGCATGCGCTCCATGTCCAGCGGATGGATCAGCGCGACCGGATCGGGCTCGATCGCGTCCAGCACCGTGGCGCGGCGGGTCATGCTGCCGGTATGCCAGTGTTCCAGCTGGCGGCCCGTAATCAGGACCAGCGGGTACTCGGCATCCGGACGCTCGTCGGCCGGGATGATATCGGCCGGGACAAACCGTGCCCGTCCGCCTTCGCGCGGGAACAGCTCGGTGAACACGACCGGCTGGCCGACGTCGCCCTCGTTCATGCAGGGGTAGACCACGGCGCCGTTCTTTTCCAGGCGCTCCCAGGTGATGCCGCCGATGCTGGCCATCGTGTGGCGCATCTCGTCGAACACTTCCGAGACATGGCCGTAATTCCACGGCAGGCCGAGGCGGTTGGCCATCTGCTGGATGATCCACAGGTCCTGTTTCGCGTCGCCCGGCGGGTCGATCGCCTGGCGGCCCAGCTGCACGAGGCGGTCGGTATTCGTGAAGGTACCGGTCTTTTCCGGGAAGGCCGACGCCGGCAGGATCACGTCCGCCAGGTAGGCCGTCTCGGTCAGGAAGATGTCCTGCACCACCAGGTGTTCGAGTGCGGCCAGCGCGGCGCGCGCGTGGTTCGCATCCGGGTCCGACATGGCCGGGTTCTCGCCCATGATGTACATGCCCTTGATCTGGCCATGGTCGATCGCATCCATGATTTCGACCACGGTCAGGCCCGGTTTCGGGTCCAGCGTTGCGCCCCAGGCTTTTTCGAATTTTGCACGGGCGGCCGGGTTGTCGACGCGCTGGTAATCCGGCAGCATCATCGGGATCAGGCCGGCATCGGACGCACCCTGCACGTTGTTCTGGCCGCGCAGCGGATGCAGGCCGGTGCCGGGACGGCCGATCTGGCCCGTCATCAGCGCCAGCGCAATCAGGCAGCGCGCGTTGTCGGTGCCGTGGATGTGCTGCGAGACGCCCATGCCCCACAGGATCATCGAGCCCTTCGAGGTCGCATACAGGCGCGCCACGTAGCGGATGGTCTCGGCGTCGATGCCGCAGATCGGCGCCATCGCTTCCGGGCTGTACTCGGCGACGTTCGCCTCCAGCTGCTCGTAGCCGATGGTGCGGCTGGCGATGAAGTCCTTGTCCACCAGCTTTTCGCTGACGATCACGTGCATCATCGCGTTGAGCAGGGCGACGTCGGTGTCCGGCTTGAACTGCAGGTAGCGGTGCGCATGGCGCGCCAGCTCCGAGCGGCGCGGATCCAGGACGATCAGCTTGGCGCCGGTACGCACGGCATTCTTGATCCAGGTGGCCGCCACCGGGTGGTTCACGGTCGGGTTGGCGCCGATGATGACGATGACTTCGGCGCGCGTCACGTCCATCACCGGGTTCGACACGGCGCCCGAACCGATCCCTTCCAGCAGGGCCGAGACCGAGGAGGCGTGGCACAGACGGGTGCAATGGTCGACGTTATTCGTCTGGAAGCCGGTACGCACCAGCTTCTGGAACAGGTAGGCTTCTTCGTTGCTGCCCTTGGCCGAGCCGAAGCCGGCCAGCGCGTTGCCGCCGTGGGTGTCGCGAATGTTTGCCAATTTGCCGCCGGCCAGCGCCAGCGCTTCTTCCCAGGTCGCTTCGCGGAACACGTCGAGCACGCGGTCCGGGTCCATGACGAAGTCGCCGGTCTTCGGCATGCCTTCGCGGCGGATCAGGGGTTTGGTCAGGCGGTGCGGGTGGTGCGCATAGTCGAAGCCGTAGCGGCCCTTGACGCACAGGCGGCTCTGGTTGGCCGGGCCGTCGCGCCCTTCCACGTACAGGATCTTGTTGTCCTTGATGTTGTAGGTCAGCTGGCAGCCGACGCCGCAGTACGGGCAGACCGAATCGACCTGTTTATCAGGAATGCTCAAGGCCACTTCGCGCGCCGGCATCAGGGCGCCGGTCGGGCAGGCCTGCACGCATTCGCCGCAGGCCACGCAGGTAGAGGCCCCCATCGGGTCGTCCTGGTCGAACACGATCTTCGCGTTCTCGCCGCGGAAGGCCAGGCCGATCACGTCGTTCACCTGCTCGTCGCGGCAGGCGCGCACGCAGCGCGTGCACTGGATGCAGGCGTCGAGGTTGACGGTGATCGCGGCATGGGTATCGTCACGCTGCGGCTGGGCGCGCGTGCGCGGGAAGCGCGACAGGCCCAGGCCGAGCTTTTCGGCCCAGACGTCGACTTCGTTCTTGCGTGTGTACTCGGCTTCCGGCATGTCGGCCATCAGCAGTTCGAGCACCATCTTTTGCGAGGCGAGCGCGCGCGGGCTGTCGGTGGTGACCTTCATGCCCTGGCTCGGGTGGCGGCAGCAGGACGGGGCGAGCACGCGCTCGCCGTCGATCTCGACCATGCAGGAGCGGCAGTTGCCGACGGCTTCGTAGCCTTCCTTGTAGCACAGGCGCGGGATCTCGATGCCTTCGCGGCCGGCGACCTCGATCAGGGTTTCGTGGGGCAGCGCCGCGACTTCGCGGCCGTTGAGTTCGAATGTAACGGTAGGAGTAATCGCGTTCATGGTTTCACTGTCTCCAGCTCGTGCGGGAAGTATTTGATGACGCAGTCGAAGGGATTCGGCGCAGCCTGGCCGAGACCGCAGATCGACGCGTCGCGCATCACCTGCGACAGCTCGCCCAAGAGCGGCACGTCCCAGACGGGTTTGCGAATGATGTCGAGCGCCTTGGCGGTACCGTTGCGGCAGGGCGTGCACTGGCCGCAGGACTCGTCCTTGAAGAAGGCCAGCGTGTTGCGCGCGGCGGCGCTGGCGCTGTCGCTGTTCGACAGGACCACCACCGCGGCCGAGCCGATGAAGCAGCCATACGGCTGCAGCGTGTCGAAGTCGAGCGGAATGTCGCCCATGCTTGCTGGCAGAATGCCGCCCGAAGCGCCGCCCGGCAGGTAGGCATAGAAACTGTGGCCGTCCTGCATGCCGCCGCAGAATTCCTCGATCAGTTCGGTGATCGTGATGCCGGCCGGGGCCAGTTTCACGCCCGGATTCTTGACGCGGCCCGAGACCGAGAACGAACGCAGGCCCTTGCGGCCATTACGGCCGAAGCTGGCGAACCAGTCGCCGCCGCGTTCCAGGATCTCGCGCACCCAGTGCAGCGACTCGAAATTGTGTTCCAGCGTCGGACGGCCGAACAGGCCGACCTGCGCCACATACGGCGGACGCAGGCGCGGCATGCCGCGTTTGCCTTCGATCGATTCGATCATGGCCGACTCTTCGCCGCAGATATAGGCGCCCGCGCCACGGCGCAGGTGGATCGGCGGCATGCCCTGTACCGGTGGGTCGGCGCGCAGCTTATCAAGCTCGGCCTCCAGCATGGCGCGGCAGCCGTGGTATTCGTCACGCAAATAAATGTAGATGGCTTCGATGCCGACCGCCCAGGCGGCGATCAAGGCGCCTTCCAGGAAGCGGTGCGGGTCGCGCTCGAGGTAGACGCGGTCCTTGAAGGTGCCGGGTTCGCCTTCGTCGACGTTAATCGCCATCAGGCGTGGGCCGGCTTCATTCCTGACGATGCGCCACTTGCGGCCCATCGGGAAACCGGCGCCGCCCAGGCCGCGCAGGCCGGAGGTTTCCAGAATGCCGAGCACCTTCTCGACATCGTGCGTGCCGGCGATGCAGTCGCGCAGCAGCGCGTAGCCGCCGTCGCGGCGGTAGGCCGCGTAGTCGACGTGGTCGGTGACCGCGTCAAGCGTTTCGCCGGCGGCGGCTTTGGCCACGACCGTCTCAAGCGTGGCGTTCGGGATTGCATGCTGGCCCACCACCGCAGCCGGCGCCTGTTCGCAGCGGCCGATGCAGGGTGCTTCGAGGACGCGCACTTCGCGTCCGAGCAGCGCCGGCAGTTTGGCCAGCAATTCCTGGGCTCCCGCCATCTCGCACGACAGGCCGGCGCAGACGCGCACGGTCAGCGCCGCCGGGGCGGCCTCGCCCTCTTTCACCACATCGAAGTGGTGGTAGAAGGTGGCGACCTCATAGACCTCGGTTTGCGCGAGGCGCATTTCCTGGGCCAGCGCCGCCATGTGGGCGCTCGAGAGGCAACCGAAGTGGTCCTGGATCTTGTGCAGGTGTTCGATCAGCAGGTCGCGCTGGCGCGATTCTGCGCCGAGCAGGGCCTGGACGTCGGCAAGCGCCTGCGGGTCGACGCGGCGGCCCTTCGGGGCTTCGCGTTTGCGCTGGCGGGTCGCGCCGGCAATGGCGATCGGAATGATGGGATGGTTCATGATGGGAGTCCCGGTGTTCTGTGTTGCGTTGGTTTGTTGATACGGCTCGGTTTGGAAGCGATGAGACCGCGTGGGCTCGAGGGCCCACGCGGTACAGCCTTCGAACAGCCAGTTACTTGAAGAGCACCGACGCCTTCTGCAGCGTCACCCAGATACCGAACATCAGCGGAATGCCGACTGCCGCCCAGGCGAAGGCCGTGACGAACGGGCTGCTGGCGACACTGCTGCCGCTGCTGCCGCCGACACGGGTGCCGGTCATGGCGTTGATGTCGCGTTCGTGCGCCAGCTTCTTCTCGGTGGCCAGTTCGGCGTCGGTCATGAAGTGCTTGTCGGCCAGCGGACGGATCATCGCGTTGAGCAGGATGCCCACGATGACCAGGCCGGCCAGCACGTACATCGTCACGTCATAGGCTTGCGCCTTCGGCACGCCGTGGGCGATCTGGTATTCGCGGATGTAGTTGATCAGGATCGGACCAAGTACACCGGCGGCAGCCCAGGCCGTCAGCAGGCGGCCGTGGATCGCGCCGACCATTTGCGTACCGAACAGGTCGGCCAGGTAAGCCGGCACGGTCGCAAAACCACCGCCGTACATCGACAGGATGATACAAATGAAGCCGACGAACAAGGCCAGCTGGCCGGCATGCGCCATCGACGGGATCGACAGGTACAGGATCGCACCGAGGATCAGGAAGATGAAGTAGGTTGCCTTGCGGCCGATGTAGTCCGAGCACGATGCCCACACGAAGCGTCCGCCGATGTTAAACAGCGACAGCAAGCCCGTGAAACCGGCTGCGATGGCCGCGATCTGGCCTTTTTGCGCTGCGTCGAGGTCGTTGAAGCCGAGGTCGACGCCGATCAGCTGGCCGCCGAACACTTCCTGCAGCAGCGGCGACGCCATGCCCAGGATGCCGATGCCGGCCGAGACGTTCAGGAACAGCACACCCCAGATCAGCCAGAACTGCGGAATGCCCCAGACGCGGCTGGCGTGCACGTGCTTCGAGGTGATCATGGTGTTGGCGGCCTTGACCGGCGGGGTCCAGCCTTCCGGCTTCCAGCCGGTGGCAGGCACGCGGTAAGTCAGCGCGCCGCAGACCATGAACACGAAGTAGATCGCGGCCAGGGCCAGGAAGGTTTCCCAGACGCCGACCGAGTTGGCGGTGGCGAAGTGCTTCATCAGCTTGTCGGCCAGGGGCGCGCCGATCATGGCGCCGCCGCCGAAGCCCATGATGGCCATGCCGGTCGCCATGCCGCGGCGGTCCGGGAACCATTTGATCAGGGTTGAGACGGGCGAGATATAGCCCAGGCCCAGGCCGATACCGCCGATGACGCCGGAACCGATCCACATCAGCCAGATCTGGTGGGTGTAGATGCCCAGGGCCGAGATCACCAGGCCGCCGCACCAGCAGACGGCCGAGACCATGCCTGCCTTGCGCGGACCCGCGTGTTCGAGCCAGCCGCCGAAGAGCCAGGCGGCAAGACCCAGGAAGACGAAGAAGAGCGTGTACATCCAGCCCAGCATCGAGATTTTCCAGTCGCAGCTGGTCGAGAAGATCTGGGCCATGAAGCCCATGTCGGCGGAGCAGGCCACCGATTCCGTGATGCCGATCGCTTTCGACAGCGGCAGCCAGAACACCGAGAAGCCGTACGCCATGCCGATGCACAGGTGAATGGCCAGCGCCGCCGGCGGTACCAGCCAGCGGTTGAAGCCCGGCCCCGCAATCGTGCGTTCCTTACTTAGAAAATCGAACAAACCCATGTGTCCCCTCCGGTTTTTTAGTTTTTGAATATGCTTTTTAAAGCATATTAATCAGTCATTTTTTGTTGCTTTCCGAGGTTAGCATGATGTTTTTGGCATAGAAATAGGCTATTTTAAGCATATGTTGAAAGTCCACATACGCCCGCACTGGGAAATCAGCGTCAAGGACGAGGCCCCCCTCGATACGGCCGACCTGCTTGGCCTGTTGTTGTCGATCCAGGACACGGGTTCCATCGCCCAGGCGGCCAAGAGCGTCGGCCTGTCCTACCGCTATGCCTGGGGCCTGCTGCGCTCGGCCGAAACCCTGTTCGGCGAACAGCTGCTGCAGACCGGGCGCGGGCGCGGCACGACGCTCACTCCACTGGCGCAAAAGCTGGTCTGGGCCGACCGCCGGATCGCCGCGCGCTTGTCGCCGACCCTGCACAGCCTGGCCTCGGAACTGGAGGCGGAACTGGGGCGCATGGCGGCCAGCAAGATCCGCACCCTGCGCATGGACGGCAGCCACGGCTTCGCCGTCGCCGCCCTGATCAACCGCATCGACCGCGACACACTGCCGCTCGACCTGCGCTACCGCACCAGCACCGACGCCGTGGCGGCGCTGGCGCGGCGCGAATGCGACGTGGCCGGCTTTCACATCCCGCGCGGGCGCTTCGAGGCGGCGACCGTGGCCTGGTATTTGCGCTGGCTCGATCCAAACCTGCATTGCCTGGTGCGCGTGGCCAGCCGCCAGCAGGGGCTGATCGTGGCGCGCGGCAACCCGCTGGGCATCAAGGGCCTGGCCGACCTGGCGCGCCCGGAGGTGCGCTTCGTGAACCGCCAGGCCGGCTCCGGCACGCGCATGCTGCTCGAGATGATGCTGGCGGCCGACGGCCCGCCGCTGGAGTCGATCAACGGCTACAACAGCGCCGAGTTTACCCATTCGGCGGTGGCGGCCTATATCGCCAGCGGCATGGCCGACGCCGGCATCGGCATGCAGGCGGCAGCCGCCCAGTTCAAGCTCGATTTCCTGCCGCTGGTGGGCGAGCACTATTATTTTGCGCTGCGCACGGATGCCGCCGACGAACCGGTCATGCGCCAGCTGCTCGAGATCATGCGCGACCCCGACTACCACCGCCTGGTAGGTGCCCTGCCCGGCTACGACGCGACCGGCACGGGTGAACTGGTGTCGATTGCCGAGGCGTTTTCGCTGCAGGCCTGACACCAACGCAGCGCAAGCGTCGCTTTTGCGCCCGCTTGCCCTGCGGGGTGCATGCGCCATCCTGTCGAGGTCGTCAATCCATTCCTGCGTTCCCTCAATTGAACGGACTGGTCTGTCGCTAGATTGGAGTCTTGGCCGGACGGCTCAGCACGTACGGAGACGCCATGATCGACCGCTATTTCATCACGCTCGGCGCGCCGACCACGGCCGGCGGCAAGGTCACGTCCGGCAGCCGCTTCAAGACCATCGACGGCTTGCCGGCGGCCGTCCTCGGGGACACCTGCTGGTGCCCCGGCTGCCTCACGGAAGGCGTCATCGTGCCCGACGGGCCGCGCCTGGACGAATCGGTCGAGGGCCGCCAGGCCGCCCTGCACGACGACCTGTGCGCCTGCCGCTGCAGCCCGCCGCCGCGCCTGGTGGCAGCGCAGCGCCTGGCCTGCCAGTCGATCGACAGCGACTGGTATGCCGGCAAGCTGGCCGCAGCGGCCGCAGCGGCGGCGCTGGCCAACGCAGCCAGGCTCCATGCGGACGACGCCGACCTGCTGCCCCTGGTACTGATCGACCCCGACACGCTCGAACCGCTGGACACCGGTTCCTACCGGCTCGAGCTGCCGGACGGGCCGCTCGCGGACCTGCTCGACGACAAGGGCTGGACTGATCCGCTCGCCGCCGCCCAGCGCGCCGGCGCCGTTACCTGGCACGCGGACGAAGCCGTCACCTGAGGAACGCCGATGCAGTCCTGCTACGTCCCCGGAGCGCCGAACCCCTGGTTCGCCCGGCACAAATACCACGGCATTCCGGTCAACCGGAACCTCAAGCCGATCCGCGAGTGCACCCTGCACCACTGCGTCGGCCCCGCGGCCACGGTGCAGAAAGCCATCGCCGTTCCCATCCTCACGCCCGAACACCTGTGGGGCACGTTTCAGGCGGAAGCGGAAAACATCCTGCTGGTAAACGGCAGTCTCGAGGGCAACGACCGCGAACGCAACAGGCGCATCAACGCGGCCTACGCCAAATTATGGCTGGCCGATAACCGCTTCCAGTGGGCGGGTCTGGCGGCATTCGCGTCGAAGCAGGTGGGGTGCGGGTTGCTCCATTCGGCGGAGGTCAGCGAAAAGAACCGCCGCGTGCGCGAGTTGGTGCAGCAGGCATTCGCCGCGTTTCCTGGGGCGGGAGCGTCGACCATGGTGCAGTCTGGCACGGAGGCGGCGGCACAGTACATGTTCCGGAAGCTAGGCTTCGGGAATGCGCATTTGTTCTTGGATATTTATCCGCTGCACAGGTTTTTCATGGAGCGCGGGTGGGAGGAATTCAACGCTCATCTCGCGAAAAGGCAGAACGATAAGTATCCGGTGCATTGGGCCGTGGACAAGGAAGTGCTTCGGTTTGGAACGCCGTTTGCGGAAATCAGCGATGGGTTCAGTCTCATCAATTCAGGAGACTTGGCCTCAAGCGTTGAACGACTTGCCCAGCACGAACAAGTGAATATTCTCCAAAAAATCATGTACACCGATCCCGTCCTGCAGAAGCTGCTCGCCATGAACCAGTATGCGTGGGCAACCGAGTTCCCGACTGGCGACTACGAAGAGATCAAACTAACCCTGTCGGCCGAATGCAAAGCCAAGTCAGGATTTACATCGTGGTTCCCCCGAAGCAAGGACGCGAAGCTGTGGCTAGCGGCAGAGCGCATGCCCTTCGTGCTGGTAGCCGCCAGACAATTTCACACACTCTTGCACGGCCCCGAACGTCCGTATGTCGAGGCATCGATTCGTGCAATCGCCTCCGGCGGGGGTGTGACATGACGCGCCGGTATCTCAGCATTGCCTTGCTGGCTGCCCTCGTCGTCGCCGCCTGGTGGCAGTCCCGCTCGCCCGAACCAACCGTCCTCGCGTTCCGCCTTGGCCAGACCTTCGAACAGGTCGTCAAGGATTCTACTTACCCGGTCATGGAGCACTCGGTCCGGCCCGCCGACAGTCCCAGCTACAACAAGTTCGGCGCGACCTATGTTGAGGAACCGGCAGTGATCATCCGCTTCACCGATCCGAAACACGGCTTCACCCTGCCGCCCACCAAGTTCGCCGCGCTCACCTTCTCGGAAAACCAGGCGGTCTCGCTAGCCACCTCGCCGATGCTGGACCCGCTGCCCTTCGACGAGGCCGTCGCCATCCTGGAAAACCTGCAGAATCAATTCAAGGCAGGCGGTTGGCAGCCCTGGGAGAAAAACGACAGCACCTGGTTCGACCTGACGCCGGATGGAAAAAAACGCTTGTACGCGCGCATGTTCGAACCCGGATACATGAAGTGGAACGATTTGCGAGTTCCCAAGATGTACAGCATGATTTTCCGGCTGAAATGCAGCGAAGGTTGCTGGACACGGGAACCACCCTACCTGTTCCTCATCGATATCGGCCTTGGCGACGACAATTATGGCCGGGAGCCGGGTGAGCAAAGGCGGTGGGAGCAGCCTGAGAATGCAGTCAATGGTAGCAGTGTTCAATGAACACGCGCGATCGCTACCTCGTTGCTTCCGTTGCCGCCGTTGCTATCGCTTTCTGGTGGCATTCCCGCTCGCCCGAGCCGACCGTCCTCGCCTTCCGCCTCGGCCAGACCTTCGAGCAGGTCGTTAAGGATTCCACCTACCCGGCGCTGGAGCGCTCTAACCGGCCCGCTGAAGATCCTGGTGACCACAAGTTCGGCGCGATCTGGGTCACGGAACCGGCCGTGATCATCCGCTTCACCGATCCGAAACACGGGTTCGTGCTGCCGCCCACCAAGTTCGCCGCGCTCACCTTCTCGTACAATCAGGCGGTTACACTTGCCACGTCGCCTATGCTGGATCCACTGCCTTTCGACGAAGCCGTGGTCATCCTGGAGGATCTGCAGAACCAATTCAAGGCAGGCGGATGGGAGCCTTGGGCGAAGGCCGACAGCACTTGGTTCGACCTGACGCCAGAAGGAAAAAAGCGACTGCATGCCCGGATGTTCGAGCCGGGATACATGGAGACAAAGAGTCTGCGTGTGCCAACGATGTACGGCATAACCTTCCGCCTGAAGTGTACCGAGGGCTGTTGGACACGCGAACCTCCTTATTTATTTCTCATCGATATCGGGGTAGGCAATGACCACGAGTCAGGTGACCCGATGCGGTGGAGGCGGCCTGATGCAGCGGTTCCTGCCGCCAGCCTGCCGTGAAGCCGCACCCTCTCCTTCCAGACTAACGCCGCCGCTTCTTCCAGTCGTAATCCGCCCCCGTCACATCCACCCCCGGATGCCCCACCGATTCCGGATGCTCGGAACACATGGTGATGAAGCGGATGCCCTCGCCGCCGCGCTGGCGCCGGCGCAGCTCTTCCATGAAACCCATCGCCTTGACCATCTCCTCGGTGCCGAAACCCTGCGCATGGGGACGGCTGCCTGCTTCCTCAATAATTGTCCAATACACCATATACATAAAGCGACTCCACACCATTTTGACGGAATTGCCGGAAAGGCAAGAATGCAACGAATCTTGCACCTGCTCAGCGAACAGAAGCGCACGATTTCGCTGAAGATAGCAGATATTTAGCAGAGGAAATGGATACGAAGACAAAAAGTAGGACTAGTCCGAAATGTCCTCTATATGTTAGCCGATTCACATAACAGCCTGCACCGGACCGTTAGTCTAGGGCCTGTCTCATAAATAGCAGGTATTTCTCATGAACATCGACAAGCAGATCCAGCCAGACACCGTACCAGGGCTGGCGCTTTGGGGCGGCCTCGAATGCACGGTGAACCGTGTACGCGACAATTATTTCAGCCAGATGGAACGCAATGGCCACCTCGATCGCGTGGAAGACATCGAGCGCTTCGCCTCGCTCGGCATCCAGGCAATCCGCTATCCGGTGCTATGGGAGCGCACCGCGCCGAACGGCATCGAGCACGCCGACTGGTCCTGGTCCGACGAACGCCTGCCCGCGCTGCTGCGCCTGGGCGTGACGCCGATCGTCGGCCTCATCCACCATGGCAGCGGCCCCGAACATACCAGCCTGGTCGATCCGGCCTTCCCCGAAAAGCTCGCCGAGTACGCCGGCGCGGTAGCCCGGCGCTACCCCTGGGTCGAGTACTACACCCCCGTCAACGAAATACTGACGACGGCGCGCTTTTCCGGTCTGGCCGGCGTCTGGTACCCGCATGGCACCAGCCACACGACCTTCATCCGCGCCCTGCTCAATCAGTGCAAGGCCACCGTGCTGTCGATGCGCGCGATCCGCGCCGTCAACCCGGAAGCGAAACTGGTGCAGACCGACGACCTGTCGAAAACCTACAGCACGCCGGAGATGGCCTGGCTGGCAAACTTCTTCAACGAACGGCGCTGGCTGGCCTGGGATATCCTGTGCGGGAAGGTCGACCCCGAGCACCCGCTGTGGACCTATCTGCTGGAGTCGGGCGCCACGTGCGAGGAGCTGCTCTGGTTCGGCGAGAACACCTGCCCGCCCGACATCATCGGCGCCAACTACTACGCCACCAGCGAGCGCTGGCTCGATCACCGTACCGAACGCTATCCGCAGGACCGGGTCCACACCTACGACGGCCACCTGCATGCCGACATCGAAACCCCGCGCGCGCTGGCCACGCCCACGCCCGGCATCGGGCCGCTGCTGCAGGAAACCTGGGAACGCTACGGACTGCCGATCGCAATCACCGAAGCCCACATCGACGCCAACCGCGAAGACCAGCTGCGCTGGCTGCTCGAAATCTGGAATGCCGCGCAAAAGACCAAAGCGGGCGGCGCCGACATCCGCGCGGTGACCGTCTGGGCCCTGCTCGGCTCCTACGACTGGAACTGCCTGGTCACCGAATGCCGCGGCTATTACGAGCCGGGCCCCTTCGACGTGCGCGGACCAAGCCCGCGTCCGACGGCGCTGGCGAACATGATGCGCGAACTTGCCAGCGGCCGTGCGCTGTCGAATCCCGTGCTGCAGGGCCAGGGCTGGTGGCGCCGGCCGGGCCGCTTTTTCTGCAAACCGGTGGCCACGCGCACGGCGGTGGCCGACATCGCGGTGCGCAGCCAGTTCAAGTCGCACCATGTGCAGCCGATCCTGATCACGGGCGCGACCGGCACCCTCGGTTCGGCGTTTGCGCGCATCTGCGAGAAGCGCAACCTGGCGCACCACGTGCTCACGCGCCAGGAAATGGACATCACCGATCCGGCTTCGGTGGAAGCGGCGATCCAGCGCTTCAAGCCCTGGGCCATCATCAACGCCGGCGGCTATGTGCGCGTCGACGAGGCCGAACGCGACGTTGACGGCTGCATGAAGGGGAATACGCACGGCCCCACCGTGCTGGCCCTGGCCTGCATCCGCCACGCGCTGCGCTTCATGACCTATTCGAGCGACCTGGTGTTCGACGGCGGCAAGGACACCCCCTATCTCGAATCCGACGCGGTGGCGCCGCTGGGCGTGTACGGCCGCAGCAAGGCCGAGTCCGAGCGCCGCGTGCTGGAAGCCGATCCGCAGGCCCTCGTGATCCGCACCAGCTCCTTCTTCGGCCCCTGGGACAGGCACAACTTCGTGACGCAAGCCCTGAGAGCCATGAAAGCGGGCCAGCCGTTCACGGCCTCGAACGACCTGGTGATCTCGCCGACCTACGTGCCTGACCTGGTCAATGTCAGCCTCGACCTCCTGATCGACCGCGAGCGCGGCGTCTGGCACCTGACCAATGGCGAAGCCGTGAGCTGGGCCGAGCTGGCGCGCAAGGCCTGCGCCATCGCCGGCGTCGATCCGCGTACTTTAGAGGAGCGTCCGGCGTCGGAACTGGGCCATGTCGCGGTGCGTCCGCATTACTCGGTGCTGGGCAGCGAGCGCGGCGTGCTGCTGCCTTCGCTGGACGACGCGCTGGGACGCTATCTGAAGGCGCTGGAAGAGCATGCGGCCGACGATGGGGAGATGGTGGGGGAAGCGGCGCATTACGCGAGCTGACAACTGACGGCTGATCTGCCGTTCTACCGCGTGGGCTCGAGAGCCCACCCTACGATTCGTCGCTGTTCGTAGGGTGGGCTCTCGAGCCCACGCGTTTTTTTCGTGCCTGAGAACACCCCACTGCTAAGGCGCCAGCATTGGCGCCAGCTCTTTCCACACCAGCGGCGCCTCCATCTTCTCCATGCAATCGTGATGCCCCAGCGGACACTCGCGCTGGCGGCAAGGCGAGCATTCGATGCGCAGCGACATCGCGCGCGCCATGTCGGAAAACGGCGGCGCGTGGTCCGGGTCGGTCGGGCCATACAGCGCAATCACCGGCCGGTTCAGGCTCGAGGCAATGTGCAGCAGGCCGGAATCGTTCGCCACCACGGCGCCCGCGCGCGCGATCAGGGCGACTGCCTCGTCGAGCTGGGTGCGCCCCGCCAGGTTCAGCATCGACGCCGCCGCGGCGCCGGCGCAGGCCAGCACCTCGTCGCAGGTCTCGCGGTCCTTGGGAGAACCGAGCAGCGCGATCTGCGCTCCCGCATGCTGTTCGAGGATGGCCTGCGCCAGCGCGCCGAAGTGGCGCGGCGGCCAGCGCTTGGCCGGGCCGAACTCGGCGCCCGGCGCGAACACCACCAGCAGCCGTCCGGCGTCGATCTCGAGGCGGGCGCACACCGCATCGATCCTTTCCTGCGCTACCTGCAGGCGCGGGCGCGGCGCCGGCGCCAGGGGCGCGCCTGGCGCCAGCGCCAGCGCGGCATAAAAGGGCACCATCGGGCGCGGCGGCGTGTCATCAAGGTGCATGACGTTGACCAGGCCATAGCGCATCTCGCCCTTGTAGCCGACCCGGCGCTTGATCCCGGCCAGCCAGGGGATCAGGGCGTATTTCAGGGTATTCGGGAGCACGTAGGCGTCGGCATAGCCGCGCGCGCGCAGCACCTGCGCATACTTCCAGCGCTCGCGCAGCTGCAGCGCCTTGTGCCGGAACGGCGTCTCGAGCACGGTGTCGACTTCCACCGCGGCGCGCCACACGGGCGCCACCGAAGGCGGCGCCAGCACGTCGATCGCTCGCTCGGGATGCTGCGCTTTCAGGCGCTGCAGCAGCGGCTGCGCCATCACGGCGTCGCCGATCCAGTTGGGCGAGATGACGAGGGTGCGTCCGCTCATTGTTCCGCCGTGGCCGCGAACTGCAGCCGGTACAGGTTGGCGTACATGCCGCCTTGCGCGAGCAGTTCGTCATGCGCGCCCTGCTCGACGATGCGGCCCTGCTCCATCACCACGATGCGGTCGGCGCGCTCGATGGTCGAGAGGCGGTGCGCGATCACGATCGTGGTGCGGCCCGCCATCAGGGTGTCGAGCGCGGCCTGGACGGCGCGTTCGGATTCGTTGTCCAGCGCCGACGTCGCCTCATCGAGGATCAGGATCGGCGCGTCCTTGTAGATCGCGCGCGCGATCGCCACGCGCTGGCGCTGGCCGCCCGAAAGGCGCATGCCGTTCTCGCCGATCATCGACTCCACGCCATCCGGCAGGCGCGCGACCACGTCCGTCAGGTGCGCCGCCTTCACCGCCGCGGCCAGGCGCTCGTAGTCGATACGCTCGACGCCATAGGCGATGTTGGCCGCCAGCGTGTCGTCGAACAGGACCACGTTCTGGCTCACCATCGCCAGCTGCGCGCGCAGGTTCGCCAGGCGCAAGTCGGTGTAAGGCACGCCGTCGAGCAGGATGCGCCCGCCTTCGGGATCGTAGAAGCGCGTGACGAGATTCACGAACGTCGACTTGCCGCCGCCCGAGATGCCGACCAGGGCCACCGTCTGGCCGGGCTGAATGTCGAGGGTGAGGTCCTGCAGCGCCGGCGTAGCCGCGTTCGGATAGCGGAACACGACGTTCTCGAAGCGCAGGTGGCCGCTGGCTTTGGCCAGTTCGCGCGTGCCGGTATCGAGTTCCACCGGCGAATCCATCATCTCGAACACGGTTTCGGCGGCGGCGATCCCGCGCTGCATCGGCCCGTTCACCTCGGCCAGCGATTTCAGGGGCGTGAGCAGCATCAGCATCATGGTGACGAACTGGGTGAATTCGCCGACCGTCATGTTGGCGCGGATCGCCAGCACGATCACCAGCGACAGCGTCATGGCCGTGGCGACCTGGGTGATCGGCGTGGTGGCCGCGAACGCGACGGTGCTGCGCTGGGAAAAGCCGCGCAGCGCCTCGCTGCGGGTGTCGAAGCGCTGGCGCTCGTAGCGCTCGCCCGAAAACACGCGAATCACCTGGTGCCCGCGCGCTGCCTCCTCGACCACTTGCGTCATTTCGCCCGTGACGCGCTGGTTTTCGCGGTGCATCTGGCGCAGGCGCTTGGTGGTGGTGCGCACGATGACGGCCGTCAGCGGCATGACGACGATGGCGACCAGGGTCAGGCGCCAGTTCAGGTAGAGCAGCGTGCCGAGCAGGCCGATCACCACCAGCACGTCGCGCACGCAGGCGATGAAGACCGAGTTGATCATGTCGACCACCTGGCGCACGTCGTTGATCACGGTGTTGATGATCTTGCCGGTCGACTCTTCATGAAAGCGCGCCGCCGGCAGCCGCAGCAGGCGGTCGAACAGCCGTGCGCGGATGTCGTTGAGGACGCGGCTGATGACCCAGTTGTTGAGGTAGGCGGTGGCGAAGGTGCCGATCCCGCGCAAGATGAAAATCGAAATCAGGACGCCGGGAATCCACCACAGGGAAAACTCGACCTTGTTCTTGAACCCCTTGTCCAGCAGGAGCTGCAAGGCCTTGCCCAGCAGCGGCTGGGTGGCGGCGGTGAGCGCCATGGCCAGCAGCGCCATGTAGGCGCGCGAACGGTAGGGTTTGATGAACGCCCACAGGCGCTTGACGATGACACTGTTATCCAATTTGCTCTTTTCGCTCGCGGTGACAGGCGCCGTCGGGCGCCGCGGGGAATCCGGACCGTCCGGAAAGGATGGTCAGCTCACCATTTTCGCATACTCGCGCCCGCGTGCGCAGTCAGGGCGGCGCGGGGCTGAGCTCGAATTGTCTAAGGTACAATGCACGGGATTTTGCCGGTGGCCCGACGTGACATGCCGCCGCGCCGCCACGAATAAGGAAACAAGATGCAGCACCCGTCCTCCGCCGCCCAAGGCGGCCGCATCGAGCGCGCCGCGCGCCAGCTGCTGCTGCTCGCCGCCTTCAGCATCCCGTTCTCGACCGCGCTGATGAATCTGTTCATCGGCCTGACCCTGATCGCCTTCCTGCTGGCCCTGGTCGCAGACCGTTCGCTGGCACGGCCGCTGCGCACGCCGGCCTCGCTCTTCGCGCTCGCCCTGCTGGCGCTGGTGCTGATCGGCAGCACCTGGTCGATCGCGCCGCCGGACGAAATCCAGAACGCCATGCGCAAATATACCAAGCTGCTGGTGCTGCCCCTGGCTGTCTGCCTGTGCTGGCGCGCGCCGGAGCTGCCGGCGCGCGTGCTGCGCTGGTCGCTGGCCGGCTGCGCGGTGCTGGCCAGCTCGCTCTACCTGGTCTGGCTCGACAGCATGCCCACCTCGAGCCTGGGCTGGTGGCGCGTGGGCGACATCAGCGATCCCTACGCCTTCCGCAACCACATCACGATCGGCATCCTGCTGTCGTTCGCCGCCTGCGCCGCCTTCCTGGCCGCGACCTATCCGCAGGACAGGCGCAAAAGCGCCGGCCTGGTGGCCCTGGGCGTGTATTTCGCGGCGCCCATCCTGATGGGCAATGGCCGCACCGGCTATGTCGCCCTGTTCGTCGGCCTGTTCGCGCTCTACCTGCTGCGCGCACGGATCACGCTGCTGCGCAGCGTTCTGGTGGCCGCGGCCGTGTCGGTCCTGTTTGCAGGCGTGTATATGGTCTCGCCCAACTTCAAGACGCGCATGGACTTGCTGGCGACCGAGGTGGCCAGCAGCAACGCAGCCTCACCCAACGGCCTGCGCAAGAGTTTCATCAAGGTCGGCACCCAGGCCGTACTCGATCACCCCCTGCTCGGCCACGGCACCGGTTCCTTCTCCGAAGTCTTTGCGCCCGAATCGAAACGCATCTGGGTCGGCTCGCCGAAAGAGCAGAACAGGCGCCACCAGCCGCACAGCGAGCCGCTGCTGCTGGCGGTCCAGCTCGGCTTGAGCGGCGTCGCGCTGTTTTTTGCGCTGCTCGGCGCCATCGGCAAGGCCGCGCTGGCGCGGCGCGATCCGACCGCCGATGCGCTGGCACTGCTGGTGGCTGTCTACGGCATCACCTCGCTGTTCAACAGCCTGCTGTGGGACCCGACCGAAGCCTACTGGTTCCTGCTGCTGGCAGGCGCGCTGTATGGACATTGCATCCAGCGGCGCGGCGCTGCACAATAGGCGCTTCGACACAGCATTACGCCGGCCTTGCGCGCCGTCGCCGTTATGAACAACGAGATCCGCATTTCCCTCATTATCGCGACCTATAACTGGCCGGACGCCTTGCGCGCCTGCGTCGAAGCCTGCTTTCGCCAGAGCGACCGCAATTTCGAGATCATCATCGCCGACGACGGCTCGGGCGAAGCGACGCGCACGCTGGTGGAAGAACTGCAGGCGCGCTCGCCGGTGCCGCTACGCCACGTCTGGCAGCCCGACGACGGCTTCCGCCTGGCCGAGTCGCGCAACAACGGCATCCTGGCCGCCACGGGCGACTACATCGTCACGCTCGACGGCGACTGCGTGCCCCAGCGCGATTTCATCGCACGCCACCGCGCACTGGCCGAACCGGGCTACATGGTCACCGGCAGCCGCATCCTGCTCAGCGATGCCTTCAGCAAGCGCGTGCTGGCTGAGGAGGTCGACCTGCAGTCGCTGGGCGTCGGCGAAATCCTGCGCTACCGCCTGCAAGGCCTGGGCAAAGCGGCCCAGCTGCTGGCGAAACTGCCGGACCTGGGGCGCCGGCGCCACCGCTTCAGCTTCCGCCGCATCAAGGGCTGCAACATGGCCTTCTGGCGCAGCGACCTGGAACGCGTCAACGGCTTCGACGAGAGCTTCCGCGGCTGGGGCTACGAGGATTCGGACGTGGTCGCGCGCCTGTTCCACGCCGGCGTGATGCGCAAGGACGGCGCCTATGCGACCGAGATATTCCACCTGTGGCACCGCGAAGCGACACGCGACGCGGCCTCGAGCAACCAGCACATCGTCCTCGAACGGATGAAGACCCGGACGACGCAAGCGGCGATCGGCCTGCGCGAACACGGCGCCCAGGCGCTGGCGGCAACGGACAAGCTGCCGGCGACATGAGACGCATCCTGCTCGCCGGCGCGACCGGCCTGGTGGGCCAGGAAATCCTGCATGCCCTGCGGGCCGACGAGACAGTCGGGAGCGTCCATGTGCTGGCGCGCCGCGCCGCGCCCAGGGCGCACCCGAAGCTGGCATGGCAGGTTGTCGACTTCACGGCCTTGCCCGCCCTGCCCGCGCTCGACGAGGTCTACCTCGCGCTCGGCACGACGATCCAGGTGGCCGGCAGCCAGGCGGCGTTTCGCGCGGTCGACTTCGATGCCAACCTGGCCGTGGCGCGGGCCGCACGGCACGCCGGTGCACGCCGGCTGGGACTGGTGAGCGCAATGGGCGCCGACAAAGGCTCGCGCGTCTTCTACAACCGCGTCAAGGGCGAACTCGAAGAGGCGGTCGGCGCACTTGGCTTCGAGGGCGTCGTGATCGCGCGGCCATCGCTGCTGATCGGCGAGCGGGGAGCCCTCGGGCAGGCACCGCGTCCCGGCGAGCGTATCGGCGCCGTGCTGGCGGGCGTGCTGCGGCCCTTGATTCCCGCGGACTACCGGCCGATCAGGGCCGTCGACGTGGCCAGCGCCCTGCTGGCCGCCGTACCCGCGGCGCAGGGCAAGCTGATCCTGCGCTCGGGCACGATGCAGCAATGAAAACGGCGCGCCCCCTGTAACGAAAAAAACCACCCGCAGGTTAATGCCAGTCACTTAAGGCATTGACCAGCCGGCGGTTTGAGCTAAAACGGATTCACGATCAACGTGAATCCGTTTTTTATTATGGCCCTTCAATTTGACATGGACTATGCGGCTGAGCTGGCACCGCATGAGTTCGAGCGTTTCGCCAGCCTGATCGATCCGGCCTGGATCGACGAAGCCTTGCAACAAACCGGAACCGTGTCGTTGCGCCGACGGCGCCTGCCGGCTGAGCGCATGGTTTGGCTGGTCATCGGCCTGGCCCTGTTTCGTAACGAACCAATCTGGCATATCGTCCAGCAACTTGATCTGGCCGATGGGCCAATGCCAAATGCACCCGTTCCCAGTGCCGCAGTGGCAGGCCGCGAACGCTTGGGTGAAGCACCGATGGCATGGCTATTCGAACGCTTGGCAAGCTGCTGGACAAGCGCTGCCATACCTGAACATGGTCTCTTTCATGGGCTGCGAAGCTATGCCGTTGATGGTGTCGTGTGGTCGCTTCCCGATACGCCGGCCAACTGTGAGAAATTTGGGCGGGGTTTCAACGACAAGAGCAATGGCGCCTGGCCTCAATTACGTGCAGTCTGCTTGATGGATACCTACACCCATCTGATCCGCGCAACCGAGTTTGGTGATTACGGTACGGGGGAGGTGAGCTTTGCCAAGTCACTCATGCACAAGGTACCGGATCAATCGTTGACGATTTTCGATCGTGCCTATCTCTCTGCAGCCCTTCTTCTGGACTGGCAGCATGCAGGTGAACAAAGGCATTGGCTTATGCGGGCCAGAGCGGGATTGCGTTATGAGGTGATATGCCAATTTGCCCCCGACGACTGTCTGGTGAGCTTTTCAGTGTCGCCACAGGCACGCAGGCAACGGCCGGACCTGCCGTCGCATTGGCAAGCGCGGCTCATCAAGTGCATGGTCGGCGGAGAGCCGCGGCAGTACCTTACCTCCCTGTGCGATGCGCACCGCTTTCCGGCGCGCGAGATCGTGGCGCATTACACGCAGCGCTGGGAGATTGAACTGGGCTTCAGGGAAATTAAGCAGGGCATGCAAAAGAACATGACGACCCTGCGTAGCAGATTGCCTACGCTGGTACGCCAGGAAGTTTGGGGCACGCTCATCGCCTACAACCTGCTACGTCATGAAATCGCCCAGATGGCCGACGAACTGCACGTCCCGCCACAGCGCCTGAGTTTCCAGTGGCTGGCCCTGGCCATCACCACGGCCCTGTATCACTGGCCTTTGCAAACGCCAGGCACCTTCCCCAGGCGCCTGGCATGGCTGCGTGAGCAGGCACGCGCTTATCTTTTGCCAGAACGCCGAAGGCGCTCCTATCCCAGAGTCGTCAAACAGCCCAGATCCAAGTTTCCAATGAAAAATGCCAGTCAGCTTAACTGACTGGCATTAACCCGCAGGTGGTTTTTTTAATGCGCTCGCCTTCGGCGGCTCAATACTCCACCGCCACGTCCTTCGCCCCCAGCGTCAATTCGAGCGCATGTTTCAATGCGTCCGACGGCGCCACCCGCCACTCGTCGCCCAGCTGCAGGATGCAGTCGACGTTCGCCGGCTTGATGCGCAGGCTGACCGGCAGGCCGTCCGGGTGCTTGTAGGGCGCCAGCACTTCGGCGATTTTTGCCGGGCTGACCGTGCAAGCCAGGTCCATCTCCAGCTTGTGGCCGTACTGGATGCGGGAACTGGCCAGGTCGTAGACCTTTTCCGCCGTGATGCGCAGGCCGCCATTGAAGCGGTCTTCCGACACTTTACCGACCACGAGTAAAAATTCGTCTTCCTTGAACGCGTTCTTGTTCGCCTCGAACACCTCGTTGTAAATGGTGACCTCGACCACGCCGGTCTTGTCGTCCAGCGCCACGATCAGGATCTTGCCGCGCTGGGTCATCTGGGTGCGCACACCGGTAATGACGCCGCACAGCATGCGCGGCTCGCGCGAGGGCTCCAGGTCCTGCAGGCGGGTGCGTGCGAAGCGCCGCACTTCCTGTGCATAGATGTCGAACATGTGGCCCGACAGGTAAAAGCCGAGCGCGGTCTTTTCTTCGGACAGCTTCTGGCGGTCGGTCCAGGGCAGCGCTTTCACGTACTCCGGTGGCGCGACCAGGTCGGAGTCGTCGCCGCCGAACAGGCTGACCTGGTTCGCGGCGGCCGCTTCCTGGCCCGCCACTTCCATCGCAAAGGCGACCGACGCGAGCAGGATCGCGCGGTCGATGCCGAAGCAGTCCATGCCGCCGGCGCGGATCAGCGACTCGATCGTGCGGCGGTTGATCTGCTTGCGGTCGACGCGCTTGCAGAAGTCGAACAAGTCCTTGAACTTGCCGCCCTCGTTACGCGCAGCGACGATCGCCTCGATCGCGCCCTGGCCGCAGCCTTTCACGCCGCCCAGGCCGTAGCGGATGTTCGTGACCTGCTTGCCGGTCACCGATTTCGGCTCGCCTTCGGGCGTGAAGCGGAACTGCGATTCGTTCACGTCCGGCGGCAGCAGGGTCAGGCGGCAGACGTCGATCGAATCCTCGACCAGGATCTTGATCTTGTCGGTGTCTTCCATCGCCAGCGACATGTTCGCTGCCATGAAGGCGGCCGTGTGGTGCACCTTCAAATACGCCGTGTGGTAGGACAGCAGCGCGTAGGCGGCGGCGTGCGATTTATTAAAACCGTAGCCCGCGAATTTTTCCATCAAGTCGAAGATCTCGTCGGCCTTCTCGGTCGACAGGCCATCCTTGGCGGCGCCGGCGCGGAAGATCTCGCGGTGCTCGGCCATCTCTTCGGCCTTCTTTTTACCCATCGCGCGGCGCAGCATGTCGGCGCCGCCCAGCGAATAGCCGCCGACGATCTGCGCCATCTGCATGACCTGCTCCTGGTAGACCATGATGCCGTAGGTCTCGGACAAAATCGATTCGGTGCGCGGGTCGGGATAGTCGAACTTCTCGCCGTGCTTGCGCTTGCAGAAGTCGGGGATCAGGTCCATCGGGCCCGGACGGTACAGCGCCACGAGCGCAATGATGTCCTCGAAGCGGTCGGGACGCGCGTCCTTCAGCATGCCCTGCATGCCGCGCGACTCCAGCTGGAAGATCGCGACCGTCTTCGCATCCGACAGCAGTTTATAAGACGGCCGGTCGTTCAGCGGCAGGGTCTCTAAATTGAAGCCGGCATCCACCGGATCGAGCGCGCGGATGTAGTTCACGGCGCGGTCCAGGATGGTCAGCGTGGTCAAACCCAAAAAGTCGAACTTGACCAGGCCGACGGCCTCGACGTCGTCCTTGTCGTACTGCGAGACCACGCCGGTGTCGCCGCTTTGCGAGTACAGCGGGCAGAAGTCGGTCAGTTTGCCCGGTGCGATCAGAACGCCGCCGGCGTGCATGCCGATGTTGCGGGTGATGCCTTCGACCTGCTGCGCGAGGTCGAGTAGCTGCTTCACTTCTTCCTCGTTCTCGAGGCGCTCCTTCAGCAGCGGCTCTTCTTCGATGGCCTCGGCGATCGAGACCGGCTTGCCCGGCTTGAAGGGAATCAGTTTCGAGATGCCGTCGCAGAAGTTGTAGCCGAAGTCGAGCACGCGGCCGACGTCGCGGATCGCGCCTTTCGCGGCCATGGTGCCGAAGGTGGCGATCTGCGAGACCGCGTCGCGGCCATACAGATCCTTCACGTGCTGGATGACGCGGTCGCGGTTTTCCTGGCAAAAGTCGATGTCGAAGTCGGGCATCGAGACGCGTTCCGGGTTCAGGAAGCGCTCGAACAGCAGGTTGTATTTCAGCGGATCGAGGTCGGTAATGAGCAGGCAGTAAGCGACCAGCGAACCGGCGCCCGAACCGCGGCCCGGACCGACCGGCACGCCATTGTCCTTGGCCCACTGGATGAATTCGGCCACGATCAGGAAGTAGCCCGGGAACTTCATCTTGTTGATGGTATCGGTCTCGAACTTCAGGCGATCTTCGTAGCGCGGACGCGCCTCCTCGCGCTTGACCGGGTCCGGATACAGATGTTCGAGGCGCTTCTCCAGGCCTTTCTGCGATTCCGCCACGAGGAATTCGTCGATCGTCATGCCCGGCGGGGTCGGGAAGTCCGGCAGTTGCGGCTTGCCGAGCGTGAGCACGACGTTGCAGCGCTTGGCGATTTCGACCGAATTGGCCAGCGCCCCCGGCAGGTCATGGAACAGCGCCGCCATCTCGGCCTGCGTCTTGAAGCACATCTCTTCGTTGAAGCGGCGCACGCGCTTGGCGTTGGCCAGCATCTCGCCCTCGGCGATACAGGTGCGCGCCTCGTGGGCGATGAATTCGTCCTTGCTGATGAACTGCACCGGGTGGGTCGCCACCACCGGCAGCCCGAGGCGGCCGGCCAGCGCCACCGAATGGCGCACGGCCTGCTCCTGGTTCGATGCACCGGCGCGCTGGATCTCGATGTAGAAATGGCCCGGGAAGATGCGCGCCCAGCGCGCGGCATTGCGTTCGGCGCGTTCGATGTCGCCATTGTCGATGGCCTGGCCGACGTCGCCGAAACAGGCGCCGGAGAGCACGATCAGGCCGTTGGCCTGGTCGGCGTCCGGCTCGAGCGTGGACTTCGAGGTGGCCAGCGCTTCGAGCCATTCGATGCGGAACTCGGCCCGGCCTTTGTATTGATTCGTCAGCCAGGCGCGCGAGAGCAGGTCGCACAGCTGCAGGTAGCCGGTGTGGTTTTTCGCCAGGATGAGCAGGCGCGAGGGCTTCTCGCGATTGTCCTCATTCGTGATCCAGGCGTCGACCCCGATGATCGGCTTGATCCCCTTGCCGCGCGCCGCCTTGTAGAAGCGCACCATGCAGAACATGTTGGCCAGGTCGGTCACGGCCAGGGCCGGTTGCTTGTCCTTGGCAGCGACGCCGACCAGGTCGTCGATGCGCACGAGGCCGTCCACGATCGAGTATTCGGAGTGGACGCGCAGGTGGGTGAAGGTCGGGGAAGTCATGGGCGTATTTTAACCCGCCAGCCGCTCCCTCGACAGCCGCCGGCACGGCCCGCGGGACCAGTTGCAATTAGACAACAGGCTCTCCGCAGGGCCGGCCGCGCCGCCTCAGCCTGCGCCGTCTTATAATAGTGTCCATGGTATTTCTGGCCGCCGCGGCCCCGCTTCCCGTTCCGACGATGACCTTCGCTTCCCTCTTCCCGTGCCTGCCCTTCCTGCCCCGATGAACGCGGCGCCGGCGACCCTGCTCGACCTGCTTGCGGCCGAGCCGGCGGCGGGCGCGATTGTCGTCCTGCCCGGCCCTGCGCTTGACGCGGCCGTCACGCCGGCGGCACGCGCCGGCCGTGCGCGGCCACTGCGCCGCCTGGCGGCGCCATTGATGCTGGCTGCGCGCATGGTGCTGCGCCGCCCGCAGGTACGCCGGCTGGCGCTGCGCATCCTGAAGCGTTTCCCCGGCCTGTATGCGCGCGCCTACCGGATGATGATGGCCTCAGGGAGTGCCGGCGCGACGCGTGGCGAAACCGACAGCGTCGGCGTCGCCTCCTTGTCGCCGCGCGCGAATGCGATCCTGCGCACCCTGCGCAGGCTGCAGGCAGGCGTGCCGCGCCAGCCAGGCACGCGTCCGCGCCTGGCCTTCGTTTCGCCGCTGCCGCCGGAGCGCACCGGCGTTGCTGCTTATGCGCTCGAACTGCTGGCCGAACTGGCGGACCATGTCGAGATCGAACTGGTCGTCGCCCAGCAAGAGACCATCCTGCCGCCGGCCTTCGCCGGCCTGCCGGTACGCCAGGCGGCCTGGTTTGCCGACCATGGCGATGCGTACGACCAGGTGCTTTACCAGTTCGGCAACAGCCCCTTCCACAGCCACATGTTCGCGCTGCTGGAGAAACACCGGGGCGTGGTGGTGCTGCACGACTTCTTCCTCGGCGGCGCGCTGGTGCATGCGCAGATGAGCGGCGCGAACCCGCGCGCCTGGATCGGGGCCCTGTTTGATTCGCATGGCTATGCAGCCGTGCGCGCGAGCGAAAGCGCAGCCGGCCGCGGCCAGGCGCACAAGGACTGGCCTGCCAGCCTGCCAGTGCTGGAAAACGCCACCCGCACCATCGTCCACTCGCGCCATGCGCGCCATGCGCGCCAGCTCGCCGCCGACTGGTTCGGCCCGGACGCCGCGCAGCGCATCGACGTCATCCCGCACCCGCGCACGCCGCCCCCGGCCGTCGACCGCGCCGCCGCACGGGCCGCGCTCGGCATTCCCGACGACTGCTTCCTCGTCTGCAGCTTCGGCTTCGTCGCCCCGAACAAACTCACCCATGAACTGCTGCGCGCCTGGACCGGATCGGCGCTGCACGCCGACCGCCGCTGCGCCCTGGTGCTGGTCGGCGCCAATCACGACAGCCCGTACGGCGTCGAGGTCGAGGCCCTGATCCGCGCAGCCGGGCCGGATGCCAACATCCGCATCGCCGGCTGGACCGATAACGCCGTCTACCGCCAGTACCTGCAGGCAGCCGACGTCGGCGTGCAGCTGCGCACCAACGCGCATGGCGAGAGCTCGGGCGCGGTCCTCGACTGCATGAACTACGCCTTGCCCACGATCGTGAATGCGAACGGCTCGATGGCGGAGTTTCCGCCCGAGGCGCTCTGGCAGCTGCCCGACGCCTTCGCGGTCGCCGAACTGAGCGCCGCACTGGAGGCGCTGCGCAGCGATCCGGCACGGCGCCAGGCGCTCGGCGCCGGCGCCGTGGCCCTGCTCGACGCGCAGTTTCGTCCGGCCAGGTGCGCCCAGCTTTATTTGGCCACACTTGCCGCCGCGCGCGCGGCCACGCTGGCGCAGCACGCGGCCTGGCGCGCGGCGCTGGCGCAAGCGGCCCCGGCGAACGAACAGGACCTGATCGGCCTGGCCGCAACGCTGGCCGGGAATGAACCCGCCGCGCGGCGCCAGCTGCTGGTCGACGTCAGCCACTGGAACGCGCCCGGCGCCTTGGCCGACCCGCTTGGGGCCGCCCAGCTGCGCGCCTTGCTGGCGACGGCGCCGGCGCAGCTGCGCATCGAGCCGGTGGCCATCGACACCAGCGGCGCGGCGCCGCGCTATCGCCAGGCGCGCAATATCGCCGGGCGCGTGCTGGGGCTGGACTGGGGGCCGCAGGACGAGCCGGTGGTCGACCTCCACGCAGGCGACATCTATTACGCGCTCGACGCAGCCTCCCCGGCCGTAACGGCGGCAGCCGACGCCGGCCTGTTCGCCGCCTGGCGTGCGCGCGGCGTGCGCATCAACCTGCTGGTGCGGACCATGGATGCGGGGGCGGCGCCGCGCACGTCGGGTGCCGACCGCCTGCTGTGCACCTCGGAGGCGATTGCACAACAGTTGGCGGCCGAATCGGCGTCCTGGAAGCAGGCAAGCCAGCCGGGGTGATTTCGGCACCAGCCCGACGGCTTATAATAGCGGTTGACCAGAATTGAGCTACTTGGCAATCATGCAACCCAACATCCAACAAACGCCGGCCACGCATGCAGCACCCGAAACCGGCCACTACGTCAACATTGCGGCCTATAAATTCGTCAGCTTCGACGACACCGAGGACATGCGCCCGCAGTTCCAGGAGATCTGCGCCCGATTGAAACTGCGCGGCACGATCCTGCTGACGCCGGAAGGCATCAACATGTTCCTGTCCGGCCTGCCGGAAGACATCGACGCCTACCTGGCCTGGCTGCGCAGCGACGCGCGCTTCGCCGACATCGAGGTCAAGTACAGCCAATCGCAAGAACAGTCGCACAAGCGCATGCTGGTGAAGATCAAAAAAGAGATCATCACCATGCGCATGCCGCTGATCAAACCGGAGCTGGGCCGCGCGCCCGCGGTCGCAGCGACCACCCTCAAGCGCTGGCTCGACCAGGGCCATGACGACAACGGCAAGCCGGTCGTGATGGTCGACACCCGCAACGACTTCGAGGTCGACGTCGGCACCTTCGAGAACACGGTCGACTACCGGATCGCCAAGTTCACCGAGTTCCCCGAGGTGATCGCCGCCCACAAGGGCGATTTCGCCGGCAAGACCGTGGTCACCTTCTGCACCGGCGGCATCCGCTGCGAAAAGGCGGCGATCCACATGCAGAACATCGGCTACGACAACGTCTATCAGCTCGAGGGCGGCATCCTCAAGTATTTCGAAGACGTGGGCGGCGCCCATTACACAGGCGACTGCTTCGTCTTCGACTACCGTACCGCGCTCAATCCAAAGCTCGAGCCGACCGTCACCACCCAGTGCTTCGCCTGCCGCGCCATCGTCACGCCGCGCGAGCAGCTCGCGCCGGAGTATGTGTATGGGGTGTCGTGTCCGCATTGCGCGGATACGCCTGCGGCCTGATGACGCGCAAACTGCCCCCTTCGGCCGCTTCGCCGCTGCTCCAGCGCTTGAAGGGCGCGCCGCGCCGTGCCGTGAAACAAGCGGCGCTGCGCGCGGTGTCGTACATCGTGGCACGCCCGCGTCTCGACGATTTCCTGCGCCGCCAGATCTACCGCTTCCCGGCGCTGGCTGGACGGGTACGGGCGAGCGTGGCGCAATCGCGCCGCAGCGACTGGCAAAGCCTCCCGGTCCCGCTGGCAGACGAAGCGGAGCTGTCCGATAGCGCGCGCCAGGTCCTGCACGACCTGCAGCGCGCGATCGAGCGCGCCCGACCACAATAAGGTTTATCGATGCGCATCCTTCTCGACTTGCAGGCCTGCCAGGCTTCCAGCATGCACCGCGGCATCGGCCGCTATTCGATGGCACTGGCGCTGGCCATGGCGCGCAACAGCGGCGCGCATGACCTGCGCATCGTCCTGAACCAGGACTATCCCGACACCGTCGAAGCGATCAGGAAAGCTTTCGATGGACTGGTCCCGCAATCGCACATCACCACTTTCGCCGCGCCGGTACCGGCCGGCGAGGTCGATCCGCGCAATGCCTGGCGCGTGCGCTCGGCCGAACGCATTCGCGAGCATTACCTGGCCAGCCTGCGGCCAGATATCGTCCACGTGGCCAGCCTGTTCGAAGGCCTGGGCGACAATGTCGTCGCTTCGCTCCTGCATGGCGAAGAGCGCTTCGACACCGCCGTCACGCTGTATGACCTGATTCCGCTGATGCGCAAGGAGCGCTACCTGGGCGATCCGAACGTCGCCGCCTGGTATCACCGCAAGCTCGAGAGCCTGAAGCAGGCCGACCTGCTGCTGGCGATTTCCGCATCGGCGCGCGAGGAAGCGATCGGCCTGCTGGGCCTGTCGTCCGCCAGCGTGGTCAACATCTCGTCGGCAGTCGATGCCATCTTCCGTCCGCGCGAACTGGATGCGGCGGCGCGCGCCGACCTGCTCGGGCGTTTCGGCCTGAAGCGCCCGTTCATCATGTACACGGGCGGCATCGACTACCGCAAGAATATCGAAGGCCTGATCGAGGCCTACGCCGTGCTGCCGCCGGCGCTGCGCCGCCAGTACCAGCTGGCAGTTGTGTGCAGCATCCAGAATCCGGATCGCTTCCGTCTCGAACGCCTGGCGGCCAGCCTGGGGCTGGCCGGCGACGACCTGCTGCTGACCGGCTTCGTTTCCGACGACGACCTGGTATCGCTCTACAACTGCACCGCGCTGTTCGTGTTCCCTTCCCTGCATGAAGGCTTCGGCCTGCCGGCCCTGGAGGCCATGGCCTGCGGCGCACCGGTAATCGGCTCGAACACGAGCAGCATCCCGGAAGTGATCGGACGCGAGGATGCCTTGTTCGATCCGGCCAGCATCGCCGATATCAGCGCGAGCATGGGCCGCGTGCTGGGCGACCCGGCACGCCAGGCGGAGCTGCGTGCCCATGGTGCAGTCCAGGCGGCGAAGTTCTCGTGGGATGCCAGCGCACAGCGGGCTTTTGCCGCTTTCGAGGAACTGCACGCGCGCCGCGTCGGCGCGCGCAGCGTCGCCGGCAGCAGTCCCGTTTCCGGCAAGCCGCGCATGGCTTTCATCTCGCCGCTGCCGCCTGAGCGCTCGGGGATCGCGCACTATAGCGCCGACCTGTTGCCGGAACTGGCGCGCTACTACGACATCGAACTGGTCCTGGCCCAGGACAGCGCCGCGCTTCCCGCCGCCATCGAGGCCCTGCCCCGGCGTTCCGTCGAATGGTTCGAACAGCATGGCCACGTCTACGACCGCATCGTTTACCAGTTCGGCAATTCCCATTTCCACGCCCATATGTTCGCGCTGCTCGAACGCCATCCGGGCGTGGTGGTCTTGCATGACTTTTTCCTGAGCGGTGTCGTCAGCGTTGGCGAGGGCGAACACCGGCTGCCGAACAATTACTGCCGCATGCTGTACGTCTCGCACGGCTACCGGCCCCTGGCCGAGGAAAAGACCGAAGGCCGGCCGGCATCCTGCGACGCCTATCCCTGCAACAAGCCGGTCCTCGACCGCGCCACCGGCGTCATCGTGCATTCGACGCATGCGTTGGCGCTGGCACGGCAGTGGTACGGCCCGGGCCTGGTCGACGACTGGCGGGTCCTGCCGCTGTTGCGGCAGTTGCCGGGCCAGGTCGACAAGGCGGCAGCGCGGCGCACGCTCGGCCTCGGCGACGACGATTTCGTGGTCTGCTCGTTTGGCCTGCTGGCACCGACCAAGTGCAACGAACGCACCGTCGAAGCCTGGCTCGGCAGCACGCTCGGCGAGGATCCGCGCTGCCACCTGGTGTTCGTGGGCGATGCCGGCCCGGGACGCTTCCGCGTTGCGCTGCGCGAGCGCATCGCCGCGCATCCGCGCATCCGTATCACCGGCTATGCCAGCCAGGCGCAGTACCAGGACTACCTGGCCGCCGCGGACGCCGCGGTACAACTGCGCAACGGATCGCGCGGCGAGACCTCGGCCGGCGTCCTCGACTGCCTGTCGTTCGGGCTGGCGACCATCGTCAACTCCCACGGTTCGGCAGCCGAAGTGCCGGAAGCGGCCTGCCTGCGCCTCGACGACGCGTTCAGCGACGCCGCCCTGGGGGCGGCCCTGGAACGGCTGCGTGGCGACAGCGGCCTGCGCACCCGCCTGGGCGCCGCGGCGCGCGCCTACATGGAAACGGCGCACGCGCCGCCGCATGTCGGAGCACTGTACCGAGATGCCATCGAAGCCTTCGCGCGCGACAGCGCGGGCGCATCCGAGGCACGCCTGATCGCGGCGCTGGCGGGCAGCAGCACCGCCGTTGCGCTTCCCGACTTGCTCCAGAGTGCAGCCGCGATCGCCGCCAACCGTCGACACTGCGGCGACCGCCAGTTGCTGGTCGATGTGGGCGCGCCGGTTCAAGCCGAACACGCCACCCTGCTCACGGGCCTGATTGCACAAGCACCGGCAGGCTGGCGGGTCGAACCGGTACGCCATGACGGCACCCATTATCGCTATGCACGCCGCTTCACGCTCGACCTGATCGGCCGCACCGACTTGCTGCTGGAAGACGCCGTGGCCGAAGTCCATTTCGGCGACGTGCTGCTGGCGCTGGAAGGCGATGCCGCGGTCCCGCCGAAATGGCGCGCACGCGGGGTGACGGGTATGGCGCTGGGCGCGGACCTGGCCGGCGCCGGCGGCAAGGACGATATCGAACGTGTGACCCAGGCCTTGTCGACTATCCCATGAAAACACTCGTCAAACAGATCGTTCGCAAGGCCTCGACCCTGCCGGGCATCGGCCGCCTGGTGCGGATCGCAGCGGCCGTGTACCGCCTCCCGGAGCTCCGCGAAGAACTCCTTGCACTGGTCTCTGGCAGCTATCCGCAGGGCGCGAAGCCGGCACGACCGGCGCTGTGGCAGGCGATGGCTGAACTGCGCGAAAACACCATCGCCGACGCCAACCTGACGCGATCGGTGCCGGTCACCCTGCGCCGGCTGACGCGCGACGTGCATGCGCTGCGCCAGCGGCTGCACGGGGCTGGTGATGCTCCGGCCACCCTGGATGACGTGCCGCGGCGCCTGGTTCCCCTCCTCGCGTTGCCGGCACAGCCGGCCGCCGGGGAAATAGGACTGCTCCGGCTGTACCTGGGCAATGGCGAGCCGGCGCCGCCTGGTTACGCCGGCCTGTGCACCGGCGCCCTGGCCGGCGCACAGCCATTGGTCCCGGGAGTCACCGACGAAGCTGACGTCGCCTACCGGTTCGAGACCTTCACCCAGTCCGAACTGCGCCAGCAGGTGCTGCCGCAGTTGCATGCCTGCCTGAAGGCCGGTGGGCGCTTGCGCGTGCTTGGCGCCGACGCGGGCGCCGCCCTCGCGGCCTATGCGGCGGGCAGCTGCGGCTACGAGGAACTGCGCGAGGCGCTCTACGGCGCGGGGGATGGCGGCGCCCGGCCGCAGCTGAACATGCTCACGTCCGACAGCCTCGCCGCCCTCTTGCGCGAGGCTGGTTTCAGCGTCGCGGGCATCGCGCATACCGGCCCCCGCGACGGCCGTCCGTACACCTTCGAAGCGATTGCCGAGAAGCCCCTGGCGAACCAGCCTGCACACTGAAGGGCCACATGCCGCTGACATTTTCGATCGTCATCAACACACTCAATCGCGCGACGCTGCTGGCCAAAACGCTCGACAGCCTGCGCTGGCTGAAGTATCGCGGCCAGTTCGAGGTCATCGTCGTCAACGGCCCATCGACCGACCACTCCCAGGAAGTGATCGACGCCTGGCTGCCCTCGATCCGCGCGGCGCGCTGCGATGTGGCGAACTTGTCGGTCTCGCGCAATATCGGCATCTGCATGGCGCGCGGCGACGTCGTCGCCTTCATCGACGACGACGCCATTCCCGAGCCCGAATGGCTGGCGCAGCTGGCCCAGGCTTACGACAGCCCTGCCGTCAGCGCCGCCGGCGGCCTGGTGTTCGACCAGACCGGCTATAGCTACCAGTACCAGTATTCGACCGCGAACCGGCTGGCGAACGCCAACTGGAACCTGACCCGGAACGCCGATCACCTGGCCTTCCCCGGCTCGTTCGAATTTCCCTACCTGCAAGGCACGAACGCCTCGTTCCGCCGCAGCGCCCTGCTCGAGGTCGGCGGCTTCGACGAGGAAATCGAGTACTACCTGGACGAGACCGAGCTGTGCTGCCGGCTGGTCGATACGGGCTACCTGATCCGGCAGTTACCCAACGCTTACGTCCACCACAAGTTCGCACCGAGCAATATCCGCAACGAGCACAAGATTACGCGTTATCGCTATCCGGTCATCAAGAACAAGCTGTATTTCGCGCTGAAGCATGCGCGCGACTATGTCCCGCTGGCCGATATTCTCGAGGACAACCGGCGCTTTGCCGCGCAGCAGGCCGAGGAGGTCGAGCTGCACGTCGCCGCCGGGCGCTTGCCGGCAAGTGAACGCGCCGAGCTTGCCGCGCAGCTGCGCAGCGCCTGGGAGCGCGGGATGATGCGCGGGCTGTCCGGAGAATGGGAATACATCACGCCGGAAAAGCAGCGGGCCCATGGGGGCGAGTTCCGGGCCTTCGACCGGACGATTGCGGCGGACGCGCCCAGAGCCCTCGTGCTGGTCGCGCGCCGGGTAGCGCCCGCCGAAGAAGCCCTGGCCCGAGCGCTGGCGGAGCAAGGGCATATCGTCTGCGTCATCAGCGAAAGCCCGGATTTCAATCGGGTCGACCTCGAGGACGGCGTCTGGATGCACCGCATCACGGCGCAAGCATCGGCCCGTCCGGCGCATGCAATCGACAGGGGCGTGCCGCAAAAGGCCTGGGACTGGTCGGCCAGCGTACGCACCGAGCTGCAGCGCCTCGCCACGCACCGCCGTATCGACGCCGTCCAGGCAAGCGGCGCCGCAGACACGGTGGCCCTGGCGGACGGCGAATGGCCGCTGACTTCGGGCGTCAAGGCATTGGAAACCATCATGAACGGTCAGGCCATCCGGGCCTGATTTCCCTGCGTGGTGGAGCGGCGGCCTGATTCTGCCGAACGTCGCGCTGGAGGACCAGGCCGTGTATACGCGCCATGTGGGTGCTTATCTGCGCGAAAATATCGCCGTCTTCCTTGCCGGGCGCGTCCATACCTTTTCGGCCGCCACTGGGCTGGGCGAAAAAGGCTTCAAGATGGCCGATATGTACCGGGCGAACTGGCCGAGCCGGTGGATTCCGCCCCAGGATTACCATGTCGACCTGACCGCGGGCCGTCCTTTCCCGGTAATGTTCGACCGTCTGAAAACGTGGTTCGACCGATCAGCAGAATTCAACCCGCGTTTCACCTCGGGATCGGCTATCTTCTGGAACATCATTCCTTGGCTTGCGCTGCTCCTGATCGTCATGCTGACCCGCCGACACGGCCGCGCTCTCCGGCTCGCCGTCGTGATCGTTGTGGTCCGGGTGCCCATCGTCTTCCTTGGCGCTCCGGCATCGCAATTCAAGTATTATCTGCCAGTGATGTTGTGTGGCGCCTTCGTTCTCGCGATGGCGCTTCCGGCCTGGCTGGAAATGATACGCCGCCGCGGTTCAGCCCGCGCGGCAACCTGAGATGCCTGATTGCCCTACCTGATGGCGATCAGGCGAGCTGCGAACGCAGCATGTCCTGCAGATATCGTTTAAAGTCTGCCCCTACTTCGGGGTGACGCAGCGCGAAATCGACAGTGGCACGCAGATAACCGAATTTGCTTCCGCAATCGAAACGTGTCCCCTTGTATTTCAGGGCCAGTACCTGCTCATTCTCGAGCAGTAACTGGATCGCATCGGTCAATTGCAACTCGCCGCCGGCACCCGGTTTCAGGGTGCGAATGTGATTGAAAATGCTCGGCTTCAGAATGTAGCGGCCGACTACCCCAAGGTTCGACGGCGCAGCGGCAGGCTCAGGCTTTTCGACAATACCCGATAGCTTGACGAAATGATCTTCCCATTCGCGCCCGGCAATCACACCATAGGACTTCGAATCGTCGCGCGCGATTTCTTCGACACCGATGATTGAACTATGGTAGTGATGGAACACGTCGACCATTTGCGACATCACTGGCTGCTCGCCGTGCAGCAGGTCGTCGGCGAGGATTACCGCGAACGGGTTGTTCCCGACGAGTTTTTCGGCGCAGAGTACGGCATGCCCCAGGCCCAGCGCTTCGGGCTGCCGGACATAGAAGCAATCGACGTGGCTGGGCTTGATGCTGCGCAGGACTTCCAGCAGCTTTTCCTTGCCACGCGCTTCCAGCTCCGCCTCGATCTCATACGACTTGTCGAAGTGGTCTTCGATCGCGCGTTTACTGCGTCCGGTCACGAAAATCATTTCGGTGATACCGGCAGCCATTGCCTCCTCGACCGCGTATTGATCTACAGAATAGCTCCGACCCATCAATCAATGACTCTGTCGCAGGCTTTACTGCACCCAGCGCAATGTGACACCGCACCAAAAATTGTTCTGCGCTTTCTCGTCCATATAGAGCTCGGCTAGCAGGGGAGAAACCTGGCCGTCGCCGAATGGCACCGACAACTTGGCTTGTTTCGGATCGAGGATACCGGTAGCGAGTGGCGCGCGATCGTTGATGCGCAAGAGGGTCACGTGAACAGGACCAACGCACCGCAAGTCGTTCAGGCTGATCTCGATCTCTTTCGCTTTCCCGGGCAGCATACGCAGCAATACCGTTCCGGGGAAATGTGGCGGCAGCGGTGTGACTGTTACATTATCGGCAAAGTTGCCGGCAAAGGTGGGATAGTCGAGCTTGAGCTCTTTCTCCGTATTACGGTCCGGGTAAACGACATACCCCCGGGGTCCACCCAGCGGTCCGGCCGCGGCGCTTTCGGCGTCTCCTGGTGGCTGGACGAATACTTCGTGGCCGAGGTAGGCCAGCCCTCACAGGATGACGAAGCCGGCACCGAGCCGAATCAGATTCTTTTTCATGTGTTCACGCAAAATATTTCGAGGCAACGAAGCATGCCCCGAATGATCAGAATGCAAAGTGGATTGGTCGAGGCGATCAGGCTACCGCATCGACACGCGTTTCAGCGCTCTGCCCGGCTGATTCTTTCGGGACAAGGTTCGCTTCCATGTTGAGGTAGCCAGGCACGCGTGCGATTGCTTCGACAAAATAATCCCACGAATGGACCTGCTGCACACGTTGTGCCTGGGTACGTGCACGTTCTTCGCGATGGGCACTGTCGTTGGCAAGGCGCTGGATTTGCGCGACATAAGCGGGCACATCGGCACACTCGGGCACCAGCCATGCATCCGAAATGAACTCGACGATGCCGCCAACCGCCGGCGCCACGACCGGCAACCCGGCCCTGGCCGCTTCCAGCAGGATGTTCGGCATGCCATCCCACTGCGTGGTGTAGACCAGCGCCAGGTGATCGGGGCGCACGACGGCATAGAAATCGTTGAACGCGCCGCGCAGGCGCACGTTCGGCGCCTTGCGCAAACCGGCCATGGCAGGGCTCTCCTGGTTCACGACTGCCTGACCGTACACGTCGAAGGTCCAGTCCGGCATCGCCTGTGCGATGGCGAGCAACACGTCCGGGCGTTTCTGGCGGTCCAGGCGTCCGGCCCACAGCAAGGTACGGGCAGCCGGCATCTGCGGCAGAAGCGGCTGTGCCGGCTCGCGTACCGGGAACGGCACGACGTGGAACAGCGACGGAGCCATGCCCATGGAACGCGACCACTCGGCACCCACGACGCCGTTATCGGAAATGACGCCATCGAGCGATTCGTAGCAATCCATCAGGAAAGTCTGCGCATAGCCCACGAGCTGGCCAGCTTCGGATACGTCGTCGCAATACAGCGAGGCATAGATCCTGGTGGTGTGACGCAAGGCTTTCGAATGCAAGGCCACCATTTCCCAGCCGAGGTAAGAATTCATCAGGTGAATCGTCTCGGGGGCCAGCTGCAGCATCAGGCGCACCATGACCAGGCGCCGCTCGTCAGCCGACAGCTGCGCCATGTCGGTGCCGGCATCCAGGAACTGCACGCCTTCGGGAAGACGGCTGGCCCATGGCGAATCGGCAGCTTCGGTACCAATCACCAGTACTTTCTTGCCGAACGTATCATGCAGGGCTGTGGCGAAGTGGATGGCGCCCAAGTCGGCGCCACCCTGCTTCAGCCAAGGCACCAGGATGACCACGTCGATCTTGCTGGTCACCTGGCGCCGCAGGCGTGCATAAACAATGCCGGGATAGTGGTGCTGGAGCGGCATCGCGTAGTACTGGAGGTGCGGGGTGATCGGGCCCGCCGCATGGAAGGCCGGATCGAGCGTGGCTGCGATTTCCTCCATTTCGCTGGCGGCCCAGGACGGCAACGCCGGCGGCACAAGGACACCGGCCTTTTCCAGTTTGATCCGCTCTTCGGCGCTCATGCCTGCCACGGAACGCACGCCGCTCAGCGGCTGCGGTACCTGGCCGCTGACGCTGCCATTCGAATTGCGCCGCTCAAGACGATGCGCCAGGGCCCGTGAGAGATAGAGCTCGGCCGTCGCGCAAGGGATGCGGTTCGGAAAAGCGAACTTCGCAATACGGAACGCCGTGCCCTTGACGGTACGCTCGAGTGCAATAGGACCACGGCGCAGTACGGCGCGATCGATCAATCGGTAAATGCGGGCAACGTGTCGATACATCATGTTAAACCTGGTCGAAGAAAGCGGAAGGCCTGATCACGGCGCCCGTGCGCTGGTGCGCGACGTTGAGCGAGCCGTTCGATTTGCGGCGTTCGAAGCGAATCGTCTCGGGTGCCGTGCGGTGCACGTAGCCGGCAGCGATCGTGTCGCAGTTCCACAGCCAGTCCTCGTAGCCAAAGCCCGATTCTCCCGGGCGCGACACTTGGTAGGGATACTCGAGGTAAACCGAGCGCTTGGCGAAGGCACACGCGTTCCACAGGTTCATGGTCAACAGGCATTCGGGCGTGTAGTACTTGCTTAACTGGTCGGGTTGCCACCAGTAGGCATTGAGTTCGCCGAACGCCACCATCAGTTCAGGGTGATAGATCGTGGTCGGTCCGTTTTCCTCGATGCCGCGCACGCAGCGCTCGATCCAGTTTTTCGAAAAATAATCGTCGCCGTCGAAGGTGCCGACGTATTCCCCGCGTGCCTTTTCGATGGCGAAATTACGCGACAAGGAGAGGTCGCGGAAATTGATCTCGTGGACCTGGTCGTCGTCGCGCAGCGCTGGATGCGACGTGATCACGCGGCGGGTTTCCGCAGTGGCATTGTCGAGCGTGATGACGAATTCGGTACGCAAGCCGCGTGCTTCGGCATACTCGCGGCAGCGCTGAATCGACAACAAGGTACGGTGGGCAAGAATGCCCTCGCCGTGCATCGTAATCACGGCACTGACGACGGGATCGGTCTTCATGTTCTGCTTTTCTCTCGGCTCGCTCGCCACCTGCCAGGTTCTCCGACGGAACCGCTGACATGGCAGCGCATTGTTGGACATGGTATGTGTGTTGTTGTATGCACTAGCGCAAAAACGGGCCCGCAGCGCGCTCGAGTGCTTCGATACGCTCGCGCTGGGCGCGGTTGAGTTCTTCGAGCAAGGCATTGTTCTGCGCCTCGGCGGTGGCATGGCGCGCTTCGAAGGCGTCGAAGCGTTGCCGCATCTCAGCCAGGGTTGCCGCCACCTCCGCATAACGGGCATCCCGTAACGCAAGTTCCTGCTTCAAGAGATCGAGTTCACTCTGCTTCGCCAAAGCGACACGCAGGGTATCACGCTCGACTTGCAAAGATTGCATTTCCTTCTCGGCCTGTTCGAATTTTGTCTGAAACCAGCAACGCGCGTCCCAGATCTCGTCGCGCTCGGCAATCGCGGCCACGTAGCGCGTCTCGAGCTCCGCCAGCTGTTTTTGCAGTGCCTCGGCGCTGCGCGAGAGCGAACGCGTGGCCGACCATAAGGCCGGATTGCGCTGCGGCATACCCGGATCGGCCGGGGCTTCCGTCTCCGCAGACGGCGTGCGCGAAAGATCGGGCAAGGCCCCCTGCGCATGCACGGCGTTGCGCCTGAGGACCTGGAGATGGCGCGCCAGACAGTCGCGCAGCGTCGCGCCGGCCAGGCGCCAGCGATAATACTCGGGGTCGTACAGCAAGTTGCCCGGCACTAGGTAAGCCAGCAGCAAGGCGTTGAGCAAGAGGTCAGGGCCGGACGCGGCCTGGGGCGCGGGAGCCGGCGGCAGCGGCGCCGACAGCCCCCCGAACGGCGTATCGCCGAAGCTTGTAAACGGCAGGCCCCACAGCGCTGCTTCCGCGGCAACGCTGGAATTGATGGTCACCAGGTGTTCGATGCGCTGCAGGAAGTCCACCGACGTGGGCGAGCTATCCTGGTCGCCGAGTCCGCCGCGGTAGGCGAGGTGCGCGCCCGGATGCGAGCGCACCAGCACCTGGCCAGGCGCGAAGTTGCGCTGGGCCTGGTACAGCAGGCGGATCGCGTCGTAGCCGCGGCCATAGGCCACCGTATTCGAGTCGTCCTCGACCTGGAGCGCCACGCCGAGCGGATAGCGCGCCACCGCGGGATCGGCCTGCGCCGGCGGCTCACCGCAATACAACAGCGTACGCAAGTCCTCGCCCGTCAGGCATTCGGCGCCCTCGAGTTCGGCCGCGAGCGCGGCACGGTCGGTCCAGGCGGCCGGCGTGGTATTTCCATTCACGCCGCGGAAGTCGAAATACACCGTGTCCTGGTAGGTCAGGCCGCGGAAGGGGCCGAGTTCGTTATGGATGACGGGCTTGCCGAGCCGCGCGGCCAGCGCGGACAGGCTCGGGCAATTCGACCATGCCAGGAAGGCCTCGATCGCCTCCGCGCCGACGCCCAGCTGGCCCAGCGCGTCCGACAGGGCCGCCACCAGCGGCGCGTGCTCGGCCGTCAGCAAGTCCTTGAACGCGTCCAGGTGGTTGCGTCCATCCTCGTACAGTGCGGCGACAGAAGCAAATGGCAGCGGCACCTTGGCGTAGGCGCGATAGCGTTCCTGGCTGACGCAGGTGAAACGCATCGTCCCGAGCGCCAGCTCTTCGCCGAACGGGATGTGCTCTTCGACGAAATAGGCATCATCGCCGATGAAGCAGATTTCGCCGGGTGCGAACCGGCTCATCTGCAACAGCATAATCAGATGGAACAAGGGACCGGCACCGCGGTCCACATGAGGCATGAGGAAGGATACGAACATGGCTCAGTCCAGGGTGAACAAATTCAGTTTGGTCGCCGCATGGATCACGCGGCCGCCGTAATCGCCCCAGCTGAGCGGATTGCCCATGATTTCCAGTACCGCCATCGAGAAGCAGCGGTCGTAGAAATACGGGCTGTCGGGTGTCGGCTTGATGCCGCCATGCAGCGAATAATAGCCGCGCGACAGCGGCAGGTGCGCCACGATCTCCCAAACAAAGCGTTGTCCCGCCTTCATAATCAGCGCAAACTCCGCACTGCTGCCGGTGCCGGTGCTGCCCCAGCGCGATTTCAGGATGACGCCGAACACCAGGGTATAGCCGGCCAGCAGGAGCAGCGGCTGCAGGACCAGCCACAACAGGCCGCCGCGCGAGCGCTTGAACTTGACCGTCAGTTCGCGCTCGACGAGCTGGCGGATCAGAAAACGGTGTACCCAAAGCAAGCGCAAGGGATCCAGCGGCTTGGGAAATGTTTGACTCAATTGCATTGCATTTGCACAGTTGGAGACTACGCGACGGCGACGGTAACACAGGCCTCGACTTGATTTGCAGCCATCGACCGCGGCAAGCGTTTCGATCGCTGAAAAGGAGATGCAAACGCTCTACAGCAGCACATCAACCGAACAATTATACAAGGCAATTGCAACAGCCCCGTCGTATAAAGGTAGCAGATTGTAACGTAAAGGTTTCATTCTTCACATCATCAAGAGCCGTCCATCTCCAGTGCAAACGATCGCCCGCACCCGACAGTGATCTTCATCGCAGCGGGCTTGCCGGGCTTGCGCGCCCTCAAACGTGTGCTGCGCCGGGTACAGGCCGCGTGCGCGCTTGCGTGAACCGACGCACAGTCGGGCACCGGTCCGCCGCAGTAGCATGGAGACCGGTACTTGCTCGACGCAAGGCCGGTGCACGCTCAATCCCGCGGAAAGGACCCAATGGCAACCGGCTCCACCCCCGAAGAAAACGCAGGCAAACCGCTCGACATCCAGGGTGACGGGCAAAGCGTCGGCGTGCCCGCTTCGGGCGAAGTGGAGGGCAACGCCTTCAATCCGCTCGGCAATCCCGGCGAGAAGCACTGGCAGGCCGGCTACATTGAAGAACCCGGCTTGCAGGATCGGGGCAATATTTTCTTCGCCGCCGTCGAGATGACGCGCATGCCAATGGTCGTCACCGACCCGCGCCAGCCGGACGATCCGATCGTCTTCGCCAACCGCGCCTTCCTCGACCTCACGCAGTACGAAGAGAAGGACATCATCGGCCGCAATTGCCGGCTGCTGCAGGGACCGGATACCGACCGCGACACCGTCGCCGAAGTCCGCGCGGCGCTGGCCGAACGGCGTGCCATCGCCGTCGACATCCTGAACTACAAGGCCGACGGGACGCCCTTCTGGAACGCGCTCTACATCGGCCCGATCTTCGACCGCGACGGCGAACTGCTGTACTTCTTCGCGTCCCAGATGGACATCACCCAGCGCCGCGCCAGCGAGCAATCCTCGATGCAGGCGCAAAAGATGGAAGCGATCGGCCAGCTGACGGCCGGCATGGCGCACGACTTCAACAACTTGCTGCAAGTAATCAACGGCAACCTGGAGCTGGCCTTGCTTGCCTTGCACAATACCGGCGCGGCCGCCGCCCCGATCCGGCGTGCCCAGCACGCGGCGATGAAGGCCGGCAGGCTGACCCAGCAACTGCTGACCTTTGCGCGCAAGCAGCGGCTGGAGCCGAAACGGGTCAACCTGAATGCCTTGCTGGTGGAATTTTCGGAGTTGCTGGTACGGACCCTGGGCGACCGGGTGGAGATGCAGCTCGACCTGAAACCCGGCCTGCCCCCCTGCGAGCTCGACCCGACGCATTTCGAGATGGCCTTGCTGAACGTCGTGATCAACGCGCGCGACGCCATGCCGAACGGCGGCCGGGTGCGCGTCAGTACCACCGTCGTGGCCGGCGACCAAGTGGCCGTCTGCGTCACCGACGAAGGCGAAGGGATGGCGCCGGAGGTGATGCGCCGGGCAACCGAACCCTTCTTCACGACCAAGGGGCCGGGCACCGGCCTGGGCCTGGCGATGGTGCATGGCTTCGTGCAGCAGTCGCGCGGCCGGCTCGAGCTCGACAGCGCGCCCGGGCAAGGCACGACGGTGCGCATGGTGTTCCCGGTCGACGGCGCGCGCGACGTCGCGGCGACCGAGGACGACGAGCCCGACGCCGCCGCGCAGGAGTGCGCCAAGGCGCGCATCCTGGTGGTCGAGGACAACGAAGACGTACGCGAGCTGGCGGAAACGATGCTCGAATCCGCCGGGTACGCCGTGCTGTCGGCGCCGAGCGGCGAACAGGCCCTCGATGTGCTCGACGAGGGCGCTGAGGTCGACCTGGTGTTTACGGATGTGATGATGCCGGGCGGGATGAATGGTTTGCAGCTGGCGGACCACGTGCGCCAGCGGCGGCCCGGCACGCCGATCCTCGTCACCACCGGCTACATGGACGAGTTGCCGGCCGCGCGCGGGCAGCGGCTCGATATCCTGAGCAAACCCTATCGCCAGGAAGAGTTATTGGCGCGGGTGCGGGCGATTTTGCCGATGTCGAACGGCTGAATTACCAACCACGGACTGGAGCGCGCCGATGCCGTATCATGCGCATTTGGCTACTACGATCCCCTCTCCATGATTCTCGTTACAGGCGGTGCCGGCTTCATCGGGTCCAACTTCGTCCTCGGCTGGCTGGCACAGTCCGACGAACCGGTGATCAACCTCGACAAACTGACCTATGCCGGCAACCTCGGCAACCTGCAGTCGCTGGCAGGCGACCCACGCCACATCTTCATCAAAGGCGACATCTGCGACGAGGCGCTCGTCGCCGGTCTGCTGGAACGCCACCAGCCACGCGCGATCCTGAACTTCGCCGCCGAGAGCCATGTCGACCGCTCGATCCACGGTCCTCGCGACTTCGTCACCACCAACGTCAACGGCACCTTTGCGCTGCTGGAAGCGGCGCGCGCCTACTGGCAGGGGATGGGCAAGGACGACCAGGCCGCCTTCCGCTTCCTGCACGTCTCGACCGACGAGGTCTACGGCACGCTGGGACCGGGCGACCCGCCCTTCACCGAAACCACGGCCTACGCCCCCAACAGCCCGTACTCGGCCTCGAAGGCAGCGTCCGACCACCTGGTGCGCGCTTACCACCACACCTATGGCCTGCCGGCACTGACCACCAACTGCTCCAACAATTACGGACCCTACCAATTCCCCGAGAAGCTGATCCCCTTGATCATCTCCAACGCGCGCCAGGGCAAACCGCTGCCGATCTACGGCGATGGCCAGCAGGTACGCGACTGGCTGTATGTGAGCGACCACTGCGCGGCGATCCGGCGCGTGCTGGAAGCTGGCCGCTGCGGCGAAACCTACAACATCGGCGGCTGGAACGAGATGGCCAACCTGGACGTCGTGCGCATCCTGTGCGGCATTCTCGACGAACTGGCGCCGAATGCGGCAGGCAGCTACGCCAGACAGATCGTGCACGTGCAGGACCGCCCCGGGCATGACCGGCGCTACGCCATCGACGCTCGCAAGATCGAGCGCGAACTCGGCTGGAAACCGCTGGAAACCTTCGAGACCGGCATCCGCAAGACCGTCGAGTGGTATCTGAAACACGACGACTGGGTACGCAATGTGCAGTCAGGCGACTACCTGCGCTGGCTGGACACCAATTACGCGAACCGTGACGCGGGCCACGGCGCCGGGACCAGGACCAGCGCATGAGCATCCAACGCAAAGGCATCATCCTGGCCGGTGGCTCCGGTACCCGCCTGCACCCGATCACGGCCACGGTCTCGAAGCAATTGCTGCCGGTCTACGACAAGCCGATGATTTATTACCCCTTGTGCACGCTGATGCTGGCAGGCCTGCGCGAGATCCTGATCATCACGACGCCGCACGATCTGCCGCATTTCCAGGAGCTGCTGGGTGACGGCAGCCAATGGGGCATTCAGCTCAGCTATGTGGTGCAGCCCTCCCCCGACGGGCTGGCCCAGGCATTCATCCTGGGGCGCGACTTCCTCGGCGATTCGCCGTCGACGCTGATCCTTGGCGATAACATCTTCTACGGCACCGACCTCGCGCCCAGATTGCGCGCGGCGGGCGAGCGCAGCAGTGGCGCGACGGTCTTCGCCTACCACGTCAACGATCCGGAGCGGTACGGGGTCGTCGAGTTCGACAAGGAGCGGCGCGCCTTCAGCGTCGAGGAAAAGCCGCGCCAGCCCAAGTCGAACTACGCGATCACCGGCCTTTATTTCTACGACCACACCGTCTGCGACATCGCCGAGCGCATTCGACCGTCCGAACGAGGCGAGCTGGAAATCACGGAAATCAACCGCGTCTACCTGGAGCAGGGAGCGCTGAACGTGGAAGTGATGGGGCGCGGCACGGCCTGGCTCGACACCGGCACCCACGATTCGCTGCTCGACGCCGGCCAGTTCATCGCCGTCATCGAAAAGCGCCAGGGCTTGAAGATTTCCTGCCCTGAAGAGATTGCCTATCGCAATGGCTATATCGACGGCGCCCAACTGCGCCGGTTAGCGGCACCATTGGCCAAAAGCGGCTATGGGCAATATTTGTTGAAGATCGATCAGGAACGTTCCAACTATTAGAGGCTTACCGGTCCATGAGGCTACCCTATACTTGGCGACGCACCGTACCGCGGCCGAGCCGCCAACACGGTTCATGCTGTGTGCATGGCGTTGGCGTTGTTGCATCGGGAGCTAACCAATGCAGGAATCGACTTACTGAAGCGGCACGATCGCACCGTTTGCAAACTCGGGAATTTCCGGCGAGCGCCCAACCGCGCGTACGGTCGCGGTGGAGAAATTAGGCTATTCAGCCGAAGTCCTCGAGATGCAGCTAGCACACGAAGCCCGCGATTCGCTCGGACGCGCCTACAATCGCACGCAATGGCTCGATAAGCGGCGAGAACTCATGCAAGCGTGGGCGGAGTACCTTGACGGTCTCAAAAACACTGTCTAAACGCGAATGCGCTAGCCTCGTAGCGTCTCGATCGAACGCTCTATTCCGTCGGCTCGCAGTGGATCGTCACTGCGGGGCATATCTTCCCTCCGGCTCTTGCAAAAAACTCAGCGGCGGTCACGCATGCGCCGCACGATCCAACGCGCAGCCCGCAGACTGTGCCCCAATAGAGGTATTCGATATACAGCTGCATCACCGCGTAGCAGACGGTGCAGGCGCGACCGGCTGAACGCTCTCCAAGCGCGCGCCCCGTGTTGGTATTCTATCAACTGATGTCGCAGCAACTCTCTGTCGCGCTCAGCTGCGTCAAGCTTGCGAGCGTAATGCAACACCTGTGCGCGCAACTCAGCCACCTGTCGAGCCGTGTAATCCGTATGCACGACAGCCTCTTCGTCAAGCAGCCTTTTCATAATTCGTATCCCCGAAAATCCTTTTTATTCCTGCAAGATAGCCGGCGCGTCCATGGCGCCCCGAAATGTAGTTCAGTGCGTTGGCCGACAAGGAGGCCAATTTAGTCGGATCTTCGTAGAGCAGCCCGAGCGCCTGTACGTACTGCGACGCAGCCTGCGCATCGTCGAGCGGCAAGTCCAACAAGATGCCCGTATCTCCGTCCGTGATCGCGTCCGCGATGCCTCCAATTCCAGGGGCGATCACGGGCAGTCCGGCAGCCATCGCCTCAAGAATGATGTTCGGCAGACCGTCGTACCACGACGTATAAATAAACGCGTCATATCGATCGAGCGCGATGTCGGCGATATCGCTGAAAGCGCCCCGATAGTTGAAATTCGACATGTCCATGTGAACTCCCTGATCGAATGTTCCGTACACATCGAGGGTCACGTCCGGCATTTTCTTCGATAGTTCCAACGCCAGATGCGGGAGCAGCGACACGCGTTTCTGTTGCCCAATCCGCGACGCCCAAAGAACTCGCCTTTTGGGGCTTCCGCTCGGTCGCGCCTTTCTCTCGCCCGGCTCGATAAGAGCCGGCAGGCATGTCCACTTTTCGTGATGCAGGTCGAAGCGGTTGACGTCGCTTGCAACGGTCGCTGCATTGTCAGATACGAGCTTGGTCAACTCGTCCAGGTGGTCACAGATAAATTCCGTGCCGAAGCCACTAGTCGCCATCGTTCCCGCCGCGAAATGCATGTCATCACAGAAACGGTAATAAATGATTTCATTTTGTCTAAAATGCAGATGGTGATACTTAATCAGCCTGTGCCCGAAGAGACTTGTCTTCACGTGTATCCGGGCGTCGGGAGCGACAGACATGATCAAGCGTGCCGCAAGACGCTCACGTTGTTCATCGTTCAGTCTCGCGCCCAAGGAGTGAACATCTACGCAGGCGACATGAGAAGGAAGCTTATGGCGCCATGTGTGCGCCTCGGCGTACTCTCCAATAATTACGAGCGCATTTCTTCCAATGCCAGTATCCAGTAGGCCGCGCATCACGTCCAGGATATACCGCTCAGCGCCTCCGGGACGAAGATAAGGCAGAACGAATACGTCCGTAAATGTTCGGTCGCCGACTTCTGCACACATCTCATAGTAAACTGCGGCGGCCTCACATGAGGCCCAAGTAGGCGACCATCCCGTACTCCCTGCAGGCATCGCCGTGTCAATTATTGGGTCGGTCCTGTTCGCCGCGACCGCCAGGACGGCAAGTGCATTATTCGCGCAGTAAGCCGAAGCAATGTCGTACTGGGTCGGTTCCGGCCATGCACCACTTCGCACCCGTGCGTACTCTTTTTCAAACCTTGCCATGTATTTCTTAGGCGAAAAGAGCGGGTTATGAGGTACCTCCAGGCGGCCAGACTGCCTGGCGCTGGCCATGATGCTGTTCGGACGCTGGCGGTAGTAAAGGACAATGCCGGGACAGTACTCCAATTCGAATCCATTCGCGATCGCGGTCGAATTAAAAAGGTAGTCTTCGTACGCGTGCCCGCGAGTGTGGTCGGGATGCTCATACCTCTGTTTCTCGTACACCGACCTATGAAAGAAAGCACGCGAATTAAAGGCGTGTTGATCTACCATGAGGAATTGGCCGCGAGCGGCGTTCTCATGGCGACTGATCCATTTGCTAGCGCCGAAACCGACTAGCCATTCAGGAAACAGGATCGTTTCCCGCCCCCGACGCTTCGCGAGCGCGAGTATTTCTGCGAAGTAGTTAAACGAGACCAGGTCGTCAGCGTCTTGCGGGCACAGATACTCGCCATTCGCAACGTCGCAGCCTGTATTTCGGCTTAAACCGAGCGAGCGATTCTCGCACTCGATAATTTGCACCTTGTTAAAACCGGTGGCTCTCGTACGCTGCACCGCCTGTCGCGTTCGCTCGTCCGCACAGTCCAGGACGACAATAAGTTCTGTCCTGATCCCTTCGAAATGTGCGAACTCGGCCGCTTCGCTCAGCGATCTTATGGTGCGAGCTATGAACCGCGCCTCGTTATGAATGTTAAGAATGACGGAAATGTCCAGCATGCTGACCTTGGGTAAATTTTCCCGAAAGTTCCCATTATAGAGAAACTTTGTTCCAAGCCGGTAATCTTAATGGTCCCGAAGTCGTCACGGTAACCTTTTCCGGCTCGGAGCGGCCATTGAGCTACTCGGGTCGAAAGTTCAAACACAAGACCTTTTCGAGCTGGCTGATCGGCGTCTTTGAACTGGACTGACGGTCGCCTACCTGCTTTGATATGCTCTTGACGCACACATGCTGTGTTGCTCCGACCGCTGTTCGAGCGGGGAAACAAAACGTGGTGTACCCCGTCAGAGCATGCAATGCCCTGAGCTGGCGTAGCGCGAAGGAGACAAATATACCTTCCATGCCGTATCGGTCTGAGTGTTCTCGCGCGGCACGCGCCACTCACCTGTTACTCGGGTCTACATGCTCCCGTCGGGCCTCGATGAACTCGACCAGCATGCCGCCGCCCTCCCATTCAGGATCACCGATTGTACCTGATCTTTGACCTTTTCCATGGCGGTGTAGGCGTATGGCTCTAATCGACGCATCGGCGACCGCCGAAAGAGCGCACTTGTTGTGCAACGCTCCCGTCGAGGGCAGCGATAATTATGCATACGTTATCATTGCAATGAGTATAAGAATCTCTTCTGTCGGGAAAATTTAAAGCGCCTCCAGACACTAAGCTGGACTTTGTCCATTTGAAGGACACATGCGCGGATAAAAGGTAAGCCCGAATGTATAGTGACTGATTAACCGACTCCTGGCCGAGGTGGTTAATCATGGCAACTATTTCATCCGGGCTTACGCAAGCCACTGTAGGATGTGTTTTCCAAGCGTGCCTGGCCGCTGGTGCAGATGCTGTTGGCGGGATCCATTCTGGCAGTCGGGCCGCGCACGGTCAGCGCCGCCCTGCGTGTCATGGGCTTGTCGCACGAGCGACAGTTCCAGAAGTATCACCGTGTGCTGAACCGCGTCAAATGGTCGACTCTGGCAGCGAGCCGGCGTTTGCTTGGAATGCTGGTCGATGCGTTCGCACATGAGGGTCCGCTGATCATAGCGCTGGACGACACGATCGAGCGGCGGCGCGGTGCCATGATTGATGCCAAGGGCATTTACCGCGATCCGGTACGCTCGAGCCAAGGTCATTTCGTCAAGGCCAGCGGCCTGCGCTGGCTGTGCCTGATGCTGGTGGCGCCGATACCGTGGGCCAAGCGGTGCTGGGCGCTACCGTTTTGCACGGTACTGGCGCCATCCGAGCGCTATTACCAGAAGCGGGGGCGACGTCCCAACAAGCTGACCGACCGCGCCCGGCAGTTGCTGTTGATGGTCAAGCGTTGGGTGCCCGAGCGCCCCATCGTGGTGGTCGCCGACAGCAGTTTCGCAGCGCTGGAACTGATCGATGCGGTGCGCCGCCAGGTCTGTATCATCACCCGCTTGCGGCTCGATGCCGCTCTTTATGATCCGGCGCCGCAGCGCGCACCCGGCACGATCGGACGACCTCGTCGTAAAGGGGCGCGACAGCCAACGCTCAAAGCCATCTCGACTGCTGAGGATACCCAGTGGCGTGCCGTGACACTGTCTCAATGGTACTGCCAGGGCGACAAGGTCGTCGAGATCGCCACTGGCACTGCCGTCTGGTTTCACAAAGGGATGCGGACCGTGCCCCTGCGCTGGGTGCTGGTGCGTGATCCGCAGGATAAGCTCACACCACAAGCATTCCTCTGCACCGACGAGACCGGCAGCAGCGTGGGCAGGAAGCACTGGCAGGCCGGCCACATCGAGGAAGCGGGCCTGCAGGAGCGCGGTAACGTGTTCTTTGCCGCCGTCGAGATGACGCGCATGCCGATGGTCGTGACCGACCCGCGCCAGGCGGACGACCCGATCGTGTTCATCAACCGCGCCTTCCTCGACCTCACGCTGTACGAAGAAAAAGACCTGATCGGCCGCAATTGCCGCCTGCTGCAGGGGCCGCAAACCAACCCGGACACGGTCTCCGAAATACGCGCGGCCCTGGCCGAGCAGCGCGCCATCGCGCTCGACATCCTCAATTACAAGGCCGACGGCTCGCCGTTCTGGAATGCGCTCTACATCGGCCCGATCTTCGACCAGGACGGCGAACTGCTGTATTTCTTCGCCTCCCAAATGGACATTACCCAGCGCCGCGCCAGCGAGCAATCCTCGCTGCAGGCGCAAAAGATGGAAGCGATCGGCCAGCTGACGGCCGGCATGGCGCACAATTTCAATAATCTGCTGCAGGTTATCAACGGCACCCTGGAACTGGCCCTGCTCGCGCTCGGGCCGGCGGGCGCGGCGGCCGAACCGATCCGGCGCGCCCAGCGCGCCGCCATGAAGGCCGGCAAGCTGACCCAGCAACTGCTGACCTTTGCCCGCAAGCAGCACCTGGAGCCGAAACGCGTCAACCTGAATGCGCTGCTGGTCGAATTTTCCGAATTGCTGGTGCGTACCCTGGGCGACCGGGTGGCGCTGCAGCTCGACCTGAAACCCGGCCTGCCCGCCTGCACAATCGACCCGACGCATTTCGAGATGGCCCTCCTGAACGTGCTGATCAATGCGCGCGACGCCATGCCCGATGGCGGCCAGGTGCGCGTCAGCACGGCAGTGCTTGCCGGCCAGGTAGCGGTGTGCGTCGTCGACGAGGGCGAAGGCATGGCGCCGGATGTCGTGCAGCGCGCCACCGAACCGTTTTTCACGACCAAGGGGCCGGGCACGGGCCTGGGCCTGGCGATGGTGCACGGCTTCGTGCAGCAGTCGCGCGGACGGCTCGAGATCGACAGCGCGCCCGGCAAGGGCACGACCGTGCGCTTGCTGTTCCCGGCCGACAGTGCGCCTGAAGCGCAGCCAGCGGACCCCGCACCCGAGGAAGACGGCGCCAGGACCCGTATCCTGGTGGTCGAGGACAACGAGGACGTGCGCGAACTGGCCGAAACGATGCTCGCCTCGGCCGGCTATGCGGTGGTATCGGCGCCCAGCGGCGAACAGGCCTTGGACCTGCTCGACGAGGACGACGCGATCGACCTGGTGTTTACCGATGTGATGATGCCGGGCGGGATGAACGGGCTGCAGCTGGCCGACCAGGTACGCGCACGCCGGCCCGGCACGCCGATCCTGGTGACCACCGGCTACATGGACGAGTTGCCGGCGGCGCGCGGGCAGCGGCTCGACATCCCGAGCAAACCGTACCGGCAGGAAGATTTGCTGGCGCGGGTGCGTGCGATCCCGCCGGCGCCGAACGGCTGAGAACGAGGCCGGCCCGGACACCCCGAGCCGGCCGCAACGAACTCCCGAAAGCTCGATCCCGCCCTTGTTCGGGCACTATAATGTCGTGTTTGTCTGCTGGCACCAAACCTGCCGGACGCTGCCTCGCGGCGTCCTTTGCGCGCGCTCGCGCTGTGCCAGGTCCGGTTTGCCGAAGCGGACACTGCTGCCAATCTGTGCGATCAAAGCGCTTATTCAACAATTTCATAAGGTTTCCAATGAGCGTAGTAGCTGAAACACGGGAAGCAACCCAGCTGTTGTCAGTCGTAATCCCCTGCTATAACGAAGAGGAAGTGATCGGCGAGACCATCAAACGTCTCGCCCTGGTCTGCTCGGGATTTCGCGACCTGGCCGTTGAGCTGATTTTTGTCGACGATGGCAGCCGGGACCGTACGCGCGAACTGCTCAAGGACTTTGCGGCCGCCGATCCACGGGTGAAGCTGGTGTGCTTTGCACGCAACTTCGGGCACCAGATTGCCGTCACTGCCGGCATCGATGCGGCGCAGGGCGATGCGGTCATCCTGATCGACGCCGATTTGCAGGACCCACCCGAAGTGATGCACGAGATGGTGGCCAAGTGGCGCGAAGGCTTTGACGTGGTCTACGGCACGCGCACCGAGCGGCCCGGCGAATCGGCGTTCAAGCTCGCCACGGCCCGTGGTTTCTACCGCCTGCTCAACAACTTGTCGGAAGTGCCGATCCCGCTCGACACCGGCGACTTCCGCCTGATGAGCCGCAATGTGGTCGATGCCTTGTGTGCAATGCCCGAGCGCGACCGATTCGTGCGTGGCATGGTGAGCTGGGTCGGCTTCCGCCAAACCGCCCTGCCCTACCGGCGCGCCGAGCGTTTCGCGGGACAGAGCAAGTATCCCCTGCGCAAAATGCTGCGCTTTGCAACGGACGGCATCCTGTCGTTCTCGACCAGGCCGCTGCAGCTGTCGGTTGCGATGGGCATGCTGTGCGGCGCCCTGTCCCTGCTCGGCATCTTCTATGCGATCTATCTGCGCGTGTTCACGAATATCTGGGTCGAAGGCTGGACCGCCCTGATGATCGCGATCCTGTTCCTCGGCGGCGTCCAGCTGATCAGCGTGGGCATCCTGGGCGAATATATCGGCCGCATCTATAACGAGGTCAAGAAGCGTCCCCTGTATGTGGTCGAGGAGTATGCCGGTTTCGAGCAGGGCCCGGCCCTGTCGCGCAGTCCGGTGGTGGTCAACAACCAATGACGGGCAAGAGCATCCTGCGCCTGGCCGTTGGTGCGGCGCTGGCGGCGTTTTTTGCATGGCTGGTTTTGCGCCAGATCGATACCGGGCAGATCAGCGCGGCCTTCGACGGCACCAACCGCACATGGATCGCCGCTGCGCTCGTTGCGTTTTGCGCCGGCTATGCGGCGCGTATCCAGCGCTGGCGTGTGATGCTGCAGGTCGACAATCCAGGCCTGCAATGGCGCCAGTGCGCCGGCCCCTTGCTGGGCAGCTTTGCCGCCAATAACGTGCTGCCGTTTCGTGCCGGAGACGTCCTGCGCGCCTTTGCCTTCAGCAAGCGCCTTGGCACGAACGCGGGCACCGTTGTCGCCACCCTCTTCGTCGAGCGCCTGCTCGACCTGCTGATGGTGCTTGCCTTGCTCGGTACGACGCTGGCCCTGTTCGGCATGGACAGCAGCCGCTTTGCCGGCGTCGGCAGCCTGGTGCTGGTGGCCGGCGCCGCTGCCATCCTGCTGGTCCTGCTGCTGCCGCGCAGCGTGGCGCCGCTCCTGCTGGGCGCAGGACGGGCCCTCGCCCGTCTGGCGCCGGGTCCGGGCAGCAAGCTGCTGGCAGGTATCGAAACAAGCCTGCAGACGCTGCAACACCTGTCGCGCGGCACGACCATGCTGCAACTGGCCGCCTGGTCGGTCGTCGCCTGGAGTGCCGAAGGCTGCGTGTTCTGGTGCGCCGCCCTGGCACTGCCTTCGCTGACGGCGCCGCTGGCCGGCTGGCTGGCGCTGCCGGTCGGCACGCTGGCGACCCTGATTCCAAGCACACCGGGCTACGTGGGCACCTTCGATTTCTTCACGGTGAAGGCCATGATGGAACTGGGCAATACGACGGCTGCATCGACCGCCTACGCCTTGCTCGTGCATGTGCTGTTGTGGCTGCCACCGACACTGGTCGGCGGACTCTACCTGCTGTTGCATCCTGTAAGTCAACAAAGAAAACCAAAGGCAATTCAAGAATGAGCATGTCCGCCACTACCACGGTGACGATCGTCGGCGCCGGCTTCACTGGCCTGACGGTCGCCTACGAACTGGCAAAACAAGGCATCGCGGTGACGGTGCTGGAAGCCGAATCCGAACTCGGTGGCCTGGCCGCGGCATTCGACGTCGGCGGCGAAAAACTCGACCGTTTCTACCATCACTGGTTCACGAACGACCTCGAGGTCATGGGACTGATCGATGAGCTGGGACTGAACGAACGCGTCGAGATCAGCCCCACCAACACCGGCGTCTACTACGCGAACAACTTCTTCAAGCTGTCGACCCCGTGGGATTTACTGAATTTCACGCCGCTCGGTTTCGCCGACCGTATCCGCCTCGGGCTGCTGGCCTTGCGCGCGCGCCGGGTCAAGGACTGGCGCCTTCTCGAAGACAAGACCGCCCACGAATGGCTGATGGAACTCGGCGGCGCGAACGTGTACCGGATCGTCTGGGAGCCCCTGCTGAAAGGCAAGTTCGGCCCCTACGCGGAGCAGGTGTCCGCCGTCTGGTTCTGGAACAAACTCAAGCTGCGCGGCGGCAGCCGCGGTAAAGGCGGCGAGGAAAGACTGGCCTATTTCAAGGGGGGCTTCGTTGCCCTGGCCGAGGCCCTTGCCGAACGCATTACCGCGCTCGGCGGCACGATTGCGCTCAACACCCGCGTCCTGGCCATCGAACCTGTCGACGGGCGCTGGCATACGAGGACCGACCAGGGCACGCTCGTCTCCGAGCGGGTGGTCGCGACGACGGCACTGCCGCTGGTGGCCGACATGGTGCGCGGCTGGGCCACGCCGGACTACCTGGCCAGCCTCGAACGCATTGCCTACATCGGCAATGTCTGCCTCGTGCTGGAACTGGACCGCCCCCTGTCGAAGACCTACTGGCTCAACGTCAACGAGCCCAGCTTCCCCTTCGTCGGCGTCATCGAGCACACCAATTTCGAGCGTCCGGAAACCTACGGCGGCCGCCACATCGTCTATCTGTCGAAATACCTGCCCCACACCGACAGCCTGTACGCGATGGATGCGGACCAGTTCCTAGATTTTGCCCTGCCGTACATGAAAACTATGTTCCCGGCCCTGCAGCGCGACTGGATCCAGGCCCATCACTTATGGCGTGCCCGGTGGTCGCAGCCGGTTGTCGGAAAACACTACAGCCAGATGATTCCGGCGCAAGACGCTCCCGCGCCGGGACTGCATCTTTGCTCGATGGCCCAGATTTACCCGGAAGACCGCGGTACCAACTACGCGATCCGCGAAGGCCGCAAGCTCGGCGCACGCCTGGCTGCCGAGCTTGGTAAAGCCTGAGGCTGGTTTGATGACCGGGCCATGTGATGGCCCGGTCGCTTAGCGTGCGGCCGCGGTCGCCGGTCCTGCGGTGAGCGCCACTTTGTCGACGCATGCACCGTCGAGCACCAGGATCGGGCCGGAAGGCAGCCTGGAGCAGTGATCGGCCCCAGCGAAACGCGAATGCCCGCGCGACGACAGGATGTAGCCGTACTGCGAGAGCTGCTTCAGCGGCTGGAGCCGTTCGCCGCCCTCGAATATCTTCTCAGCATCGGGACGCTGCATGCGCGTGACGGCGATCGTGAACATGTAGTTGATGACGTCGGGCATGCCTTCGGTGTCGACCACCAGGTTGGGCTTGCCGGCGACCGGCGCCGGCATGGAGGTGGCGTGCAAGGCGATCAACTGGCGCTCGATGTTGGCCACGGCCATGGTATCGGGCCCGCGGCGCGAGTGGGCAATACCGGAAAGGGTCGCGGCGAACGCGACGCCGAACACAGCCAGCCGGCCGGCATTGCTGTTGAACCAGAGCGCGCGCTGCGGCTTGCGTTCGAGGCGAACCCGGAGCTTGGGGCCGAGCCAGAGCGCCAGGCGCAGGAACAGGAAGGTGACCAGTCCGAATCCGTATTTCTTGGCCGCGTAGTCGGAACCCATGTTGAAGTGGCGCAGGACGACTTGCAGCAGGAACAGCGCGGCAACGGCCGCGCCGTACACCGCCAGATACTTGTAAGCCACACTGCCCGCGCGGTCGCGGTACCAGGCCCGGAGCAGCGACACGGACGAGGCCAGCACGATCAGGCTGACGATGACGACCGCCCACATCGCCCGCAGCGGCCCCAGCCAGATGCCGCCGTTGTGCAGGGCAATGGTACGCATCGCGGCAAAGCTCGGGTGCAGCAGGACGATCGCGATGCCGGACGCCACGACCGCGCCGGACAGGAGTGCCGCGCCAATGCGTGCGCGCGCCCCTCCTTGTGCGAACACTGCGTCGAGCAGTGCGACGCCGGCCAGCAGGCCCAGCAATTCGAGTGCCGGCAGCAAGTGGATGCCGGCCACGACATGGATCACGCCGAGCATCAACGCGTAGATCCAGGCGCGGTGCAGCCTGCCGTCGAGCCAGATGGCCGCGGCCATCGCCGCGAATATCAAAGACTGCCCCATCAGCTGCGCATAATAATAGGCACGCACGATTTCCGAACCATGGAGGCGGAAGGCGCCGAAGTTCAGGATGACCACTGCGGCCAGCACCATTGCATTGAAGGGTCCGCTACGATTCGGCGCTGCGTACAGGATCGCCATGCACGACGCCCAGAGCAGCACCACCGACACCAGCGAGGACAGGTGCAAGCCGAGGAAAGACGAGTCGACCAGCTTTCCGACAAACGCGGCGATGGCGTGACTGCCGCTCGGGTAGATATTCATCTCGCCCAAGGTCGGATCGTTGGGGAGCAGTTGCGAGTTTTCGGCGATGCGAAACACCAGGGCATAGGTATGGGCCAGGTCGACCGAGGTGCTGCGGACCACCTCCGCCTTGATTGCCACAAACAAGGTCCCGATCACAAGCGTGACCAGGACGTACCATACGATGGATAGCTTTTTTGTCATTTTTTTAGGGCACGAGGTGCAGGAGGACGCTGCCCGGGCCAGGGTGGCCGTCAGGCCTGCGTGGGTACGAAAACAATCGCGCTCGAACGTAGCGCAGCCCGGCGTGATGCCGGGCGATCCGCTTACTGCGGCTGCGGCTTCGGCAAGCCACCGAGCAAGGCGGCAATCTTCTGCTTGGGCTTGGCTGGCGCACCGGTCAGGTTCTGGTTGACGTCCGGGCGCGGCGCGCTGGCCGGCTCGTAGGGCTTCAGGAACCAGGGGTCGACCTTCTCGCGGCGCGGCAGCGGGCCGGCGCCGTAGCTGCGCGAAGGACGCTCGGTGCGCACCTCGGACTCGCTGCGGCGCGGGCCGCGCTCGCTGCGATCGGCGCCACGCTCGGGACGCTCGCCGCGCTGGGGACGCTCGCTGCGTTCAGGGCGTTCGCTGCGCTGGCGCACCACGAAACCGGCCAGCTCGCCGCGCGTGATGTTCTGCTTGATCAGCTTTTCGATGTCGACCAGCAGGCGCTCGTCCTTCTCCGTGTACACCGACAGCGCGTCGCCCGAGGCGCCGGCGCGGCCGGTACGGCCGATGCGGTGCACGTAATCCTCGGCGTTGTACGGCAGGTCGTAGTTGATTACGCACGGCAGGTCGGAAATATCGAGGCCGCGGGCGGCGACGTCGGTCGCCACCAGTACTTCGATCTCGCCCTGCTTGAAGGCCTCGAGTGCGGCCATGCGTTCCTGCTGGGTTTTATCGCCGTGGATGGCGGAGGCCTTGATGCCGGTCTGCTCGAGGTGGCGCGACAGGCGCGAGGCGCCGATCTTCGTGTTCGAGAAGATAATCACCTGCTTGAGCTGGCGCTCGCGGATCAGGAATTCGACGACGTCGCGCTTCTGCTCTTCCTCGACCTTGTAGACGATCTGCGTGACCTTTTCGGCGGTGGCATTGCTGCGCGCCGTTTCGATCAGCACCGGCTGGTCGAGGAAGCTGTTGGCCAGCTTCTTTATTTCTGGCGAGAAGGTGGCCGAGAACATCAGGTTCTGGCGCTTCTTCGGCAGCAGGTTGATGATGCGCTGCAGGTCGGGCAGGAAGCCCATGTCGAGCATGCGGTCGGCTTCGTCCATGACCAGCATCTGCACCTGGCTCAGGCTGACGTTCTTCTGCTCGATGTGGTCGAGCAGGCGCCCTGGCGTGGCGATGACGATTTCGACGCCGCTTTTCAGGATGGCGGTCTGGCCCTTCATGTCCATGCCGCCGAAGACGACGGTCGAACGCAGCGGCGTGTGGCGCGAATAGGCTTTCACGTTGTCGGCCACCTGCACGGCCAGTTCGCGCGTCGGCGTCAGGATCAGGGCGCGCACCGGGTGGCGCGCCGGCGACATGCTGCTGCTCGCGTGGGCCAGCAGCAGCTGGATGATCGGCAGCGAGAAGCCGGCGGTTTTACCCGTACCGGTCTGGGCGGCGCCCATGACGTCGCGGCCCTGCAGCACGATCGGGATGGCCTGGGCCTGGATCGGGGTCGGATGGACGTAGCCCTGGTCGGTCAGCGCGCGCAGGATTTCCGGCGACAGGCCGAAATCCGCAAAGGTCACGCTTGGCTCGACAGCGGCGACTTCGTTGTTCATCGTTTCAGACATTATTCTTTCCGCATTAAGGAGCCCGATCAGACTGCTGCACAGGGGTGCGGCAGCGAGTGCAAGGCTTCTTCAATTCAATTTGCTCTACGGGCGACCGCGCGGACCCAGCAGGCGTGGCCGGCAGTGACAACTCCTGGAGGGGCGGGTGGGCCGCCGGCTGGGGCACGGCCAGTGGCCGGCTCGGTAGGCACGTTGCGCAGGCAAAACCGGCAGCGCAGACGTAGAGACACAATATATCGCCCTCAAGGTTACCTCAAAACCACGGCAGTGTATATGGATTCGTGTGCGAAGCGGGGGCCTGGCCTGTGCTTTTGCCGCACCAGTACGTCGTTATCTTGCGCACCATGCACTCCGAAAATGGAGATATTTTTGTGCGGGATCGGAATAATGCAGACACTGAGCGGAGGTTACGCGTGGGCACAGGTGCCCACCCTACGTATAGAAAACGCATGCGAAGCGCTAGCCTTCCCGCTTCCACCCGCGTGCCTGGGCGGCACGTTCGGCGTTGGGGCCGAGCGGGGTGCCGGCGATGCGGCCGTCGATCGCGTCGAGCACGGCCGGCGGCAGGCCGGTGCCGTCCATCCAGGCCGCGCCCGCCGCGCCCTGGGCCAGCACGGGAATCTTCCAGGCGCCGCCGTCGCGGCAGGCCAGGCCGGCCGTTGTGTCGACCACAAAGCTGCGGCAATACTTGCCATCCTTGGCCAGGAAACTGATGCCGATGCGCACCCGCCCCGACGGCCCGGGACTGGCCAGTTGCGCGCTCAGGGCCGAGGCGAGATGGCCTTGCGCGACCAGGGCGCCCTCGGCGCCGCTGAGGGAAGCCAGTTCGGCGCCGCCCTGCCAGGCGCGCCAGCCGAAGGCGCCGGCCAGCGCACCGGTCACCAGCGCCGCGGCCAGCGCGCTCCAGTGGCGCAGCGTCCAGGTGGGTGGTGGCGGCGGTGGGGTTGGCAGCGGGCCATTGCGCGCCGCGCGCACCATGTCGAGCTGCACCACCTTGGCGCCGCCCGGCGCGCCATGCGCATGCGCGTGCGCGCCGCCTTCGCGCCCGCCCGCCACCACGCCGTAGACGCGCGAGCGCCGCGCCCGCAGCTGCGACACGCGCGCGGCGATGGCCGGATCGGCGCGCAGCGCGCGTTCGACTGCCGCGCGCGCCGGCTCGGCCAGCTCGCCGTTGACGAATGCAATCAAGAGTTCGTCCGAAAATTTCATGGCGGCGCTTAAGAGGTAATCAAGCCATGTTCATCGAGCACATCGTGCAAGAGCTCGAGGCGGATGACCGGGTTGTCGAGCATGAGCATATTGTGCTTCTGGTTGTTCGGCAACGGCAGCAATTCGCACCAGCGGTTGGCGACCCAGCCGCAATCCTCGAGCCTGAACGGCGGCTGTACCGGCCAGCGTTCCTGCGGCACATCGTGCAGCGAGGTGAGCACCCGGTCGAGCGCGTCGGAAGCGCCCTGCAGCTCGGCGGGAATGCGCACGGCGTGGTCGTCTTCCACCAGTTCGACCTCGGCAACCCACAAACCGTTCAGTCGTTGTTGCGACGATTTGACTTCGAAGCGTGTGCCGCCGCGGCACACGACCTGCAACAGGCCCGGCGAGGTGGCGGTGGTATCGCATACCGTGGCCAGGGTGCCGCTCTCGGCGAAGCGCTCGGGCTGGCCGCCGCGCGCGCGCACTTCATGGCCTTGCGTCAGCAGGACAACACCAAAAGGCGTGTCCTCGGTCAGGCAACGGCTGACCATATCGAGATAGCGCGCCTCGAACACCTGCAGCGGCAAGACCCCATCCGGGAACAGCACCGTGCTCAATGGGAACAATGGAAGGGAAATCGTGGCCATGCCCCATCATGACAGAATCGCCGCGCGGACCGCAGCACGATTGCCAGCAGTCTACCCAGCCATTCCGGCGCCCAGGCGGCCTGTATGCAGGGCAATAATCCCGGGGGAATCAGCTGCGGGTAGGACTAGGCGTTCGGCGCCACCAGCGGCAGGGTGCGCAAGGCCTGGGTCAGCGCCTCCAGGCGCCAGCGCAGGCGGTCCCAGCCGGGATCGGGCAGGCGCACGACACGCACCGTCAGGGTGCCGCCCGCCACGTCCGGGCAGGCATAGGCATAGACGCCCACTTCCTCGAAGGGCAGGCGGAACTCCTGGCCCGGCAGCAATTGCAGAGGACCGAACACGTGGGGCTGGCGATCGAGGTTGCGTAGCAGCAGCACATCCTGCACGCCAAGCGTCAGGCGGACCTCGCGCGGCACCACGGCGGCGCGTGCCGGCGCCGCGCCCTGGCTGCGGGCCGGCGCCGGAAACGCGAAGCTGCGTTCCTGGCTGGGCGTGCGCAGCGGCGCCAGCGCACCCCACAGCAGCGCCAGCAGGAGCACGCCGATGATGGAACACGGCAGCCAGTGGCGGCGCAGGATCGGATGGAAGACAAGCATGGGCGACTCGGACGAATGCGGCGGCCGATTGTAGCACTGTGAATATTGTCTTCTGCAAACGAATCCGGCGGCCAGCCGGGCGTATGCGCCCCATCCGTGCGCCCGCGGACAAGTTTGCCGCGTATTCTAGATTCCCTGGCGCCGCATGCGCGTCCCCCAAACGAATCCTGCCGCTCCGGCCGCATACCGACCCGACTACATGCCACGTCCCGACCCCGAGGAGACCATCCCCACCTCCGGCGCACCCTCGCGCCGGGGGTGGGGACCCCTGATCCTCGCGGGTGTGGTGTTTCTGGTGTCGCTGCTGCTGACCTGGGGCGCGTGGAGCAGCGCGCGCCTTGATGCCGCCGCCGACCTTGCCACCCAGTTCGACTACCGCGCACGCGACCTGGTTAACACGACGCTGCGCCGGATGGCCATCTACGAGCAGGTGCTGCGCGGCACGCGCGGCTTCATGCGCGGCAGCGTCGACATCGACCGCGCCGAGTTCGCCGAATATTTCCAGAGCCAAAATTTGCAGGAACATTTTCCCGGCATTCAGGCGCTCGGCATCGCCCGCATCGTCCCGCGCCGCCAGGTGGCGGCGCACGAGGCCGCCCTGCGGGCCCAGGGGTTCGGCAGCTACACAATCCACCCGCAAACGGGCGGCAGCTTCGCCACCACGATCACCCATATCGAGCCCTTCACCGGGAGCAACCTGCGCGCCTTCGGCTTCGACATGTACAGCGAACCGGTGCGCCGCCTTGCGATGGAAGCGGCGCGCGACAACGGCGCGGCTGCCCTGTCGGGCAAGGTGGTGCTGGTGCAGGAGGGCAGCGACGCCCAGCCCGGCGTGCTGATGTATGTGCCGGTGTACCGCAAGGGCGCGCCGGTCGCGAGCATCGACGAGCGCCGCGCGGCGCTGGCCGGCTGGGTGTATGCGCCCTTCCGGATGGCCGACCTGATGCGCGGCCTGGGTGGCGCGCATGCGGATGACTTGCAGGTGGCCATCTTCGACGGCGCGCGCGCCGATCCGCACGCCCAGCTGTTTCGCTCGCAGGACGCGGTCGCCTGGCGAGCGCCGCTGTACCGACTCACCCTGCCGGCCACCATTTCCGGGCGTGCCTGGCTGATCGACATCGCCTCCTCGCCCGCCTTCGAAGCGCGCCTCGACACGCGCCGCCCGCAAGTGATCGCCGTCACCGGCATCGGCATGGGCTTCCTGCTGAGCGTGGTGGTCTGGCTGCTGGCCACCGAGCGGCGCCGCGCCATGCAGCTGGCGCGCGCCATGACGCTGGAGCTGCGCCAGTCCTGGGAGCGCAACGAAGCCGAGCGCGTGCGCATGGACCTGATCCTGCAAAACACCTACGACGCTTTTATCGCCATCGACGCCGCAGGGCGCGTCACCGACTGGAACCCGCGCGCGGTGCAGCAGTTCGGCTGGACGCGCGACGAGGCGCTGGGCCGCGACGTCGGCGAACTGCTGGTGCCGCCGCAGCAGCGCGTGGCGGGCGAACACGGGTTCGCGCAGTTCGCCGCGCTCGACGGCGCGGGCCGCCTGGCCGGCGATGGCGCCGCGCAGGCCCGGCCGCTCGTGACTGGCGAGCCGGCCGAAGTCATGGCGCAACACCGCGACGGGCGTCTGGTGCCGGTCGAGATCGTCGTTGCCGCCCTGCCCGCCGAAGTAGGCCATGGCGCCAGCGCCTTCCTGCGCGACATCACGCCGCGGCGCGACGCCGAAGCGCGCGAACGGCTGCGCCAGCAAGGCCTCGACGAAGCGCGCACGGCGCTGGCGCGCTCGCAGAAACTCGAAGCGGTCGGCAAGCTCACCGGCGGGGTGTCGCACGACTTCAATAACATCCTGCACATCATCAGCGCCAACGTGCAGCTCTTGATGAAATCGCCGAACAACAGCGAAAAGCGCCTGCGCAGCATCCTCGACGCGGTCGAGCGCGGCACGAAACTGTCGTCCCAACTGCTGGCCTTTGCCCGGCGCCAGCCGCTGCACCCGAGCCGGGTCGACATCCGCCAACTGCTCGAACGCATGGACAGCCTGCTGCAGCGCGCCGCCGGCGAAGCGGTGGCCATCGGCCTGGCGGGCACGGACGACCTGTGGCCCACCCTGGTCGACCCGAACCAGCTGGAAAACGTCTTGCTCAACCTGGTCATCAATGCGCGCGACGCCATGGGCGGCAAGGGCAAGGTGACGATCACGCTCGACAACTGCACGGTCGAGCGCGCCCCTGCCACCGCCGACCCGGAGCTGACTCCCGGCGAATACGTACTGATCGCGGTGACCGACAGCGGCGAAGGCATGCCGCCGGAAGTCATCGAGCGCGCCTTCGAACCCTTCTTCACGACCAAGCCCGAAGGCAAGGGAACAGGCCTGGGCCTGGCGATGGCGCACGGTTTTGTGCGCCAGAGCGGCGGCCATATCCGGATCGACAGCGTGATGGGGCAAGGGACGACCGTCAGCATCTATTTGCCGCGCGCGGGCGCGCCAAGTGAAGCCGCGACGCAGCAGGAACCTGTCGGCTAGAGGTAGGGTGGGCACTCCGTGCCCACGCGGTACGTGCGCATGCTTTTACCTGCGTCCATGACGGGCCGCTCGTATTGTGTATGAGGGCCATTAGCGGATGTACCGAGCCGCCGGATACTGCGCGAGCGAATAGTCAGCGTTATGTATGCCAGACACGCGCGTAGCGCGTGGGCACGGAGTGCCCACCCTACGGAAAGCAGCCGCCAACAACTTAGTTGATTGACGTAGGTTGATTGGCCTTAATACCCTATGGGCTGGCGCGGGCCGGCCGGCCAGTCAGATGCCTCGCAATCGACGCCACGTGCCGCTCGTCGGTTCCGCAGCATCCACCCACGACATTCATGTGCGGCAAGAGTTTTTGCAGCGCCAGGTAGTCTTCGCCCAGCGCTTCCGGGTCGCCGTCGTCGAGTTCGGTTGCTTCGTCGAGTTCGGCATGGCTGCGGCGCGAGGCATTCGCGCGCAGGCCGTGCAGGCGCTCGCGCCAGGCGCCGGTGCCGGCCAGCGCAGGCGCGAGATGGCTCGGGTGCACGCAATTGACCATGTAATAGGCGGCATAGCTGCCGGTCTCGGCATCGGTGCGCAGGATCGCTTCGGACAGCGCGTCGCCGGACGGCAATCTGCCGTCGGTCTCCAGCGTAAACGAGATGACGACCGGCATCTCGCAGGCTGCGGCGGCGTCGACGATGCCGATCGCCTCCTCCGGATAGGTGAGCGTGAAGGCGGCCACCATGTCGGCCTCGGTGCCGGAAAAGGTAGCGATTTGCGCCATGTGGTAGTCGTGCGCGGCGGCGGCGCTCATGCGACTGCCGGCGCGGTAGCCGTCGCCGCGCGGACCGATATTGCCGCTGACGACGACCGGCGTTGCCGGGCTGTCGTAGGCGGCGCGCACCTCGGCCAGCAGGGCCACCGCGTCGCGGTTGACGTCGGCCAGCGCGAGGGCGTGATAGCCCAGCGGCTCTCCCCAGTCCGGGTTGGCGCGCCAGGTGGGCGTTTCCAGCACCAGCCCGGCGCGCTGCGCCTGGGCCAGGCGGGCAAATCCTTCGAAATAGCTGCGCAGGGCCTCGCGCCCGCGAGCGTCCTGCAGCAGCACGAAGGAGGCGAACGAGGGCAAGCTGAAACCCTGCTGGAACGAGAGCATCGTTTCCAGCCCGGCGTCGGCCAGGAACAGCCGGCCATCCTGCTGGGGCAAGCGCTTGCGGTAAGGACTCATGACCCCTCCTGGCAAGGCGGCGGCCACCCGGGCTGGGCAAGCCGGCGCACCTGCGCGATACATGGTTGGAACGCAGCGGCGGTGCGCCGGTTCCCGCGTGACCGCCCCGCGCGCCTGATGCGCCACAAGACGCCGGGCGGCGGGTATGCCGTCAATTCCACGTCGCCGAAGCCAGAATAATCACTCGGGGAGTGTTGTGTAAAACGCGACAAGCCTGGCGTGCGCGCGCCAACGCACATTCGGAACAGACTTGCTCGGGCACACTCGGTTAAAACAGGAGACTGCCCAATGAACGCGCCCCATTCCACCGCCCTGTCCGTGCACCGCGCCATTCCCGAGGCAGGCGGCTTCGACAACACCACCGCCCTGCTCGCCGAAGGCTACCGCTTCATCGGCAACCGCTGCGACGAACTCGGCTCGGACATCTTCGGCACCCGCCTGATGCTGCACCGCGTGGTCTGCGTGCGTGGCGAAGCAGCCGCGCGCATGTTCTACCAGCCGGGGCGCTTTACCCGCAAAGGCGCGGTCCCGCCCAGTGCGCTGGCCCTGCTGCAAGGCCATGGCGGCACCCAAGTGCAGGAGGGGCAAATGCACCGGGTGCGCAAGGCGATGATGATGTCGCTGCAGTCGCCCGCATCGCGCACGCGCCTGGTCGACCTGGCCGAACGCGAGTGGCGCCTGCGCATGGAAGGCTGGCCGCGCCTGCGCCGGGTGGTCCTGATCCAGGAAGCGCAGGCGGTCCTCTGCCGCGCCGCCTGCGCCTGGGCCGGCGTGCCCTTGAGCATCGAGGAAGAAGTGCTGCGCACGGCCGAGTTCTCGGCCATGATCGACGGCGCCGGCACGGTCGGCCCGCGCAACTGGCTGGGGCTGGCGCTGCGCCGCCATACCGAACAATGGGCGCGCGAACACATCCTGGCGGTACGCGCCGGCCGCCCGACCGACCCGGCCAGTCCGCTGGCCATCATCGCCTTCCACCGCGACGCCGACGGCGAAGTGCTCTCGAATGCGGACGCGGCAGTCGAACTGATGAACGTGCTGCGCCCGGTGGTGGCGGTGGCGCGCTACATCGTCTTCGGCGCGCTGGCCATGCACCAGCACCCGGAATGGAGCGCGCGCCTGGCGAGCGGCGACGATGCCGATCTCACCATGTTCGTGGAAGAGGTGCGGCGCTACTACCCCTTCATTCCGGCCATCGGCGGGATCGCGAATTGCTCGTTCGAATGGAACGGGCTGGTGTTCGACAAGGGCGACTGGGTCGTGCTGGACATTTTCGGCACGAACCGCCACCGCGACACCTGGCCGGACGGCGAATTCTTCCGTCCCGAGCGTTTCGAGAACCGGCAAGGCAGCGGCTTCGATGCCATCGCGCAAGGCGGCGGCGATGCGGCCCAGGGGCACCGCTGTCCCGGCGAAGCGCTCACCCTCGAGCTGACCAGGTCGGCGCTGCGCCTGCTGGCACGCACGATCAACTATGCGGTGCCGCCCCAGGATCTGGAAGTAAACCTGGCGCACATGCCGGCCATGCCGGCCAGCGGCTTCGTGATCGAAGGGGTGCGGCCGGCGTGATGGGTCAGGCGGCGTCGCGCCGGGCGTAGGTCGGCTCGGCCGGGCTGCGCTCGATCGCGGCGTGCTCGGCCACGCGGCCGCGGCCGTGCAGCTTGGCTTCGTACATGGCGGCGTCGGCGCAGCGCAGCAGGCCGTCGGCATCAGGCGCGCAATCCGGATACACGGCCACGCCCAGGCTAGCCGAAATGCTCAAGGTAAAACCTTCGGTCATGAAGGGGCGGCTCAGTTCGCGCAAGATATCCTCGGCGACCTTTCTTGCGTCGCCAGTACCGGCTACCCGTGGCAAGAGCACGACGAATTCGTCGCCGCCCAGGCGCGCCAGCGTGTCCGAGGCGCGCAGGGTGCTGCGCAGGCGCGTGGCGATTTGCTGCAACAAAATGTCGCCGACGGCATGGCCGTAGCTGTCGTTGACGGGCTTGAACTTGTCGAGGTCGAAGAAGATGAGGGCCAGCTTGACGTTTTCGCGATGCGCCGCCAGCAACGCCTGGCGCAGGCGGTCGCCGAACAGCAGGCGGTTCGGCAAGCCGGTCAGCATGTCGTGGTGGGCCAGGTGGCGGATTTCTTCTTCCTGCAGTTTGCGCGCGTCGATGTCGGCGACGGTGCCAACGATGCGCAGCGGCCGCCCCGCGCTGTCGCGCTCGGCCACCTGGCCGCGCGCCAGGATCCAGCGCCAGTTGCCGTTGCCCAGGCGCGTGCGGTATTGCGCCGTGTAGTCGGGCGTCGCGCCGGTCAGGTGGGCGTCGAGCGCTTGCAGCACGGCAGCGGCGTCGTCCGGATGCGCCATCGCCATGAAGACGTGGCGGTCAAAGGGCAGCAGCGTGCCGTCGGCGTCGACGATGCCCTGGGCGCTCGGCGACAGGGTCACCAGGCCGCTCCCGAAACTGTAATCCCAGACGCCCTCGCCGGTGGCGTTCAGCGCCAGCTTCCAGCGCGCTTCGGCGGCCGCCAGCGAGGCCACGCCGCGCCGGTGGTGGTCGGAGGCGGCGAACGCAGCCCAGCCGGCCAGGGCCAGCAGCAGCGACAGCGCCAGCCCTATGTAGACCAGCAATTGCCTCTGCTGCGCATAGCGCGCGCTGGCATCGTGCACCGACTGGCCGACGGTCACGACCAGGCCATACTCGGCCAGCGGGCGCCAGCCGTAATGGCGGTCGACGCCGTCGAGGCGGCTGACGCGCTGGAAACTGCCGCCCGTCCCGCTGCCCGGCGCATACGGGAAGCCGGTCAGCAGCTTGCCGCTGTCGCGCACGGTCAGATCCTGCGTGGTGCGCGCCATCACGATGCCGTCGGTGCGCACCAGGGCGATCGAGGCATTGGCGCCGAGGTCCATGGTGTCGTAGAAGCGCGAAAAATAAGCGGGCTCGACGCCGGCCACGATGATGCCGACCAGGGTGCCGTCTTCATCGTGGATCGGCCGCGAGAACTGGACCGACTGGCGCCCCGTCAGCCGGCCGCGCAGCGGTTTGCCGATGAACAGGTGGTCGCCCGCCGCCTGCTTCAGGTGCGCGCGCACGTAGTCGCGGTCGCCAAGGCTGACCTGCGCCGTCACGTTCGGCAGGCTTGTGTACAGCACCTGCCCCTGCGGGTCGGTCACGATCAGGTTGATGCGCAGCTCGCCCTGCAGATGGGTGTTGAGCTCGGTGACGATGGCGTCGAATTGCTCCGGATTGCGCAGCCAGCTCAGGCGCAATTGGCTCAGCGACAGGTCGATCGTGACGATGCTCGAGCGCACTTCCTCGGCAAACGCATGGGCCAGGTTCTTGACGTTGCGATGGCTTTCGTCGCGCGCGATCGTGCCGAGCTGGGCACGTTCATGCGCGATGAACAGCCACACCAGCGGCAGCACGAGGACGAGGAATACCAGCAGCCGGCGCAGCACGCTGGCCTGGAAATACGCGCTGGCATCGCGCCACGGGCGCAAAGAAATAGGGGGTCGGAAAGACATCGGCCGGGTGCCCGGCATCGAGGGCGCCGGCTAGAAGAATTGACGAAAAATCACGGGTCCGATTCTACATTCGAGGCATATGCACCACAAGCAATTACACAATTCCTGTTGTTTGTAGGCATCGTCCTACTTCGGGCGAGTGAAATATAATTACATTTTGGTCAAGTTCATGAAATCTTATTTCAGCCTGGCTGCATGCCTTTCATGCTCGGCAATTGTCCGCCGCGTTCGCCAAATTTCCGCATAATCGAAGCACACACAAGGGCAAACACGATGGAACTGCAATTCCTGGGCACCTCTTCCGGCACGCCTAGCCGCGCACGCAATGTGTCGGGCCTGGCGCTGCGCTCGCCCGGCTCGAAACACTGGTACCTGGTCGACTGCGGCGAAGGCACCCAGCACCGCATCCTGCGCACCAATTACTCGCCGATGAGCTTGCGGGCGATTTTCATTACCCACATCCACGGCGACCATTGTTATGGCCTGCCGGGCCTGCTGGCCAGCGCCGGCCTGCTCAACCGGTCCGAGCCGCTGCTGATCGCCGGCCCGCCTGCGGTGGAACGTTTCGTGCGCGGCGTGATGGAGAGCACCGAGCTGCGCCTGCCCTACCCCCTCGAGTTCGCAGCGATCGAACCGGGCTGGACCATCGACACCCTGCCCGACTTCCGCGTCGAGGCGGCGGAACTGTCGCACCGCGTCCCGTCGTTCGCGTTTGCCTTCACCGAAAAGAGCGTCGAGCGCCGCCTCGATACGGTCAAGCTCGAGCGCGACGGCATCGCGTCCGGCCCCGGCTGGGGCCAGCTCCAGCGCGGCGAAGACATCGATTTACCCGACTGCCGGGTGGCGCGCAGCGCCGACTACATCTTGCCGGGCCGTGCCCAGCGCAAGATCATCGTCGCCGGCGACAACGACACCCCGGCTCTTCTTGCCGCCCAGGCGGTCGATGCGCACGTGCTCGTGCACGAGGCGACCTATACCGAAGAAGTGCTGCAGAAGGTCGGTCCCGGCCCGCAGCACAGCTCGGCGCGGGCGACCGCGGCGTTTGCCGAATCGGCGGGTATTCCGAACCTGATCCTGACGCATTTCAGCCCGCGCTACCAGCAGGCCGGCAGTGGTCCGTCGATGGCGGACGTTGAGGCCGAGGCACGCTCGGCGTATAGAGGGAATTTGTTTTTGGCCAGTGATTTACAGCGGTATGGGCTGGACAGGCATGGAGTGCTGAGTTTGCTGGACGAGGCGTAGGCGGCGTTGCCAGCGGCCTCAGCGCCTTTACTCGGCAGCAAGGAACAAGGGCAGCGTCTTTTCCGAAAACGAAGGACGAAGCACATTGATTTTCTCGCACAGCGTCAGCACCGCCGTTTTAATACCCTCGTCAGCTGCGCGTACCTGCCGCACCATCAAGGCCAAGGTGTCTCTATTGTTCAGCACCCGCATGAATACGGTCGATGCCCATTCCGGCGCCCGTGCGCAGAGCGCCGGCAACGTCCCGCACATCTCCCTGACATAGATGTCGTGGTCAAACGCCTCGGCAGCGTGAATCAGCGAAAACATCGCTTCGTCGTATTTAGCGTCATCAGCTAGTGCAAGAAACAATGGCTGGATGCAGCGCGGGTCGTTCAACTGCATTAACGAGGCAACTGCCTCGTCGAGCGCTCGAGTGCCAAGCTCGTCTGCACGTGAGGCGGCGGCCTGGACATTCGCGATTGCCTGGTCGAATGTAGTCGATGTCATTTGTGTGCCCGTACAAACTGTCCTGCAGAGTCGCAACGCCAACAACCGAGCGATATGCGCCACTCCGGCACCAGAGAAAACTAATATGAAAACTCCGCCTTAAAACTCTGCTTTTGCATATCAATATAAAACTTCATATTCTTCCATTTAGCGTCGGTGCCCTTCTCTATTTCCGCCCGCAACTGCAGAGCGATGGGTGCCAGCTTGCTTGTCACAGATGAATCCCCTGAATCAAACCAATTCATTTCACCCTTTTCAGAGACACAATCAAATTCATGTCTATAAACACCTCCCGCATCTTCATTAGCCTCGGATTGCACAATGAAAGTATATATGAGCTCTCTCGAGTTTTTTGGCGCAATACTAATTACCAATTCTGCAATATCTTCATATAGTCCACTCTCAATATTCATTTCTTACCTCCCGGCACATTATCAAATGTTATTTCGACAGGTCTCTGCCCGTCGATCTTGTATTTTACTTCAAATGATTTAGGACGGGGCCCGAAGCCATCGTAGATCGGAGATATCTTCACTTCGACCTTTTTATTAGCGTCAAGTGCTTTCGCCCACTCGTTCTCCATTACCTTCCATTCACCTTTATTCAGATTTCCATTCATCGGTACCAGATTCAGCTTTTCTCCGGGGCCGGAAAAGATGCTCGCAATCAAATGGCCGCCCTCGTTACCCACATCGCCGCACTTTCCAACCTTGCACTGCTGATAGCTGTTCCTTTTGAACAATTCTAAAGATAGGGTTTCTTCTACTTTTTAGACCCGCCCCAAGGAGTCGGCATTATAAAGATATCGTCCATCGACGAGATAGGAAATGTTCACGGCTGATAATCCTCGAATTCCCAAGCGGCGAACCTACCAATTTGGCGTGCAATAGTTAGCCAATCATCGCCCTTGCAGCTTTCGATACGCCAATCAATTTCAGCTTTAATCTCATCAAGATCGTATTCGAATACAAACAGCATGTGGCGCCCCCAAATAATCCTCTTCCGGCTGCGTTCATTTTTCAACCATTCTGGCGTGCACACAAACAGTCGAAAATCATCGGCACCTTCCCTATCTGTGATGCCTACTCTGAATTCAATCCAAAAACCGAAACACTCTGGGTCATCGGGCAAGTATGTATCCAGATTGATGGTTGCACTATCAAGCCATATTGATTTAACAATCGCCTTCATGGAGTCACATTCAAATGACCATTGCTGATCAATGTCCCGGCTGGAGTTTGTCGAACGAAATTTGCCTGCACCCCGGTCGTCGCAAAAGTCGATTTTTTGGGTTGCGGTGGTCTATAAATTCTTGTGCCATTTGCGCTTATCAAGCAGCCCGGACAAGCAGCTTGATTGGTCACTAATCGAGCGCCATCACCGACCCAAGCTTGGCCTAGTTGATTTGCCTCTGTCGCTGTCCCCGTTCCAATAGCAAAGTTCGGGTTTGACACTCTACTTCGGTCAACAGCACTTGGGAAACGCTGATTTAATCGCCGGCAGCCCCACTTGGCCGGGCTGTGCTGGCACAATTGCGTATCTAATTTTTCCGTCGACTTGATGAAGCAAACAAGCTTTTCCGACATCGAGTTCGCCAGCAAGAAGAAGCTCACGCGGCGTGGACGATTCCTGGCCGAGATCGAATCAGCGACACCGTGGGCGGCGTTGGTGGCGGCGCTTCTGCCGCACTATCCGAAGGGAGACGGTCGCGGTCGTCCGCCGATTGGTCTTGAGCGCATGCTGCGCATGTACATCGCCCAGCAATGCCTTGGCCTGTCGGATGAAGGCATTGAGGATGCAATCTACGACATCCAATCTGTTCGCAACTTTGTCGGCGTCGACCTGACGCATGAGTCGGCGCCCGACGCGACGACGCTACTCAAGTTCCGTCGTCTGCTTAAGGCAAACGACCTGACGCACCGGGTCTTTAATGAAATCAACGGCCACCTTGCCAGCAAGGGCTTGACGATGCGCGAAGGGATCATTGTGGACGCTACCTTGATCGCCGCGCCGCCATCGACGAAGAATCGTGACAAGGAACGCGATCCTGAGATGCATCAGTCGATGAGGGCAACGACTGGCACTTTGGCATGAAGGCGCACGTTGGTGTGGACATGGCTACAGGCCTGGTCCACACCGTCGTCGTCACCGCCGGCAACGTGGCCGACGTGACCCAGGCGCACGCGCTGCTGCACGGCGCAGAGAAGGCAGTGCTGGGCGACGCAGGCTATCAAGGCGTCGCAAAGCGCGAAGAGAATGCGGGTACAGGTGTTGACTGGCATACGGCCATGCGTCCTGGCAAGCGCAAGGTCCTCAAGAAAAATCCGCTGGGCCGCGCACTCGAGAAGTTGGAGAAGGCGAAGGCCAGCGTGCGCGCCAAGGTTGAGCATTGCTTCCATGTCGTGAAATGCCTGTTCAAACATCGCAAGACCCGCTACCGCGGCCTGGCCAAGAACAATGCGCAACTGCTCACGCTGTTCGGCTTGGCAAACCTGGTGCTGTCTCGCAGATACCTGGGGAGCGCGCACACCCGAGTTACGCCCGCAATATGAAAAAAGGCGAGGCATCGCCATTAAAACGCATGTCTTGGCCCACCCTATGGCCAGAAAAATGCGGCAGCCAATAAAACTCGCCGCGCTCAACATCAAATTCAACTTCCGCCGGTAAGAAACGAATAGTTCAGCGCTTCCCTAGCGTTACCTACAACCGATCCCTCAACAATTTGAACTGAGCTAAGCCCATCCGATGAAAGCGATTGGGTCACCCAAGAATTCCCATCTGCACAAAGACCTATAATTTCGGTGTAATCGTATAACACTACGACACGCTCAACAATATCAGAGCACCACTCCCTTATGGCGAGCATCCGCAACTACATGTTGAGGGGCAAACGATTCAGGCGTGGCTGACCCTAGAATTTTTTCGAGATTCGTCATTACTTCACCTTACCTCTTTCTGGAACTGCATTTTCTTCCCAAATGCAGACCCATTAGGATCGGTATCCGGTATTCTGTCCGCGCAATGTGTCAGCGCACACTGTGCGGACGCCAACCTGAATTGCTATGCGGGCATATTACCATTTTGCAGCGCTTTAAGTTGTTTCTCTTCTGCCGGATGCAAATGCCGGTTGTTTCAAGCGACAATTACACGTCGACCTCGACAACTGATTCCAAAGATTGTGGCATTTCAAGAAATTGACGCCACCCCACTAAAGCGGACTTCCACTCGCTTAGCGTAAAATTCCCCTCAGGCTGACCTATCCAATCCTCATTGATCTCAATGTCAACTTGCACTCCGGCACGACTGATCATCAGCGTAACGTCATTTCCTCCAGTTTCAATTTCAGCTTGATTCCCGTTCTCAACGTCACTAATATTTTGAAGAAGCCGATCGCAATCATCGGTTCCTTGAGCGACAGAACTCAACACTTCACAGAGGTATTGGTTATAGCGTTTCGCGGCATCACCATCCAATGCCATCGGTTGCCAATGAAATACCTGACCAAGTTTTGGATGAACTCCACCGTCCACATAAGAAAATCTAATCTTCATCGTTGCTCACCATCGCTTTAAGGTTGATGTATGGGAAACACTGTCGTCCGCGGGGAAATAAAGCCTTCAACTTTTACACCGGAAGGTGTGAACGAACTCCATTTCGCCCCATTTATAATCTTTTTTGGAGAATTCCACGCGGCATCAACTTCGGACTGAATTCTCGCGGCGTCCCAGTCTTTCGGGAACATTGAGGTTGTCGAATTGTTACTAGTTTTTGTAAGCCACTGACCCGGATTCTGTGGATCCGGGACCTGAATGGTTGCTTTGTAAACACCAGTTGCATCGGGAACGGACTCCGTTCCAGGTACGATTCGAACATCTCCGTTTAGTAGACTAAGCCCACCGGTTGGCTTGCCCGCCTTTGTGTAATCAGCACCAATGGCATGCGCAATGTCAACTGGTGATTTTGCGAGAGAACTTGCAGTTTCGCCTCCCGCCTTTGACCCATCAGGTGTCTTTGCCCCCCCAGTAACGTCGCCTGCCCCTGTGCCTTTATCTGATCCCCCAACTTCATCGCCGCCTTGCCCACCCGACAATAACACGTTGCTCGGCACATAACCTCGTGTGCCAGGCGTCATGACCGGAGGCGTTATGCCACAAACTAAGAGCGGCGGCGGGCCACATAGCACCATTGGCGGTACCATTGCTCCCGTACTTCCGGCCGTTGCCCCTTTTGGCCAGTTCGTGTCATCTGGAAGGTCAGGTGGAGTCTGTATATTCCCGCCAGGACCGCGCGTCAAAATCTGGTAGCCCAGATTGACAGCGCCGCGTCCCGCTGCCATCGCTTCTTGGGAAACCCAATCTCCCGCCCGACTGGCAACATCAGCTGCAAGATCGACATTGTCGTATTTAAATAGCCCCGTAGCCCTCAGGTCGTCGATTTCCTTTGAATAATCTTGTCCTCGAAATTCTTGTGCCAGTGCCGCTGCGTTAGCGGGATTCTCTTCAGATAATTGTATTGAACAGTGTGTTAAAAAGCATGCCGCATCCGCAAGCCGCTGCTGCTCGTCAGGGGATTTCCCTTCTTGCAACTGCTTAAGTTTTTCTGCCTCATCCGTACCGGTCAGCTTATCTAGCCAAGAGCTGTGCAACTGTCTGTTGTTGGTGTCCGTCGTCAACCCGGTCGCGGCTCCGGCTGTGCCACCAACGAGCGAACCAAGACCCGCTGATGTCCCTTCCAGCAGCGCTTGGGAGGCGGCCTGGGCGAGCGCGGGGCTCATGCCGCCTTGTTCCATTGCAGCGCGAGCCTGCGCCTGGAAGGTCTCAAGTTCGTTCGCGAAGTTCGCAACGGCGCCGGCGCCAAGCGCACCACCCACGCCCCCGGTCAGCGCACCGCTTGCAGTATGCAAAGCAGTTCTATAGCCGCCGCCCTCGTCCCATTTTTTCAACTCAGATAAGAGCTCTGCGCGTTTTGTTGGATCGCTCTCCTGTTCTGCCTGAAGACTCAGGTCTACCATGCGGCTGTCTGCGTATTGCGCAATTCGCCTCGGCGCGACAGAACTGAAGGCTTGCGTGACCTCCGTCTGCGCCTGCACTTGCTGCATCAGCTTCTCGCCATTCCAGCGCTGCGTCAGTGCCCCGCTGTCCTTCGCAGCGCTGTCAGTGGTCACATCACGCGCCAAACCAACGAGCGGCGCATCGTTACCATTAGCGGCCCGCTGCCCCGGATTGGTAATGGTGAGCTCGCCGGCGCTGATGCCACTCAGTGTGACGCTGCGCTGACTGCCGCTTTCACTACCGAATCCGCCTGAGGAGGAAGGACCGGCTTTTTTGCCCGCTTCTGCGGCATTCTGCTGCTTCTCGGTACTGGCACTGCCCTGGTTACCCACATTTCCGCTGACCGAACCCGACACGGCAAATCCCTTCGCGTCGTACACATCCTTGTTCTGCAGACTGCTGTAGGTCAGGCTCCCGGTCGCCAGGCTGTTCTTCTTGTCGTCGATCGCCGCCTGGCTGCTGCTGATGACGCCGCCAATCAGGTCGGTCGCGCCGCCAACGCTGAGCTGGAAGCCCCCATCGCCGGCCTGGATGCCGCTTTGCTGGACGACGCTCAGGAAGTCCCCGTTCACGGCGGACTTGCTGACGCTGCCGCCGACCGTGCTGGCGCCGTAGCAGAACGGCGGGATACACAGGCTCGCATTGATACCAGCACTGGTCTGCTTGCTGTCGTACATGGCGCGGTCTTGCAGGCTTTCGATTTTCAGGTCGCCGCCAATGTCGGCCTGCACCGTGGCGGCGGTAATCACGCCGCCCTTGAGCGTGGTGTCGCCGCCGCTTTGCAGGGTCACCTTGCCGCCGGCGCTCAGCTGCGTGTTGGTGTAGCTGAGCTCGTCGCCGTCGGCGCGGCCCTTCGCCTTGTTCGCAGCCAGGTCCAGCGTGAAGCCTTGCTGGGCGCCGCCGAATGTAAAGCCGATGCCGATGCTCGCGCCGCTGCTGCTGTTGGTGCTGTGCTGGCTGAAGGTGTTCTCGGCGGCGAGCAGGTTGACTTCGTTGTCGGCACGCAGGCTGGTATTGCCGCCGGCGCTGATGTCACTGCCGATCGCATTGATGTTGCTGGCCTTGTCACCGCCCGTGGCAACGATGCTGACATTGCCGCCGGCCAGGACCTGCGAGCCGACTGCGGTACTGCTCGCTTGCGTGACATTGTTTTCGCTCTTGGTGCTGCCGAGACTGACGCTGACCTTGATGCCGGTGCTTAAGCCGGTCTGGCTGATTTGCTGAACCGTATCGGCCGCGTTCGAGGCTGCCGTCATCACTGCCAGTGCGCCCATGCGGCCGCCTCCAGCGTCCTTTGCGGCCGAGGCCAGGCTGGCGATGCCCTGCACCGCATTGACCAGCGGAACGCTCACGGTTCCGCCCAGCGCTACTTTGCTGAAGGTGCTGTGGCTGGTACTGTCGGCCGTATCGTAGCCGGCCTCGACCAACACATCCTTGGCCTGGATATCGATATCGCCCGCTTGCGCCAGCACGCTGCTGGACGTTTGCGTGTAGCGCTCGCCCGCCTGGAGGCTGACGTTGCCGCCGAGGCTGGCAACCTGGCTACCTGCCTGAGTGATGCTCCGGGAAGTGCCATCCTCGGTCGTCTTCACCGTACCCAGCGCAGGCTGCCAAGAAGATCCGATCGATCCCGATTTCTTGCTGCTGCTGGCCGAGTCCGTACTGCTGCTGTTCTCGGCACTCACGATCGACAAATTGCGGCCCGCGGCGACATCGAGGTCGGTATCGGCAACCAAAGTACTGGCCTCCACCAGCGTGTCGCGCCCGCTAGTGGCAAGCACGGTCCCGCCGCTGATCACGCTGCCCACTTGCGTCACCGTTGTGGTATCGGATGCCTGGTTCTGCACTGCCTTGCTATACCCCACACCGGTCGCGCCGAGCGAGAACCCGCTCTTTTTCTCCTCTTTCGTGTGGTTTTCGGTACTGGTCGATTCGGCGCTGGTAATAAGCAGGTCGCGCCCGGCCCCGAGCACCAACCCGTTCGTTGCGACCAGTTGGCTGGCACCGATGGCGACATCGTTCCCGGCAAGCACGGTAATGGCGTCGCCGCTTACGCTGCTCCCCACCACCTGCGAGCTTGCGCTGTAGTCCGTGCTGGCCGAGCTGCTGCGCTTGAGCGCACCGCGCGATTCGCTGCGGGTCGCGGTATCGGAAAGATGATCTTCCGTTACGCTTTTGATGTTGACGTCATTGCTGGCGGCGAGAACAACCTTGCCCGCGCCGGCAACGACGCTGCCGCTCAGGTTGAGGTCGCCCGGGCTGTCGAGACCGGCGCTGAGCACCAGGTCCCCCGCCGACGCCACCCCCGCCCCCACCACGGTCTGGTTCCGGTGTACCGCCTTGTCATACGCCTTGCTCGCCGGGTCGTTCTGCAGCGAGGTATTGACCTCGTTGGTGACGGAACCGATGTTGATGCTGCCGCCGGCCAGCAACTGGCCGGCGCCGGCGCCGCGGGTGCCAATTGCGATCTGGGTGCCGGTCAGGTTCAGGTTGGCGCCCGCCTTCATGCTCAGGTCGCCGCTCGTGCTGAGCTGGCTGAGCTGGTGCGTGATGCTGCTGTCGTTTTGCGAGTAGCCGGCTACCAGGTGCTGGTAGGTGCTGCCGGTCTGCACCGTATTAAAGCTGATGTCGCGCCCGGCCGTGATCGTGGCCGCGCCGGCCTGGATGATGCCGCCGAGGTCGGCGAGGTCGCGCCCGGCTTGGATCTGCAGCGTGCCGGCGGTCAGGATCGCGGCCTGGTTCGACAGCGAGGTGTAGCTGCCGCTGGTGTTGTTGCTGGCGTAGTCCTGCTTGACCGCCAGCGTTTCGTTGCGGACGTCGCCGCCGGCACCCAGCGCTACCGCGGCGCCGGTGATGGTGCCGCCCTGGTTGACTATGTCCTGGCCCGCCAGCAGCAGCGTGCGGCCGTTGCCGCCGTCGATGATGCCGCCGCGGTTGACGATGCCTTCGGTGGTCGAGATCGTCACGCCGGCGCCGGTGACGAGCGCGCCTCCTGGCTGCAGTGCCTTCTCGCCCACGTGGGCGAGGTAGACCTTCGGCACCAGCACGGTCTCGACGCTGCCGTCGGGCAGCTGCACGGCCTGGCTTTCGAGCCAGACGATGTCGCTCGTCAGGCGGCTGACCTGTTCCGCGCTCAGGGCGACGCCCGGACGCAGGTCGAATTCCCTGGCCGCGCTGACGGCGTTGGTGAGCAGGTTGCGGTAGAAGCTGTCGTCGCTGGCGCCGCCCTGGGGCGTGCGTCCGGTCAGTTCCGAAAGCTGCTCGCGCACGAGGCGCTGCTCGTAGAAGCCGTCGCCGAGGCGCTTTTGCATCGTCGCCGGGTGCAGCGACAGCTGCTCGAGCAGGTAATCGCTGCTGGTCCACTGCTTCTGGTTGGTGAACTGCGGGCGCGCTTCATACAGGTAGCTGCCGCCGGCATCGGGATTGCGCAGGAACAGCCCGCCCGGTGTGACCTTCATGACCGCACCGGTCCCCTCGCCCTGCACGCGCGATACCGCCTCGCCGGCACGCGTGCCGGCCGCCGTGCGCAGCTCGCCCGTGCCGGCCGCCTGCAGTGCGGCCGCGACCGCGCCCTTGAGCGTGCCGCTGCCGCGCAGGCCGCTGCCACTGGCCGCGCCATTCGCGGCGAAGGTGTTGGTGCCACCGGTACCAGTCGCGTCGCCCGTGATGGCGGCTGTGTTGCCGTCGCCGCTGGCCCCTACCGCGCCACCGGCCTGCATCGCGTTGCCGATACCGCTGGCGGCGGCACGGAACAGGCCCGAGACGCCGCTTCCGCCCATGGCGGCCATGGCGCCAGCCAGCGTGCCAGACTTGCCGGAGTCGGTGCCGGCGGTGGCACCGGCCAGCGTCGCGTTCGAGCCGTTGCCGGCAGCGGCGTTGGCACCGGCCGATGCGGCGCCGGCGGCGCCGCTGCCGATCACGCGTACATTCTCGCGAATGTTGCCGACCGTGCCGGCCGTCACGTCGACGTTAGTGAAACTGCGCGCCGAAATGCTCAAGCCTTGCCCGCCCTCGATAATGCCGCGCGCGGAACCGATGACCTCGGAGATGCTCGGCTGCGCGTACGCAGTCGTGCTCCCGCCGAGCGTGCGCCAGGTGCCGTCGAACGTGTGGGTGCGGTACAGAGTCGCGCCCTCGTTCCTGATGTCCGGCCGGCCGTCCATGACAAGGAAGCCGCGTGCCTTGATGTCGCCATAGCGGTTGTCGATCGTATTGCTGACCGAGAGGGTCATGTTCCCGCCCGACAGGATCTGCGAGACCGGCCCGGAACCAGGCGCGACCTGGTCCTCGACGGCGACGTGATGCGCATCGCGCCACAGCTCGAGCGCATCCCTGCGCCCGGCGAGCTGCTTCTGCGTTATACGCAAGATCGTGGTGGCCGGATCGGTATAGCCGGGCTGGGTCACCAGGCGGATGCAGTCGCTGCTGCAACTGCCGTACTGGTTGGAGAAGGAAACCTTTCCCGCATCCCAGTTCTTCACATCGGTCAGGAAGCGCGGAAGCAGCGCATTGTTCGCGTCGCCGCCCTGGTCCGGATTGGCCATTTGATCGCGCTGGTAGTAATAGATGACGCGCGTGCCTTCCGTCGTCGCCAGGCGCTCCTGCTTGCCATAGGCGCTGTACAGGCCAGTGTGCGCGATCATGTAGGCCGAATCGTTGGCGTGGGTGCGGATCACCGCGCGAGTGATCATCTGGCCGTCCGGCGTGACGTAAGGCGTTTCTTCCAGGATGTCGGCCGGATTGACGAAATAGAGTTCGTAGGGCGTGTAGTTGGCCGCACTGGTCTCGAACCAGTTGTGGTTGTCGCCGAACTGGTACCAGCTCGCCATGGTCATGTGCCGCGTCTCGTCGATCGTCTGCACCTTCACGAGCTGGACGTTCTCGCGCACGTTGGTCAGCGTCGCCGCCGCCAGTGTCAGGTCGGCGCCGGCTTCGATGGTCGACGAGTTGTTGTTCACCTGCCAGGCGCTGCCGCCGCCGATGCCGCCGATCGCCAGGTTGCCGCTGCTGTAGAGCGTGGCTCCGCCGGTGTTGTTCAGGGTGCCGGCCACGCCAAGGCGCAGCGAGGCCGTGGCCCCGACCAGCGCGGCGCCGCCGGCGTTGTCCAGGTTCTGGGCTGCGACCGTGACGTCGCCGCCGACGATGCCGCTGCTGTTGCTCACGTGCGCGGCGTTGATGTCGAGCGTGGAGGCGCCGTTGATCTCGCCGGCGTTGGCAAGCGTGCCGGCCGCGCGCAGGGTCACGCCCTGGGCCTCGATGGTGGCGCCGCCGTTGTTGGTGATCGACTGGCCCGACAGGGTCAGGTTGCGCGCCGCCTCGAACACGGCCGTATTCGTGATGTTGCCCGTCACCGCCAGGCTGAGGTCACGGTTCGAATGCAGCTGCGATCCGGCGTACTGTACATAGTCGCCCTGCATCGACAGGGCCAGGTCGCGCCCGCCGAACAGTTCGCCGAGGCTGGCCACCGTCGTGCCAGTGACAGCCAGGTCGCGGTCGGTGGCGATGCGGCCGCCCTGGTTGCTCAGCCAGGAGGCGGTGAGCGCCATGTCGGCGCCCGACGCGCTGCTCGTTCCGAGCTGGCCGCCGTTATTGTCCACCTGCGCCGCGTTGATGAACACGTTGCCGCCGGCCAGCACCTAGCCGCGGTTGGTGAAGCTCGCGCCGGCCTGGTTGAAGGTCAGCGTGCCGCCGCTGTTGACGGTGCCGTAGTTGGTCCAGTTGCGCGTGATGGCAAGATCGAGGCTGCGTGCGGCGCCGATGGTACCGCCGGCCCCGTTGACCAGGTCCTGCCCGGACAGCAGCAGGTTGCCCATGGCCCCGATCGCGCCGCTGTTGGTGATGCTGCCGCGGCTTAGCAAGCGCATGTCGCCGGTGCCGGCGTTGCTGATCCGCCCGGCGCTGTTGTCGATCGCCGCGCTGTCGATGACGACGCTGCTGCCGGCACCGAGCGCTTCGATGGTGCCGCTGTTGTTGGCCAGCGCGCCGCTTGAAGTGAGCACCAGGTCGGTGCCGGCCTGCAGCGTGCCCCAGCTGTTGTCGGCCGCGCCGGCCAGGGTAAAGCTGGCCCGGCCGTCGGCCAGGATCGCGCCGCCGCGGTTGCTCAGCCCCGGCGCGCTGATGGCGATGTTCCCGCCGCCGCCCTTGACGGTGGAAATCCGGCCGCCGTCGTTATTGAACGAGGCCGCCTGGAAGCTGGCATTTCCGGTTGCGGCAATCTGCCCGTTGTTGCGCAGGCTAGCACCGGCCTGCTCGAAGCGCAGCGTGCCGCCGCTGCTGATGGACCCCGCGTTCGTCAGTTGCTGGCGGACGTTGAGCAGCAGGTCGCGGCCGGAAGCGATCTGCCCCGCGGCCTGGTTGTCGAGACTCGCCGCGTCGAGCGTGACGGCGCCGTTGCCGGCGATGCTGCCGCTGTTTGTGATGTTGCTGCGGCTCGTGACGACGGTGTCGCCGCTGCCGCCGTTGACGACGCGGCCGCTGCTGGCGAGCGATTGCGCCGTGAGATCCAGCCTGCCGGCGCCGGTCTCGATGGTGCCGCTGCCGTTCTCGAGCGCGCCGCCCGCAGCCAGCCGCAAGCCGGTCCCGGCATGCAGCGTGCCGCCGTTGTTCCAGACGGCGCCGCCGATATCGGCGCCCAGGCTGGCGTCGGCGGCGATGGTGCCGTCAAGGTTTGCCAGGCTTGCCGCACGCAGCGCGATGGCCGCGCCGGAAGCGTTCAGCGTGTAGAGCTGGCCGCCATTGTTGGTGATGCTGGAGGCAGTCACCTCCAGCGGGCCGCGCGCGCCGATCCGGCCGCTGTTGTTGAAGGCGGCGCCGGCCTGGCTGAAGCGCAGGCTGCCGCCGCTGCCGATTGTGCCGGCGTTGTCGAGCTGCTGGCGCACGGCGAGCGTCAGGGCGCCGCCTGCGTTGATGCTGCCGGCGGCTCCGTTCTGCAGCGTCGCCGCCGTCAGGTCGAGCACGCCGTTGCCGGCGATGGCGCCGCTGTTGACGATGCTGGTGGCGCTGTCGATGACGGTGCGTCCGGCGCCGGCGTTGACGATGCGTCCGCTGCTGGCGATCGAACCGGCCCGCACATCCAGGGTCGCATTGGCGCCCGCCGCTTCGAGCGTGCCGCCGGCATTGGTCAGGGCGCCGCCGGCGCTCACATCGAGCTTGCCGGCGCTTTGCACCAGGCCGCCGTCGTTGTCGAACGCGCCCGCTGCCAGCAGGGCGGCATCGCCCGCCGCGAGGATGGCGCCGCTACGGTTGCTGAAGCTCGACGCGCTGTCGATCGCAATGCCCGCCCCCGCCTGGGTCGCGATCTGGCCGCCGTCGTTGGCCACCTGCGCACCGCGCAGGTAAATGGCGCCACCGGCCGCCATGTGGCCGCTGTTGGCGATCCGCGCGCCCGCCTGGTCCATCGTCAGCGCGCCGCCGCTGCTGATGTCGCCGGCGTTCTCGAGTTGCGTGCTCACGTGCAGCTCGAGCGCGCGGCCGGCCGCCAGTGTGCCGCCGGCGAGATTGCGCACACTGGCACTGTCGACGACGAGCTTGCCGTTGCCGGCGAGCGTGCCGCTGTTGACGATATCCGCCGAGCGAAGCTGCGTGTCGCCCTGGCCCACGTTCACCAGGCGCCCACGGGTGTTGTCGATCGATGCGGCCGTCACGTCCAGTGTGGCCGCCGCGCCTGAAGCTTCAATGACGCCGTCCTGGTTGTCCAGGATGCCGCCGGCCTCGAGCACCAGGGAGTCGCTCGCACGCAGCGTACCGCGGCGATTATCGAGTGCGCCGCTGCTCGTCACCTGCGTGCCGCCATCGGCCACGATGGCACCGCCGGCATTGACGACCGCGCCGCCACGCAGCGCGATATCGGCGCCGCTGCCTTCGACGGTCGCCAGCTTGCCGCCGCTGTTGTTGAGGGTCGCCGCGCCCGCGTCGATGTGGCCGCCCGCAGCGATGTCGCCGCTGTTGCGCAGGAGCGTGCCGGCCGTGAGCGTCAAGGCGTCATGGCTGCTGATGCTGCCCGCGTTCCCGATGCTGCCGGTGGCCGTGAGCGACATGGCGGCGCCGGCCGCGAGCCGGCCGCTAAAGGCGTTGTCGATGTCTGCCGCCGCCAGGACCAGCTGGCCGTTGCCGGCGATCAGGCCTGCGCTGGACGCGCGTCCCGTGACGGTGAGGTTGGTGTCGCCGCCGCCGACGTTGACGATGCGCCCGCTGCCGTTGTCCAGGGCCGCGGCTTGCAGCGCCAGGGTGCCCGCAGGGTCGAGCGTTTCGATCACGCCGCCATCGTTCGATACCAGTCCGGCGGCGGTGAGTGCCAGCGGCCCGCGCGCCTGCAGCGTGCCACCCGAATTGTCGAAGGCGGCGCCGCTGGTGACGAGCGCGTCGGCGTCCGCCAGGATCGTGCCGCCCCGATTGCTGACGGCGGCGGCGGCGATGTCGACGCGCGCGGCGGATCCTTGCGCGGTGCCGAGCTGGCCGCCATCGTTGTCGAGCTCTCCCGCCTGCACGTCGAGTGCGCCGCCGGCCACGATGGTGCCGGCATTGCGCACCGAGGCGCTGCCGGCGGCGATATCGAGCGCCCCGCCGCTGTTGATCGCGCCCCGGTTATCGAAGGCGGTGCCGAGCGTGGCCGTCATGGCGCCGGCCGAAGCGATGGTGCCGCCGCTCGCGTTGTCCAGCGTTGCGGCGGCGATGTCGAGCCTGCCATTGGCGGCGATCAGGCCGCCGCTCGCAAGCAGGCCAGCGCTCGCTACCGTGGTATTGCCCTGTCCCGCATTGGCGATGCGCCCGCTGCCGTTGTCGATGATGGCGGCTTGCAGCGCCAGCGTCGCCTGCGCGCCGCTCGCTTCGATTACGCCGCCCGCATTGTCCAGCCGGCCCGCGGCCGCCACTTGCACGGCCGAGACGGCACGCACCGTACCCCCGGTGTTGTCAAGTTTGCCGGCCAATGCCAGGGTAAGTGCGTCTTCGGCGATGATGCGCCCGCTCCGGTTCGACAGGCTGGCGCCGTCGATCGTCAGGCTCGCGCCGGAACCGCCGGCGGTGGCGATTTCTCCGCCGTCGTTGTCGATCGCGGCAGCCTTGATGGTCGCGCCGCTGCCGGAGACGATGCTGCCGCTGTTGGTCAGCGCCGCGGCCTGTTCGTCCATCACGAGCGTGCCGCGGCTGCTGATCGTGCCCGCATTGCCGAGTCTATCCTTCACCTGCAGCGTCAGGTTGGCGCCGGCGGCGATGCTGCCCTGCGCGCCATTCGATACGCTGTCAGCCGCCAGCACCAGCGCACCGTTGCCGGCCACGAGGCCATCGTTGTCGAGATGCGTCACCGAGAGCGTCGTCGCGCCGCTGCCGGCGTTGACGATGCGCCCGTCCGCATTGAGGACCGTGCCCGCGCCCACCTGCAGGGTGCTGTCGGCGGACAGGGTTTCGATGGTGCCGCCGGTGTTGTCCAGCCTGCCTGCCGCATTGACCTGCAACTGCTGTCTCGCCTGGATCAGGCCGCCGGCATTGCCGGCATCGCCAGCGATCAGCAGGGTCGCGTCGCGGTCGGCCATGACCGTGCCGCCGGCATTGCCGAATTCCTGCGCGCGCAGGACGATGTCGGCCTGCGCGCCCTGGGCCGTGGCGATCTTGCCGCCGGCATTGTCGATGCGCTTCGCGCCAATTGCGATCGTGCTGCCGGCCACCATGGCGCCGCTGTTACGCAGCACCACGTTGGCCTGGTCGATGTCGATACCGGCCGCAGCGCTGATCGTTCCCGTATTCTCGAGCCAATCGCGCGCCGCCAGTTCCAGCGCGGCGCCGGCGCTGATGGTGCCGCCATTGGCCAGCGTGCCCGCAACGATGGCGACATCGCCATTGCCGGCCACCAGGCCCGAGGCGTCGATACGGCCCGCCGCCGAGAGCGTCGTGCTGCCGCTGCCGGCGTTCACGATGCGCCCGCCCGTGCTGTCGATCGAGGCGACCTGCACGGCCAGGCGCACCGATTCGCCGAGCGACTCGATGATGCCGGCCCGGTTCAGCAAGGCGCCGCCCGCGGCCAGGTCCAGCGCGCCGCCGGCCTGGATGACGCCGCCGTCGTTGTCGACCCCGGCGCCCAGAACCAGGCCGGCGTCGCCACTGGCCATGATGCGGCCGTTTCGATTGGCCAGCGTGTTGGCCTTCAGCGAGAACGCTGCGCCTGCAAGCGTATCGATCGCCCCGCCGTCGTTCACAAACTGGTCGAGCGTGAAGGTGGCGGCGCCCCCGGAGGTGATCGCGCCGCTGGTGAAGAGGCTTGCGCCGGCCTGTTCGAAGCGCAGGGTGCCGGCGCTGCTGATCGCGCCGCCGTTGTTGCCGAGACGGCTGCCCACGCCGAACACCAGGTCACCGGTCGTGCCGATGCTGGCGGCCGCGCCGTTGTTGTCGAGCGTCTGCGCATCGATGCGCAGCGCGCCATTGGCGGCGATGGCGCCGCGGTTGTCGATGGCGTTGGCGACGTCGATCAGGGCCGCGCCGGTGCCGGCCGCACTGATGCTTCCCTCATTGACCACGTCCTGCGCACGCAATTGCAGGCTGCCGGTCGCCGCGATGGCGCCGCTGCCAAGGTTGTCGATGCGTCCCGCCGACAGCGCCAGGTCCTGGCCGGCCTTGATTTGTCCGTCCCGGCTCGCGAGCGCGCCCTGGACATCGATCCGCGCGGCGCCGTCGGCCTGCAGGGTGCCGCGGTCGTTGCGCAACTGCCCCGCCTGCACCACCAGCATGCTGCCGCTGCCGCTCGCGGTCGCGATGCTGCCGCCGCTGTTGTCGACCGATGCAGTCGTGAGCGACAAGGTCCCTGCCGCCATCAGGCTGCCCTGGTTGGCCAGGTGCACCTCCGCTCCGCTCACAGCCAGCGTGCCGCCGGCGGCGATGCTGCCGGCGTTGGCCAATTGCGTCGTGGCGGCGATCGTCATGGCGCCCGCCGACGCGATGCGTCCGCCCTGCGTATTTTCCAGCGTCCCTGCCGTAATGCCGACGCTGCCGTTGCCGCTGATGACGCCGCTCGTGTTGAGGCTGCCCGCCGTCAGGGTGGTGGCGCCCGTACCCGCATTCGCGATGCGGCCGCCCTCGTTGCGCAGCGCCGCGGCGTCCACGCGCAGCGTACTGGCACCGCCGAGGGTTTCGATGGTGCCGGCGCGGTTCTCCAGCGTGGCCGCCGTGCCCAGGTCCAGGTTGCGCGCAGCCTGAATGAGGCCGCCGCTGTTGTCGAGCGGGCCGGTGGCCACGATCGCCGCATCCGTGCCGGCGGCGATGCGCCCGGCGCTATTGTTCAGGGTGCTACTGGACAAGGTCAGTGCCCCGGCGCTGGAGATGGCGCCGCCGCTGTTATCGAGGTCACCCACGCGCAGGCTGGCATTGCCGCCAATGCGCCAACTGCCGCCCGCGGCGCTGGTGGCGCCGCCGGCAAGCAGGAGGTCGCCAGTAACATTGAGCACGCTGCCGGCGCCGCTGATGGTGCCGGCGTCGAGTGCCAGGGCGCCGGCCATGTCGAGCGTGCCGAAGGCCTGGCTGAAATCACCGCCGGCGCGCAGGGTGGCCGTCCCGCTGCCGGTCTGGCGCAGGATGCCGCCCGCGTTGTCGAACTGCCCGCCGGCGTCGATCCGCAGGCTGCCTGCCTGCAGCAGCCCGGACGCATTGCTGAACTGCCCGGTCACGGCGTCGAACAGGCCGCCGACGCGCAAGGACCCCGCATTGGCAAAGCTGGCGGTGCTGGCGCGGAAGTCGCCGTGCACCGACAGCACGCCGCCGCTGTTGTCGAAGGCCGCACCAGAGACCGACAAGGCGTCGAGGCGCGCCTTGCCGCCGCGGTTATCGAATTGCGCCGTCGTGAGGGCGATGCCGCCGGTGGCGGAAACCAGGCCCGTGCCGTTGTCGAGGAGCGGGGCCGCGATGCGGCCATCGGCCAGCACCTGCCTTGGCGCCACCGTATCGGCCGTGGTGCCGGCGCTGCTGCCGTCGGCAACCGTGTCGCTGCCTGGGTTCGTGCCGCTGTCGGCGATGTTGCCCGCGCCGCTGCCGCTGTCCACTGGAGCGGTGTCGATCGGCAGGACAACACCCGCCGCAGCCGGTGCCGCTTCTTCGCCAAGCGTGCCCGCGTTGACGACGCGGGCAGCCTCGATCGCCAGTGCCGACGCGCCGCTCTGCAGGAGCCGGCCGCCATCGTTCAGGATGGCGCCGCCCGCCAGGTCGAGCCGCTGCGCCTCGATGCTGCCGCCGCGGTTGTCGATCTCTTCCTGCGCGTTCAGCACGGCTGCGCCGCTGCTGTTGATGGTGCCCGTGTTGCGCAGCTTGCCGGCCGTGAGCGCAATGTCGCCCGCGGCATTGAGCGTTCCGCTGTTGTCGATCGCGCCGGCGTTCGCTTGCAGGCGCCCGGCCGCCGACAGGCTGCCGCTGTTTTCCAGCCGTCCGCTGCTGGTGACGACCAGTTCCCCGGCGGCGGCGCCGATCTGTCCGGCATTGCGCACACCGACGCCGGCTTCGGTACCGACCAGATATATCTGGTTGGCGTACATGCCGCCCAGCTGGGCAACGTCGATCGCATAGCCGGGCACGTCGCCGCTACCGGCCGTTCCTGCGCGGGTGACGTCGGCCGTGCCCTCATAGGCGACCTCGTTGCTCCCGGCGACCACCGCCAGGCGCGGCGCCCAGACGCCGGCATTGAGCTGCACCGAACGCGCGATCAGGGCAGTGTAATCGGTGCGGCTCGCGTCCAGGCCTGCGCCATCGACGGCAATGCGGCCGCGCTGCACCGAGAAGCCGGTCAGCTGGCCGTCCAGCAGGATCGGATTGCCGGTCGTCAGGGTCGCGCGGCTGACGTTGATGAAGCCGCCGCCGTCGACCGAGATGCCGGCCGGATTGGCGATGACCACCTCCGCGCGGGGGCCGGCCACTTCGATATAGCCGCGCAAGCTGCTGGGGTTGGCGGAATTGACTTCGTTCAGGATCACGCGCGCACTGCCCTGCGCCAGCCACGGATTGCCCTGCACCCAGCCGCCCAGCTGGGTCTGCACCTCGGTACGCGAATTGTTCAGGACCGCGCCCTTGCCGGGCACGTCGAATTGCGTGTAGACGTTGCGCGAGACGCCCGCGGCACTCGGGGTCTGGATGTTCACCTGCGGCACACCGTTGGCCGCCTCGAGCACGGTCGCGCGCTGCGCCCCTGGTGCGTTCGGATCGGCGACAATCTGCGCCAGCGCCGCACCGGCCACCAGCAGGCCGCCGAACGGCGCGCCGAGCATCATGACGATGCGGCGCAGCGCCGGCAGCGCCATGGCCGCCGGTGCCGAGGTGGCGAGCGCACCGCTCTGGCCGGCTCCCTTGCCCTGGCTGCGCGCCGTTTCCTGCACGGCCATCAGCATGCCGCGGGTTTTATTGAAGACGATGCGATAGCGGAGCTTGTTCATGGCGTGTCAGAACTCGTAATTCAGGTTGAAGCCAGTCGTGGCGCTGGCGGTGCGGAATGCGGCGGGTTTGCTGATCGGCTTGCCCGCGAACACATCGGCTTGCAGGCGGCCGAGCTGGCCGCGCCAGCCGATGGCTGCGCCCGTGAGGCCGCGGCCGGTGAGCAGCGGCGCGCTCGGGCCGGACACGATGGCGCGGTCGAGTGCGAGATAGAGTTGCTGGCGGGTGCCGGGAAGCGTCCATACCAGGTCGTTGCGCAGCAGCCAGCCGCGTTCGGCCGACAGGCTCGACTCGCCGTCGAAGCCGCGCACGGTGTAGCGCCCGCCGATGGCGAAGCGGTCTTGCGGCACCAGCGTGGTGCGGTTCCACTGGGCGCGCCAGGCCGCCTGCCAGGCGAGCTGGCGCGAGAAGGGAACGGCCAGGCTGGCATCGGCGCTCAGCAGGCGGGGCCGCGAGGTACCTTCTCCATACAGCTCTTCGGGCGCTGCCAGGGTGCCGAAGGCGCCGGTGCCCTTCTTCCACACCAGCGTCGCGTCGAGCGTGCTGCTGCCGATGAATTCCCTGTGCGAGATGGCCAGCGCATAGCCGCCCATGCTGCGGCGCTGGACCTCCACTTCGGTGTCGTCGATGAAGTTGCGGCTGCGCCGCTGGTACGCGCGCAGCGAGAGCGTGGTCTTGCGCACCGCGTCGCGATAGACAAGGCGGGCGAGCTTGAACTCGGTACTAGCGCTGGTGCCACGGTAAATATAGTCCTGGGTGGCGCCCGCGATGGTCTGGCGGTAGCGGTGGTCGTTGAGCTGCAGCGAGGCCAGCCAGTAACCCCACGGAAGCGAGTAATGCAGCGCATGGCCGCCGGTCCCGTGCTCGCCGGCGCGGCTGTCGGCCGGCAGGTCGTGGCTGAACGTGGCGTACAGCAGGTCGTGCAGCCCGGTCGGGTTGTCGATCGACGTGGTGGCAGCGCCCTGGTAAGCGCCCGTCGATTCGCTGCCGCTGTCGTCCGCGGACAGGCTGAAACGCCAGGCGCGGCCGCCTTGCCACTTGATGAGCAGGTCGCTCTCGCCCGGGTGCTCGCCGGGGACGATCTGGATGTCGGCCTGGGCACCCGGGACGCGCTTGAGGTTTTCCAATCCCTGTTCGATGTCGCGCAGGTTGAGCAAGTCGCCCGCGCGCGCCGGCAACGCGCTGCCGACGCCGCCCGGCTGGACGCCCGCGAAGCGGATGGCACGAATGCGCCCCGGCACCAGGCGCAGCGCCAGGGTGCCGCTCAGCAGGTCCTGGGGTGGCGCCACAACGCGGCTGGTGACATAGCCCCTGGCGATGAGCGCGTTCTGGATCTGCCCGGTCAGGACGTTCAAGCCCACGCTGCCAAGGCAGCGGCCGATGGCCGGCCCGGCTGCCTCCAGGGCCCACTGGAAGTCTTCAGCCAGGTCCCCGGACAACGCAACGCGATTGATCACGAAGCATGGCGTTTCGCGTTCCGGATAACCGGGCAGCGGCGTGGCCGGTGCCTGCAAGCGGACATCGGGCTGCACCTCGGCCTGCTTGCGGCGGGCATCCTCGCGCTGTTGCTGACGCACCAGCTCCTGGTTTGCCACGTCGGGGAGATCTTGCGAAAACACGGGCGCCGCAAGCGCGGTTCCAAGCAGGAACAGGGCGGAACGACCTAGAGCGGGAGATGCCATTTATTGCCTGAGCGAAATAGATCAGGCGAAAGTATAGCGAGGGTGTTTTGCTGCTGAAACTTAAATTGCCACTGGGGCATAACTTTATTTAAGTGTGTCGCAGCCATGCTACAAAAGTGACAATTGGTGATAATTCACTGCCTCTCACGCCACCTTCCGCGAGCGAGAGACGTAAAAAAACCCGCACTGTGCGGGTTTTCCGGCGCGGCCGCAGCCGCCTGTCTGCCTCAACCTTGTGGCTGTGTCTCACCGCCACCCGCGGAGGCTGCTGCCGGGCCACGCGGAAAGAACCGCGCCCGCAGTGACCCCAGCAGCGACCAGCCCAACCCCGCCACGGCCAGCGTCATGATGGTGCCCACCAGATAATTGCTCCAGAAGATACCCAGCCCGCCGCGCGAGGCCAGCATGCTCTGGCGGAAGGCGTCCTCGGCTCGGTCGCCCAGCACCAGCGCCAGCACCAGCGGCGCCAGCGGGTAGTCGAGCTTCTTGAACACATAGCCGACGATGCCGAAGGCCAGCATCAGCCAGATGTCGAACTGGGCGTTGTGCACCGTGAAGGCGCCGATGGCGCAGACCACGAGGATGGCCGGGGCGATGATCGAGAACGGGATGCGCAGGATGGCGGCAAACAGCGGCACCGTCGCCAGCACGATGATCAGGCCCGACAAATTGCCGAGGTACATGCTGGCAATCAGTCCCCACACGAAATCCTTCTGCTCGACGAAGAGCAGCGGCCCCGGCTGCAGGCCCCAGATCATCAAGCCGCCCAGCAGCACCGCCGCGGTGGCCGAGCCCGGGATGCCGAGTGCCAGCATCGGCAGCAAGGCGCTGGTGCCGGCGGCGTGGGCGGCCGTTTCCGGTGCCAGCACACCGGCCACGTTGCCCTTGCCGAAGCTGTCCGGATCGCGCGCAAACTTCTTGGCCACGCCATAGCCCATGAAGGAGGCCGCCGTGGCGCCGCCCGGGGTGATGCCCATCCAGCAGCCGATCGCGGACGAGCGCACCAGGGTGGCGAAGTGGCGTGGCATCGTGGCCCAGGTCTTGAAGACGATCTTCAGGTCGATCTTGCCGTTCTTGCCGCGGAAGGCCAGGCCCTCCTCGATCGTGATCAGGATTTCACTGATGCCGAACAGGCCGATCACCGCCACCAGGAAGTCGAAGCCGCGCAGCAGCTGCGGGGCGCCGAAGGTCATGCGCAGCTGGCCGGAAATGGTGTCCAGGCCGACGGCTGCCAGCACGAAGCCGATGCACATGGCGACGACGATCTTCGATTTTGCTTCCTTGCCCATGCCGATGAAACTGCAGAAGGTGAGGAAATACACGGCAAAGAATTCGGGCGGCCCGAAGCGCAAGGCGAACTTGGCCACCAGCGGCGCCAGGAAGGTGATCATCAGCACGCCGACGAGGGCGCCGATGAAGGAGCCGGTGAAGGCGCTGGTCAGCGCTTCGCCCGCCCGGCCCTGCTGCGCCATCGGATAGCCGTCAAACGTGGTGGCCACCGACCAGGCTTCGCCCGGGATGTTGAACAGGATCGAGGTGATGGCGCCGCCGAACAGCGCGCCCCAGTAGATACAGGACAGCAGAATGATCGCCGAGGTCGGGTTCATCGTGAAGGTAAGCGGCAGCAGGATCGCCACCCCGTTCGGGCCGCCCAGCCCGGGCAGCACCCCGACCACGATCCCGAGCAGGATGCCGACGATCATCAGCCCGCCGTTATGCCACGACAGGACGGTGGAGAAACCTTGCATCAGCGCGTTGAAATCATCCATGGGAGCTTCCGATCAGTAACCGAACATGCGTTCGAGCGGACCCTTGGGCAGCGGCACCGTGAACATGATTTCAAAAATCCAGAACAGGACCAGGCTGATCGTCACACCCGTGATGGCCGACCTGTACCAGCTGAACTTGCCCACCAGCCACATGAAGATGCCGATGAACAGGGCCGACGCCACGTAGACGCCGATGAACTGGATCGCCGCGATGTACACGACCAGTGGCAGCAGCACGGTCGCTACCAGCTTGAACTGGTTGTGCTCGAGGAAGGCCGAGCGGTCGTTCTTGCGCACGGCCTGCACCAGGATCACGATGCTGGCCAGCAGGATGGCCACGCCCATGCGCAGCGGGAAGTAGCCGGCTTCCGGGCCATCTTCGGCCCAGCCGGCGCCGAGCTGGTAGTTGCTCACGATAGCCAGCAGCGCAAAGGCCGCGACCACGACGGCGACCGCGATCTCGGCCGTGCGCCTGGTGATGACGGCCGCCGAGGGCGCGACGCTGCCGTGGATCTCTTCCTGGGTGCTCATGGCCGCGCCTTACGGAGCCATGAAACCGGCCGCCTTCATGATCTGGCGGTGGTTCTGTTCGTCCTTGCCCAGGTAGTCGCGCAGTTGATCGCCCACCATCACGGTCGACTTCAGGGCGTTCTTGGTCACGTACTCTTTCCACTCGGGCGTGGCCACGACTTTCTGCAGCAGCGTGGTGTAGTACTTGGTCACCTCCGGCGCCACCTTACCCGGCAACATGAAGACGCGCAGCATCTGGTACTGCACATCCAGGCCCTTCTCCTTGCAGGTCGGCACATCGGCCCAGCTCTGGGTGGCGGTGACTTTTTCCGTATAGCTGCTGCGCTTGTCGGCGAACAGGCAGAGCGCGCGGTGCTGGCCGGCGCGCCATTGCGAGATCGATTCGGACGGGTTGTTCGGGTTCGAATCGATGTGCTTGCCCGAGAGCTGGGTGGCCGCTTCGCCGCCGCCCTTGTACGGGATGTAGACGAATTTCACGCCCGCCGCTTTTTCCACCAGCGCGGTGATGATGTGGTCTTCGCGCTTGGAGCTGGTGCCGCCCATCTTGAAGGTCGACGGCTTTTTCTTGACGTCGGCCAGGTACTCGGCGGGCGTCTTGTACGGCGTTTCGCTGTTCACCCAGAAGACGAATTCGTCCTGCGCCACCATCGCCACCGGGGTCAGGTCGCGCCAGTTGAAGGGCAGTCCGGTGGCCAGCGGCACCGTGTACAGGCCCGATGAGGACACCACGATGCGGTGCGCGTCGCCCGGCGTGCTCTTGATGTCGAGCAGGCCTTCCGCGCCGCTGGCGCCGGCCTTGTTCTGCACCACGATCGGCTGGCTCATCAATTTATGCTTGGCGATGATGCCCTGGATCGCGCGCGCCATGTTGTCGGTGGCGCCGCCAGCGCTGAAGGGCACGACGAATTCGACCGATTTGGTGGGTTCCCAGTCGGCCGCGGCGGCGTGTCCCGTGCCGAGGGCCAGGGCTGCGAGGGCGAGCGACTGCTTGAGCTTGAGGCTGTTCATGAAACTGTCTCCTGTCCGTTGTTTTTATCTGCTGCGACGATTGGAACGCTTACGCGGCTTTTTGCAGTGCCGCTCCCGGCAGGGATTCACGCAGCGACTGCATCGCCGCCGCCGTCCCGCCCGCCTGGTGCGGCACACCGGCCAGCGCCAGGCCCATCTCGACCCCGGACAGCGTGCCCATCAGCGTCAGGTCGTTGAAATCGCCCAGGTGGCCGATGCGGAACACCCAGCCGGAGAGCTTGCTCAAGCCCTGGCCGAGCGACATGTTGAAATTCGTGAGGATGATCTTGCGCAGCGCATCGGCGTTATGGCGCTCGCCATTCGCGCCCTGGGGCATGACGACTGCCGTCAACACGCCGCTGTATTCGGCCGGATTCTGGCAAAGGATCTCCAGCCCCCAGGCGCGCACGCACTGGCGGGTCGCTTCGGCGTGGCGCTGGTGGCGTGCGAACACGTTCTGCATGCCTTCTTCCAGCAGCATGTCGCAGGCTTCGGACAGGCCGTACAACAGGTTGGTCGCCGGGGTGTAGGGCCAGAAGCCATTCTTGTTCGCTTCGATGATGTCGTCCCAGGCCCAGAAGGCGCGCGGCAGCTTGGCGGTGCGCGAGGCGGCCAGCGCCTTTTGCGAGACGGCGTTGAAGGACAGGCCCGGCGGCAGCATCAGGCCCTTCTGCGAGCCGGCCACGGTAACGTCCACGCCCCATTCATCGTGGCGGTAGTCGAGCGAGCCGAGCGAGGAAATCGTATCGACCAGCAGCAGCGCCGGGTGGCCGGCCTTGTCGATCACGCGGCGCACGGCGGCGATATCGGAGGTAACGCCGGTCGAGGTCTCGTTGTGCACCACGCAGACGGCCTTGATCTCGTGCGCCTTGTCTTCCAGCAGGCGCGCTTCGATGCGGGCCGCGTCGGCGCCGCGGCGCCAGTCGTCGCCGATGAACTCGGGTTTCAAGGAGAGGCGCTCGGCCAGCTTCTTCCACAGGGTGGCGAAGTGGCCGGTCTCGTACATCAGCACCGTGTCGCCAGGCGACAGGGTGTTCACCAGCGCGGCCTCCCAGGCACCGGTGCCGGAAGCGGGATAGATCACCACCGGCTGCTCGGTCTGGAAGATCTCGCCGATCTCGCCGAGGATTTTCTGGCCGAGCCGCTGGAATTCGGGACCGCGGTGATCGATGGTGGGGTAGTCCATCGCCCGGAGGACGCGGTCGGGTACGTTGGTCGGGCCGGGGATTTGCAGGAAGTGACGTCCGGACGGGTGAGAATTGAGCTTCAACATTGCAACTCCTTGAATGGGGCCAACGCAGTCAGAGTAATTCGGGCGACGAGCAAGTTTGCATACAATATACGTAAACGTGGCAGTGTCAAGAAAATATCGTGTTGCGTTGCAGCGCATCGAAAACAGTGTTTCTCCCTCTATTTATGCAGGGAACATGGCATTGCTCAGCGTCTGATGCCGGCGCCAAGAAGTTCTTTTATCGAAGATAAAATCGTATACAATATATTTCATGATGCACGAACCAACATTGCCACCCCCAGCCCGCCCCGCCGTCATCGACCGCCAGGGCCTGGCGTCCGCCGTCACCGTGCGCCTGCGCGACATGATCATCGAGGGCACCCTGGCGCCCGCCACCCGTCTCAACGAACGCGTCCTGTGCGAACAGCTGATGGTCTCGCGCACGCCATTGCGCGAAGCGTTCAAGGTATTGGCCGGCGAAGGCCTGATCGAACTGCTGCCCAACCGCGGCGCCCAGGTGGCCGAGATGTCGGTCGCCGACATCGAACAGACTTTCGAGGTACTGGGCTCGCTCGAGGCGCTCTCGGGCCAGCTGGCCTGCGAACGCATCACGGACGCCGAAGTGACCGAGATCCGCGCCCTGCATTACGAAATGCAGGCGGCCCATGCGCGACGCGACCTGGCGACCTATTACAAGATCAACCACGAGATCCATGACCGCATCAACGCCAGCGCCCGCAACGCGGTGCTGACGACCACTTACCTGCACCTGAACGCGCGCATCCAGAACCTGCGGTTCCGCTCCAACTTCAACCAGGTCAAGTGGGATGCGGCGATGAAGGAGCACAGCGCCATGCTCGACGCCCTGGAACGGCGCGACGGCCCTGCCCTGCGCGCCATTCTCGAACGCCACCTTCTCTCCAAGCGCGACACGGTCGTGGCCGACCTGCGCTTATCGAAAGCCCCACAGGAACCCTAGAGCCCATGAATGCACCCGCCGCGGCACCAATCAAGTTGAGCGAACGACTCGCTTCCCGAATGAACGGGCAAGGACTGGCAAAGCGGCTGGCTGCCGAAACCGGGGGCGAGGTCCTGTTCGACGCCGGCTCGCGCGGGCGCTACTCCACCGACGCCTCGATCTACCAGGTCGAGCCGGTCGGCGTCTTCGTGCCGCGCACCGAGCGCGACGTGGAACTGGCCATTGCGATTGCGCGCGAGATGGGCGTGCCGATCCTGCCGCGCGGCGGCGGCACCAGCCAGTGCGGCCAGACGGTGGGCGAAGCGCTGGTCATCGACAACAGCAAATACCTGAACCAGGTGCTCGACTTCGACGCGGCCGCGATGACGGTGACGGTGCAGCCGGGGATCGTGCTCGATCACTTGAACGCCTGGCTCAAACCCCACGGCGTCTGGTTCCCGGTCGACGTCAGCACGGCGGCCCAGTGCACCATCGGCGGCATGGCCGGCAACAACTCCTGCGGCTCGCGCTCCCTCGCCTACGGCAACATGGTGCACAACGTGCTGTCGATCGACGCCATCCTGTCGGACGGTACCGAGGCCAGGTTCCAGGACGAGCGCGCCATGGTGGATGCGCCGCCACGCGTGCGCGAACTCGTCAAAGGCCTGCGCGCGATTGCCGAGCGCGAGCAGGAGGAGATCGAGCGCATGGTGCCGAAGGTGATGCGGCGCGTTGGCGGCTATAACATCGACATATGGCATCCGCAAAGCGAGCGGCCCTATACCGGGGACGGCAGCGTCAACCTGGCCCACCTGCTCGTCGGCAGCGAGGGCACGCTGGCGACCACGAAACGCGTCACGCTCAAGCTGCTGCCGCTGCCCAAGCATAAAACGCTCGGCGTCATCAACTTCCCGACCTTCCACCAGGCGATGGACATGACGCGCCACATCGTCAAGCTCGGGCCCGTGGCGGTGGAGCTGGTGGACCGCACCATGATCGAACTGGCGCGCGACAACCCGGCCTTCCGTCCGGTGATCGAAAAAGCCCTGATCGGCGCGCCCGATGCGATCCTGCTGGTGGAATTCGCCGGCGAGTCGCTGGACGAACAACGCGCCGGCCTGGCCGGGCTGGTGACCTTGATGGCCGAGCTGGGACTGCCGGGCAGCGTGGTCGAGATGGTCGACGCCGGCGCCCAGAAGGCGCTGTGGGAAGTGCGCAAGGCGGGCCTGAACATCATGATGAGCATGCGCGGCGATGGCAAACCGGTCTCCTTCATCGAAGACTGCGCCGTGCCGCTCGAGCACCTGGCCGAATACACCAGCAGCTTGAGCGAAGTCTTCGCACGCTACGGCACGCGCGGCACCTGGTATGCCCACGCCTCGGTCGGCACCCTGCACGTGCGCCCCATCCTCGACCTGCGCCGTGGCGGCGCCGAAAAAATGCGGGCGATTGCCGAAGAAGCGGGCGCACTGGTGCGCAAGTACAAGGGCGCCTTCTCGGGCGAGCACGGCGACGGGCTGGTGCGCAGCGAATGGGTGGCCTGGCAGTTCGGCCCGCGCCTCTTGCGCGCTTTCGAGGACATCAAGCAGCTGTTCGATCCTGCCGGCCTGATGAACCCGGGGAAGATCGTGTGCGCCACGCGCATGGACGACGAGTCCCTGTTCCGCTACAAGCCGGGCTACCAGCCGCTGACATTGAAGCCGGCGCTCGACTGGTCGGCCTGGAACGTGCAGGTCGATCCCGTGACGGAGCTCAGCACGGCGCACGGTGCCGGGGGCGATCCGGCCGGCGGTTTCGCCAAGGCCGTCGACATGTGCAACAACAACGGCCACTGCCGCAAGTTCGACGCCGGCACCATGTGCCCGAGCTACCGCGTGACGAAGGACGAGCAGCACCTGACGCGCGGACGCGCCAACACCCTGCGCCTGGCCCTGTCGGGCCAGTTGGGCGAAGACGGTTTAACCTCACCCGAGATGCGCGACACGCTCGACCTGTGCGTGAGCTGCAAGGGCTGCAAGCGCGACTGCCCGACCGGGGTCGACATGGCGCGCATGAAGACCGAGTTCCTGTATCACTGGCAGAAGAAACACGGCCTGTCGTTTGCGAGCAAACTGATCGCCAACCTGCCGCGCTGGGCGCCATGGGCCGCGCGCCTGCCCTGGCTGGCCAACCTGCGCGATACGCTGCCGGGCGCGGCTGGATTGTCGGAAAAGCTGTTCGGCTTTTCGGCCAAGCGCTCGCTGCCGACCTGGCGCAGCGACACCTTCCTGGCCAGCCTGACGGCGCCCACGCTCGCGCCCGAACAGGCCGACGTCGTGCTGTTCGCCGACACCTTCAATAATTACTTCGAGAGCGAAAACGCCGCGGCCGCACTCCACGTGCTGCAGGCGGCCGGCTACAAGGTGCACGTTGCGCGGCCTGCAGCAGCGGACGCCGAGCCGCAGCGCCCCCTGTGCTGTGGGCGCACCTACCTCGCCAGCGGCCTGGTCGACCAGGCCAAGGCCGAAGCGCGCCGCGTGGTAGAAGCCATGCGCCCCTTCGTCGCGCGCGGCGTGCCGATCGTCGGACTGGAGCCATCGTGCCTGCTCACGCTGCGCGATGAATTCCTGGTGATGGGACTGGGCCAGGATGCCGAGGCGCTCGGCGCGCAGGCTTTGCTGTTTGAAGAATTCCTGGCGCGCGAGCACGCGGCCGGCAAGCTGAAACTCGCACTGAACGCCCTGCCCGAAGCGCGCGCCCTGCTGCACGGTCACTGCCATCAGAAAGCGTTTGACGCGGTGCGCCCGGTGCAGACCGTGCTCGGCCTGATCCCCGGGCTAAAAGTCGAGCTGATCGAGTCGAGCTGCTGCGGCATGGCGGGCAGCTTCGGCTACGAAGCCAAGCACTACGACGTGTCGATGCAGATGGCCGAGCTGTCCCTGCTGCCGGCGGTGCGCGCGGCCGGGCTTGATACCGTACTCGTTGCGGACGGCACCAGCTGCCGCCACCAGATCGCCGACGGCGCCCAGCGCGAAGCCGTCCACGTGGCGCGCGTGCTGGCACGCGCCTTGTCGTAGATCCTATGATGAAAAAAAAGTGAGCCGATTTGCAGATCGAGTCCTAACCTGAGAGTTCGAAACGCAGATTTAGGAGAACGACATGCAACCGGCTCACACTCAGGATATTACGCTCACCCACCAGACGCTGACAGCCTCGCTCGAACTTGCGTGCAAGAACTGGAAAGTGGCGTTGCAGGACGATGCGCACGAGCGGCCCTCAGTGCACAACACGAAGCAGGCAAGCGCCTCTAACCGGTTAGCCGAATTGATTGGGCTAATCGAAGCAGAACGAGGGAAATGGGGCTTGCCCCCAGACTGTCGCGTCGTGGTGTTGTATGAGGCAGGCCAGGACGGGTTCTGGATTTGCCGGGCCTTGCAGAAACATGGATACGAAGTCGTGGTCGCCGATCCAGCGAGCATTCCCGTGGAACGCCACGCCCGGCGCGCCAAGACCGACCGACTCGACGCGTTGCGCCTGCTGTCGTGCCTGCGCGGCTGGCTGCGCGGCGAGCGTGACCGGCTGCGGGCAGTATCGGTGCCGGCGGCTGAGGACGAAGCGACGCGTCACCTCGTACGCGACCGCGGCCAGTTGCAAAAGGAAATCACGCAGCACCGGGACCGCATCACGAAGTTGCTGCGTACCGTCGGCTGCTGGATGGAAGTCGGACCGAAGTTTGCCGAACAGCTCGGACGCAACGAAATCATCTGCCATGACGGCGTTGCGCTGCCGCAGTGCCTGCGACAGCGCCTGATGAGGGAATGCGATCGGCTGGCGCTGGTGACCCAGCAATTTCACGAACTGGAAGCCCAGTTGCCCCGGCTGTTACCCCCCGCTGCGGCGTCCTCGGCCGCCACGCTGCAGAAGCTGCGCGGTGTCGGCCCGGTCGGCGCGCAGCGCCTGGTCCTCGAACTGTTCTGGCGCCAGTTCGACAATGCCCGCCAGGTCGGCAGTTGCGTGGGACTGGTACCTCAACCGTACGACAGCGGGCAACGCCGGGTCGACCAGGGCATCAGCAAGCAGGGCAATCGCCGGGTGCGCGCCTTGCTCGTCGAGATGGCCTGGATGTGGCTGCGCCACCAGCCCGACAGTGCGCTGGCCCAGTGGTTCAAGCGACGAACCAACAGCGGCACCGACGCCCCTTCGGCGGGCAAGCGTGGCCGGCGGGTCTGCATCGTGGCTGTGGCCCGACGATTGGCCATTGCCCTCTGGCGTTACCTGAAGGACGGCGTGATGCCCGACGGCGCTGAGCTCAAACCAAGGACTGGCAAGATAATCGAAGCGGCAGTATGACGAGCAGGAAGTTTTGCAGTGTGAAGCTTGCAAGCCCGTGGCCCACCCTGGCTGTCAACCAACAGCCGACGCTAGTAGATGGGGCTTGCCTTAACGAGGTCACCTGAGCGCAACGCGCATGCAGGATTCAGTTGGACAAACAGCCCAACGGATAGAAGGTGGTGAGACGCCAATGTCTCACGGACAGATGACCAAGAGCTTTACGACAGCAGCATCAACCAGATAGCTACCAGGAGAGGCAAGATCGCACACGCTCCTTGACAGTCTTCATAGAAGGGTGGGCCGGGCGGCGATCCGACTCCGTGCCCACGCGGAATGACGATCAACGTTGGCGGCGATCGCGGCTAACACTGTGCAGGCTTCACGCGTGGGCACGGAGTGCCCACCCTACCTGAGGAGAGATCATGAGCGAACAGAATGGCAAGATCCACCTGACGATTCACGATGGCGTCGCCGCCATCCTGATCGACCGCCCCCAGGCGCGCAACGCGATGACCTGGGCGATGTACGAAGAGCTGGGCGCGATCTGCACCCGCATCGCGGCCGACCCGTCGATTCGGGTGACGACGATCCGCGGCGCCGGAGGCGAAGCCTTTGTCGCCGGCACCGACATCGAACAGTTCAGTACTTTCAAAGGTGGCGACGACGGCATCGCCTACGAACAGGCCATCGACGCGCGCGTGGGCCAAGTCGAGGCCCTGCCGATGCCGACCATCGCCATCATCGAAGGCTGGGCCATCGGCGGGGGGCTTGCGCTGAGCGCGGCCTGCGATTTCAGGATTGCGACACCAAATGCTTCCTTCGGCGTGCCGATCGCCCGCACGCTCGGCAACTGCCTGTCGATGACGAACACGGCGCGCGTTGTCGCCGCGGTTGGCGTGCCGACGGCAAAACGCCTGCTGCTGCTGGCCGAGACCATCAGCGCGGCCGAGGGCCTGGCCTGCGGCTTCGTCACCAGGGTGGCCGAACCCGAGGCGCTGGACGCGGAAGTGGCCGCCATGTGCAAGCGCCTCGCCGGCCATGCGCCGGTGACGATGCGGGTGTCGAAAGAAGCGATACGGCGCCTGACCAATGCCGGCCTGCCCGACGCCGAAGACCTGATCCGCGCCGCCTACGGCAGCGGCGACTTTAAACGAGGCGTGAACGCCTTCCTCGACAAGCAGCGCCCACAGTGGACGGGAACCTGATGGACAAACCAAAACACACCGGCCCGCTGGCCGGCCTGCGCGTCCTCGAACTGGCGCAGATCATGGCCGGCCCCACCTGCGGCATGATGCTGGCCGACATGGGCGCCGACGTCATCAAGGTCGAGAAGCTGCCCGGCGGCGACGATGCGCGCGCCTACCGCGAACCGCGCGTGAATGGTGTCTCGGCGCCCTTCATGATCCTGAACCGCAACAAGCGCGGCATCGCCCTGAACCTGAAGCTCGCCCAGGGCCGCGACATCCTGCTGCGCATGGTGAAGGACGCCGACGTCCTCACCGAAAACTACCGCCGCGGCACCCTCGAAAAACTCGGGCTCGGCTACGACGTTTTAAGCAAAGTAAACCCGGGCCTGATCTACTGCGCCGTATCCGGTTACGGGCGCGATGGCCCGGACGGCGACAAGCCGGGCTTCGACCTGATCGCACAAGGCTTCTCCGGCCTGATGTCGATCACGGGCGAACCGGGCGGCCCGCCGGTCAAGACCGGCAACTCGATCGCCGACACCAACGCCGGCATCCTCGCCATGGCCGGCATCACCACCGCCTACGTCCACAAGCTCAAAACCGGCGAAGGGCAGATCGTCGACACCTCCCTGATCGAAGCCGCCCTGCAGCAGACCTACTGGCAGGCCGCCATCTATTTCGCGACGGGCGAATCGTCCGGCCCGACCGGCTCGGCCCACCTGCTCACCGCTCCCTACCAGGCCTTCAAGGCCAGCGACGGCTGGATCAACATCGGCGGCGCCAACCAGGCCAACTGGGAGCGCATCGCGGTGGCCTTGGGGCAGCCGGGCTGGCGCGAGGACCCGCGCTTCGCGACCAATTCTCAGCGCATGGAACACCGCGAGGCGCTGGTGGCGATGATGAGCGAAATCGTTGCCACCCGCACCAAGGCCGAGTGGATCGCCATCCTCGATGAGGCGGGCGTGCCGGTGGGCCCGGTGCACACGATCGGCGAGGCCCTCACCCACCCGCAAACGCTGGCGCGGGGAATGGTCGTCGATCTGGTGCATCCGCAGGCGGGCCCTACCCGCGCGCTCGGCTGTCCGATTCACTTTTCGAAGACGGCGACGCGCATTGACCGGCCGGCACCGATGCTGGGGGAGCATTCGCGCGAACTGCTGCGCGAGTATGGGTACAGCGATGGTGAGATCGATGGGTTCGTGGAGGCGGGGGTGGTGGAAGAAGCAAAAGCCTGATGCCTGCTTCAGGCCGCTCTCCGCCGCCGCACCTGCGCTTGCAAAAAATGTCACGTCTTCTGTGACAAAGTGTGAATTTTCAGACAACTTTCCCCGGTATAGTAGCCTGGCCACAAGCCAGTGCGCTCTCCCTGTCGAAAGCCAAGTCTGCCCATGAAACAGATCTTCTCCAGAACACGCTGCTTTTTCCTGGAACTCCTGCTGCTGAGCACGGAGCTACAGGCCCAGGGTCCCGGTTTTGAGCTGCCGCCGGCTTGTCCGCCCAACACCAGTTGCGCGCCTGGCATCCCGCCAGTCGCGCCGCCGGGGCCACCGGGCACGTGTGGTCCAAGCCCCGGCGGGCCGACCTGCGGTAGCGAGGGGCCCGCATCGAACGACAGTTCCGGCGGCCTGAACATCGGGGCCGGTAATCCGATCAATATCATCAACGGAAACAAATACCAGCGCGAAGTCGATATGGCAGCCTTGCCAGGGACCTTGGGGCTGGAAATCGTTCGCCATTACAACAGCGCCTTCAGCCGGCCAAACCATTCCACCAATCTTGCCGGCCGTGGATGGAAGCTGTCGTATGAGACCGAACTGCATGTGACGGGCAGGTCGTTCCAGGTCATCCAGGCCGATGGCGGCCGGGTGATCTTCGAGCGCGATCCGAACAACCCAGGTGTATGTGCCAGCCATAATCCAGCGGATGGCCGCCTCACCGAAGTGCAGACCGGCCGCGGCAAGGAATACGTCTGGCGCTGGACCAATGGCCGCGAGCTCAGCTTCGATGTGAAAGGCAAGCTGGTGCAGATCCTCGCGCCGGGCGGGCAGTTCGTGACCTTGCAATACGATGCGCAGGGCTAGCTGCGCACCGTGACGGATCCGCAGGGACGGCGCCTGCGCCTGCACTACCCCGACAAGCGCGACGCCAGCGGCCGCTTCCATGGGGTACAGGCCATCGACAGCCCGGTCGGCCGCTTCGCCTACCGCTACGGCAGCCCCATGCCGAAAGGCGCGGACGCCGACAACGCCCTGCTGCTCGCCAACCTGCGCAAGGTCAGCATGCCGACCGGCGCAAGGACTTACCACTATGAAGACGCACGCTTTCCCACACTGCTCACCGGCATCAGCGAGCTCGCTGGCGGCGCCGTCGCGCCGGTGCGCTGGCAGCGCATTGCCACATATGGGTACGATGCGAACGGCAAGGGCACGCTTTCCGTCAGGGGGATGCCGGCCACCGGCCTGGACCAGGTCACCCTGGATCACAGCCGCCCGGGGGCAACGGTCGTCACCAACAGCCGCAGCCAGCAGACCGTGTTTCGCCACACCGTCACCCTGGCCGGCTACCGCCTGCTGGAGGTGCGCGGTGCCGGCTGTGCCGGATGCGGCGAAACGAACGTCCGCCATGACTACGACCGCGATGGTCGCCTGACAGGCACCACCAGACTCGATGCGAACGGGCAGCCTGTCGCGTCCACCGAGGCCGTGCTCGACCATCTCGGACGCACGTTGCGCCTGACCCGCAGCAACTACCTGAACGGCAAACGGGTGTCCTCGCACTGGCAGCGCCGCTTCGAATACGCCGGCACGAGCACGCAGCCGTCCCTGATCGGCCGCCCCAGCGTAGTCCCCGGCAAGGAGCACCTGACCCTGGTGCGCTATGGCGAAACGGGTCCTGCTGCCGGTTTGCCGGTCGACGTCACGGAACGCGGCTTTGCGCCTTCGCCCGAGCCGGGCGGCTTCGTGGCGATTGCGCGCACGTTCTCGTACCGCTACAACGAATATGGCCAGCAAACGCTGGCAGACGGCCCCCTGCCGAACGCCGCGCACGGCGCCGGCCCTGTCAACAGCGACATCACGCTCACGCAATACGATCCGAAAACCAAGCTGGCGGTACGCACCACGCTGCCGGGCGGCGTGACGACGGAGGTCCTGGAACGCGACGCGGCGCTGCGTCCGACAGTCGTGCGTACCAGCGACGGGACGCTGGTGCGCACCACGGCGCTCAGGTACGACTGGCGCGGCCAGCCGGAAGAGATCCGCGTCGCCCATGGCACCGGCGCGACGGCGACGGCCCAGGTGACCGGCTACCGCTTCGACGTCGATGGACGCCTGGCTGCGCTGATCCGGCCCGACGGCAACACGGTAAAGCCGGAGCAAACGGACTATCCAGGCCCTGCGCTACAGGCCGCCGCCGAGGGGCGCATCGGGTTCGACGACCTGAACCGTCCCGTCGCCTGGTCCGACGCGCATGGCGCAAAGGTCTTGCATGCCGCCTGGGGACCGATGGGGACCGCCGCCGAAGCGATGATCCAGTCCCTCAGCGCCAACGGGGTCGAGGCGATACGCCTGATAGACGATTTCGGACGGGTCACCGCCATTCGCAACCCGGGCCAGGGCTGGCAACTCGCACGCTACGACGCGGCCGGCCGCATCACCGAGCTGCGCGACCCGCGCGGCGCCCTGCAAAAGGCCAGTTGGGACAGCGCCGGGCGCCTGCAGGCGCTGCAGCACTTCCCGCCAGGCACGGCGGCGCCCAAACAATCGCTGGCCTATCGCTACCAGGGCATGCATCTGGTCGAGCAACGGATCGACGACGCCGATGGCAGGCGCGTCACCGCGACGGCCTACGACGGCCGTGGCCTGATGGTCAGCCGGACCCTGCGCGTCGAGCCGGCCGGGAAGCTGGCGCTTGCCATGCCCGCGGCGATCGTCATGACGCAAGCGTGGCGCCATGACGCCCGGGGCCGCGTGATCGCGCAAGTTTATACGGATCACCACGGCAAGCGGCTCGAACTGCGCCAGCAGCTCGACAAGAAGGGCATGCCCATTGGCCTGGCCACCGCCGGCGCCCTACCCGCCAGCCTGGGCGGCGGCAACACGGTGATCGGCAATGTGGAATGGCAGCAGGATTTTGCAACGCGGGTCGTGCACGGCGACGGCAGCAGCGATCGCTTCGATCCGGCGCCGCGGCAGGAGGCAAGCCCGCTGCAGGAAACCGGCCCCTTGCATACGGTCGCGGCCGCAGGCGCAGGCCATGCCTTGCCGGGCTCGCCAGGCGGCGATACCGACGCGGCCGGCCTGCCGGCCGGCATCGATACCGACCAGGGACCGCAGCGCCTGTCCTGGAACGCGGCCGGCCAGCTCGCACGAAGCGCCAGGGCCACCGGCAGCAGCCGCTACGTATACGACGCGCAGGGCCAGCGCGTGGTGAAGCTGGTCACGGATGCGCAGAATACAACCAGCGCGCTGCTCTCGTTCTACGACGCCAACCGCCTCGTCGCCGAAGCCGACGCCAGCGGGGCCATGCGTTACGCGTATGCCTATCTCGGCTGGCGGCCACTGGCCCAGTTCGACCTGGGCGAGGCGTCCTTGTGGCAGCGCTTCAGGACCTGGCTGTTCGGCGCGCCGGCGCGCGCCCTGCACACGGACCGGGTCGGCAAGGTGCTGAGCATGTCGGAGCACGGCAAGACGGTCTGGCAGCAACCCCAGGCTGCCGGCGGCATGGTGAAGGTGTCTCTGCAGGCCAGCATGGGGCGGCACCAGCCCTTGCGCCATGTCGGCCAGTACCACGACGACGACAGCGGCCTGGTCTACCACGGCGCGCGCTATTTCGACCCGGCACGCGGCCGCTTCCTCAGCCCCGATCCGGTCGGCGTCGGCGACGCGCTGAGCGGCCTGGCGGCGCCCCTGCTACTGGACCTGTATGCCTACGCGGGCGGCCAGCCGGACGAATACTTCGACCCCGACGGCGCCGCGCGCATCCGTTATTTCGCCATCACGACGGGTGCCAACGGCCAGGCGCTCGGTACCAACCAGGGATTTACCAAGGCGCGCTGGGCCTTCATTGTCGACAACATCGCCGCCGGTCCTGGCCTCAATCCGCTGGGGCAAACCCGCAACACCTATGCCACCAACCGCACCGCCTTGCTGGTCGATACTGGTGGCAATTTCAATGCAGCGAACCCGGCGCAGACATGGACCGGCGCCGGCCAGGAAAGCGCCTTCCTGAACCATTACGGCAGCAATCTCATCAGCCTGGCCGAGTTCACGGTCGAGATGAGCGACGACGATGCGGCTACCTTGATCGCCACCTACATTGCCGCCGACCGTACCCGCCTCTTCAGCAACCGCTGCCCGGCGCGCAATCCCCTGCTGCCAGCGATCCGCTTCGCACCCGGCGAAGCGGACATCAACGTCACGCGCCAGGTGGAGCCTGCTATTGCCGGCATGACGGGCAACCAGGCCAACGTGCAGCGTGTCCTTAATTGCAACCGGCCGACCACGGTGCCCGTTACCTACGCCAGCGATGCGGAACGCCGGCGCGTCGTGAAGTATGAAGCCGCGGCCGAGATGCAGGAGTCGCCAGCGCCTTCGGCCATCTACCGGGACTGCAGCACGAACAATGGCTGCCGCAGTGCAACCGACATTACGCTGAACGGGCATTCGTATTACGCCAGTTACGGACGCACCCAGTTCGTAAGCGAGACCTTCTTGAGTCATCTGAACAGGCTCATACCCACGCTTCGTCCCGACGAGTTGGCGGCGCTACGCCTGAACACCGCGGTGCGGCTGCCGGATGGCAATATGGGAACAATGGCGCAAATGGTGGTGCTGGCCAGGAACCGCGCCACTGCTGCCGCTAACGCGTTCAGCAATTTTCGCAGCACTTTCGGGACAGGCTTGACCACGGCGCAGGCAACTGCCGCGTGGAACAGCCTGACTGCCGCGGAACGCAGCAGGTTTACCCGCAATACCGGGTTTGGACTGACGGAGTTCATCGACATGCTTGCGTTCGTACCACGCGGTCGGGCGCGAACTGAGGAAGAGGCAAAAAATGCGTTCGGATCAGAAGCAGCAAGGCGTATCCCCGATGGCACTGGCGCCATGACCTTCGGCGATTGGTTGATGTGGTTGTACCAGAGCCAGGATCCCTATAATTTTGTGTCGAAGCGCTTCCTGCAGAGCAATCTGAACTCTATCCTGAACGCGCCCGCCATCAATGCTCGTTTTGTCAACAACGAGACGGCCGGAACCGCGGCATACAGAGCGCGCCAGCGCGTGATCGAGGATGAGCTAGCGAGGCGCACAGCCATTATTCACAATAGGGGTAGCGGTGGCACGTCTGTGACCATCAACGTGCCTCAATATGTGGATGACTACGTGGACGAATTCGTTCGCACGGCCGGCCGCGGTGACTGGCGTTCGCTGCGCTGTTCTGACGAGTTGCGCGATACGAATGGCCTGCAAATGGAAACACTGAATCTGAGGTAAATATGAAGCTTTTTCCAGCAGTAGTTCTCGTCTTTGGACTCACGTTCTCGGTGTCTGTATCCGTGCTGGCCGTGCCCCCGTCTGCCATCGGCCTGCGGCCGGATGCGCCGCAATGCAAGATGCCAAAAGCAAAAATGCCCAAACTCGGCGTCGATTTTGCGAACGATATGCCGACCGAGATCAAGGCTGATTTCAATGGTGATGGTTGGTGCGATTACGCGTTAGGCGTCCCTTATCCCCTCAATTCAAAAATGAAAGGGTATTACTTGAACCAACTTATGGTGCTGGGACAGGCCAGCACCTGGAAGCCGGTGTTCAACGGGAAGAAGGGATGGGAATTGGAGAAAGTCGGATACGAAAATCAGGTCTGGCCCGCATTCCAAGTCGACCTGACCGATATACGGCTGGTATTTCCGAAGCAGCCGGGCGCGCCGTTTGTCCTCGGTTTGTTCGCTGGGTACGACGACGGAAAACGTACGCTGAGCGATGGTTGCCAGCAGTACAGCTCCGTGTACCGCTGGGACGAAGCGGCTGGCACCTTCAAGAAGAGCGATGATGCGACGCGCGATGCGGTCCTGGAATACTTCTATTCAGTGATCGAAAAACCATGCAGCGTACGGAAGTAAGCCAGCCTTTTCGCGCCGCCCGCCTCCGGCAGGCCTTATTTCTCGCCGTTGGGTTGTCGCTGTTGGCTTCGGCATCCGTGCATGCCGCCCCGCCTTCCGTTACTCACCTGCGACCCGATGTGCCACATTGCAGAATGCCGAAAGCAAAGCAGCCCAGGCTCGGCGTCGATTTTGCGCGCGACATTCCAACCGAGATCCGAGCTGATTTCAATGGCGATGGCTGGTGCGACTACGCATTGGCCGTACCATATCCACTTAATTCGCAGATGAATTCATATGGCCTGGACCAACTGCTGGCGCTCGGACAGGCAAATGGCTGGAAGCCGGTATTCAACGGAAAAAAGGGATGGGAACTGGACGCGAACGGATATGAACATCGGACCTGGCCAACCGATCGCGTCGACCTGACCGATATCCGTCTGCTCTTCCCTAAGCAAAGAGGCGCGCCATTTGTCCTGGGGCTGTATGCGGGAGATCCTGACGACGGGAAACGCAACATGGGGAAACGCTGCTATCAGTATCAGGCTGTACATCGCTGGGACGACACGGTTGGCGCCTTCAAGAGGAGCGACGACGCAACGCGCGATGCGGTCCTGAACTACTTCTATTCAGTGATCGAAAAACCGTGCAGCGTACGGAAGTAAGCCTGTCGTTTCGGGCTGCCCGCATTTGGGAACGCGCTGGGCCGCGCCACTGCTTGACACCTGATCAGGCCAGCTACAGGCACTTCCCGGCCTCAACCGCGACGGCGCCCCGCCCCCGGAACCTACGACCAAAGTCCAATAGACCCAGCAAAATCCCCGGCCTACGCTAGGTTCGGGTTTGGCCGCTTGCCACCTTGCCTTGTTCCGCGACGCTCGAAGCAGCACGGGTTTCGGCGCGTCGTCAACTGTCCGGCGCTCCCCGGTGCGCATGCATCGTCGCGGCAATGAACTTGACGGCCCACGTCGCTATGCCCCTCCGCATCCCCTGATCGCTGAGCTGCACGAACGCATGCCGAGAAAGCGCTTGCGCCGTGGGCAGCTGCCGGGCGACTTTCCACGATCAGGAGACAAGGGAGAACACCATGGACGTCAAGGTCGATTTCAAGCTGCAGCACCAGAAAACCTCGGGGGCCTGGCGCATGTTCCTGCCAGGCGTCTGGCAAGACCGCATCAACCTGCGCGATTTCATCCAGCACAACTACACACCCTTTGAGGGGGACGGCAGCTTCCTGGCCGGCCCCACCGAACGCACCACGGCCATGTGGAAGAAGCTCGAGCCGCTGCTTGCCGAGGAACGTGAAAAAGGCGTTCTCGACGTCTCGCAGGTGCCCTCGAGCATCCTGGCGCACGCGCCGGGCTACATCGACAAGGACAACGAGATCATCGTCGGTTTGCAGACCGAGGCGCCGCCCAAGTGTGCCATCATGCCCTTCGGCGGCTGGCGCGTGGTCGAGGCCGGCCTGAAAGCCTATGGCTACACGCCCGACCCGCTGCTGTCCGAGATCTTCACCAAATACCGCAAGACCCACAACGACGGCGTGTTCGACGCCTACACGCCGGCGATCCGGCGCGCCCGCTCCTCGCACATCGTCACCGGCTTGCCGGATGCCTACGGGCGCGGCCGCATCATCGGCGACTACCGCCGGGTGGCGCTGTACGGCGTCGACTTCCTGATCAAGGACAAGGAGCGCGAAAAGGCCGAACTCGACGACCGCCACTCAACCGAGGAGGTGATCCGCCTGCGCGAGGAACTGTCGGAACAGATCCGCTCGCTCGAGGAACTCAAGGAGATGGCGCTGCGCTACGGCCACGACATTTCCGCGCCGGCCCAGAATGCACGCGAAGCCGTGCAGTGGACCTATTTCGGCTACCTGGGCGCGATCAAGCAGCAGAACGGCGCGGCAATGTCGGCCGGCCGGCTGTCGAGCTTCTTCGACATCTATTTCGAGCGCGACCTGCGCGACGGCACGCTCACCGAGCAGCAGGCCCAGGAGATCATCGACGACCTGGTCATCAAATGGCGCATCGTGCGTTTCCTGCGCGCGCCGGAATACAACGCGCTGTTCTCGGGCGACCCGGTATGGGTGACCGAGACCCTGGGCGGCATGGGCGAGGACGGCCGCACGCTGGTAACAAAAACGGCGTTTCGCATGCTGCAGACGCTGTACAACCTGGGCCCGGCGCCGGAGCCGAACCTGACCGTGTTCTGGTCGCTGCGCCTGCCCAAGGGCTTCAAGCAGTTTGCCGTCAAGACCTCGATCGACACCAGCGCGATCCAGTACGAGTCGGACGACCTGATGCGCCCGAAATGGGGCGACGACTGCGCCATTGCCTGCTGCGTGTCGGCCATGCGCATCGGCAAACAGATGCAGTTCTTCGGCGCCCGCGTCAACCTGCCCAAGACCATGCTGTACGCGCTCAACGGCGGACGCGACGAGCTGACCGGCGAGCAGATCGGGCCGGCGCTGGCCCCGATCACGGGCGACGTGCTCGATTACGACGAGGTCATGGACCGGCTGGACCCGATGCTGGACTGGCTGGCCGAGACCTATGTCAACGCGCTCAACGTCATCCACTACATGCATGACAAATACTGCTACGAAGCGATCGAAATGGCCCTGCACGACCGCGACGTGCTGCGCACGCTGGCCTGTGGGATTGCCGGCCTGTCGCACGCGGCCGACAGCCTGTCGGCCATCAAGTATGCCAAGGTACGCCCGGTCCGCGACGAGCGCGGGCTGATGGTCGATTTCGAGGTCGAGGGCGAGTTCCCCTGCTATGGCAACAACGACGGTCGCGCAGACGAGATCGCGACCATGCTGGTGACGACGATGATGAACAAGATCCGCAGCCACCCGACCTACCGCAATGCCGTGCATACCCAGTCGGTGCTGACCATCACCTCGAACGTCGTGTACGGCAAGGGCACCGGTACCACGCCGGACGGGCGCAAAAAGGGCGATCCGTTCGCGCCGGGCGCCAATCCGTCCAACGGGCGCGATACCCACGGCGTGATGGCCACCCTGATGTCGGTGGCGAAGATTCCCTACGACGATGCCGAGGACGGCATTTCGCTGACGCTGTCGGTGGTGCCGTCGGCGCTCGGGACTGAGGGCGAGCAGGTCGGTCGCGGGACCGATGCGCTGGACGCCTATTTCGGCAGCGGCGGCTTTCACATCAACGTCAACGTGCTCAATCGCGAAACGCTGCAGGACGCGATGGCGCATCCGGAAAAATATCCGCAGCTCACCGTCCGTGTGTCCGGCTATGCGGTCAACTTCATCAAGCTCACAAAGGAACAGCAGCTCGACGTGATCAACCGCACTTTCCACGGCACCATGTAGGAGGCAAGCATGAGCCACCACCACCAGTCGCTGTCAGGGAGCCGTTACGAGCTGCACCTGACCCGCGAAGGCGCGGACGAAGTCAAGGAACATCACTTCTACGATATCCAGCCGGGCGACCTCGAGGACGTGCAGGAGGGCGACGACATGATCGGTTACGTCCACTCCTGGGAAGTGGGGAGCACGGTGGACGGACCGGGCCTGCGCTTCGTCGCCTTCCTGTCCGGATGCCTGCTGCGCTGCCAGTACTGCCACAACCCGGATACCTGGCACAAGCTCAACGGCCGCCAGGTCACGGTCGAGCGCGCCACGCACGAGATCGGGAAGTACGCGCAAGTGCTCAAGGTCAGCCACGGCGGCATCACGCTGTCGGGCGGCGAGCCGATGGTGCAGAAGGCCTTCATGATGCAGATCTTCCGGCGCTGCAAGCAGCTGGGCCTGCATACCTGCGTCGACACGGCGGGCCGCCTGGGGGCCCGCCTCTCCGACGACGACCTGATGCAGATCGACCTGAACCTGCTGGACATCAAGTCCGGCGACCCGGCGATCTACGAGAAGGTGACCCGCCATCCGCTGCAGCCGACGCTCGACTATGCCAAACGGCTGTCCGACCTGGGGCGCCCGACCTGGGTGCGCTTCGTGCTCGCGCCGGGCCTGACCGACAGCTGGGACAACGTGGAAAAGGTGGCCGACATCGCCGCCGGGATCAAGTCGCTCGAGCGCGTCGAAATCCTGCGCTTTCACCAGATGGGCCGCGACAAGTGGCACAAGCTCGGCCTGGAATATTTGCTGGAAAACGTAGAACCGCCGGAGCCGGAGCTGACGGAGCGGGTGCGCGGGCAGTTCCGCAGCCGTGGGCTGACGGTTTATTGAGTGATTCAGGGCGCCCGATACAGGCAGAACCACACGCGCCCCTCGGGGGAAGATCATGGAATTCATCAAGAGCTTGCTAGAACAGCAGCCGTTGATGGCGCTGTTCCTCACCATTGCACTCGGCTACCTGGCCGGCGAAATCAACATCAAAGGATTTTCCCTGGGAGTGGGCGCGGTGCTCTTCGTCGCGCTCGCCATCGGCTGGTTCGCACCGAAGTCGGCGCCCTCGCCCATGGTCGGGACGCTGGGCCTGGCGATGTTCCTGTATGCCATCGGCATCCAGTACGGCAAGCAGTTTTTCATCGGCCTCTCCAGCATGAAGGGACTCAAGGCCAACATCATGGCGCTCACCGGGGTGCTGCTGTCAGGCGTGGTCAGCGTGCTGTTCATCCGCTACGTCACGGCCGGCCACGCGCTGGGCCTGTTCGCCGGCGCCGGCACCAGCACCGCCACCCTGCAGGCGGCCATCAGCACGCTCGGCAACAACGATGCGGCGGTGGGTTACTCGGTCGCTTATCCGTTCGGGGTGGCCGGCCCGATCCTGATCCTGTATCTCACCTTCATGTTCATGAAACCGAAGATCGAGCAAACCAGCGCCAACATGGAGCTGCTCGAGATCGCCCTGCGCAATCCCCAGCACATCGGCAGGAAGCTCGGTGAAGTGATGAGCGCCCTCCCGGCGGGCGTCCAGATCGTCTCGCTGCGCCACCAGCATCACAACCTGGTCGCCTCGCCCGACATCATCATCGGCGAGGACGACGTGGTGCTTGCCGTGGGCCCGGACCGGGAAACGCTCGACCGCGTACGCATCGACCTGGGTGAAGCGGCCCCGGGCCGCATCAGCGAGGACCGCAGCGAGCTCGACTACATCCGCCTGTTCGCCTCGAAGCCGTCGGTGGTGGGCCGCCGGCTCGGCGACCTCGAGCTGCCCGGTGGCGCGGGATCGCTGGTGGTGCACGTGCGGCGCGGCGACGCCGACCTGCTGGCCAGCCCGGACCTGGTGCTCGAAACCGGCGACCGGGTCGGGCTGTTTTCCGACCGCGGCCACTTCCCGGCGATGCGCAAGTATTTCGGCGACTCGATCAAGGCCATGGCCGAGTTCAGCTACATTTCGATCGGCTTCGGCATGGCGCTCGGCATCATCATCGGCCTGATCAGCATCACCATGCCGGGACTGGGCAAGGTCAGCTTCGGCCTGGCTGGGGTGCTGATCGCCGCCCTGGTGCTGGGCAAGCTACGCCGCACCGGCCCCGTGAACTGGACCATCCCGCTGTCGGCCAACCTGGTCATGCGCAACCTCGGGCTGACGCTGTTCCTGGCCCAGGTCGGCATGTCGGCCGGTCCCAAGTTCGCCGCGACGGTCTCGGCCACCGGCTTCCTGATGCTGGGCCTGGCCACCGTCGCCGTACTGGCGTTGGTGATGCCGGTCTTGCTGATGGGGCTGTTCATGTTCAAGATGCCCTACGACCAGGTGGCCGGCATCGTGGCCGGCGCTACCGGCAACCCGGCGATCCTCGCCTACGCCAACAAGCTGGCCCCGACCGACCAGCCGGACGTCGGCTACGCCATGATCTTCCCGGGCATGACCATCGTGAAGATCTTGTTCGTCAACATCGTTCCGGTGCTCATGCTATGAACGAGCGCAGCCAGCAGCCTGCCGGCGACGCCCCTCCCCGGAGCCCGGGAAGGCTGAAGGAAGACGCGGGTGGTGCGGAGCCATTGTTCGGCTTCGACGCGTTTTCGCCGCAGGAGGTCTCCGCCCTCGTCAGGAAAAGCGGGGTCAAGAAGGCGGGCCTGCCGCTGCTGCCGCAAATAATGCTCGCCATCCTGGGCGGCGCCTTCATCGGGCTGGGCGCGCTGTACTACGTCGTCGTCCGCTCCGATCCCACCCTCGGCTTCGCAGCCCGGCAGGTATTGGGCGGCGCCGTGTTCTGCCTCGGGATGATCATGGTCGTGGTCGCCGGCGCCGAACTCTTCACCGGCAATAACCTGCTGGTCATGGCGCGGGCACAGGGGCTGATCACGACAAGCCAGGTGTTGCGCAACTGGGCCATCGTCCTGTTCGGAAACCTGGTCGGCGCCGCCGGGCTCGCCGTGCTGGTCTACCTTGCCGATCACGCCACGCACAACGATGGCAAGGTCGGGCAGGCCTATCTGTCGATCGCCGCCGGCAAGGCGGCGCTGCCGTTCTGGACCGCGTTTTTCAAGGGCGTGCTGTGCAACGCATTGGTCTGCCTTGCAATATGGATGAGCATGGCGGGACGCAGCGTATTCGACAAGGTGGTAGTGCTCCTGTTTCCGATCTCGGCCTTCATTGCCGCAGGGTTCGAGCACAGCGTCGCCAATTTGTACTTCTTTTCGCTGGCGCTGCTGCTCGACCAGGGGCAGGACGCTGCGCTGGCGCTGGGAATGGCGCGCAACCTGGCGGCGGTGGTGCTGGGGAATGCTGTCGGGGGCGGCGTGCTGGTGGGGATGGTGTATTACCTGATTTACGTCAGGGGCTTGAAGCGGGTGTGAGCACCCGCGCTTCGCTCAACTGGGCTTACGCAGAAAATTCGCGTAAGCCCTTTCTTTTTTGGCTGGCCTTCCCGGCGCATTGGCTGCTCGCTGAGCGCGCGCGTCTGTTCCGAATGATGATTCCAATCAATGTTCCAAGACACTCTGATTGCAGTGCAATCTGCGGTCGTTCACACTCAGTCAGCACTGGTTTGGACGTTCAGCTTGTGCGTTTACAACCCGTCAGAGTTAATTTTCTCAAGCTAAAGCTACCGAGCATTTCAACGGTCTCAAGAATATGAGGCAAGCATGGCATCCCGGCAGAACGCATCTCGTGCACAGCGCCACGCTAACGCACATCCCCTGGCCAGCAAATCGCGCAAGGCGAAAAACAGGCGTCCCAGGCAGGGCGGTGCCTTTGCCGTGATGTTCGTTCCATTGCTGCTCGTGATGATAGGTTTCTGGGCCCTTGCCGTGGATATCGGGCAGATTTACAACCGCAAAGTCGACCTGAACGGCGTCGCCAAGGCGGCCGCGCTGGCAGCTGCCCGCGAGCTCGACGGCACTCCTGCGGGACTTGTGGCGGCGAAGAACGCAGCGAATGCTGCTGTAGCAAATCTGCGCTACCACAATTATGGTGGCGGCACCGCCTTTACCTGGAACGACAACGCCCTCACTTTCGGCACCAGCTCCTCGCGTAGCGGAACCTGGGTTGCAACGGCTGGTGCAGTCCAGGCGGCGGAGCTCTTTTTTGCGCGGGTGGATACTGCAGGTCTCGATCCAGCCATTGGCGAAGTCCGTACCTTTTTCATCAGGATCCTCGACGCCAATCTGGCGACCGTCAGGCTCAGCGACAGTGCGATCGCGGGAAGGACATCGGTGAAGGCGATGCCCATCGCGGTCTGCGCCATGTCCCCGGACGCCGCCGCAGCGCGTCCGGCGGGGCCTGTACTTTCCGAGCTGGTGCAATATGGATTTCGTCGCGGAATCAGCTACGACCTGATGAAGCTCAATCCAAATAGCACTACGCCGGCCCGTTTCGCAATCAACCCCGTCTCCGAACCCGGTGCAACCAGCCAAGCCTTGAACCTCCCAGCGCTTGCACCTTTCGTATGCAGTGGTTCCATGTGGGTCAGACGGATCACAGGCGGCGCACTCCACGTCTCCGAACTTCCAGGCGCATCCCCACTTGCAGCATTGCGTGCTGCGCTCAACACACGTTTTGACGCCTATGCAAATACCTCCTGCGACCCAAGCGGCAACGCCCCCGACATCAACATCAAATCGTACGCATACGATGAGGAGAACGTCGTCAAGTGGATGAATCCCAACACAGGGGCCGCCGCTGTGGCGGTGACGACAGAGCGCGGCAAGAGCGAGCCGGTCGTCGATTTGCCGACCCCACCAGTGTCACCTGGAGAGTACGGCCCTTTATGGGCATATGCGAAGGCCGTCAAGGCTCCCTCCCCGCTGACTGCGCCCGAGCCCGCCGGCGGCTATCCAACGTTTTCGCACACCGAATGGCCTTCTCTGTACCCGGCAGGTCCCACTTCGTCGACTTACCCGTCGTCGCCCCCGACGCCCTACCTTTCGGCTACCGCGGCCAGCGGTTATTACAAGTCTCCGAGCCCCGCAAACAAGCCCATGGCCGTCCCGTATCGGCGGGTATTGAACATCCCACTGCTTGCGTGCAGTCCGTCAGCGCCCTCAGGCGCGAACACACCGGCCACCGTGCTCGCAGTTGGGAAATTTTTCATGACCGTACCGGCGACGGATGAGAGTCTCGTCGGCGAATTCGCCGGATTAATTCCCCTGCAATCGTTGCCAGGCCACGTGGAGCTCTTCCCATGAACACATTCCCTTCTCCTGCAGTGCGCAGATCGACGAAGTACCAAGCCGGCGTCGCTGCGATCGAGTGCGCCCTGCTCCTGCCGATCCTCATCGCATTTCTGATGATGGGTTTTTTTATTGCAAGCATATTCTGGCATTACACGATGGCGCAGAAAGCGGCACAGGACGCTGCCCGCTACCTGTCGACCGTGTCCGTATCGGAAATGATGACGCCAGCCTCGGCCCTAGCGGCAGGGAATCTGGCCCAGGAGATCATTCGACGCGAAATCGCCGAGGCTTCACCGAGTTCCCAAATTGGGGGGCTCGAAACCTTCTGCGATACCTCGCACTGCGGTTTCAAGTTACCCGGCACGGTTCCCACAACCGTCCGCGTCAATTTTTCGATTTCGATGTTCGACCCCTTCGGCATCATCGACACTGGATGGTACGGCCTGCCGATCACCGCTAATTACACCATGCGCTATGTCGGCAACTAAGCTGTCGCGGCGCACCGCCTGGCGCCCAGTCAAGAAACAGGCAGGCACCGCTGCAGTCGAATTCGCAATGCTCGCGGTCATCTTTTTCATGTTTGTGTTCGGCATCATCGAACTGGCGCGCCTCCTGTTTGTCATTAACACCCTGCATGAGGTCACCCGCAGGACCGCCGCTGTGGCAGTCAACGTCTATCCGCGCGACACCGACGCCACCGCCCGGGTAAGGCAATACGGAATCCTACGCAGCTCGCCTGGAGAGCTCGTTCTGGGGAGTCCTGTTACGGACCAACATGTTCGCTTGGAATACCTGCGCTTTGACCTGGCCGTGATACCCGAGGCATTGTGGCCAAACGATGCAGCGGCGAACAGGCAGATCTGCATGAGCAATCCGCGCGCGCCTACCTGCATCCGCTTTGTTCAAGTCCGCATCTGCAACCCAGCCGAAACGGGCCAGTGCCAGACCGTGACCTCGAAGATGATGTTACCTTTCATCGATCTGCGCCTGCCCTTCCCCCGAGCGACAACCATTGTGCCAGCCCATTCTTTGGGATACGTTCCGGGAACCCTGCCGCCAGCCCCGGTACTTTAAGACGCAGTGCAGTCCGAGGACGGACACAAAAAGGGGTTACGGAACACCGTAACCCCTTCATTTTTGGCACAAATATTGGTAGGCCTCCCGTGAGTCGAACACGGCACCAACGGATTATGAGTCCGCTGCTCTAACCAAGCATGAGCTAGAGGCCCAGAAATCGGGACAGTGGCAAAATGACCTCGCCACCTGCTCCTGCGGTGCGGTACCGTGGAGCAGAGTGGCGAGAGGATATTGCTTTTACTGTAGCGCCGTCAAGCTTTAGCTGACCAGATCAGTTGCTGCCTTCGAGGAAGCTCTTGAGCTTGTCGGAGCGCGATGGATGGCGCAGCTTGCGCAGGGCCTTCGCTTCGATCTGGCGAATCCGTTCGCGGGTGACGTCGAATTGCTTGCCGACCTCTTCCAGCGTGTGGTCCGTGGACATCTCGATGCCGAAACGCATGCGCAGCACCTTCGCTTCGCGTGGAGTCAGCGAGTCCAGCACATCCTTGACCACGCCGCGCATCGAGGCGTGCAGGGCCGCGTCGGACGGGGCCAGCGTGTTGTTGTCCTCGATGAAGTCGCCCAGATGCGAATCGTCGTCGTCGCCGATCGGCGTTTCCATCGAGATCGGCTCTTTCGCGATCTTCATGATCTTCCGGATTTTGTCTTCCGGCATTTCCATCTTGATGGCCAGCGTTGCCGGATCCGGCTCGGCGCCCGTCTCTTGCAGGATCTGGCGCGAGATGCGGTTCATCTTGTTGATGGTCTCGATCATGTGCACCGGAATACGGATGGTGCGCGCCTGGTCGGCGATCGAGCGGGTGATGGCCTGGCGGATCCACCACGTCGCATAGGTCGAGAATTTGTAGCCGCGGCGGTATTCGAACTTGTCCACCGCCTTCATCAGACCGATGTTGCCTTCCTGGATCAGGTCGAGGAATTGCAGGCCGCGGTTGGTGTATTTTTTCGCGATCGAGATCACCAGGCGCAGGTTGGCCTCGGTCATTTCGCGCTTGGCCTTGCGCGCCTTCATTTCGCCGGCCGCCATCTGGCGGTTGATGTTGCGCAGGTCCGGCAGCGGCAGCACGACGCGCGCTTGCAGGTCGATCAGGCGTTGCTGCAGTTCCTTGATCGTCGGGATGTTGCGGCCCAGGATGGCGCTGTAGGCGTGGCCGGCGTTGACTTCGCCGTCGACCCATTCCAGGTTCGTCTCGTTGCCCGGGAAGACCTTGATGAAGTGGGCGCGCGGCATGCCGCAGCGGTTCACCGCAACGTCCAGGATCTGCTTTTCGATGTGGCGCACTTCGTCGACCTGGCCGCGCAGGGTGTCGCACAGCTTTTCGACGACTTTGGCCGTAAAGCGAATGCCGAGCAGTTCGTCGGAAATGGCTTCCTGCGCCTTGACATAGGCTTTCGAGCTGTAGCCGTCCTTTTCGTAGGCTTTGCGCATCTTGTCGAACTGCGACTCGATGGTGTTGAATTTGACCAGTGCAGCCTGTTTCAGCGCTTCGAGCTGCTCGGCGGAAAAGCCGGCGGCGCCTGGCGTAGCGGCGGCTTCTTCTTCCTCGCCCTCTTCTTCCGCTTCGGCTTCGTCGTCCTCGTCGTCGTCGTCGGAAGGCACGACAGCCGAAGGCGACGTTTCGACCGCGCCTTCTTCTTCGACCAGGCCGTCGACGATTTCGTCGATCTTGATTTCGTCGGCTTCGATGCGCTGGGCGGCGGAGATGATTTCGGCGATCGTGACCGGGCAAGCCGAGATGGCCTGGATCATGTCGCGCAGGCCGTCTTCGATGCGTTTGGCGATTTCGATTTCGCCTTCGCGGGTCAGCAGCTCGACCGAGCCCATTTCGCGCATGTACATGCGGACCGGGTCGGTGGTGCGGCCGAAGTCGGAGTCGACGGTCGAGAGCGCGGCTTCCGCGGCGGCCTCGGCTTCGTCATCGCTGGTGACGGTGGCGACGTTGTCGGACAGCAGCAGCGTTTCGGCATCGGGCGCGTGCTCGTACACGGCAATGCCCATGTCGTTGAAGGTGCCGATGATGCCTTCGATCGCTTCCGGATCGACGATGTTCTCAGGCAGGTGGTCGTTGATTTCCGCGTAGGTGAGGAAACCGCGTTCCTTGCCGTTCTTGATCAGCGTTTTCAGCTTCTGGCGGCGCAGCTCGATTTCTTCTTCGCTCGCTTCGGTGTCCGACGAGAACGCGTCTTTCAGCAGGGCTTTTTCTTTGGCCTTGCGGTCCTTGGCCTTGGCCTTGTCGACGGCTTTCAGTTCGGCGCGTTCGACGGCGTTGAGCGCGGCGACTTCGTCGTTCTCAGGCGTGAATTCTTTTGGTTTGCGACCGCGGCGCCCCGGCACTTTGACGGAAGGAAGCACGTAGCCGGACGTATCGATGGCTGCCAGGGTGGCGGCATCGGTAGTCTGGCTGACGACAGGGGCGGTGCCCGCTGTGCGAACATCGGCTTTGTCTTGTGCATTGTCTGCCTGGGCAGACGCTCTGGTGGGTTTGGCAGCCACTTTGGGTTCGGGTTTCTTGGTTGGCACAGGCGCTTTCGATGTCACAACGACTAACTTTACGATGGTTAAAGATAAAGTTTTGTTACCTTACATCACGCTGCAAACAGCGTACAACACTGCTGCGCTAACTGAAACTCCACACCCCTTTCGACACGAAATTCGTTTCAAAGGTTGCAATAGTTAGCGTTTTATTATAGCACGCACCCCTCTTTTTCCAAGTTGCACGGAGCCCACTTGTTGACTTTGTAACACACCCTTATCGGGGGCTCATCTCAGCAGCAGCTTCGCGGGCCAAGAGGTCCTGCTGAGCTGTGATTTCACGATAGCGAGCGCTCACCTGATCTGGGGTCAGCCCCTTGGAAAACAACTGGTTCAACTCCTGTTTTAGTGCATCCATCTTGATTTGCCTCACTGCACTCGACAACCAGACGCGGTCGGCATCGGGGTCTGATTCCGGCTCGGATGCGATCTCGGCAATGATGCGGTCGTAGTCGCTGCCGCCCTCTTTCAGCTGCTCGGACAGTGCCGCGAAGTTGCCGTATTCACCCAGAGCCTGGGCAATACTCACCAGGTAACGCAAAGCATCGGCCGAGTCTTGCCCGAAATGGTCGAACGCTTGTAGCGCGGCTTCGTCGAAGTTCAGCGACAGCGCCGGATGCGCGACCAGGATGCGCACGATCTGCAGCTCGAGGCCGACCGGCTCCGGCCGTCCCTGGCGCGGCGGCGCTTTTCTCGCGACCGATACCGGCTTGGACAGTTCGAACAGCGATTCGATCTCGGCCGGCGACGATTCCGTGATGCTGGCCAAACCGCGCACGATCTGCAGGCGCAGCGAGGTGGGTGTCATCGACTGCAGCAGCGGCTTGGCGTCGTACTGGGTCGCGGCGCGGCCTTCCGGCGTCGATAAATCGTGTTCGCCCGTGACTTCGCGCAGCAGGAATTGCGAGAGCGGCATCGCGTCGTTGATTTCCTGGGCAAACGCATCGCCGCCGAATTCGCGCACGAAGCTGTCGGGGTCATGCTTTTCCGGCAAGAACAGGAACTGGATGGTCTTGTTGTCGGATACCTGCGGCAAACAGGCCTCGAGCGCACGGCGCGCGGCGCGGCGGCCAGCCTTGTCGCCATCGAAACTGAAGATGACGTTGTCGGTCTGGCGCAGCAGCTTTTGCACGTGGGTACTGGTGCAGGCGGTGCCGAGGGTCGCCACCGCTTGCGGGAAGCCCAGTTGGGCCAGCGCGACGACGTCCATATAGCCTTCCGTCACCAGCACATAGCCGGCGTCGCGGATCGCCTGGCGCGCTTCGAACAGGCCGTACAGCTCGAGTCCCTTCTGGAACAGCGGGGTTTCCGGCGAGTTCAGGTATTTCGGTTCACCGCTGTCGAGCACGCGGCCGCCGAAGCCGATCACCTGCCCTTTCGTATTGCGGATCGGGAACATGATGCGTTCGCGGAAACGGTCGTAGCGTTTCTTGTTGCTGCCGTCCTCGTCCACCTTGTCGATGACGAGGCCGGACTCGACCAGCGCCAGCGCGTCGTAATCGGAGAACACGGTGCGCAGGTTGTCCCAGCCCGATGGCGCGTAGCCCATGCCGAAGCGGGCCGCGACTTCGCCGGTCAGGCCGCGGTTCTTTAAATAGCTGATGGCGTTCGGCGCGCTTTTGAGCTGGGCGCGGTAGTAGTCGCAGGCCTGGCTGAGCGCTTCGCTCATCGATTGCGACTGCGCCTGCTGGGCGGCGCGCTGCAGCGGCGGGATCTTGTCGTCGGCTTCGGGCACGACCATGCCCACGTTCTGGGCCAGGTCCTTGACGGCATCGACGAAACCCATGCCCGAGTATTCGATCAGGAAACCGATCGAGGTGCCATGGGCGCCGCAACCGAAGCAGTGATAGAACTGCTTGGTCGGGCTGACGGTGAAGCTGGGGGACTTTTCGCTATGGAAAGGACACAGCCCCATGTAATTGGCGCCGCCCTTTTTCAGCTGGACGTAGCGCCCAACGACGTCGACGATGTCGACGCGGTTGAGCAGATCGGTAATGAAGGATTGCGGAATCACGTAAGAGGCTTGAGTCGTGTTTGTCTAAGGTCAGACTATACCGCAGCGCTCGCAGTAAATTGATTTACAACAAGCCCGCGCGAGACCAGCTCGTTCGGGCCCGGTTGTGTTGCATCAGGCGCCGGACAGGGCCTTCTTGACCAGGCTCGACACGACCGTCATGTCGGCGCGGCCAGCCAGCTTCGGCTTGACGATGGCCATGACCTTGCCCATGTCCTGCGGACCGGCGGCGCCCGAGGCAGCCACGGCAGCAGTGACTTCAGCAGCGATTTCTTCGTCCGACAGGCCGGCCGGCATGTAGGTGGCCAGCACTTCCAGTTCGGCCTTCTCGATGTCGGCCAGGTCCTGGCGGTTGCCGGCTTCGAACTGGCTGATCGAATCCTTGCGCTGCTTGATCATCTTTTCGACGATGGCGACGGTTTGATCGTCGTTCAGCTCGATCTGTTCGTCGACTTCCTTGCGCTTGATGTCGGCCAGGATCAGGCGGATCGTGTTGAGCTTGCCGGCTTCCTTGGCGCGCATTGCCGCCTTCATGTCGTTGGTGATTTGTTCTTTCAGGCTCATGGCTTCTCCGAATCGATGGGGGCAAACAACAAAACCCGCCGGGGTAACAACCAGGGCGGGTTCACAGGACTTCCTAGCGGCTGCCGGGACGAGCCTTTTGCTCTGTCACCGGTACAAGCCCGGCTGGACAGTCTTAGTACAGTTTCTTAGGCAGCTGCTGGCTGCGGATGCGCTTGTAGTGACGCTTCACGGCAGCGGCCAGCTTGCGCTTGCGCTCTGCGGTTGGCTTTTCGTAGAACTCGCGTGCGCGCAGTTCGGTCAGCAGACCGGTTTTTTCGATGGTGCGCTTGAAGCGACGCATTGCGACTTCGAACGGCTCGTTTTCTTTAAGGCGGATAGTGGTCATGTAAAAATGAAACCGTTGGATTTAGGAAGAACGAAATTCTAGCAGCTTTTAAGGAGCAGTGGAAGAGATTACGCCGGTGTGATGAATTTAATACAGGGTATGCATGGGCTGCGGGAAGACTTTATACACTCTGGCCGGCGACGTAACCCGACGCCCAGGCCCACTGGAAATTATAGCCCCCAAGCCAACCGGTGACGTCGACGGATTCGCCGATGAAGTAGAGGCCAGGGACGTCCTTGACCATCATGGTTTGCTGCGACAGCGCACGCGTGTCGACGCCGCCCAGGGTTACCTCGGCCTTGCGGTAGCCTTCGGAGCCGGTCGGGACGATGGCCCAGCGGTTGATGGCGTCGCCGAGCTTGCGCAGCTTGGCGTCGGGCATGTCGGCCAGGCGGGCGTCGAGCGCGAGGCCGTTGGCGGCCACCAGGCTTTCGACCAGGCGCGCCGGCAACCATTGGGTCAGCACGTTGCCGAGCTGTTTTTTCACCGTCGTCTTCGAGCCGATCAGCTCTTCGGCAACATCCATTTCCGGCAGCAGGTTCACGACGATCGGCGTGCCCGGCTCCCAGTAGCTGGAAATCTGCAGGATGGCGGGGCCGGACAGGCCGCGGTGGGTGAACAACAAATCTTCGCGGAACAGGCCGCGCCTGGCGTTCTTGCCCTTGCCGGAACCGGTGGAGACTTCCACCTCGAGCGCGATGCCGGCCAGCGGCGCGAACGCCTCCCAGCTCGGGCCGTCGAAGGTCAGCGGCACCAGGCCCGGGCGCGTCTCGACCAGCGGCAAACCGAACTGGGTGGCGATGCGGTAGCCGAAGTCGGTGGCGCCGATTTTCGGGATCGACAGGCCGCCCGTGGCGATCACCACGCTCTCGGCCTCGATGTCGCCGTGATCGGTGGCGACGGTGTAGCCGTCGGCCTCTTTCGTGATTCCGTGCACCTGGCAGGGCATGCGCCAGTTGACTTCGGCGGCGCTGCACTCGGCCTTCAGCATGGCGATGATCTGCTCGCTCGAATCGTTGCAGAACAGCTGGCCGCGGTGTTTTTCGTGGTAGCCGATGCGGTGCTTTTTCACCAGCGCGAGGAAGTCCTGCGCCGTGTAGCGCGACAGCGCGCTTTTACAGAAATGCGGGTTCTCGGACAAAAAGTTTGCCGGCCCCGCGTTGATGTTGGTGAAATTGCAGCGTCCGCCGCCGGAGATGCGGATTTTCTCGGCCAGCTTCTCGGCGTGGTCGATCAGCACCACGCGCTTGCCGCGTGCGCCGGCGATCGCCGCGCACATCATTCCGGCCGCGCCTGCGCCGATTACCGCTACATCGAATTGTTTTGCCATGAGCTGCTGCCGCCAGATTCAAACCCGCCATTGTAAACGTTCGCACCTATGCTGCGTGGCGGGCCGCCAAATCGAGCGGCGGCAAACGACACCCCTCAAGCGTCGTCCGGGCCGCGCACGTGGAGGTCGCGGCCATTGAGCACGGTGCCGTCGCGCTTGATCGTGATGATGTGCATGCCCGTGTCCTGCAGGCCCAGGCGCTTGAGCTGGCTCTTGGCAATGCGCAGCAAATACTCGCCGGGGTAGATGCCGGTCATGACGTAATAGCCATCGGCGGCGCTGGTCATGGTGCTGACCACCTTGCTGGTCGCATCGACCAGTTCGAGCTGCAGGTCGCCCATCGGGCGCCGCACGTTCTTGCTGATCAAATAGGTAGTGCCGTCGACCTCGCCGGTGACGCTGACGGCGAAATCGACCTGGCTGACCTTGCCCGGGCGCGGCACGATCCGCACGCCAGGCAGCTTCGACTGCCACTGCGGGTCCTCCAACGTGTTCGGGTCGATCCCGATGTCGGTGTGCTGGTTGGCCGGCAAGCGAGCGAGCCAGGCCAGGCCGCTCGCGTCGGTGCGCACGCCATAGTGGGCGCCGTTGACGACGAAGCCGGCGCCTGCGATCCCCTCCTCGTCCTCGTCCATGGCGCCGTTCAGGTTTTTGTCGAGGAAGACGCGCAGCGAGGCCGCGCCCGTGTTCGCCATCGGCTGGGCCTCCCGTAACAGGCGCCTGCTGCGCGGCTCCAGTCCCATCGCCATGAACAGCTGCACGCCGACGCCGTACTGGTGCTCGCTCGAATAATAGCCGCTCACCCCGAGGCCGAAACTGCCCAGGCTTTTATTGAGCGAACCGGTCGCGCGCACTTCGCCGTCCTGGAACATGCGCGCCACGCCCAGGTTGAACAGGTAGCCGTCGGGCAGGTACCAGTCCGCCGAGACGGCCGCGCTGCCCAGCTCGGCCTCGGGCGCCAGGGCGTATTGCAGCTGGCCGGTCAGGCCGATGCCGGCGACCCGGCGGCTCACCTGCAGCAGTCCGTCGGTCCGCTTGTAGCCGCCCTGCCATTGCCAGCGCAGGGCGTTGCTGACGGCCGTGCCGTTGCGGTAGGCCGACAGGCGTGCCTGGACTTCCCGGTTCTCGAGGCCCGATGCAAGCACGTCGCGCCGTCCCTGCAGCGACAGCGGGAAGAGGTTGGCGCTCCCAAACGCAAGCACGCCCTCGGCGCGCACTTCGTCGCGGCTGCGCACAGGGTCGCTGATGTTGGTAAAAAATTCGCTGGCGAAGCCGTCCAGGCGGGCGTGGCTGGCCGACAGCGCGACATTGCCGACACGCGTCTTCAGGGCGAGCTGGGCCAGGCTGCCGCCGTCATCGGCCTTGACCGCATCAAAGGTCAGGATGACGTCGCGCCAGTAGCTGCGCAGGCCGAGGTTGGCATAGCTGCGCGCGGTATCGAACAAGGGCACGCGCTGCCAGCCGCCGGTGAGGTTGAGGTGTTCGCTCATGCCCCATTCGAACTGGGACAGCACGCGTTCGCGCCCTTCCTCGTCGCGGTGCGCGGCCAGGTCGTAGAACAGCGCGCCGCGCGGCAGCGCCGACTGCTCCAGCAGGAAGGACTGCCGCTCGACGCGCGACTGTCCCAGCGGGCCATGGAACACGAGCCGGAATTCGTTCGGGCCGTAAGCCAGCGGCTGGTCGGCAAAGCTGTACTTGCCGTTCGGCCCCGACTGCTGGACACCCACCAGCGCCTCGTTGTAGTACAACTCGACATCCCAGCCGGGCGGCAAATCGCCCTGCAAGGTGTGGCGGTCGAAGCTGGTGGGCTGGTCGAGCGGACGGTTGCTGAGCGCGACGCCGTTCCCGGTCGGGCTGGAGAACGAGATGTTGGCCACGCCGGGCAGCGGCACGCTGCCGAACAGCGCGGTGCGCGCATGCAGCGGGCCGAGCAAGCCGCCGTCCGGGTCATTGCGCCCCAGCGTCAGGCGGATTCCGGACGAGGGATCGTGGCGGTTGCGGCTGGCGTACAGGGCCGCTTCCATGCCCAGCAAATCGGTGGTCAGGTAGCCGGTGTAAAACGCCTCCGACCGCGGCCGGCCGCCGCGCTTGTCGAACGAGAACCCGAGCGTCTGGTCGATGAAGGGCACGTCGGCCAGGCGGTAGGGCGTGGCCAGGCGCGGATAGCCGGGATCGATATAGCCGCCGGGCGTGCCCGGCAGGCTGCCGCGCTCGCGCCGCGCCAGGCGCGCCTGCAGCGGCAACTGTTCGCGCGGGCGCACCTTCAGGGTCAGGCTCGACATATCGAGGTCGAGGTCGACCGGCAGCCAGCGCGCCAGCAAGCGGCTGGCGACATAGATCTCGTCCCCTTCCCGCCTCACCTGGGCCGGGTCGAGCGCTTCGCGGCTGCCTGCGATGTCGACCGACTTGCCTGCGAGGTCGAGGCTGAAACTGCGCTGCTCGGCCAGGATGTAGCCGCTGGCGCGGCCTTCTCCAGGCGTCACGCGGATCGCCAGGGTCAGGAGGCGCGCCATCTCGCCCAGCGGCAGGAAGACGTCGCGCCCGATCTCGTAGCCGGTGACGGCGTCGGACAGCACCTGGCTGCCGAGGCGCACCTCGAGCAGGACCAGGTTCGCCTCGTTCTTCTTCGCCGGCAGCAGCACCAGCGCGGCGAGAACTATGCCTATTCGGAGTGATTGCATGGACCGCGGAGGCGGTTGAGCCGCCTCCTGCACCTCAAGGCAGGGCCAGGCTGGCTTGCGCCAGCAGCTTGCCGCCGGCCTCGGGCCGGTCGCGGTAGCTCACGTCCAGCGTGCCCCCGGCCAGCGCCAGGCCGGCCGGCACCTGCAATGGCAGCGTCGCCTTGCGCACGCGGTTCGGGGTGTACACGGCAATGCCGCCAATCTGGGCCAGGCTATGGGTCTTGCCGTTCCTGGTGAAAGTGACGCTGACATCGCCATACACCGAGCTGCCGCCTTCGCGCGCGAACTCGAGCGCGAGCTGTGGACGCCGGGCCTCGTCCTGCTGCAGGGCCAGGCCGGCCAGGCTCACGCCCGCGCTGGGGGCGCCGTGGCGCACGATGACCGGGACCGACGCGCCGACGAGCGCGTTGAGCACCACGCCGATCCCGGCGCTGCCCGCCGCCTGGTTCTCGATGCTGGCATTGCCCTCGACCTCGGGCAGTTTGTCGAACTGCAGGTGCGAGCGGTACTCACCCTCGGCCAGCTCGGCGGGTTTGCGCAGCATCACACGGACCGTCTGGGCGGTCCCGGGGAGCAAGGTGACCTGGCGCGGCGAATAGCGCAGCATCTCGTCGGCGAAGCGTTCGCCATCCTGCGCTGTCTCGGCCGGCTCGAACTGGCCGGCCTCGGTCATGCGGCGGTTGACCAGCGAAATGCGGTAGCTGGCCGGCTTGGTGCCCGTGTTGATCAACTCGATCTGCGCGGCGCGCGCGTTCTTGTCGAACACGATGCGGGTCGGATGCAGCATCAGCTCGGCGTGGGCGGGCAGCAAGGGCGCCAGCAGCAGGCAGGCAGCCAGGGCACGCTGCGCCAGGCGTGTGGCGGTAACGGAGGCGAAGCAGGAAGAAAACATGAGGGGATCCTTTCACGACGCTACGCCGACGTGGCGCTGGCGATGGTGGATGGGGTTACTGGTAGTTGACGGTGACGTTGAACGTGCCGGAATACGTACCGGGCGCCTGGTTCGGCGCCACAACGAGAGTCGCACCGACCGACATCGTCATCGGCGTCTGGACCGACCCGGTTGACGCGGGCGTGCTGACGAAATTGTTGACGGCCATGCTGTTGGTACCGCTGTTGAGCCTGATGCTGCCGTTGGCCGGTATGGTGATGATGACGGCGCTCTTGTTGCCGCTGGCGCGGATGGCATTGAAGCTGGCCTGGCCGACAGTCGGGGAATTGAGCAGGACGACGGCGCCGGTGCGCGAGCGCGCGCCGTTCGGAGCGAGGATCACGGTACCGCCGGCGCCGGCGACGAAGCGGCCAAAGTCGAGACCCCGGGTATTGCTCAGTGTGAGCTGCTGGGCGAGCGCATGGCGAGCGGGGGCAGCGAGCAGCGCCAGCGCGGCGATGCTCGCGACCCCGATGAAACGGTAACGGCTTACCAGCATGATCAAGAACGGACCGCGCCGCTACCCCTGCCCTTAGTTGTAGTCGACAGTCGCGGTCACGGTGCCGCTGTAGCTGCCCGCCGCCTGGCTGGCAGCGACAGTCAGCACGCCGCCGACGTAGATGCTCTGGGCGCCGCCGGTCAGGGTACCCACGGACACGGTGCCGGAGGTGGACGTGCTGGCGGTCAGGGCGCTGATCGGCGTGAAGGTCATCGAGTTGCTGCCGCCGTCGCTCAGCGGGGTGGCGACGACGCTGATCGAGTAACCCATGCCGGACTGGCCGGTGACGTCGAACTTCGCTGCGCTGGGCGTGCTGGCAACCTCGACCACGCCGGTCGAGGTGCGGGCACCCGCAGGGGTAATCGTGACTGTTCCAGCGGCGGCGGTGGCGGCGAAGCTGCCGAAGGCCAGGTCGGCCGACTTGGCGATGTTGATCGCCGTGATGACGGTGCTGGTCGAGGTGGCCACTGCATTGGCGGCGATGGCGCTGCCCGAGCCGGCGATTGCCAGCGCCAGGACGGCCAGACGGAAGGCGTTCGAGGTGAAGCGGGAGTTCTTGGTCATGCTAGTCATCCTTCAAGTTTTGGAGGACCGGCCCTGGAGCCGGACTTATCTAATAACGAGACCGAACGCGATAGTGTCGGATTAGAACGCTGCCGAATTGCTTTACGGTATCGTTTTGCTATGGTGCAAGAAAATAATATCCCGCTTTTTGCCGTAAATCATTCTTTTGTCAGACAGTTCCTACCTAAATTGTTGTACTTTCAGTCACTAATTGTTAATTCCACATGAATAGACAAGCATGCCTATAGGGCAATGCTAAAAAGTTATGCGTACATACAGCCAATTCATGGGCAAATGAACAACGTTGGGCACAACGGTGTTAAAAAAGGCGCAATAAGAGAAAACTGAAGATTGCAGTTTGTTTGTGTTCATGATCGTTGTTGCAATCCAACATTCGATGCGAAACTGCCACGCCGTGGATCGCAAGCGGGCATGGCGCCGCCCTGAGCGCATGTCGCCTGGCGATTATTGGGTCAGGAAGGTGCTGCCCGCGAACGGGGCAGCGAAGGCATGCAGCCGGGCGATCAGTCCCGGGACATCAGGCAGGGGCGCGCAATGCACGTGCGGCGCGCACGCAAGCGGCCACCTGGGCGAGGATCGAGGGCGGCACCGGCGCCTCGCCGCGCAGGGCACGCGCGATCCAGGCGGCGGTGGCCGCGGCGTCGCGCGCCTCGGGCACCTCGGCCAGCAGGTCGGCCGGCGCATCGCGCTCGACTAGCAGCGTGCGCTGCCCTCCATGGAACCAGTCGATCTGCTGCGCGCGGTGCGGGTTCGCCACCGTCTCCCCTTCGGTGCCGCGCATCAGGAAAGTATCGCCGCGCTCAGGCGCTGCGGCTGTGAGGAAGTAGTCGCCCAGCGCCTGCAGGTACTCCGGATGGGTGTACGAGACCAGGCGCAGCGCCGCGCCCTCGAAGGGCTGCAGGATCTTGACGATGGTATGGGTGGAATTGCGCACGCCGAGGATGCGCCGCAGCGAGAGCATGTGGGACAGGCTGGGCGCGAGCGTCTCGATCGGCATGAAGGCCGGACGGCGCGCATCGAAGGCGTCGTGCACGGCGGCGCTGGTGGAGGCTTCCGCCAGGCCCAGCTCGGCGAGGATTTCAGCGGTGGTGACGCGCCCCGGGTCGCTGCGCACGCCATGCACCAGGGTCGGCACGCCTTCGCGCGCCAGGAGCAGCGCCAGCAGCGGGGTCAGGTTGGCCAGCTTGCGCGCGCCGTTATAGCTGGGTATCAGCACCGGCGCGAATTCGCCGCCGGGCGCGGGCAGCGGCGCGAACGAGACTTCGGCGGCATCCATGAAACCGGCCAGCTCCTCAACCGATTCTCCCTTGATGCGCATCGCCAGCAGGATGGCGCCCAATTCCAGGTCGGAGACGCGCCCCTCCAGCATGGCGCCGTAAAGTGCCGCTGCGTCTTCCCGCGTCATGCTGCGCGCGCCCTTGACGCCGCGCCCGATCTCCTTGATGAAGCGGGCGGCGGGGAAGGGCTTGTTCTGTGTTGTGGTATCCATATCGCCAGCTTACACCCTCATGCATCGTCCCTGCTTTTGCGCTGTTTGCTGCACATAAGCATTTTTGGCGCTACACTCGTTGATCGATTTGTCCAACGGACCGCACCATGCTCATTACGCCAGATATTGAAAATACCAACGTTACCTCGTTCGGGCGCATGCCGACCCCGACCGAGCTGCACGCCAAGCTGCCGATCTCCGAGCGCGCCGCCGCCACCGTCATGAATGGCCGCGCAGCGCTGCGCGACATCCTCGACCGCAAGGATGGGCGCCTGTTCGTCGTCGTCGGACCCTGCTCGATCCACGATCCGGAAGCGGGCCTGGACTATGCGCGCCGCCTGAAAGCCTTGCAGGACGAAGTGGCCGACACCATGCTCTTGGTGATGCGCGTGTACTTCGAAAAGCCGCGCACCACCACCGGCTGGAAGGGCTATATCAACGATCCGTTCATGGACGACTCCTTCCAGGTCGACGTCGGCATGGAACGCGCGCGCCAGTTCCTGATCGATGTGTGCGAACTCGGCCTGCCGACCGCCACCGAAGCGCTCGATCCGATTTCGCCGCAATACCTGGGCGATTTGATTGCCTGGACCGCGATCGGCGCGCGCACCACCGAATCGCAGACCCACCGCGAGATGTCCTCGGGCCTCTCCACCCCGGTCGGCTTCAAGAACGGCACCGACGGCGACGTCAGCATCGCGATCAACGCCGTGCTGTCCTCGGCCAATCCGCACGCGTTTTTGGGTATCAACGACAAGGGCGCGGTCTCGATCGTGCGCACGGCCGGCAATGCCTATGGCCACGTGGTGCTGCGCGGCGGCGGCGACCGCCCGAACTACGACTCGGTCTCGGTCACGATCGCCGAGCAGGCCCTGAAAAAAGCCGGCCTGCCGGCCAACCTGGTGGTCGACTGCTCGCACGCGAACAGCTATAAAAAGCCGGAGCTGCAGCCTTTGGTGATGTCGGACGTGATCCAGCAGATCAAGCACGGCAACCAGTCGCTCGTGGGCGTGATGATCGAGTCGAACATCGTGGCCGGCAACCAGCCGATCCCGGCGGACCTGTCGCAGTTGAAGTACGGCTGCTCGGTGACCGACGGCTGCATCGCCTGGGACGACACGGTGACGATGCTGAGGAATGCGCACAAGGAGCTGCTGGCGCGTCCTCACGCTTGACGGACGCGGGCGGGGGCGGCGCATGTGCTTTACAATGCCTGCTTCCGCTTCCCCCTTCCGGCATTTCCCATGATTGTTCTCGGCGTCGAATCCTCCTGCGATGAAACCGGCCTGGCTCTGTACGATACCGAGCGCGGGCTGCTGTCCCATGCCCTGCATTCGCAGGTCGCGATGCACGAGGAGTACGGCGGCGTGGTGCCGGAACTGGCCTCGCGCGACCATATCCGGCGCGCCCTGCCCCTGCTCGAACAAACCCTGAACGACGCCGGTATCGCCAAGGGCGACATCGACGCCATCGCCTATACCCAGGGACCGGGCCTGGCCGGCGCGCTGCTGGTGGGCTCCTCGGTCGCCTGCAGCCTGGCGCTGGCCCTGGACAAGCCGGTGCTCGGGGTGCACCACCTGGAAGGCCATCTGCTCTCGCCTTTATTGGCGACCGACCGGCCGGCCTTTCCCTTCATCGCCCTGCTGGTCTCGGGCGGCCACACGCAGCTGATGCGCGTGGACGGCGTCGGACGCTATACGCTGCTGGGCGAAACCCTGGACGACGCGGCCGGCGAAGCCTTCGACAAATCGGCCAAGCTGCTTGGCCTGGGTTATCCGGGCGGGCCGGCGATTTCGCGCCTGGCCGAATTCGGCGACCCCGCCGCCTACACGCTGCCGCGCCCGATGCTGCATTCGAAAGACTTCAATTTCAGCTTCTCGGGCCTGAAGACGGCCGTGCTGACGGTGGTGAAGAACCACGAAGAGAAGGTCATCGCGAATATCTGCGAGCAGGACAAGGCCAACATCGCGCGCGGCTTCGTCGACGCCATCGTCGACGTGCTGACCGCGAAATGCGTCAACGCGCTGCGCCACACGGGCCTGAAACGCCTGGTGATCGCCGGCGGCGTCGGCGCCAACGCGCAGCTGCGCGCCTCATTGAATGCGGCTGCGGACAAGCGCAAATTCCGCGTCTACTATCCGGAGCTCGAGTTCTGCACCGATAACGGCGCGATGATCGCCTTTGCCGGCGCCCTGCGCCTGGAGAAGAATCCAGCGCTGGCCACGCGCGATTACGGCTTCAATGTGCGTCCGCGCTGGCCGCTCGACGAACTGGAAGCTGCCTAGTCATTTGTTGAACTTGCAACGCTGACAACGATCCTACCGTGTGACCGGCCTGCCCCAAACGGTGGCAAACTCTGGCGGTTCAGTTCTGGGAGGTCCTACATGCGCGTTGTAAGCTGGAACATCCACTGGGGTTGTGGGAAGGACGGGCGCATCCGTATTCACGCGATCATCGATGTGCTGCGCAAGCTGAACCCGGACATCATCTGCCTCCAGGAAGTCGCCGCCAATCATCCCGAGCTCGAGGGCAGCGCCACCGCCAACCAGTTCAAGCAGCTGGCGGGCGCCTTTGGCGGTTTTCACGCGGTCGAGCACGCACCCAGCGAAATATACCGCAACAACGTTCCCCGCCTGTTCGGCAACCTGATCCTCTCGAAATACCGCATCACCCAGGCCCAGCGCCACATGCTGCCCTGGCCGGCCGACCCTGGCCGCCCGCCCGGCATGCCGCGCGGCGCGATCGATGTCGTGCTCGATACGCCGGGTTCCAAACTGCGTCTCGTCACTACCCACCTCGAATACCATTCACCGCTGCAGCGCCTGGCGCAAGTGCACCGGCTGCGCGAGCTGCACGCCGAAGCGACCGCCCGCGCGCGGATTTTCGCGGCGCATCCGGAGATGGACGCGCCCTACCAGCTCGGCGAGCGGCCGGCCTCGGCCATCTACTGCGGCGATTTCAACATGGCGCCGGGCGACGCGGATTACCAGGCGCTGCTCGCGCCCGGCATCGATGGCGCGCCGACCCTGGTCGACGCCTGGGGCGAGCGCCACGCCGGGGCCATTCGCGCGCCGACCGCCGGGCTGCACGGCTATCCGTGGCCCGACAAGCCAGATTGCTACGATTATTTCTTCGTCACCGAGGACCTGGCGCGGCGCGTGGCCTCGGTCGAGGTGCAGTCGGAGACGGCGGCCTCGGATCACCAGCCGGTGGTGCTGGAGCTGGTGCCGGGGGCTTGAAGCAGCGCGCGGTTGCCGGAGCTGGTTGAACGCGTGGGCGGCATAGCCGCCCACCCTACGGGTATGCCGGAACGTTTGCAGCAGGATGTAGGGTGGGCGGCTGCGCCGCCCACGCGTTCAACGCACGCGTGAACGGGCGCAAACATCACATCAGCGGCGCATCCGACTGCGCCGCAATCTCCCGCAGCGCGCGCTCGAACACTTCCGGCGGCTGGCCGCCCGAAATCAGGTGGCGCTGGTTGATCACGACCGCGGGCACCGAGCGGATGCCGGCGCGCTGGAAGAACTGCTCGGTCTCGCGCACTTCGTCGGCGTATTCGCCGGTCTCGAGAACCCGCTGCGCCTCGGCGGTGTCGAGGCCGACCTGGCCGGCCACGCGCACCAGCAGCTCGCGCGAGCTCGGGTCTTCGGCGTGGGTGAAATAAGCCTCCAGCAGCGCCAGCTTCAACGCGTGCTGACGGCCCTGCGACTCGGCCCAGAACAGCAGGCGGTGGGCGTCGAAGGTGTTGTAGATGCGCCCGCGGCGCGCCATGTCGAAGCTGAAGCCAACCGCTTCGCCGCGCTGGCGGATCTGTTCGCGCGAGGCGATCTGCTGCTCGAGCGTGGCGCCGTATTTTTCGGTGATGTGTTCGACGATGTCCTGGCCTTCGGGACCCATGTCGGGATTGAGTTCGAAGGGCTGGAAGTGGATCTCGGCGCTGACGTCGGGGGCGACCTTGGCCAAGGCCTGTTCGAGTGCCTTGAGACCGATCGCGCACCAGGGGCACGACACGTCCGACACGAAATCAATCCTCAATTGCTTGCTCACGTTGTACCGCCTTCCTCATGGGGCGCCGGCGCAGGAAGCGCCGGCTTTGGCCCGATATGGGGATGCTTGTGAAGGAATCAACGGGGCCGGCCTCCCGGGACTTAGTTCTTCTTCGCGCCGGCGGCCTTGCTGCCGATCCGCGATTCCTTGCCGGCGATGAGGTTGGCGATGTTGGCGCTGTGGCGCCACAGCAGGAGCGAACTCATGGCGACGACGGCGAACAGGATTTCGTTCACGCCGAACAGCAGACCGTAATAGAACGGGGCGAACACGGCCGCGATCAGTGCGGCCAGCGACGAGTAGCGGAAGGCGTAGGCCACCACCAGCCAGGTCACCAGGGTGGCCAGGCCCAGCCAGACATTCAGGCCGAGCAGCACGCCCAGCGCCGTGGCGACGCCCTTGCCGCCGACAAAACGGAAGAAGACCGGCCACAGGTGGCCCAGGAAGACGGCGATCGCGACCAGGGCGATGCCGGCGTCGTCGAGGCCGTAATCCGGGCCGATGTTGATCGCCAGCCAGACGGCCAGCCAGCCCTTGGCGCCGTCGCCGAGCAGGGTCGCGATGGCGGCTTTCTTGCTGCCGCTGCGCAGGACATTGGTGGCGCCCGGGTTTTTCGAGCCATAGGTGCGCGGGTCCGACAGGCCGAACAGGCGGCTCATCACGACGGCAAACGAAATCGAGCCGATCAAATAGGCTGCGACGGTGAAAATCAAGGTGCTCATGTTGTCTCTCTGTTATTTCCCTCTAACGGGCTCGTGAATATACACCAGCCCGCACCCCGGCGGTAGTCAGTCGGCCAGCGCGCACTGCACCGGTTTGGCGCCGAGCACCCCGGTCAGCACCGCAGGGGCGATGCCGACCAGATAGCCGCGCCGGCCGCCGTTGATGTAGATCTTTTCCAGGGCGAGGATGGATTCCTCCACATACACCGGCATCGCCTTGCGCGTGCCGAAGGGCGAGGTGCCGCCGATCAGGTAGCCGGAATGGCGCTGGGCGACCTCGGGTTTGCAGGGTTCGACCGACTTGCAGCCGATCGCGCGCGCCAGGTTCTTGGTCGAGACCTTGCAGTCGCCATGCATCAGGACGATCAGCGGACGCGCCGCCTCGTCCTGCATCACCAGGGTCTTGACGACATCGTGCTCGGGGACGCCGAGGGCCTGGGAGGACACCGCGGTGCCGCCGTGCTCCTCGTAGGCATAAGGATGTTCGGAAAAACTGACCGCATGCTTGCGCAGGAAGCTGGTCGCGGGTGTCTCGGACACGTGCTCTTTCTTTGCCATGCGTGATACGCTAAACACTGGAATAAAGGGTTTCTATTATGCAGCAAGAAATACGCTTTGCCACCTTCAACGTATGCAACCTGGCGCCGCCCGGCGTGAAGCTGTACGACAACTTGCTGCCCACGACGCCCGAAGAATACGAGGCCAAGCTGAACTGGACCGCGCACCAGGTCGACCTGCTCGACGCCGACGTGATCGGCTTCCAGGAGATCTTCTCGCAGGCGACCCTGAAGGAAGTGCTGGCGCGCACCAGACGTTACCGCGAAGCCTTTCACCTCGGCTTCGACCCGGACCCGGCCGCGATGCGCCTGACGCCGAGCGTGGCCCTGGTCTCGCGCCTGCCTTTGTCCGGCCCGGCGCAGCCGATGATCGAATTCCCGCACGGTATCGAGCTGCCGGCGGGCAGCCGCGACGCCGCGCGCTTCACCCGCGCGCCGCTGCATGCGGTGGTGACCGTCTCGCCCGATGTGTCGGTGGACGTGGTGGTGGTGCACCTCAAATCGCGCCGTCCCGACTACCGCACCGGCGACACCGGCGAAGACCCGGCCCTGTATGCGCTGGCCTGCCTGCGTTCGCTGATCCGGCGCGGCACGGAAGCTGCCGCACTGCGCGTGCTGATGACGGAAATGGGCCGCGCCAACCGCCGCCCGCGCGTGCTGCTGGGCGACTTCAACGACGTGGCCGATTCGGTGACGACCAGCATCGTGCTCGGGGCCGGCACGCCGCTGGGCGACCGCCTGTACGACGCCAGCCAGGTGCAGCGCCGCGCCGACCACGCGCGCCACCTGGGTTTTTCGAGCGTGCACGAAGGGCATTATTCGACCATCGACCACATCCTGGTGTCGGAAGAATTCAACGGCGCCCTGCCCAACGCCATCGGTGAAGTGATCGACGTGATCTACCTGAACGACCACCTCGACCTCGCGTTGCCGCATGCATCCGACCATGGCCAGGTGCTGGCGCGGATTCGCCTTTACGACGAAGCGCACGGCCTCATGGAGGCAGGGGTGTAGGGTGGGCCGGGCCTCTCCCATCCGAATAAAACCCCTGGTATTCGTCGCAGCCATGCTGCTGCAAATACTGCAGCTGCTCGGCCGTTTCCACGCCCTCGGCAATCACTTTCAGTTTCAGGCTGCGCGCCAGCGCGATGATGGCCGGGATCAGCGCCGCCGCGCCCGGTTCGCTGACGATGTCGTCGATGAAGCTGCGGTCGATCTTGAGTTTCGACAGCGGGAAGCGGCGCAGGCTCGAGAGGCTGGAAAAGCCGGTGCCGAAGTCGTCGATGGTGAGCTGCACGCCGCGTTGGCGCAGGGTGTTGACGGTGGCGAGGATGGCCGCGTCGCCGTGCATGATGGTTTTTTCGGTGATCTCGAGGTCGAGGAAGCGCGGCGCCAGGCCGGAGGCGTGCAGGGCCTCGTCGACATAACGCAGCAGGTCGTTGTGGATGAACTGGACGTTCGACAGGTTCACCGCCACCACCACCGGAAAACCGGCATCGTGCCAGCGCCGCCCTTGCTGGCAGGCCTCGCGCAGCACCCATTGCCCGATCGGGACGATCAGCCCGGACTCTTCGGCCGCCTTCATGAAGGCATCGGGTTTCAATAGCCCCCGCTCGGGATCGCGCCAGCGGATCAGCGCTTCGAAGCCGACCGTGCGGCCGCTGCCGATCTCGATCTCGGGCTGGTATTCGAGTTCGAATTCGTGGTTGGCCAGGGCCCGGCGCAGCCGGCTTTCCATCTGCACGCGCTCGAGCACGCGCGAATTCATCTCCGGGCTGAAAAAGTGGAATTCGTTGCGTCCTGTTTCCTTGGCGTGGTACATCGCCACGTCGGCATTGCGCAGCAGGATCTTCGGGTCGTCGCCATCGCTCGGGCAAATGGCGATGCCGATCGACACCGACAGGTTCAAGGGCCCGGCCGGCGTCGGCAGCGGGCGCGCCACCGACTGCATGATCGTGGCCGCCACATGGGCCGCCTGGTCGACGCCGCCGATATCGGACAGGAGCACCGCGAACTCATCGCCGCCGAGCCGGCTGACGGTATCGACCCGGCGCACGCAGCGCCGCAGCCGGCTGGCGATCTCCTGCAGCACGGCGTCGCCGGCCTCGTGGCCATGGTTGTCGTTGATGCACTTGAAATGGTCGAGGTCGATGAACATCAGGGCGAACTGGCGGCGCTGGCGTGCGACCGTTGCCAGCGCCTGTTCGAGGCGGTCCATGAAGCGGATCCGGTTCGGCAGCCCGGTGAGCGCGTCGTGCTCGGCCTGGTGACGCGCCTGCTCGACCGCACGGCGGCGCTCGCTGATGTCGGTCAGCATGACCATGTAGCTGGTGACCGCGCCACCCTTGTCGATGATCGGCGAGAGCGCCGCGCGGATCGGAATCGTGCTGCCGTCGCGCCGCACGCCGGAGAGTTCGGTTTCCCAGTGCGCATGACCGTCGAGCTGGTCGCGCAGGCGGTCGTAGAAGGCGCGGTCCTGCAAGCCCAGCCGCAGGCTCGGCAGTTCCGCGCCGACGACCTCTTCGGTCGGATAGCCGGTCAGCGCGGTGTAGGCCCGGTTCGCGGCCAGCACGCGGTGATTGCGGTCGACCAGCAGGATGGCGTCGCGCGCATGGTCGAACACCTGGCTCGCCTGGCGCAAGGCGTCTTCGAGTTCCTTGCGCGCGGTGACGTCGACTTCCATGCAGAACACCTGCTGCGTCTCGCCAGCTCCCGGCACCGGGAAATGACTCGAATGCAACCAGCGGCGCCGTCCATCGGGATATTCGACATGCCATTCGCGCGCCTTGACCGACTCGCCGGTGCGCCAGACCGAGGCGATGGTGTCTTCGAATTCCTGTTGCTGGCCGAGGTGCTTGACGAGCTTGCCGAAGGGCTGGCCGATCGCATGGCTCGCGGGAATGCCGGTGAGCTCGGCGCAGGCCTGGTTCCAGAAACGGACGATGCCCTTGCGGTCCTGGCTGTGCACGGCCACTGAAGGGCTGAGCTCGATTGCCGCGACGAAGCGGTACAACCAGTCGAGTACCTCGCGCGCCGGCCCGCCGGGAAAAGCGGACAGGGGCGGCTCGGGCAGTTCGCTGCTCACGGCAGAATCCTTTTCTCGAATGAAACGACGACGTCGCGCGGTTCCGAGCGGTTCATTCTTGCCCCCACCAATGCTATTGCGTTTGCGCAGGCGCAAAGGTATGACACCTGCATAAACGCGCTCTGATGGTAGCGCATTCCGTCCGCTTTTTCTGCACTTCAGCGTCCGGAAACGCCAGCTTGTCGCATTCCGATGGCGCCGCAACTTGTCAATTTCTATAGTCACTACCATGCGCACGGAGCTTCGCTTCACACCAGGTGGAGCACGCGCGCTCCCTATGCCAATAGTGCTTCTAACAATTCGAACAAAGGCCGCCATGAAGATCGAAACCTTGCCGCTCGCCTCCCCCACTCCCCTGAACAAACGGCGCCGCTGGCGCCTGCCCGTCATCGCCCTGGTCGTCGCGGGCCTCGCCGCCGGCGGCTGGTTCGCCTTCCAGGGCAAGGCGCCGCCTGCCGCCGTCGCCGCCGGCAAAAAAACCGAAAAACCCACCGTCTTCGAGCTGGCCAAAAACGACGTCGTCACGGTCGAGTCGCGCGAACTGGCGCTGCGCCTGCCGCTGTCGGGCTCGCTCGCGCCGCTGTCCCAGGCGACCGTCAAATCGAAGGTCTCGGGCGTGGTGCTCGCCACCACCGTGCGCGAGGGCATGGGCGTCTCCGCCGGCCAGGTGATCGCGCGCCTGGACGACGCCGACGCGCGCGCGCGCGTGGCCCAGCAGGCGGCCCTGCTCAAGGAAGCCAATGCGCGCCTGGCCCTGGCAACCAAGAACGAAGCCAACAGCCAGGCCCTGCTCAAGCAGAACTACATCTCGCAAAACTCCTTCGACACGACGCGCAACAGCGTCGAACTGGCGCAGGCGGCAAGCGACGCGGCGCGCGCCCAGCTCGAGTTGGCGCGCATCGCGCTGAACGACACCACCATCCGCGCGCCGCTGTCGGGCGTGGTCAGCAAGCGTTTCGTGCAGGCCGGCGAAAAGCTCTCGCCCGACAGCCCGGTGATGGCCATCGTCGACCTGCAGCACCTGACGCTCGACGCCCAGGTGCCGGCCTCCGACATCCCGCGCGTGCAGGTCGGGCAGGAAGTGCGCTTCAAGGTCGACGGCTTCGACCAGCGCGCGTTTACCGGCAAGGTGGCGCGCATCAATCCGGCCGCCGAAGCGGGCTCGCGCGCGATGCTGGTGTATATCAGCGTCGACAATCGCGATCAGCTGCTGCGGGCCGGCATGTTCGCGAAGGGTGAGATCACGACCGAGAAATCCGGCACGCGTCCGATCGTGCCCCTGGCCGCCCTGCGCAAGGACGGCGCGCGCGACGTCGTGTACCGGGTCGACGGCGGCAAGTTGGTCGCCACGCCGGTCCAGCTGGGCATGCGCAGCGAAGACGAAGGCCTGGCCGAAGTGACGGCCGGCGTGGAAGCGGGCGCGGTGCTGCTGGCGGTGCCGCTCGACGGCGTCAAGCCGGGCAGCGAAGTCAAACTCGCAGGCGCGAAAGCCGCCGCGCCGGTTGCCGCCGCCACGCCTGTCAAGAAAGGCTGACCATGTGGATCACCAAAGTCAGCATCCGCCATCCGGTCTTCGCCACCATGGTCATGGTCGGCCTGATGGTGCTCGGCCTGTTCTCGTACCGCTCGCTCGGCGTGGAAAGCATGCCGAACGTCGAGATCCCCTTCGCCTGGGTCGAGACCCAGTATCCCGGCGCTTCTCCCGAGCAGGTCGAGAACGACGTCACGCGGCCGATGGAAGAAGTCATCAACACGGTCAGCGGCATCAAGAACATCCGCAGCAACTCGTGGGAAGGCCGCAGCGGCGTCTCGATCGAATTCCACATCGCCACCGACATGGACAAGGCGATGCAGGATTTGCGCGACAAGGTGGCGCGCGTGCGCCCCGGCTTCCCGAAAGAGGTAAAGGAACCCTTCGTGATCCGTGCCGACGGCGAAAACCAGCAGCCGGTGGTGCGCCTGTCGGTCACCTCGAACGAGCGCGACATGCGGGCGCTGTCGACGCTGGCCGAACAAGTGATCGTCAAGCGCCTGCAAAGCGTGGCCGGCGTGGGCGAAGTGCGTACCGGCGGCGTGGCGCGGCGCCAGATCCTGGTGCATGTCAAACCCGAACAGCTGCGCAGCCAGAACATCGGCATCGACGAAGTGCTGCGCGCGATCCAGGCCACCAACACGAATCTCCCGGCCGGCAACCTGCAGTATGGCGCGGCCGAGCGCCTGGTGCGGGTCGAGGGCAAGATGAAGGACGCCAGAGAGTTCAACAACATCATCGTCGCGCGCCGCGCCAGCGGTCCGGTCTACCTGTCGCAGGTGGCCGAGGTGGTCGACGGCGAACGCGAAGAGACTTCGGTCTCGCGCGTCAACGGCGTGCGCGCCATTTCGCTCGACATCACCAAGGTGCAGGATGCGAACACGGTGCAGGTCGGCACCGGCATCATGAAGATGGTCGAGCAGCTCAAGAAGACCATGCCGGCCGACGTGCAGTTCCGCGTGATGGACGACCAGTCGACCACGGTCCAGCATCAGCTCGACAACGTGAAACGCACGATCATCGAGGGCGCTATACTCACCATGATTATAGTGTTCCTGTTCCTGCACTCCTGGCGCAGTACGGTGATCACGGGATTGACCCTGCCGATCTCGGTGCTGGCCTCCTTCATCGCGATGCGCTACTTCGGCTTCACGCTGAACTTCCTGACGCTGATGGCGCTCTCGCTGTGCATTGGCCTGCTGATCGACGATGCGATTGTCGTGCGCGAGAACATCGTGCGCCACCTCGGCATGGGCAAGAGCCATCTGCGCGCAGCCGAAGACGGCACCAACGAGATTGGCCTGGCCGTGATGGCCACGACCTTTGCGATCGTCGCCGTGTTCGTGCCGATCGCTTTCATGGACGGCATCATCGGGCGCTTCTTCCTGCAGTTCGGCGTCACCGTGGCGGTGGCGGTGCTGGTGTCTCTTTTTGTGAGCTTCACGCTCGACCCGATGCTCTCGTCGGTGTGGCCGGACCCGGTGAAGGACCGTTTCAAATACGTGCCCTGGCTGGGCCGCGTGATGGCGAAGATCGAGGTCGGCATCGAGCACGTGCACGGCATTTACGGCCGCGTGCTGGCGCTGGCCCTGCGCTGGCGCAAATCGACGCTGGCGCTGGCGCTGGGCATTTTTGTCCGCAGCCTGTTCCTGGTGCCGCTGATCGGCGGCGAGTTCGCGCCCAAGACCGATGACGGCTTCATCCAGATGAAGTTCAAGACCCCGGTCGGCTCCAGCCTGGCCTATACCGACGGCAAAGTAAAACAGGTCGAAGACGCCCTGCGCGCCTACCCGGAAATCGACGCGATCAGCAGCGCCATTGGCGTCTACGAGGGCCACAACAGCGCCCAGGTGATCCTGAAACTGACCGACGTCAAAAAGACCCATCGCCGCTCGCAGGAAGAAATGGAGTCGGTGATCCGTGCGCGCCTGCAGTCGATCGCCGGCATCACGATGTCGGTCGGTAACAAGCCGGTCTTCATCGCGATTCTCGGCCGCGACGAAGCCAAGCTGGACGCCGCCGCGCACAAGCTGATGGACAAGATGAAGGCGATCAAGGGCGTGGCCGATATCGAGTACAGCCAGGAAGGCGCGAACCCCGCGACCGTCATCAAGATCAACAACGAGCTGGCCAGCGACCTGGGCCTGTCGGTGGCCCAGGTCGGCGCGGCGCTGCGGCCCTTTGTCGGCGGCGACCAGATCAGCCAGTGGCTGGCGCCGGACGGGCAGAACTACGAAGTGAACGTGCAGCTGCCGAGGAGTGGCCGCCAGAAGGTGGCCGACCTGGCCGACCTGTCGCTGGCGTCCTCGCGCATGGATGCAAGCGGCAACCCGATCATGGTGCCGCTGCGCCAGGTGGTGGAATTCGTGCCTTCGTTCAGCCCGCAGGTGTTGAAGCGCCAGGCGCTGGAACGCCGTGTGGCGATCTACGCCGGCATCGAAGGCCGTCCCTCGGGCGACGTGAATGCCGACATCAAGAAGGCGATGGACTCGATCGAACTGCCCGAAGGCGTGCGCTTCGACGTCGGCGGCGACGCCCAGCAGATGGCCGAGACCATGGCCAACTTCGGTTCGGCGATCGTGATCGCGATCATCTTCATCTACCTGGTGCTCGCTTCCCAGTTCGGCAGCTTCCTGCAGCCGATCGCGATCATGATGTCGCTGCCGATGTCGCTCATCGGCGTGCTGCTGGCGCTGCTGGCCACGGGCAGCACGCTGAACGTGTTCTCGGTGATCGGCGTCGTCATGCTGATGGGGCTGGTCACCAAGAATGCGATCCTGCTGGTCGATTTTGCGAACCACGGCCAGCGCGAAGGCAAGGCCCAGTTCGCGGCCATCCTGGAAGCGGGCCAGGTGCGCCTGCGCCCGATCCTGATGACGACGCTGGCCATGATCTTCGGCATGCTGCCGATGGCGATCGGCGCCGGCGACGGCGGAGAGACGCAAGCCCCGATGGGCCGCGCGGTGATCGGCGGGGTGATTACTTCGACGCTGCTGACGCTGGTGGTGGTGCCGGTGGCCTACAGCTATCTCGACAGCCTGGGCAAGCGCGCACGCAAGTGGTTCGCCAAGGGCCACGAAGAGATCGCCGAGGTCGTGCAGGTGATCGCCAAGGAAAGCGCGTAGCGCCCGTGGCCGGCGCGGCCACCCATAAAAGCAAAATGCCGCAACGGTTCATCCGTTGCGGCAAATTCGAACTGCTGACAACTACGGCGTCTGCGTCTCCTGCGCATCCGCACTCACCTCGGCCTCGGCATCGTTCGATGCCTCTTCCGTCATGTCCTGCCCTGCTCCCTCGGGATGATGCTTTGCTTCTGCTTTGCGCTTGGCTTTTTCTTCCGCCTTGCGCTTCTTTTCCAGTTCCCTTTGCCGCTTCTCGTAACTGAAGTTAGTTTTGGCCATGATCACCTCGTATGCTTGGTTAATGTGGTGCGCAGCTATTATGACGCAGTTGCGCTTTCAGCATTTGAATTAACCACGTGGATGGTGTTGCGCATGCAAACCCTTCAGGCGCTCGCGCGCAACATGGGTATAGATCTGTGTGGTGGAAATATCCGAGTGTCCCAGTAGTAATTGCACTACGCGCAAGTCGGCGCCATGGTTCAAGAGGTGCGTCGCAAACGCATGGCGCAGCGTGTGCGGCGACAGCGGCGCGCGGATGCCGGCCTTGAGTGCATGCTTCTTGATCAGCACCCAGAACATCTGGCGCGTCATCGCCCCGCCGCGGCTGGTGACGAACAGCGCGTCGTCGACCTGGCCGTTGAGGATGATGCCGCGTCCGTCTTTCGAATAGCGTTCGAGCCAGATGCGCGCTTCGCCGCCGAAGGGCACCAGGCGCGTCTTGGCGCCCTTGCCGGTAATGCGCAGCACGCCATCGTTCAAGCTGAGTTCGACAATTTTCAGGGCCACCAGTTCCGACACGCGCAGCCCGCTCGCGTACATGAGTTCCAGCATCGTGCGTTCGCGCAGGCCCAGCGGCGTCGACACATCGGGCGCGGCCAGCAAGGCTTCCACCTGCGCTTCGCTGAGCGTGTGCACGAAGCGCGTCGGCTGGCGCGCGGTGGCCATTTTCAGGCAGGGATCGCTCGCAATCCGGCTCTGGCGCAGCGCCAGCGCATAGAAGCGCTTCAGTACCGACAGCCGCCGGTTGGCCGTGCTCGGCTTGGTGTCGGGATGGCGCTCGGCGAAATAGCTGGCCAGGTCTTCCGGGCCGGCGCCGAGCAGGCCGCGCCCGGGCCGCGTGGTGTCGAGCCAGGTCGAGAACATGCGCATGTCGCGCCGGTAGGCGTCGAGCGAATTCTTTGCCAGGCCCTGTTCGAGCCAGAGCGTGTCGCAGAACTCGTCGATCAGTCCCAGATCGCCTGCTGCTGCCATGGCGATGCGGTGGCGCCTTCGTGACGCAGCAGCCAGCGTTTCACGGACAAGTGAAAGCCGTTCTCGTCGTCGCTGCTGGCAAAGCCGCCCAGGCCGCCGGCGGCAGTCACACGGTGGCAGGGAATGACGAGCGGGAACCAGTTGGCGCCGCACGCCTGGCCGACCGCGCGCGGGGCCGAGCCGATGTCCTTGGCGATCCTGCCGTAGGTTTTGACGGTGCCGCGCGGGATGGCGCTGATCGCCTCCCAGACGCGTTTCTGGAAGGCGCTGCCGGCCTCGAACAGCGGCAGCTCGAAAATGAAATCAGGGTCGGCCAGGTAGCGCTCGATCTGGCGCGCGGCGGCCTCGGCCACCGGATCCTGGGCGTCCTTTTCGTGGAAGCGCGGCTGGAGGTACACCATCTCGCGCACCCGCGCGTCTTCGGTACGGATGCCGATCGCGCCGAAGGGGGCCGCCACGATGGCGGAAAACAGCTCGCTGCCTTGTTGTGTCGTCATCTCCCTAGTTTACTCCTCGCCGCCACCGGCCACCACCCCCTTTTTTACTCAGGCGTACTCGTCCGTGGCGGCCGACTTGTTGAAAAAAGAATATGCTGGCTTTACTTACGAAAGAGGATCCCATGCCGCGCGCACTTCGCATCCTGGCGCTTCTGTTCCTGCTTGTCCCCTTGGGTCAGGCGGGCGGCGTCGCGCAGCACTCGCCGTTGCGGGTCGGGATCTATGCGAATGCGCCGAAAGTGTTCATGCGCGAGGACGGCAAGGCGGCCGGCCTGCTGGTCGACCTGCTGCGGGAAATCGCCAGCGCCGAACAATGGCCGCTGGAATTCGTCGCTTGCGAGTGGCGCGCCTGTCTCGACGCACTCGCCGCCGGCGAGATCGACATGTTGCCCGACATGGCCTGGTCGGAAGAGCGCGCCCTGACCTATGGATTCCACCAGGTGCCGGCCTTGCACAGCTGGTCGCAGCTGTATGCCGCGCCCGCCAACCGGATCCGCTCGCTGCTCGACCTGAAAGGCCGCCGCATCGCCGTGCTGGCCGGTTCGGTACAGGCGCAGGTGCTGCCGGGCGTCCTGGCGGGATATGGCGCCGTGCTGGTGCCGGTTCCTACGCTGGAACAAGCGCTGACCCTGGTCGAGGAAGACAAGGCCGATGCAGCCGCGGTCAACAATTACTATGGCGAAGCCCAGGCGGGCGCGCATCGCCTGGTGGCCACGCCGGTGGTATTCAATCCGGTGCGCCTGTATTACGCCGTGAAGGCCGGACGCCACCAGGACGTGCTCGCGGCCATCGACAAACACCTGGCGCTCTGGCGGGCAGACCCCAACTCGGTGTATTTCAGTACGCTGCGGCGCTGGCAGCCGAGTGGCCATGCGGTGGTGTCGCCGGCACTCCTGTGGGCACTGGCCGCCGCCTGCGGCCTGCTGCTGTCGGCGCTGGGCGTGGCGAGCTGGCTGCGGCGCGAGGTGGCGGTGCGCACGCGCGAACTGCGCGACAACGAGCGCAAACTCGCGACCATCCTCGACAGCGTCGATAGCCTCATCTACATCAAGGATGCGCAGTCGCGCTTCCAGTACGTGAACGGCGCCGTGTGCCGCATGTTCAACCGGCCAGCGTCGGCCATCATCGGCCAGACCGACGCGATCCTGTTCAATGAGCAGGAGGCGAAGATGACGCGCGCCGCCGACCTCGCCGTCATCGAGGGGCACCAGCGCTTCGTGTCCGAGGAGCGCCTCAACGGCAAGGTCTACCTGACGACCAAAATCCCGCTGATGCACGACGAGAAGGTGACGCAGCTGTGCGGCATCACGACCGACATCACGCCCCAGAAGCAGGCCGAGGAATCGCTGCGCATCGCGGCCATCGTGTTCCAGTCGGGCGAAGGCATGTGCGTGCTCAGTCCCGATGCCGTGATCATCGAAGCCAACCAGGCCTGGGCCGCGCTCTATGGCGAGGACGCCGAGGCCTTGCCCGGCACGGCGTTCCCGCACTTCTCGCTGGACGCCGACGGCGACGACTACCGCGAACGCATGTGGGACAGCGTGCGCGCGGCCCAGTCCTGGCAGGGCGAAGTCTGGATGACGCGCCGCGATGGCCGCCGCTATCCGGCCTGGCTGACGGTGAGCGCCGTGCGCGACGCGGCCGGCATCCTCACCAATTTCGTCTGCACCCAGTCGGACATCAGCGCGCGCAAGCAGGCCGACGAGAAGATCGTCCAGCTGGCCTATTACGATTCGCTGACCGGGCTGCCGAACCGGCGCCTGCTCTACGAACGCATCGGCCATTATGTCGGCCAGCAAGGGCGCCAGCGCCGGGTCGGCGCCCTGCTCTTCCTCGACATGGACAATTTCAAGGACCTCAACGACAGCCGCGGCCACGTCGTCGGCGACCACCTGCTGCAGCAGGTCGCCGCGCGCCTGCTGGCCTGCGCGCGCGACACCGATACCGTGGCGCGCCTGGGCGGCGACGAGTTCGTGATCCTGCTCGAGTCGATCGCCGACGACGCGCTGGCAGCCCAGCAGCATGCCGAGACTGTCGGCGTGAAAATCCTGGGGGCCCTGCGCGAGCCGTTCGAGGTCGGCGGCGCCGTGCACCACGCCAGCTGCAGCATCGGCATTGCCCTGTGCACCGGCGACGAAGGCGGCCTGGACGACCTGATGCGGCGCGGCGACCTGGCGATGTACGAAGCCAAGCGCCAGGGCCGCAACACGCTGAGTTTCTTCCATCCGTCGATGGAACTCGAAGTCACTTACCGCACCGCGATCGAGACCGAACTGCGCGCCGCCCTCCTGCATTCGCAGTTCGTGCTGCACTACCAGGGACAGGTCGACGGCGACGGCATCCTGACCGGGGCCGAGGCGCTGGTGCGCTGGCAGCATCCGGCGCGCGGGCTGATCGGCCCGGCCGGCTTCATCGCCATCGCCGAAACCTCGGGGCTGATCCTGCCGCTCGGGCGCTGGGTGCTGCGCACCGCCTGCGACCAGCTGGCGCTGTGGGCCGCCTCGCCGGCCACGGCCCATTTCACCCTCGCCGTGAACGTCAGCGTGCGCCAGTTCCTGCAGGGCGACTTCGTGGAAGAAACGCTCGCCATCGTCGCCGCCAGCGGCGCCGACCCCGCGCGCCTGAAGCTGGAGCTGACCGAGACCCTGATGATCGAAGGCGTCGAGGAAACCATTGGCAAGATGCTGGCCCTGCGCAAGCACGGCATCTGTTTCTCGCTGGACGATTTCGGCACCGGCTATTCGTCGCTGAGCTACCTGAAGCGCCTGCCGCTCGATCAACTAAAAATCGACCAGAGTTTCGTGCGCGACGTGCTGATCGATCCGAACGACGCCTCGATCGCGCGCAGCGTGGTGGCGCTCGGCAAATCGCTGGGGCTCAAGATTATTGCGGAAGGGGTCGAGACCGAGGCCCAGCGCACGTTCTTGGCGGGGATCGGGTGCGATCACTGGCAGGGGTATTTGTTCAGCCGGCCGGTGGATGCGGCAACGCTCGAAGAATTGGCGGCGTAGGGTTTCGCAAACGAAAAAAAAGCGCACCCAAAGGTGCGCTTCAATCATCAGGCACGTCCCGGCCGTTTGGTTGTACCAACGGCTTCTGTCGAACGTGTGTCTCCTCTCATGATCTCCGGTATGGACTACCGTATTTTTCTGCCCTCCCCAAGACTGTATCCGGGTTGCCTGCACCGCTTTGGTGCCGCAGCGCCCAATCATAACGCAACTGTTCAACGGAGAATAGTTTTTTATATACGGTTTCTGAAAACCAAACATGGCCGAGGTTTCTCCGCCACAGGCTCCGCTTTTACTGACCGGTGCGTCATTATTTTCTGACCGTTTCGCGGGTGATTGCATCGATCAATTGCTTGCCGATGCGCCCTTCCATCTGGCGGTGCACGGGCAGCAGGGCCGCACGCCACTGGGCCTGTTGCTGCGGCGTCAAATAGTGGATCGACGTCTTGCCCGCCTTGCGGATCGCTTCCAGGGCGCGGTCGTTGTCGCGCTGGGCGATCGTCTTCTCGAACGCGGTGGCGTCACGCATGGCCCGCTCAAGCGCCGCGCGCACGTCGCCCGGCAAGCCATCCCAGAACTTGCGGTTGACGATCACCGCATACCCCAGGTAGCCGTGGTGCGACACCGTCAGGTGCTGTTGCACCTCGTGCATGCGCTGGGTGTACATGTTCGAGGGCGGATTCTCGGTGCCGTCGACCACGCCCGTTTCGAGCGCCTGGTAGGCTTCCGAGAAGGCCATCACCTGGGGCCGGGCGCCGAGCGCGCGCATCTGGGCGTCGAGCACGGTGGAAGACTGGATGCGCATGCGCAGGCCGCGAAAGTCCGCCGGCGTCAGCAAAGGGCGGTTCGCCGACATCACCTTGAAACCATTGTCCCAGTAGGCCAGGCCGGTGATGCCTTTCGACTGGAGCTTGCGCAGCAAATCGCGCCCGACCGGGCCTTCGGTGACAGCGTACAGCGCCGCTTTCGAGGGGAAAATATAAGGCAGGTCGAAGGCTTCGAATTCCTTCACGCCGAGCGGGCCGAACTTCGCCAGCGAGGGCGCCAGCATCTGGACCGCGCCCAGTTGCAGGGCTTCGAGCTCTTCCTTGTCCTTGTAGAGCTGGCTGTTCGGATACACTTCCACCTTGACCCGTCCGCGCGTGAACTGTTCGGCGAGCAGTTTGAAGCGCTCGGCCGCCTGCCCTTTCGGGGTGTCGGGCGCGACCACGTGGCTGAATTTGATGACGATCGGGGCTTGCGCCCAGGCGTTATTGAAGGAGGCGATGAGGACCAGTGCGGCGGCGAGGAATTTGATGGTCATGCGTCGTCAATAGATTGAAATAAGTGGGCAGTTGCATTGCCGCTATAGAAGTCCACAATAGCATCGCCCAAGAAAACCTTCCACCACCCAATGAAAAACCCGTTCTCGCTACGCCGCCGCGCCAACCTGGCCCGCCCCTGGCGTTGGCTGGTGCCGGTCTTGCTGGTGCTGCTGTTTCTCGCCGTCCTGTTCTGGCTGCCCTGGCAGGCGCGCCAGATGGAAACCACCGAGCGCCAGGAGCAATTGATTGCCGACACGCTGTGGGTCGAGCAGACCCTGCGCTTCGAACTGGCGCGCAGCGAGGAAGCGCTGGCCGCGCTCGGCATCGACCTGGTCGGCAAGCCGCCGGCGCCCGCCGTCCTGCAGGCGCGCCTGGCGCAAATGTTCAAGAACGGCCCGGAACTGCGCCGCGTGCTGTGGCTGGGCCCCAATGACGAGGTGCTGGCGCGCCATGGCACCGAGCTGGCCGTCGCCCGGCCCGCCGCCGGCGAAACCCATGAGATGGCACGCCTGACCAAGGCCGGACGCTACAGCGAGCCCTACGGCGCCAGCGCCCATCTGCCCGGCTTGCTCGACTACCACTTGCCGCTGTACCGCAACGGCGTGTATGTCGGCAGCCTGGTGGCCACCTACAGCCTGCAGGTGCTGCTGAGCGAAAGCGTGCCCTGGTGGTTCGCCCAGGACAATGCATTGGCCCTGCTCGACCGCAACGATTTTCCCGTTGCCGCGCGCGCCGATGGCGGCCCGGGACGCGGCGTCTACACCCACCGCCGCCCGCTCGACTTGCCCGGTGCCTCGATCGTGCTGGCCACCGACAGCGTCAAGAACGCGCCGCGCCTGCTGCCCAACCTGCTGGTCGGCTCGGTAATCGCGCTGGCGCTGGGACTGCTGTGGAGCCTGCTCACGCTGTGGCGCCACATCTCGCGCACGCTGGCGGCCGAGAGCGCGCTGCGCCAGCAGATGGCGTTTCGCACGGCCATGGAAAATTCGCTGATCACGGGCCTGCGTGCGCGCGACCTCGAGGGCCGCGTCACCTATGTCAACAAGGCCTTCTGCGAAATCGTCGGGCTGCCGCCGGAGGAGCTGGTGGGCAGGAAGCCGCCCATGCCCTACTGGGCGCCGGAGGTGCGCGGCGAGTACGAAGAACGCTTCGCGGGCGTGCTGGCCGGTACCATCACGCCCCAGTTCGAAACCGTGTTCCAGCGCTCGGACGGGGTGCGGGTGCCGGTGCTGGTGTTCGAAGCACCCCTGGTCGACAGCCGCGGCGACCAGACCGGCTGGATGAGTTCCATCCTCGACATCACCGACCGCAAGAAGGCCGAGGAACTCAATCGCCAGCAGCAGGAAAAACTCGAGACCAGCGCGCGCCTGGCGACCATGGGCGAGATTTCGTCGATGCTGGCGCACGAGCTGAACCAGCCGCTGGCCGCCATTTCCAGCTACACGGCGGGCGCCCTGAACGTGCTCGAACGCGCAGACAAGGGCGTGCCGATCGAACCGGCCCTGCTGCGGCGCGCGCTGGAGCAGGCGCGCCAGCAGGCCCAGCGCGCTGGCCAGATCATCAAGAGCGTGCACAAGTTCGTCAAGAAGAGCGAGCCGCAGCGCGAAGCCGTGGCCATCCACAGCGTGGTCGAAGGCGTGCGCGCGCTGATCGAGCTGCAGGCACGCCAGTCGTATGTGGCGCTGCACATCAACTTGCCGGCGCAGCTGCCGCCGGTGCTGGCCGACCGCGTGATGCTGGAACAGGTGCTGCTGAACCTGACGCGCAACGGCATCGAGGCGATGGCGCAGGTCGCGCCCGAAGCGCGCATCCTGCACATCACGGCCGCCGCCGACGCCGCGCAGGTATCGGTCTCGGTGCTCGATCACGGCCACGGCATCGCGCCGGAAGTGGCCGAACGCCTGTTCTCGCCCTTCTTCTCGACCAAGGCCGAAGGCATGGGCATGGGCCTGTCGATTTGCCGCACCGCGATCGAATTCCACGGCGGCACCCTGACCCATGCGCCGAACCCGGATGGCGGCACGGTCTTCACCTTCAGCCTGCCGCGGGCCGACGCGAGCACCCCCGCCGAGCTACAATGACGCCAAACAGGAGACCCCCATGCTGCATATCGTCGACGACGAAGACGTGATCCGCGACGCCCTCGCATGGCTGGCGCAGTCGCGCGGCCTCGCGGTGCGCGGCCATGCGGGCGGCCAGGCCTTCCTCGACAGCGTGGGCGAACCCGATCTCGAAGGCGACTGCGTGTTGTTAGATGTGCGCATGCCCGACATGAACGGCATCGCCGTCTTCGACCAGCTCATCCAGCGCGGCTGGCTGGCGCGCATGCCCGTCATCTTCCTGACCGGCCATGGCGAGGTGCCGATGGCGGTCGACTCGCTCAAACGCGGCGCCTTCGATTTCTTCGAAAAACCCTTCAACGACAACGAACTGATGGACCGCGTCGACGAGGCCCTGGCCGCCTCGCGCGCCGCCGCCAGCGCGGCATTGGTGCAGGCCCGGCTGGCCACGCTGTCGGCGCGCGAACGCGAAGTGCTCGACCTGATTTTGGCGGGCAAGATGAACAAGGTCGTGGCCGACGAATTGGGCATCAGCATGCGCACCGTCGAGGTGCACCGGGCGCATATCTTCGATAAGATGCAGGTGAAGACGGCGGTGGAGTTGGCGGGCTTGCTGAAGTAGGCGTTCGTGCGTTCGTGGGGCTGTTGCCTGTACCGTTAATGGTCCGCATGATCCGCGTGGGCACAGGGTGCCCACCCTACGGGACACGCCACGTATCCGGTTTTCGCATGATCTCGCCGATGGCGGTGCCCGTAGGGTGGGCACTCCGTGCCCACGCGGATCGTGCGTAACGAAAACGGCACAGGCAACAGCCCCACCCCGTCCGCAAGGGAGCACTCCCTTTCCACATTCGCTTGTAAAATCCATATCGAATACGTCGCTACCCGCGCCCCCGCAGGCGTCAACTTCTCTAGGGAAAGCAGATGAACGACAAGACAGTTGCAGACAGGATGTTTTTGCGCAACGCGAAAGCGATGCAAATCATCAATGGCGCAGTGCACCCGACGGCCGTATCGCAGTTTCCGCAAGAACTGATCAAGGAAGGCGATGGCCCTTTCGACGTGATCATGATGTTCTGCATGAACCGCAAGGACCTCGAGCAATTCCTGCCGCAGGCCAAGGAACGTCTCAGCGACAAGGGCTCGCTCTGGATCGCCTACCTGAAGCAGACCGCCTCGAAAGCCACTGATATCAATCGCGACTCAATCAACGAGTTTCTGAAGGAAAACGGTATCACAGCCGTGGCGATGATCTCGATCGACGGTGACTGGTCGGCAATGCGCGCCAAACGCATCGAGCTATGACAGGTGGCGTTCGAGTGCCCATGCCACGTGTTCGCGCACCAGCGCGGACGGGTGCTCTGCGCGCGCTGTCAATGCCGCCACGATAAGCGGATCGCCGCGGCGTCCCTCCGCTGCATTCCCCATCCCCACGGCCAGGTTGCGCAGCCAGCGCTCGTGGCCGATGCGCCGGATCGGACTGCCTTCCATGCGGCGGTTGAATTCTTCTTCTTCCCAGCCGAACACCTCGACCATGCTCGACGCGCCCAGGCCATTCCTCTCCTCGAAATCCGGCACCGTCGCGCGCTGGGCGAACTTGTTCCAGGGGCAGGCCAGCTGGCAATCGTCGCAGCCGTAGATGCGGTTGCCGATCAGGGGCCGCAGCTCCAGCGGAATGCTGCCTTTGAGTTCAATCGTCAGGTAGGAAATGCAGCGCCGCGCATCGAGCCGGCCGGGGCCGAGGATGGCTTGCGTCGGGCAGACGTCGATGCAGTTGCTGCAGGCGCCGCAGTGGCTGGATGTGGGAGAATCAACAGGCAAGGGCAGGTCGACCAGGATCTCGCCGATGAAAAAGGTGGAGCCGGCGTCGCGCGAGAGCAGCAGCGTGTGCTTGCCGCGCCAGCCCAGGCCGGCCTTTTCCGCCAGCGGCAATTCCATCACCGGCGCCGAATCAGTAAACACCCGGTAGCCGTATTCGCCGATCTCGGCTTTCACGCGCTCGGCCAGCTGGGCCAGGCGGTTGCGCAAGACCTTGTGATAGTCGCGGCCGCGCGCATACATCGAGACCACAGCAGCGCCCGGTTCGAGCTGGCGCGCCAGCTCGCGCTCGCGCCAGCCCTCTTGCAGGGGCAAATAATCCATGCGCGCCACGATCGCACGCACCGTGCCGGGCACCAGTTCGGCCGGCCGGGCGCGCTTCATGCCGTGGCTTGCCATATAATCCATCTCGCCGTGGTGGCCCGCCGCCAGCCAGGCGCGCAGGCCTGCTTCGGCGTGCGCGAGGTCGACGTCGGCGATGCGCACGTCGGCAAAGCCGAGTTCGCGTCCCCAGGCCTTGATGGCGCGGGTCAATTCCTGCGGGTCGGGGAGGTCGATGGACATTCAGGCAACGGAAAAATCGCGGCACGGATGCGCGCCGCCCAACCTACCATTTTAATTGATGCAGCCCTTCACAGCCTACCTGCCCGACGAATCGGCGACATTGGCCCTCGGCGCCGCCCTCGCGCGCGCCGTTGCGCCCGGCCTCGTCATCTACCTGCACGGCGACCTCGGCGCCGGCAAGACCGCGCTCACGCGCGCCCTGCTGCGCGCCACCGGCTACCAGGGCACCGTGAAAAGCCCGACCTATACCCTGTCCGAACCCTACCGCGTTCAGATTGGCGGCGAACCCGTCGACATCATTCATTACGACCTGTACCGCATGGCCAGCCCGGAAGAATTCCTGGATGCCGGTTTTCGCGAGGATTTTGATGGCCGCAACATCTGCATCGTCGAATGGCCGGAAAAGGGCGAACCAGTGTTGCCCCCACCCGACGTCCGTGTGCTGCTCGAAGTCAGCGGTGCCGGACGTACTGTAGAATTGCAGGCGTTGTCCCCACAGGGCCTGCTATGCCTCGACCGCCTCTCCTTTCCCGCCCGTTGACGTCCCCCGCCCGCCGCCGTACCGTCCTGAAAATCGGCGGCACGCTGTTGCTGTCGGTGGTCGCCCCGCTGCCCGCGCGCGCCGCCCAGATCCTGGCCGTGCGCGTCTGGCCGGCAGACGACTACACGCGCGTCACGCTGGAAAACGACACCAACCTCAAGGCCGAGCATTTCCTGGTGCCCGATCCGCCACGGCTGGTGGTCGACATCGACGGCCTGGCCCTGAACGACACGCTGAAAAGCCTGGTCGCCAAGATCGAATCGAACGACCCGTATATCAAGCAGGTGCGCGTCGGCCAGAACCGCCCGAACGTGGTGCGCCTGGTGTTCGACCTGAAGGAAGAAGTCAAGCCGCAGGTGTTTACGCTCGCGCCCGTGGCCGAATACAAGCACCGCCTGATCTTCGACCTGTATCCGGTGCGTGAAGCCGATCCGATCGCCGCCCTGATCGAAAAGGGCGAATGGTCGCCCGGCGACGGCACGCCGAACGCCGTCCCGGCCGTGCCGGTGCCCTCGACCCAGCCTGTCGTTCCCGATCCGGTGGCGCGCCTGGAAGCGGAAATCGCCGCCATGAGCGGCGCCGCGGCCCCGCGCACCACCCAGCCGACACCGTCTCCGGGCAAGCCGCTGCCCAAGCCGCCCGTCAACAGCGTGGCGCGCATGGTGACGATCGCGCTCGACCCGGGCCACGGCGGCGAAGACCCGGGCGCCATCGGCCCGAGCGGCACGCGCGAAAAGGACATCGTGCTGGCGGTGGCGAAAAAACTCAAGGCACGCCTCGAAGCGCTGCCGAACACACGCGTCATGCTCACCCGCGACGGCGACTATTTCGTCCCGCTCGGCACGCGCGTCGAAAAGGCGAGAAAGGTGCAGGCCGACCTGTTCGTCTCGATCCACGCCGACGCCTTCATCGAAGCGCGCGCACGCGGCTCCTCGGTGTTTGTGCTCAGCGAAAAAGGCGCCAGCTCGACCGCGGCGCGCTGGCTGGCGACCGACCAGAACAAGGCCGACATGATCGGCGGCGTGAACCTCGCCAAGCACGACCGGCAGCTGGCCAGCGTCCTGTTCGATCTGTCGACGACGGCCCAGATCAACGACAGCCTCAAGCTCGGCAAGGCGGTGCTGGGCGAAATCGGCGGCATCAACCGCCTGCACAAGGCGGCCGTGGAACAGGCGGGCTTCGCGGTGCTGAAAGCTCCGGACATCCCGTCGATCCTGGTCGAGACGGCCTTCATTTCGAATCCTGAAGAGGAAGCGAAACTCAAGGACGACGACTACCAGGAGCAGCTGGCGGGCGCCATCACCAAGGGCATCAAGCGCTATTTCGCGGCCAATCCGCCGATGGCGAAGAGCCGCACGACCTGAGGCGCCGGCGAATTCACGACTATACTGGCGAGCACTCATCAAGGATGAAGGAGCCGGTATGTCGCAATTCGATGCGTCCCCCACGTCGCAGCAAGTGATCGGCCTGATCGGCGGCATGAGCTGGAAAAGCTCGGCCGAATATTATCGGCTGATCAATGAAGGCGTGCGTGCGCAGCTCGGCGGTTTGCACTCCGCGCGCTGCCTGATGTGGTCTTTCGACTTTGCCGACATCGAGGTCTTGCAGCGCACCGATCGCTGGGACGAGGCGGCCGCCTTGATGGTCGATGCCGCGCAACGCCTGGAACGCGCCGGCGCCGACTTCCTCGTCATCGCCACCAACACCATGCACATCGCCGCGCCCCAGGTGCAGGCGGCTACCACGCTGGATCTGCTGCACATCGCCGACCCGACCGCCGCGCGCATCAAGGCCGCCGGGCTGCGCCGGGTAGGCCTGCTGGGCACCGCCTTCACCATGGAGCAGGATTTCTACAAGGGGCGCCTGGCCGACAGGCACGGGCTCGAGGTGCTGGTGCCCGAATCGTCCGACCGCGCGACGGTCCACCGCATCATCTATGAGGAACTGGTGCAGGGACGCATCCTGGACGCCTCGCGCCAGGCTTATCGCCAGGTGATCGACCGCCTCGTTGCGCGTGGCGCGGAAGCGATCATCCTCGGCTGCACCGAGATCATGCTGCTGGTCTCGCCCGAGGACAGTCCTGTGCCCTTGTACGACACGACCGGTTTGCATGCCGAAGCGGCGGTCGCGCGGGCGCTTCGGCCATCAGGCTGAAACACGCCAAATCATTTCTCTCTTCCGGCCGCCTGTATCCGAAAGCCGGGTTGTCCGTCGGCTGCTTGCCATGATTCGACCGCCACGCGCACGATTGCACGGGTACCGACCACGCTGAAGATGTAGGTGTCGCACCGTGGCTTGCATGCACCGCCGACGACCGCTTTGAGATTGACCCGGCGTACTTCACCGGCAGTGCGCGCGATCGCGGCGTCGTGGCGAAGGAAGCGCTCGGCACCATCACGGTAGGGGTCGTTTTTCCAGTAAAACTGGTACGTGAGGCCGCCAAGGAGCAGGAGCGCCAGCGCGATCGCCAATGGAGCGCGATTGACCCAGCCCTGAATATCCGACGCATCCTTGAACAAGCCCATACTGTCCTGAGTCCCTGTAGTTGAAGCAGATCGGCGCGCAATCTGGCGATGCGCCCGTACGTAGCGGTGCATAATACACAACCATGATTTGCCTCCGATAGTCCCATGCGCACTCTTCCCATCCGCCTTTGCCCGCAACAAGACCTGCGCCATGCCCTCGCTTCGCTCCTGGCCGAGCACCAGCTCAGCGCCGCCTTTGTATTGCAGGGAGTCGGCAGCCTGAGCACGGCCAGTATCCGCTTCGCGGGCAGGGACGAAGCGACGCAGCTGCACGGCGACCTCGAAATCCTGACGCTGGCAGGCTCCCTGTCGCCTGATGGGGTGCACCTCCACATCTCCGTGTCGGACGCCGACGGCCGCGTCCTTGGCGGGCATGTCGCGCCGGGCTGCATCGTGCGTACGACGGCGGAGATCCTGGTGGCGCTGCTGCCGGAGCACGCCTTCAGCCGCGCGCCGGATCCGGCATCGGGCTGGGACGAACTGGTGATTCGCCCGCTGGCCTGACGCGTTCGCGCCCATGGCACATTGCCGGCATCTGGCGGCGTGGCATACTAGCCGGTCCCCATTCGCACCGTTCTCGACATGAACCACCTTGATGCCGCCATTTCGACCACTTTCGGCCAGCTGCCTTCCCTGCTGCTCACCGCCCCCGATGGGGCGCAGGCGAGCATCACGCTCTACGGCGCGCACCTGATCTCCTGGCGCGGCGCGGACGGGCGCGAGCGGCTGTTCTGCAGCGCCAAGTCGGCGCTCGACGGCAGCAAGGCGATCCGCGGCGGCGTGCCGGTGATCTTTCCCCAGTTCGCCGAACGCGGCGACGGCATGCGCCATGGTTTTGCGCGCGTAAGCAACTGGCGCGTGGCTCACACTGGCATCGAAGACGGCTGGGCCTTTGCCGTGCTGGCGCTGGCGCCGCCGGACCTGGCGCAGCAACACGCGCAAGCCTGGCCGCATGGTTTCGAACTGGCGCTGCGCGTTGCGATTCGCGCCAACGAGCTGGCCATGGACTTTGAAGTGATCAATACCGGCGCGGCGCCCTTCCCCTTCGCGGCGGCGCTGCATACCTATTTCCTGGTCGACGATGTGGCGAACGTGCGCATCCTCGGTGTGGAACGCGAGGAGCTGGCGATCACCGATAAATTCGACCGCGTGTATGAAGCTGCCGAGCCGCGCCTCGGACTGGTCGACGGCGGTGTCGTGCTGACGCTGCGCCAGCAAGGCTTCCCTGACGCGGTCGTGTGGAATCCGGGGGCGGAGGATGCGGCGGCGCTGGCGGACATGGCCGATGAAGAGTATCGGCGCTTCGTGTGCATCGAGCCGGCCTTGTTGAACGGGCCGGCGCTGCAACCGGGCCAAAGCTGGCGCGGGGAGTATCACGTCAGCTGAACGTTAGCGTGTAGCGCAGGGACGTAGGGTGGGCGGGTTCCCCGCCCACCCTACGTCCCAGAAGCAAGAGCAGAAAGTCAATCCCGCACCAAAAAAAAGCCGGCATCGCCGGCTTTTGTTTTAATTCGATTCCTTGACCATCCGCCCACCGCTCTCCTGCAGCGGGCGCGCATTGAGCGGATACAGGCGCGAGAACAGGGCCATCTGCGCGGGAGATGCCGTCATCGGCTGCTTCATCACCATCCACAAGACGTTTTCGGTGCAGGGCGGCTCGGTCAGCGAGCCCATGTAGGTGTAATACTCGCGCCGGTTCGGCAGCAGTTCGAGCGCGTCGAGTTCCAGGCCGGGCGAGCCGAGCTGGCCCTTTTCGAGCGGGATGTTGTTCCAGATGGTCTGGATCGCGTCGTTGCCCTTGCCGCGTTCGAGCAGCACCGCCACCACCGCCAGCTTGCCCTTCGCGCCGCGGTGCACAAGGTGGATCACCATCTCGGTGCCCTTGCCGTTGATGCGCTCTTCCGAAGGACGGTGGAAGTGGAACTGGACCAGCTCGAAGCGCTCCGGGCCGACGTTGATGTAGTTGCCGCCGGCGACATTCACCTGCACCGTGTGGCCGTTGTCGATCTCGGTAAAGGTTGAGGGACGGTAGTCGAAATCGATCTCGTCGAGATTGACCTTCATGCCGTCGCGGATGTCGATCGGCGACTGGCGGCTGCCCTTGCCGCACTGGGCCCAGGCCGGGTTGATCTTGCCCCAGTTTTCCGGGCCGAATTCACCGTCGTAATCCCAATGGGTGCTGATCTTCGGCGCGGCGGCGATCGCCGCTTCTTTCTTGCGCCGGGCGTCGGCTAGCTTCTTCGCCTTGGCCGCGGCGGCCACGCGCGCGGCCTGCTTGGCGCGCATCTCGGCCAGGCGCTCGGCGATCTTGACCGACAGGTCGACCTGGTCGTCGTCGTCCGGCGCCGAGACGGCGGCGGCGACCTTGTCGGCCGTGGCGGCACTCGCCTTGGGCGGCTTTTCGACGAGCGATTTGTCGATGACCGGCTTGTCGACCAGGGGCTTGGCGGCCGCCGGTGCAGGCGCCTTGTCAGCCTTCTCGGGCGCGGCCGGCTTCTCGACGGCCTTGGCCGGTTTCGACAGCGCAGCCGCCAGTTTCGCGGCATCGGCCGCTTTCTTGTCGGCTTCCGTGGCCGGCTTTGCGGCAGCGGGCGCGTCGGCGGCGCTTGCGCCGAGCATGAAGAAGCTGGAGGCAATCAGGGCGATCAGGTTACGCATGGGGGTGGGGAAATGGTAGCTCACCCTGTCTTAACGACGCTTCTCTACGGAAACTTGAGCAGGTAAACGCAAACGCGCCGGATTAAATCCGGCGCGCTGGTCATTCGGGCAAGAAGCTTGTTTCCAAGCTATTAGCGGCTCAGCACCTTGCGTCCAAACTTGTACAGGCCGCCCAGGGCGAGCGGCACCAGCGCCGCGCTGACGCCGACGAGGACGATTTCGGTCAGGTGGTTGCGCACCACCGGGATATTGCCGAAGAAGTAACCGGCCGTCACCAGGCTGGCCACCCACAGCACGGCGCCGGTCACGTTATAGAGCTGGAAGCGCCAGTGGGTCATGTCCGACACGCCGGCGACGAACGGGGCGAAGGTGCGCACCACCGGCACGAAACGCGCCAGGATGATGGTCTTGCCGCCGTGCTTTTCGAAGAAATCGTGGGTGCGGTGCAGCGCGTCCTTGTTGATCCAGCGGTAGTTATGCGTGAACATGCGCTGGCCGACGGCTTCGCCAATATAGTAATTCAGGGTGTTGCCGGTAATCGCCGCAATGATGAGCAGCGCCATCAGCAAGGGATAGCTCATCTGGCCGGTGGCGCAGAAGGCGCCGGCGATGAACAGCAAGGTGTCGCCCGGGAAGAAAAAGAGGACCACGAGACCCGTTTCGCAGAACACGATCGCAAACAGGACAATGTAGACATAGATGCCGTACTCGGCGAGCAGCACACCCAGCGTCTTATCGACATGAAGAATCATGTCGAAAAATTGCATCAGATCCATAATTTTCCTAAACGGTAACGTCGAATCATACCACCAGTCAGCCACGCCAGACCTGCGCGGCATTCCCGGCTGCACCAGTTTTTAAGGAAGTGTTAAGTTTTGCAGACAGGGTGAAATTCGCGATTACAATTACTCAACATAAACTACAAGTCGGAGCGGGAGATGAAGGCAGTCCGGATCGCAGTACAGGTGGGCGTGGCGTTGGCCATGCTGGCAGGCAGCGCCGCGCAGGCAGCAGCGCCCAAGAAAGAATTGGCGCCGAAACCGAGCGTCGGCGACATCGTCAAGGAATCGACCGCAGCCGACTGGCGCGCCCTCGATCCCGAGAACACGCTGTACATGGACTTGCCGGCCGGACGCGTCGTGATCGAACTGGCGCCCACCTTTGCCCCGAACCACGCCGTCAACATCAAGGCGCTGGCACGCGAGAACTATTTTGATGGCCTCGTCATCCTGCGCTCGCAAGACAATTTCGTCGTCCAGTGGGGCGACCCGGACGAAAAGAATCCGCGCCCGGTGAAAAAGGCGAAGGACAAGCTGAAAGGCGAGTTCACGGTGCCGCTAAAGAATGATCGCCAATTTACGCGCCTGAAGGATGTGGACGGCTACGCGCCCCAGGTCGGCCATTCGAACGGCTTCCCGGTGGGACGCGACCCGAAAGCCGGGGAGACCTGGCTCGCGCACTGCTACGCGATGGTGGGCGTGGGGCGTGACGCCGATGCCGACAGCGGCGGCGGCACGGCCCTGTACGTCGTCACCGGCCAGGCGCCGCGCCAGCTGGACCGCAACATCACCGTGGTCGGACGCGTCGTGTCCGGCATGCCGCTGCTGTCGACCGTGACGCGCGGCCCGGCGCCGATGGGCTTCTTCGACAAGCCGGAGATGCAGGTGCCGATCAAGACCTTGCGCGTGGCGGCCGACCTGCCCGAGGCTGAGCGTAGCAAATTCGAGGTGATGCGTACCGAGAGCGCCACCTACCAGAAGGTGGTCGAGGCGACGCGCAACCGCGGCGGACCGTGGACCAAGGTCGCGGCCGGTCATGTCGACCTGTGCGCGGCGCCGATTCCGGTGCGCGAGGCTAAATAAAGGGACGGCGATAAGCCGGGGGCCACGGGATATAATCGTGGCCATGAACGCGCCCGTCCCCACCCATCGCCCCATCCAGCAGCTGAACGATCAGCTGATCTCGCAGATCGCCGCCGGCGAGGTGGTCGAACGGCCCTCGGCTGTCGTCAAGGAGCTGCTCGAAAACGCGCTCGACGCGGGCGCGACCCAGATCGCGATCCGGCTCGAGGAAGGCGGCGTCAAGCGCATCGCCATCACCGACAACGGCCGCGGCATCGCACCCGAGCAGCTGCCCCTCGCCCTGGCACGCCATGCGACCTCGAAAATCGCCTCGCTGACCGAGCTGGAAAACGTGGCCACCCTGGGTTTTCGCGGCGAGGCGCTGGCCTCGATCGCATCGGTGGCGGCCGTGTCGATCACCTCGAGGACAAAGGATGCACCGCACGCCTGGGAAATCATCGGCTCACACCTGGGTACGGTGGCGCCCTCGTCCGGCCCCTGCGGCACCACGATCGACGTGCAGGACCTGTATTTCAATACGCCCGCGCGCCGCAAATTTTTAAAAAGCGAACAGACCGAGTATGGCCACTGCGCCGAAGTCGTGCGCCGCATCGCGCTGTCGCGTCCGGACGTCTCGTTCAGCCTGACCCATAACGGGCGCACGATCGACCACTGGAACGTGTGCGAGATGGCCAAGCGAAGCAGCCAGATCCTGGGCAGCGATTTCGCCGAAGCGCGCCTGGCCATCGACGAAGCCGCCGGCCCCTTGCGCCTGCACGGCTTTGCCGGCTTGCCGACCGCCTCGAAGGCGCGCGCCGATGGCCAGTTCTTTTATGTGAACGGGCGCTACGTGCGCGACAAGCTGCTGGTGCACGCGGTGCGCGCGGCTTACCAGGACGTGCTGCACGGCGACCGTTTTCCGTCCTACGTGCTGGCGCTCGACCTCGATCCGGCGCTGGTCGACGTCAACGTCCACCCGTCGAAAATCGAAGTGCGCTTCCGTGACAGCCGCGCCGTGCACCAGTTCGTGTTCCACGCGGTGCAGCGATCGCTCGCCGCGACCTCGGCCACGGCGCACGGCAGCAGCCCGGCGCCGATCAGCGCGGCCGAGATCACGCCATCGAATACGGACTGGCGCCGTCCGCACGAGCAGACCGGTTTCGGCACGCAACTCAGCCAGACCTTCTCGCCCTCGCCCTTCCCGGCCGGCAGCCGCTGGGATGCGCCCGAGCAGGGCGGGGTCGCGCAGAGCACGGCGAACTACGGCGCGCTGTTTGCCGATTCGGCGGCGCGGCCGGCGTCGTCCGCCGCCATGCCGATGCCGGCGCCCTCGAATGGCCCCAGCAACGACGACTTCCCGCTCGGCTTCGCGCTGGCCCAGCTGCACGGCATCTACATCCTGGCGCAGAACACGCGCGGCCTGGTGCTGGTCGACATGCACGCCGCGCACGAGCGCATCCTGTACGAGCAGCTGAAAAACGCGCTCGACGCCCAGGTCGACGGCCAGGACATGCAGGTGCAGTCGCTCCTGATCCCGGTCACCTTCTTCGCCGATGCAATCGAAGTGGCCACCGCCACCGACCACCAGGAAACCCTGCAGGCGCTCGGCTTCGACATCGCCGCCCTGTCGCCGACGACGCTGGCCGTGCGCGCGGTGCCGACGCTCCTGAAAAACGCCGACGCCCAGACCCTGGCGCGCGACGTGCTGCGCGACGTGCGCGAATTCGGCGGCTCGCGCGTGCTGATCGAGCGCCGCAACGAACTGCTCGGCACCCTCGCCTGCCACACGGCCGTGCGCGCCAACCGCATCCTGAGCAATCCCGAAATGAACGCGCTGCTGCGCCAGATGGAAAGCACCGAGCGCGCCGACCAGTGCAACCACGGGCGCCCGACCTGGGTCCAGCTCGACATCTCGGCGCTCGACAAACTTTTTCTGCGCGGCCAATAAATGATGGGTGAATCGAAGGACGCCAAGCCGCTGGCTGTGGCGATCATGGGGCCGACCGCCTCGGGCAAGACTGCCGCCGCGCTGGCGATCGCGCGCGAAATCCCGAGCGAGATCATCTCGGTCGACTCCGCCCTCGTCTACCGCGAGATGGACATCGGCACCGCCAAGCCCACGCCGGAGGAACTGGCCGCCGTGCCGCATCACCTGATCGATATCATCGACCCGCGCGAGGCCTATTCGGTGATGCAGTTTCGCACCGACACCCTGCGCCTGGTGGCCGAGATCGGCGCGCGCGGCAAGCTGCCGCTGCTGGTCGGCGGCACGATGATGTATTTCAAGGGGCTGACCGATGGTCTGGACGACTTGCCGACGGCAGACGCCGACGTGCGCGCCGCCATCGACGCCGAAGCCGCGCGCATCGGCTGGCCCGGCATGCACGCAAAACTCCAGGCGCTCGACCCGGTGACGGCCGCGCGCCTGGCGCCCGCGGACGCCCAGCGCATCAACCGCGCCCTGGAAATCATCGCGCTGACCGGCAAACCGATGTCGGAACTGCTGGCGCTGCGCGCGAAACCCGAGCTGCCCTTCAACTTGGTCTCGTTCGCGCTCGAGCCGAACGACCGCAGCGTCCTCCACAAACGGATCGCGCTGCGCTTCGATGCAATGCTGGGCGACTCGGACGACGAAGGCATCGTGGCCGAAGTGGCGCGCCTGCGGGCACGGGGCGATTTGTCGCCGACCCTGCCCTCGATGCGCTGCGTCGGCTACCGCCAGAGCTGGGATTATTTGGATGGCAAGATCGACCGCGCGGCGCTGCGCGAAACGGGCATCATCGCCACCCGCCAGCTGGCCAAACGCCAGATCACCTGGCTGCGCGCGATGCCGGACCGGATCGTGGTCGACTGCCTGGGGCAAGACCCGGCCGGCGAAATCCTGGGGCACTTGCAGGGCTTGCCAAGTTAGCAGCACGCCAAAAAACCGTGGTTGCTCCGCGTACACAGCCTTGACACAACGCGCGGCGCCTTGGATAATAGCGATCTCTTGGTGATATAGCTCAGTTGGTTAGAGCACAGCACTCATAATGCTGGGGTCGGTGGTTCAAGTCCACCTATCACCACCAGAATTCAGGCAGATGGCTTGGCTCCTCAGGAGTCGGGCCATTTTGCTTTAGAGCGCCTGTCAACGCTCTGGTACCGCTTCGGTGATATAGCTCAGTTGGTTAGAGCACAGCACTCATAATGCTGGGGTCGGTGGTTCAAGTCCACCTATCACCACCAGATTCGCCGCGCAAAGACCAGGCCCCGCTCACATCGAGCCGGGCCTTTTTTTGTTGGGGTCAAGCTGACGTTCCCGCGTCATCCTCGATGAACTGGCGTACGAAATCGAGCGCCGACACGATGCCGACAATTGCATTATTGTCGGTAACCAACACATGATGAATGTCGTGCGCCACCATCATCCGCGCCACATCGCTCAGTGTCGCGCCGGGACCAACTTCCACCGGCTTGTACGAGCAGATTTCCCAGGCATGCACTTCCTGCGCTTTGCGCTTGTCATGGCGCGCCTGGGCCAGGTCGCGCGCGCTGATGATGCCAAGGACGGCGCCATGGGGGCGCTCGATGACCGGAACGGCCGACAAACGATGCTGGAACAAAATGGCTTCGACCTGCTCGAGCGTGGCGTCCATGTCGACCGTCGTGGCCTGTGTCTGCATGATCGATGCGATCGGCTTGCTCATGGGGTTCTCCCTGCCCGCGGCGCGCGTCCCAGCCGCTGCTCGAGGTCGAGCACCAGCCGCGTGGTGCGCAAGATGGTGTCGGGATTGAGGCTGATGGCGTCGATGCCGAGCCGCACCAGGTAGTCCGCCACCTCGGGATAGTCCGATGGCGCCTGCCCGCAGATGCCGACATGGCGGCCGTTGCGCCGCCCGCCCTCGACCGCCTGACGGATCAGCTCGGTGACGCCGGGGTCGCGCTCGTCGAAATCGAAGGCGACGATCTCGGAATCGCGGTCGACCCCGAGCACCAGCTGGGTCAGGTCGTTCGAGCCGATCGAGAAACCGTCGAACAGCGCGGCAAAGGCGTCGATCTGGATCACGTTGTTCGGAATTTCGCACATCACATAAATTTCCAGGCCGTCGACGCCGCGCTCGAGTCCCTGCGCCGCCATCGCCGCCAGCACCTGCCTGGCTTCGGCCACCCGGCGGCAGAACGGGATCATCAGCTTCACGTTGTCCAGGCCCATCTCCTGCCGTACCCGCTTCATGGCCCGGCATTCGAGGGCGAAGCCGTCGGCGTAGGCCGGATGGGTGTAGCGCGCGGCACCGCGAAAGCCCAGCATCGGATTTTCCTCGCGCGGCTCGAAGTCGGCGCCGCCCAGCAGGCCGGCGTATTCGTTGGTCTTGAAATCGGACATGCGCACGATGACCGGCTTCGGATAAAAGGCCGCGGCAATCGTCCCCACCCCTTCGGACAAGTGCCGCACGAAATAGTCGGCCGGCTGCGCGAACAGGTGCGTCAGCTGGCCGATGGCGGCGCGCACGGCGTCATCGCGCACGCGCTCCGGATGGGCCAGTGCCATTGGATGGGCCTTGATCTGGTCGGCGATGATGAATTCCATGCGCGCCAGGCCGACGCCGTCGCTGGGCAGCAGCGCGGCGTGGAAAGCCAGGTCCGGGTTGCCGATGTTGAGCATCAGATGCGTGGCCGGCTTGCCGAGGCCGGACAGGTCGGTCGTGGTTTTTTCGAACGGGATGCGCCCGCCATACACGTGGCCGCGGTCTCCCTCCGCGCAGGAGACGGTCACTTCCTCGCCGCTATGAATGGTGTCGGTCGCATTATCGCAGCCGACCACGGCCGGGATGCCGAGCTCGCGCGCCACGATGGCGGCGTGGCAGGTGCGCCCGCCGCGGTTGGTGACCACTGCCGCCGCCATTTTCATGACCGTGCCCCAGTCGGGCATGGTGGTGTCGGCGACCAGGATCTCGCCCGCCTGGAACTGGTTCAGGTGGGCCACATCGTGGATCACGCGCGCCACCCCGGATGCGACCCGGGTGCCGACAGCGCGCCCGCTGGCACGCGCCGGCCCGGTGGTCGCCAAGCGGTACTCGTCGTAGCTGGCCAGCGATTTTTGCGACGCCACGGTCTCCGGCCGCGCCTGGACGATATACAGCTGGCCGTCGATGCCGTCGCGGGCCCACTCGATATCCATCGGCATTGGGTGGCCGGCGCGCGCGCTGTAGTGCTCTTCGATCACGAGGGCGGCGTCGGCCAGCGCCAGCACGTCCTCGTCGGACAGGCAGAAACGGCGCTGGTCGTGCAGCGAGGTAGGCACGTTGTGCGTGCTTTCGCGCGCCGTGCCGCCTCCATACACCATCTTGATCTGCTTGCTGCCCAGCGCGCGCCGCAGGACGCAGCGGCGCCCCTGGCGCAGGGTCGGCTTGAAGACGTGAAATTCGTCGGGGTCGACCGTCCCCTGCACCACGTTCTCGCCCAGTCCATAGGCGCCGGTAATGAAGACAAGGTCGCGAAACCCGGACTCGGTGTCGAGCGTGAACATGACGCCGCTCGCGGCCAGGTCCGAGCGCACCATCTTCATCACCCCGACCGAGAGGAATACCTTGAAATGGTCGAAGCCGTTCTCGGCGCGGTAGCTGATGGCACGGTCCTTGAACAGGCTGGCGAAACAACGGCGCACGGCGTCGAGCAGGCGCGCTTCGCCACTGATGTTGAGATAGGTCTCGTGCTGGCCGGCGAAGCTCGCCGTCGGCAAATCCTCGGCGGTGGCGGAACTGCGCACGGCCACTGTCAGCTGTTCGCCGTATTGCGACTGCAGCCGGGCCCAGGCGGCCGAGACGGCCGCAGCGAGGTCGGGGGGCAGCGGCGCAGCGTAGACGATGTCGCGCGCCCGGCGCGCGCGCCGCGCCAGGTCGTCGATATCGTGAACGTCCAGGCCATCGAGCGCCGCATGCAGCGCCGGCCAGGCATTGGCCTGGTCGAGCACATAACGGTAGGCCTCGGCGGTGATGGCGAACCCGTTCGGCACGCGCACGCCCTGCGCCGTCAATTCCCGGAACATCTCGCCGAGCGAGGCGTTCTTGCCCCCGACCAGGGCGACGTCGGCATTGCCCAGTTCCGAGAACCAGCGGATATGGCGCGTGTCCGCATTCATCAGCGATCGCCTGCCCTGCCTAGCCGGCGTGGCCCGACGCCCGGCCGAGCGCCTGCTGCAGCGGCTTGGCCTGGGCATTGCTCACGCTGGCGCCGGCGATGTCCTTGGGTGAGAGCGTGCGCCCGTAATAGGCGTTGGTCAGCTTCTCGTTGTAGCGGATACCGGTCAAGCCCACTGCGGCGGCGTCGCCAAACAAGCCCTTGGTGCCGCTCCAGGCAACGACGTCGCCCGTGCCCGCTGTGCCCATGGCCAGCTTCGACCAGTTGACCACGGTGAGGCCGGCTTCGGCACTGAGGGAAAAATTGGTCCGTTTCATGAATTCGTTGACCGCCTTGTCGTTGTTCAGGACCATGGCGATCGCCCCGCCTTCACCGCCTGCCTGCAGGCCCACGGTCAGTCCGCCGAGGTCGTAGAAGGCCGGGCCGCTCCAGCTGCCGTCGGCGTGCCTGAGCAGCAGCAGGCCGGCGCCGCCCTGGGCGCCGACGCCGAGCGCCGCGCGCCCGAACTTGGGCACGATCAGGATCCCCTTGGCCGTTTGCAACAGCTGTTTCATGCGCGGATCGGCCTCGATCTGGGGCACCACCGCCAGCGCCGCCGTGACGCGCGCTTCGGCGTTATTCTGCGCTTTGGAAACGGAATCGGCGGGCGCTGCCCGGGTGGCCGGGGCCGGGGTCACAGCCGGGGCCGGGGCCTGGGCCTGGGCAAGGCCGTACAGCGACAGCGCGGCGACGCAAGCAATGGCGCTGGCACGCCTCTTGTGTTCGATTGGCATGATGTCCCTCCCGCAAGCAGTTGTTGAGCAGTGGTGTCAGGTCATGCTAGTCCCGCGACGGGCGGGCAGCCTTTGATCCACATCAAGCGCGCGGACATCGGCCATGGCACGTTGTGCTGGGCTTTACAATCGGATCGGAGCGGATCACGATCACACTGTCGGCCAGGCAGGCTTGCATGTGCCGGCACTGAGCGGAGGAGTCACGATGCGCTACTTCGTCACGGGATCGACCGGCTTCATCGGCAAGCGCCTGGTGCGCAAGCTGCTGGCGGTGCCGGGCAACACGGTGTCGGTGCTGGTGCGCGCCGGTAGCGGCGCCACGCTGGCCAGGGCGCAAGAATTCTGGGGCGCGGATGCGGCACGCGTCACGCCTGTGCACGGCGACCTGCTGCAGCCGTTGCTGGGCGTACCCGAGGCGGCGCGCGCCGCGCTGGCCGGCCAGGTCGACCACTTCTTTCACCTGGCTGCCCTGTACGACCTGCGCGCGGCGCCGGGGCCGCAGGCCGGGGCGAATGTGGACGGCACGCGCCATGCGCTCGACCTGGCGGCGGCCCTCGGCGCCGGCTGTTTCCACCACATGAGTTCGGTGGCAGCGGCCGGCCTGTACGACGGCACTTTTCGCGAAGATATGTTCGATGAAGCCGAGCAGCTCGACCATCCCTATTTCGCGACCAAGCACGCTGGCGAACAACTGGTGCGCGCCTGCGCCGCGCTGCCGTGGCGCATCTACCGTCCCGGCCTGGTGGTGGGCGATTCGCGCAGCGGCGAAACCGACAAGGCGGACGGCCCGTACTACTTCTTCAAGCTGATCCAGCGCATCCGCGCGCTGGTGCCGCCCTGGCTGCCCATGCTCGGCATCGAGGGCGGCCGGGTCAACATCGTCCCGGTCGACTACGTCGTCGACGCGCTGGTCCATATCGCCCACCTGCCCGGCCGCGAGCGCCAGTGCTTCCACCTGACCGATCCGGCCACCCGGCGCGTGGGCGAAGTGCTCGACATCTTCGCGCGCGCCGCCCATGCACCGCCCATGCGCCTGCACGTCAACGCCGCCGTCCTCGACCTGCTGCCGGCCTGGCTGCGCAGCAGCATCGGCGCGCTGGCCCCGGTGCGCCGGCTTCGACAGGCCCTGATGGAAGACCTCGGCATGCCACAGGGCATCCTGCAGCTGCTGAATTGGCCGACCCGGTTCGACAACCGCGCCGCCGCCGCCGCGCTGGCCGGCAGCGGCATCGCCTGCCCGCCGCTGGAACAGTATGCCGCCGCCGTGTGGGACTACTGGGAGCGTCACCTCGATCCGGCCCTGCACGTCGAGCGCAGCCTGCGCGCGCGCGTGGCGGGCAAAGTGGTGCTGGTGACCGGCGGTTCCTCCGGCATCGGCCTGGCCACCGCACACCGGCTGGCCGAAGCCGGCGCGCGCACCCTGATCTGCGGGCGCGACGAAGCGAAGCTGGCCGCGGCGCGCGCCGGCATCCAGGCACGCGGGTTCGACGTTGCCGCCTACCGTGCCGACCTGGCCGATGGCGCCGACTGCGCACGCCTGGTGCAGGTGCTGCTGGACGAACATGGACACGTCGATATCCTGGTCAACAATGCCGGCCGTTCGATCCGGCGCGCGCTCGCGGAAAGCCTCGGGCGCCTGCACGACTTCGAGCGCATGATGCAATTGAATTACTTCGGCGCCCTGCGCGTGAGCATGGGCCTGCTGCCGGCGATGCTGGCGCGCCGCGCCGGCCACATCATCAACATTTCATCGATCGGGGTGCTGACCAATGCGCCGCGCTTTTCCGGCTACGTGGCCTCGAAGGCGGCACTGGAAGCGTGGTCGTATTGCGCCGCCGCCGAACTGGCCGACGAGGGCATCGCCTTCACCACCATCAACATGCCCCTGGTGCGCACCCCGATGATCGCGCCCACCCGCGCCTACCGCGACGCGCCCGCGCTCACGCCGGAGGAGGCGGCCGAGCTGGTGGTGCAAGCCATCGTCGAGGCGCCGGCGCGCATTGCCACCGAGGTCGGCATGCTCGGCCTGGGCGTGCAGCTGGCCGCCCCGCGCATGGCGCAGATCATCATGAACAGCGCCTATCGCCTGTCGGCGGAGCCCGAACAAGCCGAGGGTGCGCCGGCCTCGCCCGAACTGCGCGCCATGCAGCACCTGCTGCACGGCGTGCACCTCTGATGGCGCAGCACGACGCGCCGCCCGAGCCGATGTCGCTGATCGACGCGGCCTGGCTGCGCATGGACCGGCCGACCAACCTGATGATGGTCTGCGGGATGATGCTGTTCCAGACCCGCCTCGACCTGCACGCGCTGCGTGAGGTGGTCAAGGCGCGCATGCTGTGCTTTCACCGCTTCCTGCAGCGCGTGGCGGGCCCGCCCGAGGCGCCGGCGTGGGAGAACGATCCGCAGTTCGACCTGGACTGGCATGTGCGGCGGGTCGCCCTGCCGCCCGGACGCGGCGCGCTGCAGGAACTCGCCGGCGACCTGGCCAGCACCGCGCTCGACCCGCACAGGCCGATGTGGCAATTCCACCTGGCCGAGGGCGCGCATGCCAGTGCGCTGATCCTGCGCATTCACCATTGCTACGGCGACGGCTTCGCCCTGCTGCACGTGGTCGATGCCCTGACCGATGCGGATCCGGCGCATCCGCACGCCGCGCACGGCAACAGCGCGCCGGCGCCGCCGCACAGCGCCTGGGAGCGCCTCGTCGGTGGCGCAGCCGAAACGGCGGGCGACGCCCTGCGCGCTGCGCTCGGCGCGGCGCAAACGGGCGCCGCCCTGCTGGCCGCGCCACGCACTGCGCTCGCCGCCGCCCTGGGCGCGGCCGACCTGCTGTACCAGGCCGGGGTGATCGCCGCCATGACACCCGATTCGGCGACCGGCCTGAAGGGCGAACTGGGCGTCATGAAGCGGGTGGCCTGGGCCGAGCCCCTGGCGTTGGCCGACGTCAAGGCCGTGTGCGCGGTGTTCGGATGCAGCGTCAACGACCTGCTGGTGGCCTGCCTGGCCGGCACCCTGCGCGCCTGGCTGTGCGAGCGTGGCGAGCCGGTCGACGGCATCGAGCTGCGCGCGCTGGTGCCCGTCAACCTGCGCCCGCCCGGCCCGGTGCAGGAACTGGGCAACCGCTTCGGCATGGTGTTCCTGAGCCTGCCTGTAGGCATCGACGATCCGGTCGAGCGGGTAGCCGAAGTGCGGCGCCGCATGGCCGCGTTGAAGCACTCGCAGCAGCCGCTGGTCGCCCTCGGCATCCTGGCCGGCATGGGCATGGCCCCGGAATTCCTGAAGGAGCGCGTGCTCGAAACGCTGGCCGCCAACGCCAGCCTGGTCGTCACCAACGTGCGCGGCGCCGGGCAGCCGCGCTACCTGGCCGGGCGCCGCATCGCGCGCCAGATGTTCTGGGTGCCGCAATCGGGCGGCATCGGACTGGGCGTGAGCATGCTCAGCTACGCCGGCCAGGTCGATGTCGGCGTCATTGCCGACGCCCACCGCGTCCCTGATCCGCACACACTGGCGCCGCGCTTCATGAACGAGTTCGAGGCCTTGCTGCTGCATGCGCTGATGCTGCCATGGCCTGCCTCGACTTGATGTATATCAAAGATATGGGGCCGGTGAGCGCCCTACTATCTGAGAACAGACCCACCCGCGCCGTCAGGTGCACGCCAGTGTATGGGTCCGCCTGCCTTCGCACGGACGAGGCCCTGTATGCAACGCTTTTGGCTCAGTAGTTATCCCCCCGGCATACCCGCAGAGGTCGATGCCGGCAAGTTCGCCTCGTTCAACGCCCTGCTGGCCTGGATCGTCGAGCGCTATGGCGCACAGCCGGCGTTCAGCAACCAGGGCGCCACGCTGAGCTGGAACGCGCTGGCGCGGCAGGCAGGCCGTTTCGGCGCCCATCTGCGGCAAGCAGGCTTCGGCCGGGGCGAGCGCGTCGCGCTGATGTTGCCCAACCTGCTGCAATACCCGGTTGCGCTGTTCGGCGCCTTCCAGGCCGGTTGCACGGTCGTCAACGTGAACCCCCAATACACGCCGCGCGAACTGGAATACCAGCTCAACGATGCCGGCGCGCGCGCCATCGTCGTGCTCGAAAATTTTGCCCACACACTCGAACAGGTGCTGGAGCGCACCAGCGTGCGCCACGTTGTCGTCACCGCCGTCGGCGACATGCTGCCGTTTCCGAGGGCGCAGATCGTCGACCTGGTCGTCAGGCACGTGCGCCACATGGTGCCGCGCTGGCATATCCCGGGCGCGCTCGCCTGGCGCGACGCGCTGGCGCGCGGCAAGGAAGCAGCCATGGAGGAGGTGCCCCTGGACCGGTCCGACATCGCCTTCCTGCAGTACACCGGCGGCACCACGGGGGTGCCGAAAGGCGCCATCCTCACCCACGGCAACGTGCTGGCGAACATCGAGCAGACTGCGGCCTGGGTAGGCGGCTTCCTGGAAGAAGGCAAGGAAACGGCGATCATCCCGCTGCCTCTGTACCACGTGTTTGCGCTCACCGCCACCCTCACCTTCTGCCGCCTGGGCGCGCACATCGTGCTGGTCACCGACCCGCGCGACATCGGCGGCCTGATCGGCCAAATGCGCCACACGCCGTTCAGCGTCATGATCGGCGTCAACACCTTGTTCAAGGCCCTGCTGGAGGCGCCGGGGATCGGCCAGCTGCATCCGGCCGGCATGAAGCTGGCGGTGGCCGGCGGCATGGCGGTGCAGCGCGCGGTGGCCGAGCGCTGGCAGCAGGTGTTCGGCGTGCCCCTGGTCGAAGGCTACGGCCTGACCGAGACCTCGCCCATCGTGTGCGCCAACCCGCTCGACCTGCCGCGCTTTTCGGGCGCGGTCGGGCTGCCGCTGCCTTCGACGGAGGTGGCGATCCTGGACGACGAGGGGCAAGCGCTGGCGCCTGGCCAAACTGGCGAAATCTGCGTGCGCGGCCCCCAGGTGATGCAGGGCTACTGGAACAGGCCCGAGGAAACCGCGCACGTATTCGCCGGCGACGGCTGGCTGCGTACCGGCGACCTCGGGCTGTTCGACGAGCGCGGCTACGTCCGACTGGTCGACCGCAAGAAAGACATGATCGTCGTCTCCGGTTTCAAGGTCTATCCAAACGAAATCGAACAGGTGGTGGCGATGCATCCGGGCGTATCGGAAGTGGCTGCCGTGCCGGCGGCGGACGAACGGGCCGGGGAAGTGGTCAAGATCGTCGTCGTACGGCGCGATCCGGCATTGACGGCCGAGGCACTGCTGGCGCACTGCCGGGAGTCGCTGTCCGGCTACAAAGTGCCGAAGTACGTCGTGTTCCGCGCCGCGCCGCTGCCGAAATCGAATATCGGCAAGATCCTGCGGCGCGTGGTGGTGGACGAAGAGGCGCAAGAAGGCGCCGCGCGGGCGGCGGCCGGCTGAAACCGGTGCGTCGCGCACAATTGCTCAACAAGCATCGGGGAACGACATGGTTAAGAAACTCAAGGAAATGGCGGCAGCGGAGCAACATGCGATCGTCGACGCAGTCGTCGGCTCGGCCCAGCAGATCTGGCAGGCAGGACTCGGGGCCTTCGCACGGGCGCAGCACGAAGGCACCGAACTGTTCGACAAGCTGGTGCGTGACGGCGTCGACCTGCATGAGCTGACCCAGAAAATGGCCGGCGACAAGCTTTCCGGCGTCGCCGAGCGCGCCGGCCGGCTTGCCGACAGTGTCGGCCGGCAGGCCAGCGGCTCGTGGGACCGGATCGAAAAACTCTTCGAGGAACGTGTGGCCCGTTCGATGCGCGCACTGGGCGTGCCTTCGCACGACGAGCTCGATGCGTTGCGGCGGGAACTGGCGGAACTGAAGGCGGCCTTTGCGGCAGCCTCGGCGCCGCAAAAACAGGCGCGGCGCAGCGTGGCGGCCAAGCCGGCCGCGGCGGTGAAGGCGGCGCCAAAAGCCGCGCTCAAGACGCCGGCGCGCGCGGCCGCCAAACGCCAGCCGAAAGCCGCCGCGCGCCACCATTGACGCGTGGGGCGGCACGCCGGAGGTCCCCATGGCATGGAAAGCCTTCCCTTATCCTGGCGCCGGCTTCGAGTACACGGCCGCGCGCCTGAAGCGCGCCTGGGCCATGCTGCATGCGGGCGACGCCGAACCGTGGCCGCTGGACGCGCCGCTGGCAGGCGCCTGGATCGATTTCCACGCCGGGCGCTTCGAGCAGGCGGCGCGCGCGGGGCTGGCCGCTGGCCTGGACGGCTATGCGGTGGCCAACAAGGCAAGCTGTGTACACGCCGTCTACCTGGAGGAGCACCAGGCCCGCAAATGCGCGCGGCTGCAGGACGTAGCCGAACGCTGCGAGCGCCAGCAGCGGGAACAGCCCGGCAACGCGGCGGCATTCTATTGGCACGCCTACGCCCTGGGCCGCCTGGCGCAGGAACGGTCGGTGCTCGAGGCCCTGGCCCGGGGCGTCGCGGGCGAGGTCAAGGCCAGCCTGGAGGCCACGCTGCGTCTCGCGCCGCGGCATGCGGACGCGCACATCGCCCTGGGCGTCTATCACGCCGAGATCATCGACAAGGCCGGCGCCCTGGTGGCCGGCCTCGCCTACGGCGCGAAACGGGAGGCGGCGCTGGGCCATTTCCGCCAGGCGCTGGCGCTCAATCCCGGCTCGGCCATCGCGCGCATCGAATACGCCCGCGCCCTCGTCATGCTGGGCGGCGAAGCGCGCGCCGGTCAAGCGCGGGCACTGTGCGAGGAGGCGGCCGGCGCCACGCCGCACGATGCAACGGAAAGGCTCGACATTGAACGCGCGCGCAAGGAAATCGCCGCCTGAAACGCCGCCGCGCCACTTTCATCGGGCTGACCTGCATGGCGCCGGGCGCCTGCTGCTGCTGGGCGTCGACGTACTGGTCGACCAGGTTGAAGTGCTGCACCTGAAGTGGCGCGGCCAGCCGCTGGCGCCACCGGGTGCGGGGGGGCTCGCCGGAATCGTGTTCCGGAGGGTGAAATCCACGATCCGCGTGACGAGCCGCTGGATCGGCGCACAGCGCACCTTCACGGCCGCGCCGCGCGCTTCGACAGCGCAGCGCGAAGCGGTGCTGGCGGCGCTCAACGGCCTGTTCGGCGACCTGCTGGCCCGCACCGGCAACCCGTTGGCCATCCCCATGCGCCTGCGCACGCAAGGCAAGCCGCTGGCGCTGAAACCGCAGGTGCTCGCGACACTGCCGGACGCCGGGCCGAAGCTGCTGATCCTGGTGCATGGGCTGTGCCGCTGCGACCTGCAATGGCGGCGCGCCGGGCACGACCACGGCGCTGCGCTTGCACGCGACCTGGGCTACACCGCGCTCTATGTCCATTACAACAGCGGGCGTCATATTTCGACCAATGGCCGCGCGCTGGCCGTCCTGCTCGAGGAGCTGGTAGCGGCCTGGCCCGGGCCGATCGAGGAAATCGCGCTCCTGACGCACAGCATGGGCGGGCTGGTGGCACGCAGCGCCTGCCACTACGCCGAACAACACGGCTGCGGGTGGCGTACGCTCTTGCGCCATCTGGTCTTTCTAGGCACTCCTCACCATGGCGCCCCGCTTGAACGGCATGGCAACTGGCTTACCGCCGTGCTCGGCCGCAGCGTAATCACGGCGCCCTTTGCGCGGTTGGGCAAGCTGCGCAGCGCCGGCATCACCGACCTGCGCCACGCCAACCTGGTCGACGAAGACTGGCGCGGGCGCAACCGCTTCCACCATGGCGGCAAGCTACCGCGTGTGCTGGCCTTGCCGGCGGGTGTGCGCTGCTACACGGCGGCCGGAACCACCGGCCGGCGCGAAGGCGACCTGCGCGACCGGCTGCTGGGCGACGGCCTGGTGCCGCTCGACACGGCGCTCGGCCGGCACGCCGATCCGGCGCGCAGCCTGGCCTTCCCGGCTTCGCATCAGTGGATCGGTTTTGGCATGCACCATCTGGATCTGCTGAGCCGCCCGGAAGTGTATGCGCAGCTGCGCCATTGGCTCGGCAGGCGCTGGCACAAAGGCCAGGCCGGCATCAGGACGCGCCGCTGAGGTCGGAATTCTCGTTAAGCATGAATTCGCCGCGTTGAAACGCCTCGATGACCGACTGCGCCTGTTGCACGAACGAGGCCGGCACCAGGATCCGTACGCCGCCCAATGCCGGCGCCAACAACAGGTCGGCCTGCATCAAATGGGCGTCGGCCAATACCGCCGGAATGCCGGACGCCTCCAGGCAACCCTGCATCAGCGTCGCTTCCATCGGGATCATGTAGCGCGCGACGATGAACAGATCACGCCCGGGAAGCGCTTCGATGTCGGGATGTGCGGCGAGCCATGCGTTCATTGCCTGTTCCATAACCACTCCTCGAGATGGATGAGCCGGTACTACCCTTTAATGCAGCATGCCCGGCAAGGACGACAGCAAGTAAAGCGTCACCCCAATCAGGCCGCCGACGATCGTGCCATTTATGCGAATAAATTGTAAATCCTTGCCGATATTCAGTTCGATTTGTTCTGACATCTCGGCGCTGTCCCAGTTTTTCACCGTGTCGGCGATATGCCGGGTGAGATACGCGGCAAACTCCGGCGCTGCTGCACGCGCCGCCAGCTCCAGGTTGTCGTTGAGCGACTGGCGCAGTTGCGGATCCTCGGCCAGCGTCTTGCCGAGCCAGGCGCCGGTGGCCTGCATGCGCGTGCGCAGGGTCGAGTCAGGGCTTTCCAGGTCGGCCTTCAGCCAGCCCTTCAAATCGCCCCACAGCGACTTCAGGTAATTGTTGAGGGTGTCGTCGTTCAGCAAATAGGTCTTGATCTCTTCGCTTTTCAGCGAGAATTGCGGATCGGCTTTCAGGCGCTCGATGAACTCGAGCGTGAACGCATCGAAGCGCTGGCGCAAGGGATGCTGCGGATCGCTCGCCACCTTGTTCAGGATACCGAAGGCCAGCCTGACTGCGATATCGGCGCCCTTGCGGCCGATGAGTTCGGAAGGCAGCATCTTTTCGACCAGCGCATATTCTTCCTTCAGCCAGTCGACGATGCCCTGCGAAATGGTCGCCTGCGTTTCTTCGTTGTCGAGCAGTTTGGCCAGCTGATAAATGCCTTCGTTGAGCAGTTCCTGGTGGCGCCCGCCTTTCGTCAAACTTTCGAGGATGGTGCCAGCCGATTTCGACAGGTCGACGCTGCCGACCATCGTGTGCACGGCTTTCTTCAAAAAATTCTGGATCGCCGTGTCTTCGGTGAAGTCGAGCATCCAGATCGCCACCTTCACCAGGTAATTCCCCATCTGCTCGGTATTGGCGGGCTTGACCAGCCAGTCGGCCACTTTCTGGGCCGGGTCGTGCTTCTGGATCAGGCGGACGATCGAATCGGTATCGAGGAATTTCTCGCGCACGAAAAGCGCCAGGTTATCGGCGATCTTGACCTTGTTGTTCGGGATGATATTCGTGTGGCGCGAGACGATGGGAATCGGCACGCGCTTGAACAGCGCAACCACCGCAAACCAGTCGGCGAGCGCACCGACCATCGCCGCCTCGGCAAAGGCTTTCAATAAACCCGTCCACCAGGACGGCGGCAGGAAGAAACTCAGGACGAAGAGAAGCGCCGCGCCAATAAAAAAGCCCAGCGCCAGCTGTTTCGATTTGTCGAGTTCTAATTCCTTGGTCATGCCCCTCCCGGTAGCCCATCGTTACCGGAGCAATCCTATATGACCTGGGATGATTTCAGCGATTCGATTGCCTCCTGAGGCCAGCCCCAATCCGCGAGCACGTCCGCGCTGTGCTGTCCCGGCGCGCACGCGGCCTGCCCTGCTTCGGGCACGGTGCGGCTGAAACGCGGCGCTGGCGCCGGCTGGGTGACGCCGTCGATCTCGATGAAGGCGCTCCTGGCCTGGTTGTGCGGGTGCAGGGGCGCTTCCGCCATGTCGAGTACCGGTGCGACGCAGGCGTCGGTCCCTTCCAGGACCGCGCACCAGTCGTCGCGCGTGCGGGTGGCGAACAGCGCCGCGAATTTCGCTTTCAGTTCGGGCCAGCGTTTCTGGCTCCACTGCTTCTGGAAATCGGGGTCGGTGGCGCCGCACAGCGCCAGCAGCTGGGCATAGAACTGCGGTTCGATCGCGCCCACCGACAGGAATTTGCCGTCGAGGCAGGCATAGGTGTCGTAGAACGGCGCGCCGCCATCCAACATGTTCGCTTCGCGCCCGTCGTTCCAGGAACCAAAGGCGCGCAGGCCGTACATCATCGCGCCCAGCAGCGCCGAGCCGTCGGTCATGGCGGCGTCGACGGTCTGGCCTTTGCCGGAGCTGCGCGCTTCCAGGGCCGCGCAGACGACGCCAAAGGCCAGCATCATGGCGCCGCCGCCAAAGTCCCCCACCAGGTTCAGGGGCGGCGCCGGCGGCGACTCTGCCCTGCCCATGGCGTGCAGCATGCCGGACAGGGCGATGTAATTCAGGTCGTGGCCGGCCGCCTGCGCCAGCGGGCCGGTCTGGCCCCAGCCGGTGATGCGGCCGAATACCAGCTTCGGATTGCGTGCGTGGCAGGCATCCGGACCCAGGCCCAGGCGTTCCATCACGCCGGGACGAAAGCCTTCGATGAGGATGTCGGCTTGTTCGACCAGTTTCAGCACCACTTCACGCGCGGCGGGATGCTTCAGGTCGAGCGCGAGCGAGCGGCGGCCGCGCGCCATGACGTCGAATTTCGTGCCCAGCATCGGGAACGGGTTGTCGGCGCCGGGTTTCGTTTTACGGTCGATGCGGATGACTTCGGCGCCCATGTCGGCCAGCATCATGGCCGCAAAAGGACAGGGGCCGAGGCCGACCATTTCGATGATTTTGATACCGGTAAGTGGTCCGGACATGCAGCGCTCCTTTATAGCGACCTGGCGATGATCTCTTTCATGATCTCGTTGGCGCCGCCATAGATGCGCTGCACCCGGGCGTCGACATACATCTGGGCGATCGGGTATTCGAGCATGTAGCCGTAGCCGCCAAAGAGCTGCACGCACTGGTCGACGACCTTGCATTGCAGGTCCGAGATCCAGTACTTCGCCATCGAGGCGCGCACGGCGTCCATGCGGCCGGCCAGCATGTCTTCGATGCAGCGGTCGATGAAGATGCGCGCGACGGTCGCCTCGGTCTTGATCTCGGCGAGCACAAAACGCGTGTTCTGCATCTCGATCAGGGCCTGGCCGAAGGCCTTGCGCTCCTTCGTGTGTTCGACGGTGAGCCTTAACGCGCGTTCGATCGCCGCCACGCCGGCCACGCCGATGATGGTGCGCTCATACGGCAGCTCGGTCATCAGCTGGGCAAAACCCTTGCCCTCGGCGCCACCGAGCACGCCCTCGAAAGCCACATGGGCGTCGTCGAAGAACAGCTCGCAGGTGTCCTGCCCCTTCTGCCCGACTTTCTCGAGGATGCGCCCGACCCGAAAACCCGGGTTGTCCCTGGTCTCGAGCAGCATCAGCGAGATGCCTTTGGAACCGCCGGTGGGATCGGTCTTCGCCACGACCAGCACCAGGTCGGCCAGGTAGCCGTTCGAAATGAAGGTCTTGGAGCCGTTCACGCGGTAGCCGTTGCCGCCCTTGACGGCCGTGGTGCGGATGCCTTTCAGGTCGGAGCCGGCGCCCGGTTCCGACATGGCAATGGCCGCGATCATCTCGCCGCTGGCCAGTTTGGGCAGGTAGCGCTGCTTCTGTTCTTCGGTGCCCTGATTGAGCAGGTAGTGGGCGACGATGGCGTGCACGTGCAAGCCAAAAGCCATGTCGCCGGCATAACCGAGTTCTTCGAAGACGATGGCCATGTGGGCGAAATTGCCGCCCGAGCCGCCGTATTCCTCGGGGATGTCGGCCGCCAGCAGGCCCATCTCCCCGGCTTTCGTCCAGAGTTCGCGGTCGACGTGCTGCTGGTGGCGCCAGCGCTCGCCGTGCGGGGCGACTTCGCTGGCGACGAAGCGGCGCACTGAATCGCGGAAGCTCTCGAGTTCCGGGTTCATCCAGGATGGGGTCAGGTCCATGCTCATCTTCACGCCGCCTGGTAGAGGGTGACGACGCAGGCGCCGCCCAGGCCCAGGTTGTGCTGCAGGGCCGTGCGTGCGCCCTCGACCTGGCGTGCGCCGGCGCTGCCGCGCAGCTGGTGGGTCAATTCAAAACACTGGGCCAGGCCCGTGGCGCCCAGCGGATGGCCTTTCGAGAGCAGGCCGCCCGAAGGATTGGTGACGACCTTGCCGCCATAGGTATTGTCGCCGTCGCGAATGAACTTGTCGGCGCCGCCTTCCGGGCACAGGCCGAGCGCTTCGTAGGTGATCAACTCGTTGTGCGCGAAGCAGTCGTGCAGTTCGACCACGTCGAGGTCGTCCGGGCCGATGCCGGCCTGGCTATAGACCTTGTCGGCGGCTTCGCGGCTCATCTCGTAGCCGACCAGGCGCATCATGTCGTTGGCATCAAACGTGCTGGCGCGGTCGGTCGTCATTGCCTGGGCGGCGATGAAGACGTCGGCGCGCAGGCTGTGTTTTTTGGCGAAGGCTTCGGAGACCAGCACGGCCGCCGCCGCCCCGCAGGTCGGCGGGCAGGCCATCAGGCGCGTCATCACGCCGGGCCAGATCATCGGTGCGTCGAGCACGTCCTGGGCCGTGACTTCCTTCTTGAACAGCGCCAGCGGATTGTTCACGGCATGGCGGCTGGCCTTGGCGCGGATCTGCGCGAACGCTTCCAGGGGCGTGCCGTATTTTTCCATGTGGGCCAGGCCCGCGCCGCCGAAATAGCGCAGCGCCAGCGGGATTTCGGGTTTGCCGACCAGGCGGTCGGTGACGGCGTCGAAATCATCGAACGGCGCCGGGCGGTCGGTGAACACCGAGCCGAGGGCGCCGGGGCTCATCTGCTCGAAGCCGAGCACCAGCACGCAGTCGGCGGCGCCGCTGGCGATGGCCTGACGCGCCAGGAACAGGGCCGTCGAGCCGGTCGAGCAGTTGTTGTTGACGTTGACGATCGGGATGCCGGTCATGCCGACGCCGTACAGCGCCTTCTGGCCGCAGGTCGAGTCGCCATACACATAACCGGCATAGGCCTGTTCGATCTCGCTGTAGTCGACGCCGGCGTCCTGCAGCGCGGCGCGCACGGCCTCGCCTGCCATGACGTGGTAGGGGGCGCTGGCGCCCGGCTTGGCGAACGGGATCATGCCCACGCCCGTGACGAATACCTTGTTCATGCTGTCTCCTGGTTATGCGTTTTTATCGAATCGATTATAGCCAGCGCGGGACGGCGCAACGCGAGAGCCTGCCGAGGCCCTCCTCTATTTTTATTCCCTGTGGCCAACGTCACTTATACTGTTGCCATTCCACCTTGATAAGGAGCCGTCCTGCATGCATCATGAACTCAGCCTGATCACCACCATCGCCGCCGCCCTCGGCTTCGGCCTCATCTTCGGCATGCTTGCCGTACGCCTGAAGCTGCCGGCACTGGTCGGCTACCTGGCCGCCGGCATCGTCATCGGCCCCGCCACGCCAGGCTTCGTTGCCGACGTCGGACTGGCCTCGCAACTGGCCGAGATTGGTGTGATGCTGCTGATGTTCGGGGTCGGTTTGCACTTCTCGCTGCGCGACCTGCTCGACGTGCGCAAGATTGCCCTGCCCGGCGCGGTGCTGCAGATTGCCGTGGCCACCGCGATGGGCATCGGGATGGCCTGGCTGTGGGGCTGGAGCCTGGGCGCGGGGCTGGTGTTCGGTCTTGCCCTGTCGGTGGCCAGCACCGTGGTGCTGCTGCGCGCGCTGGAAAGCCGCGGCATCCTCGACTCGATGAACGGCCGGATTGCGGTCGGCTGGCTGGTCGTGGAAGACCTGGTGACGGTGCTGGTGCTGCTGCCGGCGGTTGCCGGCTCGCTGGGCGGCAAGAGCGAAGGTGGCGACACCTCGCTGCTGTATGCGCTGGGTAAAACGCTGCTGCAGGTGGGCGCCTTCGTCGCCTTCATGCTGATCGTCGGGCGCAAGCTGTTTCCCTGGTTCCTGTGGAAGGTCGCCAAGACCGCCTCGCGCGAACTGTTTACGCTGGCGGTAATTGCCGCGGCGGTCGGCATCGCCTACGGCTCGTCCGAATTGTTCGGCGTCTCCTTCGCACTGGGCGCCTTCTTTGCCGGCATGGTGCTGCGCGAGTCGGACCTGTCGCACCGCGCGGCCGAAGAGTCGCTGCCGCTGCGCGACGCATTCTCGGTGCTGTTCTTTGTCTCGGTCGGCATGCTGTTCGATCCCATGGTGCTGGTCGAGAGCCCCTGGAAGGTGCTGGCGGTGGTGGCTGTCATCATCTTCGGCAAGTCGATCGCCGCCATGGCGCTGGTGCTGGCCTTGCGCTATCCGCTCAACACGGCCATCACGGTCTCGGCCAGCCTGGCGCAGATCGGCGAGTTTTCCTTCATCCTCGCCGCGCTCGGCATTTCGCTGGAACTGATGCCGAAGGAAGGGCAGAGCCTGATCCTGGCCGGCGCCATCATCTCGATCGCGGTGAACCCGCTGCTGTTCACGGCGATCGAGCCGCTGCAGCGCTGGCTGCGCGCCAATTCGAAAGCGGTGCGCACGATGGAATCCTCGCCCGACCCGCTGGCCGAACTGCCGATGTCGGTGCCGCACGAGCGCCTTACCGGACAGGTCGTGCTGGTCGGTTACGGCCGCGTGGGACGGCGCATCGCCGACGAACTGACGGCGCAGGGAATCCACTTCGTCGTCGCCGAACAGAACCGCGAACTGGTCGAGATGCTGCGGCGCCAGGACCAGCCGGCGGTGGTGGGCAATGCGGCCGAACCTGCGGTGCTGATCCAGGCCCACATCGCCCGCGCGGCGGTGCTAGTGATCGCCACGCCCGACACTTTCCACGTGCGCACGATGGTCGAGACGGCGAAGATACTCAACCCGTCAATCCGCTGCGTGGTGCGCACGCATAACGATGAAGAAGCGGCATTGCTGCGCAAGGACACGGGCGGCAAGGTCTTCGTCGGCGAGCAGGAGCTGGCGGGGAGCATGATGCGCTATGTGATGGAGACGCTGGAGAAGAAGGAGCACGGGCACGGCGGCGCCGTTTAAGAGCTCATCATAAAAATATGCCCGCTGGCGCATCACGCGCAGCGGGCATTTTTTATTGGGCTGACGCTCAGGCGGCGACCATCTCGCCGGTTTCGGAGCACAGCTTCAGGTTGGCGTGCTTCGGTGCGAACTGCAGCAGGTCCTTGCGCTCTTCCAGCAGCGCGAACACGGCGTCTTTCGAGAGCACGTACTGCTCGAGCAGGGTGTCCTTGAGCGACTCGATCAGCGCGCGGTAGTCGCGCATCGCGCCCAGCGTGTAGCTGTAGAGTTCATCGGCCTTCTCTTCCATCTGGCGCAGCGTGTGTTCGCCGCTGGCGTCGTTCTTGAGCTGGCTGTAGTCGATCTTCGAGCGCGAGTACATCGACAGGCGGTTGACCATCAGGTTGAGCATCTTCGTGACTTTTTCGATGTCGTTCTGGGCGCCGACCGAAATGCCGCGGGCGCCGTAAAACAGCTCTTCGGCCGCCATGCCGCCGTACAGGCCGACCACGTCGCGCTCGAGTTCTTCCAGGGTGCGCAGCGACATGTCGTCACCCGACTGCAGCACATAACCGAGGGCGCCGATCTTCGAGACCGCTTCGGTGCTGATTTTCAGCAGGTGCGACTTTTCCTTCACTTCGGCCAGGGTCAAACCGGCGCGCAGGTGCGGGTCGATCTGCATGAAGAAGTGGCCCAGTTCGTGCAGGGCGATGCGCTCGCGCTGCTTGTGCTTCTCGGCCGTCGTGGCGCGGTCGGTCAGGCCGATCGTGGCGCGCTCGTAGGCACGGAACAGCAGGTCGGTATTGATGATCGTCTTTTCCCGGATCGACAGCATCGAGGCGCGTTCGACCACGGTTTCCAGCAGCGCCGGGCTCAGGTTCTGGGTGATGTCCGCCACCTGGTCCAGGTCGAGGTCGTTGTAGTCGACCAGGCCTTCCTTTTTACGCGACAGGAAGCTTTTCAAGAGTTCGCGCCGCTCGGCCTTGTTCGGCAGGCGGAAGTTGATCTTGACCGAGAAGCGGCGCAGCATCGCTTCGTCCATGTCGGTCGAGCTGTCGTCGAAGTTCGAGGCGACGACCCAGATCACGCCCTGGCCCTTGTCGCTTTTCACGCCGTCGAGCAAACCGAGCAGGGTGTTGGCGGTATCGTCTTCCCACTTCTTTTCGCTGCGCCCGCGCGGCATGAACAGGCTTTGCGCTTCATCGAGGAAGATGATGCATTTGCCTTTGGCGCAGGCCTTGCGGTACAGGGCGTTCAGCGCTTTCGAGCCGCCGCCGACATAGCCCGACTCCAGCGCCGAACCCGAGGCCGAAATCAGCGGCAGGTCGAGGCGCTTGGCCAGGTAACCCACCAGTTTGGTCTTGCCGGTACCGGCAGGTCCGGTCAGCATCACGTTGAAGGGCTTGTCGATGTTGTGCGACGCGTATTCGGCGCGGTTGCGGATCATGTCTTCCAGGTGCAGCACTTCCTGCTTGATGTCGTCCATGCCGATCAGGTCGTCCATGCTGCCCTTGAGCTTGTCCGGCATGATCATGGTCGCGCTCGCACCCATGCCCGGGATGCCGAACTTCAGGCAGTACACGATCAACAGCAACAGGATGATTTCGAAGGCGTGGCGCTTGAGGAAGTCGCCCGCCGTGGCGCCCATCGAGGCGCCGTCGTCGAGCACGGCTTCATGCGAGGCCAGGAATTCGTCCTTGGCGATCGAATACGGAATCGCATTCTTGAGCAGCACTTCGCGCTCGAGCGACAGGTGCGAGGTGCTCGGCACCTTGACCACGTGCAGTTCGGGCGCGTTCTTGAACTTGAAGACATAGCGCGGCGACTCCGACAGCGGCTTGGCCACCATCAAATAGTCGAGCTTGTCCTTCTGCCCTGCCAGGCGGGTGATTTCGGAAATGTCTTGCGAGTGCACGACCGGGCTCGGGTCTTGCGGGGCATCGGCCGTATAGATCGCGATGCCGGTGACGGCGCCCAGCAGGACGGCGGCGGCAATGCGCACATAGACGTTCTTGAAGGCAATCTGAAGTCGGGCAAAGTTGGGCATTATCGAGACTCTACAAATAGTATGGGTGCGCGTATGCGACAGTGCAAACAGCGGGTGCCGTTCCGGTTACTCCGACTGGAAAGGCGGCGGCTCTTGGGGGCCGTGATATGTCGAACATAACTGTTCGACATCGTTTTGATGCCGTAAGGCAATAGGGATAGAGAGACTATACCCGTAAAGAAAACGCAGATGTATACGCCAGGCTTAAAATTTCTTGATCGGTCGCATAGCTGGAAAACCTGACAACGCTATTCGTTGCCGGGTTGGCAAAAAACGACCATGCAAGCTTGGCATTTATGAAAAACCGTTAATACTGTTTCATTAAAGTGCCGTGAAATGCTTGGCGTTTTTCTATTGCCAAATTGTCTCGCTGTCGCATTTCTTTCACAGCGCGCCGCTGCTTGCGCTCTGTTGACTAGCACTTGCCGAGTAGCCGTTTTCTACCCGAATCGAACGGCCTTGCGCGACAGCGCTTTGCTATGCTTGACCGTAAGCGTCGGCCTGCGACGCCCTCCTCCGCTTCCCGTACCGGTACGATTGGAAGGAAGAATCGTGAACAGATTCGCACTCGCAGCAGCGCTCGCCATCGGGCTGAGCGGCATTGCACAGGCAAAGGTCATCGACCTGTTACCGGAGGCGCGCGTCGGCACAGCCTTGCCCGCGCCCGAGGTCTTTGCCTTGCCGTCGGGGATCTCTGAATTGCCCGAGCCCGAGGTCTTCGCCATGATGGTGGTGGGCCTGGTCCTGCTCGGCTACCGGGCGCGGCGCGACAGCCGCGAGAAGTTCAAGTAAGCCGCCGCAGCGGCAGGTACCCCCAGTCTGCTCAGGCGCCTGGCGGCACCGAGGCGGGCTCGCTGCAGAGCGCGTACAGCTTGCACAAGGTATTCCAGTTGCGCGAGGTCGTGGTATCGCCCAGCTGTTTGCCGAGCGCGCTGGCCGCGGCGCTGGCAAGCACCCCTTCCGGACACCAGACATAGGCGGCGCGCTGGCCCAGGGCCAGGGCCTCGCTGCCCCAGGCCTGCTCGCACAGCGGCGCCAAGGCGCTGCGCAGGGTGGCGTCGCCCAAGATGAACACCAGCAGGCGCGCATGGTCGCTGGCCTGCGGCAGCAAGGTGTTCTCGGCCAGCACGGCGGCCAGCTCCTCGCTGGCGAGCACCATGACGCGCGCCGCGACACCCAGTTTCAGCACCATCTGCTCTTCGATGCCGGCCGCGGCCGCGCCGGGTTCGATCCCATCGGCCGTGAACACCAGGTTGCCGCTGTTGAGGACGCTTTTGACGTCGCGGTACCCAAGCTCATCGATGATCTGGCGCAAATCGGCCATGGCCACGCGCTTGGCGCGGCCCACGTTGATCCCGCGGATCAGGGCAATGTAGCGTTGACTTGTCATGTGGCCATGTTACCGCCTCGGCAAGCCGGGCGGCAATTGCTTGCTTACTTGACCAGGCCTTCGGCGCGCAGCGCCTGCTGCACGGCCGGGCGGGCGGCGATGCGCGCACGGTAGTCGCCCAGCACCGGCCAGTCAGCCAGGCTCAGCTTCACCAAATCGGCCCAGCCGAGCACCGTAAACAGATAGGCATCGGCCACGCTGAAGCGCGTTTCCAGATAGTCGCCCTTGCCCAACTGCGTCGCCACGTACTCCAGGCGCAGCGCCAGCATCTTGCGCGCATGGGCTTTCATGTCCTCGCTTGCCGCCGGGTTGAACAGCAGGCTGAAGTTCTTGTGCAGTTCCGACGAGATGTAGCTGAGCCAGGAAATGACTGTATAGCGCGCCGCATCGCCCACCGGGGGCAACAGTCCCGCTTGCGGGGCCAGGTCGGCCAGGTACTGGACGATGGCCGCGCCTTCGGTCAGCAGGGTGCCGTCGTCGAGCGTCAGGGCCGGTACATAGCCTTTCGGATTGATGGCGCGGAAATCGGCGCCGCCGGCTGTGCGCTTTTCGCGCAGGTCGACCCGTTCGGCGCTGAACTCGAGACCTGTTTCGAGCAGGACGATGTGGGGAGAGAGCGAGCAGGCGCCGGGGCTGAAATACAGTTTCATGGATGTCCTTGAGCTGATAAAGAAACGCGCCGGACATGCGTACGAGACATGTCGGCCGAGCGGGCGAGAATACAATTATCGGCGCGGGCGTGCTTGAGACGGACGCAGGCGGTCCGGGGCAGACTTGCCGGGGAGGCAGGATCAGGAAGAGGCAGTAGAAACGGGAGCAGAAACGACAACGCATCCGGCAGGCCAGTGCCAGCGGGACGCGCAAAAGAAAGAGGCAGCGGGCACAGCGTCGCTCAGGACGCCGGGCCGCTGCCTGGCAATACCGAGGGCACGGCAGTCGAAACTGCCATGCCGCCGGTATTAGTGCGCATAGTTGCCGGACGACGAAGGCGTTGCCTCAGTGTTCTGCGTTTGCTGCTGTTGCTGCTGTTGCGCCGCTGCCGCTTGTGCTGCCTTCTCTTCTGGCTTTGGACGGCCCTGGGCATCGGACAGGCGGTACTTGGTGCGGCGGTCGCCCATCAGGTCGCGCAGGTCGCGGATGCTCATGCCGGTTACCTCGTGCATACGGATCAGGAGCGAGGCGCCGACCGGCAGGCGGTGATGGCGGATCTTGCTGATGACGGGAGGGGCCACCTCGAGCATGCGCGACAGGGCCGCGTCATTCTTCAGCTGCATCTTGCCCAGCAAGATGTCGAGCAGGTGGTTGGGGTTGTAGCTTTCCTGTGATGACAAAGCATGGTGTGCCATGATGTTTTACCTCGTAAAGTGAATGAAATGGTTCCGTTACGAACTTTTGATAACGACTGCGCCTTCGTCAACATCAGTTCCCGGTCACTGTTCTGAGCCATGAGACAGGACAGAGTCTGCAGTACAAGTCTGAGTCCTAGCTTAAAAACAATACCGTCGTTCATGCGTCCTGCTTAACACTCCCCAACCCACTTGTCTTTCCAACAAATTATCAGACTCCTACGAAACCTTCGTGTTCGTCCTGAGCACATGACTCATTGTTGGAAATCAAGCTATCGTGTGGAAAGCTTGTCACATAAGCATTTCAACACATGGAGACAATTTGTGGCGCACGCAAGAGATTTTTTTTAGTAATTTGTGTAAAAGAATTTGGAGCGAAGGCCTTGATTTACAACAGGAAACTTATTGAGCAAAGCCTGACTCTGCCTTACTCGCAGCGATTTAATTCCTAGGCGCAATTTAACAATCTGATTAGAATGGCAATCGTTTCGACCGAAGCAACATTCAATGCTTTCTGGTATTGAATATCACTCCCGTGAATACCGTTTTTTGGTCAGCATCATCGAATTACGGTAAACTCCCTTGTCGCCTTGCCACAGCCCCGCCCTCTTTCCTTCCTCAAGCCCTCATGCAGAAAAAAGTATTTATCAAGACCTTTGGTTGCCAGATGAACGAGTACGACTCGGACAAAATGGCGGACGTCCTCGGCGCCTCCGATGGACTCGTGCGTACCGATACGCCGGACGATGCCGATGTCATCCTCTTTAATACTTGTTCTGTACGAGAAAAGGCGCAGGAAAAAGTATTTTCCGACCTGGGCCGCCTGCGCGCCTTGAAACGCGAGCGACCCGACCTCATCATTGGTGTAGGCGGATGCGTCGCCTCGCAGGAAGGCGCAGCGATCGTCAAGCGCGCGCCGCATGTGGACATGGTGTTCGGACCGCAAACCCTGCACCGCTTGCCGCAGATGATCCAGGCGCGCCGCAGCACTGGCAACGCCCAGGTCGACATCAGCTTCCCGGAAATCGAAAAGTTCGATCATTTGCCGCCAGCCAAGGTCGACGGCCCGGTGGCCTATGTGTCGATCATGGAAGGCTGCAGCAAATATTGCAGTTATTGCGTCGTGCCCTATACCCGCGGCGAAGAAGTATCGCGCCGCTTCGAGGACGTGCTGACCGAAGTTGCCGGCCTCGCCGCCCAGGGCGTGAAGGAAATCATGCTGCTGGGCCAGAACGTGAATGCTTACCGCGGTCCGATGGAAGGTGGAGAGATTGCCGACTTTGCGCTGTTGCTCGAATACATTGCCGACATGTCCGGCATCGAGCGCCTGCGCTTCGTTACCAGCCACCCGAAGGAATTCACCCAGCGCCTGATCGACGCCTACGCCAAGATCCCGAAGCTGGTGAACCACTTGTATCTGCCCGTGCAGCACGGTTCCGACAAGATCCTCGGCGCCATGAAGCGCGGCTATACGGGGCTGGAATACAAATCGATCATTCGCCGCATCCGTGCGGTACGGCCCGACATCACGATTTCGTCCGACTTCATCGTCGGCTTCCCCGGCGAAACCGACGCCGACTTCGAGGCCATGATGAAACTGGTCAAGGACGTCGGCTTCGACAACAGTTTCAGTTTTATCTTCAGCAAGCGCCCCGGCACGCCGGCCGCGAACCTGGAAGACGATACCCCGCACGAGGTCAAGCTGGCGCGCCTGCAGCGCCTGCAAGCCCAGATCGATGCCAACACGCGCGCACTCAGCGCGGCGATGGTCGGCACGGTCCAGCGCGTGCTCGTCGAGGGACCGTCGAAGAAAGAGCCGACCCAGTTGCAAGGCCGCACCGAGAACAACCGGGCGGTCATTTTCGCTCCCGGCGCTTCCGGTGACGCGCTGATCGGCCAACTGGTCGACGTGCGCATCACCGAGAGCCTGGATTATTCACTGCGCGGCGAACTCGTCGCCAATCTCGATACGATTGCCTTAGCCAGTTGAAAACACAACCATCCCAGCCGTCCTATTTCATTCCCGAGCCGCTCGATAACACGCGGCTTGCCCACCTGTGCGGTCCGCTCGACGAAAACCTGCGCCAGATCGGCGCGGCGCTGGACGTTACCATTTTCCGCCGCGGCGAAAAATTCATCGTCAATGGCGCCAACGCCGAGCGCGCGGTCGAGCTGCTCGAGCGTTTCTATGCCGTGGCCAACAAGATCGTGCCGATCGAGGAAGTGCAGCTGGCCCTGGTCGAACAGCGCGCCGGCCTGAAGCCGAGCATCGAGGGCGCCGAGCCCAAGGCGGAAGCTGCACCAAGTGCGGCGGCGGAGGGCGGGGACGACGCCGAGCTCGTCAGCCCGACGCTGAAAACCCGCCGCAGCGACCTGCGCGGCCGTACGCCGCACCAGATCCAGTACCTGAAGGCCGTGCTCGAGCACGACATCAGTTTCGGCATCGGCCCGGCCGGTACCGGCAAGACTTATCTCGCCGTGGCCTGCGCGGTCGACGCGCTGGAACGCGATGCCGTGAAACGCATCATCCTGACCCGTCCTGCCGTCGAAGCGGGCGAGCGCCTCGGCTTCTTGCCGGGCGACATGAGCCAGAAGGTCGATCCCTACCTTCGCCCGCTGTACGACGCGCTGTACGACTTGCTCGGATTTGACCGCACGCAAAAACTCTTCGAGAAGCAGGTGATCGAGATCGCCCCGCTGGCCTACATGCGCGGCCGTACGCTGAACCACGCCTTCGTCATCCTCGACGAGGCGCAGAACACGACCGCCGAGCAGATGAAGATGTTCCTGACGCGTATCGGTTTCGGCAGCAAGGCCGTGGTGACGGGCGACGTCACCCAGGTTGACCTGCACAAGACCCAGCGCAGCGGTTTGATCGACGCCATGCATGTGCTGAAAGACGTGCGCGGCATCGCCTTCACGCAATTCTCGAGCGCCGACGTGGTACGCCACCCGCTGGTGGGCCGCATCGTCGACGCCTACGAAAAATCGAATGCCGTCCTGGAAATGGGCGCCTTGCCAAAACCAACCCCTGTACGCAATGCAAGAAAAAAACCATCCGCTTGACCTGGACGTCCAGTACCCGGACGCCCGCCTCGAATCGACCCTGACCCCGGAAATGGTGGAGCGCTGGGTGCGCGCCACCCTGCTCGGGCCGGCCGAACTGACGGTGCGCTTCGTCGACAGTGCCGAAGGGCAAACGCTGAACCGCGACTACCGCGGCAAGGACTATGCGACCAATGTGCTGACCTTCGCCTATAACGAAGGCGAAGAGCTGGGCGAGGACGAGCCGACCCAGGCCGACATCATCCTGTGCACGGACGTGCTGCAGCGCGAAGCGACTGAACAGAAGAAGACGGTCGAGGAACACGCGGCGCACCTGGTGGTGCACGGCGTCCTGCATGCGCAAGGGTATGACCACGAGCATGACGAGGAAGCGGAAGAGATGGAACAGTTCGAGCGCGACATCATGGAAGTACTCGGCTACCCGGATCCGTACGCGGAATAGGGTTTCGAGTAACCGGAAAACCGGCGCATGTGGTGGATCACACCACCTGCGCCGGTTTTTTTACGCCCCCTTCAGCTGCTCGCCGATCGGCAGCTTGCGAATCCGCTTGCCGGTCGCCGCGAACACGGCATTGGCCAGCGCCGGCGCAATGCCCGAGGTGCCCGGCTCGCCGATGCCGCCCGGTTCATCCTTGCTGGTGACGATGTGCACTTCCACTGTCGGCGCCTCGTTGATGCGCATCATGCGGTAATCGCCGAAATTGGTCTGCTGGACCCGGCCCTTGTCGATCGTGATCTCGTTCCACAAGGCCGCCGTCGCGCCGAAGACGATGCCGCCTTCCAGCTGCGCGACGATGGTGTCCGGATTGATCGCCTGGCCGCAGTCGACCGCGCACACGACCCGGTGCACGCGCACGTCGCCGTCCGGGCCCACCGAGACTTCCGCCACCTGCGCCATGTAGCTGCCGAAGGCGAACTGGGTCGACACGCCGCGCCCGACCTTGCGCCCGGCAATCGGCGCCAGCGGCTTGCCCCAGCCCGCTTTCTGCGCCGCCAGGTTCAGCACGGCGAGCGTGCGCGGCGATTTATCGAGCAGGGCGCGGCGGAAGGCCAACGGGTCCTGCTTCGATGCCTGGGCCAGTTCGTCGATGAAACTTTCGACCACGAAGACATTGTGGGTCGGCCCGACGCCGCGCCAGAAGGCGGTCGGCACGCCGGCCGGTTCATGGCGCACGTATTCCACCCGCATATCGGGAATCGTGTACTGCAGTTCGGCCGCGCCCTCGACCGCATCCGGGTCGACGCCATTTTTCACGGCCGGCGGTGCGAAGCGCGACATGATCGACGAGCCCGTCACGCGATGGAACCAGGCTGCCAGGCGGCCCTTGTCGTCCAGGCGAGCGGACAGGCGGTCGACGTAATACGGGCGGAACATGTCGTGCTGAATATCTTCTTCGCGGGTCCAGATGAATTTCACCGGTCCCTTGGTCAGTTTCGCAAACGCCACGGCCTGGATCACGTAATCGACTTCCAGCCGGCGCCCGAAACCGCCGCCTAGATAATAGTTGTGGACCTTGACCTTCTCGACCGGGATGCCGGCCACCTTGGCCGCAGCGCCCTGCGCCAGCGCCGGCACTTGGGTACCGACCCAGAGGTCGCAGCCGTCCGCGCGCAGGTCGACCGTGCAATTCATCGGTTCCATGGTTGCGTGGGCCAGGAAAGGCATTTCGTAGACGGCTTCGATCTTGCGCCCGCCCTCCTGGCCCAATGCCTTGATGGCGTCGCCCGCGTTCTTGGCGACTGCGCCCGTGCCTTCCGACACTTTCATCATGTCGGCCACGATGCCGGCCAACGAAACTTTACCGTTGGCGCCGTCGTCCCAGCGCGGAGCGGCCGCCGCCAGGCCCTGCTTGGCTGCCCAGAAATGGTCGGCCACGACCGCCACGGCGCCCTCCAGGCGCAGCACCTGGCGCACGCCCTTCACCGCCATCGCCTTCGCTTCATCCACGCCGACCAGCTTGCCGCCCGTCACGGGCGAAGCCGCCACGGCGGCGATCCCCATGTTCGGCAAGCGCGCGTCGATGCCGAACAGGGCTTCGCCGTTGGTCTTGACGACCGAATCCATGCGCTTCATCGATTTGCCGATCAGCACAAATTGCTCCGGCGCCTTCAGCTTGACGTTCTTCGGCAATTCCATCTTCGAGGCCGCGTCGACCAGCTCGCCGAAGTGGGCCGAACGGCCTGAGGCCTGGTGGCGCACGGAACCGGCCACCACTTGCAGCTCGTTGGTATCGACATTCCAGTTCTTGGCGGCAGCCGCCACCAGCACGCTGCGCACCATGGCGCCCGCTTCGCGCAGCGGCTTCCAGGCGCCGCGCACGGAAGTGGAGCCGCCGGTGACCTGGCCGCCGAGCATGGGGTCGGCATACAGCTCGTTGTTGGCCGGCGCCTGCTCGAGTTTCACTTTCGACAAGTCGGCCCCGAGCTCCTCGGCCAGCAGCATCGGCATCGAGGTAAACGTGCCCTGCCCCATCTCGACCTTGTGGATGATCAGGGTGACGATGCCGGCGCGGTCGATGCGAATGAAGGCGTCGCGTGCGAGGCCCGCCGGGGTGTCGGAATGCTCGGTACTGGCCTGGCCGACTGCTTTTTCGGCGGGCACGTCCTTGCGGTCGCTATCCTTATTGCAGCCAAACAGCGAGAAACCGAACAGCAGGCCGCCGCCGGCAGTGGCGCCGATTTGCATGAAGCGGCGGCGCGAATTCGGCACTTGGTGTGTTTTATTATCCTGGCTCATGTGCATCCCTTATTTGGCAGCGGCGATCTTGATCGCCTGGCGAATGCGCCCGTAGGTGCCGCAGCGGCAGATATTGCCGGACATCGCATTGTCGATGTCGGCGTCGCTCGGTTTCGGTGTCGCCTGCAACAGGGCCGTGGCCGACATGATCTGGCCGGACTGGCAATAACCGCACTGCACCACGTCGATCTGGCGCCAGGCGTCCTGCACCTTGGCGCCGACCGGGTCCTGGCCGATCGCCTCGATCGTGACGATCTTCTTGCCCGCCGCCGCCGAGACAGGGGTCACGCACGAGCGGATCGGCTGGCCGTCGAGGTGGACGGTGCAGGCGCCGCACAGGGCCTGGCCGCAGCCGAACTTGGTGCCGGTAAGACCCGCCACATCGCGCAGCACCCATAACAGGGGCATGTCGTCGGGCACGTCGAGGGTGGTGGTGGTGCCGTTGATGGTGAGGGCGGGCATGCTGTTTCCTTTGCTATTTGGCCAATTGAAACATGATAAAGCAAGCCCGTGCGGCGTGCTGAGGAGCCCCCCGTCCGGGCTCGCGCGCTCTGGTGGGGCCGCTTTTGGTGTATGCTACGTCCATCGTAACAACGGCTTCACGCCAACTATGCCCGAGTATCCCACTGACGTCCGACCGGACGCCAAACCGCACAGGTCGCTCTTCGAACGACTGACCGCATTCATCTCCCCCGAGCCAGAAAACCGCACCGAGCTGCTCGAAGTGCTGCACGAAGCACACGAGCGCAACCTGATCGACGCCGACGCCCTGTCGATGATCGAAGGTGTGTTCCAGGTCTCCGACTTGTCGGCGCGCGACATCATGGTGCCCCGTTCCCAGATGGACGTGGTCGACATCACCGATCCGATCGAAGAGTGGCTGCCGATCGTGCTGGAAACCCAGCACTCGCGCTTCCCTGCCATCGAAGGCGAGCGCGACAAGGTAGTCGGCATCCTGCTGGCCAAGGATTTGCTGCGGTATTACTCCGAGAAAACGTTCGACGTGCGCGCCATGCTGCGCCCGGCGATCTTCATTCCGGAATCGAAACGCCTGAACGTGCTGCTGCGCGATTTCCGTGCGAACCACAACCACATGGCCATCGTCGTCGACGAGTACAGCGGCGTGGCCGGCCTGATCACGATCGAAGACGTGCTGGAACAGATCGTCGGCGACATCGAAGACGAATACGATTTCGACGAGGAAGAAGACAACGTCCTGTCGGTCAAGGAAGGCCAGCTCGGCCCGCGCTGGCGCGTGAAAGCGCTGACGGAAATCGACCAGTTCAACGAAGAAATCGGCGTCGACCTGCCGGAAGACGAAGCCGACACCATCGGCGGTTTTGTCGCCGGTCACCTGGGCCGCATGCCGCACAAGGGCGAAGAATTCACCCTGCGTAATTTGCGCTTCGAAGTGCTGCGCGCCGACGCGCGCCAGATCCACGTTTTGCTGGTCGAAAAGCTGCCGCCTTCGCAGCACGCCCGCGACGCCGACGACTGATGCTGCGCCGCCGTCCCGCCAGCGCGCCCGTGCCCGCCGTGCGGGGCACGCGTCCTTCCCTGCGTGAACTTGTCATCGCCGCCCTCGCCGGCGGCGCCTCCCTCTTTTCCTTCGAGCCCTTCGGCTGGTGGCCGCTGCAGTTCCTGCTGCTGGGCTGGCTGTTCTACCAGGTCGGGCTCGGCAGCTCCGTGAAACGCGCCACCCTGCTCGGCTGGGCCTTCGGCTTCGGCTGGTCGGTCGGCGCCATGCACTGGTTATATATCCTGATGACCCGTTTCGCCCACCTGCCGGCGATCCTGGGGGCGATCGGCATCGTCCTGCTCGGCCTCTACATGGGCCTGTTCGGGGCGTTTGCCACGGGGGTTGCGACCTGGCTCAGGCGGCGCTGGACGCTGCCCCTGATTCCTTTCGTGCTGCTGGTGCTGCCCGTCACCTGGGGCGTGTCCGAATGGATGCGTGGCTGGGTGTTTACCGGTTTCCCCTGGTCGGTGTCCGGCTATGCGCACGACACTGCGCCCCTGGCGGGCTACGCGCCGCTGATCGGCGTCTACGGCATTGGCGTGCTGGTGGCTTTCTGCGGCGGCTGCCTGACGATGCTGACCCAGCGCGCGCGCCCCTGGGCCATCGGCCTGCTGGGCGCCGTGCTAATGTCGGGCTATGGACTGCGCCACATCGAGTGGACCCATGAAACCGGGCAGCCGATCAGCGTACGCCTGTTGCAGGGAAATATCCCGCAAGACCGCAAGTTCGACTACGCCTTCCTGTCGAGCATTTTGCAGAAATACGAGGCGATGATCACCACGGCACCCGCCGACCTGATCGCCACCCCGGAAACGGCGATCCCGAGCTTCCCGCAAGAGTTGCCGCCGGGTTACCTCGCCAATTTGCAGCGTTTCGCCAGCACCAGCGGCAGCACGCTCGCGGTCGGTATTCCCCTGCTCGACGGCCCGCGCCAGTACGCCAACAGCGTGATCGCGCTGACCCCGCAGCCGGCGCCCTACCGCTATGACAAGGCGCACCTGGTGCCCTTCGGCGAATTCATTCCGCCGGGCTTCCGCTGGTTCACCGACATGCTCAACATTCCGCTGAACGACGCCACGCGCGGCAAGCTCATGCAGGCCCCCTTCCCGGTCAAGGACCAGCTGGTGCTGCCGAACATTTGTTATGAGGACGTGTTCGGCGAAGAGATCGCCTACCAGCTGCGCAATGCGCCGCGCCCGGCGACGCTGCTCTTGAACATGTCGAATCTGTCCTGGTACGGCCAGTCCTACGCGATTCCGCAACACCTGCAGATTTCGCGCATGCGCACGCTGGAAACCGGACGCCCGATGCTGCGCTCGACGAATGACGGCGCCACCGCCATCATCGACGGCCGCGGCCGGATCGTGCAGCAACTGCCCTTTTATACCGAGGGCGTGCTGACGGCGACCGTGCGCGGCACCACCGGCATGACACCGTTTATCCGCTTTGGTAACTATGCCTTCCTGCTGCTGGGCGCGCTCGCATTGCTGGGCGCCTGGTTTTCTGGGCGAAATTACCGCAAGAAAAAGGGCAATGAGAGGCCAATGTCGCCTGGTTGAGCCCATCTCGGCCCCAGAGGCCGGGCAGAATCCGCTAGAATTGGCCATTTGGCAAACTCACCGTGTCCGCGCCTCATTGCGCGCGGCGCCCACTAAGATGCTCACATTCCAACAAATCATCCTGACCTTGCAATCCTACTGGGACAAGCAAGGTTGCGCCCTGCTCCAGCCTTACGACATGGAAGTGGGTGCCGGCACCTTCCACACTGGCACCTTCTTGCGCGCGATTGGCCCCGAGCCCTGGCGCGCCGCTTACGTGCAACCTTCGCGCCGTCCGAAGGATGGCCGCTATGGCGAGAATCCGAACCGCCTGCAGCACTATTACCAGTACCAGGTGGTCCTGAAGCCGGCGCCGGAAAACATCCTCGATCTGTATCTCGGTTCGCTCGAAGCGCTTGGCCTGGACCTGAAAAAGAACGACGTGCGTTTCGTGGAAGACGACTGGGAAAGCCCGACCCTGGGCGCCTGGGGCCTGGGCTGGGAAGTCTGGCTGAACGGCATGGAAGTGACGCAGTTCACCTATTTCCAGCAAGTCGGCGGGCTCGATTGCAAGCCGGTGCTGGGCGAAATCACCTACGGCATCGAGCGCCTGGCGATGTACCTGCAGGGCGTGGAAAACGTCTATGACCTGGTCTGGACCGAGTGGGAAGAGAATGGTGCGGCCGGCGAACCGGTGACGAAGAAGCTGTCGTATGGCGACGTCTTCCACCAAAATGAGGTGGAGCAGTCGACCTATAACTTCGAGCACGCGAACACGGAACTGCTGTTCCAGGCTTTTGCCAACCACGAGTCGGAGGCCAAGCGCCTGATCGAACTGGAACTGACCCTGCCCGCTTACGAGCAGATCATGAAGGCCTCGCACAGCTTCAACATGCTCGATGCCCGTGGCGCCATTTCGGTGACCGAACGCGCCGCCTACATCGGCCGCGTGCGCACGCTGTCGCGCCTGGTGGCCCAGGCCTATTACGACTCGCGCGAAAAGCTCGGCTTCCCAATGCTGGGCGCACCTGTGACCCAAGCCGCCGCCTGAGCATCCCGGACCAGACCAGAACAGAATCCCATGAATCAAACACTACTCGTCGAACTGCAGACCGAAGAACTGCCTCCGAAAGCGCTCGTCAAACTGGGCGCCGCCTTTGCCACCGGCATTGCCAACGGCCTGAAGGCGCGCGGCTTCCTCGATGAGGGCAGCGTCGTCACGCCTTACGCCACCCCGCGCCGCCTGGCGGTGTCGATCACGCAGGTGCGCGCTACCTCGCCCGACAAAAGCATCCGCGAAAAGGTGCTGCCGGTGTCGGTCGCCCTCGACAAGGACGGCAACCCGAGCGCACCGCTGGCCAAGAAGCTGGCCGCGATCGGTTTCCCTGACCTGGCCATCGCCGATCTCGAACGCGCCCAGGACGGCAAGGCCGAGAGCTTCTTCTACACCTATACCGCAGCGGGCAGCGCGCTGGCCGGCGGCCTGCAGGACGTGCTCACCGAGACGGTGGCCAAGCTGCCGATCCCGAAGCTGATGAGCTACCAGCGCCCCGACGCGACCACCGTGCAATTCGTGCGCCCGGTGCACCTGCTGCTGGCCCTGTTCGGCGAACAGGTGCTGCCCCTGACCCTGCTGGGCCTGGATGCCGGCCGCCAGACCATGGGCCACCGCTTCCTGTCGCACGGCCAGTCGATCGCCATCACGCATGCCGACCATTACGCCGCCGTCCTCGAGAACGAGGGCAAGGTGATCGCTGGAGCGGAGGCGCGCAAGGAAAGCATCCGCGCCCAGCTGCTGGAAAAAGCCGGCGCCGACCAGGTCCTGATGCCCGAGTCGCTGCTCGACGAAGTCGCGGCCCTGGTTGAATGGCCGGTCGTGTATGAATGCCGGTTCGAGGAAACCTTCCTCTCCGTGCCGCAGGAATGCCTGATCCTGACCATGCAGACGAACCAGAAGTATTTCGCGCTGACGGACAGCGAAGGCAAGCTGCGTTCGCGCTTCCTGATCGTCTCGAACATTGCCACCGACGACCCGCAGCACATCGTCGGCGGCAACGAGCGCGTCGTGCGCCCGCGCCTGTCGGACGCCAAATTCTTCTTCGAGCAGGACAAGAAGAAGACGCTCGAATCGCGCCTGCCGATGCTGTCCAATGTGGTCTACCACAACAAGCTGGGCACGCAGGCTGAACGCACCGAACGCGTCACGCAGCTGGCCGGCGCGATTGCCAAGCGCCTCGGCTACGACGTGGCGCTGGCCGAGCGCGGCGCCCGCCTGGCCAAGGCCGACCTGCTGACCGACATGGTCGGCGAGTTCCCCGAGCTGCAAGGCATCATGGGCACCTATTACGCGCGCCACGACGGCGAGCCGGATGAAGTCGCACTGGCCGCCTCCGAGCACTACCAGCCGCGCTTTGCCGGCGACAAGCTGCCGTCGACGAACACCGGTCTCGTGGTGGCACTGGCCGACAAGCTCGAAACCCTGGTCGGCATCTGGGCCATCGGCCTGCAGCCGACCGGCGAAAAGGATCCGTTCGCACTGCGCCGCCACGCCCTGGGCGTGATGCGCATGCTGGTGGAGAAACGCCTGCCGCTGTCGATCTCCGAACTACTGGGCGATGCTGCCGGCGTCTTCGCAGGCCAGGCTGCCTTCAAGGACCCGCGCGAAGAAGTCGGCGTCTTCATGCTGGAGCGCCTGCGCGGCATGCTGCGCGAGCGCGGCTTCACCCCGAACGAAGTGGAAGCGGTGCTGGCCCAGAACCCGGACCGCGTCGACGACGTGGTGCAGCGCCTGGAAGCGGTGCAGGCCTTTGCCGCACTGCCTGAGTCAAGCTCGCTGGCCGCGGCCAACAAGCGCATCACCAACATCCTCAAGAAGAACGAGGCGGCGATGCCGAAGGACGCCGCGATCAAGGCCGAGCTGCTGGTCGAGCCGGCCGAGGCCAAGCTGGCCACGAAGATGAAGCTGCTCGAATCCGACGTGGCGGGCGCCTTCGCCCAGGGCGATTTCTCCGGCGCCCTGCAAACGCTGGCGCAGATGCGCGACGAAGTCGATGCCTTCTTCAACGACGTGATGGTGATGGCCGAGGACGAGGCGCTGCGCAACAACCGCCTCGCTTTGTTATCCAGCCTGCACGGCATGATGAACCGCGTCGCCGACATTTCGAAGCTGGCGGCCTAAGGATTCACCATGAAGCTGATCATCCTCGACCGCGACGGGGTCATCAACCATGACTCGCCGGATTTCATCAAGAGCCCGGCCGAGTGGATTCCGATCCCCGGCTCGCTCGAGGCGATCGCACGCCTGAACCAGGCCGGCTACCGCGTCATCATCGCCTCGAACCAGTCCGGCATCGCGCGCGAACTGTTCGACATGCCGACCCTGAACGCGATCCACCAGAAGATGCACAACGCCGCCCAGCAGGTTGGCGCCGACATCGACGCGGTGTTCTTCTGCCCGCATGCGGCCGTCGACAACTGCGACTGCAGGAAGCCCAAGGCCGGCATGTTCGAGGAGATCAGCAAGCGTTTCAAGGTCAGCCTGAAGGGCGTGCCGACGGTCGGCGACTCGCTGCGCGACCTGCAGGCCGGCTATGTCAAAGGCTGCCTGCCCAACCTGGTCCTGACCGGCAAGGGCGAGAAAACCCAGGAGACCGGGGGCCTGCCGCCCGGTACCCAGGTCTTCCCCGACCTGGCGGCGATGGTCACGACGCTGCTCAAGGCGGCGCCGCGCACCAACGGCTGAATCACCAATCCATTACCCAATAAAGAGAGTCCTTCTTGCGCAACGTCGTCCCCTTCCTGCGATCCCTCCTGTTTACCGTCGTGATGGTGCTGGCCACCGTGGTCTGGGCCTGCGTCTGCTTCCTGGTCGCCCCGCTTCCGTACAACAAGCGCTTCTGGGTCACCTCGCGCTGGAACGTCTTCATCATCTGGTGCCTGAAGGTCATCTGCGGCATCCGCTACAAGTTCAAGGGCTATGAGAACCTGCCGGACGCGCCGGCGATCGTGCTCTCGAAACACCAGTCGGCCTGGGAGACCATCTTCCTGCTGCCGAACCTGATCCGCCCGCTGGTCTTCGTCTTCAAGAAGGAAATCCTGTACATCCCCTTCTTCGGCTGGGCGATGGCGCTGCTGCGCATGATTCCGATCGACCGCAGCGAAGGCAAGAACGCCTTTGCCCACGTGGTCCGCCACGGCAAGCGGCGCCTGGCCGATGGCCAGTGGATCATCATGTTCCCGGAGGGGACGCGCATCCCTGTTGGAAAAAAGGGAAAGTACAAGAGCGGTGGGGCACGTCTCGCTGTCGAAACCCAAGCCGTTGTCGTCCCGATCGCGCATAATTCAGGTGAGTGCTGGCCGAAGAATTCGTTCATCAAGCGGCCGGGACTCGTGACGGTCTCGATCGGCAAACCGATATCGCCAGAACACCACACCCCCGAGAGCCTGATGCAAGAGGTCGAAAATTGGATAGAATCAGAAATGCGCGTCATTTCGCCCCACGTCTACACCGATGGCTGAACGAAGTTGGCGGCCTGATCACAGCACCTCCATTGCATGAAATGAATTCCCCGAAGATCGCCGGGCCCCAACTCGATTTGTTCGCATCAGCCGCAAGCGCACCGGACCCGTTCCAGCGGGTGCTGGACGCACCCCTGACGCTGTCCGCCAAGCCGGTGCCGCCGCAGCCCCTGTTCAAGGCGCCGCCGGCCCCGCCGCGCATCAACCTGCCCTCCCCGCCACGCACCGCCGACGATCCGCCCCTGCGCCGCATCGTGCTGGGCCACTACGCCGTCGACTACGAACTGAAACGCTCGGCGCGCCGCTCGATCGGCTTCATGATCGACGACGACGGCCTGCACGTGACGGCGCCGCGGCGCGCCATCCTGCCCGACATCGACAACGCAATCCGCGCCAAGCAGCGCTGGATCCTGACCAAGCTGCACGAACGCGGCGAACGGCGCGCAAAACGCGCCGAGCGCGCGCCGCTGGTCTGGGAAGACGGCGCGCGCCTGCCCTATTTGGGCGGCGAGATCACCTTGCGCCTGCAGCCGGCGGCGCGCAGCCATTGCGTATTCGATTCCGAGGCGCGCGAACTGAATGTGGGCGTGACGCCGGGCCTGTCCGAGTGGCAGGTGAAGGAGCGCGTCAAGATCTGGTTCCAGGCCGAGGCAAAGCGTTTGTTTACCGAGCGCCTCGACTTCTACGCGCCGCAGCTGGCCGTGCGCTACAGCGCCCTGACCCTGTCCTCGGCCGGCACGCGCTGGGGTTCATGCACGGTGGGCGGCAGCATCCGCCTGAACTGGCGCCTGGTGCACTACGCGCTGCCGCTGGTCGATTATGTGGTCGTGCACGAACTGGCGCACCTGCGCGAGATGAACCACAGCCCGCAGTTCTGGGCGGTCGTCGGTGAGGTGTATGCGGATTACGATGGGGCGCGCCTGGAGTTGCGGCGCAGGTCGCATGAGATGCCGGTGTTGTTTACCGATTGATCGGTTGATCGGCTGAATTGAAGCTGGTTGAACGCGTGGGCGGGGGACCCGCCCACGCTACATCCCTTCGTTGACGTGTACCTATGACCCGTAGGGTGGGCGGGTTTCCGCGGGGCCGCCGAGGCCCACGCGTTCAGCGAACGCCCGCGCTCCTGAAACGCCTGCCACTAGGCGTTCTAGTTCAGCAAATGATCCCGCCTCGCCTCCGCCAGCCCGCGCATCGCGCCGCGCTGCGCTTCGTTCAAACAGCGATATGGAATCGGCAGCGTCCCGCGCTTCAACACCATCATGAAGCCGCGCGAATAGGTGCGCACGGCCATCACGTCGGCCCAGTTAATGAGCGTTACGCCGCCGCTGGTGCGCACGATGCCGTGTTCGTCGATGGTGAATTCGTAGGTGCGGCGACCGCGCCCGAGCATCACGAAATTGAAGGCCGCGCTGGCGGTGCTCTTGACGCGCAGGTAGAGACTGGCCGGCCAGGCGACGCGGCGGCGGCGGATCAGGAAGCCGCCGTGCTGCCACATGAAGGCGGTGTACTCGCGCAGCGAATAGCGCACAAAGAAATGCAGGTCGCCCAGCGCCGTACCGAGCGCCGGCAAAGCAGACGCTTTGGACGCACCATAGAAACCGTCATTGGCGCCGTCAGCTGCGCCATGCGCCATCATGGCCATCGGCTTGCCGCTGCCGCCCGGCTCCGGGTGATTTAATGACGACATGCGCGCCCCCTTTTTTCTACCGAACTCAAAAAACAATGGTAACAAAACCTAATGGAATTCCCGTTGCAGGAGTTCAACAGTGCGCAGGGTCGCGCCACGATGGCGGCTTGCAAATTCCGCCGCATTGCTACCCATTTTCGTGCGCTCATGCGCGTCGCATAAAAGCCGCACGGCTTGCGCCAGCAGGCTGTCGGCGTCCGCCGCGCGCAGGGCCGCACCAGCCGCGACCGCTTCCTCGGTGGCGTCGAGGAAGTTGAACGTGTGCTCGCCGACGAGTACCGGTTTGCCCAGCGCGCAGGCCTCGATCAAATTCTGCCCGCCCAGCGGCAGCAGGCTGCCGCCGATGAAGGCGCAGTCGCAGGCCGCGTAATAGGCGAACATCTCGCCCATCGAGTCACCGAGCAGGACGTCGGCGTCGACCGCACCGTCGCCGATCGCGGAACGGCGCTGGACCGACAGGCCGCGTGCGGGCACCAGTTGCTCGACTTCGCCGAAACGCTGCGGGTGGCGCGGCACGATCGCCAGCAGCATGCCGGCCGGCCGGTTTTCCAGGCGCGTGTAGGCGTCCAGGATCAGCGCCTCTTCGCCTTCGCGCGTGCTGGCGCACAGCAGCACCGGGCGCTGTGCAAAATGCGCGCGCAGCCAGGCGCCGGTATCGAGCGCCGCCTGGGGCGGCACGACGTCGAACTTGATGCTGCCGGTCACGGCCACCTTGGGCGCGCCGAGCGAGCGGATGCGCTCGGCATCGAGTTCGGTCTGGGCAGCGACCGTCGTGATCGCGCGCGCCGCGCCCGACATCAGGGTGCCGAAACGCTGGCCGCGGCGCAGCGAGCGCTCCGACAGGCGCGCGTTCACCAACGCCACCGGCACCTGTTGCGCGGCGCAGCCGGCGATCAGGTTGGGCCAGACTTCGGTCTCCATCAGGATGCAGATGCGCGGCGCGAAATGGCGCAGGAAGCGGCGCACCATGAAGCCGGTGTCGTAGGGAAGATAAGACTGGATCACGCGCTCGCCGTGCTGCGCGAACAGCGCGCGCCCGGTGGCGCGGCCGGTGGGCGTCATGTGGGTCAGGAGCACGCGGCTGTCGGGCCATTGAGCCAGCAGCGCTTCGACCAGCGGCTCGGCGGCGCGCGTCTCGCCCACCGAGACGGCGTGCACCATGAAGGTCCTGCGCGCGGGGAGCGGCGCGCCGTACAGGCCGAGGCGTTCGCCCAGGTGCGCGCGATAGCCCGGCTCCTTGCGCCCGCGCCACCACAGGCGCGCCAGCACCAGCGGCAGCGCCAGCCACCACAGGAAAGAGTACAGCGGGCGGTTCATCGCGCGCCCAGCAGGCGCCGCGCGGCGGCGATCACCTCGCCGCTCGATGGCGGCACGCCCTTGTCGCCGAGGTTGACGATGCAGGGCGACCAGTTGCCCTCGGTCTTCCACTTCGGCGAATCGGCATAGATCTCCACGGTCGGCCGGTAGAAGGCCGCCGCGATATGGGTCAGGCCGGTGTCGACGCCAATGGCCAGCGCGGCCTGCTGTGCCAGGGTCACGGCGTCCATCATCGACAGTTTGGGCAGCACGCGCGCGTTCGGCAGCTGCGCGGCCAAGGCCTCGGCTTCGCGTTTTTCGGCCTCGGAGCCCCAGGGCAGCAGGACCGGCATCGGCGCCAGTGCCAGCCCGGTGGCGATCCAGTTGGCGCTCGCCCACTTCTTGGCGTCGCGTGCGGTGCCGTGGAAGAAGACGGCGTAGTCCTCGGCCGGCAGCCAGTCGGGGCGCTGCGCGGCCGCTGGCGGCGGCAGGCCGAAATCGGGGGCCGTGTCGACCGGATAGCCGAGCGCCGCGCCCGCCACCAGGCGCCCGCGTGCAACGGCGTGGGTACGCGGGTCGAGCGGAATGCTCTCGGTATGGAACAGGCGCGAGATGCCTTCGTAGCCGGAACCCTCGCTGCCGTTGGCCAGTCCCACCTTGCGCCCGCCGCGCTTGACGCGTGCGCCGCCCATGACGATCCCGGTTTTCAGGAGGCCCTGGGTGTCGAAGACGAAGTCGTATTCTTCTTCGCGCAGGGTGCGCAAGAAGGCCTTGATCTCGGCGCGCACACTCGGGTTACGCAAACCTTTGCGCCAGCGCCGCAGCGCGAACGGAATGATTTTGCGAACCCTGGAATTCAGGCGCACCAGGCTGACATAGCCCTCTTCGACCACCCAGTCGATCGTCGCCTGCGGATGGTGGCGCAGGATGTCGGCCACCATCGGCAGGTTGTGCAGGACGTCGCCCAGGGACGACACCCGCACCAGCAGGATCTTCACACCGGCCCCGCGTCAGAACGGCAGCTTGGCGTCCGGCTTGGCGGCCAGGATCACGCTGCGGAACTCGTCCTGGATGCGTGCCAGCGCTTCCGGCGTCTCGCCCTCGAAACGCAGCACCACGACCGGGGTCGTGTTCGAGGAGCGGGCCAGGCCGAAGCCGTCCGGGTACTCGACGCGCAGGCCGTCGATGTCGTTGATCTTCTCGGAGCTCGGGAAGGTGGCATCGGTGCGCAGCTTGTCGATCAGGGCGAAGTTCTCGCCTTCGTTCAGGTGCAGGTGCAGTTCCGGGGTGCTGATCGCCATCGGCAGCGCGTTCAGCAATGCCGACGGGTCGTCCGTTCTGGTCAACAGCTCGAGCATGCGCGCGCCCGAATACAGGCCGTCGTCGAAGCCGTACCAGCGGTCCTTGAAGAAGATGTGGCCGCTCATTTCGCCGCCCAGCGGGGCGCCGGTTTCGCGCAGCTTGGCTTTCACCAGCGAGTGGCCGGTCTTGTACATCAGCGGACGGCCGCCGTGCTGCTCGATGTAGGGCGCCAGGTGGCGCGTGCATTTGACGTCATACAGGATCTCGGCGCCCGGGTTGCGCGACAACACATCGGCCGCGAACAGCATCATCTGACGGTCCGGATAAATGATCTGGCCGTCCTTGGTGACGATGCCGAGGCGGTCGCCGTCGCCGTCAAAGGCCAGGCCGATCTCGGCGTCGCTCGTTTGCAGCGCGCGGATCAGGTCCTGCAGGTTTTCAGGGTGTGCCGGGTCCGGGTGGTGGTTCGGGAAGTGGCCGTCGACTTCGCAGAACAGTTCGACGACTTCGCAACCCATGCCGCGGTACAGGTCGCCCGCGAAGGCGCCGGCCACGCCATTGCCGCAGTCGACCGCGATCTTGATCGGGCGCGCTACCTTGACGTCGCCAATGATGCGCTCGAGGTAGGCCGCGCGGATGTCGTGGGTGCTGTAGCTGCCGGGCGCGGCGGCGCTGCTGCCGTCGTGCGCCTGGATGCTGTCGTACAGCGCGGTGATCGCTTCGCCGTGGATCGCTTCGCTGGCGAGCACCATCTTGAAGCCGTTGTAGTCCGGCGGGTTGTGGCTGCCGGTGACCATGATGCCCGAGCGCGTGCCTTCGAGGACATTGGTGGCGAAGTAGACCATGGGGGTGGCGACCATGCCGAGGTCGATGACGTCGACGCCGGCGGCCTGCAAGCCTTCGGCCAGCGCGGCGGTCAGCGCAGGACCCGACAGGCGGCCATCGCGGCCGATCACGACCTTGCGCTCACCCTTGGCCAGCGACGCCTGGCCGAACGCCTGGCCGATCGAGCGTGCCACGCCTTCGTCGAGGGTGCTGCCGATGACGCCGCGGATGTCATACGCCTTGAAAATCGTTTTTGAAAGAGCAACCATGTTCTACCTTGAAAAGTCGGGCGCCGTCGTGCTCGGCCCACTCCGCCAATACGGAGGGCGGCAAACGCCAATGATAAGAGGATGACAAAACAGAGGGTATTGTAGCGGCAAGCGCGGCCAATGGGTAATCCCACTGGCCGGCTGGAGAGTTACCAGCGAGCGCTAGTAACGTGAAACGATTCGCACTTCAGCTTCTCGATGTTCTAAAAGCGGAACAGAGTTAGCTTAACGGGACCTCGAGAAACCGTAGCGAGCGGAAGAAATGTTGGCCGAGGAGCGGAGCTGTACGACTGTACAGCGAGCACCGCAGGCCGACAGTTCGACGCGCAGTAGGTTTATCGAGGTTCCAATCACACGCGCAGCTTGTCCAGGGATTTTCCGCCTTCAACCCATTCCTTGACCCACTTAGGCTGACGGCCGCGACCGGTCCACTGCTGCGACGAATTGTCCGGGTGGCGATAACGCACTGCGACCGAACCGGTTTTGGTTCCGCGTGCCGGCGTATTGATCAGGTCTTTCAGCGGAACGCCAACCTTTTGAGCGATAGCCAGGATCTGCTCGCGTGCCTGCTGCACTTCCTGATGCTCACGCTGTTTCATTTCCTGCTTGATTTGTTCCTGCAGGTTGCGCAAATCGCCAACCGACATATTTGACAGATCCATCATCGTTCCTCAAAAGTTGGGTTAATCCAATTCAGGTGAATTCTCACCAAATGTCGCAATATACTACATTGGCAATTTATTGCCAGTCCTTCTTGCGCCAAATCAGCCATCTAGGGGACTTGAATCGAACAATACGCGCATACAACCACAGGTAGCTGATAACGAACAATAAACAGAATACTATCAAGACGATTGTATTCTGCCAGAACAATGTAGCAGGGATGACTGCCATCAGTGAAAAGAGCCACAAATAAGGCGAAGTGCGCGCATTACGCTGGAGCAGCGCACGTGCTTCTTTTTTCCCTACGGTCCACCTGACAATACGCCTGAAAATAAGGCTGTGCAAGTGAATACCGTCGGGTACCGCCGGCGATTTCCCGCGCACAAACATGCGCCGATAAGCTGAAAAAATCGTTTCGAATGCAGGATAAATGAGCAGCAGTGCCGCGTACCAGGTCGACACTTCCGGATTGCGCATGACCAGCAGCAGGGCCAGTTCGCCGAGCATGAATCCGATGAAATAGGCACCACCGTCGCCGAGGAAAATCAGGCCTACCGGATAATTCCAGATCAGGAAGCCGGCCGTTGCACCGGCCACCATCAGGGCGGTAATGAGGATGAACATGTCGTCTACCTGCAACGCCACATAGGCCAATGACAACAGCATGCAGATCGTGACCATGCTTGCCAGTCCATTGAAGCCGTCGATGATATTCACGGCGTTCGCGATTCCCGCCACCGCCAATACCGTCAGCGGCAATGCAAGCCAGCCGGACGCGAGGATGACGAGGCTGAACGGCAGGTCGATGCGCTGGATTTTTGCGTCGAGCAGCCAATACGCGAGCGCAGCACCGGCCATTGTCAGCAATAAGCGGCGCGATGGCCGCACCGCGCCCGTATAGTCCTCGAGCACGCCGCCGATAAAGGCGACAAATGCGCACAGCAGCAATAGGGGCAGCAATTCCAGCAGCGCCGGCTGGCGCCAGATCGAGATGGCTGCGGCAAATACCACCGACAGATAGATCGGCAAGCCGCCTATGCGCGCTACCAGGTATGTGTGCGCGCGCTGGACGCCTTTGAAGTCGGTATCGAGCGCCGGTCCATGCAGTTTCGCCTGCTTGATCACGAGCAGGGTCAGCAGGGCCGAACAGACGAAGCTGACAAAGAATGAAAACATGGATATCCCGCGGTGTCATGGCGCGACGGGCGGCCGCCCCCCAGGCATACTGCGGCGGCGCTGGAGGATGCACGTCAACATGCTTGCAATGAGGCCAGGAGCGTCAAGACCTCGAATCTATTCTAACCGGATAACGGCCCTGTTCCCGGGCACGCCAGTTTACCGCATGGGCAGTGTTGGAAATTGCGCCAGATCGCGTGCGGCGGCGTATCGAAAATGCGATTCGATCGGCAAGGCTGCGCACTAAAAAGTTGCACGGCAAATTGAGCCGTGCTCGCCCGTCAATTGCCGGAAACGGAATAAGTCCTGTCCGGCCAGGATAATCAACGGTCCGCTATTGCGCCGGCACCGGCGAGGCCGGCCGTCCCCGACGGACAACGGCCCCGGGCAAAATCATTTAGTATGCCCTCCAAAGCACACTATCCGATCGCACAGCTGCGCCGGCGGCATTCAACAGAATAATCTCCACGGCGCCCACGGCGGCGGGACTGGAATACAGACCATGAAAACCTATGTCATAGGCGACCTGCAGGGTTGCGCCCACGAAGCCGAAGCCCTGCTCGAGAAGATCGCCAGCGACGCCGGCGCCGGTACCCACGCGCGCATCCTGTTTGTGGGCGACCTGATCAACCGCGGACCGGAGTCGCTGCTGGCGCTGCGGCGCATGAAGGCGCTGGCCGAAACCAGCGCCGGCCGGGTCGAGGCCCTGCTCGGCAACCACGACCTGCACCTGCTGGCGGTGGCCGCCGGCGCGCAGGCGGCGAGCAAGTCCGACACCCTCGACGAGATCCTGGCCGCGTCCGACCGCGACGAGCTGATGGCCTGGCTGCGCGGGCGGCCGCTGGCGATGTTCGTCGATGCCCATCTGCTGGTGCATGCCGGGGTGGCGCCGCAGTGGGACGCGGCCCAGACGATGGCCCTGGCCAACGAGGTCGAGGAGGTGCTGCGCGGCGACGGCTGGGTCGATTTCCTGGCCAATATGTACGGCAACCAGCCGGACCGCTGGGACGACAGCTTGACCGGCATGGAGCGCCTGCGCTGCATCGTGAACGCCCTGACGCGCATGCGCCTGTGCCTGCCCGACGGGACCATGGATTTCGCGCACAAGGAAAGCGAGAGCGGACCGATCGGATCGGGCCTGCTGCCCTGGTTCGACCTGCCGGGGCGGCGCACGATGGATGTGACGGTGGTGTTCGGCCACTGGTCGGCGCTGGGCCTGATCCTGCGCCCGAACCTGGTGGGTCTGGACAGCGGCTGCGTCTGGGGCGGCAAGCTTACCGCCGTGTGCCTGGACGACCGCGGCCTGCTGCAGGTGGACTGCCCCGAATACCGGCCGCACGCCGGCAAGGCCTAGAGCGCTCTCAGCGGCCCGGCAGCGGCGCTGGCTCGGCCGGCCGGGCGGCAGGCACCAGGGCCGCCTGGATCGCGTCGTGCGCGGCCTGAGCCAATTCCCTGCGGTGCGCGCCGGCGCCTGCCAGGGGCGCCAGGCAAGCCAGGCGCGCCCTTACCTGCGGACCTTGCAGGATGGTGACGATGCTGTCGCCGAAACTCACGTCGCCCGTGTAGTCGACGCCGCGGTGCCAATTACCCGCCTCGTCGAGATAGGCCAGCGCGCAGGGCTGCACCGCCACGCGCGCATCGATCGCCGCCTCGAACAGGTTGGCGTGGAACGGCAGCACCGTGCCCTGCTGGGCGACGGTCCCTTCCGGGAAGAAGGCGACCCGCTCGCCCTGCCCCAGCACCGTTACGATCCCCTTGAAGATATGGCGCAGTTCGCGCCGGTTGCCGCGCGCGATGAAGACCGTGCCGGCCGCCGCCGCCAGCCAGCCCAGCACCGGCCAGGCGCGGATTTCGGACTTGGCCACGAAGCGGCAGGGATACAGCGAATTGATGACGAAGATGTCGAGCCAGGAGATGTGGTTCGCCACGAACAGCGCATGCTCGAGCGGCGCGGCGCCGGGCGCCGCCTCTACCCGCACGTTGCAGATGGCCAGCAGCCGGCGCGACCAGCGCCGTGTGGCCGCGTCGCGCAGGCCGCGGCGCGCCCAGGGAAAGACAAGCGCGCAGGTCGCCAGGCCCGCAAGCAGGTGGACGGTCAGGCGCGCGAGGCGCCAGGCAAGGCGAAGTCGAGTCATGGCAAATAAAAAAGCGGGGCTTGCGCCCCGCGTACCGGTTAACGCTGGTAAGCGATGCGCCCGCCGACGACGGTGGCTTTCACCTGTCCGGTGAGCTCATAGCCAAGGAAAGGCGTGTGCTTGCCCTGGCTGGCCAGCGCCGCGCCATTCACCAGCCAGCGCGTCTCCGGGTCGAACAGCACGATGTCGGCTTGCGCGCCCACGCCCAGCTGCCCGGCCGGCAACCCGGCGGTACGCGCCGCATGGGCCGTGACCTTGGCCAGCGCCAGCGGCAAGGCGTCGCTGCCGTGCTGCTCCTGCGCCCATTTCAGCATCAAGGAAAGCAGCAGCTCCAGGCCGGTGGCGCCAGGCGAGGCTTCGGCGAAAGGCAGCAGCTTTTCGTCGTCGTCGACCGGCGTGTGGTCCGAGCAGACGGCGTCGATCGTGCCGTCCAGCAGGCCCGCGGTGATCGCGTCGCGGTCGCGGCCGCTGCGCAGCGGCGGCGTCAGGCGCGCGTTGGAGTCGAAGAAGCCGATGTCGGCGTCGGTCATGTGCAGGTGGTGCACGCCGACGTCGCAGCTGACCGGCAGGCCTTCCTTTTTCGCCGCCCGCACCAGGGCCAGGCCCGCGGCGGACGAGATCCGGCACAGGTGCACGCGCGCGCCGGTGGAGCGCACCAGTTCGAAAATCGTGTTCAGCGCGATGGTCTCGGCCATCACCGGCACGCCCGACAGGCCCAGGCGCGTGGCCAGCGGGCCGCTGTGGGCGACGCCGCCGCGGCCGATGTGCGGATCCTGCGCACGCAGCCAGACGGTGTAGCCGAAGGTTTTGGCGTATTGCAGGGCGCGCAGCAGGACGTTGGTGTCGAGGATCGGCACCTCGGCCTGGGCGAAGCCGATGCAGCCGGCTTCGGTGAGCTCGGCCATCTCGGTCAGGGCTTCGCCCCTCAGGCCCATGGTCAGCGCGCCCAGCGGGTGCACGTGGGCCAGATCGAGGTTGCGCGCGCGGTGTTTCAGCATCTCGACCAGGCCCGGCTCATCCAACACCGGGTCGGTGTCGGGCGGGCAGACCAGCGTGGTCACGCCGCCCTGCACCGCGGCGCGCATTTCGGACTCCAGCGTCGCCTTGTATTCATAGCCCGGCTCGCGCAGGCGCGCCGAGAGGTCGACCAGGCCGGGGGCGACCACCAGGCCGCTGGCGTCGAAGGTGGTATCGGCCGTGAAGCCCGCGGGCGCATCGCCCACCGCCAGCACCTTGCCGTCGGCGACGAACAGGTCCGTGACGCGGTCGATGCTGTTTGCCGGGTCGATCAGGCGCCCGTTCTTGATATGTAGTTTCATCCGTGCGAAGTTCACGCCCTGCCTCCCGCCAAAATACTCATCACTGCCATGCGCACCGCAATGCCGAAGGTCACCTGCGGCAGGATCACGGCCTGCTTGCCGTCGGCCACCGCCGAGTCGATCTCGACGCCGCGGTTCATCGGTCCCGGGTGCATCACGATGGCGTCGGGCTTGGCCAGCGCCAGGCGCTCGGGCGTCAGGCCATAGCTCTTGAAATACTCCTGGGCCGAGGGCAGCAGCGCGCCCGACATGCGTTCGTTCTGCAGGCGCAGCATGATGATGACGTCGACGTCTTTCAGTCCCTCGTCCATGTTGTTAAACACGCGCACGCCCATGTGTTCCAGGCCGCTCGGCAGCAGCGTCTGCGGGCCGATGGCGCGCACTTCCGGCACGCCCAGGGTGGTCAAGGCATGGATGTCCGAACGCGCCACGCGGCTGTGCAGGATGTCGCCGACGATGGCCACGCGCAGGTTCGTGAAATCCTGCTTGTAGTGGCGGATCGTGTACATGTCGAGCAGGCCCTGCGTCGGGTGCGCATGGCGCCCGTCGCCGGCGTTGACCACGTGGATCTCCTTGCGGCCGCTGTCGTTGAGGTGCTTGGCGATCAGGTAAGGCGCGCCCGACTGCGCATGGCGCACCACGAACATGTCGGCATGCATGGCAGCCAGGTTGTCGATGGTGTCGAGCAGCGACTCGCCCTTGGTGGTCGACGAAGCCTGGATATTGAGGTTGATGACGTCGGCCGACAGGCGCTTGGAAGCGATCTCGAAGGTGGTGCGGGTGCGCGTGCTGTTTTCGAAGAAGAGGTTGAACACGCTCTTGCCGCGCATGAGCGGCACCTTCTTCACTTCGCGGTCGGAGATGCCGACGAAACTCTGCGCGGTGTCGAGGATGTGGTTGACGATGGACTTGGGCAGGCCTTCGATGGTGAGCAGGTGCTGCAGCTCGCCGTTCTTGTTCAGTTGCGGATTATTGTACAGTTTCGGCATTGTCGTCTTCGATCGTGAGCGAGAGTTGACCGCTTGCGTCGCGGGCCAGCGACAGCAGCTGCTTGTCTGCGAGCGTGGTGGTCACGCCGACGAAATCGGGCGCCACGGGAAGCTCGCGCCCGCCGCGGTCGGCCAGCGCCGCCAGCTTGATGCAGGCCGGGCGGCCGTAGTCGAACAGCACGTTGATCGCGGCGCGCGTGGTGCGGCCCGTGTAGAGCACGTCGTCGACCAGCAGGATGGTGGCGCCGTCGACGTTGAAGCCGATGTGGGTCGGCTTCACGTCCGGATGCAGGCCCTTCTTCGCATAGTCGTCGCGGTAGAACGAGACGTCGATGAAGCCGAGCCGCGCTTTCAGGTCGAGGTCGGCGGCAAGCCGTTCGGCCAGCCAGGCGCCGCCCGAGTGGATGCCGACGATGGCGGCATCGGGTGCGCTGGCAAGGCCGGCGCGCACCTGTTCGAGCAGGTCGCGGTACAGCGCCTCGGCATCGAAGTCTTGATTAGTTGTTGGCATGATCGTCAAAGTATTGTTGCAAAATGATGGCGGCGGCCTTGGCGTCGATGATCTCGCCGCGCTTGGCGGGAATCACGACGGACGAATAGCGCTCGTCGACCAGCTCGACGGGCAGGTCGAAGCGTCCGTGCAGCTGGTTGGCGAAGCGGCGCGCGCGCAGGGTCATGTCGTGCTCGGCGCCGTCGGGATGGCGCGGCTCGCCGACGACCAAACGCGCCGGGCGCCACTCGCCGATCAGCTTGCCGATGGTGGTGAAGCGGGTGGCGTTGTCGATGGCGTTGACCACCGTGAGAGGCTGGGCCTGCCCGGTGAGCGTATTGCCCATCGCGATACCGATACGCTTGATGCCGAAATCGAAGCCGAAAACGATGTCAACCATTGTCACGCATGGCCGGCCTCGGCGGCGAGCATCATCGGGTCGATGCCCAGTAGTTTGATGGCGGCGTTGTAGCGTTCCTCGATCGGCAGGTCGAACAGCACGTGCGCATCGGCGCCGACGGTGAGCCAGCCGTTGCGCGAGAGTTCTTCCTCGAGCTGGCCCGGGCTCCAGCCGGCGTAGCCGATCGAGACCAGCATGCGCGCCGGACCGGCGCCGCTGGCGACCGCCTCGAGCACGTCGATCGAGGTGGTGAAGGCCACTTCCTCGGTCACGTTGAGCGAGGACGAATAGCGGCCGCTCGGGCTGTGCAGCACGAAGCCGCGGTCGTCCTGGACCGGGCCGCCGAACATGATCGGCTCGTCGACCACGTGCGAGCGCAAGCCTTCGGACAGTTTCAGGTCGATGCGGTCGAACAGCACCTCCATCGTCATGTCGGTCGGCTTGTTGATGACGACCCCGAGCACGCCCTTCTCGTTGTGCTCGCAGACGTAGACCACCGCGCCGCCGAAGATCGGGTCTTCCATGGAAGGCATGGCGATGAGGAAATGATTGGCTAAATTCAACCCTGACGGTGCCGGACCGATATTGCCGAGTGTTTCGCCGCCTTGCGGCAGGCCGGCCATGGGCAGAGTGGTGCCGATTTTGCTTTTCTTCATACGCTGACTCTCTGTTGGCTCGCTCTCTGGGAGAACCTCGATCGACCGGCCGCGCGTTGGATCGTCCACCCGTCGCGGTTTCCCGAAGCCCACTGTTTAGTTACTACTATCCAGACAACAACATTAGGCTTTTCGATAGTTTACACTGAAACGCGCGACTGGCCACCGTGAGCGCCGTTGCGCGCGGCAAGTACGGCGCCTGGAGGGCGCAACGGATCGATCCTAGCCCGTAAAATGGCCCGCCCTGTTGACTGAAAACACGATGATTCCGAAAAGCAAGTCCCTCGTCTGGTTCCGCCGCGACCTGCGCGCTTTCGACCACGCCGCCCTGCACCACGCCCTGCGCGACGCCGTCCAGCACGGCGGCAGCGTGGTCTGCGTGTTCGTGTTCGATACCGCCATCCTCGCCGGGTTGCCGCGCGACGACCGCCGCGTGCGTTTCATCCACGCCAGCCTGCATGAACTCGATGCCGAGCTGCGCAAACTGGGCGGCGGCCTGCTGGTACGCCATGGCGCGGCGCACGAGCTCATCCCTGACTTAGCGGCGCAACTGGGCGTCAACGCCGTCTACCTCAACGAGGACTACGAGCCGGACGCGATCGCCCGCGATGCACGCGTGGCCGAGGCGCTGCAAGCCGAGGGGCGCGCCCTGCTGCGCTTCAAGGACCAGGTCATCTTCGAGAAAAGCGAGGTGCTGACCCTGGCCGGCGGCATCTACGGGGTGTTTACGCCCTATAAAAACGCCTGGCTCAAGCGCCTGAACGCGCAGCCGGAAGCCGCCGCACCCTGGATGATCGAACCCCATGCGGCCGGCTTCGCGCCGGTCCCGGCCACGCCGCTGCCCAGCCTGGCCGAACTCGGTTTCGACGACGGCCCCCTGCCCGCCCCGCCCGGCATGTCCGGCGCCACCCAGTTGTTCGAGGACTTCCTGCCGCGCCTGGCCGACTACGGCACGGCGCGCGATTTTCCCGCCCTCGATTCGACCTCGCGCCTGTCGGTCCACCTGCGCTTCGGCACCACCTCGGTGCGCCACCTGGTGCGCACGCTCAGGCAGATGATGGCCAATGGCGCCGGCGGCGCCGGCGCGCCGGTGTGGCTGTCGGAACTGATCTGGCGCGATTTTTACGCGATGATCCTGTTCCACCATCCGCACATCGCGCAGCAGTCGTTCAAGCCGGCGTTCGACGCCGTCGCCTGGGAAGCAGGCGACGCGGCTACCGCGCTGTTCGGCGCCTGGTGCGAAGGCCGTACCGGCTTCCCGCTGGTGGATGCGGCCATGCTGCAGCTGAACACGACCGGCTTCATGCACAACCGGCTGCGCATGGTGACGGCGAGTTTTTTGGTCAAGGACCTCGGCATCGACTGGCGCTGGGGCGAGCGCTATTTCGCGCGCCAGCTGAACGATTACGACCTGGCCTCGAACGTCGGCGGCTGGCAGTGGGCGGCGTCGACCGGGTGCGATGCGCAGCCCTGGTTCAGGATTTTTAATCCGACCACGCAGTCGCTGCGTTTCGATAAGCAGGGGGAATTCATTCGGCAGTATTTGCCGCAGCTGGCGAAGCTGGACGCGCGCGATATCCATGCGCCGTGGCTGGTGCCGGCGGATGAGCTGAAGGCGTGCGGGATTGTGCTGGGGAGGGATTATCCGGAGCCGGTCGTTGACCATGCGGAGGCGAGGCAGCGGACCTTGGAGCGGTTTGCTGTGGTCAAAGCCAGCGTCGATTAGCAGGACGTAGGGTGGGCGGCTCTGCCGCCCACGCGTCGATCGTTGACGTATGCGTCGCCGTACGGGCGGATCTCGCATCGGTTGAACGCGTGGGCGGGGAACCCGCCCACCCTACGGGTATCCGTCACCCGTTTCGACTATTTACGCTTCCGGCATCTCCTGATTCAACAAGCCCGCAATCGCCCCCAGCAACACCGGCTCCTGGAACGGCTTGCCGAAATACGCATTCACGCCCAGCCCCAGCGCGACGTTGCGGTGTTTATCCGCCGTGCGCGAGGTGATCATGATGACCGGCAGCGTGGCGGTCGCCGCGTCGCCGCGCACGTGGCGCACCAGGTCGAAACCGTCCATGCGCGGCATTTCGATATCGACCAGCATCAGGTCGGGCCGCACCTCGGGCAGCTGCGCCAGGGCGTCGACGCCATCCTTGGCCAGCGCAACGCGATACCCCTCGCGTTCGAGCAGGCGCTGGGTCACGCGGCGCACCGTGAGCGAATCGTCGACCACCATCACCATCGGCCGATGCACGGGCGCCGGCTGGCTGGCAGCGGGCACCGGCGTGGCCGTGCCGGCATTGCGGCCCAGGGCCAGGGGATTGAGGATCAGGACGATGTCGCCGGTGCCGAGCACGGTGGCGCCGGCAATGCCCGGCACGCGCGCCAGCTGCGGTCCCAGGTTCTTGATCACCACCTCGCGGTTGCCGAGCACCTCGTCCACCTGCAGCGCGATGCGCTCGCCGGCGCTGTCGAGCACCAGCACCGGACGCGAACGCAGGCCGGGTTCGAACCGCTCTCCTTCTCCCAGCAGCGCCGGCAGATAGTGGAAGGCCAGCACCTGGCCGCCTGCCTCGATCGTGCCGGCGTCAAAAGCCGTGGCCAGGTCCGCTTCGCGCACCTGCACCACCTGCTCGACCAGGGTCGAAGGCAGCGCATAGGTCTTGCCGGCGCTGGACACCAGCACCACTTGCGTCACGGCCAGCGTCAGCGGCAGGCGGATCGTGAAGCGCGCGCCGCTGCCACGCTGGGTGTCGATCGTCACCCGTCCGCCCAGCGCCTGCGCCTCGGAGCGCACCACGTCCATGCCGACGCCGCGCCCGGCCAGTTCGGTCAGCGTATCGGCGGTCGAGAAGCCCGGCGCGAAAATCAGTTCGGCTGCCTCCTCGTCGCTCAGCGCGGCGTCCGGCGCCACCAGGCCCAGAGTAGCGGCCTTGGCGCGGATGCGTTCCAGGTCGAGTCCGGCGCCGTCGTCGCTGAACTGCAGCACGACTTCATTGCCCTGCTGGCTGACCTGCACCAGCAGTTCGCCCGTTTCCGGCTTGTTGGCTGCAACACGGTCGGCGCGCGCCTCGATGCCGTGCACGATGGCGTTGCGCAGCAGGTGTTCGAACGGCGCGGCCATCTGTTCCAGCACGCTGCGGTCGATTTCCACGGCGCCGCCGCGGATATCCAGGTTGACCCGTTTATCAGTCTCTTTCGCCGTCTGCCGTGCGACCCGGAACAGGCGTTCGGACAGGCTCGCGAACGGCACCATCCGCACCCGCATCAGGTCGCGCTGCAGGTCGCGCGTCATGCGCGACTGGGCGGCAAGTTCTTCACCCGCCCCGTCGACCGTGCGCGAGAGCGACTCGTGGAAGGAGGCGACGTCGTTGACGCTTTCGGCCATCATGCGCGTCAGTTCCTGCAGGCGCGTGAAACGGTCGAATTCGAGCGGATCGAATTCGCGTTCGCCGGCGATCGACATGCGCGAGGCGATCTGCGATTCGGCCTGCATCTCGACTTCGCGCAACTGGCGCCGCAGGCGGCCCAGGTTGTCCGAGAAGTCCGACAGCGCGCCTTTCAGCACGCCCATCTGGTTTTCCAGTTTCGAGCGCGTGATCGAGACCTCGCCGGCCTGGGTCACCAGGCGGTCGAGGATGTCGGCGCGCACACGCACCAGCGGCGTACGGGCTTCCAGCGGAGCCAGGGCATCGAGCACGGGAGCAATATCAGTGGACGGCGCGATCGCCGGCGACTCCGCCTCGAGCGCCTGCGCCGGCTGCACCAATTGCTCGAACAAGGCCAGCGCCGTGTCGTAGTTGGCCATCAGCTCATCGAACGCGGCAGGCAGCGTGGTGCCCGCGTGGACCATGTTCTCGACCTGCGTTTCCAGCTCGTGCGTGTGCTGGCCGATGCGCATCGCGCCGGCCATGCGCGCGCTGCCCTTGACCGTGTGCAGCGTACGCAATAAACCCTGCGCCGGCGCCGGGTCGTGCGGATTGTGCTGCCACTGGCGCAGGCCATTGCCGATCTGCGGCAGCAGGTCGGCCGCCTCTTCCAGGAACACCGGCAGCAGGTCGGGATCGAGCTCGTCGTGCAGCACCGGCTCGGCCGCAAGCGTGCTGCTCTCGGCAGGCAGGGCCAGGGAACGTTCGATCGCTTCCGGCCGGGCTTGCGCCTGCGGCGCTGGTTCGGGTTCCGGTGCGCGCAGTTCTTCCGGCGCGGCGTAGGCGACGTCGTCCTCGGCCACGACATCGGCCGGCGCTTCTTCGGCGGTGGCCGGGGCAGGCGTTTCCGGCGCATCGAACAGGGCGTCGAAATCGACGCCAAACAGGTCGTCGTCGACGGCGTCGCCGGCGGCGGGCTTGCCCTCCAGCGGCGGCGCGGCTTGCTCGATCACCGGCGGCTCGGCCACCAGGCTCTCGTAAGTCTGTTCGAACAAGGTGTCGAGCTGTTGCGTCAGGCCAGGACCGGCGTCGCCATACGCGGCGGCGGCCTGCTGCTGCGCCAGCGCGTCGCGCAAGGCATCGAGCTGGGCCAGCATGTCCGGCTGGGCCGGGGCCAGTTCGTCGCGTCCAAAGGCCTGCAGCATCTGGCGCACGCGCACCAGCACGGCGTCAAACACGTCGTGCTGGGCGGACGAAAGGGCCGGCGCCGGCGCGGCCAGCATCTCGAGCGCCGTCTCCAGGGCCTGGGCCAGGTCGCGCAAGGCGAGGAAACCGACCGTGCCGGAGATGCCGGTGAGCGTGTGCACGGCCTTGAGCGCGTCCGTGCTGACCGGGCGGCCCGCTTCGTGGCGCCACTCGCCGAAATCGCGTTCGAGCAGGCGCACCAGCTCATCGGTTTCGGCGACATAGATGTTGTACAGGCCCAGCGGGATCTCGAGCGTGCCGACGCGGTGCATGTTCTCGTCGGCCGCCGGCGCCGGGCGCGTGGCCGTCGGCAGGGCGATGACATTGCTCGGCACTTCCGGTTCTTCGAGCGCAGCCGCCTCAGGCTCGGCCGGCGTCGCATCGGGAACGATCACTTGCGGTGCTTCAGCAGCAAACGCGCCGCCCGCCTGCACGCGTTCGCCCGCCGCGATCAGCTCCGCACTGTCGCGTGCCGATGCGCCACCCGCTTCCAGCTCCGCCACCCAGGGCGTGAGCCCCGCATGTGCGTACTCGACCAGGTCGAGCAAATCGGGCGTGGCGGCGCGCGCGTCGGCCAGCCAGACGTTCATGGCGCGCTCGACTGCCGCGGCGCCGGCCGCGAATTCATCGAGGCTGACCATGCGCGCGCTGCCCTTGAGCGTATGGAAGGCGCGCCGCACGATGGTCAGTGCTTCCTGGTCTTGCGGGGTGCTGCGCAGCTGCGGCAGCGTGGCGGCCACCGTGTCGAGCACTTCGCGCGCTTCGGCAACGAAGATCTCGAGCAGTTCGGCGTCGATGCCCGCGCCTTCCGGCACGCTGGCCGGCGCCTGCGAGGCGGCCGGGGCGGCAGGCGCCACGGCTGGTTCCTGCGCGAGGCTGGCCTGCTCGAAGCTCAGTTCACGCAGCAGTTGCGCTTCCTCGTCGAAGACGAAACGGCTTTTTGCGCTCTCGCTGTTTTGCGCCAGCATGTCGGTGAAGAAGCCGAGCGCGCCGATGTTGCGCGCGATGTTGTGCAGCGCGCCGGATTGCGCCTGGACGTCGCCGTCGCCCTCGGTCATCCGGGCCACCGCTTCGCGCACATGGTGCGCGGTGCGCGCAGCCGCTTCGAGGTCGAGGATAGCGAGCGCGCCCTGGATCTGATGCAGCACCGGGCTGGCCGCGCTCAAGGCGCCGCGCTTGTGCTGGGGGGCGTCGTAATACTCGTCGAGCAGTTTTTCGACCTGGCGCAGGCCGGACTTGATTTCGCCCGCCAGCACGGCCACCGTCTGGCCCTGCTGGATCTGGTGCGCCAATTCATTCTGCCAGTCGGGCGCCACGGGCGGCGTTTCGCCGGCGGCCAGGGCCAGCAGGCGCTGGCCCACCACTTCGGCGTGCTGGCCGAAATCGTCGGGCAGCTGGCGTACCTGGTCCAGGCCGTGCTCGACGAAGAGCATGGCGGTGGCCATTTCAAGGCTGAACTGGTCGTTGCGGCTCGAGCCGATGGAATCATTCGCTGCCTGGCCAAGCTCGCGCAGCAGCTGGGCCAGCGCCGGCGCGCCGAGTTTTTCGCTGGCGCCGGCCAGCGTCGCCAGCGCCGCGTTGAAATCGGCCTCGCGGTGATCGTCGGCGTGCACGGCCAGCTGGTCCCAGTCGGACTTCGAGCGCGCCAGCGCTTCCTTCGCCGTCTTCAGCGCGGCCGGATCGACCTTGCCATAGCGGCGCTCGGTGTAGTTGGCCGGCACCGCGCCCTCGAGCCCGAAGGCGCGGCGCAGCAGCGCAGCCTCGCCCTCGCCCTCGCCCTCACGAGCAGCCGCGATGAAAAACAGCGCGTCGCGCAGCATCGTGTCGGGCAGGCCCGCCTGTCCCTGCGACAGGCGCCGCAATTGCAGGTTGATCTGGCCGAACAGCTGTTTCACATACAGGTCGGCGGCCAGCACGCCATCGGCCACCAGGGTGGCGAAGGCATGCAGCGCGCGCCAGGCCGTGCGTGCCTGGGCGTCAGTCCCGCTGTGGGCCAGCGGCGCGATGGCCGCCGCCAGTGCGCCCGCGTGCAGGCGCTGCGCTTCGGCGTCGGTACTTTTCAGGTAAGGCAGGAGGGATTTTTCGAACATGGCGCGGCAGGCCGCGTAGTCGGGCGCGGCCTCGTCGTCCGCGCGCGGCAGTTCGGCGCTGCGCGCGGTGTCGATGTTCAGGAGGTCGGACGGGTGGATGCGCTCGGCGCCAAGCAGCTCCTGCAGCGCGCGGTAATACGGGAACAGGCGCACCGGCTGCGGCGCGCTGCCCGCCACCAGTTCGTCGAGGTATTCGCCGATCGCGCCGAAAGCCTCGCGCACGGCTTTGACGCTGTCGGCGCTGCAGTCGAGCGAGCGCTCCTTGAACCGGTCCAGCGCGCGCTCGGCGGCAGCGGTCAGCAAGCCCACGCCCTCGACATCGACCATCTGCAGCGCGCCGTGTGCCTGGTGCAGGTGCGTCTTCGCATGCAGCAGCAGGGTCGGCTGGGCTTCGCTGGCGCGCGTGGCGGCGTCGTTCAGGGCGGCGCTGGCGCGTTCGAGCGCACCGCGGATCTCGCCGATCACCCACGACAGGGGACCGGTGTCAAATGCGGGCGCGTGCTGGGATGAGGTCATGTTCAAAGGTCGGCTCTAAATGCGGCTCAAGGGGCGACGCGGAAGCGCGACACCGAGTTTTTCAGTTCCTGCGCCAGCAGGGCCAGCTGGCGGATCGACTGCGCGGTCTGTTCGGTGCCGGCCTGGGTATGCTCGGTGACCGACAGGATGTGCTGCATGTTGTAGGCCACGCCGTTGGCGGACGTCGCCTGCAGGCCGGTTGCGAACGAGATCCCCTGGATCAGTTCCGCAAGGCGGTTCGAGACGCGCGAAATATCGGCCAGCGCCGCACCGGCCGCATCCGACAGGCGCGCACCTTCGACCACGCCCTGGGTCGACTTTTCCATGGCCGCGGCGGCGTCGTGGGTATCGGTCTGAATCGTGCGCACCAGCGCGCCGATCTGCTTGGCCGCCTCGCCCGAACGTTCGGCCAGGCGCTGCACCTCTTCGGCCACGACCGAGAAGCCGCGCCCTGCTTCGCCGGCCGACGCGGCCTGGATCGCCGCGTTCAGCGCCAGCACGTTGGTCTGCTCGGTAATGTCGGAAATGAGTTCGGTGATCTCGCCGATCTCCTGCGACGATTCGCCCAGGCGCTTGATGCGCTTGGAGGTTTCCTGGATCTGCTCGCGGATCTCGTGCATGCCGGAGATGGCGTTCTGCACGGCAGTTGCGCCCTGCTCGGCCGCAAGCACCGACTGGCGTGCCACCTCGGCCGATTCGTTGGCCGAGGTCGACACGTCCGTGATTTCGCCAGCCATGCGCAGCACCGTCGAGGATGCTTCCTCGATCTCGCGCGACTGCTGCCCGGTCGCGCCCAGCAGGCCCGTCGAAATGGCCTGCGCTTCGTTCGAGGCCAGCGTCACCTGCTCGGCGGTCGTGGTCACGCGCTGCACCAGGGTGCGCAGCTCTTCGACCGTGTAGTTGACCGAGTCGGCGATCGCGCCGGTGATGTCTTCCGAGACGGTGGCGTGCACGGTCAGGTCGCCGTCGGCCACTTCCTGCAGTTCGTTCATCAGGCGCAAAATCGCGGCCTGGTTCTGGTTGTTGGTGGCCTTGGCTTCTTCTTCCTGGGTTTGCGCCAGCTGGCGCAGCGCCTCGGCTTCGCGGCGGCGCGCGTCGGCGCCGCGGGTGCGGTTGTGCGAGTCCTGCAGCATCACGCGGCTGATCGAGCCGGCCGTGGCCAGGGTGAAGATCGACGCCACCACCAGGATCCAGAACCAGCCGTTCTGCGAGGATTGCTGGTCGCGGTAGCCGCCCTGCAGGACCGCGACTTCCTTCTTGATCTCTTCGTTGTCGCGGTGGATGGTGCGCGCCGCGGCGCGGGCCTGCGAATAGGCGACCGGATTGTAGAGGAAGGGCGCGAAGTCCTTGCGGAAGGCATTAAAACGGGTCTGCACCTGCACCAGCTTGTCGCGCAGGTCGGGATTGCGCTGGGCCGCGGCGCCCGACAAGAGCTCGCCCAGCGCATGCTCGAAGGCTGCGCTGTCGGCGCCGATGCGCACGGCGGCATCGTCGTTCGGCACGCCGATGGCAAAGAACTGGTTGGCGCCGCGCGCCAGGCGCTGGGTCAGCATCATCATCCGTCCGATCGCGGCCAGCTCGCGCGCGCTGGCGCCGCGTTCGACGTTCTGCGCCATCAGGTCTTCGGTCAGGGTCAGCATTTCCGATGCCAGGCCATCGAGCTGGCGCACGCTCTTGTCGAAGGCAATGAGGGCCGGCTTCATCTTGATGATGTTGGCCGCGCCCTGCTCGGACGCGCTCCAGGTCGCGCGCACGCGCTGCAGCTGGGCGGCCTGGCGGCCGCTGGCGGCCGGAATGCCGACGCCGCCGATCTCCCCGCCCTTGCCGAGCAGGCGCATGCTGCGGTCGACTTCGGCGCGGCTTTCGTCGAGCTGGGCGAACGAATCCGGGCGGCCGGCAAGCGCGTTCGGCGCCGCCTTGCCGGCGCGCTGGGTGTGCATCAGGATGTCGCCGGCGACCTGGATCTGGGCCGCGACTTTGGCGTTGCCCTCGGCGTTCTGCCACATCGAGAGAATGGTGACCAGGATCCCGGCCGCGAACGCGACGAGCAGGATGCGCAACTGGCGCGGCAGCGACAGGTGGCCGATCAGCGGCAGGCTGAGGTTGTCCTCGTCCTCGACATCGTCGGCCGCGGCGGGTGCGCGGCGCTGCATCACGTTCCCGAGCCGCAGCATGGCTTCCTCGGCCGAGCCGCCCGCTGCTGCGGGAGCGGCAGGCGTTTCAGGCAGTACATCGGCGCCGAAGCGCGTGTCCGGCGACGCCAGCACGGTGTCGTTGTCGCTCTTCCCCTTCGGGAAGAAATTCAAGCCCATCTTTGACGCGATTCCCATTGCGGCTCCTGGTGCGGCGGTTTTTATTGGTTGGAGAGTGCGACGTGCAGGAAGCGTTCTTCCCGCACCAGTGCCGCCAGCGACAGCGGCGTCCAGACATGGCCTTCGGCGTCGCGCAATTGCGAACCGTCGGTGTGCATTGCGCCGGCGCGGCGCAGGCCGTAGACCCGTGTGACCAGCAGCGCGCAATTGAAGCCCAGGCGCGGCGCCAGCGACACCAGGCGCGCATCGGGGCCGGCCGCGCTGGCCTCGCCGTCGAAATAGCGCGCCAGGTCGATCACGCCGAGCAGGCTGCCGCGCACGTTGGCCAGGCCCAGGTACCAGGGCTGGGTCAGTGGGACGCCGGCCAGCGCCGCCACGGGCACGATCTCGCCGGCTTCGGTCAGTTCGAGCAGGTAGCGCCCGGCGCCGATCGCCACGCCGAGCTGGTGATGGGCCTGGGCCGCGCCGCTTTGCGCGGCCTGCATGCGCTCGAGCAGCTGCGCCTGGTAGTCGCGCAGGCGGGTGCGGCGGTTTGCTTGCGGCGCCAGTGCGCTGCTGTCGACAATCGCGTTCATTAGGCGTCCAGTGCGGCGAGGGCCGCGATCCTGGCCAGCAGCTGGACCGGGTCGACCGGCTTGACGAAATAATCCTTGGCGCCCTGGCGCATGCCCCAGATGCGGTCGGTTTCCTGGTTCTTGCTGCTGCAGATGATGACCGGGATGGCGGCCAGCTCCGGGTCGCGTGCAATCGAGCGCGTCACCTGGAAGCCGTTCGCGCCGGGCATGACGACGTCCATCAGGATCAGCTCCGGACGGTCGGCGCGCATTTTAACGAGTGCGTCTTCGCCGTTGTCGGCGGTGGATACGGAAAAGCCGTTCTTGACCAGGATGTCGGTCAGGTAGTAACGCTCGGTCGGGGAATCGTCGACGATCAGGATTTTATGAATGGCCACGTGGGCTCCGCAATTCTAGGGATTCAGGCTTTGGGGGCCGTGTGCTCGCGGACGGCCGCGAGCAGGGTGTCTTTGGAAAACGGCTTGGTGAGGTAGGCGCTCGAGCCGACCATCGCGCCGCGCGCACGGTCGAACAGGCCGTCTTTCGAGGACAGCATGACCACCGGCGTCGCGTGGAAACGCGCGCTCTTCTTGATCAGGGCGCAGGTCTGGTAGCCGTCCAGGCGCGGCATGAGGATGTCGCAAAAGACGAGCGCCGGATGGTGGTCGTTGATCTTGGCGAGGGCGTCGAAACCGTCTTCGGCCAGTACGACCTGGTAGCCCGCCGCGGTCAGGAAAATCTCGGCCGAACGGCGGATCGTGTTGCTGTCGTCGACCACCATGACGGTCAGGCCGCTCGGTTCGGGTACTTGCTGCGATGTCGTCATTTTCGTTTCACTTCAGCACGGATCGCCAAGATAGCATAGGGAGATCGGCTTGTGCGCGAAGTGTTGCACGGCGTCAACTACCGGCAAACGGAGAGGGGAAAAGCTTGTTGGCGAGGCTAGAAATTAAGTTATCGGGTGGGGTGGATTTGATAACAGAATTAATTGAACGACATCGAAAATAGGGGGTTTACAGGGGTGGACCGGGTCCACCACCTATCCAGTCTATTAAATAGCGGTCATCTCGAAATCGTCTTTGCGGGCACCACATTCCGGACAGGTCCAGTTCATCGGCACATCGGCCCAGCGGGTACCGGGCGCGATATTGTCTTCCGGTGCGCCCGCCTCTTCGTCGTAGACCCACCCGCAGATCAGGCACATCCAGGTCTGGTAAGCGGCCACGGTGGTATCGTTACTCACGTTGTCTTCCTTCGATCTAGTAAAATGCAGAATCAGGTATCTTAATCTACCCGTCGTGCAAAACCAACCGTCTCCACTGATTCTCACATTTGGGGTGTCCGACCCTGTCGGGGCACTCGGCGTACAGGCAGATATCGCCACCTTCGCCGCGCATGGCTGCCACGCCCTCTCGATCACCACCGCGCTGCTGGTGTCGGACAGCGCGCGCGTCGAGGAATGGCATGAAGTCGATACCGGCGTCATGGCCGATCAGGCGCGCCAGGTGCTCGAAGACATGCCGATCGCCGCCGTCAAAATCGGCGCGATCGCCAGCATCGAGCAGGCCGCCGCGCTTGCCGAAATCGTCTCGGACTATGCCGAGGTGCCGCTGATCGTCGACCCCTTCCTCTCCGCCCTGCCCGATTCCGGCATGTCGGACGAAGACATCGTGGCCTCGATCCGCCAGATTCTGGCGCCGCAAGCGACCGTGCTGCAATTGTCGCAATCGGAACTGGGACGCATGGCCGAACTCTGGCGCGAAGCCGGCGTCGAAGGTTCTCTGGAAACCGATGTGGCGGAACTGACCGCGCGCGGCTGCCAGTACGTGCTCGTCACGGGCACCGCCGGCAGCGGCCACAAACGTACCAATACCCTGTTCGACCGCGACGAAGGCGTCACCACGCTCGACTGGCAGCACCTGCCCGGCCATTTCCTCGGCGCCGGCTGCACGCTCTCGGGCGCGCTGGTGGCCCTGATGGCGCGCGGCATGGACGCCGTCGAGGCCCTGCGCCTGGCCCAGGAATACACTTACGGCGCCCTGCTGCACGCCCAGCGCTTCGGCATGGGCAAGCTCGTTCCCAACCGTTTTTACCGCCTCCTGCCGCAGGACGGCATCAAGAAAGCATCATCGAAATGACGACTGAGCAATCCGCATCTGGCAACAACAGCCGCAACGATACCCTCTTCGCCCGCGCCCAGGAAACCACCCCCGGCGGCGTGAATTCGCCGGTGCGCGCCTTCCGCTCGGTGGGCGGCACGCCGCGCTTCATCACGCGCGCCGAAGGGCCGTATTTCTGGGATGCCGACGGCAAGCGCTACATCGACTACATCGGTTCCTGGGGCCCGGCCATCGTCGGCCACGCCCACCCGAAAGTGATCAAGGCGGTGCAGGATGCGGCAGCCAATGGCCTGTCCTTCGGCGCGCCGACCGAAGGCGAGATCGAGATCGCCGAAGAAATCTGCAAGCTCGTGCCCTCGATCGAGCAGGTGCGCCTGGTCTCCTCCGGCACGGAAGCGACCATGAGCGCGCTGCGCCTGGCGCGCGGCGCCACCGGCCGCGACAAGATCGTGAAATTCGAAGGCTGCTACCACGGCCATGCCGATTCGCTGCTGGTAAAAGCCGGCTCGGGCCTGCTCACCTTCGGCAACCCGACCTCGGCCGGCGTGCCGGAAGACTTCGTCAAGCACACCCTGGTGCTCGACTATAACAACGTCGCCCAGCTGGAAGACGCCTTCGAATCGATGGGCGAGACCATCGCCTGCGTGATCGTCGAGCCGGTCGCCGGCAACATGAACCTGATCCGCGCCACGCCCGAATTCCTTCAGCGCATGCGCGACCTGTGCACCGAGCACGGCGCCGTGCTGATTTTCGACGAAGTCATGTGCGGCTTCCGCGTGGGCCTGGGCGGCGCCCAGGAAATGTACGGCATCGCGCCGGACCTGACTGCGCTGGGTAAAGTCATCGGCGGCGGCCTGCCGGTGGCGGCGTTCGGCGGCAAGCGTGAGCTGATGCAGAAGATGGCGCCGCTGGGCCCGGTCTACCAGGCCGGCACCCTGTCGGGCAATCCGGTGGCCGTCGCCGCCGGCATGACGACCCTGAAAATCGTGCAGGAGCCGGGCTTTTACGAGCACCTGACTGCCCAGGGCGAAAAGCTGATCAAAGGCCTCACCGAGGCGGCGAAAGAAGCCGGCATCGCCTTCTGCGGCGACGCGGTGGGCGGCATGTTCGGCTTCTATTTCAGCGAGAAGGTGCCGTCGACCTATGGCCAGATGATGGCGGGCGATAAAAACCGCTTCAATGCCTTCTTCCACGGCATGCTGGACGAAGGCGTGTATTTCGCGCCGGCCATGTTCGAAGCGGGCTTCGTGTCCGCCGCGCATGACGATGCGGTCATTGCGGAAACGATTTCAGCTGCACGGAAAGTTTTCGCCCGCATCGCTTAAGGAAGAGCAAAGCCGCGCGATTTCCCCGCGCGGCGCGCGCTGCCCCTTGTGCCATCATGGATCCAACTCCGGTTGGGTTTGATCATGGCACGACTCCGACGCTCTCCTCCCGGCGCGCCCCGTTCGCGGGTGCCGCGCTCGCAGCAGCCGCTGCCCCAGGCGGGGCAGGCGGCGGTCACGCTTGCGCTGCTGCAGGCGGCCGACGCCACCAACTCTGAATCGTATTACGCCGCCATCGTCGATGCGCTGAACGATTACGCGCGCCGCTACGCCGTCCACACGCCGCTGCGCCTGGCGCACTTCCTGGCGCAGATCGGCCATGAAAGCGCGTTTCGCGCGGCGGAAGAGAACGGCAATTATTCGGCCCCGCGCATGCGCGAAATCTTCGGTTGCCGCGGCGGGCGCCTGCAATACGACCGCACGGCCGACGAGTGCCGCCTCGGTCCCGACGGCCAGCCGGCACGCCTGCGCCCCAAGCTCTGGAGCGAGGCGGACAGCTATGCCGGCAACCCTGAACGCCTGCTCTCCTACGTGTATGCGAACCGCCTCGGCAACGGCGACGAAGCCTCGGGCGACGGCTACCGCTACCGCGGGCGCGGCCTGATCCAGCTGACCGGCAAGACCAACTACGCGGCCTTCACGGACGCGCACAATGCGCGCACGCCGACCGACCCGGTCGACTTCGTGGCACAACCCGAGCTCCTCATGAGCGAACTCAAATACGCCATCGAATCGGCTTTCTATTACTGGGATGCGCGTACAGTAAACGCGCTTGCCGACCTGGACGACCTCGAGCAAGTAACCCGCGCCGTCAATGGCGGCCTGAATGGACTGGAAGATCGCGGAGCGCGCCTTGCAAGCATCAAGAAAGTACTGGGCATGTAAATTGGCCGTCGCTGCGGCCTACGGCTGCGCTTTCCCTGCGCAGGCCGCGTCGCTGTGCGCCCCAAGCGAACCGGTCGTGTTTGCCTGCCATGTGGGCAGCAAGATGGTGTCCCTGTGCCGCCAGGCCGGCGACCGCGGCATGCTGAGCTACCGTTATGGTGGCCCCGACAAGCTCGAGCTGAGCTATCCCGAACCCGGCCGCCAGGCCAGCGCCGCCTTCACCGTCAAATCCGCGCCGCTGGTGGGCGGCGGCGAAACCACGGTCGCGTTCAAGCGCGGTGTCTATACCTACACGGTCTACAGCAAGATGGCGCGCTCGGAAGACGGCAGCACGCCGGAATTCGAAGATGGGGTGATCGTCTCGCGGCGCGGGAAGGTGCTCAGCAAGATGCGCTGCGAGGATGGCGGCGAAGGATTCCGCGAGCCTGTGGGCGCCGTGGCGGTGAAATAAAATTTCACCAACCGACGACAGGTGAAATTTTCTTTCACGTAGGGTGGACACCCCGTGCCCACGCGGAAGCCGGCATCAAGTTGGCGGAGTTTCAGCCGCGCGCCATGCCCCCCAGTTAAGCCAGCTTCAGCCAGCCACGCTTCCTGAAATACCACAGCGGCGCGATCGCGCTCGCCACCATCAGCCCCAGCGCGAACGGATAGCCGAAGCTCCAGTCCAGCTCCGGGAACCACTTGTGGAAGTTCATGCCGTAGATACTGGCAATCAGGGTCGGCGGCAGGAAGGCGACCGAGGCCACCGAGAAGATCTTGATGATCTTGTTCTGGTTAATGTTAATGAAGCCGACGGTCGCATCCATCAGGAAGTTGACCTTATCGAAGAGGAAAGAGGTGTGGCCGTCCAGCGATTCGATGTCGCGCAGGATCTGGCGCGCCTCGTCGAACTGTTCCGAATTCAGCAGTCGCCCGCGCATCAGGAAACTGACCGCGCGGCGCGTGTCCATCATGTTGCGGCGGATACGGCCATTCAAGTCTTCCTCGTGCGCGATCGCGTTCAGCGCGGCGGCCGCGTCCTGGTCGGTAAATTCCTTTTGCAGCACGCGGGTCGAGACTTCTTCCAGGCTCTCGTAGATGCCCTCGAGCGCGTCGGCCGAGTACTCGGCGTCGGTCGCGTACAGGTCGAGCAGCACGTCCATGTAGTCGGCGATCGAACCGGGACGCGAGCGGGCGCGCATGCGCACCAGGCGAAACACGGGCAGATCGTCGTTGTGCACCGAGAACAGCATCTTGCCCGACAAGATGAACGCTACGGTCACTACGCGCGACGGGCCGTCGTCTTCCTCGAGCAGGAAGTCGGTGCGCAGGTGCAGGTCGCCGTTCTCCGCTTCGTAGTAGCGGGCCGAGGCTTCGATGTCCGAGACTTCGTCTTCGCCCGGCAAGGTCACGCCGTAAATGGCCTTGACCCATGCGCGTTCGTCCTCATCCGGATCGGTGAGGTCGACCCAGACAGGCGTGGCGTTCTCCAGGTCGGCGCGGGTAGCGATGGGTACCTGGTTCAGTCGGCCATTTTGTAGGACAAATACGTTGATCATGCGCTTTCTCGGCCGGAATCAAAACTGACGCAAGTGTACCCGTTAGCCCCGTGCGAGGCCACCCCGAAACAACACTTTTGCCGGGCAACTAGCGGTTTTCCCGAGAATTACGGCAACTCGGCGGAAGCCATGCGGCGCTGGATCAGCCCGGTTCTTCTCACCAGGTAATTCGTGCTGCGGTTGCGGTCGTAATAGCGGGGATTCGGCAGCATCACCGCCAGGCGCGCGGCCTGGGCCGGCGCCAGCTTGGCGGCCGGGATGCGGAAGTAATAGCGCGCCGCCGCTTCGGCGCCGAACACGCCGCGGCCGAACTCGACCACGTTAAGATAAACCTCGAGGATGCGGCGCTTGCTCATCATCGTTTCGAGCATGAAGGCGATGATCATTTCCTGCCCCTTGCGCAAATAGCTGCGCGAGCCCGACAGGAAAAGGTTCTTCGCCAGCTGCTGGGTGATGGTCGAGCCGCCGCCGACCACCTTGTGCTTGCGGTTGTTGCGGTCGTAGGCTTTTTCTAAGGCTTCGAAGTCGACGCCCGGATGGTCGGCGAAATTCGCGTCCTCCGAGGCCACCACGGCGCGTTTCAGGTTGTTCGAGATGCGGTCGTAGGGCACCCATTCGTGCTTCAACTGCGCATCCGGATTCTTGTCGCGCAGTTCGGACAACTGCTGGCGCATGAAACTGGTCGAACTCGGATTGAAATACACGAACCAGCACACTTGCACGAAGAAATACAGCTGGAGCAGGAAAACGGCCAGGATCGGCCCCAGGAAAATCCACTTGATCCAGCGCCGGCCGCTCTTCGCCGTGCCTGACCCATTGCCTCGTTTTGCCATTGTTATAGTTTTTTAAGTTCGCAGATTATTCAGGACATCTTTCGTGGCCGGGCGCATGCCGCGCCAGACCAGGAAGGCTTCGGCCGCCTGCTCGACCAGCATCCCGAGCCCGTCGCGCGTGAGCGCCCCCTGGGCGGCGGCAAACACCATGAAGGGCGACGGCGCGCTGCCGTACATGATATCCAAAGCCAGGGTCCCTTTGGCAAAAGCCGAAGCCGGCACCGGGGGCATCTCGGCCGACAGGCTGCTGGAGGTGGCATTGATCACGATATCGTAAGGGCCGGCAATCTCGTCGAAGCCGCAGGCCGCCACGTCGACGCCATGGCCGGCGAAACCCGCAACCAGGCTGTCGGCGGTGGCGCGGGTGCGGTTCGCCACCAGGATCGCGGCCGGCTGCTGCTCGATAAACGGCAGCATGATCCCGCGCGCCGCGCCGCCGGCGCCGAGCAGCAGGATGCGCTTGCCCGTCAGCGCCACGCCGGCGTTCTGGACGATGTCGGCCACCAGGCCCGCGCCGTCGGTGTTGTCGCCATGGATCTCGCCATCGGCAAAGCGCAGGGTGTTCACCGCCCCGGCCGCGCGCGCGCGTTCGGTGAGCGTGGTAGCAAGGGCCGTCGCCTCGATCTTGAAGGGCACCGTGACGTTGGCGCCCCGGTAGCCCTGTTTGATCAGCGTGCGCAACACTTCAGCGAAACCGTCGAGCGGCGCGAGGCAGCGTTCGTAGGCAATGTCCTGCCCGGTCTGCGCGGCAAAGGCGGCATGGATCTGCGGCGACTTGCTGTGGGCGACCGGGTTGCCGATCACGCAATATTTATCGGTCACACCTGCTCCTGCAATTGCGCTTTGACCTTTTCTTCGCGGGTAAAGGTAAAGCGGGTGATCACGATCCAGAGGTCATCCTTGCCGGCCGAGCGCATGTTTTGCGGGAAGGCGCCGAAGGGCGCGGCGCGGCGCACGATCTCGAGCGCCGCCTTGTCGAGCGCCGGATTGCCCGACGAGCGCTCAATGCGCGGCCCGCCCTCCTTCTGGTACAAGCTGCCGTCCTGGAAGACCGGGATCGAAATCACGAGTTCGCCGTAGAGCTTCTTGCCGTTCTGCTGGGGGAAATTCAGCGTCCCGACCTCTTCCACCTGCTTTTGCATCGCCTTGTAATACAGCGCATAGCCGACCTGGCGCGTGCTCGGGGAGATGTGGGTGCGTTTCGGGCGCTTGTTCTGGTCCTCGATGGTCTGCGTGATCTCGGCCGTCATGCGCGCGATCTGGCGCGTGGTGTCGACCTCGTCCTGCCCGGTGCGGGTCGGGTCGGGCTTGTCCTTGTCGGTGACCGGCGCGGCCCTGAATGCCGCCTGTTTCGCTTGCGTGAGCACGTTCTGCTGCAGCTGCTCGAGTTCGACGATGCGCTTTTGCAGCGCCTTGATACTGTCGCCGTTCTCGGTCTTGCGCAGGTCGGGCAAGGGCGACTTCGAGCGCCCGGCGTCGGCCGTGCCCCCACCTTCCAGGTTGGCCTGGGCCAGCGCTTCGGCTTTCGTGGGTGCCTTGGCGTGCTTGGCATTGACGAGGATGACTTCCAGCCCCGGATCGGCCGGCTCGAAGCGCAAGGCATCGGGCGCCACGAAACGGATGGCGAGCAGGACCGCATGCGCCGCCACCGAAGCGGCCAGGGCAATCATGAGGGGGCGGTTTTCTTGGGAATACTTCACGCGGGCGGCCGGACGGCTGTTGAATCTGGGAATCCACGCATTCTACCGTGCGGAGCGGCCGCGTGGGATGTCGATGCGGGCCGGGTGGCAGAGCGGCAACATCGCTCCCGGTGCTATTCGAGCGTCGTCACGTGAACGTCTTTGCAAATTACCCACTTGCCGGAAGCGATCAATACATGTGGCTTGTGCATCGGCGTATAAGATTGGACGACATTGACATTCAGCCGCCCTTGCAAACGCGTGCACAGCTCGTTCAGCACTGACACTGGCCCCTCCGCCAGAAGGCCATACCCGCTCCGGAGTCGCCCAACGATCTCGCTCGGCGTACCGTGCAGGAGCATCGACGGCTCGACCCATCCGGCGAATCTGCTGGCGACGACGTCATTGAGTTCATAAAAGACCTGCTCTGCTGACGCGGGCGCTGAAGAGAAAAACAAGCTCCCTTGCGGTCCGGCGTAGTTGAACAACAGGGGGTGCTCGGATTTGAAATCAATGTCGTCGACGTAGCCCACGCTGAGATGATGATCCTTGACCTCCGTGCAGCGCAGCTCGAATCGATGGCGATGATCGCCGCCATGCCAGTCGTCGCACTCGAGCGTCATGGCGAGTTCACTCTCGCCAGCCCGCCAGATTGCGGTGATCTGTGCGTTCAGGTCTTCATAGATGGTGTCGGCTAGTTGTGCAATGTCCATCTGGCGCGCAGTTGTGACTCCGGTTGAACAAGCATAGTGCGGGTGCCGTACCGCGTGGGCACGAGTGCCCACCCTACATTGCAATTATGAATTGGCTGGCGCGGGATCGTCCGTGCTGACGACCGCGACGACACCTTCAGCCTCGACCACTTCTTCCACCGCTGCCTCACCGGTATCGCCCTCTTCCTCCTCGAGCGCGGCTTGCTCGTCGACCGGCGCGGCCACCACTTCCAGCAGGCGCGCTTCGAGCGACAAATCGACTTCATCCCAGCGCACGATGTCCAGGCGCACCGGCGTGCCACGTGCCACCTGCGGCATGCCGGCCAGGCGGATCACCAGCGGTATGTCGGTCAGGCGCAGCACGTCGTCCTTCAGTACGACGGCATCCATCTGCTTGGCCTGTTCCTGCCCCAGCCAGCGCAGGCACCAGTAGCGTTCCATGTTCTGCTGGAAGTCGTTGTAGGCAGCGTAGGCCGCGTCAAAGGCCGAGACGATCGAGAACAGCGTCGCATCGCGCGGCTTGAACGGGGCGACCAGGGGCGCGGTCACGCCGTGTTCGGCGCAGGCGATGATTTGCCACTGGTTCACCAGATCGGTGTAGCGGCGCAGCGGCGAGGTGCTCCAGGCATATTGATCGACGCCGAGGCCCTGATGCGGCGCCGCGTGCGTGACCATGCGTACCTGCATTTTTGCCGCCCAGCCGGCGCCGCTGCCGGCGCCTTGCGAACGGTAGATGCCCGGCACGCCCGAGTCGTGCAGGAGCTTGCCCCAGGTGCTGTTGGCGAAAATCATCAGCTCGGCGACGATTTTATCCAGCGGCGCGCCACGCTTGCGGCGCACGATCGAGACCACGTCGTCGTCGACATAAAAGTTAAAATCGACGCGGTTGCCCTGCTCGGGCTTGAGCCCGAAGGCTTCGCGCTTGACCATGCGGCCCGCTTCCAGTTTTAACGCCCATTTCCACAGCAGGCCCAGTTCAGCCTTGTGCGGATACTCGCCAGCGCCGTTTTCCAGCGTTTCCTCGTTCACCAGCTCGTCGAGGTCGTTGTGGCGCAGGTTGCTTTTAATGGGGACCAGCTCGGCGCGCGTCGTGGTCGAGATCGTCGACCAGTCTTCCGGGTTCAGGACCGCATACAGCGACAAGGCCGGGCAGGTCGTGCCTTCGGCCAAGGTAAACGCGTTGACGACTTCGTCCGGCAGCATGGTGATCTTGTCGCCCGGCATATATACGGTCGACATGCGGCTGCGCGCGATCTTGTCGATCTCGTCGTCCGGCTTGATGGCCAGGCCAGGCGCGGCAATGTGAATGCCCACGCGGACTAGGCCGTCAGCCAGGTGCTCGACCGAGAAGGCGTCGTCGATCTCGGTGGTGGTGACGTCGTCGATCGAGAAGGCGGCAACGTTCGCCGTCGGCAGCGCGGTCGGCGCACTCGGCACGGTAACCGGCGCGAAGCCGGCGCCGCGCGGGAAATTCTCAAACAGGAAACGTCCCATGTGCAAGTCTTTGGGCGAGGCAATGCCCTTGGTGGCGAGCATCAGCCGCGGCGCCGTGGTTTGCAGCTCGTCGGCGGCCGCTTCCAGCGCCTTGTATTCGATGGTGTTCTTGTCCGGCTTGAACAGCAGTTGCGCGACTATTGGCTGCATCGAGGCCGGCAGCGTGCCCGCTTTGAGTTCCTCGACATAGCCGGCCTGGATCAGCGCCTGCTGCTTTTTCTTTTCAATGCCGGCCTGGGCCGCGCGCAGCGACTGCTCGGGGGCGGCCTTGTAGCGTCCGCGCCCTTTCTTGTAGAAATAGATCGGGGCATTGTGCAGGGCCAGCACCAGGCCGGCGGCCTCGGCCGGCAGCGGCGCGTGGCCGAAGTATTCGGCGCCCAGTTCGGCAAACGCGAATTCTTCCTGGCCCGCGACTTCCCACAGGAAGTCGAGATCGACATCAAAGGCGATGCCCTTGGCTTCGTCGAGCAGCACCTCGGGCGCCGGCTTTTCGAACTGCAAGAGGACGTCCTTGATCTTGACCTTGGTGCGCTTGCCGCTGGCGAGCTCGACTTGATAGGCTTCGCCGGCCGTCGACAATACCGTGCCGACCTTGAAGTCGCCTGATTCTTCAAAAAATAGATTCATCTTAATTCGCGTTCTTTGTTGTTGCGGCTGCTAACTGCAATACCGTCGGCAGGAATACCTCGGTGACCATCAGCAAGCCTTGATGACGGCGGTAGACACAGCGCCGTGCATGGAAAACATGTCCGTCCAGATTCCCGCCTAACGCCGTGCGCACGCGCGCCAGCAGCGGGTGGCTGCCGCGCAGCCGGGCAAACTCGAGCGGCCCGCGCGCTACTTGCGGATCGTAAAACAGGGTGGTGCCGAGCGAGCGTTCGCCCAGCGCCGAAAACAAGGGCCAGTCGGCCGCCGTGGCCGACATCGGCACCACGGTGTGGCCGAACACGACGGGCACGCCGTCGCAGCACAGCAGGACTTCGCGCTCCCAGACCCGCTGGCGGCGCGGCAGGCCGATCGGCACCGCCTCCTCCAGCGAACACAGGGCGCTCTTCTGGTGCAGGCGCCGCACGCGAAAGGTCTCGCAATTAGCCACCAGGCGCGCCGTCAGCGAACCGCTCGTTGCCAGCCAGTCGCGGATCGGCGCGTCAGCGCCGACGGCCCTGACGTTGCGGTTCCACCTGGCCAGGCGCAGCGACTTGCCGCTCACCCGGCCGTATCCGCCTGCGTCGCCGCCCAGTCCACTTCAGGCTGGCAAAACGCCAGCACCTCGTCCACATACTGCGGGAATTCGGAAATCGCGTGATCGCTGCCTTCGATCACATGCTGGCGAGCACCTTCATAGTGGGCGACCATGTCACGGTAATCCAGCACTTCGTCGCCGGTTGCCGCGACCAGGAAATAGCGCTCCGGCTGAGTGATGCGCGCAATCTTCAACCCGGCCAGCTCGTCGATGTATTCGCGGCGGAACTCGAACGGCTCATCCGAATGCCAGTTGGTCGTCACGCCGACGTGCTTTTCGAGGTTCTTCAGGGGATCGACCGAGGGGTTGAGCAGCACCGCGCGCACACCCAGGCGTTCGGCCAGCCAGGTCGCATAAAAGCCGCCCAGCGAAGAGCCGACGATGGATAAATTGTGCGGCGCATGGCGTTCGGCCAGCAGCAAGGCCAGTTCCATCGCCGCTTTCGGCGAGGCCGGCAGTTGCGGGCAGATCAGGTCGCCCGCGCGTCCGGCGGCCGTCATCCGCTCCTGCATCACGCGCGCCTTGAAGGACCGGGGCGAGGAGCGGAAGCCGTGCAGGTACAGGATCATTGCGCCAGCGCCTCGAGCAGCTTCTGGTGCACGCCACCGAAGCCGCCATTGCTCATCACCAGGATGTGGTCGCCCGGCTGGGCCGCCTGCACGATGGCCTGCACCATGTAATCGATCTGGTCGAAGCTGTGCGCGATCGCGCCCAGCGGTTTCAAGGCATCCGCCAGCGACCAGCCCAGCGCCTGCTGGCTGCCAAAACCAAATACCAGGTCCGCGTCTTTCAGGCTGCCGGGCAGCGCGTCCTTCATGGCGCCCAGCTTCATCGTGTTCGAACGCGGTTCGAGCACGGCCAGGATGCGGCCCTTGGCGCCGAGCTTCTGGTGCAGGCCGCCGACCGTGGTGGCGATCGCCGTCGGATGGTGGGCAAAATCGTCGTACACAGTAATGTTGTTCACCACGCCGCGCACTTCCATGCGGCGCTTGACGCTCTGGAAGCGCGACAGCGAATCGACCGCCTGCGTCACCGGCACGCCGACGTGGCGGGCGGCGGCAATCGCGGCCAGCGCGTTGGAGCGGTTGTGCTTGCCGGTCAGGTCCCAGTGGACCGTACCCTGGTTCTCGCCATTGAAAATGACGTCGAAGGTGCAGCCGCCCGGATGCTCGACCATCGTCCAGTCGGCGCCATCGGAGACGCCGAAGGTTTCCTTCTCGCTCCAGCAGCCGCGCTTGATGACGCGGGCGAGCGAGGTTTCGTCGCCATTCACGACCAGGCGCCCCACGCCGGGCACGGTGCGCACCAGGTGGTGGAACTGGGTCTCGATGGCGCCGATGTCCGGGAAAATGTCGGCGTGGTCGAATTCGAGGTTGTTCAATACCGCCGTCTTCGCGTGGTAGTGCACGAACTTGCTGCGCTTGTCGAAGAAGGCGGTGTCGTATTCGTCCGCTTCGATAACGAAAAAGTCCGAATCCGTCGCGCCCGACAGGCGCGCGGAGATACCGAAATTCATCGGCACGCCGCCGATCAGGAAGCCGGGCGAATAACCGGCGTCTTCCAGGATCCAGGCCAGCATCGACGAGGTCGTGGTCTTGCCGTGCGTGCCGGCCACGGCCAGCACCCATTTTTCGCGCAGAATATGTTCGCCAATCCACTGCGGACCGGACACGTAGGGCAAGCCGCGGTTCAGGATTTCTTCGATCAGCGGATTACCGCGCGTCATCACATTACCCACTACATACAGGTCGGGATTCAGCGACACCTGTTCCGGGCCATAGCCCTGGATCAGTTCGATGCCCTGGGCCTCGAGCTGGGTACTCATCGGGGGATAAACGTTGGCGTCGCAGCCGGTAACGCGGTGGCCGGCTTCTTTCGCCAGGACTGCCAGGCCGCCCATGAAGGTGCCGCAAATGCCGAGGATGTGAATGTGCATGATCGTGAGGAAAGAAGCGAATACGCGATTCTACCCGACGCGATGCCATTTTTCGTTCAAGAGTATGATCGAGGGCATGATGCCTACCCAGAATTATGACCTCCAGCAATTGCGCGCGCAGATAGCCGCAATGGCGGCGCGCATGATCGCGCAGGACGGCGCCGACTACGCCACGGCGCGCAGGAAAGCAGCGCGCCAGGTGCTCGGGGTGGACCAGCCGCAGCCCAATCTGATGCCCGATAACGGCGAAATCGAAGAAGAAGTGCGGCGCTACCAGGCCCTGTTCGGCGGCGCGGCGCATGCCGAACGCTTGCAGGCGCTGCGCGAAACGGCCTTGCAGGTGATGGATGCGCTGGCCGAGTTCCGGCCCCACCTGACCGGCGCTGTGCTCAATGGCACGGCCGGCGAGTACGACGACATCCATTTGCAATTGTTCGCCGACAGCGCCAAGGAAGTGCAGATCTATCTCCTGAACCGCAACATCACTATAGATATCTCGGAAACCCCGCACTTCAAGGGCGCCAGGCACGATCCGGTTGAAACGGTGAGCTTCCTGTGGCATAAGGAGGCGGTGCATGCCGAGTTGTATGATTTTCATGATCTGCGCGGCGCCTTGAAGCCGCGCAGCGATGGCCGCCTGCAGCGCGTCGACGCTGCCGGCCTGCGCGCCCTGATGCGCACTGACCAATCCCTGGAACAGGACGAATGAAGAAGAATAAAAAGCTGGCCGTCGTGGCGGCCGTAGCGGTGATTTTTGGCGCCCTGGGCGTCGTATTCGGCAGTAAGACAAAAGAGGCGGCGCCGCTGACGACCACCATGGCGTCCACCGGCGGTGCTGCCCACACCGCCTCCACTAATCTATATGCGCGCACCCTGGACGACCTGTCCGGCAAGCCGCAGCCTTTGAAACAGTGGCAAGGCAAGCCTTTACTGATCAACTTCTGGGCGACCTGGTGCGGCCCCTGCGTGCAGGAAATGCCGGAGCTGTCCAGCCTCGCCAACGAGAACGCCGGCAAGCGCTTCAACGTCATCGGCATCGGCATCGATGCGCCGACGGCGATGAGCGAATTCGCTGCCAAGCACAAGATCAAGTACCCGCTGCTGGTGGGCGGCATGGGCGGCACCGACATTGCGCGCGACTTCGGCAATGCCAACGGCGGCCTGCCCTTCACGGTGCTCATCGGCGCCGACGGGCAAGTGCGCAAGACCTACCTCGGCAAGCTGAAGTTCGACGAGTTGAAGGCCGACCTGGCAGGCTTGTAGGGCTGGCGAACGGTCGTTCTTTTCCGAACCTCGTGCAAGTTCGGCGTATCCATAGAGAATTTTATCGCTTGCCAATAGCTGACGTTAGCGGCAAAATGCGACACTTTCGAGCATAGACTCTAGAACATAATGGCGAAAAAGCTACTGCTGCTCAACGGTCCCAACCTGAACTTATTGGGAACCCGCGAGCCTTCGGTGTATGGCGCAGCAACGCTGGCCGACATCGAAAGCGCTGCCACGGCCCAGGCCGTGGCAAGCGGCGGGTCGCTTTCCTGCTTTCAGAGCAACCATGAAGGTGCGCTGATCGACCGCATCCATGCCGCCCGCGAGGAAGGCATCGAGGCGATCGTCATCAATCCTGGCGGGCTGACCCACACGAGCGTGGCATTGCGCGATGCGCTGGCTGCGGTGGCGATCCCGTTCATTGAGGTCCATATCTCAAATATTTATCAACGCGAAGAATTCCGCCACCATTCCTACCTGTCGGCACTGGCCCGCGGCACTATATGCGGGCTCGGCACTGACGGGTATCGGTTTGCCATCGACTTCGCGCTTAAATAGCGTTAATCTACGTCAACTTCATGCATCATCCTCGGCTGCGCCCTCTTTTGGCGCGCTGTTTTACTCTCTTACTATCACAATAATTCCAAGGGGTTTCACATGGATCTACGTAAACTCAAGACTTTGATCGACCTCGTCGCCGAATCGGACATCGCCGAACTCGAAGTGACCGAAGGCGAGAGCAAAGTCCGCATCGTCAAGTCGTCCGCCACGCCCCAAGGCCAGATGATGATGATGCCGTCCGGTATGCAGCAGTATTCGGCGCCCGCCCCTGCCGCCGCACCTGCTGCCCCGGCCGCCCCTGCGGCACCCGCCGTCGCCGTCGAAACCGGCCACGTCGTCAAGTCGCCGATGGTGGGCACCTTCTACCGTTCGTCCTCGCCTGGCGCGGCCGCTTTCGTGGAAGTGGGCACCAACATCAAGGAAGGCGACACGCTCTGCATCATCGAGGCGATGAAGCTCCTGAACGAAATCGACGCCGATGTTTCCGGCGTGGTGACCAAGATCCTGGTGGAAAATGGCCAGCCGGTCGAATTCGGCCAGCCGCTGTTCGTGATCGGCTAATCGTCGGTTGTAGATGCGCCTCCCGGCCGTGATTTCTTCCCGGCCGCATGATCCCGAACCCAGGCCGGCGCACGACGCCGGCTATCTCACCTATCCAAGCTAACCATGTTTGAAAAAATTCTTATCGCCAACCGTGGTGAAATCGCGCTGCGTATCCAGCGCGCCTGCCGCGAAATGGGCATCAAGACGGTGGTCGTTCACTCGGAAGCCGACAAGGACGCCAAGTACGTGAAACTGGCCGACGAGTCGGTCTGCATCGGCCCGGCCCAGTCTTCGCTGAGCTACCTGAATATGCCGGCCATCATCAGCGCCGCCGAAGTGACGGACGCCGAAGCGATTCACCCGGGCTATGGCTTCCTGTCGGAAAACGCCGACTTCGCCGAGCGCGTGGAAAAATCGGGCTTCGTCTTCATCGGCCCGCGTTCCGACTCGATCCGTTTGATGGGCGACAAGGTCTCGGCCAAGCAAGCGATGATCCGCGCCGGCGTGCCTTGCGTGCCGGGTTCGGAAGGCGCGCTGTCGGATGACCCGAAAGAGATCATCCAGACCGCCCGTAAGGTCGGCTATCCGGTCATCATCAAGGCCGCCGGCGGCGGTGGCGGGCGCGGCATGCGCGTGGTCCACACCGAAGCGGCCCTGCTCAACGCCGTGGCGATGACCAAGACCGAAGCCGGTAGCGCCTTCGGCAATCCGGAAGTGTATATGGAGAAGTATCTGGAAAATCCGCGTCACGTGGAAATCCAGATCCTGGCCGACGAACATAAAAATGCCGTCTGGCTGGGCGAGCGCGACTGCTCGATGCAGCGCCGCCACCAGAAGGTGGTCGAGGAAGCACCGGCACCGGGCATCCCGCGCAAACTGATCGAAAAGATCGGCGACCGCTGCGCTGAAGCCTGCCGCAAGATCGGCTACCGCGGCGCGGGTACTTTCGAATTCCTGTACGAAAACGGCGAGTTCTATTTCATCGAAATGAACACCCGCGTGCAGGTCGAACACCCGGTCACCGAAATGATCACCGGCATCGACATCGTGCAGGAACAGATCCGCATCGCCTGCGGCGAGAAGCTGCGTTTCAAGCAGCGCGACATCATGCTGGCCGGCCACGCGATCGAATGCCGCATCAATGCGGAAGATCCATTCAAATTCACGCCGTCCCCTGGCCGCATCACCAGCTGGCATCCGCCGGGCGGCCCTGGCATCCGTGTCGATTCGCACTCGTATGCGGGCTACTATGTGCCACCTCATTACGACTCGATGATCGGCAAGGTAATTTCCTACGGTGCTACTCGTGAGCAAGCAATTCGCCGCATGCAGATTGCGTTGTCTGAAATGGTGGTTGAGGGTATTTTGACCAACATCCAGCTGCACCGCGAATTGATGGTCGACGCCCGCTTCATCGAAGGCGGCACCAACATCCATTACCTGGAACAGAAGCTGGCCAATCGCCCGGACACGAAGGTCGTCGTGTCTCCAGAAAACAAGGCTGACGCATGAGCTGGACCGAAGTCATCATCGAAATCGCACGCGATCACGCCGAGGCCCTGTCGGACGCCTTGATGGAAGCCGGCGCGCTGTCGGTCTCGGTGGAAGATGCGGACGAAGGCACGGACCAGGAAAAGCCGCTGTTCGGCGAACCTGGCATGGAGCCGACTGAAGCAGCCTGGGACCACAGCCGTGTCGTGGCCCTGACGGACGTCGACGCCGACCAGGCAGCGATCATCGCCGAAGCGGCCGCCAGCATCGGATTGACCGACGTCCCGGCCTTCACCACGCGCGCCGTGGCCGATGCCGACTGGGTACGCCTGACGCAGTCGCAGTTCGAGCCGATCCACATCGGCACCAATATCTGGGTCGTGCCGAGCTGGCACGAAGCACCCGACCCGAATGGCCTCATCCTGGAGCTCGATCCGGGCCTGGCCTTCGGCACCGGCAGCCATCCGACCACCCGCCTGTGCATGGAGTGGTTAGAGGCTCACCCTGCGCCGGGCAAGTCGGTACTGGACTACGGCTGCGGTTCGGGCATCCTGGCGATGGTGGCCAAGAAGCTCGATGCGGCGGACGTGACGGGTGTCGACATCGATCCGCAGGCGATCGAATCGGCGCGCGCGAATGCCGAACGCAACAACTGTGACATCACCTTCTATGTGCCGGATGAACTGGCTGCGTCAAGCAACGAACGCCATGCAAGCGGCAAGTTCGACATCGTGGTGGCCAACATCCTCTCGAGCCCATTGAAGCTGATGGCGCCGATGCTGTCCGGCCGCGTGGCGCCGGGCGGTTCGCTGGTGCTGTCCGGCGTACTGGCGCGCCAGGCCGAGGAAGTGGCCGCCGCCTACGCACCTTTCATCAAGCTGGGCGTCTGGGCCGAGCAGGACGGCTGGGTTGCCCTTCACGGGACGCTAGGCCAGGACACGGTACCGGCCGCGCGCTCCTCCACCGCACCTTAAGGAGCCGGCATGGCGCTTGCCACACAATGCCCCCACTGCGGCACGATGTTCCGGGTCGCCTCGGACCAACTCAAGCTGCGTGGGGGCATTGTGCGTTGCGGCTCCTGCCAGGAGATTTTCGACGGCAGCGCGTCGCTGGTCGATCTTGACGCCCTGCCGGTCAAGGCGCCGGAGCCGGTCAAGGCCGAGGCGTCCGCGCCTGTTGATCCTGCGCCCGTTCCTGCCCCAGCCCTATCTGAAGCACCCATCGAACCTGAACCGCAATCCGAGCCTGAGTCTCTCGCGCAGGACGTGGCTACTGTCGACACGCCTGTAGCGATCGTCTCCGAAGACGAACCGCTGGCGCCCCTCGATATGGCCGTCGAGCTGCCGAAGTTCGAGGACCAGCCGGTCTACACGCTCGACTTCAACCATACCTTCGACCCCTTCGGGATCTTGCCGAAGGTGGATGCGCCGGACGACGCCGAGCCCGGGGACGACACGCCCCTGGCCGCTGCCAAAACGGTCCAGCCGGTCCTGCCGCCATGGTCGCAACTGATCAAACATCCCGAGCCTGTGCTCGAGGCGCCTGCTGCCGACAGCGCGGTGGCGGCCGAAGCCCTGCCCGATGCCGGCATCCCCGCCCAGGAGGCCCCTGAGGCCCCTGAGGCCGTCGATTCGCCCTTCGGCCTGCCGGTGGACGAGGAACTGGTGGCGGCGCCCCTGCCCGGCTACGAGCCGGAGCCAGAGCTCGAGCCGGAACCGGAACCGGAGCCGGAATCGGCGCCTGAACCGGCACCGCCCGCCGAAGCACCGCCGCGCGTAAAAATTCCGGCCGCCGACGCGCCGCCGCTGCTCATGCGCGAGTCGACCGCCAGCGCCACGCCGGCGCCGCTCGCTGCCGCGCACGTGCTGGCGGGCGCACGCACGCCGGCCGCCAAGCGCGCCGAAAAGGCCGCGGTGCGGCGCTCCAAGCTCACGCCCACCAAGATCGAATCACAGCCGAAGCTGCGCGCGGCCGAAATCGACGAGCCGGAGTTCGTCAAACGCGGCCGCGCGCAGGAACAGAACGGCCGCACGCGCAAGATCGCGCTCATTGCCGGCGCCATCGCGCTGCTGGTGCTGCTGTTCGCCCAGGGCGCCTTCACCTTCCGCAACGCCCTCGCCGCCCGCTTCCCGGGCGCGAAGCCCGCGCTGGTGTCGAGCTGCGCCGTGTTCGGCTGCCGCGTCGAGCTGCCGGCGCAGATCGACAACCTGGCCATCGAAACGGGCGAACTGACCACGCTCGGCAGCGGCGTCTATTCGTTCACGACCGAGCTGCGCAACACGGCCGGCACGGCCCAGGCCTGGCCCAGCCTGGAGCTGGCCCTGACCGACGCCAACGACAAGCCCCTGGTGCGGCGCGTGTTCGGCCCGAAAGACTATCTCGCCGCCGCCACGCCGGCCGCGAACGGCATCGCGCCGCGCGCCGAACAAGCCATCAAGCTCCACTTCCGGGTGGACGACCTGAAACCTTCCGGCTATCACATCGCCGTCTTCTACCCCTGAATTTTCCCGAGTTCCCATGACCCAACCTACCCTGATCTGCGGTTCGCTCGCCTTCGACAAGATCATGCAATACCACGGCCGCTTCGCCGAAACCCTGCTGGCGGACCAGCTGCACCGCGTGAACGTGTCCTTCCTGGTGCCGACCCTGCGCACCGAATACGGCGGCTGCTCGGCCAACATCGCCTACAACCTGAAACTGCTCGGCGGCGATCCCTTGATCATGGCGACCCTGGGCCAGGACGGCGCCGACTACCTCGAGCGCCTGCGCAACTTCGGCATCAAGACGCGCGCCATTAAAACGATCCCTGACGCCTACACGGCCCAGTGCTTCGTCACGGCCGACCAGGACAACAACCAGATCAATGCCTTCCACCCGGGCGCGATGCAGTTCTCGCACGAGAACAAGGTCGCCGACCAGGGCCCGCTGCGCGTGGCCATCATCGCCCCGGACGGGCGCGACGGCATGCTCCAGCACGCGCGCGACTGCGCCGCCCAAGGCGTGCCCTTCATGTTCGACCCGGGCCAGCAGCTGCCGATGTTCAGCGGCGAAGAACTGCTGACCTTCATCGAGCAGGCCACTTACCTGGCCGCGAACGACTACGAGTTCGAGATGGTCATGGACCGCACCGGCCTGGCGCTGGAAGACATCGCAGCGCGCCTGGACGCCCTGATCGTCACGCGCGGCGAAAAGGGTTCGGAAATCTACGCCGGCGGCGAGCGCTACGACATCCCGCCGGTCGCCGCCTCCGCCGTGGTCGACCCGACCGGCTGCGGCGATGCCTACCGCGCCGGCCTCCTGTACGGCATCGCCCAGGGCTACGACTGGAACACGACCGGCCGCCTGGCCAGCCTGCTCGGCTCGATCAAGATCGCCCACCAGGGCGGCCAGAACCACAGCTTCACGCCCCAGGAAATCGCCGACAAGTTCGAATCCGCCTTCGGCTACCGCCTGAAGTAAAGCCCGGCCCGCGGCGTCCCTGACGCACAAAAAAAAATGGGCAGCCAACGCTGCCCATTTTCACATCTGCACCATCCCAATCAAATCGGCACCACAGTCCGCAGCAGATACAACGCGATCTGCAGCAGCAACACCGCCACCAGCACCGACAAATCCAGCCCCCCGATCGGCGGCACCACCTTGCGGATCGGCCGCAACAGCGGTTCGTTCAGCGCGTGCACGAAGGGCGCCAGCGGCGCATGCGGATTGACCCAGCTGAAGATCGCCTCGATGATCAGGAGCGCGATGAAGCCGTAGATGATCCACTTCACGAAGCGCGCCAGCGCCAGCAGCAGCACCTGCTCGACGGAAGCACCGATGATGAACAGGACCGAGGTCGCCAGCAGCACCACCAGGAAGGCGCCGATCAGGCTCGCCCAGTCGTAGCCGCCCGCCCCCGGCACGATGCGGCGCAGGGGTTTGACCAGCCAGTCGGTCAGCTTGAAGGTGAACTGTGCCACCGAGGCGGGAGGACGCACGCGGATGGCCTGCATCCAGAAGCGCAACAGCAGCACTCCGCCCAGCACTGTGGCAATGGTATCGACGATCAACTGAAGAATGGGCAGCACGACTACTCCTTGAAATAAAAAAAACCGCTGTGTGAAGGGTTCACACAGCGGTATTTTGCCCTAAGCGGGCACGACTTGCTGTTACGGACGGCTGCTGGTCGGGAACGGCCAGGCGGCTGCCGGTGCCAGCACGGTCTTGGCGGCCGGCGCTGGTGCTGCCGGCTTGGCTTCGCCTGCCTGGGCTGGCTTGGCTTCCGCTTCCTTGGCTGCCGGCTTCTTCGCCGCAGCTTTCTTTGCTGCTGGCTTGGCGGCCGCTTCCGGCTTGGCTTCGGCCTTGGCTGCTTCCGGCTTCGCTTCGGCCTTCACGGCTTCCGGCTTGGCTTCGGCCTTGGCTTCCGCCTTGGCGGCTTCCGGCTTGGCTTCGGCCTTCATCGCTTCCGGCTTGGCTTCCGCCTTGGCTGCTTCCGGCTTGGCTTCGGCCTTGACGGCTGGCTTGGCGGCTGGCTTGGCTGCTGCCGATACGGCTGGCTTGGCGGCTGGCTTGGTCGCGGTGGTCTTGGTCGCAGCTGGCTTCGCGGCGGTCGTGGTAGCAGCAGCTTTGGCTGGTGCTGGGGTGGCAGTCTTGGCGGCTGACTTGACCGGCGCCTTTACGGCACTTTTGGCAGCGGCTTTGGCCGGTGCCTTGGCTGCGCTCTTGGCTGGCGACTTGGCCGGTGCCTTCGATGCAGTCTTTGCCGGTGCTTTGGCTGCAGTCTTGGCGGCGCTCTTGGCCGGTGCTTTTGCCGGGCCCTTCGAGACCGACTTGGCTGCCGACTTGGTTGCAGCGGCCTTCGCTACCGGCTTGGCTGCCGACTTGGTCGCGGTCTTCTTGGCGGCTGGCTTGGCGGCCGACTTGGCTGCCGATTTAGCTGCTGGCTTGGCTGCCGATTTGGCGGCGGACTTCGCTGCCGGCTTGGCTGCCGACTTCTTCGCTGCTGGCTTGGCGGCCGACTTGGTCGCTGCGGCTTTTGCTACCGGCTTGGCTGCGGTCTTCTTGGCAGCTGGCTTGGCGGCGGCTTTGGTCGCGGTTTTCTTCGCGGCTGGCTTGGCTGCGGCTTTGGTCGCGGTTTTTGCTGCCGGCTTGGCTGCAGTCTTCTTTGCAGCTGGCTTGGCGGCGGCCTTGGTCGCGGTCTTCTTCGCGGCCGGCTTGGCTGCGGCTTTCTTTGCAGCTGGCTTGGCTGCTGGCTTGGCTGCAGCTTTCTTTGCTGCTGGCTTGGCTGCCGACTTGCTTGCAGCTGCTTTCGCTGCTGGCTTGGCTGCTGCCTTCTTTGCAGCTGGCTTGGCGGCTGGCTTGGCTGCTGCCTTCTTTGCAGCTGGCTTCGCGGCTGGCTTGGCTGCTGCTTTCTTGGCAGCTGGCTTTGCTGCTGGTTTAGCAGCGGCTTTCTTTGCAGCTGGCTTTGCGGCTGGCTTGGCTGCGGCTTTCTTCGCCGCTGGCTTTGCTGCGGCCTTTGCCGGCGCCTTCGATGCAGCCTTGGCAGCGGCTTTCACCGGTGCTTTCACTGCGCTCTTGGCTGCCGACTTGGCGGCTGGTTTCTCTGCGGCGGTCGATTTCGATGCCGGTTTTGCTGCTGGTTTCTTAGCTGCTGTTGCCATTTCGTTCTCCTTCTCTGCGATGAGAAATTTACGCTACAAGGTTGAAACCCGTCCGTCCGGATGGCCGAACGGGTTATTCATCGGCATAAACCGTTTGCGGTTCCTGCCAATGAATCCGGCACCAGCTGAACTGCTGCAACTCCTCACAATTGCAGCGCTTCAGCCAACGACGTCGGGACACTCACCCATTACTTAGCTGCGCTTTCACATCGCTGCCCTTACGAGCACGAAAAGAAAAAGCCGCCATGCCTGAACACGATCAGGCAGTGCGGCTTGTTCTTTTCGTTACGCTTATGTGCATGCTGGCTTGAATCAGCGTCCCATTATTAAAGTCCCGATCGACGCGTTGCGCTGCATTTGCTTGCGCTGGCGACGTCTGCCGAGGCTCCCTAATTCGATCAGTTTCCTTTGCCCGCGAGCATGCGAAAAAATCCATGTTCACGTTTTGACAAATTCAATCACGTAAAGTACACGAAAACCTTGTCACTCCGCAACCCACACACGAGTAAATTCGTCCACTTACGACGACTACAACAAATCTCGTGCTGGAACCAAACTGCACGCTACACCATTTCATTTCAAAGCGCGCCTGATTCCATCAGGCTTACTTCGATTTACGGATGCTTGCGGCGATCGAGGAACGGGTGTCGCACGCGATCACGAATACTCGTTCAAATACGTCGCGCGCATCGCACATTTCGCCATCCGCAGCGCGCCATCATGCATTCGACGCGCACCATTTGGCCTTGCCCCTACCTGCTTTGACCATACAAAGCGGCAGATGTCCCGAACCCGGTCGCGCGCGGGAGCATGTGTGCAGGCTTTCACCGGAGGCTGTCGCCGGAAAGGCCGCGCTTCACGTCCGCCCATGAAAAAAGCCCGATGATTTCTCATCGGGCTTTCTGCCATCTATATAGAGGAAGCTGGAATCAATCCCAGTTCAGCGCGCCGCCGGTCTGGTACTCCGTCACGCGCGTCTCGAAGAAGTTACGTTCCTTCTTCAAGTCGATCATCTCGCTCATCCACGGGAACGGATTCTCTTCGGCCGGGAACAGCGGATCGAGGCCGATCTGCACCGCGCGGCGATTCGCGATGAAGCGCAGGTAGCCCTTGAACATCGGGGCGTTCAGGCCCAGCACGCCGCGTGGCATGGTGTCTTCGGCGTAGCGGTATGGGAGTCGACGGCTTCCAGGAACTGGGGATTGGTCTCGTCCCGGGAGGCGGGGGTCCACGGCAGCGGGTTGTTCATCTTGAGCGTGTCGACCAGGTCAAGCAGGCGCCGGCACAAAAAAGCCCGATGATTTCTCATCGGGCTTTTTGACGTCTATACGAGCCGCCTGAAATCAATCCCAGTTCAGCGCGCCGCCGGTCTGATACTCCGTCACGCGCGTCTCGAAGAAGTTACGTTCCTTCTTCAAGTCGATCATCTCGCTCATCCACGGGAACGGATTCTCTTCCGCCGGGAACAGCGGGTCGAGACCGATCTGCACCGCGCGGCGATTCGCGATGAAGCGCAGGTAGCCCTTGAACATCGGGGCGTTCAGGCCCAGCACGCCGCGCGGCATGGTGTCTTCGGCGTAGCGGTATTCGAGTTCCACGGCTTCCAGGAACAGGGCCTTGATCTCCTCGCGGAAGGCCGGGGTCCACAGCAGCGGGTTTTCCATCTTGATCGTGTTGATCAGGTCGATGCCGAAGTTCACGTGCATCGACTCGTCGCGCAGGATGTACTGGTACTGCTCGGCGGCGCCCGTCATCTTGTTCTGGCGGCCCAGCGCCAGGATCTGGGTGAAGCCGACGTAGAAGAACAGGCCTTCCATCAGGCAGGCGAAGACGATGATCGATTTGAGCAGCTTCTGGTCGTTTTCCAGGGTGCCGGTCTCGAATTTCGGGTCGGTCAGCGTGTCGATGAACGGGATCAGGAACTGGTCCTTGTCATGGATCGAGGCCACTTCGTTGTAGGCGTTGAAGATTTCCTGCTCGTCCAGGCCGAGCGACTCGACGATGTACTGGTAGGCGTGGGTGTGGATCGCTTCTTCAAAAGCCTGGCGCAGCAGGTACTGGCGGCATTCGGGGGCCGTGATGTGGCGGTAGGTGCCCAGCACGATGTTGTTCGCGGCCAGCGAGTCGGCGGTAACAAAAAAGCCCAGGTTGCGCTTGACCAGGCGGCGCTCGTCTTCCGACAGGCCGTTCGGGCTCTTCCAGAGCTCGATGTCGCGCTGCATGTTCACTTCCTGCGGCATCCAGTGGTTCGCGCAGCCGGCCAGGTACTTGTCCCAGGCCCATTTGTACTTGAATGGCACCAGCTGGTTGACGTCGGTTTTGCCGTTGATGATGCGCTTGTCGTCGGCATTCACGCGCTTGGCGACCAGGGCGGTGTCGGTCGTTTCCGGCAGGCCGCCGACCTGCGGTGGGCGCGCACCTTGTGCGCTGGTTGGTTCATCGTCCCATGACAGCATGATAATTCCTCTTTTATTCTAGACGGCAGCGCCCGGCGCGAAGGCCGGGCGTGCATTTCAATACTTAAAACTTATTGGCAAGCTTCGCACTCGTCGAAACCGTCGTCGCCCGGACGCAGGTAGCAGGCTTCGCCATCGGCTTCCTCGGCTGCAGCCGCAGCCACCGGGGCCGCGACAGGGGCCGTAAAGGCCGCCGGTGCCGCGTGACCGACCATGCCGCCCGAGACCGGCACCGCGTTCAGCGCGCCGGTGCGGGTGGTCGACTTCTCCATGTGCGTCGCCGCGATGGTACGGAGGTAGTAGGTCGTCTTCAGGCCGCGCAGCCAGGCCAGCTTGTAGGTCTCGTCCAGCTTCTTGCCCGAGGCGCCGGCCATGTAGATGTTCAGCGACTGGGCCTGGTCGATCCACTTCTGGCGGCGCGATGCCTGCTCGACCAGCCATTTCGGCTCGACTTCGAAGGCCGTGGCGTAGATGTCGCGCAGGTCTTGCGGCACGCGGTCGATCTTGGACAGCGATCCGTCGAAGTACTTCAGGTCGGCGATCATGACTTCGTCCCACAGGTCGCGCGCCTTCAGGTCGCGCACCAGGTAGCCGTTGATCTCGGTGAATTCGCCCGACAGGTTCGACTTCACGTACAGGTTCTGGAAGGTCGGCTCGATGCAGGCCGAGACGCCAATGATGTTCGAGATCGTCGCGGTCGGGGCAATCGCCACGCAGTTCGAGTTGCGCATGCCGAACTCCTTGATGCGGTTACGCACCAGGCTCCAGTCCATCGACTCGCTCGTGTCCTGCTCGAGGTAGCCGCCGCGCTCTTCCGCCAGCAGCTTGATCGAGTCCTGCGGCAGGATGCCGCGGTCCCACAGCGAACCGCTGTACGACTCGTAACGGCCGCGCTCTTCGGCCAGTTCGGTCGATGCCAGGTAGGCGAAGTAGCAGACGGCTTCCATCGAACGGTCGGCGAATTCCACCGCTTTGTCCGAGGCAAACGGCACGCGCATCATGTGCAGGCAGTCCTGGTGACCCATGATGCCCATGCCGACCGGACGGTGGCGCAGGTTCGAGTTACGGGCCTTTTCGACGGCGTAGTAGTTGATATCGATGACGTTATCGAGCATGCGCATCGCGGTGCGGATCGTCTTCTGCAGTTTTACATGGTCCAGGCCATCGCCCTTCATGTGCTGCGGCATGTTGATCGAGCCCAGGTTGCAGACCGCGATTTCGTCGGCGCTGGTGTTCAGGGTGATCTCGGTGCACAGGTTCGACGAGTGCACGACGCCGACGTGCTGCTGCGGCGAACGGATGTTGCACGGATCCTTGAACGTGATCCATGGGTGGCCGGTTTCGAACAGCATCGACAGCATCTTGCGCCACAGGTCGAGCGCTTCGATCTTCTTGAAGACCAGCATTTCGCCGCGCTCGGCCTTGGCTTCGTACGCGGTGTAGGCGGTTTCGAAAGCCTTGCCGACCAGGTCGTGCAGGTCAGGCGTTTCGCTCGGGGTGAACAGGGTCCAGTAACCCTTTTCCATCACGCGCTTCATGAACAGGTCGGGAATCCAGTTGGCCGTGTTCATGTCGTGGGTGCGGCGGCGGTCGTCGCCGGTGTTCTTGCGCAGGTCGAGGAATTCCTCGATGTCCATGTGCCAGGTTTCCAGGTAGGCGCAGACCGCGCCCTTGCGCTTGCCGCCCTGGTTCACGGCCACGGCCGTGTCGTTGACCACTTTCAGGAAGGGAACCACGCCCTGCGACTTGCCGTTGGTGCCCTTGATGCGCGAACCGAGCGCACGCACCGGGGTCCAGTCGTTACCGAGGCCGCCGGCGAACTTCGAGAGCAGCGCGTTTTCCTTGATGGCGTCGTAGATGCCTTCCAGGTCGTCGCCCACCGTCGTCAGATAGCACGACGACAGCTGCGAGCGGCGGGTGCCCGAGTTGAACAGGGTCGGCGTGGAGCTCATGAAGTCAAAGCTCGACAGCAGGTTGTAGAACTCGATGGCGCGTGCTTCGCGGTCCGCTTCGCGCAGGGACAGGCCCATGGCGACGCGCATGTAGAAGGCCTGCGGCATTTCGATGCGGGTTTCGCGCACGTGCAGGAAGTAGCGGTCGTACAGGGTCTGCAGGCCGATATAGCCGAATTGCAGGTCGCGGTCGGCCACTAAGGCTTTGGCCAACCGCTCGAGATCGTAGTTACCCAGTTCAGCGTCGAGCAGTTCGTTCTCGATGCCCTTGGCGATGTATTGCGGGAAGTAGGTGAGGTATTCGGCGGCGGCTTTCGCTTGCGCGACTTCCTTGCCGAAGACTTCCTTGCGGATCGTGTGCAGCAGGATGCGGGCCGTAACCTGGCTGTAGGCCGGGTCGGTTTCCATCAGGGCGCGGGCGGCCAGGATGGCGGACTTGTACAGCTCTTCGACCGGCACGCCGTCGTACAGGTTGCGCAGGGTTTCGGCGACGATCGCTTCGGCGTCGACGTGCTTTTCCAGGCCGACGCAGGCGGCGTTCACCAGGGCGTGCACGTCGTTGATGTCCAGAGGCTTGCGCTGGCCGTTGTCGACCACGTGGATCTGCGGTGCTGCCACATGGGTGACGCCCGAGGCTTCCTTGGCGGCGCGGCGCTCTTCCATCTGCTTGGCGCGGTACAGCACGTAGGCGCGCGCGACATCGTGTTCGCCCGAGCGCATCAGCGACAGTTCCACCTGGTCCTGCACATCTTCGATGTGGAAGGTGCCGCCGTTCGGCTGGCGGCGCATCAGGTTGGCGACCACGTTATTGGTCAGCTCTTCCACCAGCTCGCGGATGCGGGCCGAGACGGCGCCCTGGCCGCCGGCGACAGCCAGGAAGGCCTTGGTCATCGCGACCGAGATCTTGTTCGGCTCGAAAGGCACGACGGCGCCGTTGCGGCGCAGGATGCGGTAGTCGGCGCGTGCGGCCAGCTCGGCGGCGCTGTTGGCGCCGGCAGCCGTTCCTGGTGCCGCGTGCGGGTGGATGGAAATGTCTTGTGAAGTCTGCATGGGGCCTCCAGGAAGGGCAGTCGGGCTGCCGCCTATGGTTATCGAGCTTTTCGCCCGCGAGCGGGCAGCCAGTAATGAATGAACTAAAAAATGCAAAGCAAAACGAACCCTGGCCAGCCGGAATATTCAGGCTGGACAATGTTGCTGTTGATGGATTTATCTTGCCCGATGCAAATATGAAGCAACAATGGAACAATGACAAGTCTGCTGTGCCACTGCTGCCTGCAAACCCGCCCCAGGTCTTGAATACTTGAGCCTGCTACCACTAGATCTAGTGGCGTGGTTTGACAATGGACTAATTGTAGTACTTGGCCGCCGCAAGGGGCAAGTGATTAAATATTCAAATTCGGGTGTTTTTTTGTTCCGCGACCCTTGACATCGCGGTGTTGGACATCGAATGCGCCACTCGCCGTAAGTGGGCACTAACCTGCTGCTTAAAGCTTGTTCAGCCCACGGAGCCGCTGCCCAATCGCAGTGCAGCGCGCACTATTTTGCACTGGCGAAAAGGCAACGCTTTTTGACAAGTTCAGGCTTGAGATGTCACAAAACCAAGTATCAGCCTGGCCGGCTGCCTGGTGCCGGCGCGGCCGGCACACAGGCGTTCGCCGACCCATCCCATTGCCCGCCGGACTTGCGACAGGCGTCGGCAGCGCGTTCATGCTTCATCCACATGAAGGCGGCGATGAGGGCAATTGCCAGGGCGGCATAACGTAAGAGTTTCGGCATCTAATTAATTCTCCGGGGCTTGGATATCGAGCTTTTGCATCTGGTAGCGCAACTGGCGCACGCTGATCCCGAGCAGGCTGGCGGTTTTGGTTCGGTTGAACTGGGTCTGCTGCAGGGCGCGCCCGATGATGTCGCGCTCGACCTGCTCTAAATAGGCAGGCAGGTTGCTCGGCAAGGTGGCGGGGCCGAGCGCCACGGGCTCCTGCGCAAGCGGCGCGGCGGCCGGCAGCGGTGGGGGCGGCGCGCTCGCCACGGGCATGGCGACTGCAGGCGGCGCTTCGGGCCGCGCTGCCTCGAGCACGCGCGCCGCACCGGCGGACCGCGCCTTCAAAGACAAATCCTCGACCTGGATCACGCCATCGTTGGCAAAGGCCAGCGCGCGCTCGAGCACGTTTTCCAGTTCGCGCACATTGCCGGGGAAGGAATAGGCGCGCAAAGCGTCCAGCACGCCGGGGCCGAGCGCGGCGCCCGGGCCGGCCAGGCGCGCCAGGATGGCATTGGCGAGCACGGATACATCGTCGAGCCGTTCGCGCAGCGGCGGCAGCGCCAGCTCGATCACGTTCAGGCGATAAAACAAATCCTGGCGAAACACCCCGGTCTCGACGCAGCGGGCCAGGTCCTTGTGGGTGGCGCTGATGATGCGCACGTCGACCGGCTCTTCGTTGGTCGCGCCGATCTTGCGCACGCGCCGCTCCTGGATCGCGCGCAGCAGTTTCACCTGCATCGCCAGCGGCAGATCCGCCACCTCGTCCAGCATCAGGGTGCCGCCATTGGCCGCCTGGAAGAAGCCGTCGCGCTCCTCCCCTGCCCCGGTGAAGGCGCCCTTGCGGTGGCCGAAGAATTCGGACTCCATCAGGTTTTCCGGAATCGCGCCGCAGTTGACGGCGACAAACGGCTTGGCGGCGCGCGAACTCTGGGCGTGGATCTCGCGCGCGGCCAGTTCCTTGCCGGCGCCGGATTCGCCGGTGATTGCGATCGGCGCCATCGAGCGCGCCAGGCGCCCAATCTGGGCGCGCAGCGACTGCATCGCCTGCGAATTGCCGATCAGGCGGGAACCGCTTTCCGCGGCGGCCCCGGCGCCGGTATCCGACAACTTCAGTGCCGAGCGCACCATCACGCGCAGCTCGTCGAGCACCACCGGCTTCGATACATAATCGAAAGCGCCGGCTTTCAGCGCCACCACGGCGTTCTCGGCGCTGCCGAAGGCGGTGATGACGGCGATCGGGGTTTTCGAGGAGCCGGAGACTTCGCGCACCAGTTCCAGGCCGAGGCCGTCCGGCAGGCGCATGTCGGTCAGCACCAGGTCGTAGCTGTTGTCGTCGACCAGCCGCCGCGCCTCGCGCAGGGTGGCCGCGCAGTCGACGTCCAGGCCCATTTTCAGGAGCGTGATCTCGAGCAGTTCGCGCAGGTCGGCTTCGTCGTCGACGACGAGGATGCGGGGTGAACTCATGTCAGCCTTTCTTGCTGGGCCTTCGCGCCGGGGCTGGCCGGCTGGGCGAAGGTGATGACGAAACGGCCGCTGGCCTTGCGCGGCTTGATCGCGGCGGTGTCGAAACGCGACTCGTAATCGAGTTTAGCGCCGTTGTTCAGGCATAGCTCGCGCGCCAGGTACAGGCCCAGGCCCGTACCCTTGCTGGAGGTCGTGTAAAACGGTTCGAACAGATGGGCGCGCACTTCGGGCGTGATGCCGGGGCCGTCGTCCTGCACGTGCAGTTCCAGCGTGCCGAAGGCGTCCAGTTCCGGCCAGATGCGGATGCTGCGCGGGGCGCGGCTGGCGTAGCGGATCGCATTGCCGAGCAAATTGACCAGCACTTCGCGCAGGTGCAGGGCGTCGAAGCGCACCTCGATCGCGCCGGCGCCGCCCAGCCAGACCATCTCGTCGGGCAGCGCCTGGGTCTCGCAGAACTCGTTTTTCAGCTCGACCAGGAACGGCGCCAGCTGCACCGGCTCGGCATACGGCTGGGCCTTTCTCGACAGCTGCAGGATGTCTTCGACCATCCGGTTCACGCGCGCCACGTTGTCGCCGATGATCTTTAACAGGCGCACCTCGGCCTTGCCGTGCAAATCCTCCGCTAATAAAGCGGTGGCGTGGCCGATCGCCGACAGGGGATTGCGTACCTCATGCGCGATGCTCGCCGTCAGGCGGCCCATCGAGGCCAGTTTGAGCTGCTGCGCCTGGTTTTCGATGGCGCTCACGTCCTGCAGGAAGATCACGCTGCGCGCCGGCGCCTCGCTGCCGGACGCCACGCGCGCGAAGCGCAGTTTCAGGTGGGCCGGCTGGTCGCGCCGCGCGCGCAGGCCCGCCTCCCCCACCGCCACTTCCTGGTAGGGTTTCAGAATCACGTAGGCCGCATCGGGTCCGGCCTCGCCCGGCACCGGCTCGACCGCGGCCAGGGTCGGCGCCGCCTCGAGCGCGGTCCCCATCCAGCCGGCAAAAGCGTGCGCCACCGGTTCGAGCCCCGGCAGTTCGTCGAGCTGCAGGCCGGCCACCGCCTCCATGCCGAGCATGCGCCGCGCCGCCGGATTGGCGGTGTGGATGCGCCCGTCCGCGCCGACCACCAGCACGCCGTCGCCAACGTCCGCGATCACGATCTCGTTGATCGCCTGCTGCACCTGCAGGTCGACGCCGCGCTGGGCCGCCAGTTCTTCCTGCCCGATCAGGCGCGCCGCCAGCCGATTGACCAGCCAGACCAGGGCGAAAAAGGCGATGCCGATCATCCCGGCCTGCATCAGCGCCGGCTCGCCCTCGCGCTTGAACAGCTGCCAGGCGGCGTCGAACAGGATGAACAGCGTGGCCAGCGCGGCCGAGAACAGGGCCGGTACCAGGGGCGCGAGGATCGCGGCGCCCGCCAGCGGGAACAAATAAAGGATGCCCAGGCCGCTGCGCACGCCGCCGGCGGCCAGGTAGAGCAGCGAGATCACGGCCAGGTCGACCGCGATCTGGCTGGTGAGCTGAAGGGTGAAGCGGCGCTGCCAGAACATGGTCAGCACGCAGAAGCAGACGGCCGCGCCTAAATAGAAGAAGCAGGTGTAGGCGTAGGCGGGCCAGACCTGGAGTCCGCCGTCGCGCACGTCGAAGGCGAGATACAGCAGCAGCACCAGCACGATCACGATGCGGGTGACGGTCAGCGCCTGCAGCGAGCGCCAGAAGGTGGTGCGCGACTGCGTGGACAGCAACTGCAAGCCGCGCCTCAAGGCTGACCGGGCGGCAGGCGCAGGTGGGCCGGGCTGCAGTAGTCGCGCCCGTCGGCGTGCAGCGCTTCCGAAGCGGGGAAATGCAGGCCGCAGTGCGCGCAGCTGGTCATGTTTTCGATCGCCACGGCCGGCGGCGCGCTGCGTTCCCGCGGCGGCACGTGCATGCTGCCCTTGCGCGCGGCGGCGCGCAGCTTGGCGCGCACCGCGAAATAAATCAGCACGGCCAGCAGGATCCAGAACAAGGCGCGGCTCATGCGATCCCCCGGTGCAGCACGACTTCGAGCACGAACCGGCTGCCGACATAGGCCAGCGCCAGCGTGGCGAACCCGGCCAGGGTTAAGCGCAGCGCCGTCTTGCCGCGCCAGCCGCGCCACTGGCGTCCGGCCAGCAGCGCCGCGAACAGCAGCCAGGACAGCAGCGCGAACACATTCTTGTGGTCCCAGCGCAGCGCGCGGCCGAAGAGCTGCTCCGAGAACACCACGCCCGACAGCACGGTGAGACTGAGCAGCACGAAGCCGATCCAGATCAGGCGAAACAGCAGCTTTTCCATCGTCAGCAGCGCCGGCAGCTGGTCGAGCGCGCCGCCGAACCAGCCGCTGGCGGCCGGCACCGCGCGCGCATGCAGGCGCGTTTCCTGCAGCGCCATCAGGACCGCGTGGAAGGCGGCAATGGTCAGCGTGCTGTAGGCCAGCACGGCCACGGCCACATGCCAGCCAAACGCGCTCGACTGGTTTTGCAGCGACATGACCGTGCCCGGGAAGACCATCGGCAGCAAGGCGGCGGCGCAGGCGCAGGGCATGACCAGGCGGCGCAGCCCGTCGAGGGCGAAATTGCGGTTTTCGAACCAGTAGGCCAGCACCGAGACCCAGAGCGCGGCCGAGAGCATGATGGCAAAACCGATGCGCAGGCCGCCCGGCGCGAAGGCATCGCTCCACAGCGCGACGCCGTGCACGGCCCAGGCCAGCGCGGTGACGCCGGAGATGACGGCGCCCTGGCGCAACGGCAGCAGGGCGCAGGCCGCGTACAGCAAAGCCGCGGCAAAAAAGAGGGTGTTGTGCATAACACGAGTCTACACCATCGGCAGGCGGCGGTGGCGGGCCCCTGCCCCGTCCGCCTAGTCGACTGCGGCCATTCTCCGCTCATCATGATGATGCCGCTGCTGCTCTTCCATCACGAGCACGCCGAGTTCCCGTTTCAGGTCGTTGAACGCGGGCGAAGCCGGGTCGCGCAGGCGCGGCAGGTCGACGCGCATGTCGCGCTTGACCGTGCCGGGCCGGTAGGTCATGACGACGATGCGGTCGGCCAGGTAGATCGCTTCCTCGATGCTGTGGGTGACGAACAGGATCGTTTTCTTCGTCTCCGTCCAGATGCGCAGCAGTTCGTCCTGCAGGTTGCGCCGGGTCAGCGCGTCGAGCGCCCCAAAAGGTTCGTCCATCAGCATGATCGGCGAATCGAGCGCCAGCACGCGCGCGATCGCCACCCGCTGGCGCATGCCGCCGGACAGGTCCTTCGGATAGCGCGTGCGAAATTCCGAGAGCGACAGCATGTGCAGCAGCTTCTCGACCGTGCCCTCGATGCGCGCCTTGGCCAGTCCCTTGATCTCGAGGCCGAAGGCGATGTTCTTTTCCACCGTCATCCAGGGAAAGAGCGCGTACTCCTGGAACACCATGCCGCGCTCGGGACCGGGCCCGGCCACCGGCCTGCCGTCGACCGTGATGCTGCCCGCCGTCGGCGCGGAAAAGCCGGCCACCGCATTGAGCAGGGTCGACTTGCCGCAGCCCGAAGGGCCGAGCAGGCAGGTGAACTGGCCCGGTGCGATGTCGAGATCGATGTCCTGCAGCGCCACCACCTCGCGGCGGCCGGAAGAAAACACCTTGTTCACCTTCTGAATGCGGATATGCGGTTCCACGAATGCTCCAGTCAATGCTCCAGGCCCCTGTGCCAGCGCAGCAGGTAGTTGTTCAGGCGGTTCATGCCGATGTCGATCGCCAGGCCCAGCATGCCGATGGTGATCATGCCGGCGATGATTTTGTCGGACCAAAAATACTCGCGCGCCTCCAGGATGCGGAAACCGAGGCCGTTGTTCACCGCGATCATTTCGGAGACGATGACGACGATGAAGGCGGTGCCGATGCCGATCCGTACGCCCGACAGGATGTAGGGCACGGCGGCCGGCAGGATCACCCGCAGGAACATCGTGCCGCGCCCGGCGCCGAGGCTGCGCGCGGCGCGTATATAGATGCCGTCGACCTGGCGCACCCCGGCGATCGTGTTCATCAGGACCGGGAAGAAGGCGCCCAGCGCGATCAGGAACACGGCCGGCGGATTGCCCAGGCCGAACCACAGGATGGCCAGCGGGATGTAGGCGATCGGCGGGATCGGGCGCAGCAGCTGCACCAGTGGATTCATCCAGGCATAGACGGCGGGAATCGCGCCCATCGCCAGGCCCAGGGGGAGCGCGAGGCCGCCGCCGATGGCAAAGCCGACCACCACCCGGTACAGGCTGGTGAGGGTATCGACCACCAGCTCGCCCGAAAATAACCATGAAACGCGCGCCCAGGACCACCAGCTGGCGCCGGCATGTTCTTCAAAAGGCTGCAGCGGCAGCAGGTATTCCACCCACTTGCGCCCGACGTCGAAGGGCGCCGGCAGCACCTGGGGGTTGACCAGGCCGGCGCTTGCCACCCATTGCCAGAGTGCGATCGCCAGCAGCGGCACCACCATGCCGACGCCGAGTTCACGCCAATTGCGCTTTTCCATATCCGCTCCCGCTTGATTGACGTTCAGGCCTCAGTTGACGTTCAAACTCTTCTTGGCCGCCGCCAGCAGGTCGGTGCGGACCCAGTCGCGCGCCACCGGCGGCTGGCGCATGCGCCCGACCCCGGTTTTGGCCATGGTGTCGGTCGTGACCTGGATGTGCTCGGCCGTGATGTCGTAGGAATACGGGGCATTCCCGATCGCGTCCTCGAAATCGTCGACGCTGATCTGGCCCTTGAAAATCGTCTCGCGCACGTATTTCGAGGCCAGCGCCTTGTCGTCGATGAAGGCCTTGGTGGCCTGGACGAAGCAGCGCATGAATTTTTCCGCCAGCGGTTTGCGCGCGCCATAGAACTGCTCGGTCATGACCATGGTGCGCACGGGCGAGCCGATCGGGGTGTCGTAGGGTTTCAGCACCTCGACCCCGAAGGCCTTGTTGATCGCCTGCGAGGCTTGCGGCTCGGACTGCATCATGGCGTCGATCTGCTTGCCGATCAGGGCCGCGTTCAGGTCGGCGTAAGACAGGAAGACCAGCTGCACGTCCTTGCCCGGGTCGGCGCTGGAGCTGAGCTTGTGCTTCTGGAGTTCGGCCATGAGCAGCACTTCCTGGATCGCGCCGCGCGTGACGCCGACCCGCTTGCCCTTCAGGTGGGCGACGCTGGTGATGTTCTGGCCCGGCTGCGCCACCAGGCGCGCGCCGCCGGTGGCGAAACCGGCCACCACCAGGATCGGGGCGCCGCCGGCGCGTCCCGAAATGGCCGCTTCCGAGGCGGTGGCGCCGACATCGAGTTCGCCGGCGATGATCGCCTGCATCACGTCCAGCCCTTTCGCGAACACCTTTTCCTCGACCTTGATGCCGCACTTCGGCGCAATCTCCTTGATGTACGAGATGGCGCCGAAATGCGCCAGCTTGATGTTCCCGAGCCTGACCACTTCCTGGGCCTGGGCGCCGGTGGCGCCGAGGAAGGCCAGGGCCAGCAGGGTTTTGCCGAATGTGTTCGTCATGCATGTCTCCATTAGGTGCGCCGAAAAGCGATGTCAAAAGGAAAGGACTCTTCGCAAATCCTGAATGTGTCAGATAAAGCGAGCTCGGCTTTTGATGCGGAACAAGGTCGAGCCCTTCAAAAATTCGTGGAATGCGCAGCGCTTGGCCGGCGGGCGGGCTGGGCGCAGGGTAAAATGGCGGATTCCGAATGCCGTCCCTCTATATAGATAGTCAGGTAGAACATGCTAGATAACCTTACCCAACGCCTTGCCAAGGTCGTCAAGACGATGCGCGGCGAGGCCCGTCTGACCGAAGCGAACACCTCCGAGATGCTGCGTGAAGTGCGCATGGCCCTGCTCGAGGCCGACGTCGCCCTGCCGGCGGTGCGCGAATTCATCGCCAAGGTCAAGGAAAAAGCGCTGGGCGAAGAGGTCATCGGCTCGCTCAGCCCGGGCCAGGCCCTGGTCGGCGTGGTGCAGCGCGAGCTGGCCGCCCTGATGGGCGCCGACCTCGGCCCCGAAGCCGCGCAGCTCTCGTTCGCGCAGCAGCCGCCGGCGATCATCCTGATGGCCGGTTTGCAGGGTGTCGGTAAAACCACCACCGTCGGTAAGCTCGCCAAGTACCTGAAGGAACAGAAGAAGAAAAAGGTGCTGACCGTCTCGGCCGACGTCTACCGTCCGGCCGCCATCGCCCAGCTCGAATCGGTGACCAAGCAGGTCGGCGCCGACTTCTTCCCGTCGACGTCCACCGACAAGCCGGTCGACATCGCCCTGGCCGCGCTGGACTGGGCCAAGAAGCACTACCACGACGTCCTGATCATCGACACCGCCGGCCGTCTCGGTATCGACGAAGCGATGATGCAGGAGATCGCCGCCGTCCACGCCGCGGTGAAGCCGATCGAAACCCTGTTCGTGGTCGATGCCATGCTGGGCCAGGATGCGATCAACACGGCGAAAGCCTTCAACGACGCGCTGCCGCTGACCGGCATCGTGCTGACCAAGCTCGATGGCGACTCGCGCGGCGGTGCGGCCCTCTCCGTGCGCCACGTGACGGGCAAGCCGATCAAGTTCGCCGGCGTGTCGGAAAAGCTCGATGGCCTGGAAGCCTTCGATCCGACCCGGATGGCCAGCCGCGTGCTGGGCATGGGCGACATCATGGCCCTGGTTGAAGAAGCCCGCAAAGGCGTCGACGAAAAAGCGGCCACCGACATGGCCAACAAGATCAAGGCGGGCGGCCGCTTTGACATGAACGATTTCAAGTCGCAACTGACGCAAATGAAGAAAATGGGCGGCATGTCGGGCCTGCTCGACAAACTGCCGGCGCAATTCCAGCAAGCCGCGGCCGGCGCCAACATGGACCAGGCCGAGAAGCAGGTGCGGCGCATGTGCGGCATCATCGATTCGATGACGCCGCTGGAGCGCGCGAAACCGGAACTGATCAAGGCCAACCGCAAGCGCCGCATCGCCACCGGCGCCGGCGTGCAGGTGCAGGAAGTCAATCGCATGCTGACGCAGTACGACCAGATGCAGACGATGATGAAGAAATTGAAGGGCGGCGGCCTCATGAAAATGATGCGCGGCATGAAGGGCATGATGCCGGGCGGGATGCGCTAAGCGCCTGATTTAGCGTTTCCGGACCCTTTTGTCCTGATAAAACGCCGCGCCCGGTCTATCGCCGGCGCGGCGTTTTTACATGCGAATTCAGGTGGTTTTTCACTCTATGAGGACGAGTTGCGTATAAACCCTGTTTTTTGAGCTTATCAGAGTGAAAAAATGGTGAAAAAGACTTGCAGGAACAGTAAAACGCCACCAATATAAGCCGTGCGATGTATTGCGCAATTTCTCATATTAGGAGGCTCGAAGATGGCAACAGCCAAGAAATCCCCAGCAGCGCCTGCAAAGAAAGCAGCCGCCAAGCCGGCCGCCGCGGCCAAGCCTGCAGCGAAGAAAGCAGCAGCTCCTGCAAAGGCAGCAGCACCGAAAGCCGCCGCAGCAAAGAAGCCTGCAGCAGCACGCAAGCCAAACGCCGCGTTCATGAAAGAACTGACTCCGTCGGCAGAACTGGCTGCAGTGGTCGGCAACAAGCCGCTGCCACGCACCGAAGTGACGAAGAAAGTCTGGGAATACATCAAGGCAGCGGACCTGCAAGCTGCAGACAACCGCCAGATGATCAACGCCGACGACAAGCTCAAAGCCGTCTTCGGTGGCAAGGCCCAGGTCTCGATGTTCGAAATGACCAAACTCATTTCGAATCATCTGAAATAAGAATGCCTGGCCGTCTGGCCGCAAGTTAAAAAGCCCCGATTGCGAGATCGGGGCTTTTTTGTTTTATATATATACCCGTAGGGTGGGCGGCTATGCCGCCCACCCTACGGGTATCTTTGCACACGCAATCGCGGTGCAGGCTCGTCAGAGCCCCGCTGCCGCCTTCATCAGCGTGAACACATGCGTGTTCTCCATCGTCCCGCGGAATGGCGCGGAACCCGCCCCTGCGGCGTACAGCTTGACGTCGCCGCCGCCGTGCGATTCGCTCGACCACTTCACGCCCGTCTCCTGGTGGTAGTCCTCGGCTTGCGCCTTGGCGCTGTCGACATCAAGACGCAGGTCAGGCCGGTTCGGACCATTGCCGAAGACGAGGGTCGTAAACGTCTTGCCGTCGGCGTCGCGGGTCGGCTCGCCGTCGCGGTAGCCGCGCACAATGTCGAGCACCGGGCTGCCACGCTTCGGGTAGCCGTTCAGGACCATCGTGTGGTCGTGGTCGGCGGTGACGACGATCAGGGTGTTGTCCAGGCCCGGGTCGATGGCGCGCATCCGGTCCAGCGCCGTCTGGATCGCCTCGTCGAAGTCCACCGTCTCGATCATCGCGTTGCGCGCATTCGTGTCGTGCAGTGCGTGGTCGATCTTGCCGCCTTCGACCATCAGGAAGAAGCCTTTTGGATTGGTCGACAGCAGCTCGATCGACTTGGCCGTCATCTCGGCCAGGGTCGGCTGCGTGGCGCGGCGCTTCGACGCGTAGTCGAGATGGCTGTCGCCGTACAGGCCGAGGAATTTCTGGCCCGGGCGGCTCGAGGCCATGTCGGCGCGCGTGCCGGCGATGAAATAGCCCTGCTTTTCCAGCTCAAGCACCAGGTTGCGCCCGTCGCCGCGGCCCTTCGGGTTGGCCTTGGCGTCAAAGGGCGTGAAGTGGATGCGCCCTCCTCCCATCAGGACGTCGACGCCATCCTTCAGGCGCGTGTTGTAACCCGCTCCGCCCGGCACGATTTGCTGCGCGATCGTGTAACCCATGTCGCGGTCGCATACGTGCGAGAAGGTCGACGCCGGCGTGGCGTGCGTCAGTTCCGTGGTGGTGATGGCGCCGACCGATTTGCCGGCGCCCTTCGCCAGTTCCAGGATCGTCATCGGCGCGGTGCCGTTGCTGGCGCCGCAGCGGTCGAGCGTCGGGTTGCCGTTGCCGTCCTTGGCGGGGGCCACCGGCTTGGCGTCTTTCAGCGAAATGACGTCGTTGTTGATCTTCACGCCGGTCATGTAGGCGCCCATCGACGGTGCGCTGTCGGTTACCTGCGCGTCCGCCGAATAGGTCTTGATGCGCGCCGTGCGGTCGAGGCGCTCGAAGTTCAGCAGGCCGTCTTCGCCGGCCTTATAGATGCGCGCGGCGGTGATCGTGGTCGGGCCCATGCCGTCGCCGAGGAAGAAGATGATGTTCTTCGCCTGGGGTTTCGGGGCCAGGCGCATGGTGGAGGCGGTTTGCGCCTGCGCGCTCAAGCTGCAGCACGCTGCCAGCAGCAGCGCGGTCAAAGGTGTTCTGGTCATCGGATGCTTTCTGGCGGCGCGGCTCACAGGCCCGCCGCAGTCTTGATCAGTTCGAAAACGCGGGTGTTGTCGATCGTCCCGCGAAACAGCTCGGCGTTGGCGCCGGCCGCGCCCAGGTAGACGTCGGCGCCGCCATGGGTCTCGGCCCCGGCACGCGTGCGCACCACCGCTTCCTGGTGGTAATCGTCGCCGGCGGTGATCTCGTCGGTGAGTTTGACGTCCTTGCGGCTGCCCTGGATGCGGTGCTCGCCCGTACCGAAGCCCAGGATCGTGAACGGCGCGCCGTCCTTGTCGAGGCGGATCTTCCCGTCCGGCAGGCCGCGCACCAGGCCCAGTACGCCGGCATTGGTCGGCGTGGTCTTGCCGGTGCGCGGCGAGTAGCCGTTGATCAGCAGGGTGTGGTCGTGGTCGGCGGTGGCGACGATCAGGGTGTTCTTCAGGCCCGGGTCGAGCTTGTTCATCTTGTCGAGCGCGGTCTGGATGGCGGCGTTGTAGATGACCGTCTCCTGCAAGGCGCGCTTGGCCAGCGTCGCATGCAGCCCATGGTCGATCAGGCCGCCCTCGACCATCAGGAAGAAACCGTTCGGGTTGTTGGCCAGGATATCGATCGCTTTGGCCGTCATCTCGGCAAGCGCCGGCTGCTTGACGGGGTCGCGCGCCGCTTCATAGCTGAAGTGGTTCTGCGCGAACAGGCCAATCACAGGCTGGGCGTTTGGTGCGAGGGCCTGCAGCTGCGCGGTATTCGACGCCACGCGCCAGCCTTTACCTTGCAATTCGCCGAGCAGGTTGCGGCCGTCGGCACGCTTGCCGCCGGCGTCGAGGGCCGTGAACTGCTGGGCGCCGCCGCCAAAGACGAGATCGAGGCCGCTTGCACCCAGGGCCGCGTTATAGCCGGCGCCGCCGGGCACCAGGGCAGCGGCGATGTCCTGTTCCAGCTTGCGGTGGCAGGCGTGGGCATAGGTCGCGGCCGGCGTGGCGTCGGTGACGCTGGTGGTGGTGACGACGCCGGCGGCCATGCCGCGCGCTTTCGCCAGCTCGGCCAGGGTCGGCACCGCGCGCCCGTTCTCGCAGCGGCTGACGGTGCGCTTGCCTTCCGTGGCCGGCGAGATCGAGCGGGTCTCGGTCGACATCGAGATCACGCCGTTGTTCTGTTTTACGCCGGTCATGTAGGCCGACATCGAGGCGGCGCTGTCGGTCACCTGGGCGTCGTTCGAGAAGGTTTTCACGAACGCCGATTCGGTCAGCGTGTCGATCGCCAGGTTGCCCTCTTCGCCAACGGCGTAGATGCGCGCGGCGGTGAGCGTGTTGATGCCCATGCCGTCGCCGAGGAAGAAGATGACGTTTTTCGCGAGTCCCGGAGTGGTGGAACGCGGGCCTGGTGCAGCCGGGCCGGTCGAGGCGCAACCGGCAAGCGCCGCCAGCGTGCACGCGGCGGCGAGAGTCTTGATTCGCATAGTGGAATGTGTAGCGGGGAAAGGGGGAAGTCTACACCTCAAACGACGGGTGTGGCGATGTTGATATGTTGCAGGCTTGTAGGGCGGCTGCCCTACCTTTGCGCCACCGCCACCGGATGAAACTCCCACTTCTTCCACGCCGCCAGCACTGCATTCGGATACTGCGGCTTGCCGCGGCTGCCGTTGTAGCGCCCCAGCGCCAGGTAGAGGTCGCCCCGTTCCATGTCGATATACATGCGCAGGATCGCGCAGCCGTAGCGCAGGTTGGTCTGCATGTGGAAGAGTTTACGGCGGTCGTTGTCGCCGATGACCTTGGTCCAGAAGGGCATCACCTGCATGTAGCCGCGCGCGCCGGCGATCGAGACGGCGTATTTGCGGTAGGCCGACTCGACCTGGATCAGGCCCAGCACCAGGCCCGGATCGAGCCCGGCGCGGGTCGCCTCGTACCAGGCCGACTCCAGGAACTCGGTGCGCGACTGGTCGTCCGGCAGGCGCTTTTTCAGGCGCGCCGACATCTCGGTGAACCACTGCTGGTAGCGCACGCGCGCCGCCTCGTCGCGGAAGGCCGGCTTGGGAGGACGGTGGTCGGCAATCGCGTTCGACAGCGCCAGGCGCACGGAATCGGCCAGCGCTTCTTCCTTCTGGTTGCCGGCGTGCGCGCTCCCGCCCGCAGCGAGGAGCGCTGCGAACACGAGGCAGCCCAGCCGGGACCTGCCCCGGCCGTATAAGCCCGCCGGCATCACTGGCCCAGCTTGCCTTTGATGAAGCCGACGATGTCGCCCACCGGCACGGCAGTCGCTTCGCTCTCGCGGCGGCCCTGGTATTCGAGATTGCCTTCCTTCAGGCCACGCTCGCCGATGACAACGCGGTGCGGCACGCCGATCAGTTCCCAGTCGGCGAACATCGCGCCCGGACGCAGGCCGCGGTCGTCGACGATCACGTCTACGCCCGCCGCTTCGAGCTCGGCGTAGAGCTTTTCAACCTGCTCCTTGACCACCTCGCTGCGGTCCATGCCCATCGGGCACAGCACGATCTGGAAAGGCGCCAGCGCGTCCGGCCAGACGATGCCCTTGTCGTCGAAATTCTGTTCGATCGCCGCGCCCAGGATGCGGGTCACGCCGATACCGTAGCAGCCCATCTGCAGCGGCGCCGGCTTGCCGTTTTCGTCGAGGAAGGTGGCGCCCATGGCTTTCGAATAGGCGGTACCGAGCTGGAACACGTGGCCCACTTCGATGCCGCGTTCGATCGCCAGTACACCCTTGCCGTCCGGGGAAGCGTCGCCCTCGACCACGTTGCGCAGGTCGGCAACGATGGGTTCCGGCAGGTCGCGGCCCCAGTTCACACCGGTCAAGTGATAGTCAGCTTCGTTCGCGCCGCAGACGAAATCGGCCATGTTGGCGACCGTGCGGTCGGCAACGATGGTGACTGGCTGCTTCGGCGACACAGGGCCGAGGTAGCCCGGCACGGTGCCGTAGACTTCCTGGATTTCCGCTTCCGTCGAGAAGCGGTGGTTGGCCAGGCCTTCGACCTTGCCGACCTTGACTTCGTTGAGTTCATGGTCGCCGCGCAGCAGCAGCATGAAGTACTGCTTCGTGATTTTGCCCTCGTCTTCCTTCTCGACCGTCAGCGCAATGGTCTTCACCGTCTGCGACAGTGGCAGGCCCAGCAATTCGGCCACGCTTTCGCACTTGGTTTTACCAGGCGTCGGCACTTTTTTCAGTTCCTGGGTCGGCGCGCTGCGCTCGCCGATGGCCAGCGCCTCGGCCGCTTCCATGTTGGCGGCAAAGTCCGAATCCGGGCAGTAGACCAGCGCATCTTCGCCGGTGGAGGCGATGACGTGGAATTCGTGCGAGCCGGTGCCGCCGATGGCGCCGTTATCGGCTGCCACCGCGCGGAATTTCAGGCCGAAGCGGTTGAAGATGCGCACGTAGGCATCGAACATGATCTGGTACGACTTCTGCATGCCTTCCACATCTCTGTCGAACGAATACGCATCTTTCATCGTGAATTCGCGGCCGCGCATCAGGCCGAAGCGTGGACGGCGCTCGTCGCGGAACTTGGTCTGGATGTGATAAAAATTCAGCGGCAACTGGCGGTAGGACTTGATTTCGCCCCGCACGACGTCGGTGACCACTTCCTCGGACGTCGGCTGGATGGCGAATTCGCGGCCATGGCGGTCCTTGACGCGCATCAGTTCCGCACCCATCTTGTCCCAGCGGCCGGTTTCCTGCCACAGTTCGGCCGGCTGCACGACCGGCATCAGGAGTTCGAGGGCGCCCGACTTGTTCATTTCTTCGCGGATGATGGCCTCGACTTTACGGATCACGCGCAGGCCGACCGGCATGTAGGTGTAAATACCGGAGCCCAGGCGCTTGATCATCCCGGCACGCATCATGAGCTGGTGGCTGACGATCTCGGCGTCGGACGGCGCTTCTTTAAGCGTAGAAATAAAAAATCGTGAGGCGCGCATATCGATGAATTCTTTTTAAAAAGAGAGAGTTATAATCGACCTAATTTTAAAGGATTAGCTGGCTGATGCGTCCAATCTTTGTACAAATGGGTCTTGAACACGCAGCGTCCGCCGTTTTCGTTGTGCACGAGGGAAGCTGACGTGTGGATTTGTAGGTAAAAATGTAAGGACCCAGAAGCCGGCAGAAAGTTTCGAGGTGCTTTATGCTCGATCGGGAAGGGTTTCGCCCCAACGTCGGCATCATCCTGCTTAACGCCAATAACGAGGTGTGGTGGGGCAAACGGGTGCGCGAGCACTCGTGGCAGTTTCCGCAAGGGGGTATCAAATACGGCGAGACGCCGGAACAGGCGATGTACCGCGAGCTCGAGGAAGAAATCGGTTTGCGCCAGGAGCATGTCAAGATCGTGGGACGTACCCGCGACTGGCTGCGCTATGAGGTGCCCGACCATTTCATCAAGCGCGAAATCCGCGGCCATTACCGCGGCCAGAAGCAGATCTGGTTCTTGTTGCGCATGGTTGCGCGCGACAACGACGTGAACCTGCGCCTGACCGACCATCCGGAGTTCGACGCCTGGCGCTGGCACGATTACTGGGTGCCGCTGGACGTGGTCATCGAGTTCAAGCGGGATGTGTACCAGCGGGCATTGCAGGAGCTGTCGCGTTTTCTCACCATGCCGCCCAACGGCGGCCATGGCGAGCGCCGCCACAGCGCGCGTTACCTGCGCCAGCCGCGTACTACCAGCGCAGCTGCGTCGGGCGTTGCCAAGCCTGCCGTCCAGGCAAGCCTGGCAGGCGCCGAGCCGCAGTTGATGCTGGCGCCGGACAAGTAAAGCGTCGCCGCGAGGCGTCGAAGGCAGGTACGGTGCGCGAGCGCTGTGCCTGCCTTTTTCTTTTCCGCAGCGAATGACTTTTGTTGCAAAAAGGAAAAGATTCTCTAAAATAAGAGGGATGCGCCCTCCCTCTCTCTTGCTCGCCGCCCTCCTGCTGGGCATGGCCCTGTCCTCGGCTGCCGCCGGCAACCCCAGTTGCCGCTACGACCGCGTCGCCCGCCTGCCGCTTGCCTATACCGGGCCCAGCCTGCAGATCACGACCGGCGGCAGCATCAACGGCAAGCCCGCCACCTTGCTGGTCGACACCGGCGCCGACGAGATGCTCCTGACCGACAACGGCGCGGCACGCTTCGGCCTGCAACTGCGCAACACGAATACCGAGGCGCACGGCGTCGGCGGCAAGTCCTGGATCTACCGGGCCAGGGTCGAGCAGTTTGCGCTGGGGCCGGCCAGCACCGGCAAGAGCTATATGAAGGTGCTCGACAACTTCGGCCGCACGCCCTCCTTCGACGGTATCGCCGGCGCGCCCTTCCTGCTGCAGGCCGACCTCGAAATATCGCTCGCGGCCAAGGAACTGAATTTTTTCCGTCCGACCGGATGCGACGACAAATTCCTCGGCTACTGGGATCCGGCTGCCATCGTGATTCCTTTTACGCCAGGCAAGACCGCCCGCAGCAATCCGCACTTCGCGGTGCGCATCAACGGCGTCGACGTCGACGCCATGATCGACAGCGGCGCGGACAACACCTCGATCAGCCTGCAAACGGCGAAACGCCTCGGCATCAACCTCGAAGGCGCGCGCCGCCTTGGCGATGTGTCCGGCGTGGGCAGCCAGCGCGTGGCGCACTGGGACGCTACCCTCGGCAAAATCGAGATCGGCGCCGAATCGGTGGAACACGCCCAGGTAAGCGTGGTCGACCATAACCTGCCGGTCGAGCTCATCCTGGGCGCGGACTTCCTGCGCGCCCACCGCGTCCTGTTCGCGATGAGCCAGAACAAGATCTACCTCTCGTATATCGGCGGCGATCCCTTCGGCCAGCGCCGCAAGCTCGAAGCCTGGATGCTGGCCGAGGCCGAAGCGGGCAATGCCGACGCCCAGTTCGCGCTGGCCAATGCCTATCTGGCTGGCAGGCGCGTGCCGCGCAGCGAAGCCCAGGCCCGGGTCTGGCTCGAAAAGGCCGCCGCCAATGGCAGCCCGCACGCGAACATCCGCAGCGGCCGCATTGCGATGCAGCGCGGCGACATGGCCGAGGCGGTACAGCGCCTGCGCGCCGGCCTGGACAAGCTGCCCGGCAACCGCGAGGCCGCCCTGTGGCTGCACCTCGCGCGCCTGCACAGCGGGCAGGCCGAGCTGGCCAGGACCGAACTGGCGGCGGCCTTTGCGCAGGACGACGGCGCTTGGCCGCATCCGGTCGCGCAGCTTTATCTCGGGCAAGCCAGCGCCGAGGACGTGCTGAAACATGCCGCACGCGAGCAACGCGGGCCCCGGCCCGCCACCTGCTTTGCCATCGCTGCCATCGCCGACTGGCATGCGGCGCGCGGCGAGCAGGCGCAGATGCAGGCAATGCGGGCACAGGGCCGGGCCCAGTGTGCCCCTGGCCGCCCGGAGGACAGCGGGGATGGTCCGGGCTGAAGACGGCGGGCAGGCTCGCCGCGCGCGCGTTACAATGACGCCCTCCTCTTTCGTCCCTTTCCCCTGCCATGTTCACACCGTCCTCGCACGACGTGCGCCGTTTTTTCTGCGAAGCCTGGCGCAAGCAGCGCGCCGGCGAAGTCCTCACGCCGATGGACGCCATCGCCGCCGACTGGATCGTCCAGCACCCCGAATACCATGAGGCCCTGATGGACGCCGACGAAGCCGTCGCGCGCGACTATTCGGTCGAAGGCGGCCAGCCGAATCCTTTTTTACACCTGTCGATGCATCTGTCGATCGCCGAACAGGTCTCGATCGACCAGCCGCGCGGCATCAAGGCGGCGCACGATCTGCTGGTGTCGCGTATCGGCAAGCACGATGCCGACCATGAAATCATGGAGTGCCTGGGCGAGATGATCTGGAAGTCGCAGCGCACCAGCACCCAACCGGACACCGAGGCATATATCGAATGCGTGCGGCGGCGCGCGACGCGTTAAATAAATGATACAAAAAAAGCGGCCTAGCAGGCTGTGTAAATAGTCTGCGTCGAAGGTAAACCAACAAAGCCTCCCGAGGTCAAACTCGGGAGGCTTTGTTCATTCCGGGGGGGGGCAGATGGCACATCGAAGAGGCGAAAGCAGGACACAGGCGGCGTTGTTTCCCGTCATGCTCGATGATCTGGTAGGGCCCGATGCGCTGGTACGGGTTATCGACGCCTGGGTCGGGCGCCTGAATCTGACGGCGCTGGGCTTTTCGAAGACCCAGGCACAGCGCATGGGCCGTCCACCCTATGATCCGGCTGATCTGCTCAAGCTGTACGTATGCGGTTACCTCAATGGTGTGCGCTCGTCCCGTGCTCTGGAACGAGAGTGCCATCGCAACGTCGAAGTGATGTGGCTTCTTGGCCGACTGGCCCCGGATCACAAGACTATCGCAGAATTCCGGCGCGAGAACAGTGCCGGCCTGGTCGCCGTGTCGGCCTCTTTCGTCCAGTTCGCACGCCAGGCACGACTCATCCAGGGAGAGTTGGTTGCGATCGATGGCAGCAAGATTCGTGCAGTAGCATCGAAGAAAGCCCTGGCCCGCAAGGTCGATTTGCAACGCACGCAGCAGGCCATTGCCGAGGAGATCGCCGGCTACCTGTCGCGGCTGGACAATACAGACCAGGACGAGCTCGGTGAGACAACGGACCGCAAGGCTGTGCAGGCTGCCTTGACGCGACTGCAGCAGCGACAAACGGAAATCCACGGCGAGATCGACCGGATGGACGGCAGCGAGTCGACGCTGTCGGTGCAGGGTGAACCGCAGGCACGGGCCATGAAATCGTTGCACGGGGCTCCCGGCTACAACCTTCAAACGGCGGTTGACGCCCACAGCCATCTGATCGTGCATCACGAAGTGTGCAACGACACATCCGACATCAAGCAACTCGCTCCGATGGCGCAGGCAACAACACAGGTGCTGGACGCTGTTCCCGCAGTGGTGGCCGATGCCGGCTACGCTAACGCAGACCACTTGCAATTGCTGGACCAGGCTGGCCAAAAGGCATTCGTCGCTACGCTCGAGAGCGGCAATCCCCGGGGCAAAGGACAATACTACCGCCTCGAGACCTTCAGTTACGACCGCGAGCGCGACTGCTATGTATGCCCAGCCAACGAACTCTTGCAGCGCAGACAGGTCTTGCGCAAGGAGAAAACCGTGGTGTACGCAGCCCCGGCCGAACGCTGCAGGGTCTGTATCCTCAAGCCGCAGTGCACTGGCGCCAAGCAGCGCTTTGTATCGCGGTTACTCAATGCTGATGCCGTCGAGGCCAATGCACGCCGTGTCGCACAGCAACCGGAAATGATGAAGCTGCGCCGCCGAACCGTCGAACACCCATTTGGCACCATCAAACACGAAATCCTGCGCAACGCGCGCCTGTTGATGCGAGGTCTGAGCGGCGCTAAAGGCGAACTGAGCCTGGCGGTGCTTGCATATAACCTGAAACGCGTGACCAACTGGAAGGGCGCTGGTTGGACCCTGGCTGCCATCAGGGCCTGAGGGCTTTTACGTCTCCCCAAAAAAACAATGCCCCGCAAGATGCGGGGCATTGTTTTTCACTGCTTGCACTCTGCAGACTATCTACACAGCCTGCTAGGCCGCTTTTTTGTATCAAGAACTTCTGACGGTGCTTATTTGCGCACCACCAGCTGCGACGGCAGGCTCGACAGGTACGCGCCGATGTCGGCCATGTCCTGGTTCGACAGCGGTTTCGCAAAACCGGCCATGATCGGATTGCTGCGGCCATTGGCCTTGTCGCCGCCGCGTTTATAGGCCGCCAGCGCGTGCGTCAGGTAGTCGGCGTGCTGGCCGGCGAGCTTCGGATAGCTCGGGTCGATCGGCTTGTTATAGTCGGCGCCATGGCAGGAGGCGCAGTTGTATTTCTTGGTCAGCTCTTCGCCGCGCTTGATGTCGGCGGCGCTGGAAGCGAAGGAAACGGCGCCGAGGGCCAGCGCAATGATCAGTTTTTTCATGGCGGCTTACTTCCGGCTCTGGGCGTTCTGCTGCGAATAATAGGCGGCGACGTCGGCGATGTCCTGGTCCGACAGGCTGGTGGCGATGCCGCGCATCGACGGATGCTTGCGGTCGCCCTTCTTGTAGGCGTGCAGTGCCGATTCGATGTACTTGGCCGACTGGCCGCCGATCATCGGGACCTGGTAGACCTCGGGGAAGCTGGCTTTATAGCCGGGAATGCCGTGGCAACCGATGCACATTTCGATCTTGCTTTGCGCTGCCTTCGGATTGCCGACGACGTCGGCTGCCAACGCAGGTGACGTAACAACCGCGGCACAGCCTGCCAGCACAAGTACTGCCAAAAGTTTTTTCATGGTGGGAATCGTAAAATTTTTAATCGAATGCCGCTACCGTACAAAAGCCTGAAACTAAGAACCTATCCCAGCAGGGATGAGTCGTTGCTGGCGCGCCTGACAAGCGGGCGCGGCGTTGCTCGTCGTTGCGTGGCTCGCCACGCGGCCTCCTCGCGCCTTGCTCCCGCTTGCCATGCATCGCCATCAACTTCCCCCTCCCTACTGGTATAGGTTCAATTAACTTGTTGATTCTAGCCCAACAAAAGATTGCAGTCTACCAAGGTCGTGCGCCTCCTCAGCCTGGCGGTAAATTCTGGCATATACTCGTTATTTCCCTCTTCACCATTGACGCATATGCAAGCCCATCCCCGTTTCGAAGGCACCGAAAGCTATGTCGCCACCGACGACCTGAAGCTGGCCGTGAATGCCGCCCTCACGCTGCAGCGTCCGCTCCTGATCAAGGGCGAGCCCGGCACCGGCAAGACCATGCTGGCCGAGGAAGTGGCCGCCGCACTGAACATGCCGCTGATGCAGTGGCACGTCAAATCCACCACCAAGGCCCAGCAAGGCCTGTACGAATACGACGCCGTCTCGCGCCTGCGCGATTCGCAGCTGGGCGACGAGCGCGTGCGCGACATCCACAACTACATCGTCAAGGGCGTCCTGTGGCAGGCGTTTACGGCGCCGGAACCGGTGGTGCTTCTGATCGACGAGATCGACAAGGCCGACATCGAATTCCCGAACGATTTATTGCGCGAACTCGACCGCATGGAGTTCTACGTCTACGAGACGCGCGAAATGGTCGTCGCCAAACACCGCCCGCTGGTGATCATCACCTCGAACAATGAAAAAGAGCTGCCGGACGCTTTCCTGCGCCGCTGCTTCTTCCACTACATCAAATTCCCGGACCGCGGGACGATGGCCGACATTGTCCAGGTGCACTACCCGCGCCTCAAGCAAGAGCTGCTCGCCGCCGCGCTCGAGAGTTTCTATTCGGTGCGCGACATCCCCGGCATCAAGAAGAAACCGTCGACCTCCGAATTCCTCGACTGGCTGAAACTCCTGATGGCGGAAGACATTCCGGCCGAGGCCCTGCACAGCAAGGACAACAAGGCCGTGGTGCCGCCGCTACACGGCGCCCTGCTCAAGAATGAACAGGACGTGCACCTGTTCGAGCGCCTGCTGTCGATGTCGAGGATGAACCGATGATCCAGGTCGAGCCGATCGCGCTCGAATTCAACGGCGTGCGCCTGGAGCCCTTGAGCCTCGCCCACGTCGAGGGCTTGCGCGCGGCCGCGCTCGACGGCGCGCTGTGGAACCTGCGCGTGACCTCGGTGCCCGAACCGCACCGTACCCAGGCCTATGTGCACACGGCGCTGGAAACGCCGGACCGTGTGCCCTTCGCCGTGGTCGACGTATCGACCGGCGACGTGCTGGGCACGACCAGCTACCACGATATTTTGCCGGCCGTCGACCGGGTCGAGATCGGCTACACCTGGTACGCCAAACGCGTCCAGCGCAGCCACGTGAACACCAGCTGTAAACTGCTCCTGCTGTCGCACGCTTTCGATACGCTCGGCTGCGCCGTCGTCGGTTTTCGCACCGATAACTTCAACTACGCGTCACAGGCGGCGATCGAACGACTGGGCGCGAAGAAGGATGGCGTGATCCGCCACCATGGCGCGCGCCGCGACGGCACCGTGCGCGATACCGTCATGTACAGCATCGTGCGCGGCGAATGGCATGAAATCAAAACGCATTTGCACTATCAACTGACGCGCCACGCACTCTAAGACACATGCTGATCGATTTTTTCTTCGCCCTGCGTAACGCCAAGGTCCCGGTCTCGATCAAGGAATTCCTGACCCTGCTCGAAGCCCTGGACAAGAGCGTCATCGCCCCCTCGCTCGACGAGTTTTACTATCTTGCGCGCCTGGTGATGGTGAAGGACGAGGCCCATTTCGACAAGTTCGACCGCGCCTTCGGCAGCTATTTCAAGGGCATCGAGGCCGTGTTCGACACGGCCAAGGGCGAGATCCCCTTGGAGTGGCTGATCAAGCGCATGGAGCGCGAACTCACGCCCGAGCAAAAAGCGGCGCTGGAAAAATTCGGCTACGACAAGCTGATGGACCGCCTCAACGAGCTCCTGAAAGAACAAAAGGAGCGCCACGAAGGCGGCAGCAAATGGATCGGCACCGGCGGCACCTCTCCCTTCGGGCACGGCGGCACCAACCCGGAGGGAGTGCGCATCGGCGGCGCCGGGCGCAACCGCACCGCCGTGAAAGTCTGGGACCAGCGTTCGTACAAGGATTACGACGACGAGCGCGAACTGGGCACGCGCAACATCAAGGTGGCGCTACGCCGCCTGCGCCGCTTCGCCCGCACCGGCGCGCTCGATGAATTCGCGCTCGACGAGACCGTCCGCGCTACGGCGAATAACGCCGGCTACCTCGACATCCGCATGCAGGCCGAGCGCAAGAACCGAATCAAGGTGGTGATGCTGCTCGATGTGGGCGGCACCATGGACGACCACATCGAACGCACCGAAGAGTTGTTCTCGGCGGCCAAGAGCGAATTCAAGAACATGGAGTTCTACTACTTCCACAACTGCATCTACGACTACCTGTGGAAGAACAACCGCCGCCGGCACGCCGAGCGCTTCGACACCTGGGACGTACTGCGCAAATACCCGCAAGACACCCGCATCATTTTCGTCGGCGACGCCACCATGAGCCCCTACGAGGTGCTCGCGCCGGGTGGCTCGGTCGAGTACAACAACGAGGAAGCCGGCGCCGAATGGCTGGCGCGCTTCTGCAAGGCCTTTCCCAAATTCGCCTGGCTCAATCCCGAGCCGGAGCATTTGTGGCAGTACCGGCAGTCGGTTTCGGTGATCAAGCAGATCATGAATCACCGGATGTTTCCGGTGACGCTGGAGGGGCTCGAACGGGCGATGAGGTTGTTGAGTAAGTAGCGGCTCGGCGTGTCAACCACGCCCGCTACGCAAGGCATTCCTCACGAAATACAAACCCACCACATCCAGCGCCATGTGCACCATCATCGCCGCCACCAGCCCGACGTACTGATAGATAAAGCCGAGCGCCACGCTCGCGCCGAACACCCCTGCCGCCTGCACCAGCGTCGCCTTGTTCAGCTTGCGGAACTGGTACACCGGCATATGCGTCACCAGGAAGATCACCGAAGTAATCCACACGCCCAGCAGCGGCTGCAGCGCCGCCCGGAACAGCAGCTCTTCGCCGACCGCCGCCGCCACGCTGATCCAGACAGGATTGAAGCCCGACAAATCGAGCCGGCTGAAGGCGCTCACCGTGTTGCGGCTCGCCTCCGAGGCCGCGTTGAAGCGGTCGCTGGCATACGAAAACCCGGCCGCCAGCGCCGACAGGCCCAGCCCGTACAGCAGCTGCTCGCCCACTGCCATCGGGCCGCGCAGCACGGACCATGGCTGCTCCTGGGCGATAAAAACGACCGCGAGTGCGATCAGCGAAAACACGAGGCAGGTCAACACCTGGGCCGTAAGACGGATTGGCGCGCGGCCCTGCTGGGGCTGCGGTGACGGCGAAATCGGTTGGGACATGGTGGCGCGTCGCGGTAATACGACGAATGAGAAATCAAAAAAGCCGTTTGGGCGGCGAAGCGGTGACCGTGCGGATCAACGGTTCGCCATTCTAGCCAGCGCAAGGCCTGCTGACAACGAACTCAGCGGCTGGTAAACAATCCAATCGTGCGCAGGCAGGGCTCTGCCCGTCTTGTAAAATCGGCAAAAGACCAGCCCGCCCGGTGCTGGCTTGCCGATCTGTTGCCGAGGAGCTTGCATGCAAGAGCTGTTGCCGATCCTGACCAGCCTCGCGTGGCCGTTCGCGATCGCCATCGCCTGGATTGCCGGCGAATTCGGGCAGCGCTGGACCGGCCTGCCGCGCATCAGTTTTTATGGCGTGGTCGGCTTCGCGTTCGCCGCGCCCCAGCTCGGCATCCTGCCCGCGCCGGGGTCGGGCAGCGATGGCGGCGCCATCCCGATGCTGGCCGACGTCGCTTTTGGCTTGATCCTGTTCGAACTCGGCTACCGCATCAATCTGCGCTGGCTGCGCACCAATCCCTGGATCGGCATCAGCGGGCTGGTGGAGTCGCTGGCTACCTTCGTTGCCGTCTACCTGATCGCGGCGGCCTTCGACACCCCACAACTCACTGCCCTGATGCTGGCCTCGCTGTCGATGGCGACCTCCCCCGCCACTGTGGTGCGCGTCATTAACGAGCAGCGCAGTTCGGGCCAGGTAACGGAACGGGTGCTGCACCTGACGGCCCAGAACTGCGTGCTGGCCGTGTTCGCGTTCAACGTCGTGGTCGGCTTCTGGATTTTCCGCACCTTCGAAGACCTGGGCGACGCCATCTGGAACAGCCTGGTCCTGCTGGCCGTGTCGCTCCTCGCCGGCGCCGTATTCGGCCTGGCCGTGCCGGCCCTGCTGCGCGCACTGAAAAACCCGCAACAGGATGCGACCGTCGCTTTTGCCCTGGCCGTGATCCTGCTGGTCGCCATTTCCTACGCGGCCGGCCTGTCGCCGGTCGTCTCGACCCTGGCCTTCGGGCTGGTCGCACGCCACCGGCGCGTCGCCTACAGCCAGGCCCAGCGCGGCTTCGGGGCGCTGGGCGAACTGCTCACCGTGCTGCTGTTCGTGTTCGCCGCCTCCACCCTCGACTGGCAGAAGGTCGCCGCCGGCAGCGCGCTCGCGGCCGTGATCGTGCTCGCGCGCCTGGTCACCAAGACCGGCGGCGTGGTGGCCTTCGCCCATTTGTCCGGCATCTCCTGGCGCAAGGGGGCGCTGGCCGGGGTGGCGCTGGCGCCCTTGTCGGTGTTCGTGATCCTGCTGCTGGAACACGCGCGCCTGCGCGGCGTGCATGTGGTCGAGGAATTGAGGTCGGTGGCGGCGGTGACGATGCTGCTGGAAGTGTTCGGGCCGATCATCATCCAGCGCGCCCTGGTATGGGCGCGCGAGGTGCCGAAGGCCCAGCCGGAGGTGAACCATGCCGCTTGAACCGTTTACCGCATCGACCCCGCTGACCTTCGGCGTCGAGCTCGAACTGCAATTGGTCAGCCTGTCCGACTATGACCTCACCGCCGCCAGCCCGGATTTGCTGCACCTGTTGGCCCGCAAACCCTTCCCCGGCAACGTGACGCCGGAGATCACCGAGAGCATGATCGAGATTAATTCGAGCGTGCACTCGTCCTACGCGCCCTTGCTGGCGGAGTTGCAGGACATCCGCGACACCCTGGTGGCGGCCGGCGACCAACTGAATATCGGCATCGCCGGCGGCGGCACGCACCCGTTCCAGCACTGGTCGGAACAGAAGATCTTTTCGAAACCGCGCTTCGAACACCTGTCCTCCCTGTACGGCTACCTGGCCAAGCAGTTCACGGTGTTCGGCCAGCACGTGCACATCGGCTGCGGCAATGGCGACAACGCGATGTATTTGCTGCATGCGCTGAACCGCTATATTCCGCACTTCATCGCCCTGTCGGCCTCGTCCCCCTTCGTCCAGGGCCACGACAGCCTGTTCGATTCGGCGCGCCTGAATTCCGTGTTCGCCTTCCCGATGAGCGGACGCGCACCCTTCATGCTCAACTGGGCCGAATTCGAGTCCAGCTATTACGCGAAGATGGAGCGCACCGGCATCGTCAAGAGCATGAAGGATTTTTACTGGGACATGCGCCCCAAGCCCGAATACGGCACGATCGAGCTGCGCGTGTGCGATACGCCGCTCACGGTAGAAAGGGCGGCGGCGCTGGCGGCCTATTTGCAGGCCCTGTGCAGCTACCTGCTCGAGCGGCACGAGGCGCCGCCGGTCGAGGACGATTATCTGGTCTATAACTACAACCGCTTCCAGGCCTGCCGCTTCGGGCTGGAAGGAACCATCACGCATCCGAAAAGTTACGAGAACGTCTCGATCCGCGAAGATATTTTAGCGACCCTCACCAAAATGACGCCCTACGCCGAGAAGCTGGGCAGCCTGGACGGCTTGAAGCACCTGGCCGCGGCTGCCAACGAGGCGAGCGACGCGGCCTTGCTGCGCCAGCAGTACGAGCGCCAGGGCAGCGTCGAGGGGATGGTGCATGCGGCGATTAACTGGTTCCGCGGCGAGCGCCGGTTCCGGCGCAGGTAGGTGTATTGCAGCGGCTCGTGCGCATAATCCGCTCGAGGAAATTGCGCTTTACCGGCCGCGGCATCCCCTCGTCCACCAGCCCCGCCCAGCGCTCGCACAACTGCTCGCAGGTAGCCCGCAGCACCGGATCGAGATCCGGCAGCCGCGCCAGCGCGCACAGGTGGCGCTCGATCACCGAGGCCAGGCGCACGCAGGGCTTGTCCTTCTCGCCGCGCGCGGTGTAGTGCGACATCAGGTGCAGCAGGGAGGCAAGCATGACGGCCTGGCGCTGGGGCATGCCGTGCGTGGACATGGTGTCTGCGAATGGATCTTTCATGACGAGCCCTTACCATTGATCGTTAATGAGAATGATTCTCATTCATTATGATCAAGGGGAGATTGGGATGCAAGGGGTTTTCACGACGCTTGTTGAACGCCATTGCCCTAGTCCCAAAATGGGACTAGGATGACAGGATGCGTATACTTTCATCGCCGGCAACAAGTACCGTCTGGTAACGTCGATTAACTATCCATATGGGATTGTGTTCGTGAAGTTCCTTGGCACGCACAAGCAGTACGACGCGATCGATGCACAAACAATTGAAGGACACCGCCATGGACATTAAGCCTATCCGCACCGAAGAGGACTATCACGCAACCTTGAGCGAAGTTGAATCGCTCATGACTGCCGAATTCGGCACGCCTGAAGGAGATCGGCTCGATGTTCTTGCAACGCTCGTGGAAGCCTACGAAGCAAAGCACTTCCCGATGGATGTGGCAGACCCGATCGAGGCGATCAAGTTTCAGATGGACCAGAAGGGTCTCACACCCAAGGATCTCGAGCCGATGATCGGCAGGCTGAATCGGGTCTACGAGGTACTGAGCCGCGCCAGGCCGTTGACGCTGCCGATGATCCGGCGTCTGCACAAAGGGCTTGGCATTCCAGCCGAAGCCTTGATTCAAGCGCCACGCAGCGCACCTGCTTAAGCAACTGGTGCGGGCCGGTGCGTCCGGCTGCGCCACCTACAATCGCGTCTCCCGCGCCGCCCGTAAAAACTCATCCAGCACCGGCGTGCAATCGAGCAGATCCGTCCCACCGGCCCGGTGAAATTCCGGGTGCCATTGCAGCCCCATCACGAAATCGGCCTTGTCGTAGCGGATCGCCTCGACGATCCCGTCCGGATACGACATTGCCTCCACACGGATATCGCGCCCGAGTTCCTTGACTGCCTGGTGGTGGATCGAATTGACGACCGGCCGCCCGGCGTTCGGGAACATGCGCCCCAGGGTCGAGCCGGGCGGGAATTCGATCGCGTGGCGGTGGGCGTCGTAGTCGGTGTGCACGTGGGCCAGTGCGGCCGGCACGTTGGTCGCCACGTCCTGGTACAGGGTGCCGCCGAAGGCGACATTGATCAGCTGGCAGCCGCGGCAGACGCCGAGCACCGGTTTGCCGGCCTCGACGAATTCGTGCAGCAGTTCGAGTTCGTACAGGTCGCGCGCGCGGTCGCCGCTCCATTCGGGACGCGTGGGCGACTCGGAATAGGTTTGCGGCGAGACGTCGGCACCACCCTGCAGCACCAGGCCATCGAGGTGGCGCGCATAGTGGCGCAGCGTGATGTTACTGGGGTGGAGCAAGCCGTTCGTGTTCACCGTCGGGATCATGAACACCAGCACGTCGCGCGACATCACCCACTGGGCGATCGACTCTTCCAGGTATTGCAGGTTCTTGCTGCGCAGGCCAGTGGAGCCGGGTTCGGGATGAAAGATGCGGGCCGAGACGCCGATGCGCAGGGTACGGCGCATGAAGTCGCGGCTGAAGCGGTCGCGCAGGGAGCGCCAGCGCGAGCGCAGCACGCGACCGGCAAGTAGCAAGGGCGTGTCGCCGGGACGCTGGTAGCGTGGCGTGCCGCTGGCCGCGCGGCGGTCGGGGACGCGCTGTGGTGCATCTTCACGGTTTTCCAGCGGCGGGCCGGGCGCCTCGCCGCGTCGCTTGGGTTGATCGTCTGCCATGACCCAAATATAGCCCTGCCATTGCCGCGCACGATTCGAAGTTGTAACAAAATCACACCGGCTGAGCTCTTCAGGCCGGCAACTCCGGCAGGCTCGTCAGCCTTTGCAGGATGCACACCAGGCTGCGGTCGCCCACCGGCTTTTCCAGCAGGCCGCGCACGCCGGCGTCGCGCGCGAGCGTGCTGTCGTAGCTGAAGGTGCGCCCGACCAGCAGCACCACGGCCGTGCGCCCTGCCCCTTCCTGGGCCTTGATGGTCCGGCTCAGGGCATAGGGATCGATGTTCGGCGCGGCGGTGTTGATCATGGCCAGCGCTATTTTGGTTTCGTCGCACAGGCGCACCGCCATCGGCGCGCTGTCGGTCCAGGCAATCGCCGGGCCGCGCGCGCCGACCAGGCCGGCCAGGTGGTCGCGGAAGGCGCCGCCCTTGTCGACGATGAGCACCTTGCCGTCGCGCGGCGGGCGCCGTTCGGCCGCGCAGCCGCAGTTCGGTCCGAAGCGCGGGCGGCGCCGCCGTTCGGCCAGGAAGGGCTGGCCGCGCGCGTGCAGCAACGCCAGCGCGCGCCGCCGTTCGGCCAGCAGGTGCGCCATGGCGTCATACAGGGAAGCCGCTTCGATCGGCGGCGCCAGGTGGTCGTAGCCGATCCGCAGCGGGCCGCCGACGACCAGCGCCGGCGGCGCGCAGCGCATGCCGTCGAGGCAGGCCAGGGCCGCCGGATTGGCGCCGTCGGCCAGGACGATGTCGGGTTCCTGCAGGCTGTCGTCGTGCAGGCAGGCATACAGCGGTCCCGAGCGTGGCGCGGCAGCCAGCAGCGCGGCCAGCTGTGCCGCCTGCTCCGGGTTGAACCCGAGCAGGCTGACGGCAGTCGGAATTTTTTGTGCATGCATGATGGTCACCGGTGGGTGCCTGTTGCCTGGCTCCGGACCTGTTGCGCAAAAAGCTGGCTGGCTTGCGACAATTACTGTATGCATGTACAGTATGCCTCTTGGCGAATGCCTTCCGCTCAACGGTTTCTCAGGGCCGCTTGACGTAGCAACCTTGCGTACCAATCTAGTCAGATTTCATAACATTGACAAGCACTATCGCTTACGCCACCCGTACTTTTTCCCTGCGACAAGATAGCCCGACACAGTAGAATACGCAGGCTTCCGCAAAAACACTGATCAGCATGGCAACCAAGAAACCCGCACCCGACTACAGCGAATCATCCATCCGCGTCCTCAAGGGCCTCGAGCCCGTGAAGCAGCGCCCGGGCATGTATACCCGGACCGAGAACCCGCTGCACATCATCCAGGAAGTCATCGACAACGCCTCGGACGAGGCGCTCGGTGGCTACTGCAGCAACATCGGCGTCACCCTGAACGTCGACGGTTCCGTCACCGTCGAGGATGACGGCCGCGGCATCCCGGTCGGCATCCACCCGGAAGAAGGCGTGTCCACGGTCGAGATCGTGTTCACGCGCCTGCACGCCGGCGGCAAGTTCGACAAGGGTTCGGGCGGCGCCTATGCGTTCTCGGGCGGCCTGCACGGCGTCGGCGTCTCGGTCACCAACGCCCTGTCGACGCGCCTCGAAATCACGGTCTGGCGCAAAACCGACGACGGCAACGGCATCCACAACCTGGTCTTCGCCGCCGGCGACGTCGTCAAACCCCTCACCTCCGCGCCCTTCGAGCGCGGCGGCAAGAAGAACGGCACGCGCGTTACCGCCTGGCCGGACGCCAAGTATTTCGATTCGCCGAACATCCCGATGGGCGACCTGGTGCGCCTGCTGCGCTCGAAAGCCGTGCTGCTGCCGGGCGTGACCGTCACCTTGACCATTGCAAAGACCGGCGACGTGCAGACCTGGCGCTACGACGAAGGCCTGCGCGGCTACCTGGTCGAGGCCATGAACCAGAGCTCGAGCGGCCAGACCGTGATCCCGCTGTTCGAGGGCGCGGGTTACGCGGCTTCCGGCGACGAGAGTTTTGCCGAAGGCGAAGGCGCGGCCTGGGTCGTGGCCTGGAACGAGGAAGGCGGCGTGGTGCGCGAGTCCTACGTCAACCTGATCCCGACCCCAAGCGGCGGCTCGCATGAGTCCGGCCTGCGCGACGGCCTGTTTGGCGCCGTCAAAGGCTTCGTCGAACTGCACGGCCTGCTGCCGAAAGGCGTGAAACTGCTGCCGGAAGACGTGTTTGCCCGCGTCTCCTTCGTGCTGTCGGCCAAAGTGCTGGACCCGCAATTCCAGGGCCAGACCAAGGAACGCCTGAATTCGCGCGACGCCGTCAAACTGGTCTCGACGTTTACGAAACCGCCGCTCGAGCTGTGGCTGAACCAGCACGTCGAATACGGCAAGAAGCTGGCCGATCTCGTCATCAAGCAGGCGCAGTCGCGCATGCGCTCGCTGCAAAAAGTCGAGAAGAAAAAATCCTCGGGCGTGGCCGTGCTGCCGGGCAAACTGACCGATTGCGAGTCGACCGACCTGACCCGCAACGAAATCTTCCTGGTCGAGGGCGATTCGGCGGGCGGCTCCGCCAAGATGGGCCGCGACAAGGAATACCAGGCAATCCTGCCGCTGCGCGGCAAGGTGCTCAATACCTGGGAAACCGACCGCGACCGCCTGTTCGCGAACAACGAGATCCACGACATTTCGGTCGCGATCGGGGTCGACCCGCACTCGCATGGCGATTCGCCGGACCTGTCGGGTTTACGCTACGGCAAGATCTGTATCTTGTCCGACGCCGACGTCGACGGCTCGCACATCCAGGTATTGTTGTTGACACTGTTCTTCAAGCACTTCCCTGCCTTGTTCAAGCATGGCCACATCTGCGTCGCGCGACCGCCGCTGTACCGCGTCGACGTGCCGCCGCGCGGCAAGAAGCCGCTGCAAAAGCTGTATGCGCTCGACGACGGCGAACTGCTGGCGATCGAAGACAAGCTGCAGAAGGACGGCCTGAAGGAAGGCAGCTGGAACATCTCCCGCTTCAAGGGCCTGGGCGAGATGAACGCCGAACAGCTGTGGGAAACCACGATGAACCCGGACACCCGGCGCCTGCTGCCGGTGGCCCTGGGCGCGTTCGACCACGGCGAATCGAGCGCACGCTTCAACATGTTGATGGGCAAAGGCGAAGCCGCTGCCCGCCGCGCGTGGATCGAGGAACACGGAAACGAAACCGAAGCGGACATCTGACAGACAGCTCACGGACATCTGACCATGATCATTGGAATCGACCTGGGCACCACGAATAGCCTTGTCGCCGCCTGGCGCGACGGCAAGGCGCACATCATTCCGAATGCCCTCGGCGAATTCCTCACGCCGTCCTGCGTCGGCATCGACGAGGACGGCACCGTCCTGGTCGGCGCGGCCGCGCGTGCGCGCCTGCAAACCCATCCCGAACTCTCCACTTCCCTGTTCAAGCGCTACATGGGCAGCGAACGCGTGACCCGCCTCGGCAGGCAGGACTTCCGCCCGGAAGAACTGTCCTCGCTGGTGCTGCGCGCGCTCAAGGAAGACGCCGAAGCCTGGCTCGGCCACAAGGTCGAGGAAGCGATCATCACGGTGCCGGCCTACTTCAGCGACGCCCAAAGAAAAGCAACCCGCGCCGCCGGCCAGCTCGCCGGGCTGCGCGTCGAGCGCCTGCTCAACGAACCAACGGCCGCGGCGCTTGCCTACGGCATCCAGGACAGCCAGCAAGAAACAAAAATCCTCGTCTTCGACCTCGGCGGCGGCACCTTCGACGTCTCCATCCTCGACTTGTTCGAAGGCGTGATGGAAGTGCGCGCCACGGCGGGTGACAACTTCCTCGGCGGCGAGGATTTTGTCGAAATCATGGTGCGCGGCTTTTACGAGCGCAGCGGGTTGGCGCGCGCACTGGGCCCGGCCACGCTGGCGCGCGGCCAGGTCCAGCGCCTGCGCGACGAAGCCGAACGCGTCAAACGCGCGCTGTCGGAGTCGCCGCGCACGCGCATGAGCTTCCAGCACGATGGCCAGGAATTCACCTGGGACCTCGACGAAGATACGCTGGCGCAGCTGTGCGAGCCCTTGCTGGCGCGCCTGCGCAAGCCGGTCGACCGCGCGCTGCGCGACGCCACCATCAAGGCCGGCGAACTCGATGCCATCGTGCTGGCCGGCGGCGCCACGCGCATGCCGATCGTGCGCAAACTGGTCTCGCGCATGTTCGGCCGCTTCCCCAACGTGCATCTCGACCCGGACCACGCGATCGCGCTCGGCGCCGCGGTGCAGGCCGGCCTCAAGATGCGCGACGCCGCCCTCGAGGAAGTGGTGATGACCGACGTCGCGCCCTACTCGCTTGGCATCAGCATCTCGCGCCAGCTGGGGCCCAACAACTACGAAGGCGGCCACTACCTGCCCATCATCGAGCGCAATTCGACGGTGCCGGTGTCGCGCTCGCAAAACATCGCGACGCTGACCGATGGCCAGAGAGCGCTGCGCGTACTGGTCTACCAGGGCGAAGCGCGGCTGGTAAAGGACAATGTCTACCTGGGCGCGATCGACTTCCCGATCCCGCCCAAGAAGGCCGGCGAGATCAGCGCCGACGTGCGCTTCACCTATGACGTGAGCGGCGTGCTGGAAGCGGAAATCACGGTCGACCAGACCGGCGAAAAGCACAAGCTGGTAATCACTGAAAACGCCGGCGTGATGACCCCGGAACAGGTGCAGCAGCGCTTGGCCGAACTGGCCGAGCTGAAGATCCATCCACGCGACCAGATCGAGAACCGTACCGTCATGGCCGAAGCCGACCGCCTGTACCAGGAACTGCTGGGCGATGCGCGCCAGTACCTGGGACACCAGATCACTTCCTTCCATGCGGTGCTCGAGCGCCAGGATCACCAGGCGGCACGGCGCGCGCGCGAAGCGCTGCAGCAGCTCATGGGCGAGCTCGATCGGGGCGGCCTGGAGTGAACATCTGGACCACCCTCGGCATCGCGCCGACGCCGGACACGCGCGAGATCAAGCGTGCCTACGCGCGCCGGCTGAAAGTGACGCGCCCGGAGGATGACCCGGCCGCGTTCCAGGCGCTGAACGAGGCTTACCAGCTGGCGCTGCGGATGGCGCAGTTCGTGGTCGTCGAAACAGACGAAGAAAACGAGGAAAACGCAGAGCCGGCGCTGCAGGCGTTCGCGCCGGTGCCCGCCGTGCTCGAAGCGCGAGCGCTGCAGGAAGTTCCCGCGCCGCTCCTGCGCGAGGAGGCGTGGGAGCATCCGGTCGCGGCCTTCCGCGAGGAAGCCTGGGAGCGTCCGGTGGCCGCCTTTCGCGCGCCGGTCGACCCGGCCGCGCTTGAAGAACAGCGCCGGCGCGAACGCGAAGAAGCACGCGCACAGGCCGAGGCAGCAAGTCACGCCGCCTTCGAGCAGGCGCAGCGCCTGTGGGTCCATTTCCTAGGCCATGCGGACGTGGCGCCGAAATGGCACCTCAAACAGCTCGACGAGAGCGAGGACATGCTCAACCTCGAAGTGCGCGAGCACGTCGAGCTCTTTGCCGTCCAGTACTGTGCCGCGGAAGCCTGTCCGGACGAGCTGCGCGAAGCGATTGCCTCGTTTTACGGGTGGGGAGACGACGACGGGTTTATCAGCCGCCGCCTGCCCGAGGCAGCGATGGAAGCCTCGGGCAGGCTGCGTGCCGGCCACGCCTACGCCGCACTGCGCGCCCGCGCGGGCAAGGAACCGGCCGTTGCCGCCCTGCTTTCGGACAGTGCCGGCGGACGCTTCCACAGTACCGTCGAACGACGCTTCACGCTCGCCTTGCAGGAAGAAATCGCACGAATCCGCGCGTTCCACCCGGAGCTCCTGCACTTCAAACTGAACCGTGCTGTGTTCGAGGAGTGGGAGCGGCGCGTCGCGGGCCGCTACTATTTCCTCGACACGGCGCTGTGGTCTGCAGCGATCGGGGTCGCTCCTTACCTGATCGCCCTGGCCCGCGAAGACTCTTCTGGTCAGGCGATCAAACCGCACCTCCTGCTGGCCCTGTGGCTGCCGCTGGCGCTGGCTGGCGGAGCCGCATGGGCATGCCTGCCAGCCCTCGCCGGGCGCAGCCGGGACCTGATCTCGGAGCTGATGCACGAGTCGCGCCAGCAGCCGCGCTGGCAGTTCGGCTGGATGGCGAGCTACGCACTGGTGTCTGCGCTTATGTTCATTCCGTCGCCATCGACCTTCCTTACCGTGCTGGTAAACGTGGCGATGGTCTTCTGTGCGCTGGCAGCCACGTTCGCCAACTCCGCTGTTTTCGAGAGAGCTGTCTTCGTCATCGCCGCAACCATCGCCGGGATTTTCGGCTACAGCCTGGCGATCAAGGCATATCCCGCTTACGGCTTCGTCGCCTGCATCGCGAGCGTCTACTGCGCTGTATTGTTTCTGCAGCGCGGCGGTACGGACCTGTGGGCGTGGCTGGGCAAAGGGGAGCAGTGGATTCTCCCGCTGCGCTGTGCATGGCTCCTTGCTGCGATCGTGCTGGTCGCGCGCGCCGACGCCTCGCCTCTCCCCGCGCACATCCACGCGGCGGTGAGCTGGTTATGGCTGTTGGCAGGGATGACGCTGTCGCGCCCCACCCTTTTCCATGGCCTGGCGCTGCTGGGCACGCTCATCCTGTGGATCGGTATTTCCATGCAATTGCCGCAGTCGTCCGCACTCAACCGGCCGCCACTGGACGGAATCGTCCTGGGCCTGTCCACCGTCGCGATCTTCATGCTCGTAAACATGATCCGCGCTAAAAAGAATCAACATCAATTTTCGTAAGTAAATGACTATTCAAGCAAATTTATTCGAACAAGCCGCCGAGCCAAGCGACGACATCGAAACCCTGACCCTGTCGACCTTCGCCGAACGCGCCTATCTCGACTACGCGGTCTCGGTCGTCAAGGGCCGCGCCCTGCCCGACGTGGCCGACGGCCAGAAGCCAGTGCAGCGCCGGATCCTGTATGCGATGAACGAACTCGGTCTCGGCCCGACCGCCAAGCCGCGCAAATCGGCGGCCGTGGTCGGCGACGTGCTCGGTAAACTCCACCCGCACGGCGACCAGTCGGTCTATGACGCCCTGGTGCGCATGGCCCAGGACTTTTCGCTGCGCTATCCGCTGATCGACGGCCAGGGCAACTTCGGCTCGCGCGACGGCGACGGCGCGGCGGCGATGCGCTACACGGAAGCGCGCCTGACCCCGATCTCGCGCCTCCTGATGGACGAGATCGACCAGGGCACGGTCGACTTCCAGCCGAACTACGACGGCTCGACGCTGGAGCCGCGCACGCTGCCGGCACGGCTGCCGATGGTGCTGCTGAACGGCGCCTCCGGCATCGCCGTCGGTCTCGCCACCGAAATCCCGTCGCACAACCTGCGCGAAGTGGCCGATGCGGCCGTGGCCATGATCCGCAACCCGAAGATGTCGCACGCCGAGCTGATGGCGATCATCCCCGGCCCTGACTTCCCGGGCGGCGGCCAGATCATCACCCCGGCAGCGACCATCGCCGAAATGTACGCGAGCGGGCGCGGCTCGATGAAGGTGCGCGCGCGCTGGAAGATCGAAGAGCTGGCGCGCGGCCAGTGGCAGGCAGTGGTGACCGAACTGCCGCCGGGGACCTCGACGGCCAAGGTGCAGCAGGAAATCGAAGAGATCACCAACCCGAAGATCAAGCTGGGCAAGAAGACGCTGACGCCGGAGCAGATCGCGCTCAAGCAAACCGTCTTGAACTCGCTCGACACGATGCGCGACGAATCCGGCCGCGAAGCCGCCGTGCGCCTGGTGTTCGAGCCGAAGTCGAAGAACCAGGACCAGGCCGAATTCATGCTGCTGCTGCTGGCGCATACCTCGCTCGAATCCTCGGCGCCGATCAACCTCGTGATGATCGGCGGCGACGGCCGTCCGCGCCAGAAGGGCCTGGGCGAGATCATCCAGGAATGGATCGATTATCGATTCACGACGGTCCGCCGCCGTACAGAGTTCAAGCTGGGCAAGGTCAACGACCGCATCCACATCCTCGAAGGCCGCGAGATCGTCCTCCTGAACATCGACAAGGTGATCGCGATCATCCGCAATTCGGACGAGCCGAAAGCGGCCCTGATAGAAGAGTTCCGCCTGTCCGACCGGCAGGCCGAGGACATCCTCGAGATCCGCCTGCGCCAGCTGGCGCGCCTGGAAGCGATCAAGATCGAGCAGGAGCTGGCCCAGCTGCGCGGCGAGAAGGAAAAGCTGGAAGACATCCTGGCCAATCCATCGACCATGAAGCGCACCATCATTCGCGAGATCGAAGCGGACGCCAAGCAGTTCGGCGACGCGCGCCGCACCGTGATCGAAGAAGCGCAGAAGGCCGTGGCCGAGCAGAAGATCATCGACGAGCCGGTCACGGTCATCGTGTCGGAAAAAGGCTGGGTGCGCGCGCGTACCGGCATCGGGCATGACCCGGCGCAGTTCACCTTCAAGGCGGGCGACTCGCTGCACTACGCGTTCGAGTGCCGCACGGTCGACTCCCTGGTCGGCATCGGCGACAACGGCAAGACCTATTCGGTGCCGGTGGCGGCCCTGCCCGGCGCGCGCGGCGACGGCGTGCCGATCACGACCCTGGTCGACCTGTCGGGTGGCGTACGGATCCTGCATTACTTTGCCGGCAGCGCCGACACCCGCCTCTTGCTGGCGACCTCGAACGGCTTCGGCTTCATTTCGAAGGCGGGCGACATGGTCAGCCGCCTGAAAGGCGGCAAGTCCTTCATCACCCTTGACGAAGGCGCCGTCCCGCTGGCGCCGCGCGTGGTGCCCGATACCACCGGCGCGATTGCCTGCCTGTCCGGCAGCGGCCGGGTGCTGGTGTTCGGCATCGACGAGATGAAGGTGCTGACCAACGGCGGGCGCGGCGTGACGCTGATGGAGCTCGATGCGAAAGAGCAGCTGCTGGCGGCGCAGCCGATCAACCAGAAGGGCCTGAACGTGATCGGCACCTGGGCCGGCTCCAAGCCGCGCACGGTGGAGCTGTTCGCGTCAAGCCTGGAGCCGCACTTCGGCAAGCGGGCGAGGAAGGGCAAGCCGCTGTCGCAGAAGCTGAAGGCGACCGACCTGGCGATGCGCTCGACCGGCGAGTAATCTCGCAAGGTGGACAAAAAAAATGCCGGCTTCGCGCCGGCATTTTTCTTTTACAACGACCTGATTACTTCTTGGCCGCTGCCTTGTGCACGTCGGCCATGGCCTCTGCACGGGTCTGCTCGGTTTTGGCCGAAGCGGTCGCCTTGTCGGCAGCTGCGCCAACCTGGATCTTCAGTGCCTTCTCGTCGGCCTTGATCATGGTCTTCTCGGCCTTCAGGTTCGCTTCCGAGACCTTCTCTTCAGCCTTGGCCACTGCCTTGGCGCGGTCTTCCGGATCGGCCTTGGTGATCTTCTCGGCGGCGTTCGCGTGCGCCTTCACGGCCTTGGCGTGCGCCTTGGCTTTCTTTTCCTGCGCATCGGCGACGGCCTTGGTGGCTTTCTCGTCGGCCTTGGCGACAACCTTCATTTCCTTCGCTTCGGCCTTGGCGACATCCTTCTCGGCTTCGGCTTCGGCTTTCACGACGGCCTTGGTGTTCGACGCCGTTGGCGTGGTCACGGTGGTCGCGGTGGTTGCGGAAGTCGTGGCCACTGGCGCGGTCGTCGTCGTGGTGGTCGTGGTGGCGGTCTGCGCATAGGCGCTCGTTGCGACAAAACCGGCGATCAGGGTGAGGAGCAGTTTGTTCATGATGTGTGTCCTTTCGAAGCTATGGTGGGTTGCGGGTCTATGCCCGCAATGTTTAACTTTTTATTAAGTCTGAACCCAGAATATGCCTAGCCGAAGGACGGGTCTGTTCGCCATCACACAGACAACTGATGAGCAAAATCACGCCCTTTTCAGTGTTGGGCCGGCCCCGCGTACAAGTCGATGATCTCGGCAATGCCGTCCTGGCACACCGGGCAAAACGCTTCGCTGCGGTCGAACATGATGCACTGCATGGCCGGCCGGTAGTAACCCTTGGCCTCGTAGTTCGCGCCCTCGAAGGCACCCACCGCGTGGCGGTGCGGCTGCTTCGCAAACAGCGCCTTGGTACGCGCCAGGTCTTCGCGGAACAGCGCATTCATTTCGCTCTCGGGCCGGTTCTCCGCCCGCAGCGCCGCGCGCCGTTTCTGGTAGGCGCGCGAATAGTCTTCGTACTCCGCCTTCGGCCACGGCGTCGGCAAGGGCGTGCCGGCTTTCACGTGGCGCTTCCATTTCAGCTTGGCCGGATCGCGCAGGGCCGTCGCATTCGGCTCCCACGGCTCCATGCGCGTGCTGGCGGCCGCGTAGGCCACGGGTGAGGTGTAGTACTCGTCGGCCAGGCCCGCGAAATGGTGGCCGAATTCGTGCACGAACAGGTAAGGCGCCCATTCGTTGCTGGCGGCTGCCGTGCTGAACTGGCCGAAGATGCCGCCGCCGCCATAGGTCTCGTTGTTCACCAAAATTTCGATGAATTCGTAGGGCGCGTGCTGGGCGATTCCGCGCAACGCGGCATTGTCGAGCGTGAGCACATAACGCTCGCTGCCAAAAATGTCGTAGCGCGTGCCCAATGCCGATGCGTGGTGCACACCGGTCGACGGACGCGAGACGCCCGACTCCGCGGTCGGCACCGCCAGCGCCCAGACATTGAAATCGTTCGCGCGCTCCTTGAAGGGCGACACCGAGAACAGGTGCTGCGACAGGCGGCGTGCGTCCGCTTCGAATTTCTTCATGTCGCCCTGCGTGTAGCCGTCGCCCAGGATCAGGAGGTCGACCTTTTGCGGCGACGGCCCCTTCACCTGGATCGGAATCGGCCTGGCCGGCGCCGGCGGCTGTTTGCGCACCACGTCCGGCGCATCGGTATCGATCTCGACGCTCCAGGCCACCGAAAAGGCATTCCTCTCGTCGCGCTTCAGGATGCGCACCTTGACCGGGCGGTCCGGCTTCGGAAAGCGCACCGACTCCTGGAAGCTGCGGCTGATTTTATTGGCTTCTTCCGTCGTGCGCCACTCGCCGAAGATCGTGGAAAAATCGCGCGAATACAGCACATTTCCCGTCTTCGCATCGGCCACCTCGACCCGGTTCTGGCCGCGGTTGGTGTTGTCCAGGCTGCGCGCCGTATCGCCCGGCCAGGGCAGCGGTTCGATCAGGACCTGTTCCAGGGCGTAGCTGTCGGACAAGGCGTTGCCGCTGTGGCTGTAGTCGACGCGCACGGTGGCCGGTTGCGCCGCCTGGACCAGGCCAGCCGCGAGCAGGGAAGCAGCGGCGCACAGGCGCGAAAAGAATCGAAGCATGGAGTGTCCTCGGAAAATCGAATCCCGGCATTGTAATCCTGGCACGGCCCCTGTGAGCGGCCATGCATACCCGATCCTTGTTGACGCCAGCTTGCCCTCGACGCATCATTACTTATCGACAAGAATCGGAGACCCGGATGAGACCATTGAGCATGCTTGCCGGCGTCCTGCTGGCCCTTCCCTTCGCCGGCGCGTCCGCGGCTTCCGCATGCACGTCCCTGCAGCAGCGCGTGAACGAAGAAGGGTTTGTCCGCATCAACGGCATCGAGCAATGGGTCACCATGAAGGGCGACAGCTGCGCCAACCCGGTCATCCTGATCGCACACGGCGGGCCCGGCAACCCGCAGAGCCTGTACGAAAATGGTCCCGACGCCGGCTGGCGAAAGGATTTCACGGTCGTGCACTGGGACCAGCGCGGCGCCGGCATGACCTATGGCCGCAACAAGCCGTCTGAAGACGAAAAACTCACGGTCGACGGCTTGCGCGACGATGGCCTGGCCGTGGCGCGCCACGTGGCCGCGCGCCTGGGCAAGAACAAACTGATTTTGATGGGCAGCTCCTGGGGCTCGACGCTGGCCGTGCACATGGCGAAAGCCAGTCCCGAGCTGTTCTGCGCCTACCTCGGCACGGCGCAGATGGTCGCGCAGCGCGAAAACGTCGACGGCCACGCCAAACTCATTGCGCTGGCGCGCGCTGCGAACGACACCGAGACGGTCGCGAAAATCGAGGCCCTCGGCCCGCCGCCCTGGGTCAATCCCCGCTCCTTCGGCATCGAGCGCCGCGCCTCGCGCAAGTACGAGGCGATGGGCTCGGACCCGATGCCCAAAGCCTGGGCCGCGCCCGGCGCCCTGTATGCGACGCCGCAGGCCCAGGCCGACTACGAAGCGGGCGAAGACTATTCGTTCGTGCAGTTCGTAGGCATGAACAACGACGGCATGTTCAGGACGGTCGACCTGTACAAGCTCGGTCTTGAGTTCAAGCTGCCGGTCTACCTGGTGCAGGGCACGCAGGACCTCGTCACCACGCGCGACGTCACCCAGCGCTATTACGATGCGATCAAGGCGCCGGTGAAGAAGCTGGTGCTGGTGCCGCGCGCCGGCCACGATCCTAATTTGCCGATGGTCGAGGCCCAGTCGACGCTGCTGCGCGAGGACATCCGGCCGCGCTGCCTGTGACTACACCAAATCACACTTTAGATTTGATGCAGCCAACCAGGTTTATGAATCTATAAATATTTTGGAGAATTTATGAAGGGAATGTTTCCGGAATATAACGATATTTCATCGATAAATTTTGGAGTGGTTTGGAAGGAGGCTATTTTCGTCTTTGATACGAACGTCCTTCTGAACCTTTATCGCTATCGAATTGCCACGCGCGACGAACTGATATCCATACTTGAAAAATTATCTGATCAAATTTGGATTCCCCATCATGTAGCGCTTGAATTCCATAAAAACAGACAAGTCGTCATTGCAGATCAGATTAAGCGCTTCACAGAAGTGCGCGATACAATCGAAAAAACGAAAAAATGTTTATCTACTGACTTAGACAAACTACAATTAAAGAAACGCCATTCAGTTATCAATCCAGACTCATTTATTAGCAGCTTCAATGGGCTTATTGATTCTTTCCTTAATGAATTAGATAGCTCGCAGAAAAACCAACAACAGTTAACTGGTGCCGATCCATTAAAACAGAAACTCGAGATATTATTCGATGGCAGAGTAGGGCCCGCCCCGAAGGAACAGATAGAAATAGATAATATTTACAAGGCTGGTGAACAGCGATTCAAATTGAAGCGCCCCCCGGGATTTAAAGACGAGGGAAAAGACAAAGATCAACCGGACGAACACTTTCACGCAGGGATCACGTACAAAGGAAAATACGGCGACTACCTTATTTGGACACAAATACTAACCCACGCCAAGAAAATAGGCGTAAAAACGTTGATTTTTGTTAGCGATGATGGGAAAGATGACTGGTGGGCGCGAGTTGGCCATAAAACACTGGGGCCGCGGCCTGAGCTCATCGATGAGGCGAAGCATTCAAGTGCTATAGATACATTCCTGATGTATAGCCTCGAAAATTTCCTTAACTCTGCTAAGACGTTTCTTAAAGCTGAAGTTTCAGAGGAAACACTAAAGGAGGTGCGCGACATTTCCGTCACCTCTAGTCGAACCAATGCTATTCGCCCCTACCCAGGCAGGCGCGCAGAAGCTCTCCGGTTGTTTGCAGCACAGATTCGACCAGATTATGACGAGATACACGAGAACAATTTTTGGCCCGATATAGTTGCTGTAAAAGACGGCCATCGCTACGGGTTTGAACTATCTGAAGTCAAAGGACGATCTGATTACGAAATTTCTCAGCTTCTAAGAGAAAGCGCAGATCCTCTCGAAGTCGACGATATAGATGACGGGACGTTAATTTTATTGGTTGATCATGAAACGGATGCGGACTTGTTAGCGGCGCAGCTCTTAAAAATACCCGAGAACGAACGCGCCATTGAAAATATTTATATCATGATCGTTGCCATTCTAGAAAGCGAATCGGAGCCCCGCTCTCTTAAGATATGCTGGGAATTTGAATATTAATAGGAACTTCAATTCTCCATGGGGAAAGCCAACTAACTACTACGATGAACAATATTTTTCTCTATTTGTACTGGTAAAGAGGCCGCCTGACCACGATCGGCCGGATATCGAGCCGCACGTTGTAGACCGAATAGGCCTCGGTCGTGGCCGACATGTAGCCGACACTTTCTCCGGTGCGCGAGAACTTGAATTCGAAGCCGAGCTCGGGCTGCACGCCGTGCGGGCTGCCCAGGGTCAGGCCGATGGCGTCAAGCTGGTCGCTGTCGATCAGTTTTCCCATCAGGTCGACCACCGTGCTGTTGCCGAGGATGTCGGCAGAGAACAGCGGCTCGCGGTAGTACGGCCGGGCCGGATCGAGGCGGCCGTCGGCCTTGTCGGGCGCGGGCGTGAAAGTCTGGCTGGAGATGTTGAAGCGGTCGCCGTTGTCGAGGTAACTGAGGCGCACATTGCTGACGTTAAAAGCCCCCTGGCGCGCATTCGCGGCCGATAAATCGACCACCAGCGCGCCCTTGTAGCCGAGCACCTCGACGTCGCGGTTCGGGCCGACCACCATCGCCGTGTTCTCGTCGATGCCCAGTCCCAGCTTGTAGCCCTTCTGCAGCATCGCCGGCAGCATGCGCGCGAAGCGCCCGCGCACCAGCAGGTGCTGGTCCACAAAAACGTCGTCGCCGATGAAACCCAGGCCGGGCGTGATTTCCTCGCCGTCCGTCAAGCCGAGCTTGAGGGTGGCGAGCACCGGTTTCGGATGGCCGAACATGGTGCTGCTCATGATGGCCGCGCCGGCGCTGGTGCCGGCAATCACCCCGCCGCGCCGGTAGAGTTCCCACAAGGCGTCGAGCACGCGCGTATTGGTGCCGTCCGGACGGCGCAGGGCGCGCGTGATGCGGGCCTGGTCCCCGCCGGCGAAATAGGCGCCGCCGGCGCTGCGTACGGCATTTGCAAGTTCCAGGTCGTCGGCAGCGGCCTGGTAGTCGGTCCCGGTCAGGCGCACGGCGACCGGGACGAAGAAAGCGTTGGCGCCATACTTGTTCAGGCGCTCGACCAGGGCGGCGCCGGATTTTTCGGGATTGGCCGAGGCGGAGGCGAAGACGGCGATGCGAGCGCCCTTCCCGCCTGCGAGCTGAACGATACGGTCCCAGACGGCGGTGTTATCGGGACGCAGGGCGCCGCCGATGATGACGAGCGAACCTTTTGAGGCCGGCAGTTCGGCGGCAGCGGCCGCGGGGCCCGCAAGCAGGGCCGAAGCAAGGGCAACAGACACAGCGGATCGGCGCATGACGGCGCTCCTTCTCGAACACAACAAATCATAAGCCTGAGACGAGACGGATGTCGCCGTGTTGCGCCGCCTCAGGACAAATAAATGTTCGGGAAGTAACGCTCCATCAGTGCTTCCGGATTGCGCGGCGTGGTGAAACCGAAGCGTTCATACAACCCTTGCGCGTCGTTGGTGGCCAACATGAAGCGGCGCAGGTGCTGCAGGCTCGGGTGGCGCAGTACGACGCCGACCAGCTGCTTGCCATAGCCGTGGCCGCGGTATTCCGGCAGCACGAACATGTCGACCATGTTGGCGAAGGTGGCGAAGTCGGTGATCACGCGGGCAAACGCGATCTGGCGGCCATCGAGAAAGCCGCCAAAGCACAGGGAATTTTCAATGGCGCGCTCGACGACCGGCCGCGAGATCCCCACCGCCCAGCTCGACTGCTCGCTGAGGAAGCGGTAGATCATCGGGATGTCGAGCCGCGACTGGTCGGTACTGACCTCGAAGCTGGAATCGTTGGTAGTCATCTGCCTGGCCGCTCTGGCGAAAAAACCAATTCTAGCGCCGTTTGCACAAACGACAAGTCCGATTCATTAGGGTTTTGCGACAGGTTCCGGCCGGCTTTGCAGATAGCGTTCCGGCAGCGCAAGACCTGCGTCTTCGGCGCGCCAGACGAGGTTGGCAATCCACCAGCGCTTGCCGTCGAATGCCAGCTGGATGCTGTTGATGCCGCGCATGAAAGGCTTCGGATCGTTCGGCGAGCGCAGCAGTTCATAGGTGGAGAACACGTGCACCAGCTGGCCGAAGGAATCGGTGGTGCGCGCGATTTCGCGCTCGTAGAAACCGCTGGTGTTAAACGCACTCATGTTGCGGCTGATGTAATCCTCGACCGTCATGGTGCGCAGGGCGAAGCCGCCGCCTTCGCGGTTCGGGGTGACGACCATCAGCTTGGCGTCCGGGGCGAACAGCGCGCGCATCCGGTTCCAGTTGCGCGGCGCGCCGGCCGGGCCCGAGATGACGTCGTACAGGGCGGCGACGATGGTGTCGACCGACGCGCCGTCGGCTTCCTTGGCCACCGCCGGCTGGGCGGGCGCGGTATGCACCGGCTGCGCGGACGCTGCCTGCTGGGCGGCCATGCTGCTGCCTGCACTTGCTGCCATTGCTGCCATCGCGGCGAGGCCAAGCAGTCGTTTCATCGTGTTCTCCTTCGGTTTTCACTATGTTAACAGTTGAATAATCGACTATTTTAGCCGCCCTGTCATCCGCAGCCGCCTCGGACGGCCGCACGGGAGGCCGTTTATAATCGAATAAATCTAAGGAACCCACCATGAACGAACAATTCTCCAAAAAAGCCGAAGCCTGGTCGGCGCGCTTCTCCGAACCGGTGTCGGACCTCGTCAAACGCTACACGGCCTCCGTCTTCTTCGACAAGCGGCTGGCCATGTTCGACATCGAAGGCTCGCTCGCGCACGCCGAGATGCTGGCCGCGCAAGGCATCATCAGCGCGGCCGACCGCGCGGAGATCGAACGCGGCATGGCGCAAATCAAGAGCGAAATCGAAGCCGGCAGTTTCGAATGGCTGCTCGACCTCGAAGACGTGCACCTGAATATCGAAAAGCGCCTGACCGAGCTGGTGGGCGATGCGGGCAAGCGCCTGCACACGGGCCGCTCGCGCAACGACCAGGTTGCGACCGACATCCGCCTGTACGTGCGCGCGGCGATCGACGACGTGGTCGTCCTGCTGCACCAGCTGCGCGGCGCGCTGACGGACCTGGCCGAGCGCCATTACGACACCATCATGCCGGGCTTCACCCACCTGCAGGTGGCGCAGCCGATCACCTTCGGCCACCACATGCTGGCCTATGTGGAAATGTTCGGGCGCGATGCCGAGCGCATGCTGGATGCGCGGCGCCGCGTGAACCGCCTGCCGCTGGGCGCCGCTGCCCTGGCCGGCACCACCTTCCCGATCGACCGCCTGCGCGTGGCGAAGACGCTCGGCTTCGAGGACGTCTGCCATAACTCGCTCGACGCCGTCTCCGACCGCGATTTCGCGATCGAGTTCACGGCCGCCGCAGCGGTCCTCATGATGCACGTCTCGCGCATGTCGGAAGAGCTGGTCATGTGGATCAGCCCGCGCATCGGCTTCATCGACATCGCCGACCGCTTCTGCACCGGCTCGTCGATCATGCCGCAAAAGAAGAACCCGGACGTGCCGGAACTGGCGCGCGGCAAGACCGGCCGCGTGTACGGCCACCTGACCGCCCTGCTGACCCTGATGAAAGGCCAGCCGCTGGCCTACAACAAGGACAACCAGGAAGACAAGGAACCGCTGTTCGACACCGTCGACACCGTGCTCGACACGCTGCGCATCTTCACCGACATGGCCGGCGGCATCACGGTGAAAGCCGAGAACATGCGCGCTGCCGCGCTGCAGGGCTATGCGACGGCGACCGACCTGGCCGACTACCTGGTCAAGAAGGGTTTACCGTTCCGCGACGCCCACGAGGCCGTGGCGCATGCGGTGCGTGCCTGCGACGTCGCCGGCTGCGACCTGTCGGAAATGTCGCTCGAGACGCTGCAGGGCTTTTCGCCGCTGATCGGGGATGACGTGTTCGCCGTCCTGACGCTGGAGGGTTCCGTTGCCGCACGCGACCACGTGGGCGGCACCGCCCCGAACCAGGTACGCCGCGCCATCGAACGCGTGCGCGGTCAGCTCAAAGGCTGAGCGGGAAGATGGAGCAAGGGCGGGCCTGCCGTGGTTCACGGCTGGCCCGCCCTTTTTTCTTACTCAGTAAACTTCACTGAACATACTTGGTAATCTGCTGTCCTTGTATGCCGATGCCGGCCATCAGTCCCTCCTGGCCAAAAATGAAGGCATAGACATCGGATTTCATGGTGGTCGTGGTCATTGACTTGGCCATCCCGGCATCGACGACAACAACATTCGGCCCCGTGCCCACCGACAGTCCGGAGCCGCTGGTGAGCGCCGTGATCGCCGAGTCGGTCATGAAAAACATGGCCTGGGAAAATGATTGGGCGCCAGCCTGCAGGCCGACCGACATCGCCTGGGCTTTGTAGTACCCGGTGACTCTCCCATCCGGACCGAACATCACCCCTTTTCCGCCTTCCGCACCCACAATGAGACCGGCCTTGGCAATGTCGGGGAACACGAGTACACCCTTCGCTTGAGCCTGGAGTTCCTTCGCCTTTGGTGTCTCGGTGAGCAGTCTTTGTAGCGCCACTCGCGCTTTTGCGTCCAAATCAGGGTCTCCACCACCGGCAACGGTCGGGCCGCTCGGGGTCGTCGTGCAGGACAGGACAAGCAGCAAGATGGGAATCACGAAGATATTCCGAAGGTATTTGATCATGATGCGGACTCCCGTAAAAAGTTGATTTGTTGTTACGCCCACGCCCATGATGCGTGCTGATTCACTTTGAATTGTCCGGTTCTTTCCGGCGCAGTGCTATGGGACTTTCGTCTAACACGCTGGTGGATTTCTGATTGCCGCGCCCGCCGTTCCGTGGTCGAGCGACGGGTGAGCGAAGGGGAGTTTCGCAAAGCGATCGTCTGGCTGGTCGGGAGCCGTCTTGCGGGTACCTTGCTCGCACAGGCACTGCTGGTGCCGTCGGCGATGCGGATCGTGCTGGTCGCGCGTGCGGTGTGACGAATGAATAGTTGATCAAAGGAAAGACCGGTACTACACTATTCTTTTAAATCGAATCGGGAATGCCAAGGTGAACGCGCGAAAACCGCCCAGGTACCAAGGAAAAATCACTTCCTGGAAGGACGAGCAAGGATTCGGGTTCATCACTCCCAACGGCGGTGGGGCAACCGTGTTTGTTCACATCAAGTCGTTTTCCAGCCGTGCTACCCGCCCTGCCAATGACTCGATCGTCACCTACGAACTCTCGGCCAACGACAAAGGGCAGCCGCGTGCCGAGAATGTCGCCTTCGCCCGGGAGCGGATTGCACGGCCGGCGCCCGAACCGCGGGCAACGAGCGCGCTGGCCATCGCGGCAGTTTTTCTCGCACTCATCGCCCTGTTAGTTTTCACCGGCAAATTACCCGGTTTCGTTTTCGGTCTTTACCTGGGCCTGAGTGCTGTTGCGTTTGTTGCCTACGCAATCGACAAATCCGCAGCACGGAATCATCGGTGGAGGACCCAGGAAAGCACCCTGCATCTGCTCGGGCTGATGGGAGGGTGGCCTGGGGCGCTCGTGGCCCGCCAAGTGCTGCATCACAAGTCGAAAAAAGAATCGTTCCGGGAAGCCTTCCGGCTGACCGTCGTAGTCAACTGCAGTGCACTGTTCTTGCTCCTGTCACCCTGGGGAGCCGATACCTTGCTGCTGCTCGGCTTAGGCTGATCCAAACAAACGATCGCCCATGAACATCCTCGAAATTGTTGCAGCCACCTTTTCGCCTGAATTACCGGACGGACGACAACCGAGAAGCCGGCCCGCTTCACCCCCGAGCAAAAGCGCGCAGCCATGGCATTCCACGCCCGGGCATTCGGCCGTCCCCTGCTCTGGGTACTCGCGCTCTGTTCAGGGTTCATGGCGCTCGTTGGCGGGCCTGCGGCCCTGCTCGCCTCAGGTGCGCGCCTGAGCGGCGTGCTGGGTCGCCTGTTTTTCGGCGCGTGTACGGCGGTCTTTGTCCGCCAGATCAGGCTTGCGAACCAGGTGCGCACGGTTGAAAGCAGCACGGACGAAGCGCCTCCCCTCTCATAAAATTACCGCTCTACTTCAGTGCGGGAGAACGCCATGCAACGCTACAAAAACCTCAGCGGCGAATCGGGCGTGCTCGCCTACGAGATCGGCGACCGCTCGATCACGGTGCGCTTTACCGGGGGCGAGCGCTATCTCTACACCGACCAGAGCGCCGGCGCCGACAATATCGCGGAGATGGAAAGGCTGGCGACGCTGGGCAGCGGCTTGTCGACGTTTATCAGCCAGGTGGTCAAGGAGCGGTATGAGCGCAAGCTCGATTAAGATGCCCTTCTCTTCCATGACCAGGCTTTCTCCGTGACGACCACTTCCCTGCCCGAACGCGCCTTCGCCGCCTTCCTGTTCGACATGGACGGCACCATTCTCACCTCGATCAAGGCGGCCGAACGCGTTTGGGGCCGCTGGGCGGAGGGGCATGGACTCGACGTGGCGGCTTTCCTGCCGACGATTCACGGCAAACGTACAGAGGAGACGGTACGTGGGGTGAACCTGCCTGGTGTCGATCCGGCGGCGGAGGCGGCCTGGATTACGGCAGCCGAAATCGAGGATGTGGCGGGGGTGGAGGCGATTCGCGGCGTGGCGGGCTTCCTGGCTTCGCTGCCGGTCGAGCGCTGGGCGATCGTGACCTCGGCGCCGAAGGCGCTGGCAGTGGCGCGGATTGCGGCGGCAGGCTTGCCGATGCCGGCGGTGCTGGTGGCGGCGGAGGATGTGGAGCGCGGCAAGCCGGCGCCGGATCCGTTTTTGCTGGGGGCGAAGAGGCTGGGGTTTGCGCCGGAGGATTGCCTGGTGTTCGAGGATACGCTGGCGGGGCTGGCGTCGGCGGCGGCTGCCGGGATGGAGAGCGTGGTGGTGACGGTGACGCATGGGCATCCGGTGGAGACGGATGTTGTTGGGGTGGTGGATTATGCGGAGTTGCGCAGTGTTTGTACGGCGGAGGGGCGCTTGCGGGTGGTGATGTCTTCGTAGGGTGGGCGGGTGCCGATCGTGGACGTGTGATGCAACCGGTGGTTGAACGCGTGGGCGGGGAACCCGCCCACCCTACGTGGGCGGTGTTTAATCGTGGCGGTAGACGCGGGGGTTGAGGGTGTGTTCCTCGACCGCCGGCTGCTCTGGTGCGGGAGCAGCGGCATCGCGCTTCGGATAGGGCGTGCCGTCCTTGTGCGTGTAGCTGTTGGAGCTGCCGTCGTACATCAGGTCGATGTCGGGATAGGTGGCGCGGTCGGCGGGGATGTTCGGGCCGACGGCCAGGAACAGGGCGTTGCCCCAGCTGCGGTTGACCAGGTGGTGGCCGTTCGGGCGGCCCGCCGGGAAGGCCGCGCAATCGCCGGCGCGCATCAGGGTTTCGCCTTCGTCGGTGACCAGGGTCAGTTCGCCCGACACGACCATGACGAACTCGTCTTCATGGGTATGCCAATGGCGCTGGGAAGACGCGGCGCCCGGTTTCAGCTCGACCAGGTTGGCGCCGAACTGGGTCAGGCCGCCGGCCTCGCCCAGCGCTTGCCGGCTGCGGCCGTTGACGATCTCGGCAAAGGGATCAGGGTAACCGGTTCCGGTTTGTACGGGGATACTGCTCAGGTCTAGCCGTGACATGCTCAATCCTTCCTGGTTGAATGGGCGCGCCCCGCCGTCGCCGGCAGGGCTTGCTTCATTTGCTTAAGCGCGTTTCTGCACAAGCGTCAGGATATCGTAACTTGCCACGAGTTCGTCGTTCTGGTTCGTGACCTGCACGTCCCAGGCGACGACGCCCTGGCCGCGGCCCTGCTCGTCCGTGCGGTTGCGGTCGACCTTGCGCTTGCAGGTCAGGCGTGCGCGGATGGTGTCGCCGATCGCCACCGGCGCGACGAAGCGCAGGTTGTCGAGTCCATAGTTGGCCAGCACCGGGCCCGGGGCCGGCGACACGAACAGGCCGGCCGCCGCCGACAGCACGAAATAACCGTGCGCGATGCGCTTGCCGAATTGCGTGTCTTTCGCAGCGATTTCGTCGAAGTGCATGTAGAAATAGTCGCCCGAGACGCCGCCGAAATTGACGATGTCCGCTTCGCTCACGGTGCGGCGGTGCGTCAGCAGCGAGTGGCCGATTTCCAGCTCTTCGAAGTGGCGGCGGAACGGATGAATTTCCGATTCCTTCACCGCGCCGCCGCGCACATACTCGCCCGTCACCGCGGCCAGCATCGTCGGCGAGCCCTGCACCGCCGCACGCTGCAAGAAGTGTTTTACCGCGCGGATGCCGCCCAGCTCTTCGCCGCCGCCCGCGCGGCCAGGACCGCCGTGTTTCAGCTGCGGCAGGGGCGAACCGTGGCCGGTGGAATCGACCGCCGACTCGCGGTCGAGAATGTGGACGCGCCCGTGCGAGGCCGCGGCCACCGGCACCGCGTAGGCCGCGATCATTGGGTCTTTCGTCGCCAGCGTCGTCACCAGGCTGCCCTTGCCAAGTGCGGCCAGGTGGAGTGCCTCGTCGATGTCGCGGTAGGTCATCATGGTGCTGACCGGGCCGAAGGCTTCGATGTCGTGCACGGCCGTGTTGACGGCGGCATTGCGGCACAGGAGCAGGGTCGGCGAGATGAAGGCGCCGCCAGATGCGCCCTCGCCCACCGGATTGAAGCCGTGGCCGGCGCCGAACACGATCTCGTTGCCGCGCGCGAGCAGCTCGATGCGCTCGGACACGTCGCGGTGCTGGTCCATCGACGCCAGCGCGCCCATGCGCACGCCTTCCATCTTCGGATTGCCGACCACGACTTTCGAGAGGCGCTCGCGCAGGCGCTCGCCCAGGGCGTCGACGTGCTGCTCGGGGACGATGACGCGGCGGATCGCCGTGCACTTCTGGCCGGCCTTGCCGGTCATCTCGCGCGCGACTTCTTTGACGAACAAATCGAACTCGGGATCGTCGGGCGTCACGTCCGGCGCCAGGATCGCGCAATTCAGGGAATCGGCTTCGGCGGTGAAGGGCACCGACTCGCGGATCAGGTTCGGATTCGCGCGCAGCTTGGCGGCGGTGTCGGCCGAGCCGGTAAAGGTGACGGCGTCGAAACCGGTCAGGCGGTCGAGCAGGTCGCCGGTCGAGCCGATCACGAGCTGCAGCGCGCCTTCCGGCAGCAGGTTCGATTCCTGCATCATTTTGACGACTGCGTGGGTCAGGTAGCTGGTGGCGGTCGCCGGTTTGCCGATGCAGGGCATGGCGGCCAGGAAGCTCGGCGCGAATTTTTCGAGCAGGCCCCAGATCGGAAAGTTGAATGCGTTGATGTGCACGGCCAGGCCGCCGCGCGGCACCAGGATGTGAGTGCCGGCGAAGCCGCCGCGCTTGCCGAGCGCAATCGCCGGGCCTTCGTGCAGCACGTTCGAGGACGGCAGTTCGCGCGAGCCCATGCTGGCGTAAGCGAACAGGGTGCCGATGCCGCCTTCGACGTCGACCCAGCTGTCGGCGCGCGTGGCGCCGGTCAGGTGCGAGATCTCGTAGAGTTCTTCCTTACGCTCCATCAGGTAGGTCGCCAGGGCTTTCAGGCGCTGGGAGCGGGTCTGGAAGTCGAGCTTCATCAGGCCGGGGACGCCGGTCTTGCGGGCGTAAGTGACGGCTTCGTCGAAGTCGATCTTTTCGGCGTGGGTGTGGTAGAGCAGCTGGCCGTCGAGGGCGCCGTGCAGGGGGGTGGCGGCTTCGTGGCCGATCCAGCGGTTGGCGATCCAGCTTTGCAGGGTGCTTGCTTGTGCCATTTGTTTTGTCTCCTCAGGATTTGTTTGCGCAGGCGGCGTGCAGATGTTGTACCGCGTGGGCACAGAGTGCCCGGTGAACCCGTCATTGAGGCCATTGGCCCCAATGACCCCTACGATTATTTTTTGGGGGCGTGGCCGCCGGTGCCGCTGAAGTCGAACACCGGGCGGTTTGGCTCGATCTCGGTAAACGCTTCGACTTCGCGCATGGTGTTCAGGGAGCGCGTGGTCAGCTGGTGGTATTGGCTCGTGCCGAAACTCTTCCATTTGACGTCGTCGTCCGTCAGCGCGCGCATCACCTTGGCGGGGGTGCCCATCACCATGCTGCGCGGCGGGATGACCATGCCGGCTTTTACGAAGCTCATGGCAGCGACGATCGATTCTTCGCCGACGACGGCGCCGTCCATCACGACGGCGTTCATGCCGACCATGGCGTTGCGGCCCACGCGGCAACCGTGCAGCACGGCGCCGTGGCCGATGTGGCCGTCGACTTCGATGACGGTCTCGCCGTCTTCGAAGCCGTGCATCACGCAGGAGTCCTGCACGTTGGCGCCCTCTTCCAGGATCAGGCGGCCGAAATCGCCGCGCAGCGAGGCCAGCGGGCCGATGTAGCAGCGCGGGCCGATGATGACGTCGCCGATGATGACTGCCGTCGGATGCACATAGCTCGTTGGGTGCACCACTGGGCGCACGCCGTCGATTTCATAGACTTTGACCATATTTTTAAACTCGCTCGATGATGAGGGCGATGCCCTGGCCGACGCCGATGCACATCGTGCACAGCGCGTAACGGCCACCGGTACGCTGCAATTGGTAGACCGCGGTGGTGACCAGGCGTGCGCCCGATGCGCCCAGCGGATGACCCAGCGCAATCGCGCCGCCGTTCGGGTTCACGTGTTCGGCGTCGTCGGCCAGGCCCAGGTCGCGCATGACGGCCAGGCCCTGCGCCGCAAAGGCTTCGTTCAGTTCGATCACATCCATCTGGCCGATCGTGAGGCCGGTCTGCGCCAGCACTTTTTTCGTCGCCGGCGAGGGGCCGAACCCCATGATCCGCGGCGGCAGGCCGGCCGTGGCCATGCCGATGATGCGGGCGCGTGGCGTCAAGCCAAAGCGCTCGGCGGCGCTGCCGGATGCGATCAAGAGCGCGCAGGCGCCGTCGTTCACGCCCGAGGCGTTACCGGCGGTGACCGTGCCGTCCGGCGTGACCACACCCTTCAGCTTGGCCAGCGCTTCGATCGTGGTCTCCGGACGCGGATGCTCGTCGGTGTCGAAGATGCGCGGGTCGCCTTTTTTAGTAGGCAGGGTGACGGACGCGATCTCGTCGCGGAACAAGCCGGCGGCATGCGCACGCGCCCAGCGCTGCTGGCTGCGGATCGCAAACGCGTCCTGGTCGGCGCGGTTCACGTTGAAGTCCTTCGCCACGTTCTCGGCCGTCTCCGGCATCGAGTCGATGCCGTACTTCGCCTTCATCAGCGGATTGACGAAACGCCAGCCGATGGTCGTGTCTTCGATTTTCGCAGCGCGCGAAAAGGCGGAATCGGCCTTGCCCATCACGAAAGGTGCGCGCGTCATGCTTTCCGAACCGCCGGCGATGATCAGCTGGGCCTGGCCCGACAGGATGGCGCGCGCGCCGATGCCGACCGCGTCCAGGCTCGAACCGCACAGGCGGTTGATGGTATTGCCCGGCACTTCAGGCGGCAGGCCGGCCAGCAGGCCCGCCATGTGGCCGACGTTGCGGTTGTCTTCACCCGCCTGGTTGGCGCAGCCCCAGTACAGGTCGTCGACCATGGCCCAGTCGACGCCCTTGTTGCGCTCCATGAGCGCGGCAATCGGGAGCGCGGCCAGGTCGTCGGCGCGCACCGACGCCAGCGCGCCGCCGTAGCGCCCGAACGGGGTGCGAATCGCGTCGCAGATGAATGCGTCAGTCATGAAGGTCTCCTCTTATGTATTTTTAGGACGGCGGTCGACCACGCGCCGGGCCTTGCCGGTCATCGTGCGTTCGATGCCCATCGGCGGGGTCAAGGTGACCTTGGTGCTCACGCCGACATAGGTCTTGATGCAGTGCTGCAGTTCGCGGCACAGGGCGTCCACGGTTTCCTGCGGCTGGTTCGCCTCCCTCAGTTCGCCGAGCACTTCCAGCGTGTCGAGGTGGCCGTCGCGCGCCACGACCAGCTGGTACTGGGGCGCCAGCGCCGGCATCTTCAACACCAGTTCTTCGATCTGGCTCGGGAACACGTTCACGCCGCGGATGATCAGCATGTCGTCCGAACGGCCCGTGATGCGGCCCATGCGGCGCATCGAGCGCGAGGTGGCGGGCAGCAAACGCGTCAGGTCGCGCGTGCGGTAGCGGACGATCGGCAGCGCTTCCTTGGTGAGCGAGGTAAACACCAGCTCGCCCTCTTCGCCATCTAGCAGCACTTCGCCCGTTTCGGGGTCGATGATTTCGGGATAAAAATGGTCTTCCCAGATGACGGGGCCGTCCTTGCTCTCGATGCATTCGCTGGCCACGCCCGGGCCCATGACTTCAGACAGGCCGTAGATGTCGACCGCGTCGATGCCCGCCTCGGTTTCGATCGTGCGGCGCATCTCGTTGGTCCAGGGTTCGGCCCCGAAGATGCCGACCTTCAGCGAGGACGCGGCTGGGTCAAGCCCCTGGCGCTTGAATTCCTCGACGATGTTGAGCATGTAGGAAGGCGTGACCATGATGATCGACGGTTGAAAGTCGCAGATCAGCTGCACCTGCTTTTCCGTCTGCCCTCCCGACATCGGCACCACGGTGCAACCCAGGCGCTCGGCGCCGTAGTGGGCGCCGAGGCCCCCGGTGAACAGGCCATAGCCATAGGCGATGTGGACCATGTCGCCCTGGCGGCCGCCGGCCGCGCGGATCGAGCGTGCGACCACGTCGGCCCAGGTATCGATGTCCTTCTTCGTATAGCCGACCACGGTCGGACGCCCGGTCGTGCCGGACGAGGCGTGCACGCGCACCACCTGCTCGCGCGGCACCGCAAACAGGCCAAACGGGTAGTTGTCGCGCAGGGTCTTCTTTTCGGTGAAGGGAAATTTCGCCAGGTCGGCAAGCGACTTCAGGTCGGCCGGATGCACGCCCGCATCGTCGAAGGCCTTGCGGTAGTGCGGCACATTGTCGTAGGCGTGCTGCAGCGACCACTTCAGGCGCTCGAGCTGCAGGGCCTGGAGTTCGTCGCGGCTGGCGCGTTCGATCGGTTCCAGCTCGCCGGGCGAGGGAGTACGTTGGACCATCTGAGTCTCCTTTAGGCTGTGGACTTTATGCGGCGGCGCTGGCCACCTCGGCCACCATGCCGCTCACGCGGTGCGATTTGCCGCGGAACAGGGCGATCGTGCGCCCTTCTTCGTTTTTCACCGTGACGTCGTAGACGCCGGTCTTGCCGGCCAGCGCCTGCTCGACCGCCTCGGCGATGAGCAGGTCGCCTTCGCGGCCCGGCGCCAGGTAGTCGATCGTACAGCCGGCGCCGACCGTGTTGAAATTGTGCGAGTTGCAGGAGAACGCGAAGGCGCTGTCGGCCAGCATGAAGATGAAACCGCCGTGGCAGGTGGCATGCCCGTTGAGCATGTCGGCGCGCACGCGCATCGACATGCGCGCATAACCGGGACGAATTTCGTCGAGCTTCATGCCCAGCGCCTGGCTGGCCGGGTCGCGCTCGTACATGGTCTTGCCGGCCAGTTCGGCCAGCTGTTGCGGATTGCTATGCATGGAAACGGGCTCCGTTTGGATTGGCGGCGAGCTTGCGGCGCAGCAGGGGCGAGACGCGGTAGCGGTCTTCGCCATAGGTGGCGGCGAGATTCGACAGGACCGTGACGACATGGGCAATGCCGACACTGTCCGCCCAGGCCAGCGGCCCGCGCGGATAGTTCACGCCCTTCTGCATCGCGATGTCGACCGCGAAGGCGCTGCACACGCCCTGGTTCACGGCGTCGGCCGCTTCGTTGGCGAGCATGGCGACGGTGCGCATCACGGCAAGACCCGGAATGTCGTCCAGGCGCGTGACCTGGAAGCCGGCCGCCTGAAACAGGCCGACGGCGGCCTGGTAGGCCTCCTCGCTGCACTGGTCAGCGCGCGCCAGCGCGATGCGGGTGGCTTTCGCGTGGTCGAGCAGCAGGTCGTAGACGATGGTGTTCGGGTGGTTGTTGGCGGCGGCGCGCTCGGTGGCGCTGCGGCCGTCGGTGAGGAAAATCGCGGCGCCATTCGTGTGGAAGGCCGGCGCTTCGTGCTTCTCGGCGCCTTGCAGGGGCTCGCGGTGTGCGGTCGTAAAGCCGGCGTCGAGCAGGCGCGCCTCCATCGGGCTCAGGACGCTGGACGTCACTTCGCGCGCGACGCTGATGCCGACCGTATGCGGACGCACCGCGTGCGGCTCGGTTTGCACGACGGGCTTGGCCGCATCCTCGCCGTAGCGGTAGAAGCCGCGGCCCGATTTGCGGCCGAGGAAACCGGCGTTCACCAGCTCCTGCTGCAGCACCGACGGCGTAAAACGCTGGTCGCCGAAATAGGCCGAGTGGACCGATTGCGTGACCGAGAAGTTCACGTCGTGGCCGATCAGGTCCATCAGCTCGAACGGGCCCATGCGAAAACCGCCGCAGTCGCGCATGACCGCGTCCAGCGTCGGCGCGTCGGCGGCGCCCTCCTGCAGCAAGCGCAGGGCCTCGGCGTAATACGGACGGGCGACGCGGTTGACGATGAAGCCGGGCGTCGACTTCGCGTGCACCGGGTCCTTGCCCCAGGCTTGCGCCGTGGCGTGGACGGTGTCGGCGACCTCCTTGCTGGTGGCCAGGCCACTGATGACTTCGACCAGCGCCATCAAGGGCACGGGATTGAAGAAGTGCATGCCGACCAGGCGCTCCGGATGGCGCAGTTGCGCCGCGATCGCGGTGACCGAAATCGAGGAGGTGTTGGTCGCGAGGATGCAGCGCTCTTCGACGATGCCTTCCAGTTCGGCGAACAAGCCGCGCTTGGCGTCGAGGTTCTCGACGATGGCTTCCACCACCAGCGCGGCGTCTTTCAGCTGCGCGAGCGAATCGACCGTGTGCAGGCGCTCGCGTGCGAGGTCCGCTTCCGCCGCGCCCATGCGGCCCTTGTCGACCAGCTTGTCGTAGACCTTGCCGATCTCGATGATCGCCTTGCTTGCCGCATCAAGCCGCGTGTCGAACAGGCGCACCTCGTGGCCGCTGGCGGCGGCCACTTGCGCGATGCCGGACCCCATGGCGCCGCTGCCGATGACCGCGACGACGCTGCCCTTTGCCAGACCCGCCATCCTATTCTCCCTTGAACTGCGCAGGGCGCTTGGCGATGAAGGCGGCGACGCCTTCGCGGTAGTCGTGGCTATAGCCCAGTTCGCGCATCATTTCGCCTTCCAGTTTCAGCTGGTCGGGCAGCGTGTTGGCATAGCTGGCCTGCAGCGCCTTCTTGGTAAAAGCCAGGCCTTTGGTCGGCGCGCTGGCGAAGTGGTTGGCCATGGCCATCGCTTCGTCCATCAGCGCTTCGTCCGGCACGCAGCGCCAGATCAGGCCCCACTCTTCCGCCTTTTCGGCCGACAGTTTTTCGCCCAGCATGGCCAGGCCCGTGGCGCGCGCGTGGCCGATCAGGCGCGGCAAATGCCAGGTGCCGCCGGTATCGGGAATCAAACCGAGTTTGCAGAAGGCTTCGATGAAGCTGGCCGATTTGGCGGCCAGCACGATGTCGCAGGCCAGGGCCAGGTTGGCGCCGGCGCCGGCGGCCACGCCGTTGACGGCGCAGATCACCGGCATCGGCAGGCTGCGCAATGTCATCACCAGCGGCGCATAGAATTTTTCGACGGACTCGCCGAGATCCACACCCGGCGCGCCGGGGCTGACCGCGCGGTCACCCAGGTCCTGGCCGGCGCAAAAGCCGCGGCCGGCGCCGGTGAGCACCAGCACGCGCACCGATTTGTCGGCCTGCAGCGTATCGAGCGCGTCGCGCACCTCACCGTGCATGGCCTGGGTGAAGCTGTTCAGGCGGTCGGGCCGGTTCAAGGTCAGTACTGCGACGCCATTCTCGATCTTGAATTGAATCGATTCGTAGCTCATGCTTTGTCTCCTCCAGTGTTTTTCGTTATTCGTGCTGGTCGAAATCGATGATCACGTTGTCCGTGATCGGGAAAGCCTGACAGCTCAGTACAAAACCGCGTGCCACTTCGTAGTCTTCGAGTGCGTAGTTCACGTCCATCTCGACATTGCCCTCGACGACCTTGCAGCGGCAGGTCGAGCAGACGCCGCCCTTGCATGAATAGCGCATGTCGATGCCGGCGCGCAGGCCCGCATCGAGGATCGATTCCTTGTCCTTGTCCATCGTAAAACTGGCGGCGCTGCCGTCCATGATCACGGTGACTTCGGTCTGGTGGCGGGTGCCTTCCACGACTGGACGTGGCTTGTGCTCGTGCTTCGGGATGCTGGCGGCGAACAGCTCGATGCGGATCTTTTCCTTGGCCATGCCGGCTTCCTGCAGGGACTGCGAGACGCCGTGCATCATGTCTTCCGGGCCGCAGATGAAGGCGATGTCGATATCCTCGGCATCGATCCAGTGCTTGAGGAAGGCGCTGCACTTCTCGCCGGTGATGCGGCCGTTGAAGAGTTCGATGTCCTGCTGCTCGCGGCTCATCACGTAGACGAGCTTGAGGCGGCCCATGTAGATGTCTTTTAGTTCGCTCAGCTCGTCGCGGAAGATGACCGACGAGGAGGCGCGGTTGCCGTAGACAAGCGTAAAACGGCTTTTCGGCTCGGTCAGCAGGGTGGTCTTGATGATCGAGAGGATGGGCGTGATGCCGCTGCCGGCGGCGAAGGCAAGGTAGTGGCGTTCGCTGTTCGGATCGAGCGGCACGTTGAAGTGGCCCATCGGCGGCATCACTTCCAGGGTGGCGCCGGCTTTCAGGTGTTCGTTGGCCCAGCTGGAAAACAGGCCGTTGGGCGTGCGCTTGATCGCCACGCGCAGCAGCTTGTCCTGCACGGCCGAGCAAATCGAGTAGGAGCGGCGTACGTCTTCGCCATCGATCATCGCGCGCAGGGTCAGGTGCTGGCCCTGCTGGTAGGCGAAGGTGGCTTGCAGTTCGGGCGGTACGGAGAAGGTGACGGCGACCGCGTCGCGCGTTTCGTGCTTCACCTTGGCCACGGTGAGTGGATAGAATTTGCTCATGTTCAGCTCAGTGACACTTGAAGTAATCGAAGGGTTCGCGGCAGTCGAGGCATTTGTAGAGCGCCTTGCATGGCGTCGAACCGAATTGGCTGGTGAGTTGCGTGTGCTTCGAGCCGCAGTTCGGGCAGGTGACTTCGGGTTCGACGAAGGTCCCGCGCTTGACGCCGCCGCGCAGGCCGCTGATGTCGATCGCCTGCTGCACCGGCGGCGCGATGCCATAGCCCTTGAGGGCGGCCTTGCCGGTCTCGCTCATCCAGTCGGTGGTCCAGGCGGGCGACAGGCGGCTGATCAGCCTGACCTTGTCCAGGCCGTGCGCATGCAGCGCTTCCTTCACGGTATCGGCAATGACCTGCATCGCCGGACAGCCGGAATAGGTCGGCGTGATGGTGACGACGCATTCGTCGCCTTCGTAGGCGACGTCGCGCACGATGCCCAGGTCGACCACCGAGATCACCGGGATCTCGGGATCGGGTACCTCGCCGAGCCAGGACCAGACCTGCTCGACCGTGGCGGCGTGCGGGCTCATTACCACTCGGCTCCGGGATAGGCGCGCTGCAGGAACTGCATCTCGGCCAGGATGAAGCCGAGGTGTTCGCTGTGGCGCCCTGCCTTGCCGCCGCGCTGCATCCAGGCGTCCGGGGACGGCATGGTGAGCGTGGCCTCAAGCAGGATGTCGTTCACATGGTCGAGGAAGGCGGCGCGCAGGTCTTCAGCCTTCGGGGCGATGCCCTGCTCGACCATGGCATTGTCGACCGCGTCGTAGATGAACACTTCGCCGCTGTACATCCACAGGTCGTCCAGCGCGGCCTGCATCTTGGCGTGGCTGACATCGGTGCCGTCGCCCAGGCGCACCACCAGGTCGCCGCTGCGGCGCAGGTGGTAAGTCACTTCCTTGAACGATTTTTCCGCGATCTCGGCGATGCGTGGATCGGTCGATTGCAGCAGGCCCTGCATCAGGAAGTAGTGCCAGGAATCGAACAGGAACTGGCGCATCATCGTTTCGGCGTAGCTGGCGTTGGGCTGCTCGACCAGCAGGACGTTGCGGAAGTCGATGGCGTCGCGGTGGTAGGCCAGCTTGTCTTCGTCGCGGCCTTTGCCCTCCAATTCGCCGGCGTAGGTCAGCCACATGCGCGTTTGACCTAACAGGTCCAGGGCGACGTTGGTCAGCGCCATGTCTTCTTCGAGGGCCGGGCCTTTGCCGCACAGCTGGCTAAGCTGTTGCGAGAGGATCAGGGCGTTGTCGCCCTGGCGCAGCAGGTATTCGATTTTCGCGTCCACGGGCGTGCTCACAGGTTTTTTACTTCTTCCGGCATCGGGAAGAAGGTCGGGTGGCGGTAGACCTTGCTGTTGGCCGGCTCGAACAGGGCTTCTTTATCAGACGGGCTGCTGGCCACGATGTCGGCGGCGCGCACGACCCAGATCGAGACGCCTTCGTTGCGGCGCGTGTAGACGTCGCGGGCGTTGTTGACCGCCATTTCGGCGTCAGGGGCGTGCAGGCTGCCGACGTGTTTGTGGGCCAGGCCGTGCTGGCTGCGGATGAATACTTCCCACAGGGGCCATTCTTTGCTCATGGTTTGTCTCCGGTGTTTCTGATTTTGTTGGTGCGTGCTGTTCGACTGCGGATGCGCTGTACCGCGTGGGCACGAGTGCCCGCCCTACGTACGCGGCCGCCGCGGGTATATGCGGTGGCCGCGGGCCGATTTATGCGGCGGCTTTGCGGGCGGCTTGCTTGTCGGCGTGCGCAACGAGCGCGTCGCGGAACCATTCGCCGTCGTCCCAGGCTTTTACACGCGTGCGCAGGCGCTCGCGGTTGCAGGGGCCGTTGCCCTTGAGGACGTTGTTGAACTCGCTCCAGTCGATCTCGCCGAATTCGTAGTGGCCGGTCTCGGCGTTGAATTTCAGGTCGGGATCGGGTACGGTCAAACCAAGGTATTCGGCTTGCGGCACGGTCTGGTCGACCATGCGCTGGCGCAGTTCGTCGTTCGAGAACAGCTTGATGCGCCATTTGCTCGACTGCGCACTGTTCACCGATTCGGCATCCGACGGGCCGAACATCATGAGCGAGGGCCACCACCAGCGGTTCAGCGCATCCTGGGCCATCGCCTTCTGTTCCGGCGTGCCCTTGGCGAGGCTCATCATGATGTCGTAGCCCTGGCGGGCGTGGAAGGACTCTTCCTTGCAGACGCGGATCATGGCGCGTGCATACGGGCCGTAGGAGCAGCGGCAGAGCGGGATCTGGTTGATGATGGCCGAGCCGTCGACCAGCCAGCCGATCGCGCCCATGTCGGCCCAGCTCAGGGTTGGGTAATTGAAGATGCTCGAATACTTGGCTTTGCCGGAGTGCAGCGCGGCCAGCAGTTCGTCGCGCGAGACGCCCAGGGTTTCGGCGGCACTATATAAATACAGGCCGTGTCCGGCTTCGTCCTGGATTTTCGCCAGCAGGACGGATTTGCGCTTCAGCGTCGGTGCGCGCGTCACCCAGTTGCCCTCAGGCAGCTGGCCGACGATTTCGGAGTGCGCGTGCTGGGAGATCTGGCGCACCAGCGTCTTGCGGTAGGCCTCCGGCATCCAGTCCTTCGCTTCGATCTTCACGCCGGCGTCGATGCGGGCCTGGAAGGCCTGCTCTTCAGCGCTCATGTCTTCCATTGTCTGGACCTTTTTCAGGCCCGTTTCCACCAGTTGCGCATACATGGTCAGTCTCCCATTGCAAACATCGTCCAACAATAATACGATACAGAAAACGAGATGTACACCAAAATTTTGAATCATATTGAGCAGCATTCACTGACGGATTTACATGAAACAATTGACCAGCGCTGAATGGATCGGCCAGGCACTTGCCGCCGAGCCACTACGCTCGAAATCCCTGGTGATGACGGTGATGGGCGACGCCATCGCTCCCCACGGCGGCGCGGCCTGGCTGGGCAGCCTGATCGAATTGCTGGCCCCGCTCGGCGTGACCGACCGCCTGGTGCGGACCAGCGTGTTCCGGCTGGTGCAGGAAGGCTGGCTGACCGCCAGCCGCGAGGGACGGCGCAGCCGCTACGGCTTCGATCCGAAATCGCTGCCGCGTTTCCAGCGCGCCGACCGCCGCATCTACGCCCCGCCCGGCCTGCACTGGGATGGCCGCTGGACGCTGGTGATCGCGCCCAACGGCAGCATCGATGGCGATCTGCGCACGGCGGTACGAAAAGAGCTGGCGTGGGAAGGTTTTGCGATGCTGGGACCGGGCCTGCTGGCCCATCCCGGGGCCGATGCCGAAGGATTGCTCGATGCCTTGCAGCGCACCGGCGGGCGCGAGAAAGTGTTTGTGGTGACCGCGGCCGAGTTGCCGGACGTCGGCTCGCGGCCCTTGCAGGAACTGGTAGGCGAAGGCTGGGATCTCACCGCCGTGGCGCAGAGCTATCGCGGCTTCATCGACCAGTTCACGCCGCTGCTGGCTTTATTGCGCGCGGCGCCCGATGTGGCGCCGCTCGACGCGTTTGCGATTCGCTCGCTCCTGATTCACGCCTACCGCCGCCTGCAGCTGCACGATCCGATGCTGCCGATCGAACTGCTGCCCGATCCCTGGCCGGGGTCGGATGCGTATGCCGTGGCGCGCGACGTCTACCTGATGGTGTATGCGCAGGCCGAGCTGCATGTCGATGCGGTGCTCAGGCGCGAGGATCCGGCGACGCCGGCCGCCGATGAAGCGTTTTATCAGCGCTTCGGCGGATTGCGCGGCTGATAATTGGTATCATCTCGGCTTTACGCCTTCTACGGGACACACCATGTCTATCAAGATCAGCAGCCAGTTCGACGCTGGCGCCATCGAGATCGTGAACGCCACAAGCGCGAACGCCATCGACCTGAACATCCGCAAGGATTCGCACGCCGACATCACCCAGTGGTTCTACTTCCGCCTGCAGGGCGCGCAAGGACAAGCCTGCACCATGCGCCTGCTGAACGCCGGCCAGGCCGCCTATCCGGCCGGCTGGGAAGACTACCAGGCGATGGCCAGCTACGACCGCATCAACTGGTTCCGCGTGCCGACCACCTTCGACGGCCAGGTCATGACGATCAACCACACGCCGGGCATGGACAGCGTCTACTACGCCTATTTCGAGCCCTACTCGTGGGAACGCCACCTGGAACTGCTCGACCGCGCGCAGATGAGCGAGAACGTGCGCATGCTCGACCTGGGCTCGACCGTCGACGGCCGCGACCTGAACATGCTCGTCATCGGCGAACCCGCCGCGGGTAAAAAGAAGGTCTGGGTCATCGCGCGCCAGCACCCGGGCGAGACGATGGCCGAGTGGTTCGTCGAAGGCATGCTCGACGCCCTGCTCGACCCGGCCCACCCGTTCGCACGCCAGTTGCTGAACGAAAGCGTGTTCTACGTGGTCCCGAACATGAACCCGGACGGCTCGGTGCGCGGCAACCTGCGCACGAATGCCGCCGGCGCCAACCTGAACCGCGAGTGGCTCAATCCGACGATGGAACGCAGCCCGGAAGTCTTCTTGGTCAAGCAGAAGATGCATGAAGTGGGCGTCGACCTGTGCCTGGACGTGCACGGCGACGAAGGCCTGCCCTACGTGTTCGTGGCCGGCAGCGAATCCCTGCCGACGTTCACACCCGAGCAGGACGCGGCCCAGAAGCGCTTCATCGCCGACTTCAAGATCGCCAGCCCCGACTTCCAGGACGTGCACGGCTATGGCGAATCGCCCTATACCGAAGAGACGCTGACCATGGGTTCGCCCCACATCACGCACGCCTTCGGCTGCCTGTCGCTGACGCTGGAACTGCCGTTCAAGGACAATGCCAACGACCCCGACCCGCAAGTGGGCTGGGACGGCGCCCGCAGCGCGCGCCTGGGCGCGGCAGTGCTGCAGCCGGTGCTGCAATCGATCCGCGCACAGAAATAACACGCACGAACGCCCCGCCAGCCGGGGCGTTGTCTCATTTTAGAAAGAACACGCACCATGACCATCTTCTCCGCCTCCGTCTTCGACGCCACCGTCATCTATAACGGCCACGAAATGTTCAAAGGCCAGGGTTCGGCCACGATGTGGGCCGAAAAGGTGGCCAAGGAACTCGAAACCCCGATCCGCGTCGAAAAAGTCGGCACCGGCTGGGTCCTGCGCGGCCGGGTCGACGGCGAGGACGTTACCTGGGGTATTTACGGCCAGCGCCTGAGCCGCATCGAAGCTGTTTGAACGTACCCAAGCGTACAAAGACCCGCCGGAAAATCGTTCTATAATCACGTCATCAGCACTGCCGCACAGCGACGGCAACGCTACCACACCCGGTCGGGCTTGCGACGGCGTCCGCCAGCATGCAGCAGCAGTCGCCCCGGTCAAACGATAGGCCGTGTCCATGAATTCCCCATCTTCCTTGCGCACCGCGGAGCCTTATCCCACCCCCCGCATCTCGACCGGCATCGCCGGCCTGGACGACATCCTCGGTGGCGGGCTGACGCCGCAACGTGTCTACCTGGTGGAAGGCTCGCCGGGCGCAGGCAAGACCACGCTCGGCCTGCAGTTCCTGCTCGACGGCGTCGCCAAGGGCGAGCACGGCCTGTACATCACGCTGTCCGAGACGATCGACGAATTGAAAGCGGTCGCGGCCAGCCATGGCTGGTCGATCGACGCGCTGACCCTGTTCGAATTGGCCAGCGACCTCTCGCTCGACATCGACGCCCAGCAGTCGGTGTTCCACCCGTCGGAAGTGGAACTCGGCGAAACCACCCGCAACGTGATGGCCGAGGTCGAGCGCGTAAAACCGGTGCGCGTGGTCTTCGACAGCCTGTCGGAGATGCGCCTGCTGGCCCAGAACCCGCTGCGCTACCGGCGCCAGATCCTGGCCCTGAAGCAGTTTTTCGCGGCGCGTCACTGTACCGTGCTGCTGCTGGACGACAAGACCAGCCAGCCCGACCAGCACCTGCACAGCATCGCGCACGGCGTCGTCAGCCTCGAGCAGATCGCCAAGGAATTCGGCAAGGAGCGCCGCCGCGTCAACATCATCAAGATGCGCGGCATCCGTTTCCGCGGCGGCTACCATGACTACACGCTCGATACCGGCGGCATCACCATGTACCCTCGCCTGGTCGCGGCCGAGCACATGCTCGACTTCACGCCCGAAGTGCGCTCCACCGGCTCGACTGGACTGGACAAGCTGCTCGGCGGCGGCTTGGTCAGCGGCACCAACACGCTCGTGGTCGGCCCGTCCGGCATCGGCAAGACCACCCTGCTGGCGCGCTGCCTGCTGTCGGCCCTCGAGCGCGGCGAAACGGCTTCGTTCTACCTGTTCGACGAGGGCCTGGGCACCTTCTTCGCGCGCAGCGTGGCGCTCGGCATGGACCTGCGCCCGTTTGTCGACAGCGGCAAGCTGCGCATCCACCACATCGATCCGGCCGAGCTCTCGCCGGGCGAATTCGCGCAAATGCTGCGCGACGCGGTCGAGCAGCACGGCGTCTCCTTCCTCGCCATCGACAGCCTGAACGCCTACCTGCAGGCCATGCCGGGCGAGCAGTTCCTGACCCTGCAGATGCACGAACTGCTGTCCTATCTGAACCAGCAGGGCGTGACCACGCTGCTGGTGCTGGGCCAGCACGGCCTGATCGGCGAAGTGCGTTCCGACGTCGACCTGAGCTACCTGTCCGACACCACGGTGCTGCTGCGCTTCTTCGAATCGAGCGGGCGCCTGCGCCGCGCCATCACCGTCATCAAGAGCCGCACCGCGAGCCACGCGCTGACCATCCACGAACTCCAGCTCGGCCAGGACGGCGTGCGCGTCGGCGAGCCGCTCGAGGGCTTCGAGGGCGTACTCAGCGGCCTGCCGAGCTACCATGGCTCGACGCCGATGATGGCGTCCATTCCGCATGCAGCCGAGTAATGCAAGACGCTAACTCAGCCGACGAACGCATCCTGATCTTCGCGCCGCACGGGCGCGATGCCCAGGTCATATGCACGGTGCTCGAGCGCGACGGCTTCGGCTGCGCCACCGTCGACAGCTTCGACAGCTTTGTCGACAGCATCGCCGCCGGCGCGGGTGCCGCCATCGTCGCCGAGGAAGCGCTGCAGCAGATCGACACCACGCGCCTGCGCGACTGGCTCGACGCTCAGAAGCACTGGTCCGACTTTCCCTTCGTCGTGCTGCTCACGCGCAGCGTCGGCGTGCCGGCCGACGCTGCGCGCGCGCGCCTGGGGGAGCTGGGCAACGTGATCCTGCTGGAGCGCCCGCTGAACGCGCAGACCTTGCGCTCGGCCGCGCTGTCGGTGCTGCGCGCGCGCCGCCGCCAGTACCAGGCGCGCGACGTGCTGCTCGACCGCGAGCGCACTGCCGAGAGCCTGCGCCAGAGCCAGGAAGCGCTGGTACAGTTGAACGAAACCCTGGAAGCACGGATCGACGAGCGCACAAGCGCGCTGGAGGAGCGCACCCGCGCCCTGGCCCAGGCCAACGACCGCCTGATGAACGAGGTGATCGAGCGCGAACGCGTGCAGCAGGCGATGGTCCAGTTCCAGAAGATGGAAGCGGTCGGGCGCCTGACCGGCGGCATCGCGCACGATTTCAATAATCTGCTCAACGTGGTCCAGGGCAGCATGGACCTGATCCTCCTGATGTCGAAGGACGACGTCGCAAAACAGCGCGCCGAAGTGGCGCGCCGCGCCTGCCAGCGCGGCGGCAAGCTCACCAGCCAGCTGCTGGCCTTCTCGCGCAACCAGAGCCTGGACCTGCGCCCGCTCGATGTGAACACCCTGTTCGAAGGCGTGCGCGAACTGGTCGCCACCTCGCTCGGCTCGAGCATCCGCCTGAAGTTCGAGGTCGATCTGCAGACCGCCAGCGTCATGGCCGATACCAACCAGATGGAGATGGCGCTCTTGAACCTGGCGATCAATGCGCGCGACGCCATGTCGGCCGGCGGCGAGCTGCGTTTCAATGCCGGCCCGGCCACGCCGCCGGGCGGCTTGCTGCCCGACGGCGACTATGTGCGCATCGCCGTGACCGACAGCGGCGAAGGCATGCCGCCCGAAGTGGCGGCGCGCGTGTTCGAACCCTTCTTCACCACCAAGGGCGTCGGCAAGGGGACGGGCCTGGGCCTGTCGCAGGTGTACGGCATGGCGCAGCAGTCCGGGGGCGCCGCGCGCATCCTGAGCGAACCGGGCGTCGGCACGACGGTGGAAATCTGGCTGCCGGCGGCCGGCAACGGCCTTGAGACGGCCGTCGCGGCCGCACCGGCGTCTGCCGCGGCGCCGCGGCCCGGCGTGCGCATCCTGGTGGTCGAGGACGACGATTTCGTGCGCGAATCGATGGTCGAATCGCTCGAAGCCCTGGGTCACACGGTGGCCCAGGCGCCGGACGGCGAAGCGGGCCTGCGCGAACTCGGGCGCGCCGCGCCCGACCTGATCATCACCGACTACCTGATGCCCGGCATTACCGGCGCCGAACTGGTGCAGCGCGCACGCCAAACCCTGCCGGGCGTGCCGATGATCATCGCCACCGGCTATGCCGACATGAAGGCGATCGAACAGGTGATTGGCGACGATATGCTGCTGCGCAAACCGTTCCAGCTGGCGGAACTGGCGGCCACCGTGGAGCGGGCCTTGCAGAAGGTCAGCAGCGAGGCGGCGGCGGGTTAAGCACCTGTCCCAGGGCTCCCGTAGAGCGCTTCGGTGGTGGCGATCGACTCGCGCACCAGCGCTTCGAGCACGGCCAGGTCGATGTCGGCCAGCTTGCGCACATACAGGCAGCCTTTTCCCATCTTGTGCCGGCCGAGTTGCGCCAGCAGGGCTGCGCGCGCTTCGGTGTCGCAGCTGAGGTAGATGCTGATGTCGCCCTTGCGCGACGCAAACCCGGCCATCGGGGCATCGCCCTCGCGCCCGCTGGCATAGCGGTAGTGATAGCTGCCGAAACCGACGATGCTGGGACCCCACATCACCGGAGGCTCGTCCGTGATCCGCTCCATCAACCCGGCCAGGACCGCGCAGTCGGCACGGCGTACAGGGTCGTCGATCGCGCCAAGGTAGCCGCGCGCATCGACTGGGGTCGGCATCGTCTTGTTGGCGGCCATGCTCACCCCGCCCTGATTACAGCTGCACGCCCAGGTTCTTGTCCACCCACGCGTGCGCATCCTCGACGTTATCGAAGTGCACGGTGGCGATCACTGTCTTGTCGTGCGCCAGGCAGCTGAGGTAAACACGATTTTCGTCGGCTGAACTGAGCAGGTCGGACTGGGGCGACAATTCGACCGATGCCACCAGGTCGAGATTGAGCAGCACTGCCTTCTTCGAGTTGTTTTCTTTGTCGATGCGAATGAACTTGCTCATGCTTTTCCTTGATTACCTGCGCTTAGTTACCTGCGACAACCATCTTTTCGATCAGGATCGAGCCCGTCGATTTATTCCCGCGCGACAGCACGTCGGTGCCGATGGCGACGATCTGCTGGAACATCTCGCGCATGTTGCCGGCGATCGTGATTTCCTCGACCGGGTACTGGATGACGCCGTTCTCGACCCAGTAGCCGGAAGCGCCGCGCGAATAGTCGCCGGTGACGTAGTTCACGCCCTGCCCCATCAGTTCGGTCACCAGCAGGCCGGTGCCCATCTTGCTCAGCATGCCTTTGAAATCGTCGGCCAGCTTCGTTTCATCGGAGGTGATGGTGAGGTTGTGCGCGCCGCCGGCGTTGCCGGTCGTTTTCATGCCGAGCTTGCGGGCCGAATACGAACCGAGGAAGTACCCCTGCAGCACGCCGCTGTCGATGACCTTGCGGCGCACGGTACGCACGCCTTCTTCGTCGAAGGGCGAGGAGCCGACTTCGCCGATCACGTGCGGGTCTTCCACGATCTGGATGTGGCTCGGGAAGACCTGCTTGCCCAGCGTATCGAGCAGGAAGGTGGACTTGCGGTACAGCGCGCCGCCCGACACCGCCTGCACGAAGGCGCCGACCAGGCCCGCGGCCAGGGGCGCCTCGAACAGCACCGGGCAGGTGAGCGTGTTGAGTTTGCGGGCATTCAGGCGGGCGAGTGCGCGTTCGGCGGCGTAACGGCCAACCGCTTCCGGCTTGGCCAGCTTTTTCGGGTCGCGCGCCGAGGTGTACCAGTCGTCGCGCTGCATCTTGCTGCCCTTGCCGGCGATCGGTGCGATCGACATCGTGTGGCGCGAGAACGGATAGCCGCCGATGAAGCCGCGCGTGTTGGCGGCGACGAAATGCGACTGCTGCACGTAGACGCTGGCGCCTTCGCTGTTGGTGATGCGGGGATCGACCTCGAAGGCCGCGTTCTCGCAGCGCTGCGCCAGTTCGACCGCTTCTTCGGTGGATATCTGCCACGGGTAGCACAGGCGCAGGTCGCGCGGGTCCATTTCCAGCATGTCGGCGTCGGGCAGGCCGGCCGCGTCGTCCTCGGCGGTGAAGCGGGCGATGTTCCAGGCCGCTTCCACGGTGGCCTTGAGCGAGGTCTCGGAAAAGTCGGAGGTGCTGGCGTTGCCGCGGCGCTGGCCGGCGTAGACGGTGACGCCGATGCCCTTGTCCTTGTTCTGCTCGATGGTCTCGATCTTGCCGCGACGTACCGACACCGACAGTCCGCTACCCTCGCTGATTTCGACCGAGGCGTCGGTTGCGCCCTGGTCCTGGGCGAAGGCGAGGACGCTCTTGGCCAGTTCTTTCAACTGGGCCTGGGTGTGGGTAAAAACGGAGCTGTTCATATCGAGTTTTTTGTGCGAGCCCTAAAACAGTTATCATAGCAGCCGTTTACTGTTTTTACTGATCGGCTCAGCGCCAATCGGATCAATCGATACCATGCCAAATCCAAACCGCGGCTCGGTGGGCTTCCAGTCCAACGAGTTCGAGCAAGAATACGAACGCCCATCCAAATCTGAGCTCAAGCGCCAGATGGACGAGTTGCAGAAACTCGGAGCGCAGCTCGTTGCCGAGCCGCGCGACCGCGTCAAGCGCGTCCCGATGCCGGAAGACGTCAAGGACGCCATCCTGATGTGCCAGACCATCACGAATCACGAAGGGCGCCGCCGCCAGCTGCAGTTCGTCGGCAAGAAGATGCGCACCCTGACGGACGAGGAAGTGGCCGTCATCCAGCGCACCATCGACAGCTGGAAAGGCGCCTCGAAAGCGGAAACCGCCGCGCTGCACGCGCTCGAGCGCCGCCGCGACAAGCTGCTGACCGACGACAAGGCCCTGACGACCCTGCTGGAAGAGAACCCGGAACTCGACGTGCAGCACCTGCGCACGCTGATCCGCAACGCCCGCAAGGAGCAGGCCGAATCGAAACCGCCGAAGGCCTTCCGCGAACTGTTCCAGATCCTGAAGGACCTGAGCAAGAAGAAAGCCGCCCCAACCGAGGATGAGCTGGAAGACGATGAGTCCGCAGACGAGTAAGGCGCAGGAGCTGGTCATCGGCCTGGTCTCGGTCTCGGACCGCGCCAGTGGCGGCATTTACGAGGACAAGGGCATTCCTGCGCTGCAGGACTGGATCGCCTCGGCCCTCACCACGCCCTACCGGATCGAGCCGCGCCTGATTCCCGACGAGCGCACGCAAATCGAGAAGACCCTGATCGAACTGGTCGACGTCACCGGCTGCCACCTGGTGCTCACCACCGGCGGCACCGGCCCCGCGCGCCGCGACGTCACGCCCGAGGCGACGCTGGCTGTCGGCACCAAGGAGATGCCGGGCTTCGGCGAGCAGATGCGCCAGATCAGCCTGCGCTTCGTGCCGACCGCCATCCTGTCGCGCCAGGTCGCCGTGATCCGCGAGACCGCCGACCACGCGGCGCTGATCATGAACCTGCCCGGCCAGCCGAAGGCGATCAAGGAAACCCTGGAAGGGTTGAAAGACGCAGACGGGAAGAGTATCGCCGGCGGCATTTTTGCCGCGGTCCCCTATTGCATCGACCTGATCGGCGGCCCCTACATGGAAACCAACCCGGCCGTGACGACCGCCTGGCGCCCAAAGTCGGCCCAGCGTCCGGCCCCACCCCAGGACAACGCATGAGCGATCTGCTGCAAAACATCGAAATCGAAACGGCACCGAATCCGACGGTTGCCGTCATCTGGCTGCACGGCCTGGGCGCCGACGGCAATGACTTTGTGCCGCTGGTGCGCGAACTCGACCTGAAGGGCCTGCCCGGCATCCGCTTCGTGTTCCCGCATGCGAAACAGATTCCGGTGACGATCAACGGCGGCTACATCATGCGCGCCTGGTACGACATCAGCGTCGCAGACCTCACGCGCCGCGAAGACGAAACGGGTCTGCGCGACTCGCAGCGCGACGTCGAGGCCCTGATCGCACGCGAAAAGGCGCGCGGCATCCCGGCCTCGCGCATCATCCTGGCCGGCTTCTCGCAAGGCTGCGCGATGACGCTGCAGACCGGCCTGCGCCACCCGGAAAAGCTGGCCGGCATGCTCTGCCTGTCGGGCTATTTGCCGCTCAACGAAACCGTGACGCACGAGCGCACCGAGGAAAGCATCGACACCCCGATCTTCATGGCGCACGGCCGCCAGGACCACGTGGTGCCCTTCATCCGCGCGGAGCAGTCGCGCGACGTCCTGCAAGGCCTTGGCTATACCATCGAATGGCACGAATACCCGATGCAGCACTCGCTCTGCTTCGAGGAAGTGCAGGACATCTCGGCGTGGATGAAAAAAGTACTGGCTTAACAGCCTCAAACCACGGGAGCCCTGGCTCCCGTTTTACATTGGAGGTCCTACCATGGCCAAGAAAGAAGAAGCGCTCGACGAAGAAACGATGGCACTGATTAACTGGTGCATCGAAGTCGAAGGACACCTGGTTGCCGGCGGCGCCACGCAGAAAGAGGCGCAGGACCATATCGAGGAGCAGGTCGAGTGGTTCACCGATCTGTTTTATGACGGTTTGAGCCCGGAAGAAGCGGCGAAGGAAGCGCTGGCCTGACCGCCAGCGCCGCTATTCCGGCAAGGGCGCGGCGCTCGACACGGGCATTTCCGTGCGCGCCGTGTTCATCACCATCGCCAGGAAGGTGTAATACCCGTTCAATCCCATCAGGTCGACCACGCCCTGCTCGCCGAACAGCGCCAGCGCCTGCGCATAGGTAGGGTCCGATACCTGCTTGTTCTGGTGCAGCTCGATGCAGAAGTCGTAGACCACCGCTTCGTCCATCAGCATGCTCGCCGGCCGTTCGCGCCGCGACACCGCCTCGATCACCTGTGCCGGCAAGCCTACCTGCGCCGCGATCGGCGCGTGGATGGCCCACTCTACCGCCTGGTTCCAATGACGCGCCGTCACCAGGATCACCAGTTCCGACAACCTGACGCCGATGGCGCTGCGGTAGCGCAGGTATTCGCCCATGCGCTGCGCATTTTCCAGCAGTTCCGGACTGCGCAGCAAGGGCACGAAGGGGCCGTACAGCGCGCCGCGCGGCCCTGCGATGACGGCCTGCGCGGCGCGGCGCTGGGCCTCGGTCAGCTGGTCGGGGGGAATCGGGGGCAGGCGGTCACTCATGCTGGGCCTCGAGAAATGTCTAAACGGAAAAAATAGTCGCACAGCTTCCGTTAAAGATCAAAAAAAATCCCACCAGGATGAGATTTTTATCAAACGACACTATTTTTGCGGCGCAAGCAGCCAGGCCGTCATGTCGAGTGCGTCGCGTTCGCTCACGCCCATCGTCGGCATGGCGGTATGGGGGTCGATCGCTTGCGGGTTGCGGATCCAGCGCACCAGGTTGGCCTGGTTGTTGGGCAGTTTGCCTGCGATGAAGCGCTGCTCGGGCAGGTCCACCAATGGCCGGCCGACATAGGTCTCGGGACCGGTGAGACCCGGAATCATGTGGCAGGCGCGGCAGGCATGCTGGGCCAGCGCGACGCGGCCGCGCGCGGGGTCGCCCTGCAGGCCGGTCGGCGCCGGGGTGTCCTGGCAGCCGGCGAGCAGCGTTAAGGCCAGGCCGACGGTGAGGAGGCGCGCGCTCATTCGGCTGCTCCCGCGGTGGTTGGCGCCGAGGATGGCGTCTCCGCCACGTTCGGGACCCCGGTGGCCTGCGCGTAATCGCGCGCCGACAAGGTCGGCAGCACGCCCATGAAGGCGACCACGGACCACAAGTCGGCGTCGCTCATGTGGAACTGCCAGGCCGGCATCCCGCTCATCTTGATGCCGTGCTTGGTGATCCAGTACAGCTCGCGCGGCTGCCAGCGCGCGCCGGCGTCGATCAGGGGGCCGGGCAGCGGCTGCATGCTCTGCCCAAGCTTGGCCTGGGCCGAACCGGGACCGCCGTGGCACTGGACGCAATTTGCTGCGTACACGACCGCGCCGCGCGCCACCTGCTGCGGCGCGCCCAGCGGCGGCACTTTCACGTCCTTGGCGTGATTGCGTACCGAATAATGCATCCCCTTCTCCAGCACCGAATACGTCACTTGCAGGTGCTGGTTGGTGGCCGTGGTGTCGTACCAGCCGGCACGCAGCACGATGGCCCCGGTGGTGGCGGCCGCCAGCCCGGCCAGCACCAGGGTGGCGGCGGCGGTTTTCAGGATCAGGCGGGTACGGTTCGAGAGCATCGGTGGTCGCTGGCTGGGGGTGCGCACTGTTGAAAAAATGATATTGTTTCTCTTGTATTATATAGAGCCATACGCTTCTTCGGATTCAATTGTGCGCAATCACTTCCCCCTCCCCTCACTGCCGCGTCCCCGCCGCCTCTGCGCCGCTGGACTGTGCCTGGCATTGCTGGCCGGCTGCGGCGAACGCGAGGCGCCACAGCCAGTGAGCGGCGGCGATCCGCTCCAGGGCCAGCGCTTGATGGCGCAGTACCAGTGCACCGCCTGCCATGCGGTTCCGGAAGTGCCGGGCGCGGCCGGCAATGCCGGGCCGCCGCTGGAGTTATTCGGCCGGCGCAGCTATATCGCCGGCGGCATCCCGAACACGCCGTCGAACCTGACGCGCTGGCTCGACAACCCGCAGGCGGTGAAACCCGGCACCGCGATGCCGGACCTGGGCGTCTCGCCCGACGAAGCGCGTCACATGGCGGCTTACCTGCTGACGCTGCGATGAGCGTGCCGCTGCAGTCCGCCCTCCATCCCGCCGGTCCCGATGCGGCCATCATCGCGCACCTGTCCTGGGTCCTGTTCGCGGGCGGCGCCGTCATTTTCGTCGCCGTGATGGCGCTGATGGTGCTAAGCCTGCGCCCGAACCTGCGGCCGGTCTCGGCGCGCTGGTGGATCGCCGGCGCCGGCATCGCCTTTCCGGTCGTGGTGCTCACCGCCTTGCTGGTGTGGAGCACCTGGCGCAGCGCGGAACTGACGCCCCAGACCTCGCGCGGCGCGACCAGTATTGGCGTCTCCGCCAAGATGTGGTGGTGGGAAGTGCGCTACCACGACCCCGCCAGCGGCCGCGAAGTGGTCAGCGCCAACGAGATCCGCATTCCGGCAGGCCGCCCGGTCTACATCGGCCTCACCTCGCCCGACGTGATCCACAGCCTGTGGATTCCGGCTTTGAACGGCAAGATCGACGCCATGCCGGGCCGCGTCAACGGCCTGACCCTGCAGGCCGACAAACCCGGCATCTACCGCGGCCAGTGCGCCGAATTCTGCGGCGAGCAGCATGCGCGCATGGCCTTGTACGTGGTGGCGATGGCGCCCGGCGATTACGCGGCCTGGCTCGCGCGCGAAGCGCAGCCGGCGCGCGCGATCGCGCCGGGGCCAGACAACGCCTTGATCGAACGCGGCCGCGCCGCCTTCATCGAACAGCGCTGCCAGAGCTGCCACACGATCCGCGGCGTGGCCGAGGGTGCGCGCCTGGGGCCGGACCTGACCCACGTGGGCGGGCGCACCCACATCGCCGCAGGCACGCTGCGCACGCACCGCGGCACCCTGGCCGGCTGGATCGCCGATCCGCAAGCCATCAAACCGGGCGCGCGGATGCCGGCCGCCACTGACATCGACGGGGCCACGCTGCAAGCCCTGGCCGCCTACCTCGAACAGCTGAAATGAACACCACCATCACCGCGGACGAGCTGTCCGCCGCCCTGCCCAGCTCCCTGCCGCGTCCTCCCGGGGAACTGGAACGGCTGGAAAAACCCTGGCGCCGCCCAACCGGCTGGCGCTTCTTGACCCGCGTCGACAACACCAGCATCGGCCTGCTCTACATCGGCACCGCGCTGCTGTTCTTCCTGCTGGCCGGCATCCTCGGCCTGATGATGCGCACCCAGCTGGCGGTGCCCGACAACGACCTCTTGAGCGCATCGACCTACAACCAGGTCTTCACCATGCACGGCACGGTGATGATGTTCCTGTTCGCCATTCCGATCGTCGAGGCGATTGCCGTATTCCTGCTGCCGAACATGCTCGGCGCGCGCGACCTGCCCTTCCCGCGCCTGTCGGCCTATGCCTTCTGGGCGTATGCGATCGGCGGCCTGGCTTTCTTCTGCACGCTGTTCTTCGGCTTGTCTCCGGACGGCGGCTGGTTCATGTATCCGCCGCTGACGGGCAAGGCGTATTCGCCCGGCCTGAACGCCGACTTCTGGCTGCTCGGGATCGGCTTCATCGAGATCTCGGCGATCGCCGGCGCCATCGAACTGATCGTCGGCATCCTGTTCACGCGCGCGCCCGGGATGAAGCTGGTGGACATGCCGGTGTATGCCTGGGCCATGCTGGTGGTGGCCGTGATGATCGTGTTCGCCTTCCCGGCCATCATCGCCGGCACCACGCTGCTCGAGATGGAACGCGCCTTCGACTGGCCCTTCTTCATCGCCGAGCGCGGCGGCGACCCGGTGCTGTGGCAGCACCTGTTCTGGTTCTTCGGGCATCCCGAGGTGTACATCATCTTCCTGCCCGCCGCCGGCATGGTCTCGACCATGATCCCGTCGATCGCCGGCACCCCGCTGGTCGGGCGCAAGGCCATCATCGTGGCGCTGGTGATCGTCTGCTTCTTCAGCTTCGCGCTGTGGGCGCACCACATGTTCACGGCCGGCCTGGGCGTGATGACGATGAGTTTCGTCTCGGCTGCCAGCATGGCCGTCGCGGTACCGACCGCGATCCAGGTGTTCGGCTGGATCGCCACACTCTGGAAGGGCAAAGTGACGATGAACGCGCCGGCCCTGTTCCTGGGCGGCTTCATGTTCATTTTCGTGCTCGGCGGCCTGACCGGCGTGATGGTGGCGCTGCTGCCCTTCGACTGGCAGGCGCACGACACCTATTTCATCGTCGCCCACCTGCATTACGTGCTGGTCGGCGGGATGGTGTTCCCGGTGTTCGCGGCCTTGTACTACTGGATCCCGCTGATCAAGGGCCAGCGCATGTCGGAGCGCCTGGCGAAATGGGCGTTCTGGCTGATGTTTGGCGGTTTTAACATTGCCTTCTTCCCGATGCACATCACGGGCCTCTTGGGCATGCCGCGCCGCGTCTACACCTACCCGACCGAGATGGGCTGGGACTGGCTGAACCTGGTCTCGACGCTGGGCGCCTTCGTCCTCGCGCTCGGCGTGCTGGTGGTGCTGGTCGACATCGTGCGCACGCTGCGCCGGCCGGAGAAAGAGGTCGGCAACCCATGGAATGCCTCGACCCTCGAATGGCTGCCGACCGAGGTGTATGCCACGCGCAGCATCCCGCTCGTCAAGTCGGCCGACCCGCTGTGGGACCAGCCGAACCTGGCCGAACAGGTCGAAGCGGGCCAGCACTACCTGCCCGGCACCGCCAGCGGGCAGCGCGAGACGATCGCCACCAGCCCGGTCTCGGCGACGCCCAAGTACCTGTTGATCCTGCCGACCGACGGCTGGCTGCCCTTCATTGCCGCCGCCGGCACCGCCGGCTTCTTCCTCTTGATGACGATGAAGCTAACCTTCATTGCCTGGGCGTGCGGCATCGCGGCGATCGTCTCCACGGTCGCCTGGCTGTGGGGCTCGGACAAGAAGCATGCGATCACCGAGGCGCGCGTCTCGGACACGCTGGTGCTGCCGGTGGGCGCGCAAGGCACGGCCTCGCATTCGTGGTGGGGCACGATCATCATGCTGGTGGTCGACGCGACCATCTTCGCTTCCCTGCTGTTTGCCTACATCCACATCTCGATGCGCCTGGAAGTGTGCCCGCCGCCGGCGGCCACCCTGCCCGACGTGCGCTGGCCGTTGATCTCCGGCGCCCTGCTGGCGCTGGGTTCTGGCCTGATGCTGTGGGCCGTGCGCAGCATCGGCAAGCAGCGCCTGCCCTGGCTGGCGCTGGCGGCAACAAGCTGCGTGATCGGCTCCTTCCTGGTCGACCTGTACGGCTACGACCTGGCCGGACTGGCGCCGCGCGCGCAGGCCTGGAGCGCAACGATCGCGGCACTGTTAAGCTACCAGGGACTGCACGTCGTCATCCTGGCGATTGCGGGCCCCTACCTGGCGGCGCGTGCCTGGAGCGGACGCCTGTCTCCGTCCAGCCGTGCGACGCTCGACAATACGGCACTGATCTGGCACTACACGACGCTGCAGGGCATCGCCCTGTCGCTGGCAGTGCATGTCGTGCCCATGCTGATGGAGTGATCGATGCGCGAACGGTTCTTCAGAAAGCTCATCCGCGGGACCTTGCCGATGCTGGTCTGGGCGGCGCATTTCGCCGGCAGCTATGTGCTGGTCGCGGCCCAGTGCAGCCCGGCCGGCTTCGCGCCCGGCAGCCCGCACCGGCTGCCGCTGGCCCTGATGACGGTCGTGGCGCTGGCGGTCTGCGCAGCGCTGGCCTGGCGCGCGCGGGGTACGCTCAGTGGCGGGAACGAGGAGACCGCGCTGCTGGACTGGGCGGCGGCGCTGACGGCGCTGCTGGCCTTTGCAGGGATTGCGTGGACCTCCGTGCCGATGTGGTTTATCGACAGTTGCGCGTAGGGTGACGCAGTGCGCGTTAGATCAGGCGTGCGTTGAACGCGTGGGCGGCAAAGCCACCCACGCGTTCAACGCACGTCAGCAGACCGAGACCTTTTATCTCGCCGCCGGCCGCACGCGCCAGATCACGTTGCCCACGTCGTCCGCCACCAGCAAGGCACCGGCCTTGTCGATCGCCACGCCCACCGGACGCCCCAGCGCGTCGCCGTTCTTGTCGACGAAACCAGTCAAGACCTCGACCGGCTTGCCGTTCGGCTTGCCGCCGGCGAAGGGCACGTACACGACGTTGTAGCCCGACAGCGGCTTGCGGTTCCAGGAGCCGTGCTGGCCGATGAAGGCGCCGTTGGTGAACAGCGGGCCCAGTTTCGCACCGTCGGAGAAGCTCAAGCCGAGCGCGGCGACGTGGGCTCCCAGGGCGTAGTCCGGCGCGATGGCTTTCGCCACCATGTCCGGACGCGGCGGTTTCACACGCTCGTCGACGTGCTGGCCGTAGTAGCTGTACGGCCAGCCATAGAAACCGCCGTCCTTCACGGACGTCAGGTAGTCGGGCACCAGGTCGCTGCCGATTTCGTCGCGCTCGTTCACGACTGTCCACAGCACGCCGGTCTGCGGTTCCCAGGCCATGCCGTTCGGGTTGCGCAGGCCGGAAGCGAACAGGCGCGTGGCGCCGGTCTTGACGTCCACCTCGAGGATGGCGGCGCGGTTGATCTCACTTTCCATGCCGTTTTCGCCGACGTTGCTGTTCGAGCCGACGGTGGCGTACAGCTTGCTGCCGTCCTTGCTGGCGATGATGTTCTTGGTCCAGTGGTGATTCAGCCCGGCCGGCAGCGGCGCGACCTTTTGCGCGGCCTCGGCGATGTCGGTGGCGCCCGTCTTGTACGGGAAGCGCACGATGCCGTCGGCATTGGCCACATACAAAGTCTCGCCTACCAGCGCCATGCCGAAGGGAGAGCTCAGGTTTTTCAGGAATACGGTGCGCACCTCGGCCACGCCATCGCCGTCGGCATCGCGCAGCAGCGTGATGCGGTCGGCGCTCGGCACGGCGGCGCCCGCCCTTTCCATCACCTTCTTCATGACCCAGGCCTTGATGCCCTTCTGCTCGGTCTCGGGATTGTGCGGCTTGTTCGATTCGGCCACCAGCACGTCGCCATTGGGCAGCACGTGCAGCCAGCGCGGGTGGTCGAGGCCAGTTGCCAGGGCGCTTACTTCCAGGCCCTGGGCCGCGCTTGGTTTGCCGCCATTCCAGCCCTTGGCCGGCGCGATGTCGACCGTCGGGATCAGGCTTTTCTTCGGCTCCGGCAGCATTGGCGCTGGACCGACGCCGGCGCCGACCGGCAGGCTCGATTTGTCGCCGCAAGCGGCCAGCGTGAGCAGGACGGCGGCCGCAAGAATGGGGGACGAACGTAGGCGCATGGGGTTTCTCCTGGAAGGGAACGCGGGGAAGCAGGCTGAGCGATTGTAGCGAAAAGGGCAATGCCGCTTCGCGCGATTGGGCTTGGCCGGGATGTTGCGAAAGTGTCCCACCGGAAAAATATCCAACTAGTTTCCAGCAAACATCAAAAGAGGCCGAAGCGACCACGTTTATTGTTGACCGTCAACTTTCAACAGACGGGAGCACCATGAGCCACATTATTCACCGCAGCTTGCGCCAGACCCCGCCGGTAGTCGTGTCGGCCCAGGGTATCCATTTTACTGACAGCCAAGGCAACATCTATATCGACGCCTGCGGCGGCGCGGCCGTCTCCGCCCTCGGCCATGCCCATCCGGACGTGATCGAGGCGATGCACCGCCAGATCGACCAGTGCGCCTACGCGCACACGGGCTTCTTCACCACCGAGGCAGCCGAGGAGCTTGCCGAAAGGCTGGTCGCCGGTGCGCCGGCGGGGATGACTGGCGTCTACTTCGTCTCGGGCGGATCCGAAGCGATGGAGACCGCGCTGAAACTGGCGCGCCAGTATTTTTACGAAGGCGGCGAGCCGCAGCGCTCGCTCTTCCTCTCGCGCCGCCAGAGCTATCACGGCAATACCCTCGGCGCACTGGCCGTGTCCGGCAGCGCCTGGCGCAGTAAACCGTTTACACCGATCCTGATGGACGTGCCGCGCGTCTCGCCCTGCAACGAATACCGCGGCCGCGGCGAGCACCAGTCGGTCGACGACTATACCGCCATGCTGCTCGACGAACTCGAGACCGCGATCATGAAGGCCGGGCCGCAGAACGTGATCGGCTTCATCGCCGAGCCGGTGGTTGGCGCCAGCGCCGGCGCGGTCCCGCCGACCCCAGGCTATTTCAAGGGCGTGCGCGCGATCTGCGACCGCCACGGCGTGCTCTTCATCGCCGACGAAATCGCCTGCGGCATGGGCCGCACCGGCACCATGTATGCGATCGAACAGGAAGGCGTGGCGCCGGACATCATCACGGTCGCCAAGGGCCTGGGCGCCGGCTACCAGCCGATCGGCGCCGTGCTGGCGCAAGGCGCGATCGTGGACCGGCTGCGCCAGGGCAGCGGCGCCTTCCAGCACGGGCACACCTATATCGGCCATCCGGTGGCGGCGGCGGCGGCACTGGCGGTGCAGAAGGTGATCGAGCGCGACCAGCTGCTGGCGAAGGTACAAAAGCGCGGCGCGACGCTGCGCCGCATGCTGGGCAGCGTGTTCGGCAAGCACCCGCACGTGGGCGACATCCGCGGCCGTGGCCTGTTCATGGCGCTCGAACTGGTGCAGGACCGCGCCACCAAAGTCCCCTTCGCGCCCGAAAAGAAGCTGCATGCGGCGGTCAAGGCCGAGGCCTTCAAGCGGGGACTGATGGTATTCCCGATGGGCGGCACCGTCGACGGCCTGCATGGCGACCATGTGCTGCTGGCCCCGCCCTTCATTACCAGCGAGGCGCAGCTGGGCGAGATCGTGATGCGCCTGGAGGAGGCGGTCAACGCCGCCCTGCAGCCTTGAGCTTCATCCCCACACCTGTCGAAAAGGATTGAAAAAATGAGCGAATCGAATGTGATGGAAGCGAGCGCCGGCATCGCCCGCTGCAAGTCCGAATTGATGGAACGCGGCTGGACGATCCTGCCGCGCGACCTCCTGCGCGACGGCCCGCGTCCGGCGCTGGCGCATTTCGGCCGCATCGTGCCGCAGTTTAATGGCGAAGAAACCTATGAAGTCACGCTCAAACCGGGCTTCGAGAAGCTGCCGTTTTCGCAAAGTAAAAACAGCATCGGCCCGCATACCGAAGCGCCCGTGTACGACCCGCCGCCCAAATACCTGGCCCTGCACTGCCACCGCCAGGCGCAATGCGGCGGCGGCCAGACCCTGCTGGCCGACGGTTTTGCATTCTACGAATCGCTCAGCCCGGAAATGAAGGCATGGGTGAACGACAACGACGTCACCTTCCTTGCCAGCGCCATGCCCGGCATGAGCCGGCGCCAGTTCCACACGCGGCTGATCGAAGAAAAGGATGGGGCGCGGCTGTTCCGCTTCAGTTACAACCAGTTCCGCTTCGGCGACGTCAATCCGTCCGAAGGCGACTTCGCCTCGCCCGGGCAGTATGCACCGACGCCGCTGGGCAAAATAGCCGAGGCAGGAGAAAAATTCTTCTATGAGCACATGATCCAGGTGCTGATCCCGGAAGGCTGCATGCTGGTCTGGGACAACCAGCGCCTGATGCACGCCCGCAGCAAATACACCGACCCGGTGCGCCACCTGACGCGCTACTGGCTGAGCTGACCCGTTTTACCCGCGCGCTGGCCAGTACACACCGGCCAGCGCAGGGTTTTACTTGTTTACTTCGGATACGCCAGCACTTCTTGCTGCTGCTCGCCGAGTCCCTCGATCCCCAGACGCACCTGGTCGCCCTTTTTGAGGAAGCGTTGCGGCGTGCGTCCCATGCCCACGCCCGGCGGCGTGCCGGTGCAGATGATGTCGCCCGGTTCCAGCGTCATGAAACGCGACAGGTAGCTGACGATCTGCGCCACCGAAAACACCATGCTCGACGTATTCCCGGTCTGCATGCGCTTGCCGTTCACTTCCAGGTACAGGTTCAGGTCCTGCACGTCGTAGATTTCGTCGCGCGTGACCAGGAAGGGGCCGACCGGCCCGAAGGTGTCGCAGCCCTTGCCCTTGTCCCATTGCGAGCCCAGTTCGAACTGGTAGGCGCGTTCCGTGACGTCGTTGACGACGCAGTAGCCGGCCACGTAATTGAGCGCCTCTGCTTCGTCGACGTACTGCGCGCGGGTGCCGATCACGACGCCGAGTTCGACTTCCCAATCGGTCTTCTTCGAGCCTTTCGGCAGCTGGATCGGGTCGTCGGGACCGGACAGGCAGGAGATCGCTTTCGTGAACATGACCGGCTCTGCCGGGATCTGCGCGCCGATTTCGGCAGCGTGGTCCGCATAGTTCATGCCGATGCCGATGAATTTACCCGTGCCTTTGACCGGCACCCCGAGGCGCGGCGTGCCGCGCACCAGCGGCAGGGTTTTCTCGTCGATCTTCGCGATCTTGCGCAGGGCACGGTCGGACAGGACGGCTGCGTCGATGTCTCCGATCACGCCGGAGAGATCGCGCAGTCGTCCTTCTTCGTCGATCAGTCCCGGCTTTTCCTTACCGGGGCGACCGTAGCGTACCAATTTCATAGTCTTCCTTCGGGCTCAATATGGCAATCTCGCATTGTAGCGGACGCCGCCGAAGGAAGTAGCCGAGCAGCCCGGGCAGCTGCAGCAGCACCAGCACGCCAAAGGCCACCTGATAAGCTTGGGCCGGGTAGTGGTTCGCCGCGTCCGGCGTCCACAATCCGACCAGCTGGCCAAAGCCCGCCTGCACCAGGAAGGCGCCGACGAAGATCACCAGGTTCAGGCAGGTGGCGGCGCGCCCGGTCAGCTCCTTGGGCATGCTCTGCGAGACGATCGCGAACTCGATGCCCGTGATCGTGCCGACCAGCGGGAACACGACCGAGAGCAGCTGCATGCTCGGCTTCCAGTTGCACACGATCCCCATCTGGATCAGCACGAAGAGCGCTACCCCGATCGCCGCCACGTCGAGCGGTGCGATGCCGCGCCGCCCCGCCCACTCGGTGATCATGCCGACCGCAATCGCCCCGAAGATCACCGAGGCCATGCCCATGTAGAGCAGGTAGGCCACGGCCGGCTCGGGAAAGCGCGCCACGTCCGACAGCCAGCGGCCGATCCACAGGCCCTGGATGCCGAAGAACACCATATGGGACACCACCACCAGCGAGGTGACCTTGCGAAAGGCCGGGTTGCGGTAGACGTCGAGGATCGACTTGACCGTCGGCGCCTTGCCGCCGCTCGGGGGGGTAGCTGGGCTGAGCAGGCGAATGAGCAGGCCGCAGCAGGCGATCAGGCCTGCAATCGCCACGAACAGGCCGCGCCAGTCCATGTACTCCAGCACTTTTGTGACCGGCATCGTCGACGAAGCAGCGCCCAGGCCGCCGACCGCGATCATGTAGCCCTGCACCGACGGCAGGCGCTTCGGGTCGACCCAGGTCGATACCGCCTTGACCGCCGACATGAAGCAGCCGCCCAGGCCCACCCCGATCAGCGTGCGCGCCAGCAGCAGCTGGCCGAAGTTCTGGCCGTACGCGAACATCAGCGCCCCCAGCGCGCCGCAGGTCATCAGGACCAGCTGGACCTTGCGCGGGCCGTAGCGGTCGAGCGCCATTCCGACCGGCAGCTGCACCAGCGCGGCGGCGAAGAAGAAGGCGCTGGTCAGCAGCCCGAGCTGGCCGGGCGTGAGCGCCAGCGTCGCGATCAGGTCGGGCGCCAGCACCGCGTTCACGTTGCGCACCAGCGAAGACAGATAGTGGCCCAGCGCGAACGGCAGGAACACGCAGAAGAAAACCGCCACGCTGGACAAGCGTGGCGAGCTTTGGTTACCCATGGCGGGTCCGGATCCGCGTTGGCTCAAGCGGCGCTGGGCTGGCTGTCGCTGGCGCGGCGGTCGTGCTGGTTGCTTTGCACGATAGGGATCACCCGTCCGCCCGGCGTGGCGTGGCCGGCGTTCCCCGCTTCTTCTTCGAAGAAGAACTTCTTGCGCCCGAACGCCGGTTTCAGGTGGTCGAGCCAGGTGGCGTCCGCATCGTATTTGGCGAAGAAGGGCTTGCGCACCCATTCCGGATTACGCGCCTGCAGGAACTGCAGCGCGAACAGCTTTTCGCCATTGATGGTGACCACGCCGTCGATCACGACCTTGCCCGGGAAAGCGCTCATCGACGGCCCGCGCACGGTGCGCGACAGGCCCGAGACCATCGAATAGGCCTGCTGGAAGATCTCGTGGGCGCGCGCCAGCGGCAGCGCGAAGTAGTCGCTCGGGCCGGTGTCGCGCTCGACGAACATGTAATACGGGATCGCGCCCAGGCGCACGCCCGTGGTCCACAGTTCGGCCCAGCTTTTCGGGTCTTCGTTGATGTGGCGGATCAGCGGGCCCTGCATGCGCAGCGTGGCGCCGGTGCCGACGATGCGTTTCACCGCCTGCTGGGCAATCGGCTGGCGCAGTTCCACCGCATGGTTGTAGTGGCCCATGATGGCCAGGTTCTTGCCGGCTTTGACCACGCGTTCGAACAGGCGCATCAGGTCGTCCGAATCCTTGTCGGAGACGAAGCGCTGCGGCCAGTAGGCGACCGACTTGGTGCCGATGCGGATGTTCTGGATGTGCGCCAGTTCCGGCGCCAGCAGGGGCTCCAGGAATTCGGTCAGCGAGCGCGTATTCATGATCATCGGGTCGCCGCCGGTGAGCAGGACGTCGGTCACGTCCGGATGCGTGGCCAGGTAGGACACCAGCTCCGAGCACTCCTTCGCATTGAACTTCATGTCGTCCATGCCGACGAACTGCGGCCAGCGGAAGCAGAAGGTGCAGTAGGCATGGCAGGTCTGGCCGGCGCTCGGGAAGAACAGCACGGTTTCCTTGTACTTGTGCTGCAGGCCGTGCAGGGGCGCGTCGTTTACGCGCGGGACGTTGTGGGTCATCTGGCCGGCCGGGTGCGGGTTCATGCGCATGCGGATCTGGTGCACCAGTTTGGCCAGGGCGGCGTCGTCCTTCTTGTGCAGCACCAGGTCGCGCAGCTGCTCGTATTCGCGCGCCGGCAGCATGTCGCGGTGTGGGAAGGTCAGGCGGAAGATCGGGTCGTCGGGAATGCGGTCCCAGTCGATCAGCTGGTCGAGCACATATTCGTTGACGCGAAACGGCAGCACGTGCGAGACGACCTGGGTCGCTTCCTGCAACTCGGGGCTCATCCATTGCCATTGGCGGGCAAGCGCAATGGTCTGTCGCGTGTAGGGCTTGAACTTGGCAGGCGTTGTTTCGGTGGTGGTCACGTCATGCTCCTGAAAAGGAAAGATGTGGTGGGGGACGACGGGCGAATTCTTGAGTAAGAAATTGCCGACGGGAGCTCATCTTAGGAGGCAGCCGTCTTGCGTGAGTTGCACACAATCAACGAAATAATCACAAACTTTCTTTCAAGCACAATTTGTTTGCTGCGAGACATGTGGTGCGCCGTCTGCACCCGCGGTAGGCGCTTGCGTCAGCGCAAATTGCCTAAAGGAAGTGCAGCGTACATTTCCCAATGCACCTAGGAAAGTTTTACCCCCTGTCTGTCTACCGAAAGGAATGTTCCCATGAAGCTGCTCGCCACTGCCACCGCCCTGTGCCTCGGACTTGCCTGCTCCGGTGCACTGGCCAATGAACCGACCGAAAAGGATGCGATCGCGATGACCGAACGCGGCGCGGCCCTCGTCAAGTCCAAGGGCAAGAATGAAATGATGAAGCGCATCACTGCCAAGGACCCGGAATTCGTCCAGGGCGAGCTGTATGTCGGCATGCGTGACATCAAATCCGGCGTGATGCTGGCGCATCCGCACAATCCGTCGATCGTCGGCAAGGACCTGACCGACGTGCCCGACGCCAACGGCAAGAAATACCGCCGGGCGATCATCGAACTGGCGTCCGCCAAGGGCAAGGGCTGGGTCGACTATATGTACAAGAACCCGACCACCGGCAAGATCGAACCGAAGACGACCTATGTGATGAAGGTCGACGACGTGGTGCTGGAAGCGGGCATCTATAAAAAGTAGGCGTCGACCGACCTGGGGGCGGCTTCGGCCGCCCTCATCATTTGTACGGAGAAAAGCATGCTGAAAAAACTACGGATTGGCCCGAAGCTGCTGCTGGCGCCGGGATTGGTGCTGGTGCTGCTGACGCTGCTCTCCGGCGGCGCCTATTACGGCATGGTGCGCCAGCATGCCTCGCTCGAAAACATGGTGCAGGTGCGCGCGGCACGCCTGCAGGACACGGCCGACGTCGCCGGCGACGCCAAATATGCGCATGCGAATATCTACCAGCTGCTGGCCTGGATCAGCGGCAGCTTCGCCAAGAACCGGCTCGATGACCTGGTCAAGGACATCAACAGGAAGCACACCGACATCAAGACCCGCCTCGCCGCCCTGGCCAAGGTGGCCGATCCGGCCGAGCGCAAGCTGATCGACGCTTCCAGCACGGCCTTGAGCGCCTACCGCAAGGCGGTGCTCGAGACGATCGAGATGGCGCAGGTCGACCAGTCGATCGCCACCAATTCGATGCAGAAGGCGGAGAAGGACTTCGGCATCCTCAATGCCCAGCTGGCCCAGCTGGCGGCGCTGGAAACGCGCCTGAGCGAAGAAGCCTATGCCGCCGCCGGCGCCGAGTTCCGCATGCTGGGCGTGACGATGGCGGTACTGGTGCTGTTGTCGATCGCGCTCTCGCTGGCGGTCACGATGCTGGTGCGGCGCGCCATGCTGCAGGACATCCGCGCCATCTCCGACGTGGTATCCGAACTGGCCGAGGGCCGGCTGGCCAGCGCCACCGGCAGCACCGGCCGCGACGAGATCGCCGACACCTCGCGCGCGCTGGACCACACGATCGGCACGCTGAACACGACCCTGCACGCCATCCTCACGTCGGTGCGTTCGATCGACACCGCGTCGAAAGAAATCGCGACCGGCAACCTCGACCTGTCGACCCGTACCGAAATGCAGGCCGGCTCGCTCGAGCAGACCGCCAGCGCCATGGAGACGCTGACGGTGGCGGTCAAGGACAACGCCAACAATGCGCGCCTGGCCACCGACCTGGCGGCGGAAGCTGCGCGCCTGGCCAGCCACGGCGGCCAGGCAGTCGACCGCGCGGTGACGACGATGGAATCGATCCGCGCCAGTTCGCGCAAGATCGTCGAGATCATCGGCGTCATCGACGGCATCTCGTTCCAGACGAATATCCTGGCGCTGAACGCCGCGGTGGAAGCGGCGCGCGCCGGCGAACAGGGGCGCGGCTTCGCGGTGGTCGCCTCCGAGGTGCGCACCCTGGCGCAGCGCTCGGCGGCGGCGGCGAAAGAGATCAAGGCGCTCATTGCCGACTCGGTCTCGATCATCGACGGCGGCGCGGTCTCGGTCAACGAAGCGGGCAGCAGCATGGGCCATATCGTCGCCTCGGTGCGCCAGGTGAAGGACATCATCGAGCGCATCAGCGTCGCCAGCACCGAGCAGGCCGAGGGCATCTCGGAAGTGAACCGCGCGGTCGGGCAGATGGACGACATGACCCAGCAGAACGCGGCCCTGGTCGAACAAGCGGCGGCGGCGGCCGAAAGCCTGCACGAGCAGACGGTGAACCTGGCGCGTGCGGTGTCGGTGTTCCAGATCGAGGGCATCGAACCGCTGGCCGCGGCCGGCGAAACGGACGAGTTTCAGGATCCGGCCGAGCGCCGTGCTCCCGGCAGCCCGATGCGCGGCGCGCCGCCGGCCTTGCCGGACGCCGGCGCCAAGGCCAGGTCTGGCCGGATCAGCGGAACGGGCGGCTGAAGAAGCGCGAGCCGGCCAGGCCGAAGCGCCAGGGCACGTCCATCGCCTTCGAGATGCCGATGCGCGGGCCTGCGATAATCGGCAGGCCCGGCGGCGCGGCTTCGAGCCGGAACGGCGGCTGCGCCAGCGGCCTGCCGTTGAAGGCACGCGTCACGTCCAGCGCCTGGCACAGTTTGCCCGGACCGGAACACAGCGCCGTGAGGTCCTCGGCGTCGCGGCGCTCGCGCATCACGTCCAGCCCGGCCAGCGGCTCGATCGCGCGGATCAGGACCCCGGCGCCATGCCCCTCTTCGCGGCACACGAAGTTCAGGCACCAGTGGATGCCGTAGGAGCGATAGACGTAGGCGTGCGCGGGCGGCCCGAACATGGCGGCATTGCGCTCGGTCGGACCGGAAAAGGCGTGCGAGGCCGGATCTTCGCGGTCGTAGGCTTCGGTTTCGACGATGCGCCCGCCAACGCCGTCGATCAATACCACCACCCCGATCAACTGGCGCGCGACCAGCTCGGCCGGTGCATAAAAGTCAATTCCTGCAAGATGTGCTGGATTCATGCTAACAATTTTAGGCGTTCCGACAACACCGTTCTGTCCGTTTTGCCACACAAGGACCCGCTGAACGCACCTGTTGCTGCACGGAAACGCAGCATCGTTTATAGTGGCGTTCTTCGCTGTTATTTCCTATAAGCACCCTTCCTCCATGAGTACTGTTGCCGCAAAAGCAATGCCATCGCGCGCCAGCGCCTCCGCGCGCCCCCCGGCGCGCGCTGTCACTGCGCCGGCGCCCGCTGCCGGGCCCACGGATGCGGTCGACGAGCTGATCAGGTCGATCCGCATCCCGCCGCGCCCGAGCCTGCTGGCCGACCTGCAGGCGGAGCTGGCGTCCAGCGATCCCTCGCCCGAGCGCATCGGACGCATCGTCGCGCGCGATGTCGGCATGGCCGGCGCGCTCCTGAAACTGGCGAATTCCTCGCTGTTCGGCGGGCGCCGTGCCAAGTCGATCGAGCAGGCCATCCTGTTCCTGGGCATCAACCAGGTGGCGGCGCTGATGACCGGCCTGCTGGCGCGCCAGGCGATTCCCGTCGAGAGTGCGGCCCTGGCCAATTTCTGGGACGTCTCGACCAAGCGCTCGCATGCGATGGTCTTCCTGTCGCGCCGCCTGCGCATCGGCGCGCCCGACATCGCCCATACCTTCGGCCTGTTCTGCGACACCGGCATGCCGCTGCTGGTGAAGCGCTTCCCCGACTACGAAACCACCTTCCTGGACGCCGGCGCCGAGCCGGAACGTTCGTTTACGGCACTCGAAGACGAGCGCCACAGCACCAACCATGCGGCCATCGGCACCCTGCTGGCGCGTAACTGGGGCCTGTCGAGCGACGTCTCGTGGGCGATCCTGCATCACCACGACTACGCGGTGCTGGAAGACGAGAACACCGCCGACGCGGTGCGTTCGCTGGTCGCCCTGTCGCTGCTGGCCGAGCGCGCCATCCGCCGCTACCAGGGCCACGCCGGCTCGCCCGAATGGGACAAGGGCGGCGAGCGCGCCATCGCCTATCTTTCGCTCGACGAGATGGAAGCGGCCGAACTGCTCGACGAACTCGAAGAAGCGCTGCACGACGACCACTCGTAACGCCAGTCTTTGACAGGCCGCCCCGGCAGGACGATACTGAAGTACGGCTATCTGTTCGGGAGGCATGATGAAGACCTGGATCCTGTCGCTGCTCGTCTTTTTAACTGGCTGCACCCATGTCGCCCGGGAGCCGGTTTCCACCGGCCAGGTTGCGGCCCTCCTCAACGATGCCGCGTTTGCACCGCCCGCGCAACGCATCGATACCGGCCAGCTGTTCGCGCTCAGCCCCGAGATGCGGCGCCACCTCAGCAGCACGCCATTTCGCAAGCGCTTGCGCGAGGAGGGCCAGGCATATGGCCTCGTGCAAGCGCTGTACGACCGCCGCGAATTGCGGCTCGACTACGACGCCACCTATACCGGCACCGCCGCCGAAACCTATGCCGCGCGCAGTGGCAACTGCCTGTCGCTCGTCATCATGACCGCCGCCTTTGCGCGCGAACTGGGCATGAGCGTACGCTTCCAGGAAGTGCAGATCGAGGAAACATGGACCCGCGAACGTGCGCTTTACCTCGTCAGCTCGCACGTCAACCTGAACCTGGGACAAGCCGGACCGAGCCGCGATTTCGATTCCTCGGCCACGCTGACGGTCGACTTCGTGCAGCTCCCGCCGAACGCCAGCGAACGCGTGCGCTATCTCGACGAGAACGACATCGTCGCCCGCTACATGAACAACCGTGCCGCGGAAGAAATCGCGCAGGGCCGCCACACCGAGGCCTACTGGTGGGCGCGCGGCGCCCTGCTGAAAAAACCGGGACTGGCTGCGACGCTCAATACCCTGGCCGTGATCTACCAGCGCAGCGGACAGCCGCTGCTGGCCGAGCAGGTCTATCGCGCAGCGCTGGAACGCGACCCGGACAGCCTGATCGTGATGCAGAACCTGGCACCCCTGCTAGCCGCAAACGGCAAGGCTGCCGAAGCCGCGGCGCTCACCCAGCGCATCGCGCGCCTGTATCCGGCGCCGCCCTACCACTACTTCGACCAGGGAATGCAGGCCTACCAGGCCGGCGACTTCAACAAGGCGCGCGCCCTGTTCGGGCGCGAAGTGGCACGCGCACCGCACAACGACGAGTTTCATTTCTGGCTGGGCGTCGCCAGCCTGCAGCTGGGGGAATGGAAGACGGCCGAGAAGCAGCTCGCGCTGGCGCGCGATCACAGCGTGCGGCCGGATACGCGCGAGCGTTATTCGGCCAAGCTGGCGCATCTGCGCGATGTGGCAGACGGAGCGCGGCGTCGTTGAACAGGAGGATAGTGCGAGGGTGAAACACCTGCGGCATGAGCGATGCCGGAGGAATGCGGGCACGGCCGAATGGCCGCGCCGCTGCAGTACTGCCGCTGCCGGTTGCGATGGCGCCATGCGCCCACCGCGGCCTGCAACGAAAACGGCTTAGCGGCGGCGCTGGAAGCCGCCTGGGCGTGCTGCCGGAGCGCCGCGCGTTTCGATGTGACGGAACACGATACGGCCCTTGTTCAGGTCGTAAGGCGACAGTTCCAGCGTGACCTTGTCGCCTGCCAGGATACGGATGTGGTTTTTCTTCATCCGGCCCGAGGTGTAGGCGATCAGCTTGTGGCCGTTATCGAGGTCGACGCGGAAACGCAGTTCCGGCAGCACTTCGGTCACGAGGCCATTCATTTCGATCAGTTCTTCTTTTGCCATGGTGGATTCCTTTGAATTTGATTGAGTGCGAGCCGGCGCATGAACATGGCGCCACGACGATGCTGCCGGTGCACAGCGCCCGCGGGGACTGGACCGGAGAAAAATTAAACGGGCCGCCCTAGCGGCGGAGAGAGATGGCGGCGGCTATATTCCGGGCCTGCAACCGGACGCCGACCTGCGCGGGGAGAAAAAAAAGCCCGCTTGCTGCGGGCTTCGTTTCAATGTATTGCCAATGCTTGTATCGCTGCTCCAGCCGATGCTATCTGCAAGGTGCGGAGCCCTGGACGCCCAAGCTATCTGCAAGGTGCCTCCATCGGTGTAAGTCGACCAACGTATCTCGAATCACAATCCCTCGGCCTGGTCGCTGGCGACATTACACATATCGCGTTGCGGGGCTGTACGGGATGCCGTCAAGGCCTCATGACCTTTTCGACTGAACACAGTGTAGCACGGATCGGCAAAGCGCGTATGGGCTGACACATATAAGCTGCCGTCGTGCAACAGTTACGACACTACTTTCTCGACTGAATACTGAATTCCAGCAAGCCAATCACGCGGTCCATCTTCTGAATCATTGGGAACGTTGCCACCAGCATCACGTAGAACGCAAAGATAAGCGGGCCGAACATGACAGCCCAGGTTGCAACCTCGGAGACCTTAGCCAGGTTGGCAACGAGCACAATCAGCGCCGCCATTGCGGGGAACATGCCAATTCGCTCAACGGGGCCTGCAATCAAATAACCGCGTTTTTCGAAATTCGCCCGTTCATATTTGTAATAGGTCAGCACATACTGAACAGCCGATTTTTCACAGCCGGCAAGTCGCTGAGCGAATTCGATATCCATGTCGGCATACGATTTCACCAACGTAAAAAACGGCCCGAACGGCGATTTTTTTAAATCCCATATGAACAACAAGCCGCCCACGATTACTAACCCAAGCAAGGCCAGACCAAACACCTGAACAATAATCCCCAAGGCCAGCGTGGCGCTCTGAAGCGGCTGCGACTTAGTGTAAAACGCCAGTAAAGCCATCGAAATCATCGTCACAAAACCCAGCATTGCATGCGACATGACCTGCTTGTTGAAGGCGTCGAGGCGTTGCTCGATTCGGGTCTGTGGCAATGGTCTTCGTCGGGCCGTGGTCGCTTCTTGCGCGATTTTTCTCACCTTTTCGATTTCTAATGGGTCCAACATCGGAGGCGTGTAATCTGGTGCGTTCATTGTTTTGCCTTTTCGTCCATATGGTAGGGAATGAGACAGCTGCACTTCCGTATGGTTCGAAATAAACACGAAAGCAGACCTCAACAGCGCTGACTGTGCAAAAAATTGGATCGGCTCTAAGCAAGCAGTTCTCGCCAAACCGACAGCTTCTGTTCGAACGTCATCGCCATGTGCGCCGGCGAACTCGACGGCAGCACGACAGTCCGGTAGCCGGCGCCGGCGAACTGCGGCGCGAATTTACCGGAGGTCTGGCCATTGAAGCCGACCGTTTTCAACATGGGACAGAGCGTGTGCAGGCGCTCGAAATCGTTGGCGGCAGGCTTGCGGATCGCGGAATCGAGGCTGCCTTCGCGCTCGCAGGCGCCGAGTACGTCCCACAGGCCGATGCCGTGCGCACGCAGGCGCGGCAGGCGTTCTATATATGGCAGCGCCGCCAGGTCTTCGCCGACAAGGCTTGAAACCAGGCGCCAGAACTGGTTGCGCGGGTGCGCATAGTACTGGCCGGCCGCGAGCGACTGCGCGCCCGGGAAGCTGCCGAGAATCAGGATGCGGGTGTCAGGATCGAGCACCGGCGCCAGGCCAGTGAGCAGGGTCGCGTCGAGAGGTGCCGGTGTCGTCATGTGAGGATTGTAACCGCCCATAAAAAAACGGCGGACCCGGCCGGATCCGCCGCAAGGGGCACACGTAATACGGTTCAGCGCATCGCCAGCGGCGCTGCTTCCGGCGGCGCCGGCGCGTCCCAGCCGCCACCCAGCGCGCGGATCAGGGCGACCGTCGTCATGGCCTGGTTGCCGCGCAGCTGGACCGCACTGCGTTCGCTGGTTGCCAGGTTGCGCTGGGCGTCGAGCAGGTCGAGATAGCTCGAGCGGCCGGCGTCGTACAGCGTGCGCGCCAGCTGCGCCGAGCGGCGTGCGGAACGCACCGCATCGTCGAGCTGTGCGCCCTGCTCGGCCAGGATGTGCACGCCGGCCAGGTTGTCCTCGACCTCGGCGAAAGCCACCAGCACCCGCTCGCGGTAGGCCGCCACCGATTCCTCCAGGGCCGCCTCGCTGCGCACCACGTTCGCCTTGTTACGGCCGCCATCGACGATCGGCAGCGACAGCAGCGCGCCGAGCACCCAGGAGCGGCTGCTCCAGTTGAACACCTCGGCCATCGTGCCGCCGACGCCTCCCCCAAGCGCGTTGATGTTCAGCGCCGGGAACATGGCCGCGCGCGCCACGCCGATCCGGGCATTGGCCGCCTCCATCGCGCGCTGGGCGGCGGCGATGTCGGGCCGGCGCTCGAGCAGGGTCGAGGGCAAGCCGGCGGGAATCGCGGGCAGCGCGCTGCTTTCCGGCAAGGCGCTGGTGCTGGCCGTGAAGCGTGCGGCCGGGCGGCCCAGCAGGACCGCCAGCGCGTGCTCGGCATTCGTGCGCTGGCGCTGCAGGCCGATCGCCTCGGACCGCGTGGCCGACAATTCCGTCTTCGCGCGGCTGAGGTCAAATTCGCCGATGTCGCCCAGGTCGAAACGGCGCTGGGTCACACGCACGCTTTCCTCGCGCAGGCGCACCGCCGCGTCGACCGTGGCCAGCTCGGCGTCCAGGGCGCGCAGGCGGAACCAGGTCTGGGCCACGTCCGCCTGCAGCGACAGCAGCACCGAGCGGTAGCTCGCCTCGCTGGCGCCCGCATCCTGGCGCGCCGCCTCGATGTTCGATCCCACGCGGCCGAACAGGTCGACCTCGTAGCTGGCGCTCAGGCTGGCGCTGTAGCTGGTCTGCGGCGCGACCGCACTGCCCTGCGGCAGGCCGGCATCGAATGCCGACGGCCGGGCGCGCTGGGCCTGGACGCCGACGCCCACCTGCGGCACGCGGTCCGCTTGCGCAATGCCCGCGATCGCCCTCGCCTGTTTTACGCGCGCCGCGGCCATGGCCAGGCTGGCGTTGTTACGGGTCGCCTCGTCGACCAGTTCCGTCAGGCGCGGGTCCTGGAAGGCCAGCCACCACTGGCCGCGCGGCTGCTGCTCGGCCTGGCGTGCCACGCTCCACTGGGTGCCGTCAGGCGCCGTTTTCACCGTGCCGGCTTCCTTGAAGGCGGCCGGCGTATCGATCGCCGGTTGTTTGAACTCCGGTGCGGCGCAGGCGGTGAGCAGCAGCGCCGCCAGCAAGGGGGCAACGCCCCGTGCAATCATCGTTCTCATTGGTGTACTCCTTCAGCGTGCACCGCAACAGGGGCGACGGCAGGTTTTTCGAAACGCTTGGCAAAGCTGCGCAGCAGGACATAGAACAGGGGCGTCAGGAACAGGCCGAAGAAGGTCACGCCCAGCATGCCGGCGAAGACGGCGACACCCATCGCGTGGCGCATCTCGGCGCCAGCGCCGCTGGAAAACACGAGCGGCACCACACCCATGATGAAGGCGATCGAGGTCATCAGGATCGGACGCAGGCGCAGGCGGCTCGCTTCCAGTGCGGCGTCGACCACGCTGCGGCCCTGGTGTTCGAGTTCGCGGGCAAACTCCACGATCAGGATCGCATTCTTCGAGGCCAGGCCGACCAGCACGAACAGCGCGATCTGGGTGAAGATGTTGTTGTCGCCACCGGTCAGCTTGACGCCGACCAGCGCGCACAGGATCGACATCGGCACGATCAGAATGACAGCCAATGGCAGCGTCCAGCTTTCGTACTGGGCGGCCAGCACCAGGAAGACCAGCAGCACGCACAGCGGGAAGACGAAGACCATGGTGTTCCCGGACAGGATGTCCTGGTAAGTCAGGTCGGTCCATTCATAGGCGATCCCTTTCGGCAGCGTCTCTTTTGCGATCTGCTCGAAAATGGCTTGCGCTTCGCCCGAGGACACGCCCGCCGCCGGGCCGCCGTTCATGTCGGCCGTGACGTAAGCGTTGTAGCGCTGCACGCGGTCCGGGCCATAGGTATCCTTTACCTGCATCAGCGAGGACAGCGGGATCATCTCGCCTTTGGTACTGCGTACTTTCAGCTGGGCGATCTGCTCCGGCTGCGAACGGAACTGGGCGTCCGCCTGCACCCGCACCTGGTAAGTGCGGCCGAACTGGTTGAAATCGTTCACGTAGAGTGAGCCGAGGTTCACTTGCAGGGTCTGGTAAATCGTCTGCAGCGGCACGCCGAGCTGCTTGGCCTTTACGCGGTCGACGTCGGCGAACAGCTGCGGCACGTTGATCTGGTAGCTCGAGAACACGCCAGCCAGGCGCGGCTCGGCCCAGGCCTTGGCCTGCATCGCCTGCGCCGCCTTGTACAGCGCGTCGTAGCCGAGGTTGCCGCGGTCTTCCAGCATCATTTTAAAACCGCCTGTCGTACCGAGGCCGTTCACGGGCGGCGGCGGCAGCACCATCACGAAGGCGTCCTGCACCGCGCCCATGCGCTTGTTGATTTCGGCCGCAATGGCTTCGGCCGACTGCTCCTTGCCTTTGCGTTCGCTGAACGGCTTCAGACCGGTAAACACAATGCCCGCGTTCGGTGCGTTGGTAAAACCGTTGATCGACAGGCCGGGGAAGGCAATCGAGGATTCGACGCCGGGAATCTCTTTTGCAATGGCCGACATGCGGCGGATCACGGCGTCGGTGCGGTCGAGTGAGGCGGCGTCCGGCAGCTGGGCGAAGCCGATCAGGTAGGCTTTGTCCTGCTGCGGCACGAAGCCCGGCGGCACCACCTTGAACATGAACACGGCAGCGACGCCGAGGATCGCATACACGGCGAGCGACAGGGTCTTGCGGCGCAGGACCGTCTGCACGCCGCCTTCGTAGCGGTGCGAGGCACGGCCGAAGAAGCGGTTGAAGGCGGCGAAGAAGCGCCCGAAGACGGTGTCGATGGCGCGCGTGACGCGGTCCTTCGGCGCATCGTGCGCTTTGAGGAGTGCGGCCGACAAGGCGGGAGCCAGCGTGAGCGACGCAAAAGCCGAGATCACGGTGGAAATCGCAATGGTGAGCGCGAACTGGCGATAGAACTGGCCGGTCAGGCCCGAGACAAAGGCGATCGGCACGAACACGGCGCACAGCACCAGGGCGATCGCGATGATCGGCCCGGACACTTCCTTCATCGCCTGGATCGTCGCATCATGCGGGTTCAGGCCGTTGCTGATGTTGCGCTCGACGTTCTCGACCACGACGATGGCGTCGTCGACCACGATGCCGATTGCCAGCACCAGGCCGAACAGCGACAGGGTGTTGATCGAGAAGCCGAACATCAGCATCACGGCGAAGGTGCCGACCACCGATACCGGCACCGCCAGGAGCGGAATGATCGAGGCGCGCCAACTTTGCAGGAACACGATCACGACAATCGCCACCAGCAGAATCGCTTCGAACAGCGTTTTGATGACGGAGTCGATCGACTCGCGCACGAATTGGGTTGGGTCGTACACAATGCTGTATTCGACACCTTCCGGAAACTCTTTGGACAGCTCGGCCATGGTGGCGCGCACGTCCGTCGACAGCTGCAGCGCATTCGCGTTGGGTGCTTCGAAAATGGGGATGGCCACGGCCGACTTGTTGTTCAGGAGCGAGCGCAGGGCGTAGGAGTTCGAGCCCATCTCCAGGCGCGCCACATCCTTCAGCAGCGTGGTCGAACCGTCTTCGCCGGTCTTGACGATGATGGCGCCGAACTCCTCGACGCTCGACAGGCGGCCCTGGGTGTTCACCGTCAACTGGAACTCGGCGCCCTTGGCCGGGCCCTGGCCGATCACGCCGGCCGCGACCTGCACGTTCTGCTCGCGGATCGCATCGACGATGTCGCCCGCGACCAGGCCGCGCGCAGCCACCTTTTGCGGGTCGAGCCAGACGCGCATCGCGTAGTCGCCCGAGCCGAACAGCTGCACTTCGCCCATGCCCTCGATGCGCGCCAGGCGGTCCTTGATGTTCAGGGTCGCGTAGTTGCGCAAGTACAGGTCGTCATAGCGGCCATCGGGGGAATTCAGGTGCACAACCATGGTCAGGTTGGGCGAGCTTTTCACCGTCGTGACGCCGATCTGGCGCACCTCTTCCGGCAGGCGCGGCAAGGCACGCTGGACGCGGTTCTGCACCTGGGTCTCGGCCTGCTCGACATTCGTGCCGATGGCGAAGGTCACGGTCAGCATCAGGGCGCCGTCGGAGGTGTTTTGCGAGGACATGTACAGCATGTTCTCGACGCCGTTGATTTGCTCTTCCAGCGGCGCGGCCACCGTTTCGGCGATGATTTTTGGATTCGCGCCCGGATACTGGGCGCGCACCACGATCGAGGGCGGCACCACGTCCGGGTATTCGGAGATCGGCAGCTGGAAGATGGCGATCAGGCCCGACACGAAGATGAGCACCGACAGCACGATCGCGAAGATCGGCTTGTCGACAAAGAAGCGGGAGAAGTTCATGATTTATTCCTTCGCAGCGGCGGCCAGGGTCAGCGGCGCGGCGCCATCCATCGGGACGATCTGCGGCGCGACCGGGGCGCCCGGACGCACGCGCTGCAGGCCGTTGACGACAATCTTCTCGCCCGCTTTCACGCCGCTGCGCACCACGCGCAGGCCGTCCACCACGGGGCCGAGGACGACCGGGCGGTATTCGGCCTTGCCGTCAGCGCCCACCACGACCACGAATTTGCGGCTCTGGTCGGTGCCCACCGCACGCTCGCTGATCAGGACCGCGCTGCGGTCGTCGGCCGCGCCCAGCTGCACGCGGGCGAACAGGCCCGGCACCAGGGCGCCGTCCTTGTTTTCAAAAGCGGCGCGCATGCGCACGCTGCCGGTGCGGGCATCGAGCTGGTTGTCGACGAATTCGAGTTTTCCTTCGTGCGGGAAGCCTTCTTCGTTGGCCAGTCCCACGCGCACCGTCACCGGAGCGCCGTCGCGCGCCTTTGCGCCGACGCGCAGATAGGTCTCTTCGTCGCCATCGAAACTGGCGTAGATGCGCTCGAGCGAGACCACGGACGTGAGGACCGCGGTGGCGTCGACCAGGTTGCCGAGGGTGATTTCGGCTTTCGAGACGCGGCCGTCGATCGGCGAGACCACACGGGTATAGGCCAGGTTCAGGCGCGCCGCTTCGTACTGGGCTTGCGCGGCGCCGGCGTTTGCTTCAAGTTCCTTCTGGCTGGCGGCGGCCTCGTCGAATTCACGGCGTGCGATCGCTTTATCGGCCATCAGGCTTTCGGCCCTGGCCAGTTCGCGTTTGGCGAGGTCGGCGCGCGCCCGGGCCGAGGCGGCGGCGGCTTGCGCACGGGTGGCTTCGGCCTGGTAAGGGCGCGGGTCGACCACGAACAGCACGTCGCCCTTTTTCACTTCGCTGCCCGGCTTGAAATTCACGGCGGTAATAAAACCGCTGACGCGGGAGCGGATCTCGACGCGCTCGATCGCTTCCAGGCGGCCCGAGAATTCCTGGGTTTCGGCGATCGGCTTTTCCAGCACGATGGCGGCCGAGACGGGCGGTGCGGCGGGTGCGGCTGGCGCGGCGGTTTTTCCGGTCGCGTCCTCGCAGCCGGCGAGCGTGAGCGTTGCCAGTCCAGCGACGGCCAGCGCCGCAATCAGCGGCCGCGCCGCCTTGGAAAGTTGTGCCAGGTTTCTCATGTGGATACCTTTTCTTGTGAGAATGTAAATAAGACGGCGACACCCGTCCCCTCCGCGACGAATCGCAGAAAAGCAGGTCCCGCCGCACCAAAATAGTGCGTTTTTGCGGTCAGTTCAGGATGGGTAGTTCAGGAAGGTGCTGGCTCAGGCTGGAGGAGCCTCCTGCTCCTCGAGACGTGCGATGAAAGCGGCAATTTCGACCAGCGCCGACTGGGCACAGGCGCATTCGTTGCGGTCGTCCGCCATCTGCGGCGCCGGCAGCATGCGGCGCACGGTGGCCTGCACGCCAAAGCTGAGCAGCTTGGCGCCGTAGGTTTCGGCTTCGTCGCGCAGGGGATCGTCGTCGGCCGACAGGATCAGGGCCGGCGGCAGGTTTTTCAGCCGGCTCGATTGCAGGGGCGAAGCATATGGGTGGGTACGGTCGGCCGCGTTCGGCAGATAGCCGCGGTAGGCGGCGGCGCAGCCATCGGCCAGCTTTTCCTGGTCGGCGCAAGCCGGCATCTCGCGCATCGAGCAGGTCGACAGGCCAGGGTCGAGCATCGGCATGATCAGGATCTGGCCGGCCAGCTTGGGAGCGCCGCGGTCGCGCGACATCAGGGCGCACACGGCGGCCAGGTTGGCGCCGGCCTCGATGCCGGCCACCAGTAAATGCTTGCCGTTCCAGCCAAGTTTGGCCTTGTTCTTTTTCGCCCACAGCAGCACGGCGTGGGCATCCTCGACCGCCGCCGGGAAGGGACGCACGGTGGCCAGCGTGTAGCTCGAGGCCAGCACCACCGGGGTGTGGCTGACGCCGGCCAGGTGGCGCAGGAAGTCGTCCGATTCGTGCAGGTCGTCGGCCACGAAACCGCCGCCGGGGAAGAACACGATCAGCGTATCGCGCTTGCCTTTCTCGCCAGTGGCGTACAGGCGCGCTTTCAAGGGGCCCTGCTCGCCGGCCACTTCCAGTTCGCGCACCCGGACGGCATCAAGCATGTCGAGACGGTCGTTCATGGCGCCATCTCCGGCGAGGCGGAGGCCAGCATCGCGGCTGGCGCCGCATCCTTGTAGAGCGCCTGGGCGACTGTCGAGGACAGGGCATGTACCCCGCGCGCCTCGGCGCCGGCGGCCTGCGCATAGGCGCCGCTGCTGACGACCGCAGCCATCGTCCCGATGCCGATCCCCAGAGAGATGCTTGCCACAATGCTGTCCCAAATCTTCATGTCCTGCTCCCGCTTGCGAGTAAATTTTGCTGCACTGCGATCACTATAGACAGGATCGTCCAAGAGATAAATACGGCAATGTCGAATTGATTGTTCGGAAATGGCGAACAATAAGCTTAAATTCCCATTAAAATGGCTGCAAGGAGGTGATGGTGAATAAGCTTCAAGCGATGGAAGTTTTCGTCCAGGTGGTCGATACCGGCAGTTTTACGCGCGCCGCGCTGCTGCTCGACCTGCCGAAAGCCAGCGTCTCGACCCTGGTGCAGGCGTTAGAGGCGTCGCTGTCGGCCAAGCTCCTGCACCGCACCACGCGCCAGGTCACGGTGACCTCGGACGGCGCGGCCTATTACGAGCGCTGCGTGCGCATCCTGTCGGACGTGCGCGAAGCCGAGGAATCGCTGTCGCGCATGCGCATCAATCCGAGCGGGCGGCTGCGCGTGGACACGCCCACCGGCTTGTCGAGCGAGATCCTGATTCCGGCCCTGCCGGCCTTTTTCGAGCGCTACCCCGACATCACGCTGGAAATGGGCAGCACCGACCGGCCGGTCGACCTGGTCGAGGAAGGCATCGACTGCGCCGTGCGCGGCGGCCCGGTGCTCGATACCAGCCTGATCGCACGGCGGGTCGGCATCATCAACTTCGTGACCGCCGCCTCGCCTGCCTACCTGGCGCGTTTCGGCACGCCCCAGCATCCGAACGAACTGGTCAAACACCGCTGCGTGAATTATTTTTCGGCCAAGACCGGCAAAGTCTACGACTGGGATTTCAACCGCAACGGCGAGCGCATCGAGGTGCCGATGCCGGGCATGATCGCCCTGAACGATTCGAACGCCTACGTGCAGGCCGGGCTGGCCGGCCTGGGGGTGATCCAGATGACCGACTATCTCCTCACGCGCCACGTCGAGGAGGGCCGCATGGTGCAGGTGCTGCCGGACTGGTTCAGCGATCCGCTGCCGGTCCACATCGTCTATCCGCAGAACCGGCACATGTCGGCCAAGGTACGCGTGTTCGTGGAATGGGTGTCGGACGTGTTCGCGAACCATCCGCAGATGCGGCTCGGCGGGCGCGGCGCCGGTGTAGAATCTTCGGCATAACAATCACGGCCGGAGACCGCCATGGACCACACCGCACAATCGCGCAACATCGACGCCCTGCTCGCCCAGTACAGCGAGAGCCACCGCAACCCGACCAACGAGCTGATTCACTTCGTCTGCGTGCCGCTGATCGTGTTCTCCCTGCTCGGCATCCTGTACGCGCTCCATCCGGTCGTGGCGCTGGCCGCCGTCGGCTGGTCGATGTGGTACTACCTGCAGCTGTCGAAACCGTTCGCGGTCGGCATGCTGGCGATGGCGATCCTGATGCTGGCGGTGCTGGCCGCGATGCCGCCGATGACGGTGCTGCCGCTGTCGATCGCCGTGTTCGTCGTGTCCTGGATCGGCCAGTTCATCGGCCACAAGATCGAGGGCAAGAAGCCGTCGTTTCTCGACGATATGCGCTTCCTGCTGATCGGCCCCTTGTTCGTGCTGGGCTTCCTGTACCGCCGTTTCAAGCTGGCCTATTGATCCTGTAGCGCGCCTCGCTCGCCAGGAGTAAGCTGCCAGGCAACGCCTTGCGTTGACTGGAGATTGCCATGAAAGCCACGCTTCCCCTCCTGTTCGCCGCCCTGCTTGCCGGCTGCGCCACCACGCCGCAATCGGGCAGCGTCTACCGTGCTCACGAGACCCAGAATGAACAGGTCGTGCGCACCGGCACGGTCGAGTCGGTGCGCAATGTCGTCATCGCCAATCCGGAATCGGGTGTCGGCACGATGAGCGGCGCAGCCCTCGGCGGCATTGCCGGATCGCAGGCCGGCAGCGGCAGCGGCCAGGCGGCGATGAGCATCGTCGGCGCCCTTGCGGGCGGCCTGTTCGGCCAGCGCGTCGAGAAGAACGCGAACAACCGCCCCGGCTTCGAAATCACGGTAAGACTCGACAGTGGAGAGCTGCGCGCCATCACCCAGACGGCGGACGAATTGTTCCGCCCCGGCGAGCGCGTGCGGCTGCTGAGCAACGGCTACCAGACCCGCGTGACCCATTAATCGTCGTAATTTGTAGACGGCAGGAAACGGGGAAAGCACGTATACTTCCGCGATGTCTTCTCCCGTCCTGTTTACCCTCGCCTCGCTCATCTGGGGCTCGACCTTCTGGGCCATCACCTTGCAGCTGGGCGACGTGCCGCCGGCGGTCTCCGTGGTCTACCGTTTTGCGCTCGCGTCGAGCGTGCTGTTCATCATCTGCATCGGCCGCGGCTTCAAGCTGCAACTGCCCTGGCGCACCCAGAAATGGCTGATGCTGCAGGGTGTGGCCACCTTCGGCCTGTCGTATATCTGCACCTATCAGGCCGAGGAAGTCGTGGTTTCGGGCCTGGTCGCCGTGCTGTTCGCGCTAATGGTGTTCTGGACGCCGCTGCTGGGCCGCGTGTTTTACGGCACGCCGCTCGCACCCCGTACCTGGACCGCCGGCGTGGTCGCCATCTGCGGCGTCGCCCTGCTCTTCTATCACTCGATCGAGACCGCCTGGCGCGACGTGCAGGCCGGCGGCAGCGGCCACTTCCTGTTGGGCGTGGTGCTGGCCCTGGTCGCCACCATCGCCAGCTCGGCCGGCAGCATCGTGGTCGGCAAGGTGCGCGAGCAGTCCAGCAACACGATGCTGACCACCGCCTGGTCGATGCTGTGGGGTACGCTGCTGGTCGCCCTCTATGTCGTGCTGACCGGCCAGCGCTTCGTGCCGCCGCCGACCCTGTCATATACGCTGGGCCTGCTCTACCTGTCGATCTTCGGCTCGGTGATCGCCTTCCTCGCCTACTTCACGCTGATCAACCGCATCGGGCCGCAAAAGGCCGTGTACATCGGCGTCATCACGCCGGTGCTGTCGGTGCTGCTGTCGATCCAGCTGGAAGCCTACCGTCCGGGTCCCGTCGAATTCCTCGGCATGATCCTGTGCCTGGCCAGCGTGGCCTGGGCCCTGCGCGCACCCACAGCCAAACCCGTGCAAACCGCCACTTTGAATCAGATAACCGAAACGCCATGACCGCTGTCACCCATTTTTCCATCCGTCCCGCCGAACCTGCCGACATCACCCACATCCACTCGATGATCGTCGAGCTGGCCGTGTTCGAAAAACTCGAGCACATGGTCGTCGCCACCGAAGAGCTGCTGCACGAGGGCCTGTTCGGCACCCGCCCGGCCTGCGAAGCCATCGTCGGCGAAGAAAACGGCGAAGTCGTCGCCTTTGCCCTGTTCTTCCACAATTTCTCGACCTTCCTCACCAAGAAGGGCCTGTATCTGGAAGACTTGTATGTGCGTCAATCGCACCGAGGCAAGGGTTATGGCACCCAGCTGCTCTCAAAGCTGGCGCAGCTCGCCGTGGAACGCAATTGCGGCCGCTTCGAATGGTCGGTGCTGGACTGGAACGAGCCGGCAATCGGCTTTTACCAGACCATGGGCGCCGAGATCCTGCCGGAGTGGCGCATCTGCCGCGTCACCGGCGAAGCGCTCGACCACCTGGCGCGCCGCGCGGACTGACCGGCAATAAAAAACCCACGGGGCTGTAAGGCGCCGTGGGCGAACCCATTATGGTAATGGGGAGGGGAGACTGGAAATCACGAGTTCACTATAGCTGGGTGAAATCGCGAGAAGCTGTTTTTCTTACAATTGCTTACCTCTCTTACCGATTGTCTGATACCTATAATTACCGAGCTGTAGATGAACGAATTGACGCGAATCAAGCGTCAATCGGGGCTGTTGCACGATTGAGTGAACACAAATGCAATGGATGGCTGTCCCGGACAATGTGCTCTTCGGACAAGGGGAGAGACCGTGACTTCCAGATTCAAGCCCATCACCACGCGCCTGTACAAGGCGTGGCTACGTTCCCGGCTCGACAATTACACGCGCAGCCTGCATGCGATTGCCGCCCAGCGCGAGAACGATTTTCACGCCGAGCGCATGCTGCACCGGGCGGTGTCGACAACGCGCTCTAAATTGCAGTCGCTGTGAAGGCAGGAAAGCCTGAGGGTTGCCGCAAGCTTAAAACCCCGCCGGCAAGCCCACATCGCGCGCCCGCATCACGCCGCCATTCACTACCGCCTGGCAGGGATTGAAGCCGATCGCATACGCCAGCTCGGCCGGACGGGCGATGTCCCACAGCGCGAAATCGGCGCGCTTGCCCACCTCGAGCGTCCCGATCTCGTTCTGCAAACCGAGTGCGCGCGCCGCGTTGACGGTGGCCCCGAGCAGGGCTTCGCGCGGCGTCAGGCGCCACAGGGTGCAGGCCATGTTCATCGCCAGCAGCAGCGAACTCAGTGGCGAGGTGCCGGGATTGCAGTCGGTGGCGATCGCCAGCGGCACGCCGGCGGCGCGCAGGGCGGCGATCGGCGGCGCTTGCGTCTCGCGCAGGAAGTAATACGCGCCCGGCAGCAGCACGGCGACGGTGCCGGCGGCGGCCATGGCGGCGATGCCGGCCGGCGTCACGTGCTCCAGGTGGTCGGCCGACAGGCCGCGGTAGCGCGCCACCAGTTCGGCGCCGCGCTGGTCCGACAGCTGCTCGGCATGCAGTTTCACCGGCAGGCCCAGCTTCCTGGCTGCGGCGAACACGCGTTCGGTCTGGTCGTAGGTAAAACCGATGTGCTCGCAGAAGGCATCGACCGCGTCGACCAGGCCTTCTTTCATCAACAGCGGCAGCATGCGCTCGGTGACTTCGGCGATGTAGTCGTCGGGGCGGCCCGTAAACTCCGGCGGCAGCGCGTGCGCGCCGAGGAAGGTGGTGCGCACCTTCACCGGCAGCAGTTCGCCGATGCGGCGCGCCGCGCGCAGCAGGTTCGCTTCGCCCTGCAGGTTCAGGCCGTAGCCGGACTTGATCTCGAGCGTGGTGACGCCCTCGGCCAGCAGTTGCGACACGCGCGGCGCGCTCTGGTGCAGCAGGTCGACCACGCTGGCGGCGCGAGTGGCGCGCACGGTGGACATGATGCCGCCGCCGTTACCGGCGATGTCTTCGTAGCTGGCGCCTTCCAGGCGCGCTTCCCATTCGTCGCTGCGGTTGCCGGCGTGGACGATGTGGGTGTGGCAGTCGATCAGGCCGGGCGTGAGCCAGGCGCCGTCGCAGTCGTGGATGACGGCGGCACGGGGCGCCTCGCGGCGCGCACCGACCCAGGCGATGCGGCCGTGGTGCACGGCGATCGCGCCGTCCTTCACCTCGCCGTAGCCATCGGTCATCGTGGCCAGGTTTACGTTCGCAAACACCGCGTCGTAGCGCGGCCCGTGACGCTCACTCATCGTCGTAGTCCTCGTCTTCGTTGTAATAGAAAATGTCGACAATGAAAATGAGCGCCTGGTTGGCCTCGATCGACCAGATCGTGCCCGGGTCGAACAGGACGGCGTCGTAGCGCACCAGGTTGATGCGCTCGGAATCGCTGGCGATTTCCAGCGTATCGCCCTCGGCCAGGAACATCAAGGTCAGGTCGGCACGCGCGACAAAACGCGATTTGCCGGCCAGGCGGCGCCGCCCGAACTGGTGGTAGCAGCGGTCGCTGCGCGTCATGACGTTGAAATCGGTGGTCGGGCCGCGATTGAGCTTGGCCACCACATCCGAGTCGCCGTCGAAGGCCAGCACCGGACCGCTCTCGCAGATGATCACGCGTTCGCTGCCGTCGATATCGAGCGTCATGCCGTGGCCGTCGACCAGGGCGAGGGTGCGGTCGACGCCGGGAAAGCGCGAGAAAGGGCCGTCTTCGGAAATCGTGGCCAGGCTGACGCGCCAGTCGAAGTCCTCGAAGCCGGCGTCGGGCGGACCGATCGCAATCGTCGTGGTGCTGCCGCCACCGTTCTTCCACGGGTATGCCGACAGGCCGGCAAACGGAATGAGGATATTCATCTTTGTGCCTCGCTCATGCTCATGCTTCGCGCAACTGTTGAACGGCTTGCCGGTAGCGGCGTCCGATTGCTTCCTGCGCCATGTGACGCCCGCCCTGCACGACCCAGCGTCCGCCGGCCAGCACGTCGCGTACCAGGTTATCGTTTCCGCAGAATACCAGACGTCCCAGCACATCGGTGTCATTCACGCCATCCAGGTTCGGATGGGCCGCGTCCAGCACCAGCAGATCGGCCCGGCGCCCGGCCGCCAGGGCCCCGACCGGGCGCCCCGCCGCCTGCGCGCCGCCATCGAGCGCATCCTGCCACAGGTTCAGCGCGACGTCGCGTCTTGCCGGCGTGGCGGCGATATTGCGGCGCTGGTGAACCAGGCGCTGCCCGTATTCGAGCCAGCGCAATTCCTCGACCGGACTCTGCGACACATGGCTGTCGCTGCCGATGCCCCAGCGCCCGCCCGCGGCCAGGTAGTCGGCCAGCGGGAACAGGCCGTCGCCCAGGTTGGCCTCGGTGGTCGGGCAGAGGCCGGCCACCGCGCCGCTGGCGGCAAGCTGCGCCGTTTCGGCGGCGGTCAGGTGGGTCGCATGCACCAGGCACCAGCGCGCGTCGATCATCACTTCGTCGAACAGGTATTCGACCGGCCGGCGCCCGCAAAAATCCAGGCTTTGCTGTACTTCGCCCTGCTGCTCGGCGATATGGATGTGCAGCGGACGCGCCTTCGGCAGCGCGGCCATCAGTTCGCGGATCTGTTCGATGCCGGCCGCGCGCAGCGAATGCGGCGCCGCGCCCACCTCGAGCTGGCCATTGCGCAGCGGCTCCAACGTCTCGACGATGCGCAGCACGGTGTCGACATCGGTGCGAAAGCGCGCCTGTTCCGCTTTTAAAGGCTGCGCGCCGAAGCCGCTGTGGCTGTACAGGACCGGCAGCAGGGTCAGCCCGATGCCGGCCTGCTGGCCCGCCTGCGCGATGCGTTCGGCCATCTCGGCTGGACGTGCGTACAGGCTGCCCGCCGGGTCGCGCTGGATGTAATGGAATTCGCACAGCGCCGTGTAGCCATGGCGCAGGCATTCCGAAAACAGCTGGGCCGCGATGGCCTCCACCTGCTCTGGCGTGATGTGGGCGGCGAAGCGGTACATCAGATCGCGCCAGGTCCAGAAGCTGTCGGGGCCATCGCCCGCCTTCTCGGTCAGGCCGCCCAGCGCGCGTTGAAAAGCGTGCGAATGCAGGTTGACCATGCCCGGCACAACGTAATCGGCGCGTGCCACGCCGATCGGCGGACGCGCCCCGGGCGCCACCCTGGTCAGGTTGCCGCGCGCATCCCATTCGATCAGCACGTCGCCCTGCCAGCCCTCGGGCAACAGGGCGTGGCGCGCGAACAGGGCATTCATGCGCGCACCCAATCGAGCGCTGCCTGCACCATGTCCGACAGCAGCGGCTGCACTTTGGCCGCCACCTCTGCTTGGAACGCGAAGGGCGGCGCCTCGTCCATGTACAGGCACTGGCACATCTCGAGCTGGATCGCGTGCACGCCCTCGTTCGGCTGGCCGTAGAAACGGGTGATGTGGCCGCCCTTGAAGCGGCCGTTCACGGCAATGCTGAAGCGGTCCTGGGCGCGCGCCACACCCACCACCGCATTCTCCAGGCCGGGATCGCAGGATTTCCCCTCGGCGGTGCCGAAGTTCAGGTCCGGCAGGCGGCCTTCGAAAAAGCGCGGCACCTGCGAGGCGATCGAATGCGCGTCCCACAGCACCACGCGCCCGTGCAGCGCCAGCAGGCGCGCCAGTTCCGCGCGCAGTTGATTGTGGTAGGGCTGCCAGTAGCGTTCGAGGCGGCGCTGCACCTCGGCCGCGTCGGGCACGCGGCCTTCCTGGTACAGGCTCTCGCGCCCAAAGGTATCGACCGGGCACAGGCCGGTCGTGTCCAGGCCCGGATACAGGTTGGTGTTTTCGGGCGGGCGGTTCAGGTCGATCGCATAGCGCGACCAGCGCGCCGCCAGCGTCGAGATGCCGAAGCGGTCCGCGCAGTCATAGAGTTCGGCCAGGTGCCAGTCGGTGTCGGCGGTCGCCAGCGCACAGGGCGCCATGTGCGCGGCCACCTCGTCGGGAAGGTCGGTGCCTACGTGGGGCATCGACAGCAGCATCGGCGCGTCGCCTGCCTTGAACCGGAAATCCATGAAGACTCCTGTTGATGGTTACGGGTGTAATACTGCGAACAGCTCTTTACAGGACGCTGACAGCTCGCCTTCGATCACCATCCGGCGCGCGGCCTCGATATCGGGCGCGAAGAAGCGGTCGGCATCGAAGGGCGCCACGCGCTTGCGCAGTTGCGCATGCACGTGCTCGAGGTGACCGGAGCTCGCCAGCGGGCGGTGAAACTCGATGCCCTGCCCCGCCGCCAGCAGTTCGATCCCGACAATAACCGCCGTATTGTGCGCCATCTGATCAAGACGGCGCGCCGCGAAGGTCGCCATGCTGACGTGGTCTTCCTGGTTGGCGGAGGTCGGCAGGCTGTCGACGCTGGCCGGGTGCGCGATCGACTTGTTTTCCGAGGCCAGCGCGGCCGCCGTCACGTGGGCGATCATGAAGCCGGAGTTCAGCCCCGGCTCGCGCACCAAAAAGGCGGGCAGGCCGGACAAATTGGCGTCGATCAGCAGCGCGATGCGGCGTTCGGCCAAGGCGCCGATTTCGGCGATGGCCAGCGCCAGCGTGTCGGCGGCAAAGGCGACCGGCTCGGCGTGGAAGTTACCGCCCGAAAGAATGGCGCCGTCTTCGGGGAACAGGAGCGGATTGTCGGTGACGGCATTCGCTTCGATCAGCAGGGTGCGGCTGGCATTGGCCACCAGGTCCATGATGGCGCCCATCACCTGCGGCTGGCAGCGCAGGCTGTAGGGATCCTGCACGCGTTCGTCGCCGACCAGGTGCGAAGCGCGGATCGCGCTGCCGGCCATCAGCTCGCGGTAGATGGCGGCCGCCGCGATCTGGCCCGGCTGGCCGCGCACCGCATGGATGCGGGCGTCGAACGGCGCGTCGCTGCCGCGGGCGGCGTCCACCGACAAGGCGCCGGTGACCATCGCCGCTTCCACCAGGCGCTCGGCCATGAACAGGCCATGCAAGGCCAGCGCGGTCGACACCTGGGTGCCGTTGATCAGGGCCAGGCCCTCTTTCGCCGCCAGGGTCACCGGCGCGATGCCTGCTGCCTGCAAGGCGTCGCTGGCCTCCATGATCTCGCCTTTGTAGCGCACCGGGCCGACGCCGAGCATGGCGAGGGTCATGTGCGCCAGCGGCGCCAGGTCGCCCGAGGCGCCGACCGAGCCCTGGCAGGGAATGGCGGGCATCAGGCCGGCGTTATAAAGCGCGATCAGGGTGTCGATGATCACCGGGCGCACGCCGGAATAGCCGCGCGCCAGGCTGCCGATCTTGGTCAGCAGGATCAGGCGCACGACGGCGTCCGACATCAGTTCGCCCGTGCCCACCGCGTGCGACAGGATCAGGTTGCGCTGCAGCTGTTCGAGCTGCTCGTTCGGGATGTGGGCCTTGGCCAGGATGCCGAAACCGGTATTGATGCCATAGGCCGGGTCGCCCTTGTCGACGATGGTTTTCACCAGCGCGGCGGAAGCTGCGATTGGGGCTGCGGCGTCAGCCGACAAGGCGATCGGGAAGTGGGACGCCCAGACGGCGCGCAGGTCGGCCAGCGTCAGGGCGCCGGGGTGAAGGGTCCAGTGCTGCGATTGGTTTTTCATGGTACTGCCTTACTTGATCATCGGGAGGTTCAAACCGGTGCGCTTGGCACAGGCGATGGCGGATTCGTAGCCGGCGTCAGCGTGGCGCATCACGCCCGAGCCGCTGTCGTTCACCAGCACGCGCGCCAGGCGTTTCGCCGCTGCGTCCGTGCCGTCGGCCACGATGACGACGCCCGAATGCTGGGAGTAGCCCATGCCGACGCCGCCGCCATGGTGCAGCGAGACCCAGGTCGCGCCGCCGGCGGTATTGAGCAAGGCGTTCAGCAGCGGCCAGTCCGACACCGCATCGGTACCGTCGCGCATGCTCTCGGTCTCGCGGTTCGGGCTGGCGACGGAACCCGTGTCCAGGTGGTCGCGCCCGATCACGATCGGGGCCTTCAGTTCGCCCGTTCTGACCATCTCGTTGAAGGCCAGGCCCGCGATGTGGCGCTCGCCCAGTCCCAGCCAGCAGATCCGCGCCGGCAGGCCCTGGAAGGCGATGCGCTCGCGCGCCATGTCGAGCCAGCGGTGCACCTGGGCGTGGTGGGGGAACAGTTCCTTGATCTTGGCATCGGTTTTATAGATGTCCTCGGGGTCGCCCGACAGCGCCACCCAGCGGAAGGGCCCGCGCCCTTCGCAGAACTGGGGGCGGATATAGGCCGGCACGAAGCCCGGGAAATCGAAGGCGTTCTGCACGCCTTCATCCAGCGCCACCTGGCGGATGTTGTTGCCGTAGTCGACCGCGTGGCTACCCAGCGCCTTGAAGTCGAGGATGGCTTGCACATGCACGGCGCATGAGGCAGCCGCCGCGGCCCTCAAGCGCGCGTGCTGCGCCGGGTCGGCCTGGGCCGCCTTCCACTGTTCGACCGTCCAGCCCTGCGGCAGGTAGCCGTGGATCAGGTCGTGGGCCGAGGTCTGGTCGGTGACCATATCCGGCACCAGGCCGCCCGCGCGGGCGCGGCGTACCAGTTCCGGCAGCAGGTCGGCGGCGTTGCCGAGCAGGCCAATCGAGACCGCTTCACGCTTGTCACAATGTTCCTTGATCAGGCGAAGCGCATCGTCGATGTCGGTCGCCTGCTTGTCCAGGTAGCGCGTGCGCAGGCGGAAATCGATGCTGGTCTGCTGGCATTCGATGGTCAGCGACACGGCGCCGGCGAAGGTCGCGGCCAATGGCTGGGCGCCGCCCATGCCGCCCAGGCCCGCGGTCAGGATCCAGCGTCCGCCCCAGTCGCCGCCGAAATGCTGGCGGCCCGCTTCGGCGAAGGTTTCGTAGGTGCCCTGGACGATGCCCTGGGTGCCGATATAGATCCAACTGCCGGCCGTCATCTGACCGTACATGAACAGGCCTTTGCGGTCGAGCTCATTGAAATGCTCCCAGTTCGCCCATTTCGGCACCAGGTTCGAGTTCGCCAGCAGCACGCGCGGGGCGTTTTCGTGGGTCTGGAACACGCCGACCGGTTTGCCCGACTGGATCAGCAGGGTCTGGTCGTCTTCCAGGGTGCGCAGCGAGGCCAGGATCTGGTCGTAGCACTCCCAGTTGCGCGCGGCGCGGCCGATGCCGCCATAGACCACCAGGCGCGTCGGATCCTCGGCCACCTCGGCATCGAGATTGTTCTGCAGCATGCGGTAGGCGGCTTCGGTGAGCCAGCTTTTGCAGCTCAGTTCAGTGCCGCGCGGGGCGCGGATGCTGCGCGTTGGGTCGAAGCGCGGATCGGCGACGGGGGATGCATCTTGGGTCATGGCTGGCTCCTGAGACGGAAAAGTGCGCGGGCATCCGCGCACGGAATTCACAGAGTCTAGGTTGTCTATACAACAGCGTCAATCCAAATTGTCAGCGTTTACCGTCTTTGTTACTGCTTCTGATACACCGCCTTGCCCGCCACCCAGGTCTGCAGCACGCCCGTCTTGTGGATGTCGTAGGTCGGCATGGTGAACAAGTCCTGGTCGATGACGATGAAGTCGGCCCACTTGCCCGGCTCCAGCGAACCCAGGCTGTTTTCGGCGTGGCCCGCATAGGCGGCGTCCAGCGTGAAGCAGCGGAAGGCTTCCTTCAGCGACATGGCCTGGTCCGGATACCAGCCGGCGATCGGTTGGCCCGCCGCGTCCTGGCGCGTGACGGCCGCGTGGATGCCGAAGAAGGGGTTCGGCGACTCGACCGGGAAGTCCGAACCGCAGGCGATGCGCGAACCCTGGTGCAGGAAGCTGCGCCAGGCGTAGGCGCCCTTGATGCGCTCGGGGCCGACGCGGCTCTCGGCCATGTTTTTATCCGAGGTGGCGTGGGTCGGCTGCATCGACGGAATGATGCCGAGCGATTTAAAACGCACGATGTCGGCGGGCGTGACCACCTGGGCGTGCTCGATGCGGTGGCGCTGGGCCGCGCTCTTCGTCGCCGCCAGTTCCTTCTTGTAGATATCCAGGATCTGGTGGTTGCCGGCGTCGCCAATCGCATGCACGTTAACCTGGTAGCCGCGCGCCATCGCCTTCTTCATCTTCGCGTCCATCTCGCCCTGCTTGAAGAACAGCAGGCCATGCGAATGCGGCTCGTCGCTGTAGGGCTTGATGAGGGCCGCGCCGCGGCTGCCCAGGGCGCCGTCCGAATACAGCTTGACGGCGCGCAGCGCATACATGTCCTTGCCATAGGTTTTCAAGGGACCGTTCTTGGCCAGCGCGTCGAAGTCGGCTTCGGTGCCGCCGATCATGCCGTAGATGCGCGCGGTCAGCTTGCCCTGGTCGGCGTAGGCACGGTACAGGCGGTCTTCCGCCACGCCCAGGCCCGCGTCGTGGGTGCTGGTGATGCCGACCTTCGCCATCGCCCCCAGGGCGCGGTCGAGGGCGACGCGCCCTTCCGCTTCGGTTTGCGGCGGCAGGACTTTGGCGATCAAATCCTGCGCGGCGTCGACCAGCACCCCGGTCGCCTTGCCGTTCGCGTCGCGCATGATCTTGCCGCCGGCGGGGTCCGGGGTCTTGTCGGTGATGCCGGCCGCCGCCAGCGCGCGGCTGTTGGCCCAGCCGGCGTGGCCGTCGACGCGCTCGAACCAGACCGGGCGGTCGCTCACCACGGCGTCGACATCGAGCGCGGTCGGAAAGCGCCCCAGCTTCCAGTTTTCCTGGTTCCAGCCGCGTCCGCGCAGCCAGCCTTGGCCCGGGTTGGCGCGGGCGTAGTCGCCGATCGCTTTCAAGGCGCCGTCGAGCGAGCTGGTTTGCGAGAGGTCGAGCTGGGTCAGCATCTGGCCCAGGCCGAACACGTGGCCGTGGGCGTCGATCAGGCCCGGCAGGACGGTTTTGCCTTGCAGGTCGACCCGGCGCGCGCCCGGCGCCTTGGCCGCTACCTCGGCGGCACTGCCGACGGCGACGATCTTGCCCGCGTCATTGAAAGCGAGCGCGGCGAACTGCACCAGCTCCCCCTTGGCGTTCAGCGTATAGCCGTTGGCGTTGACGACCATGGTATCGGCTTGCGCACCCATGGCGGCCAGGGCGGCAAGGACGAAGGCGGAACACTGCTTGAGGCTGGACTGCATGGACTCTCCGTTTATTGGAAGCAAAACATGAGTGTAGCGAAGTCCCTGCGCCTTAGGGCACTGTCGGCCCCCTGTTCCCCGCCTTTTTTCGTCATGCCTTCTCGCGGGCGATCAACTGCGCCTTGCGCTCGATGCCCCAGCGGTAGCCCGACAAGCCGCCATCGTTGCGCACCACCCGGTGGCAGGGAATGGCCACCGCCACCGGATTGGCCGCACAGGCCCCCGCCACCGCGCGCACCGCGGCCGGCGAACCGATGCGCTGGGCCAGCTCGGTATAACTGACCGTCTCGCCCGCCGGAATCGCACGCAAGGCCGCCCACACCCGCTGCTGGAAGGCGGTACCGCGCACGTCGAGCGGCAGGTCCAGGCCGATGCGCGGCGCTTCGACCAGGCCCACCACCTGCGCCACGGTGCGCTCGAAGCCGGCGTCGGCGCCGATCAGCCGGGCCTGCGGGAAGCGGTCCTGCAGGTCGCGCACCAGCAGTTCCGGATCGTCGCCCATCAGCACCGCGCAGATGCCGCGCCCGGTGGCGGCGACCAGGATCGCACCGAGCGAACAGGCGCCCACGGCGAAACGGATTTCTTCGCCCGCGCCGCCCTTTTTAAAACTGGCCGGCGCCATGCCCAGCATTGCCTCGCTGCCTGCATAAAAACGCGAGCTCGAATTGAACCCCGCCGCGTACAGCGCCTCGGTGACGCTGCCGCCCTGGCCAAGGGTTTCGCGCACCCGCGCAGCCCGGCGCGCCGCGGCATATGCTTTCGGCGTCACGCCGGCGTGCAGCTTGAACACGCGCTGGAAGTGGAAGCGGCTCATGCCGACCGCCTGCGCGATCGCATCGAAGTCGGGCGCCTCGTCCAGTGCGTCGATCAGGCGGCAGGCCTCGGCCACGGCTTGGGCCTGGCGCTCGGCCAGGGGCGGCTGGTCGGGCTTGCAGCGAAGGCAGGCGCGAAAACCGGCGCGCTCAGCGTCCGCGCAGCTGGCGTGAAAGGCGACGTTCGCGCGCAGCGCGGGACGCGCGGCGCACGAGGGCCGGCAGTAGACGCCGGTCGTGCGCACCGAGTAATAGAAGACGCCGTCGGCGCCGCGGTCGCGGCTTTGTACGGCGGCCCAGCGCGCAGCAATGCTGGCATAAGCGCTGGAGCAAGATTGAGCGATGGTCTCGGTCTTCATGGTGCATTTCCGGTGGTGGTGGACAGCGTCATCCTGGCAGGCTTGGGTTTGTCCCGCATCTCGCGTCTTGCTTTCGAATTCGCGATGCTAGAATCGGCCATCGATTATCGCCTTCCGGAGAGCAGTTTGGACGAACCCAGCGCGCAAGCGAGCACCCCCATCTTCCAGCAGATCAAGGACTACCTGGTCGGCGAAATCGCCACCGGGCGCTGGAAGGAAGGCGAGCTGGTGCCGTCCGAGCAGGCGCTGGTGCGCCAGTTCGGCGTTTCGCGCATGACCGTCAACCGCGCCGTGCGCGAACTGACGGCCGAACAGATCCTCACGCGGCGCCAGGGTTCGGGCACCTATGTCGCCCCGCGCAAATACCAGGCGACCCTGGTCGAGATCCGCAACATCGCCGACGAGGTGCGCGCACGCGGGCACCGCCACGCCAGCCGCCTGCACCTGCTGGAAGAAGCGCCGGCGAGTGAAGCGCTGGCGCTGCAATTCGGGCTCGAGGCGGGCGCCCCGCTGTTCCATTCGCTGATCGTGCACTTCGAGAACGAGGTTCCGATCCAGCTCGAGGACCGCTGGGTCAACCCCGCCTGCGCCCCGGCCTACCTGGCGCAGGATTTCGCCAGCATCACGCCGAACGAACACCTGATGGCGGTCGCTCCGCTGCAGGGGGCGACCTATAGCCTGGAAGCCCTGGGCGCGCCGCGCGAAGTGACGGAGCTGCTCGCCATCGACGGCCGCACGCCCTGCCTCGTGCTCAAGCGCAGGACCACCTCGCAGGGCCGCGTGGCCTCGGTCGTCACGATGTGGCACCCGGGCCATTTGATTCAGTTCACCGGCAGCGTAACCTGAACCGCGAAATATTTTGAACGGCGTGTGCCACGCTGGCCCGTTCTCGCACATAATCGCTGCCAGTTAACATTTCGCCGGAACCAACTGTATGAATAACCTCGCTCCGTCAGGCGCAGGCCAGCCGCCGCGTGTGCTGGTGCTCGACGACGACCGTTTCATGCTCGAGATGGTGAAAGACATGCTGCACACCATCGGCGTGCGCGAAGTCTATACCGAAGCGACCACGCGCCACGCCTTGTCGACCCTGGCCGAACAGGGTCCGGATGTCCTGATCTGCGATCTGGTCCTGCCCGACATGGATGGCATCGAATTTCTGCAGGCCGCTGCCGAACAGGGTTTTCGCGGCGGCGTGATCCTGCTGTCGGGCATGGATCCCGAGGTGCGCGACGCGGCCGGCGAACTGGCGCGCGCGCTCGGATTACGCGTGGCGGGTATATTCCGCAAGCCTATTGCACTGGACCAGTTGTGCTCAGCTGTCAGTCGTTAGGATTTTGTACAAACGCCCGAACACTTTTTGGGAAAATAAGGTATTATTCGGCCTAAATCCCCCGCCTGACGTCCTCTTGACGCCCTTCTAATATTGAGTTCGCGCACATTGCCTCCACCATTGTGCTGCAGCCCGCCGTATTAGTAATCGGAAGCCGGACGAGCCCCACAGGCTCCAGGCGTACATTGATCCTTACCTCTCTTTGAGGAAAACATGAGCGAAAACATTAAACACATCAGCGATGCTTCTTTCGAAACCGACGTGCTCAAGTCCGAGCGTCCGGTACTGGTCGATTTCTGGGCCGAGTGGTGCGGTCCGTGCAAGATGATCGCCCCGATCCTCGAAGAAGTCGCTAAAGAATACGACGGCAAGATCACGATCGCGAAGATGGACGTCGACGCCAACCAGGCTGTTCCAGCCCAGTTCGGCATCCGTGGCATCCCGACCCTGATCCTGTTCAAGGACGGCGCGGTAGCCGCGCAAAAAGTCGGCGCATTGGCCAAGGGCCAGCTGACTGCTTTCATCGACAGCAATATCTAAAAAGAATCGCATAGCGGCGGCAGCGCGCCCGCGCTGCCGCCATTGTCCGGAAGGGAAGCGGTCGGCTCCGACCGCTTCCCGACTCGATTAACTAAGCCACGCAGTTCCCTCCCCTACCTTTACTTCCCGTCACGGGACACCCACACAACATGCACTTATCTGAACTGAAGGCAATGCACGTCTCCGCGCTGCTGGAGATGGCCATCGGCCTCGACATCGACAACGCAGCGCGCCTGCGCAAGCAGGAACTGATGTTCGCGATCCTGAAGAAGCGCGCCAAATCCGGCGAGCAGATCTTCGGCGACGGCGCCCTCGAAGTCCTGCCGGACGGCTTCGGCTTCCTGCGCTCCCCCGATGCGAGCTACATGGCATCGACCGACGACATCTATATTTCGCCGTCGCAGATTCGCCGCTTCAACCTGCATACGGGTGACTCGATCGAAGGCGAAGTGCGTACGCCAAAAGATGGCGAGCGTTACTTTGCCCTGGTAAAAGTGGACAAGGTCAACGGCGAATCGCCGGAAGCCTCGAAGCACCGCATCCTGTTTGAAAACCTGACGCCGCTGCACCCGAACGAGCCGCTGCGCCTCGAGCGCGACATGAACGGCGCCGAGAACATCACCGGCCGCATCGTCGACCTGATCTCGCCGATCGGCAAGGGCCAGCGCGGCCTGCTGGTCGCTTCGCCAAAATCCGGCAAGTCGGTCATGCTGCAGCACATCGCCCACGCGATCACCGCCAACCACCCCGACTGCACCCTGATCGTGCTCCTGATCGACGAGCGTCCTGAAGAAGTGACGGAGATGCAGCGCTCGGTGCGCGGCGAAGTCGTCGCCTCGACCTTCGACGAACCGGCCACGCGTCACGTGCAGGTTGCCGAGATGGTGCTGGAAAAGGCCAAGCGCCTGGTCGAAATGAAGAAGGACGTCGTGATCCTGCTCGACTCGATCACCCGCCTGGCGCGCGCCTACAACACCGTCATCCCTGCCTCGGGCAAGGTCCTGACCGGTGGTGTCGACGCCAACGCGCTGCAGCGTCCGAAGCGTTTCTTCGGCGCCGCCCGTAACATCGAAGAAGGCGGCTCGCTGACCATCATCGCCACCGCCCTGATCGAAACCGGTTCGCGCATGGATGACGTCATCTACGAAGAATTCAAGGGCACCGGCAACATGGAAGTGCACCTCGAACGCCGCCTCGCCGAGAAGCGCGTCTACCCGGCGATCAACCTGAACAAATCGGGTACGCGCCGCGAAGAGTTGCTCATCAAGCCAGACCAGCTGCAGAAAATCTGGATCCTGCGCAAGTTGCTGTACTCGATGGACGAGATCGAAGCGATGGAGTTCATCCTCGACAAGATGCGCGCGACGAAGACGAATATCGAATTCTTCGACATGATGCGCCGCGGCGGTTAAACCCCGTTGAAGCATCCAGAAAGGCAGCCTCGGCTGCCTTTTTTTATTTGCCAGTTGAACATGCACGCCGCCAAAAGCTTGCCTGGGGGCGCAGGGCGATTTATAATCGTCGGTTCAGTAGTACTCACCCCCGGCAAGTGATCGGCAATCGGGTCAGGAAGCAGGACGACCGACGAAGTGCTGTTTGGCTACCAAACCTACCAAGGCAGAACCATGAAAAAAGAAATCCATCCAGAATACCGTGACGTCGTCTTCCAGGACATGTCGTGCGACTTCAAATTCATCACCCGCTCGACCATCAATACCCGCGAAACGATCAACTTCGAAGGTAAAGACTACCCACTGATCAAGATCGAGGTGTCGGCTGAATCGCACCCATTCTTCACCGGCAAGCACAAGATCGTCGACACCGCTGGCCGCGTCGAGAAGTTCCGCCAGAAATTCGGCGCTGTCGGTTCGAAGACCGCCGTCGCGAACGACCAGGGTTAATTCCCACGAAGCCCCACGCGGGCTTCACCGAGCCCCCACGGGCCTCAAGAAAGAAGCCGCGAATTAGGAACCTAATTCCGGCTTCTTTTTTTTCGCCGCTATACTAGCGCGACATTAATTCCCAACATCAGACTTATCGATGAAACCAGTCCGCCTCCCCGCCGCCGCCACGCTGGCCTTGCCGCGCTGGGCCTTGTTCGCGCTCGGCCTGCTGTATATCCTGCCGGGCCTGATCGGCCGCGATCCGTGGAAGGACGACGCCGGCAGCTTCGGCATCATGTGGACCATGGCGAGGGGTGGCCTGAACGACTGGCTGTATCCGAACATCGCCGGCCTGCCGGCACTCGAAGACGGGCCGCTCGTGTTCTGGCTGGGCGCCGTCTGCATCAAGCTCTTCGGCTGGCTGCTGGGCGACGTGCTGGCCGCGCGCGTGTCGAACCTCGGCATCTTCGTGATGGGCGGCATGTCGCTCTGGTACACCGCCTTCCACCTGGGCCGCCGCCCCGAGGCACAGCCGCTGCGCCTGGCCTTCGGCGGTCAGCCGGAACCGGACGCCTATGGCCGTACCCTGGCCGATACCACGGTGCTGATCTACCTCGGCTCGCTGGGCCTGCTGCTCTACAGCCATGAAACCCTGGCCGTCACCCTGCAAGGCTCGCTGGTCGCCTATTTCCTCTACCGCGCGGTGCGCTACATCGAGAGCGCCAGCCTGCGCAATGCCGCCCTGGTCGGCCTGTCGCTGGGCGCCCTGACGCTCACGCGCGGCCCGCTGTCCTCCATCGCCCTGCTGCTGGCGCTGCTCTTGTCGACGCGCCTGTTCCACATCCCGTCCGGCCTGGCGCTGCGCCACATGGCGCTTGCCGCCGCCGCCGGCGTCGCCCTGACCCTGGTGTGGGTCCTGCCGGCCAGCCTGGTGCAGCCCTACGGCCAGTCGCCGATCGCAAGCTGGTTCGGCACCAACGTCGAACAGCTGGCCCTGCCGAGCTGGGTCTCGATCAAGGCCTTCTTCCGCGTCGGCGTCTGGTTCTTCTGGCCGGCCTGGCCGTTTGCCGGCTGGGCGATCTGGGCCTGGCGGCGCCAGGAAGACATGCTGCACATCGTGCTGCCGCTGACCTTCCTGGGCGCGCTCACCGCCCTGTTCCTGTGCGACCCGACGCCCGAAAACGGCGACCTGCTCAAACTCCTGCCGCCGCTGGCCCTGATGGCCGCCTTCGGCCTGCCGACCATGAAGCGCGGCGCGATCAATGCCATCGACTGGTTCTCGGTAATGGCCTTGACGACGCTGGGCGCCCTGGTCTGGCTGTTCTGGATCGCCAAGCTGACCGGCTGGCCGGCCAAGCTGTCGCACAACGCCCTGAAACTGGTGCCAGGCTTTACGCCCGAATTCGGGATCGTCGCCTTCCTGGTGGCCGCCGCCGTCTCGGTCGGCTGGATCTGGCTGGTACGTTGGCGCGTGTCGCGCCAGCGCACGGTGCTGTGGCGCGCCGTGGTGCTTTCCTCGAGCGGCTTGATCCTGCTGTGGGTCTTGCTCATGACCCTGTTCCTGCCGGACCTGAACTACAGCAAGAGCTACGCCGGCGTGGCGCAGGCGATCGCGGCCAAGCTGCCGCACGACGCCAACTGCATCGACACCAATGTCGGCGCCGCCCAGCGCGCCTCGTTCGCCTATTACGGGCGCCTGCCGTTTGTCGGCGTCGAAGGCGGACAGTGCGACTACGTCCTGCTGCAGGACAACGTCAAGACGCGCGACGACCGCGCGCTGTTCCGCGAGTGGTCGGCGCGCGGCGCCACGCTGCTGTGGGAAGGCCGGCGCGCCTCCGACCGCAACGAGCGCTTCCGCCTGTACCGGCGCGCGCCCTGAGTCTTATTTAGCGACCTCCCCATGAAGCCGCCCGCGAGGGCGGCTTTTCTTTTGCGGCACCGCCAGCGGCACCCCGCGGCGCCAGGCCAGCGCGCCGCCCAGCAGGCCCGCCAGCAGCAGCGCACAGGCCGGCGCATCCGGCACGGGAGACACCGTCAGGTCGGCCCCGAAGCTGCCGCCGGCCGCCCCCAGCACCTGCCCGTCCACCCGCAGCGCATACGATCCGCTCACCAGGTTCAGCCCCGTCACGGCCCACGAATCGACCGGATTGTCGCCGAACCCGGTCAGGTCGATGCCCGCCAGCGCATTGCCGATGATGGCGAGGGTCTGCGGGTCGTAGCGGTACAGGGAAAGGCCGGTGATCCGGAGGTCTTTCGAGCCCGGCGAATCGAGGAAGGACGAGGTCAGCGAGGCGGCCGCATCGAAGGGCGTACCGGCGACAGCAAACGTGAACAGGTCGGCAAAGCTGCTGCCGCTTTGCGCACCGGTGAAAGTGTCGCCGAAGAAGGCATTGAAGCCGCCCGCGCCGTCGGCCACGGTGGCCACCTCGGTACTGCGTTCGATCACCTGCGCCTGCGCCGGCGCGGCGCCCGCGAGGACGGCGAAAACCAGGGCGGAAAGTGCGGCTCCCGGCACGATCAAGAATCGTTTCATGGTGCCTCCATCGGCAAGTAGCAATGGTTCGGTCATGTCGACGTACAGCCGCACGAAAACGCGCCCGGCATGGGCAAGCGTCCCGGTCAGCTTATTTGTGTCACGTCAACTCCAGGGCGCAAGCGGGACCGACAATGGCAAGAGTGCCCTGCCGATCCCGATCCGCCCCTTAGGAGGAGACAACATGAAAAGCGTATTGTTCTCGGAAATCGTACAGGCACCCCGCCGCCCCGACCTGCGCCGCCTGACCCCGCTCACCGCCTACGGCCTGACGCTGGCGATCGGCATGCCGCTGCTGGTGCTGGCGCTGTGCGCCGCCTTCCCGCAAGCGCCGCTGGCCGTCATCGTGCTCCCGGTGCTGGCCGGCCTGGCCCTGCCGCTGTGCACGGGCGCCCCCGGCCGGCTCGACGTCAATACCCGCTTCGACGCCTGCCACATGCGTGCCACACTGGACAGCACGCTGGGCGAGATGGGATTCACCGAGGCCAGCGCCACACCAGACCGCATCCGCTACATCAAGACCAGTGCCAGCGCCTGGCACGCCCAGGCGGTCAGCATCCGCATCCGCCCACACGCCCTCGAGGTCACCGGCCCGATCCCGATCCTGCGCGCCTTGCAGGCCGCGCTGGCCGGAACGGTGCCCGCGAAGGACCCCGCCGACCTTTCACGCCGGGAAACTGTTGCCGCTGCAATCCAAATCAGCGATAATGCGGAGCGCGTTGCCGGGATGGCGGAATAGGTAGACGCACGGGACTCAAAATCCCGCGCCGCGAGGCGTACCGGTTCGATTCCGGTTCCCGGCACCACCAAACACTCGCATGACGTATCAAGAAATATCAGAACCCGCGGTCCTCATCAGAGGCGCGGGTTTTTGTTGTTTCACGCAGGCTGATGGTGGCTTTGTTGGGATCTCAAACTGTCGGAAATCGACATACCAACACCAAGGGACATGCTCAGTGCGCCAGGACCGGTCGCACGGGCGGTGTCAGCCGGGATTGAACGCGACCGTCACCCAGCATGGCGCCATTTGCACTGTCGGCCGCCAGCTTGAACGTGCTGACCACGGCCAGCAATCCCTGCGCTTGCACCTGCATTGAATCTGCAGCTGCTGCTGCCTCTTCCACAAGCGCCGCATTCTGCTGCGTCACCTGGTCCATCTGGGCGATTGCCTGGTTGACCTGGGCAATGCCGGCACTCTGCTCCTGGCCGGCGATGGTGATCTCGCTCATGATGTCGGTAACCCGCTTGACGCTTGCGACGACCTCGTTCATCGTCTCGCCCGCAGCGGTGACCAGCTTGCTCCCGAGGTCTACTTTGCCCACCGAATCACCGATCAGCTCCTTGATCTCCTTCGCAGCGGCAGCACTGCGCTGCGCCAGATTGCGCACTTCGGACGCTACGACGGCGAATCCGCGACCTTGCTCGCCTGCACGAGCGGCCTCGACCGCGGCGTTCAATGCCAGAATGTTTGTCTGGAATGCGATGCCATCGATGACACCGATGATGTCGACGATGCGTTTCGCCGATTCGTTGATCGAACCCATCGTACCGACCACCTGATCAACGACGTCGCCGCCCTTGACTGCGACTTGCGATGCTTTCGTTGCCAGCTCGTTCGCCTGGCGCACGTTTTCCGTGTTCTGCTGGACAGTGGAGGTCAACTCTTCCATCGAGGCGGCCGTCTCTTCGAGCGAACTCGCCTGCTGTTCGGTGCGGGCCGACAGGTCCAGGTTGCCGGCGGCGATCTCGCCGGACGCTGTCGTGATCGTGTCCGTACCGTCGCGGACCTTGGAAACGAGCGCGGCCAGGCTATGCTGCATCTTGCGCATTGCGAACATCAGGCTGGTGCTGTTGCGTTCGTCGTCCACATCGATGCGGATCGTCAGGTCGCCGTCTGCAATTGAAGAGGCAATTGCAGCAGCGTAATCAGGTTCGCCGCCAAGCTGCCGAGTGACATCGCGCGTCAGCCACCACGCGACACCGGCACCAATGACGATGGCGCACGCGGCCAGCACGAGACTGAGCGTCAGCATGCTACGCGTCTGCTGGGTTAACGCATCTTTGGAGACGGCAACTGCCTCGTTCTTTTCTTTGATGAGCTTGAGCAGGTCAGCACGGGCCTCGCGCCAGAGGGGCGTTTCTTCCGCGGTCAGGGTAGCGATCGCCGCAGTTTGATCCTGCGTAGCGAGTTTCATGATCGTGTCTTGTACCGCAGCGCGTTTTTCCTGTAACGCCTGAATTTTCGACAGCGTTGCCCCTGTGGCCGCTTCCGCTTGTGCGAGCAATTGCGCCTTCCCCAGTTCCTTGCCGAATGCGCTGCGCGCGGATGCCAGGTTTTCATATCCCTGCTTGTTCGCTGGATCGAGAATAATGTTTCGCAGTGCCTGGCCCATCTGTAAGCCTTGCGCATACAGATTGTTGTTTGCACTTAGGAATGCCTGATCTTGCTCGATGAACTTGTCGAACTGTGCGGCAGCGCTGCGCATGCCGGAGATCGCCGTTCCGACCGCGACCATAAATAGGATGAATACGACGGCCATGCAAAGGGCCATCTTGTTTCGCAACTTCATGTTTGCCTCGATAAGTGTAATAGAAGGTCACCCTGATGAAGGCAGACCAAGAATCAGAATTATGAAGTGAAACAAATGATTCTCTAAGGAAATTATCGAGAAAATGAAGAGGGGTGGCATTCGCCGACGTATATCCGCAACGTGACGCATTCCGGGCGGACGAGCGCCGACCCGCCCGCGGCAGGTATGCCTTCAAGCGTTAAATATGCATCAGGTCGCGGGTGGAATTATGTGGTGGTTGCTCGCTGTCCCGCCTGGCGAGCATGTGGCGTCCTGGCTCTTACATGAACTTCTCCAGGCCCGGATTCGTATTGCGCTGTCCAGGCAGTCCCGTAATTCCCGGTAACTCGGAAAGGCGGGGCATGCCGCTCTTGACGTGCACCTTTCCCTGTTTGTCGCGCCACACGATGCCCGGAGTTCCGCCGATGCCGAACCCATCCATCACCTCACCGTTCTTCTGGATAGCGGTTACTAGCGCTGGGTGGGATGTGGCGCTGATGCCCGCTGGCGCAGTCCAGGGCTTGCCATGGTTCTCTTCCATGCTGCGGAAGGCTGCCAGTTTGTTCCTGGCAGCGAGGATCGAAACCGCCTTGGGCATACTGGTCGGCCCCAGCATTGCCACTGGTATCCAGCGTACCTGCAAGCCTGCAGCCTGATACGGCTGGACTGCCTGCCACAGGTAATGACAATAAGGGCAGTTCGCGTCGACGAACGCATAGATGACGCTCTTCGGATTGCCTGTGCTGCCCTCGGCGACATAGCTTGTCTTTTCGAGCTGCCGGAAGGCAGTGGAGAGGTCCGGCTGCGGCACCTGCGACGCTTCGTATAGCTGAGAAAGGTTCTGGCCGCGTTCATCGATCAGTGCACCCGCGATGAGTATTTTGCTGTCAGCGGTGGTGTAGACAACCGAATACTTCCCGCCCTGCGATAAAACCCATCCAGTCAAACCCGACGCGGCGGGGAACTGCTTGATGACCTTGACACCTGCACTGACCGCGCCGTTGAGCACTTTCGGTATCGCCTGCGCCGCGAAAGCGGACGACATGACGGTTGCCGCCGCGAATGCGAGGACGATGCTGCCTTTTTTAATACTCATGCTTTCTCCGGATGGATCGATATGGATGATTCAGGTAGCAGGTTGGACGACAGCTGCAAGCGAATGCAGGAATGCATCGGCGTCCTGGTAGCCGATCACGCGCGTTCCCGTGATCTCGACTCCCGCAGCGCCAAAGAACACGATTCCCGGCGGGCCGAACAGTCCGAAGCGCTTCAGCAGGGCCTGGTCGGCAGGTCTGTTGGCCGTTACGTCCACCTGCAAAAGAACCAGTGTGTCGAGCTGGGCGCGCACACGCGCGTCGGAGAAAGTGAAGCGCTCCATTTCCTTGCATGAAACGCACCAGTCCGCATAGAAATCGAGCATGACCGGTTTGCCGCCGGCCGCTGCAAGGGCTGCGTCGAGTTCAGCGGCGTTACCTATGCGCTTGAATGCTGTCGCGGCGCCATGCGCGTCCGCAGCCTGGGTGAACGGGGCGAAGGGATCGGCGCCTCCGGCCGCCAGCCCCGCCAGCTGCACTGCACCTAGGGCGCCGGCGAGCACACCGACGGCAAGATTGAGCGGGTTGCGGTATCTGGACAGGAGCCACACCGCGTAGCCCAGGCCGAGCACGGCCCAGCCGACCATCTGGTAGCGGGGAGGAATGACCGGGGAAGCAATCCACAAGGCCGTGCCGAGCATCAGGACGCCGAAGAACTTCTTGATGTCGTTCATCCAGACGCCTGCACGCGGCAGCAGGGTCCCGGCGGACGCGCCAAGCAGCAACAGGGGAATGCTCATTCCGACCGCCATTGCGAACAGTGCGCTCCCGCCGATCAGCGCATCGCGCGTCTGGCTGATGTACACCAGCGCCCCTGCCAGTGGAGCGGCAACGCACGGGCCGACGATCAGCGCCGACAGCGCACCCATGACAAAGACACCCGCATGCGTGCCGGCGCTGCGCTCGTTCGATTTGCCCATCAGCCGCGTCTGGATACCAGCAGGCATCTGCAACTCATACACGCCGACCATCGATAGCGAGAGTGCTGCCATCAGGAGTGCGAAGCCTCCCAGCACCCAGGCGTTCTGAAGCGCTGCTGCGAGTCCCTGTCCGGCGAGGCCGGCGGTAATGCCCATCAATGTGTACACCAGTGCCATGCCCAGGGAATACGAGGCAGACAGGCCCAGTCCGCGCATGCGGGAAATCTGGACGCCGTTGCCGACGATAATGGAGGACAGGATCGGCAGCATCGGCAGGACGCAGGGCGTGAAAGCAAGGCCCAGGCCGAGTAAGAGGAACATCGGCAGAATCAGCACCAGGTCGCGGCTGAGTAATGCCTTCTCGATCCGGCCGGCATCGTCGCCAGCCCCGATTACGCTTGGCGATGGCGTGGGGTTCCCAGCGTCGCCGCCGACAAGCGCAGCCGTCGAGGTCATTGGGGAGTAGCACAGTCCTTTGTCCGAACAACCCTGCGACGTCGCCAGCAACGTGAACGCGCCGCTGCCAGTGACCGGTACGCGAATCGTTACAGTTCCGCGGTAGGTTTCGACATTTTTCTCGAAGGTCTTGTCGTAAACAACGGCGCCCTGCGGCATGCGTGGTGATCCGGTCGTGGCGCCCTGTGCCTTGAAAGCGAAACGTTCGCGGTACATGTAATAGCCGGGCGCGATGTCGTAGCGTACTTCGGCATCATTCCCGTCCATCCGGGCAGAAAACTTGAATGCCTGCTCCGGCGGCAAGAACGAATCGTCCGCCCCTGCAGGCATCGTCATGAACAGCGATGCCACTGCAGCCGACGCAATCAAGCGCCACCGGAACAGCTTGAAAAAAGCCGCGATCATTGAATTTCCTTGATTTGAGGTCCCGCGCCTGCAGCCGGCACCACCGCTGGCCTGGTCAGCAGTTCGAGTCGTTGCGCGAGCGTCGCCGGCGACAATTCCCCCATGCGCCGATCGACGAGCTTTCCTTCTGCATCGAAAAACATCGTAGTCGGAAGGCCAGGGGCATGCGCGACTGCGGCGACGCTGCCTGCTGGGTCGAGGAGCAAGTTTTCGAGCGTCAGGGATTGCGCATCGAGGTAAGCGCGAATCGTCTCGGCGCTTTCTCCCTGGTTCACGAACACGAAGGTCACGCCCGGCACCGTGCGCTGCGCTTGCTCCAGCACCGGCATTTCACGCCGGCATGGCGGGCACCATGTCGCCCACAAATTCAGCACCACCGGCTTGCCGGCGAGTGCGCTCAACGGCACTTCTCTTCCATCCAAATCGCTAAGCGTTAACTCGGGAAGGCCGCCGTCAACGGGAAACAGATCAGCCATCGCTGTACCAGCTACCCATAGCAGCGTGCCGGAAAGGACGCCTGCAATCACTGCCTTGCGCTTGTCAGCCTGGCGCCAGGCTACCCAGCCGCCGGCAATGACAGCGGCGAGAACGCCAAGCGCCAGGCGAAACCCTCCGTCGCGTACGTCAATGATCCGCCATGGCTCATTGGCGTAACGGTCCCAGTAGACACCGACGAACGCGGCGCGCGCCGTCAGCACGGCAACGGCTATCACAAACAATAAAATGCGCTCCACTTGCACGCCATCGGAGCGGGCAATGCGATTTCCCACTGCAGCCCCGGCGATCACGGCTACGAGCGTCACCAACAGGCTCACTGGCAAGACCAGGGGTCCGATCATTACTTCTGTCATGTTCATCTTTCATGAGCGTTTCCAGGCCTCGCCTGTGCTTGCCGCGCCTGGCTGGCACCTGGCACAGACGAGTTTCGAGCGTGAAACGGATGGTAGGGGCTGCCGATTACCGCAGCGTTAAGGGAATGAATTAATTTGCTTACCAGGGATAGCCGCGGCTCTTGCACCAACGGCTCCGCGTTAACCTTGGAGTAATCGCAAACGGGTAAGATGAGATTTTTGCGGAACTGGGTGGTTTGATGCGCGTGCTAGTAGTGGAAGACGACCAGCTGGTCGCCAGCGGAATCGTCGCCGGGCTGCGGCTTTCGGGGATCGACGCGGACCATGTGCCGAATGCTTCGATGGCAGACGCCGCAGTCCAGGCGGGCCGCTTCGACGTCATCATCCTCGACCTGGGGCTGCCGGACGCGGATGGCGTGTCCTTGCTCAAGCGCTGGCGCGCCGGCGGCAGGGCCTGCCCGGTGCTCGTACTGACCGCGCGCGATAGCGTCACGGACAAGGTGGGAGGGCTGCGCGCCGGCGCTGACGACTACCTCGTCAAGCCCTTCGACCTGGATGAGCTCACGGCACGGTTGCACGCACTGCAACGCCGTAGTGCCGGGCGCAGCATCGACCTGATCGAACACGGACCGCTATCGTTCAACCCCGCCACCTCCGAAGTCAGGCTGCATGGCGAGCCCGTCGAGTTGTCACGCAGGGAGCTCGCCCTGCTGCAAACGCTGCTCAACTGCGGCAGCCGCATCCTCAGCGCCGAACAGGTGAAAGACAGTCTCTACGGCCTCGGTGAAAGCGTCGAGAGCAATGCCCTGAACGTGCACATCCATCACCTGCGCCGCAAGCTGGGACAGCAGATTGTCGAAACAGTACGCGGTCTCGGTTATCGCCTGGGACCGGCCGGCAAATGAAAACGCTTCGATTACGCCTCCTGGTCGCGATTGGCGCTTCTTTCGCACTGTTCTGGACGCTGTCTTCTGTCTGGACCCTGGTCGACCTGCGCACCGAGTTCCGCGACGCGCTCGATGAAAGGCTCGCCGCCTCTGCGCGCATGGTGTCCGCGCTGGTCGCCGATTCGCCGGCGCTGACGGCGCGTTCGGCCACCCGGGAAACGCCCTCTTATCTGGTGCGGACCGATGGTGTCGCTTGCGAGATCAGGCTTCTGCGCGGGGGAATCGTCGGACGCACACGCAATAGCCCTCACCGCCTGGGCATTGCCGCCCCCGGCTTTCAAACGCGCTCCATCGACGGTGTCGAATGGCGCAGCTATACGATCGAACAGAATGGCGTGCGCATCACGACGGCCGACCGTGTAGAACGCCGTGAACATCTGTTCCGCAACATCGCGTTTGCGACCTTCGTTCCTTTCCTGGTCGCGATGGTCGCTACCCTGGCTGCCTTGTGGTTCGCGATACGGCGCTGCCTCAAACCGCTTGAGCGGATCCGCGGTGCACTGGCGGCGCGCGCTCCCGACGCATTGCAGCCCTTGCCTGTGGAGGGTTTGCCCGGCGAACTTTCGCCACTGGTCTCGACCGTCAACGGCTTGCTCGCCAAGATCGAGCGCGCCATCGAGCGCGAACGACGATTCACCGGCGACGCCGCCCATGAACTGCGTACGCCGCTCACCGCAGTCAAGACGCACCTCCAGGTTGCGCGCCTGAGCGAGCCGGGCGCAGCAGCCGGTGTCGCACTTGACCATGCCGAGCAGGGAGTGCGTCGTCTCCAGAGCACGATCGAGCAGTTGCTGATGCTGGCCCGTGTCGAGGGCTCGGTATCATTCGAGGAGGACCAGCAACTGGACGCGCGAACCGTTGTCGAGCATGCCATTAATCAGCTCCCTGCCACCTCCGTCCAGCGCATCCACGTTATCGATGAAGGCGGCGCCGACCGCTTACTGGGGGTCCCGGCCTCGCTTGCAATGACCGCATTGCGCAATCTGCTCGACAATGCCCTGCGCTATGGCACTGCCGACGCACCGGTCGTGATCCGCATTCAGCCTGCGGGCCAGTCGGTCGGGTTCACGGTCGAGGATGAGGGAGAAGGATTGAGCGAGGCCGACATTGCCCGCGCCGGACAACGGTTCTGGCGCAAGGGCGGCGGCCAGGGAAGTGGACTCGGTTTGTCGATTGTGCGCGCCATCGCGGCGCGCTATGAAGGTTCCTGGGTATTGCAACGTGGAAGCCAAGGCGGCATGAGGGCGCGCCTTACCCTTCCTTGCGGCTGATGCCAGCCTGAAAACCCGGATTGGCGCCTCCTTGCGCAACCGGCGGCGGGGATGAGACCGATCATGCGCCGCCTGCGTTCAGATGCACAGTATCATTCCTCATCGACCCGGCCGCCTGAATACAGTGCAGGCGCGCATACCAACAACGGAGCGCGGATGATTCTGGCACCCGACTACACGGCACTATTTTCCGCATCTCCCTACCCGTACGTGCTGATCACGCCCGGGCCATGAGTCAAGGCATCGACGCAGACGGGAATGGCTTGCGGGACCAGGCCGCGCGATTAGCGCAACCGCTCCAGGCGCGTCGTATTGAGGACCACGCTCAGGCTGCTGCCCAGCATTGCGAACGCCGCCGCGACGGGCAGTACCATGCCCGTGGACGAGAGGGCGAGCACGAGAACGTTATAGGCCATCGAAAACACCAGGTTCTGGCGCACGATACGAACAGTACGCCGCGCATGGCGCCAGGCCGCCACGACCTGATCGAGCCCGCCGCTTGCAATCACGACACCCGCCGTGGCCACGGCGGCGGTGCTGGCGCCTTGCACCGATATGCCGCAATCGGCGCCTGCCAGCGCCAGTGCATCGTTGACGCCGTCGCCAACGAAGACCGCAGGCCGGCCGGCCGATTCGACGATTTCCGCCTTGCGTTCCGGGCTGCATCCTGCATGCACCCTGTCTTTCGACAGTCCGATCACGAAAGCGACCTTGCTTGCAGGACCGGCCTCGTCGCCCGTCACCAGGCGCAGCCCGATCCCAGCATCGGCAAGAACGGACATCGCGCCCGCGGCATCCTTGCGAATCGCGTCGCATAACAGCAAAGACCCCAGCCAGGCGCCATTGCGGGCCACGTCGATCCGGGTGTTGCCTTGCGTTCCAATCGCGGCTGGAACCGGCACGCCATGGGTCTCGAGGAAACGGGCGTTACCGACCAATACCCGGCACACGCCGTCGGTGCTGCGCCAGTCGCTGCCTTGCGCATGACGTTGCGCGATGCCGGCGACCGGCACGGCATCCGGCAAGCTTGCCGCGGCCTCCAGGACGGCGCGCGCCACAGGGTGCGCGATACCGTGTTCGGCCTGCCCGGCCCAATACAAAACCTGCTCGCAGGTGACGCCAGGTGCGGTGACCGTCTCCGCCAGTACCAGGCGGCCCTCGGTCAGCGTGCCGGTCTTGTCGAACAGGATCTCGCGCGCGTTGGCGAGCGCTTCGAGCGAAGCCGGGTCGCGAAACAGGATGCCGTTGCGCGCCGCGCTCGCGGCGGAAGTCGAATAGGCCAGCGGCAACGCAAGCCCCACCGCGCACGGGCAGGCCGCCACCAGCACGGACAATGCACGCAGTGCTGCTTCGACTGCGTCGCCATGCGCGAGCCAGCTACCCAAAAAACTCAGGCCAGCAAGTGCCAGTGCACCCGGGATCAGCCAGCGCGCAAAGCGCTCGGCCTGGGAAGCGGCTGCACTGCGGGCGCCGAACAGTTCGAGCATGCGCACGCCGATGCGGTCGATGAAACGCTGTCCGTAGGCCTGCTCGACACGGACCGTCAGCCGGCACGACAGGTTGATTGCACCAGCCACGACCTGCGATCCCGGCCCCACCGGCACCGGCAGCGACTCGCCGTTCACTACCGCGGAGTCGACCTCGCTGGCGCCCTCGGTCACTACGCCGTCGACGGCGATACGCTCGCCGGCGTCGACGAGTACCAGGTCGCCCTTCTGCACCTCGGATGCCGGGATATCGGCCGGAATACCATCGGCCCCCACGCGCCGCGCCGTCTCGGGCACCGCCTGGCGCAATGCATTGACCGCGGCCGAGTTATGGCGGCGCGCGTACAGTTCGACCAGGCGTCCACACAGGAGGAAGGTGACCAGCATCGTTGCGGTATCGGCGTACACATGCGCGCTGCCGCGCGCCAGGGCCCAGGCCGACAGCGCGCTGGCGGCGACAACGCCAAGCGAAATCAGGGCGTCCATGCCCGGCACGCCCGCCCGCAGGGTGCGCCAGCCTGCGCGGTGGAATGCCGCCGCCGACCAGGTGACCACCGGCAGCGCGGCCAGGCAGGTGGCCAGCGCCACCCACCAGGCGGCGGGGGACGCGGCGAAATCCGCATCCAGGTACAGGGCGAAGGAACCGAGCATGCTCCACATGCCGAAGAATGCGGCCACCGCCAGGCGCATCCAGACCGCACGTGCCTGGGCATCGATCTGCGCCTCGACTTCCTGCGCTTCGAGCAGCGGTGTGATCGTGTAGCCCAGTTTTTGCACCCGCGCGAACAGGACGTCGAGGTCGATCGTCTGCGGATCCCAGCGGATCAGTGCCGAACCGCCGGCGAAGCTGGTGCTGGCCCAGGTCACCCCGGGCGTGCGGGCAAGGGTACGTTCGACGGCCATGGCGCAGCTGCCGCACCACATGCCTTCGATGCTGACCACCATGCGGCCTGCGCGCCGCAGCGACTCACGGTCGAGATCGTCGAACGGCAGCGCGGCCATGGATCAGGTTCCCGCCGGGTTGCTGCGTGCTACACCGACGCCGAGCAGCTTGCCGTTGACTTCCTTGCCGTAATAGCTTTTCTCGTCCTTGTGAAACTTGGCGCGCGCCTCTTCGATCTCGCCGGTCTGGCGCGGATCCTTCGGCCGCTCGTGGCCGTTGATATAGGCGGCCACGTCCCAGGCGTCCTGGTCCGAGAGGCTGTACGGTTTGCTGAGTGGCATGTTGGCCTTGATGAAGCCGGCGGCGGTATCGATCCGCGCCATGCCGGCGCCCCAGTTGTAGGCTTCCGGTCCCCACAGCGGCGGGAAACGCAGCTTGCCGTCGGCTTCCTTGCGTCCCTGGCCGTCAGCGCCGTGGCACAGCACGCAGTTCTGCTCGTACACTTTGGCGCCGCGCGCGTAGTCGTAACCGCGCGCCGTTTCCTTGACCTTGATGTAGCCGCCGCCACGCATCTCCTCGCCGGTCGGCGCGCCATCGGCCAGCCAGTACATGTAGGTCATCAGCTCCTTGTAGACCTCGTCCCCGGGCGGAGGCGCCTTGCCGGCAGGTGAGGCCTGGGCGTTCATCGAGTAGTTGAAGCAGCCATTGATGCGCTCTTCGAGCGTGTTGATCTTGTTGTTCTTGGCGCGGAATTTCGGATACTGCACATAGGCGGCCCACATCGGCGCCGAGTTTTCGCGGCGTCCGGCGTCAAGGTGGCACTGGGCGCAGGCCATGCTGTTGCCGACGTAGCGCGAGGCAAAACGCGGGGTATCGACGAAGATGTCGCGGCCGCGCTTGATGGCGTCGCCCACAGGCCCCTTCGGAATCTCGGACTCCGACGGCGGCACGAAATAGCCGTCATGGCCGACCGGCTGGAGCGGTGCCGGGACCGTGCCCTCCTTGTCCTTCTTGCGGGCCGCGCGTGCGGCCAGCATGGCTTCGCGCGCCGCCTTCTCCTGCGCCTCGTGCGTCAGCGCCGGGGCGACATTCTCGCCGCCGAGCGAGGTACGCAGCTTGTCCCAGGCGCCGCTCTGGTGCACCAGCGCGCCGAGGGCGAACAGGGCCAGGCCGCCGCCGGCGCCGGCCAGGACCCGTTTTACCGTGCGGCCGATGCCGTAAGGGCTGCTGTTATCGGTTTCTTTTGGATGTGTCATGATCTTCCTTTGCCAGCGGCTGGCCTCAGAGTTGGGGTGTCGGCGGCGTCGCCGCTGCCTGCACGGACGGCGCCGCGGCGCGCGATGGCATCGAGCCCAGGTAGTCGGCGACCGAGCGCATGTCCTCGAAACTCATGCGCTGTGCAATGCCATCCATGAGTGCCTGCGGCGAATTCTTGCGCTCGCCCTGATGCCAGGCGGTCAGCTGCGCGAAGATGTAGTCCGGCTTCTGCCCGGCCAGCGCCGGAAAGCCGGGCGCCACGCCCTCGCCGCTCATGCCGTGGCAGGAAAAGCAGGCCGGGACGTTCGTCTTCCAGTCGCCCTTTTCGGCAATCATGCGTCCGCGCGCCAGGTCGCCGCCGAGCGTCGGCGCCAGCGTCGTGCTCAGCTCGATGCCGGCGTAATAGCTGGCCAGCTTTGCCATGTCCTCCTCGGACAGCGCGCGGGCGACGACTTGCATCGACTCGTTATGGCGCGCTCCTGTCTTGAAGTCCTGCAGCTGCTTGTGCAGGTACTCGGCCGGCTGACCGGCAAGACGCGGCGTATTCAGGTTGCCCTGCCCCGCTTCGCCGTGGCACGAGGCGCAGCTCCATGCCTGCCCCTTGCCCAGCGCGACCAGCTGTAGCGTGGCTGCATCGCCATCGGCCACGCCGGGCGTACCCGACAGCGAACCGGCAGCAGCAGGGGGTACGGCCTGCACCGGGGCCAGCAAGTTCGTTTCCGCCTTCTGCTCGAGGCCGCGCCGCTGCGCACGGTATTCGGAGATATAGGTGAGCAAGCCCCAGAATGCCAGTGCGAAGACCACTGCCAACACGAACAGGGGAACCGGCCGCACCTGTTCCCAGGGATCGAACGCTTCGTCGACCGGCGCCTTGAGCGGACGGCTTTGTGGATCGGTTTTCTTCATTGTTGCTCCTTCCTGGACAGCGCATAGCCTTCGTCACGAATACGGTCGCCGGCGGGGCCACCCTGGTAAGTACGGTTCAGGCCCTGGAGGTAGGCGACCAGGTCGAGTGCCTCTTTCGTCGCCACGACAACCTCGCCCTCGGGCTGGTAAGCGGGCGGCAGCTTGACGACCACATCGCCGGGTTCCGCCACCTTCTTGCGCTCGAACAGGTAGGAGTAGGAAGGCATGATGCTCCAGTCGAAAATCGCCCGCGGCTGGTAGAGGTGGGTCAGGTGCCAGTCCCTGCTCGGCAGGCGCGCGCCGACGTTGAGCAGGTCGGGGCCGGTACGCATGGTGCCGAGCTGGTGCGGGCGATCGAATGCGAAATCGGCGGCGGTCGGTGCCGGACCCCAGCCCTTGGCCATGTCGGCCAGGGTCTGGCCGGCGGCGCGCGGCTGCTGGCTGTGGCAGTACACGCAGCCCTGGTTGATGTATTGCTGGCGCCCGGCCAGCTGCTGCGGCGAGTAATCGACGAGGCCGGGTGCCGGCGCCTGATCGCGGATCTGGGCGCCGGGAATAATCACCAGCATCAGGGTGGCGAAGGCCAGGATGGCGATCGCGCCGACAAAGATAGGAATAAGCCGGTTCATCATCATGCTCCCGCGTTGACGGCCGCCGGCGCCTGGTCGGCAAGCGACAAGCGTGGCTTGCCCTTGCCCAGCAGGAGCGCGGCGATATGGAATGCGAATACAAAGTGCCCGGCGGTCATGAGGGTGCCGCCGACCGAGCGCGCCTGCAGGTAGGGGATGGTTGCCCTGGTGATCGCTTCAAACGAGCGCCCGACGTCCAGCAGGCCGACGCCCTGGATCCAGCCGCCCAGCGACACGGCGAAGAAGTACAGCGCAAAGCCGCCGACAACCAGCCAGAAGTGCAGTTTGAGCAGGCGCGGCCACGGCCAGTCGCGCCCGGTCAGGTAAGGCAGCATGTAGTAGATCGCGCCGAACAGCACCATCGTCGTGAAGCCATAGGCGCCCAAGTGGGCGTGGCCGACGGTGTAGTGCGTGAAGTGGGTGACCGAATTGACCGCGCGCAGCGCCTCGATCGAACCCTGGAACGACGACAGCGTGTACATCAGCGCGCCGAGCGCAACGAAGCGCAGCGCCACCGACTCCTTCAGCGCCCAGGCGTTGCGGGCCACCGTGGTGTGCTGGTTGACCGCGACCGCGATCACCGGGATGAACATCATGACGCTGTGCACGATCGACATCGTCACCAGCCAGGTCGGCACCGGTGCGCCGATCAGGTGGTGAATGCCGACCTGGCTGTAGAACAGGGCCAGTCCCCAGAAACCGAGCAGCGACAGGCTGTATGAATAGACCGGCTGGCCGACGATCTTCGGGATCAGGTAATACGCGGTCCCGACGCCGAGCGGCGTCAGCCACAAGCCCAGGACATTGTGCGCATACCACCAGTTCACCGTTGCCTGCTGCACGCCGGCGTGCAGGCCCGGGAGATTGGCGATCACATACAGGACCGGAAACCATACCAGTCCACCCAGGAAATACCAGCCGGAGACATAGATGTGATGCGACTTGCGGTGGCGCGCCGTCATCACCAGGGGAAACGCGAGACAGGCGCCGCCGACAGCCAGCAGCAGGCCGATCTGCCATGGAATTTCCAGCCATTCCACGCCTTGGGTATGGCCCAGCGCAATCGCGGTCACGCCCATGCCGACGCCGAGGGTCCAGACCATCGCTCCGAACATCGCCACCCCCGGATGACGCAGCGGCGTATGAAAAATGCGCGGCACGATCCACAGCGCCGAGGCGATGCCGGCCACGGACAGCCAACCGTAGGCAACCAGGTTCAGGTGCATGGTGCGCATGCGGCCGAAGGTCAATGGCGCATGGGCGGACAACCAGTCGGGCAGGTGCAGTTTCAGGGAGGCGATCACGCCGAACACGGAACCGAGCACCAGCCAGAATGCGGCCACCGCCACCATCAGCATCACGGTGCGCCGTCCGGCAATGTCGATCCGCTCGCGCATCGCGTCGAACCGGTGGGCGTCCGTACCGAGCGCAGGACGCCCGAACGCAGTTGGGTCGTCAGGCGCGCCGGTCTCGCCCGGTTCGAAGATCGTGTTCGCGTCTCGCTGCGACAACGAGAACTGGCGCCGGGCGATGGCCCAGATAAGAAAACCGAGCGCACAAAGGGAAGCGGTAAAGCTTAACGCCAGCAGAAGACCAATGGTTTTTGGCATGGAATCAGTATTTGATGGGAGCGCTGCGCGTCTGGACGCCTGCGCAGGATGATTTTTTCATTCGCTTGAGGAAAGCCGGCGAAGTTCACTGGTTGAGCAAGTTACCTGCTCATGCGGCCCCGCCGGCCTCACGCCCAATCTCACGCTGGCAACCGGCCAATTGAATTCAAGCAATGATTGTTCTTCGAGGCGCGATGCTACATCGCCCCGGTTAACGCAACGTTAAGGAAACCGTCCTAACGCATGGCGTTGCACCATGGCCACACGGAGCCCCTTTCCGCGCGGGCCGGCGTATATGCCGTCGCGCGCGGGTCCATCGGCTCGCTTATTTGGCCTGATTCTTCTCCAAGGGCAGACCAAGCTTCTCCCATGCCGTTATGCCGCCGAGCATGTTGTACACATTCGTGAACCCATTGCGCCGGAGAATACTCACCGCCAGCCCGGAGCGGTTCCCCACGCTGCAGTGGGCAACGATTCGCCGGTCCTTTGGAATCGCCGGCAGGTTTTCTTCGAGATGCCCGACGAAGGTATGGTGCGCGCCCGGAATATGCTTTTCTTCCCACTCCATGTCGTCGCGCACGTCGAGGATGAACAGCCCTCCTTCCTCACGCCAGCGTGCGGCTTCGGTGGCGCTGGTCGTACCGAGCGTTTCGATGGGAAGTCCCTTTTCGCGCCATGTCTCGACCCCGTTGACAAGCACGCCTTCGACGCTGTCGATGCCGATGCGGGCAAGCTGTGCGATTGCCGCAGGCGCCTTCCCGGGCTGTTCCACCACGATGAAGATGCTGGCCTGATCTTTTGCGATCCATCCGCCAAAGCTGGACAGCCCTTCCAGCCACACGTTGTAGGAGCCCGGGATATGCGCCCCTGCGAAGGCTTCGGGCGGCCGCGTATCGATCACGATCGCGCCCTGGATGCGCTCGCGGAAGGCGTCAGGCGCAAGCACATGATCCCCAAGGGAGGGAGGCAGCGGCCGCCCGGCTTTCAGATTGACGACCTCCATGTGAGCAAAGTACGGCGGCCTGGGCAGGTTTTCTCCGGCCTTCTGCTTCATGAATTCTTCGCGGCTTTTCTTGAAAACCGGGTTTGTCGCACGTTCGATACCGAGCGTCGACTCGTCGCGCTCGGAGATATTGCCTCCGCATGCAGATCCCGACCCATGCGCTGGCAGGATGAACGCCTGGTCGCCGAGCGGCGCCAGCTTCCGGTGGACCGAATCGTAGAGGACGCCTGCATTTTCCGCCGTCAAATTCGGGTCCGACAAATCGGTCCGGCCACTATCGCCAACAAAGAGCGTATCCCCGGTGAAGACGGCCCAGCATTGGTCGCCGGTGTCTTCGGGGTAGACCGCATAGGACATGCTCTCGGGAGTGTGCCCCGGCGTGGCCAGCGCAACGAAGCGGGTTGTACCCACCTTGAATTCCTTGCCATCGTCAAGCGCCACATCGACGCGCCCGAAAAGGGGGTGCTTACCTGCCAGAATCTTCGCACCGGTCACTTCGGCCAGGGTCGCGGAGCCGAACTCGAAATCCTCCTGGCGATGGGTTTCAATGCAATACGCGATGCGCAGCTCATTGTCGCGGGCGAGTTGCAGATACTCTGCCACGTCGCGCCGCGGATCGACGACGACCGCAAGCCCGTCGCCGCACCCGAGCACATAGGCATTGTGGCCCAGCCCCTTCGTTTTTACCCGTTGAAAAAACATATTGCATTCCTTTCGTTAAGGTTTAGTCCTGCACGCCGAACCTGCGCTGGCCTAGCTTCTCGTTCCCGGATTAACTGCGCATTAACGTGCGCGTTCACGTGCGCGTTGCGTTCCCTTGCCCTTGCTGCCGCAGCCCCTCGGAAAGCTGCCACAAGGTTTCGGCCCGCAGGCCGGTGCGGCAGTAGGCCAGCACCGGCTTCGGCGCCGCGGCAATCAGCGCAGCAAAGGCCTCGACGTCGCGCGGGGTGATTTTTCCTGGAACAACCGGCAGGTAATGCGCCTCTACGCCGCACTGGGCCGCCTGCTCCGCCACTACGGCGAACGACGGCTGGTCGGCGGCCTCGCCGTCGGGCCGGTTGCAAATGATGGTCGCCAGACCTGCGTCGCGCAGCCCTGGCAAGGCGTCAGGCCCAACTTGCGAGGTAATTGCGAAATCTTTATCGAGGTAACGGATGCTCATGTGATCTCCCTGTGGTGGAATTCGTCAACAATCTATTGAAAGATATATCGTAAGTGAATATAATATCTTCAGGAATAACGAAACACAAGAAGGATTCAAGATGAGCGATGTACAGAAACTGGATCTCCAGGCGATGCAATCGGCCGCGAGCCAAGCCTGCGGCCTGCTGAAAACGCTGGGCAATCCCGACCGGCTGCTCTTGCTGTGCCAGCTGACGCAAGGCGAGTTCTGCGTCAGCGAACTCGAAACGCTGCTGCAAATCCAGCAGCCGACCCTGTCCCAGCAGCTTGGGGTGCTGCGCGAGGAAGGTCTCGTCAGCACCCGGCGCGAGGGCAAGCAGATTTTTTACAAGATCGACAGCCGCGAGGCGACGGCGATCATGCAGGTCCTTTATGAATTGTTCTGCCAGCCAGGCAAAGGAGAAACGACATGACGATTGACTGGGTTAACTTCACGCCGCAGGCGGCACTTGCCGGCGGTGTACTGATTGGACTGGCCGCCGCCGCCTTTGTCCTCTTCAACGGCAGGATCGCCGGCATCAGCGGCATTCTAGGCGGCTTGCTGCGCGTAGAGCGCGGTGACGCCGGCTGGCGCGTGGCCTTCCTGGCCGGCCTGCTTGCAGCCCCCGTCGTGTACGGCCTGTTCGCGGCGCTGCCTGAAGTCACCGTCGATGCCGGCGCCGGCACGCTGGTGGCCGCCGGCCTGCTGGTGGGTCTCGGCACCCGCTACGGCGCCGGCTGTACCAGCGGCCATGGCGTCTGCGGGATTTCACGCATGTCGCCCCGTTCGCTGGTCGCCACGGCGGCGTTCATGTTCGCCGGCTTCGTCACGGTCTATCTCGTTCGCCACGTCTTCAACTGAGGGAATCGACATGCAAATCTTCATGGCTTTACTGGTCGGCCTGCTGTTCGGCATCGGCCTGATCGTATCCGGCATGACCGATCCCGCCAAAGTGATCGGCTTTCTCGACCTGGCAGGCAACTGGAATCCGTCGCTCGGCTTCGTGATGGGCGGTGCGATCCTGGTGGGCGTTTTCGCATTCGGCGTGGCGCGCAAACGTCAACGTTCCCTGCTGGGCGCGCCCATGCGCCTGCCGACGGCGACTGTCATCGACCGCCGCCTTGTACTCGGTTCGCTCGCCTTTGGCGCCGGGTGGGGACTGGCCGGGTATTGCCCGGGCCCTGCCCTCGCGTCGCTCGCGACGGGCGGCGACAAGCCGCTGCTCTTCACGCTGGCGATGCTGGCCGGGATGGCGCTGTTCGAAGTGCTGGAACGCGTCTCGGCCACACGCGCGCAGGGCAAGGCCTGAACATGGACACGCCGAACGGGAGGCTGGCATGCTGACCAGCGTCGGACTGGGCCTGGTGGTGGGGGTGATCCTCGCCCTGACCGGGGCGGGTGGCGGCATCCTGGCCGTCCCGCTGCTGATTTTCGGCACCGGCGTCAGCGTTGCCGAGGCCGGACCGGTCGGACTCATGGCGGTCGGCATGGCTGCTGCGCTGGGGGCGGTACTGGGCTTGCGTGCCGGGATCGTGCGCTACCGCGCCGCCGTGCTGATCGCGGCCACCGGCATGGTCCTGTCGCCGGCGGGCCTGTGGGCAGCGCGGCAAGTCGACAGCCGCTGGCTGGCCGTTCTGTTCGCGCTGGTGCTGTTGTATGTCGCCCTCAAAACGTTCAGGCAGGCATCGGGTAATGGCCCCATCGCCACGGCCGCCAAAGTGGTGTGCAAACGCGACGTGGGTAGCGGGCGCTTCATCTGGACCCGCCCCTGCGCACTGGCCATGTCCCTGTCGGGCGGTCTCGCCGGCCTGCTCTCCGGGCTGCTCGGCGTGGGCGGGGGCTTTGTCATGGTGCCCGCATTGCAGCGCTACACGGACCTGCCGATGAAGTCGGCCGTAGCGACCTCGCTGGCCGTCATCGCCCTGATTTCGCTGATGGGTGTCGCCACCACCGCTGCGAGCGGCCGTCTGGACTGGGCGCTCGCGCTGCCTTTCTCGGCAGGCGCGCTTGCAGGAATGCTCGGCGGCCGCTCGCTCGCATCCCGTCTTGCCGGACCGCAGTTACAGAAGGGTTTTGCAATCGTCTCAGCGATCGTCGCCATCGCGATGATCGTCAAGGCAATGTCGTAAACAAGTTTCGTTACCATTGATCGAGGAAACCAAGATGAACCTGAATCCCATCCAGCTGTTCGATACCGAATCATCGACCTTCACCTATATCCTGACGGCGCCGGGGTCGAACCAGGCCGTCATCATCGATCCCGTAGACCATCACTGGGAGCGCGACCTGCGTCACCTGGAGCGCCTCGGGCTGCGGTTGGTCTATGTCCTGGAAACGCACGCGCATGCCGACCACGTCACGTCCGCCGGCAAGCTGCGCGAACTGACCGGCGCGCAGGCGGCGGTGCCAAGCGGCTGCGGCATCGCTCCCGCCGAACTGCAATTGAACGACGGCGACGTCATCCGCTTCGGCGATGGCGAGGAAATCAAGGTGCTGCATACGCCCGGCCATACGGCCGGCAGCATGAGCTATGTCTGGCGCGGCAATGCCTTCACCGGCGATACGCTGCTGATCGACGGCTGCGGCCGCACCGACTTCCAGAGCGGCAGCAGCGATGCCCTCTACGACAGCGTGACCGCCAAATTGTTTTCGCTGCCGGACGACACGCGCATGTGGCCGGGGCACGACTACAAGGGCCAGGCAGTCTCGACGATCGGCTGGGAAAAGCGGCACAACGCCCGCCTGGCCAACCGCAGCCGTGAAGATTTCGGCAAGCTGATGAGCGAACTGAATTTGCCCAAGCCGAAGCTGATCGATGTCGCCGTGCCGGCAAACCAGAATCTGGGCCTGCCGCACGGCGCCTGACACCAATCAACCCATGCAGGAGGTAACGCCATGATTTTCCGCCAACTCTTCGAGCCTGTCTCCAGCACGTATACCTACCTGCTCGGCGATGAACAGACTCGACAGGCGATCCTGATCGATCCCGTCATCTCGAGCATGGACCGGGACCTCGCCGTGCTTCACGGCCTGGGCTTGCGTCTTGCATACACGCTCGACACCCATATCCATGCCGACCACATCACTGCCGCGCTCGAACTCAAACGCCGGACTGGCAGCAAGATCGCGGCGCCGGCCTTCGACCGCCTTGCCTGTGCCGATGTCGGTATCGAGGAAGGCAAGCCGTTCGGGATGGCCGGCCTCCTCATCCAGCCGCTGCATACCCCCGGGCACACGGATGGGCATTTTGCCTACCTGCTGGGCGAGCGCGTGTTCACCGGCGACGCCCTTCTGATCGAGGGCTGCGGACGCACCGACTTCCAGAACGGCGATGCCGATACGCTGTACCGAAGCGTTACCGAAAAGCTGTTTGCATTGCCGGACGAAACCCTCGTCTACCCCGCCCACGATTACAAGGAACGCTTCGTCACGTCGATTGCACAGGAAAAGCTGCGCAATCCACGGCTGGGTAAAGGCAAGACGCTGGAAGAATTCCGCGAAATCATGGCCAACCTGAATTTGCCCTACCCTACTTTCATCGACCACGCCGTGCCGGGCAACCGCCAGTGCGGCGTATGCCCCTTGGACCTGCCGGACAACCTCGTCCGCTATTGCCAGCAGATGAGCGCCAGCCCGCAGGGATGACTGCCTTACGCTTCGGCATTCGGGCGAACCTGGCGCAGGTACTCCAGCACTTGCTTCAGGTACTGCTGGTCGGCATGACGCTTGGCATGATGCGGACCGTCGTGCCAGCCCTGGCCGAGAGCGAGTTCGGCGTGCCACGCGGTTCATTCATGCTGCTGGCAGCTTTCGTTGTCGCATTCGGCTTCGTCAAGGGAACGATGAATTTCGTTGCCGGCCGCCTGGCAGAACGCCTCGGCCGCCGCCTGGTGTTGCTGATGGGATGGCTGGCAGCCGTGCCAATACCATTGCTCATCTATTTCGCGCCATCGTGGAACTGGATCGTGTTGGCGACTGTCCTGCTGGGTATTAACCAAGGGTTGACATGGTCGATGACCCAGACTGCAAAACTCGATATCACCCGAGCAGACCAGCGTGGACTGGTCATCGGCCTGAACGAATTTTCCGGATACTTTGGCGTCGCATCCGCGGGCGTGCTGACCGGCTACCTCGCGTCGATGCTGGGCGCGCGCTCCGGCTTGCTATGGTTCGGCGCCATTGTCATCGGCGCGGCGACAATGTTCGTCCTGCTTGCAGTACGGGAGACCCTTCCATGGGCACACGCCGAGCTGAAGACTCAGCCTGCGGATGCGCTCAATGCACCGCGCCCGCGCTACCCGTCCGGCGTCAGCGCAAGCCCGTCGACCCGTGAGATGTTCATCCTGATGAGTTGGCGCGACCGGCGCCTCGCCGCCATTTGCCAGGCCGGGCTGGTCGAGAAGTTCGTCGATGCGCTGGTCTGGATATTCTGGCCGGTTTACCTGCACCAGCACGGTACCAGCCTTCCCCAGGTCGGCTGGATCACCGGCATGTATGGCTTCACCTGGGGTGTGGCTCAACTGTTTACAGGCCGGCTTTACGACCACATCGGCCGTCATCGCCTCAATGTGCTGGGTATGTGGCTGTGTGCAGCAGGCGTCGCCTTGCTGCCGCTGGGGTCCGGCTCGATCTGGTGGGGATTGGCCGCCGCTGTCACCGGCCTTGGCATGGCCATGCTGTATCCCAACCTGAGCGCAGCGGTGGCAGATATCGCTCATCCTGACTGGCGTGCATCCGCGATCGGCATCTACCGCTTCTGGCGCGACCTGGGCTATGGCATTGGCGCACTCGGCCTGGGAGGGGCCGCCATGCTCGGTGGCCGGATCGAGAGCGCTTTCTGGTTCGTTGCGATCGCCATGGCGCTGTCCGGCCTGGTACTGCATCACTGGGGCGAAGAAACCCATCCGCGACTGAACCCGGCTACGTGATTCATCAGCCGGGCCGTCGTGTTCAGGGCTTCAGGTAAGCATAGCCTTCCTGGAACTGGAGGCGCGCCACTTCCGCCACGCCGGAGGGCACCACCGTCGCTTCCGGCAGGATGCGCTTGCGGTCGATCTTGCGCGCCTCCAGCGTGTTATTGCAGACCCGGAACTTGACGTTCCGGTTCGACAGCTCCTGCACCACCGCATCGTAGGGATTGCCGTTCTTGTCCTTGGCATCCTCGAGCAGGAAGTCGATGCCGGGGCCATGCGTGACCACGACGATACTGGCCTTCGGGCTGGCATTCAGGTGATTGCGAATGTTCCCGAGCGCCATCATCGCGTTGCTCGAATCGTTGATGTGATAAACAACTTTCTCTTCGCGTGGGGCAGCGTTGGCAACGGCGCTGGCGGCGAACGCCAGGCACAGCACGGTTGCGATTGCACGGAACAGTTTCATAAAGTCTCCTCGGGGTGGACATGCAGACGAATGGCAGGTTTACTTCTGTTGCAGGCTTTCCCGCTCCATGAGCAGGAAGGTGCCGTAGGCGTTCAAGCGATTCGCCTGCGCAAATGCAGGGTAACCTGCATACGGGCTCCAGTCGACTCTGGCATACGCCTCGTCGAACGACGACAGCTCGGCAACGGCTTCGCCCATTACCTTGCGCAGGAAAGTCAGGTAGGACCGGGTCAGCTCGAGATCCCGGCGCGGGTCGCGCGACACGTCGCCATGGCCCGGCACCACGACCGCCGGGGACAAGGCCAGCATGCGGTCGAGCGCACCCAGCCATACTCGGCTGTCGGCATCGCCCACGAAAGGCAGGCGGCCGGTGAAGAACAGGTCGCCCGCGAACAGCAGGCGGTCCTCGTCCACCGCCAGCATGATGTCGTCGGGCGCATGGGCGCCGCTGCTGTCGATGACGCGGAAGTGCAGACCACCCATCTCGAAGGCCATCGGCTTGCCGTCGGGGAAGCTGAGCCAGCGGTCCGCCGGCAGCAGGCGCGTGTGCCTGTCGACCCAGGGCTTGAGCGATTCCTTGCGCTGCGCGAGACGCAGCGCGGCAACGTCGGAAGCGAGATAGGCGCGGCCCTGCTCGTGCGCCCAGATTTCCGCTCCGGCGGCCTTGAACGCCTGCAAGCCGTAAAAATGGTCCGCATGGTAGTGGCTGACGATGACGCGCCGGATCGGCTGGCGGGTGACGCCGCGAATGGCACGCACCATCGCCTCGCCGAGCGCCGGCGTACCGAGGGCATCGAAGACAACGACGCCGTCGCGGGTAACGACGAACCCGGCGTTCGACATGAAACCGGCGTTGGCGTTGTCCGCCATGCCGGCCTTGCCCTGGAATACATAAGCGTGTGCGCTGATCTTGACCGGCTTGAGTACGGGAGCCGGCGCCGCGCCCGCCGTTAGCGCGGTCCCCGCCAGCAGGGCCAGCATCCACAGCCTGCACCTGTTTGCCACGCATGCCGTGATGGTTCGGATGAATTGCATGTTCTTGTCCCGTCAGAAATTCAGGTCGTCGGCAATCGCCGCCAGGCCGCTGCGCGCGCAGGCGTCGTCGGCGGCGCCGCTCGGCGCGCCCGAGATGCCGATGGCGCCCAGCAGCGAACCGTTCGCTTCGATCGGCAGGCCTCCCCCAACGGCGAGCGCACGCGGGATGTGGCGGATGCCGGCAGCTTCCGTGCCGCTCATGGTCGCCTTCGCCAGCGCCGTCGTGCCGGTCTTGAAGCTGGCCGCCGTCCACGCCTTGTCGGCCGCCGCGTCCGCCGTGTGGATGCCCGCCAGGCGGTCGCGCAGCAACACCTGGGCCTGTCCGGTGCGGTCGACCACGGCGACCGATACCTGATAACCGGCCTGGCGGCAGGCATGCATGGCGGCCTGCGCCGCCTGCAGGGCGAGCTCGGGGCTCATCAGGGTAATCGTATAGGTTGCCGCTTGCGGCGAGGCGGTCTGTGCCATGGCCTGGCTGGCCTGGAGTGCCGCCAGGGCGAGCGCGCATGAAAGTGCCTTCATTGTTCGATCCTTTTCGGTGACTGCGCGGGAGTGTGGGCGAGCGTGCCGCGCGCGGCGGCGAGCATATTGTCGAGGTAGGCGCCATACATGCCGGAGACGTCGCCGCCCTCGAGCGGCGGCGCCAGCAAAGTGCCACGCCCGTCGACGACGACGACAGTGGGCGCCACGCGAATCTTGTAGTTGGCCGCCAGCGCCTTGCCGCTACTGGACTCCTTCCCGAACCCGCGCAGTGGCGCCATCGATGACAGGTCCGCCTCACGCACCAGCGGCCGCTGCCGACTCGCCCCCTCACGCGCCAGCGGAAGCAGGTAATTGCGGCGCACCGTTTCGCAATACGGGCAGCCGGGCAGCGAGAACAGGATGACAATCGGCACGCCACGTTGCAGCGCGTTACGACCGTCCCGGCCGAGTTGCGAAGCAGCAGGCAAGCCTGCCCTGGGCGTCGCCGCGCCCGTGTCTCCCGTCAGTACGGCCGCTGCCAGCGCAACAATGCGCAGTGGCCGCAGCGAGGGCTTTCGTGGCCTAATATTGAGGGAAATAGGCACGCGCCTTGCCCAGGTTATAAGACCATGGCAGCCCGGCGTTCTTCCAGCCGTTCAGGAGACGCTGGCCCTGCTTGTCGCCGGAAGCGATGGCGTCGCCCTCGAAGCCGTCGACAACCGTGTAGACGGCGGTATAGCCGAGCTGGCTCAACAGGTTGGCTGCGCGTGCGCTGCGGTCGCCCGAGCGGCAGATCAACAGGACCGGCGCATCCTTGCCCAGTCCCGCTGCTTTCAGGCGGCGCGCAACCTCCGGTCCGAAATCACTGTTGACGTCGAGCTTGAAGCGCCCTGCCTTGTCGTCCCAGGGTGCATCCTCGGGATGTTCCACATAAGGGATATTCGCATCGACCACGGTTGGCAGGCCGACATAGGCGACTTCGTAGCGCGTACGCACATCGATGAAGTAGGCGCGCGGTCCCAGTTCCTGCTTCATCCGGTAGGCTTCGCGCGCATCGAGGTAGCGGCCCGCCACTGTCTGCTTGTTCGGCGCAACGGCGCTCGCTTCCACTGCGAGCGCCGGTTTCAAGGCCAGCAGCGCAAGCACCGTCGCCGCCAGCGCGGCCTTCGAGCTCATTCTTCGCATTGCATTTCCTTTTGGACTGTCAGGCCAGGATGCCCGGATTGCCCTTCATGCCGATCAGGCGCGGCGTATTCAGCTTGCGCGGCTTGACGACTTTTTCCGTGCGCAGCCACTGCGCCACGACGTCCCATACCGGCTCGCCCGATGCACCTTCGGCGACCGGGGCCCAGCCTGCGACCTTGTACGACTTGCCGGCATCGAGCAATTTGCCGTGCAGGCGCATGTCGCTGATGCGCGATCCCATCGGCGCCGCCGGATCGATGGCATAGGTCATGCCGCCCACGCGCACCATGTCGCCGCCTTGCTGGTAGTAGGGATCGGGGTTGAACAAGTTGTCCGCCACGTCCTCGAGCACCGTCTTGATGGTCGCGCCGCTCATTGCCGTCAGGGTGGTATGCGAATAAGTCGTCGCCGTCTGGTCCATCAAGTGTTCCATCAGGATCGGACTATCCGGCAGCAGCGAGGTGCCCCAGCGGAAGCCGGGAGAAAACGCCAGGTCCGCACCCTTGACGGCGATGAGCGCGTCGACAATCAGCTGGTCGAAGGTGCCGTTGAAATTGCCGCGCCGGTAGAGCGTACCCTCGGTCACGGCCAGCTTCTCGTTCAGCTTCGCTTCGTAGGGCGCGCGTACCTTGCTGACCAGGGCCGCCATGTCGCGGTCGGGCGGCAGGAAGTTGGCGAAGACGGGCAACAGGCGATACTGGAAGCCATGGACCTGCCCGCCGCGCACATCAAAGTCCAGCACACCGAGGAATTTGCCGTTGCTGCCTGCATTGGTGACCAGGGTTTTTCCGCCGCCATTGGCAACCGTTACCGGCACCGGGACGCCGTCGTGCGTATGCCCGCCCAGGATGGCGTCGATGCCGCGCACGCGCGAGGCCATCTTCAGGTCCACGTCCATGCCGTTGTGCGACAGTACGACGACGACCTTCGCGCCTTTGGCGCGCGCTTCGTCCACCATTTTTTGCATGTTTTCTTCCTGGATGCCGAAGCTCCAGTCGGGAATCATGTAGCGCGGATTGGCAATGGGGGTGTAGGGGAAGGCCTGGCCGATGATCGCCACCGGCACCCCATTCATTTCCTTGATGACGTAGGGGGCGAACACCGGGTCGCCGAAGTCGTTGGTCTTGATGTTCTGGGCGACGAAATCGACCTTGCCCTTGAAATCCTTGCCAACGATTTCCTGCACCCGTTTATCGCCCAGGGTCATTTCCCAATGGGCGGTCATGACGTCCACTCCCAGCAGCAAGCCGGCATCGACCATGTCCTGGCCTTTGGTCCAGAGCGCGGTACCCGACCCCTGCCACGTGTCGCCGCCGTCGAGCAGCAGCGCGCCTGGCCGCCCGGCCTTCATTTTCTTGACCAGGGTGGCAAGGTGCGCAAATCCGCCCACCTTGCCATAGGTCCGGGCCGCCTGCTCGAAGTCGAGCGACGTGAAGGCATGCGCCTGCGGCGTGTTCGCCGGGATGCCGACCGCCTTGAGCAATGCATCGCCGACCAGGTGCGGCATGCGGCCGGCGGCAGCGCCAAGGCCGATGTTCACGCTCGGCTCGCGGAAATACACCGGCATCAGTTGCGCATGGCAATCGGTAAAGTGAAGCAAGTGCACGTTGCCAAAGCGCGGCAAATCATACAGGGCGCCGGGCGACGGCGCCGCCAGAGCGGCCTTCGAATTAAGCAACATGCCGCCGGCGGCGGCAATCCCGAGCAACTGCGCGAATTCGCGCCGATTCATTCCCATGCTATGTCCTCTGTTGTACGACTGCGCTGGATGCGGACCTGCCGGCCCGCACCTGGCCTTTACTGGTTTGCTGGCGATGCGGGATCGAGCAGCAAGGCCATCACATCCTTGATCTGCGCTTCCGTCAGGATCCCGTTATGGCCAAAACGCGGCATGTTCGAGCAGGCCGTGTAGGCTTGCGCGTTATAGATCTTGCCCCAGGTGTACTTCAGCATCTCGTCGCTGTTGCCGCGGATTTTGCCGTACTGGTAAAGGCTGGGGCCGATATTGCCGAATGAGATTTCCTTCTTCGTGATCTGGTGGCAGGCGTAGCAATTGCCGCCGTTGGCGCTACCCACCTGATCCGACGATTGCATGCCGCGGCCGTTCTGCGCGATCTTCTCGCCTTCCTGCCAGCTGCCCATATACTTGCCGTCGGCCGGCAGGCGGATGTTCTTCATTTGCGCCGCCTCGATGCGTGCAGCGACCTCGGCAGGCCGCTCCTGCGGATACTGGCTGCACAACTGCTGGGCCTCGTCCTGGGCAATGACGCGTTCGAGCGTCGCCGGCCCCTTGGAACGGAAGTCCTGCTTCAACAGGTCGAGTGCGACTTGACGGTAGTCGGTGTCGGCGGCGACGGTGGCGCAACCGGCCACGGCGGCCGCGCCCAGCACGACAATCAGCTTTCTTGCAAGTGGTGTCATCGCTCTCTCCTATCGTTTCAGTGCCGGACCGGCATACACGCCGCCGTTCGCGTTTTTCGCCAGGAACATCGTGATCGCAGTGATGGCATCGGATGCGTACAGGGGCTCGGGGAAGCGCTGCTGGCGGAAGCAATCGTTGAGCCGGTGCTGCATGGTGCGCACTTCGCCCTGCGAGACGCGGTAAGCGGGCCAGGTGGTGTAGGCCGCCTGTGCATTGACGGTATTGAGGATATTCGGCAGCTCTTGCAGGCGGATGCGCTGCCCGGTGGTCGAATGGCAGGTGGCGCAGGCGAAATCATGCGCGCCGCCCCGGTAGAAGAACAGCTGCTTGCCTGCCTCGTAGGCGCGCTTCTCCAACGGATGGCTGGTCGACACTGCCATCGTGGTGCCACGCGACTCGGAAGTGATATACGCAACCAGGGCCTCGATGTCGGACTGCTTGCCCGCCGCTCCAAACGGAACTTTGGTGGCGTCCGCCAGGCTCAGGCCCTGCAGCGTCATGCGGCAATGCAGCAGGCGCTGCTCGAGGTCCATGACCTTGTTGACATCCTTGAAGTAGCGCGGCAGCGCCGCGTACGCGCCCTTGAGCACGCCTGGGCCCTTGCCGAGGTCGCATTGCTCCAGCGTGACGTTCTTCGGTCCCGCTTTTTTCTTCCACAATTCCTCGCCGCGCATTTCCCACAGCTCGGCAGGATTACCGTCGGCCAGCATCTGGCGGTATTTCGCGATCTCGTCGGTTGCCGATGCCTGTGCCAGCGCCACCGCGCACGCGCCCTGCAGCGTCAAGCCGATCAAAGCGGTCACACCGAAACGCATGTTGCTCATGCCTGTCTCCTTGTTGTTGGACTGCGCGGTCTGTTGCCGCGCATGCGACCGCTCCCGGCAGGAAGCGGCCTTGATGCTCAGCTGATGACGCCTTCGTCGGTGCGCGTGTCGCCGGCGCTGTCGACCCAGGTGACGCTGACCTTGTCGCCTTTGGCTGCGCCCTTGAATTTAAAGGACAGGAAAGGGTCTTTCGATACGGATGGACCGAAGTTCGCGTCGAGCACGACCTTGTCCTTCACTTTGGCCACCAGCGTCTTGATGTAGTGGGCAGGGACGACTTTACCGCTGGGGTCCTTGCGCTGCCCGGTTTCCATGTCGTGCCGCATCAGGACTTTTACTTCAACCGTGTCGCCAGCCAGGCTGGCGCGGATACGCATTGGGTCTGCCATGATCTTTCCTTATTTGATATTCTCTTGGGAGTTCAGCCGCCACAGCCGCCCAGGGTGACCTTGATTTCCTTGCTGGCCACGAGCCACTTCCCGTCGGCGCGCACCAGGGCATGCACGTTGGAGGTGGCGCCCATCTTGACGCGGGTTGTGACGGACGGTTCGGTCCCGGCCGGAATCGTGAAGCTTGCCGACATGGCGCTCGGATTCTTCTCGACCAGGATGGCCATGAAATCCGTATTCGGCACCTTGCTTGCGATCGATACCGGCACCACGGCGCCGTTTTCGGCGATGTCCGGGCCGGTGATCGACACGTCGGCACTGACTGCGAACTTGTCGCCGCCAAGCTCCTTGACGGCGGCTTCCAGGCTCTTGGCATCGAACACCTTCTGACTCCATTCTGCCGCGAAGACTTGCTCCGGCTTGAGCAATCCGGCTGCAAAGGCAGCGCCCAGCACCGAGGTAATGCGCATGACGTTGCGCCGCTGTTGATTCATACCATCCTCCAAACGTTGAAAATGCCGCCGCTTAAACGGCAGGCATGCTTACTTCACCTGCCCCATGTAACCGGTGAGGCGGTCCTTGTTCATCACGAACGATTTCGACAGCGCGTCCGCGCCTTTCTTCGCATCGGCCAGGTTGCTTGCCTTGCCCACCTGGATGACACCCGCCATGGCCATCATCTTGTGCGGCTCGCATACGTAGACGTAGACACCTTCCTGGTCGAGCTTGACCGAGATTTCTTCGTCCGGCTTGCCCTTCCAGGCAGCTGCGCCTGGAGGAGTGATGACCGACGCGCTGTTGTGCGACATGTCAGCCTTGACGAACTTGACCGTGTCGCCTTTGGCGACTTGCAGGAAGCCCGGTTCGAACACCATGGCGCCGTCCTTGCCGCTGTTGAGCATCTTGACCTGGTGGTCGGCAGCCATGGCTCCCATGCATGCCGCCGCCAGGGCGATTCCGAATACAACTTGTTTCATTTGTGCTCCATTTTCCTAGTTAAACTTGTTATCGCTTGCACCATCGCTGCCCCGGCCTACTGCGGAGCCAGGATCCATCCCACCAGGACCTTCAGGTCCTCGTCTTTCACATGCGCCTGCGCCGGCATCGGGATCGCGCCCCATTTTCCCGCGCTGCCGTTCCTGATGCTGCCGGCCAGATACGCTGCCGCGCCAGGATCGTCCTTGTACTTGGCCCGCACCGCCACGAAGGCCGGGCCCATGACCTTGTTGTCGACGCCATGGCAGGCCATGCAGGCATTTGCCTGCAACAGGGCGGTGGGAACACTGGCCTGCGCCGCCGGGGCCGGGGCTGCTGCCTTGGCGGCAGGCGCACCGGCTGCCGGTTTCGCGTCACGCACTGACGGCGCGGGAACGGTGGTGTCGACACCACGGGTTGCGCCAAAGCCACGCGTCTGCAAGGCCAGGTTGCCATGGGCATTGCGCGCTGCTTCCGGCAAGGTCGAGCGCGGCGCCGGATCCACCTTGCAGTCCTTCATGCATGCCACGCTGCGCACGTCTGGTTTGCCCTTGACGTCCCACATGCCGTGCTTGGTCGCCATACCGTTGCGGTTCGGCATGCGCTGCTGGGCCTGGGCGATGGCGCTGTCCGATAGCACGAAGTCATCAGGCACGATCTCGCCCATGTTGAGAAGGTAGGCGGTGACGGCGTACACCTCGTCGGTGGTCAGCGACTTCGGCGCCGTCCAGGGCATGGCACGATTGATGTAGTCCCATAAGGTCGAGACGGTGGCCACTTTCATCAGGGTCGTCTTTTGCGGCTGGCGTCCGTTCACCAGCGCTGCCACGCGGCCAGTCCTGATGTCCTCGGGCGTGGTGCCTCCGACCAACGGCGTGAAGACTTCGTTCGACTCGCCGAAGGTACCGTGACAGGATGCGCATTTGCTCTCCCATACGGCCTGGCCTGCGGATACGCTGCCCGATCCCTTTGGCAGTCCCTTGAAATCGGGCCGCACGTCGATATCCCATGCCTTTACTTCGTTCGGCGTGGCGGCGCGTCCCAGATTGGTCAGGGGCCCGGCCAGCGCAGCGGCGGCAGCGGCGGCCAGGAGCACGCCGGCGCCAAACTTAATAAACCTGGACATTCGATACCTCCCCCGATTGCGCCACCTGCCAGGACTGGATTGCATTGTTGTGATAAATCGAGCGGGTGCCTCGCACCGCGCGCAGCTCATTAATTTTCGGCTGCACGTAACCGGTGTCATCGATCGCGCGCGATTGCAGCACCGCGGGCGCGCCGTTCCAATCCCAGTCAATATTGAAACGCGTCAGGCACTTGCTCAGGACCGGCGTCTCCAGGCGCGCCGTGCGCCAGTTGCGGCCGCCGTCGACGGAGACATCGACCCGCTTGACCTTGCCGCGCCCGGACCAGGCCAGGCCAGTAATGTTGTAGAACCCGGTATCGACCAGGCGCTGGCCGGCCGACGGCGTGGTAATGACCGACTTGCACTCCTGGATCGACGTGTACTGGCGATAGCTACCGTCGGGCATCGCGTCCATGTAGTGGATCGCTTCGTCCTTGGTCGCATAGGGCTGGTCGCCGACCTCGATCCGGCGCAGCCATTTCACCCAGGAAACGCCCTGCACGCCCGGCACGACCAGCCGCAGCGGATAACCGTTCTCGGGGCGAAGCATCTCGCCATTCATGGCCCAGGCGACGATCACGTCGTCAAGCGCCCGGTCGAGCGGGATGGTGCGCGTCATCGACGAGCCATCGGCCCCTTCGGCCAGCACGACGCGTGCCTTGCGCTTGTCGTATCCGCAGTCTTCGAGCAACACCGACAAGGGCACGCCGGTGAATTCGCTGCAACTGAGCATGCCGTGCGAATACTGCACCGATGGCACGGCGACGTTGCCCCACTCCATGGCGGTGTTGGCGCCACACTCGATGAAATGCATGCGCGACACCGACGGCATGCGCATCAGGTCATCCATCGTATAGACCTTGGGATTCTTGACCAGCCCGTTGATCATGAAGCGGTGCTTCGATGGGTCGATATCGTGCCACCCCTGGTGGTGACGTTCAAAGTGCAGGCCGGACGGCGTGATGATTCCGAATAATCCTTGCAGCGGCGTGAATGCCACGGAGGCAGCGGACACCCGGGTCAGGCCGGGCGACTCGCGCCGCTGCAGGTTGGCTTCGAATGCAGAGGGAAGTCCATAGGGCATCGAGGCGACCGGCTTGCCCAGCGTGCGTGAATGTTCCGGCAAGGTCAGGATAAGCGGGTCGCCGTCGCCCGCCGGCGCGCTGCCGCTCCGGGCAAGCGCAGTGCCAGCCGTCATGGCGGCACTGGCAGCGAGAAAACTGCGCCGCAAGAAACCGCGCCGCTCTTCGCTCAGCCCATTTGCATTGATTTCATCGATCAAGGCACGATCGACATAGTTTTCCGGCGCTTTGATGACACGGCCAAATCTGCGTGCTGGTTTTTCCATCCTGCTTTCCACCCCAATGCAAATAAAATCTCTACATGCTCATATAACCAAATGCGCATATGCGCATATTTAATTATTGATGCAGCCATGCGTGCTGCATGCAAGCTTGATTAATTCATGAAGTTTTCGATTGCGTCCTGATGCATCCGGCGCGACTTCTTCACCTTGTCCGCCATTTGCGTGCACACCGTGCGGCACAGCTCGATCGTGTTCTGATCTTCGATACGGTAATAGACCTGCGCCCCATCCTTGCGCCGGCCGAGAATGCGGGCGCGGTACAACATGTTCAGTTGACGGGACACATTCGCCTGGGTGGCACCCAGCTCCTTGACGATCGTACCCACCGGGCGTTCTCCGTGGCATAGCGCGTGCAGGATTTTCAGCCGGGTCGGCTCGGAGAGCAGGAAAAAGTAGTTCGAGACTTCCTCGAACACTTCTGCCATTTCCTCATTGTCGAGGTCTGGATCCATTATTTATTCATCAAATATATGCGTACATGCGCATGTAACCACTGCCGCCATTTCGAGGCAAGATATTTCGATGGTGCATCGCCGCAATGCACGGTAAATAAATGACAGCCGACAGATGTCTATATACTCATCTATTGGCTTAAAACTCACCGGCCGCAGCGCGATCAAGCATTTTCAGCATCGTGGTGCGCACTCTCGATACGGAAGCACGCAGCGCCGGAGGCATCGACCGGCCGAGTTTGAGCAGGACATCCATATCCATCGCATAGATCCAGAACCCATCGTCCTGCTCTACCACGGTAATTCGACAGGGAAGAAAGGCAGACATTGGCGGGCTGAAGTCGACGATCGCCCGCGCCACCTGAGGGTCACAGTATGAGTACACCTTCAGGAATTTCTGCGGCTGGCCGGAGCGAATGGCGAGTTCCTGCGACAGGAACATTTCGCCGACAGGGCGCAGGTTATCTTCCGCTGCAACGCTGGCGAATGCCTCCTCGATTTCCTGGACGGTTACTCCCACGGCAGCCTTGCGCGACCAGGTCGTGGCGGCGGCGGCATCCCCGCCGGAGTCGACCCAGCGTCCGAAGACAACCGCAGCCTGAGCGCCCGCGCCCGGCTCGGTGCGCGCCAGGGTACGCAGGGAGCCACATCCAGGCAGCGTAGCGATACAACAAGCGGCGACGGTCATGCGCAACCAAATCGATGTCATAGCGGAAAATCCAGAGAATTGACTGTCCTGGAGAATACGTTGCCGGTATGGCTGAGGCAAGTGGGCGCCCACGCAGTCGGATCCGGACAACGCGAATTCGCTCAAGCGCGCCATGAGGCGCCGACCTTCATATACGATAGTCAAGATTCAATGCGTATTGACACGCCAGAACCAGGCGTACCCGCAGTCCGACTGTAACGAAAGGCCCTCGCCTGCGATGTTGCGAACACTGACCACGATCCTGCTGCTCTGCGCCATGCATGTGCACGCTGGTGGGACGCCGCGTGTCGTCAATGTCGGCATTTACGCCAACGCGCCAAAAATTTACTTTGACGGGCAAGGCCAGGCCGACGGCATCCTGGTCAACCTGCTTCGTACGATTGCAAAGGCAGAAGGCTGGGAACTGCGCTTCGTCTCATGCGAGTGGACGCGGTGCCTCAATGCCCTGGCAGGCGGTGGGATTGACCTTCTCCCGGACGTCGCATGGTCGGAAGAACGCAAGCAGGTACTTGATTTTCACGACATCCCTGCCCTCTTCAGCTGGTCGCAGATATACCGGCGCCCTGATGTCCCGATCAATACAATGATAGACACCGGGGGCAAGCGCATCGCCATCCTGGCCGGATCGATCCAGCAGCGTTTCTTTGCTGACTACGCCACGAACTTTGGTGTGAAACCCCATCTCTTGCTGGTCGATTCAGTCGAAAACGGTTTTACGCTGGTGGAGCGAGGAGAGGCCGATGCCGTTGTGGCCAGCAAGTATGCCGGTTCCCTGTATGCGCCCAGCCGCGGGATCATCGAAACGCCAGTCATATTCCAACCAGTTCGCCTCTACTACGCCACCGGAAAAGGCCGGAACCCTGACTTACTCAATGCAATCGACCGGCAGCTCGGCGCCTGGCAAAAGGATCCCGGCTCTGTCTACTTCGACATTCTCGACCATTGGCAGACCCGCAGCGTGATCGCGCAAATCCCGCGCTTTGTCTGGTGGGCCGCAGGATCAGTCATCGCCTTGCTGGCCATGGCGGTAGCATCGACGACCTGGCTGCGACGGCAAGTGGCGCGCAAGACCGGGGCATTGCGCGACAGCGAACAACAGCTGGCAACCATACTCGACAGCGTAGACGGGCTCATCTATATCAAGGACGCCTCCTACCGCTACGCGTATGCAAACCGGGCGCTGCATGCCCTCTTCGCTCGGCAAACCAGCAGCATTATTGGCAAGCAGGACACTGACCTGTTTCCGCAGCCCGTAGCCATGGAGCTGCGCCGGAATGACACCCGTGCGATAGTCGGGCAGGAACGGGTGATTGAGGAAGAGACCGTCCCGGACCAGAACGGTGACATGGTCACGGTTCTCAGTACCAAGATCCCGTTGTGCCGCGATGACGGAACCGTGTACGGGCTGTGCGGCATTTCGATCGATATTTCCGCGCGGCGGGCCGCAGAAGAATCGACCCGCATCGCCGCCTTCGTATTCCAGTCAGCGGAGGGCATGTTCATTGCAGGCCCGGACAAGCTTATCCAGCGGGTCAATGACGCATTTTGCATGATGACTGGCTATGCACCTGCGGAACTGATTGGGTGCAGCTTGCCGTGGTTCGCGCTTGGCCGAAATGACCAGGACGCCAGGGAAGTCATGTGGAGAACAGCAGAGCACGATAGCAAATGGACCGGCGAGATTTGGACCCACCGCAAAACTGGCGAAATCTACCCTGCCCGATTGACCATTACCGCCGTTCGCAATGAGCATGGCCGGATTACCCATTATGTCGGCACCCAGGGCGACATTACCGAGCAGGTGTCCGCACAGGACGAGATCGCCAAGCTCGCCTATTTCGATGTCCTGACCGGCTTGCCGAACCGCCGCCTGCTGCTGGACCGCCTGCGGCATTGCCTGTCGCTGCACGACCGCAGCGGACAAATGGCCGTCCTGCTTTTTCTCGACCTCGACAATTTCAAGGACCTGAACGATTTGCACGGGCACCAGACCGGGGACCAGCTGCTGATCCAGGTTGGACAACGAATCAGAACCTGCACGCGCGCCGGCGATACCGTCTCACGTCTTGGTGGAGATGAGTTCGTCACCCTTCTCGAAAACATCGGCAAGACTGAAGAGGATGCTGCAGCACACGCCAGTGCGATCGGATGGAAAATCATTGCGGCGATTGCCGAACCTTTCGCGCTCGGGACGACAACGCATCACACCACCTGCAGTATTGGCACGGCTCTTCGTACCGACCGCACGATCGATATCGACGAAATGATGAAGCGCGGCGACATGGCCATGTATGGGGCAAAGAAGGGCGGACGCAACACCATGTGTTTCTTCGATCCCGGCATGGCGTCCGACGTGTCCTACCGTCTGGCGCTGGAAGCAGAGCTTCGGGAATCAGTCAAGACGTCGGGCTTCCACCTGCACTACCAGCCCCAGGTCGACATGCACGGCCAGATCACAGGAGCAGAAGCCCTGCTGCGCTGGGACAGCGAGAAACATGGCTTTGTAGGACCCGCCGTCTTTATTCCCATTGCCGAAACTTCAGGTCTCATCGTGCAACTCGGCAGTTGGGTTCTTCGTACGGCCTGTGAACAGCTCGCCCGCTGGGCTTCCCGGCCTGCCATGTGCGCCCTTACCGTAGCGGTCAATGTCAGTGCGCGCCAGTTCCGGGAAAACGGCTTCGTACAACATGTCGTGGATATTATTCAGGAGACGGGTATCGCGCCTGAGCGACTGAAACTGGAACTGACCGAAACGGTGCTCATCGAGAATTTCGACGATACGATCGACAAGATGCAGCGTCTGAAGTCGATCGGTGTCAGCTTTTCGCTGGATGATTTCGGCACGGGTTATTCTTCGCTCAGCTACCTGAAGCAGTTACCACTCGATCAGCTGAAAATCGACCGTTCCTTCGTCCGCGACATCCTGTCGAATGCAAACGATGCCTCGATTGCGCGCAGCATTGTCGCGTTGAGCCAGTCGCTTGGACTGAGCATCATCGCAGAAGGCGTGGAGACGCAGGAACAACGCGCATTTCTCGCCGAGATTGGCTGCACGTGCTACCAGGGTTACCTCTTTGGAAAACCGATGAATGCCTCGGATTTCGAGCGTCTTTTTCCTACGCAGGTTCTCCATGATGCCATCTGAAAGTCAGCATGTGCTGCTTAGAAAAGAGCAATTGCCGAAGGCTCAGCACAACAGCGGGCCGAACTGGCGGCGTGCGCTAGTCGAGGACGCTCGATTTCGTTTTCGTTTGCGGGTCCAGGGTCCGGACCGTCACGGTATCGCCGGGTGCCACCTGCGCGTGCCGCGCGCAGGGGTGAGACGCGCTTATTTCCCCGGCGTTTTCACGATCCAGTTATCGTAAGACCGCTCGATCCGCCGCAGCGTCCCATCCCGTTCCAGCGCAGCAAAGATGCCGTTCAGGCGCGTGATGAGCTCGTCCGGCAACGCGCGGTTGCAGGCCAGGAAGACGTCGAGCCGGTTGAATACTAGTACAGGGACAATTTTTCCGTGCCAGTTGTTCTGCTGGAGGACGGGGCTGCCCGTGCGCAGCGCCGCGGCCCACAGGTCGATCCGGCCGAGCAGGAGCTTGCGCGGGTTGGTGAGGTCGGTCGGCGCGGCGTCGACGCGGAAACCCCGGCTGCGCAGGTAGTCGTCGCGCGCGTCGCCGTTATAGGTGCCGATCCGGTAGGGCCGCGCATCGTCCAGCGTGCGCAGCGAGAAGCGGCGGTCGGCGCGTGCCATCAGCACCCATTCCGCGCTGTCGATCGGGCCGACCCATTTGAACAGGAGCTCACGCTCGGGCGTGCGGGTAGTGGAATAGACGCAGGCGTCAGGGCGCCCGATCGCGGCGGCGTAGGCCCGTTTCCAGGGCAGCAGCTCGATGGTATAGGCCAGGCCGGCGCGGTCGAGGGCGGCGCGCACCTTGTCGGTGGAGATGCCAACCACTTGCCCTGCGCCGTCGTGCATGCTCGATGGCGGCGCCGCTTCGGTCGTGAGGTAGAGCGTCACCAAGCGGCGCGCCGGATCGGCCGCGTCGCTGCGCACGCCGGCCTGCGCCAGCGCGGCGCCAAACGCCAGCGCCATTGCCAGCACCGTCCACTGGAATTGTCGAATCAGCATGTTGCACATCCGTCCGGAGCATCGCAAAAAGTGTCCTGCATTCAGCCAGCATACCGTATTGGCAAGCCGGTCTCCCCAGCGTGCTTTCGTGCTCGTCAGTATGGTGGCAAGTGCGCGACACTTTGCTTGCATCTTCGGCAATTTCAGCAAATCCTGGCAACACTTTCCGTACGGAAATGTCATACTGACGATACCGCAGCCCTGCTCGGGCGCTTTCTACTGCCGGAATCCCCATGTCGCTCTTCATGTTGCCCGACGATCCGTCGTTGCTCAGTTACGGAATCCACGATCCGAAACTGGTCGTGCTGTCCTTGCTCGTGGCCATCTTCGCCTCGTGGATGGGCTTGCAGATCGCCGGCCAGGCACGCCAGCAGACGCGCCAGCGCAGCGTCTTCCTGTTCACCGGCAGCCTGGCGCTCGGCGCCGGCGTCTGGGCCATGCACTTCATCGGCATGCTCGCCTTTAATTTGTGCACGCAGGTCGATTACGACCCGATGATCACGATCCTGTCGAACCTGCCGAGCATCGGCGCCTCGTATGTGGCGCTGAGCCTGATCGCGCGCGAGCGCATCGGCACCGGCAGCCTGGTCGTGGGCGGCGTGCTGGTCGGGGCCGGCATCGGCGCGATGCACTACGCCGGCATGGCCGGCATGCGCATGAGCCTGGACCTGCGCTACGACCCGTTCACCTTCGGCCTGTCGATCGTGGTGGCCGTGGTGCTGGCCACGCTGGCCCTGTGGGTGCGCTTCGGCTTGCGCCGCCTGCGCCGCCTCTCGGAAGGCAAGCGCCTGCTGCTGGCCGCAATCGTCATGGGCTGCGCCATCACCGGCATGCATTACACCGGCATGGCAGCCGCGCGTTTCGTCGGCACCGTCGACCCGAACGCGGCAGTCGCTTCGGACACGACTTTCCTGGCCCTGGCGATCTCCCTGATCACGGTCCTGTTCACCGTCGTCGTGCTGGGCGCGAACGGCCTGCTGCGCTACCGCCAGCTGTACGTCGAACTCTCGCGCAGCGAAGCCTGGATGCGCGCCCTGCTCACCACCACCGTCGACGGCGTGATCACCATCGACCGCGATGGCAGGGTCGAAGAATTCAACGCCTCGGCCGAAAAGATCTTCGGCTGGAAGCGCGACGACATCGTCGGCGGGAACATCCGCCTGCTGATGACGGACACCGAACGCAACAGCGAAGGCGGCCTGCTCGGCTACCTGCGCGACAGCAGCGCCCACGCCGCACCGAACAATGCGGAAATCGAAGCGCTGCGCCGCGACGGCAGCCTGGTGCCGATCCGCGTCGCCGTCGGCCATGCGCGGATGGACGAGCGCGAACTGTTCGTCTGTTTTGTCACCGACATCACCGAGCGGCGCGAAATGGTCGCGGCCCTGCGCGCCAGCGAGGGGCAGTTCCGCTCCCTGATCGGCACCATCCCCGGCATTTCCTACCGCAGCCGGATCGAAGGCGCGCATCCGATGGTCTTCATCAGCGAGGCCGTCGAGCGCGTTGCCGGCTACCCGGCGCGCGACTTCCTGGGCCAACCGCCGGGCGCCGCGCCGCGCCGTTCCTTCGGCACCCTGATCCACGCCGCCGACCGCGCGCGCGTGTCCGAGGCGATCGAAACGGCGCTGCGCGAAGACCGTCCTTACCTGGTCGAATACCGCCTGCTGCATGCCGACGGCACGACCCGCTGGCTGTGGGAAAACGGCACCGGCGTGCGCAACGAGGCGGGCGTGCTGACCTGGCTCGACGGCGTGATCCTCGACATCAGCGAGCGCCGCACGATGGAAGACGCGCTGCGCGAAGCGAAAGACGCGGCCGAGCAGGCCGCCGCCGCGCGCGCCAGTTTCGTGGCCAACATGAGCCACGAGATCCGCACGCCGATGAATTCGATCCTCGGCTTCACCGACGTGCTGCTCGACGGCGAACTGGCGCCGGACCAGCGCCGCCACCTCGACACGGTGCGCAGCAACGGCCGCTCGCTGCTGCGCCTGCTGAACGAAATCCTCGACACCGCCAAGCTGGAAAAAGGCGCGGTCGAACTCGAGATCAACGATTTCAATTTGCTGTCCCTGATCGACGAGCTGTCCTCGACGCTGGCGGCCAATGCCCGCACCAAGGGCCTGCAAGTCGACATCCATTACGACCCTGCCCTGCCGACCAACCTGCGCGGCGACGAGCTGCGCATCCGCCAGGTGCTCACCAACCTGCTCGACAACGCGATCAAGTTCACCGCCGCCGGTACCGTCGTCCTGCGCGCCGAGCAGCAGGACGGCATGCTGCATTTTTCCGTCAAGGACACCGGCATCGGCATCGCCCCGGAGCGCCTGCAGGCGATCTTCGACCCGTTTACCCAGGCCGACGCCTCGATGACGCGCCGCTTTGGCGGCACTGGCCTGGGCACCACGATCAGCAAGCAACTGGTCGAACTGATGGGCGGGAAGATCTGGGCCGAGAGCGTGATCGGCGAGGGCACGACCTTCCACGTGGTGCTGCCGCTGGTGGTGGCGCGCTTCGCGCCGCAGCAGGCGCGCGTACGCACCGCCGCCGCCCTGCCGCCGCTGCGCGTGCTGGCCGCCGACGACGTGCCGCAGAACCTGGAACTGCTGCAGCTGCTGCTGGCGCGCCGCGGCCACACGCTCACCGCCGTGTCCGATGGCGTGGCCGTGGTCGAGATGGCCGCGCGCCAGGAATTCGACCTGGTCCTGATGGACTTCCAGATGCCGGTACTCGACGGCCTGTCGGCCACGCGCCTGATCCGCGAGCAGGAACTGGCCGCGGGCCGCACGCGCGTGCCGGTGATCGCGATGACGGCCAGCGTGCTGCCCGAACACCGCCGCGCCAGCGCCGAGGTAGGCATGGACGGTTTCGCTTCCAAGCCGGTCGACTGGGTCACGCTGTCGCACGAGATCGCACGCGTGCTGGGCCTCGGCTCGGGCCACACGGGCCACGAGGCGGCGCCGCAGCTCGAGCGCCATGTGCTCAACCGCACGGCCGCCGTGCAGCGCTGGGGCGGCAAGGAAGACGCCTACCGCGAAGCGCTGGAGCACTTCCACAGCCACCACGCCCTGCTGCCGCAATTCCTGCAGGGTTTCCTGGCCAGCACCGATTACCCGTCGCTGCGCATGCTGGCCCATAAGGCGCGCGGCGTGGCCGCCAACATCGGCCTCGAACTGCTGGCCGATGCGCTGGCCGAGCTCGAGCTGCTGGCCGAAGGCGAAAAGGGCCAGCAGCTGGCCGGCGTCGCCCTGCTGCCCGAAGCCCTGGTCAAGGTCGAGGCGGCGCATGCCGCGGCGATCCTGATGATCCGCGCCGAACGCCCGGCGCAGGCGCAGGCTCTGCCGTCGCCTGCAAGCACCGTCGATCTCCCGCGCGCCCTGCGGGCCGGACGCATGCTGCGCGAGGCGCTCGGGCGCGGCGCGCTCGACGACGGCGCGCTGGCCGCCCTGGCGGCCGCGCTGTCCGGCCACCCGGTCGCGGCGCGCGTGACGCAAGTGCAGGCCGCGTTGTCCGATTTCGATTTCGACCTCGCCCAGCAGCAGCTCGATGCCGTGCTCGAAGCACTCGCCGGGCACGATGACCCTACGCCACAGGAAACGACGAAATGAGCACTACCAGCAACAAGCCGCTGATCCTGGCGGTCGACGACGAAGCGAGCAACCTGCAGTTGCTGCGCCAGATCCTGCAGGACCACTACCGCCTGCTGTTTGCGAAAGACGGCGCCCGTGCGCTGGAACTGGCGAATAAAGAGCGCCCCGACCTGGTGCTGCTCGACGTGATGATGCCGGGGATGAGCGGCTATGAAGTCTGCGCGGCCCTGAAAGCCAATCCGCTGACGGCCCCGATTCCCGTGGTGTTCGTCACCGCCCTGTCCGACACCGCCGACGAGCTCGAAGGTTTCGAGGCCGGCGCGGTCGACTACATCACCAAGCCGGTCAGCCCGCCGGTGGTGCGCGCGCGCGTGCGCACCCACCTGTCGCTGGTGCGGATGGAAGAATTGAAAGCCTCGCGCCTGGCGATCGTCCAGCGCCTGGGACTAGCGGCGGAATACAAGGACAACGAAACCGGCCTGCACGTGATCCGCATGAGCCACTTCTCGCAGATCCTGGGCCTGGCGGCCGGCATGACGGAACAGGAAGCGGACGACCTGCTGCACGCCGCGCCCATGCACGACGTCGGCAAGATCGGCATCCCCGACCGCATCCTGCAAAAGGCCGGGCCGCTCGACGCGGACGAATGGGAGGTGATGCGAAGCCACGCGACGATCGGCGCCGAGATCATCGGCGAGCATGGCAGCGGCATGCTGCAGCTGGCGCACCAGATCGCATTGACCCACCACGAGAAGTACGACGGCAGCGGTTATCCGAACGGCCTGGCCGGCGACGCGATCCCGCTCACCGGCCGCATCGTGGCCATTGCCGACGTGTTCGACGCCCTGACCTCGGTGCGGCCGTATAAACGCGCCTGGAGCGAACAGGAAGCGGTCGACCATATCGTGCAGCAGAAGGGCAAGCACTTCGATCCGGCGCTGGTGGATTTGTTCGTGGCGCAGCTGCCGGCGATCCGCGTGGTGCGGGAGCGCTGGGCGGAAGCGGCCTGAAACTTGTACAACGCGTGGACTCGGGAGTCCACGCATTACAGCGCCCGCTCAGCCGCGACGCGCGACCACTTCGCGATACAAATCGGTATAACTCGCCGCCATCTTCTTCGCCGTAAACACCTCCTCATACCGCGCCGCCGCCCGCAGTCCCATCTCGCGCGCCATCTCCGGGTTGTCCCACAGCGTGCGCAGCGCCGCGCGCAGCGCCTGGGCGTCGTCCGGCGGCGTCACCAGTCCCGTTTGGCCATCGATGTTGATGTAGGTGGTGCCGCTGCCGATTTCGCACGAGACCATCGGTTTGCCGTACATCGCCCCTTCCAGCAGCGAAATACCAAACGCTTCCGAGCGCAGGTAGGACGGGAAGGCCAGCGCGTAGCACAGGGTCAGCAGGGCGACCTTGTCGTCCTCGCCGACGGCGCCGACAAAGTGGACATGGTCCAGGCCCAGGCGCTGCGCCTGGGCTTTCAGGGCCGCTTCCTCCGGCCCCGCGCCGACGATGACGACCGGGTAGCCGGTACCGGCCACGGCGTCGAGCAGCGCGTGCAGGCCCTTGTAATAGCGCAGCACGCCGACGAACAGGAAGAACTTCGGGCCGATCCGCGCGCGCCAGTGCGCCAGCAGCGCCGGGTCGGGCTGCGGATAGGTGTCACGGTCCAGGCCGTAGGTAATGATGCGGGTCTTGTCGCGGTAGCGCTCGAGTACGGGCGAGGACTCCATGTAGTTCGGCGAGGTCGCGACGATGGCGTCGACGCTGCGCAAAAAGCGCTGCTTGAGCGGCTGGTACAGGCGCAGGAGCTTCTTCTGGCGCACGATGTCGGAGTGGTAGGTCACCACCGTCGGCTTCTTCACGCGCGCGATGAAATGGGCCAGGTCCATGAAGGGCCAGGGGAAGTGGTAGTGCACGACGTCGGCATCGCGCGCCAGGCGCGCCAGCGCGCCGAGGGAGGCCACCGAGCAGGCATTCGAGGCCAGCTCGAAGTCGAGCGGCACGCGGTGCACGGTGTGGCCCTCGAAATCGATCGGCACCAGGTTCTTCTCGCGCGACAGCGACAGCACCGTGTTGGTCACGCCGAGGCGGCCGGTGCCGACGCACAGCTGGCGGATGACCTGCTCGATACCGCCGACGGTGTCGGGATAATAGGTTTTGTAAAAATGAAGGACGCGCATAGGAAATCGAAAAAGTGACGCTTAGCGCCCGCCGGCCTTGATGCCCGGACGGACTGCGAAGGCGCGCGCCGGCGCCAGGCAATGACGGCGGGTCACGCGCTGTACATCCAGCGGAGCGTGGCGGACAGCGGGTGCTGCGGGACGGTGCCGATCGCGTTCAGCAGCTTGGCGTTGCTGCCGGAAAGCGTGAGCACGTCGTTGGCGCGCACGAATGCCGGATTGACCTCGACCTCGATGGAGTAGCCGGCGATCTCGGCCATCATCCCGAGCACCTCCGCCAGCGAATGGGTATGTCCCGAGCAGATATTGAAGGCTTCGCCCGCGGGGGCAGCGGCCAGCAGGCGCCGGTAACTGCGCGCAACGGTGCGCACGTCGGAAAAATCACGCGCGATCGCCAGGTTGCCCAGTTCGATCCGGCGCGCACCGCGGCGGAAGTGGCCGACGATCTTCGGCAGCAGGAATTGCTCGCTCTGGCCGCGGCCGGTGTAATTGAAAGGGCGCGCCAGCACGATCGGCAGCTTGTCCATCCACAGACGCGCCATGTATTCCATCGCCAGCTTGCTGACGGCGTAATCGTTGGCCGGGGCCGGCGCGACGCTCTCATCGATGACAGGCATGCTGGCGTTGCCGTAGATGTTCGCCGACGAGGCCAGCAGCACGCAGGACGCCTTACGGCGCGCGCCGGCCAGGGCTTCGAGCAGGTTGCGCGTGGCGACCACATTGACGTTGTAGATCTGCCCCGCGTTGCTGTGTGCGACCGAGGCGATGCCGGCCAGGTGCACCACCACGTCGGGCTGTACTTCCTCGACCATTGCGGCCACCGCCGCGCGTTCGCACAGGTCGATCGGGAATATATCGGGTTCCTGCTCGCCACCCGGCATGACCGTGCCGTGGACGCGGTAGCCTGCGGCCTCGAGCTCGCGCGCGACGTAGTCGCCCGTGAAGCCGCGCAGCCCGGTGACCAGTGCGCACCGGCCCTCGCCCTCGCGCACGGCGGCTGAAGCGGACAGCTGGTGCGCGCCGTGTCCGGTCATATCAGAACGAGAAGCCCTGTTTGTTGCGGCGCAGGTCGGCATCAACCATCATCTGGCACAGCTCTTCCAGCGTGGTTGTCGGTTCCCAGCCCAGCTCGCGCCTGGCCTTTTCCGGGTTGCCGATCAGGAGTTCGACTTCGGCCGGACGGTAGAACTTCGGCGAAATGCGCACGAGGGTCTTGCCGGTCCTGGCGCACTGGCCGGTTTCATCTTCGCCGCTGCCGCTCCAGGTGATGGCGACACCGGCGGCCTTGAAGGCCATCGTGACGAAATCGCGCACGGTCTCGGTGCGGTTGGTCGCCAGCACGTAGGTGTCGGGCTGGTCGGCCTGGAGCATGCGCCACATGCCTTCCACGTATTCCTTGGCAAAGCCCCAGTCGCGCTTGGCGTCGAGGTTGCCCAGTTCGAGCACGTCGAGCTGGCCGAGCACGATCTTCGCGACCGAGTCGCTGATCTTGCGCGTCACAAACTCGCGTCCGCGCAGTGGCGACTCGTGGTTGAACAGGATCCCGGAAGCGCCGAAAATGCCGTAGCTCTCGCGGTAGTTGATCGTCATCCAGTGCGCGTACAGCTTGGCGACACCGTACGGGCTGCGCGGATAGAACGGCGTCTCCTCGACCTGCGGGATCGCCTGAACCTTGCCGAACATTTCAGAGGTCGACGCCTGGTAGAAGCGGATCTTCGGATTCAGTATGCGAATCGATTCCAGCAGGTTGACGGCGCCCAGACCGGTGATGGATGCCGTCGTCAGCGGCTGGTCGAACGAAACGCCGACAAAACTCTGGGCCGCGAGGTTATAGACTTCGTCAGGCGCGGCGTTCTGGATCAGGCGCAGGCTCGACGCGAGGTCGGTCAGGTCGAATTCGACCAGCGACAAATTCGGGTGCGCCGCGATGCCCAGCTCTTCGATGCGCCAAAAATTAGTGGAGCTCGCCCGGCGGAAGGTACCAGTCACGTGGTAACCCTTGTCGAGCAGTAATTGCGCGAGATAAGCGCCGTCCTGGCCGGTAATGCCGGTAATTACAGCTCTTTTTATTGTTTGTTGCATGATGCTAAATCCCGGATGAATGGACTGGGGCAGTGCGGAGTTCGGATGGCAACCCAATATTGTATCAGAACGATTCTTGCTTGCCTCTTGGACGTAACCAAATGATATCGAAATACCGCCATAACAACATTGTTGCTGGTGTTGCGCGGCATGCAAGCTGCGCTTACGGATTGTTACGTGTCTCCGCCATAAAAAACAGGCGAGCACGCTCGCCTGTGAGTCCACTCAATGGAGGCTGAATCGGACTGAACTTTTGTCAGCCCGGCCGCCCTGCCCGATCAGCGGTTCGACACCGCATCGACCACGCACAGCGCGGTCATGTTGACGATCCGGCGCACCGTGGCCGACGGCGTCAGGATATGCACCGGCTTGGCGCAGCCGAGCAGCACCGGGCCGACCGCGATGCCGTTGCCGGCCGCCGTTTTCAGCAGGTTGTAGGCGATGTTGGCCGAATCGATGTTCGGCATCACCACCAGGTTGGCGTCGCCCTTGAGCGTCGACTGCGGCATCAATTTCGCGCGCAGCTTCGAATCGAGCGCGACGTCGCCATGCATCTCGCCGTCGATCTCCAGGTTCGGCACCTTCTCCCGCACCAGCGCCAGCGTGGCGCGCATCTTCTGCGCCGACTCGCTGTCGGACGTGCCGAAATTCGAATGCGACAGCAGGCCCACGCGCGGCGTGATGCCGAAGCGCTCGAGTTCCTCGGCCGCCATGATCGTGATCTCGGCCAGTTCCGCGGCGTTCGGGTTGTCGTTGACGTGGGTGTCGACCATCGCGATCTGGCGCTCCTCGGTAATCACGAAGTTCATCGCCGCATACACGTTGGCGCCGGCGCGCTTGCCGAGCACCTTGTCGATGAAGTCGAGGTGGGTCCAGGTGGTGCCGTAGGTGCCGCAGATCATGCCGTCGGCGTCGCCCTTGTGAATCATCATCGCGCCGATCAGCGTATGGCGGCGGCGCATCGCCAGCTTGGCCATGTCCACCGTCACGCCTTTGCGCATGACCATCTGGTGGTAGGTCTGCCAGTAGTCGCGGTAGCGCTCGTCGAAGTCGGGGTTGATGACGTCGAAGTGCACGCCCAGCTTCAGGCGCAGGCCGAACTTCTCGATGCGCTGCTCGAGCACCGCCGGGCGGCCGACCAGGATCGGGCGCGCCAGCTTCTCGTCGACTACCACCTGCACCGCGCGCAGCACGCGTTCGTCCTCGCCTTCGGCGTAGACGATGCGCTTGAGTTCCGGCGGGGTCGCCTTGGCCACCTGGAACAGCGGCTTCATGAATGAGCCGCTGCGGTAGACGATCTGCTGCAGGCTCTCGGCATAGGCTTCGAGGTCGGCGATCGGACGGGCGGCGACGCCGCCTTCCATCGCGGCCTTCGCCACCGCGGGTGCGATGTGGGTCAGCAAGCGCGGGTCGAACGGCATCGGAATCAGGTATTCAGGGCCGAAGGAGAGGTTGTTGATGCCGTAGGTGGTCGCGACCACGTCCGACTGTTCGGCATGCGCCAGGTTGGCGATCGCGTGCACCACCGCGATTTCCATTTCGCGCGTGATGGTCGTCGCGCCGCAGTCCAGCGCGCCACGGAAGATGTAGGGGAAGCACAGCACGTTGTTGACCTGGTTCGGATAGTCCGAACGGCCGGTGGCGATGATGACGTCGCTGCGCACGGCCTTCGCGTCTTCCGGCAGGATTTCCGGATTCGGGTTGGCCAGCGCCAGGATGATCGGGTTCGGCGCCATCTTGGCGACCATCTCGGGTTTGAGGACGCCGCCGGCCGACAGGCCGAGGAAGATGTCGGCGTCGGGCATGATGTCGGTCAGGGTGCGGTGCGCGGTGTCCTGCGCGAAGCGCTCCTTGTCCGGGTCCATCAGCTCGACGCGGCCCTTATAAACCACGCCGGCGAGGTCGGTGACAAAAATGTTCTCGATCGGGAAGCCGAGGTCGACGATCAGGTCGAGGCAGGCCAATGCCGCCGCGCCCGCGCCCGAGACCACCAGCTTGCAGTGCTTGATGTCCTTGTTGACGACCTTCAGGCCGTTCAGGATGGCGGCGCCGACGATGATCGCGGTGCCGTGCTGGTCGTCGTGGAAGACCGGGATCTTCATGCGCTCGCGCAGCTTGCGCTCGATGTAGAAGCACTCGGGCGCCTTGATGTCTTCCAGGTTCACGCCCCCAAAAGTCGGCTCCAGCGAAGCGATGATGTCGACCAGTTTATCCGGGTCGTTCTCGGCGATCTCGATGTCGAAGACGTCGATCGCGGCGAACTTTTTGAAGAGCACGCCCTTGCCTTCCATCACAGGCTTGGAAGCCAGCGGGCCGATGTTACCGAGGCCCAGCACGGCGGTGCCGTTCGAGATCACGGCCACCAGGTTGCCGCGCGAGGTGTACTTGTACGAGTTCAGCGGGTCCTTGACGATCTCTTCGCAAGGGGCCGCGACGCCCGGCGAATAGGCCAGGGCCAGGTCGCGCTGGTTCAGCAAGCCCTTGATCGGCGTGACGCTGATCTTGCCGGGACGCGGGAACTGGTGGTATTCGAGCGCTGCAGCACGCAGTTGTTGGCGTAATTCTTCTTTTTTATCCGATGACGAATCCATGCTATGCAGCCTTCCTGAACTTAGAGGGGAACCTCCAATTTTATCAGAGTGGCTATTGCAGTCAGCTACGTATTTTCCACGCATGGGATTCATCAGCTTTGCTGATGTGACGAGCCTCGGTATAAGTAAAGCCGATGAATACGGGTGTTGTCTCCTTGACCAGCACGTGCACGCTCTCTGGACGGTAGAATTGCCCATGCTTTCCGAATTCGACCTCATCAAACAATACTTCCGCCGCGCCCGCAGTAGCCACTCCGGCCACGTTGTCCTCGGCATCGGCGACGACTGCGCCCTGCTCGCGCCCACCCCGGGCATGCAGAGCGCGATCTCGACCGACCTCCTGATCGAAGGCCGCCATTTCTTTGCCGGCGCTGACGCGCGCATGCTGGGCCATAAAAGCCTGGCCGTGAACCTGTCGGACCTGGCGGCGATGGGCGCGCGGCCCGTCGGCTTCACGCTGGCCCTGTCCCTGCCCGGCGCCGACCCCGAATGGCTGGAAGCGTTTTCCAGCGGGATGTTCGCGCTGGCCGACCAGCACGACTGCGAACTGATCGGCGGCGACACCACGCGCGGGCCGCTGGCGATTTGCATCACCGTGTTCGGCGAGATCGCGCCGGGCCACGCGCTGCGCCGCGACGCCGCCCGCGCAGGCCACGACATCTGGATCTCCGGCACGCTCGGCGACGCGCGCCTGGCGCTGGCAGGCTACTGGAAAGAGATCGCACTGGATGCCGAGTCGCTGGCCCAGGCCGCGCCGCGCATGCACCTGCCGACCCCGCGCGTCGAACTCGGACGCGCCCTGGCCGCGCTGCCGATCGCCCACGCGGCGCTCGACATTTCGGACGGGCTGGTGGGCGACCTGACCCACATCCTGGACGCCTCGAAGGTCGGCGCCACCCTCGACATCGACGCCCTGCCGCCCGGCCCGGCGCTGGCACAGCAGCCGCTCGCCCTGCGCCGCCGCTTCACCCTGGCCGGCGGCGACGACTACGAACTGTGCTTCACCGCTCCGCCTTCCCAGCGCGCGGCCGTGCTGGCGGCAGCCGGTTCGGCCGGCGTGCCGGTCACGCGCGTGGGAACGATCGATGCTCAGCCGGGCTTACGGCTGGTCGATGCGGCGGGCAAGGCGGTGGAGATGGATGTGCAGGGGTGGGATCACTTCAGCGGAGATTAAATAAGCCGCGGACCGCGTGGGCACAGAGTCCGATCGCGGCCCGGCCCACCCTTCTATGAAGACTGTCAAGGAGCGTGTGCGATCTTGCCTCTCCTGGTAGCTATCTGGTTGATGCTGCTGTCGTAAAGCTCTTGGTCATCTGTCCGTGAGACATTGGCGTCTCACCACCTTCTATCCGTTGGGCTGTTTGTCCAACTGAATCCTGCATGCGCGTTGCGCTCAGGTGACCTCGTTAAGGCAAGCCCCATCTACTAGCGTCGGCTGTTGGTTGACAGCCAGGGTGGGCCACGGGCTTGCAAGCTTCACACTGCAAAACTTCCTGCTCGTCATACTGCCGCTTCGATTATCTTGCCAGTCCTTGGTTTGAGCTCAGCGCCGTCGGGCATCACGCCGTCCTTCAGGTAACGCCAGAGGGCAATGGCCAATCGTCGGGCCACAGCCACGATGCAGACCCGCCGGCCACGCTTGCCCGCCGAAGGGGCGTCGGTGCCGCTGTTGGTTCGTCGCTTGAACCACTGGGCCAGCGCACTGTCGGGCTGGTGGCGCAGCCACATCCAGGCCATCTCGACGAGCAAGGCGCGCACCCGGCGATTGCCCTGCTTGCTGATGCCCTGGTCGACCCGGCGTTGCCCGCTGTCGTACGGTTGAGGTACCAGTCCCACGCAACTGCCGACCTGGCGGGCATTGTCGAACTGGCGCCAGAACAGTTCGAGGACCAGGCGCTGCGCGCCGACCGGGCCGACACCGCGCAGCTTCTGCAGCGTGGCGGCCGAGGACGCCGCAGCGGGGGGTAACAGCCGGGGCAACTGGGCTTCCAGTTCGTGAAATTGCTGGGTCACCAGCGCCAGCCGATCGCATTCCCTCATCAGGCGCTGTCGCAGGCACTGCGGCAGCGCAACGCCGTCATGGCAGATGATTTCGTTGCGTCCGAGCTGTTCGGCAAACTTCGGTCCGACTTCCATCCAGCAGCCGACGGTACGCAGCAACTTCGTGATGCGGTCCCGGTGCTGCGTGATTTCCTTTTGCAACTGGCCGCGGTCGCGTACGAGGTGACGCGTCGCTTCGTCCTCAGCCGCCGGCACCGATACTGCCCGCAGCCGGTCACGCTCGCCGCGCAGCCAGCCGCGCAGGCACGACAGCAGGCGCAACGCGTCGAGTCGGTCGGTCTTGGCGCGCCGGGCGTGGCGTTCCACGGGAATGCTCGCTGGATCGGCGACCACGACTTCGTATCCATGTTTCTGCAAGGCCCGGCAAATCCAGAACCCGTCCTGGCCTGCCTCATACAACACCACGACGCGACAGTCTGGGGGCAAGCCCCATTTCCCTCGTTCTGCTTCGATTAGCCCAATCAATTCGGCTAACCGGTTAGAGGCGCTTGCCTGCTTCGTGTTGTGCACTGAGGGCCGCTCGTGCGCATCGTCCTGCAACGCCACTTTCCAGTTCTTGCACGCAAGTTCGAGCGAGGCTGTCAGCGTCTGGTGGGTGAGCGTAATATCCTGAGTGTGAGCCGGTTGCATGTCGTTCTCCTAAATCTGCGTTTCGAACTCTCAGGTTAGGACTCGATCTGCAAATCGGCTCACTTTTTTTTCATCATAGGATCTACCAGAGCGCGCCCTTCGTAGGGTGTGTAAGAGCAAAGTTGTAATGTCCGCTTCTAGCAAAGTTGAAATGTCCGCTTTTGCTAGATAGTTCATGCTGTCGATTCCGAATCGTTTGGAGTCGAGCGTGAGCAAAATCGGGAGCATTACGATGCAGGAGCTAGAGCGGGCTGAACTCGTGGGGGCGTGTGCCCGTGGCGAGGTCAAGGCAACGATTGCGGCGAAACGGCTTCAAATAACGACCCGGCAGGTGCGGCGCCTGATCAAGCGGTTTGCAGAGGATGGCGTAGGCGCCATGATTTCTGGCAAGCGAGGCAAGCTGAGCAACAATCAGCTCGGGCCGGGCCTGGCCAAGGCAGCCCTACAACTGGTACGCGACCATTACGCCGATTTTGGCCCAACACTGGCGTGCGAGCAGCTGCGGGATCGGCACGGCGTCATCGTGTCAAAAGAAACGCTGCGTGGCCTGATGATCGAGGCGGGATTGTGGATCCCAAAGACCGCGCGGATGGCTGCGCTGCACCAGCCGCGCGAGCGGCGCGCCTGTTTCGGTGAACTGGTCCAGATCGACGGCAGCCGCCATCACTGGTTCGAGCGACGTGGAGACGCTTGCGCACTGCTCGTCTACATCGACGATGCAACCGGAAAGCTGCTGCAGCTGCACTTCGCCCCGAGTGAATCAACGGCCAGCTATTTCGAGGCCACGCAGCGCTACGTCGAACAACACGGCAAGCCCCAGGCGTTGTACTCCGACCGCGCTGCCGTGTTTCGCTCGGCAATAGCGACGAGCCGAACCTGCACCCAGTTTCAACGTGCCATGGATGAACTCGGAATCGAACTAATCTGCGCTAACTCACCGCAAGCAAAAGGCCGTGTAGAACGAGCCAACCGTACCTTGCAGGACCGCTTGGTAAAACATCTGAGGCTTGAAGGAATCAGCGATATCGCGACCGCCAATGCCTGGTGTAACGATTACGCTGCACGTTACAACGCCCGGTTTGCCCGTGTGCCAAGCAATCCGCTTGACCTGCATACGCCGTTGCAAGCCGGCGAAAACCTGGAGCGCATCCTGAGCTTTTGCGAGACACGCAAACTGAGCACCCAACTGACCCTGCAACAGGCCACCGTACAGCACCGGCTGGACGATACCCCCAGAGCCCGAAGTCTGATTGGCCAAGCTGTTGCCATCCATACCTACACCGATGGCCGTGTGGAGCTGCGGGCAAACGGTCAGCTATTTACCCATACCAGCCTGGCACTGCCGCGTCGGGAAAATCGGAACGACATCGACAGCAAGACCCTGCACGCACTGCTCGACAAAAAGTCGCGCAACCGGACCTATCGTGCCGATCAGCCAGCCGCCATCGTTACGAAAGGCGTGTCAGCAGCAAAGAAAGGGGCCGCTCAGCTCCATGTTCACACCTGAAAAAGCGGACATTTCAACTTTGCTGAAAGCGGACATTTCAACTTTGCCTTTACAGGGTGGGCACCCCGTGCCCACGCGGACGCCGGCATCGAGTCAGCCCGTACGGGGCACCTTGCGGTCGTCATACGGCCCGTGCTCCATCCAGTAATGCCGGAACGCCAGCCGCACGTTGTCGCGCAACTCCGCATCGTTCCACGGCTTGGTATAAAACTTGTAGATCGACCCGCGGTTGATCGATTCGAGCACGGTCTTGACGCCCGTGTGGCCGGACAGGATGATGCGCATCGTGTCCGGGTACATCTCCTTCACCTTGCTCAAAAATTCGGTGCCGCTCATGGCCCGCATGCGCTGGTCGCACATCACCACCTGCACCCGGTACAGCGCCAGCAATTCGAAGGCCTCGGTCGGCGTGGCCGCCGTCAGCACACGGTAGTTGTCGCGCCGTAGCAGGCGGTGCAGCGCGGTCAGGGTGTCGACGTCGCCGTCGACCACCAGAATCGTTTGCACAGTGCTGTCGTCCAGCGCCGAACGGTCCGGGGTGTCGCGGTTGCGGCGCACCAGCTGGGCCAGCTGGCCAGGGGGCAGCGCGCGCGAAAAATGAAAACCCTGGATCTCGTCGCAGCGGTGGCGCCGCAAGAACGCCATCTGGGCGCGCGTCTCGACGCCTTCGGCGATCACCTGCATGTGCAGGCTGTGCGCCATGCTGACGATGGCCAGGGCAATGGCCGCGTCGTCCGGGCTGGTGACGATGTCGCGCACGAAGGCGATGTCGATTTTCAGCTTGTCGATCGGGAAGCGCTTCAGGTAGGCCAGGCTCGAGTAGCCGGTGCCGAAGTCGTCGATCGCGATGCGGATGCCCAGCGCTTTCAGCCGCTCGAGCACTTCGATGGTGCGCTCGGCATTGGTCATCAGCGCGCTTTCGGTCAGTTCGAGCTCCAGCAGCCCCGGTTCGATGCCGTGCCGTTCGAGCGCGGCGCGCACCACGCCTTCCAGGTCGCCCTCGACGAACTGGCGGCTCGACACGTTCACCGCCACGCGCAGCTCGCGCACGTCCTGCGCCTGCCATTCGGCGATCTGGCGGCAGGCCTCGTCGATGATCCAGTCGCCGATGCGCACCACCATCCCGGTCTCTTCCAGCACCGGCACGAATTCGGCCGGATACACCAGGCCATGGCCCGGCCGGTGCCAGCGCAGCAGCGCCTCGACGCCGCACACGCGCCCCGTGGAAAGTTCGAGTTTGGGCTGGTAGTGCAGTACGAACTGGCGTCCCTCGAGCGCGCCGCGCAGCGCCACCTCGAGGTCGAGCCGGGCCAGCACCTGCACGTTCATGCCGGCCGTGAAGAAGCGGTAGCCGTCGCGCCCCGCCTCCTTGGCGCGCACCATCGCAGTGTCGGCATATTTCACCAGCGTGCCCGGGTCGACCGCGTCATCCGGATACATGGCGATGCCGATGCTGGCGGTCAGTGCCGCCTGCTGGCCCTCCAGGTCGAAAGGCGCGCGCAGGGATTCGCGGATCTCGTTGGCCAGGTGCGCGGCCTCGTCCTGCTGCTCGCGCGTCATGCTGAGGATGACGGCGAATTCGTCGCCGCCCAGGCGCCCGACCGAGTCGCGCTGCTCGCGCACCCGCACCAGCCGGTTGCTGAACTGGCGCAGCAATTCGTCGCCCAGCTTCGGGCCGAGCGAATCGTTGACGATCTTGAAGCGGTCGAGCGTGATGAACAGGACCGCCACGCGCCAGGCCTTGTCCTGCGCCAGCTCGATCGAATCGCGCAGGTTCTGGAAAAACAGGGTGCGGTTCGGCAGGCCCGTCAGCGCGTCGAAGCTGGCCAGGTGTTTCAGGCGCTGCTGCGCCTGCAGGCGCTCGCTGATGTCGCGCGCGACCGCGATCAGGAGTTTACTGGTCCCCGCCTCCTGCCATTGCCAGCTGATCTCGACCGGCACCGCGCCTTCGCCGCCGGCGCGCAGCAGTTCGGTCTCGGCGATGTCGGCCTCGTGGGCCGCGCCATTGGTCGCCAGGTGCCGCTCGAGCTGGTCCTTTGTGGTCAGACCGAGGGCCACCGGATCGATGCGCATCAGCGCCTCGCGCGAAAAGCCGAGCATGCGGCAGGCGCCGTCGCTGACGTCGACCAGCGCCAGGCTGGCCGCGTCGATCAGGAAGATGCCGTCGGTGGTCGCGTCCATGGCGCTGCGAAAGCGCCCCAGGGCGGCAGTGCGCTCGCGCACGGTGCGTTCCAGGCGCGCGCCGTATTCGCGCGACTCGCGGTGCATCAGGCGCACTTCCAGCAGGTTGCGGATGCGCGTCATCACCTCGACCGTGTCGAGGGGTTTGCCGATGAAGTCGCGCGCACCGGCCTCCAACGCCGCCAGTTTCTTGTCCGGTTCGGCCGTCACCACCAGCACCGGCAGCCAGGATTCGCTCTCCAGCGGTTTCAATGCTTCCATCACCTGGAAGCCGTCCATGTGCGGCATGTGCAGGTCGAGGATGATCAGGTCGAAGCGGAATTTCAGGTGCATCGACACCACCTGGCGCGGGTCGCTCGTGCTGTGCACGTTCTCGTAGCCGGTGGTTTTCAGCAGGTATTCCAGCAGCTGCACGTTGACCGGCTGGTCGTCCACCACCAGCACGCGCGCGCGGCGTACCTCGGCCGGCGTGATCATGAAGCGCGTCCCTCGGTGCTGGCGGCGCCCTTTTGCGCGCGCAGGTGCGCCAGCGTGAGGTCGATCGCTTCGTTGAACTTGTCGATGTCGATCGGCTTGGTCAGGTAGCGGAAGAAGCCGGCCGCGATGCCGCGTTCGATGTCGCGCGCCATCGCATTGGCCGTCAGCGCGATCACCGGGATGCCGCGCGTGCCCGGCTCGCGCTGTAGCTGGGCCAGCACCTCGAGCCCGCTCATGCCGGGCAGGTTCAGGTCCATCAGGATGATTTCGGGATGGTGGGCGCGCGCCAGCGACAGGCCAAGCGGGCCGTCGCCGGCCGCCAGCAGGCGCAGGTCGGAGCGGAAGCGCACGATTTCCTCCACCAGTTTCAGGTTGGCCGGATTGTCCTCGACATACAGCAGCAGATGGGGAGCGCCATCCCCGCCCGGTGCCGCCACCGCCTCCAACTGGACGCCGGCAGGGGCGGTCGAGGCCAGCGGCGCCGTCGTGCCAAGTTCGATCGTAAACACGCTGCCCACACCCGGGCTACTCGTAACATTGATAGTACCGCCCATCAGTTCGACCAGGCGGCGCGTGACCACCAGGCCGATGCCGGTGCCTTCCTGGGCGCCCGCTTCCTGGCCGAGCCGGTTGAAGGGCTGGAACAGGTTCTCGACCTGCTCGGGGCGCAGGCCCATGCCGGTGTCCTGCACCGAAATGCGCAGACGGCCCGGGGCGCCCTGCACGCAGTCGAGCACCACGGCGCCGGCGTCGCGGTTGTACTTGACCGCGTTCGACAGCAGGTTCAGGAGCACCTGCTTGACGCGCGTGCGGTCGGCCAGCAGCACCGCGTCGACCTTCTGCGGGAACAGCATGCGGATGCCGCGCGCGGCCGCCAGCGGTTCGATCATGCTCTGGCATTCGCCCAGTATCTCGCCCAATTCGACCGGCTCCATCGACAGCGTGATCGTGCCCGACTCGACTTTCGCGAGATCCAGGATCTCGTTGATCAGGGTGAGCAGGTGGCGTCCCGATTTGAGGATGTGGTTGGCGAACTCCTTCTTCTGGGCCTCGGTCGTGGGCAGCGACTGCGAAGTCAAAATCTGCGCAAAACCGAGGATCGCGTTGAGCGGGGTGCGCAGCTCGTGGCTCATCGAGGACAGGAAGGCCGATTTCGCCTGGTTCGCCTTGCGCGCCTCGTCGATGGCGTTGGCCAGTTCCGCGTTGGCCAGCGCCAGCTGCAGCGTGCGTTCGTCGACGCGGTGCTCGAGCTGCTCGTTCAGGCGCATCACTTCCTGCTGGGCGCGCGAACGCTCGGCCGCCTCGCGCACGATCTCGGCGTTCGAGCCTTCCAGCTCGCGCGTGCGCTGCTCGATCTCGGTCAGCATCGCGTTGAACGAGTCGGCCAGCTCGGCCGCCTCGTCGTCGCCGACGCGCGGCGCGCGGCGCGAATAGTCGCGTGTGGCCACGACATCGCGCGCAATCTCGGTGACGGCCACGATCGGGGTCGTGATCACGCCGCCCATGCGCCGCATCACCAGATAGGCCGTGCCCATCGCCAGCAGCATCACCCCGAGCGCAATGGCCAGATAGTCGAGCGTGCGCGCCAGCAGCCGGTGTTCGGCGTGCAGCCAGACCGTGCCGATGGTCTCGCCGTTTTCCACGATCGGGCGGAACAGCGTCACCGCGTCGCCCTCGGTCTGCGCGCCGGCCGCTTCCGGGCGCGCCGGAAAGCTGCTTTTCTTTCCATGCGCCGTATAGGAAGCGAACAGGCGCCCGTTCTCGTCGAAAATGGCGGCCGCCCCGACCATCGGCCGGGTGCGCAGCAGCGCCAGGTTTTCGCCTGCCAGGCGCGGATCGTCGAAGGCCAGCGCGGCCGAGGTCATGTGCCCGACCAGTTCGGCCTGGGTCGACAAATCGTTCACCAGCGAACGGTGGTAGCTGCGCAAGTCGTAGCCAATGATCAGGCCGACCGACACCAGCAGCGCGGCGAAGGTGGTGGCCATCACGGCCACGACCAGCTTCTTGCGGATCGAGGAGCGCCGGATCACGAGGCCCCCGTCACGCGCAGGGCCGCGGCCAGCAGGCGCGCGCTGATCTTGATGCCGCTGGGGCCGACCTGGCCGAGCGCCACTTCGAAGCGCAAGCGCTCCGCAGCCACGATGAAGTGGATCATGCCGGCCGGCGCCTCGCCGGCGTCGGCCACGGTCAGCAGCGGCAGCCCGCGCGCGGCGGCCAGCAGGGCGGCGCCGTCCGCGCCGGCAACGTACAGGACGTGCAGGCCGGCAGGCGCATCGCCGCGCGCCACGCGCCGCACGGCCAGCGGATGGCCGCCCACGCTGCGCCCCGCCACCACCTGCTCGAGCTGGGCCGCCAGTTCCTCGTTGCCGGCCACGCCGATCACCAGCGCGCTGTCGGGCCGGGCGAAGGCGGCGGCCGGCCAATCGACGAAGCCGGCGAATTTATACAGGTAGGCGGCCTTGACCTGGACTTCGAGGCGGCTGTCGACACGTGCCGGCTGTGCGTGCACGGCGCCGGCGAGCAGCGACAAGGCAAGGAGCAAGGAATATGCCGAGCGCACGGCCCGGACGGCGAACGCCATCACGGCCGGACCGGCTCTACGCGAAAGCACATGGATAATGCATGCGGCATGAGAGTTCTGTTAAATAAAAGAAACGCGGCGGAAACCGCCGCGATGCAGGATAGCAGTCCGGTTTGCCGCCGTGTCGCACGGGACATTTATTTAACCGATAGTGACGATGGGGAACCTGGGACCGGATCGCGGCAAGTTTGCCACACCAGTGTGCGCCATGCCGCGCTAGAATGAACCATGCGCGACCACCCGCTGTCGCCACCGCCGGGTACGCCTGGCGCCACCTGAAGGAGCTGCACGTGACGAACGAGTTGATCGATCTTGCAACGAAAGTGGGCATGGCGCTGCAGGCCAAGCGCCTGCTGCTGGCAACGGCCGAATCCTGTACCGGCGGCGGCGTGTCGCAGGCCGTCACCGAAATCGCCGGCTCGACCGGCTGGTTCGAATGCGGCTTCGTGACCTATTCGAATGTGTCGAAAGCGGAAATGCTCGACGTCTCGCTGGCGCTCATGGCCCAGTTCGGCTCGGTCAGCGAAGAAGTCGCGGGCGCAATGGCCGAGGGCGCGCTGGCCAACAGCAATGCCGACGTCGCCGTGTCCACCACCGGCATCGCCGGCCCGACCGGCGCGGTGCCGGGCAAACCGGTCGGCACCGTCTGCTTCGGCTGGGCGCGCGGCGACACCACCCACACCGAGCGCCTGGTGTTCCAGGGCGACCGCCAGGCCGTGCGCGAGCAGACCGTGGCGCATGCGCTGCGCGGCCTGCTGCGCTTCATTGAATAGGCAGGGCCGGCCTGGCGCGGCCCGGCACGCAGCGCGCCTGCTCGCCTGCGCCCTGGGCGGCGCGGCCGTACCGGCGCTCGCCCAGGCAGCCCCCGAACCAGCAGTCCAGACCGTGTACGCCGTCGGCGACATCGCCCGCTGCCCCCATCCCGACACGCGCTGGACGGGCGCCGCCGACACGGCCGCCGTGGTCGCGGCGGGTCTCGCCGCCGACCCGCAAGCCGTCGTGCTGACCCTGGGCGACCATACCTATCCGCGCGGTACGGCCGCGGAATTTGCCAACTGCTACGGGCCGACCTGGGGCCGCTTCAAGGAGCGCACCTGGCCTTCTCCCGGCAACCACGAATACTATACAAAGGGCGCCCTGCCCTATTTCGCCTACTTCGGGGCGCGCGCCGGACGCGGCTACTACAGCCTGACGCTGGGCAGCTGGCGCATCTATTCGCTCGACAGCAACCTGAGGGGCGCGGCGCAGGAAACACAGCTGGCCTGGCTGAAGGACGAGCTGGCGCGCGACCCGCGGGCCGGCGCCGGCGGCGCGCCGCCCTGCACGCTGGCATTCTGGCATCATCCGCTGTACAGTTCTGGCGGCCACGGCAGCGTGCCGGCGATGCGCGCGGCCTGGATGCTGCTGCAGGACGCAGGCGCCGAGCTGGTGTTGTCGGGCCACGACCACGACTACGAGCGCTTCGCGCCCCAGGATGCGGATGGACGGCACGACCCGCGCGGCCCGCGCCAGTTCGTGGTCGGCACCGGCGGCGCCTATCCGACGCCTTTCCTGCGCATCCGGAAAAACAGCGAAACGCGCGACGCCAGCCGCAACGGCGTGCTGCGCCTGCGATTATTTGCAGGCGGCTACAACTGGGAATTCCTGGAAGCGACCCCACCTCAGCTACCCAACCCCTCGCCGCCCGACCACGGCAGCGGCCGCTGCCACTGACATTGATTCATTGCATCACCTTTATCTCCTGGAGCATCACATGAAAACCCGCCCACTGTTTGCCGCATCGCTGCTGATGGCCGCCCTGAACGGCGCCGGCGCGCAGGGCGGCGGGGGCAGCGCCGCACCAATCGGCACGGCGCCCCAGACCAGCCTGCCCGGCATCCCGACCATCGCCTTCGACAAATACACCCTGCCCAACGGCTTGCAAGTCATCCTGGTCGAGGACAAGCGCCTGCCGCTGGTGGCCGTGAACGTCTGGTACCACGTCGGGCCGGCCAACGAAGCGCCGGGCCTGACCGGCTTCGCCCACCTGTTCGAGCACATGATGTTCGCCGGCAGCAAGCACCTGCCGCGGGGTCTCGCCGACCGCCTGATGGAAGGCGCGGGCGCCAGCGACAGCAACGGCAGCACCGATTACGACCGCACCAATTACTACGACACGGTGCCCTCGAACCAGCTCGAGCTGGCCCTGTGGGTGCATGCCGACCGCATGGGCTATCTGCTCGACGTGCTCGACCAGAAGTCGCTCACCAACCAGCAGGACGTGGTGCGCAACGAACGCCGCGACACGGTCGAGAACGAACCCTACGGGATCGTCGAAGAAGCGCTGAACCACGCGCTGTTCCCGCAGGACCACCCCTACCGCGCCTCGGTGATCGGCTCGCACGCCGACATCCAGAATGCCAAGCTGGAAGACGTGCGCGACTTCTTCACGCGCTACTACGGCCCGAACAACGCCAGCATCGTGATCGCCGGCGACATCGATAAAGTAAAAACGCGGGCCCTGGTGGCCAAGTATTTCGGCAGCCTGCGCCGCGGCCCGGCCGTGGTGCGCCCGAAGGTGACGACGCCGCCGATCACGCTTGAGAAGCGCCTGGTGGTGCCGGACCGGGTCGAGCTGCCGCGCGTCTACATGGGCTGGCTCACGCCCCCTGCCTACCAGCCGGGCGACGCCGAGCTGGCCGTCGCCGCGCAAATCCTCGCCGGCGGCAAGTCGAGCCGCCTGTATAAATCGCTGGTCTACGGGCGCCAGATCGCCCAGGACGTGGACGCCAACCAGGATGCGCGCGCGCTGACCTCGGCCTTCCTGATCGAAGTGACGGCGCGCGCCGGCCACACGCCGGCCGAACTCGAGGAAGCGATCGACGCCGAACTGGCGGCCCTGCGCGAGCATGGCCCGACCGAGGAGGAAATGGCGCGCGCCCGCAACCAGATCGAGACGGCCATCGTCAGCTCGCTGGAAAAGCTGGGAGGCGACGGCCTGGCCGACCAGCTGAACCACTACAACCAGTACACGGGCGACCCCGGCTACCTGGCGCAGGACGTGGCGCGCCTGCGCAGCATCAGCGCGGCCGACGTCAGGCAAGCCATGCGCACCTGGCTGCCGCAGCGTGCGCGCGTGGTGGTGGCCGGCGTGCCCGGCATCCCCGACCTGCCGCCCGATCCGCCGGCGCCGAAGCCGCCCAAGGCGCGCTCCGGCCATGGCGCGGGCGGCATCAACGAAGCCGAAGCCTGGCGCACCCAGATGCCGAAAGCCGGACCGGCGCCGCGCATGACGCTGCCGCAGGGCGAGGCCTTCAAGCTGCCGAATGGCTTGACGGTGATTCACCACCACAACCCGGCGCTGCCGCTGGTGTCGGCCGAACTGGTCGTGCGCAGCGGCTCGGACGCGAATCCCCCTGGCCTGCCGGGCCTGGCCGGTTTCACGGCGCAAATGCTGACCGAGGGCACGGCCACGCGCAGCGCGCCGCGCATCGCCGACGACATCGCGCAGCTGGGCGCCTTCATGGATGCCGACAGCAGCACCGGCGGCTCGGCCGTCTCGCTGCTGTCGCTGCGCGCCAACTTCGGCGCGGCGCTGGCCGTGCTGGCCGACGTCGTGCAGAACCCGGCCTTCCCGACCGCCGAAGTCGAGCGCCAACGCGCCAGCCGCCTGGGCGAGCTGATGCAGCAGCGCGACGAACCGGAACTGATCGCGGCCCTGGCCGGCGCGGGCGCCCTGTTCGGCCCGCGCCATCCCTACGGCTACGGCCAGCTGGGCACGGAACCGGCGATCCGCGCCGTCACGCGCGAGGACCTGCACGGTTTCTGGCAGCGCCACTACGTGCCGGGCAATGCGGCGCTGGTGGTGGCGGGCGACATCTCGCGCGCCGAACTCAAGGCGCTGGCGGAGAAGCATTTCCTCGGCTGGAAGAGCGCCCCGGTGCCGCCGCTGGCGCCGGGCGCGCCGGCGACGACGAAGGCGCGCGTGGTGCTGGTCGACCAGCCGGGCGCGGGCCAGACGGCGCTGCGCCTGACCACCCTGGCGGCCGAGCGCAAGACGCCCCTGTATCCGGCGCTGGAAGTCATGAACGCCGCCTTCGGCGGCCTGTTCACCAGCCGCATCAACCAGAACCTGCGCGAAGACAAGGGCTATACCTATGGCGTGTACTCGGGCTTTCGCTACGACCGCACGCCCGGCCCCTTCATCATCGCCGGCAGCGTGCGCGCGAACGTGACGGGCGCCTCGGTGAGCGAACTGCTCAAGGAAGCGCAAGCGATGGTCGACAAGCCCATGGAGGCGGCCGAACTGGCAGGGGCGCGCAACGCCGAGCTGCTGTCGCTGCCGAACCGCTTCGAAACCAACAGCGACATCGGCGCCAGCCTGGCCGAAACCTTCGTGTTCGACCTCCCGCTCGACTATTACAGCCAGCTGCCGGCGCGCCTGGCGGCGGTCACCGCGGCCGACGTGCAAGCCGCCGCCAAGCGTTACCTGGACCCGGCGCGGCTGATGGTCGTCGCCGTGGGCGCGCGCAAGAAGATCGCGCCCCAGCTCGACAAGCTGAAACTGGGGCCGGTGGAAGTGCGCGACAGCGAAGGGCAGCTGCGTCCTTAAATTGGAGGAAGTGCGATGGCGGTACTGACGGACGAGAAAATTGTGGAGTCCTGGTCACGCAACAGCGTCCCCTGGGTGGCCGCCGTGCGCGGCCGAGAAATTGCCAGCCGCGCGCTGGTGACGGATGCTGCCATCGTCGAGGCCGTGCGCGCCTGCCGGCCCCGTACCGGCGTCGACCTCGGCTGCGGCGAAGGCTGGCTGGTGCGCGCCCTGCCCGAGGTGAAGATGGTCGGCGTCGATGCGATCGACGGCCTGGTCGAGGCGGCGCGTGCCGCGGGCGGCAGCGCGGGCGACTTCCGGGTCATGTCGTATGAGGAAATCGCGGCCGGCCAACTGCAGTTGGCCAGCGACGTCGCCATCTGCAATTTCTCGCTGATCGGCGAAGCATCCACGGCTGGCCTCTTGCGCGCGGCGCCGGCTTACCTGCGCCCGGGCGGCACGCTGATCGTGCAAACGGTGCACCCGCTCGCCTCCTGCGGCGATGCGCCCTACCTGGACGGCTGGCGCGAAGGCAGCTGGGCCGGCTTCAGCAGCGATTTTACCGATGCGCCTCCCTGGTATTTCCGCACCCTGGCGAGCTGGGTCGCGCTGTTCATCGACAGCGGCCTGCGCGTCACAAGCCTGCGCGAACCGGTGCACCCGGAAACCGGCAAACCGGTGTCGTTGATCCTGATGGGCCAGCTACCCGATTAACACCGCGATGCTTGCACATCGTAGGGTGGGCTCTCCGAGCCCACGCGGATGCGTGCGTCGCGTTGGCGCATGGGCGCGGCGATAAATTCATCAAACCGACACGTGACTGCGGATCATCCGCCCCCGCCAACACGGCGCACAGGTCCGCGTGGGCACGGAGTGCCCACCCTATTTACGCCAGTGGATCGATCACAAACGCCGGCATCGATTGCTTGTCCCGAGCGCAGTCCAGGAACTTATCGGCCGTCATCAACGCTTCGTTGATGGTGACGTCCATGTCCAGGTAGCGGTAGGTACCGAGGCGGCCGACAAAAGTGACGTTCGGCTCCTTGTTCGCCAGGTTCACGTACAGCTCGAGCTGCTGCTTGTCGCGCGCCAGGCGGATCGGGTAGTACGGGATGTCCTTCTCTTCGCACTGGCGGCTGTATTCCTTGTAGCAGATCGTCTTTTCGTGCTTTTCCCACGGCGAGAAATGCTTGTGCTCGGTGATGCGGGTGTACGGCTTTTCGTTGTCGCAGTAGTTGATGACCGCGTTGCCCTGGTAGTCGCCGGTGGCGCGGAAGGTCTCGAAATCGAGCGTGCGGTACGGCAGGCGGCCTTCGGCGTGCTTGAACCAGGCGTCGATCGGGCCGCTGTAGAAGACGTGCTCGTAGTCGGACTTCAGGTCCGGATCGAAGCGCGTGTTCAGGTGCACGGTCACGCCCGGCACGGTGATGATGTTCTCGACCAGCGCGGTGTAACCCTCGGCCGGCATGCCCTGGTACTTGTGGCTGAAGTAATTGTCGTCGTAATTGAAACGCACCGGCAGGCGCTTGAGGATGCTGGCCGGCAGTTCGCTCGGCTCCAGGCCCCATTGCTTGACGGTATAGGTCTTGAAGAAGGCCTCGTACAGTTCGCGGCCCACGAAGCGCAGCGCCTGCTCTTCGAAGGTGGTCGGGTTTTCGATCGTCTTGTCGCCGAGCGACTGCAGGAATTCTTCCGCTTCCGCCGGGCCCATGGTCTTGCCGAAGAACTGGTTGATCGTCAGCAGGTTGATCGGTAGCGTGAACACTTGCCCCTTGGTGATGGCCTTGACGCGGTTCACGTAAGGCTTGAACTCGGCGTAGCGGTTCACGAATTCCCAGGCGCGCTCGTTATCGGTGTGGAAAATGTGCGGACCGTAGACGTGCAGCATGACGCCGGTTTCGGCATCGCGCTCGGAGTGGCAATTGCCCGCGATATGGGAACGCGATTCGAAGACTTCGACGGTGTAACCGGCTTGTGCAAGCTGGTTGGCAATCACAGCTCCGGAAAATCCAGCGCCGACGATGGCGATTTTCTTGTTCATGTGGTTCTATCCTGACTGTTGATTGTTGATGGTCATGGGGAGCGCGGTCCACCGGCTGACCGGACCTGCGCCCATGGGTAAATGTTGGTTCTTGCGGCACGCTGTGCCGGTTCGCGGTCGTTCTTTTTATTAATACACCGACAATTATATGATGGGCTCCGGGTTAACCCCCGTTCGATTGGAAGCGGCCAGAACGCGCCCCCACACTGCCTTTCAGCACGATTGCGTTGCGTAATCGTCCACCTTGATCTAACATGTGAACAACTATTCACATGTTAATGATGAACACTCTTCCCTATCCGAATGACGACGTCGACCAGCTGGCGGACCTGTTCCACCTGCTGGGCGACCCGACCCGCCTGCGCATCGTGCTGGCCTGCCTGGCGCAGCCAACCGCGGTGGGCGAGATTGCCGCGACGCTCGCGCTGTCGAGTTCGCTCGTCAGCCACCACCTGCGCCTGCTGCGCGCGGCGCGCATCGTCAAGGCCGAGCGCCAGGGCAAGCAAGTGTTCTACGCCGCCGCCGACGCCCACATCAGCACCCTGCTCACCACCATGTTCGAGCACATCGCCGAACCTACCAACGGAATGGACGCATGAGCCACGATCACGACCACGACCATCAGCACGGCCACCACGGGCACGGCCATGGCCACCACCACCATCACATTCCGGAAGCGGGACACGGGCGCGCCTTTGCGCTGGCGATCGGCGTCAATGCAATCTTCGTCGCCATCGAATTCGTCTACGGTTTCCTTGCCAACTCGACGGCGCTGATGGCCGATGCCGGGCACAACCTGTCGGACGTGCTGGGACTGGTGCTGGCCTGGGGCGCGGCCGTGCTGACGAAACGCGCGCCGAGCGCGCGCTACACCTACGGCATGCGCAGCACCTCGATCCTCGCGGCGCTGGGCAATGCCATCCTGCTGCTGCTGGCCTGCGGCGCGATCGCCTGGGAAGCCCTGCACCGCTTCACGGCGCCGGCCCCGGTCGAAGGCATGACCGTGTCGGTGGTGGCGGCAATCGGCGTGGTGATCAACGGCTTTTCGGCCTGGCTGTTCATGGCCGGCAGCAAGGGAGATTTGAACATCCGCGGCGCCTACCTGCACATGGCGGCCGACGCCGCGATCTCGCTGGGGGTGGTGATTTCGGGCCTGGTCATCATGGGCACCGGCTGGACCTGGCTTGACCCGGCCGTCAGCCTGGTGATCGTGCTGGTGATCGTAGTCGGCACCTGGTCGCTGCTGCGCGAATCGCTGCGCCTGGTGATGGCGGCCGTGCCCGGCAGCGTCGACGCGGTGGCGATCGATCGTTTTCTTGCCGCGCAGCCAGGCGTGGCCGGGGTGCACGACCTGCACATCTGGGCGATGAGCACGACCGAAACGGCGCTGACGGCGCATTTGGTGATGCCGGGAGGCTATCCCGGGGACCGCGTGATCGAAGAGATCGTCACGCGCCTGCGCCACGATTTTTCGATCGGGCACTGCACGCTGCAGGTAGAAGAAGGGACGTTACAACATCAATGCGCGCTCGTCACGTAGAGCGTGTGAAAAAAACGCCAGGGCAAGGCGCATCGTCGAAGACAGTACACTCGTACGGCGAGACGATGCAACGCAGCCATGGCGGATTTTTTCACACGCTCGTAGGTTGGGCCGGGCCGCGATCGCACCCTGTACCCACGCGGAACGATGATCATTGTTTGGGTGACCAAACTCCGAAACGCCAGCATCTAGCTAGAGGTGGCCAAGCAGGCACGCGGCTTATGGGTGCTGACGCCGCGTGCCACGATGCAAGCTTCCGCGTGGGCACGGAGTGCCCACCCTACGGTACGCGGCGTGTATTGGCCAGATTAGCCCGCTAAATTGGCGAAAAGAGCAGTGCTCAAGTAACGTTCGCCGAAGGACGGAATGATCGTCACGATCATCTTCCCCGCATTCTCCGGCCGCTGCGCCACCTGGATCGCCGCCCACAAGGCCGCACCGGACGAAATCCCGACCAATAAACCTTCTTCGCGCGCGGCGGCACGCGCCGTCTCGAAGGCGTTTTCGTTGCTGACCGTGATGATCTCGTCGTAGATCGCGGTATTTAATACCTGCGGCACGAAGCCGGCGCCGATGCCCTGGATCGGGTGCGGGCCCTTGGTCCCTTTCGAGAGCATGGGCGAGGCTTCCGGTTCGACCGCGATGGCCTGGAAGCCGGGCTTTCTTTCCTTGATCACTTCGCCCACGCCGGTGATCGTGCCGCCGGTGCCGACGCCGGCCACCAGGATGTCGACCTTGCCGTCGGTGTCGCGCCAGATTTCCTCGGCGGTCGTGCGGCGGTGGACTTCCGGATTGGCGGGATTGTTGAACTGTTGCGGCATGAAGGCGCGCGGATCGTTCGCGACGATTTCCTCGGCGCGGCGGATCGCACCCAGCATGCCTTCGGAGCCGGGCGTGAGCACCAGCTCGGCGCCATAGGCACGCAGCAGCATGCGCCGCTCGTTGCTCATGGTCTCAGGCATGACGAGTTTGCAGCGGTAGCCGCGCGCGGCGCAGACCATCGCCAGCGCGATGCCGGTGTTGCCGCTGGTCGGCTCGACGACGACGGTGTCCGGGCCGATCTTGCCGGCCTGTTCCGCCGCCTCGATCATGGACAGGCCGATCCTGTCCTTGACGCTGTGCGCGGGATTATGGAACTCGAGCTTGGCCAGGATGTCGGCGCCGCCCGGCGACAGCTTGCGGATCCTGACGAGAGGGGTGTTGCCGATCAGTTCGGTGACATCGTTTGCAATACGCATTGCCGTTCTCCCGTCAGTAAGTTGGATTATTTAACTCCGAGCAATTCAACATCAAAAATCAAATCCGTATCCGCCGGAATCATGCCGCCCGGCGCCCCGCGCTTGCCGTAGGCGAGCTGGCTTGGAATGATCAAAGTGCGCTTGCCGCCGACCTTCATGCCGGCCACGCCCTGGTCCCAGCCCTTGATGACCATGCCGGCGCCGAGGCGGAACTCGAGCGGCTCGCGGCCGCCGTCGAGCGAGGAATCGAATTTGCGGCCCTTGCCGGTGGCCGAGAGCGGCTTGTGGAACCAGCCCGTGTAATTGACGCGCACCTCGCTGCCGAGGGTTGCTTCGCGGCCCTTGCCGACCACGCGGTCGATGACTTCGAGCTGGGGACCGCTGGGTGCCGGCGGCACCGGCTGGGCTGCCTGCGCGGCGGCGGCGGCCTGGGCGGCGGTGCTGGGCTCAAGGGGGGCGGCCGCCTGGCCGGCGCTGGCCGGCGCGTTGGCCGGCGTAGCGGCCGGGACGGTGGCTTGCTGGGCGCTGGCGGCGGCGGCCGCGAGCAACAGGGCAACGAAAGTAGAAGTAGCAGTAGTACGACGCATCATGAGGGCTCTTTCAATAACAGGATTTCAAGCGATATCCCATCATAGCAAGCCCGGAGCGCACTGCCCAGCGATGACTCAGGTGCTTACAAACTCGGTCGCATCGGCCGGCGCCGCGGCAGCTTCCAGCGTCGACTCGGCCAGCTTGCGCAGGATGTGGGCGGCCGCGATCATGCCGAAGCTGGCCGTGACCACCATGCCCGAACCGAAGCCGGCGCAATTGAGCCCGGTGATGCTCGATTCGATCTCGCAGGCGTCCTCGCTTTCCGGATAGCGCAGCGGCTCCATCGAAAACACGGCGTCGATGCCGTATTTCTGCTTCTCGCCGCGCGAAAAACCGTACTCTGCGCGCAGAAGCTTGCGCACTTTTTTCAGCAGCGGCTCCTGCTCGGTGCGGCCCAGGTCGCGCACTTCGATCTTGGTCGGGTCGATCTGGCCGCCGGCGCCGCCGCTGGTGATCATGGGCAGGGCATGTTCGCGGCAGTAGGCGATCAGGGCGGCCTTGGCCTTGACGCTGTCGATGGCGTCGACCACGTAATCGAAACCTTTTCCATCGATCATGCGAACAATGTTGTCCGGCTCGATGAAATCTTCAACCAGGGTTACCTGGCAGAACGGATTGATCTGGGCAATGCGGTCGCGCAGCGCCTCGATCTTCGGCTGGCCGACGGTATCGGTCAAGGCCTGGATCTGGCGGTTGATGTTCGATTCGGCCACGTTATCGAGGTCGATCAGGGTCAGATGGCCGATTGCGCTGCGTGCCAGCGCCTCGACGATCCAGGAACCGACGCCGCCCACGCCGATCACGCAAACGTGCGCCGTTTTAAAACGTTCGAGCGCACGCTCACCGTAGAGGCGCTGGACGCCGCCGAAGCGGCGCGCAAAGTCGATGTCGGCATCAGGCGCCGGCGCGAAGAGTGGGGTGTCGATCGGGTTCATCCGGGCATTTTACCGGACCGATCTTTCGCATCCGCACTAAAATAACGCTTAGTCAATTAAAAAACTTCCCTCTGTCAAAAATACGCACATGAATGATTTCCTTCCTGATACGGCCCCCGGCTTCGACCAGCCGATCGCCGTGCTCAAGCACTGCCACGGCCGCATCCGCAAGCAATTGACGACGCTCGAACGGCTGCTTTCGCACCTGCCCGAACACGGCGCCGACGAATCCGCGCGCCAGGCGGCGCGCGCCGTCCTGAACTACTTCGAAAAGGCGGCGCACCTGCACCACGAGGACGAGGAAGAAAACCTGATTCCGATGCTGCGCGCCGTGGCGCAGGGGGAAGACGCCGCCACGTTGCAGGCCCTGGCCCCGGTGATCCTGCAGGACCACCAGGATATGGATGCGCTCTGGCAAGACCTGCATGAGCAACTGGCGGCGATTGCCGACGGCAGCGCCAGCGTCCTGTCGGCATCCGGCGTGCAGCGCTTCTGCCAGCGGTATTCGTCGCACATGGACCGCGAAGAAAGCACGATGGCGCCGATGGCGATGCGCCTGTTCTCGCCCGAGCAGATGACACAGCTGGGCAGCGCGATGGCGCGCCGCCGCGGCATTGGCGACGACCCTGTCGCAACGCAGGCGACCGAGGCGGCGCCGGCGATCGGGGATGCGGTGGCCGGCCTGCGCAAGGATTACGGCCAGGCCAGCCTGAACGAGGACGAGGTGCTGGACGACCCGATGGCGCAGTTCACGAACTGGTTCGAGCAGGCCCTGAAAGCGCAGGTCAACGAGCCGAATGCGATGAACGTGGCAACCGTGGATGCGGACGGCCGGCCGAGTTCGCGCATCGTCCTGGTCAAGCAGTTCGATGAACGCGGCTTCACCTGGTACACCAATTATGACAGCCGGAAAGCTCAGGAATTGCGCGCCAATCCGCATGCAGCACTGCTATTCTTTTGGAGCGAACTTGAACGCCAGGTTCGCATCGAAGGCCGGGTCGAAACGACCTCGGCTGAAGAAAGCGACAAGTATTTCCACAGCAGGCCGTTGAAGAGCCGCCTGTCGGCGATCGCCTCCCAGCAAAGCGCGCCGATCGACAACCGCGCGGCCCTGGAACGGAACTACGAAGCGGTCGCCGCCACCGCGGGCGAGGCGCCGGCAAGGCCGTCCAACTGGGGCGGTTTCCGCCTGGTGCCCGAGCGCATCGAGTTCTGGCAGGGACGGCGTTCGCGTTTCCACGACCGCATCGTCTACGAGCGGCAGGAAGACGGCAGCTGGGTACGGCAGCGTTTGCAACCCTAGAACCTGTCGCTCCACCGGGCAGGTTCGATGCCGGCGCAGTGTGGCCGGCGCGCTTACCGCTGGAGGACGCCATGTTCAATGCATTGAAGCTCAGCACCTGGAGTACTGGTCTGGGCAGCCAGCTGTCGCTGCCCTTGCGCGTGGAACTGTGGAACGGAGAGCGCCTGGATTTTTCTTCCGATCCACCGCGCGTCACCATCCGCGTCCCGAAGCCCTCGAGCCTGCGCTACCTGCTCTCGCCCACCCTGTACAAGCTCGGGGCGGCCTACGTCGAAGGCCAGCTCGAAATCCGCGGACGCGCCGCCGACATGATCCGCATCGGCACCGAACTGGCCGCCGCCAAGGGCAAGGCCGCTCGCCCGCCCAATCCGCTGTGGCAGCGGAGGCGCCACACGCGCGCCAGGGATGCCGAGGCGATCCGCTACCACTACGACGTCTCGAACGATTTCTACGCGGCCTGGCTCGATCCGAACATGGTGTATTCCTGCGCCTATTTCGAGGACGGCAGCGAAGACCTGGCCAGCGCGCAGATCAAGAAGATCGACCACATCCTGCGCAAGATCGACCTGCGCCCTGGCCAGCGCCTGCTCGATATCGGCTGCGGCTGGGGCGCGCTGGCAATCCGCGCAGCAGAACAGTTTGGCGCACGCTGCGTCGGCATCACGCTGTCGGACAACCAGGCGCGGCTCGCGCGCGAACGGGTGGCGCGGGCCGGATTAAGTAGCCAGGTCGAGATCCGTTTGCAGGATTACCGCGACCTGACGGGCGAATTCGACCGCATCACCAGCGTCGGCATGTTCGAGCACGTCGGCCTGCAGCAGCTGCCGGCCTATTTCGAGAAGATCGGCGCCCTGCTCGCCCCAGACGGCGTGGTCATGAACCACGGCATCACCACCACCGACGTCGACGCCCGCGCCACGCCCTACGGCGTCGGGGAATTCATCGGCCAGTACGTGTTCCCGCACGGCGAACTGGCGCACCTGTCGACGGTGGTCAAGGCCATGCAGCAAGGCGGCCTGGAAGTGCGCGACATCGAAAACCTGCGCCGCCACTACGCACGCACCTGCACGCTGTGGACCGAGCATTTCGAAAACCGGATGGACGCGATCGGCGCCCTGACCGACGCCAGGCGGGTGCGCATCTGGCACATCTACCTTGCCGGCTGCGCCTACGCCTTCGCCCACGACTGGATCAGCCTGTATCAGATCGTGGGGGCGAAAGCGGGTAAGGATCCGGCGCAGATACCATGGTCGCGGGGCTACATGTACCCGTAGGGGCTACTTCATCCAGTGCGTAAAAGTGGTGCGAAACTTCGCCACCTTCGGCGCCACCACGAATGCGCAGTAACCCTGCATCGGATGCTGCGCATAGTAATTCTGGTGATACTCCTCGGCCTTGTACCAGGTCTGGCTCGGTAGCAGCTGGGTCACGAGCGGCGCATCCCAGACCGAGGCCATCTCCGCCATCACCTGGCGCGCGGTGGCTTCCTGCTCCGGGTTCTCATAAAAGATCACCGAGCGGTACTGCGGGCCGACGTCGTTGCCCTGGCGGTCCTGCGTGGTCGGATCGTGGATCGTGAAGAAGATCTCGAGGATGTCGCGGTAGCTGATGACCGAAGGATCGAATTCGAGCCGCACGACCTCGGCGTGGCCGGTGCCGGCGCCGCAGACCTGCTCGTAGGTCGGGTTCACGACATGCCCGCCCATGTAGCCCGATTCGACACGGGTGACGCCGCGCACTTCGAGGTACACGGCCTCGACGCACCAGAAACATCCGCCGCCCAGGATTGCCACCTCCCGCCGCCCTTGCTCGCTCATCGCATGCCTCGTTCTTGTATTGAATGCTTCGATGCTAACGCAAAGGCGCGCGCCATGCAGGCGTATCCAGGAATGCGATGCGGGCATGTGACGCTCCCGTGGCGACGGCGCACAGGCGGCGGTGGCATAATGAGCATGCAACTTTCCAAGGTACCAATGAACACACGCTCCCACCGCGCTACCGAGCGCGGATTCGACTCGGCGCATTTCCGCCAGGCGCTGTCGCAATTTGCCACCGGCGTGACCGTGATCACGACGCGGCTTGGCGACGGCAGCTTCCGTGGACTGACCGCCAGTTCGTTCAATTCCGTCTCGCTCGATCCGCCGCTGGTGCTGTGGAGCCTGGGTGCGGGCGCGAACAGCATGCCTGTCTTTTCCGGCAACTCGCATTACGTCATCAACGTGCTCTCCGCCGGCCAGCAAGACCTGGCGCTGCGCTTTTCGCGCCGCACCGAGACCAATCCCTTCGAGGGCATCGACTACGAACTCTCGCGCACCGGCCTGCCGATCCTGAAGGGCGTGGCCGCCTGGTTCGAATGCCACAACCGCAGCCGTTATCCGGAAGGCGACCACGTGATCTTCGTCGGCGAAGTCGAGGATTGCAATGTGCAGCCGCAGGCGGGCCTGCTGTTTCATGGTGGGCGCTTCGGCAGTACCGGGCCGGCTTGAGGCCCCGGCGACAATTATGAAAATGGCTGTCGCAGTTTGAAAAGATAGGCCCGCATCTCCTTTCTATAATGGCCAGTCCCGGCGCGGCCGCATTGCGCGCGCCGCCTCCCTACAAGAACCGAGACCAGGACCCGCCATGAACCACGCCGCTTCGCCACGCAAGACTGCCTTCCACTGGGACGACCCGCTGCTGCTCAACAGCCAGCTGACCGATGACGAGCGCATGATCCGCGACGCGGCCAACGCCTACTGCCAGGACAAGCTGCAGCCGCGCATCCTGGAAGCCTTCCGCCACGAGAAGATGGACACCATCATCTTCCGCGAGATGGGCGAACTCGGCCTGCTCGGCCCGACGATTCCCGAACAGTACGGCGGCCCTGGCCTGAACTACGTCGCCTACGGCCTGATCGCGCGCGAAATCGAGCGCGTCGACTCCGGCTACCGCTCGATGGCCAGCGTACAGTCCTCGCTCGTCATGGTGCCGATCCACGAGTTCGGCAACGAAGAAACCAGGCAGAAATACCTGCCGAAGCTGGCTACCGGCGAGTGGATCGGCTGCTTCGGCCTGACCGAACCGAACCACGGCTCGGACCCGGGCTCGATGGTCACGCGTGCGCGCAAGGTCGACGGCGGCTACTCGCTCACCGGCTCGAAGATGTGGATCACCAATTCGCCGGTGGCGGACGTGTTCGTGGTCTGGGCCAAGGACGATGAAGGCGCGATCCGCGGTTTTGTCCTCGAGAAGGACTGGAAAGGCTTGAGCGCTCCGGCGATCCACGGCAAGTTCGGCTTGCGCGCTTCCGTCACCGGCGAAATCGTCATGGACAACGTGTTCTGCCCGGAAGAAAACGCCTTCCCCGAAGTGCGCGGACTGAAAGGCCCGTTCACCTGCCTGAACTCGGCACGCTACGGCATCGCCTGGGGCGCGCTCGGTGCCGCCGAAGCCTGCTGGCATACCGCGCGCCAGTACACGCTGGACCGCCAGCAGTTTGGCAAACCGCTGGCCGCGAACCAGCTGGTGCAGAAGAAGCTGGCCGACATGCAGACCGAAATCACGCTTGGCTTGCAGGGCTGTCTGCGCCTGGGCCGCATGAAGGACGAGGGAACCGCTGCGGTGGAAATCACTTCGATGATGAAGCGTAATTCCTGCGGCAAGTCGCTGGATATCGCCCGCACCGCACGCGACATGTTGGGCGGGAACGGCATCTCGGACGAATTCGGCATCATCCGCCACATGGTCAACCTGGAAGTCGTGAACACCTATGAAGGCACGCACGACATCCATGCGCTGATCCTGGGGCGCGCGCAGACCGGTATCGCGGCCTTCTAACGGCCGCGCCGCTGTATTGCCCGGTGAACCCGGCATCGAGGCCACTGGCCTCGATGCCTACCCGGGCCGGGTTAGAACTTACCCGAACGTATTTATTTGACATCAAAATCTCAATAAAGCGTCTTTACAGTAACGAATCGACGTAAGTTTCGCGTTACCATGTGTGCTAGATCAAGCATTGCCCTGCAGGTGTTCCACCTACTTCAAGCGCGCGGAACATGCACACATCTGGCCATCCAGTCTTGTCGAATTTGCGAGCGCACGACGCCTCGGCGTTATCGCTCGACATGCTGCTGAGCAATTTGCCTGGTGTCGTGTACCGCTGCCTCAACGACAGCGCCTGGACCATGATTTTCCTCAGCGCCGGCGTCGAGAAGCTGACCGGCTATCCCCCTTGCGCGTTTACTGGCCCCGACGCGATGTCGTACGCCAGCCTGATCCATCCCGACGACCGCGCCAAGGTAACCGACGACACCAATGCGGCAATCCGCGACCACCGCCCCTTCCAGATCAGCTACCGGCTCACGACCGCCGCCGGCAAACTGCGCTGGGTCTGGGAGCAAGGTTCGGCCGTGTACGACGAGCATGGCAATGTCGAGGCACTCGAAGGGTTTATTGCCGACATCACGGTCCTGCGCCGCGCGGACCAGCTGGCGCAGGAACAGGCCGCGCTGCTGGACAAGGCGCGCGACGCGATCTTCGTGATGGACATGGGCTCGCGCATCGTCTACTGGAACAAGGGCGCCGAGCGGCTCTACGGCTGGGATGCGGCGCAGGCCGTGGGCCAGCGCATGTCCGACCTGCTGTGCGACGACCACGCGGCCTACAGCGAGGCCTACAAGATGGCGCTCGACGAAGGCGAATGGGTGGGCGAACTGCACCAGCACCGGCGCGACGGCACGCAGCTGCACGCCGACTCGCGCTGGACCGTGGTGCCGGCCGACGCGGCTTCGGGCGTTCCGCAAAAGATCCTGGTGATCAGCACCGACATCAGCGAACGCAAGAGCAACGAAGCGCGCATCCACCGCCTCGCCTATTTCGACGCCCTGACCGAATTGCCGAACCGCGCCAGCCTGCTCGACCACCTGCGGCGCGCCTTGCTCGGCAGCGCGCGCTCGCGCAAGATCGGCGCCTTGATGTTCCTCGACCTCGACAATTTCAAGACGCTCAACGACACCCACGGCCATGCGGCCGGCGACATGCTGCTGCAGGCGGTCGCGCGGCGCCTCGAACACAGCGTGCGCGAGGCGGACATGGTGGCGCGCCTGGGCGGCGACGAATTCGTGATCCTGGTGCCGCCCGAGGAAGACACGCTTGCCTCGGCCGCGCACCAGGCCGAAACCGTGGCCGCCAAGGTCGTCGCCGCCATGCGCGCGCCCTTCCAGCTGGCCGACTTCGCGTATTCGGTGTCGACCAGCGTCGGCGTGACGATGATCAGCGGCGCGCTCGATACCGTGGAGTCGGCCCTGAAGCAGGCCGACACCGCGATGTACCAGGCCAAGGCGGCGGGACGCAACACCTTCCGTTTCTTCGACCCCGACATGCAGGCCAAGTGGACCGCCCGCTCGGAACTGGAAAGCGGACTGCGGCGCGCCTTGCGCAACCGCGAATTCATGCTCAACTACCAGCCGCAGCTCGACGGCGCCAACCGCGTGATCGGCGCCGAGGCGCTCTTGCGCTGGCGCCTGCCGAACGGCGAGATCCTGTATCCGACCGAATTCATCAAGCAGGCCGAGGAGACCAGCCTGATCGTCGAAATCGGCCGCTGGGTGCTGGGCAGGGCCTGCGTCGAACTGGCGGCCTGGCAGCGCAATCCAGTGACGCGCCACCTGTCGCTGTCGGTGAACGTCAGCGCGCGCCAGTTCGTCGAACCCGATTTCGTCGCCATGACCCAGGAAATCCTGGCCGCCACCGGAGCCGATCCGCATCGCCTGAAATTCGAGCTGACCGAAACCCTGGTCGTGACCGATTTCGCGCACACGGTGGCGACGATGGAAACGCTGCGCCGCCTCGGCATCACCTTCTCGCTCGACGACTTCGGCACCGGCTACTCGTCGCTGGCCTACCTGCGCAAGCTTCCGCTGGACCAGCTGAAAATCGATTATTCCTTCATGCGCGACGTGCTCACCGACCGCAACGATGCCTCGATCGTGCGCTCGATCATCGCTCTGGGCGCCAGCCTGGGCCTGCAGGTCATTGCCGAGGGCGTCGAAACCCTGGGTCAGCGCGAGTGGCTGTCCGAAGCAGGCTGCTTCGTCTACCAGGGGTATTTGTACGAACGCGCGCTCAGCGGCGAGCATTTCGCGGCTTACGCGTCCTGCCTGCATTAAATCGCTACACGAAAAAAAAACCGGCGGGGCTATGCGCCCGCCGGTTTTTTTGCGTCCCGAAGGACCTTGATCAGAACTTGTAGCCGAGCGCCAGCACCACGGCCACCGGGTCCAGCTTCATGTGCTGGGTCTGGCCGGTCGAGAAGTGCACGTCGGTGCGCAGCTTGCTCTTGTTGACGGTCACGTCGGCGAACCAGCGCTCGCTCAGGTTCATCGCCACGCCAATCTGGCCGGTGTAGGTGAACTTGTTGTCGATCTCGAAGGTCGTCGGCGGGCCGCCCGGATTGGTCAGCGCGGTCAGCTTGCCCGAACCGCGTGCCTTCATGAAGTAGGCATAGGTGGCGCCGATGCCGACATAGGGACGGAAGGTCGCCGTTGGCGCGAAGAAGCGGTACTGCGCGAACACGGTCGGCGGCAGCGCCTCGACCGAGCCCAATTCGCCGGTACCGGCGATCGAACCGGCGCCGACGATCTTGTGCTTGTAGGGCGTGCCGAGCGCGGCTTCGAGCGAGATGTTGTCGGTCAGGCCGTAGGCGAAGATCAGCACCGGCTGGATGTCGCTCTCGACGTCGGCCTTGGTGCCCGGCAGGGCCGGTGCCGAGATGTCGCCGCTCACGACCTTCGGGGTCAGCTCGTTGAGGCCGAATTTCGCGGTGAACTGGCCGGCCGACTGGGCCAATGCGCCCGACGCGCACGCCAGGGCAGCGGCGGCGACCAGCGTTTTGGCGACGCTATTCATACGTACTTTCATACTTTCTCCTGAATTCTTTTTTACGACCGGCTACCCCTGTCCGCAGGCGGGAGCAACCGGGCTTTTTTGTATGCGGATTACAGCCAGCCCTTGACGGCCATGTCTTTCAGGACATAACGCGTGACGAGGAAGTACTCGTATGGCGTCGGGTGGATGTCGTCGGCGAACATGTAGTGGCTCGTGTCCGGCGCCGACAGCGTCTTGCTGGTGCAGGTCAGCGACGACTCGGTCGTGCAGGCCTTCAGCGCGGTGTTGGTCAGGCCGTAGATAGCCGGATTTTTCACCTGGTCGTTGCTGACGGTGAACAGGTCGACGTAGGCGATACGCGGGTCCTCGCCCAGATCCGCCTTGAGCTTGGCGTTGAACGCATCGACCATTGCCTTGATCAGTTCCTGGGTCGAGGCCGACTGGGATTTACCCGACGGGGTGCTGGCAACGTCCGGCAAGTTGTTCACCACCACGTAGTTGGCGCCCTTGGCGACGATCTGTTCCTTGACCAGCTTGGCCATTTCCGCACCGGCCAGGGCCAGCTTGCCAACCAGGGCCGGGCCATTGTCGGCGGCGTACTTGTTGCCAGCCGCGAGGCCAGCCGCTTGCGCATCGGCGCCGGCCTTGGCGGCCGCGGCTTTCGCTGCCGTCAGGTCAGCGCCCAAGTTGTAGGCAGCCATCACGGCAGCGCCAGCGACGGCTTCCTGATTAGAGCCTGCGCCCTGGGCCGCCGCGGAAATAGCGGCCGGAGCGGCAGCGCGGTTCTGCGCCGGTACCAGTGCCACCAGGCCGCCAATCAGTGCCGGGCCGAACACTTTTTGACCCTCCGCGGAACCAGCGGCAGTCGCCCCGGCACTCAATCCGGCCAGCTGCATCAGCACGTCGTTACCGCCGGACATCACGGTCACCAGTTCGGTTCCGCTGAATTTGCCATTGGTTTTCGCCAGGTGGTTGGCGATCTGGGTCACGAGCGGCACGGTCAACTGCCCCAGTTGCGGATCGTTGGCGCGGTGGTGGGAACCGATCGGGTCGGTCACGCGGGAGCCACCCTGGGCGTAGTTGAAGCAATTTGCGTTGTTGACGACTGCAACCTTGAAGTCGAGCGCCGGGTCGGCGTTATCGGCGCCATCCAGGCCGGTCTGGGCCGCGCATGGCTTCGGCAGGTTCAGTTCGGCCGCCAGCACTTCGGTCCAGTTCAGGCCGGTGTACGCGGCGTTCGCGCTCGTGTTCGCACCGTTGATGGTGTACTTGCCGCCGCCGGCCGCCGTGATGGCGCCGACGTTATACGTGCCGACGTCCGACAGGCTGTCACCGAAGCTCACCTGCTGGGTGAACGCGATCTTGTGCGTTTGATCGCCACCTTCGCTACCGGTGCCGCCGCATGCGGCCAGCGCAGCTGCAGCCAGCAGCGCGAGCGCGAAATTCATTTGACGCATTGTGTCTCCTAAAAGGAATGAGATATTTTTATGTGAAACGAACGCTCGTGCTATTCGCATCCCAAACTAATATGCCAGTGTTCTTTCCGCTTGTATAGAAATTTCCTTTTGTCATGGTATCGACCACAGGCAACAGGCGGGCACTAGCTGGCAACCGTTGCAGATTATAACAAGCATTGCTGTATGTAATATCTCAAAAGGTGACAGAGGCAATGGCTTGCAGGCAGTTATTTCAGGCGAACTGAGCTGGAGTTGAGATGGATCAAACGGAGGGGGCGGAGGGGTAGCGGGGGCGCAACACGTTGTTGGCGTTTGCGGGGTGCATGTGGTGCCGTTTGGCGCGGTGCGGGCGATTGTGAATTGAATGACGCCGCCGCGATTTGAGCTTTCGCGTGGGCTCGGAGAGCCCACCCTACATTACACAACCGCCGCGGAACAAATCCGACCGCCGCCCTACACTCCGGCGTCGCGGTTCAGCAAGCCGTGCACAATCCCGGTCGACCCGTGCGCGGCGCGGCGCAGGCGGTCGTTGACGCCGAGCCAGGCGCCGTCTTGCGGCGGCGCCTCGACCAGAATCACGTCCGCACCCTGCCCGTCCATCGCGCGCAAGGCTGCATACAGCGCGTGCGCAAAACCGTCCGGCGTGGCCGGCAGGCAGGTCGCCGCGTACGGTGCCGGCAAATCCGAATAATGAATCAGCGCCACCTTGCGTCCGGCATCCAGCATGCGCGCCAGGGTCTCGGCCAGGGCCGCCGTGTCCTGCATCGCCACCGGCGTATGCGGCGCGTAATGCGATTCGAGCGTGCCCGAGGCGCGCGGCGCGGCGACGTCGGGCGCGGCCGGCGCCTGGTCGATCACGGCCGCAATCGCTTCGGCGCTCACGTGGCCGGGACGCAGCAGCACCGGGCCGTGCGTAGCGAGGCGCGACAGGTCGACGATGGTCGACTCGATGCCCACTTGCGAGGCGCCGCCGTCGAGCACCATGGCCACCGTGCCGTCGGCGCCGAATTCGTCGCGCACGTGCTGGGCCAGGGTCGGGCTGACGTGGCCGAACTTGTTGGCCGACGGTGCCGCGACGCCACCCTGCCCGCCTTTGAAGGCGCGCAGCAGGGCAATCGCCACCGGGTGCGAGGGGCAGCGCAATCCAACCGTGTCCTGGCCGCCGCTGACCGCGTCTGGAATGTTGGGCGCGCGCTTTAAAATCATCGTCAGGGGGCCGGGCCAGAAGGCCTCGGCCAAGGCATGGGCCTCAGCGGGAATCTCGCAGGCCCAGTGGGCCATGTCGGCTTCCGGCGCCAGGTGCACGATGACCGGGTGATCCTGCGGGCGGCCCTTGGCGGCGTAGATGGCCGCGACCGCCGCCGGATTTTCGGCATCGGCCCCGAGGCCATACACCGTCTCGGTCGGAAACGCGACCAGTTGCCCGGCTTCCAAAGCACGCGCAGCCGCGTCGATGCCGGCCGGATCGATCTCCATCGCGCTCACGGCGCGATTCCCAGGATGGCGCAGGCGGCTTGCAATTGCTCCTGCGCCGCTTCCAGCGTGGGCGCGACGAAGGTGACGTGGCCCATCTTGCGGCCGCGGCGCGGATCGTCCTTGCCGTACAAGTGGACAAAACTGCCCGGAAGCGCCAGCACCCGGTCCCAGGCCGGTTCACGGACAGCATCGCCATCGAACCAGACATCGCCCAGGATATTGAGCATGACGGCTGGCGAATGCTGGCGCACGTCGCCCAGCGGCAGGCGCGCCATGGCGCGTACCTGCTGCGCGAACTGGCTGGTGACGCAGGCGTCCATCGTGTAATGCCCGCTGTTGTGCGGACGCGGCGCCATTTCGTTGACGACCAGCGTGCCGTCCGTCAGCACGAAGAATTCGATGCACAGCACGCCAACGTAACCGAGCTGGGCGACGATGGCGCGCGCCGCATCCTGGGCCTGCTGCGCGCATTCGGGCGACACGTTCGGCCCCGGCACGGTGGTGGTGAACAGGATGCCGTCGCGGTGCACGTTTTCGGCGATCGGATAGACGACCGAGGCGCCGTCGAAGCCGCGGGCGGTCAGCACCGACACCTCGTAGGCCAGCGGCAGCATTTTTTCGAGCAAGCAGGTGACGCCCTGCATGGCCTCGAAGGCCGCGCGGATGTCCTCGCGGGTGTTGACGCGCACTTGCCCCTTGCCGTCATAGCCCATGCGCACGGTTTTCAGGATGCCGGGCAGCAGCTCTTCCTGGACTTCGTCGATGTCGGCCAGGGAGGCGATCACCTTGTGCGGCGCCGGCATCACGCCCGACTGCGGCGCGCAGTCGACAAAGAAGCGTTTTTCAGCGATGCGGTCCTGGGCGATCGAGACGCAGGCGCCGTTCGGGGCCACGAAACTGCCCTGCGCCAGCAAGTTCATGCTGTCGGCCGGCACGTTTTCGAATTCGGTGGTGACCGCGGCGCACAGGGCCGACAATTCGCCCAGCGCGGCGGCGTCGGTATAGCCGGCATTGATCAGGCGCTCGGCCACTTCGCCGGCCGGGCAGCTTGCGGCCGGCTCGAGCACGGCTACCTTGAAACCCATGGCCTGGGCGGCGTGGGCGAACATGCGGCCGAGCTGGCCGCCGCCCATCACGCCGAGCCAGGTCGGCGGGTTGGCGGTTGGCAGGAAGGCGCTTCCCTGGGAATGACTCTCGTTACTCATAAGCGTTCAAACAGGCAAAATCATCGCCTTGGCGGCGGCGGTCTGGTCCAGGCGGAACTGTTCCAGCTGCGCGGCCAGGGCATCGTCATTCGCGGCCAGCATAGCAACGGCGGTCAGCGCGGCATTCGCGGCGCCCGCTTCGCCAATGGCAAAGGTGGCGACCGGCACACCCTTGGGCATCTGCACGATCGACAGCAGCGAGTCCTCGCCACGCAGGTATTTCGACGGCACCGGCACGCCAAGCACCGGCACGATGGTCTTGGCGGCGATCATGCCCGGCAGGTGGGCAGCGCCCCCGGCGCCGGCGATGATCGCGCGCAGGCCGCGTGCGCGGGCGGTTTCGGCATAGCTGAACATCTCGTCCGGCATGCGGTGCGCGGAAATGACCTGCGCTTCGAAAGGCACGCCGAACTGTTTCAGGATGTCGACCGCGTTCTTCATGACGTCCCAGTCCGACGAGGAACCCATGACGACGCCGACCAACGGTTTTGCTTGATCGGTCATCTTACGCCTTCAGCTTTTCGCCGGTCAGGCGTTCGATGGCCTCGAAATACTTGGCCTGGGTCTTGTCGATCACGTCTTGCGGCAGCGCCGGGGCCGGTGCGGTCTTGCCCCAGTCGGTGAGCGTTTCCAGGTAGTCGCGCACGAACTGCTTGTCGAAACTCGGCGGCGACATGCCCGGTGCATACGAATCCGCCGGCCAGAAGCGCGAGGAGTCGGCCGTCAGCACTTCGTCCATCAGGTGCATCACGCCGTTGTCGTCCAGGCCGAATTCGAACTTGGTGTCGGCGATGATGATGCCGCGCGTGGCTGCATACTCGGACGCCGCGGTGTAGAGGGCGATCGAGGTGTCGCGCATTTTTGCCGCGAGTTCAGGACCGATGCGCGACTCCATGTCGGCGAACGAGATGTTCTCGTCGTGCTCGCCCAGGTCGGCTTTCGCGGCTGGGGTAAAAATCGGCTGCGGCAGCTTTTCGGCTTGCTGCAGGCCCTTCGGCAGTTCGATGCCGCAGATGGAACCGCTTTGCTGATAATCCTTCCAGCCCGAACCGATGATGTAGCCGCGCACGACGGCTTCGACCATGATCGGCTTCAAGCGCTTGGCGACGACCGCGCGGCCGCGCACCTGCTCGACTTCGTCGGGCGCCACGACGCTTTCCGGCGCCACGCCGGTCAGGTGGTTCGGCACGATGTGGCCGAGCTTCTCGAACCAGAAATCGCTCATCTGGTTCAATACCATGCCCTTGCCCGGAATCGGTTCGTTCATGACGACGTCGAAGGCGGACAGGCGGTCGGTGGTGACGATCAGGATCTTGTCGTCGCCGACGGCGTAGTTGTCGCGCACTTTGCCGTGGCCCAGCAGTGGCAGGGACTTGATCGAGGTTTTATAGAGGCTGTTCATGGGAGGACTATCAGAAAAACGAACTCAGCGGACTCGGTGGACTCAGCAAGACATCCGCCGACAAGAAAACCGGGCTGCCGCAGCAGCCCGTTCAAAACAGTATTTTACTTGACGACTTGCGCGAGCTCGCCGGCCTTGTAACGCTCGGCCATTTTTTCCAGCGGGATCGGCTTGATCTTGGCAGCCTGGCCTTCGCAGCCGAAGGAGATGTAGCGTGCCTTGCAGATCTCGGTTGCCGCTTCGCGCGCAGGCTTCAGGTAGTCGCGCGGATCGAATTTACCTGGGTTCTGGAACAGGTATTTGCGGATCGCGGCGGTCATCGCCAGGCGGATGTCGGTGTCGATGTTGATCTTGCGAACGCCGTGCTTGATGCCTTCCTGGATTTCTTCGACCGGGACACCATAGGTCTCCTTCATGTCGCCGCCGAATTCGCGGATGATCGCCAGCAGCTCTTGCGGCACCGACGACGAACCGTGCATCACCAGGTGGGTATTCGGAATGCGCTGGTGAATTTCCTTGATGCGGTCGATCGCCAGGATGTCGCCGGTTGGCTTGCGGGTAAACTTGTAGGCGCCGTGCGAGGTGCCGATGGCAATCGCCAAGGCGTCGCACTGGGTGCGGGCGACGAAGTCGGCGGCTTGCGCGACGTCGGTCAGCAGTTGCTCGCGGGTCATGGCGCCGTCGGCGCCGTGGCCGTCTTCCTTGTCGCCCATCATCGTCTCGAGCGAACCGAGCACGCCCAGTTCGGCTTCGACCGTCACGCCGATCGAGTGCGCGAATTTCACGACTTCGCGCGACACTTCGACGTTGTACTCGTAGGAAGCGACCGACTTGCCGTCGGCTTCGAGCGAACCGTCCATCATCACCGAGGTGAAACCCGAACGGATCGCGGCCATGCAGACTGCCGGCGACTGGCCGTGGTCCTGGTGCATGACGACCGGGATGTGCGGATAGGCTTCGACGGCGGCGTCGATCAGGTGGCGCAGAAAGGCTTCACCGGCGTACTTGCGTGCGCCCGCCGAGGCTTGCATGATCACCGGGCTGTTGGTGGCGTCGGCCGCGGCCATGATGGCCTGGACCTGCTCCAGGTTGTTGACGTTGAAGGCCGGCAGGCCGTAGCCGTTTTCGGCTGCATGGTCCAGCAATTGACGCAGTGATACGAGTGCCATGGTAGTACTCCAAAATAAAAAAATCGTCTCAAGGGCTTCGACAACGCGAAGCCGCCTTTATTCTTTGTAGGTCTCGCCGACGCGCACGATCTTGAGCGCATTCGTGCCGCCGGCCTCGCCCATCGGCGAACCCCAGGTCACGACGATGGTATCGCCCGGGCTGACCATGCCCTCCTTGATCAGCAGCTCTTCGGCCTTGCGCAATACCGCGTGGCTGCCGCCTTCCTGCAGCAGGTGGAATGCTCGCACGTTCCGGTACAGCGAGGCCTTGCGCTGCGTCGTGCGTGACGGGGTCAGGGCAAAAATCGGGGTGTCGATGCCGTGACGGCTCATCCACAAGGCCGTCGAGCCCGACTCGGTCAGGGCCACGATGGCTTTCACCGCCAGGTGGTGCGCCGTAAACAGCGTGCCGTAGGCGATCGACTGGTCGATGCGGGTGAACTCCAGGTTCAGGAAGTCGGTATCGAGCTTGTTGTAATACTCGGACTGTTCCGCCTCCAGGCAGATCGCAGCCATCATCTCGACGGTCTCGATCGGGTACTTGCCCGATGCGGTCTCGGCCGAGGTCATGACCGCGTCGGTGCCGTCCAGCACGGCATTCGCCACGTCCGAGACTTCGGCGCGGGTCGGCACGGCGTTGACGATCATCGACTCCATCATCTGGGTCGCGGTAATGGCCAGCTTGTTCGAAGCGCGCGCCATGCGGATCATGCGCTTTTGCAGCGCCGGCACGGCGGCATTGCCCACCTCGACCGCCAGGTCGCCGCGGGCGACCATGATGCCGTCGGACGCATCCAGGATTTCCTGCAGCACGGGAATGGCTTCGGCGCGCTCGATCTTGGCGATCATCATCGGCTTGTGGCCGTAAGCCTCACCCGCGATATTGGCCAGCTGACGCGCCATTTCCATGTCGGTCGCGCTCTTCGGGAAGGAGATCGCCAGGTAATCGGCCTGGAAGCTCATCGCCGTCTTGATGTCTTCCATGTCCTTGGCAGTCAGCGCCGGCGCGGTCAGGCCGCCGCCCTGGCGGTTGATGCCCTTGTTGTTCGACAGCTCGCCGCCGACTTTCACCGTGGTGCAGATCTCGTGGCCGACGACCTTGTCGACGATCAGCACAATCAGGCCGTCGTTGAGCAGCAGCTTGTCGCCCGGACGCACGTCGCGCGGCAGCGCCTTGTAATCGAGGCCGACGCGTTCCTGGTTGCCCAGCTCGCCGTTCTCGCCCCACTTGGCGTCCAGGATGAACCTGTCACCATTTTCCAGGAAAATTTTGCCTTCTTCAAACTTACCGACGCGGATCTTCGGACCCTGCATGTCGGCCATGATCGCCACTTCGGTGCCGCAGGCTTCGGCGGCGCGGCGCACCAGGGTGGCGCGGTCGATGTGGTCCTGAGCCTTCCCGTGCGAGAAGTTCAGGCGCACGACGTCGACGCCGGCGCGGATCATTTTCACGAGGATGTCGAAGTCGGTCGACGCAGGGCCGATGGTGGCAACGATCTTGGTAGCGTTGTACAGGGGACGCGCAGGTTGCATGTGTTGGAATCCTTGTTCTGAAAGAGAAGCGCAGCCCAGAGGCTGCGCTAATACTTACTTCGCGTTACGCTGCAGCAGGATCTCGACTGCCGGCAGGGTTTTACCTTCGAGGAACTCGAGGAAGGCGCCGCCGCCGGTCGAGATATAGCCAATCTTGTCGCCGATCTCGTACTTGGCAATTGCCGCCAGGGTGTCGCCACCGCCCGCGATCGAGAAGCCTTTCGAGTCGGCAATCGCCAGCGCCAGGGTTTTCGTGCCCTCGGCGAACTGGTCAAATTCGAACACGCCGACCGGGCCGTTCCAGACGATGGTGCCGGCTTTTTCAATTTGCGCAGCCAGGATTGCCGAGGTTTTCGGGCCGATGTCGAGGATCATGTCGTCGTCGCTGACGTCCGCCACATCCTTGACGGTGGCAGCAGCCGTTGGCGAAAATTCTTTCGCGCAGACGACGTCAACCGGAATCGGCACCGAGGCGCCGCGCGCGCTCATCATGTCGATGATCTGCTTCGCTTCGGCCACCAGGTCGTTCTCGACCAGCGACTTGCCGATGTTCAGGCCGACGGCCTTCATGAAGGTGTTGGCGATGCCGCCGCCGACGATCAGGTTATCCACTTTGCCGGCCAGGCTTTGCAGGATCGAGAGCTTGCTCGACACTTTCGAGCCGGCGACGATGGCCAGCAGCGGACGTGCCGGCTGGCCCAGGGCTTTACCCAATGCGTCGAGTTCGGCGGCCAGCAAGGGACCAGCCGCGACGACCGGTGCAAACTTCGCGATGCCGTGGGTGGTCGCTTCGGCGCGGTGCGCGGTGCCGAAGGCATCGTTCACGTACACGTCGCACAGCTTGGCCATCTTCTGCGCCAGTTCGTCGGCGTTTTTCTTTTCGCCCTTGTTGACGCGGCAGTTTTCCAGCAGCACAACCTGGCCCGGCGCGACGTCGACGCCATCGACCCAGTTTTGCTTGAGTTCCACTGGCTGGCCGAGCAGTTCCGACAGGCGTTGGGCGACGGGCGCCAGCGTGTCTTCCGGCTTGAATTCGCCTTCGGTCGGACGGCCCAGGTGCGAAGTCACCATGACGGCGGCACCGGCTTTGAGCGCAGCCTGGATGGCCGGGATCGATGCGCGGATGCGGGTGTCTTCGGTGATGGTGCCGTTGTCATCCTGCGGCACATTCAGGTCGGCGCGGATGAAGACGCGCTGTCCTTGCAGCGCATCGCGGTCGATCAGGTCTTGCAAGCGGGTGAAACTGAGAACGGCGTCCATGTCGGCTCAACAGTGAAATAGTGAAAGAACGATATTCTACCGCACGCCTCTTATACGGCAGCACCAAAAACGTGTAAGACACGCAACAGTGTGAAGGCCAGCATGCCGAATACGATGGTCTGGAGCATGTTCTTCCGCCACAGATAGAAACCCAGCGCGGCAATACCGGCCAGCAGTTTCGGATTGCCCAGCTCGAGGTGAACGCCGCCGCCCGCATCGAGCAGCAAGTCGGGGCCGATGATCGCCGCCAGCGCGCAGGCCGGCGCATAGCGCAGCATGTCCTGGATGCGCGGCGGAATCGACACCTTGTGCCCCACCAGCCAGAAGCCGCTGCGCGTGATGGCCGTCGACACCGACAGCGCCACGATGGTGGCCCAGATTTCCCAATCAGACATGGCGCGCCTTTCGTTTTTCAAGAACGGCTTCGGTGGCCATCGCGGCCAGCATGCCGGCGAACACGGCCGCCAGCAGGCCCAGCTTGTAAGGGAAGCCATAGGCCAGCACTGAGACCGCGCCCGCGACCAGCACGCCGCACAGGGCGGCGCTGTTGGCCACCAGCGGCACCGTGATGCACAGGATCGCCAGCGTGCCGGCAAAGCCCAGGCCCCATTCGGCCGGGATCGCACTGCCGACAAAAATGCCGGTCAGCGAACCGACCTGCCACGCCGTCCAGTTCGGCAGCACCAGGCCTTTCAGATAGGACAGCTTGCCCGGCACCGGCACCGCGGTCGGGAAGCGCTGCAGGAACATCGCCACCGTCAAGTCGCCGGAGATATAGCCGTAGATCAGGCGCTGGCGCCAGGGCAGGTGCGAGAAATGCGGGGCGAGCAAGGCGGAAAAGATCACGAAGCGCAGGTTCACCACCATGGCGGTGGCAAAAATCACCCAGACCGGCGCATGCGCCAGGATCAGGGGCAGCGAGGCCAGCTGCGCGGACCCTGCGAACACGAGCAGGGTCATGCCGCAGGCTTGCAGGGGGCTCAGCCCGGTCTTGACCATGGCGATGCCGACGACTAAACCCCAGGCGGCAATCCCGAACAGGCTAGGCAGGCCGGTGCGCAAGCCTTCCTGCCAAAGGGCGGGATCGTGGCGTTCGACGATGGGAGCGGTGTGCCGGACAGGATCGGGCGCGTTCATGTCGCCTTCCTGCAACAGGGAACCAAGTGAATAAAGCGGGGACAAAAAGACATGAAACGACGATTCGGTTTGCTCGCAAGGCGTGCGCGCTGTGCGAAACCCGGCTGTGATGAATCCGCCATTCTACCGATGATCCCGACTGCCCGCTCTTATCCGTTAAAATCCTGTCTTTGCCCAACTTTGCGTACCGGAGAATTTGAATGACTGACAAGACGATGCCTGTGGTGGAACTCGAGGCCAAGGATCTGCCGGCCCACTGCCCGAACCCGGCCATGCCACTGTGGTCGTCGCACCCGCGCGTCTTCCTCGATTTCGACCATGACGGCGAAGCCAAGTGCCCCTACTGCGGCACCCGCTACCGCCTCGCCCCTGGCGTGGCTTTCAAGCACCACTGATAACAGCGGCCGATCGGCCATGACTTATCGCGCTCCACGCTGGCTGCCCGGCGGCCACCTGCAAACGATTTATCCCGCCACGCTGGCCGATAAACCGCCGGTCGTCTATCGGCGCGAGCGCTGGGAGGTGCAGCATCCGACCCTGGGCGAGGACTTCGTCGACGTCGATTTCGTCGACGGCGAGCCGGGCAAACCGCTGGTCGTGCTGTTCCACGGCCTCGAAGGTTCGTCGAACAGCCATTACGCGCGCAGCCTGATGGCGGCGCTCGCCGAACGCGGCTGGTCGGGCGCGGTGCCGCATTTTCGCGGCTGCTCGGGCGAACCGAACCGCACGGCACGCTTCTATCATTCGGGCGACTCGCTGGAAGTCGACTGGATCATGGCGCGCCTGCGTGCGCGCAGCTCGGGCCCGCTGTTCGCGGCCGGGGTCTCGCTGGGCGGCAACGCCCTGCTGCGCTGGCTGGGTGAATCCGGCAGCAAGGCCGGCTTCGTCACGGCTGCCGCCGCCATTTCCGCCCCGCTCGACCTGGCGCGCGGCGGCGAAGCCCTGTCCTCGGGTTTCAACATGCTTTATACGCGCATGTTCCTGCAGACCCTGAAACCGAAATGCCTGGCCAAGCTGGAACAATTTCCCGGCCTGTTCGACCGGACGGCCCTGCTTGCCGCGCGCGACCTGTACGCCTTCGACAACGTCGTCACCGCCCCGCTGCACGGCTACCGCGACACGGACGACTACTGGCACCGCGCCAGCGCGCGCCACGTGCTGCACGAGATCACCGTGCCGACCCTGGTCCTGAACGCGCGCAACGATCCCTTCCTGCCGGGCCGCCATCTGCCGGGCAGCGCCTCGCAGGCCGTGACGCTCGAGTATCCGGACGAAGGCGGCCACGCCGGCTTTCCGGCGGGCCCCTTCCCGGGACGCAACGACTGGCTGCCGCGCCGCATCCTGTCCTTCTTCGACGCTACGGTCGACACCTGCGGCGCGCCCCACCCGCCCGAACTATGCGAAGCTGGCACTTATGGATGACATCGTAAAACAGGCAATGGCCAAGTGGCCAAACGTACCGCACTGCTACGGCTGGCTGGCGCTCGACGCGCGCGGCAACTGGCGCATGCGCGACGAAGCGGCCCAGCAGGCCGACGCCGCCGGCGACAAGCTGAGCAACGCAACGCTGATCGGCTTTATCAACCGCAACTACGGGCATGACGACGCCGGCCGCTGGTATTTCCAGAACGGCCCGCAGCGCGTGTACGTGAACCTGGAAGCGGCGCCCTATGTCGCGCGCACCGACCCGGCCCTCGGGCTGGTGCTGCATACCGGTGCGCCCTTCGAAAATATCGAACGCGTGTATCTCACCGAGGTGGGCGTGGTACTCCTGCAGGCGGGCGACATCGTCGCCCAGGTCGATGACCGCGACGCCGCCCAGTTGTTCGACGCATTGGAAGTGGACGGCAAGCCGGCCAGCGACGACGCGCTGATGCGCTGGCTCGATGGCGGCGCCGGCACGCTGGCCCTGCGCTGGCGCGGCAACACCATTCCGGCCGAACGCGTCGTGCGCGAGGAGCTGCCGCAGCGCTTCGGCTACGTGCGCACGCCGGCGCCCGATCAGGCCTGAGCCGGGCGCAAGCGCGCCATCGCTTCACGCACCGCGTCAAGGATCGTCGCGCACACGAGTTCAGGCTCCGAAAATTGCGGGAAGTGCCCGCTTCTCGATGCCGTCACCTGCTTGCCCAGCGGCGACAGGCGCGCCAGGGACTGTTGATGCCGCGCGCGCGCCGCGAGCAGCGCCTGGGGCGTGGCCCAGCCCAATGCCGGGCGCGCACCGCTTACGACGAATAAGGGAATCGGAGGAAATGGCGGCGCCGCATCCAACTCGGCCAGGCTGGCGTCGAGGTGCTCGGTTTCGTCGAACGGATGGGGCGGCAGCAGGCGCCGGCTTGCACGTTTCAGCCAGCGCTGCACTCCGTTCTCGTAGCGCGGCAAGACGCGCACATCCTCGGGCGCGGTCGCTTCCAGCATTACCACGGCCGCGACGGCGTCCGGATAGAGGCGCGCAAACAGGTTGACGACCAGCCCGCCCAGCGAATGCCCGACCAGGACATACGGCGGCGGCACGGCCAGCGCATCGAGGAGGTCGCGCAGCGCCTCGACCGCTTCCGCGGCTGTCTGCGGCACCGCTGGTTTACTCGAGTGATCGATGCCGGGCCGGTTGTAACCGAGCGTGCGCGTGCTGCTGGCCAGTCTGGCAAACACCTTGAACCAGCCTTCGACCGGTCCACCGGCGCCGTTGACCAGCACCACGGCGGGTAGGCCGCTGCCGGCGAGGATGTATTCGACCGTCGCGCCGGCCACTTGCTGCGTCAGCTTGATGGGCAACAGGACCGGACGCATGGCTACCTGCTCTTCTCTTCTTCTTTTTCTTCCTTCTGGCGCGCTTTGAGCTCGCGCTCGCGCGCATCGATCACGGACTGTTCGTAGAACGAGACATCGCTCGCCTTGCGCGCGAAATCGAGCTGGGCGACCGCCGCCGGCAAGGCCCCGGCCAGCACATACGATTCGGCCAGCGCCATGTGCTGCAGCGCGATCTTGCCCTGGTTCGAATAGGCGCGCGCGAGCAGGTCGTACAGCTTGCCATCCTGGCGGTAAAGTTGCACCTGGTCGCGCAGGTAGCGGGTCGCCTCGTCCGGCTTGCCGGCGCTGATCATCGCATCGGCATACTGGCGCGCCAGTGCACGCGAGAGCGGATAGCGGCTAGCGGCCTCGGCGGCATCCTTCAAGGCTTGCTGCACGACTTCCTTCGGCTGGCCGGGCGCGAGCTTGATGTCGAGGTCGAGCACGGCGAACATGGCGCCGCCATCGCTCGCCGGCATGGCCGAGAAGGCGCCCTCCTTCGGGCGCATCGTGGCGCGCGCCTTGTCGAACCAGTTGCGTGCGCCGGCAAGGTCGCCTTCTTTCAGCGCCAGGAAGGACAGCCCGTACTGTGCCGCCGCCTGCTGGTGGCGGTGCTGCAGGGCCAGCTGCGACTGGAAGGTGGTGCGCGTATCGCGGCGCGCCGTCGTGCCCATGTCCTGCAGCACCCGCGCGCGCGCCTTGGCGAGATGGAATTCGATCGAGTCCGGACGCTGGCGGTAAGGCGTTTCCTTGATGCGCGCCTGGATGTCGACGATCCGCTCGCTCGTCAGCGGGTGGCTGCTGAGGAAGGCGGGAATCTCGCCATAGATCTTGCTCGCGCTTTGCAAACGCTTGAAGAAGGCCACCATGCCCGAGGTGTCATACCCGCCGGCGCCCATGATCTGGAAGCCGACCCGGTCCGCTTCGCGCTCGGCGTCGCGGCTGAAGTTCAGCTGGCGCTGCATGGCCAGGCCCTGCCCGCCCATCAGCACGCCCATGGCGGCATCCGGACTGGCCTTGGCCGCCAGCGCGGCAAGGATGAACGAGGCCAGCGGCAGTAACATGTCCTGGCGCTGCTGGCCGAGCATGCGCGCGATGTGGCGCTGCGAGACGTGGCCGATTTCGTGCGAGACGACCGAGGCCAGTTCCGACTCGCTCTGGGCCGCGAGCAGCAGGCCAGAATGAATGCCGATGAAGCCACCCGGCAGCGCAAAGGCGTTGATCGCCCCGTCGCGCACCGGGAAAAACGTGAAGTCGGCCCCCGTTTCGCCGCGCGTTCCGGGCACGGCGTCGACCAGGGCGCCGCCGAAATTGTTCAGGTATTCGCCGATCGCATCGTCGTCGAGATAATTGCGGTCGCGCCGGATCTCGCGCATGATCTCCTCGCCCAGCTTACGCTCGACGATCGGCGACAGGTCCTCGCGCGAGGTATCGCCCAGGGTCGGCAGGCGCGTTGCATTGGACTGCTGGCTGAAGGGCTGGTCGCCCGCCAGCGCAGGGGCCGCGCCAAGCACGGCCGACACGAGCAGGACGGCAAACGAACGGCGCCGCCGGGCGCGGGCAGGCGGCATTGCGGGGTGGGAGGTCGAGTTCACGATGCTATGATAACCGCATCTACAGGCGCGCTGCCGCAGCCTGAAACACTTTCTTACCCAGGCATACCGACACCACCATGACGCACCCCGCCCCGACGCCCGGCCCAGACGGCCTGACCCATTTCGATTCCACCGGCCAGGCCCACATGGTCGACGTCGGCGCCAAGGACGAGACCCACCGCGTGGCCGTCGCCGCCGGCACCATCCGCATGAAACCGGAAACCCTGGCCCTGATCGAGTCCGGCACGGCAAAAAAAGGCGACGTGCTCGGCATCGCCCGCATCGCCGCCATCATGGCTGCCAAGCGCACCAGCGACCTCATTCCCCTGTGCCACCCGCTGGCGCTCACGCGCGTGGCGGTCGATTTCGAGGTCGACGCCGCCGCTTCCAGCGTCCACTGCCGCGCCCAGGTCGAACTGCGTGGAAAAACCGGGGTCGAAATGGAAGCGCTCACCGCCGTGCAGATCGGACTGCTGACGATTTACGACATGTGCAAGGCGGTGGACCGCGGGATGGTGATGACCAATGTGCGAGTGCTGGAGAAGCACGGCGGCAAGAGCGGGGACTGGAGTACGGATATCGATCGGTGATTGGTCGACGTGGTTGAAGCGGCACCGCGACAAGCGCGCCGCGGGTGCGGAAAACAGCAGCAAGACAGGCGATCGGTGGCAGAATCAGTCTGCAATTAGCGCCAGCCGCGCCCCCCGCGTTGCTGGCGCGGTGCCGGGAGGCGACCATGCAAAACACTGAACTCCTCGACATTGTTCCTCTGTGGGCTCTGTTGATCGGCGTTATCCTGATCGTCTTGTTGTCGGGCGAAGTTGGCTTTCGCGTGGGACGGCTCCGCGCGCGCCGTGCGCATGAAATGGAAACCCCGGTCGGCGAAATGGTCGCCGCCACGCTCGGGTTGCTGGCCTTCATTCTCGGATTTACGTTTGGACTGGCGGCGACGCGCTACGATACCAAGCGGCAGCTTCTGGTCGATGAGGCCAACGCTGTCGGGACGACCTATTTGCGCGCCGAGATGCTTCCCGAACGGCGCGATGAAATTCGGGCCTTGCTTCGCACGTATGTCGACGTTCGCGTCGAAGCGGTCGTGCCGGACAAGCTGGCGGAAGGGATTCGCCGATCAGAGGAGCTGCAAAAACGGCTGTGGCAACTGACGGTTCCTATTGCAGTAAAACATCCCAATTCGATCATTGTCGGCCTGTTCGTTCAATCGCTCAACGAGGTGATCGACCTGCATACCAAACGCCTGACGGCCGCCGTGCGCAATCGTATTCCTTTTGCCATCTGGGCGGCGCTTTACGGAATATCCATCTTTTCTTTCGCCGCGATGGGTTATCACTCCGGCCTGACAGGCACGACCCGCTCGCTCGTCATCATCGCTGTCGCCGTCACGTTTTCGGTAGTGATCGTGTTAATCGCGGACCTGGACCGCTCGCAGGAAGGCGTCCTCAGGGTGAGCCAGGAAGCACTCAGCGAACTGCGCAAGTCGATGAAATAAAACCAGGCGGTATCCCGCCCGAGGTGGCGGCGGCTTCGAACACCGGCGTCGAGATGGGAAATACGACATGTGCGAGGCGGTGGACCGAGGGATGATCATGACCAATGCGCGGGTGCTGGAGAAGCATGGGGCAAGAGCGAGGACTGGACGGCTGGCGTGCAGGCAGGCGTCCAGGCCACCAGGTTTATTTCGCCGGCTGCAGGCTTCCCAGCCACGCCTGCGTAATCGCCTGGCCCATCACCCCCACCGCCTTCTGGTTCGCATCGGTGAAGCGCACCATCGACTGCTGCTGCACGGCGACCGCATTCTTCGCCAGCGCGTCGCTGCAGGCCTTCGATGCGGCGATGAAAGCGCGCAGCGTGTGCTCCTGGATGATGCTCGCCGAGCTCTGCAGCAACTGCTGGGTATTGGCCTGCATCGCGTCCCTGTACAGGCCGCCGACCTTGGTCCAGGTATCGAAAAACGGGCCGCTTGTGACGATCGGGAATGCAATGTTCGGGTAGGGGTTCGGTGTTGACATGGTGCTCTCCTCGTAAATGACGGGAAACCGCGGGAACGCCGAATGCTGCGGCGCACCATCGAGTCTACTCCTCGGTTGATCGCTTGGCTATCTGTAAAGACAAGGGCCGAGCAGGTGCTTGCCTTACCCATTCCGCATGGTAAATTGCTGCCTTTCCGCACCTCCCTTGCACGCGGGACTTTCCTATACGTCTGACGAGGATTCAATGAAATTACGTTTGCTGATGCTGGGCGCCGCTGTGGCAACCCTGGCCGCTTCCACCGCCCTTGCCGCGCCGCGCGGATTCACGGTGGAAGACCTGGTCAACCTGGAACGCGTCGGCAGCCCGGCCGTGTCGCCGGATGCCAGCCGCGTCGTCTACACAGTGCGCCGCACCGACCTGGGCAAGAACCGGGGCCATACCAGCCTGTGGATCGCGGATATGAAAGGGGCTGCCGCGCCCGCCGCCCTGAACAACCACGACAGCAGCAGCACCGATCCCGAGTGGTCACCCTCGGGCGACGCCGTCTATTTCCTGTCGACCCGTTCCGGCAGTTCCCAGGTCTGGCGCCAGGCCGCCGCCGGTGGCGAGCCGGTGCAGGTGACCAACCTGCCGCTCGACGTCGACAATTTCCGCGTCTCGCCGACGGGTGAACGCATTGCCTTCAGCCTGGCGGTGTTCCGCGACTGCGCCGATCTCGCCTGCACCAAGGACCGGATGGATGCGCAGGCCAAGAACAAGGCCAGCGGACGCGTCTACGACCGCCTGTTCGTGCGCCATTGGGATACCTGGGCCGATGGCCGCAATGCGGTGCTGTTCTCGGCGCCGCTGGACGCGAATGGCCGCGTGAGCGCCGCGCCCGTCAGCCTGTCCGGTTCGCTCGACGGCGACGTGCCTTCGAAACCCTTTGGCGACCGCGAAGAATACCGCTTCAGCCCGGACGGCAAGAGCATCGTCTTTTCGGCGCGCATCGCCGGCAAGACCGAAGCCTGGTCGACCAATTTCGACCTGTACAGCGTGCCGGCAGTGGGCGGCGCCGCGCCGCGCAACCTGACCGCGGCCAATCCGGCCTGGGACACCAAGGGCGTGTTCTCGCCCGACGGCCAGACCCTGGCTTACCTGGCGATGGCGCGTCCCGGCTTCGAAGCCGACCGTTTCCAGATCATGCTGATGGATGTCGCCACCGGCAAGCAGCGCAAGCTGGCAGCGAACTGGGACCGCTCCGCCGGCGCCCTGCAGTGGAGCGCGGACGGGAAAACCCTGGTGGTGGACGCCGAAGACGTCGGCCAGCATCGCCTGTTCTCGATCGACGTTGCCAGCGGCAAGGTCGCGCCGCTGACGGACAAGGGTTCGATCGGCGGTTTTGATATGCGCCGCGACACCATTGCCTACACCCTCGCCACCCTGAACTCGCCGGCCCAGCTGTTCACGACGCCGCTGGCCGGTGCCGCGCCGAAACAGCTGACCAATAACAATGCCGACAAGCTGGCCGACGTGCGCTTCGGCGAATTCGAGCAGTTCTCGTTTGCCGGCGCGAATGGCGACACGGTGTACGGCTATGTCATGAAGCCGTGGAACGCCACGCCGGGCGCGAAGTATCCGATCGCCTTCCTGGTCCACGGCGGCCCGCAGGGCAGCTTCGGCAATGCCTGGAGCTACCGCTGGAACCCGCAGGTGTATGCCGGCGCAGGTTATGCGGCCGTGTTCATCGATTTCCACGGCTCGACCGGCTACGGCCAGAAGTTCACCGACTCCATCAGCGGCGACTGGGGCGGCAAACCCCTGGTCGACCTGCAAAAAGGCCTGGCTGCGGCGGTGAAGAAATTCCCGTGGCTGGACCGCGGGCGCAGCTGCGCACTGGGCGCCTCCTACGGCGGCTACATGATGAACTGGATCGAGGGTAACTGGTCGAACGAGTTCAAATGCATCGTCAACCACGATGGCGTGTTCGATACGCGCGGCATGGCTTATTCGACCGAGGAACAATGGTTCACCGACTGGGAAAACGGCGGCCCTTATTTCGCCGTGCCGCAGCAGCACGAGCGTTTCAACCCGGTGCACCATGTGAACAAGTGGAAGACGCCGATGCTCGTGATCCAGGGCGACCTCGATTTCCGCATCCCGACCGCGCAGGCTTTATCGACCTTCACCGCGCTGCAACGCAAGGGGATCGAGAGCAAGCTGCTGGTCTTCCCGGACGAGAATCACTGGGTACTCAAGCCGGCCAACTCGCTGCTCTGGCACCACACGGTGATCGGCTGGCTGGATCAGCACCTGAAGCATTGAATTATTGATCTGGCGCTCAGAAAACCTGGACAAGCCCGTGTCATCACGGGCTTTTTCATTGTATTTAGCAAATCTGTTGCCTCGGCAACACTAAATGCAATGGTAAAATACAGCCCTCTCCCGGCCTGTCGGCCCACTTCCTCACCATGAACAGCATGCAGTCCGGACAGGCAAACGAGCTCAAACCCGAGGACATCGATTTCGAGACCATGAATATCCAGGTCGGTACACGCTTGCAGCTCATCACGCATCGCCGCATCAAGCCTGTCCAGCATTTCTCGAGCCTGATCGGCTATATCAAGGATGAGTACATCATCCTCAAGATCCCGATGGAAAGCGGTTCTCCGATCGCCCTGGCCGAAGGCGAGCGCCTGACGATCCGCGTGTTTTCCGGCATCAAGGTATGCTCATTCGCCTGCACGGTCGAACGCGTATTCGGCCGTCCCTTGTTCTATGTGCACGTGTCCTTCCCGACCTCGGTGCAGGGCACCAGCCTGCGCACGGCGATGCGGGTCAAGGTCGACCTGCCGGCTCACCTGACTGGCAACGGGACCCATGGCAAGGCACTGGCCTGCACCATCGTGATTCTGTCCGTCAGTGGCGCGCTCGTGACTTCGCCGAGCCGCCTGCCGAGCGACGAGCAGCAAATCGCGCTGCAGTTCTCGCTCAAGGCGCCGCCCGACGACCAGGAAGTCCACATCGGGGCGCGCGCGGCGATTCGCAACGTGAGCGTGACCAAGGCGCCGGACGACAGCGACCTGTTCACCTACGGCATGCAGTTCATCGACCTCGATCCTGGGCACTACACGCTCCTGCAGAACATGACGTATGAAGCGCTGCTGGCCGATCGCCAGAAAATCGTTTAAGAGCCTTCTGTTGATGTCCGAATAAAAAACCCCGCCAGTGCGGGGTTTTGTCTTTTCGGGAGCGCTCTTCAAGCCTTGCCCTTGCACACGCCGGCGGGTCCGATCAGCTTTTGCGGGACGGTAGCGGCAGCGCAGCTCCAGGCGCCGGTGGCCATGTCGCGCGTCAGGGTGATGGTCTGGTCCTTGACGCTCGTCGGACCGGCGACGATCTGGCAGGTGAGATTGGTGGCCTCGGGGCCGCCGACCGCGCCGAACTTGCAGTTGGCGGTGGGCTGGTCGGCCGCGGCCAGGCCGACGTCTTCCGGTTTGGCGACGGTGTCGCCGTCGATCAGCCTGGTGTCCATACCGACCTTGCCGGCCGCGACTTCAGCCAGCGCCACACCGAACTTCGATTTCGCCATGTAGTCCTGGTAGGCAGGCATGGCGACCGTTGCCAGGATGCCGATGATGGCCACCACGATCATCAGTTCGACCAGGGTAAAACCGGCTTGCGTACTCTTGAGAAATTTCCTACATAACATAGTGATCCTCCGGTGAGATTGAGCAGACCGGAACGATAACCGTGAGCCTGGATGCGCGATTGCGCTAGCTCAGCCAAAAACAAAAACCCCGCCGAAGCGGGGTTTCTTGGCTGCTACGTGTTACCAGTATCAGGTTTTGTCGCCAGTGCAGATGCCTTCTGCGCCGATCAGTTTTTGCTTGATCTTCGGCGCAGTGCAGGCCCAGGCGCCGGCGGCGTCGCGGGTCAGGGTGATCATCTCGCCCTTCACGCCGGTTGGACCTGCTTCAATCGTGCAGGTCAGCGTGCTTGCGGTCGCACCAAACGTGCAGTTCGAGGTTTTGTTAGCCGACAGTCCGACATCGGTCGCGGAGCCGACGGTTTCGCCATCGTTCAGGCGGGTGTCGAAGCCCACTTTACCAGCCGACACTTCCGACAGCGCAGCACCGAACTTCGACTTGGCGGTGTAATTCTGGTAGTTAGGGATGGCGACAGCGGCCAGGATGCCGATGATGGCAACAACGATCATCAGTTCGATCAGGGTGAAGCCGGCTTGTGCTTTTTTAACAATTTTCATCGATTTCATGGTGGATCTCCAGGGGGTAATGTGTTGGGGTGTTTGTTTGGTATTGCTTCGTGCCACGTACTCCTTATTGCAAGCGCCGTGCCAGCCCGTTTACCCCTGTTTTTAGTAGTTTTCATGCAACAATACTGACGAAACGCGTCAGTTCCGCTGCAGAACTGACAAAATTTGTCACCCATGGTGCATTTTCTGTCCATACGGAAACAATTCCCGCGGGTCCCGGAAATAAAAAGAGGAGCCCGCAGGCTCCTCTCTGGTCCAGCTAGAACAAATCAGGCTTACAGCATGGCCTTCAGCAGGCGCGCCATTTCCGATGGGTTCTTGGTGGCCTTGATTCCGCACTCTTCCATGATGTCCAGCTTGGCTTGCGCGGTATCTGCGCCGCCCGAGATCAGCGCGCCGGCGTGGCCCATGCGCTTGCCTGGAGGAGCGGTGACACCGGCGATGAAGCAAACGACTGGCTTCTTCATGTTGTCTTTGATCCAGTAGGCCGCATTGCCTTCGTCCGGACCGCCGATTTCGCCGATCATGATGACCGCGTCGGTATCAGGATCGTCGTTGAACATCTTCATGACGTCGATGTGCTTCAGACCGTTGATCGGGTCGCCGCCGATGCCGACTGCCGACGACTGGCCCAGGCCCAGTGCGGTCAGCTGGCCGACTGCTTCATAGGTCAGGGTGCCCGAACGCGAGACGACGCCAATGCGGCCCTTGCGGTGGATGTGACCCGGCATGATGCCGATCTTGATTTCGTCCGGGGTGATCAGGCCTGGGCAGTTAGGACCCAGCAGCAGAGTCTTCGAGCCGGCTTTGGCCATGCGGTCCTTGAGGGCCATCATGTCACGGACAGGAATGCCTTCGGTGATGCAGATTGCCAGGTCCAGGTCGGCTTCGACAGCTTCCCAGATGGCGGCAGCCGCGCCTGCAGGCGGCACGTAGATGACCGACACGTTGGCGCCGGTAGCGGCTTTTGCATCCGATACGGTAGCGTAGATCGGGATGCCTTCGAAGTCTTCACCGGCCTTCTTCGGGTTCACGCCGGCGACGAATGCTTCTTTGCCGTTCGCGTAGTCGCGGCACATGCGGGTATGGAACTGACCGGTCTTGCCGGTGATACCCTGGGTGATGACTTTAGTATCTTTGTTGATCAGGATCGACATTTGTTTATTCCTTGAATTAGGCTTTACCAGCTGCAGCGGCGACGACGGCCTTGGCTGCATCTTCCATCGTATCGGCGGCGATGATCGGCAGACCGGAGTCGGCCAGCATCTTCTTGCCCAGGTCTTCGTTCGTGCCCTTCATGCGCACGACCAGCGGAACCTGCAGCGAGACTGCTTTCGATGCGGTGATCACGCCTTCGGCGATGACGTCGCAACGCATGATGCCGCCGAAGATGTTGACCAGGATGGCTTTCAGGCCAGGGTTCTTCAGCATGATCTTGAATGCTTCGGTGACTTTCTCAGCCGTCGCACCGCCGCCCACGTCCAGGAAGTTGGCCGGCTCGCCGCCGAACAGCTTGATGGTGTCCATGGTGGCCATGGCAAGACCCGCGCCGTTCACCAGGCAGCCGATGTTGCCGTCGAGCGAAATGTAGGCCAGGTCGAACTTCGATGCTTCGACTTCGGCTGGATCTTCTTCGTCCAGGTCGCGGTAGGCGACGATTTCCGGCTGGCGGAACAGCGCGTTCGAATCGAAGTTGAACTTCGCGTCGAGGGCGATGACCTTGCCCGAACCGGTCAGGATCAGCGGGTTGATTTCGGCCAGCGATGCGTCGGTTTCCCAGTACGCCTTGTACAGGCCCTTCAGCTGGGTGCGGGCGTCGGCCAGCGATTCGGCAGGCACGCCGATCTTGGTCGAGATCTCGTCCGCTTCGGCGTCGGTCAGGCCGACCGATGGGTCGATCGCGATCGAGTGGATTTTTTCCGGGTTGCTGTGTGCGACTTCTTCGATGTCCATGCCGCCTTCCGACGAGGCCATCAGCACGACGCGCTGCGAGACGCGGTCGGTGACCATCGAGACGTACAGTTCTTTCTTGATGTCGGCGCCTTCTTCGACCAGCAGGCGACGCACTTTCTGGCCTTCTGGGCCAGTCTGGTGCGTGATGAGCTGCATGCCCATGATCTGCTCCGCGTATTCGCGGACTTGTTCCAGCGACTTGGCCACTTTCACGCCGCCGCCTTTGCCACGGCCGCCAGCATGGATCTGGGCCTTGACCACCCATACCGGGCCGCCCAGCTCTTCAGCTGCCTTGACGGCCTCGTCGACCGACATGCACGGAATGCCGCGCGGAACCGTCACTCCGAACTTTCGGAGGATTTCTTTGCCCTGATACTCATGGATTTTCATGCTGGCTTCCCTTCTTATGTTACTGATTAGATAGGTTAATTAAGGTACTTCGACATCGGTCTCAACCCTGTACGGCCTTGATTACCCAGCGTGGGTAATACTTTGCCACAGCGGGGCCGTCGGCGCGCAGCGCGTGGCAGCGGTCGATTTCATACGGACGCACAGCGTCGCCAGCGTTGGCGGCGTTGCGTGTCTCGAATTCGTCATCGGCGAAGGCCTGGATTGCCGCGGTGGGCAAAACCTGCGCCAGTTCGGTCAGGTGAGTGCAGCCGAGCACGCCGGAGAAGCGGTCTTTCAGGTGCAGCCGGAAATGCTTGGCGAGCGACAGCCCGATCAATTTCTTGTACGCCGGCCCGATCACATCGCAATACCCTGGATACGGCACCGAGTCGGACGCAGCTTCGGCGTCGACAATCTCAAGGTCCGTGTTGATGGTAATGCGCAGGCTCAGGTCGTGCACGGCCGTGCCCGCCGGACGGTTGCCGGAGGCGAGAACGATGTCTTGTGCCTTGATGTCGCGAATACGCGCGTCAAGATCCCACAGGCCATCGTCGCGCGCGTACGCTTCGACGGTAATGGCGCGAGTATGCCGCAGTGAACGCGGGGCGGGAGATGACAGAGGCATAAAAAAACGGTGCCGTGAAGGCGGCAATCAAGGTGGCAGCCGGTGTGCTGATGCACGTTACCGCAGCTTCTGCGGCAACAACCGCTCATGCGGCGCTGCTAAAACCGTGAAAGTTTAGCACACGCCGGGGCAGGTTGCACTGCAACATGGGGGGAAGCGGTCCGGTTCCAGGCCCTAGGCCAGGGAAAGGTGGCAAGCTTGCCAATGTTTGACGCGCGCAGCGCAAATGAGGGACTGCGGCCCTGCCGGCCGGGGCAAGTTTAGCCTTCGCTGTCCTTCGAAAAGCACACGGTGCCCTCGCCATCGAGGCAGATCCCGCCATTGCGCTCGAAGGCCGCGAGCCAGAGGCCCTGGCCGGCTTCGGGCACGGTTCCGCGCCAGACCAGGCCGTGGAAGGTGATGTCGATCTCGCCGCCGCGCTCCGCTTCCCATCTCCCGCGGATTTCATCGGTCATGCTGTCCGGGCCGTCGATCTGGAGCACATAATCGCCGCTGGCCCGCACGTCCAGTTCCATCGTTTTATCGGCCGTGCCGAGCCGGTAGGTCCCGGTCGGTTCGACAGGGCCGCGGGCGCAGGCGGTGAGGACAAGCAGCGACGTAAGGATGAACAGTGTTTTCATAATGACAATAATTTAGGCGCAGCAAGCGCCAGCGCGCAGCGCCATCCGTCGTTGAAGAATATGCGGACGCATATCGGCGAATGGCGCTCCGCGCTGGCGCCTGGATCATCGTGATGGTGGTTGTTACCTTGCCGGGACAGGCCCGACGGCGAGTATCAGAGCCAGGCTCTTAGAACTCGTCGTCCTCTTCGGGCGCGCCCTTGAGGGCAGCGCGCACGGCGCCGCTGGAAAAGCCGCGGGCCATGAGAAAACGCATCTGCTTGCTACGCTCGGCCGCGTCTTGCGCGACTGTGCCGAACTTGCGCTGCCAGACTTCGACGGCACGCGCGGTTTCGCTTTCAGCCAGGCCGGGCTTGAGCTCGGCGAGTGCCTCGCCGGTCACGCCATGGCTTTGCAGCTCGGCGAAGACACGGCTGTTGCCGAAGCGCGCCGCCTTACGGTTGATGAGCGATTCGGCGAAGCGCTCCTGCGACAGCCAATTGTTCTTCTCTAAAAAATCAAGGAGGGCGTCGAGGTCGTCGCCCTCCTCGGCATGGCGCGCCAGTTTGCGCTTGAGCTCGAGCCTGCTGTGCTCCCTCATGGAGAGAAAGCGCAGGGCCCGGCCTTTCAAACTCAGTACAGGTGCACGCATGGTACTAGGAACCACCGGATGGAGCCGACCAGGGTCAGCCCCGGCCGATTACTCCGACACGGCTTTCAGCTTCGGCGCCTTGTCTTCCGCATCGCCACCGAGCGGTGGCGGCAGTTCCCGCACGCCCAGCGCCGCACGCACCTTGTTCTCGATTTCACGCGCCAGCGCTGGGCGATCCCTCAGGAACTGGCGTGCGTTGTCCTTGCCCTGGCCGATACGTTCGCCGTTATAGCTGTACCAGGAGCCGGACTTCTCCACGATCTTGTTGTCGGCGCCAAGATCGAGGATTTCGCCTTCGCGGGACGTGCCTTCTCCATAAAGAATGTCGAAGTGCGCTTCGCGGAACGGCGGCGCGATTTTGTTTTTGACGACCTTGACCTTGGTTTCGTTACCGATCACCTCGTCACCCGACTTGATCGAACCGGTACGGCGGATGTCCAGGCGCACGGAGGCGTAGAACTTCAGCGCGTTACCGCCGGTCGTGGTTTCCGGGCTACCGAACATCACGCCGATCTTCATGCGGATCTGGTTGATGAAGATGACCAGGGTGTTGGTACGGTTGATCGAGGCGGTCAGCTTGCGCAGTGCCTGCGACATCAGACGTGCCTGGAGACCTGGCAGCGAATCGCCCATGTCGCCTTCGATCTCGGCGCGTGGCGTCAGTGCCGCCACCGAGTCGATGACCACGAGGTCGACCGAACCCGAACGCACCAGGGCGTCGGTGATTTCGAGCGCCTGCTCGCCGGTGTCAGGCTGGGAGATCAGCAGCTCGTCGAGCTTGATGCCCAGCTTTTGCGCGTAACCCACGTCCAGCGCGTGCTCCGCGTCGATGAAGGCGCAGGTGCCGCCCAGCTTTTGCATTTGTGCGATGGTCTGCAGCGTCAGCGTGGTTTTACCCGACGATTCCGGACCGTAGATTTCCACGATACGGCCGCGCGGCAAGCCGCCGACGCCGAGGGCGATGTCCAGGCCCAGCGAGCCGGTCGAGACGGTCTGCACCTCTTCGACAGGGGTGTTCGCGTCCATGCGCATGACCGAACCCTTGCCGAACTGCTTTTCGATTTGCGCGAGGGCGGCGGCCAGCGCTTTGCTTTTTTCAGCAGCGTTGTGTACTACTTTCTTGTCGTCCATAATTTTCTCTCAGTCTTGGAGGTACCAAGGTGTGGGCACCCTCACGCTTTGCAAGGGTACTACTGTATATAAATCCAGTGGTTTTGGCAAGCGCGTTTTTGCCCCAACCGTTGAAGAAGCTCGCATTGTTGCGCCAAATCAAACACAATGAGGACGGCCGGGAGGTCTAATTGATAACAGGGTGATCTTATGCGAATTTTGCTTGCTGAAGATGATAGCGTACTGGCGGATGGGCTGACACGCTCCTTGCGCCAGTCCGGCTATGCGATCGATGACGTACGCAACGGACAGGACGCCGACACGGCCCTCTCCACCCAGGAATTCGACCTCCTCATTCTCGACCTCGGGCTGCCCAAGATGTCGGGCCTGGAAGTGCTGCGCCGCCTGCGCGCGCGCTCCTCGCTGCTGCCGGTGCTCATTCTCACCGCGGCCGATTCGGTCGAGCAGCGCGTCGAGGGGCTCGACCTGGGCGCCGACGACTACATGGCCAAGCCCTTCGCCCTGTCCGAGCTCGAGGCGCGGGTGCGCGCCCTCACCCGGCGCGGGGCCGGCGGCGGCCCCACCGTGATCCGCCACGGCCCGCTGGTCTACGACCAGGTCGGGCGCAGCGCCTACATCAACGAACAGATGCTCGACCTCTCCGCGCGCGAACTGGGACTGCTCGAAATCCTGCTGGCCCGTACCGGGCGCCTGGTGTCGAAGGAGCAATTGGTCGACCATTTGTGCGAATGGGGCGAAGAGGTGTCGAACAACGCCATCGAGGTCTACGTGCACCGACTGCGCAAGAAGATCGAAGTCGGCGGGGTGCGCATCGCCACCGTGCGCGGGCTCGGCTATTGCCTGGAAAAATATTCCGACGCCGCGCGCGCCGGCAGCGAGCAGAGCGCCGAGCACAAGTGAAGCAGCAGGAGAAGGAAGACGAGCAGGATCACGAGCAGGATCGCGCCAGCGCCCTGGACGCGCTCGAGCCCGAGCCGCTCTACGTCCCGCCCAACCCCGAGCCGGAAGAAAACATCCAGCATTCGCTGTTCGGCGAAATCCTCGACTGGATGCTGGCGCCCTTGCTGCTGCTGTGGCCGATGAGCATTGCGATCACCTACCTGGTGGCGAAATCGATTGCGAATCAACCCTTCGACCATGCGCTGGAAGACCGGGTCACGGTGCTGGCCCAGCAGGTGCGCGAAGAGAACGGGGTGATCAATACACGCCTGCCGGGCAGCGCGCGCGACATCCTGCGCGCCGACGACATCGACAGCGTGTATTTTCAGGTGCTGGACGCCGCCGGGCGCCACGTCGACGGCGACCGCGAACTGCCGCGCCCGCGCGACGACGAGGCCGACAAGGATGGCGCCGTCCACTTCCGCAATGCCGCCCTGCACGGCAATCCGCTGCGCGTGGCCTACCTGTACATCAACCTCGACCCGCTGGCGCCGCCCGGCAGCAGCTCGCCGGCGTTTGCGCGCAAGGCCCTGGTGCAGGTGGCGGAAACGCTGGAAAAGCGCGCCCTGCTCGCCAACGAGATCATCAAGGGCGTGATCCTGCCTCAGTTCATCATCCTGCCGATCATCCTGGCCCTGGTCTGGTTCGCCCTCTCGAGGGGGCTCTCGCCCCTGGCGGAGTTGCAGGAGCGGATCCGCGCGCGCTCCTCGGACGACCTTTCTCCCATCGATTCGCGCCAGGTGCCCGAAGAAATTTCTCCCCTGGTCGGCTCGCTGAACGACATGCTGGGCCGGCTCTCGCAGACCATCGACATGCAGAAGCGTTTCATTGCCGACGCCGCGCACCAGATGAAGACGCCGCTGGCCGGGATGCGCATGCAATCCGAGCTGGCCCTGCGCCAGCTCGACCCGGACGAAATCCACCGTTCGCTCGAACAACTGGCCAAGAGTTCGGAATCAGCGACGCGCCTGGTGAACCAGCTGCTGGCCCTGGCGCGCGCGGAAAACCAGCCGCATGCGGGCCTGGCCTTCGAGGAAATCGACCTGGCGACGCTGGCGCGCGGGGTGGTGCAGGACTGGGTGCAGGCGTCCTTCGCCCAGCGCATCGACCTTGGCTACGAAGCCCAGGACGACGACGTGACCATCGCCGGCAATACCCTGATGCTGCGCGAACTGCTGTCGAACCTGATCGACAATGCGCTGCGCTACACCCCGGCGGGCGGCAGCGTCACGGTACGGGTGCGGCGCGACGGGGACTACGCGCTGCTCGAAGTCGAGGACACCGGCCCCGGCATCGCCCCGCACGAGCGTGCCCACGTGTTCGAGCGCTTTTACCGCATCCTCGGCTCGAGTGCGAGCGGCAGCGGCCTGGGGCTGGCGATCGTGCGCGAGATCGCGCAGCAGCACGGCGCCGAAGTCGACATTTTCAATAATCCGCGCAGCCATTCGGCCAAATACCCGGGCAGCCTGTTCCGGCTGACCTTCCCGCCACCTGTCAACGACGCCATCGATGCCACCTGAACCCGCAGCCCCCGCGCCTCCGCCTGAACCCGACCTGCAGCGCCAGCGCCGCCTGATCGCCGCGCGCGCCGTGCACTGGCGCCAGACCCGCCGCCTGACCTTCGTGCTGCTGGCGCTGTGGCTGGCGACCGGCTTTTGCACCGTGTTCTTTGCGCGCGAACTGGCGCACGTCACGGTGTTCGGCTGGCCGCTGTCGTTCTACATGGCGGCGCAGGGTGCTTCCCTGATCTGCCTGGCGATCATCGGCGTCTATGCATGGCGCATGCGCCGGCTCGACCGCCTCAATGCGCGTGCGCTGGAGGAGCAGGCGTGAGCGGTTCTAAACGGTATTTCCGGCGCCTGTCCGGCTACTACGCCTGGTTCTGCGTCTGCTTCGCCGGCTTCCTGCTGGCCCTGACCATCCTCGAAAACGAAGGCATGCCGCGCCTGTGGATCGGGCACCTGTTCATGTTCGCCACCATCGTGCTGTACGCCACCATCGGCGTGGTGAGCCGCACCTCGAACGTCACTGAATATTACGTCGCAGGACGGCGCGTACCGTCCATGTTCAACGGCATGGCGACCGCCGCCGACTGGATTTCGGCGGCCAGCTTCATCAGCCTGGCGGGCGGCCTGTATCTCTCCGGCTTCGACGCCCTCGCCTACATCATGGGCTGGACCGGCGGCTATTGCCTGGTCGCTTTGCTGATCGCGCCTTATCTGCGCAAGTTCGCCCAGTACACGATTCCCGACTTCCTGGCCGTGCGCTATGGCGGCGGCGCGGGCGGGCGCGGCGGGCCGGTGCGCGCACTGGCAGTCAGCGCGACCATCATCGTCTCCTTCGTCTACGTGGTGGCGCAAATCTATGCGGTCGGGCTGATCGCGTCGCGCTTTACCGGCGTCGATTTCTCGGTCGGCATTTTCCTGGGGCTGGCCAGCATCCTGGTCTGCTCTTTCCTCGGCGGCATGCGCGGCATCACCTGGACGCAAGTGGCGCAGTACATCATCATCCTGGTCGCTTTCCTGCTCCCGACCATGTGGCTGTCGGCCAAGCATGCCGACAATCCCGTGCCGCAGGTCGCCTACGGCTCGGTGCTGCCGAAGCTGGCCCAGCGCGAAGCGCAGCTGGCGGCGGACCCGCGCGAGCGCGAAGTGCGGGCGACCTTCCAGAAGCAAGCCGACGCCTATGGCGAGCGCCTCGCCAGGCTGCCCGCCTCCTGGGACCAGGGCAAGATCGACGCTCAGCGCCGGCTCGACACGGCGCGCCTGCGCAATGTCTCGCTGGCCGACGTGCGCAGCGCCGAGCGCGCCCTGGCCGCCTACCCGAAGACCGCGGACGACGCCGAAACCCTGTGGCGCGAGCAGCGCGCGCGCCTGCTCGCGCGGGCCCAACCGCCGCAGCCGCATGCCACGCCCTTCCCCGGCGCCACCGAAGCGGAATCGAATGCGCGCCGCAACAACTTTTTGGCGCTCGTGTTCTGCCTGATGTTCGGCACCGCCGCCCTGCCGCATATCCTGATGCGCTCCTATACCACGCCCTCGGTGCACGAAACCCGGGTCTCGGTGTTCTGGACCCTGTTCTTCATCCTGCTCATTTACTTGAGCATTCCGGCGCTGGCCGTGCTGGCCAAATACGACATCTATACGAGCCTGGTCGGCAGCGATTTTTCGTCCCTGCCGACCTGGATTTCCTATTGGGGAAATATCGACAAGGTGAATCCCTTGATTCAAGTCGTCGACATCAACGGCGACGGCCTGGTGCAGCTGGCGGAAATTGCGATCGACGGCGACGTGCTGGTGCTGGCCACGCCCGAAATCGGCGGCTTGCCGTATGTGATTTCAGGCCTGGTGGCGGCCGGCGGCCTGGCGGCGGCCCTGTCCACTGCCGATGGCCTGTTGCTGGCCATTTCGAATGCCCTCTCGCACGACATCTATTACAAGCTGGTCGACCCGGGCGCCTCGACCCAGAAGCGGGTGACGATTTCCAAATTGCTGCTGCTGGCCGTGGCTTTCATTGCCGCCTATGCCGCCTCGCAAAAGCCGGCCGACATCCTGTCTTTGGTGGGCGCCGCCTTTTCGCTCGCTGCTTCTACTTTATTTCCGCCGCTGGTGCTGGGCGTGTTCTGGAAGCGCGCCAACCACGCCGGGGCGATCGCCGGCATGGTAGTTGGCTTCCTGGTCTGCTTCTACTACATGATCCGCGTGCACCCGATGCTGGGCGGCCAGATGGATGCCGCCTGGTTCGAGATCGCGCCGATGTCGGCCGGTATCTTCGGCGTCCCGGCGGGCCTGCTGGCGATCATCGTGGTCAGCCTGCTGACGGCGCCGCCGGCACGCGGCAGCGATGGCTTGGTCGACTACATCCGGGCGCCGGAGTAGCACCGGAGTCACATAAGCGCGACGTTATCCGACATGCATGGATGCGCCCGGATGCCGGTGCTATCCTGAAGGGCCATGCGTGAAGGAGGCTGTATGTCATCTGGCAAAATCCTCGTTGCACAAGGAGGCGGTCCGACCGCCGTTATCAACCAGTCGATGGTCGGGGTGACCCTGGAGGCGCGGCGCTTCCGGAACGTCAACCGCATCTACGGCGCCCTGCACGGCGTGCGCGGCATCGTCAACGAAGACTTCCTCGACCTGACCCAGGAAACCAGCCACAACCTCGAGCTGGTCGCGGCCACGCCGTCCTCCGCCCTCGGCTCCACCCGCGACAAGCCGGACATGGCCTATTGCGGGCGCATCTTCGAGGTCTTGCGCGCCCACGAGATCGAACATTTCTTCTACATCGGCGGCAACGATTCGGCCGACACCGTACGCATCGTCAGCCAGGAAGCGCGCGCCGCCGGCTACCCGCTGCGCTCCATCCATATTCCGAAAACCATCGACAACGACCTGGTCGGCAACGACCACACGCCGGGCTTTCCCTCGGCGGCGCGTTTCGTGGCCCAGGCCTTTGCCGGCGCCAATCTCGACAACGCCGCCCTGCCCGGCGTGTATGTCGGCGTGGTGATGGGGCGGCATGCGGGTTTTCTTACTGCTGCCTCTGCCCTGGGTAAAAAATTTCCCGACGACGGCCCGCACCTGATCTATTTGCCCGAGCGCGTGTTCGAGCCGGAGCGCTTCCTGGCGGACGTGAAGGCGACTTACGAACGCCATGGACGCTGCGTGATTGCCGTCTCCGAGGGCGTGCACGACGCCGCCGGCGAGCCGATCGTCACGCTGCTGGCCAAGGAAATTGAAAAGGATGCGCATGGCAACGTGCAACTGTCCGGCACCGGCGCCCTGGCGGATCTGCTGTGCGAGGAAATCAAGGCCCGAATCGGCATCAAGCGCGTGCGCGGCGACACCTTCGGCTACCTGCAACGCTCCTTCATCGGCTGCGTGTCGGACGTCGACCAGCGCGAAGCACGCGAAGTCGGCGAAAAGGCGGTGCAGTTCGCGATGTGGGGCGACGCCGACGGCTCGGTGGTGATCCGGCGCACCGGTTTTTACTCGGTCGACTACGAACTGCTGCCGCTCGACCAGGTCGCCGGTAAAACGCGCACCATGGAAGACGAATTCATCAGCGAGAGCGGCACCGACGTCACCGACGCCTTCCGCCTGTATTTGCGACCGCTGCTCGGTTCGCGCATGCCGGATGCCTTCCGCTTGCGCGGGGCGCGGGTGGAGAAGATTTTGGCGCGTTAAACAACGGCGCTGCAAACGAAAAAGGCGCCCCGCGGGCGCCTTTCGTAATTGCAGCGTGGTGCTTACAGCACCACGGTCTGCGCCTGTCCCTCTTCGCGCGCACGGATCTCGCCGATGCGGTACACGGTCTCGCCCGCCGCGGCAAGCTGGGCCATGGCCGCATCCGCGTTTTCTTTCGAAATAATCACGGTCATGCCGATACCGCAGTTGAAGACGCGGTGCATCTCGTGGTCGGCCACGCCGCCGTGCTGCTGCAGCCACTGGAACAGCGGCGGCATCGTCCACGACTTGCCGTCGAGTACGGCGGTCAGGTTGTCCTGCAGCACGCGCGGGAGGTTTTCGACCAGGCCGCCGCCGGTGATGTGGACCAGGCCCTTGACTTCCATCGAGGCCATCAGCGCCAGCAGTGGTTTTACGTAGAGGCGGGTCGGCGCCATCAGCACGTCCGACAGCTTGCGGCCATGGAAATCCGCTTCCAGGTCAGGCTTGGCGACCTCGATGATCTTGCGCACCAGCGAGTAGCCGTTCGAGTGGATACCCGAGGAGGCCAGGCCCAGCACCACGTCGCCGGGAACGATCTTGCTGCCGTCGATGATCTGCGACTTTTCCACCGCGCCGACGGCGAAGCCGGCCAGGTCGTATTCGCCGTCCGGGTACATGCCCGGCATTTCAGCGGTCTCGCCGCCGAGCAGGGCGCAGCCGGACTGTTCGCAGCCCAGGGCGATGCCCTTGACCACGGCAGTGGCGGTCGCCACGTCGAGCTTGCCGCAGGCAAAGTAATCGAGGAAGAACAGGGGTTCGGCGCCCTGCACCAGGATGTCGTTGACGCTCATCGCGACCAGGTCGATGCCGACCGTGTCGTGGCGGTTCAGCTCGAATGCGAGCTTGAGTTTCGTGCCGACGCCGTCGGTGCCGGACACCAGCACCGGCTCCTTGAACTTCTTGCTGATCTCAAACAGGCCGCCAAAACCGCCGATGCCGCCGAGGACCCCTTCCCGCATGGTGCGCTTGGCAAACGGTTTGATTGCTTCGACCAAGGCGTCGCCGGCGTCGATGTCGACACCTGCGTCACGGTAAGAGAGAGAAACATTAGATGGTTGGCTCATGGTATTTGGCGGCGGAGGCGGTAAAATAGAAGGCGTAGACTGAACAATCGCTGATTCCAGTCAATCCGCTATTCTAACAAAACGGCCCGGCCCCAAGTTGCCAACCACGCGCTAACCCGAGATAACAATAAAAACATGCCCTCATTCCCGCCATCCGGAGCTCATCTTGCCGGCCCCCGCGCCGGCGCTCCCGGCGGTACTGGCGCAAGCGCATCTATAATGCATGATGCGAATGAAACTTCCAGGATGACACGGTCGCCATGAAACAACTGGTGCTCGATTTAGGCGCCGAGCCGGCGCACAGCCTCGATACCTTCCAGGTCGGGGAAAATGCCGAACTGGCGCACCTGATGCACCAGTTCGCGCAGCGCGCATCGCGCGAGCATTTCGCCTACCTGTGGGGCGATACCGGCGCCGGCAAGACCCATCTGCTGCAAGCCCTGGCCGCCACCCCGCACTCGCGCTACATCGCCGCCGATGCGCCGGCCGCCGATTTCGTGTTTACGCCAGGCATCACACTGTATTTGCTGGACGACTGCGACCGCCTCGGCCCCGCCGCCCAGATCGACGCGTTTGCCTTGTTCAATCAAATCCGCGAACACGGCGCCTACATGGTCTCGACCGGCCCGGTGCCGCCGGCCGTGCTGCCGGTGCGCGAAGACCTCAGGACACGCATGGGCTGGGGCCTGATCTACCTGATCCACGGCCTGTCGGACGACCAGAAGATCGCAGCGCTGACCCAGGCGGCCGAAGCGCGCGGCCTGACCCTGTCGGCCAGCGTGTTACCCTACTTGCTGTCCCATTTCAAGCGCGACATGCGCTCGCTGGCGACGATGCTCGACGCCCTCGACCAGTACTCGCTGGAGACGCAGCGCCCGGTCACGCTGCCGCTGCTACGCGACCTGCTGCTGGCACATCCCCAATCGGAATCGACGCAGCCGACATCAAACAATGAACAAGTAAACAATGAACAAGCTCGCCCTGTTTGACCTCGACCATACCTTGCTGCCGATCGACTCGGACTACGAGTGGGGCCAGTTCCTGGTGCGCGTCGGGGCGGTCGACGCGCTGGAATACGCGCGCCGCAATGACGAATTCTTCGCTCAATACCAGGCAGGCGTGCTCGACCCCGTCGAATACCTTGAATTCGCGCTCGCCACGCTGGCGGGCTTCACGCCGGACGCGCTCGATGACCTGTACGCGCGCTACCTGGAAGAAGTGATCGAGCCGGCGGTCCTGCCGCAAGCGCGGGCGCTGGTGCAGCGCCACCTGGACGCCGGCCACCTGGTGGCGATCATCACCGCCACCAACCACTACCTTACCGCGCCGATCGCCCGTATTTTCGGCGTCGAACACCATATCGCCGCCATGCCCGAATACGATGCCGACGGCCGCCTGACCGGCAGGCTGGCCGGCACGCCCACCTCGGGGCCGGGCAAGGTCGTGCACATGCATGCCTGGCTGGCGGAACTGGGGCTGTCGTTCGACAGCTTCGAGCGCAGTTATTTTTACAGCGATTCACACAACGACATTCCGCTGCTGTCGGTCGTGTCCGATCCGGTCGCGACCAACCCGAGCGCAGCGCTCGCCACGCACGCACGCACCCAAGGCTGGCCTTTACTCCATCTCTTCAATGATTAAAAAATTCATTCGTAAAATCCTTGGCGTGAAAGACGAGCGCGATCCCACCCAGCCGAGCATCCTCGGCGCGGAGGAACACGGCATCGACCTGAAACTCGTGTCGCCGAACGCGATCCGCCTGACGCAAACCCTGCAGGAAGCCGGTTTCAAAGCCTTTGTCGTCGGCGGCGCCGTGCGCGACCTGCTGCTGGGCGTGAAACCGAAAGACTTCGACATCGCCACCGATGCGACGCCCGAGCAGGTAAAAAAGCTGTTCCGGCGCGCCTTCATCATCGGCCGCCGTTTTCAAATTGTGCACGTGATGTTCGGCCAGGAGCTGCTGGAAGTGACGACCTTCCGCGGCAAGGGCAGCAACAACGCCCCGAAAGACGAACACGGGCGCGTCCTGCGCGACAATAATTTCGGTCCCCAGCACGAGGATGCGGAGCGCCGCGATTTCACGATCAACGCGATGTACTACGATCCGGCCAACCAGACGGTGCTCGATTACCACGGCGGCATCGCCGACATCCGCGAAAAAACCCTGCGCATCATCGGCGTGCCGGAAGCGCGCTACCGCGAAGATCCGGTGCGCATGCTGCGCGTGGTGCGTTTCGCCGCCAAGCTCGGCTTTACCATCGAGCCGACCACGCGCGCGCCGATCCCCGTGATGGCCCCCTTGATCGACAACGTGCCGGCCGCGCGCGTGTTCGACGAGATGCTCAAACTGCTGCTCTCGGGTCACGCCCTGGCCTGCCTGAAAGAGCTGCGTTCGGCCGGCCTGCACCACGGCCTGCTGCCGCTGCTCGACGTCGTGCTGGAACAGCCGATCGGCATGAAGTTCGTGACGCTCGCACTCGAATCCACCGACTCGCGCGTCAAAGCCGGCAAGGGCGTGTCGCCCGGCTTCCTGTTCGCCTCCTTGCTGTGGCACCAGGTGCTGGAAAAGTGGAATGCCTACCGCGCCGCCGGCGAAGCGCCGATCCCGGCCCTGCACCTGGCCGCCGACGACGTGCTCGACACCCAGACCGACAACCTGGCCCTGCAGCGCCGCATCGCCACCGACATGCGCGACATCTGGGCCATGCAGCCGCGCTTCGAGCGCCGTACCGGCAAGGCGCCGTATAAATTGCTGGAAAATCCGCGCTTCCGCGCCGGCTACGACTTCCTGCTGCTGCGCTGCGAGTCGGGCGAGCTGGAGATGGAAATCGGCGAATGGTGGACCGCCTTCTACGAAGCCGAGGCGAACGAGCGCGACCGCCTGGTAACGCAAGCCAACCGTCCGGCCCCGGTCGCCGGTGAAAAGAAGAAGCGCCCGCCGCGCCGCGCACCGCGCAACCGCGGTGGCGAGGACACCGGCGCAGGGGCGGATTCGGTCGCGGATTCAGTCGATCCGGCGCCGCGTTCTGCTTCCAGTTCCGGCTCGGATTACAGCTCGGCTTCCTACAAGCGCGAAGCTGGCTGACGCATGATCGCTTTCGTCGGCATCGGCGCCAACCTGGGTGATGCGCGCGCCAACGTGGCCGACGCCGTGGCGCGCCTCGAGACCCAGCCCGGCTGCCGCCTGGTGGCCGCCTCCAGCCTGTGGCTCACGGCGCCGATCGACTCCTCCGGTGACGACTACATCAATGCCGTCGCCCTGGTCGACACCGCCCTCGATGCGCACGCACTGCTCGCTGTCCTGCAGGCGATCGAGACGGCCCACGGCCGCGAACGGCCCTACCATAACGCCCCCCGCACGCTCGACCTCGATTTGCTCTTGTACGGCAACGCGGTCATCGACACGCCGGACTTGACGGTGCCGCACCCGCGCATGCACGAGCGCGCCTTCGTGCTGGCGCCGCTGCTGGAAGTCATGCCCGACATCGCCATCCCCGGCCGCGGACGCGCCGCCGACTACCTGGCCAATGTGGCCGATCAAGCCATCCACCGCCTCGGCTAGCACAATGCAGATTCCTGTTTTCTTCCAGACCGCGGGCCTGCTCGTGCTGTCGAACATCTTCATGACCTTCGCCTGGTACGGTCACCTGAAAAGCCTGAACAACCGCGCGTGGTACATCGCCGCCCTGATCAGCTGGGGCATCGCCCTGTTCGAATACCTGCTGCAGGGCCGCGCCGCATGGCGCGGCGCTGAACCGGATCGGCGCCACCCAGTACAGCCTGGCCCAGTTGAAAATCATGCAGGAAGCGATCACCCTGAGCGTGTTCGTGCCCTTCGCCATGTTCTACATGGACCAGCCCTTCAAGCTCGATTACATCTGGGCCGCGCTGTGCCTGGTCGGCGCCGTGTATTTCATCTTCCGCAGCTGATCAAAGACATGTCGGCAAGATTTCCGGCGTCGCATTACACTACGCCGTCGAACTATTTGTTTTCAAAAGGACCACTATGAGCGCTTATTTGCAGGGCAAGGAAATGACGGGCGGCGACGCACCTGCGCCGGTAAAAACCACGCCCAAGGCCGTCACGATTCCGGCGCTGCAGGCAATGCGTGCGGCCGGCACCAAGATTGCCATGCTGACCTGCTACGACGCCAGCTTCGCCTCGCTGATGGACCGCGCCGGCGTCGACATCCTGCTGGTGGGCGACTCGCTCGGCATGGTCTGCGCCGGCCATTCGTCGACGCTGCCGGTCACGCTCGCCGACATGGCCTACCACACCGCCTCTGTCGCGCGCGGCAACAAGAACGCGCTGCTGGTGGCCGACGTTCCCTTCGGCGCCTACGCCACCAAGGAAATCGCGTTTGAAAGCGCCGCGGCGTTGATGCGCGCCGGCGCCCAGATGGTCAAGATCGAAGGCGGCGCCTGGCTGGCCGAAACCGTTTCCTTCCTCGTCGAGCGCGGCATTCCGGTCTGCGCCCACATCGGCCTGACCCCGCAATTCGTGCACCAGCTGGGCGGCTTCAAGGTGCAAGGTAAAACCGATGCAGGCGCCGAGCGCCTGAAGAACGACGCCCTGGCCCTGCAGGCGGCGGGTGCGGCGATCGTGCTGCTGGAAGCGGTGCCGGCGGCGCTGGGCAAGGAAACGACCGAGCTGCTGCAAGTGCCGACCATCGGCATCGGCGCCGGCCCCGACTGCTCGGGCCAGGTGCTGGTGATGCACGACATGCTGGGCGTCTTCCCAGGCCATAAAGCGAAATTCGTGAAGAACTTCATGGAAGGGCAAACCAGCATCGAAGCGGCCGTGCGCGCCTATGTCGGCGGCGTCAAGGACGGCAGCTTCCCCGCGCAGGAACACTGCTTCTAAAAAATGGAAAGCGCCGCGAACACCCGCTTGTTCCTGGCGCTGTGGCCGGATCCCGCGATCCGGCATGCCTTGCGCGAGCGGCGTGACGCCTGGGACTGGCCGCGCGGCGCCAGTCCGGTGCACGCCGACAAACTGCATGTGACCCTGCATTTCTTGGGCGAGATACCGAGCGAACGGGTGCCGGAACTGCGGCGCGGGTTTGCCGTGCCGTTCACGCCGTTTACCTTATCCATCGGGGTGCCCAAGCTGTGGCCGCACGGGATTGCCGTGCTCGAGCCACACGACGAGCCGCCCGGATTGCTGGAACTGCATGCGAACCTGTCCGCTGCCCTGGTCGCGCTCGGCCTGCAGCCGGAAGCACGCAAGTTCCGTCCGCATGTGACGCTGGCGCGGCGTGCGAACAACGCCCTCGTGCCGCCGGAAGCGCCCGAGCTGGTGTGGGACATCGCTGGCTACGCCCTCGTCGAATCGCGCCCGGGCAATGGCGGCGGTTATACGGTACTCCAGGAATACAGCTGATGCGTGCTGCGCCCCGTCCGCGCAAGGCAAACGCGTCGTGAACCGCGGCGCCCTGACCGTACTGGTGGTGGAAGACCACCCCACGATCGCACGCCAGGTCGTCGGCTTCCTGGACGGACTGGGATGGCAGACCGACCACGCCGCCACCGGCGCGCTCGCCATCGCGCTGGCCACGGACAACACCTACGATGTGGTACTGCTCGATTTGAATCTTCCCGACCTCGACGGGCTGGAAGTCTGCCGTGTCATCAAGGCGCAGGCGCCGCGCAACGTACCGGTGCTGATGCTCACCGCGCGCGACGCCTTCGAGGACAAGGCCAGCGGCTTCCATTGCGGGGCCGACGATTACCTGACCAAACCTTTCGACCTGCGCGAGCTTGCCCTGCGCTGCGAAGCCCTGGCACGGCGCGGGCAACTGCACGTCAGCCAGGAAATGTGCGTCGGCCCGCTGACGCTCCTGCCCCGCGAGAAGCGCGCCCTGTACGCGGCGGCGCCGGTCCCGCTGACCCAGGCCGGTTTCACTATCCTGCTCGCGCTGTGCACGGCCTACCCGCGGGCCGTCTCCCGTTCGGCGCTGATGCACACGCTGTGGGGCGCCGATCCGCCGGACAGCGATGCCTTGAAATCGCACATATATGCGCTGCGCAAGCAGCTGGAACGGGTAGGCGGCCTGAACCTGATCGTGACGATTCCCCAGCTCGGCTACCGGCTCGACCTGGCAGCGGCAGACCATGTTTAGATCGATCCGGCACGGCCTGTTCGCGGCGCTGGCCGGCTTTACCGTGCTCATCTGCGTCTGCTACACCGGGCTGGCGCTCGTCATTTCGTATGTGACCGAAGACATGCTGGTCGAGCGGCTGCTGGAACGCGAGGCCGCTGCCATGACGGCGCATTTTCGCCGGCACGGCGAAGTCAAGGCGTCCGGCAACGACCTGATCGTTATCTCCCGCAATCCCGATGCGCTGCCGCCGGTCGTGCGCAAGCATGTCGCCGCCGGCGAGCGGCGTGCTGAAATATTCACCGACACAGGTCAGCACTATCACCTGCGCACGCTCGACCTCCAGGCCGGCTCCGCGCCGCGGCGTGTCTACCTGCTGGCCGACGTCGGCCCGCTGCTGGTCGTATCGAAAATCGTCCAGGACGTCGGCGGCGTGCTGATCTTTTTTGCGCTGGGCCTGATCGGCCTGGCCCTGCTGCTGGCCTGGCTGCTGTCGCGCCGGCTGGTGTCGCCGCTCCAGGTACTTGCCGACGAAGTGCGCAGCCTGAAGCCCGGCGGTGCCACCCGCTTCAGTGCCGGCGCGCGCCGCGACGAGATCGGCTACCTGGCCGACAAGCTGGGCGCCACGATCGGGGAACTGCAGGCGGCGCTGCAACGCGAACACGCATTCACGCGCGACGTCAGCCATGAATTGCGCACGCCGCTCACGGTCATGCACAACACACTTGGCCAGGCCGCCGCCCGGCCCCTGCAGCGGCAGGACGTGGACCAGTTGCAGGCAGGCCTGAAGGAAATCGGCGCCACCATCGACGTCCTGTTCGCACTGGCGCGCGCCGAGCACATCGGCAACGAGGTGTTCGACCTGCGTGGCTGTATCGAGGACATCCTGCTGCGCCTGCTGGCCGGCGGCGGGTGGGACGAGGACCGGCTGGCGCTCGACCTGCCTGAACGGCTGGAAGTGAGGGGCAACCCGCATTTGAGCCGGCTGCTCGTGAATAATTGCCTGGGGAATGCCCTGTTCCATGGCGGGCAGGAGGCCAGGCTGGCGCTGTCGTTTGCGGACGGGGTGCTCGGCATCGCCAACACGATCGATCCAGGCCGCAGCGCGACGATGCATGGTTTCCTGCACGGGCAAAACCTTCTGCGCCGTATTGCCGCGGCGATGGGGTGGGAACTGCGCTTCGAAGCAGGCGCGAACGCTTACCGGGTCGATATCGTTCCGCTGCGTCCCGAATGAAAAACGCGCGGGATTTCACCGCGCTTTCACCTCTGCTTTCCTATCCTGCGTGCTCCTCCACTTTATTCGAGCACGCACCATGAAACTCCTGATCGGCTTCCTCCTCTTCGCATGCGCCAGCCTGCCGGCGCTCGCGCAAGTCAAATCCCTCGTCCACAAGGAGGAAAAGCGCCGCTACCTCGTCTACACCCCGGCCTCCTACGCCAGCGGCGCGCAGAAGGCGCTGCCGGTCGTGTTCAACTTCCACGGCGGCGGCATGAGCATGGCCGAGCAGATGCTGTATACACAAATGAACCGTGCCGCCGACCGCCACGGCTTCATCGTGGTCTATCCGGCCGGCATCAAGCAGGACTGGAATGTGGGTTTCGGCATGTCCTACCTCGAAGGCAGCGACGACATCGGCTTTACCGAAGCAGTGCTCGCCAAACTCAAGCAGGATTACCGGGTCGACAGCGGGCGCGTGTATGCCACCGGCCTGTCGCGCGGCGGCTTCTTTGCGCTGCGCATCGCGGCAGAGCTGCCGCACCTGTTCGCGGCCGTCGCCTCGGTCGGCGCGCCGATGCCCGAGCCGGTGATTGCGCACCATGCGAAACCCGGCAAGGCCGGCGTGCTGCTGGTGCATGGCACGGCCGACCAGGTCGTGGCGTATGGAGGCAAGCCCGCCAGCTACCTGTCGGCGCAGGACAGCTATGACTATTGGGTCAAGCACAACGACCTGCGCAACGCCGTGACCAGCCGGCGCGCCTTCGACCGCGACACTGGGGACGGCACCGACGTCACCTGGGTCGAGCAGGGCAATGGCAAGCAAAGCGTGGCGCTGGCCACGGTCCGCGAGGGTGGCCATACCTGGCCGGGCGCCGACCCGTTCAATGTCGGCCTCCCCATTGGAAAGACCACGCGCGATATCGATGCGAACGAACTCATCTGGGAGTTCTTCAGCAAGCACAGCCGTTAGGAGGGCGGACTACACCAGCAGCATCAGGTGTTCGCGCTCCCATGAACTGATGACCCGGCTGAAGGTCGCGAACTCGAGTTCCTTCACTTCGCAGAAGGCCTGCACGAACAAGTCGCCCAGCATGTTCGACAGGGCCGGGCACTGGCGCATGCGCAGGATCGCGTCTTCCAGGTTGCGCGGCAGGTCGTCATGGATGTGTTCGGCGCTGTCCCCGGTCGGGGCGGACGGTTCGATCCCGTCGACCATGCCGAGGTAGCCGCAGCTGAGCGCCGCCGCCATGGCCAGGTAGGGATTCACGTCGACGCCCGGCACCCGGTTTTCGACGCGCCGGTTGTCAGGTGACGAGTTCGGTACCCGGATGCCGCAGGTGCGGTTGTCATAGCCCCAGCGCACATTGGTCGGCGCCGACTGGAAACGCGACAGGCGCCGGTAGGAATTCACATGCGGCGCGAACATGAGCAGGGCCGACGGCACGTAGCGCTCGAGTCCCCCAATAAAGTGAAAGAACAGCGGGCTTGGTCCGCCATCGGGCATCGTAAAAACGTTGTGCCCGCTGACCGTGTCGACCTCGCTCTGGTGCACGTGCATTGCGCTGCCGGGCTCGGTTTCCATGGGCTTGGCCATGAAGGTGGCGAAGATGCCGTGGCGTAGCGCCGTCTCGCGCACCGCGCGCTTGAACAGGAACACGCGGTCGGCCATCTCGAGCGCGTCGCCATGGGCGAAATTGATTTCCATCTGGCCGGCGCCGGCTTCGTGGATCAGGGTTTCCACGCCCAGCGCATGGGCTTTGCAGAAGGCCGACAGTTCCAGGAAGAAGGGATCGAAATCGTTGACGGCATCGATCGAGTAGGACTGGCGTCCCAGTTCGGTCATGCCGGTGCGGCCCATCGGCGGGTTCAGAGGCACATTCGGATCGGTGTTGCGCGCGACCAGGTAAAACTCCATTTCCGGCGCCACCACCGGCTTCCAGCCGCGCTGCGCGTACAGGTCGAGCACGCGCCGCAGCACCGAGCGAGGAGCCAGCTCGACCGGGGACCCGTCGAAATTGCGGCAGTCGTGGATCACCAGCGCCACCGCTTCGGAGGCCCAGGGCACGACGCGCATCGTGGCTGCGTCGGGTACGCAGACCATGTCGGGATCGGTCGCGCCCACATACGGCAGATTGTCCGGCTGCTCGCCGTTGACGGTGTTGAGCAGCACGCTTTTCGGCAGGCGCATGTGCTCGCCGTTCAGGAATAAATCCTTGGGCAGGATCTTGCCGCGTGCGATGCCCGTCATGTCGGCGATGACGCACTCGACTTCGTGGATGTTGTGCTCGCGCAGAAACTCGCGCATCGCGTCGTTCATCTCAGGCCCCGGCGTTTTCCGGACCGGTCAATGTAGCATGGCGGCCGCTCCTGCGCGACGTGTGCAGCAGGATGTAGCGTGGACGGCTCCACCCGGCAATATGAACAGACGCGGCTTCTGCGCCGCCCACGCGTTCAACGCACGCGTGAGACGACGCGAGGTTTCTGGAGCTGGTTGAACGCGTGGGCGGCGCCAGCGTCAACAATGACCGATTTCCGGGGTAGAGCCGCCCACCCTACAGGTACGCTTGTCGAGGCCGCGAATGCCTTCTACTTGACCTGAATCCAGGTCGTTTTTAGCTCCGTGTACTTGTCGAAGGCGTGCAGCGACTTGTCCCTTCCATTACCCGACTGTTTATAGCCGCCGAAGGGCACCGTGATGTCGTCGTTGTCGTAGGTGTTCACGTGCACGGTGCCAGCCCGCAGCGCGCGCGAGGTGCGGATCGCCTTGCTCAAGTCCGCCGTCCACAGCCCCGCCGCCAGGCCGTAGGGGGTGGCATTGGCCTGGCGCACCGCCTCGTCGAGGTCGGTGAACGAGAGCACCGAGAGCACCGGCCCGAAGATTTCCTCGCGCGCGATGCGCATCGATTGCTCGACGCCGTCGAACAGGGTCGGCTCGATGTAGAGGCCGCCGCTGTCGACCCGTGCGGCGCGGCCGCCGGCCAGCAGGCGCGCGCCGTCGGCACTGCCCGCCTCGATATAGCCGAGCACGGTTTTCATCTGGATCGGGTCGACGATCGCGCCCATCACCGTGGCCTCGTCGAGCGGATCGCCCGGCGCGAAATCCGGGATCATTTTTAACGCTTTGTCGAGGAAGGCCTCCTTGATCGACGCTTCCACGAACAGGCGCGACGGGGCGTTGCAGCTCTCTCCCTGATTGAAATAGATGGAGCCGATGGCGCTGGCCACCGCCTTGTCGAGGTCCGGGCAATCGGCGCAGACGATGTTCGCCGACTTGCCGCCCAGCTCGGTCCAGGCACGTTTCAAATTCGACTGGCCCGCCATTTGCAGGATCTGCTTGCCGGTACGGGTGGACCCCGTAAACGCGATGCAGTCGACGTCCATGTGCAGGCCGAGCGCGCGGCCGGCTTCGTCGCCAAAGCCGGGCACGACATTGAAGACGCCGGGCGGCACACCCGCCTCCAGCGCCAGTTCGGCCAGGCGCAGCGCGGAAAGCGGCGATTTTTCGGAAGGTTTTAACACCAGGCTGTTGCCGGCGGCCAGGGCCGGACCGATCTTCCAGGACGCCATCAGCATCGGATAGTTCCAGGGAACGATGGCCGCCACCACGCCGACCGGCTCGCGCGTGACCAGGGCCAGGCTCGATTCGGCCGTGGGCGCGATTTGGTCGTAGAGCTTGTCGATTGCCTCGCCATACCAGCGGATGCAGTTCTGCGCGGCCGGGACGTCGACGCTGCGGCTGTAGCGGATGGGTTTACCCATGTCGAGGGTTTCGAGCAGCGCCAGTTCGTCGCGCTTGGCCAGCATCAGGTCGGCGAAGCGGATCAGGATTTTCTTGCGTTCGGCCGGGGCCTTGCCGGCCCAGCGCCGGTCGTCAAAGGCGGCGCGGGCGCTCGCTACCGCCGCGTCGACGTCAGCGCCATCGCAACGGGCGACCTCGGCCAGCTTGCGGCCGTCGACCGGGGACAGGCAGTCGAAACGCGCGCCCGAGCGGGCGTCGACACGCTTGCCGTCGATGAAAGCGCGGCCGTCGATGGTGAGTTCGGCGGCACGTTCGTGCCATGATGTTGTTCGCATGCCAGTGTTCCTTCTAAAGTGAATAAAACACGAGGAAAAACGGGGGTGACCTGAGCCGGTAGCGGAGTTCTGCCGCTATAATCGCCGATTTTCCGCCAGATAATTTTCCCGCCCCGGAGCCGTTACCACCATGAACTACACACTGATTACCTGTGTCGCGATCTATTTGCTGGGCACGCTGGCGCTGGGGGTTTGGGCGGGTACGCGCATCAAGAATACCAGCGACTTCGCCGTAGCCGGGCGCAGCCTGCCGCTGATCATGGTGATTACCACGACCTTTGCCACCTGGTTCGGCGCCGAGACCGTGATGGGGGTGCCGGCGAAGTTCGTGCAGGGCGGCCTGAACGCCGTCATCGAGGACCCGTTCGGCGCCGGCACCTGCCTGATCCTGGTCGGCCTGTTCTTCGCGACCAAGCTGTATAAACTCAACCTTCTCACCATCGGCGACTACTACCGCCAGCGCTACGGCAAGGGCATCGAGATTTTCTGCTCGGTCGCCATCATCCTCAGCTATCTTGGCTGGGTCGCGGCCCAGATCACGGCGCTCGGCCTGGTGTTCTCGGTGCTGACGAATGGCGCGATGGCGCCCGCCGTCGGCATGGTGATCGGCACCCTCGCCGTGCTGATCTATGTGGTGGTGGGCGGCTTCCTGGCCGTGGCGCTGACCGACTTCATCCAGATGATCGTGCTGGTGATCGGCATGTCGATCATTGCCTTCTTCGCCGCCGATCTCGCCGGCGGCGCCGACCGCGTCTTCGACATGGCGCAGAGCGCCGACCTGTGGCGCATCTGGCCGGAGCCGACCTTCACCGACATCGTCTTCTTCTTCGCCGCGGCCATCACGATGATGTTCGGCAGCATCCCGCAGCAGGACGTGTTCCAGCGCGTGATGTCGGCGAAAGACGCCCCCACCGCGCGCACCGGCGCCGTGATCGGCGGCGCCAGCTACATCGTCTTCGGCTTCGTGCCGATGTTCATCGTCGCCGCCGCCGTCGTCGTCATGGGCGACAACGCCCTCGACATTGCCAAGAACGACTACCAGCGCCTGCTGCCGACGTTTGTGATGACCAAGATGCCCTTGATCATGCAGATCCTGTTCTTCGGCGCCCTGCTCTCGGCCATTAAAAGCACCTCGTCGGCGACCCTGCTGGCGCCATCAACCAGTTTTACGGAAAACATCCTGAAAAACCTGCGCCCGGGCCTCTCCGACAAGCAGCAATTGTTCGCCATGCGCGTGACCATCGTCGTCTTCGCCGCCCTGGTGCTGGCCTATGCGATCGCCATGGAAGGCACCTCGATCTACGAACTGGTGTCCTCGGCCTACCAGGTAACCCTGGTGGCGGCGTTTGTCCCGCTGGTGATGGGCCTGTACTGGGGCCGTGCGACGACCCAGGGCGCGATCCTGTCGATCGGCGCCGGCATGTTCGTGTGGATTTTGTTCTTCCCGCAGGTTTCGTCGCTGGGCGAGCAGTTCCCGGGGCAGCTGGCAGGCTTGCTGGCGGCGTTCGCGGGCATGTTCATCGGCTCGCTGGCGCCGCAGGTGCTCAAGAATCGTACCGAGCCGTCGAAGACGATTCAGGTGGGTGCGTAACGAAGGGACGTAGTTGAACGCGTGGGCGGGGGACCCGCCCACCCTACGTCCCTGCGCTTGAAGCTAACGAATCAGATCCAGCCGCGCGACCGCACATCGGCCAGCGTCAGGTCCAGGCAATCCCAGATCTTCCCCGCCATCTCGTCGATCTCGGCCTTCGTCATCACCAGCGGCGGCGCCACGATCATGCGCTCGCCCACGGCGCGCATGATGACGCCGTTGTCGAACATATGGCCGCGGCACACCATGCCCACGCCCAGCGCGGGGTCGAAACGGTCGCATTCATGCACCGTGGCGCCCTTCGCGCGCACCAGGTTCAGCCCCGCCACCATGCCGCAGCTCTCGGCGTGGCCTACCAGCGGGTGCGTTGCCAGGTGATTGAAAGCCGCTTTCAGATGCGGCCCGGTTTCCAGCGCCACCTTTTCCACCAGCCGCTCGCCTTTCAGGATGCGCAGGTTTTCCAGCGCCGCGGCGCAGGCGACCGGATGGCCTGAATACGTGAAACCGTGGTTGAAGTCGCCGCCCTGTTCCACCAGCGCGTGCGCCACCCGCTTGCCCACCAGCACACCGCCGAGCGGCACATAGCCCGAGGTGACGCCCTTGGCAAAGCTGATCAGGTCGGGACGCATGCCCATCAGTTCCGAGCCGAACCAGGTGCCGAGGCGCCCGAAGCCGCAGATGACTTCGTCGGCCACCAGCAGGATGCCGTACTTGTCGCAGATGCGCTGCACTTCCGGCCAGTAGGTGGCCGGCGGAATGATGACGCCGCCCGCGCCCTGCACCGGTTCGCCGATGAAGGCGGCGACCTTGTCCGCACCCAGCGCCAGGATTTCTTCCTCGAGCCAGGCCGCCGCCACCAGGCCGAAGGCGTTTTCGCTCATGCCCTGGCCGTGCTCGGCGTAATTCGGCTGGCCGATGTGGCGGATGCCGGGAAGCATGGGTCCGCCCTGGGCGTGCATGCCGGCCATGCCGCCCAGCGACGCGCCCGCCACGGTGCTGCCGTGGTAGGCGTTCTTGCGGCTGATGATGACCTGGCGATCGCTCTGGCCGAGGATGTCCCAGTAGCGCCGCACCATGCGCACGATGGTGTCGTTCGCTTCCGAGCCGGAACCGGTGAAGAACACGTGGCTGAACTGCGGCGGCGCGAGGGCCACCAGTTCGGCTGCGAGCTGCACGGCCGGCACATTGGTGGTGTTGAAGAAGCTGTTATAGAAGGGCAGCGTTTCCATCTGGCGGTAGACCGCCTGCGAGATGGACGTGCGGCCGTAGCCCACGTTCACGCACCACAGCCCCGACATGCCGTCGATCAGCTGCTTGCCGTCGGAATCCCACAAGTGCACGCCCTGCCCGCGCACGATCACGCGTACGCCCTTGTCGCGCAGCGCCGCGTGGTCGGTGAACGGATGCAGGAAATGCGCCGCGTCGAGTTCCTGGATGGCGCGGGTGTCGAACGCTTCCGTGTCCGGCACACGCGCGGTAGTCATGCTGGCGGCAAGCACCGCCGTATCATCGGCTGCCATGATGGCACCTCGTTTTTTAGTTTAAAAATTACACGTGCAGCAGCAAATGTTCGCGTTCCCAGGGACTGATCACGGTCATGAACTCTTGGTGCTCGAGTTCCTTGATCGCGGAATACACATCGATGAAACGGTCGCCCAGCACTTCGCGCAGGCGCGCTTCGTTGCGCAACAGGCTCAGCGCTTCCGGCAAGCCTTGCGGCAGTTCGACCGGCATCTTGTAGGCGCTGCCTTCGACGATCGCGGTCGGCTCGAGCGCGTCGATCATGCCCAGGTAACCGCAGGCCAGGGTCACGGCCAAGGCGAGGTAGGGATTGGCGTCGGCGCCGATGATGCGGTTTTCGATGCGGCGGTCCTGCGCGCCCGAGACCGGCACGCGGAAGCCCACGGTGCGGTTGTCGATGCCCCATTGCAGGTTGATCGGCGCGGCCGTGTGGCGCACGATGCGGCGGTACGAATTGACGTACGGCGCGATGATCGCCATCGCCGACGGCATGTAGCGCTGCAGGCCGCCGATGTACTGGTGGAACAGCTTGGACGCGTTGCCGTCGCTGTCGCTGAAGATATTGCGGCCGGTCTTGGCGTCGACCACGCTCTGGTGCACGTGCATCGCCGAACCCGGCTCGCCCGCCATCGGCTTGGCCATGAAGGTGGCGTACATGTCGTGCTTCAGCGCGGCTTCGCGCAGCGTGCGTTTAAAGTAAAACACCTTGTCGGCCAAGCCGAGCGGGTCGCCGTGCTGGAAATTGATTTCCATCTGGCCGGCGCCGATCTCGTGGATCAGGGTGTCGACGTCGAGGTTCATCAGGTCGCAGTAATCGTAGATGTCCTCGAACAGCGGATCGAATTCGTTGACGGCGTCGATGCTGTAGACCTGGCGGCTGGTTTCGGCGCGCCCGCTGCGGCCGATCGGGGCGGCCAGCGGCAGGTCCGGGTCGATGTTTTTCGCCGTGAGATAAAACTCGAGCTCGGGCGCGACCATCGGCTTCCAGCCTTTTTCCTCGTACAATTTGAGGACCCGGCGCAGCACCGAGCGCGGCGCGAAGTCGACCAGGGTGCCGTCGGCGAAATAACAGTCGTGGATCACCTGCGCGGTCTGGTCGACCGCCCACGGCACCATGGTAATGGTGGTCGGATCGGCCTTCAGGATCATGTCGCGGTCGGTGGCCGAAATGGCGCGGTCGTAGGCGTCGTCGTGGGTCGGGGAGTTGCCGGTGACGGTCATGCCGAGCACGGCTTCCGGCAGGCGCATGCCGCGCTCTTCGGTAAATTTAACCCGGGGCAGGATCTTGCCGCGGGCGACGCCGGTCAGGTCGGGCACCAGGCATTCGATTTCGGTGACGCGCTTGGCATTGAGCCACTCGTCCATGTCGGTGTAAGAAAAATTCTCGCGGATTGCCATCATTGCCTCTCGTCTGTTCGGGATTCGCAGGGCGCAAAGCGGCGCCCTGCACGTGTGCGGGGGAGAGAACGAGGCAAGCTAAGGAACGGCGCGGGCCGTCCATCGCATGGGCGATTTTCGGCTGGCGGTCATGAGCGTTCCAATCGTTTGGCGCGGTAGTCGCGGCAGGCCTGGCCGAAGGCCCCGAACATCTTCATGGAATACGGATTGTGCGTGATGCGCCACTCGGGGTGCCACTGCACCGCCAGCGTGAAGCCGGGGGCGGCGCCGACCGAAAACGCTTCGACCAGGCCATCTTCGGCGGTCGCTTCGGTCACCAGTCCCGGCGCCAGTTCGTTGACGCCTTGCCCGTGCAGGGAATTGACGGGAATTTCGTCGGCGCCGAGGATCCCGTGCAGCATGCCGCCAGGCGTCAGCAAAATCTTGTGGGCATCGCCATATTGCTCATCCATGCCGAGCTCGGGTTTTTCGCGGTGGTCGAACTTGCCTTCCACCAGCTGCACCGCCTGGTGCAGCGAGCCGCCCAGTGCGACGTTCATCTCCTGGAAACCGCGGCAGATCGCGATGATCGGAATACCCCGTCCAACCGCCGCACGGATCAGCGGCAAGGTCGTTTCGTCGCGCGCAGGGTCTTGCGGCAGGGACGGGTCGAGCACCTCTTGCGAGTAATAGCTGGGGTGCACATTCGAGGCAGAACCGGTGAGCATGATCCCGTCGCACAACTGCAGCATGGTTTCCAGGTCCAGATCCTTGCCGAGCGACGGCAAAATCATGGGCGCGCAGTCGGCGCCAAGGACGATGGCGTCGACATACTTGTGCTGGGCCGCGTGATACGGGTGTTCGCCGAAATCACGGGTGCATGCTGGAACGATGACGATGGGGCGCATGGTTTCTACCTTGTCGTGAGCGCACTGAGACCATCATACGAGCAATCTGGTCGGAGCGCGAGTAGCCATTAATCCAAATCAATCGGGACGCCGATAACTTGCAAGCGCCGTGCCGATCTGCTAATAAATTCGCGGTTTCATAACAAAAGCTTAACGTTAACTCAAGGATGGTGCCAACACGAACGGTTGAGCCAGGGCGCGGCGTTTGGCGACGGTGGCACTATGCGGCGCTCCGGCCCTGGCTGATATTTGACCTATATCAACGACAGGAGGCCGACCAAATCACTATCGTGACGTCCACATTCGTTCTTTTCGAGCCGCCCACGACATGCTTTCCACGCCACCGCGGCGCCTCCTGCCCGCATCGGTCCGCCGCCTGTACGCCGTCCTTTTCATCCTGGTCCATGCGCTTGCCGGCGCGGCGCAGGACATCGCGCCCGCGCCGGGCTTGCCCTGGCTGGCCGACGAGGCCGCGCAGGCACGGGGGGCCGTACGGCTCCTTGGCCAGGCCGAGGCGCATGGTCTCGATCCGGAGCGCTATGGCGCCGCGGACCTGGCGCGCCGGCTCGATACGCCAGGCGACGCGGCCGCCACGGCGGCGCTCGAGCGCGACCTTGGGGACGCGATGCTGCGCTACCTGGGCGAGCTGCATGCGGGGCGCACCCCGTCCGCCTACCGCACGCCGGATCCACAAGGCGCTGCCGGCCTGGCGCCGCGCCTGGCCCAGGCCGTGCGCGAGGGCCGGCTGGAACAGCTGGTGAACGACACCGCGCCGCCCATTCCCCTGTACCGCAGGGTGATGGCCAGCTTGGCGCACTACCGCGCGCTGGCGAACCTGCACCCCGCGTGGCCGCCGCTACCGGAGGCTGCGCGCGCGGTCGCCGTGGGCGACACCTATGCCGGCGCCGGGCTGTTGCGCGACCGCCTATACGTGCTGGGCGACCTCGACGCCGATGCCTCCACCGCCGGGGACCTCTATACGGAAGAGCTCGCGGCGGCGCTCAGGCGTTTCCAGGCGCGCCATGGCCTGGCCGAGGACGGCGTGCTGGGACCCCAGACCCGCAAGGCGCTGGCGGTGCCCCTCGCGCACCGCGCCGCACAACTGGCGCTGACCCTGGAGCGCCTGCGCTGGCTGCCGCCGCTGCCGCGCGGACGCATGGTCGCGGTGAATCTGCCGGCCTACCGGCTGTGGGCCTTTGACAGCAGCGCCGGCGCGGCCGCGGTACCGCTGGAAATGCGCATCATCGTGGGCACCGCGGCAAAGACGCCGACGCCGCTCTTCATCGGCCAGATGCGCTCCCTCGATTTGAATCCGTACTGGAACGTGCCGCGCAGCATTACGCTTGGCGAAATTCTTCCCAAGCTGGCGCGCGACAGGGCCTACCTTCGGAAGAACGACATGGAACTGGTCGGGACCCAGGGGCAGGTCTTCGCCCACACGGGCGCGGCCCTGGCGGCGCTGCGCGCGGGCACGGCCCGGATCCGGCAACGGCCAGGCGCGCGCAATGTGCTCGGCGCCCTCAAATTCGCCATGCCCAATCCGATGAACATCTACCTGCACTCGACCTCATCGACGGAATTGTTCGACCGCAGCCGGCGCGACCTCAGCCATGGCTGCATCCGCGTCGAGCGCCCGGTCGAGCTGGCGCAGTTCGTGCTGGCCGATCCGCAGGCATGGAACGCGGCTGCCATCGAGGCGGCGATACGCACCGGCAAGACGCGCACCGTGCCCCTGCGCACGCCCGTGCCAGTGGTGTTGTTTTATGCGACCGCCGTCACCGAGCGCGATGGCCGCGTGCTGTTCGCCGAGGATATTTACGGGCTTGACGGCCCCCTGCTCGCGGCACTCGCCAGGCCCTGACACACCCACGGCGGAAACCGGCAGCGCGGCGTGCCTGTCGCGCTGCACTTTCGGCCAGGCCAAACATCTAAGCTGGACGAACGTTTTTGTTTCTGCACGTGGAGGTCGTCATGATGAGGATTGCAATCGACATGCCCGTCGTCGAAGAGTGCTTCGTCGGCGAGTGCGCCTACAACACGGACAACTGCTGCCGCGCCCGCGCCATTACGATCGGGAACGGCATTCACCCCGGCTGCGACACGTTTCTCAACGCGATGCCCCATTCGCGTGTCAGGCAAGGCCAGGCAGGCGTGGGCGCCTGCAAGGTGTCGGCCTGCCAGTACAACGACGATTACGAGTGCATGACCGAGCAGATCGCAGTGGGGCACGCCGACAATGGCGTTTCCTGCCTGACGTACCGGCAACGGGGCACCCCGAACTGAGCGCGGCGCATCGCCAACAGGGCAGGGAAACACGCTGCGTCAGCCAGAGCAGTTCGCCTCCTGCTGCTCGCCTGCCCGCTCATGCACGTGTTGCATGGGCGGGGACACCATCACGCAGCGGGAACAACAGCACGAACGTGACCGCGCCCGGCGTCGGGCGCACTTCGGCGCGGCCGCCGTGCAGTTCCATAATGGCATGCACGATCGATAACCCCAGCCCGGTCGATCCGGCGCCCGCACTGCGCGCCGCGTCGGCGCGGTAGAAGCGTTCGAACAGGTGCGGCAGGTCGTGCGCATCGATCGGTGCGCCGACATTCGTCACCAGGAGTTCGGTCCAGCCATCGCGGTTAGCCGCTGCCAGCGTGACCACGCTGCCCCCGTCGGCATGGCGGATCGCATTCGACAGCAGGTTCGCCAGCGCCCGCCGCAGCAGCTGGGGGTCGGCCTGCACGGTGCCGCTGCCGGCGCAGTGCAGCGTCACGCCGCGTTCTTCGGCCATGCCCTCGAAGAATTCGGCCATGCGCGCGAATTCGTCCTCGACCGCCAGCTGGACGCGCGCCAATACCACGTCCTCCTGCTGGGCGCGCGCCAGGAACAGCATGCTGTCGACCATGCGCGACAGGCGTTCCAGTTCCTCGACGTTCGACGCCAGCAGTTCTTCGTACTCGTCGGGACTGCGGCGCTGTGCCAGCGCCACCTGGGTCTGGCCCAGCAGGTTATTGACCGGGGTGCGGAACTCGTGCGCCAGGTCGGCGGAAAAGCCCGACAGGCGCGTGTAGCCGTCGTGCAGGCGCGCCAGCATCGCGTTCAGGGCCAGGATCAGCGGGCGCAGCTCGCTCGGCGCCGCTGCGCTGTCGAGCTGGCTGTCGAGCCGCCCGGGGCGCACCAGGGCCGCGTGCGCGGCGATCGTGCGCAGGGGCCGCAAGCCATGCACCAGCAGCAGCGCTGCCAACAGACCTGCCAGCAACGCCGCCGCGGCGCAAGCGAGGACGATCTGCTGGCGGTAGCGCGCGAACATGGCCGTGCGGTCGGCGTACAGGCGCGCCACGGTGATGCGCACCGGCTGCGCGCCGAGGCGCGCGCTGCCGGACACGACCTGGCCCGGCGTGCCGGCGCGGCCGGTCCAGGCCAGGATGGCCGCACGCGACGGCGCCGCCACGGCCGGCGGGGCCGGATAGCGTTCCCCAAGCGGATTGATGTCGAGCAGCAGGCGGCCGCCGGCGTCCACGATGCGCACCAGCGAATTTTCCTGGCCGCTCATCGTGTCGCGGAAGTATTGCGGGCGCTCGCGCAGCAGGTCCTGGGCGTCCGCGCTGCCGAGCAGCTGCTGGACCTGGCGCAGCTTGCCGAGCAGGGCGATGTCGTCGCGGCGCACGATTTCGCCGACCAGGGCCTGGTACAGGTAGAGGCCGATGCCGGCCGCGCTGAGCGCCACGATCAGGACGAAGGCGAGGCAGACGCGCAGGGTGAGCGAACCTTTCACCCGTCCAGCTCCGCGTCGCACACATAGCCCATGCCGCGCCGCGTATGGATCAGCTTGAGCGGGAACGGGTCGTCGAGCTTGCGGCGCAGGCGCCGGATCGCGGCATCGATGACGTTGGTGTCGCTGTCGAAATTCATGTCCCATACCTGGGAAGCGATCAGCGAACGCGACAGCACCTGGCCCTCGCGCCGCGCCAGCAAGTGCAGCAAATTGAATTCCTGGGCCGTCAGCAGCACCGGCTTGCCCTGGCGCCGCACCTTGCGCGCGATGACGTCGATCTCCATGTCGCCGATGCACAGCAGCGCGTCCTCGCGCACCGGCGCGCGCCGCAACAGGGTGCGGATGCGCGCCACCAGTTCCACGAAGGCGAAGGGTTTGACCAGGTAGTCGTCGGCGCCCAGCTCGAGTCCCTTGACCCGGTCCTGCACTTCGTCGCGCGCGGTCAGGAACAGCACCGGCAGCTGCGCCGTTTTTTCGCGGGCGCGCAGTTCAGCCAGCACTTCCCAGCCGGTCATGCGCGGCAGCATGACGTCGAGCACGACCAGGTCGACCTCTTCCTCGCATGCGAGATGCAGGCCGTCGCGTCCGTTGCGCGCGAGGCTCACCGTAAAACCGGACTCGCGCAGGCCGCGCTGGAGGTAGTCGCCGGTCTTCGGTTCGTCTTCGATGATGAGGATGTGCATGGGCAGCATTCTAAGCCGGGTACAGGATGCCGAACATGACGGGATTGTCATCTTCGCGTCAGGCTGGCGTAGCCGGCGCTTTCGTAGAGTAGCGGCTTCATCCGAACGAAAGCGCACCATGACCAAATCCATTCTGATGCTGTGCACCGCCTTGCTGGCCGGGAACGCCGCAGCGGCCCTGCCCCGTCCCGTCGACATGTCGCTGGACGCCGCCAACCGCCTGGCCGGCGCCGCCGTCGCCGCCTGCCAGTCCCAGGGCCGCGCCATCGTCGTCTCGGTCGTCGACCGCGGCGGCAACCTGGTGGCCGTGCAGCGCGCCGACGGCGTCGGTCCGCACAACACGCAGGCCAGCCGCAAGAAAGCCTATACGGCGCTGTCGACCCGCACCAGCACGCTCGACCTGGCGCGCAATGCCGCCGCCACGCTTGACGCGCGCAATTTGACCACCCTGCCCGAGCTGCTGCTGCTCGGCGGCGGCGTGCCGCTGCGTGTCGAGGGCCAGGTGGTCGGCGCCATCGGCGTGGCCGGCGGCGGCGGCGCCGTCAACGACGATGCCTGCGCCCTGGCGGCGCTGTCCGCCGTCCCGGAACTCGAGCGCCCGCGCGCTCCCTGATCTACCCACCCAAGGAAAACCACCATGACCAGCATCGCCCGTACCCTCCTCGCCGCCACCCTTGCCTGCGCCTGCCTGCACGCCGCCGCGGCCGAGAATCCGCTCAGCGTCCACATCCTCGACCTGCAGAGCGGCCAGCCCAGCGCAGGCGTCGGCGTCGTCCTCGAAGCGCGCGACGGCCAGCAGTGGCGCACGATCGGCCAGGCCGTCACCGATGCCCAGGGCCGCGTGCGCGCCTTGTATCCGGCAAGCAAAGCGCTCACCGCGGGCGCCTACCGCATCGTCTTCAAGACCGGCGACCACTACGCACGCCTGGGACAGCCGACCTTCTTCGACCAGATTCCGGTCGAATTCAAGGTCGAAAATACCGCCCAGCATTACCACATCCCCTTGCTGCTGAGCCCTTACGGGTACTCGACCTACCGCGGCAACTGAAGCGCAGCGCTGCGGGGCAAACGCGCCCGAAAAGGTCTACCATGTGGGATCGAACGTGTCTGAATACTAACGAGGATCCCATGCTGACTTTGAAAGACCCGACGCTCTTGCGCCAGCAAGCCTTTATCGACGGCGAATGGTGCGATGCGCATGACGCCGCCACGGTCGACGTGATCAACCCGGCCACCGGCGAAACCCTGGGCACGGTGCCGCACATGGGCGCGCAAGAAACCCGGCGCGCGATCGACGCCGCAGCCGCCGCCTGGCCGGCCTGGCGCAAGAAGACCGCGCGCGAGCGCAGCCTGATCCTGCGCAAGTGGAACGACCTGATGCTGGAAAACGCCGACGACCTGGCGCTCATCATGACGGCCGAGCAAGGCAAACCGCTGGCGGAAGCCAAGGGCGAAGTGGCGTATGCGGCTTCGTTCTTCGAGTGGTTCGGAGAGGAAGCCAAGCGCGTCGCCGGCGAAACCCTGCAGTCGCCCTGGCCGGACCGCCGCATCGTCGTCACCCGCGAGCCGATCGGCGTCTGCGCGGCCATCACCCCGTGGAATTTTCCGGCGGCGATGATCACGCGCAAGGTCGGCCCGGCGCTGGCCGCCGGCTGCCCGATCGTCCTGAAACCGGCTGAACTGACCCCGTATTCGGCGCTGGCCCTGGCCGTGCTGGCCGAGCGCGCCGGCGTGCCGAAAGGCGTGTTCAGCGTCGTGATCGGCGACTCGAAGGCCATCGGCGGCGAAATGACGAGTAACCCGACTGTACGCAAACTCAGCTTCACCGGTTCGACCGCGGTCGGGCGCCTGTTGATGGAACAATGCGCGCCGACCATCAAGAAGCTCTCGCTCGAGCTGGGCGGCAACGCTTCCTTCATCGTGTTCGACGACGCCGACATCGACGCCGCCGTGGAAGGGGCGATCGCCTCGAAATACCGCAATGCCGGCCAGACCTGCGTCTGCGCCAACCGCCTGTATGTGCAGGACGGCGTTTATGACGCATTCGCGCAAAAGCTGGTCGCGGCCGTGGAAAAACTGAAGGTCGGCAATGGTGTCGAACCGGGCGTGAACCAGGGGCCGCTGATCGAGGAAAAGGCGGTGCTCAAAGTCGAGCAGCACATCGCCGACGCCCTGGATAAAGGCGCGCGACTGCTGCTGGGCGGCAAGCGCCACGCACTCGGCCACAGCTTCTTCCAGCCAACCGTGCTGGCCGACGTTACTTCCGACATGATGGTGGCGCGCGAAGAAACCTTCGGCCCGCTGGCGCCGCTGTTCCGTTTCAAGACCGAGGACGAGGTCATTGCGCTGGCAAACGACACCGAATTCGGGCTGGCCTCGTATTTCTATTCGCGCGACATCGGCCGCGTCTGGCGTGTCGCCGAGCAGATCGAGACCGGCATGGTGGGCGTGAATACCGGCCTGATTTCGACCGAAGTGGCGCCGTTTGGCGGGGTCAAGCAGTCCGGGCTGGGCCGCGAAGGCTCGACCCACGGGATGGATGATTACCTGGTCATCAAGTACATCTGCATGGGCGGCGTGTGAATGGCGCCGCTTTGACACGTGCGTGATCCGCTGGCCGACGTCGTCGATGCGCCCCTGTTCATCGTGCCGCGGGTGCTCGATGGCTTGCGGGCGTATCGGGCGGCTTCGCCCAGCGGGGCGCGCCTGGCCGATACCCTGCTGGCGGGGATCGAAGCGCATCCGACCAAATTCTGGGTCATGCAGCAGTTTCACACCACCCTGGAAGCGCTCGACAGCGCCGACACGGCCACCCGTGACCTTCTCATTGGCGAGCTGGAACAGCTGATGGATGTGCTCGGCATCCGCAGCTCGGATGGGGTGCTCGGCATCGGGCGCAGGTAGCGAACTTTCCCGTCGATGGCCTTAGGGGCGGCGTCTGCGTGCCGCGCCGTTCAATTTCTCGTTATGATCAATTGCACCTATGCCATAAAGGCGTGGGCGACTCAGCACGCCCAACAAGCCAACAACACCAGGAGACACGCAGTGAAAAAGAAAGCGCCGTATTCCCCCCGCCACATGAAACCCGTGCTCGCATCGAGCGTCGTCGTCCTGCTTGCCGCCTGTGGCGGCTTCGACTCGGAGCCCAGCACCGCCATGGAGGTGGTGCGCACGGCCGGCGGTGAAGTCCGCGCCGTCGACCGCGGCGACATGCGCAGCTATTTCGCCATCCCCTTCGCCGCGCCCCCGACAGGCGAACGGCGCTGGACGGCGCCTTCAGCGCCGCAGCCGTGGACCACGACCCTGGCCGCCACCAAATCGGCGGCGCCCTGCCTGCAAACCAGCGCCAGCCCCTTCCGCATGAGCGGCGACAGCGAGGACTGCCTGTACCTCGACGTGCACGCGCCGGCCGGCCAGGGCCCGTTCCCGGTCATGGTCAACCTGCACGGCGGCGCCTTCAACACGGGCGGCACCGCGGTCTACGCGGACCCGTCGCCGCTGGTGACCAAGGGCGTGATCGTCGTCAACGTCGCCTACCGGCTCGGAGCAATGGGCTTTCTCGCGCATCCGACCCTGGCGGCGGACGGCGCTGCGGGCAATTACGGCATCATGGACCAGCAGGCGGCATTGAAGTGGGTACAGGACAATATTGTCCAGTTCGCGGGCGACAAGAACAATGTGACGGTCTTTGGCGAATCGGCCGGCGGCTTCAGCGTGATGACGCACCTGGCCTCGCCGGGCTCGAAAGGCCTGTTCAACAAGGCCATGATCCAGAGCGGCAACTACGGCAACGACCGCCAGCTGAGTGCTGCGCAAATGGGTGCCGTCAGCGGCGCCATCGTCGACACGGCCATCAATGCCGCCACTGCTGCGGGCGTCACCGGCATCGGCTGCGCCCCGGGTGCGGCGGTCACGGCTGCCTGCCTGCGCAGCCTGCCGGACTCGGTGATCCGCACCTATCTGGCCAACGCCATCAGCACGGCCCTGCCGATCATGGTGCCCTCGGTCGACGGCAAAGTGCTGCCGAAGTCGGTCAAGGCAACCTTTGCCGCCGGCGAGAACATCAAGGTCCCGACCGTCAACGGCACCAATGAAGACGAATACGCGCTCTACATCGCGATCAACGAGGCGGGCCGCCGCGCAGCCGCAGGAAACTTCGATCCGGCCAACACCAGCTTCTCGCTGCCGGCCGCGGGCTATGCCCCGACGATCGCCGGCCTGACCGCGGGAACCGGCATCAACGTCGCCAGCGTCATCGCGAACTTTTACCCACTCGCCAATTACGGGACCAACCCGGCGGTGCAGCCGAGCCTGGCGGCGTCCAGCCTGGCGACCGACCTGGGCTTCTCCTGCCCTGCCCTGCGCACCTCGCAGCGCATCGCCGCGCAGGGCTCGCCGGTCTGGATGTACGAGTTCCGCGACCAGACCGCGCTGCCCACGGTAGGCGTGGCGAACGGCAGCTATTTCCTGAGCTTCCCGCAAGGGGCGGCGCACTCGTATGACCTGCAGTATTTGTACAACCTGGGCGATCTGGGCAATGCCGAGCGGCGCGCCCTGCAGACCGCGATGACGCGCTACTGGAGCAATTTCGCCAAGACGGGCAATCCGAACAGCGGTGGCGAGGTGCCGGCGCAGTGGCCGGCGTTTACGGGGCCTGGCACGGTGCTGGGGCTGGACGTGGCGTCGGGCGGCGGTGTGAAAGCCCTGGCTACGTTCGATGCGGATCACAAGTGCACGAGCGCCTGGGGGAGCATTGTGACCTTCTGAGGTGTATCACGCGTCCTTGTACTCGTGATACTTGCGCGCGTCACCCCGCACCTTGTCGGCGGGGTATTTGGCGCGGTTGAGGACCATCTTTTCCTCGACCGCCGCCATCAGGTCGACGTCGAGTTTATCCGCCAGGCGCACGAGATAGACCAGCACGTCGGCCATCTCGTGGCGCACCTCGATTAACTTGTCCGCGCCGAGCTCGTCGATGCGGCCGTGCTGCAGCCACTGGAAGTGTTCCAGCAGTTCGGCCGCCTCGACCGACAGCGCCGACGACAGATTCTTCGGCGTATGGAACTGGTCCCAGTCGCGCTCGTTCACGAATACGCGGACCAGTTCGCGCAGGCGGGCCAAATCTCCCTGTCCGCCTGCATCGCTCACAGGTCTTCTCCGCGGTCGCGGTAGCCGTCGAGCACGACGGCGAGTTTTGGGGCGATCTCGGCGTGGCTGCTGACGGTGATGCCGAGGTCGCGCAGCAGGCCATCGTGTACGCCATAGACCCAGCTGTGAATGGTGACCGGCTGGCCGCGTTCCCAGGCGTCGCGCACGATCGTCGTCTGCGCCACGTTGATCACCTGCTCGGCCACGTTCAGTTCGACCAGGCGGTTGGTGGCCGATATACCAGCCACATTACCCAGGTATTTGCCGTGCTTGTCGCGTACGTCGCGCACGTGGCCGAGCCAGTTGTCGGCCAGCCCGACGCGCGCATCGGTCAGTGCCGCGTGCACGCCCCCGCAGCCGTAGTGGCCGCAGATGATGATGTGCTTGACCTTCAGGACGTCGACCGCGAACTGCAGCACGGAGAGCGCGTTCAGGTCGGAATGGACGACGACGTTGGCGATATTCCGGTGCACAAACAGCTCGCCCGGCGCCATGCCAAGCAGCTCGTTGGCCGGCACGCGGCTGTCCGAGCAGCCGATCCAGAGGTATTCCGGTGCCTGTTGCGAAGCCAGGTCCTTGAAGTAGCCCGGGTCCTGTTCCACCATCGAGGCCGCCCATTCGCGGTTGCGCTGGAAAAGGTCGTTTGCCGTCAGGCCGGTCGGTGTTTTCGCCATCTGATTCTCCTGCTGGGGGAAGGCGCCGGCTGACGCCATTCCGTGATTTTCTGTGAATTTTGCGTATTGTAAACGCAACAAGGAAAGCGCACCGGGCATAAAAAAACCGCCGAGGGCTCGCGCCGCCCGGCGGTTCTTCGTCAACCTCTTACTCGAAGAAGTCTTTCACTTTGTCCATCCAGCCCTTGCTTTGCGGGCTGTGCTTGGCACCGCCCTCGCTGGTCGAGCGTTCGAACTCGCGCAGCAGGTCCTTCTGCTTCTCGGTGAGTTTCACCGGGGTCTCGACGATCATGTGGCAGAACAAATCTCCCGCATAGCCCGAACGCACGCCCTTGATGCCCTTGCCTTTCAGGCGGAAAGTCTTGCCGGTCTGCGTGCCTTCCGGCACCGTGAACGACACTTTGCCGGTGAGCGTAGGCACTTCGATTTCGCCGCCCAGGGCCGCCTTCGAGAACGAGATCGGCATTTCGCAATGCAGGTCGTCGCCTTCGCGCTGGAAGACCGCGTGCGGCTTGATGTGGATTTCCACATACAGGTCGCCCGACGGACCACCATTCGTGCCCGGTTCGCCGTTGCCGGTCGAGCGGATGCGCATGCCGTTGTCGATACCGGCAGGAATCTTCACTTCCAGCGTCTTGTTGCGCTTGATGCGTCCGGCGCCGGCGCAGGCTGCGCACGGTTCCGGGATCATCTTGCCGCTGCCGTGGCACTTCGGGCAGGTCTGCTGGATGCTGAAGAAGCCCTGCTGCATGCGCACCTGGCCGTGGCCGGCGCAGGTGGTGCAGGTGACGGGCTGGGTGCCCGGCTTGGCGCCGCTGCCGTGGCAGGTGTCGCACTTGTCCCAGCTCGGCACGCGGATCGTCGTGTCGAAGCCATTGGCTGCCTGCTCGAGCGTGATCTCGAGGTTATAGCGCAGGTCGGCGCCGCGGTAGACCTGGGGTCCGCCGCCGCCGCGTCCGCCGCGGCCGCCGCCGAAGATGTCGCCGAAGATATCGCCAAAGGCATCGCCGAAACCGCCGGCGCCGCCGCCAAAGCCGCCACCGCCGCCCATGTTCGGATCGACGCCGGCGTGACCGTAACGGTCATAGGCCTCGCGCTTCTCCGGATTGGTGAGCATCTCGTAGGCCTCTTTGACCTCCTTGAACTTCTCTTCCGCTTCCTTGTTGTCCGGATTGCGGTCAGGGTGGAACTTCATCGCCAGCTTGCGATAAGACTTTTTAATTTCTTCTTCCGAAGCACCCTTTGCGACCCCAAGGATCTCGTAAAAATCACGCTTTGCCATTGGGCACCTTGCTGTTGTCTACTGAATCAAACTGTCTGACAAAAAAACCGAGCCGAGCAAAAAAGCTTGCGTCGGCTCGGCCGTTCCAGGAGGGTCGCCCCTCCCGTACGCGAATGGATTACTTCGCGTCTTTGACTTCCTTGAAGTCGGCATCGACGACGTCGTCAGCCTGGGCCGACGATTCGGCGCCGCCCTGCTGCGCGCCACCTTCGGCGCCCGCACCGCCCGCCTGCTGCGCCTGCATGTCGGCATACACCTTCTCGCCCAGCTTTTGCGCAGCGGTCGTGAGGGCCGCGGTCTTGTTGTCGAGGTCGGTCTTGTCGCCGGACTTGATCGAGCCTTCGAGGTCGGTGATGGCCGCTTCGATCTTCTCTTTCTCGCCCGCTTCCAGCTTGTCGCCGTGTTCGGTCAGCGACTTGCGGGTCGAGTGCACCTTCGCGTCTGCCTCGTTACGGGCTTCCGCCAGCTCCTTGACCTTCTTGTCTTCCTCGGCGTTCAGCTCGGCGTCCTTCACCATCTTCTGGATCTCGGCTTCGGTCAGGCCCGAATTCGCCTTGATGGTGATCTTGTTTTCCTTGCCGGTGGCCTTGTCTTTGGCGCCGACGTGCAGGATGCCGTTGGCGTCGATGTCGAAGGTCACTTCGATCTGCGGGGTGCCGCGCGATGCTGGCGGGATGCCCTCGAGATTGAATTCGCCCAGGCCCTTGTTGCCGGCCGCGATTTCACGCTCGCCCTGATAGACCTTGATCGTCACTGCCGGCTGGTTGTCGTCGGCGGTCGAGAACACCTGCGAGAACTTGGTCGGAATCGTGGTGTTCTTGTGGATCATCTTGGTCATCACGCCGCCCAGGGTTTCGATACCCAGCGACAGAGGCGTCACGTCCAGCAGCAGCAAGTCCTTGCGTTCGCCCGACAGGACCGAACCCTGGATGGCGGCGCCGACAGCGACGGCTTCGTCCGGGTTCACGTCCTTGCGTGCATCCTTGCCGAAGAATTCTTTCACTTTTTCCTGAACCTTCGGCATGCGGGTCATGCCGCCGACCAGGATGATGTCGTCGATGTCGCTGACCTTGACGCCGGCATCCTTGATGGCGATGCGGCATGGCTCGATCGTCTTGGCGATCAGTTCCTCGACCAGCGACTCGAGCTTGGCGCGGGTCATTTTCAGGTTCAGGTGGACCGGCGCGCCGTTCGCCATGGCGATGTAGGGCTCGTTGATTTCGGTCTGCTGCGACGACGACAGTTCGATCTTGGCGCGCTCGGCCGAAGCCTTGATGCGCTGCAGGGCGATCGCGTCTTTCGACAGGTCGAGGCCGTTGATCTTCTTGAATTCGTCGATGATGTAATCGATGATGCGCTGGTCGAAGTCTTCGCCGCCGAGGAAGGTGTCGCCGTTGGTCGACAGCACTTCGAACTGCTTCTCGCCGTCCACGTCCGCGATTTCGATGATCGAGACGTCGAAGGTGCCGCCGCCCAGGTCATACACGGCGATCTTGCGGTCGCCCTTGTCGGTCTTGTCCAGGCCGAATGCCAGCGCGGCCGCGGTCGGCTCGTTGATGATGCGCTTGACGTCCAGGCCCGCGATACGGCCGGCATCCTTGGTTGCCTGGCGCTGCGAGTCGTTGAAGTAGGCCGGCACGGTGATGACCGCTTCGGTGACTTCTTCGCCGAGGTAGTCTTCGGCGGTCTTCTTCATCTTGCGCAGGGTTTCAGCCGACACCTGCTGAGGCGCCAGCTTCTTGTCGCGCACGCCGATCCAGGCGTCGCCGTTGTCGGCCTTGACGATCGCGTACGGCATCAGGCCGATGTCCTTCTGGACTTCCTTTTCGTCGTACTTGCGGCCGATGAGGCGCTTGACGGCGAACAGGGTGTTCTTTGGGTTGGTGACCGCCTGGCGTTTCGCAGGTGCACCGACGAGGATCTCGCCATCTTCCTGGTAAGCGATGATGGACGGCGTGGTACGCGCGCCTTCCGCGTTTTCAATGACCTTAGGCTGGCCGTTTTCCATGATTGCAACGCACGAGTTGGTGGTGCCCAAGTCGATACCGATAATTCTGCCCATGATTTTTTCCTTTGAATGCTAAGTTTCGGATGTTTTTTGTAATATTGGGAAAAACGGTGTGCTTTCAAGGGGGGGTTGCCACCTAGCACAGGATGTTTTTCTTATTTTGGCTGTGCAGCAGTGACGATGGCCGGACGCAACAGGCGGTCCGCGATCATGTAACCCTTCTGCAGCACGCTGACCACGGTATTCGCTTCCTGGTCGGCCGGCACGAGAGCCACCGCCTGGTGCTTGTTCGGATCGAGCTTGTCGCCCGGCGCCGGCATCACTTCGACCAGCCGGTTCTTTTCAAACGCGGAGGTCAGCTGCTTGAGCGTCATTTCGACGCCTTCCTTGATCGCCTCGACCGTCGGCGATTCGACCTTCAGGGCCATTTCCAGGCTGTCTCGCACCGGGACCATGGCTTCTGCAAAGCTTTCGATGGCAAACTTGTGGGCCTTGCTGACGTCTTCCTGGGCGCGGCGGCGGATGTTCTCGGCGTCGGCCTTGGCACGCATGAAGGCGTCGTGCATTTCAGCCAGCTTGGCTTCGGTTGCGCTCAGCTGTTCTTCGAGGCCGGGTTCACCGGTTGCCGGAGCGGCATTGGGGGCGGCTGCCTGGGGGGCAGCTGCCGGAGCAGCATCGCTCTCCGGCTGGGGAATCACCTCTGGATTTTCTTGATCATGCATCGAAAATACTCCTGAAATCAAATACTTGACTGAATAATGAGACGGATACACCTCGTCGTACAGCGCCGCATATGGGGCGATCTCCTACAAATTCAAGGGGTATTAAACGCAGGGAAGCAGAAAGTCTGACAACTCTTGTTACAACATTTACCGATGAGCTGATTCTTTCCTGAGCCTGGCGCTCTACCATGTTTTCAAGACGCGTAACGACGTCATTTGAACAAGAACCAGGGCTGAGGGAGCCATCATGAAATTGCGGATAATCAGCAGCGCCGTCGTGGTCTACACCGCGCTTGCGGTAGCGTGCATCTGCTACGCCGGGATGTAGGTCACGCCGTCAAAACATGCCATTTTAACAGGTGGGCTTGGGGGCAGGGTCGGCGGCCGGGCTGTCGCGCGTTTTGCAGACGGACGTGGGGCTGTTGCCTGCGGCGTTATCGGTCCGCATGATCCGCGTGGGCACGCGTGCCCACCCTACGAGAAAAGCCGCGGACTGGCGCTGTCGATACTCCTGCTACCTTGAGTCAGCGGCCTCATCCGTACGGGGTCATGGAGGCCAATGGCCTCCATGACAGCTTCACCGGGCACCCTGTGCCCACGCGGATTCAACTTGCCGATAACGTATCAGGCAACAGCCCCACAGGCTATAAGCTCAGGCCCCCAGCCGCGCCGCGTTTTCGCGCCCCAGATCGGCATCGCGCCGCTCGGCCTCGCGCTGGGACGGGCTCATCATCGTCGGCCAGCCGATCAGGTGCTGTTCGGCGATTTCGGCCAGGCCGACGATCCAGGTCGGCGACTCGTTCAAGCAGGGGATATAGTGAAATTCCTTGCCGCCGGCGCTCTCGAAATCGTGTTTCACTTCCATCGAGATCTCTTCCAGGGTTTCCAGACAGTCGCTGGTGAACCCAGGGCAGATCACGTCCACGCGCTGCACGCCCTGGCGGGCGAGCTCTTGCACGGTGGGCGCCGTGTACGGCTGCAGCCATTCGGCCTTGCCGAAGCGTGACTGGAAGGTGACGAGATAGTCGTTTGGCGCCAGGCGCAGGCGCTCGGCCAGCAGGCGCGCCGTTTTCTGGCATTCGCAAAAATAGGGGTCGCCCAGCATCAGGGTGCGCTTCGGCACGCCATGGAAACTCATCACCAGCTTCTCGCCGCGGCCATGGATGTCCCAGTGCGCCTGCACGATGTCGCGCAGGGCGTCGATATAGCCATCGTGGTCGTGGTAGTGCTTGACCAGGCGCAGCTCGGGCACGTTGCGGATGTCCTTGTAGTGGGCAAAGACGGCATCCCAGATCGAGCCGGTGGTCGTGCCCGAATACTGTGGATAGGCGGGCAGGACGGCGATGCGGTCGCAATTCTCGCGCTTCAACTCATCCAGCACTTCCGGCAGCGAGGGCGAACCGTAGCGCATCGCCATCCGGACCTGCACGCCTTCGTGGCCGCGCTCCTCCAGCGCTTCGCCCAGCAGGTTGGCCTGCTTCTGGGTGTGCACCTTCAGGGGCGAGCCTTCCCGGGTCCAGATCATCTGGTATTTCTTCGCCGAGGCGCCGGAGCGAAACGGCAGGATGATCAGGTTCAGGATGCACCACCACACCAGGCGCGGAATTTCCACCACGCGCGGGTCGGACAGGAATTGCTTCAGGTAGCGCTTGACCGCCGAGCGGGTCGGCGCATCGGGCGTGCCGAGGTTCACCAGCACAATGGCGCTGCGGGAGATGTTGCCGTGGGTGTGGGCGGGTTCTTTTCTGAAAGGCATGAGCAAGCAAGAGGCGGCACAGGGCCTTCATTATATGTGTGCTGCTTAAGGGGCCGAGCCGATATTTGCGAATGGCGCGTAAAGCCAGCCGTTCGGCAATCTTGCTGTTGTGTTAGCGCACGGAATGCGTCCATGGCCGCGGTCATGGCTGGTCGCCTTAACGTTTCGTAACGTTTCTTACAGGCGCGCGCCTAGTTCTGGTGCCGGGATTCGTTTGTAATGCGCTGATTGCCCAATTCGGTCCCCGCCCCCACGATGAAAATTCAAGCTCCCCCACTTGCCGCCATGGTCTGTCCTGGCTCTGCCGCTGCCTTTGCCTGCCGGCCTGACAAGGATCATCACCGTGGAATCGATTGTGGGCAGGGCCGGAACCCGTGCTAGAACATCTTCAGGAGGGGGACGCCCGGCCCTACGCCCGCCGCGATCAGCGGATGTCGAAGCTGGTCTACCGATCGCAGGTGGTGCGCGATGTCTTCGGGACTGGCGCGGCGCATCTCTTCATGCAGCTGATGCGGGTGGAAGCCACCGTCGTCCAGCGCGTCTTGCGCTCGCCCAGGACCAAACTGCGGCGCTAGAAAACGCCTCAGCCGGCGTTTTCCAGGCACGGCGTACAACTCAGGTCGTGACCTTCAGGCGCACGTCGATGTTGTTGCGCGTGGCATTCGAATACGGGCAGACGATGTGGGCCTTGTCGACCAGTTCCTGCAACTGCTGCTGTTCCATGCCGGGACCGTTGATCGCCAGGTCGACCTCGATGCCGAAACCGGTCGGAATCTGGCCGATGCCGACCTCGCCCGTCACGGTCAGCTCTTCCGGCAGCTTGACCTTGGCCTGGCCGGCGACAAATTTCAGCGCGCCCAGGAAGCAGGCCGAGTAGCCGGCCGCAAACAGTTGCTCGGGATTGGTGCCGGTGGCGCCATTGCCGCCCAGCTCCTTCGGCGTCGTCAGCTTGACGTCCAGCACACCGTTATCGCTGCGGGAACTACCTTCGCGGCCGCCCTGCGAGGTGGCCTTGGCGCGGTACAGGACTTTGTCGATGGTCATGCGAACCTCCGTGGTTGGGTTGGAGGGAGATTGTGGCAGAGGTGTGAGGGGTGGAGCGCCCGGTACGGTGCTCGCCTGAACAGGCTCCACCAAAGAAACCGTACCGAATACGGCGAAGCCCTTCGCCTGCGGAAACGCAAAAATTTACCTGCGGGAAAAGAATACTGTGGGAATTTATGCGCCGTCCAACAGTAGTCAGGGACCACGATGCGTACCGAAGTGCTTGAGGAACAAGCCTGGAATTTCGTCGTTTTCAACGATGGCACAGATTGGTTGCTCACCTACGTAGCCGGGAGTATCGGTCTATACGAGGTGAGCATTCGGCTCAACCCGGATGAGCTTGCACGAATCCGGACGACGCCCGGGTACGCAACATCCTTGGCCGACCAATTCCGCCGCGAGCCCGAGCGCTATCGTGCGAGAGAACTGCGCCCTGCAGTTACGCCTCCTTCTCGCAAGCCGGGCTGACTTGTCTTGCAAGCTGGGCCAGCCCTCTTGCATTCGTCCCAGTCAATTAAGACAGTTCGCTGGCATCAAGACGCCAGCAACTCCCGAGCATGCTTCCTCGTCGTCTCCGTAATCTCGATCCCCCCCAGCATGCGCGCCACTTCTTCCACGCGCGCGCGGTTGTTGAGGACCTCGATGCGCGAGACCGTGCGGCCTTCGCCGGTCGTACCTTTCGCCACCTGGAAGTGTTGATTGGCCTGGCTCGCCACCTGCGGCAAGTGGGTCACGCACAGCACCTGCCGTTCCTGGCCCAGGCGTTTCAGGAGGCGACCCACGACTTCGGCCACGCCGCCGCCGATGCCGCTGTCGACCTCGTCGAAAATCAGGGTCGGCGTGGTGGTGGCGTTCGAGGTGATGACGGAAATGGCCAGCGAGATACGCGCCAGTTCGCCGCCCGAGGCGACCTTGGCCAGCGGGCGCGGCACGACGCCGGCGTGGCCGGCCACCAGGAATTCCACGACCTCGACACCGTGTGCGCCCGGCTCGCCCGGATTCAGGCCCACTTCAAAACGGCCGCCGCCCATGCTCAGTTCCTGCATCGCATTCGTGACCTGCTCACTGAGTGCGCGGGCAGCCGTCATGCGGCGCGCAGACAAACGATCGGCCACCTTGCGGTAAGCCGCTTCGGCTTTCGCTTCCTGACGTTTCAGTCCGTCCATGTCGCTGGCGTCGGCCAGCTGGCGCAGCTTGGCGGCCAGGGCCGCGTGTTCTTCGTGCAGTTCTTCCGGGGTCACATGGTACTTGCGCGCGGCGCTGTGCAGCGCGTCCATGCGCGAATCGACTTCGCGCAGGCGGCTTGGGTCGAGCTCGACCTTGTCGATATAGCTGTTGAGCGCGTACACCGCTTCCTGCAGCTGGATGCGGGCCGGCTCCATGCAGTCGAGCACGGTTTGCAGTTCGGCGTCGACGTCAACCAGTTTACCCAGCTTGGTGTTCAGGGACGACAGCTGCGACAGGATCGGATGGTCGGCTTCGGACAGCGCTTCGAGCGCTTCCTGCGCGCCTTCGATCAGGCTGGCCGCGTGCGACAGGCGGCTGTGCTCGTTCGTGATCTCGGTCCACTCGCCGGCCTTCGGCGTCAGTTTATCCAGCTCGCTGACCTGCCACTCGAGGCGCTCGCGTTCGATCAGCACGTTCTTCGCGTTCGTCTCGTATTCCTCGCGCTGGCGCGACAGCGCCCGCCAGGCGCGCCAGGCAAGCGCCACTTCCTGCGCTTCGGCGGCCGCTAGCGGATCGCGCACCGCAATCTGGTTGTCGAGCAGGGCGCGCTGGGCGTCGGATTTCAACAGGGACTGGTGCGCGTGCTGGCCATGGATGTCGACCAGCATCTCGCCCAGCTCGCGCAGCTGGCCGGCGGTGGCCGCGATGCCGTTGATATAGGCTTTCGAGCGGCCGGCGTTGTCGATCACGCGGCGCAGCAGGGCCCCGCCCTCGTCGACTGCGAACTCGTGCTGCTCGAGCCAGCTGGTGGCGGCCTCGGTGAGTGCGAAGTCGGCGCTGATGTCGGCCTTGGCCGCGCCTTCGCGCACCATGCTCGCGTCGCCGCGTCCGCCCAGGGCCAATTGCAGCGCATCGATCAGGATCGATTTACCGGCCCCGGTCTCGCCCGTAAAAACCGAGAAGCCGCGGGCGAATTCGAGTTCGATGGCGTCGACGATGACGAAGTCGCGGATGGTCAGAGTGCGCAGCATGAAGAAAGGGGTCTCCCGGGTTTCGGTTTACTTTAATTTGCCGTCGTTCGACGGGTATTCGTGCCAGTGCAGCTTTTCGCGCAGCGTGTGGTAGTAGCTCCAGCCTTCCGGATGCAGGAAGGTGATGGTGTTGGGCGAGCGCGAGATGAAAATTTCGTCGCCATGCTGCAGGCTCGCGAAGGTTTGCATGTCGAAGTTGACCGAAATGTCGCGCCCGCTGACGATTTCGACCACGATCTCGCTGGTGTCGGGAATGGCGATCGGCCGGTTCGACAGCGCGTGCGGCGCGATCGGCACCAGCACGATGCCTTGCAGGCTGGGGTGCAGCAGGGGCCCACCCGCCGACAGCGCGTAGGCGGTGGAACCGGTTGGCGTGGAGACGATCAAACCGTCCGAACGCTGGTTGTACATGAAGTGGCCGTCGACCGTCACGCGCAATTCCGCCATGCCGGCGCCGCTGCCGCGCGCCACGACCACGTCGTTGACGGCGACGCCGCAATAAATCATCTCGCCGGCGCGCATCACGCGCCCTTCCAGCAGCGTGCGCTTTTCGACGGTGGCTTTGCCCTGCAAAATTTCGCCCAGCGCCGGCAGCATGCGGTCGACCGGGATATCGGTAATGAAACCGAGGCGGCCGAGGTTAATGCCGATCAGGGCGATGTCGTATTTGGCGAGCTGGCGCGCAATGCCGAGCATGGTGCCGTCGCCGCCCATGACGATGACCAGGGGCACCTGCTCGCCGATCTCGGCGACCGTCATGGTCTCGACGTACGGCATGCCGAGATGGGCCGCCGTATCGGCTTCGAACACCACGCGGTGCCCGCCTTCCTGAAGGAAAGCGACGATGCTCGCGACCGGCTCTTCGATGCCGGCGGTATTTTGCCGTACCACCAGCGCGATGATCGATTGCGATTCGGGGAAAACGGGCATAGGGTCTCTCGGCGGTGGATGGGCGAACACGCTGGGAGATTAACCGATAATCCCGGCCGTTGCCACCCGGCCGCGCATCAAATACTGTACAAAATCACAGTATAGATGGGGTGGACGCGATCCCGCAAGATCACGAGACCATTGCCAGTGCGGCAGCGGCACTGATTGCGAGGACGATGCAGAGAAGATGGAGGCTCCCGAGCACGATCCAGCGCAGGGCAGTGAGCAGGCGCCCGCCCCCGTACACCTTGCGCATCGCGGTCGGCAGGTAAAACACCAGCCACAGCCCAAGCCCGAGCCCGACCAGGGGGATGAAGTCGGGCAGGATCATAAACAGGCTCAGCACCAGGAAGGCAAAGGCATTCGTGTGCAGTGCGAACAGCAGGTGCTCGCCATAACGCCGGCCCGAGCCGAGATACAGCAGCTTCAGCAGTGCCGCGAAGACCGGCATCAGGGCGAAGATCGCGTAGGGGGTGTAGCTCGACAGGGCGCGCAGCACCGCGTCATTTTGCTCCTTTTTCGGCAGTTGCAGGAAGCGCGCGACCTTCTTGCCGAGGGCTGGATGGATAGCCGCCGCGAATTTTTCCGCCTTGGCATCATCGCCCTCACCGAAGTGGAGCAGCTCCCGGTCTTCGTTCTTCAGGCGAGCGAGTCGCCGCTCTTCCCTTGCCTGTTCCTGCGCACGCCGCTCCGGCGAGACGGTGGCCTCCCTCGCGTTGCCTGCCTTCTGCTCAGCTTGCACCTGTCGCGCGGGTGCGGTGTCCGGTGCGCCGTTGCCGATACTGATGGCGCCGCCAAGTTTAAAGATCGCAAAGAAAATGATGCTGAAGCTCAGGTAGAGGCGCAGCGGCTCGACATAGCGCACGCGCTTGCCCTCGATGTAATCGCGCGTCAAGCGTCCGGGGCGGAACATCAGTAGCGCCACTGACTTCCACAGCTTTCCTTCCAGCGCGACATAGTGCGCGATGAATTCGTGCAGGAATTCGCGCGCGCTCGGCACGTGCAAATGCGCCGCCTGGCCGCATCCCTGGCAGAAATTGCCGGCAATGACGGTGCCGCAATTCGGGCAGGCTGTAGCCTGGTCTAACTGAAGATCGTTTTTCACGGCGCATTCCCGGCAAGATGACGTATACACCATGGTAACTATTTAATTGCAAAAAAGCATCATCCAATTGCGCGACTGCGCACGGTACGACGCGTTAGGATTCATGCAAGAGTCAGTCAAGGAGAGCCCCATGGTTATTGAAACCAAAGATCGCTTCGTCAACACCGATGCGAAGATCGAAAACGACGGCGTCAAGCGTTCGCCACACGAACGCGACGAGTCGCCCGACGGCCAGGATGCCGAGCCGCGCGGCATCATGAAGCAGGCCGCCGAAGACCTGGCGCAAGGCCTGGTCGATACCGACTTGCGCAACACGCCCGGCATCAGCGAAGCGGTCGACCCGAAAGCCGGTGCAACCGGCCAGGCCAACCCGCAACCCGATCGCCACGAATCGATGCGCGACCACGATGTGGTGCGTCCGGTTCCACGACCAATCAACGAACAAGGAAAGTAAATCATGACGATCAAACGTAATGGCAGCGCCGTCTGGAGCGGCGGCATCAAGGATGGCAAGGGCGCGGTCTCGACCGGCAGCGGCGCGCTGAAAGAGGCGCCCTACGGTTTCAATACCCGCTTCGAAGACAGCCCGGGCACCAATCCGGAAGAACTGATCGGCGCGGCCCACGCGGGCTGCTTCACGATGGCCCTGTCCGGCCAGCTCGGCAAGGCCGGCATGACGGCCCAGGAACTGCGCACCACGGCCACGGTCTCGATGGAAAAAGAGGGCGACGGTTTCACGATTACCGCCGTCCACCTGGACCTCGTTGCCAAGATTCCCGGCGCCAGCCAGGAAGATTTCGACAAGGCCGCCACCACCGCCAAGGAAAACTGCCCGGTGTCGAAGCTGCTCAATGCCAATATCACGCTGAGCTCGCGCCTGGAAAATTGATCTAGCGCACCCGCCGGGCCGGCATTAACCGCCGCGTCCGGCAAGGAATCGCCTGACCGCATAAAATTGCCGTTTTCGATTTCATCAGAAAGACCACTCCCATGCGCTTCCTGCACACCATGCTCCGCGTCGGCGACCTGCAGCGTTCGATCGACTTCTACACCAAGGTACTCGGCATGAAACTGCTGCGCACCAGCGACAATCCCGAATACAAGTACACGCTGGCCTTCGTCGGCTACGGCAGCAACCCGGACCACGCCGAACTCGAGCTGACCTACAACTACGGCACCGACAGCTATGACATGGGCACCGCCTATGGCCATATCGCCATTTCTGCCGAGGACATCTACGCCACCTGCGACGCCGTGCGCGCCGCCGGCGGCAACATCACGCGCGAACCGGGCCCGGTCAAGGGTGGCTCGACCGTGATTGCTTTCGTGACCGATCCGGATGGCTACAAGATCGAGTTCATCCAGCGCAAGGATGATGGCGTTCCAGGCGGCTTGAGCAGCTAAGTCCTCGACGGGGACGCATCCAGATCAAGAAACGGCGCTGCGGCGCCGTTTTCTTTTCAGAAGCTTTTTCCCGTTATTACACCTCGTCAACGATCCGTTTGACCGACGTTAAGCAAACTCTACAATGAGGGAACGAACGCACGAGCCCAGTTCTAGACTGAACCGTCAACTCGTCAATGGAGCGCGCCATGTTCTCTACCCGTTCGGTAACAGCAACTTCCCTCCCCCGTCACGCGATCGCGGCATGCGCGCTGGCGGGCATGCTTGCCGCCTGCGGCGGCGGCGGTGGTGGCGGTGGCGGCCATCCCGGCCCCAGGCCGCCGGTTGAGCCGCCGCCGCACGCCGACCGCAGTCCGCTATACGACTACACGCCGCTCGGCCTGCCCGGCATCGTCTACGGCGACGTGGTGCGCCAGGGCATTGCCAACGGTGGGCTGGTGGCCGGCACCTCGTGGGACGCAGCGGGCAACACGCGCGCCTTCTTCTACAATGGCAAGACGAATATCGATCTCGGCAGTTTCGGCGGGAATGGCGCGCGGGCGTTTTCGGTATCGCGCTGCGGCCACGTGGCCGGCTGGGCCACGACCCCGGACGGGCTGCCGCACGCCTTTCTCTACGACGGCAGCCTGCACGACCTCGGCACACTGGACGGGCTTGACTCCTACGGTAACGCAATCAATACCTGCGGCAAGGTGGCCGGCTGGGCGGCCACCGCCGGCGGCCAGTGGCATGCCTTCTATCACGATGGGGCGGCGATGCGCGATCTCGGCACCTTCGGCGGCTCGAGCTCGTTCTCGCTGGCCGTCAACAATACCGGCCAGGTAGCCGGGTATGCCTATGGCCCGGGAGATGCCTGGTACCACGCTTTCCTCTACGATGCCCGCACCGGCACCCCGATCCAGGACCTCGGTACGCTGTCCCATAGTTCGCTGGCGCAGGACATCAACGACGCCGGGCAAGTGGTCGGCTATTCGCGCGATGCGGGCGGCGACCTGCGCGCCTTCCGCTTCGACGGCGGCACCATGCACGACCTCGGCCTGCCTGCGGACGCCCAGGGTGCGGAAGCGCGGGCCATCAATGCCGGCGGCTGGACGGTCGGCTACGTGTACTACCGCGATGCGCGCCAGATTGCCTTCCTGCACGACGGCACGACGCTGCGCGAACTCGGCACGCTGGGCGGCAGCCGCTTCTCGGACGCGGTCGCCATCAACCAGGCCGGCCTGGTGGTGGGCTCCTCGGTCGATCCGGCGGCCAGCAGCCAGCACGCAATTGCCTGGACCGAAGCCTATGGCCTGGTCGACCTCAACGATCGCGTGAAAGACTTGCCGAAGGGGGTGGTGCTGGTGGCCTCATTGGCGGTAGCCGACGATGGCGCCATTGTCGTGCGCACGAATGGCGGACTGGGCTTGCTGCGTCCGCGTCAATGAGGCGCGCCAACGAAAAAACGGCGCCTGTTCGAGCTGAACAGGCGCCGTTTTTTATTTGCATCCCGGGCTCAGGATGCAAATTTTATGTGCACGATTATTTCTGCAGCAGATTGTTCACCGGCACCAGATCGGCTTCGCGCAACGAGCCCGAAGCCGCTTTCAGGCGCAGGCCGTTCAGGATCGTGTTGTAGCGGGCGCGCGCCAGATCGGTGCGGGTCGAGTACAGCTGGCGCTGGGCGTTCAGGACGTCGATGTTGATGCGCACGCCGACCTGGTAACCGAGCTTGTTCGATTCCAGCGCCGACTGGCTCGACACTTCCGCCGCCTGCAGCGCCTTCACTTGCGCCAGGCCGCTGTTCACGCCGAGGAAGGCCTGGCGTGCCTGCAGGGCCGCGTTGCGGCGCGTGGTTTCGAGGTCGTTGCGCGCCTTGTCTTCCAGCGCGATCGATTCGCGCACGCGGCTGGTGACGGCAAAGCCGTTGAAGATCGGCACCGACCACTGCACGCCGATCGAATTGTTGCGGTTTTCGCCCGAGGCGTTCGCGATGCGGCCGCCGGTGTCGCGGTGCGTCGAGGCGGCGACCAGGTCGAGCGTCGGCAGGTGGCCTGCGCGGTTGCGCTTGATGTCGCGCATGGCCGACTCGAGCGACAGCTGCGACACCGTCACGCCGTAGTTCTGGTTTTCAGCCGACGACACCCAAGGATCGACCACGGCCGGCTGCGGCGGCGCCAGCGTGACGCCGCTTTGCAGCGGCGCCAGCGTGCCCGGCTCGGCGCCGATGATCATCTGCAGCATCGTGCGGCGGTTTTCCAGGTCGTTTACCGCGGCGAATTCCTGCGCCACGACCAGGTCGTACGCGGCCTGCGCTTCGTGGGTATCGGTGATGGTCTGGGTGCCGACCTCGAAGTTGCGCTTGGCCGAGGCCAGCTGCTCGGTCACGGCGCTCTTCTGGGCGCGCGTCGATTCGAGCGTGTCCTGGGCCGACAGCACGTCGAAATAGGCTTGCGCCACGCGCGTGATCAGGTCTTGCTGGGCCTGCGCGAACTGGGCTTCGGCAATGGCCTGCGCCAGCTTGCTCTGCTCATAAGTCTGCCAGCGGTCCCAGCGGAACAGCGGCTGGCTCAGCGCCAGCGTGTATTCGCTGGTGGTCAGGTTCGAACCGCCGGTGCGCACCACGGTCGGGACGCCGCCCACGACCACGGTCTCGCCTTCATTGAACGGCGTAAATTCGCTGTCGTTCTTGATCGTCGAACCCGACAGGCCGACCGTCGGCAGCAACCCTGCCCGCCCCTGGGTAACGCGTTCCCGTCCCGCCGCCAGCGAAGCGCGGGCACTGGCATAGGTGGCGTCGTTGGCCAGGGCCTGCTGGTACACCTGGATCAGGTCGATCGCGTGCGCATTGAGCGACACGAAAGCGCTGGCCAGCAGCACGGCGATGAGGGATTTCTGCATTGCGGTCTCCGTCGGAGTCATCAAAAGTATGGAAAACAGGTCAGTACTTCGGCATTGCCGGATCGACCTGCAGGGCCCAGGCGTGTATTCCGCCCGTTAAATTCGTTACGTTCTCGAAGCCGTTACGCTCGAGGAAAGCGGCTACCTGCATGCTGCGCGCACCGTGGTGGCAGATGCAGACGATGTCCTGATCGTCCGGCAATTCGCCGGCGCGGATCGGGACCAGGTGCATCGGGATCTGGGTCGAGCCCGCGATATGGCAGGTGGCGAATTCCCAGTTCTCGCGCACGTCGAGCAAGAGCGGGCGTGGCTGCGCCGGGTCGGCGAGGCGCTCGGCCAGTTCAAGCGCGGTCATGTGCTGCATCGTTCGATCCTCAGAACGTGAAGCGCGACACGACCGGTGCACCCGACAGCATCTTGACGTTGGTCTCGAACACCGTCACGGTGTCGTAGGCAGCTTCCGACACGCGCGTCACCAGCACGCATTGCATGGCCGGCGCCTGGCCGACGATGGCGACGATGCGCCCGCCCACCTTCAATTGCTTGAGGAAGGTGTCCGGCATGTTTTCCAGGCCGCCCGAGATGACGATCACGTCATACGGCGCATCCTTTTCCCAGCCATTGGCGCCATTGCCCTCGACCACGGTGACGTTCTGGACACCGGCTCTGGCGAGGTTCTGCTCGGCCAGCGCCTTGATTTCCGGAGAAATCTCGACGGTGGTCACGTGACGCGCCTTGTGCGCCATGAGGGCGGCCATGTAGCCCGAGCCGGCGCCGATTTCCAGCACGTTCTCGTCCTTCTTGATGTTCAGTTCCTGCAGGATGCGCGCTTCGATCTTCGGGTTGAACATCGTCTCGCCACCCGGGAGTGGGATTTCCACGTCGGCAAAGGCCAGGTTGCCATAGGCCTGCGGCACGAACTGTTCGCGCTTGACGACATGCAGCAGGTCGAGCACGTCCTGGTCCAGCACGTTCCAAGGGCGGATCTGCTGTTCGATCATGTTAAAGCGGGCTTGTTCGATATTCATCTTGTTACTCGGTGAGAAAGAAATAATCCGATATTTTATCGTTGAACTGTCTCAGAGCGTGTGAAATAGGCAAACACGCCCGCTCTCAGGAAGCAATCTTATCGGGACGGACGCCAGATCGCGCGAAATTGCGACAGTCTGCAGTTTAAGGGGGGTGAACGCCGGGAATCCGGCGCTACGGCGAAGCCTGCCGTCATGCCGCCGCCGGCTCAGCCATAGCGGCCGCCGGCAACAGTCCGTGCAAGGCCATGTCGAGGAAGGTGGAGAGGAAGGCCAGGGGCTCGAGCTCGCCGCGTTCGCAGGGACCGATCGAATGCTTCCAGGTGACGAGCATGAGCATCGGTGCAATCAGGACCCGGGTCATCTGGGTGACGTTTACCGGCCGGAACTCGCCGCGCGCAATGCCCCGTTCGAGCATGCTGGAAATCATGCGCGTGCCGCGATTGATGACTTCATCCTGGTAAAACTTGGCCAGCTCGGGGAAATTGCCCGCCTCGGCAGTGACGAGCTTGACGATGCCCGACACCTTGTTGGCGCCGATCCGTTCCCACCAGGCCATCATCACGTTCTGCAGGAGGTCAGCGCTATGGCCCTGGAATTCGGCGACCGAGGATTCGGCCTCGCCGATCACGGGCACGATGCTGTTGCGCACGACCGCCTTGAACAGCTCTTCCTTGTTCTCGAAATACAGGTACAGGGTGCCTTTCGAGACGCCGGCGCGGCGCGCCACGTCCTCCAGGCGCGTCGAGGCAAAGCCACGTTCGACGAAGAGATCGATCGCCGCCGCCAGCAGTTCATGTGGACGAGCATCCTTGCGGCGCTCCCAGCGCGGCTTGGTGTCAAAAGGGCATTCCATGCTTCTGTCCGACAACTTGATATTAAGTTATCGAATATAGACCCGGGCTCGGGGGTAGTCAAGCAGGCTTCGTCTGCGCCCCTGCCTGTAAAGACGCGCGCCTGGCCGCCTTGCCGCTGGTGGCGCCGCCATGCGCGCGATATACTGCGCGGTCCTCTTCCCCCGCCCTGCCCGATGAACTGCCGCGACCACTGTGGTGCCTGCTGCACCGCCCCCTCCATTACCAGCCCGATTCCCGGTATGCCCAACGGCAAGCCGGCTGGCGTGCGTTGCGTGCAACTCGATGAGGACAATCGCTGCCGCGTGTTCGGCAAGCCGGAACGGCCGGCGTTTTGTGGGGGCTTGCAGCCGTCGATGGAGATGTGCGGGAATGATCGCGGGCAGGCGATGCTGTGGCTGGATGCGCTGGAGCGGGCGACGGCGCCGGGGTGATTGTTTGAGGTTTGTGGGGCTGTTGCCTGTGCCGCTATTGGTGTTCTGAATCCGCGTGGGCATGAATGCCCACCCTACGGATCAGGCCGCTGGCTCGGCCCTTGGCCTCGAGGCCGAAGGCCGAACCCGGTGCCAATTTCGTAGGGTGGGCACCTGTGCCCACGCGGATTCAAAACACCAATAGCGTCACAGGCAACAGCCCCACCCCAGCCGCACGTCAGGCAGCGCCGTGATGTCCCGTGCCCTGCTTCTTCTGCTGCACATGCGCAAACAGCGCGCCCAGCGTCATGCGTTCGTCCCAAATGTCGGCCAGCGCCACGCCGTAGCGGTTGCGCAGTTCTTTCGCCAGGCGCTCGACTTCCTTGGCTTCCGGGATCCACCTGGCCGGATTCAGGGCGCGGTACACGCCGAGCAATTGATCGTCGGGACGGAACTTCTGGGTTTCGGTGGCGCGGAAAGAAAAGGCGTCGGAGAACAGGGCGAGGAATTCGCCGATCTGGCGTTTGGAGGCCGAAGGAAAAGCGCGGCGCCAGAGACGGACCTGAGAGGGCCGGGCACGGAAAGGATTGGGGATTTGTCCGATGGCAAGGGCGGACCATGCAACCGCCAGCAAGACCAGGATTGCAACAATACTCATTGTTGAGCGGCAGAGTGATTCATGGATTGAGTCTAGCACGCACAATCGCGCCGTGACGCACTTCGCCGCGATATCGTGCACGTCATCAGCACCGCCACAAAAAACATGGCAGAAGCTCAATTTCTCTTGCATGAAATGGGGGCCTCGCCGCTGCCTGACTCAGCGGTGCGCCCCCCGCTCGTGGTAAGCTTCGCCGCTACGCGACGCCTGCATCCTTCTTCCATCCCGCACTCCTGCATTATGAGATAAAGCAATTCATGGATATTCTTCTCGCCATCAAGGCGATCATCATGGGCCTGGTCGAGGGCTTTACCGAGTTTCTGCCGATCTCTTCTACCGGTCACCTGATCCTGGCGGGCAGCCTCCTTAACTTCACTGGCGACAAAGTCAAAGTGTTCGAGATCGCGATCCAGGCCGGCGCCATGTTGGCCGTGATCTGGGAATACCGCGAGCGCCTGGCGCGCGTGTTTGGCGGCCTGCTGACCGAGCGGCGCCAGCAGAAATTCGTGGCCAACGTGGTGGTCGCCTTCCTCCCGGCCGCCGTGCTGGGATTGATTTTCGCCAGTGCGATCCAGGCTGAACTGTTCAAGCCGGTGCCGGTCGCACTCGCCTTCATCATCGGCGGACTGGTGATCCTGTGGGTCGAGCGCAAGCCGAAGGGAGTGCCGAAAGGGCTGCCGCACGCTTCGCGCGTTGAAACCGTCGACGAGATGACCCTGCTCGACGCCTTGAAAATCGGCTGCGCCCAGGCCTTCGCCCTGATTCCCGGCACCAGCCGCTCGGGCGCGACCATCATCGGCGGCATGCTGTTCGGCCTGTCGCGTAAAGCCGCCACCGAATTCTCCTTCTTCCTCGCCATTCCGACCCTGCTGGGCGCGACCGCGTACTCGGTCTACAAGGAACGGGCTCTGCTGTCGGTGGCCGACCTGCCGATGTTCGGCCTCGGCGGCCTGTCCGCCTTCATCTCGGCCTTCCTCTGTGTGCGCTGGCTCCTGCGCTACATCAGTTCGCACGGCTTCACGATCTTCGCCTGGTACCGTATTGTGTTCGGCATCATCGTGCTCGTCACCGCGCATTACGACCTGGTGCACTGGGCGGAATAAGCCGAAAGCAATCCCATGACCACCGAACTGGAAGCGCGCGCGCTTCACCTGCTAGAGACCGTCTTTGGTTACCCCGCTTTCCGCGGGCAGCAGGCCGACATCGTCAATCACGTCGCCAGCGGCGGCGACGCCCTGGTCCTGATGCCGACCGGCGGCGGCAAGTCGCTGTGCTACCAGATCCCGGCGCTCCTGCGCGAGGGCGTGGGCGTGGTCGTCTCGCCGCTGATCGCGCTGATGCAGGACCAGGTCGATGCACTGGAGGAAGTCGGCGTGCGCGCCGCTTTCCTGAACTCGACCCAGACCTTCGAAGAAACCCTGCGCATCGAGCGCCTGGTGCGCACCGGGGAAATCGACCTCGTGTATGTGGCGCCCGAGCGCCTGATGACGCAGCGCTGCCTGGATCTGTTCCACGATTCGCGCATCTCGCTGTTCGCGATCGACGAAGCGCACTGCGTGTCGCAATGGGGCCACGATTTCCGCCCGGAATACATCCGGCTGTCGATCCTGCACGAGCAGTTCCCCGACGTGCCGCGCATCGCCCTCACGGCCACGGCCGACCAGCAGACGCGCGACGAAATCGCGCACCGCCTGCAACTGGACGATGCCCGTAAATTCGTCTCGTCCTTCGACCGCCCGAACATCCGCTATTCGATCGTCGAGAAAACGACCGGCCGCAAGCAGCTGCTCGATTTCATCAGCACCGAGCATCCGGGCGACTCCGGCATCGTGTATTGCCTGTCGCGTAAAAAAGTCGAAGAGACGGCCGAATTCCTGAACGAAAACGGCATCCGGTCGCTTCCGTATCACGCCGGCATGGAATACGCGAAGCGTGCCGACCACCAGGCGCGTTTCCTGCGCGAAGAAAACATCGTGATGGTGGCGACGATCGCCTTCGGCATGGGCATCGACAAACCGGACGTGCGTTTCGTCTGCCACCTGGACCTGCCGAAAAGTATCGAGGGCTATTACCAGGAAACGGGCCGCGCCGGCCGCGACGGCGGACCCGCCAGCGCCTGGATGGCCTATGGGCTGCAGGACGTGGTGCTGCAGCGCCGGATGATCGCCGAATCCGAAGCCGACGAAACCTTCAAGCGCGTGCTGGGGGTGAAGTTGGATGCCATGCTCGGCCTGTGCGAAACCCTGTCCTGCCGGCGCATGCGCCTGCTCGACTATTTCGGCGAGCGCTCGGGTCCTTGCGGCAATTGCGATACCTGCCTGATTCCGCCGATCAGTTTTGATGCGACCGTGCCGGTGCAAAAGCTGTTGTCGACCATCTACCGGGTCGACCAGCGCTTTGCCGCCGGCCACGTGATCGACGTCCTGCGCGGCATCCAGACCGACCGCATCAGCCAGTGGCATCACGATTCCCTGTCCGTGTACGGCATCGGCAACGACCTCGGCGAGCAGGAATGGCGCGCGATCGTGCGTCAGACCATTGCGCTGGGGCTGGTGACGGTCGACCACGAATCCTACCAATCGCTGAAACTGACCGACTCTGCGCGGCCTGTACTCAAAGGCGGGCAGAAGGTGCAATTGCGCCAGTACCAGAAGCCGGTCAAGCCGAAGCGCGCCTCGGTTTCCGCATCGAAGGGTTACGACGAACTCGAGCTGTCGAAATCCGAACAGGCGATCTTCGAGCGTCTGCGCTCCTGGCGCATGGGCAGCGCGCGCGAGCACGGCGTGCCGGCCTATGTCGTGTTCCAGGATGCGACGCTGCGCGAGATCGCCAAGGTGAAGCCGACCTCGCTGGATCAATTGCGTGGCGTGACGGGTGTGGGCGAGAAGAAGCTGGTGTCGTATGGGGATGATATTGTCGGCATCATCAATGAGATGGTGTGACGGCCTGCTGCGGCCGGCTCTACCGTAGGGTGGGCACTCCGTGCCCACGCCGAAATTTGCGTCATGTTGGCACAGGCCTCTGTTGAACCCTACGCAAAAAGAAAACGCCTCCAAATGATCATTTGGAGGCGTTTTCTTTCGCATGCGGCCGCGCGATAACAAGGCCAACATCAATCGGCGTTTCGCGTGGGCACGGAGTGCCCACCCTACGTGCTTACTTCTTCGTGAACACCAAGTCCCACACCCCGTGCCCGAGTTTCAGACCACGGTTCTCGAACTTGGTCAGCGGCCGGTAGGCCGGCTGCGGCGCATAACCCTCGGCCGTGTTCTCCAATGCAGGCTCGGCGCCCAGCACGTCGAGCATCTGCACCGCGTAATCTTCCCAGTCCGTCGCCAGGTGGATATAGCCGCCGGTCGCCAGTTTCTCGCACAGCAGTTTCACGAAAGCCGGCTGGATCAGGCGGCGCTTGTTGTGGCGTGCCTTGTGCCAGGGGTCCGGGAAATACACGTGCACGCCGGCCAGCGAGCCGTCGGGGATCATGTGGTTCAGCACCTCGAAGGCGTCGTGCTGGATCAGGCGCAAATTCGCGATGTCCTGCTCGCCGATCTGTTTCAACAGGCTGCCGACGCCCGGCGTGTGCACTTCGACGCCGATAAAATTTTTCTCGGGCATTTGGCGCGCAATGTGCGCCGTGGTGTCGCCCATGCCGAAACCGATTTCGAGGATGGTCGGCGCCGCGCGCCCGAAGGCGGCGGTGTAATCGAGCATCGCTTTCTTGTACGGAACCAGGAAGGCTGGCCCGAATTCCTCGAGCCCGCGCGCCTGTCCCGTCGACAGGCGGCCGGCGCGGGTGACGAAACTGCGGATGCGGTGGTCAAGCGGGTCGTAAAGCATCGTACGGGCCGGGCCGTTGTCGGGAGTGTCTGCGGACATGAGGAATAGGAGTGAGGAAAGAACGGCGGACATTATAGCCTACCGTTTCCGCGACATTACCTGATAGAACCGCCTGTGGCGCCGGCTGCACCGGTGTGTGGTCAAGAAGGCAATCTGCGCGATAATCGACGTTTCCACGCCAATACTGCCGAGGCCCCGCCGTGCATTCGACCAAACACCCGATCGCGATCGAAGACAATGTCGCGACGTTTCAGCTCACCTCTTTCCACTACGGCAGGCCAGGTGCCGGCAAGAAGGTGTACATCCAGGCCTCGCTGCACGCGGACGAAGTGCCGGCGATGCTGGTCGCCCATTTCCTGCGCCAGGAACTGGACCGGCTCGACGCCGAAGGCCGGATCAAGGGCGAGATCATCCTGGTGCCGGCCGCCAACCCGATCGGCCTGTCGCAGACCATCCACGGCACGCCCTTCGGCCGCTACGATCTGTCCACCGGCGTGAATTTCAATCGCGCCTATAAACATGTAGCGGCCGACCTCAAGAAATCGCTGGAAGGCAAGCTGGGCCGGGATGCCGCAGCTAACGTCGCCCTGATCCGCGCGCACGCCCGCGAGTCGCTCGACAGCTGGGAGCCGAACACGAGTGGCGCACTGCTGAAAAAAACCCTGCTGACCATGGCGATCGACGCCGACATCATGCTCGACCTGCATTGCGACAACGAAGCCGTGCTGCACATGTACTGCGGCGAGCCATTGGCCGAGGCCGTGCAGCCGCTGGCAGACCTGATGGGCGCACACGCGCTGCTGCTGGCGCGCGAGTCGGGCGGCGAGCCCTTCGACGAAGCGTGTTCGCGCCTGTGGTGGGAGCTGGCCGATCATTTTGGTCCCGAGGTCGCGATTCCCCCGGCCGGCGTGGCGATCACGGTCGAGCTGCGCGGCGAGAGCGACGTGCGCTATGAATTGGCCAAGCCCGATGCCGCGGCACTGCTGCAATACCTGGCAATGAATGGCGTGCTGGATATGCCAGTCACGCCGCTGCCGGCAGCGCTGTGCGCCCCGACACCGCTCGAGGCGGTCGAGCCGCTGTTCGCGCCCCACTCCGGCGTGCTGGTCTTCCGGAAAAAACTGGGCGACCGGGTCGAGGCCGAGGAAACCGTGGCCGAGATCGTCAACCCGGTGACCGGCGAGGTGACGCCGGTGCGGCCGAAACACGCCGGCGTGTTCTTCGCGAGCACGGCGCACCGCCACTTGCTGCGCGGTATGCACGTTTGCAAGATTGCGGGCGAGAAGGCGTTTAGGGAGGGCGACCTGCTCGGTTCGTAATTACCGTAGCGGCGAACAATGGCCCCAGGGCAAGGCGCACCGTCGAAGACAGTACGCTAGTACGGCGAGACGATGCAACGCAGCCATGGGGCCATTGTTCGTCGCTACTTGTGGGCGCGGGTGGCAGCGAGCCACCATGCGCCGGCCGCGAGCAATGCCGACAAGGGCAGCACCCAGGCTTGCCCCGAGCGCAATTCCATCAGCGTCGCGCTGCTGAGCGCGCACCACAGCAGCGGCAGGATCCACAGCAGCCAGTGCGCCCGCCACAGCAGCAAGGCGGCCAGGGTCAATGCCACCGTCGGGTCCGGCGCGAGGCCGAACAGTTCGGCTTGCGTCCACGGGCGCCCGCCCAGGGGCGCCAGCAGCGGATAGATCACCAGCGCCACCAGGGCAATGCCCAGGGCCAGCTTGCCCAGCGAGCCGACGGCGTCCGTCAGCCGCGGCGCCTGGCGCCGGCTTGCCAGCCACAGCAGCAATACGGCCTGCGCCGCAAACCCGAGCGCAAAGAACGGCGCCGCGGTGTTGATTGTCGCGTAGCGCTGGGCAAAATAGCCCCAGGCCACATACAGCCAGGCAATAGCCAGCAGGAGCGCGGCGCTGCGTCCGGCCCTGGCGCCGCCCAGCCACAGGCAGGCGAACAAGGCGATGCCGGCGGCCAGCGCCAGCACCTGGCCCGGCCACAGCGCCAGGTTGTGCAGTTCGAACAGGCGAAAATAGGTCGCCTTTGAAAACATCAGCAGGTCCGACAAGGTGTAGGTCCACCATTCGCTCATGTGAGCCGCTTTACGTCGCTGGCGATGCGCTGGCGCAGGGCCTGGTCGGGCAGCGGGCCGCGCGCGGCGAGCATGTTTTCGCGCGCGTGGGCCGGGTTCGAGGTGGCCGGGATGGCGCAGGTCACAGCGGGGTGCGACACGATGAATTTGAGTAAAGCCTGGGCCCAGCTGGTGCAGCCGATCTCCGCCGCCCAGCCAGGTAAAGGTTTGCCGGCAAGCGCCTCGGTGAGATCGCCCTGGCGAAATGGCCGGTTGACGATCACGGCAATGCGCCGCTCGCGCGCCAGCGGCAGGATGCGCTCCTCCACTTCCCGATCGAGCACGTTGTAGCTGATTTGCACGAAGTCGAGCGGCTGGGCTTCCATGATCTTGACGAGTTCGCCGTGGCGCCGGCCCTCCGAGGTGGTGATGCCGACATAGCGCAGGCGTCCTGCTGCTTTCAGGCCTTGCAGCGTGCGCAGGTGCTCTTCCCAGGCCAGCAGGTTGTGCACCTGGAGCAAATCGAAGCGCGGCACGCCCCAGAACCCGCGCGAGGCCTCGATCTGGGCCGGTCCGCGGGCGCCGGCACCGATCCAGACCTTGTCGGCCGAGAACAGCGCCTTCGGCTGTTTTAATTGCGCTAGCGCATGGCCGATGGTGGCCTGGGCCGAACCGTACATTGGCGACGAATCGATCAGGCGGCCGCCAGCGTCGAAAAAGGCGCGCACCACCTCGGTTGCCCTGGCGCGCGCGGCGGGATCCTCGCCGACATTGAAGGTGATCCAGCTGCCCAGCCCGACCACGGGCAAGGCTTCGCCGGACGAGGGAACCGGGCGCGTGAGGAGCGGGCCCGGCGCCGCAAGCAGCGGGCCGCACATGGCAATGCCGCTTGCGGCGAGCATGGCGCGTAACAGCATCCTGCGTTCATTGAAAATATCCTGCACGCTCACTCCCATTCAAGGCTGCTGACCAGCTGACACGCCATGTCATCACAGTTTGGATGAGGATTCAATAGCGGCACGTTTGACTGTCCCGCCAGAGGCCGCCAGCCGTGCCTCGGCCTCGCGGATGGCCAGCTCGGCCTGGCGCTGTTCGCGCGCATCTTTCCTGAGCATGTAGAACACGTTCAGGGCCAGCGTCACGACGCCGCTGGCGATGCCGATGGCTACGCCGACGCGCTCGAGCGTGAGCGCCGTACCGAGCGATGCGAACACGGCCGCCATGTTCGGGAATTCCAAAATCTTGTATTTCATTACCTGTCTCCATTCCTCGTGTCGTTGAGTTAAATCAACCGCGGTATAGTTATACTATACTTATTGGTCAAGATTTTCTATACTCGCGTGTGTAGATTTGCTATACACTTTCACGATGGAACTCAAAACGATGATTGCCAACTGGATCAAGGAGGCCCGCCGCGATGCCGGCCTGTCGGGCGAAGCGCTGGGCACGAAACTGGCCTTCGAGCTCGGCACGGTGCGCGGCCATACCAAGGCGAATATTTCGCATTGGGAGACCGAAAAACACAGCCCCAACCTGCAGCAAATGCTGGCGATCGCCAAGGTCACGGGTAAAAGCCTGCCCGCCGTCCTGATCGAGGGCTTGCGCGGCAGCGACCCGGTCGAGCTCTTCCCCGGCGCCATGCGCGTGGTCGTCGCCGACGCCACCGACTCCACGTTTATTCAGGTGCCGATGGTCAAGCTGCGCCTCTCCGCGGGCGTCACGGGCTTCCAGACCGAGCCGGAAGAGCACGACGGCGGCACGGTCGGCATGCGCCGCGACTGGGTCGAGCGCAAGCGCCTGAACCCGGCCAGCCTGATTGCCATCCTCGTCAAGGGCGAGAGCATGGAGCCGACGCTGTACGAAGACGATATCGTCGTCATCAATACCGCCGACAAGAAGCCGGCCGTGGGCGAGGTGTTCGCGGTGAACTTCAATGGCGAGCCCGTCGTCAAGCGCATGCAGAAGGATGGCGGGCGCTGGTGGCTGGCCTCCGACAACCCGGACCAGCGCACCTATTACCGCCGCGCCTGCGAGAGCGACACCTGCCTGATCATCGGCCGCGTCGTGCGCAAGGAAAGCGACCGCATCTGATGCGGATTCGCGTCACGCAATTCGCACCGCACGGCTCGCCCATTGTCGTGGCGATCGTCGACTCGACGCTGACGGTGAAAGGTGCGGCGGAACCGGTGTTAAAAAAAGTGGCGGAACATTTCCCGTTTCAACCTGTCATGCTGGTCTCGGTCGAGCCAAATGGTTTTCGGGCCTACGCGCCGTTCCAGACGGGGGAATTGCTGGCCTTGCTGCAGCTCGAGACGCTGGAATTCCAGGAGATCGATATTTCGCTGCCGGCGTCGGGGAAGGATGGGCCGCTGCCGTTTTAGCATGAAGTGATCAGTAGTGATTCAACGTAAACCCAACAGATCGAGCTTGCATGAAGTTTTCGTTCTGGAAATCTATTACCATGTTGAAATAATAGATCCGGGGAAAAAGATGAATCAGAACAACACGCCGCATCTCGCTTATCTTGACGGCTGGCGTGGCCTCGCTATCGTCGTCGTCCTTTTCGCGCACTTTCAACAAGACATTTTTAAATGGGCGGGCAACTTCGGTGTCCAGCTCTTTTTCGTCCTGTCCGGCTACCTCATGGGTGGGCTCCTGTTCATCAAAGAAGTGCCCCTGAAGGACTTCTTCGCCCGACGATTCAGTCGGGTGCTTCCAACCTTTGTCGTCTTCGTCATCTTGATGGCCGTCTACGCGGCGACCTTGCAATCCAGGGCTTACGCGGTACCGGTTGACGAGTTCCTGTCAACGCTCATGTTTGCCCGAACCTATTTCCCGGCCGACGTCAGCATCAATGCAGGGACATGGCAGATCGGCCACATGTGGTCGCTGAACGTTGAGGAACACAGCTACGTATTTTTAGCTGTCGGCGCGCTCGTCGTGCGCGCGCTCGGGCGAAAGAATGCTTCCCTGGTCTTTCTGTGGCTGAGTGTCCTGGTCGTTATATTCTTTACACTCTACTATCCAGTACGCCCACCCGAAGGCGCGAGTCCCTGGCATCGTCGCAGCGAAGCTGCAGCCCTCGGGCTGCTGGCAGCTGCTGCATACCGCATTACGCTCACCCATACGCGATTCGCCTGGCTGAAACACCCATGGCCGCCCTTGCCCATGCTCGTATTGGCGATAGCGGTCATCTGCTACTGGCTTTTTGCGTGGCTGGGATCCGCAATCCCGGCCCTGAAGTACACGCTCGCTCCGCTCCTGCTCGCCTACTCGATCAACCATCTCGCGCAGGCGCCTGCCATGATTCTGAAAGTCCTGTCCTCTAAAGTGCTGTGCTGGTTCGGCACCTGCTCGTTCTCGCTCTACCTCTGGCAACAACCTTTTTACCAGGCCTATGTAAAGCACCAGATGCCGCTCGCGCCGGCAGTGATTGGCGCGCTCGCTTGCGGAGCCGTTTCGTTTTATTGCCTTGAGAATCCGCTGCGGCTTTACCTGAACGAAAAATGGGCGTTGCGCAAGCAGAAGAAAGCCGCGGAGTTTGCCGACCCAGCAACCGTCATCACCTAGGCTGCGCTGCGTCGGAACGAAAAAAAGCCCTTGGTCGATTCAAGGGCTTTTCTGTATGTCCAACACGTGCGCTGTGCGCCATCTTTTCATTGGAGCGGGTGAAGGGAATCGAACCCTCGTCGTAAGCTTGGGAAGCTTCTGCTCTACCATTGAGCTACACCCGCATCTGGCCGCATTCTACGCGGTTTTGCCCGACAGTGACAAGCCGCTACTGCGGCGCCTCGACCGTATACCCCTTCGCCTGCAGCGTGGCAATCACGCCCTTCGGATTGAAAATCTCCTTGATGTGCACCACCGTAAACGTGCTCGCGTTGGTGGCGAGCGCCTTTTCGGCGGCGGCCACCCATTGCGCCAGCGACGTCTCCTGCGCGGTTTTCAGTTCAGGCTGATTCTTGCCCAGCGAGCCCGTACCCAGCGCGTGGACGCAGGCATTGGCCCGGTCGGTGAAGTTCAGCTTGCGGATTTCGTCCAGCTCCCCGTTCGCCCAGGCATTGGCATAGGAACGCATGACCTCGACGTCGGTGTCGAGGCTTTCAATCGTTTTCAGCAGACAAGGCACATCGTCCATGGCCGATTTTTTAAAATCGCGCGCGGCCTTGCCCGGATCCTTGATGGCGACGCGGTAGGTGGCATCGGTGAACTTCAGGTTGTGCTTTTCGGCGAGCTTGCCGACCTTGATGCGCACCTCGTCGCCGCCCGAGAGCCCGGCCTGCTTCAGCGCGCGGCTGTACAGTTCGCCGGCGACGAAGGTGGGACGCTCGCGCTCGATGCCGCTGTCATTGCTGAAGTATTTTTCCTTCAAAGGCTGCCAGCGCGCGTACAGCTCCGGCGGCAGCACGTCTTTCAGCTCGGCGCCGTCCGGATTTTTCTTGATGCCGATCAGGAAGGGTACCGCAGTAATGGCGCCAAAGCCGACCTCGAGCGAGACGCCCGGCGGCTTCAGGTATTCCTGCGAGGATGCGATCGCCTTCTCTACCTTGCTGGAGCGCCACTCCATCTTCGCCGGGAGCGGCGAATACACGCCGAATACCCACATGACGTGACCGTCCTTCGAGACCTTCCACAAGCCCGGCCCCGGGCGGCTGCCGGACACGAGGATGGTTTGCGGGATCGCCTCGCCATCGTCCATCGTCGGCGCGGCGGGCGCGCTTGCCGCGGTTGCCGGCGCGGCGGGCGCTTCGGTCTGTGCCCAGGCGGGCAGGCCCAGGCAAACCAGGGTGAGGACAGGTAATACGTGCTTGAACATCGTCGGCTTCCTTATTTCGGTGCTTCCACGGTATACCCTTTGGCCTGCAGCGTGGCAATCACGCCTTTCGGGTCGAAAATCTCGCGGATTTGCACCACCGCGAAGGTGCTGGCATTCGCGGCCAGCGCCTTTTCGGCGGCGGCTACCCAGGCGGTCGTTGCGCGTTCGGACAAGGTCTTGAATTCGGGCTGGTTCCTGGCAAGCGAACTGCTGGTCAATGCCTGCTGGCAGGCGGCGCGGTCTTCGTAGTTCAGTTTGCGGATCTCGTCGATCTCGCCGACGGCCCAGGCATTCGCGCGTGCGCGCATCAGGTCCAGTTCAGTTTCCAGGCGCTCGATCGTCTTGACCAGGCACGGCACGTCATCCATGGGCGACTTCTTGAATTCGCGCACCGCACTGACCGGGTCCTTGATCTGAAGTTGCACCGAGGCGTTGGTGACCTTGACCCCGTGTTTTTCGGCGATCTTGTCGATTGTCTTGATGAGCTCGCTGCCACCGGTCAAGCCCGCCTCTTTCAGGGCGCGGCTCGTCAGCTGGGCGGCAATGATGGACGGGCGATCGCGCTCGACGCCGTCGTCGCCGTCAAAATACTTTTGCTTCATCGGTTGCCAGCGTGCATACACCTCCGGCGACACCAGATTCTTCAGTTCACCATCGGGATTTTTCTTGATACCGATCAGGAAGGGCAAGGCGGTGATGGCGCCCCAGCCGACGCCGAAGCTCGCCCCCGGCGCCTTCAGGTATTCCTGGGAATTGGCGATGATCTTCTCGATGTCGCGCGAACGCCATTCCATCTTGCTTGGCAGCGGAGAGTAGGCGCCGAACACCCACATCACGTTGTCGCCTTTCGATACCTTCCACAGGCCCGGACCCGGGCGGCTGCCGGAAACCAGCACCGTCTGCGGCACTTCCTCCACGATCTCGGGCGCCTCCGCCTGCGCGGTGGCGGGTGCCTCGGTCTGCGACCAGGCAGGCATGCTCAGGCCGCACAGGATCACTGCGGAGACGATGCGTTTCAACATGGCGACATCCTTCTGGTTATTAGCTGAAGGATATTGTGTTGCCGTTAAGCGATATAAGCAAGAAACAAGATGTTACAAGAGCCATATGCATGCCTGATAACTCATGCGTCCCGGGTAGCGTCAGCGGGTCGCTTGCGCGCCGCCCAGGGACGCAGCACCAGATAGCTTGGCACCGAGGTGCGCGACACGCTCGTGGCGCTGAGCAGTTGCCGGCGCAACAGCAAGGCGATGGCGCGCTGCGCGGTGATGCGCGACAGCCCGGTATCGAGCGCCATCGTCGCATAGCTGAGCTGCACGGCGCGTCCGCCCGCGGCCTCGATCCGGTGCGACAGATAAACGTAGATCAGAAAGGAGGAAGGAGAATGTTCGTGGCCGACCAGGTCGGGCATCAAGACGTCAAGCACATAGGGATCGAAGGTCGTCACTGGCATCACCAAGAGTATAGTCATGGTGATTATAGGTGAGGCAGGCGCCGTGCGAGAATGCCGCCATTCACTTATGGAGCACCCATGATCACCCACATCAAATTCGTCAGCATCCCGACCCGCGACCAGGACGTGGCGCTCGCCTTCTATACCGAGAAGCTGGGCTTTCGCGTGATCACCGACCAGCCCTTCGGCCCGCAGCGCTGGATCGAACTGCGCGTCGGTTCCTCGGAAACGCGCTTCGTGCTGTTCACGCCGCCCGGCCAGGAAGAGCGCATCGGCAGCCAGTTCAACGGTTCGCTCGCCTGCGACGACGTCGAGGCGACCTACCGCCAGCTCTCGGCCCGCGGCGTCGAATTCGTCTCGCCGCCGCAAAAGCAGCCCTGGGGCGAGTTCGCGATCATGAAGGACCCGGACGGTAACCAGTTCGTGCTGTCCTCGTCCTGAACCGAAAGCTTGTCAAAGCAGCTTCGAAAACCTTGACACGCCGCTAATCCAGTAGCGATTTTGCGGATTTACAGGATAAATATTTCCGTACGTCCATCAAGATCCGGCGGCCGCGGCCGTTATCCAGAAGGATAGCGCGCCTTTCCGCGCGCCTGCACTTTGATTACCGGACCCGTCATGAAACTCGTTGCTGCCCTCGTCCTTGCCGCCGCCTCGCTGCTGTCTGCATGCGGCACCGTGCGCATCACCACCACGCCCGCCCCGGCTGCGCCATCGACAATCGTCACCCTGAACGCCACCGGCTACGGCGCCGTCAACATGGCGTCCTGCGAAGGCCAGTGCGACCGCGTCGCGCCGGCCCAGCGCAAGCTGCTGGCCATGCGCGCCGCGCGCCTGGACGCCTACCGCGCCATGGCCGAACAGGTGTACGGCCTGCGCGTCGAAGGCGGCAGCACGGTTGGCTCGCTCGCGCTGAAGGACGACAGTTTCAAGGTGTATATTGACGCCTTCATCCGTGGCGCGCGCGTGACCAAGGTCGCCCAGCGCGAAGACGGCACCTACGAGACGACCGTGGAGATGGATTTCGACACCAATGCGGCCCAGTCCCCAGCCCCTTCCCCGCACGCTGCCCCGGCAGTGGCGAAGAACGCGCGCAGCATGGTGGGCAACGCCGGTCCCGGCGCTGCCTACGGCGCCTCGTTCTACCATGCCCGCTAACTTGCGGCGTGCCTGCGGCGCCATGCTGGCGCTGCTCCTGACCTTTTCTCTTCCCGCCAGCGCGGCCCCGATCGAGGCCGAAGGCGTCGCCGCGATCGCCGAGGGCGGCATGGCGCGCGCACGCGAGAATGCCATCCGCGACGCGCTCGAGCAGCTGGGTCTACGCAGCGGCGCCCGCGTCGACGCCGCCGGCGGCGCCTCGACCCGCGGCCGGACCCTGGAAAGCAGCCGCGTGCAGCCGGCCTTCGATTTCGAGCGCTACACCGTGCTGCGCGAATGGCAGACCGGCCAGCTGCTGCACGTGCGCATCGCCGTCAAGGAAGAAGACGCGCGCCCGCGCGGCAGCGTCAACCTCGCCTACAAGAAGAAAATCGTCGTCACCCCCTTCCACCTGCGCCGCTCGCCGCAGCTGGACGACGTCGACGACATCGCCATCCGCCTGCCGCAAGAGCTGCTGCGCCGGATGAGCGCGAGCGGCAAATTCATCGGCAAGGAAAGCGCGTATGTGATTTCGCCCGGCGCCAAAGGGCCGAGCGCGGACACGGTTGCAGTGCGCCGCATCGCGACGATGTACGAGAGCCAGTTCGTGGTCTCGGGCGAGATCCTCGACGCCGGCAATTTCGAGCAGCCGGCCTACTACGGCCTGGTCAAGAAAGACGCGCGCCGCATCGAGATCGCCTTCTACGTGCACGACGGCTTGAGCGGCGTGCTGCTGGCACGGCGCACGGCGCTGGTTGAGCAGGTGGGCGAGCGCCGCGTCGGGCGCGACAAACCCTTCGGCAGCGCCAGCTTCGCCGCCACGCCCTTTGGCGGCGCCATCCTGCGCGCGCTCGACCAGGGCATCGCCGCCATCTCGGCCGATATCGCGGCGCTGCCCTTCATGGCGCGCGTGGTGCAGGTGCAGGGCGAGCGCATTTTCATCGACGCCGGCAGCACCTCCTCGGTCGCGCCGGGAGACCAGCTCGTGATCTACCGCCAGGAAGCGCGCCAGCAGGTGTATGGCCTTGACCCACTGGTGCCGCTCGGGGCGGTGGAGTCGCCGGTCGGCACGCTGACGGTGGTGCAGGTGCAGCCGGGCTTTGCGATCGGGACCGTGACGCCGCCGGCGCTTGCGCGCCAGGTCAGCGCCGGGGACATGGTGCGCTTCGATGTGGCGGTGATGCCGGGCCGGTGATTTACGCCGGCGGTTCTTCCGGCGGCCGTGCCAGGAGCTGCTGCGCCAACTTGAAGCCCTCGACCATCACATTGAAGGCCTGGTGCTTGGTTTCTTCATCCGGCACGCGCAGGATGTAGGACGGGTGGTAGACGGTGACGACCCAGTGTTCCCCGTGCCGGATCGCCTTGCCGATCGACTCGCCCAGCTTGGCACTGCCACTCCCCAGCACCGCTTTCAAGGCCGTCGCGCCCAGCGCCACGATGACCTTCGGTTGGACTGCCGCCAGTTCTTTCTCCAGCCAATAGCCGCAGGCCTCGACTTCCTTCTGCGCCGGCGTCTTGTGCAGGCGCCGCTTGCCGCGTGGCTCCCATTTAAAATGTTTGACGGCGTTGGTCAGATAGATCTCGCGCCGTTCCAAACCAGCCGCCGCAAACACCCGGTCCAGCAGCTTGCCGGCGGGGCCGATAAAGGCCTTGCCGGCCAGGTCTTCCTGGTCGCCCGGCTGCTCGCCCACCAGCATGATCTGCGCCTTCTTCGGCCCTTCTCCGCCCACGGCCTGGGTCGCGTGCTGCCACAGGTCGCAGCGCCGGCATTCGTCGAGTTTCGAAGGTTGCTGGCGCTCGGGCTGGGCATCGGCCGGGGCGATCGGGATGGTAAAACCGCTCTTGCGGCCGACCGCTTGCGCCTGGCCGGTGCTGCGCGCGCCGAGTTCCGCATTGCTGACCATGTTCGGCACGATCGCGCCCTCGGGCAGGTTCTTCCAGAAGCGCGACGGAATATGGCTTTGCAGCAGCTGGGCGTTGACGCGCGCTGGATTAAAAATGCTGCGGTAATAGGTCAGCCAGAGCGCTTCGCCGGTATCAATCAGGTCGGCCGCGCTGGTCATCAATGGCCCCGTGTGATGCAGCGTGGCGCCGTCCCACATCACGCTCGCCTCGGGCGTGCCGATCATCCAGGTGACGCCGCCCATGCGGTTTTTGAAATGCTCGGCCACCTGGGGCAGCACGTCGTGGCGCGGCTCGAACCAGGCGGCAAAGCGCGGCGGGCCGAGCTCCTCGGGGCGCTCGCGGAAACGGACGTAAGCATGCATGTCGTGCTCCTCGCGGCGCACCGCTTTCACCATCGCCGCGAGCTTGACGCCGTCGACGTCGGCCGGCGACTGCACGTCGTGCTCGCCGTGCACCCAGCGCCAGATCACCCGGTACAGGAAGGCCCAGCGGTCGGGGACGCGGCAGCAGGCGGCCGATTGCAGCATGTCCATGAAGGCGCGTGGAATGTGCGGTGCGGGTTTCACCGGGGCCGGCCCGGCAGGCACATTATCGTCAGAAGCATCCAGCGCGGGCGCACCCGAGAACAGGTCGGCGCCCAGCGTGCCGGCTTCGTTCCAGGTCACCAGTTCCGGCGCCACCTCGTGCATCAGCAGGTCACGCGCAGCCGTGCGCCACTCGGGAAAGCTGGAGACCACCAGCGTCCGGCCGGCGGCAACGATCGCAGCAGCACCGGCCGCCATGTTCACGCCGCCTGGAGTTCCGGCCAGAGGTTCATCTGCTCCGCCGGCGCGCCCAGATGGCGCCGCAGCAGGTCGGAACTGGCCAGGCCCTGGGCCGGCTTGTAGTCGGCGGTGACGACGAAGGGCGCGATCTTCTTCATGCTGCAGCGCAGGCGCGATAAATCTTCCCAGCGGATGCGGCGCAGCCGGCGCAGGTCGACGATGCGTTTCGCATTGCGCAGGCCGATGCCGGGCACGCGCGCGATCATTTCGGCGTCGGCGCGGTTCAGGTCCATCGGGAAGTGGTCGCGGTTACTCAGCGCCCAGGCCAGTTTCGGATCGACGTCGAGCGCCAGGTTGCCGGCCGCCGGCAGCAGTTCGCCCGCCGTAAAACCATAGCTGCGCAAGAGGAAATCGGCCTGGTACAGGCGGTGCTCGCGCAAGAGCGGCGGCGGCGCCAGCGGCACGCTGTCGGGGCTCTGCGGAATCGGGCTGAAGGCCGAGTAGTACACGCGCTTGAGTTTATAGCTGCCGTACAGGGTCTCGGCCGTGTTCAGGATGGTCTGGTCGTCGCTGGCGTCGGCGCCGACGATCATTTGCGTGCTCTGCCCGGCCGGGGCGAAGGCCGGCGCTTTTGGCTCCTCGGCCTTTTCGTCAAGCTTGCGCCGGATGGACCCCATCGCCAGTTTGATGGTGTGGACGTTCTTTTCCGGCGCCAGGCGCGTCACGCTGTCGTGGGTCGGCAGCTCGATGTTCACGGACAAGCGGTCGGCATACAGGCCCGCTTCGGCGATCAGCAGCGGGTCGGCATCGGGAATCGTCTTGAGGTGGATGTAGCCCTTGAAGTTGTGCACTTCACGCAGCGTGCGCGCGACGGCGACGAGCTGCTCCATCGTGTAGTCGCTCGACTGGATGATGCCGGAACTGAGGAAGAGGCCGTCGATGTAATTGCGCAGGTAGAAATCGTGGGTGAGTTTCACCACTTCCGCCACCGAGAAGCGGGCACGCGGGACATTCGAGGTACGGCGGTTGACGCAGTACTGGCAGTCGTAGACGCAGAAATTGGTGAGCAGGATCTTCAGCAGCGAGACGCAGCGCCCGTCCGGCGTATAGCTGTGGCAGATACCCATGCCCGTGGTCGCGCCGATACCGCCGTCGCTGCCATCGGACGCACGCTTGGGCGCCCCGCTGCTGGCGCAGGAGGCATCGTATTTGGCGGCGTCCGCCAGGATTTCGAGCTTGTCGGAAAGTTTCATCGGAATGGAGAAACTGTATGGGTGCACAGTATAAACCAGCCCGGGGAGGGTCGACGCGCGCGCGCAGTCGGCGGCGGGACAAAGGCGGTTCGTAGGATGGGCACTCCGTGCCCATGCGGAACGATGCGCTAACGAAACGCGATTATCCCCTGTGATGATAAGGAGTGGCTGCGTATTGAATTGCGACGACGCGACGCATGCAACCGCATGGGCACAGAGTGCCCATCCTACGCCGCTTCATGCCCCTGCAGCATCGCCAGCTGCCCCGCCTCCATGCGCGACGTGATCCGCTTCAGGTACGGTCCCGCGCCCGGAATGCCGCCGCCGGCCGCCCGCGCCAGCCAGCCATGGGCCTCGAGTAAATCGCGCTGCGTGCCCTGCCCGGCCGCATACATCACGCCCAGGTTGAACTGGGCGCGCGCATGGCCCTGGCGCGCGGCGCACAGGTACCAGAAGTGGGCAGCCTCGTAGTCGCGGGCGACGCCGTGGGCGCTGTCGAAGCGCAGCGCCAGCGCGAACTGGGCCAGCGCGTGGCCCTGGTCGGCCGCCTTGCGGTACCAGTGCGCCGCTTCGCGCGGGTCGCCCGTCTCGATGCGGTCGAGGAGCACGCCCACCATGTGCTGGGCCGGTGCGTATTCCTGGTCGGCCGCGCGCCGGTACCAGCCGAGGGCGCGCGCCGCATCCTGCGCCACGCCCGCGCCACTTTCGTAACGCAGGCCCAGGTCGAACTGGGCGCGCAAATGGCCTTGTTCCGCCGCCTGGGCGTACCAGTGCACCGCCTGCGCCGGATCGTGTTCGACGCCATTGCCGTTGTCGTAGAGCTGGCCCAGGTGATACTGGGCGGACGGCAAGCCCTGCGCGGCGGCCTGGCGGTACCAGTGCGCGGCCCGCACCGGATCGCGCTCCACGCCCTGGCCATGTTCGCAGCGCAGGCCGAGGTTGTCCTGGGCGGCGGCGTGGCCCTGTTCGGCGGCGCGCCGGTACCAGGTCAGGGCGGCGGCTTCGTCGCGCGGCACGCCGTGGCCGCTGTCGTAGATCAGCGCGAGGTTGAACTGGGAACTGGCGTGGCCCTGCTGCGCGGCGCGCTCGTACCAGTGCACCGCCTGCACGCTGTCCTGGGCCAGGTCCTGGCCCTTGTCGAAGCGCAGCGCGAGGTTGAACTGGGCCGGCGCGTGGTCCTGCTGGGCGGCGCGGCGCAGCCAGTCGAGCGCCTGGGCAGGGTCGCGCGCGACGCCCTGGCCGCTGTCGTAGCGCAGCGCCAGTGCGAACTGCGAGCGCGCATAGCCCTGTTCGGCCGCGCGGCGGTACCAGTCGATGGCGGCATCGGTATCCTGGGCCACGCCCTTGCCGCCATCGAACATCATGCCGAGGTTGTGCTGGGCGCCGGCGTCGCCCTGGCCGGCCGCCTGGCTGAACCAGTGCAGTGCTTCGGCCACGTCGACAGGAGCGCCCTGCCCCTTGGCGAACATCCAGCCAAGGTTGTACTGGGCCGGTGCATAGCCCTGCTCGGCCGCGCAGCGGTACCAGTACAGCGCCTGCGCGTGGTCCTGGGCAACGCCCTGGCCCTTCTGGTACATGACGCCGAGGTTGTACTGGGCCTGCTCCAGGCCGGCCGCTGCGGCCTTGCGGTACCAGGCCACGGCCAGTTCGTAGTCGCGCGCCACGGCCTGGCCGTTGACGTACATGAAGCCGAGCTGGTGCTGGGCGCTGGCCAGGCCGCGCTCGGCGAGGCCTTTGACGCGCAGGAATTCGGCCGTGTGGCGCTCTCCCGGGCCGTCCTCAAGCACGGTCGCGCTGCCTGGCGTGGCCCGGTCCATCACGAACGGTCAAGCACGCCGCGCGAGCGGCGTGGGGAAGACGATGGGCTGCATCACGCCCGGCACGGCGCCTGCCAGCGGCGCCTGGGCGCGCAGCACGCCGATGAAGTTCGACAGAGAGATTGGGCGGTGGAAAAGATAGCCCTGCATCGTCTCGCAGCCGTTCGAGCGCAGGTAGTCCGCTTGGGTTTCGGTCTCGACGCCTTCGGCCACCAGGTGCAGGTTCAGGCCGCGCGCGATCGAGATGATCGCCAGGATCACCGGATAGTGCCCGTTCGCGTCGTGGATCTCCTTGACGAAGGACTGGTCGATCTTCATCGTGTGGATCGGGAAGCGGTGCAGGTAAGACAGCGACGAATAGCCGGTGCCGAAGTCGTCGATCGCGACCGACACCCCGAGCTGGCACAGTTTGTTCAGCTGCTCGATCGCGTACTGCGGATTGCGGATGCAGATGTTCTCGGTGATCTCGACCTCGATCTGGGCCGGCGAAATCCCGTAGCGCACCAGCGCGCCGCGCATCTTTTCGAAGAAGTCGCCGCGGTCGAGGTATTGCGGCGACAGGTTCAGGGACAGGCGCACCGCCTGGCCGCTGGCCATGTTCCATTGCAGCATATCGCGGCACAGCGCGCCGATCATCCAATCCGAGATCGGCAGCATCAGGCCATTCTCTTCGGCGAAGGGCAGGAACTCGCCTGCGGACAGCAGGCCGCGCGTCGGGTGGTTCCAGCGCATCAGCGCTTCGGCGCCTACAATACGCCCGCTGCCCGAATCGATCTGCGGTTGGTAATACATCTCCAGCTCGCCATGCTCGAGCGCGCGGCGCAGCGATTGCTCGAGCGCGATCTTCTGGTGCGACACGTCGAGCATCGAGTCATGGTAAAAACTGTGGCCGTTCTTGCCCAGCGCCTTGACCTGGTACATCGCGATATCCGCGTGGCGCAGCAGCTCGTCGATCGATTCGCCGTCGCCCGGATAGATGGCGATGCCGATCGAGGCCGAGATGTGCACTTCGTGGCCGTCCAGGTCGAAGGGCCGGTGCAGGCTTTCCAGGAATTTGTCGGCGATGACGCGGGCGTCGTCGCGGTCGCGCAGTTCCGGCAGCACGATGGTGAATTCGTCGCCGCCCTGGCGCGCCAGCGTGTCGCCCTTGCGCAGGCAGTCCTTCAAACGCACCGCGACCTGCTGCAGCAGCTCGTCGCCCTTGACGTGGCCGAGCGTGTCGTTGACCAGTTTGAACCGGTCCAGGTCGATGAACATCACGGCCAATTCGGTCAGCTTGCGCTTGGCCTGGATCACGGCCAGGCCCAGGCGGTCCTTGAACAGGATGCGGTTCGGCAGGTCGGTCAGGATGTCGTGGTAGGCCTGGTAGGAAATGACTTCCTCGGCGCGCTTGCGATCCGTGATGTCGCGTGCGACGCCGTAGGTGCCGAAGAACTCGAGCTTCTGCACTTCGCTGTCGGGCACGTGCATGCCGATCGAGTTCAGCGAGATCGTCATCAAGGTGTTGTTGAAGGTGCGGTCGCCGCTGTTGCTCTTGGCGCCGCGGCACTTCAGGCGCAATTCGACGTTGCGCGAAGCGCGCTCGTCGACGCGGCGCTCGTTGAAGACGTAGCGCGCACGCTCCAGGTCTTCGTCGTGCACCAGGATCGAATAGTGCTTGCCGATCAGTTCATCGCGCGAAAAACCCAGCAGCTGGTAGGCGCGGTCGTTCACAAAAGTGAAGCGGCCTTCGTGGTTCAGCGTATAGATGATGTCCGGCGAGCTGTCGACCAGGTAGCGGTACATCTTTTCGGAGTTTTCCAGCTGCTGCGCCATGAGCGTGTTGGCCACGGCCAGGCGGCGCTGCTCGAGCGCATTGCCCACCGTTTTCATCAGCTCTTCGCGGCTGTAGGGCTTGCGCAGGTAGTCGTAGGCACCGCGTTTCAGGGCGCCGATGGCTGCATCGATGCCCACTTCGCCGCTCATCACGATCACGTCGGCGTCGAGGCCGCGTTCGTTCATGAAGTCCATGATCTCGTGGCCGCCGATGTCGGGCAGGCGCAGGTCGAGCAGGACCAGGTCGAAGCGGCTGCGCGACAGGTGGGCGATGGCCTCGCTGCCGGAGCTGGCGGTGGTCAGGTCGAAGCCGCGGTCGCGCAGCAGTTCGTAGAGCGAGGCGAGCAGGCGCGGCTCGTCGTCGACGAGCAGGAGGCGCGGCTGCGGAGCGGTGTCTGCATGCTGGGCGGGGAAGGCCGGATCCCCACCGTTACGATACTCGTTCATCATGACCTTAAACTGAACCTAGTGCGCGTGCCGTCAATGCCGGCGCAGCGCTGGCGCCGGACCAAGCCGGCAGCAGAATTTCGAATGCGGTGCCGCCCCTGCCGCTGCGGCAGGCGATCTGGCCGTTCATTTTCTTCACGAGGCCGTGCACGATCGACAGGCCCAGGCCCCGGTGCGTGCCATCCTTGGTGCTGCGTACAACCGAGAACAGGTTCGCCATCACGTCCGGCGACAGGCCCGGCCCGGTGTCGGTCACGGCCAGTTCGACGTAGAGCTGGCGCTCGCGGTGGACGCTGCCGCGGTTGACGATTTCGATGCGCCCGCCGCCGCTGTCGGCCAGCGCCTCGACCGCGTTCTTGACCAGGTTGACCAGGATCTGCTTGAGCAGGTCGGCATCGCCCTCGACCAGGCGCGCGTCGCCGCCCATGGCGGTGGCGATCTGGACGCTGTTCGGCACGAACTGGCCGGCGCGGAACAGGCGCACCACGTCGTCGACGACCTTGGCCACGTCGAGCGGACGCGGGCCGCTTTCCTGGGGCTTGATGTCGGCCAGGGTGCCGATCAGCTGGCCGACGCGGTCGATCTCTTCGTTCAGCACCGACATCTCGGTGGCGACCGGTTCCTGGCGCGCCAGCTTGCTGTCGAGGACACTCAGGTAATTCTTGATGATCGACAGCGGGTTGTTCACCTCGTGCACCACGCGGCGCGAGGCTTCGCGGTATTCCTCGGCCACGCTGGCGAGCTGGCGGCGCGCGTTGCCGCGCTCCGACAAGGCCGTCTCGAGCGCGGCGGCGGCCTGGGCGCCGAAGGACTGCAGGAAGCGCTCGCGCTTCTGGCAGCCCGCCACCTGCCAGGCCGCCACGCCGCCCACCATCACGCCCAGGCAGCGGTCGCCGGCCACCAGCGGCAGGCAGACCAGGCTGTCGGTGCCGAGCATGCGGAACAGCTGCTCTTCGGCCAGGCTCAGGGGCTGGCCTTCGCGCCCGATGTATGCAGTGCGGCGCTGCAGGGCGGCGCCGGCGACCAGCCCGCCTTTATTGAGCGGGATGGCGAATTCGGCGATGCGCTGGGTCGTGCCGCCGGGGGCGCCGATCAGCATCTGGCCGGTCGGGTTCTCCAGCAGGATCACGGTGTTATCGAAGTCGAACAGGATGCGCGCCGAACGCGTCATCGATTCGAGCAGGTCGGACTCGCCCTGCTGGCGCGCGAAGGTCTGCCCCACTTCGGACACCAGCACCAGGTTGCGTACTTCTTCCGACAGGCGCTGCTGGATCGGATCGATCAAGGGCGCCGCGTACGCCGGCGGCGCCGGGATGTCGTCGGCGCCGGCCAGGTCGATGCCGAGGTGGATCGCGGCCTTGTCGACCTGGCGCGCGGCGCTGGCCAGCATCGGACCGAGTTCGCCGGCATCGAGGCCGCACAGGGCGGCGCCGTCGTCGAGAGCGGCCTTGTCGTCCGGGTGGCTCGACATTAGGTGCGCCAGGCGCACGATGCGGATCAGGGGATGGGCCGACTCGAGGCGTTCGCTCGACTCGTGGTGGTACAGCACCGCGTCGGCCAGGAAGGAATCGAGCTGCCAGCGCTCGATCAGCCAGGCGCCGGCTTCAGCGTGGGTGATCTGGAGCGTGCGCTGCTCGACGGCGCACAGGTCCTCGTCGTCGAGCGCGGTAAAGTTGAAAGCGTATTCCTTCGGTGCGGTGGCCAGCAAGGCCAGGCGCCCGACATTGTGCAGCAGGCCCGCCAGGTAGGCTTCTTCCAGGTGCGGGTAGTCGATGCGCTGCGCGATGTCGCGCGCAATGACGGCCGCGCTGAGCGAGCGCTTCCAGAAGGCGCGCAGGTCGGTACTGCCCGAATGGGGGAAGCTGTTAAAGGTCTGGAATACCGAATCGCTGATCACCAGCGTCTTGATCATGTCCGTGCCGAGGGCGACGAGGGACTGCTCGAGGTTCACGCCGCGCTGGTTGCGGTGGTAGGCCGAGCTGCTGGCCACGGCGAGCAGCTTGCCGGTCATGCCCGCATCGTTGGCGATCAGGGCGGCCAGTTCAGGCATGCCAAGGTCGTCGGCCTGCAGATGCCCGATCAGCTTGATGAGTATCTGCGGCATCGCCGGGAGCCGGGCAATCAGCAGGCGATTACGGATATCCTGGTCTGGTTGTTGCATTGTCTCGAGCGACGCCACGGTACGAAGTTTTTGGGGTGGCATTCCCGGACCGGGCTACCACGACAGACGTTCATGTAATCTCTGGATAAGAAGGCAATTCTTGGTGTTGATCCAGATCAAAAAGCCGTCTTAGCATATATACATTTCTGATTGGGAACAATACTTTCTGTTAAAAGTGTGATTTTCCCGCTTAAGAATGATGCTTTTTGCATGAATGTATTGACAATTTGAAACAAAACTACGCCCATAAACCTGCTGTTTGCGATTCAAGGCTTGCGGGCCAGGATTTTACGGTACTGGCGTGAGGTCAGCCAGAACCCGAGCGCCAGGATCGTGAAGCCGGCCTGGCCGAGCGCCAGCGCCAGCACCGAGTGCGACAGGGCCGGAGCGATGACCCCGGCGACGATCGCGCCCAGCAGGGTGACCAGGAAGGACTGGCAGGAGGCGGCCGTGCCGCGGATATGCGGGAACAGGTCGAGCGCGAGCAGCGTGGCGCCCGGTGAAATGAGTGCGCTGCCGAAGGTGAAGAAGAACATCGGCAGCACGGTCCACGGCAGCGCCGGCGGCAGGAACAGGTGGTAGCCGACATTGAAGGTGACGGCGCTGAGCATGAAGGCGAAGCCGATCCCGATCTGGCGCGCGAAACTGTACTTGCCGGCCAGGCGGTTGGCTGCCATCGAGCCGAGGAAGATCCCGCCCACGGTCGGCACGAACAGCCAGGCGAAGTCGGACGGGCCAAGCTTGAGGTGCACCGGCAGCAGCACCGGCGAGGCGGTAATGTAGAGGAACAGGCCGGCGAAGTTCAGGGCCGTGACGCCCGCCTTCATGTGGAACAGGAAGGAACTGAAGATCGCGCCATAGCTCTGCGCCAGGAAGCGCGGATTGAAGGGCTGGCGCTGCGCCGGCGGCACGGTTTCGGGCAGGTGCTTCCAGCACACCCAGCCCAGCACCACCGTATAGGCCGACAGCGCAAGGAAGATCGCGCGCCAGTCGAACCAGGTGACGATCCAGCCGCCCAGCACGGGCGCCAGGGCCGGTGCGATCGAGAAGATCATCGTCACCATCGACAGCAATCGCGCGGCCGGCGCGCCCGCATACAGGTCGCGGATGATGGCGCGCCCGACGACCACCCCCGCCCCGGCCGAGACCCCCTGCATGATGCGGAACACCCACAGGTAATGAACGGTGGACGCGGCCGCGCAGCCGAAGGTGCCGATCGCGAACACGACCAGCGACACCAGGATGACGTTGCGCCGCCCGAAGGCGTCCGACAGCGCGCCATGCCAGAGCACCATCGCGGCAAAGGCCAGCATATAGGCCGTCAGGGTCTGCTGCACCTCGATCGACGAGGCATGCAGGTTCGCCATGATCAGCGGGAAGGCCGGCAGATACGCGTCGATCGAGAACGGTCCGAGCATCGCCAACCCGGCCAGCAGGGTTGCCAGCCCACCGGCCGACAGCATGACGATCTTGTGCGGCGCCGGCAAAGGCACCGGGATGACAGGATCCTTGGGCAGCTGGTCGGGGTCGCTCGGTGGCAGCATGGCGGATCAGTTCGCGTCGGTCGGCAAGTCGGTCTTCGGCTTGGCTTCCTCGCGGCGGTTATAGCCGGCCACCATGTCGAAGCGGAACAGGCGGCATTCCAGGGCGCCGTTGAAGAACGGCGTCTTGCGCGCTTCTTTCAGGCGCAGCAGCTTGGGCAGCGACAGGTCGGCCGTGAACAGGAATACGGTCCAGCCGGCGAAGCGCTGTTTCAATGTGGTGCCGAGCGCGGAATAGAAGGACACCGCCATCTCGTCCGGCGCCATGGTCGAGTCGCCGCGCACGCCGATCCGCTCGCCGTAGGGCGGGTTGGTCAGCAGGATGCCGGGGCCGTCGACTGGCGGCGACACATGCTGGGCCTCGATCTGTTTCAAGGGGACCTCGAACTGGATGCCGGCGATTTTCAGGTTATGGCGCGTCATCTCGACCATGTCGCCGGAGATGTCGGAGCCGAAGATCGTCGGTTCCGCCGGCAGCGGATTGGCCTTGATCGCGGCTTTCATCTCTTGCCAGGCTTCGCGCTCGAAGTCGGCGAACTTTTCGAAGGCGAAGCGGCGGCGTGCACCGGGCGGAATGCCCTGCACCATCTGCGCCGCCTCGACCAGGATCGTTCCCGAACCGCACATCGGGTCGAACAGGGGCGTGCCCGGCTTCCAGCCCGACACGCGCAGCATGCCGGCGGCCAGGTTCTCGCGCAGCGGCGCGTCGCCCGTCTCTTCGCGCCAGCCGCGCTTGAACAGCGCTTCGCCCGAGGTGTCGAGGTAGATGATGAAGTTGCGCGCGTCGAGGAAGCCGACGATGCGCATGTCCGGCTCGCGCGTGTCGACCGAAGGACGCTTGTTGAACATGTCGCGGAAGCGGTCGCAGATCGCGTCCTTGATTTTCAGGGTCGTGAACTCGAGGCTTTTGAGTGGCGACTTGACGGCCGTGACGTCGACGCGGATCGTGTGGTCGACGCCGAACCAGTCTTCCCACGGCTGCTCGAGCACCAGGTCGTAGATGTCGTTTTCGTTGTTGTAGCTGCGCTGGCCCATGCGCATGAGCACACGCGAAGCGATGCGCGAATGCAGGTTGACGCGATACGCGTCGACCAGGGTGCCCGAGCAGTGCACGCCGCCGGGAACCTGGTTGTGAACCTTCAGCGTCGGACTGTGCGCCGCGGCGATTTCAGTGAGTTCTTCGGCGAGCGCCGCTTCCATGCCGCGCGGGCAGGGGCAAAAATAGGAGGTCATGGGGGTACCCTTTGTCCGTAAGTGAAAAATAGTGTGGCCGGGCGCGCCTGCGCACCCGGCCGGGAATGCAAATTAAAACGGTTTGACGACGACCAGGATCACGATCAGCATCAGCAGCACGACCGGCACTTCGTTAAACCAGCGGAACCAGGTGTGGCTGCGCTTGTTCACGCCGCCCTCGAATTTCTTCAGGATCGAGCCGCAGGCATGATGGTAGCCGATCGCCAGCAGCACCAGCGCCAGTTTCGCGTGCAGCCAGCCGCCCTTGATGTCGAAACCCAGCCATAACCAGAGGCCCAGCAGCAGCGCCGGAACGGCGAGGATCGTGGTGAACCGGAACAGCCGGCGCGCCATGCCGAGCAGGCGGGTGGTGGCCGCAGGATCGGTTTCCTGCGCCAGGTTGACGTAGATACGCGGCAGGTAGAACAGGCCGGCGAACCAGGAGGCGATGAAGATGATGTGGAAGGCTTTGATCCAGAGGTACATGGGTTCCTTGTTATTAGCTGCGTATTATTAACTGCGTATTTCGCCGTGACCGAACACGACGTACTTGAGTGAAGTGAGTCCTTCCAGCCCGACCGGGCCGCGCGCGTGCAGCTTGTCGTTCGAGATGCCGATCTCCGCGCCCAGGCCGTACTCGAAACCGTCGGCAAAGCGGGTAGAGGCGTTGACCATTACCGAGGCCGAGTCGACCTCGCGCAGGAAACGCAGCGCCGCGCTGTAGTCTTCGGTAATGATGGCTTCCGTGTGCTTGGACGAATAACGGTCGATGTGGTCCATCGCTTCCTCGATGCCGGCCACCACCTTGACGGCCAGGATCGGGGCCAGGTATTCGGTGCTCCAGTCTTCTTCGACGGCGGCGGCCAGGTGCGGATAGCCGGCCAGGATCGCCTGCGCTTCTTCGTCAGCGCGCAGCTCGACTTCTTTCGTCTTGTAGAGCTCCGCCAGCTGCGGCAGCACGGCCGCAGCCACCGAACGCGCCACCAGCAGCGTTTCCATCGTGTTGCAGGTGCCGTAGCGGTGGCATTTGGCGTTGAAGGCAATCGGCAGCGCCTTTGCAATATCGGCCTTGTCGTCGATGTAGACGTGGCAGATGCCGTCCAGGTGCTTGATCATCGGGACCGTCGCTTCCTCGATCAGGCGCGCAATCAGCCCCTTGCCGCCGCGCGGGACGATGACGTCGACATACTGCGGCATCGTGATCAGGGTGCCGACCGCGGCGCGGTCGACGGTATCGACCACCTGCACGGCGTCCAGCGGCAGGCCGGCCCTGGTGAGGCCTTCGGTGACGAGCTTGGCCAGCGCGCGGTTGCAGTGGATCGCTTCCGAGCCGCCGCGCAGGATCGCCGCATTGCCGCTCTTGATGCACAGGCCCGCCGCGTCGACCGTCACGTTCGGGCGCGCTTCATAGATGATGCCGATGACGCCCAGCGGTACCCGCATCTGGCCGACCTGGATGCCGCTCGGGCGCGACTTCATGTTCGAGATTTCGCCGATCGGATCGGGCAAGGCCGCGATCTGGCGCAGGCCTTCGACCATGGTGGTGATGGCGGCGGGCGACAGGGCCAGGCGGTCGAGCAGGGCCGGCGCCAGTCCGCCCGCGCGCGCGGCGTCGAGGTCGAGCGCATTGGCCGCCGCCAGCTGCGCCGCATCGCGTTCGATGGCCTCGGCAATCAGGAGCAGCGCGCGGTTACGCGTCGCCCCATCGGCGCGCGCCATCGCACGCGAGGCAGCGCGGGCGTTGCGGCCCAGCGTGTGCATGTAGTCGGTGATGTCCATGGTTGATTCCAATTAGCGTTGAGGCATTAGATATCGAGGCGTTTCGATGTGCGAGCGTGCGTTGAACGCGTGGGCGGGAGACCCGCCCACCCTACGGGTTGCTGCATGCTGGGTCGATGAGGTATCCCGTACGGGGTCATTGAGGCCAATGGCCTCAATGACGGGTTCACCGGGCACTCCGTGCCCACGCGGATCATGCGCACCAATAACGGCGCACCTGCAGGTCCGTTATCTACCGCGCCACCTTCATGGCCAGCTGCAGCATCGCATCCCACGCATCCCCCGCGAACGCCTTGGCCCGTAATCCCTTGACCATCTTGTCGACCTGCGCCGCCTCCTGCAGCGCCGCTTCCAGCGTAGGCAAGGAAATGCGGCGCAAAGCCGGATCCATCATCCGTTCGCGTGGTCCCCAGATGCGGTATTCCTTGAGCAGCGCCCCGAGCGGCCTTCCCTGCGCCATCCCGGACTTCAATTTTAACAGCGTGCGGATTTCTTCGGAGACGGCCCACAAGACCAGCGGCAGCGCCTCGCCCTCGCCCTTGAGCCCCTCGAGCATGCGCGCCAGGCGTGCCGGGTCGCCCATCAGCATCGCCTCCGACAATTTGAACACGTCGTAGCGCGCCACGTTCAGCACCGCGTCCTGCACCTGCTCGTAGCTCAGCTTGCCCGGTTCGTGCAGCAGGCCCAGCTTCTGGATTTCCTGGTGCGCGGCCAGCAAATTGCCCTCGACGCGGTCGGCGATGAAGTCGAGCGCGGTGCGGTCGGCGCTCTGCCCTTGCGCGGCCAGGCGCTGCCCGATCCAGTTCGGCAGCTGCGCGCGCTCCACGCTCGGGATCTCGATATAGACCGCGGCCTGCTGCAGCGAGGCCACCCAGGAGGCCTTGGCCGTCTGCCAGTCGAGCTTGGGCAGCGTGATCAGGGTCAGGTTGTCGGGGCTGAGGTCCTTCGCATAGGCCTGCAGGGCGGCGCTGCCGTCCTTGCCGGGCTTGCCGCTCGGGATGCGCAGCTCGATCAGTTTTTTATCGCCGAACAGGGACAGCGCCTGGTTCGCCGCCAGCAGTTCGCCCCATTTGAAGGTACGCTCGACGGTGAGCACGTCGCGCTCGGTATGGCCGGCCGCGCGCGCGGCGCGGCGGATTTTATCGGCCGCTTCCAGCGCCAGCAGGTGTTCGTCGCTGGTGATGACGTACAGCAGCGCCAGCCCCTTTGCCAGATGGGGCTCGAGCGCCTCAGGCCTTAATTGCATTACCGTCTCACTGCGCTGCTGGTGGCTTCAGCGCCGCCAGGCGGCGCATGATCTGCTGCACCAGGTCGGATTGCATGTCGCGGTACAGCAGCGCTTCTTCGCCTTCCTTGGCCAGCAGGGCTTCTTCGCTGAAGGCGAGGTTGCGGCGCAGCGTGATCTCGGTCGGGCCCAGCAGCAGGTTGCCGGTGGCGTCGCGCACCTGGAATACCAGCGTGTAGCCGAGCAGGTATTCGCGCACGCGGCCCAGGTTGTTCAGCGACAGGATCGTCTTGTTGCGCGCTTCGGAGAGCACTTCGAAGCGGGCCTGCGCATCCTGCGGCTTGCTCGCGATGACGACCCGGTCGCCGGCGCGCAGGTTGCGCTTGAGCTCATTGCCGAGCGGCGAAGTGTCCGGGAAGGCCAGGTAGATGCTGGTAAACGGCATGGTGTAAGCGCCGTTCGAGCCGCGCAGGTGGAAGCCGCAGGCCGACAGCGTGGTAACGAGCAGCAGCGCCGCACAGGCGCGCGCAAGGAAGGAGGTTTGAGCGCGCATGCCTTACACCACGATGTTGACGAGTTTGCCGGGTACGACGATGATCTTCTTCGGCGTGCCTTCGATGAACTTCTGGACCGATTCGGACGCCAGCGCGGCCGCTTCGATCGAGGCCTTGTCGGCGTCTTTCGCCACCTTCACCGAGCCGCGCAGCTTGCCGTTCACCTGGATCATCATCTCGATCTCGGCCTGCTCCAGCGCTTGCGGGTCGACTTCAGGCCACTGCACGTCGAGGATGCCGCCGTAGACGCCGGCAAAGCCCAGTTCCTGCCACAGCGCGTGGGTGATGTGCGGCGCCACCGGGTTGAGCATGCGCAGGAAGATCGACAGGCCTTCGGCCACGACCGCGTCGCCCGCCACGCCTTCGGGCAGCTTGGCTTGCTCGATCGTGTTGAGCATCTTCATGCAGGCCGAGACCACCGTGTTGTACTGGATGCGCTTCAGGTCGTAATCGGCCTGCTGCAGGATCTTGTGCACTTCGCGGCGCAGGGTTTTATGCGCTTCTTCAAGGGTGCCTTGCTGCTGGCCAGCCAGGGCCGCCGCGATGCGTTCGCGCTGCGCGTAACCATAGGCCCAGACGCGGCGCAGGAAGCGGCTTGCGCCTTCGACGCCGCTGTCCGACCATTCCAGGGTTTGCTCCGGCGGCGAAGCGAACATCGTAAACAGGCGCGCGGTGTCGGCGCCGTATTGCTCGATCTGCGCTGCAGGATCGATGCCGTTGTTCTTCGACTTCGACATCTTCTCGGTGCCGCCGATTTCGACTGGCTGGCCGTCAAGCTTCAGGGTCGCGCTCTGCGGACGGCCCTTGTCGTCGAAAACGAGTTCCACGTCGGCCGGGTTGAACCAGGTCTTTTTACCCGACGCGTCGACGCGGTAATAGGTCTCGTTCAGGACCATGCCCTGGGTCAGCAGGTTCACGAAGGGCTCGTCGAATTTCACGAGGCCGAAGTCGCGCATGACCTTGGTCCAGAAGCGCGCGTACAGCAGGTGCATGACGGCGTGTTCGATGCCGCCGATGTACTGGTCCATCGGCATCCAGTAATCGTTGCGCGCGTCGACCATGGCATCGTTCGAGCCAGGCGAGGTATAGCGCATGTAGTACCAGGACGAATCGATAAAGGTGTCCATCGTGTCGGTCTCGCGGCGCGCCGGCTTGCCGCACTTCGGACAAGTGCAGGCCAGGAATGCTTCGTCCTTGTTCAGCGGGTTGCCGGTGCCGTCCGGGACCAGGTGCTCGGGCAGCACGACCGGCAGGTCGGCTTCCGGCACCGGCACCACGCCGCACTCGGCGCAGTGGATCATCGGGATCGGCGTGCCCCAGTAGCGCTGGCGCGAGATGCCCCAGTCGCGCAGGCGGAAGGTGACCTTCTTGTCACCCAGCCCCTGGGCGGCGAGGTCGCCCGACACGGCGTTGACGGCCGAGGTGTAATCGAGGCCGTCGTACTTGCCCGAGTTGATGGTGCGGCCGTGCTCCTTGTCGCCGTACCACTCCTGCCAGGCATCCAGCGAATATTCCTTGCCTTCGACTTCGACCACCTGCTTGATCGGCAAATTGTATTTTTTGGCGAATTCGAAATCGCGCTCGTCGTGGCCCGGCACGCCCATCACGGCGCCGTCGCCATAGGTGATCAGGACGTAGTTGCCGACCCAGAGCGGCACCTGCTCGCCGGTGACCGGGTGCGTGACGAACAGACCCGTCGGCATGCCCTTCTTTTCCATCGTCGCCATGTCGGCTTCGATGACGGAACCGAGTTTGCACTCGGCGATGAAGGCCGCCAGCTCCGGATTGTTCTGTGCGGCGTGCTGGGCCAGCGGGTGTTCGGCCGCCACGGCGCAGAAGGTCACGCCCATGATGGTGTCGGCGCGGGTGGTGAAGACGTACAGTTTGCCGTCGTTGATCAGTTCACCGGCGTCGTCCATGATCACGTGCGGGAAGGCGAAGCGCACGCCGACCGACTTGCCGATCCAGTTGGCCTGCATGGTACGCACGCGTTCCGGCCAGCCCGGCAGCTTGTTGTCGACATAGTCGAGCAGTTCGTCGGCGTAATCCGTGATGCGGATGTAGTACATCGGGATCTCGCGCTTCTCGATCGGCGCGCCCGAACGCCAGCCCTTGCCGTCGACGACCTGCTCGTTGGCGAGCACGGTCTGGTCGACCGGGTCCCAGTTCACGGTACCGGTCTTCTGGTAGATGATCCCTTTTTCCAGCATCTTGAGGAACATCCACTGGTTCCACTTGTAGTACTCGGGCTTGCAGGCCGTCATTTCGCGCGACCAGTCGATGGCCAGGCCCATCGACTCCATCTGCCCGCGCATGTGGGCGATGTTCGAATAGGTCCACTCGGCCGGCGGCACATTGTTCGCCATCGCCGCATTTTCGGCCGGCATGCCGAAGGCGTCCCAGCCCATCGGCATGAGCACGTTGTAGCCGTTCATCCGCAGGTAGCGGTACATCACGTCATTGATCGTATAGTTGCGCACATGGCCCATGTGCAGCTTGCCGGATGGGTAAGGCAGCATCGAACAGGCGTAGTACTTGCCCTTCGGGAAACGTGGGTCGTGCTCGACGGCCTTATAGGCATCGATCGACTTCCAGTACGCCTGCGCGGCCTGTTCAACTTCGGCTGGACTATATTTATCTTGCATGATGTTCTGCGGACGGAATGTGGGAGGGTGGAGCAGAACATTATACTGGTTCATCTGGAAAGAGCTGGGGTCAGGTCTGACATTCGGACACGAGCTCAACTACATATTCAGGCCTGCCCGGCAGACAACTGCGCAATCTCAGCGCTACGGAGCAAGCAGCCAGTACCGTTACGGGTATGACGCGACCACTCCGACTCGAATTTCCCGGCGCCCTCTACCATGTCACGGCGCGCGGCAACCGGCGTAATCCAATCTATCGGGACGATGGCGATCGCCGTGCCTGGCTGGACATACTTGGACGGGTGTGCGAACGCCACCACTTCGTCGTCCACAGCTTTTGCCAGATGACGAATCACTATCACCTGCTGGTCGAAACAGTGGAGGGGAATCTTTCGCAGGGCATGCGCCAACTCAATGGCTTGTACACCCAACGTTTCAATTGGCGGCACGGCCTTGTCGGGCACCTGTTCCAAGGGCGTTACAAAGCCATTTTGGTGCAGAAAGAAAGTTATCTTTTGGAATTGTCCCGGTACATCGTGCTGAATCCATTGCGCGCAAAACTGGTGTCGTCCCTGGACGATTGGCAGTGGAGTAGCCATTATTTTGTCAGCCAGGAACACTCTCTGAGTTGGCTCGAGCGTGATTGGCTACTCGGCCGGTTCGGCACTGCTCACGCGGCAGCCGTCGCTGCTTATCGGGCATTTGTCCTGGCAGGAATTAGCAAAGCCAGCCCGCTCGCTGCCACCCGTCACCAGATCTTGTTGGGCGACGATAATTTTGTGTCGCACCACCAGCAAATGCAACGGTCCGAAGAACTCGTGGAAGTTGCCAGGACAGAGCGGCGTGCAGTGGCGCTTACGCTTGCCGCGTATCAGGCTAGGTACGCCGACAGAAGCGAAGCAATGGCACGCGCCTACCTGTCGACCGCGTTCACAATGCCCCAGATTGCATGCGCTTTCGGTGTATCGGCCAAAACAGTCAGCCGGGCTGTTGCTGCTTTTGAGAAGGTGAACTCAGTGGACTAAGGTAGCGTCCGTGTCCGAATGTCAGACCTGACCCCAGCAGTTTTTAGCGGCCGCAGTGCGCGTAGGTCGTGTCGAGCCAGCCGTCGGGCCGGCAGCGTCCGGCCAGCACGGCGCGCACCCGCGCCAGGCGCAGCTGGTAAGCGTCCCGGTTGCGGGTGGGGTGAAATTCGTTCGGCGCCTTGATCATGGCGACCAGCCCTGCCATCTCGTCATCGTGTACTGCTGCCAGCGGCTTGCCCAGATAGGCCTGGGCGGCGGCCGTGAGTCCCCTCACCTGCCGTCCTTCATGCCGGCCCATGTAGACGGTCGCGGTGTAGAGCGCCAATTGGCGCTCTTTCGATGCGCTGGCGTCGAGCACCAGCGCCATGGTGTCGCGGCCGAGATCGACCTTCTTGCAGCACTCGAAGACGGCGCGGTAGAAGCGCTGCAGTGCGCCGCTCACACCCGTCATCGGCACGTCGTACAGGAACAGCTCGCGCGCCACTGCCGAAGAAATCGTCGCGACGCCCTGGCCGTCGGCCAGGCTCAGGCCATGGTGCGTCAAGAAGGTGGGGTCTTCGATCTTCAGCAGGATGGCAAGCTGGCGTGGCGACAGGGGCGACTCCTGCGTGGCCGGATGCCGGGCCAGCAGGGTGTCGACCGAGGCCGCTGCCCACCCGGCCACGACGGCGAGATAGACCAATACCAGTGTGGCGATTGCGAGCAGCGCCTTGCCGAGCCGCCTCATGGGACGGTAGCGAGCAGCGGATACGGCGCATGCCCATCCAGCTCGCGCAGGAAGTCCTGCGCCAGGTAGTGCGGGATCTTGTGGTACTCGTTCAGCACGCGTGCGCGGAATTCATCGTGCTCGTGCCAGCGTTCAGCCGGCAGGCCGAAGTAGTTAATGGCGCAGGCCGAGACGGCGATGCCGGGCCAGTGGCGGGCCAGGGTCATCAGGTAGCGGCGCATGGCGCAGACTTTGCCGATGACGAGGATGCTGTCGATCTCGGCCAGGTTCATGTGCTCCGCCACCTTGCGGCGGCCGAGGAGGACGTTTTCGCCGGTAGAAGGTCGTCTGGAGTCATGTCCATCTCGGGCATGCATGGGTTGGTGGAGCTGCTGCTGCGCTGTTAGTGGTGCGCATGATCCGCGTGGGCTCGGAGAGCCCGGTGAACCCGTCATTGAGGCCATTGGCCTCAATGCCCCCGTACGGGCATTGCCGCGGGCCGCTTGCATGCAAAAGGCGGAGGCGCCGCAGGCCGTTTGCGGGCAAAAGGCGAAACCCGGTTAGCGCAGCACCAGTTCCAGCGCCGGCTTCTCGCCGTAGTCTTCGTAGCGCTCGTTGATGCCGCCGACGCAGAAGACGATCTCGTCGATCAGGTCCGGCAGGCGCTTGCGCAGGGCGGCGCTGTCGGTGATGACGATTTCCAGGACTTCGTTCGGCTGCAGCCGGAACTTGGTCATGTTTTCTTCGTCGCGCAGGTAGCTCAGGCAATCGACCCAGGTGTCGATCGTGTCGCCCGAGGCCGTGTGAAAGCCGAAAGCGTTGCGGCTCTCGGCGAAGAAGGTCGCTTCGTTGAGGATTGCCGCGCCGTTCAGTTCTGCCACTGCCATGGGATCATCCTTTCAGGGACAACACGTCCTGCATGTCGTACAGGCCGTTGGCCTTGTCCGCAATAAAACGCGCGCCGCGCAGGGCGCCGTGTGCGTAGGTCACGCGGCTGCTCGATTTATGGGTGATTTCGATGCGCTCGCCGGTGCCGGCAAAGAGTACCGTATGGTCGCCGACGATGTCGCCGCCACGCACGGTGGCAAAGCCGATGGTCGACGGGTCGCGCTCGCCGGTCACGCCTTCGCGCCCGTACACGGCGCAGTCCTTCAGGTCGCGCCCGAGTGCGTCGGCGATGACCTCGCCCATTTTCAGGGCGGTGCCGGACGGGGCATCGACCTTGTGACGGTGGTGCGCCTCGATGATCTCGATGTCGTAGCCTTCATTGAAGCTTTTCGCCGCCATCTCCAGCAGTTTCAAGGTGACGTTGACGCCCACGCTCATGTTCGGGGCGAAGACCACCGCGATTTTTTCGGCGGCGGCGGCAATGGCCGCTTTCCCGGCGTCGTCGAAGCCGGTGGTGCCGATCACGATCTTGACATTGTTCGCCGCGCAGAAGGCCAGGTGTTCAAGCGTGCCTTCCGGACGCGTGAAATCGATCAGGCAGTCGGCGTCGCCCAGCGCGCGCGCCAGGTCGGACTCGATCGTCACGCCGGTGAGCTGGCCCGAGAAGGCGCCGGCATCCTGGCCGACGAAGGGAGAATCTGCGACGTCGAGGGCGCCCGCGAGCACGGCATCGGGAGCGGCGCCGATCGCTTCGATCAGCATGCGGCCCATGCGCCCACTGGCGCCGGCGACCGCAATTTTCAGTTGCGTCATGACAGTCTCAGGGCGTGTTCGAGGAAGTGGCGGGCGTGGCCGCGGTCGACGGCTCGACCGGACGGGAAATGGCCTCGGCTTTTTTCGCGTCCTTGGCGACCTTCCTGGCGGGACCGGCGATGCGGTCGATGTATTCGCGCTCGGTCGGCAGGTTGCCGCCTTCGAAGCGCTCGACGACGTCATCCTTGAAATAGATGGTGACGCGGCTGGTGGTCAGCTCGCCATTGCCGCGCGCGAGGTAGAACGGATAGTCCCAGCGGTCGGCGTGGAACATGTCCATCAGCATCGGCGTGCCGAGCAGGAAGCGCACCTGTTCGCGGGTTTGTCCCACTTTCAGCTGGCTCAGCATTTCTGCCGAGACGAAGTTGCCTTGCTGGATGTCCGGGCGGTAAGGCGAGAAGATCCACAGGAATTTCTGCAGTTTCGTGCCCTGGGTCGTTTGCGCACCAGCATTGGCCAGCGATGCCGAGATGCCGGCGTCGGACTGCAGGGCGGCGGCGGACGTATTCACCGGTGCGGCCGGTTTGGTCTGGTTGCGCCAGGATGCGCAGCCGGACAATACAAGCGTGCAGGCAAGGGCGGCGGCGAGCGTGCCCCGGGCCTTGGCGCGATGAACAACGGCATCAAAGAGACGCATAAGTAACCTCAAAACGTTTAAGCGGGAGCTTCCAAAACGCTATATCATAAAGCACTCCGCCCATCTACGAGTAACAAACATGAGTAACAGTCCTACCGACCTGAAGGCGAGCGGCCTGAAGGCGACCCTGCCGCGCCTGAAGATCCTCGAAATTTTCCAGAACAGCGAAGTGCGGCACCTGACGGCGGAAGACGTCTACAAAATCCTGCTGGCCGAAAACATGGACGTCGGCCTGGCGACCGTCTACCGGGTGCTGACCCAGTTCGAGCAGGCGGGCCTCTTGAACCGCAACCACTTCGAAACCGGCAAGGCGATCTACGAACTGAACGCCGGCTCGCACCACGACCACCTGGTCTGCCTCGATTGCGGCCACGTCGAAGAATTCTTCGACGAAGAAATTGAGTCGCGCCAAAACAGGATCGCCGCCGAACGCGGTTTCAAGATCGCCGAGCATGCGCTGGCAATCTACGGCCATTGCATCAAGCCGGCCTGTCCGCACCGCGGCGGCAGCGGCAGCTAAGAACAGTTTGCATCCGCAATAACAAACGGCGCCGCGGCGCCGTTTCTTATTGGTGCGATCGTACGGCAGGTCCTCGGCCTAGGGATGGCTCAGCGCATTCGACAGTAATTTCGCGGTGATGTCGACAATCGGGATCACCCGCTCGTAGGCCATGCGGGTCGGGCCGATGACGCCCAGGGTGCCGACGATCTTGCCGTTCACCTCGTAGGGCGCGGTGACCACGCTCATCTCGTCCATCGGCACCAGCTTCGATTCGCCGCCGATGAAAATCTGCACGCCGCCGGCCTTGCTCGACATGTCGAGCAGCTGCATGAGGCCGGTCTTTTGCTCGAACATCTCGAACATCTGGCGCAGCGAAGTCATGTTCGAGGACAGGTCCGAGACCGACAGCAAATTGCGCTCGCCCGAGATGACCATCTCGTTGTTGCCCTCGGCCATTTCGCTGCCCGCCTCCACCGCCGTCTGCATCAGGCCGCCGATATTTTCCTGCAGCTGGCGCAATTCTCCCGTCAGGCGCATGCGCACTTCGTCGAAGGTCAGGCCGGCGAAATTCTGGTTCAGGTAGTTGGCCGACTGGATCAGCTGGGTCGGCGTGTAGTCGACCTCGGTGAGCAGCAGGCGGTTCTGGACGTCGCCGCGCGGGTCGACGATGACGAGCAGGATGCGCTTTTCGGACAGGCGCAGGAATTCGATTTGCTGGAACACCGATTCGCGCCGCGGACTTTGCACGACGCCGGCAAACTGGGTCAGCGAGGACAGCATCTGCGCCGCGTTGGCGATGATTTTTTGCGGCTGCTGGAGCGGCAGGCGCATGCTGCCGGCGTCGACGCCGTGCTGGCCGTCGAGGTGCTGCACCGTCAGCAGCGTGTCGACGAACAGGCGGTAGCCGCGCGGCGTCGGCACCCGGCCGGCCGAGGTATGGGGACTGGCGACATAGCCCATTTCCTCGAGGTCGGCCATGATGTTGCGGATCGTGGCCGGCGACAGGTCGAGGCCGGAAATTTTCGAGAGCGCACGCGACCCGACCGGCTGGCCGTCGGCGATATAGCGCTCGACGAGGGCTTTCAGCAGGGTTTGGGCTCGGGGTTCAAGTTGCATGGGAAGTGGAGGCGCGCAGAATGGTTGCGTGTCTATTATGCACCCTCAGGCACGCCCTGTGCGGAACGCGCACTCATCGATGTTCGCGCTTGAGCCAGTCGAGCAATCCATCCATGTTCGCCACGATCGCATCCGGCTGCACGCCCTCTTCCAGGTGGCGCCGGCTGGCGGTGCGGTTCATCCACACGGCGCGCAGGCCGGCGCGCTGGGCGCCCTGGACGTCGAGCAGCAGGTCGTCGCCGACGTGGACGGCGTCGTGCGCGGCCACGCCGAGCGCGTCGCAGGCAGCGTGGAAAATCGACGCATCCGGTTTCGCCCGGCCGAAACTCGGGGCCGCCACCGAGACATGGAAATGGTTGGACAGGCCGATCGTCTGCAGGTCGGCATTGCCGTTCGTGACCGACCCGACCAGCACCCGCCCCTTCAGGCGCAGGAGCCCGGGCAGCACGTCGTCGTAGGGAATCACGGCATTGCGGGCGGCGAAGAATTCGGTCATGGCCAGTTCGACCTTGTCCGCGTCTTCTCCGGCCTGCTCGAAGGCGGCGATCAGGCCGGCGCGGCGCAGTGCGCCCAGGTCGAGCTGGAATTCGGGACGGCGCGCGAGCAGCTCGAGACGCGCCTGGCGCAGGCTGTCGATGCTGAAGCGTTCGGCCACGCGCGGCGCGTTGTTGGCAAGCCACGCGAACAGGGTCTGTTCGGCCTGCACGATGACGGGCGCGATCGGCCACAGCGTATCGTCGAGGTCGAACAGGATGGCTTTGGGCCAGGGGCGGCGGTTGGAAGGCTTCATCGCAGGCGGTCGTGAGGATGGATCCAGCATAGCGAGGCCAGCGGCGAAATGCAAACGTGCGCGGCTGACGCGAGGCCGACGCCACCCGTTACACCGTGATACAAAGCCTAATGAGCCCGGCCCTTGTCAAATGCTCTAAAATGATGGGCAAACTTCTACCATGCTGTCCGGCGCCTCACGATTTGCGCGCCTTGTCCCTCCCCTTTTTTGGAGAAATTATGATTCGTTCCCCCCTGCGTGCCGGCCTCGCGCTCGCATGCGCGCTCAGCCTGTCCGCCTGCGGCGGCGGCGACGGTGATGTCTATGTCGGCGGCACGGCGTTCGGCGTCACCAAGCCTGGCCTGGTCCTGACGAACAATGGCCGCGACGATCTCGCCGTCAACGCGCCCGGCCGATTTTTCTTCCCGACCCGCGTCGAAACCGATTCCGGCTACAACGTCGAGGTGAAAAGCGTCCCGCCGAATGTCGACGGGATCAAAAATTGCGCTGTCTCGAGTGGCTCGGGCAAGGCCGTCTTCACCATCGAGACCGTCGTCGTGTCGTGCACGATCCGCACGCATGCGCTGGGCGGCAAGATCCTCGGCCTCGGCAACGCGACCGGCCTGGTGCTCGTGAACGGCATCGACCGCAAGGAGATCGCGCCATCCGGTTCCGACAACCCCCTCGACTTCAACTTCAACATGGCGCCGGTGACGGAAGACCTGGCTTACGGCGTCACCATCCTGCGCCAGCCGGAAGGCCGCACCTGTACGGTCGAGAACGCAAGCGCCACCATGCGCGATACCGACATCAACAACGTCGTCGTGCGCTGCGCTTAATCATTTCGTGGAGACTCATTTGAAAAAATCGATCCTGGCGCTGTGCGCGCTGACCCTGGCAGCGGGCCTTGCGGCCTGTGGTGGCGGCACGTCGAAATATACGGTTGGCGGAACGGTCACCAACCTGCAGTACGGCCCGCTGGTCCTTGTGACGAACGGCATGGAAGTCGCCATTCAGCCGCAAACTGACGGCAGCGGCAAGCTCGTGCCGACGATTAACTATGCCTTCCCGAACCAGCTGGACTACGGCGACGCCTACAGCATCACCTTGAAGCCGATCGGCACGAACGAGAACGGCACAACGATTTATCAGCAGCCGCCTCATCAGGTGTGCGGCCCTGCAGACGTGCAAGGCAACATCACGTCAGATACGGCTGGCCGCCTCTCCGTCATCAATGCACAGTTCGTATGCAACCTGGCCACCCATACGATCGGCGGACAAATCACGGGCCTGGCAGCGGACACGCTGATCCTGACCAATGGCGGCAATCAGCTGACGCTGACCAAGGATACGGCGACGGGTCTTTATCCAACCAGTTTCACGTTCCCGACACAGGTCACCTACAAAACGACCTATGGCGTGACCGTCCTGCAGCAGCCAACAGGCCAGACCTGCACCGTCACCAACGGTGCCGGCGAGATGGGCGACGAGGACATCGCGTCGATTCGCATCAACTGCACCACCAACGCAACCTGAGGCAGAGAGACATTCACAATATATATGTCGATCATTCCTAAAGAAAATTAGACGTATATGTTGTGGTGCAGCATAATTGCACCTGTCTCCTCCAACTCTCCTCAGAAAAGAATTGGATTTCAGCCCGCCCGCAACGGCGGGCTTTTTTTTGCCCGCGCTATTGGGAGCCGGCTCAACCGAACTTGGTGGCGGCCGGGAGGCGCTTGCCGGTGACTTTCACGATTGCCATTTTCTCGTTGCCGACCGAGACCATTTCGCTGGCGCGGACCTGGGCCTTGTAGCTCTCGGCGCTGGCGTAGGTGCTCACGCCGACGACCAGTGCAGCGACCAGGAACATCGATTCCATGTGTTTGAGGACGTTCATTTCAGACTCCCTTCGGTGAGATATGTGCCGTTTCGGCTTTCGATGGGAGTACTTTAGCAAGCGCCCTTGTCGCCTTCCATCGGACTGCGACGAACTGCACAAAGCGCACGATGAAGCGCATAAAGCGGGGATATGAAGGGTTTGTGCGCTGCGGCACGGATGAGTTGCGGGGCGCGCAGCGGGGCCGATGCCCGCCCCGCGCCCAGCCTGGTGTGGCTTACACCGGCTTGAGGATATTCGACAGCGCCACGTACTGCTCCAGGCTGACGTTCTCCGGCCGCACGCCCGGATCGATGCCGGCCTCGACCAATTGCGCTTCGGTGAACATGCCGGCCACGCAGTTGCGAATGACCTTGCGCCGCTGCGAGAAGGCCTTCTGCACCACGGCCGACAGGGTGGCGCCGTCGACGGCGAGCTTGTTCCGGGTCGGGATCATGCGCACGATGGCAGACTCGACCTGGGGCGGCGGATCGAAGGCGGTCGGCGGCACGATGAACAGCAGCGACATGTCGTAGCGCCATTGCAGCATCACCGACAGGCGGCCATAGGCCTTGGTGCCGGGCTCGGCCACCATGCGCTCGACCACTTCCTTTTGCAGCATGAAATGCTGGTCCTCGACCAGGTGCGCGAACTCGGCCAGGTGGAACAGCAGCGGGCTCGAGATGTTGTACGGCAGGTTGCCGACGATGCGCAGCTTCTGCCCTTCCGGCACCGGCAGGGCGCCGAAATCGAATTTCAGGGCGTCGGCCGAATGCACGGTCAGCTTTTCGCGCGGGTAGGCTTTTTCGAGGCGCGCCACCAGGTCGCGGTCGAGTTCGACCACGTGCATGTGGTCGAGTTGTTTCAATAGCAGCGCCGTCATCGCCGCCAGGCCCGGGCCGATCTCGACCATCGCCTCGCCCTGGCGCGGGTCGATCGCGTCGATGATGCTGGTCAGGACCAGCTTATCGGTCAGGAAGTTCTGGCCGAAGCGTTTGCGTGCTACGTGTTTCATTTAATCTTTCGTTGAATGTGTGCGGCTGGCCGTGCGCTGACTGGCCGTGACCATGTCCATGGCGGCGCGGATCGCCTCTTCCATGCTGCCGCAATCGGCCAGGCCCAGCCCCTGCGCCGCCAGGTCGAGCGCGGTGCCGTGGTCGACCGAGGTGCGGATCAGGGGCAGGCCGAGCGTGACGTTGATGCCGCGTCCAAAGGTCGCGTGCTTGAGCACGGGCAGGCCCTGGTCGTGGTACATGGCCAGCACGCAGTCGGCGTCTTGTAAATATTTAGGCTGGAACAGCGTATCGGCCGGGTACGGGCCGCGCGCATCGATGCCGCGCGCCTGCGCCGCCGCCAGGCTGGGTGCGATGACCTCGATTTCCTCGCGCCCCAGGTAGCCGTTTTCGCCCGCATGCGGGTTCAGGCCGGTGACCAGGATGCGCGGCGCAGCGATGCCGAACTTGTCGCGCAGGTCACGGTGCAGGATGTCCAGCACCTGGGCCAGGCCCGCGCCCGTGATCGCGCCCGGCACGTCCTTCAGGGGCAAATGGGTCGTGGCCAGCGCCACGCGCAGATAGGGCTGGCCGCCGGCGGGCTGGCCGGCCAGCATCATGACCACCTTCGGGGTATGGGTTTTTTCAGCCAGGTATTCGGTGTGGCCGGAAAAGGCAACGCCGGCCTGGTTGATGGTGCTCTTTTGCAGGGGCGCGGTGACGATGGCGTCGAACCAGCCGGCCTGCACGCCCTCGAGCGCGAGGTCGAGCGTGGCCAGCACGGCGCGCCCGTTTTCGGCATCGAGCGTGCCGGGCGTGACGTGGGCGGCCAGCGGCACGTCGATGACGGCGATGCGCTCTTTGCCGAAATGCGGCAGGCCGCCGTTGCGCAGCGCCTGGATCGACAGCGCCGCCAGGCGGATCGACGGATCGATCAGGCTGGCGGTGAGCGCGAGAAAAGCCGCGTCGCCGACCAGCACGCAGTTGGCCTGTTCGCGCAGCGCCCAGGCGGCGCGGATCGAGATCTCGGGCCCGATGCCGGCCGGCTCGCCGACGGTGAGCGCCAGCGTCGGGCGGCGCACTGTCTGCGGCGCGGCCACGGTGTTACGCCTCCTCGCGGTACTCGACGTAGGCACGGTCGCGCACTTCGCGCGCCCAGTCCTCGAAGGCTTCACCCAGTTTGCGCTCGCGGATCACCTGGCGTGCGCGCAGGCGGTCTTTTTCGCGGCTCTGGTCTTCGGTCTTGCGCTCGAGGACTTCGATCAGGTGGAAACCGAAAGGCGATTCGACCACGTCCGACAGCTGGCCCGGCTTCAGGGCATCCATCGCGCTGGCGAATTCCGGCACCACGTCTTCGGCGGTGACCCAGCCCAGGTCGCCGCCCTTGGCAGCCGTGCCGTCCTGGCCGTTCTGGCGCGCCAGTTCTTCGAAGGTCGCCGACTTGCTCTCGATTTTCGCCTTCAGCTCGGCCAGTTTGGCCTTCACTTGCGCGACCGGCATGGCCGGCGTGGCCTTCATCAGGATCTGGCGCACGCGGGTCTGCTGGACCAGGGCCTGCTCCGGCGCCTGCGCCGCCTGCGCCAGGTTGCGCTTGTCGATCACCTTGACGATGTGGAAACCGGTATTGCTCTTGATGACAGGCGTCACCTGGCCCGCGCCCAGCTTGCGCAGCTGCTCGCCGATCAGCGGCGGCAGGCGGTCCGGATCGCGCCAGCCGATGGCGCCGCCCTTGAGTGCGTCGGGCGCATCGGAATAGGTGGCGGCGATCTTGGTGAAGTCGGCGCCGGTGCGCAGCTGGCGCAGCACTTCGTCGGCGCGCGCGCGGCGGGCGGCGATCTGCTCGGGCGTGGCGTTGACCGGGATGCTGACCAGGATCTGGGCGATGTCGAGCTCGACCTTGTCGGCCGCGGCGGCTTTTTCGGCGGCGAGATAGGTGTCGATCTCGGCGTCCGAGACCTGGATCTTGCTGTCGACCTCATGCTCGCGCAGGTTCTGCAGCATGATCTCGTTGCGGATCTCTTCGCGGAAGGCGGCGAAGGTCAGGCCTTCTTTTTCCATCTGGTTGCGCATGTCCTGGACCGACATCTTCTGGCCTTCGGCGATGCGGGCGATGGCGGCGTCGAGCCTGCGGTCATCGACGCGCACGCCCATTTCCTTGGCCAGCTGCAGCTGGGCGCGCTCGACGATCATCGATTCGATCACCTGACGCTCGAGGTCGACCTCGGCCGGAAGCTGGGCGTTCTGGGCGCGCAGGCGCTGCACGATCTGGGCCACGCGGCCGCTCACTTCGTTCCTGGTCAGGACCTCGTCGTTGACGACGACCCGGATCGAATCGATGACGTTCGCGCTGCTCGAGGCCGGCGGCAGGAAACCGCTGCCCGGCTGGCTGGCGGCAGGCGCAGCCGGCGCCGCGGCGCCCTTGCTGTCCTGTGCCAGGGCGGCGTTGGCCGTGAGCGCGCACAGCAGCGCCGCTGCGAGCTTAAGGTGATGCAAACTGGTAGTACGCATAGTCTGGGAAGCACTCATTCAGGTCAAAAATCATCCATGGTCCCGGTTAGGGGCGCCCTTGCTAGGGGCGGCCGACGTTGCCGTTGAGCCGCGTATAGCCGGGAATACTCTTGTAAAACGACTCCAGCGGGTTGCCCAGCCCAAGGCGCGACAGGCCGTTGAGCTCGAGCTGGAAGAACATCGGCGTCGAGGTCGTTTGCGCTGCCGTCACGAAGCGCTGCGCGCCCGCCCGGAAAATCCAGCAATCGGCCTTGTACTCGAGACCGATCAGGCTCTCGAGCACCTTGTGGTCGCGCAGCGAATAGCTGACGCGGCCAACGCCAAACCAGCGCGCCGACAGCGGCCACTGGGCCGATACGTCGGCATTGCGGAAGCTGTTGCGCACGTAGCGGTACTCGGCATTGAGCACTTTCATCGGTCCCGGCGTCCAGCGTACGCCATGGTTCTGGCTATACAGGCTGGTGCTGGTTGCGTCGTATTGTACGCTGCTGTCGAAGTTCCAGTTATCGATGATGCGGCCCGATGCCGCCAGCAGCAGGTCGGAGCGGCCCTGGCGGTCCTGGGTACGGCCCGGCAGCTGCACGCGCGGATCCTCGAAATAAATGCGCTGGCCCACCGCCATGCGCAGGCGCTCGGCGCCGTCGGACTCGATGTAGCGCGACACCACGGCGGCCGTCAGCTGGTTTGCGTCGGAGACGCGGTCGCCGCCGACGAAGCGGTTTTCTGAAAACAGCTGGGCATAGCTGAAGCCCGATTCGCCGGTGTCGAAGAGCGGGAAGTCGTCCTGGTTCTTGTAGGGCGTGCGTACATAGAACAGGCGCGGCTCCAGGGTCTGGGTGATCGCCTTGCCGAATAATTTGGTATCGCGCTCGAACACCATGCCGCTGTCGACCGAGAAGATCGGCAGCGTGCGCGAGAGGTTGGTCTCACGGCCGGCATTGCTCTGCATGTTGTACTTGGTCGCGTGCAGCATCAGCTTGGGCGTGACGTAGTAGCCCGGGCGTACCCATGGATAGCTGACCTGGGACACGGCCAGCAGGCGGTTGCCGCTGTCAAAGGTCGGATGCGAAAAGCGCGTCGCCTCGGCGTCGACCGCCCAGTCGAAACCCTTCACGTCATAGCGGCCGGCGTGGAAGTTAATCTGCGGCAGGCGGTCGTAGGGACGTGGAATCGACAGTGCCGGATTGGCGACCGCCGCCGGCTCCTGCAGCACCTGGATGTTCTGCGCGCGCGCGGTCAGGCTCCAGTACTGGGTACCGTAACTGGTGTACACGTCGCGCACCAGCTGGCGCTCGGCGCTGGTGGCGACGGTGGGCGAAAAGTCGCTCGGGTATTCGTCATCCGACGCCGAATGCAGGTTCCAGCCGTAAGTCCAGCCTGGCGCCAGCGTCTGGTTGTGCAGGGAGTCGACCCGCCAGCGGTCGCTCTTCGTGATGCGGTCGTCGAGCAAGCCTTCCACATGGGTCTGGCCGGCATACGGCCCACGTTCCGTTTCGCCCATGTAGCGGGCGGTCGCGCCGAGCTGCAGGCCGCGGTCGAACATCAAGCGCGGGTAAACCGTCAGGTCGCGGTTCGGGGCGATGTTGAAGTAGTACGGCACCATCACCTCGGACTTGCCTTTCGAGCCGAAGCCGACGGTCGCCGGCAGCCAGCCCGAACGGCGCGCGCCCGAGAGCGAGAACGACAGCGCCGGCGTACCGAGGATAGGCACGTCCTTGAAATAGATGATGGTCTTGCCGGCGGTGCCGACGTCGCGTCCCGAATCGAGGCGCAGCGTGCTCGCCTTCAGGTACCAGTCGGGGTTCGGCCCTTCGCAGGTGCTGTAGGTGCCGTCCTGGACCAGCGCTTCGTTTTCGCTAAGGAAATCGATGCGGTCGGCGCGGCCTTGCGCATTGTTCATCTGCAGCTTGTACTGCGGATTGGTCACATAGCCGCGTCCGGTGGACATGTTCAGCTGCAGCGTATCGCCCTGGTAGCGGTCGCCAAAACGCCACATGTTGACGTTGCCGGTGGCCGTCACTTCGTCTTCCACCAGCAGGTAGCAGGCGGTGTCGGCCTTCAGCTTGGTCTGGCCGCGGGTGATTTCGACGTCGCGGCTGAGATTGAGTTCGCGGTCCGGACGGCCGCCGATCTCCTCGGCACGCACAGTAACGGGAAGCGATTGTTCGTCGGCTTGGGGCGCAGGCGGCGCAACTTGCGCATGCAAAGGCCCCGAGGCCACGGTAACGAGGGCGGACAAGGCAACTGCCCGCCGCCGCGGGAATGGTAGGGCCGTAAACCAGCTCATGGAATCTGTGGCTGCACCATAAAGGGCGATTTTTTGGATTGAATCCCTTATTATATGGGAATTGCCTTCCTCAACCGGTTTTACCTGGACGCTTCATGTCTTCTTTGTATCAAAACTCCCCCACTTCCTCCGAGCAAGACGCGCGCCTCGCACTTCTCACCGAATGGCTGAGCTCTCTCGGCCTGGTGGAAGCCGGTTCGCGCCGCCCGGCCTCGTCCGATGCGAGCTTTCGCCGCTATTTCCGGTTCGATGTGGCGCAGGCGCTACGCGCGAAACTGGGCGATACCCTCATTGCCATGGATGCCCCGCCCGAGCGCGAAAACGTGCCGGCCTTTATCCACGTCCAGGGCTTGCTGCATGAGGCCGGCGTCAGCGTGCCGGCGATCGTCGCGCGCGATGTCGAACGCGGCTTCCTGCTGCTGTCGGACCTCGGCACCACCACCTATCTGTCTCGCCTCGATTCCGACAACGCCGCCTTCATGTATTCGGATGCGGTCGACGCCCTGATCAAGTTCCAGCTGCACAGCCAGCCGGGCGTGCTGCCCGAGTTCGACCGCGCGTTCGTGCTGCGCGAGATGAACCTGTTCCCGGAGTGGTATATCAACCGCCACCTGGGCGTGACGCTCGATGCGGCCCAGCAGGCCAAGCTCGACAAGGTGTTCGAGGCCATCACTTCAAATGTGCTGGCCCAGAGCCAGGTGTTCATGCACCGCGACTTCCACTCGCGTAACCTGATGTTCCTCGACCAGGGCAACCCGGGCGTGCTCGACTTCCAGGACGCCGTGTACGGACCCGTTACCTACGACCTCGGCTCGCTCCTGCGCGACGCCTATATCCAGTGGGACGAAGAAATCGTGCTCGACTGGGTGATTCGCTACTGGCAAAGCGCCAAGCAGGTCGGCCTGCCGGTCAATCCGGACATCGACGCCTTCTACCGCGACTTCGAATTCATGGCCCTGCAGCGCCACCTGAAAATCCTGGGCATCTTCTGCCGCCTGAACTACCGCGACGGCAAGGCCATCTACATGGGCGACTTGCCGACCGTGATGGACTACGTGCGCAAGACCGCCAACCGCTACACCGAACTCAAGCCCCTGATCCGCCTGCTCGACGCCTTCGAGGACAAGGCGCCCCAGGTCGGCTATACGTTCTGAGCTCACATTTCCCGAGAAGCCCCATGAAAGCCATGATCCTGGCCGCCGGCCGCGGCGAACGCATGCGTCCACTGACCGACGCCTGCCCGAAACCCCTGCTCAAGGTGCGCGGCCGTCCGCTCATCGTCTGGCACATCCTGAACCTGGTGCGTGCCGGCATCACCGAGATTGTGATCAACCATTCGCACCTCGGCCACATGCTCGAGGAAGCGCTGGGCGACGGCAGCGCGTATGGCGCGCGCATCGTCTATTCGCACGAGCCGGTGCCGCTGGAAACGGCAGGCGGCATCGCCAATGCCCTGCACCTGCTGGGCAAGGAGCCTTTCGTGGCGCTGTCGGGCGACATCTATGCACCCTATTTCGACTTTTCGCAGGTGTTCGATGCGTTGCCCGAGAATGACGCCGTCGGCCAGCCGCTCCCTGCGGACAAGCGCGACATCGCCTGGCTCTACCTGACGCCGAACCCGTGGCACAACCCGGAAGGCGATTTCGGCATGGACATGTACACGCTCTCGAACGAAGGCAGCCCGAAGTGGAACTTCGGGAACATCGGCGTCTACCGCCCAGAAATGTTCGACGGTATTGCCCCTGGCGAGTTCGTCAAGTTCGGCCCGCTGATGCGCAAGTTCATCGCGCAAGGACGCGTCGGCGGCGAGATCTACGAAGGCCCCTGGGTCAATGTCGGCACCGTCGCCCAGCTCGAGGAACTCAACGCGCCGATGGGCAAAAGGGCCGGCGCGTGACCCCGTTTGCCGCCCGCCGCGCACGCCTGGCGGCAAGCATGGAGCCGGGCGCGGTGGCGGTGCTGGCAACGGCGCCCGAAGTGGCGAGGAACAGCGACAGCGACTACCCCTACCGGCACGACAGCTATTTTTACTATCTGACCGGTTTCATGGAGCCGGAAAGCGTGCTGGTGCTCGTCGCTGCCAAAGGCGACACGGCCGCGCGTTCGATCCTGTTCTGCCGCGAGAAAAACGTCGAGCGCGAGATCTGGGACGGCTTTCGCTACGGCCCGGCCGCGGCGCTGGACGCCTTCGGCTTCGACGAGGCCTATCCGGTCGGCGAACTCGATGCGCAGATGGCGCGCCTGCTGGCCGACGTCCCCGCCTTTTACTATGCGCATGCCCACAACGCGGCGCTCGACGCCCAGGTCGCGGGTTGGCTGAAGGCGGTGCGCGCCCAGTCGCGCAGCGGCATCACGGCGCCTGCACGCACACACCACCTGCTGGCCCTGCTCGACGAGATGCGCCTGCTGAAGGACGACGCCGAACAAGGGCTGATGCTGCGCGCCGCCACGATCGCCGGCGCCGGCCACGTGCGCGCCATGCGCGCCGCGCGCCCCGGCATGTTCGAGTACGAGCTCGAGGCCGAGCTTTTATACGCCTTCCGCAAGAGCGGCGCCCAGTTCCCGGCCTACACGCCGATCGTCGCCGCCGGCGCGAATGCCTGCATCCTGCACTACAGCGCCAACAATGCGCCCATGCGCGACGGCGACCTGGTGCTGATCGACGCCGGCTGCGAATTCGACAGCTACGCCTCCGACATCACACGCACCTTCCCCGTCAACGGTCGCTTCAGCGAACCACAGAAACTGCTGTACCAACTGGTGCTGCGCGCGCAGGAAGCGGCCTTGCAGGCGATCGTCCCGGGCCGCCCCTACAGCGACGTGCACGAGGCGGCGCTTGCGGTGCTGGCCGAAGGCATGCTCGACCTGCAGCTGCTCGACAAGGCCAAATACGGCAGTGTCGACAACGTGCTGGCCGAGCGCGCCTACACGCCCTTCTACATGCACGGCACCGGCCACTGGCTGGGGCTCGACGTGCACGATACCGGCAGCTACCGCGATCTGTCTTTGGAAAGTAAACCTTCGCGGCCTTTGGCGCCGGGCATGGCGCTCACCGTCGAACCGGGCATTTATGTCCGGCCCGGCCCCGGCGTGCCGGAACAGTTCTGGAACATCGGCATCCGCATCGAGGACGACGTCATCGTCGGGCAATCCGGTGCACGCGTGCTGTCCGGTGCGGCGCCGAAGACGGTGGCGGAAATCGAAACCCTGATGGCGGAGCGCTGATGGAACAGCACAATGACAATGTCGACGTCGCGATCTGCGGCGCCGGGCCGGTGGGGCTGGCACTGGCCGCCCTGCTCACGCGGCGCGGCATCGCAGGATCGCGCATCGCCCTGATCGACGCCCGTGCACTGGGCCAGTCGATTTCGGATCCGCGCTCGATCGCGCTGGCCTGGGGCAGCCGCATGCTGCTCGAGGAAGTGGGCGCCTGGCCCTTCCCTGCCACGGCGATCCACACGATTCACGTCTCGCGCCGCGGGCAACTGGGACGCAGCTTGCTGGACCGTTCTGAACATAAGCTCGATGCACTCGGCTATGTGACGCGCTATGGCGAGGTGGTCGATGCATTGGCGCGCGCGGTCGAACGCGCGGGCGTGCAGGTGATTCGTCCGGCACGCGTGGCTGCGCTCGACGAGACAGGCGAGCATGTGCTGCTCTCGCTCGACGACGGCCGCACGATTACCGCGCAAGTCGCGGTCGGGGCCGAGGGCGGCGTGTTCGGGCAGCAGGAAGGCAAGGCGCGCATTGGCCAACACCTGCGCGATTACGGCCAGAGCGCCGTCATCGCCCGGGTGTCCGCCAGCAGCCCGATCGCGCACCGCGCCTTCGAGCGTTTTACGGACGAAGGGCCGCTGGCCCTGCTGCCGCAGGAAGGCGCCGACGGTTTTCAGTATGCGCTGGTCTGGTGCGTGAAGCCGGAGCGCGCGGACGCGCTGCAGGCGATGGACGAAGCACGGTTTTTACATGAACTCGGCGAAGCCTTCGGGGGCCGGCTCGGAAAGTTTGTAAAAGTATCGGCGCGCTTTGCCTATCCGCTCGGCCTGAACGCCGAACCGCATGCCACCACGCGCACGGTCGCCATCGGCAACGCCGCGCAAACCCTGCACCCGGTGGCCGGGCAAGGCCTGAACCTCGGCCTGCGCGACGCGGCCGTGCTGGCGCGCCTGCTGGCGCGCTGCCCGGGGCCGGAAGGCATTGGCCGCTTCCTCGAGGAGCGCGCCCAGGACCGGAACATGACGATCGCGCTGACCGACGCCATGGCGCGTGCCTTTGTCGGCAGCGGGCCGCTGCAGTCGGTGCTGGGTCTGGGACTGGCGGCGCTCGACGTCGTTCAGCCGGCGCGCACCATGCTGGGGGAGTTGATGATGTACGGGCGGCGCGGCGGCTCGGCACTGCTGCCGCACAGGCTGCGATAATCCGCGGCGGCCGCTGGCCGCCGCTCCCCTACGTCAATCGACCGCCTTCACCATCGACTCGATCACCTTCTTCGCGTCGCCAAACACCATCATCGTGTTCGGCATGTAGAACAGCTCGTTGTCGAGACCCGCATAGCCCGACGCCATCGAGCGCTTGTTGACGATGATGCTTTTCGCCTTGTAGGCTTCCAGGATCGGCATGCCGGCAATGGCCGATTTCGGATCTTTCGCCGCCGGGTTCACCACGTCGTTCGCGCCCAGCACCAGTACCACGTCGGTCTGGCCGAACTCGCCGTTGATGTCTTCCATCTCGGCCACCTGGTCGTAAGGCACCTCGGCTTCGGCCAGCAGCACGTTCATGTGGCCCGGCATGCGTCCCGCCACCGGGTGGATCGCGTAGCGCACCTTGACGCCGTGCTCGGTCAGTTTATCCACCAGCTCTTTCACCGAATGCTGGGCCCGCGCCACGGCCAGGCCGTAGCCAGGAACGATGATGACCGATTCCGCGTTCTGCAAAATAAAAGCGGCGTCTTCGGCCGACCCGGATTTCACCGGGCGCTGTTCCTGGGAGCCGCTCACAGCCGCTACCGCCTCGCCGCCGAAGCCGCCCAGGATCACGTTGAAGAACGAGCGGTTCATCGCCTTGCACATGATGTAGGAGAGGATCGCGCCGCTTGACCCCACCAGCGAGCCGGCGATGATCAGCATCGAGTTATTCAGCGAGAAGCCGATGCCCGCCGCCGCCCAGCCCGAGTAGGAGTTGAGCATCGACACCACCACCGGCATGTCGGCGCCGCCGATCGGGATGATGATGAGCACCCCGAGAATAAAGGCCAGCGCTGTCATGATGACGAAGGGCGTCCAGGCCGGCTCCACCGCATCCGAGAAGCAGAACACCAGCCCCAGCGCGACGAGGGCGATCGCAATGACCAGGTTCAGGATGTGCTGGCCGGCGAAGCGCACCGGCGCGCCCTGGAACAGGCGAAATTTGTACTTGCCCGACAGTTTGCCGAAGGCGATCACGGAGCCGGAGAAGGTCACGGCGCCCACAAACGTACCGATGAACAGTTCCAGGCGGTTCCCGAAGGGCAGCGCCCCGCCGCGCGCGGCGATATTGAAGGCCCAGGGTTCGGACACGGCGGCCACCGCGATGCACACGGCAGCCAGGCCGATCAGCGAGTGCATCGCCGCGACCAGTTCCGGCATCTTGGTCATCTCGACCTTCTTGGCCGCGAAGGTGCCGACCGCGCCGCCCACCACCACGCCCAGCAGCACCAGCGGGAAGCCCATGCCGCCGCTGCGTGAAGCGTCTCTGGCGGCCGCAAACTCGGCCTGCATTTTGAAGATCAGGGCGATCGTGGTGGCGACCGCGATCGCCATGCCGGCCATGCCGAATGTGTTCCCCATGCGCGCCGACGAGGGCGAGGACAGCCCCTTCAAGGCCTGGATGAAGCAGACCGAGGCCACCAGGTAAAGCAGCGTGACCACATTCATGCTGATGTAGCTCATGCAGCCTCCTTGCTTGCCGCCTTGACCGCATCGGCGGACCGCTTCGGTTCCTTCTTCTTGAACATCTCGAGCATGCGCTGGGTGACCAGGAAGCCGCCGAACACGTTCACGGCGGCCAGCGCGACGGCGACCGTGCCCATGGTCTGGCCAAGCGCGCCTTCGGTGAGGCCGGCGGCCAGCATGGCGCCGACGATGATGATGGCCGAGATGGCGTTGGTGACGGCCATCAGCGGCGTATGCAGCGCCGGGGTGACGGTCCAGACCACGTGGTAGCCGACGTAGATCGCCAGTACGAAGATGATCAGGTTGATGATGGTGTGGCTGATTTCCATGTCCGTCTCCTATTTACGCAAGACTTCGCCGTCGAGGCAAAGCAGCGTTGCGCGCACGATTTCGTCGTCGCGGTCGATGATGAACTTGTCGTCCTTGTCGATGACGAGCTTCAGGAAGTCGAGCACATTGCGCGCGTACAGCGCCGAGGCGTCGGCCGCGACCATGGCCGCCAGGTTCGGCTCGCCGATGATGTACACGCCGTGCTTGATCACCGTCTTGCCCAGTTCCGTCAGCGGGCAGTTGCCGCCCTGCTCGATCGCCATGTCGACGATGACGGAGCCGGGCTTCATGGCAGCCACCGTCGCCTCCGAAATCAGGGTCGGCGCCGCGCGGCCCGGGATCAGGGCGGTGGTGATGATGATGTCGGCCAGCTTGGCCCGTTCGTGCACCAGCTCTCCCTGCCTGCGCATCCAGTCGGCCGGCATCGAGCGCGCGTAGCCGCCCACGCCTTGTGCGATCTCGCGCTCTTCGTCGGTGATGAAGGGCACGTCGATGAACTTGGCGCCGAGCGACTCGACCTGCTCTTTCACCGGCGGGCGCACGTCGGACGCCTCGATCACGGCGCCCAGGCGTTTCGCCGTGGCGATCGCCTGCAGGCCGGCCACGCCGACGCCCATGATCAGGACGCGCGCGGCCTTCACGGTGCCGGCGGCGGTCATCAGCATCGGCATGAAGCGCTGGTAGGTGTTCGCCGCCAGCATCACGGCCTTGTAGCCGGCGATGTTGGCTTGACTCGACAGCACGTCCATCGACTGCGCGCGGGTGATGCGCGGCGCCGCTTCCAGCGCGAAAGCAGTGATGCGCGACTGCGCCATCGCGGCGATGTTGTCGTTATCAAAAGGATTGAGCATGCCCACCAACACCGCGCCGGGACGCATGGCGGCGCGCTCCTGCGCGTTCGGGGCGCGTACTTTCAGGACCATGTCGGCGCCAAAAGCATCTTCGGCGCTGCCGACTGTGGCGCCGGCGGCGGCGTAGGCCGCGTCGGTGACCGCCGCATGCAGGCCGGCGCCGGACTGCACGATCACCTGGTGTTTGCCGGACAGTTTTTTCACTGTCTCGGGAGTTGCCGCTACGCGGGTCTCGCCCGGCCGTGTTTCGGCCGGAATGCCGATTCTCATGCATCCCTCCTTCATGTTGGTGTTCTGTTCTGTACACAATCTACCACGTAAACATGGCCTTTTTGGCATTCCGTGCTGCTGCCTCGGCCGGTCTCATGCTTTCCGGGTAAATACGATACAGCTGAGCGAAGAAGGCATCATTTTTTGTATCAAATCGATGCGATTGCGGCTTTTTTGCTGCACTGCACAGGTACTTGCAAGCAACCCTTTGCGCACCGCTGTAGAATATCGGCTCATTTGTCGAGGACGCGCATGACCCATACCTTCAGACCGTCAGTCACCGTTGCCGCTATCATCGAACGCGATGGCCGTTTCCTCCTGATCGAGGAAGAGACGAGCGAAGGCATCAAACTGAACCAGCCGGCCGGCCACCTCGACCCGGGCGAATCGCTCGAGCAGGCGGTGATGCGCGAATCCATCGAGGAGACCGCGCACGAATTCATCCCGAGCGCTCTGGTGGGCATGTACATGTCGCGTTATTACTCGAAGTCGCGCAATGCCGACATCACTTATTTGCGCTTCACCTTCTGCGGCACCGCCGGCAAGCAATTCGACCAGCCGCTGGACGACGGCATCCTGCGTACGCTGTGGATGACGCGCGACGAAATCGCCGCATCGAGCGAGCGCCACCGCAGCCCGATCGTGCTGCAATGTGTGGACGATTACCTGGCCGGCCGGCGTTCCGACCTGGCCCTGCTCTACACCCACCCGTCGGTATTCGAAGACGGGTTGACCAACTAACGGACGTACCATGCGCAAGAAAAAAGTCGTGATCGGGATGTCGGGCGGCGTCGACTCCTCGGTCGCGGCCTGGATGCTGAAAGAACAAGGCTATGAAGTCATCGGCCTGTTCATGAAGAACTGGGAAGACGACGACGATTCCGAATACTGTTCGACGCGCCAGGACTGGATCGACGCGGCCAGCGTGGCCGACGTGGTCGGGGTCGACATCGAAGCCGTGAACTTCGCCGCCGAATACAAGGACCGCGTGTTCGCCGAATTCCTGCGCGAATACCAGGCCGGCCGCACGCCGAACCCGGATGTGCTGTGCAACGCCGAGATCAAATTCAAAGCCTTCCTCGACCACGCCATGAAGCTCGGCGCCGACCTGATCGCCACCGGCCACTACGCGCGCGTGCGCGAAAATGCTGTGGGCAAGTTCGAGCTGCTGAAAGCCTTCGACCACACCAAGGACCAGAGCTATTTCCTGCACCGCCTGAACCAGGCGCAGCTCTCGAAGTCGCTGTTCCCCCTGGGCGAGATCCCGAAAACCGAAGTGCGCCAGATCGCGGAAAAGTTACAGCTGCCGAATGCGGCGAAGAAGGATTCGACCGGCATCTGCTTTATCGGCGAGCGCCCGTTCCGCGACTTCCTGAACCGCTACCTGTCGCACAAGCCGGGCCCGATGAAGCTCGACAACGGGCAAACCGTGGGCGAACACATCGGCCTGTCCTTCTACACGCTGGGTCAACGCAAGGGCATCGGCATCGGCGGCTTGAAATCGCACCGCAATGCCGACGGCACCAGCGAGCCGTGGTTTGTCGCGCGCAAGGATATCGAGACCAACACGCTGTACATCGTGCAGGGCCACGACCATCCGTGGCTGCTGTCGAACCGGCTGGAAGCGGGCCAGGCCAGCTGGGTCGCCGGCGAGCCGCCTGCGCCCGGCCTGCTGTCGGCCAAGACGCGCTACCGGCAGTCGGACATGGCCTGCACGGTCGCCGCCGATGGGCTGGATCGCTTCGCGCTCGATTTCACCGAGCCGCAGTGGGCCGTGACGCCGGGGCAGTCGGCCGTGCTGTATGACGGCGATATCTGCCTGGGCGGCGGCATCATCGACGGCGCCAGCAAGGCGTAATAAGGTACGGGGTCATTGTGGCCAATGGCCACAATGACGGATTCACCGGGCACGCCTGCCCCTGCAAATTCATCAACAGCTCAAGCGCAGGCCAGCTCCGCTTCCCGCCTCGCCTTCCTCGGCCGCGCCAGCGTCCACTCGGCGCAAATCCACTCTTCGAACTGTTGCGGCGCCATCGGGCGCGCGTACAAATAGCCCTGCACCTGGTCGCAGCCGGCGTCGGCGAGCAAACGGGCCACCGGCGCCGTTTCCACGCCTTCGGCCACGACCAGCTGGCCGAGGTCGTGCGAGAGCTTGATCATGGTGGCCACCAGCGCGCGCTTGCGTTCGTCCAGGTCGAGATCGCGCACGAAACTCTGGTCGATCTTGATCACCTTCGCCGGCACGCTCTGCAAATAGGCCAGGCTGCTGTAGCCGGTGCCGAAATCGTCGATCGCCAGCTGCACGCCGGCAGCCGTCAAGGCGCCCAGGGTGGCGGCGGCCAGGGTGCGGTTCGACATCAGCGCGCTCTCGGTGATTTCGATCGCCAGCGCAGCCGGCGCCAGGCCGTGCGCACGCAGGCGCGCCAGCACGTGGGCGCAGAAGTCCGGCTCGAGCAGGTTGACGGCCGATACGTTGATCGCCACCTGGGTCGCCAGGCCGTCGCGCTGCCAGATCGCCAGCTGGCGCAGCGCGCGTTCTAGCACCCAGCGCGTGGTGCTGCGCGCCAGCGAGGTCTGTTCGATCACGGGAATGAATTCGCCCGGCGATATGTCGCCCAGGGTCGGATGGCGCCAGCGCAGGAGCGCTTCGGCGCCGATGCAGCGGCCGGTCGCCAGTTCGATCTTCGGCTGGAACACGAGGCGCAGCTGGCTGTCGTCTTCGAGCGCGGCGCCGAATTCGTTGGCGACCCGGAAGCGGCGCATGAAGGCGGCGTTCTGCTCGGCCGAGAACACGCGCACCCGGTGCGAGCCTTCGATGGCGTCGTGGGCGGCGCTGTACATGTCGCGCAGCAGCTCGAGCGGGTCGGCCTGGCCGGTCGCAAACGGCGCCACGCCGACGGTGGCCGTGGTGACGAAACGAGAGGTGGTGCTGTCGGCGCGCAGCGCGATCCAGGCGCCGAGCCAGTCGCAAAAGCGCGCCAGGTCCGCCCCCGGCTCGGCCAGGAAGGCGAACTGGAACGGGGCCACGTGGTACAGCTTGCGCCCCGGTCCCAGCGCCGCGCGCAGCATGCGCGCCGCCTCGACGACGATGTCGTCGATCACGCCGGCGCCCATCGCGCGCACCGCGCTGCTCATCTGCCCGGGGCTGGCCAGGTTCACCAGCGCGGCCAGGCGCGCTTCCCCGAGCGGATGCTCGATCGTGAGGTCGAGCAGGTCGTCGACAAACTGGTGGCGGTTCGGCACGCCGCTGGCCGGATCGATGCGGCCGATCGCGTGCTGCAGTTCGATCTGCGCCATGATCATCGCCGCCAGGTCGGCGAGGACCGCGCGTTCGCTGTCGCTGATACTACGCGGTTCAGTCCCGACGACGCACATCGAACCCAGGCAATAGCCGTCCCGCGTCATCAAGGGTGCGCCGGCGTAAAAACGGGCGCCGGTACTTGCCAGCGTGCTGTCGCGGTATACCGCGCTTGCGCGCAGGTCGTCGATCACCAGCATCTGGTTGGTGCTGGTGACTTCGCCGCAAGGCGCGTCGTGGCGCGGCATGCGGTCCGTATCTACGCCGACGCGCGACTTGAACCACTGGCGGTCGACATCAGTCAGCGACACCGCCGCTACGGGCAAGCCGAACAACTGGGCCGCCATCCGCGTGATGCGGTCGAAGGCTTCGTTCGGTGGGGTATCGAGCAAGTCGAGTTTGCGCAGTGCGTCGAGACGGGCTGCTTCCAGCTGGGCCGGCGGATGTTGACTCATGGCGGTGGTGGTCCTTGCCGGCCAGAGCCGAAAGATATGACGAAAATGATGACAAGATCATTGTGGTCGCCGAATTTCTTCAAGTCAACTAAATTACTCTGGCTCAAGGTGTAAGTACGCCCCTTTATGAACAAGAAACTAAGTTATTGTTGTATGCCATCATCAATTTCGGCATTTTAACTTGTTGCTAAAGTAAAATACTGAACAGTTATTCATCACGTGGAACAACTACCATGGCGGCACCCCGCATCGACAATGAAGACGACCCGATCCTCACTACCCGTGAAGCGGCCAAGCTGCTCGGCATTGCCGTCAGCACGGCCCAGCAATGGATCGAGAACGGGGTGCTGCCGGCCTGGAAGACGCCGGGCGGCCACCGGCGCGTGCGCCTGTCCCATGTCAGCGCGCTGCTGCGCGCACGCGCCGGCCTGGGTGCGCAGCCGGGCGAGGCCGTTCCGGGCGACTTCCTGCCCGACGCCGCCTGCGCCCTGCCCGGCCGCGAGCATGCGCGCCTGGCTGCCCTGCGCGCGACGGGACTGGTCGACAGTCCCGCCGAAGCCGTGTTCGACCGCCTGACCTGGCTCGCGGCGCAAGTCACCGATTGTCCGGTCGCGCTGCTGTCGCTGGTGACGGCGCGCCGCCAGTGGCTCAAGTCACGGGTTGGCTTCGCGCTGCAGCAGACGGCGCGCGAAGACGCCTTTTGCGGCCACACGATCGAGCAAAGCGGGCCCCTGGTCGTGCCCGACGCCCTGCTCGACGCCCGCTTCCGGAACCACCCGCTGGTGGTGGGCGAACCGCACCTGCGTTTTTATGCGGGCTTTCCGCTGGTCGACGGGCAGGGCTTCCGGCTCGGCGCCCTGTGCGTGATGGACAGCGAGCCGCGCCGTCTGCGCGAATGCGAGATGCGCGCGCTGGAAGAATTGACGGCGATCGCGGCCGAGGAAATCAGGCGCCGTTAGGCGTGCCGCCTGCCTGCTGCTTGCGCACCAGCGCAATGACGGTATTGCGGATGGTTTTCAGGACCGTGTCGGCCTTGAACGGTTTGACGATGAAGCCATGCACGCCGCGCGCCAGCGCCGCTTCGATGGTGGGCGCATCGAGCGTGCCCGAGATCATGAAGACCATCGTTTTCGGCAGGTGCGTGCGCAGCTGCTCGACGACATTGCTGCCGTCTTCCACCTGCTCGCGCGCGATGCACATGATCTGCGGCCGGAATTTGGCGGCCAGCACCAGCGCACTCTGGCCGGTATGGGTCTGGCCGACCACTTCGTAGCCGCCATCGGTCAGCACGGTATTCAACAGGCCGCGCGAGATCGCGTTCGAGTCCACTAACACTGCCTTCAGCATTCCGGGTCCTTCTCTTTCAATGTGAATCGTAAGCGAGCGACTTCCAGGTGACGCCGAGGCGCACGTCCGTTTTGAGCTGCACCAGCTGGCGCGACAGGTACAGGATGTCGCGCTCGGCGCGCAGGCGTTCGCCCAGGGGCGTTTTCAGGATGCCGGCGCCTGCCATCACCGCGTCCAGGCTGCCGTAGGCAGTGAGCAGGCGCGCCGCCGTCTTCATGCCGATTTTAGAGACGCCCGGCACGCCGTCGGTGGCGTCGCCCATCAGCGCCAGCAAATCGTGCAGCAGTTCCGGCGCCACCCCGAACTTGTTGCGCACCCAGGCGTCGTCGTGCCACTCGTTCTTGAAATGATCCCACACCAGGGCGCCGTGCGCGATCAGGACATGTAAATCCTTGTCGGTGGTGGCGACGATCGCCTCCCCCCGGTTTTCGTTCAGCCAGCGCATGACGCAGGTGGCGACGACGTCGTCGGCTTCGACCTCCGGCAGCATCGCCACCGGCACCCCGGCGGTGCGCAGGCGCTCCTGGAATTCCGGCAGCGCTTCGCGCAGTTCGGACGGCATCGGCGCGCGGTGCTCGCGGTAGCGCGGGTAGAGCGCATGGCGCCAGGTCTGGCCGCCATAGTCGAAGGCGGCCAGCACGTGCGTGGGCGCGTGCGTGTCGAGCAGGTTGCGAAACGAGGAAAACGCATGGCGCAGGGCGATGCCGGCCTTCAGGTCGGAGTCCGGCTCCGGGCTGGCTTCGTAGACCCGGCGCACGATGTTCAGTCCGTCGATCGCGAGCAGCTTGGCCATGCGGTTTTACCTTGCGTAAGCGTATTTGCCGCCGCGTTCCAGCGCGCGCGCGTAAGCCGGGCGGGCGTGGATGCGGGCCAGGAAGTTCGACAAGCGCGGGTACTGCTCGCCCAGGCCCGCGCGCGAGGCAGCCGCCTCCAGCGGAAAACTCATCTGGATGTCGGCGCCGGTCAGCTCGCTCCCCGCGAACCAGTCGCGCGTGGCCAGTTCCGCTTCCAGGTAGTCGAGCTGGTTCTTGATGTTCGGGTTCACCAGCGTGTCCTTCACCTTGCGCGCAATCGTGCGCGCGATCGGCTTGGCAAAGAAAGGCATCGGGCCGCTTTCGATGCGGTCGAACACGAGCTTCATCAGCAGCGGCGACATCGCCGAGCCTTCCGCGAAGTGCATGAAGAAGGTGTATTTCAGTTTGTCCGGCGTGCCGGCGGCGGGGACGAAGCGCCCGTTGCCGTAGCGCTCGACGAGGTATTCGACGATCGCGCCCGATTCGGCCACGACGGTGTCGCCATCGGTAATCACGGGCGATTTACCCAGCGGGTGCACGGCCTTCAGTTCGGCCGGCGCCAGCATCGTCTTCGGGTCGCGCTGGTACTTCTTGATCTCGTACGGCAGGCCCAGCTCTTCGAGCAGCCAGAGGATGCGCTGCGAGCGCGAATTGTTCAGGTGGTGGACGATGATCATGGGCGCGCTGTCGGTGGACGAAGGAGCATTAGCTTAGCATTGTTGCGGCGTTACAAAAAGGCGCGGCCGCGTTTCAGCGGCGGCGGTTGATTGCGGCGCCGGGACTGGGTGGGGTATCTGCACCATAACGATCGAACGAAAATACGAATATCGTAGGGTGGGCACCCGTGCCCACGCGGTCGTACTGGTGCGTACCACCAATGTCTACTCCCAATACGAATCCGCAATATGCTGTGTTGCGCCCCAATCCTGTGGATATATTTTCTCTCGTACGTATCGATGGAATGTCGAATGCGGCCAATCGCATACACGCTGTACGTATCTGTGCTTGACCGGATTGAAGTGGATGTAATCGACATGACGCTCGAAATCGTTTTCGTCGCGGATCTGGTGTTCCCAGAAACGGCGTTGCCAAAGCGTTGACTCACGGCGCTTGCGTGCAGACGCCGTCAATAGTGTCGGCTCGCGAAAATCGCTTCTGCACGCAATCGATACCAATCGTTTGATCTCGCCCCAGCGCGAAGAATAGTTGTGGTCGCCGTTGTGCAGCGTCCAGATGCAATGCATGTGATCTGGTAACAGCACCCAGGCGTCGACAGTGAACGGACGCGATTCACGTACCGCACGCACTGCACGGCCAAGAGCGGCACGAACCTTTTCATCGCAAAAGATGGGACGGCGCCGATATGAAACGACCGTGAAAAAGTAGGTGGGGCCTTCGGTAAGGCGGCGGTAATGTGACATGGTGCCGCATCGTAGTGCGGCGGTGTATCGCCACGGATGCGTTACATCAATCGAGACGCGAAGGTAAGGAACTTCAGCACACGATAACGCTTGCAGAGGGTGATACCGCGTGGGCACGGGTGCCCACCCTACGATTTGCCACCGTTATTAGTAAATAAGAATGCCAGCGGCGATTCGTCAGTGTTTCTCGTGCAGCTTGATGACCTTATGCTTGCTGCCTGCAGGCGGCGTTATTTCTTCCGGCGTCTCGCAGGTATTACAGCTCTTGCACCCGCCACCGCAGCTGTCGGCCGTATCGAGCCAGCGCACCAGCGTCGAGTCGGTGCCGCCGCGCGAGAGGCGGTTGACGATGCGGATGCGCCAGGCGGCCGGCAGGTATCTGGCGCCGACGTAGACGGCGGCGACTACCACGACCAGCGCGACGACCAGTTCCTGCCACATGTCAGCCTCCGCCGAGCGCCAGCGCAACCCGGTAGGTGATGAAGGATGCGGTGTAGGCCAGCGCGAACATGTAGCCGGCCATCATCCAGGCGTATTTGGCGCTGCCGGTTTCGCGGCGCACCACCGACAGGGTCGCGATGCACTGCGGCGCGTACACATACCAGGCCAGCAGCGACAAGGCGGTCGCCAGCGACCAGGAACCGGCGATCAGGGGGCCGAGGGTATTGGCCACCTCGTCGCCCGAACCGGACAGCGCATACACGGTGCCCAGCGCGCCGACTGCCACTTCGCGCGCGGCCATGCCGGGAACGAGGGCGATGCAGATCTGCCAGCCGAAGCCGATCGGTTCGAAGATCACGGCCAGCGCGCGGCCCAGCATGCCGGCCACGCTGTAATAGATCGGCGGCTGGGTTGCGCCTTCGGGCGCGCCCGGGAAGCTCGACAGGAACCAGAGCAGCACCATCAGGGTGAGGATCAGGGTACCGACGCGCATCAGGAAGATCTTGGCGCGTTCCCACAGGCCCAGGGCCAGGGTCTGCAAGTGCGGCCAGTGGTAAGCGGGCAGTTCCAGCAGCAGCGGGTGCTGGCCGCCGCCGCTGCGGCGTTTCATGTACCAGGCCACGCCCATCGCGCTGACGATGCCGAGCGCGTACAAGGCGAACAGCACCAGGCCCTGCAAATTGAAGATGCCGATCTCGCGCGCCGGAATGAAGGCGGCGATGATCAGCGCGTACACGGGCAGCCGCGCCGAGCAGGTCATCAAAGGCGCGATCATGATCGTCACCAGGCGGTCGCGCGGGTTCTGGATCGTGCGCGCGGCCATCACGCCGGGGATCGCGCAGGCGAACGAGGACAGCAGCGGAATGAAGGCGCGGCCCGACAGGCCCACGCCGCCCATCATGCGATCCAGCAGGAAGGCCGCGCGCGGCAGGTAGCCGCAGTCTTCCAGGATCAGGATGAAGAAGAACAGGATCAGGATCTGCGGCAGGAATACCAGCACGCCGCCGACGCCGGCGATGATGCCGTCCACGAGCAGGCTGCGCAGGGGGCCGTCCGCCATGGCGCCGCCGACCCATTGGCCGATACCCTCGACGCTGCCGGTAATGAAATCCATCGGCGCTTCGGCCCAGCTGAACACGGCCTGGAAGATGATGAACATCAGCGCGGCCAGGAGGATGGGACCGGCCACCGGATGCAGCACGACCTGGTCGATCTTCTCCGACAGGTTGCCCTTGTCATGCGCGTAGCTGACGCTGGCTTCCAGAATGCGGCGCACTTCGCGCTGGGTCTGCTCGACCGGCACGGCGTCGATCGCGGCCAGCGGCTGGGGTTCGACGTGCTCGAACGGCATCAAATCGAGTGCGTCCAGCAACGCCTGCTCGCCGCCGGCCTGGATGGCGACGGTCTCGATGACCGGCATGCCCAGCTCCTGCGACAGTTTGACGGTATCGATCTCGATGCCGCGCTTTTTCGCGACGTCGACCATGTTTAACGCGAGCAGCATCGGCAGGCCGAGGCGCTGGATTTCCAGCACCAGGCGCAAATTCAGGCGCAGGTTTGTGGCGTTGACGACACAGATGACGGCATCCGGCGCCTGTTCGCCCGCGCGCAGGCCGGCGACCACGTCGCGCGTGATGGCTTCATCGGGGGTTTGCGCGGACAGGCTGTAGGCGCCCGGCAGGTCGAGCACGCGCAGGGCGCGCCCGGACGGCGAGGTAAAACTGCCCTCTTTGCGTTCGATGGTGACGCCGGCGTAGTTCGCGACCTTCTGGCGCGCGCCGGTGAGGCGGTTGAACAGGGCGGTCTTGCCGCAGTTCGGATTGCCGAGTAAAGCGATCAGGGGCGAGCGCGTCGCCACCTGTTGTTCCATGACACCCATCGATTATTCCGGCTGGATGGAAACCAGCGCCGCCTCGAACTTGCGCAGGGCAAAAGTCGATTCGCCGACTTTGACGGCAACCGGGCCGCCAGGCAGTCCGCGTTTGAGCATGCGGATGCGTTCGCCCGGGACAAAACCCAGTTCCATCAGGCGGCGCGCCACATCCTGGCCGCCCAGTGCATGCGGCGCGAGGTGGATCACGGTCGCACTCTGTCCGGCCTTGAGGGCGTCGAGTGTGGTCAATGAGGGGACTAAAGTCATGGCGGCGTTCCGGTGGTGTAGCGCTGATGAGACAGATACTAGCATCATAAACCTAAATGCGAATTATTTCTATTTGCAGATCGATCACACGACAAAACCGCTTGCGTTCGACGAAAAATTTCATCAGAATAGAACACGAATGAGAACGATTCTCATTATTCGAGTGACAACGTATTGACCACTTCCGGGGCTGCTTCGATGATCGTCTGTGTCTGCAACAACATCTCTGACCGTGAAATCCGCCAGGCCGTCGACCTCGGCATCACCTCGATCGCCGCCCTGCGCGAAGAGCTGGGCCTGGGCACCGACTGCGGCAAATGCATCAGCTATGCGCGCGAAGTCCTGCACGAAGCCATCGACAGCAAGACCGTTGTTACCGAACTGAGCCGCCGCGTCACGCAGGCCGCATAAAGCCGGCTCCGCCACCACCGCCGCCGCTTCGCGGCGCGCGCGTTCGCCCTTCTTGCTATGATTGTGGCAACGCATAACCACAACAAGGCAAACACCATGAAGGGCGATCCCAACGTCATCCGGCTGCTCAACGCGCAGCTGACCAACGAGCTCACCGCCGTCAACCAGTACTTCCTGCACGCGCGGATGTACCGCCACTGGGGCTTCTTCAAGCTCGGCAAGAAAGAATACGACGAGTCGATCGGCGAAATGAAGCATGCCGACAAGCTGATCGACCGCATCCTGATGCTCGACGGCCTGCCCAACCTGCAGGCGCTGCACAAGCTCCTGATCGGCGAAAACACCGAAGAGATGCTGGCCGCCGACCTGCGCCTCGAGCGCGCCGCCCAGGTCACGGTCAAGGAAGGCATCGCCGCCGCCGAAGCCGCTGCCGACTACGTCTCGCGCGATTTGCTGCTCTTGATCCTCGAAGACACCGAGGAGCATATCGAGTGGCTCGAGACCCAGCTCGACCTGATCGTCAAGGTCGGCATCCAGAACTACCTGCAGAGCCAGATGGCCGAGTAAGCCGTTGGGGATGGGCGCTGCTCAGCGCCCTTCTCCTTCCTGCGTCACCCACACCGGCGCCGACCACAGCACGTTGCCGTCCGCCTGCGTCACCTTCGCATAATAAAAATGCGCGCCCAGCGAGGGCGTGAAGCTGACGTTCGCCTTGTCCGCCATCTGCGTCACCATCCCGCCGCGCCCCGGCACCCCTTCCATGATCGCCACCGAGGCGACCTGCTTGCCTGCCGTGCTGGCGAAATGCGCCACCAGGTTCAAGGACCCGTTGTTGGTGAAGCGTTCGCCCATCATGCGGCCGTTCGCCGTGAGCACCAGTTGCGAGCCCTTGTCCATGGTCGCGAACACGCGCCGCGCTTTTAACGCGTCGATAAAACTGGCCTGGGACAGCGGCACGCCATTTGGCACCAGCACGCCGGTGCGGTTGGTGTAGGCCGAACCCCAGTTGGCGCAGTGGTTGTCCTGGTTGGTGCTGAAGGCCACGTGATAACCCGCTTCCAGGATCTTGTTGCAGGCCGCCTCGAAATTGCTGCGCCGGGTTTCGCCTTCCCGATCGTTGACCGAAAACGCGGTGCTGTTGACCACCTCGCACAAGGCCATGGCCTCGTCGCCGTCCGCCGTATAGCCGAGCGCCACGCCGTTCACGGCGAACTGGCCGGAGGTCGACGGATGGTTGAACTGGCCGACCCAGCCGCGTTCGCGCATCAGGGTATACAGTGCCGCGTAATCGCTGCGCGGCGTGGCCAGGTCGGCCAGCAGCTCGCCCTTGGCATTCTTTTCCCAGCCCAGCAAGTGATCGCTATTAAAAATGTTCACATGGCCGCCCTTGTTGATGACGCCCCACTCCATGCCGTACACGGCGAGGAAGTCCGGATGCGCGGCATTGAAGCCGGCGGCGGCGTCGCGCCCCTTGCGGTACAGCGCTTTCGGCGTGGCCGGGTCGGCCTCGAGCCGGGTGCCGTCCGAGCCGTCGTACATGTGGTTGTGTTCGGACGCGACGAGGATGTCGAGGCCGTGGTTCCTGGCGTAGCTGAAGGCGGCCTCGGGACCGTATTTCGCGGTCAAGGGCTCCTGCGCGCCCTTGCAGTCGGACAGCTCGGCGCCGCCGTCGCTGTGGTTGGTCTGGCTGTGCAGGTTGCCGAGATAAACCGTGTACGGCAGCGCCGCCATGGCAGGCGCCAGGCCCGCCTGGCCGATGCGGCCCACCGGCAAGGGCGCGAAGGGCGGCAGCAGCGGCGCTTGCGGCGGCCCGATCTCGATCTGCCAGGCCTGCTCGTGCACGTCGAGCGCCGGCGCGCTGGCCAGGGCGTCGCGGCTGGCGGCGCGCAGGCGCACCTGGTACAGGCCGGCGGCAAGCCGGCCCGCGTCCAGGCCCGACCAGGGCACCGCGACCGTCACCGGCTGGCCCGCCAGCGGCGTGCTGTCCTGCCAGCGGCGCACCACGGCGCCACGCGGGGAAATCAGTTCGAGCCGCCAGTCGACGACTTGGGCATGGCGCGCATTCGGATAATCGAAGGCGAGCGTGAAGGTGCGCGCCTCGCCCTTGCCGGGTTCAGGGGCCCGGTAAGGCGCGTGGAGCGTGGCTTCGAATTCGCTGTGTTCGTCGATGGCTGCAAAGGCGCCGGGAGCGCAGCAGCACAACAAGAAGAGAGCGAGCCGGGAGGGGGTCGAGAGAATGGTTTTCATGGTGCAATTGTTGCAATTGCACCATGACAGCCGCTTGCGCCAGGCCGGGAATTAGTTGCTACTAATTATAGATTTTTTGACAAAAGGACAGCCGGGTGCGATCGCCGCCCGGCCGCGCCTTCAGTTAAAAGTGGTATTCGGCGCGCACCATCGGCGTGCTGGCGCGCTGGCCGCGGCCGCCGGTCGTGGTGCTGGTGTTGCCGAACTTGTTGTTCCAGAACTGGTATTCGAGGCCGACACGCAGGCGGTTCTTCGGCTGGCCGAAGTGCGAGCTCATGTCGTACATCAGGGCCAGGTCGACATTGGTCTCGGCGCCGGTGCCGTTGCCCACTTCATCGCGCCCCTTGGCGCCGATGAACAAACCATAGCCTTCGAACGAGAAGCGCTCGGCCACGGGAATGGCCCAGTTCACCGACAGCGCGGCGTGGGTGTCGTAGGTGTAGCGGCCGTTGACGTTCGAAATCGGCGCAAAGGCGCCGCTCGGCGCATTCGATTCGCGCAGCACCAGCAAACTCGTATTCAGGAAGCCCGGCACGTCCCACATCAGGGTCGGACCAACGACGAGCATGCGCTTTCTCGAGTTGTAGCCGACGTCGTTCTTGGTGTTCCAGTCGAAGCCGAGGGTCAGCCCGACGCCCTTCACGGGACCGTAGCGCATCTCGGCGCCGCGCAGTGCGCCGATGTCGAGCGTGTGGCGGTAGACGACATAGGCTTCCTGCGCGCCTTCGTCTTGCTGGAGCGAGGCCGGATCGGTCTCGTCGGACTGCAGCAGGTCGACGTTGAAGAAGTTGCTGCCGTATTTGTAGCCGCTGGCGTGGGTCAGCGCGAAGATGTGCTTCTTGATGTGCTCGGGGTTGAACGGCTCGGCAAAGCGGCTGCCGTAGCGCCAGCTGATCGAGGTGTCGCTCCAGTCGGCCGCGCCGGCGGTGGCGCAGGAGAGCAGCAAGGTGGCGCCAGTGGCGAGCAGGATAGTCTTGGTCATGTGATCGTCTTCGAGTGAGGTTCTACGGGTGGCGCAAGGATGGACGCGCCGTGCCGGGGCGCGACGTGCAGCTCGACGCGGTGCGCCTGGCCATCGTCGACGAGGTGCACCGTATCGCCGCCGATGTCGACGCCATCGACCAGCAGCGCGGGGCGCTCGCCGGCGCGCACCTCGATTGCATAGGTGGTGGCACGGTAGCGGTAGTGCAGCGTAAAGCCCGGCCAGCCGCGCGGCAGCTGCGGCGCCAGCACCAGCCGCTCGCCGACGCGCTCGATACCGAGCAGCGATTCGACGATCAGCCGGTACATCCATCCGGCGGCGCCAGTGTACCAGCTCCAGCCGCCGCGTCCGACATGCGGGGCGGCCGCCAGCACGTCGCCCGCCACCACATACGGCTCGAGCCGGTAACGCTCGCAATCGGCCGGCGTGTCGGTCAGGCGCACCGGATTGAGCATGTCGAACAGCTCCCAGGCGCGCTCGCCCTGCCCCATGCGCGCGAAGGCCATCGCGCCCCACAGCGCGGCATGGGTGGCCTGGCCGCCGTTCTCGCGCAGGCCGGGCGCATAGCCGCGCAGGCTGCCGGGATTGACGCTGCCGCTCCCGGTGGCGCTGCCGAAAGGCGGATCGAACAGCTGGATCAAGCGCGTTTGCTGGTGCACCAGGCGCGCATCGACCGCCGCCATGGCGCTGGCCGCCCGCTCGGGACCGGCGGCGCCGGAGAGCACGCTCCAGCTTTGCGAGACCAGGTCGATGCGGCATTCGTCGTTGTCTTTCGAGCCGAGCGGCGTGCCGTCGTCGAACCAGGCGCGCCGGTACCATTCGCCGTCCCAGGCGTGGTGTTCCAGCTGGGTCGTCAGCGCTTGCGCCGCGGCGCGGCAAGTGGTGGCGAAGCCATAGTCGGCGCGGCGGTCGGCCAGCTCCGCGAAGCGCTGCAGCACCTCGATCATGAAAAAGCCCAGCCACACGCTTTCGCCGCGGCCCTTGGCGCCAACGCGGTCGAACCCGTCGTTCCAGTCGCCGCTGCCGATCAGCGGCAGCCCGTGTTCGCCGAAGCGCAGGCTGTGGCGGATCGCGCGCACGCAATGTTCATACAGGTCGCCGCGCTGGCTTGACTCGCGCGGCGCATCGAAATACGACTCTTCGCCAAACTCCAGCGCACGCCCTTCCAGGTAGGGCGCCGGCTCGCCCAGCACACCGATATCTCCGGTGGCGCGGATGTAGCGGCAGGTGGCCAGCGGCAGCCACAGCAAATCGTCCGAGCAGCGCGTGCGCACGCCGCGGTTGGACGGCGGATGCCACCAGTGCTGGACGTCGCCCTCGACGAACTGGTGCGCGGCGCACAGCAGCAGGTGCTCGCGCAGCAGTTGCGGGCGGGTGTGGACCAGCGCCATGGCGTCCTGCAGCTGGTCGCGGAAACCGAAGGCGCCGCCCGACTGGTACAGGCTGGCGCGCGCCCACAGGCGGCAGGCGATCGTCTGGTACACCAGCCAGCCATTGGCCAATACGTCCAGGCTCGGGTCGGGCGTCTCGATGCGCACCGCGCCGAGCGTCTCTTCCCAGTAGGCGTGCACTTGTTCCAGCACCGCGCGCGCCGCCACGCTGCCCTGGTAGCGCTGCACCAGGCCGGCGGCGTCGCCCGTGGCCGCGCCCAGCATGAACACCAGTTCCTTCTGTTCGCCCGGCGCCAGTGCGAAGGCCACCTGCAGCGCCGCGCACGGGTCCAGCGCCGCCCCCACGCTGCCCGACAGGCTGCTGCGCTGCATCGCCTGCGGCTGCGCCAGATTACCGCCGCGGCCGATGAATTCGGTGCGGTCGCAGGTAAAGCTGCGATCGCCGGCGTCGACGTGGAAGAAGGCGGTGTGGCCGGCGTAGTCGCTGTTCCAGGCCGAGCGTGCCAGCAGCGCGCCGCTGGCGGCATCGACCTCGGTGACGACGTGCATGCTGGAGGCGGCGCGCAGCTCGCCCAGCACCCACTCGACATAGCCGGTGGCGGACAGGCGCCGCGGCCGGCCGCTGTCGTTGCGCACGCGCAGCACCATGTACTTGATGGGCGCATCGAGCGCCACGAACTGCGACAGTTCGGAGTGGATGCCGTGGGCCGTGTGTTCGAAGACGCTGTAGCCGAAGCCGTGGCGGGTCAGGTGGTCGCCGCCCGAGGGCATCGGCAGTGCCGCCGGCGACCAGCAGGCGCCGCCCGCTTCGTCGCGCAAGTAAAACACTTCGCCGCCGCGGTCGCTCACCGGGTCGTTGTCCCAAGGGGTCAGGCGCAGTTCGCGGGCGTTCTCGCTCCAGGTACAGGCCTGGGCGCTTTCCGAGACGACCGAGCCGAAGAGCGGGTTGGCGAGCACGTTCGACCAGGGCGCCGGCGTCGGGCGGCCGGGACCGGTGCGGATGATGTATTCGCGGCCATCGAGGCTGAAGCCGCCGATGCCGTTGTCAAACTGGAGCGCAGGCTGTTCGATTCCCGTTTTTTCGAAGGCCGGGCTTGTAGCGGGCTGCGGCGCCGATGGGCGCAGCGCCGGCAGGCCAGGTGCCGCTTGCGCCTGCGCGCGCTGCACCTGTTCGGCCAGGGTGCCACGCTCGCCCGGCAGCACCACGCGCGCGACCGCCTGCAGCAGGACGCGGTCTTCCTGCGGCAGCTGGGCGAACGCCTGCACGTACACGCCGCCGGCACGGTCGGCAAGATCGGGGTCGACCAGCGCCAGCACCTGCGCGTGCAGCGAGCGCGGGCCGCTGGCACTGTCGCCGCACCAGATCACCAGGTCGACCTGTAAACCCCTGGCGCGCCACCAGGCCTGCGCCTGCAGCAGCTGGCGCGCCAGCGCCAGGTGGGCGGCTTCGTCCACCTGCACCAGCACGATCGGCAGATCGCCCGAAATCGCATACGGCCACAGGCTGGACTGCCCACGGCTGTTGCGCACGATGAGGCCGGGATCGGCGCGCAGCGCGCGCTGTGGATAGAGCACGGCGCCGGCCAGGCGCGCGTAGAGCTGGGCGTCGGCGTCTTTCGTCGTCTCCTGCGGCAGCTCCTGCGCGAATGCGCGGTCGGCTTCGCCGCGCTCGGCGTATTTTGCGGCCAGCTGGAGTGCGGCGTCGCGGCTGCCTGCCACACCAAACACCAGGTCGAGCGTGGCTTCCTCGCCTGGCGCCAGGTCGATGGTGCGGCGAATCGCCAGCGCCGGGTCGAGCACGGAACCGGCGGCGCCGTTGAGCGGCGTGGTCTCGACGAGCGCCGCTGGCAGCGCCGTGGCCCCGCCGCGCTTTATAAAATCGGCGCGGCTGGTTTCGAACGAGGCGCCGGCGACGGCGCCGCCATGGACCGCCATCGCGTTCACCAGCCAGGGGCCGGGTTCGGCCTCCTCGCGCTGGCGGCGCATGCACAGGATGGCATTCTGTTCGGCCACGATCTCGCTTTGCACGAACAGCTTGCTGAAGGCCGGATGGGCATCGTCGAGGGCGGCCGGCGCCAGCACCGGTTCGGTGTAGCTCGTGACCTCGATGCTGCGCGCGTGGCTGGAAAGGTTGCGCATGCGCGTGCGGCGCAGCTCGACGTCGTCGCCGGCCGCCACCACGATCTCGGTGAGCAGCTCGATCCCATGGTCGCGCCGCAGCCATTGGGCGCGCCCCGGCGGGAACACGGCCTCGTAATAGTCGGGCTGGGCCAAGGTCGGCTGCCAGGCGCTCGACCAGACGGCGCCGCTGTCGCTGCCATCACCCACATCGCGCAGATAGCAGAACACGCCCCAGTCGTCGCTGGTGGCGTCCATGCGCCAGCGCGTCAGGGCCAGGTCGCCCCACTGGCTGTAGCCGGCGCCGTCGCTGGTCACCATCACGTGATAGCGGCCGTTCGACAATAGTTGTACCTGTGGCTGCGGCGGGCCGACCCGGCTGACCGAGCGCAGCGGCAACGGCCCCTGCGCCTGGACACCGCGCTGTGCTTCCAGTTCGAATTGCGCGGCTTCGAACGCGCCCGTCAGCGGCACCCGTTCCTGCAACAGCAGCAGCGCCGCGCGCATCTCCGGGTCGCCTTCGAAACGCGACTGCATCGGACGCCCGTGCAGCAGGCTGTCCAAGGCCAGCAAACCCATGCCCTGGTGGTCGGAATGCCAGGCGCGCACCACCGCGTAGACCTGGCCGCGCGCCAGGCGCGACGCGGTGCAGTCGATTGCCTCGTACAAGCCGTAGGGCCCGGCGGCGTCCAGCGCGGCCATCCGTTCCAGGTTGGCGCAGGCCGCTTCGGGCGCCACCATCAGCGCCAGCATCGCAGCGTAGGGCGCGGCCATGGAATCGCCGCCGTGCCCGCGCGATTGGCCGGTTCCCGGGACGCCGAAGGCGCGGCGTTCATACTGCATCTCGTCATCGAGACTGTTGCAGGCCGATCCGGACATGCCCCAGGGGATGTCGTGGCGCGCCGCATGATCGATCTGGACGCGCACGAGCGCGCGGCTGGCCTTGTCGAACAGGGTGCCGCCCCGGGTTGGCAGCACCAGGTTCGGCGCCAGGTAGTCGGACAGCGCGCCATCGGGCGACACCAGCAGCAGCTCGCCGCCGACCAGGCAGAGCGTGCGCTTGAGCGCAAACCAGTGTTCCTGCGGCAGCTGGCCGCGCGCGATGCCGATGAAGCTGGCCAGGCGCGCGCTGGACGCGAGCAGTTCGTGGGCGCCGGGTTCGCAGCGCCTGGCGCCGACGTCGTAGCCGGTCGCCAGCAGCTGCGTGCCGGGATCGAGCAGCAGGCCAAAATCCATGTCCGAGAACTCGCGCGCGCAAGCGGCCAGGCCCTCGATCTCTGCCAGCCGTTCACGGGCAGTGGCGGCGCCCTCTTCCACCATCTGCGCCAGCGCGTGGCCTGCATCGCCTTCGCCGGAGACGCGCAGCGCGCATCCCGCCAGTTCGCGCAGCGTGGGGATGCGGGTCAGGCTGGCGTCGAGCACATATTCCTCCACCGCGCGTATCCATGGCGCCAGGGCCAGCAGGTCGTCGCGGGCGGCGCGGCAGTCTTCGTCGAGACAGGCCGCCCAGTCGCGCAACCGGGCATCGGCGCCATCGGGCAGCGTGGCCCTGAGCATCGAGGCCGCGCGCACGGCGGCCCCCAGGCAGTCGGCCAGGCCAGGCAGGGTGTCGCCGTTGCGGCAGCGTTCTGGCGCCAGCGCGTCACGGCAGGCATCGATCGCCTTGCGCACCCCGCGCGGCGCACCTTGCGCATGTTCTTCCAGTACCAGCAGGGTGGCGCGCAAGCCTTCCAGGCTGCGCAGGCTGGCGATCGGCGCGTCCGCCAGGCGCTCCAGGCCAATGGCCAGGGTCAGCAAGTGGCCGGCCAGATTGCCGCTGTCCTCGGTCGACACGCGCGCCGGCTGGAGCGGCGCCAGGGTGCGCACGTCGTAGGCCGCGTAGAAGTGGCCGCGGTGGCGCTCGAGCAGCGCCATGCTGCCGAACGCGGCGCGCACCCGCGCCAGCACGGCCGCTTGCGCGACGAAGCCGAAGTCCCAGGCCGCCAGGTTGGCCAGCAGCGACAGGCCGATGCCGGTCGGCGTGGTCGTGTGCAGCACTTGCTGCTGCGGGTGCTCCTGCAGGCCGGCCGGGGCCAGCCAGTGGGTGGCGGGCGTGACGACGTCCTCGAAATAGCGCCAGGTGCGGCGCGCCAGCCTGGCCAGGAACTGGTGCTGCTGGTTTGACAGATCGGGCGCGGCGCGCTCGAACGGCAGGCTGACCCACCATGCGAGCAGCGGTGACAGGAACCACAGCAGCAGCAGGGGCGCCGCCGCGAACAGGGCGAACGGATGCAGGAAGGTCAGCTGCACGGCGACGAGGACGGCCAGCAGCGGCGCGAACCACATGCTGCGCCAGGCCGATTCGACATCGGTACTCGAGCGCACCAGGCTCGATGCCTTCCATTGCAGCAGGTGCTTGCGCGAGATCAGCATGCGCCAGCCGGTGCGCGCGACCGCGTGCAGGCTGTACCAGGCTTCGTGCGGCAGGAAAGCAGTGCGCATCACGGCGTGCCCAAGGCTGTTGGCCGCCGCGCGCGCCCAGTTGCCGACGTGCTGGCGCCAGGGCATGCCGCGCGGCTTGTCGGCCAGGCCGACCAGGATCGTGATGAACGCCGGCAGGAAGAACACCGACAGCGCGGCGGCGCTCCAGAAGGCCGGTCCCGGCAGCAGCGACCAGCACAGCACCAGCATGGCCATGACCGCCGGCGCCACCAGGCTGCGGCGCAACCTGTCGAACAGCTTCCAGCGCGCCAGCGGCGTCAAAGGATTGGCTTCGCGCCGGCCGTCCTGGGAGGGCACGCGTGCGCGCAGCCAGCCGGCCAGCTGCCAGTCGCCGCGGATGCGCCGGTGGCGCCGGGCGACGGCGTCGCTGTAGCGCGCCGGGCAGGATTCGATCAGCTGGACGTCGCTCAGGACGCCGCTCCTGAGGTAACAGCCTTCGAGCAGCTCGTGCGAGAGCACGGCGCCGTCGGGCAGGCGAGCGTCCAGCACGCGGGTCAACGTGTCGACTTCGTAGATGCCCTTGCCGATGAAGGAGCCTTCTCCGAACAGGTCCTGGTAGAGGTTCGGCGTGGCCTGCGTGGAGAAATCGATGCCCGGTTCGCCGCCGCCCAGGCGTGCATGGCGCGATGCGCGTTCCAACGGCAGCGAGGCCGCCAGGCGCGGCTGCAGCAAGGCGTGGCCGGCGATCACGCGGCGCCCGGCGCCGTCCAGGACCGGCTGGTTCAGCGGGTGCAGCATCGCCGCCACCATCCGGCGCGCGCTCTCCATGGGCAGCAGGGTGCCGGCGTCGAGCGTGATCACATAGCGCACGCCAAGGAGCGCGTCGGTATTCCCTTCGGCCAGCATGAAGCGCTCGCGCGCGCGGCCACGCAAGTATGCGTTCAGGTCGGCGAGCTTGCCGCGCTTGCGCTCGCGCCCGATCCAGGCCTGTTCGCCCGCGCTCCAGGTGCGTGGCCGATGCAGCAGCAGGAAGGGCTGAGCGTCATGGCGCTCGTTGAGCGCGGCCACGCCAGCGCGTGCCTCTTCCAGCAGCTCGGCGTCGCCGAACACGGTTTCCTCGGGCGCGTCCGTAAAATCGGTCAGCAGGCAAAACCGCAGCTGCGGGTCGCGGTTGGCCAGGTAGTGTGTTTCCAGGCCCGCGCACAGCGCTTTTACATGGTCGCTGTCGTGCAGCAGCGCCGCCACGGCCACCAGGGTGCGCGCGTCGGCCGGGATACCCGCTTCCAGGTCCATGCGCGGCAGCGGACGCGGCGCCACCAGGCGCGCCGTCATCAGTTTGGTCAGCTGCAGCGCCAGTTCGCTGGCCCCAAAAGCGGCCAGCAGGCCAAACAGGATCAGCAAGGGTGCGCTGGCGCCGCCCTGCCAGGCGTGGACCAGCAGGGCCGCCGTGCACAGCAGCGTCAGGGCTCCGACCGCGCCGAGCCAGGACAGCAGCGGGCGGCGCCGCGCGGCCCGGCGCAAGGCCAGCAGCTTGCCGGGTGCGGGTTTCAAGGCCGCGCGCAGTGCCGGCAGGCCGTCGCCGACCAGGTAATGGCCGACGTGGCGGGTACGCGCATCCAGGCCGCCTTCGGCTGCGGATCGATGCGCGCCGGCCAATGCCAGGGCCGCGGCGGCGACCTCGCTCTCGCTTTGTCCGCACTGGCGCGCCAGGCGTTCGACGGTGTCGCGGTAGTACTGGCGCGTGGCGCCATCCATGCAGGCGTAGACGCCGGCCGGATCGCGCCGCAGGGCCTGCTCGAGCAGGCTCGCGGTTTCGACAAAGGCCTGCCAGTCGATGCGCTCAAGCAAACGCAGGCTCGCCAGGCCGTTGGCGAGCGAGGCCGCGTCGAGCGCTCCCGCCTCGCCATCGCGCTGCACCTGCACTTCGATGGTAAGACCTTCGTCGGCCAGGCGCGCGCCGATCCATGCGAGCACCTGGTCCAGCGGCGCGCCCTGCCCTTGCAGGCGCTGCGCGAGTTCGGCGACGAAGGCGGGATCGAAAGGCTGGACGGCGCGCGCCATGTCGGCCATCAGCAGCACCAGGTCGCCCGGCCGGCGCTCCGCCGTCTCGAGCAGGCGCGCGGCCCACGCGGCGGCGAGACCACGCTGGTGCAGGCGCGCGGCCAGGCGCACGGCAAGGCGGCGCAGGTTCTCGGTCAGCGCCAGGCGCAGCATGGCCGGGAGCGCCCGCAGTTCGGCCGGGCGCAATGGCCGGCCTTCCTGATAGGCGGCGATGGTGCGCGCGAGGCTGTCTTCGCCGATCAGGCTGTCGGTATGCGCCACCAGTGCCAAAGCCAGGTGGTGGATGCGCGGCAGGCCGGCGGCCGCGCCGGGGGCGTTCACGCAGGGCAGCGCGCGTTTGTCGCGCGGCAGCTGCAGGCGCGCGCTGCGGATCTGTTCGGCGATCAGATGGTAGTGGTCGAGCAGGAGGCTGGCGGCAGGGTCCGTATGGCCGCTGCGCTCGGCGTCGGTCAGCGAAGCGCAGGCGGCTGCGATGGCCTCGGCGTTGTCCGCCAGGCGCTCCAGCAGATGCCCGGAGCAATCCTGCGGCGCGGGCCCATGGAGTGCGGCGAGCCGGCGGGCGTGTTCCGCCATCTGCGCGGCATCGAAACGCTCGGCGCGCAGTGGTGCACCGTCCGCGGCGTTGACGTCGCGAACGGGCAGTTGCCCCGCGCGCGGCGCGTCGGCCTTGGTGTGCAATTCTTCGTTCAACAGAGCCTCGATGATGGGCGTGCGGGAGACACGCCGCACTGCAAGGCAATGCTAAAACCTCATCGATTGGGAGACTGTGCGTTAACGAACGGAGTAGCCCGATGGTTGCGGGCACGCCGCAGGCGCGCCCGGTTGAAAGGCCGGATCAGGCGCCCAGCAGCGCCAGTCCGCCGGCCAGGTGGCGCACATTGCCGTGTCCGAGCTCGACGGCGATCCTCGCCGCCTGGGCGCTGCGGTTGCCGCTGCGGCAGAAGAACACCAGCGGGCGCGCTTCCCGGGCCAGCCAGGCGGCGTGCTCGGGCAGGCGCGACAGGGGCAGGCTATAGGCCGCGCGGCCATGCAGCCTGGGGGTGCCGAGCGCATGTTCGCAGGCTTCGCGCACGTCGATCAGGAGTGCGTTCGGGTGGCCGTCGAGGAAATGGGCCAGTGCCTGCCCATCCAGGTCGCAGCTGGCCAGGTCTTGCGTTGGCGGGCCTGGCTGTGCCGAGGCCGCGGCGCCCGATCCCGTGACCGGACACGCCGCCGGCGGCGGCGCCAGCAAGGCCTGGGCGCAATGCGCGATGCGCACGCATGCCTCGTCGATGAAGGCATCGTCCGCCAGCGGCCCGAAGGACATGCGCACCGCATTCGCACAGCGGCTGTCCGCCAGCCCCATCGCCTGCAGCACATAGCTGGGCGCAGCCTTCGCGGCCGAACAGGCGGAGCCGGCACTCACGCGCACGCCGGCGGCGTCGAACAGGTCGAGCAGCGCCTTGCCCGACCTGCCCGGGACCGTGAAATTGAGCGTGGTCGGCAGCGCGTGCTCGAAGGGCGCGTTGAACGCGATGCCGGGAAAGGCCGCGCGCAGGCTCGCGGCCAGCCGGTCGCGCATGGCGGCCAGCTGCGCGTGGGTGCGGAAGGTCTGCCCCTCTTCCAGCGCGCGCAGCACCGCGCCCAGCGCGGCGATACCGGCCATGTTCTCGGTGCCGGAACGCTGGCCCGCTTCCTGGCCGCCGCCGCACATCAGCGCCGTGTAGGGCGCGCCCTCGCGGACGTAGAGCATGCCGATGCCTTTTGGCGCGTACAGCTTGTGGCCGGAAAACGGCGCGTAATCGATGCGGGTGCGGTCGAGCGCCAGCGGCAGCTTGCCGAGCGCCTGCACGCAGTCGACCATCCACAGCGCATCGCTCCTGGATTGCGCCAGCACGGCGGCGATGCCGTCGAGATCGGACACGACGCCGGTCTCGTTGTTGGCCGCCATCGTGCACAGGAAAGCGGTGCGCGGCGCAAGCGTGCGCAGCTGGTCGAGGCAGTGGCGTCCGGTAGCGTCGACCGGCAGCGCCTGCAGGGTCAGGTTCGTGCCGAGCAGCGCGTTCCAGTGCGCCAGGCTTTCCGGCACCGCCTTGTGCTCGGTCGCGCCGTACAGCAGCAGGTCGCCGCAGGGCAGCCCGGCCGCACGCCGCGCGCGCACGGCGCACAAGGCCGAGAGGACGGCAGTCTGGATGCCTTCGGTGGCGCCGCTGGTAAAGACCAGGCGTCCGCTCGCGGCCCCGAGTACGCGGCGCGCGCGGCTGCGCGTATCGTCCAGCAAAGCGCGCGCCCGCAAGCCGCTTGCGTGGCTGCTGCTGGGGTTGCCGAAGCAGGCCAGCAGCGCCGCCTGGGCCGCTGCAACGGCGGCCGGCAGCACGGGGGAAGTCGCGTTCGCGTCGAGGTAAATTTCACTATGCATAATAAATCGCAAAAACTGTAAAGACAGGTAGAGATCGTGTTATTGTTAAGCAATATGTTACGAAGATGTTGCGGAAAGTGTGTACTAAATGAGCTATTAAAAACAATTATTACAGCATGTTTGTTCTATTAGTTACGAAAAACTAAAATGAATTCACTAGACAAGTTTGATTGTGCAATTCTCGCTGCACTCCAGGCCGATGCAACACTGTCGATTTCCGGCCTTTCCGACAAGGTCGGCCTGTCCAGCACGCCCTGCTGGAAGCGCGTCAAGCGCCTCGAGGAAGAGGGCTATATCGAAAGCCGCGTCACCATCGTCAACCGCCAGAAGGTCGGCTTGCCGGTGACGGTATTCGTCAGCGTGCGCACTGCGGAACACGACGAAAAATGGCTGGAGCGCTTTGCCGCCGCCGTCGTCGCCCTGCCCGAAGTGCTGGAATTTCACCGCATGAGCGGCGACGTCGACTACCTGCTGAAGGTCGCCACGACCGACATCGCCGGCTACGACCGCTTCTACAAAAAGCTGATCAAGACCGCGCAACTGTCGGGTGTCTCCTCGGCCTTCTCGATGGAGCAGATCAAGTGCACGACTGCCCTGCCGCTGGAGCTGATTGCGCACGGCCTGCCTGCCTGAGACCACTGCACCGCTGAGCTGATTCATGCGATGATGGCGCCCGTTAGTCATATAACGGAGACAGGCTGATGCCATCGAAATTCACCATCGCGCCGCTGGCGCTGGCCGCGCTGCTGTGCGCATCCTTCGCCGCCCAGGCGCAGGAACACAGCGTCAGGATCGGCGTGACCGGCCCGCTCTCGGGCGCGAATGCCTTTGCCGGCAAGGACAACGAAAACGGCGTGCGACTCGCCGTCGAAGAACTCAATACCCAGAAAATCAAGGTGGCGGGTAAAACGCTGCGCTTCGAGCTGCAATCCGAAGACGACGCGGGCGACCCGAAACAGGGCGTGACGGTCGCGCAGAAGCTGGTCGACGGCGGCGTCAAATTCGTGCTCGGGCCCTACAACTCGGGCGTTGCGATTCCCGCCTCGCGCGTCTACAACGACGCCGGCGCGCTGATGTCCACCGTCGGCACCAATCCGAAGATCACCCAGTCCGGCTACAAGGGCGTGTTTCGCATCGTCGCCAGCGATTCGCAAGTGGGCGGCGCGATGGCCAGCTACGCCGCACGCGAGCTGAAGCTGAAAAACGTCGGCGTCATCGACGACCGCACGGCCTTCGGCACGGGGATTGCCACCGAATTCAAGCGCCAGGCGCAAGCGGCCGGCCTGAAAGTCGCGGGCCACGAATTCACCAACGACAAAGCCAGCGACTTCGCCGCCATCCTTACCGCACTGCGCGCGAAAAAGGTCGACGCCATCTTCTTCGGCGGCTATGCGCCGCAAGCGGCGCCCATGGTGCGCCAGATGAAGGCGCTCGGCCTGAACGTGCCGCTGCTGGGCGGCGACACCCTGTGCAGCCCGGAGATGGCAAAACTCGGCGGCGCGGCTGTCGGCGAGAATGTGCGCTGCGCCCAGGCCGGCGCCATCATCGCCAAGCAGCCTGCGGGTCCGGCATTCCTCGCCAAATACAAGGAGCGCTTCAAGCGCGAGCCCGACGTCTACGCGCCTTCGTTCTATGACCAGACCATGTTCATCGCGCAGGCCATGAAGGCGGCCAACAGCCTCGATCCGGCGGCCGTAGCGGCCCAGCTGCGTACGCTCAGCCACCAGGGCGTGGTCGGCACCTATGGCTACGACGACAAGGGCAACCTGAAAAAGACTGCCGTTACCGTCTACACCTTCAAGAACGGCGCGTTGGCGCCCCTGGCCAGCTACTAAGGTTTTATTGAATATGACTCGTACTTTCAGACTCGGCGCCCTGGCCGCCGCCGCCCTCATCGCCTGCGCACCGGCGTTTGCCGTCGAACAGGCCGCAGCGCCCGCGACGAAGCAGGCAATCGCCAATCCGCAGGCCGGCAAGAAGCTCAATGTCCTCGCCGACGAGTATTACGACGCGCTGGCGCGCTTCGATCCGGTATCCGCCAGCGAAAGCGGCGACAACCGCTTCATCGACCAGATCGGCATGACGATCTCCCCGCTGGAGCGCGCCAAACAGTTCGCGCGCTACAAAGCGTTTGTAAAACGCCTGCATGCGATCAAGCGCAGCCAGTTGAACAGCCGCGACCAGACCAGCTACGACATCCTCGACTATGAGCTGGGCATGGCGCTGCGCTTCGAGCCCTTCCCCGAGCACCTGCTGCCGCTGAACCAGATGGACAGCATGCCGGTCACGCTGGCCAATTACGCCAGCGGCCAGGGCGCCCAGCCACTGGCCACCGTGCAGGACTACCGCGCCTACGCCAGCCGCCTGGCGCAGCTCGGTCCCTGGGTCGACCAGGCGATTGCCAACATGCGCGAAGGGATCAAGCGCGGCATCGTGCATCCGCGTCCGGTAATGGTGTCGGCCCTGCCCCAGTTCAAGCAGCTGGTAGCGGCGACGCCTGAAGCGAGCATCTATTACACGCCCATCAAAAACTTCCCGGCCGCTTTCTCGGATGCGGACAAGCGCGCGCTCACGAAACTGTATGACGACGCCGTCGGCGCCAAGCTCAATCCGGCGCTGGACCGCCTGGCCGCCTTCATCGAGAAGGACTACCTGCCGGCCACGCGCACCAGCACCGGCTGGAACGCGCTGCCGAACGGCGCCGCCTGGTACCAGGTGCGCGTCGCCAGCCAGACCACGACAAGCTTGCAGCCGGACGCGATCCACGACATCGGCCTGAAGGAAGTGGCGCGCATCCAGGGAGAATATGGCCGCATCGGCCCGAAGATGGGTTATACGGGACCTGCCGCCGGCTTGCCGGCCTGGGTCTCGCAGCAGGCGAAATTCAAGCCATTCAAAACCGAGCAGGAAGTCATCGACGTCTACCGCCGTCTCGACGCCGAGCTGCGCACCAAGCTGCCGTCGATGTTCAACCTGCGCCCGAAATCGCCGCTGGACCTGCGCCTCGAGCCTGAACTGAGCCGCGCCACGGCGTCGGATCACTACACGCCGCCGGCGGTGGACGGCACCCGTCCGGGCGTGTTCTGGTCGGTGGTGAACGATCCGACCCAGTACGGCAGCACCGGCATGGTCACCCTGTACCTGCACGAGGGCCAGCCGGGCCACCACTTTCACATCGCCTTGGTACAGGAACTGGGCCTGCCGAACTTCCGCAAGTTCGGCGGCAACAACGCCTTTACCGAAGGCTGGGCGCTCTACGCCGAGACCCTGGGCAAGGACATGGGCCTGTTCGACAAGCCGGAAGATTATTTCGGCCACTTGAACGACGAAATGCTGCGCGCCGCGCGTCTGGTCGTCGACACCGGCATTCACACCAAGGGCTGGACGCGCGAGCAGAGCATCAAGTATTTCAGCGAGACGCTCGGCTACAGCGAGGCGGATTCGCGCGCACAGATCGAGCGCTACATGATCTGGCCGGGCCAGGCGCTCGGCTATAAAATCGGTTCCTTGAAAATCATGGAACTGCGGCGCCGCGCGGAGGCTGCGTTGGGCTCGAAGTTCGATTTGCGCGCCTTCCACGACATCGTGCTGGGGGAAGGCACGCTGCCGCTGGCGCTGCTGGAGAAGAAGGTGGATCGCTGGATTGCGGCGAGCAAGTAGACAGATTCGCTGGGAGGCAGCGCCTTCCAGCGTACGTCGACCAGAGTGAGACCGGACATGCGATCAATGTTCGTGCGACCTTGAATCCGTTTGCAGATTCCCAACGTATATACAGAGGTAACACACCCTCCAACTACCAAGGAATCGCCATGCGCACACTTAAATCGACGTTCATCATTGCCGCCCTCCTCTCCGCCGCCGCCATCGCGCAAGCCCATGCTGCCGATGTCATGGTGGGTGGCCAGAGCATGCTCGCTTCGAAAGACATCGTCGACAACGCGGTCAACTCGGCCGATCACACGACGCTGGTGGCCGCCGTCAAGGCCGCGGGCCTGGTCGACACCCTGAAGGGCAAGGGCCCGTTTACCGTGTTCGCGCCGACCAACGCCGCGTTCAACAAGCTGCCTGCCGGGACCGTGGACACGCTGGTGAAGCCGGAGAACAAAACTGCGCTGACCAGCATCCTGACCTACCATGTCGTCGCGGGCAAGCATGACTTCAAGGCGCTGAGCGCTGCGATCAAGAAGGCAAACGGGACGGCGCAACTGGCCACCGTGAACGGCGGCAAACTGAAGTTCATGATGAACGGCATGCACAACATCGCCGTCATGGACGAAAAGGGCCAAACGGCCAACATCAGCACCTATGACGTGTACCAGTCCAACGGCGTCATCAACGTCGTCGACAGTGTCCTGATGCCGAAATAAAGCCATCGTGACGGGAGGGCCGGCGAGGCCCTCCCGGCCGGATCATTTCTGCGGCGTGATCCGCCACACGACGCCACCGCCGTCATCGACCACCAGCAGCGCGCCGTCAAGCGCCACTTCGACGGCTGCCGGACGTCCCCACACATCGCGGTCGCTGAGCACCATGCCGGTCATGAAGTCCTGGTACTGCCCGGTCGGCACGCCCTTCTTCATCATCACGCGCACGACCTTGTAGCCGGTGCGCAGTCCCCGGTTCCACGAGCCGTGCAGCGCCAGGAAGACGTCGCCCTCGTACTCCGCCGGGAAGGCGTGCTGTGCGCCCTTAGGCGCCTGGTAGACGACCATGCCCAGCGGCGCCGAGTGCGACTGGATCAGGGTATCGGGCACGATCACCTTGTTCTTCAAATCAGGACGGATACCCTTCAGGCGCGGCTCTTCGTTGGCGCCGATGTAGTACCACGGCCAGCCGTAGAAGCCGTCCTTCTTGACGCGCGTGATGTAGTCGAGCGGCAGGTTGTCGCCCAGTTCGTCGCGCTCGTTCACGCTGCAGTAGAGGTCTCCCGTACTCGGATGCACGAGCATGCCGACGCAATTGCGCAGGCCGTTGGCGAAGGGGCGGCGGTTGCGGCCGTCGACGTCGAATGCCAGCACGGCGGCGCGTTCAAGCTCTTCGCCCCAGGCAGCGCCGACGCCGTACTTCGCTTCCCATTGCGCCAGCGGCTGCGGCGGCGTCGGGCCGATCTTCGTTGCGACGTTGGTGGCCGAGCCGACCGACAACAGCAAGGTCTTGCCGTCCTTCGAGAACGCGATCGAGCGCGTCACGTGGCCGCCGCTGGTGTCGCTGATCTTATCGACGATCACTTCCGGCTCGCCGCTCGCTTTCAGGTCACCGGCGCTGTAAGGGAAGCGCACCACCGAGTTGACGTTGGCGACGTACAGGTATTGCGGATTGGGGCCGGCTGGCCACAGGGCCATGCCGTAGGGGCGCGACAGGCCGGTCGCAAACACGCTGCTCGTGCCGGCCTTGTCGCCGCCGTTCGAGCGCAGGAGCGTGATCTGGCCTTTGGCCGCCTCGGACAGGAAGATATCGCCGTTCGGTGCGCGCAATGGCAGGCGCGGCTTGCCGAGCTGGTCAGCGTAGATGCCGACCTTGAAACCCTTCGGGACGGCGGGCATGGCGCCGTCGGGACGTGCGGCGAGCTTGGGGCCGTTGCCGGCGCTGTCGCTGGCGAAGGGTTTGACCAGGTCGGTTGCTTTGATGTGATGCAGGTCGCCGGGTTTGTCGGCGGTCCAGGCGGCGCTGTCCTTGTCCGCTTTGTTGACTGCGGCAGCGGCGGGCGCGGTGGCTTTGCCGCTTTGGGCGGCCAGGTAGTCGATCACGGCGGCGCGGGCTTTGGCGTCGGTGACGCCAATCGGCATGGCGGTGCCGGGGACGTTCTTGTTCGGGTCGCGCAGGAAGAGGTCGAGTTCCTCCCTGGTCCAGGTTTTGCCGGCGGCGCCGGCTTTACTCAAGGCGTCGGTGTAGTTGAAGCCGGAGACGGCGGCGGCTTTGCGGCCCAGGACGTTGAAGAGGCCAGGGCCGGCGCGCGAGGACAGGCCGGGGTCGACGGTGTGGCAGCTGGCGCAGTTTTGGTCGAAGGTGGTTTGGCCGGTGGGGGCGGCGGTGGCAATGGCCGGGAGCGTGAGGCAGGCGGCGATGGCGGCGCGGAGGGCGGTGTGCATGGGGGGCTTTTCGTTTTTAGTGGCGCAATGTGCCCGTGTAGGGAACGCTTGCGTTTGTGGGGCTGTTGCCTGCGCTGTTATTGGTACGCGACGTCCGCGTGGGCACGGAGTGCCCACCCTACGGGACAGGTCGCGTACCTGTAAGTCCGCTTACTCGACCATAAAGACCGGATAGCGGCGCCATTCGGGTTCGCGGTACTTGTCGCAGTTGGCGAAGATGAAGTCGAGGACGGCTTCCTGGTTCGACAGCAGGCCCGGATTGGCGGCTTTCCAGTCGGCGAACTTTGCGGCCAGGGCGGGTTCGTCGCGCAGCAGTTGCTCGGCTTCGTCTTCGAACACGTAGTCCGAATACGCTTCCTTCTTTTCCAGCACGCTGTTGAAGAAGCCCCAGCGTAAGAAGCTGTCGTGGGCGAGCGGCTCCAGGGTTTCGACGACGTAGCGGGCCTTGTCCTGGTCGAGGGAGACGACGACATCGCCAGCGCGCAGCTGCACGCTGCCGCGGCGCTTTTCGAGCTGTACGTCGTCGTGGAACATGTGGCCTTCATACGGGTTCGGGCGCGAGGACACCGACGCGATGTGGTAATACGCCACGTCCTGCATGCGGTCCGCTTCGACACGCTCGAGCTGCACGCCGTTCAGCTCCAGGCGTTCGATCGCCTCGCGCCAGGCTTGCGGGATGATGTAGGCCTTCGGCGCCGCCACCGTGACGTCGGCATTGAAACGGTTGTAGTAGGCGATGTCGCGTTCCCACGGGCTCGAACGGTCGTAGTGCAGGCGGTTGTAGTCGCCCAGCACGCTCGGTTTGTATTTGGCCTCGTAACCCTTGAAACGGAAGGTCGCGGTGTTCTTTTCGTCCATCACCCAGTGGATCGGCCACTCGGCGCGGGTGCGGCCCGCATCCTTGGCGGCGCGGCGCAGCTGCTGGATCTGCGCGCCGTGCGCCACCGTGAAGTCGAGCGCCGACTCGACCAGGGCGCGCATCGATTCGTAGCGGTCCTTGAAGGGTTTGAGCATGTGCGTCTCGGGCATGAAGCCGATCGTGTGGTGCAGGGCCGCGTAGCCAGTCGAGAAGCGCGCCGTCTCCAGGAACTCGGCGATGCCGTGGTCCGGGCTGTCTTTTACCGGATTCACGTACGGGCAGGTCGGCCAGCCGCGCGCTTCCATGTCGGCGTAGAGCGCCGGCAGCATGGTGTCACGCAAGAAGCCGCCCAGTTCCGCGCCCAGCTTGTCGGCCTGGGTGTGGATCAGGGTCATCGTGTAGGTATAGTCGGCGCCGTTCGAGGTATGGGTGTCGACCATCACGTCCGGGTCCCAGCTGGCGAACAGCTTGTTGAACACCTGGGCGGTGAGCGTGTCGCACTTGACGAAGTCGCGGTTCAGGTCGAGGTGGCGGCTGTTGCCGCGAAAGCCGAACTGTTCCGGGCCGTCCTGGTTCACGCGCGAGGTATTGGCGCGATTCAGGCTGCCGTCGACGTTGTACAGCGGGACGAACAGGAACACGGTCTTGCCGAGCCTGGTCAGGCGCTCCGGCTGCGTGCAGAAATCGCGCACCAGCGCCATGCAGCTGTCGACGCCTTCCGGCTCGCCCGGGTGGATGCCGTTATTGTTGAAGAAGACCGGACGCCCGGCTGCCTTGATCGCGTCGCGCTCGAAGACGCCGTCGGCGCTGACCACGCCCGCGTGAATCGGCACGCCTGCATCCGAGGTGCCGATCACGCCGAAGCGCAGCACGGACGGGTATTGACGGGCGAGGTCCTCGTACCAGGCGATGCACTCGGCGAGGGTGGTGGTCTGGTTCTGGTTGCCCAGTTCGTAGGGCGTATTCAATGCGTTCGACATGGTGATGGCCGGGATAATGAAGACAAGGCGCTACGATACCGCAGATGGCGGCGTGAGTGGCAGTGCGATGGCCAGCGTCGTGCCGCGCTCGGGCGCCGAACGGACGGCGATCGTGCCCTGCAGCGCATACACGCGCTCGCGCATGCCGATGATGCCGATGCCCTCGGAGCGCGAGGCCGGATCGAAACCCTGGCCGTTGTCCTCGACCTCGATGCGCAGCAGGCCGTTGGTGGCATCGAGCACCAGCGTCACCTCGGCCGCGGTGGCGCTGGCGTGCTTCATGATGTTCGACAGCGCCTCCTGCACGATGCGGTAGGCGGAAATGGCGAGCTCGTTGCCGAGCTTGGAGAAATCGCCTTCCGAATGGAAGGAGAAGCGGCAGTCGGCGCTGTCGTAATGGCGCAGCATCTCTTCGACCGCGCCGTGCAGGCCGAGCATGTCCAGCACTTCCGGGCGCAGGCGGCGCACCAGGCGGCGGCCGTTGGCATACAGGTCGAGCGCCAGTTTGGTAATCGCCTGGGCTTTATTGCGGATCTCATCCACTTCAGGTCCCGGCTCGACTTTCGAGGCCAGGCTACCGATGCTCTGCGCTTCGAGGCGCACGGCAATGAGCGAGGCATTGAGCTCATCGTGGATCTCGACGGCGATGGTCTTGCGCTCGTCCTCGATGATGCTGTTCACCTTCTGGATCAGCTTTCGCTTGTCGGCATCGGCCCGCAAGGCCTCGTTGCGCGATTCGAGCAGGTCGCGCGTGCGCTCGGCCACCTTGTTTTCCAGGTCCTGGGTCGACTGATCGAGCGCGACCGACATCTCGCCGATCGAGGCTTGCAGCTCCCCTACTTCGCCGCCGGTCGTGACCGGCAGCTCGACCCGGTATTGGCCGCCGCGAATCGCACGCAGGGCGCCGATCGCTTGCCTCAATGGCAGGATCAGCGAGCGCGCCAGCACCCAGGCCAGGATGCCGCTGGCAATGAGCGCCAGGGCCGCCATCGCCAGCTCGATGCGAAAGCGTTTTGCCTGCTTGGCCAGCATGTTCGAAGGCGACATGCGCACCTGCACCGCGCCGACGATTTCGGTGGTGAGCGTGGGCGGGCGCGCGTCGCCCGAGGCCGAGACGTGCGGCGTGCCGTTGTCCGTAAACAAGTTGATCCAGACCACCTGCTTGCGGATCGGCGCTTCGTAATAATGCGGCTCGGCGTGCTGCGCGGTCTCGGAAGTGACGCGCACCGCGCGCTTGCCCTTGGCGTCGATCACGTCGACCCGGTAGATGCTTTTATCGGACTGGACCAGGCCATTGATCGTCAGGCGCAGGTCGGTGAGGTTGCCCGAGATGACGTTGTATTCGCTGGTCTCGGCCAGCGCGCGCGCCAGGATGCGGCCGCGTTCAGCCAGTTCTTCCGCCACTTGCGCCCGGTGCGCGTACCACGAGTACCAGACGAAGGCGGTGAACAGGAACACGACCGGCAGCATGGTGATGAAGGCCATGCGCAGGCCGATGCTCCAGCTGCGCCAGAAGCGCAGGTTCATGGCCGCGCCCGCGCGAAGCGGCGCGCCTCATCGCTCACAGCGATGTCGAGCGAACGGGCGACGCCCTCGTTGATCGCGGTACGGAAGTAACGCGGGAACTGCGGCGCCGGCAGCGTTCCGGTCGCGACAAAATTGGCCGCCATCTCGGCCACCTGGGCGTTGATGTCCTCGATCTCGGAATAGGTCGTGGCCAGCGCGCCCACCTTGACCATGTCGGCGGAAAAACCGATCACGCCCTGCTTGCGGCGGTAGGTCGAGAGCAGGATGTTGCGGATGTTTTCGGGGTTGTAGATGGCGCTGTCGGGCAGCGCCAGCAGCACTTCGCTGCGGCCAATGCGCGCGAGGATATCGCCCATGTCGGCGTCGCGTGCGGCCTGCAGCACCTCGGCCTGGCCGGCCAGCGCCGGCATGAGAAAGGTAGTGTCGGGGCCGAGGATCGCGGCCACGCGCACCGGGCGCCGGTACAGCAGCGTGGCCAGGCGCACCTGATCAAGAGGCGCCGGCTCGGCATACACCGCCGTCATCGCTTTCGCGCGCGCGGGCGGCAAGCCGGCTACCACCGAGCGCCAGACCTGGCTCGAGGTGAACGCAGAAATGACGACGCAATCGCAGCGGCGCGTGGAAGCCTGGCGCAGCGCATCGGGGCCGATCGCAACGACCACCAGGCGCCGGCGCTGGGCCAGTTCGGTGCGAAAAGCGGCGAAGGTCGGCACCAGGCGTTTATATAAATCTTCGGCGATGCGCACCGTCAGGTTGCTGTCGTCGCCGGTGACGATCTGGAAGCGGTAGCCGGAGGTGGGGGGCACTGGATCGGCGCTTGCCACGCCGGCAGAAAGCAGCAGGCCGGCAAGCAGCGCGCGCAATCGCATCAAGGCTGGATCAGGCCATATTTCACGGCCAGCTTGGTGATGTGGGCCTGGCGCTCGACGCCCAGCTTTTCCTTGATCGACTGGCTGGTATTGCTGATGGTCTTGGTCGACAGGTTCAGCTTCTCGGCGATCTCGCCATTCGTCAGGCCCTCGGCCATCAGCTTGAAGATCTCGAGGCCGCGTTCGTCCAGCTGCGACTGCGGCGACACGTCGCCGCGCACCGCGATGCTGGCCAGGCGCTCGGCGATCTGCGGCGGAAAATACAGTTTTCCCGCCTTGGCCTGGCGCACGGCCGCGGCCAGGTCGGCCGGGTCGCAATCCTTGGTCACGAAGGCGTGGGCGCCGATGCGGTAGGTTTCCTTGATCAGGCTATCCTGGTCGAACTGGCTGAGGAACACCACCTTCGCCTGCGGGTCCGCGCGCAGGATGTTCTGCGCCGCGTCCAGGCCCGTGAGTTCGGTGCCGAAGCGGATATCGAGCACGACGACGTCGGGCTTCTGCTCGGCGTACAGCGCCAGCGCCTCGTCCGGGGTGCGCGCCTGGGCGACGACCTCCATGCCCTCGGCCGCGAGCGACATCGCAAAGCCCGTCATCACGATCGGGTGGTCGTCGGCCAGCATGACGCGAATTGCGTTCGAATTTGTCACTCTCTTCTCCGTTACATCCGCTTACCAATGTCTGGCAGCTATGTGTGCCATTGGACAGAACCGGGTTCGGTCCAGGAGGATTATTTCATACAACAGGGGATCAAGCGAGCAATCGCTTTGCCCTGCGACATTCCCACGGCGCAGCGCGGGAGACACGATTACCAAGAAAACGCTTTACTCATTGCTATTCAATGGCATATATTATTTCCACACACTGGAAATACGCAGCACTTTCCGAAAGCAAAGGCCCTGCCAGCCGTTCGATCGGGGCATAACAACAAGGAGATCGCCATGCATTTCTCATCCATGCACCACGACGGCGGCAGCAAAGCCGGCAAATTCGCCCTCGTCGCCGGCCTGCACGCGCTGATCGCGGTCGGTGTCGTCAACATGATGAACAACAAGGTCATCTCGTTGCCCTCGCTGCCCAAGGACCTGACCGTGTTCATGACGCCTGAAGTGGTCGAACCACCACCGGTGCCGCCAACGCCGCCTACCCCGATGCCGAAGCTCGCCCCGCCGCAAATCGTGGTGCCGAAAGTGGAAGTCGACGTGCCGCCGCCACCGATGGACAACCAGGTGCAGAGCACGACGGAAGTTCCCGTCACCCAGGAACCGGCGCAGCCGATGCAATCCGAGGTCCCTGCGCAGCCGGCCACGACTTCGGCCAACAGCGGCGCGATGCGCAGCGCCGTGCTGGCCGACGCCAGCGGCTGCGCCAAGCCGAATTATCCGGCCAACGCCGCCCGTAACGGCGAGACGGGTACGGTGACGCTGGCCCTGCTGGTCGGTGCCGACGGCCGCGTGACCAACTCGAAGATCCAGAAGTCGAGCGGCTCGCGTGATCTCGACCGGGCCGCGGTGACGGCGCTGAGCATGTGCCAGTTCAAGCCCGCGATGAACAACGGCGTGCCCGAAGCCGGCTGGGGCCAGATCGCCTACGTCTGGTCGCTCGAATAATTTCACCTCGTTCCGTTTAACCCGCCATCCCTCAGCCTGGCGGGTTTTTTTGTGCCTGCGCGCCCCTGGCAGGCCCCCGTTCGCCCTTTTTTTCACGAGAACCCATGCTTTCCGATTCAGCTACCCCTGCCCCCGCCGGCCTTGCCGCAGCCCTGATCCTCGTTGCCGCCGTTGCCTGGCTGGCGCTGCGGCCCGCGCAGCCACTGGCGCCCCCGGCATCGGCGAATGCCCCGGCGGCGCAGTTCTCGGCGGCGCGGGCAGGCGCCGACCTCACCGCGCTGGCGCGCACGCCGCGTCCGATCGCCAGCAGCGCCAACCACCAGGCGCGCGCTTGGCTGCTCGCACGCCTGCGCGCAACCGGCCTGAAGCCGCAGGTGCAGCGCGCCATCGTCCAGAAAAACTATGTCGACTACAACGCCAATGTCGAGGCGACGCTGGGCGTGGTGCACAACGTGCTGGTGCGCCTGCCGGGCACGGCGCCCGACCGGCGGCGCCCTTCCAGCCTGCTGCTGGTCGCGCATATCGACAGCGATGCGGCCAGCCTTGGCGCCAGCGGCGCGGCGCCGGTGGCGGCGCTGCTCGAAACCCTGCGCACCCTGCGTGCCGGCGCGCCGCTCGCCAACGACGTGCTGGTGCTGTTCGCCGATGGCGAGCATGTCGGCAGCCTGGGCATGCAGGCCTTCGCCGAGCAGCATCCGTGGGCGCGCGAGGTCGCGCTGGCGCTGCGCTTCGATGGCGCCGGCAGCGGCGGGCCGCTCCAGCTGTACAACACGCTGGGCGCGAACAGCGCCGCGATCGACGGCTGGCTGCGCGCGGCGCCCGAGGTCACCGGCTCCTCGCTGATGCACGAGGTCCAGCAGCTGGCGCCGGGCGCGCTGCGCATGGGCGCATCGAGGCTGCTGGGCGTGCCGGTGCTGCAGTTTGCGCATACGGGGCGGCCCTTCGGGCACGCGCGCGAACTCGACACGCCGCAGCGCTTCGAGCGCGCTACCCTGCAGCAGATGGGAGAGACCATGCTGCGCCTGACGCGCGAGTTCGGCGCCACGCGCATCGATCCGCGGCCGGGCAACGGGCATGTGATCTTTTCGCTGCCGCTGATCGGCACCGTGCATTACAGCGGCCATCTGGTCTGGCCATTGACGCTGCTGGCCTGCCTGCTGCTGTTTGGTGCGGCCTGGATCGCCATGCGGCGCTCAAGCGTGCCCTACGCGGCCCTGCTGCAGGCGGTATTCATCGTGCCCTCGATCGCAGTCGCGCTCGGCGTCGGCGCATGGCAGCTGTGGATGCACGTGCCAGGCCTGCACCGCGCCTGGAATCCGGGCGCGCCCGAACATGCGCGCCACGCCCTGCTCTACCTGGGAGGGGTATGCGCGCTGTGCGCGGCCGTCTTCATCCTCGCCCAGCGCCAGCTGGCGCGCGTGACCGGCACGGCAGCGGCGGCACTGTCCGGCCTTGGCTGCCTGGTGCTGGTGCTGTTGCTGGTGAGCTGGCTGGCGCCTGGGGCCAGCTTCCTGATCGTGTGGCCCGTGCTGGCGGCGCTGGCCTCGCTGGCCGGCCTGCATTCGCGCCGCGTCGCTGCCTGGCCGGCCTGGGCGCGCCTTGCCGTGCTGCTGGCCGGCGTGCTGCCGGCGGTGCTGCTGGTGTTGCCGCTGCTGCGCGACAGCTTCCTGGTGCTCTCACCGCAGCGCATGAATATCCCGATCGCGATGCTGGCGCTCGTGCTGAGCGCGTCGACCCTGCTGCTGGCGCAGCTGCGGCGTTACGCCGCGCGCACGCTGCTGGTGGCGGGGCTGGGCAGCCTGGCGCTGGCGGGCGGCGCACGCGCGTTCGATGAAGCGCCGCTGCTGCGCGCGAACGCGCTGGTGTATTACAAGGACATGCCGAGCTGGGACGCCTACTGGCTGCATCCGGCGGGCGAACTCGATCCGTGGCAGAGAGCCCTGTTCGCCAACCTGAAGGAGCCGTATGTGTTCGTCAACGTCTTCGGCTGGCAGAGCCCGCGCCAGTGGTATGCCTGGGCGCCGCGCGACGGCTTGAAATTTCCCTTCGTGCGCATTCTGCGCAACGGCAAGGCGCCCGATCGCCACGCCGATTTCACGCTGGTGTCGCAGAACCGTGCGCCGCAGATCCGGCTGCAAGTGACGGGAGCGCGGCCGCATCGGGTGACGATGAACGAGCGCGTGCTGCTCGATACGGAAGCGAAATCGCTGACGATGGTCCTGTACGGGATGGAGGACGCGCTGCTGCATTTTAAGATTTCGGTGCTGTCCGATCCGATCTTCGGCGTGCGCATCGAGGAGGTGATTCCGGGGCTGCCGGAACAGCTGCTGCCGCCACGGCCGGCCACGCCGGTCATTCCGCTGAGCGGCCAGTCGATCGCGGCCGATACGCTGTGGTTCTATTAGGTCCGCTTGCACTACAATGTGCCGCGCACCTTCAACCACTTTCGCAGCAGGATTCCATGCACAAGATCGCCGCCTCCGTCGTCCTCACCGCCCTCGCCAGCAGCCTGGCCCTTAGCTTTCCCGCCCACGCCGCCGCAAGCAAGGCGCCCGCCGCCGTCGTGAAAGAAGCGCCGCTGCGCGGCCATCTCGCCTTCCTCGCTTCGGACGCCCTCGAAGGCCGCGGCACCGGCCAGCGCGGCGGCGAACTGACCGTGACTTACCTGGAAACGCAGGCCCTGGCCGCCGGCCTGAAGCCGGCCAACGGCACCAGCTTCCGCCAGGAAGTGAAGATTGCGGGCGTGCGTCCGCTGCCGCAGCAAAGCAATGTGGGAATCATCGCAGGCGGCCAGGCGCTGCCGATGGCTTTCGGGGCCGACTGGCTCTGGGCACCGGGCGACGCCAAGCCGGAGCACAGCATGGATGCGGAACTGGTCTTCGTCGGCTACGGCATTACCGCGCCGGAAGAAGGCTGGAACGATTTCAAGGGCCTGGATGCGAAGGGCAAGGTGCTGGTCATGATGGTCAACGACCCGGCGCCGACCGCATCGGAGCCGAACCGTTTCAACGGCGCCGGCCTCACCTTCTACGGCCGCTGGACCTATAAGCTGCAGGAAGCGGCGCGCCAGGGCGCGGCCGGCGTCCTCCTGATCCACACCGACGCCTCGGCCTCGTACGGCTGGAGCGTAGTCCAGAACAGCTGGGCCGGCGCCGAGCGCTTTCAGTTGGCCGACGCCGACCTCGGCACCGGAATGCAGGGGTGGATGACCGACGCCGCCGCGCGCAAGCTGTTCGCGGCCGCCGGCCAGGACCTCGATAAACTGCGCGCCGCCGCCGAAGACAAGGCGTTCAAGCCAGTGACCCTGAACGCGCGTGTGAAAGGCGAGACCCGCGCCGCGATCCGTACGCTGAGCGAGTACAACGTGGCCGGCATCGTGCCGGGCACCGATCCAGCATTAAAAGACGAAGTCGTCATCTACAGCGCCCACTGGGACCACATGGGCAAGCAAGGCACCGAAGGCGACACCATCTTCAACGGCGCCGTCGACAATGCCTCGGGCACGGCGGGCCTGCTGGCGATGGCGCAGGAAGCGGCGCGCAATCCCGCCAAGCGCTCGCAGATGTTCCTGTGGGTGGCGGCTGAAGAACAAGGCCTGCTGGGCAGCGCGGCCTATGCGGCGCGTCCGCTGTGGCCGGCCGCGAAGACGGCGGCAGCCCTGAACCTGGACAGCCTGAATTTCGTGGGCCAGGCCAAGGACATCGGCGCATCGGGCAGCGAGCGTACGGAACTGGGCGCGATGGCGGCAGCGACCGCGAAAGCCATGGGCTTGACGGTAGCGCCAGCCAAGCCGGACCTGGCCGGCGGCTACTTCCGCAGCGACCACTTCAGCTTTGCGAAAGCCGGCATCCCGGCCTTCTCGATCGGCGGCGGCAGCGCCTGGGTGAAGGATGTCGAGGCGAACAGCGCCAAGGCCAAAGCCTACCGCGCGCGCTACCACCAGGTGACGGACGAATACGATCCAAGCTGGGATTTGAGCGGCATGGTGCAGCAGGCGCAGTTCACGCTGAACCTGGGCCGCATGGTGGCGGACTCGCCGAAGATGCCGGCCTGGAAAGCGGGCGACGCCTTCGGCAAGATTCGCGCAGCGAGCGCGAAGTAATTCGCGCGCTGCAAGGTAAAAACGCCCGGTCATCGCTGACCGGGCGTTTTTTTGTTGCCGGTACTTGCGCGGCTTACTTGATTACAGTGAGCAGTGCCGGGGCACCGAATGCTTCCAGGCGGGCATTCGACTTCGCGAAATACTGCGACCAGAACTGCTCGAGCGAGGCCATGGTTTTGGTATCGCGGTATTGGCCCGGCGTCTTCGCCGGGGCGCCGGCGGCCGGCTGGATCAGCCCGGCGCCCATCACATACACGGACGCGCCGCCGAAGTCGGCGAACAGGCGCGCCGCTTCGGTCTTCTTCAGTTCCACCGCTGGATCGATGTTGCGCACGCCCTTGTTCTGGTAGAAGCTCGACACGCTCGAATTCTCCAGCATGTCCGACACCAGCAGCACTGTACGCAGCGGTGCTTTGACTTCGCGAACCGCCTTCGCCAAGGCCACCAGGCTGCCCTCGATATCGGATTTCCCCAGGTCGAACGAGCTCGCCTGCAGCACCTTGCCCATCGCGTTCCTGGTCAGCTTCAGGCCATAATCGGCCTGCCCCTTCAGGCACGCCTCGAAAGTACGCAGCTTCGGCACGCTGACCGAGTCGCGCAGCCGGTTCGGGATCGGCGACTCGAGCTCGCCGGAGGCGACGATGTCGAGGTACTTGCCCTGCGAGAATGCGGAGAAACGAAACACCGAGAAGACCGTCCCCGGGGCGATGTGCGGCCGCACCAGCTCCCATAGCGAGCGTTTCAGGCTGTCGTCGAGTACGACGGTCTCGTCGAGGACGATGAAAAAGGCGCGTTGCGGCGCCTGCGGCGCCACCTCGAGCTTGTTCGCGGCATAGCAGCTGGGCACCTGGTTGATGCCTGCGGCGCCGGCACCGGCGCTCAGACCCAGGCCGATTGCAAGGGCCGCGATGACGCTGCGCATCTGCTTGTGCATCGCCGCGCTCACAGAATGTCGTCCAGTTCCTCGCTCAGGGCTGCTTCGCGCCTGGCTTCTTCCGCACGCTGACGCGCTTCCTTGCGTGCCTTCAGTGCCGGGGTGACGGCGGCGCGTGTCGCGGCGTCGAGTCCCAACAGGTAAGCCTTGGCACCGTCCTTGTCGCTGCCGAAGGCCTCGACATTGGCGACGATTTCTTCGACGGCCGGCGCGCTGCGCTGCGGAGCTGCGTGCTCCACGCCCTTCGGCGCCACAGTGCTGGCCTGGTAGGTGGCGTGCTGGTGTTCGACCTGGCTGACGTGGCGCTCGAGCAGGAAGTTCTCGAAGGTGTTCTTCAGGCCGAGATGGACATTGTTGTTACGCTCGATCATGCGCTGCTGGAGCGTCGTCAGCTTCGATTCAGCCGCGGCCAGGATCGGGCTGAAGTGGCGCGTGTAATCGTCGAAGGTCGAGAAGCCCAGGGTGCTCTTGTAGGCGTCCTTGCTGTTCTTGCCGGCGAAGCCCCACTTGAAACCCGCAATGATGCCGACGATCTGGGTCACGACAAAAATAAACGCCAGCATCAGGAAGGCCGACAGGCCTTCGACGGTGGAGGAGTCGTTGATGTCGGCCTTGGCCTTGGCATCGGCGGCCGCTTGCGGCGCCGTGATTTCGGCCGGCAGGTCGGCCGCCGCGAACGGGTTGCCGGCGTCGGCGCTGCCCGCCTGGGTGCTGGCGGCGCTGATCGTTTCACGCCCCAGTTCCGCTTCGAGGTGCTTCACGCGCATCACGGTGGAAGCGATAGCGATCACGAGGATCGCGGCGGCGGCGATCCAGACCAGCACATAGGTGCCGTCGCTGCCGACGCGGTTCATGCACTGGGTGTAGTGCGGCAGCTTGTCGTCCTGGGTCTGGTCGTCCTTCAGGGTGATGTTCGCGCTGCGCAGCTGGCCGGGCTGGCCGTCGTCGCGCCATTCGCGCGCGCTGCGGCGGATCAGGTTGGTGCGGAACAGCTGGTGGCCAGCGTTGTGGGTCAGGAAACCCAGCACCACACACAGCACCAGCACGATGCCGCCCATCAGCAGGACGCGGGTGTTCTCACTGCCCTCGGTCGCCATCCAGGTGCCGAGCAGGTAGCTGAAGCCCATGCCTTCGGCGACAATCAAAAGGCCCAGCACCAGGAACAGCCAGGTCGGCGTAGGCGAGCGGCCCGTGTCTCCCGCCTTGGCCATGTAGTCGATGCGCTTGTTGAACTCGGACTCGCTGGTCAAGTGGATGAAGCGCTTGTAGTCGGCGCATAAGGTGCGCTCGGAATTGGTCCAGCTCTTGTCCTTGGCATAGCGCGAGGAGTCCTGGGACAGGCGCGCCGTCTTGCCGATGACGGGCAGCGCGTACCAGAAATTCATCCACCAGAGATCGATACGAAATTTGAAGGTGGCATAGATGGCGATCAGCAGAACCAGTGAAACGAGAGACTGGATCGCGGCCATATTGTGGGTAATGAAGTCGGACATGGGTGCAGGACTTTTCGGTGAATTAGTTGCGTACGAGTTTGGGTTGGAAGGTTTTGACCATCATGGTCGCGCCGGACTGGTAATACAGGTTCGAGTCGGCGCTGACGGACTGGCCCGGGCGCATCACGACGTCGAGGCATTTGATCGGCCCATCGACGAAGACGCGGTACAGCAGGCCGTTCTGGCCTTGATAAGCATTCACGTAGGCTTCGGTTTTGAAGTCCGGCTTGCCGCGGGTATTGGGCTTGCCGTCGGCGCCGGCCTTGTAGACCAGCACCGTCGGCTTGCCCACAGGGGCGGCGCCATCGCGCAGGACCGCTACCTTGGTCAGCGCCACCAGGTTGCCGTTGACCTGGTCGACCCAGGAGGTGCTGTACAGGCCCGGCACATATTCCGAGGTTGGGTAGGCGCGGTTGCCGGTGAGTTCGCGCACCGGGTTGGCGATACGCGGGCGGTCGTCGGTACAGGCGCGCGCCATCGGCAGGTCGTCCGCGTGCGCCGTGGCGATCAGGCTCCACGAGGTTTTGGCGGCAACGGGCTTGCCGATGTCGATCGTGGCGGCCTGGGCCAGGCTGGCGCTGCCGCCGAAATCGATGGCGGGTGCAGCCGCACGCGGATGCACTGCGGCGGCCGCCGGGACGGCCGGCCTGGTCGCTGTAGCGCTGCGGACCGGCGCCATGCTCGCTGCAGGGGTGGTCTCGGGCTGGACCGCCACTTTCGTGCCGGTTTTGGCCGGGCGCGCGGCGCGCGGCGCCGGTTGTACAGCATTCACCTCTTCGGCATGCGGATGGGTCTCCTGCGCTGGCGCCGGTGCTGCGGCGATACGGTAGAAACCCACATTTGCCGCGCGGTTGGCGAGGTAACGCTGGAAAGCCGGTTCGTCGGCTAGGTCGACGATTTCGACGCGGCGGTTCAGGGCACGGCCCTCCGGGCTGCGGTTGTCCGCAACCGGCTGGGTCTCGCCGCTGCCCTGGAAGTAGATCTGATTCATCGGTACACCGGCATCGCTGAAGAGGCGGGCGACGGCACGGGCGCGCTTTTCCGACAGATCCGCATTCAGGCGCGAGCTGCCGGTGTCGTCGGTATGACCAAGCACGAAGATGCGCTTCTCGCGCAGGCGCCGTGCCGACTCGGCATCTTCCTGCGATGCGTTCGCTTGCGCGGCGCCGTTGAACGCCTTCACATAGGTCAGTGCAATCTCGCGGAAGTAATGCTCGGCCCTGCTGTTGAGGACATCGGAGCCGCTCTGGAACTGCGCGCTTGCGGCCGCATTGCCCAGTGTTTCACCTCCGGCCTGGTCCGTCAGGTCGCCGTTGTCGATGCGATCCTGGATGGAAATGCTGAGGCCCGCGCGCTCTTCTCCCTCTGCAGGTTTTTCCTCGCCGCCGCCGGTGCGGATGTCGCTGATAACGACATTCAGGTTATTTTGTTTGGCAATTTTTGAGACCTCGCATTTACGCCGGTCCATTTCAGATCCGATGTAATTGCCGAGTGCCAGGCCGCCAACGGCGCCGGCAACGGTGGCGAGTTTTCGGCCGTTGCCCTTGCCGACCTTGCTACCGAGCCAGGCGCCAAGCAGGGCGCCGGCCACTGCGCCGACTGCCTGGCTGGTGTTGCTGGCGCAAGGGTCGCTTTCGGACTGTTGCCCGGCATTGTAGTCCTGGGCATTGACGATGGTCGACTGGGCGCAGATCGCCGCGACGAGCAGCGTGATCAGCGGTCTTTTCAGATTAGGGGGGAACATGGTTTCCAGTAGTTGACGACGTGAATACCAAAGTTTTCACGTTCATTATATTTATAATAATCAACTATTTTAAACCAAATTGTTGCCCACAAGCAGCTTTTACGTTGAAATTTTGAAGTCTTATTTCCTCTCCAATAGCAGCTCAAATGTAAAACGCCCGAGATAATCGGGCGTTTTACATTGAATTAGTATGAAATATTATTTCATTGTTATGATGCCCTTGAAATTTTATTTCACTCAATAATCCCGCACATAATCCTCGCTCCTCCCCCACCCAGCGGCGCCGGATGATCCGCATGATTATCCCCGCCCGCATGCACCATCAGCGCCTTGCCTTTCACATCCTTGAGCTTCAGGCGCGGCGCCAGCACCGGATTATTCGCCGCCCCCGCGCTCTCCACATACAGCGCCGGCAAGTCGCCGATATGCCCATCGCCCCACGGCAGCCCGTGCTTCTTGCTCTTGGTGGTATCCAGGTGCCCGCCCGCCGCACCTGCCGGCACCGGCTTGCCGTCCTTCTCGTTCGTCGCGCAGCTGCCGTTTTCATGCACGTGGAAGCCGTGCACGCCCGGCGGCAGGCCGGTGAGTGCCGGCGTGAACACGAGGCCGTATTTCGATTCGCTGATCGTCACCGTGCCGCTTGAGGCGCCGACGCCGCTTTCCGACACCGTATTCATCGTCGCGCGCATTTCCGCCGCGTGCACGGCCGCCGCCGCCCAGGTCGAACTGAGCACCAGTGCGCAAATCCATTGAGCTTTCATGGCTTACCCTTTCAGTCATCCGGTTATTCAAACGAGATAGTCCAACGCCGAAAAGTGTAGTGCATCCGAAATGATGAGGGAGCCCGGCTGAAGTTACCCGGCAGGCATTGGCCCAATCTCGACCCGCGCCGATCAGACCGGGTTTTGCCAGCGCAGCCCATACGGCAGCGTCGGCGGGCCGAAGACGAGATGCAGCACGCGCCGCAGGCTGGTGCCGGATGCCTTGGACGACGCGTGCAGCACCAGCGGCCGCATCAGGAGCGCGTCCCCCTGTGCGTGGGTGCAGGTGGCCAGGGGCCGGGTGCGGCGCCAGTTGGCTGCGTCGGCCGCATCGATCCGGCCATGGGTATGGCTGCCGGCAATGAACTGCAGCGGCCCATCGGCCTCGCTGCACGGATCCAGATGCAGGCGGATCGCGAGCAGCCGTTCGAGCAGCGCCGCGGGAGGCTGCACGAATAAAGCGCCCTCCTTCTCCGCCCAGCCGCGCAAGGCCGGATGGTCGACCCGCGCCGCCACCGGAATGCTCAGGTCCTGGTGAATCGGCACCAGCCAGTTACGGGACAGCGACTTTTCAAAATAGGTGCATTGGACAGCCACGTGCGCGGCGGGCAGCAGCGCGGCGATTTCGGGATGCAAGCGTAGCCGCGCGACGAGATCCCGGCACCAGGCATGCTGCAGAAGGCAGCGCGATCCAGCCGACGTGGCGTCGAGACTGATCGACTCCGCCAGCAGCCGCTCGCATTCGTCTGGCGCCAAAACACGGGGAAGCGTGGTGAAGCCGTCGGTGTCGAATGCGTGCGCGTCCATGGAAGCTTAACGCTGCAAGGCTGCGAACTGCGCGAGCACGGCCTGCGTATCCTTGACCGCCGCATATTCGCCATCCAGGTTCGCAAGCGCCATCGCATGCACCTCGTCGGCACTGCGCTGCACGCCGGCGTAGTCGCGCATCGCAAACGCAAAGCTCGCATCGGAAACGACGACGGTATTAAAACCCAGGTTGCCCGCCGTGCGCGCGCTGCCTTCTACCGAGTTGTTGGTGCTGACGCCGACCAGCACGATGTCATTCAAATTGCGCACCCGCAGCCAGCGTTCCAGCGCGGTATTGATGAACGCGTCCGGCACGTTCTTCTCGACCACGTGTTCGTGTGCCAGCGGCTGCAGCGCGTCCTGGAACTCGACGCCGGATTGCCCGGGTGCGAAGGCAGACGCCAGCGAGCGCGAGATATGGCGCACGTGGACGATGTAGGCACCCGCCGCGCGCCAGGCCTGCAGGAGCTGCGCGATATTGTCTTCCGCCTGAAGATTGTTGCGGCTGCCGGCAGCGGGATTCGCCATTCCTTTTTGCATGTCGATCAGGATCAGGCAAGGCAGTGGTGGGTTCATGCGGTGTCAATCAGCTTCAGCTGCCAGTACCCGACATCGATCCAGCGCCCGAACTTCAGCCCGACCTCCTCGAAGTGCGCCACCTTCTTGAAACCCAGCCGCTCGTGCAGGCGCACGCTCGCTTCGTTCGGCTGCGCGATGCCGCCGATGGCCAGGTGCAGTTCGCGCTGGCGCAGTTCATTGAGTAGTGCCTCATACAGCATCGTGCCTGCGCCTTTGCCGGCATGCGCCGGGTCGAGATAGACCGAGCTCTCGACCGCGAAGCGGTAGGCGGCCCGCACGCGCCATTTGGTGGCGTAGGCGTAGCCGGTCAGCGTGTCGCCCTCGAGCATGACCAGCCAGGGCAGCTTGGCAGCAGTCACATCGGCAATACGCTGCGCCATGTCGGCGGCCGTGACGGGCGCCTCCTCGAACGAGATGGTCGTGGTTGCAATGTAGTGGTTGTAGATGGCGCAGATGCGATCGGCATCGGCGCTGGTAGCGGGGCGAACGGTTCTGGTGATTGGCATGGTGAAGAGCGCTGTCCGAAGGATGCAAATTCAGCAAGTTATCTTTCATAGTAACTTGCCCTCAGTCAATTAGCGAGTTTGATGGCCAGATATTCCGTGATCGTCGCTTCAGTCTGGTGCACTGATCAGGCTCAAAGGCCGAGCTTGTTCCCCCACTACACTCCATGTATGAGAAGTTATCTTTTTTATATCCATCATGCAACTCGCGCGATGCATTGACCGCTTCATCCGCTTCCTGGCCTTGTCAGTGCTCACCTTCACGGCGGGCGCATGCGCAGCCGAGTCCACCGAGCCGGTCGATGCCTGGGGCCTCGTCACCTGCCAGGCCGTCACGGTCGCGGGGCATGAATTCTGCGATCGCCTGGGCGTGGAGTGGCGCGACAAGCCGGGCAGCGAGCGCTACACGATCGCCATCCGCGAGCGGCCGTCGGCACGCTGGGGCAGCCAGGTCTGGATCGACTTCGCCCAGCGGCGGGTGTACCAGGCGCAGCTGCCCTCGGCGCGCGCCGGGCTGAAAGAACTCGGCGCCAGCGCCGCCGAAAGCGTCTACCAGGCCATCCTCGAGATCGAGCGCCAGCGGCAATTCATCCGCGATGCCGATCTTGCGCCTGACGAATTCTGATCCTGCCATGAAGGAGCGAGCCATGCCCGTCCGACCATCCCTGACCTTCGCCTGCGGCGTCCTGCTGTGGAGCGGCGCCACCTGCGCGACCGAGCTTGTCTATGTGCCGGTCAATCCGAATTTCGGCGGCTCGCCATTGAACGCACCGGGCCTGCTCGCGTCGGCGACGGCCACCAACAAGCACAGCGCCCAGGGGCTCGGGTCGTCGGCCCTGAACCAGTCGCCGCTGGCGCAGTTCAACCAGACCCTCGAGCGGATGGTGCTGAGCCAGCTCGCCACCTCCGCGACCTCGAAGCTCATGGGGCCGGACGGCAAGCTCATGCCTGGCTCCTTTTCGACCGAGAACTTCCTCATCACGGTCACCGACCTCGGCGGCGGCGTACTGCGCGTGACCACCACCGACAAGGCGAGCGGCGCCGTCACCTCGTTCGAGGTCTCGCAATGAAGGCCGCGCACCCGGCAACATTGGCCGCACTGGCGCTCCTGCTCTTGATGAGCGGCTGCGCCCACGCGCCGTCGGGGGTACGGGACAACGCCCAGCTTACGCCCGAGACCAGCATTACCCGCGACTTGTTGAAACTGCCTGCGCCGATGGGCAAGATCGCCGTGGCCGTGTATGGCATCCGCGACCAGACCGGCCAATATAAACCCGCGCCGGACAGCTCGTTTTCGACCGCGGTGACGCAGGGCGCCTCGTCGATGCTGGTTCGGGCGCTGCAGGATTCGGGCTGGTTCATCCCGGTCGAACGCGAGAACCTGCAGAATTTGCTGACCGAACGCAAGATCGTGCGCGCGCTGGAAATGCCGCAGCCGCCGGGCGCGCCGGAGGTCAAGATCCCGCCGCTGCTGGCGGCCTCGGTCCTGATCGAGGGCGGCATCGTGGCCTACGAAAGCAATGTGCGCACCGGCGGCGTGGGCGCGCGCTTCCTCGGCATCGGCCTGTCGACCCAATACCGGGTGGACCAGGTGACGGTCAGCCTGCGCACGGTCGACATCCGCGGCGGCCAGATCCTGCAGAGCGTATCGACCACGAAAAGCATTTATTCCTACGAACTCCACCCCAGTGTATTCAAGTTCGTCAACGTGAAAGACCTCGCCGAATTCGAGGCCGGCACCACCCGCAACGAGCCGGCGCAATTGTGCGTCAGCGAGGCGATCGAATCGGCGGTGGCGCACCTGGTCGCCCAGGGCATCCAGGCCGGCAACTGGACGCTGCAGAACCAGGCCGAGATGGCCAATCCGGTCCTCAAACGTTATCTGAGCGCCGGCCGCACGCCGCCTGGCGCAACCCGCACTGCCGCGGCAGCCGAGGATCGCCGCGTGGCAGATGCCACCTCCGGGAGCACGCTATGAACGCAGCGCGGGGCGGCTTCTGCAGCCTGCTGGCCATGGCGCTCATCTCCGGCGCCTGTGCCGGCGACCTCGCCCCGTCCGAACTCGGGCCGCCAGCGGCCGCGCAGGCGGCAGCACGCGCCCTGCTGGGCCAGCAACAGCAGCTTCAGGCTTCGGTGTTGCAGTCGGGCAGCGGCAACAGCGCGAACCTCATCCAAACCGGACTGGATAACCAGGCCCTCGTGCAGCAGCGCGGCCAGCAGAACGAGGCCAGCATCCTGCAAGCCGGCCTGGGCAACCGCGCGGCCATCGACCAGCAGGGCGTCCTGAACACGGCCCGCATCGAGCAGTACGGCCGCGAGGGCATGGCCCGCATCACCCAGTACGGCAATGGCAAGTCCGCCACAATCGTCCAGCATTAGGGCGACTGCTTACTTCGTTTTTCCACTTCGAGGAGCAATCTCATGAGAACCGCACTGTCGGCGATCGCCATCGGCGCCAGCCTGGCCTGTGCCTGCCATTTCGCTTCGGCCCAAACCGTTACGGTGACACAGCAAGGCTACGGCAACACGTCGTCCGCGGAGCAGGTCGGCCTGACACCGTACGACACGGCCCAACCATTGGCCGTTAGCGCGGCCATCACCCAGATCGGCGACAACAACCACGTGGGCGGCCCCGGCTCCTCCGGCGGAGGCATATTCCAGCGCGACAATCACTACGAGACGGCCGCTGTGGTTGAACAGGTCGGTTCCGGAAACAACGCGGGGATCACGCAGGACGGAACCTCCGGAATGCTCGCGCCGGTCGACGCCACGATTACGCAACGGGGAACGCGCAACGACGCAACGATCCGGCAGCACATCGTGTCCTACAGCCCTGCCACCGTCGAGCAGAACGGCATCGGCAACCTGGCGCGCGTGGAACAGGTCGACAGCGGCGACACGAGGATCCGGACAGCGCAGAACGGTACCGGCAACCAGCTCACGGTCAGCCAGCGTGGGGGCGCGTACAGGGGCCCGCATATCACGCAGAACGGCGACGCCAATACCGTCTTGGCAATCGCGGACAATATGGGTGCCGGCGACCAGACCATCCTGCAAACCGGCACGATGAACAGCGCAAGCACCGTCCAGACCGACGGTTTCGATGCCACGATCACGATCGGGCAGCTGGGATCGGGCAACCATGCCGACGCAAACCAGACCGGCTACGCTCAGTCGGCGACCATCGACCAGAACGGCAACAACAACTTCGCCAGCGTCACCCAGGGCCCCATCCTGGGCGGCGGGCTCAACACTGCCCTGATCGCCCAGCTCGGCAACAGCAACAGTGCAAGAGTGCGCCAGTACGGCCAAGGATACATGGCCAACGTGAACCAGACCGGCTCGGGTAATTGGACCAGCATTTATCAACACTAAGGAGGGTAACCCGCAACGCGGGCCGCTCGCTTCCCGAGCTCAACGGGTATCCAGACGTCCGTCGCAGATGGAAAAAAAACAGTACCTACGTGCCGTTAACCTTAGCAGTCAAGTAGCAAGGTCACGTTTGACATTTACACACGGCGTCGAGAAGAACCAGGCGGAAGCGGCAGGGCCGTGTCTAGATGTCAGACACCTGATGCGTGCCGCGTGCAAATGTCCCACTTTTTTCAACTTTGAGGATCAATCTCATGAAAACCGCACTATCGGCAATTGCCATCGGCGCCAGCCTCGCCTGCGCTTGCCAGTTCGCTTCGGCCCAGACGGTTACGGTGACACAGCAGGGCTACGGCAACACGTCGTCCGCGGAGCAGGTCGGCGCGATAGTGACCGACCCGGGCCCTCCAAGGGGCGTCGCCACCGCAACGATCACGCAAATCGGCAACAACAACCATGTCGGCGGCCCCGGCGCCTCCAGTAGCGGCATTTTCCAGCGCGACAATTACTGGGAGGGGGCGCTCGCTGTGGTTAACCAGAACGGTTCTGGAAACAACGCAAGTATCACGCAAGATGGAACAGTGAGTCTTAGCGGACCCGCCATTGCCAGGATTACGCAACACGGCACACTGAACGACGCCACGATCAGGCAGATCCGCGTCGCGACCACCCCTGCCACCGTCGAGCAGAACGGCATTGGCAACGTGATCCGCTTGGACCATTTCGCCACCGGCGATTCGCACACGCGCGCCACACAGAATGGAACCGGCAACAGGCTGACGGTGAGCCAGATCAGCGGATTTATCGGCCAGGACATTACGCAGAACGGCGACGGCAACACCGCCTCGGTATTCATGAACGATGGGGGGGACCAGACCCTCCTGCAAACCGGCACGATGAACAGCGCAAGCACCGTTCAGACCGACGGTTTCGATGCCGCGATCACAATCGGGCAGCTGGGATCGGGCAACCGTGTCGACGCAAACCAGACCGGCATGACTAACTTAGCGACTATCGACCAGAACGGCAGCAACAACGTCGCGAGCGTCACCCAGAGCCGCCTCACGACCAGCCCCTTCGTCGGAAACACTGCCCAGATCGCGCAGTTGGGCAACAGCAACCGCGCAATCGTGCGTCAGGTGGGCGACGGCTATACGGCCAACGTGAACCAGACCGGCTCGGGCAACTGGACCAGCATTTATCAACACTAAATCCGGTAACAGGTAACGCCGGCTGTTCGCTTGCTGCGCGTATGGGTATCCGGATGTCCGGCGTACGGAGAGAAAAGAACGGCACCCGAAGGTGCCGTTTTCATTAGCAGATAGCCGCCTCGGCCGCACACCGGAGAAAGCTCAATGGCCCGGCTTGGTCGCCCACTACACTCGATGCACGAGAAGTTATTTTTTTTTGTATCCACTCTTATTTCGTTATCTTTTCAAGGAGCGTTCTCATGAGAACCACACTGTCGGCGATCGCCGTCGGCGTTAGCCTGGTCAGCGTTTGCCATCTCGCCTCAGCGCAAACGGTTACGGTGACACAGCAGGGCTACCGCAACACGTCATCCACGGAGCAGGTCGGCCTGACACCGTACGACACGAGCCAACCATTGGGCATCAGCGCGACCATCATCCAGGTCGGCGACAACAATCACGTAGGCGGCCCCGGCTCCTCCGGCGGGGGCATATTCCAACGAGACAATCACTACCAGACGTCCGCTCTGGTTGACCAGGCCGGTTCTGGAAACAACGCAGGGATCACGCAGGACGGAACGTCCGGGATGATCGCGCCGCTCAACGCCACGATCACCCAACGCGGGACACGGAACGACGCCACGATCCGGCAGAACATCGTGTCCTACAGTCCTGCCACCATCGAGCAGAGCGGGATTGGCAACCTGGCCCGCATCGAGCAGCTCAGCAGCGGCGATACAAGCGTCCGGGCCACGCAGAACGGTAGCGGCAACCAGCTCATGATCAGGCAGTACGATGCTACGTTCTACGGTCCGGACGTGACGCAGAACGGCGACGGCAATCGCGCCTCGGTAGGTTCGGAAAGTGCGCCAGGCTCCCGCCAGGTCGTCCTGCAAACCGGCACGATGAACAGCGTGAGTGCCTTTCAGACCGGTGGTTGGGATTCCAATATCACGGTTGGGCAGCTGGGAACGCTCAACCGTGCCGAGATAAACCAGTCCGGCGACGCGCATCAGGCAGACATTGACCAGAATGGCAGCAACAACTTCGCCAGCGTCACCCAAGGCCGCGCCGGCTTCCCGGGCTTGGGAAACACTGCCCTGATCGCGCAACTGGGCAACAACAGCACGGCGCTCGTGCGCCAGGCCGGCGAGGGGTATGCGGCCAGTGTGAACCAGACAGGCTCGCGTAACTGGACCAGCATTTATCAGCACTGAGTCTCTCAGCGTATGGCGAAAAAAAACTAGGAAAGCAAAGTCAGCTTGTCGATTTCCAGCTCAAGCATTGCAAGGTAGTGCTCGGGATGTTTGCGGAAGCGGCAGCGTAGGCGGCGCGCGTTGTGTCGCTGTTCGAGTTCGGCGCGTCGTGCGCGCCAGCGTGCATGCGGCACGCTGGCCAGCATTTGCACCGTCACCAAGGCGTCCCGCGTGTACAGTGACGCCGGCACGCGCACACTGCCGTCGGTCACGAGTGAGGGGGACGCGACTTTGCGCCCACTGGCTCGCCGCTCGTGATAGCGCACGCGGCCAAACGTCTGCTCCAGCGCATTGTTAGTACGTGGCAGGTCAGCGATCCGGTAGCAGTAAAACAGATTGTCACCGTAACTGCGTGTCACCTTGAGGAAGTGCTGCGCCGATGCGCGTAGGGCTGCGGGCACGTCGGCCCCGTCCAGCCCTTGCAACCATTGGTCGTAGCGCCGCCGTACTGTCTGCGTGCTTGCGCCGTCTGCATTGTCCAGGATAGTGCTGGCCTGGCGCACCCATTGCGCGCCTCGCCTCACCTCTGGCCACAGCGGCGCGCAGTATGCAAGGGCGCGTTGCAGGATGCCTTGGAGTCGCTTCAGCGTGGCCGGCGCCCCCTTTTTTTGCCTGCTGTTTCCAGGCTGGTTTCGATCTGTTCTATTCGCTCAGCCAGCTGCAATCCGGAAAACGCCAAGGGTGGCCGGGCGTCGTCGGTCATGGCACTGCGCACGGCCGCGCAGTAACCCAGCACCACGTCGTCGCCGGCATCGGTTTGATGCTCGGCCGAGCGCTCGATGCTACGCACGTCGCGCACGCGTTTTTTCAATTCCTTTTTAGCGTGGCGGTCCGCTTCCCATATCGGCCGCGCTGCCTCGCGCAGATAGTGGAACTGGCACAGCTGGTGGGGCACGTCCGGTAAGGCTTGGGCAACTGCGATATGCAAGCTGTTTTGCCCGTCGGAGAGCACGGCCACCACGGGCACCGGCAGCGAGGCGGCGACATCCTCGATGAGTGCGCGCAGTTCAGTGCTTGCCGACGAAAGCAGGCTGCGCGCGCACAGGATTGTTCCGGACAGGACGTCTCGCACCACCCACAGTACTTCGTGACCGACATCGGGCTGCAGGCCATCGACGGCGAGGATGACGCGTCCCTGCGCTGACAGCTGGGACGCGCGCTCCGGAAGCGTCTCCAGAGCCAGGCTTAACAAAAGATCGTACTGGGCCAGCAGGTTTTGTGTCGTGCGCAGCGCCAGCGACACGCCTTCCTGTTCCAGTTGCGCGTGGATTTCCGTGCATGAGCGATGCTCGCGGTAGCGCAACTGCCCGACGCGCAAAACGACGTCCAGGCCAAATTCCTGCGCCGGCAAGGCCCAGTGGCCTTCGTCCTCGGGATGGTAGGGATGATGGAAACAGGTGCAGCCGGCGTGCTCGCAGCGACGAATGGACAGGTGCAGGCGCACTAGTCCACGTCGGGTCATCAGCTTGCGCTTTTTGGTGTACGCCACCGACATCGGCTGCCCACATGCCGGACAGGTGAGCATGCAAGGGGTAAGCCGGACTTCTTCGACCGGCTCGGCTCGGGCGGTATCACGGGACATGGCGTTCTCCCTAACTCAATCCGCGTTAGACCTTCAACGCATCAAGTTGTGCCAGCCAAGCCCCTTTTGCTTTCCTAGAAAAAAAACGGCACCCCTCAGGGTGCCGTTTTCGCTTTCAGCTAACGAAGACGATTACTCGCCGTCGCCATGCTGCTCCACCGGAGCCGCCGCATTCTGCTGATCTTCCATCGCCTGCAGTTCGGCAGCCATATTCGCCTTCTCCTGCTGCAGCAGTGCCTGGCGCTCTTCCGCCTCCCACACTTCCTTCTCTTTGCGAGCGCGGTGGAATGCCAGACCGGTACCGCCAGGGATCAGGCGGCCGACGATGACGTTTTCCTTCAGGCCGCGCAGACCGTCGCGCTTGCCCATGATCGCCGCTTCGGTCAGCACGCGGGTGGTTTCCTGGAACGATGCGGCCGAGATGAACGAATCGGTCGACAGCGATGCCTTGGTAATACCCAGCAGCACGTTTTCGTAGGTTGCCTGCAGTTTGCCTGCCGCTTCCATGCGATCGTTCTCTTCCAGCAGCTCCGAACGCTCCACCTGCTCGCCGACGATGTAGTCGGTGTCGCCGGCTTCGACGATCGCCACACGGCGCAGCATCTGACGAACAATCACTTCGATGTGCTTGTCGTTGATCTTCACGCCCTGCAGACGGTAGACGTCCTGCACTTCGTCGACGATGTAACGGGCCAGCGCTTCGATACCCAGCAGGCGCAGGATGTCCTGCGGATCGGCCGGACCATCGACGATCATCTCGCCCTTGTTCACGACTTGACCATCGTGGACCAGCACTTGCTTGTCCTTGGTGATCAGGAACTCGTGCTTGTTGCCGTCCATGTCCGTGATTTCCAGACGCTGCTTACCTTTGGTCTCTTTACCGAAGGCGACCGTACCGGTGACTTCGGCCAGCATGCCCGCGTCTTTCGGCGAACGTGCTTCGAACAGCTCGGCAACGCGTGGCAGACCACCGGTAATGTCGCGGGTCTTCTGCGATTCGGTCGGGATACGTGCCAGCACTTCACCCACCGAGACCGACTGGCCATCTTTGACCATGATCAGCGCGCCAACCTGGAAACCGATGGCCACGGCGTGTTCGGTGCCGGCAATCTTGACTTCCTGGTTCTCTTCGTTCAGCAGTTTGACCTGTGGACGCAGCACTTTACCGGCCGAACCACGACGCTTCGGATCGATTGCGACGAGGGTCGACAGACCCGTGACGTCATCGACCTGGCGAGCAACGGTGACGCCCTCTTCCACGTTCTCGAAGCGGATCGTACCGGCGTACTCGGTAATGATCGGACGGGTCAGCGGATCCCAGGTTGCCAGGGCGATACCGGCTTTGACAACCATACCGTCCTTGACCATCAGGGTCGCGCCGTACGGCACCTTGTGACGCTCGCGCTCGCGGCCATGGTCGTCCGTGATCAGGACTTCGCCCGAACGCGAGATGACGATTTGCGCGCCCTTGCCGTTGGTGACGTAACGCATGGTCGCCGTGAAGCGGACCGTGCCGTTCGACTTGGCTTCGACCGACGATGCCACTGCTGCACGCGATGCCGCACCACCGATGTGGAAGGTACGCATGGTCAGCTGGGTACCCGGCTCACCGATCGACTGTGCTGCAACAACACCAACTGCTTCGCCGCTGTTGACCATCGAGCCGCGGCCCAGGTCACGGCCGTAGCACGAAGCGCACAGGCCATAACGGGTGTCGCAGTTCAGCGGGGTGCGAACCTTGACTTCGTCGATGCCGAGACGCTCGATCTCTTCGACCATGTCTTCGTCCAGCAGGGTGCCGGCCGGGAACACGGTTTCCTGGCTTTCAGGATTGATGACGTCATGACCCGTCACGCGGCCGAGGATACGGTCGCGCAGCGCTTCGATGACTTCACCACCTTCGACCATCGCCTTCATGTGCGTGCCGTTGGTCGTGCCGCAATCGTCCTCGATCACGACCAGATCCTGGGTCACGTCGACCAGGCGGCGGGTCAGGTAACCCGAGTTTGCGGTCTTCAGCGCGGTGTCGGCCAGACCCTTACGGGCGCCGTGCGTCGAGATGAAGTACTGCAACACGTTCAGGCCTTCGCGGAAGTTCGCGGTAATCGGCGTTTCGATAATCGAACCGTCCGGTTTCGCCATCAGGCCTCGCATACCCGCCAGCTGGCGAATCTGGGCTGCCGAACCACGCGCGCCCGAGTCGGCCATCATGTAAATCGCGTTGAACGATTCCTGGGTGCCCTGGGTGCCGTCACGACGGGTGACCGGCTCGACTTTGAGCTGGTCCATCATCGCCTTGCCGACTTCATCGGAGGTCTTGCCCCAGATGTCGACGACCTTGTTGTAACGCTCGCCGGCCGTGACCAGACCCGAGCTGTACTGCTGCTCGATCTGCTTCACTTCGGCTTCGGCGGCCGCGATCATGCCCTTCTTGACGTCCGGGATCATCATGTCGTCGACGGCGATCGAGATACCGGCGCGCGTTGCCAGGCGGAAGCCCGACTGCATCAGCTTGTCGGCAAACACGACCGTTGCACGCAGTCCGCACTTGCGGAACGACGTGTTGATCAGCTTCGAGATTTCCTTCTTCTTCAGCGAACGGTTCAGCACGCTGAACGGCAGGCCCTTCGGCAGGATCTCGGACAGGATGGCGCGGCCAACCGTGGTTTCGTAACGCGTGACGGTGCGCTCGAACTCGTCGGTGCCGGCAACGCGTGGGAACTCGACGATACGCACGGTGATGCGGGTCGCCAGTTCGACTTCCTTGTTGTCGTACGCGCGGATGACTTCCGACACGTCCGGGAACATCATGCCCTCGCCCTTGGCGTTGATCGCCTCGCGCGATGCGTAGTACAGACCCAGCACGATATCCTGGGACGGCACGATCGACGGTTCGCCGTTCGATGGGAACAGGATGTTGTTCGACGCCAGCATCAGCGTACGCGCTTCCATCTGCGCTTCGATCGACAGCGGGACGTGGACAGCCATCTGGTCACCGTCGAAGTCGGCGTTGAACGCCGCGCAGACGAGTGGGTGCAGCTGGATGGCCTTGCCTTCAATCAGGACCGGCTCGAACGCCTGGATACCGAGACGGTGCAGGGTTGGTGCACGGTTCAGCATCACCGGGTGTTCTTTGATGACGTCTTCCAGGATGTCCCAGACGACTGGTTCCTGGATTTCGACCAGCTTCTTGGCCGCCTTGATGGTCGTTGCCAGACCCATCAGTTCGAGCTTGTTGAAGATGAACGGCTTGAACAGTTCCAGGGCCATCAGCTTCGGCAGGCCGCACTGGTGCAGTTTCAGCTGTGGACCCACCACGATGACCGAACGGCCCGAGTAGTCGACGCGCTTGCCCAGCAAGTTCTGACGGAAACGACCGCCCTTACCCTTGATCATCTCGGCCAGCGACTTCAGCGGACGCTTGTTGGCGCCGGTCATCGCTTTACCGCGACGGCCGTTGTCCAGCAGCGAGTCGACCGCTTCCTGCAGCATGCGCTTTTCGTTACGCGTAATGATCTCAGGAGCGCGCAGTTCCATCAGGCGCTTCAGGCGGTTATTACGGTTGATGACGCGGCGATACAGGTCGTTCAGGTCGGAGGTCGCGAAACGGCCACCATCCAGCGGGACGAGCGGACGCAGCTCCGGCGGCAGGACCGGGAGCACTTCCATGATCATCCAGTCAGGCTTGATGCCCGAACGCTGGAATGCCTCGAGCACTTTCAGGCGCTTGGCGTATTTCTTGATCTTCGCTTCGGACTTCGATTCCTTCAGTTCCACGCGCAGGGCTTCGGCATCGCGGTGGATGTCGATCGAGCGCAGCAGTTCACGGATACCTTCGGCGCCCATGTAGGCGGTGAAGTCGTCGCCGTACTCTTCGTACTTGGCGGCGTAGTCGTCTTCCGACATGATCTGGCACTTCTTCAGCGGGGTCATGCCAGGATCGGTCACGACGTATGCTTCGAAGTACAGGACGCGTTCGATGTCCCGCAGCGTCATGTCCAGGACCATGCCCAGGCGCGACGGCAGCGACTTCAGGAACCAGATGTGCGCGGTTGGCGAGGCGAGCTCGATGTGGCCCATGCGCTCACGGCGCACCTTGGCCAGCGTGACTTCGACGCCGCACTTTTCGCAGATGACGCCGCGGTGCTTCAGGCGCTTGTACTTGCCGCACAGGCATTCGTAATCCTTGATCGGGCCAAAGATCTTGGCGCAGAACAGGCCGTCACGCTCAGGCTTGAAGGTACGGTAGTTGATGGTCTCGGGCTTCTTGACTTCACCGAACGACCACGAACGAATTTTTTCGGGCGACGCCAGGCCAATCTTGATGGCGTCGAAGGTTTCATTTTGCTGTACTTGCTTGAATAGATCGAGCAGTGCTTTCATGTATCACTCCAGAGGTGACTAAATTTCTATTTCGGGATGCAACGCATCCCAAACCAATCGGGTAGTGCGGGAAGGGAAAGGCTCCCCTTCCCTACCTTCTTAGTTACGCTCGAGGTCGATATCGATACCCAGCGAGCGGATTTCCTTGACCAGCACGTTGAACGACTCAGGCATGCCGGCGTCGATCACGTGGTCACCCTTGACCAGGTTCTCGTACACCTTGGTACGGCCATTCACGTCATCCGACTTGACCGTCAGCATTTCCTGCAGCACGTACGATGCGCCGTACGCTTCCAGTGCCCACACCTCCATCTCACCGAAGCGCTGGCCGCCGAACTGGGCTTTACCGCCCAGTGGCTGCTGCGTCACGAGCGAGTAAGGACCGGTCGAACGCGCGTGCATCTTGTCGTCCACCAGGTGATGCAGTTTCAGCATGTGCATGTAGCCAACGGTGACCTTGCGCTCGAATGCTTCGCCGGTGCGGCCGTCGTACATCGTGACCTGGTTCTTCGACGGGGTCATGCCAAGGTGCGCGGCAATCTTGTCCGGGTAAGCCAGGTCCAGCATGCGCAGGATCTCGGTTTCGTGGGCGCCATCGAAGACTGGCGTTGCAAACGGCACACCCTTCTTCAGGTTGCCGGCCAGGCCCATGATCTCGTCGTCGTTGAAGCTGTCGAGGTCTTCCTTCTTGCCGGTCTCGTTGTAGATCTGGCCCAGGAAACCACGGACTTCTTCGACTGCTGCCTGCTTCTGCAGCATTTCGCCGATACGCAGGCCCAGGCCCTTGGCTGCCCAACCGAGGTGGGTTTCCAGGATCTGACCGACGTTCATTCGGGAAGGAACGCCCAGCGGGTTCAGCACGACGTCGGCTGGGGTGCCGTCCGCCATGAACGGCATGTCTTCCACCGGCACGATGCGCGACACAACACCCTTGTTACCGTGGCGACCTGCCATCTTGTCGCCCGACTGCAGGCGGCGCTTGACGGCCAGGTAGACCTTGACCATCTTTTGCACGCCTGGCTGCAGCTCGTCGCCTTGCGTCAGCTTCTTGCGCTTTTCTTCGAAGGCCAGGTCGTACTGGTGGCGCTTCTCGTTGATCGATTCCTTGATCGCTTCCAGTGCGTTGGCGCTCTCGTCGTCGGCCGGACGGATGTCGAACCAGTGGAACTTGTCCAGGTCAGCCAGGTATTCCGACGTAATTGCAGCACCTTTCGCCAGCTTCTTCGGGCCGCCGTTGACGACCTTACCCACCAGCATACGCTCCAGACGCTGGAAGGCGTCGCCCTCCACGATACGCATCTGGTCGTTCAGGTCGAGGCGGAAGCGCTTGAGCTCATCATCGATGATCTGCTGGGCGCGCTTGTCGCGGACGATGCCTTCGCGGGTGAACACCTGCACATCGATGACGGTGCCGACCATGCCCGAAGGCACGCGCAGCGAGGTGTCTTTCACGTCGGATGCTTTTTCGCCGAAGATCGCGCGCAGCAGCTTCTCTTCCGGCGTCAGCTGGGTCTCGCCTTTTGGCGTGACCTTACCGACCAGCACGTCGCCGGCGGTGACTTCGGCGCCGATGTAGACGATGCCCGATTCATCCAGGCGCGCCAGCTGGTTTTCAGCCAGGTTCGAGATGTCGCGGGTGATTTCTTCCGCGCCCAATTTCGTATCACGTGCGACAACCGACAGCTCTTCGATGTGAATCGAGGTGTAGCGGTCGTCCTTGACGACGTTTTCCGAGATCAGGATCGAATCCTCGAAGTTCAGACCATTCCATGGCATGAAGGCCACGAGCATGTTCTGACCCAGGGCCAGTTCGCCCAGGTCGGTCGATGCGCCATCGGCGATCACGTCGCCCTTGGCAACGCGGTCGCCAACCTGCACGATCGGACGCTGGTTGATATTCGTGTTCTGGTTCGAACGGGTGTACTTGATCAGGTTGTAGATGTCGACACCGACTTCGCCGGCAAAGGCTTCATCGTCGTTGACACGAATAACCACACGGCCCGCATCGATGTAATCGACGACGCCGCCACGCACAGCCTGCACGGTGGTACCCGAGTCGACTGCGACGGTGCGCTCGATACCGGTACCGACCAGCGCCTTTTCAGGACGCAGGCAAGGCACGGCCTGACGCTGCATGTTCGCGCCCATCAGTGCACGGTTCGCATCATCGTGCTCGAGGAACGGAATCAGCGAAGCTGCGACCGAGACGATCTGGCCAGGCGCCACGTCCATGTACTGGATGCGCTCTGGCGAGACCAGAATCGTTTCGCCGGCTTCACGTGCCGACACCAGTTCATCGTCCAGCTGGCCTTCGGCGTTGATGGTCGCATTCGCCTGGGCGATGATGTAGCGGCCTTCTTCGATGGCGGACAGGTAGTCGATCTTGTCGGTGACCTTGGAGCCTTCGACCTTGCGGTACGGGGTTTCCAGGAAGCCGTATTCGTTCAGGCGGGCGTACAGAGCCAGCGAGTTGATCAGGCCGATGTTCGGGCCTTCAGGCGTTTCGATCGGGCAGACGCGGCCGTAGTGGGTCGGGTGCACGTCGCGCACCTCGAAGCCGGCGCGTTCGCGGGTCAGGCCGCCAGGTCCCAGGGCGGAAACACGACGCTTGTGCGTAATTTCCGACAGCGGGTTGGTCTGGTCCATGAACTGCGACAGCTGGGACGAACCGAAGAATTCACGGATCGCGGCCGAGATCGGTTTGCTGTTGATCAGGTCGTGCGGCATCAGGTTGTCCGCTTCGGCCTGGCCGAGGCGTTCCTTGACGGCGCGCTCAACGCGCACGAGGCCGGCGCGGAACTGGTTTTCGGCCAGTTCGCCCACGCAACGCACGCGGCGGTTACCCAGGTGATCGATGTCGTCGACTTCGCCGCGGCCATTGCGCAGCTCGACCAGGATCTTGATCACGGCCAGGATGTCTTCGTTCGACAGCGTCATCGCGCCGACGAGTTCGTCGCGGCCGATACGGCGGTTGAACTTCATGCGGCCGACAGCCGACAGGTCGTAGCGCTCAGGGCTGTAGAACAGGCCGTTGAACAGGGCTTCGACCGACTCTTCGGTTGGCGGTTCGCCAGGACGCATCATGCGGTAGATCGCCACGCGCGCGGCCATCTGGTCGGCGGTGTCGTCGGTGCGCAGGGTTTGCGAGATGTAGCCGCCCTGGTCCAGGTCGTTCGTATACAGGGTCTGGATCGCGTCGACGTTAGCGTCGCGCAATTTACCCAGCAGCTCGTCGGTCAGCTCGTCGTTGGCGGACGCGATGATTTCGCCGGTGTCGGCGTCGACAATGTTGCGGGCCAGGATACGGCCGATCAGGTAGTCTTCAGGAACCGAGATGGCCTTGATGCCGGCCGCTTCGATGTCGCGCACATGCTTGGCATTGATGCGCTTGTCCTTGGTGACCAGGGTCTTGCCGGTCTTCGGATCGACGATGTCGAAACGCGCCACTTCGCCGCGCAGACGCTCGGAGACGAATTCGATTTCGCCGCCTTCGGAACGCAGGGTGAAATTATCGAATACGAAGAAGTTCGCCAGGATCTGTTCCGGCGTCATGCCAATGGCTTTCAGCAGGATCGTCACCGGCATCTTGCGGCGGCGGTCGACGCGGAAGAACAGGATGTCTTTCGGGTCGAACTCGTAGTCGAGCCACGAGCCGCGGTAAGGAATGATACGTGCCGAGAACAGCAGCTTGCCCGACGAGTGCGTCTTGCCGCGGTCGTGCTCGAAGAACACGCCCGGAGAACGGTGCAGCTGGGAGACGATCACACGCTCGGTGCCGTTGATCACGAACGAACCGTTGGCGGTCATGAGCGGCAATTCGCCCATGTACACTTCCTGCTCTTTCATTTCCTTGACGACCGGCTTGGTCGGCGATTCCTTGTCCAGGATCACCAGGCGCACTTTGGCGCGCAGTGGGGAGGCAAAGGTCAGGCCACGCTGTTGGCATTCCTTGACGTCGAACGCGGGGTCACCCAGCACGTAGGACAGGAATTCGAGACGGGCGAAGCCGTTATGCGACACGATCGGGAAGATCGAGCTGAAAGCCGACTGCAAGCCTTCATTCTTGCGAACGGAAGGACCAGCGTCCGCCTGCAGGAAATTCTCGTAGGATTCAAGCTGGGTAGCCAGAAGGTATGGAACGTTGTGAACGTTGGCGCGCTTCGCGAACGACTTGCGAATGCGTTTCTTCTCAGTAAATGAGTAGTGCATGGACACTCCGTGAGTGACAGAAAGGATGAGAATTCAGGGATTGCCAGTGGTGGAGCGACCACATACAAGGCCTCAAGTCTCTTGCTGTTCCATCAAATGAAAAGGGACTAGCGTGCTGCGAATGCTGTGCTACGATTCTTGCCGTGTTGCGCTGGAACCAAACATATTGCGTTTGACGCAGGGACGACAAAAGAGCCAAAGCCGCAGCACCGCCTTCCGACGGGGCTTGCAAGCTTTGACTCAGGCTTTGGGCGCCATGACGACGCCCATCGCTTTTGATTACTTCAGTTCTGCCTTGGCGCCGGCATCTTCCAGCTTTTTCTTGGCGGCTTCAGCGTCAGCTTTAGGCATGGCTTCTTTGACGGTCTTTGGTGCACCGTCAACCACGTCCTTGGCTTCTTTCAGGCCCAGACCGGTGATTTCGCGGACGGCTTTGATGACGCCGACCTTGTTCGCGCCGATTTCGGTCAGCACGACGTTGAACTCGGTCTGCTCTTCGACAGCAGCAGCAGCAGCGCCGCCGCCAGCTGCAGGAGCCGACATTGCAGCTGCCGACACGCCGAACTTCTCTTCGAATGCCTTGACCAGGTCGTTCAGGTCCATGACGGACATTTCGCTCACTGCGTTCAGGATATCGTCTTTGCTAATTGCCATTTGAAACTCCAAATATGTTGTGTTTGTAGTACAGATTAGTTACTTGAGAAAAAAGGGCTGCGCTTACGCTGCAGCGGTTTCTTCGGCTGCAGGAGCAGCTTCCGAACCTTCGCCTTTTTTCGCTGCCAGGGCAGCCAAGCCACGTGCAAAGCCCGACACCGGAGCCAGCATCACGCCCAACAGCTGAGCGATGAGGACTTCACGGGATGGGATGCTTGCCAACGCGGTAACACCAGCTACGTCGAGCTGCTTACCTGCGTAGTTACCGGCTTTCACGACCAGTTTGTCGTTGGTTTTAGCGAAGTCGTTGATGACTTTCGCTGCTGCAACGGCGTCGTCCGAGATCGAATAGATCAGCGGACCGGTCATGGCATCAGCCAGCGAGGCAAACTGCGTGCCTTCGACAGAGCGGCGTGCCAGCGTGTTCTTCAGAACACGCAGGTACACACCCTGCGAGCGCGCGGCTGCACGGAGTTTCGTCAAGTGACTAACCTGGATGCCACGGTACTCGGCCACGACGATCGTTTGCGCGGATGCTACTTTCGCGCTCACTTCTTCGACGACGGCCTTTTTGTCATTCAGATTAAGACCCACGGTCAATCTCCTTAATTAATGCGAACAAAAGCGTTCGCATCGGTTCGAACACGGCGTCCGAAGTTAAGAAGTCAAACTAACGCGGATGAATTCACGCAGCATGGACTACAAAACTTGTTCGGGTACACCATCTGCGTTGGGTGATGTATTAACCGGTTGCCCAACCACTGCACCCGGCCCAACGGTCTTTGATTGCCTGCCGGGACTTGGTAGCCCCGACAGCCCAAAGATGCGCCCCGCTAAACACTTGCGGGGACTTGATTCTTATAAAACTTAAGCGGCGATCGAAGCGTGATCGACACGGACGCCCGTGCCCATCGTCGACGAGATCGCGACCTTGCGCAGGTACACGCCCTTCGAGGTGGCCGGCTTGGCCTTGTTCAGTGCTTCGATCAGGGCCGACAGGTTGGCCTTCAGATCGGCATCGGCGAACGACTTGCGGCCGATGGTGGCGTGGATGATACCAGCCTTGTCGGTACGGTACTGGACCTGACCGGCTTTGGCGTTCTTCACCGCGGTAGCGACGTCAGGGGTGACGGTGCCGACCTTCGGGTTAGGCATCAGGCCACGTGGGCCCAGGATCTGGCCCAGGGTACCGACGATACGCATGGTGTCTGGCGAAGCGATGACGACGTCAAACGGCATGTTGCCGGCTTTGACCATCTCAGCCAGGTCTTCCATACCGACGATGTCGGCGCCGGCGGCTTTAGCAGCCTCGGCCTTGTCGCCCGACGCGAAGACAGCGACGCGCACGGTCTTGCCGGTGCCTGCTGGCAGGACGACCGAACCACGAACGACCTGGTCCGACTTCTTCGGATCCACACCCAGCTGAACGGCGACATCGATCGACTCGTTGAACTTGGCGGTTGCGAATTCCTTGACGAGCGAAACCGCATTGTCGAAGGCGTAGACCTTGTTACGGTCGACTTTAGCTTTCATTTCTTTAACGCGCTTGGACAGCTTAGCCATTACAGACCCTCCACCGTGATGCCCATCGAACGTGCCGAACCGGCGATGATACGCACTGCTGCGTCCATGTCGGCTGCGGTCAGGTCCGGCTGCTTGGTTTTTGCGATTTCTTCAGCCTGAGCACGGGTCAGCGTGCCGACTTTGTCGGTATGTGGCTTCGGCGAACCTTTGGTAATGCCGGCGGCCTTCTTGATCAGGTAGGTTGCCGGAGGCGTCTTCATCACGAAGGTGAAGGACTTGTCGGCGAACGCGGTGATCACGACTGGGATCGGCATGCCTGGCTCGAGACCCTGGGTCTGGGCGTTGAACGCCTTGCAGAATTCCATGATGTTCAGGCCGCGCTGACCCAGTGCTGGGCCGATCGGTGGGGATGGGTTTGCTTTACCAGCTGCCACTTGCAGCTTGATAAAACCAATGATTTTCTTGGCCATGGAGTGCTCCTAGATTGGCTTTGAGTAGTAGCGCCCCACCGCGGCTAGTCGCTGGGCGGGGCTCCTCTTATCGGATTCCGCCTTGCTGCTGCGACGCTCCGATTATTGCGTTTATACTTTTTCGACTTGCCCGAACTCCAGTTCCACCGGAGTTGCGCGGCCGAAGATGGTGACAGTCACACGCACCTTCGATTTTTCGTAATTCACTTCTTCGACGTTGCCGTTGAAGTCGGTGAACGGGCCTTCCTTGATCCGGACCTGCTCGCCCACTTCGTACAGCACTTTCGGCCTTGGCTTCTCGACGCCTTCCTGGACCTGCTGCATGATCTTGTCGATCTCGCGCGCTGGAATCGGGGTTGGCTTGTTCGATTTGCCGCCGATGAAGCCGGTGACCTTGCTCGTGTTCTTGACCAGGTGCCAGGTCTCGTCGGTCATTTCCATCTCGACCAGCACGTAACCCGGGAAAAAGCGGCGTTCGGTGACCGATTTCGTGCCGTTCTTGACTTCAACGACTTCTTCGGTCGGGACCAGGATCTGGCCGAACTGCTCGCTCATGCCGCCGCGCTCGATGCGCTCGGTCAGGGCGCGCATGACGCTCTTTTCCATGCCCGAGTAGACGTGAACGACGTACCAGCGCTTGTTGCTGACAGGGACGCTGACAGGCGCCGCCTCTTGCGCCGCGCCTGGAGTCAAATCGCCAGCGTCAGACGCCGGCACTTCGTCCGGCGTATTTTCTTGCACGTTATCGTTCATTATTGCTTCCACCCCAGGACCAGGTCGTACAACAGGAATTCAAGCAGCTTATCCGTGCCCCACAGGAAGATCGCCATAACGACGACAAACGCGAAAACGATCATGGTGATCGTGGTCGCTTCCTTGCGGGTCGGCCAGACGACTTTCTTGGTTTCGCGAACGGACTCTTTGGCGAAGTTCAGGAATTCACGGCCGGAGGTGGAGGTCCACAAAAGCAGGACAGCAAAAACTAAACCAGCCACGAGGGCGCCGGCGGCGACCAAGGCTGGTTTGTTTTGGCCTTTCAGGTAAAAGAACCCGACTACGCCTGCAATCGCGGCAACCACCGCCAGGGCCACCTTAAACTTGTCATTCGAGGTGCTAACGGTTTGCACGGATTGATTAGACATTCTTCTTTACTTTCGGTGCTGCGCACCAGAATTCGGTGGCAGGGGCGGAGGGAATCGAACCCGCGACCTTCGGTTTTGGAGACCGACGCTCTGCCAATTGAGCTACACCCCTACGAAGACTTCAGCTGAATCGCGCATTCTACACCATACGCGCGCATGGTGGAGAATGTTTTGAAGGGGCAGCACACACCACCCCTTCGGCCCTACGAACTACGTGTTACTTAAGCAAGGATCTTGGCAACGACACCGGCGCCGACGGTACGACCGCCTTCACGGATAGCGAAGCGCAGGCCTTCTTCCATGGCGATCGGGTTGATCAGCTTGACGGTGATCGACACGTTATCGCCTGGCATGACCATTTCCTTGTCCGCTGGCAGCTCGATCGAGCCGGTCACGTCGGTGGTACGGAAATAGAACTGCGGACGGTAGTTGTTGAAGAATGGCGTGTGACGGCCGCCTTCATCTTTCGACAGAACGTAGATCTCGCCGGTGAAGTGGTTGTGCGGCTTGATCGAACCTGGCTTTGCCAGGACCTGACCACGCTGGACATCTTCACGCTTGGTGCCGCGCAGCAGCAGGCCGACGTTGTCGCCAGCTTGACCCTGGTCCAGCAGCTTGCGGAACATTTCCACGCCGGTGCAGGTGGTCTTGACGGTGTCGACGATGCCGATGATTTCGATTTCTTCGCCGACCTTGACGATACCGCGCTCAACGCGACCGGTAACGACGGTGCCGCGGCCCGAGATCGAGAACACGTCTTCCACTGGCATCAGGAAGGCGCCGTCCACAGCGCGCTCTGGCGTTGGGATGTAGGTGTCGAGTGCATGCGCCAGAGCGATGATGCAGTCTTCGCCCATTTCGCCCGGCTTGCCTTCGAGGGCCATACGTGCCGAACCCTTGATGATTGGCAGGTCGTCGCCTGGGAATTCGTACTTCGACAACAACTCGCGCACTTCCATTTCGACCAGTTCCAGCAGTTCTGCGTCGTCGACCAGGTCGCACTTGTTCAGGAACACGATGATGTATGGAACGCCAACCTGACGCGCCAGCAGGATGTGCTCGCGGGTCTGTGGCATTGGACCGTCAGCGGCCGAGCACACCAGGATCGCGCCGTCCATCTGGGCAGCACCGGTAATCATGTTCTTGATGTAGTCGGCGTGGCCTGGGCAGTCAACGTGCGCGTAATGACGGTTTTCCGTTTCGTACTCGACGTGCGCGGTGTTGATGGTAATGCCGCGTGCCTTCTCTTCCGGCGCTGCATCGATCTGGTCGTATGCTTTTGCTTCGCCGCCGAATTTCTTCGACAGGACGGTTGCGATTGCTGCGGTCAGCGTGGTCTTGCCGTGGTCAACGTGTCCGATGGTACCGACGTTGACGTGCGGCTTGGTCCGCTCGAATTTACCTTTTGCCATTTGAGACTCCTAACGATATTTTGAGAATTACCAGGCACACATGACGGACGAGTACAACGCACTGCCGCTTAAATTCTGGTGCCCTTTACGTGGATTGAACACGTGGCCTCTCCCTTACCAAGGGAGTGCTCTACCACTGAGCTAAAAGGGCTTATTGTTTGCACTGCACAGACTGCAGCACAATTTACTGGAGCGGGTGAAGGGAATCGAACCCTCGTCGTAAGCTTGGAAGGCTTCTGCTCTACCATTGAGCTACACCCGCGAGGTACAACTTCAATTCGTCTTCACGACTTCTTCATTTTGGTGGTGGGGGCTGGATTCGAACCAGCGTACTCAGAGAGGGCAGATTTACAGTCTGCTGCCTTTAACCACTCGGCCACCCCACCGCGAAGAACCGCAGAGTATGAAGCAAGCTCAACATGCTGTCAACTATTTCCGCCTTTACTACCAACCTGGCACAAATAGCAGCGTTGCTTCGGGGCGTGATTGTAACCGTAGGGGATAGTAATCTGCAAGGGTCTTTTTTGGCCTGTTTCGCAGGGCCGGGGACGGTGCAATCAGCGCGCCGCACAGCCGCCTGCTGCGGTACTGTATGCCTCAGGCATGTAAATACTAAAGCACATGGACAGCAAGGCGCCCCACTACCCCCGTTGGAGCTGGCCGCAGATCCTCGTCGCCGGCCTGTCGATCATCGCGGTCTACCTCGCGATGCGCGTCGTAAACAACTGGCTTGCGCTGCCGGCGGGCTATGCACTGCCTCTTTTTCCTCCGGCCGGGGTCGGCCTGGCCCTGGCCACCGCCGGCGGCATGCGCGTCCTGCCCGCGGTGGCCCTCGGCGCCGGGCTGGCAGCCTTCCCCCTGCACATCAACAATCCGGCGCTGTCGCAGTCGGCCGCCATCGTCGCGACCCTCACCGGCGCCCTGGGCGCGCTGCTGCAGGCCTGGCTCGGGGCAAGCCAGTTCCGGCGCCGCATGCGCCCTGCGATCGACTCCGGGCACGACGTGATGGTGTATTTCCTGCTCACGCCGGTCATCTGCCTGACCAGCGCCACCATATCGGTGCCGGTCCTGTATGCACTGGGCGCCTTCGACGAAGTGGCGCAGCTGCGCTTCTGGTTCGCCTGGTGGGCCGGCGACACGCTCGGCGTGCTGCTGGCCGCGCCCCTGTGCTGGATCATCTGCGGCGCGCCGCGCCGGCTGTGGCGGCGGCGCGCGCCCCTGGTCGCCCTGCCGCTGCTCCTGGCCAGCGCCGCGGTGGTCACCATCTACCGCCTGGCCCTGGGCTGGGAGCACGAGCAGCACCTGCAGCCCTACCGCTTGAAGGCGCAGCAGACGGCCGACATGCTGCAGGCCGAATTCAACGAACACGTGCGTTTCGTCGGCACCTTCGCCCGCACCCTGGCCGACACCGAGCACATCCTGGCGCGCGACAAGTTCCTGCGCATCGCCAGCGGCTATGCCGACGGCCGCCCGGAAATCCAGGGCGTGAACTGGGCGGTGCCGGTGCTCGATAGCGAGCGCGCCGGTTTCGAGAGCTGGGTGCGGCGCACGGTCGAGCCCTCGTTCGCCGGCATCGTCGACATGGACGAGCTGCGGCGCCTGGTGCCGGCCAGCCAGCGCGAGCGCTACCTGCCCGTGCTTTACATCTGGCCGGCCACCAACAACATGATCCGCGGCGTCGACTTCCTGGCCGCCCCCGGACGCGCCGCCGTGGCGGCCAAGGCCATGGCCTCGCGCGCCCCGGTCGCCTCGGAACCGTTCACGCTGCTGTCCGCGCCCGAACTGGGCATCAGCCTGCTGCGCGCGGTGGGCGAAGGCCCGGGGCCGCCGGCCGGCGTGCTGATCTTCGTGCTCAATGCCGAGCGCCTGCTGGAGCAGGCGACCGCCCGCTCCGGCTTCGACGGCTTCAGGGCCGCCATGGTCGACGTCACCGACGGCGCGGCGCTGCCCCTGGCCGGTTCGCTCGGCCAGCCCCAGCGCGACGATTACCGGGTCGGCCTGTCCTTTGCCGGGCGCAGCTACCAGCTCAGTTTCCGGCCCACGAACGAGTACGTCGAGTCCGAAACGGGCGCTGCCAGCTGGAGCGTGCTCTCGGCTGGCCTGCTGCTGACGGGCATGCTGGGCGCGCTGATGCTGCTCATCAGCGGCGAGCGCGCCGTCATCGAGGAGCAGGTGGCCGACCGCACGGCGCGCCTGCGCGACCGCGAAGCACGCCTGGAGGCGATCCTCGACAACGCCGCCGACGCCATCATCACGGCCGATGCCTCCGGCATCCTGGTGTCGGCCAACGCGGCCACCGCGCGCCTGTTCGGCTACCAGCCGCAGCATTTGCTCGGCTTGTCCTTCGGTGCGCTGGTGCCGAAAGCGGCCACGGGCACGGGCGGCGACGCCGGCGCCGAACTGGCGCGCCTGGCCACGGCGCCTCCCGAGGATTGCGTGCTCGAGGGGCGCGACGCGCGCGGCAAAGCGGTGCCGCTGTCGATTTCGGTCGCGCCCGTGCTCATGGGGCGGGAAGCGTTTTTCGTCTGCATCCTGCGCGACCTGACCGAGCAGCAGCGCTCGCAGGAGCGCATCTACCGGCTGGCCCACCACGACGCCCTGACGGGGCTGGAGAACCGCTTTGCGCTCAACGTGCGACTCGAGCAGCAGCTGGCCCTGGCGCGGCGCCACAACGAGCCGGCCGCGGTCCTGTTCATCGACCTCGACCATTTTAAAAAGATCAACGATTCGCTCGGCCACGCCGCCGGCGACAAGCTGCTGGTAGGCGCGGCCGAGCGCATGAAGGATTTGCTGCGCGAGGTCGATACCCTGGCGCGCCTGGGCGGCGACGAATTCATCATCGTGCTGGCCGGCCCGCTCACGCCCGACAGCGTCACCACGGTGGCGGTGCGCGTGGTCGAATCCTTGTCGCAGCCGTATCAGCTGAATGGCTCGACCGCGCACAGCGGCTGCAGCGTCGGCGTGGCGCTGTTCCCGGACGACGGCGAAGACGCCGCCACCCTGATCCGCCATGCCGACATGGCCATGTACGCGGCCAAGCGCGAAGGACGCGGCAATTTCCAGTTCTTCTCGCCCGAGATGAATGCCGCCACCCACGAACACCTGCTGCTGGAAAACCGGATGTGGGGCGCGCTCCACGCCGAAGGGTTCGAGCTCTACCTGCAGGCGCAGGTGGAACTCGACACCGGGCGCGTGATCGGCGCCGAAGTGCTGCTGCGCTGGAACGACCTGGAACTGGGCAACGTCGAGCCGAGCCGCTTCATTCCGGTGGCCGAGGAAAGCGGGATGATCGTGCCGCTCGGCGACTGGGTGCTGGGGCAGACCATGAAGCTGCTGGCGCAATGGCAGCGCGAAGGGCTGGACGAGCTGCGCCTGGCGGTGAACCTGTCGGCGCGCCAGTTCTCGGGCGGCACGCTGCTGGGGCGCCTGGACGAACTGGTGGCGCAGTACGGGATCAATCCCTCGCTGATGGAACTTGAAATTACCGAAACGGTCGCGATGCGCGACCCGGAAGCGACGCGCCTGCTGCTGCGCCAGCTGCGCATGCGCGGCTTCAAACTGGCCATCGACGATTTCGGTACCGGCTATTCCTCGCTCGCCTACCTGAAACTGTTCGCCATCGACCGCATCAAGATCGACCGTGGTTTTGTGAAGGACATCGAGCACAATCCGAACGACGCGGTGATCGTCGCCGCCACCATCGGCCTGGCCCATTCGCTCGGCCTGACAGTGGTGGCAGAAGGCGTGGAAACCCAGGCCCAGTGGGGCTTTTTACGCGACAAGCATGGCGACGAAGCGCAGGGCTTTCTGTTTGCGCGGCCGATGCCGGCCGGCGAATTCCGCGAATTCATCCGGCTTCAAGTGCAGCTAGTACCTGACGCTTGAGGGCGCGGATCATGGCCGTTTCGTCAGGCGGCACGCCTTCGGGTGCGGTGCTGGCACGGTCGGCATAGAAGAAGCCAAGCTGGGCCTTGCCCACCCTGAGGGGCAGCACGATAAAACTCTTCGCGTCCGGCAGCAGAGTGCGGTGCCAGGCGGGCAGCAGCTCGCGGATCTTCGGGCTGGCCGCATCGGAAATCATCAGGTCGGCATCGTTCTCCATCGCCAGCAGGAACAAGTCGCGACCGCCCTGGGCCGCCGCCGGGAACGCGAACCCGGCCTGCAGCCTGGCCTGGTCGGGGCCGAAGGACACCCGCGCGCGGTACTGGCCCTGGCGTGCATCTTTCAGGCAGACGGTGGCGAAGCGAAAGCCCAGTGCGCGGTACAGGGTTTCCAGCACGGCCAGGATGACGTCGTTGACGCGCACCGTGCCGCCGGCGCGCAATTGGGTTACATCCTGGACCCCGGCCAGCAGCAGCTCGCGCGCGTTCTTCGGCTTGCCGCTGGGCCAGGCGCCTTCTTCATCGGCGCCGGCGTCGAGGGTGGCCAGCATCAACACGTCGGGCAAGCCATCCCCCGCTTCCGGCTCGGACTTCGGCAGGGGCTGCAAATTCATGCTTTCCAACAGGCCCTGCATGCCTTCGGCCACGTTGGTGAACAGGCGTTCCAGGCCGGCCGCGTCGAGCTCGAAGGCGGCGCCGTAGCGCGCCAGCATGGCCCGCGCTTCGGGCGTGGCGGCCGGGTCGCCGCTTTTCGCCAGCAGGCGCGCCACGTCCTGGCTGAAGGCGGCCACCTGGCGCATCCATTCGGCGCGGCTGCCGGCCGTTTTCAGGGTGCCCGGCGGGAGCGCAGCCTGGGCGCGCACAATCACGTCAGGAATCTTCCACTCGGACAGCACGGCCGCCGACAGGGTGTCGTAGCTGCAGCCGAGGATCATCTGCGACGCTTGCGCCAGCGTGTGTTTTGCGCCGGCCGTCAATTGATTGATTTCGCGGTAGCGTTCGTGCTGGTGCGAGGCCACCAGCAAGGCGCCCAGGTTCTTGAACAGGGCCCCGATCGCCGCTTCCTCGGCGCCCTGGTAGAAGGACAGGCGCGCCATCTCGCGCCCGACCAGGCTGGCGCACAGGGACGCTTCCAGTTCCACCCGCACGCTGCCGGCGTGGGCGCCATTATCGAGCGTGTCGACCAGCAGCATCGCCAGCGCGGTGGTCTTGACGTTGTCGAAGCCGAGCAGCGCGATCGCGCGCGAGACGGTCGTCACCACAGTGCCGGAGGCGGTGCGGTAGCGGATCGTGTTCGACAGGCGCAGGATGCGCTGGGTCAGCGCGACGTCGGACAAGACGAAATAGGCCAGGTCGTGCGGGCCCTTCTCGTCGGCGTCGGCCAGTTCGATCACGCGCGCGATCGAGCCGCCGAGGGCGAACATCTCTTCGTCGCCGTTCACTTTTTGCATCAAGGCGGCGCGCACGCGGCGGGTAGCGCCTTCGTCCGGCGGCTGGATTTCTTCTGACATCTGGGATTACCCGGCTTTCCTGGCGCTAGCGCCCGATTATTTGGTGTTCTTCTTGTATTTCTTGAGGACGCTCTGGTGCAGCGCGGTCAGGGCCGCGAGCTTCGGGTTGCGCGCGTCTAACCGGCGCACCGCGGCCATCTGGGCCAGGGCCTGCTGGCCCAGCTTGTCGTCCCAGCCAGTGTGCTCCAGGCAGCGCAGCAGCGCCAGCGCGGCGTTGAAGGCCACTTGCGGATTGCCCGGCATGCGCTGGGCCGCTTCCTGCATCAGGGTGACGGCGCCCTGGTAGTCGCCGCTGCGCGCGCGCTCGGCACCGCCGGCCACCAGGTCGACCACGTGCTGGCGCGTTTCCTGGGCCAGCGTCGCGCCCAGCTCGGCGTGTCCGGCCTGGGCCATGACGCTCATGGCGCGGTCCATCGCGCCGGCGTCGGCGGCATTCCTCATCACGTCGCGCACCAGGCCCGCGGCGCCCTCGGCCATGTCGTGCGCCAGGCAGTTGCGCGCCAGTTCCAGTTTTAAATCGGCCGACATGGCCGGGAGGTCCTGGCTGCAGGCCACCGCGGCGTTCAGCGATTCGAGCAGGCGCTCTTCGTTGCCCGTGAATTCGTGCAGCAGCGCCGACGAGATCGCGCTGCAGGCATCGGCATGGCTCTTGCCGCCCATCGAGCGGTCGAGGTCGCGAATGACCGAGGCGGCCGCCACCGGGTCGCCCTTGCGCACCAGGGTGCGCACCAGTTTCACGTGGTCTTCGGGATCGCGAAACTCCGAATACTTGGCTTTCGCCACGACCTGCTTCAGCACCTTTTCGGCGGTGTCGTCGTCGCCGGCCTCGAAGGCGACTTCGCCCAGGGTGCGCAGGCGGCGCACGGCATGCGGGGACACCGCCACCGCCCGCCCCAGCACCTCCTGCGATTTGTCCAGTTCGCCCATCGCCGTGTGGGTGCGCGCCAGCCAGTCGTAGGCATCGACGAAATTCGTGTTCGTCTGCACCAGTTCGGTGAGCAGGCTGCCGGCTTCCTCGTACTGCTCGCGCAGGTAGAGGGTCTTGGCCAGGCCGAGCCTGGCCCAGGCGATGGCACGGCTCTCGGCCAGCTGGCGGTAGATCGGCTCGGCCAGGCTGGCCTCGCCCAGGAACAGGTGCAGTTCGGCGCGCAGGCGTAAAAAATCGACCGTATAGCGCGGATGCGCGGCTTCCCCTTCGACGCAGGCTTCGATCGCCTCGTGCTGGGCGCCCGCTTCCATCAGGCGGTAGACCGGCAGGAAGACGTTGCGCTTTTCCAGGGCCTTGGCGATGCGCTCGAGCAGGCGGTCGGCCGTAAACGGTTTGAGGATGTAGTCGGTGGGGGCCAGTTCGGCGGCGCTGACGACCTTGCCGTAATCGCCCTCGGCGGTGACCATGAAGAACATGGTCGCCAGCGAGACGAGTTTATGGTGACGCAGATCCTCGAGCAGTTGCTGGCCGTCCTGGCCGCCTTCGAGGTCGTATTCGCACAGCACCAGGTCGAAGCTGCGCAGAGTCAGTTGTTTGACGGCCTGGTTGGCGCTGCTGGCGTGTTCGATGCGGGTCAGGCCGCACATGTTGAGCATGCTGTGGATATTCGCCCGCATGCCCGAATGGGGCTCGATGAGCAGGGCTGTGAGGCCGTCTAATTCGTTCATGGCTGTTTCCGTTCAGGCCGGCGCAAGTCGCGGCTACGCTGGCCGCTGCCGGATGAGTATATTACGTCACGGGAACAAATCAGCAAAAACGGTGCCCGCATTGCGTAAAACCGCATTGCAGGTGGGAAAAAGCAACAGTTGGAGAGAATTGGGCCTTCAATAGCGCGTCTGACACAGGTTCCAGGGCAAGGCGCATTGGCGAAGACAGTACGTTAGTACGGCGAGACAATGCAACGCAGCCATGGGACCTGTGTCAGACGCGCTAAAAACCGGCGTCGGCGCGGCGGGCTGTGCGAGTAGCGCACTCGGCGCGCGCCGCATTGCTGACCACGTTCTGGTAGCGCACCTCGTACTTGCCGGCGGCCAGGCCGTCGATGGTCAGCGTGCCGTTGGCGAGCACATAGGCGTGGCGCACGTTCGAGCGGCGCTCGAGGTCGAAGATTTTCACGAAGACCGGGGACGCATTGGCGCTGTTGTCGACCACGACCGTCATCTCGCGCCCGCTGTTGCCCATCGGGTAGCCGGAAATATAGCCGGATTGTTCGGGCCAGGGCTCGCCGTTGGGCGCGGCCGGCGTGGCCAGGTCGGTATCGCATTCGGGCTGGCGCGCCGGCACCATCAATTGGGTCACGGCCAGCGCCTTGACCACGGCCGGGGGCGTCTTCGCGCCGGTCGGCATGGCCCAGGCGTCCGGATCGGGCGCCGGCACGGAAGTGACGGGCGCAACGGTTTCCGGTTGTTTATTAATCGCCAGCGCGGACGGCAGCAGACGCGGCTGTTGCACCACGACCAGCGCGCAGACGGCGCCCAGCGCCACACCGCCCAGCATGCCCAGCCACCAGCGCGGTTCGCGCAGCAGGCGGCGCCGGTTGCGCGGCGGCGGCGGTGGGGTTTCCCAGTTGTCGCCGCGGGGACGGGCGCCCTCTTCGCCGCTGCTCTCGAGCCACTCGACTTCCCATTCCTCGGCCGAGATCCACTCGTCGTGTTCCTTGCGGCGAACCGGGTCGGACAGGATGTTGTAGGCGGTGTTGACGATCGCCATGATACGGGCGGCCTTTTCGTCGCCCTGATTCTTATCGGGATGGTATTTCTGGCTGAGCGCCTTGTACGCCGCACGCACGACTTCCTGCGGCGCGCCGCGCGCCACCTTCAGGTTGTCGTAATGGGTGTGAATCTTGGCCATGGTGTGCGGGTTCTGGTCGGGCTGGTCGGGCTACCCAAGCGGTACAGCATAGCCGGGTTTGTATCCCCAGCGCAAGTTAGTGAGGCTAGAGGCGGCGACTGCGATCGGCCCGCACGATGTCATCCGGCAGCGCGACCGCGTTACCGACGATCAGCACCTTGAACAATTCTCCCATTTCGCTCGGCGACACCAGTTTATGAACGGCTTTCGACTGTGGCAAATAACGGACAGCATCGTTGGGATCCGTGCGCAGCAGCAGGTCGCCGATGCCGCAGCCAAGCAGGAAGCCGGACTGGTTCAGGTAGCCCAGCACCGGCAGCCCGGCATCCTGGGCCGCCAGGGCCATTGCCGTGAAATCGACGTGGGACGTGATGTCCTGCAGCCCCGGCAGGAAGAAGGGCTCCGGATGCGAATGGTGGCGATAGTGGCACATCAAGGTACCGCCGCTGCGCTGGTCCATATAGTATTCGTGGGCCGGGAAACCGTAGTCGAGCAGGATGGCCGCACCCTTGTTGCCCGCGAACATGCTCGCCAGCGAACCCATGAAACCGCAGGCGACCGGGTGCAACTCCGTGAGATAGCCTTCCGGCAGCGCGTCGAAGTCCGGAATCTGGCGCACCAGCTGCGCCGTCAAGCCGGCATCCAGTTCGGCCTGCACATAGGCGAAGCGCCCGTCCTCGACCGTCACCATCTGGCGGCGCCAGCCATCGGCCGTTTTCAGCACCAGCTCGACCGGCATGGCGTCGAGTACTTCGTTGGCCAGCACCACGCCAGTAAACGCGTCGGGAAAACCGTCGCGCCACTCTACCTGCGGGAAATCTTTTAACGCTTCCTGCTGGCGCGCGCGCAATTCGCCCGACAGTTCGATGATGGTATAGCGGTCAACCGTCACGCCCTCTTCGGCGAGAAAGGTGAGCACGTCGCGCGCCAGCTTGCCGGTGCCGGCGCCGAATTCGATGATGTTGGGCGCGCTTTGGGCGATAATAGCGGCTGCCGCGCACGCCAGCGCTTGTCCGAACAGGGGTGTGAGCTCGGGCGCGGTCGTAAAATCGCCGCTTGCTCCCAGCTTGGCCGCGCCGCCGCTGTAATAGCCGAGCCGCGGCGCATACAGCGCCAGCTCCATGAAACGCGAAAAGGGAATCGCACCGCCCGCTTTTTCGATAGCGGAGGCAATTTCCTGTTGCAAGGCGTGGGACGCGGCCAGCGCGTCGCTGTCGGGAAGGGGTAAGGACATCCCGGCATTGTAGCCAGATCGGCAGGGATCAACAATTTCACTCAACCGCAGACTATGACGCACATCACGCCTCCCGCCGACGGCCCGACCAAGGTCGCGCTCGTCACCGGCGCCGGACGCCGCCTCGGCCGCGCGATCGCGCTGGGCCTGGCCGCCGCCGGCTGGGACATCGCCGTGCACTACCGCCATTCCGAGCGCGAAGCCAACGAGACGGCGGACGCGATCCGGGCGCTGGGCCGGCGCGCCGCCCTGCTCGCCTGCGACCTGGGCGATGAAGCGGCGGTGCGCGCGCTGCCCGGCCGCGCGGCTGAAGCATTGGGGCGGGTAACTTGCGTTGTGAACAACGCTTCGTTGTTCGAATACGACAGCGCCACCACGTTTTCTCCAGGCTTGCTGGCCGCGCACATGAGCACCAACCTGGCTGCGCCCCTCTTGCTGGCGCAGGCCCTGCACGCGGCGACGCCGCAGGACAGCCAGGCCGTGGTCATCAACCTGCTCGATCAGAAACTGTACAATCTCAACCCGGATTTTTTGTCGTACACGCTGTCGAAAGCGGCGCTGGACGCCGCCACCAAGATGCTGGCCCAGGCGCTGGCGCCGACGGTCCGCATTGTCGGCGTGGCGCCTGGCATCACGCTGGTGTCGGGCGAGCAGAGCGAAGCAGGGTTTGCGCAGGCCCATACCGTGACGCCGCTGGGACGCTCCTCGACGCCGCAGGATATTGCCGACGCCGTCGTGTATGCGGCGTCCGCCCGTGCGCTCACCGGCACGACGCTGGTGGTCGACGGCGGCCAGCACCTGGTGCCGCTGGCGCGCGATGTAATGTTTCTGACGAAATAAAATAACTTATTAAGGTTCCTATGCTGTCCGCCCTGACCCACCCGAGCTTGCGCGATTGCCGCCGGCTGTTCCTGCGCAATTACGAAGTGATGATCAACATCGGCGTCCACGACTTCGAGAAAAAGGGCGAGCAGCGCGTGCTGATCAATGTCGACCTGTACATCCCGCTGGCCGAATCGACGCCAACCGCCGACCAGCTCGACGAGGTCGTCGACTACGACTTCATGCGCGAGACGATTTCGCGGCGCATGGCGCAGGGTCACGTGCACCTGCAAGAGACCCTGTGCGACGACGTCGTGCGCGCCATGCTGGCCCACCCGCGCGTGCGCGCCGCGCGCGTCTCGACCATGAAACCAGACGTCTACCCCGACTGCGAAGGCGTCGGCGTGGAAGTGTTTCAAATTAAGGAAGAAGCATGAATGCTGCAGTGATGATTTCCGCTGACGAGCAGGCCGCTCTCGACGCGAAGAAACGCGAAAAGATTCTCTACGAGAACAACAAGCTGCATAAACGCCTGTGCCGCCAGGTCGGCCAGGCGATTGGCGATTTTAATATGATCGAAGACGGCGACAAGGTGATGGTCTGCCTGTCCGGCGGCAAGGACAGCTACGCCCTGCTCGACATCCTGATGACGCTGCGCGAGCGCGCGCCGATCCACTTCGACATCGTCGCCGTGAACCTGGACCAGAAGCAGCCGAACTTCCCGGCCGACATCCTGCCGGCCTACCTGGATAAACTCGGCGTCGCGTACCACATCGAAAACCAGGACACCTACAGCATCGTCAAGCGCCTGATCCCGGAAGGCAAGACCACCTGCTCGCTGTGCTCGCGCCTGCGCCGCGGCATCCTGTACCGCGTCGCCGACGAACTCGGCTGCAACAAGATCGCCCTCGGCCACCACCGCGACGACATCCTCGAGACCTTCTTCCTGAACATGTTCTTCGGCGGTAAGCTGAAAGGGATGCCGGCGAAACTGGTGTCGGACGACGGCAAGCACATGGTGATCCGCCCGCTGGCCTATGTGAAGGAAGCCGACACCGAGCGCTATGCAGAGGTAAAGGGCTTCCCGATCATTCCGTGCGACTTGTGCGGCTCGCAGGAAAACCTGCAGAGGAAGCAGATCAAGGCCATGCTGCGCGGCTGGGAAAAGACCCATCCGGGACGCGTCGACAATATCTATTCGTCGCTGTCGACGGTCGTGCCCTCGCACCTGCAGGACCGCGACCTGTTCGGCTTCATGGATTTGAAGACGGATGGCGTGGCGAATCCGCTGGGCGACATCGCGTTCGACGAGGAGCCGTGCTCGACGCCGGTGGCGAATACGATTTCGCTGACCCAGCTGTAAAGCGGCGGCTTTCATTAAAAACGGCAGCGTGTTGACGCTGCCGTTTTTTTTTGACTGGCCGCGTGGCTTAGCCGAGTTCCATCGCGAAGAGGTGCAGCGCACGCTCGCTGTCCGGTACCTGGATCGTGCGCTCGAAGCGCAAACCCAATTTTTCGAGCAGGCGGATCGAGGCGCTGTTCTCGGGATGGACGGTGGCGACGAGGCGATTCAATGCAAGTGTGCGCGCATGCGCGAGCACGCCCTGGGCCGCTTCGAGCGCGTAACCCTGGCCGCCATGCTGGGGCAGGAAGGCGTAGCCGATATCGACGTCGTCGAGGAAATCGCGTTTGGCCAGGCCGCAGATGCCGACCGGGCAGTCATCGGCCTTGCGTTCGACCACGTGGAAGCCAAGGCCGGGACGCGCAGGGGCGGCGCCGGATGCGGTCAGGATGTAATCGCGCGCAGCCTCCACCGTGCGCACGCCGCGGTCGCCGATGAAACGGTGGAAGGCGGGGTCGTTGAGCAGGTCGAGGATGAATGCGGCATCTCCCGGCGCCATGTGGCGCAGGCGCAGGCGTTCGGTCTGCAGGACGATCATCGGTGGCTCCGCAGGGTAATCGGGTTAAAGGGCGCGCTGGCGCGAAGCCAGCAGTGCCCCAATGAACAGCGCCAGCGCCGAAAACACCAGCCCGCGCTGCAGGCCGCCGGGACCATCGGCGATCCAGCCGATGGTCGAGGGGCCGATGATCTGGCCCAGCGCGAACACGGTGGTAAACGCACTGATGCCTGCCGACCATGCGTGCTGCGGCAAGTTGTGGCGTACCAGGGCGGTGGTCGAGGCCACCACCGACAGAAAAATCCCGCCGAACAGCAGTCCCGAGACGAACATCAGGACAGGCAGAGCCGTCAGCGCCGGCAGGATCGTCGCAACCCCGAGCAAAGCATTCAGGATCGCCATCGCCTGCCCGCCCTTGAAGCGGTCGAGCATGCGCGCCCAGATGCGCGACGAGGCCATTACGGCCAGTCCGAGCATGGAATAAAACAGCGTGATGGTGGCGCCATCCATGCCCTGCTCCTTGAGCAGAGCGATGACGAAGGTCATGTAGCCGATATAGCCCACCCCGAACATCAGGTAGCCCGCCAAAGCGAATCCGAAGGGTGCGAGCCGGAATGTACCCTGCCCGCTCGCCTGCGACGGTGCGCCGTCGACTTGTCGCGCAGGCGCGGTCATTGCCAGCGTCGCCAGCAGGCACAGCGCGGCGAGCGCGATCCAGGCCCATTGCCAGGCGTGTGGGGCGCCGCGGGCAGCGGCGGCGCTCATCGCCAAGGGCACCACCAGGGAAGAGGCGACGATGCCCAGGCCTGTGCCGCCATAATAGATCCCGAGCAGCAGGCCAGCGTGCTGCGGATGCAGCAGGCCAAGCCGGGCCGCCAGCAGGCCTCCGGAAATGAAAATGAAGGCGCTGGCGATGCCGGCCAGGACACGCTGGCCGATCAGCACCTCGACATCGACCACGAAGCCGGAGAGCAGCATGAACAGGCTGGCGAGCAGGGCACCGCCGACCAGGGCCGTTTGCGCGCCGTAATGCCGCATCAGGGCGGGGGTGACCAGGGCGCCAAGAAAATAGCCCAGGGCGTTCCCGGTATTCATGGCGCCGGACAGAAAGTAGGACCAGTCGAGGTCGGCGCGCATGGGCGGCAGCAGGAGCGCATAGGAAAAGCGCGTCAACCCCAACGAGACGGCGGCGCCGAGCGACAGGGCAAAGGCCGTGAGGAAGGGCCGCCGCGCGGCCAGCGACGCCGGCCCGGGCAGGATGTTCGATGCGGTGTGCGCGTGGCTCTTCATGCCGTGATTGTAGATTCAAAACACGGCCGGCCGGCATTTTCCGGTAGCAGTATTACAATCGGTGCAATCTAAAAAAGGACCTCCCATGCCCCTGCTGCCACGCCTGCTGACCGTCTTCGCGCTTTCTCTCTCCATGATCCTGCCCACCACCACCTTCGCCGCTCCCAGCATGGTCTATCTCGTCCGCCATGGTGAAAAGGCGCTCGAAGGCAAGGACCCCGAGCTGACTGCGCAAGGCCGGCAGCGCGCGCAGAACATCGCCACCATGCTGGGAAAAACCGGCATCGCGCACGTCTTCAGCACGCCAACGAACCGCACGCGCCAGACCGCGCAGCCGCTAGCGCAGGGCAGCGGCTTGGCGATCCAGCTCTACGACCCGGGCACGCCCAAGCTCCTGGTCGAGAAAGTGAAAACCCTGAGCGGCCCGGTGCTGGTGGTCGGCCACTCGAACACCTTGTCGGAACTGGTGCGCCTGTTCGGCGGCCAGCCCGGGCCGGACATCGCCGACAACGAATACGACCGCGTGTACCAGCTCCTTCCCGGTCAACATGGCAGCGCGGCGGCCGTGACCACCGTCCTGTTCACCTCCCTGCCGGCGACCGGCGCGGCGCCCTAACGCGCTTTACAGCGTTCGCTCGAGGCCGATGCGCAGGCTGGCCATGCCTTCCCAGGTCAACACCCGGTAAACAGCGCTGCCGTCGGCGCCGCGCCAGGCGCTGCCGGTCTGCTGGCCGCGGCCCAGGGCATTGGCCACGCTCACGCGCATGCGCCACTGTGTATCGAGCTTGCGCGTCCAGTACAGATCCAGCTGCGCCACCCGGCCGAGCGAGGTGGTGACGCCATCGTTCGTGCGGCTGCTTGCGCCGCCGCGCACATTGAAACTGGCGCCGGCGTCCCAGCCGCCCGCGCTGCGGTAGTCGATGCCGGCATTGAACGTAAACGGCACTTGCTGGGCGAGCGTGTTGTCGGGGCCGGGCACGGCCAGCACGCGCGACCAGTTGCGCGCGGCGCTGAAGCGCAGCGCGAAGGCCATGTCGCCCAGTTTGAGGGGCGACTTCAGGTCGAGCTCGACGCCGGCCAGGCGCGCCTCGCCATTGTTGACCGGGCGCGATACCCAGTTGGCGCCGTCGCGGTACAGCTGCTGCGTCGTCACGTCGCTTATGCGCTTGGCATAGCCTGAGACCGTGGCAGTACCCTCCTTGCCGATCGGGCGCTCCCAGGCGAGGTCGAGACCCCAGCTCAGTTCCGGACGCACGGCCGGGTTGCCCTCGCCGTCCGGATTGGCCGGGCCGTTGTTGTTGTTGATGGTATAGCGGCGCGGGACCAAGTCCCTGGTGGGCGGCGCCTTGTAGGTACGCGCCAGCGCCAGGCGCAGCTGGTGTTTGGCGGGCAGCTTCCACAGCAGCTGCAGGATCGGGCTGGCGACGCTGCTGGTGCCGGCCACGCGTGCCAGGCCGGCGCCATCGGTGCCGGTGCGCAGGCCCTCCCAGCGCAATCCCGCATAGCCCTCGAAGGCCTCGGAGATGGTCCACTCGTCCTGGGCGAAGAAGGCCAGGCGCTCGACGCGCGCCGTGTAGTCCTGCAGGCGCCGGGCCGAGGCGGTATCGAGCGTATCGAACTGGTTGCGCTGCTCGCCGCGCGTGGTGCGGCTGGCGTCCCAGCCCAGGCCCAGGCTGTGCGCCGTGCCCAGGGGCGCCAGGTATTTGCCGTTCACGCCGGCCGTTCGCTCGTCGGCGCCCGACAGCACGGCGCGCGCCAGGCCCGGCGCGCCGTCCGCGCGGGTGCCGAGGAACAGGTAATCGCCGCGGCGCCGGCTGCCATCGAACACGCCTTTCACCGTCAGCTTGCCGGCGCCGCCAAAGCGGTGGGCCCAGGCCAGGTCGCTGCGCAGGGTGCTGGTCTGCGAGACCAGCCTGGCGGAGGTCGTGGGATAGGCCGTCGCTTCGCCGCGCAGCGTCTCCTCGTCCTCGAGCGTGGTGCCGCGTGCGCGCGTGTGGCCGGCGAGCGTGTTCCAGCCCAGGGTGTCGCCATTCTCGAACGTCCAGTTCAGGCGCGGTCCGAGGTTGACGCGGTCGATGCGCGCCAGTCCCGATTCCTGGAAGCGCCGCGCCGCGATCCCGGCATCAAGGCGGTCGACTGTCTCGTCGGTGCGGATGCTGTCGATGCGCACGCTGCGGTCGAACGTGGCGCCCGCAGCCCAGGCCAGCGCGCCGCGCTTGCCGCTGGCCTGGGTCGAGGCCGACGGGCTCCACTGGCCGCGCTGGTAGCCGTTTGACACCTTGTCTTCGCGCCGCGCGCCGCCGCTGCGCTTTCTCAGCACGATGTTGATGCTGCCGGCCAGCGCCTGGGCGCTGCGCTCGGCCGTCGGGCTGCGCGCGATCTCGATGCGTTCGACCAGTTCGGGCGCGATCGAATCGACCGTAAAGCCTTGCGCGACGCTCTCGCCGTCGACCAGGATCTGCGTGTAGCCGGCGCCGAGCCCGCGCATGCGCACCTCATTGCCGACGACGGAGACGCCGCCCTGGCGCTTGAGCACGTCGGCCAGGTTGGCGTCGCCATAGGCGGCGATCTCGGCGCGCCCGACCACGCGCCGGGACGCCGCCGCCTCCCCCTGTGCCGCGGCGCCCTTGACTTCGACGCGCGCAGGGGCCGGCGTCTCCTGCGCGGCGGCATACGTCAATGAAAACAGCAGCAGCAAGGGCAGTCGTGACATGGCGGAAGAAGACAGAGAGAGAAAGTGGGCGATTCTAGGAGCCGCCCCGCCCCCATGCGGGCGCCGTGTGACGAAGCGCCGCGCGCGTGTGACGAGCACCGCCATCGCCCCGTTTTGACGGCGAGGAGCGCTGCTATACTCGGCGCACCATGACCGAACAACAACGCAGAAGCGCCCGCACGATCCTCAACCACGTCGCCTTCTGGACCGTCCTGTGCGCCGTTGGCGCGCTCGGCGTCTACACCGATCGGGGGCAACGCGGCCACGAGGCCGCGTATCTCCTGATCCTGCGCGAATGGTGGGTCGGCCACGCGCCGGTGATGGCGCTCAGCAGCGGCTTGAGCCTGGCCCTGGCACGGCATCCTTCCCTGTTCGCCGACCGGCGCACGACGCTGCGCGTGTTTGCCTGCGTGGTGCTGCCCTTCCTGCCGCTGGAATGGTTCTATGTCGGCTGCGCCGATATCCTGCTGCGCGGCGAGGCGCTCACCTGGAGCACGGCATGGGCCGAACTGTCGAGGATGGGCAAGATGACCTGGTTCACCGAGACGGCGTGGACCATCGGCACCTTCATCGCCATGGTCGCCATCGGCAACCACCGCGAAGCGCGCGCCCGCAGCGAAGCCTTCGCCAGGGCGCAGGCGGAAAACCTGAACCTGCACCTGGCGCTGGAACAGCAGCGCATGCTGGCCCTGCGCGCCCAGTTGGAGCCGCATTTCATTTTCAATGCCCTGAACGCCATCAGCGCCCTGGTGCGTGGCGGCGACAAGCCCGACGCGCTGGCCGGCATCGGGCGCCTGTCGGACCTGCTGCGCTACGCCTTGTCGGCCACCCAGCGCGAACAGGCGACCATCGACGAGGAACTCGGTTTCGTGCGCGACTATGTCGCCCTGCAGCGCCTGCGCTACGGCGAGCGCCTGCAGATCCGGATCGAGGGCGACGACGATGAAGTGCGCCAGGACGAATGCCCGCCGCTGCTGCTGCAGCCCCTGATCGAGAACGCGCTGCGCCACGACCTCGATTGCCACGACGGCGCCGGCGACATCCGGCTCTCGTTCCAGCGCACTGCCGACGCGCTCCTGATCCGCGTGATGAATCCGGTGAGCGAATACGCCTCGCCGAATCCCGGCACCGGCCTTGGCCTGGCCAATACGCGCTCGCGCCTGGCCTTGGCCGACCCGCGCGCCTCGCTGCGCACCGAACGCCAGGGCAGGCACTTCCTGGCCGAGATCAGCCTGCCGCTGGCGCTGCGCGATTGACGCCCATGGAGATCCGCTACGCCATCGTCGACGACGAAGAGCCCGGCCGCAACAACCTGCGCCTGGCGATGGGGGCGCACGCCGGCTGGCAGCTTGCCTTCGAGGCCGACAGCGCCGCGCAGGCGCGCACGGCGCTGTCGGCGCACCGCATCGACCTGCTCTTCCTCGACATCCAGATGCCGCGCGAATCGGGCCTGCTGCTGGCGCGCGAACTGGGACGCATGATTGAACCGCCACTGGTCGTGTTCGTGACGGCGCACAGCGTGCACGCGATCGAGGCCTTCGAAGTGCACGCGCTCGACTACCTGTTGAAACCGCTGGACGACGCGCGCCTGGCGCAGGCCGTCGAGCGCGCCGCCCTGCTGCTGGCCGGGCGCCAGCGCGAAGCCTACGGCCGCGCGCTGCATGCCTATGCCGACGGACCGGCTTACCTGGAACACATCAGCGTGCGCTCGGTCGGCCGCATCGACCAGGTGCGGGTGGCCGACATCGTCTGGATCGAAGCGCAGGGCAATTACGTGGCCCTGCACACGGCCGCGCACGCACTGCTGCACCGGGTTCCCCTGAGCCGCCTGGAAGCGCACCTGGATCCCGCGCAATTCGTGCGCGTGCACCGCGGCGCGATCGTGCGCAGCGGGCATGCCAGCAGCCTGCGCGTGGGGGGAGACGGCAGCTACACCCTGCATCTGCGCGACGGCACCGCGGTCCCGGTCAGCGCGCGCTACGCCGATGCGGCGCGCGCGCTGCTGCAGGACGGGCCTGCGCCTCAGCTTTCCTGAAACGCCAGCGCCAGCGCCGCCAGGCCGTCGCGGTAGATGCCGCCGAACAGCTGCGACGCTTCCTCATCGCTCACGCCGCGCGGCGTGAAGCGGCCCGACCATTCGACACGCGCCCCGCCGTCCACGTCGCGCACGCGCAAGGTGGAACGGTAACCCGTCACCGGGAATGGCGCCTGCAGGATCGCATAGGTGTAGGAGCGCGCGTCCTCGTCGAAGGCCAGCAGGCGCTCGACGATCGCCTCGCCGCTGGGGTTGGCGAGGGTGCGCACACGCCCGCCCTCGGATAGTTCGCTGGACGGGATATAGGGCAGCCAGTCGGGCAGCGAATCGAAGCCGCCGATGAGTTGCCATACCTGTTCCGGGGTGGCGGCGAGGGTGATGTGTGCGGATGCTTCAGCCATGTCTTTCTCCGTGCTCGTGAATGGGTTCAAAGGTCGATCGGTAGCGGTGCGGCGCCGGCCACGAGCTGCTGCTCGCGCATCTCATGCCAGAAGGCGGCGGGAATGACGGTATTGAGTGCGGCATAATCCTCGGCGATACGCTCAGGCTTGCTGGCGCCCGGAATCACCGCGCGCACGGCAGGATTGGCCAGCACGAACTGCAGCGCGGCCGCTTTCAAGGGCACGCCGTGGCGTTCGGCGATAGCGCGCATGCGCGCCACCTTGGCGACAATCTCGGGCGAGGCCTGCTGGTATTCGAAGTGGCTGCCCCCGGCCAGTACGCCCGAGCTGTACGGGCCGCCGACGACGATATCGACATTGCGCGCGGCAGCGGCCGGCATCAGGCGCTGCAGTGCGCGTTCATGGTCGAGCAGCGTGTAGCGGCCGGCCAGCAGGAAACCGTCGGGTTGGGCTTCGGTCAGGTCGAGCGTGATTTCAAGCGGCTCGACCTTGTTCACGCCCAGGCCCCAGGCCTTGATGACGCCTTCCTCGCGCAGCCGGGTCAGGACCCGGAAGGCGCCGGTGCGCGCCGTTTCGAACTGGGCCAGCCATTCGTCGCCATAAAAATCCTGGGCCACGTCGTGCACCCAGACGATATCGAGGTAATCGGTGCCGAGGCGTTTCAAGCTGTCCTCGATCGAGCGCAGGGTGGCGTCGGCCGAATAGTCGTTGACGATTTTATTCGGGCGCCCGAATTCGAACAGCCCGCCCTTTTCGCCCAGGTCGCGCGCGGCGGCGTTTTCGTGCTCGTCCAGGATCAGGCGGCCGACCTTGGTGCTGAGCACATAGTCGGCGCGCGGGTAGGCCTGCAAGGCCTTGCCGAGCCGGATTTCGGACAGGCCGGCGCCGTAGAAGGGCGCGGTGTCGAAGTAGCGGGTGCCCTGCTCCCAGGCGGCGTGCACGGTGGCGGCGGCTTCTTCTTCCGGAATGTTGCGGAACATGTTGCCCAGTGGTGCGGTGCCGAAGCCGAGGGCGCCGGCGCGGGAGAGTTGGTCTTTGAGGCTCACGGTGCATTCCTTTGCAGTGATGGTTGGAATGGACCAGTCTAGGTTGCTTAATTAAGTCTGTCCAAGACATAATAGGGGCAACTTGATTCCCTAGAGGTCTGACATGCTCGATTTACGCCAACTTCACTATTTCATCGCGGTCGCCGAGGAAGAACACGTGGGACGCGCTGCGGAGCGGCTGTTCATTTCGCAATCGCCCCTGAGCCGCCAGATCGCGCAGCTGGAAGAAAAGCTGGGGCTGACCCTGTTCGAGCGCGTGCAGCAGCGCATCCGGCTCACCAGCGATGGCCGCACTTTTCTCAGCGAGGCGCGCGCGCTGCTGACGCACGCTGCCCGGCTCGAATCGCTGGCGCGCCGCCTGGGCAAGGGAGATGAGGGTGGGCTGTGCATCGGCTACCTGGAAAACGCGATCCACGCCGGCGTGCTGCCGGACGCCTTGCGCGCGCTGCGGACCACGCGCCCGAAGGTGCACGTCGCGCTCTACAACCACGGCTCGGCGCAGCAGCTCGAGGGCCTGCGCCAGCGCAGCCTCGACATCGCCTTCGTCTGCGAAGCGCCCGCCGTCGACGACCCCGACCTGGCCTGCCTGCAGGTACTGGACGATCCGATGCTGCTCGCCGTGCCCGAGGGCCACCGGCTGGCGGGCGCCGCGTCGATCACGCCCGCGGACCTGGACGGCGAGAACTGGATCCAGGTCGTCAACCGGACCAACCCGCTCAAGCAGGACGATTTCATCGCCGCCTGCGCCCGCGCGGGCTTTACGCCGGCCATCACGCTGGAAGCGGCCGAACCGCAGGCCGCGCTGGGCCTGGTGGCGGCCGGACTGGGATTGAGCATGGTCCAGCAAAGCCTGCGCTACCAGGCGCCGCGTGGCGTGGTGCTGCACGCCCTGCCCTGGTTCGCCTGCCGCACGCCGCTGTGGGTGGCGTGGCACCGGGTCAACCTGCGCCCGCTCGTCGAGATCTTCCGCCAGACCGTGCTGGAAACGAGCGGCGCGCAGGCGCCGGCACAACTGCGCGCTTAAGCGCTTAAGGCGTGACGTTGGTACGCAGCACCGGATACAGATTCAAGCGCTCATCCCACGACGAGTGGCGGCGCGCAAAGAACTCGAGCCTGGCGTGCGCGTTTTTCGCAAACGCCGGGTCGCTCTCGAGGCGGCGCTTGAATTCGGCGGCCACCGCCGGGTCGGCCGCCATCTGCGCGCGCGCGACGTCTTCGGCCACATACTCTTCCATGTACTCCTTCGGCTCGAAGGCATTGTTGAACATGCCCCAGGCCAGCAGCGAGTCCGGCGCCTGCGGCTCCAGGATCGCCATCACCAGGCGTGCTTTCGGCTGCGCGATCGGCACGAACAAGGCCCCCTTGCCGACGCTGCGCGGCTCGCTCTTCCAGCCGCCTTCGACAGTCAGGCGCTGGTGCGCTTCGACCGACTTGGCGCCGAAGCTCGCTTTGGAGGCGCGGAAGGTCTCGGTCTCGAAGCGCTCCAGCGGCTTGTCGAGCTTGCGGAAGCTGATGCCGTGCTGGCGCAGTTTCGCCGCCACCAGGGCCGCATGCGCGGCCGGCACGATGTAGCCGGCGCGCGGCGCCGCCACTTCCAGATCGGCCACGACGTTATCGCGCAGCGGCACGCGCCAGACTTGCGGCCTGGTTTCGTCGTAGCGCGTCATCAGGATGCCCGACACGTCCGAGAGCGTGCGCGTGTATTCATAGCCGTTGAAGTCGACCATCTTCGACGTCTCCAGGGTCTTGTAGCTCAGCGCCACCGGCGTGCCGGCCAGGCGCGCGGCGCGCATGTCCGCCGCGGCCGCTGCCAGCTGCCACGCCTTGCCGTGCTTCGTCACCTGCTCCAGCACCGAGATCACGCTGTTGTGGGTGATCCGCACACGCGTCGGGTAGTCCTTCCAGGCGTGGGTCTCGACCAGCACCGCCATGCGGTTACGCAGCGGGAAGTAGCCGGTGGAGAAGCGCGGGTCGGAGACGCCGTCGATAAAGCCCGATTGCGGATCGTCCGTCTTGGCGAAGGACATGTAGTAGGACTGCGGGGTCGAACCGAGTTTCGCGAGGTCGGCGATCACGTTGTCGCGCAGCGCCGTGCCGGCCTTGCGCAGTTCCGGATCGGCCGAATATACGGGCTCGGCCTGGATCGAGACGTCGTGCTGGAACTTGGCGCCGTTGGTCACGTGCAGGTCGACATAGGTCAGCGGATCCCAGGCGTTCACCAGCGTGAGCATGGCCTGCATCTCGGGCGCATCGGCCTTCACGTAGTCGCGGTTCAAATTAAAATTCTGGGCCGTCGTGCGCCAGCCCATCTCCACCGGACCGCGCTGGTTCGGGCGGTTCCATTGCTGGAAGCGCTCGTGGCCGTCGACGTTGAAGACCGGGACGAAAATCAGCACCTGCTTGTCAAGCGCACCTTTGGCCAGGCGGTTGTCCAGCACTTCGCGCAGCGCCAGGAAGCCGGCATCCTTGCCGTCGATTTCACCGGCGTGGATGCCGCCCTGGATCAAGGTGACGGGCAGGCCCTTCTTGCTGGCCGCCTGCGGCGTAAAGGCGTTTGTCCGGGTGGCGACCAGCGCCAGCATCGGACGGTCTTCCGGCGTGCGCCCGAACTCGATGCAGCGCACTTCCTTCGGATAGGCTTTCGCGAAAGCCGCGCACAGCTTGACGACTTCGTCGTAGCGGCCGGTGGCCTGGAAGCCCGAGCGCTCCGAGACGGTGGTCAGATCAAGAGCGGACGCAGTCGCGGCAGGCGCGAATGGGGCTGCGGCGAAGAGGGCAAGCAGTAACGCAGAACGAATCATCGATGAAGCTCCGGCAGGTAGATAGAGGGCGGCAAAGCGGAAAATTATAGTCGGGTTTGGCCCCTTGCAGACGAGCTTAAAAAAAAGCGCCACCCGAAGGCGGCGCTTGTTCGCGTCAAGGACGGCGCGGCGTGTTTATCTGGCTTTGGTGTGGATCGCGATCTGCGACACCCGTGGCCGCACGACCGTGCGCGCCGTCACCGCCATCGCCTGGGCCGAGGTGCGGGCCTGGGGCGGGCAGACGCCGGTGCTGCGGTAGCTCAGGGCGGTTGCCAGCAGCGCTTCGGCCGGATCGCCCGTTTCGCGCGTGAGGTCGTCGGCGACGGCGCAGGTCGGCGCGAAGCCGTCGCTGTAGTCGCCGAAGCCCTTGGCGTTCACGCCCTGGAACTCGATCGAGAAGTAGGTGGTGCCGCAGTTCGGTACCGGCGTGAAGCCATACGGCTTGCCGCAGGTCTGGGCGCCGATCACGTCGACCTGCACGTCGATGCCGCGCAGTGCATTGATCACCGCCTCGCTTGCCGAGCAGGTGCCTTCGGTGGTCAGGATGGTGACGCGCCGGAGGTCGAGGTGCGGCAGGGTCGTACCCTGCGCCACCGTCCCGGCGCCGGCCGGATAGCCGTAGGCCGACTGCGCGAACAGGATGGTGTCGTTCGGATCGACCTTGATCTTGTTGTTGTACTGCAGGCGCTCGAACACCTGGCCCTGCGAGGCCGGTCCGGCAATCATGTAGCCCAGTTCCGAGGCGATGCCGAGCAGGCCGCCGCCGTTGTAGCGCATGTCCAGCACCAGGTCGGTGACGGCGGCCGCCTTGAGCGTCGTGAAGGCGTCGATCAGCTGGCGCTCGGCCACCGCGTTGTGGTTCTCGAAGCTCAGATAGCCGACCTTGCCGGTCGGGGTGTCGATGACTTTCGTGCCCTTCACCGACAGCGCCGTCACGTCGCGCGCCGCCATCGTCGCCGTGAGCGAGGCGGTGCCGCGCTTGACGGTAAAGCTGTGCGACTCGCCCACCGTGTCCGGGTACATGGCGTCATTGATCTTGTTGACCGATGCGGCATCGCTGGCGTTGACGAAGTCGACGCCGTCGATTCCGGTCAGCTGGTCGCCGCGGCGCAGGCCGGCGACGGCCGCCGGCGAGCCCGGTTCGACCACGGCGATATGCCAGCTGCGCGGTGCGGTCGCGCCGCCGCTGCTCCAGGTCAGGCCATAGCCCAGTTCGATCCCCGCGCTGTTGAGCTTGTCCCACTCTGCCGAGTCGTAGGTGAAGTGGAACTGGTCCTTCAGCGTGCCCGACGCGGTCCGGGCCGGCGTCTTGAGCTTGGCGAAGTAGTCGATCGGGTTGCTGAAATCGGCCATCCGGAAGTCGGTCGGCACTTCGTTGTACCAAAGGTAGTTCTGGTGGGTCCAGGCGCGCAGGAAGGTCAGCTCGTCGCGCAGGGTGCCCTGCTTGTCGGGATAGGGCTGGCCGGTAGCCGGGTCGTTGCCGGTACGCGGCTTGGCGCACAGGTTCCAGTAAGTAGCGAAGGCGTCGCCCAGGGTCGAAAGGGCTGGATCGGCCACCACGCTCGGGGTGGTGGCCACCGGCCCCGGGTTCGAGAGCGCGCCGGGCGCACCGCCGCCACCGCCGCAGGCGGCCAGCGTCAAGGCGGCGGCGAGCGCGCTGCCGAGCAGGCGGATGGAGGAAGCCAGGCGGCCGTGCCGGGGAGCGAACGTTTTCATGGGAAAATAGTTTTGTAACAAATGGTCAGCCAAGGGTAAGACAAGCCCGCTTCTTTGAAAAGGTCGAGATATTAATCCCGTGCAACTTTTCCCGAAAAAACGATTGCCGGTGCCATAAAACAACAACGCCAGGACCGGCGGGGAGCCGGGCCTGGCGCAGGGCCATCGGTGAAGCGTAATCAGGCTGCGTGCGTGAGTCCTGCCGGATTCTGGAAGGCCGACAAGAGCTGGGCTTCCTTGGCTTTCGCCGCCGCCAGATGGCGTTCCTTCACGTGGCCATAGCCGCGGATGTCTTCCGGAATGCTGGCGATCGCCACGGCTTGCGCCAGGTTCTCGTTCGACAGCTTCGGCAGCAAGCTCGATACCGTTTCGCGGTACTGGCCAATCAGGGCGCGCTCGGTCTTGCGCTCGGCGGTGTAGCCGAAGATGTCGAACGGCGTACCGCGCAGGCCTTTCAGTTTCGCCATCACACCGAAGGCTTTCAGCATCCACTGACCATATTCCTGCTTGATCGCGCGGCCTTCCTTGTCGTGCTTGGCCAGCAGCGGCGGCGCCAGGTGGTACTTGATGGTGAAGTCGCCTTCGAACATGTTGGCGATCTTTTCCTTGAAGGCCGGGTCGGTGTGCAGGCGCGCCACCTCGTACTCGTCCTTATAAGCCATCAGCTTGTAGAAGTAGCGGGCTACGGCTTCGGTCAAGCGCGTGCCTTTGCCCAGCTTCGCTTCCTCGCTGCGCACCTGGTCGACAAAGGCCTTGTACTGGGCGGCGTAACCGGCGTTCTGGTAAGCCGTCAGCAGTTCGATGCGGCGGTTGACCAGCTCATCGAGGGTCTGCGCGCGCTTGAACTCGACCACCTTGGCCGGGGTGGTCAGCTTCTTGACCGAGGCCAGGTCGTGGGCCGCGGTGCGGCCCCAGTTGAAGGCGGCCTTGTTGAAGGGCACCGAGACGCCGTTCAATTCGATTGCCTTCATCAGCGAGGTCTCCAGCAGCGGCACGCGGCCCTTCTGGAAAGCATAGCCGAGCATGAACATGTTGGTGGCGATCGAGTCGCCCATCAGCGTGGTCGCGATCTGGCCGGCGTCGACGAAGTCGACATTGTCGGTACCGCAGGCCAGCTGGATCGCGGCGCGCGAACCTTCGGCCGGGAACTGCCATTCCGGATTTTTCACAAAAGCCGCGGTGGTGGAACCGGTGCCGTTGACGGCGGCCCAGGTACGGCCTTCGCCCATGCGCGAGAGTGCATCGCGGCTGGCGGTGACGATCTGGTCGCAGCCGATCACGAGGTCGGCGCTGCCGGTGCCGACGCGGGTCGAGTGCAGGTCCGACTGGTGTTGCGCCAGGCGCACGTGCGACATCACCGGGCCGCCCTTCTGGGCCAGGCCGCTCTGGTCGAGCACGATCGCGCCCTTGCCTTCGACGTGGGCCGCCACGGCCAGGATCTGGCCGACGGTGACGACGCCCGTGCCGCCGACGCCGGCGACCAGGATGCCAAACGGCGCATCGATGCGTGGCACGATCGGTTCAGGCAGGACCGGCGGCGCGTTGTCGGTAGCAACTGCCGCCTTCTTCGGCTTTTTGAGGCCGCCGCCTTCGACGGTGACAAAGCTCGGGCAGAAGCCGGAGACGCAGGAGAAATCCTTGTTGCAGGAGGACTGGTTGATCTGGCGCTTGCGGCCCAGTTCCGTTTCCAGCGGCTCGACCGACAGGCAGTTCGACTGCACCGAGCAGTCGCCGCAGCCTTCGCACACGGCCTCGTTGATGACGGCGCGTTTTGCAGGGTCGGGGAATTCGCCTTTTTTCCGGCGGCGGCGCTTTTCGGACGCACAGGTCTGGTCGTAGATCACGGCGGTCACGCCCGGCAGTTCGCGAAGCTGCTTTTGCACGTCCATCAGCTCGGAGCGGTGGTGCACGGTGACGCCCGGCGCCCAGGCGTAATCGCTCGGGTATTTTTCCGGCTCGTCGGTGACGACCATGATCGGGCCCACGCCTTCGGCCGCGATCTGGCGGCTGATCATGCCCGGATCGAGCGGACCGTCGACGTTCTGGCCGCCGGTCATGGCGACCGCGTCGTTGTAGAGGATCTTGTAGGTGATGTTCACCTTGGCCGCCACGGCGGCGCGGATCGCCAGGATGCCGGAGTGGAAATAGGTGCCGTCGCCCAGGTTCACGAACACGTGCTTTTCGCTGGTGAACGGCGACTGGCCGATCCAGGTCGTGCCTTCAGCGCCCATGTGCGTAAACGTGGACGTTTCGCGGTCCATCCACAGCACCATGTAGTGGCAGCCGATACCGGCCATGGCGCGCGAGCCTTCCGGCACCTTGGTCGAGCTGTTGTGCGGGCAGCCCGAGCAGAAGTACGGGATGCGGTCGGTTTCCGGATTGGCCTTGGCTGGAATGTTCTTCAGCACCAGCTCTTTGTTTTCCAGGAAGGCGATGCGTTCTTTCACGCGCTCGGCAACCGGGTGGCCGGCGCAGTAGTGCGTGATGCGCGAAGCAATCGCCCGTGCAATCTGCGCCGGGTTCAGCTCGTAGGTCGCCGGCAGCAGCCAGTCGCCGTGGCCGGTGCGGTTTTTATTGTGCCATTCGCCGGTGTCGTCGAATTTACCCACCACGCGCGGACGCTCGCCGTCGGGCAGGTTGTACAGTTCTTCTTTCAGCGCGTATTCCATCACCTGGCGCTTTTCTTCGACCACCAGGATTTCGTCCAGGCCGCGCGCGAATTCGTGCACGCCTTCGGACTCGAGCGGCCAGGTCATGCCGACCTTGTACAGGCGCAGACCGATGTCGCGCGCCGCCTGCTCGTCGATGCCGAGGTCGGCCAGGGCCTGGCGCGTGTCGACATAGCTCTTACCGGCGGTGATGATGCCGATTTTCGGCTGCGGGCTGTCCCAGATGATTTTGTTGAGCTTGTTCGCACGTGCGTACGCCAGCGCGGCGTACCACTTGTAATTGCTCATGCGGACTTCCTGGTCCAGCACGGCATCCGGCCAGCGGATGTTCAAACCGCCTTCAGGCAGCTCGAAGTCGGTCGGCAGCTGGATTTGCACGCGGTCCGGATCGAGGTCGACCACGGCGCCCGACTCGATGATGTCGGTGACGCATTTCATCGACACCCACAGGCCCGTGTAGCGGCTCATGGCCCAGGCGTGCAAACCGAAATCGATGTATTCCTGCACCGACGATGGGTACAGGACAGGAATACCGCAGTGGGTCAGGATGTGGTCCGACTGGTGCGCGGTGGACGAGGATTTGGCCGCGTGGTCGTCGCCGGCCAGCACCAGCACGCCGCCGTTTTTCGCCGAACCGGCGTTGTTGGCGTGCTTGAACACGTCGCCGCAACGGTCGACGCCCGGGCCCTTGCCGTACCACATGGCAAACACGCCGTCGTAATTCGCGTCCTTGTACAGATTCGTCTGCTGGGTGCCCCAGACGGCGGTCGCCGCCAGGTCTTCGTTCATGCCAGGGTGGAATTTGACGTGATGGGCGTCGAGGTGTTTTTTCGCCTTGACCGCGGTCATGTCGACGGCGGTGACGGGCGAGCCGCGGTAGCCGGTGATGTAGCCCGCCGTATTCAGGCCGGCTTTCAGGTCGCGTTCACGCTGCAGCATCGGCAGGCGGATCAGGGCCTGGGTGCCGGTCATGAAGGCGCGGCCGCGCTCGAGCGTCCACTTGTCGTCGAGCGTGATCTCGTGCTCCGGCTGGGATGGCTGCAGCTGGGAGCGGTCGAGGGGTGCGTTCATTGGGGTGTCTCCGTTGGGTGGGTGCGCGCTTGTTATTGTTGTTCGCGCGGCGACGGAGTTGTCTCCTCCGTAATCTGCGACAGTATAGTCTTGTGCCCCCGGCATTAAATACCAATCAATTCCCCCCGCCGGGCCAGTTGCGCAATAAAATTGCGGGTGTAGACCGTACTAGGGAAATTTATGTCAAAGATAGAATTGGACAAGACCGACCGCAAGATCCTGGAGATCTTGCAGGCCGATGGCCGCCTGTCGAACCAGGACGTGGCCGAGCGCGTGAATTTGTCGCCCTCCCCCTGCCTGCGCCGCATCAAGCGCCTCGAAGAAGCCGGCGTGATTCGCCAGTATGTGGCGCTGGTCGATCCGGACAAGATCGGCCTGGGCCTGCTGGCTTATGTGAACGTGCGCCTGGAAAAGCACAGCGAAGGGCCGGCCAATTCGCGCGTGCCGGCGACCTCGCCGCGTTTTGAATTCGCGCAGGCGGTGGCGGCCTGGCCGGAAGTGGTGGCCTGCTATGCGATGACGGGGGAGATGGATTTCCTGCTGCGGGTCCACGTGGAAGACATGGACCATTTCTCGCGCTTCATGATGGCGACCTTGCTGCGCCACCCGTCGGTGCTGGACGTGAAGTCGAGTTTTGCGCTGCAGCGGATCAAAGAGACGACGGCGCTGCCGATCGGGGACGCGGGGCGCTGATCCTTACGGACGTTTGCGCGGCGCGAACCATTTCATTGCGGCGCGGGCATTCGCCTTCACCGTGTAATCGATCACCGCGAACTGCTCCTCGAGCGCTTCCCGCATCACGCTGCCGGGACTCGGCGGCGGCAGGTGCAGGTAGGCATCGGCCTCGCCGTACTCGCGCTTGATCTCCATGCCTGCCTTTTTCGCGATGTGCATCATCGTTCGGTTGCTCGACAGGCACTGCATGTACAGGGTGTCGATGTCGGAATTGCGGCAGTGGATCGCCGCACGTTCGAACAGGCGCGAACCGACGCCCTGCCCGCGCGCCGATTTCGACACCGACACGCCAAATTCCGCCACGCGTTCCTTGGCCGTCGTGCCCGCACGGCCCGGTTCGGGCGGCGCAAAGGCGAGATGGCCGACGCCGACCAGCTGAAAGCCGCGGCTGACCACTCCGAACACGATGTCGCGCGAAAAATCGATCTTGCCCACATAGGCCTCGACCTGCTCGTCCGGCAGCACCGTGCCGAAGCGCAGCAGGCGGTCGGCGGCGTCCAGCGCCAGGAAATGCCGGAGCATGCGGCGGCGGTCGCGCTGGGTCAGGGCCTTGACCAGCACCGACGGGCGCGCGCTGGTGCCGGCCAGGCTGGCAAACCAGTTGCTTATCGAATTGTCAGGCATGGGATCGGTCCGTTATTGTGCAGTGCAGCATTGTCGCCATTGTAGCGCCATTGGCGTTTTCGCGTCGCGAACGGATGTGCGCGCTTGTACTCGCCCGGTCAGGGTACGCCGGGAGTGGGATCCGGGACCCAGTGCGCATTCGGGCTGATGATGAAGGTGCCCTTGCCGGCCTGCTTGGCCGCGTACATCGCCTTGTCGGCGTCGGCCAGCAGGGCCGCCGCGCCCCATTCCGCGCCGGCGCGTCCGCGCGCGCTGCCGATGCCGATGCTGGCAGATATCTTGACCGGGTTGCCGTCCGCTTCCACGATGCCTTCGATCTGGTCGAGCACCAGGCGCGCGATGCGCAGCGCGCCTTCGGGCAAGCCGACGCCCTCGAGCATGACGACGAATTCGTCGCCGCCCAGGCGCGCCAGGATGTCCTCGGCGCGCAGCACCTTCTGCACCCGGCGCGCGACCAGCTGCAGCACCAGGTCGCCGGTGGCATGGCCCCAGGTGTCGTTCACGGCCTTGAAGCCGTCGAGGTCGATGAACATCGTCACCACCACGCTGTCGCGCCGCGCCGCGCGCACCAGCGCCAGTTCGAGCAGGCGCGTCAGCTGGCCGTAGTTGACCAGGCCGGTCAGGCTGTCGTGCTGGGCCAGGCGCGCCAGCTTGGTCGACTGCGCTTCGAGCTCCGCGGTGCGTTCGGCGACGCGGTGTTCGAGGGTGTCGTTGGCGGCCGAGAGGCGGTGGTTGACGTCGTTGATGATGCGGTAGCTGCGGCGCAGGCGCCAGCCGGCATAGGCCAACAAGGCCAGCAGCAGGATCGAATAGGCGAACAGGAAGCCGCGGTAGCGCTGGCGCTCGATCACTTCGGCCTGGAAGGAGCGGTCGAGTTCACGGCCCAGGCGCGCCATCGCTTCGCCGGTATCGAGGGCGGCGATGCGCGCCTCGAGCTCGTTTTCGCGCGGGCGGTTGACCAGGATGGTGCGGGTGTCGCGCGCCAGGGCGTCGATCTGTTCGTTCACGGCCAGCGAAAAGCGCTCCTTCTGGGCTTCGATTTGCGCCAGGCTGGTTTCGATGCGGCGCGCCAGCGCGGGACTGGGCGCCAGGTTGTAGCGCAGCGTGTCGGCCAACAAGTCGTTGAGCAGCAAATCGAGCCGCACCACCACCCGGCCCGGCGCCAGCGCGCCTTCGATCCCGCCCAGTTCCGTTTTCAGGTCGGCCAGCGCCGGCGGCAGCGACAGCAGGGCCGCGCGCAGCGGCGGGTTCAGGGTGCGGAACTTGGTTACCAGCTCGGCCTTGATTTGCAGCGAGGTCAGCAGCGCCTGGTGCGCATGGCGCGCACCGCGCCCGCGCGTCATCGGCAAGGCTTCGGCAAGGCGCGCACTGAGCTCGTTAATCCGCGGCAGCGGTGCAGCCAGGCGGGCGTCGGCCACGTTGCTGCCGATGTGGGCGCGCAGCAGGTCGGTATCCCATTCGGCGTCGACCTGCTGCAGCTCATGCAGGTCGAACATGACGCGGTTCTGGGTGTCGACGTCGACGCCGGTGGTGCGGGTGTACAGGAAGGCCAGCAGGGCGACCAGGACCAGCGCGGCGCTCAGCCCGTAGCGCAGGCGCTGGCGCGGGCCCATTGCCTCGACGCGGTGCATCAGCACCGCGAACACCCTGTCCGTCTGATGTAACAATCTGCTCATGCCCCGAGCATAGCAAAACTGCCTGCCCTAGCGCCGCACATGGTACGTATTGTAACAATTCGAGCTCATCCGGCGGGCCGGACAGGCCGCTCAGGACGGCCAGAGCCTGGCGAAAATCCAGCCGTTCATGGCGGCGTTGAAGGCGGCGTGGGCCGCGATCGCCGGCAGGATCGAATCGCCGGCGCGGCGCAGCCAGGCGAACAGCAGCGACAGCAGGAACATCAGCGCCACCCACAGGGCGGCCGACACCGGCAGCAGCTCCACGCCGGCGGCGCCCAGCACGACGCCGTGGTGGCACAGGTGCACCAGCGCGAACAGGCCCGCTTCCATCACGGTCGCGCGCGTGGCGCCGTGGCGGTCTTCCAGCACTTTTTGCAGGAAGCCGCGAAAGAAGATCTCCTCGCCGATGGGGCTGAACAGGCAGGCGACGATGGTGAAGGTCAGATGCAGGCGCAGCAGGCTCCAGCCGGCGGTCGGCTGCAACTGGTAGTTGCGCGCCACGCTGACGAACCAGTTATCGGCGCTGGCGCCGTAGAGGGTGACGCCGATCAGGTAGCACAGGCTCGCGGCCAGGGCGCCAAGCAGCAGGCCGAGCGGCACCCAGGCCGGATGGCGCGGCCGGCGCAGCCCGATCTGGCGCCGTCCCTCGCGCCCCAGCACCAGCCAGGGCAAGGCGGCCATCGCGATACAGATCACCGCGAACAGCGCGCGCCAGCTGCTTGGGCCGAACATCGCGGCGACGCGCCCGGCCGACGAGGCAATCACGAACGCCAGGGTCAGGCCGGCGATGCCGAAGGGGACAGCCTGCCAGAAGGGTTTGACGTCGATCCGGTGCATGGGCGGGCCTGTCGGGTTGGGGTAACGCGACTATAGGAGGAAGGGGTGGCGCCGTCTAGTCGTCATGCATGAGCAAGCGGTGGGACACGGCGGCCACGCGCGCGCGGTGCACGGCCTGGGGAATCTGCGCCTTGTCCTCGCCGCAGCCAGCCGCCACCTCGCCGGCGTTCACGGCGTGTGCCGCCGCCAGCGCGCCCGCGAGGTAGGGCCGCTGCGGCCAGGCAGGCGCGTGCAGCGCGGCGCATTCGGCGGCCAGCAGCATCTCGGCGAAGCGCTCGGGTTTGCGAAAGGCGTCGCAGCGCTCGAACAGGCTCACCATGGCTTCGGCATCGAGTGCGAGGGCACGCGCAACGGTGTCCTGCTCGCGCGCCGTCATCAGCGCCAGGTCGCGGCAGTCGTTCGGCACTTTCAGACGCTTGCACAGGGCGGCAATCGGCGCGACGCCGTCCCGGCCCAGGTCGTGCATCAGCGCGGCGAAGCGCACCGTCAGCGGGTGGCGCCGTTCGGCGGCGACATCGATCACCTGCGCGATGTGGACACCAGTGTCCACTTGCGCAGGCTTCCCGCCCGGCCGCGGCAGGCCCCACAAGGCGTCGAGCTCAGGCATGATGCGCGCCAGCGCGCCGCAGTCGCGCAGCACCGCCAGCATGCGCGAGGGGTGGTCTTCCATCAGGCCGCGCGCGAGCTCCTGCCAGACGCGTTCGGCCACGAGGGCATCGACCTCACCTTCGTCCACCATGGCCTTCATCAGCGCCAGGGTTTCGTCGGCGACGCGAAACTCCGGGAAGCGCGCCGCAAACCGGGCCAGGCGCAGGATGCGCACCGGGTCTTCGGCAAACGCCGCCGACACGTGGCGGAAAATGCGCGCATCGAGGTCGCGCCGGCCGCCATACGGGTCGACGATGCTGCCGTCCTCGCCCTGCGCCATGGCGTTGATGGTCAGATCGCGCCGTATTAAATCGTCTTCCAGCGTGACGTCGGGCGCGGTGTGGAACACGAAGCCGTGGTAGCCGGGCGCGGTCTTGCGCTCGGTGCGCGCGAGTGCGTACTCTTCCTGGGTTTGAGGGTGAAGGAAGACCGGGAAATCCTTGCCGACCGGGCGAAAGCCCGCCGCCAGCATGGCCTCGGGCGTGGCGCCGACGACGACGTGGTCGCGGTCCTGCACGGGCAAGCCGAGCAGGGCGTCGCGCACGGCGCCGCCGACGACATAGATCTTCATCGTCATGCGCGCGGGAGGTCGGCGTCGTGCAGCGGGGTGAGATCCGTTTCAAGCATCGCTTCTTCCACCCAGCGCGCCACCGCCGGGTGCGCGAGCATGCGGTCGCAGTATCCCTGCAGCGCAGGCGCCAGCGCCACGCCATAGGTACGGAAGCGCATCACGACCGGCGCATAGAAGGCGTCGGCAATCGAAAATTCGCCGAACAGGAAGCCGCGGTGGCCGAAGCGGGACAAACACTCTTCCCAGATCTCGCAGATGCGGCCGATGTCGGCCTGCGCGCCCGGCGTGCGTCCGCGCCCCGGCAGCCTGGCCTGGATGTTCATCGACATGTCGTTGCGCAGCGACGAGAAGCCCGAATGCATCTCGGCCGTGATGGACCGGGCCAGGGCGCGCGCCGCCACGTCCTGCGGCCACAAGTGCTTATCGGGGAACTGCTCGGCCAGGTATTCGCAGATGGCGAGGCTATCCCAGATCGTCATTTCGCCGGCCAGCAGCACGGGTACGCGGCCGGCGTGCGAATAGGCGGCGATCTTGGCGGCGGTGTCGGGCTGGTCGAGCAGCAAGCGCACTTCGGTGAAGGGAATGTTGAACGCGACCGCCGCCACCCAGGGCCGCATCGACCAGGACGAAATATTCTTGTTGCCGATGACAAGCGTCAGGCCGGGCTTGCGCGCATTGTCGAGCGTATTCGAAAGGGTCGGGTCGAGTTCGGTAGTCTGCATGGCGGTCCTGGTCGAAGGTGCGTGGGAAGGTGGGTCGAAGCTGCCTCCTTAGCGGCCGGCGCGGGTGCGCAGCCGGTCGAGCGGCTCGGCCGGCGCCAGGTAATGCGGCGCGACCGCTTCGAGCGGGGTGAGCTTGATTCCCAACGACGCCGCTGTCAAGTCCTGGACCGCCGGCGGCAGCACGTTATCGACCGTCATCGAGTCGAGGTTGTCGCGCGTGAGGACCGGTTCGCCCGGCAGCAGCTCGAAGAAACGCGCCTGCATCCGCGCCAGGCCCGCGGGCAGTTCGATGATGGGGCGTTCGCAGCCGGCATAGCGCCCACTTAGTCTCACCAGCTCGGCCAGCGTATAAATGTTCGGCCCGCCCAGCTGGTAGACCTGGTGCGCGGCATGGGCGTCGCGCAGCGCGTGCAGGTAGGCGGTGGCGACGTCGCCCACATAGATGGGCTGGAAGGCGGCCGAGGCGCAGGCCAGCGGCACGACCGGCAAGCGGCGCTGCAGCTTGGCGAACATGGTCAGGAAATGGTCGCCCGGGCCGAACACGACCGAGGGCCGGAAGATGGTCGCCGCCACCTCGGGGTGGCTGCGCGCGGCCAGTTCGCCGTCGGCTTTCGAGCGGCTGTACATCGAGGGCCCGTCGACATTCGCGCCGAGCGCGCTCATGTGCAGGTAGCGCGGCACGCCGGCGGCAACGCAGGCGTCGACGATGCGCTGCGGCAGGTCGACGTGGGCGCGCCGGAATTCGTGGCCATAGGGAACGGCGCGGCTGCCATGCAGGATGCCGACCAGGTTGATCGCCGCCGTGCGCCCTGCCAGCAAGCGGCGCAACGTGGCGTCATCGTGGATATTGGCTTCGACCACGTCGACCCCGGGCAGGGTCGTCAGGTGCCGGACGCGCTCGGCATGGCGCGTCGGCACCAGCGTGGGAATGCTTTCCTGCGCCAGCAGCGCGACCAGGTGGCTGCCGATGAAACCGGAACCGCCAAATACCACCACATTCGGGTCGCGCATGGGTTCCTCGTCAGGAGCTAAGTGTTCCTGTTATGGCAGTCCGGCGCCGCTGGTGCGTGGCGTAACCGTACCTAAACGCGCTTTCAGCGACTGCGGGCGCTTTTCGAACAGGGCCGCGTAGTTGGTAGCGTTCGACATCACATTGCGCACATAGGTTCGGGTCTCGGAGAAGGGAATCGTCTCGACGAACACCGCGCCTTCCATCGGCGTCTCGAGCAAGCCGCGCCAGGTGCGCGAACGGGCCGGGCCGGCGTTGTAGGCGGCGGTGGCCAGGATCTGCGAGCCGCCATTGTTTTCCAACACCATGTTCATGTAGTTGGTGCCGAGCGTGATATTCGTGCGCAGGTCGTTCAGCATGCCGTGCACGAAGTCGGTCAGGCCGATCTTGGCCGCCACCCACTTGCCGGTGGCCGGCATCACCTGCATCAGGCCGGAAGCGCCGACGCCGGAACGGGCATCGGTGATGAAGCGCGATTCCTGGCGGATCAAACCATAGACCCAGGCGGTGTCGAGCGACAGGTTTTTCGCGGTCGGCTGCAGGATCTCGTTGTGCGGCGCCGGGAAGCGCTGGTTGTAATCGTGTTCGGTACGGGTGCGCAGCGAGGTTTCGACCATGCGGTCGAGCATGTCGTGGCGGCGCGCATACTCGGCGGCCGCCAGCAGCTGGCGCTCGGTCATCCCGCGCGTGGCCCAGTTCCATTCGCGGTTGCCCTCGGCGCGCAGGCGCAGTTCATAGAACTTCATGGCCAGGCGCATTGCCGGCAGTTGCGCCACCTGATTCACTTCGTCGGGCGTCACCGGCAGCGCGCTCGGGGGAATCGTCACCAGCTGGCCCAGCTCTTCCATCGCCAGCTGGCCATAGAAATTGTTCTGGGTCGCGATGCGGCGATACAGGGCGTCGGCATCCTCGCGCCGGCCGCCGTTCGCATACGCCCGTCCCAGCCAGTAGACCCAGCCCGACTCGTCGCGCAGCGGCGAAGGCATGGCGTCGATGGTGGCCGCAACGAGCCGCCAGTCGCCGCGGCGCAGGGCGATGCGGGCTTTCCATTCGCGCTGAAAATTGCTCATGGGCGCGCCTTCGGCACGGCGCCAGTATTCGGATGCTTCGGGCGCGAGCACGATCGAGGCGGCCAGCGCCACGTTGGCCCAGCCGATCGCACGTTCGTCAGGCATCAGCTTGCTGCTGTTCTTGTCGAGTGCAATCACCGCCAGCTTCAGGCTGCTGCGCGCCATGCGCCCCAGTGCCACCAGATAGATTTCGTGCTCGACACGGGTAGCGCCGATGCCGCGCGCCATGGCGACGGCCGGCACGTCGACCGCCTGCGCCGCACGGGTGTCGGAGGCGCCCAGTAACAGCGCGATGCGGCGCGAGGGGCCGGTGGCGCCCATTTCGCCGGCCAGGCGCAGTTGCGCCAGCAATTCTTCGGGGGTCAGCTGGCCCGCTTGCGCGAGTTGCGCCACAAGGGCGGCGCAGCCTTCGCCATAGGCGGGGGGATTGACCAGCAGGGACCGCGCCTCGTCGACGACCCGTTCGCCGCGCGCGGCGCGCGCCAGCAGAGCGTAGCAGCGCACTTGCAGATCGTCGCTGCGCGCCGCTGTCGCCAGTTCGCGGTCAAAATTGGTCCAGTCGCGGGCGCGTCCGAGTTCGAGCAGCCAGTCGGTGCGCAAGCGGTCGGCCGCGGCCGTTCCCTGGTAGCGCTGCAGGACGGCGCGGATTTCGTCCGCGCCCGCCTCGCGCAGGCGCGGTTTGAGACGATAATAGTCGACATACGGCGCCAGCACGTAGTTGGGCAGGCGCGCGGCCAGTGCGGTGGTGCGTGCGCCGTCGTTCTGGCGCGCCGCTTCGCGCAGCAACAGGAAGGTGTCGTCTTCGGCGCGCGCGGCGTCGTTGACGGGGGCCTGCCCCGGTGCTGCGGGTACCGTGGCGGCGCCAGGCACCGGCGGCACAGTCGCCTCGGGTGCTTCGGCCAGCGCCCAGGCACTGGCTGCGGCCAAGACGGCGCCGGCTAAGATATTCTTTGGAAGCAAAAACACGCGTGTAAACCCTTCATCGAACCATGACCGGCAAATCAAGAATACCATGCGCATCCATTGCGCGACCAGAGGACAAGCCTAGCGAAAACGGGCGCGAAGGCGGCGTTTTGCCGCTTTCCGACACCCCTGCCGCGAGCGTGGCCGAGGCCATTTCGGACGCCTGCGGCGGGGCTCTTATTGCCTCGCAAAAAGATGCGCCAAAACAACAAACAGCGCCTGCAGCACCGCCGTTCGGCGATGTGAGTCCGGAAGCGAAGGCCGCCAAGGCGGCGCTGCGGCGCCATTTGAAAGCCCAGCGCGCCAGCCTGGACGGCCCGGGCAAGCAGGAGCACGACCGCCGCATCGGCGAGCAGGTAGTCGCCTGGTGGCGCCGCACCCGTCCGTCCCTGCTGGCGGTCTACTGGCCCCTCACTGGCGAGCCGGACCTGGCCGAAACCTATGCCCTGTTGGCAAGCGAAGGCGCCATGCTGGCGTTGCCGGTGGTGGTGCGGCGCCACGCCGCGCTCGAATTTGCCGCCTGGACGCCGGGCGAAGCGATGGTGCTCGATCCGATGGGGGTGGCGGTGCCGCAGGAGCTGCGCACGGTGCCGCGGCCGCCGGCGCTGCTGGTGCCCTGCCTCGGCTTCAACGCCCAGGGCTACCGGCTCGGCTATGGCGGCGGGTTCTATGACCGCACGCTGGCCGACGGCCTTCGTCCAGCCACGCTCGGCATCGCCTATGCCTGCCAGGCGACCGTGTTCGCGGTCGACAGCCACGACGTGCCGCTCGACCTCATCGTGACCGAAGCGACGGACGTCGAATAAGCCGCCGCCTCAAGTGGAAAAAAAAATCCCGGCCACGCCTGCGCGTTGCCGGGATTTTTCATGCGCGCTCGCCGCTTCAGGCGACCAGGCGCTGCCAGACGGCGGTAGTCGCGACGGCCTGGTTCATGCTGTAGAAATGCAGGCCGGGCGCGCCGCCAGCCAGCAGGCGTTCGCACAGGCTGGTGACGACGTCGGTACCGAAGGCCTTGATCGAGGCGCTGTCGTCGCCGAAGCTGGCCAGTTTCAGGCGGATCCAGCGCGGGATTTCGGCGCCGCACATGTCGGAGAAGCGCATCAGCTGCGTGTAGTTCGTGATCGGCATGATGCCGGCCACGATCGGGACGTCGATGCCGATTGCGCGCGCATTGTCGACGAACTGGAAATAAGCGTCGGCGTTGTAGAAATACTGGGTGATCGCGGCATTGGCACCGGCCTTGATCTTGCGCTCGAAATTGCGCAAATCGTCTTGCGGCGAGCGCGCCTGCGGGTGCACTTCCGGATAGGCCGCGACCTCGATGTGAAACCAGTCGCCGGTTTCGGCGCGAATGAACTCGACGAGTTCATTGGCATAGCGCAGTTCGCCCGCCCCGCCGTAACCGCTCGGCAAGTCGCCGCGCAGCGCCACCAGGCGGCGAATGCCTTTGTCCTGGAATTGCCGGAGGATGGCGCGGATCGATTCGCGCGTGGCGCCGATGCACGACAGGTGGGGAGCGGCCAGGTGGCCGTCGCCCATGATGTCGAGCACGGTGTCGAGCGTGCCCTGCTGGGTGGAGCCGCCGGCGCCGAACGTGACCGAAAAATAGGTCGGGTTCAGTTCGGCCAGCTTGCGGCGCGTGACGCGCAGCTTTTCCGCACCCTCGGGTGTCTTGGGCGGGAAAAACTCGATGCTGAAATTAGGAGTTTCCATCGTCTTTGAGGAGCAAGGTGGAAAGCGCCCACGAGATGACGCTGTACAGGATTGCTGCCAGGAAGGCTGACCAGAAGCCCGCAACCTCGAACCCTTCCACCCACTGCGACACCAGCCAGAACAGCACGGCATTGATGACCAGGATGAACAGCCCCATCGACAACAGGGTCACAGGCAGGGTCAGCAACACCAGCAAGGGTCGGATCAGCGTGTTGACCAGGCCCAGCACGAGGGCGGCGATCAGGGCGGTGCCGGCATTGCTGACGGACACGGAATGCATGAGGTAAGGCAGGGCCATCAAGGCGGCGGCATTGATCAGCCAGGTCAGGAGCAAGCGCATGTTCAGTTTTCGTGGAGCGATTTCTTGTTAGGTGAGGCCTACGGACGCGCCTGCGCCCGTAGGTAACTACGTCGCCAGTTGATTAATAGCGGTAGTGATCCGGCTTGTACGGACCTTCCTTCTTCACCGAGATGTAGGCGGCCTGCTCCTCGGTCAGCTCGGTCAGCTGGGCGTTGAGCTTTTTCAGCTGCAGGCGTGCGACCTTCTCGTCCAGGTGCTTCGGCAACGTGTAGACGCCGACCGGGTACTGGCTGGTGTTGGCGAACAGCTCGATCTGGGCGATGGTCTGGTTCGCGAACGACGAGCTCATCACGTAGGAAGGGTGGCCGGTGCCGCAGCCCAGGTTCACCAGGCGGCCTTCGGCCAGCAGGATGATGCGCTTGCCATCAGGGAAGATGACGTGGTCGACTTGCGGCTTGATGTTTTCCCACTCGTATTTCTTGAGCGCGGCGACATCGATTTCGTTGTCGAAGTGACCGATGTTGCAGACGATCGCCTGGTCTTTCATGCGCAGCATGTGGGATTCGGTCAGGATGTGATAGTTGCCGGTGCAGGTGACAAAAATGTCGCCATGTTCGGCCGCATATTCCATCGTCACGACGCGGTAGCCCTCCATCGCCGCCTGCAGGGCGCAGATCGGATCGATTTCGGTGACCCACACTTGCGCCGACAGGGCGCGCATGGCCTGGGCCGAACCTTTACCCACGTCGCCGTAACCGGCAATCACGGCCACTTTACCGGCGATCATGACGTCGGTCGCGCGCTTGATGCCGTCGACCAGCGACTCGCGGCAACCGTACAGGTTGTCGAACTTCGACTTGGTGACCGAATCGTTGACGTTAATCGCCGGGAAAGCCAGCTTGCCTTCCTGGTGCATCTGGTACAGGCGGTGCACGCCGGTGGTGGTTTCTTCGGTCACGCCGAGGATTTCCGGCAGGCGCTTGGAGTACCAGCGCGGATCGACTGCCAGGCGGCCTTTGATGGCGTTGAACAGGCAGATCTCTTCTTCCGAACCCGGCTTGTCGAGCACCGAGATGTCGGTCTCGGCGCGCGCGCCCAGGTGCAGCAGCAGGGTGGCGTCGCCGCCGTCGTCGAGGATCATGTTCGAGTACACGGCTTTACCGGCGGCGTCGTTCGGCCACTCGAAGATGCGGTGCGTGTATTCCCAGTATTCGTCCAGGGTCTCGCCCTTGACGGCGAACACCGGCGTGCCGACGGCGGCAATCGCGGCAGCAGCGTGGTCCTGGGTCGAATAGATGTTGCACGATGCCCAGCGCACTTGCGCGCCGAGGGCTTCCAGCGTGCGGATCAGCACGGCGGTCTGGATCGTCATGTGCAGCGAGCCGGTAATGCGCGCGCCTTTTAAAGGCTGCGCAGCGGCGAATTCGTCCTGGATTGCCATCAGGCCCGGCATCTCGGTTTCGGCGATGCGGATTTCCTTCTCACCCCAGGCGGCCAGGGAGATGTCGGCAATGTGGAAGTCTTGGGTAGGTTTCAAAACGGCGCTCATCACGCCCTCCTTTCAGTTAGAAAAAAGTAACGTGAGCGCAGTGTTGATATCCGAGCCTGGCGAAAAGGGATCTCTTCGTCGCAACGCTCCTCGGAACGGGATAGTTTAGCACGTCTGGGCGAAGGCGACAGGGGTGGCGCCCCGCGTTCCACGGAGCATTTGCGTCTACACAACGAAACAAGGGCAAGCCGGCAGGCGGCGTAGCGCGCTAGCGCGTGTGGTCTTGCGCGGCCTCAAGCCAGGGCGGTGGCGCCGCTGACGGGCGCGGCCACGCAGGCCTGCGCCAGCGGCAGGCGGATGTCGAAACTGCTGCCCTGCCCCAGGCCGGCGCTGCTGGCCTTCACCACGCCGCCATGCAGTTCGACCAGGCTTTTGACGAGGGCGAGCCCCAGGCCAAGGCCGCCGTTCTGGCGTTCCGACGAGGTCTCGGCCTGCACGTACAGATCGAACAGGTAGGGCAGGAGTTCGGGAGCAATGCCCTGGCCGTTGTCTGTCACTTGCAGTGCGGCGGCGCCATCGCGGACGTCCAGCGTCAGGGTGATGTGCCCACGCGCGCCCGTGTAGCGGATTGCATTGCCGAGCAGGTTGCCGATGACCTGGATCAGGCGCGTGGCATCGCCTTCGACCCTGCACGGGCCGGGCGGCAGCATGACGTCGATGCGCTGGGCCTTGCGCTCGGCGGCCGGCATGATCTGTTCGATCGCGGCATTGACGACGTCGCGCAGGTCGACCTCGGCCTTGACGATTGAAATCAGGCCGCGGCTGATGCGCGACACGTCCAGCAAATCCTCGACCAGGCGGTTCATGTGGCTGACCTGGCGGTCGATCAGGTCGCTCAGGTTGATGGTCTGGCTCGGCGCGCCCGGCGTTTTCTTCAGCAAGTGCGCCGCCATGGCCGCCGCCGACAAGGGGCCGCGCAGCTCATGGCTCAGCATCGACAGGAATTCGTTCTTCTGGCGGTCGGCCGACATCAGGGAAGCCGCCTTTTCGCTGAGCAGGCGATTGAGTTCCTCGACCCGTTCATTGGTCTGCTCCAGGCGCTGCGACACGGCCATCAGCTCGTCCTGGCGCTCCTGGAGCGCCGCCAGCGCATCGGTGAGTTCGCGGTTTTGCTGATGCGCTTCCGACAACGCCACATTGCTCGGCAGGGATACGCCGGTCACGGCCAGGGCGATCTCATCGGCCGAATTCGCGCGTGCGCCGGGCGGCAAGGTTTTGCTCAGCACGATGCGGGTGCCGCTCTTGCCCGTGTCGATATCGCACTCGTCCATGAAACGGCGTGCTGCCAGCAAGCCGCTGCCGCTCGGACGCTGGGCACGCTCTTCCTGCGCCAGCAGCGCATCGAGGTTCTCGATGCCCGGTCCTTCATCCTCGATCACCACGACCAGCCGGTAGCGCCCCGTCGTGCCCGACAATGAAAAACCGACCTTGCCCTCGCCTGCATAGCTGAACACGTTGCGCGCGAGCTCGGACACGGCGGTCGCAATGCGCGCCTGGTCGTGCGCGCCGAAGCCGCAATGCGCGGCGATCTGGCGCGCGCGCTGGCGTGAGGCAATGACATCCATCTCGCAAGCAACTGCGATGGTGAGGATGGGCTGAGGCATGGCGCCCTTTCTTAAATGAAGGAAAACGTATTCGTGACGAAGGCTGGGATCGAAGACGACAGGTAACAGGCCTGCAGCGCGAAATCGATCCGAGTTAACGAAAGAGAAACTTATTTGCTGAGTTGAAAATGAGCAACGCGGATTATGCGCTACAAGCGGCATTTGCGCTGTAAGCAGGCGTCATTTTGGGCAAATTGGGGAAGATTTGGAGAGGATGGGGCAGAACGTCGTGCCGATGGCACAAGTCAGTCGGGGCTAGGTCATGGCAAGACGTTCAGGAGAGCCGGTGCGGACGCCGTCCGCACCGTTCGTACTGCAATTACTTTATCAGGCCAGGCCGGCTTCCGCGCGCAGCAGCGCCGCCTTGTCGGTGCGCTCCCAGGTAAATTCCGGCTCTTCGCGGCCGAAGTGGCCGTAGGCGGCCGTCTTGGCATAGATCGGGCGCAGCAGGTCGAGCATCTGGACGATGCCTTTCGGACGCAGGTCGAAATGCTCCATCACCAGTTGGGCGATCTTGTCGTCAGGGATGACGCCGGTACCCTCGGTGTAGACCGTGATGTTGATCGGACGTGCGACGCCGATGGCGTAGCTGACCTGCACCTGGCACTGGCGCGCCAGGCCGGCGGCGACGACGTTCTTGGCGACATAGCGCGCCGCGTAGGCGGCCGACCGGTCGACCTTGGTAGGGTCCTTGCCCGAAAACGCGCCGCCGCCGTGCGGGGCTGCGCCGCCGTAGGTGTCGACGATGATCTTGCGGCCGGTCAGGCCGCAGTCGCCCTGCGGACCGCCGATGACGAAGCGGCCGGTCGGGTTCACCAGGTATTTCGTGTTCTGCAGCCATTCGCGCGGCAGGGTCGGCTTGATGATCTCTTCGATCACGGCTTCTTCGATCTGCGAGTGCGAGACGTCCGGATGGTGCTGGGTCGAGAGCACGACGGTATCCACCGAGACCGGGCGGCCGTTGACATAGCGCAGCGTGACCTGGCTCTTTGCGTCCGGACGCAGCCACGGCAGGCGGCCATCCTTGCGCAGCTGCGACTGGCGCTCGACCAGGCGGTGCGCATAGTGAATGGCGGCCGGCATCAGCTCGGCGGTCTCGTCGCAGGCATAGCCGAACATCAGGCCCTGGTCGCCCGCGCCCTGGTCGAGATCGAGACCGGCGCCTTCGTCGACGCCCTGGGCGATGTCCGGCGACTGCTTGTCGTAGCAGACCATGACCGCGCAGCCTTTGTAGTCGATGCCGAAGTCGGTATTGTCGTAACCGATGCGTTTGATGGTGTTGCGTGCCACACCAATATAGTCAACGTTGGCGTGGGTCGTGATTTCGCCGGCAAGCACCACGAGACCGGTGTTGCACAGCGTTTCAGCAGCAACGCGCGCGCGCGGGTCCTGCTCGAGGATGGCGTCGAGAATCGCGTCCGAGATCTGGTCGGCGACTTTGTCGGGATGGCCTTCCGACACGGATTCGGAAGTGAAGAGATAATCGTTGGACATGAAGGCTCCAGTTACTGTGATCAAAAAACTGTCGCAGCAAGCTGTGCCTGCGACGCTTTAGCGACATTTATATTCCGCTTCGCAAGTTGTCTATTAACTCGGCGGATCCTGCATAAAGTGGTATTTTACGCTCCTTTAAGAAATTTTTGGCGGAGGGGCCTGCTTCGACCCCGATGCCGATCAAGCGCATGCTAGTTATTTTATTCAAAGTGTTGTCGGTATTTCCATTACGCATGTTGCATGTGCTCGGCAGCCTGCTGGGCTGGCTAGTCTATTTGTCATCTCCATCGTATCGGCGCCGTCTCGACGCCAATCTGGCCCAGGCGGGTTTCAGCGCCCAGCGCCGCGCCGCTGTGGCCGAGGCCGGCAAAGCCATCGTCGAGCTGGCCTTTGTCTGGTGCGGCAAGCCGGAACGCGTCGCCCGCCACGCGACGGTCGAGAACTGGGAAGTGGTCCAGCGCGTGCTGGACGCCGGTCGCGGGATTGTGTTCCTGACGCCACACCTCGGCTGTTTCGAAATGACCGCGCAACAGATCGCGCTGCACACGGCGCTCACCGTGATGTACCGTCCGCCCAAGAAAAGCGCGCTGAAACCCCTGGTCGAAGGCGCCCGGGCGCGCCACAACCTGCACCTGGCCCCGGCCAATTTGTCGGGCGTGCGGATCCTGGCCAAGACCCTGAAAAGCGGCCAGCCGATCGGTTTGCTGCCAGACCAGGTGCCGCAAGAAGGCGAAGGCGTCTGGGCGCCCTTCTTCGGACGTCCCGCCTACACAATGACGCTGCCGGCCAAGCTGGCCCAGCTCGGGCGTGCCGACATCCTGCTGGTGTATGCCGAGCGCCTGCCGCAGGGCCGCGGCTATGTCGTGCGCTTCGTGCCCTTCGAGGGCGATTTGTCCGGCAGCCCCGCCGAGCAGGCCGCCAGCATCAACCGCGCGATGGAAGCGCTGATCGCGCGCTGTCCCGCCCAGTATTTCTGGAGCTATAACCGCTATAAACAACCCGACGGGGTGGCCGCGCCACAGGCCGAGGCCGTCGCATGAGGCCCGTGATCGCCTTCCTGTGGCTGCTGCACTGGCTGCCACTGCCCGTGCTCGGCCGTTTCGGCTCCGCCATCGGCAGCCTGCTGTTCCTGGTACTGGCCAAACGCCGCCACATCGCCCTGACCAACCTGCGCCTGTGCATGCCGGAATTGTCGGAAGCCGAACGCCGCGCGCTTGCGCGTGAACACTTCCGCAGCTATTCGCGCAGCATTTTCGAGCGCTCGATCCTGTGGTGGGCGCCCGAAGCGCGCGTGCGCAGCCTGATCCGGGTCGAGGGCAGCGTGCCGCAGGCGGCCATGGAAGCCGGGCCGACGATTTTGCTGTGTCCGCACTTTGTATGCCTGGACGTGGCCGGCGTCGCTGCGCGCGTGATCCCGGTGTGCAGCATGTACGTGCCGCAAAAGAACGCCGCCTTCGACAAGCTGCTGCGCCACGGTCGCGAACGCTACGGCCCGGTGCGGCTGGTGACGCGCAAAGAGGGCATCAAGCCAATCCTGCGCGCGCTGCGCGACGGCCTGCCCTATTTCATGCTGCCCGATATGGACTTCGGCGAGAAGGATGCCGAGTTCGTGCCCTTTTTTGGCGTTCCCGCGGCCACGCTGACGGCGCTCGGCCGGATCGCCGGCACCACCGGCGCCAAGGTGATTCCCGTGGTGGCGACCTTCCTGCCGAACTACCAGGGCTGGCGCGTGCGCTTTTATCCTGCCTGGGAAAATTATCCGGGCGACGATATGATCGAGGCCACCCGCCGCATGAACGCGTTTATCGAAGACCGGGTGCGCGAAGCGCCCGCCGAATATTTCTGGACCCACAAGCGTTTCAAGACCCGTCCGCAGGGCGAGCCTTCGCTGTACGAGTAACCGACATGAAACTCAAGTTCACCAAGATGCAGGGCGCCGGCAACGACTTCGTCGTGATCGACGCGATCAACCAGCAGATCGATTTCAGCACCGAACAATGGCAACGCCTTGCCGACCGCCGTTTCGGCGTCGGCGCCGACCAGATCCTGATCGTGGAACGCCCGACGGTGGCGGGCGCCGATTTCCGCTACCGCATTTTTAATAGCGATGGCGGCGAAGTCGAGCAATGCGGCAATGGCGCGCGCGCCTTTGCCCGTTTTGTCAGCGACCAGGGTTTGAGCAAGGAACGCAGCATCCGGGTCCAGACCATGGCGGGCATCATCGCGCCGCGCCTCGAGGATGACGGCAGCGTGACGGTCGACATGGGCGCCCCGGTACTCGAGCCGGCTGCCGTTCCCTTCGACAACACGTCGCTCGACGGCATCCCCGAGGGACGCGACCTGCTCTGGCCCTTGAGCGTGCAACATGCGGGCGCGGCGTTGGATATCCCGGTGTCGGTTGTCTCGATGGGCAACCCGCATGCGGTGCAGACGGTGCCGGACGCCGACATGGCCCCGGTGGCGGAACTCGGTCCGCAGATCGAACGCCACCCTCGCTTCCCCAAGCGGGTAAACGCCGGCTTCATGCAGGTCCTCGACCGCCACCACATCAAACTGCGGGTATATGAACGCGGCGCCGGCGAAACCCTGGCCTGCGGCACCGGCGCCTGTGCGGCGGTGGTGGCCGGCATCCGGCGCGGGCTGATCGATTCGCCGGTGCGGGTAGCCGCACGCGGCGGCGATCTGTCGATTGCCTGGGCCGGCGAAGGCGAACCGGTTTACCTGAGCGGCCCGGCCGTGACGGTGTTCGAAGGCGACATCACACTGTAAAAGGATGCGCGCCGGGGTGCGGGCTGCCTGCCCGCTGCGTGGCCGGCAGTTCAGGCAGCCATGCCATACGCATTGCCGCGCTCCGGTTTCACGGCAGGGGCGAGCCGGCCATCGGTCTCGTCGAGCATCCGTCCCGCCATGGCCGCGTCGGCCATCAGGGTGCGCAGCCGGTACAGGCGCTGGCGGTAATTGCCTTCCGGACCACCGGGTCCGCAATCGACATTTTCGAACAGCCGTACGATGCGGTCGAGCGCCTGGCGCTCCTGGACCGTCTCGACCATGACCAGGCGGCGCTTGCTGCGCCCATAGCTGGCCCGGATATCGATCACCAGGCAATGCCCCTGGTCTGCCCCGGCCACGTCGAGCAACAGGGTTTCGGCACGCGTCAGGCCGAACAGCGCCGCCAGCTCGAGCCGGGCCGCCAGCAGCGGATGCGCGGCCAGGTCGCCGGCGCACGCAAGCAGCGCCCCGGTTTCGGTATGCGGCGCGTCGTCGGGACGGGGCGCGATCTTGCGGATGGCGGCGCCGGCTTCGGCATTGCCCTGCGCCGCCGCCAGCTGCAGCCAGAACACGGCGCGTACATCGTTGCTCTCGTTTTCGCGGCGCGCACGCCAGGCGTTGTTGCCACACTCGAGCTGCGCGACTTCGTAGCCCATTTCCGCGGCCCGTTCGAGGTAGCGCTGGGCATCGGCGACATTACGTTGCGAGAACTCTGGCTTCAGGTAGATGCGCGACAGCGCGAACCAGGCTTCGGCCAGGCCCTGCTCGCCAGCCATGAGCAGCCAGCGGATCGCCTTCTTGAAGTTGGCTGCCCCGCTGCCGCCCTGCACCCGGGCGCCGCCGACCTGCATGCGCGCATACCAGAGTCCGATGGCCAGCTGGGCGTGGCGGTCGTGCTCGGCCGCCGCCAGTTCCCAGAAGGTGTGGATTTCATCGTCGCCGGCGGCGATGCCGCCTTTTCCTTCGGCGAGCAGGCGTGCGGTGCGTGACAACAGGGTGACTTCGCCGGGTTCGAGGCGCCGGGTATGTTTGCCGCCCCCGTTTTCCACGAGCGTGCGCGCCAGCGGCAGGGCCCGCGTGAGAAAGTCCTGCCAGGCGCCGGCGCTCCAGCTCTGCTCGAGCATGGCGAATTGTGCCTCGGCCAGTCCGTTATCGGCAGCCCGGCGCAGCCAGGGTTGGTCCGGGGCCGACACGCCCCCGGCAGCGTCAGAACGCGCGACTGCACGCCGCTCAGGCGCCTGAATCGGGCGTTCGCCGGCCGTTTCAGCGCTCTTGCGCACTGCAGCAGATTGCTGCCCGAAAGCGGCGTTGGCGGGGGCCGGATTGACGCTGGCAGCGATGTCGGGACGGCGCGCCAGCAGCCACTGCGCATCGGCGAAACCGGCACGCGCGGCTTCTTCAAGAGCGTGCACGGCCTTGGTCCGCAGCGTGTCGGACGCGGTGTGCTCGCCTTCGAGCAGCAACTGGGCCAGGACCAGTCCGGCACGCACGTTACCGCCGTCATAGGCGCGTTCGTACCAGGGCGCCAGTGGTGTCGGATGCGCACGCGCCAGGTCGAGCGGGATGTGGCTGCCGATCAGCTCGCATGACTCGGCGCACCCCTGGCGAGCCGCGCGGTCGAGCCAGTGCAGCGCCGTGGGCAGGCTGCACGGCAGGCCGGCGCTGCCAAACAGGTAGCGCTTGCCCAGTGCGAGTTGTGCGTCGGCGCGGCCACTGCGAGCGCCACGAATGATCGCTAGTTCTTCACGATTAGCCATCGGTCGTCTTCGTCAATTGATTGGAGGCGCGGTACAGGCGGGGATCGGCGGAAAGACCACGACGGGAAGGCTGTCGCAGGCAAAGTTGCCAATATACAAGAAGATCGCAGATCTCGCCCACACCCATCGGTTCCAGGAAAGTCTAAGCCAGCAAGGGGGGCGAATCGTCCCGAACAGCCCGATGCTTGATATCGAACAAGCTCACCAAAACAATGCGGAACTCAGCCATCTTGCAGTGCACCAAGCACCAGGCTGGGGCGGCCGGGTGGCTGTGCCGTTTCAAAAATACAACAGCACGATTGGTTAAATTGGCTTTCCACCAATTCGAACGGCCATAATTAACCAATCCGGCAATCCAGACGCGTTAAGCCTTTAAGGTTCACTCGTCCGAGTGTTCAGCAAACAAAGTCTCAACGCTCTTTGGATTCCGATTCATCTTTCAAGGAAACAAATAAATGAAAAAATCTCTGATGGCAGTCGCACTCGTTGGCGCATTCGCCGGCGTTGCCCATGCACAGACCGCCGTTCAAATCTACGGCACCATCGATGCTGGCGCGCAAAAGTTTTCGGGCCAGAGTCTGAACATCGGCAAGCGTGCGTCGAACACGCTGGGCTTCAAGGGTACTGAAGATCTGGGCAACGGCCTGAAAGCACTGTTCCAGCTGGAAGTCCGTTACGATCCCGACACCGGCACGAATGAAACGAATGGCCGAGGCGGCGCACAGCGTCCACTGTTCCAGGGCCAGAGCCGCGTCGGCCTGCAAGGTGACTTCGGTATGGTCCGTATCGGCCGTGGCCTGACCCCGTACCAGGAAACCGTCGGCGCCTTCGAGCCGTTCCACGCACTGCCGCACCAGGCTGGCTTCTACACCGACCTGGCTGTCGCCGGCTACACCTCGGCACCGCTCGATCCAGCAGGCGCCTCGAACAACCGCTGGGCCAATGCCTTCTGGTACAACAGCCCGGTCATCAGCGGCTTCCAGCTGAACACCGCCATCGCCACCAAAGAAAACAACGGCGCACCAGCCATCATCGGCCGTGGCACCGCTGCGGCACCGCAGTACCCTGCCGGCGCAGAAGCGAGCTCGAACCCGTTCTCGGTCACCGGTACCTACAACAACGGCCCGGCCGCCCTGATGATCGGCTACGAGCGCAATGCGATCGAAAGCAAGGTCATGTCGCTCGGCGCTTCGTTCAACGTCACGCCGGAACTGAAACTGATGGCACTGGCATCGCGTCAGGAGCAGGACCACACCCGCGTCTCCAACGACCGCACCAAAGCATGGGTCATCGGCGCCAACTACACCATGGGCGCAGGCAAGTTCCTCGCTGGCTATGGCCAGAAGGATCCGGACGACTACATCAAGACCAAGCAAATGTCGCTGGGTTACGAGTACAGCCTGTCGAAGCGCACCTACGTGTACATCGACGCGTCGCGCAAGGACGGCCCACAGGGTTCGTTCCGTACGACCGACGGCGTCGCTTCGCCTGACGCCAAAGTCAACTTCTACACGATCGGTGTGAACCACTCGTTCTAAGTTGAACCGGACGCAAGTCCGCCAGGCTTGATAAAAAAGGCAGGTACCGGTAACGGCACCTGCCTTTTTTGCGTCTGTCTTTTCGCCTGTCCTCGACCGGATCGGCCAGCATCCAGCCGCCCTGCATCGCCACTGTCGTTTTTTTGCCAGCACCCCCGTCCCGCTTGCGCTGTCATGGATCCCGTGCCGGGAGCCGATGGCATATTTGGCAATGCAAAACGCAAGCTTCCAAAGCCAACAGTGGAGATGCAATGAACAAATGTGTGATCGCCGGCCTGATCGGCGCGTGTTTCGCCCTCCCGGCCCCGGCCCAGACCAGCGTCCAGATCTATGGCATTGCCGACGCCGGCGTCATGTGGCAAAAAGGCGGCCCCACCAAGATCGTCAGTGGCGGCGCCGACGGTTCCCGTATCGGCTTCAAGGGCTCCGAAGAAATCGGCAATGGCTTCAAAGCCATCTTCAACCTCGAAGCACGTGTCGAACTCGACACCGGCACCCAGCAGCCGACCCTGATCAACGACAATACCGGCCTCTACCTGACCCGCGGCATGGAAGCCCTGGGGCCGACGCTCCTGCAACAAGTGCGAACCGGCCTGCAAATGCCGGGCGCACCCGCCGTGAACCGGGAAGGCGCCCTGTTCGACCGCACCACGATGGTCGGCCTCGTGACGCCGGTGGGCGCCATCCTGCTGGGCCGCATGTATACGCCGGGCTACGAAGTATTTGCCTTGTCCGACGTGTTTGAAGTGGGCACGGCCGGCACCTGGGGCGGCATCACTGGCGGCACCGCCGGCTTCTCGGCCCTGGGCGCGGACATCCGCTCGCAAGAAGTAATCCAGTACCGCATTGCCCTGCCGTCGGGACTGGGCGGCTCGATCATGTACGGTCCACGCAACTCGGGTTACTTCGGCCTCTACCGGAAGTTCCGCGGCGGCGCCATCACCTACAAGGCAAAAGGTTTCGATGTCGGCCTCGGCTACAACCACGGCTACGACATGCAAGACCGTCCGAGCTTGCGCACCCTGACCGTTGGCGGTTCGTACACACTGGGTAACTGGAAGCTGTTCGCCGGCTACCACGACCAGCGCAACAAGAATTCGGCACTGATCCCGACCTACCTCGGCGCCTGGGACGCGCTCATTGCGCCCAATCTGCCAGTCCCTCTGCGCCCGGCATTGCGCACTGTCTTCGAGACCAACATCATCGAAAACACCAAGCAGGATGCGAACAGCTACCAGCTTGGCCTGCACTACAAGATCGGCAATGGCCGCCTGATGGCGTCGTATGCGCACCAGAACGACCAACTGCCATCGAACAGCGATGCCGACCTGTTCGCCATCGGCTACGACTATTTCCTGTCGAAGCGTACCGACCTGTACACCGTCGCCGGCTTCATCAACAACCAGAACGATGGCCAGTACACGCCGGGCACCGCAGGTTCGCCAGGCGGCTTCACGGAACAGCCGGGGGACAACGGCCGCGCTTTCCAGATCGGCATCCGTCACCGCTTCTGACGGCAGCCCGCTCAGCCATGAGGGCGCCTGTCGCGCCCAGGAAGGGTGCCCGTATGCACCCTTTTTGTCGCTACGCCCCTCCCCCCACTGGGGTAGAATTGCGCACCCCCCAATTCTTGCAAGACTAACGATGACTGTCACCCTGGACTCCGCCACTGTCGCCAACTACCTGGCCGAGCACCCGCGCTTTTTCGAAGAACATGCCGGCCTGCTGGGCGAAGTCAAACTGTCGAGCCCGCTGACCGGAAAGGCCGTGTCGCTGCAGGAGCGCCAGATGGAAGTCATGCGCGCCAAGTACAACGCGCTCGAACTGCGCATGGCCGAGCTGATGCGCACGGCGGGCGAGAATACCGTGATCCTGCAGCGCTTCCACGCCTGGCACCTGGCGCTGCTGAAGTCGACCGGCGGCGCGACCATGGCGCGCGACCTGGTCGACGGCTTGCTGGCACATTTCGGCGTGCCGCAGGCAACGCTGCGCTTGTGGAACGTGCACCCCGACCATGCACAGGCCTGGTTCGCCGGCGACGTCGCCGAGGATGCGCGCCTGTTCGCGTCCAGCCTGCGCGCGCCCTACTGCGGCCCGAACAAGGATTTCGAGGCTGTCCGCTGGCTCGAGCAAGCCGATGAAGTGCGCTCGACCGTCCTGTTGCCGCTGACGGCCGATGGCGTCACCTTCGGCTTGCTGGTGATGGGTTCGCCCGACGCCGAGCGTTTCAGCCCGATGCTGGCCACCGATTTCCTGGTGCAGCTGGGCCAGTCGGCCAGCGCCGCGCTGGCGCCGCTGCGCGCCTGATTACTTCGGCGGCCATTCCATGGACACGGCGCGCGAGGACTGGACCGGGCGTTACCTGCGCGAACTGGCCACCCAGCGCCAGTTGTCCGAGCACACGATCGCCGCCTACCGGCGCGACCTGGCCGAGCTGCGCCAGCTGGCCGGGCACGAAGACTGGCCCCTCCTGACCCACGCCGACATGCGCCGTTTTGCCGCGCGCCTGCACGCCGGCGGCCAGGAACCGCGCTCGATTGCCCGTAAACTGTCGGGCTGGCGCGGCTTTTATCAATGGCTGTCGCGCCAGATGGCGCTGCCGGCGAATCCGGTCGAAGGCGTCCGTGCGCCGCGCCGTCCCAAAACACTGCCCAAGGCGCTCGCCGTCGATGCCGCCGTCCAGCTGCTCGAAGCGAACCGCCATGGCCATCCCGAGCCGGCCGAACTCTGCAACCGCGCCATGTTCGAGCTGCTGTACTCGAGCGGGCTGCGGGTCTCGGAACTGGCCGGACTCGACCTTGCTTATACGAATGCCAACGGCGCCACCTCGCTCGGCTGGTTCGATGCCGCGGCCGGCGACGTCGTGGTTACCGGCAAGGGCAACAAAATGCGCCGGGTGCCGGTGGGCGGCCCCGCGCGCGAGGCCCTGGCCGCCTGGCTGGCGGTGCGCCCACCGGCCGCGGACGGCAGCCCCGCCCTGTTCCTGTCCAGCCGCGGCAGCCGCATCACCCCGCGCGTGGTGCAGCAGCGCCTGAAAACGCATGCGCTGCAGGCCGGCTCCCCGGTGCACGTGCACCCGCACGTGCTGCGCCACTCGTTCGCCTCGCACCTGCTTCAATCGTCCGGCGACCTGCGCGCCGTGCAGGAATTACTCGGCCACGCCAGCATCACTTCGACCCAGGTATATACCGCGCTCGATTTCCAGCACCTTGCCGCGGTTTATGACCGAGCTCATCCGCGAGCGAAAGCGAAGTAGACAAGTGTTCGCCTGAGCTGGCGCAAAGACCAGTGCAGTTGATGTGGCAGATTGCAAATTACGGCATAATCTTCGGCTTCCTTGCCTTCCCTAGCCGGCCCGACCCGCGAACAACCATGTCACCCATTCCGACCACCATCCTCACCGGCTTCCTTGGCGCCGGCAAGACCACCCTGCTCAACCGCATCCTGCGCGAGGAGCACGGCCTGCGCATTGCCGTCATCGAGAATGAATTCGGTGAAGAAAACATCGACAACGAAATCCTGGTCCAGGACAGCGGCGAACAGATCGTCGAAATGAACAACGGCTGCATCTGCTGCACCATCCGCGGCGACCTGGTCGTGGCGCTGACGAGCCTGGCGCAAAAACGCGCAGCCGGCGAGATCGCCTTCGACCGCGTCGTCATCGAAACGACCGGTCTCGCCAACCCGGGCCCGGTGGCCCAGACTTTCTTCGTCGACGAAGAAGTAGGCGCTCACTATATGTTGGATGCCGTGGTGACGGTGGTCGATGCGCACCATGCGATGGACCAGCTCGATCGCCACGAGGAAGCCCAGCGCCAAGTCGGTTTTGCCGACAAGATTTTGCTCTCGAAGCTGGACCTGGTCGCGCCCGACGCCCTGGAAGCCCTGAAGATGCGCTTGACACGCATCAACCCGCGGGCCCCGATCTCGACCTCCGACTTCGGCCGCGCGCCGATTGCCGAAGTACTCGACCTGCGTGGTTTCAACTTGAACGACAAGCTCGAACTCGACCCGGACTTCCTGCGCGCCGAAGAGCACGATCACGCGCACCACGAGCATGAGGGGCACGTGCATACCGAGGCCTGCAATCACGGCCACGACCACCATCATGCGCACCACAGCGACGACATCGCCGCCTTCGTGTTCAAGAGCGAGCGTCCTTTCGACCCGGAACGGCTCGACCAGTTCCTGGGAAGCATGGTGCAAGTCTTCGGGCCGAGCATGCTGCGCTACAAGGGCGTGCTGGCGATGGCGGGCGCCGAGCGCAAGGTCGTTTTTCAGGGCGTGCATCAAATCATGGGCAGTGACCTGGGAGCAAAGTGGGAGCCGGACGAAGCCCGCGCCAGCAAAATGGTGTTTATTGGTAAAAATTTACCAAAAGACGTATTTATCCGCGGATTGGAACAATGTTTGGTATAAACTATCCCGGTTTAGCAGTACCGGTTGCCGTTCCCATGGACGCATCACGTACTGATGTTTAACCGCTGCCGAAGCCGGGCAGCGAAGACGGCGGATCGACCAGGCCGTCATGGCAGCAGCAAGGGCGTGTACCCTTGAGTTCAGGGTGCTACGGCTGAGCTAGCTGATAAAATGAAAACCTCTGTCGTATCGAAGGTAAGTGAAGTCATGACTAAAACAACGAAACCGAATGCCGCTCAGGCCGAAGACCGACTCTTGACGGAAGATGAAATTCGGGCGATGGGCGAAGAGGACTACATGAACCCGGCCCAGCTCGCGTTCTTCCGCGACCGCCTGCAGCAGCTCGAGAAAGAGCTGCTGAAAAACGCCGGCGAGACCACCGAGCACCTGCGCGAAACCGTGCTGGTTCCCGATCCGGCCGACCGCGCCACCATCGAGGAAGAACACGCCCTCGAACTGCGTACCCGCGACCGCGAGCGCAAGCTGCTCAAGAAAGTGCAGCAATCGCTGGCCGCCATCGACGGCGGCGACTACGGCTGGTGCGAAGAAACGGGCGAGCCGATCGGCATCCCGCGCCTGATCGCCCGTCCGACCGCCACGCTGTCGCTGGAAGCCCAGCAGCGCCGCGAACTGAAGCAAAAGCTGTACGGCGACTGATTTTCCGGTCCGCCTCCCCGAAAAAAGCATGCGCCTGCCGCATGCTTTTTTCATTTTTACATGGGCTTCCGCGCCATTCGTGCGATCAAAAACTTTCCCATGGGATACACTAGCGCTTGCCCGCACAGGCTTTGCGCGGGCGCACGTGTGCGCAGGGCGCCGCGCGCGCGTCCATGCTACCGTCACGGATGAGCGCTTCGGACGCCGCTGCGCCAGACGATCGACAGGATGACGTGGGCATATTTTCCTTCCTCAAGAAAAAACCTGAACCGGCCACGGCGCCGGTAGCGCCCCCACGCGCCGAGGAGCCGGCGCGCCTGTCGCTCGAGGCCGACCGCGAACGCCAGCGCGAAATCGCGCGCGCCACCGCGGCCAAGATCGATGCCATCGAACTGGCCATGACCACCGACTTCTTCGACGACGCCGAAGCGCGCTGGGGCAGCACCCGGCGTGCGCCCGCCGCCACCGCCGTGGTACCGGGCGAGCCTGGCGACACCGAACTGGCCACCCTGGCCGACCAGCCCGATGCCGCCGCCGCGCCGGCGGCCGCCCCGGTGGTCGAGGAAAGCGCCATCCTGTACGCCAACGGCCAGGGCGCGCTGGCCGAGCAGATGCTGCAGGACAGCCTGCGCGAGCTCGGCCGCAGCGAACGCCAACCCTGGTGGATGCTGTTCGACCTGTACCAGGCCGAAGGACGCGAGCGCGACTTCGACAGCATCGCGATCGACTACGCAAGCCACTTCGAAACCTCGCCGCCCGCCTACATCAACCGCTTGCCGGCGGACACACTGCAATCAGCCTATGCCGGCGTCGCCCCGGCCGCGCGCCTGGCTGGGGTCCTTGACGCCGGGGCCGCCCTGCGCTTGCAAGCGCTGCAGTCGGGCACCGGTTCGCCGGCACGCATCGATGTCGCGGGCGTCACGAGTGCCACGCTGGATGGCTGCGCCGCCCTGCTGGACGCCCTGCAACACTTGCGCACGGCGCGGCGCGAAGTCGTACTGGCCGGCGCCGATGCCTTGCTGGCAGTGTTGCGCCCGATGCTGGCCATTGGCGAGCGCAGCACCGGCGAGGCGCCCTGGCTGCTCCTGCTCGAACTGCTGCAACTGCTCGGGCGCGAAAAGGATTTCGAAGAAACGGCGATGGACTATTGCGTGACCTTCGAGGTGTCGCCGCCTTCGTACGAAGCCTTGCCGCAGGGCAGTGGTGGCAGTGCCGCCAGCGCGGGCATGGCGGCGGACCAGCGTTTCATGTTGCCTGCCGTGGTAGACGGCGACATGGGGAACTTGCTCGCGGCCCTGGCATCCTATGCGGCGATCGACCCGGCCGGGCCAATCGTGCTCGACTGCGCGCGCCTGGTGCGCATTGGTTTCAAGGAAGCCGGCGACCTGCATTCGCATTTGCGCCGCCTGGCCCAGGACGAGCGTCCCATCGAGCTGCGCGAACTGAACCACCTGGTGGCGGCCTTGCTGCGCCTGCTGAATTATCACGACTGCGCGCGCCTGTACGCACACAAATACTAGGCCTCACGGCACGCATCTCATCCTGTCTTGCAATTTTGTGCAACACCCCCACTTGCGGAGGGCTAGTTAATCATGAGGCAGATATGGAACAATTTCACGGCACCACCATTGTGAGCGTGCGTCGCGGCTCCCAGGTCGCATTGGGCGGCGATGGCCAGGTCACCCTGGGCAACGTCGTCATGAAGGGTTCGGCACGCAAGGTGCGCAAGCTGTATCAGGGCAAGGTCCTGTGCGGCTTTGCCGGCGCCACTGCCGACGCGTTTACCTTGCTCGACCGCTTTGAGGCGAAACTGGAAAAGCACCAGGGCAACCTGCTGCGTTCTTCGGTCGAACTGGCCAAGGACTGGCGCACCGACCGCATGCTGCGCAAACTCGAAGCCATGCTGCTGGTGGCCGACCGGGAAACGACCCTGATCATCACCGGCAACGGCGACGTGCTCGAGCCCGAAGACGGCATCGGCGCGATCGGTTCCGGCGGCATCTACGCCCAGTCCGCGGCCAAGGCCCTGCAGGAAAACACCGATTTGCCGCCGGCCGAGGTCGTGAAAAAAGCGCTGACCATCGCCGGCGAACTGTGCATCTACACGAATCTGTCCCACATCATCGAATCGCTGGACTGACCGGCGCGCATACCATGAACATGACTCCACTTGAAATCGTCTCGGAACTGGACAAGCACGTCGTCGGCCAGGGCAAGGCCAAGCGCGCCGTCGCCATCGCCCTGCGCAACCGCTGGCGCCGCCAGCAGGTCGACGAGCCGCTGCGCCACGAGATCACCCCGAAGAACATCCTCATGATCGGCCCGACCGGCGTCGGCAAGACCGAGATCGCGCGCCGCCTGGCCAAGCTGGCGGATGCACCCTTCATCAAGATCGAAGCGACCAAGTTCACCGAAGTGGGCTATGTCGGCCGCGACGTCGACACCATCATCCGCGACCTGATCGACATCGGCATCAAGCAGACCCGCGCCAGCGAAATGAAGAAGGTGCGCCAGCGCGCCGAAGACGCGGCCGAAGACCGCATCATCGACATCCTGGTGCCGCCGGCGCGCGACTTCGGTTTCAATGTGAGCGCCGCCGCCGAAGCCAAGGAGGGCGACAGCACGCGCCAGACTTTCCGCAAGCGCCTGCGCGAAGGCTCGCTCGACGACCGCGAAGTCGAGATCGAGGTGCTCGATGCCGCGCCGCAAATGGAAATCATGGCCCCGCCCGGCATGGAAGAAATGACGGAGCAGATCAAGTCGATGTTCGCCGGTGTCGGCGGCACGCGCAAGAAATCGCGCAAGATGAAGATCAAGGAGGCGATGAAAGTGCTGGCCGAGGAAGAAGCGGCACGCCTGATCAACGAAGACGAGATGAAGCAGAAGGCGATCCACAATGTCGAGAACAACGGCATCGTCTTCCTGGATGAAATCGACAAGATCGCCACGCGCTCCGAACACGGCGGCGCCGACGTTTCGCGTGCGGGCGTGCAGCGCGACCTGCTGCCGCTGGTCGAGGGCACGACGGTCAACACCAAGTACGGCATGATCAAGACCGACCACATCCTGTTCATTGCCTCGGGCGCGTTTCACCTGGCAAAACCGTCGGACCTGATTCCGGAACTGCAGGGGCGTTTCCCGATCCGGGTCGAGCTCGAGTCGCTGTCGATCGACGATTTCAAGCGCATTCTCACCAGCACCGATGCCTGCCTGACGACCCAGTACGAAGCCCTGCTCGGTACCGAAGGCGTGCACCTGACCTTCTCCGAAGACGGCATCCACCGCCTGGCCGAGATCGCCTTTGCCGTCAACGAGCGCACCGAGAATATCGGCGCGCGGCGCCTGTACACGGTGATGGAAAAGCTGCTCGAGGAAATCTCCTTCCACGCCAGCGATACGCCGGACAAGGCAATCACGATCGACGCGGCCTATGTCAACGAGCGGCTCGACGTGCTGTCGGCCAACGAAGACCTGTCGCGCTACGTGCTGTAAGGAAGTGGAGGGAATATGGCGAACAAGGCACTGGCGACGCGGCAAAAGATGATGCTGCGCGTCGCACCGGTCCAGCAGCTGAGTAAACCACGCAATCCGGTCGCGGCCCTGGCCAAGGGGCGCTCGGCAGGTGCGCATGCCAAGCCGCTCGCGAGCGAACGCCAGGCGGCCAAGCGCCAGCTGAAAAAGGCGCCGCTGGTTCCCGAGGACGATTGAAAACCGGGACATGTCCTCGTCAGAAGACATGCCCCGGCTCCCCTTCCCGTCGCTCTGACCGATCGGCTGGTTACGTCTGCTGCCCGCCTTCGCATTTCATTTTGTAATACCCGGCCTGGCCCTTGGCGCGCACCGTCCGCGCCAGGACCACCGCTTCCGCTGCCGCCCGCTTGACGGCGGGCAAAACATTGGCGTCATCCATCAATCCCGTGATCGCCTGCTCCGCTTGCGGCGTACCCGCCAGCGCCAGGCCAAAGGTGGCGGAGACGGCCAGCTCGCCCGCCAGGGCCTCGAGGGTCGGCGCCACCACCCCGGCGACCGCAGCCTCGGCCGCCGCGATGGCCGAGCGTGGAATGGCCAGGGATTTCGCCTTCTGCGCGTCGGCCGCGACGCCGGCGAGGAAGTCGAAGGCCGCCTGGCTTCCCGACTTGTTGACCAGGTCGCCCAGATGGATCAGGACCGCGTTCTTCGCATGGAACACAGCGCGCCGGGCCGGTGCGCTGTGCACGAAGTCGATGAGCGGCTGGGCCGCGATGTCGCTGCCGATGAAGCAGAGCGTGGTCACGATCTCGGGCAAGAACTCCTCGTGTTTTTCGGGCTCATTCACCAGCCATTCCAGTAGCAGCCTGGCGTCCGCCTCGGTGTACTGCGCTGCCGCCTGGTAGGGAATGCCCTGGATCCAGTGCTGGGAAACGAAGTCGCGCACGTCCTTCGGTGGCTGGATCGCCACGCCCAGGGAGCAGCTCGCGGGCATCACTTCGCCAGACTTGGCGAGGGGGCCGGCCAGGAAACTCTCCGACTCGGCGGCGTTGACGACATTGTGGTCCGCGCCGACGCTCGGATACATGACGGCCCTGAGGTCATCCGTGCGGTGGCCGAGGCCCGCGTTGTGGCCGTACTCATGCACCCAGATCAGCCCTTCCTGGTTTTCCGTGAAGCGCACGGCCGTCACATTCACCGAGGGGCTGCCGACCGGGGCGCAGCCGATGATCGAGCCGCCGGGGCCGCCGCACCAGCGGATGGCCTCGACGATCTTGACGCCCGAGCCGGCATTGAGCAGCGCCACCAGATCGGCCTCGGTCTGGATGGTCCCGGGGATGGCGGCTGGCAAGAGCTGCACCGGCCCATTCCGGACAAAGCTGACCGGGGTCGCGACGTCCGCAGGCGAGTCGTCGCCCTGGAGGATGGTCCCCATGTCGCCCAGGATCCGGTCCGCATCGGCGTCGCTCAGGGCCACGGTGCTGTGGCGCTGCACGGTGACCTGCACCGTCCTCGGCGCCGCGTCGCCGGTGTTGACGACCAGGTAATCGGCGTACAACGGAATATCCGTTTCCCACTCGATGTTGATCCAGACATCGACGCCGCCGGCGCGCGGAGCCACGTTGTGCACGGTGTAGCGGGCCGAGCCGACGAACTTGCCGGCGTCCGGTCCGCCCGCGGCCCCCTCGCCGATCGAGACGAACACTTGCGAGCGCGGGTTGATGTCGCCCCAGGCCAGCTGCAGCACCCACTGGCCGTGCAGCGCGCCCCAGTCGTGGCGATAGGTAAATCCGGATCCGCTGAGCTCGGGCTGCGGCGTGGCCGCCCCGAACAGCGGCCGCACCGCTGCTTGCCGCACCTGCGCAACCGCGACCGAGACCGCCGCCTCCCCTTCCAGCCTGGCGCCGGCCGTGATGATGACTCCAGGTGATTGAATCTGATTATTCGACATGACCATCTCCTTGTGCACGCTGTATGCCTGTGGGTGACCCAGTTCCGCGCAGCGACAAGCCGAGCCAGCTCGCCACGACCGAACCTCATGAATCTAATGGAAGTGTTTTAAAGCTGAGCTCGTTTTAGTCAAGTCGAGGCGGGAGGCGAACTGGCGCGCGCGGCGGCTTGCCCGCCCTGCAATTGACCTGTACATTGATCGGCGCCTATTGCCGAGTACAGGATTCCCATGAGCTCACCCGAGCTGATCGTCGACGTGTTGCGCGCCGAGTTGCGCGCGGCAAATCTCACTTATAAAACGCTGGCCGAACGCATCGACATGAGCGAGTCGAGCGTCAAGCGCATGTTCGGCCAGAAAGACATGCCCTTGTCGCGCCTGGCGCAGATTTGCCAGGTGGCGGGAATAGCCTTCGAAGACGTGCTGCGCGGCGCAGCCGACGCCCGGGCCCAGCCCGACGCCCTGACCCTGCCCCAGGAAACGGCCCTGGTCGCCAAGCCGCGCCTGCTGCTGGTGGCGATCTGCTGCCTCGGTTACTGGAGCATGGAGCAGATCGTCGAAACCTACCGCCTGACCGAGGCCGAATGCATCGGTTGCCTGGCTGAGCTCGACCGCCTGGGCATCATCGAACTGCGTCCGCTGAACCGCTACACGGTGCGCGTCTCGAATGCCTTCCACTGGCTGCCCGACGGGCCGGTGCAGCATTATTTCCGCGAGCAGATCGTGCCGGATTATTTTGCGGGCCGTTTCGATGGCGCCGGCGAGACCCTGATGTGCCTGCCTGCGCGGCTCTCAAAGGCCAGCGCGGCCGAGCTGGCGCAGAAGATCCATCAGCTGGCGGGGGACTTGACGCGGCTGCACCGCAATGACCGGCGGCTGCCGGCAAACGAGCGCGAAGGGATGACCTTGCTGGTGGGATTCAGGTCGTGGGAATTTGCGGCGTTTACGAAGCTGCGGCGGTAACAAGAATGCGCTGCACAGGGACCTGCGCGGCGCCAGGGATCAACGCACCGGCGCGTCGCTGCTGACCGGGCTGCCCGTCGAACGGGTCGGCGCCGGCATTTGCGGTTGATTCGGCGGTGGCGGCGGGACGATGTCGGCCGGCGGGCCTTCCTGGGGAGGCTCCTGTCCCTGCGGCACGACCGGGTTGACTTCGCCCGGCGGCGGCGCGCTCTGCACGGCGCCCGGCGCGGTCTGCGGCTCTCCCTGCGGCATGGCGCCGGCCGGGGCGATGGTTGGCTGCGGCGGCATGGCCATCGGCGGCGCGGCGGCGCCGGACAGCGGAATGGCTGGCTTGGTGTCGGCCGCGAGGTCGATGCGTTTCATGACGCCGCCTTCCGACAGCATCACATAGCGGGCATGGACTTCGCTGATACTCACGCCAGGCGCCAGTTCGCGCCCGATTTTCAAGGCTTTCGGCGGCTGGCCGTCGGCGACGATGATCGCAACACTGTCGCGTCCGGCGGAAACGATGCCCGTCAGCTGGTAGTTGGTGGCGACGTTCGCCACCGGCTGGCCGCCGAAGAGCGTGGCGGCGGCATCGGGCGAGGGCTCCGGCAGGCTGGCGGGCGCTGCCGCAACGATCGGCCGTTGCTGCGGCTTGTACAGCTGCATGCCCCAATACGTGGCGGACACCGCCAGGAAGATCAGGGCAAGCAGGGTGAAAAGGAGAGGCAGACGCTTCATCGTTATCCTTGTTAGCGCACCAGCTGGTTGATTTCAATGATCGGCATCAGGACCGCCAGCACGATCAGGAGCACCACCAGGCCCATGGCCAGGATCAGCACCGGTTCAAGCAGGCCGGCAATGGTCAGCGTGCGGCGCTCGAGATCGGCCTGCTGCGAATTGGCCGCCCGCTCCAGCATCGCGGGCAGTTCGCCGGTGATTTCTCCGGCACGGATCATGTGCACCAGCATCGGTGGAAAGTGTTTTTGCACGGACAGTGCCCGCGCCAGGCTGATGCCTTCGCGCACGCTGGCGGTGGCTTGCTCCACCAGGTCGCGCATGGCGACATTCGACAGGGTGTCGCGGCTGGTGTCGAGCGCGCGCAGGATCGGCACGCCCGAGCCGGTGGTAATGGCGAGCGTACTGGCGAAACGCGCCGTGTTCAGGCTGCGCTCGAATTTGCCGTAGACGGGCGCGGTCAGGAGCCAGGTATGCCAGCGCAGTTTCAGCGCCGGGTTCAATAGCGCCCGGCGCCAGGCGAACCAGGCGCCGATCAAGGCGATGCCCATCAGGATGCCCCAGTCGCGCATGAAATTCGATACGCCCAGCATCATCACCGTCAGCAGGGGCAGCTTTTGCTTGGTGTTGGCAAACACGGACACGATCTGCGGCACCACATAGGTGAGCAGGAAGATGACGATGGCAAAGGCGACGACGGTGACGATGGCCGGATAGGTAAACGCCAGGCGCACCTTTTGCACCAGCGCGTTGCGGCGCTCGATATAGTCCGCCAGGCGCGACAGCACGCGCGCCAGCTGGCCGATCTGTTCGCCTGAGGACACCAGCCCGCGGAAAATCGGATCGAAGTCGCGCGGATGGTGCGACAGCGCATCGGAAAACGCGATGCCGCCGATGACTTCCGAGCGGATCGATGCGATCAGGTCGCGCAGATACGGCTTTTCGGCCTGTTCCAGCAGCGCCGTGAACGCCTGTTCGAGCGGCAGTCCTGCTTCCAGCAGGCTGGCCAGCTGGCGTGTAAACAGGGCCAGTTCGACTTGCGACAGGCGCTCGCCGAAGCCGCGCGAGCGCGTCACCCCGGCAGCGTCGACCTGGGCGGTGATGGCTTCGACGTTCAGGGGCGTGAGGCCTTGCACGCGCAGGTCGGCGCGCGCCGCGCGCGGGCTGTCGGCATTGACCACGCCCTTGCGCATGGCGCCGCCCGCATCGACGGCTTCGTAACGAAATGCCGGCATCGTTAATCCTTGGTTACGCGCAGCAACTCGGCTTGCGTCGTGATGCCTTCGCGCAGCCAGCGCTCACCGTCTTCGCGCATCGTGCGCATTCCGCTGTGCTGGGCAGCGACGCGGATGTCCGCTTCCGAGGCCTGGTTGTGGATCTGCGCGCGAATGCCTTCGTTCGTTTCCAGCAGCTCGTAGACGCCGACCCGGCCCTGGTAGCCGGTATGGCCGCAGCGCTCGCAGCCGACCGCATGCCAGTGCACGCCATCGCTTTTTTTGCATTGCGGGCAGAGCTTGCGCACCAGGCGCTGGGCCATCACACCCAGCAGCGACGAGGACAGCAGGAACGGTTCGATCCCCATGTCGAGCAGGCGGGTGACGGCCGCGGCGGCGTCGTTGGTGTGCAGGGTTGCCAGCACCAGGTGGCCGGTCAGCGAGGCCTGCACGGCGATCTGCGCCGTTTCCAGGTCGCGGATCTCGCCGATCATGATCACGTCCGGGTCCTGGCGCAGGATCGCGCGCAAGGCTTTCGCGAACGTCATGTCGATGCGGGCATTCACCTGGGTCTGGCCGACGCCGTTCAGGTCGTATTCGATCGGGTCTTCCACCGTCATGATGTTGGTGGTCGAGGCGTTCAGGCGCGATAGCGCGGCGTACAAGGTCGTGGTCTTGCCGGAACCGGTCGGACCGGTGACCAGCACGATGCCGTGCGGCTGGTTGATCAGTTTGTCGAACTGGGGCAGCAGGTCCGGGCTCATGCCCAGGTGCGACAGGTCGAGCCGGCCCGCTTCCTTGTCGAGCAGACGCAGCACGGCGCGCTCGCCATGCCCGGTCGGCAAGGTCGAGACCCGCACGTCGACCGGTTTGCCGCCGATGCGCAGGGTGATGCGGCCATCCTGGGGAAGGCGTTTTTCGGCGATGTCGAGCTGCGACATGATCTTGATACGCGAAATGAGCGAGGCGTGGATGCCTTTGCGGGGACGCACGATGTCGCGCAAGGTGCCATCGATGCGAAAACGTACGACCGAGGTTTGCTCGAAAGGTTCGATATGAATATCGGACGCGCCTTCGCGCAGCGATTGCGTGAGCAAGGCATTGATCATGCGGATCACGGGCGCGTCGTCGGACGATTCGAGCAGGTCTTCGATCGCCGGCACGTCCTGCAGCAGGCGCGTCAGGTCGAGGTCGGCATCGAATTCGTCGGCGACCTGGTTGGCATCGCCGCCGGCCGAGGCGTAAGCGGCGGCGATGGCGTCGTCGAGCTCGCCACGGTCGAGGCGGCGCAGCAGGACGCGGCCGAAGCGGCGCGACACCTCGGCAATGGCCGCCGCCGGGGTGGCGCTCGAGATCATCACCTCGACGCTCTGGCCGGGATCGTCGCCGCTGCGCGCCAGCACCCCATGGTCGCGGGCGAAGGCATAAGGCAACAAATTAGTCATGGTTCAATCACTTCTGGTTCGGTGGCGTGACCGGCCGGAATTCGGGCACCTGGGCAGGCGCCGGCGACATTGGGGCCGGGCTGCGTCCATTGGTGGTGCCGGGCGCCGTTACCGGGCCGGTGGCGGCGCCAGGGCGCGCAGTGACCGGCGCCGGCGGCGGCATCGTGGCCATGGTGCCGCCCGCGGGCGGCTGGCCATTGGTCAATGGTGGCAGTTCCGGGGCGCCGAGGTCGCGCACCAGGATGCTGTCGTCCGCCGGGCGGGTGACGACGCCGAGGGCACGCATGTATTCGTAGCGGTCGAGCGAAATGCTGTTGTTCTGTTCCTTGCTGCGCACCACCACCGGGCGCAGGAAGACCATCAGGTTGGTCTTGCTGCGGGTGCGGGTGCGGTATTTGAACAGGTTGCCGACGAGCGGGAGGTCGCCCAGGCCGCGCACTTTTTCCTCGCCGTGGTCTTCGTTGTCCTGGATCAGGCCGCCCAGCACGATGATCTGGCCGTCGTCGGCCAGGATGTTGCTTTCGATCGCACGCACGGTGGTCACGATGCCCTCGTCCCGGATCACGGAATTGTCGATGCCCGAATTCTCGTGGTAAATCGACAGCTTGATCACGCCACCTTCGGAAATCTGCGGACGCACCTTCATCAACAGGCCGATGTCCTTGCGGTCGACGGTCTGGAACGGGTTGTTCGCGCCGCTCGTGCCGGTTGTGAACGAACCCGTGATGATCGGGATGTTCTGGCCGACCTTGATGGTGGCCAGTTCGTTGTCGAGGGTGATCATGTTCGGTGTCGACAAGATGTTGGCGGCGCCGTCGTTTTCAAGTGCGCTGGCCACTGCGCCCAGGCCCAGGTCGCCATTGATCATCTTGAAGATGCCGAGCGTGAGGCCGGACAGCCGCGGCGGCGTGGTGGTGCCGCCGCCCAGGCCCGCGCGCGCGGCGGCGGCGAGGTCGATGATGCTGCCGTTCGTGCTGCTGAAGGCCTGCACGCCGCCGACCCGGTACTTGCTGGTGTCGCTGCCCGACAGGCCCAGCCATTGCACGCCGAATTCCGACGCTTTCTGCGAATTCATCTCGACCACCAGCGCCTCGATATACACCTGGGCGCGGCGCACGTCGAGCTGGTCGATGACGCCGCGCAGGTTGCGGTAGACCGCATCCGGCGCCGTGATGATCAGGCTGTTGGTCGAGGCGTCGGCCTGGATGAAGCCGGAACCGGCGCCGCCGCCGGCGCCGATGCCCTGGCCCTGGCCCTGCGCGCCAAAGGTATTGCTGGTGCCGCCCAGGCCGGTGCCGCCCTGCTGGCCGCCGATACCGCCGGTGCCGCCCGCGCCGCCCGCGCCCTGCGCGCCGGCCTGGATCGAGCCGCCCGAGGTACCCTGCTGCTGCTGCGGCACGGCCCCGGCGTCCTGCGAGACCACTGCGCGCAGGGTCTGGGCGACGCGGCTGGCGTCGGCATTCTTCAGGTAGACCACGTGGATGTTGCCGCGTTCGGTCGTTGCCTGGTCGAGCTTGGCGATGAGCGACTTGGCGAGGTTGGCTCTGGCCTGCGAGGGCGCACGCACGATCACCGAGTTGGTACGCGAATCGGCCAGCACCGTGACGCGGCCGGAGTCGCCGCCGGCAGCCGGCTCCATCAGGCGCTGTACCAGCACGGCGACGTCGCTGGCGATGCCGTTACGGATCGGCACCACGTCGAGGTCGGCCGCCACCGGCGCGTCGAGCGCGGCGATGATGCGCGACAGGCGGCGCAGGTTGTCGGCGTAATCGGTGATGACCAGGCTGTTGTTGCCCGGATTGGCCATGATCGAATTGTTCGGCGAAATGAGCGGGCGCAGCACGGCCGTCAGGTTGGCCGCCGATTCATACGACAGGTGGAAAATCTGGGTCGCGATCTGGTCGCCCTGCACGCGCGTGCCGCGCTTGCCCACGTTCGTCGGCGAGGATTGCAGCTTGGCTTCAGCTTCCGGCACCACCTTGGCATAGCCTTCGCCGGTGGTGACGACCGCAAAGCCCTGCAGGCGCAAGGCCGAGGTGAGCAGGCCGAAGGCCTGGCTCTTGGTCAGGGACTTTTCCGACACCAGGGTCAGCGTGCCCTTGACACGCGGGTCGATAATGAACGTCATCCCGGTGTAGTGGCCGACGGCCTTGATCACCGATTCGATGTCGGCATTCACGAAAGAGAGGGCGGCAGAATTTTCCTGTGCAATAGCCGGCGCCGGCGGCAAGGCCGTGGCCACCGCGCAGCACAGCATGGCCCCAGCCGCCAGGCGGCGCAGGGTCGGGAATTCGGAGGTGCTACGGGAAGTTGTTTTCATTATCTGAACTCTAATGCGATTGTGTTTTTACCGTTCACCATGCGGCGCTGGCCAAGAAGATTGAGCATATTGCCCAAAGTTTCTTCGTAGCCATCGGCGGCCGAGGCCTGCCCTGAAAAACGCAGGCGTCCATTCTGCAACGTTCCATTTCCCGACAACAACAAAGCGCCGCGCACCGTGCGCAGCACCAGATCGGCTTGCTGGCCGCGCCAGTCCATCATCATCTCGTAACTGCCCAGCGGTTTGACCGGCGCCATACGCGAGCCCATGTCGCTCATCGACAGGGTCGTGCGCCCCGTCACCGCCACGCTGTTCGGCAGGCGCGCCAGGTCGAGCCGGTTCCAGGAGAGCCGGATCACGCCCGACGGCACCAGGGTATTCAAGGGTGCACCCAGTCCGGCCAGCCCCTCGGCCGGCAACAGCAATTGTCCTTCGCTCACCTGCCACTGCGACCAGCTGCCGGTCACCTGCACCGGCTGCGCCAGTGCCTGCGGATTCTCGAGCGCCATGTTCACGCGCCCGACCAAGACCAGCGGCGACAGGCGCCAGCTGAAGCGCCCCGGCAAGAGCGGCGTCACCGATCCGCCTACTCCCGGCGACCCACCCACGAAGGCTGAGCCGCTCCAGAGCGTACCTTGCGCATCCCCGAGAGTCAAACGACCGCCGGTCTGGCGTTCCACCATCGTGCCGAGCCAGCTGGCCGGCAGGAAGGCGAACACCGTCAGCGCAATCGCCAGGGCGACCACGACCAGCCAGCCGAGGCCGCGCCTCATCGGGCGCTGCTTCCGTTGTCCTGGCGCAGCGTCAGATTGGCGTCGACCTGCCCGAGCGGGTCCTGGGCGGTAAAGCTGCCTTCCTGCACGGCGATACGGTTCTCGCGGCGCTGGGCGTCGAGCCAGGACACGAGGTTGGCGAACGACACGCCGGTCACCTGCAAGCGCGCGAATTCACCGGTCAGCGTGAGCGAGCCCGGCGTGATGCCGCGCGCCGTGAGGCTGGCGAGCAGGCTCTCGCGCGTCATGGGCGACACCGGCACCGGCGCCTGGCCCGCCAGCGCGCGCGCCTGGTTGGCCAGGCCGGTCAGCTCGGCGGCCTGCTGGCGCAGCTCGGGCAGCGAACGCTGCAGCCGTGCGCGGCCCTCGACCGCCGGCTCGATCAGGCCTGTGTAGACCAGCGCCAGCAGGACGACACCGAAACCGGCGGCCAGGTAGCGGCGCTCCTTTTCGCTGCGTGCGATCCAGTATCCGGTGGCGCGTTCGCGTGCCCGGCCGTAGGTAGTGAGCAGGCTCATGGTGTGGCTCCCGTGCTGCGTACCACCCAGTTGCCGGGCGCGGCCGCTTCCAGTGTCAGTCTGCGCGCGGCCAGCGCCGTTTGCAGCTGGCGCACTGCAGCGGGGTCAACCGTTTCCGGTTTGACCCTTACCCGCAGCGCGCGTTCCTTGTATTCGATTGAGGCAATTCCAGGCGGACGCGGCAATTCCCGGCTTGCGTCGCCGAGTGCCCCGGCGAGATAGATGAATTCATCGGCGCCGATCTGGCCGCTGCCGGACTGGGCGCGTGCGATCTGCTGGCGCATCTGCGCGATCGGCTCGACCACGGGCAGGTTTGGATACACCGATTTGAAGGTCTGCGTCATTTGCGTGCGCACGGCATCGGCTTCGCCGCGCAGGCGCAGCCACTCGATGTTGATGCCGGCCAAATTGACGACAATGGCGAGGAAGGCCAGCGCGATCGGCACCCGCCAGCGGCGCCAGTCGGTCTGGCGCGCGCCGGCTGCACCCAGGCCCGGCATCAGGTCGAAGGCGGTGCTTTTGGCGCCCGCGATCCAGTGCGCCCAGTCGTCGGCTTCCAGGGTCGTGCCGGGGCCGGCTTCGGCCAGCAGCACCCCGTATTCACCCAGCTGATCGCGCGGCACGTACAGGGTCAGCGGGGCCTCGCCCGCCAGCGCGCGTGCGGTCTGCAAGGCGCTGGCCGGATTGGCGTCGAGCGCGAGACCGAGGCCGCTGAATTGACTTTCGCGCAGCAGTAATTCGCTGCCGTTCAGGGCCGCGCTGACGCTGCCCGGCTGCAGAGGCAGGCACAGCTGCCCCGGCAGGACGGTGAGCGTTCGCACGCCCTGGGCCAGCAGCGTGCGCACCAGCAGCTCGAGCCAGTCGCGGGCCACCACGGCCACTGGCCGTTTGCCTTCGCCCAGGGGCTGGCCAGCCACCAGCACGCAGTCGTTGGGATCGCCCAGGATGTGTTCTTCCACCAGGCCCGGCAGTGCGGCGCGCAGGCGCGCACCGGTCAGCGGCGGCATCTTCAGCGTCAGCAGGTTGACGTCGGTGCCGGCCAGCAGCAGCACGACGCGACGGCTGGCGGCAACCACATCGGTAAGGCTGCGCAGGGCGCCTTCGCCCTGCTGCTCGATGACGCCGCCGTCGCCGACAACGGCAAAACGGCATGGCGCGCCTTCGCCTTCTGCGCGCGCCGGATGCCGGATATAAAGTGTAGTCAAACCGTCTCGCTTTCTTGTTAGTCTTGACGAACCCAAACCACCTTGACGCCGCCCCCGATCGGGTTGGCGCTGCGCTGGATCAGCGACTGCGCATTCAATGTCGCGCGGTCGAGGCGAATCCGGCTGTTCACGAGGAACCAACTGCTTTTCACGTCCACCGAACCGGGGACCGGCGTGCGCCCCGGGATATCGGTGTAAAACTTGGCGATGTCATCCCAGGGCACGTTGCGGCGGCGCGCCAGCAAGGCGTTCGCCTCCGACAGCGAAAAATTCGGGATCACCGCTGCCAGCACTTCCGCTGGCGCCGTGTTCACATTGATCGGCGTCGGTTCCGGCAGCACGATGACATACGGGCGCAGCCTTTCCAGCATTTCCGGCGTCAGGCCGCGCACCGCCAGCAAATCCTCGACTTCGAGGAATTTGATCGGCGTACCGAGGCCCGCACGCGACACCGGAAGCGTGCCCTCCAGGTTGGCGTCGACGCCGTCGTCCGGGCTCCCGCTTCCCGGGGGAGCCGCGGCGGCGGCGGCGGCATCTCCCGCCGCGGACGCGGCATCTGCTGCCGCCTGGTCATCCTGCACCGTGCCCGGATCCTGCTCCTGGCCGCCCACTTCCTGGCCCGTGGCGGGGTCGACCGCGCCGGCCGGCTTGAGGACCGGTTCGCTGCCTGCGATCAGGTTCGCCGCGCTCTTGGCCAGCGCCGGATTGATTTGCAGGTTTGCGCACAGGCGCTGGAAAATCTCCAGCTGGGCCGCTTCGATCGCTCCGCCATTGGGCGTCTTGCGCGTCAGGTTGCGCAGATTGTAACGCGAGGTGGCGTCGATGATGTTGCCGGAAAGACTGGCGTCGAATACTTCTCCTTCGACCCGCTCACGTTCAATGTACTGGTCGAGCCGGGTTTCCGCCAGCGGCGTGGCCCAGACATGGGTCAATGCGGTGTAGCGCGGGTTGTCATAGGCGTCCTGGCGCAGCACCAGAGTCGACCAGTCGAGCGCGCCGCGCAGGATCCAGCGCGTCTGCAGGTGCAGGCGCTGGTTTTCCATCGAACGCACCTGCACCTGCTGCTGCCAGAACAGGCTGGCGACGATGGAAATGGCCAGCGTGGTCAGCAGCAAGGCCGTGATGACGGCCACGCCGCGCTGGCGCCGGGGGGTGCGAAAACGGGTTGCTAGGCGGCGCATCAGATGCTCCCCAGCAGGAAGGATTTGGTCAGCGGCTGCGGATAGCCGCGTGCGGCCAGCTCGACTTGCACACCGAGGATGGGCGTGCTGGGCAGCCCGCCGGGCGTCAGGTTCGGCTGCTTTTGCCAGGCCTGGTTTTGCCAGACGAGCACCGCCATCGACTGCACGCCGCCCTGCAGCGTCACCGGCGGCGTCGGATCGGTATCGCTGACCGAGGCCTGCCACAGCGCATCGAGCTCGACCAGGTCGCGCGTCGTGTTCGACTCGCGCCGCTGAAGCTGGCCGTCGACCAGGCGGTAGGCGATCACTTGCAGGCGTGCCGGTTCGTTTTCGTTGAAGACGGTGCGTACCATGGTGATGCGGTTGTCGGCCTGCAGCAGGAAGGGACGGCGCCCGAGCATGGCGGCGTCGACCACGTGCTCGCAATCGCTTTGCATTTGCGCAAATGCCAGCTGCATGCCGCGCGTCATTTCCATCTGGTCGGTCAGGGCCACCCGCGCACGCACGATGCCGTCCAGGCCGCGCCAGCCGAGCACGGCCACCATGGCCAGGATACCGATCGCCACCAGCAGTTCGACCAGCGTGAAGCCGCGCGCCGTCTTCATGGGCTCGGCCTCAGGACGAGTTGCACGAGTTTCAGGATGCGCCGGTTCGGATTGTCCAGGTCGTACACGGACACTTCGACGCGCCGCAATTGCGGATTCGGGCTGACCAGCACTTCGTCCGTGCACATCAACTTGAGGTCGCCCTGGCCGCAGGCATAGCTGCGCTTGCCGACTTCGGGAAATTCGCGGTTCAGGCGGATCTGCACCAGCCGGTTCTCGGCCGACCAGGTGGCCATCATGGAAGCGCGCAGGCCGGCGCCGTTCGAGGCCAGGCTGCCGACGGCGCGCAGGCCGGCGGCGAGCGCGGTGCCGACGATGACGAGCGCCACCAGCACTTCCAGCAAGGTAAAACCGGCATGCGGTCGGCCAGGGCTCACTGCTGCTCTCCCGGTTCGATGACCGTGAAATGGCCGACGCCATCGGCGCGGATGCCCACGCTGTTGTTGCCGCTGGCAAGGGTCAGGACAAAAGGTTTGTCGACCGGCTCGCGCCCGAAGGTCACGCGCATGGCTTCTCCGGTGAAACCGGCGGCAGGCGGATCGAGCAGCAGGCGCACGGGCGCATTCTTGAAGGGCCGTTCGCGCAACAAATCGTCCTCGGTCACGGGCGTCCAGCCGGTATCGGTGCGCACCAGGAAACGGTAGCGCTCGGGCGTGGCTTCGAAGGCGACTTGCCGGTTGCGCACGATGGCTTCATCGCGCGCCAGCTGCAGCAGCAAGGTCAGGCGCTTGGCCTCGTTCTCGAGGTCCTGGCGCGGGCTGGGAATGGCGTTAAGCGAGGCCATCCCGAGCGTGATGCCGATGATGACCATCACGACCAGGATTTCCACCAAGGTAAACCCGGCGGCCCTGCGCGCTCCGCGCGATGGCGCGACGCCAGCCATGACAGGCCTTACTGCTGCCAGGAGCCGACGTCGGCGTCTTCGCCCTCGCCGCTGGCCTGGCCATCGGCGCCGAACGAGAAGATGTCGACTTCGCCATGCAGGCCGGGCGACAGGTACTGGTACGAATTACCCCAGGGGTCCTTCGGCAGTTTTTCGACGTAGCCGCCCTCTTTCCAGCCATTCGCGGACGGGCCGGAGGTCGGTTTCGTGGTCAGGGCTTGCAGGCCCTGCTCGGTGGTCGGGTAGCGCTGGTTGTCCAGCTTGTAGAGTTTCAAGGCCTGCATCAGGGTGGCGATGTCGGTCTTGGCCGCGACCACGCGCGACTCGCCGGTACGGCCCAGCAGCTTCGGCACGACCAGCGCGCCGAGAATGCCGATGATGACCACGACAACCATGATTTCAACGAGGGTGAAGCCGCGTGCGAAACGCCGGCCAACTGCACGGTGCGAAACGATCTGCATAATCAATCTTGGAAAGGTGGATCGGAACAATCGGCTTAGTATAAGGCCGAATCAGGGCAGCGGCCACCCGCGGCGGTGCGCCATTGTATTGCAGAGCAAAGCCCCCTGCACGCTCAGTCGTGCGCAGGTCTTTCCACGCAGACAGAACAGGCCGGATTGCGCGCCGCCCGGATCTCGGTCCACTCCATGGCGCGGGCGTCGAGCATCAGCAAACGCCCGGCCAGCGAGGTGCCGATATGCAGGATGAGCTTGAGCGCCTCGGCCGCCTGCACCGCGCCGACAATCCCGACCAGCGGCGCGAACACCCCCATCGTACTGCACGCGTCGTCTTCGAAACCACTGTTTTCAGGAAAGACGCAGGCATAGCAGGGGCAATCGGCGCAGCGCATGTCGAATACCGACAATTGCCCGTCGAAGCGGATCGCCGCGCCCGCCACCAGCGGCACCCCGGCCGCGACGCAGGCCCGGTTGACGGCGTGGCGCGTCGCGAAATTGTCGCTGCAATCGAGCACAACCGAGGCAGTTTTTACCAGTTCGCGCAGGCGTTCGCCGGCCACGCGCTCGCACAGGGCGTTGACGATCACTTCCGGGTTGATCCCGCGCAAAGCCTCTCGGCCGGACTCGACTTTTGGCATGCCGATACGCTCGGTCGTATGCATCACCTGGCGCTGCAGGTTGGTCAAATCGACTGCGTCGTCGTCGACCAGGGTCAGGTGGCCGACGCCGCTTGCCGCCAGATACATTGCCGCGGGCGAGCCGAGACCGCCGGCGCCGATGACGAGCACGTGCGCCTGCATCAGGCGAGCCTGGCCTTCGATGCCGATCTCGTCGAGCAGGATGTGGCGCGAATAGCGCAGGAGCTGGGTGTCGTTCACTGCTACGGGTTTATTTTTTCGAACCCTTCAATTCCGGCGGCTTGACCTCGGTCCCCGGCAATTCCTTTGGCGCAGGCGGGGTCACCTCGACCGCTTCGGCCTGGGCGACTATGACTGGCAAGCCCTTGAAATGATTCAAGGCTTGCGCCAGTTGAAAATCGTCCTTGCCGCCCAGCTCGAGCGGCTTGCGGTTTTTCAGCAGGGCCAGCGCGCGCTGCTTCTGCTCGGCGCCGTCACGGGCCCCGTTCGCAGCCGCCGCACCCGGCTTTTCGTTTTCGCCCGCCAGGTGGCGCTGCAAATCGACTTCACGCACGCGCAGCGCGTTCAGGCCGTCGCCCTCCGCCGTTTCGTCCACCCGCAGGTCGGGTACGATGCCGCTGGCCTGGATCGGCCGGCCTTTCGGCGTGTAATAGCGCGCCGTGGTCAGCTTGATGGCGGTGTCGGCGGACAAGGGGCGCAGCGTCTGCACCGAGCCCTTGCCGAAGGTCTGGCTGCCCATCACGATCGCGCGCTTGTAATCCTGCAAGGCGCCGGCCACGATTTCCGACGCCGACGCCGAGCCGCCATTGACCAGCACCACCATCGGCACGGTTTTGAGGGCCGCCGGCAGTTTAGCGAGCGGATCGGCGCCGCGCGGCGCATAGAATTCGCGGCGGCCGTAATAACTCTGGTTCGAGTCGGACAATTGTCCCTTGGTCGAGACGATCAGCTCTTCCTTCGGCAGGAAGGCGGTCGACACGCCGATCGCGCCTGGCAGCAGGCCGCCCGGGTCGTTGCGCAGGTCGAGCACCAGGCCCTTGATGTTCGGATTGGCGGCGTACAACGCCGCGGTCTTGCTTGCCAGCTCGTCGAGCGTGGCTTCCTGGAACTGGCTGATGCGCACCCAGGCGTAATCGGGCTCGACCATCTTGGCCTTGACGCTCAGCACGCGGATTTCCTCGCGCGTGACCGGCACCACCCAGGGACGGTCCTCGCCGCGGCGCGCGATCGTCAGCGTGACCTTGCTGCCTGGCTTGCCGCGCATTTTCTTGATGGCTTCATCGATCGACAGCCCCTTGACGGGGACATTGTCGATGCGGGTGATCAAATCTCCCGCCTTGATGCCGGCCCGGTAGGCAGGGGAATCCTCGATCGGCGAGACGATTTTTACGTAGCCGTCTTCGGCCGCCACTTCGATGCCGACCCCGACGAACTTGCCCTGCACGCTTTCGCGCATTTCGCGGTAGGACTTCTGGTCGAGGTAGACCGAATGCGGGTCGAGCGCGGCGACCATGCCGCCGATGGCGTCGGATAACAATTTCTTGTCCTCGACCGGCACCACGTAATCGCTTTTGATGAGGCCAAAGACATCGGCCAGCTGGCGCAGTTCGTCCAGCGGCAGCGGGCTCGCTTCGCCCTTCTGCGCCCAGGCCGACACCTGCACCGTCAGCGCCACGCCGGCCACCACGCCGAGGCCGACCAGCCCCATGCTTTTTGCTTTGTTGCCCATCGCTGCCCCTAGAATTTGACCCAGCTTGCAGGATCGAAGGCTTTACCCAGATGCCTGAGCTCAAAGTATAGCCCCGATTCTTCGTTACCGCCGGTGTTCCCCGCGCTCGCAATCGGCTCGCCCGCACGCACCGCGTCGCCCAGGCGTTTTAACAAGGTCTGGTTGTTGGCATAGATCGACAAATAGCTGCCGCCGTGGTCGATGATGATCAAATTGCCGAAGCCGCGCATCCAGCCCGAGTGCACCACGCGGCCCACTGCGACGGCGCGCACTTCGGTGCCCTCTTCGGCCTTGATGAACATGCCTTTCCAGCTTGGGCCATCGCCGCCGCGCTTGGCGCCGAAGCGCGCGGCAATCGTGCCGCTGACGGGCGCATTCAGGCGCCCGCGCATGGCGGCAAAGGCGCCCGCCGGAGCGGCCGGCGCGAGCGAAATGTCGGGCGTTTTCTCTTCCGGCTTGGGCTGCTCGGCCACCTTTGGCTGTTCCGGCTCAGGCGGCAGCGGTTTCGGTGCCGGCTTGCCGGCTTTCGCCGCTTCGCGCGCCAGGCGCTCGCGCTCGGCTTTCGCGGCGGCGCGCGCCAGCGCACGGGCTTTCTCGGCCGCTTCTGCCTCGGCCTTGGCCTTGGCGCGGGCGGCGGCCAGCGCTTCCTGGCGTTTGCGTTCGGCTTCGGCCTGCTCCTGGATCAGGCGCGTCAGTTTGTCGACCAGGCCGCTCATGCGCTGTTCGTCGCGCTGCAGGCTGTCGGCCTGCTTGCGCTGCACCACCAGCTTGCTCGACAACTCGCCGAGCAAGGCGGCGCGGCGCGCCTTTTCCTTTTCCAGCACGGCCTTCTGGTCGCGCTGTTCGTCAGCGATTTCTTCGAGTTCGATTTTTGCGTTCTCGACCTTTTCGCGGTTTTGCTCGACCTGCGCCAGGTTCGCGTTCAGCGAGGCCAGCAGCTTCGCCTGCGCCTGCGACACATAGGCCATCATCTGCAAATCGCGGTTGATGCGGTTCGGGTTGTCGCCCGAGAGCAGCAGTTTGATGCGGTCTTCATTGCCCGCCACATAGTGCTCGCGCAACAGGGCAGACAATTGTTTCTTTTGCGAAACAATTGTTTGTGCCAGGCGTGCCTGTTCGGTCCCCAGGTCTTGCAGGCGGACATTGGTCTCGAGCGTCTCCTGGTTCAGGTCGCGCAAGGCGCGGTTCGCATCCGAGATTGCTTCTTCCGACTCGGCCAGGGTATCGGCGACATCGTCTTTTTCGCTCTCGGTGCGGCTGATTTCTTTTTTCAGCGCCGTGAGTTTTTGCTGGATACCGGCGCGCTGGACCTCCGCCGCCGCTTTCTGGCGGCTGCGCTCGGTGGGCTTGGCGGCCGCGGCAGTGCTTGCCGCGGACAGGGCCAGCAAGCCGCACAGCAAGGCGCCGGCGGCTGACTTCTTGATAGGAAGGCGCAAGACTTACTTTGCCTTCCCTTGGTTCGCCACGGCCGCGACTGCTGCGGCGATCGCATCCTGGTCGCCCAGGTAGTAGTGGCGGATCGGTTTCAGGTTTTCGTCGAGCTCGTAGACCAGCGGCTGGCCGTTCGGGATGTTCAGGCTGACGATGTCGGCGTCGCTGATGTTGTCGAGCATCTTGATCAGGGCGCGCAGGCTGTTGCCGTGGGCCGAAATCAGGATCTGCTTGCCCGAGCGGATGGCCGGGGCGATCTCTTCTTCCCACACCGGCATCACGCGCGCCACGGTGTCCTTCAAGCATTCGGTCAGCGGGATGCTTGCCTTCGGCAGGCCGGCGTAGCGCGGATCATTGAAGGAGACGCGCGGATCGTTTTCTTCGAGCGGCGGCGGCGGCGTGTCGTAGCTGCGGCGCCAGACCAGCACTTGCTCGTCGCCATACTTGGCGGCGGTCTCGGCCTTGTCCAGGCCCTGCAGGGCGCCGTAGTGACGCTCGTTCAGGCGCCAGTCGTTGATGATCGGCAGGTACATCTGATCCATCTCGTCGAGCGCCAGCCACAGGGTGCGGATGGCGCGTTTCAGGACCGAGGTATAGGCCAGGTCGAATGCGAAACCGGCTTCGCGCAAGGCGCGGCCGGCGTTCTTCGCCTCATTGACGCCCTTCTCGGTCAGGTCGACGTCGACCCAGCCCGTAAAGCGGTTGGCCAGGTTCCAGGTGGATTCGCCGTGGCGCATGAATACGATTTTGTACATAGCTCTTCTTTACTTTAATTAAATTAAAAGTCTGCGAAAGGGACGGCGAGACGGGTGCCGCGCCCGGGGCGGCGCGGGTGCCGGTGCTGGGCGCTGCAAGGTCTCGACATCACCAAAAGATTCCTGTCCGGCTTCTATTTTATAATGCGCGGATTGTGTTCAACCATTGGAAGCCTTGTGAAATTCATCCTCGATAATATCTTCATCGTCGCGATCGCCGTCGTTTCCGGTGGCGCGCTGCTTTGGCCAGCCCTGGCACCGAAGGGCCGCCGCGCCAGCGCACTGCAAGTGACCCAGCTGATCAACCGTGGCAAGACCACGATTCTCGACGTCCGCAGCGCCGATGAATTTGCCGCTGGTCATGTGCGCGACGCGAAAAACATTCCGCTGGCAGACTTGAGCAATCGCATCGGCGAACTGGAAAAGTCGAAAGGCCGCACTCTCGTCGTCGTCTGCCAGAGCGGCGCGCGCTCCGACAAGGCTGTGCGCCAGCTGAAAACGGCTGGCTTCGAGGACGCCCTCAGCCTGGAAGGCGGCATGACCGCCTGGTCGGCTGCCGGTTTGCCGGTTACCAAATAAATCAAGATTGGAAGGAAGAATATGAGCGCCCACGTTGTCCTTTATCACACTGCCAGCTGCCCGTATTGCGTTCGCGCCGAGCGCCTGCTCGAAGCGAAGGGCGTGACCGAAATCGAACGCATCCGTGTCGACCTCGACCCGGAACAGCGCCAGATCATGATGCAAAAGACCGGCCGCCGCACGGTGCCGCAGATCTATGTGGGCGAGACCCATGTCGGCGGTTTCGACGATTTGTACGCACTCGACCAGGCGGGACGCCTCGATCCGATGCTCAAGGGAGAGTAAAGCGGGGGGGTTAAGGCCGTAGGTGCGGGTTGATCTGGCGCAGCACCCTGGGCACAGGTGCCCAGGCTACGCACAGGTGCCCAGGCTACAAATTGGGGCGGGGCCCAAAAAGGCGCCCCGCGGGAGTATTGTATCCAAATTGATTTTGATACAATTGCCGTTGCGTTTGACTCCAAAGCCCATCGGGGGCGGCGCTTTGCCGTCCCTTTTTACTTCACAACGAAAGCGTTCCATGTCTGACGAAAACCTGCAACCAGTCTTCCAAATCCAACGCGTCTACCTGAAAGACATGTCGCTGGAACAACCAAATTCCCCAGCAATCTTCCTCGAGCAGGAAGCCCCGACCATCGAGGTCGCGCTGGACGTTGGCGCTGAAGCAATCGCCGATGGCATCTACGAGTCGACCGTGACGATCACCGTGACCGCCAAGGTCAAGGACAAGGTCGCTTTCCTGGTCGAAGGCAAGCAAGGCGGCATCTTCGAGGCACGCAACATCCCTGCCGACCAGATGGATCCACTGCTGGGCATCGGTTGCCCGAACATCGTCTACCCTTACCTGCGCGCGAACATCGCCGACGTGATCACCCGTGCCGGCTTCCCGCCAGTGCACCTGGCCGAGATCAACTTCGAAGTGTTCTACCAGCAGCGCCGCCAGGCGATGGCTGAAGCCGCTGCAGCTGCGCCGGCAAACTAAGTTGATGTAATCCTGCGGCTGGCCCGGCGTGCGCCGGGTTGGCCGGAATCGTGATGGGCATTCTTGCCGCGCTTTTTACTTGTCAGTAAAACGCGGTGCGGATGCCCTTCCTGCCATATTGGCGTCTGGTTTTACGGAGCCCGGGCCCTGCCATGATGTTTTCCCGACTATTTGCCGGCGCGCTCCTGACGCTGGCATGCGCGCAGGCTTCTTGCGCCGACTTCCGTTCCGTCGGCGCGCCCTCCGTGGTGCTGTATGACGCGCCCTCGCTGAAAGGCGCCAAGCGCTATCTCGCCCCACGCGGCATGCCGGTCGAGATCGTTGCGCGCTACGGCGACTGGGTCAAGGTGCGCGACGCCGATGGCGAACTGGCCTGGACCGAATCGAAAGGGTTGTCCGCGCGGCGCAATGTCGTCGTCAAGGCGCTATCGGCCAAGGTGCGCGCCACGCCCGACGAGAACGGCGCCGTCCTGATGACGGCCGACAAGGGCGTGCTGCTCGAACTGAGCGACCCGCAGGCAAGCGGCTGGGTCCGCGTGCGGCACGAGGACGGGATTGCCGGCTTCGTGCGCGCCACCGAGGTCTGGGGCATCTGAATCCAACCATGCAAGAACTCAATACCATGAACAAGATCACTGTGCTCGGCGCCGGCGCCTGGGGCACGGCCGTTGCCATCGCCGTCGCTGCCCGCCACGACGTGCTGCTCTGGGGCCGCAATGCCGAGCAGATGGCCGCGACCGAGGCCGCGCGCGAGAACACGACCTATCTGCCGGGCCAGCCGCTGCCCGACAGCCTGCGTGTCACCGCCGATTTCGAGCAGGCCCTCGCGCACGTGCTCAATGCCGGCCCAGACGAAGCGCCGCTCCTCATTGCAGCCTGCCCGGTGGCGGGTTTGCGTCCCCTGCTGGAACAACTGAAAGGGCGGGCGATCCCGAACGTCGTCTGGCTCTGTAAAGGCTTTGAGTACGGCACCGGTTTGCTGCCGCACCAGGTGGTGCGCGAGGTGCTGGGCGACGCGGTACCGGGGGCGGCCCTGTCCGGCCCCTCGTTCGCGCAGGAAGTCGCGCGCGGCCTGCCTTGCGCGCTGGCGGTGGCCTCGACCTCGAAAGCCCTGCGCGACAGCGTCGTCACGACTGTCCACGGCGGCAACCTGCGCGTGTATGCCTGCGACGACGTGGTCGGCGTGGAGGTCGGCGGCGCCGTGAAAAATGTGCTGGCGATCGCCACCGGTACGGCCGACGGCCTGGGCCTGGGCCTGAACGCGCGCGCGGCACTGATCACGCGCGGGCTGGCCGAAATCACGCGCCTGGGTACCGCGCTGGGCGGCCAGGCCAGCACCTTCATGGGTCTGACGGGGATGGGCGACTTGATCCTGACCTGCACCGGCGACTTGTCGCGCAACCGGCGCGTGGGCCTGGCGCTGGCGCAGGGTAAACCGCTCGACACCATCGTGGCCGAACTCGGTCACGTGGCCGAAGGGGTGCCGTGTTCGAAAGCGGTGCGCGACCTGGCGGCCAAGCTGGGCGTGGACATGCCGATCACGAATGCGGTCGCGGCGGTGCTGTTTGACGGGTATGACGCGGCGGAAATGGCGAAGCAGTTGCTGGCGCGCGATCCTCGGAATGAAATGACCTGAGTCGTATGCCCGCCCGGCTCAGCCCGGGCGGTTGCGCTCCTGCCGTTTATTTACCTTGTCCCGTATGCGTCGGTCCACCGCCACGCAACGCTCCCAACAGAATCGTCATCAAGACCACGCCATCGGCGTTGGCGCGTATCCCGTGCGGCTCGCCGCCGGCCAGGTACAGCATCTCGTTTGGCTGCAGCACGACACTTTTGCCGTGCGCATCGACCACGACCTCGCCTTCCAGGCACAGCAGCGTTACTTCGCCCTCGACCCGGTGTTCCGGCATCGGCTTGTCCTTCGGCACGATCAGCCGGATCAATTCCATGTGCTCGGTCTTCGCCAGCGCGATCGACGTGAAATTGGCGATGTCGTCTTCGCCGCGTTGCAAGGCGATCCGTTCGCCCGATGCTGCGTGTTGCAAGGCCATGTCGCCTCCTTATTCCGTTTCTTCTTGGATATGCGGTACCCCGCGCAGCCAGGTCACCAGCGCAAAGGCATCCTCGAATCCGCGCGCCAGCCGCGGCACCAGCTCGTCCGGATCGTTCACCTTGAGTGGCAGTTCCGTCCACACGAAAAAGCTTTTCAGCTTGATGTGCTCGATATGCGGGTGCGCCGGGTCAAACCCTTTGGGGGGACGCTGCAGCTTGTCTTCGTCCAGCAGGTCGCCATAGGTCGCGCGCAGGTGTTTATTCTTTAACATTTTCGCAAAACCTGTCGCATCGTTGACCACGTGCTCGCGGATCGCTTTCAGGCGCGCCGCTGGCGGCAGGTATTCGCCGGCGCCGATCCCCAGCGTGCCGTTGCCATCGATCTGGAAGTAATAGGTCGAGCCGCCGCCTTCGCTCGGACGACGCTTGTTGTTCGGCGTGATGCCGGCCGAAAAGCGCGTTTTATACGGGGTCTTGTCGTTCGAAAAGCGGATGTCGCGGTTGATGCGGAACATCGCCTTCTTCGGGTCGACCGCGGCGACCTGGCGGTCGAATTTGGTCACTTCGCGGATCAGTTCGGTGACCACGGCCAGAAACTCTTCGCGCAGGATGTCGTAGCGCGGTTTGTTCATGATGAACCAGGGGCGGGTGTTGTTTTCGCTTAGCTCGCTAAGAAATTGCGTCAAGTCACGCAGGTGCATGGACAATCCAAAAAATAGAAATTATGGGGAAGGACGGGGACGCTTGCCGACGGTGACGTCCACCGTCGACTCGCGCTTCTGGCGCATGAGTGTCAAACGCGCCTTGGCGCCGGGCGCCAGTTGGGCGATCAGGTTCAGCATGTCGCCGGTATTCTTGACGCTTTGCCCTTCGACGGCGAGCAGGATGTCGCCCGGGCGCACGCCGGCGCGGTCGGCCGGGCCGTTGCGCACGACGCCGGCAATGATGGCGCCGCTCTCGCGTCCGAGGCCGAAGCTGTCGGCAAGTTCAGGCGTGATGTCTTGCGATTCGATGCCGATCCAGCCGCGCACCACCTGCCCGTGCTTGATGATCGACTCGAGCACGTTGCGCGCGGTCGAGACGGGAATTGCGAACCCGATGCCGATCGAGCCGCCAGTTTGGGAATAGATCGCGGAATTGATGCCGAGCAAGGTGCCGTTGGTGTCGACCAGCGCGCCACCCGAGTTGCCGAAATTGATCGCGGCATCGGTCTGGATGAAATTCTCGAAATGGTTGATGTGCAGGTTATTGCGGCCGAGGGCAGAAATGATGCCCATGGTGACCGTCTGGCCGACGCCGAAGGGATTGCCGATCGCCAGCACCACGTCGCCGACGTGGGCGTCGTCGGGCTGGCCCAGCACCATTACGGGTAAATTACGCTCGCTGATGCGGATCACGGCCAGGTCGGTTTCCGGATCGGTGCCGACCACGCGCGCGGCTACCTTGCGGCCGTCGGCCAGGCCCACCTCGATCTGGTCGGCCCCGTCGACGACGTGGAAGTTGGTGATGATATAGCCTTCGGCGCTGACGATCACGCCCGAGCCCAGGCTCGAGAGCTGCTCCTGCGGCGGCATGCGGTCACCGAAGAAACGGCGGAAGAACGGGTCTTTCAGGATCGGATGGGCTTCGCGCGAGGCCTTGCTGGTAAAGATGTTCACCACCGCCGGCATCGCGCGCCCGGCGGCGGCGCGGTAGCTCTCGCCCACCGGACCGGACGGGGCTTGCAGCACCGGCACCTGGCGCGCACCAGGGCCGACCGGCACCTGGACCGGGGCGCGGCTCAGCCACTCGGGGCGCATCGTGGCGACCACGAAATACAAGGCGAGCGCGACCGTCACCACCTGGGCAAACAGCAGCCACAGCCGGCGCAGCGGCGATACCGGGCGAATCGTGTGGATATCGTCTTTCACAGTTCCGGTCTGTGGCGCAGGGAGTCGCGGATTTCACGCAGCAGCAGGACGTCTTCGGGCGTGGCCGGCGCGGCGGCGGCCTCGCTTGGGACCATGCGTTCGCGCATGCGGTTCATCAGGCGCACCATCTGGAAGATGATGAAGGCGAGGATGATGAAATTCAGCAGGATCGTCAGGAAATTGCCATAAGCGATAACGGCGCCGGCTTTTTTCGCTTCCGCCAATGCCAGGCCTGTCGCCTGATTGTTCAGGGGTATATAGTAATTCGCGAAATCGAGGCCGCCGAAAATCTTGCCGATAGGTGGCATGATGACGTCCTGGACCAGCGAATCGACAATCCGCCCGAAGGCGCCGCCGATGATCACGCCCACCGCCAGGTCGACGACATTGCCGCGCATTGCGAATTGCCTGAACTCATTCATCATCGACATCGTGTTCTCCGTGGTTATCGAATTGACCAAGCGATCATACCGCAAGCGCTTTTGATGCGCGCGCACCGGCGGTTTGCGGCTACCGCCGACCCTTGGTGCAGCGCACAATAGGACGCTTATTCCACTGTCGGCACACACTGAATATTTTTTCTCCAATAAAGATTGCCATTCACATATAATTTTGTGTTGCTGCAAGCTCTTAAATGATTCTCAAGATTCGTAATTTCACGGAGTGGGGTTGGGTATGAGTAATGAAAAGCAGGTCGATTCAGGCCGGCGCGGTTTGCTCGTTGCGACATGCGCGGCGGGCGGCGTCGTCGGTGTGGCCACGGCAGGTGCACTGGTCAGTACCTTCCAACCGTCCGAGCGGGCCAAGGCTGCCGGCGCTCCGGTCGAAGTGGATATCTCGGACGTCAAGCCGGGAGAAATGAAGGTTGTCGAGTGGCGCGGCAAGCCGGTGTGGATCCTGCGCCGGACGCCGGAAATGCTCGCGAGTATTCCCAAGAACAATAGCCTCGTTGCCGACCCGAACTCCGACAAGATTTACCAGCTCGACATGCCGGAATACGCGAAGAACGAATTCCGCGCGCGTCCCGAGCACAAGGAGGTGCTGGTAACGGTCGGCATTTGCTCGCACCTGGGCTGCTCGCCTTCGTCGCGTTTTGCCGAAGGCGCGCAGCCTAGCCTGCCGGACGACTGGCATGGCGGCTTCCTGTGCCCTTGCCATGGTTCGACTTTTGATTTGTCGGCACGCGTCTTCAAGAACAAGCCGGCCCCGACGAACATGGACATCCCGCCCTACATGTACCTCTCCGATAACAAGATCGTGATCGGCAAAGACGAGAAAGGCGAGGCATAACATGGGCGCCGCATTCAAGGAAACGAAACTGCCGGCCGACGCGCCGGCCGGCCACAAGGCCCTGGCCTGGGTCGACGACCGCTTCCCGCTGTCGAAACTCTGGAACGACCAATGGGGCAAGTACTACGCCCCGAAAAACTTCAATATCTGGTACCTGTTCGGCTCGCTTGCGATGCTGATCCTGGTGCTGCAGATCGTCACCGGCATCTTCCTGACGATGCACTACAAGCCGGACGCCAACCTGGCCTTCAATTCGGTCGAGCTGACGATCATGCGCGACGTTCCCTGGGGCTGGCTGGTGCGCTACATGCACTCGACCGGCGCCTCGGCCTTCTTCATCGTCGTCTACCTGCACATGACCCGTGGCCTGCTCTACGGTTCCTACCGCAAGCCGCGCGAATTGATCTGGATCTTCGGCTTCGCGATCTTCCTGTGCCTGATGGCCGAAGCCTTCTTCGGCTACCTGCTGCCATGGGGCCAGATGTCGTACTGGGGCGCCCAGGTGATCGTCAACCTGTTCGGTGCGATTCCCGTGATCGGCCCGGACCTGTCGCTCTGGATCCGCGGCGACTACGTCGTCTCCGACGCCACCCTGAACCGCTTCTTCGCCTTCCACGTCATCGCCCTGCCGCTGGTGCTGCTGGGCCTGGTTGCGGCGCACCTGATCGCGCTGCACGAAGTCGGCTCGAACAACCCGGACGGCATCGAGATCAAGGACCACATCGGCCCTGACGGCCACCCGCTCGACGCGATTCCGTCGCATCCTTACTACTCGACGAAAGACTTGTTCGGCGTCTCGATGTTCCTGCTGATTTTCTCGGCAGTCGTCTTCTACGCTCCGGAAATGGGTGGCTACTTCCTCGAGTACAACAACTTCATTCCGGCCGACTCGATGAAGACGCCGGCGCACATCGCCCCGACCTGGTATTTCACGCCCTTCTATTCGGTGCTGCGTGCCACCACGGCCGATTTCATGTACGTGCTGATGGCAGCCATTGCCCTGTACGTCGTGTTCATCTGGATGAAGTCGCGCCTGTCCTTCAAGGCCAAGGCCGCCATCGCCGTGATCGCCCTGATCATGATCATCGGCATGCTGCCGCAGGTACTGGAAGCGAAATTCTGGGGTGTGGTGCTGTTCGGTTCGTCGGTCGTGATCATCGGCGCGCTGCCATGGCTCGATCATTCGCCGGTGCGCTCGATCCGCTATCGCCCGGACTGGCACAAGTGGGTGTATTGGCTGTTCGGCCTGTCGTTCGTGGCCCTGGGCTACCTCGGCACCCAGCTGCCGACGCCGGCCTACACGATCATTTCGCAGGTGTGCACGCTGTTGTACTTCAGCTTCTTCCTCCTGATGCCGTGGTGGAGCGCCGCCGGCCGGTTCAAGCCGGTGCCGACGCGCGTGACCTTCCATCCGCATTGATTGCAGGCTCAAGCTTAAGGACACCACATGAACTTCACGAAGAAACTGATTGCGGTCCTGGCGCTGGTGCCGGGACTGGTATTTGCCAGCGAAGGCGGCTTCCCGCTGGACCGCGCGCCGGAACGCAGCGACATGGCCTCGCTGCAAAACGGCGCCAAGCTGTTCGTCAACCATTGCCTGAATTGCCACTCGGCCTCGGCCATGCGCTACAACCGTTTGCGCGATCTCGGCCTGTCCGACGAGCAGATCAAGACCAACCTGTTGTTCTCCGCCGACAAAGTGGGCGAGCTGATGAAAACGGCGATGCGCCCGGAAGATGCGAAGGCATGGTTCGGCGCCGTACCGCCGGACCTGACGGTAATCGCCCGTGCAAAATCGTCGCCGGCGGGCAGTGGCGCCGACTATCTGTACACCTACATGCGTTCCTTCTACAAGGACGATACCCGTCCGACCGGCTGGAACAATATGGTGGTGCCGAACGTGGCGATGCCGCACGTGATGTGGCAGATGCAGGGCGTACGCACCCCAAAAATGGTGGAACAGACCGATCCGCACGATGCCAGCAAGAAGATCCACACCTTCGCCGGATGGGAGCAAGTGGCGCCGGGAACGATGTCGTCGGCTGACTTCGACACCGCGACGGCCGACCTGGTTGGCTATCTCAGCTGGATGGCTGAGCCAGCGCAAGGAACACGCAAGAAACTTGGTGCTATCGTGCTGATTTTCCTGTCAGTATTTGCTTTCCTGGCTTGGCGGTTGAACGCGTCCTACTGGAAAGATCTGAAGTAATTCGTTTTCATTGCCCGCTTGGCTATAATACGGGCAATTATTTATTCGGGGTGAGTCGCTCGGCGCTTCACCCCTTTGTTTCTTAAGGAACGACCAACCATGATGGTTCTCTACTCTGGCACCACGTGCCCGTTCTCGCAACGTTGCCGCCTCGTCCTGTTCGAAAAAGGCATGGATTTCGAAGTGCGCGACGTCGACCTGTTCAACAAGCCGGAAGATATCTCGACGATGAACCCGTACGGCCAGGTCCCGATCCTGGTCGAGCGTGAACTGATTCTGTACGAATCGAACATCATCAACGAGTACATCGACGAGCGCTTCCCGCATCCGCAGCTGATGCCGGCCGACCCGCTGATGCGCGCCCGTGCCCGCCTGATGCTGTTCAATTTCGAAAAGGAACTGTTTGTCCACGTGCACGTTCTGGAAAGCGACCGCAACAAGACGAACGAAAAAGCCCACGACAAGGCGCGCGCCGAAATCCGCGACCGCCTGACGACGCTGGCGCCGCTGTTCTTGAAGAACAAATACATGCTGGGCGACGAATTCTCGATGCTCGACGTGGCGATCGCGCCGCTGCTGTGGCGCCTGGACCACTACGGCATCGAACTGTCGAAGACCGCCGCACCGCTGATGAAGTACGCCGAGCGCATCTTCTCGCGCCCTGCCTACATCGAAGCGCTGACGCCGTCGGAAAAGGTCATGCGCCGTTAAACGCGCACCTGATCCATGGCGCCGCCTGCCCCGCAGCCGGCGCCATGGTCCGCATTCCCGTCCTGCCCGTGTTTGCGACGCCGTTTCATAAATCGCAGTAAGCTGGCGGTTCGCGTTTTTTTGTACCTTCCACACGCGCCGCCGGCCCTGAACCGGTGCGTTTGGTAGCTGCGCTGGCGCATCTGTTCGCCGCCCCATTGCCGGATCACTGTTTATCTCATCTGCACATGCCTGACATCTCCACCAAGCCTTATCTGCTGCGCGCCCTCTACGAGTGGTGCACCGACAGCGGTTTCACGCCTTATCTTGCAGTCAAGGTCGACGCGGCCACGACGGTGCCGATGGAATACGTCAAGAAGGGCGAGATCATCCTCAACATCGCCTTTGGCGCGACCTCCGGCCTGAAAATGGACAACGACGCGATCCAGTTCCGCGCGCGCTTCGCCGGCGTCTCGCGTGAAATCTATGTACCGGTGCAAAACGTGCTGGCGATCTACGCCAACGAAAACGGCCAGGGCATGGCCTTCGACGTCAGCGCCACCGCCGCCGAAAGCGCGGCAAGCATGGACGAGCCTCCGACAAGCGCGCCAACCCTGTCGGCCGTTCCCGACAGCGCCGGCGAAGCGTCCACGGCCCCGGTGTCGCATTCGCCCGACGACGACGATGAGCCGCCTAAAAAAGGCGGCCGCCCAACGCTGACCAGGATTAAATAGCGTTATAATTCTTGCCGTACAGATTACGCCGGCTTAGCTCATTTGGTAGAGCAGTTGATTTGTAATCATCAGGTGGCCAGTTCGAAACCGGCAGCCGGCACCACTTCCTGCGAAAGCCCAGCCCTCACCGGTTGGGCTTTTTGTTTTTGCGGACGCCCTCCCCTTCTTTGCCCGCGCCTGCGCCATGCTGGCGCGTGATTGGCGAAATGCCCCGTTCGGGTGCAGCCAGGCCCTCCTTCCGGGAAAACGCTGGCGTTTTGGCGCGGCATGGTTCTTGCTGAACTATGAGCAATGACTGCCTGCCCACCCTCACTGTCGAATACACCCCTGCCCGGCGGCGCCTGGAAGGCGCAGCTGCGCCTCGGCTTCGACCACGGTGCGCAGGGTACGCGGCTGGCTGAACGGTCGCATGCAGGTCCGTTGCGCGTACAGAAAGCGCTGTATCCCGAAGGTCCGGACGTCTGCCACGCCGTCATCATTCATCCGCCCGGTGGTGTGGTCGGCGGCGACGCACTTGCCATCGATATCTCGGCCGGGGCCGGCTCACACGCGCTGCTGACGACGCCCGGCGCCGGCAAGTGGTACCGGGCCAATGGGCGCGTCTCGCGCCAGGATGTGCGCATCGCGGTCGGCGCCGGCGCGGCGCTCGAATGGCTGCCGCAGGAAACCCTGTTGTATCGCGAGGCGCAGGTCGCACTCACCCACGAGGTCGCGCTTGCCGCGGATGCCCGCTATCTCGGCAGCGAGATCCTCTGCTTCGGCCGTACTGCATCGGGGGAAGTCTTTGCCGAAGGCGCAGTACGCCAGACCAGCACGATCCGGCGCGATGGACAACTGGTATGGCATGAAGAAGGCGAGATCGATGGCGCCGGCGCCGGCATGCACAGCCCGTTTGGCCTGGGCGGCAACAGCGTGTGCGCGACCCTCATCGCCTGCGGCCTGAGCCTCGACGCCAGCCAGCTCCAGCAGTTGCGCCAGGAGCTCGATCGCGCCGGTGGCCGCAGCGGCGCCACCCAGCTGCCGAAGATGGTCGTCGTACGCCATCTGGGCCACTCGAGCGAAGCAGCGCGCGCGGTGCTGCTGGCGGCCTGGCGCCGCCTGCGCCCGGCCCTGCTGGGGCGCGAGGCCGCCATCCCGCGCCTGTGGTCAACCTGAGAGGACAGCATGGAACTCACACCCCGTGAAAAAGACAAGCTCCTGATCTTCACCGCCGCCCTGCTGGCCGAACGGCGCAAGGGGCGCGGCCTGAAACTGAATTATCCGGAGGCGGTTGCGTATATCTCGGCCGCGATCATGGAAGGCGCGCGCGACGGCAAGAGCGTGGCGCAATTGATGAGCGAGGGAACAAGCATCCTGTCGCGCGGCGAAGTCATGGAAGGCGTGCCGGAGATGATTCCCGACGTGCAGGTCGAGGCCACTTTCCCCGACGGCAGCAAGCTCGTCACCATTCACCATCCGATCATCTAGGAGACGCCTGTGATACCAGGAGAAATGCTGATCGAGGCGGGCGAGCTGGAACTCAATAGCGGCAGGCCGGCCATCGCGCTCGAGGTGGCCAATGGGGGCGACCGCCCGATCCAGGTCGGCTCGCACTACCACTTTTATGAGACCAATCCGGCGCTGCGCTTCGAGCGCGGCCTGGCCTACGGCATGCGCCTCGATATCGCCGCCGGCACCGCGGTGCGCTTCGAGCCGGGACAGGTGCGCACCGTTACCCTCGTCGCGCTCGGCGGCGACCGGATCGTCTTCGGTTTCAACGGTGTGGTGAACGGTCCGTTGAAGGAGGCGCCATGAGCCGCATCGGGCGCCAGGCGTACGCCGAGATGTATGGTCCGACCGTGGGCGACCGCCTGCGCCTGGCCGATACCGCCCTGTTCATCGAAATCGAGCGCGATTACGCGGTCTATGGCGAAGAGGTGAAATTCGGCGGCGGCAAGGTGATCCGCGACGGCATGGGCCAGTCGCAGCGGGTCCACGCGCAGGTGGCGGACACGGTGATCACGAACGCCGTCATCGTCGATCACTGGGGCATCGTCAAGGCCGATATCGGATTAAAAGACGGCATGATCGCGGCCATCGGCAAGGCCGGCAATCCGGATATCCAGCCGGGCGTGACGATCGTGATCGGCGCCGCGACCGAGATCATCGCGGGAGAGGGCATGATCGTCACCGCGGGCGGCGTCGACAGCCACATTCACTTCATTTGCCCGCAGCAGATCGAGGAAGCCCTGTTTAGCGGGATCACGACCACGCTCGGGGGCGGCACCGGGCCCGCCGTCGGCACGGCCGCCACCACCTGCACGCCGGGGCCCTGGCACATCCACTCGATGCTGATGGCGGCCGAGGCCTTTCCGATGAACCTGGGCTTTTTCGGCAAGGGCAATGCGAGCCAGCCGGGGCCACTGGTTGAACAGGTGCAGGCCGGCGTCATCGGCCTCAAGCTGCATGAAGACTGGGGCACGACACCCAACGCGATCGACACCTGCCTGGGCGTGGCCGATGCCATGGACATCCAGGTCGCGATCCACAGCGACACGCTCAACGAAGCGGGCTTTCTCGAGCATACGCTGGCCGCCTTCAAAGGCCGCACGATCCACACCTTTCATACGGAAGGCGCCGGCGGTGGCCATGCGCCGGACATCATCGCCGCCGTCGGCGAATCGAACGTGCTGCCCTCGTCGACCAATCCAACCCGCCCCTACACCGTCAACACGCTCGACGAGCACCTCGACATGCTGATGGTCTGCCACCACCTCGACGCGGCGATCGCCGAGGACATCGCCTTCGCCGAGTCGCGCATCCGGAGAGAAACGATCGCGGCCGAGGACATCCTGCACGACCTGGGCGCGATTTCGATGATGTCGTCCGACTCGCAGGCGATGGGGCGCGTCGGCGAAACCATCCTGCGCACCTGGCAGACGGCGCACAAGATGAAGCTGCAGCGCGGCGCCCTGCCGGGCGACCCCGCACGCCACGACAACGCGCGCGTAAAGCGCTATGTGGCGAAATACACGATCAATCCGGCCATCACGCACGGTATCGCGCATGCAGTCGGTTCGGTCGAACCGGGAAAAATTGCCGACCTGGTGCTGTGGAAGCCGGCCTTCTTCGGCGTCAAACCGTCGATGGTGATCAAGGGCGGCATGATCGCGGCGGCGCAAATGGGCGATCCGAACGCTTCGATTCCGACGCCGCAGCCGGTTCATGCGCGGCCGATGTTCGGCGCCTTCGGGCGCGCCCTGACCAAGTCCCATACCTTCGTGTCGCAGGCGGCGCTGGACGCCGGCATTGGCGCGCAGCTTGGACTCATTAAACCGCTGCTGGCGGTGCGCGACACGCGCCGCCTGGGCAAAGCCGACATGATTCACAACGACGCCACGCCGCACATGCAGGTCGATCCCGAAACCTATGAAGTGCGCGCCGACGGCGTGCTGCTGCACTGCGAGCCCGCGGCCGAGTTGCCGCTGGCGCAGCGCTATTTTTTATTTTAGGGGCCACGCATGCTGATCCTGCATACCCTGATCGAGGGCCCGGCGCCGGTGGACGACGAACTGGTGCTGCCCTTTCATTTGCGCGAAAAAAGCCGCCTGCGCGCAGCGCTCGTCAACGGCGAGGAAGTGGCGGTGCTGCGCCCGCGCGGCACGGTCCTGCGCGGGGGAGACCTGCTGCGCGGAGACGATGACCGCGTCGTGCGCATCGTCGCCGAAGCGGAAAGCCTGTACACGGTGACGCACGCAGATGCGGCCGCGCTGGTGCGCTGTGCCTTTTATCTCGGGAACCGGCACACGCAGGCGCAGGTGGGCAATGGCTGGCTGCGCATCCGCGCCGACCCGGTGCTCAAAGAGATGCTGGCCGGGCTGGGTGCACAGGTGAGGTCCGAGCTGGCGCCGTTCGAGCCGGAAGCAGGCGCATATGGCGGCGGCCACCATCATGGCGAGCATCCGCTGGCGCCGGTACCGGTGCGCCAGAAGATTCACCGGCCGTCGGATCTTCCATGATCAACGACACCGCCCTGCTGCGCCTGCTGCAACTGGCCAGCCCTTCGCTGCCGATCGGCGCCTACAGCTATTCGCAAGGCCTGGAAAGCGCGATCGACGCCGGCATGGTGCATGACGCGGCAAGCGCGCGTGCCTGGATCCATGCGGCCTTGAACGAGGTAGTGGCCCGTTTCGACGCGCCGGTGCAGTGGCGGTTGCTGCTTGCCTTCGCCGAACGCGACGGGGTTGCCATCTGCGACTGGAGCGAGCGCTGGCTCGCTGCCCGCGACACCGCCGAGCTGCGCGCCGAAACCATCCAGATGGGTTATTCGCTGCGCCAGCTGCTGGGCGCCCTGCTCGATGATGTGCCGGAAGCGGACGCGCGCATGCTGGCACTGCTCGACGCCGCCGCCCTGTCGCTGCCGGCGGCCTATGCCTGCGCGGCCGCGGCGCTGGGCGTGGTGCCGGCCGCCGCCCTGCTCGGCGCGCTGTTCTCGTGGGTCGAAAATCAGGTGCTGGTCTGCGTCAAGACCGTCCCCTTGGGCCAGGTGGCCGGACAAAAGATGCTGCTGGCGCTGGCTCCCGCCGTCGAAGAGACCGCCCGCTACGCGCAGGCGCTGCCGGACGGCGCGCTGTCGAACTGGGCCCTGGGTTTGTCGCTGCTGTCGATGCGGCATGAAGTGCAATACAGCCGGCTGTACCGCTCATAAGGAGATGGAGATGGAAGCAATCAAAACGCCGCTGCGCGTCGGGATTGGCGGGCCGGTCGGCTCGGGCAAGACGGCGCTCTGCGAAATGCTGTGCAAGGCGATGCGCGCGCACTACGAGATGGCGGTGATCACGAACGACATCTATACGCGCGAAGACATGGAGATCCTGCTGCGCGCCGAAGCATTGCCGGCCGAGCGCCTGATGGGCGTGGAGACCGGCGGCTGTCCGCATACGGCGATTCGCGAGGATGCATCGATCAACCTGGAAGCGATTGCGCGCATGAGTGCGGACTTTCCGCAGCTCGACCTGATCCTGCTCGAATCGGGCGGCGACAACCTGGCGGCGACCTTCAGTCCCGAATTATGCGACCTGACGATTTATGTGATCGACGTCGCCGGCGGCGAAAAAATTCCACGCAAGGGCGGGCCGGGCATCACGCGTTCGGATCTGCTCGTCATTAACAAGACCGACCTGGCCCCCCACGTCGGCGCCAATCTGGAGGTGATGCGTGCCGATGCGGCGCGCATGCGCGGATCCCGTCCCTTCGTGTTTACCAGCCTGCGCCATGGCGCGGGTGTCGACGAGATCGTTGCATTCATCCGGCGTCAAGGCTTGCTCGATGCCGTCCCCGCTTCCATCTGATCAAGGAGTTGCCATGTCCCCGTTCCTGCGCCGCGTGGCGCCCATTGCCGCACTCCTGCTGGCGATCCTTGCCGCCACATTCACCGCCGCCCCTGCCCAGGCCCACGAGACCGGCATGCCGCACCTGATCCACGAATACGAAGGCTGGCTGGCGCTCGCGGTAGTGGTGCTGTCGCTGGTGGGTGCGGGGTTGCTGGTCAGGCGGGCGCTGCGCCGGTAAGCGATCGCGCAGCCGCGGCCAATTGGCGCCGGCATCGACGCGGTTTCGGCGCTTCATTCCGCTGTTTATGCAGCCCGTCGCACAGCCCGCACCATCGCAAGTCTCCGCACCTATAGTGGCCTCATCCACTCGACAACGGAGACAACCATGAACAAACTGCTCGGCACTACCCTGATGGCTTCGGCCCTGACCCTGAGCGCCGGCGCGGCACTGGCGGCCGACCTCGTGCGTGAAACGCGCAAGGTCGATGCCCGCGTCACCCGTGTCAAACTCGACGGCGTGGTGGATCTCGTCGTGCGCCAGGGCGTGACGCCCTCGCTCGTCATTTCGGGTGAACGGGCGGATGTTGCGCGCGTGACGACGGACCAGCACGGAGAAACACTGGAGATCGGCACCGAACGCCGCAACAACTACAGCCTCGGCCGCAATCCCAAGCTGCGCGCGGAATTGGTGGTGCCGAACCTGGCCGAGTTCGTGTCGGAAGGTGTGGGCGCCAGCACGGTCAGCGGCTTCGGCGGCGAGAAGATCGTGCTCGCCCTCGATGGCGCGGGCGCCGTCACGCTCAATGGCAGTTACCGCAATGTCGATGCGCGCCTGGGCGGGGTCGGCAGCCTGACGATCGATGCAGCAAAAGCTGAGCGCATGGACCTTGCGCTGCGCGGCGCCGGGCAGCTCGCCGTGACCGGCCAGACCCGCACACTGCGCGCAACCCTGGCAGGCATCGGCAACCTGGACGCTGAAAAGCTGCGCGCCGAAACCGTGGACCTCGACTTGAGCGGTCTCGGCGGCGCAACCGTGTACGCCAGCGCGGCGGCGAGCCTGAACCTGAGCGGCATGGGCTCGGCCACCGTCTATGGCAAGCCGGCGCAGCGCAATGCCACGACCGGCGGCATGGGCAAGGTGAGCTGGCGCTGAGGGTTGGCTACTTGATGACGGTGTTGTTGCGTACCTCCTTCACACCCTTGACCTCACGCGCGAGTTGTACCGCCTTCTGGGCGCTCTCGCGCGATTCGACAAAGCCGCTCAGCTGTACCGTGCCCTTGAAGGTTTCCACATTCACTTCGGTGGCCTTCACGGTGGGATCGGACGCAAAGGCGGCCTTGACCTTGCTGGTGATGAGGCTGTCGTCGATGTATTCACCCGTGCCTTCGCTCGTGCTGGTCGGCGCGCAACCGACCAGCAGGACGACCATGAAGGCGGCGAACATCGATGCGAAACGCTGTGCAATGTTCATGGCGACGCTCCCGTGAGATGAAGAATATCGCTTCATTTTCGGGTGCGCGTATCGACAGCGTTTGATACGGAACAAAAGTACCGGGCCAGCGCGCCTTATGGCGCCTTGTTTGGCAACGCCTCTGTTGCCAGCAGGCGATCCCTTGGCACAGCCGGGCGTAGCACCAGTTGCCCGCGTGCCAGATCCTGGCCCAGGATCAGGAGCATGTCGTTCGGCTTGCACGTGTCGACCTGCACAATCTGGACGGGATCGAAGCGCCCCGTTTCGCGCTCGCCCAGCCGTTGCGCGAGCAGCTCGGCCGCGGCGCGAAAATCGGCATGGTGCTCGATGCGGGTGCGGCGCACCTGGAAGCCCTTTTCGTTGCTCAACCGTGTTACCTGCAGGCCATTGCCGACCATCTGGCGCGACAGCGAGCGCGCCATGCCGGTGACGCCATTGCCATTGCGAATTTCAAGCAGCACGACATCCAGTCGCGTGCGCGGCGCAGGTGGAAGCGGCTGCGGTAGCGGCGCCTCGCGCGCCAGCATGCCTTGCGCCGGCGAACGCAGCAGCTCGAGGGTGCCGTCGGCGGCCGTGCGCACTTCGGTCGCCGTCCAGCCGTTGTCGGGCCGCGCCGGGCTGGCGACCGCCGCTTTGATCGCCGCCACCGCCGTGCCGCCCGCCGCTGCGACATCGCCACGGAAATCGTGGTTGCGCAGCGTATTGGCCTGACGAAACATCAAGGCTGCGCGATCCTCCTGGCCGAGCCGGCGCAGGCTTTCGCCGAGGTTGTTCCAGGCGCGGTGGTCGAGCGGATCGAGGACGCAGGCTTTTTCCAGCGCGGCGACGGCCTTTTGAAGGTCGCCACCCAGCAGATAGGCATAGCCGAGGTTGGCAAACAGGTAGGCGCCATCCGGGCCATTCCCCGCTGTCAATTCCTCGGTCAGCGCGCGCCAGATGGGAATGGCCTGCGTGAAATCCCCCTGGCGTGCAAATGCCGCCGCCAGCGCATTGCGCGCGCGCACGTGCCGGGGCGACGCGGCAAGCACGCTGCGGTAGGCCGTAATGGCGTCGGCATAGCGGCCAGCCAGGTGATGCTGGCGCCCCTGGTCGTAGGCGCGGTCGGCATCGGCGGCAGGCGCCGCGGCAGGTTGGCGTGCGACGTCGGCGCAGGCGAGCAGCAGCGCACTGGCGCACAGCACCGAGATTTGTTGGAGGATGCGGCGGGATTGCATGGGATTTTTCCTTGATTCAAGAGCCGTTGATGCTGCCCAGTGTGCGGGTCAATTGGATTCCTGCGGGCCCCATCAGGACCATCAGCAGCGTCGGGAAAATGCAGAAGATGAGCGGAAAGAGCAGTTTCAGGCCGATCTTGGCGGCGCATTCCTCGGCCTGCATGCGCCGTTTGTTGCGCAGGTTTTCCGAATACACGCGCAGCGAGTCGCCGACGCTGGTACCGAAGCGCTCGGACTGGATCAGCATGGCCACCAGGGTATCGACGTCGTCGACGCCGCTGCGCAGGGCGAAATTGCGCAAGGCTCTGTCCTTGCTGAAGCCGGCGCGCATTTCCATCAGAACCAGCTGCAGTTCCTGCGCCAGCGTCACGCTTTTGATATGGATTTCGCCCGCCACTTTGACAAAGGCGCGTTCCAGGCTGAGGCCAGCCTCGACACACACGGTGAGCAGGTCGAGGGCGTCGGGCAGGGTCTCGAAGATCTCGCGCTGGCGCCGCCGCGCGATGTGGTTCAGGCTGAGGTTGGGCATGTAGTAGCCGACCGCTGCCGCCAGCAGCAGCAGGAACAGCAGCTCGACGCCCGCCAACGGGATGACGGCGGCCGCGACCAGCACCCCGATGATGGCGGGTCCCAGCAATGCCAGTGCCGTTTTCGCGGCAAAAAACAGGGTCGGCGCAAATGGGTTGCGCCAGCCTGCGTTCATGAAGCGGGTGCGCAGCGGCGATTTTTCCCAGCCCTCTTCCGGAATCGACAGCTTGGTCAGCGGCTGCGTCATCTTGGCCACCCGCTCCACCCAGCCGCCGGATTCGAGCTGGGTGGTATCGGACTTGCCGATGAAACGGCGCAACCGGGTGCGCAGCGCCACCGGCGCGAACAGGATCATCGCCAGCCAGGCGAGCGCGCAGACGATGCCGAAAACGATCAGCAGGAACGATAATTGTGCGGCATTCATGGCAGCTCCTCAAATACGGATCCGGATCAGCTTGCGCAGCCAGAGGACGCCGAGCAGGATCATGCCGCCCGCGTACCACAGCAGGCGGATCCCGGTCGGGTCGGTCCACAGCAAGCTGACGTAGTCCGGATTGAGCAGGGTTAGCGTCAGCATGACGCCGAAGGGCAGCAGGCCGAGAATCCAGGCCGACATGCGGCCCTCGGCCGACAGCACGCGCACCTGGGCCAGCAGCTTCAGGCGGCTGCGGATGATGGTGCTGATGTTGCCGAGGATTTCGGCCAGGTTGCCGCCCGATTCGCGCTGGATCAGCACCGCGATGATCATGTAGCGCAGGTCGGTCAGCGGGATGCGGGCCGCCATGTTATGCAGGGCTTCGCCCATCGGCACGCCGTAATTGATCTCCTCGCGCGCGATACGGAACTCGGTGCTCAGCGGTTCTGGCAGCTCGTTGCCGACGATCTGCAGCACATTCGTAAACGAGTGCCCGGCACGCAAGGCACGTGCGATGAAGTCGGCCGCATCGGGCAACTGGTGCTCGATGCGGCGCAGGCGCCGCGCACGTGCGCGCCGCACCATAAAATAAGGGATGCCGAGCGCCGGCAGCACCGCCAGCAAGCGCAGGGCGAACGGGAATGGCCAGTGCGTACTCACCAGAATGGCCAGCAGGAAGGCAGCCGCGGAACAGCCGAGGAAACGGGCCACCGTCAGCGCGCTGCCGGCTTGCAGCAACAAGGTATCGAGCCGTTGCAAGGGCTCGATACGATGCAGCAGGCGATCGAAGCCTTCGTGGGCACTGAACCGGCGCTGCTTGAGAATCGAGATGCGTTCGCCGGAGCGGCCCGCTTCCCCGGACATGACCTGCAGCCGGCGCGCGACGCGCCTGGCAGCCTTGCCGTGGTTACTCGACCACCATATATACAAACCCTCGATCATCAGGATGACGGCGGCGAACAGGAAGACGGTGAAGCTGTAGAAAAGCAGGTCCATTGTGCGGCTCCACTGCAGGTACTGCCTGCGGGTTTATTGGAAGATGCGGTCGGGGTCGAAGGTGTCGTCGGGGATTTCGACGCCGTACATCTTCAGGCGGTCGGCAAAGCGCGGACGCACGCCGGTTGCGGAGAACTGTCCGAGCACCTTGCCGTCGCGGTCGACGCCGGTCTGCTCGAAATGGAAGATCTCCTGCATCGAGATGATGTCGCCTTCCATACCCGTGATTTCCTGGATGCTGACCAGTTTGCGGCCGCCGTCGATCAGGCGCGAGGCCTGCACCACCACCGTCACCGCCGAACAGATCTGCTGGCGGATCGCACGCGGCGTCAGGTTCACACCGGCCATGCCGACCATGTTCTCCAGGCGAGACAAGGCGTCGCGCGGGGTGTTCGAGTGGATCGTCGCAAGCGAGCCTTCGTGGCCGGTATTCATCGCCTGCAGCATGTCGAGCGCCTCGGGGCCGCGCACCTCGCCGAGGATGATGCGGTCCGGGCGCATGCGCAGTGCATTCTTGACCAGCGCGCGCTGCGTGACTTCGCCCTTGCCTTCGATGTTCGCCGGCCGCGTTTCGAGCCGCACCACGTGCGGCTGACGCAGCTGCAGCTCGGCCGCGTCTTCGATGGTGACGATGCGCTCGTTGGCGGGAATGAAGCCTGACAGCAGATTGAGCAGCGTGGTCTTGCCGCTGCCGGTACCGCCCGAAATCAGGATGTTGATCTTGGCGATGCCGAGGCCTTGCAGCACCTTCACCATCGGCGGCGTCATGCTTTTGTAGTCGAGCAGGTTCTCTACCGTGAGGGGCGAGGCGCTGAAGCGCCGGATCGACAGGATGGGGCCGTCGATGGCCAGCGGCGGGATGATGGCATTCACGCGCGAGCCGTCGGGCAGGCGGGCGTCGACCATCGGGCTCGACTCGTCGACGCGGCGGCCCACGCGCGAGACGATCTTCTCGATGATCTTCATCAGGTGAGCATTGTCGTGGAAGGTGATGTCGGTCATTTCCAGTTTGCCGCGACGCTCGACGTAGACGCGGCTGGACGTGTTGACGAGGATATCGGAGACGGTCGGGTCGTTCAGCAGTGGCTCGAGCGGGCCGAAGCCGAGCATTTCATGCTGGATGTCGAGCACGAGATTGTGCCGCTCATGCTGATTGAGGACGATGCGCTCCTCCTCGATGATGCGCTGGATGAGCAGTGCCAGTTCGTGCTTGAACTGCTCGGCGGTCAGGCGCTTCAGGCGTTCCAGGTCGATCCGGTCGAGGATCATCTGGTGCATCATCTTTTTCAGTTCCTGGTAGGCCCCGTTGCCGGCTTCGGCGGGCAGCATGCCGGCCTTGCGGTCATCGTCCGAAATGGAAAGGCGTTCGCGCAGCGACATGGGATTCTCCTTGCAAATCAATACTCGGCTTCACCGCGTCCGAACAGGCGGTCGAGCAAGCCACGGGTTTCCGGCGCGCGCCGTGCGGTGACCAGTTCCACCAGGTCGGCCAGGCTGCGCGCCGCCGCGCTGGCGCGCGACAATTCGAGGACCGGGACACCCTGGTTGACCGAATCGGTAACGGCGACGTAATCGTTTGGCACGGTATGCACGACCTCGCAGCCGAGTGCCGCGTGCAGGTCGGGCAGGCGCAGGCGTCCCCCTTTTTCGTAACGGTTGACGATCAGGCGGATGGTCTCGAGCGGGTAGCCGAGCGACCGGAAGATATCGAGCAGGCGGCGTGCGTCGCGAATGTCGGGCAGCGCCAGCTGCAGCACCGGATAAATGGTATCGGTGCTGTCGAGCGCGCGCAGCGAGACGGCGTCGATCTGGCGCCCGACATCGAGCACGATGTAGTCGTAGTGCTGGCGCGCCACGCGCAGGATGGCGTCGATGTGTTCCGGCTTGGCTTCCTTCGCTTGCGATGGGTCGTCAGCCGCGGCCAGCACGCCGAAGCCGCGCGTGACGTGCACCAGGCAGGAATCGAGGAAAGGCCCGTCGATGCGTGCGATCTGCTTGCATACATCGGACAGCGTCATGGCCGGCTTCTGGTCCGAGACATACAGCGCCGCATCCCCGAACTGGCCGTGCAGGTCGATCAACAGCACCTTCTTTTCGGCCAGCGTGGCAAGCGCATAGCCGAAGTTGGTCGAAATGAAGGTCGCGCCACTGCCGCCCTTGCAGGCGATGAAAGCCAGCACCTTGCCGTCGCGAAGCTGGGCGACGCCGGCGGCGGTGGCGATGCGGTCCATCGCCTCATGGAAGGCCCGGTGCACGAGCGGCAGCTGCAGCACCTCGCGCACGCCGGCACGCATTGCCCGAATCAGGAATTCCGGCTGATGCTCGCTGGTGAGCAGCATGAATTGCGCTTCCGGATACTGGCGCGCCATCCGTTCGAGCAGGTCGGCATCGTCGGGCGCGCCGTCGCCGGCATCGACGATCACCACGCCCGGCGCCTCGCCCAGCGGCCGATCGAGCGCCTCGCGCATGGAGACACGGCTGTTGGCCACGTTCAGCGGCGGCACCCGTGCCGCGCCCTGGGAGGCGAGCTCGGCAAACAGCAGGCTGTCGCGGCTGATCAGTAGGGCTTTCATGACAATCCTCGTGAGGCACTGGCTTTCGGGACGGCAACGAGCAAGACCGATGGTTGACGCGGCCTTAGCGCCCGCTGCCGACGGTATTGAGCATCGGCGTGCTCGCGGCGCTGTCGGGCTGGATAAAGGAACGCTGGTAGCGCTCCTGGGCAGCCAGCGCAGCGGGCCCGTCGATACCCTTGGCGGGGTTGGTATTGGCCGCGGCGCGCGGATCGACCGTCTGCGCGGCGAGATTGGTACGCACCGCCGTGCCGAAGTTCTGGTCGAAACGCGGCGCGCTCGCGCAGCCTTGCAGCAGCATCAGCGCCGCGATTCCTGCGATGGTCCTGGTGATCATTGCCGCCTCCTATTTGAGTTCGAAACCGTCGACGCTCTGGCCGGTACGCGCGACTGGCGCGGGCATTTCTGCCTTGCTTTCCAGGCGCCCGCCCAGCATCAGGGCGGCGCGCGACGGGGCATCGACGCCGTCGGTCGGCAAGGCATAGCCGGTGGCCGTCAGCGGCTTGACCAGGCGCGCCGTGATCACGAAGACGAGTTCGGTACGGTCTTGCTGAAAATCAGTGCTGCGAAACAGCGCGCCAAGCACCGGAACCTCGCCCAGTCCCGGGAGCCCTTTCAGGCTGGTGACCAGGTTATTCTTGATCAGGCCGCCGATGGCGAAGCTTTGCCCGTCGTAAAGCTGGACCGTGGTGCTGGCCCGGCGCGTGGTCACGACCGGCAAGATCGCGCCCGCGGACATGCCCGACGCATTGATACCGATCCCTTCACGCGACAGCTCCGAGACTTCGGGCGCGACGCGCAGGTTGATCCGGCCGCCACTGAGCACCGTCGGGGTAAATCGCAGCCCCACGCCGTATTCCTTTTCTTCCAACGTGATTTTGTTGTTGTCCTGTGCGACCGGAATATAAAACTTGCCGCCGGCGAGAAAACTGCCTTCCTGGCCGCTGATGGCCATGACGTTCGGCTCGGCCAGCACCCGCACCAGGCTGTCCTGCCTCTGGGCGGCGACGCCATACCCATTGCCGTCCGTGCGCCCGGAAACCAGGCCGGTTTTCAAGGTGCCACTCAGGAAGTTCGTCGCCAGCGCGGTTGCCCAACTGCCCGAACCGAAAAATTTCCAGTTCACGCCTGTCTCGAGCTTTTCGAGCAGGTTTTTCGACACTTCGGCCACCTTCACTTCGAGCTGCACCTGCTGGGGAGCCGCCACACCGAGCAGGTTGACCAGGCGCAGGTTGGGACCGCCGCCGCCCGCCGCGCCCGCCGCGTTCGGCGCCAGTTCCTTCGGCACCGCGCCCAGCGGACGTAGTGGACGGCGCACGTAGGCGCTGGCCAGTTCGGCGGCGTGGGCCAGTGCCGCGGAGTCCGAGACGGTCCCGGTCAGCACCAGCGAATCGGCCGCCGCCACGACGCGGATGTCTTTTTCCTCGGGCATGACCGCGGCCAGCGTTGCTTGCAGCGCGCTGGGATCCATCGACACCGTGATATCGAGCACGCTGCACAAGCCGCTACGGCCCTGGATGATCATATTGGTGGTGCCGACATCGATGCCGGCGATGTACATCGTGTCCGCCGACACCAGCATCGCCTGCACCACTTCCGGGTTGCCGACGCTGCGGTTCTGGACCGCTTCGGGCAGGCGCATCAGGGTCGATTTACCCATCTGCAGCGCCACCTGCGCAGGACGCGCCGCTTCGCCGCTGCAGCGCGGCCCGGTACCGTTGCGTTCGCCAGCGGCCGGTGCAGCATCGGCCTGGGGCGTGACGCGGGCAGCGTGCGCGGCCCCGGCCAGCGCCAGCGCTGCGCTGCCAAGCGCACATTGGCGCAGCAGCAAACCCAAGCCGACGCGCGGACGGATGGAGTAGGCGGACGGTTTTGAACTGGAGTTCATGATTTCACCTGACACGGTAAAGGGATCAGAGGCACTCTTGCGAGGAATGCAGGCCGTTGATGACGGAGACGCAATTGCGTCGCACGGGTGGCGTGGCGACCCGCAGTACCGTGGGCTTCTCGGGACGGCGCGGCATAGCGGCCGGCTTCGGTGGCACTGGCTTGACGATAGGCGCGGCCACCGGCAGCAAGGTCAGCTTGGTCGCGCCTTCGGTCTGCGCCGATAGCGGATCGACCTGGTTGCGCAGCGCCAGCGACAGCGTGCCCACACTGCGCGCCAGGTCGAGTTTCTCGGCCTGTTCCGGCGTGACCTCGAGCGTGACGGCATTCACCACACGCGGCTTGGTTTCGTCGCGGTTGACTTCCTGTGCCACCGCCAGCACCAGGATGCGTTCGAGGACGATCTTCGAAATACTTTCTTCGCGTGCGTTGGTCTCGGGGCTCGGGTCCTTCTGGGTGCTGACGATGATGTCGACATAATTTCCCGGCAGCGTAAAGCCAGCCACGCCGATGACGTCGTTGACGCGCACCGTGATCGCGCGCTTGCCTTCGGTGATCAAGGCCGACAGTCCACCGAGCGTGCCGGCCGGCGCCAGTTTGGCTTCGCTCACCGGCTCGCCCGCCAGCAAGCTGCTCTTGAGCACCCGGCCGGTCAGCTTCGCCGGATCGGTGAATGCACCCTTGGGCACGCTGTCGGCGGGCCATTCGGCGAGCTTGACCATCTCCGGCGTCAAACGCTGGCCGAGGTTGATATCGGTCGCCGCCACCGCGATGTGCCCGGCGCTGGAGGTCGGCTGCAGCAGCAGCCAGCGTGAAGCGAGGATCACGGCGGTCAGGCCGAACAGAATGGCAATGGCCATCACGACAAGGGCACGCTTGTTTTTCATGGTTCGATTCCTGCGACGGGGCACGAGGCCGGGGCGCTGCCGCTGGTACAGATACTGTTCCACGCCTGCTCCAGGGCAGCAATCGTCAGGCGGGGTTCGGTGCCGGCAAAACCGGCGAAATCGAGCACGCGGCCGAGCAGCTCGTGCGGATAGCAAGCCAGCAGCGGCGTGCCGTTGGCGCGGTGCAGGTGCCTGACCAGGTGATCGAGCATGGCCTCGTCGCAATCGAGGCCATGCAAGCGGCTGGCACGGCGCATCAATGCGCGGTAGCCTGGCTCGGCCAGCGGCCCCATGCCGATGCGGTAAGCGATACGGCGCAGGAAAGCCGGATCGAAGACGCTGGCCGGTGCCTGGTTGGTAACGAGCACGAGCATCGCGTCGAATGGCATGCTCTCCCCATGTCCGCCCGCCACCAGACGCGCCGGAGCGCCGTCGAGCATGCCGAGCCAGGTGGCGAGCAGTTCGGCCAGCGGCGTACGGCCACGCCCGATATCGTCGAGAACGAGGATGCCATTGTTGGCCTGCAGTTGCAGCGGGGCGTGATGGATGCCGCTGTCGGGATCGGGGTGCAGCGTGAGCATGGCCGCATCGAGTTCAGCGCCGGCATGCACCAGCGGACGCTGGCAGATGGCCCAGCGCGCGTCGCAGCTGCGCCGTTCTTCCTGCTGCTGGCGTCCCAGCGGCAGCGGCGCCGGATGACGCAGCGGATCGTGGAACGGCACGATCCGTTCTCCGACCAGGATCGCATACGGCACGGCGACCGCCCCTGGCAGCAGGCGCGCCAGCTTGCGCGCCAATGTGGTCTTGCCGGAACCGGTCGGGCCATGCAGCAACAGCGGCCGCTGCGCATGCAGCGCCGCCCCCAGCACCTCGCACAAGGCCGGATCGAGCCCGTCGTCGGCCAGCATGGCCGCGAGTGCGCCCGGTGCCGTTGCGTATGAAGGAGACGCGGGCCGGCCGCCTTGCCGTTGCGCGTGGCGCAGGACTGGCCGGCGCAGCGACTGGCGCTCGACCATCGCGCGATAGGCGTCGAGCGTTACCGGAACGGCGCCGATATACGGCGAGTGGGCCAGGCAATCGAGCGCGGCGCGTTGACCGATCGGCGTCAACTGGTACTGGACATCGATATCCGAGTCGCCCGACCAGGCGACTTCGGCTTGCTGCTCGACCGTGATGGCGCCCAGCACTTCACGCAACACACTGATCGACAGGCGCAGTTTCCCGGCCAGGAGCGGCAAGGGCGCGCGCCCGGTCACATGCAAGGTCTTGAGCACAAGGCCGGACAACAAGCGCAGGTCGAGCCCCGTATCGGCGACTGTCCTTGGCTGGCGCGGCAAAATCGCGGCGATTTCGACCTCCCCTGGTGGCAGGGCGGGCACACCCGGCGCCATACCGGTAACGGCCGCAGACGCCGCGAAAGACAGCGCTTCGCTCATCGTAGTTCTCCTTGCATTTACGAGGGCACATTCCCTCGAGACATCGAATTCATTCTAGCCACCAGGTCTTCCAAGCCATTGAGCCGCAGCAAGCCGTTACCGTTACGGAAGATGACTTTGTGCTAACAGCCAGAGCGTACTCAAGGCGATGGCAAGTCCATATGGCATCGAGCCCACGCTCGGGCGGGCCAGCGCGCTGTCCGGGGTCGGCGGCCCGAGGCGTAGCAGTTGGGACAACAGCAGCGTGCGCAAGTTGACGCAGGCATCTCCCCAGCGCCGCGTCATCAAGATCATCACCACCGCCATCACCCCACCCAGGCACCAGGTCAGGACGCAGGCAAGTGCCGTTTCTTCAGGCCCAAGGAAGAGGCCGACGGTTGCCATCAGCTTGACGTCGCCGGCTGCCATGCCGCGCACCACGTACAGCGGCAGGAACAGGATGAAACCGATGGCCGCACCGCCCAGTGCACGCGCCAGGCCATCGAGGGGAGCGGTGTCGCACAGGTGCAGGCCGAACACGCCGCACCATGCGAGCAGCAGGAAAAGATTCGGGATTTTGCGGATGGACAAGTCGGTTACAGCCGCACCGACAACGAGAATGATTAACAGCAAGTCGAGCCAGGTCGAAATCGGCATGATCAAGCTCCCAAAAAAGCCCTCAGGACCGAATCCGAGGGCGAACGGGCCTAATTACGCGACAGCAGCAGCCAGTCGGTTCACGATGTTATTGAACGCCGAGCTGATACCGGTACCCAGCGCTTGCGCGGCAACCGCCACACCGACGCCAACCAGCGCAGCAATCAGGGCATACTCGATGGCGGTGACACCATCTTCGTCAGCGAAGAACGCTTGCACAGCGGTAGAGATCGTTTTCATAAAAACTCCATGTGGTCAAAAAAAAAAGCCCTCCGGACCGCAATCCGGAGGGCGAACGGGCCTAATTACGCAACAGCAGTAGCCAGACGGTTCACGATGTTATTGAACGCCGAGCTAATACCAGTACCCAAGGCTTTTGCGGCAACCGCCACACCGACACCAACCAGCGCAGCGATCAGGGCATACTCGATGGCAGTGACACCATCTTCGTCAGCGAAGAAAGCTTGCACAGCGGTAGAGATCGTTTTCATGAAAACTCCATATGGTGGTTTATAAGAACAACCCTGCAGCGGTAGCACTTCCCTTGACGTCGCCAACTGCGCTTCGCCGTTTCCGTTGCAGTGAGTTCACTATAAAATATGATGCCGTACGGCAAGTTGATTTAAGGCAAGCTTTCTCAGTAGAATTAATTTCCTATATAAAACATTGATGCGGGGCGCATGTGGCGCGATGTGTCGCCTGAAACGCCAAAAAGACGCGCGCAAATATTGCTCGGATAACAAAAAGGGATTATCCTGTTTCGCTTGCTCTTAGGAAATTTCGGTGGCCGCGCCGGCCTGGGAGAGCCGTGCCGTGTTGATTACATTTCTGAGAATGACATGGATTCCCTTCTGAAACACATGGTGGACATGACCGGCCACCGCGACCATGCGATGCTCGACATCTCCGTGGTGGCGGCAGTGCAGGAGCTGGCCGCCGCCGCGCACACGCGGGTGTTGTCCATCACCACCGTCGGCGCCTGCCAATATGTGCGGGTGCGTGCCAGCATCGGCAGCGGCGGCGCCGCACGCATCGAGGATCTGCACGACAGCGGCGCGCCTGGCCAGCCGCTGGACGCCTATCCGGACCTGGCGGCCTGCCTGGCGCGCCACGACACCAGCGTCGAAACCTGCGGTCCCGGTTGTACGCGCACCCTGTGGCTACCGATCTGGTTCGGCGACAAGGCCGACACCTGCCTCGAAATCGTGCGCGACGCGCCCTTCCCCGCCGACACCATCCACATGATTGCCGGCATCGTCGGCGTCTACCGCAATTTCCAGAATCTGCTCGACTACAGCGAACGCGATTCGCTCACTGGCCTGCTCAACCGCAAGACCTTCGAAGACCAGCTGGCGCGGGTGCTGCAATGCCCGGCCGAACTGGAGCCGCCGCTACCGGGCCAGCTTGAACGGCGCTGCAATCAGGAAGAAGAAAAGGGATGGCTGGCCGTTGTCGATGTCGACCATTTCAAGATGGTGAACGACACCTTCGGCCACTTGTATGGGGATGAAGTGCTGATCCTGATCGCGAACCAGCTGCAAGCATCGTTTCGCGCCCAGGACCGGGTGTTTCGCTTCGGCGGAGAAGAATTCGTGGTCCTGCTGCGCTCGACGACGCTGGAAAACGCGCGCCGCATCATCGACCGCTTCCGCGGCAATGTCGAAACCTACCAGTTCCCGCAGGTGGGACAGGTCACGGTGAGTATCGGCTTTGTCAGCATCAACCCCTACGATTCTCCCGTGGTCACGCTCGGCCATGCCGACCAGGCCCTGTACTACGCCAAGACCCACGGCCGCAACCAGGCCTGCCATTACAACGAGCTGGTCGAGCGCGGGCTGCTGCAGACGGTGACGTCGAACGACACCGCCGAGTTCTTTTAAGACACCAGCAGGAACTTGTTCGGATCGACGCGCCATTTATCCGGCGACTCGTGACTCACGATCTTGTCGCCGCCGCCAAAACCAAGTGCGCGCGACAGGTCGAGCAGCTCCGGGCGAATGTACATCTGCTTCTTGGTATTGAAGAACACATTCACCTTCGGCGTGAGCAGGTTGCTCTCGTGCGGCTCCACCACCACCCCCAGGCGCCCCGATTCGAGCATCACCATCGTGCCGACCGGATAAATGCCGACGCAGCGCATGAATTCCTGGGCCATCGCCGGATTGAAGTGGAACTTGCTCCACTCGTAAATCTTGCGCAGTGCCTCGGCCGCCGACATGCCCTTGTGGTAGCTGCGGTCCGAGGTAATGGCGTCGTAGACGTCGACGATCGCCGCCATCTGCGCCAGTTCCGAAATCTCGCCCTCGTTCTGCATTTCCGGATACCCGCTGCCATCGCGCCGCTCGTGGTGGTGCAGGGTGATGTCGAGGGGAATGGCGCCGATTTCCGGCGTCTGGCGCAGGATGTCGTAACCGTCGCGCGGGTGCTTCTTGATGATCGCGAATTCCTCGTCGGTCAGGCGCCCGGGCTTGTTCAGGATGGAATCGGGCACCAGCGCCTTGCCGGTGTCATGCAGCAAGCCGCCGACGCCAGCCTGGTAAATCGTTTCCTCGTCCAGGCCGCGCGAGCGGCAGAAGGCCACCAGCAAGGTGCACACACTGACCGAATGAAGGAAGGTATAGTCGTCCTTGGTCTTGATGCGCATCAGGCTGAGCAAGGCGCCGTTATTGCGCAGGATCGATTCGGTGATGCTCTGCACGACCGGCGAGACATTTTCCATCTCGACCGCTTTACCAAGACGCGCATCCTGCATCACCGTGCGCACCAGGTGCACTGCCTGGCGCCGGATGCCGACGGCGCGCTGCATCTCGTCGCCCAGCGAAGTGCGCACCAGGTTGACGGGTTTGCTAGCAATCGCCGTTACCTCGGCTTCGGTCTTGGCCTGGGCTTCTGCAAGCGTCGGCGCGGCCTCGACATCGATGCCCTTGGCGCAGTCGATGACGACGTTGCGGATGCCGGCACGGGTAATCTTGCGGATTTCATCGTCGGTACTGAGGACGAACTTGGCGCGCACGAAGGGGTGTTCCATCCAGCCGCAGTCGAGGTCGTGGATGGCCATGCCCACGCGCAACTGGGAGGAATCGATTTTCTTGAGCATTGCTACAATCCAACGATATGTTAATCTCCGCCACCGCGACGGACTACCTAGTATAGCAAGTATGTTTCCGAGAATAAACTTTTCGTCATTTAAGTGTTGCAACTAGGCACAAGTTGATTCTTCATGGAATTACGACAACTTCGTTATTTTGTTGCCATCGTCGATCACGGGTCGCTCTCGCGCGCTGCCCTCGTGCTGCACGTGGCGCAACCGGCGCTCACCCAGCAGCTGCGCCAGCTGGAAGAAGAACTCGGCGCCCAGCTGCTGCACCGTTCCGCGCATGGCGTGCTCAGCACCGATGCGGGCAAAGTCTTTTACGAACACGCCCAGGCCATCCTGAAACAGGTGGCCGACGCCCGCTCGGCGGTCACCCAGTCCACTACCCGTCCCTCGGGCAGCGTCTCGCTCGGCCTGCCGCACAGCATTTCCGGAGCGCTGGCCCTGCCCCTGCTCACCGCCGCCCGGGCAACCTATCCCGAAATCACGCTGCAGCTGACCGAAGAGATCTCGGGCAGCCTGACCGACCAGTTGAAATCCGGCCGCCTGAACCTGGCGGTCCTGTTCGACGATGGCCAGCTCGGGGCCTTCGAGACCACGCCCCTGGTGCAGGAAGACCTGATGTACATCTGCCGCGCCGATTCCACGGCCAGGCCGGTGGGGCCGGCAATCGCACTCGGTGCGGCGCTCGCCACGACCCTGATCCTGCCGGCCCAGCAGCACGGCGTGCGCCCGCTGATCGAGCAGGCGGCGTCCAGCGCCGGCCTGGCCCTGACTAACCTGATTGAAATCAACTCGATCGCGATCCTGAAGTCGGCCCTGCTGGCCGACATGGGCGCCACCCTCCTGCCGCTGGCGCCGCTGCGGGCCGAGATCGAAAGCGGCTTATTGACCGCGACCCCGGTCGAGCACCCGCCGATCCGGCGCAGCGTCACCCTCTGCGCCTCGCGCAATATCCCGCTGACGAATGCGGCCGCGGCCATCAGCCGCCTGGTACGACAGGTTACCGAAACGCTGTGCGCGAATGGCGGCTGGCCCGGTGCGCGACTTCGTGAATAACTGCTATCATTTTTTCTTATACCCCTATCCGCATTCCCTATTTCCCCTGCTAGCGGGAAGGTCATACACTCCACGCGCCTGTTGAACCGACCCGGTTCGGACAGGCGATCGCCCACCGCGATACCACCCCGCCGTCGATAACGCGCCTACCCGGTGTGTTCGACGCGGCGGGATCTCTCGAATACCCATGGAGTCCGTCATGCCCGATACCGTCGCGCCGCAAGCTGCGCAGGATGTTATTTCGTCCCGCCTCACCACCGTCACCCTCGACGATAAATACACCGCGAAATCGGGCAACATCTTCCTGTCGGGTATCCAGGCCCTGGTGCGCCTGCCGATGATGCAGCGCGAGCGCGACGCCGCCGCCGGCCTGAACACCGCCGGCTTCGTGTCCGGCTACCGCGGCTCGCCCCTGGGCGGACTCGACGAGACCCTGTGGAAAGCGAAAACCCATCTGGAAGCGAGCCATGTCCAGTTCGTACCGGGCGTGAACGAAGACCTGGCCGCCACCGCCGTCTGGGGCACGCAAACGGTCGACCTGATCGGCCCGACCAAATACGACGGCGTGTTCGCCATGTGGTACGGCAAGGGCCCGGGCGTCGACCGCTGCGGCGACGTCTTCAAACACATGAACCATGCCGGCACCGCGCAACACGGCGGCGTGCTGCTGGTGGCCGGCGACGACCACGGCGCCTATTCCTCGACCCTGCCGCACCAGTCCGACCACATCTTCTCGGCCTGCATGATCCCGGTGCTCTACCCGTGCAACGTGCAGGAATACCTCGACCTCGGCGTGCACGGCTGGGCCATGTCGCGTTTCTCCGGCTGCGCCGTCGCCTTCAAAGCGCTGGCCGACACGGTCGAATCGAGCGCCTCGGTCGACGCCAACCCGCAGCGCGTGCAAGTGAAGCTGCCGCAGGATTTCGCCATGCCCGAAGGCGGCCTGAATACGCGTTTATCGTCGGTCCCGCTGGGCCAGCAGGCGCGCAATCAGGAAGCGCTGATGCAGGACTATAAAATCTACGCAGCCCTCGCCTACGCCCGCGAAAACAAACTCAATCACACCACCATCGACAGCCCGAACGCGAAGCTCGGCATCATCGCCTCGGGTAAATCCTATCTCGACGTGCTGGAAGCGCTGGAAGAACTGGGCATCGACGAAACCATGGCCGCGAAGGTCGGCCTGCGCCTGTTCAAGGTCGCGATGATCTGGCCGCTGGAACCGGAAGGCGTGCGCGAATTCGCGCAGGGCCTGGACGAAATCCTGGTAGTCGAAGAAAAGCGGCAAGTCGTCGAATACCAATTGAAGGAGCAGCTCTACAACTGGCGCGACGACGTGCGCCCGCACATCATCGGCAAGTTCGACGACAAGGGCGAGTGGGTCGCCCCGCGCGGCGACTGGCTGCTGCCGCCAAAAGCCGATTTCTCGGTGGCCCAGGTCGCCCGCGTGATCGCCGGCCGCATCGCGCGCCTGATCACCGACGAAGCGACGCGTGACTTGATCAAGGCGCGCCTGGCCTTCCTCGACGCCAAAGACGCCGTGCTGCAAAAGGCGATCACCACGCCCTTCCGCCCGGCGTTTTACTGCTCCGGCTGCCCGCACAATACCTCGACCAAGGTGCCGGAAGGCTCCTTCGCGCTGGCCGGTATCGGCTGCCACGTGATGGCGACCTCGATCTACCCGGAGATGAACAAGCTGACCACCCACATGGGCGGCGAAGGCGCGCCCTGGATCGGCCAGGCCGCCTTCTCGAAAGTGCCGCACGTGTTCCAGAACCTGGGCGACGGCACCTATTTCCACTCGGGCTACCTGGCCGTGCGCGCCGCCGTCTCGGCCAAGGTCAACATCACCTATAAAATCCTGTACAACGACGCGGTCGCGATGACCGGCGGCCAGCCGGTCGACGGCCAGACCTCGGTGCCGATGATCGCCCAGCAGATGGCGGCCGAAGGCGTGAAACGCATCGCGCTGGTGACCGAAGATTTATCCCGCTACGCAGACCGTTCGTCCCTGCCTGCCCTCGTCACCCTGCACGACCGCAAGGAGATGGACGACATCCAGCGTGAACTGCGAGACCTGCCGGGCGTGACCGTCATCATCTACGACCAGACCTGCGCCGCCGAAAAGCGCCGCCGCCGTAAAAAAGGCGAGTTCCCCGACCTGCCAAAGCGCATGGTCATCAACGAAGCCGTCTGCGAAGGCTGCGGCGATTGCGGCATCCAGTCGAACTGCGTCTCGATCCTGCCGAAAGAGACGGACTTCGGCCGCAAGCGCACCATCGACCAGTCGTCCTGCAACAAGGATTACTCCTGCGCCAAGGGCTTCTGCCCGAGCTTCGTCACCGTCGAAGGCGGCACGCTGAAAAAGAGCAAGGCCGGCGTCACGAAAGGCGATAGCGATGACGGCTGGGGCGCGCTGCCCGAGCCAGTGCTGCCGTCGATCGAGCACCCGTACAACATCCTGATCAACGGTATCGGCGGCACCGGCGTCATCACCGTCGGCGCGCTGATGGGCATGGCCGCGCACCTGGAAGCCAAGGGCGCCTCGGTGCTGGACATGACCGGCATGAGCCAGAAGAACGGTTCCGTCACCTCGCACGTGAAAATCGCGGCCACGCCCGAGCGCCTGCGCGCCCAGCGCATCGCCACCGGCGAAGCGGATCTTGTATTGGGCTGCGACATGCTGACCACCGGCGCGGCCGATGCGATTTCCAAAATGCGTCCGGGCCGTACGCTGGCCATCGTCAACCTGCACGAGCAGCCGACCGGCACCTTCGCCCAGAACGCCGACTGGCAGTTCCCGGCCGACGACGTGCGCGGCCTGATCGTGGAAGCGGTCGGCGGCGTTGACGGCGCCGACTTCGTCGATGCGACCAAGCTGGCCACTGCCTTGATGGGCGACTCGATCGCAACGAATCTGTTCCTGATGGGTTACGCCTGGCAGAAGGGCCGCATCCCGCTGCTTGAGGCCTCGCTGATGCGCGCGATCGAACTCAATGGCGTCGCGGTTGCCTCGAACAAGAAGAGCTTCCTCTGGGGCCGCCGCGCCGCGCTCGACGTTAAACGCGTCGAGAAGGTCGCCACGCCAACCCAGGCCGTGCTGGTGCAGATGCCGCAAAGCCTGGAGACCGTCATCAAGAAGCGCGTCGACACCTTGACCGCCTATCAGGACGCGGCCTACGCCGGCGTCTACGCCGAGCTGGTCGAGCGCGTGCGTGCGGCCGAAACGGCTGCAGGCCTGGGCAACAAGCTGTCGCTGGCGGTCGCCAAGTACTACTTCAAGCTGATGGCCTACAAGGACGAATACGAAGTGGCGCGCCTGTACACCGACGGCCGCTTCCTCGAGCAGGTGAAATCCCAGTTCGAAGGCGACTTCAAGTTCAAGCTGAACCTGGCGCCGCCGCTGTTCGCGAAGAAGGATGCCAAGGGCCAGCTGGTGAAAGCCGAATTCGGTCCGTGGATGCTGAAGGCTTTCAGCGTGCTGGCGAAATTCAAGGGCCTGCGCGGCGGCGCCTTCGACGTGTTCGGCCATACCGCCGAGCGCAAGATGGAGCGCGCGCTGATCGTCGAATACCGTGCGATGATCGAGGCGCTGCTGCCCTCGCTGAACGCTGCGTCGTATGCCACTGCCGTCGAGCTGGCGAACCTGCCCGAACAGATCCGCGGCTTCGGCCACGTGAAGGAAAAGGCGGTCGAAGCCTTCCGTGTGCGCAAGGCGGAGCTGCTTTCGGGCAACGTCATCAAGCGCGCAGCCTGATCGCCACGTGACGTAATACGTAGGGACGTAGGGTGGGCGGGTCTCCCGCCCACGCGTTCAACCGGGCGCAGATACTTCGCGAAAGATCAAACGCCCGTTGAACGCGTGGGCGGGAAACCTGCCCACCCTACGGGTCAAGCCCGAACACCGCGTTACCTTACATCCTGAACTTGACGTTAACGTTAACGTCATATACCGTACAAATCGACCCTGTCCGCTTCCGACCAGAAGGAACTCCATGAACGACATCACCACCGCCGCCAAGCTCGAGCTGCCGGAGCAGCCGAAGCTCGCCAACAAGGTCCGCTTCGTCACCGCCGCGTCGCTGTTCGACGGCCACGATGCCTCGATTAACATCATGCGCCGCATCCTGCAGTCGAACGGCGTCGAAGTCATCCACCTCGGCCACAACCGTTCGGTCGACGACGTCGTCACCGCGGCCCTGGCCGAAGACGTGCAGGGCATCGCCATCTCCAGCTACCAGGGTGGCCACGTCGAATATTTCAAGTACATGATCGACCTGCTGCGCCAGCGCGGCGGCGCGCACATCAAAGTGTTCGGCGGCGGCGGCGGCGTGATCGTCGCGTCCGAAATCGAAGAACTGCACGCCTATGGCGTGACCCGCATCTTCAGCCCGGAAGACGGCCAGCGCATGGGACTGGTCGGCATGATCCGTTCGATGATCGAAGCCTGCGACATCGACCTCTCGCCCTACGCACCGACCACGATCGACGCATTGCAAAACGGCGACATCGCCGAACGCCACCGCCCGCTGGCCCAGCTGATCACCGCACTGGAAAACGGCAAAGTCGACCCCGAGCTGCGCAAGCAGATCGTCGAAGCGGCCGATACATTAAAAGTGCCGGCGCTCGGCATCACCGGCACCGGCGGCGCCGGCAAATCCTCGCTCACCGATGAACTCATTCGCCGCATCCGTCTCGACCAGAACGACCGCCTGAACATCGCCGTGATTTCGATCGACCCGTCGCGCCGCAAGTCGGGCGGCGCCCTGCTCGGCGACCGCATCCGCATGAACGCGATCGCCCCGTGGAATGGCGTCAGCCGCGTCTTCATGCGCTCGCTCGCCACGCGCGAAGCGGGTTCCGAAATTTCGCACGCGCTGCCGGACGTGATCGCCGCCTGTAAGGTCGCCGGTTTCGACCTGGTCATCGTCGAGACTTCCGGCATCGGCCAGGGCGACGCGGCGATTGTGCCGCACGTCGACGCCTCAATGTATGTGATGACCCCGGAATTCGGCGCCGCCTCGCAGCTGGAGAAAATCGACATGCTCGATTTCGCCGATTTTATTGCGATCAACAAGTTCGACCGCAAGGGCGCGCAAGACGCGCTGCGCGACGTGGCCAAGCAGTACCAGCGCAACCGCGAACTGTGGAGCCAGAGCCCGGACCAGATGCCGGTCTTCGGTACGCAAGCCTCGCGCTTCAACGACGACGGCGTGACCGCCCTGTACCACGGCCTGCTGCCGAAACTGGCCGAACTCGGTCTGCACATCGAGTCATCGAAACTGGCCGTCCCGCCGCAAAAGCATTCGAGCGGCAAGAACGTGATCGTGCCGCCGGCCCGCGCGCGCTACCTGGCCGAGATCTCGGACACCGTGCGCGGCTACCACAAGAACACGGCGAAACAGGTGAAGCTGGCACGCGAGCGCCAGCAGCTCAGCGAAACCAAGCGCATGCTGGCCGCCGCGAACCGCGAAGTGGTCCTGGACGACCTGATCACCGAGCGCGACAACGCGATGGAAGCCGGCGCCAAGAAGCTGCTGGCCATGTGGCCCGACATGCAGGCCGCCTACGCCGGCGACGATTACGTCGTCAAAATCCGCGACAAGGAAATTCGCACCACTTTGGTGCAAAAAACCCTGTCCGGCACCACCATCCGTAAAGTCGCGCTGCCGAAGTTCGAGGACCACGGCGAAGTGCTGCGCTTCCTGATGCTGGAGAACGTGCCGGGCTCCTTCCCGTTCACGGCCGGCGTGTTCGCCTTCAAACGCGAAGGCGAAGACCCGACCCGCATGTTCGCCGGCGAAGGCGACGCCTTCCGCACCAACAAGCGTTTTAAATTGGTCTCGACCGGGATGGATGCAAAACGCCTGTCGACCGCCTTCGATTCGGTCACGCTGTACGGCGCCGATCCTGCGCTGCGTCCTGACATCTACGGCAAGGTCGGCAACTCGGGCGTCTCGATCGCGACCCTGGACGACATGAAGGTGCTGTACGACGGCTTCGATTTGTGCAGCCCAAGCACGTCCGTCTCAATGACGATCAACGGCCCGGCGCCGACCATCCTGGCGATGTTCATGAACACCGCCATCGACCAGCAGATCGACAAGTTCGTCGCCGACAACGGTCGCCAGCCAACCTCCGACGAAGCGCAGAAGATCAAGGAATGGGTGCTGGCCAACGTGCGCGGCACCGTGCAGGCCGACATTCTGAAGGAAGACCAGGGCCAGAACACCTGCATCTTCTCGACCGAGTTTTCGCTGAAGGTCATGGGCGACATCCAGGAGTATTTCGTGCACCACCAGGTGCGCAATTTTTACTCGGTGTCGATCTCGGGCTACCACATCGCCGAAGCCGGCGCGAACCCGATCTCGCAGCTGGCGTTTACGCTGTCGAACGGTTTTACGTTTGTCGAAGCCTACCTGGCGCGCGGCATGCACATCGACGACTTCGCACCGAACCTGTCGTTCTTCTTCTCGAACGGCATGGACCCGGAATACACGGTGCTGGGCCGTGTCGCCCGCCGCATCTGGGCCGTGGCCATGCGCGACAAGTACGGCGCCAACGACCGCTCGCAAAAGCTGAAATACCACATCCAGACCTCGGGCCGCTCGCTGCACGCGCAGGAGATCGATTTCAACGACATCCGCACCACGCTGCAAGCCCTGATCGCGATCTACGACAACTGCAACTCGCTGCACACCAACGCGTATGACGAAGCGATCACCACGCCGACCGACGAATCCGTGCGGCGCGCATTAGCCATTCAATTGATCATCAACCGCGAATGGGGCCTGGCCAAGAACGAAAACCCGAACCAGGGTTCCTTCATCATGGACGAACTGACCGACATGGTCGAAGAAGCCGTGCTGCAGGAATTCGAGCGCATCGCCGAACGCGGCGGCGTGCTGGGTGCGATGGAAACCGGCTACCAGCGCGGCAAGATCCAGGAAGAGTCGATGCTCTACGAGCACAAGAAGCACGACGGCTCGCTGCCCATCATCGGCGTCAACACCTTCCGCAATCCAAAGGGCGCGGAAGCCCCGGCGACGATCGAACTGGCCCGTTCGACCGACGACGAAAAGCAGTCGCAACTGTCGCGCCTGGACGCCTTCCACCAGCAGCACGCCAGCGAAGCGCCGGCCGCGCTGGCAGCCCTGCAGCAAGCCGCGATCGACAACCTGAACGTGTTCGAAAAGCTGATGGATGCCGTGCGCGTCTGCTCGCTGGGCCAGATCACGACCGCGCTGTTCGAAGTGGGTGGCCAGTACCGCCGCAATATGTAAAATCTGCGCTACCCGCTGCAGCTCAATCCCCCCGCAAGGCCTCCGTGGCCTGCGGGGGGATTTGTTTTTGCGCGCCCGGCGCCGCAAGGCTGCGCACCATCAGGCGCTGGATGCCGGGCAGTTTCAGGCCAACCGCAAACATCAGGTCGCGCCACAAGCCATTGCTGTCGGCCTGGAAGCAGGGCGTCAGCGCGCGGCTGAGCAGCTGGTAGTTGCGCACGGCGCACAGCCGCTGGCGCGAATAGGCGGCGGCGCCGGCAATCGCGCCGTGCCGCGCCACCGCGCTGGCCAGCGCCAGTGCGTCCTGCACCGCCAGCGTGCTGCCCAGGCCGAGCTGGGGACTCATCGCGTGCGCGGCGTCGCCGATCACGCAGACCGGCCCGTCGGCCAGCCGCCTGGCGCGCGCGTGGTGGTAGGTGGCGAGGGTGAACTGGTCGTGGCGCACGATCTGGTCGACCACGGCGCCCGATTCCGGCCACAGCGCGAGCAATCCGTCCTTCCACTCCTGCAGCGGGCGCGCCTGCCAGGCAGCGTAGTCGGCGCAGGGCAAGCTCCAGAACATCGACAGGCGCAGTTTGTCTCCCACGCGCGCGGTCGGCATCAGGCCGAACATTTTGCGGGTGGCGTGGTAGCGCTGCTCGAGCAAGGCTTGTCCCGGCCAGTCGGCGACATCGAACATCGCCCACAAGGCCCCCCATCTGTAGACCGTGGAGGCCACCGACAGCCCGACCTGGGCCGGCAGCGCCGAGGCGGCGCCGTCGGCAATCGCCACCAGGTCGAAGGTGGACACGGTCGACGCCGCGTGCACGCTGGCCCGCTCGCCCTCGACCGTGATGGCATCGACCGCGCTGGCATAGCGCACACGCACGCCCAGCGCCAATGCGGCTTCGAGCAGCACCCCGGACAGCGCCGTCCGGCTCACGCCGCGTGCTTCCATTCCGTCATAGGGAATGTCGACCAGGGTCCAGTTGCGGTGGCAGGTGCCGAGCAGGCGGGTGACGGGCACACTGGCCGCGTGGAAGGCCGCTCCCACGCCGAGCGCGTCGAGGGCGGCGATCCCTTGCGGCTGGATCAGGACACCGGCGCCGAGGGGACGCATGGCGGGGTGCTTCTCGAACACCGTGACGGCATGGCCGGCACGGGCCAGGGCAATCGCGCTCGCCAGGCCGGCGGTGCCGGCCCCGACGATTCCGATCTCTAGAGGGTTGCTATTTGGCATCATCCTGCCATTCTAGAACAGCCCGGCACCGCCGGAGCGGCGCCATCGCAACAAACTCAGGCGGTCTTGCCCACGACTTCCCCGCCCTGCTCCACCTGGCGGCGGAAGAAGAACAGGGTGATTAACATGAGCGCGATCGGCACCAGCGTCAGGTAAAACGCGAAGTGGCCGCTGAAATTGCCGAACACATAGCCCGTGATGAAGGAGCCCGTGGTGCCGCCCAATGCCGAGAAGATCACGAGCAGGCCCGTCATGCTGGAATGCTGGTTCTTCGGCAGGGAGCTGAGCATGACCGAATTGATGCCCGGGTAGATCGGCGCCATGAACAGGCCGATCAAAGGAAACAGGAAGGTCGCCAGCGGCGCATTGGCCCAGTTGACGTTGGCGCCGATGTCCAGGTCGCGCGTCAGCGGCAGGGCCAGCAACACCATCGCCGCCATGCCGATCACGCAGGCGTTCATCACCGTGTACCAGTGCACCTTGCGCATCACGACGCCGGCCGACAGGCGCCCGATCGCCAGGCAGGCTGCAAAGATGCTGGCCACCTGCACGCTCATCGCCGCCGGCAGTTTCAGGATTTCGTTGTTAAACGTTGGCAGCCAGGTGCCGACGCTCTGCTCGATCAGCACGTAGAGGAAGGCGGTCAGCACGAACACGCAGACCAGCGGCTTGAAGAAGAGCTTGAACATCGCGCAGAAATCGTCCCAGCGGCTGCGGCCGGCCGGCAGCTGGGCATCGCTTTCGTCGAAGGGGGTCGTCGCCAGCAGGACGAAGGTCAGCGCGCACAGGGCGCCCAGCAGCCAGTACACCTGCAGCCAGCTCTGCGACTTCGGATTGCTTGAGTCAATGAAGTGGGCGAACACCCAGTAGGCGCTCAGCACGCCGACCATGAAGAAACCCTCGAGGGTATTCATGATGCTGGCATGGTGCTTGCGGTCCGTTGCGATCAGCCCCAGCGTCGAATACACCGACACTTTGACCAGTGCAAACGCCACGCCCACGCACAGGAACAGCATCTTCGTCGTCAAGAAGCTCGGCACGAGCGGCATGGCGACGCAGGCCGCGGTGACGATCGCCAGGGCGACCAGCATCGCCTTCTTGTAGCCCAGGCGCGGCAGGAAGGACGCCACCATGAAGGACACGGCCGCGATTGGCAAGTCCTTGAAGGCCTCCAGGATGCTGGCGCCCGATTTGCTCACGTCGTAGTTGTTGATGACCTGCAGGATCACCGTGCCGACGCTGTTGAGCAGGATCGCGAAGACGAAGTAGATCAGGAATAAGGCCAATAAAATGCGCTGGTTTTTCACGCTGTCTCCCGTATTTTTATGATGTGGGCGTGTCAGTAGTCGCCGAGGCGGAATTCGGCGAGGCTCGGGATCACCCGGTCGGCCTGGGTCAGCACGGCCGGGCTGCCCACGCCAAGCGCGAACATCCCGGCCGACTTGATCGAGGCCACGCCGGCAACCGCGTCTTCCACGCCGAGGCAGTCACCAGGCGCCACACCCAGCGCGGCTGCCGCGTTCAGGAAGATCTCCGGATGCGGCTTGCTGTTGGCGATCAGCGCGGCGTCGACGACGTAGTCGAAGCGCTCGCGAATGCCGAGACGGTCCAGCACCGTAAACGCGTTCTTGCTGACCGAGGCCAGGCCGATTTTCAGGCCCGCCGCGCGCACCGCGGCCAGCGCCTCGATCGCGCCCGGCAGCAGGTCGGCCTGGCTCATGGCCGCGATCAGCTCCACGTACTGCCTGTTCTTGCGATCGGCCAGCGCCAGCTTCTGCTCCATCGAATACGTTTTCGAGGAACTGGCCAGGATCAGGTTCAATGAACCCATGCGATCGACGCCCTTCAAATTTTCGTTGAAGGCGTGATCGAAGTGCACGCCTTCCGATTCGGCCAGCGCGTGCCAGGCCAGGTAGTGGTAATGGGCCGTGTCGGTGATGACGCCATCGAGATCGAATACGACTGCTTTAAAGCGGCTCATGCTTGCGCCTCCATCGGAATGCGGGCGTTCGGCGCCGCGCGGGTCAGGGCCACGGGCTGGCCGAGGTGGGTAAATTCGAGCAGATCGCCGGCCAGCAGCGTGTACTCGGCCGCATCGCCAATGATGCGCACCTGCAGTTGCGCGCCGCGCAGCTGGATCTTGAACTGGTAGTGCTGCCACTGTTTCGGCAGGGTCGGCGCAAAGCGCAGCGCGCCATCCGAGACGCGCATGCCGGCAAAGCCGTAGGCCACGCCCATCCAGGTGCCGGCCATCGCCGCCGTGTGCACGCCGTAGTGGGTGTTGCCGTGGGTGTCGTCCAGGTCCAGGCGCGCCGTCTCCATGAAGTAGTCGTAGGCCTTGTCGTGGTAGCCCACTTCCGAGGCGATGATGCTGAAGATGCAGGACGAGAGCGACGAATCGTGCGTGGTGACGGCTTCGTAGTAATCGAAGTCGCGCCGCTTGTCGTGGATCGAAAACTCGTTCGACAGCAGCAGCAGCGCCAGCACCACGTCGGCCTGCTTGCACACCTGGTGGCGGTAGATCACCATCGGGTGGTAGTTCAGCAGCAGCGGGTAATTCTCTTTCGGCGTGTTCGCGAAATCCCAGGCTTTTTTCGACAGGAAGCTGTCGTCCTGCTCGTGGATGCCGAGCTTGCCGTCGTAGGGCAGGTGCATGCGCGCGGCGGCATCGCGCCAGAGCGCAATTTCCTCGCTCGTGACGCCGGTGAGGCCGGCCACGCGTGCAAACTCGCCGGCGCGCTCGTGCGCCAGCTGGTCGGCCATGTCGGCGGCAAAGCGCAGGTGCATGCGCGCCATCGCGTTTGTGTAGTAGTTGTTGTTCACCAGCGCCGTGTATTCGTCCGGGCCAGTCACTTCGTTGATGCAGAAGCGCCCTTCGCGGTCATTGCTGCCGATGCCGATCCAGATGCGCGCCGTCTCCATCACGATTTCCAGGCCTGCCTGCGCCATGTAATCGAGATCGCCCGTGGCCTCGTAATACGATTTGATCGAGTAGGCGATGTCGGCGTTGATGTGGTACTGCGCGGTCCCGGCCGGAAAATAGGCGGAGCACTCGCCGCCGGCGATCGTGCGCCATGGGTACAAAGCCCCCTTGTCGTGCGACATCTGGCGTGCGCGTTCGCGTGCCTGTTCCAGGCCGGCGTAGCGGTATTCCAGGAGTTTACGGGCGATCTCCGGCTTCGAGTACAGGAAGAAGGGGAAAATATAGATTTCGGTATCCCAGAAGTAGTGGCCTTCATAGCCCTCTCCTGTCACGCCCTTGGCGGCGATGTTGGTGCGCCCGTCGCGCCCGACCGATTGCAGCAGGTGGTACTCATTAAAACGGATACCCTGCTGGAGCGCGTCGTCGCCCGCGATCTCGACGTCGGCGCTGGCCCAGAAGTCGGTCAGAAAAGCCGCTTGCGACGCACACAGTGCTTCGAAGCCGGCCGCCGTGGCGCCGGCCAGCGTCTCGCGTGCGCGCGCCAGCAATTCGCCTTCCGGATAGTCGCGCGAGGAGTGGTAGCTGCCGTACTTGGTCAGGCGCAGGGTCCGGCCTTCGACCGCGTCGCAAACAAACGCCTGGCCGGCGCGCTGGCCTTCCTGCCAGGGCCTTGCTACCGCGCCTGCGATGACGGTCTCGATCGCGCTCACCAGCATGAAACCGCTGTTGTGGGTGCGCTGCACGAGGGCCGAGAAGGCGCCGTCCTGTTCGGTCGACACCGTCTGCAGGGCCGGCCCCGACACGGCCGAGCCGACGCGCGGATCGTCGCCCGCTTCCTGGTTTTTCACCGCGCCGTCGACGAAGGAGCGCAAGCTGACCGTGCCCGAAAAATTCAGGGGCGTCAGTTCGATCTCGATCGCGAACAGGTGTTTATTCGCCAGCGAGACGACGCGCCGGCTGCGCAGGGCGATGCGCTTGCCGCCCGGCGCGGTCCACTCGAGCGAACGCACCAGCACGCCGGTGCGCAGGTCGAGCATGCGTTCGTACTGTCCCAGCGTGCCCGTGAGCGGATCGAAGCGCTCGCCGTCGATCTCGATGCTGACGCCCTTCGCGTTCGGGACGTTGAGCATGAACTGGTTGGTCTTGGCCAGCGCGAAGGCCGCTTCCGGATAGACGATCGGCTCCGATTCGTAGAAGCCATTCAAATAGGTGCCGTCGAGCGAGGTGCCGGCCGGGCCGGTATAGCCCTCTTCGCCGGTGCCGCGCAGGCCGATGTAGCCATTACCGAGCGCGAACAGGGTCTCGCGCAGGAAGTGGGAGCTGGTATCGAAACCGGTCTCGCGGATGCACCACGGATCCAATGGAAGGGTAAAGCTTGGGCTGTCGGATGGCTGCACGGCGAGTCCTCAAAACGGTATGACGGTGGGTCGAAGTCGAAACACGGCAGGCATGCGCACGCGCGGATGCCTGGGGTGAAAGATGAAATGGGTGGTGAAAAATCAGGTCTGGCGCACGATCAGCCTGGTGGGCAAGGTCTCGGAGGCGACCGGCTCGTCATTGAGCAGCGCCAGCATCTTGCGTCCCAACAGGACGCCGCCGTCGCGCAGGTCCTGGTGCACGCTGGTGAGCGGCGGCACGAAACTGGCTGCGCCCGGCGTATCGTCGTAGCCGATGACCGAGACGGTGTCGGGCACGCGCAGGCCGTGTTCGGCCAGGGCCCGGATCGCGCCCATGGCCAGCAGATCGCTGGCGGCGAACACGCCATCGACGGCGCCCGCGCCCTTCTTCTTGAGCAGCGCCGTCATGCTTTCGAAACCGGCTTCGAAAGTAAACGCTTTCGGGCGCACGATGTGGACGATGCCGTTGCCGCGCATGGCCTCGATGAAGCCGGCGCAGCGGCTTTGCACTTCGGCGTGGTCGACGTCGCCGAGGAACACCAGCTTGCGCCGGCGCTGCTCGATGAAGCGCGCCGCGGCGCTGGCGCCGCCGGCATGGTTGTCGCTGCCGACCACCACATACGATTCGCTCGCTTCCGGCGCGCCCCACACGACCAGCGGCAAGCCGGCCTTCTGCAATACCTTGACCGCTTCGCCGTGCGAACCCTGGCCCAGCAAAATCATGCCATCGGCGCCGCGCACCGGCGCGCTGTCGAGCAGCTGGCGCGAAGTCAGGACGACGGTGTAGCCGGCGGCGGTCAATTCTTCGGTGATGCCCCCCAACAGGGCGAGCGGATACGGATCCGACATCGGCCGGCCTTTGACGGGTGTCATTTCCACCACAACGGCCACCGAATTGCTGCGGCCCATGCGCAGGTTGCGCGCGCTGATGTTCAGGCGGTAGCCCTGCTCTTCGGCGATGCGGCGCACCTTGTCGCGCGTCTTGTCCGTCACGAGCGGGCTGTTGCGCAGGGCGCGCGAGACCGTGATCGTGGAGACGCCGGCCAAGGCGGCCAGGTCTTCCATCGTCATGCCGGCTTCGCTGCTGCGCTTTGAAATTTTGTTGGTCGCCATCGGTGCTCGTGTAGGAAAAAATCTGCTCTGCGGCAAATTATGACAGATTTAAATGACAGCGGAACGCCAAATGACATCGATAACAATTTTATTGACATCGATATCATTCCTTGTTTCAATGACACATATTGAGGAGTCCATGCACCGCATGGGCTCGCCAATGCACCAGATCAGAGCACTGCGACAGAGACAGCCAGCGGCCCGCCGGTCCTGGAGACGGATTTTGAACCATAAAAAGAGAGTAACTACATGAACCAATCGAAGCAGTTCGCGCTGTCCACCGTCGCACTGGCCGTGCTGACCCTGGTCAGCCAGGCCCACGCCGCCGGCCAGGTCCAGCAAGACGCCGGCACCAGCGCCGTCGCCCAGGAAATCCAGCAGGTCGTCGTCACCGGTACCGCGTCCGCGTCCGGCACGCGCAAGATCGACACCGCCTTCTCGATCACCACCGCCACCGAAGAGCAGCTCAAAGCCGCTTCGCCAAGCAGCACCGCCGACGTGCTCAAGCTGGTGCCGGGCGTGTATGCCGAATCGACCGGCGGCCAGTCGGGCGCCAACGTCGAAGTGCGCGGTTTCCCGTCGGGCAGCGATTCGCCCTTCGTCTCGGTCCAGCTGAACGGCAACCCAATCTACCCGGTGCCGGTCCTGTCCTTCTTCGAAGGCACCTCGGCCTTCCGCCTCGATGACACCATCGAGCGCGTCGAAGTGCTGCGCGGCGGCCCGAGCACCATCTATTCGGTCGGCCAGCCTGGCGCGACGATGAACTTCATCCTGAAAAAGGGCGAGGACGTGGCCGAGCGCACGATCCGCCTGACCACCGGCACGGGCAGCCTGCGCCGCGGCGACGTTTTCATTGGCGGCAAGATTTCGGACGGCTGGTACGGTACCGTCGGCGGCTTCTACCGCCAGGGCCAGGGCGTGCGCGATCCGCAATTCAAGGCTGACGATGGCGGCCAGCTGACGGCCACCCTCACCCGCAAGCTGATTGGGGGCGAAGCGACCTTCTACGTCCGCTCGACCGACGAAAAGAATGCCTTCTATACAGGCGTGCCGCTGATCTCCAGCAACAACGGCCGCACCATCAGCGAGTTCCCGGGCTTCGATCCGCTCACCGGCACCCTGATGAGCAACGAAATGCGCCACTTCACGATCGACGCGGCGCCGGGCAGGACGCTCGAGCGCGACCTGGCCGAAGGACGCGGCATGAAGGCGACGGTCTGGGGCGCCAATTACGAACAGAAGCTGGGTGGCTGGGATGTGTCGAACAAGGCCAATTATTTCAGCGGCGACATGAACACCATCTCGATGTTCACCGGCGATAACCCGCAGACGGCCGCCGCTTACCTGGCCGCCGCCAACACCAGCTTCAACCCGACCGCTGCGACCGCCTCCGGCAGCATGACCTATGTCAACGGCGGCGGTGCGGTCGATCGCAACCAGCAAGTGGTGCAGGCCGGCCTGTGGTCGGTGGAAAAGGAGCTGCGCTCGTTCACGGACGAACTGCGCGTCAGCCGCGAAGTCGTGGCCGGCCATACGCTGACCGTCGGCGGCTACTATGCCAACTACCGCTCGCATGACGAGTGGTACCTGGGCAATGCCCACCTGATGACGGCCACGCCGAACGCGCGCCTGATCGACGTCAGACTGGACAACGGCACCATCGTCTCGCGCAACGGCAAGTCCGGCAACGTGTTCTACGCACCGAACGCCAGCTACAAGGGCCAGAACCTGGCGCTCTTCCTGGCCGACGAGTGGAAGATCAGCGACAGGCTGCGCATGGACATCGGCGCGCGCCGCGAGAAGCAGATGCTGGAAGGCTCGGTCTCGAACCTGGCTGCGGGCGACACCGACAACAATCCACTGACCGTCTACAACAACGGCACCTCGATCCCGACCGGCAGCTACACCCAGCTGGAACGCGACGACAGCGTCAATTCCTTCACGGTCGGCGGCCTGTACAAGCTGAACAAGGATGCCAGCGTGTTCGTGCGCGCCAACAAGGGCCACACCTTCATCTACTTCGATGACATGCGCAACGCCGGCACCCAGACCGCGCTGAACGACCGCAACGGCGTGCCGAACCCGGAAGTGACGCAGTACGAAATCGGCTTCAAGACCGCCAATTCGCTGTACAGCGCCTACGTGAATGCCTTCTACACCGATTTCACCGGCATTTCCTTCCAGCAGATCACGACCAATGCGGTCTTGAACTCGGTGAGCGGCTCGCGCGGCCATGGCGTCGAATTCGAACTGGCGGTGCGCCCGATCAAGAATCTGCAAGTGAGCATGACCGGCAACTACCAGAAGTCGAAATACCGCGACAACCCGGCCATCAGCGGCATGGAAGTCCAGCGCCAGCCGAACTTCCAGTTCCGCCTGTCGCCGAGCTACCGTATCCCGCTGGGCGAGAATGCCGTGAAGCTGTATGGCACCTACACCCACATCGGCGACCGCTTTGCCGACCAGGCCAACCTGTCCTACCTGCCGTCCTACCAGACCGTCGACCTCGGCGCGCTGGCCTCGATCGGCGCCAAGTGGGAAGTGCGCGTGGCCGCCACCAATCTGACCAATGAACTGGGCCTCACCGAAGGCAATTCGCGCCTGACCGGCGCCCAGAGCAGCGGCCCGATCAACGCCCGTCCGATCTTCGGCCGCGCGGTGGAAGCGTCGCTGATGTACCGCTTCTAAGCGTTTCAGAAAGACCCTCTTGGGAGCGGCTTGCCGCTCCCTTTTTTTTTGCCTGCTCTAGAATGAAAGCGTGACCCATCCACGGAGCCGCGCATGCCAATTAAACCGGAAGACCTGGCCGCCCTGATGCGCGAAGTCGAACGCGAGGACCCGATCGATTTCGCCGACTTGCCCTTTCCCGAGGACGAGCTGCGCGCCCTGGTGGCGAACCACCTGTGCGAGATGGCCGAGGCGATGGAAAACTTCAGCACCGAAGACCGTCTGCTGACCCTGCTCGCGGTGTCGGCCAAGCTGGTGCTGGAAAACCTGGTCCTGCATGTCCAGTTGCTGCGGCGCCACGGTTTACCGGTAGGCGACGACGTCGCCGCCCTGCTCGGGCGCCTGCGCAAAGGCGACGGCGAATAGCTGGCCCCCAGCGCTGGCATTTCCCTGCAGCATTGCTGCAAAATAAGCGTGGAAAATCAGGCGGACCCGGCGCAAGCTGGCGGCCAGGACCGTCCGCAATCCGTCGATCCCACTATTAGTAGTGGCAGGAAATCGCCTGTCTACAACGGTGGGCCGATTGTGCGGTAATTAATCTGTTCCTTGAGGTATTATTGTTGACTAGGAAACTTGTCACCGGGGGTTTTTCCCGGTCGACATCAGCATGTCAAACCTGAGGAAGCCATGTCCCGTAACAAGATCACATTCACTACCGCTGTCGTTTCGGGCGCACTGCTGCTGGGTGGCCTGACTGCCTGCAACCGCGACCAGTCGACCGCGAGCCTGCTCGCCGAAGCCAAGCAATACCAGCAGAAGGGCGACGAAAAAGCGGCCCTGATCCAACTCAAAAACGCGGTAGCCAAGAGTCCCGAAGATGCCGAAGCGCGCCTGCAGCTCGGTATGCTCTACCTCGACAGCGGCGACGCCGTCTCGGCCAGCAAGGAGCTGCGCAAAGCGGCCAGCCTGGGCATGGCGCCGGCGCGCACCCTGCCGCTGCTGGCCAAATCGATGCAGGCGCAAGGCCAGTTCAAGGAAATGCTGGCCGAGCTCAAGCCCGAGCTGACGGCGAAATCGGCGCCCCTGACGGCGCTGCGCGGCGATGCGCTGCTCGCCACCGGCGACAAGGACGGCGCCAAGGCCGCCTTCGACGCGGCGCTGGCGCTCGACCCGGCCAGCGGCGCAGCCCTGGTTGGCCTGTCGCGCCATGCCCTGCTCAGTAACGACATGGAGGCGGCGCAGCGCTACCTGGCCGACGCGATTGCCAAGGATGGCAAGAATCCGGAAGTCTGGATGTACCAGGGCGGCATGCTGCGCGGCATGAACAAGCAGGACGAAGCCCTGGCGGCCTTCGACAAGGTCCTGGCCCTGCAGCCGCAAGACCGCAACGCGAACCTGGAAAAAGCGTATATCCGCATCAACCAGAAGAAATTCGCCGAAGCCCGTACCGAAATCGAGGCGGCGCGCAAGCTCGCGCCGAACAGCCTGCTCGTCACCTATGGCCAGGCCCTGCTCGACTACAACGAAGGCAAGAACAAGGAAGCGCGCGATTCGCTGCAGCGCATCCTGAAAAACGCACCGAATCACATGCCGAGCGTGCTGCTGGCCGGCGCTGTCGAGCTGAACCTGGATTCGCCCCAGCAAGCGCAAATGCACCTGCGTAAATACCTGGAAGTGGACGAGAACAACGTGTATGCGCGCAAGCTGATGGCGCAAGCCATGCTGAAAAGCGCGCAGCCGGGCGACGCCGCCGCGGTACTGGCCCCGGCCCTGGTCGACTCGAAGGATCCGCAGCTGCTGGCGCTGGCCGGCGAGTCGTATATGCAGGCACGCGATTTCGGCAAGGCCACCTCGTATCTCGAGAAAGCGGTCCAGCAGGCCCCGGACGTGGCCGTGCTGCGCACCTCGCTGGGCATATCGCGCCTGCAGCAGGGCGACACCGCCAAGGGCATCGCCGAACTCGAGCGCGCCACCGAACTCGATCCGAAGTCCGACCGCGCCCTGACCGCGCTGGCGCAGGCCGAACTGGGCCTGAAACACTATGACAAGGCACTGGCCGCCGTCGCCAAGCTCGAGACGCTCAAGCCGGACGACGCGCAGACCTTCAACCTGAAGGCCACCGTGCTGCTGTCCAAGGGCGACATGCCCGCTGCCCGCGCCGCCTTCGAAAAGGCGCTGCAGGTCACGCCGACCTTCTTCCCGGCCGCCGCCAACCTGGCCAAGCTCGACATGATCGAGAAGAAGCCGGAAGCGGCGCGCAAGCGCTTCGAGGCGATCCTGGAAAAGGACAAGAAGAACTTCGGCGCCATGGGCGCGCTGGCCGAGCTGGCCATGCTCGACAAGCGTCCCGAGGAAGCGACGACCTGGCTGGAAAAGGCGCAGGCTGAAAATCCCGACGCGATCGCACCGGTCCTGAAGCTGGGCCAGCACTACCTGGGCACCAAGCAGGAGAAGAAGGCGCTGACGCTGGCGCGCAAGTTCCAGGCCGCGAACCCGACCAACCCCGAGATGATGGACCTGCTCGGCCGGTCCCAGCTGGCGAACAGCGATCCACAGGGCGCGCTCGACAGCTACAGCAAGCTGGTCAACATGCTGCCGAAGTCGGCGCTGGCGCAGATGCGCCTGGCCCAGGTGCAGGGGATCCTGAAGAACGACACGGGCGCAGCCGAGTCGCTCAAGAAGGCCAACGCGCTCGAGCCGAGCATGCTGCCGGCGCGCGTCGCCCAGGTCGAAGTGGCGACCCGCCGCGGCCGCCACGACGAGGCGCTGGCGCTCACCCGCCAGCTGCAGCAGGACGTGCCCGGCTCGCCGGTCGGTTTCCTGCTCGAAGGCGACCTGCAACTGGCGCAGAAGAACCCGGCACTGGCCATGGCCGCCTACGACAAGGCCTTCGCCATCACCAAGTCGGGCGCCGTCCTGCTGCGCAGCGCCCAGGTGCAGCGCCAGATGGGCAAGGCGGCCGAAGCGAACGCACGCGTCGCCCAGTGGGCCAAGGCCCATCCGGAGGACCTGTCGGTGGCGATGTACATGGCCGAATCGCACCTGGCGGCCAAGGAATACAAGAGCGCCTCGGCGATCCTGGAAAACATCGTCAAGCGCGCGCCGGGCAATGGCGCGGCGCTGAACAACCTGGCCTGGGCCTACCAGCAACAAAAGGATCCACGTGCACTGGCCACGGCAGAAGAGGCATTCAAGGTGGCCGGCAGCAATGCCGCGGTAATGGATACGCTGGGCTGGATGCTGGTGGAACAGGGTAATACCCAGCGCGGCCTGCCGCTGCTGCAAAAAGCCGCCGCCACGCCGGCCAGCACGCCGGAAATGCGCTATCACCTGGCCGTCGCCCTGCATAAATCGGGCGACAAGACGGGCGCACGCAAGGAACTCGAAACCCTGCTCGCGCAGAACAAGCCGTTCGACCAATTGGAGGAAGCCCGTTCGTTGCTTAAAACTCTATAAACGTCTACTATTTAAAATAAATAATACCCACAGGACCGCGCTTTTTCCGCATGGAGAAAGCGCGGTATAGCGCCAAAAAAAAAGGCGCCGCCCGGTCCAGGCGGCGCCTTAAAAACGAAGGTGTCCCGCGATGACAAATCCCGACGAAGTGCAGGAGCGTGAAGAACGTTCCATCGAATTTCTATCGAACGCTCATGTGTCAGAGGATCGCGATAAACTAGCGAACTCAGAATTAGAGGATGTTATCGTGAACCAAGATTCATATGGAATCCGGCTTACCGATACGGCTAAAGGACGCAATTCGGCCAGCATGCTGGTCAACAAGATGTATGCTTGGCGCGGCTATGCTGGCACGCACCAGTTCAGCGACGATCCCAATCGCATCACACTGACCGCTACCGATAAAGGCGAGGTAGTAGGCACCCTGACGCTCGGTATCGATTCGCCCATCGGTCTGATGGCCGATCAGATTTTCAAGGAAGAACTCGACGCGCACCGCGCCCGGGGCGCCAAGCTCTGTGAATTCACCAAGCTGGCCTTCGATCCCACGGTGCGCTCGAAGACTTCGCTCGCCAACTTGTTTCACCTGGCGGTGATTTACGCGCGCGACATCCATGACTGCACCGATATCGTCATCGAGGTCAATCCGCGCCACCGCCGCTTTTACGAGCATATGCTCGGATTCAAGCGCGAAGGCGATTTGAAGGATAACCCGCGCGTGAATGCGCCGGCCTACCTCCTGCGCATCGAGCTGGCGTATGTCACCGAGCAGATTCAAAAGCACGGCGGCACCTTCAGCGAGACGGCGACCGAAGCGGCCACCGAGCGCTCGTTCTATCCGTATTTCTTCTCCCCGCGCGAGGAGCAGGGTATTATCAACCGCCTGCGCCGCATCGACGAACACCAGGCAGCCTGATTTACCGCTTTGTCACGGCGCTGCTTTCCCGCAGCAGCGCCGCAGGTGCACTAATATGGTGCACTTCTGTTTTCGCCATCCCGACATTCACCGCTATCGTTTCACCTCCCCTTACATGACGACTCCATTTCGCTACGAGCAGGCTTTTTCCCGAAATATTGGCTGGGTAACGCGGGAGGAGCAGGCGCGGCTGCGTAGCAAGCGGGTGGCCATTGCGGGCGGCGGCGGCGTCGGCGGCGTGCATGCGCTGACCCTGGCACGGCTGGGCGTGACGAAATTTCGCATTGCCGATTTCGACACCTTCGACGTGCCGAATTTTAATCGGCAAGTCGGCGCCATGGTCTCGACCCTGGACCAGCCGAAGGTCGACGTCATCCGCCGCATGCTGCTCGATATTAATCCCGAGTGCGAGGTCGAAGTGTTTGCCGAGGGCATCAACGACGGCAACCTGAACGCCTTTCTTGAAGGCGCCGACATGTATGTCGACGCGCTCGACTTCTTCGCCTTCGACATCCGCCAGAAAACCTTCGCGCTGTGCGCCCGGCTCGGCATTCCCGCCAGCACCGTGGCCCCGCTGGGCATGGGCGCGGCGCTGCTCAACTTCCTGCCGGGACAGATGACCTTCGAAGAATACTTCCAGTGGGGAGACTTGCCGGAAACGGACAAGGCTGTCCACTTCGTCGTCGGCCTGGCGCCGGCCGGCCTGCACCGCCCCTACCTGGTGGTGCCGGAAGCGGTGAATTTCGTCGAGCGCCGCGGCCCCTCGACCATCATGGCCTGCCAGCTGTGCGCCGGCGTGATGGGCACCGAGGCCCTGAAAATCCTGCTCGGGCGCGGGCGCGTGCTGGCGGCGCCCTGGGGCATCCAGTTCGACGCCTACCGCAACAAGCTGGTGCGTACCTGGCGCCCGGGCGGCAACCGCAATCCCCTGCACCGCCTGATGATCAAGATCGGCAAGAAACAACTGGCCAAGGACCTGGCGGCAGCCGGCGTGGCCGCGGGAGCAGCGGCATGAGCACCACCATGAATGGCAATATCGACAGCGGCACGATCGAACGCATCCTCGAGCTGGCGCGCTGGGCGCCCAGCGGCGACAACATGCAGACCTGGCGCTTCGAGGTCAATGCGCCCGACCAGCTGGCCGTGCACGCCTACGATACGCGCGACCACTGCGTCTACGACCTCGACGGCCACCCGAGCCAGATCGCCTTCGGCACCCTGCTCGAGACGATCGCCATTGCCGCCAGCGGCCATGGCCTGCGCGCCGAGATCCGGCGCCGTCCCGAAGGCCGCGCGACCCACCCGATTTTCGACGTGCGTTTTACGGCCGACGCGGCGCTCACGCGCGATCCCCTGATCGACGTGATCAGCGCGCGCACCGTGCAGCGCCGGCCGATGCGCACCACCGCCCTCACTGCCGAACACAAGCGCCTGCTGGAGGCGACCGTCGCCCCCGGCTACGCGCTCACCTGGCTCGAGAGCCGCGCCCAGAAATGGCAGGCGGCGAAGCTGATGTTCAACAACGCCCGGCTGCGCCTGACCATGCCGGAAGCCTTCGAGACCCACCGCAGCATCATCGACTGGGACAACCGCACCGAGAGTCCGGATAAAGTGCCGGCGGGCGCGCTCGGCGTCGACGCCATGACCTTGCACCTCATGAAATGGGCGATGGTCAGCTGGCGCCGCATGAAAACCGTCAACACCCTGATGGGCACCTGGGCGCCGCGCCTGCAGATGGACCTGGCGCCCGGCATGGCCTGCGCCGCCCACTTCGTCCTCAAGGCGCACCAGGCGCCGCAGTCGATCGACGATTACGTCGCCGCCGGGCGCGCCCTGCAGCGCTTCTGGCTGACCATGACCACGCTCGGCCTGTACATGCAGCCGGAAATGACGCCGCTGATCTTCTCGAAGTACGCCCGCGAAGGCACGCGCTTCAGCGCCGAGCCGAAACTCGAAGCCGCCGCGCAGGCCTTGCGCCGCGAAACCGAGGCCCTGATTTTTACCGACAGCCTGGCGCCGGTCTACATGGGCCGCCTGGGCTACGGCCCGGCGCCCGCCGCGCGTTCGGTGCGGCGTCCGCTCGCCGAGCTGATGAAACAGTAGGCAAGCCGCACTGGCTGCCCATGAAAAAGCGGCGATGACCTGATGGTCATCGCCGCTTTTGCTTTCATTTCCCTGCCTGGTGCATCTTGTTTTTATATCGCCAGTGCTTGCCCAGCAACTCGCGCCTTACAATTTTTATAACAAAGTATTCCAGCATGAAAAAGAGCGGGCTAGCCCGCTCTTCTCATTCCATCAAGTGCTGCTCAGAGGGTAATTACGCCTTCTTTGCGCGCTTGCGGCTCACGACGCCAGCGCCCAGCATGGCGATGCCGAACAGGGCCAGCGAACCTGGCTCTGGAACTTCAGCCAGCTTGAACTGACCGTTGTTGCCGACGAAGAAGTTGCCTGGACCGTTAGCGTAGGTACCGGTACCGCAGCCTGGGCCGCCGTAGTTGGCGAATTGGCAAGCAACTTCATCGACCAGACGGTCGGTTGGCTCAGCGATGGTGTTGGCGTTCGTGAAAGCGAAGGCCAGGATCGATTCCATCGACAGGTCGTCGCCGTTTTCACGGAAGAAGTAGCCCGAATCCAGCGAACCGGCTTCAGCGCGTGCCAGCACGGTGACTTGACCGTTGTTGGTTGGCGAACCGCTTGCATCGACCATGCCGCCGCCGCCAGCCATCACGGTGAAGGTAGCGATTTCGTTGCCCAGGTTGGCGCCGTAGAAGCCATCGGTGCTGCCGTACTGGCCGTTAGTTGGGTTCTGGTACATGCGGATGGTGCCGCCGCTGAAGCTGAAGGCGCCGCTGAAGTTACCGCTGCCGGTTGCATCGAAGGTTGCAGTAATGTTGCCGCCAGCGTAGTTCACTGGGAACAGTTGGCCATTGCTGTCAGCCTGCGTGATGTTGAACACAGCGTGCTCGGTGAACGAGAAGCTCGAACCGCCCGTTGGGTTGATCTGGATGAAGGCGTTGCCGTTCACGTCCAGATATTCGTTCACCGACTGGCCGGCCGCGTAACCGCCACCGTTAGGATTGAAGACCCAGTCATTCATCACGGTTGCAGCGTTGGCGCTACCTGCGACGGTCATTGCAACAGCTGCGGCACAGGCCAGTTTCTTCAGAAATTTCATGATTCGATTCCTCGATTAAGTTAATTGTTGGGCAAACACATCCTCCTATTAGCAAGCGGCGTGCCAGCCCATCAATAACCTTTGGAATCAAACACTTATAACACATCATTAGAGCACTACCAACTGATGTGTAAAGGATCCCGACAGCATAATGTCACAAAAAATTCTTGTAGGAATTATAATGCTTTTTAGACATGTTTCTCAGGCAGATTTAACATTCCGTTGCGACAAGAATGCTTTCTGGAACAAATGGCGCGACAACATCAGCGGCGGCATGCGCAGCCAATTGCCACGTATATATAAGCAGCCGTCGAACGCCGGGCTCAACATTCCACCGCAGCCCGGCAGGGGTGGGCGCAGTGCATTGCCGAACAAAACGTCCATCAGTGCCAGCAGCGCCGGGTTCGGTCGCCCCGCGGCGGCCTCGGCCAAGGTGGCGGCCGGCACCGGCGTGCCGAGCAGCGCCATCGAATAGCGCAGCGCGTAGAACAGCGGCCGCGCCAGCTCGAGCTGGCGTGCACGCGCCGGCAGCGCCTGCCAGAAACCGGGCTCGGAGGCGCCGAAATGGCAGAGCAGCCGGTGCAGGTCGAACAGGTCGCGCAGGCCGTGGTGGTATTCGCCTTCGGAAAACAGGTGGGTCGCGCTGTGCAGCACCATGTCGCACGGCGCCAGCACCTGCAGGCCGGGCGCGCCCGGGATGGCGCGGGCGGCGCCGCGCAGCAGGGCCGGGTCGGGGCACACCGCCGCCGTCTCCGGCAGGATCGCATGGTGGATGTCGACCACGCTGGCGCGGCGCACGTGCTGCATCGGCGGAAGTTCGTGCATCCACTGCCTGTAATAACGCTGGTCGTAGTCGTCCAGATGGGTCGAGGCCCAGCCGTGCAGGAGCATCTGGCTCTCGACATCGGCCAGCGCCGTCTTCGGCACCAGGATGTCGATATCGGAAAACAGGCGCCCGCTTGCGGCCGGCAAGCCGGCCGCGACATAGGCCGTGCCCTTGAGCAGGATCAGCGGCAAGCCGGTCGGCAGCAGCGCAGAGCGCACCCGCTGCACCTCGAAGGCCACCGCCTGCGTGTGGCGTTCCCACGCCGTGCGCGACCAGGCCAGGCGGCGCCGGACCGGCGGCGGCAGGCCCGCGAGCACGCCGTGTTCGTCGGCCAGCAGGGCCAGCGTCGCACCGAGGTCGGCCGCGCCGGCCTGGCGCAGCAGCAATTCCCAGCCGGGCGCATCGAGCGCGGCCATCGAGGGCGGATCGCGCAGCACGCGTGTCAGCAGCGGCGAGGCCTTCATGGACGCCCTGCCAGCAATCGTTCGAACACGTCCATGGCGTCGTCGAGTGCGCCGTAGCTGAAATCGAAGGTGCGGGTGCCCTCGATCAGGCGCGCGGCCGCATTAAAACCGGCGGCGCCGAGCAGGCTGTAATTAAAGGCGTTCTCGGCCAGGCGCAGGTGGGCCCGTGCCTGCGCCACCGGTACCAGTTCGGCCGGGGCACCGGCACGCCATTTGGGGAACACGATCCAGGCCGGCTGCGCCGGCTCCATGGCGCGCGCGACGCTGGCGCCGGGCACGCGCATGTGCGCCACCGTTCCCTTGAGCGTATCGGCCACCGGCGGCGAAAGGTGGGCCTCGGGCGCCCAGGCGCGGATCACCTCGATCGAGGCGTTTTTCAGGCTGACCGGACGCGGCAGCGGATCGATGCAGCCATCGTCCAGGCGGATCAGGGTCAATTCGTCGGACAGCAGGCGCCAGCCGCGCACCACCAGCGCGGCGCACAGGGTACTCTTGCCCGAGCCCGGCGGGGCCGGCAGGATCACGGCCGCGCCGTCCTTCTCCACGACGGCGGCGTGGATCACCAGCCAGGAATGGGCGTGGCTGGACACGCACCAGTTCATCGCCCACTCGAACATCGGGTACACCTGGGCCAAAGGGAGCGGCTGGAACGGCGCCAGGCCGTCGTAATGGAAGAACACCTGCGGCCTGACCAGGCGCCGCAGCCCGCGCGGGCCGCGCAGCAACACGTCGAAATCGGCCGGCGTGTCGTCTTCCAGCACCGGGTAGTCGGCATACATGCGGCCCAGCGCGACGGCCAGGGCCGGCAGCCGGCTGCGCACACAGGCGACGAAAGGACCGGTCTGCAGGCGCAGTCCGGGACCGCGCAGGCGCGCGGCCAGCCCTTGCGGGCCGAGTGCGGCAACGGTCAGCATGCGGTGGAGTCGATCAGGTGCAGCGCGGCGAGCTCGGCCAGCACCTCGTGCAGCACTTCGGCGGGGCTCTGCAGCTCTTCGCCTGGCGCCACGGGGACGGACCCGGCCTCGAAGCCGAAGCTGGCCGCGAGCCGGGACGCCGGCTGGGGTTCCGCCTGCACCTGCTGCAGCAAGGCGAGCGCGAACTCGTCGAGCAGGTGGGTATCGCCCGACAGGTCATTGTAGAGCACGCATTCGCCGTCCCAGCAGCGGTGCAACAGGCGTTGGCCAGGAGCCAGGCGCCAGATCGGCGAACTTGTCATGCGTGTCGTGGCGGTCCTAGCGGAAGGTGCTCTCGAGATAGGCGGCGATGACTGCGCCGCTCCATGGCGTGGCGCCCTTGGCAGGAGCGTAATAGCCCTGGGTGACGAACTGGTTCCAGATGTCCATCACGCGCTCTTCCGGCAAGACACTGCCGATCCCGGTGAAACGCGCTGCGCGCGCATTGAGCAGGGCCGCCACGGATTGCATCGCGACGTTGTTCCGGTCGATCGCCTTGATCGTGCTGGTCGGATTGATGACCTGCATCAGGGTGACGTTGCTCAGGCCCGCATAGCGGCCGCTGCAGAGGAAGAGCTTGCCGAACTTGGCATTCGGATCGATCCCGGCCTGCGTTTTCCAGGCACTGGCATGCGTCTTCCAGTAGCCGTGCGAACGGTTGGCGCTGCACGACTGCTGCGGCCGCGCGCTGGCGCCCGGCTGCATCGACATGAAGCCCGATGGCGAGATGCACACCGACTTGCCGAAGGTTGCCATGCCGGGCTGGCTGTGCAGCGTCAGGATGACGCCGGTGGCACCGGCGCTGGCGCGCGCGAAGCGGCGTCGGGCGATGCCTTTGGCGTCGAGCTGGACTGGGACAGCCACGGTGTCGGATGGTACTGGAGTATTTTTTTCTTGGTCCATAAACACGTTTCCTGAGTCGTCAAAGTATGCCATACCCATGCCGGCATCGGCCATCCGAAGCTGAGCAAATTTCATACCAAGCATCATCGGTTGACTAAATGCAACACCTAATCAAGCACTTAGCCCTACAAACTGTGTTTTGGACGCAAACGACAACGGCGCCCGCAGGCGCCGTTGTAAGAAAACCCGACAGTTGATCAGGTCAGAAGAAGCTTTCCGGAACCACCAGGATGTCGCCCGGGCGCATCGGCATGTTGGCCGAAATGTCGCCGTCCTTGATCAGGTCGTCGAGGCGCACATTGAGTTTTTCCTGCTTGCCGTTGACGTTGCGGATGATGCTGGCGCGGTTGCCCGAAGCGAACTCCGTGACGCCGCCCACAGCGATCAGCACATCCATCAGCGACATGTCGCGGCGGTAAGGCAGCGCTTGCGGCTTGGCGGCCTGGCCGATCACGCGGATCTGCTCGCCGTAATTGCCGACAAAACCGGTCACGACGACGGTCACCACCGGCTGCTGTATGAACTTGGCCAGCGCCTTTTCGATGTCGCGCGCCAGTTCGGTCGAGGTCTTGCCGGCGGCCGGCAGGTCTTCGACCAGCGGGGTCGTGATCTTGCCGTCCGGACGAACCGGCACCGACATCGACACTTCCGGATTGCGCCAGACGATGATGTTGACGGCGTCGCCAGGGCCGATCAGGTAGTCGGCCGGCGCGGCGCCGGCCATGGCGGCAGCCGAAGGCGCCGGCGGCTTGTTCCACAGCGCGCAGCCGGACAGGGCCAGGGCGCAGGCGCTTGCCAGGGCCAGCTTCGTCAGATTCGTCGAGATCTTGCTCACGTCATTCCCCTTCACGACACCAGCGACAGGCAAGGCCAGGCTGTGTTGTTGCAAATTAAAAATTGTTATTTAGCCATCAAAACTGGCATATTGTATCGCAATCATGCTCGCGCGAAAGGCGTGCACGATTGAAATACTTCGTTTTCACTTCTGCTGCAACAGTTCTTGCACATAGCGCGCCGGAATCGCATAGCTGATGCCGCTCGGGCTGGTGATGGCTGTTTCCTTCAGGCCCTTGACGAACACCATATTAATCACGCCAAGGACGGCCCCGCTCTCGGCATCATAGACGGGACTGCCGCTGTTGCCCGGATACGCCGTGCCGTCGAGCTGAAAAATTTTCAACGGGTCGCGCTGGAGCTGGGTGATGGCACGCGCATCGAGGCGGCGCGAACTGAGCGAGGGCATCACGATCGGCGTGATCGCCGACAGCGTGGCGCGGTGGGTCACGTGGTTCAGCCCCAGCACCATCCCCAGCGGGAAGCCCGTAAACGCCAGCGCCTGCCCTTCGGCGGCGCCGTTCGAGTCGCCCAGCGTCAGCGCCGGCAGCGGCGGACCGTCGATCAGGCGCAGGTGCGCCAGGTCGTGCACGCGGTCGAGCGCCACCAGGCGCGCCGGGCGAAAGCGGAAGTCCTGGCCGGCGCCCACCACCACCCCCAGCGTTTCCATCTTCGCCGCGTCGAGTGCGGTCGGCACCACATGCGCATTGGTGACGATGCTCAAGCCGTCGCCGACGGCAAAGCCGGTACCGGAGAACATGACGGAGGGGCTGCGCGTCTTCAGAAAACTGCCGACGCCGACAATGGACGGTTTCACGGCGACGATGGTGCGCGCCAGGGTCTGGGCCTGCGCCGGCAACAGCGCCGCGCACGCGCCCAGCGCGGCGGCGGCCAGCAGCGCGCGGCGGCTTGGCAATAGCTTAATCATGTGGCATTCATTATTTCGAATAGGAATCAATCGTGCAGGCCATTTTATAAATTAAACATTACAATACAAGAGCTTGATGTTACGCAAAGATGTATGCCGCGAGTTGCTGGCATCGATTTGCTCCTCACCTCACTCTTGATGAAGTGCAACATTTTTCACTGTTTTAGCTTGTCCGCCGGCAATAATAGCGCCGAAGAAGAGGGGCGACAGGGGAAAGTGGCATTGCTACCTGGAATTTGTGTTGTAACGGGTCCTATGCGGCCTCTTTATTACCACAATTTTCCGGCACGCAATTGCAATTGCACATACTACAAGCGATGATGCGTGTTCTTTTGTGATTGTTCCAGCCTGGCTACCTGCCGGGCGCTCATGGCGAGACTGACGAGATGGCAGAAATAACAGCCCTAATCCTGAATTTCCTCAAGGCCCTCGGTAAATACCGTTGGCATGCAGTGACCATCGCCTGGCTGGTGGCACTCATCGGCTGGGCCATCGTGCTCAGGCTGCCCAATACATATGAAACTTCGGCCCGTGTCTATGTCGACACCCAGAGCATCCTCAAGCCGCTCCTGTCGGGCATGACCACCCTGCCCAACCTGGACCAGCAAGTGATGTTCATGCGCCAGACGCTGATCAGCCGTCCGAACGTCGAGCGCGTCATGCGCGATACCGACCTCGACGTGAAGGCGCGGAACAGCGAAGAGAAGGAAAAGATGATCGAGGACTTGATGAAGAAGATCAAGATCGCCGGCACCGAGCGCGACGACATCTACACCATCAGCTATACCTCCACCGATCCCAAGCTGGGCAAGGACGTGGTCCAGTCGCTGCTGGCTATCTTCGTGGAAGGCAGCTTCGGCGGCAAGCGGCAGGATTCGGACAAGGCGGTGCGGTTCATCGATGACCAGATCAAGAGCTACGAAGAAAAGCTCGCCACGGCCGAGAACGCGCTGAAGGAATTCAAGATCAAGAACATGGGCCTGCTGCCACGCGAAGGCGGCGACTTCAGCGCCCGCGTTGCCGGCGCCACCGACGCCCTGAGCCAGGCACGCCTGGAGCTGAACGAAGCGGAACAGTCGCGCAACGCCATCCGCCGCCGCATGACCGGCGGTGGCGCCAGTGCCGGCGGCGGAGGCGGCGGCGGCCTGGTCGATCCGGAACTCGAAAGCCGCATCGCCACCGCCCAGAAGAACCTCGATACGCTGCGCCTGCAGTATACCGAGGAGCACCCGGACATCATCGCCACCAAGCGCCTGGTCGACCAGCTGCAGTCGCGCAAGAAGGAAGAGATGAAGAAGGGCCGTCCTGATCCGGGCGTGGCCGCCAGCCCGATGATGCAGCAGCTGAGCATCTCGCTGTCGGATGCCGAATCGCGCGTCGCCGCCCTGCGTGCCCGCGTCAGCGAATACCAGACCCGCGTCACGACCCTGCGCAGCCAGAGCCAGACGGCGCCTGAGATCGAGGCCCAGCTGGTGCAGCTGAACCGCGACTACACGGTCAACCGCGAAAACTACCAGCAACTGGTGCAGCGCCGCGAGCAGGCCAAGCTGTCCGGCGACCTGTCCTCGGCCACCGACATGCTGACCTTCCGTACGGTCGAGCCGCCACTGGAGGCGACCAAGCCGAGCGGCCCGAACCGCCTGGCGCTGTTCTCCGGCGTGTTCGTCCTGTCGCTGGTGGCCGGCCTGGTCGGTGCATTCCTGATGAGCCAGGTGCGCCCGACCTTCCTCAGCCACGCCGCGCTGCGCGAAGTGACCGGCGTCCCGGTCCTGGGATCGATCAACATGCATTGGACCGATGGCCAGAAGGTGCTGCGCAAGCGCCGCCTGCTGGGCGTCGCCGCCGCGGTGCTGGTGCTGTTCGGCGCTTATGCCGTCGGCATGGCCACCATGCTGGCGCGCGCCAGCGCCTGAGCGCCCCGGCGCCGTAACGCACAATATTAGGAGCGAACGTGAGCATTATCGAAAAAGCGGCAAGCCGCATTGACCACACCCGTGCAGCGGCCCCGGCCCCTGCCGTCGTCGAGCACGACGGCCAGACCATCGTCCTGGAAACGCACGCACCCGCCGCCGCGCCGGCCGTTGCCGCCCCGGCCGTCGCCGCACCGCAGGTCGACACGCCGCGCGTCGAGACGCCCCGTGCCGCCCCTCCTGGCGTTGCCGCGCCAGCCGCCACGCCGCGCAAGACGGCCGCGAAACCGGGCGTGCGCAAGGTCGACCTCGACCTGGCGCGCATGCGCGACGCCGGCATGGTCACCGCCGCCAGCGGCCGCACCAGCCTGCTCGAAGACTTCCGCGTCATCAAGCGTCCGCTGCTCAAGCAAGCCTTCAGCGAAGGCACGCCGGGCCGCCCGAACAACCTGATCATGATCACCAGCTCGCTGCCGGGCGAAGGCAAGACCTATTGCGCGATCAACCTGGCGATGAGCATCGCGATGGAACTCGACCACACGGTGCTGCTGGTCGACGCCGACGTCGCCCGTCCTTCGGTGCTGCGCACGCTCGGCCTGCCGGCCCAGCGCGGCCTGATGGACATCCTGGTCGACGACAAGCTCGACCTGTCGGACGTGATGCTGCGCACCAACGTCGATACGCTGAGCATCCTGCCGGCCGGCACCAGCACGCCGCGCGCCACCGAACTGCTGGCCAGTTCGACGATGAGCAACCTGGTCAACGAGATCGCCAACCGCTATCCGGACCGCATCGTCATTTTCGATTCGCCGCCGCTGCTGCTGACGAGCGAATCGCGGGTGCTGGCCAGCCACATGGGCCAGATCGTGATGGTGGTCGAGGCCCAGGGCACGACCCAGCACGCGGTCAAGGAAGCGCTCGGCCAGCTGGAAGGCTGCAGCAATGTCAATCTTATCTATAACAAGGCGCGGGACATCCCGGGGATCGAAGAGACGTATGACTATCACTACGGCTAAACGCTTCGCCCGACGCACACCGCGCACGGCGCTGCGCCTGGCGCCGCTGGCGGCGGCGCTGACGCTGGCCTTGCCGGCGCAGGCCCAGTGGAAAGTCACGCCCTCGCTGGCGCTGACCGAGACCTATACCGACAACGTGGCCCTGCAAAGCGACGCCAACAAGCGCGCCGAATGGGTCACGGAAGCGACGCCCGGCGTCTCGGTGACCGGCCAGAACTCGCGCGTGCAGATGAGCGCGCGGGCGCGCGCTTCGTTCTACAAATACGCCAGCGGCGAGCCGGTCGGCACCCGCAGCAATAACGCCCAGTACGACGCCAACGGCCGCGTCAAGGTGATCGACGAACTGCTGTACGTCGACGCCCGCGCCAGCGGCGGCTCGCGCGCCATCTCGGCCTTCGGCCTGCGCGACGACGAAGGCAACGGCTTCAGCGACCGCAACAGCACCGACGTGTCCAACTGGAGCATCAGCCCCTTCCTGACCCGGCGTTTCGGCAACTTCGCGGTCGCCACCGCGCGCTATACCCACGACGAAGTCACGGCCGACGAGTCGCGTTTCGGCAGCAGCGTCGCCGACGGCTTCTCCGTCGACCTGGGCAGCGGGCGCGCCTGGCGCGATATTGGCTGGCCCCTGCGCTATTCACGCCAGGACGTCCAGACCGACCGCTTTGGCGACACCTTCTCGGAAAACTCCCTGCTGGGCCTGAACTACCGCGTGCACCGCACCCTGAAGCTGACCGCCACCGGCGGCTATGACAGCTACGATTACGAAGCCTTCGGCAACCGAACGGCCGGTCCGAGCTGGTCGGTCGGCTTCGCCTGGAACCCGTCCGCGCGCACCGCCGTCGACATGTCGGTGGGCCGCCACTTCCTGGGCAACACCGGCTCCCTGATGGCCCTGCACCGCAGCCGCCACACGGTCTGGCGTGCCAGCTATTCCGATGCCGTGACCAGCACGCGCGAGCAGTTCTCGGGCCTGCGCACCACCGACACCGCCTTGCTGATCGACTCGCTGTTCGCGGCGACGATTCCCGATCCGTTCGCGCGGCGCCTGGCGGTCGAGGAGTACCTGCTGGCCACCGGCCTGCCGCGCAGCACCTCGGAGAGCGTGAATTTCCTGACCAACCGCTACTTCCGCCAGAAGCAGGCGCAGGCCTCGTTCGCCTTCAACATGCGTGCCCACAGCACGCTCCTGTCGGCCTATGCCAACGAACGCATCGCGTTGTCGACCGGCCAGGCCGACGCGGACCTGCTCGGCACCGAACTGTTCGCGCTCAACGACAACGTGCGCCAGGTCGGCTTCAGCGCCGCCCACAGCTACCGCCTGAACGCGCTCACCAGCGCCACGGCAACGCTGTCGGCGACGCGCAGCCGTTCCCTGACCACCGACCTCGAACAAGACCAGAAAAGCCTGCGCCTGAACATGACGCGCCGCTTCAGCCGCAAGCTGAGCGGTGTCGTCGAGCTGCGCCATGCGCGCGGCGACCGCGGCCTGCTCGGCGCGGGTTATACAGAAAACGCAATCAGCGCCACCCTTTCGGCCCAGCTCTAAGCGGAGTGACACGATGTACGAACCGTATTATGGATTTACAGCCAAGCCTTTCCAGCTGCGCCCAGACCCGCATTTCTTCTTCGGCAGCAAAGGCCACAAGCGCGCCATGGCCTATCTCGAATATGGCCTGTCGCAAGGAGAAGGCTTCATTGTCGTCACCGGCGAAGTCGGTGCCGGCAAGACGACTTTGGTGCGCAACCTGTTCAACAAGCTGCCTTCGGACCAGATCGTTGCCGCCCACATCGTCAACACCCACCTCGATCCGGACGACACGCTGCGCATGGTGGTGTCGGCCTTCGGCCTGCACTACGAGGGCGCCAGCAAGACCGACCTGCTGACCCGCCTGGAACAGTTCCTGCACAGCGTCGACCGCCAGGGCAAGCGCGCCCTGCTCGTCATCGACGAAGCGCAGAACCTGAACCCGAAGACGGTCGAAGAGCTGCGCATGCTGTCGAATTTCCAGACCGACGACAAGTCGCTGCTGCAGACCTTCCTGCTGGGCCAGCCGGAGTTCCGCGGCACCCTGCACAGCCCGAGCATGCAGCAGCTGCGCCAGCGCGTCATCGCCAGCTACCACCTGGGCCCGATGGATGCGCCGGAAACGCGCGCCTACATCGAGCACCGCCTGCACACGGTCGGCTGGAAGGGCGACCCGGCCTTCGACGACGCGGCCCACGCCGCCATCTTCGCCTATACCGGCGGCATCCCGCGCAAGACCAACACCCTGCTCGACCGCGTGCTGCTGATGGGCTACCTGGAAGAGCTCCACGAATTCAACGAGGCGCACATCCAGACCGTCATCGCCGACGTCAGCGAAGAATTCCAGCTGCCCGACGCCATGGGGACGCCCGCCGCGAACATCGGCGGCGAGCTGCTGGCCGACGGCATGGGCGGCATGCCGGAGCGCCGCGCCAGCGCCGAAGTGCTCGACGAGCGCATGATGCGCCTCGAAAAATCGATCGTCTCGGTGCTCTCGATCCTGAAGAAAATCGTCGCCACGCCGCAAAACGGCGTGCCGGCCACCCAACACGTGGATACCCCCGAATGAAGATGCAGACTCCGGCAGCCCGGCCGCAGCGCCAGCCGGGCGAACGCATTCGCAACGCGATGACCTGCGACGTCGAAGACTATTTCCAGGTCTCGGCCTTTGCGCCCTACATCAGCCGCGACAGCTGGCCGACGCGCGAATGCCGCGTCGAAGCCAACATCGAGCGCATCCTGGCGCTGTTCGAGAAGAACGACGTGAAAGGCACCTTCTTCACGCTCGGCTGGATTGCCGAACGCTACCCGCAGATGGTGCGCCGCATCGTCGCGGCCGGCCATGAGCTGGCCAGCCACGGCTACAATCACCAGCGCGCCTCCGACCAGAGCCGCGCCGAATTCGACAACGATATCCGCAGCGCGAAAGCGCTGCTGGAAGACATCGGCGGCCAGCAGGTCATCGGCTACCGCGCCCCGAGCTTCTCGATCGGCGCAGGCAACCTGTGGGCGCTGGACGCGCTGACCGAAGCGGGCTACCGCTACAGCTCGAGCATCTACCCGATCGCGCATGACCACTACGGCATGCCGGACGCGCCGCGCTTCGCTTTCTATCCGAACGGCCCGGACGGCCTGCTGGAAGTGCCGATCACCACCGCCATGCTGGGCGGGCGCAAGCTGCCGGCCGGTGGCGGCGGCTATTTCCGGCTGCTGCCGTATGCGCTGTCGCGCTGGATGGTGAATCGCGTCAATGAGATGGACAACGAGCCGGCACTGTTCTACTTCCACCCGTGGGAACTCGATCCCGGCCAGCCGCGTCCCGCAGGCCTGGACGCCAAATCGCGCTTCCGCCATTACATTAACATCGAACGCATGGAAGGACGGATTGCCGCCCTCGCCCGCGATTTCGCGTGGGACCGGATGGACCGCATTTTCCTGAGCAAGCCATGAATTCGATCATCGAGGGCGCGTTGCAGCGCAAAGAGGCAGCGGCCGCCCAGGCGGCCAAGCCGGACCTGCTGTTGCTGGTGCACCGCATCCCCTACCCGCCGAACAAGGGCGACAAGATCCGCTCGTACAACCTGCTGAAACACCTGGCAACGAAGTACCGCGTGCACCTGGCGACCTTTGTCGACGACGCCGACGACTGGCAGCACGTGCCGGCGGTCGAGGCGCTGTGCGCCAGCAGCCATTTCGTCAAGCTCGATCCCCTCAAGGGAAAAATCCGCAGCGCCAAGGCGCTGGCAACGGGTAAATCGCTGTCGCTGGAATACTACCGCGACGCCGACATGACGCGCTGGATCGCGCGCACCATGCGCCAGCACGGCATCGCCCGCGTGATGACCTTCTGCTCGGTGATGGCGCAATATGCGGACGACTTCCCGGCCGCGCGCCGCGTAATCGATTTTTGCGACGTCGACTCCGACAAGTGGCGCCAGTACGCCGACAAGAAGCGCTGGCCGATGAGCTGGGTGTATCGCCACGAGGCGCGCAGCCTGCTCGAGTACGAGCGAAAAGTCGCCGGCGACTTCGACGCATCGCTGTTCGTGTCCGAACCCGAGGCCGAACTGTTCCGCACCCTGGCGCCGGAAAGCCGCGCCAAGATCGGCTTCTTCAACAATGGCGTCGACACCGAGTATTTCAGCCCGGCGCGCAGCTACGAGACCCCGTTCGCCGAGGGCGAGCAGGCGCTGGTCTTCACCGGTGCGATGGACTACTGGCCGAACATCGACGCCGTCAAATGGTTCGCCGAGCACGTCCTGCCGCGCGTACGCGCCGCCGTGCCGAACGCGCGCTTCTACATCGTCGGCTCGCGTCCGGCGCCCGAGGTGCTGGCACTGGCGAGTGACGCCATCGCCGTCACCGGTACCGTGCCCGACGTGCGGCCCTATGTCGCCCACTGCGTCGCCGCCGTCGCGCCGCTGCGCATCGCACGCGGCATCCAGAACAAGGTGCTCGAAGCGATGGCGATGGCCCGCCCGGTGGTCGCATCGCCCCAGGCCTTCGAGGGCATCGACGCCGTCCAGGGCCGCGAACTGCTGGTGGTCGACGCCCCGGCCGACTACGCCGAGCGCCTGATCGAACTGCTGCGCACCCCCAACCTGGCCATGGGCCCGGCGGCGCGCGCCAGCGTCGAGCGCCGCTACAGCTGGTCGGCCCACCTGTCCCCGATCGAATCGAGGTTTGAATGCTGATGAACGAAAATCCGGTCCTGGCGGGAAGCGCTCCCGGCCGCCTGTCGGTACCGAAAATCGCCGTCATCGTCGCCGCCTTCGTGGCGCTGCTGGTGCTGTACTGGGGCACCGCGGCCTCGATGGTCGCGATATGGAACAGTTCCGAAACCTTCGCCCACGGCTACGCCATCGTGCCGATCAGCCTGTGGCTGGTCTGGCGCCGGCGCGAAGTGTTCGCACGCATCCCGGCCGTGCCCTACTGGCCGGCCCTGATCGGGCTGGCCGTGTTCGGCGCCGGCTGGCTGCTGGCGCGCGCCGGCGAAGTGCAGGTCGTGATGCAGTACTGTTTCGTCGCCATGTTCCCGGCCGTGGCCCTGGCCGTGCTGGGCCGCCGCCTGGCCGGCGCCCTCGCCTTCCCGCTGCTGTTCCTGCTGTTCGCGGTGCCCTTCGGCGAAGTGTTCGTGCAGCCCCTGATTAACTTCACCGCCGATTTTACCGTCGCCATGGTGCGCGCCACCGGCATCCCGGTCCTGCGCAACGGCACCTTGTTCGAACTCCCGACCGGCAACTGGTCGGTGGTCGAAGCCTGCAGCGGCGTGCGCTACCTGATTTCGTCGATCACGCTGGGCAGCCTGTACGCTTACCTGAGCTACCGTTCGGCCACGCGGCGCGCCATGTTCATCGGCTTGTCGATCATCGTGCCGATCGTCGCCAACGGCCTGCGTGCCTACATGATCGTCATGATCGGCCACCTGAGCGGCATGGAACTGGCCACCGGCGTCGACCACCTGATCTACGGCTGGCTGTTCTTCGGCCTGGTCATGTTCATCATGTTCTGGATCGGCAGCTACTGGCGCCAGGACGAAGCGGCCCCGGCCCCCGCGACCGCCAAAGTAGCTGGCACGGCGGCTGCAGGCACGGCGCCTGTCGCCTCGATCACCGGCGTGGCCATCGCCGCGCTGCTGGTGGCCGCGGCCTGGCCGGTGCTGGGCGCGGTCAGCGACAAGGCGGCGCACAATCCGGCGCCGGTGCAGCTCGACGGCGCGCGCCTGGCCGCGCAGCCTGCCGGCCAGCCTGCCTGGAGCCCGGAATTCCTCACGCCCGACGCCACCATCAAGGGCCAGTACATGGTTGCCGGCGCGCCGGTGCACCTGAACGTGCTCTACTACCGCAACCAGGGTCCGGAAAAGCGCCTGATCAGCTCCGTGAACCGGGTCGACAACCGCGATGCGCAATTCCGCCAGGTGGGCTCGGAAGGCCGCCTGGAGACGGTCAATGGCCAGAAGCTGGCCTTGCGCGAGACCCGCGTCAAGGGTCCGGACGGGAATTACCTGGTCTGGCACTGGACCTGGGTCGACGGCCAGTTCGTCGCCAACGATTACCTCGGCAAACTGCGCCAGGCCAAAGCCAAGCTCATGATGCATGGCGACGACGGCGCCGCCCTGATGTTCGCCACGCCTGTCGGCGAACAGGCGGACACCGCGCGCGCCACGCTGCGCGCTTTCCTGGACGCGAACCTGGCACCGCTGCAGGCCACGCTCGAGGCAGCACGGGAACACTAAATCATGGCTGTCACGAAGAACCGGCCAGCGCAGACGCCGCTGGTCGTGCACCTGATCTACCGGCTCGACTTCGGCGGGCTGGAGACCCTGCTGGTCGACTGCATCAACCACATGCCGCCCGAACGCTACCGCCACGCCGTCGTCTGCCTGACCGGCTACACGGCGTTCGCGGACAAGATCACGCGTCCCGGGGTGGAACTGTATGCGCTGGACAAGCAGCCGGGCCTGGGCCTGGGCATCCATGTAAAACTGTTCAAGCTGCTGCGCCAGCTGCGCCCGGCGATCCTGCATACCTATAATTTCGCCTGCGCCGAATACGCGGTGGCGGCCTGGGCAGCCGGCGTGCCGGTGCGCATCCACGCCGAGCACGGACGCGACGCCGGCGATCCGCATGGCCTGAACCGCAAGCACAATTTTTTGCGCCGCAGCCTGGCACCGTGGATCGACCGCTATGTGCCGGTCTCGCACGACCTGGCGCGCTGGCTGAAGAATGTCGTCACGATCCCTGCCGCCAAGCTCGAACTGATCATGAACGGCGTGGATACGGTACGCTATGCGCCGCAGCTGGCCGCGGCCGAAATGCCGTGGGCCGGCGCAACTGAAAAACCGTTCGTGATCGGCACCGTCGGACGCCTGCAGGATGTCAAGGACCAGGCCACGCTGATCGAGGCGTTCGCCTTGCTGTGCGCGCGCCTTGGCGACGCGCGCAGCAAGCTGCGCCTGGCGATCGTCGGCGACGGCCCGCTGCGCGCGAAGCTGGCACAAAAAGCGCAGGACGCCGGCGTCGCCAACCTGGTCTGGTTCCCCGGCGCGCGCAACGATATCCCGGAGCTGATGCGCAGTTTTGATGTGTTCGCGCTGTCCTCGATTGCCGAGGGCACGCCGGTGACCCTGCTCGAGGCCATGGCCTGCGGCCGGCCGGTGGTCGCGACGGAGGTCGGCGGCATCCCGGAAGTGGTGCAGGACGGCGTCAATGGCGCGCTGGTCGCGGCGTCCAACCCACAGGCACTGGCCGATGCATTGGCGCGCTATGTGGACGATCCGGCGCGCGTTGCGCAGCACGGCGCGGCCGCGCGCGAGAACATCGAACGCCATTACAGCGTTGCAGCCATGGTCGGCGCCTATACGGCCCTGTACGACCAGCTCTGCAACACCAAGACAACTTTTAAAGAAATTACCAAACCATGTGCGGAATCGTAGGCATTTTTGACCCGCGCGGCGTCGCCCAGTTCGACCGCGCCGCCCTCGTGCGGATGAACCAGACCCAGTTCCACCGCGGCCCCGTCGAGGGCGACGTCTACCTCGAACCGGGCGTCGGCTTCGGCCACCGCCGCCTGTCGATCATCGACCTGGCCGCTGGCCAGCAGCCGCTGTTCAACGAAGACCGGTCGGTCGTCACCGTGTTCAACGGCGAGATCTACAACTTCCGCGAACTGACGAAAGAGCTGACCGCCCTCGGCTACAAATTCGCCACCAGGTCCGATACCGAGACCATCGTCCACGCCTGGGAGGAATGGGGCGAGGACTGCGTCAAGCACCTGCGCGGCATGTTTGCATTCGCCATTTGGGACCGCAACAAGCAAACCTTTTTCGTGGCGCGCGATCACCTCGGCATCAAGCCGCTGCACTATGCCTTCCTGCCCGACGGCACCTTCGTGTTCGGCTCTGAGCTCAAATCCCTGCTGTCCTTCCCGGAACTGCCGCGCGTGATCGAACCGCGCGCCGTCGAGGAGTATTTCGCCTATGGCTACGTACCGGAGCCACGCACCATCTTCAAGGACGCTTTCAAACTCGAACCAGGCTACTCGCTGACCCTGAAGGTCGGCACCAAGGCGCAAGACGCGAAACCGAAACGCTGGTGGGACGTGCCCTTCGCGCCGCACGCGCCGATGGCGGAACAGCAGATGGAAGAAGAGCTGATCGTTCGCCTGCGCGAAGCGGTCGAGAGCCAGCTGGAAGCGGAGGTGCCGCTGGGCGCCTTCCTCTCCGGCGGCGTCGACTCGAGCGCGATCGTGGCGATGATGGCCGGCCTGAACAAGGGTCCCGTGAACACCTGCTCGATCGCCTTCAACGACCCGGCTTTCGACGAATCGACCTATGCGCGCCAGGTGGCCGAGCAATATAAAACGAACCACCAGTGCGAAACCGTCGACAAGGACGACTACGGCCTGGTCGACCTGCTCGCCGGCCTGTACGACGAACCGTATGCCGACAGCTCGGCCATTCCAACCTACCGCGTGTGCGAATTGGCGCGAAAGCGCGTGACGGTCGCCCTGTCGGGCGACGGCGGCGACGAGAATTTCGCCGGCTACCGCCGCCACCGCATGGCGATGGGCGAAGAGCAGGTGCGCTCGATGCTGCCGCTGGCGCTGCGCAAACCGGTGTTCGGCTTCCTCGGTAAAGCCTATCCGAAGGCCGACTGGGCGCCGCGCGTCTTCCGCGCCAAGACCACGTTTGAGGCGCTGGCGCGCGACCTGACCGACGGCTACTTCCACGGCGTCTCGATCCTGGTCGACCGCGTGCGGGATCAACTGTTTTCACAAGGCTTCCGCAGCCAGCTGCAGGGCTACCGCGCGGTCGAGGTCATGCGTGGCCACGCCGCGAATGCGCCGACCGACGATGCGCTGTCGATCATCCAGTACATCGACATGAAGACCTACCTGCCGGGCGATATCCTGACCAAGGTCGACCGCGCCAGCATGGCGCACGCGCTCGAGGTGCGGGTGCCGCTGCTGGACCACAAGTTCGTCGAATGGGTTTCCGGCTTGCCGTCGTCGAGCAAGCTGCGCAACGGCGAGGGCAAGCACATCTTCAAGAAGGCGCTGCAGCCTTACCTGTCGGACGACATCCTGTACCGGAAAAAAATGGGCTTCTCGATTCCGCTGGCGTCCTGGCTGCGCGGCCCGCTGCGCGAGTCGATGAAGGCCGCCGTGCTGAACCCGATGCTGCTGGACACCGGCATCTTCAATCCCGCATTCCTGAAGCAGATGGTCGACGAACACCTCGCCGGCACCAAGGACCACAGCACCGCGCTGTGGGCCGTGCTGATGTTCGAAGCCTTCCTGCGTAAAAACGGCGCCGACGGCGCCACGCGCGTGTCCCAGGCGGCGGGCAGTTCCCTGATCGCCACCGCCGCTTAATTGAGTTCCGGAGTTACAGAAACTATGCGTGTCCTTCACGTCCTCGACCATTCGATCCCGCTGCACAGCGGCTATACCTTCCGCACCGCCTCGATCCTGCGCGAGCAGCGCGCGCTCGGCTGGGAAACCTTCCACGTCACCGGTTCCAAGCACCAGGGCGGCAACGACCTGACCGAAGAAACGGCCGACGGCCTGCATTTCTACCGCACCGCAAAGTCGAACAGCGCACTGGCCAAGCTGCCGGTCCTGAACCAGCTCGAAGTGATCCAGGGCCTGGAAAAGCGCCTGGCCGAGATCATCCCGCAGATCAAGCCGGACGTGCTGCATGCGCACTCGCCCTGCCTGAACGGGATCGCCGCGATCCGCGCCGGGCGCAAGTTCGGCATTCCCGTGGTCTACGAAGTGCGCGCCTTCTGGGAAGACGCGGCAGTCGACCACGGCACCAGCAGCGAGAACGGCCTGCGCTACAAGATGACGCGCGCGCTGGAAACCCATGCCCTGAAAGGCGCCGACGCCGTCACCACCATTTGCGAAGGCCTGCGCCGCGACATCGTCGAGCGCGGCATCCCGGAAAATAAAGTCACCGTGATCCCGAACGCGGTCGACATCGACAAGTTCGCTGTCGGCGGCGAAGCCGACCAGGACCTGAAGCGCCAGCTCGGCCTGCATGGGCATCGCTTGATTGGTTTTATTGGCTCGTTCTATGCCTACGAAGGCCTGGACGTGCTGCTGCGCGCGGTGCCGGCCCTGGTTGCGCGCGCCCCCGACCTGCGCGTGCTGCTGGTCGGCGGCGGTCCGCAGGATGCGAACCTGCGCCAGCTGGCGAAAGACCTGAATATCGCCGACAAGGTCGTGTTTACGGGCCGCGTGCCGCACGACCAGGTCGCCAAATACTACGACCTGCTCGACGTGCTGGTCTACCCGCGCCTGTCAATGCGCCTGACCGATCTCGTGACGCCCCTGAAACCGCTGGAAGCGATGGCGCAGGGCCGCATCCTGGCCGCCTCCAGCGTCGGCGGCCACCGCGAGCTGATCACCGACGGCAAGACCGGCATCCTGTTCGCGCCGGACGACCCGGCCGCGCTCGCAAGCAAAGTCGGCGACCTGCTCGACGCCCAGGCTACCTGGCCGGCGCTGCGCCTGGCCGGGCGCGACTATGTCGAAACCGAGCGTAACTGGCCGGTCAGCGTGGCGCGCTACAAGAACATCTATGGCCGCCTGACGGGACTGAAGGCGGCATGAAGATCCTGACCTTCAGTACCCTGTTCCCGAACAGCGAAAAGCCGGGCCACGGTATTTTTGTCGAAACCCGCTTGCGCCACCTGGTGGCCAGCGGTGCAGTCGAAGCACGCGTGGTGGCGCCGATTCCCTGGTTCCCCTCGACCAATCCGCGCTTCGGCACGTATGCGCGCTTTGCCAAGGCGCCGCGCCACGAGGTGCGGCACGGGATTGCCGTCGCCCACCCGCGCTATCCGGTCATCCCGAAGATCGGCATGAACCTGGCGCCGGCCTTATTGGCGCAGGCGGCCAAACCGGCGATCGCGCGCATGATCGATGAAGGCTATGACTTCGACCTGATCGACGCCCATTATTTTTATCCCGACGGCGTGGCCGCGGCGATGCTGGGACGCTATTTCAACAAGCCGCTGGTGATTACCGCGCGCGGCTCCGACATCACCCTGTTCCCGCAATACGCGCTGCCGCGCCGGATGATCATGTGGGCGGCGCAACGCGCCGACGCCGTCATCACGGTGTGCAATGCGCTGCGCGACGAAGTGGTGGCGATGGGGATCGAGGCCGAGCGCGTGGTGTCGCTGCGCAACGGCGTCGACCTCGAGCTGTTCCAGCCGGTCGAGCGCACCCCGAACCCCATGTTTACCTTGCTGGCGGTAGGCCACCTGGTGCCGGTCAAGGCGCAAGACCTGATCATCGGCGCCTTGACCCTGCTGCCCGGCGTGCGCCTGGTGCTGGCCGGCGACGGCCCGGACCGCGCCAAGCTGGAAAACCTGGCACGCGCGCTGAAGGTCAGCGAGCGCGTCACCTTCCTCGGTGCGGTGCCGCAGGCGCAGCTGCGCAGCCATTACGGTGCGGCCGACGCGCTGGTGCTGTCCTCGAGCCGCGAAGGCTGGGCCAACGTGCTGCTGGAAGCCATGGCCTGCGGCACGCCGGTCGTGGCCAGCCGCGTCTACGGCACGCCGGAAGTGGTGGCCGCGCCGGAAGCCGGCGTGTTGATGGGCGAGCGCAGCTACCAGGGCGTGGCCGACGCGGTCAATGCGCTGCGCGCCAACTACCCCGACCGCGGCGCGACGCGCCGCTATGCCGAACGCTTCAGCTGGGACGACACGACCGCGGGCCAGGTGCGCCTGTTCGAGCGCGTGCTCGCTGCCCGCTCCAAAGCGGTTGCTTGCTTAACCTGATGGGAATGGACGAGGGCTATGGAATCATTATTGTGGGCGCTTGACCTGCTGGCGGTCGTGTTCTTGTGCCTGTGGGCGCTGAAGCAGGAAAAACGCATGGAAAAAGCTGCGCGCGACAGGAAACAGAACGATGCGTGACCTCTTCCTGATCACGCTGCTGCCCTTCATGCTGTATGCGATGGTGCAACGCCCTTTTATCGCAGTGGGCATGTGGCTCTGGACCGCACTGTTCTTCCCGAACGCGTGGGTATATGGCATTGCCAGCATTCCACGCTATAACCTGTTGTTCGCGGCAGTGGCCATCGTCGGCTATCTGGCGTGGAAGAACAAGCCAAAGGTTAAATTGACGAGTCTTGGGTTTCTGGTCCTGGCATTCTTTTTTTGGACCGTAGTCAGTACGATGACGTCAATTGGCCTTCCGGAAGTTACTTGGGAGTACTGGATCCGGTTTGCAAAGGTCGTCGCACTGTTTGTTTTTGTCGTGCTGGTTGTGAAGGAAAAGCTGCATTTCGATTTTATGCTTTGGTGCGTCGTGCTATCGGTCGGCTTTTATGCCAATCTAGAAACACTGAAGTTCATCGTCAGTGGTGGCGGCCACAAGATTGTTGGCCTCACCGGCCACGTGTTAGGTGACCGCAACGAATTGTCGCTGGCATTCGTCATGACATTGCCTTTGTGTTACTACCTCTGGATCGAATACGGCAAGCAGTCGCGTGTGCTGAATCTGGCCCTGTTGTGCACCGTAGCGTTATTGGGCCTCGGTGTGATTGGCACGCAATCGCGCGGTGGTTTGATCGCATTGCTTGTACTTGGTGGCTACATGTTCTTCAAAAGCGACCGCAAGATATTGCTCTCCGTGCTCATCAGCTCGTTCATCATAGGAGCGTCGTTCTATATCTCGGATGAATACGCCTCGCGTATCGACACGATCGCCTCAGCCGACGAGGATAGTTCATTCATGAGCCGCGTGGTCGCCTGGAAGCTGAGTTTCATTCTGGCGATGCAGAACCCGTTCTTCGGGGGGGGCTTCAAATCACTCGAATATTTCCCGGTCTGGTCCGAGCTGTCGAAAAACTTTTTCGATTATTCGTGGTTCCACACCGGTATCGCCTTGCCCAATACCCAAGTCGCGCGCGCCGCGCACAGCATCTACTTCCAGGTATTGGGCGACCACGGCTTCGTCGGCCTTGCGCTGTATGTAGCCTGCCTGGCCATCAGCTTCCTCAAGGCAGGTAGGGTTGCACGCCAAGCACGGCGAGCCGGCGCGCCAGCCTGGCTGCCGTTGGCGGCGACTATGGTGCAGTTGAGTATTTTCGCCTTCGCCGTCGGCGGGGCAGCATTGAGCCTGGCGTATTTCGACCTGCTGTTCGCGCTGTTCGGGCTAGTGGTGGTGCTGGAAACAAGGCTTCTCGCTGCTTTGGCGCCGCAGGCCGACGCGGCCAGCGCAGCGATGCCGGCGCGCAGGCTCGCCGCATGAGGGAAGCGCGGAATCGCCGCATTGCGGAGGCAGCAGTATGGCCACGTTTGCACCGTACTTGTGTATCATTGGCAATTACTGTTGTGTTCACGATGGTCGCAGCCTGGCAGCCATGAACGAGCCCACGAATTTGATGAACCCATACATTGCAGGCCTGCCGTCGCTCCGATGAACCGCCCCCTACAACACAACTGGCTCGGTGCGCTCCTGCTGCGCGCGGCCGGCAGCAGCATCGGGCGCCTTGGCGGCCAGCGCAGCCTGGCGGTGGTGAATTACCACCGCGTGCTGGCCCGGCCCGATCCGCTGCTCGATACCGAACCCGATGTCGCCGCCTTCCACTGGCAGATGGCGCTGCTGGCCGACTGCTTCAACGTCATGCCCCTGCACGACGCGTTGCGCGCGCTCGACGAGGGCCGCCTGCCGCCGCGCACTGTCTGCATCACGTTTGACGACGGCTACCGTTCGGTGCACGACCTGGCGCTGCCGATCCTGCGCAAGTTCAAGCTGCCGGCCACGGTCTTCGTGACCAGCGGCTTCATCGGCGCCGATGCCGGCAACATGTGGAACGACCGCATCATCCATGCGGTGCAGTCGCTGCCCGAGGGCAGCCTCGACCTGTCCGACCTCGGGCTCGAATGCTATCCGCTCGATACGCTCGAGGCCCGCAAGACGACCGCCCTGCGCCTGACCGAGGCCGGCAAATACCTGCCGCCGATGGAGCGCGACCGCCTGGTCGAGCGCCTCGACCGCATGAGCGGCATGCACCACGACGCCCTGATGCTCACGCCCGACATGCTGGTCGCCCTCGAGGGCAGCGGCGTGGAAATCGGCGCGCACACGATCTCGCACCCGATCCTCACCAGCCTGGACGACGACAGCGCGCGCGCCGAAATCGTCGACGGCAAGGGCCAGCTCGAAGCCCTGGTCGGCAAGCCGGTGCGCCTGTTCGCCTACCCGAACGGCAAGGTCGGGCAGGACTATGACGCACGCCACGTCGAGATGGTGCGCCAGGCCGGCTTTTTCGCCGCCTTCACCACCGCCGTCGGCGCCATCACCAAAGACCAGGACCGCTTCCAGTTGCCGCGCAGCCGGCCCTGGGACCGCACGCCCTTGCGTTTCGGCCTGCGCCTGCTGAGCTGGATGGCGCTCGGTAACCGGCAACCACGATGAGCAACAAGGATAGCAACATGCACAAGCGTGCGTTACTGATCGCATTTCATTTTCCGCCGCAGGCCGCCAGCAGCGGCATCCAGCGCAGCCTGAGTTTTTCGCGTCACCTTCCCGCCAGCGGCTGGGAGCCGATGGTCCTGACCGCCAAAGCCAGCGTTTACGAAACCCAGAATCCGTCGCAACTGGCCAGCATCCCGGAAAAACTGCTGGTGCGCCGGGCGTTCGCACTCGACGCCAAGCGCCACCTGGGCTGGCGCGGGCGCTACCTGAATGCCAGCGCCCTGCCCGACCGCTGGATCACCTGGAGCCTGGGCGCGATTCCCGCCGGGCTGTCGATGATCCGCGCCCGCCGTCCGGGCGTGATCTGGTCGACCTTCCCGATCGCCACCGCGCACCTGATCGGCCTGGCCCTGCACCGGCTCACCGGCCTGCCCTGGGTCGCCGACTTCCGCGACCCGATGCTGCAGCCGGCCTACCCGACCCACGCCGGCCAGCGCCGCATGTATGCCTGGATCGAGCAGCAGACCATCCGCCGCTGCAGCCGCGCCGTGTTCACCACGCAGGGCGCGATGATGTCCTACCGCGAGCGCTTCCCTGAGCTCGCACCCGAGAAATTCGTCGTGATCGAAAACGGCTACGATGAAGATGCCTTTGGCGCGGCACCCGCAAGCGCTCCAAAGGCGCCCGCCGGCGGGCGTCCTTTGGTGCTCGTGCACAGCGGCCTGCTGTACGATACCGGGCGCGACCCCTCGGCCTTCCTGGAGGCGCTGGCGCGCCTGAAGGCGGCCGGCGTGGCCACACCTGACAAGCTGCGCGTGGTGTTGCGCGCGCCCGGGAATATCCCCGGGGTGTCGGCCCTGATCGACAAATACGGCGTGGCCGACATTGCCGTCACCGCCGCGCCGGTGCCCTACCGCGAAGCCCTGGCCGAAATGGCGGACGCCGACGGCCTGCTGCTGTTCCAGGGAACGCCCTTCAACAACCAGATCCCGGCCAAGGTATACGAGTACTTCCGCGCCCAGAAGCCCGTGTTCGGCCTCGTCGACCACAAGGGCGAGACGGCGCGCGTGCTGGGCGCGGCCGGCTTCGACGACGTCGCCTTCATCGACGACGCCGGCCAGATCGCGACCATGCTCGAACGCTTCCTCGGCCGCGTGCGTGCCGGCGAAGCCCACGTGGCGCCGCTCGACCTGGTGGAAAGCTCCTCGCGGGCGCACCGCGCGCGCCAGCTGGCGGCCGTGTTCGACAGCGTGCTGTCAAAGTAAACGCGGCGCCATCGGCGCCATCGGCGCCATCGGTGCCGTCAAGACAAAACGGCGTGCAACCCTCTGTTTGCACGCCGTTTTTAGTTTTTATTACCGGACTCGCTCAGCGCTGCTGGAAGTCGTTGATACGCTGGTCGATGATCTTGCCGTTGTGGATGCAGATCGCCGGCTTGAGCACGGGATCTTCCTCCGCGCGGCCTTCGATGATGATGTCGAGGTATTTCACCATCTCTTCGCCAAGGCAAGCGGTCACCGAATAGCCGATCAGGGCCGGCGTGTGGTCGACCGCGTAGTGCAGCACGCCGTCCACCATGTAGACCGGGTCCTCGATCGTGGTCGGGCGGCTGGTCTCGATCGCACCGGCGCGGTCGCAGCTGATGTCGACGATCATCGCCGGATTCTTAAGCTTCGGCAGGTCGTCGCGGTAGATGATGTGGTCCTTGCGGTACACGTCCCACAGCAGGCCGTTGACCACCACGTCGTACTGCGACAGTTCCTGGCGCAGCAGCTTCTCGGTCCGGCGTTCGTAGACGTTGATGTGCGCGCCCATGCACGAGAGCACGCGGTGCGCGCCGCGCGCGACGTTGCCGCGGCCGATCAGGGCCACGTTGCACTCGTAGACCAGCTTGCCGTACAGGGTGAAGGCATGCATGATCGCTGCTTCGCCGGCCAGTTCGTTACTGCGCCAGAACACGTGGCGGCCGCCCTCGAACATGTCTTCCCAGGCGATGGCGGTGATTTCCTTCTCCACGATCTTGTCGGTGATCGAGCGATTCTGCACCGCGTGCACCCAGCCGAACACCGTCTGGCCGCTGCGCAGCTCGGACAGGTAGGTGGCGTCGCCGATCTTCGGGTCGACGATCACGTCCTGCGCCAGCGCTTCCTCGCGCGAGACGACATGGGCGCCGGCCGCGCGGTACTCTTCGTCCTTGTGGCCGAAGGACTCGCCGTAGCCGGCCTCGAAGTACAGCTGGTCGCGGTTGCGGATGCGTGCGATATGCTTGGGCAGCATGGCGCGGCGCTTTTCGTTTTCCTTGGTGCTGATCATCAGTCCCACAGTTTTCATACGATTCCCCTTTTGGCGGTGTCCGCCTCGGTCAAGCTTGTTGGTCCGGCACGGCGCGCATCCTGTGGCGCCAGGCCGGCATCGATAAACGTCGGTGCTTCGTGCTGGGTGCGGATCAGCAGCAGCAGCGGGCGCAGCAGCCAGTCGCGGCGCCGGCGCAGCCCTGGCGCCAGGCGCGAGAGCAGCAGCACGGCCTTGTTCGGCAGGCTGAGATACTTGAACGCGGCGCGCATGCCCGCCGGGTCGCCGTAGGCATAGTCTTTTTCAACGCGGTCGCGCGCGCGGCTGGTCGCTTCGTCCAGCGGCGTGTGGCCGGCCGGCAGGTTGCGCGAGCCGTGGAAGTCGTAGAACTCCGGGTAGAAGCGGCGCAGGCATTCCTTCTGGAAGAAGTATTTGTACTTCTCGGCCGGATGGTATTTCAGCGTCGCCAGCGCAAACTCGAGGTCGCAGTACGGGAACACGACCACGTGGCCCGGCGGATGCATCATCGTGATCCAGGGGCTGATGCAGCGCCGCGTGCGCGACTGCAGGAAGGCCATCTCGGCCTGGTTGATGTTCGGTGCGAATTGCGCGAGGAAGCCGCGGTACTGTGCGCGGAAGGCGCCATGCGAAGGGAACAGTGACGACAGCTGTTTCCGCAGCGCGGGCCCGGTGGTTTTCCCCAGCACCAGTTCGACATCCTTTTCCGGCGTCTCGTGCAGGCCGTCGATCTCGAAGCCGGAGTTGCCGAAGGTGTCGCCCGCGAGGCCGTCGAACACCAGCGAGGGCGGGCGCTCGGCCAGCCAGCGCATGACGGGCAGCGCCCAGCCATGCATGAAGGTTTCGGTGCCGATCAGGGCCTGACGACGCGCGGCATCATCCGCGATCTGTTCCGGCGGCACTGCACGCACCAGCTCGCACTCGACGCCAAAGGCGGCGGCGATCTTCGGCGCAAAGAACGCGTCGATGTCGTAGTCGCGGTTACCCTTGCGATGGAAGGTCTGGCAGGTGACGGCCTTGAACGGTACGGCCTTGCGGATGAGGGTGCCGAAAAAGCGGCGCGAGTCGAAGCCGCTGGAGAACGGCAGCGTCACTTCGCCCACGTTCAGCTTCAGGCAGCGCTCCATCGCAGCAACATAGGCATCCTCAACGATGCGGAAGGCCTCGTCATCGATCTTTTCGTCCCCAGGCGGCAGCTTGCCGAAATCGAACCACTGCGCGGTCTCGGCATGGTCGCGCCGGATCGTCATCTGGGCGCCTGCCGGTACCCGGGCGATGGCGCTGTAGAAGCTGCGGTTGGCCAGGGCTGAGCCGTTTTGCATCAGGCTGAACCATGAGGTCAGGTCGGGTTCGTCTCCGGCGAAATGGATCAGGCTCGGATGCGAGGCGAACAGCCAAGCGCCGCCATGCTGGCGGTAGTACATCGGTCCGAAGCCGAAGGCGTCGTTCTTGATGATCGCCTGCTGGAGTTGGGGGTCGAACTTCAGGTAGGCAAACGCGCCGTTCTCCAGGTCGGCCGGCGCGGCGATGCGTTCCAGGTCGGTCAGGCTGGAATAGGAATGCACACCAAGTGCAGCCTCGTAACCGCGGAATACCAAGTGCGAGGCGGCCAGATCGTGCACCAGCCCGAGACCATTGTTGCGCGCGCGCGAAGTCACGGCCCAGAACCCGGGTTTGCTGGCGACCGCCAGCCTGGCGGGATTGCCGCTGAATTCGGGGGCGCTGCCGGGGAATACACAGGCCAGGAAAAATTCGATGTCCGCGAACTTCGCGGCCATCAGGTCCAGGTCGATCTTCATTTGACCTCGTTAGGTGCGCCAACTACCGGTGGCGTCGTCCGTCTCAGTTTGCTGAGGAAATAAGCTTCAGCGCCGTCCGGTCGGCCCGAGAGGCGCCATAGTCCCAGCACCACTGCACAGTAGACCACGATGCCGGCGACGACCTTCAGCATCAGCATGATCCAGAGCGGCACCGCAACCGCGGCCTGCAAGCCCATCAGTGCTGCCACCATGGCCAGGCAGCCGAGCGCCGGGCGGCCAGTGCCGCGCGCAAGCATGGCGATGGACAGCCCGGGTACGTAGCGCATCAGCAGGGCGTACGAGACGCCGAAGGTCAGGACGATCGCGGCCATCCGCACCTGGGCGATGCGTTCCGGATCGAGGTCGGTCCGGAACAACATGACGCCGGCGGCGAATACGCCGATCTGGATCCAGCTGGTCAGCGCCAGCAGGCGGATCTGGCCGATCACAGTCAGTACGTAATTTGCGCTGCTGCTGATCGACTGGATAATGTTCGACAGTGCCAGGATCTGGATGAAGGGAATGATGAAAATCCATTTATCGCCCAAGGCCACAGGCACGAATTCTCGGGCGGTCATGACGAAACCGATGCAGGCGGGGAAAGTCACCATCACCTGCACTGCCTGCGCGCTCAGCAGGAGCTTGGTCAGCTCGCGCATGTTGTCGCTGGCACGCGCAAAGGCCGGGAACAGCACCCGGTTGATCGGCGCCAGCAGGTCGGTGCCGGGGACGTCGGCGATTTCGGTGGCGAGCGTGTAGCCGCCGGTGACGCCGGTGGTGGCAATACCGCCAACCAGGAACACATGCAGCCTGCGGTCGAGGAACTGGCTGACGTTCTTGACCAGCACCCACTGCGAAACCCCGAAGATCTCCTTGAGCTCGGAGAGCGCGAACCAAGGTCGCATCGGGTGCACCATGTAGCTGCGAATGACGGCAGCAAGGCGGCCGCACAGCGCCCCCAGGACCATGCCCCAGTAGTTCTGCAGGATGAGGGTGAGCAAGATCGTCATGAAAAAGAGTACCAGACGCTTGAACAGCACGTACCTGGCATCGTCGGCGAAGCGCAGCTCTTTCTGAAAATTAATGATGCCGACGTTCTCGAATGCGGAGATCATCATCGAGGCCGCCATCACCTGCACCACGGTCGTGACGCGCAGATCCTTGTAGTAGTCGGCCGCGAACGGCGCCAGGATCACCAGCACTGCCGCGACGCAGCCGGTTTGAATGATGCGCAGCGTCCAGGCCGTGTTGTAGTAGGCCTGGCTCGGGTCCTTGCGCTGGATGAGGGCGACGTTGATGCCGAGATCGAAGATGATGTCGGCGAAGGCTACCACGACGGATGCCATGGCAACGATGCCGAAATCGTCAGGGACGAGAATGCGGGCGAGGATGAGGGTACTTGCGATACCGATGAAGCGATCGATCCAGCGCATCGCGATCATGATGACCGCGCCACTGCTGAGACTGGTACTATTTTTGCGCAACATGTTGACAACTACCTTATTGGAACGGGGACCGGGTACCGCTGCCCGCCAAGCCGGCAGTCAGGAGACGGGGACGGAGACAGGCAGCTACCGCTGCACGCCGTTTCCGGCATGTGCCGGATCGCCCATCGTTGGCCAAACGCATTGCACTTTGACCGTTGGAAATTTATCCAATACAGAGTAGATGAAGTGTTAACAAGTGTCAACGGACGCAACAATCGTGCGCACCCCTTTATGCAAGGTGTTGCGTGCAGGGTTCGTCAATCATGGGCGCCGGGTATCACACCAGCACCTCAGGTACCTCGGGGTGGCTGAGGAAGCCCTGCGGGCTGGCCGAGCGGCCATATGCGCCCGACTGGAACACCACCACCAGGTCGCCGACTTCAGCCTTCGGCAGCTCCATGCGCTCGGCCAGCAGGTCGAGCGGCGTGCATAGCGGTCCCACGACCGAAGCGGTTTCGCGCTCAAACGAGGCGCTCATGCGGTTGCCGATCGCGACCGGGTAATTCTTGCGGATCACCTGGCCGAAATTGCCGGAGGCGGCCAGGTGGTGGTGCAGGCCGCCGTCGGTGACCAGGAAGACCTGGCCACGCGAAACCTTGCGGTCGATGACGCGCGCCACATACACGCCGGCCTCGCCCACCAGGTAGCGCCCCAGTTCGATCGACAGCTGCGCCTCGGGCAAGGCCGCTTTTACCCGCGGCAGGGCAGCGTCCAGCGCATCTCCGATCGGCGCCAGGTCGAGCGCCGCTTCGCCCGGAAAATACGGAATGCCGAAGCCGCCGCCGATGTTCAGGATCCGCAGCGGGTCGCGCATGTGGCCGGCCAGCTGCTGCGCCAGCGCGATCGTCTGGGCCTGCGCCTCGATGATCGCCTCGGCCTTCAGGCTTTGCGAACCACTGAAGATGTGCAAGCCGAGCACGGTCAAGCCGAGGTCCGCGCACAGCCCCAGGATGCGCGGCGCCTCTTCCGCGTCGATGCCGAACTGCTTGGCGCCGCCGCCCATGCGCATGCCCGAGCCTTTCAGTTCGTAGTCCGGATTAATGCGCAGGACCAGCAGCGGGTTGACGCCCAGCTCATTGCCGATGCGTGCCAGCGCCTGCAGTTCGCGCTCGGATTCGGCGTGCACGACGGCGCCGGCGGCCACCGCCCGCGCCAGTTCGGCGTCCGATTTACCCGGGCCGGCAAAGCTGATGCACCCGGGCGCGATGCCGGTGTCGAGCGCAACCTTCAATTCGCCGCTTGACGCGACGTCGATGCCATCGACCAGCTGCGCCATGTGCTGCACCAGCGCCGGCATCGGGTTGGCCTTCATCGAAAAGTGCAGTTCCAGCGCCGCCGGCAGGTGCGCGCGCACGTGGGCGACGCGCTCGGTCAGCAGGCGCCGGTCGTAGGCATAGAACGGGGTGCTGCCGACGCGCTGCGCCAGGCGCGTGAGCGGCATGCCGCCCACCTGCAGGCAGTCGCCTTCGACCGGGAACAGGGTTTGCGTCGCGTGGACCGGTTTCGCGTTCATGAGGGGACTTTCAGGCTGTCGAACAGGGTGATGAAGGATTGCTGGAGCAGCTTGCGGTCGATCTTGCCGTTCGGGTTGCGCGGGAAGGCTTCGGTATGCAGGCTGACGTGGGCCGGCACCATCCAGGCCGGCAGGCGGCGCTGGCATTCCTTGAGCAGGGCTGCGCCAGCCAGGGTCTCGTCCTTCGGCAGCGCCAGCAGCACGATCGCCTGGCCCAGCTGCGGGTGCGGCACGCCGAAGGCGACCGCCTCCGATGTCAAACCGCTGGCGTACACGGCTTCTTCCACCTCGGTCGGGCTGACGCGGTAGCCGGAGACCTTGATCATGTCGTCGCTGCGGCCAATAAAATACAAATAGCCTTCTTCGTCCATGCGCACGGTGTCGCCCGACCAGACCGCCATCTCGACGATCGGCAGGGCCGGATCCTGGCCCGGCGCGGGCTTGAAGCGCTCGGCGGTTTTAACAGGATCGTTCCAGTAGCCGAGCGAGACGAGCGCGCCGCGGTGCACCAGTTCGCCCGCCTCGTTCGGCGCGCAGGGCGTGCCGTCGGGGCGCACCACCATCACCTGCGCGTTCGGGATCGCGCGCCCCATCGAATCGGGGCGGCGCGCCAGCTCGGCTGGCGGCAGATAGGTCGACCTGAAGGCCTCGGTCAGGCCGTACATCAGGAACAGCTCGGCGTCCGGCAAGGCCGCGCGCAGGCTGGCGACGGTGGCGGTCGGCAGCGCGCCGCCGGAATTGGTCAGATAGCGCAGCGAGCAGCCGGACGGCCAGGCCAGGTTCGCCAGCTGGAACCACAGCGGCGGCACGGCGGCCAGGCCCGTGATGCGCTCCGCGGCCACAGCATTCAAAATGTCTTTCGCGAACAGGTGATTGATCAGGACGGCGGTCGCGCCCGTCAAAAACGAGCAGCTCAGCTGGCTCAGTCCGTAATCGAAACTCAGTGGCAGCACCGACAGGATGCGGTCCTGCGGTGTCAGGTTCAAATAGGCTGCCACACTGTGCGCGCCGGCCACCATGTTCCGGTGCGACAGCACTACGCCCTTGGGTTTACCGGTACTGCCCGAGGTGTACAGGATCGCGGCCATGTCGGCGTCGATCGGGCGCCGCGCGGCCAGCACGGCCGCCTGCGGCCTGGCCTGGGCCGCGTCCCAGCCACCCACCTCGAAGGCCGCGTGCGGCGCGGCCGGTGCCGGCTGCGCGCCGGTGACGAACACCGTGCGCAGGTTCGGGCAGCCGTCCAGCACCGCGTTCAGTTGCAGCAGCCGTTCCGGCGAAGTGACCAGCACGCGCACATTGCAGTCGGCCAGGATGTGGGCGACCTGCTCGGGTTTTAATTGTGGATTCACCGGCACGAAGACGGCGCCGGCCGCTGCGGCGCCGAACATCGCGGCCACGTTCTCGATCCGTTTTTCCAGGAACACGGCGACGCGCTCGCGCCGCTGCACGCCGGCGTTCAGCAGCGCCCCGGCCGCGCCTTCCACGGCGGCGGCCAGCGCCGCGTAATCGAGGCGATTGGCGCCATGCACCAGCGCCTCGGCCTGCGGCGTGCGGCGCGCGGAATCGAACAGAAAATCGTGGATCAGGTCAGCCATCATGTTGAACAAAGGGGGATCGATACAGGGGCGCGGCGGGGTTCCGCGCAGCCCGCAATCTTACCAGCTTGCAGCTTTTCAGCCGCGCCTATTGCGCTGATTCCGTGGCAATCGGGCATGTTTCGTGGCAAATTTTTCAACCCCCGGTTTATACTGGCCGGATGCTCGCGAACCCGCTCCCTGGCCGGCCCCTGATTCCGCTGGCGCCGATCCTGTCGGCGTCCTCGTTCCGGCGCGCCGCCGGCGCGCGCGTGCAGTCCGTGCTCGACGCCGGCAATGTGCGCCTGGTGACGAGCGGACGCGTGGCGATTGCCCTGGCGCTGCGCGAGATCGGCGTGGGACCGGGCCAGCAGGTGCTGGTGCCGGCCTACCACAGCGCCTCGATGATCCCGCCGGTGCTCTGGCGCGGCGCCGCACCCGTGTTCTACCGCGTCCAGCCCGACGCCGCGGTCGACCTGGACGACCTGGCGGCAAAGATCGGCCCAAGCACGCGCGCCCTCATGGTCACCCATTATTTCGGCTTCCCGCAAGCCATGGCGCCAATCCGCGCCCTGTGCGACGCGCGCGGCATCGCCCTCATCGAAGACTGCGCCCACTGTTTTATCGGCGCGCATGGCGGCCGCCCGGTCGGCGCCTGGGGAGACTACGCGATCGCCAGCAGCATGAAATTTTTCCCGATTTACGAGGGCGGCGCGCTGGTCTCGGCACGCCACAATTTAAACAAGGTCGCCTTGCACTCGGCCGGCGCCGGCTTCGAAGCGAAGGTGGCCCTCAATTCCCTGGAACGCGGCTTCGATTACGGCCGCCTGCCGGCCGTGCGCGCCGCCCTGTGGCTGCCGCTGCGCGCCAAGGGGCTGTTGTGGGGACTGCTTAAAAAGTCGCGCAGCAGCCCGGCGCCGGCGCTGGCCCCGGATTCCTCGGATAGCAGTTTCAATTTCGATCCGCGCTGGATCGACAAGCGCTCTTCCCTGTTTGCGCGCGCCATGCTGCGGCTGGCGTCACCACATCGTATCGCGCAGCTGCGCCGCAGCCACTACGCACGCCTGGAAGCGGCGGTGCGGGACCTGCCCGGCGTGCGGCCCCTGCATCCGCGCCTGCCCGACGGCGCCTGCCCCTGGGTATTCCCGCTGCTGGTCGACGACCCCGAACCCCTGTTCGCGCGTTTACAAGCGCTGGGGGTGCCGCTGACGCGCTTCGGCACGCCGCCATGGCAAGGGGTCGACGCGGCGACCTGCGCCAACAGCGCGATGCTGGCCCATCACGTGCTGGCCCTGCCCTGCCACCAGGAGTTAACCGAAAGCGAAATCGCCTGGCTGGCGACAACCCTGCGCACGGCGGTGACGGCATGAGCTGGCAACTGGTTCCGGCACGCGAATTCGCGCGCCATGCCGGCGACTGGGCGGCGCTGCATGCCTCGCTCGCACCGAGCCGGGCATCGAGCCTGCTGGCGGCCGATTTCGTCGCGCCCCTGGTCGAGCATTTCGGGCGCGGCGACGAGCTGCTGGCCTGTTTGCGCCAGGATGGCGCAGTGCGCGCGATGACGATCGTGCGCCCGAGCCGGCGCGGCGCCTGGACCACCTTCCAGCCGGCGCAGGCGCCGGTCGGGCTGTGGCTGCAGGCGCATGAGCTCGACACGGACACCCTCGCGCGCAGCCTGCTCGGCGCCCTGCCCGGCTTCCCGCTGCTGCTGGCGCTGACACAGATGGACCCGATGCTGGTCGCGCGCCCGCCGGCTGCCTCCTGCACCCGCACGCTCGACTACATCGACACCGCGCGCGTCACCCTGGCCGGCAGTTTCGACGACTACTGGAACGCGCGCGGCAAGAACCTGCGCGGCAACCTGAAAAAGCAGCGCGCGCGCCTGGAACGCGAAGGCGTCGCCACGCGCATGGTCATCGACCGCCGGCCCGAGGACATGGCGGCAGCAGTGGCCGACTACGGCCGCCTGGAGACCTCCGGCTGGAAAGGCAGCGAAGGGACGGCGGTCAGCGCCGGCAATGACCAAGGCCGCTATTACCGGGCGATGCTGGAAGCACTCGCCGCACGGGGCGCCGCCAGCGTCTACCGCTATTATTTCAACGACCAGCTCGTGGCCATGGACCTGTGCGTGGAAGACGGCGAGAGCATCGTGGTGCTGAAAACGGCCTACGACGAAAGCGTGCCGGCGAACCTGTCGCCGACCCTCTTGATGCGCGAAGAAGCCTGCCGCAGCCTGTTCGATGCGGGACGCTTTGGGCGGCTCGAGTTCTACGGCCGCGTGATGGAGTGGCATACGCGCTGGACGGAAGAGGTACGCACTCTGTACCATGTTAATTATTACCGCTGGTCGGGAGTGAAACGCCTGCACATGCTGCTGGAAGATCGCGCCAAGTCCCCATCCGCTCACACTACGACGACAAGCCTATGAAGTACCTTGAAGAAGTCAAAACCCTGCTGATCGACGTGCTCCACCTGGGCGCGGCCGGCGAACAATTGAGCGCCGATTCGCCGCTGCTGGGCAGCCTGCCCGAACTCGATTCGATGGCGGTGGTCACGCTGATCGGCGCGCTGGAAGAGCATTTCGGCATCATGGTCGACGACGACGACATCAGCGCCAGCACCTTCGCCACCCTCGGCAGCCTGGCCGCATTCGTGGCCGCGCGCGTTCAGTAAGCGATGCGCGAACCCGCCCACGCGCCCGCCGAGGCCTTCTTCCTCGACACGCCCGACGGCGCGCGCTTCTGCATGTACCACGCGCCGGTGGGCGCATGCCGCGGCGCGCTGGTCTACGTCCACCCCTTCGCCGAAGAGATGAACCGCTCGCGCCGCATGGCCGCGCTGGGCGCGCGCGCCCTGGCCGCGCAAGGCATCGGCGTGCTGCTGCTCGACCTGCACGGCTGCGGCGACAGCGCGGACGACTTCGGCGACGCCAGCTGGGACGGCTGGCTGCGCGACATCGCGCAAGCGCGCGCCTGGATCGAGGCGCGCCTGGACCGTACCGCAGGGCTGTGGGGCCTGCGCGTGGGCGCCCTGCTCGCGGTCCTGCATGCGCAGCGCGCGCCCGTCGCGCCCGAGCGCCTGGTGCTGTGGCAGCCGGTCACCACCGGTTCCGGCTACCTGAACGGCTTCCTGCGCCTGCGCCTGGCCGGCGAATTACTGCTCGGGGGCAGCGACAGCGGCGGCACCGAGGCCCTGCGCGAGGCGCTCGCCGCCGGCGAATCGCTCGAAATCGCCGGCTATACCCTGAATGCGCAGCTGGCCGCCGGGCTGGACGCGGCCGATGCGCGCGCGCTCGGCCCGCGCTGCCCGATCCACTGGTTCGAAGTCACGGCCGCCGCCGGTCGGCCCTTGCCGCCGGCCGCCGTGCGCGTGGCCGATACCTGGCGCCTGCAAGGCAGCCGGGTTGACGTGCACACTGTGCAAGGTCCGCAATTCTGGACGGCGCCGGAAACGGTCGACTGCCCGGCCCTGCTGGCGGCGACCCTGGCCTGCCTGGAGAATCCCGATGATTGACGAACGCGCCCTCGCCTTTGCCTGTAATGGCGCCTGGATGTACGGCATCCTGAGCCTGCCGGCGGCGGTCACGCCGCAGGCGCGCGGCGTCCTGATCGTCGTCGGCGGCCCGCAATACCGCGCCGGCAGCCACCGCCAGTTCACCCTGCTGGCACGCGACCTGGCCGCCGCAGGCGTCCCGGCCATGCGTTTCGATTACCGCGGCATGGGCGACAGCGAGGGCGCGCTTCCCGATTTCGAGAACGTCGACGACGACCTGCGCGCCGCGCTCGACCGCTTTTTCATGGAAGTCCCCGGCATGCAGGAAGTGGTGCTCTGGGGCCTGTGCGACGGCGCGTCGGCCGCGGCCATGTACGCGCCGCAGGATGCGCGCGTGAGCGGGCTGGTGCTGTTGAATCCCTGGGTGCGCACCGAAGAAGGCGCCGCGCGCGCCACCATCAAGCACTATTACAAGGACCGCCTGTTCGACGCCGCCCTGTGGAAAAAGGTCGGCAGCGGCCAGTTCGACGTGAAGTCGTCGGTGCGTTCGCTGTGGGACAACGTCGGCAAGGCGTTTGGCCCAAAAACTGAAACCGACCCTGGCGCTTCAGAAAGCGCGCCGCTGCCCGAACGCATGCAGGGTGCACTGGCCCGCTTTGGCGGACGCGTGCTCGTCGTGCTGAGCGGCGCCGACCTGACGGCGCAGGAATTTGCCGGCCTCGCCCAGCGCCCGGGCGCCTGGCAGCGCCTGCTGGACTCGGCCCGCTTCACGCGCCAGCAGATCGACAAGGCCGACCACACCTTCTCGCGCCGGACGTGGCAGGACCAGGTGTCGAGCTGGACACGGGACTGGCTGCGCTCCTGGTAAAGGCTTGATACCGCGACTGGCTCCGCGGCTCGGTCTGCGACTATTTCTACCCTTCTCACGCCTGCGCACCCAGCAAGTGTCGTAAAACTTTGAATTTAACAAAATTTTTTTTCCGTTAACATATTGTGTGGCAATCACAACAGTTAAGGCGAGCCTATGGCGCTTACTCCTACATCAAGTAACTGCTTGTCACAGAGGGTGGTGCGCTTGTTACGAAGCCCAACGCATGAGGAGGGACCCTTTTATAAAATCAATATATTTATTTGGGGTAAGTGTTTCATGGCAATATTCGATATGAAATGCCTTTCTGAGGTGGAATGGCACTAACTTTTATGTGAGAACGCCAATGTTGCAGCTACTGAAATCAGTCAAGAAGAAACTTTCGCTACAGGCCTCACTGACCAGGATCGCAAGGCGTGAACTGAAGGAAAATCTGGCTGGCCTTTCAGTCGTCGATCCCGGTACCGAAGCTGTCATTGCCAGCTGCACGAAATGGTTGTGCGCTGCGCAGGACAACTCGGCCTCCAAAGACGGCGGCGTCGCGCGCGACTTCTGCCTGATCAAGGGTTGGTCGACTTCGTACCCGGAAACAACCGGCTATATCATCCCGACCATGATCGCCATGGCACACCGCAACGAGGATCCTGACCTGCACGACCGCGCACGCCGCATGCTGGACTGGTGCGTCGCGATCCAGTTCGACGATGGCGGTTTCCAAGGCGGAAAAATCGATGCGACGCCGCGCGTTCCCGTCACCTTCAATACAGGACAAATCCTGATCGGGCTCGCCGCCGGCGCCGCCGAATACCGCAATCCACGCTACCTCGATGCGATGCACCGTGCGGCAGCCTGGCTGCGCGACACCCTGGACGCCGATGGTTGCTGGCGCAAGTTCCCGACGCCGTTCGCCAAAGCCGGGGAAAAGGCTTATGAAACCCATGTGGCCTGGGGCCTGTTCGAAGCCGAGCGCGTCGCACCCGGTCACGGTTATGGGGCCGCCGGCCTGCGCCAGGTTGACTGGGCGCTGACCAAGCAGCAGGAAAATGGCTGGTTCGCGTCGAACTGCCTGACCGATGCGGACAACCCGCTCACCCATACGATCGGGTATGTGCTGCGCGGCGTGCTCGAGGGCTACCTGCTGTCGGGCAGCGCCGACTTGATGGGGGCTGCGATCCGCACCGCAAACGGTCTCCTTGGAGCGATCGGACCGGGCGGCTACATGGCCGGCCGGCTCGACCGCAACTTCGGCCCGGCTGCGGATTACGCATGCCTGACCGGTTCGGCACAAATCGGCCACTGCTTCTTCCTGTTGTACCGCCTGACCGGTGAAGCCCGCTACTTCACCGCTGGCCAGAGCCTGACCGCATTCGTACGCCGCACCGTGCGCCTCGACGGAAACGACGGCAGGGTCGGCGGCATCAAGGGCTCGTTCCCCGTGAATGGCGGCTATGGCCAGTGGCAGTACCTGAACTGGGCTGCAAAGTTCTGCATCGACGCCAACATCCTGGAAGCCGAGTTGAAAGCAGTCGCGCAGGTCAGCAGCAACGGCAATGCTTGAACCGCTCAAGAACATCGCCAGGGCGGTATTGAAAAGCGCGCGCCGGCGCCGCAGCGAACAGCAGATTCGCCAGTCGGGCCGCTGCGTCACGCGCGCCGAGCTGGCCCGGAACCTGGCCGAACTGGGCATCGAACCCGGCGACACGGTCTTCGTCCACTCGTCGCTCAAGAGCCTGGGCTATGTCGAGGGCGGCGCCGTGTCGGTGGTGGGCGCCTTGCAGGACGCCGTCGGCCCGCAAGGCACTTTGCTGGTGCCGACCTATTACCTGCCGGCCGGCACCGTGAAAGCCACCTGCGAGCTGGAAGGCTATGTGTTCGATCCGAACAGTCACGGCACCAACATGGGACGGCTCCCGGAAGTCTTCCTGGCGCAGGCGGCGACCCACCGCAGCGTGCACCCGACCCACTCGGTATCGGCCTGGGGCCAGCATGCGCAGTACCTGACCGAGGCCCATCACCAGGCGCCGTCGATCTTCGGCCTCGGTTCGCCCTGGCAGCGCTTCATCGGCCTCGAAGGCGCCAAGGTGCTGGGGCTGGGCGTAACGATGGGACCGGTGACCTTCTACCACGTACTCGAAGATGCGCTCGGCGATGCCTTCCCGGTGCCGGTCTGGGATGCGCGCACCTACAGCCTGCCCTGCCTGGACCGCGAGGGCCGCCGCTGGGAGGTGCCGGTTCGCCCCTTCGACCCGGCGGTCGCGGCGCGCCGCATCGACTACGCCGCGCGCGAGGATTTGCGCGCCTATTTCCAGCAGGAGTTCGAGCGCGCCCAGCTGCGCGTGAATGGCAAGGTCGGCGACGCCCAGGCCTGGTTCATCCCGGCCCGCAGCTTCTTCGATCACCTGCAGCGCCTCGCGGCCGAAGAGATCACGATCTACTCGACGCCGCAGCAGCTGGCCGCCCGGCCGCTGGCGTGACAATGTTGGAGAATCGCGGCTGCATTTCCCTGTAAGCTGGCCAGTCCTTCACCCTCTCCGGTCCCGCACGGTGTCGGCCTGAGCGTGCTGGAACTCGACCCGAAGCATGCCGATGCGAAGGCGTACTTGCAGCAGCATGGCCAGCAGCCGCCGGCGAGGAAAGCAGGCGGCTCAGCCGCGCCCAAGCCCCTCCTCCCGCGCCCACCCCGCTTGCATATCGCTGGCTCCTTCCTATCCTGAAGGATTGTCAACCAACTAATGCGGAGGTGCGCGATGGATACCGTCGGGGTCAACGAGGTCGACGAACTGAAACGCAGTCTCAGGGGCACAGTGCTCCTGCCGGGCAAGCCGCACTACGATGAAGCCCGCACCATCTGGAATGCGATGATCGACAAGCGCCCGGCCATGATCGTGCGCTGCGCCGGTCCGGCCGACGTGCGCACGGCGGTCAACTTTGCGCGCAACCAGGGCCTGGCGCTGGCGGTGCGCGGCGGCGGCCACAACATCGCCGGCAGCGCCCTCGTCAACGACGGCCTGGTGATCGACCCCTCGCTGATGCGCTCGGTGCAGGTGGCGCCACATACCAAACGCGCCTGGGTCGAGGGCGGCGCCACCTTGCGCGACGTCGACCATGAGGCCCAGGCCTATGGGCTGGCAACGCCGCTCGGCATCAATTCGACCACCGGCGTCGGCGGCCTGACGCTGGGCGGCGGCTTCGGCTGGCTGACGCGCAAATACGGACTGGCGGTCGACAACCTGGTGTCGGCCGACATCGTCACCGCCAGCGGCGAACGGCTGCACATCGACAGCGACAACCATCCCGACCTGTTCTGGGCGATCCGCGGCGGCGGCGGCAATTTCGGTGTCGTTACCAATTTCGAATTCGCCCTGCACGAGGTCGGTCCCACCGTCACCGGCGGCCTGATCGTCTTTCCGTTCGCGCAGGCGAAACCGGTCCTGACGAATTTCCGCAACTACGTCGAGGCGCTGGATGAGAACATCTCGGTCTGGGCCGTCCTGCGCGGCGCCCCGCCGCTGCCCTTCCTGCCCGAAGCGGTGCACGGCACCGGCATCGTGGCGCTCGCCTTCTTTTCGCCTTCTCCGCCCGACGCGGTGGCGGCCGCCATTGCCGAGGTGCGCGCTTTCGGCCAGCCGCTGGGCGAACACGTGGGCGCCGTGCCGTATACCGCCTGGCAGCAGGTCTTCGATCCACTGCTGGTGCCGCCGGCGCGCAATTACTGGAAGTCGCACAATTTTAATACGCTCAGCGACGCGGCGATCGACGTCGTGATCGACTACGCCGGCCGGCTTCCCTCTGCCCAGAGCGAGATCTTCCTGGGCCTGCTGGGCGGCGCGGCGAACACGCATACGCCGGACGAGATGGCCTATCCGCACCGCGCCGCGCTGTATGCGATGAACGTGCACACGCGCTGGGAGCACGCGAGCGAGGACGCCGCCTGCCTGGCCTGGGCGCGCGAATTCTTCAAGGCCGCCGCGCCCCATGCGGCCGGCGGGGTCTACATCAACTTTTTGAACGAGGACGAAGTCGACCGCATCGCCGAAGCGTATGGCCCGAACTACCTGCGGCTCGGGGCGATCAAGGCGAAGTACGATCCGGACAACCTGTTCCGCAGCAACCAGAACATCCGGCCCGCCGCGTGATGTGCTCAGGCGCCGACGTCAGCGTGCGCCGGGCAGACTTGATACGGCGGCCGGGAAGGCCCGGGTGCCGTATCGGCGCGCAGCTGCTCAGCCTGGTTAATCGCATGGAAATACGCCCCTGCTGACAAAGCGAGAAAAAGACGCGGTCGATTTCACGATCCTAGTAAAGATAATTGAGGGAATTTCCAAAGCGATGTAGTTTTCCCAACATTGAAAAATAGGACTTTAGATTTTGCTTGAGTCTGCAGTACGATCGATACCGAGCTCAATATTAAGATGCATTCTTGGATCGAGTGGAAACTGCATCGTTGGCGTTAACCTGTCGCGCGCTGGCAGCTCCCGACATTCCTCACAGCTCGAATCCTGGCTTGGCGATCAACGATAACGAGGTCATTCAGAGCATTGCTCTGGCATACAATTCCGCAAATGTCGATCCAGATTGCACACGCCCGCATCGCGAAGTGGATGCTGAAATGCCAATACCGCGTAGCCGACCGGAACACACCGGTGAGGATGCTGAAGAAGGTCTTCAAAGCACGTGAAAGGGCGAAGACCTTTTCAAATGCGCCTCCGAATCAATAAAAATATTTTCTGCAGCAGCTGAGGCAAGGTAACATAAAGGGTTCATTCGTTTTTGACAGTTCGTTAACCTGCCCGATGTCGAAGCAATGAACCCATCGGTAATGTCATTAAACCTGCATCCTTCGCCTTACCCCTACAATGAACACTAAACTCCGTCCGAAGATTCTTATTCTGTTCGGCGCGCGCATGCTTGGCTTATTCAAGGTGTCACGCTATCTGACCAGATCACAGCTGCGCATCCTGTGCTACCACGGTGGGGTAATCGGCGACGAGGATGCATTCAACCCGAAGCTGTTTTGCTCTGCCAAGACGCTGCAGAAGCGCATGCACTGGATGCAAGACCGTGGCTTTCAGTTTGTTACCCTTGACGACGGCGTCAGCCAACAGGCCGAACTAGGCGCAAAAGTGCCCCTGCGCACGGTCGTCACCTTCGACGATGGCTGGTACTCGACTGCCAGTGAATTGATCCCTGTGCTGTCCACATTGCAAATTCCTTCGACCCTATACCTGAGTACCAAGAATTTTCTGGAAGGCTGGCCGATCTTGAACGTCACGGTCCGTTATGCCATCTGGAAGGCAGGTCAACGTTCGGTATCCCTGCAAGGGTGGGGTACTGGGATCGACGGGGATTATGATTTACGCACGGCCGGCGACCGCAATCGCCTGGCCAGTGGCATGGCGGCGGCTATTCAGGAATCAACCGACGGGCACGAACAAGTATGTGCCGCACTGCTTCGCTTCGCGGACAGCCTCGGCGTGCCGGCGGAGGTGCTCGATCTCGACAGCCGGCGCTTCGGCTACGTGACCGAACAGGAATTGCTCCGTCTTCCTCAGCAGGGATGCAGCATCGAATCGCATGGCCATGTACACGAATACCCCAAGGGCCGTCCATTGGCGTTCGCCGACGATTTACGCCAGTGCGAGACGACGATCATCGGCATGGGCTTGCGCCAGCCGCGCCACTATTGCTACCCGAGCGGCTCTTTCGGCCCGGAGGCCACCACTACGTTGAGCGCGCTGGGACTTCGTTCCGCCACCACCTGCATTCCCGGCCTGATCAGTGAGGTCGATGGAAATCGTCACCATTATCTGCCTCGGTTTTTGGATGGCGAAGATGTGCATCCGCTTGAATTTGAAGCAGAAATGAGCGGATTTTCAGAATTGATGCGCAACGCGATCCGCTTTTTCAGACAGCCTCGCCGCAGCGTGCAGCCTGAAATCGCATAAGGTAAGAAACGACATGCCCCCAGCGCAGCGATTTAAAGCCAACGTAGCGGCGTCAGCTGGCCGTCCGCTTCGCCCAGGCGATCTGTTTTAGCTTGCCCCAGGCAAGCATATAACTCTTGGGAATGTATTTTCCTTCTTCGTACAGCTTGCGCCGGGTTGGGGACGTGGAGAGAGAATTATTTTTCGCGGAACCGCCTTCTTCCACGAAAAATAATTCGGCGCCCCCCGCCACCGGCGTCATGCGCAGATAGGACAGACGCGGGCTGATCACGTCGAGTACCGGATCGTAGAACCAGCTGCTGCCATACATGCCCAGCACTTCCGGATGAAGCGGATAAAGCTCGGCACAGCAACGGTAGCACTCGTCCCACCCTTCCTCGTTGAAGGTGTCGAGCATGAATTTATGGGTGTGAATCTGGAAGTAATTGCGGAAGCCCCCCAAGCGCAGAATACCTGCGAGGTTTTTGAACACACTGCCAATGCCGCCCTTTACCACGATGGAACGGGGAATGCCGCAGTGGGCATCGACAAGCTGGGCGCCGGCCACATACAGGCGCAGGGTAGCGATGCCGAATTCCTTGTGAAACAGGTCTTGGTTTATCTGCAGCCAGTCCGCCGTCGTTTCACCTTCCGCCAGCATCCGTTGTAGCTGCCTGAGTTGCTGGGTGCGCACCCGCGCTGGCAACTTGGAAAAACGGGTCGACTCCACCATCTCAAGCATGCCATGCATGATGGCTGCCTTCAGAAACACTTCCGATTCCTTGCTACCATCGGCCAGTTCGCCGCTTGGAATCAGCAGACGCGCTTCCTCGCTAAAATGTTTGTAGTCGTCCAACGAGCCCACAACCTGTGCAGCACGCACGAAATCACCGATCGCCGCTTTAGACGGACCGGGAAGACGCCCGGAAAGACGCTCCAGAATGGCCTTGGCAGAGGATACGATTGGATCGAGATCCATGGATGTCTCCAGATAGAATGAAAGCGGACAGAAACGTCGTATCGCATTTTCGAAATTGCAATATTACAGGATATCCAGGTGATATCAGCACGATCGGGTATTTCCCGTCTCAGCCTCCGTCTCGGCCGAGACAAGCCTTAAAATCCTCGAACGCACCATAGATGCGCTCGGCGCCAGGGCCGGTTGTGCACAAGCCAAGGGCAGGCGCGCCCGCGGGGCGGCGCGGGCGCGCCGCGGCCCAGCGCAGGTCGAGCCGCGACGGACCGGCAAACAGGCTGCGCTGCGGATGGCGTCCAAAATACAGCTGCCAGATTGGCGTGGCCAGGTTGACGCCGTTGCGCAGTACACCACCCTCGTCCTCCCGTAATGGGCCGTCGACAAGATTGCCTTCGAGCGTGGCGACGCTGGTCGGAAAGCGCACCTGCACCCCGGCCGTATCGAGCACCGTGTTATCGGTCAATCGGGTATTCGCCGCGCTGTTGAGATAAATGCCGACGTCCGAGCAGCCCGATATCAGGTTCGCGCGCATGGTACCGCCATCGTGCTCGGTGATGCAGCGCCCGTCGCGGCAATACGGTTTGCCGGTGCCGCCGCCGCCAAAGGACAGGCCGATGCGCAGCCCCGGCTGGCCGGCCAGGGCCGCTTCGCACAGCACCACGTTGCGCTCGAACACCGTACGTTCGGCGCCGCCCTTGGCAAAGGCGCCGTAGCTGGTGCGGTCGCCTCCGGTCTTGACGAAGTCCTGGATCAGGTTGGCGCGAATGATCCAGTCGCTGGCCGCGACCAGGTCGATGGGCGTGACCGGATGCGAGGTCTGGCGCGGCGCCGCATTGACCAGGGTGTTCGCTTCGATCAGGCCATGGTCGGGAAAGGCGCCGCGCTCGCCGTTGACTTTGAAATGGGCGTTGAAGTCGCGCACCGTGTTGTTGCGGGCGATGAAATGGTGGGCCTGGCCGACCACGTGGAAGGCGTGATCACAGGTGTCGTCGTGGCGGCAGGCGCCGCGCAGTTCGAGGTTTTCAAAAATCCAGTACGGCGCCGTCACCGTAAAACCTTCGCGCGCGGCGACGTCGATGCGCACCGTGCCGGGGCGCGCCGCGCGCACCACGATCGGAGCCTCGGCAGTACCCGGACGGCTCGCGTACACCGTGCGGCGCAGCGCGTAGTCGCCCGGCAGCAAGGTGATCACCTCGCCCGGCGCCGCAGTCGCGATGGCGCGCCAGGCTTCGTCGCTGGTGGCGACCAGACGCTCGCGCCCGGGCGGTGCCGGAACACCTTGCGGCTGGGCGCCGATGGTCAACGCCGGCGGCACATACGGGGCAAGCTCGCCGCGGTCCAGGCGCAACAAGGTGGCGGCAGTAAAGCGGCCGGCGCCTTCGATCACGCTGTTGTGGCCACTGCTGCGCTTGAGGATATAGGGCGCCAGCGCGCGCGGCGTGACGCCCTGGGAGTCCAGGTAAGACAGGCCCGCCGCGGCGCCGGCCGCTCCCAATACGAGCAGCACAGCCAGCACCTTGACCAACTTCATGCGGCGGTCTTGATGTTGTGACGGCTCATCAGGTCGTACATGGTCGGGCGGCTGATGCCGAGGATCTCGGAGGCCTTGACGATGTTGCCGTCCACCCGGGCCAGCGCTTTCACGATGGCCTTGTACTCGGCCTCGTCGCGCACCTGGCGCAGGTTGATCGGCTCTTCTTCCAGCCCTTCTCCCGGCAGGCCCAGGTCGTCGGCGACGATGGTGTTCCCGTCGGCCATGATGACGGCGCGCTTGATGTAGTTTTCCATCTCGCGCACATTGCCGGGCCATGGATAGGCCTCGATGGCGGCGATCGCATCCGGCGCGAAGTGCAGCGCCGCGCGCCCTTCGGCGGCGCAGAATTTATTTTTAAAATGGTGCGCCAGCAGGGCGGCATCGCCTTCGCGCTCGCGCAGCGGCGGGATCGTCACCACGATCTCGGACAGGCGGTAATACAAGTCTTCGCGGAAGCGGCCGGTGGCGCACAGTTCCTTGAGTTTCTGGTGCGTCGCGCAGACGATGCGCACGTCGACCGGAATCTCCTCATGCCCGCCGAGACGCTCGATCACGCGCTCCTGCAGGAAGCGCAGCAGCTTCGCCTGGAGCGGCATCGGCAAATCACCCACTTCGTCGAGGAAGAAGGTGCCGCCGTGGGCCATTTCAACCTTGCCCTTGGTCTGCTTGGCCGCGCCCGTAAACGCGCCCTTTTCGTAGCCGAACAATTCGCTTTCCAGCAGGTTTTCCGGAATGGCCGCGCAGTTGATCGCCATGAAGCGCTCTTTTGCGCGCGGGCTCAAGGCGTGGACGGCACGTGCGAGGACCTCTTTACCGGTGCCCGATTCGCCCAGCAGCATGACCGAGGCCGAGGTCGGGGCGACCTTCTCGACGTTGCGGCAGATTTTGAGCATCGAGGGTGCGCGCGAGATCACGCCCGCCATCGGCGAGTCGGCCTGTTCGCGCTGCATGCGGCGGTTTTCCTGCTGCAGTTCGTGCAGGAAGAAGGCGCGCTGGATCACCAGGTTCAGGACCTCGGGGTCGCACGGCTTCTGGTGGAAGTCGTAGGCGCCCAGGCCAATTGCCTTCACTGCGTTCCCATGGTCCTGGTTGCCGGTCAGGACGATCACGCGCGTGTCGGGGGCCAGCGCCAGGATCTGCTGCAAGGTGGCGAGGCCCTCGGTCGAGCCGTCCGGGTCGGGCGGCAGGCCCAGGTCCATCGTCACCACCGCCGGCTCGTGGCGGCGGATTTGCGCCAGCGCCGCTTCGCGGTCGCCGGCGACGGCGACGTCATAGGCGTCCAGACTCCATTTGAGCTGCTTTTGCAGGCCAGGGTCGTCCTCGATGATCAGGAGTTTCTGTTTATTCTGTGTCACGGTATTCCTCGGGTTCAGGCTGCCCGTTCGAGCAGCGCATCCTGCTGGTGCAGCGGCAGGATGACTTTAAAGGTGGTGCCGAGCGCCGGCCTGCTGGAGACTTCCAGGCGTCCGCCCAGTTCATTGATGTATTCGCGGCTTTCGAACACGCCGATGCCCATGCCGGCCGACTTGGTCGATTCGAACGGCTTGAACAGGCGCTCGCGAATAAAATCTTCGCTCATGCCTTCGCCGGTATCGGTGATCTCGATCTGCACGGCTTCATGCGCGCGCGAGACGCCGATGATCACGCTGCCCTCTTTCGGCGTGGCCTCGATCGCGTTCTGGATCAGGTGGCCGACGACGCGTTCCAGGCGCTCGCGGTCGGCCAGCACGCGCAGCCCCGTGTCGCGCACATCGAGCTGCGGGCGCGGCTCGAACGCCGCCTTGTTGGCCACCGCCTGGCGCACCACCTGGTCGATGGCGAGGGGCATCGGCTTTTCCTCGACATCGATGCGCGAGAGCTTTTGCAGCATCAGGCGCATCTTCTGCACCGACAGCGAGACCGTTTCCAGCATGTCGGCCTGGAATTCGGGATTGTTCTTGTGCTTCTCGGCGTTCGCGTTCATCAGCGACAGCTGCGAGACCAGATTCTTCAAATCGTGCACGACAAAGGTCGACATGCGGTTGAAGGACTCGAACTGGCGCGCCACCATCAGCTCGTTGGCGGCGTCCTGCTGGGCCAGGTAGCTGGCGGCCTGGCTGCCGGCGATCTCCAGCAAGTCGAGCACTTCCCAGTTCAGTTTCACGCGGCTGCGCGCATTTTGCAGCACGACGAAACCGGACAGTTTTGTCCCCATCATCAGCGGCACCACCAGCCAGCCGCGCGGCCAGGCCAGCAGCCATTCGGGCAGCACCAGGCCTTCGTATTTTTCCGGGTCGTCCGCGAATTCGCCGAGGTCGATTACCCACTGGGTCGATTCGAGGAAGCGGCACAGGGAAGCGTCCGCCGGCTCGACGATCTCGGGCAGCGGCACGTCCCAGCCGGCGACCGGCTCGAAGCGGTCGCCGTCGCGCCGCTGCCAGAGCGCGCCGCCCGGGCTTTCGACCAGGGCCGCCACCGCCTGCACGGTACGTTCGCCCAGGTGCGGCCCGGCTTCGGACAGGGTGCGCGTAAAACGCATCCACTCTTCGCGGTAATCGTAGCCGTAACTGTAAAAATGCTTGCTGATGAAGACCTTCAGCCAGGCGCGGAAGGTGCCCGAGAACAGGATCCCGGCCAGCAGCAGCAAGGCGCCGAACAGGAAGGTCACCTGCATCACGGTGCCCCAGCTGCCGCCGAAATAGCGCAGGTAGTAGCCGGCCGAGCCCATCGCGAGCAGGTAGATGGCCGAGCCGAACAGGGCGGCCGAATGGAACATCGCACGGCGCGACACGGCCAGCGGCGAGCGCCAGGACTTGGCGCGCCGCATCGACAGGGCCAGCAGCGGCACGGTCAGCGCATTGATGATGCCGCGCGCGGCCCAGATGTCGGGGTCGACCTCGCGGAACAGCATCGCGTGGCTGTACAAATAAAAATCGTAGGCGAACATGCCGCCGATGCCGAGGCAGGCGAATTTGATCGCCCAGCGTTCCTGGGTGGTCTTGTTGCGGTAGGCCTGCTCGACCAGCAACATGCCGCCGACGGCCTGCACCACGCGCGCCATCACCGGCAGCACGCTCTCCAGCAGGGCCAGGTCCCAGTAGCCGAGGCTGGCGGCGGCCAGGGCCAGCAGGTAGCAGACGGCGGCGGCGAACAGGACCGGGCGCAGCTTCAATGGCAGTTTGCTGTCCGGATCGCGCCAGTCGCCCAGCAGCACGACCAGGAACAGCGACCAGACGGCGTTTCGCGCCACCTCGAAGCCGTCCGAGAGGTCGGTCCACATCAGGAGGTCAGTGGCGGCCCAGGCCAGCGAGCCGGCCCAGAAGCTTGATGCGAGACAGGCCGCCACCAGCAGCGGGCCGTGCGCGCGCCCGCGCCAGCTGGTGAGCAGCGGCACGCCCAGCAACAGGAAGCCGAGGGCCGCGAGGCCGTAGCTGTAGGTGGCGATACTGGTCAGGGAAACACTATCCATGTGCACCTGCCGGGCGCAGGGGCCCGGCGCTAAACGTTATCGCGCGCTGTGCCGGCAATTAACGGCCGCTGCGGAACAAGACGACTTTGAGGGTGTTAATCAGAACCAGGAAGTCGAGGAACAGGCTGTTGTTCTTCACGTAGTACAGGTCGTACTGCAGCTTTTGCAGCGCATCCTCGGCCGAGGAACCGTAGCCGTAACGCACCTGCGCCCAGCCGGTGATGCCCGGCTTGATGCTGTGGCGGACATTGTAGTACGGGACCACTTCGATCAGCTGCTCGACGAAATATGGCCGCTCCGGACGCGGGCCGACGAAGGACATCTCGCCCTTGAACACGTTCAGGATCTGGGGCAGCTCGTCGATCCGGGTCTTGCGCATGAAGTTGCCGACACGGGTGACGCGCGGGTCGTCCTTGGCCGCCCACTGCGGCTTGCCGCCCTTTTCGGCGTCGGCGCGCATGCTGCGGAATTTGTGGACGAAGAAGCTTTTACCGTCCTTGCCGACCCGCTCCTGCGAATAGAAGACCGGGCCGCGGTCTTCGAACCAGACGGCGAATGCGGCCAGCATCATGAGGGGGAAGGTCATGGCCAGGATGATCGTGCTGCAGACCAGGTCGAAGGTGCGCTTCATGAAGATGCGGACAAAACTCTGGTCGAAGCCGCCGCCGAAGACGAGCCAGCTCGGCTGGATCGAATCGACCCGGATCTGGCAGGTTTCGCGCTCGAAGAAGGTGGCGGCGTCGGTGACCTTCAGCCCTTGCAGCTTGCAGTCGAGCAGTTCCTTGATCGGAAAGCCGCCGCGCCGGTTCTGCACCGAGACCACGATTTCCGACACGTTGTACTGGCGCGCCAGTTTGACCAGCGAATCGTCGTCGCGCATCTTGAGCAGGCTCGCGCTGTCGACGCAGACTTCCTCGCCCGGGGCCGGAATGAAGCCGGCGATGTCGTAGCGGTGGTAGGCATTGGCGCGTTCGGCCAGCTCGCTGCATTCCTTGGCCAGCGGTCCGCCGCCGAGGAACATGATGCGCGACTGCAGGAAGCGTGCTTCCGAGGTCTTGAAGAAGATCATGCGCGCCAGGAAGATGCCGATCGCGGCCAGCACGAACACCAGCACCAGGATGCTGCGCCCGAAGGAGAGCTCGGGGGCGATATAGAACACCAGCGTCAAAATCAGGAAGCCCATCACGAAGGACGGCATCAGCTTCATCAGGAAGGGGTGGCGCAGGCCTTCTTCGAAGTCGAGCTGGTACATGCCCATGGCGCTCATGCTGAACACGATCGCCAGGGCGAAAGCGACGGCCGAGGTGAAGAAATGGTCGAGCGACGGCACCGTGACCGTCGTGCCAATGTCGATGTAGCGCAGCGCGGCGCCCGCGTAGGCGGCGCCGAGCAGCACCAGCACTTCCACGACCAGCAGCACGGATACGATCTTTGACACGTAATGGTTAGAAATCCTGAACACGTCAGTCTCCTGATTCTTTTACTTACTTTGAAGCCACTTGCATGGGTGTCCCATGCGCGTCCTGCTTGAGCAGGTCGTGGACATACCAATCCATGGCTTGGCGCAGGCCTTCGCCGATCCGGTGCGTGGGCGCATAACCCAGCAGCGTTGCGGCCTTGCTGATATCGGCTTGCGAATGACGCACGTCGCCGCGGCGGAAATCCACGTACTCCGGCTGGTGCGCGTCGACATGCGGGAAGCGCGGGCGCAGCAGGTCGCGCATCATCGCGTACAACTGGTTCAGGCTGGTGCGTTCGTTGAGCGCGACGTTGTACACCTGGTTCACGGCTTCCGGCTGGGCCGTGGCCGCCAGCAGGTTCGCCTGCACGACGTTGTCGATGTAGCAGAAGTCGCGGCTGGTCTCGCCGTCGCCATTGATGCGCATCGGCTGGTTCTTGATCAATGCGGCCACCCATTGCGGGATCACGGCGGCATACGCGCCGTTCGGATCCTGGCGCGGGCCGAACACGTTGAAGTAGCGCAGTCCCACCGTTTCCATGCCGTAGGTACGGCCGAACACGTTCGCATACAGCTCGTTGACGTATTTCGTCACGGCGTAGGGCGACAAGGGGTTGCCGATCACGTCTTCGACTTTCGGCAGGTCCGGATGGTCGCCGTAGGTCGAGCTCGAGGCGGCGTAGACGAAACGTTTGACTTTGGCGTCGCGGGCGGCAACCAGCATGTTCAGGAAACCGGTGACGTTGGTCTCGTTGGTCGTGATCGGATCGTCGATCGAGCGCGACACCGAACCGAGCGCGGCCTGGTGCAGGACGTAGTCGACCCCGGCGCAGGCGCGGGCGCAATCGGCAGGCAGGCGGATATCGCCTTCGATGAAATTAAATTTCATCCAGGCCTCTTCGGTGACAGATTCTTTCACCTGATCCAGATTGTGCTGGTGCCCGGTGGCGAAATTGTCGAGCCCGGTAACAGTCTGACCGAGCTTGAGCAGGGCCTCGACCAGGTTCGAGCCGATGAAGCCGGCAGCGCCGGTGACCAGCCAATGGTGGCTGTGCTGGCCCAGTTGCTGCCTAACGTCTTGAATCTTATTCACAGTTTTCAGAACACTTTCTCAGTGACACGATAGCGCGACACAGTACGCGTGATACAGCAGCGTCAGGACGAACAAAGCCGCCGCGTGATGCGGCGGCTCGTCCCGCTTGCTTTGTTACAGGCGCCAGACGCAGTAGCCCGCCTCGCGGATGGCGACTTCATCGAATTGCGACTTGACGTCGATGAAGCAGCCGCCGTCGTTGAGCTTGGACTGGAAGTCGGTCAGCGACATCGCCAGCACTTGCTTGTGCGGCACGGCGGCGATCAGGGCGTCCGCTTTCGGCAGGCTGTCCCAGGTTTCCAGCTTGATGCCGTACTCGTGTTCGGCTTCGCCGGCATCGGCCAGCGGGTCGTACACGTGCACGTCGACGCCGTAGCTTTGCAGCTCGTGGACGATGTCGGCCACTTTCGAGTTGCGCAGGTCCGGGCAGTTTTCTTTGAAGGTCAGGCCGATCACGTTGACCTTGGCGCCCTTGACCTGGAAGCCCGACGAAATCATCGATTTCACGGTTTTCTCGGCAATGAACTTGGCCATGCCGTCGTTGATGCGGCGGCCCGCCAGGATCACCTGCGGGTGGTAGCCGACCATTTCGGCCTTATGGGTCAGGTAGTACGGATCGACGCCGATGCAGTGGCCGCCGACCAGGCCCGGGCGGAACGGTAAAAAGTTCCACTTGGTGCCGGCCGCTTTCAGCACTTCCAGGGTGTCGATGCCGATCTTGTCGAAGATCAGCGCCAGTTCGTTCATCAGGGCGATGTTCAGGTCGCGCTGGGTGTTTTCGATGACCTTGGCTGCTTCCGCGACCTTGATGCTCGAGGCGCGGTGCACGCCGGCGGTGATCACGCTTTCGTACAGCTGGGCGACGCTTTCCAGGGTCGCGGCATCATCGCCCGACACCACTTTCAGGATCGTCGTCAGCGTATGTTCCTTGTCGCCCGGGTTGATGCGCTCCGGCGAGAAGCCAACGTGGAAGTCCTGCAGCCACTTGGTGCCGGAATGCTTTTCCAGCAGCGGGATGCAGATTTCTTCGGTCGCGCCCGGGTACACGGTCGACTCGAAGATGACGATGGCGCCCTTCTTGAGGTTCTTGCCGACCGTGGTGCTGGCACCGATCAGCGGCGTGAAATCCGGGTTGTGGGCGATGTCGACCGGGGTCGGCACGGCCACGACGACGTAATCGGCCTGGGCCAGCATGGCCGGGTCGGTCGTGACTTCCAGACGGCTTGCTGCCTGCAACTGCTCGGTCGAGACTTCACCGGTCGGGTCAATAAATTTTTTGTAGTTATCGATTTTTGACGCCGACAGGTCGAAACCAATCGTCCGTACTTTTTTGCCGAACTCTACTGCCAGCGGTAACCCGACGTAACCCAGTCCTACTACCGCGACGACCTGATCTGCTTTCATTATCAGCTTCCGTTATCGAATAAAATTTTGCAATTATGCCAATATTTAATATAGCATGGGAACTAGACTTGCCTCAATTGAGCAAGCTAGTTTGTACGTCATCAACAACAGGGTTCTTGAACCGATGTTGTATTTGCACCGTACGTTTTCCTCGTTGTTTGGTTCTCTGCAGCCGGCTAACCTGTTGCACACCTGAAAACCCAGGAGACATCGGTCACAGCCCAGCGCAAGACGGCCACGTCGTTCACATGACACTGCGCAATATAGCATTTTCTGTCTGACAAGTTCCGTAAGAAAATGAATCGTGCGCACTGCACACATTTGGAACAGGTGCGGCCAAATGTTGTCGATCGTTTACAATCTCGCGCGACCTATCATGCATCGGTGCAAACACCGATGGCCACCGCAGGAGCCGCGCTTGAACGACCTTACTTTCTCCTATCTCGACCACGACGCCCCGGGCCAGGACGCGCTGGACGCCTTCGTGCGCGCCCATCCCGAGGGCAATGCCTATCAGCTGACGGCCTGGCGCCGGGCGGTTGCCGAGGCCTATGGCTACCCGGGAAAGGTGCTGGTGGCACACCGCGATAGCGCCCTGGCCGGCATTTTGCCCCTGTCCCAGGTAGCCCGTCCGCTGGGGCGGCCACGCTGGATCTCGTTGCCGTTTTGCGACATTGGCGGTCCACTGGGCAGTTCAGGCGATGTCAGCGAGGCGCTGGTCGCGCAAGTCCGGCGCGATGTCGGCCCGGCGCGTGCGGCCGGACTGGAACTGCGCTGCTCGGCGAGCGGCGCCCAGGACGAGGCGGCGCTCGAGGGCCGCAAGGTGCGCATGGTACTTGGCCTGCCCGACAGCGCGGCGGCCCTGATGCAGTCGTATCCACCCAAGCTGCGCAGCCAGGTACGCAAGGCGGAAAAGAACGGTTTGATGGCGGAGCTGGGGAGCGGTGCGTCTGCCCTGGAGGAGTTCTACGATATCTACAGCCGCAACATGCGCCGCCTCGGCAGCCCGCCGCACAGCCGCGCATGGTTCGACGCCATCCACCGCCATTACAGCGCGCCGGGCGACATGTTCATCGTCATCGTGCGCCACGAGGGCAAGGCGGTCGGGGCCGGCTGGGTGTTGTTATGCGGTGACAAGGCCGTCATTCCCTGGGCCTCGACCCTGGCCGAGTACAACGCGCTGGCGCCGAACATGCTGCTCTACTGGACCATCCAGTCGCAGCTGTGCGAGCGCGGCGTGCGCCAGTTCGACTTCGGCCGCTCGACCTTCGGCGAAGGCACCTATAAATTCAAGAAGCAATGGGGCGCGCTGCCGGTGGCCCTCGACTGGCGCGAATGGGATGCGCAGGGCGTGGCGCCCGTGGCCGCGCCGGCAACTGCGGGCGCCAGCTCCTCGCTGCGCCCGCTCATTGAAAGCGCATGGCAGCGCCTGCCGCTGGCAGTGACCAACAGCTTGGGGCCGCGCCTGCGGCGTTACATTACTTTATGACTGGATCGGGGCTGATGCTTCATGCGCAGCAGCCCAAGGCGTGGCTAGTCCTGGGCAATGCGGCAAGGAGGGAAATGGTGCATTGTCGTAAAACAGAAAGGCATCAAGAATGAATGGTGCGGCTGGCTGGGATCGAACCAGCGACCCTTGGCTTCGGAGGCCAATACTCTATCCACTGAGCTACAGCCGCACGGGGGAAACACGTCGAGTCATGTCGCAAAATAATGCCGCGCGATCAAGCCTGAGCGATGCGAAGGATACATTCTTTCAGGCCCCCCGTCCATGGAAAGTAGAAGTTGCAAACGAGCCATGTGCCATGGAGCATCTTTTAAGTCTATAATCGCCGACTGGCGGCCTTTGCAAAAAGTCATGCAGGAAGAACAAACGCCGGGTAGCAGGTTTTTTTAATCGTATTAAGGAAATCATGAGCGACGCACACAATGAACAATCGTTTATCCGGACACCCAAGCAACTGATTGGGGTGGTCGCAGGCTTTTTCCTGGTAATCGTTATCGGCATCATCCTGTTGGTCTCTTTTGTGACCAACGACAAGTTGGAAGGCGCCGGCACCAATAGCCTGGGTGCGGAAGCGGTTGGACAGCGCCTGCGCCCGGTCGCAGATGATGGTTTTACGCTGCGCGATGCGAATGCGCCGAAGGTGCTGCAAGCGGGTAACGCCGTGTACACCGCCGTGTGCGCCGCCTGCCACACCAGCGGCGCCGCCGGCGCCCCGAAAATCGGCGTTGCGGGCGACTGGAGCGCGCGCCTGTCGCAGGGCTACGACACGCTCGTCAAGCACGCCATCGAAGGCATCCGCGCCATGCCGGCCAAGGGCGGCAATCCCGACCTGGACAATGTGGAAGTCGAACGCGCCGTGGTCTACATGGCGAACCAGAGCGGCGCCAAGTTCAAGGAACCAGCCGTTCCAGCGCCAGGCGCTGCCCCGGCAGCTGACGCTGCCGCCGCGCCTGCGGCCGCCAACGCCGCCACCGCGGCGCCTGTCGCCACCCCTGTCGCCGCTGCGCCTGCCGCTCCTGCTGCGGCTGCACCGGCCGCCCCGGCCGTTGCCAGCGCCGAAACCGGCAAGGCCCTCTACAACAGCGCCTGCATCGCCTGCCATGGCGCCGGGATTGCCGGCGCGCCAAAGCTGGCAGACAAAGCCAACTGGGCGCCACGCATCAAGCAAGGCACCGAAGTCTTGTACGAACACGCCATCAAGGGCTTCCAGGGCAAGGCCGGCATGATGCCGCCAAAAGGCGGGTCCAGCGCACCGGACGCCGACGTCAAGGCGGCAGTCGACTTCATGGTGGCATCCTCGCGTTGAGCCTGCGCAGGAAACACCAACAAAAACCGCCCATGGGGCGGTTTTTTTATTGTGTAAATACGGAAAAATGACGATATAAATATACACAAATCGCTTTCAAAACGAATAATGTTCGTAAAGAAATCGACAATGTTGTGTTGTATTTGGAAGAAATTCGGAACAGCAATACTGATTTTGCTGTTATGGAATTTTGCTTTGGCGTAACCTTTAGAAATTCCAGGGGGCAATAATTTGTTCCCCAAAGTAACTTCTGAAGATCTGCCATGACCCTCCAAACTTTTGCAATGCGAATTGCCGCAATCGCGGCATTCGGTACCACGCTCGTGGCCTGCGGCGGCGGCGGCGGCAGTGGTTCCAGCCCTGCTAGCTCGGCTCCCACTTCAACGGCGGTGCCGGCGGCTCCTGCAGCGGCCACAACGGCCCCGGGCGCTGCTGGCCCGGCCACGCCGGCGGCAGCCACACCCGATTCACCCGTGTCGACGATCATCGGCGCGCTGACCGATGCCATCTCGCCGGCCCCGACGGCCACGACGGCCGCCACGACCACCGCCTACAGCGTCTTTGGCGTGGTCACCGACGTGCGTGTTCAGAACACCAGCGCCGCTACCCAGGCCGCCCTGCCGGTGACCTTCGGCCAGGTATTTGCCGTCGGCGACATGCAGCTGGCCGATTCGCTGGTGGGACGCTTCGAGAATGGTAGCACGATCCCCTTGCAGCTCGACGTCAAGGCAAGCCATCCTGATGGATCCGTGCGACACGCCGTTGTCTCGGGCATGGTCGCTAACATGGCCGCGAACGAAACGCGCACTATGTTGCTGATGAAATCGAATGCCCCGCACGCCACCGGCCTCGGACCGAAGGCGCTCCTGATCAACGGTTTCAGCGCCTCCGTGCACGCCACCGTCAACGGCGTGCGCTACGACGCGTCGGCCGATGACATCATCAAGATGGGCGGCGCCTACCAGACCTGGCTCTCGGGCGCAGTCGCCAACGAGTGGCACGTGTCGGCGCCGCTGACCACCGCCGAAGGGGTGGCCCACCCGCACCTGACGGCGCGCTTCGCGATCCGCTGGTACGACGCCATCAAGAAGGCGCGCGTCGACGTCACGATCGAAAACGCCTGGGCCTACGAGGCCAATCCGCAGAATTTCACCTACGACGCCGAAGTCAAGGTGCGCGGCGACGTCGTCTACACCAAGGCGGGCCTGACCCAGTACCACCACACCCGCTGGCGCAAGACCTTTTGGTGGGGCGGCGACGCCTCCCAGGCTTACGTCAAGCACAATACCGGCTACCTGATCGCCAGTCGCGCCTTGCCGAACTACGACCAGAGCGTCGTCGTGCCGGAATCGACCTTTACGGAGATGAAGTCGAAGTGGACCGGCGCCGCCATCGAACCGATGGGTGTCGGCCTGGCCAATCCTTACATGCCAAGCACCGGCGGGCGCAATGAACTCGGCCTGCTGCCAGGCTGGGCGGCCACCTACCTGCTGTCGATGGATGCGCGCGCCAAGGACATCACGCTCGCCAGCGGCGACCTGGCAGGCAGCTGGTCATCGCACTACCGCGACAAGAGCACTGGCCGTCCGGTCAGCCTGCTGGACTATCCGTATATGACCATTACCGGCATCCCGACCGATACGCGCAATCCAGTGACCAAGCTGCAGGAAGCGTTCCCGAAATGCGCTGTCGGCGCCAGCTGCAGCACGCCAAACTTCCATGACACGGCGCATCAGCCGGGCTTTGCCTACCTGCCCTACTTGGTGACGGGCGACTATTACTATCTGGAAGAGCTGCAATTCTGGGCCATGTACGACGTGTTCGCGTCCAACCCGGGCTACCGCAACAACATCCAGGGCCTGCTGGAACCGGACCAGGTCCGCGGCCAGGCGTGGAGCATGCGTACGCTGGCGCAGGCCGCCTACATCACACCGGACGACGACCGCCTGAAGTCGCATTTCGCCCGCATCCTGACGAACAACCTGGACTGGTACAACAAGACCTACACCGATAATCCCGCGGCCAACGTCTTCAGCGTCATCGACACCAAGAGCGCCGTCATTTACGACAACAAGCGTGGTATCGCACCGTGGCAAGACGACTTCTTTACCGCTGCCATCGGTCACGCAGCCGAGCTCGGTTTTACCGAAGCGCAAAAACTGCTGGCCTGGAAGGCCAAGGCGCCGGTGATCCGCATGACCGATCCGGGCAACTGCTGGATCGATGGCGCGCTGTACTCGATGAACATCCGCGACTCGGCCACCAGCCCGCTGTACACCACGATGGCGCAGGCTTCAAAGGCCAGCCAGACGGCGACCTTCCAGTCGCTCGAATGCGGCAGTACTGCGATGGCCAGCTTCCTCAAGCTGAAAGTGGGCGAAATGACGGGATACTCGTCGAGCACCGTCGGCTACCCGTCGAACATGCAGCCAGCCCTGGCCTACGCGGTCGACGCCGGCCTGCCGAACGGCGCCACGGCCTGGACCAAGTTCATGGCCCGCAGCGTCAAGCCGAACTACGGCCTGAGCCCGCAGTTCGCGATCGTGCCGCGCTGAACCAGGCCTGATTGGCAAAACCCCAGCCGCCGCAAGGCCGCTGGGTTTTTTTTATTCCGGGCGGCGCGGCGGCATAAAAAAAACACCGCCGGCGGGCAGCCAGGCGGTGTTTTCGTTTACAGCAGCAGCGGCGCTGTGCTTACCAGATGATGACGCGGTCTTTCGGCGCCAGGTACATCTTGTCGCCTTCCTTGACCTTGAAGGTCTCGTAGAAGCCCGGCTGGTTCATCAGGGTGCCGTTGGCGCGGAACTGGCCCGGCGAGTGCGGGTCGGTTTTCACCTGGGCGATGCGGGCCGGCTCGCGCATCTTCTCGCGCCAGACCTGGGCCCAGCCCATGTACAGGCGCTGCTCGCCGGTGAGGCCGTCGATCACCGGCGCCTGCTTGCCCTTCAGCGAAATTTTATACGCCTTCGCTGCGATCGCAAGACCCGAGTTGTCGGCGATGTTTTCGCCCAGGGTCAGTTCGCCGTTGACGTTATAGCCGGGCAGCGGGCTGTAGCCGTTGTACTGCTTGACCAGCATGTCGGCCTTGGCCTTGAAGTTCTTGTGGTCGGCCGCAGTCCACCAGTCGCGCAGGTTGCCCTTGCCGTCGTACTGGGCGCCCTGGTCGTCGAAGCCGTGGCTGATCTCGTGGCCGATCACGGCGCCGATGCCGCCGTAGTTGACCGCGTCGTCCGCGTTCGCGTCGAAGAACGGCGGCTGCAGGATCGCGGCCGGGAACACGATCTCGTTCATCTCCGGGTTGTAGTAGGCGTTGATGGTCTGCGGCGTCATGCCCCACTCTTCGCGGTCGATCGGCTTGCCCAGCTTGTTGATTTCGCGGTCCGCTTCGACCACGCGCGAACGCATCACGTTGCCGACCAGGTCGTCGCGCTTGACGACGAGCTTCGAGTAATCCTTCCACTTGTTCGGGTAGGCGATCTTCGGGGTGAAGCTGGCCAGCTTGGCTTGGGCTTCCTTCTTGGTCGCCGCGCTCATCCAGTCGAGCTTGTCGATGCTCTGCTTGTAGGCGGCCAGCAGATTTTTCACCAGCTTTTCCATGCGCGCCTTGTGCTCCGGCGGGAAGTATTCGGCCACATACAGCTTGCCGAGCGACTCGCCCTGCGCGCGCTCGACGGCGCCGACGCCACGCTTCCAGCGCGGTTCCATTTCGGTCACGCCCGACAGGGTCTTGCCGTAGAAATCGAAACGCTCGTCGACGAAATTCTTCGACAGGAAGCTGCCGTAGGATTCGATCAGGTGCAGCGACAGATACGCTTTCCAGGTGTCGAGCGAGGTCTTGTTCGAGACCTCGGCGAAGCCCTTCAGGTACGTAGGTTGGCTGACGATCACATAGCTGGCCTTGCCGGACAGGCCGGTGGTGTCGAACCAGCTTTTCCAGTCGTAGCCTGGCGCGACTTTGTCCATATCGGCCAGGTTGACCTTGTTGTAGGCCTTGACCGGGTCGCGCAGTTCGACCTTGGTCCACTGGATCTTGGCGATCTCGGTTTCGAAGTCGACGACGGCTTTGGCGTTGGCGGCGGCATTCCGGTCGCCGGCCAGGGCCAGCATTTTTTCCGCGTGCTGCTGGTACTTGGCGCGGGTCTCGGCCAGCTTCTTGTCGTCCGCCTTCAGGTAGTAGTCGCGGTCCGGCATGCCCAGGCCGCCCTGCATGATGTCGGCCACGTACTTGGTCGAATCCTTGTTGTCCTGGTGGATGGCGAAGTCGAAGGGCACGCCCACACCGATCTTGCCCAGGCGCGCCAGCATTGCCGGCAGCTCGGACTTGTCCTTCAATGCGGCGATTTTATCGAGCTCGCTTTTCAGCGGCGAGACGCCCAGGGTTTCCAGGCGGGCTTCGTCCATGAAGCTGGCGTAGAAGTCGCCGATACGCTGGGCGTCGGTGGCGGCGGCCGCATTCGTCGCGGCGGATTTTTCGATGATGCCGCGCAGGCGCGGCAAGGTGTTCTCGCGCAGCTGCATGAACGAACCCCAGCTGGCCTTGTCGGCCGGGATCTCGGCAGTTTTGAGCCACTTGCCGTTCAGGTATTCAAAAAAATCGTCCTGCGGACGCACGCTCTGTTCGATGTATTCGGTGGCGATGCCCGAGGACAGGACCGGGGCCTTGGCGCTTTTCGCGGCAGGTGCTGCCTGGACGGCGCCGGCGAGCAGCGCCAGCGTCAATGCGCTCAGCAGATGTTGTTTCATATGTCTCTCTTTTTTATCGTGTGTTGGGTAGATACCAGTCTTCGCGGCCGGCATATGCATGACATGCATACACCTCATGCATGCCATGCATAATCCGGCCGATCGACGACTTTACCAGATCGTGACGCGGTCTTTCGGCGCCAAATACATCTTGTCGCCTTCCTTGACATTAAACGCGTCGTAGAAGGCCGGGTGGTTCATGACGGTGCCGTTGGCGCGGAACTGGCCCGGCGAATGTGGATCGGTTTTGACCTGCACGATCTGCTGCGCTTCGCGCATCTTGCTGCGCCACACCTGGCCGAAGCCCATGAAGAAACGCTGGTCGCCAGTGAGGCCGTCGATCACCGGGGCCGGCTGGCCTTTGAGCGAAATCTTGTAGGCTTTATAGGCGATCGCGAGACCGGAGTTGTCGCCGATGTTCTCGCCCAGGGTCAGTTCGCCGTTGACGTTATAGCCCGGGATCGGGCTGTAGCCGCTGTACTGTTTCACCAGCATGTCGGCACGCGTCTGGAAGGCGGCGCGGTCCTCTTTCGTCCACCAGTCGCGCAGGTTGCCGTCGCCGTCGGACTGGCTGCCCTTGTCGTCGAAACCGTGGCCGATTTCGTGCCCGATCACGGCGCCGATGGCGCCATAGTTCACCGCGTCGTCGGCGCGCATGTCGAAGAAGGGCGGCTGCAGGATCGAGGCCGGGAACACGATCTCGTTCATCGAGCTGCTGTAGTAGGCGTTCACCGTCTGCGGCGTCATGCCCCACTCTTCGCGGTCGATCGGTTTGCCCAGTTTCGTGATGTTGCGGTTGTAGCCGAATTCGGCCGCGCGCTTGACGTTGCCCACCAGGTCGTCGGGACGCACGGTCAGCTTCGAATAATCGCGCCACTTGTTCGGGTAGCCCACTTTCGGCACGAACTTGGCCAGCTTGGCCTGCGCTTCCTTCTTGGTCGCCGGCGTCATCCAGTCGAGCGTGTCGATGCTTTGCGCGTAGGCGGCGGTGACGTTTTTCACCAGTTCTTCCATGCGCGCCTTGCGCTCGGCCGGGAAGTGCTTGGCCACATACTGGCGGCCCACCGCTTCGCCCAGCGCGCCTTCGACGGTCGACACGCCGATCTTCCAGCGCGGACGGTTTTCCGTTACGCCCGTTAGCGCCGTGCCGTAGAAGGCGAAGTTGGCGTCGACGAAGGCTTTCGAGAGGTAAGGCGAGTATTCGCGCAGCAGCTGCCACTCGAAGTAGGACTTCAGGGTCGCCAGGTCGGTGGTGGCCAGGACCTGGTTGAAACCGGTCAGGTAGCTTGGCTGGGCGACGATGATGTAGTCGAGCTTGTTGCCCACGCCGGCGGCGGCCAGGGCCGCGTTCCAGTCGTAGCCCGGGGTCAGCGCGGCCAGTTCGGCCACGCTCATCTTGTTGTAGCGTTTGACCGGGTCGCGGTTCTCGACCTTGGTCCACTGTACCTTGGCCAGTTCGGTTTCAAACGCGACGATCGCTTTGGCCTGTTCGGCGGCGTTCTTCTCGCCCGCCAGGCTCAGGATTTGCGCCACGTGCGCCTCGTACTTGGTACGGGCTTCGAGCATGCGCTTGTCGTCGAGTTTCAGGTAGTAGTCGCGGTCCGGCATGCCCAGGCCGCCCTGGCCGATATAGGTCGCGTACTTGGTCGATGCGCGCGCATCCTGGCCGACGCGGATGCCGTACGGGGTCGGCACGCCGATCTTCGACAGGTGGGCGATCAGGTTCGGCAGGCCCTTCTTGTCCTTCAGGGTGCGGATGCGCTGCAACTCTCCTGCCAGCGGCTTGGTGCCGAGCGCTTCCAGGCGTGCTTCATCCATGAAGCTGGCGTACAGGTCGCCGATCTTCTGGACGTCGGTGCCGGCCTTTTTCGTCTTGTCCTTGTGCGCCGCTTCGATAATGCCGCGCGAATTTTCCTGGGCGTCGTCGCGCAGCTTCATGAAGGTGCCCCAGCTGGCCTTGTCGGCCGGGATCTCGGTCGACTTGAGCCACTTGCCGTTCAGGTAAGTGAAGAAGTCGTCCTGCGGGCGCACCGAGGTGTCGATGTACTGGGTGTCGATGCCGGAGATCGGTGCGGCGGTGGCGGCAGTGCTGGCGGCCACGGTTGGCGCGGCGTTGGACTTGGCGGCGTCGCCCGCGTGGGCGAAGCTGGCCAGCATGGACAGGATCAGGGTACTCAGAAGGGTAGGTTTCAAGGAAGTCCTCGTATGCCGATGGAAAACGCGCACCGGGAAGCGAGCCCCTGTGCGCCAACAGGATTGTCATTACTCCGGCGCGCGGTTCACACCTGTCATTACACGACATGCATGGCCACCGCGGCGCCGGTCATCCTGCAAGAATGCCCGATCCGAACCCATCCGTCGAGAGGGAGTGTGGCATTACGACGCCGGTTGCAGCTGCGGCCCAGGGTCAGCGGAAGGGCCTTCCAGCGGAAGCTTGGACGTCGGCGCCCATTCCAGCCGATGCCGCAGGGCGCCGCGCGCGGCATTGATGGGGCCTGTATAAAAGCGCCAGACAAAAAAATGCCCACGGAGGGGGCCATGGGCGAAACCACTTTGGGGTGGTGAGAGAAAAGTCGAGTTGACTATAGGACTGCGCGGGGGCCGGCGTGTCCACTCTTACAATTACTTACGGGAAGGACAAGCCCCTTTACAAGTGGCCCGCACGCGCAGCCGCCGCGCGCAGGTTTGCGCGGGCGCACCCCGAGCCGGGCGCGATTCGGGTTTATACTGGGGGCGCGCTATCTCATGCGTGCCAGGGCGCCTTGTACGCCGTTACCACCAACAGCTATGGGCTCCACTCTCAAAACGACCGGCCTGCTTGCCGTCGGCCTTGCAGCCGGCGCCGCCGTCACGATGCAGTTTTCCGCGCTCGCCTATAAACCGGTCGAGCCGAGCATGCCGCTCGACCAGCTGCAGCAGCTGGCCAAGGTGGTGGAAGTCATCCGCTCCGATTACGTCGAGCCGGTCGAGGGCGGCAAGCTGCTCACCGACGCCATCTCCGGCATGGTCGATGCGCTCGATCCGCATTCGGCCTACCTCGACCCGGCGGCCTTTCGCGAACTGCGCGAAGGCACCGAGGGGAAATTCGTGGGCCTGGGCATCGAGATCGGCGAGAGCGACGAGGGCTATGTCGAAATCGTCGCGCCGATGGAAGACTCGCCGGCCGAACGGGCCGGCATCCAGGCGGGCGACCTGATTACCCGCATCGACGGGTTTGATGTGCGCGGCCTGGGCCTGGAAGAAGCGGTCAAGCGCATGCGCGGCACGCCCGGCACCCGCGTCACGCTCACCATCGCGCGCCTGAACGCGGCGCAGCCGCTGGTGCTGACCGTCGAACGCCAGGAGATCGTCCAAAAAAGCGTCAAGGCCAGCATCGTCGAACCGGGCTATGGCTGGCTGCGCATCGCCCAGTTCCAGGAACCGACGCTCGACGACATGACCGACAAACTGGCCGAGCTGGCACGCAGGGAGCCGCAGCTGAAAGGCCTGGTGCTCGACCTGCGCAACGATCCGGGCGGGCTGCTGCAGGGCGCGATCGGCGTGGCCGCCGCGTTTTTGCCGGAGGGCGCGCAAATCGTTTCCACGAATGGCCAGCTGCCCGAAATGCGCCAGCGTTTTTATGGCCGCCCGGAGCACTACATGCTCAGGAGCGGACGCGATCCGCTGGCCAGCGTGCCCGCCGTGTTCAAGACGCTGCCGCTGGTGGTGCTGGTCAATACCGGCTCGGCCTCGGCCTCCGAAATCGTCGCCGGCGCGCTGCAGGACTACAAACGCGCGGCCATCGTCGGCAGCCCCACCTTCGGCAAGGGTTCGGTCCAGACGATCCGCCCGATCGGGCGCGACGCCGCCGTCAAGCTCACCACGGCGCGCTATTTCACGCCCAGCGGCCGCTCGATCCAGGCACGCGGCATCCTGCCCGACTTCGCGGTCGACGAAAATCTCGATAACGACGGCCTGAACGCGCTGCGCCTGCGCGAAGCCGACCTCCAGCACCACCTATCGGGCGAGGGCGCGGAAGAAAAAACGCGGCCGGACGACATCGAAGAGCAGATGGCCCTGCTCGACGCTGCGCGCGACCGCAAGCCGCTGGCCTACGGCAGCGCCGGCGACTTCCAGCTGGCGCAGGCCGTGAAACACCTTAAGGGCGAGCCGATGCAGTTGTCGAAGCGGCCAGCGCGTCCCACGCTGGCGCGCCACCAGGCGCCGAAATAGCGCCCTTGGTGGTCGCACCGACAATTCCCAGGCTCGGGTTGATTGTGTAGAATCGCCGTCATTCACACGGGAATCTCCCGTTATCGTCTTTGAAAGCCTTGATTATGAAACCTGTCGTCATCAGCGGCACCGGCCTGTTTACGCCTCCGTATTCCATCTCGAACGACGAGCTGGTGACGGCCTATAACGCCTACGTCGAACTCCACAACGCCGAGCAAGCCGAGGCCATCGCCGCCGGCAGCGTCACCGCGCTGGAAGCCTCGAGCAGCGGCTTCATCGAAAAAGCCTCGGGCATCAAGTCGCGCTATGTGATGGAAAAGGAAGGCATCCTCGACCCGGCGCGCATGACCTCGCGCATCCCTGAACGCGGCGACGACGAACTGTCGCTGCAGGCCGAGATGTGCGTCGCCGCCGCCAACGACGCCTTGCAGCGCGCCGGGCGCGCGGCCGCCGACATCGACATGGTGCTGGTCGCCGCCTCGAACATGCAGCGCGCCTACCCGGCGATGGCGGTCGAAGTGCAGGAAGCGCTCGGCATCGAGGGCTTCGGCTTCGACATGAACGTGGCCTGTTCCTCGGCCACCTTCGGCATCCAGACCGCGATGGCGGCGGTGCAGACCGGCCAGGCGCGCGCCGTGCTGGTGTTAAATCCTGAAATCACCAGCGGCCACCTGAACTTCCGCGACCGCGACAGCCACTTCATTTTCGGCGACGCGTGCACGGCGATGATCATCGAAGCGGCTGATACGGCCGTCGGCGAGCACCAGTTCGAGATCCTCGAATCGAAGCTGAAAACGAAATTCTCGAACAACATCCGCAACAACTTCGGCTTCATGAACCGCTTCGACGAAGCCGGCGTCGGCAAGCCCGACAAACTGTTCCGCCAGCAGGGCCGCAAGGTGTTCAAGGAAGTCTGCCCGATGGCGGCCGAAATGATCCGCGACACGGTGCAGGCGGCAGGCCTGGAAATCCCGCAGGTATCGCGCTACTGGCTGCACCAGGCGAACCTGAACATGAATTTGCTGATCGCGCGCACCCTGCTCGGACGCGACGCCGAGCCGAACGAAGCGCCGGTGATCCTCGATACCTATGCCAATACCTCGTCGGCCGGGTCGATCATTGCCTTCCACCTGAACCAGGACGATTTGCCGAAAGGCGCGAATGGCGTGATCTGCTCGTTCGGTGCCGGGTACTCGATTGGCTGCGTCGTTGTGCGCAGGAGGTAGCGCTAACGCCCGGTCGCCAACCGGGCGAATGACCTTATGCGACTAGCGGGTGCGGTTTGGCACCCAGCGACACGGCTGGGCCGGTACCTCCCAGTTGTGGAGACAAACTGGTTCCGTAACGCACTTCTCCAGCTGGTGCAGGCACACCCAGCAAATCGAGAATGGTCGGGTAGACGTCCAAGATCGAGGCAGCGCCTGTTGTTTTGCTGTCGACGTTGCCGCTGATCCATAGCGCGCCTTGGGGATGATGGCAACCGCTCTTGAGCACATCGATAGCGTAAAGTAAATCGCTGAATTTAACTTGCTTACCCGTATGTGAATGTCTGACTGCCGTACTATCTGAAATGGTCCCATGCAGGCCGCAACCGAAGTACAACCCACCCTCTGCGGACCGTGTGTCGATCACGCTCTGGCCACTTTCAAGCGTAAATCCGGCAAGTTGTTCACGAGCATATTGTAATTGTTCGTTGTCACTAAAACGAACTAAGTACTGATTGGTCATAGTGGGGCTGACCTCAGCGTACGTGATCCCCCAATCGCTCAGGAAGCGCTCGACATCGTGCAAGCGGTAGAATTTTTGTCCGCCTTTCGACTCATGCTTGAGGAAAGGCTGCTGGCTCAGCGCTGTCATGAAAATCAGGCGAGCACCGCTGCTTTGCGCCAGTTCCAGAAAGTCACCGACAAGCTTATCCATTGCTTCATAACCGAAGCGCACCGCATCTCCATAGACAGCCATTTCGGCGGCGCTTGGCTTGACTTCAAACGCTGCAGGATCATGATGACGCCAGTACGCATGCTGCAAGTGCGCCGTGCTGTTAATAAAGAAAGTTGCAAAGGATGGACGATTGCGCTTGTAATACCAGCGGAATACGTCAAATTGCATGAGGTCCAGGAGTGCTGCACGACGATAAGACAGCCGACGGTCAGTCGTACGCTCTTTGATGAGCTGCCCGGCAAGCCTTGCAACAGTCGATGCGCGTAACCCCCGCGCAAGCATGAACTTCAGAAATTTCAAATAATCAGAGGCGGTCAGCCGATTCGTCGTATTTGAGTATTCACGCACATTACGGCTGATAAACTTGTTATAAGTTTCAAGTTCGACAGGAAAAGCGTCTCCATTTTCCGACCATGGATCGCCGACAAACAGAGAACCTGGTTTGGCAAACCCGCGTACGTTCATGCCGGCGAAGCAGGCAACCTTATGGCCGGCATTCATGAGAGTACGGTAGATATCCTCGTGCTCGGCACGGGCGCCTTCAGTCAGGTGAAATACCCCATGTTGCTCATAAGCCAGTCCCGTATGGGTCGAATACCACTGGATCCACGGTTCAAGCTTCGATGGATCCTTCACATCGGCCTCGGTGATGAATGAGTCGCTTTGCTGCCGCAATCGAACGAAATTCGGCAAGCGGCCTTCGCCCATCCAACGCTCGAGGAGCGATGGACAGAGTTCATTGAACTCCATAACGATGATATTTTGGGTGGACTTGCCTGGGGGGCGTGGGGGGAAATCAGTACTCATAACCGCCTGCTGTTTGTAAGTTAAATCAGTGAAAAACGTGTTCGCAGCAGAATATCACGAATAAACAGCTTGTCTCTGTAACGTTGTTTTGTTGAAACATCAACAACAAGTCGTCCACTTGTTGGCGTCCGCTGCTTCCATAGCCGCGAGGCAACGGTTAACGAACATGAAGTTGGCCGCGTACGCCGTGTGCACGCAACTTAAACATTCTCCCTATAGAACTGGCCTGTCATGCCTCCGTATTCGATCTCGAACAAAGAGCTGGTTCCCCCTGCTGATCATTGGCATCCGACGCCTCTAATATATCTATTAATAAATTGCATATATTGTTTCAATATTTGCATGTTTTTCTGATAAGATGGCACTGGCTCCATTACTCTCAGTGCGCTCATCATGGCTGATCTTCTCGACACTCCTTCGCTACGCACCGACATCCGCCAGCTCGTCGTTGGCCCAAGCGCGCTCTATCGGGCACACCGCAAGCTGATCGTCCTTGCCGGCATGCTGCTGCTCGCCCATTGCGCAGCCATGGTGCTCAAATATTACTTAGGCAAGGACACCGTCTTCGGCCTGGTGCCCCTCTTCGATTTCTATGAAGAGCACAATGCACCCACCTATTTTTCGTCGCTGAACCTGCTGCTCACGGCCGCGCTGCTGTATGCGATTGCACGCCTGGCCGAGGCCGCCAAGCACCAGAGCACGGCCTGGCGCATCCTGGCCGGCGGTTTCCTCTTCATGTCGATCGACGAGTTCGCGGACCTGCGCATCATCCTGAGCAAGGTGGCCAAGTCCGTCGCCGGCGCACAGCTTGAGAGCGTGCCGCTCCTGACCGTGGCCTGGACGGTGCCGGTGGCGCTGCTGGTGGTGGTGCTGGCGGTGTATTTCATTCCCTTCCTGCTGCGCCTGAAGCCGGTCTACATGATCAACTTCGCCCTCGCCGGCGCCGCCTTTGTCTTCGCCGCGATCGGCTTCGAGACCATCGAAGGCAGCCATGTCGCGCTCACCAACGGCGTGCGCGACGTGACCTTCATGCTGCTGGTGACTGCCGAAGAAACGCTGGAAATCTCCTCGATCCTGTATTTCCAGTATTTCCTGCTGCGCTATCTGAACGAGTACTACCCCAACGTCCACCTGCGCCTGGAGTACTAATCAGAGGCGCGCCGCCAGCTGCGCGCCTTCCCGAATCGCCCGCTTCGCATCCAGCTCCGCCGCCAGCACGGCTCCGCCGATCTTGTGGAACGAAGTAGTCGGCGACACCTCCCCCGCCGTCAGCTCGTCCAGGCTTTCCTGCCCCGCGCAGATGACGACATTGTCCACTTCCAGCAGCCGCTGCTTGCCGCCCACCGTGATGTGCAGGCCGGCGTCGTCGATGCGGTCGTACTGCACCCCCGCCAGCATGCTCACGCCGCCGCGCACCAGCGCCGCACGGTGCACCCAGCCCGAGGTTTTACCGAGACCCGCTCCCGGACGCGTGCTCTTCCTCTGCAACAGGAACAATTGGCGATAAGGATGCGCCGGTACCGGTTTCACCAGGCCCCCTTCCACCGTCGCGTCCAGGTCGACGCCCCACTCCCCGGTCCAGGTCGGAATCGGCTGCGGCAGCGGGTGGGACGGGTCGTGCAGCAGGAATTCGCCGGTATCGAAACCGATGCCGCCGGCGCCGATGATGGCCACCCGTTTTCCCACCGGCGCCTTGTCGCGCAGGACCTGCAGGTAGGACAGCACCATCGGATGGTCGATGCCGGGAATGGCCGGCATGCGCATGCGCACACCGGTGGCGACGATGACGTCGTCGAAACCGGCGGCCAATAATTGCTCGCGCGTCACCCGGCGGTTCAGTTGCACGTCGACGCCGGTGGTTTCCAGCTTGCGCGCGAAATAGCGCACCGTCTCCGTAAACTCCTCCTTGCCGGGAATCTGCATCGCGACCTTGAACTGGCCGCCGACCTGGCCTGATGCTTCGAACAGCGTCACCGCATGGCCGCGTTCCGCTGCAACGGTGGCCGCCGACAGGCCGGCCGGTCCCGCGCCAACGACGGCGATCTTGCGCGGCTTGTCGGTCTTGACGTAATTGAGTTCGGTCTCGTGGCAGGCGCGCGGGTTGACCAGGCAGCTGGCGCGTTTATTGGCAAACGTGTGATCCAGGCAGGCCTGGTTGCAGCCGATACAGGTGTTGATCTCGTCGACGCGGCCGCTCGCCGCTTTCGCGACAAAGGCGGCATCGGCGAGGAAGGGGCGCGCCATCGACACCATGTCGGCGTCGCCGCGCGCCAGCACCTCTTCGGCTTCGCGCGGCATGTTGATGCGGTTCGAGGCCACCACCGGGATGTTCACTTCGCGCCGCAGGCGCCCGGCCACGCTGGCAAAGGCCGCGCGCGGCACCGAGGTGACGATGGTCGGCACGCGCGCCTCGTGCCAGCCATAGCCCGTGTTCAGGATGGTGACGCCGGCCGCTTTCAAAGCGCGCGCCACGGTGATGACTTCTTCCCAGGTATTGCCGCCCTCGACCAGGTCGAGCACCGAATGGCGGTACATCAAAATGAATTCCGGGCCGACGGCGGCGCGGATGCGGCGCACGACCTCGACCGCCAGGCGCATGCGGTTTTCGATCGGGCCGCCCCAGGCGTCGGTTCGGCGGTTGACGCGCGCGCAGAGGAACTGATTGAGTAAGTACCCCTCGCTGCCCATCACTTCGACGCCGTCATAGCCAGCCAGTTTCGCCAGCTTCGCACAGCGCACATAGGCGCGAATCGTCGATTCGATGCCGCGCTCGCTCAGTGCGCGCGGCTTGAATTTCGAGATCGGCGATTTGACGGCGGAGGCGGAGACGACGAAGGGTTGATAACCGTAGCGGCCCGCATGCAGGATCTGCATCAGGATCTTGCCGCCCTCTTCGTGCACGGCGCGCGTGACGCGCCGGTGGTTGACGACGTCGCCCAGAAAATTCAGGGTGCCGCCCAGCGGCAGCAGCCAGCCCTGGCGGTTCGGCGAGATGCCGCCGGTGACGATCAGCCCGACCCCGCCGGCCGCGCGCTCGCGGTAGAAGGCGGCCAGTTTGCCGTAGTTATAAAAACGGTCTTCGAGCCCGGTGTGCATCGACCCCATGATCACGCGGTTCTTCAGCGTCGTAAAACCCAAGTCGAGCGGGGCGAGGAGATGGGGGTAGGCGCTATTTGTCATCCCGGCATTATCAAGTAATTACGCCGGGAATCCGTGGAGCGGTGGTTCTAAACGTAGCAGAACCGCTTACACCAGATGGCTCTGCGGCGCGCGCAATTCCGCAAACTGCTCGATGCTGCCAATTTTCACCGTCACGGGATTCAAACTCGTATTCGGCGACAACGAGCGCCAGGCGAACTTCCACTCCTGTTCCTGGGCTTCGGCGCGGGTTTTCGTAAACGCTGCGCCCAGCGGCGAGCGGCTGCCGTATTCGACGGCGCCGTCGATGCCGGCCCAGTTCGGCAGCGCGCGCTGGACGGCGCGGTGCAGGCGCTCGCCGAATTCCTCGCTGTTGTGGATCACGAGGCAGCAGTCGGCCGGTCCCAGTACGTCGAACAGGTGTTTGTTCCAGGCCTGCGAGAACGAGACGGTCAGGAAACCGCCTGCGCTTTGCAGCCGGAACTGGCCTTCCGTGAGTGCCAGTTCGAGCTCGTCGCGCATGCCGTAGCGGTGCAGGGTGGGTGGGCGCTGGTAGTCGTGCATGTGGTACTCGATTCGATGTAAAAGTTTAATCAGTCGCGGCGCTCGCCCGTCGCCAGGCTGACGTGGTGGCGCATGCGCATGAAGCGCGACGAAATAAAAATCTCGCGCAGGAAAAAGACGAAGCTGAAGATCAGGCCGAACATCGCCAGCACGAAGGAGGCGGCAATGTACTGGTCGAGCTTGATGTTGGCGCTGTCGCCGAGGAAGAGCATGGCAATGACGAGGCAGACCAGGAAGCCGCAGGCGGTGCTCGAGGTGATCGCGTAATTGATCAGGTGCGAACGCACGTACAGCGTTTCCAGTTCGTCGGTGTACTCGTCGTTCGGGCCGATGCGCAGGCGGTCTTCCAGCACCCGGGTGCGGTCGATGATGCGCGCCAGCCGGTTGGTCAGCACCGTCAGCTTGGTCGCCACGCCCGTCAGCAGGAAGACGGGGGCGATCGCCAGCTGGATCATGTGGCCGATGTCGCTAATCTGGATATTCATGAAAACACGTGTTTTTTTGGCGTTATGGGTGCGTCAGGCGTAGTGTAGCAGCCGCCTGTATGTATGAATGGCTTCGAGCGCCGCGCTCAGTCGAAGCGGCCGTGGCGCTTGAACTGCTCGGTCGCGCCCACCAGTGCGCGCGCGATGCCCACTTCCAGCGCGCCGTGGCCCGCATCCGCGATCATGCGCATTCTTGCGCCGGGCCAGGCGGCGTGCAGGCGGTGCGCCGACAGCGGCGGGCAGATCACGTCGTAGCGGCCCTGCACGATCACGGCCGGCAGGTGGGCGATGCGACCGATGTCGCGCACCAGCTGGTCTTCTTCAATGAACGCGCCATTGGCCATGTAGTGCGCTTCCAGGCGCCCGACGCCGAGGTCGAGCGTGTCGGACGGCTGCTCTTCTTCCTGCGGCAGCAGGAACACCCGCCGGCCCTCGAAGCGGCTCCAGGCGCGCGCCGCCGGCCAGTACAGGGCGGGATCGTCGCACAGCAGGCGCCGCGCATACGCGCCCAGCAAGTCGCCGCGCTCTTCCAGCGGGATGGGCGCAACGAATTCTTCGTACAGCTCCGGATAAAACCACTGCACGCCGTGCAGGAACCACTCGACTTCGGCCTTGGTGCACAGAAAAATACCGCGCAGGACAAAGCCCAGGCAGCGTTCGGGGTGACGCTGGCCGTAGGCCAGCGCCAGGGTCGATCCCCAGGAGCCGCCGAACACCAGCCATTGCTTGACGCCGAACATGACGCGCAGGCGTTCGATGTCCTCGATCAGCAATTCGGTCGTGTTGTTGCGCCATTCGCCGAGCGGGGTCGATTTGCCGGCGCCGCGCTGGTCGAACAGGATCACGCGGTAGGCATGCGGATCGAAAAAGCGCCGGTGCTGGGGCGACAGGCCGGCGCCCGGGCCGCCGTGCAGGAAGAGCACCGGAATCCCGTTCGGGTTGCCCACCTCTTCCCAGTAAATCGTGTGCAGGTCGTCGACCGCCAGCATGCCGTGGCGGCTCGGTTGGATCGGCGGGAACAGCGACGATGGGGTGGCGGGCATGGCAGCTCTCTTGTAGGTCGAGCAAGGATTGTAGCGTACCGGCTTACCGAATCAGAAGAAGGTATTGTAGGCGCCGCGCACGTGATAGTCGTCGTCCACGCCCAGCAGCAGCGGCCACTTGTCGAAGGTGGTGCAGGGGTGCGAAATGCCGCAGCCAACCAGGTCGCCGACGGCCAGCTCGCTACACAGCGGGTGTCCTTCGGGCAGGCGCAGGCAGGCGTGCTGGTCGTTGAGTTTGAAGATGGCGCATGCCGGCGGCAGCGCGTGCGGCGTGCCGGGACCGGGACGGTGGTAGCACAGCGGCGTCGGCAGGTCGGCGTCGTAGGAGGCGTCGCGCTTTCCCATCGTCAGGATCGCCAGCGTCGGTTCCGGGCGCGACTGCACCATGGACCAGACTTCGAGGGCCGGGCGCAAGCCGTCACCTTCCCCTTCGCGCGCATTGAGTTCGCCGATCATGCGTTCATAGGTGCCGTGGTCGCTCGTCAGGTAGCAGCCGCTGCGCAGCACGGCGCGGACCGGCCGCGACAGCCCGGACACGGCGCTAAAACCCCGTGCGACGAGGTCGAAGTAGGCCGAACCGCCGGCCGAAAGCAGGATCTCGGCGCCCTCGAACAGCCCTTCGTCGTCGGCGCTGCGCACCAGTTCCACCAGTTGCGCGAGAAAAGCGTCGACCGCGGCCAGGTCGGCGCCGCGCTCGTCGCTCACCAATAAACCCTCGTAACCCTCGAAGCCGGCCAGCTGCAGGCCCGGCGCGCCGGCAATGGCGCGCGCCACCGTGATGGCCGCTTCAAGCGTGCGGCAGCCGGCGCGTTTACCGGCCAGGCCGAGCTCGACCAGCACCGGCAGTGGACGCGCCAGCGAATGCTGCGCCACCGCCTCGGCCAGGCGCGCCACCCCGGTCAGCGAATCGGCCAGCACGATGCATTCGAAATGCGGGTCGCCGTGCAGCAGCGCCAGCACCGCCTTGAGGTCGCTCGGCGCCACCAGCTGGTTCGCCAGCAGCACGCGGCGCACGCCGAAGCGGTGCGCGACCTGGATTTGCGTGGCGTTCGCCAGCGTGATGGCCCAGGCGCCGTTGGCCAGCTGGGCGCCGAAGAGTTGCGGGCTCATCGTCGTCTTGCCGTGCGGCGCCAGCGTCACCCGGTAGCGCTCGCAAAAGCGCCGCATCCAGTCGAGGTTGTGGCGCAGGGCCGACGTTTTCAGCACCGCCACCGGGAAGCTGGTATCGGCGTGCAGCACATTCCAGCCCTGCACGCCGATCGCGCCCTGGCGCAGGGGTTCGAGAATCGGCAAACCTTTGACGCCCGGATGCAGCAACTGTTCGTCGAGGGCGCCCAGCGCCAAGCCATCGTAAGGGAGGGTGTGCATGAGTGTGTGTCAGTCCACAGGGTTGGCCGGCAGGCCCGCGCCTTGCGACAGCCGCGTCGCCAGGTCACGGCGCAATTGGGCGTGCGTCGGCGTGAGCCCGTATTCGTCGGGCGTGTAGGTGATGCCCGGCAGGATGCCGTCGGCTTCGAGCTGGGGCAGCAAGTCCTCGAACAATTCCTGCAAGCCGAACTCCTGGGGCAGGTAACCCGTCCACTCGAGCACGGCGCATTGGGCGGCCAGCTCGCTCGTCGGCCACAGCGGAAACACCAGCGCGCCCTCGTCGGTCTTGCCGATGGCCCAGCCGTCGCTCACCAGTCCCCAAACGCGGCCGGTATCAGCGACGCGCCGGATGAAGTGGTCGTAGCGCAACTGCTTTAGGCGAACGATGACGGAAGGGTTGTCGCTGCTTACCATGGTGTGTTGGCTTTGCCGTGGGCTGTCGTACAGGATACAAAAGATAGCCCGGGTTGGCCGCGCCCTTGGCAGCCGAGGAAGTCCTGAAAAATAGGTTGGACTATTGAGCCTGCGCGAAAATTCATCATAGACAAAACAATGCATTTCAAAATCGCTCTTCTCGTCCTAGGTCTTGGGTCATGGCTTCGACCTTGGCCCCCGGGATTTATCAACAATTAAGCCAACACCTCTGTAAACATTGATGAAATCCAATATTACGTTGCCTATGCGCATGCTACTTTCCTCCTAGCAACAACCGCAGGCAACATGGAGGTAATTCGTGAGCATTTATGAAAATCTAGTTTCATTGGAGCAATCTCTTCCTCGCGAAACGAGAATAGCTCTTGTAATGTTCTTTATCGTGACAGCAATGAATTCTGCGTGTGAATTCGGAGTTGGCATTGGTCAGGCTCTTTACTACCTCACTCATTAATTTATTAAAGGAAAATTTATTATGCAAGAGCTTAAACAAGACGAAATTGACAGTGTCAATGGAGGAATCGCGTGGTTCGCTGTAGCCGGAGTAGTTGGCCTTGGCATTGCGTTAGGATTCGGCATCTATAATGGATACCAAAAAGCAAAAAGCGACGATTCAAGTAAATCCAAATAAGCGTTACTATTTCAATAGGAGGAATTATGCAAAATGAATTGTATTTTCCGAAACAGAATTCAAAATTTTATGAACTGAACGAAGACGAGGTGGGACAGGTCTCGGGCGGATATTGGATAGGTGTCGCAGCTTACATGGCAGCTCTTAATGGAGCACACAGCCTCGGTGAAAGTATGGGCAGAGCCATTTATACCGCTATGTATAAATAAATGCCGATCCCTCCGCTGCTCGAGCGCCGGAGGGATCCTCATTTAAGCACGCCGGTTTAATGCAGTCATCTTTCGCCGTGGCGGATCAAGCTATCAAAAATATGCAAAATTACTCCGCTATGTTTTTGCAATTTGGACTGTGCTCCGCCAGCCGTGAAAAAACATTCGCTGAGACGGATGAAGGAAAAAGCCGGAGAGTGCCAAGACAAAGCGTGCGTACAAAGGTCGAGCACCCGTTCAGCTGCTGAAGAAAAACCTGTTTCGGCATCGTAGGACGCGTTACGGAGAACTAGCGAATACTATTATTCAATACCTGTCTTGTTCGCGCTTGCCCATCGGCCGCTGGCTGGCCGAATTTTGTAAGCGATCGCGCCCGAACTACGTCTTGAAAGCAAACGCGTGCTGCAACATGTCGAAATTCATTGGTAGTCCGGTAGACACGCAAAAACCAGCATATCCCGTCCATCGTTTTCCGATCATTGTTTTACATTGGTCTTAAGAGACCAACCTTTTTAAGTACTCCTTAGTAACGCCAACTTCCAGATCATAAATATTTCACACTGCAAAAAACTCGTCATCGGCTTTTAAGAGGATATTACCTTGCGCGATACTTTGACCACCTCGGGCGAGCAGGTAGAAAAAATACCTGTTAAAGAACCTTCCATATCCACGTCTGAGACCTTGTTTCGGCGGCAGGCCATTGACCATATCACGGTTCGCCAGTATGGCACGGTCATTCTGACTCGCCCTGTCAGTCATGTAATTCTTACTTGCATGTTCACGGCACTGGTACTTCTGCTCATCGCATTTTTCTTGTTTTTCGAGACGACCCGCAAAGCGCCGATCCAAGGCATGCTGGTTCCTACCGCCGGGGTGATCCGGGTTTTTTCTAACCAGATCGGCGTCATCAAAGAAATCCGCGTCAAGGAAGGTCAGTTGGTGCGCGAAGGCGAGATATTGTTCGTCGTGTCCAGCGAGCGCAGCACTTCCGCGCCGCGTTCTACGGAAGCATTGATCTCCGAATTGCTGACGCAGCGCCGTGACAGCTTCCATAACGAACTACAGCAGGCCAAAGTACAGACTAGATATCGCCACGCAGCCCTGCAGCGACGTGTGCACGACCTGCAGGGGGAAATCAAGCGGCTCGACAACCAAGCACTCATGCAAAAGCAGCGCGTTGCGCTGTCCGAACAAACGGTGGCGCGCTTCGCTCAATTGAAGGCAACTAATTACATATCGCCAGCGCAACTACAAGAACGGGAAGCCGAGCTGCTCGACCAGCACCAGCGCTTTCTCGATATCGAACGGGCCCGTTCCGCGATCCAACGCGACCTAGCAAGTACCTTAGCAGAGATACAAGACCTCACCGTGCAAGCGCTGCGCGACGAGAACGCCCTACGCCGCAATGCGTCGACGCTCGAGCAGGATCTGACTGAGAACGAGGCACGGCGCGAGATTCCAATCCGTGCACGCCAGAGCGGGACAATCACGGCAATTACCTCTAATCTCGGCCAGGCTATCAGCATCTCCACTTCGCTGGCATCGATTCTGCCCGAGGGCAACAAGCTTGAAGCGGAAATGTATGTGCCTTCCCGTGCCGTCGGCTTCATCAAACCGGGTATGACGGCACTACTGCGCTACCAGGCTTTTCCCTATCAGAAATTCGGTCAACACCGGGCGCACGTGCGCGAGGTTGCTACCACGTCGGTACGCCCCGAGGAACTGCCTACCTCGGCGGCAGCCATGCCAAGCACGGCCCAGTCGGAGCCAGTCTACCGCATCCGTCTCGAACTCGACGAACAAACCGTCCAGGCGTATGGAGCAGCGATGCCGTTGCGCTCCGGCATGCTGGTCGACGCCAGCGTTATGCTCGAACGACGCAAGCTATACGAATGGGTATTAGAACCACTGTTCAGTATCTCCGGCCGCATGTAAGCGAACAAGCATTTCCTCCATCCTGCCGTGTGAGCGTGGCACGGCAGCAGCTTCCCACACTTCTGATAGCAGCTGAACTATGTACCTTCCTATTCTTTCCCATCTAACATTCTGGAACAGCCGCCGACTACCCGTCTTGCTGCAGACCGAAGGAGCTGAGTGCGGTTTGGCATGCGTGGCCATGGCGGCCAGCTATTGGGGCCATCAGATCGATATCCCGAGCATGCGCCGTCGCTTTTCGGTGTCGATGAAAGGCGTCAATCTGAAAGGTTTAATGGCAATGGCGAAGGGCCTGTCTCTGCAGACGCGCCCGCTAAAGCTGGACCTCCAGCATTTGCCTGAGCTGCAGCTGCCGTGCATCCTGCATTGGGACCTGAACCATTTCGTCGTTCTCAAGTCTGTATCGACCAAGCACATCGTCGTGCACGATCCGGCGGTTGGCGAACGCCGCATGGTAATGGCTGAGTTCGCCAAGCACTTTACGGGAATCGCGCTGGAGCTAACCCCGACTGCGCAGTTCGAGCGAAAGGAAGATCGCCAACAGTTTTCCCTTGTATCGCTAATGGGGCGAGTACTGGGTCTGCGCCGCAGCCTGTTGCAATTGCTCGCACTCGGTCTGGCACTGCAAGTCTGTGCGCTGGTCGCGCCCTTCTACATGCAGTGGATCGTGGACGAGGCACTACTGGCGTCGGATCGCGACTTGATCACGGTACTAGGTTGCGGGTTCCTGCTGCTGATGCTGCTCCAGACCGCGATCGGTGCCGTACGTTCTTGGGTTACTACAGTGATGTCCACCAGTCTGAACCTGCAATGGCTGGGCAATGCGTTTGTCCACCTTCTGAAGCTGCCCCTACCCTACTTCGAGAAGCGCCATACGGGCGACATTGTCTCACGCTTCAGTTCGATTCAGCGCATCCAGACCAGTCTGACGACGGAGTTTGTTGAAGGGATCATTGACGGTGTCCTGGTGCTGGGCACCCTTGTCATGATGCTCCTCTACAGCACTACGCTGGCAGCGGTGGCTTGCATTGCCGTACTGCTGTACGCGCTACTGCGCTGGGCGATGTTCCGTCCTTTGCGAGATGCGAATTCGGAGGAAATCATTCATGCCGCCAAACAGCAGAGTCACTTCATGGAGACGGTTCGGGGCATGCAGAGTATTCGCCTGTTCGGACGCGGCGAAGAGCGCCGTTCTGGCTGGATGAACTCATTGACCGACGAATTCAACGCTCAACTGCGTATCGCAAAGCTCGCGGTCTCCTACCAGACAGTCAACATTCTACTGTTCGGAAGCGAGCGCGTGATCGTTGTCTGGCTTGCTGCGCTCAGTGTGCTTAACAACGAATTCTCGGTCGGAATGATGTTCGCCTTTATCAGCTATAAAGACCAGTTCAGCCAGCGCATGGCAAGCCTGATCGACAAGCTGTTCGAATTGCGGATGATGCGCCTGCATGGAGAGCGCTTGGCCGACATCGTGCTTACGGAAGCAGAACGGGATGACGAGGCGGTAGAGGTCGATGTCAGCCATCTCACGCCTTCGATTGAGATAAGGAACCTGAGTTTCCGCTATTCCGACAGCGAGCCGGCGGTTATCCATGAACTTAACCTTAACATCCGAGCTGGGCAATGCGTGGCAATCACCGGGCCGTCTGGTTGCGGAAAGACAACTCTGATGAAGCTGTTGCTTGGTCTTCTCACGCCGACCGAAGGCGAAATTCGTGTTGGCGGGATCCCATTGGATACGCTCGGTCTGTCGAATTACCGCTATATGCTAGGTACCGTGATGCAGGACGACACTCTTTTTGCCGGATCGATCTCGGATAACATCAGTTTCTTCGATCCGATGGCCGACATGCAACGTGTTTACACATGCGCTGCACTCGCCGCCATCGCACCTGAAATCGCCGCCATGCCTATGGCTTTTAACACCTTGGTAGGTGATATTGGTACAGGACTGTCGGGCGGACAGAAGCAACGCATCCTGTTGGCGCGGGCCCTGTACAAGAACCCGAAAATCTTGGTTCTGGACGAGGCAACTAGTCATTTGGACGTGTTGAATGAACAGGCGGTGAACCAAGCTATTCAGCAAATTCCACTTACTCGCCTGATCGTCGCGCACCGTCCGGAAACAATTCAAATGGCAGAGCGCGTGATTGTCCTGCATGGCGGCCAAGTTGTTCAGGATGTCAATAAGTCCGCCCCTAATGACGAGCAAGCGGCTTGACGACCGACGGCAGTAGCTTCATAAAAAAGCCGGAACAGTTATTTGTCCCGGCCTTCTTCCCAGTTTGAGCGCCCTTAACAGGCATTCGGTGAACGATCAAGACATGTGCTGCCCGCCATTGATCGCGATATTCGCGCCGGTCACGAAAGCGGCTTCGTCCGACGACAGATAGGCGACCAGGCCGGCGACTTCGTCCGGCTTGCCGAGGCGGCCCATCGGAATTTGCGGGATGATCTTGCTTTCCAGCACTTCACTTGGGATCTCCATCACCATCTTGGTGCCGATATAGCCTGGCGAAATGGTGTTGACGGTCACGCCCTTGCGCGCCACTTCCAGCGCCAGCGCCTTGGTGAAGCCGTGCATGCCGGCTTTGGCGGCCGAGTAGTTGGTCTGGCCGAAGGCGCCCTTCTGGCCGTTCACCGACGAGATGTTGATGATGCGGCCCCAGCCGCGTTCGACCATGCCGTCGCAGACCGGCTTGGTCATGTTGAACACGGAATCGAGGTTGGTCTTCATGACCGCGTCCCAGTTCGGCTTGTCCATCCTCTTGAAGGTCATGTCGCGCGTGATGCCGGCGTTATTCACCAGCACGTCGACCGGGCCGACTTCCTTCTCGACCTGGGCTACGCAGGCCTGGGCCGAATCATAGTCGGACACGTCGCACGGATAGGCCTTGAAGTTGAAGCCCTGGTCGCGCATCGAGGCCAGCCAGCCCTCGGCCTTGGTATTGCCCGGCGAATGGGTCGTGACGACCGTATAGCCGAGTGCCGCCAGCTTGATGCACACTGCCTCGCCCAGACCGCCCATACCACCCGTAACTAAAGCTACTCGTGCCATTGTCTTCTCCAATTTTTTTATGTCGATCAGTCAAGGGGCTGCGCTCGACCCCGCAGCGCCCTCACGCACTACAGGACCCGTCAATCGCGCTCTACCGCCAGCGCCACGCCCATTCCGCCGCCGATGCACAGGCTGGCCAGTCCGCGCTTGGCGTCGCGCCGGATCATTTCATGCAGCAGGGTCACCAGCACCCGGGCGCCGGAGGCGCCGATCGGGTGGCCGAGCGCGATCGCGCCGCCGTTGACGTTGATCTTCGACGTATCCCAGCCCATTTCCTTGTTGACCGCCACGGCTTGCGCGGCAAAGGCTTCGTTGATTTCCATCAGGTCGACCTGGTCGTGGGTCCAGCCGGCCTTTTGCAGGCACAGGCGCGAGGCCGATACCGGGCCCATGCCCATGATGGTCGGGTCCAGGCCCGAGGACGAATAAGCCTTGATGCGCGCCAGCGGGGTCAGGCCCAGTTCGCGCGCTTTCGAGGCGCTCATCATGATCACGGCGGCGGCGCCGTCATTGAGGCCGGACGCATTGCCGGCGGTGACAGTGCCTTCCTTGTTGAAGGCCGGACGCAGGCTGCTCAAGGCCTCGATCGTGCTGCCCGCTTTCGGATACTCGTCGGTGTCGAAGACGACCGTGCCCTTTTTGGAAGGGATCTCGATCGGGATGATTTCGTCCTTGAACTTGCCGGCCGCCTGGGCTGCTTCGGCCTTCAGCTGCGAGTTCAGTGCGAACTGGTCCTGCTCGGCGCGCGAGATGTCGTACTTGCGTGCGACGTTCTCGGCCGTGACGCCCATGTGGTACTGGTTATAGACGTCCCACAGGCCGTCGACGATCATGGTGTCGACCAGTTTCGCGTCGCCCATGCGGAAGCCGTCGCGCGAGCCGTTCAGGACGTGCGGCGAAGCGCTCATGTTTTCCTGGCCGCCGGCAATGACGATGCTGGCGTCGCCGCAGCGGATCGCCTGGGTCGCCAGGTGGGTGGCCTTCAGGCCGCTGCCGCAGACTTTATTGATGGTGTAGGCCGGCACCATGTCGGGCAAGCCGCTCTTGATGGCGGCCTGGCGCGCCGGGTTCTGGCCGACGCCGGCGGTGAGCACCTGGCCCATGATGACTTCGCTGATGCTGGCCGGATCGATACCGGTTTTCGCCAGCAGCTGGCGGATGACTTGCGCGCCGAGCTCGGCAGCGGGAATCTTGGCGAGCGACCCGCCGAATTTGCCGACCGCGGTGCGGCCGGCGGCTACGATGACGACGTCTTCCATTGATATCTCCAGTTCTGGACTTAACCAGGTTGAAGGGCCGCGGTCGCCCGCTATGCCCTGTAGCGATGGTTCGGCTGCACACCCGGGATGCTGCGCACGGCTGCCGATTCGGCCTGGCGGAAACCTCGCATGTTAGTTTTCACGCTCGCGTTTACGTTTGAGCGAAGTCAATCTTATCAGCTTATCCACGGAAAACAACCAGTAAAGCCAATAGGTTGCTAAGGGGTTCCGCAGGGTGTTTTCCGGCAAAATACGGAACGTGATCAGACCGTCAGTTGCCCTATGGCATGATAGGGGAAATGCTGTCCTTCTCAGCAAATTTCACAGTAGAATGCACGGGCTAATCCAACCTGAACCATTTATGTCGAAAAGCCCGTCCAGCCTGCCCATCGAAATCAAGATCTCCACGGTCGTCGCCATCTCGGCGATCCTGCATTCGAGCGACCCGATTGCGATCGATGCGGCCCTCAAGCAGATGACCGGCGGCGTCTCGGACTTTTTCGAGGATGAATTCGCGGTGATCGACGTCGGCGCGATTGCCGCCGACCGCACCTATATCGACTGGCGCACGCTGGTCGACCTGCTCAAGAAATACCGCCTGAACGCGGTCGCCGTGCGCGGCGCCACCCCGGACATGAGCGAGGCCATCAAGGCGCGCGGCCTGGCGCTCGACGACGGCGCCGGCGCCGACCGTGCGCGCGAAGACGTGGCCGCGGCGGCCGCCGCCGTGACGATCGCGCCGGCCGCGGCGCCTGCCCCGGCGCCGGTGCCCCCGGCGCCGCAAACGCTCGCGCTGCCGGCGATGATCGTCGACACGCCGGTGCGCGCCGGCCAGCGCGTGTATGCGCGCGGCTGCGACCTGATCGTCACCGCGTCGGTCAACAATGGCGCCGAGATCATTGCCGACGGCAGCATCCACGTGTACGCGCCGATGCATGGCCGCGCACTGGCGGGCGCCTCGGGCAATGCCGATTCGCGTATTTTCGGCCTGTCGCTGCAACCTGAACTGGTGTCGATCGCAGGCGTGTACCGCACCTTCGACGACGGCTTCCCGGCCGAGCTGGCACGCCAGCCGGCACAAATTCGCCTGGTCGGCGACCGGATCGATATATCATCGCTGACTCCGGCTTCGACGCGCTAGGCCAGGCACTACCAGATACTGTAAAGGACACTTTTGTGGCAAGAATTATTGTTGTGACGTCCGGCAAGGGCGGCGTGGGCAAAACCACCTCGAGCGCAAGCTTCTCCACCGGCCTGGCCCTGCGCGGCCACAAGACCGCCGTGCTGGACTTCGATGTCGGCCTGCGAAACCTCGACCTGATCATGGGCTGCGAACGCCGCGTGGTGTACGACCTGGTCAATGTGGTCAATGGCGAGGCGACGCTGAACCAGGCCCTGATCAAGGACAAGCACTGCGACAACCTGTTCATCCTGCCTGCCTCGCAGACCCGCGACAAGGATGCCCTGTCGGAAGACGGCATCGAGCGCGTGCTCAACGAGCTGGTGAAAATGGACTTCGAGTTCATCATCTGCGATTCGCCGGCCGGTATCGAACATGGCGCCCTGATGGCCTTGACCTTCGCCGATGAGGCGCTGATCGTGACCAACCCGGAAGTGTCCTCGGTGCGCGATTCCGACCGCATCCTCGGCATCATCCAGGCCAAGTCGCGCCGCGCCCAGACCGGCGGCGAGCCGGTCAAGGAACACCTGCTGATCACCCGTTATTCGCCCAAGCGCGTCGAAAACGACGAAATGCTGTCCTACCAGGACGTGCAGGAAATCCTGCGCATTCCGCTGATCGGCATCATTCCGGAATCGGAATCGGTGCTGCACGCATCGAACCAGGGCAATCCGGCGATCCATTTCAAGGGTACCGACGTGGCCGAGGCGTATGAGGACGTGGTCGCCCGCTTCCTGGGCGAAGAGCGTCCGCTGCGCTTCACGAACTACGAAAAGCCGGGCCTGCTGCAGCGCATCTTTGGGGCAAAATGACATGGCCTTGCTCTCATTCCTGTTCCCTGAAAAGAAGAAGAGCGCGACTGCGGCCAAGGAACGGCTGCAAATCATCATCGCACGCGAGCGCACCAACCGCACCGGCCCGGATTTCCTGCCGGCACTGCACCGCGAACTGATCGAAGTGATTTCGAAGTACACCAAGGTCAACGCCGACGACATCAAGATTTCACTCGACCGCCAGGGCAACCTGGAAGTACTCGACGTGAACGTGGTGCTGCCCGACGCCTGAGGCATCGAGGTCCCCTGCTCCAGCAAAGGCGTCCGGTTCCACCGGGCGCCTTTTTTCATTTGCGGCCCTGCCCGCCCTCTCTGCCACCCGTCCTACATCGGGTAGCACGCCTTTTTTACCTGCAAGTTGGTAAACCCAAGAAACACTGTTGTTTTTTGGCCATGGATGTTGCATTTCTGCGGCAAGAGTTCAAGCTAGGGGCACTCCTACAAAAGTGTCGGAATTGAGCGCGCATAGAGTGAGAAATGCTGAGAGAACGCCCCCATTGTTCATCATCTACCTTCTTTCGTTAAAAAATGGAAGTTTACGATTAGCATTATTTTGTCAAAGTCTGATATAGTCGGTTTAACGTTGTAGGACTCATCCTACGAACGAATTTGACAAATAATGTGCCTCCATGAGAATAGCCGTCCTCGATAATGACCGTAGTCAAGCAGACCTCGTTTGCCAGGTACTCAGTGCCGCCGGCCACAGTTGCCAGTTCTTTGACAGCGGCAAGGATATGGTGGCGCAGCTGCGCAAGGACAGTACCGATCTCCTGATCATGGACTGGCCTGCCGGCGACGCGGGGTCGGCCGACATCCTGCGCCGCGCCAAGGAGAAAATGGCCCCCGACGCCCCGGCGATGTTCCTCGTCAACGGCAGCGCCGAAGACGACATCGTGGCCGGCATGGCCGCCGGCGCCGACGACTACCTGGTCAAACCCTTGCGCCGCGGCGAGCTGGTGGCCCGCGTATCGGCCCTGCTGCGCCGCGCTTATCCTGCCCAGACCGGCACCGAGCAGCTGCAGTTCGGTTCCTACGTCTTCGAGACGCGTCCGGGACGCCTGCTGAAGGACGGCAGCGTCATCGACGTCACCCAGAAAGAGTTTTACCTGGCCCTGCTGTTCTTCCGCAACATCGGCCGCCCGCTGTCGCGCGCCTATATCCATGAAGCGGTGTGGGTCCGCGAAACGGCCGTGCCCTCGCGCACCATGGACACCCACGTGTCGCGCGTGCGTAACAAGCTCAGCCTGCGTCCGGAAAATGGTTTCCGGCTGGTGCCGGTGTACAGCTACGGCTACCGCCTGGAAAAGCTGGGCGCCGCGTAAGAGCGCCTAACAAAACCATCATGGCAGCGTTGCAACGCCTCGCCGTACCTGCGTACTGTCTTCGGCGCTGCGCCTTGCCCTGACGGTTTTGTTAGGCGCTCTCTAAGTGTCGGATTGGCCCGCCGCACCCATGCGCGGGCCGCCCGGGGCCGCATGCCCTGCGCGCATAGGGGTATAATGATCCTCACCGTTTCCCTTCCTTCACCCCAGCATGCAATTGCTCGCCGTTGGCCTGAACCACACGACCGCACCGGTCTCGCTGCGCGAGCAGCTGGCGCTCGGGCCTGAGCAGCTGGGACGTGCCGTCCACTCGGCGCGCGAATGGTTCGGCCGCTTCGGCGGCGATACCCCTGGCGGCGACGAAGCGGCCATCCTCTCCACCTGCAACCGCACCGAACTGTACGCCGCCAGCGGCGTGCCGCAGCCGCTCGACGCCTCGGCCCAGTTCCTGGCCCACTACCACGCCCTGAATTACGCCGAACTGCGTCCGCACCTGTACATGCTGCCGCAGGGCGACGCCGTGCGCCACGCCTTCCGCGTCGCCTCCGGGCTCGATTCGATGGTGCTGGGCGAGCCGCAAATCCTCGGCCAGATGAAGGACGCGGTGCGCACCGCCGACCAGGCGGGCGGCCTGGGTACCTATTTGCACCAGCTGTTCCAGCGCAGCTTTGCCGTGGCCAAGGAAGTACGCACCACCACCGAGATCGGCGCCCACAGCGTGTCGATGGCGGCGGCCTGCGTGCGCCTGTCGCAGCGCATTTTCGACAGCATCGCCGACCAGCACGTACTGTTCATCGGCGCCGGCGAAATGATCGAACTGTGCGCCGCGCACTTCGCCGCGCACAACCCGAAATCGATCACCATCGCCAACCGCACCATGGAGCGCGGCGAGTCGCTCGCCACGCGCCTGAACGCGCGCGCGATCCGCCTGGCCGACCTGCCCGACTGCCTGGCGCAATTCGACATCGTCGTCTCCTGCACCGCCTCCACGCTGCCGCTGCTGGGCCTGGGCCTGGTGGAGCGCGCCATCAAAGCGCGGCGCCACCGCCCGGTCTTCATGGCCGACCTGGCCGTGCCGCGCGATATCGAACCCGAAGTCGCGCGACTCGACGACGTGTTCCTGTACACGGTCGACGACCTGGCGCAAGTGGTGCAAACCGGGATGGAAAGCCGGCAGGCGGCCGTGGCCCAGGCCGAAGCCATCATCGAGACCCGGGTCGCCTCTTTCATGCACTGGATCGGCGACCGCGCGGTGGTCCCCGTGATTCAGCAACTGCACGAGTCGAGCGAGGCGCTGCGCCTGGCCGAACTCGAACGCGCCCGCAAACTGCTGGCGCGCGGCGAAGATCCCGACGCCGTGCTCGAAGCTTTATCTAAAGGCCTGACCGCCAAATTCCTGCACGGCCCGCAGCAGGCGCTGCACCGCGCCGAGGGCGACGAGCGCGCGCGCCTGGCCAGCCTGCTGCCCCAGCTGTTCCGCGGCCGCCGTTAGCGCTTATTTTCCGCAGTTGCGCCTCCCCGGGCGCGTCCCGGCGTTCGCGCGCCGCCCCGTCATCCCTTCTGCACGACTGAAAAAACTATGAAACCATCGATGCTGGCCAAGCTGGACCAACTCGCGAACCGCCTGGTCGAACTCGACGAATTGCTGACCCATGAAGGCGCCACCGCCAACATGGACAATTATCGGAAGATGACGCGCGAGCACGCCGAGATCGGCCCGCTGGTCGCGCTCTACCGCCAGTACCAGGACGCGAATGGCGACATCGCCGCGGCCCAGGAGATGCTGGCCGATCCGGAGATGAAAGAGTTCGCGCAGGAGGAAATCGAGTCGGCCAAAGCGCGCCTGGCCGCCCTCGATCTCGACCTGCAAAAGATGCTGCTGCCAAAAGATGAAAACGACGAGCGCAACATCTTCCTGGAGATCCGTGCCGGCACCGGCGGCGACGAATCGGCCCTGTTCGCGGGCGACCTGCTGCGCATGTACACGCGCTTTGCCGAGCGCAATCGCTGGCAGGTCGAGATGGTGTCGGAGTCGAGCTCGGACCTGGGCGGCTACCGCGAAGTCATCGTGCGCGTGATCGGCAATGGCGTGTACTCGAAACTCAAATTCGAATCGGGCGGCCACCGCGTGCAGCGCGTGCCGGCCACCGAAACGCAAGGCCGCATCCATACCTCGGCCTGCACGGTGGCCGTGATGCCCGAGGCGGACGAGGTCGAAGACGTCAACATCAACCCGGCCGACCTGCGCATCGACACCTACCGTGCTTCGGGCGCCGGCGGCCAGCACATCAACAAAACCGATTCGGCGGTGCGCCTGACCCACCTGCCGACGGGGATCGTGGTCGAATGCCAGGACGACCGCAGCCAGCACAAGAACAAGGCGCAGGCCATGAAGGTGCTGGCCGCGCGAATCAAGGACGTGCAGCTGCGCGAGCAGCAATCGAAGGAAGCGGCCACCCGCAAGAGCCTGATCGGCTCGGGCGACCGCAGCGAACGGATCCGCACCTACAACTTCCCGCAGGGGAGGCTGACCGACCACCGCATCAACCTGACCCTGTATAAACTCGATTTTATTATGGACGGCGACCTGCTCGACCTGACCAATGCGCTGGCCGCCGAGCACCAGGCCGAATTGCTGGCGGCGCTGGGCGATTAAGGCCGCGCTAAGTCAGTCAGGTCTTGCCAATGTGAAAATGCGGCGGCGGTTCCCGCGTATGCGAGAATCGCGCCCATCTCCCGACCACGAAAGCTATCAAGCGATGCCACGTTCCCGCACTCCACTCCTGATCATTTCCCTCATCAGCTTCGCGCTGGTCGGCGTCGCCGTCTACCTGCAGCACGCGCACGACATGCTGCCCTGCCCGCTGTGCGTGATCCAGCGCTACCTGTTCCTCGCGGTCGGCATCGCCGCCCTGGCCGGGGCCCTCTCCGGCAAGCTGCGCGCCGGCGCCGGCGTGGCGCTGCTGGCGGCGCTGGGCGGCCTGGGCGTGGTCGGCAAACATTTGTATGTGCTGGCCAATCCCGGTTTTTCCTGCGGTATCGATCCGATGGAGACGGCGCTGAATAAAATCCCGACGGCCACCCTGATGCCATGGCTGTTCAAGGCCGAAGGCCTGTGCGAGAGCGCCACCGACGGCATCCTGGGCCTGTCGATCCCGCAGTGGTCGGCCGTCTGGTTCGTGCTGCTGACGCTGGCCCTGGTCTGGTTCCTGGTGAGTAAAACCCCGGGACGCTACGCACGATGAAGATCGCCGCCGGCGCCACCGTCAAAGCGCTGCAGGCCGGCCTGCCGCTCGACCCGCTGGAAAACCGCATCCTGCTGTGCCATGCGCTGGCGCTGACCCGGGTCGGCTTGATCACCCAGTCCGAGCGCGTGCTGAACGACATTGAGGCGGCGCAGCTCGCCGCGCTGGTGGCGCGCCGCCAGGCGGGCGAACCGATCGCCTATATCGTCGGCCAGCGCGAATTTTTCGGCCTGCCCTTCCAGGTCAGCCCGGCCGTGCTGATTCCGCGCCCGGATACCGAACTGATCGTCGAACTGGTATTGGAACGCCTGGTCGCGCGCGCGCGCCTGCTCGACATGGGTACCGGCAGCGGCGCGATCGCGGTCGCCGTGGCGCACACGCGGCCTGACGCCGCCGTCACCGCCCTCGACCTGAGCGAGGAAGCGCTGGCGGTGGCGCGCGCGAACGCCGCCGCGAACGGCGCCGCCGTGCGCTTCCTGCGCAGCGACTGGTTCACGGCATTGAACGACGAAGCATTCGACCTGATCGCCTCGAATCCCCCGTATATCGCTTCAGGCGACGAACACCTGGCGCAGGGCGACTTGCGCTTCGAGCCGAGCGGCGCACTGACCGATTTCGCCGACGGCCTGGCGGCGCTGCGCACCATCATCAAGGGCGCGCCCGCCCATCTGGTCGCCGGCGGCTGGCTGCTGCTCGAGCATGGCTATGACCAGGCCGAGGCGGTGCGTACCCTGCTGCTTGACGCCGGCTACACCGAGGTCCGGAGCTGGCGCGATCTGGGCGGGATCGAGCGCGTCAGCGGCGGGCGCCGCGCCTCGTAGGGTGGGCACTCCGTGCCCACGCGGAACTTTGCGCCGTGTTGGCACGGTTTTGTTCAGCACAGGGACATAGGTAACACTTGTCTAGAGACATAGGTAACACTTTTATGATCATTGCACAGCCTACAAATGGAGTGTGCGATGCCCTGGAAAGAGAGTAACCAAATGTCTTCTCGACTCGAGTTTGCGATGTTGGCGGCAGAGCCCAACACGGACATGCAGGCCCTGTGCCTGTCTTTCGGCGTCAGCCGAAAGACAGGCTACAAGTGGCGCAATCTCTACCTCGAACACGGCAAGGAGGGCCTGAACGACCGTTCCAGGCGTCCGTTATCAATGCCCCGACGCTGCAGCGCCAGAGTCGAGGAACAGGTATTGGCATTGCATAAGAGGTACCCGTGCTGGGGAGCGCGCAAGTTGCGTGCCTTGCTGCCTGACGACATTGCGCCGCACCCAAATACGATTGCCGCGATCCTGCGTCGGCATGGTTGCCAACTGGTGCCGCAATCCGATCGAACCAGGCCGGCAACGAAGCGCTTCGAGCATGAGGCGCCTAACCAGCTTTGGCAAATGGATTTCAAAGGTCATTTCGCATTGACCGATCCACGTGCCGGCCGTTGCCACCCGCTGACTGTTCTGGACGACTATTCGCGCTTTTCCATCGCATTGACTGCCTGCTCGGGCGAGACTGGCGACGAGGTGCGCAGCGCGCTGACGCGGGCATTTCAGTTGTATGGGCTACCCGAACGAATTACCTGTGATAACGGCCCGCCATGGGGAACGTCAGGACACGAGACCTTATCGCGCCTGGAAGTCTGGCTCATTCGTCTTGGAATTCGCGTCAGCCATAGCAGGCCGCTTCACCCGCAAACCCAGGGCAAGGACGAGCGCTTTCACCGTACGCTCAAGCGCGACTTGCTCGCACGCTTCGGCTTCAATTCGATATCGGCATGCCAGGTCGCTTTCGATGAATGGCGTGACCAGTACAACCTGATACGCCCCCACGAAGCCTTAGGACAGAAACCACCGATTACGCGATACCATCGCAGTGCCAGGGCTCTTCCGGCTCAGCCACCGGCTATTGAATACGACCATGAAGACATCGTGCGCCGGGTCCGGCAACATGGCCAGCTCACCTTCAAAGGACACGACTACTTCGTCGGCGAGGGTTTAACAGGTGAGCACGTAGCCATCCGTCCAGCCAACGAAGACGGGCTCTTCCAAGTGATTTTCTGTAACCGAGAGGTCACCCAAATTCAACTTACAAGGCGCTAAAATTTAACCCGGCAGTGTCACCTATGTGTCTAGACACCTGTTACCTATGTGTCTGTGCTATACAGGTTTCCCCCCCCCCGCAGGCTGCGCGGTGCGCGGCCTTCTTGTCAGCGTTGTTACAATGCTCACATCCCCACCTTCCTTCCCCGATGCGACGCCTACTCGCCCTCCTGCTGCTGTCCACCGCACTGATCCACGGCGCCGCCCGCAGCGGGCCGGGACCGGCGGCGGCGCTGTTCGAGCGCGACTGGCAGTGGCGCCTCGAGCAGTACCCGGAGTACGCGACCTCGCTCGGCGAGCGCCGCTATAACGACCGCCTGACCGACCTGTCGCTGGCCGCCGTGCGCGCCCGGCGCGAGCACGCCCGCAGCATGCTCGATGAAGCGCGCGCCATCGAGCGCGCCGGCCTGGGCGCGCAGGAACGCCTGTCGCTCGACCTGTTCGTGTTCGACCAGGAGCGCCAGCTCGCCACGCGCGCTTTTACCCTGGTCGACCCGCAAGCGCTGACGGCCTGGGACGGCCTGCACGTGCGCCTGCCGCGCCTGGTCGCCCAGACGCCCTTCGCCAGCGAAGAAGACTACCGCAATTACATCGCCCGCCTGAACGCCTTGCCCGGCCACGTCGACGGCCTGATCGAGCAGCTGCGCGAAGGCGTGAAGAGCGGCTGGACCGCGCCGAAAGCGAGCATGCGCGAGGTGCCGGAGCTGCTGCGGGCGCTGCGCAAGAACCTCAACGAGGGTCCGCTGGGCGCGCCGCTGCGGCGCATTCCCGCCACCATCGACAGCAAGCTGCGCGAGGAATTGCTGGCGGCCGGCACGGCGGCCCTGACCGACAGCGTGGCGCCCGCCCTGCGGCGCCTGGAAGAGATGGTGCGCAGCGAATACCTGCCTGCCGCGCGCGAGACCCTGGGCGCGTCCACCCTGCCCGGCGGCCCCGGTTACTACGCCTTCCTGGCTCGGAATGCCACCGGCGGCGAACTGACCCCGCTCGAACTGCACGCGCTGGGCCTCAAGGAAGTGGCGCGCCTGCGCGCCGCGATGATGCAGACCATCGGCCGCACCGGCTTTCGCGGCAGCCTGCCCCAGTTCCTCGCCTTTGCGCGCGACGACAAGCGCCTGTTTGCGCGCGAGCCGGAAGTGCTGCTGGCGCGCTACCGGCGCGTGATCGAGCGCGCCACGCTGCGCCTGCCGGCCCTGTTCGGCACGCTGCCCGACGTGGAGATCGGCGTCAAGCGCCTCGGCCAGGCCGGCGCCGGCAGCCAGGTGGCGGCCTATTACGAAGCCGGCACGCTGGAACGCAGCGCGGCGCTGGTGGTCAATACCGAGCGCCTCGATACCCAGCCGCTGTGGGAAGTCGAAACGCTGGCCCTGCACGAAGCCGTTCCCGGCCACCACCTGCAAGTGGCGCGCGCGCGCAGCCTGCGCGAGCTGCCGGCATTTCGCCGCAACGGCTGGGACGACGCCTTCGGCGAAGGCTGGGCCACCTATGCCGAGAGCCTGGGAACGGAGCTGGGCTTCTTTCGCGATCCATTCTCGCGCTTCGGCTACCTGAACGACGAGATGTTCCGCGCCGCGCGGCTGGTGGTCGATACCGGCATCCACGCGCTCGGCTGGCCGCGCCAGCAGGCGCTCGACTATTTAAATGCGAACACCGCCAACGCGCTGCAGGACAACGAGGTCGAGATCGACCGCTACATCGCCCAGCCGGCACAGGCGCTGAGCTACAAGGCGGGGCAATTGCGCATCAGCGCCATGCGCGAGAAGGCGCAGGCGGCGCTCGGCGCGCGCTTCGATACGCGCCGCTTTCACGATGCGCTGCTCGGCAACGGCGTGCTGCCGCTGCCGCTGCTCGAGCGCGAGATGAATAAATGGCTGTCGGTCCAGGTGAACGGGCCGGAGCCGGCAGCCGCCGCAGCGCCCAAGGCCGGCGCCACGCCGGCCCCGGCGCCGGCGCCTGCCAAGCCGCCCGCCGACACCGCACCCGCCAAGCCTGCCGCCGACGCTGCCGATGCCCCGGCCGCGGCACCGGCCAAGCCGCCCGACAAAGCGCCCGCGACCGCACCCGGCAAGCGTCCCGGAGAAGACGCGCCCCCGGGGCGCACGCCCGAGCCGGAAGCGGCTGGCGCGCTGCCCGCACCGCCCCCGCCCGCGTCCGGTTGAAGGCAGCGCCGGGCGCCGCTCGGGCGCGGCCGGCGGCGGCCCCGGGAAATGATCCGGCCACCGACGCGCTGCCCGATTTTCGGTTACTCTCTGCACCAAATCATCGCTATGGCAGTATAAGAAAGGAAACACCCGTGTCGAACCAACTGACCCGCCGCCTGGCCCTGCTGGACGACGATGCCCACCGTGGCCTGCTTGGCCAGGGCCTGCGCGGCATCGAACGCGAAACCCTGCGCGTCGACGCGCACGGCCAGCTCGCGCGCACGCCTCATCCGGTCCAGCTCGGCTCGGCGCTGACGCACCCGCAAATCACGACCGACTACGCCGAGGCGCTGCTCGAATTCATCACCCCGGCCGAGCACGACATCGGCCTGGCGCTGCACCGCCTCGACGCGATCCACCGCTTCGGCTACGCCAAGCTGGGCGACGAGATGCTGTGGAGCTCCTCGATGCCGGGCGAACTGCCTGCCGAAGAAGACATCGAGATCGGCTGGTACGGCACCTCGAACATCGGCATGCTCAAGCACGTGTACCGCCGCGGCCTGGCCCTGCGCTATGGCAAGGCGATGCAATGCATCGCCGGCATTCACTACAATTACTCGCTGCCGGAGCAGCTCTGGGGGCTGATCCTGGCCAGCGACGGCATTCCCGAAGAGCGGCGCAGCGCCTTGCGCGACTTCCAGTCCGAAAGCTATATCGCCACCATCCGCAACTTCCGCCGCTATGCCTGGCTGCTGATGTACCTGTTCGGCGCCTCGCCGGCACTGACCAAGAGCTTCCTGCGCGGGCGCGAGCATGCGCTGGAAACGCTGTCCGACGATACGCTGTACCTGCCGTATGCGACCAGCCTGCGCATGAGCGACCTGGGCTACCAGAACGACGCCCAGTCCGGCCTGCGCCCGCACGAAAACAGCCTGGAAAGCTATGTCACGAGCCTGATGGATGCGGTCAACCGCCCGTATCCGCCTTACCAGGAAATCGGCACCAAACGCGATGGCGAGTGGATCCAGCTGTCGACCAACGTGCTGCAGATCGAGAACGAATACTATTCGACGATCCGTCCGAAGCGCGTGATCCGCACCGGCGAGCGGCCGGTGCAGGCACTGTGCAACCGCGGCGTGCAGTACATCGAGGTGCGCTGCCTGGACGTCGATCCCTTCGAGCCGATCGGGATTTCCATCGAGACCGGCCGCTTCCTCGACGCTTTTTTACTCTTCTGCGCGCTCGACGAGAGCCCGATGATCAGCGCCGCCGAAGGGCAAATCCACGCCCGCAACTTCGCGCGCACGGTCAAGGAAGGGCGCCGCCCCGACCTGACGCTCACCCGCGATGGCGAGGAAGTGCTGCTCTCGGCCTGGGCCGACGAGCTGATCGAACGCATCCGTCCGCTGGCGCGCCTGCTCGACGAAGAGCACAACGAAAGCGGCGTGCACGAAGCCTCGCTGGCGCAGCAAAAGGCCAAGGTCGCCGACCCGAGCAAGACGCCGTCGGCGCGCGTGCTGGACGAAGTGCGCAAACTCGGTTCGGCCGCGGCCTTCGGCCTGCGCCAGAGCGAACTGCATGCCGCCTACTTCCGCGAAAGCCCCCTGATGCCGGCCGAGGAAGCGGTGTTCGCCGAGATGGCGGCCGCCTCGCTGGCCGAACAGGCGGCGATCGAACAGCAGGACACCGGCAGCTTCGACGACTTCGTGGCGGCGTATAACACCAGTACCCTGTGCGGCAACCATCAGTAAGGTAAGCCTTGCTCACTTTTTATAACGAACACCATGCCCTGCACCGCGCGAGAGCTGCGCGGCCGCAGGGCGCGGCGGCGTTTGAAAAGCCCGAGCGGGTCGAGCTGGTATTGAAAGAGCTGCAGCGGCGCGCTCTGGGCGAGATCGTCACCCCGCACCGCGCGCCGCTGGTGTCGCTCGAACGCATCCACAGCGCGCGCTACCTGCATTTTTTACGCAGCGCCTGGAGCGGGTGGCTGGCGCTCGATCCACGCAATGCCGACCTTGACGCGCAGGCGGCGAGCTGGCCGGTGCGCGGCCTGCGCAGCGACATCGAGCCGGACAGTTTCAGCGGCTGCCTCGGCCTGTATTCGATGGACGCCACGCCGCTCACGGCCGGCACCTGGAACGCGGCGAAAACCGGCGCCGACTGCGCCATCAACGCGGCGCACGCACTGCGCCTGGGCCAGCGCGCCAGCTTCGCCCTGACCCGCCCGCCCGGCCACCATGCCGGCGCCGACTTCCTGGGCGGCGGCTGCTTCCTCAACAATGCGGCGCTGGCCGCCCAGCACCTGCTCGACGACGGCATGAAACGCGTGGCCATCCTCGACATCGACTACCACCACGGCAGCGGCACCCAGGCCATTTTTTATGGCCGCAGCGACGTGCTGACCCTCTCGCTGCACGCCGACCCGCGCATGGACTTTCCGTTTTATAGCGGCCACGCCGACGAAACGGGCGCCGGCGAAGGCAGCGGCTACAACATGAACCTGCCGCTGGCGCGCGCGACAAGCGCCGCGCAATGGTTCACGGCGCTGGAGACGGCCTGCCTGAAGCTGGGCATGTTCGCGCCCGAGGCGCTGGTGGTGTCGCTCGGCGTGGGCGCCCGCGGCGGCGATCCGGACGCCGGCGCGAACGCCGGCTTTGCACTGAGCGGCGCGGATTACCTGCGCATCGGCGAACGCATCGCCTGGCTTGGTGTGCCGACCGCCTTCGTGTTCGAAGGCGGCCAGGCGCAGGCCGACATCGGCATCCACACAGTCAACGTGCTCGAAGGTTTCGAGACGGCGGCCACTCTTTAACTCAGGGATTCACACATGATCGAATGGCAATGGTGCAGCTTCGCCGACCTCTCCGGCGCGCAACTGTATGAAGTACTGGCCCAGCGCCAGGGCGTGTTCATCCTCGAGCAAACCTGCCTGTATCCGGACATCGACGGCTACGACCTCGACGCCCATCACCTGCTCGGCTGGCGCGACATCGGCGGGCGGAGTGTGCTGGTGGCCTACCTGCGCTGCCTGGCGCCGGGCGCGAAATACGACGAGATGTCGCTGGGCCGCATCCTGACGACGAACGACGTGCGCGGCACCGGCGCCGGACGCGAACTGGTCGCCCACGGCATCCAGTACGCCGAGCAGCTGCACCCGGGCCACCGCATCCGTATCGGCGCCCAGCAGCGGCTGGAAAAGTTTTATCAGGATTTCGGCTTCGAGACCGTCTCTGCCCCTTACGACGAAGACGGTATCCAGCACATCGACATGCTGCGCTGATTGCAGCGGCTGAAAGGTACTTACTCTACCTTGGTCAGTTCGACGTCGAACAGCAGGCCCGCATTCGGCGGAATCGGTCCGCGCCCGGCGCTGCCGTAGGCGAGTGTCGACGGAATGGCCAGGGTGCGCTTGCCGCCCACCTTCATGCCGGCCATGCCCTGGTCCCAGCCCGCGATGACGGCGCCGGCGCCCAGCGTGAAGGCGAAACTGCCGGTCTCAAACTGCGGACCTTTGTGATCGGCCGCGCTGGCGCTGTAATACCAGCCCGTGTAAGTGACGGTGAGCTTCTTGCCGTTGGTGGCCGTGGTGCCGCTGCCGACGACCGTGTCGGTCACCACCAGGGTGGCCGGATTGCTGACGGCGATCGGCGGCGCACTGCTGTCGTCGCCACCGCCGCCGCAAGCGCTCAAGGTCAGTAGGGCGGCGCAGCAGGCGGCCAGCAGGGAAAATTTAGCTTGCATCGGGAACTCGCGGAAAGGTGTGTTTTAGAGGGAAAACACTGCACCTTACCAGCGCAAGGCATTCCAGACTGTCCGGTTTTTGTAGCTTAAATGTATTAGATTTCGACCTGGGTACCGAGCTCGATCACCCGATTGGTCGGAATTTGATAATAGTCCGCCGCACCGCGTGCATTGCGCGACATCGCCACATACAAATGCTCGCGCCAGGGCGCCATGCCGCCGCCAGGGGCCGAGATCACGGTCTGGCGCGCGATGAAGAACGAGGTTTCCATCATCTCGAAGGGCAAGCCCAGCGTGGCGCAGTGCTGCATCACGCCCGGGATGTCCGGTTCGTCCTTGAAGCCATACTGGATGTTCAACTGGAAGCAGTTGTGGCCGAGTTCCACCACCTGCACCTGCTCTGGCAGCGCGACCCAGGGTTCTTCCTTGATGCGCACGGTCAGGAACACGACGCGCTCATGCAGCACCTTGTTGTGGAGCAGGTTGTGCAGCAGGGCGTGCGGCACGCCATCGCTTTCGCCGCGCAGGAAAATCGCGGTGCCGGGCACGCGCGTGGGCGGGCCGACGAACAGCGACTGCAGGAAGGCGTCGAGCGGAATCGCATGCCGTTGCAGGTTCTCGAACACCAGTTCGCGGCCGCGCTTCCAGGTCAGCATGCCGGTCAGCAGCACCGTGCCGAGCAGCAGCGGGAACCAGCCGCCGTGGAACAGTTTCAGCGCCGTCGACGAGAACAGCATGATGTCGATCACGAGGAAGAAGCCGGTCGCGCCGAGGCACAGCACCAGCGGCAGCTTCCAGCGGTAGCGGGTGACGAAGAAGGTCAGGATGGTGGTGGCCATCATGGTCGCCGTCACGGCGATGCCATAGGCGCCAGCCAGTTCCTCGGACGATCCAAAGCCGATCACGGCGATCAGGACCACCACCAGCTGCAGCCAGTTCACGGCTGGAATATAGATCTGGCCGATCTGGCTTTCCGAGGTATGCAGGATGCGCATCCGCGGCAGCAAGCCCAGTGCGATGGCTTGCTTGGTCATCGAATAGGTGCCGGAAATGGTCGCCTGCGAGGCGATGACGGCGGCCATGGTCGACAGGATCACCAGCGGGATCACGCTCCAGCTGCCGAGCTGGTGGAAGAAGGGGTTGTCGATCGCGGTCGGGTCGGCGATCAGGAGGCCGCCCTGGCCCAGGTAGTTCAGGGTCAGCGCCGGGAAGGCGATCATGAACCAGGCCAGGCGGATTGGCTTGCGGCCGAAGTGGCCCATGTCGGCATATAAAGCTTCGGCGCCGGTCACGGCCAGCACCACGGCCCCTAAAGCGACAAAGGCGAGGAATTCGTTCTCCAGCATGAAGCGGAAGGCGTGCAGCGGATTCAGGGCGCCCAGGATCACGGGCGAGGCGATGATGTTGACGATGCCCATCGCGGCCAAGGCGATGAACCAGACCAGCATGACCGGCCCGAAGAAGCGCCCGATGCCGGCCGTGCCGTGGCGCTGCACGCTGTACAGGGCCACCAGCACGAAAATCGTGAGCGGCACCACGTAATGCGACATGCCGGGCGCCGCCACTTCCAGGCCCTCGATCGCGCCGAGCACGGAAATGGCCGGCGTGATGACGCTGTCGCCATAGAACATGGTGGCGCCCAGCACCCCGATCACGAGCAGCGGGAAATGCCATTTCGAGTGGCGGGTCACGGAATTCAGGGCCAGCGCCATCAGCGCCATGATGCCGCCTTCGCCGCGGTTGTCGGCGCGCAGGACCAGGGTCACGTATTTGAGCGAGACGATGATCGTCAGGCTCCAGAAAATCAGGGAAATGATGCCGAGGATATTCGGGGTGGTCAGCGCCAGGCCGTGTTCGGGATCGAAGATGGCGCGCAGGGTGTAGAGGGGGCTGGTACCGATATCGCCATAGACGATGCCGACCGCGGACAGGGTCAGCGCCGCGACGCTACTCTTATTGTTTTCAGACGTCAAAATTGCACCATTGTTTTGTTCTGGTGCGTCGCACCATAGGATATTGACAAGAGAATTGCAAGAACATTTCGTCAAGCATCATACACCTGCGCAAAATCGGGCAGCGCCAGCAGGGAACACCTGTATCGGGGATAATGTCATCCCTGCAATCTGTCCCCTTCCCTCATGCGTACCGGCATCCTTTCCGCTGGCCTGGCCTTCCTGTGCTGGGGCCTGTTCCCGCTGTATTTCCACGCCATCGGCGAGGTGCCGGCAATGCAGATCCTGGCCAACCGCATGCTGTGGTCGCTCGCCTTTCTGTTGATCGTGCTGGCCCTGCGCCGCCAGTGGACCTGGCTGAACCAGGTGCGCCAGCCGCGCATCTTCTGGAGTTTCGTCGCCTCGGCCATCCTGCTGGGCGCCAACTGGCTGCTGTATATCTGGGCCGTGAACAACGGCCATGTGATCGACGCCAGCCTGGGTTACTTCATTACGCCGCTGGTGAACATCATGTTCGGTTTTTTACTGTTAAAAGAGCGCCTGCGCCCCTTCCAGTGGGGCGTCATCGCCCTGGCGGCGCTGGGCGTGGCCTGGCTGACCTGGCAGTCGGGCAGCGTGCCCTGGATCGCCCTGTTCCTGGCCGCGACCTTCGGCGCCTACGGCTTGCTGCGCAAGACCGCCGCCCTCGGCGCGCTGGAGGGGCTGTCCTTCGAGACCATGGTACTGTTCCCGCTGGCGGGCGCCTACCTGGCCTGGCTGACCGTGCAGGGAGAGAACGTCTTCCTCACCACGCCGTCCGATGCGACGCGCTGGCTGCTGGTGGCTTCCGGCCCGATCACGGCGATTCCCCTGCTGCTGTTTGCCAGCGGCGCGCGCAAGATCCCCTTGTCGATTCTCGGCTTGCTGCAATACCTGGCGCCGACCATCCAGTTTTTACTGGGCGTCTGGCTGTTCAAGGAAGCGTTTACCAGCGACCGGCTTTTCGGCTTTGCCATGATCTGGACGGCGCTGGCCTTGTTTGCCGGCGAAGGCCTGCTGCGCCGCGGCCAGGCCCAGGCGGCACCGAAAGTTTCGTGATGGGGGTGCACCCGGGCGCGCTTCTATCGTATCCTTTGCACCTTGATTTTCTACAGAATTGAATAATGGCTAATTACGTTTACACCATGAACCGCGTGGGCAAAATCGTCCCGCCAAAACGGCAGATCTTGAAAGACATCTCGCTGTCCTTCTTCCCGGGTGCGAAGATCGGCGTGCTGGGCCTGAACGGCTCCGGCAAGTCGACCCTGCTGAAAATCATGGCAGGCATCGATACCGACATCCAGGGCGAAGCGCGTCCGATGCCGGGCCTGAACATCGGCTACCTGCCGCAGGAGCCGCAGCTCGATCCGGAAAAGACCGTGCGCCAGGAAGTCGAATCGGGCCTGGGCGAAGCGTTTGAAGCGCAAGCCAAGCTCGAAGCCGTGTACGCCGCGTATGCGGAAGAAGATGCCGACTTCGACGCCCTGGCCAAGGAGCAGGAACGCCTGGAGGCGATCATCTCCTCGTCGGACGGCGGCAACCTGAACCTGCAGCTGGAAATGGCCGCCGACGCGCTGCGCCTGCCGCCGTGGGACGCGAAAATTGCCGTGCTGTCGGGTGGCGAAAAGCGCCGCGTGGCGCTGTGCAAACTGCTGCTGAGTAAGCCCGACATGCTGCTGCTCGATGAGCCAACCAACCACCTCGACGCCGAATCGGTCGAGTGGCTCGAGCAATTCCTGCTGCGCTTCCCGGGCACCGTGGTCGGCATTACCCACGACCGCTACTTCCTCGACAACGCCGCCGAATGGATCCTGGAACTGGACCGCGGTTCGGGCATCCCATGGAAGGGCAATTACTCGTCCTGGCTCGACCAGAAGCAGGCGCGCCTGCAACAGGAAGAGTCGACCGAATCGGCACGCCAGAAAGCGCTGAAGACCGAACTCGAATGGTCGCGCCAGAATCCGAAAGCCCGACAGGCCAAGTCGAAAGCGCGTCTTGCGCGCTTCAACGAACTGTCCGAATTCGAATACCAGAAACGCAACGAGACCCAGGAGATCTTTATTCCGGTCGCGGAACGCCTCGGTAACGAAGTCATCGAATTCAAGAACGTCTCGAAAGCCTTCGGCGACCGCCTGCTGCTCGACAACGTATCGTTTACGGTGCCGCCCGGTGCGATCGTGGGCATTATCGGCCCGAACGGCGCCGGTAAATCGACGCTGTTCAAGATGATCTCGGGTAAAGAGCAGCCGGACAGCGGCGAAGTCGCGATCGGCAAGACGGCGCGCATTTCCCTGGTCGACCAGCACCGCGACGACCTGGCCAACAACAAGAGCGTTTTCGAAGACGTCACCGGCGGCGCCGACATGCTCAGCGTCGGCCGTTTCGAAATGCCCTCGCGCGCCTACCTGGGCCGCTTCAATTTCAAAGGTTCGGACCAGCAGAAGATCGTCGGCAACCTGTCAGGTGGCGAACGCGGCCGCCTGCACCTGGCGAAAACCCTGCTGCAAGGCGGCAACGTCCTGCTGCTCGATGAACCGTCGAACGACCTGGACGTGGAAACCCTGCGCGCGCTGGAAGACGCCTTGCTGGAATTTGCCGGCAGCGTGATGGTCATCTCCCACGATCGCTGGTTCCTGGACCGGATCGCGACCCACATCCTGGCCTTCGAAGGCAATTCGCAAGTCACCTTCTTCGACGGTAACTACCAGGAATACGAAGCGGACAAGAAGAAGCGCCTGGGTGAAGAAGGCGCCAAGCCGAAGCGGATTCGCTACAAGCCACTGACGACCTGAGGCTCAGGTAATCAGTGACTACGCGCTGCGACGCGCGACATGCCCGGTGTGAACCGGGCATTTTTTTGTCCGAAATTTACACGCGGTAACGGAACGCGGCAGTGCGCGACAGTGTGTAGAATCGATCGCCGATGAGGCACCAAGTTCCCGCCTCCCATTTGCGCCAATCGACATGGCGACCACCATCGATCGGCACACTTTGCCCATGACTGACTACCGCGATAACCGGGTTCCGGGTGGAACCTTTTTCTTCACGGTGCGCCTGCTGGACCGCGGCAGCTCCCTGTTGACGGAACATATCTCCGCGTTTGGCGATGCCATCCGCCAGGCACGCGTCCGTAAACCCTTCCATGTCGACGGCTGGGTAGTGCTGCCCGACCATGCCCACGCGATGTGGACCCTGCCGCCGGGCGACCACGATTGTTCCAGCCGCTGGCGCGCCGTCAAAATCGCGTTTTCCAAGGCCTTGCGCAAGTCGCTGGGCGCGGCCAGCGACGACGGCGCGATCTGGGCCCGCCAATATCGGGAATTCCGGGTGGCCGATGATGCCGAATATGCCTCGCTGATCGACTACATGCACACCAATCCGGTGCGCCATGGCCTGTGCGCGAGCGCCCATGACTGGCCGTGGTCGTCGGTGCACCGGTTTATTTCGGCGGGCCTGGCGCCGCAGCTGGAGACGGCCCCCGTGCTGCCGCCCTGGGCGATGCGACGCGGTGGTTCACTCGGTGCGGCGCCCGCCCTGTAAATCGGGTTGCGCGTTTTTCGCCTTGCCAAATAGAAAAAGGGCCCGCACAGGCTGTGTAAATAGTCTGCGTCGAAGGTAAACCAACAAAGCCTCCCGAGGTCAAACTCGGGAGGCTTTGTTCATTCCGGGGGGGGCAGATGGCACATCGAAGAGGTGAAAGCAGGACACAGGCGGCGTTGTTCCCCGTCATGCTCGACGATCTGGTAGGGCCCGATGCGCTGGTACGGGTTATCGACGCCTGGATCGGGCGCCTGAATCTGACGGCGCTGGGCTTTTCGAAGACCCAGGCACAGCGCATGGGCCGTCCACCCTATGATCCGGCTGATCTGCTCAAGCTGTACGTATGCGGTTACCTCAATGGTGTGCGCTCGTCCCGTGCTCTGGAACGAGAGTGCCATCGCAACGTCGAAGTGATGTGGCTTCTTGGCCGACTGGCCCCGGATCACAAGACTATCGCAGAATTCCGGCGCGAGAACAGTGCCGGCCTGGTCGCCGTGTCGGCCTCTTTCGTCCAGTTCGCACGCCAGGCACGACTCATCGAGGGAGAGTTGGTTGCGATCGATGGCAGCAAGATTCGTGCAGTAGCATCGAAGAAAGCCCTGGCCCGCAAGGTCGATTTGCAACGCACGCAGCAGGCCATTGCCGAGGAGATCGCCGGCTACCTGTCGCGGCTGGACAATACAGACCAGGACGAGATCGGTGAGACAACGGACCGCAAGGCTGTGCAGGCTGCCTTGACGCGACTGCAGCAGCGACAAACGGAAATCCACGGCGAGATCGACCGGATGGACGGCAGCGAGTCGACGCTGTCGGTGCAGGGTGAGCCGCAGGCACGGGCCATGAAATCGTTGCACGGGGCTCCCGGCTACAACCTTCAAACGGCGGTTGACGCCCACAGCCATCTGATCGTGCATCACGAAGTGTGCAACGACACATCCGACATCAAGCAACTCGCTCCGATGGCGCAGGCAACAACACAGGTGCTGGACGCTGTTCCCGCAGTGGTGGCCGATGCCGGCTACGCTAACGCAGACCACTTGCAATTGCTGGACCAGGCTGGCCAAAAGGCATTCGTCGCTACGCTCGAGAGCGGCAATCCCCGGGGCAAAGGACAATACTACCGCCTCGAGACCTTCAGTTACGACCGCGAGCGCGACTGCTATGTATGCCCAGCCAACGAACTCTTGCAGCGCAGACAGGTCTTGCGCAAGGAGAAAACCGTGGTGTACGCAGCCCCGGCCGAACGCTGCAGGGTCTGTATCCTCAAGCCGCAGTGCACTGGCGCCAAGCAGCGCTTTGTATCGCGGTTACTCAATGCTGATGCCGTCGAGGCCAATGCACGCCGTGTCGCACAGCAACCGGAAATGATGAAGCTGCGCCGCCGAACCGTCGAACACCCATTTGGCACCATCAAACACGAAATCCTGCGCAACGCGCGCCTGTTGATGCGAGGTCTGAGCGGCGCTAAAGGCGAACTGAGCCTGGCGGTGCTTGCATATAACCTGAAACGCGTGACCAACTGGAAGGGCGCTGGTTGGACCCTGGCTGCCATCAGGGCCTGAGGGCTTTTACGTCTCCCCAAAAAAACAATGCCCCGCAAGATGCGGGGCATTGTTTTTCACTGCTTGCACTCTGCAGACTATCTACACAGCCTGCGCAGGCCCTTTTTTATTACGTCACGAACGCTTTAACTTAAAACGCGTATTTCGCGCCGATGGTCACGACGTCCGGCTGCGCGCCGAAGTCCTTCTTCTTGCCATAGCGCTCGTATTCAGCGATGACCGACACGCGTTCACTGACGGCGTGCTGCACACCGATGCCGGCATATACGCCGTTATCGCTGATCTTGCGCGAGAGGCCCGGGGTATTGGCAGTCATTTCGTTATTCGTGTGGGCCACGCCCAGCTTGCCGTAGACGCCAGTCTTCTCGTTGATTGGCATGGTGGCCTTGCCGGCGAGGTAAGCGCCGTAGCCATCGGTTTCAGCCTGGCCGTTGATGCCGTTCTGCGTGTAGTTGGTACGCAGGGTGCGGAAATCGGTATAGCCGGCTTCGACACCGAAGGTCTGGTTCAGCTCGACGCCACCGAAGACTTTGCCGGAGGTTTTATAGGCATGGTCGTCGCCGGAAACCGTAGCACCCGGAACGCGGTGTTCGTTATCCATCGTGGCCAGGCCGGCGCCGACATAGCCACGTGGCGTGATGGTGGATTGGGCTTGGGCGGCGGACATGACGGCGGACCCTGCGATCAGTGCAAAAATGAGCTTTTTCATACGTAAATCCTTTTCACGTTTTAGTCTGGCTCGCCATTCATCATTGAATCGCGATGTGTCCAAGATAGCATCATGAAAAGCGCACACACAGGCGAATTCGGTAAGAACTGTAATCAAATGTAACATAACTGACTTATAGTTCAGTTATTTTGACGTCAATAGACTGCGCGAAGATGTCAAATTAACCGATGTACCTGAAGGTTAAGTTAATCCGTTCTCCGAGGGGAAGTGCCGACTTGTTGATGCCGTGCAGCCAGTTTCTCTGCAAGGAGCCGCTCATCAACAGCAGGCTGCCGTCGCCCAGCGGCAGGCGCAGCGTCGTTTTGTTGCGTTTATGACGCAGTATAAAGTTGCGGGTTGCGCCATAACTGAGCGAAGCGATGGCCGGTTCCGGACCCAGTTCCGGCTCGTCGTCGCTGTGCATGCCCATGCTGTCGCGCCCGTTGCGGTAGCGATTCAGCAGGACGCTGTTGAATCGCTGCCCGCAGGCCGCTTCCACCGCCGCACGCAGTTCCAGCAGCAGCGCCGTCCAGGGCAAGGGTTCGAGGCGCAGGCCGGAATAGGTATAGCTGGCATCGCCATACCAGGCGGTCAGGCGCGGCTGCAGGTGGCGCTTGCCATACACCACCACGCTCTCTTCGCGCCACGGAGTCTCTGCCAGCAAGCGTGCAAAGACCTCGGCGTTCGATACCGGTAGCGGAAGTTGGGCCAGCAGGGAAAGGGCGCCATCGTCGATGGGAAGCGGCGTCAAGCGGTCGTGCGTGTCGAACATGTCCATGCGCAGGATTGTCGCATGAAGCAATGCAGCTTCCTCGGCACTGGGATGACGCAAACGACACGACGCCGGCAGGCGGCGTCGTTGTCATTCGGAGCAGAACCCGGGCTAATGCCGGGCCGTGTCAATAAAACTCAGGCGTAGGCTTCCGCCATGCTCATCACACGCTTGGTGACGGCGATGCCGAGCTTGTCGAACAGGCTGTCGATCGCGGCCAGGTTGGCGCTGCATTCCTCGGCCTTCCAGCCCTTGAACAGGTCGGTGCCGTCCTTTTCGAAATGCAGGTCGAGCACGCGGCCGCCGTCGCGGTGGGTGTAGTTCTTCTGGTAGGTGCCTTTGAAACCGAGGGCGGCCAGTTCAGCCAGCAGGGCTTGCGGCGGATTGTCGGGGTCGGTCGCCAGGTAGACACCGTAGGTCTTGCCGGGCGGCTTGGCAGCGACATCGACTTCATAAATGCCCGGCGCCTTCATGGCCGCGGTAGTTTTCAAAAACAGCATGTTGCCTCCTACGCATCGAACCGGCCCGGGCGCGACGCGCACCAGTCACCGGCATGACGGATTCAACGGCCAAGCTTATTGCCGTTTGGGAACTTTGTCGATTCTTTGATGAAGATATTTTGCTCTAGTGCATCAATAAACCAACGACTGTGCCCCCGATCAGTAAAGCACTTGCCACCATGCCAAGTACAAAACCGATTTCGCGGTGCGCCGGATCGCGGTAATAGCCGAGCGCATAGGCGATCCGGGCGGCACACCAGAGCAAGCCACCGGCGGCGGCCCAGATATCTCCCAGGTAAGTGGCGCATAGCCAGAGCGGCACGATCACGATCGGCAACTGCTCCAGCGTATTGACCTGCACCCGCTGCGCGCTCTGGAAGGCGGGCGGTCCCTCCATCGAGGGCGCCGGCACCTTGTATTTGACGCGCGCATAGCCGGCCATCACGCCGGTCCAGAAATAGACGCCGAGAACGGCCAGCATGGCCCAGGCGGTGAACACCATCGAAACTCCTCAGTAAATGGAATGGGTAATTACGCTTCGCCGGCGCGCTTGCGCGCAGCGAGCGCGCCGGTCGCCGTGGCCAGGGCCTCGTACAGGTTGGCGGTCGGCGCATCCCAAGCGTGCAGCGCGGCATGCTGGCGCGCGACGGTCGCCATGTCGCCGCGCGCAATCGGCCCGCTGAGGGCGGCCGGTGCGCCGAGCCGGAATACATTGGCCAGGGTTTCGCTCGCCAGCGGCTGCGCCAGCTCGCGCGCCACCTCCGGCGGCACGCCGGCCGCGGCATACGCGCGCAAGGCCGCGTCGAGCACCGTCACCAGGTAGTTCGCGGCGAACACCGAGGCGGCGTGGTACACCGTCTTGGCGGCGGCGTCGATCGTCACCAGGCGCGCACCGATCGCCTCGAAGGCCGCCGTCAGCTGCGCCAGCGCAGCCGGGTCGCCTTCGACGCCGCACCAGGTGCCGTCGAAGGCCGCGGCGACCGCCGCCGGATCGGCGAAGCTGCGCACCGGGTGCACGCTGGCCACCCTGGCCCCGGCATGGCTTGCCGCCTGCAGTTCGCTGGACGCTTTGGCGCCGCTGCAATGGAATACGGTGGCGCCAGCGAGCAGTCCGCTGCCCGCCAGCGCCGCGCAGGCAGGGGCGATCTGGTCGTCGCCGACGGCCAGCATCCAGACCTGGGCCGGGCGCAGTTCACTCGCCTGCGCCAGCGCTTGCCCGGCGCCGATGAAGGCGACGGAATCCTGTGCGCTGGCCTGCGAGCGCGTCAGCACGTCCTGAATCGTCAACACGCCGTGTGTGTGGAACAGGCGTCCCAGCGTGCGCCCGACGTGGCCGGCGCCGACGATGTTCAGCAGTGGCGCCATCAGAACCCGGCGCCGGGCTGGCCCAGGTAGTGCAGTTCGTCGGCGGTGGAGGCGCGGCCGAGGATTGGGTTACGGTGCGGGAAGCGGCCGAAGCGCGCGATCACGCCGCGGTGGCGGTGCGCGTAGTCGAGCATCTCGGTGAACCCCTCGTTTTCCGCCGCCAGGCGCGCGAACAGGTCGACCGCGCACTGCTGCATGCGCGCGTCTTCCGCGTGCTCATAGGGCATGTAGACAAAGGCGCGCTGGAAGGGCGGCAGTGCGCGGTCGGCGCCGCTGTCGACCAGGGCCTGGGCGGCGGCCAGCGCCAGCAGGTCGCCGGCAAACGACTCGGGAGCCTCGCGCCAGGCATTGCGCGTGAACTGGTCGAGCACGAGGATGCGCGCGAGCGCGCCCGCGGGCCCTTCCATGTCCCATTCGCGCAGGCCGCCGGCGATGGCCTGGGCGATCAGGCTGCCGAAGCGTTCGCGGATTTCGGCATCGAAGGCCGGGTCCTTGCGGAACCATTCCAAGCGCGCCTTGCCGTAGCCGGGGTCGGCGGGCGGCAGGAACCAGAAATCGAGTACGTCTTGCGCTGTCATCAGTGTTATACCAGTCTTGTCTTGTTGTTTTAGTTACGGGCGTGCGAGAGTTGAAAACCTTCGACCCCTTCGGACGCCGCCAGTTCGGCGGCCAGTTCGGTGAGCGTGGCGCGGTTGTGGCGCGAGACCGCAATGGCGACGAAGCGCCACTCCTGGCGCCCGTTGCTGCTGGCAATCGTCAGCGAGCTGCTGGCGATATGGTAGCCGCGTTCCATCGCCGCCGCGCGCAGTTCGTCTTCGCGCGGCAGGTAGGCTTCGCGAAAACGCAGGGTCACGGCCACCGCGCGGCGCGAGGGCAGGAAATTTTCCACCTTGTTCAGGTAGATCATGATCATGGCCGAGAAGAAGGCCAGTCCCATCGCCGCCAGATAAAAGCCGACACCGACCAGGATGCCGATCACCGACGAGCTCCAGATCGAGGCCGCCGTCGTGAGGCCGCTGATATTGAAACCGTCGCGCATGATGACGCCGGCGCCGAGGAAGCCGATGCCGGTCACCACGCCCTGCATCACCCGGGTCGGGTCGACCATGCCGATGGCGCCGGTCTGGCCGCCGAACCACATCTCCGGGTAGCCGCTGACGATGGTCAGTGCGCACGAAGCCATGCACACCAGGCCATAGGTGCGCATGCCGGCCGCGCGCCCGTGGTAGGAGCGCTCGTAGCCGACCAAGAGGCCCAGGAACAGCGAGCCGGCCAGGTGCAGCAGGATCACCGCATTGGTCGCGATCTCGGTCGGCGACCAGTAGGGCGCCAGGTAATCGATGTTCGTCATGCGCTCTTTCCAGGTCCTGCCTCGGGTGCTGCTGCGGTCCGCTTTACGGCTTTTTCCTGACCAGCTGCTTCTCGAACGCGATGTCGCTCTTGGTCATGCGCCGCACTTCCTGCGGCCCGAGGCCGTTCACGAAAGCGACGAATGCATCCAGTTCGAGCGGCTCGCACAGCGGCGGCGAGCCCGGCATCTCGGAGAGATAAAAGCCGCCGCTGGCGGTGCGTGCCATCGAATAGCCGGTGTGGCCCGTGCGGCGTTTTAGACGCTCGACAGCGGAACTGGCGCGGGTGGAACGGGAAGACGCCATGTCAGATCGCCTTCGTCCGCAGTTCCAGCCATGCGCGCGCGTCGCCCGCCACATGCGGCAGCAGGCGTTCGCGCACCTGCGCATGGTAGCCGTTGAGCCACTGCACTTCATGCGGGTGCAGCAGGGACAAGTCGAGGCAGCGCGTGTCGATCGGGCACAGGGTCAGGGTTTCGAAACGCAGGAACTCGCCGAACTCCCCTGCCCCCGCGGGCACGTTGAGCACCAGGTTCTCGATGCGGATGCCCCAGCGGCCCGGTTTATAGATGCCCGGCTCGATCGAGGTGATCATGCCCGGCTCCATGGCCGTGTGCGGATCCGGCGCCGCGGTCGGGGAAATGACCTGCGGGCCTTCGTGCACGTTCATGAAATAACCGACGCCATGGCCGGTGCCGTGGCCGTAGTCGACGCCGGCGGCCCAGATCGGGGCGCGTGCGATGGCGTCGAGCATGGGCGACTTGGTACCGCGCGGGAACTGGGCGTTTGAGAGCGCCATCATCCCCTTCAGCACCAGTGTGAAGTCACGCTTGTGCGCATCCGTGATCTGTCCGACCGGGACCACGCGCGTGATGTCGGTGGTGCCGCCCAGGTACTGGCCGCCCGAATCGATCAGGAGCAGGCCGTCGCCGTCGATCAGGGCATGCGACTGTTCCGAGGCGCGGTAGTGCATGATCGCGCCGTTGGCGTTGAAGCCGGCGATCGTATTGAAACTCGGGCTGACGAAATGCGGGCGGCGCGCGCGGGCGGCCGTAATTTGCTGGTCGATCGTCAGTTCGGTCAGGGCTGCGCGCTGCGGGTTGGCCAGTTCGGCCTCCAGCCAGGCGAAGAATTCGCACAGGGCGGCGCCATCCTGCTCCATCGTGGCGCGCACGTGGGCGGCTTCGCCTTCCGTCTTGCGCGACTTGGCAAAGGTGGTCGGATTGATCGCCTCGACGATGTTGACGCCATCGGCCACCGCCGAACGCATGCCGGCCGTGATGCGGCGCGGGTCGAGCAGCAGCGTGCTGCCGGCCGGCAGGGAGGCCAGGGCGTCGGCGGCGGCGGTGTACGGCGCCAGGCGCACATTGTCCTGCGCCAGGCGCGCCTGCAGCTCGTTCGACGCTTTATTCTCGGCGACGAAAAGGGTCGCGCTATCCGGTTCCAGCAGCGCGTGCGCCACGAACACCGGATTGAAACTGACGTCGGCGCCGCGCAGGTTGAACAGGTAGGCGATGTCGTCGAGCGTGGAAATGAAGTGGCGCTCGGCGCCGAGGGCCTTCATCGCGGCGCGGGTGGCGGCCAGCTTGTCGGCGCGCGACAGGGTCGCATGCGGCGCCGCGTGTTCGTACAGGGCCTCGACCGGCAGTCCCGGGCGGTCGCTCCAGATCTCGTCCAGCAGATCGATGTCGGTGCGCAGCAGGATGCCGCGCGCGGCCAGGGCGTCCTTCAGCAGGCGCGCCACGGCAAGCCCCAGCACCCGCGCGTCGACCGCCACCGTCTGGCCGGGCTGCATGTGCTGCGCGAGCCAGTCGATGTGCAGCAGGCTGGCACCCGACGGGATCTTCATCAAGGCGATCTCGCTGCCGGCCAGCTCCGTTTCGGCCTGCGTGAAGTAGCGGCCATCGGTCCAGACGCCGGCAAAGTCGGCGGTGGCGATGAAGGTGCCGACGGAGCCGGTAAAGCTTGAGATCCATTCGCGGCCCTGCCAGCGGCGCGGCAGGTATTCGGACAGGTGGGGGTCGCTCGACGGCACGATATAAGCGTCGATGCCATGGCCTTGCATGGCGGCGCGCAGCTGTTGCAGGCGCTCGGCGCGGGGAGAATTAGGTGTTGGATTAGCCATGCTTAATATCATACCCCCAACGATACCCAATCGCGTAGGGCCGGCACTGCCGTGTTCACGCCTGGTATTGGCGCAGGCCCTCGAGATCGAGCACCCTGATCCCGCCGTAATCGAGCCGCAGCAGCCCCGCCTTCTCGAGCAGCTGCAGCGCCTGGTTGGCGCGCTGGCGCGAGGCGCCCGACAGGTAGCCGATCTCTTCCTGCGAGAGCTGCACCAGTTTATCCAGCCCCGGATACAGGTGGGCGTTGAACATCGCGGCCAGGCAGCGCGCGACGCGGGTATCGACGTCGAGCATGCGGTCGGTTTCCACTTGCCCGATGAACTGGCCGAGGCGTTCGTTCAATTGCATGAGCAGGAAGCGGTTGAACGGCAGGCTACTCTCGAGCAGCCACTCGAAGGTGGCGCGCGGCATGCGGGCCACGCGGGTGTCGCGCAGCGCCATCACGTCGTACTTGCGGAACTCGTCTTTGAGCAGGGACCCTTCGCCGAACCAGCCGCCGGCGGTCACGCCCGTAAACGTCACGCTTTTCCCGGATGGGGAGAAATTGTTGATTTTTACGAGCCCATCGATGATGCCGACCCAGGTTTCCAGCGCTTCTCCCTTGCGGCAGACAAAACCGCCCTTCGGCACGAACTGTTCAAAGCAGACGGCCTCGACCCTCGCCATTTCGCTCGGGGTCAGCACACGCCCCCAGATGGTGGCGCGCAAGTGTTCCAGCAGGGTTGGGGTCGGTAGTTTCATTGTGCAACGCGTCATCGAAAGTCGGACCAATTGTCATCTGGATGACAACCTTGCGTACAAACGCAAAGTACTATCTTTACATAAAAAATTCGCCGGCCATCGATTTTGTGCCGAGTGGGTTCCACAGACAGGAGACAGCGATGGAAACATCGGAGCGCGAGTCATTGCAGACTTTTCCACGGCGCCTGCTCGCCCACGCACAGCAGCGCGGTGCGCGTCCGGCATTCCGGGAAAAATACCTGGGCATCTGGCAGACCTGGTCCTGGCTGCAGGTGAATGCCGAGGTGCGGCTTCTCGCCTGCGGGCTGGCCTCGCTTGGCTTCCAGCGCGGCATGAACCTGGCCATCATCGGCGACAACCGGCCGCGCCTGTACTGGGCGATGCTGGCCGCGCAATGCCTGGGCGGGGTGCCGGTGCCGCTCTACCAGGACGCTCCCAGCGCCGACATGGCCCACGTGCTGAACGACGCCGATATCGAATTCGCCGTGGTCGAGGACCAGGAACAAGTCGACAAGCTGCTCGAACTGCAAGTCCAGTGCCCGCGCGTGCGCCAGATCGTCTTCGAGGACGAGCGCGGCATGCGCCACTACCAGCACGCCGGCCTGCTCTCGTTTGCGGCCTTGCAGGAACTGGGACGCGCCTGGGATGCAGCCCATCCCGGCGCCTTCGACGCGGCGATTGAAGCCGGCCAGGGCAGCGACCCCGCCATCATCCTCTACACCTCGGGTACGACCGGCAAACCGAAGGGCGTGGTGCAGTCGCACGCGGCCCTGATCGCGGCCGGCAGCGGCGGCGTTTCGTTCGACAAGCTCACCGAGCGCGAAGACATCCTGTCCTATCTGCCGATGGCCTGGGTCGGCGACTGCCTGTTCTCGCTGGCGCAAGCCATGGTCGCCGGTTTTACGGTCAACTGCCCGGAGTCGAGCGACACCGTGCTGACCGACCTGCGCGAAATCGGCCCGACCTATTACTTTGCCCCGCCGCGCGTGTTCGAGAACATGCTCACCACCGTCATGATCCGGATGGAAGACGCGAGCCGGCCGAAACGGCGCATGTTCGAGTACTTCATGAACGTCGCGCGCCGCAGCGGCGCCGCGATCCTGGACGGCAAACCGGTCAGCGCCAGCGAGCGTTTCAAATACGCGCTGGGCAGGATTGCCGTCTACGAACCGCTGAAAAACGTGCTCGGCCTGTCGCGCGTGCGCGTGGCCTATACGGCGGGCGCCGCGATCGGCCCCGACCTGTTCCGCTTCTACCGCTCGATCGGCGTCAATCTAAAACAGCTGTACGGCTCCACCGAGACCTGCGCCTATGTCTGCCTGCAGCCGGACGGGAACATCAAGTTCGACAGCGTCGGCATTCCCGCGCCCGGGGTCGAAGTGAAACTGGCGGCGAACGGCGAAGTATTAGTGAAAGGCGTGTCGAACATGGACGGCTATTTCAAGCGCCCCGATGCGACGGCCGAGGTGATCGACGCTGACGGCTATTTTCATACGGGCGACGCCGGCATGTTCGACAGCGACGGTCATTTAAAGATCATCGACCGCGCGGCGGACGTCGGCACCATGAACAACGGCGCCATTTTCGCGCCCAACTACATCGAGAACAAACTCAAGTTCTTCCCGTTTATCAAAGAGGCGGTCGCCTTCGGGAATGGGCGCGACCAGGTCTGCGCTTTTTTGAACATCGACATGGAAGCGGTCGGCAACTGGGCCGAGCGGAGAAATCTGGCCTATTCCGGCTATACCGACCTGGCGGCGCATCCGCAGGTGCTGGAGCTGATGCGCGACTGCGTGCAGAAGGTGAACGCGGACCTGGCCGGCGAAGCGCTGATGGGCCACACGCAAATCCACCGTTTCCTCGTGCTGCACAAGGAGCTCGACCCGGACGACGACGAGCTGACCCGCACGCGTAAAGTCAGAAGGAAGTTCGTGGCCGAAAAATACGTGGTGCTGATCGACGCGCTGTATGCGGGCAAAGCCTCGCAGTTCATCAGCACGCAAGTGAAATTCGAGGATGGGCGCACCGGCAGCGTGAGCGCCGACCTGCGCATCGTCGACACGGCGACTTATCCCGTGATGGAGGAGGCAGCGTAATGGACATGACGCAAGCGCCAGCAGCGCCGGGCACCGGCCGCCGCATCGGCGAAGTGATTCTCGATCTAAAAAACATCTCGCTCGCCTTTGGCGGGGTAAAGGCGCTGACCGATATCTCGTTCGACGTGAAGCAGCACGAGATCCGCGCCATCATCGGGCCGAACGGCGCCGGTAAAAGCTCGATGCTCAACGTGATCAACGGCGTGTACCGCCCGCAGCACGGCGAAATCGTGCTGCGCGGCGCGCGGCGCACCAACATGGATTGCTACAGCGCGGCCAAAGCGGGCATCGCCCGCACTTTTCAAAATATCGCCTTGTTCAAGGGGATGACGGTCCTGGACAACATCATGACCGGCCGTAACCTCAAGATGAAAACGAATTTCCTGCAGCAGGCGTTTTACCTGGGCGCGGCGCGGCGTGAAGAAATCGCGCACCGCGAAAAGGCCGAAGCCATCATCGACTTCCTGGAAATCCAGGCGATCCGCAAGACGCCGGTCGGACGCCTGCCCTACGGCCTGCAAAAGCGGGTCGAACTGGGGAGAGCATTGGCGGCCGAACCGGAAATCCTGCTGCTGGACGAACCGATGGCCGGCATGAACGTCGAAGAGAAGCAGGACATGTGCCGCTTCATCCTGGATGTGAACGACCAGTTCGGCACGACCATCGTCCTGATCGAGCACGACATGGGCGTGGTGATGGACATCTCGGACCGGGTGGTCGTGCTCGACTACGGCAAGAAGATCGGCGACGGCACACCCGACGAGGTGCGCACCAATGAAAACGTCATCAAGGCCTATCTGGGCCAGGCGCACGAGGAGGTGCAGGCATGAGCTTTTTCATCGAAGTGCTGCTCGGCGGCTTGCTCTCCGGCGTGATGTACGCGCTGGTGGCGATCGGATTCGTGCTCATTTATAAGGCATCCGGCGTCTTCAATTTCGCGCAAGGGGCGATGGTGTTCTTCGCCGCGCTGACCTGCGTCGGCATCATCGACAAGTTCGGCGTCTCGCTCTGGGTCGCGATTCCGCTCACCATCCTCGTCATGATCGCGCTGGCGCTGGCCATCGAACGGGTGGTATTGCGCCCGCTGGTGAACCAGCCGGAAATCACGCTGTTCATGGCCACCATTGGCCTGGCCTTCTTCATCGAGGGCCTGGCCCAGCTGCTCTGGGGTTCGCAGGTGCGCAAGCTCGACCTGCCGATCGAAGACGTGCCGAACGAATACCTGATGGAGCATTTCAATATCCTCGTCTCGCAGTTCGACATGAGCGCGGCGATCGTCTGCGCGATCCTGGTCGTTGCGCTGGCGCTGCTGTTCTCGAAGACCAAGGTGGGCCGCGCGCTGCGCGCAGTGGCCGACGACCACCAGGCGGCGCTCGCCGTCGGCATTCCGCTGCAGCGCATCTGGGTCGTGGTCTGGTCGGTGGCCGGCCTGGTGGCGCTGGTGGCGGGTCTGCTGTGGGGCGCGAGGAATGGCGTGCAGTTCGCGCTGACCTTCATTGCGCTCAAAGCCTTGCCGGTGCTGATCCTGGGCGGCTTCACCTCGATCCCGGGCGCCATCGTCGGCGGCCTGATCATCGGCGCCAGCGAAAAGCTGGCCGAGGTCTACATCGGACCGATGGTCGGCGGCGGCATCGAAGGCTGGTTCCCGTACGTGCTGGCTTTACTGTTCCTGCTGGTGCGGCCCGAAGGGCTGTTCGGCGAAAAAATCATCCGGAGGATCTGACCCATGCTGTACCGTGAAGCCGGACAATTCAAGACCAGCTATGAATCCGATGGCCAGATCCTGCCGATCCGCCAGGACCGGGTCGGCTTGTTGACTCTTCTGCTCGTCGCGCTGGTCGTCGTGCCGCTGTTTGCCTCGCCCTACCTGCTTTCGGCGATCCTGATCCCGTTCTTGATCTTTGCGCTGGCGGCGCTGGGACTGAACATCCTGACCGGCTACGCCGGCCAGCTTTCGCTCGGCACGGCCGCCTTCATGGCCGTCGGCGCCTACGCGGCATTTAATTTTGTGGCGCGGATTCCCGGCATTCCGCTGCTGGTGGCGTTCGTGTTAGGTGGATTATGCGCGGCCATGGTCGGCATTGCGTTTGGTTTGCCCTCGCTGCGCATCCGCGGTTTTTATCTCGCCGCGGCCACGCTGGCCACCCAGTTCTTCGTGATCTGGTGCCTGACCAAGATCCCGTATCTGACCAATTACTCGTCTTCGGGCGTGGTCACGGTACAGACCATGCAAATGTTCGGCTACCAGTTCGTCACGCCGGTCTCGAAATACCTGCTGGTGCTCGGCATCGTGGCGACCATGGCGCTGCTGGCCAAGAACATGATCCGCTCGAACGTGGGGCGCTCGTGGATGGCGATTCGCGACATGGACATGGCGGCCGAAGTGATCGGTTTCCGGCCGCTGCGCACCAAGCTGCTGGCCTTTGCCGTCAGCTCGTTCTACTGCGGCGTGGCCGGCGCCCTGTACGCCTTTGCCTATCTCGGCACGGTGGAGCCGGAAGCCTACAGCCTGGACCTGTCCTTCCGCATCCTGTTCATGGTGATCATCGGCGGCGTCGGCTCGATCCTCGGTTCCTTCCTCGGCGCGGCTTTTATTGTGCTGCTGCCGATTTTCCTGAACATGCTGGCGCACGCGCTCGGCATCGCCACCAATTACGCCTCGAACCTGGAGCTGATGGTATTCGGCGGCTTGATCATCTTCTTCCTGATCGTGGAACCGCACGGGCTGGCGCGCCTGTGGCAGATCGGGAAAGAGAAGCTGCGCCTCTGGCCTTTCCCTCACTGACGTCCTGATCGCTATTCATCGTAGTTAAAAAAGGAGACACCAATGAAACTCATCAAAACGATCCTGCTCGGCGCCGCCATCTCGGGCGCCTGCGGGCAGGTACTGGCCGCCGACCAGTTCGTGGCCCTGCCGTCCTACCGCGTCGGTCCGTATGCGGCCGGTGGTTCCGGCATCTACGGCGGCATGATCGATTATTTTAATTTGGTTAACGCGAACGGCGGCATCAACGGCGTCAAGATGACCTGGGAAGAGTGCGAGACCGAATACAACGCTTCGCGCGGCGTCGAATGCTACGAGCGCCTGAAGACGAAGAATGGCGGCGCCACCCTGGTCGACCCGCTCTCGACCGGCATCGCCTACGGCATCGTCGACCGCGTCGCCGTCGACAAGATCCCGATGACCATGCTCGGCTACGGCCGCTCGGACGCCGCCAACGGTAAAGTTTTCCCCTACGTCTTTCCGCTGGTGACCAGCTACTGGAACCAGGCCGCGGCCATGATCAAATACCTGGCCGACAAGAACGGCGGCTACCCGAAACTGAAGGGTAAAAAGATCGTCTACCTGTACCACGACTCGGCCTTCGGCAAGGAAGCCATGCCGGTGCTGGACGCGCAGGCGAAACAGTACGGCTTCGAGCTGATCAAGATCGCGGTGGCGCCGCCGGGCAGCGAGCAGCAGTCGCAATGGCTGCAGATCCGCCAGGCCAAGCCTGACCACGTGATCCTGTGGGGCTGGGGAGTGATGAATTCGGTGGCGATCAAAACCGCGCAGCGCAACGGCTTCCCGCGCGAAAAAATCCTCGGCGTCTGGTGGGCCGGTTCGGAAGAAGACACGATCCCGTCGGGCGAAGCGGCCAAGGGCTATACCTCGATGACGTTTAACACTCCAGGAAACTACCCGCTGCTGGACGAGATCCGTAAAAAAGTTTACGCCGGCGGCAAGGGCAACCTGTCCGACCAGAGCCGTATCGGTTCGGTCTATCACATGCGCGGCGTGACGCTGGGCGTGCTGTGGACCGAGGCGATCCGCACCGCACAGGAGAAATTCGGCAAGGGTAAGACCATGACCGGCGAGCAGGTGCGCTGGGGCCTGGAAAACCTGAACGTCGATGCCGCACGCCAGAAGGCCATCGGCGCCTTCGGCATGTTCCCGACCATTAAAACGAGCTGCGACGACCACGAAGGTTCCGGTGCGGTGAAGGTCCAGCAATGGGACGGCAAGAAGTGGAATGCGATCACGCCGAACTGGGTGGTGGGCGACAAGGCCCTGACGCGCAAGCTGCTGGAAGAGTCGTCGCTGGCCTATGCCAAGGAAAAGAATATTACGCCGGCCTGCATGCAGTAATTGTTGACCCGTCCCCCGCCACCTGGCGGGGGATATTTTGGAACAGACACCATGACCAGCACCAGCGAACAAGCTTACCTGTCGGTGAATAACGTCGAAGTCATTTACGACCACGTGATCCTGGTCCTGAAAGGCGTCTCGCTGCAGGTCCCGAAGGGAAAGATCGTGGCCCTGCTGGGCGCGAACGGCGCCGGCAAGTCGACGACGTTAAAAACCATCTCGACCCTGCTGCGCGGCGAACGCGGCGACGTGACCAAGGGAGAGGTGCGCTTCCAGGGCGAGCGCATCGACCAGCTGACGCCGAACGAACTGGTGCGGCGCGGGCTGTCCCAGGTGATGGAAGGACGCCACTGCTTCGGCCACCTCACCATCGAAGAGAATTTATTAACGGGCGCGTATACCCGCAAGATCGGGCGCGGGGAACTGAAGACCGCACTCGAATCGGTGTACCACTATTTTCCGCGTTTGAAAGAACGGCGTTCCAGCCAGGCTGGCTACACCTCGGGCGGCGAGCAGCAGATGTGCGCAATCGGACGCGCCCTGATGGCCAATCCCTCGATGATCCTGCTCGATGAACCCTCGATGGGGATCGCGCCGCAGATCGTCGACGAGATCTTCGGCATCGTGAAAGACCTGAACCAGAAGGAAGGTGTGTCCTTCCTGCTGGCCGAGCAGAACACGAACGTCGCCCTGCGCTACGCCGATTTCGGCTACATCCTCGAGAACGGGCGCGTGGTAATGGATGGCGCGGCGCAGGACCTGGCCAACAACGAGGACGTCAAGGAGTTTTACCTGGGCGTCTCCAGCGCGGGCCGCAAGAGTTTTAGGGACATGAAATTTTATCGCCGGCGCAAGCGCTGGCTGGCCTGAGCACAGACGACCCCACCGGAGAAGCACCATGAACAGCATCACCCTCGATGCGCTGGAAACCCGCGCCCCGGAAGAACGCGAACGCGACCTGCTGGCGCGCCTGCCCGGCCTGGTCGCACGCGCGCAGCAGGCCCCGGGCTGGGCCCGGATCCTGGACGGGATCGACCCGGCCGCCATCACCACCCGCGCAGCACTGGCCCAACTGCCGGTGACGCGCAAGTCCGATTTAAAGGCGCTGCAGGAAGCGGCGCCGCCGTTTGGCGGCCTGGCCGCGACGGCAACGCGCGACATGGCGCACGTGTTCATGTCGCCCGGGCCGATTTTTGATCCGGAAGGGCGCGGCGCCGACTGGTGGCGCTTCGCGCGGCCGATGTTCGCCGCCGGCGTGCGCGCCGGCGGCCTGCTGCAGAACTGCTTCAGTTACCACTTCACGCCGGCCGCCTTCATGGTCGAAAGCGGGGCGGCCCGTATCGGCTGCAGCGTGATCCCGGCCGGCACCGGGCAGACCGAGATGCAGGTGCAGGCCATGGCCGCGCTGCGTCCGGATACCTATGTCGGCACGCCCTCTTTCCTGCGCATCATCATCGAAAAGGCGCGCGAGACAGGCGCCGACATCAGCAGCGTCCAGCACGCACTGGTGGGCGCCGAGGCGCTGCCGGAGTCGCTGCGCAGCTGGTTCGTTGAGAACGGCGTGCCGCAGGTGTTCCAGACCTATGCCTCGGCCGACATCGGCAGCATCGCCTACGAGACGGCGACCGACGGCGTGCTCGATCCGGGCATGCTGCTCGATGAAGAGGTGTTATTGGAGATCGTGCGGCCCGGCAGCGGCGAACCGGTGGCGCCCGGGGACATCGGCGAAGTGGTGGTCACGCTCTTCAATCCGGATTACCCGCTGATCCGGTTTGCCACCGGGGACCTGTCGGCGCTGCTGGTCGATGCTCTACCAGGCGTGCGGACCAATGCGCGCATCAAGGGCTGGATGGGCCGTGCCGACCAGACCACCAAGGTGCGCGCGATGTTCGTGCACGCCTCGCAGGTGCAGAACATCGTGCGCCGCCATCCGGAAGTGATCAAAGCGAGACTGGTAGTCTCGGGCCAGATGGCGAATGATTTAATGACGCTGCAGTGCGAACTGGCGGGCACGCCCGATCCCGCGCTCGAAGCGGCGATCGCGGCCTCGATCCGCGAGGTCACCAAACTGCGCGGCGAAGTGGCCTTTGTCGCCCCCGGCACGCTGCCGGACGACGGCAAGGTAATCGAAGACGCACGCGACTACAGCTGAGGAAATCGATGACGCCGCCACTTGACCCGCAAATCGAAGAACGCATCCGCGCCAGTTTCGCGCGCCAGAACGCCATGCGGCTGATCCGGGCCAGCCTGGCGGTGGTGGAATCTGGACGCACCGAAATCCACCTGCCGCACTGGGACGGGGTCGAGCAGCAGCATGGCTTCGTGCATGGCGGCGTGGTCGGCATGATCGCCGATTCGGCCGCCGGCTACGCGGCCATGAGCGTGGCCGCGCCCGGCGCCTCGGTGCTCACCGTCGAGTACAAGATGAATCTGGTGGCGCCGGCCGACGGCGAACAGCTCATCGCGCGTGGGGCGGTCGTGCGTCCGGGACGCACGCTGATCGTCACCAAGGCCGAGGTATTCGCGATCAAGGATGGCAAGGAACACCTGTGCGCGCTGATGCAGCAGACCATCATGGTCATGCATGGCAAGGACGAAAAATAGCGGCGCACGCTACCGCCTGCCAATAGTCCGCCCGACATTGGCAATATTCGCGATAATTGGCCTGTTACCCCTTTTACGTCAATGAGCCATGCAAGATTTTCATGTAGTGCGCGCCCAGGGCCTGCTGGAACATGCGCAAGAGATCGTCTCCCCGAGCCAGGTACAGGACGCCGTACGCCATGTCGCAGACGTGCTCAACACGCGTTTCAAGCATCCCGATAACACCAGCTTCCCGCTGGTGCTGGGCGTAATGGGCGGCGCCGTCGTCTTCACCGGCACTCTCCTGCCCCAGCTCGACTTCCCGCTCGAGTTCGACTACATCCACGTCAGCCGCTATGGCGACGACGACCGCGGCGGACAAGTCGTGTGGAAAGTCATCCCGCGCCAGAACGTGGCCGGGCGCGTCATCGTCGTGCTCGACGATATCCTCGACGAAGGCGAAACCCTCGCCCACGTCAAGCAGCGCCTGCTCGACATGGGCGCCGCGGAAGTCATCATCGCCGTGTTCGCCGACAAGGACATCGGGCGCAAGAAGCCGATCGTCGCCGACATCACCGGCTTGAGCCTGCCGAACGCCTTCGTGGTCGGCTTCGGCATGGACGTATATGGCTACTGGCGCAACCTGCCGGGCCTGTGGTCGATCCGCCAGGAAGATCTGAAGCCGGCCGAGCCGGAAACGGAGTATCCGATTCCGGATGTAAAAGCCTCCTGAATCGGAGTGTTTTAAGTTGAAGCGCAAAAAAGGCCTCCGCATGGAGGCCTTGTTATTTTGGTGCGTGGAGCTGTTGCCTGGTGTGTTCGTGGTTCGTTGAATCCGCGTGGGCACGGAGTGCCCGGTGAACCCGTCATGGAGGCCATTGGCCTCCATGACCCCGTACGAAATACGCTACGTATCCCGGGTTTTTTATGATCTCGCCACTACAGGTAACCGTAGGGTGTGTAAGAGCAAAGTTGTAATGTCCGCTTCTAGCAAAGTTGAAATGTCCGCTTTTGCTAGATAGTTCATGCTGTCGATTCCGAATCGTTTGGAGTCGAGCGTGAGCAAAATCGGGAGCATTACGATGCAGGAGCTAGAGCGGGCTGAACTCGTGGGGGCGTGTGCCCGTGGCGAGGTCAAGGCAACGATTGCGGCGAAACGGCTTCAAATAACGACCCGGCAGGTGCGGCGCCTGATCAAGCGGTTTGCAGAGGATGGCGTAGGCGCCATGATTTCTGGCAAGCGAGGCAAGCTGAGCAACAACCAGCTCGGGCCGGGCCTGGCCAAGGCAGCCCTACAACTGGTACGCGACCATTACGCCGATTTTGGCCCAACACTGGCGTGCGAGCAGCTGCGGGATCGGCACGGCGTCATCGTGTCAAAAGAAACGCTGCGTGGCCTGATGATCGAGGCGGGATTGTGGATCCCAAAGACCGCGCGGATGGCTGCGCTGCACCAGCCGCGCGAGCGGCGCGCCTGTTTCGGTGAACTGGTCCAGATCGACGGCAGCCGCCATCACTGGTTCGAGCGACGTGGAGACGCTTGCGCACTGCTCGTCTACATCGACGATGCAACCGGAAAGCTGCTGCAGCTGCACTTCGCCCCGAGTGAATCAACGGCCAGCTATTTCGAGGCCACGCAGCGCTACGTCGAACAACACGGCAAGCCCCAGGCGTTGTACTCCGACCGCGCTGCCGTGTTTCGCTCGGCAATAGCGACGAGCCGAACCTGCACCCAGTTTCAACGTGCCATGGATGAACTCGGAATCGAACTAATCTGCGCTAACTCACCGCAAGCAAAAGGCCGTGTAGAACGAGCCAACCGTACCTTGCAGGACCGCTTGGTAAAACATCTGAGGCTTGAAGGAATCAGCGATATCACGACCGCCAATGCCTGGTGTAACGATTACGCTGCACGTTACAACGCCCGGTTTGCCCGTGTGCCAAGCAATCCGCTTGACCTGCATACGCCGTTGCAAGCCGGCGAAAACCTGGAGCGCATCCTGAGCTTTTGCGAGACACGCAAACTGAGCACCCAACTGACCCTGCAACAGGCCACCGTACAGCACCGGCTGGACGATACCCCCAGAGCCCGAAGTCTGATTGGCCAAGCTGTTGCCATCCATACCTACACCGATGGCCGTGTGGAGCTGCGGGCAAACGGTCAGCTATTTACCCATACCAGCCTGGCACTGCCGCGTCGGGAAAATCGGAACGACATCGACAGCAAGACCCTGCACGCACTGCTCGACAAAAAGTCGCGCAACCGTACCTATCGTGCCGATCAGCCAGCCGCCATCGTTACGAAAGGCGTGTCAGCAGCAAAGAAAGGGGCCGCTCAGCTCCATGTTCACACCTGAAAAAGCGGACATTTCAACTTTGCTGAAAGCGGACATTTCAACTTTGCCTTTACAGGGTGGGCACCCCGTGCCCACGCGGATCATGCACACCGATAACTTAACAGGCAACAGCCCCACGCCCCCCGCTTAACGCAGCGCCAGCCGCGCACGAGCCGCAGCGTATTCGCGCGTTAAACGTTCGACCATCTCGGCCACGGTCGGCACGTCGTGCATCAGGCCCACGCCCTGGCCCGCGCCCCAGATGTCGCGCCAGGCCTTGGCTTTCGAGCCGCCGTCGCCAAAGCTCATCTTGCTCTTGTCCGATTCCGGCAGCGCCTCCGGATCGAGCCCGGCGTTGACGATCGATTTTTTCAGGTAGTTGCCATGCACGCCAGTGAACAGATTCGTGTAGACCACGTCGGCGGCGTTTGACTCGACGATCGCGTCGCGGTATTCGTCGCTGACGTTCGATTCCTTGGTTGCCAGCCAGCGCGAGCCGATGTACGCAAAATCGGCGCCCATCGCCTGGGCCGCGAGGATGGCGTCGCCCGTGGCGATCGAGCCGGACAGCGCGATCGGGCCGTCGAAGAATTTACGCACTTCGCCCACCAGCGCAAACGGCGACAAGGCGCCGGCATGGCCGCCGGCGCCGGCCGCGACCAGGATCAGGCCGTCGACGCCCGCTTCCAGCGCTTTCTGGGCGTGGCGAATCGAGACCACGTCGTGGAGCACGATGCCGCCATAGCTGTGCACGGCGTCGAGCATCTCCTTCGGCGGCGCGCGCAGCGAGGAGATGATGATCGGCACCTGGTGTTTCACGCAGACCTCGACATCGTGCTCCAGGCGCGTGTTCGAGGCGTGCACGATCTGGTTCACGGCGATCGGCCCGATTTTTGCGCCCGGATTGGCGGCGGCGTAGTCGGCCAGCTCTTTTTGCAAATCGGTGAGCCAGGTGTCGAGCAGCTCGGCCGGGCGGGCGTTCAGCGCCGGGAAGGAACCGACGATCCCCGCCTTGCACTGCGCCGCGACGAGGGCCGGACCGCTGGCGATGAACATCGGCGAGGCGATCACGGGTAAGGAGAGGTTTTGCAGTACGGTTGGCAGCGTCATGGGCAGCTTTCGGCTTGGGAGTTATGTGGACCGGCGGTCAGATTATAGGGTCAAAAAAGCACGACCGTGCTAGATCGGCCGCTCTAAATTACGCATCGACCAGGAAATCGCCGTCGATGCGGGCGGCCTGGGCACGCAGCAGGGCGTTCATAGCCCATTGGGCGAGGCTGGTGTAGAGAGCGCTGGTTTCCGTCGCGGCAGGCGAACGTTCGTTGAACGCGTGGGCGGCAGAGCCGCCCACCCTACGTCGCAATGCATGCCCCTCGGTCTGGTCAGGGTCGCAAACTTCGCGCAGACCCGTAGGGTGGGCGGGTTCCCCGCCCACGCGTTCAACCAGCGCCTGAGCCTCCGCCAAGGCAGCAACATCCATGAACCGCATCGCACTGCCGACCACAGGTATCCCCGCCAGTAAACCCGGCAAGGCGGCAATGGCGATCCGCTGCCGCTCGAGCAGCAAAAATTTCACCAGCACTTTTACCGCATTCTCCGCGTTGCGCTTCGGGTCGGCCGACAAATAATCGAGCCGCGAATACGCGCGCTGCAAGGCTGCCGGCACCTCGCCGAACATCCGGCCATGCCCGGGAATGACCACCCGCGCGTCGAGCGTGGCAATCAGGTCGAGCGTCGCGCGCGCCTCGAGGAAACCGGATTCGCCATCGAGTTCCGGGAAGATGACACCGAAACCGTTTTCCCACAGCGCATCGCCCGAGATCAGGATGCCTTCCTGCGCGCAGAACAGCAACAAGGCATGCGGGTCGTGGCCGGGCGCGACGAGCACGTCCCAGTCCATGCCGCCCAGTTCCAGCTTTTGCCCCGGCTGGAGGAGCGCGTCGAAACTGAAACGCGCGCACTGCTGGCCGGTCGCACGGAAAGTGAGCGCTTCCTCATCCCAGGCCGCGACCTTGCCGCTTTCCGCAGCCGGGATCGACGTGTGGCAGCCGTACGCCGCCTGCAGCGCGGCATTGCCGCCGCAGTGGTCCGAATGCAGGTGGGTATTCAACAGGCGGCTGAGCGGGCGCCCGGCGAGGGCGTGGCGCACCAGCGCCAGCGTTTGCGGCGCGTGGGTCACATAGCCGCTGTCGACCAGCGCCGGCGATTCGCCGAGGAACAAGACGTTGTTCGAGGACAGCCAGCCGCGCTCGAAGACGCGCATCGACGGGGGGAGCAGCGGCAGCATCTCAGCCAAAATCGATCTGCGCTTCGCGCCGCCGGATTTCAAGCCAGACTGCGCGTTTGGCGTCGTCGCCGGCGCTGCCCCAGGCGACGATCTCGTCGATCGTGCGCAGGCAGCCGCGGCACAGGCCGCTTTTCGGGTCCATTTCGCACAGGTTGATGCAGGGCGACGGCACCGGAGTCTGCAGTTCGGGATGCGACAGGGTACTCATGGCGCCGCGCCGATCTTGCGCGCGACGCGTGCATTAAAACGTTCCGTATCGATGACGCAACGCTCGTGCGTGCCTTCGCATACCTGTTCCTGCTCGTCCCAGGCTTGCACTTTAAAGCGCACGCGCTGGCCTTCGACTTCCAGCACTTCGCCCTCGATACGCAGGGTCATGCCCGGCGGCGTCGGCGCCAGGTGACGAAAACTGACCATGGTGCCGAGGCTTTGTTCGCGCGGCCAGTCGAGGAAGGGCAGCATGCCCTGCACGCAGGCCAGTTCCATCATGCCGACCAGGTAGCCGGTGGCAAGGACCTCGGGCATGTCGCGGCAAAACGGGGTGTCGTGGTAGAGCTGCGGCACGGTTGCGCGTGGGGGGACGGTGTACTGCCAGGCGAAGCGCAGGCCTTGTTGTAATTCTGGACTCATGGGGAAATAGATTACCCTATTCAATCGAATCGCGCTTGACCCTGGAGCTCAGGCGCGTAGACTTGGCGCCATACAAAACCATCCAGGTGGATGGTAAGAGGATGGTTTGAAAGGTTGGTGTAAGAAATGCGGAGTCAACTGATGAACACGAACGAAGCAAGAACGAAGCTGGCTGACACGGAAAAAATCACGATCAACCTGGGCATGATCGACCTGGGCCAGATCGATTTGCTGGTCAGCGAAGGTTTTTACAGCAACCGGACCGACTTGATCCGCACCGCCATCCGCAACCAGCTCAACACGCACGCCGAGGTGGTGCGCCAGACCGTCGCCCGCCGCAGCCTTGTGCTCGGCATGCACCACTATTCCCGGACCGACCTGGAAGCAGCACAACAGGCCGGTATCCGCTTGCAAATCCAGGTGCTCGGCATGGCCAGCATCGCCACCGACGTCAGCGTCGAACTGGCCCTGGCCACCATCGAATCGATTTCGGTCCTGGGGGCGCTGCATGCAAGCAGCGCCGTCAAGGCCGCATTGGCAGAGCGCATCCACTAAGCGCACAAAGGAAGCCAACATGAAACTGAATATGAATTTGAACAGCAAACTGTTCGCGCAAATGCGCGCCGCCACCAGCAGCCTGATCAAGAAGCCGCGGATCGATACCAACAAGGTGATCCAGGATGCCTTGAAAAACGCGTCGGCCATGACCCAGGCGGCGCAGGCGCAGATGCAGGGCCTGTCGCAAGCCAATGGCACGGCGCACCTGCGCACGCCGGGCGACGTCCCCGACATGCTGGCCGAACTGAGCCGCAAATTCGGCCACGGGGGCGCCGCCGCCAACGAGCCTGCCGTGCTCTTGCCGGGCACCTTCAGCGACGCCAGTTTTACCAATAGCGCCGGCACCCGCAGCTATAAACTGTATGTGCCGAGCACGTATACGGGCGAAGCGGCGGCGCTGGTGGTGATGCTGCACGGCTGCACCCAGGACCCGGACGACTTCGCCAGCGGCACCCAGATGAACGTGCTGGCCGAGGAATCCGGCTGCCTGGTCGTCTATCCATCCCAGTCGCGCCAGGCCAATTCCTCGCGCTGCTGGAACTGGTTCAACGCCGTCGACCAGAAACGCGACCAGGGCGAACCGTCGATCATCGCCGGCATCACCCGCGAGATCATGGGCAAGTACAAGGTCGACCCGGCCCAGGTGTATGTGGCGGGCCTGTCCGCCGGCGGCGCCATGGCCACCATCATGGGCACGCTGTACCCGGACCTGTACGCGGCCGTCGGCGTGCACTCCGGCCTGCCCTACGCTTCGGCCCACGACTTGCCGTCGGCACTGGCCGCCATGCAAGGGCAACTCCAGCGCCAGAACAAACCGGGCAAGGCGATCCCGATCATCGTCTTCCACGGCGACCAGGACCATACCGTGCACCCGACCAATGGCGACGAGCTGATGGTGCATGCGCGCGACGCCGCCGAGGTCATGGCGGTCGAACCGGGCAGCGTGCCGGACGGCCACAGCTATACCCGCACCATGCACAAGCGCGCCGACGGCAAGGTGCACGGCGAGCACTGGGTCATCCACGGCGCCGGCCATGCCTGGTCGGGCGGCAGCGCACGCGGTACCTATACCGACGGCAAGGGCCCGGACGCCAGCCGCGAGATGCTACGTTTCTTCGCGACGCACCGTTGAGCCATCAAGCTCCGGCGCCTGCGCAATATGCGCGCGCAGGCAGGCCGGACACCAGCAACTGGCGTCGACGCCCGGCAGCGGCACCACGGGCGGCAAGGCCGTGCACCAGCAGGGTTCGTTGCCACCATCGGCCATGGCACAGCCGAAAGTGGCGCCACAGCGGCTGCATTGGCTCATCTGGCACCCCTGCGACAGGAATTATTCGTCATGTGTAATATCGTAGAAGCATTCATCGGCAGCGATCCTGACCCGGTCACACGATAAAATACAACAAGTGCACCCCAGAATGCCTACAAGGCGCCCGTGTTGCCTGTAAAATCTCCGCCACATTCATTTCGGACTCTCCATGAACGCTCACGTGACCAGCTTGAAAACCGAGGACCCATCGAGTGACCTGACCAAGGTCTCCCCGCAGATCAAGGCACAGATCCTGGCCGAGGCGCTCCCGTACATCCGCAACTTCCATGGCAAGACCATTGTCATCAAGTACGGTGGGAACGCCATGACCGACGAACGCCTGAAGCATGGCTTTGCGCGCGACGTCATCCTGCTGAAACTGGTGGGCATGAACCCGGTCGTGGTGCACGGCGGCGGTCCGCAGATCGACAATGCCCTGAAAAAGATCGGCAAGCAGGGCACCTTCGTGCAAGGCATGCGCATCACCGACGAAGAGACCATGGAAGTGGTCGAGTGGGTGCTGGGCGGCGAAGTGCAGCAGGACATCGTCATGCTGATCAACCACTACGGCGGCCAGGCAGTGGGCCTGACCGGCAAGGATGGCGGCCTGATCCGTGCTCGCAAGATGAGCATGCCGGACAAGGAAAAGCCGGGCGAATTCGTCGACATCGGTTTTGTCGGCGAAATCGAGGCGATCAATCCGGCGGTCGTGAAAGCGCTGCAGGACGACGCCTTCATTCCGATCATCTCGCCGATCGGCTTCGGCCAGGACGGGCAAGCCTACAACATCAATGCCGACGTCGTCGCCGGTAAAATCGCGGAAATCCTGAAAGCCGAAAAGCTGATCATGATGACCAACATCGCCGGCGTGCAGGACAAGGAAGGCAAGCTCGTCACCGACCTGTCGGCGCGCGAAATCGACGAGATGTTCGAAGACGGCACGATTTCCGGCGGCATGCTGCCGAAGATCTCGTCGGCACTCGACGCCGCCAAGTCGGGCGTGAACACCGTGCACATCATCGACGGCCGCATCGAGCACTCTTTGTTGCTGGAAGTCTTGACCGAACAGGCGTTTGGCACTATGATCCGCTCGCACTAAAAAAATCTTGTGGCGGCGTCCATGCCGCTACATCAGTACCGCCCTTTTAGCTCAGTGGTAGAGCACTCCCTTGGTAAGGGAGAGGCCACGTGTTCAATCCACGTAAAGGGCACCATTCTCTTCAGTGCAATTCCCCCTAGTACACCCTCTTGACCTGCAAGCCACGCGCACGCAGCAGCTCCGGTACGCCCTGTTTCCCCAGCAAGTGCAGTAAGCCGACCGCAGCCACCGCATTGTTTTCGCGCGCCAGCAGGGCAATGAGCTTGTCGGCCATCGGCCCGTTGCGTTCGATGAGGATCACGTCGCGGATGAACTTGCCGCTGACGCTGTCGTCGTTCTCGATGCGGCGCGCGATGGCGTCCAGCGCCTTCTGGTCGGCGCGCTCGTAGGCCTCGAACAGCGCGCGCGCCTCGCGCAATTGCCTGCCCGAGGCCATGTGCGCCAGCGTTTCTTCGAGCAGCGTCCACTGCGTTTCCATCGGCAGCCCATCCAGCAGGGCCGCCTGGCCGTGCACGGACTCGAGCTCGGCGATGCGGGCCTTGCCGCGTGCCAGGCCGGCCAGGTGCGCGTCCACGCCGAGGGCCGGGTCGTAGCCGAGTTTGGCGACATCCTTCACTGCCAGCATGGTCGCCAGCATCCAGGGCTTGAATTGGGCGACGGCGCCCAGATCGATGCCCTGCTGCTTCAGGGCGGCCTCGAGGCGCGCGCGGCGCTTCGCCGGGAGCGCCGCATAACCGGGGCTGCCGGCCGCGAACAGGCCGTATTGGCTGAAGGCCGCCGCCACGGCGCCAGGATTGCCTGTCATGTCCACTTCCAGCGCCAGCGTCGGCGCGCCCGCCAGGGCCTTGCCGATGCGCGGCTCGAGCGGATAGTATTCCGGTTTGCCCGCGTGGATGGTCCCGTACAGATACAGCGTGTTGCCTTTATCCGTCACCGTGAACAGCGCACCGCGCTCGGCGGCCAGCGCCTGGCATGCCATCAGAACCAGGCTGAGGAACACCACTATAATCGGACGTCGCATTCATTTCTCCGGTCATTGCCATCGTGCCAAATCTTACTCCCGCCTCTCCCGTCTGGCTATTTGATCTGGACAATACCCTGCACGACGCCTCGCATGCGATTTTTCCGGCCATCAGCGCCAACATGAACGCGTATATCGCGCGCGTGCTCGACGACGGCATCACGCCCGTCACGCAGGCCCAGGTCGATGCCGCGCGCCTGGGCTACTGGAAGCGCTATGGCGCCACCCTGCTCGGCATGATGCGCCACCATCAGGTGAACGCCGCCGATTTCCTGCGCGAGACGCACGACCTGAAGGAACTGCGCGCCATGATGCGCTCGGAAACGGGCCTCGGGCGCCTCTTGATGAAACTCCCGGGGCGCAAGATCCTGCTCACGAATGCGCCGCTCGATTATTCGACCCACGTGATGCGCCACCTGGGCCTGGGGCGCCATTTCGCGCACCACATCGCGATCGAGCAGATGCAGGTGCACGGCCAGCTGCGGCCAAAACCGTCGAAGCTGATGCTGGCGCGCCTGCTCAGAAAACATGGGGTGGCGGCGCGCGACTGCATTCTGGTGGAAGACACGCTGGCCAACCTGAAAAGCGCCAAGCAGCTGGGCGTGCGCACCGTCTGGGTGACGCAATACCTGCGCACCCACGAGCGCAGCACGCTGGCGATGGCGCGGCCGCGCAGATTGATTCGCCCAAATTATGTCGATGTCAAAGTAAAATCCGTGCGGCAGCTGCCGAAGCGGCTGCAGCGGCTGCGCCCAGTTATTTAATTCAATCATTCGACCAACTACTCTTTCGGGATCCCATGGCAAGCACCAAGCCAGGCCAGCGCAAACTGCAAATCCTCCAGGCCCTGGCGGCCATGCTCGAGCAGCCGAAGGGGGAAAAAATCACCACCGCCGCGCTGGCGGCGCGCCTGTCGGTGTCGGAAGCGGCGCTCTACCGCCACTTCGCCAGCAAGGCGCAGATGTTCGAGGGGCTGATCGAGTTTATTGAAGCGAGCGTGTTCGGTGTGATCAACCAGATCACCGAGAAAGAGGAACGCGGGATCGACCAGGCCCACGCCATCTTGCAGATGCTGCTGTCCTTTGCCGCGAATAATCCGGGCATGACGCGGGTCCTGATCGGCGACGCCCTGGTCAATGAGGACGAACGCCTGCAAGCGCGCATGAACGCCTTCTATGACCGCGTCGAGCTGGCCTGCAAGGGCGCCCTGCGCCTGGCCGCGAGCCAGGGCCATGGCAGCGAGGACCAGGTCGCCGCGCGCGCCAGCCTGCTGGTGAGCTATGTGACCGGGCGCTGGCACCGCTATGCGAAAAGCGGCTTCCGGCAAAATCCCTCAGATACCACGGGCGTACAATTGTCGCTGCTGCTGGCGGCCTGACGTTCACCATGCACACCGTCTTTGCACTGCTCGACGACGCGAGCGCGGAAGGTCACGCGCAGGCGCGCTCGCGCCTGTACACGGGCCACGCCGGCACCCTCACCTGTGCCGACGCCGCCGGCTGGAACGGCGTGCTGCAGGACCTGCAGGCGGCCCTGGCGCGCGGCCTGTACGCCGTTCCCCTGCTCACCTACGAACTGGGCGCGCACCTGCTCGCCATTCCCGCGAAAGCCCTGCCCGGCCCGCTGGCGCAGGTGCTGCTGTTCGAGCGCTGCGAGGTCTTGAGCGCGAGCGAAACGCTGGCCTGGCTGACCACGCGCTCTTCCAGCGCCACCCCGGCGGGCGTGGCCAATGTGAATGCGAATGTCGACGAGGCGCGTTTTGTCGACGCGATCGAGCGCATCCGCGACTACATCGCCGCCGGCGACACCTACCAGGTGAATTACACCTACCGGCTGCGCTTCGACGCCTTCGGTTCCATCTTCGCCCTGTACAGCCGCCTGCGTGCACGCCAGCCGGTGCCCTACGGCGCCCTGGTCGGCTTGCCGGACGGCGGCGCCGTGCTGTCCTTCTCGCCGGAGCTGTTCGTGCGGCACACGGGCGATACGCTGCTGGCGCGCCCCATGAAAGGCACGGCGCCCGCCAGCGATGACGAGACGATCAATCTGGAACGCGCCGCCGCCTTGTCGCTCGACCCGAAGAACCGCGCCGAAAACCTCATGATCGTCGACCTGCTGCGCAACGACCTGGGGCGCGTCGCCCGGACCGGCAGCGTGGCCGTACCCAAACTGTTCGAGGTGACCCGCTTCGGCGCCGTGCTGCAGATGACGTCCACGGTGCAGGCAGGCCTGCGCGATGACGTGAGCCTGGCCGAGGTGTTCGCGGCCCTGTATCCCTGCGGCTCGATCACGGGCGCGCCCAAGCGCAGGACGATGGAAATCATCGACGAACTCGAGCCCGACCCGCGCGGCCTGTACACGGGCGCGATCGGCTGGTTCGATCCGCCGGGAGACGGCCGCGCCTTCGGCGATTTTTGCATGTCGGTGCCGATCCGCACCCTGGTACTGGGTCCCGGCGAAGGACTGCGCCTCGGAGAACTGGGGGTCGGCGCCGGCATCGTGTTCGACAGCGACCCGCAGGGAGAATACGCGGAATGCAAACTCAAGGCGCGCTTCCTGACCGGCCTGTCGAATGATTTCGAACTGTTCGAGACCATCAAGGCCTCGTGGGAAGACGGCCCGCGCCACCTCGACCTGCACCTGGCACGCATCGCAGCGTCGGCCGCCTATTTCGGCCTGCCCTTCGACGCGAATGCGGCGCATGCGCGCGTGCTCGACGCCTGCCTGGCCCTGCCGCCGGAAGGGGGCGTGCACCGCCTGCGCCTGGCGCTCGATGCGGACGGCACCCTGAGCACCACGGCGGCCCCGCTGGCGCCCCTGGCCGAGCCGGTGCGCGTCGTGCTGGCCGGGACGCCAACCCAATCGAGCGACGTCTTCCTGCGCCATAAAACGGCGGTGCGCAGCCGCTACGACGCCGCCTGGCGCGCCGCCGAAGTACAGGGCGCGTTTGACGCCCTGTTCTTCAACGAGCGCGGAGAACTGACCGAAGGGGGGCGCAGCAATGTCTTCGTGCGCCTGGAAGGGCGCTGGTACACCCCGCCGCTGTCCTGCGGCCTGCTGCCCGGCGTGATGCGCACGGTGATGCTGGCCGCGCCCGCCTGGGACGCGGCCGAGCGCGTGATCACGCGCGACATGCTGGAACGGGCCGAAGGGATCGTGGTGTGCAACGCGCTGCGCGGTCCGCTGCTGGCGGTGCTGACGCACACCCCGGCCGGGGTGTGACCAGTGCTACTGGACTTATCGTGTGGCAGCTGGTGAGAGCGCAAGCTCCGCAGGCACGCCGGCCGGCTCGCAGACGGCGTCGGCGTCAAGCGGGTGCACACCGGCGACGAAGTCCCTGGTGTGGCGCTCAAAACAGTCGGGTGCCGACCAGAGGACGAAGTGCGGCGCGCCTGCCACCGTGACCTGCCTGACCCTGCTTGATCTGCGCAGTTCGGCGACGTGGTCGACGGCGCCGGCGTAGTGCGTCTTTGGATCGAGCGTTCCGCTCAACACCAGGGTGGGCGGCATCCAGGCCGGTTGCCCGCCAAAATAGGCGTCCCGTGGGTACATCGGGAGGGTAGGCTGCAACAGCATCCCCGGCAAGGCACTCTTGAACAGCAGCGCGTCTTCTTCCTCTTTCAGCGTCGCGGCGGTCAGCGTCGGGCGCAGGTTGTTTTCGGAGCCGCTGATGATGCTGACCAGGGGGATCGACAGGGGTGACTGCGGATAGCCGAGCAGCGCCTTGTTGATCTGCGGTAGCTGGGCGAGCACCGACGCCAGCTCGTCATTGCTGCCGCGATCCAGGTCGCGCAGCAGGAAGGGGATGCGCGCGCGCAGCGCCGTGACGTCCAGCAGGCTGCCCAGCAGGCGCGGCAGGTTCCTGCCGGGCAGGCCGTCGAGGAGAGCAGGCTGCTGCGCGGTCAGCGCCAGCACGCGCCGGTAGACGCCTTGCGCGGGTTCGCCCAGCACGGCGGCGCAGCGTGGATCGGCGTCGCATTGCGCCAGCACCTGGCGTCCGACGTCGTCCACGACCAGCGAGCGCCGGCTCAGGTCCCAGCGCTCGGCCGTCTGCAGCGGCACCAGCGAATCGAGCACCAGTCCCGCCACCGGCAATTGACCGATCTGCAGCGCGCGCAGCACCAGTTGGGTACCGTAGGACACGGCATACACATGGACCGGCTTGCCGTCGTGATGACGCACGATCAGCCGCCGCAGATCGTGCGCCGCATTCGTGATCGTGAACTGGCGAGCGCGCTCCGGCTGTCCGGCCAGCTGCCCGAAACAGCTGCCCCATTCCGCCCCCGCCAGGGAGGTGCCGCCAGGACTGGCGGGCGCTTCTTCGGCCGGACAGAGGCGGCTGGAATAGCCGGTGCCGCGATGATCGGGAACGAGCAGGTCAAAGCCAGGGAAACTGCGCTGCAGGCGCTCGATAAACGGGTACAGCGACGCGCCCGACTCGCCCGGCCCACCGGCGACGAGCCAGACCGTGCCTTTGGCCATTCCGCGTACCGGAAATTTGCGAACGAACAGGGAAAGCTGTTCGCCTGCCTGCGCTTCGGGCGAATGGTAGGCCAGGGGGACCGCTTCGCGGGCGCAGACGCTTGCGTTCAGGTCCGCCCGCGTGCCGGCGTCAGGACAAGCGTCGAAGCGCGCGCCCAGGGCGCTGCCGCTCGAGAATAAGAGGCAGGCAAGCAGTCCCGCCTGGTATGACAATCCGTTCGCCATCTGCGCGCCCTCGTTAGTGAGAAGCGCCTCAGTGTCCGGATCGCGAACCCGGCGCGCCACACCTTACCGACGGGTGGGCGCTGCGAGAGGATCAACTGCGCGTGGGGGCGATAAGTGGATGCGTCGACCAGCCGGCCTGCCGCGATTACAGTCCCAGCGCGGCTTCGACCTTGCCCACCAGCTGAGGATCCTGCGGCGTCACCTTGCTCGGGAAATGCTCGATGACTTTGCCGTCGCGCCCGATCAGGTATTTCGTGAAATTCCACTTCGGTTCTTTGCCGGTCTGCTGCGCCAGCGCCGCGTGCAGCGGATTGGCGTTCGCGCCGCTGACCACGGTCGGTGCAAACATCGGGAATTTGACGCCATAGGTGTTGTAGCAGAGGTCCGCGATTTCCTTGGTGCTGGCCGATTCCTGCTTAAAATCGTTCGACGGGAAGCCGAGGATGACCAGGCCGCGCGGGCTGTATTTCGCGTACAGCTTTTCCAGGCCTTCGTACTGCTTGGTATAGCCGCAGTAGCTGGCCGTGTTCACGACCAGCACCACCTTGCCGGCGTACTGGCACAGGTCCTGCGGCGCCTCGTCCTGCAGGCGTTTGAAACTTTGCTTGAGCAGAGCCGGGCAGGCAGCCGGTGCCTGGCCAGCGGCAATCACAGGGCGGTGCGGAACGACAGCGGTCGGTTGCGCGCTCACCGAGACGGCGGCGGCAAGCAGGGAAACAGAGAGGGCGGTTTTCAGCATGATGGGTACCCGGTTAGGCGTTAAGCTTGCGGTGCTCGATTTTCAGGCAATGGTTCATGACGACGTCCAGGCCGGCGGCGCGCGCCAGGTCGGCGGCGGGCTGGTTTTCGATCTCGAGCTGCATCCACAGGCAGCCGGCGCGTACCGCAATGGCATCGCGTGCCAGGGGCGGGATGTCTTCGGATTTGCGGAAGCAGTCGACGATGTCGATGCGCTGGCCGCTCGGCGCGATCGCATCGGCCGCTTCCTGCAGGGTCGCGTAGACGCGCTCGCCGAGGATCTCTTCACCGGCATACGCCGGGTTGACGGGAAGGATGCGGTAGCCTTGCTCCTGCAGGTACTCGGCCACGCCGAAGCTGGCGCGTTCCGGTTTGTTGGACAGGCCAACGATGGCGATGGTCTTGCTGTCTTGCAGAATTTGGGCAATCGTTCTCATGGTCGCTTTGAATTTTCGGGTCCTTGTCAGCTTAACAGGAAAGCATGGCCCGCTGCGCGTTGCATGAAGTGCGCCTCCTGTGAAAAGATGGCGGCTTCTTCTGTACGGACGCCTCCATGACCACCGTTCCCCATGCCACGCGCGCCCTCGCCTGCCTCCTGCTTGCATTCACTGCCACCGGCTGCGCGCTGCAACCCGCCGCCACCGGGCCGGCCATCGTCGCCGTCGCCGACTGGGGCGGCACTGCGGCCGACCCGATTCAAGGCCGGCGCCACGCGATCACCCACATCACCCTGCACCACCAGGGCGCACCGTTCAAGGCAGGCACCGACCCGCGCCAATACCTGCGCAATTTGCAGACCTGGTCGAGGAACACCAAAGGCTGGCTCGACATCCCCTACCACTACATCATCGACCTCGAAGGCCGCACCTATGCTGGGCGCGACATCGCCTATGCCGGCGACACGAATACGGAATACGATCCGAGCGGGCATGCGCTGATCGAGGTGGTGGGGAATTTCGAGGAAGTGGAACCGAACCAGGCGCAGCTCGACGCCGTGGTCGACGTCATGGCGATGCTGGCAAAAAAATACGGGGTGCCGGTGGCGAACATCGCCAGCCACCGCGACCATGCCGATAACACCGTGTGCCCGGGGGCGAATCTGTACCGCTATGTACAGAGCGGGTATTTCAAGGAGCAGGTGGCGCTGCGGCTACAGACGCAATAGCGCATAAAAAAAGGCAGCCCTGAGGCTGCCTTCCCTGTTACGGCGGGTAAAAAATCAACGGCCGCGCGAACGCAAACGCTGAATTGCCGCCAGCTGGGCGATCGCCGAGGCCAGTTCGGCTTGCGCTTGCGCGTAGTCGATCTTGCCTGCCTGCGATTGCATCATCTCTTCGGCCTGCTGCTTGGCCGCCAGCGCTTTCGCTTCGTCCAGGTCGCCACCGCGGATCGCGGTGTCGGCCAGGACCGTCACGCCGTTGGGCTGCACCTCGAGGATGCCGCCGGCGACAAAGACGAACTCTTCGCTGCCGTCGAGCTTCTCGATGCGTACAGGCCTTCTAGCCGGCTCTACCATACGATTTGAGTACCGGTCCCTCCGGAAGGAGTCAAATCTGTATTGGTGAATATTCAGTGTATAGATTGAGCGCGAGGTCTTGCCAACCTTTCTAACGCAATTGATAACGCTCTGTCATCGAATAGGCGATCTTTACGTTCAGCCGCTCTTTCCCCACCGCGCCACTGTCTTAAACCTGTGCGTACAGCAGCCAGATTTGCATCCACCCCCTCTTTCGACAACAGCCAGTCAACTGTTGCGAGCAACTCCATACCAAACGGCGATTCGAAACCATCAATTAATGCAGCAGTAGACTCAAGGGCTTTTTGATACTGCTTTGCCTCGCTTTTCAGATACGCCTGAAGAAAGTCTCTTCGCTTCTCGTCGAACCAAATTACTTCTAATGGTTCAGCATCGCTAATACGTTTATTGCAATGAAGGTAGCTTCCATCTAGATTATTTAGCAAGTGATCTAGTCGGTTAGCGTATGGGCCGTACCGATGAGCAACAAACTTCAGATCTAATGGGTTCTCACCAGGATTATGTTGTTCAAAAGAGCGTTCGAGGAACCATGCTAACTTTTGTACTTCGAGTAAAGTACATTCGATTCCCATAACCCAATACCGACGCACCAACTCAGCAATCAGCGCGCGGGCGGGAGTTAATTTTTCTACGCCCGATCTTTTCTCGACGTTCTGGTACTGATCAGTTGGCTCGAAAACGATTATCTCGGCATCTAAGTCGCCTAACGCTGATTCAATCTCTGGTTTTACTTTTGACCAGTCGAGTCCGCCGTTGCCAGCTCCTAATGGAGGAATCGCGATTGACTTCACATTGTTAACGATAATAAATTGCCTTAAATCTTGTAGGCCATCGATTACCCAAGACATTTGCGAGGGCGAACGCCAATGCTGCTTCGTAGGAAAATTAACGATCCACTTCGGACCGTCTAATTCATTAACTTCAGTAACGAACATTTTCCCGGTTTTGACTTCTTTTGCCTTACATGCCGTAGCATAAAGTTTAAAATTTTCGATGAAACGCTCTTTAAACATAAGCGCTATCCCTTTGCCCATTACCCCGACAGTATTAACCGTATTCACCAGAGCATCCGCGCGCGCGTTTATGAGGTTTCCTACAGTAAATTTAATCATTTGAAATACCACCCTGTGCGTGCATGAACGCTCAACTCTAGTTTTCTTTCCAGAACTTGCAGTTCGATTTTGTTCTTTAATGTTTCAGTATAGCAAATTATCCCAAGCAAGCCTTCGACTGGCAGATGTTTATGCACTAATGCCTCAGCTTGGTACCGTTCGATCTTCCTTAAGTCATCTGAATCCCGTTTGAAATCTCTGTTCTGGAGAAGTTCCCAATCGATCTCACTAAGGTCATCAAGGTCACTGTAATAATCTGTCCAGCCGGGATATGCATGAGCGTTGGTAAAGATAAATTTCTTCTTTATTCTTTTTAAATGTCTTAAACTCGAAACCAAAATTACGATTTCTTCATTTTGCCTTTGCTTTACACTACGCCCAGAATGTATATTTAACATCATCACAGAAAACGGGGTGAAGTAAAACGGCACGTAATCCGCTAATGTCCCGCCCGGAGAAATCTCGACGACTCGATGCCTGCGTTTATCAATTAAGTCAGCATTGCCAATGCTTACATAGTTTGGAGCGAGGTCCTGAGAATTAGCGCAATGAATTCCGTTATCGAGAATCCAAGCAAGGTTATCCCGGTGTATGATTCGCCAGATGAGCGCTTTCTCCGGGTTCAAGTTCTTATATATCATTTAGCAAAACATTCCAGCATTTACTGTCACATCACGATTCAAATTAGATGCTTTTAACTGCTTACGAACCTCTTCTGCGATACGTTCATTCTTCACGTAGATACTGAAAAAATCTGCGGGTAATACTGCGCGCGGCGACAGGCACTCTGCCATACAAACACTTCGACATTGGGAATCGCGGTAGTCGCGTCGGTTCATCATCTCCCAATCGATTGCAGCTATTCCGTCCGCGTAACTCAGCAACTCGGGCCCCCGATTCGCAAGCGGGTGACGTGGTATTACTGTCCAATTCTCACGAGCAGCTATAGAGCGATGTACAGCTATCAGGACGAAGTCTGTATGAGGATGGTCTATTTGGACTCGTCCGTCAAACGGGTTATGAGCGAACCAGTGAAATGGAACGAAATTTTCTAGTCCGTGGGCTTGACGACTTGCAATAATCTCCGGATCGGCAACATCGGCGAAGCCGCGTAATCTTGCTCGGGGTAGCAGCCCGTGCTGTAGTATCGCCGCTAAGTTATCGATTTTTGTAAGATGGTAGAGTAGCTTCTGATCCCTGATGTTCGGCATGAAAACTCCCGGTTGATTTTACCTTACGCTAATGTCTGAAACATCGATCCGATAAGTAGTGCTCAGCGTCGATCATACCCTTGATGCGCAGACCTTGCCGAGGAGAATTGACCGTCAAGGCGTACACTAGTAGGTGCCGAAGAATTTTTTGCAATAGCTTCCCGGCCCATAAAAAAAGGCAGCCCTGAGGCTGCCTTCCCTGTTACGGCGGGTAAAAAATCAACGGCCGCGCGAACGCAAACGCTGAATTGCCGCCAGCTGGGCGATCGCCGAGGCCAGTTCGGCTTGCGCTTGCGCGTAGTCGATCTTGCCTGCCTGCGATTGCATCATCTCTTCGGCCTGCTGCTTGGCCGCCAGCGCTTTCGCTTCGTCCAGGTCGCCACCGCGGATCGCGGTGTCGGCCAGGACCGTCACGCCGTTGGGCTGCACCTCGAGGATGCCGCCGGCGACAAAGACGAACTCTTCGCTGCCGTCGAGCTTCTCGATGCGTACCGCACCCGGGCGGATGCGCGTGATCAGCGGGGTGTGCTTCGGGTAGATACCCAGCTCGCCCGCTTCACCCGGCAACGCGACGAAAGTTGCTTCACCGGAGAAGATTTGCGCTTCTGCCGAGACCACGTCAACGTGAATAGTGTTTGCCATGTGTGTCCTTCAGGTTGAAGAGCCGACTCAGGCAGCCAGTTTCTTGGCTTTTTCGACTGCTTCTTCGATGGTGCCGACCATGTAGAACGCCTGCTCCGGCAGGTGGTCCAGTTCGCCCGATGCGATCATCTTGAAGCCCTTGATCGTGTCTTTCAGCGAAACGTACTTGCCTGGCGCGCCGGTGAAGACTTCAGCGACGTGGAATGGCTGCGACAGGAAACGCTGCATCTTACGAGCGCGCGCGACCAGCAGCTTGTCTTCCGGTGCCAGTTCGTCCATGCCCAGAATCGCGATGATGTCACGCAGTTCCTTGTAGCGCTGCAGGGTGCCTTGGACGGCGCGCGCGGTGTCGTAGTGTTCCTGGCCGACGACGAGCGGGTCCAGCTGGCGCGAGGTCGAATCGAGTGGATCGACCGCAGGGTAGATACCGAGCGAAGCGATGTCACGCGACAGAACGACGGTCGAGTCCAGGTGGGCGAAGGTGGTCGCTGGCGACGGGTCGGTCAAGTCATCCGCAGGGACGTAGACGGCCTGGATCGAGGTGATCGAACCGGTCTTGGTCGAGGTGATGCGCTCTTGCAGGCGGCCCATCTCTTCGGCCAGGGTAGGCTGATAACCCACTGCCGACGGCATACGGCCCAGCAGTGCCGAGACTTCGGTACCGGCCAGGGTGAAGCGGTAGATGTTGTCGACGAAGAACAGAACGTCCTTGCCCTCGTCACGGAAGGCTTCGGCCATGGTCAGGCCGGTCAGCGCGACGCGCAGGCGGTTGCCTGGTGGTTCGTTCATCTGGCCGTAGACCATCGCGACCTTCGAGTTTTCAGGCGTTTCCAGGTCGACGACCTTGGCGTCCGCCATCTCGTGGTAGAAGTCGTTACCTTCGCGGGTACGCTCACCAACACCGGCGAACACGGACAGACCCGAGTGCGCTTTGGCGATGTTGTTGATCAGTTCCATCATGTTGACGGTCTTGCCGACGCCGGCGCCGCCGAACAGGCCGACCTTACCGCCCTTGGCGAACGGGCAGACCAGGTCGATGACCTTGATGCCGGTTTCTAGCAGGTCGGTCGATGGCGACAGTTCGTCGTAGGCAGGCGCGGTACGGTGAATCGATGCCATGCGCTCGTGCGAGACAGGACCGCATTCGTCGATCGGGTTGCCCAGCACGTCCATGATGCGGCCCAGGGTCGCAGTGCCGACTGGCACCATGATCGGGTTGCCGGTGTTCTGGATCATCATGCCGCGACGCAGGCCTTCCGAGCTGCCCAGTGCAATGGTACGGACGATGCCGTCGCCGAGCTGCTGTTGTACTTCCAGGGTCAGTTCGGAGCCTGCCATTTTCAGTGCGTCGAAGACTTTCGGCATGGCGTTACGCGGGAATTCCACGTCAACCACTGCGCCGATACACTGAACGATTTTGCCATCAGCCATGTTCGTTCCTTCAGATATAGTTAAATTCTTTATTTAGACCGCTGCCGCACCGGCGACGATCTCGGAGAGTTCTTTGGTAATCGCTGCCTGGCGGGTCTTGTTATAGATCAGCTTCAGCTCGCCGATGACGCTGCCTGCGTTGTCGCTTGCCGCCTTCATCGCGACCATGCGTGCCGACTGCTCGGACGCCAGGTTTTCCGCGACGGCCTGGTACACCAGTGCCTCGACATAACGCACCAGCAGCTCGTCGATCACGACTTGCGGTTCCGGCTCGTAGATGTAATCCCACGAGATCGCGCCTTTGTCCGCCTCCATGTGCTTGGCCGGCAGCGGGAGCAGCTGCTCGACGACCGGTTCCTGTTTCATCGTGTTGATGAACTTGGTGTAGCAGATGTAGACGGCGTCGAGATGGCCATCCTGGTATGCATCGAGCATGACCTTGATCGGGCCGATCAGCTTTTCCAGGTGCGGGGTGTCGCCGATCTGGGTCGCATGCGCCACCACCTTGACGCCGACGCGGTTCAGGAAGCCCAGGCCTTTGTTGCCGATGGCAACGGCCTCGACGCGCGTGCCCGCCGCGTCCAGTTCCTTCGACTTCAGCGTTACCTGGCGCAGGATGTTGGTGTTCATGCCGCCGCACAGACCCTTGTCGGTCGTGACGACGATGAAGCCAACTGCCTTTGCCTGCACGTTCTTGGCTTGCGCCATGAACACGTGCGTGTACTCCGGATTTGCGCCCGCCAGGTTGGCGGTGATGTTCCGAATTTTCTCACTGTAGGGACGGGCGGCGCGCATCCGGTCCTGCGCTTTGCGCATTTTCGATGCGGCGACCATTTCCATCGCCTTGGTGATCTTCTTCGTATTCTCTACGCTCTTGATCTTGCCACGAATCTCTTTGCCTACTGCCATGAGTCCTTACTCCTTCCGGTGTCCGGCGCCGCACTCAACGTGCGGCGCCGGGTCCATTATTAAAATGCGCCGGATTTTTTGAAATCAGCAATGGCGGCGGCGAGTGCTGCTTCGGCGTCCTTGTCCAGTTGCTTGGTTTCTTCGATCTTCGACAGGAGCGCAGCCTGCTTGGTCTTCAGGTAGCCGTGCAGGCCCGCCTCGAAAGGCAGCACTTGCTTGACTTCGATGTCGTCGAAGTAGCCCTTGTTGACGGCAAACAGCGATGCGGCCATCAGCGAGATCGGCAGCGGCGAGTACTGCGGCTGCTTGAGCAGCTCGGTCACGCGCGCACCACGGTCGAGCTGCTTGCGGGTCGATTCGTCCAGGTCCGACGCGAACTGCGCAAACGCTGCCAGCTCACGGTACTGCGCCAGGTCGGTACGGATACCGCCCGACAGGTTCTTGATGACCTTGGTCTGGGCGGCGCCACCGACGCGCGACACCGAGATACCGGCGTTGATCGCAGGACGGATACCGGCGTTGAACAGCGAGGTCTCCAGGAAGATCTGGCCGTCGGTAATCGAAATCACGTTGGTCGGCACGAAGGCCGAAACGTCGCCCGCTTGCGTTTCAATGATCGGCAGTGCGGTCAGCGAGCCGGTCTTGCCGGTGACGGCGCCGTTGGTGAAGTTCGACACGTAGTCGGCGTTCACGCGTGCTGCGCGCTCGAGCAGGCGGCTGTGCAGGTAGAACACGTCGCCAGGGTAGGCTTCGCGGCCTGGTGGGCGGCGCAGCAGCAGCGAAATCTGGCGGTAGGCAACGGCCTGCTTCGACAGGTCGTCATACACGATCAGCGCGTCTTCACCGCGGTCGCGGAAGTATTCGCCCATCGCGCAGCCCGAGTAGGCCGAGATGTATTGCATGGCGGCCGATTCCGAAGCGGAAGCGGCGACGACGATGGTGTAGTCCATCGCGCCGTGCTGCTCGAGCGAGCGCACGATGTTCTTGATGGTCGACGCCTTTTGGCCGATTGCCACGTACACGCAGGTCACGTTCTGGCCGCGCTGGTTGATGATGGCGTCGACTGCCACGGCCGATTTGCCGGTCTGGCGGTCGCCGATGATCAGCTCGCGCTGGCCACGGCCGATTGGCACCATCGCGTCGATCGACTTGATGCCGGTCTGCATAGGCTGCGAGACCGATTCGCGGGCGATGACGCCTGGCGCGATCTTTTCGATCGGGGCGGTCAGCGTGGTGGCGATCGGACCCTTGCCGTCGATCGGCTGGCCCAGTGCATTGACCACACGGCCACGCAGTTCAGGACCGATCGGCACTTCCAGGATGCGGCCGGTGGTCTTGACGATGTCGCCTTCCGAGATGTGCTCGTAAGCACCCAGGATGACGGAACCGACCGAGTCGCGCTCGAGGTTCATGGCCAGGCCGAAGGTATTGCCTGGGAATTCCAGCATCTCGCCCTGCATCACGTCCGACAGACCGTGGATACGGCAGATACCGTCGGCGACGGAGATCACCGTGCCTTGATTGCGAACGTCAGCCGAACCTTCGAGGCCCTGGATGCGGCTCTTGATCAGTTCGCTGATTTCAGATGAATTAAGTTGCATGAGTGCTAACTCCTAATAGTTTCTTGATGCGTAGGACAAGACTGAGATGCCGGCCAGACGTGCAAAGTTCGGTGCAGCGTGCGTTGCGAATGTGCGCTTACGCAGTCAGCGCAGCATGCATCTGCTGCAGCTTGGCGCGTACCGAGGTATCGAGCACTTCATCGCCGACCAGCACGCGCACGCCACCGATCAGCGATGGGTCCACGGTGACCGTTGGGTTCAGCTTGCGGCCAAATTTCTTTTCCAGCACACCCATCAGCTCGGCCACCTGGGCATCGCTCAGGGCAAACGCACTGGCGATCTCTGCGTCGGCAGCGCCGGCCTGGGCATTCTTGAGCACCTGGAACTGCGCGCCGATTTCCGGCAGCAGCGTGACGCGGCCATTTTCGGCCAGCATCGTCAGGAAGTTCGTTGCCTCCGGCGTGACCGGCGCCTTGACCAGCGAGGCCAGGGTAGCGGCCAGCTCGGCCGCAGTCACGGTAGGGGTGGCGGCAAACGCCTGCACATCAGGGTTGGCGCCGACTTGTGCCAGTTCGGACACCAGTTCGGACCAGGCTGCCATGTTGCCTTGTTGGGCAACACGGAACAGCGCTTCGGCGTAGGGACGGGCGACGGTTGCGAGTTCGGCCATGATTACAGCTCGGTCGACAGTTGCGACAGCAGGGCGGCGTGCGCTTCTGCGTTCACTTCACGCTTGAGGATCTGCTCGGCGCCTTGCACTGCCAGGGCAGCGACCTGGCCACGCAGTTCTTCGCGCACGCGCGTCACTTGCTGCTCGGCGTCAGCGCGGGCAGCGGCAACGATACGGGCGGCTTCGTCGGCGGCGGTCTTCTTGGCGTCGTCGATGATCATCTGGGCACGCTTTTCGGCGTCGACGATACGCTTCTGGCCTTCGTCACGGGCGCCGGCCAGTTCGGCCTGCACGCGCTTTTCGGCGGCAGCCAGGTCGGCCTTGCCACGGTCGGCGGCGGCCAGCCCATTGGCGATCTTCTCTGCGCGCTCATCGAGCGCTTTCATCAGCGGAGGCCACACGAATTTCATCGTGAACATCGCCAGGATGAAGAAGACAGCGAACTGGGCAAACAGAGTTGCGTTAAGGTTCACGGTATTTTCCTTCTCACAAAAACGGATGCCGAACCGCGATGGTTCGGCCCTTCAAAACCTGAGATGCGTCGTCTTAGACTGGGACGAACGGGTTCGCGAAAGCGAACAGCATGGCGATACCGACGCCGATCAGGAATGCCGCGTCGATCAGACCAGCCAGCAGGAACATCTTGGTCTGCAGGGTGTTCATCAGTTCTGGCTGACGTGCAGAAGCTTCGAGGTATTTACCGCCCATGATAGCGATACCGATACAAGCACCGATAGCACCCAGGCCGATGATCAAACCGCAAGCCAGTGCAACAAAAGAAAGGTCAGTCATGATTACTCCAAAAAGTGAATTTAAAAAACTAGATTAAAAACTACTACTTCGTTACTACTACTATTCTGTTCGATGCTTGCTGCGCCGATCAGTGGCCTTCGTGGGCCTGACCGAGGTAGACCAGCGTCAGCATCATGAAGATGAATGCCTGCAGGAAAACGATCAGGATGTGGAAGATTGCCCAGACCGAGCCGGCGATGACCTGACCGGCGAAACCGAAGACGGTGGCAGTCGAGCCAAGCAAAGCGATCAAGAGGAACAACAGCTCACCGGCAAACATGTTGCCGAAGAGTCGCATACCGAGCGACACCATTTTTGCTGCGTATTCGATGATATTCAGGAGCAGGTTGAACGGCGCCATGTAGATGCCGAACGGTGCTGCGAAGAGTTCGTGGATCCAGCCGCCGAAGCCCTTGATCTTGATGCCGTAATAAATCATCAGGACCAGCACGCCCAGCGAAATACCGATGGTGCCGTTCAGGTCGGCGGTCGGCACGACGCGGTGGTACGGGAACAGGTGCTCGACGCCGAACCAGCCGAAGGCGGCCGAGAACAGGTCGACCGGCAGGAAGTCCAGCGAGTTCATCAGGGCGACCCAGACGAACACGGTCAGCGCGGCCGGGGCGATGAAGCTGCGGTCGCCATGGACGATGGCCTTGGCCTGGTTGTCCACCATTTCGACGAGGATTTCGACGGCAGCCTGGAAACGGCCCGGCACGCCGGCAGTCGCCTTGCGCGCTGCGGACCACATGATCAGGCAGCCGAGCAAGCCCATGGCGACCGACCAGAACACGGTGTCGAGGTTGATCACCGAGAAATCGACCGGACCCTGCTGATGGCCCGTCGACAGATGGCCCAGGTGGTGCTTGATGTACTCTGATGCGGTGGGCGCGTGGTGTGCTGCGCCTTCTACGGTTGTCGTCATATCAGTGCCTAAATAATAAGAATATGTAACTTTTCAGCGCTACGACGAACCCGGCGATCAGCGCCAGCCAGTTCAGGTCGCGGTACAGCATGGCGGTCAGCCACAGGAGGGCAACCGTCAGTGCAATCTTTATAAATTCCCAGATGAAAAACGTTGCGGGGTTCGCGCCGCCTGGTTTCTGCGCGCTTGCGAACAGTCGCACCGCCATAATGCCGTTGGGCACGACACAACAGATCCCACCGAGTACCGCCGAAAACATCGCAGGCCATCCCCCCAACAGTGCAGCGAGGACGCCGACGACTGCTGTCGCGATCAATTGCAGGGAGACCAGGCGCAACATTTTTATTCTTTCGCCTTGGCCATTTGAAACGAGTAACGGTGTGGTAATTACATGAATCAGCGGGATTATAAGTTCGTTAGGGTATTCGAGTCAAACGATTCCGGCTGGGCTAAGGCTTTTCAATGCAGCGCGAAATACCACAGAAATATTGCGGGAAACGCTGATTTTCGCAGTAGTTCGCGTCTGGAAATACAGATGTTGGAGCAGGAATGCTCAGGCGAGCTGAGCCAGTTCGGGGCTGCGCGGTTGTTGCATCACCAGAAATATTCGCACGCAGGGAAATCAGCGCCGGAGGGTGCTGCCGGTGCCTTGGCCGGCGAGCGATGGCGCGCCAATCCGGTGCGTTCGTGCTGGCGGTTGTTTTGCCTTGAATTTGTGCACTGGCTGTGCACATGGTAAGCACACGCTGTCGACAGGCTTATCGACATGTTTATCCACAGCCTGGCAAGGGCAAAATGGCATGCATGCAAATCGCGGATGCCATTCGCATTCAGGCTCACCTAGGGTGGACACCCGTGTCCACGCGTTCTTCAATCTAGCCTGGGAGCCGGCATCACTTGTCCCCCGCCTGACCACACTTTTTCCGACCACTTCCCCACAGGCCTGCACAGCCCTGTTCACACGCTTGTCGACAGGTTTATCCACAAGCGCATGAACGGAAACGGATACTTATGCACGCAGGCGCGCCAGCACCCCTTCCAGGATATCGAGGTCGGCAAAATCGATGATCATCTGCCCCCTGCCCTTCGGCCCCATCTTGAACACGACCGGCGTGGCCAGCTTGTCCGACAGCTCTTCTTCCAGGCGCACGATGTCGCCCGACTTTTCTTTCAGACGCGGCGCGGTGGCGGAACTGGCCTGCTCTTCCAGAGCCCGGGCCACCAGCTTCTCCGTTTCGCGTACGGATAGCCGTTTCGAGACGACGTGACTGGCCAGCGCGATCTGGCTGGCGTTGTCTACAGACAACAGAGCGCGGGCGTGGCCCATGTCGATGTCGCCCGCCATCAGCATGGTCTGCACCGGTTGCGCCAGGTTCACCAGGCGCAGCAGGTTCGACACCGCGCTGCGCGAACGTCCGACGGCCGTGGCCGCCTGCTCGTGGGTAAAATCGAAGTCGGAGATCAGGCGCGCAATGCCCTGCGCTTCTTCTAGGGGATTCAGGTCTTCGCGCTGGATGTTCTCGATCAGGGCCATCGCCGCGGCGGCCTGGTCGTCGACGTCGCGCACCAGGACCGGAATCTCGTCCAGGCCGGCCAGCTGCGCGGCGCGGAAGCGGCGCTCGCCGGCGATGATCTCGTAGCGTCCCCCATCGACGGGACGCACCAGCACCGGCTGCATGATGCCCTGGGTTTTGATGGAGGCGGCCAGCTCGTTCAAGGCGCCTTCGTCCATGCGCGTGCGCGGCTGGTATTTACCGGCTTGCAGCTGGGACAGCGCCAGCGAGGACGGCGCGCCCGGGGGAGCCGGCGCATCCATCATGTCCCCGCCGAGTAATGCATCGAGACCGCGGCCGAGGCCCTTGAGTTTTTTCGTCGCCATGTGTGGATAACTCTCTTATTTACATTGTCTTGATGCGTTCGACCATTTCGGCCCCGAACGCGATATACGCCTGCGCGCCTTTCGACGACGGATCGAAGGTCACCCCCGGCACGCCATACGAGGGCGCTTCGGCCAGGCGCACGTTGCGCGGGATGATCGTTTTAAATACCTTGCCGCCGAAGTGCTGCTCGAGCTGGGCCGAGACTTGCTGCGACAGCGTCATGCGCGGATCGAACATCACGCGGAGCAGGCCAATGATTTTCAAATCCGTGTTCAGGTTCGCATGCACCTTCTTGATCGTGTTCACCAGGTCGGACAAGCCTTCCAGTGCGTAGTACTCGCACTGCATCGGGATGATGACCCCGTGCGCGGCGCACAGGCCGTTCAGGGTCAGCATCGACAGTGCCGGCGGGCAGTCGACCAGGATGAAATCGTAATCGGCGTCGACCTTGGCCAGCGCGTGCTTCAAGCGGCGCTCGCGGTTATCCAGTTCCACCATCTCGACTTCGGCGCCCGCAAGTTCCCGGTTTGCGGGCAGCACGTCGAAGCGCCCCGCTTCCGAGCGCTGGCGTGCCTCGCTCACGTCCGCCTCGCCAAGCAGCACCTGGTAAGTGGACGCCTTGAGCGAGGCCTTGTTGATGCCGGCGCCCATGGTCGCATTGCCCTGCGGGTCGAGGTCGACCAGCAGCACGCGCTGTTCCAGCTTGGCCAGGCCCGCGGCCAGGTTGACGCTGGTGGTCGTCTTGCCGACGCCGCCCTTTTGGTTTGCAACACAAAATATCTTTGCCATCTGTTCTTTCTGGACGAGACAATTCAGGCCATACCGTTCATACTCAATAAACCGTTCGTTCGATTTATATGAAATAAACGGTATAAACCATTTATATTGTTAGCTGGTTTGCGCTGCTTTTTCGATGAATACCAGATGCCGCTCGGCTTCCAGTTTCGCCACCCGGATAGGCCGCAATTCCTTCACTTTCCACTCCCCCGGCAGCCTTTCCTGCTCCTCCGCCGGCGCCGTCCCTTTCAAGGCGATAAATTGCCCGCCCTCGGCCAGCAGGTGGCCGGACCAGTTGACGAAGTCCGACAGGTCGGCAAACGCACGCGAGGTAATCACGTCGAAAGGGCCTGCTTTCAGCTCCTGCACCTTCATCGTGTACACGGTGACGTTGGCCAGGCCCAATTCAGCTTTCACCTGGGTCAAAAACGCGGTTTTCTTGTGCACGGTGTCGATCAAGGAGACTTTTATGTCGGGACGGGCAATCGCCAGCACGATGCCGGGCAAACCGCCTCCTGCCCCGACGTCCAGCACATTTTTTGCGTCTTTAAACGCCGGCACGGCCGCCAGCGAGTCCAATACGTGGTGCGTCACCATCTGCAGCGGGTCGCGCAGCGAGGTCAGGTTGTACACGCTGTTCCACTTGGCCATCAGCGCCAGGTAATCCATCAATTGTTCGCGCTGGGCAGCCCAGAGCGGCAAATCCATGTCGTCGATGCCGTCGCTCAGCAGGCTCATCAATTTTTCGCGGTCAAAACCCCTCACTGCGCTGCCTCCTCGGTGGTATTTGGCGTCGCCGCGGTAAAACCTTTGGCACCGCGTTTTTTCAGGTGGACCAGCAGCAGGGAAATCGCCGCCGGGGTCACGCCGGAAATGCGCGATGCCTGGCCCAGGGTTTCGGGGCGCTGTTTATCGAGCTTCTGGCGCACCTCGAAAGACAGCGCGGTGATATCCAGATAGTCCAGGTTATCGGGCAGTTTCAGGTTTTCGTAGTGGTCATGGCGCTCCACTTCCTTCGCCTGGCGGTCGATGTAACCGGCGTATTTCAACTGGATTTCGACTTGTTCCTGCACCGCTGGATCCTCGACACCAGGCCCGGCCAAGGCCTGGCCTTCGCTGCCCGTCATCGTCATCAAGGTCTGGTATTCGACGCCCGGGCGGCGCAGCAGATCGGCCAGGTTGTACTCGCGTTCCAGCGCCTGGCCCACCACGCGTTCCGACTCGGCGGCTGCCAGGATGCGCGGGTTGACCCAGGTCGAACGCAGGCGTTCGAGCTCGCGCGCAACCGCTTCGCGTTTGGTCTCAAAAGCTGCCCACTGGGCGTCGCCCACGACGCCGAGCTTGCGGCCGATCTCGGTGAGGCGCATGTCGGCGTTGTCTTCGCGCAGCGACAGGCGGTATTCCGCGCGGCTGGTGAACATGCGGTAGGGTTCGGCCACGCCCTGGGTGGTCAGATCGTCGACCAGCACGCCCAGATAGGCTTCCGAACGGCCTGGGGTCCAGGATTCTTCGCCCTTGGTCTGCAAGGCCGCATTCATGCCCGCCAGCAGGCCTTGGGCTGCCGCTTCTTCGTAGCCGGTGGTGCCATTGATCTGGCCGGCGAAGAACAGGCCCTTGATCGCCTTCGTTTCCAGCGAGGCTTTCAAGCCGCGCGGGTCGAAATAGTCGTATTCGATGGCGTAGCCGGGACGCAAAATAAAGGCGTTTTCCATGCCCTTCATGGAGCGCACCAGGGCGATCTGCACGTCGAACGGCAGGCTGGTCGAGATCCCGTTCGGGTAGATTTCGTGCGTGGCCAGCCCTTCCGGCTCGAGGAAAATCTGGTGCGATTCCTTCGAGGCGAAGCGGTGGATCTTGTCTTCGATCGATGGGCAATAGCGCGGACCGACACCCTCAATCACGCCGGTGTACATCGGGCTGCGGTCGAGGCCGTTGCGGATGATGTCGTGCGTTTGCGCATTCGTGTGCGTCACCCAGCACGGCACCTGGCGCGGGTGCATGGCGGCATTGCCCATATAGGAAAACACGGGCACCGGATCAAGGTCGCCCGGCTGCTCGGCCAGCACCGAAAAATCGATGCTGCGGCCGTCGATGCGGGGCGGCGTGCCGGTTTTCAGGCGTCCTTGCGGCAGCTTCAGCTCTTTTAAACGGGCCGACAGGGAGACGGCCGCCGGGTCGCCGGCGCGGCCAGCCGTGTAGTTTTGCAGGCCAACGTGGATCTTCCCGTCGAGGAAAGTACCGGCGGTCAGCACCACCGCGCGTGCGCGGAACTGCAGGCCGATCTGGGTCACGGCGCCGACCACGCGGTCACCCTCGACCATCAGGTCGTCGACCGCCTGCTGGAACAGCCACAGGTTCGGCTGGTTTTCGATGCGGCTACGAATCGCGGCCTTGTACAGGATGCGGTCGGCCTGGGCGCGAGTCGCGCGCACCGCCGGGCCTTTGGAAGAGTTCAGGATCCGGAACTGGATGCCCGACTCGTCCGTGGCAATGGCCATGGCGCCGCCGAGGGCGTCGACTTCTTTCACCAAATGGCCCTTGCCAATGCCGCCGATCGACGGATTGCAGGACATTTGGCCGAGGGTTTCGATGTTGTGGGTGAGGAGCAGTGTCTTCTGCCCCATGCGTGCGGAGGCGAGCGCAGCCTCGGTGCCGGCATGGCCGCCGCCGACGACGATCACGTCGAATTCAGTTGGAAATAGCATGATGGGAGGAGTCAGGCGAGGTGTCTAATGCGCGATTATAGAATCTTTTGCCTTTCCAAACTCAGCGAGGCCGAAAAACAGCCCCAATTTTGTTTCACGTGGAACACAGGCAATGCCCGCTGTCCGACTGTTTCACGTGAAACAATCCACGAAGCTGCCTAAAAGATAGGCGAAAAATTGCCGAGCAAGTCTTGCCAGCCCGGCTTTTGTTCCACGTGAAACAAACTAGGATGCCAAACGTACGACGGCATCGAAGCCAGTCTTGACGATCAGGGTCGACACCACGACCAGGAACAGCTTGCGTACAAAGGCACTGCCGTGCTTGATCGCCAGGCGCGTGCCGACCAGCGAACCGGCAATCTGGCACACCGCCATCAGCAAGCCAAGCTGCCATAGCAGGTGACCGCTGTAACCGAACCACATCAGCGCCGACAGGTTGCAAGCCACGTTGACGACCTTGGCTGCCACAGATGCGCTGAGAAAGTCGAAGCCGAAGAAGCGCACGAACAGGAAGATCAAGAAGCTGCCGGTACCGGGACCGAAGAAACCATCATAAAACCCGATCGCCGCGCCAATGCCCACCGCCCACCAGCGCTCGGCCATGCCGCTGTGGACGGGCGCATGCACCGCGCCCAGGTCTTTCTTGCGGAAGGTATAGATGGCGACCGCCAGCAAGATGAACGGCAGCAGGCTGCGCACGAAGTCGCCCGGCACCCGGGTCACCGTCCAGGCGCCGACAAAGGAGAGGGCGAATGCTGCCAGCGCCGCCGGCGCCGCGGCGCTCCAGGCGACCCGCACCCGGCGCGCGTAATTCACCGCCGCAGTGCCGGTCCCGAAAATGCTGGCCATTTTATTCGTGCCCAGCAGGGTTGCCGGCGCCTCCTTCGGCAGGAAGGAAAAGATCGCGGGTACCTGGATCAGGCCGCCGCCGCCCACCACGGCGTCCACCAGCCCGGCAAGGAAGGCCGCACCACCGAGCCATACGAAGTCGATCATCTGCTGCTTCCACTTGCATTTCAAAGGCGAAATTGTACGGCAACTCGGCAGTTCCCTCCCCGCTTGCTGTTCCAATTCTGGTGTAAGCTATTTGCTCTTTTCGACCAATCACCCGGGACGTTCATGACCGCCTTTGCCTTCAATACCGTTGCCAGCATCGTTTCGGAACCGGGCGCCAGCGCTCGCCTTGGCCAGATCGTCGCCGAGCGTTTTACGCAGGCACGGCATGTACTGATCGTGACCGACCCCGGCTTCCTGCGCACCGGCCTGCTCGAGCCTGCCCGCGCGAACCTGGTGGCGCAGGGTCTGAGCGTGACCATCTTCTCCGAGGTTGTCGCGGACCCGCCCGAGCATGTAGTCCACGCCGCCGTACAGGCCGCGCGTGAACCTGCGGCCGACCTGATCGTCGGCTTCGGCGGCGGCAGTTCGATGGACGTCGCCAAGCTGGTGGCGGTGCTGGCCGGCAGTAGCCAGCCCTTGAAGGACATCTACGGTATCGGCAACGTCAAGGGCCAGCGCCTACCGCTGGTGCAGGTGCCGACCACGGCCGGTACCGGTTCCGAGGTCACGAACATCGCCATCCTCACCACCGGCGAGACGACCAAGATGGGCGTGGTGGCTCCCCAGCTGTATGCGGACCTGGCCCTGCTCGACGCCGCGCTGACCCTGGGCTTGCCGCCGCTGGTCACGGCCGCCACCGGGATCGATGCGATGGTGCATGCGATCGAGGCGTACACCAGCAAGTTCAAGAAGAACCCGCTGTCGGACAACCTGGCGCGCGAGGCACTGCGCCTGATTTCAGCCAACCTGATGATTGCGGTCGAAGACGGCGCCAACCTGGAAGCAAGACAAGCCATGCTGCTCGGCGCCTGCCTGGCCGGCCAGGCATTCTCGAACGCGCCGGTGGCGGCGGTGCACGCACTGGCCTATCCGATCGGCGGCATCTTCCATGTACCGCACGGCCTGTCGAATTCCCTGGTCCTGCCGCACGTACTGCGTTTTAACGCCTCGCACGCCGCGCCCCTGTATGCGGAGCTGGCCGACATCGTGGTGCCGGGCTGCAGCGGCACGCCGGAAGAGCGCACCGAAGCCTTGATTGCTGCAATGCAACAGATCGCGGCCCGGACCGGCATCCAGACGCGTCTGGAAGAAATGGGGATTGCGGAAGCGGACCTGGACCGGCTGGCGGACGACGCCATGCTGCAGACCCGCCTCCTGGGAAACAACCCACGCGAGCTCACCCGCGCGGACGCACGTGCGATCTACGCTGCGGCGTTGTAATCGGGACATGGAACTGGGCGCCGCAGAACGCGGCGCCCAAAAGAGTGTCACAGAGCTTCTAGAACTACCGAAGCGGACGTTGACGGCTACGATGGATTATCGTGTATGCGCCACATCTTTGTCTGCGGCACGTACGTCAGAAACGGCGTTTGCTCTGAGTTTTCGGGAGTGATGTCCGCAGAGAGTTCTAGAGTTTCCGCCAAGTTTTCGACAAATGACAACACTTCCTCATGCTCTGATGGGCCAGAAACTTCCTTAGGCGATATGTCGAGTTCTAGCTGCTCGGCAATAAAGAAATGACAGCAAATTTCAACCGGGACGTCCAACAAAATCGACAACACATGCGAACCGTCACGATTGCTTAGAGCGCTTTGCGATCCTGGGAATGGGGCCACCACTCCGTTAAAGGTGTACGAGCATTCGTAATGGCTGAGCAGCTGATCGAAGCAATCCCAGTGCATAGCTTCGGTATCCTGGACGTAAATGTCCCGAAGCGATCCATCGCGTTCCCATAGTCCTGCTACCTCGTGGAAGTTTGGTTTCATGTAACTAGATGATCGACCGGTGGTTGTGGGTGTTGAATGCGCAGAAGTTTGCAGACCTACCTGGACGTCCGTAACGACCCGAAGCCGACGCTTAGAATTCGCCATGTCGCACGACGTTAACCGACAGGCCAACTCCAGCGCGAGAGTTTGAATTTCCCAGATCAAGGCTTAAGTGCAATGCCGAGTTGTTAGACTCAGCAAATTCAAGTTCTGCTGCTGCCTTCAACAAAAACGCCCCAATCGCCCGCAGCTCTTCTGGCGTCCCCTGAAAATCTACGTCAACGATCGTCATAGGCATAATGCAGCCATTTACAGCAGGTACTTCAGGCCAGCCAATCATGCGCATCTTGTTTTTCCAAGTGAGTTGATCGGCGGCTTTCGGCCGATCTCAGCCGCTCAGTGCGGCCGCTTCCGAACCAGTTGCGGAGCTATTGTAGCGTCTGCTCCAACCCATTGCGGCGCTCAAGAAGGCGTTGTCAGACCACCGGGAACCCTCATCCATATCCATGCGCACGCGCCCAGTGCTCCGGCTGTAAAACCGGCTCCGCCAGCGACAGCAACGCTCATTGGTTGAATCGGAATGCCTTTCCCTAACAAGGCGTTGAGGGCCACATAGATCACGATACATATCGCCGCTACGATGCCACCTATTATTCCCGCACGCTCGCCGGTATATCGCCATCGCTTCAGGCACAGCGCCCAGATGATCCCAGCCCCGACCATGGGGCTGACCACGGCGCAAAGCAGGACGATCACAACAAGCAAAAAGGAAAAAGGCATGCCGAACTCCACGGGTTGATCACTTCAGGATTCAAGGTCGGCGTCCGGCCGGGTCGCGCGCGATCAGCATGGCCAATGCGTACGAGGTCGTTGCGCCCTCAACCGAGTCGGAGGTCTGCTCAGGCGCCCTTGGCGAAGAAGTCGAGTAATAAAGTGTTGACCTGCTCGAACGCCGTCACCTGCAGCCAGTGGTCCGCGCCCTCGATGCGTTCATAGCGGAACCTGTCGGCGACATAGCGCGAGGAGTCGCGCATCTGGGTTTCGCCGAGCGCCGGGTCGGCGCTGCTCCAGATGCCCATCACCGGCACCCGCACGGGGGTGTGCCTGGTCGCCAGGACGATCCCACGCGGCACATTAGCGCGGTAGTAATTCAGGGCCGCGGTCATGCGGGCGGGTTCGCGGAAGCTGCGTTTCCAGTGGCCGACCTGGGCGCGGTCCGTCGTGAAGCGCTGCATCAGATAAAAGTCGCTGGCCATCAGCGCGCGCTCGGCCAGGCCCGGCACCAGGAACCACATCATGTAGCTCGAACGCAGGGTTTGCATCAGCCCGGCGCGGGCGATGGCGGCCGGGTGGC